>NZ_JBYQOU010000002.1:0-364516 GCF_057838865.1 Pseudomonas sp. KH_021 | reverse complement strand
CGACTAAATACCAAAACTGGTTTAGTCGAATGTAATCGACTACGGGACAAAAGGGAAATAGTCGATGCAAAATATTTTTACGGACCGAAATCCTTAGTCGATTGGTAGCCGAAATTGTTAGTCGATGGCGACCCGGAATTCTTAGTCGCCCGGTAGCCGGAATTCTTAGTCGACCTGGCACCAGGTTTTCTTAGGCGTTTGGAAGAATGTTCCACCCTGACGCCGAACCGGAATCCTTAGTCGTTCAGCCAAGATTGTCATCAATGGACAGCCGGAATTCGTAGTCGATCCGACAATCCCCCCGGAAACAAAGGACTTCAACCACCTTCACTCACGACCGGAATCTTTAGTCGATGGGCCTTATTGGCGAGATTCAAACCGGAATTTGTAGTCGTCACCGCGTGACACCCCGGATCCGGGCGCAAAAACCGGGTTGGCAACCCGGTTTTTTTAGTCGTTTGGCGGCTCCAAAAGACCGACAACCTCAGGTAACTCTACGCAACCCCCTGAAACCTAGACAAAATTTGACCGTAGGAGCTTAATGCGTACTGAGTTGATCAAAGATTGGCCACTTTTCGGACCGCACCCGAAAAAAGGAGTCGATCGAGCCGGAATAGGTAGTCGATGCCGGCCGAAATTCATAGTCGATAGAGACTCACCGACCCTCTGTGGATAACAGCCGAAATGCTTAGTCGTCTTGGCCGAAATCGGTAGTCGAAGCACCCTGAATCGGTAGTCGTTGGCCCCGATTTGCTTAGTCGATACCTACCCTGGAGCCCTTGTCCTACGTGGCTTGTAGCCTCTTAAAAACAAGGAGAAACAAGAAGAAAGATTTAAAAAGGCCAGATTTAGGGCAAATCTGCATCGAATTAGGTGGTCATTAGCTCCACTGTCACCAGCGGCTCCAGTTCACAATTCGTACGGCACAGACACCTGTTGCAAACCTACCGTCCAAAGTTGGACATCCGTACGATCCCAATTCTCTGGTACCACATGACAATCCCTGCGCCCTTTCAGCTTGCATGCCTTCAAATAGTCGTTCTGTATTTCGGTCCTATCCTGGTAATTCGAATCTGGTCGACTGTCTTATCGATTTTGACGCGTAGAGCCTGGCCGATATTTGTGGTCACGGGGATCGTAGGCGTTCCAATCCACGAGGCGTCGCATCTCCTGGGATGCTGGTTGTTCGGTCTTAAACCAACACGCGTTGTTTTCTTTCGACCGGATCGGTCATCAGGAACTCTGGGATACGTCAATTTCCGTTACAGACCACACTCCGTTTTCGCCCACCTTGGCTTATTCATTCAGGGCATCGCTCCTTTGGTCACTGGAACTGTCATCGTTGTGCTTTGCCTTTCCAGCGCATCAGGTCAAGCGTTCACCCCTTCGTCACTGTCAGTTTATGACGCGCAAGAATCATTGGTCGGCTTCGCAATGTTCCTGTTCAACGCGATACGGGCAACGTTGTGCAAGACTCAGCTGGGGCTCAGTTCAATCACCGGCGTCCTCACCGTAGTTTTTGCCTCATGTGTATCACTTCACGCGATACCGAGCTGGAGTGATATACGAATTGGGCTACGCGGAGCTGTTGTGCTAACGGTTTTAACACTGATCAGCTTCATCTTCATTGGCGTTCTTACAGAGGTTACGGGGTTCACACCCTCTTCCAATGTGTACGACGAACTTGAACTTATGACACTTCAAGCCGGGGGCTGGTTAACGCGATTGCTAATGTTTGCCTTGTACGGTGTCGTAACCACAATAACATTGGCAATTTTGACAATGATTGCCATTTCATTGATCGCCATACTTTTGAAAATTTTTGGCTTGCAGAGAAGGTCACAACCGGTAAACAACGTAGACGATACTGAATCTCCTTCCGTTTGAAAAATCTTGCCTCAACATTGCATTTTCACTTGGTATGGGAAAATAGAGGCATCAACGGGAGAAATCGAAATGCGTAATTTCATGATCATTATCTGCAATGTTCTCTTCAACCTGGTGAACCCGCACTCCTCGGTTCCAATGACTGCAAACCGCATTGCCGTTGGCGCAGATCCGTTCAATCCTGCAACTGGTCAACAGATGGTGGATCTCTTGGACTCCACAGGCGCTGTTTACGGGTACGACGCTCCATAACCGGTTTTGACCCAAATGTTTATGGTCACCTGTCCCTCCAACCTCAGAGTTGAAGGGACTTTCGGTCGTGCGCTCCCCTAATTCCCCCCCCGAATAATGCACCTACGGCGCGGTTCTCATCAGAACCGTGATGACCGTCCGGCATCGCGCCTTGACGCACTCACGCGACAGCACATAATACGCTGTATGTTTATACAGGTATTCTCCTATGACACCCCTTTCCCTAATCGGTCGTGCGTTTCAGTCGGTGACGTCTCGATTGACGGTGCCTTACTTCGGCCTGATTCACTGTGGGTTCCCCTCCCCCGCGGAAGACTACGTTCTCGCAGAACTGTCGCTGGATGAGCTGATAATTCTCAATCCACCAGCGACCTTCATGCTGAGAGCCGCAGGGAACAGCATGCGCGACGTGAACATCAACCCTGGTGACATAGTGATCGTCGACAAATCCCGATCGGCAAAGCACAACAGCATTGTGATCGCGGTGTACCAAGGTGAATTCGTCTGCAAGCGGCTGATCATCGACAGAAAAGACAATCGCATCACCCTCCAAGCCGAGAATCCAGAATATCCGTCCATCACGGTCGAAGATCGAGACCAACTCGACATTTGGGGCGTGGTCACTTGGACAGCCCATTGTCACTTGGACACACCATGAAGTCGGGGGGGTGGAAGGAAATCGCACTTGTCGATTTAAACAATTTTTATTACGGCGCTGAGGCAGCGGTATCCCCGCATTTGCGTGGACTTCCCGTGGTCATATTGTCCAATAATGATCTGAGGGGTGGAGATCGTTAGTAAATCCTGTACAGTCCGCGCCACCTTGTGAACCCCTCTGGAGCAGCGGCTTCCAGGCTTCATAAGGCAATTCATTGGAAGTGGTTTAAGGCAGCGGCATGAGGCTGGTATTCGCAACAAAAGACCTAGCATTAGCAGGTCGATCCTTTGAAGGTTTTCCGTTACTGATTGGGTCAGAGGGATGGCCAGTCGAGCCAGCTCAATCCTTCCTTTGGCACACGCTTATCGAGTCAGGTGAGGCCCTAAGCGATTTGACTTGGGAGGCCTATGGCCGGCGTCTGTACGATTACTTTGCCTTCCTGGAAGCCAATGGTCTGGCTTGGGACGAGGAAAGCCTGGCCCACGGTCTGAGTGTTCTGTCGAGGTATAGGGATTGGTCGAGCGGAGAATTGGCACTCGATCCCGGCACGGTGAACAATCGCCTGGCCTTGATCGTTAGGTTCTACCGATGGGCTAAACAGCGCAACCTGATAACCGTGCTGCCCTTTGGTGAGAAAAGGGTAAGAGCGGGCCAACATTCCGGTCTTCTCAGTCATATCGCTCGTCCCGGAGCCGAGAGCACGAAAGTTTCGGTGATGGTTCGCGACCGAAAGCGCTTAACCAAATTCCTGACCAAGGATCAGGTCAAGGTATGCCTTGCCCTAGATACCGATCCAAGTCACCAGATATTGTTCCACCTGATGGTGCGTACTGGCCTTCGTTCCTGTGAAGCAAGGTCTTTTCCACTCAAATATGTCTTCAACCCTAGGTTGAAGAAGGGACTGCGCCCAGGGCAAATGATCAATGTTGCTCTTGACCCTTCAGACATGCATATCAAATACGACCGGCCTAGAACTATTGACGTCCCATGGTCGCTGATGGAGAGCATGTGGTCTTATTCGCTTCATCAGCGAGAGGTTCGTAAGTCCAATGGTAATGCAAATGTTACCGCGCTGCTGCTGACTAATGAAGGTCGGCACTATTCAAAAGATTCCGTCGTGGACGTTATGAAGTCCTATGAACGAAAGTGCGGCTTTTATGTTCGGGCCCACATGCTACGTCACACCTATGGGACTTATACCTTGCTTGCTCTTCGGAAAAGCAAAGAGTTTGAAGGTGAACCGCTGTTGTATGTCAGAGATAGGTTAGGGCATTCCGATGTTCAAACAACGATGATTTACTTGCACCTTATCAATCAGCTTGAAGCTCAATCCGTCCTTGCACACGAAGACGAAATTGACATGATGTTCATGGCTGATTCTACTAAGCGCACCTGAGGTAGTTACGTTGGCTCGGCAAAAAAATTATACGGCGGCCCTGCAATCCGTCACGAAAGGATTCGAGACTGTCGAAGACAGCATCAAGATTGATTTGCCGAGAAATCCGCGAAATTATAGGCAGATAGACCATTCTCAATACCTAGGTTTGGGTTTCGATGCTTGGGCAATTCAAAGTATTCACGTTATCAGGGCGTTACTGCAAAGTGGGAACTTCTCTGTGTCCACTTTGATTGGTTACTCTGCAAATGGGCTGAGATACTTTATGAATTTTCTAAGTGGAGGCTCAGTTAAGTCGCCACCTGCAACGCCGAACGGCCTAACCAAGCGCCACTTAGAACGTTATGTCTCTTGGCTAAAACTTAAGTACCCCAACGGCTCGACGGCTAAGAACTACTACACCAGCTTTAAGTCTTTGGTCGTCGTTCTGGCCGATTATGGATTTGTAGAGGAAAATGCTGATGAACTCTTGCCGCCAAATCCATTCCCCGACAATGCGCAAAACACAAAAGATGCAGATCCGCTTACCATGGGAGAAATGCAAAGACTGCTCGGGGCATTAAAGTCAGATCTTGTTGCTATCCATAAGGGTGTGTTCCTTGGCAATGGGGCAGAGTCAATGGCAGTGATGTTACTAATTACAGCAGCGAGGTCAGGCATTAATACCACGCCACTATTAGAAATGACGAGAGATACCCTAAAGCCTCACCCCTTTGTGCCAAATCTCAGATTGATAACTACTATCAAGCGTCGAGGTAAAGGTGCGCAGATTAAAACGATACGGCAAACTAATCTGGTAGATGAGTACAGCGCCATTCCACTCGACGGAGTTGCAGTCTTGAATAAGGCTCTTGAGATAAGTAAGCCGCTCGTGGCACTGGCATCCGAAGAGATTAGCCCATATGTGTGGTTGTATCGTTCGGGGCAGCGGGGTGGGGCAAATAAAATTGTTGCCCTTACGTCCGGCACTTTATCCTTGTCTACCAAAAATATCTGTGAGCGTCATGCACTCCAAGACGATCAAGGTAATCGACTCCATGTCTCGCTTAGTCGCCTACGGAAGACAATGGAAAGCCGTTTGTGGAAGCTGAGCGGAGGGGACATTCTTGAAGTTTCCTCTGTCATGGGGCATACACCACAGGTTGCAGATAACCACTACTTGAAAATCAACGATGAAATCAAGACTGAGGGCGCGACTTTCGTTGGTGAGGCTTTTCCAGACAAACTACGCGGGATTAACATTACACCTACCCCGCCTGGCGGCTGCAAAGACAGCCTCTACGGCAGTCGTGCCCCGAAGGATGGCGTCAATCATTGTGCTGAGTTCATCCACTGTCTCGGTTGCCCTAGCTACGCGATTGTAGGCACGCTAGAGGACTTGTACCGACTATTTAGCTACCAACAATTCCTGTATGCAGAAGTTGAATACTTTCTCACGGACGAGTGGGAGGCATGGCGCAGGCGCCAATTTGACTATATTCGACTGATAGATGATTTCACTTTCCGAAAATTTGATCTTGCATTGGTTTCGCAAGCAAGGGCCAAGGCTGAATCAGCTCCGCACTTGTTCTGGGCAAAAAAAATCGAATTCATGAAGAAGAAGCTGGGCGGTGAAGTTTGAGCATAAGAAAAACGAATGCGGTATTAAAGGCATATGATGTCCTCATCGCACAGCCAGTTACAGCGAATGGTCTAAGTTCCGCAGAGCGGGATGCAATCGTGATCAGCGCTATCATTAATGAAGATGGCGAAACGTTGGTTCTCAGCAGGTTTGGCGATCCGCAGTGGGATTTTCGTCCGTTTTTTGATCAGGCCAATGTTGCTCATTCCTTTAAGTTCGTCAACTGGGATATGGACATGCCTCGGGCGCTTATTGATGACTGCAAAGCAGTCGCATACGCTTGGTTTAAGAGAGGCATGCCTAGCTCTAAACCTCCCATTGCACGGGGTGTCACTACTTTTGCCGTTGCCAGCATGATGCCTTTTGTTCGTTGGTTAAACAGTTTAGGGGTTTCAGATTTCTCAGACGTTCGCCCGATACATATCAGTAACTACATTTATCATTGCAAGGATGAGTTAAAGTTAAGGCCTCTACCGCTGTATGGGCGATTGCGGATTATTGATTTTCTTTGGGTATTTTCTGCCGATACGATGTTTCCCCTTCAGAGTTATCCTTGGGGTAATTCGACGCTATGGCGGACTTGCGGAATTGCGAATGTAAAAGGGTTGGATGCTGCCAATAAAAATGTTGGGCGGACAGATATTATTCCTCCTGCTGAGCAATCTAGAATTTTCAATTATTGTGAAAGCATTGTCCGGGAGATGAAGGCCGAACTGGCTGTCAACGGCATTGGTTATCATCCCAGTGATGAACGAATGTCAATTCGTTGCAGAGATGCCGTGCTGTATATTGTTTCAATCACTAGCGGTATGCGCAATGATGAGGCAATAGGGATTGAGGTTGGCGCTTGGCGCAGAGAGTTGAGAAATGGGGTTACCTTTTGTTGGGTGGCCACAGTCGAGCATAAGACAGGTAAAGGTCGAGTCGAGTATCTTGTGCCAGAGCTTACGCTTGAAGCATTAACTCTTTTGGCTAGATATTCCGCGCCTATCAGAAAGGAGTTGGATCAAGAGATTAGGCAGCTTACAAGTAATCCAGACTTATCGAATTCAACTGAGCATCTCCTTAGGCTCGAAAAAGCCCAAAAGGATTCGAAGAAACTATTTTTGGGACGGAATACGCAAGGGGGGAAAGTTCAAGAAAGCTATCACGTTGAGGCGCTCAGCGGCCAAGGTTCCAATGCTGCGTTTGATCGTATAGCCAAAGCTGCTGGAAGCGATTGGCCATTGAGAACACACCAATGCAGGAGAACATATGCACGGTGCTTCGTGGAGTCTCGTATGGGGCGAACTTCACTAATTTTTCTCAAATGGCAGTTCAAGCACAGCAGCATGAGCATGACTCAACTCTATGCGTCAAATCCGCAGCAAGACCTGACGCTTTTTGATGAGATCTTGCAGCAGATGACGGAGTTTAAAATTGATTTGATCGAATCGTGGCTCGATGATCAGCCTTTGGCAGGTGGTGCAGGCGAAAAGATCGTGGAGCTGCGAGCAATTCCAATCAAGGATAGGGCTGCACTGCTTGCTCAAACGGCGCCACATGCCAACATTCGTGCGACTGGACACGGTTGGTGCATTGCAACGGAGCGGGGGTGCGGCGGCGCTGGTCTATACGAGGCCACACGGTGCCCTGGGTGCAAAAATTCGGTCATCGATGAATTCTTCGCTAGCACCTGGCAGGACATTTACATCCAACAGCAAGAGCTGATCAAGATCGAAGACGCTGGCCCTGCCGTGAGGCAGCGAGCAGAGCGCGATTTACAAGTCGCACTCAACGTCATCACCAGCTTGGGTCTCTCTCCCATAAACGATGACGCGGACGAGGCTGCAAATGACGAATAAGGCTACTCAGGATCAGACCCTAGTTCGTTCCAGGTCGAAGACCCTCGACGCGCTAGATAGGGTCATTGATAAGCTCGTCGCAGGCAATGAAAAGCTATCCATTTCTTCGGTTGCCCGAGAAGCAGGTGTTACGCCCGGTCTCATTCATAATACCTACCCAGCGGTGGCAGAGAGAATTCGCAATCTCATGGGCAAATCGGTGCGCGCCCAACGTGATTCGAAGCACCAAGCGCTTATGAGTGAGAAGGAGAAAAACAGAGCGCTTCGTGCGGAAAACGACCAGCTTTTGGCGGAGCTTGCCCGAATTGCCTCTGTAAACCAGCGTTTGCTATTCGAAATGGCAGAGTTGAAAGCAGTCGTCGGCGGAAAGGTTGTGACTATAACTCCTAAGCCCAGCAGATAGTCTTTACTGGCATTTCACAGTCCAAAGCTGATTGAGCCGGGTTGTGTAGCTGGGACTAAGCATCTCGCGCTTCATTCCCCAGTCTGGGGTCACTGGGACACGTCCCGGTCACATCGTGTCCCGGCCCCATTTCGCATTGATTTGATCCATCACCGGCATGACTTTCTGCAAGGCGGGGGCTGCACACTGGCAAACAGATTAGGGGTGTACCCGCCTCCCGACTCAACGCTCAAGTCAAATCGACGCATTGCTGCCGCATGACTGGCATGCCGCGAGTTAAACGTGGCTTGAAGTTAATGCCCGCCTAGGAACAGCACCCGGTACTGACTTTCGTTCCGGATTCGGCCAGCGCTTCAACGATGGTGCAATCGGGTGCCATCGTTCCGGGACAGCAGGTCTGACAGCTGGCGGCCATGGCCTGCAATTCCTTTCTGATGCTCTGCAATCGGGCCAGTTTCGCTTCGACGGACTCCAGATGCTTTCTAACCACGGTCAATGCCTCACCACAAGAACGCTGCTGATCACCTGAGAGGCTGATCAGTTCGCGGACTTCATCCAGAGGGAATCCAAGCTCCCGTCCTTGGCGGATAAACAGCAGCCGCGCCCGATGCTGCTCCGTGTAAACCCGGTGTCCTCCAGAAGAACGATTAGCGGTGGGCAGTAAGCCAATTTTTTCGTAGTACCGGATGGTTTCGATGTTGCATCCGGTCTCCTTAGACAAGGCGCCGATTCCCCACATGTAGCTTCTCCAAAGAAATCACTTGAACCTGTAGTAGCTACAGATATTACTCTGGTTTGACTTGATACTGATAACCAATGCGGCGTGACCGGCTCAAGCTGTTTTTTCCAGAGGCTTCCCAATGATGAAGGCGACAACCCTCAATAAAATAGGCGGCGCAGTGGGGCTGGGCTGTCTGGCCTGTTGTGCCACCCCGATGCTTGGGCTTATGGGGCTTTCCGCAATTACCGTAACCGCCAATGACTGGTGGCTTGCGCTGACCCTAGTGGCCCTATCGGTTGGAACCCTGGTATATCGCAATGTCCGCCACAAACGGAACCGTTGCGCGAATCTTCAGAAGCCGTGCAAAGGAGCGGAGTGCAGTGGTCGCTGATATCGTGGGCACCTCCCGCTTGATCGCCCTGCATAAGCACTTGGTACACGTATGCGTTACGTTTTTGTTGGGTATGTACGCGGGCGCGCTATGGGCATCCACTGCGAGCAACGTAGTAACTACCGAGCACATGAGCGCGCAGTTCGTGGCAGAACACCAGGAGCTGACTCCGGGAAAAACATCGTCGATTGCGTTGAAATTGAACCACCATCCACAGTGGCACAGCTATTGGCGTACCCCTGGCGATTCAGGCTTGCCGACGCAGATCAAGTGGAAGGTGCCAGCAGGCATCAAAATGGGCGCGATTCAATGGCCTGCGCCCAAGCGACTACCGTTTGGCCCACTGATGAACTTTGGCTACGAGGGTGAAACCTGGCTCATCAGTGACATCACCCTGCCACCGGACTTTGCCAAACCATCGGTCACGCTGAGTGGTCACGTGGAGTGGCTGGTTTGCAATGACGTCTGTATCCCTGAAGAGGGGCAACTGACACTAACTCTGCCAGTTGGATTGCCGGGCACTTCTCCTATCGCCAATCCCGAGGCAGTTCAGGGCTTTGAGACGGTGCGAACCCTGTTGCCAAAAAAGGCAAATGGTTGGAGCTTTTCTGCGGTATCGACGAGTGCCGGCAGCACCCTTTCTATCGTGCCTCCACAGGGGCAACCCTTCCCTCAGAGCGTCAGTTTTTTTCCTTATGATGAGGGGGTGATCGAGCCGAGCGCGGTTCAGACCTTGTCACACGATGACGCTGGCTATCAGCTCTCCATCACACGTGCAGTTCAGCCAGTGGCTCCTCTGGTGAGACTTCGCGGCATCGTAGTGACAGAAAATGGCACAGGCTCACCAGAGGCGTTGGAAATCGATATTCCAGTCCAAGGCGCAATAATTGCCAAGCCGGACACCAGCCTCGATGCAAGCGCTCAACTGGGGTTGATTGCTGCGGTGTTGCTGGCTTTTTCAGGCGGAATACTGCTCAACCTGATGCCCTGCGTTTTTCCGATCCTCTCGATGAAGGTATTCGCATTTGCTCGCGAAGCAGATCCATACAAATCGCGCCGAAATGGCCTGTTCTACTCAATAGGCGTCGTCATTTCGTTCTGGCTGCTTGCGATTGTGCTGATGGGATTACGATCTGCTGGGCATGAATTCGGATGGGGCTTTCAGCTTCAATCACCGGTAATAGTCGCCAGCCTTGCGCTGTTGTTTTTTGTGCTTTCGCTCAATCTTTTGGGTGTTTTCGAGATGGGCAGCTTGGTGCCGAGCCCTCTTGCATCCATCAGCCCTCGTCATCCAGATGTCAGTGCCTTTTTCTCCGGGGTGCTCGCTGTTGCGGTTGCCTCACCCTGCACCGGCCCGTTCATGGCGGTGGCGCTTGGTTATGCGGTGACCCAGCCGGGGTGGACTTCGTTGGCCGTCTTCACCTCGCTGGGAATCGGTATGGCCTTGCCGTACTTTCTGCTGGCATGGTTTTCCGGCATCAGGAAGTGGTTGCCGCGACCAGGGCCATGGATGGTGCAACTACGTCAATTTCTAGCCTTTCCACTGCTTGCAACCGTCATTTGGCTCGCCTGGGTGCTGGGCGTTCAGGCAGGCGTAAGCCCGTTGATCGACCTTCTTTTGGCGCTCTGGTTAATGGGTCTTGGCCTGTGGTTTTTCGGCAGGTTTCCCTCCAGATTGGGTAAAACGGTTTCATGGGTTTTGGCGTTGAGCATCCTGATACCGATGGCCAATATCGCCGGCTCCGCGACCTCCGATTTAACACCCCACGCTGGTAAGTGGGAGACATACTCGCAAGCCAAGGTTGAACAGCAATTAGGCGATGGGAAGACCGTATTTGTCGACTTTACCGCTGCTTGGTGCGTGACCTGCCAAGTCAATAAAAAGCTCGTGCTGAATACCGATGAAATCGACCATGCCTTCGAGCAAACCGGTGTGGTCAGAATGCGGGCCGACTGGACAAATCGAGACCCTGAAATCACCCGTGCCTTGGCGCGCTATGGCCGCTCTGCGGTTCCCATGTATCTCGTTCTCCGTCCAGGCCAATCGCCAGAAATGCTGCCAGAGTTGCTGACTAAATCTCTGGTGAAGGCTGCACTTGCTTCTCCCGAGTCACCTAGCAGTGAGTCATCGAAGCCCATTCTGGGCACTCTTTAACCGAGGAAAAATCAACATGAAAACATCCATCGTCGCGTCAATGACATTACTGCTTGTATCGCTATGGGCGAACGTGGCGAGCGCTGCGGCAGTCGTAGGGCAAGCTGCTCCGAACTTCACCGTGACAGACAGCAATGGTACTTCTGTCTCGCTGGTAGATTACAAAGGGAAGTACGTGGTTCTGGAGTGGATGAATCCGGTTTGCCCGTTTACCCAAAAGCACTATCGCAGTGGCAACATGCAGGCCGTACAAAGCGAGTACCGCGCAAAAGGCGTGGTGTGGTTGTCAGTCAACACCGCAGAGGCAGGAAGCTCTTCTTACCGTCCAGGCTCAGAAATGAACGCTTGGGAAACCGAGATGAAAGCAGCCCCATCTGCCTTGTTAATGGATTCTGACACCAGCTTAGCCAAGCTGTACGGCGCTAAAACGACCCCTCACATGTTTGTGGTCAGCCCTGCCGGCATGGTGGTGTACGCGGGTGCGATAGATGACAAGCGCAGCACAAATATCGATGACGTAAAAATCGCTAAGAACTTCGTGAAAACGGCGTTGGATGAAAGTCTGGCTGATAAGCCGGTCAGTATTTCTTCAACACAACCTTATGGGTGTTCCGTTAAATATCAGTGATGGTCTTCGCAAGACGTTAGAAATGCGCACATAACTCGACGGACGAGCTGCCGTTGCTTAGGCTGACGGCCTTTTTGATACCCGAGGGGAACGCTATGGATAGGGATGCACTTGAACAGAACCAGATACCGATCTATTTCGTCGCGGTCATTGCCGCTGCAATCGGAGGGTTCATGGCGCCTGCGGCAGCTCAGGGGCTGAATGCTTTGGTGACTCCAACTATCGCCGTGCTGATGTACGCGATGTTCCTACAGATTCCCTTTCTTGACCTGCGCGAAGGCCTGAGCAATAGACGCTTCATGTCAGCCCTGCTGATCGCCAACTTTGTACTGATTCCGCTGTTGGTATGGGGGCTCACCAGAGGACTCACGGATCAGCCGGCGATCCTTGTTGGTGCTCTCCTGGTACTGCTGACACCCTGCATCGACTACGTGGTGGTCTTTACTCATATTGGCAAGGGCGACTCTCGTGGGATCCTTGCGGCGACACCAATCCTGCTGCTGCTTCAGCTCGTTCTGCTACCCTTGTACTTGGCCTTCATGTTGGGTGGACAGTCCGAAGTCGTGATCTCGGTAGGCCCCTTTGTTGAAGCCTTTCTCGTGCTAATTGTCGCGCCTTTGTTGTTGGCCGTGGTTACATCGGCGCTGGCCAAAAAGTCGAAAATCGTCAGCGGTTGGAACGCCGCCTGGGCTTGGCTGCCTGTCCCAGCAATGGCAGCGGTTCTGATCACGGTGGTCGGTTCACAAATCTCATCGGTGGTTCGCGACATCGACAAGCTAGCTCCGGTCATTCCGGTATACATCGGCTTTATGCTGTTGGCACCGTTGGTGGGCGCTTTGGCTTCGAGAGCTTTCAAGCTGCCTGCCACAACAGCCAGGGCGGTCACTTTCAGTTCGTCAACGCGTAACTCTTTGGTCGTTCTCCCATTGGCCCTGGCATTGCCTGAAGAAATTCGAGGCCTTGCGGCGGCTGCGGTAATCACCCAGACGCTAGTCGAGCTGGTTGGTGAGCTGATCTACATCCGCGCAATACCGGCCCTCGTCTGGCGTGACAAATCGCAAGTTGTGTTGACGACTTTGTAGGTTCATCAATTGCAGGCACACGCAACGAGTGATTTTTTGGCATTGCGGGTAGCTTTTGGTGTGCGCCTCTTGGTCGCACGCCACTAGCGTCAAACCACCTAGGTAGGACGGCCTTTGTTCGCCCCGATAAAGTGGTTGGTGTGATCCAAGGAATGGCCAAAAATATCTGAAAAATGTTAGTGGATTATTTTCTATGTAAATCAATGGATTATTATCTACTAACAGTTAGCCTCATTCAGATACAACGACGGTACGGTAATCAGCAGATCTCCAGCGGCAAAGGCCTTGGGCATTTCAATGGGAGAGCCAGCGTTCAAGCTCAAAGGCATGATTTGGCAAGAAGGGATTGAGGTTCGCTCAAGTAATTATGAGCTCTATGGATCGATGAGCCGTCGTTTCGTCCAGACAGTCGCTACAGTAGTTCCGCAGCTATACCAGTACAGCATTGACGAGGTGTTTTGCGATCTCCAAGGGATGACTCCGGACTCGCTAGAGACGGCTGCCCTACTCCGTTCAAGGGTTTTGAAATGGACGGGCATGGCTTCCGGAGTTGGCGTTGGTCCCAATGCAACTTTGGCCAAACTTAGTAACCACATCGCAAAAAAATTCACTGACAGCGGTGTCTTTCGCATTACCAATCCACACGACCATGTCCAATTGCTGTCAGAAATCGACGCATCGGAGATTTGGGGCATTGGGGGAAAGATATATTCAAAGCTTACCGGTCTAGGCATCGTGACCGTGGCAGACATGCTCAAGGCTGACAGAGATCTAATCCGTCACCATTTCCCAGTCACGGTTCAACGAACACATGCCGAACTCCAAGGTCATCGCCTCATAAAACCATGGACCGATACCAGCGCTAAGCAGGCTATTTCATGCGGAAGATCGTTTGGGTGCCCAATCTCTAAGCTGTGCGAACTGACCGAGGCCGCAGCCGAATTTGCTGATCGCGCCACCACGAAGCTCCGTGCCCAGGGATCCGTCACATCAGTGATCCAGGTTTACGCTCGATCAAATCCCTTTTCGGTACATACAACGCCCTACAGTCGCTCCAGAACGATAAAACTGACCAGACCTACTGACGACACCCGCGAAATAACCCGTGTGGTATCGCTAGCGCTAGCGTCCATTTTCCACGAACGAGTTTCTTTCACAAAAGCCGGTGTGGTTCTTCTTGAACTGGAGGACAAAAATAAGCCTCAGGACGACCTCTTTGCGGTGTTCAAGCGTGACCAGAAGGCTGAGGCGGTCATGTCGGTGTATGACGCCATCAATCAGAAATTTGGAAGACGTGCTGTTCAGCTTGGACGAGCAACTGGAGAAAAACGATGGGCTGCCAAGGCTGAGCATCTTTCGCGCCGGGCCACGTCAGCTTGGCTAAGCATCCCACCTTGTTACTAACTTTTCCCTGACCATTTTCCTTGGGCCATGCGCCGGGCTTCCCTAACCATTATTCCCTCGTTGCTAGCCAATCCCTGGCCATGTGTTTTCTAAATCGGAGTTGTCAGCCTTTCCCTAGCCATGCCCTTACGGGCTTGCGTGTAACGCGTAGATCAAGCCACACCCCAAGCTCCGATTTAGCTGGAGGGAATCAATCGTAACGACGGGATAGCACCTCGGCGAATCTTCGCGCTCGAGCGAGCGATCCACACGGAATCGTCCTTATCTGCCACCGCTGGTGTCAGGTGATGCAGATAGTTCCACGGGGCTCTGAGGAACTCAGAAAACCGTACATCACTGGTGCGGTTTCGGTGTTTTAGTTCCGCATAAAGGTCGCCCCAAACATCAAGCTCTTCATCGGTGTACAGGTGCTCACGCATAGCGGTTTGCTCTGGCCTAATGAATTTGGACACATCAATAGGGCGCTATGATGGCGCCCAAATCTGAGGTGTGCATGATGATGCGAAAATCCTATTCAAGTGAGTTCAAACTCAAAGCTGCAAGCATGGTGCTCGATGAGGATCAGCCGATTCCCGAGATCTGTGCCAGCTTGGATATCGGCCCAACAGCCTTGCGCCGCTGGGTCGAGCAGGTGCGAAAAGAGCGCGCCGGATCGACGCTTGCCGGTACCAAGGCGATCACCGCCGATCAGAAGCAAATCCAGGAGCTTAAAGCCCTGCTCAGGCAGAAAGACCGGGATATCGAAATCCTAAAAAAGGCCAGTGCTCTCCTGCTTTTAGACTCCAAAGATCATTCCCTCTGATCAGTGAGCTAGGTGAGCAGTACGGCATTACAGACTGCTGCCGCGTGTTTGAAGTCAACCGCAGCAGCTATTACGCCTGGCGTCAGCGCCAAGGTAAAACCAACCCGGAGCGCGAAGCGCTCAAGGTTGTTCTGATTAAATACCACAAGGCATCAAAAGGCTCGGCAGGTGCACGAACTCTCTCCGAAGACCTGCGGGGCGACGGCCATCAGGTGGGCCGCTACATGGCCCGCGGGTTGATGAAGGAAGCAGGGATCTCTAGCCGTCAGCGCAGACCACACAAGTACAAGTCATCGGGCGTTGAGTCGCTGGTGGCTGAGAATGAGCTGGACCGTGAGTTTTACGTAGCTGATATCAATAAGGTTTGGTGCGCAGATATCACCTATATCCAGCTGGGCAAGCGTTGGCTCTACTTCTCAGTCGTTCTGGATCTGTTTGCGCGACGCGTAGTGGGCTGGTCGTTTTCACTGGTCGCCGACGCGACACTGGCGCGCGAATCACTGCGAATGGCCGTCGAATTGAGAGGGCGACCCAAAGGCGTACTGTTCCATTCTGACCAGGGATGTCAGTACACCAGCCATAAATTCCGGGACGAACTGATGGCGCACGAGCTTAAGCCGAGCATGAGTCGAAAAGGCCAATGCTGGGATAACGCCCCGATGGAGCGTTTTTTTGGCAGTTTGAAGTCCGAATGGGTTCCTGAAGAGGGCTACAACTCGGAACACGAAGCCCGAGTTGATATAAACCGCTATGTGACGCGCTACAACAATGTCAGGCGCCACAGTTACAACGGATACCACTCACCTGTAGCTGCGGAAAAGCTGGCGGCGTGAGAACCGAAAAAAATGTCCAAAATTACTGGACCAGTTCAGTTTGCCTCGCTCAAGGTTGTCCCTTGAATCTACCCTGCACCTATGAAATGCAAGACCGTCACAGCTGAGAATCCAAAAACTCTTTTCGCATCGCGGCTAAGGCGCGTTGTGTTTCAACGATCGCAGACCGATGTTTTTTGATCGCTGTTCGAATTGCTGCAAATTTGGGTTCGTAAATCTGAAACAACTCTTCCTGACGCGCGGACATCGGCCCCATCGATTTACGCGTGAACGTATCCCCTGCGCCTTTTGATATTGCGAACAACTGCCAGCTTCTAGATTTGCCCGGTGCGGAAGCCTGTCGCCACCGAACCTTTGACCAGGTGATCGTCGGTGTCCCCGAGGAACTGCGGAATACACGGCAGGTGTGCGTTTTTAGCTCCCCTGTTGAATCCAACCGACTCCAGTGTTCCTCCTTGAGGCTGTACGCCAACTCGTAGAGCGCATCTAAAGCCTCCTTGGAGGTTCTCACCACCTCGGTAGCAGAATGTAAGTAACCCGAGTTTTTTTCTATTCTATCTATCCGCATTTCTGTCATGTTTTGCTAATGTGGAAAATCTGAGGTGTAAACAGCCTCTCCGCCCCACAAAACCTCGCTCTAACCATTGATAACTGGCGTTGCTAATCATCCGCAAATGAAGGCGAATTTACGTATAGGCGAAATTCACCATTAAAATGCATCTGCTTTTACGAATGATCAGCAATCCCCAGGTCGAAGCCTAATAACACCATACCTCGCCAAAAAACTTCGCTCTAACAACCCCCTACTGGGGGGTTGATGGTCGAGTTGCATTATTTTCAGGCATGCGAAGATCCAATCGACTCAGGACGCACTCCAGCCTTTCGCTAGAACGACAGAGTGGTAGAGCTGCTGTATCTGCTGTTAGTCGTTCTACAGAAAGACTACCAGCGTCGATTAGCCAGAGACCCTGCGTTAGAACCGGAATGCCGCTGTTAGTCGTTCTCCTGAACGACTGGCGGTCACCACTGCATTATTTGAAAAAGAATAGGAAGGGAAAATAAATGGCAAAGGCCGCGATGACAGAAAAGGGAAAATTGATTGTTGGTCTCGATATTGGGTACAGCAATTTAAAAGTCGCTTATGGCTATAACGGTGCTGACGCCAGTCCAACAGTTGTCGTGAAACCGGCGCAGGCGGCTCCTATTACGCAAATGCCGACCGGTTATGAAGATGGCTCTGCACGTCGCGACGGTGAGTATCGCGTGCTTGTGGACGACCAGCCTTGGATCGCTTGCATAGATCCAGGAAGATCAAATGGCATGCAACGACAGCTACACGAGGACTTCACGTCAAGTGACGTCTACAAAGCACTGTTTCACGCGTCGTTGATCGAGGCGTGCCAAGACGGAGACGTCATTGATGTGTTGGTGACCGGCCTGCCCGTCTCCCATAACCGAAACCGGGAAATGCGCGAGGCACTGGTAACCCGTCTCACCGGTGAACATCGAGTGGCTGCGGCCCGGAAAATTACGGTGAAACAGGTCATCGTCTTGGCTCAACCGGTGGGCACATTCGTCGACGTTTTTTCATACCATGAAGCAGGAGAGGCCTTCGGAGAGTCCAGTGTGCTGGTTCTCGATCCAGGTTTTTTCAGCACGGATTGGGTGTTGTTTGTTAATGGAGAGCTCGTGGAGAGTTCATCTAACAGTTCGCTAAAAGCAATGAGTGTGATGCTTGACGCTGTGAATGAAGAAATCGTCAAAGACTTGGGCGGAAGCCCTGGTACAGAAAAACTCGAAATTGCGCTTCAACAGAACAGGACTTCGATCCGCCTATTTGGCAAGGTTGTTGAACTGGGGATCTATTTGGAGCGGGCAGCGGCGAGAGTTGCCCCGGCAGCGTTGGAGGAGGTCCGGCGAGACATGCGTTTCCTAGCCGGGAAGGAACTTGACTTCCTAGTCTGTGGCGGGGGCGGCGGAAAATTTTACATGGCCGCGGCGCAGGAGGTTTACCCCAGAACTCAGCCAATTATCTCGGAAAAGCCAGTAACGTCCAACGCGACTGGTTTCTTCTGGTACGGCGTAGATAAGGCTGCCTAATCCATGCCCTCCATCAAAACACAAGTATTAGTCGATGAGTCCCATCCAGAGTTGCTGGCTGAAATCGCCCATCTACACCCACGGAGCAGAGCGGAACGATTAAGAGCCCTCGCGACTGCCGCGATTTTTTTGATGAGAGGGCAAAATCCGAGCGTAGGCACTGCAGATGCGATACCGCCACAGCTGGCTAGCGGTGACGATCAACACACGAAACTACCAGTGGTGAGTGATCCCCCTCCTCCCTCGCAGCATGAGTTGGGGGGGACTGATGTGTCACCCCATGATGGGCAGAGAAAACGACGAGTCCTACCCAGCACTATCAATGCCGCAATGACTTAAACCAAGGCCCCTTTTTTTAGGGGCCTTGCGTTTTCGTTAACAGGTTTAAAAAGCTTTGAGAGTAAGCGGATTGGAAAAGGTTATGAATGGGATCACTGCGCTTTGTGTACCGGATTGTTATTTCGACCGATCAGAGGTACATGCATGCTTCAGCTCGCTCCAAACGGGATGGAGCGGCGTTTTGATTGGAAGAATCAAACGAGTCGTCAAAGCGCCCATAGAGACGCGTGTGGCTATTGTTAGGCTGACTGATGGTGTTGGGAATGAAATGACTGCGTCAGTTCATACGCGCCCTCAGGAACGGACAATTGAGGGGCAATCGGTCGCTTACGCAGGTAGGGTTGATCACGAACACGGCGAGCTCGTGTTTTCGTGTGCGCCTTTAGGTAGACGCTACGTAGGAACAGTCGAGCCTCGATACCCATATTCAGCGCACGTGGATAGGTATTTTTCTCAACTGTCGGAACAGCAGTGGAATACTGAAAAAGACCTGGCAATACACCATATTCATTTCTGGTTGGGTGATGTTTTACCCGAGCTTCTCAAAATACCCGCAGGCCGGGTTGACGAGCTAGTGGGAACGACGTTACGGGAGCTTCATTATCCAAACAGCATCGCGGCTGGGAGGGACGCGAAGCAGGTTATAAACACCATTTTGAAGGAGATCAGACGTAAAAAAACCCAGCTAAACCAACTGATATCGATAGACGCAGGCAAGCTAAGCTGGGATATGCAAAATCAATGAGAAAAATTGAACCGTTTAAAGTGGAGTAACTTCAAAGTGATTGAATAAGCGTCCAATGATACGGACTCCTGGATCTGTAGGATAAAATTCAGAATCTACAGTAAGTGCAAATCCAGGATATGCAGAGTTTACTGGCATCGCCATGTATCCACGAATGTTCGGTGAAACAACCCGAATTATCGCCGATCCCTGAACCGCGAGTAGAAAATAGCCTTGAGTTAATGGTTGTTTGCGAATGTCGACTAAGCAGTGATCGCCAGGTTTTAATTTCGGTGCGTTTGTATCTGACGTAATTGTGAGCAATCTACACAAGTCAGGGTTTCTCCCCCCTAGAGCAAAATAGCTTCTGTCTTGGGTAAGCACGAATTTTGTCGCGGTCTCATGTCCGACAGGCTTCTTAGTTATGAACCCCAACTGATAGGCGAGTTCATCCTCACTCATCGAGATCAGCTGGGCTTCATTCTCGTTCGCGGTCGCTGACTCATCGCCAGTTACTAACCAAGTGAAATTCGCGCCGGTAGCTTGGCAAAAAGACATTAGATTGCTGAGGGTAGGCTCGACCTCACCCTTAAGGTATGACCGAAGGGTGGAGTCGGAAAAAGTTACCCGGTCACAGATCCAAGAATTCCCCTTCTCGCCCATAGCGCGTTTCATTCGAGCTGCAAAGGCTTCCTTATCGAAAGTCGTGGGTAGCAAATCACTCATTTGTGAGGGGTCTCATCGTTCAAGTATTTGAATCCATTCAAGCCTTAGGATCCTGCGCATTTAGTCTACATGAATACCAGTCCTAAACGGTTACCTGCAATCGTAGCTAAGGAGGTGGCCACGCGCCATCATTTTGACTGGTTGTAGCCCACTACTACGGCGGCGTCAAAAAAACCTCAGGATCCTAAGCATATATCGCGGCAAACCACAGTTTAACCAAAATAAACCACGGCAAGCTGCGATAATTCCGCAGCTTTGCAACGACAACCTATTGCAACCCCCGACAACCCAAATTAGAATTCCGTCACAAAACAGGATCCAATTTCCGTATTCCGCTGCGCAGATGCGTTGGAATACCAGAGAAAAGCCACGGAATTATGAGAAAACCTCTTAGGATCATCCTGCTTGTTGCTGCATCGGGTGGGTTCCTCGCAAGCGCGAACGCCTTCGACCTCCGCGGGACGATGTGGGAGGAGTTTGGTAACGCGAAGGCGCTTGATCCGCTACTCCTTTACGCACTCGCCCTGGCGGAAAGCCGCTACGGAGCAGGCGGATCTCTGGTTCGGCCACACCCTTATGCGATTAATTGTAAGGGCAGCAAACCGGCATACCCGGAGACGAGAGAAAAGGCAGAGGTTTACCTTCGAACAGAACTGAAGCGAACGAATCTCTGTGACGTCGGCGTCATGCAGGTAAATATTCGTTGGAATGGGCATCGCGTTAAGCGTTTCGAAGATCTTTTCGATATTAGGACGAACGCGAAAATCGGCACTCAGATTTTGCGTGAAGCAATCGATGCTAGGCCCGGCGACATCGAGTTGGCGATTGGGGGATACAACACTCAGAACCCCGACAAGGAAGAGACAAGCCGTGCTTACGCGAGAAACGTCTTGGGGATATGGCGGCGTCTGCAAACACTGTCAGCGCAGGTGAAGTGATGTTCGAATCTCATTTGCTGTTGGATGCCCTTTATTCGCTCAGTCAATCGCAGCCTGATTCGTTCAGAGGATTGACGGCGTTTTCGCTTGCTGAGCGTGAATGGCTTAAACAGGTGAGCTACTCGGAGTACATGAGCTTGGCAGTCTCCCCTGTCAGCCCGTTAACCATAAAGTTTGACGACTCCGCCACGGGACAGCTTCAGGGATCAGAGAATCTGTACAAGGTCATGTGCGCTCTTCTAGAGATCAGATCGCAGCTGAAACAAGATTTGCTTAAAGCACAGTTGCGTCATGGCCTGACAAGGCACATGGCAGGGTGGCTCCAAAACGCCAATTTTCAATCGATACATGATGCACTTCGAGGTGGCCGGATCCAGTTTCAGCTACGCGCGGGAACTGATGTGGCACACAGAAATAGCGCCTTACAGACGTTACGGATTCTAGGCGGAAACGCTAAGCGAGGGAAAAAGCAATGAGCCAGGCAGCAACATCGGAAACCATCACCTTTGCAAGGAAGATGATCGGCGCAGGCTTTCGCAGTGTAGTTGTTCGCAACTCCACCGGCGTGTCTCGAAAAATTATTGAGAACATGCGAAAAAATTCCGATGCCCCTGAGTCCTCCTGTGGCCCATTGAGCAGCGCTGAAACGCTCATCAAGAGCAACGCGTCCGCTGTTGAGGCAACTATTTTTTTACTGAGCTATCGGCAGTTGGCGTTGAAGCCTGATGAAGACATCGACGTTGAAGCCGTTATAGCTGCATTTGATGTCTACCAGGACGCGCATGGTGCTGCCCGCGGTGGAAAGGTTGATGAAACCGTTCTTCTAGATATCAATGATGCTTGGGTGATTGCACGAGATTATCGCTCTGCCGAATTGAGTGAACACTATTGCGGTCACTGTGGAATTTCGTTTTTCCGTCCTGTGAGGCTGTCACAAAAATCCTGCCCATTGTGTCAGTTGCTAGAGGTTGAAGATCAACCTTCGGCTTTTGACACAGAGACAGATTTTGCTCGTGTTAAAGGTGAAGCTCTTAAAATGCGGAATTGGGGGCAATCGGATGAAGAAATCGCTATCTCACTTGGTATTTCCAGCGAGGTTATTGAGAAGCTTCTCAGCCTTTAATCTAAGAATCCGCCCTCCCCTCCCCCCTATGCAGCAGCGTTGATGCACGTACAGACGGACGAACAGATCTATTGTGTGAAGTCCGCCGTGCGAGCGGCTGAGAGTTCGAAGCCATTAGTTATCGAAGCTGGTGCGGGTTGTGGAAAAACAACCACGCTAGAGGCTATTTCTCGTGCGCTTTTCGACGCTGGTCACACTAGGCAGTTGTACCTGGCCTACAATTCCGCACTTGCTGCCGCAGGACGAAAGGCATTTCCTTCCTCGGTAGAAGTGAGAACAGTTCATAGCGCAGCCTATCGTGCCTTATCAAGGCCGCTGGCACTCCGTAAAACAGGGACGGTCTATGCAAAGCATGTGATAGACGCCCTAGGCCTCGATCGGCGTTCAACCACTCAGGATAAGTACAGCTATGCAAGGGCCGTCCTGGCCTCACTTGAGCGTTTCTGCGCTTCGGCTGAAAATGATATCCAAGCTGAACACATCGCCCGTCACTTGCTGCCGAAGTCAGCAGGCGACGCTATGGCTATAGAAGACACACGGGCGCTTTTTCGTATGGTCTCTCCATTGAGCAAAAGCGAAATACCCGTTAGTCACGACGCTTACCTTAAAACTTGGCATCTCCTGGGTTCTCCAGGGCTTAATGAGTTTCACACCGTATTAGTCGATGAAGCTCAGGACAGCTCGGCAGTCATGCTGGGCAGCTTAGAACGTGCAAATAATTTGATAGCTGTCGGAGACTCAGCCCAGCAGATCTATGGCTTCAGAGGTGCTGTCGACGCGCTTAAAAGGATGGATGGAACCCGTTGTTATTTATCGCAAAGCTTTCGTTTCGGACCTGAGGTAGCACTGCTCGCCAATACGCTCCTACAAAAAAAGAAAGTGAAACCAAATTTGGTTTTAAAAGGGATGGCGTCAAAGGGAACAACCTTCTCACCAGCCCCGAAAGGAGAAGCGGTAACCAAGATCTATCGTACGAATGTTGAGCTTGTCAAAGATGCGCTGATGCTTTTTGACCATCAGCGAGGCCCCTTCGTATTTGTCATCGGAGATCTTGAGGATCTAACAGCGAAAGTGCGAACCGCTTTTGAGCTAAAAACGGGCACTGTAAACAGAGCTAGACACCCTGCTTTCTACCAGTTTAAGTCATTTGTTGATGCAGAGACCTGGGCCGAGCAGTACGCCGATGCTGAAATCGCTCAAATTATTGCGATGACTAAAGAGTTTGCTAATCGGTCTGGTGATGTCATAGCGATGCTTGAGTGCTTGGTCGCTCGGAGCAAATCCAATAAGCAGCCACCTCTCGATGCGCGGTTCATCCTGACTACTGCGCATCGCAGCAAGGGATTAGAGTTTCAAAACACCATTATCGCATCTGATTTCGACAAGCTTTTTTCACCATTCAATCAGAAGCGTCTCGGTCAAAAAATTGATGATGAAATCAATCTCTTGTATGTCGCGCTTACCCGAGGCATACAAACTGTAGATATTCGATCAGGTTTTCTTCGAGGTCTGCTTTAACGATTTTCTGAAGCCTGCCCTGCTGGAATCGCTATCCCTCCTCCCTCCTCCCTCCTCCAGCTAAATCTATCACCCCTGATCCCCGTCGTTTACCAGCGTGGCTGGAGATTGACTGGTAGCCCTGAAAACTATTTCTGCCGATATGTGACCTTGAATGCTGTCGTTCTGGCGAACGACATCGGCGGCGCTATAACAAAAATGAGCAGCTATAGTAGGTCTACAGAACGACAGGTGATGGAAGCGTAATCGTAGTCGTTGTTGGGAGCGACTCAAAAACGACAGCCGCTTAGGTGTATCCGGGGCGGCAGACTATCTCCCTCAGCGCTTTGTTCCTAGTAGGAACACTACGTACGCCCCGACAACCAATCGGCCGTTCCTAGTAGGAACAGCAACCGTGCGGTTTCTTGATAGCCATACTATTTAAGGTCAGCTTTTTCTATGGATCAACTCCATCGATAGGTAGAATGGCCTCAGACTAAACGGCCAACCCCGGCATACTTTGACTTTTAACCAGTCAGGTTACGCGCAGGGTCTCACAGCGGTACGAAGCGCACAGCGCGGGTTGGTTTTGTAGCCGTTCCTACTAGGAACCAGCTGGTGCTTGCGTTTTCAAATCGTGCGATAGCATCAGGTCAACATTGGAAATGGGAGTTGAACTGTGAAAGGCACACCAAAAGAGAAATCAACGGTTGTCTTTGTGATCGCGAATCACAAGGGTGGCGCCGCTAAAACGACGACAGCAATTAACCTGGCAGACAACATTGCACAGGAGGGCCACTCGGTATGCCTTCTGGACCTCGATCCACAAGCCAATGGCAGCCGTCACATCGGGCTTAGTCATCCTTCAGAAATAAAATACACAGCAGCAGACCTGCTCTCGATTCCTGAGTTGCCTTTGGCAGTGTTTATCCATGATGAAACACGCGTCGAGGGTGTATCGCTGATTTATGGCTCGATCGCTCTGGAAAATTCAGACGACTTACTCAGAGCTGAACCCCGACCTAACGAGGTTTTGAAGGAGCGTATCGCTCCGTTAATGGGGAAGGCTGACTTTATTATCATCGACTGCCCACCAAGCCTGAAGCTTCTGACCACAAATGCTCTTGCGGCAGGGACACATTTAATCGTACCGGTTGAGTCAGGGGATGCCTATGGTCTGCATGGACATGAAGACTTGCTAAGTCGCGTCAAGAAGATGAAGCAAATCAATCCGACTTTGTTGAATCTAGGGGTTCTGCTAAATCGGCATGATCAGCGCCAGGTCGTCTGCAAGAACATGGAAGAAAATGCCGCAAACCTGTATGGCGCTGTAATTCCAATTAAAATCGGTACCACAACCAAGGTAAAGCAAGCGTCGAGTTTGCAATGCACATTACGCCAACTCGATAGCGGTAACACCGTCAGCCAACAGTTTCGCAACTTAGCCCAATGGTTAATCGCAGAAACTAAAGAATTTAGGGAGGAGGTGTAATGGTCACCAAGGCCGCAGCTAAAAAGCCAGAAGCGAAAAATCCATCACCACCCAAGCCACCTGCGCGGAAGGGCGGTTTAGCAGCTCAATTACAAAATTCGCTAAGTCATCAGCTAGATCATCATCGGACGATGCAACCCCTGGAAGAGGATTTGCATGCGCCTCGGATATCAAAATCAATACGGTTAGATCTGATTGATCCAAACCCTTATCAACCTCGAATGACGTTTGATAAGGACGCGATTGAGGAGCTTGCTCAGTCCATTGATGAGCTAGGCTTGGAAAACCCGATTACAGTCAGGGTCAAAGGGGAGAGATTTGAGCTCGTAACCGGAGAATGTCGGGTGAGGGCGCATAAGGTCCTTGAGAGAGTCATGATCGACGCATTTGTCGTTCATATCGATGACGAAACAAGTGCTGCACGAGCGTTGCAGGAGAACATTCAGCGCAGGGACCTGTCTGACTTTGAGATGTATAACTCAATTCTCCGGATGCGGACCGATTTTAATACGAGCAGCACAATTAAGCAGAAAATCAAAATCAGCAAAGCACAGCTTTCTCGAATTGATGCGTTCGAAGTGTTTACACCAGGTGCGCTGGAGATATTGAGAAAGAACCCCAAAATTATGGGCAGCAACACCGCGGGAGCACTTCGCTCTGCTTTGAATCAGGTCAGCGACCTAGATAAGACAAAAATAGATGAAGCATTTTGTAAGGCGCTTAGAGATTTAACGAACAACAAGATTAAGCAGAACGGATTCGTAAATGCGGTGCTACTGCAATTGGGTATCACTAAGCCATCGAAGCCAAAAACCGTTGCACTAGATATCCAGAGGAACGGAGTTGCTATTGCCTACGCAAAAGACACGAAAAAAGAGCGTGTCATCCATCTAGATAAACGAGAATTTACCGATAAACAAATGGCGAGCATATGGGAGCTAATACAGTCCTTCAACAAGGAAGAAGGGTAGAGGGTAGGCCGCGGTGCAATGGTTGGCCAGATTCAGAAAATACTGATCTGGCCACTACTCCCAGATTCCAGCTAACGCAAATTTAGACGTTAAACATATTCTATTGATTAGAGCTTTATATGAATTCCCAAGCGCGGTTGTTAAGAGCGGCTTTCCAGTACCTCCGTGAAAAAGCTGAAGAGAATCGCCCAGGACGGGAACAGAAGGCTTCAATGCTACTCGGCAATTTGTTAACCCTCGTCTTGCTTAGAAACAGAAATCGCGATTTGGAAGATAACTTCCCTTGGGTTCTATCTGAGGTCGGGGCTAACGATGTGAAGAGTCATTTTGTCATAGAAGGGGAGGGCGTAAAGTACCTTTGGCGAGATCCGGTAACCACAAGAATATATTTAAGCTGGCAAGGAATGGAGCTTCTTACTTCGGAAAATCACACAGTCTCGCCTGAGAACGTGACTTTTTTGGGGCATAAGGGTGTTGCTATGGAGGGGTTAGCAATAGACGACTTAACTGTTTTGAGTGATTCAGATGCACTGCTTGTTGCCGAGCAGATCAGGTCGTATTTACAAAGATTTGAAATCGGACCGAGTTGATTTGGTCTTTTATATTTTTTGGTGGTGATGCAGTAAACGACCAGTCGTCAATCGCAAGATCTCTAAGGCGTCATGAAGTGTGCATTTCGATGACAGAGCGAGCTGCTCAAGCCCCAGTCGTCCTATGTTAAATGCATCAGATGGTCCGATCGGGACAGCAGTTCTATTGCTCCCTTCTGTCACCCGGCAAAATATTCTTCCTTCCGCAAGTTGATTCTCGAGTGCTAATGATTTGTTCCCCTGGCCATGGTTGGTCGCGGCGAACGAGGGAGCCCATCCAAAAATGCAGGCGAGAAAGGGCGCAAGTTCCCTTGCGGTAAGCTGGAAAACAATTTTCTCACCCCACTCATAGTTATTAGGTTGGCCGCGAGCTGCTTCTATCAGAAGGGTAGGGCTGCCACCTTCCGTTACTGTTGGCTCCAATTTGAGCGCTGCGCTTCCTCCATAGACAGTAAAACCAATTTTTGGCGATTTCGTAGGCGATGTCATGGCAACCCCTTGCAATTAATTCAGTAATACCAGCCCTATATATTAGCAATATTAACCGCACAGCTCTCCTTCTGCCTCTCCTGCAGGGGTACCCTGATTGCCGCGCCTTGCGCGCTGGAAGGGGAGAAGGAAGGAATATGGAATGAGAACGGAAGGTTCGTGCGAGGAAGAAGGGCACGAGCTATAGTTGGCTAAAGCATAGGGCTGGTATTACATCGTCAGAAATTGACTGCGGGATTTATAAACGCGAGCCTTTGTTTCATGGATCGCTAGGGCGCGGAAGGGCAGGGGATTATGATTTTCGAGTTGCAAGACGCATGGGAAGACATGCTGATCAAGCAGCATGAGTTTAACGAGGTGTGGAAACCTAAAGTCGTAGCTGCACAGGTCTGGTGTTTACCTTTGAAGGACACGGCACAAACCGCTGCAGTGATCACTCCTGAAAAGGTGGAAGGTGCCGAGGCGGTAGCGATGGCAGAAAGGGCCATCTTACAATTCGAGACCGTTGGCACTCAGCATCCTGGGACGGTAATGCGGCTACCTGGATGGATAGGCGTCGATAGCTCGGTGCTTGCAGCCGCACAAATTGCGAATCAAGCAAGGCAAGCCTTCTTACATGTGCTGGCGAGCGAAACGCAGAAGGTCGACCTCAAGACAATGTCAAAAGGAAAGTACGCCCGAGCACTGCTTAAAAGGCCGGTCGTTCTTAAGCAGATCGAGCGTCGAATCCAGGTCTTTGACGGGATACCACGGAGAATACTTTTCACTTGGGCAGGCAATACCGCTGCACCTGAAAAAGTCGCGGTAGGGGTCATCATTGAGAAGCTGCAGATTCAGTTAGAAGAAGCAATTCAGGCTGAAGACATTCCAAGAGAACAACAGCGTCAAGTAGAGCTGAAATCAATAAGCAATCTACCGCAGGACGCTGTGTTGCATCGCTACAGGCCCATTGCACCGCACCCCAGGGTGATGCTCTATTTCGGGAAGGAGGCGCGTTACGATGCAATGCCTCATGCAAACCTTCCAGTATTTGTGCTTATGGACGAAAAAGCCCCCTGGCCAAGAGTGGATGGTTTGGGTCCATTTGATCCAGAAAAAGCGCGCCGACAGCGAGCCGATAAGGTAGCTAGGATTTCGGTAATACCTCGGTTGGACCTCTACCTTCAGGTACCTTCCGAAACACGTGAAGCGGCTGCGAATTTTGGATTAGATACGGATTCTGATTTGATAATCGCGTCAACGTACAACGCAGAACGGTAGGCAGTGTAGCGCGGTTGCGTTTATTTGCAGGGGATTACAATGGAAGTACAAACCGAGGAGAACCCCATGAATTATTTCGCTGTGATTGTTGAGGAAGCAGGGCTGGTCGAATTGCACATCGAGGCAGCACTATCCGTGCACGTAACGATCGGCGCAAATACACGGGCGTATCCGGGTTTGAGCGACCATCAAAACCTGCTGTTGCGCTCTATGGCTGCTATCAAAGTTCGGGCCCAAGATCGTGGAGCAGACCAACAGCTGGCCGCAGATTTCATCAACATGGCCGACGAGCTGAAAGAAAGTGTTTCGACCAAAGCTGAATATCTAGGTCTGACCCGAGCAGAAATTTTACCGTGGGAGAACCCTTCTCATTACGTTGTAAATGAGGTTCAAAACACGTTGCGTAAGATTGATCGTGCAACAGGGTCCTCGACATTTATGGGCTTGGTGAAAATCGGGCTTGCGCTTGCGCTGGTATGGGCGGTGAATGAAGAAGGGAAGGGGGTCGGTGTTTTCGTTACAGCTTTGGTGGCAATGCTGTTCACGATGATCACAGTCATGTCTCGGGTTAAAGGAAAAGAGCTTTCAATCGCTTCTTTCCTCATTACCGCCGCGATCGCATACGGCGCCGTCTATTTTGCAACTCACGCAAATACTGCAAACGCCCTTGGTATTTGCGCTGTCGGAGCAGGGCTCGCGACGTTGTATACCCTCATTGGAAGCGCGCAAAAGACTGATCCCGGCTTAGGCATACAGATTCCGTCCAACCGCCATGCAGCCGCTGCGCGGGGACCTCAGGAAATATTTACGATTACCAACCCAGCCACTGGTTTGCCAATGATGGGCGACGTAGATATCGAGGGGAACGCGTACGGCACAGGTATGGATCGATAAAACAGGGGAGCCTACAGAATTCGGAAAAAATCGTACGCTAAGGCGTCGGACTCTAGTGGCGGGCTAGATTCAGAGTTCACCCACCTCTATCCGCGTGGCTCTCGAAGGCCCACGGGCTGTGGCCGATACTGAATCGGTCAATGTGTCCGCAACCAGCATGTAGCACTGAAAGGAATCCCGGCGATATGGCCGATATCGAAAACCCCTCTGAACAGCTTGAAGCGCACATTACCGAGTTGAAAGCGCAGTATCAGCGGTTGCAGGACGATTATGACGATGAAGTTCTTTTGTGCACGGGCCTGCTGCACGCCCTGGCCAATGCAGACTATGGCCTCTGTGAGGCGCTGGTGAAGCACGCCGACTGCTCGGCTGAGCGCAAAGCCGATGCACTGCAATACATCGCCGATGCGCGTGCTGGGTATGGCTGAGCGGCTTCGTCATAGGGGTCATGCCGAGATAAGGGAAAATTAGGACATTCGTTCCGTAACATTATGATATAGCTAAAGTTTAAATTTTATAATGTGATGCCTGACCTCGCCTAAGTTTAGCCGTCTATGCTGAAGCATTTGCTTTTCCTTGAGGGACGAACCCTATGGCCTCTCTGGAGCGGACAGCCTATCCGAAGGTGCCGGCGCACCTGTCGACGAAAGAACTTCATCAGTGCTATTCGCTCTCAGAATCTGAGCTCGAATGGCTCTCTAGAACGGCTAAAAGCCCTGCTCTTACCATTGGCTTAGCCGTTCTGCTGAAAACATTCCAACAACTTCATTACTTCCCCAGTCTTGAAGAGATTCCAACTGAAATTGTCAATCATGTCAGGTCTTGCCTCCGTTACGGGGTTCGCATAGCGCCTCGCTATGCGAACCCCCGAACCTTGTATCGCCATCAAACAGCTATCCGTCAATATCTACAGATCACCCCGTTTTATGGGAGCGATGCTCTGAAAATTGCCGAGAAAACTGCCCACGAAGCGGCGGAGGTCCTTGATCAGCGCGTTGATGTCATCAATGTCCTGATTGGTGAGCTGCTTGAGCGAGGCTACGAACTCCCGGCCTACTCGACGCTCAATGACGCGGCTGAAGACGCCCAAGTTGCTTTCCAGGAAAAGACTTTCAATCGAGTCGTCGATAGAGCTCCAATTGATGTGATCTACCGTCTCAGAGAGCTTCTTGACACCGATTTCGGTCGTCGCCAAAGCGACTTCAATGGCCTGAAGCAGATCCCCAAGAAACCCTCTCGCAAACACTTGGAGATACTGATCGACCACTTAGGCTGGTTGGAGGGGTTCGGTGATCTCAACGCCATCTTTGAGGGGATCGTTGATACCAAGATTTGGTTTTTTGCGAATCAAGCGGAGAAAGCGGATATTTCAGAGCTTAAGGATTGTTCGCTTCCAAAGCGCTACACATTGATGCTGGCTCTGATCTACCTCATGCGTGTACGAGCACGGGATCACCTTGCTGAGATGTTCATCAAGCGAATCGCGACGATTCACAAACGAGCCAAGGATGAGTTGGAGCAAATCCAGCTACGTCAGCGCAAAAAGCTAGAGTTGCTCGTGGCCACCTTGGATGGCGTGATTCAAATTCTCAGCCAAGAACCAAGTGATCAGGAAGCCGGTAGCTTGATTCGCGAGTATCTGTCTCCCGAAGGGAGTCTTGATCACCTTCGCGAGGCCTGCGCCGAAGTCCAGGCCACAGGCGGCAGTAACTATCTCCCGCTACTCTGGAAGCACTTCAAATCCCATCGATCACTGCTGTTCCGCTTGAGCCATCTGCTGCAACTGAAGCCAACAACCCAGGATCGCTCGCTTATCGAGGCTCTGCAGTTGGTCCAGAACAATGAGAACCTGCATAGGGAATGGATCGGCGAGCATGTGGACCTGTCGTTCGGCTCGGATCGCTGGATCAAAGTTGTCCGTCGCGCCGCCAGCGAAGGGCCGCCGACCAACCGGCGCTTCCTGGAAGTCTGCGTTTTTTCCCATCTGGCCAATGAGCTTCGCTCTGGCGATATCTGTGTGCTTGGTTCGGAGTCGTTTGCTGACTACCGCAAACAGTTATTGCCTTGGGATGAGTGTCTGGCTCGTCTACCGGAATACTGCGAAAAGGTCGGCCTGCCGAGTACGGCCACAGAGTTTGTCGCCAGCTTGAAGGAGCAACTTGAGAATACTGCTCAGCAGTTGGATGACCAATTTCCCAGTTGCCGCAGTGACGTGTCAATTAATGAGGCCGGTGATCCTGTGTTGCGCCGAGTGGTCGCCCGTGACATCCCGCCTTCAGCAATCTCGCTACAAACGGCTATCACACAGCGTATGCCTGCCAGGCATGTGCTTGACATTATGGCCAACATCGAACACTGGATTCAGTTCACCCGTCATTTCGGGCCGATGTCCGGCAGCGATCCCAAACTGAAAGATCCGGCCGAGCGCTACCTGATGACGATCTTCGCCATGGGCTGCAATTTAGGGCCGAACCAGGCCGCTCGCCATCTGGCGGGTAACGTGACCCCACACATGCTGTCTTACACCAATCGTCGGCACCTGCCACTCGACAAGCTGGATAAGGCTAACCGGGAGTTGGTCGAGCTTTATCTCCAGCTCGATCTGCCCAAGCTCTGGGGCGACGGCAAGGCGGTCGCGGCCGACGGGACACAATTTGACTTCTACGATGAAAACTTACTCGCCGGCTACCATTCCCTCCGGGTATCTGGGAGGCTATCTATGTCATCGAGGGCCTGCTGAAAGCGGATCATAGCGTTGAAGTCGATACGGTTTATTCAGACACTCAAGGCCAGTCCGCAACAGTGTTTGCATTCACCCATTTGTTTCTCAGCCTCAAGCGTCCACCAGAACCCTGGATCAAGGATTCCATTTTCCAGCACGCTGCGGGTTCAATGCGTGCGCAACAGATGCCCAATAGCAAAGTTGAGGCGAACTGATGCACATTCCACCCGCTTCGTTTCGAGTGACACCCTACGGGGAAGTCGATGCCAAGGCACTTGATTCCCTACGCGCGAGCTACGAGACTTCTCAATTGATTAACGTGGTGGACCGGCTGGATGCCTGCCTCGCTGAAATCGGAGGGATCGGTAGCATTAGAGATGATCTCTTACGCCTGCACGCCATGGCACTGACGGTGCTGGATGGTGCTCCTCTAACTATCCCCACAGCCGATGTGGACAGTATTTGGGAGGAAGCCGAGCGGCTACAGGATGAACTCGTAGCTTTAAGTTCCTGCTGGAACGCTACTTACGAGCAACTGAGCGCTTTAGTGGAGCTAACTCCTGACTATCAGAGCTAAGTCTGCGTGATGAACTGGCCGCATCTGCTCTCGAAAGGCCCAAAGGAGGGAGGTGCAGCTTTGGCTGTGTTCTGTCCGGACAAGCGCTTCAATCTGGTGGTGCGCCTGCCTGACTCGGCGCGTGATCCGATACGCCAAAAGGCAAGGTGCCGTTGTCGCAAGTCGCCAGCATCGAGGAGTCCGATGGTCCCAATCAAATCGGCCGCGAGAACAGCCGCCGGCGCATCGTGATGGCCGCCAACAGCGACGGCTCGGACATGGCCGCCATCATTGCGCAGATTTGCGCGGTACTGGCCGATCAGAAAATGCCCGAAGGCTACTTTGTCAGCTTGGAAGGGCAGTTTCGGGCCCAAGAAGCCGCCAGTCAGTTGATCGCCGGGTTGTCGCTGATCTCTCTTTCGCTAATTTTTATGGTGCTCTACAGCCGCTATAAATCGGCGATATTGGCCGCCATGATTATGGGCAATATTCCGATGGTGCTGATCGGTAGCGTGATCGCCATGTGGCTGGCGGGAATATCGTTGTCGGTGGCGTCGTTGGTCGGCTTTATCACCCTGCATAAAGCGTTGATAGCACTCCAGGCCACAGAAGTGCACGACGTACTCGGAACCTTCCGGCGTAAGCGCGGCGTCAAGGGGAATGTCCTTGCACCATTCGCAGCAGCTGATGGTAGGGGTGTTGTTTGCGTTCATGATGGGGTTCCTCCATCGTCCAAGAACTAGTAACGCTTCCGCCCCCGTGATTGAACCTGTGCACAGATCGACCTGCGGCTGGTAGTGCAGCAGAAATTCCCGACGCTCCCGAGCCTGCCACAATTCTGCAGCGGAGACCGCGCAGTGTCTGAGCTGGTCACTGCCGCTCCCGAAAGGCCGGCAGTGCCGCTCTCAGGAAGAGGATGAAGAGAACCGCCAGCACGAGCGCAGCGAGGCCCCAATGTTCGCTGACGAAGGCCCCGGCCGCAGTCCCCGAAAGCAGCAATGCCAGCACCGGCAAATGGCAGGGGCAAGTGAGCGCGGCGAGCACACCCCACGTGTAGGCGCGCCAGCGGGGTATCTTGATTGATTCGGATTGGTTGGTGTTACGCATGGGCGTGACCTTCGACGGCGCAATGGGTCAGCCCGGCCAACTCCGTTTTCACTGCGGCTAAAGCCGCCTGCCGTGTCGCGATTTGCCGAAGCAAGCGCTCGATACACCCGATCACATCGGTACTATCGTGCGCATCGAGCGCATCGAGCGCATCGAGCGCTCGACAGAGCCGCGCCAATTCGTCGAGCCCGATACCGGACTCGAAGGCGGCACGCACGAAGCACAGCCGCGCCAGGGACCGCTCATCGAAAATGCCGTAACCGCTTTCCGTGCGTCGCGCGGGGTGCAGCAAGCCGCGCAGCACATAGTCGCGCACCACATGCACGCTGACGCCCCCGTCTTCGGCCAATCTGGATATCGTGTAGGCATTCATCACCGACACTCCCTGCCTTCTCCGCAAACTGGGGCGCGCAGATATTTTCTTCCGGCCAGGCGCTCAGGTAGCCAGAGGAGCAACGGCGTAGCACCCAGAGCCAGTAGCAGCCACAGCCTGGAGAGATGCTCGCCGTTTTGATCCAACACATAAGCCAGCAGCGCACCAAGCGCGATCAACAGGTAGTAAGGCCCCGTGATGTAGCAGTGAAGGCGGCGACAACGCGCGGCGTTGACCAGGCAGGCGCCGCCCATTACGGCCAGCGCGGCGCTCGCTGCCAGGAACAACGCGGGGCGTCGATCCGCCAGAACAATCGCTATCGTCGCCACGACGGCAGGCAGCCCCCAGAAGCTGACCACCTGCCATGTCTTGCGTAGGCTGTCGCACCTACCGAGTTCGCCTGCCGTGTTGCTCATGTTTCAACCTCCCTCTCTCATTACCCGGCGCAGCAGGACAATTGTTTGACGTCCTTGTTAAAGGTCTGTGCGGCGAGCTTCAGCCCCTCGACCATCGTCAGGTAGGGGAACAACTGATCGGCCAGTTCCTGCACCGTCATCCGGGCGCGGATGGCAATGGCGGCGGTCTGGATGATTTCCCCCGCTTCCGGAGTCACCGCCTGCACGCCCAGCAGCCGGCCGGAGCCCGCTTCGGCGACCAACTTGATGAAACCCCGCGTGTCGAAGTTAGCCAACGCTCGTGGCACGTTGTCCAGGGTCAAGGTGCGGCTGTCGGTTTCGAGGCCGGCGTGCTGCGCTTCGGCTTCGCTGTAGCCGACGGTGGCCACTTGCGGATCGGTGAACACCACGGCCGGCATGACGTCGAGATTGAGCTTTGCCTCGCCGCCGGTCATGTTGATTGCCGCGCGGGTGCCCGCCGCCGCCGCCACATAGACGAACTGTGGTTGGTCGGTGCAGTCGCCGGCCGCATAGATATCCGCTGCGCTGGTGCGCATACCCTGATCGATCTGGATTCCACCGCGCTCGTCCAGCTTCACGCCGGCGCCGTCCAGATTCATGCCCTGGGTGTTCGGCAAGCGCCCGGTGGCAATCAGCAGTTTGTCGGCACGTAACTCACCATGGTTGGTGGCCAGTACGAACTCGCCGTTGGCGTGGGACACCTGGCTGGCTTGCGTTTGCTCCAGCACTTCGATGCCCTCCATACGGAAGGCCTCCGTCACCGCCGCGCCGATGGCCGGGTCTTCGTGGAAGAACATCGCACTGCGTGCCAGGATCGTGACCTCGCTACCCAGCCGGGCGAAGGCCTGCGCCAGTTCCACCGCCACTACGGAGGCGCCGATCACGGCGAGCCGCTTAGGGACTGTATCGCTCGCCAGCGCCTCGTCCGAGGTCCAGTAGGGCGTGTCCTTGAGACCGGGAATCGGCGGAACGGCCGCGCTCGCGCCGGTGGCGATCAGGCAGCGGTCGAAGGCAACGATGCGCTCGCCGCCCTCGGCTAGTTCCACGCTGAGCGTGTGGCCGTCCTGGAAACGGGCGGTGCCACGCAGCACGCTGATGGCTGGGGTGCTCTCCAGAATACCTTCGTATTTAGCGTGGCGCAGTTCGTCGACACGGCCTTGCTGCTGCGCGAGCAGTCGCTCGCGCAGGACCGTCGGTGTCGTGGCGGACAATCCAGTATCGAACGGACTCTCGCGGCGCAGATGGGCCACATGCGCGGCACGAATCATGATCTTGGAGGGCACGCAGCCCACGTTGACGCAGGTGCCGCCGATGATGCCGCGCTCGATCAGGGTGACGCGGGCACCGCCTTCCACCGCCTTGAGCGCGGCCGCCATCGCCGCGCCACCGCTGCCGATGACCGCAATGTGGAGCCTACCGTCTTCTTTCCCGGCGCCAGTGCTGCCGCTCAACCAGCCCCGCGCCTTGTCGAGCAGACCAGGACGGGCTTGTATCGTGGAATCTTCGAACGCCGCTCGATACCCCAGAGCCTCGACGGCGGCCTGCATTTGCTCTCGGCTTACGCCCTCGTCGGCCTTCAATTCGGCCTTCCCGCTGGCGTAGGAAACATCCGCCTGGTGCACGCCCGGAATTTGCTCCAGGGCATCTTTCACATGCTCGACACAGGAGGCGCAGGTCATGCCGACGATTTGCAGTTTGGTCATAGCGTTATTCCTCAGATGGGTCTCTTGTCGGTATTACTGTTTCTGCGGAGTCGGACAGGAATCCGGCCCGCAACGGCGGTTGGCGGGCGACACCAGATCCCATATCGACACCCCAAACATGAGGGCCAGGCCGATATAGAGCAGCCAGCCGCTCCGCCAGCCGTAAGCCAGCATCAAAAACACCGCTGCCAGCACCAGGACAGGACCGATCAGACTGAGCGCAGTCCGTCGCCACTGCCGATGATTGAGCCAGCCAAGGGCATTAACGAGCAGAGCCAGTCCAGCAAAAAGAGGCAGCAGCGTGGTGATGAACAGGCCTTCCCACTGGCTCAAAAAGCCCAGACCGATCGCGGCCCCCAGGCTGGCAAGGGCGGGAAAACACGAGGCGCAACCTATGGCGGAAACCAGCACGCCGACAGAACCGGCTTTGTCACCGATCCGCGTGAACAGATTGAAAGAAATTGCCATCGGAATTCCCGCCTATTGCTTGACGCTGGATGGGTAGCCGGCGTCCTCGGTCGCCTTGGTCAGCGCCGGGGCATTGGTCTTGGTATCGTCGAAGGTGACGGTGGCCTCGCGGTTTTCGAAGCTCACCTCAGCCTTGGTCACGCCATCGACCTTGGTCAACGCCTTCTTCACCGTAATCGGGCAGGCGGCGCAGGTCATGCCGGGCACCGACAGGGTAACGGTCTGGATGGCCGCCCAGACAGGTGTGGCGACGAGAGTGGCAAGGGCGAAGGATGCGAGCAGTTTTTTCATGGCGAACTCCTGATCAGTAGAACAAGGGAAGGATGTAAGGGAAGCCGAGCGCGACCAGCGCCAATGCCGCAACCACCCAGAACAGCAGCTTGTAGGTGGTGCGTACCTGAGGAGTCGCGCAGGCTTCCCCGGGTTTGCAGACTTGAGCCGGGCGAAAAATGCGCCGGTAGGCAAAAAACAGCGCGATCAACGCCCCGCCGATAAAGATCGGGCGATAAGGTTCCAGCACGGTCAGGTTGCCGATCCAGGCCCCGCTGAATCCCAGTGCGATCAGTACCAACGGCCCCAGACAGCAAGTCGAGGCGAGAATCGCCGCAAGCCCCCCGACGACAAGAGGGGCGCGCCCGTTTGATGGTTCAGACATGCATTTCTCCTTTCGAGCATTTGATCGATGGTTTAAGGTTAATCCCGTAGTCAAGTACGGAATCAAGCGGTATGAAAAAAAATTTGGAAAGTCTGACCATCGCCGCCTTCGCCAAGGCAGCCGGGGTCAACGTGGAAACCATCCGGTTCTATCAACGCAAGGAGCTGTTGCCCGAACCGGACAAGCCCTACGGCAGCATTCGCCGCTACGGCGAGGCGGATGTCGCACGGGTGAAATTCGTAAAATCCGCGCAACGGCTAGGCTTTAGCCTCGAAGAAGTGGCCGGGCTATTGAGGCTGGATGACGGCGCTCACTGTAATGAAGCGCGCGTGCTCGCCGAGCAGAAGCTCGAGGACGTGCGCGGCAAGCTCACAGATCTGCGACGGATCGAGTCAGTTTTGGAGCAACTGGTTCACGACTGTTGTGCGAGCCACGGGACTGTTTCCTGTCCGCTGATCGTTTCGCTGCATAGGAACAAAGAGCCGCGCTGACCTACGATGAGCAGTTTCGTAAGGCGCCCCTGTTTGTCGGCTGGAGCTTAAAAAAAGCGGCGCTCAATGAGCACCGCTGAATGGCCAAAGGAGCACTTGCAGAGGCCACAGATGGGTAATCTGACATTTACGCTCACGCCTTATCAGGACAAACTCACGCTGAGTCTGGTCGAGCGGAGCGTGGAGCGGTCGCTCATGTACTACCTTGCAGGTGAACAGGCGGGCTGCTCTTCGACACGGCTAGCCGCCGTGGCCCCTCGTTGCTCAATCTTCACCACCAAGGCCGCCTCAGCCTTGTCGTGCATAGAAGCGGCCCGCTCAATCAAACGATCGCTCCCGCCCTCGGCCCATATGGTGGATGACAGCAGAGTCGAACCAACTATCAGCAGTAGTCTTAGGGAAACTCTGAAAAAGACTTCCATCTCTGGTGAAATACCCGCCTCACACGAATCGAACGGTTGAGCCCCGATGAAACAGATGTCCTTCGCCGATGCCGAATACGCCGGCAAACGCAAGCAGACCCGCCGTGAGCGCTTCCTGATCGAGATGGATCAGGTCGTGCCCTGGAAGGGCTTGATTGCCTTGATCGAGCCGCATTATCCGAAAGGTGAAGGCGGTCGTCCGGCGTATCCGTTGCTGGCCATGTTGCGGGTTCATCTGATGCAGAACTGGTTCGGCTACAGCGATCCGGCGATGGAAGAATCACTATATGAAACGACGATTCTGCGCCAGTTCGCGGGGCTGCATCTGGATCGAATTCCCGATGAAACCACGATCCTCAACTTCCGGCGCTTGTTGGAGAAACATGAGTTGGCGGGCGGAATCTTGCAGGTCATCAACGGCTATCTGGGTGACCGTGGTTTGATGCTGCGCCAAGGCACGGTGGTCGATGCGACGATCATTCATGCACCGAGTTCGACCAAGAACAAGGACGGTAAGCGTGACCCGGAAATGCATCAGACGAAGAAAGGAAATCAGTACTTTTTTGGTATGAAAGCGCACATCGGCGTCGATGCCGAATCCGGCTTAGTGCACAGTCTGGTGGGCACGGCGGCGAATGTGGCGGACGTGACGCAGGTCGATCAGTTGTTGCAGGGTGAGGAAACTTACGTGTGCGGCGATGCGGGTTATACCGGTGTGGAAAAGCGTGCTGAGCATCAGAACCGCACGATGATTTGGTCGATTGCCGCGCGTCCCAGCAGCTATAAAAAGCACGGAGAAAAGGGCGCATGCGACGCAAGATCGAATACGCCAAAGCGCAGGTGCGGGCCAAGGTGGAACATCCCTTTCGCGTGATCAAGCGCCAGTTTGGCTACACGAAAGTACGCTTTCGTGGCTTGTCGAAAAACATCGCGCAACAGACAACCTTGTTCGCCTTGTCGAACCTGTGGATGGTGCGAAAACGGTTGTTGAATGCGGGAGAGGTGCGTCTGTAATGCAGGCTGATCGCCCTGAAGCACAGCGATCAGAGGAAAAAACCATGAATTAAAGACAGGAAAGGTCTGTTTTCGACCGACTTAGCATTTTTTGAACCTCAGGCAGCGAGGGCCTCAAAAATCGGTGGGTACTTCAGACCTTCCTTAGGTATTTTCATAACAGCCTCCTCTCGGGTTTTCTACCCACGAGTCGACTCTATCTCCGTAGTTAAGTACGGAGTCAAGGAGGAAATGGAGTTGAAGAGAACCTAGATTATGGTGCTGAGAGAAGATGGTAGGGCTTTAGTGCGCTTTCTGTTCCGTTGCTCCCCAAACCCCAGCTTGAAGCATGCTCCAAGGTCAAGCTGCGGATGCCCGCGCAAGACGCGCAGCGAACCAGCCGGACGCCCTTGACCTTTGAGCGCACTCGAAGGTTTATAGTGAGTTTAGCGAGCTTCGCTCCGCACCCGCCGGAGCCCGCCCCTGATGACTCGGGTGCATGAGAGGGAGGTAATTGACCATGACTCGCAAAGTTGAAGTCTTTAGCGCCGGCTGCGCAGCTTGCAACGAGGTGGTGGATACGGTGAAACGCCTGGCCTGCCCGTCTTGCGAGGTGAGCGTGCTCGACATGCACGACATGCAGGTGGCACAGCGCGCCCACGCCCTAGGTGTCCGCTCGGTTCCCGCCGTGGCCATCGATGGCGTCTTGGCCGATTGCTGTGCCGGCCGCGGCGTGGACGAGTCACGTCTGCGGGCGGCCGGCTTAGGCCAGGCGATCTGAGCCGATGGCGGACCCACGGTAGGCAGCAGGCTCCTTGATGACGGCGCTGACTGCGGCGCTGGCACTGTTGCCGCTGCTATTTTCCGCCGATGCGGCGGGCAAGGAAATCTTACATCCGGTGGCGGTGGTAATTTTCGGCGGGCTGGTTAGCTCGACCATTATGGACAGCTTCCTGACCCCCTTGATGTTCTGGCTATTTGGCCGGGCACCCTTGCAGCGTTTATTGGATGACCACAGTCAGACCATGCTCTAACCCAGATGCACATTAACCCGACGCCCACCATGAACGGAGTCACCATGAAAAAAGCATTTCGCACACTGTTGTTGAGCAGCAGTTTGATCCTTGCCATTAACGTCACTTATGCCCATGAAGATGCGCCGCAAGCGCCGCAGCATGAAGGAGTGGTAAGCGAGGCGTCGTCGGGCAATACCGCCGAACTGAGCCTGGCAGGCGGCAAGCTGAGCGGTGCTCAAACTGACGTTCCCGGCAAGTCGGCTGAGCTGTTTCGCTTCGTCTTGCCGTGAGCATTAACTACTTTTTTCGCAGCGCTCAATGCCACGTAGTTGATCATGATCAATGAGCGACTGGTTACGGCGGCGCAGCATGGTAGGCAGGCGATTGCTCGCCGAACACCAGTCGCAATAGTCACTGTTTCGCTAAAAGGATCAGCGCTCATGTTCAAGTTCAAGTTCAAACTGCTTTTGGCGTCCAGTCTCGCTCTGGCTTTAAACGTAGCGCTGGCAGCGCCAGTTGGCACTGTGTACACGGCCAATGAGCGCGACAGTTCGATTAGCCAAGTCAGGCTCGACACGGGAGTGGTCAAAACGCTGGCCCTGAACATTGCACCGCATAATTTACACATCAGCGCCGATGGACGCTGGCTGCTAGTGGTGGGCATGCCTGCGCATGCTGAGCATCAAACAGGAGCCATGAGTGGGGGTGAGTTGCTGGTGTTCAGCACTGCCACGCTGGATAAACCGGCCTTTAGCCTGCCGGCGGGGCAACATCCTGCCCACGTGGTGACTGACCTGAGCGGGCAGCGGGCTTTCGTTAGCGACTCTGCCGCTAATCTGGTGCGGGTGTTTGACCTACAAGCACGCGCTCAGCTCGGCACTGTCAAGACCGGTAGTTTCCCCCATGGTTTACGCCTGAGCCCGGATGGCAAGAAGCTGTATGTCGCCAATATGCGCAGTGGAAGCGTATCAGTAATCGATACCGCAACGCTGAAAGAAACCACGCAAATTGCCGTGGGTAATGGCCCCGTGCAAGTCGGTTTCGCCCCAGATGGGCGGCAGGCCTATGTGTCGCTGAGCGCAGAGAACAAGCTCGGAATCATCGATACGAAAACACAACGTTTGATAGGTAAAGTTGCCGTCGGCAGAACGCCGATTCAGATGTATGCCACGGCAGATGGTCGCCAGGTCTACGTGGCCAATCAGGGCAGCAGCAGTAAGCCGGATGACCGCGTCTCGGTGATTGATCCGCAGACCTTGAGCGTTGTCGCCACCCTGACCACCGGTAAGGGCGCTCACGGCGTGGCCATCAGCAGCGATGGCGCTTATGTGTTTGTTAGCAATATCGAGGCCGGCACCTTCTCTGTGATCGATACTGCCAGCCGCACAGTGGTGGCCAGCCATAAAGTCGGGGCCGGACCCAATGGCATTAGCTACCAAGTGCCCGAGTGAGCAGCAAACAACCGCTGGTTTGACTTAGGTCATTCGGGTGCTACTTAGCGTGATCCGAATTGATCCCAAGGGTCAGGGTCGGTCCCCCTCAGTCCGGAACTCCTCGAGTTGACTGGATAGCCCCGCTTTGTCTTGCAGGAGAAGCTGATTTTCTGTGGCCAATTCGGTCACATGGGTTTCAGCCCGGGTTAAGCCTTCCGCCAAAAGGCTCCGTTCCCTATCGACCAAAGCCAGGCGCGTCAGTGTCTCGGCCAAACTCTACTCGCCATTGCCGTGCTCTTGTGCCTGATGATCTGCTTAAGCTCGGTGAGTTGATACGCCACCTGCTCATGCGCGCTGCGGCTCTGCGTCAGCGTATTCTGGGGCGTGAGCGCGATCGTTGTGTTGTGTCAGGCGTTGCTCCTGAGCTTGCTGCTCGGCGCGAGAAAGGGTTACGCGCGATCTCAAATAGTTCTTATGTTCGTCAGCGAACGGACGTCACTGAATAGCGGGGCCAAGCTGCACGTACACCGAGAGAAGTGGGTCAAAGCTGGCGCTAATCGCCGATCGCATCACCATCACTGGAGAACATATCAACGAACGAGAACCAGATGGCTCACCACACTGGGATCCGCGACAACATGCGACCCTGAATAGATGTGTGTAGTCACTGCCACGACCTGCCTGCATAGCGCGATGACCCATTGCCTTGCGGCAGGAGGCAAAAACGTCGAAGCCACACATTTCAAGAGCTAATCGAACACCCCAATGCAGGCACACAAGAAAGTAATTTTCATGCTGCGCGGCAATGGCAGCGTGTGTCGACCCTCCGGCCTCTACCTGGAGATTCACGATGTCACAGCAAATCAAACACAGCAGATCTAACCAGTTCACTTTATCGGCCTGCGCCGTAGCGATGGCCGTCACGGTCATGGCAGTAGCACCGACGTGGACGAATACCGCCGAACCCGCGAAGAAGGATGCGAAGGCCATGTCCGCGAACAGATGGATCATTCGAAGAAGGATGGCATGAAGGATATGGGCGGCATGAAGCACATGGAGGGTATATCCATGACAGGCGATGTGGATTATAACTTCGCGGCCAACATACGCATGCACCACCAGATGGCGGTCCACATGTCGCAAGCCGAACTCAAGAACGGCAAAGATCCGCAGATGCTCCAGGTGGCCAAGGACATCATTGCAGCACAGAAGAAGGAAAACGCCGTATTCGATCGGTGGATGAAAGCGCACAAGAAGCTATGATTAAGGCGCTGCTGAAGTCGAATTAGGGTGCGGCTGCTTTGAAACAAGCGGTCGTGCCGGTTTGAACAGCAATCCTCAGTCAGGCTGGTTTGCCTGAACTAAGAAGATCCGAGGATGCTCCGCTGAGCTCGGAAGCATTGATGCGCAACCTGCTCGGTATGCAAGCAGTGGTACCGGTGCTGCTCGATGAAGCAGAACCGAAGACCCCAATCTGCCGCGTTATACGGAGATCGTAGCTATTGCGCATACATCGGCAGGGAATACTCGGAGCCAGACGATGCCGTTGAGCAAAGCAAGTACCCTCTTATCCGCCTTTTTTGTATTCACGACAACGGGCTGCCAACCCTCCAACGTTCAGCCGTTATCAATCACTGGGGATGCCGTAGCGCGGTCTCAATCGGCGTGTCAAAAGGAGGACTTCATCTGGAATAACAAGATTGTGCCTTCCCTCTACGGCTCTGAACTCCCAGCGCTGACTGCGCCAAGCATCGGTGATACCTTAACCTTGGCAATGCCGAGTTTTACGGTTAAGTCGCTGACTGCGCAAGGAGATGAGCTGGAGCAAGGGCGGCGCAAATTGGTGCATGCATTTGGTGCAGAGGCGCGCTTCCGGTTTGTGGCGAACCGTGCAGTGGCGAGTCGCTATACCGGCATCTTCCAAAGCGGCACCGACTGCGTGATTGGTCGTCTTTCGTTGGCGACTAAGCCGACGGATACCCACTCTGTGCCGGCCTTAGCATTGAAGTTTTTCATTGACGGTAATCACCCGTCGGTCAATTTACAGGTTATGAATTCCATCGATGGCCAAGAGAGATACAATTTCTTCGAGAAGACTTTCAGCAACATCATTCCACCCGCAGGCTCTTTTGCGACGCGCTTACTCGCCGGTTTCTTTGAATGGGCAGCCATACGTTTTGGGGCTAGAGATTCAGATCCCGGTCACTTGACCGTTGAGCATCTGGCCGATATTAACGCCGATGGCTCTAAAGTGGCTGCGCCAAGGGCGCCTTACCAACTTCTTTTTAAGCCGCGGCCAGCTGCTGCTGCTCGCTTCAACGGGGTGACAATGCAGGATGACTTTCGGATAAGGTTGACTGACTTCCCTGTCGGAGAGGTGCTGTACGACGTTTACGCCTTGGATAAAGGCGAGACGGTCGAGCAGGCTAAACTTTTAGGCCAACTGGTTCTAAATTCCAAGATCGTGGCGTCTCGGTATGGCGACGAAAAGCTCTACTTTCAACACAATATGCAAAGATAAGCCTAAGCCGCGTGTATGCGTCCGGCCATCACGCCTTGCGTAACTAAACCGGTTGCCACTTATGCGGCAGCAACTGATCGATTTCACTCGCCCGCTGCGTCGGCAGGCGCGTGAGAACATCCTTCAGATACGCGTACGGATCATGACCATTCAGCCGTGCAGACTGGATCAAACTCATGATCGCCGCCGCCCGTTTTCCGCTGCGTAGCGACCCTGCGAAGAGCCAGTTCTTGCGTCCCAACGCCCAGGGCCGGATCTGGTTCTCGCACCAATTATTGTCAATGGGGACGGCCCCGTCATCCAGGTAGCGTGACAGCGCTGCCCAGCGTTTCAGGCTGTAATCCAGTGCTCTGCTGATGGCTGAGCCTTCAGGCACGAGATCGCGCTGGGCGAGCATCCAGGCATGCAGCGTATCCATCGCCGGGACGGCTTTTTCTTGCCGTATTCGGCGGCGTAAATCCGGCTCCAGGTCGCGCACTTCACTCTCGATTTCGTAAAGCAACTGGATATAGCGCAGGGCCTGCTCGGCGAGCATGCTCTTGTTGGTGGTGTGCAGTTCGAAGAACTTGCGCCGCGCATGGGCCATGCAGCCGATCTCGGTGACGCCGAGTTCGAAGCTGGCCTTGTAACCAGCATTATGTGTTGGAGCACATAATGCTGGTTATGTTGCGGCCTGAGTTATGTGATTCCGACCGGGCGAATAGGCAGTTTCTATGTTGTCGATAGGCGATTGACGCAACATAAATTGCAGCGCCTTGGTAGACCTTCATCCCCTGGAGTGTCTGCCATGTTCGAAAATATCTATTCTTCAAACGCTGCCTGTAAACGCCATCGTGCGGGGTCGCTGGCCGCTGAACGCGAGCGATATCTACAGCACTGTGCTGAGCAGGGCTGTACGCATGCCTCCCTTTACTTAAAGGCGTGCTGCTTGCTTTGGATCGCCGAGCGGGTGCAGCCAAGCGACCTCAATGCAATCAATTCGTCGCGGCTGCGCCAGATTATTCACGAAGGGCCATTGCCGGCCAATTCTCCTGCAACTGCTACGACGTTGATAAACACCGCGAGACCTTGGTTTAAGTTCCTAGGCTGGTGGCAAGAGCCAACGGCGGAGCCAATTCCATTCGAGGAGAATCTTGAGCTTTTCGTCTCGTGGATGCGGGACGAACGCGGTTTGACACCATGTACCATCAGTCAATGGCGCAGTCGAGCGGCAACCTTTTTACGCTGGTGCTTCAACACAGGCCGTAGATTTTCGACGCTTAGCCCCGAGGATATTGATGCCTACTTCATCACCTACGGTGCGCAACGGTGGTCGCGAATTTCGGCAGGGCACGTCGCAACAATGTTGCGGGTATTCCTGCGCTACGCGGCAACGCAGGGATCATGCAGCAGTACATTGGCCGACTCGATCCGCTCCCCGCGACATTACGCCCTGGAGTCACTTCCCTATGCACTGAGCTGGGAGGATGTTCAGCGGTTACTCGCAACTACAGATTCAAGTTCTGAACGCGATGTGCGCGATCGAGCCATTCTGATGCTTCTCGCCATCTACGGCTTACGCCGGGGAGAAGTTGCTGCACTCCGGTTGGATCAGATCGACTGGGCTGCTCGCCAATTGCGTATTTGGCGATTGAAGCGCCGTCAGCCGCAGGTTTACCCATTGGTCTCCACAGTGGCTGAGGCATTAGCGCAATACGTTGACACAGTGCGTCCGAAGGTACTGCACCCTGAGATATTCATCCGAATTCGGGCGCCGCGAATCCCCATCTCCGCTGCAGGTCTATACAACATCGTCAGCGGCAGATTGCGTCTGCTCAACATACAAGCTGCACATTTGGGGCCGCACGCGCTTCGACATGCATGCGCGGCCAGGCTGCTCGCCAATGGGCTGAGCCTCAAGGAAATTGGCGACCACCTTGGCCACCGAAGCACATCGGCGACGATGACGTACACCAAGGTTGATCTGGTCTCGTTACGTGAAGTCGGTGACTTCGACCTGGGAGACCTGCAATGAGAACCTTGGACGTAGTCAATGCCTACGTGGCTGTCCGTCGTGCCCAAGGCGTGGGCCTGAATAGCAGTGCCAGAGTGCTGCGTCAGTTTGCACGTGAGACTGGAAATCTCCCGCTCCCCGAAGTTACTCCAGAGGCTGTAGCCGCATTTCTGCACGGGCACGGTGAGCTAAGCGCTACGTGGAAGACGAAGCGAGGATTACTTGTTAGCTTTTATCGCTTCGCAATCGCACGTGGCCACACAACGATCCAGCCCCTGCCGGAACGACCACCACAGCTTCCACCGGCACAGACTCCCTATGTCTATGCCGCCGCAGAAATACAGCACCTATTAGATGCCACCGTCATACTGAGTACCTCGCTCAGTCGCCTTCAAGCTGTGACATACAGAACTCTGCTGCTGATCCTTTACGGTGCCGGGCTGCGCGTCGGAGAGGCGATCAGACTAAACCTCTGTGACGTCGACCTCGAGCAGCGAATCATCACCGTTCGTGACACAAAGTTTTATAAGACAAGGCTGGTGCCGATTGGGCCCAGGCTGGCATCGAAACTGCGAGTTTATCTACGACAACGTTGCGCGCTAGCACTTCCACTAGGCCAAGACTCTGCCCTGCTGTGCACTCGTACTGGCCATCGCCTGAACTATCAATACGTCATAACTCTGTTCCAACGCGTTCGTTTGGCGGCAGGTATTGCTCGCCCAACTGGCGAGCTACGGCCTCCGCGTCTCCATGATCTGCGGCATACAGCCGCCGTTCATCGTGTACTGGGATGGTATCGCGCCGGTAAGGATGTACAGCGGCTATTGCCGCAATTGGCAACGTATTTGGGGCATTTCGACATAAGGTCGACCCAGCGCTATTTGCATATGACTCCCGAACTGTTGCACGAAGCGAGTCGCCGATTTGCCATTTATTCAGGCCAGGAGATTGATCATGATTGACCGCAATCGCCTCGGGGCATGGGTACGTCGCTTCTTGTTGGAGTATCTGGTCGCCGAGCGCAACCTTTCCCACAACACTCAGATCAGTTACCGCGACACGCTGACACTCCTGCTTCCATTTGTCAGTCGAAGAGCCTCGGTGGCAATCGACCATTTGTCGGTGCTCGACATATCGCCCGCCATCGTGCGCGCATTCCTTGAACACGTCGAACACGAGCGCGGTTGTGGCATTGTCACGCGCAACCAGCGGCTCTGCGCGATTCATTCATTAGGGCGCTTCATCGCTATGCGATCGCCAGAGCATTTGGCGTGGTGCACAGAGATCCGTTCTATCCCGTTCAAAAAAACTACCCAGGCGGTCATCCACTACCTCGACAAGCCAGAAGTGGAGGCTCTGCTCCGGGCACCTAATCGAGCTACGAGCCAGGGTGCACGGGACTATGCGATTTTGCTTTTTCTGTACAACACTGGCGCCCGCGCTGATGAAGCTGCCTGCCTCAGCGTTGGTAATTTGCAACTTGGGACTTCACCCTCCGTGCGCATTCTGGGTAAGGGAAACAAATGGCGCGTCTGCCCCCTGTGGGCAGTAACAGCTACAGCGCTGCGGCCACTCATCGTCGAACGCAGAACAGAGGATCGCGTATTCATAGGTCGTACCGGGAATCCCATGACTCGATTCGGCATGTATCGCGTTGTGTCGGTGTATGGACGAGCAGCCGGCAAGTGGGTTGATTCCATGCAAGGCAGGCGCATCAGCCCGCACACTATTCGACACACGACCGCCGTTCACCTGTTAAGAGCCGGGGTCGATATCAATACAATTCGGGCCTGGCTGGGGCATGTCTCCTTGGACACAACCCACATCTACGCGGAAGTCGATCTCGAAATGAAGGCCAAGGCGCTTGCATGTTTGGACGTCACAAATGTGCCTGAGGCTGTGCGCCTGCGACCGAATTCAGCATCTCTCATGGCGTTCATGCGAGGGCTGTAGCATGAATTTATGTGCCACTTTTTGCGCCGAACTCCCGATTGGGAGGCGGCGCCTCTTACCCCCGCAACATAACTCAGGCCGCAACATAACCGCCAAAATCATCACAGACCAGCTTGCCCTTCCAGTCTTGCAGGAAGTTGCGAGCATGCTCACCGGCGCGGCTGGGGCTGAAGTCATAAACGACAGCCGCTGTTTCGCAGAATTGGCTGGTGGCGTAGGCCCAGACATAAGAGCGGTGGGTTTTCTTCGAACCCGGAGCGAGCATCTGCACCGGCGTTTCATCGGCATGAATGACCTGCTGCCCGAGCACTACGTCGCGCAACGCATCGACCAAAGGCTGCAATTGCACGCCAGTCACGCCAACCCATTGAGCCAACGTTGAACGTGGGATTGCCAAGCCTGCTCGACCGAAAATTGATTCCTGGCGGTAAAGCGGCAGATGGTCGGCAAACTTCGCGATCATGACGTGGGCCAGCAAGCCAGCGGTCGGGATGCCTTTGTCGATGACTTGCGCCGGAACCGGCGCCTGGATCAGCGTTTCGCAGTCGTCACAGACCCACTTGCCGCGGATATGGCGTTCGACGCTGAATACGCCGGGCGTGTAGTCCAGCTTCTCGCTGACGTCCTCACCGATGCGTTTGAGTGCACAGCCACATGGGCAGTGAGTGTTGTCCGGCTCGTGATGGATCAAGGTGCGTGGAAATTCTGCCGGCAACGCGGTGCGCTTGGGCTTTTGCTTTTTCTCGGTCGGCGTAGGAGCTGTTTGCAAGGCTTGAAGCTCAGCTTCAATCGCCGCGATATCGGTATCGATCAAGTCATCGAGCAAGCTGGCCTGCTGCGGATTCAACTGCTCGCTGCGCTTGGCAAACTTCAAGCGCTTGAGTTGCGCGATCTCATGGGTCAGTTTCTCGATAACCGTCTGGTCGCGGTTGATCTTCTTGCCCATGGTCTCGACCGCCTTGCCCATCGTCTCGACTTGCTGGTCAAGTGTCTCGACACGCTGTATCAACTGCGCCGCCAAAGCGCGCAGTTGTTCAGGGGTAAGGTGATCGAGATTGGGGAGCGAAGTCATGGTGCCGATTTTGCCAGACCAGGCAATTCGCGGCGATAGACCGATAGGCTAATGGCAGCCGTTAAAGCAGTGTGATCGCACCGCCGGAGCCCGCGCGCTGCCATGGCAGGCCCAACACCAGGGCCTGAAGTTGCTCGGTATCCAGCTCTATTTCAGAGCCATGGCGAATGCCTGGCCAGTGGAACTTACCTTGGTTCAACCGGCGAGCAGCCAGCCAGATGCCGAAGCCGTCATGCACCAGAACTTTCATCCGAGTGGCGCGGCGGTTGGCGAACAGATAAGCACAGTGCGGCTTCGCCGCACCGAACACCGCGATCACTCTGGCCAACGCGGTCTCGGTGCCTGCGCGCATGTCCATCGGCTCGGTGGCGAGCCAGATGGAATCGATGCGGATCATTGGACGAGTCCACGGATGAATCGGGCGCATCCTTCAGGATCGGAAGTTGGCCACGTCACCGTGAGCGTTTGCTGGCCGAGCGGTAACTCAATGATCGCCAACGCTTCGGTCTTTCGCTTTGGTTCGACTTTCAAAGGAATAAAAGCTGGCAGAGCGACTGCCTGCTGATCCCGGTAAAGCGGTATCCACCGGCGAACAACATTGGCGTTGATACCATGCCTCATCGCAATAGCCGCCACGGAAACACCGGGCTGTTCGCACTCTTGGACGACTTGGGTTTTGAAGGATTTCGGGTAGGACTTACGTTGGCGCATGGCGATCCTGACGTTAAGGGTAATTGCGTCCGCTTAAAAATACGCGGACACAATCGCCCTTATCGGCCTGGCTCGGAAGGTGTGTTCGCCGGCCCCTTACAGCCGCGTTGCGGGACAGCAGGTTGATTCGGTGCTCGCCGGTAATGCGTTGACCATCAACCGCCGTCTCAATGGTCGCGGTAGGAATGGCAGTTACCTGTAAGGGGCCGGCGAACACACCTTCCGAGCCCGGCCGATAAGGGCGATTGTGTCCGCGTAATTTTATGCGGACACAATTACCCTTAATGTCAGGATCGCCATGCGTGAACGTAAGTCCTACACAAAATCCTTCAAGGCCCAAGTCGTCCATGAACGCGAGCAGCCCGGCGTTTCCGAGGCAGCCATCGCGATGAGGCACGGTATCAACGCTAATGTCGTGCGCCGTTGGCTACCGCTTTACCGTGATCAGCAGGCTGCCGCGCTACCCGCTTTTATCCCTTTGAAAGTCGAATCAAAACGAGTGGTTGAAGCGCCGGCGATCATTGAATTACCGCTTGGCCAGCAAACGCTCACGGTGAAGTGGCCAATTTCCGATCCCGAAGGGTGCGCCCGATTCATTCGTGGGCTCACCCAATGATCCGCATTGATGCCATCTGGCTCGCCACCGAGCCCATGGACATGCGTGCTGGCACCGAGACCGCGTTGGCCAGGGTGATCGCGGTGTCATCGATCAACGACTGATGACCTGAGGGATTTTTCTCGTAGGTACAACGCTGTGATTCGGGGATGGATCGAATACTACGGTAAATTCTGGTACAGAAACTTCAGCTATCGATTGTGGAGCGCGTTGCAATCGCGCCTGCTCAAATGGATGAAGAGCAAGTACCGAATCTCTATACGTCAAGCGGAGCATCGGCTGCGTCTTGTCCGAAGAGAAAATCCGGAGCTGTTCGCACATTGGTATCTACTACGTGCATCGAATGTGTGATCAAGAGCCGTATGACGGGAGACTGTCACGTACGGTTCTGTGAGCAGCCGAGGGGTGAAATTCCCTTCGGCTGACTCGACTCGCAGGATCGCTACGCAGCGGAAAACGGGCGGTGGCGATCATGAGTTTGATCCAGTCGGCGCGGCTCAATGGGCATGATCCGTACGCTTATTTGAAGGACGTTATCACGCGCTTGCCAACGCAGCGAGCGAGTGAGATGGATCGGTTGCTGCCGCATAGGTGGCAGCCGGTTTAGTTACGCAAGACGGGATGCCCGGACGCTTACTTTTGGCGTGCCTTTTGTCGCCAATAGTCAGTGCACGTCGCCGATAATATGCACTCTTTAAAATACGAAGCTAACCTCAAATATGAAGGTGAATTGAGTGCTGCCAAGCGTGATTTGCAGACATTCAACAGCGCCTGTGGCTACTCCAACCGAGTGGGGCGTCGTCGAAATATTGATCGGGATGTAGGTGACATCAATCCCGATCCAACGACAGCCGCTTCTGCTCGTTGGTGCAGTAGCCTTTGGTAAGCCACTCGTAGCTTTGGGCTTTCTGATCACCACACCTAAAGCCTAGGTGTTGGCATCTCGCAGATGCCCGTCATGGCTTTTCCTTCTTGGCTGGTGGGGCTGTCTAGTGCTCAAAGACGTGTTGATGTTGGCAGGCCCCTCCTATTAGTGGCGGAGTTGGCCTCGTCAATAACTGCACAAGCGTGTGGCTAGAGCTGCTCAACTTTTCTAGAGAAAACACCATGAAAACATTGATTGCTCTGTTCTTGGCTGTTGCTGCCAGTAGCGCTATTGCCGCTAATGATGTTCAGACAGCCCGCACGGGCGTTCCATCTGATGTGGCGAAAATCATTAGCATCACCGACACTCGCTTCGCCTGTGGGATTGTGCCAGTCGAGCTGGTTTATCTAGACTCGCTCGGTGTGCGGCGTGTCGCAACGTACATGGTGGAAGGGGGCGGATGCCAGACAAATTAAACGCAGCCAACCATGATGGTAAGCGTCCGGCCGACGCAGCTTTACTGACACTTTCGCTTGAGGCGATGGGGTCGGGAAGGTGTGTTCGCCGGCCCCTTACTGCGAGTTTCCCAGCACACGGCTCAAGCCTCTACAAAAGCACTAATAAGTACCCGGCGATACCTCTTTAACATTGGCGAATTGCCGGTCTCTGGGGCAACGCAGATGGTAGATGTCAAGATTGACTGCGGCGTCCGTTCCGCCATTAGCCAGCTTTACGATGTGGCGCCTATGCCACGGCGTATCTTTGGTAACGGGCTTATGACAGACAGAACACAGGCCGTCTTGCTGCCGCCAGACGCGATACATCTTCGCTCGTCCCTTCGTCGATTTGAGCATTTTCTTGCCCCAGCGGAACTCGAAATACTCATCCCAATTGGGGTCGTGCGGATTGGCAGCGGCCTTGATCGTTGTGCCGTACGATCGGCGTATCCGATTCTTTCAGTAAGGTGTACTCCCCTTACCGTCTGCGGTTTTTTCGACAGTGGAGAACACCCACCGGCGCGATCCTCGGACTTTGAAATATCTGTCCTTGACCCACGGGGCTCCTTTGCGCGGATGTCTTCTCACCGCCCAGAGCCAGAGCATTGTCCAGACTTCGCTGTCTACCTGATTGAAGACTTTCTTAGCGACCACGTGGCTATGATAGTTCGCCCACCCTCGTAAAATCGGGTTGAGCAGCCCTATCAAATTGACCTGCTTGGTCGCCTCATTAGTGCGGACTTTAACCTCCGGAGTCAACACGCTGGTGACAAACGAGTTGTGGCTTTAGAATCGTAGCGTTACGGCAACATGGACGCTTGGCTCAACGCTTACAAACTTTGCGTTTGGAGCGTAGGGCTTCAGGTAGCTGTGGACATTATGCGGATTATTAACTCTGCACCGTGCTCATATCCATCTCCGGGCTCAAGGTTCCTAGCCAAGCGACTAGGCACACTATGACGACTGCAACGGAGAATTCAAGGGTCATACTACGTCGTAAAGCATTGACGGCGACGACGTGGTCTCCTTCGTCGATTGAGCGCTCTAACAGTGGACTTAAATGGAAACGATTGAGCGTCGCTAAGATAATCATCCCTGCGAAGAGTAAAACCTTCAAAAAGAGCAGCATCCCATAAGTAGTAAGCATCACCTCGTCCAGGGTTGGGCCTACAATGAAAAGGTAATTTACTATTCCAGTAATGCTTAAAATCACAACGATCAGCGCACCAGCTGATTCAAATCCAGTCAGGGCACGGGACAGAATCCGTACTTCTTGTCTGCCATTTAGAATCTTCGTGCGCAGCAGTAAAGCGAATGCGGCCAAGGCTCCCATCCAGCCGCCGGCTGCCAAAAGGTGAAAGATATCGCTAATAAAATGTATATAACGACGGCTGCCTTCGTCCATAGCACCATGTCCTGTCCACGCAAGGGTAGCGAGAGCAATAGCACCGAAGACGGTAATTGCCCATAGACTGAGGGTTGGGAAGCGCTTGTTAAGTACTACGGCGATACCTGCCAGCACCAGGGCCGCTATTCGGACCATCCAAGTAAGCCCAACGTCTGTGCCAGTAAGAACCATTTCGAAGATGTGGTGGTGAAGCTCCATAAATTCTGAAACTCCGCTCATTGCTTTCGCAAGTAACAACATAGCGGCAAGGGACAGAAGTACACCAATAACTGCTGTACCGAAAAGGAGCGACTCAAAGTTCAAGACAACGCCGGATACCCGTTCCTTTCCCCTGAGGCTATACAAACCAAATATTGCTAATCCAAACAGCAGCATCAGGTCTAAATAAAGAGCGAAGCGAAGGGCGATGTTGATTGAGTCGCTCATGAGTCATTTCACTTTAAAAGAGAAGTTGCCTGTGATGGGGTGAGTGTCGGAAGAGACCGCCCGCCATTCGACCTTATAAGTACCGGTGGTTAGCGGAGCGGCGGGTGTGATAACCATCATTTTCGGGTCGTCGCCGCCTGCGACGCCAGCCTTAACGCCCATGGGGGAATTTGGCATACCCGGCATGTCAGTCATGATCAGTTTCGCTCCCGAGAACTGAGTCGTGAGGTTCTCCGAGAAGTGCAGCTCGATCTTGGACGGCGCCGTGGAGGTCGAGCCTTCTGCAGGGGTAGAAGACACCAGTTTTGGATGCGCCTGGGCGATAGCGCTCACGAGCAAACCGGCGGTAAGTGCAACTGCAACGGTAGTAGTTTTAAAGAAGGACATGCAAGACTCCTCACAGCTTAAGCTGTTGGTTCGAGGTTTGGTGGGGGAGATCCAGTTTTTATTTTTCAATTCCGGTTAAAACCACAGGCGAATACCAAGCGTATGCCGTGTACTGATCCCAGGTCACAGATCAGGATGAACGAGTTATAGAGCTAGGACACGATGCCACATGACTGCCGACTGTTCGATTACATTTCAGTAAGCTTCGCGCGTGCTCTCTGGTCCAGAATTTGGGGGGTGCCACGTGGCCTAACTGAACCTCTAGGGTCTGTAGGTCAGGTGCATCGAGCATGTAGCCCATGCCGCGGGAGGTCTGGATCAGCTTGACTTCGAAGTCGTCATCAATTTTCGCGCTGAGCCTGCGCACCGCAACCTCGATTACGCTGGTATCGCTGTCGAAGTTCATGTCCCAAACTTGCGAGGCGATGAGCGACTTCGGCAGCACTTCGCCTCGGCGACGGAGCAGCAGCTCCAGCAGCGCAAACTCCTTGGCCGTAAGATCTATGCGTTTGCCGGCCCGAATGGCCCTGCGTTTGAGCAGGTGAACCTCAAGATCAGCCAATTTCATATGGGTTGGTGAGGCTAAGTTATTACCGCGACGAAGCAGCATCCTGACTCGAGCCAGCAACTCAGAAAACGCGAAGGGTTTAATGAGGTAATCATCAGCTCCGAGCTCAAGGCCCTTGACTCGATCTTCGACACGGTCTCGCGCCGTCAAAAAGAGTACCGGGACGTCCTTCCCTGACAGGCGCACCTTCTGAAGCACTTCTCACCCATCGAGGCCCGGCATCATGACGTCCAGAATTAGCAGGTCATACGCCTTCGCTCAGGACATGTTAAAGGGCCACAGTGTCGTTGGTGAAACGATCAACATTGAACCCAGCCTCACTCAGGCCCTGTTGCAAATAGATACCTATTATCGGTTCGTCTTCAGCAACCAGAAGTCTCATGGGGGTGGCTCTCGAAGTGATGATGGGGCTGAGTTTGCATTGAATAGGTCCCGCCAACCAGAAGCTGACAGAAATGTAATCCTGGCTTCAGCTTGATGTCAGCCAGCGTCGTCTAGGGTTGGATCATGAGCACTTTCAAGTGCTCATCCGTCTCTCCAAAGAGCACAGTTCTCAGGAGTCGGACACCATCCCTATCAAGGAGCTGCCCCATGAACTCTCTCAAACCATGTTTCTGGTTGGCTCGATCCTGTGGGCTGAAGGCGCCGGAGACCGAGTGATGGAGCGCATGGAAAGTATGGGGGATAAAGCCGAAGTCGTTTTGGTTCAAGCCGAAAAAGCCCCAGCGGGCCAACACCATGTGCACATGAACATGCTTGGCGTCCTTCGACGGAGCTCCATAACGATCATCCCGACGCATCGATGACAACTCAACAGCACCTTGACTGTATGGAAAAGCACGACAAAATCGTCGATGACGTGCTGGAACAAATGCAACGAACAACATCAAACGGCTCTATCCTGAAGGTTCTCGCACCCGATCAGATTCAAACGGCGTAGCTTCGACGCCGTGTTTATTTCAAAAACTGACAGAAATGTAGTGTTCAAGTCAGTTAGCTGGCAGCTCCGTTTCCTTAACATAGCCAGTGCTACCTACTCTCACCCTGAGGTCACTATGAACGCCAAATTTGTTAGCCCGGTTATCGCAGTAATGGCTCTTTTCTTTGGTGCTACGGCCATGGCCAGCGTGGACCATGGGAAAGATGATATTGGTCGGCCTGGAGCGTCTGCCGACGTTACTCGCACGGTTGAAGTGAAAATGGGCGATATCTCCTTCGAGCCCAAAAAAATCGATGTCAAACCTGGAGAGACGGTTCGCTTCGTCCTGCGCAACGAAGGCTCGCTGTTGCATGAATTCAACATCGGCAAAGCCCCTGCACATGCCGCGCATCAAAAAGAGATGGCGGCCATGTTCCAGAACGGCTCGCTGAGTCCTACTGGAAAAGCGCAAGCGATGAGCGATATGGACCACAGCATGGTCGGTATGAAGATGGACGGGATGGCGCACAACGATCCCAACAGCGTTCTGATCGAACCAGGGACAACCAAAGAGCTTGTCTGGACCTTTTCCAAGAGCACAGGCCTGGAGTTTGCCTGCAACGTTCCGGGCCACTATCAGTCGGGGATGGTGGGTCAGTTTGAAGTGAAGTAAGCGCGGCTTGATCGATATCACAGCCTCAGAGCGAGCGTTGACTACTCTCAGTCGCAGACGTCACCGCAGCTCTTGCCAGGACACTGGGGACCACATCATGACTAACCATCCGCATTCGGTTAAAAACTCGCCTTCTTCCTTCTGGAGAAGCAAAACGGGTGTCGTACTGATCATGCTGGTTGCAATCGGTGTTTTCTACGTCGTCCGGGAACACTTCAGCCATGTTTCGCCTTATCTGCCCTATCTGATCCTGTTGATCTGCCCAGTGATGCATTTTTTTGGGCACGGCCACGGCGGTCACGGTCGACACGTGAGTTCGGAAACCAACAAGGACGATAAAGGAAACTAGTCATGTCTAACGCCACGAGTCACCGCGACCATGATCACGTCCATCCGGTAAACCCCCACGATGGTGGTCTACGCGATCCAGTGTGCGGTATGGCAGTTACCCCGCCGAGCACGTTCAGTGAGCTATACGAGGGGCGGGTATATCAGTTTTGCAGCCTGAAGTGCCAAGAGAAGTTTCGAGCAGAACCCCGGCGTTATGCTGCGGATCCGTCTGATACCAATCACTCTAGTCGCACTGAACCCGCGGCTGAGCCACAGCTGGGCACTGAATTCACTTGTCCCATGCACCCAGAGATACGACAGCCTGGCCCCGGCACCTGTCCTAAATGCGGAATGGCATTGGAACCTGTCATGCCAGGGCTGGAAGAGGAGGAAAACCCCGAGCTTAAGGACTTCACCCGTCGCTTTTGGTGGTCGTTGCCGTTAACCGTGATCGTGACCGTACTCGCTATGGCGGGACATTCATTACACCTCTTCCACGGAGCCACACAGAACTGGGTGGAGCTGGTCCTTGCAACCCCGGTGATCCTATGGGCCGGCTGGCCCTTTTTTGTGAGAGGCGTAGCGTCCATTCGTCATCGCAGTCCAAATATGTGGACCTTGATAGGTCTGGGTACCGCAGCGGCCTATCTTTACAGCGTTGTCGCGACGTTGTTTCCCCAGAGCTTTCCCGCCACCTTTATGCAAGACGGACGCATTGGCGTCTACTTCGAAGCTGCCGCAGTGATCATCTCGCTGACTTTGTTCGGGCAGATGCTTGAACTCAAAGCTCGATCACAAGCGTCTGCGGCTATTAAGTCTCTTCTTGGTCTGTCTCCGAAAACCGCACGCAGGATCAATGCCGATGGCACAGAGGAAGACATCCCGCTGACGCATGTCCACAAGGGTGATCACCTCCGGGTAAGACCAGGTGAAAAGGTGCCGGTTGATGGCTCAGTACTGGAAGGCGAAAGCGCGGTCGACGAGTCGATGCTGACCGGCGAACCCGTGCCGGTGATGAAGAGAGCTGGAGATAGTCTGATCGGAGCCACGCTCAATACCCATGGCAGTCTGGTGATGGAGGCACAGAAGGTTGGGGTCGAGACCATGCTGTCGCAAATCGTACAGATGGTGGCCCGCGCTCAGCGCTCCAAAGCCCCCATGCAGCGTATGGCGGACGCCGTTGCTGGTTACTTTGTGATGGGGGTAATCGTGATTGCCCTGCTGACTCTTCTGGGGTGGGGGCTGTTCGGTCCTGAGCCCAGTTGGGTCTTCGGCCTGATTAATGCGGTCGCCGTGCTGATCATTGCCTGCCCCTGTGCTCTGGGGCTCGCGACGCCAATGTCGATCATGGTTTCCACGGGTAAAGCGGCCAGCATGGGCGTGCTGTTCAGAGATGCCAGTGCCATCGAGAACCTTTGCAAGATCGACACGCTCATCGTCGATAAGACCGGTACCCTGACAGAGGGGCGTCCGGTGTTTCACAGCGTGGAGGCTACACAGAACTTCGACCCCAATGACGTTCTTCAACTCGCTGCCAGTCTCGATCAAGGCAGTGAGCACCCTCTGGCTCACGCAATCGTTGATCACGCCCGAGCTGAAAACCTTGTTTTGAGCAAGCCTGAATCGTTCGAGTCCGGATCCGGGATTGGTGTCAGCGGTCTGGTTAGCGGCAAGAAAATCCAACTGGGCAATACCGCCTTGATGGAAGAAGCAGGCGTGAGTATCAGGCCCCTCCAATACCGTGCAGAGCTGTTACGACTTGAAGGTATCAGCATAATCTATGTTGCGGTCGACGGAGTACTGGCTGGGTTGCTCGCAGTGTCCGATCCGATCAAGCCAACCTCCAAAGAGGCTGTCACCAAGCTCAAGGCTGACAATGTAAAAATCATCATGGCCACTGGTGATGGTCTCACCACGGCACGAGCTGTAGCCAAGGAGATGGGCATTGAAGAAGTCCACGGTGAAGTGAAGCCTCAGGACAAGGAGCGTTTGGTCGCGGACCTTCAGCAATACGGCCGGCGGGTTGCTATGGCTGGCGACGGTATCAATGATGCGCCTGCCTTGGCCCGAGCAGATGTGGGCATCGCCATGGGGACCGGGACAGACGTCGCGATGAACAGCGCGCAACTGACTCTGGTTAAAGGCGACTTGATGGGAATTCTTCGAGCGCGGTCCCTTTCTGTAGCGACGGTGAAAAACATGCGTCAGAACCTGGGCTTTGCCTTTCTTTATAACTCGATGGGTATCCCGCTCGCAGCAGGTCTACTGTATCCACTGACCGGACATCTCTTATCACCGATGGTCGCGGCCATCGCGATGAGCGTGAGTTCAGCATCCGTGGTTTTCAATGCCTTGCGGCTGAGGAACACCCGAATAGATTGAGACTTGGACACCATTTAAACGGTGCAGACAACTCTTGACCTTCCTATCGTGTCAACGTTGATGCTGTAACTGCGGCCAAAGAGGCCGATCAACACGAGAGGAATAACTATGTTCGTCTTAGACGTATCAGGCATTGGTTGCGGCAGCTGTGTTAGTAAAATTACCAAAGCCATTCAGTCGTTGGATAACGAGGCAGCTGTTTCGGTGGATCGTGCTGCCGGCAAGGTCAACGTTGAAAGCATCGAAAGCCCGGAGCGAGTCCGCGCTGCTGTTGAAGCGTTGGGTTTTTCTTCCAAGGTCAGCGCCTGAGGCGGTGATCTGCTCCAGCGTTAACGCCCTCATGCACAGACTCTCCCTGGGCTCATTTCAGATATGAGCGCAGGGCCGAGATGACCTGATCCAGGTCTTCTTGACGTTGTTCTGGAGTGACGGCTTCAGCACCCAGGTGCTCACGGATATGCCCTTCAAGCACCTCTGCCATCAATCCGTTCACCGCGCCTCTCACCGCTGCAATCTGTTGCAAAACAGCAGAACACTCTACTTCCTGCTCCAGCGCACGCTCCAGCGCCTCTGCTTGTCCCTTGATGCGTCTGACACGAGTCAGCAGTCGTTTCTTGTCGTGAATGGTATGTGGCATGCGGCGGTACCTTCTTCAAGTATCTATACTGGGGTATAGTATATTTTTGCTCATTAAGCAGGGCTGCAACCCATGTCATCTCCAGCAATCTCCGACGGTCAGGGCCACTCTCACGTTTTCGACGAGGGTAACCCCTTAGCTGAGAAAAACACCCGTCGAGCGATGATTCTAACTGCATTGATGATGGTTGCAGAGATTGCCGGTGGATGGTTCTACAACTCGATGGCACTGCTTGCTGATGGCTGGCATATGAGCTCTCATGCCTTGGCCTTGGGACTCTCTGTCCTGGCTTATGCGGCGGCAAGACGATTTTCCAATGACACCCGCTTTGCCTTCGGGACTTGGAAAATGGAAGTTCTAGGGGGTTACACCAGCGCGATCCTGCTGATCATGGTGGCGGGGTTGATGCTCTATCAATCGATTGAACGGTTGATCTCTCCCTCTGCAATTCACTACGACCAGGCGATCGCTATCGGTGTTGTGGGATTACTCGTGAATATCGCCTGCGCCTGGTTACTCAAGGATGGTCATGTCCACACACATCATGACCACGATCATGGGCATGGGCATCATGACTTGAACCTGCGTTCCGCTTACATGCATGTATTGGCGGACGCCGCTACATCGGTGCTGGCCATTCTGGCGTTGATCGGGGGTAAATTCTGGGGGGCTGCGTGGCTTGACCCAGTCATGGGCATAGTGGGTGCCGGATTGGTTGCGAGCTGGGCCTATGGCTTGATTCGTCAAACCAGCCGTGTATTGCTGGATGCGGAAATGGATTCCCCTGTCGTCGAAGAGGTCCGGGAAGTCATCGCCTCCAGTCCCATTTTCGCGCAGATTAGTGACCTTCATGTATGGCGTGTAGGTCAAGGGAAATATGCCTGCATCCTGAGTTTGACGACTGACCAAAATGCGACACCGGCTTACTTTAAAGACCTCTTGTCAGTGCATGAGGAACTGGTTCACATCACTGTTGAGCTTAACGCTGCCTAAAGCAAAGGCATAACTGGCCTTCGCGCGCGTGAAGAGGCCTGTTCACATTGAAGCCCAGCTCAGAGCTGGGCTTTTGCGACTTAGTGGCAGTGGTAGTCGTTCGTCTTATGGTTGCGATGGCAACCTTTTGAATCAGTACCGCCGCTATGTGCGAAGGCAGCCACGGAAGTAATCGAGAGAACAGCAGCGATCAGAAGGGCAGATAGTTTCATTGGGCTAATTCCATGCTCAGGTTTTTACGAAGGGTGAGAACGCTCACGCCTTGCAGAGTATGGCGACGTGCCTTCATTGAGCAAGCGTGCTTGCTTAGTCCCCCTCAGCATTCGACGCGGTAGGTGACACGACCTTTTTCTTGAGCTGTCACAGCCAATAGTTTAGGATCGCCTAATATCCCCCTAGGGAGGATACGAATGCTTCGCTCAAAGCTAAGCCAATAGCTCTTTGCGGTTGAGAAGTTCTGCAACCCTTCTCGGCAAAGACGGGCTTCGTCCTTGACGTCGGCGTCGTGAGTATTCGTCGTAAACCCTCCTGACCAAGCACTTGGCCGCCCGAGACTTCAAATGCTGAAAATCCTGGCTAACCGAACCTACCGACATCTCTTCCTGGCTCAAGTGATTGCTCTTGTCGGAACAGGCCTCGCGACTGTTGCGCTGGGGCTACTGGCGTTCGATCTTGCGGGAGCACAGGCCGGGGCAGTGCTTGGCACCGCGCTGGCAATTAAAATGACTGCCTATATTGGCGTAGCACCGATTGCGGCGGCTTTTGCGGAACGTCTGCCGCGACGGGCGATGCTCGTATCACTGGACTTGGTGCGAGCCCTCGTTGCACTTGCCCTGCCTTTCGTCACGGAAGTATGGCAAATCTACGTGCTGATTTTTGTACTTCAATCGGCCTCTGCTGCATTCACCCCGACCTTCCAGGCCACCATCCCAGACATACTGTCGGATGAAGAGGATTACACTCGCGCCTTGTCGTTATCTCGCCTTGCCTACGATCTTGAAAGTGTCGCCAGCCCCATGCTCGCAGCCGTACTGCTGACGGTGATCAGTTTCCATAACCTATTCGCCGGAACGGTGATTGGCTTTCTGGCCTCAGCAGCGCTGGTCTCGACGGTACTACTGCCAAAGGCGAAGCCGACTCAAAGGCGCAGTATCTTTGAGCGAACCACCCGAGGAATGCGCATATTTCTGGCCACACCGCGCTTGCGGGGACTACTAGCCCTCAATCTAACGGTGGCTGCGGCCAGCGCCATGGTCATCGTTAATACCGTTGTGTTGGTACAGTCCCGATTCGCTTTACCTCAGAGTTCAACCGCATTAGCGCTCGCTGCTTTTGGGGGTGGATCTATGATCGCCGCACTGATTTTACCTCGCCTTCTGAAAGGCATAAAAGACCGGACAGCAATGCTGTTTGGCGGTGGGATCCTGGTTGCGGGCTTGGCAGTTGGCATCAACCTGAGCACCTACAACTTCCTGCTGCCTCTGTGGTTGGTACTCGGTGTGGGATATTCCTTGGCACAAACGCCCAGCGGACGACTGCTGCGTCGGTCGTCGCATGCCGAGGATCGTCCAGCCCTTTTTGCAGCGCAATTTGCACTTTCCCATTCCTGTTGGCTGATCACTTATCCACTGGCCGGTTGGCTGGGCGCCAATATCAGCCTCAATGCCTCTTTCGTGGGACTTGCCATCGTGGCAGGTGGAGCATTGGTGGTCAGCGTCGTGATTTGGCGTCCTGCACATGACCAAGAGTCTATTAGGCACACCCATCAGAATCTGCCGGACGGCCACACTCATTTAGAAGGTCACGATGGAGCGAGTCACGAACACCCTTATGTCATCGATGATCAGCATCGTCGATGGCCGTATTGATCACAGGGCATTCATAATTTTCTGAGTTTGATCACCCACAGTTCAGACTAGAAAACGAAGGGCCTGTAATGCGGCAAGGTGACCCGGATAGAACCAGTAACCCCAGTGTTGCACCGGCCATACCTTGAACGTGAACGTCTGACGCAGAAGCCAAAGTCCGATCAGCGGAGCGATAAAAGCCGTACTTAAAGCCAGCAATGGATAGGTCTCAAACTCCATCGCCCTGACAATAATGCTGCTGCGGGTATTGATCAACATACACAAAACCGCTGGCAGCAACCAAAGGATGCCCTGGCATTTGATCGCCAGTAGCAAGGCCGTAGGTACGAGCGCGCCATAAACCCCATACATCAATGGATCATCCAGTACGTAGGCAAGACCTGCGGCGACCGAGGCCATGACAATGCTTAGCAGGGTTCTGTGCTGAACACCCCAGGCAATCAACAAACCCAACGCCAGGGTGGGCAGCACATTGAATGACCCGGAGGTGCTTAAGTAGCGGTAAGGCACCTCAGAAACGACGGCGAACAAGAGCATCAAGGCGAGGTAGCGGCCGTTAGCAACGGTCAGAAACGCGCCCGGCGTGGAGCGCGCTACGTTGGCCGCAACGGCCAGGCAGAAAAAGGGAAAAGAGAGTCTTCCAGGAATGAACAGACTGCTCATGTCTGGCCACAGCAACCGAAGGTGATCGATCACCATGGTCAGCATCGCGAGCCACTTGATCAGGTCAAGGCTGCTGCTACGGCTACTGGATGGATTGTGTTGAGTTGAACTGGCGGTCGTCATGTCCAAGGGTGAGATCCGCCCTGCTACAAGAATTCAGCGAAATTGGGCATGTCAGACCTAGAGGTACTTGGTGATTTGCTTGAACGCTTCCAGCGGTGCACGCTCGCCATTGTTCAAGGCTGAGACGGTATTCTCCAGGCAGTGATCGATATGATCCTGAATGAGCGTTCGCTTGGCCTGACACACTGCTTTTTCAACGGCATGCAGTTGCTGGGCGATGTCGACGCATTCACGACCTTCTTCGATCATGGTGATGATGCCGCGTAGATGGCCGTCCGCACGCTTGAGGCGCTTGATAATGGCATCATGACTTCGGTGAGTGTGGGGATGGTTATGTTTGTGTTCATCCATGGCTTGAGCCTTTGGTCTCAATGAATTACGCTGGCATGCTATCCCCCTAGGGGGGTTAGGTCAAACGCATCACCGCAGCAAAAAAGCGAGTTAAAAGACGATCAACATGCTCAGTAGATCCCTGACAACAACGGTGGTATTCGCGCTTGCTCTCGCCGTTTTGATGGCTTGGGCCGGGCATACCTATACGTTGTCGGTGGCGACGAAACAGCCTGCCTGGGAGATTAAGCAAGACGCCTATCACTCCCACGGCGAGCAAGAAGCCTCACTTTCCTGCGCGAGCTGTTCAGATCACTTTCATTCGCCGCTGACCCCAGACCACCAGCACGAAACACCGCAGCTTACTTCCCTGTTGATTTTGGCCGAACAACCCAAGCTATCGGTGCGGGTTGATGCCCCGCAATATGCAGTTCCCCCTCCGCCGATATTCTTGATCAAGCGTCCACCCCGTCCTTCGTTCGCATCCTGACCATGGCCGCGCTGCGGCCCAAGATCACTGCAACGTAGGATTTATCCATGCATTCGCACTCTATGAGCGGCGTGGGCGCATTCACTGTGCCCTCGTGTCGCCCGCTACTGCTGCTGTTTTTGCTTATCGCATCACTCTCCTTCGGCATGCCCGAGGCGCTGGCTCACGCCGTTGCTGAGGGGGATAAGGGCTTCATCCAGGAAAGCTCTGGCGTCATGTTGCTGCCCTTTATCTACATGGGCGCCAAACACATGATGACGGGCTATGACCACTTGCTGTTCCTCTTCGGGGTGATCTTTTTCCTCTACCGCCTGAAGGATGTAGGCCTTTACGTCACGCTGTTTGCTGTGGGCCACTCGGTCACGCTGCTACTCGGTGTGCTCACGGAAATAAGCATCAGCTCCTACGTGATCGACGCCATCATCGGCTTCTCGGTGGTGTACAAGGCGCTCGACAACCTGGGCGCGTTCCAGCGCTGGTTCGGTTACCAACCCAATACCAAGGTGGCCACGCTGGTCTTCGGTCTGCTCCATGGTTTTGGTTTGGCAACCAAGATCCAGGAGTACGAGATCTCGCCCGACGGCCTGATCCCCAACCTGCTTGCGTTCAACGTCGGCGTCGAGATAGGCCAATTGCTGGCCCTCAGCTCGATTCTCATTCTGATGGGATATTGGCGGCGCACCGGCAGTTTTTGGCGCCACGCCTATGTCGCCAACGTCGCCATGATGAGTGCCGGTTTCCTGCTGATGGGTTACCAGTTCACCGGCCTGTTTGTCTCCGCGTAAGGAATTCTGACCATGTTCAATACTCCACTTCCAACCGTTAACGAATTGCCCAGCAGCCGCCAGTTAGTGCGTTCGACAGTTATCGCGCTGCTCACCGCAGTCGGCCTTTTGGTGACGGTCGTCATGCCTTCGGAATACGCCATTGATCCAACGGGCGTGGGACGAGCATTAGGCCTGACGCAAATGGGCGAACTGAAAATCACCCTCGCACAAGAGGCCCTGGCCGATACCGCTCCACCACAACCCGTCGCGGCAGCTCCGATTCCGCAAATCGCACAAGTTCAGCCTGCGGCAAAGCCGGTAACGGAACCTGTAGTAGCTGCTATGCCTGCATCAAAGACTGATCAGATGACCGTCATACTCAAGCCGGGTGAAGGGACAGAGATCAAGCTGGAAATGTTGAAAAACACCACCGTCAGCTATGAGTGGACAACGGCTGGGGGCCCTGTGAATTACGACACCCATGGCGAGCCCTACAAGGCAGAAAAGGGCTATTTCCACAGTTACACCAAAGGCAAGCAAGTCAAAGGCGATAAGGGCGAGTTCACCGCCATTTTTGACGGCACCCATGGCTGGTTCTGGCGTAATCGCAGCAACAGCGACGTGACTATCTCACTGAAAACGACCGGTGATTACCTGAGCGTTAAACAGTAATCCAAGGACGGCCGCTCTTCTGCCGAAAAGGCCTAGAGCGACCGGACCACGGACGTTTAACCTCAGTATTTTAGGCAAGACTTTCCCATGAAAACTTCAGCAACGTTGTTCCGTACGATGCTCTTGATCTGCTTCTTGGGCCTGATGACTGCATGCAGCGGCGGCGAGAAAGAAACAACCTCCGAGAGCGCTGAGCACGGGCACTCGCACGAGTGATATCTTGAAAACAAGCGAGGCCGCAAATGCGGTCTCGCTTTTCTACCCTTACTCTTTACGCACCAGCATCCTCGTCATCCGACGCTCTTCAACGCCAACCACCGTCATGCTCCACCTCTCCCAATCGAGTTTGTTCCCGATGATCGTCAGACGATCCAGCAGGCTCATGACCAGTCCCGCCAGAGTCAGGTAGTCCTCAGTCGATTTAGCCTGAAAGCCGGTTTGTTCACGCGTTTGAGATTCAGGGCACCACTAACGATGAATCGACCATTCTCAAGAACAATATTTGGGTCTTCGACTTTGCTGATATCGGACAACGCGTCCAGCGATGGACTCGAGAATATCAGTCATGGTGAGGTGCGCTCAATTTTTTGCTGACACTGAAGTTCAAGGACGACCAGATTTGGAATAGCAGCCCCACACTATAATTACCTTTATTTTGTCATAGTTCTTTTGCCCATCACTCTCCACGTATTGCCTTAATTAAGCCTTTAAATGAGCCATTTAATCGAGTAAAAGCCGCCTCGAAATGAATTTCATTCTCCGTATATTTCGCGATTTCGATCTGCTGATCCACGGTGTTTTGGTCAAGGGACGGTTGATTTGGAGTTCTGTAAAGTAAAGCACTCCCATCAGAGTCGCCTTCTGAGCCATTTCCACGAATATGATTTCGGTTTGTTGTTTGTAAAGAAAATTGGGTGTCTGCAACTCGCTTTGACTGTTCTGCAAGCAAGGTAGGAAAGTCCATATCGCGAGCCTTAAAATTCGGTGTGTCGGCGTTGACGATATTGTTGCTCAGCACCTCAGCTCTTTGACTACGATAGATTAAAGCTCTTTCCGCAGAGCCAACGGCCTTTTCGAAATTAATACTCACGCCAGATCACCTTTGTGGATAGTTTCCAGTCCAAACACAATATGCATCGCGATTACTCAGGTTGAAATAATGGTGGCACGTCGATCAATTCAGATTCTCTGCAGCTGTTCAAAAGCTGTCGAGCATCCTTTAAGAAAACTTTAAATTTCGCAGCCATCCGTCGTCTTCGCTGAAAATGACTGGAGGCTTACAAAGCCGTCATATATTGGTTTTTAAGCGGTTAATTGCAGCTTAGGATGGACGAGACCATACGGATTAAGGCGCAGCTTGTTCAAGAAGAAAATGTCAACCTGACACAACTGTAATGTTGGCCTAAGGTTTCTGACAGGGTATGAGCCGTAGAATTACATCGAGCCTTGAGCTCAGCCCCAAGAATCATCTCTTGATGTGGATTCAACGGGGCAACCAAAAACTCATCCGAGGCTACCCAAATGAAATCCATGAAAACCCTGTTTGTCATTGCAGCTTTGACCGTCTCTTCCCTGGCTATGGCCGAAGGCGGTGGTGACCGGACATTTGCACGTATGGAAGCGGCCAGTAAGGACTCGATGGAGTCGTACCAAATTGCCCAAAAGCAAGGCACTCAACCCCCCGTAGTCGAGAGCAAGGCCAAAGCCGCCGACCACGCCAACTGCTGATCCGTTTGGCGCATTCCCAAGCTGAAAGAAATGTAATCCCCTTGATAGTTAAAGTGTGGCAATTTCTGAGCTCGTCTGCCGTATGAGTTTCGTCATTTGCGGCGGCGGGCAAGGCTCAGGGGATTCGAGACGGTTACCCTGCACCTCCAAATCTTTCAAAACTGGGCGTTGATGGAAACCCTGCTGCAGCTTTCTGGATCATCAAGCATGGAATCAAATCCACAGGCATGCCCGCTTGGGGTAAAAGCATGGCTGATCCCTACATCTGGGGAATGGTCGCTTTTCTCCAGCGACTGCCTTCATTGGATGCAGAGCAATACACCGCTCTAGCAGCCAGCAGCGGTGGTCATCAACACGGTGGCGGCGAAAGCAAAATGCATAACCACGAAGGCCAGCATGATGTTCAAGGAGGGGCTGCCGCTGAACATCATGATGCGGGTACAGCCGAAGAGGTAGCCGAAACAAGCGACCATCATGGCGAGAAAAATAGCGTCCATGCTCATGAGGAGGTCGCAGCACCTTCTCAAAATGAAAGTACCGAACACGCCCATCCTCAGGGTGCCGAGGCTTCACATGACGCTTCTGCAACTCCTGCCGCTCAGCCAAAAACTCATACCCATGCTGATGGGAGGGAGCATATCCATGCGAAATAACATTTATCGGCCCGGACGGATACTTCGCCTTGCTGCATTCGCGGCTCTGTTGATCAGTTCAGTTGGTCATGCAGCAGAATCGCTGACGATCGACGTCCATCGTGACGCTAACTGTGGATGCTGCAAGACGTGGATGCAGCACCTTGAAGCCAACGGCTTCACCGTCGTTGATCATGTAGAAACCAACATGAGCGCGGTCAAGCAGGACCTGGGTGTTGTTCCACGACTCTCGTCATGCCACACCGCGGTGATCAACGGAAAATTTGTTGAAGGCCATGTACCTGCCGAGCAAATAGTTGCTTTGAGCAAACGCGATGACCTTATCGGGATTGCTGTGCCGGGCATGCCGGCAGGCTCACCTGGTATGGAGGTCGGTGGGAAGCAGGATGCGTATCAGGTCATCGGCCTGAGCAAAGCAGGTACCGACCAAGTGATCGCTGAGTACCCGGCAAACTAATCACAAACGTTCATAACCCGAACGATGGTAAACCGGTCGATCCGGCATCGGCAAAACGCTCAAATGTCCGGGTACGAATAGCCCATCATGGCCCAGCATCGATACGATGCCGCCGTCAGATGTCGAATGACTATACGTGTGCAGTCGGCACGGACAAAAGCGGAAGTGGGCCGAGCTAGAGAATGAAGAGCTGGGTTACAGCAGAGACCGTGCGCTGGGCAGGTCATGCATGGGTAGGTCCCGGTATCGGTGTCTTTCATGGCCGCGCCGGTCACCAGGAGTGGCACCTCCATCAAGCGCATCAGATCTCAGTTGGCCTCGACTCAACTGTATCGGTTCAAACCCCGATGGGTGTTCAAACAGGGGGCGCCATCTTCATTCCGGCCGGCTTGAAACACCGGCTGATCGCCGGTCACGTTCTGTCGATCTATGTGGATGCGCTGTCCGAGGACGCCCGTGCTTTGCAGGGTGCCGAAGACGCGAGGGTGATTGGGATCACTCCGGCGGACGTAGCGCCGATTATCGACGCGCTGCACCAGACAGGACACACTGATCTCCAGGTCAGGACCGGGGTGCGCCAGGCGCTGCGACTCCCCGATCTCCCGCCCCCAGATCCTCGCTTGATCAAGGTGATTGAGGCGCTGCGCAGAGGCCAAACGGGACGCGGAGAGTTGGCCGCGGTGGTGCATCTATCCCCCACGCGGTTTTCTCATTGGTTCGTGGAGCAGACGGGGCTGCCGCTTCGCAGTTACGCGAGATGGTTACGTCTCACGCAAGCTCTGCAGCATTTGGCCAAAGGTGTACGGCTGACCGACGCGGCTCATGAGGCGGGCTTTTCAGACTCGGCTCATTTCTCCCGGACATTCCGGGCGCTACTGGGTATCGATCCGTCATCCGCCTTGGCAGAAGTTCATCTCCAGGAAGTTTAGCTCTTTCGTTCAAGTCGAAAGCTGGCCCCTTAACATATTGTGATGGTTCCATATCCAGGAGCTGAGCAATGCCTTCCTTCCTCCGATTCGCCTTACGGTGGGTGAGCTATCCACTCGTGTTTGGTGGCTCTGCTGCCTTCATGATCTGGACGCTGTATACCGGCGTACCGTATTGGCCCACGATTCCCCTAGCTGCTGCAGTGGGACTTTTGATCATCGCTGGTTTGGAGCGCATCCAACCTTTCCGCGAAGCCTGGCTTGAGGATCATCAAGACACCGCGACAGACCTGCTGCACATGCTGGTGAACCTTTCCGTCATTCAATTCACAGCTGGAATCCTGGTCAAGCTTGGTGATGCGGTGCCAGCTTCGGTTCGTCTCTTTCCGAACGAGAGCCCGCTGTGGTTACAGTTGCTACTGGTCATCGCTGTGCTCGATCTGAGCCTGTATGCCATGCACCGGATCAGTCACCGAGTGCATTGGCTGTGGCGTTTTCACATGCCTCATCACAGCGCCGAGCGGTTGTATTGGATGAACGGGGAGCGACGACATCCGTTGCACGCGGTGCTTATGGCGAGTCCGGGGCTGGTGATTCTGTTCGCATCAGGCGCACCCTCCGCAGTTGTGGCCATCTGGTTTGGAATTCTAACAGTGCACTTGGCCTTTCAGCATTCGAACCTGGACTACCGGCTGGGATGGTTGCGCCACATCATTGGGGTTGCCGAAATTCATCGCTGGCATCACAAGCGCGACTTTGAGGACGCCCAGGTCAACTTTGGTGAGTTTCTGATGGTGTGGGACCGACTGTTTGGCACGTTCTACGACAGTGTGGGGAAACTAAGCCAAGCTGAGGTCGGATTGCATGAAAAGGATTACCCCCAAAACTACCTTGGACAGCTCATCGAACCCTTTGAGCATGGCCGGGTAAACAAAGGCTAGTGGGCTCCCTCACTTTGTAGCTACGGCAGCTACCGAGGCCACACTAAAGGCAAAACCGATCAAACATGATTCGAGCGGCATGCTGTGAGCTGTAACTACTTCCATGCTCAGGGAATTGGGCGTCGTTGTTTAGCGAGTCCTTGTTTCTAAGAGAGGGAATTCATGTTGATCTGCAAATGCTGTCTGGCAGGCTCTTCCTGACAGATTCGTAATGGTATAGCCCGTCACCAGCGACTAGACTCCCTCGCATGAAACGCTATCTGCGGTGTTGCCTCATTTTCCTGATCAGTCTGGCGCTTCCCCTGAGCGGGATGGCGGGCATTCAGTCACCGACAGAACCTTGCCCGATGCAAACGACGGGCATGACCATGATGGATGATATGAACCAGGACTGCTGCCTTGACATGAGCAGCTCCGCCGATCACGGCAAACCCTGCAAACCTGGCCAGGAATGCAGGAGCGCCAGTCTGCTACAAGTGTCGTTTGGGAAACCTGCCACCCGTTTGTCCAGTCCGCAGCTGCTGACAATCTTCAGCGACTCCCTGCCTACTCAGGCCCCGTCCGGGGTGTGGCGACCGCCTCGCGCTTGATTCCTGTACCACACTGAGTCTCATCCTGCTCTGGCGCGGGATGGCATATCTGCGCGCATGCCTCACAAGGCGCGCAGTGGATCATCACAGGAATCGTGAACATGAATTCCAAGTGCTACTGCACCGGTTGGCCCCTCGTGGCTGCCCTGGCGGCAAGCGTGCTGGCATTGCCAAGCCTTGCTGCGCCCCTGACACTCGACGAAGCCTTACGGTTGGCTGAAAACAATGCACCATCGCTGACCGCCCAAGCGGCCAAACTGCAAGCCGCCAGCAGCGCCGCCATTCCAGCCGGCGAACTACCCGACCCGAAGCTCCTGCTGGGCGTACAAAACTACCCCATCGGCGGCCCTGACCGCTGGCGCCTCGAGCAGGACTTCATGACCATGCAGATGGTCGGCGTCATGCAGGAGGTGCCCAACCGTGACAAGCGTCGGGCGCGCATCGAAGTGGCCGAGGCGGCCGTAGATCGCGCCGCGGCCGAAGGCCGTGTCGAGCGCCTGAACGTTCGTCAGGCCACAGCATTGGCCTGGATCAGCAGCTACTCCGTTGAGCGTAAAGAGGCGCTGTTTCAGGATTTTTACCGTGAGAACCGTCTGTTGGCTGATACCGTCCGGGCGCAGATCGCCGGTGGTCGTGCTCAGCCTGCCGATGCAGTAACGCCGAAACAGGAGGCGGCTCAGTTGGCGGAACAACAAGACGACCTGATCCGCCTGCGGGCACAAGCCAGAGCGGCTCTTCGACGTTGGATAGGTCCGGCCGCCAATGACCAGCCCGTCGGTAGGTTGCCCGAGTGGCCCATCGACGCCTCGGGTTACCCGCATAAGTTGCAACATCACCCCGCACTGGCGGCGTTCGTCCCAATGACTCGCGAAGCGCAGGCCAAGGTCCGTGAAGCAGAGTCGGAAAAGCAGTCCGACTGGAGTTGGGAGCTTGATTACCAGCGCCGCGACCGTCAGTTCGGCGACATGGTCAGCGTGCAGTTCACATTCGACCTGCCACTGTTCCCCGACTCCCGACAAAACCCGAAGATCGCCGCCAAACACGCCGAACTGAATCAGTTGGAGGCCGAGCGCGAAGCGCTTGCACGTGAGCATACCCAGCAACTGGAGGACGATCTGGCCGAATACGGACGTCTGAACCGTGCTGTGCGTCGCAGCCAGGACAGCCTGTTACCCCTGGCCAAGGAAAAGGTTGGGCTGACCATGGCCAGCTACCGCGCGGGTAAAAGCGACTTGGCGGCGGTCATCGCTGCCCGGCGTGAACTCATCGAGACCCGCCTCAAACAGATCGACTTCGAAGAACAGCGAGCCCTCACCAGTGCTCGCTTGTATTTTGCTTATGGGGACACCAATCAATGAGCGCACGAATCTGGAAAGGGGCTGTGCTGACAGGCCTCTCGATTGCCCTGGGCGCTGCCGGCGGTTACTGGCTCGCTCAGCAGCGCATGAGTGCAATGCCTGAGACCACCGCCGAACAGGCCCCTAAAACGCAAGACGAACGCAAAGTACTGTATTGGTACGACCCGATGCAGCCGCAACAGAAATTCGATAAACCAGGCAAATCGCCCTTTATGGATATGGAGTTGAAGCCCCGCTACGCTGATGCTGCAGCGGACAGTGCGGCCATCAGTATCGACCCCAGCCTGACCCAGAATCTCGGCTTGCGACTGGCCACAGTCACTCGCGGCGTGCTTGCTTCCAGCCTGGATGTGGTCGGTGTGCTGGCATTCAACGAGCGGGATGTCGCGGTGATTCAATCGCGTACTGCTGGTTTTGTGGAGCGGGTGTACGCCCGTGCTCCAGGCGATGTGCTCAAAGCCCACGCGGCGTTGGCCGATATCCTGGTCCCGGAGTGGGCCGCTGCTCAGGAAGAGTTTCTCGCACTCAAACGCAGTGGCGATGCCGACTTGCTGGCGGCAGCGCGCCAACGCTTGCGCTTGACCGGGATGCCAGCGACGTTGATTGCTCAAGTGGAGCGAAGCGGCAAGACCCAGCCGGTCCTGACGATCACCAGCCCCATAAGCGGTGTGCTGCAAGAGTTGAATGTACGTTCGGGTATGACCGTGGCGGCCGGCGAGACTCTGGCTCGAGTCAATGGCTTGAGCAGCGTCTGGCTGGCAGTGGCCGTTCCAGAGTCGGAGACTGGATCGATCATCATGGGGCAAGCGGTCGAAGCACGTCTGCCAGCCTTTCCGGGCACAGTGCTTAAGGGCACGGTCAGTGCGATTTTGCCCGAAACCAATCCCGACAGCCGAACTGTGCGTGTGCGGGTCGAACTGCCCAACCTGGATGGGCGACTCAGGCCGGGTATGACGGCCCAGGTGCACCTGAATCGTTCGACTGAGCAAAGCGTGTTATGGGTGCCGAGCGAGGCAATCATTCGCACCGGTCGACGCGTCCTGGTGATGCTCGCCGAAGACGCTGGTCGCTACCGACCCGTAGAAGTGCAACTCGGGCAGGAAAACGAAGGCAAAACGGTGGTATTGAAGGGGCTGGAAGAAGGGCAACAAGTGGTCAGCTCTGGACAGTTTCTGCTCGACTCTGAAGCCAGTCTCAAGGGCATTGTTGCGAGCACGCTGGAAATGTCACCACCCAGCGCAGCGGCCTCCAGCTCTCATGAGGCGGATGGGCAGATCGTTGAGATCAATAGCCAAGACGTGACGATCGCCCATGGTCCGTTCAAGACGCTGGGCATGCCTGGTATGACCATGACCTTCCCGTTGACTGACCCGGTGCTCATGCAAGGACTCAAGGCGGGGGACAAGGTTCGAATCTCGGTGAGCCAAACCGATGATGGGTTGCGCGTTGAACGCCTGGAAAAAACAGGGGGCCAGCCATGATTGCCGCCCTGATTCGCTGGTCAGTGGCCAACCGCTTCCTGGTGCTACTGGCTACGCTGTTCGTCACGGTCTGGGGCGTCTGGTCGGTTCAGAGCACGCCGATCGATGCATTGCCAGACCTTTCCGATGTTCAGGTGATCATCCGTACCCCTTACCCGGGACAAGCGCCGCAAATCGTTGAGAACCAGGTGACCTATCCGTTGGCCACCACCATGCTCTCGGTGCCGGGGGCCAAGACCGTGCGCGGTTATTCTTTTTTTGGCGACAGCTTCGTGTACGTGTTGTTTGAAGACGGTACCGATTTGTATTGGGCCCGCTCGCGGGTGCTGGAATACTTGAGTCAGGTCCAAAGTCGTCTTCCGGCTTCCGCCAAACCGTCCTTGGGGCCCGACGCCACAGGCGTGGGCTGGATCTATCAGTACGCACTGGTGGATCGCACAGGGGGACACGACCTGGCGCAACTGCGCGCCTTGCAGGACTGGTTCCTCAAGTTCGAACTCAAGACCCTGCCGAACGTTGCGGAAGTGGCCACCGTGGGCGGCATGGTCAAGCAGTACCAGGTGCAGCTCGATCCACTGAAACTGGCCAACCTGGGCATCACTCAAGCAGCGGTGACCGAGGCTATCGGCAAGGCCAATCAGGAAACCGGTGGTGCGTTGCTGGAGATGGCGGAGACCGAGTTTATGGTGCGCGCTTCCGGTTATCTGAAGACACTGAATGACTTTCGTGCGATTCCGCTCAAGCTGGGTGCGGGTGGCGTACCAGTGACCCTCGGCGACGTGGCGACGATCCAGCTGGGGCCGGAGATGCGTCGCGGCATCACTGAACTCGACGGCGAAGGCGAGACCGTCGGCGGCGTGGTGATTCTGCGCAGCGGCAAGAACGCTCGCGAAACCATTGCGGCGGTCAAGGCCAAGCTCGATGACCTGAAAAGCAGCCTGCCGGCCGGGGTGGAAATCGTCACCACCTACGACCGCAGCAAGCTGATCGACCGCGCCGTGGAAAACCTCAGCTACAAACTGCTTGAGGAGTTCATCGTTGTCGCGTTGGTCTGTGGGATATTTCTCTGGCACCTGCGTTCATCCCTGGTGGCCATTATCTCTTTGCCGGTGGGGGTGCTGATTGCCTTCATCGTTATGCGGTACCAAGGGATCAACGCCAACATCATGTCGTTGGGAGGGATCGCTATCGCCATCGGCGCCATGGTCGACGCCGCCGTGGTAATGATCGAGAACGCCCACAAGAAGGTTGAGGCCTGGCATATGGCCCATCCAGGGGAAGAGTTGAAGGGCGAACGTCACTGGCATGTGATGACCGAAGCGGCGGCGGAGGTTGGACCGGCGCTGTTCTTCTGCCTGCTGATCATCACCCTGTCGTTCATCCCGGTGTTCACCCTGGAGGCTCAAGAGGGTCGTCTGTTTGGTCCATTGGCCTTCACCAAGACCTATGCCATGGCGGCGGCGGCCGGACTGTCGGTAACTCTGGTGCCGGTGCTGATGGGCTACTGGATTCGTGGTCGGATCCCCAAAGAGGACCAGAACCCGCTGAACCGCTGGTTGATCAGGATCTATCAGCCGGCCTTGGATGCGGTGTTACATCGGCCCAAAGTCACCCTACTGATCGCATTAATGGTTTTCCTCAGCGCGTTGTGGCCGATCTCTCGCTTGGGTGGCGAGTTCCTCCCTGCGCTGGACGAGGGCGATTTGCTCTACATGCCTTCGGCTCTGCCGGGGTTGTCCGCGCAGAAAGCGGCGCAGCTGCTGCAACAGACCGACCGCTTGATCAAGACGGTGCCCGAAGTCGAACACGTTTTTGGTAAAGCGGGTCGTGCCGAAACCGCGACCGACCCCGCGCCGCTGGAGATGTTCGAGACCACTATCCAGTTCAAACCACGCGAGCAGTGGCGTCCTGGTATGACCCAGGAGAAATTGGTGGAAGAGCTGGATCGAGTGGTGCGCGTCCCTGGGCTGACTAATATCTGGATACCACCGATCCGCAACCGCATCGACATGCTCGCCACCGGGATCAAGAGTCCGATCGGAGTGAAAATTGCCGGCAGCAACTTGATGGAGATCGATGCAGCGACTCAGGCGGTTCAGCGCGCGGCCAAGGACGTGCCGGGGGTCAGTTCGGCCTTGGCTGAACGATTGACCGGAGGCCGTTACATCGATGTGGATATCGATCGCAAAGCCGCTGCCCGCTACGGGTTGAATATCGCTGATGTGCAGTCGATCGTCGCCGGTGCTATTGGTGGTGAAAACGTTGGCGAGACCATTGAAGGGCTCGCCCGCTTCCCGATCAATGTGCGTTATCCCCGAGAGTGGCGTGATTCGCTTGGCGCCCTGGAGCAACTGCCGATCTACACCCCGCTGGGGAGCCAGATCACCCTAGGCACGGTGGCGAAGATCAAGGTCAGTGAAGGCCCGCCGATGCTCAAGAGTGAAAATGCCCGACCTTCCGGCTGGGTGTACATCGACGTGCGTGGCCGGGACATTGCCTCAGTGGTTGCTGATCTACGTCGGGTTGTGGGTGAGCAGGTCAAGCTGCAGCCAGGCATGAGCCTGAGTTACTCAGGGCAGTTTGAGTTTCTTGAACGAGCCAACGCACGGCTCAAGCTGGTGGTGCCAGCCACGCTGTTAATCATTTTCGTGCTGCTGTACCTGACGTTTTCCCGATTCGACGAGGCATTGCTGATCATGGCCACCTTGCCATTCGCCCTTACAGGTGGGGCGTGGTTCCTCTACCTGCTGGGATTCAACCTGTCGGTGGCTACTGGCGTCGGTTTTATCGCTCTGGCGGGTGTGTCTGCCGAATTCGGCGTGATCATGCTGCTCTACTTGAAGAACGCCTGGGCTGAACGTGTAGAGGCCGGCGACAGTACCGAGCGTGGGCTAATCGCAGCAATTAGCGAAGGAGCCGTGCAGCGGGTTCGACCCAAGGCCATGACGGTGGCGGTCATCATTGCTGGCCTGTTACCGATCCTATTGGGCAGCGGTTCCGGTAGCGAAGTGATGAGCCGCATCGCCGCACCCATGGTCGGCGGTATGGTTACCGCGCCCTTGTTGTCCCTGTTTGTCATCCCGGCAGCTTACCGCTTGATGCGCCGCCGACGCCTTGTTGTCGAATCCATACCCTCGGAAGGACGCAGGCTATGAAGTGATTGTGTCCGCCACTGCCTGTGCCGTCACTGCACGACCCCTGATTGCCTGCGCAACATCATCCAGCGGTCTGATTTTCTGGTAGGGCAGGGGACGACCCTTACAATCAATCGGGGATCGAACTCTATCGGCACTGCGTCAAAACACGGCTGATAGAGATCGACACTAGGGCCAATAGGCTCTACTCGACGCGGATTAACTGCAAGAGTGAAGGTGTATTTCCTCTGAGGCAGAGCCGGTGTATGGAAATGTCAGGCTTGATCGATTTGTTGGCGGGCAAAGGAAACAGCTTGATCGGCAGTGTTTTGAGTGATGCCGAGGCGGTGGCGTTTGTTAAGGCGAATTTTCCGGGCAGAGCGTATTGCCTGGTAGCTGACTGGACCGTGATCGATTTGTCCGTTTCCGACGAGCAGGCCAAAATGCTTGCGACGCTGGGCCACGCGGCCAGCATCGTTTATGCGCTTTGTGTCATTGAAGACAGTCGTGGGCATTTTCTTCCAGGAGACTGGGTTAAAAGCTCCTACGGAGTTTCGTTCACTCACGGATGCCTATTCGAAACTCAAAACACTGTCTACGTCTTGATGAGAGGCGGTCGCCGGTTGGGTGCAAATCTGGAATTTTTACTAAGCCTACGCTGATGCGCGTATTGCTACGCGCTTTGTCGAGGGATGCTTCAGGTAAGCTCATAGCTCGCTAGGCTGGATTCAGCACTGGCGTTTGAGAGCAGACAATCAGCTGTCTGGCCCCGCGGGTGAGTGCCACGTACAAGTGGTTTGCGTCCATCTGATCTAAGGAGACGCTGAACAATTAACCCGTTCGCACCGCCCCCATTTCCAAGCCGGTTTTTTCAACCTACCGGCCTTGTTTTGCATTTCCAGGGCCGATTTTCGCCCTCATTTTGCTGATTTGCGGGTCAACCCCGCCTTTCAGACGGATTTATCCCGCCGTCCGTTGCAAATACCGCTTGGCCAACCCAAACAGACTGAACAACTGCGCCGTATTCTTTTCCAGCCCACGGTAGCGAACCTTGCGATGATTGAAGCGCACCTTGATTACCTGGAATGGGTGCTCGACCTTGGCACGCAGTTGCGCCTTGGCGTATTCGATCTTGCGCTTGACCCGGTACAGCACACTGCCTTCGCCGTGCTGCTTGTAACTGCTTGGCCGGGCTGCAATCGACCAGATAACGTCCCGTTCAGCATGCTCCGGTCGCTTGGCCGCACCGGTGTATCCAGCGTCACCCGAAACATAGGTTTCGGCACCGTGCAGCAACTGGTCGACCTGGGTGACATCCGCCACGTTGGCGGCCGTCCCTACCACGCGGTGCACCAGCCCCGACGTGGCGTCGACACCAATGTGGGCCTTCATCCCGAAGTGCCATTGATTGCCTTTCTTGGCCTGATGCATCTCAGGATCACGCTTGCCTTCTCGGTTCTTGACCGAGGGCGGCGCGGCGATCAGGGTAGCGTCGACGATAGTGCCTTCCTTGAGCAGCAGACCCTGGCTGGCCAGATGCAGGTTAATCGTTTCAAACAGCACCCGCGTTAGCTGATGGGTTTCCAGCAAGCGGCGAAAACGCAGCAAGGTAGTGGCATCCGGTGCCGACTCGCGGCCCAGGTCAATGCCCATAAAACCACGGATGGCCTGGCTGTCGTAGACGGCATCTTCGCAACCTTCATCGGAGAAACCGAAACACTGCTGCACGACATACATGCGCAGCATGCGTGACAACCCAATCGCAGGGCGTCCGCGCTTGCCTGTGGTGTCGCTATAGAACGGCGCCACTTGCGCCTCCAGCGGTGCCCAGGGTACCAGCTGTTCAAGGTCAGCCAGGAAGCGATCTCGGCGAGTCTGCTTTTTCTTGCCGGTGTATTCGAGTTCGGAGAAGGTCTTCTGCACGCGCGTAACGCTCACGGAGAGGGTGGCTGGTTGAAGGTACTCAGTGTGCCAAGGGTGGGGACGGTTGGCTATTTTTGCAGCGTCTCCCTAATGTACTGCCGACAGCTCGGCGAGAGACAGGCCGCCCAAGATGACGGTTCTGATCCCGAATTCGCAGGGAGGCTTCATGAAATGTCATTCCTCCCTGTGCCGTCAGATTGAGTGCTTGGCGGGTGGTACGCATTATTTCTGGTCGATATACTCTCACCTCCGGTTGCTCGCTTAAACAAGGTAGCTGCGGTGCTCATCGTCATGGTCTGATTGGCCGCCTTAGCAGGCGCATGGCTGGCTTTCAAGCACAACTGAGTGTCTGCGGGGAAACAGGAAACTGGTGAGCGTTTTGTCGTTGAAGGTTCATTCCAATCTTATTCTCGCTGATTCATGTCCATTGGTGTGCACGGCGAAACCGCTCTGCTGCTGCGCGTCGATTAACTATGCAGGCGCGGGTGAGAGCAGGCTTCGAATCAGTCGGTATATTCTGGAAAACATCATGGGTACTACTATGACACTCACAGACGCTACTCTGGTGTTGCTCTTGGCGGCGCGCATTCATGGGACGGATGAGGCTGTCAGGGCCTCTGCGAAGATCTGTGTAAAGAAGTTGCCGCGCGGCAAACGTGATCTCATGTACACGGTGATTAATAGCCGAAACCCGCTCGAGCTAGTGGGCTTTCTAGCGCAGAACCTCGATACGTGACTGTTGAGGACCGGTAGGTGACGATGCGGGAGGGCCAGTTGAAGAGGCCCAAGATCGTTGCTGCCAGCCATAGTAGCGATGACTACTATTTCTCATCAAGCTTGCTGCGGCTTGTCCGCTGATTGAGCAGTGGCCACAAGACACGAAAAAAGCTCTGCAGAAGTGCAGCTCAAAGGTGGCGGACGATGCCTTTGAAGGCACCGCACTCGTTGCACTCGAACTGCGTGGTTTCCCACGGAGCCTTGGGCTACCGGGGAAAAGCATCCTTCGCTCATCCAGGACACTACTGGTGTAAATCCCCTATCCACCGGAAGACGACGGTAACTGGCCGGGAAATCCCCGGCCAGTCTTCTCAATGTTCAAGTCCGGGTTTAACGCACATGCACGTAGGTGCCAGGTGCGGCCTCCATCGGGGGGTGGTTCTGGTTGCCCAGCGCCAGCTGAGTTTCGCGTTGCTCACCAGAACGCGCCTGAATCCAGCCCAACCACTCTGGCCACCAGCTGCCATCGTGCTTCTGCGTGTCGAAATACCAGGCCCGCGGGTCGGACGGCAGCTTGTCGTTCTCCAGGTAGCTGGCCTTGGGATTACCTGGCGGGTTGAGGATGCTCTGGATATGCCCGCTGTTGGATAGCACGAAGCGCCGTTCGCCACCGAGCAGCAGGGTCGAGCGATAGACCGCGTCCCAGGGCGTGATGTGGTCGTTGATCCCGGCGATGCTGAAACTGTCGACCGTGACTTTCTGCAGGTCGATCGGCATGCCGCACACCTCCAAGCCGCCAGGGTGCGTGAGCGGGTTGTATTTGAAAAAGTCCAGCAGATCGCCATGCAGGGCGGCCGGTAGGCGAGTGTTGTCGTTGTTCCAGTAAAGGATGTCGAAGGCCGGGGGTTGCTTGCCGAGCAGGTAGTTATTGATCCAATAGTTCCAGATCAGGTCATTCGGGCGCATCCAGGCGAAGACCTTGGCCAAGTCGCGGCCATCCAGCACGCCTTGCTGATAGGAGCGGCGCCTGGCGGCTTCCAGGGTTTGCTCATTGACAAACAACATGGCTGAGCTGTCGATCTGACTGTCCAGCAGGCTAACCAGATAGGTGGCGCTGGCGACTTTGCGCAGCTGTCGCTTGGCTTGCAGGTAGCCTTGCAGGGCGGCGATGCTCAGGCCGCCGGCGCAGGCGCCCATCAGGTGGGCCTCTTTGCTGCCGCTGATGGCGCAGGTCACATCGAGGGCTTCTTCGATGGCCTGTACATAACTCGATAGACCCCACTCGCGATGGCTAGCGTTCGGGTTGCGCCAGCTGACGATGAACAGCTGTAAGCCGTTCTTCAGCGCGTACTGAGCAAAGCTCTTCTCCACGCTGAGGTCAAAGATGTAGTACTTGTTGATCTGCGGCGGCACGATCAGCAGCGGGCGGGCATACTGTTTTTCGCTCATCGGCTGGTACTGGATCAGCTCCAGCAGCTCGTTGCGGAACACCACGGCGCCAGGGGTGGTGGCGATGTTCCGGCCGACCTCGAAGGCCTGTTTGCTGACCTGGCTGGGCATGCCGCCATTGTGCCGCAGGTCGTCGAGCAGGTGACCAAGCCCCTTGAGCAGGCTGGCGCCGCCGGTGTTGAACAGCTCCTTGACCGCCAGCGGGTTGAGCGGGCTGTTGGACGGCGACAGCGCATCGCCGAGCTGGGCCAATATGAAGCGCGCGCGGGCTTGGTCGTCGGCCGCCAGGTTGCTCTCGTCGACCCAGGCGTTCAGTTGCTTCTGCCAGGCCAGATAGGCCTGCAGGCTGCGGCGGTAGAAGGGGTTGAGGCGCCAGGAGGGGTCTTGAAAGCGCGCATCCTGGGCGGGGGGGTGGTGCGATGTATCGCCGAGCAGCACGCGGCCCAGTTGGCCGCCGAGGGCCAGAGCATGACGGGCGCTGTGGATCGGCTGCTTGATGCCTTGCAGCGCCAGGGTACGCAGCGTGGGGAACAAATTGCGGCCACGCAGGCCGCCGATTGCGCTTTGTTCTGCCTTCACAGAGGACGTGGGTACGGGCAAGGCGCCCGCCGCTGGTTTCTTTCGCATGGACCACACTCCATCGTCGTATCGTCATAGAGCCAAACAGAAACAAGGCGCGCCAAACTGCCGCGCGAAGCGTCAACCCAGAGCCACGCCCCTAGCGGGGCAAGTGGCTATGCGCCGCACGGTGACTAAAGATACGGTCACTGGCTGCGTAGCGGTGCCGGCTGCCCAGCAGCGGCGTGCTCTTCGGCTTGACCAGGCTGGAGGCCGGCAGCAGAAAGCCGAGTAAGGCCTGCTGGGTATCGTGCCAGGCCGTCTGGTGCTCCATATCGAGGAAGTGCCCGGCGTTCTTGATTGTATGGAATTGGGACTGACGGGCATGGCCGGCAAAAAGACGGGCGTCTTCCACCGAGGTGTACTCATCCCATTCGCCGTTGACAAACAGCAGCGGGACTTCGATGGCGTCGGCACAGGCGACGTAACAGTGGGTATCCTGGGTCAGCACCTCATTGATGTGGAAATGCATCTGCCTGTATTCGTGCTCGGCCAGGCTGCTGATATGGCGGTAGTTGAAGCGCTTGAACAGCGACGGCAGGTGCTTGCCGATGGTGTTGTTGACCAAGCGGCCAACGTTGAAACGGTCGCAGGCCTGGAGAAGGCTCAGGCCGCTCTCCAGGTAGTCGCGCATCGGCTTATTGATCCGCGCTGCGAATGAACTGATCACCGCCTTCTCGATCCGTCGCGGCCGCTGAGCCAGTGCCAGCAGGGTGGCCGCGCCGCCCCAGGAGAAGGACAGCACATGGTCGGCGCAGAAGTGCTCGATCAATTCCAGCAATATCTGCGCCTCATCTTCTTTTTGGATCGGCTGACCGAGGAGGTTGTGCCGTCGCGACTGACCGGCGTAGGGCTGGTCGTAGAGAACCACATTGAACCTCGGCTGCAGGTAACGCACCGTTTGGGCAAAGGATGCGGTGGTTGCCAGCGAGCCATTGACCAGAATGATGGTCTTGTCAGCGGCGTTGTTGAGATAGCGTTCGGTATAAACCTTGTACTTGTTGAAAATCTCGACGATGGCAGTTTCTGGCTTCATGTCGTTATCCTTCTGGTACAAGTCTGGCTCAGAGGACAGCGTGAGCAGCTGGTCGCAGGGCCATACAGTAGATTGCAGAACGCCCGGCCCCAACAGTTGAGTACCAGACAAATAAATAACTTGTTTAATTTCAAATAGTTAAAGAGATTAATCGAGTGATACTCGTGCGCCAAAGCAGAGGATTCCCCCCGATTCAACCAGGCAGCACAGAAGCGCGAGGACTCTCTGATGCTCGCTGTGACCGCGTAGTCACTAATCGACCTGAGGTTCAGAGTTAAGCAGGCGATCTCCCACATGCAAGCGCAAACGAACTATTCCGACGAGCCGTGAGCTATGCCTGTGAGGCTGGACTGTCAGCGATCCATGCCGCCCAATCGGCGGATTGCTCCGTTCAAACTGCTGAGCGAAAGGATTATCACCCAGCCCCTGACGCGCTTGAGTGAGCGCACTCTTGGCAAACGACCTGGTGACCTCGCTGCGCGTTATGGCAGGGCGTAGTGTTGCCTGGCACGGGCTATGTTTAGGGGCGTTTCTGGTTGCAGAGAAAATTCGGCTTGCGGTTCAGCAAGCTGGAGTCGAACACGACGAAAGCGCTGAAGGCACCGTCACGGTCAGTCTTGGCGTCAGCGGATGCTGCCTCGATCCAAGGGGTTCCGGTAGTCTCAAATTGAGCCATCGTCGCTCTCTACTCCGATAAATTATCAGAGCGTAGATGAAGGCTGAGCACCAGGGTTGTGAAGGTCTTTGGCGAACTGCTCGACTCAGAGGCCTGGTACTGAATTTTTCCGTTTCCACTCAGACGAATTTAACGGTTGCGGCGTGGTTAGCGGATCTCTGTCGAGGAGGGAGGAGAGTCATACTCGGTCATGAGCGATCGCAAGTGCTCGATGGCGTCATGATATTTAAGATCGGCATGCCGTCTACACTCTTGGTACTGCATGAAAACTTCCGCATCCATGTAGGGCCGGTCGAGAAGGTCAAGGGCGGTGCAGCTCAAGCTATGTGCTTCGCTGAACAGCTGGTTGTTACGTTCAAGTGCCAGGTTCAGACATGCCGTGGCTTGATCGGAAATCCTCGAATCATTCATTGCTGCACCCTTTGTATTGACCCGTTCTTGTTTATGCGCCTGATCCTGCTCTCGGCGGTGCTTATCGGACAGCCTCGGAGTACACAAAAAAACCGATTTCAAGAGCGTGACCTGCAGCGAGGCTCCTTCACCGGCTTTGCCAACTGAACACGTTTATCGGTTGGTCTTGTCTTTGGTGTCAAGCCAGTTCTGGCGGGCTTCGATGTACTTGTTGTCCGCACGCCTTTTGAGCTCCGAGAACTCATGAAGGGTTTGAGTCGAAACTGGTTGGTTACTCAAGAGCGCATAGGCCGCTTCGCTGAGCTGATCGGCTTCAACGAAGAGCTGATTGCTGAGGTTAATGGATTCAGGCCATGGGGAGTTTTGCGTTTTTTTTGAATTTACAGTGTTCATAGCGGCATTTCCTTTCGGCAGAACTGGAAGGTGACAATGCTCTCCTAGCATTCCTTCAAGTCATGGAATCCAGTGCGAGAACTCGCTCGGTTTGCGGGCATCGTTCCTGACCTTTGCGGCATATGGCGTTAAATGAGTTTGTACCAGGTTGAAGCTTTTTGCGGCGTTCAACGATGAATGGTTTCCCGCACCTAGCACCCGTCGGGCCCGTACCCCACTCCCTTCAGTTCCAGACGAGTGTGGACTGACTGGATCTATCGCGCCCTGGTACTTCTGGTGGTTGCCTGCCCTTGTGCGCTGGTCATTTCCACGCTGGTGTCGATCGTCAGCGGTCTGGCGGCAGCGGCTCGCAAGGGGATTTTGGTCAAGGGTGGCGTCTACCTGGAAATTGGCGCGAAGCTGAGCTTCGTCGCGCTCGATAAAACCGGGACGATCACCCACGGCAAACCAGTGCAAACCGATTACCTCCCGCTCTCCGAGACTTCATACGTCGCGCCACAAATCATTGCCGCCAGTCTCGGTGCGCGCTCGGATCATCCGGTTTCGCAGGCAATAGCCAAGCACGAGGCCCTGCACGCATCAACGCTCAAGCAAGTAGATAATTTTGAGGCACTTCCCGGTCGTGGGGTGAAGGGCATGATTGAAGGGCAACTCTATCACCTTGGAAACCATCGACTGATCAATGAACTGGGGCTCGCTACGCCGCTGCTGGAGGCTTCACTGAATCAGCTGGAGCGTCAGGGCAAAACCGTGGTGGCGTTGACCAGCGCCACTCAGGTCTTTGCGCTGTTTGCCGTGGCCGATACAGTGAGGGATTCCAGCCAGACCGCGATCAAAGAACTGCACGAGCTGGGCATCAAAACCATAATGCTCACGGGGGACAACGCCCACACGGCGCAGGCCATTGCTCAACGGGTCGGAATTGATGAGCCGCGAGGAAACTTGCTGCCCGCCGACAAGCTGGCTGCCATTGGTGAGTTGCAGAACCGTAACCACGTGGTCGGCATGGTCGGTGACGGCATCAACGATGCACCGGCCTTGGCCAAATCGCAGATCGGTTTCGCAATGGCCGCTGCGGGTACAGGAACAGCCATTGAAGCGGCAGACGTCGCGCTGATGGATGATGACCTGCGAAAGATCCCGGCCTTTGTTCGTCTGTCACGACAGACCGCATCGGTTCTTAAACAAAACATTGGGTTCGCGCTCGGAATCAAGGCAGTGTTTCTGGTGTTCACCTTGATGGGCTTGGCCACCATGTGGATGGCAGTGTTTGCAGACGTTGGTGTCAGCCTGTTGGTAGTGCTGAATGGGCTGCGCTTGCTGAAAAAATAGTCCGGGGGCTGAGCATGAAAGAGATGTTGCATAGTGCAATTCTTGAGGGCTTCGACGAAGCTCGTGTAGCGATTCGGTCCCGAGATTACGGGCGCGCTTATCATTGGCTCGAGCGCACCCACATCCTTACGCAACGCCGCACCTTGCTACATGCAAAGTCCCATGTCTTGATGTTGTACTTGGGCATCAGGGCACAAGATCCTCGGGAGGTTTTGGGACAAATACCACGTTTCCTCGCAGCACTGCTATTTTCTCAAGTATGGGTGCCTTCAGGAAATACTGGTCGAGCCCGAGTCAGTGCTTTTCAGGCGATGCCTCTTTCTCAAGAACTGGAATCTCTTCTTAGCGAAGAGTGCTCCCCCCCCGGGCGACTTCTGAGTTGTTTCGCATCCGCTCACACACATGGAGAGACTTATGAGCGCTGGTCATAGTCACGGTCAAGCACGTGCAGGACACGAGAAGAAATTGTGGATCGCTCTGGCGTTAACGACAAGCTTTATGATCGCGGAGGTCATTGGGGCTTTCATTACCGGCAGCTTGGCGTTGTTATCCGACGCCGCTCACATGCTGACCGATTCCACTGCCCTGGCTATTTCATTGGTTGCTATTCAGATCGCCAAACGCGCTGTGGATAAAAAACGGACGTTTGGCTATGCACGATTTGAAATCCTTGCGGCTGCTTTCAACGCGATTTTGTTGTTCATGGTGGCGGTCTACATTCTGTACGAGGCCTATCAACGGTTTAAAACTCCGACAGAAATCCAATCGACAGGCATGCTGATCGTCGCTGTGATAGGGCTACTTGTGAACCTTGCTTCAATGCGCTTGCTCATGTCTGCCAGTGCCGAAAGCCTTAACGTCAAAGGCGCGTACCTGGAGGTTTGGAGCGACATGTTGGGCTCCATAGGTGTAATAGGGGCGGCATTGATCATTCGTTTTACCGGATGGACTTGGGTTGACTCGATCGTTGCCGCGGCTATTGGGCTGTGGGTTCTCCCCAGAACTTGGGTTCTGCTCAAAGAAAGCATAAATATCCTGTTGCAAGGGGTTCCAGAGGGTATCGATATCGCTGAAGTTGAGGCGAGAATCAGGGCGGTTGAAGGCGTTGAAGATATCCATGATCTGCATATCTGGGCTTTGACCAGCGGCAAAAATGTCATGAGTGCACACCTTGTCGTCCAACGTTCCTCCCGCAACGAGCAGGATATTTTGGCTGAGGTGACACGACTGATGAGCGAGGCATTCCATATTAGCCAAACGACTCTTCAATTAGAGAACTCGCAATTTCATGCCAGGCTCGAAGAAAACGAAGGCATGCAACACTAGAAAGGTACCTCGCGAACATCCCATGTCAGGGCAGGGCAGGGGTCGCAGTGTGCTGAAATCTCAGCGGACAATATGCCCCTGAACCACCGGAGCATTTCCAGCAGTACAGGGGAATATTGACTGCGGTTTATGCAAGCATGATGTAGAAATTTACCCCTGAGTCTTTTTTGCCTGCTGCCAGGTGGTCTGTCCATCGAGGTTTGGAAAACTCAACCTGAAAACGGTGATGCTGCCAGGCATGCTCTGAACCTCCGCAGTTCCCTGATGAAGGCTCATGATCGATCGAACAATCGCCAAGCCAAGACCGGTACCACCTTCCGCACGCGAGCGACTGGTGTCGACTCGATAAAAGCGGTCGAACACGTGCGCCAGATGCTGAGGTTCGATCCCTGCGCCTGGGTTGCCTACCAGTAGCGAGACCTGTTCGGCATGGCTTTCGATAACAATTGAAATAGATTGTCCTGCCGGGCAGTGGCGTATCGCGTTGGACAACAGATTTGATATTGCTCGCTGAATCATCAACCTGTCGCCAATGGCCTTGCCGTTTCCGGTGACGCTCAGGCTGATCCGTTTCTCTTCCGCAGACAGTGAAAACAGATCGACGACCTTCACTGCTTCATCTTCTAAAGTAATTGTCTCGAGCGGGGCGAGCGCCGCGGGGTGACTGACCTGAGCAAGGAAGAGCATATCCGAGACAATTCGAGTGACACGGCCCAACTCTTCGGTGAATGACTCCAGCACCGCTTTGTACTCTTCGGCCGATCGCTCCCTAGACAGTGTCACCTGGGCCTTGCCCATCAAATTGGAGATGGGGGATCGCAGTTCGTGGGCCAAGTCATCGGAGAACTGAGACAGCTGTTGAATACCATTGTCGAGTCGGTGCAGCATGAAATTGATGCTATGGGCCAGCTCACTGAGCTCCTGAGGCATTTTGACCACAGAGAGGCGATGGCTGAGGTCTTGAGCCGAGATCATGGCGGCGACCTTCCGGAACTCTCTCAGTGGAGAAAGTCCTCGCTGCACCACGGCCCAGGCACTTATACCGATAAGTATCAGTAAAAGCGGCAGTGCAATAATCGTCGACCGAAGATACGCACTGAGCAGCGTTTCATCGTTTGCAGAATCCATCGACAGCAATACGGGAACGCCGACACCGTTCTTTAACTGAATGAGCTTGGACGCGGTAAGAAAGTTCCGACCCTCACCATCGGAATTGGTGGAATATGAAATTTTGTCGACGGTAGCACTCGCCGCCTTCAACTCAATCCGCAGATCCGACAAGCCAGACCCGAATTTCAGTAAGGGCGTCCTGAGGTTTGTCAGGTCATAGATGGCCAGGTTCAGATTGTCATGCCCCATGACTTGGTCCAGCAACGAGTGCGGTTTCGAGTTTACGTCGGCCGTGTCCTCGTATAGTGAGAGGTGGTGTTCAACCTGCTGCATTTTCTTGTCCAGGCTGTTTTTCGCCAGCTTGTCCAACTCATGCGTTAACGCGAAAAAAGCCAGGACAGCCAAAAACACTACCAGCAACGCCCCCAGAATACTCACCGTCAAACCTAGTCGCATTGACAGGCTGACCGGCTTCATTTACGCGCCTCCAGTACGTAGCCAACACCGCGTAGCGTATGGATCAATTTGGTATCGAAGGGGTCGTCGATTTTGGCTCTCAATCTACGAATTGAGACCTCGACAACGTTAGTGTCGCAGTCGAAGTTCATGTCCCAGACCAATGAAATGATTTGGGTGCGGGAAAGTACTTCGCCAGTCTGACGCATCAGCAGGTGCAGAAGCGCAAACTCCTTGGTCGTCAGATCTATGCGCTGATCACCACGAAAAGCACGGTGGCGTGCTTGGTCGAGCTCCAGATCGGCTACCTTGAGTACCTCCGGGACAGGAATGTGATCGCTGCGCCGCATCAGGGTTCGTACCCGTGCCAATAGCTCAGGAAACTCAAACGGTTTGACCAGATAGTCATCGGCGCCTAAATCCAGTCCGCGGATCTTGTCCGCCAGGCGCCCTCGGGCCGTCAACATCATGACCCGGGCATTACTGCTTTGGCGCAGACGTTCAAGGACACCCCAACCATCAAGTTCTGGAAGATTAACGTCAAGTAGTACCAAGTCATAGGCATGTTGACGTGCCAGATGAAGTCCATCTGCGCCAGTTACTGCACGGTCTACAACATAGCCACTTTCAGTCAGCCCTTGATGCAAGTATTCGGCAGTTTTAGGCTCGTCCTCAATTACAAGGATTCGCATGATATGTCACCATTTTTAATAGGGAAAATAATTAGTTAATTCAGAAAAGTTAGTATTTTTTAGGTTTCTGACCGAAATGATCCGACTTTGAACCTCTTCAGTTGTTCGTGGCCTCAATGTCCAGCCGCTCGGTAACGATGATCACCTTAAAGCCTGTAGCTGCTATAGGGTCAAGCCAAGGCCTCGTTTTTTAGCCGTCCAGGCAACTTATCGCGACGAGATGTCACATGAAATGTAACTAAGCTTATCCATGGGTCGATGGTCTGCCATAATTGTAGACTTTTAACAAGTCCTTTCAGCAGATATTTGTTTCGTCATATTGCCAGCCATATGCGTTTATTTTTGATTTCCCTATCCTAGTGCATAAAAACACATACGGATCGTCAGATAACGTATTTGTAATTTTTCAGTCACCTTGCTGATAAGTGGAAAACTCTACATTTATGCATAGAGAATATTAGCGTGAAAGGAATTATGAAATTGCGTCGGCATAGAAAGTTAACTGCACCCTTGAGCATAAAAAAGGCCTTATTGGTAGTAGGCTTAAGTGGTGTGTTCTCACTGGCAGGCACCTGTTTTGCCGCAGTTTCGTCTTCGCGGACGCTAACCATAGATCAAGCGCTGGAAACGGCTTTTACGAACAATCCCGACTTGGCGGCAGCACAGTGGGAAATTGGTATCGCTCAAGGAGATCGACAACAAGCGGGCTTGATTCCTAACCCCGAGCTGTCCTGGGAGGCTGAAGATACTCGACGAAACTCGCGGACTACGACGGTTATGATCAACCAGCCGATTGAACTCGGTGGCAAGCGTGGGGCCAGGATCGACGTTGCCACCCGAGCCCAGGATGCGGCTGGAATTGAACTGGAGCGCAAACGTAATGTTTTGCGTGCCGATGTCATCCAGGCGTTTTACAGCTCATCGACGGCGCAGCAAAGGTTGCTGTTGGCACGTCAGTCCCTTGAGCTCGCCGAGCGAGGATTGCGTGTTGCTCGGGGGCGTATCGATAGTGGTAAGTCATCTCCCGTGGAAGGTACGCGAGCAGAGGTCCAGCTGTCTGAGGTGCGCCTGGAATTGAGGCGAGCCGAGCGGGATGAGGCCCGTGCCTATCAGCAACTCGCTCAGGTCATGGGGGCACCGTTGCCTGCATTCGCGTCTGTGGGTGATTCAGGCCGGTCGATGCCAACGGTTCCGGAACCTTCACTGCTGCTTAATCGCATCGGTGAAACCGCAGAACTACGGTTGGCAAAGCTGAAAATCGATCAGCGTGAAGCCTCCCTTGGCCTGGAGAAAGCTCAGCGTATTCCGGACCTCACCGTGAGTGTGGGCAGCCAATACGATGAACGGGAACGCGAGCGGGTGAATGTCGTGGGGCTGTCGATGCCCCTTCCGTTGTTCAACCGTAACCAGGGCAATGTACTGGCAGCCGCCCGCCGAACTGATCAGGCCCGCGACCTTCGCAATGCCAGTGAGTTACGCCTGCGCACAGAAATCCAGACCGCTCTGGATCAGTGGATGACCGCGAACACTGAAGTCGCCTCGTTCAATCAAACCATCCTGCCTGCCGCGCAAAGTGCCGTCGACACCGCTACGCGGGGTTTTGAAATGGGCAAGTTCAATTTCCTGGACGTGCTCGATGCTCAGCGCACCTTGATCAGCGCACGCACCCAATACATCCAGGCCATTGCAGAGGCGACAGACGCCTGGGTGCGCATCGAGCGAATTTTTGGTGATGTCGACCAGCTCACTCGTGCCCCTTGAATTTCTAATAACTTTTTTTCGCCGCTGCTCAGTGTTGCGGTGCCACGGTGTTTCGTGGCTGCCAACTGAGCTGCGCAGGGAGTCTCCATGGATAAAAAACTAATCCTTGTCACCGCACTGACCCTGACGGTGGGCATTGGAATCGGTTCCCTCTGGATGGGTAGCTCCTCGGCACCATCCACTGGGGCTCAGGCGCAAGAAGAACAGGGCCACGACGATCACGACGATCATGGCAACGAGGGTGCTGCAAAGGAGTCAGCTGAAGGCGAGCATGCCGAAGGCGAGGCAGAAGAAGGTCATCTGACACTGAGCGACGAGCAGATCAACTCGGCCGGTATTCAGTTGGTCGAAGCGAAGGCACAGAGCATCAGCCTCACATTGCCCTTTCCTGGAGAAGTCCGTTTCGATGAAGACCGCACTGCACATGTGGTGCCCCGGGTACCCGGTGTCGTCGAGTCGGTCCATGTCAATCTCGGCCAACCCGTAAAAAAAGGTCAGCTATTGGCCGTGATCGCCAGCCAACAAATATCTGACCAGCGTAGCGAGCAAGCCGCAGCGCAACGTCGTCTGGAGTTGGCGCGCACCACCTACGAGCGTGAGCGGCAGTTATGGCAGGACAAAATCTCTGCCGAACAAGATTTCCTTCAAGCCCGTCAGGCTCTGCAAGAAGCTGAAATCGCCCTCAGCAATGCCCGTCAAAAAATCAGTGTACTCAGTGGCAGCTCGGTGGCCAGCGGTGGCAACCGGTATGAGCTGCGTGCGCCGTTCGACGGCGTCGTGGTCGAGAAACACTTGGGCCTCGGTGAGGTTGTCAGCGAAACCACCAATGCCTTCACCCTCTCGGATTTGTCGCGTGTGTGGGTAACTTTCGGCGTTTCCCCCAAGGATTTGAACAAGGTGCTGGTGGGCAAGGCAGTCACGGTCAGTGCCCCTGAGTTGAACGCCGAAGTCACGGGAACCGTGGCCTACGTCGGAAGTTTGTTGGGCGAGCAGACCCGTACCGCCACGGTCCGTGTGACCTTGGCCAATCCGCAAGGCGCTTGGCGTCCCGGGCTGTTCGTGACCGTGCTGGTTGACACCGATACCCGGCAAGCGAAAGTCGCAGTGCCAGAAGCCGCAATCCAGACGGTCGAGGATAAGCCAACTGTTTTCGTTCGAACTGATGACGGGTTTAAGGCGCAGCCGGTGGAAATAGGCAGCCGTGCGGCGGGGCTGGTCGAGATCACAGAGGGCCTGGAGCCCGGTGTTCAAGTCGCTGCTGCCGGCAGCTTCATTCTGAAATCAGAGCTGGGTAAAGCCTCGGCTGAACACGCCCACTGATCCGCCATTTCCACGAGAAGGTTCTCATGTTCGAACGCCTGATCCAATTTGCCATCGAGCAACGCATCATCGTGCTGCTCGCGGTTCTACTCATGGCTGGCCTCGGCATCGCCAGCTACCAGAAGCTGCCGATCGATGCCGTACCCGACATCACCAACGTCCAGGTGCAAATCAACACGGGTGCCGCAGGTTTCTCACCGCTGGAGACCGAGCAGCGCATCACTTTCCCCATCGAAACCGCCATGGCCGGCCTGCCCGCTCTTGAGCAGACGCGTTCGCTCTCACGCTCGGGCCTGTCGCAAGTCACGGTGATCTTCAAGGAAGGCACCGACCTGTTCTTCGCCAGGCAATTGGTCAATGAGCGATTGCAGGTGGCCAAGGAACAACTGCCCGAGGGCGTGGAAGCCGTCATGGGGCCGATCTCTACCGGCCTGGGTGAGATTTTCCTGTGGACGGTCGAGGCCGAAGAAGGTGCCGTCAAGGAAGACGGTAGTCCCTATACGCCGACGGACCTGAGAGTGATCCAGGACTGGATTATCAAACCTCAGTTACGCAACGTTCCCGGCGTCGCCGAAATCAACACCATTGGCGGGTTCGCCAAGGAGTACCAGATTGCGCCCGATCCAAAACGTCTGGCGGCTTACAAGCTGACGCTGACTGACCTCGTGACAGCGCTGGAGAGGAATAACGCCAACGTCGGTGCCGGTTACATCGAACATAGCGGCGAACAGTTACTGATTCGTGCGCCCGGCCAAGTAGCGACCACCGACGACATCGCCAATATCGTGATGGCCAACGTCGACGGCACTCCTATTCGCATTAAGAACGTTGCGACCGTGGATATCGGCCGTGAAATGCGCACGGGTGCGGCTACCGAGAACGGTCGTGAAGTCGTGCTCGGTACGGTGTTCATGTTGATCGGTGAGAACAGCCGAACCGTGTCTCAGGATGTTGCTCTCAAGCTGGAGCAAATCAATCGTTCGCTGCCTAAAGGGGTGGCGGCGGTCACCGTCTATGATCGTACCAATTTGGTGGACAAGGCGATTGCCACGGTCAAGAAGAACTTGATTGAAGGTGCGATCCTGGTGATCGCGATTCTGTTCCTGTTCTTGGGCAACATTCGCGCGGCGCTGATCACTGCTATGGTGATCCCGCTCGCTATGCTATTCACATTCACCGGCATGTTCACCAACAAAGTCAGCGCTAACTTGATGAGTCTTGGCGCGCTGGACTTCGGCATCATCGTTGACGGTGCGGTGGTGATTGTCGAGAACGCAATCCGGCGTCTGGCTCATGCTCAACAGCATCATGGCCGTATCCTCACACGCTCCGAACGCATGCATGAAGTGTTTGCCGCAGCCAAGGAAGCCCGCCGCCCGCTGATTTTCGGTCAGTTGATCATCATGGTCGTGTATCTGCCGATTTTTGCCCTGACCGGCGTCGAAGGGAAAATGTTCCATCCCATGGCGTTTACCGTCGTGATCGCCTTGTTGGGCGCCATGCTGCTGTCCGTTACCTTTGTTCCTGCGGCGATTGCCATGTTTGTGACTGGCAAGGTGAAGGAAGAGGAGAACGCGGTCATGCGAGGGGCGCGACGGGCGTATGCACCCGCACTGGATTGGGTCATGAGCCATCGATCGCTGGCATTCGCCATGGCACTGGGCGTCATTGCGGGATGCGGGGTCGTCGCCAGTCGAATGGGCAGTGAGTTTGTGCCGAGCCTCAGCGAAGGGGATTTTGCCCTGCAAGCATTGCGCGTACCGGGTACCAGTCTGACGCAATCGGTAGAAATGCAGCAGCGTCTGGAAAAGCTTGTGTTGGCAAAAGTGCCTGAAGTCGAGCGGATGTTCGCTCGTACCGGTACCGCAGAGATTGCCTCCGATCCAATGCCACCGAACATCTCTGATAGTTATGTGATGCTCAAGCCGAAGGATCAATGGCCTGATCCGGATAAATCCCGGGAGACGTTGATTGCCGAGATCCAGAAAGCTGCGGCCGCTATGCCCGGTAGCAACTATGAGCTTTCCCAGCCTATTCAACTACGTTTTAACGAGTTGATTTCAGGCGTGCGCAGTGATGTGGCGGTCAAGGTCTTTGGTGATGACATGGCGGTGCTGAACAGCACCGCCGCGAAAATTGCCGCGTCCATGCAGAAGATCAATGGCGCCTCCGAGGTCAAGGTTGAGCAAACGACGGGGTTGCCGGTACTGACCATCAACATCGACCGTGACAAAGCTGCTCGTTACGGCCTGAACGTTGGCGATGTACAAGACACCATTGCGGTGGCGGTCGGTGGCCGCCAAGCCGGCACGATGTATGAAGGAGACCGCCGCTTTGACATGGTGGTGCGTTTATCCGACGCCATGCGCAAGGATCTCGAGGAATTGTCCACACTGCTGATTCCAGTGCCGGCGCTGCTCAACGGCAATGACGATCAGATTGGTTTCATTGCCCTTTCAGAAGTGGCAACTCTCGATCTGGTGCTGGGGCCGAACCAGGTCAGTCGTGAGAACGGAAAGCGTCTGGTGATCGTCAGCGCCAACGTGCGTGGACGAGATATCGGCTCGTTTGTACAGGAAGCCAGCAGCGCCATTGATCAAGAGGTGCAGATACCGGCCGGTTATTGGATCAACTGGGGTGGGCAGTTCGAGCAACTCCAATCAGCGGCCAAACGCCTACAGATCGTAGTCCCGGTGGCTCTGCTTCTGGTATTCGCCCTACTGTTCATGATGTTCAACAATCTCAAGGACGGTCTGTTGGTGTTCACCGGGATTCCATTCGCATTGACGGGTGGAGTCATGGCTTTGTGGCTACGTGATATTCCGCTGTCGATCTCGGCGGGTGTTGGTTTTATTGCTTTGTCGGGAGTGGCGGTGCTGAACGGTTTGGTGATGATCGCTTTCATCCGCAATCTTCGAGAGGAGGGGCATTCGTTGGGCTCTGCAATCAATGAGGGAGCCCTAACACGGCTACGCCCAGTGTTGATGACGGCTCTGGTGGCCTCCCTTGGCTTTATTCCTATGGCTCTGGCCACCGGTACCGGGGCAGAGGTCCAACGACCACTGGCTACCGTTGTGATCGGGGGCATCCTGTCCTCAACTGCGTTGACCCTGTTAATACTGCCTGCGCTATATCACTGGGCGCACCGTCGAGATGAGGATGAAGCAGGAGAAGAAAACACAACAACCGAATAGTTCTTTTGGTTTTAAAGCCCGCTGCTGATATTCAGTAGCGAGTTTTTATACTAGTAATAATTACGGATATGTAATCTGAGCGCCACCATGATGACAGGTTCGGATTGATACCCTACTAGCGTTATCTATATGAGGTGTCAGAATGAAACTTACTCAAATATTTCTTCTCGCAGGCGCTTTGGTCCTTTCTTCGTTCGCTTTGGCGGAAGGCGGGGGGGATAGAACTTTTGAGAAGATGATGGCGGCGAAGGATCTGGCAATGGAGAAGTATGTAGCGAGAGAAGGGAAGAAGGCCCCGGTGGTGTCAGGTGATGCTAATGATAAGACGACTAAAGACAGATAGTAGTATCGATGATAAAAAGCTCGTTATCGAGAATCGGTGGCGAGTTTTTTGTTGTGCGCCCAGCATGGGCGCAATCTTGTGGGTGAAAGTCCCGCCGTGAGCTGACCACAGCGAACGAAGCGAAGCGCAACTGCATGAGGGCGACCGAGTGTGGGGAGGAAGCGTGAATCGAAACCGCGAGCCGATGGACAAGAACCGGATACAAGGCGATGCCGATCAGGGCGAGCGGGCAACAAACCGCGAAGCTCTTGTGGTCAAGAGTCAGGCAGCGTAAATCCGGCGGTTGTGTGGTGAAGGATTGCGTTCTTACCTGGGGAGATCTCGCCTTGTGCCTGAAAGGGCGACGGCGTCAGCCGGAGCGAGAAGTCAGCAGAGGCCGTAGTAGTCTTCTTTTTGACGAAGGGCCGAACGAGAGAAAGCGTCATAGGCCATGTTGATACGAACGACCGGAAGTCAGATGCCTGCCAAACGCAGGGCGGATGGAGATAACGAGCGGTGAAGCCGTGAGAAGTCCCAACAGCGACGAGGTCAATCGCCCGCAAGATGAATCCGACAACGCAGGGCAAGGGTTGCTGGAACGGGCCTTTGCGAGAGAAAACCTGAAACGGGCGTGGAAACGGGTCAAAGCCAATAAAGGTGCAGTGGGAGTCGTTGGTCTGGATATTGAACAGACCGCCGAACATCTCCTGAGCCAATGGGCGGCGATTCGTGAACAGCTTCTTTCGGGTGTCTACCGGCCCAGTCCGGTACAGCGAGTGGTCATTCCCAAACCTGACGGCGGTCAGCGCGAGTTGGGCATTCCGACGGTCACCGATCGTTTGATCCAGCAAGCCTTGCTGCAAGTCTTGCAGCCATTACTCGATCCGACTTTCAGTGAACACAGCTACGGCTTTCGTCCGGGACGTTGTGCGCAGGATGCCGTTCTAGCGGCTCAGCGCCACGTGTCCTCGGGGCGCAAAGTGGTGGTGGATGTTGATCTGGAGAAGTTCTTCGACCGGGTCGACCACGATATTTTGATGGGCCGTTTACGCAGCGGATTGCGGATCGGGCGGTTATCCGGCTGATTCGGGCGTATCTGGATGCGGGGACGCTGATCAATGGCGTGGTTGCGGATTCCACGGGCATCCGGCCACCCATTCCATGAACATCCGGCCTCTGATTCCACGATGATCCGGCCACCCATTCCACGGCCATCCGGCCACCAATAAGGCAGACAGAAACGCGGGTTTCTTCAGAATCGCCACAATCTCAACCCTCTGTCAAAAAACATCGTGCTGCCAAGCGAGGTGAGCAATGAGCCAGGCTGTGATGGTGGCGTTCTATGCGAGGGTATCCTCTGATCAACAGGCTAAACGCGGCACGATTGAAAGCCAGATTGCTGCGTTGACAGAACGGATCGTGGCCGATGGTGTCCAGGTTGCTGAGGACATGCGCTTTGTCGACGCTGGCGTCAGCGGCGCGACGCTGATTCGTCCACAACTGGAGCGGCTCAGAGACCGCGCAGCACTCGGCTTGGTGGATCGTCTCTATGTCTTATCCCCAGACCGGCTGTCGCGAAAATATGCTCATCAGGCATTGCTGATGGAAGAGCTATTGGCGTGTGGCGTGCAGGTTGTGTTCCTCAATCATGCCATTGGCGTGACGCCGGAGGAGTCGTTGCTGCTGCAGATGCAGGGCATGATTGCGGAGTATGAACGGGCCAAAATCATGGAGCGCCATCGTCGCGGCAAGCTTCATGGAGCCAGACGCGGCAGCATCAATGTGCTGTCGACTGCGCCGTACGGTTATCGCTACATTCGTAAGCAACTTGATGGCGCACCCGCACAGTACGTTATCGACTTGGCGCAAGCGGCGACGGTCAGAGCCATCTTTCAATGGATTGGGATGGAGCGACTGAGCATTGGCGAAGTGGTGCGGCGTCTTGGTGCTACTGGCACCGTCACCGCTTCAGGTAAACCGTATTGGGATCGCAGTACCGTGTGGGGGTTATTACAAAATCCAGCGTACATGGGACGAGCTGCTTTCGGTAAAACACAGGCGCGTGATCGTTTACCTCGGATACGCGCACAACGCCACAGTGCGGAGGTGCCCAGGAAGGGGTATTCAACCGTACGTACGGATCCAAGTCAGTGGGTCGAGATATCCGTACCGGCAATCGTCAGCGAAGGGTTATTTCAGTCGGTTCAGGAACAGCTTGCCGAAAATCGCAAATCGGCTCGTCAGCGCGGTCATGGTGCAGTTTACCTGCTTCAGGGCTTGACCGTTTGCGGCCATTGTCACTACGCCTATTACGGTAAAAAAGTCAGCAAGGCAGCGGCCAAAGGCCAACGTCGGAACTATGCCTATTATCGTTGCATTGGAACCGATGCCTACCGCTTTGGTGGCGAACGCGTCTGTGATAATCAGCAAATACGAACGGATCGTCTTGGTGAACTGGTGTGGCAGCAGGTTATTGAGCTGCTCGCCCATCCTGGAAGACTGAAGAATGAATATGAACGTCGGCTGGGAATCCTCGAAGAAAAAGAAAAAACAGCCCCTGATACTGCCGCACTGGAACGACAACGACTGCAACTCGAGAAAGGCAAGTCGCGGCTCATCGATAGTTATGCCGAGGGTATGATCGACAAAATGGACTTTGATCCAAAGATGCGAAACTTGAAGAGCCGTCTGGAACAGCTTGATCAGCAGATTCAGGAGTCACGGCGTCATCAGGTGGGTCAACGCGAGCTGTTTCTCGTCATTAATCGTCTCGAAGAGTTTGCCGCTGCGGTCCATGACCGATTGGGTGCTGTGGATTTCGTCACGAAACGCGAGATCATCCGCGGCCTGGTCAAACGTGTCGAAATTCATAAGGACGAAATTTTGGTGGTGTTCCGGGTTGATCCGGATCCGGGGTTCAACGCCAGCGAGACGTCGACTGGCTCAGGCACCAGAGAAAAAAGTATGCAAGATCGTACGCGGCGTACTGTCGCCGTTGCTGGCGAATGTGCTGCTGGACGAAGTGGATCGGGAGCTTGAACGTCGAGGCCACTGTTTCGTGCGTTATGCCGACGATGCGAATGTATATGTTCGCAGCCGAAGGGCGGGGCAGCGGGTGATGGCTTTGCTGAAGCGTCTGTATGAAAAGCTGCACTTGAGCGTCAACGAGAGCAAGAGTGCGGTGGCGAGTGCATTGGGTCGCAAGTTTCTTGGATACTCTTTCTGGGCCTCTCCACAAGGCGTCAAAAGAACAGTAGCGGTCAAGGCGCGCAAGCAGTTCAAGCAACGGATACGCGAACTCACCCGTCGCTCAGGCGGTCGCAGTCTGCGACAAGTTGTCGAGAGTCTACGCCCTTATCTTTTGGGCTGGAAAACTTACTTTGGGTTGTCGCAAACGCCGAAAGTCTGGCGAGGGCTGGACGAATGGATGCGACACCGATTGCGGGCAATCCAGCTTAAACAATGGAGGCGCGGTCCGACGATTTACCGCGAGCTGAGAGCGTTGGGAGCCAGCAGCCAAACGGCCCGGAAAGTGGAAGCTAACTCTTATAGTTGGTGGCGTAACAGCCGCTTTGAGCTCAATCGAGTGCTGGATGTGGCGTGGTTCGACAGGCTGGGTCTGGTGCTACTCTCATAACCTCAATCTCTCGAACCGCCCGGTGCGGACCCGCATGCCGGGTGGTGTGGCAGGGGAGCGGCCTATGAAGGCCGCCCCCTATGCCGATTTAGCTGCTTTATTACATATTCGTAATCCTAGCGCCATGCCATCGCAATGCTCTGGTTGATATCCTTTGTTGTAACTCTAGGAGGTATTGGATATGAATTTTTTAAAGGTTATCACCTTCGCTGGGATTCTGGCGACTTCATCAAGCATATTGGCGGAAGGTGGTGGAGACAAGGCCTTTGAAATGATGATGGCTGCTAATGCTAAAGCTATGGAGCAGTATGCCATTAGCCAGGGAAAAAACGCCCCTGTGGCGAAGCAATACGAGTACGGGATGGCGTTGGATGTTGTAAAGGTGATTAGTGTGGTGCGGCCTGCGAAAGTCTGTGCAGTAGTGCCCGCCGCAATGACCTATGAAGATTCAGAAGGGCAGCTAAATACGGTTAAGTACACTGTCGCGGGAGAGTGTCGTCAACGAGGCGGCTAGCAGCTACGCTGCTGTCAGAGGGGTTCATAACACTCGATTCACCTCGTCACTTAAAGTTGTCGGGCGTTTTTTTGTCCTCGAGTTTTGACCGGATCGAGTAGGAGGCGGATTTACATCCGCCGTCCTCTCACGTACATCGACGCCCCCAGTTTGCCGAGCTTTCAATTCGTGCCGACACAGGCGGGGTTGAGATTGCAGCCATACATCCGGACTTTTTGTGAGGCTCTGCCTCTGTCCCTGATGAAATTCGCTGATCGGGCTCTTATCACCACCACGCGCTCGAAGCGCCTGTGAGAGGGCAGAGTTACCCGATCCCGGTCCGACCTGTCTTGCCATCACGTCATGATTGCCTAGGCAACCTTGGAAGTACTCCTTCTAACGCATCATCGCCTGACTCCACCGACCCGGCTATACCCCTGCGACGTCAGGGGTGTAGCCGGGTCGGAATCTGCGGTCATGGGCCAACAGCGCCCAGGCAATCCGGGCATTTTTGTTGGCCTGTGCGAGGGGAGCCTACAGAATTCGGAAAAAATCGTACGCGAAGACTTTCGGACTCTAGCGACGGGCCAGATTCAGGGCTGCCATGACCGTATCAATGAGGGGTTCCAGAATTGCTTTCCTCTCTTCGAAACGGCCATCTGTAAGATCAATCACGTCGTATGTGATATTGCAGCCACCCTGATGGACAGGCGTAACCGTCCGGCCAGTACCCACTCCTGAGAGCCTCCAAAATCAGCAAAAATAGCGTCCATCATTTTTTAGTGGACACTATCTTGGATATCATTGCCCCAGCCCGTCGACCGGGTCACCGCCCCAACTTCCCGCCAGAGTTCAAACGCAAAGTTGTCGAAGCCACGTTCCAGTCTGGCACCTCCGTGTCGTTGATCTCTCGCGAACATGACGCCAATGCCACCTGGTCTTTCGCTGGCGGCAGCAATATCAAGAGGGCTTGTTCGGCCCGATCAGCCAGAGTGCTACGCTTTTGCCTGTCCAGGTGACTGAGACTTCCAAGGATGTACCGCAAACCCTCCAGTCACAGCCTGTATCTTATTCCGAGATCGTGGTTGAGCTTGGCAAAGCCAAGCTGCGCATCATTGGCACGCCTGATCTGCCGACCCTGGAAGTCATCTTGCAGCAGTTGCTGCGATGATTGCTCCTCCCGCTGGAACCCGTATCTGGATCGCCGCTGGTGTCACGGACATGCGCCGTGGCTTCGATGGGTTGGCGGCATTGGTGCAGACTCAACTGGAAGCCGATCCTTTCTCGGGTCAGATCTTTGCTTTTCGCGGACGGCGCGGTGATCGGATCAAATTGCTGTGGTGGGATGGCGACGGGTTGTGCCTGTTTTGCAAACGGTTGGAACAAGGACGCTTTGTCTGGCCGCAAGCAACCAGCGGCAGTGTGTCGCTGACGACTGCGCAGTTGTCGATGCTGTTGGAAGGCTTTGATTGGCGCAGGCCAATTCGTACAGCACCCGTTCTCGCGATCTGACTTGCCACGCTGAAAAAATCCCCAGTAACATTCGGTCATGACTCTCGCGACCGACTCCTTGCCGAATGATCTTCAAGCCTCGAAGGCTCTGGTCTCTGCCCAGCGGGCAGAGATTGAGCGCTTGAAAATGATGATCGCCAAGCTGCGTCGTATGCAGTTCGGTCGCAGCTCCGAACAACTGGACGCCATGATCGATCAGCTCCAACTGAGTCTTGAAGAGTTGCAAGTCAGCCAGACTGAACTGACGCCGCCAACCGAACCGCCAACTCGCCCTGTCTCTCGGCGCAAGCCATTACCTGAACACCTGCCTCGCGAAACGCACGTCCATCAGCCCGAATCACAATGTTCTGGTTGCGGTGGGAAACTTCGCCATTTGGGTGAGGACGTGGCCGAAGTGCTGGAATATGTGCCGGCGCGTTTTAAGGTGATTCGCCATGTCCGCCCCAAGCTGGTCTGCCGCTGCTGTGAGCACATCGCTCAGGTGCCGGCACCGAGTCACCCGATAGCCCGAGGCCTTGCAGGCCCTGGGCTACTGGCCCACGTGCTGGTCTCCAAGTTTGTTGACCATTTGCCGCTGTATCGGCAATCCGAAATCTACGCCCGTGAGGGCGTGGAGCTGGAGCGCTCAACCCTGGCCGACTGGGTCGGCCAGAGCAGTCAATTACTGCGACCGCTGAACAGCGCCCTGAGCGCCATGTCATGAGCGGCCATAAAGTCCATGCCGACGACACACCGATTGGCGTACTTGCGCCGGGCAACGGCAAGACCAAAACGGCTCGCCTGTGGACGTACGTGCGGGACGACCGGCCTGCCGGTGACTCGACACCGGCGGCGGTCTGGTTTGCCTACTCGCCGGATCGCAAAGGCCAGCATCCCCGCGCTCATCTCAAGCGCTTCAGCGGCATCTTGCAGGCTGACGGCTACGCCGGTTTTGCTCAGCTGTATGCGACAGGCACTATTCAGGAAGCCGCCTGCTGGGCTCACGCCCGCCGCAAGTTTTACGATGTCTACAAAGACCAGGCTTCACCACTTGCTGGCGAGGCGCTGCAATGGATTGCGGCCCTGTATGCCATCGAAAGCGAGATCCGAGGATAACCGCCTAATCAGAGAAAAACGGTTCGGCAAAGTCGGGCCAGTCCGCTTCTGGAGCACCTGCACGCGTGGCTTAACCAGACGCTGACTCAGTTGTCGAAAAAGTCGACATTGGGCGGTGCAATCCTCTATGCCCTCAACCGGTGGCAGGCTTTAACGCGCTTCTGCGATGACGGCCGAATCGAAATCGACAACAACGCCGCCGAGCGGGCCCTGCGCGCCGTCGCGCTGGGCCGCAATTATCCGCAGTCGGAAATTATGCTCAGTTCGCCCGTGCCCGGTTTTGTGATCGCATAGTCCGCCTGCTTTACGGGTCTACTGGCGCGTTTCGGACACGCCATAATTTTCGGTGGTTTCCTGTAGAGTCCAGTCACCACCCACGGTTATGTTGAAGCCAATCTGGCCATAAAGGAACATGCGCTTGCCACCATCGGCCCACCCGAATTCAAGCGCACGCGCTATCAGCGCCGACTGACGCCCTGCTGAAGTTTCTGGAAAGTCTCTGAAATTATGCAAAGTCGGCAGTGGTGGGCAGCCAGGCGCGCCGCCACCACTGCTGCATACCCGACATAATTTCCGACTGCAGATAATTGCGCCCGATCACAAACGGTTTTATTGCACGCTCCGCCGGGTTGTTGTCGATCGGTAAAAAACCGGCCTCCACATAACGTTCCAGGCGACTCCAGTTGCTGGCCAGATAATTAACGGCCTTGCCCAGGACGCTTTGCGGTGTCACCTGCGGCTGCGTTTTTTCCAGCCAGCCTTTCAACTGGGTCAGGATCGGTAGGCTCTTTTCCTGACGACCAGTAAAACGCTGTTCATCGCTGGCGTCCTTGAATTCACGCTCGATGCCATACAGCTTGTTGATCATTGTCAGCGCGATATCGGCACGTCCCGTCTTACCCTTGGGCTGTACTTTTTGCGCGTCGACGAACTTGCGCCGCGCATGGGCCATGCACGCCAGCCGCTCAACACCCGGTTGCAACGCCAGTGCGTTATATCCCGCGTAATCGTCGGTCATCACGTAGCCGCGATAACTTTCCAGCAGGCGCAACGGCACGTCCTGCGCACGGCTGGAGGTGTAGTCGAACAGCACGACTTTTCGATCCGGTGGCCCACTGGCCTGCACCCACATCCAGGATTGGCTGGTCGGGTCTCGATCAGGCTCTTTAAGTACCTGGACGCGGGTTTCATCACAGTGGATGACCGGGCTTTCCAGCAACCGATCGCGCATCAGATTCAGCAGCGGTTGCAAGTGCTCCCCGCACTGGATAATCCAGCGGGCGAGGGTCTGACGCGGGATATCGATACCGTGCCGGCTCAACACCGTCTCGAAACGATGCAGCGGCAGGCCATCGACGTATTTGGTGGTCAACAGCATCGCCAACACGCTCGGACTGGCCATGCTCTTTTCGATCAATTGAGCAGGTTTGTCGGCGGTGACCGGAGCCGTTTCACAACCGCGGCAACCGTAGACTTTGCGGATGTGTTTGATCACCCGGATCTGCATCGGCACGATGTCCAGCTGCTCGCTGGTTTCTTCGCCGATGGCGTGTTTGCGGCAACCGCAGGCACAGGTCAGTTCGTGTTCGGGCAGTTCGTGGATGACTTCGATACGCGGCAGATCAGCCGTTAGTGGCTTGCGTTTGCCACGGCGCGGAGCTGGAGCAACGACTTCTTCATCGGCATCCTCGACGGCGGGCATTGGCTCGCTTTCAGGCTCGTTGAACAGGGCCAGTTGCGGCGTGTTGGGCTCAACCGTCTGCTCGGATTTACGACCGAATATACGGTCGCGTAACAGCTTGATCTGTTCTTTCAAATCAACGATGTGAGTTTCGTAGGCCTGCTTAACTTCCTGCTCGCGAGCGAAAGCTTCATACGTATCAAGCAGCATTTGCTTGAGAAGCACTGGGTCATCGGGAAGGTCGTCGGGCATGGATGGCATGCCCTAGATTATACCCGTCAGGCGACGAATCTTGGAGTCAAAACCTGATGTGGACGGTTGCGCCAAAGATCAAAACCGTCGAGCAACCAATTCAATTCCTGGACGCTCAGCACGATGGCCTCGTCGCTGGCGTCGGGCGATGTTTTAAAACGCTCGGACTCCAGGCGCTCGAGCCAAAGGCAGAAGCCGTTGCGCTCCCAGTAAAGGATTTTCACTCGATTACGGTGGCGATTCAGAAAAACAAAAAGCACCGGGTCGAACACCGCGACCTTGATATCCAGCTCGACCAAAGCGGCCAGGCCATCGATAGATTTTCGGAAGTCGACGGGCTTGGGGTAGAGGTAGACTTTTTCGACTTTAGCGTCGGGGCGCATCATGGTGGCTGGCTCCAGAAATGAATCGGGAGCACAGCATCCGGGATCAGTTGGCAGCTATAAATGTGGGGTTCATGGAGCAGTTACCAAGGAGAAGCCTCTACGGTGTCGTCGAAATGGCTGCTCGAACATCTGCTTCAACAGGAACATGCAGATCGCGCCGTACGGTCTGTAAATCATCAGATGAACATGGCCAAACTGCCCATGCATCGTGACTTGGCAGGTTTTGATTTCAGCGCTTCCAGCGCAGACGCCCGCCTGGTCAAGGATCTGTCCAGCCTGGAGTTCACAGATATCGCGCAAAATGTGGTGTTCATCGGCGGGCCTGGAACAGGCAAAACGCACTTGGCCACCGCATTGGCCGTGTCCGGGATCACGACACATAACAAACGCGATCAGCGGTAGTTTCGGCAATTGGTTCCAACGCCAGCAGATACAGCGCTTGCATGGCGCGGCATTTCATTGTCGGAATACCGAGGGGCCTTGTCTTACCGTTTTTCTTCGGAGTTAACACTCTCCGAAGTGGAAGTGGCGAATAACCTCGCCGCTTCAACGACGCTATCGCGTTGGCCTTTGCCACCGGCGTTTTCCATGTGACCTTGTCCACGCCGGGAGTCTTCTTGCCTTTATTTTCAGTCACCCGTTTGACAGCCAGTGCTTTGCCGCTAAACGAGTGAGTCAGCAGCCATTGCAGGGCTTTCACCTTGTTATGTCTGCCTTCCTGTGTTGCCTTCACTATACGTGCTTGCAGCCCTCTTAGCTGACGCTGGACATCGGCCCAGTTGATGCCGTCCCACGTCACGCCAGAAGGTGCACGTGCCAGTGTCGCTGCACTCATTTGCTCTCCTTCCGTTTAGATGGTTCTGGAAACTCTCTCGTGAAGAGAGACCATGAGGAAGTCTGCCCGCTTTCGCGTTAGATGTTATTTTCACCCCTATCCACCCGATTACAGGGCGGCAATTTGCTTTTTCCTCAATCCTCTACCCACACCTCCATCAGCGTTCCTTGCAGTTCGCTTGCCCGATGTTCTGGGCAGAAATATGGGTTTACCGTGTTCCACACCAGTTACATGAATAACGTAGACCCTGTCTTTCCCCCGGTGATGTTTTTGTCCCTGTGCCCGCAGTACGTAATCGAGCAACCCACCACTCACCTTTTGGTCCCAGCCTGTCAGCATCTTTGGCTTGTTAAAAATAACGAGGTTTATCAACAGTTCACTTATGTTGGTCATATTATCCAGCCAAGCATCCTCGCCACCTGATGCTGGTAGCGGTTGGAATCACCTCGCGGCTTTTCCTTCTCTTTCGAAGGACTTCATTGTCCCGTTGGCTTCAGACCAAGCCGTTGCCAGCTTCGCCTGCACCGGTAGGCTACCGTTGAGGGAACAACGAGTCTCACTACCTCTATCGAGGTGAGACAATAACTGGTGCGACTTCACGTCGCACGCGTACGGTTTTTTCCGAATTTTGTAGGCTCCCCAATGAGAACGCCCCCCTAGGTGACACAGACGGAGTTGTAAACAATCCGCGCTCTAGGGCATGATAGCCGGATGACTATGCGAGCCTTCCATCAATCCCTGCACCTCTGGATTAGACGCCCCATCGGGCGGCTAGCCAGTATGTTGCTGCTGCTGCTGCTGGCAATAGCCTGCGCGGCACTGCCGTCAGGGAAGGTTCATGCCCATACAGGCGGGGCTGTGGAACATGGTCACGAAATCGCGCCAGCCAGCGTTGCCTCGTTCGAGCACGATAATCACTCGGGGCCTTCAGAGCCTGTGGGTGACGTGGTTTTACATGCACACGATATAGGCACGACCTCAACGGGATTGCCCCCACTACCGGTGATGATGACGCAAAACGATATGGCTTCTTCCTCTCTTGGGAGTCGCCTGGTCGTGTCTTCCCCTCCCTCTGAAGCGCCCCTTCCGCCCTACCGCCCTCCGATTATCTGACGACATCCATCAGGTTGCTTTTGACAGCCTGCATTGCGTTGTTTATCGATAATTCGGAGGTATTCCTTGAACCTGCGTTGGCTCATCGCTCTGGCTTTTGCCGGGGTCTTTTGCAGTATCCCTTTAGGGATGGCTGCCGATTCATTACGTCTTGAGGAGGCTGTAGCCCGCAGCCTCGCATCAAATCTATTTATAGCGGCTCAAGAGGCTGATCTGCAGGCGGTACAGGCTCGCGCCAGGTTTGGAAGTCTCTCGACTCCATACAGTGTCGGTGTCGATCTGGAAAATGTCGGCGGTACCGGCAGCTTGAGCGGCCTGAGATCCGCTGAAACCACGCTCCGCCTGAGTCGGGTCATCGAACTCGGTGGTAAGCAGGCTGCCCGGCAAGCACTGGGGGCGGCAGAGATGGCGCGCCAGCAGCACCTTTCCGACATGACACGCTTGGAGGTCGCCAGTCGGACCACCGGGCGTTTCATCGCGGTGGCAGCCGCCCAGTACCGTCTGGAGTTCGCGCGCCAGCAGCTCGAATTAGCCGAAGTTACACGTCGCGAAGTTGCCCGAGGGGTGGCGGCGGCGCGCAATCCTGAATCCGATTTGCGTGCAGCAGAGATCGTTGTAGGCGATGCCGAACTCAAACGCGATGCGGCCGAACGAGACCTGGCGAGCAGCAAGGTCGCGCTGACCGCAAGTTGGGGGGCGATCAAGCCCGACTTCCTCCAGGTTGAAGGCAATATCCACGTATTGCCATCAATTGAAACCTTCGAGACGCTAGCCGCTCGCTTGCCCATGTCGCTTGTTCAGCGCAATGCGGTCTTCGAGGCCGACACCATTGCTGCCAAACGTCGGGTTGCACAAGCCAGCGCCAAGCCGGACATCGACCTCAGCCTCGGTGTACGTCGGTTCGAGGACCTGAACGATCAGGGGTTGGTCATGTCGGTTTCGGTGCCGCTGGGCAGTAAACCGCGTGCCTCGTATGCGATCACAGAAGCTGATGCACAGCTTACGGCGCTGGCCTCCCGCCAGGAGGCCCAGCGCATGGAAAGTTACCAGTCCCTGTTCGGGCTGTACCAACAACTGACGCAGGCGCGTACCGAATATGAGGCCTTGCGTACGCGTCTGGTTCCCAAGGCCGAGCAGGCATTCACTTTCGCTCGCCACGCCTTCGATGCTGGCCGCACCTCCTTCATAGAACTGACCCAGGCTCAACGCACGTTGTTCGACCAGCGCTCACGCGTTATTGACGCCGCCGCCCGCTACCACATCCTACTCGTTGAAGTCGAACGCCTCACCGCCGTCGATTCGGGACCTACGCCATGATTGACCGTCTTATTCTTGTCTTAGCCCTATCCCTTGTTCTCGTCGGCTGTGGCGAATCTAGTTCGGCCGCCAAACCCAGTGAAGACCAGGCGGCCGCCAATGCCGATTATGAGCGCGGCCCCCATCGAGGCCGCATGCTGCGCGCGGGTAACTTTGCTCTGGAAGTGACAATCTTCGAAACCAATGTACCACCACAGTATCGGCTCTACGCCTATCAAGACGACACACCGCTCGATCCATCCGAGATTCAAGCCACGGTAGAACTTGAGCGCCTGGATGGCGAGGTCAACCGCTTCACCTTCCAACCGGAGAACGACTACTTGACCGGTAGCGGCACCGTAGTCGAGCCCCACTCGTTCGATGTCAGGGTCAGCGCCAAACAGGGCGACAAAACCCACCAGTGGGAGTTCGCTTCCTATGAAGGCCGCACCACCATCCCCGCCGACGTCGCGAAGGATGCGGGCGTCAACGTCGAAGCAGCCGGCCCCGCCGTGATACGCGATAGCGTACGTCTGGTCGGTAATGTCGTGCTGGACGCCAACCGTCGCGCGGCAATCAAGGCACGCTTTCCCGGTATCGTGCGTGCAGTTGCGGTGCAGCACGGCCAAAACGTAAGCCGTGGGCAAACGTTGGTGGTGGTCGAGGGCAATGACAGTCTGCGCAGTTACACGATCACCGCGCCGTTCGATGGCGTGATATTGGCACTCAATACCAATATCGGCGACGTCGCCGACGGCAATACCCTCATCGAGATGGCCGATATGTCCAGGGTCTGGGTGGAACTGCACGCGATCGGCGAGAACGCCTCGCGCGTGTCCGTTGGTCAACCGGTGCGCATCCGTGCAGCCACCCAGGATGCCGTAACAGAGACCGTCATCGATATGTTGCTGCCACTCACCTCCCGTGGTCAGAGCGTTGTCGCTCGCGCAAGTATTGCCAACCCCGATGGCCGCTGGCGTCCGGGCATGGCCGTGGAAGGCGATGTTACCCTCGATGAGCGCCAGGCCTCGCTAGCGGTAAAGGAGTCGGGCCTTCAACGGTTTCGCGATTTCATCGTGGTATTTGCCCAGATCGGCGAAACCTACGAAGTACGGATGCTCGAGCTAGGTACGCGCGATGGTGAGTACGTGGAGGTGCTGAGCGGGCTCAAGCCAGGGACGTCATACGTCACCGAGCAGAGCTTCTTGATCAAAGCCGACATCGACAAATCCGGCGCCAGCCACGACCACTGAGGAAGCGCCATGTTAGAAAAAACCATCCGCGCCGCGATAGCGCATCGCTGGTTGGTCCTAGTTCTGATGCTGGGCGTTTCTGCGCTCGGCATCTGGAACTACGGCCGCCTGCCGATCGACGCGGTGCCCGACATTACCAACGTTCAGGTGCAGGTCAACACCAAAGCGCCGGGCTACTCGCCCCTGGAAGCCGAGCAGCGGGTCACCTATCCGGTCGAGACCGCCTTGGCCGGCCTCTCTCGCTTGCAATACACACGGTCCATTTCCCGCTATGGCTTGTCCCAAGTCACCGTAGTCTTCGAGGATGGCACTGATATTTACTTCGCCCGGCAACAAGTGGCCGAGAGACTGCAGCAAGCCGCAGCACAACTGCCGCAAGGACTGGAGCCAAGTTTGGGGCCGGTAGCAACCGGGCTAGGCGAAATTTTCATGTACACCGTCGAAGCCGAACCCGGCGCAATGAAAGCCGATGGCAAGCCATGGACTTCGACGGACCTGCGCAGCTTGCAGGACTGGGTCATTCGGCCTCAGTTGCGAAATATCAAGGGAGTAACGGAGGTCAACACCATCGGCGGCCATGTCCGCCAGATTCTCATCTCTCCCGATCCGGCCAAGCTGGTTGCCTATGATCTGACCCTGAACGATCTGCTCAGTGCAGTTGAGCGCAACAACACCAATACAGGTGCCGGCTACATCGAACGTTCCGGCGAGCAACACCTGATTCGGCTGCACGGCCAGATCGGTGTAGCGGAGGGCCTGAACGAAGTGGTGGTGGCAATGCGCGAAGGGCTGCCACTGCGCATCAGTGACGTCGCCCAAGTCAGTGAAGGCGCCGAACTCAGAACTGGCGCGGCGACCAAGGACGGCCGCGAAGTGGTGCTTGGCACGGTGATCATGCTGATCGGCGAAAACAGTCGTGATGTCGCGCAGCGTGCGGGGAACAAGCTCAAGGAGATCAACGAGACGCTGCCCGACGGCATCAGTGCACTCTCCGTGTATGACCGCACTGACCTTGTCGATCGCAGCATCGCCACCGTGCAGAAGAACCTGGTGGAAGGTGCATTGCTGGTCGTGGCCGTGCTGTTTCTACTGCTCGGCAACCTGCGCGCCGCCTTGATCACCGCTGCGGTGATTCCCTTAACCATGCTTTTGACCATAACCGGCATGGTGCACAACCGTGTCTCGGCCAACCTGATGAGCCTGGGAGCCCTGGACTTCGGTCTCATCGTCGATGGTGCGGTGATCATCGTCGAGAACTGCCTGCGCCGCTTCGGCGAACGCCAGCATGCACTTGGACGCCTGCTGAGTCGCGAGGAGCGCTTCGAACTGGCTGCCGTGGCCAGCGCGGAGGTCATCAAGCCCAGCCTGTTCGGCCTGTTCATCATCACCGCCGTTTATCTGCCGATCTTTGCCCTGACCGGCGTCGAAGGGAAAATGTTCCACCCCATGGCAATTACCGTGGTGATGGCGCTGACCGCAGCGATGGCGCTGTCCCTGACGTTCGTGCCAGCAGCGGTGGCGCAATTCGTCGCCGGCAAGGTCAACGAAAATGAGACCCGGGCCATGCGCGGGTTGAAGCGTATCTATGCGCCTCTGCTGCACAAGGTTCTGGTCATGCCCGTGGCCGTTGTGGCAGGGGCAATCGTGTTGACCGTACTGGCCGGTATGTTGGTGACGCGCCTTGGCACAGAGTTCATTCCCAACCTGGACGAAGGCGACATAGCCTTGCATGCACTGCGTATTCCGGGCACCAGTCTGACTCAGGCAATCGGCATGCAAGAGCAACTCGAAGCGCGAATCAAGGCATTTCCTGAAGTCGAACAGGTGGTCGCCAAGCTTGGCACAGCCGAAGTAGCTACTGACCCAATGCCGCCTTCTGTCGCCGATACCTTCATCATGCTCAAGGACCGCGCCGATTGGCCGGACCCACGCAAGTCCAAAGCCGCGCTTGTCGCAGAAATGGAAACCGCAGTCCGAGCCATCCCAGGCAACAACTACGAGTTCACCCAACCCGTTCAGATGCGAATGAACGAGCTGATCGCGGGTGTACGTGCCGAGGTTGCAATCAAACTCTTTGGCGACGACCTGGAGCAACTGGCCACTGTCGGAGCACATATCGAGGCGATTGCCGCCGGGATAGACGGGGCGGCAGACGTGAAGCAGGAGCAGGTCACCGGGTTGCCGCTGATGACGATTATCCCCAACCGCGCGGCACTGGCGTGGTATGGTCTTTCAGTGGCCAATCTGGGTGATGCCGTGTCCGTGGCGATGGGTGGCGGCACCGCCGGACAGCTGTTCGACGGCGATCGCCGCTTCGACATTGTCGTACGCCTGGATGAAAGTCAGCGCCTGGACCCCAACGTACTCGCAGACCTTGCGATCGCCCTACCTGCAGCTGCCGACGCCAATGAAGCAGGTTTGGTCTCCGCACCCCGTCATGTGCCGCTTAGCGCAGTCGCCAAGATCGTATCCGAACTGGGCCCAAATCAGATCAGTCGCGAGAATGGCAAACGACGCGTGGTGGTCACTGCCAACGTACGCGGTCGCGACTTGGGCTCATTCGTCGAAGAGTTGCGCGCCAAGATCGCTACAGAGGTCGAGCTGCCGGTAGGTACCTGGGTTGAGTACGGCGGTACCTTCGAGCAGCTCATCTCGGCGAGTCAGCGGCTGACGGTAGTAGTACCAGTGGTATTGCTGTTGATCTTCGGACTGCTGTTCATGGCCTTCGGCTCGGCGAAAGACGCCACCATCGTGTTCAGCGGTGTGCCACTGGCGTTGACAGGCGGTGTGCTGGCATTGTGGCTACGCGACATCCCATTCTCGATCTCCACTGGAGTGGGCTTTATCGCGCTGTCTGGTGTGGCAGTGCTCAATGGCCTGGTGATGATCAGCTTCATTCGTAAGCTGCGTGCCGATGGCGAGCCATTGCACGATGCGATCGTCAACGGAGCGATGACTCGCTTGCGCCCCGTACTGATGACCGCGTTGGTCGCCAGCCTCGGTTTCGTGCCAATGGCACTCAATGTTGGCACCGGTGCCGAGGTGCAACGCCCCTTGGCCACCGTCGTGATCGGCGGCATCATTTCGTCCACGCTGTTGACCCTCTTAGTGCTGCCAGCTCTGTATCACCTGCTGTATCGTAACGGAGAATTAGAGGTGGCCAAGCCAGTGCAAAATGGTTGACCTCAAGCTAGCGTGAAACGGAGGGGAGACGGTGGCTAGAAAGGAGAGGCTGGACTTAAGAAATTATTCCTCTCCAAACCATCTACCGTCGCCCTGCACGCTATTGCGGTGACCTGTTCAGGGCAGACTCTAAAATCGGCTCAGACGCTTTCGTCGAGTTGTTTGCGATCTACAACAGCGCAAGACGAGCCGCTAACTCAAGATTGAAGATGGCTAGTGTTCTGTCTGGTTAGTTAAGAAATCTATTTTTAATCGCGCCCAGCTTCGCCTTATTTACCTGGCCTGCATGGCTGGTTGGTGCCCTTGGTGACTACGAAAGTATGCGGTCGTTCCTGCTGACAGCCACCACCGCAGAGATGAGTCGCGCGGTCATGATTAGCATTGTGCCCCCCGATGGTCACGACTTGGCCGTCCGGGAGGTGACGACTGCTCGTTGCACACCGAACGCAGAAACACGCTGGGCCCTGGACGATCTACTCAAGGAGTTGACCCGTGGCGAAAACAAGGGTGGTTCCGACCTGTTAGACCGCAAGATCGCGCAATTGCTTGGGATTCAGTCTCAGCAGTTCAAGCCCACGCAAAAACTGGACGATGCGATCCGGCTCCTGTCGCTACGCTATCGTGGTTTGCCGTCCAGTTATGAATGGGGTGTGAAGATCGAAGAGTCATCACCTGGTTTCAAAGCCTTTGTGGCCGTGCAACCGACGACTAAAAACGCCGCTGTTGAGGCTGAGCCATGGAAACGTTGCTTGGTCGCGGGAGGCCCGTCCGAGGCTTTGGCTGTCACCATTGTGGCCATCACCCGTGAAACATGGGCATTCACAACCTGAATTGGTGGACGCCACATGTGGCCGAAAGAAATCAAGGCTGATCGGGAATTCCTCAGAGACGGTTCCGTCGCTTACAACCTGCGCTATGCCGAGGTGGGAGAGCTGGGACGCATTCTGCACAGCCTGTCCGTAAGCGTCCGAACCACACCGCCTTGCAAATCAAACCTTAATCCGTTTAAACCACTGATTCACGCGCTCGCACTCAAATGCCGCTGGATCAAAAGCATCTCCATGCCATTCAACCATGGCGTCATGCTCTGGATGATTGGAGTTGGCCATCGCCTCCAGAAAGTCCTCATAACCAGGCCCGCCACCAACGTCTTCCGGTGGGCAAGCGTTGGCGCCCTCGATGCAGTACGGCACCTGAGGACAGACAATAGCGGGTAGCGTTTTTTCGACCTTGATGCTGTGATGCCAACGGTCACCAAAGTCGTAGAGATAATTGAATGTCCGCTTTCCGTTCAGCGCCTTGATCAGCGTTTTACGGGCTTCCGGGTTCACCGTCGGCCCCCAGCCATCAGGGTCGGGAATACCGTAATTCTCACCGGCAATTTCAAACTCATGCAGATGGCTATCACTCCAGCCCATCACGACCTGGATGACATGGTGCAGTTAGCCCAAGGTGATGTTTTCAGGCACCGCGAACCGACGCCAGATCGTCGGAGTGATCTACCTCAGCTCAATGCGCAGCAGCAACAGGTCGGGGGCTTGGGTAAACGGACAGTTTTAACCATGGATCAGGCGGCCTCGCAGTGTTCAGTGTGGTTCAAAGAAATGTTCCAGGGCAGCAACTCGCTCACCCGATTGATCGGGTGCTCGGCAATGTGCTCAAGCACGTAGGTCAGATACGCCTGTGGGTTCAATCCGTTTAGCTTGGCAGTACCCACCAGGCTGTAAATCGCAGCCGCTCGCTCTCCGCCAGCATCGGAACCGGCAAACAGGTAGTTTTAGCGATTATGCGAAGCTTGGCATAAGCGCAATTATCTGCAGTCGGAAATTATGTCGGGTATGCAGCAGTGGTGGCGGCGCGCCTGGCTGCCCACCACTGCCGACTTTGCATAATTTCAGAGACTTTCCAGAAACTTCAGCAGGGCGTCAGTCGGCGCTGATAGCGCGTGCGCTTGAATTCGGGTGGGCCGATGGTGGCAAGCGCATGTTCCTTTATGGCCAGATTGGCTTCAACATAACCGTGGGTGGTGACTGGACTCTACAGGAAACCACCGAAAATTATGGCGTGTCCGAAACGCGCCAGTAGACCCGTAAAGCAGGCGGACTATGCGATCACAAAACCGGGCACGGGCGAACTGAGCATAATTTCCGACTGCGGATAATTGCGGTTATGCGAAGCTTGGCATAAGCGCAAGGCTTGGCTGTTCAGTGACACACCCAAGGGCGCCACGGCCAGTGCTCAGATTTACAGCCTGGTCGAGACCGCCAAGGTCAACGGCCAGGAGCCCTATACGTGGCTGCGCCACGTACTGGAGCGGTTGCCGGGTGCGGAGTCGGTAGAGGACTTTGAAGCCTTACTGCCGTGGAACTGCTCGCCAGAAATGCCACAGTAAACGAGGTAAATATCTTTGGGTATGTGGGGTTCATGGATCGCATACTCTCCTTGGGAAGCCAGTTCTTCCCAGGCATTGGCCATGCCATGCAAACGCAGCTCTTTGAGTTCCTTCATAAGATCACGCATTGCGGGTCTCCTCATCGGTGGTACGGAGCCGGTCGTAACGCGCCGTATTGGCGACAGGCGCTATCTTGAGTTGGAGGCTGGTTTCGGCGGACGGAGGGGCTGCTGTCGATGTCAGTCGAGCCACGACATTCAGAATGTGATCAGCGCTCAAGCTGCCTGACTCAAGTACCAACTCCACCGCCACCAACACGGCATCGAGCCCGACGATGGGAACCGCAGCCAGTACCTGCGTCATGACTCGATCACCATTGGTGTGACGTCTCAGGCCTTGTTTGAGCAGGCGTAATGGCTTCGGTAGATCGGCAAAGGGCGCGCCATTGCGCAGCGCTCCGGGCTTTCGCTCAATGAGCAGGATGTAATGCTGCCAGTCAAAACTGACCTGATCTCGATCAAAGAGACGCTCGTGACAGGCAATCATTGTTTCATCGGCGATGACCACAATCCGGGAAGGATACAGGCGGCTGCTGACCCACTGGCCGACCCGCTCACAAGGCACCGAGTAGCGATTTCGCGCCACGTTAACCAAACAGGTGCTGGACACCCGCACGGTGCGTTCGACGTAGCCATCGAAGGCGGTCGGCATCGGCATCATTTCGACCCTCTCCAGCTCCAGGACTTCCGCCACCGTCAGCCCGTTGTACTGCGGGTGCAGCAGTTCCCCCCAGAGCGCACGACAGCGTTGGCCGAGCCAGGCATTAAGCTCTTCGAAGGTGCGGAACATGCAGTCTTGAGCATCGAGCCAGATGCGTCGCCGGCTGTCTTGGACGTTCTTTTCGACGATCCCTTTTTCCCAACCCGAGGCCACGTTGCAGAAGTCCGGGTCGAACAGGTAGTGCGCACACATCACTGCAAACCGGGCATTGACCGTGCGGCCTTTACCCTTATTGACCTTGTCGACAGCGGTCTTCATGTTGTCGTAGATACCACGACGCGGCACCCCACCTAACGCGCCAAACGAGCGGGTATGGGCATCGAACAGCATCTCGTGGCCTTGACTGGGATACGCAACCAACCAAAATGCGCGACTGGCGCACAGTTTCATGTGGGAGACCTGGACGCGTCGAAACAGGCCGCCGATCAACAGGCCTTCTTCGCTCCAGTCAAATTGAAAGGCCTCACCGAGTGCGAACGTCAACGGTACAAAGGCACGTAAAGATTTGCCTTGCTCACCGCGCCACGAGCGTATGAAGGCGGTTAGCTGGCTGTAGCCGCCGTCGTAACCCTCGGCCTTGATCTGCGCGAAAAGTGCTTTGGCGCTCCTGCGGTTGTGCTTCGCCCGAAACGAATCGGCCTTGAGCGCCTGCTCCAGCGTCTCGTGAAAAGGACTGAGTTTGTTGAGGACTGCGCGCCGCTGGTACGCCGGCTGAGTTGCTTCGGGTGCTCTGACCCATTTTCGGATGGTGTTTCTCGACAGCCCGGTACGCTTGGCTATCTGATGCAGCGACAGCTTGTCGCGAAAATACATCCGCCGAATTTTGCCCATCATTTCCATGCTGATCACCCTGTGTTCTCCTGCTCAAAAATTGAGCAGAAGCAGTTGAACACCTGGGTCAGTTTTCAGTCGGCAGAACAGCCTCTACTGGGTCAGTTTTCGGTCAGCGGCAACATGCCTGGGCCACATTTCGCATAAAATGTGGCTGAGCACATTTTATGCGGTAGTTCCGCACGTACGGATCTGTGCGGGGGGTGGCAGGTGACTGCCATTCCTACCGCGACCGGAGTAACAGTCCTCTTTGGGAGAAATTTCTGCATTTCGGTATTCAACGAGACTCTGACGCCTACCAGCGGCATAACCTGTTCGGCCCTTGGTGACGAGGTTAACCGCCACTTACTATGGCTTCGGCTGACTTCTGCACGCTCATCCCGTCGCCTCTCGACGCCCGGTAGCACAATGGCAAACGTACAGATCTCCCAGGGTAATTCGCGCGACCTTCCTGCTTATGCCTGTCGGATTTACGTCACAGCGTTCCGTGCAAGTATTGGGCTTTAACGGTTTGGGCCGTCTTACCCCGCTGTGCCGCCTCTATCCGCTTCCTGTTCGTCAGGCCAGCATTTTGCCTCGGGCTTCCTTCAGATTCGCAGTCGCCCGCGACACCCTTGCCTCCGGCTAACACTTCCCCTTGCCGGGTGTGTAGAGGACTTTCACCTCCAAGTCACCAGCGTGGCCACCACAGCCAAACTGGTTGCGCTCACGCGCAACGCGCCATGCCTGGCGCACCCATAAAAAAAGACGTCCCGAGGGACGTCTTAAAAATTCACCTTTTCCAAAGGAGCAAAGGAGCTTCCAAAGGTGAATGTACACTTCAACTGAACAGCAATGAGTTTTAGACTTTCACAGACTAGCTACTTGTCTATAGGATCCAACCAGATGCGCTAGCTAGATTCCTATTAACTCCCGCGCACTATAAGCAAATCAAGTTAACAGGGAGATGATTGAAAAATGACAATTTTGAAATCTTGCTAGTGTGCTGTTTTCGAAATAATTTTTCTGCGGTCTTGGCTACACTCTCCCTATCATCCAGCCCTCGGGGGAACGCAAGTGAACGCCCAAGAGATTGTCCTCAGCCCAGAAGAGCAGGCCGAACTGAACCGCCGTGTACGCTCAGCCACCATCAGTCAGCGCGACGGCCGTCGCGCCCGAGTGATCCTGCGGGCAGCCCAAGGTTGTTCAAGGGTGGAAATCGCTCGTTTGACCGGTTTCTCACTCCCCACGATCACCTGTTGGTGCCAACGTTTTCAGACGCTGCGTCTAGAAGGCCTGCTCGACAAGCCCGGCCGCGGACGCAAATCCTCCCTTCCTACCGACACGATCCGTCGCGTACTCGAACAGGTCACCAAGCCCCGTATTGGCGAGCCCCGCTGGAGCTGCCGAAGCATGGCCCGTGCCGCTGGCATCTCGGCGACCACCGTCAACAAGGCTATGGGCTGCCAATGACTTGAAGCCTCATCTGACACGTACCTTCAAGGTGTCGAACGACCCGCAGTTCGAGGAAAAATTCTGGGATGTCATCGGGCTGTATCTGGCCCCGCCAGACAAGGCGTTGGTGCTCTGCTGCGACGAAAAAAGTCAGGTTCAAGCCTTGGAGCGCACCCAGCCCGGGCTGCCTTTGGGGGTCGGTCATATCCAAACAAAATCCCATGATTACACTCGCCACGGCACGGTCACGCTGTTCGCGGCGCTGGATTATCTCCAGGGCAAACTGATCAGTAGCATCGAGCGCCAGCACCGCCATCAGGAGTGGTTGGCGTTCCTCAAGAAAATCAACAAGGAAACTCCCAAACACCTCCAGCTGCATCTGATCGTGGATAACTACGCGACGCACAAGCATGCAAAAGTGAAGGCTTGGCTGGCGAAACATCCGCGTTTCCATGTGCACTTCACGCCGACCTCAAGCTCCTGGATGAACATGGTCGAGCGGTTTTTCAGGGACATTACCGTGTTCTTGCGCGACGGTAGTTTCGGCTCTGTACGCGAGTTGGAAAGTTCGATTACCACCTTCCTGGCATTACGAAACGCGCAACCGACCCGGTACGTTTGGAACACAAAGGGAGAGGAGATTTTGAACAAGATCCGGCGAGCACGCGATGTGATGGAAGCGCAGATAAATGGGTAAGCTATTTCGAAAACAGCACACTAGGAAAATGGGATGTTCGCTAAGACGAGTCATCCCATTCAGGTATTACAGAATAGCTAATGGATACTCAACAATTACACGAACTTCATCCAGGTCCGACTCAAATGCGGTTGCGCGAGTGTTAGCCTGGCGCAGGCGGAAAGACATGTCTTTCAAGGAACCTGTCTGAACGACGTATTTTACTTCGATGTCGCGCTCCCAACGTTTCTGGTCAGTCAATGGGTTCCCGTCCGCATCACGCCGCATGTACGTCGCGTTTGCATTAGAGTAGTCAGCGTCAGTGCCACGAGCATAGCGTGTCATAAACGACAAACCAGGAACGCCATAGGAGCTCATGTCGAGATCGTAACGAACCATCCAGGAGCGTTCTTTCGGCGAGTTGAAGTCGCTGTACTGAATTGAGTTGTCAAGAAAAATGGAATCCGATTGACGCAGATAATCGAAGTCGTCGTTACCATTATTTCGCTGGTGAGAAAGTGCAACCGAGTGCGCACCATACTTCACACCAACTTTTCCGCTCCAGATATTGTTGTCGAACTCACCCAGTAGTTTTTTTCCTTCATCGACAGCCTTGTAGTAGTTCACGCCACCGAATACGGAAAGCTCATCCGTTAATTCGTAATTCAACCCCGTGCCAGCATAGTATTGATTCCAAGCGTCTTTGAGGCGGCTGGAGTAAAGACTGATGATGACATTTTTGTTCAGGTTATAGTCGCCACCAAAGTAGCCGACCCAAGGCGAGTTAACTGGTCCCGCATAGAATGTCGCGAAGTTATCACGCATATTGCTGGATACTGGTTGGCTCATGGCGTGCAAGCGACCGCCCTGAACTGTCAGGCCTTCAATACTAGTGTTAGTTGCCGTCACACCGGTGAAACTTTCTGGCAGAAGTCTCGAGTCACCGGCAGCAACAACTGGGTTGGATGGGAATACGTCACCGACTTTTACTACGGTGTCAAATGCGCGAATTTTTGCCGCGCCCCCCACTTTGGTGTACTCGTCCCTTGCCTTTCCTTCGCTATTGACGGGGAGTACATCGAACGAACTACGACCGCCATTACGGCCGTCACCTGTGTCGAGTTTCAATCCGATCATAGCGAACGCGTCGATGCCGACACCCACAGTGCCCTGAGTAAATCCAGACTCAAATTTACTAATAATAGCGTGTGCCCATGCTTCGGAATATCCGTTGCCTGTCGGGCTTGACTGGCCGTTGCGGTGATCACGATTGAAATAGTAGTTACGGTTCAGGACTGTCAGGCTGCTATCCTCTATAAACCCTCCCGCCTTTTCCTCCGCAATCACTATGGAAGGCACAGAGCTGACAACCATTGCCAATGCGGCCATCGAAAATTTTGTATTGTTAACCATTAATCACTCCTTAGGTTCGGCAGAACTAGAAAGCTCTTCGGCTGGAATTATTGTTTACGGAAAGCAGGTTGCGCTCCCGTATCGTCGCCGAGCTGTATAGTTGCAATCTGTAGATAACGTAGAGATGACCATAAAATTACAATTTTGTAATGTTTGCCTTTTTTTTTATTGACTTTTGTGCCATACACCCAGCCAGTGCAGACTGTGTGAAAACCTAGCAATCTGTGCGGCACTCAAAGAAAATGCTCCGTATCGAAAGATACGGAGCATTTTTCGTTATGGCCTACATCCAAGGAGAGTCCCGCAGCCAGACCAGCCTGTTGCCGGTCTCGCTGGAGGAACTGATCCCCGAGGATCACCTCGTTCGTGTGATCGACCTCTACGTCGCCAAGCTGGATCTGGTGCAACTGGGCTTCGACAAAGCGCTGCCCAAAGGCACCGGGCGCCCCTCTTATGATCCTGCCGATCAGCTAAAACTCTATCTCTACGGCTATTTCCAGCGGATTCGCTCATCGCGGCGGCTCGAAGCCGAGTGTCAGCGCAACATCGAAGTGATGTGGTTGATCAACCGGCTCAAACCCGACTTCAAGACCATCGCCGACTTTCGCAAAAACAACAAACCGGCCTTTGTGGCGACGTGCCGTGCCTTCGTCCGGTTCTGCCGAACCGCCGGTCTGATAGCCGGTGAGTTGGTGGCCATCGATGGCAGCAAGTTTCAGGCGGTTGCTTCCTCGCGGCGTCATATGAGTTTGAAGCGGCTCAAGCACCAGGAGCAGAAGCTGGATAAACGCATTGCCCAGTATCTGGCCGAGCTGGATGAAGCTGATAAAACCGAAGCCGATGAGGTGGTTGATCGCAGGGCGGTCAGGACTGCTTTGGTGCAACTTGAAGTCAGGCACTCCAACAACCTGACTTGCCAGGCAACGATGAAATCCATGGTGCTTGAGCAATTCAATACCCACGAAAGCGATGCCCGAATGATGCGAACGCACAAAGGACCGAGGGTCGCGTACAACGTGCAAACAGCCGTGGACGCTGAGCATTGCCTGATCCTGCATCATGAAGTCACGCAGGACAGTGATGATCGCAAGCAACTTGAGCCTATGGCCAAGGCCGCCAAGGAACACTTGCAGCAAGATGAATTGACGGTGACTGCCGATGCAGGCTACTCGAATGGCAAGCAGTTCCAGGCCTGCGAGGATGAGAACATCACGGTTTATGTACCGCCCAATCGGTCAGGCAACTCCAGCGGCAAGGAAAAGGAGTTCTTTGACCGAACAGTGTTTACCTACGATGCGTCGCAGGATCGATATCAATGTCCCGCCGGTAAATGGCTGACACTCAAGCAAACCAGTAAGGGCGATCGTATCTACCAGGCGGCGATCAGCGACTGCGCCGACTGTCCGCTGAAAGCGCAATGCACTGAGGCCCGGCGCCGATACGTCTCACGCCATGCTCACGAAGAGGCGTTCGAACGCATGGAGCGGCGAATGCAGGCGCACCCCGAAATGATGGTCAGCCGAAGATTCATCGTGGAGCATCCCTTCGGAAACCTAAAACAGTGGTTGCGGATTCCACGGGCATCCGGCCACCTATTCCATGAACATCCGGCCACTGATTCCACGATGATCCGGCCACCCATTCCATGGCCATCCGGCCACCCATAAGGCAGGCAGCAACGCAGGATTAATTCACTACCATCGACCTCTTTTATCGAAGCAGAGAGGTCGTCGTGGAGCGGTTATCCATGCGTAAAATTAAGGAAGTGCTACGTCTCAAATTCGAGGTCGGCCTGTCTGCTCGCCAGATCGCTGTCAGCTTGAAAGTGGGTCGCGCGACCATCGGTGAGTACCTCAATCGTTTTGCTGCCAGCGGGCTGATTTGGCCGTGTGCTTTGAACGATGCGGAGTTGCAACGGCGTCTTTTTCCGCCTCTCTCCGATGTCCCCAGCGATCAACGCCCGATGCCGGACTGGGCTCATGTCCACGCCGAGTTACGCCGCCCCGGCGTCACCCTGGCCCTGCTTTGGCAAGAGTACCGACTCGCTCACCCGCAAGGTTTCCAGTACAGCTGGTTCTGCGAACACTACCGCCTCTGGGCCGCCAAGGTCGATGTGGTCATGCGCCAGGAACATCGTGCTGGCGAAAAGCTGTTTGTCGATTACGCCGGCCAGACCGTGCCAGTTATCGACCGGAAAACCGGCGAAATTCGGCAGGCCCAGATTTTCGTCGCCGTCCTGGGCGCCTCTAGCTACACCTTCGCCGAAGCTACCTGGTCGCAGAAGCTGCCCGACTGGCTGGGCTCACACGCCCGCTGCTTCGCTTTTTTCGGCGGCACATCGCAGATCCTGGTACCGGATTATGTGGCACGCCACATAATGGAGCTTTTGTTCCCTTCGTCGTTATGTGCCCGGCGGGGGCGTTTGGCCGTACCTGAAGGCGACTGCGCCGGTAAACGCCACATAACGTTTCACCTTAGTCGGATGATGACCTTCCACCCTGTTTCCTGGAATGGAGGTTGTCATGTTGGAACGTTATTTCTTGAAGCCGCAAACCGTCGATCGGATTCGCGGCAATTGGCTTGGCTCGGCAATCGAGGTCTACGTGGAGTGGCTGGAACAGGAAGGCTATGCCGTTCGAAACGTCTATCGGCGCGTGCCCATGCTGTGCCATTTTGGCCAATTTTCCCAAGAGCACGGCGCCCAAACCCTGGCACAGGCTGCAGCCTTGGTCGATGACTTCGCCCAGCACTGGCTCAGCGAACATGCGAAAGCAGGCGTGAGCAAGGAGGCCAGGGTCAAGATAGAGGAAGATGCCCGCAATCCGGTCAACCAGATGCTCAGGCTGGTCCATCCCGAGCACCACGGCGGGGGCCGTCACCCGCAGCCTGAGCCATTTCTGGCAGAAGCCCCCGGGTTCTTTGCCTACTTGCGCGAAGAGCGTGGTCTCAAAGAGACATCGGTTCGACACTACCGGCACTATCTCAACCGCTTTGCGGCATTCCTTGCCCGACAAGAGGTGACATCGCTCAAACAGCTTTCGACCGCAATCCTGGCCGCTTTCGTTGTCGATAGCGCGCCCGAGCTCTCCCCCAATTCGCGGCGTGGCCTGTGCGCAGTGTTGAAGGTGTTTCTGCGCTACTGCCAGCGGGAGCAGATTCTGACGCATGACCTCAGCCAAGCCGTCGAGATGCCTCAAGCCTATCGGCTGGCCGAGTTGCCGAGATCGATCAGTTGGGACGATGTCCGGCGGATGCTGGCCGTGGTCGATAGACGAACAGTGCGCGGCCGCCGGGATTACGCGATCTTGCTGTTGCTTGTCACCTATGGGCTGCGCGCCCACGAAGTCGCATCGCTCACCCTGGACGACATTGATTGGCAGCGTGACCGGTTGCAAGTACCGCAGCGCAAGGCTGGCCACTGGACAGCCTATCCGTTGGCCAACGTGGTCGGAACGGCCATCCTGGAGTATTTGCAGCATGGCCGGCCGCAGACCGCGGATCGACATCTATTCTTCCGTACCCTGGCCCCCAGACTGCCACTGCGCGCCAGCGCCATCTCGCAGAGCGCAGGATTCTATCTGCGCCAAACCGGGATCACGGTACGGCGGGCAGGCGCCCATACGCTCCGACACACCTGCGTCCAGCGCCTCGTCGACGCAGAATTCTCGCTCAAGGCCATCGGCGACTATGTTGGGCATCGCTCCCCATCATCCACCGAAATCTACGCCAAGGTCGCCACCGAAGCTTTGCGTGAAGTCGCTCTTGGCGATGGGGAGGCACTATGAATACCCCTTTGGTTCCTGTCGGCGCCTCGGTGCATCAAGTGATCAATGCTTTCCTGGCCTACAAGCGCTCCCTCAATCGCAAGTACGATACGGAAGAAGCCACCCTGCACCTGCTGGAGCGATTTCTGGCCACCTCCGGAATCGAGGATCTGGCGGCCGTGACCACCCAGGACATCGAGCGCTTCCTCGCATCCCGCCCGCGATCAAGGCCCCGTAGTTACAACCATCTGCTTGGCGTACTGCAGCGCTTCTTCGGCTGGCTGGTGATGCAGGAGCTGATGACGAAGACGCCGGTGAGCGCTGGCCCGCGGCGGAACACCGGGCAACGCATCCCGTATATCTTCAATCTCGCCCAGGCACGTCGGCTGCTGGAAACGGCACGGCAGTTGCCCGATCGTCCCAAAGGCCGGCACCGCGGCTTGATTTATGAAACCGTGTTTGCGCTGCTTTACGGCCTGGGGCTGCGGGTTGGGGAAGTTGCTCGGCTCAAGGTCGGTGATGTGGACCTGTCCCGCGATGCGCTCATGATCCGGCAGACCAAGTTCGCAAAGGATCGCCTTGTGCCGTTTGGCCCGCACATGGCGGCGCGGTTACAGCGCTATCTCGCCGAGCATTTCGGCACCTCGCCTCCCGATGCAACCCAGCCCCTGTTCGGCTTCACTCAGGGACAGGCAGTGAATTCGGGCACCATCAGTCAGACCTTTCACGCACTGGTGCCGAAACTGGCGCTGGAAAGTCGGCCTGGCGTCGCTGCGCCAAGGCTCCATGACCTACGTCATTCCTTTGCCGTCGGCACCTTGTTGCGTTGGTATCGGGAAGGGATTGATCCCAACCGCCGACTGCTTCACCTGGCCACTTTCCTCGGGCATGTCGATCCGGCCTCGACCGCCGTATATCTGACGATCACGAGTGAACTTCTGGGCGAGGCCAGTGCACGGTTCAGGAACTACGCGCACCTGTCACCACCGGCCGGAGAGCAGCCATGAACGAGCTCGGTACGGTGGTCAGGTCCTTCTTCGAGGACCATCTGAAGGTGCAGAAAGGTCTGCGCCCCAGTTCGATCCGCAGCTATCGTGATGTCCTGAAACTGTTTCTCAAGCAGATTGCAGATCGGCGTCAATGTCCCATCACCCGCCTCAAACTCACGGATCTGGTTGCCGACGAGGTGCTCGCTTTTCTCCAGAGCCTCGAGGCGCAGCGCGGCAACCAAGTGCGCACCCGCAATCAGCGGCTGGCCGCGCTACGCACCTTCTTTCGCTACCTTGCAAGTCGTGCACCGGAGATGCTGGCCGAGGCAGAACGGGTTGAGGCCATTCCCACCAAGCGCTGTCCGCCACCACCGACCTATTACCTTGAGCGTGACGAAGTTGATCAATTGCTCGCGGCGATTCCGACGACGGCCGCCGGTCTGCGCGATCGCGCCATCCTGACCTTGATGTACAACACCGGCGCCCGAGTGCAGGAAATTGCTGATTTGCGCGTCCAGGATATCGATCTCGATGGCCCTCATCGAGTGAGGCTCCACGGCAAGGGGGACAAGTGGCGCGCCTGTCCGATTTGGCCCGAGACCGCACAGTTGCTCAAGCAGCTCGAGTCGGTCCATGAAGGTAAACCCGACGCCCCATTGTTCTATTCTCGGCTTCACGCCCCCCTGACACGCTTTGGCCTGTACAAGCTCGTCAAACGGTACGCGGCGAATCTACCGCAAGCCTCACCCAATAGCGGCGAGGCTCGGCGCATCTCTCCGCATGTGTTCCGGCATACCGCAGCGATGCACCTGCTTGAGGCCGGAGTTGAAATCAACGTCATTCGGGCCTGGCTGGGTCACGTCGGTCTGGAAACGACGAACCGTTATGCTGAGATCAACATCCGGACCAAGGAGGCTGCCGTCGCCCTGTGCGCTCCACCCGATCAATCCTCGGCGGCATCCTCCCAAGAAGGCGCTTGGCACCGGGACGTCGACTTGCTGAAATGGCTCGATTCCCTTTGATTCTTATGTGCCCCTCGGCTCGAGCGCCACCCATCATTCCTGGGGCTGCCGAGCCAGTGCCACATAACGGCGAAGGGAACAAAAGCCCGATTATGTGGCACGCCACATAATGGAGCACCAGGATCTGCGATGTACCGCCGAGAAAGGCGAAGCAGCGCACGTGCGAGCCCAGCCAGTCGGGCAGTTTCTGCGACCAGGTGGCCTCGGCGAAGGTGTAGCTGGACGCGCCGAGGACGGCGACGAAGATCTGCGTTTGGCGTATCTCGCCGGTTCGCCGATCAATGACCGGCACGGTCTGGCCGGCGTAATCAACGAACAGCTTCTCGCCTGCACGGTGTTCCTGGCGCATGACCACATCGACCTTGGCAGCCCAGAGGCGGTAGTGCTCGCAGAACCAGCTGTATTGGAAACCTTGCGGGTGGGTGAGCCGATACTCTTGCCAAAGCAGGGCCAGGGTGACGCCGGGGCGACGTAACTCGGCATGGACATGAGCCCAGTCCGGCATCGGACGTTGATCACTGGGCACCGTCGGCGCTGGCGGGAATAGACGTCGCTCCAGTTCGGCGTCCGACAACTGCGTGGGCCAAGTCAGCCCGCAAGCGTTGAAGCGGTGCAGGTAATTGCCGGCACTGCCGCTGCTAATGCGCAGGCTGGTAGCAATTTTGCGCACGGACAGGCCGGCGTCGAACTTTAGGCGTAGTACCTCTCGGATTTTACGCATGGATATACGCTCCACGACGACCTCTTCGCTTCGAGAAAAGAGGTCGATGGTAGTGAATAATCCTGCGTTGCTGCCTGCCTGAGCTTGGGTCGGATCAGTGAGAGATCACTGTCCAAGTGCTCGTGGAATCAGTGTCCAAGTGGCCGTGGAATGAGTGTCCAAGTCAGCGTGGAATCGCTGTCCAAGTGCGCATGGAATCCCCAGTGGTCGATGCAACGATCATTCATGCACCCAGTTCGACCAAGAACAAGGACGGCAAGCGCGATTGCGAAATGCACCAGACGAAGAAAGGAAATCAGTATTTTTTCGGGATGAAAGCGCACATCGGCGTCGATGCCGAATCCGGTTTAGTGCATAGCTTGGTGAGCACGGCGGCCAATGTGGCGGACGTGACGCAGGTCGATCAGTTGCTGCATGGCGAGGAATCTTACGTGTCTGGCGATGCCGGTTACACCGGCGTGGACAAGCGTCCTGAACATCAGGATCGCACGATGATCTGGTCGATTGCGGCGCGGCCCAGCAGCTACAAAAAGTACGGAGAAAAGAGTTTGATCGGTCGCCTGCGACGCAAGATCGAATACGCGAAGGCACAGGTCAGGGCCAAGGTTGAGCATCCGTTCCGGGTGATCAAGCGCCAGTTTGGCTACACGAAAGTGCGTTATCGAGGACTCATGAAAAACACCGCGCAACAGGCCACGCTATTTGCCCTGTCGAACCTGTGGATGATGCGAAAACGGCTGCTGGTTGCGGGAGAGGTGCGGCTGTGATGCGGGTAGAACGCCTGGAAAAGGCGTTGTTCGAGGGTGAAACGATGAATTAAGAACAGGAAAGGTCTGATTTTCGACCAGACCAGCGTTTTTTTGAACCTCAACCAAGGAGGGCATCAAAAACCGCTGACTACTTCAGACCTTCCTTAGGGAAATTCGAAGAGGCGACAACTATCCTGACACCGGGGGATAGCTTGGCAGAGGCTCTATGTTAAATGTTTTTATGATTATAGGGGGGCAGCTGACAACCTTACGTTCCGTCGGTGATAATTCGTAACCGCTCCATTAACCCCACATCCAACGCCGACAGCTTAGGCTGGAGCGAGAACTGTGTTCTAGCATCATCAGCCGAGCCATCCACCGTACCGAGATTTTCTACTCGTGACTTAGCTAGTAGCCAGTGGACTGCCAGGAACATGTGGCACATAAATAGTCCACTTCCTATTTAGCTGGCACAAGAATGCCAAGACCAGCTATTTCAGTGGCACAAGAATGCCAACCCCGGCCATTTCAGTGGCACAAGAATGCCAAACCCGGCTATTTCAGTGGCACAAGAATAGAAAATCGACCCATTTCTATGCCACATAAATACAGAATTGCGCCCTATCTCTGCCTATGGGAGCCACTTCAGATCTGTACCAGCGGTAGGACGTTTCTTGTACCGGGGGTGGGACGCTCAGTTTTACCGGGGTTTGGAAGCTCTAAAAATGTCCGCAGTCTATTACGTGTTGGTGGATTTGGCGGTACACCAAAGGATGTCGAGGCTTCCCTAGCGTACGATTCGATCCACTCACCCCACGTTAGGGTTCAGGTTTAACGTGATATCTCTGGCGAGCAGTTCCACGGCAACAGTGCCTCATAGTCTGCCACCGACTGCGCATGTGGTAACTGCTCCAGTACGTGGCGTAGCCACGTATAAGGCTCTTGGCCGTTGACCTTGGCGGTCTCCACTAGGCTGTAGATCTGAGCACTGGCGGTAGCGCCTTTGGGCGTGTCGCTGAACAGCCACGCCTTGCGACCGATAACAAACGGCTTTATCGCGCGTTCCGCCGCGTTGTTGTCGATCGGTAAAAACCCGGCCTCCACGTAACGCTCAAGCCGGCTCCAGTTGTTGGCCAGATAGTTAACCGCCTTGCCCAGCACACTTTGCGGCGTCACTTGGGACTGCGTTTTATCCAGCCAGCTTTTCAACTGGGCCAGGATCGGCAGGCTCTTTTCCTGTCTGCCGATAAATCGTTGCTCGTCACTGACGCCCTTCAGTTCACGCTCGATGCCGTACAGCTTGTTGATCATCGTCAGGGCGATATCGGCACGTCCCGCCTTGCCCTTGGGCTGTACCTTTTGAGCATCGACAAACTTGCGCCGCACATGGGCCATGCACGCCAGACGTTCCACTCCGGGCTGTAATGCCAAGGCGTTGTAACCCGCGTAATCATCGGTCATGACGTAGCCACGATAACTTTCCAGCAGGCGCAACGGCACTTCCTGCGCACGGCTGGAGGTGTAGTCAAACAGCACGACTTTTCGATCCGGCGGCCCGCTGGCTTGCACCCACATCCAGGATTGGCTGGTTGGGTCTCGATCCGGTTCTTTAAGTACCTGGACGCGGGTTTCATCACAGTGGACGACCGGGCTTTCCAGCAACCGATCCCGCATCAGATTTAATAACGGTTGCAAGTGCTCGCCGCACTGGATGACCCAGCGCGCCAAGGTTTGGCGAGGGATGTCCACACCATGCCGGGCAAGTACCGTTTCGAAACGATGCAGCGGCAGGCCGTCGACGTATTTAGTGGTCAACAACATCGCCAAGACACTCGGACTGGCCATGCTCTTTTCGATCAACTGAGCCGGTTTGTCAGCAGTGACCGGCGCCGCTTCACAACCACGACACCCGTAGACTTTGCGGATGTGTTTGATCACGCGGATTTGCATCGGCACGATATCCAGCTGCTCGCTAGTTTCTTCGCTGACGACATGCTTGCGGCAACCACAGGCACACGTCAGTTCGTGCTCGGGAAGTTCGTGGATGACTTCGATGCGCGGCAGATCAGTAGACAGAGGCTTGCGCTTGCCACGACGTGAAGTCGGAGCAACAACTTCTTCGTCAGCGTCGCCGATTGAAGGCATCGGCTCGCTTTCGGGCTCGTTGAACAACGCCAGTTGAGGGGTATTGGGTTCAACGGTCTGCTCGGATTTGCGACCGAACAAACGGTCGCGCAGCAGCTTGATCTGTTCTTTCAGATCGACGATATGAGTCTGGTATGCCTCAGCCGTTACCTGCTGACGACTGAGTGCCTCAAGCAACATTTGCTTGAGCAGAACAGGGTCGTCAGGGAGGTCTTCAGGCATCAAATTCATGCCCGGATTATACCCGTCAGGCGACGAATCTTGGCGTTAAAACCTTGTGTGGACGGTTGCGCCAGAGATCAAATCCATCCAGTAGCCAGTTCAGTTCTTGGACGGTCAGCACGATAGCCTCGTCCACCTCTTCGGGTGAAGTCTTGAAACGCTCGGACTCCAGGCGCTTGAGCCAAAGGCAGAAGCCGTTACGCTCCCAGTACAACACTTTGACCCGGTTACGGTGGCGATTCAGAAAAACAAAGAGCACGGGGTCAAACACCGCGACCTTGATATCCAGTTCGACCAGCGCAGCTAGGCCATCAATGGACTTTCGAAAATCTACCGGCTTTGGGTAGAGGTACACTTTTTCAACGCTGGCATTGGGACGCATCATGGTGATGGGCTCCTGATGGAAATCGGGAGCACAGCATCGGCGATCAGAGGGCGGCTTTGAATGTGGGTATCATGGAGCGGATACGATAATTCCACATGAAAGATAACTGTGGCGTCACTTGAAAAGAAAATTACTTTTTTGTCAGCTTGATGCAAGGCTTGTTGAATGTGCAATTAGTTGCTTTTTACATTTCCGGTGTTTGGCTTTTTAAGCGATCAGCCGCCATGAGGACAGTTGCTGCCCAACACTTGGTACTCGATGGTGTTGAGATTGCCCCTAGAGTCTTCGTAGGTCATGTGCGAAGGGACCAGCCCACAATACTCAGCGGTTGGAGTCACGTTAACCACCTTTGCAATGTCAAGGTCCAGCCCATACTTATAGTGGACAATTTCAGGCGCGGCTTTACCGTTTTTGATGGCATATTGCTCCATTGCCTGCTGATTCGCTTGCAACATTCGACCGTAGACGCGATCCTTTCCGCCTTCAGCCATGGTTGCGGAGGAAGCTGCCAACATTGCAATAGCGATGCCTGCATTCAATATTTTCATGATTTTCATCTTCCTATATCTAACTTGTAATTAGATAGTAGCAAGTGATACCTGTCAAAAAGCTGCCGCTAACATTACTTATGTGTAAGGTATGATATTTTCTCTGTTAATGTCCTCTCTGGCAATGCACCTATTGTGGTTTACTCCTCGTCAGTTAAACAGGATCGGATGCTGCTTAATACCCATGCACAACGAAACACTAACAAACTAGAAGCTGACAGAAATGTAATCTTAATTTCAGTCGACTGTCCGCTGGGCGTGGTCTAGGGTGAAATGTGCGCCCTTGAGCATAATTAAATTGAAAACGATGAAATGGCATTTTGCCCGCATTATGCTTGGTAGCCTTGAGGCCAGGGGCAAACACCTTGAAGCCGAACATTTTCGCCTAATGATCAACTGCGCCGAATCTATCAGGCGTCGGCTAATTTTTTGTTGAGCGGTTCCGTTTTCACCACCACGTGTGCGGAGTTTGCGCCGAGTGTGAGGCCTATGCCAGGAGCTGCGAACAGGTCGGTGATATGGAAGATTGCGTCAAGGCCTGTCGCGAATGCGCAGAGAGCTGCCGCCAAATGGCTGGTGGCGAAGGTTAGTCTAGCCCCATGCAGGTACAGAAGTAGCGATTTACGTGCGCGGGGGCAATGGTATGTATATGCCAATCTTCCGCCCTCTAACAGGAGATTCACATGTCACAGCATATCAAGCACAACAGCTCTAGCCGGTTCACTTTGTCGATGAGGGCGGTAGCGATGGCTGTCGCGGTCATGGTAACAGCGCCGACGTGGACCAGTGCCGCAGAACCCGTGAAAAGCGAATCGATGCCGATGCCTTCCGAGCAGATGGATCACTCGAAGATGGACGGCATGAAAAAAATGGGTGGCATGTCCAAAACCGGCGATGTGGATTATGACTTCGCGGCCAACATGCGCATGCATCACCAGATGGCAGTCAAGATGGCGCAAGCCGAACTCAAAAACGGAAAAAATCCAGAGATGCTACGTATGGCCAAGGACATAATTGCCGCACAGGAAAAGGAAATCGCCGTCTTCGATCAGTGGATTAAAACAAATAAAAAACCATGACCATCACCTTGAACGGATACTGGACGAAAACTAAGTTCCGCTTGGTCCATGGATTTCCAGAGCCATTCGAGCTAGGTCAAAGGTCTGCAAGCAGAGGCACTGATCTGAGCCTGAGACGATGCTCGGTTACTATGCCTGGAGAAGCCCAATTGCTTGGGAGCTGTAGAGGCATTACTTGACCAGAACGTGGGGCAAAGCGTTCTGTCCGGGCTAATTTCGATGACTGCATGATGGCCGGTATTGCCCTGACCGCGGCACTCTTTAATCCGCGGATGAGTGCCCCGCTGCAACGCTGGATATGGCCGCCGGATCCGCGCAGAATTGGAAGCTCTCAGTTCACTACGTAATGACTCTGGTGTCTGACAGCATTGGCAAAACCTGGAGAGACAGATGACAAGCAGGCAGGCTTATTATCATATGGTGGATTGCCTTATCGTCGGTGCAGGCCCTGCCGGGCTGACGGCGGCTATCTATTTAGCGCGCTATCGCCGCCAGGTTCTATTGGTCGATGCCGGCCAGAGCCGTGCAGAGCTGATCCCGATCACGCACAACTATCCCGGTTTTCCTCAAGGTGTTTCGGGCGCCGAGTTGTTGGCACGACTACGCAATCAGGCAGAGCGCTACAATATTTATGTCCGACGAGCCACTGTGCAAGCACTATCAAAGCGAGGAGACGACTTCATCGCCGACATCGATGATGACCACGTTGTGGCGTCGACTGTGCTTCTTGCCACCGGCGTTATTGATAAGCCTCCCGAGATACCCGATCTACGTGAGGCCACTCTCGGTGGCGATGTGCGTTGGTGCCCGATTTGCGACGGATACGATGTCATCGACCAGGACATTGCTCTTCTCGCCTCCGCCAAGGAAGGTTTCAGGCATGCGCTATTTCTCCGTACCTACACCCGCCAGCTCACACTAATTGTGCAACCGGGCAGCAGAGAACTAGACAACGACGAACGTCTCAAACTTGCACAGGCAGGCATCCGGCTCGTCGAGGATCCAATCGCGCAGATCCGCAAGATCAAAGGGCATCGTGTGGCGATACGCTTGGCTAACGGCGGCGAACTCAGTTTCGACACCCTATACCCGATGCTTGGCTGCAACGCACGGACCGAGTTGGCTAAAAGCCTCGGCGTAACTTTTGACAGCAATGGCGAGTTGGTGGTGGACACCGACCAGCGCACGTCGGTCCTGGGGTTGTACGCGGCGGGTGATGTAGTCAACGCGCTCAATCAGATGAGTGTTGGAGTCGCCCATGCGGCGACTGCGGCGACCGCGATACATAACGCCCTCAAGGACAACTATCGCTGAAAAGTTAATGTCCAAGGACGGTCTGCTTCGGCCATATCGCGATAGCGACTACTGCCCACGACATTACGTGCTGGTGAGATGCGGCTCGGACTGAGCAGCGACTTTAGAGTGGTGAGCGAAGCGTCGTCGGGCAATACCGCCGAACTGAGCCTGACAGGCGGCAAGCTGAGCTGTGCTCAAACTGACGTTTCCCGCCAAGCCGGCTAAGCTGTTTCGCTTCGTCTTGTCGTGAGCAAAAACTACTTTTCCGAAGCGCTCAATGCCAAGTAGTTGATCATGATCAATGAGCGACTGGTTGCGGCGGCGCACCATGGTAGGCAGGTTATTGCTCGCCGAACACCATAAGCGGCGGGTGAGCATCGTCCAATAAGCCCTGGTTTGTTAGACGGTCTGCGCCATTGATGTCACTTGCAGAAGACGTGAGCCCATCGTGATGGAATGCAAGCCGGCGCGAGTGAATGCAAGCTCACTCGCAGCAAATGTGAGCCCGAGCGCATCGTCAGTCGCAGTTAATTTGAGATTGCGAGTCCGGCCGTTTTCTAATGCAAGCCGTTACAACTAAGATCCTGATATTGCCCTACCTGGATCGTGGCGCGCATCTTCGATGCTGAGCTCTGTAAAAGACATGGCGGCACCTTACGGAGGGTGAGGTGTTGCACTCAGTCTTCGCGGCCGGCCATTTATGAAAATGTCATTAATCTACGTTCAGTAAGCCTGCGCGCAAGAGCAAACTCTTGAAGTGGCCAATTTTGTTTGACTTGGTGTTCATGCTCTAGTAATTAGAGCGCATCCGTGGTCAGGGGTCGATAGGCTCTCAGATTATGAACACAAGAATTAGAAAACCAGAGGAGCAAAACATGTACAAGTCCAGATTGGCGCTTGCCGTGGCCGTTGGGGTATTGGCTCAGCAAGCCGGCGCTGCCGGTTTTATCGAAGACAGCAAGGCCTCGATCAGTTCCCGGACCATGTATTACAATGCCGACAACCGTGAAGGCGGCGCCGACCAGCGCGAGTCAGCCCAAGGCTTCAAGCTCGATTACGCCTCTGGCTTCACCCCGGGTACCATCGGTATCGGTTTCGACGCTCAAGCGCTTTGGGGCATCCATTTGGATGGCGGTCGTGGCCATCGTCCCGACGCTAACAACACTTTCTTTCCAAGTGACAGCGATGGCTCTGCGGTAGACGAGTGGAGCCGCATCGGCGGTAACTTCAAGGCGCGTATCTCCAAGACTGAAGGCCGCCTCGGTAGCGCACTGGCGCCAAACCTGCCAATCCTTGTCGCGAACGACAGTCGTCTGCTACCGCAGACCTTTGATGGTGGCATCGTCACGTCCAAGGAAATCGACAACCTGACCTTCACTGCCGGTCAGTTAGAGCATGCCTACGGCCGAGCTTCGAGCAACCGTACCGGCCTCGCGGTGTCTGGCGGAACCCAGGACAGCAACCAGTTCCGTTTCGGCGGTGCTGACTGGAAAGTTACCAAAGACCTGACGCTGCAGTACTACTACTCGAACCTGGAAAACTACTATACGCAGAACTTCTTGGGCCTGGTGCACGTCCTGCCGATTAGTACCGAGCAGTCCTTCAAGACTGACTTACGCTACTTCGACAGCCGCTCCGACGGCAAAAACGGCCAGACCGGTTATTTCTTCGACAATAACGGTGGTTTTGCCAAGAACGCGAACGAGGTCGACAACAAGACGTGGAGCGCCATGTTCACTTACACCCTGGGTGGTCATGCATTCCTGCTCGGCCACCAGCAAGTCGGCGACGACGGAGGTTTCGTCTGGTTGAACCAGGGCAGCGTTCGGGGCAGCAATGGCAGTCTCGAAGGCGCCGGTGGTTCCAGTTTCTATCTGTTCACCGACAGCATGGTTAACCAGTTCGCCCGCGCCGGCGAGAACACCACCTTCGGTCAGTACTCTTATGACTTTGCCCGCCTCGGGGCGCCTGGCCTGAAGGCGTCGATTTCGTACCTGAGCGGCGACGACATCAAGAACAAGAGCGGCAACGGCGACTACTCCGAGTGGGAACGCGACATGCGTGTTGACTACTTATTCCAGGACGGCGTGCTCAAAGGCTTCGGCGCTACCGTGCGTCACGGAGCTTACCGTGGTAGCGGCGAAAGCATCGCCGACCAGGACCAGACTCGCCTGATCTTCAACTACACGTATAGCTTCCTGTAGTCGAGCGTAAAAAAGGCCTCGATCGACGAGGCCTTTTTAAAGGTTCTTCACGGATTACCGGGAAAGACGTTCTTGATCTTCATGAAAAAGAATTCGCTATCCCGGTAACCGTACGCCATCCGCTTGATGACCTTTATAGCAGCGGTGAACGAATCTATTATCCCCACGGGTCGTTTTTAAAGCGGGCAATCGGCGCGATAGAAGGCTCTTACTGGCGCCAACTGCCCTCCGCGGCGGGCCTAATCCCCTACGATTTCATCAATCAGTCGCCTCTCAGCTAAGCGATCGCTAACTGGCGACTGCAGGCGATCGACGTACAGGCCCCGCTAAAGGTGACAATGAGTTGGGCCTTCCACTCAATGCCACTCTGAGTGGCGTCTGGCAGCTGCGCTTGGCGTGCACGCTGACGTGCTTATCGGTAGGTACCCCGGCCACTTACGGGATTCTGGTGAAGAACTCCGATATCGAAGGCAACATTGAAAACACCAACGAAATCTTCGGCAGTGGTCACTTCGTCGTGGGGCTGGGGATCGTCAATGACGGCCAGTATGAGATTGGCGGATCACTAACCAGCAGCCGAGTGATTTCGGTCAACGGCGAACAGTCCATTGCCCTTAAATTGGCTGGGGCAGACGTAAAAGGCGGTATTTCCAACTCTGGTCTCCTTTACGCAAGTGGTTCGGGTGCCCGAAGCGTTGTGCTCCAAGACTCGAAATTTGGGCCGTTGGTCAACAGCGGTGTGATTAACGCCGTAGGCGCACAAGGCATCCCAGACCGGGGGGTGACTACCATCTATGTCGACAATGTCCAGGGATACGACGACGGTAACCTTGGCACCGCGGTTGTTCAAAACACTTCCACGATCTCTTCTTCGGGCGTTGGCATCGTCAACACCGGCGCGTCTGATTTGGTAATCAACAACAGCGGCCGAGGCACTATTCTGGGCACCATCGCCGCCATTGACGGTGGCGATCACACAACCCTGAACCTGGGGGGCGGATCGGTAACCGGTGACATTCTTGGTCTTAGCCAATTGAATGTCCTGGAGGACAGGTCCTCCATTGTCACCGCTAAGAACATCGAGGCTAACTCGATGAACATTGGCAAGAATGCACGCCTGTATCTGCGGACGTCCCAAAGCAGTTTGAAGGGCGATCTACGCCTGGCAGGCGGATCGGCGATGGATCTGATGCTCGCCAATGACACCGACCCGAACACTGCTTACCTCGATGTCTCTGGTACGGCAACTTTCGACGCGGGTTCGGCGGTGACGGTTTCAGCCAAGCCTTATGACTTTACGCCGACAAAAGAAGGCGTTGAGTATGTCCTGGTGGAGGCTGGCTCCATCGCTGACAGTGGCGTGGCCGTGTCCAGCAGTTCCTATCTGTTGAACGTCGAGCAGTTTGCCGTGGATGGAACGACTCTTAAAGCAGTCGTACAGGCAAAGACCGACGATGAAATTGGTGATATCGAAGATCCGGACGGTGGAACCCCCGGTGGCGACAATGGTGGCGAGGGGGATGGTTCGCCGCATGGCCATGGGCTCAAGTTGCTGGGTATCGTTGCCGTCTTGTGTCACGTCGTGATGCAGGATCAAGCAGTGTTCAGCGTCCACGGCGGTTTGTACGTTATAAGCCACCCGCGGGCCTTTGGGCGTGCGCATCATTCGGGCATCGCTTTCGCCGGTGTTGAACTGCTCGATCCCCATCGACTTCATCAGCGCCTGGCAGGTCAGGTTGTTCAGTTGCCGGGCTTCAAGTTACTTCAGCGCTGTCTTGATGGCGCTGCGGTCAATGGTTTCACCCGCTTCGGCTGTATCGGCCTCATCCAGTTCGGCCAGATATTGGGCGATGCGTTTATCCAGTTTTTCCTGCTGGCGCTTGAGCTGTTTCACGTTCAGATGGCGCCGCTAAGAGGCTACCGCCTGAAATTTACTGCCATCAATGGCAACCAGGTCGCCAGCAATCAAACCGACTGTACGGCAGAACTGCACGAAGGCCCGACACGTTGCACTGAACGCTTGTTTGTTGTCCTTGCGAAAGTCGGCAATGGTCTTGAAATCTGGTTTGAGGCGGTTGAGTAACGACATGACTTCGATGTTGCGCTGGCATTCGGCTTCGAGACGACGGGAGGAGCGGATACGCTGGAAATAGCCGTACAGATAGAGCTTGAGCTGATCTGCCGGATCGTAAGAGGGGCGGCCTGTGCTTTTGGGCACCGCCTTGTCGAACGCCCAAGCGTATGAGATCGAGCTTGGCAACCAAGGCATCAATCACGCGAACGAGGTGTTCCTCAGGGATTAAATCTTCCAGCGAAACCGGAAAAATGCTGGTCTGATCGCGCGCTTGACCTTGAATGTAAGCCATAACAAAAATGCCCCATATCTTTCGATACGGGGCATTTTCTTAAACCGCGATGCAGATTGCTAGGTTTTCACACAGTCTGTTCGGCGGGTTTTTTTTCGTGCTAGGAATTGTCTCATTGAGGCCCGCCTCAGGGGGGCTTGAGTGAGGTCGCTATCCCGGTGGCTTTGCTTCCACCCCGTGTGATCCAAGACTATAAAACGCCCCCCTTGCACTTTGAAAAGTTGAGTGACACTGGGTTCACTATCGTAATCAGTGGTGAACCTATGGCCTCCAATCATCATGGTGCTCCGTCGAAACGTGTCTGCGCTCACACCGATGTGTTCACGTTCCACTACAGGAATAAAAGTGGTCTGCGCAGCGATTTGAACTACGCCCGCGCTACCTAGTGCGGTGCGTGCGGTAAGAAGGTTACCGATTGGTTAGCCTACCGGGGCAAAGGCTTCCATAAGATTGACCTCCCCAAGCTACAGGGGCGTACGCCCGGCCTGATCAGTTGGGGTAATCGAGTCCGCATCGAGCGTCTGCGCACATTGGGGCCGTTGATGGGCCATCTGCAGTCATCGACTGACCCCTTGGCCGGCGTGGTGCTTAAAGTCCTGGAATTGATGTTCCAAGTGCCCAGCGCGAGTTACTGGGTTGATGTGGAAAAGCAAAATTACAGTTGGTATTCCCTGCAAGGTGATGTCGCGTTATTGCTTCGCGGCTCAAGGGTCGCAGTATGCGAGTCGTTTATTTCGTCAGCGGCTGTGGCGTTACCGTATGCGCCAGAGCATGAGTCGCCGGGGAAATTGCTGGGACAATGCGCCGATGGAGCGGGTATTTCGGAGTTTGAAAACCGAGTGGATACCGACCACGGGCTACCGAACGGCCCAAGAGGCCCAGCGCGACATCAGTCATTTTTTGATGCATCGGTACAATTGGATTCGACCCCATCAATTCAACGGTGGGCTGGCGCCAGCTCAGGCCGAGAAAAAATTTAACGTCGTGTCCGGGATGAGTTGACCACTACAAGAGTCGTTATGGTGCCCCATTGGGTCCCCCAGCTTTGATCAGTCGTAACGAACATGAGGGGCTGGTGGGATCGCAACTCAATTTCCGCTTTTGGCCGTTCTCAGCCCTTCGTTCGTTTTGTTAATCTGGTCCAGCCCTGGAAAGACGTGATGGTTAAGTCGGGTGCAAATAGGTGGTCAGAACGAATGCAAATTCATGGTCAGGTCCATGCAGTTTCGCAACCAGCAAGCGGACATCGGTCCACCCGGCACAAGGTCGACTGACCGAGATCTCCTCTTAAAGTAAGTTGCTTTGAGAACCCTTTACGTTGATGGCCATTTGTTGACCATGCGTGCTAAAAATTCGTGTGAGGCCTTGATCAGCAAATAAAAAAAGGCGCCACAAGGGCGCCTAAGCCGCCTCCCACCAAAGGAATAACAAGGAGACGAGTTGTACCTGTGAGCGAGCTTGCTACTGCTCGATTTAGAGAATTTGCAGCGGGTACTCCACAATCAGACGAACTTCATTCAAATCAGATTCGAAGGCGGTAGCCCGAGTCGTTGCTTGGCGCACACGGAAGGACATGTCTTTCAGAGAGCCGGTTTGAATGATGTACTTGGCCTCGATGTCACGTTCCCAACGCTTCTGGTCCTGCAGTGGGGTGCCATCAGCTCCTCGGCGTATATAGACGCTGTTCGCATTCGAGTAGTCAGCATCCCAGCCCTTCGCGTAACGAGTCATAAAGCTCAGGCCAGGAATGCCAAAGGGCTGCATGTTCAAATCATAGCGTAGCTGCAAGGATTGCTCTTTCGGGGAATTGAAGTCGCTGTATTGGATAGAGTTATCCAGGAAAATCGAATCAGATTGGCGCAGGTAATCAAAATCGTCATCCCCATTGCTGCGCTGGTAGCCAACGGTCAGCGTGTGGGCACCAAACTGGACACCGGTCTTACCGCTCCAGATATTGTTATCGAAGCTGCCCAGCAGTTTTTTCCCCTCGTCGACTGCTCGGTAGTAGTTCAGGCCACCAATCAGCGCGACATTCTCGGAAAGCGGGTAGCTTAACGTGGTGCCTGCATAGTACTGGTTCCACACATCTTTGAAGCGGCTGGTATAGAGACTCACACCGACATTTTTGTTGACGGTGTAATCGCCACCCAGATAGGCGATCCAAGGCGCGTCTACAGATCCTGCATAGAACGTAGCAAAGCCGTCGCGCATGCTGCTTGAGTTTGGTTGGCTCATCGCATGCAGGCGACCACCCTGCAAGGTCAGGCCTTCAATGCTGGTGTTGGCAAACGTGGTGCCACGAAAGCTCTCAGGCAGCAGCCGTGAGTCCCCATACGCCACAACAGGCGTGGAAGGAAATACGTCCCCAACCTTGACGACCGTATCTAGCAAGCGAAGCTTGGCTGCTCCACCGACTTTTGAGTAGGTATCCTCCGGCTGACCTTTGCTGTTGTACGGCATGATGTCTACTGTGCCACCGGCTCCAGAACGGCCATCACCCGAGTCAAGCTTGATCCCTTGCATTGCGAATGCATCAATGCCGAAGCCCACAGTGCCCTGGGTGAAGCCTGACTCAAAACGTCCGATAATTCCGTGAGCCCACTCTTCGGAGTAACCGTTTCCAGTTCGACTGGACTGACCGTTGCGAAAGTCGCGATTGAAGTAGAGATTGCGGTTGAGAATGTTAAAGCTGCTCCCCTCAATGAACCCCTCTGGTTTTTGCTCAACGGCCACGGCAACCTGCCCCATACTCATGCCAAGGGCAATGAGGGAAAGCCCATAAAAGCTTTTATTATTCATGTAACACTCCAGGCTATAGCTTGGCAGAGTTTCTATGTGAAATATTTTTATGATTATGGGAGTGCAGGTAATTTACCCTGCGTTCCGTCGTCGGGATAATTCCACATGGAACATAACTGTAGCATGACCTGAAAATTACTTTTTTGTCAGTGAAAAGTAAGGAGTTGTTGAATTTTCAGTGAGTTTTTTTACGCGTTCCTGTGTTTGGCTGGTAAGCGATCAACCGCCATGAGGGCAGTTGCTTCCCAACACTTGGTATTCGATAGTGTTGAGCTTGCCACTCGAGTCTTCGTAGGTCATACGCGAAGGGACCAACCCACAATACTTAGCGGCTGTTGGAGTCACGCTAACCACTTTTGCGATATCGAGGCCCAACCCATACTTATAGTGGACAATTTCAGGCACGGCTTTACCGTTTTTGCTGGCATATTGCTCCATTGCTTGCTGATTCTCTTGCAACATCCGACCGTAGACGCGATCCCCTCCGCCTTCAGCCAAGGCCGCGGAAGAAGCTGCCAATATTGCAATAGCGATGCCTATATTCAATGTTTTCATGATTTTCTCCGTGCTCTAACTAATTTATAGTTAAATAGTAGTCCGCGATACCTGTCAGAAGGCTGCCGCTAACATTACTAATCTGTCAGGTATGATCTTTGCTCTGTTAATTGCATTCCGAGCGGTGCACCTATTGTGGTTAACGCTTCGTCAGCTAATAGGCTTCGGATGGTGTTAAATACCCATGCGCAACGAAGTGTTAACCGACTAGAAGCTGACAGAAATGTAATATTAATTTCTATCGCCTGTCCGCCGAGCGTGGTCTAGGGCGAAATGTGAGCCATTGGGTATGCACTAACTTGAATGCTATGAAACAGCATTTTGCGCGCATTACGCTTGGTGTTTGTCTGCAGTATCCTCATCCGCGTTCAGTCCAAAATGATCAGCTGTTTTTAATAGAAATTGTCGAATGCCGCTGCTCCCAGTACCACTGCTAGCGTTGTCTTTCCTTGGATGCGATGAAGAACATAGCTATGACCAACACCCCGATGACCCCTCGCATGAGCACTCACCAACACCTGCTGCCTTGTGTTGAGGCGTGTAGCCACTGCCACAAAATTTGCCTGAATACAGCGATGACCCATTGCCTTGCGGTAGGGGGCAAACACCTTGAGGCCGAACATTTTCGGCTGATGATCAATTGCGCCGAAATCTGTCAGACGTCGGCTGACTTCTTATTGAGTGGCTCCACCTTCCACCACCACGTTTGCGGGGTTAGCGCCGAGATCTGTGAGGCCTGTGCCAAGAGCTGCGAACAGGTCGGTGATACATGGTGCCAGTGTCGATCGTGAAGCCTCCCGTCACGCAGTCCAGCCCCATTGCGGTTTCCTTCTCCAGCGATTTCCTTCCCGGTCAAGCCCTTTCCGGGGTATGGCGACCTCCGCGCGTTTGATTCCTGTACCACACTGAGTTTCATCCCGCACCGCCTGGATGGCTTGCCTGCATGCGCTAGAGCGCTGCGCAGTGGATCATCGCAGCAATCGTGAACATACACCCCAAACGTTATTGCACAGGCTGGCCCGTCGTGGCTGCCCTGGCGGTAACCGTGCAGGCATTGCCCAACCACCGCCCCTGACACTCAATGAAGCCTTATGGTTGGCCGAAGATATTGCCCCTTCGCTGACCGTCCAGGCGGCCAAACTGGAGATTGGGATGCCGGCGGCGCTGATTGCCCAGGTGGAACGCAGCGGTAAGATTCAGCCGATCCTAACCCTCACCAGCCCCATACCTGAAGAGCGCCTGGTCCGAACATGAAGATGCTGGCGACAGTACTGAGCGCGGCCTGGTCGCCGCGATTCGTGAAGGCGCCGTGCAGCGTGTTCGACCCAAGGCCATGACAGTGGTGATCATTGCCGGCCTGCAGCCGATTCTCTGGGGCAGCGGTGCGGGTTCCAAAGTGATGAAGCGGATCGCTGCACCGATGGTGGGAGGGATGATCACCGCTCCACTGTTGTCGATGCTGGTGTTGCCGGCGGCCTATTGGTTGATGCGACGCAAAGGGAGGAAATCAGTGTCCGGCAAAGAAAGGTAACTGGGCTGCCAGGAACGCGGGTAACTTGGCGATGAGCACGGGTTGCCCAGTCATTTCGGCACTTGATTCTTATCTACAGCTATTAAGAAAAGCTTCTTACACCCTGCAATTACGAAAATGTAATTTTCGCTTCATTTTAATGACAGGTTCGCACGTTTATACTTTTACCATGTGAGCGGAGGAATTGAACGTGAGTATCTTAAAAGCAGTACTGGCAGTTTCGGTTATTTCCGCCTCGTCCTTGGTAATGGCCGAAGGCGGCGGCGACCGTGTCTATGGTCGCATGATTCAGGACAACGAAAAGGCGATGCAGGAGTACGCTGTATCCCGCGCCAAGAACCCGCCCGAGGTAACCCACTATAGGTACGGCATGAAGCTGGACATCGCCAAGCTCGTGCATATAACCTCTACCGGTTCCAGCTGCGAGGTTATGCCGGCCCAAATGACCTATGAGGACTCCAACGGCAATCTGCAGATTCTTGAGTATCGCGTAATGGGGACAGCTTGTCGGAATCAAAACTGAACTTCAGATTGAACTTACAGAACGCTGACTGAAAAGTAACTTAAAGTCACTCTGCCGTTATTTAGCGTGTGTGAATATGGTGTGAGCACACGGACGATGCCCTGCGCACTATGGCAATTACTACAAGAAACTTGACAGAGATCACACTGCCAGAAAACGTAGGAGCGTTACATGAATAGTGAAGCCCTGTTGGGTCTATCACTGATTGCTCTCAGCGTCAGTGCTGGACAGGTCACAATGGCTACTGAAGAGAAACCAAAAGGTTTCGTCGAGGGCTGCGGCCTCACCATTTTGAACCGCAATCTCTACTTCAATCGCGATTTCCGCAAAGGGCAGGCGAGCCGCACAGGCAACGGCTACTCGGAAGAATGGCCTCATGGGATCATAGGAGGATTTATGTCTATCTTCACCGAGGGCGCTGTGGGCTTTGGGGACGACGCCTTTGCGATGCTGGGCCTGAACTCGACTCTGGCGACGGGCAATCCGGTAGTGGCGGCTCCTGCCTGAAAGCTTTTGCGGTATCACTATGGCCAACACCAGTATCGATGGCTTGGCCCTTCAGGGTGGCCGCCTCCATTCAATGAGCGAGCCCAATTTCAGCAGCATGCGCGATGGCCTCACTACGTTCTACGCAGGCACCGTCGACTCCCCCTGGATCGCTTATTTTGGCAGCGATTATACGGTCAACGACAACGTCGGCATCAGTCTCTATACAAGCCGACTCAAGGATACCTGGAATCAGTACTACGCCGGCACCACGTTGAGCTATCTGCTCTCAGATGATGTCGCCCTGATCGGTGGACTCAACTACTACAACGCCGTCGATGAAGGGAAACAACAGTTGGGTAGCTTCGATAACAACATCTGGAGCGGTAAGGTCGGGGGTACAGTTCGGTGCTCATACCCGGGTTGGATTGCGCTTCCATCAGTTCTGATTGCAGCTGCTGCATCGAGCTGTGTATGCGGGCGGTTTCCTCGGCACGAATTCGATCGGCGTCTGGTTCGTACTCGAACTGGAGCAGGAAGTCTTTCAGCAAGAATTCATGGGTGCCATGGCTCACATAGGTTGACCGAGTTGAGCCATCGGGCTGCGGGATTTCTATTTCCTCGCGAGTACCAAATTTTGACGGGTGCGCTCGCATGACAATGGTGTGCGCGGTGTCATCGACCCACTTAATCGATTGCAGCAGCAGAACTGAATCGAGGGTGATGCCCTTTTGCGGGATCGCCGAAGTGGCTCGCCAGTATTGGCCGGCCTGAAGAGACTGGAATTTCTCCACACGCTCAAAGTCCTCGAGTGGGCGGCGGGTGGTTAGGGTGCCCCACGTGCTCTCAGGAGAGTACTCGCTGTACTAGAAAGCAGACTGGGGGCTCAGAAGATTCTTTTATGCCATGGGCAGGCCAAGAGGGGAGGCTGAGCGGACATAAGCAGAATGCTCAGCGCGACAGGGGGCTGCCCGTCAGAGATGGCCGGATTTTGTCGGCGGGTTAAAGCAGTAACCGCCCGAGGTCCCATCTATCAGTAATGGCTCGGAGTGGAGCTGGGCTCGCGACAACTCCGCCCATTGCTCGGCTGCTTGACCAAGGTTTGTAAGACAACCTGGGCCACCACCGTTCTGCCCATAGAGTGCAGCCGGTATTGTCCCGGCCATCATTCCGGTGCTGATTGTCGCGGCAAACCCAAGCGCCAATAACGCAGCAATGCCCAACCCGGTTGCGATCGTTTTTTTAGTAATCATGACGGCGGCCTCGTCGAATCTTCATCGTCGAGGCTACCCATTCGGCCTGGCGGTAGCAGCTCAATCTGAGCCATATCAGGGGCATCGGTCGTCAGTTATGAGGCGTGGTGTCGGCTTACGAAGTAAATGCAACTTTTTGCAGATAGCTTCGACCGTTTGTCATGGTGATTTTTCTTGATCAGTAGGCCAGTTCGTTGCCGAGAGCAGCAACGCGTCTGTGAAAGTCGTTCGTGGCTGAAAAACGCAAAGCAACGCGGTTCGCCAAAGCCGATAAACGTGCGTGCCTGGAACGGCTAACCCCTACAAAAGTATCCGCCAGTTCTGGAAGCTCGCGCATGTCGAAAGCGATTTTCTTGCCATCGGCCAAGACGGTGCTAACGATGTAAGCCATGTCAATTTCAGCTTTCAACACTGTCCCTACCGATACGGTTTCACCGCTTGTCAGCACAGCGGGGGCCTGAGGTCCTGCGCGATATTCGTTTGCCATCATCTGCATGTGCATTTCCGTTAATAGATGGTTTGCGACTCGTACTCGGGCAAACAACACATGCCGAGGATGCTAGGACGCGACCTCACTGGCTGGCCGGTCATCAGCCGCTTTTGGAGGTTTGGCTCGTCCGGCCAGCAACCATGAACCATGTTGAATATCCGCATCAGGTAATCGTCCTGAGCGGCCATGTGCGTGACATGCCATGGTTGATCGGAGAAAAGCGACGTTGATCCTTCAATTGACTCGACCAGCTCACGGTGTTCATCGAGTCGTTTGTTCACCGAGTTTCCGAACTGTAAAAGTGTTATCGCTTCTTCGCTCAACTGTGTACGCATAAGGTTCTTTCCCTTAGGAACGCGCTTGTACGCGGCTTTGCTTACCCGATTGCCTTTGGCGCTCCTGAGTCATTTGCCAGAGCCCTGCTACCCCCCAAGGCCACGACCATCCTGCCAAACAAAACAACAGGAGGTTTACGCTTACGTCTGGCAGCAGCTCCAGCGGCTTGCCGTGACCGACCCCGTAGACCCAGCACCAAAGCGCGGTCCAAAGAATAACGACCCAAATTTTGAGGGCTTTAGCCTGTACTTTTGTCATGCTCGTTTCCGTTAATTCGCGGCGCATGCCGTTGAGGTGGTTTCTTGGGCTTCATCCGGTGGCCAAGTCAAATATGCCGTTGCCGCTCCAGACGCTATCAATCCAGCCACCCAGATCCAAACCTTCACAGCTGCAAGATCAGCCGACGACTGAGTGACTATCTCCACCCACGGAGCCCAAAAAAGGCTAAAAAACACCATGGAGGCGAGCACCGCTATACAAGTAATCCCTACGTTTTTCATAGCTTTTCCTCATCATGAAGGCCGTACCAAAGAACCGCTTGCGCGCCGAGACCAGCAACACCCACAACAGCGCCAAGAGTGATCAGCGTGCCTGAAGAATGCCAAAGGCCGAGCAAAGCTAACACCGCGCCGAAAGCACCAATCAACATCGGTACCCTGCGTGCCCAACGCGTCTGATGTTTGACCCGGGCGATCACTTGCTGCTTCAACTTCTTCAAATCCTCATCGCTCATCCCTGTTCGACTCCTGAGTCAGCGGACGCGAAAACCGCGCCCTGGTACTGCATTTATGCCGACCAAATTATGTAAACAAACCTTGTTAGACAGCGAAAATAAGCGCCCTTGGAGAGTCAAGGTTTCTAAAAAGTGGAAATTAATACCCGAGATTCGACGAGGTGTTTACAAAACTCAGAAATCGCCCCAGCCCCCTCATATGCCATCGGGTGAATCGTGGCGGGAATCCGGGGCGAATCAGTGAACAGCATTACACCAAGAACGGGATTTTTATGAGGACCATCACGAATATCACGAATCGGCGACTAAAAATGTTTACTTATGATTGTGAATGATTATTATTAGCGCGCATCCACCCTGAAGGATATGCGTCAGTGATACGAACCTCTCCGGTGTTTTCCCGGTTACAAGCAGGGAACAACGTCTACGGCTTGCTCAATTCTCTACCTTCACCGATGCTCTGCGAAATGCTCGCGTTTGCGGGCTTCGACTTCGTGATTCTCGATCTTGAGCACTTACTGCGCTCCGAAGAAGACATCATGCATTGTGTCCGCGCGTGTGAGGCCGCTGGCATTTCGCCTTGGTTGCGCATACCTCAAGTGGACGAAAAACTGATCGGTCGGGCACTGGATGCCGGTATCGAAGCCATCGTCCTTTCACGCACCGAAAGTGCTGCGCAAGTTCAGCGAGCCATCGAAGCGGCCTTCTTCCCCCCCCTGGGGAAACGCGGAATAACCGGTGGCCGTATTACCGGATTCGGTCGCCTGCCCTTACCCGAATACATTGATCTGGCCAATCGCCAGACGCCGATTATTCCCATGATCGAAAGCAGCGCCGGGGTCGACGCTCTCGGCGAAATCCTGCAACTGCCGGGCGTCGGCATGATTATGGAAGGCGCACTGGATCTGTCGCTCGATCTCGGTCTGGGACCCGACCCTCTCAATCCCCAAGTCTGGCAAACGCTGCAATACATGGCTGATGCCTGCCTCAGCGCCGCAATACCATTCTGCGCAAACCCCCGCACTGCTGAACAGAACACGCTGTGGCGCGCTCGCGGGGTCCAAAGCTTTCTGGCCGGTGAAGACCGGGGATTGCTGCAAAACGCATTGAAAGCCCGCCTGCATTCTCTCCAACAGTAAAAATGAGCCAACGTAGTCCACATGAAAACAACAACAAACTCCCTACATTTTTCACTCAGTCTTATCACTTTGGGCATCTGTCACAGTGCCATGGCCGCCGATCAATCCGTCGAACTGTCCACCGGACCTGCCAACGGCCTGTCACTGGCGCCCGTGGTGATTCAGGGTGACGTTCTCGGCACGGCCAGCGATCAGGAGGTGCGTACCTATGCCGGCAGCCGCAGCGTTGTCGACTCCAGCGAACTGAAAAAAGCCAGCGTCCGCGGTGTGGACGACGCGCTGCAACGGGTACCGGGCATCAAGATCTTTGACGAAACCGGCACCGGCGCCTTGCCACAGATATCGGTACGCGGTCTGTACGAGAGTCGTAGCGGCCGGATTCAAGCTTTGTCGGATGGCATTCCACTAGCACTGGCGCCGTACGGCCAGACGGGTCTGTCGCTGTTTCCAGTGACCATGGCCACTGTAGACCGTATTGATGTCGTGCGTGGGGGCGCAGCGGTGCAATACGGTCCGAACAACGTTGGCGGGGTGATCAACTTCATCAGCAAGCCGATTCCGCGCGAGTGGGAAACCACTCTGCAGGAGAAGTTGACGTTCAACGCTGGCGGGCGCCAGTTGTGGGACAACTATGTGGGCACCGGCGGCTACCTGACCGACAACTTCGGCCTGCAACTGGACCTCAATACCCTGGGGGGCGAATACGGGCGCGAGCACTCCGAGACCGATGTGCAGAACTACCGTCTGCGCGGCCAGTGGAACATCGACGACGATCGCGATCTGAGCTTCGGTATCCAGCACTACAAGGCCGATATGGACCTGGCCGGAGCACTCAGCGTGCAGGATTACAAGGATGATCCACGGCAATCGACGCGTCCGCTGGACCGCTTCGAGGGCGACACCAATCGCGTGTGGGGCACCTACACCCAGCGCCTGGGCGCCATGGGGCCGTTCGACTCAGTAGAATACAGCTGGACCAACTTCGCCCACGACAGCTACCGCAACTTCGTGGTCGGCCTGCCGTTCACTCCGGACGGTACGGCGGTGACCAAACAGGACGGCCCACGCGACTTTAAAGTCTGGGGCACGGAGCCGCGCATCAGTGCCACTATCGATGGCGACACGGTTGGCCAGACCTGGTTGCTGGGCGCCCGTTATGTCAGCGAAGACATCGACTACAAGGTCAACCGCCAGCGCGTCGCTACCGGCGTGACGACGCCGTTCCGGGACTGGAAGTTCGATGACGACGCCCGCGCGTTCTACCTCAGCAACGCCATCAGCCTGCTCGATCATCGCCTGACCATCACCCCCGGCGTGCGCTACGAAAACGCCCGCATGGATTACGCAGACGGCATCACCGGGTTCTCGCGCGAGAACAAATCCGAAGAATGGCTGCCGGGCCTGACTGTTGGTTATCAGGCGACCGACGCCTGGTACGTCTACGCCAACGCCCAGAAGTCCCTGCGTCCACCGCAAGTCACGCAGATCGTCAAGGAAGGCGATGTCGGCGCCGAACTGGCGTGGAACTACGAGACCGGCGTGCGCTATACGCCATGGGACGGCATGCGCGTCGACTTCAACTTGTACCGCATCGATTTCGACGACCAAATCAGCTACAACGCCACGACTGACCGCTTCAATAACCTTGGCAGCACACGTCACCAAGGTTTCGAGAGCGAGATTTTCTGGACGCCGCAAGCTCTACCTGATCTGGACCTGCACGCCAGCTATGCGTACCTCGATGCCAAGCAACGCAACGGCACGTTCAAGGACAACGAGGTGCCTTTCGCTTCGCGCAATCAGTTCACGGTTGACGGTCGTTACCGTTTCGCCGAGCACTGGACCTACAACCTCGACGGCTTGTACGTCAGCAGCGCGTACACCGATGCCGCCAACTCCGGCGATGAAAACGCCACTGCCAGCGTAGGCAAACTGCCTGCTTACTGGCTCTGGAACACCGCCCTCGAGCGTGAGTTCAAGCTGGCAGACAAGAGCGTCCTGACCGCGTCCGCGGGCATCAGCAACCTGTTCAACCGCGAGTACTACTTCCGCGGCATCGACACCAGTCCATGGGGTCGTCAACCCGCGCCCCAGCGCTCGCTCACTCTAGGCGTCAACTACCGCTTCTAAACCGCGCACTTGCGCCCCTGTAAACCAGTTGCCCGATCCCCCGGGACGGGCAACTGCTGCCCCCAGGAACCTGCCATGCAACGTCCATTCATCATCCTTGCCCATGTCGCCCACCCTGCCATTCTCGAGGGCTTCCTGCCTGCCGCGCACAAACGCGGGTTACCGATCGTGGTCATCACCGACCACGCTCAGGAACACCGGCGACTGCTCGCCACCTCGCCTATTTCGCCGGAACAGCTGCACGTCATCGAATGTGATGTGTTCAATCCGCTAGCGGTCATCGAGACACTCAACGGTCAGGGCTTGCGCCCCGTCGCCGTGTTCTCCAACAGCGATCACCTGCAGACCGCGACAGCGATGGTGGCCGAGGCCTTCGAATGCCCTGGCAAGGACTGGCGGTTGTGCTATGCAGCGAAGAACAAGGCAGCCATGCGCGAGCGCATGCAACGTCTAGGTCTGCCCGGGCCATGGTTCCAGGTGCTCACATCGAACTCCAGATTGCCGACCGATGCGCCGTGGCCAGTGGTCGCCAAGCCTCGTGAAGGCGTCGCCAGCCTGGACGTCAGACTGTGCCACGACGCCGCCGAATTGACCGCTTACTGCGAGCAGTTCTGGCAGCAGCAACCGGATCGGGCGCTGTTGCTGGAGGCGTACATGGAAGGTCCGTTATTCACACTCGAAACCCTGGGCGACGGACGCAACCTGCAAGCCATCGGAGGCTTCGACGTCACCCTTTCACCGCCGCCGCATTTCGTAGAAATCGCCGCGCGCTGGAATGGACAACTCAGCCGCGCCCAACGTGCCGCCGCGCTGGCTCAAGTGGCCGCGTTCGGGGTCAATTTCGGGGTTTGCCACAGCGAGTTCATTCTGACCGCCCAAGGCCCGGTACTGGTTGAGATCAACTACCGCAGCATCGGTGATGGTCGCGAGTTCCTGCTGGATCGGCTGCTGCCACAGGGCTGGTTCGACCGCATCATCGCTTTGCATCTGGGGGAAAAGCTGGTCGACACGCAACCCGCACAAGCCGAAGCAACCGTTCATTACCTTGTGGCCGACTGCTCGGGACGGCTGAAACAGGCCAGTGCCAGCTTCAATATCGAACGTGAGAGCCATTGGTGCGATTACCGCGCACTTCACAACACCGGCGACACCGTGACCATCAGCCATTCCAACAAGGACTACGTCGGCGTACTGAGACTGATCGCGCCGGATGAGGTGAGCCTCGAAACGCAACTGAATTCGACGCTGAACGACCTGAAGTGGGTGATGGCATGAGCCTGTATCCGGACGCCGCGGATCAGGCGTTCATTACTCGACGCATCATCGATTGCTGCCTGCGCGAGGACATCCGAGGGATCGTCAGCACAGGACAGATTTGTCGGTTGCCGGAAGAACTGAGTCAACACTTGCAGCATCAGCCCGACGCAAGCTGGCTGCGAATCGCCCATCTGGGCGCCGACGAACTATGGCTGCCGGTGGTCAAGGCGTATCCGTTGCAGGACTGGATCGGTACAGGCGACGCTTGGATCAAAGTGTCGCCGCAAAGCCACGGCGAGATTCAACGCGGCTACGGGCTCTGGCTGGGCCACCTGAGCCACGGTCTGGACGAAGAAAGTCTGGCACTGTTCGCGGCGTATCTGAAAGAAGCAGATTGCGCGAGCGAACAACGGACCCTGTGCAATCAGGCGTATCGCCAACATGCGCCCGCGCTGAGCGACGTGACCGACCTGAAGGACTGGTCGCAGAGGCTGCTGAAGATCGATCAACTGGCGAGCTACCTGGATCACCCGTTTTATCCAACGGCGCGGGCCAAAAGCGGCTTCGATGCCGCCGCGCTCAGAGGCTACGCGCCGGAGTTCGCGCCGCGCTTCGAACTCAATTGGCTGGCGATTCCCAACAACGCCCTGACCCTGACCAGCCCGCAGCCGCCGCACTGGCCGAACTTTGAGGAAGTCGGCTTGTCACCGACCTTGCAAAACAGCCATTCATTACTGCCAGTACACCCGCTGACATGGGGCGAACTGGAGCAATACGGCCTGCCTGAAGGCACGCTCAAGGCTCCACGTACCGCCATGCAGGTCGAACCTACGCTGTCCGTGCGCACGGTGGTCTGCATCAATCAACCTCAGTGGCACATCAAACTACCGTTGTTAGTCAGCACGCTCGGTGCGCGCAATTTGCGCCTGATCAAGCCCAGCACCCTATACGACGGTCACTGGTTCCAGACCACCCTGCAGGCCTTGACCGAGCGCGATCCGGCACTGGCGTCACGTTATCTGCACGTTGACGAAAAACACGGTGGTCATGCCGCCGAGAGTCGTCATCTGGCCTATATCGTGCGCCGTTATCCGACGGGGCTGGAGAACATGACACTGGTACCTGTCGCCGCGTTGGCCAGCTCGCTTGCCGACGGGCGCCTGTTCCTCGAACAACTGGCCGAGCGCTTCTACGCAGGTTCGTTGCAACACTGGCTGGATGATTATCTCGATCTGCTGCTGCAGGTCCATCTGCGACTGTGGATGCATTACGGCATCGCGCTGGAGGCCAACCAGCAGAACGCCGTATTGATGTTCGAACAAGGTCAGCCATTGCGTCTGCTGATGAAGGACAACGACGCAGCCCGCCTCTGGCCTCAGCGCTTCGCCGCTGCCTGCCCGGATCTCACTAACCTGCCGGCAGCCTTGCAGGATGAGCGCATTCGCGTCGACAGCAGCCAACCGTTGGCCGAGATGTTCTGCACCATCACCTTGCAGCTGAATATTGTTGCGATCCTGGAAGCGATAGCGACCGCAGGCCTGGCCTCTCGATCCGGTCTGTACGGCACGCTGCGTCAGCGTCTCATGACCTGTCTCCAACATCTCGAAGCAGAAGGCATCGACTGTGACGACGCGCGTCGATGGCTGCTCGACAGCCCGAAACTGCCGGTGAAATACCTGCTCAGCGCCGGCAGCCTGTTCAGCAAGGCGCATTCCGGTGCCAGTGACATCAACAAGTTCTATGGCTACAGCGCGGCGAACTTCCTGCTGGAGGATGCTCCATGCAACGGCGTCTGATCACCAGCGTTCTGCTGGGGCATTACCTGTCGGCCTTCACGGCACTGGGTATACCGTTGTACTTGCCGCGCATCCTCACCGACCTCGCACCTGACACACCAGGCTGGGCCATCGGTGTGCTGTTCGTGTTGCCGACGCTTTGCACCGCACTGGCGGCGCCGATCTGGGGACGCTGGGCCGATCGCAACGGTTGTCGCTTGTCGTTACTGCGGGCGCATGCCGGACTGTTCGCGGGTTTTCTGCTGGCAGGCTTCAGCCCTAATCTGACGGTGTTCGTCCTGGCGTTGATCATCCAAGGCACCTTCGGCGGCGCAATGGCGGCGTCCAACGCCTACCTGTCGACCCAGTTCAAGGGCGGCGATTTGTCCCGCGCCCTGAACTGGACACAGTATTCGGCGCGCCTGGCAATGATCAGCGGCCCGATCCTGTTGGGGCTGCTGACCGCGCAAGGCATGGGATTGAGCCTGTATCGCTATCTGGCCTGGTTACCGCTGCTGGCCTTCGTACTCATCCTGCCGCTGCCCAAGGACGCCCCCAAGCATGTCTTGGACAGCAAAAAAGCAGAGGCATTGGGCGACCTGCCGGAAGACATGCCGCGGCTAATGGCGGTGCAGTTTCTGTTCAGCTTCGCGATGGTCGTCACCTTTCCTTACTTCATGCCCTTCGGCGAGCAACTGGGAATTGGCAGCGATGTCGTGATCGGCGTGCTCTACAGCCTGCCGCATCTGGTTTACCTGCTGGCCCTGCCTTGGGTTCAGAAACATCAGGGCAATCTGCTTTTGCCGGGGCTGGCGTTGCTTGCAATCAGTAACGCGCTGCAATTCTGGAGCGTGCAGGCCGAGCCGCTGTTCATTCTGCGTCTGCTCAGCGGGGCCGGCATGCTGCTCAGTTTCGTCGGGCTGCACCGCTGCCTGAGCCAGCGCAGCCGAAAAGGCAGCGCCGGTCGCCTGTTCGGCTGGTTCGACTCCAGCGGCAAATGGGCCGGTACCGCCGCTGGTGTCGCAGCCGCTCTGGTCAGTCAGACCTTCGGCATTGCGTCCCCCTTTCTCGTTGCGTGCCTGGCGGCCATGGCGGCCATGGTACTCGCGCGCCCTCTATTGATGACCTCCCGGGAGATTCCGGCATGACGCTCGCTATCAATACCGTATCGTTGAACACCGTATCCCAGCATGACCATGCCCTTGATGGCGAAGCCCAGCGACATGCCATCGAGTGCCTGCTCAATTGCTATCTGCGCGAATACGCATTGCCACGCAACGAAGCGAACCTGAACTATCAAGCCCAGGATCTGCCGATGAGCCTGCGCCAGGCCAATGGCCGTTGCATCAGAATTCGCCTGCCCAGTGGCCGCTTGGTCGTACGCATCGACCGCGCCAGTCTTCTGGGCCGCTGCCACTACATCAGCGCCCCCTTCTTCAAAGGCAATAACCAGAGCTGGCGACCGTTGAACGCCCACGAACTGGCGCGCCTGCTCTGTACCCCGCTGAGTGGAGCCGACCGCGTCGGCGAGATGCTGCAACAGATCGGCAACAGCCTGCAGATCACCCGCACCTTTCTGCGGCATTCCTTCCCGGCCAACGAAACAGCCGACAGCCTGCTGGCGTCCGAGCAGCATCAGCTGTGGGGCCACGCCCTGCATCCGACGCCGAAAAGCCGCGAGGGTATCTCCCATGACGATTTGCTGGCCTGCTCGCCGGAAGTTGGGGCGCGCTTTCAGTTGCACTGGTTCAAGGTTGATCCGACGCTGATTCGTCATCAGGGCGAAGATCCGCGCAGCACGCTGCGCCAACTGTCGGGGCGCGAGGACGCCTATCCGTGCCACCCCTGGGAAGTCGCCCGCGTGCTTGCCGACCCGCTGGTGCAACGGGCGCAGCAACAGGGTTTGATCACCTACCTCGGCCCCCTGGGTCAGGCCATGTACCCGACGTCGTCGGTGCGCACGCTCTACCATCCGCAGATGGCCTACTTCATGAAGTTCTCGATGCACGTGCGCCTGACCAACTGCGTGCGCAAGAACGCTTGGTATGAACTCGACAGCGCCGTCGCCCTCACTCGCCTGCTCGGCCCCATCATGAGCGAGTTGGCGACGCAACAACCGGGCTTCATGTTGATGCCCGAACCCTGCGCCACCAGCCTGGACCTCAGCGCCCTGGGTACGCTGGAGGAGGCCCGCGAAGTCACCGAATGTTTCGGTATCGTTTACCGGGAAAACCTTCCCGTCGCCGAACGCGAGCGTTATCAGCCGCAAGTGGCAATGGCGCTGTTTACCTGGGATCAACAAAGTCGCAGTGTCTGCCACCCACAGGTACAGCGTTACGCCGACAACACGGACCTGACCATTGAGCAAGCCACGCTGAACTGGCTGGATGCCTATGCCAGTCAGATGCTCGGCGGTGTGCTGTATTGCCTGTTCCGTCAGGGCGTGGCGCTGGAGCCGCATTTGCAGAACACGGTCATCGGCTTCGCTGAAAACGGCCTGCCCAGTCAGGTCTGGATTCGCGATCTGGAAGGTACCAAGCTGGTCCCTGAAATCTGGCCCGCTGAACGCCTGAGTGCGCTGGATGAACGTACCCGCAGCTCGGTGTACTACAGCGCGCAAAAGGCCTGGCAACGAGTGGGCTACTGCGCACTGGTGAACAATCTCGGCGAAGCGATCTTCCATCTGGCCAACGGCAGCGGCGCGCTGGAACAACAATTGTGGGACCGAATCGGCGCCCTGCTGCACGCGCAATCCACGCGTCTGGGCCATCCGACAGAACTGCGTGAGTTGTGCGCCGGCGCGCCCTTCCCAAGCAAGGAAAACTTCATGACGCGCCTGATGATGCGCGCTGACCGCGAGGCCGGTTACACCTTACTGCCCAGCCCGCTGGCGATGACTGAAAAGAGGAAACACGCATGAGCCTTCCTGCCTCCGTCACCCGACGCATCGAGCAGCTCAAGACTGAACACGACGCGCCATTGTGCGCCTACGTCTACGACCTGCCTGCCCTTGAACGGCACGTAAAGGCAATGCGTCAGGTACTGCCCGAAAACTGCGAATTGTTCTACGCCGCCAAGGCCAACCCGGAAGCCCTGGTGCTGAAAACCCTGGCGCCGTGGGTGGACGGATTCGAGGCTGCCTCCGGCGGCGAGCTGACGTGGCTGCATGAACAGTGCCCCGACCAGCCGCTGATCTTTGGTGGCCCCGGCAAACTCGATCGCGAACTGGATATCGCCCTGCAGTACCGGATTTCGGCGTTTCACGTGGAGAGCGTGACCGAACTGCGAAGTCTGGCGCGCATCGCCCGCGAACGCGGTGTGCGGGCTCCGGTGATGCTGCGGCTGAATCTGAAGCTGGCCCAGACACCGCAGAGCCGATTGGTCATGGGTGGCAAACCCACGCCGTTCGGTCTGGATGAAGAAGGTCTGGCAAGCGCCCTGCAATTGCTGCGCGAAGAACCGTCCCTAGAGCTCAAGGGACTGCATTTTCATCTGTTGTCGCACCAGTTGGATGTCGACGCGCACCTTGAGTTGATTCGCAGCTACTTCCTGACCTTCCGCCAGCTGTGCGCCGACCACGACCTGCAACTGCCGCTACTGAATGTCGGCGGAGGGATGGGCATCAACTATCAGGACGCCGCCAAGTCATTCGACTGGCCACGGTTTTGTCAGGGCCTGCAGGGGTTGATCAATGAGTACGACATGGGCGCGACGCGCATGCGTTTCGAGATCGGCCGCTTCATCAGCGCTGCCTGTGGTTACTACGTCATGCAGGTGCTGGACATCAAAAGCAGTCACGGCGAGTTTTTTGCCATCGGACGTGGCGGTACCCATCACTTTCGCACGCCTGCGGCTCAAGGCCACGACCATCCGTTCACCGTACTGCGAGGCACTCAGCCGGCACAAATCAGCGATCAGTCCGTGACGCTGGTGGGTCAGTTATGTACGCCAAAGGACGTCCTTGCCAGACAACAACCGGTGGCGCAGCTAGCGATTGGTGACCTGCTAGTATTCACTCTCGCGGGCGCCTATGCTTGGAACATCTCGCACCAGAACTTCCTGATGCACGAACCACCATTGAAGGTTTTTATCGAGGGCTGATTCCACGCATATCTGTGGTTGCTTGTCCGATGTGTCCTTCAAACTCTTCGGACAGCTTTCATCCTGCTTAACCGAATTTTCAACGGATGGGAAGTGGGTGGTGATAACTCCTTTCGAAGTCCCATAATGAGGCTTCGGCACTTGCCGATGGGGTTGCCGTCTGCCAGCGGACAACATGCCGAGATGACAATCCGGGTCATATGATGAGTGGGGCAGAGCAGTTTTGACACTCCCTGTGAACAATAGGGATAAACTCGCGATCTTGCAGTTTGCGTAATTGCACGTAGTTGACCACCCATTTGCATTGCATCTGACCATCTATTTGCATTCAACTTGACCGGCGTGCTCCGTTACATCGGCAGATAAACGAGAAACTGGCCTACGAGATCGCGCTGCTCAAGCGCATCAAAGTTGTCAAGCGCAGCGAGCAATTAAGCCCGGATCAAGCCAGCTTGCTCGACGATTTGATCGATACCGACATCGCTGCTATCGAGGCTGAACTTGAAGCGCTGCAACCGACGTCAACAGAAGTCAAAGTACTCCAGCAACCCAAGCGCGCACCGCTACCGCCGCAGTTTCCTCGAACCCTGATCCATCACGAACCGGACAACAGTTATTGCGAGTGCGGATGCGCCCTCAAACGCATCGGCGAAGGTGCCAGCGAAAAGCTCGACTACACGCCCGGCGTGTTCACCGTCGACCGCCATAGCCGTGGGAATTGGGCCTCTGAGCATTGCGAAACGCTGATCCAGGCACCGGTACCGGCGCACGTCATCGACAAGGGCATACCGACGCGGCCTGCTGGCCCACGTCATGGTGGCCAAGTTCGCCGACCATCTGCCGCTCTATCGGCAAGAGAAAATCTTCGGCCGTGCCGGGCTGCCCATTGCTCGCTCAACGCTGACGTAATGGGTCGGCTCGTGTGGCGTGCAGCTACAGCCGCTGGTGGATGCGCTGCGCGAATCCCCTCAAACAAACGCCCGGCAATGCCGGGCGTTTGTTCTTCAGGTCCGTACTCAGAAGCGGTAGTTGGTGCTCAGCTCCAGCGTCCGTGGCGCACCAGGCGTGATCAGATCCACCGAGCCATGCGCCGAGGCGTAATAGTCCTTGTCGAAAACGTTGCGCAGACGCAGGGCCATGTCCCATTTCGGCTGGTTGTACAGCAGCGCGGCGTCCACTGTTGTGTAAGCCGGCATGACCACCGTGTTATCCAATGCGGTGTAGCGATCATCGACATAGTTGGCCCCCATGCCCACACGCCAGGTTTGTGTCAGCGAACGCACCAACCACAGGTTGGCGCTGTGGCGTGGCGTCAAGGTGGGTACCTGGCCTTCGTTGGCGACACCGTTGGTGCGGCTGTTGGACTTGGTGATCTCGGCATCCAGATAGGCGTAACCGGCATAGACCTGCCATTTGTCACTCAACTGCCCGCTGGCGGTCAGCTCAAGGCCATCGGTGCGCTGCTCACCCGCAAGCACCAGTTTGGTCGGGTTCGCCGGATCGCTGGTTTTCATATTGGTGCGTTCCAGACGGAACAGCGCCGCCGTCAACGCCAGGCGATTGTCGAGCAGATCCCACTTGCCGCCGATCTCGAAGTTGGTGGTCTCCTCGGGTTCGAGATCCTGGTTCGTCGTACTCAGGGCGAACATCTCGGCGGAGGGTTGGTAGGAGCGGCTCACCGAGACGTAATAGGACTGCACTTGATCAGGCTGATAGACCAGACCGACTCGCGGGCTCCAGGTAGTATCGGTGCGCGACAGCTTGCTGTGCGTCAGGTCATCGGCGTATTCCTGGTCGAACACGTCATAACGCACACCCAGCAGAGCCTTCCATTGCGGGGCCAGTTCGATCAGGTCCTGCACGTAGAACCCGGCAGTGTCCTGGGTATTGGTGCCCTTGGCGGTTTGTCGGTTGGCCTGGAACGGCACGTCGACCAAGGCATCGCGGTACACCGGCACCCTGGCCACATTGGATTGGCTGAATACGGACTGGTCCTTCACCTGCCGCCCCAGCTCCACACCATAGAGCAGGTTATGGTTCATCCCGGCGAGCACGGCGCGCTGCTTGAGTTCGGTCTGGTTGAACCACCCGTCTTCCTTGCGCTGCACGTTGCCGCGGTTCAGTTTTACCAGCAGTTCACCATTGGGAGCAGTGACGAAACGTGTCGGGCTGGAGTCAGCGAGTGTGTTGTTACGATCCAGGTCGTAGTGGTAGTAGCGACTGGTATTGCTCAGGCTGAAATCGTCATTGATCCGGTAATCGACGCCGGCCGTGAACGAGAACACCTCGCTGCGGGTGTAGTCATCATCTGGATCAGCGGCACCGAAGCGCTTGTCGCGATCCACGTCGACCGGACGGTCGCCTCGTGCCGGGATGCCGAAGTCGATCAGGCGCTTGTCATACAGATAGGTAGCGCCCAGGTTCAGCTCCAGATCATCCGAGAGCTTGAAGTAGGCCGACGGTGCGATAGCCTTGCGGTCGATGTAGCCGTCATCCCGGAAGGTGTCACTGTTCTCCAACGCGCCTGTCACACGAAAGGCTTTATCGCCTTGCTGCTGATCGGCCCAACCGGCATCGAACTGAGTGCGTTTTTTACCCTCGCTGTCGACACTGACGCCGACCTCCTGCTTGGGGGCGAAGTTAGGTGTCTTGCTGATGCTGTTGATCAGCCCCCCCGAAGAGCCTCGGCCGTAGAGCACCGCGGCCGGCCCCTTGATCACTTCCACCCGCTCGACGTTGGACAGATCCCGGAAGTACAGCGCATCGTCACGAATGCCGTCGATGTACATGTCGCCAATGGCACTGAAACCACGGATGGTGACCTGGTCGCGCTGGCCGTCACCATTGGACAGGCCGATACCGGGGACATTCTTCAGCACGTCTTCCATCGACTGCGCCCCCTGATCCTTGATGACGCTCTGGGGAATCACGTTGACGGTTTGCGGGATATCTCGTAGCGGGGCATCGATCTTCAGTGCGCTCCTGCTCTCGGTCGGCATGTAGCTCTGCTCGCTGTACTCACTGTTCACAGCGGTTGCCGGTAGGGTTAGAGCAGACTCCGTTTCTGCCTGTAAATCAGGTACAACCAGAACGCCCAGCAACGACAGAGAGACTGGGTAAATGCGCGATCGAGCCACCATGGACACCTTTTGGATGAATTATCGCACAGATGATAACGATTATCTTTTGTAAGTAAATACATATCATTCCGATACAAATAATTGACGCTAATCAGAACGATCGTCTCAATTTAATCGATGGCCTCTGCGCCACGCGCTTGCCAATCTTCTGCTCTGGATCAAAGTCCATCGGGATATGCAACAGCTCTTCATGACTGCTCAACGGGGCCGGAAATTATCCGATTCAGCGGCGTCGCTGAAGGCAAGTGAGAGGATGCGGAACTCATAGGCTAGAGGGCGGTTTGGGTTCGCCTTGAACGCATTTTCAACATGCTCGAACAGATCGAGCTGGGGTTTTGCTGGGGGAACTGACATGGTTTGCCTCGGGTTACTAGGCTGATGGTGCAGATTCGAAACGCCCGAAGCGTTGTTGGCTGCGGGCGATTTTATAGTCGAGGGAGCAGGGCTTTCGTTAGGCGAGGGCACTCCACCCGCCGTCTGAAACTCCACAAAGAAATTGGGAGAGCTGCAGGCTCAGTCGATCATACGGAGAATGGCGGATCGCTCAGGGTGAGGTTTTGCTTCGGCCTGGACCTTGGCAAGGTCATCATCGTTCCCTTGTGGACCAAGTTGGTGGTCGCGGCCGTGATGCCCTTCGTGGTTGGGTTAGAAAACGCCGGCGCTGAGCTTCCGAGCTCTGGAGAAGCTGTTGTGGCCTTGGCCAACACCACAGGGGCACCCCAGGAGGCGATCCATGGATTCATCTCTTGGCTATCCGACTCGGATCAGCCTAGCGAACAATTTTCACTTGAGCGGCTCGTTGAGCTCGCTGGGGAATGGGAAGAAACACATGCTTGAACAACACCCCACCACACCTGTGGCCTGGCCTGACTACACTGATTCCGCGCCGGAGCTGTTGACCCTGGTAAAGGGGTTTCTTGAGGAGGCCCACGCTAAGCATAAGCTCCATCGTGGGGAGCCCGTGAAGACGACCAACAAAGGTTCTCATCGCCTAATCTCGTGCGATGCCGTCCTCTCGCAAGTTCAGTACAGGCCGGACCGCTATAACGCTTTGCGATTTGATTTCAGCCTCTACTTGGGCCATGGACTGTATGGAACGATCAGCACAATCAGCGTGATATCCGCGCTGCGTCAGGATCTATTGTCCAGGGTGGGAGCGGTCGTTGACCAATCTAAATTCGCCATCATGGACACAGGTTTTGAGGCGGTCCTGAGCAATGGTTCACTTTCGGTGTTAAGCGAAATGAAGGCAGCGGGGGCAGTGCTCAAGGCGCATCTGTGGGTTCGTGCCAGCGCTCTGGCCCCGACCTTGCGCCCAGAGTATTCTTTCGTCTCCTAAAGCATGACAGCAGACTGATCTGCCGGCATGAGGCCACCTGGCCATGCGTCGCGACGAGGACGGCAATCCGCTGACCAATCAAAAGCGTTGGGAGAGCGACATCGAAGCCAATTAGGTTGTTCAAGCAGGAACACTGAAGGACGTGTCCTTCCGCATGCGCCAAGCGACTACCTGCGCAACCGATTTCGAGTCGGATCTGGATGAGGTTCGCCTCATCGTCGAATACCCGCTCGCAGTGCTTTAAGCTACGTCGGCGAGCGGCCTCCACCGGCGCTCGCCTTTTTTTCGTACCAAGGAAGACGATGAGCCATCCGGCTCTACAACAGCCTATTTCTAACCATCCAGGGCCTGAAGAGGAACGAGGATGCTTAGGTTTATAGACAATTATGCTTGGCAGCATAAATTATAAACGCGAGCATAATTGTCCATAAAGCGGCCATCAGCCTCGGCAGGCGGCTGGCTTCTTTTGGAGAAAATGGGTGTTTACGGAGCGCGTTGCCAGGATTCCGAGCGCCCGACCTTGAGAGGGAAAGTCGAGCGCTCGGCATCTAGCAGAGATGCTACTTGGTGGGGTAGTCGGCAATGACTTGGTCGGTACCGGCCTTGGTCAATCCGGTCACTTGATAGGCGTGCTGGGTGCCACCTGCCTCCATTCCAGGCGAGCCCGCCGGCATTCCAGGAACGGCTATGCCGACCAGATCATTTCGCTTGGAAAGCTCGATGACCTGGGCAGCAGGCACGTGGCCCTCTACGAACTTACCATCGATCACTGCGGTATGGCATGAAGCCAGCTGCGGAGCAACGCCCAGTCGCTGCTTAACCGAGGTCATGTCGTGCTCAACATGATCGATAACCTGGAAGCCGTTCGCTTCGAGGTGCGAGATCCATTTTTTGCAGCATCCGCAGTTGGCATCACGGTGCACATCGATTGTCAGGGCATCCGCTGCTTGAGCGGTCGACGCTATGAACAAGGCGGCCAGCACCGCCAGGCGCGCCCCTTTGCTTTTAACTTTCATGTACGTGCTCTTTGCCATCGGCATGGGTGTGAGTTTTGGGGGCAGCTACCGGGGCCTTTTCCTCATGGGCATGCCCGGTGTCATGATGACCGGCACCGCTTTTCGCCTTTGAGCTATCTGCAGCATGGTGATCTGCACCGTTTGCAGGCTCAGCGGTATTCGAGGAGTGATGATCCGCACCGCCTGCAGCATCGCCGTGATGGTCGCCATTGGCATTTACTGCTGAACTGTCCGAAGCATGGTGATCGGCGCTGGCGCTTTTATGCTGCCCCTCATGGTTGTGCATCTGGGTTTCGCCGCCCCCATGCTCGTGACCGCCGCTTGATGCAACCAGGGCTCGATACTGTTCAGCATTAAGTTTTGGCAATTCGTTTAAGAATGCCACCATGCCCCAGATGTACTGATCGCCCATGCTCTTGCCCCAAGCAGGCATGCCCGTGGCTTTGATGCCATGCTTGATCACCCAGAAGGTTGCAGCCGGATTAGCATCGACACCGACCTTGGCCAGGTTCGGCGGAGCTGGATAGAGAGCTTGGCTTAGTTCGGTCTGGGCGACACCTGGGGCCAAGTGGCAGCCAATACACATGGAGTTGTAGTTGCCTGCCCCGGCACGGATCATGGCCTCGCCATTGAGGTTGGGAACCTGAATGTCCTGGGAGCGCACCTCAATAGAACGATCACGGGCCATCGACAGGAATGCATACACGGCTGGGAAGTGGGGATCATCGGCACCAACATTGACCAGGCCAAAATAGGCCCCGGCAACTACCGCAGTGCTTCCGACGACGCCCGCCGCCACTAAGGTCTTAATTGTTCTTTTCATGTCCGCCCCTTAGAACCATATGCGAATACCTGCTACAAATCGCGCCTCGTTGGTATCTTCCCCTTCGTCGCCGGCAAAATCGGCGGTGTTGCCATAGGTGCGACTCCAGGTGACTCCGATATAGGGAGCAAATTCACGAACAATCTCGTAGCGCAGTCGCAAGCCCACTTCGGTATTGGCCAAACCAGAACCAATCCCACGCTGAGGATCGTTTTTGCCGTAGAAATTCACTTCGGCTGTCGGCTGCAAGATCAGGCGATTGGTGAGCAGAATGTCGTATTCGCCTTCTAATCGAGCGGCGGTCTGGCCGTTCTCGCCGATGAAAGCGGTTGCTTCAGCTTCGAAGTTGTAGAGGGCCAAGCCCTGAATGCCGAAGGCGGCCCAAGTCTGCGGCGACTCCGGTTTGAAGTCCTGGCGGACACCCGCGACGACATCCCACCAAGGACCGATCGAGTGCCCGTACAAGGCCTGCAGCTCAGCATCTTCGGTGACGCCATTGGTGCGTTCGCCCTCGGAGCGGAGCCAGAGACGATTGATGTCTCCGCCGATCCAACCGATCGCATCCCAGGCTAGTGTGCTGCCTTCATCGGCATCCTGGTATTCGAGCTGGTCGAGCAGGAAAAAGTTGTTGATGGCACTGTCGTGCACCTTGTGGCCCGGCAAGGGCGGAAACGCGGCTTCACGATCTGCGTCCGTTAGAACCGGGATTGGGCTGCGGCTGGTGGTCCTTGGGGTCTCTGCGTCATCATGATTCATCTGACTATGATCCATGGTGCTGTGATCCATGGAATCCATTTGACCTTGCATAGCGCCGTGATTCATCTTGCTATGGTCCATAGCGGCCGGCTTGTTCTGGGCCTTTTGGCCCTGCTTCATCTGGCTGTGACCCATAGAACCGTGGTCCATTTTGCCGTCATCCTGCGACGGCATCGTGCCATGTCCCATCGCGGAATGATCTATTTGCCCGGTACTGGACGCACTTTGCTTAGCCGCTGGGGGCTGAGGCATCGAATGATCCATCGTTTCGGCTGCATTGGCCAAGCCGCCAGTCATCGCGCACAACGACGCTGTCAGCGCGATGAAAGTGGGGCGTGAAAACCTAGTGGTCATGGTTCGAACCCGCTTCAGCTTCGTTGGCGTCGTGCTCAGGCTTCTTCTTGTCGTGATCCTTGTCGTCATGGTCCATCGAGCCGTGATCCATTTTGCCATCGTTCATCTGTGGGCTATCTGAGGATTGCCCAGGCGGCTGAACTGCCCCCCTGTTTCCAGAGTCGTGGGATGCGGCTGTGGAGTGCTCGCCTTCACCGGCGAACGCAGCAGGCAGTTGCATCGCGCCCAGCAAACCAAGTGCGATGGCACTGCTAATCAAGGTTTTGCGCTTCAGAAATGTACTCATCAGAAATCTCCTTTACTCGTCCACACGAACTTCACGAAACATACCCATTTCCATGTGGAGCAGCAGGTGGCAGTGGTAGGCCCAGCGGCCGAGGGCATCGGCAGTAACTCGATAGCTGCGCTTCGTACCTGGCGGCATATCGATCGTGTGCTTGCGAACCATGAACTTGCCGTTCTCATCCTCAAGGTCACTCCACATACCGTGGAGATGGATGGGGTGGGTCATCATGGTGTCGTTGACTAAGGTGATTCGAACCCGCTCGCCGTACTTCAGGCGCAGCGGTTCCGCATCCGAGAACTTGATGCCGTCGAACGACCAGGAAAACTTTTCCATGTGCCCAGTGAGGTGCAACTCGATAGTCCGGCTGGGCTCACGGCCATCCGGGTCGGGAAAGGTGCTTCTCAGATCGGAATAGGTCAGGACGCGGCGACCGTTGTTACGCAGGCCAATACCCGGATCGTTCAGCTTGTGAGTCGGGGTCATGGTCTGCATATCGACCAGTGGGTTATTGGTTTCAGACGCCGGATGCGACTGCATGCCCCCGCCCATTCCAGCCATTCCTGAGTGGTCCATACCGGCCATTTTGCTGTGATCCATGCCGGCCATGTCGCCCTGGTCCATGCCGGACATCTTGCTATGGTCCATGCCCGCCATGTCACCTTGCATACCACCAGAGCCCATACCGGCCATCTTGCTGTGATCCATGCCGGCCATGTCGCCCTGGTCCATGCCGGCCATCTTGCTATGGTCCATGCCCGCCATGTCACCTTGCATACCACCAGAGCCCATACCGGCCATCTTGCTGTGATCCATGCCGGCCATGTCACCCTGGTCCATGCCGGACATCTTGCTATGGTCCATGCCCTTGCCGCCCTGCATGCTGCCGTGGTCCATGCCGTCCATGCCGCCCATGCTTCCGTGATCCATACCCATGTCGCCCATGGCGATCAGGGGACGAGGATCGATTTCAGGGACCGGAGCACTCATACCTTCACGGATGGCCAAGGTACCGCGGGCATAGCCGGTGCGGTCCATGGATTGGGCAAAAATCGTGTAGGCCTCCTGGTTAGCGAGCTCGACAATCACGTCGTAGGTCTCGGCCACGGCGATACGGAATTCGTCGACGCTGACCGGCTTGACGTACTGACCGTCGGCGGCCACCACTGTCATTTTCAGACCCGGAATCCGGACGTCGAAATAGCTCATGGCCGAGCCGTTAATGAAGCGCAAACGAAGTTTTTCGCCCGGCTTGAAGATGCCGGTCCAGTTCCCGTCAGGTGCCTGACCGTTCATGAGGTAGGTGTAGGTGTAGCCGCTGACGTCGGCGAGGTCGGTGGGGCTCATCTTCATCTCGGCCCACATCTTCCGATCCGAAACTGTCGCAGCCCAGCCGTTCTCGCTCACGTCGTTGATAAAGTCGCCCACGGTGCGCTTGTGAAAGTTGTAGTAATCCGACTGCTTCTTGAGCTTGGCCAGGACCCGAGCGGGATCTTCATCGGTCCAGTCAGACAGCATCACCACGTAATCGCGATCATAGCTGAACGGCTCAGGCTTCTTGGCATCAATGACCAGGGCACCGTAAACGCCGGCTTGCTCCTGCAATCCAGAGTGACTGTGATACCAATAGGTACCATTTTGTTTGACCGTGAATTTGTATTCGTACATGCCATCGGGCGCGATGCCGTGGAAGCTCAGGCCGGGCACACCATCCATGTTGGCTGGCAAAAGGATACCGTGCCAGTGAATTGAGGTGTCTTCGTTCAGACGGTTCTTCACGCGCAGCGTGACGGTGTCGCCTTCCCGCCAGCGCAGAGTTGGTCCAGGAATAGAACCGTTGATGGTCATCGCGGTTCGGGCCGCACCTGTGATATTCACCGGTGTCTCACCAATAAATAGATCGAACTCGGAGCCGGTCAGCACGTTGGGCTGACCAGGGCTGGTCACTGCCCAAACGGGTGTACGCCACAAGCCTAGGCCTCCGAGGATGCCGGTGGCGGCCAGGCCTTTAACGAAGGTTCGCCTTGAGGTTTTACATTGCATGCGGTTATGTCCAATCAGTCAGAGGAACCAGGGATGTACAACCATGACAACAGGTGATGAGCAGCTTCATCTTGGGAGGTTTTCCCTATCAGTCTTACCTGCTGCCGCTATTTTCAGATAGATTCGACAGCGAACTGAAGAAGCTGCCATATTCCAACCGCCTAGGTGATTACATTTCTGTAAGGTTGGTCACTTGTTAGCAATTAGCGTGATCGGTCGATTTGCCCTTGCTATCCGCAACTGGCGACTCTGCTTTCTGCTGCTGAGCCACTTGATAAGCTTCCATCGATGCTTTGCGGACCTGCTCCATACGGTCACCGCCACCTTCGGCCATTGCCAAAGAAGAAGCGGTAAGAGCGGCGACTACGAACAGGGCTTTGATTGGTTTCATCTGGATATTCCTCGATTCAGTTCAATAATCCCGGCAACCAGATTGGGTCGCTATCAGGAGTAGAGCTTCAGGCTCGAAGTAACATTAACGAGACCGACCTGTCATAAACCTGAGCTGAACATTACAGTTCTATCAGGTTTCTATTTCTTTCTTGTCGAGCCTCCACACTGCTCTGTAGTGTCTCCTCATGCCTTCATGAAGTCTGCGCGAATTCGTTGTATGGCATGCCTGGCAGCGATGCCTAAGCTTCTTCGGGTCAGTGACAGTAAATAGTTTTGTGAACACGCTCTCCTGCGAGCAGCTACCATGGTTATGGCCGAAACTATGCATCAGCGGACACAGCAACAGAATCAAGTAAGGCAATGCTTGGGAGAGGTGGCCGTAATGTTCACGGGCCACATACCCCCCCGATTACGGCCAGCATGATCAGCGCGATGCCAATCTTACTTTTCCAGAATGGCGGCTCAGCGCTGGAATGGTGATGGGAGTGGTCCATGATTCAAATCTTCGGTTGGTTTGAGGCGATATCGTTTGGCACAGTGAGATAGAATTGGCTCTACTGATAGCCAGTTGCTGACGCCTATCAATCCGAACTCAACGAATGTTCACTTTGCCGACCATCCCCGATTGGTAATGACCGGGGAGGTTGCAAGCGAACTCAAGACCGGTCGTCTTGGTGAAGGTCCACACCAATTCTTCGGTGGCTCCCGGCTCGATCAAGACGCTGTTCGGCTCGTCGTGTTCCTTGCTGACCATCTTTTTCCCACCCATGGCAGGCCCCATGTTGCTCATGTCGTGGGTGCCAGTCGGAGAAAGCGTTCCCTTCTGTATCATGGCTGCCATTACCTTCTGGTGGGCGGCATGAGCGGCGACCGTACCCAAGTTGAATTCGTGTAGCAGCGTACCCTCGTTTTTGAGCACGAAGCGGATTGTTTCGCCCGGTTTGACATCAATGCTCTTTGGCTCGAAGAAGCTATCGCCCATCTTCAATTCGATGGTGCGATCAACCTTTTGGGCATTGCCTGGCTGACCGATGTCTACATTAACGTAGTTCGGGCTGGCGATGGCTGCAGACGCGGAAAACATAAGGCTGGAAACGAGAAGCAGGAAAGCGGGCTTAGCTTTCATGGTGAACCTCGCAGGACGGCGTGGTTTAAAACGCCTTTGATGCTAGCCAGGCTGAGCTGCCAGCTTACTTACGCAAAAATTACATAGGCAGAGTTAGCTGAGATCAGGTGCGGCCCGGCACACAACGCCGGGGCACCTGGTCGTCGATTCAACGCCTTACGAACTCACCCACCATCCCAGCCTGGTAAGGTCCCGGAAGGGTGTGGACGCATCGGCGAATGTCCAGACGAATTCCTTCGTCGTCCCAGGCTCAACGAGGATGGCGTTAGGATCGTCATGTTTTGCCTCAATGACCTCCGGATATCCCGGAGGATCGGAATCGCTAGGGGCAGTGAAGTGCTCCCGCCAGACGATTGACTTCGCCTTGCCCGTCGGCGTCAGCGTGCCGTCTTTGAATAGCGCCGCCATCTCGCGTTGATGTTCCAGCTGCCATACGGCTTTGCCGATGTTGAATTCGTGCATCAGCGCCCCTTCGTTCTTCAATACGAAGCGGACGGTTTCGCCAGGCTTCACATCGATCGACTTCTGGCCGAAGTTAATGTCATCCATCTTGACGAAAACGGTACGCGTAGCAGGGGTTGCTTGGGCCTGTCGGCCAATGCTGGATTCACTGCCGGGAGTTTGCGCAAAGGCTGGAGTTGCCGCTCCGAAAAGAAGTGCGGTGATCAACAGTTGGAGACGTGAACGTTTCATGATGAAACCTCACGGAGGTGGTTGGAAATCTCATGCTACTCCCCCGATTCCTGCCGGGGGGCTTACCCCAAAACTACAAATTGGTCAGCTTGAAAAAACGCGGCGCCGTTGTGGCGCCGCTAGGCCAAAGGAGCAATCACGGAAGGCCTTGAAGGGGGATTCTTATCGATGGCACTCTTTGTCAGCCATCATTAGCTTGTGCTCCCGCATCATCTGCCCGAGGGCGTCATCCACCAATTTGTCGTGCTTTTCCATCCAAGCGAGATGCTCTTGCGCAGATATACCGGGAGCTGGGTGTTCGTTGTGAAGCTGGCTCATCATCTCGTCGAGCATCTTCATGTGCTCCTTCATGTGCACATGGCGCTGGCCAGGGGGAGCCTTCTCCGCCTGGATCAATACGGTTTCAGCCTTATCCCGCAGTTTTTCAATGCGCTCGAAGGTGCGATCACTCCCGCCTTCTGCCCAGACAGCTGAGGACAGCAGGAGCGAACCAACCAGAAGCAGATATTTAAGCAGTTTCATAAGGCAGTCTCCTCACAAGAAGCTGTGGCCGGCACCTCTGGTTGTTGTTCATACGAGGGCCGAGAGCACAACCTAGTGCTCATGCTTAAACTCTAGACAAAGCTACCTGACAGAGGCCTGAAACTAGGATTACATTTTTGTAAGCTTCAGGTTGGGGGTGTCATTTGGCTGCACACTCAGGTCACTCTAAATTTGGAAACCGCCCACATGAAACTTCTGGTAGCTGAAGATGAGCCAAAAATAGGCACTTACCTGCAGCAGGGCCTCACTGAGGCTGGGTTCAACGTCGACCGCGTCATGACCGGAACGGATGCACTTCAGCATGCACTGAGCGAAGCGTATGACCTGTTGATTCTGGACGTGATGATGCCGGGCCTGGACGGCTGGGACGTGCTGCGGATGGTGCGAGCAGCGGGGAAGGATGTCCCGGTGCTGTTTCTGACGGCACGTGACGGCGTCGAAGATCGCGTCAAAGGATTGGAGCTGGGTGCCGACGACTATTTGGTCAAGCCCTTCGCCTTTTCCGAATTGTTAGCCCGGGTCAGGACGCTGCTCCGCCGGGGCAATAGCTCGCCCACGCAGACCACCATGAAAATAGCAGATCTTGAAGTCGATCTGCTGAAACGTCGTGCCGTACGCAGTGGAAAGCGGATTGACCTGACGGCAAAGGAATTCTCGTTGCTCGAACTACTGCTGCGCCGACGCGGCGAAGTGCTTCCGAAGTCTTTGATCGCTTCTCAGGTCTGGGACATGAATTTCGATAGCGATACCAATGTGATCGAAGTTGCTGTTCGGCGTTTGCGAGCGAAAATAGACGATGATTTCGACCTGAAATTGATTCATACCGCCCGAGGTATGGGCTATATGCTTGATGCCCCGGAGTCGAAATGAACCATCTGTCACTGACAGCGCGCATGAGCTTGATGTTCATGTTTGCGGTGATCGCCGTCCTCACCGTAGCAGGACTGAGCTTCAATGAGCTCAGTCGGCATCACTTCAGAATGCTCGATCGGCAAACGCTGGTTGAAAAGCTCGAATCGACTCAGAAAATTTTGAGCAGCACACGTGGTCGCGCAGGTTTCATTGAGGTGCAGCCTCAGCTTAATGCCCTGCTGGGGGCGCATGAAGACCTAGCGGCGATCATCCTCGCAAATGATGGCACAGTGCTTTTTGCCGAGCCGAGGCCTTTCAATGTCCCCGAGAAATATCGACTTCACCCTGACCGCGGCATGTGGGAATGGCAAGAAGGCGGGCACATGTACCGCGGGATGACAGCGCAAGTGTCTGGCCCTTATCAGCCCGAGCCCCTCACAGCCTTGCTGATCCTCGACGTCACCAATCACATGCACTTCTTTGAGACGCTGCAGCGATGGTTTTGGATCGGGCTGATCATCAGCGCCCTAATAAGCGCCGCGTTAGGTTGGATAGTCGCTCGCAGTGGGCTGAGACCTTTACGGCAAGTGACCCAGGTGGCTACGTCAATGTCCGCCAGATCACTGAAAGAGCGTATCCCACTGGAGCCAGTCCCCCTTGAGCTGCAGAAGTTGGTCACCTCGTTCAACGCGATGCTTGCCAGGCTAGATGATGCGTTTGTTCGGCTTTCGAATTTCTCTGCCGATATCGCCCATGAACTGCGTACTCCGGTGAGCAACCTGATGACACACACAGAGGTGGTGCTCACCAAAAAGCGAAACATCGAAGCCTATGAAGAGAACCTCTACTCGAACCTGGAAGACCTGAAGCGCATGTCGCGGATAATCGACGAAATGCTGTTCCTGGCTAAATCGGACAACGGCTTGATCATTCCGGAGCTGACGCGTATCGAGCTCAGCGAGGTGGTCGCCAAACTGTTCGAGTACTACCACCTGCTGGCGGACGAGTGCGGCATCCACCTGACCGTATCCGGTTCAGGCAATGTCCTGGGTGACAAGTTGATGCTGGATCGTGCGATCTCTAATCTGCTGTCCAATGCACTGCGTTATACCCCCGAAGGGAAGACGATTTCAGTAACGATCCGTCAGACTGGTAACGCCGTCACCTTAACTGTTGAGAACCCTGGCGAGGCCATCAAGCCTGAGCACCTGGGTAAACTCTTCGACCGTTTTTATCGCGCCGATCCCGCCCGTCGCGAAGGCAATCCGAGCAATGCGGGGCTTGGCCTGGCTATTACCCGCTCCATCGCTGAGGCTCATCAAGGCAAGATCTGGTGTACCTCTGCCAACGGCTGGACCGCCTTCCACCTGGAGTTTCCGGCGTTATGAGGGGCACGGGAAATGGTCAGGGCTGGTCACACTTGGCCCTTGACTCCGAAAGTTGACTGGAAAGCACCGCGTTATCTTGCAGGAGGAGCTGCTTGTCAGTGGTCAACTCGGTCAGTTGGGTTTCAGCTTGGGTTAAGCGTTCCGCCAGCAGGGCACGCTCCCGCTCGCTTACGGCCAGGTTCGTCTGCGCCTCAGCCAAACACCGCTCGCTATGGCCATGGCGCTGTTCCAGTGCCTGATGCATTTGTTTCAACTCGGTGAGTTGAAGTACCACCTGCTCATGTGCGCTGCGGCTCTGGGTGAACAACTCCTGAGTCATAAGCAGGGTGCTCTGCAGACGCTCGTTATCCTGTTTCAGATGCCGCTCTTGAGCCTGCAGTTCGCCGAGGTTGGTGTGCTGAAGGAGTAGGCGTTGCCGGAGTACGCAGGGCCGCGAGGATCCAGCGCTCGACCACCTGCACACCGACTTCGACCTTGGCTTTATCCCTCGGCTTGCGGGCGCGAGCGGGTACCACCGCGACGCCGTAGTGCTCGGCCAGATCGCGATAACTGGGATTGATGTCCGGCTCGTAGCGATGCGCCTTGGCGTTGAAGCGATGCAGGTAATTGCCGGCACTGCCGCTGCTGATGCGAAGGCTGGCGGCGATCTTGCGCACGGACAGGCCGGCGTCGAACTTTAGGCGTAGTACCTCTCGGATTTTACGCATGGATAGACCCCTTGCATTCTGAAAAGTGGTGAGACACTCGGAACGAATGCAGTGAGCCCCCGGCGCTTTACCAATCCCCATGCAGCACACATCAGATTTGGGGACCTGGTAAAGAGCGCGATGTTTTCAATGGCGGTAAGCGGGAGGTAGGGCAGAGGCCCTGACTCTCGCGAACAGGGCATTGCATTCACACCAATTCCCGAAGCAATGTTTGAACCCCGAGTAACGCTGATGAGTGCAATCGACAACCAGGAAATCATCAAAACTGGACGTACCCCAAATTTGACCGGTAGCACCCTTGCCCTGTTTCTAACCTTCGACGGTCACTGGTATCGCGTCCGCACCCGACTCGAAACGCTGGGCAGATTCAAACGCCGTGAACGCGCGGAACAGCTCTTTCTGAGTTGCGAGGTGGCTGCGTGAGCCGCCATCACTGCCAAGTGGTTCTATTGGCAGGTAAAGCCATTGACAGTAGCGGCTGGCCTACTTCCCAAAGCACGGTATGCGAGAAGTGCCAAGGCTGCGAAAGCTATTCGGCAAACATGGGTCTGGCCTCCGGTGGAGTTGAACTGATGGCAATGGAGGCTGGACAAAGGCTTGCCTTGGTCTGGAGTTGCCCTGGCTGCGGTGTTTCAGTCAGCGAATCGACGACGCCGTTGGCTTCGATCGAAGCGTCCCTGTTCGTTGAGATGGACCCGCTCTGCTGGCGATGCCGAAACTGATCCTTGGCCGGCTCGCCGAGTCACTATGCTATTGGATGCCCCGAATCATTCGCTGATGACTCCATCCGTGATAACACTTTTTGCCTGAGCCCCGGGCGCACCTCTACTATCCTGATCCGCGCATCGAGGCGCACACGACCAGACAACGCAATCAGGACGTCAGCAAGATGAGCACTCAGCGTTTCGCCAAGTCGCAGATGGACACCTTCTATCCTCAAGCTCCCGCAGAGCTGCAAACGGAGTGCATCGTCGAGATGTCTCCCCAGCAGTTGATCGTCAAATACATGAACGACGGCGAGCTCGTTGAGTACATCGGGGAAGTGGAGGGGGAAGGGCATTACCTCATCAGGGGTAAAGGGTTCGAGGCGAGCGGCACGCTGCACCTGGCGGATGGTCGCCGGCTGGAAGGCAGTTGGAAGGAAGGCCAGCAGTATGGGATGTGGCGTATCTTCCTGGAGTCGGAGGATTGATCGCCTGATCGACGACGCACTATCGAGAGAGTCCTCCACGGGAAGATGAATCCGCAACGGTCGTGCGCAGGCCGAAACCGCCGGCGCCGACTGCGCATGCAGCTGACTGTTGTGCCAGACTACCGGATTCGTTGTTTATGCCGTCTGGAAAGTACTCAGGGAGAGCCAATGCGAGATGGACTGATCACCCAGCCTGATGCAGACGCAGCTCCCGTGTCCTTGACGGCCAACCGAAATACCATCGACCGCCTGCCCGGCGATGTCGTCTCTCTTAAGGTCATGCACCCCGCCATCACTGAAGCCGGCAACCCGCTGCTGCCAGTTGCCCGGGTGCGGATGATTTCCGAGGTCCGCTGAATGCCGCAATTCGTCCAAAATGGCCCATACATTCCCGAACGTTTGCTGCAGGCGCACGAAGAGGGGCGAGTGGTGTTCTTCTGTGGGGCAGGCATCTCCTACCCCGCACGCTTGCCAGGGTTCCGCGGCCTCGTGGAGGAGTTGTATCGGCGCCTTGAGCCGAATGCGAGTGGGGTGCAGAAACTGGCAATCAAGTCCAAGCAGTACGACACCGCCGTCGGACTGCTGGAGGCTGTAGTCGGGCGTGAGAGAGTTCGGCGGACTATGGCAAGCATTCTCACGCCAGACCTGAGCTCGCCCAAGGCAACCGCAACCCACAAGGCCCTGTTGAACCTGGGCAGGACTCGCGATGGGCGCACGCGGTTGATCACTACAAACTTCGACCGTTTGTTCGAAGAGGTGACTCCCGCGGCGACATTTCCGGTCCACGTCTTCCAAGCACCGCTGTTACCCGTGCCAAAAAATCGGTGGGACGGGTTGGTGTATCTTCACGGCCTACTGAGCGAGGCCCCCACAGCGAGTGAACTGGATCGACTGGTGATTTCCAGCGGTGATTTTGGCCTGGCGTACCTCACTGAGCGATGGGCCGCAGGATTCGTCAGCGAGCTGTTCCGCAATTACACCGTCTGTTTCGTGGGTTATAGCATCGCCGACCCAGTTCTTCGTTACATGATGGATGCTCTCGCTGCCGACCGCCTGCTCGGCGAATCGTCCCCGGAGATGTTCGCGTTTGGCAGTTACTCTCAAGGCGAGGAGGAAGATCGCTCCAACGAGTGGGAGGCCAAGAACGTCACGCCGATACTCTACAAGGAACACCGCCGTCATGCGTACCTGCACAAGACCCTGCAGGCATGGGCGGAAACCTACCGCGACGGCGTGCGCGGCAAGGAGCGCATCGTCGTTGAAAGCGCGATTGCTCGCCCTCTGGCAAGTACCAAGGAGGACGATTTCGTGGGCCGCCTGCTTTGGGCGTTGAGTGACCGACACGGCCTGCCTGCCAAGCGCTTTGCCGATCTGGAGCCGGTGCCTTCGCTGGATTGGCTAACGCCGTTGAGTGAGGCTCGCTTCGGCCATATCGACCTTGCCCGGTATGGTGTCCCTCCGAATACCCGCTTGGATAAAAAGCTTGCCTTCAGCTTGATGCATAGGCCCTTGCCTTACCCGCTGGCCCCCTTCATGTGCGTTGTAGAAAGCGACGGCGTCAGCGGTCAGTGGGATGCGGTGATCCGGGCGATACATTCACGTCCTCCGAGCTTGCTGGCGCTGTCCGCGCACTTCCTCCAGAAGGATTGCGGTACGCCGCAAATGCGTTGGTTAATGCTCTGGAAGGAGCGGGCGATCAACGCGTGGACTACTGGAGGAACCGGGTGAGCCCCTTTATCAACAACCTCTGGCCAAAAGGTCAGGAAGTTATGACGCCGGTGATTGCCGAAACCCTGTCCCGCTTGTGTGTAGCGGCAGGCGGAGCATTCCCTGAGGCTATGGAGATGCTTCGTGCGTGGCTACAACCGTTGGGGCATCCAGATACCGCGGTGCGTATGCTTCATAAAGCGGATCTCTGCAGGATTTTTCCTGAGCACGCTTTGGATTTTTTGAGCCTGGTGATTGGTGAGCAAACCCAGTGGCCACCCACCGATCTTTCCAGGTGTCTGGAGGCAATCCTGACCGCTGCGCCAGAGTTGGAGACGGATAATCGCTACGAACAGTTGGTGATATACCTACGCATGCATGGGCGGGGATGACAAAGAGAGGACGAGGGTCTGAAGTCGATCTTCAGGTTTCACTGAATCGGCTTACAACCGGCCGGAATGTCGGGAAGGTCCCCGGCCGCATGATCCGGCCGGCCGGAACAATCTTCCCATTTCCCCCAGCAGCCAAGGGTAGGCTGGCGCTGTACTGGGCGAGCTCTGCTGGATGTTCGAGTGTCTGTCGGGCAGACCGTCAGGCGTTAGCAGCCTTCACAATGAGGCAGCGATGTTCCTATGCGTCCTTTCGTGGTGGCAAACCCAGATTTGAGCGATGCAGATCGGTATCGAATGTCTGATGGCTGTCCGGTTGTGACACGCTTCGATTCCCAACAGATGCCCAGACCAGGCCTAGCGATTTGTGTTGCCGCAGCCAGTAAGTTATTCGCCCGCTTCCAGATGGAGTATTCACCGGCGTGGCATGCACGTCGGTGAAGGTGTCGCCTTCGCGAGCAATATGCTGGCCTTTGTATGGGCCGTCGATTACCGGCAGGCGCTCTGTAACGTCCCGTTCGAACTTGGGCATGACTTCTCCTTGAGTTTTTCAGCGCACGGTTTGACTGTCGATCGCTAACGGGAGCTTACCCGGTCAGATGAACAGCGCAAACAAAGAACGTTCCGTTCAGACGAAGCCCCCGGCCTTGCATATTGGTGGTGCAGTGAGACCGTAAGTGCTCTCCTACCAAACAAGCAAACGAGGTGTCGTGATGGTGACAGCGGAGCTTCTCCGATCGGCGATTGATCAACTAGAGAAGTGGTCGCCTCGCGTTGTGTCGACTCTCACCTGGGTCAACTGGCGCCGTGGGTATCAGGTCAAAATGTCCTGGCATGGGAACGCGACATTTGCGTGCTACCTGGATTTCGGCAAGAACTGTCAAGCGCGTGATGCCGTCCTTAAGTGCGCATTTGAAGCGTTCGCAGTTGCCGGGGATAAGCCGAGAGTCATTGATGGGCATGGCTGGAAGGCAATGGACTACAGTCTGCAATGTATTACCTTCATCAGCTCGAATGACGTGGCCGCCATGGCAAAAGAAATGGGATTGGAGTGCTCCATTCTGTACGTTCAGGAGTGCGTTGCTTCCAGGCCGATTTTCATAACCTTGGGAATTCCGCTGGTACCAGGCGAGATGGGGAAGGAGTGGGTTAACGGTGAGTTTGTGCCGTATGCGCGCCCCATTGGACAAAACCTGTGACGCCTCAGTCTGGATGCAGAAGATTGTCGTCAATCTGAGAGGTGCGAGATTAGTCATAATCCAGCTCTCGTGTGGTGTCCTAGGCGTTAAAGGAAATATTTCTTTCTCTAATGCCCATTTTTGCCAATCAAAGTAAACATTTCTTTATCTTGTTGGCTAATTTTACGAGGGGTAGACTAGCTTCAGGCAAGGTAAAGTTATTTTTACCTTAGAGCCAAATAAACGAGGTTACGTAAAGAAAGGTTTCCTCTATGAACATTCATGGCATGACAGACGACGCGATTGCCGTTGAGCTAGGGGCCCGAATCCAGCGCCAACGCTTAAACCGGAACAAGACGCAGGACCAGATTGCGGAGGAGGTGGGTGTGAGCAAGCCAACCATCGTCCAGCTGGAGCGGGGTCAAGCAAAGCTAACGACACTCATCGCGGTAATGAGGGCACTTGGAATGCTTGATCAAGTGAATCAGATCGTTCCTGAGGTCCCTGCTTCTCCCATCCAAGTCCTCAAAATGAAAGGCGCTGTGCGCGTTCGCGCTACAGCTAGTTCGGGACGGCAATCAACTGGGAAGCTCACAGCAAGGGAGGTCAAAAGCAATCCTCCGGTCACTCACAGCAAGCGAGTCAGTAAGGACAGTAGCGAATGGTAGCCAGCACAGCACGAGTTAGCCTTTGGGGTCAGCCAGTTGGGGCATTGGTTTGGGATGAAGAAAAGCGGCTTGGCAGCTTTGAATACTTCCCGGAATTTATCAGCACAGGGCTTGAAATCGCACCGCTGACGATGCCGTTGAGCGCGGGCACCATCTACTCATTTCCCGGCCTCAACCCTGAGGTCTTCAAAGGGCTTCCTGCGTGCTTATCTGACTCCTTGCCAGATGACTTCGGTAATGCCTTGATCGACGCATGGCTGGCGCGTGAGGGGCGGGACAAAGCCTCCTTCAGCCCTGTCGAACGCCTGCTCTACACGGGCCATCGAGCAATGGGCGCACTTGAGTATGATCCGGTAATCAACGGTGGTTTGGGAGCCAGCGTCCCAGTTGAGCTTGAGTCCCTGGTTGCGCTCGCCGGTGATGTTCTATCCGATCGTGAGAGCTTCACTGCGAAGTTCGCCAACCACGAGACGACGACGGCGGAAGACGATGCGATGCACCGACTGTTTCAGATTGGTACGAGTGCTGGCGGTGCCAGGCCAAAAGCAGTCATCGCTATGAATGAGAAGGGTGAGATCCGATCTGGTCAGGTCCCAGCGCCAAAGGGCTTCACACACTGGCTGTTGAAATTCGATGTGGAGAAAGGCGCTAGCAGCCTGGGGGATCCTCTTGGATTCGGTCGGATCGAATATGCCTATTCTCGGCTAGCGAAAGCGGCCGGCATCGACATGACCGAATGCCGCTTGATTGAGGAAAATGGCCGGGGTCACTTTTGTACGCGCCGATTCGACAGAACCGATGACGGTGAGAAATTCCATGTCCAAACTCTATGCGCGTTGGCACATGCTGATTTCACCAAGCCGGGAGCGTTCAGTTATGAGGAGGCGTTCCAGGTGCTACGCCGTATGAAGCTCTCCCGTGACGATGCGATTGAGCTATACCGTCGGATGGTTTTCAACGTCGTGGGTTGCAATAACGATGACCACACGAAGAACTTTTCGGCTTCGATGGACCAGACCGGCGAATGGGTACTCTCACCGGCCTACGATTTGGCCTGGTCCTACCGCGCGGACTCGTATTGGGTATCGAGTCATCAGATGAGCATCAACGGAAAACGTGAAGGCTTCACCCTCGAGGATTTACGCAGCGCTGCCAAGCAGATCGGTCGATTCAACCCAGAGTCAGTCATCGAACAAGTCTGTGAGGGGATTAAGCTGTGGCCAGAGTACGCGGCGGAGGCCGGGGTTCGCGAAGAAATGATCACCGGAATTACGAAGACACAGCTTCTGGACATTAAGTCTAGGTAGCTACCACGCGCTGCTTGTTCTGCACTGATCGAGCACTGAAAAGCACAAGGTAAATCGGCCCTATCTCGCCAACCACGACCGGTGGGCCCGGCACAGGGAATTAATAAACAACTCAAGCCCGGCATTGCGGGGCCGAAGCAGTGGAAGGGCGCGACTGTTCGCGTCCGTGAATATCAGTAAGCCGAAGGAACGATTCATGAAGAAAATTTTTGCAGTGGCCTTGATGTTGACTGCCGGTTTCGCTCAGGCAGGTATCCCACCTGGAATGCCAGCAACTGCGTCTGCGATGACCTCGCGTGACGATTGCTTCCAGCGTCTGCGTGGCCATGTCGACTCGTCCGCGCAAGAGCGTGGCCTTCAGGTAACGGAGATGACTGAAGGGTACGGCGCCGAAATCAAGAATGGCGATTTCGAGTGCAGGGCGAAATTTGAGTTGAAGGCAGCAGACGGCGTTTGCAAGAGTTCGTCATGGCTTGCATACGTGGTTTTCGCGAACGGCCGGCCGGCTGAAAGCAAGTCATCGGCGGATGAACTGAGTGAAGCATTGAAAGGGCTGTGAAGTCAGAAACCAGCACCACCAACTGCCGCGCAGGTTGCGGGGCCTTGGTGGCGCCAGGGTGGTATGCGCCTTTGAGCACCAGGCTGCCACCGGTTCCAGTGTAACGAGAAAATCCATCGCTACCGCCCGCCAGTGCGGGCAACGTCAGAATTGGGCGTTCATGAAGAGCATTGAAAAGGAGTCAAACCATGTCATGGAAGCTATCCAACAGGTCACTTGAGCAGCAGCTAGAAAAGCTCTTCCAGAAGGATGGAATTGATATCGGGAAGCCCGGGTTTTACGACGAACCTAATTTTCTGAAAAATGAGCAGCGAGATCCGCGATATCTAGAGAATTATGCACGCTATGTCGAAGCTCGCTCATACGATGCTGACTATCTGACAGTAGCCAAGCGAAAAATCGAATTCGCCGTCCAGGTATTATATGCAGCGGTAAAAAAGGATGGGCGCCTAGGTGCCTGTGTTGATGTGTCAGGCATGCTTGGCCGAATGCTTGATCGGCTCGGTATCTGGAACTATGTTGCGACGACATCGTTGACCATCGATTTCCCTGCCAGCGCCCGCCGCCCCCCACAACATTTCTGGACTTTTGATGTGGGCTCTTTCACAGCAGCTCATGCGATTGTCGTTGCTCCACCGTTTTGCGTGGTGGATGTCACTGCTGGGCTTCAGGCGTACGAGCGACCGGCTCTCAGTCACCTTCCAGACTATGTCGTTTCCGAAACTTTTACGTCGGCCAGTTGGAAACCTGAAGATCTCATGAATCATCAGATGTTACTTTCTATACCGTTACAGTATGGGAGCTTCGGTACCTTTCTCAAACGAACCAACCCTCAGATGTTGTCCGTGATGGAGGCCCTCCCGGCAAGGCAGACTTCCCACGGTGAGACAACGCTCAAATACATCATTGTCGCTGTAGGCGGAACCATCGAACCTCTGGAGGGAGTCGTGGGCTACAAACCATGTGGACGAACAGCCCTCAGCATTTTCGAGGAGGACATATTGCCTTTCGTTGACTAACCCTGTTTTTTACGATTAGCGATTTGCCTGAAAATTAAGCCACGCCCTTCACTGTCCCTAAGGTTTGAATCGCCACTGACTTCGTAGGCAGGCTTGACGGCCTCAGTGCTTGGCTGACGCAACCTCCATCCGGAGGGTCACCCGCTGACAAACATCAACTGCTCACAGTGGGTCAGCGCGAATGCAAATGAGTGGTCAAGTCGGATGCAAACTACTGGTCAAGTGACATGCAATTGCGCAGTCCCCAACACCAGGCGGAAATGTCAGTGGAAAAGGAAACCCATGCACACACGTTGGCTTCTGTTCCTCGCGCTCGTGGTAGGGCACTTAACTATGGTGTCAGCCCCGCCTGAGATACTGGCTCCCCCTATTGCAGGCTCAGTGTATTTGCCACTCATGCTCTTCAGCTCGATGGGGTTACCCGTGTTTGCCATCGCAGATGGAGGTGGTTGGCAGGCCCCATCAATGCTTGGTTGGGCCGTTGTCGCTCTCGTCTGGCTTGTCATCTGGTGGGGGACCGCTTCACTCCTCTCTCTCTGTTGGACGAGAGCAAAGGCTAGAGCCAATCAAAAGTGAGGAATGCCGTCATGTGCATCGAGCCGGCTCAGGTGTCGGACTAGCGTTCCGGCTGCTGAAGAGATGCCTCGTGTTCCACGGCATCTTTGACATTATCTACTGCGACCGCTAGGTCCTCACTGATACCCTCGACATAGTCAGGCCATGGCGTGAAGGGCTGCTGAGTCTCCTGATTGAAGAGGAGGGTAGTGGGGCAGCGGTAAGCGAGGGGGCCAGTGTCTCTGAACTGCACCAGGGCAACCCCGCTCGTGCATGCTTTCATGTCATCCAGCTCGGCGAACTCGCGCAATAGCTTGACGTTGGCAACGCCGTCATTATCAGTGCTGAAGAACGTCAGGTGTTTATAGGCCGAGAGCACTCCGACCATGCCGGCAAGGAGAAGAATCACTAGCTGTAACGGCTCGCGTTTGAAATCGGCCGCGCTCGCAATCAATGCGATTCCCGGCTCAGATTAACTGCAACTGACGGAGCAGCCGGGCTCACATTACCCGCAGCACCCACAACGTTCCTTGCGGTTCGCCTGCCGTGTCCGGCGGCACTACGGGCTTACCCTGTTCCGTCTGAATTTCTGAGCGGGGCGGACCCCTCCTGTTCGCCGGCGGCCTAGTGTCCATGATGCCCCAGGAATAAAGGGGTCATACCTGGCCGCGTACCGTTTTGGTTCAAGCCTGTCAGCACATTTGGCTTGTTGAGCATGACGACGTTTAACAGAGGTTCACATGTGTTGGTCGTAGCCGCTCGTTCCTAGCCCCTCACCACCTTTGTGCTGGTAGATTCCGCTTCCCCTCACGGGTAGGCGTACCGAATAATCGGCGGGTACATTGTCCCCAGAGCTTCACACCGGGCTGTTACCGGCCCCGCATGTCCAGGTAGGAAACGGTTGATGGAACAACCGGTTTCATCAAGAGAAAACTCTCCAGTAAAACAGAATTTCAGACGACCTCAGGTCGCACTGTTCCGTTGCTCCCCAAACCCCATAACGAAGGAAAGGGCATGTCTGCACTGTTGCTTGAGAACGAGCCGCTTATCTGCAGTCGCACAGTCGCATCTCCCACCTTCGGCTCCTTACGGGTATCGGCGGCGCCATTCGGGTGGGCATCAACCGTGGCCAACTCGATCAACGCCTTCGTTTGATGGCCCCCACTCTAAACACGAGCCAGAGGCATCACTAGGGTGGCGCTATGAAGAAGGGAGCGCTGCAAGGTGCTCCCTCTTTCATAGCCGCGGTTGTTACTTCGGTTGCGCCACGGTGCGCAGATAGGGCTTCAACGTCTTGAAGCCCTGCGGGTATTTCTTCCTGGCCTCCTCGTCGGACACCGAAGTGGGAATGATGACGTCCTCGCCCGGACGCCAGTTCACTGGGGTGGCGACTGCGTGTTTAGCGTTCAATTGCAGCGAATCGAGCAGACGCAACACTTCGTCGAAGTTGCGCCCGGCACTCATCGGGTAGATCAGCATTGCCTTGACCTTCTTGTCCGGGCCGACGATGAACACCGAGCGCACCGTAGCGTTGTCCACCGCAGTGCGTGGGCCGCCACCGGCATTCGGGTGAATCATGTCGTAGAGCTTCGCCACCACCAGATTCTCGTCGCCGATCATCGGATAGTTGACCGCATGGCCCTGGGTCTCCTTGATGTCGCCGATCCAGGCCCGGTGGTCACTGACCGGGTCGACGCTGAGCCCGACTATCCTGGTGTTGCGTTTGTCGAACTCCGGCTTGAGCCCGGCCATATAACCGAGTTCGGTGGTACAGACAGGGGTGAAGTCCTTCGGATGCGAAAACAGGATGGCCCATTTGTCGCCGATCCACTCGTGGAAGTGGAGGGTTCCTTCGGTGCTTTCGGCGGTGAAATCCGGTGCTTCGTCGCCAATACGGATTGCCATGTTCGATCTCCTTACAGTGACTGGAAGGGACGCTGTCAGAACCCTGACTGCTGTTCCGACGGCGTTCGAGTGTCTGCGTTGAACCTGTCGGCGCGAATCAGTATAGGAGACACACCAAGACAAGGCGGAAACCAGGCTGTTCACTCTGTAAGTCCTTGAATTAGCGAATCTTGCGGCGTCATCAGCATTGAGCTGGTGACTCAGTCGACAGACCCGCCTCAATCCTCTTTTCGCGGACTCGTCCAGCAATCGCGTTGCTGCTTGACATTGCCGCAATGGCAAGGTCCAACCTTACGACAGAGAGATACTTCCGGAGGTCGGTGATGACCAACGCGCTCCCCGAAACCACCCCTGCCGTGCCCGCCGGTTCAGTCCAGCAATGGACGCTCGGCGTAGATGGCATGACCTGCGCATCCTGCGTGGCACGTGTCGAGAAGGCATTGACCCGAGTGCCCGGTGTTGCTGCCGCCAGCGTCAACTTGATCAGCGAAGCGGCCACGATTGAAGTGGATGCCGACGTCGCGCTGACGCCTCTGCTCCAGGCGATAGTGGGCGCGGGCTATCGCGTGAAGGAAGACGAACTGGACTTGGCCATCGGCGGCATGACCTGCGCCTCATGCGTCGGGCGCGTCGAAAAGGCCCTGCTGAAGGTGCCGGGTGTGCTGGCGACCACGGTGAATCTGGCCAGCGAGGCGGCCCGGGTCCGGGTGGTGTCCGGCGTGGTATCGCTGGCGGCGCTGATCCAGGCGGTAGCGGCCGCCGGCTACGAGGCTAGCGTCCCGGCTGCGAAAGTGGCTGTCTCCGCGCCGCCTCACCGCGACTGGTGGCCGGTGGCTGTGGCCGCCGCGCTGTCCTTGCCGCTGGTGGTGCAGATGCTCGCCGTGTTGTTGGGGGCGCGGTGGAGCCTGCCGGGCTGGGTGCAGCTGCTACTGGCCACGCCGGTGCAGTTCTGGCTGGGCGCGCGTTTCTATCGGGCCGGTTGGAGGGCCTTGCGCGTCGGCAGCGGCAATATGGACCTCCTGGTGGCGCTCGGCACCAGTGCGGGCTACGGGCTGTCGGTCTACCTGCTGGCGACCCATGCCGGTCCCGGTGTCCCGGATCTCTATTTCGAGGCGTCCGCGATAGTGATCACCCTGATCCTGCTCGGCAAGTGGCTGGAAGCACGCGCCAAGCGCCACACGGGAGACGCCATTCGCGCGCTGCAGGCGCTTCGGCCGGACACCGCCCGCGTGCGCCGCGATGGGGTGGAGTATGAGGTGCCGGCAAGTACGTTGATCGTCGGCGACCTGGCAGTGGTGCGGCCGGGCGAGCGGGTACCGGCGGACGGCGTGGTGCACGAAGGGCGCAGCCATCTCGACGAGTCGCTGTTGACCGGCGAGAGCCTGCCGGTGGCGAAAGGTGAAGGCGACCCGGTGACCGGCGGCGCGATCAACGGTGAAGGGCTGCTGCTGATCGTGACCACGGCGGTCGGCGCGGAAAGCACCCTGGCGCGGATCATCCGTCTGGTCGAAAACGCCCAGGCGACCAAGGCGCCGATCCAGCGCTTGGTGGATCGGGTCAGCGCCGTCTTCGTACCGGTGGTGCTGGTGATCGCGGCCATGGCCCTGTTGATCGGCTGGTGGGTGACCGGCGAGGTGGCCGGCCCGCTGATCAACGCGGTAGCGGTGCTGGTGATCGCCTGCCCCTGCGCGCTGGGCCTCGCCACGCCGACCGTGATCATGGCCGGTACCGGGGTTGGCGCGCGCCACGGCATCCTGATCAAGGATGCGGAAGCGTTGGAGATCGCACGCCGGGTGAGCGTGGTGGCCTTTGACAAGACCGGCACGCTGACACTGGGCAAACCCCAGGTGACGGCACTAGAGGCGGCGGATGGCAATCCCGTGCGCTTGCTGCAACTCGCCGCATCGGCGCAGGTCGGCAGCGAGCACCCTCTGGCGCATGCGCTACTGGACAGAGCCCAGCAAGAGGGCGCGGACTTATTACCGGCATCCAGGGTCACGGCGTTGCCGGGGCGCGGTCTGGCGGCCACGGTCGCAGGCTGCGAGTTGCGCCTGGGCAGCACGCGGTTGATGCAGGAACTCGGCGTGGACCTGTCGCCGCTTGCGGCTTGCGCGGCGACGTTGGCCCAGGCCGGCAATAGCGTGTCCTGGCTTGCCGACCTGTCCGAGCAGCCACTATTGGTAGGCCTGATCGCCTTCGGCGATGCGCTGAAGCCCTCCGCACGGCAGGCGGTGGCGCGGTTGCGCGAACTGGGTATCCGCACCGTGATGATCACCGGCGACAACCGTGGCGCGGCCACCAGCGTGGCCGCGCAGCTTGGCCTCGACGAAGTGCGCGCCGAGGTGCTGCCCGGCGACAAGGCGGCGGTGGTGCAGGCGCTGAAGGCCGATGGCGCAGTGGTGGCGATGGTCGGTGACGGCATCAACGATGCGCCGGCGCTGGCGGCAGCCGACGTCGGCATCGCCATGTCGACCGGCACCGATGTGGCCATGCACACTGCCGGCATCACCCTGATGCGCGGCGACCCGGCGCTGGTGGCGGATGCGTTGATGCTGTCCCGTCGCACCTACGGGCGGATTCTGAAGAGCCTGTCCTGGGCCTCCGTTTACAACCTGGTCGGCATTCCACTGGCCGCATTCGGTCTATTGAATCCGGTGGTGGCCGGCGCGGCGATGGCGTTGTCTAGCGTGTCGGTGGTCACTTACGCCCTGCTGCTGAAGCGTTGGCGGCCGGCACTGGGAGAGCTGGACTGACTCGGTGGCTTACCGAGGAGGAGGAATCGATGAGCATTGGCGAAGCGGCAAGTGAAAGCGGTTTGTCCGCCAAGATGATCCGTTACTACGAACGCATTGACCTGATCCCGTCCTCACAACGCACGCAGGCCGGCTATCGCGTCTACCGCGAGAACGACATACAGATTTTGCGTTTCATTCACCATGCGCGAGATCTGGGCTTCTCGGTCGAGCAGGTGCGTAGCGTGTTGGCATTATGGCGGTACCGTACGCGTCCAGACGTTGAGGTTGAGGCCGTCGCCCGAAGTTACCTCGATGCGTTGAATACGCGTATTGCTACGCTGCAGGTCATGCGCGAGGCCCTGTCTTACCTGGCCGAGCATTGCGACGACTCTGAGCGACCACCTGGGCCGATTCTGGATGATCCGGCCCCCCAATACCTATCTGAAAGGAGAACATCATGACTTGCAATAAATCCAACATGACTCGGCTGGGCATCGGTGCTGCCATTCTTCTGGTGGCTGCCTATGTCTTGTTCCCGGCTTTTCAAACCTGGATCGTGGCGAACGGGCTGATCTTGCTGTTGCTGCTTTGTCCGCTGTCGATGCTGTTCATGGGCGGCATGCACAAGGATGCGCCCGCTGCCGACGACACCCAGAAGGCCAAGCGGACTGAGCGCAACTCCAACGATGAGCCGTGATCTGTAACTGCTTTACATGGCCCACAAGCTGACTGAGGGCAGAGGTGCACTTCTATGCCTGTCTGCATTTGCTTGCGGCGAGGACGCGATCTCTTGGCCAGCGAACACATCCATACGGGCCATCTGGGCCCGGTCGCCACGCTGTTGGAGCGCGACGACCACTTCTCTCCGCTGGCCGAGCTGCTCGTTGAGCTGGACAAGGCCCGCACCCTCGGTGCCGCGGCCCTCAAGGCGGAGGCCATATGCGCCTGAGTGACTGGCTGCTTGAGCTCGAGGCCTTCCTGCTCGGCGATCAGCCTTTGCCTGCCGCGGCGCTGCGCGACAGCCTGCTCGGCAGCCCAGTCCTGAGCGTCGAGGAAGGCTTGGCGATCTACCACAACGCGTACCGTGCACGTCTGCTGGAAACCCTTCGCGAGGACTACCCCTCGCTGTGTCACTGGCTCGGCGACGACAAATTCGAGCGTCTGGCGAGTGCCTACCTGCGCGTCCACCCCTCGCAGCACTACAGCCTGCGCTGGCTTGGAGCGCGACTGCCAGCCTTCATCGAAGGCTATCTGGTGGCCGAGCAGAGCGCACCCCTCGCCGAGTTGGCGCGCCTGGAATGGGCCTTCACCCTGGCCTTCGACGCGCCTGAGGGCGTGCCCCTGACCCTGGAAATCATGGCCAGCCTGCCGCCCGCCGAATGGCCCAGCCTGCAGGTACGCCTGGTTCCCAGCGTGCAGTGGCAGGTCTGCCGCTACAACAGCCTAGCGCTCTGGCGCGCGGGCAAGGCCGAAGCCGAGGCGCAAGACTTTCCAGCCAGCCTGGCGTTAGACCAGGAGGCGGTCTGCTTGATCTGGCGCCAGGGTCTAGTCAGCCGCTACCGCAGCCTGGGCGCGGCGGAGGCCAAGGCGCTGCACAGTATGGCCGTCGACGGCTGGAACTTCGGCGAGTTGTGTGTCGAATTGACCGCCTATAGCGATGCCGCGCCGCTACAGGCCGCCACTTGGCTTAAGCAGTGGATCAGCGAGGGTACGCTTGAACGTCCAGGCTCGTCTCTCTAGTTCCCACTCCTCCGGTTATGTGCCGCCTAATGAGCATGCAGGCTTTCAGACGCAGAGGCCGCGCGGGGCCTCACAGAAACGGGCGCATCCTTATGCATGAGGAGCATCTCCGCCTGCATTCAATCGTGACACGGGCGGCCCGCTTGACTGACAAATACGCCTTAACGAGCGGTGCTTCATCATGACTGTCCTGCATGCAAGCTTCACATAACAGTAGTTGTGTGGCCCGCGACCAGCGGCTAGACTCCCCCACATGAAACGCTACCTGCGGTGCTGCCTCATTTTTCTGATTAGCCTGGTGCTTCCCCTCAGCGGGATGGCGGGCGTCCAGGCACCGACAGAACCTTGCCCGATGGAAACCATGGGCATGGCGATGATGGGGGATATGGCCCAGGACTGTTGCCACGACATGAAAAGCCCCTCCGATCACGGCAAACCCTGCAAGCCTGGCCAGGAATGCAAGACTGGTGGCATGCTGCAAGTCTCGATCATCAAGCCTCCTGTCACCTTGTCCAGCCCCGTAGTGCTTTCCTTCTCCAGCGACTTCCTGCCTGCCCAGAGCCCTTCCGGGGTGTGGCGACCGCCTCGCGCTTGATTCCTGTACCACACTGAGTCTCATCCTGCCTTGGCGGGATGGCATTTCTGCGTGCATGCCTAAGAGGCGCGCAGTTATTCATCACAGGAATCGTGAGCATGAACTCCAAGTGCTATTGCACAGGCTGGCCCGTTGTGGCTGCCTTGGCGGCAAGCGTGCTGGCATTGCCGAGCGTCGCCGCCCCGCTGACACTCGATGAAGCCTTGCGGCTGGCCGAAAACAACGCCCCATCACTGACGGCCCAAGCGGCCAAACTGCAAGCCGCCAGTAGTGCTGCCATTCCAGCCGGCGAATTACCCGATCCGAAATTACTGCTGGGCGTGCAGAATTACCCCATTGGCGGTCCCGATCGCTGGCGCATAGACCAGGACTTCATGACCATGCAAATGGTCGGGGTCATGCAGGAAGTGCCCAACCGCGACAAACGCAAAGCACGTGTTGAGGTCGCCGAGGCGGCCGTCGATCGAGCTGCGGCTGAAGGCCGTGTGGAGCGCCTGAATGTCCGCCAGGCCACTGCATTGGCCTGGATCAGCAGTTACTCCGTCGAGCGTAAAGAGGCGCTGTTTCAGGATTTTTACCGGGAGAACCGTCTGTTGGCCGATACCGTCCGGGCACAGATCGCCGGCGGTCGTGCTCAACCTGCCGATGCAGTCACGCCAAAACAGGAGGCGGCCCGGTTGGCTGAGCAACAGGACGAACTGATCCGCTTGCGTGCGCAAGCCCGTGCCGCGCTCAAGCGCTGGATTGGTCCGGCCGCCAATGACCAACCTGTAGGCAATCTGCCGGAGTGGCCCATCGATACTTCGGGTTATACCCATAAGCTGCAACATCATCCTGCGCTGACGGCCTTCGCCCCGATGACCCGTGAAGCGCAGGCTAAGGTGCGTGAGGCGCAAGCGGAAAAACAGTCCGACTGGAGCTGGGAACTTGATTACCAGCGCCGCGGGCGGGAATTTGGCGACATGGTCAGCGTGCAATTCACCTTCGACCTGCCACTGTTCCCCGGCTCCCGACAGAACCCGAAGATCGCCGCCAAACACGCCGAACTGAATCAATTGGAGGCCGAGCGCGAAGCCCAGACACGCGAGCATACCGAGCAACTGGAGGCGGATCTGGCCGAATACGAACGCCTGAACCGCGCCGTACGCCGCAGCCACGACAGCCTGTTGCCCCTGACCAAGGAAAAGGTCGGGCTGAGCATGGCCAGCTACCGCGCCGGTAAAGGTGAGCTGGCACCGGTCATCGCTGCCCGGCGTGAACTCATCGAGGCCCGCCTCAAACAGATTGACTTCGAAGAACAGCGAGCACTGACCAGTGCGCGCCTGTATTTCACTTACGGGGAAACCAGCCAATGAGCACTCGAATCTGGAAAGGGGCTTTGCTCGCAGGCCTCTCGGTAGCCGTAGGCCTTGGCGGCGGTTACTGGTTCGCTCAGCAGCGCATGAACGCAATGCCTGATGCGGCCGCCGAGCAGAGTCCCAAGACGCAAGACGAACGCAAGGTGCTGTATTGGTACGATCCGATGGTCCCGCAGCAGAAGTTCGATAAACCGGGCAAATCGCCCTTCATGGACATGGAGTTGGTGCCCCGATACGCTGATGCAGCGGCGGACAGCGCGGCCATCAGCATCGACCCCAGCCTGACCCAGAATCTCGGCCTGCGCCTGGCCACCGTCACCCGCAGCGCCCTTGCCTCCAGCCTGGACGTAACCGGCGTGCTGGCGTTCAACGAGCGGGATGTCGCCGTGATCCAGGCGCGTACCGCAGGTTTTGTGGAGCGGGTCTATGCCCATGCTCCAGGCGATGTGCTCAAAGCCAATGCGCCATTGGCGGATATCCTGGTACCGGAATGGGCTGCTGCTCAGGAAGAATTCCTCGCACTGAAGCGGAATGGCGATGCCGACTTGTTGGCGGCGGCACGCCAACGGCTACGCCTGACGGGGATGCCAACGGCTCTGATTACTCAGGTAGAGCGCAGCGGCAAGGTCCAGCCGAACCTGACCCTCACCAGCCCCATTAGCGGTGTGCTGCAAGAGTTGGATGTACGTACGGGTATGACCGTGGCGGCCGGCGAGACTCTGGCCCGCGTCAATGGCTTGAGTAGCGTCTGGCTGGCCGTGGCCGTTCCAGAGTCGCAGACGGGATCGATCGTCGTCGGTCAAACGGTCGAAGCACGCCTGCCAGCCTTCCCTGGGACTGTGCTCAACGGCACGGTCAGCGCGATTCTTCCGGAAACCAATCCGGACAGTCGCACCCTTCGCGTACGCGTCGAACTACCCAACCCTGACGGGCGCCTCAGACCCGGATTGACGGCGCAGGTGCGCCTGAATCGTTCGACTGAGCAAAGCGTGTTGTGGGTACCGAGCGAGGCACTCATTCGCACCGGCCGACGCGTCCTGGTGATGCTCGCCGAAGACACTGGTCGCTACCGGCCGGTAGAGGTACAACCTGGGCAGGAAAACGAAGGCAAAACGGTGGTATTGAAGGGTCTGGAAGAAGGGCAGCAAGTGGTCAGCTCTGGACAGTTCCTGCTCGACTCCGAGGCCAGCCTCAAGGGCATCGTCGCAAGAACGCTGGAAATGCCACCACCACCTGCCGCAGCCGCAGCCTTGCATGAGGCAGATGGGGAGGTTGTCGAGATCAATAGTAAAGACGTGACCCTCGCCCACGGCCCCTTCAAGACATTGGGTATGCCAGGCATGACCATGACCTTTCCGTTAGCCGACCCTACGCTCATGCAAGGGCTCAAGTCAGGCGACAAGGTTCGTGTATCAGCCAGTCAAACCGATGATGGTTTGCGCATTGAGCGCCTGGAAAAACTAGGGGGCCAGCCATGATCGCGGCCCTTATCCGCTGGTCAGTGGCCAACCGCTTCCTGGTGCTGCTGGCGACGCTCTTTGTCACAGCCTGGGGCATTTGGTCGGTTCAGAGCACTCCGATCGATGCATTGCCAGACCTTTCCGATGTTCAGGTGATCATCCGCACCCCTTATCCGGGACAAGCGCCGCAGATCGTTGAGAACCAGGTGACCTATCCGTTAGCCACCACCATGCTTTCGGTACCCGGGGCCAAGACCGTGCGCGGCTATTCCTTTTTCGGCGACAGCTTCGTTTACGTGCTGTTCGAAGACGGTACCGATATGTATTGGGCGCGTTCACGGGTCCTGGAGTACCTGAGCCAGATACAAAGCCGCTTGCCGGCCAGCGCCAAACCGGCTTTGGGGCCAGACGCCACGGGAGTGGGCTGGATCTATCAGTACGCCCTGGTGGATCGCAGTGGCGGACACGACCTGGCGCAACTGCGCGCCTTGCAGGACTGGTTCCTCAAGTTCGAACTCAAGACCCTGCCGAACGTTGCCGAAGTGGCCACCGTCGGCGGCATGGTCAAGCAGTACCAGGTGCAGCTTGATCCGCTCAAACTGGCCAGCCTGGGTATCACTCAGGCTGAGGTGACCGAGGCTATCGGCAAGGCCAATCAGGAAACCGGTGGCGCCGTGCTGGAGCTGGCGGAGACTGAATTCATGGTGCGTGCCTCCGGCTATTTGAAGACACTGAACGACTTCCGTGCGATCCCGCTCAAGCTCGGTGCGGGTGGCGTACCGGTGACACTTGGCGATGTAGCCACGATCCAGCTGGGACCGGAAATGCGTCGCGGCATCACCGAACTAGACGGTGAAGGTGAGACCGTCGGCGGTGTGGTGATTCTGCGCAGCGGCAAGAACGCTCGCGAGACCATCGCTGCGGTCAAGGCCAAACTCGACGACTTGAAAAGCAGTCTGCCGGCCGGGGTGGAAATCGTCACCACCTATGACCGCAGCAAGCTGATCGACCGCGCCGTGGAAAACCTCAGCCACAAGCTGTTCGAGGAGTTCATCGTCGTCGCGCTGGTCTGCGCGATCTTCCTTTGGCATCTGCGCTCATCTCTGGTGGCCATTATCTCGCTACCGGTGGGGATACTGATTGCTTTCATCGTCATGCGTTACCAAGGGATCAACGCCAACATCATGTCCCTGGGCGGGATCGCTATCGCCATCGGCGCCATGGTCGATGCCGCCGTGGTGATGATCGAAAACGCCCACAAGAAGGTCGAGGCCTGGCACGCGGCCCACCCGGGGGAGGAGCTGAAGGGCGAACATCACTGGCATGTGATGACCGAAGCGGCGACCGAGGTGGGGCCGGCGCTGTTCTTCTGCCTGCTGATCATCACCCTGTCGTTCATTCCGGTGTTCACCCTGGAGGCCCAGGAGGGCCGTCTGTTCGGCCCGCTGGCCTTCACCAAAACCTACGCCATGGCCGCTGCGGCCGGACTGTCGGTGACCCTGGTGCCGGTGCTAATGGGCTACTGGATTCGCGGACGGATTCCCAATGAGGAACAGAACCCGCTGAACCGTTGGTTGATCAGGATCTATCAACCGGCGCTGGACGCGGTGCTGCGCCGGCCCAAAATCACTATGCTGGTCGCGTTTCTGGTCTTTCTCAGCGCGTTATGGCCGATGTCTCGCTTGGGTGGCGAGTTCCTCCCTGCGCTGGACGAGGGCGATCTGCTCTATATGCCTTCGGCCCTGCCGGGGTTGTCGGCGCAGAAAGCGGCGCAGCTGTTGCAACAGACTGACCGTCTGATCAAGACCGTCCCCGAGGTCGAACACGTTTTCGGCAAGGCTGGCCGCGCCGAAACCGCCACCGATCCGGCACCGCTGGAGATGTTCGAGACCACCATCCAGTTCAAACCACGCGAGCAGTGGCGCTCAGGGATGACCCAGGAAAAGCTGGTGGAAGAACTGGATCGAGTGGTACGAGTCCCGGGGCTGACCAATATCTGGATACCACCCATCCGCAACCGCATCGACATGCTCGCCACCGGGATCAAGAGTCCAATCGGGGTGAAAGTTGCCGGCACCAACCTGACCCAGATCGATGCGGTTACTCAGGCGGTCGAGCGCGTGGCCAAGGACGTGCCCGGGGTCAGTTCGGCTCTGGCCGAGCGACTGACTGGTGGCCGTTACATTGATGTGGATATCGACCGCAAGGCGGCTGCCCGCTATGGGCTGAACATCGCCGATGTGCAGTCGATCGTGGCCGGCGCTATCGGCGGTGAAAACGTCGGGGAGACGATTGAAGGGCTCGCGCGCTTCCCGATCAACGTGCGTTATCCCCGAGAGTGGCGTGATTCGCTCGGTGCCCTGGAGCAGCTGCCGATCTACACCCCTTTGGGGAGCCAGATCACCCTTGGCACGGTGGCGAAGGTCAAGGTCAGTGAAGGCCCGCCCATGCTCAAGAGCGAGAACGCCCGGCCTTCCGGCTGGGTGTACATCGACGTGCGTGGCCGGGATATTGCCTCAGTGGTCGCCGACCTGCGTCGGGTTGTCAGTGAGCAGGTCAAACTGCAACCTGGAATGAGCCTGAGCTACTCAGGGCAGTTCGAGTTTCTTGAACGGGCCAACGCGCGGCTCAAGCTGGTGGTGCCGGCCACGCTGCTGATCATTTTCGTCCTGCTGTACCTGACGTTCGCCCGCTTCGACGAGGCTTTGCTGATCATGGCTACCCTGCCGTTCGCCCTGACTGGCGGGGCGTGGTTCCTGTATCTGTTGGGATTCAACCTGTCGGTGGCCACCGGAGTCGGCTTTATCGCATTGGCCGGCGTGTCTGCCGAATTTGGCGTGATCATGCTGCTCTACCTGAAGAACGCCTGGACCGAACGAGAAGACGTCGGTGACAACACCGAGCGTGGGTTGATCGCCGCGATTCGTGAAGGTGCGGTGCAGCGGGTTCGACCCAAGGCCATGACCGTTGCAGTCATCATCGCCGGCCTGTTACCCATCCTTTGGGGCAGCGGTACCGGTAGCGAAGTGATGAGTCGCATCGCCGCGCCCATGGTCGGCGGCATGATCACCGCACCCTTGCTGTCCCTGTTCGTCATTCCGGCGGCCTACCGCTTGATGCGTCGCCGACACCTCCCAGCTGTACCCGCCAACCCTCAAGGAAAAGTAGTATGAAACTGACCCTGATCGCCGTTGCAAGCACCGTTGTAGCACTGTCCCTTTCTGCTCAGGCAGAGGACATGCCGGGTATGAAAATGGACGCTATGCCCATGCAAGGCATGCAGATGAAGCAGGAAACGAAGCCGGCTCCAGTGGCCAAAGCCGAGGGTACGATCAAGGCGGTCGACACCACGAAACATACGGTGACTATCGCCCATGGCGCTGTGCCGGCCGTGCAGTGGCCTGCCATGACCATGGCATTCAACGCCACCACCAAACAACTGGCAGGCCTGAAGGCTGGGGATCAAGTAGCGTTTGAGTTTCGTGGCGAGGGAATGGGGGCCACCATCGTGTCGATCAAGCCCCTGAAGTAACAATGGTATGGCTGGCTGGTTCGACCTTCACAAGCTGATACCGGACCAGCTATCCACCATTCATCGGCGCATTGGCTCGCGAAAGTCTTGCAGCCAAGCTGTGTAATGAAGAGTTGATTGCTCCACCATCCTCCTGTTTGGCTCCTTTGGTTTGGAGGATGGTTTTAGGCGCCTGAGTTAGGCGCCTTTTTTTTTTTTGGTGCGCCAGACATGGCGCGTTGCGCGTAAGCGCAACCAGCTTGGCTGTGGTGGCCACGCTGGTGACTTGGAGGTGAACGTCCTCTACACACCCGGCGAGGGGAAGTGTTAGCCGAAGGCAAGGGTATCGCGGGCGACTGCGAATCTGAAAGAAGCCCAGGTGTACGGCTCGCGTTTGAAAACAGCCGCTTCACTGCGAGCGAGCTTGTATTCAGCGGCATCGCCCAAAGGGTTTGGCGAACTGTCCAAGGTAGTCTTTTGGATAGTCTTTTTCATGCAATCCGACCTCGGCATCACCCAGCTTCCCCGCACCGTCGTAGAACGTGCCAAACAGTCGATCCCACACCATCATAAATTCACCAAAATTGACCTGGGCATCTTCAAAATCGCGCTTGTGATGCCAACGATGAATTTCAGCAACCCCGATGATGTGACGCAGCCACCCCAGCCGGTAGTCCAGGTTCGAGTGTTGGAAGGCCAAGTGCACGGTCAGAATGCCAAACCAGGTGGCGACCACTGCTGACGGCGCGCCAGATGCAACCAGTACCACCAGCCCGGGACCGGCCATGAGCGCGGCGTGCAGGGGATGTCGGCGCTCCCCGTTGATCCAGTACAGCCGCTCGGCGCTGTGATGAATCATGTGGAAACGCCACAGCCAGCGCACTCGGTGACTAATTCGATGCATGGAATACAGGCCCAGATCGAGCACGGCGGCAACCAGGAACAACTGCAGCCACAGTGGACTCTCGATCGGAAAGAGTCGAACCGAGGCCGGCACCGCGTCGCCAAGCCTGGCCAGAATTTCAGCGGTGAGTTGAATGGCAGAAAGGTTCACCAGCAGGTGCAGCAGGTCGGTCGCGGTGTCTTGATGATCCTCAAGCCAGGCTTTGCGAAAAGGCTGGATGCGCTCCAAGCCAGCAATGAGTAGCAGCCCCGCCGCAGCGACTATGGGTGTGGTGGGCCAATACGGCACTCCCGCATACAGCGCCCAGATCATGAAGGCGGCACAGCAGCCAAACACAAGTGGATAGCTCAGCCACCGTATGGCGAATCGCAGGGAAATAGGCATCGCTCAGCTCCTGAATAGGGAGCCATGACTGTATGTGGGGAGGCCCGTTTTCGACTTGAACGAAAGAGCTACGATTCCTGAAGATCGACTTCAGCCAGGGCAGAGGAAGGATCGATGCCCAGCAGCGTCCGGAATGTCCGGGAGAAATGCGCCGAGTCAGAAAAGCCCGCCTCATGAGCCGCTTCGGTCAGCCGTACTCCTTTGGCCAAGTGCTGGAGGGCCTGCGTGAGGCGTAGCCATTTCGCATAGCTGCGCAGTGGCAGGCCGGTCTGTTCCACGAACCAATGGGAAAAGCGTGTGGGGGACAAATGCACCAACGCGGCTATTTCGTCGCGTCCCATTTGACCTCTACGCAGCGCCTCTATCACCTTGGTCAATCGAGGATCTGGGGGCGGTGGATCGGGAAGCCGTAGCGCCTGGCGCACCCGCGCCCTAACCTGGAGAGCGGTATGCCCTGTCTCGCGCAGCGCGTCGAGAATCGGTGCGATGTCCCCCGGCGTGATCTCAATCACCCTCGCTTTTTCAGTACCCCGTAAAGCACGCGCTTCATCGGATAGCGCATCCACATAGATCGACAGAACTCGACTTGCGTTGAGCCGGTGTTTCAAGCCGGCCGGAATGAAGATGGCTGATCCTGTTTGAATGCCCAACGGGGTTTCAACCGATACCGGTGAATCGAGGCCCACTGAAATCTGATGCGCCTGATGGTGGTGCCAGTCCTGGTGGCCGGCACGGCCATGAAAGACTCCGATGCCGGGCCCGACCCATGCATGGCCTGCCCAGCGCACCGTGTCCGTTGAAGACGAGCTTTTCATTCTCTGGCTCGGCCGGCTTCCGCATTCGGGCTCAGCAAACTGCTCAGGATCAACATGGCGGTGCCACCGACGATACCAATATCCGCCAGGTTAAACGCAGGCCAATGCCAGGACTGCCAGTAGAAATCCAGGTAGTCGATTACATGGCCTCGAAATGCGCGATCGATCAGATTCCCAACTGCCCCGCCCAAGATGAGGCTATAGCCCAGGGCTTCGCTGTTGGCTCTGGGTTTACGCAATATCAGAGCCAGCACCATCGAAACGATCAAGGCGATGACGATGAAAAAGTAACGCTGCCAACCACCCGCGTCAGCCAGGAAGCTGAACGCTGCACCGGTATTCCAGAAATGAACCAGATTGAAGAACGGGGCGAGAGGAATTACGGTGCCAACCGGGAGCGAGCCCTCAATTGCACTCTTGAACGCTTGGTCGGCCGAGGCAATGCCCAGCGATAGCGTCCACCAAAGCCATGGAGCAATAAAGTGTGCCATTCCAAGAGGCGACTTCATGGTTCCTCTCCTTCAAGAAGTCGCTGCAACTCCTGTGAGAGGGGCATTGGCGCGAAAGCACTGACCCTGGCGCGCCCAGTGTTACCGAGCGGCACCCAGATCTTTGAGAACAGCAGGGCCGCCATGATTCGCGGTGTTTGGCTGAGCACCTCCCGAAAGTCGCGCAACTGCCAGCCAGCCCTCAGCATCAGCCAATGGCTCTAAGCATGAAGAACAGGCAGTCGCTGGCTCAAAATGTGGACTCGTTCCAGCCAAGGGAAAGCCTCGGTTGGCGCCTCTTCATCGAGTGCTTTCCTTGCCCGAAAGAAGGCCTCATCGATGGCAATGCGAAGGGCGGTATTCATCTGGATCTCACTTGCGCAGCAGATGGGCCGAGTGAACACCCTATAGCCGCTACAGGGTCAAGCGCTATGGATTGGGGCGAAGCGAAAAATGACGTTAAGCCGTGAGTTACGAATGAGGTTTACCGCCCTCCAAACCCGAAAGTATCCCGCAGTCCAGGCTTTGCCGCTCGTTATCGCAACAGCCCCGCAACGTCACCATCTGGTTTTCGAGGGCGTGCAGGGATGCGATCTGAGCCCTTACCTGGGTGATATGTCTATCAAGGAGCGCATTGATCGCCGTGCAGGGTTGCTGCGGCTGTTCCTGATAGCTCTGCAAAACACCAATTTCTTCCAGTGACATGCCAAAAGAGCGGCATCGGCGAATGAACAGCAGTTTTTCCGCATGGTCTGCTTTATAGGTTCGATAGCCGTTGTCCTGGCGATTAGGAGGGGGAAGCAGTCCCTGGCGTTCATAAAAACGGATCGTCTGAATGTCCACCCCCGCCAGCAGTGCAAGTTGGCCAATGCGCATTATCTGCCCCTTGGTAAAAAAGCCAGTATATCCACGCTTGACCCTATACCTGCTATATGGTTTTCAATCGGCAGAATCAAGTCCAATAGGAGCAACGGATCATGAGTTCTTGTGAGAAATCCTGTGGCTGTGGCCCAGTGTCGGCAACCACTGAAGAGGCAACCTCGTCGTCGAATGAAGGAACATGGGTCAGCAGTTTTTCTGTGCCCAAGATGGATTGTCCGTCAGAAGAACGGATGATTCGGCTCGTATTGAATGGCTTGCCTGAGCTCAATTCATTGTCCTTCGATCTGACCAGCAGGCAGGTACGCGCTTTCCATGACGGACCTGTTGATCCGATCACTACAAAACTGGAGTCACTTGGCCTGGGCGCAACGTTACTGGATACTCAATCGGCCAGTCAGGAAGCAGCCTCGGCCAATAGTGCCAGTGAAGAGCTGACTGCTTCCAAGGAGGAAAGCACGCTCAAAATCCTACTCGGTATCAATGCTGCGATGTTTGTCATCGAGATGGGCGCAGGTTTGATCGCCCAATCGGCTGGCCTAGTGGCCGACTCACTGGACATGTTTGCTGATGCTGCCGTCTATGGCCTGGCTCTCTATGCAGTCGGCCGGAGTGCACGGCTGCAGGTTCGCGCTGCGCACCTGGCGGGTTTCTTTCAGATCGTGTTGGCTCTGGGTGTACTCGTGGAAGTGGCGAGACGCTTTCTCTACGGCAGCGAACCTGAGTCGATGCTGATGATGGGGATTGGCGCAGTCGCACTGGTTGCCAACGTCAGCTGTCTCTTGATGATCTATGGCCACCGCGAAGGTGGTGCACACATGAAAGCGAGTTGGATTTTTTCGGCCAACGATGTGCTCGCGAATATTGGCGTCATCGCAGCAGGTGCTTTGGTTGCGTGGACAGGTTCTCCTTACCCAGATTTGGTGATTGGTACGGTGGTTGGCCTCATCGTACTGAATGGCGCGCGCCGAATCCTGGCATTGAAAGCCTAACCAACCGGATCGGCAGCCGGTTAACTGCTGCCAAGCGGCTCGTCCGCGATAGACGCTTAACCTTGATCTGACCGTGGGCCATTTTGATGGTCACTGCGGTCAGATCAACCTCAGCGTTTCAGATAGTTGTGTATAACGACGTACATCTGCCTTCAAAACGAAGAAACCGACGCATAGGACATAGGATTCAGTATGGCAGCCTTGTCCCGCTCTGGGGCGGGACAAGGCAAAGTGCTTCAGTGGCGCCCCACTATTCCGGATGAGGGGAGAATAGTGCGCGGGAAAAACCACGCCAGTCCTGCCGACGCGGAAAGAACATCGGCAGGCGCTGCCGATAGGTCTGATACGCTTCCCCGAAGCGCGCGGCCAACGCCGATTCTTCCCGCCTGGCCAGGCGAACATAGGCGTAGATGATCACGGGAAACAACAGCAGCGTAATGAGGGTCGGCCAGTGAATGATCTGACCGAAAACAGCCAGCATGATCCCGGTGTATTGCGGGTGTCGGATCAGACCGTAGACTCCCTCTGTGGCCAGTCGGCCTTCCAGACTGGCGCGATAGACCTGGACCCAGCCGCGGATCAATAGCACCAGACCAATGACGATAAATACTCCGCCCAACAGCATTTCCAGCATGGCCCCGGTGCTGCCGTAGCCCAGCAGGGTGGCCCAGAGATGGCCGGAGAAGCCCGTCAGCGGAAGATCAATGCCCAGAAAACCAGTCAGCAGATAAATAGTCAGCGGGAAGCCGTACATCTCGGCGTATAACGCGATGATGAACGCTTGCACCAAGCCGGCGCCCATCCACTCACGCCAACTGCGTGGGGCGACGAAGCGATAGAGAAGCCAGGATGCGATCAGCACAGTGATGAGCACCCAACTCCAGTGTCCATAGTGCATGGCAAAGTCGGTCATGGTCAGGCTCCTTATAGATCAGCAGAGGATCGGCATGCAGCGCCGACACCTGGAACCAACATGGGAGCATCTGAGTAGCGACACTGCTAATGCGGTACCGCTACCCAGAGCTTATTTCTTATGTCCCTCTACCTGAGGGGTACAGAGACTGGCGACAAGAGATCTGACCTCTATTGCGCCTTACTGTCGCCTTGAGGTCCCTTATCCCCCATATTCATCATGCTCATACTCTGCATCATTTTGCTGCAGTCCTTCATCATTGAGGACATCTCCTGCATCATGTCCATCATCGGCATTTTATTGCCTTCCATCATGTGCATATCCTCTCCTTTCATCATGTCGGAACTGTCCTTTGCAGTGTTCTTAGACTGCTCGGCAAAGCCCGTGGAAACGGCGCCAAGAGTTATGAGAGCGGTAAGTACAGCTGTGCAAGTTTTTGAGTTACGCATGGCGGTTCTCCTGATCAACGACCTTGGTTTCTGACAGGCTCCGGGCAGATAACGGTTGATCCGGAGTTTTTTGCTCGCAGGCGGTTTCTCCGACCATACTTTTCATGCAGAGCCCGATCATTAACAGGCAAAACAGAACAGGCAGAGTTGCTGCTGCAAACAGACTGTGCAGGTTAAAGAGCAAAGTGAAACTTATTGCAACAGTAAGTCCCGCAAGCAGCGGGTGACGTTGCAATAGGCCCTGTAGGTACAGCGTCATGTTCTTGATCATGGGGTAATCCTCAAAGTTTGTTTAAGCATTTATTGCCTTCCATACTCCAGTCGCCGAGCTATAGATCAGCACATACCTACTGGGTCATGTAGAGCCAGGCTTTAGCTCCGTCAAAGGCGTAAATTTCAAACGGTTTCTGTTGAGTGCCGTTCATGCCGGGCGAGCCCGCAGGCATACCTGCCAGGGTGATACCGCGAATTGCTGGGCGCTCCGTCAACAACTTATTGACGGCCGCAAGCGGGACGTGACCGCCAACGACGTAGCCATCAACCGTCATGGCATGGCAGCCTGCCAAGGATGGGGGGACGCCAGACGACGTATTGACGCGCTGAAACTGTGCGGAATCCGCGATAACCGAAACCTTGAAGCCACCTTCGCGCAGGTACTCGGCATATTTATCGCAGCACTTGCAGCTTGGATTCTTATAAAGAGCGGCTTCTCCAGAAGCAGCATGGGCGATCGGCATCGCAAGGGAGGCGAATGCCAGTAACATCCCACCCAAAAGCGTGAATGACTTGTTCATGGTGAATACCCAATCCTTTTCCATTGGCGACAGACGTCTTAGTTGCAGGTACCATGTTTGTATCTCGATGTTCTTTTGGCTGTACTAGCTGGAAGAACAAGCGAGCATACTCAGGTCCTGATCAGGACAGGCTGGTGATCTTGGGTGGGAAAGGATCAGGAGCAACCGCCATGCGGCCGAGGAAGGGCGTATAGCAGAAGTTCTGAGGAGAAACTAAGGTTAGAGAGGATTCAGTAGGATATGCGATAGGCCCAGCGTAAGGAGTTGCACAGCTTATCGAGCAAGCTACTTGGCTCTGGATGTCTGGGCAACAGGTATCGGCCTGACTGTACTCGGTCTGCATACTTTGCGCAGCAACACAATTGAGGGAAACACTCGAAGCCTCGGATTTAAACATCAAAACTCCGCTCTGTGCGGCCACGAAAAATAGCAGCAGCACCATAACAAGCTTGATCAACGTTTTATCCAGCTTTCGAGTCATCACAACATATCGCTCCCTCAACTTTTGCAGAGCACGCCTTGAGGCTAGCTCAAAAGCTCGTCTGTGTCACTGTCAGAGCATGACCGTTCGGTGCATGACTCGATTACAGCAATGCGCAGCTTCTCAGGGAAACGATGAGCTGGTCGTACACGCATGGATAAGCTCCTCAACACTAAGGGCAAGTGCGGAACCAGTGACGCCAATCGCTCCGCAGGGTCATAGGGGTACCGCTGAAACCGCCGCTACGACCCACAAAGCGATCAGATAGCACCGAGACACTTATTTGCACGCAACCATCTGCCCGAGACGCTGGTCGGGCTGCGCTTGCTCAGCTTGCAGCATCACGGTTCCGACCGTATCGCGTTGCGTGGCGTGGCGTGCCAAAGCTCGGTCACTGCCGCCTTCGGCCCACACCGCAGACGACAACAGGATCGAGCCAATCAGAAGCACAGGTTTCAGAAGTTTCATGAGACATTCTCCTCAAGCGGGTACAGATTACCCGGCACTCTGGGGTTAATGCTCGGTGGCCGGGAGGAACGCTAGTGCAGCGCTCCTGATGTTAAACTAGACACTCATCCCTGACAGGTAGCTGAGGCCGAAATTACATTTGCGTCAGCTCGTGCTGAACAGTACGGCAACACACATGCAGGTCGCCTAGGGATGATTCTCATTGATCCCAAGGGTCAGGGCCGGTCACCCTCAGTCCGACATTCCGCGAGTTGACTGGATAGCACCGCTTTGTCTTGCAGGAGGAGCTGCTTTACTGTGGCCAGTTCGGTCAGTTGGGTTTCAGTTTGAGTTAAACGTTGCGCCAGTAGGCTTCGCTCCCGCGCGATCACGGCCAGGTTCGTCTGCGCCTCAGCCAAAGACTGCTTTCCGTGGCTATGTCGCTGTTCCAGTGCCTGATGCATCTGTTTCAGCTCGGAGAGTTGAAGTACCACGTGCTCATGCGCGCTGCGGTGCTGGGTGAGCGCCTCTTGGGTTGTGCGCAGGGTGTTTTGTAAATGTTCATTGCCCTGCGCCAGGTATTGTTCCTGAGCCTGCAGTTCGCCCAGGCGAGTTTGCTGGGCGAGCAGGCGTTGCCGGAGCTCAGTCAGTTCGAGCGCCAGGCGCTGGCGGTGTTGTTCCACTGCCTGGCGTTCGTCGGAGCGTTGTTGAGCAGCCGACTCCTGGTAATGCTCGAACTGCAGCCGTGCTTGCTGCAACTGCTGGGTCAGTGAGGCCACCTCGGCGGCGCGGTCCACCAGGCGCTGTTCGAGCCCGAGCTTTTCGCTGCCCAGACTGGCCAGGGCGATCGCCTGACGCTGCACGCTTTCAGTCAGCCCTTGGCTGTGCGTAGTGGCGGCGTCCAGCGCTTGGGCCTGCTGTTCCTGAACGGTGAGTAACGCATCGCGCTCCACGCAAGCTTGCTGCAACTGCTCCTGCAACACGGCGGTGGCGGCCTGATGAGCCTGCTCAGCCTGCTCGACTTGCTGCGCCGCCTCTGCCTGTACTTTTTCGCACAGTCCTTTCAGCGCCAGGACCAGCTCCGCGGGCAATCCCAGTTCGGCCTGAGCGACCGTTCCGAGATGCGCGCTTTTCCAGCGTTTCAACAAGGGGGCAATCGTGCTTTTGCTGCCGGTCCCACCCAGGGCGGCCCGGATACCGTCGATCGTCGGATTGTGGCCCTCGGCCACGAGACGGGTTGCCGCCTGGGCGACCTGCACATAGAGGACGCCGGAACGGGCCATTGTCACCTCGGATTTTTTCGTACCGTATTATGAAGAACGTAATACATCGATTTAAGTACAGAATAGTTAAGCCCGGTGAGACTGCCAATTCACCCACGATAAGCGCGGTTATCGTGAGTTAAGTCGTTACGATCGGGGGCGCGTCTATAATCTGCGGTACACATGGCCTAAACAGGCGCTTCGTGATGACGACCAGTAATAACGACGAAAGTGCCCCGTCAGTCCCGCTAGACGAACCGATTGCGCAGGTGCGTACCCCCGGTACGCTCGCGACGGCCGAGCAATTCACCCAGCAACACCAACGCTTTCTCGCGGCGGCCACCTCCGACAACACCCGGCGCACCTACCGCTCGGCCATCCGCCACTTTCAGGCCTGGGGCGGGGTGCTGCCGTGCGATGAAGCCGCGGTGATTCGGTACCTGCTGGCCTTTGCGCCAGTACTGAACCCACGCACCCTGGCCCTGCGCCTGACCGCGCTGGCGCAATGGCACCGCTATCAGGGTTTTACTGACCCGGCAGCCAGCGCCACCGTACGCAAGACCTTGCGTGGTATCGAGCGAGTGAACGGGCGCCCGCGACAAAAAGCCAAGGCCCTGCTGCTGGAGGATCTCGAACTCATCGTTTCGCACCTGGACACAGTCGAAGGGCTCGCCGCGCGGCGCGACAGTGCGCTGCTACAGATGGGGTACTTCGGCGCGTTCCGCCGCAGCGAGCTGGTCACGTTGGAGGTGCAATACCTTCAGTGGGGGCGGGAAGGTCTGCGGATCACGCTGCCGCGCTCCAAGACCGATCAGGAGGGCGATGGACTGGACAAGGCGATCCCGTTCGGCGACTGCGTCTGCTGCCCGGCAAAGGCGCTACGGTGTTGGTTGGATGCCGCTCAGATCGAGCAGGGGCCACTGTTCCGGCGCATCAGTCGCTGGGGCGTGATCGGCGAGGTGGCGCTGCACGAGGGCAGCGTGAATACCATCCTGGCGGTACGTGCCAAAGCCGCGGGACTGTTGTCTGTACCCGAAATGAGCAGCCACAGCCTGCGCCGAGGCTTGGCCACCAGCGCTTACCGTGCCGGGGCGGACTTTCTCGAGATCAAGCGTCAGGGTGGCTGGCGGCACGATGGCACCGTACACGGCTATATCGAGGAGGCTAGAGCCTTCGAAGAAAACGCCGCCGGCTCGCTCTTACGGCGTAAACCATTAATCTAGCCCTCGATCTTGAGGGCACTGGGTTGGAGGTTCGATTAGACCTGGTTGGAGTATTGGCGTTCTAAGGCACTCAATCCAAGGTGACATGCCGGCAAAACCTTGGACTCAACCCATGCTAACTGGGGTATTGGTGAACCAGCTCCAAGCCTATGCAGACTACGTCAGGGAGTAGCATCCGGAAAATCTTATGCATTGACGGCGGACCTCAAGAAGGGCCTATAACCATTGCAGAAGGGGCCGAAGCTTGCGTTTTGTTTGTGTGAAATGACGATCCATAAAAAGATAATAAAATCATTGAGTTACAGGCCTAATGTCCTAATTTTCCCTTATCTCGGCATGACCCCTCATAGATCAACAGCGGGGTGTCAAAATGTCGAAAGGAGATCGCCTTTTCCGGGGGCCTGAAAGTCATGCTGCGGAAAAACTATCCAGGGATGCACTGGCGCCATTCCTGAAAGATCGAGGCTACGTTGTCATTGACGACAAGCGAATTCAAACGGGCGTGGCCACTCAACAGTTCATCGTCACCCGCACTCCTGATGGCCAGGTACTGAGAATGCGCGTCCGACTGTGCTGGAGGCGCGATGGACGAAATCCCAACGAGAAGAAATACTCCGCGGCTCAACTGGCGGCGCATCTGCGGTCGGGCGGATGGGATGCGACACTGGAGCACATCACCACCCGAGACACGAAGCGCGGGCTCACTCACAATCTGCTTTTACAGCGTGACGGAGGCGCCATTATCTTCGCCGCGCTCATTCCTATCGAAAGTCTGCACGATATCTGGAACCGCCAGCGAGAGGTCAGCGATGACCTGCAACGCCGTGGATTGAAGGGGCGAGCACAGAAGAATCACGCTCAGAACGGCACCAGCCCGACTCTGTGGTTGCAGGATGACCGGACACCTGACGGACACGAGGTGGCCGATGCACTATGGCAGTGGCCGGGTGTGATCGATTTAGCCAAGCTCACTCCCCATGCAGTGAAGTCGCTACTGGTCGATGATACCTATGACGACTGCCCGACGCCGGACTACTCGACTCTGGGCCGGGATGAAGGCGAGCGTGTGCCCGTGCTTCGCTCGGAGGTCCGTCGCGATCCGCATGTACGTCGAGCTGTACTCGAAAGGGCCGGGGTTGCGTGCGAGCGTGAGAATTGTGGCAAGCGCCGGGACTTCCCTGGCTTCCTGGATGTTCATCACATCTTAGGGGCCGAGAAGTCAGATCGTGTTTACAACTGTGTGGCCCTTTGCCCGTGCTGTCACCGCGAAGCGCACTATGCGCCATATGCGGATGAACTCAACAAGCAGTTACTTACATACGCCAAGAGGTTCGGCTGAACCACTCCGCAGTGTGAGGGGCCACTACACCTGAGGGGCCAAGGGGTTAAGCGGCGGCAGGCAGTCCTTAAACTTTGTCTGGATGACTCGCATCTGGTTGATGCAGCAATCATTGCCAGTGAGGATCGCCGCGAGCATGCCCGTCATGGTCATCAAGCCGTTGGAGTTCCGCAGGACTTGCAGTACGAGTTGGGTAGGATAGCCCTCCAGGTGCCGACGCAGCGGGTGAATGCCGCTGTGCACATAGGAATTCATCGCCACAAGAAATGTCTTTGAACTGGATCAGCATGGATGAGGCCCCTACCGGGGCCTTCTTCACGATAGCCTCTATCATCTCCCCAACTTGGGGGAGTTTATTGGCTATCCGCGCGCTTTCCTCTGTCAGCGGTGTCATGAGCTTTTGGATGGCCAGGTCACTCGCAGCGTACAACATCCACATCGCCCTGGTGAGAGCTTCAAACTGGAGGCGTAGCGCCGACATCGCGGTGGTTGGACTGCCACGCTCGAACAGGATGCGTAGTGCCTGAGCGTGTTCTAGGGCGACTCCACAGGTAATCAGCGAAGCCTCAAACCGCTCGCCGGGATGTGTGGGGACGTCTTCGAGCAGTCGCAGGATCTCGGCCTGTAGATCAGCCGAGCGGGTGAGCATTACCTCAAGTGTCATATCGGACTTCCCTATTGCAGTATTGAAGGAGTTCGGATTTGAGGCAATCCAGCCCCACACCATTGAGGCACTGATCTGAATTGATGATAGTCGGTCATCTCGCAGGTTAATGAAGACGAGTAGCCAACTGCCAAGTGGCCTCCATCTCTTTCATCGCTTTGTTCTTTTGGAGTTGGAGGTCCTCAAGCGCTGCGTGGACAAGCGCTCCCACCTCCCCAAAGCGTGCAGCAGCCGATGTAAGTGCTTTGCAGGGGCCCATGTTGGGTATGACATCTCCAGGTTTGACGGTGGACGTGCCAAGGCAGTTACCATTGAAGGCCAACATTCGGATGTTGAGAGATGCCTCTTCCCGGGTCATATTCTCAATTGCCGTATCGATCGAGTCTCCGGTATTCCGGATCGCGGGCTCGGAGGCGGAGACTTGTGCCAATGCAGCCTCGGCCTGAGCTCTCTGCGCACCGTTTAGACGCTGCGCAAAACGCAGCCTGTCCCTGATATCGTTGCTTGCGCGAGTGAAGTAAGAAATGAAGCGGGGCGTATCGTCGATTTGCTTTCTGGCCATCTCCACATACGCATTCAGCGCCTCTTCGAGAGCCAGCGCGGACCGGTCCAAGGTTTCGACCTGATCAGCCCGTAACTTCTCAGTTTTAATCAACTGGCCGGCCTGTGCCAACCTTTCAGCTTCAGCATTGAAGTCTGCGACACTGCCGCGCGCAAAATGAGCGTTGGCTACAGCGCCGGTGCTGCCGACTAGATTTAGCTCCAATGCTGATGCGGTGACCGTTCCACTGAGGTTCCGACTGATTGGGAGACCGGCCAGGGACACAGTGAGGGTCAGACTCTCACCATCAACGACTCCACTTACGTTTGCCATCGACGTTTCTATCCCTCCACCGCTTTTGAGAGTTATGTGCTGTAGGGTTCCTACGATCTTTCCGTCCTGGGCCTGAGTAAGTTGCAAGAGCTCAGCGCTTGATGAGTCTTTGGCCACGTAACTACCTGAAATCGAGCGGTCAAAGCACGCCGAAAGCGATATCGCAATGGACATGATCACTAGAATGCGTACCGGGCTTCCCATTCCACTCCCTCCCCCTAGACAAAACCAGTATAGGGGCTGCTGGAGCAGCCTCAAGACGTCCGATTTTTTCTTAGCGTCCGATTTTTTCCGAATTCTGTAGGCACCCCAAACAGCGATAAATATGAAAAGAAAAAAACCACCTAATCGGTGGCTTTTTTTTTTAACTGCCTGGCATGTAAGGGGGCTTATCCGTAGGCCCGCTCTCAGCTGGCAGCTGAGGTACATCAAGTGGGTCATGCCCGCCAGAGTATTGAGCATGTGCCTGCCGCGGTGCGAAATCCGGAGACATCGCGCTTGGACGGGTGTCAGGATTATCTAATGAAGCTGGTACAGGCGAATCCGCTCTTAGCTGTTCTGGCCCGTAGGCACCAGCAGCGTTAGGGTGGACGATCCCAAGTTCGGCCCCTTTTTCGAGAGCTGCGCCCATAACACCGCTAGTTTCTTGCGCAACTTCGTGGCTTAGTCGCTCTCCGGCTGCGAACTGGCCAACCTTAGGCACAGCAAGCTGCTCTGCACGTTCATGGTGATCTGCTCGGGCGTCCACCATGCCAGAGTTACCAAGCGTGGTAGCGTCTGTTTTGCCTCGTTCGAAAAGCGAGTCACGTGCCCCGGCCCCAGCTGCTGAACTCATGTCCTGAACGCCCAGGTCGTCAAAACGATTTGAGATCGCTTGGCCATCGGCCGAGGGCCCCTTCATAGCCAAATTAGAGTTGTGCGCGTCGTTAGAAACACCGAACCCCGCAGTACCTGGCATCACCGAGGCGACAGTTTCCCAATCACCACTTGTTGCCAATGCTTGGACCATACCTGCAACTTGCGCAGCTTTAGAATCAGCCATCGTTGAGCCATATGTCGCAGCAAAGGAGGCAGCTTTTTCTTGTAACCCTGAACCGTACACTGCTTGCTGTAGACGCTCAGCAGCACCTTCCGACTTAAGAACGTCCTGGGCCACTGCATCGAGCTTTATCGAGCTCGACGAACCAAACATGTTCTGCAGCCCAGACATTTCCTGATAACTTTTCTGAGCAGACAGCGTTTGCTGGGACTGCTTGGATATCTGTTCAGAGTCCGACGAAGAGAATGTCGAGGTTTCAGCGTTGGATAACGAATGGGCTTGTTGAGCATTGACGCCTTTATTGATGGAGCCCGTCAAAGCCTTGTTGAAGCCCGTCTCTTCACCAATTTGCGCAAGTCTACTCAGGTCTTTGTTGTCAGACTCAGTCAGGTTTTTACCAATCTGGCCAGACAGTTTGCCACCGGTGCCGAGTGCTTCGAAGCCCGCAGATCCACTCGCACCAATTGCCCCCATATAAGCATTCACAGATTTTTCGGAAATACCTTCCGATCGGGCCTGCGACGCAAAGTCTTTGTATGACGATGACCCTGTAGCACCATAGGCACCGCCGACGGTTTGACCGAGTGAGGCCAGGTCAGTAGAAGAGCTAGCATTTTGATAGGAGTTTTGAACACCTCGGCTGAAAGCCTGATTGAGCGAGGTTTGAGCCCCCTCGGCAGTCTGTTGAGCCGATTGTACGGAGCTGGTGAGGGCTGAGTTTGCGTTGAGATTCGGTCGGTTCATCTCAGAATTAGTAATTCGGCTACCCATCGTTGGGTCATTCTGAGCAAGCGCGGACATAGCAAGGCCTGCACCCGGACTAACCACATCGGGGCTAACAGCCTTCTCATCAATTGTATCTCGACCATTCATTCGATTTGCGAGACTCATTCCCGCAACGGAACCGCCCCAAACGAGGAAGCCACATAACACAGGCACAGACGCAGCCATGTAGCCACCCACACCAACCCACGTACCTAAAATGCGCTCAACCTGCATAACGGATTCGAACGTAATCTGCGATGTCTGAAGCTGATTCAGCATGAGGCTTTGAATTTGGAATTTCGCCCCAGAAATAATGAACAGGTTTACGATCGCCATTATGGGGGTCCAAAGCATCATCCAAGCGGCCATCAGAAGATACTTTCCAAGCATCGAGATACCCTGGCTACCAAGTACAAGGATGAATGCCATCAGTGGTGAAATCGCGTAAATAAAGCCTTCGAAGAAGGTCAGAAACGGTCTGACGTTTCGAACAAACATATTCCCTTCCGCGGCCCACTGCGTATTCTGTTGCATCATCGCCTGGCTCATCATTATCGCCGCGGCGTCCTGCATATCCGCCATAGCTTTGGAAGAGGGCCCATCCTGGAAGATAGGGAGCAGGGCGCTAGCCAAAGCAAACTCACGAGCGTCAGACGCTGCAATGCCTAAAGAGTTTAGTGAATCGGTTACTTTTCCTTCTACCTCGAAGCCGTCGTTGAGCTTTGGGAATGCGGATTTGGTAGAGTCCATCAACGACGGCATTTGATTAGTGGTCAATTCAACCAATCGGGTGTGAGCGTCCGAGCAATTTAATAGTTCTTCGCCACCAGGTGCATAAATCAAAGTCCCATATACGGCAGAATCGAAGCGAAGGGCTTGCATGGGTGACCCTTCATTCTTGATATGGTTAAAAGCGCTCGGATCTCTTTCAACATTCACCATTGTGCATTCACGCACATAGTTCATCCAGGAGGTATATAGATCACCAGCTCCCCCTGTCTGATTAAACGCTGGAATCGCTGTCATATCTTGAGTGACACGGCGAAATTTCATAAGGGTGTCGAGAGGATCAGCGAAACCGTACTGAGTCATGGCAGGGGTAGAAAAACCCTGTTCAAATAACTCAGAAAGGGTTATCCCAATACCTGATAGAAATGAACCCACGGCAACTGGACCGAGAGGTACTCCATCTACTACCTCTACAGCCCCTGTGTATTTGTCCTCAACGATAGCGGTGGCTGTTGCGCCAAACATAGCCAAATAAAGAATGACGCAAACTAACAATTTATGGAACTGGATACCGGTATTATTACTAACAGCTTGAAAAGCGATCAGAAAAACACCAAACATCAGACCAATGCGGGCCAGGGCCTCGACGTCACCTGTACCAGAGATCATAGCCACGGCATTTAGGATTTCTCCCAAAAAACGGGCATCACCAATAGAGTTAATAGTGAATTCAGCAGCCATCAGTTCGACGCCTCTGGATAGTTGGCAGGACGGCCAATGAATAAGCTGGTCTTAGGCATCGCAGCCATAAACTCACGATACTGGCTAATGAGTTGAGGTTCGCCTCCGAATTGCATTCTAAGCGAAATAATCTCAGAGTCGAATTTTTTGCGTGCTTCGGATAATTTGCGAATCGCCTCTTCAGTATGAGGAATGGTCGCACCAGCAAGCGCCATATCGGCCCCGCGCAATAACTCGTCCATAAAGTATTGCGACATTGCTAACGCGATAACCCGCGCGTTAGTTCTAACGTAAGTACGAGCAAGACTATCAGATCTGCTTGCTAGGTTCCGGATCATCGTCCCGAAAGGAGTGCCATTCAAACTACCGATCATTCGTTTTTCTTCATCAGAAAACGAGCCGGTATTATGATAGAACTTACCGATGATCCCAATGCTGCCACCGGCACCACTGAATGCCTTTTCAATTTTTTGAGCTAAGCCTTCAATCTTGAGTTCCTTCATCGAAGGCTTAGTGCAGTAGTCGTCATCGTCACACTTATACACCGGAGCGGTCCCATCCCCAGTCCCCTCAAGGAAGTCTTTCAAGCTCAGCCCCGTGGGCTGGATGTAGCTGATACTAGGCACCTTACCTTTGCCATCTACAGCATTTTGATCAGGCGCGCCAAGGTTGATGGATCCGACGATACTCATGATCAGCTCTTGAGTTTGCGTGTCACCATACGTATAGATTCCTTTGGTATTCTTCTCCTGCATCAAGCACCAGAGCACGTTACCTTGATCCTTGCACATCTCAAAAACACCAGCTTCGAAGTTCTTGGAGCTAGTAGATTTGGTAGAGTCGCCCCAACTGCCGAAAACGTCAGAGAGACCTTTGGACACCGATTTAGTACTTGATGCGGATTCGCGTTTGCTATCAATTGCGCTGAACGCGTCTGTGACCAGGCCTTGCGCGAGCTGGCAGCTATTCGAAAACAGCTGGTTCAACTGCTGCACTTTCTTTTGCAGAGTCTCAATATGTTTTTGGCATGTAGGGCATAATGCGTCCAGGGCCATGTTGAACGCATAACCCGATGCAATACCCACCGCGTTGCTAGCCACGGAGCGCAGTAATTGAACAAATTGCTGGGCGTTAATAAATGAAAACGAACCACCAAACATATCGATTCCACCGCACCCAGATTCGAATGAAGGTGGTTTAATTGAAACAAGCGATGTCGTCATAATCTTGTTACGTGTTGTAAATGCACCACCAGTTAGAACCCCACGGCGCGCGGTTTCATAGGCTCCAGGCGCAGTTGTGTTTGACATGTTACTAAACATACTATCCAACTGCGAGTTAAGGTTAGCATATGAAGTTTGCGCACATAGGCCTAGCGAAGCAGTGAGCATCAGTGACAACAAAGACTTACGGGGCAATTTCATCGTTGTTCATCCTCACGGTTTCGCGCAAATGGTCTTGAAGGTATTGAGAAAGTTGGGCAGGATCTTCAAGAACTTCTTTGTCGACTGATTGAAGTTCTTTGGAAATGAGCAATCCGTTATCGAATACAGGTTGAGTCGACTGATATTGTTTAGTGCTAATCAGCCCTGCGTCTCTTGCGACGACAACTATCCGATTCAGTAACGTATCAAGTGTTACAGCCCCAAACCCAACGACTTCAGTTGTAGATGGAGGAATCGCCAGCGCAAGTGCAGGGGTTTGATAAATTCCGAGCTGTTCCGCTTGGCCGGAGTCAATTTTGAAGTCAGGAAATAATTGATTGTCCAGCGGAGCGCCATCGAGTGAAATCGGGATAATCGGAACGCCTGTGGCGTTACGTAGCGCTACTAAGACTCCAGCCTGCTCAGTGCAAAGGATACAATTGCCTTTGAAGAAGAAAAAAAGGCCTGATTTAGTGCCAATTTCTTTTACGACTTCATTGCGCTTATCCAGTGCCTCCCTCGCCATTGCATTTGCAGCGTAAGTTGCTTGGGGGCGTCGTGAGTCTTCATCGAGAAATGGGTCTCTCATAATGACGTTAGTCGACATTTCAGAGAACTTTGTAGCTTTATCCATCGCCATGCGCTGTAGATAATAGTAAGCGCGCACATTCTCACGCGTTGGATCATCCATCGCCCGATCGCGAAATTTGGGAAGTTCTGCCCTGATCCAAGCGGATGTGAAAGGCTTTGACTCGTCTCGATCAGCCTTCACCACCTCTTCTGGTTTAGGCAGGGGTTGAGGGGAGGGCAGTGATGCGGGTTTCTTTACCTCTGGTTCTGGTTCCGGATACTCCTGGTACCAAAACCAACCTTCACTTTTCCCTTGGTAAAACGATTGGCCAGCAATCGCCTCAGGGTTATTCCCCTCTCTCTGGACATCAGCTGTAACGAATGGCGCTATGCCTATGGCTGCAACACTCAACAGCAACAGTAGGGATCGAGGTGGACTCATCAGCGATCACCGGCAGCGAAGGCAGCTACTTTGATTGTTGAAAAAGCATCGTTACGACCAGGGCGAACCCTCGCATTTCTGATCGGCAGAACCCATGGGAGATGCTCAAATCGAGCGCTCCCTAGCTTTTTCATCATGGTGATTTCAGAAAGACCTAGCTCTGAAGCTACCTGAGCCAAGGTCATTTTGGAGCCGTACTTGTGCTTGTAGTCCTGTTCAAAATCCGACTTTGCGTCAGAAACAAGGCGTACAGCATCACGGGCAAGGTTACCCGCGTAACTGAAAGGCATGGAGACGCTCACCTTATAACTCCCTATCCCGGTTTGCTTTTATGTAGGAGTAAGGTAGTGAAAGTGAGCTGAGCGGGGGGAGGGTGTTTGCCCCCGCGTTGGGGGTCAGGTTTCAGTGAGTTGTCGTTCGGGGAAAGAATCCGCTGAGCCAATGAATCCAGGTACAGACGTTAGAAGTCTTCGCCTTTCATAATTTTTTGTTTCTCACGGTCACCGCGCATGTCATACACAAGAGTGGTGGCAACGTTGGCATGGTCCGCTAATTTTTGTGCCATCCCTTCACCGTGTTTATCGATCATTCGCGTGATAAAGGTTCTCCGGAGATCGTGCGGTTTCACCTTTACACCACAAGCCTTCGAGCGTTTTTCGAGGATGTAGTAAATCGCTTGAGGTGTAAGGCCCATCTTCGTAATTACGCCAGGCGAAACCCTTGGCGGTTCAGGGACTGCACTGCATTGGTGACCAGGTTCAGGCTGCGGAAGCAACAGCTTTTTCCCTTTTCGTATTCTCGTAAACAGAGGTCCTTCTGTTCCAATGGCTTCATTGCGGATATCGAGCCAGGCTTTAATACGTTTTACAGCTCCTGGGGCTATCCACTTTTTGAGCTCCCTGTTTCCCTTGCCAACAACCGTGACGAACCACTCATTTTGGTCAAGGTTCTGTAGATCAATAGCTACCCCCTCCGCTCGCCGAAGTCCGGATCCATAAAGCAGGGAGATTATTGCCGCATCTCTGAGCCCCTGATGCCGCCAATCTCCGGCGCAATCAGCGAGCAATTTATGAAAGTCCTGCTCCTCAACAAATTTACCGGTTGGCAGACGATATTCGCTGAATGGTTTGACCTCGCGAAGGCTATGCAGCCGATCGTAACTGATCAACTCAAGGTGCTTGGCCTCATTAAAAACGCCTCGTAACGCGGACAGGTAAAGGCCGCAGGTCTTAGAGGCGTAGCCATGAAGCCTCATTTTTTCCACGAGAGCGTAAAGGTGGACTCTCTCTACCTTTTGCCAAGCCACTTCTGGTAGAGGTACATCCTCGGCGCCGAGCATGGTGGCCACTTCCTGAAGCGCATATCTCATAGTCAGTTTCGAACCAGGGCCAAGCCGCCGAATGAAATTGCTGTAGGGATTGTTGTCAGGGTGCCTTACTGATACCGGAATAATGTTCTGGTCATCCTCGGACAACAACGTGTCAATGTCGAACCTGGCCAGGTCATTTGAACCGTCCATCGCAGTGCCTCCGCGCGTGGAATCAAGGATTTAAAATCTACCTTAGTCGTCTTCACGCTATAAAACACATTCCTTATAGCATTTACTTTTCAAAGCAACCATTTAGATAAGTAAAAAATACAGGAAGAATGTCCCACGTGCTAAAGGTTTTCGATCCATCGGGTTAAGGCCGTTCTCGTTGCCTCTGATCTCGCGAAACGGCCCAGGACTGATCATTAAATCTGTATCTCCACCAGGGACACCGTATCGCCAGTCACCATTGATATGAGCTCTGAGATCAAAATTGTGCGCGAATCAACCGAGAAATCACCGGCGCCGCTTTCAGCCAGTCGCTCAATTGTGGCAAATATTTGGAGAGGCGTTCCATCGTTGTCCTTATCAACACGCAATGATTTTATTTCATAGGACTTCATGTTGGATCTTAATATGACATCTGCCTGAGGATGAAAACCATATCCATATAACAATGTATGTGAAAGCATTGACACAAGTGTCATGTTATTAGCAAGTGCAACAACTTGTTTTTTACTAGACTGCTTAGATACCTTTCTGTGTAGCTCTGGATCTTGGCTGCGCAGTATCGTGAGCATCTTATGCCTATGCGTGTGTATATACTCACGAATGACTTCCTCGGCCTGCTCATTGGTCAACGAGTCGCTGATATATAGTTGCAAGAGATAGCCTTCCTTTCCTTTCTTCAATAACCATTTGCCACCCAGTCTTACTTTGGAAGTAAAACGTGTGATCTTGGCGGGAACCATAAAATGCTCTTTTATCCCTCAGCACCTTTTTGGGGAGAGTGGCTAGAGGTAGAGCCCCTTTTATATGTGACTGAATTCTTCTAAAAACCCTGTCCAGGGCAAGATCGCCGCGCGTTCGCTGGAAATATCTATGAATTGCGTATGGGGGTATTGAGACGAACCCTAAACCCGGAAGCCAAGCACCGGGGAGTAGAAGTGTGCTGTCTGACCACGTGGCGCATACAAAAGGCTCAACGCCAGCATGTGGCGCTATTAGAGCATTTTGACTAATTTTGGCGCCGATGAACTGAGTTCGAAGAAAAGTTGCAAGCTTGTTAAGACCCGCCGTAGAGCTTTGGAGCCGTGCCGCTCGCACGACCTGTTCCTTGAAAAACTCGATCCGAAGCCCTGTTCCAGACCTGTTCTGGCCGGCAATTTCAAAATGAACAAGCAAGAACCACGTCGCGATCAGAGTAGCCCGCTCATCATTTTTTTGAGACAACCAATCGCGCAGAGGGTGAGTTAAGCGCACTTCTAGGGAACGTGGTGCTTTGCCATCGCATGAGTAGATGCAATGAATTTTGTTCTCATCTGGCAGGTATCTTGCGTCGACATTGATGGATAAAACCGACATGTTAGGTCCTGGGCTGTAATCTAACGGTAGGATACACCACTGAGAGTAAACGCAATCTTCGACGAGTTAGAAATTTTGTATTGCGCGTTGGCAAATATTTTTCATTGGCATTAAAAAAGGCCGCTAGATAGCGGCCTTTATTCCTTTCGAACAATGCTTCTTTGCCTCACTATCATATCAAAGATAATGGGAGTACCTAATTTAAGAGGGCTGTAGTTTAAAACTGGCCCTCTAATGGCACCAAGTATTGTGTAGCTCGGCATAATGTACCTCAAGCAGCCTGACGTTTGGCTTGAGGAAAGCCGAAACGACCCAGCTGAATCAATACATCGTTCCAATCTACAGACTTCTCTCCAGATGGGATCGATAACGACGGGCTATGGCGAGCACACTGCATTCCCATTGCCCACACGCGAGCTTGTAAGGCCTTTGCTGCCTTCTCCCCACCTCCAGAAAGGTCCTTATCCTCCCAAATGACGATTGCTTGAGTTCCCGAAGGGGGAACAAAGGTCTCCATCAACCCGGTGTTGATAAGGGGCCAAACTGGTTTTCCAATAGCCATCGACACAGCCATAGCCGTTTCGATGCCCTCTGCAACGTGCAGTACTTCACCGGCTCTCCCCAGGTGGATAGAGCCGCCTGTTACAGACCTATCGGACGGAAACGGACACATTTTTTTGGCGCTCTCAACTGGAGCCTTCTCACCTTTTACGGTAAGAAAAATCCTGTGTAGCGTAACCGGCACACCAGATGCATCGCGTATTAGCGCGACGATCGCCGGATACTCCCCTTCAAAATCTCCTTCTTCATTGTACGATCGAAGGTTTGGGTGGAAACGAAGGCTGGCTTCATAGCCAGGCATGTCCCAATTTAGGATTTTTCGAGAGCTGAGATACAGCCTTGCGGCTTCAGCTTGAGGGTGGGTCAAAGGGATAGTTTCTCGCCAGATCCGTTTCAAAATGAAGCGGATGCGGCCATCTTTATCTTTGATTTGCTTATTACGCTGCTCTTGAAGTTTCTGGATGTGAGCTGCTTCAAGTTGGTTGTTTCGTGCTGCATCTCGCTCATCCTTTCGGTCGACAATGTTTAGGTACTGACCTACCTCTTCGACCGCGTCTGCAAAAACATAGCTTGGTCTAAAGGCCTGTCGATACCACATCAACAATGCAAAACCGTCACCTTTAAAGCCACAGGTATTGCAGCCCCCTGCCCCTTTTGCAGCGCCCTCGCCGTTCTTTTTGAAAATCCGGAAACCATCAGTGCCACCATGAACTGGGCAGGCGATGCGTTTACCAATTTTCTCGCACGCAACGCTAATAGATGGAATGCAATGTTTCAGAATTTCTGGCCATTTATTCAGCGCAGCTTCACGTACAGTCTTGGCGTTTAAATTTCTCATAGTGTCCTCCAGGAAAAGCCCGTCTGGGGCTTCCCAAAAACCTCGAGAAGGGCTTTGGGAAGCCCCAGACAGGGTTTTAGGGATCTTGGGGGACACCACCCCTAAAGGGGGATGTCCCCCTTTAGGGTTTAATTTCAGACCTGATCTGTTAACTACTTTTTAGGATCAGGTTCTTGAGGTTTCTTTCTTTGAGGTATGTCACAGAGCTGAAGCATCATTCGCACAAATGAATCGTCCGATAATGCCGCCACGACAACTCGATTAGGTGGCGCCGGTTTGTTTTGGTTACTCATAAGAGCTCCCCGAATAAACGACAATCACCCGGCCACATAAAAGTACCTCAACAATGTTGGAGCCAGCTCGAAAACAGCCGTTACCAATTTGTTGAAGCCCAGCAATGCGGAAAGTGGAGATTTCTGCAGCCATATAAATGCCTCTATGAGGCGAAGCTGCCTCCCAGCGGGAAGTAGCCCCGCGTGGGTTTGCCTATTGGCGATAGGTGGGTGTTCGTTTTAAGTGATCACCAATCACTATCAAACGATCAGCCTCAAGGCCGACCATAAGAATCTTCTTTCGTCGGCTAAAACGCCGCGGAAGAAGACTCCAGAAAAAACCCCCTATAAAGGGGGTTTGATTTAATGCACTTTTTTACGATCGTCTAGGTGATAAGCGAGCCAGAAGGCAGCGCCAATTACGCCGATCGTGAATAACATTGCCGATGTCACATATATACCAAGGGGACTCATCATTTCGATTCCTCTTCAGTGGACTTGGGTTGAGTCTACCAGAAAATCAGTAGATTCAACCGCCTCTGTCGAGAAAGCCGACAAGGATGACCAGGGCCAATGATCCGACAATCATGAGCGCTCCGAACGTGCCGAGAACCACAGACCAGAAAAGGCCATCGATGCTGAGTTCGGCAGTCGTAGCGATCAAGAAAATGCCCGTCACAAGGAAGCCACCCCCCAAGCTGAGGAGCGCGTCTTTGATCCAGAGCAGTATCAAGTTTTTCATCTTTTACTCCGTAACGCCCTCCTTTCAGGCTTGGGTTGTTGGGCCCACAAAGAAAGGGTCACGGAGATCCCATGAAGGGGATTTCCCCTTCATGGGTTGCGAGCGTTGCTCGACTTCTTACCGAAAATTCAGTCCTGAACGCTAACGGGAGCGTCGGACGAACTTACGACTGCAGGAACAGCGTGATAAGTGTGATCAGGATGTCTAGCATTCTGGAAGCTCCAGTTATGAAGGCTTCGCCCCTATCGGGGTGAGGCCCGATAGGGTTAAGGAAGGTGGGTGTTTAATTTAAGTGATCACCGGTCACTATCAGACGTACAGCCACAAGGCTGAACGCAAGAATCTGCTTTCGTCGGTCTGGTAACCGCGGAAGAAGACTCTGTTCAAAGAATAACCGATACCAAATGGTGTGCAAGGCATCTTTAAGTCTCCCCCCATTAAGGGGGGAGACTTATAATTGATAGAGCTCTCACTTAATTGAGTTAAACATCGTGCCAAACAGACCACGTTTGAAACCCAGATAGCTTCTTGCTGATCCAAGCAAGCACTTCAGGAAAAAGAAGCACCTCAGATGCTTGCCAGCACACGCCATTCCTCATTTCTTCAGCTACGAAGCCCCCTGATTTACCTTCGCAAATCCTAAAACCGGATAGCGTTGAATTATCGAAGTGAATCCGAAACCCAAACGGGATGGGCTGCTGTAACTCTAATTGTACGAGGTCAGAATCCTGACGAATTTCGATGCACGAGTAGGATTGCTCTCGAAATTGATGATTTTCACACGCTGCAAATACAACTGCTTGGTCGTAATCATTAGCATGTATATCGTACACCTTACCCTGGAGCGTAAACCTAAACGCTTTGTTGAACTGATTTAGAATTTTAATCTCTGCATCAGCACCCGCATTATTTTTGATCCACTGCGCAGCTTCGGACCATGTTGAATGCTTACTCGCGAATTGCTCCAAATGAGGTGGAAACACTGATCTCCACGTATCACCATCATGCTCAACATAGAACACTAGAGGCATACGTGGTGCGTGCTCAGATTTTACAGTAATTGCCCACTCTTCAAATGGCCGAGGGTCCAGCTGGAACCATGCGCTTTGGTTTACAAGAGTAGCCAAAACCTGCTTAACCTGGGCATCACCCACATAAATAAACTCAGCAGTTTTCATATTTCGCTCCTAGCTCAAATTTGACAGAAGGAGCGACCCCGGCAGGGTGCTCCCCTGCGGGCGTTTAATTACGCAGCCTTATAAATCGGACTCCCTTCGGTTCCTTGTGCTTTGTGAACAGTTGGACGCCATAGAAGGTGCCATTCGTAACAGTTAAGGAAGACTTTTCGTTCGTTTTGCTTCGGCATAATTTCTTTGTAATACCAAGGAACCCTGGCAACAAACTCTGTACAAAATACATCTTTGTAAAAAACAACATCAAAGTTTTCAGTTTCACCGGTGATATCTGGTTCCTTCCTGGCAAACACTTGAATCGGCTGCATGTCCTACTCCTTTGAGCGGGACTTCGCCCAGAGGGACGAAAATCCCAATGGGTTGCCAATTGGCGTTCTAATATCTGCAAAATGCAGGGTTCACATTTGTATAAGCTCTCTTTCGTCAGCAAACCAGTTTCCACACCGGACAACATATCGGTGATCGATGATTTGATTATTAATGCGTTCTGACGATACAACTTTCCTTGGTTCACCACAGTCAATGAGAAAGGCATGAGCGACCGCTAGCGTCACCGATGGAGCTGTAATCTTTATTTCTCGTCCTGTATAAGCATTTCTAACCCAAAAATTCGAGTAACAAATCTGACCTCCTTTTGGTATTCGCGAACTCATTTCCGAGTTAGCAACCAATTGGATTTCCCAGCCGGGTGAATTGTTGAGTGACGGATCATTGTATAGATCCATTCCTGCTTACCAGTCGAAACTCGTAAGTTCATCATGCCTATTTCCGTCAGAATCAAAGGCCAGAATCAACAGCCCTTCATCTAAGGCGGCATCAAGTAACTGTGCGAGCTCGTTGCTGATAGCTGACAGCTTGATTTTGGCCACAGTGATAACGCCAACGATGATCAAGAAACCATGTTTGGAATCAAAAACATAAGGCGCATCGTCACTCCCCGCCGCGTAATCCGCGGCAAAGCGTGCGAGGCTTTCGGAATCAGCTTGCGTGATGTGTGCAGTAGACAACTCGACTGCTTGTACAGCTGCAATATCCAGAAGTTTCATGTCGTATCTCCGATATCAGGGGATACGACCCCATAGGGGTTGGATCCCCCAGGGTGGTTGTTTAAGGTGGCTGTTTTTTTTGTCAGGTCAGCAGCCTGATCAGTGCCTGGCGCCTCAAGGCGACAGTCAATGTTCTGTTGATGTCGTTGGCTGAAGAATAACCAGCAGAATCAGAGATTCAAAGGCTGGATAGTTTAAATCCCCCGCACAGGGGGTGGTCCTCCTGTGCGGGTGCTACCGTTATCACAGACGCTTCGCGATCCAACTCACGCGATCGACTGTAACTGGTTCCTCTCCAATGACATTGCCTTGTACGTCAATGACATTTTGGAGGACCTGTACTGGAACCTTTCCGATTCGCTTAAGTGCGATTCGGTCTCCGATATCTAGGTCATATTCAACCATACAGCGTTCAAGATCGACTCCCCATACCTCAAGGGTACCGAGGCGAATCATGTAGCTGATTTTTTCTCCTTTCTGGTGCTTATAGGGAAATGCCCCGAACGCCGTAATCTCCCCCATCAACGCATCGGACCACACATCAATCTCCGGTGCGGTTTCAGCGCAGTTTTGGAAATACTGCGCGTAGGCGTCCATATCCTCCTGCAGACTCTCTTTGTCGACCTCTTGTTGATAGTCGTAAAAAATCTCCGGAACACTCTGGCCTAACACACGGTTCCACAGCTGATCTTCTTCCGTCCGACTAGGCAAAGCCTTCATACGGTCGGGCCCGGACAACTGCTTAGACCGAGTATCTTTTGCGCGTCTAAAGGAGCGAATAGAGCCTTGGCTTTTAAGAGCCACGACTCGTTGCCGAACCTCAAGGCGGCGTTTAGCGCTGATTTCATTTTCGCGGGCCGCAGATTCATTCATCAAACGAATTTTGCTGGCCAGGGGAGTCTCTTCGATTGAAGGAGCTACCAAATGATGTACGTGACTTTCAGGTACAGCGCTATCGAACTGTTGAAAACGCATGGTGTATCTCCTGGTAAGGGATCGCACCCCAAAGGGGTGGTAAACCCCGATGGTTTGGTTTTTTCAATAATTTGATAAACACGCAGCTGAAGTTTCGACGAAGAGCCAGGCAGATACCCAGGCGCCACTGTCGGTTTCAGAAATAACAGCGTGTGAGTCTATTTCAATGTTGTCACTTGAGCCTGTGCAGTATTGGTTTTGAGCCTCTACCGCAAAAGCGTTCGATTCAACATCTTCTCCAAATTCTCGAACGCACTGACTGAAATCGAGACCGTTTTCTTTTGCAGCCGACAAAATCTCCGACAGAGTGTTTTCAGCTTGGAGTAGATCAAGAAGAGCTTTCACTCGACCATCAGAATCAGAAGCTTGCGCTACTTGAAATAGGGTGGAAACGAGTAAAGCCTGACTTTCGTGGGAAAGAAGAAGAATCTTCTTGGCAGACATGGGACGCTCCTGTGTCAGGGCGAACCAACCCAAAGGGTGGTAGCCCTTTGGGGTTGAAGTAACTCAGATGGTGGGTGTTTGTTTTGAGTGATCACCAGTCACTATCAAACGATCAGTCTCAAGACTGAACGCAAGAATCTGCTTTCGTCGGCGTCTGAGCCGCGGAAGAAGACTCAATGAAACTGTGACCCCGAAGGGCCACAGCTATTACATCATTGATGTGTTTTTACAGCAACATTTCAAGTGTGGTACCAACGACGTGTTTCAAAGGTCGCATTTGCATGGTCAGATCGAAATCATGGGAAACAACTGGTTCATACCCACTTGCCTCCCCCCTTTTACAGTCGTGAACATCCATACTGAATGTCTCTTTTGGCAATGCGGCTGAGATAACAGGAGCAGTTCGGTGTAGTGAAAAACCCAACTCCTCACCAAGCGAGGAAAATTTCTCAAATATGCCACTCTGCCCCATTATTTCGTGCGCCGCAGTTTCCGATACTCCCTCCGTAACAACTGCAGGGATTGTTTTGACTCTCGAATGCTCGATCCGTGTAAAAAGCCGGAACAGTTCTGGATTTTCGGGGTGGATCAGGAAGGGTTCCGTTGATCTTCCTTTGAAATAGTGGCGCCCGATAGTCCCACAACCGCCCTCCTCCCCCGTCAGTAACTGACGAGTGAAACCCTTACCTGCCGCGATATCTTTCACCTCTTTATCGGCCAGGTATGTGTATGGTTTCCAGCGAGGCGAATCTAGCGCAACGTCCTCCAGAATCTCGCTGATTGAAGCCTCTCTAGTTTTGCGGGAAACCAGGTTCTCGTAAGAAAACAGATCTCCCATGCCAGGGGTTGAGGCTACCAGCACCATCCGTTTACGTCTTTCGAGAGCGCCGAAGTCCGAACCGTCCAGCACCGTCTCTTTCAATGTGTATCCCAGAGAAATCAGAACACTTCGAATAACCGCCATGGAAGCGGTGTTCTGGTATTCAGTCACATTCTCTAAAATACAGATTGCGGGATTAGTTGCCTTCACCCATTCCAGAAGGTCAAAAAACAACGTCCCTGCGCTCTCATGATCCTCAGCAAATTCTAAACGGTTCTTGCTCCGTCCAGCCTTCGATGCCCCAACGCATGGCACCCCGGCTATCAGGATCTGGCACTGGGGTATCTTGCCTTCCAAGCTGACGTCCCGAATGTCTGAACAAATCGCAATGGAATCCGCCTGCCAAAGATCCGGGTTATTGCGCAAAGATGCGTTGAGATATTCCGCTTCAAGCTCAACACCCACTTGCACAAATGACCCGACACCAGCTCTCAGAAGTCCCGAGTGAATTGCTCTGTCGAGTACGCCACCACCGTGGAAAAGGCTGGTGATAGCCAGCTTCTCTCCTCGCGCCAGCTTCTCTTTGAGACGTTTGAGTCGCTCCCGGATTTTCGTTTGAAGCTGCAGTGCCGTAATGACAATGCGCCCATTTCGAATTGCAATCCTTACCTTCTCGTCATCCTCGAAGACCTCTCGAATTTCATCTGTTCGCAACTGCAGCAGTGGATGTATAACCCCGTTTCGTTCTCGCTTTGAAACAGTAAACGTACTGCCGACAAAACTAGCGGGAACAGCGATCAGCTCAAGACGTCTGGCTGTTTTATCAGAGCGTATCGAATACTTGTCGCCGATTCTTAATCCACCGTGCGTGAGCTTCTGTCCCTCCATCCAGATCGAGGGTTTCTGGCGAGCTTCGCCAATTTTCGCGTTAATAATGGTCGTCATGTATTTCTCCAAATGCTGGAGGCACGACCTTCCCTAACAGGGAGATCGCCCCCTGTTAGGGATTACTGGCCACAGATGTGGCCATTCGATTATCAGGAAGCCAGCCGATACACGCCGGGCTTCACACGCTCAAAAAACTCTTCGTTTTGCAGCACCTGTGCAATTACCGCGGTAGCTGGAGCGCCCCCACGGGCCGCGATCAGGAAAGGAAACGACTGAAGAATTGAACATGGTGTGCTCCGGTGAAGAAGGACCATGCCCCGGCAGGGAATGTATTGGCCAGAAGGCCCTTAATCAATGAACGATGTCGGGGGTAAAGACACGATTCTGCGTTTTCTCCCGAAACCGATTAACCAGATCGTCGAAGTTTTGCGTTAGCTTCGATGGCGTTTCAAATGCGCTGCCAACGTGTCGCAAAATGATGACCTCACCGGTGGATAGTTCCCACAGGTGAACTTTCACATCCCCGCAGGTTGACCAAGCTTTTCTTGTGACCCTCGCGTCGCCCTGAAGGCGCGCTGCGACCATAATTGGACTCATACTTTTCTCCAGGATTTCGCGGAGAAAAGCCCCAGCGGGCTTACCCCGCTGGGTTGGTTTGGTGGGTGTTCATTTCAAGTGCTCACCAAGCACATTTCAAACCCGATCGCGCAGCGAACGAGCCAGAAAACTTTGTTGGCCGGGCTATTCAAACCAGGCCAACAAAGTCGTCTAGAAGTACCACCCCCTGTTGAAGGGGGGTGGGATTTAAGCGACGTTTCTGCGCATTTGAGTCTGCGCTTTTGCATCCCTCATTCGGTGGGTTCTTCTCTCCATTCCAGCTATGTTGCTTCTCAGGGTGTCGTGATCGATCACACCCCATTCCGTGATAGCCGTGCCTAAAGTGCAACAAGCCCTGAAACTGAAAGGCCGTAGCGAATCGTCATTGATCCAACTCCAGATTTCCTCCCTTACCTCAGTGCTTGCTCGCCTGTCCAGCGCCGTTTGTAGAGCATCCCGCAGAATACGGTCATACATGACTTGGATATCTGCATCGGTCCAATTGACTCGAATAAAAACGTCTTCCGGCATCGCCAAAATATCGAGGAACGAAAACTGTTCCACTTCAGCGATGAGTCGCCGTCGACGTTGTGGTGCTTTGCTTTGTACGGCGAGTGTTACTTCACTCTCCGACGGCGCCTCAAGAAAACTCATTTGCATGCTGCACCTCCAGATTTTGCGGAGGTAGCAGCCCCAGAGGGGCGCTCCCCCCACTGAGTTATGGCTGACTGGTGTCAGGCCACGTTTGATGTCAAAACAGTTTGTACGAGCTCAAAGAGTGCTTGCCGAAGCTCACCAACGCCACTGACGTAGCGGTAGTTGGCTTTGAACAGCGCCTTTAACTCTGAACTTGGAGTACCCATGGCGATTCCGAGCACTTCGATACCGCTATTGCGGCAACGCTCGATAATGTCCACAGCAGCCCCAACGTCATCAGGATCGCCATCGGTCACAACGATGAGAATCTTACGATCCTCACGTTGACGAACCAGAAGTGAGGCCAAAGACCAAAGCGCCTCCGCAAGGGGGGTGCAGCCTTCAACTTTCACTGCGAAACGACCATCACGTTTAGCTTTTTGGAACATTTCACCGTGTTTCATAATCGGTGCCACGCCCAACCGCCCGTTTGAATAAACCGGGAATCGGTAACCTGCCGGGTTCACACCTGGAAGGCCATCCATCGCCTGCAACAACGATGCGACTGCAATTGTTGCTTGCTGAATCGTCGACGACATGGATGTTGAGTTATCCAACAGGACTTGAAGGGCCGCATTGGTTTTTATGGTCGGTTCCTTGTGTCGAAAAATCCGACTGTCACCTACCAAAAGTCTTGCAATGCGAGTGCTATCTGGAGATCTGCCAGTTCGTCGTACCGACGGCCTGGTGTTCCTAACGCCCTGCATCAGCCCATTTAGCACCGTTCTAAGCCCCATAGAGCTTTCCAAGGCTCTGCTCGCTATCAGATCGCTAGAAGCGCTCTGCTTTGCGCTGAGCTCGTGAAAGTCCGCGGGAGTTGTTTGACCATTGTCAGTGCATGACCTCAATAACTCTGAAGCCGCTTCACCCTTGTCCGAAATCACACCATCGAGGTCACCCTCAGTGGCGTTTATGATTTGCTGGGCAAGACTGTCACCGTTAGGCAGGTCGTCTTTCGTTTCGCTTTCGTCGCCTGGCGTTTGTGGACATGGTGCAGGCGATCCTTCTCCATTTTCACAATCCGCGGACTCTCCAGGTTGAGGTTTGCCTTGACTAGCATCTTCACCTGCATCGTCATCAGATTTACCATCTGCCGATTCTGGTGGTTGCGGCGGCGGACTTCCCTCGTCTTCCGGATCCTCTTCCTCCAAAACTGAAAGAAGTTTTTTCGCTAACCCAAAAGACTCCGTTGTCGTTTTAAGACCTGCAACGCTTGCACCAAGCAAGCCCATGACTCGTGCGGTTTTGCCCTTTCCAAGAACCTCGACCATAGCCATAAGAGCCTGGTCTGCCTCTTCGCGAATCGGTTGCCGCAAATACTTTGCACATCCATTCAACAAGAGACCGTTCAGCAAAATCGCAGCTGGATGACTGTTTTGTCGTATGTCTGTGCCCCTGAATAAATGAACAGCCAATGCATCCAGGTCGCGTCTACTTCCGGGATACTCATTCATCATCAGTTGTTCGATCCGCAGATCCTCGACCAAATTGGTCATTCGAGCTTCGACTGGTGATGGTTCGACTCCACCAAAAACATCCAGACTAAAGTCAGTATGTTTTACGTGTGAGGCCTCATGAGCCAAATAGCCATAAGCAATTTCGGCTCCCCTCACGTCATCAGGATCGATGTTTGGCAAATTAATAACCTTGCCGTCAGTACTGGCGACAGCACCGCCAAATCGTAAAGTCACCCCTAAATTATCAGCGAGGGCGCGGGCAACGATTGGCATTGCACTGGTCAAAGTCTTCATGGTGTGTCTCCGAAAAACTGGTGACACACCACCCCTAAAGGGGCGGTATGCCCCATTAGGGTGGGTTTTAAAACCATACTTGCGACGATTGAAGTGGCGGCGCCTCTGGAGGCACCACTTTCAAATTCGTAGTCTCGATGGTGGTTTGAGCTATTGGTGTCGCCTCAACGACCGGCTCAAGAGCCTGAGCCGTCGAAAGCTGACCAAGGTGGCTCCATTCATTATTGGAATCAGTTTCGATCCCGGTTACGAGCTGAGGTGATAGATCAGGCAGAGGATCTGCCTCACCTAGATCAACCGGTGTCTCTTGTGTCGAAGTCTGAGGTAGTGAAGCTGTAGCAGACTCCTCAACACCCGCTTGTGCAGGCGTTTCAAAATCTATTTCCGGCTCATCCTCCGCCATTTGTACGCCCATTGCTGCAGCGTGAAATCCCCTGGCCAGATCAATGATTTTCGACTCATCTGACAAATTCATCATCAGACTAAGTACCAGCTGAAAATCTTGACCTTCGACATCGCCCTTGTCGGGCAGTCGCATCAGAACGTCGTCAAACGTCTGCGCGACACTAGCGACCTGTGGGTTCAGAAACGAAAGACTCGCAAGCTTGCTTTGCATTTTCTTTAAAGCGTTTACCGCCCTCTGCCCAATGCTCTGCTTTCCTAGAAAGCTGCTTTCAAGTGCTTCACGAGCAGCTTGCGCAATCTCCCGAAACAGCTGGCCAGCTAGCCCATTCACTTCTTTCTCCAAACCTCGGTTGAGAACCGGTTGATCACCAGCAGGAGCCAAACGGCATGCCGTGTAATGGCACCCTAATCGGCTTTCAACTACCTTCACTGGAGTGATTGCTACTTCCAGCGCCGCTCTGAAGTTCGGGTTAGCAACGATCCAGTCCTGGTCGAGCCATTCCTGAATATTTTTATCGTAGTCCTTACAAAAGATGGTCCGAGCGTCGACAAACTCACGTTCAATCGCATCCAGCTTGTCTGCTAGCTCAACCGATCTCGAAACGGGAACGGCGTAGCCACCCAAGAAGCGAACGCCAACCTCCTCGCATGCGCGAATTGCCCGGCGCTTCAATCGATCGAAAACCTTGGTCGTCTCCGGATCGCAGATCCGTTTTGAACCTAGGCTGACCAATTGTTCTGGAGGTAGATCTACTACTCCCAAGTCTTCTGGTTTGAGCTTTTTCCGACCGGACCAAATACTGATATCCAGGCCGAACAGCAGAACTTCTTGAAGAACTTTTACGTCTTGAATTTTCATGGAGCATCTCCTAAAGGTGCTCCTCCCTTGCGGGGTAGAGACACCCCCGCTGGGTTAAGGTTTTGGCTAGAACCAGACGCCCGTGGGGACGTCTGTGTCAGCAAAAATGGCTTGTAAGTTGAGGCGTTTGGCGATGACACCTAACGCTTCGAGTGCCTCGAGGTACAACTCATCATCTGAACCCGGTGAAGGGTTCGGTACCATGAACATTGAAGTGATCTTTTTGGCATCAAGCGTGACACCTTGCTCATCATCCTCTTGCGAGAACAACACGAGTTCGGTGCCACCCTCGGTAACCAAATCGGCGAGCTTTACCAGCAGAATCAGCTTTAGCCGCTGAGACTTGTGTTGAAGGTGAACTGCTCCTGAGCCGAAACCCTGGAGATCACTTTCCAACTCAGCCCATGCAGGCGCCAGCTCCTGGTAAACCCTCGAACCACTATCGTCGTCTCCAATACCAGAGAGAAAGATTGGCATTGCATCAAGCGCGTGCTGAGCATCCATCACCGTCCAGCAAATGCTGATCATGCCTCGGTCTCCTTCCACAGCTGATCGCCAAACACCTCTTCACAGATTTTGTGAATAGCAGTCCGCTGCAGAAAATCGGCTCTGTTTGTCAGCGCCTGCCGCATCGACACGTAAAGTGGCGACTGACACGGCGTTTTCGCCAAACCAGCTTGGAGTTTCGCCCAACGAACCAAGGTCCTTGTGCTCATGGTTACCGTGAGTTGCCCGCGCTCGTCAGCAGTTGCAGATCCAGTGCTACTAGGATTCGCATTTGCAACGATACGGTTTCTTTCTTCCTGATCGCAGCCAATAAATTGGGCACGAATCTTGTTCGCAATCTTTACGAATGGCTGCAAGACAGAAGCATCAACACCTGGCAACGCAGCCTGCAACACCCCTACTTCATCGTCCGGATCCATGTAGGAAACACGGAGAGTTCGATAGCGGTCCATCGTTGCGAGGTTTTGCTGCTGGGTTCCGCCGTACAAGCCGGTTTCATCTCCCTGACCAGCCGTGTTGGCAGTGCCGACAAAGCGAAAGTTCGGATGGGGATGAATGATTCGACCACCATCTTCGGCGATAACCAAAGGGCGCCCTTCGAGCACTGCGTTGAGCGCTGAAGCGGTGTCAGGATTGAGGAAGTCCATCTCATCAAGGATGAAGATGTAGCCTCGTTCAACTGCCATAGTAAGAGGACCATCCACGAAGATCATTTTCTGATCGCCAGTGGGTGGATCTACGGTGATGGAGTGGTGGCCGACTAACTCTGGCCATTCCAGTCGACTATGAGCGTTGGTCTGCAGTGCAGGCCAATTGAGGCGTCCTGCTGCTTCAAGAATCAACGACGTCTTGCCTGACCCAGTAGGACCAACCAAAAACAGCGAATCATCCATCGGCTCGTTTAACCAGGACAATACCGAGCGAAGTAAATCGCGGCGAAACTTATAGCTGCCTGAGACCTTTGGTACAAAATCCTGATGAGCGTGGCCTAGTGAGAAACCAGGAACGCTTACGGGAGCTTGAATTCCAAACGAGGACAGCGGGATTTGAGCGTCAAATTGCATGGTGTATCTCCAAAAAAAGAGACACGCCAGCCCCAACGGGACGGTGTGTCCCGATGGGTCGTAGGAAGGTGGGTGTTTGTTTTGAGTGATCACCAGCCACTTACTTGCCTTGTCGTACCATGACGACAGAGCGAGATTCTTAATACAGATAGCTTTGGTCAGAGGAGCCCTCACCAAAAACATCTGATAGAAATTTATCTGAAACGCCTGCTCTCGACCAGCTCAACGGGCCCGTCACCCCCTTGCAGGGGGAGAATAACTGAGGGGCTTTAGCCCCCCCAGTCACCTTTCCTCAGAACCAAATGCCTCCTCGCATCTGGTCAAGCACTTCATCCAAAGAAGCGGATGTAGTTGAAGCATCCGCATCGACGGTCAACCGTACGCGACTGCCACCGACCTTACGGAAAGCACTGTATTTCTCGTCGGACAGATCAGGATCGAACTGCATTGCTACAGCCTTCCAGTCGATCGCTCCATCCTGGATGTACCGCGTGATGGATATGCCATCAGCTTTTGCTGAAACATACCCCCCCATCAACGTGACCAGCTCATCCCGAATAGACTCTCGCTGTCCTTTACAGACATTGACGGTCTGCATGGCTTTCACCAGATCAGACTCGACTCGTTTAAGTTGGTCCGCATGCAGGGCCCATTGAACTCTCACTGCATCCTCGGGGGTGTAGTGGTCGCGCTCTGGATCCTTCGCTGGAGGCTTTCCGGTTTGAACCATCTCCCAGAATTCCAGCTCCTGATTCAACATCATGTCGATGAAAGAATCTTCTCGCTGAATTTCGAACACCACCGGAGCATGGCTAGGATGGTAAAAAACCAAATACCCCATGTCTGCTCCCGCTACCGCAATTTGGTGTTGAACCTGGGGGTAGTACAGCCGGTACCCCTTACTCGCTAAACGATTTACGAGTACATCTTCAAAATTGCTTGTGCTAGGACACTTTATTTCAACAGGTCGTCCTTGGTTTTGAATCCCATCGAAAGACGCCCTGATCACAGGGTGAATCGAGGATTCCGCACACATTGGCAAAGCAATGGTGTCGTATTCCTCTTCGAACCATGACCGTGCATAAGGCTCATGCACAATCCCGTGTCGAACCCATGGGTTTCGTGAAAGATCATCAATCGGCAACACGCCGCGAAGCTCTCCCCACAGACGCCATGGCGTTTTGAAGGGGGAGCTTCCCAGGATGACAGCTGCGTTGGAGGCCGAAACACCGCCCCTACGCCACTCATGCCATTGCGAAGTCCTTTGCCCAACATCAACGACTCGCATAACAGCCTCCTCGTGTGTTGGGGCTGCCCCAAGAGGGGTAAGCCCCTCTTGGGTTAATGGTGGATGATGAGCATGTCATCACATCGATCGTTGTTGCTGTTGAGCGGTTGCCTCTGCAGCGTCGAGCTGCTCTTTCGAATAGCGCAACAATTCAGCGGAGAAACCTGACTGCTCATCGAACCAGTCGCGAGCGGCTTGCCAGCAACCCGTGGACGACGCGCGATCGACAACGCTTTGGATGCGCTGGAGTACCTTCGGATGAATCGAGGAAGGGTCAAACTGAGCTGGGAGTTCACTCCTGCCCATTTCCTCGAACTCAGCGTCAGCCACCATATGGTGATCAGTCTGATTACCGGTAGTGGCGTAAGCCTGGTTAACCGCGCCAGAGCTCAAAGGGACAACAACAGGTACCGTTGGCTCAACTAGCATCGCCTGACCGTCGATCACAGCGTCAGGATCGCCAGAGAACCCCTCACCATTCTGAATATCCAGAATCTCCATAGCGGTATCCATGCGCGGACTGGACAGCGGCCAATCCTTACGGGCCCGCTTGGTGATGGTTTTGAGATACATCTCTTCTGCCCAGTTCACCCAGGGTCCCTTGTCCTTTTTAAAGGCTTCAGACGAGTCCCGGATCTGGAAAATCTTCTCAGCCCTCACAGGGGTGACGAGGTGATCTCCACTTGGCAGTTTTGCGATGTTGTAACCACCGCGGAATTTACCCCTCTCTTCGATCGGCGCAAATGCGTCGAACTCGTGAATGGGTAGCTGCGCGGGGCCCCGAAACTTGAAATGATCATTGCTGTAAACCAGCTCGGACTTTGACCATGAAATGCTGCCCGTATCGGTAGCAATCTTGACCAACCCCCGGTAGCTGATGTCCAGCATGATTCTTCCATCCCGCGGTACCAGGTAAGCAAGTGCCAAAGCTGGATTCAAAGTCAACCCTACGGCTGCAACGTTGATCATTGCCATGATCACGCTCGATGGATTGCTTTGGGCAATCTTGAGAGCGAAATCCTTGTTTTTCCCGCTGAATTGTTGGACAGCATACAGAGCTTCTGCGCTGAAGTTGAGGCCCACGTTTGTGCTTTGCACCATGTGGAGGAACTTCTCCTCCGACCGCTTAACGAGAGAAGTTACAACCTGAATTGGTGATAATTGATTGGACATGATGCCTCCATATCGGAGGGCATACCCCCTAATTGGGGGCGATGCCCCCATTAGGGTTGAGTTCTATCTAGACCTTACACGCCACAAATATAAGCTACGGGTGCGAAGGGAATGTCATCGTCGAAACTGTCAAAATCCCGTGGTGCACCTTGCTGACTCTGTTGAGGTGCGGAACGAGGATTCTGGTCAGGTTGAGGACGCTGCTGCTGAGGCTGAGGCCGTTGAGGTGCTGCATTGGACTGACCTTGCGATGCGCCTGCGTTCTGTGGACGACCGCCCAAAAGCTGCATGGTGCCTTGCATGTCGACGACTATTTCAGTGGTGTACCGCTTGATGCCGTCTTTTTCCCACTCACGGGTCTGCAGCTTGCCCTCGATGTAGACCTGAGAGCCTTTACGCAGATATTCACCTGCGATTTCTGCAACTTTTCCGAACAGCGACACGCGATGCCATTCAGTCTTCTCGACTTTTTGGCCAGTTTGCTTATCAGTCCATGATTCACTTGTGGCCAGACTCAGATTGGTGACGGCGTTGCCATTAGGCATATACCGCACATCAGGGTCTTGGCCACAAGTGCCCACGAGAATTACTTTGTTTACGCCACGAGCCATGGTTATTCCTCCAGGAACAAATGAAGGGCACGACTCGCCCCATAGGGGCGTAGTGCCCCAAGGGGGGTTGGGTTAGGTGGGTGTCTGATTTGAGTGATCACCAATCACTTTTTCCGTCGCTCCGCAGGGAGCAAACGAGAAAGCTATGAAGAGGAGGCATGTTGGAAAGTGCCTTCCAGAGACGAGACTCGCCAGCCTCTGGAAGGCGCTTTCCGGAGAGGTTGCCCTCTCCGGCGCGTGAAGCGACAAATCAAGCGACCAGGCCAATTTCCGCATGTTGCGGCAGAAGTTTCTGTTGCACGGCCCAGTTCTTGACGTAACGAAAATCAACCTGGTCCTCGCTCACCGTGTCAGCAATGTGTTTTGGCACAGGGACACAACGATTGTGGTCAAGGAGAAGCTCGCGTAGCTGCATGCAGTAGATAGCGTCGATCATGGAAGTGTCCTTTACGAGGTGTGCCACCAAAACCGATCCTCAGATGGGTTTTGGTGGCACACCCCGCAGGGTGCACCACTTGCTTCAGTCGACTCGGTTCATGCGTTGAAACGCAGGAGCGTCGTATGCAGACCAATCCCGAGGCATCCACAGCTTCTGCAAAGCAGCAGCTGGGAGGTCAGGCTTAGTTGCACCAGTTAGTCGAGGTTCGGCGGACGAAGGAGCAACAGACACCTTCTTGGCAGGCGTAATGCAGTAAATGAATGCTGCAAGACGATCTCTTGCGACCTGAACAATTACAACAGCGCAGATGAACAGCAGAACAATTGCGATCGGGCTAGGAGTAGTCATTTTGCAGACTCCTCGGTAGCCAGAACTTGCTTAGCGTGAGCTTGAGCAACGGCAGAACCGTCAATTGCCAGAACATCGGCAGAGGTAAACAGAGCAAGGTATTTCATGAGAGGCCTCTCTAGAAAAAGTAGAGACCTCGACCCCTGTAGGGTGCGGTCCCTACAGGTGATGAGTAGTAGCGAACTACTCAGATGGTGGGTGTTTGTTTTAAGTGATCACCAGCCACTCCGGAAGCAAGCTTCCGGGATTCTCTCGACAGCGCAGCTGTACGAGAAGAAAACGAATTGGATGAAAAACTACCAGTGCGATTGGGGGCTGTAAAGGCGGCGTCCATCAATACCCCCTCTTAGGGGGCAGACTCAACGTCATGTCAAAAACCTCCTGAGTACCCTAAGGATACCCCCCCAACCAATGGATATGACCATGACGTCAGAAGCAATCCAATCTGAAAACCCACTGAGCTCGGCTTCTCAAAACAACGACCAGGCAACCCCAACACCGGCTGGAAAGAATGCGGTTGCCGAAAAACGAAAGAGTGAGCCAAAGCGCAAAATTTCGACTCCCACAATCAGTGCCTCGCTGGCGTTAAATACAGACGTAGCCCAGCGTGTGTTTCGTGAAACCTATTTGGTCGCCAGCAGATCCCTGTTCACCATTGACGTTGTGACTCGGGCACTTGCGAAAAAGAATGCTGCCTTCGACTACGGCGAAGTGTTGAATGCAGTGATGAAGATCATTGACGATCTCAGCGCCAAGCTTAACAGGGACACTGCGCAGATCGAGCAGATGCTCACTGCACACAAGATCACCAGCAAATCCCGGTACGATCATGCAGTTGATCAGCCCTACTCGATTTCGACACCTCATGCGAGCCGGTTTGCTCTTATCATCAGCGACCTGGACAAGCTTCTTTGTCACATCGATACCGCATGGCTGAGCGGTCTCATTCCGTCGAATACCGTTGCTGACCTCAAATATGCGTGGCGCCGGTCCGTACTTCGCGCTACCCGTCAATTGACACACATCGCCCGTGACTCGATGAAAAAAGTGAATCGGTCCGGGGAAGATGTCGTCGCTCAAGTTCGTGAAGAGCTGGGCGAGGACGTCGAGACGGATCAGGCGGCCAACACGCTCGCCGAATCGAATGACGATGACACTCCAGCGGACAAAGTCGCCTGATCAACCCCGAAGCATTCAAAATGCCAACCCCCGCCTTGCGGGGGTTTTCTTTGCATTTTTTATATTCATGGCACCATATGGAAAAACAGGAAAGGATGTTCAGGCATGACTCAGTTGAGGGTGTTAACAGGGCTCGCGGTGTCATTGACGTTGGCAGGATGTGCATCAAATGCACCGGTGGTGCCAAATCAATTCGATGTCGACGGCATGAAGTACGGTTTTGAGGTTAAAAACCAATCGACTCTAAGTCTGGTCAACCAGGCCCCGCTGCAATTCACGGAAGAAACTTCCACTACCGATCAAATCCTGCTTTCAGCGGGACTGCCAACCCTTAAACAGATTCCTCTGGGTCGACTCAGCTCCAGCGAGATTGATAATTCAACCCGTAAAGAGGGTTTTGACAATGCTCACACGGCTGCCTCTTTAGCGATGGATGTATCGAGCGGAGTCACGAACGCAGCGACTGCGGGGGCGCTCGGAGCCGTCAATTTCTTACTCGCACCGACCGACAATGATCCACGTATGTCCAACAGCGCCTACTGCTTTGTTCCTCGCGAGCAATACCCGGATCAGAAGGCAGCGTACAGAAGATGTGTGATGGATATTCAAGCGGATCTCAAGGCTGCGACTAACACCACAGGAGCTCGAATCAGTACGACGGGTACTCAGCTATTGATTGACGACTCCGTGTGCAAAAACGGTCAAACCCAATGCTTCACTGTTGCCATGAGCACAGCTAAAACATTGGCTACCACGGGATATGCCCCGGCGAACAAAGGTGGCTATCCAGCATACATTTTCAGAGTAAGCATCGACTTCTACCGAGCGAAGAACGCTGCGCTTTCGGCAGAGGCCAATTTAGCCGAGAAATTGAGTTCCGCGAGAACGAACAAGGCAACGACATACCGTCTTTACGATCGAGCAAATGAGCGTGTCATAGGTGTGTACTAAAACCAAAAAACGGACGCCATCAGAATAAAACCGGGCCAAGGCCCGGTTTTTTTTACTCCAGATACTGCTCTACTTCACCTCAGACCAGCCCTGACTTTCCGCCTCATGTCGCAGCGTATCGGCGTCCATTCCCTTCAAGCGCTCCTCGTTGCGCTTCAGAGTGTCAAGCCGGTCACCGCTCACGTTGAGGTTGCTGCCCTGGCCAGTGAGGTTGTCTAGATTCACCGTGTTCACGTTTGGAAAATTTCCAGTGGTCTGCAAAATGCCGATCCATTCGCCCAAATCGATTTTGTCCCAGTTGATCTTGTCCAACGCTGCAATGGGAATCGGATCGCAGGATGGGTTTTCAGCCTCCCCAAAATTCGTACCCAACTGGCCTCGAATCTGCTCCTGCAGGATCCTGGCTACTGGACTGTTGAAGCAGCAATACGATTCCCTTTTCTCGATGCAGCCTAACGGTGTCTTGGAAGCACAGTAGCTGCCGATAAAGTGGCATACCTTCAGCTCCTTCTTGGCCCCGAGTTCGAACTCCTTTGCCTCACACTCCCAAATGATGTTCACAAGAATCTCAGTCAACACATAGATTGTGTAAATAATCATGATGACGTTTGCGGCCATCGCAATGTTTTGGGCAAGTGGGCCGAGCGCCGCATCCCCCGCGGTTGTCACCGTACCGTCAGTACCAGTCTGTGCAAACGCTTCACCAGATCCGGAGACGAAAACCGCGTTGGCAGCTTCCGCGCCAAATGTCTGAGCAGTCCACTCGGCCGTCTTATTCATCAACGTCTGCTTGAAGGTGGCAATCATCCCTTTTTCGGCACCCGAGGCGATGAGATCCTTCGCAGCCATGCCAGTGTCTGTCATTGACGCCCAAAGATCTGTCGTCGCCCGCCAGGCTGAGTTCACACCTTCAATGATCGGTTGCTTCAGCTGGTTCCACGCGCCGTAAACAGGCTTGGTCATCTCAAAGTTGCCAGTGGCCTCCATCAAGGAGTAGGTCTTGATGGTAAGGTTGACGTAATCGGCCAACGAGATTCCACCAGGGTTTTCACAGCAATTGACCCACCCACCAACAGCCTTTTTGCACTCCATTGGCTCGCCTTTGAACAAGGCACAGGACCTGTTGTCCTCAATCCCATCGTCCCCGGTGCAATCCATATCGTGCTGAGCGGACTGGGCAATTTGTAATGCCGCTACCGCTTTCGAAAAATCGTTACTCTTGTCATAAGTCGGGTTGTAGCACTCGCCCCCAGCACACCGAACGGGACCGTCACACTTGTAAGTAGTATCAGCTTGTTGATTGGGAACATTGACGTCGACGCCACAATCCCAAACCTCCTCGAACACAGCACATGCTCCAGACTTACCCTTAGCACCACCGACGCACTTCTGTTCAATAAATCCGCACTTCGGATCATCCTCGTATTTTTTGCACGAATCGAGATTGCCGCCGTTATTGGTCGGGCATCGTGTTACACCTTTGGCGTCTACGTAACATTCCATTCCCCCTTGATAAAATTTGCAATCAGAGGTGAACGCAATCTGACGGCAGAGCGGGCTTATGTTAGGAAAAGGAGACGGCTTTAAATGACTCTCACAAACTTGAACGCCATTAATATATGTACAACCATCAGTAACGGCGGGCATGTCTGTGCAGGTCAGACTCTGAGCAGAGCAGAAACCATCAGCAACTTGGGTAGCCGCTTTTAGAGCCTCTTCAGAAAAATATTCGTCTTGAGTGACAGCCTTATTTGGATCAAAAAGGATCTTGATCCTTGCATAACCCTCACCATTACCAGCAACAGATGTGCGTGTTTTAAACTCTACAACCCCATCTACTTGGAAGTGAGGCGTAACATCAACGTCCAAAGTCTGCTGCCACGATGTTGAGAGTTCGCAATTCCCACCCGTTTCTGGCGGAAAATTTCCGTTCGGCCCATTCCAAATTTTGGTATCACCTGTCCACACCTGCATATAGTCATCGTATTTTGCGAACTCTAATGTTGCCTTTAGAATTGCGCTTGGATTGATGACATTAACAGACATCTTTTCTTCATATATCGTGCAATGTCCTCCCCAGTAGTCGTTGCCGACTGTACCCACCCAAAGATAGATGCACCCAACACCGCAGCTTTGGATGTTCGCTGGCCCTGAGTTGTGCTCAAGAACACCAGCGTTGTAATTGTGTTTTAGTACATGAGAGCCAGAGGAATCAATGACTCGCTCACAGGTCCTGTAGTCTGGAATGTGTTTTTTTATGGTTGTGTTATTAAATACAGTTTCCGCTTTACAATCAGAAAACTCACCTTTAAAGACATTCGGATCCGAAAGAACCTCATCGGTGGTTGACCAAATCGGATCCTTAATCAGATTAGGGCTGGCTCGACTGGACGAGTCCACCAAAGTACGATAGGCATCCCCATTACCTCCCGTCTCTGTTTCTAAGCGTGTTTGAGCACCTTTACCGAGCGTCAGAGTATCTTTGTCTTTACCGTAGACATTATTCAGATCCGTATTTGAGCCGCCTACAGACCCTGGAAACAAACTATCAACACTTACATTCGAACCACCTGGAAATACCGCACCGTTTCCTCCGTCACTTGTCGGCCCTTGATACGTTTCTAGAAATTGGTTCCCAAACAGATTAGCTTCAGCGGCAGAGTTCGAGACGCCATCTGCCCATGCGCTAAAGGCAAGAGTATTAAGCGTCAAACCGATTAACGGGATGCACACAGCGGTGACTAATTTTGAGTTTCTTAAAAATTGCATCAAATCACCTACAATGTTGCGCAGCAGTCGGCCCAACGCCAAAGCATGTAAAGCGCATCTTCACCAACAAAGGGGATTAACCTTCCTTTAGGCCCTCCATCCCATTTCATGGGATGTTCACCTATCCAGTGAGCTCGCGAAGTTTCAGGCAAGGGTGAAAACATCGCCATTTTGTATTGCGACTTAACCATCGTCGGGAATATCTGAGACTTACATAGAGCTTCGTCCCCCATCGTCAATCGCGCGAGGCCTCGCCGGTGCTGTACTGCCAAAGTTTTCGCCGCAAGCAGGGAGGTACTTCGCTCAAACTCCATATTTCCCGTGTGACCAGCGAAGGGATAAATAGCCCCCCAGCTGCCAGCGCACCACCACATGGAGTCAATTGGTTGTCCCGCAGTGAGGGTCAGAGCTTCAGCAGTACAGGCTGCTTGAGCGATCGGGGAGCTTACCGCAGCAGCTTCGGGGTGAGTAAAAAACGCCAACTCTGGATTTGTCCAGGTTGGGTCAATCTCACTCATTGCAATTAGGTCAAAGTCGTTAAATCCATCGGTATTGCATCGGCTGGGCAAATATATTTCTAGGATTTGAAGCAATGGAAATGAGTAATAGTGGATATTGTAAAAAACAGTGTCCCCACTGTCGTAATCACCGCTTCCGTTGTGCCCCCGCAGACGCTTGTCTCCAATTGACAAATTTGCGCCGCCTAACGCCATTGAACAACCAGGGGAACGTACAACCTCTACCAATCGCGCGGGTTGCCACATCGACGTCACCAGACCCGGCCTGTAGATCCCGTTATTATCTGCACAGGCGCAAACTGTCTTATTACTTGACTTGTCCGGCGCTGTTCCACCAAACATATTTACGCCTGCCACCTTAATAGGAAACAAGCAAGCCCAACAAACATCTGTAAAGATCTTCGGCCCTAATATTTCTGCGTTTTTGCACGTTGGATCGCCCGGTAATTCTTCAGCGTGAGCAACGGAAAACGTTACCAGAAATAAAAACAGGATGTTAAATAGCAATTTCATTAGTTCTGATCCGTGCTTGAGTGTCTATCAACATCGGCTTTGACATTGAAAAGCCCTGAATCCATGCCCCTTTTAGGGATTTGATGATCTCGCATGGACGTACTTGCTCATAACGTTCAAGCACCAGTTGAGTGCCCAATGATTGACAATGCCGATAAGCTTCAAATAGCCAATCAAGATTACCCGGACGCTTTAACGCGGCGAGGTCAACTTTGCAGTAATCCCATCGTGTTAATTTCAGACGATTGGTATCTGAATAGTCGACCCCAAGGTCATCGATTGCCACCTTGATACCTAATTCCCTTAAATACGAAACTTGACCAATCAGCAGGGCTTCGGAAGCAAAGTACTTTTCTGACACTTCTAAAACGACGTCATTCGAGATCCAACCACGTAAAGAATGTAATTTTTCGGCAGCAGCGACCAATAAATTTTCGTCGTCCATTGTTTCAGCTGATAAATTTATAAATACTGGAACTTTTGTGTTTCTAAGAAAATTCGATGTGCCGACCATACCCAATACTAATTTGTCGAGCTCGCACCATGAAAGATCGCCAGTAGGTACAACAAATTGGTCAGGTAGCATTACGTTACCCGCAGTGTCGATTTTGCGAGCAAGAACCTCATACCCTTGTAGCGAGCTCCATGAGTGTAAGCCCTGAACAGCGAGTTTCACCGTCATTTAAGGAGCTCCTCAGTTTTTGTCTCAACAACAATAAATTTTCTGTCGTCAGCATAAATTACACTTGGCACTCTTTCGATTTCGAACGTCGATATAACCTCTGGCGTCAAAACAAAAAGTGGCGCGTCAACCTGACTTTGCAATTGTTGAAACGATTCCCACCCATTTTCAGTATTAAGCGATGAGATGATGAGGGTGACACGTTGTTTGGATGAATATTGTTGATATTCCCGCTTAGCAAATTGGACCTGGTCATTATCCCTGCCATCGAAAACGACTAGGCGCTGGGTAAAAGGCCGTACATCGAGCGGGTTAATTTTTGTTCCCTTTGCTGCAATAACGTTTCCCTTTTGGTCCAAAATATCCGCACCAACAATTACAGTCGGATCTATTTCCCGTGTTTGCGTCTCTGCTGTTTTTTCCAGTTCATAGTATTTTTGATTAGCCCAGAAGCGATCCTTCGCTGATTTTTTCAGCTTCTCAAAATCTACCTGGTGAGCACGCTCCTGCATGACGTCGACCAAATCCCGCTCGGCAATATCTACTGTAGGACCAATAGCCCCCAAATTCCCCCGGTCACCTTTATCGTAGGCGTCGGCAACGTATTGGGCGCTGGCATTCCCTCGTACGGTGAGTAACGCTGTCTCATTCTCCTCAAGCACCGTGACAGGAACTGCAGTGATGTGGTGCCGTTTGAAGGCTGGTGGATCGATAATTACGCCTGCCTTTGAGTGAGAGTCCATTACGAGTTTTTGAAGGTGCGCGATCGCCTCAACCGTATTCGCGCCTTCAGGAAAACCTCGCACCACGAGCTGTACTGTCGTGTCGTCGGAGTTGTCTTCGAGAATGGATTTAAGCTCAGCGTCGGACATCGACCGTGAAATGAATATTAGCGTACGTCTACCTTCGAACACTTTCCGCTGCGGTACAGCCGTCAGCTTATCCTCTTGAATATCCTTGTCCTTGTCAGGGGCCCCCTCTAAGGGATTGCCCACATACTCGCCCTGCTCCGCGGCGATACTTTTTGCCCACCCCTCGACATCTTCCTTGGTCAAATCACTTGAGAAAGCGGATTGCGGAAGCATTGCGGATAGGGCTGTTATCGCAATAGCTTTACGGAAAGAGATCACCATAGTGGGTATGCCCTGCCGACGACCTGGGATTCATCGACCACCCCCCAGTACCTCGAGTCAAAAGAATCTTTCGTCCTCCCGGAAAACCAGTACTTGCCACTGTCGAGATATTCATCTCTGGTGTATCGGGATTCAGGTTTATTCAATGTGGCCGCAAGGTACAGTCCATCAGCGGTCGGAACCTTAACGCCATTTACGGAGACGCCATCGTGCCCCACCTGGACCCGATCACCTGGTAGACCGTCGATCATTTTCGTCAGCAGCGTGTCATTCGGAAAATATGGCTCAGTGCCGCGGGCTCGGAAGGTAAAAATCGCTCCTCTCTCAGGTTTCTTGTCGGTCTTGTCGATGAAGAAGACGCGATATCCCAGACAACGGCTTTGCTGAGGATCGATACCGATGCTGTAGCGTGCCGCAAGCGCCGAGCCTCCCCCCCCTACAACGAGCGCCATAAGAGATGCCAATGGGAGGGCAAACGCTAAAAATCTGCCACGGCTCATTTTCCGTTTCATTCAGGCTCACCCACACCTGCGCTGTTCTCAAATGTTGGTAGAGGAACTTCCATGTCGGCTGGCACCTGGAGCGCAGCACGGCTATCAAGCACAAGAAAGCCCTTTGCTGCGAGGCGACTTGCCTGCTGGTAGGTTTTACTTGTGGCTTCATCAATTGCCTCTGGGGTCCGCTCGCCAGGGATCGCTTCGATAGCAGCAGCGATATTGATTACAGCGATTTTTGGAACCTCGACCTGACGGTTCTGCCATGAGAAGTAGAGCGAGACGAGTGAGACAACCAGGGCGGCGTAGGGGATGATTTTCAAACTCGTGCTCCTCGATCATTGATCACCGCCTTGATGGCCTCGGCGGTACTGAAATTCTGTTTGACGTAGTTGTTGATGGCTTGCACGTCTTCTGGCGCCGTGGAGTACAGAAGCAAGCTGTAGCGATCCACTGTCAGCCGTCCCACGCCGCTTCCGCGGTCAGTCATCATGAAAATCTCGGAGTACTGCCCTTTCACCGTGTGCACGGTTTTAAGGAACTCGTAACCGCCCTCAGAAAGCGGTAAGCGCTCATCTTTTTTGATCTGGTTGATCGCTTCTTTCTTCTGACCGAGGAGGAATGTGTTCGCGCTGTTTTCAGCGATCGCGCGCCCAGTCGGATTCGCGTAGAGGTCGTTCACAGACTGCGTGATGGTGATAGCGCTGCCGCCGTACTTACGGAAACGGCGATACCCGTGTTCGATAAACTTAGCCACGTCACCTTCTGTGAGAAGCGACCAAGCCTCATCAATGATCACGATTTTTCGTCGATCACGATCACCCAGGTACATGTTTTGCTGAATTTGGTAGATCAGCTGAAGCAGAACAACCTGCTGAAGATGCTTCCTTCCCTTGAGCTCTTCGAGCTCCAGGACGGTGAATGGGTTGTTAAATGCAACGGTGTTTTTCCCGTTGAAATATTTGCCGTACTGCCCTGCGGAGGTGAAGGTGTACAACTGCTTGCCGATATTTTTTACCGGTTCGTCTTCGTCACTGAGCAGGCTTTGTTCAATGTCATCGACCAACATTGACTTACCTTTCTCCAGCCAAACCTTTGCCAAGTGACGCTTCAAGCCCGCAACCTGTAGGTCAGACAAAGGCTGTGTAGGCGCCGCCATGGCTGACACCAGGCCGACAAGGACGTCTTCCTCCTCGGAATACTGCTCAACGAGTTCAAAAGGGTTTAAGCAGATCTCTGACTTTTCAGTGAATTCAATGAAGTCACCATTGAATGCGTGACAGAGCTTTTCGTATGAACGCCCGACATCGATCACCCAAATCTGAGCGCCAGAGCTCAAATAGGAGGTGATTAGATAGTTGGTTAGAAACGACTTACCCGAGCCCGACTGCGCGGCGACTGTCGCGTTGTAGTTCGTCTCGGAATCAAAGAGGTCAAAATTCATGAGCTGGCCGTTACGGCTCACGAAGCACATCTCAGGCGAGCCTGTCCCCTTCCAGTCGCCGTATATTGGCAGCAGGGGAAGCGCATGGCTGATCGCCATGGTTTTAAACCGGTATGTCTCCCGGATTGCCTTAATGTCCGCGCCAAACGGCAATGAATTCAAAAAAAGCGGGAGCATGAAGAAACGGTCTTCCATCAGCTGAAACTGATGCACACCCCAGTAGTTTCGGGCCTCGCTTGAGGCACGTACCAACCGCTCACGATCTTGCGCAAACACCGTCACCGACAGGTAGGTGCGAACAAGAAGGTCGCCGTCTTCAAGCTCTTTAAACAGAGCGTCATAGCTGTGTTTTTTTGCTGCAAGGACAGGAACGAACTTCAAAAGCGGCCCGTAGGCCTGGTTGTTGGCCCAGGTACGTCGCGCGGACATTTTGTCCTTGGCGGATTGCTGATCTGGAAACTGCAACGTCATGTTGATCATGCAGTTGTCACGGATACCATGCCGACCGGTCATCATGTCACCCAGGTACCAAGCAGCCTTGCCTTGATAAGCCACTTTCGGCATTCGCTTAACGCTCAAGGTTTTGAGCAACGTGTCACCGATTTGGATGTAGTCCGGTTTAACCTCGACCGCTTTGTCGTAATCCAGAATCTGGTATTTCAGTTCCTTATCGGTCTCGGCCTCGATCGGCAGACGATCCCGCCACGAAGCGTTAGGTCCCTGGTTCAGGATCGACGACATGACCTCCACATAAAGGTCGTTCGTCATGGCTCGCGGTGCGAAACCCACAGAACTCAGCGTTGACTCGAACTGGGTACGGTAGTCGGAGTACTCCTCGATCTCCTTCGTGGTGGGTTCCATCGACTCCATAGGGAGCCGAATGGTGATCACCAACAGCGTGTCGCGAACCTTGATGCCTGAATACGCGTCAATGGGCTTCAAGGTCGCGTCAGTCAGATAATCTGCACGCTCTTGAATTGCGTTCAGCAGCAGTTGGTCGGATTGCGACATTCGACGGCGCATCAGGGCCTGGATCTGATGCGTGATGTTCTGCCCGGCGAACAGCGTAAATTGCATGAGCGTGTCTTTTGGCCACGACTGTTTCAGCAGTGAACGCAAGTGTTCCGCAACACTTTCGTCGCCACCCGATAAAGGCTGGCAAACGAAAGCGAACCCCATCGCGTTGTCGTCGAGCAGAAAGAGTTTGTCGTCAGGGTTGTACGCTAGAACCTGTAGGTGGTCGCCGAGTCTGTAGACCGGTTTTTGGAAGATTCCCATGGCCTGATCAACCCTTCCCTTGAGCTAACCAGCTCTTGAGATCCGGGATGAACCCTTTGGTAATAAAACCATCCTGGCGGATCGAATGCGGAACGCCTTTGATGGCGAAGAACTGCGCGGTTACCAATCGCTTGTTAACTGGTAACTGATCGCATGTCGCCGTTTGCTTAAGCGACGTTTTGTTATCACCTGCCAAGACGGAGTTAAGGGCTTCGACTTTGTCCTCCGCACAGAGCACATCCCGTACGCGGGAGACACTGCTTTCACCGAGGATTGGGAGCTGAACGATGTTGAAGGTGTATTCATTCTTCAGCTCTTGCATCTGCATGAACATCTTGTGGCAGAAGCCGCAGTAAGGATCTACGAATATGGTTACCTGCTTTTTACCGGTGCCAAGAACCAAAGGGTCGAGATCACCCACATTGAATTTCATTTTTTGGAAGTCGATGTATTTCGATGCACGGTCCGCCATTTCAAGAGAGTCGATGTATTCCTTGTTCCAGGTGTCGTACATGCGCCCTTCAAGCAGGAAGCGTCCGTTGTCCGATACGTAACGGAGTTTTCCGTTTTTCTCGGCGACGGCTAGGCCGCTGACAGGTAGTCCGACCAGGTTGTCTGCGGCGAAGGACAAAGGAGATGAAAGCAAGCCGATCGCGACGGTGACCATCGCGACAGTAGCCAGGAGAAATTTGGTCATTGGAGTCCTCTCACAAGACATTGGGATCTAGTGAAAGACTATGGAAAGCGACCGCTGGGTATGGCATTCATTCGCCCCCGTGCGGGGGGTCAACATGCAGGCGCAGTCAAAAGTAAGGGGCCCGAAGGCCCCTTAAATGTTCACCGTATTACCAAACCACAGGTTCCGACTCTGCACCTGAATCATCCACGCCGATCAGTCGTATCTGAGGTGCGGAGGCATAGGACTTTTTGGATACCGTAATGATCTTGCCGTTGATTCCGACCTCAACGTCATTGAGCATCCAAAGGTGCTTGGCGATTTTTCCGTCTTCATCCTTGCAGTCTGCCTTGGCTGTCCAGGCACCGAACCCCTCGGTAACGGCCAGCTCGCAAACCGGTGGTTTGTTTTCTTTTACTTCGACTTCAACTTCTTTGCGCGCTGTTTTCCCCATCTCGGTCTCGATATCGAGGCTGACCTGGTAAATACCTGCCTCCGGAAGCTTTGCTCTGCCATACCGCGACTTACCGCTATCCAACAGTTCGCCATTGATGCTGTAGGAAAGCTTTGTGACTCGGTCACGAGGGTGGCCGCCTGTCGTTGAAGGCCGCATGAAGATTCCAAGCGGCGCTCGGTTCGCAGGGTTGTCTCCAGCCCAGTTGATACCGACGTTCCATGGCGGGGGCTCCCGGAAACGGAGACTGCGCTCGACGAGGCTGTAGTTACCGCGTCCATCGGTGATATGGACCTTAAACATAAACTCGCCAGGTTCATCGATAGAGACAATCCGCACCGGTGCGTAGTCATCCTTGATAGTCGTATACCCGGATTCAGGTGGTAGCTCCCAGTCATAGGTCAGCTGCTCAAACTCCTTGAAAGGCCCGTTAAATTTGACCCTCATTTCGAGTTGGGCCGGGGCATACTCCGCCGTGTAGGTCGGTTGCAAGAACCAGGTCGGCCACACATATTCCCAGAAGTCCAAACGCTTGGTGGTTGTGCCGAGCGCCCCGCGAGATTCCCAATCAACAACCCACGATCTGACTGACAGGTAATTCTCCTCCCTGTCCTGGTCCACTGCCGTAGGCGTAAAGTCTACGGTGGTCGATTTAACAACTTCACCGTTCGGAAGGATGAACTCGCTACCCATCTCAACTTCCATGTTGATGTAGGGCGGATAAATTTTGGCTGTCCACGTCACGGGCTTATCAACTTCCGGGCGCGTGCGACCAAGAATCTGCACCCTCGGTGGCCTGATGGCCCGGAAACCAACTGCACCCCTAACCTTGCGATAAGCTCCCGGCTCCTCCGGAGAATCCAGGAAGCGGGCCCTCGCCATGACGTAAATCCTCTCCTGGGTATCGCGAGTGATATCTAAGGTTCCGGTCCCCACCTCCCAGGTCTTGCCGCGGTCGAGTGACCACTCGATCTTCTTATCCGAAGGATTAAATTCAGTGTTGTCTTTACTCTCCAGCCTGTAGTGCGCGGTACCGGTAATGAAAACGTTGCCGGGGCCTTTTATGCGGATGGTCGGGACATTGTAGGCCTCGATTTCAATGCTTTGAGTCATCGACGTCGCCCCGCTGTGCTTGTTCACCAGTTGTGCTCGAACCAGATACTTGCCCTTATTCAGAGACATCGATAACCGTTGAGATGCACGCGATAGGTTTTTCACCGGCTGCCACGAACCGCCGTTATTGGTGGACATCTCCCAGCTCACGGAGCCCAGATCACGCGACTCTTTTCGGTTGGCCAAGTCAGCGAAAAGCGTGACGCGAAGCGGGGCCTCGCCCGAGAGCCTCAGCGCTCTTACAGAGCCGTCAAGTGGGTCCCCGTTGAGGACCGAAAGGAACAGTGGTCTTAAGCCGGTTCGGATGGAAGAATATTCCGGGACCGGTGAAATGACGCGGGCCTCAGCGACGATTCGCAAGACTTCACCGGCCACGTCTGCGACCGGCACGTCAAAGGTAGTCTGGCCTACACCGTCAGTGTCCATCCAGTCCGTCAGTGGCGTTGACTCCTTGTAGTTTTTCATTGCCAACAGACGAATTTGCCATTGTCCCATCGTGGAGGCATCGTAGGGTTTGCTTGGGGCGTAGACATCCTGAATCCCGACATCGACCGTTAACTTGTCTGTCGAAAGGACGGTAGTTTCCTTGTTCAGGATAACGGGTTTAACGCCGTCATCTGGCACAGATAGGATGTCGAACTCGTGCTCTACCTGGCTCGCAGGAAGCGCCTCGAACGCGGCCTTAGCGTTAAACGGCGATACGGTCCACAGGCTGCTCTTCTCATTGGCATTCACTCTGCGTCGGACATTCTGTTCATCTGCCCAGCTTCTCGGTGCAACACCGCTTTCGATGATCTGATTATCTTGAGTGAGAACAAGATTGATCGGAGCATTGAAGCCCTTGATTACCAATTCCCCGAGGTAACCACCCGACAGCGGTGCCGAGTACAGATCACCAGCAATAAGCCTGCGATTATCCATCGAGATGGTCAGCGTAGCCGGTTCGATAGCGTTGAACGTGTGCTCCCCTTCACTTGCTTTGATCTCAGTGCCAGTCGGAGAAAAGATCGATACAGCCCATTTGATGGTTTGTGGTCCAAGATCCTGGACAGCATTTAGCAGGTGGGGCCGCTCCCAGTTCTCACGTTGCTGCAGACCGTTAGGAATTTGTGTCCATTTCACATAGCACATCACATTCGACGACCAGCTCGAGGACGAAATTTTTGCGCGCTGCTCAACCGTTGTCAGCGTACATTCCGGTCCAGCGATTTGCTTGAGGAGGAAATTGATTTCCTCGACTTTGTAGTACACCTGCTCAATCAAAGGATCCGGGCCGAGCTTTATCGACCCGTTCAAAGAAACGGTCTCCAGATCATGGTCATAGTTGGCCATGAAGAACTTGTTGCCGTCCCGATCAACAACGTAGGAAGACGCACGGACTGGCTCAACCATGATCTGTGATCCGGCAGCCTCAAGACTTAGAATGTCCCGGTTGCTTCGATCTTTCCATTCCTTAGGCGTTGTAATCCATTCCAGATAGCAGGTCGGAGCGTCAATTACATTTCGGGCCTTAGCTGCCACGATGGATGTCGTCGGAACACAAACATCGTTTGACGCTTTGAAATCGATCTTCGTCCTGCCCACCCCTTGGAGCATCTTCCAGGAAGCGGCATCTAAACCGCCCTGAAGAGACCAAACACTTACCGGTACCGAATAGACAGGCCCGGTTTTGTCCATCCGCGACAGCAACACGATGGACTGGCCATTATCTCCCGCGGCATAAGCTGCAACTGGCTCTTCAAGGGACGCTGCAGCTATGGTGTCTGGCGTGAAACGACTGCCATCACCGACAGCAAGCGTCCGATGGCCTAGCCGGAGGCCAAGCATGCTCGAAGGCGGAACAACCGCCACAATATCGCTACCCAGTGCAGTCATTGCGTTTGCATCAAGAACGCGGAACGAATCTCGGCCTTTGCTATCCACCATTGCATTGGTGACACCAGGAATGATTGGTTTGTAGTCGAGTTCCTCCACTGCACGATCGATGACAATGTCACTCGCCGGACGGAATCTGATTTGAATGTCTTTTTCGAACGATAAGCCGTCACGATCAGTGGCGCGAAGTCTCACAACTGTTGGTGTTTTCCCATCGGTTCTATAGTCCATTTCAAGACCGTTGAAATTCACCGTACCGTGGTCTGGTTGCGTTACCACCTCGAGACGATGCGAATCCCATAGGTTCACATCGGAAACGTGCATCAACGCATTTCCACCGATGCCCTCGTACACCACCACTTCGTTCGGGCCGATATCACTAGGCGGGTAATTCAGCCTCGCAACCATCGCGGTACCGACGCCTTCGATATACAGACCGCCTGAATCGACGATGCGAAAATTAAAGTGTTCTTCGCCAGTAAATCCGAGATTTGGGGTGTACACCATCTTGTCGCCGGTCACGACAACCTTGCCATTCGCAGGCTGGCTCACCATCTCGATTGTGAAAGTATCCCAAGCGTTAGGGTCCACAATCCATGGTGGAACAGGACTGCTAGGTTTGCCCTCGACGGTGTAAATCGTCACGTTTGTTTCAATTGGCGCATAGTTGAATTTTACGACGTCGATCTGGATCCCACCGACAACGGAAAGACCACTAGGATCTGTTGCGCGAACCTGGATGGTGTCCTGCCCATAGAATCGGTCAGCTGGGGTATAGACGATTCGATTGTTCAGCACTTCAGCTATGCCATGAGCACCGTTTACCTCAATCGTGAGCACATGCCGCAAGAGGTCGTACGCATTGCTGTCCACAACTGTTGGGTAGTACGGCTCGCTGACTTGCCCTTCAAGAACACTGAATTTTCCGGAAAGTGATTGAGGTGCCTTGTCGGTCTTTTTCACATCGACCCAGACCGTGCCAACAATTGATGTACCACTTGAATCAGTTGCCCGCACCGAGAAAGAAACCACACCAAAAAACGAATCTGCAGGCGAGTACTTTACTGCCCCACCTACAACCTCCGCCGTCCCGATCCTTGGTAGCGTTTCAATCGAATAGGAGTGGGAGTCGGTAGGGTTTTTGTCTTCCACAACTGGCACACCCGATACCGGCGTACCCTCGTTGGTTGACATCGTCAGCGAGACCTTCGACGGAGAGTAGTTCTTGTGATTGATCGTGACGTATGCCACGCCGGAGACAGCGAGCCCCCCATCATCCACGGCGATGTACTTGAACTGGGTGACACCTTCGAAATCGAATGGGGCGGTATAGACAAGCTTGTTATCCAACACCTCCGCAAAACCGATCATGTTTTGCGCGGGGACCGAAAATGTATGACGGCCTTGGTCATAGAGGTTCAGATCGTTTACGGTCGGTGTGACTGGATCAGATTTCAGCCCCTGCTCCGCAGTAAGGCTGGCGCTGGTTGAAATGGGAGCGTAATTGTACTTTGAGACTGAAATGGTACCCGTAGCGACGGGGGACTCGGTTCCCGCTGTATCGCGAATCAAATAGGTGAACGTAGCGTTACCGTAGAAGCCTGTGACAGGCGTAAAGAGTACTTCCAGTCCTGTGGCTTTAACGGTGCCGACGTTTGCCGGTGGCTGTGAAACGATGACGATCGAATGGCTGTCTGGATCATCCGGATCCTGACCTACAGTAGTGGGATTCTGCACCTCCACTGTAACCGTCGCGGGGGCGGACACCCCACCCTCTGGATCAATTGCAACAACTGATGCCGTTGCGGAGCCTCCCCAACCAGGGGCGGGGCTGTAACGGACTTTTGAGCCACTGATACTGAGCACCCCTGCTCCAACTGGCAGAGCCGTCGAGACCTGGTAGGTGATCGGCGAATCGTCGTTAGGATCAGTCGCTGTGAGCTGTGCTTCGACGGGAATGCTGGTCTGGGTCGTCAGCTTCAACGCAGGCAGTATCGGAGGGGCGTTAACTTTTTGAACGTCGACGTTCAACGTATGTGGCTCAGACACCAATCCAGCGGCGTCCCGAATCGCGAATCGAAAGCTTTGTTTGCCTGCGAATTTTGCACCTGGGGTAACCGTGATGTTCAGCCCGGACACTGAGAGAGCACCAAAGCTGCTAGGAACAGGCTCAAGTAAAATTACTGCATGACTGTCACCTACATCAGGATCCACTATGGACATCTTGATGGTTCGTGACTGCCCCTGCAGCATGCTGAGAGTTTCGTCCTTGGTCAAAGGGACGTCATTTTCAGGAGTGACAGTGGCCCTTACATCCACCGGCAGTGAGATTGCGTGATCTTTGTCACGAGCCACGATCTTGCCTACGGTTGTGCCTGTCCAATCCTTAGCTGGCTGGAAAACGAGAGTATTGCCCAAGACGATAAGCGAGCCTTGAGATGCCGGAACCTGAGCGTAGATCTCGAATGAGAACTCAGCAGGGCTATCGATATCAGTGGCAGTAAGAGGCGCTGAAACGTCCCGGTCTTCGGTCGTTGTCAAACTGATTGGCTGCATGACTGGTATGTCATTGACCGGTTTGACCTGGACCTGAACCGTAGCAGTATTGGAAAAGGAACCAGACGAATCACGGGCGCGGTACTTAACTGACGTAGCGCCGTTCCAGTCTGCTCCTGGTGTGAATGTGAGCTTGTCACCGACAATGGACGCCGTACCCTGCTCTGCAGGTGATTGGAGCGTGATCTCAAAGCTGTGCGTATCACCTTTGTCAGGATCGTTAGCCTTGAGTGTTATCGACGCTGCCACATCCTCCGCGGTGGACATTTCGCGATCGTTTACCACTGGGGCGTCATTAACAGGTTTGACATTAACGGTGACAGTTGCCGGGTCGGACCATGCGCCTTTTGAGTCTTGCACGCGGTACCCAACTACCGTAGTACCGTTCCAGTCAAGTGCTGGATTAAACGATAGGACGTTGCCCACAAGCGTGGCAGTTCCGATTGCGGTACTTGGAACCGTATCCAGCCGGTAAGTCGTAGGCGATGGACCATCAGAATCTTGGCTACTCAGAGCAACCTGACCGGCAGTGTCTTCATCTGTGTCTATAACTGCGTCGGCAGCGATCGGACGCTGATTTGAATTCGTACAAACCTGCCATCGCGTATCGACGGTTCCATTGGGCTTAAGGTCATTCTTTGTCTGCGCGCCACGGGTATACCGCACACCATTCACAGTGAGATCAAGCGATGAAGAAGCACCGAGGTTAACCCCGTTCACCCATAACACAGGCTGGCCATCCCCCACGCAGCTACTGAATCCACTGCAGGACTGCCACATGGTTGAACTGCTGAACGTACAGTCTGCGCTCGCCTGAGCAGACGCGAAAACGATACCTAGCAGGGCTAGTTTGCGAAGATGGGTGAGCCAGGGAGTCATAGATGTCCTGCCATGCGGAATTTGCAGGACTATCTTGATGAGGTGGGTGAGCAGAAGGGGGCCAATTAGCCCCCTGGTAGGGGGTCGCCCCCCCTATGCTTGGTATGAGACGACTTTGGCTTAGACCATCGCCGGGTGAATTGTGGCGGACATGATCGACTCGATGACCGTTGGCGAGTTGTACAAGCCAACACCACCGCCCACACCTGTGGCAAATGCCATGATGGATTGTCGAACGACGCCACCGACCAGGCCAACCAGAATCATCGCACCGGCAACTACACGGCCAAGCGTGCCTTGCATCCAACCTTGCAAGCTTTGCCAAATCGGGTCGAATTCTTCGCCACCGGTACCGGCCAATGCCATCCGGCCGAAAACCATCAGCCCGAGGACCAGGCCAGCTTTAGCGTAGGTTCGATTGCGACTACGATCGCGGTTTGGTTTAAGAACGCCGCTTTGGCGCGCAAACGGGTTTAGCATGTTGAGTTCCTCGATTGGTTAGGGATACTACGGATTTACACCAAGGGGGTTCTTGGTATCAGGAGTTGGTTGGGAGGTTGGGTGCTGGATTTGAAGTGGGCGCAGCGTTGGTGTGACTTTGGGAGACGGATTACCCAACTCCCAACGACGAGGTTCGATTTCGGTGTACACGTATCCCGGCACGTTAAGGTCACCGTCTTTGCCTTCCCACGGCGCTACCCAGATACGCATAACCGTCGCCTGACTGCGGATGGGAAGCGGTTGGCGAGCGGCCTTCGGAACGACATAGCGCTCACCTGGAATAGGTTGGTGAACGGCGACCTCTTTTACCCCTGGTTGGGGTTCGGCATTTACAGACCCATCCACTGGATTGACACGCTTACGAAAGCTGTCGCTTTCCGTCGCGCTGTAAACATCGCGGGCTGACATGCACGTGACGCCTTCCGGCATACCTTTGCAGCCATACTCGGGTTCACCGATAGACAGAAACGAGCACCCCCCCAATGAAGAGGCGGCGATCAACAGGATCGAAGTGAATAGTCCGCGCATAAATAAGTTCTCCAAGTGAGCTGATTTTGGGCAAGGCGGTCCCGTCCGGGGGGCGAATTCGCCCCCCGTGTGGGGGTTTGGATTTATTGTTGGAGCTTGAGCGTTTGGCCGCGCTTAACAATAAAGTCGATCTCGCGAAGTGCGTCGACTTCAATTACCGGGTATAGGCTTTCAGCCATTTCAAGATAGAAATCAGCAATTCGCTCCAACGCCTTACCGGTGCCGCTGATAGCTGCCCCCTGGAGCGCTTCGCCGTTAAGCGCCTGCTCCATCACAGGGTTGTAAGCCTTATCGGAGTTACTGTTGATGTCACGAACGTTGATTGTCGGCACGCTTTTCACGCTGAACGCCTCACTCACGCCCTGCATAAAACCAGCCATTAAGCTTCGCGCCAGAATCTGGCCTTGCTTACTGACAAGCCTACCTCGCACACCGGCTTTTCCGTCTTCACCTGCAGCGTATGCATCGAGTTTGGTCTCAATAACACCGCCATCTTCACGAACGCAGCTGATGACTTCAGCACGCAAATACGCTCGCTCCGAAGAAAGGTCTCCGAACCCGCTCGCAATCAGGAAGCACTCCCGGATGTCAGCGCGAAATCGGTTGGGAAGAATTGCTTCTTTTTTAATCCGGAGCAGCGCTGGGAAAGGTTCTTTCCGAGCTCCCTGACCGGTTGGTGCATCCATACCCGTGATTAATGCACCAGACAAAATCGAGCCCGCTGGAAGGAACATTTCATGTTCTTTCTCAGCCTTCGGGTCGACCTCTTCCTCAGTCGCGGTAACCGTTCTGATGTGTTTCGTCGTATCACCCTTTTTGGCACCGGACCCGCTTTTTGGAGGCTCTGGTGGTTGTGGTGCAGATGCGAAGTATGTCTCTGGATGCTTTTGCACCGCCGATGGAGAGGACCGGTCAAAATCGCCACCCGATGGTGTTTTGACCGCGGTCGGATCAACACCATCTGATGATCCGTTGGACTTTGACTCACTCTCCATTTGAACTTTCGCCTGCCCATTCTTCAGCTCTTCAAGCTGTTGCTTCATGAGCTCCGCATCCGCTTCGTTACGTGCAAGCTGTTCCTGCAGCTGTTTGTTTGTCTCGCTGACCTGCTTCAGCGCGTCCGCGGTATCTGTCGCGGCTTTCTGATTCTGAGCCAACTTGCTGATTTGCGCGCCCTGCGCCCTGATAGTCGCGTTAATAGCGTCGATCCCGACCGCTCGCGGATCGTGGTCCGTTAGCGCCGATACAATTTCCTTTCGCTTCTTCTGCGCGGGTCCACTAGAGCCATCAAAGAACGCTGCAGAGGCCCAAAGGACAACGGTCGTTGTGACGGCAATTGAGCCCCATGTAATCCACTTGCGATGGGTAGGGTCAAGCTGAGTCCATCTTTCTTTAAAATTCACTGTGAGCCCTCCCTTAATTCAGCAAACTTGGGCGCTGAGAGTCATCGGTCTGCTCTTCACCGACGCGCAAAACAATGTAGATCTCGGTTTTCATACCAGGCTCGAGAAGATTGTTCGGCCAGACGGAAGCAGCAGCCAGGTTTGGATGAGTACAAGCCGTTTCGTCGACCAGCAATGGCTGGTTGGTGGTATTGCTGGCGACCGCGACTAGTACCTGGAAGTTATGGCCGAGCATCACCTGTGAGCGGCTGAAGTCCACGTCTAAACCGTCCTGATAGCAAGCAGGGACCGTGTCACCAGGCGCGAGATTGCTGAGGCTGTACCCTTTTGGAAGTTTGTTGAGTGCAATGGCGCGCATGATCCCGCGGATGGAATCCATGTAGGGTTGAGACTCCTCCCATTTACGAGCCGCACCGCTGTAGTGGCGGCGCCCACCTTGGCCACCCAACGTTTTTTGCCCGCTGCGACCCTCATCCAATATCAAATTTGCTTCGATTGGAGGAATCTTTTGCGGCGCCAGCGTCACCGATAAAGCAAGGCTTTCATCGTCCTTGGGCGTGATATACATCGCCACTGGGGTTTCGCTGGTCGTCGAAACATAGACGATATTTTTCACTACTTTCGTTTCAGCGTCAGTCACGGTCTGGACGATCGGATTCTCAAACGGCGTTACGATCCTGTTCAGGTGTGACAGTGCCACTGGAATGATTGTGTTTACCCCTGGCGCGATAAGAATCTCCTGCATCGTTTTGATAGGCTCCGCTCTCACCGCAGCCGGTCCCCGTACCACTGGAGCATCAACCGCTGGCAGGTCATTCGCTTGACCTGGTGTGACCTGGACCATCTTTGCCGCTTTGGGTGCTTCGGTGGATTTAACCGGTTGAGCATTGTTCGGTTGAGTACCGCCTGTTACTGCGCTGCCATTAGCGGTGGATGCCGAGGGATGGCTGGTCTCAGCCTTTTTTACCGAAATGTCGGGCAAAACAAGCTTTGAATCTGCATGTGCGGAACAGGTGGCCAACACGAGTGCCGCCGCAAGCGCTTTGAAATTATTTTGCAAGTTCACGTTCACGCTCCTGACGACGACGCTCTTTGTTTTCTTCCGCTCGATCGAGACGACTTTGGACGGTTTCAGTTCGAGCACCACCTTTGTAGGTGTCGATAAACTCGATGATGGGCTTGTACCGCTTGATTCGGATCTCAATGACGTAAGTGCGGTCTTCGCGTTCTTTCTTGCCTGTAGGCCCTTCCATCGTCGAGCGACCGCTGACATAGAAGATGTTCGGCTTACCAGGCTCTTTGGTGATCTTCCGCGCTTCGAATTTCAGGGTGACTCGATCCCTACGAATCTCACCAACCTGCTTTTGCAGAAGGGCCACAAAGTCCTGATAGATTTCTGGTGACAGCAGCGGATCCATGATTTTTTGAATCATTTCAGCCGTGCCGGGCGTCACGTTGCCCAAGACGAGCGCTACGTACATAGCCCATGCTTCGGTGTACGTGTCGGACGCTGAGTTCTCATCAACCCACGCCTGCTCTACTAAGGTCGGAGGCGTGATCGTTTGAATCGACTCCTTGTTTAGAGCGACTATCGCGAGAAGAAAGTTGAGAACAACCATGGCGTACAGCAACACCTTGAACGTTGAGTTCTCTTTCTTCAGGCCCTGGGCGGTATTGCCAAAAAATTTGCTGAGCATGTGATGCCTCAGTGAAGTCGATTGATAAATGGATTAGGAATCGACCTGGCTTTAGGGCCACCGATACCGGTGTACCACCAGATCATGTGTGCCAGATAACCATCGGGGTTTCGATCTCGATACTTGCGATAAACACGAGTCATCAGCACTCCGGCCAAAGTAAGAATCCCGGCCATCCCAAAAAAGACTCCCAGAACAAGGCCGAGACCTATCGGGGCGACTTCGTCGGCCTGCCAGAAGAGGACGTGAGGAGGATCATCGACATACTGAGGAATGGTGACTTGTTTCATTGTTGAACTCCTGGCTGAGCAGAACCGCCGTTAACCAGTGCTGACATAGCCTTCACAATTTCATCGGGAGGATATGCACCGGAAAGAACCTGCTTTCGGCCTGTTGGGTTATGGATAATGAGAGTGGTAGGAGTCACCTTGACACCAGCTTGCACAGCCTCTTGAAGGTCAGCGCGGATCTTGTCGTCGTAACGTCCGCTATCCACACAGGCGGTGATTTTTCGCGAGTCGAGACCCAAATCCTCGGCGATGCTCGAAAGTGGTTTTTGCGTGCCGCGGCCATTGCCAGCGGTCGAAGAAAAGATGGAACCGATCATGCGAAAAAATGACTGATTGCCGCCTTGATCAGCTGCACATTCCGCCGTGAGGGCTGCAAGGCGAGAGTTTTCGCCGTGTAGTGGAACGTGTTTAAAGATCAGCGAAATATTGCCTCTCGAACCATCAACCAAAGCTTTCGGTGCGGGATAGAACTGCTGGCAATACGGGCATTCCGTATCGCTAAACTCAACCAGGGTGAACTGTGAGTTAGCTTCACCATATCGCCGCTCGATCCCGACGCCTGCCGGAGCTGTATGCTCTTGACCGGGTGCAACTGACGTTGCAGAAGTCATCAACGATGGGTACAGCACCTGCAGCTGCTCAACGGCGTCTTTCATCTGCTCGTAGGAATAGGCCCATGGTTTGATTTTCGCGTGCTGAGTACCTAAGCGATCGAGCACGTCATTGGTTTCATCCATCTGCTTTTGCAGATTGTTCTGGCAGTACAGAGAAAATGCCGCGGCCACGAGACCAAGTGTTGCTAATGCAACCGGGAAAAATCGGGATAACTTGTTTTGGGTAGCACTAGGCACAAAAATCACTCCTATTCAGATAGAGTGATTTTGTCGGTGTCGGAACGAGATAGGTGGGCAGTTCGCCCCCACTGAGGGGGCGGACACCACCGAGCTAGATGCGTTTAGGAAGATTCCCGAGGAGGAGCACGCAAGCGAACGGTATTACGATGATCGTTAACACCGGAATTATCAAAGGAGGGATTGGCAAAGGCGCAATAAAACTGACGAGCAACGCCGCAGTGAAAAACATTAAGAGCATCGAGCTGTACTTGTTTAAAAAGGGTGATGAATATTCGAAATTGTACCTTTTAATTTGCCACGCCATGTACCCTGCGACCATTGATGGAACAACCATGATTACCATAGACGGAACCCACATACCAAGAAGTATAATTCGATAAATAATATGGTAAATCACCATCGCAAGCGCTTCGCCTCTGGCTTTGATAAATGGAAACCAAAGCTCACCAAGGTGCTCCCAACCTTTTGACTTTTCCATTTCCGCCTCAGAGGGGATAAAGAAGCTTGAAACAGTTTCTTTAATCCCAGAATCTCCCAAGAAGGAAATGTACAACTGGTCTGTTGATTGCCTAACCAATTGCTCTGAGTCATCCCCCAAAAGATCACGCGTCCACCCCTGCTCTTTTAATATTGAACGCTCGATAAATGTATTGGGCACAAGGCATACGACTAGAAGGATTTCTATAAAAAAGCAAACTATGAAAGCCCAGAACGTTTTTGGCCACTTTTCCTCCATGTCACTTTCTCCCCGACTCAATCAACTTCCATACCCTGGACAACGGATTTTCAGGCTGAAGCAACGCTTTCGTTACTGCCTCCCTAGGATATTTGTGCGAGTCACAATCTGCGTCGGCCATGATTTTTGCTATCTCAGCAGAAACCACTGGATTTGTTTTAAGCAATTCATCGTTGCAGATGATATCGCACATCCCATCAATGAATGGATCCATAAAAGCAACCAACCGAACTCTATCGGTCGACCCAACCTTGGAAAGGTATGACTCCAGAGCACTTTGGATAACAACTTTGGTGATTTGGACAGTTTCTGGCGTTCTCAACAAAACGGCAGCCACACCGATAAGTGCAGCGGCACGGGGCCAGTCGGACTTCAAGAGATACAGGGCATCTTTCAATGATCGGTTGTCGCCGAACACTTCCAAAAATGCCTTGTTTGCGGTAGCTGTATTGTTCATATGTTTTTTACGCTGCATTTTTAAGTACAACTTCTTTATATTTGGCGGCGAGCTCTGTAGCTTTATTCATATCTTGTGGTGTCGTTAGTACAGGGACCTTACCTTTAATCAACCTACCACCAGCCATAATCGCAATATATTCTAGGTTTGGTAACTGGCCGAACATCTGCGACGGAAATAACTCCCCTTCTTCCTCCATGAGCCTCTCACCGACGTTACCCGAGTGCATGTGGGGATCCTGGCCAGAGGAAGCACCTTGCGTCCGCATAATGTATTTGAATCGGGTTGGTGGGATTTTCGATGCAACGTACTCTTGTGTATCCGGATCGGTAATCCGAAGAGCAATAAGATGGTTCGTGTTGCCCAGCACCTGTCTAGCCTTCGCGGCGTCCCCCATCCGAGCTTCGAAATCGGCGATGGTTTGAGTCGCCACGTAAAGGCTGAGCTTTGCACCGCGCCCCTTGTTTAACAATTGGATGAGCTGATCGTTGACCACCTCTGCAGCTTCATCGACGAAGATACTCACAGGGCGTAGCGACACGCCGTAGTTGTAACGCTCACCCGCGACTGAGGCCAAGTCGGCCAGGAAAATTGAACCAATGGCCGAGCCGACAAGTGGGTCAGAGAGAGAATCGAGGCCCAAGTACATAACCTGTCCGCCATCGATGATTTTTTTGGTATCCGTTACTTCGCGATCATCATTGTCATCGTCCATGGGAGACAGCAACGGCCCCATGTGACCGGAAGTAAGCATGTTGAGTACCGGCATCAGCGAAGCAATCATTTTCCCAAAGTGCTGACTGTCATGTTCGAACATAGACAAGACACCTTCAAGATCGGAGTTTGCTTTGATGGGCTGTACCTCAACCCGATACATTGAAATTAACTGGAATGCCCTTGCTTCATCATGCTGCGCACCCTTTAAATAATGTTTAACGGTAGCTTCGAAGTCAGTAATTATCGGCTCAGCATAGGCTTTGATAGCTCGAATAATCAGAGACGCCAGCCCGCCTTCCAACGCACGCCGGATAGAAACCAACGTTGGCTGCTCACCGCAAATAAGCATGGCCTGAACAACGTTGTTAATAGCCATCATTGCGAACGCTTGGAACGGGTTACCCGCCTCAGATTTCATCAGCGCGGCGATACGGCTAGCAACCTCTGTTGGTCTAGAAAAGTTCTTTGTCGGGGAGACTCTTGTAGACTTTTCAGGGAAAGCCGGATGAAAGTATTTAAACCTATTTGGTTCGCCCGCAATTTCACAAGCGCGCTTAGTATTTTCTGCTAACTCGCGATCACCTTTCGGATCGATCACGATTACAGCCTCTCCGCGCAGAACAGCTTGGGTTATCTTTAAATCAAACAGGCGAGTTTTTCCGGAACCGGTAGTACCCACAATCAGTTCGTGAAGACTTGTTAGTTCTGTCTCAATTTTTTGGTCTTCATCTTTCTTTTGGCTCAGCCCATGAATCCATGGCGCACCCATGAAACCATCTTTAACCTTTGGCACAAATTTTGTGACGTCTCTTTTTAAAAGATCAAACATCATTTGACCTTCAGACTGTGTCCACTGATAACCTTGACCTAAATAAACGGAAGACGGGTTTGCAATCATGAAATCAAGTAACTTATCTTGACTAAGTAGGTCCACCGGTTGCGCACCGAGGCGCTGCTTAATTCTGTGCAGCCGAATGGCCTTGGGAAGTTTTTTCAGGGCAAAAGACGCCTGAACACCTAGCGTGCATGCAAAAGGCATAAAAGGAAGGTTGGTACTCAGCATGCCAAGCGAAGCGGTGGCAACCATTCCTCCCATCCAGGCAGCAACTTCCACAGCTTCAAAATTTGGACGCCAAGGGACATCATACGACCATTCACTCATACCAATAACTCCCTTGGAATAATTACGACAATATTCTTGCGCCGCATCACAAAATCACAGTAGTCGCAAACAGCATTTTTAATTTGTTCATGCCCAAAACCCAATATTGGCTCAAGTGCTTTAAATGACCCAGGTGTAAACTCAGCTGCAGAATCGCCAGACTCTAATGTCAGTCTTGTAACGTGTTGAATTGCCAGTTTTACAATGTGTCGATTGCGTTCTGTTTGGGCTTTGTCTCGTTTCTTGTTAGTGAGGAGAAACTCAAACTTTTGATTCGCAATCTCTTCAATTGCTTCCGCGGCTTTATTGCTAATAACAACGCCATTGATGTTGTTGAGTTTCTGAACAAGTCGCTGTTTCAAGCCGCCACCTTTCAAGAAGTTCTCCATGATCCAACCCGCTTGGGCAAGAACCAGAACTTCTTCCTCTGTCAGGACGCTTTGTCCGCTGGAGAGTGGAAGAAAGAGCTTTGAATTTAACGTTGACCAATGGACGACGTTCGGTACGTGACGACGCATGATCGCCATCGCCTCAGGCGCTGAGCGTGCCAGATCGTCTGCGAATGACGGTGCGCCCTTTTCTTGGGTGGCAAGGGAAGCTTTTGCCATTGAGTCATCAGCGGAAGATTCTTTTAATGGAATTGCCAATGCTTCAAGCTGGAGAGCAAGGACAGGTTTCTCAAGCGTTGGAGCTTGTGGGTTTTCCTCTCTCCGGCGCCGATTTGGCTTTTTGGCAGAAGGAAGATCTGCGGTATCTAACAATTCTCCCTGCGTGACCTTTTCTATTGTGCGAGGTTTCCGCGGGGTCGACGGAGCTAGGTCGAGACCTTCAAACAATCCGGCAAGCGTATCAAAGGCATTTGCCGGGGGTACGGCCACTGGCAGCGGCTCTTCGTGAACCTCCTCCTCAAACACGATGTTGTTGAGTGAGGAGCCAAGATCCACAGCGCTCGCCGTCTGATCGGCCAAGTAAGCTTCCAGGTCGAAGTTCGAAGGCTCTGACGGAGGCTCCACTTTAATTGCTCGCGCTGGAGCTTCTACGGGGGACGGTGCTCCAAATGCGCCTTGATCTTCATCGAGAGTGAAGGCCAATGGTTGGAAGCCGTCTGCAGGGATCGCCGCTTGTTCACCCAATTCATCAGCCGAAAACAGACTATCAATATCGAGCCCTTCAACCAGAAGGGTCTTCAACGCTGGCGGTTGTACCTCCGGCTCCAACACAGTTACTAAAGACTCAGTGTCCACGGGCTCAAGAGATATCCCCTTGGCAGCAGCCTTTTTGTGTAAGGCGGGACTTGCCGTACGAGTTCCTGTAACGGGTGTCGGTTGAAAATTATTAACCAAATCGCCTAACGCGGTGGCCATGCCTCCGCCACTCGGAGGTGTGCTGTTTTGACCAGAATTAGGTGCAGCTAGGTCAACCACGAGCGGGTTGATTTCAATTGTCGTGTTCACTTCCAGCGTAACGGCGTTGGAATCTTTACCGAGTGTCACTGACACAGCGGCAGGCGGATGGTCATAACCAAACACCGTATCTGCGCTCATGATTTTTAAGCACTTCAAATACGTTTCTTTGGTAAACCCTGCTGGATCAACTTTTCTTAAATCAAACGGTGCGACGTCCCAATAAGGCCCTCCATCAGGGCCACGATCGGCGAGGCCATTTTCAATGAGCACATTTGCCAATAAATCGGGGGTGCGGGGAATTGCATTGACTCCCTGAGAAATGACTTCTTTAACAACGTCTTCTGCTCCCTGTTTCCAGACAATAAAGACACCGTCGACCGTGACCCAGACCCTAGAACCTTTCTTGTTGACACCCCATGTCCCCATGGTCACCAAACGGCGTATAGCATCGACAACTAGACGATTCACAGGAACGCCGGTACCACTCGATGAGGCTTCCCCGCCATGACGCTTCATGTCCTGCTCAACTGATGCTGAATCGGATCGACTGACAATGCTCGTCAAAACGCTGTTGGGATCGTCGCCACTAATAGCGTTCACCATAGACGCGTAGATGTCCTGGCCAGCATTCATTATCCAGCCACGGGTTTTACGAGGAATCAACGTGTCAACCATCGTCGCCGAGAGGTGTTTATGGACCTTGTGACGATTTGTATTCCAATGGAGGTAATACCGGGCCACGCTTTGATGGTTTGCCCATTCAAGCAACGACTCCTCCACGGGAGCCCACACTTTTTCGCCCGTCTCATCTGTCACTCGCAGATCCGTCAGCGGCTTCCCAGCGTCATGGATTAACCCTGCGCACATTGCAGCGACTCGCCAAGGCTTCTCGCGCTTGGACTTCTCTTGCGGATATTTATCGTGATCAAACACTGCATTGTTGGACTTGAGAACCGCGAAGGCGGCGACCTCGATACCGTGCCGCATTAAACCGCCAGGGCCGCGGTGATGGTGAAGTTCGGATGCCGGAAGGAGATGAACGTAATCTGCGTATGCGCGCAAAACGGGCATAACCAACTCTTCAAACTCTTCCGGCCTTAAGCCCAGAGTCGTCTGAATTTTGGTCAATTTGTCGACGTGAAGCTTCAGTAAATCTCCCCCACGAATCAGCGCGGGGTACCCGCTGATGAATGGAGGGTAACGCAGCATATGTTCGTCCCCATCCTGGAGTCCTTTGATTACTTCAGGAGAAAGCAGGACGTGAACTGGATGTTTGGGCTCAGGAATAGAATGGGCTGCCTGGCGGCGACCAAAAAACCTAGCTAAAGCATTTCTGAACAATTCAACGCACCAATTCAGTTCTTGTGACTGAAATGATGCCAATTGATGGAGTGGATACCCGTCGCTATTGACTCCCCCGGTGGGGGCAGACAACAACGGCGCGCGATAACAAGGGCCCTTATCCTCACTGTCATCCTCAGACAGAGACAGTATCGTGAAGCATCAAAACTTAATGATTGTGCTAGTAATCAGCATCGCCCTCACCGGATGCTCGACTAAACCAAAGCAGGAGATCAGCTATGTGGCGCCTACGACAGTAGAGGTTCCCGTCCGCCATTGGGATGAGTTTCGTGCATCCTGGGGGCATGAGGGACGTGGCGGTGCTGCGCTACGGAAACCCACGTATCAACACGTGCTTGCGTCCGAGGATGCAATCGTGATCAGGCCTGTTGTCCAAAACGAAGAGTCCGATCACGGCGCAGTCAAAATCTTCGCTTTGCGTGGAAGTCCGGAGGATTGGCAACGCTCAGCACTTGCACAAGGAACACCTTCTGCTGTCCCCATCCAAGTCAAACCGTCGACCGTTGATATGGACTCCGAACAGTATCTGCGGGCCTATCGAAAGTTTTGTAAGGGGGCAACCAGCGAAATGACCGAGGAGGAATGGTCATTGGTGGCGCTCGGCGGTCCGAACCATATCCCGCCGTCGCTACGAGGAAAGTGTTTAACTCAAAAATGAAGATGTCGGCTTCCGAAATAGATGCGACAACGCTAGGGGCGACGGGAACGAGCAACGTCCTTCTATTCTCGAAATAGATGCGGCTAGTGATGGCAATTGTTGCGACTGGCCGTGGTGCGAAATTGCACTCCACTTGACCACCCGTTTGCATTCGACCTGACCAGTCATTTGCATTCGTTCTGACCACCAATTGCATCGGATTTGACCAGCTTGCTTCGTGGCCATGACCGGCAGAGAACGGCCAATTGCAGACGTTTAGATTGGAGCGGCGAACGAACTTTCGTCACGCCGACCTTGTAAAGCCTGTTCTCGACCACTATCGCAGTTGCTTAATGCGCTCTTGGAGAGCTAGGGCGGCTGGGATGTTCATGGCTGCAAGTGCAGCAGCTATCTCGATAAGCGCCTGCCGCGCCTGAGCGTATTGCGACAGGCCCTGCGCGTCGGAACTCAATGCCGCCGCCACCAACTCCACCAATGCGTCGCCCGTACCCTCGCGGTACCAGAGAGTGGACGGCTCGCGTTCCTTCAGCATGGCGGCGAGCCAGCGAAGCCCGTCAAGCCGAAGTGGGGCTCCGAACTTTGTCGTCAGAAAGTGGCAGAAACGGGTGACGCATTCTTCGTCGCGAGCTAGGTGTGTAGCGGCCCAGCGTTTATAGAGATCCTTCATCCGCAGAGCCGCGCCAGGGTGCAGCCGGGACAGAGCATCCTCGTTGCCAAAGCCAAGCAGGTCGCAAGTTAAGCGCTCGCCGTAGTACCAGAGACCAGGTTGAGACCAATCGGCTGAGAGGCCGTACTCCGCGGTAGCGCGCCAGACGCGCTCAAATGCCACCGGGTCGTCACCTTTCCCGAGGCGCAGGAACAAGCCGCGAATGAAGTGCTGCAGCGCGTAGTGTGCGGCCGGACCGTGGACGAGAACGGGTTCCCAAACCGCGCGCTCTTCCCCTGCGGGCGCCGCGATCGACAGGGCGCCGAGCTTCAAAAGGATGTCGTAGCCGAGGTTCTGGCTCGGCAAGTCGTACTCACCATGCTTTTTCGCACGCGCTTTAGCACGCGTAGTGTCGTAATCCCAGATGCGCAGCGCCAAGCGCGTGTCGAGATTGCGGTCGCCAGTGCCACTGCCTTCGATGAGCCAGTTAAACAGGACTTCGAGGATCTGACCGTCTAGCGAACCACCTCGTTCGCGTTTCGGCTTTCCGCGCCAAGTCTGGTCGCCGGCATTGTATCGCCGCGTCCGGCGCTGGAAGTCTAAACGTTCTCGGCCCGCGACAACACGCTTGAGATCTAGCTCATGCGGAGTCGCGTTCGGTCCACGTAGCGGAAAGCGCCGCAGCCGCGCGAGCCACACCCTCCAGGAGCGCTCAGCATTGTCGCCATCGTCATGGTGCGGAGTGAGCATGATGAGGCCCGACCAGAGGAGCCCGGCGCGGAGCAACCGCCACCAAGCGGGGCCAAGCTGTTCTCGATTGGCGTAGGCGACGCCGACCACAACGGCGGTTGCTCGCATGTCGCCGCTCGTCAGAAGGCGCAGGACGGCGGTCTCCCATTCCTGAACGCCATCACCATTGGCGAGCCACAGGTGCATGATCGCATAGGCGACGAACTTCAGATCGTCACCGAGGTTACCTATGCGTTGACCACGAATATCTTCTTCTGTCGACGCGACCGACGCCACACAGGCGCGCACGACTTCGAGCGCGTGCTTCTGCGCTTCGGGGTTCCGGGCGAGCCAAGCGGCTCCCAATACGACGAGCGTGCCGGCCGCAGCGAAACGGCATTTCGATTTCGCGTCCTCATCTTCGCCTTCCGCTCCGGCGCCACACTCCTGAAACAGATTAAAGAGGTACGCGGCTTCATCGTCGGTGAGCGGCTGGCCGCCCTGAAGCCGCTGCTCGCACCGGTCCGGTACGAGTAGATACACAAGGGTTGGCGCGCTTTCGGTCTGCCACGCCTGCACTGCGAGGCGCAATTCATCAGGGTACACGAGCGCCTCAGTCTCCGCGCCCGTCGCCGGGTCGGTGACGGTCTGGTAGTTGGCCCGGTCGAGCGCAGCGAATAGCAGCTTGAATTCCAACGCCTCCTTCGGATTTTCAGGCAGCGACCAGGTCGCCAGCAGCGATTGAAGACGCCGTGCAACGTCGTCGTCAGTCAATAGGAGTTCGACAACGACATGGAGGAACTTCTGCTGGCGGTGGGGCGCCAGGGTCCAATCACGGGCGAAGTCAAACACCGTTTGGCCGTCCCTAAGCCAGCTCCAACCGATGAAGTTATAGGCAACCTGCTTCACGCGGACACTGTCCCAATAGAACAGGTTAGGGAACGTAATCAGGGCCGCGAGGAGCCCCGTCAGCAGCGATGGCCGATACTTTGCGATGTTGAGGAGCACGCTGACGAACGCCGCAGAGTTTCCCTCCCGGAGTATTCTCTCGATATCAGCGGTTATGTCCTCCCCCGCGTCGAGCCGAACCGTCAGCCAGCGCTCCAACGCATCGAGAGCGCAGAACAGGTTTCCGTTGCGCATCGATTCATTGGACTGCGGCCAACCGAATACCTTCCACCAGCCAGGGAAGGTCTTCTCCGAACCGTCCGCAAATTGCAGCGTCACTCCGGGAGCCTCTCCGGTTCGACCCTTCATGAATTCGGCGACCCAGCGCTCCGTGCAGAAGTTCACCAGCGCGATGAGCGAGGTGAGCGCCGTTTCCGGTGCCAGCTGCAAGAAGGGGAAGAACGGGCTTTTCCAAAAGGCCGTCGGGTAAGCGTCCTGGGAGTATTCGAGGCCGAGGTCCATTTCGAAACTCCCAGAGACGTACTCCCGTTCCGGCTGGTCTTCGATGATGAGCGCGAGCAGGATTTCGGCCGCCAACTCAGGCTGCATACGCATCAGAGACTGGATGCCGTTCTCTTTGATGCAGGCGGTCCGGAAATCCATATCGACCTTTTCGCTAGCCCCTAGCGGCCAAGGCGGCAATCGCTCGCGGAGCGATCCGAGGGCGCGCGGCATCTGCTTCCGTTCTTTGTGCCACGCCTTATATTTGACATCGGTCTTCAGGCGCATGGTGTGCGCCTTCGTCTTCTGTAGCCGAACTTCGGCAATGCGCCGTTTGACTTCAGCGTTGACCTCTCGGCGTCCCGCAAGTTCGAGTGCCCAGTTCCCGACCTCGGTTGGCAAGTCGCCCGCCCCAGCCAGTGGTGCGGTGTACAGCAACGGCTCAGACTTCAAGTACATCACGCCGTTGCCCTTCTCGACCTGCACGGTCCGAGCCATGGCGAGCGCCATCTCCGCCATCTCCAGGCGGAAAGGCATCAGATTGCCATTGCTCAGCGTGCGCGGCGTCTTCGTCAGCCAGGTCTCGATGACCTTCGCGAGAGCGGACGAAACCAGCCCGGCTATTCGCTCCCGCTGCGCGATGAGAAAGCGGAGAACGGGCGGCCAACGACCAATGACAATTGAGCGGTACCGCGCTTCCATGTACAAACCGACCGCCGCGTCCAGTCCCATTCCGCCGCCGGTAGGCACCGTCGCGATGTGGTGGAAGCGCCGGAGCAGTCGTGTGAAGTGTTTCGCGCCGTTGTCGAGCAGGAGGTCGACGCGTTCGGTCAGGAAGCGTTCGGCGTTGGGGTCCAAGCAGAGCGCGTCAAGGAGGATATCGGCCGCCAAATCGTTCTTCGCGGCCTCCGCGGACCCGAGGGCGACATCCCAGGCCGTGCCAGTCTCGGACGGCTGGCGCAGCAGGAACTGGCCCAGCAACCGGAGCGCGTTCGTCCAGAGCGGATTGCCGGCCAGGGCGGCCCACTGCGGCGTGTCCGTCCAAATCTGTTTCAGGAACTGGAAGCGCGCCCAATCCGCCGCGAGATCGTGCTCGAACTCGATGCGATTGGTCCGCTCATTCAGGTGCAGCGGAAGCTCGTCGGGCCGCTGCGTAAACGTCGCCGTGTCCGCTGGCTCCAGGTCGGTCAACGCGAAGCTGCGCTCGAACGATGCTTCTCGCTGGGCGAGGCGCATCATCAACGCCTTCACGTCGGCGCGATCCTTCGTCCAATGCTTCCAGAGGCGGTCGGCGATTGCGGTGTGAGACGCCATTCCACTGGCGTTAGCCCCAAGCGCCGCACCTGCCTTGATGACCCACGCCAATGTCCGCAGGTTAGCCAGCGCCGCAATGGTGTCGTCATGCGCGGCCAACCAGCCCAAGGTGGGCGAAGGCAGAAGCGCCAGCTTTACCGCATCGCTCTTGAGTGCTTCGACCTCGACAAGATGCGCTTTGCGCCCGCCGAGTATCGTCTCTTCGTCTTCGACCCAGCTCTGCGTTTGCGTGACGATGATGACCCGCCACGCGTCCTCGATCTCTTCGCCGTCACTCGCCAGGATAGTTTGAAGCAGTTGGCGAACTACGACGAACTCGCTGGCCTCGATGCGTTCAGCAGAGTCGATGACCAGCACGTTCTGCGGCTTCACCGTGGCGTTTAGCACCAGCGAGAGTTCGTGCGTGAGAGGGAGGGCGCCACGGCGCGCGGCGCTAAGCGCCGTTTTCAGGTCTTCCGGGCCGAACCATACCTGGTTCCAGGAGGGAAACTCTCCGTCCAACACAGACTTGACCAGCGCCGACTTGCCCGAGCCCGACTCCCCGAAGACCACCGTGACCGGGTGCTTTGCAACAGATGCCTGGAGCGACGCCATCTCCGCTGTCCGCGGGACGACGTAGCCAGAAGGTAACTCCGTCTCTATCCGCGCCTTGTGGTCCACGGCGATGTTGAGGAGCGTCTCCCAATCGCGCTGAAAGTCCGGATGATGACGGAGGCCGAACTGGCCCCTGAGCGAGGACAATAGGTTCGGGACGGTGATAGTTCCGCTGCGAAGACGCACCTCCGTCGCAATGTTGATGAGACCTTTCCAAAGAGACTGCGCTTCGACGTCACAGCTAGACGCGAGAAGGCGACGGCATTGCGCGATGGCATGGGTCGCGTTCTCGGTGTGCGCAAACTGCAGGTCGGTCGGCAGCACGTGTAAGCGGCGAATGAGCCCGATGGTCTCCTCGTCGGACGCCTCGCCGGGCTTCTGGACGCTGTCGAAAACGGCCGACTGCCTCTTGTTGCTGCGGATTCGGCTCATGGCGAGCGCGATATCCGTGCCGCTACACGCGTTCTTCACTTCGCGCCACACCGGGTCGAACGTCTGATGGGTGCCGAGTGTGGCCAAGGCCAGCCCGTCGGCCGCGCGATTGAATGGCCCCTTCGGGTCACGCCACTGTTCCCAAGCGCGCGTCACGAAGTCAGCGGGAAGGCCGGCCGCGTTCACCTGCAAATTGCCCTTCACGGAGATCGCAAGCCGCCGCGGTCCGGTGGTGGCCTGGGCCGTCAGTAGCAGGTCGTCGATGTACCACCCCAAGGTCGAGACTTGTGCTTGGACCTGCGTGACCACGCCGCCGATACCCGGTGCCTGCTCACCTGATAGGGCCTTCACCAACTGCCAGGCGCTTATCAGGTCCTCGAACTCGAACCCGGCGCCGCTCGTCGACCGCAGCGTCGCGGGCGCGCGTTTCGCACTGCCGTCGCGTGGCGCTTTCGGCTTCGATGTGTTCTTAGATTGGGCCATTAGCTTCCGAATGCTTGTAGCTGTGCCGTATCTGTCGGCGAGAAGTAGGGGGGCAGGATCCTCGCAGCCTTATGGTGGGCTTGAAGCGCGTCACAGGTCCCCGATTGCTAGTTCAGCACAACTGTGTTGCACCGACAAAGTGTACCGCCGAGGTGGTACCGAAGCCACCGCGCCTGCAGTCAAAACCTGGGGGGCATCCGGAACCTGACCTCCGGAACGTCCCCTAAGGGTCGTTCTCTTCCGCGCATGGCCACGAAGCACTCTGGTCAAATCCGATGCAAATGACTGGTCAAGTCAAATGCAGGTTGCGTATGCACGCGGTGCGTATCCAGGGCAGTGAAGTCTGGTACGCCGGATGCACCTTGGATATCCGCGTGGATATAGGTCGCGATCACGTGGCCGAGCAGGCAAAGACTATTCCGGAATCCAAAAAAGTTACGCGCAAGCGGTCCCCGTGAATTCAAGGAAGTGAGCAAGGTCAGAAAGGTTTTTCAAAGACTTACGGAATTCAAGGAAAAGCTGCTCAGGTACACCCCAAGTCTCGCCACCATGCGGGGCCGGGCCGCAGCAGCGCACAGAGATCGTCTTCGATCCTGGCACGGGTACCAAGGTCTATTTGGAACCCAATCTCCCTGCCCTATGCGGGCTTTTTGAGCACAGCAATTTGCAAAAGTCGCACGCCTATCCGTTCGACAGAACGCTCCTTTGCTCAAACTGGCAGGACATGGCCATAACGCTTTCCACGATTTTCCAGGAAAGCGATCCGAAAAATAGCCAACCGAAGGTGCTCAACAATAGCACCCCCGCGCCCAGTGCCTGGTGCACATCACCAGCCAGTTTCGCTGCCGCTTGAATTGCCACACCAGCTGGTAGCACCAGGAGAAGGGGAAACAGAACTCGCTTGCCGGAGACCTTTAAGAGCAAGTTGATTCGAGCAGCATTGCTCTCCGCAACCAGGCCCAGCGAGATGCCTAAATTCACCGCGAAGTGATACACGCCCCCAAATAGTATGAGCGGAGGTATCAGAATCATTTGTTGCTCAATGGTCGTCGAAAAGAGAATTACGTAAAGGGCGGACTGTTCGAACAGTGACCGTTCAACAATATTCCCCTGGCCAGGGGTGGCGTGATGGCCGGAGAAATATTGCGAATACAGCATCACTGCAATGAACAGGCAATGCATACCGACCAAAAGAATCAGGATGGGTTTGGCTGACAATTTTGGAAGTTTGAACCAGTAAGACGCCCTGCTCAGTTGGCGGAAGCATGAGCCTAAAACGGACGCCCCAGTGTCCTTTGCGAACGCTATGGCCACGATGACCAAAAAGAACGGCGAACATATGTTGAACAGGTGATACAGAGCCTTTCCCCCCATCAGAAAGATGGTTAGCCCTAGTCCACCAAAAATGATGGCGGCCAAGAAATAGCTTGGCAACGATTTGATTGAAAGCGTGGCCGCGCCCGCGAGCCACGCTCCCCAGTTTCTCCAGACAAGCTGCTGTGGTGACGACTTCACGCAGATTCCAAATAATTAGTATGTGATGTACCCCAAGGGTATGCCGATAACGAACCCGGCGCATGAGGCGAGCAACACAGCGATTATTGCAGACTTACTCCAAAATTTTCTGCTCAGGATTGATGAATCGAGACTCTTCAGATCCTCCTCAAGCGTGCGGTCAAATGACGACCGAGGCTCAAACGCCAACCTCGGAGTCGAACTTACGATACTGGCGATTTCATCCAGCGACCTTTGCTGCCGAAGCAGCAGGTCACCACCTGGATATTCTTCGATCTGTTGAAGGGGTTGTTCGGACATCTTTTGCGACCTCGACGTTAGGTGTCGCAACACTATCTGTAGAACCCCATTCACATAGTCCCAATCGCCCCCATTACAGGGGTTTCAGTGCCTAACTGCCCCCTTAATAGGGGCAGATCAAAGCTCTACCCTCTCCTCTCGGCCTGTAGAGTTTTCTCAAACCCCGGAATGGCTGTGATGAATCATCACCAAACGGCGTGTACGAGCCCCTTGCATTTTTTATGGACGGCTCAGAATCGAAACGAGTGAGGGAGCGTTTCCCTCGTTTATTTCACTGACTACGGCGATGCCGGTCACGGAGGAAAATGTGAGCAGCACTATCAGTAGCCTTAAGGCCCTTGCAGCTAGTATCGATCCTAAGAATCAAAAGGATGAAGACAGCGCACGGGTTAACTCAAGCACATCGAATCTGACAGTGCTTGGCGCAAAGCGCGGGGACTTTTTCGCGTTTCCGCTTGATCTTTTCGAGGAGGAACCAGGGTTTAATCCGCGGAATTACGAACGCCCCAAGGTTAAGGCCCATATCGAGAAGTTGGCAAAAGCCTACATTGCCGGGAAGTCATTGCCTCCTCTCGTGGTCCAGGTAATCGATGGTCGACTGATCGTTCGGGCGGGACATTGCCGACGATTAGCTGCCCGTCTCGCCAGAGAGCGCGGCGCCCCGATCGTCCGCCTGAACTGTATCGAGATGAAGGGTGATGAGGATGCGCAGGATGCAATGCTCATTACTTCGCAGGACAGTTTAGATCTGACCCCTATTGAACGGGCTCGCGTGTACCAGCGCTCAATCAATCGAGGCAGGACGCCTGATCAGATCGCCGAATCGGTCAACATGAGCGGTAAGCACGTCAAAGAAGAACTGGAGCTGCTTGAGCTGCCGCAGGCGATGCAGGACTTGGTTGAGGAAGATGTCATCAAGCCTTATCTCGCTCGAAAGCTATACCGCCTACATGGTGGCGACAAAGCAATGAGCATCATCCAGGAACAGCTGGCAGAGCAGGAAGATGAAGATGGCGATGACCAGCAACCTTTACTGACCGATACGGCGCCAGCACGCAAACCCCGCAAGATCACTGAAAAACAGTTGACTGCGTCGATGCCGCTGAAAATCAAAAAGAGCTTTGCCCAGACAATGTTCAACGGGTTTAGCACTCTGCGTGAACATGTCCAGCAAGCTCAGCCAGATGCTAAGGATGGGTCGATTCAGCTGAAGTTACCCGCTGAGGTTTTTGCTGAACTAGACAAAATCTTGGCTGAGATTGAGAAGCTCAAAACCAAACAACAGCCTTCCGAAAACGACGGCACCCAAGACAACAACCTCAACGCGAGCCAAACCCAGTTGGCCGTCTAAATCTGGAAATGGAAAAAGGGAAAAAGGGAAACCATATGCTGATTCTTACTCGTCGTAACGGTGAATCTATCAATATCGGTGATGACATCACCGTTCGCATCCTGTCCGTGAGTGGCAACCAGGTACGTATTGGGATTGAAGCCCCTCAAGAAGTGCCAGTACATCGCGATGAGGTTTATGCGCGGATTCAGAATGAGATACCCCAGAAACGAACGGCCTAGTAGGCCAACTGAAAACCCGCCAAATCGGCGGTTTTTTTTGTTCCCGCTAGAAAGATTTCAGACTTGGGAGGTTTTCAGGATTGGACTTACTGCGATCACCTGACAGTAGCTTGGCAGACTTGTGATTCCCCCACTTCCTTTGAGAACCTGTTAACACTTCTACCCTCTAATTCTAAGGCCTCACAAACTTGTTGGATTGTCTGACAAAACAGCTCTATCTCCTGCAATACAGACTGTTCAGACTATGGCGCTGCGAGCATTTTATTGGTAGTTTCGTCGGCGCTGATCACCAAGGATTTATAATAATGAAAAAAGCGCATCTCAAGAACACCATCGGTTTCGCAGTTGCCATTGCGTCAACTCAACTCTTCGCCAGTGGTTTCGCTCTTAACGAACAAAGCATCAGCGCGATGGGCACTGGTTTTGCCGGGCGCTCGTCTTCTGCCGATGACGCCAGCACTGTATTTGGCAACCCAGCCGGCATGGCACGCCTTAAGCGGGAACAAGTGACCGTAGGCGCGGCTGCAATTCTCGCCAAATCAGATATCAGCAGCACTGGCAGCAATTCTCCAGGCGGCAGCTTCGATGGCGACATGGTTCCGACCGTAGGCGTACCGATGGGTTATTACGTCAAGCCAATTGATGATCACTGGGCATTCGGATTCGGCATTTACGCACCGTTCGGCCTGGTCACCGACTATGAAAACGGATTTGCCGGCCGTTACTTCGGTAGCTATAGCAAAGTTTCGGTTGTGACTCTGCAGCCGACCGTCAGCTACGCCTTCAATGACAAGATTTCGATCGGCTTCGGTCCGACCATCAACCGTATTGACGGCACATTGAAGTCTGATGTTCGCGGCAACTTTGCTGGTACGAACGACGGTGAAGTGAAAATCAGCGGGGACGACACTGCCGTTGGCTACAACATAGGCGTCATGGTCCAGGCCACTGACAGCACGCGTCTGGGCCTAACCTACCACTCGATGGTTGATTACAAGCTCGAGGGCAAAACAAGGATCAGTGGTGCTCCGTTCAGCGTTTTCAGTGGCAGCAAGTTTGATGCCTCACTGAAAATCAAGACCCCTGAGTCCGTGGATTTCTCGGTTACCCACGAACTGGACGAGAACTGGACCCTTTACCTCGGCAGCACTTGGACCCGCTGGAGCCGCCTGGAGGACATCACAGTCAACAATAGTGGCGTACCCCCGCAATTGGGCGGCAGCGCTGGCGCAATTGGCACTATCAGCGAGCCACAGAATTGGCACGACACTTGGGCCCACGCCATCGGTGCTAGCTACAAGCTCAACAAGGAATGGACACTCCGTACCGGCTTATCGGTCGACCAGTCGCCTACCAACAACGAAGACCGTTCGCCACGGATTCCTACCGGCGACCGCACAGTGTTCAGCCTTGGTGCTGGCTGGAGCCCAACCGAAGACATCACTGTCGACATGGCGTACTCCTACTTGATGGAGGAGGACGTTAAAGTCAGCCATTCGAAGCCGCTTGCCCCAGGTGTCAACACCACCTACAACGCCAAGTATGAAAACAGCGCACACGGCCTCGGCCTCGGCCTGACCTATCGCTTCTAAGCATTGGTCAAACAAAAAGCCCCAGCATGAGCCGGGGCTTTTTTATTCCTTTGGCTTAGGCTTGAAGCGAATTGGCTTCCGAACCGGGGACAAGCGGAAATTGAGTCAATTGTCTGGTCCCACCTGGTGATGTACTGGCAATGCTTCCATCGTATCCGTGGTTAAGCCCCGACTGAGCGAGAGGAAAAGGGCAGTTGGGGCGCCATTTCTTGGTCCTCGGCAAATAGGTATTCCCAGGGAGCGACGACATTGACTGACCGATCCTTTTGTAAATGCGCCGCCGAGCAAGGCCGCGACCTCCGAGTCTTTAATTTTGCCGAGTAACGCAATGCGTTCGGCCGTCCAGACCTTATGGTGCCGCTTAATCCCCAACTTCTTTCGAAGTACAGAAAGTGTGGTTGATGAGTAGCCAAACCTGGCCACCAGATCACGATCGGCTACCTTCCCAAGCAAGGACAACATTTCTTCGGGGTACGTAGGCACATTTACACTCGGGATACCCTGGGCTTTCCGCTCCTTCTTCAGGTAGTGCAGGGTGAAACCAAACTCAGTGGATAGGTCCTGATCAGATCGCATTCCCAGTTGACTGACCAGCTCCTGCGGCAAATTAACTATCTCGCGCTTTCTTTTGTTTGGCGTTTGAGTTGGTGTGGTTGCAGCCTTAACCGTGGAGGCGACGCCCATTTTTTTTCGAAGTGCACAAACGCTTGCGATATGATATCCAAACCGCTCACCGACCTCCCGGTCGGTAACCTTCCCTAGCAGCTGAACCATTTCTTCTGGGTATACACCACGCTTGAATTGCTCGATACCCAAGGCAAGACGCTTCTGCTTCAAGAAGTAAGCCGAAATACCACATTCAACCGACAGATCGCGATCCGAACGCTTGCCGAGTTGCTGGATCACAGCTTCGGGGATCTCATCAAGTTTGAGTTTATTTGACTTTGGTTTGGTTCGTTCGCTCATAAATCGTTACTTATAAGTCAATTTTTTTTGGATGAAAGCGTCGTCATTCAACACTCGGATACATTGTGATAGTGCAACGCAGTAGGACGCGCAGAAAGCATCCGTTAGATAATATTACATTCTCGGCCAACACAGCTGCGCGCAAGGCCTCGAATTCTTTTTGTCCCACCACTTTCTATGTGTGGTTGTCAGTGATATCGAGGGCACCGTGGAGCTTGATCACAGCTCGCACAGACCTGTAACACGGCAACCCTCGGGTTCGCTGCTGCTCGACGTGTTTTCAGCTCCCAATAGCGATTCCAGAGAGCGATTACCTGAGTTGTGGAGAGGAGTTTTACTGGCAAATAGGTCGTCGTCCCGAAACCAGTAATACGAATGTAGCCGACTGGCGAAACGGGACGGCGATAGCCCAAGAGTCGTTGTGAATCCCGTTCCAGAATCACTCGGTAAGCAGAGAGTTGGATGACGTCCCGCATGTACACGGATGGCTTCTTGCGTCGTTTTGTATCAACGATGGACAGGAATCGACCATTGTCGAAAACCTGATCGCAGCGTCCATGCAACGGCACCGGTGAGACAGTGCTGAGATTCCGCTCGGATAAGACCACAGCCGCGCCCCGTAGCTCAGCAGGCAGCGGTTCTTTCCAATTGGTCAGTCTCGAACTGTTTTCTTGTCTCATACACCTATCATCCCACGGCCCAGGGAAATGCAACTTTCCTGACCCTATTTGTACCTCTGAGGGTCGCTGTGTTTGCAATATTCAGGGGAATGTCAAAATTTAACTGACACCCATTCTGGACGAAATAGGTATGACTGAGAAAAGGCACCCACGCTCTGTTTCCGCGACAGACCTATCAAAACTTGGTCATTGCGAGATGCTTGTTATATTAAGCGAAGCCGTAGCGCAATCGGCGACCTCGCGTGCTCGCACACAGGCTGGCAACAAGGAACATGACCGTTTTCATGTCAGGGCGTGCCTCAATGCCGCCCCCCCTGGTGGGGGGCGAATTGGAGCTAAGAATATTGACTAAGCGCGGCATCGTAGCCTCCAACCGAGGAGGTGTATGTGGCGCAAAAGAAAGTGTTGATTGTCGAAAGTCCGACCAAAGCAAAAAAAATCGAGAAGTTCATCGGGCACGGATGGTTGGTTACAGCTTCTGCGGGGCATATTCGGGATTTGCCCAGCAACGAAATGGGCGTGTCAGCCCCGGACTTCGTTCCCGATTACGTCATCCATCCTGAAAAGGTTAAGACCGTAGCCTGGCTGCGAAAAATCGTCAAAGAGGCCGATGAGGTTTACCTAGGAACTGACCTCGATCGTGAGGGTGAAGCCATCGCATGGCACCTTCAACAGGCACTTAAGCCAAAGAACTACTGGCGAGTAACCTTTAACGAAATTACAAAAAAGGCCATCCTCGCGGCCATCAGTTCTCCGCGCGCAATAGATATCAATAGGGTCAAAGCACAAGAAGCACGCAGAGTGCTAGACCGAATATTCGGCTACTACGTCTCTCCGTGGTTAACCAAGGCTGCTGGGATCGGTACCAGCCTTTCCGCTGGTCGAGTTCAGTCGTCTGCCCTTCTTCTAATCGTTATGCGGGAGCGAGCCATTCGCGACCACGTATCGATCGAGCATTTCCGACTGGACGTAAAGTTCAGTATGAACATCAGTGGCGCGCCCAGTGGACCTTCTGGCACCTGGACCGCGACATGGGAGGCTGCACCTCTCTTCAAAATGCTTGAGCAAGAACCACCTCAACACTTCACAGATAAGGCTTTTATCGATCGCCTAGCCACGGCGATCCAGCAACAGCGCGGTTTCACTGTGCAGAAGGTGGTTACACGCAAAACCTATCGAAAGGCACCTCCCCCCTTTACGACTTCAACTCTGCAACAAGGCGCATCGTCACGGCTAAAAATGAATCCGGACGAGACCATGAAACTTGCACAGTCCCTGTTTGACTCTGGGGCAATCACCTACCATCGAACTGACAGCGTCAATCTCAGTGAAGAAGCGTTAGCCATGATCCGTGAATTCTTGACGAGTTCAGGTCAGCCAATTCCAGACACCCCGAACACCTGGGAATCGAAAGAGAGCGCGCAAGAGGCACACGAAGCAATCAGGCCCAGCGACATAGAGATGCGGCAATTTGGAGATGACCCAAGCACTCCTGCAGCACAACTCTATCAACTTATCTGGATGCGAGCGGTAGCCAGCCAGATGACGCCAGCGACTTACGACTCAACTAAAGCCGTTCTACTCAGTGATGTCGCGATCAAAGGCCAAAACCAACCATTTCTCGCGAAGGGCCGCGTATTGCTTGATGCGGGCTGGATGGCGCTAACTAATGGTGACGACACAGAAGAACCTGACACCCAGGACATTGAAGCAACCTCACCTCTTCCCGTATTAGTTGATGGTCAGCGACTGACCGCGCTTCTCCCTACCGTCGAGACGCAGAAAACCCAACCGCCAGCTCGCTTGTCGCTAGCTGGATTGGTCAAGGAAATGGAGCGCCTCGGAATCGGCAGGCCAGCAACCTACGCAGCTACACAAGCCGTACTGGAGAAGAGATCGTACATGGAGGTTAAGTCCAGGATGATTCATGCCACCGATCTCGGGGAGGCCGTAGCTGATGTCTTGCAGGCATCATTTTCATTTATCGAGCTGTCGTTTACCCGGCAGATGGAAGATGCGCTGGATCAAATTGCCACGGGTAAAGCAGGTTACAAGCCGGTCGTCTCATACCAATACAACATCCTCCAAGCAGAGCTTGCAGCGGTATCTAATGGAGGCTCCAACCAAGCATTTGTCGATATGCGCGCAGATCTACTCGCATGTCCCGTTTGCGCAGATGGCATTTTTGTTCGAAAAAAAGGCCCGTCTGGTCACTTCTATTCTTGCAGCCGGTATCCGGACTGTTGCGCTTCTGCGCCAGAGGCGAAGGCGAAACGTGGTGAGGCACACAGCCCGGATTTGACCCGGCTCAAAACGGGCAATGAGCCGAAAACTGAGCAGATCCTGAGCGAACAAAACTGTCCGAAGTGCGACAAGCATAAATTGGCATTAAGGGAAGGCAGTCGCGGACCGTTCTGGGGATGCACTGGCTTTAAAGCACGTCCATCTTGCAAAGCCATTGTCGAGGACGTGGATGGCGTACCAGATATCGAGAATTGGGTAGAGAAGCCTAAACAATCGCGTAGAACCACCAGACCAGGTGGACGTTAGCAATGTCAGTAGAGTGGCTCGCTAATTGCCCAGTGCGCGCAATACCAATGACGACAAGAGGCGCAGGTTTATGATGCTCGGAGATTCAGTTCGAGAAATTCTCGATCGCTGGGAGCGTCTGGAAAAGCGTTCCCTCGGGTTATCTGTCATTCAGGCCGTTGTAGACAATCTCATGTTCGTAATGAACCCAAGGACGGGATTGGCGGTGATATCGAGTGGTGCTGGCCAGCGATGCCCGCGGCCTGAGGAGCGAGCAGCATTTGAGGCCGCTCTAACATCGGGCAAAGTTCAAATCGTCGTCGTTCATCACCTAACCCAACGCCAACTGGTTTTGCACGAAGCGACAGGCAATCCTCTCGGATCCAGCAAGATCAAAGGATGCAGCGGTTAACCTGATACTTCCTGCCACTGGAAATCTTGCCAATCATTAATCTGGCAGCCCTGACCAGATTGATGAGGGGATGTAGAGGACGCAGCTTTCCAGAATCGTTTCTTGCCATCTTCACGGTCAAACACAAATCGTATCCGACCACACTGACCCATGGCCACATAGGTGTCACTCCACCGCTTCAATGTCCCCCCGGTTTTCGATACGTCACCTGCAGCAACTCTTTTTTCCTGTCCGGAAATGACGACCGCCTCCAAAACCACGGCTCCAGTTCCTATCGCGTTGAACCTCAAGAAAGCACCGTCCCGCTGCGGCACTTCGGGAGGCGATTGCGTGCACCCGGACAGTGAAAACGCTAACGGCATAAGCAGAAGAATCTTCAAGATCATCTCTGTTCTCGTCTAGGTGGAACAGACGCATCAAAAAGATCGTCGGTTTTCCAATGACTCAGTGTGAGGCGAACGTTGGCTCTTTCGGCGACATAACAGCCCCTCTCATGGGGGCACACCTCCATAGCGGGGGGCGTTGTGGGGTTGTGTTTTTTGGGGCGCTGGTAGGCTTTGAGTATTACGAGCTAACAGGCAAATGGACATGAAAAAGCAGATCACGCTGACCGAGGAACAAGTAGCAATTAAGGAGTATCGCGGTCGGCGTCTGCGCATTCGAGCTTTTGCCGGTGCGGCCAAGACCACGACCCTGGCGGAGTATGCTGAGGCGAATCCAAGAGAGAGAATTCTCTATGTCGCCTATAACAGGGCTATTCGCGACGAAGCAGCCACCAAGTTTCCAAAAGGCGTGGACTGCAAAACCGCTCACCAGTTGGCCTATCACAGCATTGGTCGGAGCTACTCTGGAAAGCTGACCCAAAACCTCAGGCTGACAGACATCGCGAAAGCTGTGGACACGCGCAATTGGACAGCCGTCAAAGATGTCCAGGAAACCCTTGCCAACTACCTAAACAGCGCGGACCTCGATATCGGTGAGCAGCACTTCAATCGGGTAGAGGCTGGTACTGAATTGTCCGGCAAAAAGGCGCAATACCGCGCCTCGATTGTCGCTGGCGCCAGCATGTTGTGGCAGCGGATGATCGACCTAAATGACCTCGAGATTAAAATCGGCCACGACGGTTACTTCAAACTCTGGCAGACCTCGAATCCGGATCTGTCTAAACGCTATACGACGATCCTCGTCGACGAAGGGCAGGATCTGAATGCTTGCTTGATCGACGTGATTTTCAGGCAGAACGCCAAGGTGATTATCTGCGGTGACTCGCACCAGCAAATCTATCGCTTCCGAGGTGCTGTTAACGCCTTGGATCACTCTGCGATGGAAGGTGTTGACGAAATGTACCTGACCAGTTCATTTCGCTTCGGGCCTGCGGTAGCCCATACCGCGAATATCATTCTCTCCTATAAAGGCGAGTCGCTCGAAATCATCGGCGCGGGCCCGGTCACCAAGGTAACGCGCAAGCTTCCTGATGACATCGATCACCATGCGGTACTTCATCGGACGGTGATGGGCGTGATTGAAAACGCGCTGATGTTGGCTGCCCAGGGGCACAAAATATTTTGGGTTGGTGGCTTGGAGGCATACAAGTTTACTGAGCTCGAAGACCTGTACCGCTTTAGCCAAGGTGAGCACAGCGAAATTCGGCGCCGCCAGCTGCTGGACGAGTACCGTGACTTTCAGGAATACCGGGTAGTAGCGCAAGAGTCGAATGATCGAGAAATGGAGCGATCGGTCAAGCTCATCGACACTTACGATGATCTACTTGAAAGACTTGCTGAGCTTCGCCGCTGCTCGGTAAAGGAAGAGTTCGACGCAACTGTCACCTTAGCAACAGCGCACAAGGCAAAAGGCCTTGAGTGGGATGCCGTCAAGCTGTACGAAGACTTTGCCGATCCACTCGACCCGAAAATGAAGGCGGAAGAGCGAGATGACGAGCTGAACCTACTCTACGTAGCAATCACGCGCGCTATGCGAATTCTTGCGCTCAACACTGTTGTGATCGCATTGATGGCAAATTTCGTTCAGCAAAGGGATCGTCGTCGACCCATTGCTTTACACGCATAGTTGATTGTCATTCTTCGGGGATCCATCCAGAGCCCCGAATTACCGTCGCCCGCGTCCCTTCATACCTGGCCATAAAAACTCAGGGCTCAAGTAGACTGGTAGTCTATTGAACCTATGGAGTTTTAGTGTGGCCTCCTTACGACCTTCGCAAATGACCTATGAAATGCGGGCCGACGGGGGGCCCTTTCTCGAATTTCAACTTTACACCGAGGACGGGTTTCCGACAGATCATGCCGAGGAAGCTCACTCGGTCGATGTGTACTTCAGCGATTTACGTCCTGATGCAAGCGAATCGTTTGATCCTTGGCATCGGATCCTTCAAGTAAATGCCGAAACAGTCCGGATCTGGCCGATTCATCAACATGCCGGGTCGACGAATTATGGCCTATCGAAGTACGGTGCGATTACAGAAATTTGGATCACAAGGCCGGTTGCCTCACCCTACATTCTTCCAACGTCTAAAGACTCACTGAGCGCCCTTCTTGAAACTTTCCCTGAGGGTTTCTACAGGGATTGGCGCTCCGGCTTGGGGCTTCAATGGGAATACCGATTCATCCTGGAAGCTATAGCTACAATCCCCGGTGTCACAACACTTTGTATCCACGGAGGTGGTGGACGAAGAGACACAAAAATTGACGAGGGGGTCTACATGTTGGGTATCGATCGGTACCAAGATATTCGGCAAAAACTGTCCCGCCTTACTAGACGACATCAGCGAGAGGCCCGCGAAAACAAGCAACTCATTTGTTACGGTGGATTGGTTCACGCCGTTGATCCAGCAAGGTATCCAGCGAAAGCCAAAAAACTTCCACCTGATCTACTGAGTGAGTTGTTACAAGGCAACAGAGCGTCGCCGTTGTCCGCAAAAGACAGGCAAAGCGCGACGTCATTGGTACGCCAGAACGCACGAGCGATTTCACAATCCGAGCCGAGGGTACTCCTCCAACTTCAGGCCGAGATCGAGCTCGTTACCCTGGGCGATCTTATTGAACAGTATAAAAAGCTCATGGCTACGAGACACGTTGAAGGGAAGTGGCAACGCTTCCTAGGCGACAACGCTTTCATCTTGAATATGGCCTTTGCCTATCCGATTAAAATTATCTGTGAGCGTCCTTATGTAGGGAACAAAAGTTTCAACGGTAGTGGGGGAAACTACAGCGATTTCCTTATCGCTGCGCGCTCGACCGGAAATCTTGCTCTGATCGAAATAAAGCGCCCAGATACGGAGCTTTTAACAGGAAAGCCATACCGCGGCGGTGAGACGTTTGCGCCATCAACTGAGCTAAGCGGTTCGGTAGCACAGATCATTAGTCAGCGAGCGAGCGCTCAGCGGGAAATCTTTCAGCTCAAGGACGGGATCGAAGAGGAGGTTCATGATCACTCGATTTCAGCGATCATCATCGTGGGTACCACACCCGCAAAGAAGGTTGAAAGACGGTCATTTGAGCAATATCGGAATTGCCTTAGGGATGTGAGAATCGTGACATTCGATGAGCTGGAGCAACGTCTAGTGGACGTCCATAAGGCCCTGTCAGCAGAGTCCAGCCATTCGCCCTATAGCAACCAACACGATTCGCCGTTCTAAAGCACGCTGTCCGACCAGCCATAGTCCACAAATAATCAGAGACCGCCCATGCAAGATGCAGCAGCCGCTTTTGTCAAAGCCAAGGATCAGTTCGATGCGGAAGGACGAAATTACGTGCCAGGCGACTGGAGAGAACGGCTGATCAGAAGGCTAAAAGGGTTTGCTCCGCCATCCAGGGGATGGACTGCAGTGCACCCGGCAAAATTTGTAATGCAGGTATTGCCGTTTTCTGTGACGTGCTACGACTACGACAAAATGCAGCCGAGGGATCTGGATCCGCAGTTAATTGTGAGTGGAACATACAACGATTACTCCCCGAACGCCCATTTCACGCCAGCCGCACCCGCTGACGTTATGGATAAGTCTGACAGGCTTGCCACCCAGGAAGAAAAACATCATCACAACTCACCCAGGGTATGCAGAATCGGCGCCCTGCCCCTGTACGTTGCTCTTGAGGGTAAGAACAGGGTTGAGCTTTTTAAGAGCGCTGGGCGTCAAATGAAGGCCCTTGTGACAGAGGTAAGCTTTCCCGAAGCGGATCAGTTGACGCTTCACCGCTCATTGCCGCTAGGAATATACAGCGTGAGTTACAGGGGAGAACGCAGGGTTCTCCCCGTACCCGAAGCTGCTTTGCCGTTGCTTGAAAAATACGGGGTTAAGACAGCGGAGAAACCACTGTTTTCGTTGAAGGACTATTTTCGGTTAGTCGAAGCCCGGCAAAATATCTGCCGCAATCAAATGATGAACTGAACGTCTTTAAAGGCGCCTGGAATCGTCCAAAGCGCCTATTCAGCCAATGGCAGATTCTGCAGGTTATTGGCTATTGGTTGGCGGCAAGCCCGCTTCTACATCTGCTGCTTGAGCGGTGATCGCTGCGCTTGATTCGCGCCCTTCTTCTGAACTCCCATTTGCAGCGCCTTCAGCTGGAGGAGTCGTGCGCTTCTCGTGGGCGTCAATCATTCCAGAAATCGTAGCGATCAGTTTCTGAATTGGCAGTGCACCGGATACCAATTTTTCTTCACCGGTAAGGCCATCGACAATCAAGGTCGCGGGGGTGCCAGTCACTTTGTACTTCTCAGCCAGTTTCATGTCAGCCTGAATCCGCTTGTCATAACGCCCACTCTTCAGGCAGTCCTGGAACTGGTCTGTATCGAGGCCGATACCAGCAGCAAACTCATCAACGTCAGCGATACCCTGGCCGTTGCCGCGTGTCTTATTGAACATTTCCTCTGCTGCCACCCAGAAGCCCGCAGCACCACGTTGCTCAGCTGCGCACTCGGTCATCACCGCTTCGCGCGTCGCCGCAGGGTTGTGGAAATCAAGCGGCATATGTCGCCATTCCCACTTCACATGTTCTGGTGCCTGATCGACTATTTTTTTCGGGGTTTCATGGAAGCGCTTGCAGTACGGACACTCAAAATCGGAGAACTCCACGAGGGTAAACCGCGCATCGAGCTTTCCGTAGATCCGCCGTCCTTCCGGAGCGTCACTGACGGCCAGGTTCTCGTATTTGGCAAGCTTCTTGGTGACCTCGGCGGCGTATTGGGATGCACGATTGAGCTTGATGCTTTTAGCTACCATTTCATTGAATTGCGTCTGGTTGTCCGCAAGAAACGGTGAAGTCGATTTCCAGTAGAGAAATGCGCCCGTAGCAGCAGTGAGTGAGATCACCACCGACACGAACGCCGTACCGAGAAGGGCTTTAAAGGTCATATCGAAAGATCCAGGATTAGGTGTAGTTAGGGTAAGAGCCGCCCTCCTGTACTACTCTGGCAATCGACCCCCGCCGTGGGGGCAGACCTGCTCCTTCGGCCCGTTTCACTGGGTAGAATTAGAAGCGCACTTTGCAGAACAACCCATGTCGAGTAAGTCTTCAGAGGAAACGCGAATGAACAAAGCAGAACTGATCGATGCCGTCGCACAAAATGCCGACGTATCCAAAGCTGCAGCAAGCCGTGCACTGGACGCTTTTATTGAAACAATTACTCAGGTTCTGAAATCTGGAGAAACAGTCTCCCTGGTCGGGTTTGGTTCGTTCCAAGTGAAGAACAGCGCGGAGCGCGTAGGACGTAATCCCAGCTCGGGAAAACCCATAACCATAGCCGCGGCAAGAAAACCAAGTTTTAAAGCGGGAAAAGGCCTGAAAGATAGCGTCAACTGATACCTAGGGCCCGGACTCACTTGGGCCCCCACCTCTTGCTCTACGCCACCCTCAAGTGCTTCTCGCGCATTTCCTGTCGATGTTTCGCTTCAATGCACAGGGTAGTTGCAGGCCGAGCGAGCAACCGCGGAATCCCGATCGGCTCGCCAGACTCCTCGCAATATCCGAAGCTACCATCATCAATCCGCTCCAACGCCTTGCGAAGCTTTGGCAAGTTCATTCGATCCCGATCGAGCATTCGAAGCAGCTTTTGGCGATCCTCTTCGACCGACGCCAAATCGACATCGTCAGCAGGCTTATCCAACGCAGATAAGGCCAGCAACCCACTGCTTACCCGTTCGTTGCACTCCTCAAGAAGGGAACAGAGCAGTGTTCTGAAAAAGCCCAGTTGATTCTCGCTCATGTAATTTTCGTCACCGGACGCCAGTAGCTCTTCTCGTGTCATGACAGATTCCGCATTTAAAAAACCAGCACTGATCGTAGGAGAGCCGTCTCCTGCCCAGGTGTTGAATTGCCCCCTGGATGGGGGACGTTTCAGCCAGTGGTCGCTTGGAAAGGTCGCGAACATTGGCGGTATGTTCGGAATAGTGTTGGAGGTAAAAAGTGCTCAAAACGAAGATTGCGGTCCTCTCCCTGAGTGTCGCGGTGTTGGGAGGCTGCGCATCCTCAATCAAAAATTTCTCAGCCGACATTTCCTTGGCTGGTGGTCGACCGATTGTTCTAGAGACATCCCCCTTCCCTCTGCTCGCCGCACTGAAAGAGCATGCCGAAGAATCTCCGACTCTACGGGTATACATCGAAGACGATGGCAGCACGGCCTCAGAAACAAATCCTGCTACTAACCCGACACCGACGGGAACAATGCTGGTCAAGCTTGCCCTAACGGATTCCGCCCCATCGGCTTATATCGCCAGACCCTGCCAGTACGTCTGGAGCGAACGCTGTGCGCCTGCAGAATGGTCGGAAAGACGCTTCAGCTCGAGTGTGATCACCAGTTACCAGGAAGCGTTGGAACTACTGAAAGGTATCCACCACAACCAGACATTTGAGCTTGTGGGTTATGGCGGAGGGGGAACTGTGGCGCTTTTGCTTGCCGCTACGCGGACAGACGTAATTCGCGTTCAAACGCTTGGAGGGAACCTATCACCAACAACCTGGGCAAGCCTTCACAAACGCCCACCCTTGAAAGGTTCACTTGACCCGGTTCGATTCGCGAAAAAGCTCCAGATCGTTCCACAGCGACATTTAGTCGGCAAGTCGGATCAAGAAGTGCCTCAAGCGGTAGCTGAGGCTTACATGATGGCGTTACCTGAAGCAGATTGCCTGAACGTCACATTGGTGGACGCTGATCACACTTCAGGGTGGCAGGAGGTGTGGAAACGGTTTCGGGATCAACCGTTGAAGTGCGTGCCACCGGATTTTGCCCCTCGCTCCGTTTCATTCGGCCAGTCGCCGTCAGAGGACGTTGAAGTCGAGGGGTTCACCAGTGAAATCAGCTCCGAATGAAAACCGCCTCTCCGTTAAGCGCTCTGACGACTTCAACCTGGTTCATTTGAACAGGGGTTTTTACCGTCTCGATTAGACTCAAGCGGAATTTATCGAACAACCATGTTGGAATCAGCCCAGTCACGAACGTACAAGCCACATTGAAATGTTCGATAAGTTTCCCCTTGAGAACTTGGCGTCCTGATGGAGCGATGATTCGCCCTTCATCAGGATCAAACACAAAGAAAACAAACCCTTCCTTATTTACTATCTCAAAACGTCCTTTGACCGCATTTAGAGCAGCTTCCGCTGAATCAGCAGAACTCAGACCTGGCTCTACCTGCGCTTGATAAATTCCAGGAACCATCAAATCCTCCTCCATCGGCTCGCCGAGTGGAAGAACAGCGATATGCAACGTCTTGGCCTTTCTTGCGTTCATGTGAATACCTTTTCAGTTGAGCTCGATGAGTGAAAGAAATCACACTCAGAATGACAGCAAAAAAAATAACGCAAGCCTGTGTAATAAAAAACCCGCTGTCCAAGTATGACAACGGGTTCTTTAATCCTACTGCTTGGTAATAACGCCCTTGACTGTCACAGGCTGACTTTCTCTGGTCTCGATTTTAAGCGGAGCTCTGAGTACTGGAACATCATTAATGGGTTTTACCGTGACCTGCACTAATGCGGGCAACGACCAGGCGCCTTGGTTGTCTTGGGCTCTATAGGTGAGACTGGTTTGACCATTCCAGTCTTTATACCCGGTGAACGTCAGAACGCTCCCTGCGATAGTCGCGCTTCCATGGATGGCAGGTGGGGCGGCTACGATTTGAAAGACCGTCGGCGCTGGAGAGTCAATATCGCTGCCACTCAGTTGAACGCTGCCGGAGCTATCTTCATTCAAGGTCAGGAATTTTGCATCAGCCACAGGGGGGTCGTTGACGGGGTTAACTGTGATGTAAACCGTTGCGGCGTTAGACGCAGCTCCTTTTGAATCAATTGCTCTATAAGTGACAGCGGTGGAACCGCTCCAGTTTGCCGGAGGAGAGTAATAAAGCGCACTCCCAGACAACCATGCAGACCCTACTGAAGGCCCACCGAGAATTTGGAATGAGTGGTAATCACCTGCGTCAGGGTCGTATATAGGAAGTCCAACGGCACCAACAGTGTCCTCAGCAGTTACCAGAGAAGCATTTCCTGCTGCCGGAGGTGTATTTGTCACCCCAACAGACACTATAACAACGTTTGAATAGTCAGCGACAACTTGGCAGTTTGTACATAGTTGCCATCCTACCACCGCTGCAAATTCGTACTCTCCCGGTTCAGTAGGACCACCAATGATGTTATTAAATATCGTGACGGTAACCGTTCTGGATGCCCCACCACAGGATACGAACCCACCGATAGAACCATCATTAAGACCGGTGGCGACGGTGAATAGGCCGGTAGAGCCTTTGGGGCGCCACAATAAGGAGGCGCCAATATTAGGAGTTGGCCCCATTCCTGATGCAGTGCAAGAATTTCCAACACGACTCGGGAACGTAACAGTCGCGTTAAGCTCGCTGTAATCCAAAGGCGCTTGGGGTGACATACTTATAGTCGTACCTGGTGTCTGGGGATAGAGAATACCATCCCATATGGCCGCTCTCGCGCACAAACTTGTAGATGATAAGGCCAAAGCAGCCAGTAGACAGAACGTATAGCGCATACACGCAAGCGTAACTTTAGACATGGTGCTTTCGGCCCTCAAAAAAGACAATCACTCACTGCATGATGGCCGTTCCAAGAAGTCTACAGACTGGGTGATTGCCCCCTCCATGGGGGTTGAATCAGGCTAGGCGGATGAGGATTTCGAGCGAAACTGGCATTCAATCCGACGACGGTCGTTCGATCGTCTACGAATACGGGACAGGAGATCAGTGACATGGCGGGCCCTCGCAGACAAGTCAAAATCTGGATTCAAAGCTTTAGCGCGGACAGCGGCCTTAGGCATGCTTCCAAGGTTCACCCGAAGGCGTTCTTTTCGATTAATAGCAGGGACCTTCAGTACCAGAGATGGCTGCAAGAACTATCGAAAGACGTTTCGGACACTCCCTTGGCGCTTTACATAAAATGCACCCGGTTTGTCGATCTGGCTAAACCAGAAGACCATGGAAGCGCACTTCAGACTCTTCCCTTCATTTTTCTTCACTACATGCGGGAGTCGAAGGGGTGGACCGTCCCTCAACCAGGCTGGCCAGTTTTGAACCTCATCGCGTTCGACTGGAAGACCGCGAATGGAAGTCAGATAGTAATCCCACACGCGGTCCCGAGCAGAAAAGCACTTGATGAGGCTGAACTCCGCTCGCAGCTGACTGAGCTCTGCGAGGGTTTGAAAGCCCAGCGTCCTGAATTACTACCCGCCTACCTGGCGTAGAAGATCTGATTTTTCCCCATCGCTACCTGGCCTTGCATTTTCTTTGCGCCGGATAACTTGAGCCTGATCTCGCCTCTTAATCCCAACATCGATAGCCCCCTCAATGGGGGCTAACAGACCATCGGGGATACCGGGGCCACTTCAATATGAACACTGTCCTTCCCTCCGCTCTGGATGCGGCGACAGCTCACTCAGTTTCAACGGAAGTCATGCCTATGAGTAATCTCTTTTCGTCGCAGCCACCCGTAGTGGCAGTAATGCGCGCGCTGCAGCAGATGACTAAACCCACCGGTGAATGCTTCGACATCAGAACTGACTCAGTCCAACGCGGAAAGATTGAGCAATCACTGGATTCGATTCTCACTGAAATGGGGCCTCTCTTCTTTGAGGAGACTGCTCCATCGCAACTAGGTCTGTTCTCCAACGCCTGTGTACTTCAACACATGGACAACCCCGGTCTTATGCTCGTCGACCTGGTCCGAAATTTTATGCTGACGTTCGCCGACACCGATCACCAAGGTTCTGCCAAGGCTGTCTACGACGAACTTGACGCATTAGCCCAATCGGTGCGGCAACGCCGAACTCCTCAAATCTCTTCATTGCTTTCGGAACTGAGCACCTGGTCTGACCCGCGTCCTACTGCACAGATTCTTCCATTCAAAAAAACGGGTAAAGGAGTTGAGTGATGGAAATCTTGGTCGGACTTTTCGCTCTATCCACGGTGGTTTTAGCAAAGGTCGTTTGGCGCTTGCATAGCGCTCTCCGTGCGAAAGAAGACCGCCTTGACTATACGGCGAGCGAATGCGAACGACTGCAAAACCACATCACGAAAATTGCCCGCCACGTAGAGGAACACAACGGAGGCGCTCTTTTTCGCATCAAGGAATGTCGTGAAACCACCGAAGCAATCATTCAGTACGCGCCTGATCTCTTCAAAAACGCGACAGGCCTTGTCCACTGGTTGAGTGCAACAGATCAGTTCCTACGGGAGCTTGATCGGATAACGATTGAAGCTGCCCCCACAAATCGATCTGAAACACGAGCGTTGCTATCCGAGCTGTGCGGACCAACCACGCTATACGACCGAATCAAATTCGGCCCGCCCCTCTCCGGACTGGCCAGCTAACGCTTGCGTTTTTTCTATCAAGCAGATGATCAAGCTGATCCATTTCATCCACGAATACCCCTGTACAGAGAGAACCTCCATGTCGACTATTGCCTCACAATGCCCTCCGCGCCTGTTCAGCCATCGTAAACAACAGCTCTTCATTCCGAGTCTTACTTACATTCTGGGCACTGCCGGAATGGTCGCGGTCTTTTGGTTTCAAAAAGGCCAGCTGGACTCCACCCTGCCCCTTATCCCCTTCATGTTCTCGATTCTCGTACAACAGATCGGCGCCCGCGAAGACCTTGCGCAGAAAGCCCGTTTGGTGAACGTAATTACGCTGACGATTTTCGCTATGGCCTGCGAAATCTTTTACCAGGCATCAATCGGTACTGACATCCCGACTGCTTATGTCCTCTACCCGATCATGATGGCAATAACTATTTGGGCCGAGACAGCATGCCGCTGGCTCGACCGTGCGGAACAGCACAACAGCAACATCATTAAGGTCATCGCGATTGCAATTTTCGTTACCGGCATTGGCATCGGCATCTATGCCATGTACCTCAAGAGCATCTGAAAAAACACTTCTACTAGGGGGCCTTCGGGCCCCCTTGCATTTCCATCATCGACTGTACGCTGCTCCAAGAAGACCCATCAGAACATTAGGCTGGCAGCCATGAACGATATCCTCACGCCTCAAGACAAACCCGCGTTCGAACGCATCGAAAAATTCCAGTCCCTCTCTGCAGGTCAATATTGGAGGGCACTTGAAGACGTTCCCAAGTACGCCATCAAGAAAGACATGGTGTTGCTCATTCAATCCATCGCATGGGTTGATAACCAACCACATACCCTTTCATTAAGGGCCCACCCTGACCAATACGGACAGTACAAGGAGGTGGAGTGGATCGATGAAAAAGGTGAAGTTCGGACCGGGTGCATCACTTGCCAAACACACGACTTTCGACTTTCGACGTTTCTTCAATCCTTCGAATTTGAACCAGGTCATGAGCAGATACGCCAGCGGGAGTTAACTGTCGCTCAAGGTCGTGTTTTCGCACTCCAACAGGATCTCGTCGATACCCAGTCCAGCCCCGAGAAAATGGCTGCGGTCATCGCTGCGGGGTTCGAGGAAATCGATCGCAAGACGCCTCGCTCCGCCGAGGCTCAAGATCGTCTTCCGGTTGTAGTCGACACGAGTGCTCCTGTTCCTCAGAACCTTTCCAGCTTTCTCGCCAGCGGCATTACCGAGAGCTCAATTGCGGTTATGAAGGCCCAGGCTGAAAGATCTCATACGATCGCGACCATTCAAGGTAATTGGATCACCAGTAAAACCAAGGAGATCGAGCAAGCAATCAAGCGCATGACCCCCTATTTCGATGAGTATGGCGCTGCAGCCCTGGCCCACACTGAGGAAGTCCGAGTTTACGTCGACAAAATCATGACTGGAATTCAAAGCCTCGATCTCTACATCGGGAAAGGTGTCGAGGTCACAGCTCTTCACAAAGGCCAAAGCGCATGCCCCTTGCTACCTCTTACCGTCATGCAGAGCAAGCTTGTCATGGTCGAAGAAATATCTGTTTTCACTCACGTCGACGAGTCTACCGATCATCAGAGCTTCAATGGCATGGCGAGTTTGCTTGAATCAAGCCCGGCTTTCGTTGATCAAATCTTTCCTACGGAACGCTGCATTGTCTGTATGTGCAGCACTCGCCGCGATCTCCATTACGAAAATGCATTCGAGGGGTACCACCGCAACCAGACCAACCGCGCAGTATTTCTTCTGGTCAGGGACGGCGAGAACATCTACTGCGTCGATTCTCCTGTAACAACGCATCTTGGAGCTTCAAGGCTGTTTCCCTCGAAAGGTGAATCTGACGCCATTTTCACAGGTGTGGGCGGTGAGCAAATTACCTTCGATTCTCTGAAATACACCAAGTCTCTCAGTGCATTCGAAGCGGCCGCGCTCCATTACAAACGATTCCTGATTCTTATGGCTGGATTGGATCACCGTCTCCGACTATTTGGCGATTTCTATACAGAACCCCAAGGACTGGATTTTGTGAGCTTATCTTTTCAGGAGAAATACCTGCGGTTCATTCATGACGACGATGGTGAATCAATGCTGCCGCGTGAGCGCGTGCAGCATGTCTCTGAATGGATTAAAGAGATGAACAGCTACCTCTCGCCAGGTTCACGGGTTTACTGCCTCTGGTGGCGGCTGAAAGGCGAGGAGACCTCACCAGGTCTGATGCACTTCAAAGCAGATCCCGTACATAGCAGCGGAGTAGCTTTGGCATACGTTGATGGTAGCGCCATTTGCGTGGACGTTGATGCGAGGCGATCGAGATGGCATGACAATAAAACAGTGTTCCAGTCGAAGGTCTACCTCACGCAAGCCGTGAACCTATCCCACGGCGCCGAACCCTTTCTGGTCCTGGACGCCGTAGATCCGGAACAACTTCGACGCTATATCTTCGACCGTCGTTCACGCGTTCATTCGGTGGAATACATCGAGCTCTTTAAGCAAGCACTTAAATTCACTGAGCAGGAGCGCGTGCACGAAGCGCCGATGCGTGAACGCCTGCGACAAGCTCTGCTGGATGGTGGCATCACGGAAGCACATGAAGCGGAGGAACTCGTAAACAAGGCCGTCATTCGATGGCGCGCGGCTAACAAAGGCGCCACGCTTCCCAGGTTTCAGGGATCAACACCACCTGCAGAGTGGACGGTGATGCTCGACCTCCTGTTTATGCTTCAACACGGTTTAGGATCGCGACTGAGCGCCATCGAAGCATTTGCCCATGAGCGCCGCTTTGAACCTCTACGTTTGGTCTTGACCGGGAAATCACAACTGGTGCTATACGCCTCTCCTTCTGCGGCTGAACGCGATGATCGTGTAAGCCCTTTTGTCTGGGTTCATCGCATCGTCCTTAGACTAGGTAAGCGGGCGATCGGCGAGGCATCACGTAAATGGGTAACCTTCCAGGAAAAGAGCGCCGCGGAAGTGGTTCAGCATGAGTGGTCGGAGGCTAAACAGTGGCTTGGCCAGCGTTCACCATTCAAATCGCCTCAAGCGAAAGTTGAAATTTTCAACCAGCTGACCCTTAACGCTGACCGATTCAAAACCTTGCTTTCAGATCAGGGGACCCTTAGCGAATTCGCCGAAGCTTGGCGTCGTGAGCACTACCGTTCAAACGCTGGCAAACAGCGACTCATTACCCGTCCCTCGTTTTTTATTCCCATAGGGTTGGTTGGGTATAAGTCCAATTTGAGCTACGTGGGTTTCGGGTGCAACAACGCCGCTCACTTTCTCGCCTCCTGCCACCCAACGGAGCAATTGTGGGCCGATATATCAGAAGAGTATTTGAGATGGAATAGATCGCCGGATATTGCCCGAGAACTGGAACGGCGCCGATTTGGCCGGCCCGATTTGGGAGCGCTTCAATTGAGGGTGTTACCTATCAGCGCATATCCGAACGGCGCAGTACCGCTGTTTTTTGGTCGTGACACAGGCGAAGCTTCCCAACATTTGCAACTTGAGGTCGAGAACACGCTTTCTTTCGATCATCGATTTTCAGCCCTGAAAGCCAGAGACGGATCTGGAAAATCGAGACTGGTCTGGATAGCTCCGCAACTACGGAGCAGGGGTGAAACTGGAGACGTGACATCAACCCTGAGCGTGGATCGGTGGCTGGGAATTGCAGAAATCATCGCGACCGTTTCTGTCAAAACCATTGTCACGGTGACATTCAGTGCCGACGACAACAAATTCCCCTACCAGAAGGTTATTTGGGCTCTTGAAGATCCGGCGCCTTGCAAGTGTTAGATATCCACTATCTTAGAAACAGCCACTTACAAGCTCATAGCTAGTGCTGAGATTGTGCTTGAAGGGGCGATCTAATGGCCCTAACTCTGTCAGAGCGGACAAAGGGATTGGGTGTCTGGTCAGTGCAGGGGATGGCAGATGGAGCTTGTGTGGGCTACTGAGGATTTGGTGATCGCTGGGCAACCTTATTCACGGTTTCCCATTCTGCTATGGGACTCGATGGAGAGTTGCGTCCCGGCGAATCAGTTCTTTCGTCACTACCTGCTTCGCGGGGCTATTGGCTCTAAGCGTTCATGGCCCAGTACCGGACGCGCACTGTACGACTTCTTCAGCTTTCTCCAGGCTCATGAGATTGACTGGCGCGACGTGGATCGTGGCGAGGCCAAAAGCCTTGTCGCGGCTTATCGGGACTACTGTCTGGCGGCGTGCGAACTGGCACCGAACACCACTCGCCAGCGCCTGCATTACATCTGCAAGTTCTACGAGTTCGCGCTGAAAGAAGGGTGGGTAAAACGCCTACCCTTCGCCTATGAAGAACGCGCCGTGAGGCGGAAAACAGGCTTCCTTGCACATATTGATGCCAGCGGCGGCAAGGCCATGACAAACGATGTGATGCCGCGTGGCCACAAGGCCCTGCCCAAATTCCTGAGCATGGCCGAGATCAAGGCACTCCTGGCCTCAACGGAAAACCCCCATCACCGCATGATAATGCGCATGGCGCTGCATACGGGTCTGCGCCGCGAGGAAATCGCTGCCTTCCCGCTGGCCTATGTTTTCGAACCGGGCAAGGCTGGACGAACCGAACGCAACCTCCGCATTCGGCTCGATCCGTTCGACGGCAACGACATGGTGACCAAGGGCAGCAAGTCGCGAGATATTTACGTCAGCCGCCAGTTCATGGCCGAACTCTATCGATATGTGACGAAGGTGCGAGGCGAACGTGCCTCGCTGAGCAAGACCCTGCAAAAGGCGTTGTTCCTCAACCAGTCCGGCGAACCCTATGGGGACGATGGTAAGAGTCTCAACCGGATCATCAGCGAGACCGGCAAGCGGGCTGGAATCAAGGTCCATACGCACATGCTTCGGCATAGCTACGCCACCCATACCCTGGTCAGCCTCCAACGTAACCCTGCGAGCGGGCTGGAGCCCCTGGTGTTCGTTCAGAGGCAACTCGGCCACAGTTCGATTCAGACGACCATGGTGTACCTGCACCTGGTCAACGAAATGGCCGACGAGGCAGTGCTGGCCTATGACGATGAATTGAACGCACTGGCGGGGGCGGCCTGATGGGCAAGCGCAAGGTATTTGCCAAGACCGATCTCAACGTCCCGCAAGTCGAACACAGCCGCGACATGGCAGGCAATGTGGTCATTCTGCCCGAGGCCATCCCTCCGACGAACACCATGGTCAAATTTGAGCGGAACGCCTCCAGCTGCCGTAGCTTCGACTTTGCCCGCTGGTACGGCGCTGGCATCGATGCCATCACCTATACCTGCCAACGCCAGATCGAGCGCTTCCTCGCCGGCCAGGAGGATGCCCTCGCCGCCAGCACCGTGGTCGGCTACTGCAAGGATGGACTGCGCCATTTCCTCACCTACTGCGTGCTCCGGGCAAAGGCATTTGGCCGGAAATTGACCCTGACCGATGTGACCCGGGACCTGATCGATGGCTATCTCGGCCATCTGGCCGGACGGGGCGTGGCGACTACCGCTCAGAAGAACACCTTCACGAAGACCAAGGCCATACTGCTCGCCTTGGGGCGGCGTGGGCTGATCCCACTGGTCGCCTCCGGTGATACGGCCACCTTTCCGCGAAATCCCTTCCCGAACAGCAACCGCAAGGCCAAAGGCGAGACGGCGCTGTCCAAGCGCGAACGGCAAGCGTTCACGGTAGCGCTGCGGCAGGCAATCAATCCGATCTGGAGTGACGACACGCCTGTGACCGGCGAACTCCTATGCCTGGCCCTGCTGGTCGTGGCGCTGCACACTGGACGCAATACCACGCCACTGTTGGAAATGGGCCGCGACTGCCTGCATCCGCACCCCAAGGACAACACTGTGTTCCTAGCGCTGTGGAAGCGGCGCGGCTACAACACCAGCAAGGTGGCGCTACGCGCCGAGTCGGACGCCGAACGCCTTCTGGAGTCCACGCCGAGCGTGAGAACCAACGTGGAGCACCTGATCCGCCGCGTGATGGCCCTGACCGAGCCCCTAGATGGAGAGGCCCCGGACGGCCTTAAGGGCCGAGTGTGGCTATATCGTATTCGCAGCGACAAAGGCCAAGTCACGGCGTTGAGCAACGAAGCGTTGGCATGGGCGACAAACCGCTTTGTAACCGAGCATAGTCTGATCGATAGCGACGGGAAGCCACTGCGCATCAACATTTCGCGCCTGCGTAAAACCTTCGCCAACCGCATCTTCGAGCTGACCGGCGGCGATCTAGCAACCACCGCCGCCGCGCTCGGCAATAGCCTTCTGGTGACCGACCAAAACTACCTGGCGCCCGGAGAAGATGCCCGCCGCAACTGGCAGTTCATGGGCGAGGTACTGGTGCAGGAGTTGCTAACTCAGACCATCGGCGCAACCTATAAGGTTACCCCCATGGGCCGATGCGCCGACCCGGTGGACGGCCAGTACGCCCCGAAGCGCGAGGGCGAGACTTGTATGAACTTCATGAACTGCCTGCGCTGCCCGCACTACGCGGTGACCGGCGAGGATCTGTACAAGCTGTTCAGTTTCTACTTCCGCGTGCTGTCAGAGCGCTCGCGCATGGACAAGCGTCGCTGGGCACGGGAATACGCCCACATCCCCCGCTTGATCGATCACTACATCATCGCCGAAGGGCTGCGGCGCGGCATCTTCAAGGCCCCAGCGGTGGAGGCCGCCCGTGAGCGCGCCCGCACCCTACCGCACCCATTTTGGTCGGTTGATCTAATCGACAATCTGGAGGTCCTTGCATGACCGACAACACCCTGACTGCGCAACCCTGGGATCTCTTTGCTGCCCAGTCGGGCGATGCGCGTGGGCTCCCGGAATCCGAACGCGACGCCCTGATCATCAGCGCTACTCAGGTGGATAGACAGTGGGTCGTCGTCAGCCGCTTCGGCGACGACGTCTGGCAACTCAATGGCTTCACGAGCAACATGCCGGCCAGCCATAAACGCTTGGACTTCGGCACCGTGCCACCTGCCTTTCGGGCGGTGATGAAAGCTTTGCTGTACCGCTATCTGCGGCGCGGGCGTCTCAGGGCGGGTCGTCCTAAAGGCTCCATAGTTCGACAAATTTTCTCTGATGCAAGGCCATTCCTACGCCACTTGGAAGCACTGCAGGTCGACACATTTGGCGCGGTGACACCCCTAGTCTGTGAGAGCTATGTGGCAGTCTGCAAAGCACACCGCCAACCCAGTCGATCCGAGGGCAAGCCGCTGTCGCAGAGTGGGCTGCGTTGTCGTTTCAAGGCCGTCGAAGCGCTCCATGAACTGAGCCACTACACCGACGACCCGATGCCACAGCATCCTTGGCCCGAGACTTCCGCTATGGCGATGGCGGGGCTTACCGGCAGCGGCACCCAGAGCGGCAAGACGCCGCTAATTCCCGATGACGTGTTTTGCACCTTGTTCGAGCGGGCCTACCAGCAGGTTGAGCGCGGCCAACATCTGCTTGACCTGCGCGACGCGCTGGATGCCCAGGCGGCGCGGCGAAAGGGGCTGTCAGTATCTTCCTTCATTGAGGCGAAGAACCGCCACCTGCACGCCCTTGGCTGGGAGGGTGGTCTGAGGGTATTCAACAGGGTGCTAATCGACCTACGCACGGCCTGCTACATCATCCTGGCCAGCACCTCCGGCTGTCGCAACCACGAATTGGCCAATGTGCAGTCGGGCGCGCACCACCGCACCCAGGACGATGAGGGTACCGTCTTTCACTGGATGCATTCACGTTCGGACAAGACCGATGCCGGTATCCATGAATGGATGATCCCTGAGGCCGCCGTGCGTGCTCTACGCCTGATGGAGCGCTGGGCCGCCCCCTATCAAGCCACGCTCGCCGCCGAGATTGTGCAGCTGCGACGCGTCAACCCTCATGATTCGCAAATCGGCGAGATACACAATCACCGCCATGCGCTTTTTCTCGGCGCATGTATGAGAAAAGGCAACCAGGTGCGCACGCTTAGCAACACTTCTTGGGATTCTAACCTCAAGGCATTCGCCAAGAATTGCGGTCTGAGCTGGAGTCTCGCCAGCCACCAATTCCGCCGCAAGTTTGCCAACTACGCTACGCACAGCCGCTTCGGTGACCTGCGCTACCTTAAGGAGCATTACGCGCACTGGACGCTGGACATGACCTTGGGCTACGCCACAGACGACAGCTGGGGTCAGCATCTGGACCTTGATCTGTACGCAGATATTCAGGGTGAGCTGGAAGATATAAAACTCGGCATCGTCGATAACTGGCTGTATGACGACCCCTTGGCCGGGGGCTATGGGCGTGCGTTCAAGCAGTGGCAGCGAGAGCCGCAGAACTTGCTGATCTTCAAGGACCACGCCTCAATGCTGAAGTCGATTGCCGAGAGCACCGCTATTCGCAGCAACGGCCATGCCTGGTGTACGGCGGATAATGACGGTTGCGTTGGCAATACCCTTGAACGTACTCGCTGCGGCAACTGCAACAATGCCGTCATCGGGCGCGGCCACACGATGATCTACCAGCGACTCTATGATGATCTGAAAGGGCTGCTGAATTGCCCGGATATTGGCGAGGGCGGCCGCCAACGCGTTGAGCGCGACCTGAATCGCTGCCGAGACGTACTGGTTCAGTTAGGCATGGACTCGGAGACGCTGATCACATGAAACCCAAGGACAAGACAACCAACTACAAGCCGGCTGAAGATCGTGAAAAGGATCTGAAGCTCGCCCTCTACCGCATTCAAAAAGGCCGTTCCCACACTGGGGAAACCAAGGTAACCATCGCAGCAGTCGCCCGCGAGGCGGGCGTATCGACGGCACTTATCCACAATCACTACCCAGTAATTGCCGAGACTATCCGCGAGACTCAAGGTCGCTCCAGTCGCGCCATGTGTGATGTGAAGCACCAGGACTTAATTGCCGAACGCAAGAAGTCGGCAGCCTACCGTCAGGAAATCGAGGAGCTGCGTGCCAAGGTCGCCAAGTTCGCGTCCATCAACGAAGTGCTAATGGACGAGAACCGAGTGCTCAAGGCTAAAATGAGCGACCGTAAGGTGGTCGACCTGCCTTCAAGAAAACCGCACGAATAGGTCATTTTGCATGGTTTGCAACTGCATCCTTCTGAGCAGCTAATTTCGTCATTGGTCGCCGACGATTGTATCCGGCTTGAAGCACTAGCTCCTCCACAACCGTAAATGTCGGATTGCCCCTAGTTTCCCAGACACATCGCTGGCTGCTTTCATCGATTTCTACCTGCGCAGACAGGCAGCGTGGGATTGACGACTAAAGATTCCGGTTCACTGTCGAAGTAGAACAATTCTCCAAACGACTAAGAAAACCGGGCGGCCCGCCAAACTAAAAGTTCCGACTGCCCTGCGACCAGGACGACTGTGCCAGCTAAACGCCGGGGTGCTGTAGGTCATTATTTCGGCGGCACGTTTGTGTTTTTGTAATTCCCTCCGGCTGCCGACGGGCTAGCGGGAACCGGTCGATCTGCTTAACCTGAATTACAGTCTTGAGGAAAAAATCTCAAAAATGAAAAAGGGAATCTGTTTTCAGATTCCCTTTCATGTTGAAAAGTTAGCCGATACCTAACAAAGCGATATGCGATGCTTAAAATCTGACCTCGCTTGAGGGTGCTCGCTCGGGCCCGCAGGCACGCCTGCTCCATATTTTATGACCGCTGGGCTTATGAGCGGTCATATTACATTTTGGATTCCAACAGCAGCTCGTTAGGCTGTCAAGCGCAACATTTTTTCAAATCACGCGGTACGATTTAGCCAATCTGTTGCTTCCACCAGTTGGGGCAACAGTCGAAAGCCATCGGTCACAGCAGCCACTTTGGTCTGCCTTCATACTCGTGCTAGTATTTGGCCCAAGAATAGCCCCCACGCCTCGGGCGGGACCTGTCCCGTACTGCGCACCAGGGGGTTAGTTTTTTTGTATCCGATGCCCAGCACGGCACGTGCCCCACATCTGCTTTTTCAGCCTCCTTTCCTCAGTCCCCTTCCGCCATATTGCCACCGCTTGCAGCCTTGTGGCTGACGTCTCGACTTGAGTGCCGCTTCCAACCGTGGGGATCAACAACGTCCCACACAGGTAGCCACAGCCAAAAGCAGTCATTCACTAAGCGCGTGACGAGGCAATGCAATCGAAATCAAAGCTGCGAACAGCACGAATGCGCTCGATATCCACAAGCACGCGCCCAACCCATACACCTGATAAACCCAGCCGGAGAGCACCGTGCCGATCAGTCGCCCCATTGCGTTGGACATGTAGTAAAAGCCCACATCCAGCGACACACCGTCTTCCTTGGCGTAGGACACGATCAGGTAACTGTGCAACGACGAATTCACCGCGAATAGCGCGCCAAAGACCATCAGTCCGCCGAGCAACACCACCTGTTGTGACCACCCGGTGCTCAGCCCAAGAGCAATGGCCGCAGGCAGACCCGCCAGCGCAAGTGCCCACAGAAATGCCGCACGACCATCCGGTACGTGCCCACGTTTCTTGCCGGTGATTCGCGGCGCGAACGATTGCACAATGCCGTAGCCAATCACCCAGGCCGCCAGGAAGCCGCCAACCTGCCAGAAGTCCCAGCCGAAGACGCTGCTCAGGTACACCGGCAAGGCCACCACAAACCAGACATCGCGGGCGCCGAATAGGAACATTCGCGCCGCTGAGAGGATATTGATCGCCCGGCTCTTGGACAGGATGTCGCGAAATTTTGGCTTGGCTTTGGCCTTGCCTAGGTCCTTCTTCAACAACATCAAGCTGCTGATCCAGATCAGCGCCAGGACACCCGCCATGGCCAGCAAGGCGCCTTTGAAGCCGATGAGTGCCAGCAAGGCTCCACCAAGAAAGAAGCCGACACCCTTGAGTGCGTTCTTCGAGCCGGTGAGGATCGCCACCCACTTGTAGAGCTTGCCCTGTTGCCCATCCGGAACCAGAAGCTTGATGGAGCTTTTGGCACTCATCTTGTTCAGGTCTTTGGCAATCCCCGACAGAGCCTGAGCGCCCATCACCCAAGGGATGGTTAGCCAGGCCACAGGAACCGTCAGCATCAACAGCGCCGCAACCTGGAGGCCCAGCCCGATGTTCATGGTTCGGTTCAGACCCAACCGGGCGCCGAGGTAGCCACCCACCAGGTTAGTGATCACACCAAAGAGTTCGTAAAACAGAAACAATGCCGCGATTTGCAGTGGGCTGTAACCCAACGCGTGAAAGTGCAGCACCACCAACATGCGCAAAGCACCGTCGGTGAGGGTGAAGGCCCAGTAGTTGCCCGTAACGAGCAGGTACTGCCGCACTTCCGGCGCAAGGGCTGACAACGCTTTCATGACCGCTCCTTAGACTGCCAGACCGACCATTTTGGCCAGTTCGACGGTGCGGTTGGCATAGCCCCACTCGTTGTCGTACCAGGCATAGAGTTTGACCTGGGTGCCGTTGATGACCATGGTCGACAGCGCATCGATGATCGATGAGCGCGGGTCAGTGCGGTAGTCAATGGACACCAGCGGACGCTCCTCGAAACCAAGGATGTCTTTCAGCTCGTTCTCGGAGGCGTCCTTGAGGAACTGATTGACCTCTTCAACAGTAGTGGCCCGCTCGACTTCAAAGACACAGTCAGTCAGCGAAGCGTTGGCCAGCGGCACGCGTACGGCGTGACCATTCAGGCGTCCACGCAGCTCCGGGAAGATTTCGGCAATGGCGGTGGCCGAGCCGGTACTGGTTGGAATCAGGCTCATGCCGGATGCACGTGCACGACGCAGATCCTTGTGCGGCTGATCGAGAATGCTCTGGGTATTGGTCAGGTCGTGAATGGTGGTGATCGAGCCGTGGCGAATGCCCAGCTTTTCGTGGATCACTTTCACCACGGGCGCCAGACAGTTGGTGGTGCACGAAGCAGCCGTGACGATGCGATGTTCCGCCGCATTGAACAGCTGATGATTGACGCCCATGACGACGTTCAGCGCGCCTTTTTCCTTCACTGGAGCGCAGACCACCACGCGCTTTACGCCTTGGCCGAGGTAAGCCTGAAGCACAGCGACGGTTTTCATCTTGCCGCTGGCCTCGATCACCAGATCGCAATCCGACCAGTCGGTGTCCGCAATCGCTTTGTTCGCGGTCACCTTGATGCGCTTGCCGCCAATCACCACATGATCGCCTTCTGCACTGGCTTCGTTGTGCCAACGACCATGCACAGAGTCGAAGTTGATCAGGTGCGCATGAGTTACTGCATCACCTGCCGGATCGTTGATCTGCACGAATTCGAATTCTGGCCAGTTCCAGGCGGCTCGCAGCGCGAGGCGACCAATCCGTCCAAAACCATTGATGCCAACTTTGATAGTCATGTTGTTGTGCTCTTTATCTGTTGTCAGTGGGAGTTCGACGGGGTGTCAAACTGGCCGATGTATTCGATATGGGCAGGATGCTGAATGGCGCGAGGACGCAACGACTGAACATCCCGGATGGCATCGCTGAAGGGCACACCGCTCTCGATCAACAGTTGAGCCGCGATCAAACCGGTACGGCCCGAGCCGCCCTTGCAATGGATGGCAATGGTTTTCCCTTCGGTCAGCAGCTGCTTAAGTCGTGGATGGTGCTGTTCCCATGCGGCTTTGAATGCTTCGCCAGGCGCTTGATCGTCTTCGACGGACAGGTGAAACCACTCGATGCCAAGCATTTGGCATTCTTCCGGCAGCAGGTCGATCTCGTTCTGAAGCAACTCTTCTGTCGGCATCAGCGTCAGCAACGCCGAGGCCCCTGCGCCCTTGAGGGTTTGCAACGCCTCGAAAGGTCGGGTGCCCTTCGTGCCTGGGCACGGGGTGAAGATCAATTGGCCATTGAACTGTGCCAGAGGCAGTACGGAATAAGGGTGTTGTTGCACGGTGAAAAATCCTCAGATGGAGCGCTGATTGACACGTTTCATGAGTTCTCCCCCTGACTCTTTGCGCTCGGAATAACGATCAACCAGATAGTCCTGACGGTCGCGAAGCAGCAGCGTGAATTTCACCAACTCCTCCATCACATCCACGACGCGGTCGTAGAACGGAGAAGGCTTCATCCGGCCGTTATCGTCGAACTCCATATAGGCCTTCGGCACGGAGGATTGGTTGGGGATGGTGAACATGCGCATCCAACGTCCCAGCACTCGCAGCTGATTGACCACGTTGAACGACTGCGAGCCACCGCACACCTGCATGACCGCAAGGGTTTTACCCTGGGTCGGGCGTACCGCGCCCATCGCGAGTGGCACCCAGTCGATCTGAGCTTTGAACACTGCGCTCATGGAACCGTGACGTTCTGGAGAGCACCAGACCTGCCCCTCGGACCACAGCATCAGATCGCGCAGCTCCTTCACACGCGGATGATCGTCGGGTGCGTCATCTGGCAGCGGCAAACCCGACGGATTGAAAATCCGCGCCTCTGCGCCGAAGTGCTCCAGCAGCCGAGCGGCTTCCTCTACCAACAGGCGACTGAAAGAGCGCTCACGGGTCGATCCGTACAGCAGCAAAATGCGCGGCTTATGGATGGAGGTTTTTTCGATACCTAGTTTGTCTGTCGATGGGAGATCAACCAGTTCGGTATCGAGTTGGGGGATATGGTCATCAAACATAGTCTTTGTCCTGCGCAACGGCGCTCTTGGATTCATCGAACCAGCGGCGTTTCAACCAAAGGGCCACACCGACCAGAGAAATCAGTACCGGTACTTCCACCAGCGGACCAATCACCGTGGCAAAGGCGACCGGGGAAGCCAGGCCGAAGGTGGCAATGGCCACAGCAATCGCCAGTTCAAAGTTGTTGCTTGCGGCTGTGAAAGCCAGTGCGGTGGTGCGCGGATAGTCAGCCTTGAGCAGCTTGCCCATCCAGAAGCTGATGAAAAACATCACCACGAAGTAGATCGTCAGAGGGATCGCAATACGCAACACATCCAGCGGCAATTGCAGCACCACGTCGCCCTTGAGGCTGAACATGGCGACGATGGTCAACAGCAGTGCCACCAGCGTCAGCGGGCTGATCTTCGGAATGAAGCGCTCTTGGAACCAAGCTTCACCTTTACGGGCGATGAGGATCCTGCGGGTCAGGAAGCCCGCCAGGAACGGCACACCCAGGTAGATCAGGACGGACTCGGCAATGCTGACAAAGCTGGTCTCAATCACACTGCCTTCCAGTCCAAACAGCGGCGGCAACAGCCCAAGGAAGACCCAGGCATACAGACTGAAAAACAGGATCTGGAAGATGCTGTTGAACGCCACCAGCCCAGCAACGTATTGATTGTTGCCTCCCGCGATCTGATTCCACACCAGCACCATCGCGATGCAACGCGCCAAGCCGATCAGGATCAGGCCGGTCATGTACTCCGGCTGGTCCCGCAAGAAGATGATCGCCAGTGCGAACATCAACACCGGGCCGATGACCCAGTTCTGGACCAAAGACAAAACGAGGATGCGCTTGTCCTTGAAGACTTCCGGCAGTTCCTCATAACGAACCTTGGCCAGAGGCGGATACATCATCACGATCAAGCCGATAGCGATGGGGATGTTGGTGGTGCCCACAGAAAGACTGTTGAGCCACTGCGGCCAGCCTTCAAACAGGCTCCCCAAGCCGATACCCAAGGCCATGGCAAGAAAAATCCACAGGGTCAGGTATCGGTCCAGGAAGGAAAGGCGGCTTTTACTCATGGTCATTGCTCCTGTGGTTACAGCGTGCCAATCAGGGCCAGCTCTGCCTTGAGCTGTTCGGCACTCAGTTGGGCAAGCGGTATAGCCAGGAAGGCTTCAATACGGGTTTTGATCTGCTCCAAAGTGGCTTCAAAAGCCGCCTCGATCTCTTCTTGAGTTCCGTGGTATTCCGAGGGGTCGGCCAGCCCCCAGTGGGCCTTGGTGGCCGGCCCGAAAAATACCGGACAGGCCTCACCGGCAGCCTTGTCGCACACCGTGATGACGAAATCAGGTGCCAAGTTCACGTGGACATCGCTGGACTTACTGAACAGCCCGAGCGTCGACATACCAGCCTTTTCCAATGTCTTGAGACTCAGCGGATGCACTTCACCTTTGGGCTGACTGCCCGCGCTGTAGGCTTTCATGCCTTCCGGTGCCAAGTGATTGAAGACCGCTTCACAGAGGATGCTGCGACAGCTATTGGCAGTGCAGAGGAACAGGATTTTCATCGAGCGATCTCGTAGTCGAAGGCGGAATCAGGCGATTTTGCTTTCACAGCACACGGCTGCCCGTTCAGGACGGTCACCCATTTCATCAAGGCGTTTGGCATCAGGGCTCAACCAGTGCTTGTTGCTTTCCAGCACGGTGGTCAGCACTTGATGAACCCAATCAGGGAGATTCGGGTGCAGTCGGTAATACACCCATTGGCCTTGCCGACGGTCCGACAACAGGCCGCAAGTACGCAGTTGCGCTAGGTGCCTGGAGATTTTTGGCTGACTCTCGTTCAACGCGCAGGTCAGCTCGCAAACACAAAGCTCTCCTTCACGGGTGATGAGCATCATTGTGCGGACCCGAGTGTCGTCAGCCAGGCATTTGAAAACAGTGGTCGGTGTCAGATGGTCAGCCATATCGTTTTCTCAGTGTTTGTTTTTGACCAAGACGAACATCTTGATGCGCTCATGAATTTCGTGAAGGGTGTGACGGAAGGCATCGGGTTTGGTGCTGGTGACCGGGTCTTCAAAACTCCAGGCCAATGCCTCACCGGCTCCAGGTAAAGACAGGCATTCCGCTGCGGCTTTATCACACAAGGTGATGACGTAATCGAAACGCTCATCACGGAACTCGTCTATCGACTTGCTACGTAATCCTTCGGTGCTCACACCGCTGTGTGATAGCGCCTCGAAGGTGCGCGGATCTACCTGAGTCGGAGTTGTGCCGGCGCTGAACGCCTCGAAATGCTGCGAATCGGTATGCCTCAGCAACGCTTGGGCCAGCTGAGAGCGGGCAGCGTTGGCGGTACAAACAAACAGGACACTGGCTTTGCTGGTCATTGTGAAGTCTCAGCTTATATGCGGTTAAACGAATATATGTTTTTCCGCATGTGGCGTAAAGCCTTGGTGATAAATTCATTCAACAAGACCCATTAGGATGCGCTGAACGGTATCGTTTACGTGTGCTAGGCGGAACGAAATTTCAGATCAGGCTAGTCTGATACGTCGAAACATCTGAGTTTTTGCATATATGATAAATGTAACAAACCCCTAGCCAGGTCGTGCGATCTGACTGCGATACCGCATTCCAAAATCCACGACAGGACAGGCCGCGCTAGTCCTAAATCATCTCTGCGTGCTTCATAGACAATTGCCATCGCTCGCTATAACGTCGCGGGGCTGTTTTTACCGGCATCCAACCTGTCAGCGGATTCGTGAATGACTAGGACATTCAGGGGAATTACGCAGGCGGCTTTCAGTTTTCGGGGCAAGGAAAGAAAGAGAACGATGACTCCCGATAGAGAGAAAAACAAAAAACAATATTCGGTAGCGGAACTATCATCGGCGCTCTAGGCGGATTGATTGGCTTGGGTGGTGCGGAGTTTCGACTGCCCTTGCTCATTGGACTGTTCGGCTTCGGTGCGCTGGAAGCAATTATCCTCAACAAGGCTATGAGTCTTGTTGTGGTAGCTACGGCCCTTCCTTTCCGTGCGTTTGCTGTCCCCTATGCTGCGGTGTTTGAGCGATGGGATATTATTGTCACGCTTCTAGCCGGAAGCCTCGCAGGTGCGTGGTTTGGAGCTGGGTGGGCAACCAAACTCAAAAGCAAAACCTTGTACCGCGTATTGGCAGTGCTGCTTGTAGGGATCGCCGCCGCTTTGCTGTTCGGTCATGAGACAAGCGCTACTGGAACCCCTTTGTTTCATGGCGTGATACTGGCTATCGTCGGGATCGTTGTCGGTTTCGGCATTGGGGTGGTTGCGGCGTTGATGGGCGTCGCTGGGGGAGAGTTGCTAATACCCACAATCGTTCTTCTATTCGGTGCTGATATCAAGCTCGCCGGCAGCCTCTCACTTGCTGTCAGCCTGCCCACAATGATTGTGGGCTTCACGCGATACAGTCGCGACCAGAGCTTTTCAATAATCCGAGCCCAGCGACCCTTTATTCTGATCATGGCCGCGGGTTCCATCGTCGGAACATTCATCGGCGGACAATTATTAGGTCTGATCCCGACGACATATCTGCTGCCGCTGCTCGCGGCAATTCTGTTGATATCCTCAGTCAAGGTATGGCGTCATAGTTGATTTCTGGCTCGATCAATTTGGACTGGCTCTCCACCACGAGAGGACGCACAAGCACCATCTGAGCACGCGTAAGAAATAAGGCGGTCAGACCTGACCCGTCCCCTGTCGTAGGGGCGGGTACCGGTGGATGTGCGCTAGCCTTTGCAACAACCCGACGCGGCACGAGGTGCGACCTCAGAAATTGCTACTCCAGCGCCGCAACAAGACGTCTGACTTGCCGAAGCCTTCAAACGATCATCGACTTCATCGAAATCCGAGTTGCAAATGCCAGTCTCCGGGAGGACCAGCTCAACCCTTTTGGCCGCATCCCAATCGCCCGCCAATGCCGCGACAACAGACCGTACCTGCTCATACCCCGTCATCAACAAGAACGTAGGTGCCCGGCCATAGCTCTTCATCCCCACAATGAACAAACCTTCCTCAGGATGGGCCAGCTCTACCGCGCCATGGGGTCTGACCGTACCGCAGCTGTGTTCGTTGGGATCAATCATAGGAGCGAGTAACACTGCGCTTTGAGTTGCGGGATCAATTGCGATACGCAACTCGGCGAGCAGGCTCATGTCAGGTCGGAATCCAGTCGCCACAATGATTTGGTCCACAGGTGGAAGTATCTGGTCTCCCGCCTTCACAACCAACCCTTGGCCATTGCCTACAACCTGATCGATAGCGACGTTTTTGAACAGCTCGATCACGCCGTCATTCAGCAATTGGCTAATCTTCAGGCCGAGCTTTCCGCGCTCTTCCAATTGATCATTCGCACCACCACCCAGAATGCGCTCAAGAGAATTACCCCGGATCGCCCAGAGCACTTTGGTTTGCGGTGCCTCCTGAATCAGACGCACCAGATCCTGTAGGGCGTTAAACGCGGAGTGACCACCACCCACCACCAGCACTCTTTTGTTGGCATAGCGATTCCGCGCACGACCCAGCACCTCCGGAATGCAGTACGCAATGTGCGCTGCATGCTCGATCTCGCCCAATGCAGGGATGCCATGGGCGCCCATCCAGTTCGGTGTCAGGTAGGTGCCCGAGGCATCAATGACAGCACTCGCCAGCACATCTCGCTCACCCGATGGCCCTGTGACACGCAGTAAAAAAGGAGCTGCCGATCTGCCCTGGGTCTTCATCACATCCTGACCGACGCGCGTGACGGCCAGAACACGGGTATTAAGCTGCAAGTGACGCTTGATCGGTTCGAGGTCCGCGAGAGGTCGAACAAACCGGTCCAGCAGTTCACGCCCCGTTGGATACTCGTTCTCCGGTGGTGGAGTCCAACCATCGGCCAGCAGAAGTTTGGCCGCCTCCTTGTCAACATTGAACGGCCACGGAGAGAACATCTTCACATGCGCCCATTCTTCAATGCTGGCCCCAGCTACCGGACCGGCTTCCAGTATCAGCGGAGTGATACCTCTGGCCAGGAGGTGAGCTGCGGCGACGAGGCCCACTGGGCCCGCACCGATGATGGCGACGGGAAGGTGAGTGTTATCCATGATCGACTCCTTCAGGTTGGCTGATTGTTCGGGAACAGACGCTCGACAATCGCGCAGTCGAGCCAGCGTCCTTCTAGGCAGGCGTGTTTTTCATACACCCCCACTTGGCGGAAACCGCAGGCTTCGCACAATGCGAGGCTGGCGTGATTGAAGGTAAAAATGCGTGAAAGGACTTTCCAGAATCCCCGAACTTCGGCTTCTTTCAGCAGTGACTGAAGTAACTGTTTGCCGAGTCCCTGACCGCGAACGCTGCGGTCCAGGTAAATGGAAAAATCCGCAATACCGTCGTAACAGGCACGGGCACGATAACGACTGAGTCCAGCCCATCCAACAACCTGATCGGCCTCATCGACCATGACCAACACTGGATAACGTTCCATTGAGTTGATGCGATCAAGCATGTCTGCCGAGCTTCGAGGAGTCGTTTCAAACGTAGAGCTACGTTCCTCGATCCCCTGGTTGTAGATGGCCGCTATTGAAACAGTGTCTTTGGGTTCAGCTAAACGAACTCGCATTGTTGGAGCCCCATTACGTTGGTAGTAACAACATTACCGGCAAAAAAAGGGAAGTTAATTCCTTTCAATCCCTGCTCTTCACGGCTGGGCAGCACTCACTCAGGAGCCCGCAGCGAATCTCCGTGGCCCGCGTAATCTGTCTGAGCAAACTGAGCGCTCCCTGCCTGGCTTCAGCCGAGAGGTTTTCGATCATCGCTCGCTCTTCGGCAATCAAGTCGGCCCTGATTTTTTCGTATAGCTCACGCCCAGCTTCCGTTGCCTGGATTCGCACTGCACGCCGATCTTCATCATCCTCAACGCGGGACACATACCCTTTACGTTCCAGGGTATCGATCACTCGACTCGCCGTGCTTTTGTCCAAGAACATTTCTTCTGCCAAAACCTGAAGACGCAGTGCGCCCCTTTTGACCAACGTCTCGACGGCATAGCATTGGGTTACAGATACGTCGTAACAGCAAATCCGATCACGATCACGGAACTGATGGACGCGAACGAGCTGGTTCAACGCTTCATACAAGTCCTCGGAATCCTGAGTGAGCTGATCGTTTTTTCGCTTCGTCATAATCGTCACAAATTAGTTGTTAGTTGCAACTGTATTCCTGAGATCACGAAATCGTCAACACCGATCGTCTCGGTTGACGATAGCCAAAGGAAGGCGCTAGCTTGTTGTCACTGACAACAAAAAATGGACGAACCGGTTGTGACACTTCCAGAGCAGATTCATCCTCCGATCAATCGCTCCAAGCTCGTATGGGCCATGGGTTTCACCCAGATTCTTGCCTGGGGTTCGACCTATTACTTGCCCGCAGTACTTGCGTCTCCGATAGCCAAAGAGACGGGGTGGTCCATCACCAGTGTGGTGGGCGGCCTGTCCTGGGGGCTGCTGGTAGCGGGAGCGTCCTCGCCGGCAGTTGGTCGTCAGATTGATCGCCGTGGTGGACGTTCTGTCCTAGCCGCCAGTTCACTGCTGCTGGCTCTCGGCATGCTACTGATGGGACTCGCGAGCAACATTGCCACCTACTTTGTCGCCTGGACCCTGATCGGCGTTGCCATGGCGGCAGGCTTGTACGACGCAGCCTTCTCAACCCTGGGACGACTTTTCGGGGAGGAGGCTCGAACGTCAATCACCGGGCTGACCTTGTTGGGTGGCTTCGCCAGCACCATAGGTTGGCCGGTGATAGCGGGACTGGAGAGTTGGATCGGCTGGAGAAACGCCTGCTTTACCATCGCCGCAGCTCATCTGCTAATCGGATTGCCCATTCATGCGCTGTTGATTCCTGGAAGCACAAAGCAACCGCCCCATCCCGTAACAGTAGAATCACCCAATGCATCCGAGCTTCGCCCTATGGCTACCAACCAGCTGTTCTTGTTGATTGCCGCCATGCTGACGGTTCTGGCGTTGGTCGTATCAGGTATCTCAGTACACCTGCTCAACGTCCTCAAGCAATTGGGAATCGCGACTGCCGTTGCCTTGGCCATCGGCATGGTGATTGGTCCTTCGCAAGTCCTGGCACGGGTGGCGGAGTTTTCCATAGGTAGGAACCTCCATCCAACCTGGTCCGCACGAGCCGGTGTGTTGCTTTGTTTGATCGGGCTTGGACTGCTGATCTCAGGCCTGCCTTGGCTGGCCTTCGTGGCGATAGCACTTTACGGAGCCGGTAACGGCATCCTCACCATCGCTCGCGGTACTCTTCCATTGGCGCTGTTCGGGCCTCAAGGGTATGGCGCACGAATGGGACTGCTCGCAAGGCCCGTCCTTGTCGCCCAAGCCTGTGGCCCTATCGCCGCCGCTTACGTTCTGGACAGCTTCGGAGCATCGGTACTGCTTAGCGTGATGTGCGGGTTTCTGTTGCTGTGCTTCATCGCCACTTGGCGTCTGCCAATTACGCAAAAAGGTAGGTAATTATGATGTTCCGGTAGACGCAGTGTTGAGCAGAAAAAAGTCGATACCCAGCATCAAGCGAACACTGGATACGATGCATTGTGAATGAAGCGCATCAAGCTAGGGATGATGTGAGAAGCATCTGGTCCAACGCCTCTAAGGGTTGCCGAAGCAAAGTTGCGCTGCTTCGGTAATCCCACAAAATACAAACCCTGCACGTGCTCCGCCTTCCCGTTGCGTTGGGTCAGGCTTTCATTGCCCGCCACGTGCAGACCTGCCAAAAAACCAAGGTTCGGACGAAACCCGGTCGCGAAAACCAAACTGTCCACGTCAGTGTGCTGCCCATCAGCCCAGATCACGCCCGTTGACGTTACCTCCGTGAACATCGGCTTGCGCTCAAAAAGTCCCTGCTTCATGGCTCGACGATAGGTGCCATCATCCAGTACAGGAGTACTTTGATCATTCAGCCAACGAGTCTTCTCCATCCCTGTCCACTTGAGCCAAGCATGAAAATCCACACCGAGGATCTTTTGCGGAAAAAACCGAATCGATTCCCTTGTCGCCAATACGACGCTGCTGACTTGAGCCAACTCATGGGCAATTTGTACAGCTGAGTTGGCAGCACCTATGACCACTACTCGTTGATCACTGAAGCCGTCGACATTTCGGTAATCAGCACTGTGTAAACGTTGCCCGCGAAAACTCCCCAGCCCCTGAATGTCAGGGATGAACGGCTGATTGAATCCGCCAGTGCAAACGATCAATGCTTTTGAGCAGAAACGCTGACCATCAGATGCCTGAAGCAAAAAGAGTCCATCCTCCCTACTCACTCTCTGGACTCGTATGTTCTGCCGAATGGGTAGCTGGAAAGCGTCCGCGTACTGCTCCAAATAACGTACGACTTCATCGCGTAGCGGATAGTGCTTAGCTTCAACTGGGAAGGGCATCCCAGGCAAAGACGAGTAAGCAGCAGGAGAAAATAATCTCAGACTGTCGTAGTAATTGCGCCAGTTCCCACCTGGCTTGCTCTCGGCATCGAGTATGAGAAAACTGAGATTCTGCTGCCGCAGATGCCAACCGCACGCGAGCCCAGCTTGGCCTGCACCAATAACGATGACATCCGTGGGCCCATTAATTATGTTCATTTATGCGCACTCATGCATATATTGAAATGATAAAAAAACTACTCAGATACACCAGGGCAGCAAAACGGAGCCAGACTCTTCATGTGCTGAAGCATGGCTTCGAGCCGTGTCACTACTGCCGGCCCATCCACCTCGTAGAACATCTGCCTGCTGACCTTGGTAGCGCGGACGATGCCCGCCTCTAATAGCACTTGCAGATGACGGGACACCACTGAACGCTCTTGAGGTAGCCCTTCGGCAATCTCACCGATATCTGCTCGCCCCAGTTGCATGACTCGCTTGAGCACAGCTACCCGCGACGGCTCGCACAGAGCTTTAAAGAAGGCTCCATCGAGAGAGTCGATGGCAGCATCAATTGCACGGGAACGTGTAGAGGTTCGGTTTGTCATGCGGATGACTATATGTGCATTTCCATGCACACGTCAATTGTCCGAATGAACGTCAACAACAGATATCAATAGCGCCTGATCAATGCCTGCAAGCTCCAGAATGATGAATTCTACAATCAGTTTGGGGTCGATTTCTGCCTTCCACGACAGGCAGTAAACGGCCAGAAGCAGTCAGTCAGCGTCCACAAAATTGGGCCAATCAAAAATAGGCGGACACCATCGCCCTTAATTTGGGAGTTCGGTAGGCGTGTTTGCCGTTCGCTTACAGCAATGTGCCCGGACGAGGCGTACTTCCGATGGCGAAACTCAGGCGGGATGCTACTCGGCTGCGTCGTAGTCAAAGGCACATGAGAACAGTACCTCTGTAGCCGCATAGTGCCCATAGCGGCCTTGTGGGCGCCCGCTCTCAGAAATCAGATGTAGATTCTTGCGGGCACGGGAACCTACGACATAGAGGAGCTTGTTCGCGGCATCCAAGCTTTCGGCCTCAGTGAAATGAGGCACCATCCCCTGAAGAAGGCCGAACGCGATGACCACATCGTACTCGGCACCTTTTACACCGTGGATCGTCGAAACGGTGATACCAGTCCGCTCGCGAAATACCTTCCTGAAGAAAGAGATGTCGTTGATGTACGGGGCTCCGTCCTTTTGGAGCCTGTCGATCCGAGATTGTGAGCTGCGAAAGAACGCATCGCGATGCTCCACCAATGCGGGGAAACTATTCAGGGCTACACCGAGTCGTTCAAGCAGCACGGTGAAGGCTTGGTCAAGGTAGGCAATCCCATCCGTCTCGGAGATTGAAATTGAGTTGCATTCTCTCAATAGGAGCCGCTGCGTCAGACGCGATGTATCAACGCCAAGATCACCCAGGTCGCTGATCACATCCCTTGCCCATCGCATGCGACGAACAAGCATCTTCGGCGATGACTCAGTCAGGATTATTTTCGAAACTTTGAACCAGAAATTGTCTATATCGTTGCTAAAGGGGACTAGACCCGGGCCGTCAAATTGTTGATCCGGAAGCATCCTTACTAATTGACGCGTCGTCGATGCCAATAAAATCCACCATGGGGCGAGCACGCAGATCTCCTCAGGAGGATGCCCTGCAGCAAGGCTTGCCTGGATCAGTCGTACTAGCTCGTCATGCAAATTGGTGAGTGTTACGTGCTGGTTGTACGAAACTTTGCTCGGAAACGACGCATTCGATCCTGCGCTCTCGATTGATGTCGGATAAACGTTGAAATTCGAGAATTGGGAAATGATCCTCTTGCTCGAACGGTAATTTCGGGTAAGTGCCATTTCTCTTATCGGGATGCCAGCTTGGGCACGAAAATCAGCCACCGGAATTGCGTAGCCACCGAGCGAGCCGTAGATAGCTTGGTTCGGATCGCCGACGATGAAGGTCTTCGTTCGCCCTGCTCCGGCACGCAAAATAGCGGTAAGAAGGCCATACTGAATTTGCTTCGTATCCTGATACTCGTCTACCAGGACATATGAGAAGACCGAAGCGAGAATCGATGCAATATGCTTTTGATCACGCATTAGTATCTGCGCATACCAAAGGATCAGCTCGAAATCGATCTGACGCGCTTCTGCGAGTTCGCGAAAATACTCTCCAAGAATTTTATGGAGCGTCTCATGCTTCCAAACATCTTTGCAGCCTAGGTGATAGCCCGTTTCGCTGAAGTAGTAATCGCAATCCCAGTGAGTGATCTTTGCGTAGGGCGCGCATAGCCGATCGAGCATGAGTTCGCGGTCGTGCTTGTCTAGGACTCGATAACCGCGGGAAAGCTCTGGAAGGTAGATGCCATATGGCTTAATAATCCACTCGAGGCAAAATGAGTGGATGGTCCCGATCCACAGCTTTGACGTATCAACACCGAGATCTTCTATGCGTTCCTGGATTTCATCTGCTGCGCGGTGCGTATAAGTAATCGCCACGACAATCCGCTTGTCCATGCCCCGCGAAAGCTCATAAGCAATCTTATAGGTCAACGTCCGTGTCTTTCCGCTACCGGGGCATGCGATGAGGAATACGCTCGAAGGTTCCTCCACTGCGGCTGACTGCTCGGCGTTCAACTCACGGGGATCCCAAGCGAACATCAGGCAATGCCCGCCATGAACGAGCCAATGGCGTCGTTCGGCAACGCCAGGGCTACCGCAGCTTTGAGTCCCACCAGATCGATATCCCCTCGTTGATAGCGGTCAAGCTCAACCCCAAACAGCGCTAGTCGTGGCTGAGTTGAAGGATCGACTTCGATTTGGCGGGCAACGCGATACTGTAGAATCCTGGCGAGCAGCGGGGGCGATATGTGCCCATGCGCAAAGTGGATGGCCTGCAGGATGTAGGGAGGGACCGCTACCTGATGATCCAGTTCTTCGGCGAGCATGATCGCAAACCAGCCTTTCCCCGCATACTCAGCCATTAGTAACGCCCGAAAGCTTACGAGATGGGGTTGGACTGATCGTAGGTCGTTCACTGCTTCGGTGATAGTCTGCGGCGCTTTATAGACACTGCTCACAGTTTGGACAAACGCCTCCCGGTTGCCCGCTAACACGAGTTCAACTTCAAAAGTGCGTGGTGCATAGAAGACGGAGAGCCAAGGATTTCCGGCAATAAAGGCGTCGAGATCGACCTTACGTTCGCCGCCAGCCTTTTGCGAACCTATTGCCTTGCGCTTCCTATTGGCAAGAGCTTCAGAGTCCGTGGGCTGCGGCGCTACATCGAAGAAGGTAGTGTCAAGGTCAGTGACTATCGCGCAGCGCTTGCGGATTCGGAGGTCGTTAAAAAGGACGGCAACGTTTTTGAATCCCGTGCTGCGTATGTTAATGACGCTAATACCCAGCTCATCAACGCTCAGCCCTAGCGCCTTCTTTACCAAGATGGGGATCAGTATCTCCTCTGCATCGCCTTCAACGAGCACCACACTTTTAGCAAAGAGCAAATTGCTACGCACAGCGTCCAGGTATCGCTGGATACTTCTCACCTCGGATGGCTCAAGCCCCGTCGCGGGCTGATAGGCCTCGCAATATGGGCCTTGCCTTCCAATAATGTTGACGTTGCTCACATTGCTCACTTCAGAGATGTGGGTCGAATGTGTCGTGTAGATGACCTGGGCGTCACTGTAGGAAATACGTTCGAACAAGGTCTTCTGGATATGGGTGTGGATGTGCGCTTCGGGCTCCTCGATCAGCAGAAAATTGGCAATGGCAAGCTTCTCGCGCTGATACTTGAACTCTAGAAGCTTCAGAGTCAGATAAATGAGGTTTGCTCCGCCCAAGCTCAGCTCATGGATCCCCCCCTCATACCCGTCATCGGCCTCGCCTACAAAGAGGCGCAGCGACTGAAATAATTTTTCCGCTTCGTCTGGTAGGTCAGATTTAATCGAAAGCGAAGCAGGCGAGTAGGTTTCTCCCGCCGCATCCTTGATCGTTTCCCGAATGTGGTTACGAACCGACTGCACGTCTTCGAGGCCTTCAATAGAGGCATTCAGGTCCCTGACCATCTCGGTTATGGGGAGCATCGACACTGGATCGATCTCGCCACTCTTGCTCTTGAGAAGCGCAAACAACGGGTTCGTTCGGTTGTTGTGAAACTCGGCCACGACATCCCGGAGGGCCTGGATGAAGGTCAGTGACACTTCTTTCGTAACCGAGAGAAATCCGGGGACTTTAGCCCCGATCTCAGGAAATTCAGTCTCGGCACTGAAAATACACGTATCGAAATCGCCCACGATCGATTGGTAGACGGAAGGGTCGCTGAAATCGGCGCTGCTTCTTCCTGTGAACACAGTTTCGTAGTCGTCAATCGTGATGGTATTGCGTATTTTCTTAAGCTCCTCATCATCAAAAACGTCGAGAGCAGCCAGCTTGAGCCGAATCTCCTTTTTCGGACGGAAGATGAGGTTATAGGTGGCCTTCGCCAGCGGTCCGCCTTCGAGCGCAGCCGTGCCATGAAGGAATAGCGCCTGCACGGCTTCGTCGGCGCTGATATCTTCGAACTCAACACTGATGATGATCCAGTGGCCTCGCCATTCGCCGAGCGATCGGCAGAAGTCCGATTCCTCCAGTCGATAGGCGGCACGCACCATGGTGTCATCCAGTAGTAGACGGATTGCGCGTAGGATATTGGACTTACCTGAGCCATTCTCGCCGATGATGGTGTTGACGCCCCGCTGAAACTTCAGCGTTGTATTGCTGAAGTTTCGGTAGTTGACCAAAGTCATTTTGGAAATGTGCATAATTCTCCAGAGCGCCAACGCTCATGAACAGCCTTGTCCGTTTGTGAGCGATGGTAGCGTGAGGGTGCATGATATTCCCACAGAAGCCGCTTGCAGGCGCCCAGCAGTAGGCGCGGCGATTGCGCTGCTCCGCAATAGCTTTATCACATGATCGCAAGCATTGGGGCGCAGACCAAAACGTGCTCCAGCGTGACGTCATCGTATTCGTCAGGGCTGACGGACATGAAGATTTCCACCGACTCGCCTAGCCCTGCGAGTGTTTTTCTATTTTCTGAAGAAATTTCCTCGCCCCACGGGAGAAGCTTAATCAGGGCCTCATGGATAACATTGGGCGGCCATAAAGCCAGAACGCTGACTACTGCAACTCGCACATTTATATACGCACTGATGTCATCTGCTGAACACTCCAACGCTCTGTTCAGTTCCATGGTCAGGTCATTCTGGCTAGGCACCATATAGGTCCTTTGATTCGGTGATGGGACTTGCGAAAAGAAAACTGATGATGCTCGAAAAAGCCCGGAAGGCCAGGCTAATCTTGAGTTCCTCCAGACTGCGGATCAAGAATGTCGAGTAGCATCTTGTCGTGCGATGCGCGTGTTGCCGTGTAGAACATGCACCGATCTAGAAGGATCCTTTTCATGCTTCGGGCGGAGGCAAGTTGCCTGGGCTCTACAGAGATTGTCGCGGTACTGCCACTCCGGGTATCGGTCACCTTCAGGTGGTAGCACCCAATCAAGCCGTCCTCTCGCGTGGTGTGGCCTAGGCATTTGAAGGTGAGAGAGGTTTCTGACACGTTGGTCTCCAATGGCCTAGGCATCCCACATACCTGAAGACCCATTCTAGACCTTATAGAATGGGGGCTTTGTGTATATGGCTAGGGTAGTAGCGGGTACATAGGGCCTCAGTTGACCGTCATAGACTAACCTCCACCTCTGACGAACGCTCAAATGAGGGGTTGCCATGAGATTGCAATGATGCAGATTGGCAGTCACTCAATCGTTCCACGCGTAAAAAATACGTGAAAAATAGTTAGATTAGGTAAGTGACTGACTTATGGAAGATAAAACACATGTAACTGTTAGCAAGGCTCCAGAACTTATGGCCCATACGACTCGACCCTACAGCCCCTGCACGATTTCAAAGGCTGGAACAGCGCCTCGACCGGCTACGAATCCTTTAACTATCAGGAAGAATTCGACGCCGCGCTTAAGAATTTGCATCAACACGCGATACCAATGGACGAAGCGCCGGATCAGCTCCCGCAACCGTTTCGACCAGTCAACCTAATAGCTTGTCTGTACGTTCCTGTTTAACCCCCCTCTCCTCTTACTAGAGACCAATGTAATGAAGCTCAACCCCCTTGTTGCCTTTCCAATCGCTGCAGGAGTTATCGGTGTCGTCATCCTCTGGAACTCGTTCCACCATAAGGTGAGTGATCTGGCCGTTGTGGATGCGCAACCGAGCGGAAAATACTTTCTGTTGCTGAAGGAAACCGGCCCAGGTCAACACGACTCAGCAATCGTTTTGAAGGAAGCGGAAGGGAAACAAGCCGTCATTTCTGGCGTGGCAAAAGGCGACATTAACAGCCCCGTGTTGAACCAACGGTTGATCACCTTCACACCTTCGGACAAATCGTGCTTTGGCACGACGGTTTTGCTGCAGCAATCCTCTAATGAAGTTCTCGTTTTTGAAATGAGCGCCACCGATCCGGGATGTACCTTAGGCCAAGCGATCAGCAACGGCACTGTGCTCAAAAAGCTGTGATAACGACCTTCATGGTCTGATCTGTACTGCTGCTACCGAGGCCGCACCCTACAATTACCGTCCAGATATGACTGGTATACCGGTAATGACTGAATTCTTCGGTGAACGTCAGCAAAATTATCGGTACGAAAAACGAACGCAAAAAAAATAGGGGCCGTGTAAAAACGGCCCCTATTCGTTCTTCACAGCATGATCCCTGGTACCCGCTGAACCATCTTACCGACGGGTTGGGAAACGCGTTTTTCTTCGAGTGGCGCTATCCAGTTACAGACCGAATTCTCGCCAATCATTTGGCAGTTCGGTGCAATTCGAGGCAACGGAAGCTGCACATAAGCCTGATCGGGACTCGTGGAACGGTCGGGATGCCCTGAGCAACCCAACAGAACTACAGAAACCAGATAGAGGCCGATGTCACGTGCGCTGATTGCAAAGTTCATGTTTGTGTCTCCAAGCAAAGGAGGCACGACTACCCCGACGGGGCAATTGCGCCCCGTATGGGTAAGGATTGGTGGGTGTTTGTTTTGAGTGGTCACCAGTCACTATCAAACGATCAGTCTCAAGACTGAACGCAAGAATCTGCTTTCGTCGGCGTCCGCGCCGCGGAAGAAGACTCAGACCTAAGAGTACCAAAAAAAATAAACGTCGCCTCTATCGCAGCGGAACAGACCCCTGTTCTGGGGGTTGCGTTTTTTGGCACCACGGCATCATTGGTTTCAACAAACAGGACGAACTTTACGTTCGAATCCTCCAACCAATCCAGACGTCCAGAAGGCGGTCCCTGCCATAAGTGGGATAGAGCCTGCAGAAGGTGCTCTCGGCGCTGTACACCGGCAAAACAACTGCAGTTAGTGATGGTCCGCCGACTCTGTGTCACTGAGATTGGGAGCATTCCTTTTCCGGAACGAGCAAGTCACCTCCAGCGGGTTTTTCGGCTTACCCCGATCGACCCGTCCCAATGCTACTTGTAGCAATGGCCCACACCCGGGAAGACCAGGCACAACCGTAGCCCCGCGATAAGGGGCATTAATTCAAAGGCCCAGACATTGCTGGGCCTTTTCATTTCTTCGATCTCCGGCGCCGAAGGCGATGACAGTGGCTGTCACTCGGCTATTCGGTTGAGTGTTTTGCACTCACTCCAGTCAATGCCAAGGATATCTGCCTGACGTCGATGCCCTTCCAGTCGCCACGCGTTCGCTTGCTCTGGTGACTCCGCGACAATCTGAATCACAAACTCACTTACATCGAGGCCACGATCGCCTGCTGCCCGAGCGAACAGCTCGTCACGCCGTTGATTTTTAAACTCCTCTATGCCCACGCCAATTGCATCAGCCTCGGCGGCGTTTAAAGAGTCAAGCTCCAAAACGATATGAGGGTTATGAGAGAAAAACTTTTCTTGCGCTAGTTTGTATCGCTGGGCTGTGTCCACGATGTTCCTTCCCTTCAGAGCAGATTTAAAGAACCTACTTTACCGGTTGCGCGACACAGACAGGAGTTCCAACTGCGCCGCTTGGAAGATCCTTCGTCTACTGCTCCCCCGCCGACAAGCAATCCGCTTTGTTGTTGAAGCCAGGAATGTGGTCCACCGCCACTCCTTGTGGCACCGATCCAATGGAGGTAAGTGTGAGGATTAGGATCCACGATCCCGATAACGTTGCGCCCATCTCGATACTCCCCTTTGTTAGTCAAAACGCTCATGTGAAGCCCTTCACATGATACGAAGTGATCATCCCATGCCGAGTGGACACGAAAGGTTGAAGACTACGCCTGGGCGGGGGGCAGTCAGAAAGGAAAAATCAAAAGGAAGGCTTTAGCCTAGCGCCACGCTAAGCGTTACTGGCGCTATTTGCTTGAGAGGGCGATGCAACCAGCCTCGTATACTAAGAGTCTGCCAGCTTGGATGCCTGCATGCACGCAGGGCGTTTGATCTGGTCCGCCATACCAATCAAGGTCCACGGGGACGGATACAATCCCCACGATGGAGGCTTTTAATCGCTGCCCGTTCCGTTGCCATGTGCAACCAGGATCATCCTCTCCTGGTTCTTCCAGAAGCTCGACAGCAACGTCCAGATCGCTGTCTGTTCGACTGTTGCCTTTTACTCGGCTGCCAAAGACATATGCCTTGCCCACGAGTGGCTCAGCCCTGGCCCACTTCGCCACAGCAATGGACATTGCTTTGATACTGAGAGTCTCTGCCATGCCCGCTGGTATCCAAGGAAATATGCGCCATAGGACGTTGCCCGCCCAGTGATTGCTTCCAGCATTCAGGCAATGGCGAGGACCATCGCGAGAGAGAAACTAACCACGGTCGTTACCAGCCATTTGACTGCAGCTTTCCGATGGCAAGTATAGAAAGACTCAGCAATTGTTCTGGTTTCACGTTCATTGAGAGATCCGTCGCGTTGGGCGTGTGCTGCGATGCTCTGCCATCGCTCTGCCTGTTCAGCATCATGCTTTGAACTTACGTATTTGATGGTCGCGAGGCCAGAACGACAAGCCGCGAAGGTACCCACGCACAATAGAATCAACACAATCCAAAACGATAATCCGTAACCGGGGGGTGTATGAAGTGGCATGCAGTTTCCCTACAAACAATATAAGGGTGGGCAGTCGTGTCAGAGTCCAAGCAATAGTGCCGTTAGAAGCTACTGTTGGCCACTAGCTTGTCAGCTGGATATTGCTGCATGAAACTTCGGCTGAGGTCCGTCGGTGACCGGAGCCAGTCGTTAATTGCGCCGTTTGGCAATATAACCACCATCCGTTTTTCGTCATCAGGTTTATGAAATTTTTTCATTAAAGTTCGTCAGCGTTCACGGTCAGCATCGAAAACGAGTGGATTTTATCGCCTTCTGGGCTCGTCCATACCTCCCATAATCCAGCAATAGACATGACCCCACCGTCCGTTCGCGTGATCCTAGTAGGAACGGCTTTACCTGAACGCCAATCTGGTTCGTAGATAGCTGCAGCTGGAATAATGCAATGCTGTGCCTTTTTCCATGCCGAACGGTAAGACGGCTTGCTGTCTACTGTCTCCGACCGCGCGTTGTATGTTTGACGGCCTAATTTACGATCTTTCGCCCAGAAAGGGAGCAAGCCAAACTGGCCTGAAAGTGCTTCCAGCTCCGGCTGATCGTCGTCTCTAAATTCTTCGTCTCTCAATCTGATGAAGGGACCTAAGTAAGTCGGCCACAGGTCTTCAGTAAATGGCGTAGCTGGACCGACGCCGAATCCTGCCATCAGACGTTCACGGGATGGGGCCTCGTAATGGGAGCACATAAGGACCTCAGAAAAATGGGGACATTAAGCGTAGACCACACCCTATGGTATTAATTACCTGCATTACTCGTCTTTGAACCCCGGCAAGCCCTGAGCAGCACGCCACTCCTTCACAATCTGCGTCACGCCTTCGGGGGAGTTATCTGCTCCGGGCTCCGGGTAGTAAATCAAGTCTGACCCCGCTGGATGCTGGCTAATCTTCTTGAAATGCAGAAGAAGTAGGTCTGCACGATCATCGTTCTCGGCTTCTTCGTCTTCCTTGGCGAGTTCTTCTAGCAGCCCGATGAACTCCGCTTCGGTGTACTCAGAGAAGCTGTTTTTCAGCAGTGTGTCTGTCATGTCTGGCCTATTCGTTCCGGTGAAGATCAATGTGGTTTCTTGGCGTGTTTACCCGCAGGTTATCAACGTCGTAGACGCCACCACCCTCTGATACTTTTTCGAGATGGTGTAGCTCATAGGACAACCTGCCTCCTACGCTGTCGGCGTCTCTTACCCTTGGGGCTCTGCCTGTACGCATACGACTGACGTTCTGCTTGATGAAGTGATCCGCCGCTGCCGATTCTGAAACCGCTTCCCAAAGTGCGGATCTGAATTTATCGAAGCTTTTGAAATCACGCCCTCTCAACGTATCCGCCACTTCCTTTGGAATTGGAACACCTACTCCCGAACTCGCCCCGATAAGCCAGATACCCGTAATGTCCTCGCCCTGGCCTGTAACAGTGCCGGGGGTCTTGCGAACATTCATCACGATATACAGCGGCTGCACACCAGAGCCAGCCGGGAACACAAGGATGAAATCCTTGTACTCAGGCGGATAGATCGGGTTGACGATGATGTTATCAGCCTGTTCGGTAGGCGGATAAATCCAAATCTGGGGGGCTTGGGGTGCCCCCTCTAACGGCGGGATTCCTGAGGTGCTGGATGGATCAACGGCAGGAGTCCATATCAGTGTTATGCCATCTCCAAAATCAGCCACTTGCTTGGCGTCTTGAACAACAAACGCCACGACAGGAATCATTTCCCATTCGCCGTGTTTCTGAGTGTTGTACCCGTATCCCTTCAAGGTGCCATTAGCTTGCTGCTCAATGTGCAGTCGGACACGTGTTCGGGCTTGCTTGAGTGCCTGGAGCTGTTCCTCTGTATACAAGGAGCTGTCACCCAAGCTCGAAGACCACAGCAACACAGCCAATCCGCCTAGGGTTCCAGCAGCAACAACACCAGCAGTTCCTACCCCGGCACCGCCAGCAGCACCCGCACCCGTTGCAGCAGTTCCGGTGGCAACAGCAGCTCCAGCAGTGCAGAGCCCACCACAGGACGCGCTTGCAGCAGTGGCCGCCCCGCCTAGTAGGAGTGTTCCCAGTGCAGTTGGTAAGACGCTACCACCGATCTTTTTGAGGGGAATATACCCGTCTGCGTCTGTTTCACGACCACCAAGAATGGCGAACTCGCCGTAGCTCGCCACCTTTTCGACAGGAATAAACCCGGCAGGTTTCTTGTAATCGATAACGCCATCAGGAAGATCGCAGCTCTTAGCGAACACGCAGCCCACGGTGTTGGGCTTGGTGTCTTTCTTCGGCGGGAGGTCTTTGTATTCCGCCCAACGCTGGGCATGGGTATCAACAGGTTCAACGCCGCTATTGCGGTAGCCCTTCGGCGGGTTGGGTACGTATCCGCTCACGTGAGCTTCCTTTTCATCCTTGGGGAAACCAGCTTGTAGCTGGGGCAGAATGACGTTACCCGGAAACGCTAGAGCAGGCTGTAGGACAAATCCTAAATGTCCCGCTCCACAATCCTTTTCCATGTCATTACTTGCAAGGAAGGATAACCGGTCTGGTGCAAGGTGTTGAATGGTGGCGATTAGCCCTGACCAAAGCGGTTAGATCTGACCACAGTTACTGGACGTCTGATCCTTGATTTCCCGAATTCATGTTGATCATTTATTGTAATCGAGGCCCCGAGAACCCAACCATTTGAGATACCTCGCTCGCGATTGATGCTCCGAGCTTAGTAGCGAAACGGTCAAACGGATTTTCCTTACGAGTAAAATCGACCACTCGATCTTGCTGGATCACCTCCCTGGCAACAAAGTCAGTGTCACCTAGCTTATCGACCAACCCCAATTGCAGTGCCTGCTCACCAGTCCATATCAGACCAGAGAAAAGCTCCGGGTGATCAGCAGCCTTAAGCCGGTCGCCACGCCCGTCCTTAACTGCAGCAATAAATTGCTGGTGGGTGTTACTGAGTACGCTTTGCCAAAACCGGGTTTCTTCTTCGTTACGAGGCTGGAACTGATCGAGAAAAGCCTTGTGTTGGCCGGATGTGTAGGCGCGACGCTCAACCCCGAGTTTCGTCATCAGATCGACGAATCCAAAGGTCGCCGCAGTGACGCCAATGGAGCCAACGAGGCTGGCTTTGTCGGCATAAATTGCGTCCGCCGCACTGGCAATGTAGTAGGCCCCAGATGCCGCTAAATCACTGACCACAGCGTAGACTTTGACATCAGGATGGAGTGCTCGCTGACGCCGAATTTCATCATAGATTTGCCCGCTGTGTACTGGACTCCCACCGGGACTGTTTATTTCAAGAATTACCCCGCGTGTTTTGCTGTCCCTGAATGCGGCCACCAAGCTCCGCTTCACATTCTCAGAACTCGCGGAGGCTCCTTCTTCGATCGGACCATTTACTTCGATCTTTGCCGTTTGAGCACCGCCACCCTCATCCCCCGCCAGTGTTAGAAGATTTTTCTGTTGTAACACCACGACGACCACCGCAAGCGTCACCAACCGAAAAGCAATCCTCCAGCGTCTTGCTCGGCGCTGCTCGGTGATATTCGCCTGAAGCGTTCGCTCCAGGACTTCCATGCTCTTATCCATCGTTGCCTCTTAGATCATCAAGCCAAAACCAAATCGGGATTTATCCAGGCGGCACTCAAAACACACGTAATGTTGAGGACGACAACGATGGCAAATCTGCCGCGAAATCCATTTTTGAGTGAGCTATAGCCGACTAACCCTCTTGCGACCAACCCACCTACCCATCCACCAAGAATGTCGAAAATAAGTAATTGCCACTCAGCCAATCGCATCTTCCCTGCGATAGCCTTGCGTTTATCCAAGACATGCACGCCAAACGACGCCGAGCTGACCAGCACCAGGTACAGCAGCAAACCATGTTCGGCCTTCACGATTATCCAGTTGATGAAGAACGCCCCCGCAAGCGCAATGAGCATCAGTAACAGTCGATAAAGGCGTTTCATGCAGAGGCTCCAATAGTCTCTATTTCCGGAAGATTCTTCTGCCGTCCGTTCAGAACAGCCATAAAGATCCATCTCAGCGTAAACGACACCAGCAGCTGAACCCTCTCGTATCTGCCCCCACCAAAGGGGGATATCCCTTCACACAAAACCTCCCGCTACTCCCCGCGTAGGAAAACGATGCCATTTCACCGCATGCAATTGCCCCCTATGAGGGGGTGAACTGGATGCAGTTGCGCGGCCTCTAGGTGCAAACATTCCACCATCACTCAGATGGCACGGAAGACAACTTTATGAAACTCGAGTCGCAGCGCATCACGCGCCAGCTGCCTTTCAGCACTTCACCTATTCGGCACCTCCCCTGAGTACTTGCATTTTTTCTGAGCAGGGAAAAATCAATTCGCTTAGTCAAATCGAACCCCTCGCTTGATCCACGGCGAGCACCTACCCCCAAGTAACACGGGAACCACGCATGAATACTGAAGTGGAACACCTGAAACGCGAGGTCATACCGAAGCTTTTTCAGGACTCCTCGCTCATCGGCACGTATGGTCGCGATGAGCAGAGCACCCTGGTCATAAATGGACATTCGGATCTGTTGGAGCACTCGCCCGTCGCGCAACTGACCGAAAAGCTCTCCCAAATAATGGCGAAGCTGTCCGACGCTGACCCCAAAGCCGTCAATGACAAACCAAATTGGGTTCAACGTTTTACGGGCAAGGCCGTGGAAGCGAAGGCGCGCTACCAACACGCTCGAAAGACGCTCGAAAACCTGCTCGCCGATGCTCAGGAAATCAGCAAGAACGTCGGTCGGATGGTATCCAAAATTGACGAGATGCTCGTGAGCAGTAGTGCTGAGGAGGCAAGACTCAGGAATCTCCTCCAGGCCGGTCGCGAATACCTTGAGGAGAACCCGCGCGCGGGGATCCCTGCCGAGCAAGAAGTCTCGTTTGATAAACCCCGAGAACGCTTCGCCCGCAAGTTAACCAATCTGGCCACGTTGCAGGCTTCTAATGAGCTTAGTAACAACCAGCTCAGGTTGGCCCGTGCCGTAGCAATTGACATGCTTGATCGTCACGGAGAAACCGTAGGCACTCTGTTCCCCGTCTGGCGACAACACACGCTCGCACTCATCACCTCAAAAAACCTGCAACCCGAAACCATGGCCGCGGCCACCAAAGCTCACGATGCCTTGAAGCAGAGCCTTGCAGTTTCGCTTATGAACCAGAACGGATAACGGAGGCTCTACGATGAAGACCCAATCAAACCAGCCCAACGAACTAACAGTTGCGAACACCTCCGCCTTTCTCCCTGCCGCTCTGGATCAGCGCACTCTCGAAGGCTTAGGCGTAAACGTGGACGACATGGACCGCATCCGGGAAGTCGCCCAAAAGCTTAATCCGAACATTGTTAAAACAGTCTCCGAGTTCGGGCGCGACATTGGTACCGCCAAGATTGACGCCGACGATCTGCTCGGTTCAGTTACGACCGGCGACCTGGACGAAGCGGGAAAGAAGCTGTCTCAAGTAGTCCATATCGCTCGGTCCATCAATCTAAAAGGCGCTTCCGCCCTGCGATCAAAGATCCCCCTTATTGGCCCTTTGATTGACCGCATCAGCTTATCCACAAGCAAAATTCGGGGCCAGTTCGAGTCGGCGAGCGCACAGATCGACACGCTGGTTGGCGAAGTCGACCATACCCAGGAAAACCTAAGTCGCCATAACGAATCGCTCGAAAATATGAAGGTAGCGGTCAAGGAAGAATATCGTGAGATGGGCATTCATATCGCAGCGGGCAAGCTGCGCCTTGCTGAGCTCACTGATGAACTAACTCATCTGCGCGCATCGGCAAATAGTCCTATGGAAGTGCAACAGCTTGCTGATCTGGACGCTTATGTCTCCAACCTGGACAAGCGTATCGGCGACTTGACGGTTTCCCAGCACAGTACGTTTCAAGAGCTACCGATGATTGCGGTAATTCAGTCCAACAACGGAATGCTGATTGATAAATTCAGCACCATCCGAGAAATCACCGTGCCTGCTTGGCGGCGACAGTATCGTCTCGCTCTTAGCCTGAAGCATCAAGAAAACGCCGTGGCCATGGCCAATGATATCGACAACGCTACTAACGAATTGATTCGTCAAAACGCTCTTCTCCTCAAGCAAAACGCGGTTTCGACTGCGAAGGCGAACCAGCGCTTGGTCATTGATATTGAGACCCTACAGTTCGCCCAGGACACTCTGATCAGTACGGTCGAGGAGGTGATTAAAATTCAACAGAGCGGGGTTGTAGAGAGGCAGAACGCTGAAAAGCGGATCGTCGGAATGCGCGGTAATTTGCGCAACCGGTTGAGCAATACCAGCAGCCCATCTGTGCACTGAGGGTCGGGGACATGACCGAGATTAAAATCGACAATGCAGATCCACAAACGCACTCCCAAGAGCAAGATAAGCCCGACTCGCGACCTACTTTCATAGACGAGGTCGACGCGCTGGAAAAAAGGGTTGCGAAAAGCAAAAAACTAGGCGGAATCATGGCCGGAATTGCTTTTGCTTGCTGTTCGGTGGCGGTTTGCGCCGCGCTGATGACTGGCTATATCGGCCCGGATTCGACGATCACTAAAATTGACGTCCCCAAGGTACTACTCCAATACCTAGATGGCGATCAATCAACTCCAGCTTTTCAAAGGATTGAATCCCGTAGCGGTAACTCAGAGGAGGCCAGCAACCCACTCGAAAATCAAACCTATATTGGCAACCCTTTTGAGTCTGTCACCGTCGCATTTGGTAAAGTCGCCACTTTTGTAGGGCCAGCTCTAGGCATCCTTGTCCTAGCTATGGCAGTCCTTATGGGACGATTTACATTGATACCGGCTGCACTGGCATTAATGGCGGTGCCTACCATCATGAACATTTTTATGGGCACCTCATCATCTCTCCCTACTAATACCGTGCGATTAGAAGAAAGCAGCAAAACGCGAAGGGAGATATTCAACACAGCGGTAGAACATCTGGATTACGCAAAGGTTCGAGAGGTTATCACCGGCAACAATCACCCCCTTGCTTCACAGTATTTAATGGCTCAAGTTTCTGTCGCAATTGCACTGAAGGACGGTCCGAGTACAAACACTGGCACGGACATCCCGCATAATAAGGCGCGTGCTCGGGACGACGTCGCGAAGCTGTTTGCATTTGACGATGGTCGCTTCACTGGTTTCGAAAGCAGCGACCAGGCTCTGTACGCCTTAGACGCATATGGAAATGGTGAACCCACAGTTCAACCTTCAAAGGTTTACAAAACTGAGCGTATGGAAGCCGTTTCGACAGCTGATAATGTAAGGTCTATTACCTCCAGCACTGCTTGGGTCTTGGCACTAATCTCAATCATGATCTTTTCGTTCTCGGCGTTCCTTGGTGCACGAGTTCGAAGAATCAAAGAGCTGCTACATCGAGCGTTTGATCCCAAAAGTTGGATACCTATGAAGTAGAAAAAAGCCCCAGATCTGGGGCTTTTTTGTTTTCAGTTCGTCGACACGACGGTCAGATGTTTTCCACAGTAACCGATCACCACGACGCCCTTGATGACTTCGAAATAAAGACGCAATCCTCGCACTGGGCCCGTGCAGGTTCCTATCCTCAGGTGCTTTTCAAAATATACATCCTCACCGTCGACAGAGTAGGTGCGCTCTGCGCGCATCGTTGGCGCCGAGCTGACGGTATGTGATTCCTTGGCACTGTAGGCCGACCCAAGAATATTCCTTGCTTCGGAGTCAGGGCGACCGCTCCCTATTGCATCCCGATAGTCGAACACAAGAAGGTCGATTAGCTCGATCAACCGGTCTGAGTACTCAAACCTTTTGGACTCTTGGGCTGACCTCCATGCCGAAGGAAGAACCTTCATACGCTCCTTGGCTACGCCAGACATGATCGTCAAAACGTCAGCTGGAGAGAGCAGTTTAGGTTCCCGAATGATTTTTCGCAGTAGAGTCACCGGAATCGACTTGTCGTCTATCGACACAAGCGCCCCCTCCGACGACTGACGTGCGGTTTTTGCTAGCGCCTGGTGATTGTCTCGCTTCAAATCGGATAACTCAGTTTTTAAAACCGTGACTTCATCCTGTGCGAGCGCCAGCAACTGCGCGTCATCCTCCGATGCACCAGAGCGTTGTCCTTGCTCCGCGGTTACGCCCAACCAAGCATCGATCACAGAGGACAGCATCTGACTCAGGACAGAAATCATCTGAGTGACGTATAAAATCTTCCCTTCGAATTTGGTTGTCGACGCCGACACGCGGGAAGCCTCGCAGCCGATCGCCGTAACATCCAGGTGCTTTTCTTGGGAAAGTTCAACGATACGCGCCCTACTGTCTGCTATCTCTTTTGCGAGTGCCTCGGCCTCACTGACCAGTGTCTCGATTTCTTGAAAATACCCTGTGAAATCGAAACGCAACCAAAGGGGAGACAAAGCAGCCACGTGGAGGACGGAAATTGCCGTTTCGATATCGCTGAGCTTGAAGGAATCAATCAGTTCAATTGAGCTTGATGAGGTGCGAGCTCCTTGATGGGCCGCAACCTCTGCTTCTTCAAGGCGGAGTAAAAAACCTTTCGCTTTCGGCAGCACGTAGGTATTAGCCACTTCCTCAGCCGCGGCAGCAAAGCCTACCCGCCCCTCCCCCCACATTGAGTGGAGGCTAGACATCACTCGAAGTAAATCGGATGGATCAGACCACCCAGTACTAAGACGACGTGAATGCGCCCCAAGAGCTGCGCGTAACGAACTTGCCGCTGCCAAAGGAAGAAACCCATCTGAGCGCTGTGCTTTCTCTTTGGCTAACTTGTAAGCAAGAACACCGCCCAGGGCGTTGCGAATTTTTTCACTGTGATGGATCTGTGCGAGGGGGACGTGCGTATCGATGAGCTCCCTCATGCATGCATACGCTGCGAAGCACGCTTGGTAATATCGCTTGCCGCCTTCGGACTCTATGAGGCCCAGAACGTCAGCTAGGACTGCCAGTGCTTGATAGGATGTCTCTCCCCAGCCGTAGCTGAAAACATAGCGGGAAGCGGGGAATCGACTCAATATTTCCCGCTCGAAATTCGCGGAATTGTCACCATCCTTTATCTGCTGGTATCCATTCGTTCTTTCTCGCCCAACCAACTCCCCGAGAAATGACATGGTGATAGACATTGGCTTGTACTGTTGAAGCTGATGGTCCGTCATTTGCTTGGCCAGCTGATTAATCAAATCTGCCTCCGAGTAGAAAGCTGTCAGCAAGTGAGCATCCTGCTGAAATTTCATATGCTTTCTGGAGCCCCAGGCGCAACGAACTTTTACTTTCCGGAGCTTTTCCGCGAACTCACTCACCCGCTTATTCGACCCCAATATCGCGGCCCAAGCCTCACCACACTCATCAGTGACGAAACACAGCGGTAGCGGAGGTACCTCAAGTGAAACTACGGATTGGGGGGTCACGGTTTCAAATGAGTCTGACGTTCCATGACTGAAGGTCCGTCTGCCAGCGGCCTGGTCAGATAATGCCATATTGATCCTTGTTCCTTGTGTGGAGGGTTTAAAACGTGCCCACCTTACATTCAGGTTTCCTTATCGAACTTCACAATTACCCCCCGAATTGAGGACATTCTTTTATCGGCAAATACACGGCTGACTAAACCCCTTCGCAATCAATTCTGGCCCTGCACCCAAATCCGACCCCATTCAAAGTTGCATTCTCTGCAGCCCCTTCAGACTCCCAATAATCCAATGGGAGTGCTCCATGAATAGTCTCAAGAAGAAAATCGAAAGCAGAGTCTCCGGACTTCAATGGTCGGTTACGAACAGCAACCGGACCCGACAACTATGTTGGGGTTACAGCGTGACTCTCGAACGACAGGATGACGCCTGCATAAAGCAACGAAGCTTTCTTCGTGTGTATCTGCACACGGAAATTGATGGTGAGTGCCTTCAGGTGCTAGATACGAATCTGTTTGGCCAGGACGGCTATTACGCCGCCTGCAGTCAGGCAAAAGCCTTTATTCGGAACAATGTGGCTCCCCTCATTCCGGAGCTCATAGGCAATCTCTTCTCTCCAGTGACCGGCCCAAATGCGGGAGTCGCCAAGCCTCGTGCCAGTGGCCTTTCAAGCGTTCGCATTCACTGCCCATCGACGCTGCGGGAGTGCCTTCAATGAAGATTCTCTACCCGAACATCCCGTGGACGGTTCGCTGGGATGCCATTAAAGAAACCTTGCACCAGGAAGGTCTGTCGTTTGAAAAAATCGGCCGCGATTTCGACGTGTCATCTCCTGCCATGGCGAAAACAAAGCACTATCCTGCCGCCCAGCAAGCGATCGCCAGCGCACTACAAATAGCTCCTGAGGTGCTGTTTCCTGAGCGATACAAGACGGTGTGGAGTGAGGACCATCAGAATCAAATAGACCTACTGATGGGCCCTTTACTGGGTCTCAGCGTGGGTGAGGCTAAACACCAACTCATGGAACTGATCGAAGGCTGGTCAGCTGTTCCCGCGGACATCGCCGCGATGCCGACAGACGCAAAAGCCAAGTGGGGTTGGATCATGGAACAGCTCAAAGCACGCGGTATGGCGATCAAACAGCTGGCCAACGAGCTCTCATTGCGTCGGAGCGCCATCTACAATCTGGCGAATCACGCCTACGACCAACCTCAAACGCTCGTCGCAAGATGTCTGGGGCACCTGCCTCAGACAATCTGGCCGGATCGTTACAAGTCAGATGGCGCGCCACTGAAATCGCGTAGCGGTAAGCCCGCTTTTGCGACGCAGCGCGTGATTGATCCCCGACACATGCTTGACCTCGCAACCGGCCTCTGGCTTCCCCTCACAACCGTCGAAGGCCTCCCAGGCATTGGTTCACGAAAACAATATGTGGACGCTCAAGCAAAACGAGAGAACTGGGTACTTCGAGAAAGGGAGGGGCTGATCGAGGTGACGTTTAAGAGCCTACCTACGTTGACCAAGCTGCACTTAACGCGAGGGTGGAGTCCGCAGGACATCGTGCATGCAACTGCAGAATGCGCTGATCTACCGGCCAATAGACGTATTGAGCTCAGTAGAAATCCATCTTTAAATCAGCGCTATGTCTTGTCGGTTTCGACTGAACCAGGTGCCCTCATCACTCTAACGCTCTGCTGCTTGAACTGCAGCTCGGGCGAGGTTATCAACGAAATGACGACCACCATCACCGGTACCGCGCTCAAGCACTGGTCGCATTTCTTACTGCCGCAAATCAGCCGCCAGCAACGTAACGGTCGAATTGGAAGTAGAGACGACAGGAGTGGGCCGCCCCTCTACGGCCCACGCCTTAGAAGTGCTCACAGGTCCCAAAAAAAACGCCGTCGTTGAGCATATAGTTGAACGGTTTCTTTTCGCCCGCAACGAACTCCATGACGTTCAATGCAGACACGTTTGACCCTGGCAAAAACTCATTAGTTCTTACGTACGATACCACTTTGAAAGAATTGTCTTTGCCCCCTCGGTCAATCACCTGAGGCTTTGCGTCGACTGAGTTTTTCAAAGCACCGATGGTAATTCCTGAAAATCGGTCGACGGTAAACTGCTTCCCCACGAATGTGCTCTGCAGCATTCTAAATGTTGGGCCGGAATCACCCTCCGCGCGGGAGTAGCGCTCAATCGTGCACCGGTAATCCTCAGCAGCTTGTGCGGCAGCGGTTATGCCAAGCGAAAGCATGATTGCAGCGACCCGTTGGAGGCTTGAAGGAAGTTTTAGCCTCATAAGCGCCTTACCTCTGTCTGAACATGTCTGTTTGTCGATTCGCCGGATCTGACTTGGGTGTATTCAGGGGGTGGCCTAACTAACGACGTACCTCGGTGAGCCACGCCTTGTACGGAGAGTTTCGCGCTCTCCGAATGGATAGGCCTCGGCCAGGGCCTTTCGCAGAGCCTTCATATCAGTCCGCCCTACACGGCGAATAACTCCCCGATTCAATCAAAGACGCTCTCGGACGTACGATGCGGCTTGACGTGCGAGTTGATCCGCGTGCCGTTGAAGCTGTTTCTCAGCATTCGCCATAACCTTAATACCCCACCTGTTCACCAGCTGCGCATGAATCTCTTTGGCTTGAGGTGACTGGTAGATGGGTGCCACGTCGACAATCCCCATCAAACCCGTCGTACTTGCCGATCGAGTGTTCATCACAACCTGTGTGTTTTCCGAGTCAATAACCTGAAACCCCAATTGCTCGTAGAACGGTACTTTTTTAACGGGGCAAGTCAACTCAACATGCGGGTACCTGGCAATCGCCTGTCGCATCATGGCAGTGCCGAAGCCCCGCCGACGGTGCGACTGCTTCACGGCCATGTAGGTAACCCCGCAGGCGTCAGGGTGGGTTGGAACGGGCAAATACAACAGGAATCCAACGGATTCCGTAGGATTCATATCGTCGTAAGCCACAATTAACTCAACGGGGGCAGCGGGCATCTGCCCAATCCGCTGAAGGTACAAATCGACTTCGCAGGGCAAAGTCCAACGGTAGACGTTATAAAGGGGGTTACTAGGCGGCACGGCCAGCATGCTCAGGTCAGTTAAGTAGGTCACCACCATTTGAAGAACCTGGTGAGTCACTTGCTTTGAGGGAGGCGTATCGTGATAAAGGACTGTAGGCATTGGTAACCCTGGAACGTGATTTATTAAACTGGGCGGATTTGCTTCTACTGATGCCAGTACTCAGCGAGGTGGAAGAACGACTTTCTCCTGCAGTCTGGACGGCTGGCCCCCTTCCTTTTGTGCCACTGTTCCGCTTTTCAGCATTCGAATGTCCTGAGTCACAGTGACAATACGGTGCGGAAAAGTCTTAGCCATCCTGGCGAGCACATCGTCGAGGTTCACGGGTGGGTTTGAATCTTCAGGCATAACAATCTCCCTATTGCGCTAAAGGTGAGTGGTTCTTCTACTGACCCGGCCCCGCATTGCGAGGCCGGTGGTACAGTTTTCTTGTCTCTACTCGATGGGGTCAGGTCCGATGCTGGTTCGCATGACTTCGCCGAGCGCCTGACCGAGATCGGCGCTTGAGCCCTCGGTGTAATCTGGCCAAGGAGCAAAGGGCGCCCCACCAAATTGGTTAAAGAGAAATCCAGTTGGGCACCGATATTTGGCAGGCTCTCCCTCCACATAATTGGCAATAATGATGTCGCTTTCGCACTTCATGTCATGCACTTCCGAGCGAAAAACTTCGAAATTCACCATGCCAGAATGAGAGTCGACAAAGGACAACTGTTTACCTGCGGCGACAGCTCCAACACCGCCTAAACAAATGCCTATGACACAAACGCCCATCGACCAGAAATGCACGGTCTTGTCTGTACTCCAAATCCGAAAAAGCCCATACATGGCTTGAAGAACGATCAAAGAAGCTCCGACCAGGGAAATGATCACCGAGACGGTTCCTTGCGTCGGCGTCAGCCCCCCGCCCGACTGAAACATGTAGGCGTCATAGAATGACGACCAGATTGGGGCCCCCATCATCAACGGTGCTACGGCCCATACAATCGACCGATGGAAGCCGTGAATGTCTCCGAGCAACATCGGCCTCATCATCTTGTAGGACGCCAGGGCAAGCAGAAGAGTACAGGCAGTGAAGTACATGATCAGTCCATGTCAAAAGGCTCATTGGAATTACCACGAGCGATATTGTTTAAGGTGTTGCCAGCAATGAGTTACAACGGCGCCCCAGTAGGTCACTGAGAAATTCAGCTTCGTTTGCAACATCGACAGGGTCTCGCGCCAATGCCGCTTGCAACGCCTCTTTCAGCCAACCACTGGACGATGGGTCGGTCATTACTGCATCAATTTCTTTGTCCAGCTCGGCTAATGCTATCTGTTTGCACATGGTCGCTCATCCCAGGAAGGTGTAATTACCGATTCATTGTGGGATGGCCATAGCTCAGTTCGTTCGTTCGATTACCCCCCGGCAGGGGATGGTTCGTGGCCGAGGACTGCAGCACACCGCTCAGCAATGATCCCTTCCCCGTTTTTCTCGCACGGCTCCAGAAAATCGGGGAGGATTTATTTGATACGCCGAACGATGTCGTTGCGTGTCTCAGTCGTGGCAAGAATGCGACCGCTCTTGTGCCAATGGTCCGCGGTCCCGCACTCCACGTAGTCACCGGTACATTCAAAATCATGCCTTGTCGAAGCGCGCTTAATAGTGACCTGGTCCCCACCCCGAGTTAGGTATTCCCCTGCCCCATCGATAACGAGAGGGAGAGATACCAACGGGACGAAATATTCACTCATGATGCTGTCCTCAGCAGTCTTGTAGTCAGAAAACGGATTGAGCCGTAAGCCATGCTCGATACTGGAATTTTCCCATAGCAGCAGAAAACGCAAAGCAAGAAAGGGATCGAGGAAGAGTTACCCAACGCTGACTCGAACTACAAAGGGCAGAGCAGATGAGCAGTTGTCGTTAGCCAATCCCGTTGTCAGGACTGGACCTTGTTGGATAGCCGACAACATTTCCTACTCGTCAGGCCTGCAAAGCATTTTGAGTTGGCCCCCACCTAGGGGTCGATTTAGGATGATTTGAGAGTTCTTCCCATGAAAAAATTGCTTCCTCTTACAAGGCTTAGCACCGCCTCCGAAGCGACAGTGCACCCGCCACCAATGTCTAAAGGGGCGTTTATGAACCGTTCGGCAAAACTTCCCGATTACCAGGCAGCCAGCAACCATCGTCAGTGCTGGACTGGAGAAACGGATGTCATCAACTCAACAAACTTTGCAGGCCAGCAAATGCTCGCTATGCAGTGGGCCGATGACGGGACTGAGTACGCCCTCATTTTTTTAGGCAAGATATCTGCAGGATTCGAGTCGCTTGATTGCGCGAAAAACGCAGCACGCGACTTCGCGATTTCCGTTCTAACAGACATGACGGCGGCAATCTCAAAAAGTGTGTGAGATGGTTCTTGGCCGTGCTGGAGCATCTCCCTACAATGAGGTTTTTTCCCGAACGCGGACTGCTCATGCCACACCTAGATCCTGCTGCGCTTTTCACTCTTGGGGATTTTAAAGCTGAGATTTCGAAGCTTTTACAAACCGCCCCTGTCATTTACGTCTGCGAGCAAAGCCCCGAAGGGGTTTACGTTGTCCAGTTAGATAAAACCAAAAACCTTGTTGTGGACGATAAACAGGGCCTAGCCGTATCACTGGGCGACCTCACCGCGAAAGTTAAACCAACGAGGGACGGTGGGTGCATGGAATTGAGATTCCGGGCGGTAGAGTTGGACGTGTATGGAAGCGGTGACCGTGCCCAGGTGAGTTCTGAGCACGGCCAGGGCGTCGTTTTTAAGGAAGGCGCGAAGGTCGTACTCATCTTCGGCACAGATGCGCCAATTGAGACTGGTGTAACCACCGTACTGAAAAGCGCGATCGCTAACGTCGCTAAATGGAGAGCTGGGGTTCTGCGATTCAAGGCCGCATAGGAAGAATCTTCTCCACCGCCGCCACGCCTTTCCAGGAACTCCCGATTCGACTTGATCTGCTGTTATGCCCCGACTGGCGGTGCATGGATCGCTTAGGGCTACGGCTGACCTTCGTAACCTTCCACAATCCTTACCTCTCCGAAAGCTGACAGGCTTTGGCCAAACAGACTGTTCGCAATTGACCGTGGGCCACGAAGCACTACGGCACCGTGCGCAACGGCATCAGCAAACCATTGCTGGGTAATTTCCGACTCGGTGAAACACCCCCCATCTACGACACCATCAGCACCCACCGCAATGTAGGCCTCCTGGCTCTGAAGCGGTGAAATATGTGCCTGAACGCCGGTAAACCCATAGGGTAGTTGAAACGTGATAAGTAGGTTATCCATCATCAAAATCTCTAATTCCGTAGACGCGAATTGTCGTCCACGAAATTTTCGCACCCGTCCAGAAAATGCAACGCTCTCGGCGAGATTCGAGTATCTCTATTCACCATCATGCGCTTGCGTATCTGCGGCGGCTCTGTCCGCTTCATGCAGCAAGGCCTGCAATCGATGCGCCCTTCCGAGCATTTCGTTTGCGTCCAATAGCATTTGAGCTAGTGCGTCTTGCACATCAACTGGTTGACCGTGCAACAGATCACCATAACCCTCTTCGTCAAGCAGCTCGCTGACCTCTGAATAAACCGCGGTCTGATAGGGCGTCAGCACAGTCATCGATTGTCCTCCGCAGCTTAATGAACGACCTGGGGCACTCCACCCAAAATTACCGCTAAAGAATTGAAGTTTTCAGCGGCCTTTTGATTGATTCCTGTGCTTCTTGTACTTGTCCCCATCCAGTGATTTGTCATGCACCAGGCTTCTCTTTGCGATTTAGCTCCTCAGTCAATTGCGCCTCAACTCCGAAAGCATACGCGGCGTCAGCCTGTTCGAGCAGATCAGCCAGTTCGTCAGGATTAATCAATTTTCTTTGGTGCAATTGATTGGCCAGCCCGATCAGCAAGAACTGCTGTCCCTCGGGATCTTGGATCAGTGCGCTCTGATCGTTGTAATGATCCTCCCATCGTTGAAGCTCATTAGACTTCATTACCGAATCTTCGCTCATAAGTACCGGGGCCTCTCTTTTCAGCTTGGGAATTGCCAGGCCCAGAGCAAGATTTTTTGTGGTGCATATAGGATTGGGCCGGTGCTCTACGCGGTTCACCTGGAACGATTCATTAGCGTCGGACCACGACGCCAATGACGTGGAGCATTCGCCATTTCACAACCAAGAAACCCATCAGCTTTCGCGATTGCAGCAATGCCTCCATGACCATTGTGACAAGCGTTGAGCTGCGAAGTTACGGTGATGTTGTTGAGGTGAAGGGGCGCTGGTTTAACAGCTGTGGCGTTGCATTATTTCTCATCATGGGAAGATTTATTCAGAGCGTCGTTAGCCTAGAACGGCGAATACGCAAAGCCAATCGCAGCCCCTGATCACGGAAGTGAATATGAACACTCCAGCACTCACCGCCAAAGCCCTTCGCGCAGTCAAACCTGTGACCAAGATGAACACGACTCAGCGCAACCAGCTGATCACCAAGGCAATCTTGGATGCTATCACCGCTGGTAAGGGCGAGTGGATCACCGGCATCGTCCCAGCCGTGACCGCTCTGAACGTCACCAAATCGAACAACGGCCTGAAAATTCGTAACTGTCTCGGCAGCCTGATCGATAAGGGGTTGGTATATCGAGTTTCGTTCACCGCTGATGAGGTCTACGACCTGACTGCAAACAAGGTCGCCCCAGTTTCTCCGGAAGGCGGCTTCACCATCATGGATGGTTTGTACAGTGGGGAGTTGGTGAATCTCATCTCGGCTGCCCATTGCGCGGCCTACGACGATGAAAAAATGCCTGACTCTGTTACCTGCACGGTCACCGGTATTACGGTGTTCTTGAAGGTCGAAAAAGGCCAATTCGTTGAAACACTTCAAGACGGAACCGACGTTTCCGAACTGTTCAGCGCAGCGCTTGATAAAGCCGTTGGCATGGCGTGACAAAGTGAAAACGTTTGAAATCCAATATCTGAATTACTAAGGAAAAGGGCAAATGGACATCGAGCAATGCGGCTGTTTCGCAAACCTTGAGGAATCGCAGATCGGCCTTTGTGGCGACTGCCAGCAGAAAGATGAGGCTGGCAGAGAGTGGGTGAAATTGCTTCACGAGGAGTGGCCTGAGTTTTCTCTTAACGGTCAGCGCTGGTCGTTCGGCCCTGTCGAACTGGCGCTGTGGGACGACGAAGAAGAAGGCTTTCATTTCTACGCGAACCACGGACTTGCCGAGCCAACCGTTGAATCACTGATCAGATTCATCGAGCAACAGTAACAACCCGGATCCTCATTTCTCGCATGCGAGAAAACCACTAAGCCCTGCCGTGAAAGCGGGGCCAAGCAGTAGAAGGACGCCAGATTCGCGTCCGTGAAAAGGATATTGACCCCGTGAAATTGACGTTCCCCGTTACATCCGCTGCCGATAAGGAACCGCTGCCGTTTACCCCGGACCAGCAGGCCGAAATCCGCGCAACGGTGAAGAAGATCCAGCAGCACCTGCAAATGATCCCGTTCTTTTTCGACAACGAAGGTCTGTCGCGGGAGATGGCCAGCGGCGCACTGAACTTATCCGAGATTGACCTCGCCACCCTAGGCAAGCTGATGGGCGTGGCCACAGAGTCGGCCGAGCGCATCGAGCAGCGCCATGGCGATATTCGTCGCGCCAACCTGCGTGTGCGGGAGGTGGAGGCCCTGTTGGGCCAAGCGCAGCCCATCGAAGCCATCCAACCAGCGCTGCACGGCTTAACGCGCCAACTGTACGCCTGGTGGCAGCTGGAGGGCTTCGGTCATGTCAGTGACGTGGCCTTTGGCGAGCACAGCACCAGGGTGTCGTTTTCTTGCCAGTTCCTAAGCTGTCGTCCGCAAGTGGTGGCGCCGGAGGGGGCTACACGCAAGGAGCGCATGGCGCTGTGGCTGGCCGAACTGCGTACTCGTGGTTTTGTGCTTCTGGACGACGAAGGGGACAAGGGAGTCCAGGATTGTCAGCAAAGCCGCGAGGCGCTGCGCTCACTGTTCGCCCAGCGCCTAGGGGATGCGCGGATCGGTCAGTTTGTCAGCCGCGAAAACCGCAACGGTTCGCAATTGGTAAGTGTTGAGGTTTACCTCTATGACCTAGCGAAGATTCGTGCGCTGCCGGTGCCGCCTGCCGATGCCGATGCCGATACCGAGGAAGTTGACGTATGAAACGTCGAGTGCATTTAGAAATTATCACCTGCGCACCCACCGAGGCAGATCCCGAAGGCGATTCGGAAATTGCATGCGGCACCCAGGCCGAATTTGATGCGAAGCATCTTACGATTTACCTGGATCACGTAAGCTGCAAACGTTGCTTGAAGCGCATGCAGGTCGAGAGCCTCCAAGCAAAGAAAATGCCCGCGTAATTCCAAATCAACCCTTTTTATTTCGTTGAATCCATTAATCAATGGATAGCCAAAGCCTTTGAAAAAAGGGCCGAAATGAAAACTGTAAATGACCATTCGATCGGGGTTCCACCGATCCGGCCCCGCCATCCCTTGCTGGCGGTGCTGTCACGAATGGAGCAACAACATGCCAAAATTTCGCAGTTGGGTTAAGAAATGTCTTCAGTGGTTTTTTCGAATCGCTTGGAGGGAATTATTGCGGTGGTTGTTCGAACTGATGGTCGAGCGTTGCGCTGATGATCTCGACTAATCGTAATCTCTGAAACGAACACGGGCTCAATACGAGCCCTTTGTTCATTGCCGATTTCAAATTCATTGGCAGAATGCTTCACCAGCTCGTTTGGACTGTCACCCAGCTATAAGCCTTAGAAGCACTCTGCCAATGAAGTTGCCGCCGCACCCGATTCACGGTACGTGAACGACAACGCATGTTACTCAGTTAGAAGGCACGTGGAAATAATCAGCTCCGATGAATACGCCTTCAGGCGCTTTCGGCCACTCATTGCGAATAGCGTCAAAATCACCGCTTACCCAGTACCGCAAAAACGCTTGGCCCTTTGCCTCTGAAAGTGAAAACTTGATTGCCTCCATTGCCGCATTATGAGACTCGTTATCGCTTGCTGATGCATCGATAGAACCGAAGGTTCGCGCGCGTTCAGACTCGATCTCGCGCAGAACGACGCCAGCGTCCTCACTCATACCGCTGTTGCTCATCAAAGCCAGTTGCGTAAAAGCACCGCTGCTTAGAAACGCGTCGATCAAACTCTGGCGTTCCTCCATGCTGAACTTCGTCTTCCCGACAAACGATTTGATCGTCTGCAACTCGTTTTGCGCGAGCTCGATAATTGTTTCTTCAAGCTTGATCATCAAAAACTCCTGGTGAAAATCGATATCTTGCGGCCTAAGGGTCTCGCCCATGAGAACGACGCTGTCCTCGTCGATCTCTCCTACCCCAGAAACACCTTGATCTGTAGGAACGCACAAGGAGCGCATCAAATAACGAGGCTATGCGCTCGCTCAACTATCTCACAGCATTGACAAACGCAACCAAATGCCCAGGGAAAGCAGCCAAGCACCTCTCCGCTGCAAACGATTCAGCACCATTCAGACCACATCATCGACTAAATTGGTCGTACGCATGATCTGAACAGAATCACCGTCTATACGTTGGGCTCCCCGCGCCAGCATGCGTTGATAGAATGAGTCGACCATATCTACGATTAACAAGTGATACTCGTGCTGAGCACAAGCTTCGTACATTGCTTTGATTACTCTCTTACCGAGCCGATTCCGCGTCATCGCTTCGGGCATAAAGATGTTCGTGATGTACACCTGCTTTTCGTCGTGCAGAAATTCTGCCCGCAAAACTTTCGTCCGGACGTCAGAGTCAGTTCGCTGTTGACACAGCACCAGGAGCTCTCCCCTATCGTGCATATCCCCAGGCTCAAGATCAAAGTCATGCCATGGCATGGTTTCAAGCGGTGCTGCCAGTAAGCCCTTCACCGCTTCCAATACAGTGCGTTCAACGTCCATCAGATCAATTTCCAAAAATAAACGGCAGAGATACGTCGAGCTCTTCGAGACCCGACGGATTGTGGCAGATGCTACCTACCAGACATCACTAAAGCGAGCACCTTACTATCGGCTCAATGAGTTCAAGCGTTGATCTATAAGCGTCCTTGCGCATCGTCCATTTGCCAGGTGAGAGCAAGGCCATGGCGCACTGCATTCAACGTCATAAACGGCTCTAGCAACTGAGGAGCCAATTCCAGACATGGGCGAGTCCAGTCGCACCACCGTAAGAGTGATGCTTCGATCAATAAGGGTACAGCGGATGTTTTTGGATACGTGCATGTGAAGGCCTCACAAAAATAGAAGAAGCCTGATCATGGCGTCACGACTTGAGGGGTGGCGCGAATTTGGCGTTCATTTCTGAACCAGCGGATCTACATCGATCTGACTCATCACCCCTCACTCGGCGCGACGAAACAGCCATGGAGCAATAGGATTCTTGTCCCGCCACAACCCTAATTGGTCGCGACGCGCCTGCGTTTCGAGCGAAGGGAGCTCATTGTCACGGTTGTACCGTGAGTAAACCCAAGCAAAACCCGATTTAACTTGCTCAGCATTTACATCGATACCATCAACCGAAATCGATCCCACCGTCCGACCATACTGATCGTTGCCGCGGTCAACGATCTCAACCGTTTTTCCACCGACCATGGCAGCCAAATGTTGCTTCGATCGTTGGCCGTAAGCCTGGCTTTTTTCAGGTGCATCAATACCCGCTAATCGAACTCGAATTTTCTCACGCTTGTCGGTAACCACATCGATGGTGTCACCATCGAGCACCGCCACCGTTCGCCCCTGAAACCTTTCTTCAGATAGGCCTAGCAGAGGAGTAATGATTGCAGCGCAGAACGTAAAAATCGCCAATGAACGGTTTAGAAGCATGCGATAGCCCTTTTGGCGCACGGCCTGCGCTTCAGGCGCAGCCCCCTCAGTGCGGACGAAGCTCGGTTCCTCAGTATTCACAACAGATTTCCCCGAGAATTACATCGGGCTGCCGAAGGGAAGCGCGCTCATGAACCAGGTCAACGATTTCGAACAAAGCCACTTTTAGTGGATGAGAACAAACTTCCAGCTCTGTCAGGCGTGTTGCGACTCTTTTTTTCCTGAGTTCAGGATCAGGGATCTGACTGTGAATCAGGCTCGGATTGTAAAAAACCAAGCTGTAGTCATCCCAGGACACAACGGTATAGGTCAGCCCCGCGTCACGAGGAGCTGTTCGGCCTGGCAATGCATCATTCCAAGCAGCCTCTCGAACCTCCCATTGGGCCTCAGGAATGTCATCCGGACGATCCGTTGAGTTCTGATAGTGGTAGTCGAGAAATCCAACGCTTAACAATGCCTCTCGGTAGCCAAGATCCGCTTCCACGTAGTAGATGGCCAAAACATCGTTGCCAGATGGAATCAGGCAAATGTCGAAAGTGAAATCCCACTCAGTGTTCCGGACGCCCTTTCCAAGCACTGAAATTTTAGCGGTCTCGAACTTTTCGATGAGTGTCCATGCCTTGAATGGCTGCTCACGCGTACCCAGCTTGCAGAAATTTGCTGCCAGATCAGCCGAATAAGCCATTTCACGGGCACACACGCTTGCCGCAGCTTTTTCAGCGGCTTCAACGCACCGACGCTTAATGGAAACAAGTTTCTTAAACGCCTGCTCCATGGAGCAATCACGCAGAATTAACCCGTTGTAGATTTTGGTACTCATTAGCCGGAATCCTTAGTCGATGCGTAGCATAGTGCGGTGCCCAGACTCATAGTTTCATGCGAACCATGACTTCAGGGACTGGGTTTCACCCCCTCGCGGGGGCAGTTATTTGGGAGTATTGATTTCAGTACGCTGTTGCCACGCAGTGGCCATGGCTCATTCGGTACTGCTTGATTTGCTCATCGGACCAACTGAGGAATTTTGCAGTAGCTTCCTCGATCTTTTTGGGAAGGAGATCCAGTCCGAAGACCCCATAATTACGGTTGACCACCTGCGGACCGCGCTTAGAAATGACGATCACGCTTTCCTTATCCCGGTGCTTTTCAATCTTGGCAGCCTCGAGCGCGATCCATTCTTTAAGATGGACTGGTTCGAAGCGTCTGAGGTACTCAAGCTCCTCAAGGCTCAGCCAAGGGCAGCTCCTGCAGTTCGAAGGGGGTGGGACAGCCTGTCCAAGACTCGAAATGAATTGCTGGCACGCGGCCCGATCCATTCCTAGATCGATCAACGGATAGAGATTCGAAATGCTTTCCCGGTACCACCGATTTGGATTGGTATCTGGCGCAGCCACCCTCCGCTCTTCACCCTTTGCAATACCCAACATCACATTGATTTTGCCGTAGGTTGCAGCGAACTCACGGATGCCCTTTTTCCTGTTGCAGGAAACCCCGTACTTGTCGCTCAGCCATTGTTCAAGAAACCGATAAATCGGCTGTATTTTGAGACGATCGGTGCAGGTTTTTGGATAAGCCTTGCTGCCAATTGTCGCCTTCGTTCGATAAAAGTGCTTAAGCGACTGCCAACTCTCAGAGTGAAAGCCCATGTCCGCTGTCAAGAAGTGAAATTCAATTCCTTTAGCCAGGCAGCGAAGGCGTGTCTCTTCTACGTGCGAGTAGGTTTCGGGGTACTCGTCACCGGTGTCACTCATCACGACCATAAAATCGCGAGGCGCGTAGCGTTCCCGAAAGCCAACATCGTTGATGTACAGCTCAAGGAGAGCCGTTGAATCTTGCCCGCCTCCAAAGCTGAGCACAGTAAGGCGTGAGTCGCGGGGTTGAAACAGGTCAGGTGTTTGAAAAGTCGTCATACCGAAGGCACCCAGATATTTGAATCTAGTGTCCTACGCCCTCAGAAAATGCAACTCGCCCCACATTTCACGTTGGAGGGGCGCGATGACCCAGTTCAACGGCTACCTCTTGTTGCTTCGTAGATAGCGCGGACCAAAACGCATGGACGTGATGAATGGCCATAGCCTTCAGATCCTGCTTTAGCTGCTCGGACTTGAGATCGATTTTGAATGCTTTGGGATTGTGATCAATCCGGTGGCTGCTCAAGCGCCAGAAAATACTGTAGGCATGCTTAGGTGAAAGCACGTTGTTCGTCCGGTAGTAATCCAAGGCCAGCTGCAGGACGGTGCTTCCTTCACTTGCAGCGAGCCGTTGCAGAGCAGCTAAACACGACTCCATCTGCATTTTTTTCATCAACAGATTGAGGTGTTTTTTTGCATCAGCATCCGACACGGAGGCCCCCTGCTCGAAAACAGGAACGCTGTATTTGAGGATGCATTGAGACCCGACCCACAACGTCTTCTGAGTAAACCGGTTGCGGATCTCGAAATGGTACCGAAGTGACTCTTGCTCGCAGAGCTCACACGTTTTTACCGGCTTACCGTAGTCGTATGCCCGTTCGGTAAACATCCATTCCGTAAACACCTCAGGCACAGTGTCAGCAACGGACAGCGGCACAATGTTGTCGATAACCCGTTGCGGGAAGGAAGCCATTCCGATGCTCCATTGGCTAGGGAATCGTCACCCTAAGACACACCGCGGTAGACGAATATGTGTATTGTCCCCCTCATTGGTGGTTCAGCGCTGGTATTGGATCTGCTGCGTTCCACCAGATGCATTAGCGCTGTCGACGCGACTTCTCATTTTCCCCCTAACCAGGGATGAGGAATACGGGAGTACAACCCGGTGCTCACTTTCCTTCGCCCAAGTGATCACCCGCTCGCATAATCCGCAAGACTGGGCACCAGGTCCTCGAAGGGCTTTCAGCCAGGGTCAATAGGGGGCAGATAAGGGTCATTCGCTGCGATTGGCTGCTCTTCCAGCGTCAGCTGCATTTCCTGTGCAAAAGCATTGCTCTCTTGCAACGTCAATACGCCGAACGCTTGCAGCTCCAGTAACCGGCCATGGATCAAACCTTGCCGCCAAATACGAAGGTCTGGGTCATTTTCATTCGCCGCGCGTGCAACGTCTTCGCGCAACTCGGCCAGTTTGCGCGCCTTCAATGTGGCGAAGGTTTCGCTCTCATGCATGGTCAGTGTCCATGACTATTAGGCGCCGGTGCGGATCCTCTTAGGTGTAATCGACTAATTACATCCACAGTGCGATTTCGTCCAAAAGTCCAAGCGCGCGTCATTTCATCGTAGCCTACGAGATTTCATCAGCAGGATTCTATCTCGCCCAAATATCGGTCGTTGGCGCGGGTTCCAGCTCACGAAAACTCACGCCGTTCTACCCTGACGACGCTGATGTTTTAGGATGATGGCCTAAAAAATTCAGTGCCCAATATAACGACTTGGCCCCGCAAAGCAGGGCCGGTGGATGATTCGATGTTCAGTCTTAAAAACCCAATAGAACCCGAAATATTTAGTCGATGGGCAGATTGCTCATTTCAACGTTGCAGTCAGGATCACGACAGAGACCGTGGTACCGGCGAATTCGTTCGCGTAAACGCGAGACCACTCCAGGTCGTAACCGGGAAGTAGGTTCTTGCCTCTGGCACTTGCTGGAAGAATGGCCACAAGTCGGCCTTTGGGGGCGAGCATCGTAAACGCATGTTCTAGGTGCGCTATCCATCGTGATTCGCTGAAAGGAGGGTTCATCACGATACGATCGAACCCGCGAAGCCCGGTTTGCCACTTCAGGAAATCTGCTTCCTCTACCTGATAACCCTTGGCCTTCAGAATCTGACAATGAAGCGGGCTGATCTCAATGCAAAACGTCTGATCCTTTGGCATAAGGTCCGCTAAACCGCCCTGCCCCGCTTGAGGCTCAAGCCAACGCATACCCGGCGCCGCGCCCACATTAGCTTGAGCAATCGCTGCTTCACCTACGCTGGTTGGGGTTGGGTAAAACTGGTGAGATTTCTGATCCGGAATGCAGCCAGAGCAGACGATCTGATCGAGGACGTTGCCAGGGTTATAGTCGAATTTCCAATAATGTTTTTCTCGAACGCCACCGATTGCCTCCAGCACTTTTTCACCTTCGGCCAGCACCGCTTTGTCGTGATCGCCATAGTCAAAATTCCGCGCCATGGGAACAGTGCGATATCGCTCAGGCCATGATGGTTCAATGCGCTCACTCACTTCGCGTATCCCTGCAAGAAGGGCAATGACCGCGAAAGGCAATGGTCGATCGAAAAGCTCGAAGTCTTTGAGTTTTTTCCTGGTCTTAGGTCTTTCGCGGAATTCTGCAGGGATAGCCGCAGGATACAAGCTGGCAAGGATGGCATTTAATCGCCAAGCCATTTCCGGATGCACTTGCAAGTGAGCGGTACCACGCCCACCGTACACACGAATTCGTAGTGCGCCGCCGTCGACTGCCATCCACTCACCGTTCTGTCGACTTGCCGCTTTGATGACGGGTCCTGTCGCGCTGTGCTTGGGTTCATCACGCCCCATGAATTTTGCAATTACACAGCGCAAATCGTTGATGACGCCTTCAGTATGCGAGCCGAAAACCCCTTGAAGAATCAGTTTTTTTCGGAAGCCTTGAGGTTGATTAGTCACATGATCGCGGCTTAAGGAGCGAAAAATACCGTCGACCCGCTCACCGAGAAATTTCGCTCTGCTGGCGAGCAAACTTCCCAGTGTTGAACGAACGGTATCCTCCTCAAAGGCAGGGAGAGCCGCTATTTCCCACTCATCTGGTTCATTACGATTCCAACTATTGCGAGGTTTTTTCTTACCACGCGGGTTCCGGATCTGCTCAAACCATTCCTCTCGCCGTTTTTGTGGCATGTAGTCGAGCACATCGGTCAGGCGAAGAGCCTTGTTCCAGTATTGAGCGTTCAGTTGCGCTACCGCACCGTCAACTTGGAACAATTCCGCCACAGTGCTGGGCATGCTGTATCGCTGCTCCTTCACGTTTCCTTCTACAAAGTAGTGCAGCACACTGGAAAAGTGCTCGGCTCCCATTGCCTCAGCCAAACCACAAATTTTTGACTTGAGGGAGTGGTATTCACCGACGAGGCTGTCCACTAGGTCCGATGCCATCGGGGCAAAAAACTCGCCTGCATCATCGACCAGGACGCTCCCGTTTGTATTGATTTCCAGGGCCTGCATTGTTGACCTCACTACGTGGTTTTTTGGGACCTCGTCCCACACGTCTGAATTGTCTAACACGTCAAAAAAATGCAAGCAGGACGCACTTCGGCCCTAAACCATGAATTTCAGTCATCAATTTTATGCTGGGGACAACGACACGGTCTGATAAGGACGCTGAGGGGTACAAATGAGTGTTCGCACGGTCTCGCCACCTGTCGGGATGGCTCGCCATGTATCGAATTTGAGATCAGTACGAACGGGACAACACAGAGGGTCGCTGGATAGCACCTCGTTTGTCCGGAAGGGGGTAATGGTGCAAAAAACAAACACCAGAAAGACGAAAAGGGAACCTGTCTCCAGGCTCCCCTTTCATTTTGCATCGTTAGCCGATACCTAACGTAGCGATATTTGGCTCTTAAAACCTGACCTCGCTTGAGGGTGCTCGCTCGGGCCCGCAGGCAAGCCTGCTTCATATTTAATGACCACTGGGCATACGAGTGGTCGGTTTACGCTTCAAATTTGAACACTGGAGGCAGGTGTTGTCAAGCGCTATCAGGTTCGCGGCTTACCCTTCCCTAGAGAGCTCAGCAAGCAAAGTGCGCTTACACGCTGGGCGCCAGCCTGAATGATAAGCCTTCCCGCTGTTGAAAGCGATGTCCCTGATGAAAGCAGGTCGTCGACGATCAAAACCCTTTGATCTGCAAAGCTCACAGACCCGGTCAATTTGAAGGGGTTGGTATAGCCGCGTAGGTGATTATCAACAAGCTTTAGCGAAAAAAGCTGATCTGGTGAGGTACCGAGAGAGTGAATTAGCGATGTCACACCCCGGCGATCTTTGCTAGGAATGAGCCGAGCTTGCAGATCTGCTTGTAGTCCTTGTGCGACTTCTGCGTTCGAGCACTTTTCAAAAATGTCGAAATGCATAACGGCTTCACGCTGGTACCGGCCAGCGATTTTTGCCAACGTCCCGGCTATTGGGTGGCTGGACGGCAATGCAACAATTGCGTCATACGGCTCCTCCTGCATAGCCACCTGGACAATGCAGCGAAGATTTGGCATGAACTTTAGAACTTCAATCAGCTGAATCCGCCACCCAAAACTCCTTTTAAGGGCATAAATCAGTGGGTTGCCGTCACCTTTGTCATTGTTGCTGGCCGTTCTCCTACGGAAAACCGAACGAACCGGAATGCCATGGGCTATTTGGCTGAAGGGGTTCTTCTCGACGGATGTATCAACGAGTTGCTGATGCTCCTCGGTGTAGAACACCTCCTTGCCTTCTACATTGATGCCCACTTTAAAAACCCAAAAATCCCAAACGTTGCGCGTTTTACCATATTGTGCGGCTGGCACCTAGCTCATTTGCAACGCTGTTCGCCTGCCCGCTCAGGCAACCAACGGCCTCGTAGTCCACTTCGAACGACAAGGAAATTTTCATTGAAGGACACACTGATACCCGACCACTACACGACCCTCTTCGCCCGCCGACTCCTGAATTTCACTTTCGAGTCAACCAAGGAACATTTTGAGGAGAATCCACCCAGCGCGGGCCAAACCCTCATTTTGTCGATGCAGCAACACCATATGAATCGCTATCGCTTGGTAAGAGTCGTCAATCCGGCGAGCGGGCGGCAACGGAGAATTATCATCAGCCACGGTGATGCCTACGCGGGTGCCTCCTACTATCGAAGTGGGAAGAGCTGCTTCGCCCCGACTGGCCAGACGAGACTATTGCCACTGGTACCGGCTGTTGCGGAGCGATTGTCCTTTGACCAGGAGACCACATTGTCAGATGAGGACCTCGCTGTGCTTCTTGCTACTGGCTAAGCCACCCGCCCCGCATTTTCCTTGACCTTTTGGTGACCTGAAGAATCAACTGACTATCGCCCTTGCATAGAGGCTGATGTGATGAAATCGCCAAAGGTCACGCCCTGCCCCGAGCGTATCAAGCCGCAGCTGTTAACCATGGCCAGTCGTCCACCGATTAGCGGCGACTGGCTTTATGAAATCAAATTCGACGGTTATCGCATGCTCGCCCGGATCGAATCGGGTGTAGCGTTGTACACGCGCAACGGCTACGACTGGACGCGCCGAATGCCTCGACTGGCTCGCGATCTGCAACACCTACCCGTCGAGTCCGCATGGATTGACGGCGAGGTGGTCATTCAGGACGATGAAGGCCGTCCCACTTTCCAGCCGCTGCAAGTGGCTTTCAGCTCGGGCAAGACCGATGCTATTGTCTATTTTGCATTTGATTTGCTGTGGGTCAACGGCCTCGACTTGCGCGCACGGCCCATTGAACAGCGCCGCCAATTGCTCAGCGAGTTGCTGGCTATCTGTTCACTCGACCGGGTGCGTTTTTCCGAGACGCTGGACGTTGACCCCCACCATCTTTTAGAAAATATTTGTCGGCTCCAGATGGAAGGCGTGGTCGGCAAGCGCGTCGGTAGTGCGTACACGGGCGAGCGCGATGGCAACTGGATCAAGGTCAAGTGCGAAAATCGGAGCGAGTTCATCATTCTTGGCTTCACCAAGGCGGCTGCCGGTATTGGTTCGCTGCTGGTTGGTCTGCACAATGATGTGGGGCAACTGGTCTACGCCGGTCGAGTCAGATCCGGCTTCAACAGCCGCACGCTGAAGCTTTTGCGCGGCAAGTTGGGAGCATTGGAACAGCCCGAATCGCCGCTCCAGATGCCGCCGTCAGTGGCGAAAGGGCTGACCGTCGTATGGGTGGCCCCGCAGCTCGTTTGCGACGTGAAGTACGCGGAAATCACACCGAGCGGCAAGCTGCGTCACGCCGTGTTTTGCGGGTTGCGCGAAGACAAAACCGCCGCTGAAATCAGTTTGCAAATGGACTCACCCGAATCTCCATAGCGGGAAGTCCACCGGCTCCATGCCGGGAGGTTTTCGTGTACGAAGTCAGTTTTGAAGGCTTTGTGCTTCAGTGCGAAATCACCGAGCTGGTGAATGTCGAGCCCAATCCCTCGACGTGGACCAGCGACTGGGATGCCAAGGGCTACCGCGAACTTGAATTTCGCGTGGTGTCAGGCGTGTTTTACGATGAGAACAATGTTCCCACGGAGCTAGGCCGCAACGGCTGCGCGGAACTGGCCGAGCGTTATGCCGAGTTCATCGAAAGCGAATTATGGCGGCAACTCGATGCCGAGCGCGAGGACGTGGCTTAGTCAGCAAGGTGGAACTCCGGCGCGTTGCCGATGCCCATCGAGAAACCCACCCCGCAGAGAGCAGACCATGGAGATTTTCCACGTCGTCGCCGATGGCATAGGTTGGAAGCTGCACGCCCAGGGCAAAGAACAGACCTTGCTCAATGCCCCGACCAAGGCCCAATTGCTGCAACAGCTCCCCGACTACATGGCGAGCCGCACCGGCACCGTCAAGATCCACACCGAAACAGGGCCGATCGAGGACGAGCGCACTTACCTGCGCAGCGCCGATCCGCGCCGCAGCAAAATAGTCTTAACCAATTTTCCATAAACTATTTACCTCTGCTCGAATCGCCAGTTGTCCTCGGCGCATCTGTCGCACAACGTTCCCCCCTCCCTCGTAATGTGTTCGGCGATAGGTTGCTCGCACTGAGCGCACTTTGGCCACTTCGTCTCATGCCCACACCAATGACAGGTTGAGTCCGATATCAGATACATCCCCACGTTACAGAATCGGCATTCCTGGATTCTCTCAACCTCCATTTGAGCGAAGGGATCCTCGTGAGCATCTGAAAAGTTTTCTTCCAGAAAAAGGATCGCGGATTCGACCTGGCCGCACGCGTAACACTGAAGCCGAAAATCTGTGGTATCGATGGAGATGCAGTTATCGACGTCTTCCTGCAATGGCCTTAGCAGTGATGAGTAGCAAGCCCTGCAGATACACTCACCCATGAATTCAATTGCGGCGAGAGGATAATCAAGAGCCGCCCATTCCTGACTAATCTGTGCCTGGCAACTTGTAAAAAATTCGTGGGTATCGAGCATCGTAGGCCAGGCGTCACCGAGTAAAGCGCCAGGCAGCTCCCCTAATTCCTGCGTAATGAAGCGTCCGAGCATGGGGAACAGCGCGGCGATAGATGCTTGGATACCACTTACAGGGTCTGTTGGGTGCAAATGTTCAAGAGCATTTCTACAGTCCCGAAGCGGCGTTAGCGCACTCCAGTCGTGATAGATGCCTAAGCTCTTCAGTCTCGCTTCGATCATGCTTGTATTGATGGTATTTCGGGCATGCGGCGTTGGAGACCATGCTATTGCGCCAGAGTCCGTCACATGAGGAAGTATAGCTTGGGGGATATAGATCAGCGCCTTTGCCTGCTCTGGCGTCTTAGCCAGAGATGCAATTTTATATTTGAAAAGTAATAACACTCCTGCATAGATATTTCTCGCTGCCGAGAGCGCCCGCGCGGATTGCCCAGGCTTGTCTCTGCTGATAACGAAATCCTCAACACCAAGCTGTATGGAACTGACCGCGTTCTTGAGAATCTCTACGACCTCAAACTGATCTGGCCCCTTGTTTTTTGGCCGTCTGGTACTCGCCATGTCCTATCTTCCAAATAATTTAGCCTGGGCGGACTCTAGTCGATTTCCCTCCGCGATCTGTCTTGCCGCGCTCGATGCGTGGATTGCGGTGCGTCATCGGCACCGCTCGGGGTTTTCCAGCGAACGCGACCGGGCCTGCGCCCCAGTTCGGAGCTCGTCCTTCCACACAAGGGGCGGTCATTCTAATTCGCGTTCAAACATACCCAGTTGGCCAGCGGCCCGATCGCATACCGTGCGTGTGATGCGTTACAGCAGACGATCACCTGGCTTTACAGGTAAGCCGCGATCAAACATCGATCGTCACAGAGTGGCATTATTTCCGAATACGGTAAAATTTTCTCATTGAAACGAATCACTGAGGACGCTCGCAATGACTAATAAGACCGCCCTAAACCTTGCTCTTGAAGCCTTAAATCTTGCTGCTGAGTCTGGCGGCGAACTGGATCGCGAAATTTTCGTAGTGGCGGAGCAAAAGTTGAAAGCGATGGTGCGTGCTGTCATCGAGCTCGGCGAGAAGATGGACAGTGATGAGCGGGCACCGGAAGGTGATGATTACAATCAGTTGGTCTCGATTCTCGGAATCAACTGATCCCGGCGCCCGGCACGCAGGGCCGCTTAACCAGTTAAAGGAAAAGACACCGATGACAATATCCCCTAACAACCTGACCTTTGCCGCAGCGCTCGATGCCTACGCAGCGGTGTTGCAAGACCTGCCGGGCAAGGCGCTACGTCAGTCGAATGGCGAAGCTGTATTCCTTGAGGATGGCCAAGTATGTTCTGTGACTCTCAACGAGGCCGGCGAGTGGGATGTGGCCAATGCTGGTTGTATCAGTCCTGTGGCGTGGGAGGAATGCGTAGACAGCGCAGAAATCTGCGCCTCGGCGGTTAACTCCCCTGTGTTCGTCAACCTCCCCGTCTAATCAAGGAAGAGCCAATACAATGAGCAAAGCCGTTGGCGTTAAAGTTGAAGGAGGCGAAGTCGAATGGCACGCCGCTGGAGTAGTGCACGATTACGATACCCTCTACGGCCTCGATGCAAACGACCCTAGTGAAGGGATGCACGGCACCGTTGAGGCGCCACGGGGGCAAAGAATCACTTGCGTTGAGTGCGCCTCGATCTTTGTCCGCACTCAACAACTGGGCCTGCGCCGGGCGAGCTTCGACAGTCGAGTGCTGGCCGGGGCCGAAGACTGAACCTATCTGGAAAAATCGCAGGAACAACCAAAGCCCCGCCATTGTTGTGGGGCCAAGGACGTAGAGGGACGCCAACTCGCGCGTCCGTGGATACGAGGGAATGACGAATGACGCAAAACATGCAGGCTGGGAAGATTTATCGCATGCGTCCGGTTGGGCACCAAACGTTTACCGAAGGCTATTTTCAAGATAACTGTTTCTTTGAAGGTGGTTCTTTTCACGTCGGCGATGTGACGGCTGACGGTGTATTTTTTTACCGCGTCAACTTGCCCGATGGCTCGCCGAAATTCCCAAATCATGTCGCTGGTCACGTTGCTGGTCTGACGCTAACCCGTGTCGATGGAACAGTTTTTGAGTTGGTCGAGCAGGAAGGGTAATCAAGTAGGAATGCCTACCAGGCACGCCAAAAGCCCCGCAAACGCGGGGCCATGTGCGTAGAAGGACACCCATTTTCGCCTCCGATAAAACTGAGGAGTACCCATGACCGATACTCGCTACTACTTGCCCGTCACCTTGGACCAACTGCAGAATCTGCAATCAATACTCGATACGGTCTCGGCTCGCGAAGCCAACCCCGACGCCGAGGTATTTCAACTGCTGGAGGTTGTGCGCAAGACGCGATCTGACGCAGCTAAATCCTGGCAGCAAACACAGGAACACGCTTCCAAATTGGGTACAGACCCAATCGACCCAGCCTTGTCCAAAATGAAGTGGCTGCGCGATGAATTACGTGCAATGGGTTTCGCAAGCGAATTCACCATCCGCGCACCCGGCTCAGCACGTGCACCAGTGGTCTACCTGTTCACAGGTATGACCGACTCTGATGTAGACCAAGCCAATGCCGACCGCCGCCTCGGCTGCTGAGAATAACGCTGCATACCTCCCAGGCCCCGTCTTAAAACGCGGGGCCGAGGCAGTAGAGAGGCGCGTTTTTTTCGTCCGCGCAAACAGACAGGTAATCGACCATGAGTCAGCTTATCGATGAACTACACGCAACCGTCGCCCAATGGCGCGCAGGCAACCAAGAGCGCCATGGCGGCGTGGTACTGGTTTGGCAGGGCGAGGTATATGGATGGAAAAATTGCTTGCGGGACGCGATCCACGAACGCCCAGGGGCGTATGCCCTCGATGAAGCTGGCCACGTCTTTATCGCCGAGGGAGGTGATGATCAAAACGGTGCCAAATGCTGGGTAGTGGTCGATCCATCCAGGTAAGGGAAACTATGAATAATGAAATCGTGCCACCGAAGAAATGATTCGCGGCACCGCCTTCGGCTACGCAAACCACACCCGCTAGTTCTCACGGAAAAATGACATGATACGCATCACCCTATTCACAGTTGCCCTATCTGCTGCCCTTGCAGTCACAGCGCAAGCCGACCAAACCAACTCCGTTTTATGGAAGGTCAAGATGGACTCTCGGGGGGCATCTGAGCCTCTTGCGTTCAGTCTGGTCGTCCCAGACGACGGTTGCCAGACAGCGGAAGTAATGAACCAGGCTTCTGCAACAGTCGTCCCTAAAGCCGCGCTGAAAATCTGCATGGGCAACAGCACACTCGCTCCGCACGCAGCTTACGGCTGGCTGGTCACAGACCCGCAAGAAGCCGCTAAAGCCGGTCACAGCAAATATGAAAAGGGCGAACGTTTCATTCTGGGTTTCTCTGGAGATTATGGCTCAATAGACGGATCGCTCTACTCCGTACAGGTCTCCAAGCAGTAAATAAGGACGTGTAAGGGCGACTGGTTTTAGAGAATTAAAACTGTCGCAGACCTTTAAAAGCTGCGCACCAAGCCACAGATGATGGGGTATACACCCATTATCCCACCGGTGATCAGCGGTTTTTTGGATGGCCACGCCGGCAGTCTGTCGCACCGGAGGCGTTGCCAGGCACGCGGTCCAATGCGTACCGCGTGGTGCCGACACGGTCACAATCCTGCGCAAGCGCCTCCGCGCGGTTTTCTTGCGACAGTTCTATTTCTCTAATTTCGTGTCATTGGCAAACCCATCCGTAAGGTCTACCACCTGCGTAGCAGAAGCCTGAGCATGCCACCGCTATGTTTGTGCCGCTCGCGCAGCTTGAGTTTGGGTTAACGCCAGTCGTAGGGCCCCAGCAACCGCAAGGCTGGGTTACCGCGCCACGCAGCAGGCCGACGGGCATTGGCATCGGATTAGGCACGGGGACAGGTATCGTAGGTGAGGACACCGTGGCAGTCACCACTTGGCCTGGGCGCACCTGCTGGGCCCAAGCGAAGAAGCCATCCCCTTTATCGTAAGCTTCGTCTTCAACGCTGTTGGCATTACGGGCATACCGCACGGCAAAACTGGTGACACCCCAGCGACTGTACTGATCAACATGTGCTAGCTCATGTGCCCATAACGAAGGGTCAGCAGCGCCTGTTGGATCTCTGAACACTATGACGTCAATCAAGGTGACTGCCTGTGCAGCGCCACCCTGTTCAAGAAGGCGGGCCAGGTTCACAAACCCATTATCCCCGATCTTGTATCTGGCCTGATTCATGGAATCCTCCGACGCGTACCCTGTCAGCTGCCGCCGGATGGAGTCCGGTATAGGAACAGAGCCATTGATTGCCGTGTCCCGCGAAGCCCGTATGGCTTGCTCTAGGATCGGACCAGTCAATAAGTTGGCTTGTAGTTCGTTCACGGCATTCGCGACATCCTGACCGGCCTTCTGAACAGTATTACCTGCATCCTGGACGATAATTTCACCTTGTCTACCCAAGTTCTCAGGGCTCATGCCGCCATTCTGCAAGTTGCAGGCAACGTCGAAGACACCACCACATGCCATGGCCGATGATGAAAGGAGAAATGAGGCGATTCCGACGGCCAGGCGCTGCCAACGGCTATTGAGTTTAATCACACGCATAGCTATCCCCTTTGAGCAATGTCATCCACGCTCGGGACAGCAAAACACCGATAGATCGCTGGACGATCGATTGTCGAGTCGGTTCATGATGAACCGCTTGCTCTACTGGTGTTAGTCCCACTCACACGGGTTGTCAATCTGGGTGATCTGAAAGTGGCTGCTGCGACAGCTTTAATTCTCTAGCGCATCTGCCCAAACCGGCGTTCTGGGCGATCGCGACAGTTTTGCGCTTCCTCTCAATGAGGCTGAAGACCGTGAAATTCGTGGCCCTCCTGCGACAGTTTTAATTCTCTAAATCCACGACCTTTCGCTCGGCATTCCATTAATTTAAAACATAGGCAAGATTGCCTATATACTTGCTTAGGCAAGATTGCCTATTACCCATTAAGCGAGGAACGCGTGGAAAATCGCACACGTTATCTGCACTTGCTGAAGGCTTACGGGATTACCCAAGCCAAAAGCGCCGAGTTGGTCGCCGCTGTCACTCAACGGCCTTGCTCAGTGCGAACAGTACGATCATGGGTCAATGACCCGGATAAGCCAAGCTCCAGCCCCTGCCCTGATTGGGCCGTCGCTGCGCTCGAAAAGGCCATTGACTACATGCAGCGTGCCTTGGCGCGGCGCGACGAAGTTAATGCGCGTGAGAGCACCGAGTAAACAACCGACTGCGCTGCGCTGAAATGTCGGTCTTGTCTAGCAAGTACTTCGACCTGACCGGCAATCCGCTGACTTAATGAGGAGTAATCAATGCGGTATGTACTCAGTGTCGCTAAGCATTATTTGACCGGAAAAATCACGATTACCCACGCCACCTATGCTCTTCGAGTGAGGCCTGTGGCGGTCGCGAGCAAGGGGCAAATTTGGGTCATTGCGCCTGACTTCGAAATCTGACGAAAAACCATTTGAATCTCCGGCCTCTGACGGCACCGACTAGCAGAAATATTGATGACCCGACTCGCCACCGATGCGCCCACAGAATCACAGCGTATTCCGCCTCACTCAATCGAGGCCGAGCAAGCTGTGCTTGGTGGTTTGCTGCTGGACAATTCTACGTTTGAGTCGATGGTTGATCTGGTTGCTGTCGACGATTTCTTTTTGTCGGCCCATCGAACGATTTTTCGCGCTATCAGCACTCTCGCTGATCGAGGAATCGCGTTTGATGTCGTTACCCTTCATGACCATCTGAGCAACGAGCCTGAATCCGATCACGCAGGGCATCTGGAGTACTTGAAGGAGCTTTTGGCCAACACTCCATCAACCGCAAACATCGAATCTTACGCGAGCCTTATCAGGGAGCGCGCCAAGCTTAGGCGGATCATTACAACGTGCGATGACATTTCCCAGAACGCACAGAGTCCTGAAGGCAGATCCGCCGCTGATTTGATTGAAGACGCAGAACGCAGAGTGCTGACGCTCGTCACTACAAGTCGAAAGCGTGGTGGCCCTACGGGTGTTACTCAACTCCTGACCAGGGCAAAAAAGAAAATCGATGCGCGGTCCAAATCAGCAAAGACCATTACAGGTCTCTCCAGTGGCTTCACGGATCTGGATAAAAAGATCGACGGCTTACAACCTGCTGATTTGATCATCGTGGCGGGTCGCCCCTCGATGGGCAAAACGACATTCGCCATGAACCTCGTTGAGAATGCGGTGCTCCACAGCGAAAAACCGGTAATGGTTTACTCCCTGGAGATGCCAGGCGAATCCTTGATATTTCGCATGCTTGCCTCCATTGGCCGCATCGATTTGACCAAGATTCGCTCTGGACGACTGAAGGACAACGATTGGCCTCGTCTGTCTTCGGCGATCAATCTACTCAACGATCGAAAGCTGTTTATTGACGACACTTCCGGAATCAGTCCATCCGATATGCGCTCCCGCACACGACGCATCGCGCGCGAGCATGGCGAGCTCGGTTTGATCATGGTCGATTACCTGCAACTGATGCAGATCCCCGGCGCCAGCGGCAAAAATCGAACGAATGAGATTTCGGAAATTTCCCGATCGCTAAAGGCGTTGGCCAAGGAGTTCAATTGCCCGGTGGTGGCACTGTCCCAGCTGAATCGCTCGCTGGAACAACGTCCTGATAAACGCCCCATGAATTCGGACCTTCGTGAGTCAGGTGCGATTGAACAAGACGCGGACGTCATTATGTTTGTGTACCGGGACGAGGTTTATCACCCAGATACCAAATTCAAAGACACCGCGGAAATCATTATCGGCAAGCACCGCGACGGCCCTACGGGATTTTGCAGGTTGAAGTTCATCGACCGGTTCACCCGTTTTGAGACTCTTCTGCCTGGTACTCATGATTTCACTGATCTTGAACTCGGCATCGTTGAGGTCATAGATGAACACCCTCGCCTAGGCAGAATGGTTGCCTCAGACCTTGCCACTCAGAGCAAATTGGTAAGGGTCATGACCCCCGTGTCTGGGATCAGAAGAGGCGCCGGTCGACCCAAAAAATAGCAACGCCGATATCAGTAGTTTCCGATGCGCCCCTCAAGGTCGCTTGCCCAAGGTCCGTTTCTAACCCATTGAGCCCTAGTCTATGAACGAAATCTCCGCTCCCGAGCAGTACGATCTGCAAACCGCTGCCCTGAAGGTGCCACCGCATTCCATCGAGGCCGAACAGGCCGTGCTCGGTGGTTTGATGCTGGACAACAACGCCTGGGAGCGAGTGCTCGATCAGGTGTCCGACGGCGATTTCTATCGGCATGACCACCGCCTGATCTTTCGCGCGATCGCCAAACTCGCCGACCAGAACTCGCCGATCGACGTCGTGACCCTTGCCGAGCAATTGGACAAGGAAGGTCAGACTTCGCAAGTCGGCGGCCTCGGCTACTTGGGTGAGCTGGCGAAAAACACGCCGTCCGTCGCCAACATCAAGGCCTATGCGCAGATCGTTCGTGCGCGGGCGACGTTGCGCCAACTGATCGGCATCGCCACCGAGATCGCCGACAGCGCCTTCAACCCGGAAGGTCGCTCGGCTGAAGAGATCCTCGACGAAGCTGAACGGCAGATCTTCCAGATCGCTGAGGCCCGGCCAAAAACTGGTGGCCCGGTGAGCGTGAACGACCTGTTGACCAAGGCCATCGACCGTATCGATACCTTGTTCAACACTGACAACGCCATTACCGGCCTGTCCACCGGCTACACCGATCTCGACGGTATGACCAGTGGCCTGCAACCGTCTGACTTGATCATCGTCGCCGGCCGTCCATCCATGGGTAAAACCACCTTTGCGATGAACCTGGTGGAAAACGCCGTGCTGCGCAGCGACAAATGCGTATTGGTCTACTCGCTGGAGATGCCAGGCGAATCGCTGATCATGCGTATGTTGTCGTCTCTGGGCCGGATCGACCAGACCAAGGTTCGGGCCGGTCGCCTGGACGACGACGATTGGCCGCGCCTGACTTCGGCGGTCAACTTGCTCAACGATCGCAAGCTGTTCATCGACGATACGGCCGGTATCAGCCCGTCGGAGATGCGCGCGCGGACCCGCCGACTGGTGCGTGAGCACGGCGATGTCGCCCTGATCATGATCGACTACCTGCAGTTGATGCAGATTCCAGGTTCGGGCGGCGACAACCGGACCAACGAGATTTCCGAAATCTCCCGTTCCTTGAAGGCTCTGGCCAAGGAATTCAACTGCCCGGTGGTGGCGTTATCCCAGCTCAACCGCTCCCTGGAGCAAAGGCCGAACAAACGTCCGATCAACTCCGACCTCCGGGAATCCGGAGCGATCGAGCAGGATGCTGACGTGATCATGTTCGTGTACCGGGACGAGGTTTATCACCCGGAAACCGAGTACAAAGGCATCGCCGAAATCATTATCGGCAAGCAGCGGAACGGCCCGATCGGTACGTCACGACTGGCCTTCATCGGCAAGTACACCCGCTTCGAAAATCTAGCGCCGGGCAGCTACAACTTCGAAGACGAGTGAAGAACTTGCTGACTTGAAAATGCCGTCTCACGTCAGTGTGCGACGGCTTCGATTAGAGGCGCGATATCTTGCTTCCAGGTCCGTAATAACGGCTTGCAGGTCAGCCAATAAACCAACCAACACCCATAGATGGCTGAATGGTGATAGCAGTCGCCCATCGTGAGTTTTCCGTGCGCCAGCTGGTGGCGCAAATTAGGGCCTGCCTTGTGGTGAAAGAGCAGCTCGATCTCATTCACTAGATCTGCCCCAAATACTGCATCCATCTCTGGGCGCATATTCTGCAGCAAACCACTCAATGACCTGTCCTCCTCCAACAGATCGGGTTTGATCTTGGAAGATTCTTTTCTGGCGTTTGTCATGACGTAACGGATAGAGTTTTCGAGCTGTGGGATTAGTAGAAACGCCGCGGAGCAATAGTCACCTTGGAATAATCGTGCAAATCCAAGCGCGAAAACCTCCGCATGCCCTTGAGGAACGAAGGGGCTGGCAGCAACTATTGGGGGGAAATGGCGCTCCTCGATCGGAAAGCGCTGTATCGTAGTTCGTAATGCCGGGTCAATTGTAGACGCAACGGCGATATGCCTTCGTAGGTCTAACTCACGCAGCCATTGAGCTTTAAACCACTCTTCATCCGGCTCTCCGCTGGCATGCCCGTCCCCAGGAGAGGAAGCAGCAACCCTGCCCTTTCTATCGATGTAACTATTTGACATCGAATTGAATAGGAACTCTTCCCTGTTTCTCAGAGCGGCCACCCGCAGATCCGCGATTGGTACCGGTCTCCACCAGGCCGCAAACCGATAAAAAATGTCTGGAAGCGTCAGTCCTTCGAACAGCTCAACCGTGCCCTTCCGCTCTTCAGTGAAATCCATTGGGAAGGTGAAAACCGCAAGCTCATCTAACGCTTGATCCTGTAGCTCCGCCAGTTCGAGCCGAAGAGCCTTGATCCGATCTCGGTGGCCACCGATAGCACGTAATTCGCCGATAACGTCCATAGTCCAGGAGGCTTTGGCCATCGGTGAATGGACCTGATCGCGCATACGAAGCGTTTGATCCACTGACGCGCCTTTACAACGCCGCTGCGCCTCCAAATTATTCAGTTTCCCTTGAGCGTACGCCGCTAAATCCCACAGCCCCTTTACAGCCATTGGGTATGCGCCATCGTCAAGAGAAGACGCCAGAAGCTCCGTATCCTCTGCAACTATGCCCCAAGTCGTTAAATCATAGCTCTGCGCCAGGCGAGCGATTCGGATGAAGGGGGTAAATTGCGGCTGACCCTTTGCACGGTTGTACAGTTCAAGCACGCAGGCCTTTACTCTCGCGGGAATGCTAGATCGTTTATTGGTACCCGCAAGGATCTGCAGAGCACGCTCGATGAAGTCGATGAGATGCTCATCTACCCAATCCTCATCCAAGTAGCTATGTCGATACACACCCGACAAACGCTTTTCAACGACCTCGCAATAAGCGTCTACGGCGATTTCCGCCATGTCCCAGCGCTTTCGCTCGTTGTACCAGACCACATCCGCCACCCTTGCTCGTAAAGCTGGATGTGATAATGAAGGGACGACCACTGCCAACACTTGATTTTGCTCAGTTGAAATATCGCTTGCAGTGGTAGTGCGCTCCACCAAACCCCGTACCATGGGGGCGAAAATAGTCGCCGGGTCTTGTACTCTGAAGCAAAAGGCGGCGAGGGTCGCATGCAGTCGATAGGCGCAGGCAGCGCCCTGCTCTCCTCGGGCGTCCGCATCATCTGCAGCTTTGAAAAGAGGCGAGAAAAATGTGTACCCTTCGACCGTAGTCACACCGTCGAGCGCTGCATTGAGATCGATAGACTCAAAGTTCTCAACCGTCACCAGGTTCGCTGCATCACCTGCCTGGGGCGCGGTGTTTTCATCCGAACTCATAAATTTTCCTTATTATCGCGCCCCAGCGTTTACCTCGATCGGTATGCCGACCTCAGGCTCCTTAACACCGCACCCGGAATATGTAGTCGAAGGCTTTCCACTCCAACGGTAAGGATCACATGAGTCCGTTGTAATTTGCCTTTAAAAAGCCTCAAGATTCTGCCCTTTCGAGACCTGAAGCCCTCTCACGCAAGTCATTCATACTCAGGGCGTGCCTGTTTTCTTTCACGACTACAGGAATAGAAAAAGTTATGGGGACGCTGAGCTCATCAGCATGTACTCGCACTAGAATCGACGTGAGCTCCGCGGGAGGAGTGATCAAAAAAACGTCGCTGCTCAACACCTCCTCCCCTGCGTGAATTTTCCCGAAGCCGAACACAGCAGTTGTTCGATCAAAATCTTCCTGGACGTCGAAATGAGCATGCGCCGGATTGAGGATGTTTGGTGTACTGAAGTTAAATTCGGTACTCGGCAATTCGGTCATCTCGGGGACCAGTCGTAACGTCCCTCCAGGCTCAAAGCCAAGGTGCACTCTCACACTATTTGCCGGAGCTGTGCCCTTGTTTGCTATCCGAATACGGAATCCAAACGCCCCCGCTTTTTCCTGTTCATACAGCGCCAGCTCACGATAAAACTCTCGATTTTTTAACGCCATGTGGTTCAACACGTAGCCGTGCGAAGGAGCCCTATACTCGGGATAGTCCTCAAGGAGCAGATGGTTGTATTCAAAGTGAAATCCGCCATTGAGTGAAGACTGATCGTCGAGCCTAGACATCTCGATGCTGAGCAAGGGTTTGCCTGCTGCCATTTTTTGAGCGTCCATTGCACCCATTTTGGCGATCTGTTCCGGGTCCGCGATTGTTGTGGACGAACCGCGGCGGACATAAACGGTGTTCTGCTCAACATTCCCAAATTTTTTCTTGGCGAATATAGGGCGCTCCTGGACCTCAATCGTGTAAAGCCCAAGCGACTGATTTTTGTAGGTGACAGGCCGGTAAGAGAAAACTATGGGTCGGTTCGTTTTGGAGTTTATGAGCTCTTGGAGCCTTGAATCGTCGGGATGGCGGTCGACAGGAAAAATTGACTGATCCTTGTTGTCTACCCCGATCAGGATATACGCCGGTTCTGATCGCCAGGTATTACTGAACGCCAGCATGTCCTTCAGCAACTCACTTTTTGGCATGGGATCGGACCCGTCAGTTACGTACCCCTGCCTTTTGTAGTCCAGGGTGACGCCTTCGCCGGTGTAAAGCAGCCGTTCAATCAAGTCTTCATCTGTCATTGCAGCACCCTGTTGAACAATGTAGGAGAACCCCGCCCCTGCCCTGCAAATACAAAACTGGGTCGCTTACCGTTAACCGAATCATTGGCGTTCGATGACGATCCAGTTTCCGTATGGGGCCAGTTCTGATAGTGGCCGAAAAGGTGTGTCTCGCGGTGGCACGGCAAAGCTCGGTAGAGCCCATTGCAGCGGATCATGCACCACGACCCCGTACAAGGGGTGCCTCTCCGCCACTACCCAATGCCAATCAATTGCAGGACTGTCGCCGCCGCAGCGCACTTTGATAATCCCAGCGCCGCTTACGTGCTCCCAGCCTTTCCATCGCACCATGCGTGCGTTCAGGCCGTGCTCGTGCAGAGCGGCGATCAATTCTTTGAAATTTGAGGAGAACGGTTCACGCCGTGGTCGGCCAGGACCGAAACCAAGGCGAAGAAATGTCTTGCGTGCGTTCTCATAACTCTTGCCGACGAGCATTGCCAAACAGGCTACCCCGCAGCCGTAGTCGTCTACTTGTAGAACCCGTTGGAACGCGCACGAAGACTTCCAGTCCAGGACCGCCACAGTTCCCACTTGAGAGATTGATTGCCGCTGGCTCATTGCTGAAGCCACTTCGCGAGCTTTTCCACCTCCGAGATCGCTGCATGCAGATCCTCGCGACTCACGTGGATCGCAGGATCGATCATCCAGCTGCCACCGCGGCTTTTCATCAGCTTTTTCTCATAGTCACTGACGAACAATGGACTTGGATGCTTTTTGAGTGTCGCCGAGCTATGGCTAGCGCGTGTGTCCGTTATCCGATTGACATGCTGACTCGCATTTCTGGCAAGGACCACTTGCTCCAGGATGTTGAAGTCGGCTGGGCAGCTGCTCCAATTCACGCCGTGCTTCGCAAAACAGGTTCGGTACCCCTGAATAAACCCTTTCTTGAAAGGTCCGCACTCTTTCTCGCAATCAAGCCCCGCCTCTTGCTCGTGCGTGGCAAAGAAGACCTTCAAACTCTCCGAAAGCATTGAGACGCAAGTTTGCCCGACCACCTCTACCCCTGTTTGAGCACGAAGCCATTCGTCGAGAAAAGCGGGCTCATTACTCATCGTGTCAGGGTCGAAGTACGGAGGCTCGAACGGCGCCTCCTCAGAATCAATTTTCCGAATAGTCTCCAGAAAAGGTGCTGAGGCCTCGTCAAAGTAGTGTCGGATGAACGCGGTGCGCTGTTCGAGGAAATGTTTGATGTCCATCGACCTGATCCATGGCTGATTATTGTGGTGCTGCAACTGGCGCTAATTTTCAATCCCTGGCCAGGGTTGATTGGGAATCAACCTACAGCGGCCAATGCCTCAGGCGGTTCAGCAAGATCCAAACGCATCTGATCGCTTTCTTTGAAATGAAAGGTCAATCGCTTCACCGTACGACCTTCGGTATGAGTTTCGTAGGTGATATCAAGGTTGCTCTTGGCTTTAAGCTCCTTGATGGATGGATCAATGACCTTCTGGCGCAGGTTGTTGAACCTGGCATAGCTGTCTCCCAGCTCCAACATCTCGCGGAGGTCTTCCACTTCGATCGTGTACCAACCTGTCTCACGAAACTGCATCAGCAGCTCGAACATTCTGATCGAGTGAATGCTGTTCAGATGCGCAACGCGTTTTAGCTCGTATGTGGTGAAGTGTTTGTTGAGCATGCTGAGGTATGGCAGTACGTGAATCGTAAAATGAAGCTTCGCGTACCCCTCACCCTTCTCGTACTCAACGCGGTCGACCCAACGGAAACGGACGGTTTTGGATTTGCTTTCTTTCGTTTTGATGTCGCGATCGTACAGCGTGTTGCAGGCGTCAATCATCGCCTCATAGGCTTGCTTGAGGGGAAGATTGTAGACGTCAGCAAAATCCGTCGCGCGTACGGTAATTGGCTTGTTGATCGGCTTTCGGGAGTCAATCTGGCCAATCGCGATGAGCATCAATCGCTGTTCTTGAAGGGTCAGCTTGTATGAGGCCGACACGAGGTCATTCGCTTTCGTGACCTTGTGATTTGTTTGTGGATGCACTTCGACGATTTCGTTCAT
>NZ_CM174477.1:5555000-6234195 GCF_057838865.1 Pseudomonas sp. KH_021 | reverse complement strand
GGATATCCCCTGAGTTGAAAGCCGGTGAGGCAAAAACAAACGTCATTGTACCGGTGAGCCATCCACTTATCCACATGCAGGTGAAGGTTCAAATCGCATTGAGCCTATGTTTTAAGTCATTAAGGGTGTGCATAAGGTCTGTGGATAACCGTCCTTGAGATCTATGCACAACCCTGTCCGCAAGTCAGTGGATAACTCGCCTGTGGATAAATCGCTATTCCATGCACACCTTATCCGAGGTCTCCGCACAGCTCAAACACCGCTTGTGGACAAGGTTACCATTCTCTGTACAGTACGGAAACAAAGGCTCTTAGGTGGTTATCCACAGGTGAGGTGCCCCCTAAGTTTTATAAGCTTTACAGAAAAGCTTTAAATAATGTCCTTCTTTATTTTTATATCTAAGCGGTTCTCTGATCGGCTTGCCCTTGGTCGGACACTGATAGAGATGTGTGAAGTAAACGTTGGTTGGAAATTGACCTGCGAGCTTGCTTTCTCTAGAATCGCCGGTCTCTTAAAACGGGGGCCATTCCGGCCCGTTGTCGACGAACCAGGTAACACGCCATGAAACGTACTTTCCAACCAAGCACCATCAAGCGCGCACGCACCCACGGTTTCCGTGCTCGCATGGCCACCAAAAACGGCCGCGCCGTCCTGTCGCGTCGTCGCGCCAAGGGCCGTGCCCGTCTGGCAGTTTGATTTTTCGGCTCAGGTGGTGAGTCAGGACTTCAGTCGGGACAAACGTCTTCTGACACCCCGACATTTCAAAGCGGTCTTTGACTCTCCTACCGGCAAGGTTCCAGGTAAAAACCTGCTGATCCTTGCGCGTGAGAACGGTCTTGAGCATCCCCGCTTGGGGCTTGTTATCGGGAAAAAGAGCGTCAAGCTCTCCGTTCAGCGCAATCGCCTCAAACGCTTGATGCGCGATTCGTTTCGCTGCCACCAGCAATTGTTGGCAGGGTGGGACATCGTCATCGTCGCGCGAAAAGGTTTGGGCGATATAGAAAATCCAGAATTGCATCAGCACTTCGGCAAACTCTGGAAGCGCCTTGCACGCAGTCGGCCTGCTCCAGTGGTAAATGCCGATTCTGTAGGGGTAGACAGTCAAGATGCGTAAACTGGCACTCGTTCCGATCCAGTTCTACCGTTATGCCATCAGTCCCCTGATGGCCAGTCACTGTCGTTTCTACCCCAGTTGCTCCTGCTACGCGTATGAAGCCATTGAAAATCATGGTGTTCTACGCGGCGGCTGGCTTGCTGTTCGCAGGCTCGGTCGCTGTCACCCTTGGAACGCTGGTGGTTTTGACCCGGTTCCGCCTGCACCAACTCCCCGTACCTCTTCGATAGCCGAGTAATCATGGATATTAAACGCACGATCCTGATCGTCGCCCTGGCAATCGTGTCCTATGCCCTGGTTCTGAAATGGAACCAGGACTACGGGCAAGCAGCCCTGCCGACTCAGACAGCTGCTTCCAGCACCACTGCGTCCTTGCCGGACACTGCGCTGGGCAACAACGGTTCGGCCACTGCCGACGTTCCGAGTGCCAATGCTGATGCCAACACCCAAACGCTTGCTCCGGCAGTTGTCAGCAAAGAGCTGATCCGGATCAAAACCGATGTGTTGGAACTGGCTATCGATCCAAACGGTGGCGACATCGTGCAGCTGATGCTGCCGAAATACCCACGTCGTCAGGACCATCCGGATATTCCGTTCCAACTGTTCGATAACGGTGGCGAGCGCGTTTACCTGGCCCAAAGTGGCCTGACCGGTGTGAATGGTCCAGATGCCCGTTCGTCGGGTCGCCCTTTGTATTCGGCCGACCAAAAGAGCTTTCAACTGGCTGATGGCCAGGATCAACTGGTTGTTGACCTGAAATTCAGTGACGGCGGCGTCAACTACATCAAGCGTTTCTCGTTCAAGCGCGGTGAATACGACCTGGTTGTCAGCTACCTCATCGATAACCAGAGCCCTCAGGCTTGGAGCGGTAACCTGTTTGCGCAGCTGAAGCGCGATGCCAGTTCCGATCCTTCTTCAAGTACTGCCACCGGCACCGCCACTTACCTGGGCGCAGCCCTGTGGACAAGTGCCGAGCCGTACAAAAAAGTGTCGATGAGCGATATCGACAAGGGCAGCCTGAAAGAAACCGTTCAAGGTGGCTGGGTTGCTTGGCTGCAGCATTACTTCGTGACCGCATGGATTCCTGCCAAGGGCGAGAACAATATCGTTCAGACTCGCAAGGACAACCAGGGTAACTACATCATTGGTTACACCGGCCCCGCGCTGAATGTACCTGCTGGCGCCAAGGCTGAAACCAGTGCCACTCTGTATGCCGGCCCGAAAATCCAGGACAAGCTCAAAGAGTTGTCCCCAGGCCTTGAGCTGACCGTCGATTACGGCATCCTGTGGTTCATTGCCCAGCCTATTTTCTGGCTGCTGCAACATATCCACAGCCTGCTGGGTAACTGGGGCTGGTCGATCATCGTTCTGACCATGCTGATCAAGGGGTTGTTCTTCCCGCTGTCGGCTGCCAGCTACAAGTCCATGGCTCGCATGCGTGCAGTGGCACCGAAACTGGCTGCGCTCAAAGAGCAGTTTGGCGATGACAGGCAGAAAATGTCGCAAGCCATGATGGAGCTGTACAAGAAAGAGAAGATCAATCCGCTGGGTGGTTGCTTGCCAATCCTCGTGCAGATGCCGGTTTTCCTGTCCTTGTATTGGGTTCTTCTGGAAAGCGTCGAGATGCGCCAGGCTCCTTGGATGTTCTACATCACCGACCTGTCGATCAAGGATCCGTTCTTCATCCTGCCGATCATCATGGGTGTGACGATGTTCATCCAGCAGCAGCTGAACCCGACGCCGCCGGATCCGATGCAGGCCAAGGTGATGAAGCTGATGCCGATCATCTTCACCTTCTTCTTCCTGTGGTTCCCTGCAGGTCTGGTGCTGTACTGGGTTGTGAACAACTGCTTGTCGATTGCACAGCAGTGGTACATCACTCGTAATATCGAGATGGCTAGCAAGAAAGCTGCCGCCTGACAGGTTGATCATCTAACCTGTGGATAAAACGCCCCCTCGTGGGGCGTTTTGCTATCTGTTGTTTTTACCAAGAGGCCTGGACCATGACTACTTCCCGAGAAACCATCGCGGCAATTGCCACGGCTCAGGGCCGGGGCGGGGTCGGGATCGTGCGTATTTCCGGGCCACTGGCGAGCCTGGCAGCCGAGCAAATCACCGGGCGCCAGTTGACTCCCCGTTATGCGCACTACGGCCCGTTTCGCGATGGCGAAACCCAGGTGATTGACGAGGGGCTGGCGTTGTATTTCCCGGGCCCCAACTCTTTCACCGGAGAAGATGTCCTAGAACTGCAAGGACATGGCGGGCCTGTGGTTCTGGATATGTTGCTGCAACGATGCCTGGAACTGGGATGCCGGCTGGCACGCCCCGGAGAGTTCAGTGAGCGAGCATTTCTCAATGACAAGCTTGACCTGGCACAGGCTGAGGCCATTGCCGACCTGATTGAGGCCAGCTCCGCCCAGGCGGCCCGCAATGCCTTGCGCTCGCTGCAGGGGGCGTTCTCACAGCGTGTGCATCAACTGACTGAACAGCTCATCGCGCTGCGAATTTATGTGGAAGCGGCCATCGACTTTCCTGAAGAAGAGATCGATTTCCTGGCCGATGGCCACGTACTGGGCATGCTCGACCAGGTACGTGCCGAGTTGTCCACAGTGGTCCGCGAAGCTGGCCAGGGCGCGTTGTTGCGCGATGGCATGACAGTCGTCATCGCAGGCCGGCCGAATGCGGGTAAATCCAGCTTGCTGAATGTGCTGGCCGGGCGGGAAGCGGCCATCGTTACAGATATTGCCGGCACCACCCGGGATATCCTGCGCGAACATATCCACATTGATGGCATGCCTCTGCACGTGGTCGATACTGCCGGACTTCGCGATACTGAAGATCATGTGGAAAAGATTGGCGTTGAACGTGCGCTCAAGGCGATCGGCGAGGCCGATCGGGTGCTGTTGGTGGTGGATGCCACCGCTCCAGAGGCGAATGATCCTTTTGCGCTGTGGCCAGAGTTTCTTGAACAGCGGCCGGATCCGGCCAAAGTGACCCTGATTCGCAATAAAGCTGACTTGAGCGGCGAAGCCGTGGGCTTGCAGCAGAGCGGGGACGGCCACGTCACCATTTCTTTGAGTGCCAAGACCGCTGACATGGGCCTTGAGCTGCTGCGCGAGCATCTGAAGGCGTGCATGGGCTATGAACAGACCGCTGAAAGCAGCTTCAGTGCGCGCAGGCGCCATCTCGAGGCGTTGGCTCATGCCAGCGCATCCCTGGAGCACGGAAGGGCCCAGCTGACGCTGGCGGGGGCTGGAGAGCTGCTGGCTGAGGACCTGCGTCTGGCACAGCAGGCGCTAGGCGAAATCACCGGTGCGTTCAGCTCCGACGATTTGCTTGGGCGGATTTTCTCGAGTTTCTGTATAGGTAAATAAAAATAGGGTGCAGGGACGATAGTGTCTCTGCACCGTTTTCCAGTTGTAAGCCATTGTTACCAACGAAAATCCCTTCCGATCACATCCTGGCGTCCGTCAGTGGATAACCTTTTTCTGCCTTGATTTAACCGTTACTGAAAATGTCCACAGGCGGATATCCACAAATATTTTTATTAAAAATCAAAAAGTTATAAATCCATTCGATGGCTGGTATCTACAGGCGTCAATATTCTATCCACAGCGCGAACCCCTAGTTTTACTGGGTTTCACTGTGAGCCAAGACTTTTTTCCACACCCTCCTGCTCACCACTTTTTCCCTACCCTCTCAGCCATTTCTTGGTCTCTAGAATCTTATGCACAGCGCACGGCTGTGGATTAAGCCCTGTGGAAAACCATTCTTTAGCTCAGTTGATAACTCACCTTCAAAACTGAGCATATTTCCGCCTGTGCGTAAGTGATCCATTTATCCACAGGTTAAAAAGGCTTATCCAGAGGCCTCCTACCGACATGATCACAGTGTTTTGAATCTCTGTACACCTTGATAAATAAGGCCTACAGCACTTTATCCACAGAAAAGGTGCTCTATAAACATAAACATAAAAACAAAGCTTTAATAAATTTTTCTCTTTTAATTTCTATTGCACGCCATTCATCCCTCACTGGTTAAATTTTGTGCAAAAGGTTCCTTTAGGGGGGCTGAAGTCCCTATACTTGCCAGCTATCCCAATTACCCATCGAAAACAGGCACGAGGTGCGTGGTGGATTTCCCTTCCCGTTTTGAAGTGATCGTCATCGGCGGCGGCCATGCCGGAACCGAGGCTGCACTTGCGTCGGCACGTATGGGTGCCAAAACCCTACTGCTAACTCATAACGTGGACACCCTCGGGCATATGAGTTGCAACCCGGCCATTGGCGGTATCGGCAAAAGCCATCTGGTAAAGGAAATCGATGCCCTCGGCGGCGCGATGGCAACCGCGACCGACCTGGGCGGCATCCAGTTCCGCGTTTTGAACAACCGTAAAGGCCCTGCTGTCCGCGCGACACGAGCACAGGCCGACCGCGCCCTCTACAAGGCGGCGGTGCGTGAGATTCTTGAGAACCAACCCAACCTGTGGATATTTCAGCAGTCGTGCGATGACCTGATCGTCGAGCAGGATCAAGTCCGCGGCGTGATCACTCAGATGGGCCTGCGTTTTTTCGCGGACTCCGTCGTTTTGACCACAGGTACCTTCCTGGGTGGACTTATCCACATCGGGTTGGAGAACTATTCGGGTGGCCGTGCCGGCGATCCACCTTCGATCGCCCTGGCCAAGCGCCTGCGCGAACTGCCGCTGCGCGTCGGCCGCCTGAAAACCGGTACCCCACCGCGGATCGACGGTCGCTCCGTAGATTTCTCGGTGATGACCGAGCAACCCGGCGACACCCCGATCCCGGTCATGTCGTTCATGGGCAACAAAGAACAGCATCCGCGCCAGGTCAGTTGCTGGATTACCCATACCAACGCCCGCACCCACGAGATCATTGCCTCGAACCTCGACCGTTCGCCGATGTACTCCGGTGTCATCGAAGGTATCGGCCCACGCTATTGCCCCTCGATCGAAGACAAGATCCATCGCTTTGCCGACAAGGAAAGCCATCAGGTCTTCATCGAGCCCGAAGGCCTGACCACCCATGAGCTGTACCCGAACGGCATTTCCACTTCATTGCCTTTCGATGTGCAGCTGGAGCTGGTGCGTTCGATCCGCGGCATGGAGAACGCTCATATCGTTCGCCCGGGCTACGCCATCGAATACGACTATTTCGACCCGCGCGACCTGAAATACAGCCTTGAAACCAAAGTCATCGGCGGCTTGTTCTTCGCCGGGCAGATCAACGGCACCACCGGTTACGAAGAAGCCGGTGCCCAAGGTCTGCTGGCCGGGACCAACGCCGCGCTTCGAGCGCAGGGCCGCGACAGCTGGTGCCCGCGTCGGGATGAAGCCTACATTGGCGTGCTGGTCGATGACCTGATCACCCTCGGCACTCAAGAGCCGTACCGCATGTTTACTTCGCGTGCCGAGTACCGCCTGATTTTGCGCGAAGACAACGCCGACCTGCGCCTGACCGAAAAAGGTCGCGAGCTGGGCTTGATCGACGACCAGCGTTGGGCAGCCTTCTGTACCAAGCGTGAAGGTATCGAGCTGGAAGAACAGCGCCTGAAAAGTACCTGGGTTCGACCCAATACCCAGCATGGCGATGCCATTGCCGAAAAATTCGGCACGCCGCTGACCCATGAATACAACTTGCTCAACCTGCTCAGCCGCCCGGAGATCGACTACGCTGGGCTTGTCGAAGTGACCGGCGGCGGCAGCCTCGACCCGCAGGTCGCCGAGCAGGTGGAAATCAAGACCAAGTACGCCGGTTATATCGATCGCCAGCAGGACGAGATTGCCCGTTTACGCGCCAGCGAAAACACCAAGCTGCCTGTGGATATCGACTACAGCGGCATTTCGGGGCTGTCCAAGGAGATCCAGGGCAAGCTCGGCCAGACACGGCCCGAAACCCTCGGGCAGGCATCGCGGATTCCGGGCGTGACCCCGGCCGCCATTTCCCTGCTGCTGATTCATTTGAAAAAACGCGGCGCCGGTCGCGAGTTGGAGCAAAGCGCTTGAGTTCCATGGTTACCCCGCAGCACAGCGAAGAGTTGTCCACAGGCGCCCGCGAACTGGGCATTGAGCTGACCGCACAGCAGCACGATCAGTTGTTGGCGTACTTGGCCCTGTTGATCAAATGGAACAAGGCCTACAACCTGACTGCCGTGCGCAATCCAGACGAAATGGTCTCGCGCCACTTGCTCGACAGCCTGAGCATCCTGCCCTACATCGGCGACAGCCCAAGCTGGCTGGACGTGGGCAGTGGCGGCGGGATGCCCGGCATCCCCTTGGCGATCATGTTTCCCGAGAAGCAGATCACCACGCTGGACAGCAACGGCAAGAAAACCCGTTTCCAGACCCAGGTGAAGCTGGAGCTCAAGCTCGATAACTTGCAAGTTATCCACAGTCGGGTGGAAACCTTCCAGCCATCGCAGCCTTTTTCCGGGATTGTTTCCCGTGCGTTCAGCAGTCTTGAAGATTTCGCCCATTGGACGCGCCACCTTGGCGACCACCAGACACGCTGGTTGGCGATGAAAGGTCTGCATCCTGCTGACGAACTGGTAGCATTACCGGCAGATTTTCACCTCGATAGCGAGCAGGCCTTGACCGTTCCGGGTTGCCAAGGCCAACGCCATCTGCTGATACTGCGCCGCACGGCATGATTGGGAACACAAGCAAGAATGGCTAAGGTATTCGCAATAGCGAACCAGAAGGGTGGTGTGGGTAAAACCACCACCTGTATCAACCTCGCGGCATCGCTGGTCGCTACCAAGCGACGCGTGCTGCTGATCGACCTCGACCCACAAGGCAACGCCACCATGGGTAGCGGTGTGGATAAGCATGCCCTTGAGCATTCGGTCTACGACCTGCTGATCGGCGAGTGCGACTTGGCCCAGGCCATGCACATCTCCGAGCACGGTGGTTATCAATTGCTGCCGGCCAACCGCGATCTGACAGCGGCCGAAGTGGTTCTGCTGGAAATGCAGATGAAGGAAAGCCGGTTGCGCACGGCGCTGGCACCGATTCGGGAAAGCTACGACTACATCCTGATCGATTGCCCGCCATCGCTGTCCATGCTGACCCTCAACGCTCTGGTCGCCTCCGATGGCGTGATCATTCCGATGCAATGTGAGTACTTTGCACTGGAAGGTTTGAGCGACCTTGTGGATAACATCAAGCGCATCGCCGAGTTGCTCAACCCGCAACTGAAGATCGAAGGCCTGTTGCGGACCATGTATGACCCGCGCCTGAGCTTGATCAACGATGTCTCGGCGCAGCTCAAGGAACACTTTGGCGATCAGCTCTACGACACGGTGATCCCGCGCAATATCCGCCTGGCGGAGGCTCCAAGTTTTGGCATGCCAGCGCTGGCATACGACAAGCAGTCCCGTGGTGCCTTGGCCTACCTGGCCCTGGCTGGCGAGATGGTCCGTCGCCAGCGTCGTCAAACACGCACTGCTCAGCCAACTTAAGGAACCCACATGGCCGTCAAGAAACGAGGTCTGGGACGTGGCTTGGACGCACTGCTCAGTGGTCCGACCGTCAGTGCGCTCGAAGAGCAAGCCGTCAAGGTCGACCAGCGCGAACTGCAGCATCTGCCCCTGGATGTGATCCAGCGTGGCAAGTACCAACCCCGCCGTGACATGGACCCACAGGCCCTCGAAGAGCTGGCCCAGTCCATTCGTATCCAGGGTGTGATGCAGCCTATCGTCGTGCGCCCGATTGGCAATGACCGCTTCGAGATCATTGCCGGTGAGCGTCGCTGGCGTGCCAGCCAGCAGGCAGGGCTGGACACCATTCCGGCGATGGTGCGCGAAGTGCCCGATGAGGCAGCCATTGCCATGGCGCTTATCGAGAACATCCAGCGCGAAGACTTGAACCCGGTCGAAGAGGCGATGGCGCTGCAACGCCTGCAACAAGAGTTTCAGCTGACTCAGCAACAAGTTGCCGATGCGGTGGGTAAATCTCGAGTAACAATTGCCAACTTGCTGCGCCTGATTTCACTGCCAGAAGTCATTAAAACCATGTTGTCCCATGGCGATCTGGAAATGGGTCATGCGCGTGCATTGCTCGGTTTGCCGGACGATCAACAGGTTGAAGGGGCGCGACATGTTGTCGCACGTGGGCTGACCGTGCGCCAGACTGAAGCACTGGTACGCCAGTGGCTCAATGGCAAACCCGAACCTGTCGAACCGGTCAAACCCGATCCAGACATCAGCCGCCTTGAGCAGCGTCTGGCAGAGCGTTTGGGCTCTTCCGTGCAGATTCGGCATGGCAACAAAGGCAAAGGCCAGTTAGTGATCCGTTACAATTCGTTGGATGAATTACAAGGCGTGCTTGCTCACATCCGCTGAAACAATTCCTGTTGTAGCGCGCAATCATAAATAACTACCAGCAGTTGAATAGGGGTTAATCCGCCCCTATACTCTGCGCGCATTTTGTCGGCACAAATTATGCCAATTCACTGAAGTATGGCAGCCGACTTTCGAGGAGCAGAAGTGATGGAAACACGCACGCCAAACCGCCTGCCGTTCCATCGCTGGGCAGTTTTTCCGGTTCTGTTGACTCAATGCATCGTGTTTCTGTTGGCAGCCTTTGCGTTGTGGCAGTGGCGCGGGGCAGTCAGCGGGTACTCAGGCCTTTGCGGAGGGCTGATCGCCTGGCTCCCCAATGTGTATTTCGCCTATAAGGCGTTCCGGTTTACCGGAGCGCGGGCAGCTCAGGCCATCGTCCGGTCGTTTTATGCCGGCGAGGCGGGCAAATTGATTCTGACGGCAGTGCTGTTCGCATTGACGTTTGCAGGTGTGAAGCCATTGGCGCCGTTAGCAGTCTTCGGTGTCTTCTTGCTGACCCAACTGGTCAGCTGGTTCGCGCCCCTGCTGATGAAAACAAGACATTCGAGACCTTAGGGCGTTTGAGGCAACCATGGCAGCAGAAACCGCTTCGGGCTATATCCAGCACCACTTGCAGAACTTGACCTTCGGTCAACTACCAGACGGCGGTTGGGGCTTAGCCCATTCCGCAGCAGAAGCCAAGGCAATGGGCTTCTGGGCGTTCCACCTGGACACCCTGGGTTGGTCCGTTGCGCTGGGTCTGATTTTCGTACTCCTGTTCCGCATGGCGGCCAAGAAGGCGACTTCCGGCCAGCCAGGCGCACTGCAGAACTTCGTTGAAGTGCTGGTCGAGTTCGTCGACAGCAGTGTCAAGGACAGCTTCCACGGCCGTAACCCGGTGATCGCTCCACTGGCGCTGACCATCTTCGTCTGGGTCTTCCTGATGAACGCCATCGACCTGATTCCGGTCGACTGGATTCCTCAGCTGGCCATCCTGATCTCCGGTGATCCGCACATTCCTTTCCGTGCCGTATCGACCACCGACCCGAACGCTACCCTGGCCATGGCCTTCAGCGTGTTCGCCCTGATCATTTTCTACAGCATCAAGGTCAAGGGCCTCGGCGGTTTCATCGGCGAGCTGACCCTGCACCCGTTCGGCAGCAAGAACATTTTTCTTCAAGCGCTGTTGATTCCGGTGAACTTCCTGCTTGAATTCGTAACCCTGATTGCCAAGCCAATCTCGTTGGCACTGCGTCTGTTCGGCAACATGTATGCCGGCGAACTGGTGTTCATCCTGATTGCCGTGATGTTCGGCAGCGGCCTGCTCTGGCTCAGCGGTCTGGGCGTGGTGCTGCAGTGGGCGTGGGCTGTGTTCCACATCCTGATCATCACACTGCAAGCATTCATCTTCATGATGCTTTCCATCGTCTACCTGTCGATGGCTCACGAAGATAACCATTAAGACCGCCTGGCGTGTCTGAAGACCCTCTCGCCATGACCGGAGAGGGTCGAAAAAGGTCCGCAAGGGCAAGCTGTAAAAACAATTTTGCTTTACCGCTTCAAATCTAAAAAACCTAACCAATACGACGTAAAAGTCGGGAGGAAAGATGGAAACTGTAGTTGGTCTAACCGCTATCGCTGTTGCTCTGCTGATCGGCCTGGGTGCACTGGGTACCGCCATTGGTTTCGGCCTGCTGGGCGGCAAGTTCCTGGAAGGCGCTGCTCGCCAGCCAGAAATGGTTCCGATGCTGCAAGTTAAAATGTTCATCGTTGCCGGTCTGCTCGACGCCGTAACCATGATCGGTGTTGGTATCGCTCTGTTCTTCACCTTTGCGAACCCCTTCGTTGGTCAAATCGCTGGCTAATCACTCGTTACATCGAGTTGATTGGTGTGATGGACAAAGAACGAGCGAGGTGTTGGCGTGAACATTAATGCAACCCTGATTGGCCAGTCCGTTGCGTTCTTCATTTTTGTACTGTTTTGCATGAAGTTCGTGTGGCCTCCGGTCATCGCGGCTTTGCACGAACGTCAGAAGAAGATCGCGGATGGACTGGACGCTGCCAACCGAGCAGCTCGCGACCTGGAGTTGGCCCAAGATAAAGCGGGTCAGCAACTGCGCGAAGCGAAGGCTCAGGCAGCTGAAATCATTGAGCAAGCAAAGAAACGCGGTACCCAGATCGTCGAGGAAGCCCGTGACCAGGCCCGCGTCGAAGCTGACCGTGTGAAGGCTCAGGCTCAAGCCGAGATCGAACAGGAACTGAACGGCGTCAAAGACGCGCTGCGCGCCCAATTGGGTCGCCTGGCCGTAGGCGGTGCCGAGAAGATCCTTGGCGCCACAATCGATCAAAACGCGCATGCGGAGCTAGTTGACAAACTGGCCGCTGAAATTTAAGCGAGGGCGATCATGGCAGAACTGACCACGTTGGCCCGACCTTACGCTAAGGCAGCCTTCGAGCACGCCCAGGCCCATCAGCAGCTGGCCAATTGGTCAGCCATGCTCGGCCTGGCTGCTGCGGTGTCGCAAGACGACACCATGCAGCGCCTGCTCAAGGCCCCGCGACTGACGAGCGCACAAAAGGCCACCACGTTTATTGACGTGTGTGGCGACAAGTTGAATGCCCAGGCACAGAATTTCATTCATGTTGCTGCGGAAAACGACCGACTCCAGCTGTTGCCGGAGATTTCGGCACTGTTCGATCTGTACAAGGCCGAGCAGGAGAAATCCGTAGACGTGAACGTAACCAGTGCTTTTGCATTGAACCAAGAACAGCAAGACAAACTCGCCAAGGTTCTCAGTGCACGACTCAACCGGGAAGTGCGACTGCAGGCTACGGAAGACTCCTCCCTCATTGGGGGCGTGGTTATCCGTGCCGGCGACCTGGTAATCGATGGCTCGGTTCGCGGCAAACTCGCGAAACTGGCCGAAGCATTGAAATCTTGAGTTTGAAGGGGCAGCAGAGCAATGCAGCAACTCAATCCTTCCGAAATTAGTGAAATCATCAAGGGTCGCATCGAGAAACTCGACGTGACCTCCCAAGCCCGCAACGAGGGTACCGTCGTCAGCGTTTCTGACGGTATCGTGCGGATTCACGGTCTGGCCGACGTTATGTACGGCGAAATGATCGAGTTTCCAGGTGGCGTGTTCGGTATGGCCCTCAACCTGGAGCAAGACTCCGTTGGTGCGGTAGTACTGGGCGCATACGACACCCTCGCTGAAGGCATGAGCGCCAAGTGCACCGGCCGCATCCTCGAAGTTCCGGTTGGTAAGGAACTTCTGGGTCGCGTAGTCGACGCCCTGGGTAACCCAATCGACGGCAAAGGCCCGCTGAACAACACCGAGACCGACGCGGTCGAGAAAGTTGCTCCGGGCGTGATCTGGCGTAAGTCGGTAGACCAGCCTGTACAGACTGGCTACAAATCCGTCGACGCCATGATTCCAGTCGGCCGTGGCCAGCGTGAGCTGATCATCGGTGACCGTCAGATCGGTAAGACCGCCATGGCGATCGACGCCATCATCAACCAGAAAGACAGCGGTATTTTCTGTGTTTATGTTGCTGTCGGCCAAAAGCGTTCCACCGTTGCCAACATCGTTCGCAAGCTGGAAGAAAACGGCGCCCTGGCCAACACCATCGTGGTGGTTGCCAGTGCTTCGGAATCCGCCGCACTGCAATTCCTGGCGCCATACGCCGGTTGCACCATGGGCGAGTTCTTCCGTGACCGCGGTGAAGACGCACTGATCGTTTACGATGACCTGTCCAAGCAGGCTGTTGCTTACCGTCAGATCTCCCTGCTGCTGCGCCGTCCACCAGGACGTGAAGCTTACCCAGGTGACGTGTTCTATCTCCACTCCCGTCTGCTGGAGCGTGCATCGCGCGTTTCGGAAGAGTACGTCGAGAAGTTCACCAAAGGTGCTGTGACTGGCAAGACCGGTTCCCTGACCGCACTGCCGATCATCGAAACCCAGGCTGGCGACGTTTCCGCGTTCGTTCCGACCAACGTGATTTCCATCACCGACGGTCAGATCTTCCTGGAATCAGCCATGTTCAACTCGGGCATCCGCCCTGCAGTTAACGCCGGTGTTTCGGTATCCCGTGTGGGTGGTGCCGCTCAGACCAAGATCATCAAGAAGCTTTCCGGTGGTATCCGTACCGCTCTGGCTCAGTACCGTGAACTGGCGGCATTTGCCCAGTTCGCTTCTGACCTGGACGAAGCCACCCGTAAGCAACTGGAACACGGTCAACGTGTTACCGAGCTGATGAAGCAGAAGCAATACGCTCCAATGTCCATCGCGGACATGGCGCTGTCGCTGTATGCCGCTGAGCGTGGGTTCCTGACCGACGTTGAAATCGCCAAGATCGGTAGCTTCGAACAAGCGCTGATTGCTTACTTCAATCGTGATCACGCCGAACTGATGGCGAAGATCAACGTGAAGGGTGACTTCAACGACGAAATCGACGCTGGCATCAAAGCCGGTATCGAGAAGTTCAAGGCCACCCAAACCTGGTAAGCCGCAGCGGGGGCTTTGCAGCCCCCGCTTGCTAACCTGATAGGTGTTACATGGCAGGCGCAAAAGAGATTCGCAGTAAGATTGCGAGCATCAAAAGCACGCAAAAAATTACCAGCGCCATGGAAAAAGTGGCGGTCAGCAAGATGCGCAAGGCTCAAATGCGCATGAGTGCTAGCCGTCCTTATGCGGAGCGTATCCGCCAGGTGATTGGTCATCTGGCCAACGCCAACCCGGAATACCGCCACCCCTTCATGATCGAACGCGAAATCAAGCGTGTCGGTTATGTGGTCGTGAGTAGTGACCGTGGTCTGTGCGGTGGCTTGAACACCAACCTGTTCAAGGCCCTGGTCAAGGACATGGCAGCCAACCGCGAGCAAGGTATCGAGATCGATCTTTGCGTGGTCGGCAGCAAGGGCGCAGCGTTTTTCCGCAGCTTCGGCGGTAACGTGGTCGCAGCAATCAGCCACCTGGGCGAAGAGCCGTCGATCAATGATCTGATCGGCAGCGTCAAGGTCATGCTGGATGCTTACCTGGATGGTCGTATCGATCGTCTGTCCGTGGTATCGAACAAGTTCATCAATACCATGACGCAAACCCCAACGGTCGAGCAGTTGATTCCGTTGGTTGCAACCCCGGATCAAGAACTCAAGCACCACTGGGACTACCTCTACGAACCTGACGCCAAGGAGCTGCTGGACGGCCTGATGGTGCGTTACGTGGAGTCGCAGGTCTACCAGGCGGTGGTCGAGAACAACGCAGCTGAACAAGCTGCCCGGATGATCGCAATGAAGAACGCCACCGACAACGCCGGTGATCTGATCAGAGAATTGCAACTGATCTACAACAAGGCGCGTCAGGCAGCGATCACCCAAGAGATCTCGGAAATCGTCGGCGGCGCTGCCGCGGTTTAACGGTTCAAATATTCAGAGGATCCAGCTATGAGTAGCGGACGTATCGTTCAAATCATCGGCGCCGTCATCGACGTGGAATTTCCACGTGACAGCGTTCCGAGTGTGTATAACGCACTGAAAGTTCAGGGCGCGGAAACTACCCTGGAAGTTCAGCAGCAGCTGGGCGACGGCGTAGTCCGTACCATTGCGATGGGCTCGACCGAAGGCTTGAAGCGCGGTCTGGACGTCGTGGACAGCGGCGCAGCCATCTCCGTACCCGTCGGTAAAGCGACTCTGGGCCGGATCATGGACGTGCTGGGCAACCCAATCGACGAAGCTGGCCCGATCGGTGAAGAAGAGCGCCGCGGTATCCACCGTGAAGCGCCTTCGTTCGCTGACCAGGCAGGCGGCAACGACCTGTTGGAAACCGGCATCAAGGTTATCGACCTGGTTTGCCCGTTTGCCAAGGGTGGTAAGGTTGGTCTGTTCGGTGGTGCCGGTGTAGGCAAGACCGTAAACATGATGGAACTGATCCGTAACATCGCCATCGAGCACAGCGGTTATTCCGTGTTCGCCGGTGTGGGTGAGCGTACTCGTGAGGGTAACGACTTCTACCACGAGATGAAGGATTCCAACGTACTGGACAAGGTTGCCCTGGTATACGGCCAAATGAACGAGCCACCAGGAAACCGTCTGCGCGTTGCGCTGACCGGCCTGACCATGGCTGAGAAGTTCCGTGACGAAGGTAACGACGTTCTGCTGTTCGTCGACAACATCTATCGTTACACCCTGGCTGGTACCGAAGTATCCGCACTGCTGGGCCGTATGCCTTCGGCAGTAGGTTACCAGCCGACCTTGGCTGAAGAGATGGGCGTTCTGCAAGAGCGTATCACTTCGACCAAGGAAGGTTCGATCACCTCGATCCAAGCGGTATACGTACCTGCGGACGACTTGACCGACCCATCGCCAGCGACCACCTTCGCCCACTTGGACGCCACCGTCGTACTGTCCCGTGACATCGCCTCCCTGGGTATCTACCCAGCGGTCGATCCACTGGACTCGACTTCGCGCCAGCTGGACCCGAACGTCATCGGCAATGAGCACTACGACACCGCTCGCGGCGTTCAGTACGTGCTGCAGCGCTACAAAGAGCTGAAGGACATCATCGCTATTCTGGGTATGGACGAGTTGTCCGAAACCGATAAGCAACTGGTATCCCGCGCTCGTAAGATCCAGCGCTTCCTGTCCCAGCCGTTCTTCGTGGCTGAAGTCTTCACTGGTTCCCCAGGTAAATACGTTTCCCTGAAGGACACCATTGCTGGCTTCAAAGGCATCCTCAACGGTGACTACGACCACCTGCCAGAACAAGCGTTCTACATGGTCGGCGGCATCGAAGAAGCGGTCGAGAAAGCCAAGAAACTGTAATCCCAGCGCCCCGAAAGGGGCGCTAATCAGGTTGAGGCAAGCAGATGGCTATGACAGTCCATTGCGATATCGTCAGCGCGGAAGGAGAGATTTTCTCCGGCCTGGTCGAGATGGTAGTTGCGCACGGTGAGCTGGGAGATCTGGGTATCTCCTTGGGGCACGCGCCATTGATCACCAGTCTCAAGCCAGGTCCGATCCGTCTGGTCAAGCAGGGCGGGCAAGAGGAGGTGTTCTACATCTCCGGTGGTTTCCTCGAGGTTCAGCCGAACATGGTCAAGGTGCTTGCCGATACCGTGCAACGTGCTGCCGACCTCGACGAAGCCCAGGCTCAGGAAGCCCTCAAGGCTGCTGAGACTGCTCTGCACGATAGAGGCGCAGAGTTCGACTACGGCGCCGCTGCAGCACGTCTGGCCGAAGCCGCAGCCCAGCTGCGCACCGTCCAGCAGTTGCGCAAAGGTAAGTAATTGGGCGTTCTTGCCGATTACTTCCGCAATTGAGTTAAAGGGTAGCCTCGGCTACCCTTTTTCTTTTTCTGCATTTCTTCTTTTTGGTCACATCCGCTGACCACCCAGGATTGGTAGCCAGTCAATGTCACTTGATATCGTTATTCTTGCCGCAGGCCAGGGCACTCGCATGCGCTCGGCTCTCCCTAAGGTGCTGCACCCTGTCGCTGGCAACTCCATGCTCGGGCATGTTATCCACACTGCTCGCCAGCTACAGCCACAAGGAATTCATGTGGTGATCGGCCACGGTGCCGATGCGGTACGTGAACGCCTGGCTGCTGACGATCTCAATTTCGTCATGCAAACCGAGCAACTGGGTACCGGTCATGCCGTTGCCCAGGCGTTGCCGGCACTGACCGCCGAAACCGTGCTGATTCTGTATGGTGATGTGCCGCTGATTGAAGTGCAGACCCTCAAGCGATTACTGACTCATGTGAACGCTGAGCAGTTGGGCTTGTTGACGGTGAACCTTCCAGACCCGACTGGCTATGGCCGCATCGTTCGTGATGCGACGGGCAAGGTGTGCGAGATCGTGGAGCATAAAGATGCCACTGACGTACAAAAGGCTATCAATGAGGGCAACACTGGAATCCTGGCCGTACCTGGCAAGCGCCTGGCCGAGTGGTTGGGTCGGTTGTCCAACAAGAATGCACAGGGTGAGTACTACCTGACCGACGTGATTGCCATGGCCGTGGCCGATGGCTTGGTGGTAGCCACCGAAACGGCATTGGACCCTATGGAAGTGCAGGGCGCCAACGACCGCAAGCAACTGTCCGAACTCGAACGCCACTATCAGCAACGCGAAGCGCGTCGCTTGATGGCGCTGGGTGTCACTTTGCGTGATCCGGCGCGCTTTGATGTTCGTGGCGAAGTCACGGTAGGCCGCGATGTCTTGATCGACATCAACGTCATTTTGGAAGGCCGCGTCGACATCGAAGACAATGTGGTCATTGGGCCTAACTGCGTTATCAAGGACAGCACCCTGCGCAAAGGGGTGGTGATCAAGGCCAACAGCCATATTGAAGGCGCAGTTTTGGGAGAAGGCAGCGATGCAGGCCCGTTCGCTCGTCTGCGTCCAGGTACTGTGCTTGAAGCCCGTGCACATGTGGGTAACTTCGTAGAGCTGAAAAATGCCCACTTGGGCGAAGGCGCCAAGGCCGGTCACCTGACCTACCTGGGTGATGCCGAAATCGGAGCACGTACCAACATCGGTGCCGGCACCATCACCTGCAACTACGATGGCGCCAACAAGTTCAAGACGGTGCTGGGCGAAGATGTGTTCATCGGCTCGAACAACTCCTTGGTCGCGCCTGTGGATATCTTGAGTGGGGCCACCACTGCCGCAGGTTCGACCATTACCCAAGAAGTCCCGGCCGGACAACTGGGTATCGGGCGCGCACGTCAACGCAACATCGATGGCTGGAAGCGACCAGAGAAAATCAAGAAAAGCTGAATGTTGTAGGAGCCAGGCTTGCCTGCGATGAAGACGCTGCGGTTGTCCAGGAAGACCGCAGCGCCTTCATCGCAGGCAAGCCTGGCTCCTACAGGACGGAGTTATCCACAGGTCGTTTTTTTTGAAGTGCATCTTGACGATGCGTCGCCTTTAGGTTTTGATTGCCTTCGACAACTTTCGAAACGAAACTTAAAGCCAAAATGTCGAAACGTAACACGCCTCAACGACGCCACAATATTCTCGCCATGCTCAATGAGCGTGGCGAAGTCAGTGTGGATGAATTAGCCAAGCGTTTCGAAACTTCGGAAGTGACAATCCGTAAGGACCTGGCCGCCCTCGAAACCAATGGGCTGCTGTTGCGCCGCTACGGTGGCGCGGTGACGATGCCCCAAGAGCTGATCAGCGAAGGGGCGCAACCCATCTCGCCCTACAAGCAGGCCATCGCTCGTGCGGCCGTATCGCGAATCCGCGAGCATGCTCGGATCATCATCGACAGTGGCAGTACCACAGCAGCGATGATCCCCCAATTGGGTCAACAGCCAGGCCTCGTGGTGATGACCAACTCCCTTCATGTCGCCCGCGCCCTGAGTGAACTGGAGCATGAACCCGTGCTGCTGATGACCGGTGGCACCTGGGACCCTCATTCCGAGTCCTTCCAGGGGCAAGTCGCGGAGCAGGTGCTTCGTTCCTACGATTTCGACCAGTTGTTTATCGGCGCCGATGGCATCGATCTGGTACGCGGTACCACCACCTTCAACGAATTGCTGGGGCTCAGTCGAGTCATGGCCGATGTCGCCCGTGAAGTCATCGTGATGGTTGAGTCGGATAAGGTCGGTCGCAAGATTCCCAATGTTGAGCTGCCCTGGAGCAACATCAACACCTTGATTACAGATGATCGCTTGGCCCCAGAGGCCCGCCATCAAATTGAACAACGCGGCATTACATTGATTTGCGCCGCAATCAGCTAGGAGAAGCGTATGTGTGGGATCGTTGGTGGCGTTGCTGAGCGCAATATCACAGCCATTCTTGTCGAAGGCCTCAAGCGCCTCGAATACCGCGGCTATGACAGCGCCGGCCTAGCGGTTTATACACAGGCTGGCAGCCTTGAGCGCCGCCGCCGTATAGGCAAGGTCAGTGAGCTGGAAGCAGCCGTTGCGGCTGAGCCCATCTCCGGTCAACTGGGCATCGCTCACACCCGGTGGGCAACTCATGGCGCGCCGAGCGAACACAATGCTCACCCGCACTTCTCTGGCCACGAGCTGGCAGTTGTCCACAACGGCATCATCGAGAACCACGAAGCCCTGCGCGAAATGCTGATGGGCTTGGGTTATGTCTTTTCGTCCGAGACGGACACCGAGGTGATCGTTCACCTGCTGCACCACACACTGAAAACGATCCCAGACCTGGCTGACGCTTTGAAGGCAGCGGTCAAGCAGTTGCACGGTGCTTATGGCCTGGCCGTGATCAGCCAGCGTCAGCCCGATCGTCTGCTGGCAGCTCGCAGCGGCAGCCCGCTGGTAATTGGCCTGGGCCTTGGGGAAAACTTCCTCGCTTCAGACCAACTGGCCCTGCGCCAAGTGACTGACCGCTTCATGTACCTGGAGGAGGGCGATATCGCTGAGATTCGCCGTGACCAGGTCAGCATTTGGGATGCCCAAGGCAAGCCGGTCGTGCGTGAAACCGTGCAGTATCACGAAGGTGCAGAAGCGGCAGACAAAGGGGCTTACCGCCACTTCATGCTCAAGGAAATCCATGAGCAACCCACCGTTGTCCAACGGACCCTGGAAGGGCGCTTGGGCCAACAGCAAGTGCTGGTCCAGGCATTCGGGCCACAGGCTGCCGAGCTGTTTGCCAAGGTGCGTAATATCCAGATCGTGGCGTGCGGCACCAGTTATCACGCCGGCATGGTTGCCCGCTACTGGCTCGAAGGCCTGGCCGGTATCCCTTGCCAAGTAGAAGTGGCGAGTGAATTCCGCTACCGCAAAGTGGTGGTCCAGCCGGACACCCTGTTCGTCTCCATCTCTCAGTCCGGTGAAACCGCCGACACCCTGGCTGCCTTGCGCAACGCCAAAGAGTTGGGTTTTCTGGCAAGCCTGGCTATCTGCAACGTTAGCATCAGCTCGCTGGTACGTGAGTCCGACTTGACGCTACTGACCCAGGCCGGCCCGGAAATCGGCGTGGCCTCGACCAAGGCGTTTACCACCCAATTGGTCGCCCTGATGCTGCTGACCCTGAGCCTTGGCCAGGTACGCCAAACCCTGGCACCTGGCCTTGAAGCGGAACTGGTTGAAGAACTGCGTCGCCTGCCAACTCGCTTGGGCGAAGCCTTGGCCATGGACACAACGGTCGAGAAAATCGCCGAGCTGTTCGCCGACAAGCACCACACCTTGTTCCTGGGCCGGGGCGCGCAGTTCCCGGTGGCCATGGAAGGCGCCCTCAAGCTCAAGGAAATTTCCTATATCCACGCCGAAGCCTACCCGGCCGGTGAGTTGAAACACGGCCCTCTGGCACTTGTGGATAACGATATGCCGGTTGTCACCGTGGCGCCGAACAACGAGCTGTTGGAGAAACTCAAATCCAACCTGCAGGAAGTTCGCGCACGTGGTGGCCAGCTGGTTGTGTTTGCCGATGAAAAAGCAGGCTTGAGCAATGGCGAAGGCACTCATGTGGTTTCGATGCCGCACATCATCGATGCACTGGCGCCAATCCTCTATACCCTCCCGCTTCAGCTGCTGTCCTATTACGTGGCGGTGCTCAAGGGCACGGACGTGGATCAGCCGCGCAACCTCGCCAAGTCGGTGACGGTTGAGTAAACCGCAGCCCCTTTAGGGGGCATTGAAAATGCTGTAACCAAGAACCGGCCAGGTTTTTAACTCTGGCCGGTTTTTTTCTAGCTGAAAAATAATCCCAAAGGTTGTAACGCCTCATCGACCCTTAACTCTAGTGAAGTGTCAGGACTGGAGCCCTCCATCCTGCAACTCCCCTGAATAATTGAGGATTACAACAATGAGCATCAAAACCATCGCCGCCGGTACCGCCCTTGCCCTGGCCGCAGCCGGCATGTTCGCGGGAGTTGTCACCCAGGCCCAGGCCGAAGATGGGGCCTCGCAAGTGCACTGCTACGGTATCAACGGCTGCAAAGGCCAGAACGACTGCAAGACTGCTCATAATGCTTGCAAAGGCCAAGGCTCCTGCAAAGGGCAGGGCTTCAAGGCCATGGCCACCGCGGACCTGTGCACCAAGGCGGGCGGTAAAGTCGGCAAGTAATTACAGCCTGCCCATCATGCCGGCACTGCCCGATGGGTGGCGCCGGCCAGTGTTCTCTGGAGAGAGCCATGCAACCGAACTCAGCGAACCTTGGTTTCGGCTTGGGCCTGCGCAGTTGCTACTACGAGGAAATGCTCGACAACCCCCCAGCAGTCGACTGGTTTGAGGTGCTCTCCGAGAACTATATGGTCGAGGGTGGAAAAGCACTGTATTACCTGGATGCTTTCGCTGAACGCTACCCGCTGGTGATGCATGGCGTATCGCTCTCGATTGGTGGACCACAGCCTTTGGATCGAGACTACCTGGCCAGGCTAAAGGGGTTATCAGATCGCATTCGTCCCCAATGGGTGGCAGACCATTTGTGCTGGAGCCGAGGTAGCGCTCATCAACTGCACGATCTTTTACCCCTGCCGTTTACTGAAGAAAGCCTTGATCATGTCGCTTCTCGGATCATCCAGGTCCAGGATGCGTTGCAGCGTCCTTTAGTACTGGAAAACGTTTCGAGTTACGTTCGATGTGCCGGCGGCGATTTCACTGAGTGGGAATTTCTTGCTGCTCTGGCGAAACGCAGTGGTTGTGAGCTTTTGCTGGATATAAACAATGTCTACGTCAGCAGTCGTAATCATGGTTTCGACCCCTGGACGTTTATTACAGCGTTGCCTGCTGACAGCATTCGGCAGTTGCACCTGGCCGGTCACAGCGACTATGGCGACTACCTAATCGACACCCACGATCAGCCGGTGAGCGATCCCGTCTGGTCGCTTTATTTACGCACACTCAAACACCTGGGGCCTATCTCCACGCTGCTTGAGCGAGACGACCATTACCCACCGCTGAGTGATTTGCTCGATGAGTTGACTCAGGCGAGGGCCATTGCGGCGCGAGCTCAAATCTGGAGAGCACGCTCATGCGCCTGACTGACTGGCAACAGGCGTTCGAGCACTACTTGTTGAGCGATGATCCGTCGCTGGCCAACCCCTTGTTGTCGACACTAGTAGGGGGGCCGACATTGGCGGCTGATACGGGACTAATGATTTATCACAACGCTTACCGTGCTCGGTTGCTGGAGGTCCTACGAACCGATTACCCCGCTTGCTGCCGGATGTTGGGGCCAGAGCGTTTTGAAGAACTGGCACAGGCTTACCTCGTTGCCTGTCCCTCTCGACATTTCAGCTTGCGCTGGCTGGGGGAGCGATTCGAGGGATTTGCCCAAGCGTGGTTGGGGGAGGGCAGTGAGGCATTGACTGAGCTTATACGGTTGGAATGGGCATTTACCCTAGCCTTTGATTCACCAGACGGGGAGCCACTGACCCTGCCTACTTTGGCGCAGTTGCCCGCCGAGCAATGGCCAACAATGCAGTTCGGTGTGGTGCCAAGCGTGCAATGGCTCACCTGTCGATATAACACTGTCCACGCCTGGCAAGCGGCTCGTGACCCGACCCAGGCATTGCCGATCAGTAAGGCGCTGGTCATCGATGAGGTCTGTCTGGTATGGCGCAACGATCTGCGCTCCCGCTATCGCTCTCTGTCTTCAATGGAAGCCGGCGCCCTGACTTGTCTTTTGAAGGAGGGTGCGAACTTTACGGACCTCTGCGCCCAACTCAGCGAAAGCTTGGGGGAGGGTGCAGCGCTTCAGGCGGCTACTTTTCTCAAGTTATGGGTCCAGGACGGATTGCTCGAGAGGAAACCTTGATCGGTTTAGGTCTAAGCTTGCAAATAACTGAAACTTTTTAGTGGTGGACTACTCTTTTTCTTAGACGTCTGGAAAAAGGGGTTTTGTTCATGCTTGCTCAGATACCCACAGTCTTTCAAAACCTTCGGATACCGTTACGCCTGCGGTTATGGGATGGCCATGAGTTGGACCTCGGGCCTGCGCCCAGTGTCACGATCGTGGTGAAAGATCCGCAATTGGTCTCTCAAATCACCCGCCCCAACCTGGCCCTCCTGGGCACCGCATTCGTTGAGGGTAAGCTCGAGCTTGAAGGCGAGATCAGCGAAGTCATCAAGGTCTGTGATGAGCTGAGCCAGGCGTTGGTGAGCGGGGATGAGGATTACCTTCCTGAGCGCACAGCTCACGACAAGGACACCGATGCCGCAGCGATTTCCTACCACTATGACCTCTCGAATGAGTTCTACCAGCTCTGGCTGGATCAGGACATGGCGTATTCCTGTGCCTACTTCAAAACCGGTAATGAAACGCTGGAGCAGGCTCAGCATGCCAAGTTCGAGCACTTGTGCCGCAAACTCCGGCTCAAGGCAGGGGAGTATCTACTGGATGTCGGATGTGGCTGGGGAGGCTTGTCTCGCTACGCTGCCCGGGAATACGGCGTTAAGGTTTTTGGCATTACGTTGAGCCGCGAGCAATTGCTGTTGGCGCAAGAACGTGTCACCGCCGAGGGGCTTGATGATCGGGTCGAGCTTCAGTTGTTGGACTACCGGGACCTGCCTCAGGACGGACGCTTCGACAAGGTGGTGAGTGTTGGCATGTTCGAGCACGTGGGCCATGCGAATCTGGATGCCTACTGCCGCTATCTATTCGCTGCCGTGCGTGAGGGCGGGCTGGTCATGAACCACGGGATCACCGCCAAACACGTGGACGGCCGCCCGGTCGGAAGGGGGGCGGGCGAGTTTATCGGGCGCTACGTATTTCCTCACGGTGAATTGCCACACTTGTCGATGATCGCTGCGTCGATCAGCGAGGCCGGATTGGAAGTTGTTGATGTGGAAAGCCTGCGCCTGCACTATGCCCGTACGCTTGAGCTCTGGAGCAATCGACTGGAAAGCCGTCTGGATGAAGCGGGGCAGTTGGTGCCCGATCAGGCTTTGCGGATCTGGCGATTGTATCTGGCTGGTTGCGCCTATGCGTTCAGCAAAGGCTGGATCAACTTGCATCAGATTCTGGCAGTGAAGCCCAAGGCTGATGGTCGTCACGACTTGCCATGGACGCGTGAGGATTTGTATCGCTGATCCTGTAGCGCTTCGCGGGTGCAATGCCCGCGAAGCACTGTTAAAGGATGGGTGAAATCAACCGTGCCACTCGCATCCCTAATTTCTGCAGACGATGGGTGTCCCGAGAATCTTCGGCCGTAATCTCTCGAGCATGGGAAAAATCTTCGCTGAGCATGGCTTCAACCTCCAGGGTGAAGCCTGTGTCGACTGTCAGTAGCATGATTTCGAAGTTCAGCCGAAAAGAGCGGTTGTCCATGTTGGCGCTGCCAATGGCTGAAATTTCATTATCGATCAGCACCACCTTTTGATGCAGGAAACCGGGCAGGTAGCGGAACATGCGCACCCCTGCGCGAACGGCCTCAAAAGCAAACAAACTGGAAGCGGCATAGACGATTCTGTGGTCAGGGCGGGAGGGGATCAGGATGCGCACGTCCACACCGCGCAATACGGCCAGTCGCAGGGCGGCAAATACGGCTTCATCGGGAATAAAGTACGGGCTGGTAATCCAGACTCGAGTGGCCGCAGCGTGAATGGCTTCCACAAAAAAAAGAGAACAGGTTTCTTGAGGGTCTGCCGGGCCACTGGCAAGCACTTGGCAGAGCATACCTTCCTCGGCATAACGGTCGGGCAGGACCAGAGGTGGCAGCTGCCGAGAAGCCCAGAACCAATCCTCTGCAAACGATTCCTGCAGGCAGGCTATGACCGGGCCGTCGATTTCCACATGAGTATCACGCCAAGGCGAGAGGCGTGGGTTCGCTCCCAAGTACTCATCCCCCACGTTATGCCCGCCGATAAAACCCTTCATGCCATCGACCACCACGATCTTTCGATGGTTACGGAAATTGACCTGAAAGCGATTGAAACCACCCCGATGCGTCGCAAAAGCGCGTACCTGGATACCTGCCGCGCGCAGTGTTTCGCCGTAATGGTTGGGCAAGGCATGGCTTCCCACCTTGTCGTACAGCACATAGATGTCGACACCTTGAGCCGCCTTCTCCAGCAGTAGCGCCTGTAGGGCTCGTCCGATTTTGTCATCGTGGATGATAAAGAACTGCACCAGGATGATCCGACGGGCCTGTTTGATCGCTGCAAAAATCGCATCGAAGGTTGCCTGTCCATTCACCAGCAAACGCACTTGGTTATTGGCAAGACAGGGCATTCGCCCCAACTTTGGCATTGCCCTCAATGAGGCGTACGAATCGGATTTTTTCGCTATCAACGCTTCCTGCACCCAGGGCCGCCAGTTCAAATCGGCGATAGCCACATGCATCTCCTGGTTCGCTTCACGTCGTGCCTTGATATACGCATCAAAGCTGCTGCGGCCAAATATCAGGTAAGGGATGAGTGTGAGAAATGGGATGAAGAACAAGGACAGAGCCCAAGCGATGGCGCCTTGAGCGGTACGAACGGTAAACACGGCATGGATGGCTGCGATGATTCCCAGCAGCTGAATGAATCCGATGAGGTAACCCAGAAAGTACAGGCTATTGAAGTCCATAAGCGCTTCTGCTCCTGATTCCTTAGCCTCTAACAGACCACGTTCGAGAGGGCTTGTCTCGATTTTCTTTGCGTGCAACAGAATTGGGAATTTAGCGTCTAATCTCATCATCCAGCACTGTGCTGGTGTACTTGGGAGTCATCGAATGAAATTTCGTCTACCGCTGCTGGTGTTCGTCCTGGCTGCCCCCCTTGCGCAGGCGCAGATGCTGCAACCAGGGTTGTGGGAGCTGACGACAAGCAACATGCAAGTTGACGGCAAGGCCTTACCGGACATGAATGTGATTCTAGGCCAGATGCAGGTCTTGATGCCTGAGCAGCGCGCAATGATGGAACAGGTGTTGGCCAAACAAGGGGTCACCTTGGCGGGCAAGGGGGTGCGTAGCTGTCTCACGCCCGAGCAAGTGAAAAGCGACAATATTCCCCTGCAGGACCCGCAATCGGGATGTACGCAGCAGATTACCGAGCGCACGGGCAATGTCTGGAAGTTCCGCTTTAGCTGCCCTAAAGCTCAGGGCGTCGGCGAAGCGACGTTCCTCAGTGATCGCGAGTTTCACACCAAGGTCAATGGCACCTTCAATGCCACCGGTGTTCAGCAGCAAGGCAGTATGCAAACTCGGGCCGTATGGTTGGGGCAGAACTGCGGGACGGTTAAGCCACGCAGCTGACCGGTATCAAAACGCGTTTCGCAGAATTTTGTAACCGCGCACCAGATCGACGTTGGTGCGCGAACCTCCTCGAAAAATTCGGAAGCGCTGACCAGCAAGATCACTCTCCCGCTATTTATTCCGCCAGTTCCACTGACTTCGGGCGACGGCGTCGTGTGCATGCAAACTTTCGGCGTGTACTACTTCGAGCTTAAAGCCACTCACCTGCGACATCCTTCGCATCGCTTGGTGTAAGCGCCGGGCAGCATCCTCGCAGAACATTAGGTTTTGCCCATTAGCTAAGGCGAATGCTTGTTCGTCTGCGCGCTTGACCGCGGTTTGTACGGGAGTTGCCAGAGCCTGCTCAGCGCTGGCTATCAGCAGCAAAAGAGGAAATTCAGAGATCTCTTCCTTCAAGCTTATGCAAAGATTGGCGTAACTGCGTTGGCTATGGGGTGTTGCAACGATGCCACTGGGTGAACCTAGCCAGTCCAGGATGGAATCCATCTTTAGCGGGCGTTGGCTGAAGTCCTGGCGAAACTGTTGCTGAATGAGTTGGCGTGACAACGCTGCAGAGCATGGGCAAGTTGAGGAATAGGTTACTTCAACGTTTAGTTCCACGTGGAACATTCCGTTTTTCATCTCCGCTGTCACTACAACTGGGTAGGTCTTCCAGCCCGACATTTGGCTGACCAATGCAGGCCTTTTAACCATGACTTCGAAGCTGAGCTGCACGTAGGCGCAGTCCGAGAGGCCGTGATGGCTTTCAAGAAATCCAAGCAGAAGTCCGTGCAGTAAATCAGGCGTCAGTGCTTGTTGTTCAAGCACTCCAAGCCCCAAATACAGGCGAGACATATGAATGCCTCGAGCTGATCCATCATCCAAGCTGACGCCAGCCTTGGCTCGCCCTTGAGCAAGCTGACCATGAAATATTAGCGGTACAGCGATGTCCTGCATGCCGACCCATTCCAGAGCTAGCGGTTGATTAGAAATTTGCGCTGCAATATCAGGCAAGTTCATGGCATTCATCGATGAGCATCTCCAGGCAAAAAGGCTATTGGCTAAACGTTATAGTTATACTATAACATTGCTTGTCTTGAACGAAGCCGTGCCACGCCATGCCGGTCGCCAACCTGAGCCGATGAGAAAACGACTATGTCCAACCGCCTGCCCGTTACTGTTCTTTCTGGATTCCTGGGTGCCGGAAAAAGCACATTACTGAATCATGTCTTACGCAACCGCGAAAACCTGCGGGTGGCCGTTATCGTGAATGACATGAGCGAAATCAATATCGATGCCAGCGAAGTGCAGCGTACTGTCAGCCTTAACCATGCCGAAGAAAAACTGGTCGAGATGAGCAACGGCTGCATTTGCTGCACCCTGCGCGAAGACTTGCTTGAGGAGGTCGGCCGGTTGGCCGACGAAGGACGCTTCGACTATCTGTTGATCGAGTCCACTGGAATCTCCGAGCCGCTGCCGGTGGCTGAGACGTTCACCTTCCGTGATGAACAAGGTCGAAGCCTCGCCGACAGGGCAAGGCTGGACACCATGGTGACCGTGGTGGATGGCCTGAATTTCCTGCACGATTTCCATGCAGCCGAAGAGCTCGCCCATCGTGGGGAAACATTGGGAGAGGAGGACGAGCGCTCCATTACTGACCTGCTGATCGAGCAAGTGGAGTTTGCCGACGTTATTCTCGTGAGCAAAATTGACCTGATCAGCAGCCATGAGCGGGCGGAGTTGGTCGCCATTCTGCAGCGCCTTAATACTCATGCCCAGATTATCCCCATGGTGATGGGCCAGGTGCCTCTGGCACGAATCCTCAATACCAACCTGTTTGATTTCGAACGTGCCGCTCAAGCGCCGGGCTGGTTGCAGGTACTGCGAGGTGAACACAGTTCAGAGTCGCAGGAATATGGCATCGCCTCATTCGCTTGGCTGGCGCGCAGGCCGTTTCACCCACAACGGTTTTTCAAATTTCTCAGCTCCCCCAGGAGCAACGGTAAGCTGCTGCGCTCCAAGGGTTTCTTCTGGTTGGCCAGCAAGTATCAGGAAGCAGGAAGCTGGTCACAGGCTGGCGGCATGATGCGAAATGGTTTTGCCGGACGCTGGTGGCGTTTTGTACCACAACAGCATTGGCCACAAGACGCTGAAAGCCGGGCGGCGATCATGAAAAACTGGACGCCAGAGTGCGGAGATTGCCGTCAGGAACTGGTTTTTATCGGCCAGCATATTGATTTCAGCCGTCTTGAGCGTGAGCTTGATGCTTGTCTGCTGAACGACAATGAAATGTCTCAAGGCCCTGACACCTGGGCGTTAATGAGCGATCCATTTGGTAGCTGGCACGAAGATGAGGTCGCCTGATGAACGTCCGGCAAGTGTTTGGCGAAGCGCCATTGGTCTTCACTCAGGTGCTGGAAGATGACGTGAATCTGGCTGTCTGGCATCGACGCCTTCCTTACCCTGTGGATACTTTCTGCGCCGCTCTGTTGTCGCTGAACGAGCCACTCGCAGAATCCCTGGTCATAGAATTATCCACAGACGAAGACGAGCCCAACCTAAGCGGACTTGCAAAGGGCTATGCCGACTTGCAGGGCTACGAGGGCTTCATGGCGGACATCAGGTGGCTTGTCAGCGCTTACGCGTGTTTGCTCGACGCACGGCGTATAGGCTTGCGGCTCAGGGTCTTGGACAGTGCAATGTGTCCGCGCTTTCATGTAGACCATGTGCCGTTGCGGTTGATCACCACCTACAGTGGCCGGGCCAGCGAATGGCAGGAGGGCACCCAAGTGCGGCAGATGAACGCAGGGGATGTGGCCTTGCTCAAGGGAGAAAAGTGGCCGGGCAACGAAGGCGCAGGGCTGGTGCACCGTTCTCCGGCGCTTGCACAGGGTGAGCGGCGCTTGATGCTCACCCTGGACTGGCTAGCCTGAGTCACCGGGTTATCCACAATCCCTTGCTGTTCTTTTCACAGAACGGCTTCAGGTACCGCGCATCGGTGGCGACGCCGTAATAGTGGATATCCTGGCGGTAGGGCATATTGTCCACATGGGCATCGCTGCATATACCGAAGGCACCGGCAGGGCATTGATCGGTATAGGTTACGCTGACCTTCTGCCCTGCCAGCTCAGGTTGGCAGAAACCGTCGTGGAAGAGTTTTTGCGGTATGGTGCGATTCTGTTGGCAGACTTTGACTTCCAGACGCTCGCCCGAGCTGTGCACCACGCAGGCTTGAGCATGGAGTTGGGTGCTGGCAAGCATCAGCAGCCAAGGCTCTAATAATCGCAATTTCACTCTCATAAGCCGTCCAGCATGCTTCAAGATATTCCCACTCATGTCATCACCGGGCCCTTGGGAGCCGGTAAAACCACTGTCATCCGCCAGCTGATGGCTCAACGACCAGCGGGCGAAAGGTGGGCTGTGCTGATTAATGAATTCGGTCAGATCGGCCTGGATGAAGCCTTGCTCACCACCGATCAAGAGGGTATCGCACTCGGCGAGGTGGCGGGAGGATGTCTGTGTTGTGTCAATGGAGCGCCCTTTCAGGTTGGCCTGGGCCGCTTGTTGCGCAAGGCCCGACCGCAGCGCTTATTTATCGAACCTTCAGGGTTGGGGCATCCACAGCAATTGCTCGCACAATTGCGCCAGGCACCCTGGAAAGGGGTTTTGGCCATACAGCCGGCGGTAATGGTGCTTGATGCCCAAGCACTGGGCTGTGGACAACTTTTACCCGAGGCACAGCAGCAAGCGATAGGTGAGATGGGCATGCTGGTCTTGAATAAGTCGGGAGAAGTTGGCGAGGAAAAGCGATTGTGGATAACTTCGCAACTACCGAACATCAAAAGTGTTTGGGTCGATCAGGGTCAAATCGAGTTTTCCACACTACCAAAATCTACTGTGGATAAAGACTTATCCTCTGAGGAAATTAATTTACCCACAGGGCCCTTGCCGCTGAATGCAGTGTGGATGTCCCCAGGAACACCTGTGATTCAGAGTTACCAACAGGGCGATAATTGGAGCATTGGCTGGCGTTGGCACCCCAGTCAGCAGTTCGACCCGGAGAAAATTCAACACTGGCTCCAGTCGCTGACCTGGTGTCGGGCGAAAATGGTTATCCACAGCTCTCGGGGATGGATTTCGGCCAATTCGCTGGATCGTCAATCGTTGCAATGGCTGCCTAGCGAATGGCGAAAAGACTCTCGTCTGGAGCTGATTTTTACTTATCCACAGGACGCTGTGGCATTGGAAGCTGGCTTCAGGGCTTGCCTGCAACCCTTGCCCTAGACGCCTCGATGTTCAACGCCGCCAGCGATTGTGCTCCTGGCGCCATTGTTTCATCTCTATGACTTCAGCACTGGGAGGTGCCGGTTTGATTTCGAAGGGGTAGGGCGCCAGTTCTATTTGGGCAGTGTGGGCGCCAAACTGGGTGATCATGCCGGGGTGGCGTTGCTCGCCGGTGACTGTAAATTCAAAGGTGTACACTCGTGCAAAGCGGCGGCGGCCCTGAGCATCTCGAGCAAAAGCGAAGCGCTTGAATGCTACATTGCCGTCGAGCAGTTCTATGTCGAGCTTGGCGCAGTGCTGCTTTACCCTCTCAAGAGCTCTTTCCCGCAACCCGTGGTTATGCCAGAGCCAGGCGCACGCGGTGCCTAAAAGCATCAACACGAAAAGATTTCCGAGGGTAAACATTACGATCACTCCGACTAAGTGTGTTCAGCTTAACTGCGTCTGCGGTCTGTCGTACAGACCACAATTGGAGCCATACTGCGCGCTTCGAATTTTCATCCGTCGTACCGGGATCCTTGCATGAAACGTACACCGCACCTGTTAGCTATTCAGTCTCACGTGGTCTTCGGTCACGCTGGCAACAGCGCGGCGGTGTTTCCCATGCAGCGTGTCGGGGTGGAAGTCTGGCCACTCAACACCGTGCAGTTCTCCAATCACACTCAGTATGGCCAGTGGGCTGGAGAAGCGCTGGCGCCGTTGCAAATTCCTGCGCTTGTCGAAGGCATTGAGGCGATTGGCGAGTTAGGCAATTGTGATGCGGTGTTGTCAGGGTATCTGGGCAGCGCAGCCCAGGGCCGAGCCATTTTGGAGGGGGTGGCGCGAATCAAGGCGGTAAACCCCAATGCACTGTACCTGTGCGACCCGGTCATGGGGCACCCCGAGAAAGGCTGCATCGTGACCCCGGAGGTCAGCGAGTTCTTGCTTCATGAAGCGGTAGGGGCGGCTGACCTGCTGTGCCCCAATCAATTGGAGCTCAATACCTTTTTGCACCACAGCGCGAACTCGCTGGAAGATTGCGTGAAAATGGCCCGTGAGCTGCTCAAGCGCGGCCCTCGAGCGGTGCTGGTCAAGCATTTGATGTACCCCGGCAAATCGCCCGAGCATTTCGAGATGCTCTTGGTGACCGCTGACGGCAGCTGGCATTTGCAGCGCCCATTGTTGGCGTTTCCACGCCAACCGGTGGGGGTAGGTGACCTGACTTCAGGTTTGTTCCTGGCTCGCCTGCTGTTGGGTGATGACCTGGTGGCCGCTTTCGAATTTGCTGCAGCGGCCGTACATGAAGTGCTGCTCGAAACCCAGGCCTGCGCCAGCTATGAATTGCAGCTGGTGCGAGCCCAGGATCGTATCGCTCATCCGCGCGTACGCTTTGCAGCGATGCGTCTACCGGCTTACACCGCGTCGGTCTTGAGTTCCTGATAGCGTTTTTCCAGCTCCTGGCGAATCTGTCGGCGCTGTTTCCCCTGTAGGAAGCGGCGCTTTTCTTCACTGGTGACCGGTTGAAGTGCCGGGACGCTGACCGGTTTGCGATCATCGTCCACGGCGACCATGGTGAAGAAGCAGCTGTTGCTGTGGCGAACAGAGCGTTCACGGATGTTTTCCGTGACCACCTTGATGCCGACTTCCATGGACGTGTTGCCGGTGTAGTTGACCGATGCCAGAAAAGTCACCAACTCGCCCACATGTACCGGCTCGCGAAAAATCACCTGATCCACCGACAGGGTCACTACGTAGCTGCCTGCATAGCGGGCGGCACACGCATAGGCCACTTCGTCGAGGTATTTGAGCAAGGTCCCGCCGTGCACATTGCCTGAAAAGTTTGCCATGTCCGGGGTCATCAGGACGGTCATCGACAGCTGGGCGTTTCCGGGTTCCATAGTGTGCTCACGGTTAGGTTACGGTGATGATGGGGCGGCAGATCTACGCATGCTTCTTGCCCCTTAACGATTCCCATCTATTCGGGACGTTGGCTGTCCTGTTGCCGTCACGAGGATCGCGCCATTTCCTACGGCTGGTCGGCCTATCTGTTTCTACATATTGCACGACCGATTTGTCACAAATGCCAGTGTTAACCTGAAAAAACTCGTAACACAAACATTTCCACAGGCGGTTCGTTGGTCTGAAAAAGGAGTGTCACAGCATGCATGCCATCAGCTTTATTCAGGATTTGGCCGTAATCATGCTGATAGCCGGCGTCGTGACGATCCTTTTTCATCGACTGAAGCAGCCGGTAGTGCTCGGCTATATCGTCGCCGGCTTTATTATCGGCCCGCACACACCGCCCTTTGGCCTGATTCACGATGAAGAAACCATCAAGACCCTTGCTGAGCTGGGGGTGATTTTCCTGATGTTCTGCCTGGGCCTTGAGTTCAGCCTGCGCAAGCTTTTCAAGGTCGGCGCCACGGCGTTCATCGCCGCCTTCCTGGAAATCGTCCTGATGATCTGGATTGGCTATGAGATTGGCCGCTGGTTCGAATGGAGCACCATGGACTCACTGTTTCTGGGTGCGATCCTGGCTATTTCCTCGACCACCATCATCGTCAAGGCGCTCAACGATCTGAAGATGAAAAACGAGCGTTTTGCTCAGCTGATTTTCGGCGTGCTCATCGTTGAAGACATTCTCGGTATCGGCATTATCGCCTTGCTGTCCGGTATCGCCGTCAGCGGAACGGTCAGCTCCGGGGAAGTGTTCTCCACCGTCGGCAAGCTATCGCTGTTCATGATTGTGGCGCTGGTGATCGGTATTTTGCTGGTGCCGAGATTGTTGGCCTATGTGGCAAAGTTTGAAAGCAACGAGATGCTGCTGGTAACGGTCTTGGGGCTTTGCTTCGGTTTCTGCCTGTTGGTGGTCAAGCTTGAATACAGCATGGTGCTGGGCGCTTTCCTGATCGGTGCGATCATGGCTGAGTCCCGCCAGCTATTGAAAATTGAGCGCTTGGTCGAGCCTATTCGCGACATGTTTAGCGCCATTTTCTTCGTCGCCATCGGCTTGATGATCGACCCTTCGATTTTGCTGGCTTATGCCTGGCCGATCGTGGTGATCACTGTCGCCGTGGTGCTGGGCAAGATGTTCTCGTGCGGGATGGGGGCATTCATAGCCGGTAACGATGGGCGTACTTCATTGCGGGTGGGGATGGGGCTTTCCCAGATAGGAGAGTTTTCTTTCATTATCGCAGCGCTGGGTATGACACTGCAGGTCACCAGCGACTTTCTCTACCCGGTTGCTGTTGCCGTTTCGGCGATCACGACCTTGCTCACGCCTTACCTGATTCGCGGCGCTGATCCACTGTCTGGAAAACTGGCGAGGGTGGTGCCGACGCGCATGGCGCGAGTTTTTGGAATGTATGGCGAATGGTTGCGCAGCATTCAGCCACAGGGGCAGGGGGCCATGCTGGCAAGGATCATCCGGCGAATTTTGCTGCAGGTGGGCGTGAACCTGGCCTTAGTTGTCGGCATCTTCTTTAGCGGCGGTTATTTTTCCGAGCCCATTGGTCTGTATCTGGCTGACTGGCTCAGCGACCCGAGCTGGCAGAAAGCAATTATCTGGGGCGCCGCCTTATTGTTGTCGCTGCCATTCCTGATCGCCGCTTACCGCAAGCTCAAGGCTCTGTCGATGATGCTGGCTGAGATGGGAGTGAAACCAGAAATGGCGGGTCGTCACACACAGCGAGTTCGCCGAGTGATCGCTGAGGTGATCCCCCTATTGTCGCTGGTGGTGATCTTTGTACTGCTGACTGCGTTGTCGGCCAGCATCCTGCCGACCAACGAGCTATTGCTGCTGGTGTTCCTGGTGGCCGCTGCGACAGCTGCCGTGTTGTGGCGCTGGTTTATCCGAGTGCACACACGCATGCAGGTCGCTTTGCTGGAAACCCTCGACAACCATCAGGACTCCAGCGGGCATTAAAGCAAGATCAGCTTTCCAGCCAGACATCCCGAGCCCAGTGCCAGACCGATTCCCAAGTCTCTTCCTGCACTAGCTCTTCTTCGGCCGACCACAACACCACAGTGCCGTCTTCTTCGACGCAGTAGTAGTCGTCGCCATCCTGGCAAATCGGGATCAGGCTGCGATCCACGCCAGCATCCCAGGCATTGGCCGCCACCTCCGGCAAATAGGTGTGCGACTGCGGGTCGGTCACGGTGACCGGCTCCAGGCTGCCATACACCACATCGCTAACGGTCAGCAGGAATTCCCTGAAGACGAATGGAATGTCGATGAACAACTGTTCTTCGATCTCAACGAGCAGATCTTCGTCTGGCAACTCCAAGGGGACCGGAACCGGTTCATTGGCTTCACGGAGTTGTTCGATGATTTCTTCCACGGCAGCTTCCTCTGACCTGTTTGCGCGGTGCGGTTTATACCTTAGCTGGATAATAGTGCAATGCTAAAAATGCAAAACCCCGGCACGAAGCCGGGGTTTTTTTGTGCAATGCCAAGCATCAGCCGTTTTGGCGGATACCCGCGACCAGCCAAGGCTGGTTCTCACCTTGAGGACGTTCCATGTTCCAGCTTTCGCTGAACACTTCGCCCTGGTCAAAGCGAGAAGACTTCGACACGCCGGTGAAGGTCAGCGTTGCGATGGTCTTGTCGGCGCGATCGTCGACGCCTTCCAACTGCACTTGCAGGTCGTCGATGTAGGTGGACTGGAAGCTGTCGCCCAGATCAGCGCGCTCCTGTTTGAGGAACTGCAGCATTTGCGGAGTGACGAACTCGGAGATCTTGTCCATCTCGTTGGCATCCCAGTGCTGTTGCAGCGACTGGAAGTGGTTACGGGCTGCAGCCAGGAAGCTCTGCTCGTTGAACCAGGCCGGGGCGTTGATCACTGGGCGCGCAGCGGGTGCTGTGGAAGCGCCACCGAATACCGACGGTTGGGCAGGCTGTTGAGGTTCAAACGCTTCGCGCTGGAACGGCGCGTGGCCAGCGGCGGCCATTTGTGGCTGCTGCTGCTTGCGGCGGCGGGCGGCAATGAAGCGGAAGATCAGGAAGGCGATGACCGCCATGATCAGGATGTCGAAAATTTGCATCCCGTCGAAGCCGTCGCCCATGAACATGGAAGCCAACAGGCCACCGGCGGCGATACCGGCCAGAGGGCCGAGCCAGCGCGAAGCACCGCTTGCAGCAGCGGGTGGACGAGCAGCGGCGTTAGGTGCTGCTGCTGGAGCGGTTGGAGCTGCCTGGCGGGTTTGATGGGTCGGCGCCGAGCCCATGCTCTTGCCGCCACCAAAACGCTTGGCGGCGTTGGCGTCGATGCTCAGCGTCAAGCCGATGCACAACGCCAGGGCGATGCTTAGAAATCGTTGCATAGTAGGGAATTCCCGTTTGTGGATTGCACGCGCGTCATGTTGCACAGCTCTAGGGAGCATGACCAGCGCCATAGTGTTTCGAGCTTTTGCTTGATGGGTCGGAATTGTTCTGGCCTGGGTGTAGTCCTTGTCCTTGAACACTGTAAGCCTGTTGCCCGACTGTCAAGTAAAACACCGACCGGGGGATCAGCGCCGCCAAGCCAGTAGCACCACGCCCACCGTGATCAGGCTGAAGTCTGTCCCCAAAACCCATGAAGGTTTCTGAGTGATGGCGCTTGTCAGATGGCTTCCAGCTTCGCGTAACCGAGCATCAACCATTTGCTCCCTTCGGAGAAATTGACCTGCACGCGCGCCTGCGCCCCCGCGCCCTCGAAGTTGAGGATTACGCCTTCGCCAAACACAGAGTGCTGAACCCGGTCACCCAGGCTGAACGCGGTTTGTGGAATGCTCGCGTTGGCGAAAATGCTGGTCGAGTTTTGCTTCTGGCCTGACCCGTACGGGCGGCTGACACTGTTGGACAAGCGCACTTCCTGAATCAGGCCGGCGGGGATTTCCCGTACGAAACGCGACACCTTGTTGTAGGTTTCGCTGCCATACAGGCGACGCGTTTCGGCATACGTCATGATCAACTGCTGCATGGCCCGAGTGATGCCGACATAGGCCAGGCGGCGTTCCTCTTCAAGGCGGCCGGGCTCTTCCAGGCTCATCTTGTGCGGGAACAGGCCTTCTTCCATACCCACCAGAAAGACGTAAGGAAATTCGAGGCCCTTGGCACTGTGCAAGGTCATTAACTGCACGCTGTCTTCATGCTCGTCGGCCTGAGTGTCTCCCGCTTCCAGCGAAGCGTGGCCGAGGAAGGCTGAGAGAGGCGAAAGCTCGGCGTCTTCTTCAGGGTTTTCGAAGTTGCGCGCTGCGCTGACCAATTCCTCAAGGTTTTCTACCCGTGCCTGGCCCTTTTCACCTTTTTCTTCCTGGTGATAAGTAATCAGGCCGGTTTGCTCGATGACAGTCTGGGCCATCAGGTGCAAAGGCATCTGGAGCACCTTGGCTGCCAGGTTTTCCATCAGTTCGATAAAGGCGCCCAGGGCATTGCCCGCGCGCCCGGTCAGGCCCTTGTTGGCGATCAACAGACGCATGGATTCCCACATCGAGACTTCGGCGTGGCGTGCATGCTCTCGGATAGCCTCGACGGTTTTCTCGCCGATGCCGCGTGGCGGCACATTGATCACGCGCTCCAGCGCGGCATCATTACCACGGCCTTCAAGCAGGCGCAGGTAAGCCATGGCGTTCTTGATTTCCGCTCGTTCGAAGAAGCGTTGGCCACCATAGATACGATAGGGGATGCGCTCGCGCAGCAAGGCTTCTTCAAGCACCCGGGATTGGGCGTTGGAGCGGTACAGAATGGCAATGTCGCTGCGAGCCAGACCGGTTTTCAGCGCGCTTTCGATGGTTTCGACCACGTAGCGGGCTTCGTCGTGTTCGTTGAAGGCGGCATACAAGCTCAACGGCTCGCCGTCGCCACCTTCGGTCCATAGCTCTTTGCCCAGGCGGCCGCTGTTGTTGACGATCAGGGCATTGGCAGCCTTGAGGATACCGGCGGTGGAGCGATAGTTCTGCTCCAGGCGGATCATCTCGGCGTCGGGGAAGTCGGCGGTGTACTGATGGATGTTTTCGATTTTGGCACCGCGCCAGCCGTAGATTGACTGATCGTCGTCACCCACGACCATCAGGCTCTCGCCACCCTTGGCCAGCAAGCGTAGCCAGGCGTACTGTACGGCGTTGGTGTCTTGGAACTCGTCCACCAGCACATGGCGGAAACGGCGCTGGTAATGCTCGAGCAGGCCCGGATGATCGCGCCACAAGTCCAGCGCACGCAGCAGCAGTTCGGAGAAATCGATGACCCCGGCACGCTGGCAGGCTGCCTCGTAGGCTTCATAGATCGAGCGCATGGTGGCCAGGAACAGGTCGCCGCTCGGCTGAATATGCTGGGGGCGCAGGCCTTCGTCTTTCTGGCCGTTAATGAACCACTGGGCCTGGCGCGCTGGCCAGCGTTGCTCATCCAGGCCCAGTTCGCGGATAACCCGCTTGACCAGGCGTTGTTGGTCATCGCTATCGAGGATCTGGAAGTTCTGGTTAAGCCCTGCCTCTTGCCAGTGCGCCCGCAGCAAGCGGTGCGCCAGGCCGTGGAAGGTACCGACCCACATGCCAGCCGGGTTCAGGCCCATCAGTTGTTCGATCCGCTGGCGCATTTCAGCCGCGGCCTTGTTGGTGAAAGTCACCGACAGGATCGAGTGTGGGGAGGCCTGTTCGACCTGGATTAACCAGGCAATACGGTGGACCAGGACTCGGGTCTTGCCCGAGCCGGCACCGGCTAGAACCAGTTGGCGGCCGACAGACGCTGCAACGGCTTGCCGTTGAGCGTCGTTAAGGGAGTTCAGCAGAAGGGAGAGGTCATCGCGCATCCTGCCATTTTAGGGGCGCGCAGGCGCCAGGGGCAAACGCAATTCATGAACGGTGCCCCTGGCATCCAATCACAAGTGCCAATGCCGACCCTGATGTTCCAGCAGCGCATGAGCTTGTTCAGGCCCATGGGAGCCAGCCGGGTAGGGGCGGGGCGCCTGGAAATGTTCCTGCCAGCCGTTGAGGATCGGATCGACCCAAGCCCAGGCGGCTTCTACTTCATCGCGGCGCATGAACAGGGTCGAGTCGCCTTCGACCACATCCAGCAGCAACCGCTCATAGGCCTCCCAGCGGCGCGTCTGGCTGAACGCCTGGGCCAGGTTCAAGTCCAGCTCCACCGGGGCCAGATGCATCCCTTTGCCGGGTGTCTTGGTCATCACGCGCAGACTGATACGTTCGTCGGGCTGCAGCTGAATCAACAGTTGATTGGTTTGGCCGCCCTCAAACAGCAAGTGCGGCACCTGCTTGAACTGGATCACGATTTGCGACGATTTTTTCGCCAACCGCTTGCCGGTGCGCAAATAGATAGGCACGCCCGCCCAGCGCCAGTTGGCAATCTCAGCCTGAATGGCGACGAAGGTTTCCGTATCGCTGTCGTTATCAACCTGCTTTTCGAAGTAATAGGCAGGCACTTCCTGGCCGCCAATTTTCCCGGGGCCATACTGGCCGCGCACGGTCTTGTCTTGTACGTCTTGCCCGCTAATGGGTTTGAGGGCCTTGAGGATCTTCACTTTCTCGTCGCGCACCCCTTCGGCATCGAAATGGGCAGGGGCCTCCATCGCCACCAAGCACAGCAGCTGCAGCAGATGGTTTTGCACCATGTCCCGCATGGCGCCAGCGCCATCGTAGTAACCACCCCGGTTTTCAACACCCAGGGTTTCGCAGACGCTGATCTGCACATGATCCACGTAACCGGTGCGCCAAATGGGTTCGAACAGGGCGTTGGCGAAGCGCAGAGCCATCAGGTTTTGTACGGTTTCCTTGCCCAAATAGTGGTCGATACGAAACACCTGGGACTCTTCGAAGACGGCGCCAATGGCTTCATTGATCGCCTTGGCCGATTCCAGCGAGTGGCCGATGGGCTTTTCCAGCACGATGCGCGCTTCACTGTCGGCAAGCCCGGCCACCTTCATGTGCGCGGCAATCGATGCAAACAGTGTCGGGGCCGTGGCCAGGTAGTAGATTCGAGTCAGCCCGCCCGGCTCGCCCAAGTAGCGCGCCAGACGACCGAAGTCGGCACTTTGGCCTGCATCCATGGGGAAATAGTCCAGGCGCGCGCTGAAGCGCCCCCATATATCGGCATCGAAATCACTTTGTGCCAGCTGTGCGCGGCAATGACGCTCGGCCAGCGTTAGATAGGTCATGCGCGCCATGGGGCTGCGAGCCAGTGCAATGATGCGCACGGCAGGGTGCAAGCGGCCTTCGTGATAAAGGTGATAAAGCGCTGGCAGCAGTTTGTGCAAGGCCAGGTCACCCGTGCCGCCGAAGACCAAAATGTCGCAAGGAATAGGGCGTGTCATCTGGGCGGCAAACTCTTGTGAAAAATCGTTTAACTGGGCGTAGATGCGCGTCATGTAGTATAACTACAAGAAAGCTACAACTCCGGTCAGCCGATCATAACCGAGTCCTGCCCTTTGAATCTGTTGCAACACATCGCCCAGTCGCGCCACCTGTTACGCAAATCGGAACTTAAGGTCGCCGATCACGTACTGCTGGATCCCGCTGCCGTCATGCATAGCTCCATGGCCGACCTTGCTCACAGCGTCGGTATCAGCGAGCCGACCATCGTGCGTTTTTGCCGTGCGATTGGCTGCTCGGGCTTTCAGGATCTCAAGCTCAAGCTCGCCCAGAGCCTGGCCGCCGGTGCCAGTTTCGGCCAGTTTGCGATCCATGAAGACGACTCGGTCGCCGACTACAGCCTGAAAATCTTCGACACCACGCTGCACACCTTGATGGAAGTGCGCGAACACCTCGACCCGCACGCCCTGCAACGTGCCGTTTCGGCCATGGCGCTGGCCCAGCGGGTCGAGTTCTATGGTTTTGGTGCATCGGGTGCGGTGGCTGCCGACGCCCAGCACAAATTCTTCCGTCTGTTGCTCAACGCTGCGGCCTATTCCGACCCGCATATGCAGGCTATGTCGGCAGTTACTCTCAAGGCCGGCGACGTCGCGGTGTGCATCTCCCAGTCGGGTCGTTCCAAGGACTTGCTGATTTCCGCCAACCTGGTCCGTGAAAGCGGTGCGACGTTGATCACCCTGTGCCCGAGCCAGACCCCATTGGCGGAGTTGTCCTCGGTCAACCTGGCGATCGATGTGCACGAAGACACCGAAATCTACACGCCACTGACCTCGCGTATCGCTCACCTTGTAGTGATCGACGTGCTGGCCATGGGCGTTGCCATGGCCCGCGGTCCGAGCCTGGTCAACCACCTCAAGAGCGTCAAACGCAGCTTGCGCAGCCTGCGCTTGTCGCCCAAGTCGTTGAAGTCGCTGGACGATTGAGCCCGCACTGCGCAGGCGTCACGCCTCTGCCGCAAAGGGTTCACCGCTTTGTCATCCACCTGCCGCCATAGCGTCATCGCTGGCGCCGATCCTGTAGCTCCCGAATTCGAACTGGGAGACACGCGATGGCCCGTTACAACGATGGCACTCAGCAGTCCGACAGCAAGGCTCGTCGGCAACAGGAAGACCGCCGGCGCATGGAATATCGCCGCGCCATAGAGACCTGGTCCGACCAGCGTCGCTTGCTCCAGGAAATCACTGACTACCCGGAAATCCAGGCCGTTACGGTGTGGCAGGTGGCAGGGGCAAGCGCCCAGAGAACCGCTCAACCAGCGCACTGATCTGCGTGCGCTCGGTGCGGATAAAGCCCAGGAAGGCCAAGGCCACCGGCGACAGCCGCTTGGCCTTGGCCTGGACGATGCACCAGCTGCGGTACAACGGCAGTTCCTCGACGGGCAGTTCGCGCAGGATGCCCGTGGCCAGTTCCAGGTTCAGGGCGTGACGCGTCAATAGGGCCACGCCCAGGCCTGCGATAACACATTCGCGCTGGGCATCGGCCGAGGCCACTTCAAGCGTCTGCGTGAAGTGCACGCGCTTTTCCTTGAAATACTCCTCGCAGGCCTTTCGGGTGCCTGAGCCTTGTTCGCGAATCAGCAGTGTGTGCGGCTCCAGGTCCTGCAAGCGAAGGGTTTCGAGTTGGCACAACGGATGATCGGGTGGGGCTACGGCCACAATCGGGTTATTCAAGAACGGCATGAACTCCAGGCCCATGTCTGGGGGCACCATCGACATGATGATCAAATCGTCGCGGTTATCCGAAAGCCGGCGAATCGCCTGTGCGCGGTTGACCACCGTCAGTGTCAGGTTGACTTCCGGGTGCTGGCGCTTGAAAGCGGCGAACAAGTGAGGCACGAAATACTTGGCGCTGGACTCGATCGCCAGCTTCAGTTGCCCCTGTAGCGAGCCCTGCATATCGGACAGCTGCATATCGAAGCTTTCCAGGCGCCCGAAAATGTCCCGGCTGGCCCGCTGCAAAGCCTCAGCCGCCTCGGTTAGGTACAGTTTCTTACCGATATATTCGAAAAGTGGCTGCCCAACGAGCTCCTCAAGCTGACGAATCTGCAGGCTGACAGCGGGTTGTGTCAGCGCCATTTCCTCGGCAGCACGGCTGTAGGAACGCAAATCACAGACTTCATTGAAAATCTGCAATTGACGCAATGTCATACGCATCAATGACTTACGCATTTTGTATCTCTATTGTTCTTAGCTATTGAGCTGACTATAAGCTTTCACTAATGGTGAACCTAACAAATATTGATTTTTGTTTATCTTGCAGTGACGTTAGGGTGATTGTGCGACTGGCCAGCGACGCTGAGTCACGCGCCGACCGGTTTTTCCGGTACGTCTGTTTCATCGGTCGAGGAACCTCCAAGTGATAAAAAAGATCCTGATCGCCAACCGTGGTGAAATCGCTGTACGGATCGTGCGTGCTTGCGCCGAGATGGGCATTCGCTCGGTAGCGATCTATTCCGACGCCGATCGCCATGCCTTGCATGTCAAGCGGGCGGATGAGGCTCACAGCGTCGGTGCCGAGCCGTTGGCCGGTTACCTGAACCCACGCAAGCTGGTGAACCTGGCTGTGGAAACCGGTTGCGACGCACTGCACCCAGGTTATGGCTTCCTTTCGGAAAACGCCGAGCTTGCTGAAATCTGCGCCGAGCGCGGTATCAAGTTCATTGGCCCTTCAGCTGAAGTCATTCGCCGCATGGGCGACAAGACTGAAGCCCGCCGCAGCATGATCAAGGCTGGCGTGCCGGTTACCCCCGGTACCGAAGGCAACGTGTCCGGCATCGAAGAGGCATTGAGCGAGGGTGAGCGTATCGGTTACCCGGTCATGCTCAAGGCAACCTCCGGTGGTGGTGGCCGTGGTATCCGTCGCTGCAACAACCGCGAAGAACTGGAACAGGCGTTCCCTCGGGTCATTTCCGAAGCGACCAAGGCTTTCGGCTCTGCCGAAGTGTTCCTGGAAAAATGCATCGTTAACCCCAAACACATCGAAGCCCAGATCCTGGGTGACAGCTTTGGCAACGTGGTGCACTTGTTCGAGCGCGATTGCTCGATCCAGCGCCGCAACCAGAAGCTGATCGAAATTGCCCCAAGCCCTCAACTGACCCCTGAACAGCGCGCCTATATCGGCGACCTGTCGGTGCGCGCGGCCAAGGCTGTAGGCTACGAAAACGCCGGTACCGTGGAGTTCCTGCTCGCCGATGGCGAGGTGTACTTCATGGAGATGAACACTCGCGTGCAGGTGGAACACACCATCACCGAGGAAATCACCGGCATCGACGTTGTTCGCGAACAGATCCGCATCGCTTCGGGCCTGCCGCTTTCGGTCAAGCAGGAAGACATTCATCACCGTGGCTTTGCGCTGCAGTTTCGGATTAACGCGGAAGACCCGAAAAACAACTTCCTGCCCAGCTTCGGCAAGATCACTCGTTATTACGCGCCGGGCGGCCCTGGTGTGCGCACCGACACGGCGATCTATACCGGCTACACCATTCCACCGTACTACGACTCGATGTGTCTGAAACTGGTGGTCTGGGCGCTGACCTGGGAAGAGGCCATGGACCGCGGCCTGCGCGCGCTGGATGACATGCGCCTGCAAGGCGTGAAGACCACGGCTGCCTACTACCAGGAAATTCTGCGCAACCCGGAATTTCGCAGTGGCCAGTTCAACACCAGCTTCGTTGAAAGCCACCCTGAACTGACCAACTACTCGATCAAGCGCAAACCCGAAGAGCTGGCACTGGCTATCGCTGCCGCCATCGCCGCCCACGCAGGCCTGTGAGGAATAGAACAATGTCCAAGAAGATTCATGTAACCGACACCATCCTGCGCGACGCCCACCAATCGCTGCTCGCGACCCGCATGCGCACCGAAGACATGCTGCCGATCTGCGACAAACTCGACAAAGTGGGCTACTGGTCCCTGGAAGTCTGGGGTGGCGCAACGTTCGACGCCTGCGTGCGCTTCCTCAAGGAAGACCCGTGGGAGCGTCTGCGCAAACTGCGCGCGGCACTGCCTAACACTCGCCTGCAAATGCTGCTGCGCGGTCAGAACCTGCTTGGCTACCGTCATTACAGTGATGACGTGGTCAGGGCGTTCGTCGCCAAGGCTGCCGTCAATGGCATCGACGTATTCCGTATCTTCGACGCCATGAACGACGTGCGTAACCTGCGCGTGGCCATCGAAGCGGTCAAGGCAGCGGGCAAGCATGCCCAGGGCACCATCGCCTACACCACCAGCCCTGTACACACCATCGACGCCTTCGTCGCCCAGGCCAAGCAGCTGGAAGCCATGGGTTGCGATTCGATCGCGATCAAGGACATGGCTGGCCTGTTGACCCCATACGCCACTGGCGAACTGGTCAAGGCCCTGAAGGCCGAGCAGTCGCTGCCGGTGTTCATCCATTCTCACGACACCGCCGGCCTGGCTGCCATGTGCCAGCTCAAGGCGATCGAGAACGGCGCCGACCATATCGACACCGCGATCTCCAGCTTCGCCTGGGGCACCAGCCACCCAGGTACCGAGTCGATGGTTGCCGCCCTTAAAGGCACCGAATTCGACACCGGTATCGACTTGGAGCTGCTGCAGGAAATCGGTCTGTACTTCTACGCAGTCCGCAAGAAGTACCACCAGTTCGAAAGCGAGTTCACCGCCGTCGACACTCGCGTACAGGTCAACCAGGTGCCAGGTGGGATGATCTCCAACCTCGCCAACCAGCTCAAAGAGCAGGGCGCCCTGAACCGCATGAACGAAGTGCTGGCCGAAATCCCACGCGTTCGTGAAGACCTGGGCTTCCCACCGCTGGTGACCCCGACGTCGCAAATCGTCGGCACCCAGGCGTTCTTCAACGTGCTGGCTGGCGAGCGCTACAAGACCATCACCAACGAGGTGAAGCTGTACCTGCAAGGCGGCTACGGCAAGGCGCCGGGTGTGATCAACGAGCAGCTGCGTCGCCAGGCCATTGGCAGCGAAGAAGTGATCGATGTGCGTCCAGCTGATTTGCTCAAGCCTGAGATGACCAAGCTGCGTGCTGACATCGGCAGCCTGGCTCGTTCGGAAGAAGACGTGTTGACCTTCGCCATGTTCCCGGACATCGGTCGCAAGTTCCTTGAAGAGCGTGAAGCCGGCACCCTGACGCCTGAAGCACTGCTGCCGATCCCTGAAGCAGGTGCTGTGCGCTCGGCCGGTGGCGAAGGCGTACCGACCGAATTCGTCATCGACGTGCACGGTGAAACCTACCGCGTCGACATCACCGGTGTAGGCGTCAAGGCCGAAGGCAAGCGCCACTTCTACCTGTCCATCGACGGCATGCCGGAAGAAGTGGTGTTCGAACCGCTCAACGAATTCGTCGGCGGCGGTAGCAGCAAGCGCAAGCAAGCCAGCGCTCCGGGCCATGTCAGCACCACCATGCCAGGCAACATCGTTGATGTATTGGTCAAGGAAGGCGACGTGGTCAAGGCCGGCCAGGCCGTGCTGATCACCGAAGCGATGAAGATGGAGACTGAAGTGCAGTCGGCCATCGCAGGCAAGGTCACCGCGATTCACGTGGCCAAGGGCGACCGGGTCAACCCGGGCGAGATCCTGATTGAAATCGAGGGCTGATAGCCCTCGGTTGTAACGGTTAACCTCTGGGGAGCTTCGGCTCCCCTTTTTTTGTTGTCGCGCCTAAACGCCTGCTTTTGGGTAGGAGCCAGCCTTGCCGGAATGCCGTACCACTGCGATGAACGCACCGCGGTTTGTCTGATGCACCGCGGTGTGTTCATCGCAGTGGTCCGGCATTCCGGCAAGGCTGGCTCCTACCCTGGATTTGTGTCGTCCTCAGGACAAGGCCCGGCATTCTTCCAGCGTGCGAATTTGCCCACTCACTGATTGGTTTTCCGCCGACAGCCAGCGCTCAAACCCGGCACGCACCGTTGGCCATTGATCGTCGGTGATCGAGTACCAAGCGGTGTCGCGGTTACTGCCCTTGGTCACCATGTGCTTGCGGAAGATCCCTTCGAATTCGAAGCCAAATCGTTCGGCCGCGCGCTTGGAGCGGGCGTTGTCGTTGTTGCATTTCCACTCAAGGCGGCGGTTGCCCAGTTCGAAGGCCAGTTTGGCCAGAAGGTAGATCGCTTCGGTACCCTTGGGTGTGCGCTGCATGGCGGCGCCGAAGGCGATATGGCCGATTTCGATGCGGCCATGCTCAGGCACGATCGACATCAGGGTCAGCACGCCCTGGGCCTTGCCAGTGGGCAAGTCGATAACGCTGTAATACAGCGGGTCGGTGCTGGCGGCATTGCTATCCAGCCATTCATCGAAGGCCTCGCGCTCTGTGAACGGCCCGTAGGCAAGGTAGTCCCACAGCACGGGGTCGCTATCGGGGCCTTGCAGCGCTTGCCACAAGTCTTCGTCGTGCTGGCGTGGGTTGAGCTTCTCCAGGCGAATGAAGCGCCCGGTCAGCGGGGTGGGGTCCGGGCGTCGGGCGGGGTCCCAGTTCAAGGTATCGATGGGCATGTTCATCTCTTGAGCCTCACAGCGGCTTGCGAAATTGGATGAAGCCTGGGCGTTCGGCGATCCGCTCATACAACTGGATGGCGGTGGCGTTGGTTTCATGGGTTAGCCAGTGGACCTTGGCACAACCGGCTTGGCGAGCCGCAGCATAGACGTATTCGATCAGTTGGCGACCCACGCCGCTGCCGCGCTGATGTTCACTGACCAGCAAGTCTTGCAGGTAGCACGAGTTCTCGAGGGTCCAGCACGACCGATGATAAATATAGTGCACCAGGCCCACGGCTTCGCCGTCCTGCCAAGCCAGCGCGGCATTGATCGGCTCGCCCGAATCGAGCATGCGCTGCCAGGTCACGGCATTGACGTTGTCGTCGATCCTTGTTTCATAGAACGCCTGATAGGCCTGCCACAAGGTCAGCCAGGCAGCGTGATCTTGAGCGGTGACTGGACGAGTTTCTATGGCTGACATGGATAGGGCTCCCTGTGTATGACGCGAATGGTCGTATGCTAGGCAGGCCATTGGACCGTTGTAAGGGCCATTTACCGTCTACAGGGTCGGCGACGGCACCTATGTCGCTGATTTACCTCAGCGATTGGTAAAGGCCGCAAATCTATCCACACAACTATCCACAGGGTTGCGAACAGGGTTATCAACAGCCTTATCCACAAAATGTCAAAATTTAACTGTTGATTTGTACAGTAAAGTTATCCACACAGCGGCCCTGAATCGACTGGAAAATCACACCATCGCGATGCCCAAAAGGGGTCCTGCGAAGGCTTTTCGGGTGGGTGTACCTGCCTTCGACCTGTTTCCCTTTGACGTCTGGGCCAAGCTGCAGTCGGCTTTTTGGCGAAAACCGCCCTTGCAATTGTTGGGTTATACAGAGCCTGCTGGGGACCCGAGATTACGTGAACTGATCGCCGTTTACCTGCGTCGCTCACGAGGCTTCTCCTGCACGGCTGAACAAATTGTGATCACCAGTGGCGCGCAGCAAGCCATTAGTCTTTGTGCACAGATGCTGGTGGAGCCGGGTGACGTCGTGGCTGTGGAAAACCCTGGCTACCGGGCAGCCGGTCATGCCATTGCCATGGCTGGGGCGCGATTGCAGGGGGTGGCCGTTGATGAGCACGGTTTCGATGTCGTTGCCCTCGATAGACTGCCTGAATGCCGAATGGCCTATGTCACGCCGTCTCACCAGTACCCCAAAGGCGTCACTTTGAGCCTCGCTCGGCGGCTGGCACTGCTGGCCTGGGCCGAACGGACCGGGGGCTGGATCATCGAGGATGATTACGACGGCGAATAGCGCTATAGCGGTGCGCCGCTAGCGCCTTTGGCGGCGCTGGATCGCCAGAGCAGGGTCTTGTATGTCGGCACGTTCAGCAAGATCGCCTTCCCGGCATTGCGCTTGGGCTACCTGGTAGTGCCGCAGGCTTTGGCGCAGGTTTTTGCCCATCGCAAGGCCACCGCCATCCCGCCACAGCGAGATCGGCACACAGGCAGTCATGGCCGAATTCATGGCCGCGGGGCACTTTCAGCGACACATTCGGCGCATGCGCAAGGCCGCCTTGAGCCGGCGCGATGCGCTGATTGCAGGTTGGCCTGTGGATATTCCCGGTTGTGCGGGCATGCCGCCCATCGCTGCCGGCCTGCATGTGCGGGTTCCCGTGGATAATCTGGCCACCGAGCGAAGCCTGGTGTTAAATGCCCCCCAATACCTCTATTGCAACTCGCCGCATAAGTCCAATTCCAGCAATCGACGTATCTCTTCGGCCGCCAGCCCCGCGCCCAGGAGCATCTGCAATTTACCGAACGCCGCTTCGCGGGTCATGCCGCCGCCCGACACGACCCCCACACTGCGCAAGCGGCTCCCGGCCTCATAGACGTCCAGCTCCACGCCGCCTTCATGACACTGGGTGATCGCCACGACCACCACGCCCTGGGCCTGGGCATGGCTCAAGGCTGCCATGAATTGGGCGTCATCGCAGGGCCCTGTGCCGCTACCAAAGCACTCCAGCACCAGGGCTTGTACGCCGCTGTCGATCACGGCCAATAACGGTCGGGCTGAAAACCCCGGCACCAATGGCAACACCGCGACCGAGGCAACGTGCTTGGGCTGGCGATAATCCAGTGCTGGCGGCAGCTCGCTGATACGTGCCGCGCCGCCCTGGCGGTTGAGCCTGATAAACGGATGGCGACCAAAACTGCGGACTTTGGCGCAACGGGTCGGCGCCAACAGTTCGCCGTGGAAATACACCTGCACCCCTGATGGCTGGCCGGCTGTCAGGGCCAAGAGCGCGCCATTGAGGTTTTCCCAGGCATCGCTGTCCGGCGCGCCAGCCGGCAGCATCGAGCCGGTAAACAGCACCGGCACGTTCAGGCCCAGCAATTGAAAGCTCATCGCCGCAGCACTGTAAGCCAGGGTATCGGTGCCATGCAGGATCAAGACGGCATCGCAGCCGTCTTCATCCACTGCCTTGATGATCGCTTCGCGCAGGCGCTGCCAATAGGCTGGCGTCATGTTGGCGCTGTCTATCAAGGGCAGCAGTTCGCGAAAGCTCCAATGCGGTACGCCAAGCTCGGGTTGCTCGGCCAATTGCTCGCGCATACGCTCTTCGAAGCCAGAAGCAGGTGCCAGGCCATTGGCGCTTTGCTGCATACCGATGGTGCCACCGGTGTAGAGCACTTTGATGTGCTGGGTAGAAGTCATTGTCCGATCTCCAAGTTCAGTCCGTGGCCAACATTACCGAAGACGGATCTGTAGGAGCAAAGCTTGCTTGCGATGGCCATAGGTATCTACACATCTTTTGGTGTACTGCATTTCGTAGCAGTGGACGAGTAGAACGAGGCCACGTCCGGCTGCGCAGCAGTCGTAAAACCTGGCACTTCAGTATTCAGATACACCGCGAGTACAGGCTTTGCGAGGACTACGTCCCCGGACCTGGCCTCGCTGAACTCGTCTACTGCTACGAATGTAGCCGCTGACGAGGTACGAGGCTGCGATCGGCAGCGAAGCGGCCGTAAAACCTGAGACCGTAATCCATCAGGCACACCGAAGGGCCTGAATTTACGACGGCTTCGCCGCCGATCGCAGCCTCGTACCTCGGCAGCGGCTACAAGAGCCGCGCTGCCCCAGAATTGTGTAGATACCTATGTTGCGATGGCTGCACCGCAAAAACCAGAGACTTGCGCCAGCGGTAGCAGCTACCTCTGAATTTTTTCGACGCCGTAATCGCAAGCAAGCTTTGCTCCTACACTCCCAAAACATAAAAAAAGGGCCCGGAGATCATCGTCTCAGGGCCCTGAAAGGTGAGAGGTGTCTAGTCCCTCGACCTGGTGAGCGTGTTACAGCGTTTGGTTTATGCCTTCAAAGGCACCAGACGCGGAGCAATCATGTGTTCCGGCTTGAGGATGTCGTCGAGCATGGCGTCGTCGAGCAAGCCTTCTTCGCGGACCAGTTCCAGTACGCCGCGGCCGGTTTCCAGCGCAATACGGGCAATACGGGTGGCGTTCTCGTAACCGATGAACGGGTTCAGTGCGGTCACCAGGCCGATCGAGTGTTCGACCAGCTCGCGGCAGCGTTGCTCGTTGGCGGTGATACCGACGATGCAGTGTTCGCGCAGCATGTCCATGGCGCGTTGCAGCAGGCGGATCGAGTCGAAGATCTTGTAGGCGATCAGCGGCTCCATCACGTTCAGCTGCAGCTGGCCACCTTCGGCCGCAATGGTCAGGGCCAGGTCGTTACCCATGATCTCAAAGGCAACCTGGTTGACCGCTTCCGGGATAACCGGGTTGACCTTGCCGGGCATGATCGAGCTGCCTGGCTGACGCGCTGGCAGGTTGATCTCGTTGATGCCGGTACGCGGGCCGCTAGACAGCAGGCGCAGGTCATTGCAGATCTTCGACAGCTTGACCGCGGTACGCTTGAGCATGCCGGAGAACAGCACGAAGGCGCCCATGTCGGAGGTGGCTTCGATCAGGTCGGCAGCTGGCACCAGTGGCTGGCCGCTGATGATGGCCAGGCGCGAAACGGCCAGGAGCTGGTAGCCAGGGTCGGCGTTGATGCCGGTACCGATGGCGGTACCACCCAGGTTCACTTCGGTCAGCAGTTCTGGAGCCAGCGAGCGCAGACGGTTCAGGTCTTCGGTCAGGGTCGTGGCGAACGCACGGAATTCCTGGCCCAAGGTCATCGGAACAGCGTCTTGCAGCTGGGTGCGGCCCATTTTCAGGACGTGGTTGAACTCTTGACCCTTGGCCGCGAAAGCCTGGATCAGGCTGTCGAGGCTGGCTAGCAATGCGTCGTGACCCAGCAGCAGACCCAGGCGGATCGCCGTTGGGTAGGCGTCGTTGGTCGACTGCGCCATGTTCACGTCGTTGTTCGGGTGCAGGTATTGGTATTCGCCCTTGCTGTGGCCCATGGCCTCCAGCGCGATGTTGGCGATGACTTCGTTGGCATTCATGTTGGTCGAAGTGCCAGCGCCGCCTTGAATCATGTCCACCACGAACTGGTCGTGGAAGTCGCCGCGGATCAGGCGTGCACACGCTTCGCTGATGGCAGCGTGCTTGGCTTCGCTCAGGTGACCCAGCTCGCGGTTGGCGTCAGCAGCGGCCTGCTTGACCATCGCCAGGCCTACGACCAGTTTCGGGTAGTGCGACAACGGAACACCGGAGAGGTGAAAGTTATTCACAGCTCGCAGGGTCTGGATGCCGAAATACGCGTCAGCAGGAACTTCGAGAGTGCCGAGCAAGTCTTTTTCGATGCGGAAGGATGCAGCGGAGGACATGATAGAGATGATCTCAGTTTTGGCCCGGCCTGTGCCGGAATGCTGCCAATGCTAGGCTTGTGGAATATTTATGCCCAATGCTGTTACTCGCTGCCCTATGCACAAACGGCATAATGTTGGCTGTGACGCCGAAAGCAATTCGAGCGTATGAATTTTATTTGACGTGTCCGTGGAGGACGTCATGAACCTGGAAAGTAAATGGCTGGAAGATTTCAGCGCACTGGCCGCTACGCGCAGCTTCTCGCAGGCTGCAGAACGGCGCTTTGTGACCCAGCCAGCCTTCAGCCGGCGTATCCGCAGCCTTGAGGCAGCATTAGGCCTGACCCTGGTCAACCGCTCGCGAACGCCTATCGAGTTGACCGCTGCCGGGCAGTTGTTCCTGGTGACCGCCCGCACAGTGGTCGAACAGCTGGGCGAAGTGTTGCGTCACTTGCACCATCTGGAAGGCGGGCAGGGTGAAGTCATGCAAGTGGCGGCGGCTCACTCTTTGGCGCTCGGATTTTTCCCACGTTGGATCGCGCAACTTCGCAATGAAGGTCTGAATATCGCCACACGCTTGGTCGCAACCAACGTAGGCGATGCAGTGCATGCCCTACGCGAAGGCGGCTGCGATCTGATGCTGGCTTTCTATGACCCGGATGCTGCGTTGCAGATGGACTCTGAAATCTTTCCGTCCCTGCACTTGGGCCACACGGAAATGCTGCCGGTGTGCGCCGCTGATGCCCAAGGCCAGCCATTGTTTGACCTGGAGGGCGAAGGCAGCGTGCCTTTGTTGGCGTATACCACGGGTGCATTCCTGGGGCGGTCAGTGAATCTGTTGCTGCGCCAACGCAACCTGCGCTTTACCACGGTGTACGAAACAGCCATGGCCGACAGCCTGAAAAGCATGGCACTTGAAGGGCTGGGGATCGCCTGGGTGCCACAGTTGAGCGTGCGCGCCGAACTTGCCCGGGGTGAATTGGTCGTTTGTGGAGGCCCGCAGTGGCACGTGCCACTGGAAATTCGCCTGTACCGCTGTGCCTTGGTACGCAAGGCCAACGTGCGCTTGTTGTGGCGTAAACTCGAAGGTGGCGCGGCTTCGGGCACGGCTTGACTCAAAAGTCAGCCAAGGCGTTGAACATTCAGGCCAACAGTTGGTCGTCGGGGGTCTTTCAAGCCGGCGCTTTGCGGTATACTGCGCGGCCTTCGGCCGGTCCAACCGGCCCTTTTTCGCATACAAGCCACGCCGGTAGTCCCCGCGTGGCTTGTTGTTTTTTGACGCGCCTGCGGGCGCCAAAGCAGAAGAGGCACGACGATGAGCGCACTGGTTGGCGTGATCATGGGCTCCAAGTCCGATTGGTCCACCCTGAGCCATACGGCTGACATGCTGGAAAAACTCGGCATTCCTTACGAAGTGAAAGTCGTTTCGGCACACCGGACACCCGACTTGCTGTTCCAGTACGCCGATGAGGCCGAGAGCCGCGGTATCGAGGTGATCATCGCCGGTGCCGGTGGCGCTGCCCACCTGCCGGGCATGTGCGCCGCCAAGACTCACCTGCCGGTACTGGGTGTGCCGGTGCAGTCGGCCATGCTCTCGGGCGTCGACTCGCTGCTGTCGATCGTGCAGATGCCAGCGGGCATTCCGGTCGCTACCCTGGCCATCGGCAAGGCCGGCGCCATCAACGCAGCCCTGCTGTCGGCGAGTATCCTGGGCGCCAAGCACCCGCAGTTCCACGCTGTGTTGAAGCAATTTCGCGCGGAACAGACAGACAACGTCCTGGAAAATCCAGATCCACGCCAGGCCTGAGGTTTCAAGCATGAAAATCGGTGTAATCGGTGGCGGCCAGTTGGGCCGCATGTTGGCCCTGGCGGGCACTCCGCTGGGCATGAACTTCGCTTTCCTCGACCCCGTGCCGGACGCCTGTGCCGCGCCGTTGGGTGAGCACCTTCGCGCCGACTACGGTGACCAGGACCACCTGCGCCAGTTGGCCGACGAAGTTGATCTGGTAACGTTCGAATTCGAGAGCGTGCCGGCTGAAACCGTCGCCTTCCTGTCCCAGTTCGTACCGGTCTACCCGAGCGCCGAGGCCCTGCGCATCGCGCGGGATCGCTGGTTCGAGAAGAGCATGTTCAAGAACCTGGGTATTCCAACGCCGGATTTTGCCGACATCCAGTCGCAAGCCGACCTGGATGCTGCAGTGGTCAGCATTGGCCTGCCTGCGGTCTTGAAAACCCGCACCCTGGGTTATGACGGCAAGGGCCAGAAAGTGTTGCGCACCGCAGCCGATGTCGTCGACACCTTTGCCGAGCTTGGCAGCGTGCCGTGCCTGCTTGAAGGTTTCGTGCCGTTCACCGGCGAAGTGTCGCTGATTGCGGTACGTGCTCGTGATGGCGAGACTCGCTTCTACCCGCTGGTTCACAACACCCATGAAGACGGCATTCTGCGCCTGTCGGTCGCCAGCGAAGACCACATGCTCCAGGGCTTGGCTGAAGACTACGCCAGTCGCGTGCTCAAGCAACTCGACTACGTCGGTGTGCTGGCATTCGAGTTCTTCGAAGTCGATGGTGGCCTGAAGGCCAACGAAATCGCGCCACGGGTCCACAACTCCGGGCATTGGACCATCGAAGGCGCCGAATGCAGCCAGTTCGAGAACCATCTGCGTGCCGTAGCCGGCTTGCCGCTGGGTTCGACCGAGAAGGTCGGTGAAAGCGCCATGCTGAACTTCATCGGTGAAGTCCCGCCCGTAGAGCAAGTGATCGCGGTCGACGACTGCCACCTGCATCACTATGGCAAGGCCTTCAAAGTCGGCCGTAAAGTCGGCCATGCGACCCTGCGTTGTGCCGACATGGACACCCTGGTGCAGCAAATCGCCAAGGTCGAAGCCCTGATCGCGGGCTGATCGCAATACCTGCCGGCAACAGGGAACCCTCCTGTTGTCGGTGCTCTCTGATGGCAGGATGCCAAAGTGCTGACTAGGCTGTGGCTAAGTCAATCCGTTCAGAGGGAATCCCATGGGAATCATCGGCACTATCTTCATCGGCCTGATCGTTGGCCTGCTTGCGCGTTTTCTCAAGCCGGGCGACGACCAAATGGGCTGGATCATGACCATTCTGCTGGGTATCGGTGGATCGCTTGCAGCCACTTATGGCGGCCAGGCGCTGGGTATCTATCAGGCAGGCCAGGCGGCAGGCTTCTTGGGTGCCCTGGTGGGCGCGGTCATTCTGTTGGTGTTGTACGGCATGCTCCGCAAGAACTGACTCCATTACTGACCAAAGTCCCTCTGCGCCCATGACGCAGAGCGCTAGAATGCGTGGCGTATACCTCTTTGGAAGTTCACTCGATGATACGCCGTGTACTCTTGATGACGCTGTTGCTGTCCAGCGGCCTGGCCCAGGCACAACTGCCGGAAACCGATTGGCTGGAGTTGATGCCCGCGTCTGACCAGCAGGCGTTGGAGCAAATGCCAGAGATCGATCACGACAGCCCCGAGGCCAACGGCACCTTCACTGACAAAGGTGGGTTGAAGCAGAGCAAGGGCTTGCCGGCCGTGATGTATTCGACCAAGACCGTGGCAGCCATGAACGGCAAGAAAATTCGCTTGGGCGGCTACCCGGTGCCCTTGGAAACCGACGCCAAGGGCAATAGCACGCTGTTCTTCCTGGTCCCGTACCCCGGCGCCTGTATCCACGTTCCACCACCGCCGCCCAATCAACTGGTGCTGGTGCGTTACCCTCATGGCTTGAAGCTGGACGACATCTACACGCCGCTGTGGGTGACCGGAACGCTCAAGGTGGAGAAGGTCAACAATGACCTGGCCGACGCGGCTTATGCGCTGGATGCGGGGAGTGTGCGGGTAGTGACAGAAGCTGATCTCTGAGGATGTAGGAGCAGACCTTGGTCGCGATGGCCTCACCGCGGCAAGCCAGGTACACCGCGGTGAGCATAGGTATCTACACATCTTTTGGCGTACTGCTACGAATGTAGCCGCTGACGAGGTACGAGGCTGCGATCGGCAGCGAAGCGGCCGTAAAACCTGAGACCATAATCCATCAGGCACACCGAAGGGCCTGAATTTACGACGGCTTCGCCGCCGATCGCAGCCTCGTACCTCGGCAGCGGCTACAAGAGCCGCGCTGCCCCAGAGTTGTGTAGATACCTATGTCGCGGTGAGGCCATCGCGGCTAAAGCCTGCTCCTACAGCGGTTCGCTGGCGATCTTGACGCTCAACACATGACTGGCCGCCGGCCCCAGGCTGACGATGTCATCCCAGACGTTCGCCGTTTCGATACACAACATCCGCTGCCAGCCATCATCCGCCATGTCCACCAACTCCCGGGCGCGGTCTATCCAGGGGTTCCAGATCACCGCCGAGCGTGATCCGCTGCTGGTGATGTGGATGCGGCGTTTCCAGGTCGGGTCGATGATGCTGATCCGCTCGGGTGATTTGAGGTAGATCCGGTCGGTTTCGCCATTGAACTGCAAGGCGCCTTCCTGCTGGTGAGGCTGCCATTCGGCCAGCGTCTCGATATAGGTCAGGCCTTCGACGCCTTCAACCTTGACGTTGCGCACATCGCTGACCGCAAAGTAGCTGTGCAGCGCTTGGCTGATCATCGCGGTGGTGTCGCCCAGGTTAGTGCTGGTGAGGGTCACGGTCAGCTGTTCACCCATCTCGATGCTCAACTTGAGCTCGACCTTATGGGGCCAGCCGGGCAAGTCGCCCACCGATTCCGGCAAGCCGAAATCCACTCGCAAGGCTTCGCCGCTGCTGTCGATACCTAGTAATTCCCAGTCGCGACCGCGCACCAAGCCATGGGCAGGTGCTTCTTTACCGCGATACATGGCCTGCACGGGCTGAGGGTTGCGCGCCAGATGGCCAAACCAGGGCCAGCACACCGGTACACCGGCGCGCACAGACTTGCCCTGTATGAACACGGCTTGATCGCTGAGCCACAACAGCGGTTCTTCTCCGACCCGCTGGTAACTGAGGATTTGTGCGCCTTGTTGGGCGACCAGCAATTCGGCGCGCTCATCGCTGATTCGCCAGCAATTGAGTTCGCCCTGCTTTTCAGACTCGACCTTTGGAGGGAACATGCGGTGCTCTCATTCAGTTGCCTGTAGGGTTTGGACCGTACCGAAGTCGATGAGTTTACCGCGCGACCCGCTTAGCGACGAGGTGGGACCGAACGAGTGCGGCCGCTACCGTCGATGGCAACGAAGACAAACACCGCTTCAGTGACCTTGCGCCATTCGCTGGACAGGGGATCGTCGCTCCAGACTTCCACCATCATCTGGATCGAGCTGCGGCCGATTTCCAGAGCCTGAGTATAGAAGGATAACTGCGCGCCGACCGCCACCGGCACCAGGAAGGCCATGCGATCAATCGCCACGGTCGCCACGCGTCCGCCTGCGACCTTACTGGCCATGGCAGTACCGGCCAAGTCCATCTGAGCGACCAGCCAGCCGCCAAAAATATCGCCGAAACCATTGGTTTCACGGGGTAACGCCGTAATCTGCAAGGCCAGGTCGCCTTGCGGAATAGGATCTTCTTGTTCGAGTTCAATCATGCCGGGGGCCTCTGACCCATGACGCTTCGTTGGTTGGCGTACTGCATACACGCCTCGAAAACGATTCAGCATCAAACATACTACGCTGCTTTCGCTTGCGGGGGCGTTCCAGGGGAAACTCTGCGAAATCGACTGAAACTGGCGCTCAGCAACGTTTTCGCACAGCACCCCCACGTGGACCCAACCTTTTTGTTACATCACGCAGTATATAGAGCCGAATCTTCTGCGACGACCGTTGAGTTTTGTTTATGACCGCAGAAATGACGGGATCTGTGCTTTTTTCTGCAATTTGCTATCGTGCGATTCTTCCTACAAACCCTTTCCTGCGCTGGTTCGGCTTGATTTGCACTAATAAGAGACATCTCACATGACTTCCGTTCCCTCGAGCGTCGCACAATCTTCGCGACCGCTGACCCGAAACGATTACAAAACCTTGTCCTTATCTGCACTGGGCGGTGCGCTCGAGTTTTACGATTTCATCATTTTCGTGTTCTTCGCCACCGTCGTTGGCAAATTGTTCTTCCCGGCCGAAATGCCGGAGTGGCTGCGCTTGATGCAGACCTTCGGGATCTTTGCCGCCGGGTATCTGGCACGCCCCTTGGGCGGTATCGTCATGGCGCATTTTGGCGATCTGCTCGGCCGCAAGAAAATGTTCACCCTGAGCATTTTCATGATGGCCGTGCCCACACTGATCATGGGGCTATTGCCCACTTACGCACAGATTGGCATGTGGGCGCCGATCTTGTTGCTGCTGATGCGGGTGATTCAAGGCGCTGCGATCGGGGGGGAAGTCCCCGGCGCGTGGGTGTTTGTTTCCGAGCATGTACCGGCGCGCAATACCGGCTACGCCTGCGGCACCCTGACGGCAGGCCTTACCGCAGGCATTCTGCTGGGCTCTCTGGTCGCGACCATGATCAACAGCCTGTACAGCCCCGAGCAGGTTGCTGATTACGCTTGGCGTATCCCGTTCCTGTTGGGCGGGGTATTTGGCCTGATGTCGGTGTACCTGCGCCGCTGGCTCCACGAAACGCCAGTATTTGCCGAACTGCAGCAGCGCAAGGCGCTGGCCGAAGAGATCCCGCTGCGGGCCGTGTTGCGTGACCATCGTGGCGCCATCGTGTTGTCGATGCTGCTGACCTGGCTGCTGTCGGCCGGGATCATCGTTGTGATCCTGATGACCCCCACCGTGCTGCAGACCGTCTACGGCTTCAGCGCCACCGTTGCCTTGCAGGCCAACAGCCTGGCGATCGTATTCCTGAGTATCGGTTGTGTGATTGCCGGCAGCCTGGCTGATCGCTTTGGCGCCGGTAAAGTCTTCGTTTTCGGCAGCCTCGCACTATTGATCAGTTCCTGGACCTTCTATCACAGCTTGCAGGCCCATCCAGACTGGCTGTTCCCGCTGTATTCGCTGACTGGCTTTCTGGTCGGCACCATCGGTGCGGTGCCTTTTGTGATGGTGCGGGCGTTCCCGCCCGTGGTGCGTTTCAGTGGCCTGTCATTTTCCTACAACCTGGCCTACGCTATTTTCGGTGGCCTGACCCCGGTGGTGGTGACCTTGCTGCTCAAGGCCAACCCCATGGGCCCGGCTTACTACGTGGCCGGCATCTGCACCATTGGTCTGCTCGTTGGCCTTTATTTGCTGGCGACCAAGCGCTAAGACCGCTCTGCCTCAACCTTCCTTACATTTTGTAAAGGCCAGCTCCCGATTTGGGTGATGGCCTTTCATCTAATTGTCACATTCCATTCATAGAGTGGTCATGCGGCCTGCAGATACTTGGGCCCGATCCATCTAACCCCAATCCTGCTTGGAGTAAGGCATGAAACTGAAGCGTTTGATGGCGGCCCTGACTTTCGTCGCCGCTGGCGTTGCCACCGCTAATGCGGTAGCCGCTGTTGACCCTGCTATTCCGACCTACGTCAAAACCACTGGCGTGTCGGGCAATCTCTCCAGCGTCGGTTCCGATACCCTGGCCAACTTGATGACCCTGTGGGCTGAGGCCTACAAAAAAGAATACCCGAACGTGAACATTCAGATTCAGGCTGCCGGTTCTTCGACCGCGCCACCTGCCCTGACTGAAGGCACCGCCAACCTGGGCCCGATGAGCCGCAAGATGAAGGACGTCGAGCTGCAGGCTTTCGAACAGAAGTACGGCTACAAGCCTACGGCTATCCCAGTTGCCGTTGACGCCCTGGCTGTATTTGTCCACAAGGACAACCCGATCAAGCACCTGACCATGGAGCAGGTCGATGCGATCTTCTCCTCGACCCGTCTGTGTGGCGCCAAAGCCGAAGCCAAGACCTGGGGTGACCTGGGCGTGACAGGCGACCTGGCCAACAAGCCGGTTCAACTGTTCGGTCGTAACTCGGTATCCGGCACCTACGGTTACTTCAAGGAAGCAGCCCTGTGTAAAGGTGACTTCAAGCCAAACGTCAACGAACAACCTGGCTCGGCTTCGGTCGTGCAGTCGATCAGCAGCTCGCTGAACGGCATCGGTTATTCGGGCATCGGCTACAAGACCGCCAGCGTGAAAACCGTTCCTCTGGCCAAGAAAGGCAGCAGCGAGTTCGTCGAAGACACCGAAGAAAACGCACTGAACGGCAAATACCCGCTGTCGCGCTTCCTCTACGTCTACGTCAACAAGGCACCGAACAAGCCTCTGGCCCCGCTGGAAGCCGAGTTCGTGAAGCTGGTCCTGTCTCAGGCCGGTCAGCAAGTTGTAGTGAAAGACGGCTACATCCCACTGCCAGCCAAAGTTGCCGCCAAGGCACTGGCTGACCTGGGTCTGCAAGAAGGCGCCGTGAAGGCCACCGTGTCGCACTGAGTGTGAACTTGGCGCAGTCTGGCAATCACCAGATTGCGTCGCAAATTGGAGTCCGCTGCCAGGAGGTTCGAGGCGGCGGGCTTTTTTGCGTCACTGCACTGTCATGTTTCTGTCATATGAGATCGCTAGGGTGTGCGCATGAATGATCTGGCCAACTCCACAATGACTCAAAAATCCCCCCCCGTGCGGATTGACTTCAATACGCCCGAACTGCAGCGCAAGCGTCGTCTGCGTGCACTCAAGGATCGCCTGACCCGCTGGTATGTACTGGTAGGCGGGCTGGCCGTGCTGGCCGCGATCACCTTGATTTTCTTCTATCTGGCGTATGTGGTCGTGCCCCTGTTCCAGGGTGCTGAGTTGACCACCAAGAAAGCCATCACCCCAGCCTGGATGCAGGACGCGGGCAAGCCGTTGATGATCGCTCTGGAAGAGCAGAATCTGGTCGGCATGCGCGTCTCGGACAAGGGCCAGGCGCTGTTTTTCGATGCCAAGACCGGTGCCGAAATCAGCCATGCCGACCTGCCCTTGCCAGCCGGCACCACCGTGACTTCGATTGGCGCGGATCAACCGGGTAACCCCTTGGTCGTAGTCGGTCTGTCCAACGGTCAGGCGCTGGCGTTCCGTCACACCTACAAGGTCACCTATCCAGACAACAAGAAAACCATTACTCCGGCCATCGAATACCCCTATGGCCAGGAGCTGTTCACGCTGGATGAACAGGGGCGTGCACTTGAACACGTCAGCCTGAATGCCACTGATGACAACTTGGTCGTGGCCGGCTCCACCGGGTCGCACCTGCAAGTGCTGTCGTTGGCGCGTGAAGAAAACATGATGACCGGCGAGGTCACCACCGAGCAGAACCGTATCGATCTGCCGCAGATGACTGAAACGGTCAAAGCCATTTATATCGATCCGCGCCAGCAGTGGCTGTACGTGATCAACGGTCGCGCCCAGGCCGACGTATTCAGCCTGCGCGATAAAAGCTTGAACGGTCGCTATAAGCTGCTGGAAAACGGCGAGGCTGAAGTGACGGCGAGCAACCAGCTGGTCGGCGGTATCTCGTTGATCATTGGTGACTCCAAGGGTGGCCTGGCCCAGTGGTTCATGGCCCGTGACCCGGATGGCGAGCAGCGCCTCAAGCGCATTCGTGACTTCAGCATGGGCACCAGCCCGATTGTCCAGATTGATGCCGAAGAGCGCCGCAAGGGCTTCGTAGCCCTGGATGCCAGCGGCCACCTGGGCGTGTTCCACAGCACCGCGCACCGCACCCTGCTGGTCGAACCGGTCGCCGAAGGCGCTGGCATCCTGGCGCTGTCGCCACGGGCCAACCGCATCATCGTCGAAGAAGGCGGCAAGCTGCTGCCGATGACCCTGCGCAACCCGCACCCGGAAGTGTCCTGGAGCGCGCTGTGGAGCAAAGTCTGGTACGAGAACTACGACGAGCCGAAGTATGTCTGGCAGTCGACCGCCTCCAACACCGACTTCGAACCTAAGCTGAGCCTGTCGCCGCTGACCTTCGGTACCTTGAAGGCAGCCTTCTACGCCATGATCCTGGCGGCCCCGTTGGCCATCGCCGCGGCTATCTACACCGCCTACTTCATGGCCCCGGGCATGCGCCGCAAGGTCAAGCCGGTCATCGAATTGATGGAAGCGATGCCGACAGTGATCCTCGGGTTCTTCGCCGGCCTGTTCCTGGCGCCGTACCTGGAAGGGCACCTGCCGGGCGTGTTCAGCCTGTTCGTGATGTTGCCGGTTGGTATTCTGGTGTCCGGTTTTGCCTGGAGCCGCCTGCCTGAGTCGATTCGCCTGCGGGTGCCGGATGGTTGGGAAGCTGCAATCCTGATCCCCGTGATCCTATTCACTGGCTGGTTCGCGCTGTACATGAGCCCATTCCTGGAAACCTGGTTCTTCGACGGCGACATGCGCCACTGGATTACCGCTGACCTGGGCATCACTTACGATCAACGCAACGCACTGGTCGTCGGTATCGCCATGGGTTTTGCAGTGATCCCGAACATCTACTCCATTGCCGAAGACGCCGTGTTCAGCGTGCCGCGCAGCCTGACTCTGGGTTCGCTGGCACTGGGCGCGACACCTTGGCAGACCCTGACCCGCGTGGTCATCCTGACGGCAAGCCCGGGTATCTTCTCGGCGCTGATGATCGGCATGGGGCGTGCGGTGGGTGAAACGATGATCGTGCTGATGGCCACCGGTAACACCCCGGTCATGGAAATGAACCTGTTCGAAGGCATGCGCACCCTGGCGGCTAACGTCGCGGTGGAAATGCCGGAATCCGAAGTGGGTGGCAGCCATTACCGCGTACTGTTCCTGGCAGCCCTGGTGCTGCTGATGTTCACCTTTGTGATGAACACCTTGGCCGAGCTGATTCGCCAGCGTCTGCGCAAGAAATACTCGTCGCTTTGATAGAAAGGTAGAGATCCGTGAAAAGGGATTCCCTGAAAGGTTGGTTCAAGAGCGGCGCTCCCGGTGTGTGGATGAGCGGTGGTGCCGTTGCCATCGCTGTGATCATGACCATCGGCCTGTTGTCGGTGATCGCCGTGCGCGGCCTCGGCCATTTCTGGCCAGCCGACTTGTTGCACGCCAGCTACACCGTGCCGGGTCAGGCAAGCCACATCGTCGTGGGCGAAGTGGTACAGAAAGAAGAAGTACCGCGTGCGCGTCTGAAGGGTGCCGGCCTGCCGGTGCCTGATGAAGGCCCGGAGTTCATGACCCGTGAGCTGATCAAGGTCGGTAACCGCGACCTTAACGGCAGTGACTTCACCTGGGTGGTGGGCGAATGGCTGACTGACCACACCAAGCCGGCCGATCTGATCGCGCTGGAGCGCCGTGAGTGGGGCAACTTCTACGGCTATCTGGTCAGCGTCAAGGAAGACGGCAAGGTCGTCGCCCAAGGCCCGGACGCCTGGGGCGAGCTGCAGTCGCGCCTCAAGCGTGCCGACCAGTTGACCGGTGAGTTGAGCAAGCTTGAGAAAAAGGATATCGGGGCCATTAACCATGGCCTGGAGCGCCTGCGCCTTCACGGTCGCAAGCTGGAACTGGACGGCAAGCTGGATGCGGCAGCCCAGGCGGATATCGAATCCGAGCGTGCCGAGCTGAACAACCGCTACAAGGCCATCGAAGAGCGCCTGAGTGGCTTGCATCAGTCGCTGAACCGCGACAGCCTGGTGGCTCGCGATGCCAACGGCAAAGAAGTCGAGATCGACCTGAGCAAGGTGGTTCACGCCTACCAGCCAAACGGCATGGGCTTTTTTACCAAGCTGGGTGTTTACTTCAGCAAGATGTGGGAGTTCCTGAGCGACGACCCGCGAGAAGCCAACACTGAAGGCGGTATCTTCCCGGCCATCTTCGGTACGGTGATGATGACCCTGATCATGGCGATCATCGTCACCCCGTTTGGTGTGCTGGCGGCGGTCTACCTGCGTGAATACGCTCGCCAAGGCCCAGTGACCCGCCTGATCCGTATTGCGGTAAACAACCTGGCTGGTGTTCCGGCGATTGTCTACGGCGTGTTTGGCCTGGGCTTCTTCGTCTACGTGCTGGGTGGCTCACTCGACCGGCTGTTCTTCCCTGAGGCGCTGCCGGCACCGACCCTGGGTACGCCAGGCTTGCTCTGGGCATCCTTGACCCTGGCACTGCTGGCAGTACCAGTAGTGATCGTCGCCACCGAAGAGGGCTTGGCGCGGATTCCTCGCACTGTCCGTGAAGGCTCGCTGGCGTTGGGTGCTACTAAGGCCGAGACGCTCTGGAAGATCGTCTTGCCGATGGCAAGCCCGGCCATGATGACCGGCATGATCCTGGCGGTGGCTCGCGCCGCCGGTGAGGTAGCGCCGCTGATGCTGGTGGGTGTGGTGAAACTGGCGCCGTCGCTGCCGCTGGATGGCAACTACCCGTACCTGCACCTGGATCAGAAGATCATGCACCTGGGCTTCCACATCTACGATGTTGGTTTCCAAAGCCCGAACGTAGAAGCGGCGCGGCCGCTGGTATACGCCACCGCGTTGCTGTTGGTGCTGGTGATCGCCACGCTCAACTTGTCGGCGGTGTGGATTCGTAACCACCTGCGCGAGAAGTACAAGGCCCTGGACCACTGATCCACGCCTGACCCCATTGAACGCGCCGCCTGGCCCTGCCGGGCGGTACGATGAAACGAATTGATAGCGTATGGAGTTTACCCATGCAGCATGAATCCCACGCCCACGGCATCAACATGTCAGCCCTGGGTCGCGACAAACAAAGCCTGCGCCTGGCCGAAGAAACCGTGGCCATCGAAGTACCGGGCCTGAGCCTGTACTACGGCGACAAGCAAGCGCTGTACGACGTCAGCCTGAACATTCCCAAGCAGCGCGTAACGGCCTTCATCGGCCCGTCGGGTTGCGGCAAGTCCACGCTGCTGCGCACCTTCAACCGTATGAACGACCTGGTGGACGGTTGCCGTGTCGAGGGCGCCATCAACCTCTATGGCAACAACATCTACCGCAAGGGTGAAGACGTGGCTGAGCTGCGTCGCCGGGTCGGCATGGTGTTCCAGAAGCCCAACCCGTTCCCCAAGACCATCTACGAAAACGTGGTCTATGGCCTGCGTATCCAGGGCATCAACAAGAAGCGCGTGCTCGACGAAGCCGTTGAGTGGGCACTCAAGGGTGCTGCGCTGTGGGACGAGGTCAAGGACCGCCTGCACGAGTCCGCGCTGGGCCTGTCGGGTGGTCAGCAGCAGCGTCTGGTGATTGCTCGCACCATTGCGGTCGAGCCTGAAGTGTTGCTGCTCGACGAACCCTGCTCGGCCCTGGACCCGATCTCGACGCTGAAGGTCGAAGAGCTGATCTATGAGCTCAAGTCCAAGTACACCATCGTCATCGTGACCCACAACATGCAACAGGCGGCGCGAGTTTCCGACTACACCGCCTTCATGTACATGGGCAAGCTGATCGAGTTTGGTGACACCGACACGCTGTTCACCAACCCGGCGAAGAAGCAGACTGAAGACTACATCACCGGTCGATACGGCTAGGCCCTGCCGACTCGATGACTGAACGCTGCGGTCGACCGCACCTCACCGGACGCTCCAAGGATTGCAAGCATGATTGACAAAGACAGCCTTACGCACCACATCTCCCAGCAGTTCAACGCAGAACTCGAGGAAGTGCGCAGCCACCTCCTGGCGATGGGAGGGCTGGTCGAGAAACAGGTCAACGACGCCGTGACCGCGCTCATCGAAGCCGACTCGGGCCTGGCCCAGCAGGTTCGGGACGTGGACGAGCAGATCAACCAGATGGAACGCAACATCGACGAAGAGTGCGTCCGCATTCTGGCCCGGCGCCAGCCGGCGGCTTCGGACTTGCGCTTGATCATCAGCATTTCCAAGTCGGTGATCGACCTGGAGCGTATTGGTGATGAATCGACCAAGATCGCTCGTCGTGCCATTCAGCTGTGTGAAGAGGGCGAGTCGCCGCGCGGTTATGTCGAAGTACGACACATCGGCGATCAGGTGCGCAGCATGGTTCGCGATGCGCTGGATGCTTTTGCCCGCTTCGACGCAGAGCTGGCCTTGTCGGTGGCCCAATACGACAAGAACATCGACCGCGAATACAAGACCGCCCTGCGTGAGCTGGTCACCTACATGATGGAAGACCCGCGCTCGATCTCCCGCGTGCTGAGCGTGATCTGGGCCCTGCGCTCGCTGGAGCGTATTGGCGACCATGCGCGCAACATCGCGGAGCTGGTGATTTATCTGGTGCGCGGTACTGACGTTCGCCATCTGGGCCTGAAACGAATGCAGCAGGAAGTGCAGGGCACTGCCCCCGAAAGCGCTAATGTTTTGGGTGACGTGGACGATAAGTAAGATTGCCCCAGTACAAACGCCCGGCCTTTGCCGGGCGTTTTTGTTTGTGGCACCCAAGCAAGGTAGCCGCGAACCGTTAAAAGTCCCGGCGTGACTCAGGTATTGGCACAAGGCCATCAGCCAGCGCTATGCTTGCCGGGATTTCTAAGGAGGGGTGGATGAGTAAAGTCAGCGTGCTGGTTGTGGATGATGCGCTGTTCATCCGTGACCTGGTGAAGAAGTGCCTGCGCAACTATTTCCCGGGGATGGTCATTGCAGATGCAATCAACGGTCGCAAGGCCCAAGTGCTGCTGCAAAGCCAGAAGTTCGACCTGGTACTGTGTGACTGGGAAATGCCGGAAATGTCGGGCCTGGAGCTGCTGAGCTGGTGCCGCTCCCAGGACGAGCACAAGGCGCTGCCGTTCATCATGGTGACCAGCCGCGGCGACAAGGAGAACGTGGTGCAGGCCATCCAGGCCGGCGTCTCCGACTTTATCGGCAAGCCATTCACCAATGAGCAGCTGCTGACCAAAGTGCAGAAGGCCCTGGGCAAGACCGGCAAGCTTGAAGCTGTGCAGGCCAGCATCGCACCGACACGAGTGCCCCCGGCGTTTGCCAATGACTCATTGAGCGCCTTGACCGGTGGCAAGGCCGAGACGCTCAAGCCCACGCCAGCACCTGCTACCAAGCCGTTGATCAACCCTGCGGCCAGGCCAGCAACGCAGCAGGCACCCACCGGACGTGGCCAGGGCCAGTTGCGCCTGTCCAGTGGCATCCAGCAGTGCATCATCAAGGCACTGAGCCTCAAGGAAGCGTTGTTGGTGGTGCGTCGCGGCGAAGTGTTGCCGCAAGTGCTCGAAGGTGCCGTGCTGGATCTGGAGCAGGGCGAAAATGCGGAAGTGGCGCGTCTTAATGGCTACCTGCATGCTATCGCGGCCTATGAGCCCAAACCCGATAGCGACTGGCTGCAGCTGACGTTCCGGTTTGTCGACCAGGACGCACAAAAACTCGACTACCTGTCGCGCCTGATTGCCCGGGGAGCAGTGTTAAAGCATTTTGTGCCGGGTGCATGAACAGACATTGATCTCATTCGTGACCACACCCCACTGTAGGAGCTAGGCTTGCCGGTGTGCCGGACCACTGCGATGGCCGCACCGCGGTATATCAGTCAAACCGCGGTGCGTTCATCGCGGCTAAAGCCGGCTCCTACCAGGCCTTTTGTAGGAGCCAGCCTTGCAGGCTGTGTGAAAACTCAAAATTTGGTTGATTTAGGGGGTACTTGACCCCCTCTCGACTAGTCGATCGTCGCGTGTACGCGATTACAGGAGGTCGTTTTTTGAGTGGGTCGACTTTTGTCGGAGTTTTCACACAGCCTGCTTGGCTGCGATGGCCATAGGTATCTACACATCTTTTGGTGTACTGCATTTCGTAGCAGTGGACGAGTAGAACGAGGCCACGTCCGGCTGCGCAGCAGTCGTAAAACCTGGCACTTCAGTATTCAGATACACCGCGAGTACAGGCTTTGCGAGGACTACGTCCCCGGACCTGGCCTCGCTGAACTCGTCTACTGCTACGAATGTAGCCGCTGACGAGGTACGAGGCTGCGATCGGCAGCGAAGCGGCCGTAAAACCTGAGACCGTAATCCATCAGGCACACCGAAGGGCCTGAATTTACGACGGCTTCGCTGCCGATCGCAGCCTCGTACCTCGGCAGCGGCTACAAGAGCCGCGCTGCCCCAGAATTGTGTAGATACCTATGCTGCGATGGCCGCACCGCGGTGATCCGGCATTCCACGGTCCGGCATTCCGGTAATGAAACCCCACAGATGCGCGCCCACCCAGCAACTGCTAGGCTTCCCCGCAGTCCAATTTGCCAGAAACCGCTACCCATGCTCGCGCGATCCTTGCTTCTCTGTGGTCTTGTCATGGCCTCCGGCTCGACTGCGGCCGTGACCATTTACAAGTCCACCGATGCCAACGGCGTCGTGTCCTACTCTGACAAGCCCACCCCAGGTGCGTGGGTGTTCGTGTTTCGTGATCAGATGGCCGAGCATCTGGAAACCCAGGTGCAGCTCGATATCCAGAAACGCAGCGGTGTGACCTCGTTTGTGGTGCGTAACGAGTTGTTCGCCCCGGTAGAAGTCGAGCTCAAGCTCAATGGGGTGAGTAATGCCCGCACCACACCCCCCAAACTGATGCGCCAGGTGGTGCCGGCGCGCTCCAGCATCACCCTGGCCTCGCTGGCAGCCAAGGCGCCAGGCCAATCGCCACGCTATACCCATGCCTTCCGCTACGCCCTGGGTGACCCCTCCGTGCGGCCCAGGGCCTATCGCTACCCATTGCCATGGACGGGCGGGCCCTTCCAACTGACCCAGGGTGCCAATGGCCAATACAGCCATTTCGGTCCCAAGGGCCGTTATGCAATGGATATCGCCATGCCTGAAGGCACGCCGATCATCGCGGCGCGCTCAGGCATGGTGGTGAAGATCGAGAACAACCAGTCCGGGCGCGGTACTGACCCGTCAGGCAATTTCGTGCGGGTGTTGCATGACGACGGCACCATGGGCGTGTATTTGCACCTGATGCAGGGCTCGGTAGTGGTTCGCGAGGGCCAGCGGGTGGGACTTGGGATGGCATTGGCGCGTTCGGGCAATACCGGCAACAGCACCGGCCCGCATTTGCATTTTGTGATTCAACGTAATGTCGGGCTGGCGCTTGAGTCGATTCCGTACCAGTTCAATCAACCGGTCGGCCGCCTGCCCAACTTTGCTGTGGGCGGGCAATGATAAAGCTGCTCAATCGAGCTTGAGCACCTTGGCCAGCACGATCTTGGGGCCTTTCATCTTCTTGATGATGATGCGCAGGCCTTCGACTTCCAGCACTTCTTCTTCTTCAGGCACCCGCTTGAGGGTTTCGTAGATCAGGCCCGCAAGGGTTTCAGCCTCGATGTGGTCCAGGTCGATACCCAGCAGCCGCTCCACCTTGAACAAGGGCGTATCGCCGCGCACCAGCAGTTTGCCGGGCTGGTAGGCCAGGATGCCGCGCTCGGCCTTGCGATGTTCGTCCTGGATATCGCCCACCAGCACTTCCAGCACGTCTTCCATGGTCAGGTAGCCGATCACCTTGCCATCGGCTTCCTCCACCAGCGCAAAGTGCGCGCCGCCCTTGCGGAACTGCTCCAGCAGGCGCGACAACGGCATATGCTTGGACACCCGCTCCAGCGGTCGGGTCAGTTCGGCCAGGTTGAAGGACTCCGGTACATGTTCCAGCGCTGCCAGCTCCAGCAGCAGGTCCTTGATGTGCAACAGGCCTACATACTCGCCGCGCTCCGAGTCATAGACCGGATAGCGGCTGAATTTGTGGCGGCGAAACATCGCCAGGATTTCCTTGAGCGGGGCATTGAATTCAAGGCTGACCAGGTCTTCCTTGGAGTTGGCCCAGTCGACCACTTCCAGTTCGCCCATCTCGACCGCCGAGGCCAGCACGCGCATGCCCTGATCGCTCGGGTCCTGGCCACGGCTGGAGTGCAGGATCAACTTGAGTTCTTCACGGCTGTAGTGGTGTTCGTGATGAGGGCCGGGCTCGCCCTGGCCGGCGATTCGCAGGATGGCGTTGGCGCTGGCGTTGAGCAGGTAGATGGCCGGGTACATGACCCAATAGAACAGGTACAGCGGCACAGCGGTCCAGAGCGACAACAGTTCTGGCTTGCGGATCGCCCAAGACTTGGGCGCCAGCTCTCCGACCACGATGTGCAAGTAAGAAATCACAAAGAAGGCGCTGAAAAACGAAACGCCCTTGATGACTTCCGGCGACTGCACACCGAAAGCAGCCAGCAGCGGTTCCAGCAGGTGGGCGAAGGCCGGCTCACCGACCCAACCCAGGCCTAGGGAGGCGAGGGTGATACCCAGCTGACAGGCGGACAGGTAGGCGTCCAGTTGGTTGTGTACGGTGCGCAGGATCTGGCCGCGCCAGCCGTGTTGCTCGGCGATGGATTCAACGCGCGTGGAGCGCAGTTTGACCATGGCGAACTCGGCGGCTACGAAAAAGCCGTTGAGCAGCACCAGCAGCAGAGCAAAAAGAATCATGCCGAAGTCGGCGAACAGTGAAGCGAGGTTAAAGCCTGGGGAAGGGTCCATGATGGAGTTTTACGGGTTCCGTCTTTGAAAATGGGGACTGTGGCGTGCCTGAAATGCAGGCGCAAGTCAGGCAATGTAGCGGCTGCGCGACCGATTGCCTAGTCGCGAACGCCGCTGGCGGTATCGGCCGACAGCCGGGAGACGGTCTGTATCGGGGCGAAATGGCAGGTGAAGGTGCTGCCATGGCCGGGCACGCTGCTGATTTCCAGGCGGGCGCGGTGGCGCATCAGCACGTGCTTGACGATCGCAAGGCCCAGGCCGGTACCGCCGGTGTTGGAAGCACGACTGGCGTCGACCCGGTAGAAGCGTTCGGTCAGGCGCGGAATGTGCTTGGGATCGATACCGATGCCCGAATCCTGGACGCTCAAGTAGGCGCCACGCTCATCGCCCCACCAGCGAATGCGGATCTGGCCATTGTCCTGGGTGTATTTGACAGCATTGAAGACCAAGTTGGAAAACGCACTGCGCAGTTCCGCTTCGCTGCCCTTCAAGCACAGGCTGGCGTCGGCTTCCAGGGTGATCGTCTGGTTGCGAGGCCCCGACAGCGCCCGCGCATCGCCCTGGATCGACTGCAGCAGTTCGTTCACCCTTACCGGCAAGTTGTCGGCCGGGTAATCGGTGGCTTCGAGCTTGGCCAACAGCAGCAAGTCGTTGAGCAAGGTTTGCATGCGCCCGCCTTGCTGGTGCATCTGCTGCAAGGCACGGACCCAGCGTGGATTAACGTCTTCGACGTTATCGAGCAGGGTTTCCAGATAGCCGGCAATCACGGTCAGTGGCGTGCGCAGCTCGTGGGAGACGTTGGCGACGAAATCCTTGCGCATCTGTTCAAGCTGATGAATGCGCGTGACATCGCGCACCAGCATCAGGTGCTCGTTATTGCCGTAGCGGGTAATCAGAAATTGCACGCGCACGTGGTCGTTGATGGGCGAAGGAATTTCCAGCGGCTCGTGGTAGTTGCCAACGTCGAAATATTCTTTGAAACGCGGGTGGCGTACCAGGTTGCTAATGGGCTGGCCACTGTCTTGCGGAGTCTTGAGACCCAGAAGGGTCTCGGCGGCGCGGTTCCACCACTCAAGGTTGCCTTCGCTGTCGAGCATGATCACGGCATCGCGCAAGGCAGCGGTGGACTCCTGCACCCGGTCAATTACCGCTTGCAAGCGCCCGCGCACACGCTGGTCGCGGCGTTGCAGGTGGTAGATGCTGTCGAACACCTCGCCCCACAGGCCATAGCCATCCGGCGGAGCCTCGTCGGGGGTGTGCAGCCGCAGCCAATCGTGCAAGCGCAGCAGTTGCTTGAGGGTCCAGCCCAAGTACAAGCCAAAGCCCAAGGCCAGGCTTGCACCGTAGTAACCGCTTACCAATCCTGCCAGCAGGCAGACAGTCAGCAGAAGCAGCAGGTGGCGGATAAGGGTGCCATGCCAGTTCTGGTTCAATTAACGACGCGTCCTTTCGTGTCTGGTCAATCGGGGGTCAGCTTTTGGTCGAGAACCGGTAGCCGGTGCCGCGAACAGTCTGTACCAGGTTTTCATAGGCTTCTCCGAGGGCCTTGCGCAGGCGGCGGATATGCACATCGACAGTGCGTTCTTCCACATACACATTGCCGCCCCAGACCTGATCGAGCAATTGGCCCCGAGTGTAGGCACGCTCCTGGTGGGTCATGAAGAACTGCAGCAAGCGGTATTCGGTGGGGCCCATTTCGGCGGGTTTGCCGTCGATGGTCACCCGGTGGCTGATCGGGTCCAGCAGCAAGCCGCCGACTTCGATCGGGGCCTCGCCATCGCTTGGCCCGGCGCGACGCAATACGGCCTTCAGGCGTGCGACCAGCTCGCGTGGGGAAAACGGCTTGGTGATGTAGTCATCGGCGCCGACTTCCAGGCCCTGGATCTTGTTGTCCTCTTCGCCTTTGGCGGTCAGCATGATGATCGGGATATCACCGGTCAGCTCATCACGCTTCAGACGACGGGCCAGCTCGATGCCGGACGTGCCAGGCAGCATCCAGTCGAGCAGGATCAAGTCCGGCTTGCGGTCAACGATGATGGCATGGGCTTGCTGAGAGTTCTCAGCCTCCAGGCAATCATAGCCGGCCATTTCCAATGCAACGGCGATCATCTCGCGAATAGGCGCTTCGTCGTCGACGATCAGAATGTTTCTGCCAACCATGCTCCTACCCTCATGCCTTTAAGTGTCTTGGCCCGCATTAGATAACGGTATTATTGCAGTCGTGTGACAGGTCGGGGGAGGTTCTAGCAACATTCGGTTACTGAGCTAGGCTATATTCCTCTCTCCAAGAACAAGAGGTGGTTCCAATGACACGTCATACGCTGAACTGGATGGCCCTGTTTGCTGTAGCTGCGCTGGCATTGCCAGGTGTGGCGTCGGCGGCCGATCCTGCCATGGAAAAAAATGGCATTTTCGCCGATCACGCTGGCATGACACTTTATACCTTCGACAAGGACTCCGCTGGCAAGTCGATGTGTAACGACGAATGCGCCAAGAATTGGCCTCCACTGATGGTCAAAGGGGGCGATGAAAAAGGGAACGGCAAGTGGACACAGATCAAGCGTGACGACGGCACGATGCAGTGGGCCTACGACGGCAAGCCGCTCTACACCTTCGTCAAGGACGAGAAAGCCGGTGACATGAAAGGCGAAGGGATGAAAGACGTCTGGCACGTCGCCAAGCCCTAACGCCTGCGGGCGGTGTTGGCCGCCCCCAGAGGGCGGTCAACGCAAGGCGTAATCCAGCGCGATCCCCGTGAATATCAGCAGTCCCGCCCAGTGGTTGTGCAGGAATGCCCGGAAACACGCCATGCGCTCGCGCTCGCGGGTGTACCAGTATTCCCACGCAAAGCACATTGCAGCGCCCAGCAAGCCCAGATGGAACCACAGACCCAGGTTAAAACGCGCACCCGCCAGTAGCAGGCAGCCCAGCGCCAGTGCCTGGAGAATGACGATGATCAGCCGATCCGAATCCCCAAACAAAATCGCAGTGGATTTGACCCCGATTTTCAGGTCGTCATCCCGGTCGGTCATGGCGTAGTAAGTGTCGTAGGCCACGGTCCAAAGCAGGTTGGCGATGTACAGCAGCCATGCCGCCGCCGGCAGGTTGCCGGTTTCGGCCGTGAAGGCCATCGGCATTCCCCAGGAAAACGCTGCGCCCAACACCACCTGTGGGTAATAGGTGTAGCGCTTCATGAACGGATAGGTGGCCGCCAGTGCCAGGCCGCCGAACGATAGCCAGACAGTGGTGGCGTTGGTGCACAGCACCAGCAGGAAGCTGGCACAGACGAGTACCGCGAAGAATACCAGCGCCTCTCGCGAACTGATCCTGCCCGCGGGCATCGGTCTTTGCTCAGTACGCTTGACGTGGCCATCGACCTTGCGGTCGGCAAAATCGTTGATCACGCAACCGGCAGCGCGCATCAACACCACGCCGGTTATAAAAATGAAGACGTTGGCCAGTGAAGGCGCACCTTCGCCGGCAATCCACAGCGCCCAAAGCGTTGGCCAGAGCAACAGATAAATGCCAATGGGCTTGTCCATCCGCGTCAGCTGGACGAAATCCCAGGCCCGCGGGTTCAGGTGATTCAAGGATTTGAGCAGGCTCTGGTACATCAATGATTCTCCCTGGGTAGTTGGGCGGCTTGCCATAGCGTGGGCAGGAACACTTCGGCTACCAGCAGGCTCAAGCCATCGCGGTCAAAGCGCGAGCGGCGCCCCCAAAGGCCCTCGTTTGTTATCTCCCCCGGCAGCCAGGCGGCGGGATAAAGGCAGACTTCAATAGGCTGGCGTGTGAAGGCCTGATCGCAAAACAGCAATTCGCCGAGCGAACGGCTGCCCAGTTGATCCATGTGCAACCCTCCCTGCTCCAATGCTGCTCGTGCGGCCACGCTGCGGGCGAATACCCAGGGCTCGCCATGGCCACGCAAAAAGACTTCGCGCACCCAGCCTAAGCAGCCGGGGGCCAGATTCAGCGCCACGCATTCGTCGTCGCGCAGCGGCTGCCAGCCCTCAAGCACAGGTGTCACACTGAAGTGATCGGCGGATAATTGGGTCAGGCGTCGAGTGAGCGAGCCTTGGTCGAACAGCCAGTCGAGGGTGACCGGCGCCAACGGCGTCACCAGCCGAGACTGCGTCAGCCATAGCGGCGCGGTAATCAGAGAGATGTCGTGCGGCACGGTAGTCATGGATGCTAGCCAGAGAGGCGGCGAGCTTAGCATGTTTGAGCGCCGTCGATTGAGCACGCGGCTTGCATCCCCGCCCGCACATCAGTACAAAACCCGCTGCGCAGGTCGGCATGCTGATCAACGATCGACTGCGACAACGTTTGAGCCTTGAGGAACCCGGTAATGAAGAAGTGGCAGTGTGTGGTATGTGGCCTGATTTACAACGAGGCCGACGGCTGGCCGGACGACGGCATCGCGCCGGGCACGCTGTGGCAGGATGTGCCAGAAGACTGGCTGTGCCCTGATTGCGGTGTCGGCAAAATGGATTTCGAAATGATCGAAATCGCCTGAATCAATTAAACAAGGAAATGTGTGAATGACTGCACCTGTCGTGATCGTGGGCACGGGCCTGGCTGGCTACAACTTGGCTCGGGAGTTTCGCAAGCTCGATGGCGAAACGCCGTTGCTGCTCATCAGCGCCGACGACGGTCGTTCCTATTCCAAACCGATGCTGTCCACAGGCTTCGGCAAGAACAAGGATGCCGACGGCCTGAGCATGGCCGAGCCTGGCGCCATGGCTGACCAGCTCAAGGCTGAAATCCGCACCCATACACGCATCAGCGGAATCGATCCTGGCCACAAGCGACTCTGGGTCGGCGAAGAAGAAGTGCTGTATCGCGACCTGGTATTGGCCTGGGGGGCCCAGACCGTGCAGGTGCCTGTTGAGGGCGATGCCTGTGATGCGATCTACCCGATCAATGACCTGGAAGACTACGCGCGCTTTCGTGCAGCCGCACAAGGCAAGCGCAAAGTCCTGCTGCTTGGCGCCGGCCTGATAGGCTGCGAATTTGCCAATGACCTGATGCTGGGTGGCTATGAAGTCGAGCTTGTCGCCCCTTGCGAGCAGGTCATGCCGACGTTGCTCCACCCTGCGGCGGCGGCTGCTGTTCAAGCGGGCCTTGAGGGACTGGGTGCGCGTTTCCACCTGGGCCCCGTGCTGGCTCGCCTGCAACGCTCGGCAGAAGGCCTGGAGGCTCACTTGTCTGACGGCACCACGATTGCCTGTGATCTGGTGGTGTCAGCCATTGGCCTGCGCCCGCGGGTCGACCTGGCGGCTGCGGCAGGCCTGGAAGTCAACCGGGGTGTTGTCGTCGATCGTCAATTGAAGACATCCCACGCCAACATCTTTGCCTTGGGCGACTGCGCCGAAGTCGAGGGGCTCAACCTGTTGTATGTGATGCCGCTCATGAGTTGCGCCCGCGCCCTGGCACAAACCCTGGCCGGCACGCCGACTGAAGTCAAATACGGACCGATGCCGATCACGGTGAAGACTCCGGTGTGCCCCTTGGTTGTGTCACCACCGCCACGAGGCACCGAAGGCATTTGGAGCGTGGAAGGCCAGGGTGCCGACATCAAGGTGCTATGCCGGGACGCAGAGGGTTCCTTGCTCGGCTATGCCCTGACAGGCGCGGCGGTGAGCGAGAAGCTGGCATTGAACAAGCAGTTGCCGCCGCTGCTGGCGTGAATAAAGGCCTTTCTGTCGGATTCAGCCAGGTTTTGTCCCCACAAAGGTCGTGTTAAGACTGGCGCACCCCTTGGGGGCGTGCCATTCTCATTCCCGTCTGCCGCAGCTTAGAGCCTGCGGCGCCTTGGGCGCTGTTCAGCGAACAGCACGGACATAACAACAAAAAACCCGTCAAAGAGGCTTCACTATGCGTAAACCAGAACTCGCAGCCGCTATCGCAGAAAAAGCGGATCTGACGAAAGAGCAGGCCAATCGCGTCCTCAACGCAGTACTCGAAGAAATCACCAATGCCCTTCACAAGAAGGACAGCGTCACACTCGTCGGGTTTGGTACCTTCCTGCCACGTCATCGCGGTGCCCGCACTGGCAAGAACCCGCAGACGGGCGAGCCAGTCAAGATCAAGGCCAGCAATACGGTTGCGTTCAAACCGGGCAAGTTCCTCAAAGACAGCGTCAATCCGTAAGTACCGTCGCGACCTTCTTTATATCGCATGAAAAAATGGGCATTGCTTTCAAAGCACTGCCCATTTTTTATGACTGGATAGTCTGATTGTGTACGCGAAAACGGTGTGAACGTCCGACAACAGGTTGGAAAAATCTAGCTTTAACCCGTTACACTGCGCCGCAGAATTATTCTCTCCGAGGCGCCTACATGAAGTTTCGCTTTCTCCTCTGGGCCATGGGGCTGTTGATGGCCAAGGCCAGTCGCAGCAACCCGGCTTTCCAACAGCAGCTCACCGACAAGAACCTGGTGTTCCAACTGCAAACGCTCGATGGCAAGGTCGCGCGCCATTTCATCGTCAAGGACATGCGTATCACCAGCAAAGGCGGCACGGTGGCGGAACCGGCGTTCGCCATTGCCTTCAAGGATGCAGCCTTCGGTTTCCAGACCTTACAGGCCAAGAACAAGCAGCTTGCCTTCATGCAGGGGATTCAAGACAAGACCATCCAGATCAAGGGCAACCCGGCGCTGGTGATCTGGTTCCAGGGGATGACGAAATACCTGAAACCCAAGGCGCTGTAGGAGCAAGGCTTGCCTGCGATGAATTCACCGCGCTGTAATTACATGGACTCGCCCCAACCGAGGCGTCTATGCGCCACGGTGGCATCTATAAAGAAGCCAACGACAGCGAGGGCGAGCCCATGAAAAAGCATACGACCAACAATCACTCTTTGTCTTCAGCCGACCTAGCAACCTGTTCGACCGTCTCGGTAGATCTTGCCAAGAGGGTCTTCCAGGTGGCCGGGGAAAACGCCCTGGGCCAAGTGGTGTACGAGGACCGAATCAAATCGCGCGAAGCCTTCCAGGCGTTTCTTCGCCAACTGCCCATGAGCGTCATGGTGCTGATGGAAACAGGCCCAGGCGCTCAGGCATGGGCGCGGTTGCTGCAGGCCCAAGGCAACCCGGTGCGGATCCTGCCTGCGCAGCATGTGGCCGATCATCGCAGCGGGCCGAAGAATGATCGCAACGATGCACATGCGATCTTGCGGGCGGGTCGAGATAGTCGGATTGTCTCAGTGCCGGTCAAAAGTGCCGCGGCGCTGGCCATGCAGGCACTGCATCGCGCCCGCCAGGGCTATGTGCGGCGGCGCACGGCCATGGGTAATCAGATGCGTGGCTTGCTGCTCGAGCATGGCGTGGCCTTGGCGCAAGGTGAGGCGGCGATCAGCCGGGTGGTGCCGCGGATACTCGAGGATGCCACCCAGCCGCTGCCGGATCTGCTGCGCGAGCTGATTGCTGAGCTGCTCGGCGAATGGAGCCAGTTGGGCGAGCGCGTCAGCGTATTGACCGGCCGGCTGGAAACGGCTGCACAGCAGGATGAGACGGCAAAAAGGTTGATGACGGTGCGTGGCATCGGTCCGATCATCGCCACCGCGCTGCTGGCCAAGCAGGTCGAGCCTGAGCGCTTCGCCAACGCACGCCAGTTTGCCGCCTACTTTGGTTTGGTGCCCACTCAGCACAGCAGCGGACAGAAAATCCGGCTGGGCAAGATGAGCAAGCAGGGCGACGCCTACCTACGCAGCCTGGCGATCCAGGGCGCGCATGCGGTCTTGAGACAGGTGCGGCCTGATTCGGAACAACCCGATGACCGGCGCTTGCTGCGCTGGCTGTGTCGCTTGGGTCGCAAGGAAACGGCCGTCCGATTGGCCAACCGTACCCTACGCATCGTCTGGGTATTACTGAAAACCGAGCAGACCTATCGTCGCCACATGGGCAATGTCCAGGAGGCGACGATGAGTCACTGATCCACAGAGTTCTGCCACCGGGGCGTTAAAGCGCTCCAACCCTTGCTAAAGAACATTGACCCCAGGTCAGACCGTCGCGGATTGATGCCTGTGCTCCTACTGGCCCTTGAGGCCTTAACGTAATTGGCATACCGCGAGCTTATTGAATGTTGGCCAGAAGCCGATCAGGCTTCCTCGAGTAGGCCTTATACATAGATGCAGCCGGGTAGCAGTGTTCAAAAGCGGGTTGATAGTGGGGGCGAGTCCATACATAGGAGCAAGGCTTGCCTGCGATAAAATCACCGCGCTGTAGGAGCAAGGCTTGCCTGCGATAAAATCACCGCGGTCTAGAGCAGATAAACCGCGGTGCGTTCATCGCCGGCAAGCCGTGCTCCTACAGGTCAGTGGTTAAACTGCGACGCCAGGTCGCGCAGCAATGCCTCGGCCTCCAGCACCTTGCGAACCGCCTGCTCGGCCTGTTCCGTCGTCAGGCCCAAGCGCTCCAACAGCTCGTCAGGGATGCTTTCGTCAGGCCCTTCGCCCACGCCATGTTTACGCAACAAGCGCACGGCCAGGCACGTAAGGTTCGCATAGACAGCGTGCTCACCAGCATAACGGGTGTCGTGCTGGAAGCGAAGGGCGGTGGCCAGCTCTTCGGGCATATCCCAGAAGCGCATCAGCCAGGCACCGATCTGTTCACGACTGATCCCCAGCAGGTGTTGTTCCACATAGCTGTGGCACAGGTGCGGGTTGACCTCCATATGCCGGCAAATCAGCGAGAAGTGTGGCGGAAAGACGTGCGCCAGCAGCAGATAACCGAAGTTATGCAGCAGCCCTGCCAAGTAGGTCAGGCCCATTTCCGGGCGCTGGGCCCGGGGCATGGCGCGCGTCAGGCCTTCGATGGCAGCGGCCGTATAGATCGACTGATGCCAGTAGGGTGTGCTCTGCTGCGGGTGGTCCTTGGGCAAGCTCATGCTCTTGCCCATGGCCAGGCCCAGGGCCAGGTTGATGACCAAATCGAAACCCAGCACACGAACGATGGCGTCTTCAACCGAACGAATCTTGCCGGGTGCTGCGTAATAGGGTGATGCCGCCCAACTGACCACCTGCGCCGCCAAGGCCGGGTCGGTTTCGACCACATTGGTGACGTCATCGACGGACGCATTCGGGTCGACGCGCAGCTTGATGATTTTTTGTGCAGTCTGGGCCAGCGGTGGGATTTCGATGGTTTCTTCAAGACGCTTTTGTATGCGTCGCGCCGTGAACACGCTGACCGCCTGGGTGATTTCCTGGCTGTCGTCGCCAGGCCGGTCCAGGTTGGGACGAATGCTGGACAGTGGCACACCGAAGTTGGCGGCACTGGCTTTGCTGAGCATCTGCTTGTAATCGGCGCCGGCGATTTCCAGCAGCTCGCCGGGGTGACCGGCGCTGATCAGCAGCGACGGCTCGCTGAGCAGTCTTGATTCGTACAGGCAGGGTGAACCCAACAGGGCCGGCAAGCCAGGCAGCACCGAGAGTTGGTGTTTGCCAAGCAGCTTCTTGAGTTGTTCAAGCGAAGTCGCTACCAGCTTGCGCCCGGTCAGTTCTTCGAGGCGGTTGAGGTCCAGCAATTGGCTCTGTGGGAACAACACCATCAATGCGCCCACCGAATCTTCCAGAAGCACGGCCTGGACCTTGCTGCTAGCGGGCAACAGATTGGAGTCGGCCACCTCCCTGAACGGGACGCCGAGCTTTTCGAGCAGCAGGTGAGAGGCAGACGGGGCAGGGGTTGCGGCGTCCTTGGCAACTTCAGTCATGGTCTGTTTCCTTTTCCTACAGTCGAACAGTATAGCCAGCTTCGGGTATCGTTTGGGCGTGCTTACACCTGGCCGTATTGCTGGCCGTGACGCAGCCAACGTTCAAGCAATGGGCTGACATGTTCGGGCCAACGTGCCAGCAGTGCCTGAGCGGCATCGCGTACTGCAGGCAGCAGGTCTGCGTCGCGCATCAGGTCGGCCACCTTGAACTGCAACAAGCCGGTCTGGCGTGTGCCAAGCATCTCGCCCGGGCCGCGCAGCTCCAGATCCTTTTCAGCGATGACAAAACCGTCGTTGGTCTCGCGCATGATGCCCAGGCGCTGTCGACCGATCTGCGACAGCGGTGGGTGATAGAGCAATACACAGTGGCTGGCCGCGCTGCCACGCCCAACACGGCCACGAAGCTGGTGCAACTGCGCCAGGCCCAGGCGCTCGGGGTTCTCGATGATCATCAGGCTGGCATTGGGCACGTCGACACCGACCTCAATCACCGTGGTCGCCACCAGCAGTTGCAGGTTCCCCTGCTTGAACTCGGCCATCACGGCTGCTTTTTCCGCAGGCTTCATGCGCCCATGGATCAACCCGACGCTGAGCTCGCCCAAGGCGCTGGTCAGCTCTTCAAAAGACGTTTCAGCGGCCTGGCAGGTGAGCTCTTCGGATTCTTCAATCAAGGTGCAGACCCAATATGCCTGCCGGCCTTCGGCACAGGCGGCACGGACCCGCTCGATCACTTCGACACGACGGCTGTCGGCTACCAGCACGGTGTTGACGGGCGTGCGTCCCGGTGGCAGTTCGTCGAGAACCGACGTATCCAGGTCGGCATAGGCACTCATGGCCAAGGTTCGAGGTATTGGCGTCGCGGTCATGATCAACTGGTGCGGGCACAACCTGCCGCCCACGCCTTTCTGGCGCAACGCCAGGCGTTGCTGGACCCCAAAGCGGTGCTGCTCGTCGATGATCACCAGCGCCAGGTTGTGAAACTTCACTTCATCCTGGAACAGCGCGTGAGTGCCGACCACCATCGGGGCGCCTGCGGCGATCTGCTCCAGTGCGCTGACCCTGGCCTTGCCCTTGAGCTTGCCCGCGAGCCAAGCGACCTCAAGGCCCAGCGGCTCAAGCCAACGCTTGAAGGTCACAAAGTGTTGCTCGGCCAGAATCTCGGTCGGTGCCATCAGCGCAACCTGATAGCCCGCTTCCAGTGCCTGCAGGGCTGCGAGTGCCGCGACCACCGTCTTGCCAGCGCCCACATCGCCTTGCACCAGCCGCAACATCGGCTCCGGTTGGCTCAGGTCATAGGCGATTTCATTGCCCACCCGCTGCTGTGCGCCGGTGGGGTTAAAGCCCAGGTTGGCGAGGTACTGCGCCGGGAGGCGGCTGGCTTTTGCCAACACGGGCGCACGCTGGGCACGCAGGCTCTCGCGCAGGCGTTGTTGCGACAGCTGATGCGTCAGCAATTCTTCAAAGGCCAGGCGGTGTTGCGCCCAATGGTGACCCAGGGCGAGCTCCTCCACGTCGGCGTCGGCCGGTGGGTGGTGCAGGTAGCGGATCGCATCATCGAGCGGTGCCAATTGATAATCCCTGGCCAACTCTTCCGGTAGCCAGTCCGGCAGGCTACGCGGGCCGAGCATCGACAGGCTCTGCTGGCTCAACTGGCGCAGGCGTTGTTGAGTCAGGCCTTCGGTGCTGGGGTAGATCGGCGTCAGGGTTTGCTCGACGGGCGCCGGCTCATCGCCAGTCAAGGCGCGATATTCGGGATGGTAGATCTCCAGCCCCGAAGCACCGGGACGGGCTTCGCCATAGCAGCGTAAATGAGTGCCGCGCTTGAGGCCTTCCTTCTGTGCGTTGCTGAAGTGATAGAAACGCAGCGTCAGTACGCCGCTGCCGTCGCCGAGGCGCACGACCAGGCTGCGGCGCTTGCCCATCATCACGTCGGTGCCACTGACCACGCCTTCGATCACCGCATCCTGGCCGGGGCGCAACTGCCCGATGGGCACGACGCGGGTGCGGTCCTGATAGCGCATCGGCAGGTGAAACAGCACATCCTGCAGGTTTTCCAGGCCGACCTTGGCGAGCTTCTCTGCCATCGCCTCACCGACACCCTTGAGTGCCGTCACCGATACTTTGGACAGCTCAGTCATGATGCGGCTTGTTTGATAACCGGCGGCTTGGCCACCGAGCACAGGCGGATGGAGTCCGCCAGGATCTCGATCGCCTTGGGCCGCGGAAAGCTTGCACGCCAGGCAATCGCCACCGTGCGAAACGGTGTGGGAGGGCTCAATGGCCGTACTTCGATCACACCGGGGGCGTAGTGATGGCTGTCGACCGCCGACAGCGGCAGGATCGAGATACCAAGGCCCGAAGCGACCATGTGGCGGATGGTTTCCAGTGAGCTGGATTCCACGGTGGTATGCCGGGAACCGTCACCACCCTTGTTGAGGGTCGGGCAGGCTTCGAGCACCTGGTCGCGGAAGCAGTGGCCTTCACCCAGCAACAGCAGGCTCTTGTCGTTGAGCAGGCTGGAGTCGATGGTTTGCTTTTTGGTCCAGGGATGTTCGCTGGGCATCAGCACATAAAAAGGTTCATCGTAGAGGGGCAGAGTCAGCACGTCCGCTTCATTGAACGGCAGGGCGATGATCACGGCATCCAGCTCGCCATTGCGCAGTTTGTCGCGCAATACGTGGGTGAAGTTCTCTTCGATGTACAGCGGCATCTGCGGAGCAACCCGGTGCAGCTGTGGAATCAGGTGGGGAAACAGGTACGGGCCAACGGTATAGATGGCACCGACCTTGAGCGGGGCCGTCAGCTGGTTCTTGCCGGCCTGGGCCAGTTCGCGGATGCCCTGTGCCTGCTCCAGGACCTTTTGCGCCTGCGCGACGATCCCTTCACCGACCGGTGTCAGGCGAACGGCACTCTTGCTGCGTTCGAAAATCAGCACGCCGAGCTCGTCTTCGAGCTTTTTCACGCCGACCGACAACGTTGGCTGGCTGACATGACAACGCTCGGCGGCATGGCCGAAGTGTTGTTCCTGGGCGAGGGTGACGATGTAGCGCAATTCTGTGAGGGTCATAACGTGCGTCCATGAAGTTGCGGCCCCAGCATAGCGGCTGCAATCGATAGACGCACGTTATCAGCCTTGCTGACGTGTGTCAGAAACAACTGCTCAACGTTTGTCGAGCGAGTACACAAACGGTGCAACCACTTCCAGGCTGCCGTTGTTCAGCAATTCCTTGGGGGGTGGCGGCAAGGGCTGAGCCTTGCGGATCATTTCCATGGTCGCCCGATCAAGCGATGCGCTGCCCGATCCACCGGCCAGCGAGTAGGACAAGACCCTACCTTCGCCATCGACCACGAAACGCAGGCGGTTGACGCCCTGCATACCGCGACGGCGGGCGTCTTCGGGATACTTCTTGAACTTGCTCAGGTGACGCAGCAGATCACTCTGCCAGTTCGGCAAGGCGTTGCTGTTGGAGGCGACGCTCGGCGCCGGCGCGGCCGACTTCTGTACCGGTGCATTGCTCGGTGGGGTATCCACCGTTTCCTCGGCTGGGGCCTTTTCCTGTGGCGGCTCAGGCTTTTTCTCGGGCTTGGGCGGCTGTGGCTTGGCTTTAGGCGTGACCGGCTTCGCAATGGCGATTTTCGGCTTGGGCGCTTCGACCAGCTTGGGCAGCGGCGGCTCTTCGATCGGTGCGGGTGGTTGTGGCGGCGTCACCACTTTCGGTGGTGGCGGCGGCGCAGGCTCAGGCAATGGCGCCATTTCGACCATCATCGCAGCCGGCGGCAATTCGATCGCCTGGGGGGCGGACAAATTGAGAGCCAACAGGATAGCGACGGCATGGACGCCCAGCACAATGGCCAGGCTACCGCTATAACGCGTCAGATTTTGGCGCGTATTGATCATTTCTTGGCTGCCGTCTCAAGTCCAACCAGGCCGACCTTCAAGTAGCCGGATGCGCGCAAGGTGTTCATGACTTCCATCAGGTCGCCGTAATCCACGCCCTTGTCTGCCTGGAAGAAAATGGTGGTGTCCTTGTTGCCCTTGGTCTTGGCATCAAGCAGCGCGCCCAGTTGCTCGCGAGCGACCTGGTCTTCGCCCAGGTACAGGTTTTGATCGGACTTCACGCTCAGGAAGATCGGCTTCTCCGGCCTTGGCGCAGGTTTTGCGGTAGAGGCGGGCAGGTCGACCTTGATATCGACGGTAGCCAGTGGCGCTGCGACCATGAAAATGATCAGCAGCACCAGCATCACGTCGATGAACGGCGTGACGTTGATTTCGTGGTTCTCGGCGAGATCATCGCCGCCTTCATTCAGATGCAGGCCCATGAATTACCCCACTTTCACCATGTGTGCCTGGACGCTACGCTCGCCTGGCTGGTGGTCGAGGTCGCGGCTGACCAGCAGCAGGACGTGTGCCGAAGCATCAGAAACCTGGGCTTTGTAGCCGGCAATGGAGCGGGCGAAGACGTTGTAGATAACTACGGCAGGAATGGCTGCAACCAGGCCCAGGGCGGTAGCCAACAGCGCTTCGGCGATGCCAGGGGCAACGACGGCAAGGTTGGTGGTCTGGGTCTTGGCGATGCCGATAAAGCTGTTCATGATGCCCCACACGGTACCGAACAAGCCTACGAATGGCGCGGTCGAACCGATGGTGGCCAGTACGCCGGTACCGTTGCTCATATTGCGGCCGCATGCGGCAACCAGGCGTTCCAGGCGAAAGCTCACACGCTCCTTGATGCCTTCTTTCTCGCGGGCGCTGGCCGACAAGTGCATTTCTTCCAGGGCGTCATGGACCAATAAGTGAGCCAGGGTTCCCGATTGGTTGGCGGTTTCGCTGGCTTGCTTGAGGCTGCCGGCTTTTTTCAGCAAGGCGATCTCGCGACGCAGGCGACGCTTGGCACCCAGCAGCTCGAAGCCTTTGGCGATCCAGATGGTCCAGGTAATGATCGAGGCGATGGCCAGGCCAATCATGACGGTCTTCACTACCACGTCAGCATTCTGGTACATGCCCCAAGGCGACAGGTCGTGTGCCATGCCCAGGCTGTTATCTTCGACAATGGCATCATCGCCCGCGATATCAGCTTGTTCGGCGGCAACCGCTTGCATGGCATCGGCAGGCGCAGTTGCCGGAGCGACGGCTGCGGCTGGCGTGGCTGCGGTATGGGCAGGCTCTTCTGCAAAGGCGGCAGGGGTCAGTACCAAACCCAGCATCAGTGCGGCGATAGCGCGCCAGGCGCGGCCTTTGGATGCAAGCGTGGTAGGCGAAGCGGAAGATGGATTACGTGTCATGCTGGCCGGACCTGAGCAGAAGAATAAGGTGGGTGTCCTTCAAGGCCTCGTAGCGGGGCCGAGAACAAATGGGCCTGCATTATTGCAATTAATTCTTGTTAACAGAAGTAAGTGCATTAACAATTTTTACTATTAATGCGCCATTTATCGATTGCCGAAGGCGGTTTGCGCCCTGATTCATGAGGTTTTGCGATGTCCAACCCCAGTATTTTGATCGCCGGTTGCGGTGATGTCGGCAGCCGTCTGGCTCGCCAGTTGGTGGCTCTTCAATGGCCGGTGTATGGCTTGCGTCGCCAGGTTGAGCGGCTGCCGGAAGGTGTTATCGGGGTGGCTGGCGATCTGTTCGAGGCCACGATCCCTGAGAGCTGGCCTTCTACGTCGATTGATTATTTGGTGTATTGCGCCGCGGCAACCGACCATGATGAGGCGGGGTATCGAGCCGCTTACATTGAGGGGCTGAGCCATGTCCTGAGCTGGCTTGAACAATGCGGTCAGAGCCCCAGGCGTGTCCTGTTCGCCTCCAGCAGCAGCGTCTATGGGCAGCAGCACGGGGAGTGGATTGACGAAGCGTCCGAGACGCAGCCGGTGGGTTATTCCGGTCAAATCATGCTAGATGCGGAGCAGTTAGCGCTTGGCAGCGGCTTGCCCACCAGCATCGTGCGTCTGACTGGCATTTACGGCCCGGGGCGTGAATGGTTGCTGAGCCAGGTCCGTCAGGGCTATCGGGTGGTTGAAGAGCCGCCGCTGTATGGCAATCGTATTCATGCCGAGGACGCTGCGGGTCTATTGGCCTTCCTGCTACAGGCTGATGCGCAGGGGCGGGCGCTCGAGGATTGTTATATCGGCGTGGATGACGACCCGGCTGCACTGGCGGATGTGGTTGCCTGGCTGCGTGAGTATATGGGCGTTACCGAGTGGTCGGATGAGGCCAAGGTGCGGCGCACCGGGAGCAAGCGCTGCAGCAATGCAAGGGCTCGCGCCTTGGGGTGGGTGCCCAGGTATGCCAGCTTCAGGGAAGGGTATGCCGCGATCCTTGAAGGCTGATGCACGCGCCTGTAGGAGCAGGGTTCACCCGCGATGGCCTCACCGCAATTTGCCTGATACACCGCGGTGAGACCATCGCCGGCAAGCCGTGCTCCTACAGGTGGTATCACTGGCGCTGCAGCACCCAGCGACGAGCACCGGGGTGTAGATCCGGCATTTCGTCATTCGCCGCTTGGTTGACGGCCTGGAGAATCTCCAGCTGCTTGCCATCACGGACGAAGATCCACGGGTTGCCCTTTTGGTTCTGTTCCAGCCAGAGGCTGTCGAACTCACCGCTCATGGCGGCGCAATCGCCTGCCAGGCACAGGGCATAACGGTCGGCGCCGGGCATCCCGTTGATTTGGCCATTGGCGCCAAATCGCACGGTGCTACCTTGCCCCGGACCCTCGACGATTTTCCACTCGCCGCCCAGATACGCGGTGTAAAGCGCCTGTTCAAAGGTGGTACCGACGGGGGCTTCCAGAGGGGCGGGTGCCGTGGCTCGCTCGAAAGTCTGCTCCGGGCCGGATTCGCTGCCCGCCTGAATCAGTTCATCGTCATCTTCGGTCAATGTCTCTGCGTTGCCGTAGAAATCCACTTGCCACTGATCATCGCCATTGGCTTGCAGCGTGCCTGTGCCGACTTCAAAGCCGTTGCTGAAGGTAGCCTGGGCGGCTTTGACGTTGATGCGCCATTCAAGGTTGGGACCATTGGCGAGCAGGGCCTGGCGCAGGTTTACACCCTTGGCGGCAGCATCGATGGCGTTCTGATTGATCCAGGTGCCGCTGTTTTCACGGTCGGCGTGACTGGCGCAGCCGCTCAGCACGGCGGCCAGCAGCGTTAGGGCAAGCGCGTGGCGCATGAGGGGGTCCTTCCAGGGCTTTGATGCGGTGAAAGGCGGGCGCCGTTCACCGCTCAGGTATTACTCGAGGACGAGAATGGCGTCCATTTCAACTTGCGAGCCGCGTGGCAGTGCTGCCACGCCGATAGCGGCGCGAGCGGGGTATGGCTGTTCGAAATAACGACCCATGACTTCGTTGACCTTGGCAAAGTGGCTCAGGTCGGTCAGGAAGATGTTCAGCTTGACGATGTCCTTGAACGAACCGCCAGCGGCTTCGGCCACGGCTTTCAGGTTTTCGAAGACCTGGACGGTTTGTGCTTCGAAGCCTTCGACCAGTTCCATGGTTTTAGGATCGAGCGGGATCTGACCGGACATGTAGACGGTGTTGCCAGCCTTGATCGCCTGAGAATAAGTGCCGATGGCTGCGGGTGCCTTGTCGCTGGTGATGACAGTCTTGGTCATGAGTGACTCCTTGGAATTGATGGGCTACGCACGCATCCGCGTGATACGGATGACCCCGGTCAGGGCGCGCAATTTCTTGATCACACGGGCCAGATGAACACGGTCGTGAACACTGACCACCAGCTGGACCACGCTGATGCGGCCATCGCGTTCGTCCATGCTGATTTTTTCGATGTTGCCGTCGGCGGCGTTGACGCTGCTGGCCAGCAGGGCAATCAGGCCGCGCTGGTGCTCGAGCTCCACACGCAGCTCGACATTGAATTCGCCGGTGACATCCTTGGCCCAGGAGAGCTGGATGCATTTTTCCGGGTTGTGGCGGATTTCGCTGATGTTGCGGCAGTTTTCCAGGTGAACCACCATGCCTTTACCGGCCGACAGGTGCCCAACGATCGGGTCGCCCGGGATTGGCGTGCAGCATTTGGCGTAGCTGAGCACCAGGCCTTCGGTACCGCGAATGGCCAGCGGCCCTTCGGGGCTTGGCAGCTGTGTGCCATCGGTGGACAGCAATCGTCGCGCCACCACATAGGCCATGCGATTGCCCAGGCCGATGTCTTCGAGCAAGTCTTCGATCAACTCCAGGCGGTATTCGTGGAGCATCGCCTGGATGCGCTCTGCCGGTATCTTGTCCAGGGCACTGTCAAACCCATTGAGGACTTTGTTCAGCAGGCGTTCGCCCAGGTTGATCGACTCGGAGCGGCGCTGCAGCTTGAGGGCATGACGGATATGCGTGCGGGCTTTGCCGGTGACCACGAAATTGAGCCAGGCCGGGTTCGGACGGGCACCCGGTGCGCTGACGATCTCGACCGTCGAGCCGCTTTGCAGGGGTTCGGACAAAGGCGCCAGGCGACGGTTGATTCGGCAGGCAATGCAGCTGTTGCCCACATCGGTGTGTACCGCATAAGCGAAGTCGACGGCCGTGGAGCCTTTGGGCAGCTCCATGATCCGGCCCTTGGGCGTGAACACATAGACCTCGTCCGGGAACAGGTCGATCTTCACGCTCTCGATGAATTCCAGCGAGTTGCCGGCACGTTGCTGCATTTCGAGCACGCCCTTGACCCATTGGCGAGCGCGGGCATGGGTGCCTTTGGGCTGCTCGTCGTCACTGGACTTGTAGAGCCAGTGGGCGGCGATGCCGTTATTGGCCATCTCTTCCATTTCGCGGGTGCGAATCTGGATCTCGATGGGCACCCCGTGCATGCCGAACAGGGTGGTGTGCAGCGACTGGTAACCGTTGGCCTTGGGGATCGCGATGTAATCCTTGAAGCGCCCTGGCAACGGCTTGTACAAATTGTGTACGGCGCCGAGTACGCGGTAGCAGGTGTCGACCTTGTCGACCACGATGCGAAACGCGTAGACGTCCATGATCTCGTTGAAGGCGCGGCGCTTGCCGCGCATCTTCTTGTAGATGCCGTAGAGGTGCTTCTGGCGGCCACAGACATCGCCTTCGATACCGTCGACAGCCAGGCAATGGCTGAGCGATTCCTCGATCTTGTTGACGATTTCCTTGCGGTTGCCGCGGGCGCGGCGTACGGCGCGATAGATCAGCGCCGAGCGCATTGGGTACATCGCCTTGAAGCCCAGGTCTTCGAACTCTACGCGCACATTGTGCATGCCCAGCCGGTTGGCGATGGGGGCGTAAATTTCAAGGGTTTCCTTGGCAATGCGGCGGCGCTTTTCACCGGACAGGACTTCCAGCGTGCGCATGTTGTGCAGGCGGTCGGCGAGCTTGACCAGGATCACGCGAATGTCGCGAGCCATGGCCATGGCCATCTTCTGGAAGTTTTCGGCCTGGGCCTCGGCCTTGGTCTCGAAGTTCATCTGGGTCAGCTTACTGACCCCGTCCACCAGTTCGGCGACGGTTTCGCCAAATTGCGCGCAGAGCGCTTCCTTGGCGATGCCGGTGTCTTCGATGACGTCATGCAGCATGGCTGCCATCAGGCTCTGATGGTCCATGTGCATGTCGGCAAGGATATTGGCCACTGCCAGCGGATGCGTGACATAGGCTTCGCCGCTGCGACGGCGTTGGCCGTCGTGGGCTTGTTCGGCGTAGAAGTACGCTCGGCGGACCAGGTTTACCTGGTCGTGGCCAAGATAGGTCGAGAGACGATCAGCGAGGGCGTCTATGCTCGGCAAGATAATACCTCCCGCCGATAGACTGGACCCTGCGCCGTACAACGTCGACCAGGCATAGGCTTAGACGGCCTCGTTGGCCTCGTCTTCGAACGCGGCGAAGAGTGGCTCGTCTTCGACGATTTCTTCGTTGGCGATCATTTCGTAGCTTACCAGGCCTTCGGCGATTTCACGCAGGGCCACAACGGTAGGCTTGTCGTTTTCCCATGCCACTTTTGGCTCTTTGCCGCCGGTAGCCAGTTGACGAGCACGCTTGGTAGAGAGCATGACCAGTTCAAAACGGTTATCCACGTGTTCTAGGCAATCTTCAACGGTTACGCGGGCCATGGTCTTCCTCGTAGCAAATGCGGTGTGCAGCCCGAATGGGCGAGCGGACTCGATAGTTTAAAAAATCACCAGCGATTAGGGAAGCGCTGATTTCAAGCGAGCCGATTCGAAAGCGTCGCGGGCCCATGCCAGGGCCTTTGCGACAGCTTAATCGAGTTGGCTTCAGGCCAGCAACTGGCTCAGCAATTCGCCGAAACGCTGTTGTTGTGGCTTTTGCTTGAGGCGATTGGCGCGGAAAATCGCCTTCAGGTCTTCCAGCGCATGGGCGAAATCGTCATTGATCACCAGGAAGTCATACTCGACGTAATGGCTCATTTCGCTGACGGCTTCACGCATGCGGCCCTCGATGATCTCATCGCTGTCGGTGCCGCGGTTGGTCAGGCGCTGGCGCAGGGCCTGTTGACTCGGCGGCAGGATGAAGATCGAGCGGGCGTCGGGGATCAGCTTGCGAACCTGCTCGGCACCCTGCCAGTCGATTTCCAGGATCAGGTCATGGCCTTCGTCCAGGGTCCGCTGCAGCGTGCTTTGCGAGGTGCCGTAGTGGTTGCCGAAGACTTCGGCCTGCTCCAGGAAATCCCCGTGCTCGATCATGCGCATGAATTCGGCGCGATCGACGAAGTGGTAGTTCACCCCGTCGATTTCGCCGGGGCGCATGGCGCGAGTGGTGTGCGAGACCGAGACGCGGATGTTCGGCTCAGCGTCGATGAGTGCTTTCACCAGGCTGGTCTTGCCTGCGCCCGAGGGGGCCGAAACGATATAAAGGGTGCCGCTGCTGTGGTTCATTTCAAAGGTGGCCTTACTCAATGTTCTGCACTTGTTCACGCATTTGCTCGATCAATACCTTCAGGCTTACCGCCGCCTGGGTGCTGCGTGGGTCGAAAGCTTTGGAGCCCAGGGTATTGGCTTCGCGATTGAGCTCCTGCATCAGGAAGTCCAGGCGCCGACCGGCAGCCCCGCCGGCCTTGAGGACGCGGCGTACTTCGTTGATGTGGGTGCTGAGCCGGTCGAGCTCTTCGGCAACGTCGCTTTTTTGCGCCAGCAGGACCATTTCCTGTTCCAGGCGCTGGGGGTCCAGCTCTGCCTGCATGTCGGTAAAACGGTCGAGGATCTTTTGCCGCTGGGTGGCTAGCATCTGCGGCACTTGGGTGCGCAGGGTCGCGACTTCACGGGTCATGTTGTCCAGGCGCTCGTTGATCAGCCGGGCCAGCTCCGCGCCTTCACGGTCACGGCCGCTCTTGAGCTCGGCCAGCGCTTCGCCGAACAGCTCCAGTGCCGCGTTGTTCAGGGCCTGCGGATCATTGGCATCAGCCACCAGTACCCCAGGCCAGGCCAGCACTTCGAGCGGGTTGAGCGGCGCAGGGTGCTTGATCAGGCTGGCGACGGTTTCAGCGGCCGCCACCAGTTGGGCAGCGCGTTCACGGTCGACCTGCAGGGGGCTGCCGGCGGTTTCCTCGACCAGGCGCAAGGTGCATTCGACCTTGCCACGCGAGAGGCCCTGGCGCAGTGCTTCGCGAACCGCGCCTTCCAGGTCGCGAAGAGCGTCGGGCAGGCGCAGATGCGGCTCCAGGTAGCGATGATTGACCGATCGCAGTTCCCAACTGAGGGTGCCCTGGATGCCAGCCCGTTCGACACGGGCAAAGGCGGTCATGCTGTGCACCATGGGAAATACCTCGCGCAAGAGTGGTAGAAGAGCCGACAGGCCGGTAAAAGGCCTGAATTGTAGCGCAGTGCGACAGGCGCGCCCAATCAGCTGATGGTACAAAGACTCTTGATGGCGTCACAAAATCCCGACGGACGCCGCCAAGCCAAAGCCTGCGGGGCTATCCGACGATCGGTCGGGGTGCGGTTTTTTTTAAAGTGTGACCGCTGTCAATCGGGGGCTCTATAATGCTGGGCAGATTTGTGTCCCCTCAGTACAGGTATCCCAGATGAAACGTCCAAGTGGTCGCGCTGCCGATCAGCTCCGCTCGATCCGCATCACCCGCAACTACACCAAACACGCCGAGGGATCCGTACTGGTCGAGTTCGGAGACACCAAGGTCATTTGCACGGTCAGCGTCGAAAACGGTGTGCCGCGTTTTCTAAAAGGCCAGGGCCAAGGCTGGTTGACCGCCGAATACGGCATGCTGCCGCGCGCCACTGGCGAGCGCAACCAGCGTGAAGCCAGCCGCGGCAAGCAAGGTGGCCGTACCCTGGAGATCCAGCGCCTGATCGGCCGTTCCCTGCGCGCCGCGCTGGACATGAGCAAGCTGGGCGACATCACCCTGTACGTCGATTGCGACGTTATCCAGGCTGATGGCGGTACCCGTACCGCATCGATCACCGGCGCCATGGTTGCGTTGGTGGATGCTCTGCGCGTGGTCAAGAAGCGTGGCGGCCTGAAAGGTGGCGACCCGCTCAAGCAGATGATCGCTGCTGTTTCGGTGGGCATGTATCAAGGTGAGCCGGTCCTGGATCTGGATTACCTGGAAGACTCCGCGGCCGAAACTGACTTGAACGTCGTCATGACCAGCACCGGCGGCTTCATCGAAGTCCAAGGCACCGCCGAAGGCGCGCCATTCCAGCCGCACGAGCTGAATGCGATGCTCGCATTGGCGCAAAAGGGCATGACCGAACTTTTCGAACTGCAGCAGGCCTCGCTGGCCGACTGAGTATGATTTGCGGGAGAACAGCATGAGTGATGAACCAATCCCTCTACCCACCCCCAGTGCCAATGTGCGCCAGTGGGCGATGTTCTGCCATTTGGCGTCGTTCTGTGGGCTGTTTTTCCCGTTCGGTAACTTGCTCGGCCCCTTGCTCATTTGGCAATTGAAAAAGGATCTGGATCCTTTTGTTGATGCCCAGGGCAAGGAAGCGCTGAACTTCCAGGTCACGGTCACCATTGCTTCGCTGATCTGTTTCTTGCTGATGATCGTGGTGATCGGGTTTGCACTGTTGGGTTTTGTCGTGATTGCTGCGGCCATCCTGGCGATCATCGCAGCGGTCAAGGCCAATGAAGGCCAGCCTTATCGTTACCCGTTCACCTGGCGAGTGATCAAATAACCACCAGATGCAAAAAAGCCGACTTCGAAGTCGGCTTTTTTGTATCTGGTGGCTGACTAGATCGTCAGCGTCCAGTCGTAGTCCACGATCAGCGGCGCATGCTGGGAGAAGCGCGGCTGACGCGGCAGGCGTGCACTGCGGACAAACCGGCGCAGGCCAGGGGTCAGCAGCTGGTAGTCGAAGCGCCAGCCCAGGTTGAGCATCTCGGCCTGTTCGTTGTCTGGCCACCAGCTGTACTGGTCGCCTTCACGGCTGACTTCGCGCAAGGCGTCGACATAGCCCATGTTGCCGACGATCTCGTCCATCCAGGCGCGCTCGGGGGCAAGGAAGCCCGGCGACTGCTGGCTGTCGCGCCAGTTTTTGATGTCGAGCTTCTGCTGCGCCACATAGAGCGAACCGCAGTAGATGTACTCGCGACGTTTGCGCCGTTGCTTGTCCAGGTAGCGGGCGAAGTCGTCCATGAACTTGAACTTCTGGTTCAAGTCTTCATCGCCGTTCATGCCCGATGGCAGCAACAGGGTGGCAATACTGACTTTATCGAAATCTGCCTGCAGGTAGCGCCCGTAGCGATCAGCCGTCTCAAAACCCAGACCGCTGATGACTGCCTTCGGCTGCAACCGCGAGTAAAGTGCCACGCCACCCTGGGCGGGAACTTCGGCATCGCAGGCGTATAAGAAGTAACCGTCCAGTTGGAAGGCTGCATCGTCCAGTTCGAAGGCGGAGGCACGGGTGTCCTGCAAGCAGATGACGTCGGCATTCTGAGCTTGCAGCCAACTGAGCAAACCACGCTCGACTGCAGCCTGAATACCATTAACGTTGACACTGATGATCCGCATAAATGGCCCCAAAAATCTCGTGCGTGTATGATACCCGAGCTCTACCTAATTAGCTAAATCCGTGGTATTCGAGACTCTTTCATGCAGCCGTATCAGCGCGACTTCATCCGCTTTGCCATCGATCGTGGGGTTCTGCGCTTCGGTGAATTTACCCTGAAATCAGGGCGTACCAGCCCGTATTTCTTCAATGCCGGCCTGTTCAACAGTGGCTCGGCCCTGGCGCAGCTGGGGCGTTTCTACGCGGCGGCCATTGTTGAAAGCGGCATTAGCTTTGATGTTCTGTTCGGGCCGGCCTACAAAGGCATCCCGTTGGCAGCCGCCACAGCGGTGGCGCTGGCCGAGCATCATGACCGCGATTTGCCCTGGTGCTTCAACCGCAAGGAAGCCAAGGCCCACGGCGAAGGCGGAAGCCTGGTCGGCGCGCCATTGGCCGGCGACGTACTGATCATCGACGATGTGATCACCGCAGGCACCGCGATCCGCGAAGTCATGCAGATCATCCAGGGCCAGAACGCCAAGGCGGCCGGGGTGCTGATCGCACTCAATCGTCAGGAGCGTGGCAATGGCGAGCTGTCAGCGATCCAGGAAGTGGAACGCGACTTCGGCATGCCGGTGGTCAGCATTGTTTCGCTGAACCAAGTGTTGGAGTTCCTGGCCGACGACCCGGCGCTCAAGCAGCACTTGCCGGCGGTTGAAGCCTATCGAGCCCAATACGGTATCTAGCAGGACTTGCGTGTCATCGTTCATCGCAGTGGTCCGGCATTCCGGCAAGCCTGGCTCCTACATTGAAGGTAGGAGCCAGGCTTGCCGGAATGCCGGACCACTGCGATGGCCGTTACGCAATCCATCAGTTGCAACAAAAAAAGGCCCTGCGATTGCAGGGCCTTTTTTTGTTGGGGCGTGTATCAGTGACGCTTGCGGTTGCTGATCAGGGTACCTACACCGCTGTCGGTGAAGATTTCCAGCAGTACTGCGTTAGGTACGCGACCATCAATGATGTGCGAGCTGTTGACGCCACCCTGGACGGCTTCCAGCGCGCAGCGGATCTTGGGCAGCATGCCGCCGTAGATGGTGCCATCGGCGATCAGGCCGTCGACTTGCTCGGTCGTCAGGCCGGTCAAGACCTGACCTTGCTTGTCCATCAGCCCGGCGATGTTGGTCAGCAGCATCAGCTTCTCGGCCTTCAGGGCCTCGGCAACCTTGCCAGCCACCAGGTCAGCGTTGATGTTGTACGACTCGCCATCGGCGCCCACGCCAATCGGCGCGATCACGGGAATGAAGTCACCCTTGACCAGCATGTTCAGCAGGTCGGTATTGACGCCGACTACTTCGCCCACGTGGCCGATGTCGATGATTTCAGGGGTGGTCATTTCCGGTGTCTGGCGGGTAACAGTCAGCTTTTTCGCACGAATCAGCTGGGCATCCTTACCGGTCAGGCCGATGGCGCTGCCGCCATGGCTGTTGATCAGGTTGACGATGGACTTGTTCACCTGGCCCCCCAGGACCATTTCGACCACGTCCATGGTTTGCGCATCGGTCACGCGCATGCCGTCGATGAAATGGCTCTCGATCGACAGGCGCTTGAGCAGGTCACCGATTTGCGGGCCGCCACCGTGCACTACCACAGGGTTGATGCCGACTGCTTTCATCAGCACCACATCGCGAGCGAAGCCGTTCTTGAGCTCCTCGCTCTCCATAGCGTTGCCGCCGTATTTGATCACCAGCGTCTTGCCGACGAAGCGGCGGATGTAGGGCAGCGCTTCGGACAAAACCTTGGCGACGTTAGCGGCTGCATCGTGTTCGAGGGTCATGCGGGGCTCCAGAGGAACAAGTCGATCAGAACGGTAGTTGGAGGTCAGGTGCAACGCGTTTCAGCTGGGCGTGGAACACCTGCTGGATACGCGCAAGCTCGGCATCATTGTCGGCCTCGAAGCGCAGCACCAGTACCGGCGTGGTATTGGAGGCGCGAACCAGGCCCCAGCCATGGGGATAGTCGACCCGCACACCGTCGATGGTGGTCAGGCTGGCGTCGCCCCATTGAGCGTCGCGTTGCAAGGCATCAATGATGCTGAATTTAGTCACGTCGGTCACATCAATATTGATTTCCGGCGTAGAAATATCGTTCGGGAAGGCCGCGAACAGGTCTTCAGCGTTGTCATTGCCTTTGGCGAGGATCTCCAGCAGGCGTGCCGCGCTGTAGATGCCATCGTCGAAACCGAACCAGCGTTCCTTGAAGAAAATGTGCCCGCTCATTTCGCCAGCCAGCAAGGCACCGCTTTGCTTCATCTTCTTTTTGATCAACGAGTGACCGGTTTTCCACATCAGCGAGCGACCGCCGTAACCCTCGATCAGTGCCTTGAGGCGACGGGTGCATTTCACGTCATAGATGATCTCGGCACCCGGATTGCGGGCGACTACATCCTTGGCGAACAGCATCAGCAGGCGATCAGGGTAGACGATGCTGCCGGTGTTGGTGACCACGCCTACGCGGTCGCCATCGCCATCGAAGGCCAGGCCCAGGTCGGCGTTGGTTTCCTTGACCTTGGCGATCAGGTCTTCAAGGTTTTCTGGCTTGCCCGGGTCCGGGTGATGGTTGGGGAAGTTACCGTCGACGTCGCAGAACAGCGGAATCACCTCACAGCCCAGCGCCTCGATCAACTGCGGTGCGATGACGCCAGCCGCGCCGTTGCCGCAATCGACCACCACCTTGAGTTTGCGCGCAAGCTTGATGTCGTCGCGAATGTGCTGGGCATAGCGCTCCAGGATTTCGACATTCTCGACACTGCCTTGCGCCGCGGGCAGGTTGTTCTGCGCGATGCGCTCGTACAGTGCCTGGATCTGCTCGTTGGCCAGGGTGTCGCCGGCAATGACGATCTTGAACCCGTTGTAATTGGACGGGTTGTGGCTGCCGGTCAGCATCACGCCAGATTTGCCGGCCAGCACATTGGCGGCGTAGTACAGCGCCGGGGTCGGCACCAGGCCGACGTTGCTGACCTGGCAACCGGCATCGCGAATGCCTTCGATCAGGCGCTGGACGAGCTCTGGGCCGCTCAGGCGACCGTCACGGCCCACCGAAACGTTCGGCTCACCTTGTGCCAGGCTTTGCGCGCCGATGGCGCGGCCGATCCAGTAAGCGTCGTCAGCGTGCAGCGTTTCGCCGACGATGCCACGGATGTCATAAGCACGAAAAATGCTTTGCAGGATGGTTGGAACGGCTGTGGCGATGCTATTCATAGGCGGGAATTCTCCGAATTCGTAGTGGGCTGATCTTCATCTTGAATGTCACCGATCGCCTGTCTGGCAGGCGATTACATCGGATGAGGGTAGGCTCAAACTGATCCCTTGGACGGAATTTATGCCCTGGAGTTCGTTTGAGCGCTGTCCCGATGGTCGGTAGAGCCACAAAAAGCTTCGCAGGCAAGTCCGGTGGTCCGGTACTTCAGTGCTCGCGAGTTACATCATCAATGGCTGCCAGAATGGCCGAAACCACCGGCGCCACGCTGGCTTTCATCGAACTGCTCGACGATGTCGAAATGCGCCTGAACCACAGGTACCAGCACCAGTTGAGCGATGCGTTCGCCAACAGCGATGGTGAAGGGGGTCTGGCCACGGTTCCAGCACGACACCATCAGCTCGCCCTGGTAGTCGGAGTCGATCAGGCCGACCAGGTTGCCCAGCACGATGCCGTGCTTATGGCCCAGGCCCGAGCGCGGCAGGATCAGGGCTGCAAGGCCTGGGTCGCCGACATAGATCGACAAGCCGGTCGGAATCAGCAGCGTCTGGCCGGGTTCGAGCACCGTTTCCTCTTTGAGCATGGCACGCAGGTCCAGGCCGGCGGAGCCGGGGGTTGCGTACTGTGGCAGCGGGAATTCACTGCCGATGCGTGGGTCGAGGATCTTGGCTTGTAAGGCGTGCATGTGTGGTTAAACCTGATTGAGACGGTCGGCAATAAACGCGATCAGCTGGCGGGCAATCTTGCCTTTGCTGGTCTGGGCGAAGAGTGTTTCTTGAAGCTTTCGATCGATCACGCTGCAGGCGTTTTCCTCACTGTTGAAGCCGATGCTGGGGTTGGCCACATCGTTGGCGACAATCAGGTCGAGGTTTTTGTCTTTGAGCTTGCGTGCGGCGTAATCGAGCAAGTGTTCGGTTTCGGCGGCGAAGCCGACGCTGAACGGGCGATCCGGACGGGTTGCGATGGTGGCGAGAATATCGGGATTGCGCACCATCTGCAGCAACAGGCCGTCGCCGGTTGTAGGGTCTTTCTTGAGTTTTTGCGGGGCAACGACTTCTGGACGGTAATCCGCCACGGCTGCAGAGGCGATGAACAGGTCACAGGGGATCGCTGCTTCGCAGGCGGCCAGCATGTCGCGCGCACTGACTACGTCGATGCGCGTGACCCGGTCTGGCGTCGGCAGGTGCACGGGCCCTGTGATCAACGTGACGCGCGCACCGGCTTCGACTGCAGCTTCTGCCAGGGCAAAGCCCATTTTGCCGGAGCTGTGGTTGGTGATGTAGCGCACCGGGTCGATGTTTTCCTGGGTGGGGCCTGCGGTAATCAGCACATGTTTGCCGGTCAGCAGTTGGCGCTGGAAGCAACTGGCGGCGCATTCGGCCAGGTCCGTGGCTTCAAGCATGCGCCCAAGGCCGATGTCTCCGCAGGCCTGGCTGCCGGAGGCCGGGCCGAATACCTTGAGGTTGCGGCTTTGCAGCAGCTCCAGGTTGGCTTGGGTGGCCTGGTCACGCCACATGGCCTGGTTCATGGCAGGCGCCAACGCGACGGTGGCGTCGGTGGCCAGCACCAGGGTGGTCAGCAGGTCATTGGCCATGCCTTGGGCCAACCGCGCGATCACGTCGGCAGTGGCGGGGGCGATCAGGACCAGGTCTGCCCATTTGGCCAGCTCGATATGACCCATCGCAGCTTCCGCGGCGGGGTCAAGCAGGTCCATGTGGACCGGGTGGCCGGATAGGGCCTGCATGGTCAGCGGGGTGATGAACTCACTGCCGCCACGGGTCATTACCACACGCACTTCAGCGCCGTGCTCAAGGAGTCGGCGAACCAGTTCTGCGCTCTTGTAGGCGGCAATGCCGCCGCCGACGCCGAGAACGATGCGCTTACGATACAGCCGCTGCATAGGCCTGCCTTTTGATCAGTGTTGACACGACGACAGCGATGCCTTCCCAGGCCCGATATCGCGAAAAAAAGATGGGCTAAGATAGCACAGCGCTTGCTACGGAACAGCGGCGCTCAACCTGTACATGGAGGTGTCATGAGTATTCGTGAGTGGCCTGCGGCGGAGCGGCCGCGCGAGAGGCTGTTGGAAAACGGTGCGGCGAGCCTGTCGGATGCCGAACTACTGGCCATTTTTTTGCGCACAGGCGTCAGCGGCCGTAGTGCCGTGGACCTGGCGCGGTATCTGCTGGAGCAATTCGGCAGCTTGCGAGCATTGTTGGAGGCGGATCTTCCCGCGTTCAGCGCGCACCTGGGGCTGGGGCCGGCCAAGTTTGCCCAACTGCAGGCCGTGCTGGAAATGGCCAGGCGTCATCTGGCCGAGCGCTTGCGGCGCGAATCGGCGCTGGAAAGCCCCCAGGCCGTTCGGGACTATCTCAAGGCTCAGCTGCGGCACGAGCCCCATGAGGTGTTCGGCTGTCTGTACCTGGACTCCAAGCATCGCGTCCTGGCTTTCGAGATTCTTTTTCGCGGCACCATCGCCGGCGCCAGCGTGCACCCACGCCAAGTGGTCAAGCGCGCCTTGGCGCACAATGCCGCAGCGCTCATTCTCTGCCATAACCATCCTTCCGGGGTCAGTCAGCCCAGCCAGGCTGACCGGGTGTTGACCCGGCAGCTGCAGAAATCGCTGGAGCTTATCGACGTCCGGGTGCTCGACCATTTCATTGTCGGCGAGGGTGAGCCGCTGTCGATGGCCGAATTCGGTTGGCTTTAGGGCGTGACCGTGACCTTTGAGAAGTCCTGGCGGCCAAACGGGCTGACTTCATAGCCTTGCACGTTCTTGCGCATCAGCACCGCTGCGGTGGGGTGCGCAAGCGGCAGCCACAGGGCCTGTTGCTGGATCTGAGTCTGCGCCTGCTGATAGAGCTTGGTGCGCACACCTTGCTCGTTGGTGGTCTTGGCGGCACTGATCAGCTTGTCCAGGCCTTGCTCGCAGTAGCGGGCGAAGTTGGTCCCCGATTCCACGGCCGCGCAGGAAAACTGCGGGGTCAGGAAGTTGTCCGGGTCGCCGTTGTCACCGGCCCAACCCATGAACAGCAGGTCATGCTCACCGGCCTTGGCGCGGCGGATCAGTTCACCCCATTCGATCACTTTGATCTCAGCCTTGATGCCGACCTTGGCCAGGTCTGCTTGCAACAGTTGGGCGCCCAGGCTCGGGTTGGGGTTGAGCAGGCTACTCGACGGGCGTGTCCAGATCGTGGTGCTGAAGCCTTCCTTCAACCCGGCCTTGGCGAGCAGGGCGTGGGCCTTGTCAGGGTCGTAGCTGTAGCCGGGTAGCTCGCTGGCATAGCTCCAGGTGTTCGGCGGGTAGGGGCCGTTGGCCGCTTGCGCGGTGCCTTCGAATACTGCCTTCAGGTAGCTGGGCTTGTCGAAGGCGAGGTTGATCGCCTGGCGAACCTCCGGTTTATCCAGTGGCGCATGCTGGGAGTTGATCCCCAGGAAGGCGGTCATGAAGGCCTCGGTTCTTTCGACCTTCAAGGCCGAGTCCTGGCCTGCCGCTGCAATATCCAGCGGCTTGGGAGACAGGGCGATCTGGCATTCGTTGCTGCGCAATTTCTGCAGGCGCACGTTCGCGTCCGGGGTGATGGCGAAGATCAGCGGGTCGACTGCAGGCTTGCCGGCAAAGTAGTCAGGGTTGGCCTTGTAGCGCACCACGGCATCTTTCTGGAAGCGATTGAAAATGAACGGGCCGGTGCCGATCGGCTGGTTGTTGAGCTTTTCCGGTTTTCCGGCATCGAGCAGCTGCTCGGCATATTCGGCCGAGTAGATAGAGGCAAAGCCCATGCTGAGGGTCGCCAGGAAGGTCGAGTCTGGACGGTTGAGGGTAAAACGCACGGTCAGTGGGTCGGTGGCGTCCACTTGTTTTATCAGGGTGCCCAGTTGCATCGACTGGGCATGTGGAAAGCCGCTTTGGGCGACTTTATGCCACGGGTTGGCCGGATCGAGCATGCGCTGGAAGCTGAACACCACATCGCGGGCGTCCAGGGTGCGCTTGGGCTTGAAGTAAGCGGTGCTGTGGAATTTGACGTCCGGATGCAGCTTGAACAGGTAAACCAGGCCGTCGGTGGACACTTCCCAGCTGTCGGCCAGGCTCGGCTTGAGCGTGCCCTGCTTGGCGTCGAAGTCCACCAGGCGGTTCATCAAGACGTCGGCCGACGCGTTGGTGGTGGTCAGCGAATTGTACTGGACCACATCGAAGCCTTCGGGGCTGGCTTCGGTACAGACGCTCAGGGCGGCAGCGCTGGCGAGCGCCGGGGCGAGCAGAGGGGCGAGTAACAATGGCAACATCGCAAGACGCATGGTTGAAATTCCTTTGCGGGTCGAAGGCCCATCTGCCGGTGCAGTCTGGTAAAGTCCCTACCCTAGTGTTCTGTTACAGAAATGACCATCCCCATTTTGCCCTACGCAACGACGAGCGGTCACGGCCCCTTGCAGCCCCATTGCAGCGGGACCTGCGCCGTGAATCAGCGCTATTGGGAAAACACAAAATGCGGCGAGTGTTGTTGCGCGCAGGTCTTTCTGGTATAAAGCAGCGCTCTTTTCTAGGGGCCCGGTTCGTGTACCAAAAGGTGCATCCGGTAAGACCCTGAAGAAACGCGGCGCCTGGCGCCAAATTGACTGAGAGATTAAGCGGCCAACCCATGCCGGGTTGGGCATGTGGTTTTAGAGGGCTGAGGCATGTCGAGAGTCTGTCAAGTTACCGGTAAGGGTCCGGTAACCGGGAATAACATTTCCCACGCAAATAACAAAACCCGTCGTCGTTTCCTGCCGAACCTGCAGCATCACCGCTTCTGGGTCGAATCCGAGAAGCGTTTTGTGCGTCTGCGCGTATCTGCCAAAGGTATGCGTATCATCGACAAGCGCGGCATTGATGTCGTGCTGGCCGAAATTCGCCTTAACGGCGCCAAGGTTTAAGGGAGAGAATCATGCGTGAATTGATCCGTCTGGTGTCGACTGCCAATACTGGCCACTTCTACACCACCGACAAGAACAAGCGCACCACTCCGGACAAAATCGAAATCAAAAAATTCGATCCGGTTGTTCGCAAGCACGTGATCTACAAGGAAGCCAAGATCAAGTAATTGATCCGGCTGACTGAAAAAGGGCCCGTATCTCAGGATACGGGCCCTTTTTTTTACCGCCGTTTATTCAATCAGCAGAAACGGAACGAGGTGATGATGCCGTCGCTCTCTGCGTTGATGTGAATACGTTCCGGGTCGTACTCACGGGTCGAGCCTTCATTTACGCCGATGACGCGGGTACGCCCGGTCAGTTCGCTGATGTAAGTCTTGACGCTGGGTACGTAACGGGTGCCGACGAGGTGGTCGATCTGCTGAAGGGCTTCTTCGTTAGTCATTGCATTGCTTCCTTTGAGTCATTGAATGCCCGTTTGGGCCATTCAATGTTCATGGCTGCAAGCTGTGCTGAAGCGGTATCTATCTATTTGGGTTCGAACATCACATAGATTTTGCGGCACGTTTCCAGCACCTCCCAAGTGCCCCGAAAGCCCGCTGGAATCACAAAACGGTCGCCAGCGCGCAGGGTCTTGGCGTTGCCTTCGTGATCACGCAGCACCGAGACACCATGGACGATTTCGCAGTACTCGTGCTCGGTGTAGTTGACCGTCCAGTGGCCCACTTCGCCTTCCCAGACACCTGCACCGAATTGGCCGCAGGGGCTACTGTAGTGATGGAAGACCGTCTGCTGCGGGTCGCCGGCGAGCACTTTCTCTGCCGCCGGCCGATAGCGTTCAGCCGCAGTGGCGGCTTGGCTGAAATCGATGATTTGATTGATATTCATACGCTGGTCCCCCGGGTTTGTTCAATAAAACGCACATCAGTAGGCGTTTGCTCAGTCTATGTCAAATATATTGATAATCCCACGGTCGGTGGTTTAGGGTGACGGTTGCCCTGGGCGGATGCTTGGTGGGCAGAGTTTTCGTTCATCGCCGTCGAGCGCTTCTCACGGCGTTGCCATCAATAAGAGGAGGAGATTCGTATGACCACCCTGACTCGCGCGGACTGGGAACAACGTGCCCGGGAGATGAAGATCGAAGGCCGTGCTTTCATCAACGGTGAATACACCGCCGCAGTGTCGAACCAGACATTCGAGTGCATCAGCCCGGTCGACGGCCGCTTTCTGGCACACATCGCCAGTTGCGATGGGGCCGATGCCCAGCGCGCCGTCGAGAACGCTCGCGCTACCTTCAATTCCGGCGTCTGGTCGCGCCTGGCGCCAACCAAGCGCAAAGCCACCATGATCCGTTTTGCCGGTCTCTTGCGTCAGCACGCACAGGAATTGGCGCTGCTTGAAACCCTGGACATGGGCAAGCCGATCAACGATTCGCTGAACATCGATGTGCCTGGCGCTGCCCAGGCCCTGAGCTGGTGTGGCGAAGCGATCGACAAGATCTACGATGAAGTGGCGGCCACCCCGCACAATCAGCTGGGCCTGGTGACTCGTGAAGCGGTGGGCGTTGTCGCGGCCATCGTGCCGTGGAACTTCCCACTGCTGATGGCCTGCTGGAAGCTGGGGCCCGCACTGTCCACCGGTAACTCGGTGATCCTCAAGCCTTCGGAAAAATCCCCGCTGACCGCCATTCGTATCGCCCAGTTGGCGGTAGAAGCCGGTATTCCGGTGGGCGTGCTGAACGTGCTGCCGGGCTATGGTCACACCGTTGGCAAGGCGTTGGCCCTGCACATGGACGTCGATACCCTGGTGTTCACAGGCTCCACCAAGATCGCCAAGCAACTGATGATCTACGCCGGTGAGTCGAACATGAAACGCGTCTGGCTGGAAGCGGGCGGCAAGAGCCCGAACATCGTCTTCGCTGATGCGCCGGATCTTCAGGCCGCTGCCGAGGCGGCGGCCAGCGCCATCGCGTTCAACCAGGGTGAAGTCTGCACCGCAGGCTCGCGCCTGCTGGTGGAGCGCTCGATCAAGGATAAATTCCTGCCCATGGTGGTCGAGGCACTCAAGGCCTGGACGCCGGGTAACCCGCTGGATCCGGCGACCACTGTGGGTGCCCTGGTGGACACCCAGCAGATGAACAACGTGCTGTCTTACATCGAGGCCGGTCACAACGATGGCGCCACGTTGTTGGTGGGTGGCAAGCGCACCTTGCAGGAAACCGGCGGCACTTATGTGGAGCCGACCATTTTCGATGGCGTCAGCAATGCCATGAAAATCGCCCAGGAAGAAATCTTCGGCCCGGTGCTTTCGGTGATCGCCTTCGACAGCGTCAAAGAGGCTATCGACATCGCCAACGATACGGCCTACGGCCTGGCGGCCGGTATCTGGACCTCGGATATCTCCAAGGCCCACCTGACCGCCAAGGCGCTACGCGCCGGTAGCGTCTGGGTCAATCAGTACGATGCGGGTGACATGACCGCGCCGTTTGGCGGCTTCAAGCAATCGGGCAACGGCCGTGACAAGTCGTTGCACGCGTTCGACAAGTACACCGAGCTGAAAGCGACCTGGATCAAGCTGTAACGTCCATCGCCCCTGGCCTGTAGCCGCTGCCGATAGGCTGCGATGCGGCCCGTCAGGGGCGCTAATGCGGGTCTTAGGTCTCTGCGACCGCGTTGCGGTCGATCGCAGCCTGGCGGCAGCGGCTACAGGTCGACCACAGAGCGGCAGCGGCGATCTGTCACAGGAGTGTCGAGATGCGTTGGGGCACCTATTTCGCCGTGCTGGCCGCTGTTTTAAGCGTCGGCCTGGCACTGGGCGTCAGTATGCCGTTGGTATCGTTGCGCCTGGAGAGTTGGGGGTATGACTCCTTCGCCATTGGCGTCATGGCGGCCATGCCGGCACTGGGTGTATTGCTGGGCGCCAAAGTGTCCAGCCGCCTGGCCGCCCATTTCGGCACCCCGGCGTTGATGCGCCTGTGCCTGTGGGCCGGCGCCTTGTCCATTGGCCTGTTGGCACTGTTGCCCAGTTACCCGGTGTGGCTGGTGCTGCGCTTGCTGATCGGGGTCATCCTGACCATTGTCTTCATTCTGGGTGAGAGCTGGATCAACCAGTTGGTGGTCGAGCAGTGGCGCGGGCGTCTGGTGGCGTTGTATGGCAGCAGCTATGCCCTGAGCCAGTTGGCGGGGCCATTGCTTCTGGGTGCGGTGGGCGCCGAGGATGATATGGGCTTTTGGGTCGGCGTCGGGTTGCTAGTGGTCGCGCCACTCTTGCTGTTAGGTCGCAGCGGAGCACCGAGTAGCGATGCCTGCAGTGTGACCCTGAGCGAGTTGGTCGGCTTCTGTCGCCGTCTGCCGGTCATTGCCTGGGCCATTGCGCTGTTTGCGGCGTTCGAGGCGATGATCCTGACCCTGTTGCCGGTGTACTGCCTGCGCCAGGGGTTCGATGAGCAAACCGCCTTGTACATGGTGGCCACCGTGGTGGTGGGCGATGCCTTGTTGCAACTGCCGATTGGCATGCTGGCGGACCGGATGTCGCGGCGCACGTTGTTCTTCGGCTGCGCGATCATGCTATTGCTGTCGAGCCTGGCGATTCCCCTGTTGTTGCATACCCTGCTGATCTGGCCTTTGTGGGTGCTGTTCGGCGCCAGTGCCGGGGGCTTGTTCACGTTGTCGCTGGTGCTGATCGGCGAGCGTTTTCGCGATGATGCGCTGGTGCGCGCCAATGCTCACGTGGCCCAGCTGTGGGGTGTGGGTTGTTTGATCGGGCCGTTGGTGGCCGGTGCGGGCAGCCAATGGGTCAACGGCCATGCCTTGCTCTGGCTGATGGCCGCTGGCGCCATGGGCCTGGTGTTGCTGGCGCGACGGCGGGATGCTTTCGGTTCGGTAGCCCCGGTCTAAAGCATTTTCTCCAGGCCCACCGCTTGGCTGATCCAGGCATTGAAGCGCCGCCAGGCGCCGCCCGGTTCAGTCTCCAGGGTATGGAGGTGGTGATCGTCTTCGGTCACCCAGACGACCTTGCCGTCCTGCAATTTGGCCTCGTAGCTCAGGGCTGGGGCCATACCTTCAAAGGCCAGTTCACGGGCATAGGCGGCCAGTTCCGGGCTGTCGACCAGAACGCCGACTTCGGTGTTCCAGAGCACCGAGCGAGGGTCGAAATTGAACGAGCCGACAAAGGACTTTTTTCGGTCGAAGATGATCGCCTTGCTGTGCAGGCTGGAGTCCGAACCCCCGCGAAAGCGATAGGGTGCGCTGCCGCCACCCGGATCTCCCGGTTGCCGGCGCAGTTCGAACAGTCGCACCCCGTGCTCCAGCAAGGCTTTGCGGTAAGGCGCATAGCCGCCGTGAACGGCCGGTACGTCGGTGGCTTGCAGCGAATTGGTCAGCAAGCTGACCGCGACGCCGGCATCCGCGCGGCCGGTGAGGTACAGCAGGCCCTGCTCGCGGGGCACGAAGTAGGCCGAGATCAGGATCAGCTCTTCAGAAACATTCTGCAGCTCAGGCGCCAGTTGCGTGGTAAGCAGCAAGTGCGGGTCGGGCTCATCATTGGCCAGCACCTTGCTCGGTGCATCCCACAGTGCCTGATTGTGTGCCCAGATCAGCTCGCGTCTCCAGGTGTCCAGGCGAGGCTCGGTCTGATAAGCCATCAAGCGGTCATACAGTGCCTTGCGCTTGCCCCTGGCTTCGATTAGCGACTGTTCCAGGCGCTGGCGGGTTTCAAGCAAGTCCTGCTGGGTCGGCTGTCGGTACAGAAAATCACCAATCGGCCGGCTCAAGGCGCTGTTCCAGTATTGGTCGAAGCTGTGCCCCAGTTGCTCTGCCACCGGCCCCACACACAGCATGTCGATATCGGTGAAATTCAGATTGGGCTCGGCATCGAAATACTCATCGCCCAGATTGCGACCACCGACGATTGCCAGGCTGTTATCCACAAGCCATAGCTTGTTGTGCATGCGCCGATGCTGCTGGGACAGGTTGAACAATCTGCCCAGCGACCGGGTGATACCGGTACTGCGCCCAAGGTTGAGCGGGTTGAAGACGCGCAACTGGATACTGGGGTGGGCGGCGAGGGTGGCCATGACATCGTCGAGCCCGTCGCTGGCGGTGTCGTCAAGCAGGATGCGTACACGCACCCCGCGATCAGCCGCCAGCAGCAGTTCCTGCACCAGCGCTCGGGTGCTCAAGCCGTCGTGGACGATGTAGTACTGCAGGTCGATGCTCGACTGGGCGTTGCGGATCAGTTCTGCCCGAGCCCTGAAGGCTTCGCCGCTGTTGGGCAACAGGCGAAATCCCGATTTGCCTTCATGAATGATGGCCTCTGCCTGGATCGAGCGCCCCAGCGCGGACTGGCTGGCCGGCAGCGCCTGGCTGACGTCTCTGGGCGCATGGATTGAAGCGCAGCCTGCCAGATGCGTGAGCAACAGCAGTGTCAGGACCCGACTGATTCTCAAAGGCACATCCTTAAGGCGCAGGGCACGAAAATATTGACCATTGCGAGCGTAGAAAAGTTACCGCATCAGCTGCCAAGTTCCTTGAGCCGATGCCAGAGCATCCCCAGTGCCAGCAGCGGGGAGCGCAGGTATTTACCGCCGGGGAAGGTGATGTGCGGCACCTGGGCGAACAGGTCAAAGCCGGTGCTGTGCTGGCCGGCGATGGCTTGCGCCAGCAACTGGCCGGCCAGGTGGGTGGCGTTCACGCCATGGCCGGAGTAGGCCTGAGCGTAGTAGACATTGGGTTGCTCGTTGAGGCGCCCAATTTGCGGCAGGCGATTGGCACCGATGCCGATCATGCCGCCCCACTGGTAGTCGATGCGCACGTCTGCCAACTGTGGGAATACCTTGAGCATCTTGGGCCGCATATAGGCGGCGATGTCTGCCGGATCACGCCCGGAGTAATGGCAGGCGCCGCCAAACAGCAGGCGTCGGTCAGCCGACAGGCGATAGTAATCCAGCGCGACCCGCTGGTCGCAGACGGCCATGTTCTGCGGCAACAGCTGGTGCGCGCGTTCTTCGCTCAAAGGCTCGGTGGCAATGATGTAGCTGCCTGCCGGTAGCACCTTGCCGCTCAGTTCGGGGTTAAGGCCATTGAGGTAGGCATTGCAGGCCAGCACCAGCGTCTTGGCGCGAACCGAGCCTTGAGCGGTATGGACTTTGACCTGCGTGCCGTAATCGATGCGAGTGACGGCCGACTGCTCGAACAATCGCACGCCAAGCTGGGCCGCTACGCGGGCTTCACCCAGGGCCAGGTTGAGCGGATGCAGGTGACCGGAGCCCATGTCGATCAAGCCACCAACGTAGCGATCTGAGCCCACGACCTCATGCATCTGGTCGGGTTGCAACACGCGCAGCTCATGGCGGTAGCCCAAGCCACGCAGCTCTTCAGCGTCTTCGACAAAGCCGGCCAGGTCGGCCGGCTTGTTCGCCAGGTCGCAGTAGCCCCAGGTCAGGTCGCAGTCGATGTTGTGCTTCTGGACCCGGCGGCGAACGATTTCTACCGCTTCCAACCCCATCAACTTCAGTTGATGCACGCCGTCTGTGCCGATGACAGGCGCAAACTGATCGAGCCCGTGGCCGACCCCGCGAATCAGTTGGCCGCCATTGCGACCGCTGGCGCCCCAGCCGATCCTGTTCGATTCCAGCAACACCACCGAAAGGCCGCGCTCGGCCAGCTCGATAGCCGTATTGAGCCCCGAAAAGCCACCGCCGACCACACACACATCGGCGCTCAGCTCACCTTGCAGCACCGGATGGTCCGGCTGCGGAGCGCTGCTGGCGGCGTAATAGGAGGCGGTGTGCAAGGCGTGGACGGGCATGCAGGATCCTGGGAAATGTGTGGAAAATTTGACGCAGCATAAGCCGCACGTCCCCAGGCAGGCAATGCGACTGTTATCGGCGCGGCGCATACGGCACACTTTGGGCTTCGATCACTGCCCGGCGTTTTTCATGAGTTGCAACAGCCACAAAATCCGCTTTCTGCGTGAGCAGATTCCTTCATTCGAGTGCGTACCCGGGTGCCACGATTGCTGTGGACCGGTGACGACGTCGTCGGAAGAAATGGCCCGGCTGCCGCGAAAAACCGCTGCCGAGCAGGAAGCTGCGCTAGCCGCATTGGATTGCGTGCACCTGGGGCCCCAGGGCTGTACGGTGTATGAGGAACGGCCCTTGATCTGCCGGCTGTTCGGCACCACGCCGCGCCTGCCTTGCCCGCGCGGCCGTGGCCCTGAGGAAATGATCGACCCGCAGGCGGAAAAGATCGTCCATCACTTTATCGCCAGCACTCGCCAGGTGCTGGTCTGAACCTCAGTCTGGAATCGGCAGGTTCAAGCTCTCCTTCACCTCTTCCATGACGATATAGCTCTTGGATTCGCGCACGTGCGGCAGCTTGAGCAAGATATCGCCCAACAGCTTGCGATACGAAGCCATCTCGGAAATCCGTGCCTTGACCAGGTAATCGAAGTCGCCGGAAACCAAGTGGCACTCCAGCACGTGCGGCAGTTTCAGCACTGCACGGCGAAATTCCTCGAAGGTGTCGCCGGACTTGTAATCCAGGCTGATCTCGACAAATACCAGCAAACTGCCCTTCAGATGCTGCGGATTGAGCCGGGCGTAGTAGCCCATGATGATGCCTTCGCGCTCCAGTCGCCGAACCCGCTCGGTGCAGGGGGTGGTCGACAGGCCAACCTTTTCCCCCAGTTCAGTGAACGAAATACGCCCATCAGCCTGCAGGATCCGCAGGATATTACGATCGATCTTGTCCAGCTCGCGCTTGCTTTGGTGCTGGGTTCTCATAGTGGATGCCGCTCCGTAAAAGCCTTTGATGCCGAGAATTCTCGCCAAATATAGGCTTTTATATAGTGAAATGCACTGGTCTGGAGTTTTTATACTGCGCCCATCATCGCTAAATACAACAAATGTCAGCGGTTAGCCGCGTTGGGGGATAGATCATGCGAGTTATGGTGCTAGGAAGCGGCGTAATCGGAACCGTCAGTGCCTATTATCTGGCGCGCCAAGGTTTTGAAGTCGTTGTGGTCGACCGTCAACCGGCCGTGGCCATGGAAACCAGCTTTGCCAACGCCGGCCAAGTGTCTCCAGGCTATGCCTCGCCATGGGCGGCGCCAGGTGTACCGCTCAAAGCGATCAAGTGGCTGCTCGAACGCCACGCACCACTCGCCATCAAGGCCACCGCCAACATCGATCAATACCTGTGGATGGCGCAAATGCTGCGCAACTGCACCGCCAGTCGCTATGCGGTAAACAAAGAGCGCATGGTTCGCCTGTCCGAATACAGCCGTGACTGCCTGGATGAACTGCGCGCTGAAACCGGTATTACCTATGAAGGCCGGACCTTGGGCACGACCCAACTGTTCCGCACCCAGGCGCAGGTGGACAACGCCGCCAAGGACATCGCCGTGCTGGAGCAATCCGGTGTGCCCTACGAGCTTCTCGACCGTGCTGGCATCGCTCGCGTCGAGCCGGCGCTTGGGAATGTCACCGACATTCTGGCCGGTGCCCTGCGCCTGCCGAACGACCAGACCGGCGACTGTCAGATGTTTACCACCAAGCTTGCCGAAATGGCCGTGCAGATGGGTGTGGAATTCCGCTTCGGCCAGAATATCGAGCGCCTGGATTTTGCCGGTGACCGGGTCAATGGCGTGTGGATCGATGGCAAGCTGGAAACCGCTGATCGCTACGTACTGGCGCTGGGCAGTTACTCGCCGCAGTTGCTCAAGCCACTGGGCATCAAGGCGCCGGTTTACCCTCTGAAAGGTTACTCGCTGACCGTGCCGATCACCAACCCGGCCATGGCCCCGACTTCGACCATTCTGGATGAAACCTACAAGGTTGCGATCACGCGCTTCGACAACCGCATTCGTGTCGGCGGCATGGCGGAGATCGCCGGTTTTGACCTGTCGCTCAACCCGCATCGGCGCGAAACGCTGGAGATGATCGTCAACGATCTTTATCCTCAGGGCGGCGATCTGAGCCAGGCCAGTTTCTGGACCGGCTTGCGCCCAACCACGCCGGATGGCACGCCTATCGTCGGCGCCACACCCTTTAGTAATTTGTTCTTGAACACCGGTCACGGCACCCTCGGCTGGACCATGGCGTGCGGCTCAGGCCGTTTGCTGGCTGACCTGATGGCACGGCGCAAGCCGCAGATCAGCGCTGAAGGCCTCGATATTTCTCGCTACGGTAAAAGTCAGGAGACTGAAAAACATGGCAATCCAGCGCCAGCTCACCAATGACCGAATGAGCCAGGTCGTCGTTCACGGCACCACCGTCTACCTGTCAGGCCAGGTGGGCAATGACATGAGCGCGGGTGTCGAGCAGCAAACCCACGAAACGCTCGCCAATATCGAGCGTTTGCTGGAAGTGGCAGGCACCGACAAGACTCGTGTGTTGTCGGCCACCATTTACCTGAAAGATATCGACGCTCATTTCCAGGGCATGAATGCAGTCTGGGACCAATGGTTGCCTAAAGGCGTTGCGCCGGCTCGGGCCACTGTTGAAGCCAAGCTGTGCAGGCCGGAAATCCTGGTCGAGGTGTCGATTGTTGCTGCTCTACCGTAATTGATATCCCTCTCCCGGCGCCGCTTGCGGCCCACACGCTGCAGCTTGGCGCCGGGTTTTTACTCAAACAGCCCGCCGAGAAGACTACCGACATGCGTCCTGCCCGTGCCCTGATCGATCTTGAAGCGCTGCGTCACAATTATCGCCTTGCCCGTGAACTCTCCAATGCCAAAGCCCTGGCCGTGATCAAGGCCGATGCCTATGGGCACGGTGCAGTTCAATGTGCCCAGGCGCTGGAACCCGAGGCGGACGGCTTTGCCGTGGCCTGTATCGAAGAGGCGCTGGAGTTGCGCGCTGCAGGCATCAAGGCGCCAGTGTTGTTGCTTGAAGGCTTTTTCGAAGCCTCTGAGTTGGCGCTGATTGTCGAGCAAGACTTGTGGTGTGTGGTGCATTCGTTGTGGCAGCTTGAGGCCATTGAGCAGGCCAGCCTGCGCAAGCCGCTGACGGTGTGGCTGAAGCTGGATTCGGGCATGCACCGGGTGGGCTTGCATCCCAAGGATTATCAGGTCGCTTACCAGCGTTTGCTGGCCAGCGGCAAGGTCGCCAAGATCGTTTTGATGAGCCACTTTGCTCGGGCAGATGAACTCGATTGCACTAGCAGCAATGATCAGGTGGCGGTGTTCCAGGCTGCTCGCGAGGGCCTGACTGCCGAGGTCAGCCTGCGCAATTCGCCGGCCGTGCTGGGCTGGCCGAATATCCCCAGCGATTGGGTGCGCCCCGGCATCATGCTGTATGGCGCGACGCCGTTCGAGGAGCAGCAGCGCGAGGCTTCGCGCCTGCAGCCGGTGATGACGCTGGAATCCAAGGTGATCAGCGTGCGTGAACTGCCGGCCGGTGAAGCGGTAGGTTATGGCGCCCGGTTCGTCACTCAGCGCCCGACCCGCATTGGCGTGGTCGCGATGGGCTATGCCGACGGTTATCCACGCCTGGCGCCTACCGGTACGCCGGTCCTGGTTGCCGGCCAACGCAGTCAGCTGCTGGGGCGGGTGTCCATGGACATGCTCTGCATCGACCTGACCGACGTGCCCCAGGCGGGGCTGGGCAGCACCGTTGAATTGTGGGGCAAGAACGTACTGGCCAGCGATGTGGCGATCAAGGCCGGCACCATCCCGTACCAAATCTTTTGCAACTTGCGTCGGGTGCCACTGCTCTATTCCGGTCAATAGCGACCGGCTGAAGTGGGGCGTAGGTCGAAGTGTTGTAAATACTGAACGCTGTTGCGATGATAACGTTCAATTTCGACCTATTGCGCACCTCAGGAGGCTCCAGCATTGGACGTCGGTGAACGACTGCAAGCCATTCGAAGACTCAAGGGTCTCTCCCAGCGTGAGCTCGCCAAGCGTGCGGGCGTCACCAACAGCACCATCTCGATGATCGAGAAAAACAGCGTGAGCCCCTCGATCAGTTCCCTGAGAAAGGTACTCAGCGGCATTCCCATGTCGATGGTCGAGTTTTTCTCTGAAGAGATGCAACCCCAGAACCCGACTCAGATCGTCTACAAGGCCAATGAGCTGATCGACATCTCCGATGGTGCCGTGACCATGAAACTGGTCGGCAAGGCCCACCCGAGCCGCGCCATTGCCTTTCTCAATGAAATTTACCCGCCAGGCGCCGACACCGGCGAAGAAATGCTCACCCACGAGGGTGAAGAGACCGGGATTCTGCTCGAAGGCCGTCTCGAACTGGTGGTTGGCCTGGAAACATTCATACTCGAAGCTGGCGATAGCTACTACTTTGAAAGTACCAAGCCTCACCGCTTCCGTAATCCTTATGACGTGCCGGCGCGCTTGATCAGTGCCGCAACGCCTGCGAATTTCTAGGGAAAACGGCACCCCAATGGGCAGTTTTGCAGGGGAATGCCCCCTGCGACTATAGGGTTGTTTCAGTGGGGCAGGGTTGTCGTTATACTTGCGCCGCCTGCGATTCCGTGGCCGCGGGCGTGAACAGCCACCATGAGGGTGTACGCGTGAACCTAATCAAAAATATGCTGGCCGCACCAGCAGTCGTATTGGCCCTTTGGGCAGTCAGCGCACAGGCTACAACCAACGATGAGATCGCCAAACGGCTGGAGCCGGTAGGTCAGGTCTGCGTACAAGGCAAGGAATGCAAAGGGATGGAAGTCGCTGCCAGCGCAGGTGGTGGCGGTGGTGCCAAGACCCCGGACGAAGTGATTGCCAAACACTGCAACGCTTGCCACGGTCCCGGCCTGTTGGGCGCGCCGAAGATCGGCGATGCGGCGGCCTGGAAAGCGCGTGCCGACCACCAGGGTGGCCTGGACGGCATTCTTGCCAAGGCCATATCCGGCATCAACTCCATGCCGCCCAAAGGCACCTGCGCCGACTGCTCGGATGACGAGCTCAAGGGCGCGATCAAGAAAATGTCTGGTCTGTAGGAGCTGAGCTTGCTCGCGATGCAGGCGACGCGGTCCTGAATGATTACCGCGGTGTAGCCATCGCACAAGGCTGGCTCCTACCGGGCGTGTAATAGCCAGCAAGCCCGCCGTGAGCGGGCTTTGTTGTTTTTGCAGGAGGGCAAGATGGTGAAAACCTGTTCGATCGAAGGTGCCGTGGATCAAGTACTGGCGCGCTTGCCGGCGCATATCCACATGGGCCTGCCGTTGGGGTTGGGCAAACCCAACCGATTCGTCAACGCCTTGTATGCCAGGGTCAAGGCACTGCCGGATCGCCGCCTGACGATCTATACCGCGCTGAGCCTGGGCAGGCCTGCCGTCGGTGACGGGCTGCAGGAGCGTTTTCTGGAACCCTTTGTGGAACGGGTGTTTGGTAACTACCCGGAGCTCGATTACCTCGCTGATCTGCACCGGGACCAGTTGCCGGCCAACATCCATATCGAGCAGTTCTTCATGCAGCCCGGCAGCCTGCTCAATAGCCAGTGTGCCCAGCAAGACTATGTCAGCAGCAACTACAGCCACGCCGCCCGCGATATCAATGCCAAGGGCCTCAACCTGGTAGCGCAGCTGGTGGCGCAAGCCCCTGGGCGTGCCGATCGCTTCAGCTTGAGTTGCAACCCGGACATTACCCTGGACTTGCTACCAATGCTCGCCAAGCGCCGAGCCCAGGGCGAAGCCATTCTGCTGCTGGGCCAGGTCCACTCGGACTTGCCCTATATGCCCGGCGACTCGGAGCTGGACAGCGCCGACTTCGACATCCTGCTCGATGAGTCCGAGCATCGCACCTTGTTCTCCACCCCCAATATGCCGGTGGGCTTTCAGGACCATTTCATTGGTTTGCATGCCAGTACGCTGGTGCGAGATGGCGGCACCTTGCAGATTGGCATCGGCGCCATGGGCGATGCACTGACCGCCGCGCTGATGGCGCGCCAAGCCGACAACGATGGCTACCGCGCGGTGCTCAATGAATTGAATGTGCTGCCCTGGAGTACGCTGATAGCCCGTGAGGGCGGCCTGGAGCCCTTCGCCCAGGGCCTGTACGGCTGCAGCGAAATGTTCGTCAACGGCTTGTTGGCGCTGGTCGAAGCCGGGATTGTGCGCCGCCGGGTGTACCCCGATGAAGCCCGCCAGCGGGCGGCCAATGCCGGCACCCTGGATGAAGCGGCGCAAACGGACGGTGTGCTGGTGCATGGCGGTTTTTTCCTCGGCCCGCGCGCGTTCTACCAGCGTCTGCGTGAGCTGCCGCCAGAGTCCCTGGCGCGGTTCAATATGACGGCGATCAGTTTCATCAACGAGCTGTATGGGCAGGAGTCGCTCAAGCGTCTGCAGCGGCGGGATGCGCGGTTTATCAACACAACGTTTTGCGCCACCCTGCTGGGCGCCGCGGTATCTGATCAGCTGGAAGATGGCCGGGTGCTCAGCGGTGTGGGCGGGCAGTACAACTTTGTGGTGCAGGGGCATGCGCTGGAGGGAGCTCGCTCGATTTTGCTGCTGCGCAGTTGGCGTGAGTCGGGCGGGGAGGTGACTTCAAACCTGGTCTGGGAATATGGACATTGCACCATTCCCCGGCACTTGCGCGATATCGTGGTGACCGAATACGGCATCGCCGACCTGCGCGGCCAGACCGACGCCAAAGTGATTGAGGCGATGCTCAATATCAGTGATTCGCGGTTCCAACCGGAACTGATCGAGCAGGCGCAGAAGGCCGGCAAATTGCCCAAGGATTTCAGGCTTGATCCGCGGTTTACCGATAACACGCCAGAGCGCCTGCAGGCGATTGCCGGCCGTCATGCACGACTGTTTCCCGAATATCCGCTGGGTAGCGACTTCTCCGACCAGGAGCGAGACCTGTTGCGGGCGCTGAACTGGCTCAAGAGCAAATTCAAGCTCAGTGAAATTTTCGAGCTGGGCAAGGCGGCACTGGACGCGCCGGCGCCTGAGGCATTTGCCGAGCATCTGAAGCGTATGCGGCTAGACGATCCGCAGGGGCTACGGGAGGATCTGTACCAGCGGTTGCTGTTGGCAGGGTTGCAGGCAACCCTGTAGGAGCAGACTTTAGTCGCGATGGCATCGCCGCGATTTTCAGAATGACCGCAGCGATGCCATCGCGAGCAAGCTCTGCTCCTACAGCAATGGCTACACTGCCGTGTATCAGGCAGACCGCGTCGTCTTCATCGCGGGTAAACCCGGCTCCTATGTATGGACTCGCCCCCACTATCAACCCGCTTTTGAACACTGCTACCCGGCTGCATCTATGTATAAGGCCTACTCGAGGAAGCCTGATCGGCTTCTGGCCAACATTCAATAAGCTCGCGGTATGCCAATTACGTTAAGGCCTCAAGGGCCAGTAGGAGCACAGGCATCAATCCGCGACGGTCTGACCTGGGGTCAATGTTCTTTAGCAAGGGTTGGAGCGCTTTAACGCCCCGGTGGCAGAACTCTGTGGATCAGTGACTCATCGTCGCCTCCTGGACATTGCCCATGTGGCGACGATAGGTCTGCTCGGTTTTCAGTAATACCCAGACGATGCGTAGGGTACGGTTGGCCAATCGGACGGCCGTTTCCTTGCGACCCAAGCGACACAGCCAGCGCAGCAAGCGCCGGTCATCGGGTTGTTCCGAATCAGGCCGCACCTGTCTCAAGACCGCATGCGCGCCCTGGATCGCCAGGCTGCGTAGGTAGGCGTCGCCCTGCTTGCTCATCTTGCCCAGCCGGATTTTCTGTCCGCTGCTGTGCTGAGTGGGCACCAAACCAAAGTAGGCGGCAAACTGGCGTGCGTTGGCGAAGCGCTCAGGCTCGACCTGCTTGGCCAGCAGCGCGGTGGCGATGATCGGACCGATGCCACGCACCGTCATCAACCTTTTCGCCGTCTCATCCTGCTGTGCGGCCGTTTCCAGTCGGCCGGTCAACACGCTGACGCGCTCGCCCAACTGGCTCCATTCGCCGAGCAGCTCAGCAATCAGCTCGCGCAGCAGATCCGGCAGCGGCTGGGTGGCATCCTCGAGTATCCGCGGCACCACCCGGCTGATCGCCGCCTCACCTTGCGCCAAGGCCACGCCATGCTCGAGCAGCAAGCCACGCATCTGATTACCCATGGCCGTGCGCCGCCGCACATAGCCCTGGCGGGCGCGATGCAGTGCCTGCATGGCCAGCGCCGCGGCACTTTTGACCGGCACTGAGACAATCCGACTATCTCGACCCGCCCGCAAGATCGCATGTGCATCGTTGCGATCATTCTTCGGCCCGCTGCGATGATCGGCCACATGCTGCGCAGGCAGGATCCGCACCGGGTTGCCTTGGGCCTGCAGCAACCGCGCCCATGCCTGAGCGCCTGGGCCTGTTTCCATCAGCACCATGACGCTCATGGGCAGTTGGCGAAGAAACGCCTGGAAGGCTTCGCGCGATTTGATTCGGTCCTCGTACACCACTTGGCCCAGGGCGTTTTCCCCGGCCACCTGGAAGACCCTCTTGGCAAGATCTACCGAGACGGTCGAACAGGTTGCTAGGTCGGCTGAAGACAAAGAGTGATTGTTGGTCGTATGCTTTTTCATGGGCTCGCCCTCGCTGTCGTTGGCTTCTTTATAGATGCCACCGTGGCGCATAGACGCCTCGGTTGGGGCGAGTCCATGTACAGACCCGTATAGGAATCGGGTTTACCGGAATGCCGGACCACCGCGATGAACGCCCCGCAAATACATCAGGCAAACGGCGGCGCGTTCACTCGATAAAGGTCACGACACCACCAGCCAACGACTTGACCCGTGCCAGCGATTCAACGCGATAGCCTTGGGCGTCCAGCTCGGCGCGGCCGCCCTGGAACGATTTTTCGATCACGATGCCCAGCCCGGCAACGCTGGCGCCGGCCTGTTTGATGATCGAAATCAGCGCCTGGGAGGCTTTGCCATTGGCCAGGAAGTCATCTATGACCAGCACGCGGTCGCTGCTGTTCAGGTGACGTGGCGACACGGCAATCGTGTTTTCGACCTGCTTGGTGAAGGAATACACCGACGCGGTCAGCAGGTTTTCAGTCAGGGTCAGCGACTGGTGCTTGCGGGCGAAAATCACCGGTACACCCAGTTTCAAACCGGTCATGATCGCAGGCGCGATACCTGAGGCTTCGATGGTCACGATCTTGGTGATGCCCGAATCGGCGAACAATCGCGCGAACTCGTTGCCGATGGCATCCATCAGTGCTGGATCGATCTGATGGTTGAGAAACGCATCGACCTTCAATACCTGATCGGAAAGCACGATGCCTTCTTCGCGAATCTTCTTGTGCAGTGCTTCCACGGCGTTTTTTCCTCGAACTCTTGCTAAAGGGCCCCGGCGCAAAGGGCGGGGCCGGATTGATTAACGTTTGAGCATGGCGCGGATATCGGCCAATGCGTTGTTGCCGCGGGCGGCTTTGACTTCTGTTGGGGTATCGTCGTTGCCTTCCCAGGCCAGGTCGTCCGGCGGCAGTTCATCGAGGAAGCGACTGGGCGTGCACTCGATGATCTCGCCATACTGCTTGCGCTTGGCGGCGAAGGTGAACGCCAGCGTCTGGCGAGCGCGGGTAATGCCCACGTAGGCCAGGCGGCGTTCCTCTTCGATGGTGTCGGCCTCGATGCTGGAGCGGTGCGGGAGGATTTCCTCTTCCATGCCCATGATGAACACGTAGGGAAACTCCAGCCCCTTGGAGGCATGCAGGGTCATCATCTGCACACCTTCGGCACCGTCTTCCTCTTCCTGCTGGCGCTCGAGCATGTCGCGCAGCACCAGCTTGCCGATGGCCTCTTCGATGGTCATATTGCCATCTTCGTCTTTTTCCAGGGTGTTCTTCAGCGCTTCGATCAAGAACCAGACGTTACCCATGCGGTAATCGGCGGCCTTGTCGCTGGAACTGTTCTGGCGAATCCAGTTCTCGTAATCGATGTCCATGACCATGCTGCGCAGGGCGGCGATGGGGTCGTTCTGTGCCACTTGCTGACGCACGCCATCCATCCAGCGCTTGAAACGCTGCAGGCGGTCGGTGAAGCGGCTGTCCAGATGCTCACCCAGGCCCAGCTCGTCGGTGGCGGCGTACATCGAGACCTTGCGCTCGGTGGCGTAGTTGCCCAGCTTCTCCAGAGTGGTCGAGCCGATTTCGCGGCGCGGCACGTTGATCACCCGCAAGAAAGCGTTGTCGTCATCCGGGTTCACCAGCAGGCGGAAGTAGGCCATCAGGTCCTTCACTTCCTGGCGGCCGAAGAAGCTGTTGCCGCCCGACAAGCGGTAGGGCACTTGGTGATGCTGCAGCTTCAGCTCGATCAGCTTGGCCTGGTAGTTGCCACGATAGAGAATGGCAAAGTCGCTGTAGGGGCGATCGGTGCGCAGGTGCAGGGTGAGGATTTCTATCGCCACCCGCTCGGCTTCGGCGTCTTCGTTGCGGCAGCGGATCACGCGGATCTCGTCGCCGTGGCCCATTTCACTCCACAGCTGCTTTTCGAAGGCGTGCGGGTTGTTGGAAATCAGCACGTTGGCGCAGCGCAGGATGCGGCTGGTGGAGCGGTAGTTCTGCTCCAGCATCACCACTTTCAAGGACGGGTAGTCGTCCTTGAGCAGCATCAGGTTTTCCGGCCGCGCACCGCGCCAGGCATAGATCGATTGGTCGTCATCGCCTACCACGGTGAACTGGTTGCGCGTGCCGATCAGCAGTTTCACCAGCAGGTATTGGCTGGCGTTGGTGTCCTGGTATTCGTCCACCAGCAGGTAGCGCACGCGGTTTTGCCATTTTTCCAGAATGTCGGCGTGTTCCTGGAACAGCTTGACCGGCAATAGGATCAGGTCGTCGAAGTCCACCGCGTTGAACGCCTTGAGCGTGCGCTGGTAGTGGGTGTAGACGATGGCGGCAGTCTGTTCCTTGGGGTTACGGGCGTTTTCCAGGGCCTGCGCTGGCAGCACCAGGTCGTTTTTCCACGAGCCGATCATGTTTTTGATCTCGTCGACACCGTCGTCGCCCGAGTATTCCTTTTGCATGATGTCGGTCATCAGGGCTTTGACGTCGGTCTCGTCAAAGATCGAGAAGCCCGGCTTGTAGCCCAGCCGCACGTGCTCCTTGCGGATGATGTTCAGGCCCAGGTTGTGGAAAGTCGACACCGTCAGGCCCCGACCTTCGCCACCGCGCAGCAGGGAGCCGACCCGTTCTTTCATTTCCCGCGCGGCCTTGTTGGTAAACGTCATGGCGACGATGTACTGGGCGCGGACCCCGCAGTTCTGGATCAAGTGGGCAATCTTGCGAGTGATGACGCTTGTCTTGCCGGAGCCAGCACCGGCGAGCACCAAAAGAGGGCCGCCGACGTAGTTCACGGCTTCTTGTTGCCGGGGATTGAGTCGGGACATGACGAAAAAGGGGTCGCCTGGGAAAATGGCCGGGCATTTTAACAGGCTCGCAGGATTCTGCCGCGACCGTCTGACCGTGTGTTGCGCCTGTATCTAAATTTGCCGGTTTTGATACTTTCGCGCAGGATGCAGGGCTCGCCCCGTCGATGACCGGCACCCGGGCCACCACCAGCGACTGTAAACACGTCTTAAGGAGCAAGCTTGTCTACGTCTGTCGAACCCTTGCGTCTGTTGCTCCTGGCCGAAACGCCAGAGTGGGCGGTGGCATTGCGTGAGTGCCTGGTACCGCTGGCGGGTACGGCCGAGCTGCTCAGTGCCCCGTCCTGGGAGGCGGTGGACAGCCTGTTCGCCAAGGATCGCAATGCAGTGGTGCTGGCCACGCCTTCGCAACAGCCTGCGCCGGGGCGTTGTGAACTACCGGTGGTTTTGTTGCTCGAGCACGAACCGCTGGAGCGGCCCCCGGGCGCCAGCGACTGGTGGGTACGCACGCAGCTGAGCGCCGACACCCTCCGTCGCAGCCTGCGCCATGTGCGTGAACGAGGCGTGCTGGAAAATACCTTGCAGCGCCTGGCCGAGCAGGATCCTCTGACTGGGATCGCCAACCGGCAGGGTTTTCAAACCCTGCTCACGGCCCGGCTGGCCGAGCACCAGGGCCGTGGATTGGCGTTGGGTCATCTGGACCTGGACAACTTCCGTCACGCCAACGATGCGCTGGGCCACCAGGCGGGTGACCGGTTGATCTTGCAAGTGGTGGCGCGGCTCAAGAGCCTGCTGGAGGCGGGCGATCAGCTTGCCCGGCTGGGCAGCGATGAGTTTGCCTTGTTGATCGACACGCGTCGGGATGCTCAGCGCGCCGAGCACCTGGCCGAGCGCATTACCGAAGTGATGGCTGAACCCTATTGGATTGACGGCGAAAGCCTGCTGATTGGCTGCAGCCTGGGTGTGGCCTATGCCCGTGCTGAAAACGGTGCCGATCCGCTGATGTGGCACGCCCACATCGCCATGCAACAAGCCAAGAGCATTCAGGGTTGCACCTTCCATGTGTTCGATGAGCGGATCAACCGCAATGCACGCAGCCTGGCCGATCTGGAAAGCGAATTGCGCCGGGCCCTGCGCCGCGACGAACTCGAGTTGCACTACCAGCCGCGCATGGACTTGGCCAGCGGGCGTATCGTCGGCCTGGAAGCGCTGGTGCGTTGGCGTCACGCCGAGCGGGGCTTGCTGCCACCGAGCGAGTTTGTGCCACTGGCAGAGCAGAGTGGCCTGATCGTGCCGCTGGGCTACTGGGTGATTTCCCGCGCCCTGCGCGACATGCAGGCCCTGCGCGAACAGGGGCTGGGGCCGCTGCACATGGCCGTCAACCTCTCGTTCCGCCAGTTCCAGGACAGCCAATTGCTGTCAACCTTGAGCCGCTTGATCATCGAGCACGGCGTGGATGCGCGCTGGCTGGAGTTCGAACTGACAGAAACCGCCGTGATGCGTCGCAACGATCTGGTGCAGCAGACCATGGACGCCCTGGGGCGGCTGGGTGTGCGCTTCTCACTGGATGACTTCGGCACCGGGTTTTCGTCTTTCGTACACCTGAACAGCTTGCCAATCACCTTGCTCAAGGTGGACAAGAGCTTTGTTGCAGGGATGGAACAGCGCGAAGAAAACCGCAAACTGGTGCATGCCATGATCAACCTGGCGCACAACCTCAACCTCGAAGTGGTGGCCGAGGGCGTGGAAACGCCTGAGCAGCTTGAGCTGCTGCGCAGTTTCGGCTGCGATCAGATCCAGGGCTACTGGATCAGCAAGCCTTTGGCGCTGGAGCAACTGGTGGATTACCTGATGCTGGGCGCCGCCCAACAGATAACGCCGGTGGCCCTGTAGGAGCAGACCTTGGTCGCGATGGCATCACCGCGGTTTACCTGATGCACCGCGGTGATCCCATCGCCAGCAAGCTGGGCTCCTACCGACCGTGTAGGAGCTAGGCTTGCCTGCGATGAAGATGACGCGGTTTTTCAGTCAAAGCACGGCACCCTCAAGCGGCGCTGCCTGTGCGCGCCCCAACATCCGCCCCATCCGCCATTCAAACGCCAATGTCAGGCTGACCGCCGAGCAGGCCAGCCCCAACGCCAGCCCCCACCAGACACCGACCGGCCCCAACTCCAGCGTGAACGCGAGCAACCACGCAGCTGGCGCACCGATCAGCCAGTAGCAGCCCAGCCCCACCAGAAAGGTCGTCTTGGCATCCTTCAGGCCGCGAATCGCGCCCATGGCGATGGTTTGCACGCCATCGAACAGCTCGAACCAGGCCGCTACCGCCAGTAGGCTCACCGCCAAACGGATGACATCGGCAAAGGCTGGGTCGTTGTGGTCCAGGAACAAGCCCACCAACCCGTCGGACGCAACCCAGAACAACACGGCGAAACCCATCATCACGACTGCGCCAAAACCGATGCCGATTCGCCCGGTCTGACGGGCTGCCAGCAATTGACCGGCGCCGTAATGGGCGCCTATGCGCATGGTGACCGCATAGGAAAGCCCCATGGGCACCATGAAGGCGACCGAAACGATTTGCAGGGCGATCTGGTGCGATGCCAGTTCGGTGCTGCCCATGGTGCCCATGCACAACGCAGCAAAGGCAAACAACCCGACTTCCACGGCGTAGGTGCCGCCAATCGGCAAGCCCAGCCGCCATAGCTCGCGCAATGCGGGGATATTCGGGCGCGACAGCCCCTTGCGGATCGGATAGGCGTCGTAGGCGGCTTGGCGACGGATATACCAGGCCAGCAACAGCGCCATGCAGTTGGCGACAATCGCCGTGACCAGGCCGATCCCCACCAGCCCGAGTTTAGGCAAGCCGAACATCCCTTCGATCAGGGCATAGTTAAGCAGGAAGTTCGCCACCGTCGCGCCCAGGCTGATCACCATGACCGGTTTAGCGCGGCCCAGCGCGCTGGTAAAGCCGCGCAATGCCATGAAGCTCAAGTAGCCGGGCAGGGCGAGCGGCAATAGCAACAGGAATTGGCTGGCCGCCGCAACGTTTTCGGGTGTTTGGCCGAGGCCCAGCAGGATTGGGGACAGGTTCCACAACAGCAGCGCCCCGGCAACTGCCATCATCCAGGCCAGCCACAATCCAGCCTGGGTCAGGCGTGTGGCGCCGGCCTTGTCATTGGCGCCATGACGAATCGCCACCAAAGTGCCCACCGCCGCGATGACGCCAATACAGAAGATCGACACGAATGAGTAGCTGGCCGCACCCAGGCCGCCGCCTGCCAATGCCTGGGGGCTGATGCGAGCCATCATCAGGGTGTCGGTCAGCACCATCAGCATGTGGGCTAGCTGCGAGGCGATTAGCGGCCCTGCCAGCCGTAAAAGGGCCCAGAGTTCGGTACGTACGGCAGGTTGCATGGGGTCGCGCTCAAGTGAAGGAAGAATTTAGCCGCTTATTTTCGGCCTTTACCAAGCAATGCACAAAAGGATAAAAACGATTCATCCCATGAGTAATACTCATCCTTGGCCAGCGCGAAAGCGTATTCATTTTGCAATGAAGGAAATTTCGTAATGTCCCGTAATCTCCCGCCACTCTATGCCTTGAGAGCCTTTGAAGCGGCTGCGCGGCATACGTCATTCACTCGAGCGGGTGAAGAACTGTCTATTACTCAAAGTGCGGTGAGCCGGCATATCCGAACCTTGGAAGAGCATTTTGGTTGCCGACTATTCCTGCGCAGCGGTCGGCACTTGCAACTCAGCGACGCCGCACGGCTGCTGTTGCCGGGAGTTCGCGAGGGTTTCTCCGCGCTGGAGCGTGCGTGCAATACCTTGCGCCACGAAGACGACATCGTGCGCATGAAAGCCCCCTCGACCCTGACCATGCGCTGGCTGTTGGCACGACTGAGCCGCTACCGACATTTGCAGGCCGGCAACGAGGTGCAACTGACCAGCGCCTGGATGGATGTGGACAACGTCGACTTTCATCACGAGCCTTTCGATTGTGCAGTGTTGCTGGGCGATGGCAGCTTTCCCGTGGACTGGGAGGCGACGCTGCTGTTTCCCGAGTGGCTGATCCCGGTGGGGGCGCCGAACTTGTTGGATGGCCCGGCCTGGGATGTCGATCGGCTGGCCAGCGCTGAACTGCTGCACCCGACCCCGGATCGCCGTGACTGGCGTAGTTGGCTGGAGCGCATGGGGCTGTCCGAGCGGGTGTCGATCAAGGGTGGGCAGGTGTTCGACACCCTTGAGCTGGGCATGATTGCGGCGGCGCGGGGGTATGGCGTGTCGATGGGTGATTTACTGATGGTTGCCGAGGACGTGGCCCAAGGTCGTTTGAGTTTGCCATGGCCAACGGCGGTGGCCAGCGGGTTGAATTACTACCTGGTCTGGCCCAAGGCACGGCCTGGCGGTGAGCGCATGCGGCGGTTGAGCGATTTTTTGCAGGGGGAGGCGGCGAATATGCAGTTGCCGGCGGTGCAGATGTTGCGCTGAGATCAAGGGCTTCGCGGTGGTGGGGCTTTCAGCCATTCTCAGGGTGAACCCGTAGGGTGCCTGTCAACAGATCGCATGAGCCCCACAAGGTGCCTGCCTTGGTTTTTCCTTTGCTCTTGAGATCGAGCGCCGCCCGCGCGGCGCATCGCCGGCTAAAGCCGGCTCCCACATTGGTTGCAACGCGCCATTTCCTGCGGGATCGGCGTTGTTAGCCCTTGGTGGTTCGGCTTTGGGTCTTTGTGGTTTCGGGGGCGCGCGCGTGGCTGGCAACTCCAATCTCACAGGCCATGGCACGTTGCAACAAATGTGGGAGCCGGCTTTAGCCGGCGAATGCGCCGCGCGGGCGGCGCTCGATCTACGCAACAGCGCAAAACCCAAGACAAGCGCCTGAAAGCCTCGACACCGCGAATGGCCTCACACCGATGCGAGACGATCCAACCCCAGCTGCTGCGCACAAGCCTGCAACGAGCGCTGCTCGGTTTCGGCATACAGCTTCAACTCATCCAGCACAGGCGTGCCCAGTGCCTGCTCGAAGGCTAGCTGGTTGGCATTGCTGCCATAGTGGCTCTGCACGTCATCGCCCAGGTTCGACTGGAAGATGCCCGCTGCACTGACCGGCAGGAAGTCCTCGTACACCAGCACTTCAAAGCGAATATGCCCAGCGTCGATAAGCGCCTCAAGCGTGGTGGGGCGCCCCGCCACATTGCGCGCAGCCAGGCCTTGCTCGGTGACGAAGTAGCGGAAATAAGCCAGGCCCTGTTGGCGCATCTGGTCGGCGTCGTCGGCGAACTCGCTGAACGTCTCGCCCAGTAGTTTCATGTAATGCTCGGCATTGCTTTCGGCAGGTACGCCGCCCAGTGCCTCGCGAGCAGCCTCCAACAGGCGGTCATACAGTGCACGGCCCTTGGGTGTCAGCGCTGCGCCGCGCTGTTCAATTTCGCCAAAGCGAGCGGTATGGCGACCCTCGGCCTGGTTGCCACTGTCGGTAAAGGCGACCTCTTCCTGCAGGGCCTTGAAGCTGGTCTGACGCAGCAGGATCGGCACGCGGCGCGGGGGTGGGCCTTCGATCACAGCTTTGGGCGGAATGCCTTTTTTCGGCATGCCAATTTGAGCGGCGTCGATGTCCAGTACGCGCGGTGTCAGGTGGTTGATGTGCGGGCCTTTGAAGGCGACCACATCGGCAATCAAGCGGTGCTGATCGTGCAGTTGTTGATATTGCTCCGCCGTCACGGTGGCCTGGCGGTGCCAGCGGAACGTTTCCAACGCCTGTTCGACAAAGTCGTTGGCATCTGTGGCGTTCAGGCCACCATCACGCTCGAATTGCTCGATCAGGGCCACGGCCCGCGGGGTGAAGATCTGCCGCTTGGCCAGAATGGACGCCGCCAGCTCACGCAGGGCCGGTGACTCGATCAGTTCCAGGCGCAGTAGGGAGGTAAACACGCGAAACGGACTGACCTGCAACGATTGCTCGTGAACCGCGCGAAAGGCCGTCGAGTGCACCGGCACGCCTGCACAGGAAAGATCGTAGTAGCCCACAGGCTGCATGCCCATTACGGCAAACAGGCGACCGATAGTGGCCAGTTCTTCAGCGGTACCCACTCGAATCGCGCCATGGCGCTCTTGATCCAGCCGCTGGATTTCGCCGGTCAAGTGCAGGGATTCGGCAAGCTGCGGATGTTGGTCCATGGCTTGCTGATTGACCTCATCAACCAGATCCAGCAGTTGGCCGTAAAGCGGCACTTCCTGCTTGTACATGGCGGACATGGCCGAGGAAAACTGGGCACGAATGTTGTCCGGGCTGACGAACGCTTGGGTGGGCATCTAGAAACTCCTGGCGAGTGGGTATCTTTATGAAAGCGAGGAATGCCCTACCCGTGCAAGCGAAAAAAAATCAGACAGTCATTCCGTAAATTCTGAACCTTTGCCCGCTTGCTCGGTAATCCAGCGAACCAGGCTGCGAACCTTGGGCACCTCGGCGGCATGTTCTGAAAATGCCACGAAATACGCGCCGCTGCTGCGCATGGCGTAATCCCAGGGCACCACCAACTTACCTTCGGCCAGTTCCTGCTCCACCAGATAGCGTGGCACCAGCGCGATACCGCAACCGGACTGGGCGGCACTCAGGCACATGTAGAAGGTGTCGAAGCGAGGGCCGTGGTAGCTCTGCTCGGAGTGCAGGCCCTGTTCCAGAAACCACTCATGCCAGGCTTCGGGGCGCGAAGTGCTTTGCAGCAGCACTTGCGCGCCCAAATCATTGGCGCTCGTGATCGTATGTTCGCGCAGCAGGTCGGGAGCGCAGACTGGAATCATTTCCTCGCCGAACAGCTCGATACAGGTGGCGCCAGGCCAGGTGCCCTGGCCGAAAAAAAACACCACGTCGGCCTTGGCCTGCAGCAAGGCAAAGGGCTCCATCTCGTTGCAGATGTCCAGGTGAATATTGGGGTGGCGCTTGCCGAACCCCTTCAGGTGCGGAATCAGCCAGCGCACGCCAAAGCTGGGCTGGGTGGCCACCTTGAGTACTTCGGTTTCCTGACCGTAGGACATGATGTAGCGGCTGGAGATGTCGATCTGGGTCAGGATCTTGTTCACTTCGGCCAGGTACAGGGATCCGGCGGGCGTCAGTTGCAGGCGCCGACGAATGCGCAAGAACAGATGATGGCGCAGCATCTCTTCGAGCGTGGCCACCTGTTTGCTGACGGCGCTTTGTGTCAGGTGTAGTTCCTCGGCGGCGCGAGTGAAGCTAAGGTGTCTGGCGGCGGCTTCGAAACATTGCAGAGCGGCCATTGATGGCGCTAGACGTTTGGACATGTCGGGGCTCGGTTTTGCAGGGCAAATCATTACGCTAAGGAATGATGTGCTGAATAAAGGTCGTTTGTTGCCGGGTAGTCATCGGATTAATACTGATCCACACCCTAATTTCAATCACTGATCGGCTGCAGGAGAAGAAAATGGTTGATGGACTGCTTAAAAAACTCGGTGTCTCGGCAAATGCATTCACCGGCGGTAACCATCCCGTTCATACCCCAATCGATGGCAGTGCCATTGCCTCCGTCACCCTCGAAGGCAAGGGCCAGGTGCTGGCCAAGATCGAAGCGGCCGACAAAGCCTTCCAGGCCTGGCGTAACGTACCGGCGCCGCGCCGTGGCGAGCTGATTCGCCTGTTCGGTGAAGTGCTGCGTGAGTACAAGGCTGAGCTGGGCGAACTGGTCTCCATTGAAGCGGGCAAAATCACTCAGGAAGGCCTGGGCGAAGTGCAGGAAATGATCGACATCTGCGACTTCGCCGTCGGCTTGTCGCGCCAGCTGTACGGCCTGACCATCGCCTCCGAGCGCCCTGGCCACCACATGCGTGAAACCTGGCACCCGCTGGGTTTGGTCGGCGTGATCAGCGCCTTCAACTTCCCGGTGGCTGTCTGGGCGTGGAACACCACCCTGGCGCTGGTGTGCGGTAACGCCGTGCTGTGGAAACCTTCGGAAAAGACCCCGCTCACCGCACTGGCTTGCCAGGCGCTGTTCGAAAAAGCCTTGGCCAAATTCGCTGATGCTCCGGCGGGCTTGAGCCAACTGATCATCGGTGATCGCGATGCCGGCGAAGCCTTGGTCGATGACCCTCGCGTTGCCCTGATCAGCGCCACCGGCAGTACCCGCATGGGGCGTGAAGTTGGCCCGCGTGTTGCCGCTCGCTTTGGTCGCACTATCCTGGAACTGGGCGGCAACAACGCCATGATCCTGGCCCCGAGTGCCGACCTGGACTTGGCCGTGCGCGGCATTTTGTTCAGCGCCGTCGGCACCGCCGGCCAGCGTTGCACCACCTTGCGCCGCCTGATTGCTCATCGCTCGGTCAAGGATGAAGTGGTTGCCCGGGTCAAGGCTGCCTACGCCAAGGTGCGTATCGGCGACCCACGCCAGGACAATCTGGTCGGCCCGCTGATCGACAAACACTCCTTCGACGCCATGCAAAATGCCCTGGCTCACGCCCGTGATGAAGGTGGCAACGTCTTCGGCGGCGAGCGCCAGTTGCAAGACCAGTACCCCAACGCCTACTACGTGACCCCGGCCATCGTCGAGATGCCTGCGCAGTCGGAAGTGGTGCGTCACGAAACCTTCGCGCCGATCCTCTACGTGCTGGCCTATGACGATTTCGAAGAAGCCCTGCGCCTGAACAACGAAGTGCCACAAGGCCTGTCATCGTGCATTTTCACCACCGACCTGCGTGAAGCCGAGCGCTTCCAGAGCGCGGCTGGCAGTGACTGCGGCATTGCCAACGTCAACATCGGCACCAGTGGCGCTGAAATTGGGGGGGCGTTCGGGGGTGAAAAAGAAACGGGCGGTGGTCGTGAGTCCGGGTCTGATTCCTGGAAGGCTTACATGCGTCGTCAGACCAACACCGTGAACTATTCTCGCGAGCTGCCACTGGCCCAGGGCATCGTTTTCGATTGATGATCTGATTTGCTTGTAGGAGCGACGGGGGCGCCTAGCCCTTGGTCGCGATGGGGGCTCCGCGATCATTGAGGACTGTGTTGCCCCCATCGCGACCAAGGTCTGCTCCTACAGGGCGGTGTGTCGTCCCGAAAGGACAGAGTGATTTGATGGAGTAACGCCTGCCATGACTGAATTGCGTCGAGAGTGTCTGTGGGAACACGTAACGCCACCCCAGGCAAACGTGGAGGTCCTCACGTCAGCGCAAAAGGCTGACGTGTGTGTGATCGGTGGTGGTATCACCGGCCTGTCCACTGCGATTCATTTGCTCGAGCAGGGCAAAAGCGTCGTATTGCTGGAAGCCTGGAAGCTGGGTCATGGCGGTTCGGGTCGTAACGTCGGGCTGGTCAACGCCGGCACCTGGATTCGCCCCGACGATGTCGAGGCAACCTTGGGTCAGGCTCAGGGCAGTCGCTTGAACAAGCTGCTGGGTGAAGCCCCGGCAGAAGTCTTCGCCATGATTGAGCGCCTGGGCATCGACTGCCAGGCACACAACCAGGGCACTTTGCACATGGCGCACAACGCCAGTGGCGTGGCTGACCTCGAGGCCCGCCAGTCGCAATGGAGCCGTCGCGGCGCCGATGTAGAACTGCTGACCGGTGCCCGCTGCCAGGAGTATTGCGGTACCGACAAAATCTCCGCTGCGCTGCTTGATCGCCGCGCCGGCACCATCAACCCCATGGCCTACACCCAAGGCCTGGCGGCTGCTGTTATCCGTCTGGGCGGCAGGATCTATCAGCAGTCCGCCGTGACCGGATTGCAGCGACAGGGTGCAGGCTGGCAGGTCGTCACCGCCCAAGGTGCCGTGCTGGCCGATAAGGTGGTGATCTCGACGGGTGCTTATACCGAAGGCGACTGGACTGATCTGCAGCGTAACTACTTCCGTGGCTATTACTATCAGGTCGCTTCCAAGCCCCTGAGCGGTGCTGCGGCCGACAACGTGCTCAAGCATGGCCAGGGCTCATGGGATACCCGCACGGTGCTGAGTAGCATTCGCCGTGATGATGAGGGCCGCCTGTTGCTGGGTAGTCTTGGGCGGGTGGATAACAAGCCGGCCTGGTTTATCCGCAGCTGGGCAGACCGAATCCAGCACCACTATTTTCCACAGTTGGGCAAGATCGACTGGGAGATGCACTGGACAGGTTGCATCGACTTCACGCCGGACCATTTGATGCGCCTGTTCGAACCGGCTCCGGGCATCGTTGCGGTCACCGGCTACAACGGCCGTGGCAACACCACCGGTACCGTCATAGGCAAAGCCTTTGCGCGCTATCTGATCGAAGACAAGCCCGATGATTTGCCGATTCCGTTCTCGCCGATGAAGCCTGTGTCAGTCGCTTCGCTGCGTACCGGCTTCTACGAGACCGGGTTTTCGTTGTATCACGCTGGGCAGTGCCTGCGCGTCGTGCTTTAAACCTTGCGGTGCAGCCAGTCGAGAAAGCCTGCTTTCTTGATGGCTGCCGGTTTTTGCAGCAGCAGCGACTGGCTGGCCTGTTGGCGGAAACGATGCAGTTTGGTCAGTGCATTCTTGACCTCACCGCGGCTCTCAAGGCAACTGCGCACGACTTCTTTGTCGACACGGAACAGCACGCAACTGGTTAGCGTTTTGAATTCGGCGCTCGACGTTTCGCCTTCGACAAAATTTTCGGAGCCGAGAATCTCCCCAGGGCCCATGCGCCCGGCTTCCACTAATTCAGTACCCTTTTGAATCGAAGCGGACACCACGCCAGTACCAATCACCAGCAGGTATTCGGCGGACTCACCGACGCCGAGAATGACCTGGTTGGCCGGGTACTCGATGGGCGTCATGTTCTGGGCGAGCTGATCCTTTTCCTCGTTGCTGAGGGAGCGAAAGATTTTTACGTCTTCCAGAAGGCCGCGCTGACGGGTCCAGGGGCGAGCCGCAAGGTCGGCACTCCAGGCCACGCCACTGGCTTCCAGGTGCCGGTGGGCGAGGTCAAACAGGTGATTACGCACGCTGCCTTTCTGATCCATGCTGGCGACGAAACCGGTGGCCTCATACTCGGTGGATTCAAGTGACGTGGATTTGATACTGGCCCTGGGGGCGGGCACAGACAGCAGGGCGCTGGTGCCCTGCAAGGTTTTTTCCAGCGCATCGAGTACCTTGCGCGGTCGGACCTGGGACGGCACTACCACGCTGATCGATACGCCGTGGATATTGCTCGGCCGACTGAAATTGAGGATCTTGGCCTTGGCGGCCACCGAGTTGGGGATAACGGCCATGCTGCCGTTGTTGGTCAAGAGGCGGGTGGCGCGCCAATCGATATCGGTCACCTTGCCCTCGGTGCCATCGATGGAGATAACGTCATCGATTTGATAGGGCTTGGTGGTGTTCAGCACAATCCCGGAAAACACGTCGCTCAAAGTGCTCTGCAGTGCCAGGCCGACGATGATCGCCATCGCCCCGGAAGTCGCCAGCAAACCCTTTACCGGCAGCTGCATCACATAGGCTGCGGCGGCCACGATGGCGATCAGGAAAATCACCGCGCCCATCACATCCTGAAGCAGCCGCCCAGTGTGCCCGGCACGGGAAATCAGCATCAGTCCCAGCACCACCGTCAGTGTTCGCGCCGCAAACAGCCACCAGAAAATCTCCAGCACCGTCGCTAGCAAGTTGCGCGATACATCTTCGACCCAAGGCGCCGGTTGCAGCGGGCTCATGCCTGCGCTGATCAATACCCAGCTGAACAGCAGGAAGGCGAGTAGGCGGGTAAAAATCCGCAGCGGTTTCTGGCTGTCCGTTAAAGCGCGCCAGATCAACAAATCCAGAGCCAGCAGGCCCGCACCAATCGCCAGAGGATGGTCTTGAATAAGGGTGAGCATGCAGTCTCCGTATCGATTTAGTACTGTGGTACGTACCACGTATATATGTAATACGGGTTGTTTGTAAGGCCACGAAGGCCTTGTATTCATTGGAGAATAGCGTTTCGGACGGCCTATTGCGGGCTGTTAGGGCGGTATTGCAATGCTTCGGCCAGATGCCCCCGCGCTATGGATTCACAATGCTCAAGGTCGGCCAGGGTGCGCGCGACCTTCAACAACCGGTGGGCTGAACGCAGTGAAAGGGTCAGCCGTTCACAGGCTGTTTCCAGCCACTTCTCATCTTCTGGGTCAAGCCGGCAATGGGTGCGCAGGCCGGGTAAGTCGAGAAAGGCATTGGCGCAGCCTTGGCGCTGGAGCTGTGTGCAGCGTGCTTGGGCGACCAGCGCTGCCGCATCGGCACTGGTTTCTTCGGCTGCGCGAGGCGGGCTAAGGGCTGTGGCCTCACGGGCGACGGTCAGGTGCAGATCAATGCGGTCGAGCAGGGGGCCGGAGAGTTTGTTGCGATAACGTTGGATCTGGTCGCTGCCGCAACGACAACGGCCGGTGGAATCGCCCAGATAGCCGCAAGGGCAGGGGTTCATCGCGGCTACCAATTGGAAGCGGGCGGGAAAGCGAACCTTGTCCCGCGCCCTGGCAATCACGATCTCGCCGGATTCGAGGGGTTCGCGCAGTACCTCCAGTACCTTGCGATCAAATTCGGGAAGCTCATCCAGAAACAGTACGCCATGATGAGCCAGGGTGATTTCACCCGGTTGTGGTCGGCTGCCACCGCCGACAAGCGCCGCGCCGGATGCCGAATGGTGAGGATGGCGAAAGGGACGCTGTGGCCAGCTGTCGAGCGGCACGTGGCTGGCCACTGAATGAATCGCTGCTACTTCCAGCGCTTCATATTCATCCAGTGGTGGCAGCAGGCCGGGCAGGCGGCTGGCGAGCAAAGTCTTGCCAGTACCGGGTGGGCCGCTGAACAGCAAGTTATGGGCGCCCGCCGCTGCCACCAGCAAGGCGCGTTTGGCGGCCAGTTGGCCCTGGACCTCGCTCAAGTCAGGGTAAGGCTTGCTGATCAGCAGCAGACCGTTGGCCTTGTAAGGGCTGAGCTCAGGTTGAGCATTGAAATGCGCGACCAGCTCCAGCAAGTGATCCACCGCATACACTTTCAGGCCAGAGGCCAGGCATGCTTCCTCGGCATTGGCTTTCGGCACGATCAGGCTGCGGCCGGCTTCGCGTGCGGCCAGTGCAGCGGGCAGCACACCTTGTACGGGCCTGAGCGCCCCGGAAAGCGCCAGTTCGCCCAGGCATTCCACATCATTCAGCGCCGCTATCGGCATTTGCCCATTGGCGGCAAGAATGCCCAAGGCAATGGCCAGATCGAAACGACCGCCGTCCTTGGGCAAATCAGCCGGGGCCAGATTGAGGGTGATACGCCGGGCGGGAAACTCAAGCCGGGAGTTGAGAATGGCGCTGCGGACCCGGTCCTTGCTCTCCTTGACCGTGGTCTCGGGCAAGCCGACCAGCGTCAGCGAAGGCAGGCCGTTGGCCAAATGCGCTTCGACGGTGACCGCCGGGGCCCCCACGCCAACCTGGGCGCGGCTGTGGACGATGGCAAGGGACATGTTCGCTCCATGAGTGACCGTGAGCCGCTTCCTGCGGCTGGGTAACGATAGAGCGGATGTGAAGATGAGGGAGGGGGTATGTGCGACTGCTTGTTTCGGGCCGGCAATTACCTAATGTAGGAGCCGACCTTGGTCGCGATGGGCTCACCGCGATACTAGAGCGGAACCGCGGTGATGCTATCGCGACCAAGGTCGGCTCCTACAGGGTTAGCGTTTGCGATCACTCATATGTGCTTCCAACCGCGACCGCAACCACCGCTCCGCAGGGTCGGTATCCAGAATGCTCAACCACACCATCGACAGGTCGAGCGTGGGCGTATCGAACGGCAGCGGCTCGGCAAACACCAAGCCCGTGGTCGCCATGGCATCGGCGGCGTAGTCCGGTAGGCCGGCGAGCAGGTCGGTACCCGCGAGCAATGCAGGCAGGGAGCTGAATTGCGGGACAGACAACACCACGTGGCGCTTGCGGCCGATCTCTTGCAGCCATTCGTCGACCACGCCGCTGGTGTTGGCGGTGTGTGACACCTGCACATGCGGGCGGGCGCAGAACTCGTCCAGGGTCAGGGGCGTATCGGATGCATCGGCTCGCAGCACGCGCGGATGGATGCGTCGCAGCAGTTTGCGCTTGGCGTTGGCTGGCAGGCCGCGGGTCTGGGTGATGCCCACGGTAATGTCGCCGCTGGCGAGCAGGTCGGGGATGCGCCAGTAATCCACATGCTGGACCACGAAGACCACGTGCGGGGCTTCCTGGCGCAAGGCGCGCAGGGTCGGCGGCAGCAGGCCGAATTCCACATCATCGGACAGGCCGATGCGGAAGGTCATGGTGCTTTCGGCGGGGTTGAAGTCGTGGGTCAGGCTCAGGGCGACGGACATGGCGTCCAGTGCCGGGGAAAGATGGCGGATGAGTTCTTCGGCGCGCGCCGTCGGTTCCATGCGGTGGCCGACGCGAATGAACAAGGGGTCATTGAACATATTACGCAGGCGATTGAGTGCGGCACTGATGGTGGGCTGGCCTAGAAACAGCTTTTCTGCGGCCCGGGTGACGTTGCGTTCCTGCATCAGTGTTTCAAAGACCACCATCAGATTGATGTCAGCCTTGCGCAGCTCATTGCGGTTCATCCCTACCTGCCTTTTCGCCCATGTCTGCCAAGGCAGTGTAGGAAGGCGCCGGTAGCGCCGTCCAGATAATACCGCCTGGCCTTACTCGGCCGTTGCGTTCAAGCGGCTTTCCATTTCCGCGACCTTGGCTTCCAGGCTCTCAAGGCGGGCGCGGGTGCGGGCCAGGACAACCATCTGGCTGTCGAACTCTTCACGGCTGACCAGCTCCAGCTTGCTGAAGCCGCTCTGCAAAAGGGCCTTGAACTGGCTTTCCAGTTCGTTGCGAGGCTGGGAGGTGTCGCTGCTGAACAGACGCGAGGCTTGATCGCTCAGGGCATCGAGAAAGGCTTTGGGGGCGAGCATGGTGGGGTTGTCCAGAAAACAGAATGGGGACGAGTGTATCACGCGCAATACCGGTGTCTGGAGCACTGCAAGGCTGCACGTTTTTTGAGCACTGCTAACGGGCGGTGTGCACCGTAATTGTGCGTCAAGCGTGCCCCGATTACAGGCATAGGTGGCATTTTGTTAGCAAGCTGCTGAAATTCAAGCGTTTGCTGGAGCTGGCAAGGTTTCTGCTTATACGAACATAACTCATGCACTGATGCAGTCACTGTGATGAAGCAGTGCATTGGCGCCGCGAGAAGTGTTTGTCATGGGGTTTCTGGTGTTGGTCGGGGGATGTGAGGCCGACGGAGCGTTACAAAGCCAGACACTTGCGCTTAGACTTGAGACGGGTTTGTTTTCCTGGGGCAAGTCCACCAATTCGGGAGAGAGTTTCATGAAGCTAGTCACTGCCATCATCAAGCCGTTCAAGTTGGACGACGTGCGCGAGTCGCTGTCTGAAATCGGCGTACAGGGCATTACCGTCACTGAAGTCAAAGGCTTCGGTCGGCAGAAGGGACACACCGAGCTGTATCGTGGTGCGGAATACGTGGTCGATTTTCTGCCCAAGGTGAAGATCGACGTCGCTATCGATGACAAGGATCTGGATCGGGTCATCGAAGCGATCACCAAGGCGGCCAACACCGGCAAGATCGGTGACGGCAAGATTTTCGTGGTCAATCTGGAACAGGCCATCCGCATCCGTACCGGCGAAACCGATACCGACGCGATCTAAAAAGTAGCCCCAAACCCAACGCCCCAGGAGATAACAACATGACTCTGCGTCGTTTCGCAGGGCTAGGAGCCCTTTTGTCCCTCATAATGCCTGGCATGGCCATGGCAGAAGAGGCGGCAGCCCCTGTACTCAACTCCGGCGACACCGCCTGGATGTTGACCTCGACGGCGTTGGTGCTGTTCATGACCATCCCCGGCCTTGCCCTGTTCTACGGCGGCATGGTGCGCTCCAAGAACATTCTGTCGGTGATGATGCAGTGCTTTGCGATCACAGGCTTGATCAGTGTGCTGTGGGTTATCTACGGCTACAGCATCGCTTTCGACACCACGGGCATGGAACAGGGCGTCGTTAACGTCAACTCGTTCATTGGTGGTTTCTCCAAGGCTTTTCTCGCCGGTGTAACGCCTGCCAGCTTGACGTCAGCCACCGCGCTGTTCCCGGAAGCCGTGTTCATTACCTTCCAGATGACCTTCGCGATCATCACTCCGGCGCTGATCGTCGGTGCCTTCGCCGAGCGGATGAAGTTCTCCGCGATGCTGATTTTCATGGCCATCTGGTTCACCCTGGTCTACGCCCCTATTGCTCACATGGTCTGGAGCGGTAACGGCGGCCTGATGTGGGACTGGGGCGTGCTGGACTTCGCTGGCGGTACCGTGGTGCATATCAATGCCGGTATCGCAGGCCTGGTGGCGTGCCTGGTGCTGGGCAAGCGCAAAGGCTTCCCGACCACCCCAATGGCCCCGCACAACCTGGGTTACACCCTGATGGGCGCGGCCATGCTGTGGATCGGCTGGTTCGGCTTCAACGCAGGCTCGGCCGCTGCCGCCAACGGCACCGCTGGCATGGCCATGCTGGTGACTCAGATTGCCACCGCGGCTGCAGCCCTGGGCTGGATGTTCGCCGAGTGGATCACCCACGGTAAGCCAAGCGCCCTGGGTATCGCTTCGGGCGTGGTGGCAGGCCTGGTTGCCATTACGCCGGCAGCTGGCACCGTCGGCCCGATGGGGGCCCTGGTGATTGGCCTGGTGTCCGGTGTGGTCTGCTACTTCTGCGCAACCAGCCTCAAGCGCAAGATGGGCTACGACGACTCCCTGGATGCCTTCGGTGTGCATGGGATCGGCGGTATTGTCGGCGCGATCCTGACCGGCGTATTCGCAGCTCCGGCACTCGGCGGCTTCGGCACGGTTGAAGATATCGCAGCCCAAGTCTGGATTCAGTGCAAAGGCGTCGGTTTCACCGTGATCTACACCGCAATCGTGACCTACATCATCCTCAAGGTGCTGGATGCGGTCATGGGCCTGCGGGTCAACGAAGAAGAAGAATCCGTCGGCCTCGATCTGGCGCAACACAACGAGCGTGGCTACAACCTGTAAGCCGTCGCCGCAAAAAATGGCCCGGTTCGCCGGGCATAGATTGCTGACAAACCCTGTAGCCGCTGCCGAAGGCTGCGATGCGGCCCGTCAGGGGCGCCTATGCGGTTTTAACATCCTGCGCCCGCTGTGCGGTCGATCGCAGCCTGTCGGCAGCGGCTACAATTGAGATCTGCTGCTGATTTGTCAGTAATCTATGCCCGGTTCGCCGGGCATTTTTTTGTCTGCGTTTTGTCAGTTCGTACAGGCGCAAACGATTTTTCATCGACGATTTCGGGCCAGTCGCCACGCGCCGCGAAGGTAGGTCAAAGACTTACAACACGGAGTGTTTAATAGGTCTTTGCTTTTTTCCATAGCGCGCTAGAATGCGCGCCGAAGGTGTGGAGAACGGTATGTGGCAACAGACCCTGATCACCCTGCGGGCTCGGCCCCGGGGCTTTCATCTGGTAACCGACGAATTGCTTGCCGGCCTGCCACAGTTGCGTGGCTGTCGCATTGGCTTGCTGCATTTGTGGTTGCAACATACTTCGGCGTCGCTGACCATCAACGAGAACGCCGATCCGGCGGTGCGTCGTGACTTCGAACGGTTTTTCAACCGGCTGGTCCCACAAGGATCGACCGGTTACGAACACAACGACGAAGGTGAAGATGACCTGCCCGCACACTTCAAGGCCAGTTTGCTAGGCTGTCAATTGAGCCTGCCGGTAACGGCAGGGCGATTGGCGTTAGGTAGCTGGCAAGGTGTCTATTTGGGCGAACATCGCGATCATGGCGGTGTTCGCAAGGTCCTCGTCACCTTGTACGGCGAGGGTGCTTGAGCCGCTGCCTGGCAGCGGATTTTGAATTTTCCCTGGCGATCTTCTATAAGAAGGCGTGGCTGGGCTATAACTAATCTGCTTTTCGAAAGTCATGAGGTTGAACATGAGCGACGACGATCTGGAAAACGACGACCTGGAAGTAGGTGACGAGGACGACACCGAAGAAGGTCTTGAAGCTGCCGCTGAAGATGTCGCGGAAGATGATGGCAGTGATGTACCTGCCCCGACGGCCAAGGGCAAGGCCAAGGCTGCGGTCTCGGTCGACGACCTACCCAGCGTAGAAGCTAAAAACAAAGAGCGCGATGCGCTTGCCCGCGCCATGGAAGAGTTCCTGTCTCGAGGCGGTAAGGTGCAAGAGGTCGAGGCCAATGTGGTGGCTGATCCACCCAAGAAGCCCGACAACAAATACGGCAGCCGCCCTATCTGATTGCCCGCGCTTTTTGAAAAAGCCCGCCGTCGCTGCGGGCTTTTTTATGGTTCTTCACGGATTGCCGGGAAAAGCGCATTTGATCTTCAAGAAGAAAAATGCGCTGTCCCGGTAGCCGTAAGCCATTCGCTTGATGACCTTGATCCGATTGTTGATCCCCTCTAGTTGGCCTGTGTGCATTGGCCATCGAACTCTGCTCAAAATGCCTCGCCAGTAACCGCTCAGCCTTTTCGCGAACTGGATCAACGAAGGAATGCCGCTCTGCTTGGCATGCCCCATCCATTGTTTCCACGCCCTACGCCATTCCCACGCTGTTTCGCTCGACCATAGCGCTTTGAGCTCAGCCTTCATGATATAGACCGTCATCAGCGACTGATTGGCATCCAATAAATCCTGCAGATGTACCTGCTGCTCTTGGCTCTTCAGATTTTCGGGGTTGCGCAGCAAGAGCCAGCGGGCCTGCTTGACCACCTTTCTCGCCGGTTTGTCATGGCGCAGTCGGTTAGCCTCGTCGACTCGTACCCTGTCGATGACTTCACGACCGTATTTGGCGATGACATGAAACAGGTCGTAGACCACTCGCGCATTGCGGCAGTGATGTTTCACTTCCAGATCGAAGGCCGTATTCATATCCATGGCGACCGCTTCGATTTGTGAACACCGCTCTGGCCCCAGATCCTCGAAAAACGAGCGTATAGCTATCCGGCTGCGCCCTTCACCCACCCACAAAACGCGACGCGTATCGGCATCCAAGATCACGCTGGCGTAGCGATGCCCCTTGAACAAGGCGAACTCATCCATCACCAAGCGCTTGGGCTCGGCCTCGGGTAGTTCATGCAATGTTTGCTCAAGCGCGCGACGCTCCAGGACGCGCACTGTTTCCCAGTGCAGGCCAAAGAGTTGAGCGACATGGAGCGTTGCCATCTGGCGACAGGCTTTGATGACCGCTTGGCAAAGCCTTGCGCTAAGCCTGGCGTACCGATCAAGCCAACTGACCGACTCCATCCGAGTCCCGCAGTCCAGGCAACGCAGGCGTCTAAAAACAGCGGTAAGCGTGACAGGGTGGCCAAGAATTGGCAGATCCCGAATGGATCGCTCTGACTGGTCGTGGACAGCAAGGCAGGGCTTGAGGCAGCCGCTGCAAAGAGGAATCTGATTAGGTCGAGGGGTTAGGTTGATCTGGAGAGAGCCGCCAACGACTTGGGCGGAAGCCACAGAAAATCCATCCCAAAAAGGCAGGATCGTATTAATATCTGGCATGAGAACGGCGGTTTGGTTGATGGGTTTGCTCGCACGAACATCATCGGTCAAATCGCCGTTCTTTTTTGTCTATTTCCCAGGATTCCGTGAAGAACCTTTTTTATTCTGTATGTCGCTAAATATGCGTCTCCTAAACGTGAGCCCCCGGCTACAACGTAACGCGCAAGTGCTGGACTATCAGAAGTGGAATCGTTTGGTGATGATTCGATTGTTGATTTGTTGCGCTTTCATAGGAGTTCCAAACTGATGTCTGGGCCAAGCCACGAATCCATGTGATGGTGCAGTTCGGATGATAGCGTCGTAAGTACCAATCTGCCCTCCATTCTTCCTGTACACGGCTAGAGCTTCTTGACTCAACAGAGTCTGCATGGACCACCAGTGATCAGATGACCTGATATAAGCGTTGATTCCTGCATCAATCCACCCTGCAAGCCAAGAAATTCGGTCGCAGAGCATACGAAGGCTTTTAATGGTGTGTCTTGGCCTTCTTGGAATAAAACCTAACCGTCCGTGGGAGTCGAATTCGGGTGTCTTCCAAATTTGGTCGTGGTGGCCGATCCGGTTCCTCACATCCCGCACCTGATATAGAAGATTACTCAACCTTCGAATGAAGGCAGCATCTGCGTATGGGATAGTTGCTAGATCTGGTGCATTAGGAAACGCAACAGTGAGTACTCTGCCTTTCAAATCGGCCGGATGGCTGCTGTGGTTCATGCCTCGTATGACCGTCTCCCAAAAACCAAACGAGAGCTTCGCCACGATGTCATCAATTGACGCTGAGCTGGTCTTTTTTCGACCGTTGATTTTGGCTACCGCTCTTTGTATTTCATCGTGTGTCTGTGTCGTCAGGCGGTGCCAAGCCAGATCAGGCGCGGCAGGATTCTTCAGCTTCGCCGCATTCGGCCTGGTCTTCAACATCCAGTCAAAATTATCTACTTGGCCGTAGTATTGAGAGAGCCCGCGATGCAGAGCGTTTCTAAGGCTAACCTCGAAGTCACCTAGAATCGGGAGCAAGCTGGCCCCAACAGCCTGGGACCAGGCGTAGCATCCCAGCAGCTCAGCATCGCTTCTCGTCCGGAAGAAGCTTTCAACGGTTGTAAGTCGAGGCTTGGTAAGATGGTTCAGCATGAAGCCCCTTGCCACTCTTGTTTTATTTCAATAGTATTTGCGTCGAAACAGGGGTTTTCCATTATTGGTCGTGCCCTTGTACCCTGAGTAAGAACCCCGCCAAATGCGGGGTTTTTGCTTTCTGTCGATCCGAAATCCCTCTAGACATCACGAATCACCTCAGCCCGCTGCGGGCTTTTTCATGCCTGGCGTTCAGGCCCAGCGCTTGAGCAGTGCGGGAAGTTCGGTCAAGTTGCGAATCTCGGCATCGGGGCGGTTGTCCGCCTCCCAGACCTTACCTTGAGGGTTGAACCAGATCGCGCGTAAGCCAGCTTGCTGGGCCCCGGCAATGTCATCACCGGGGTGGTCACCGATATGCACAGCACTGCGGGCATCGGCACCGCCGCGGCGCAAGGCTTCAGCGAATGGGCGCGGGTCGGGTTTGCCGACCCCCAGGTCCTCGGCGCACAGCGTGAACTTGAAATAGTCGGCCAGGCCCAGGCGGCGCACATCGGCGTTGCCGTTGGTGAGCACCCCCAGCGTGTAGTGCTGGCACAGCACTTCAAGCAGCGGCTGGACTTCGGGAAAGACCTGGATCTGGTGGCGCGCCTGCAAAAACACTTCAAAGGCCGTGTCGGCCATCTCTTGCGCTTCTGCATGGCCGTAGCCGGCATCTTCCAGGGCGTGGAACAGCACGCGGCGGCGCAAGGCGCTGATGCGGTGCTTCATTTCGGGCTCGGCCTGCACCAGGCGCTCGCGGATGGCATACAGGTGCTCGACCGGAATTGGCCCCAGTTTGCTGGCGTGCTCGGCCAGCCAGTCACGCAGGGTGGCCTCGGCGCTGACAATCACGGGCGCGGTGTCCCACAAGGTGTCGTCGAGGTCGAAAGTGATCAGCTTAATGGTCATGAGTCGCTGCTCTTGCTGCGTTTGGCTCGTGGGTGAGCGCTATCGTACACCGTGGCCAGGTGCTGGAAATCGAGGTGGGTGTAAATCTGGGTGGTGGCAATATCGGCATGCCCGAGCATTTCCTGCACGGCGCGCAGGTCTTGTGAGGATTCCAGCAGGTGGCTGGCAAACGAGTGCCGCAGCATGTGGGGGTGCAAGTGCTGGCCCAGCTCGCGCTCGCCAGCAGACTTGACCCGCACTTGAATGGCCCGAGGGCCCAGCCTGCGGCCTTTTTGGCTGACGAACACGGCATCATCCACCGGGTTGCTCATCAGGCGCATGTCCAGCCACAACTCCAGTGCTTCGCGGGCCTTGCGACCCACTGGCAGTACGCGGGTCTTGCTGCCCTTGCCATGGACTTGCACCAGCCCTGCGCCGAGGTCCAGTTGGTCGAGATTCAGGCCCGTCAGCTCGGACAGGCGAAGGCCGGAGGAGTAGAACAATTCGAGAATAGCCTGGTCGCGACGGGCCAGAAAATCATCCTCGACGCCACCTTCCAGCAGTTGCAGGGCACGATCAGTGTCCAGCGTCTTGGGCAGTTTGCGTTCACCCTTGGGCGGCGACAGGCCATTGGCCGGGTCGTGGCTGCAGAGGCCTTCGCGGTTCAGGTAGCGATAGAAACCGCGCACTGCCGACAGCAGCCGCGCCAGGCTGCGAGAGGATTTCCCCTCTTGGTGCAGGCGAGCCACCAGGCGGCGCAGGTGTTGGATTTGCAGTGCATCCCAGCTTGGGACCTGCTCCTTGGTGCAGTAGCCAAGCACCGTGTCGAGATCGCGGCGATAGGCTTGCAAAGTGTGCGGCGAGACCTGGCGCTCGCTGCGCAGGTGCGTGCAGTAAGCGTCCAGGGCGGCGAGCATGTTCAGCGCACCGGGCGCAGGGTGGTGGTGAAGCGGGGCACAATGCGCGCCAGCACTTCGGCGATGTAGCTGAGAAACAGAGTACCCACTGAGCTTTTGTAGTGCTGTGGGTCTCGGCTACCGATCGCCAATACCCCATGCAGGCCCTGGTGGCTCAGTGCGACAACAGCCGTTGAACCGACCTGTTTGCGCTGTTCTTCACCGAACAAAAAGTCCAGCTCATGCTCACGCAGGGTTCCGCTGACGGTCTTGCCGCCCGACAGCAGGCCGCCGATGGCTTGCTGGGCTTCGGCGCCGTTGACCCAGCGGCCGACAGGGGTGGCAATGTCGCTGAACAGGATCAGGCTGACAAAGGGCACCTGGAACTCCTGGCGCAAGCTGTCTTCGACCGTGATCACCACGTCTTCCAGACTGGTTGCATCCAGCAGGTCCAGGATCAAGCGGCGTGTTTTCTCGAACAACCGGTCGTTGTCCCGGGCGACGTCCATCAGTTGGGACAAGCGATGGCGCATCTCGATATTGCGTTCGCGCAGCAGTTTGAGCTGGCGCTCCACCAGCGAGACGGCGTCGCCGCGCTCGTGGGGGATGCGCATTTCCACCAGCAGGTCATCGTGCTGGGCGAAGAACTCGGGATGTTCGCGCAGGTAAGCGGCGACAGCTTCAGCCTCAAGGGCTGGCGTAAAGCTTTCAGAGGGTTGCTCGCTGGGCTTGTCGGCTGGAACCTGAGGCTGGTCAGTCATTGTCTGTGCTCACTCATAAACGAACCTGTCCTTCGTAAACCCGTACGGCTGGGCCTGTCATCAGTACTGGCTGGCCAGGGCCACCCCACTCGATAGACAACCGCCCGCCGGGCAAGTCGATCAACAATGGCGAATCCATCCAGCCTTGGCTAATAGCCGCGACAGCCGCTGCACAAGCCCCGGTACCGCAGGCCTGGGTTTCCCCGGCGCCGCGCTCCCATACACGCAGTTGCGCGCGGTGGCGATCGACCACATGGAGAAAACCGACGTTAACCCGCTGTGGGAAGCGCGGGTGGTTTTCGATTTTCGGCCCCAGCTCATGCACGGGCGCCTGGTTGATCTCTTCTACGCGCAGCACCGCATGCGGGTTGCCCATGGACACGGCGGCCAGTTGAACGCTCAGGCCGTCGACATCAAGCTCATAGCTCAGGGCTTGCTCGTCGGCCTGGAACGGAATCTGCTCCGGCACCAGGCGGGGCGGCCCCATGTCGACGCAGATCTGACCGTCGTTGCGGATGTCCAGTTCGATGATGCCGCTTTTGGTTTCAACCCGGATGAGTTTTTTAGCGGTCAGGCGCTTGTCCAGCACGAAGCGGGCAAAGCAGCGCGCGCCGTTGCCGCACTGTTCGACTTCCGAGCCGTCGGCGTTGAAGATCCGGTAGCGAAAGTCCACGTCCGGGTTGCTCGGCGCCTCGACGATCAGTAGTTGATCGAAACCGATCCCCGTATGACGATCGCCCCATTGCTTGGCATGTTTGGGCAGAATGTGCGCGTGTTGGCTGACCAGGTCCAGGACCATGAAGTCATTGCCCAACCCATGCATTTTGGTAAAACGCAGCAGCATGGGCTTACTCCGGCAACAGGCTTTCGCCTGCATACAGCTCGGCCACGGTTTCCCGGCGACGGACTTCAAAAGCCTGTTCACCATCAACCAGCACTTCGGCGCAACGGCCACGGGTGTTGTAGTTCGAACTCATGACAAAACCATAGGCGCCCGCGGACTGCACGGCCAGCAAGTCGCCCTCGGCCAGCGCCAGTTCGCGCTCCTTGGCCAGGAAGTCACCGGTTTCGCAGATCGGCCCGACGATGTCGTAGGTGCGAGCGGACTCGTCGCGAGGTTGCACGGCCTTGACGTCCATCCAGGCCTGGTAGAGGGCTGGGCGGATCAAGTCGTTCATGGCCGCATCGACGATGGCGAAATCCTTGTCTTCGGTGTGCTTGAGATACTCGACGCGGGTCAGCAGCACGCCGGCGTTGGCGACGATAAAGCGGCCCGGCTCGAAAACCAGTGCCAGGCCCAGGCCCTCGGTACGCTCGCGCACTGCCTTGATGTAGTCGGCTACTTGCGGTGGCTCTTCATCGCGATAACGCACGCCGACACCGCCGCCCAGGTCCAGGTGACGCAGGTAGATGCCGCATTCGCTCAGGCGTTCGACCAGGTCGAGCAGGCGATCAAGTGCATCGAGGAACGGCTCGACCGTGGTCAGTTGCGAGCCGATGTGGCAGTCGACACCGATGATTTCCAGGTTCGGCAACTGCGCGGCGCGCACGTAGACCGCCTCGGCATCGGCAATGGCGATACCGAACTTGTTCTCTTTGAGACCGGTGGAAATATACGGGTGGGTGCCGGCGTCCACGTCCGGGTTGACGCGCAGGGAGACGGGGGCATATTTGCCCATCTCGGCAGCTACTTCCTGCAGGCGTTCAAGCTCGTCGGTCGACTCGATATTAAAGCAGTGCACGCCCACTTCCAGGGCGCGGCGCATGTCGTTGCGGGTCTTGCCGACACCGGAGAACACAATGCGGTCGGCGCGGCCACCGGCCGCCAATACGCGCTCCAGCTCGCCACCGGAAACGATGTCGAAACCTGCGCCCAGGCGGGCCAGGACGTTCAGGACGGCGAGGTTGGAGTTGGCCTTGACGGCGAAGCAAACCAGGCTGTCAACGCCTTCCAGGGCGTCGGCATAGGCGCGGTACTGCGCTTCGATGTGGGCGCGGGAATACACGTAGGTGGGCGTGCCGAATCGCTCGGCGATAGAAGGCAATGCCACACCTTCCGCGAACAGCGTACCGTCGCGGTAGTCAAAAGCGTCCATGGTGTTCCCTTAGTAGTGCTTGTGCTGTTGCGACTTGGCTTGGTCTTCGGGCGATTTGCTGTCATCGGGGAGATACAGCGGGCCTTTTTGGCCACACGCGGAGACAAGGCAGGCGACCGCGACGAGCGCAGCAAGAGAGGAAATCAGGCGCTTCATGGCGAAATCCTTGGGTAAGCAGTAATTGTGCCCGAGTATACCGACCACCCGACGGCTTGCCTATGCAGCCCGTCTTGTGGGCTTGTGGCTGGTCAGTAATCTTTGCATTAAGCGCCCCAGCCTCGTATCTTCCCGCGCTTAAGCGTGAACAGTCACTTTTCGAGGTTCTTGCAATGAGTTTGTCCGAAGCCCGCTTTCACGATCTGGTCGATGCCACCCAAGAGGCATTGGAGGATCTGTTCGATGAAAGCGATCTGGACCTGGATGTGGAAAAGTCCGCCGGCGTCCTGACCGTGAAATTCGAGAACGGCACCCAGCTGATTTTCAGTCGCCAGGAACCACTGCGCCAGTTATGGCTGGCAGCTCGCTCCGGTGGTTTCCATTTCGACTACGACGAAGACAGCAAGAAGTGGATGTGCGATAAATCCGATGAGCAGTTGGGCGAGATGCTGGCGCGTCTGGTCGAAGAACAGGCGGGCATCGAGCTCGACTTCGACGAGATTTGAACGTGACCGCTCCTCGGCCTGCCAAACCGCTCTATAGCAACGTCAGCCCGGCGGTGAAGTCACCGTGCATCAGCCTTTGCCGTCTGGATGAAGCGCGGGTGTGCCTGGGCTGTTTCCGGCATGTGGAGGACATTCGTGCCTGGCGCTCGGCCGATGATGAGCAGCGTCGACAGATCTGTCGTGAGGCAGATCAACGCCGTGCGGCAGGAAACCACCCGCCCGCTTGAGTATTTGCCTGTCTGTGGTAGTGTCCAGTTAGTTTGCTGTCAAAACCCCGCCTCTTTGGGCGGGGTTTTGCTTTATTTAGCCCATTAAAAAAGGAGCCTGACTGGATCATGAGCACTGCCCCTTCCCTCACCCTGACTCGCCTGGATGTTCAGCGCCTGGAGCGTTTGCTCGAAGGCCTGGATGAAGACTTACCAGGGGTTGCTGCCCTGCAAGCCGAGCTGGATCGCGCCGAACACGTGGTCGGGCACGAGGAAGTGCCAGCCGGTGTCGTGACCATGAATTCGCGGGTGCATTGCCGCGAAGAAAGCAGCGGCAAGGACTATCACCTGACCCTGGTTTACCCCAAGGATGCCGGCCCTGAAGGTAAGGTTTCGATCCTGGCTCCTATCGGTTGTGCTCTGCTGGGCTTGCGCGTCGGTGAGCAAATAGATTGGCCCGCTCCCGGTGGCAAGACCCTCAAGCTCACGTTGCTGGAAATCGAATACCAGCCTGAAGCTGCCGGCGATTTCGACCTGTAAGGCGTATTAGATCGCTGCCAGCGCATGGTTCAAGGCGCGTTCCAGTTCAGCCTTGTAGCGCAGGTACAGGCCGGTCGAGCCCGGCCCATCCCCGATCAGCCCGGACAGGTCCAGGTCTGTGATGTAGCAGCGGTAGCGCTGTGCCTCTCGGCGCTGGCTGACGATTTGTTCGGCCACCTTGAAAAACAGCTGGTCGCCATGGTCAAACTCGGCAAATTCCTGCTGATTGCAATACAGGGCGGTATGCATCTGTCCGCCAACGGCCCGCTCGATGATCGCCTGGACGGCATAGAAAGGTTTGTCTGCCTGGCTCTGCGGGCTGGGACGGGGCTCGACTCGGTAGGCCCTGGTGTCACCATCGGCCAATAGCTGGTAATAAAACACCGGTGGCCCCTCTGCGACCGGCAGGCTGTCCAGCGTCATCTTGCTCACGCGCCGGAATACGATCGAATGGAAAAACCGTTGCAGCGGCGCCAGCAGGCTGTGCTCATCGTGATAGGGCAGCTGTTGTTGCCATAGCGCATTGAATTCATCCAGCACGTATAGCTGCGCCGTGTTTTGGCCGACCCGGTAGAACACCTGAATGCAGCCCGGCCGACCCTGTGGCAGCAGCATGGCCAAATCGTGGTCTTGCAGGGCCTGACCGTCCAGGTACACCGGGCTGTAGTGATTGCGTTCCTGCCCGAGGTACTCGAACACCGCGTGCATATCATCGAGCGCTACATGGCAAACATTGCCAGGTTCAAGCTCCAGGGCGTGATAACGCTGTCCGATGTGCAGCAGGTAACGGTAATGAGCGTTTTGCGCCAGCAAGGCTTGCGCGGTGGCCAGCACTCGTTCCACGCGCTGGGCAATCGACCGGGCTCGCGGGTTGCCGAAGCAATGCACTCGCAGGGTGGCTGCAGGGGCTTCGCAGGGCAGGGCGCTGAGACAGTCGCGCAAGCCGTCGAGTAAACCATGCACGCCGTCATAGCGCTGGACCTGCACTTCATTCCAGCTGTTGAGCATGACCAGGTCCAGCGTCTGCGCAAGGTTTTCCCGATGGCTGCCAAAGCTCAGGGAGTCTGTGTGCTCACCGCTGACGGCACGTGCCAGGTCGCGATATTGCTTGAGCGGGTCCAGGCTTGTGTTGATCAGCATCAGCACGGTCCTGGGGATCGCAGGGCGGAGCAGGTCATCGTCGCTGGCCGCTGCCAGTGGCACGGGGAGGTTTTTCTGCAGGCTGGCCAGCAGATTGAGGAGCTCGTGCTCTCCCAGATCGCTGCCGCCGGGATGCAGTGCGATGCGGGTACGGCTGTCGATCACGCCGTTGCAATGACTCCATGCCAGCAGCTCAACCAGCCCGCGGCTGCGTTTGAGGGGGGCAAAGTGCGTGCATTCCTGGGCGGTCAGGTTTGCGCTATACAGACCCCAGTGAGCCTGGCTGGGTTCGTTGAGGATCGGTGACTGCAGCAACGTCACCGTGTCTTCGGCAAGGTCCGGGGCAATGCCGGGGTTGATGCGCTCGACCTTGCCGGCCTTGCGCTCGAAGGCTGCATAGAGGCGTCGGCCCAGGATATTGAGGTCACGCTTGTCTATTTGGCTGGAGGCATTCTGATGGCTGTCAAAGCGAGTCAGAAACCGGTAGCTGTAGTTCAGTTCGTTGACCACGGCACGGCGTTCGGTGCTGACCTGGCGGACTTTCCACTGGCTGCGGCTGTCGAGCAGCGCCAGTTGTCGTTCGTCCCACCCCCACTCGCTGGCCAGCTGCTCAAGCAGCGGACGTTGCCAGCCGCGGTCGATTTGGCGCGGTACGCTGCCAAGCTTTCTATTCACCTTAAGGTACAGACTGCGCCGTACCAGCTCCAGGCGCTCGCGCTCAGTACGGGCATTGAGGTACTCCTCGATACGTCGATACACCATCACGTAGGGGTCGAGATCGTCGAGGTTCAGGTGGTTAGCATAAACAGCCTGTTTCAAGCGCAGGCTCAGGCACTGGACTTGAGGGTATTCACTGGCATACACCTCGATCAGCAGCAGCTTGAGCAATGACTTGTAGGGCGATTCGATGCCCTTGAACAGTTGCCACAACCCGGCCCCGATAAACTCGTCCGCTGGAATATGCGCCAGGTGGCCAAGGTCGAGCACTTCTTCGGCCGCCACAAAACGCTTTGAGACCAGCGCTTGTGTGTAAGCCTCGTAGCGTGACTCTTCATAAGCCGGCACCAGCCACCAAAGGGGCGTGCGGCCGGCAAGCCAGATAGCCGTCCGGTAGAACTCATCCAATAACAAGTAATGCTGGGTAGTACCACAGTCGTCGGAACTGAGCTGACTGTCACGTTCGCCCCTGGCGTAGCGTTGCGGGTCGATCAGGAAAAAGTGTGCTTCGGTGCCCAGGCTGGCGGCCCAGGCTTCGAGAGCCTGGGATTTCTTGCGTAACTGCTGCAGGGCATCGAGCTCAAGGCCCGGGGCGTGGCAGACCCAGACATCCATGTCGCTTTGCTCGGCTTGGGCCAGCGTCCCCAGGCTGCCCATCAGGAACAATCCATGAATGGGTCGCGCAGCGTTGCCTTGGCGCGGCTTGTGGGAAAACGAACGTGTCAGGCGTTGCGCTTCGGCTATCGCCAGGGCGTCGGGTTCGTAGTGGGAAACACCGGCAGGCGTGGTGCCTGAGACGTAGCCCGGCAACATCGGGTGGTTGACGTGGAACAGCAGGGGGATCAGGTTCAGGACGGTCTGTTGTCGCGTCGACAGGCCTTCGCGAGTGCGCGCCAGGCGGCCTTGATTGAGTTGCAAGAATCGCCCGCGCAGTTGGCCGAGCTCCTTGCGATCAATGCCCTCATCCATGTCAGGGCGAATTTCACGGCTAAACGTCATATCAGACTCGGACCGGCCGGACCCGCCAAAGGGAAAGACCAAACATTGAGCAGTTTACTGCGCAAGCCGGGGCGGGTTTAAGTGCAGTTTGATGTTTGACGTCAAAATAAGTTCGCACAGATACGGCAAAACTTGAGGCTGCCTTCCTGCAGCCTCAAGCGCGGAGGAATCATGCGGTTTCTTTCGAGTCGGCCTTAAGAATGGTCAGAAGGGTTTGTGCGTGCTGCGCAGCATCCCGACCCAGGCTGGTCAGGTAGCCGCCGTCGGGCTGGTCAGTCAGTTCTTTTTCAAACAGGCGTTTGGCCGCGGCAATCGCTTGCGGCGACGCGGTTCCATGTACTTTTAGGCCCTCCTGGGAGCTGTCCAGATTGAAGAGTGCAAGGATTTCAAGTTCGGCAACCAGCTCAGGGGTATACGACATAGAGACTCCAGACTTTCTTGAAATGGACGACAACACACCTGATGAAGGCGTATGGCATAGCGGCCCCGAGGGTGTTCCGGCAGCAGGGCTCTTGCAGTGTAGTCACGTCGCGGGCGGTTTGCGCCGTTACTTTTCTATTGTTGTTTTTCTTCTGGCGGCAGCTCTGGCAGGGCGCGCAATGCCGCTTCGTACCACTCGGTATTGAACGCCCGGTCCTCATCGAGCATGGCGTCGATTTCGATCGCCAGCACGTGGGCCATCAGGTTGAGAATGTCCTCACGTTCATAGCCCACCAGGGTCAGCTTGTTGAAGGTGGCCTTGGCAGCAGGTGGGTTGTCACTTTCGATCTGATTCTCGATGGCCTGGGTGAGGGTGGCCTCGGCGAATTCTTCTTCGTCGCTGTTTTCGGTAGGGGTGGGTTCGCTCATGGCAGGCTCCTTTGAATGAGCGCTCAGTTTGCCACGCCAGTGCTCGCATTGCTGTGTTGGTATTCAGCCGCCCGATACATCTGGCCAGTTACCGGTGAAGGGTCTATAAAAGTCCGGCCAACCCTTTTCGGCCTGGAGGCCGCCTGATGCTCAAACTTCATGGATTCGCGGTCAGCAATTACTACAACATGGTCAAGCGGGCACTGTTGGAGAAGGGCGTGCCCTTCGAGGAGAAACTGTTCTTCGGGGGGCAGAGCCCCGAAGCATTGGAGATCAGCCCGCGGGGCAAGGTCCCGGTGCTGGAAACCGAGCACGGCTTTCTGAGTGAAACCGAAGTGATCCTCGACTATATCGAGCAAACCCAACCGGGCCAGGCATTGCTGCCCAAAGATCCCTTTGCACGGGCCGCAGTACGTGAGCTGATCAAGGAGATGGAGCTGTATATCGAGCTGCCGGCGCGTGCGTGCTACCCGAAGGCGTTCTTCGGCGCTGAAGTGCCGCAGGCGATACTTGACAAGTCGCTGGCTGAACTGCAGGCCGGCATTGCCACCTTGAAACGTCACGGTAAGTTTGAGCCTTATGTGGCGGGCTTCAGCCTGACCATTGCCGACATCTTCTTCTGCTACAGCGTCGACCTGGCCTGTGCTGTCGGCAAGAGTGTCTTTGAAGTAGACCTGCTTAAGGATTTCCCCCAGGCCAAGGCGCTGCTGGAACGTCTGCAGCAATCAGAACATGCCAAGAAGATTGCCGCCGATAAAGAGGCGCAGATGCCAGCGTTTCTTGACATGGTGCGCACCGTCAAGCGATGACTGAGGTCTGTCTTGAGGAAAGGTTTACAAAATCTGTAGCCCACTTCCTACGCTAAGGCGAAGCATTATCTGGTTCGCGGCCCCCTAAAAAGACCATAGCTTCCCAATGGTCTTTTTAGAGGCCTGGAGGCCTGCAATGCTTAAACTCTACGGATTTGCTGCCAGTAACTACTTCAACATGGTCAAGTTGGCCTTACTGGAAAAGAACCTGTCATTCACGGTCGTGCCTTTTCACGGCTGCCAAAATCCTGATGTGCTCAATGTCAGCCCGCGCGGCAAGATCCCGGTACTGGAGACAGAGCAGGGGTTTATCAGCGAGACCGATGCCATTCTCGATTACCTCGAGGAAACTCAGCCGAGCTCGCCCTTATTGCCTGCAGAGCCATTTGCCAGGGCACAGGTGCGAGCGCTGGCCAAGGAAATCGAACTCTATATCGAACTTCCGGCGCGCTATTGCTATGTCGAAGTGTTTTTTGGCGGGCGCCCCACGCCAGAGGCATTGAAGGCCAAGGCCAGGCGAGATCTGGAAAAGGGCTTTGCAGCCTTGGCCAAACGCGGGGAATTCGCCCCCTATGTGGCGGGCGAGCATTTGAGCGTGGCAGACCTGTATTTTCTCTACAGCGTTGAGCTGGCCTGCGAGGTGGGCCGCAAGCTGTTCCAGGTGGATTATCTGGAACAGCTGCCAGCTGCGAGGCAGTTGCTTGAGCGCCTCAAAGCCCGGCCCCATGTGCGCACGGTGGCGCAAGATCAACAGGCCGAGCTACCCGCCTTCTTGGCTCGAGTCCAAACCGTCAACTGAACCGACGCTTTGTGTATATGTAGGAGCCAGCCTTGGCTGCGATGGCCTCACCGCGATATGCCAGGGACACCGCGGAGATACCATCGCGAGCAAGCTCTGCTCCTACATCCAAGGTAGGAGCCAGCCTTGGCTGCGATGGCCTCACCGCGGTATGCCGGGGACACCGCGGTGATGCAATCGCGACCAAGGTCTGCTCCTACCGGTGTATCAGGAAGACCGCGTCCAGGTCAGCGGGCGGCTAGGAGTGCCTCGCCGCGCGCTACCGCGGCCTTGACCTGGGCAGGGGCGGTGCCGCCGATGTGGTTACGGGCATTGACCGAACCTTCCAGGGTCAGCACTGCAAACACGTCCTGCTCGATTTGGTCGCTGAACTGGCGCAGTTCATCCAGGCTCATCTCGGCCAAGTCTTTGCCCGATTCCACGCCATATTTCACGGCATGGCCGACGATTTCGTGGCAATCACGGAACGGCAGGCCGCGGCGAACCAGGTAATCGGCCAGGTCGGTAGCGGTGGAGAAGCCGCGCAGGGCTGCTTCACGCATCACGGCGTGGCGTGGCTTGATGGCCGGGATCATGTCGGCAAACGCGCGCAGCGAGTCGCGCAGGGTGTCGGCGGCGTCGAACAGGGGTTCTTTGTCTTCCTGGTTGTCCTTGTTGTAGGCCAGCGGCTGGCCTTTCATCAAGGTCAGCAGTGCGGTCAGCGCACCGTACACGCGGCCGGTCTTGCCACGTACCAGCTCCGGCACGTCGGGGTTTTTCTTTTGCGGCATGATCGAACTGCCGGTGCAGAAACGGTCTGGCAGGTCGATGAACTGGAACTGGGCGCTGGTCCACAGCACCAGCTCTTCGGAGAAGCGCGACAGGTGCATCATGGCAACGCTCGCCGCTGCGCAGAACTCGATGGCAAAGTCGCGATCCGAAACGCTGTCCAGCGAGTTGCCACCGATGGCTTCGAAACCCAGCAACTGGCAGGTCAGCTCGCGGTCGATCGGGTAGGTGGTGCCTGCCAGTGCGGCGCTGCCCAACGGCATGCGATTGGTGCGCTTGCGGCAGTCCACCAGGCGCTCGTAGTCACGGCTGAGCATTTCGAACCAGGCCATCAGGTGGTGGCCGAAAGTCACCGGTTGCGCGGTCTGCAGGTGGGTGAAGCCCGGCATGATGGTCTCGGCTTCACGCGCGGCCTGCTCCAGCAGGCCCTTTTGCAGGCGGGTGATCTCGGCCAGGATCAGGTCGATCTCGTCGCGCAGCCACAGGCGGATATCGGTTGCCACTTGGTCATTACGGCTGCGGCCGGTGTGCAGCTTCTTGCCGGTGATGCCGATACGGTCGGTCAGGCGAGCTTCGATGTTCATGTGCACGTCTTCCAGGTCGACGCGCCAGTCAAAGTTGCCGGCTTCGATTTCTGCCTGGAGGGTGGTCAAGCCATCGATGATCGTGTCGCGCTCGGCATCGGTCAGCACGCCGACCTTGGCCAGCATCGTGGCGTGGGCAATCGAGCCCATGATGTCGTGGCGGTACAGGCGCTGGTCGAAGGTGACGGAGGCAGTGAAGCGGGCGACGAAGGCGTCGACAGGTTCACTGAAACGGCCGCCCCAGGACTGGTTGGTCTTGTCAGTGCTCATGGAATCGCTCGTAGAAGGCGTTTTCGGGAAAGTGCGCAGATGATAACAGGGTTGCCAGACCCGTCGGAGCACAGTGGTCGGCGGAATTTGTTGTCAATTGAGCAATATCGTTGCGGCGAGCGTCTACAGTTGCACAGAGGTTCTCCACAATTCCTGATCGGGTGGCGAATCCGCAGCTAACCTTACAAACATTGTTGGTTAAGCATCCTCGTTCGTGTCGAGGGTGGAATGGTCACGGTCAAAGCCGACCCTATGAAAGGGGAGTGTTCATATTGTGCGTCAGCAATCCCTACGATGAAGCCCTGATTCAACAGGCTTTGAGCGGTATTGAGCAGGCACTGAGAAATATCGGCGCCCGACGTGCGGCACTTTTTGGCCCTCACGCGAGTCTGAGCGTGGATCGCCGTGACGGTCGTCACTTCACCTGTCTACGCTATCTATGTGCGAGACTCACGCAGGAATCCAGCGCAATATGAATGTCCTGATCGTTGATGACGAACCCCTAGCCCGCGAGCGCATGAGCCGATTGGTCAGCGAACTCGAGGGATACTCTGTCCTGGAGCCCAGCGCCACCAATGGTGAGGAAGCCTTGGCCCTGATTGACAGCCTCAAGCCGGACATTGTCCTGCTCGATATCCGCATGCCTGGCCTGGATGGGCTTCAGGTGGCTGGTCGCCTGTGCGAACGGGAAGCGCCGCCAGCAGTGGTCTTTTGTACTGCCGGGGATGACTTCCCCTTGGACGCGTTCGACGCCAGTACTGCGGGCTATCTGGTCAAGCCTGTCCGCGCTGAAGACTTACTCCAGGCCCTGAAAAAGGCCGAGCGCCCTAACCGTGTGCAACTGGCAGCCCTGACCCGGCCGGCCGCCGAAAGTGGCAGCGGCCCGCGCAGCCATATCAGCGCCCGCACCCGCAAAGGCATTGAGCTGATCCCGCTGGATCAGGTGGTCTATTTCATTGCGGACCATAAATACGTGACCTTGCGCCATGAAAGCGGCGAAGTCTTGCTCGATGAGCCGCTCAAGGCCCTGGAAGACGAGTTTGGCGAACGCTTCGTGCGCATCCACCGCAATGCACTGGTGGCGCGCAATCGTATCGAACGCCTGCAGCGCACGCCGCTTGGGCACTTTCAGCTCTACCTCAAAGGCCTCAATGGCGACGCGCTGATCGTCAGCCGGCGCCATGTGGCGGGCGTGCGCAAAATGATGCAGCAGCTTTAGGGCGGGAAGAGGGAGCGACTACGGGCCAGGGTAGGCCCACTTCACTGATACAGAAGTGCGAGCAGCCTCGGTTGAACTGTTATTATCCGTCCAATCTATTGAGTACGGATTGATCCATGTCTTCTCGCGAAATTCGCATTGCCACCCGAAAAAGCGCCCTGGCCCTTTGGCAGGCCGAATACGTCAAGGCTCGTTTGGAGCAAGCCCATCCTGGGCTACGGGTAAACCTGGTCCCGATGGTCAGTCGTGGCGACAAGCTACTCGACTCGCCGTTGTCGAAAATCGGCGGTAAGGGCCTGTTCGTCAAGGAACTGGAAACAGCCCTGCTGGAGAACGAGGCTGACATCGCCGTGCATTCGATGAAGGATGTGCCGATGGATTTCCCCGAAGGCCTCGGGCTGTATTGCATCTGCAAGCGCGAAGATCCGCGTGATGCCTTTGTCTCCAATACCTACGAAAGCCTTGAGGCCTTGCCCCTGGGTGCGATCGTGGGCACCTCCAGCCTGCGCCGCCAGACCCAACTGCTGGCCCGTCGTCCAGACCTGGAAATCCGCTTTTTGCGTGGCAACGTCAACACCCGGTTGGCCAAGCTCGATGCGGGTGAGTATGACGCCATTATCCTGGCCGCTGCCGGCCTGATCCGCCTGGGTTTCGAAGATCGCATCCGTAGTGCGATCAGTGCCGAAGACAGCTTGCCTGCCGGCGGACAGGGCGCAGTGGGCATTGAATGCCGCAGTGCCGACCGTGATATCCACACCTTGCTTGCCCCGCTTCATCATGCCGACACCGCTGTGTGTGTGACGGCTGAGCGGGCCATGAACAAGCACCTCAATGGTGGCTGCCAGGTGCCGATCGCCTGTTATGCCGTGCTGGAAGGCGATCAGGTGTGGCTGCGCGGCCTGGTGGGTGATCCCGACGGTGGTGTGCTACTCCACGCTGAAGGCCGCAGCCTGCGAAGCGACGCCGAAGGGCTGGGCATCCAGGTGGCCGAAGACCTGCTGGCTCAGGGAGCAGGCGATATCCTCAAGGCGGTTTACGGCGAGGATGGCCATCCGTGAACGGCTGGCGTCTGCTGCTGACCCGGCCGCAGGACGAATGCCAGGCCCTGGCCGATAACCTGCGCGACGCCAATGTGTTCAGCAGCGCCATGCCGATGCTTGCGATCGAGCCATTGCCGATCGAAGCGGCTATGGTGACCCAGGTGCTGGGCCTTGCCCATTACAGCGCGGTCATTTGTGTCAGCAAGCCGGCCGCCCGCCTGGGGCTTGAGTTGATCGACACCTATTGGCCGCAACCGCCCCTGCAGGACTGGTTCACGGTGGGGGCGGCGACCGCGCAGATTCTCGATGACTATGGCCTCACCGTTCATTGCCCAAGCGAAGGCGATGACAGTGAAGCCTTGCTGCACCTCAATGCCCTTGAACAGGCCATCGACCGGCCGGATGCGCGCGTGCTGATCCTGCGCGGGCAGGGCGGTCGCGAGCTGCTGGCAGAGCGCTTGCGCGTGCGCGGTGCTAGGGTCGACTATCTGGAATTGTATCGGCGGTGCCTGCCGGAATATCCTCCCGGGGCCCTGTTGCAGCGCGTCCAGGCGGAACGCTTGAATGGGCTGGTGGTCAGCAGTGGGCAGGGTTTTGAACACCTGCTCCACCTGGCCTCGAACCAATGGCCCCGGTTGGCGCAGTTGCCGCTGTTCGTTCCAAGCCCTCGGGTTGCCCAGATGGCGCGCCAGGCCGGCGCACTGAATGTTGTGGATTGTCGCGGTGCCAGTGCCGCGGCCCTGCTGGCAGCGTTGCGGGACACGCCCGCACCTGCCCTCCAAGACGTGGCCCCATAGGGGTGAAGCGTCGTAAAGCAAAGGATGGATACGTGAGCGAAACAGCCTTGCCCAAAGATGATCTTGCAACCGCGCCCGAGGCGCCTACTGAAGCTGTGCCAGCCCCTGCTCCGCGTAAAGGCGGCAACGGGCTTGCGGTGGTTGCCCTGCTGGTCGGCGTGGTGGGTATTGCCGCTGCTGGCTGGGGTGTGTGGCAGGTGCGTCACCTGCAAGCGAGTCACCAGGCCCAGTCCAGTCAACTGGAAGCCCTGAGCGCCCAGACCCAGATCATCAAACAGGGCGAACAGCAACTGACCTCCAGCCTGTCGCGTCTGCCGGCGGCGGATGAACTGGAAGAGCGCCGTCGTCTGGTCGCACAACTGCAAGGCGACCAGCAACGATTGAACCAGCGTCTGGAAACTGTACTGGGGGCCAGCCGCAAGGACTGGCGCCTGGCCGAGGCCGAGCATCTGCTGCGTCTTGCCAGCCTGCGCCTGTCTGCGCTGCAGGACATCGACAGCGCTCGCGCGCTGGTTCAGGGCGCCGACGAAATCCTGCGCGAGCAGAATGACCCCGGCTCGTTCGCTGCCCGTGAACAGTTGGCCAAGAGCATGGCGGCGCTGCACAGCGTCGAACAACCGGATCGCACCGGCCTTTACCTGCAATTGGCGGCCCTGCGTGAACAGGTGGTCCAGCTCAACGCCACGACGCCGGAATACAAGGACAAGGGCGACTCGCTGTTTGGCCTGACGTCCGAGGGTGATGGCGCTAGTCGCTGGTCCGAGTGGTGGGAGAAGATTTCCCATTACATTCGCATCGATTTCAATGCGGACAAAAATGTAAAACCACTGTTGGCGGGGCAGGCTTTGAACCAGGTACGCCTGGCGCTGAATCTGACGCTTGAGCAGGCCCAGTGGGCGGCGCTCAATGGTGAGGCAAAAGTCTATGTCCAGGCGCTGGATGAGGCACGCAGTGTCCTGCTGGGCAACTTCAACCCCGATGACGCCCAGAGCAAAGTCATGCTTGAGCGCATTGACGCGCTCAAGCAACAACCGGTTTCAGTGGTGACCCCGGACCTGGCCTCAAGTCTGAGCGCGGTCCAGGCTTACCTGGAGCGTCGCCACCTACCAGCTGAAAACACTCCTGCCCCGGCGGGCGAGGAGGCGCAGCCATGAAGAAGGCCTATATCCTTCTGGTCATCGCCATTGCCGTGGCAGCGGTGATTGGCATTGCCATCGCCAGGCACTCAGGCTACGTGTTGATTGCCTATGACAGCTTCCGCTACGAGTCCAGCCTGTGGGCCACCCTGGCCCTGCTGGCGGTGATCTGGTTGCTGGTGTATGCGGTGCGAGTGCTGATCAGCCTCATGACCACCTCGGGTGGCGTGGTCAATCCCTGGTCGCGGCGCAATCGCAGCCGACGCGTGCAATTGGCAATCGAGCAGGGCCAGCTCGACCTCGCTGAAGGTCGCTGGGCCAGTGCCCAACGCCATTTGCAGCGTGCCGCCGAAGCCGAGCGCCAGCCATTGCTGTACTACCTGGGTGCCGCCCGTGCGGCAAACGAGCAGGGCAAGACTGAAGAATGTGATGCCCTGCTGGAGCGAGCCCTGGATCGCCAACCCCACGCGGAGCTGGCAATCGCCCTGAGCCATGCGCAATTGCAAATGGACCGTGGGGACACCGAAGGTGCCCTGGTCACCCTGCAGGCCATGCATGAGCGTCACCCGCACAACGTTCAAGTGTTGCGTCTGTTGCACCGGGCCCATCAGCAGCGTAATGACTGGCCGGCGCTGATCCGCCTGATGCCCGAGTTGCGCAAGAACAAGGCCCTGCCGGCGTCACAACTGGCTGAGCTGGAGCGTCGCGCCTGGGGTGAAAACCTGGCATTGGCAGCCCAGCGTGAAACCGAAAGCGAAGCCGGCCAACAGTCCCTGGAGCGCGCCTGGCAACAGCTGACGGCCGCACAGCGCCAAGAGCCAGCGCTGGTGGCGGCCTATGCTGAGCAATTGCGTCAATTGGGCGCCGAAGCAAAGGCTGAAGACGCCTTGCGCACCGCCCTCAAGCGTAGCTACGACAGCCATCTGGCCAGGCTCTATGGACTGGTTCGCGGCGCTGACCCGGCGCGACAACTGCAAATGGCCGAAGGCTGGCTCAAGCAGCATCCTGAAGACCCAAGCCTGCTGCTGACGCTGGGCCGCCTGAGTCTGCAGAATCGCCTGTGGGGCAAAGCTCGGGATTACCTGGAAAGCAGCCTGCGTTTTGAGCGTAACCCGGAAGCCTGCGCCGAACTTGCACGCCTGTTAGCGCGGCTAGGCGACACCGAACGCAGCAATCACCTGTTCCAGGAAGGCCTTGGCATGCTAGACGCACGCCTGCTGGCGCTGCCCCTGCCCGACGCCGCCCACCCGAACTGACGGTTCGGCGCTTCGACTTGCTCGCGGTGCGACCATCGCAGCCAAGGCTGGCTCCTACCTTGGATGTAGGAGCGACGGGGGCGCCTAGCCGGGGGCGCCTAGCCCTTGGTCGCGATGGCCTCACCGCGGTGTACCTGGCATATCGCGGTGAGGCCATCGCGGTGGCCCGGCATTCCGGCAAGCCTGGCTACGCCGGTTCATGGCGCCGTCGGGTTTAAACGCTTGTATGAAACTTGTCGTCTGAGTACCTTGAAGCCATCAGCGTGGGGGCATAATCTCCCTCCACGCACTCATGAAAACAGGCTACTCAATGCCGACTTGCTGGTGAGCCCTTGTTCCAGGAATTTCTGGAGCGGCTAGTCAGCGGCATGACCCAGAAGGGAAGAGAAGATCATGCTAGAAAGTTGTCAGAATGCTCAGGAACGTTGGGGTGGAGTTCACAAGCTGATTGATCGCTGGCTGGCTGAGCGCAAAGATCTGGTGACGGCCCTCCAGGCACTCCAGGCACTGCGCAAGGAAGGCCTCACGTTCTCCGACAAGTCCAAGCACCAACGCTTCTGTGAAATCCTCGTCGACTACGTGTCGGCCTGGCACTTCGAGGTCTACGAGCAGTTGGTCAACGAAGCCAAGGCTTTCAATGACAAGGATGCTTTGAGGCTGGCTGAAGAAATTTATCCACGCATTGATGAAATCACTGAAAACGCCTTGGCCTTCAATGATGAATGCGCGGAGGGTAAGTGCAAGAGCTCCGAGCGGTTTACGACCGAGCTGCGCAAGTTGGAAGAGCTGCTTGAGGAGCGCTTCAAACTGGAAAACTACCTGATCGAAGTCCTGCACAACGCCCACAAGGAAGAGGCTAACGAGCTGGCCTGATCCTTGGCGCTACGGTTCGGTTGACCGTAGCGCGTCCCCTCGCCTCACTCGGCGACTCCCAGTAATTCAATTTCGAACACCAACGGTGTGAACGGCGCGATCAGATCGCCCGCCCCTTCAGCGCCATAGGCTTGCGCGGAAGGAATCACCAGCTTCCATTTTGCTCCCACTGGCATCTGCATCAGGGCTGTCTGCCAACCGTCGATGACGCTGTCCAGGCGGAACCATTGCGGCTGAGTACTCTGGTCAAAAATGCTGCCGTCGGGACGCTTGCCCACATAACGCACTTGCACTCGGCCATCTGCATTTGGCAGCGATCCCTGACCTGCCCGTAGCTCGGTCATGAGGATGCCGTTGGGCAATTCATGCACACCCGCATGCGCGCGTTCGCTGGCCATGAAGTGATGTTCTTCACTCAGTGCTTTTTCAGTTTGCGCATCAACCGCCAACTGATTGGCCTGGGCTTCATGATCCTTGAGGATCTGCCCGATGCGTGCATCGCTCAGGCGCAATGGCTTGTTCTGATAGGCCGCCTGAAGACCTTCGATCAAGGCCATCAATTGCAGGTCCGGGACCTCTTGGCGAAGGCGTTCGCCAAGGCTTGCACCGAGGCTGTAAGCCAAGTCCCGAGAACTTGGCGTGGCTGCTTTTTCATCGGCATACGCCTGCGGCAACAGCAGGAAAAACGACAGCAGCAAGTGGCGCGACATGGATGCTCTCCCCAATTCGACAGGCGCGATTATGCCAGTGTCGTAGCGGTGCGCGTTGACTGGATTTCGACGGGGCCGACAGCTGTCGCCAGTGGATCTACACTTGTGCGCAGTTGCAGTGCGGATGGTTATTGCGCGATGCTGCGACTCGGCACATTCAATACCTTCAACATGCCCTAGGCACTGGGCGCGGCAGAGGTCTAACATGGGCCGCACTCACGTCAGCCAGGAGGTTAACCATGTCGGCCAATAAGAAGCCTGTAAGCACTCCCTTGCACTTGCTCCAACAGCTTTCTAGCAGCCTGCTCGAGCATCTTGAAAACGCCTGCTCCACGGCGTTGGCCGATGCTGAAAAACTGCTCGCCAAATTGGAAAAGCAACGCGGCAAGGCTCAAGAAAAACTGCACAAGTCCCGCATCAAACTGCAAGATGCTGCGGCCGCTGGGAAAGCCAAGGCACAAGCCAAGGCCAAGGCTGTTGCTTCTGAGCTGGAAGAGTTGCTCGACGCATTGAAGGCGCGCCAATCGGAAACTCGCGCCTACATCGCAGAGCTAAAAAAGGATGCACAAGAGAGCTTGAAGCTGGCCCAGGGTGTAGGCCGTGTGAAGGAGGCCGCGAACAAGGCACTGGGCCTGCGCGCAGCGAAGCCGGCGACCAAGACTGTAGCGGCAAAACCTGCTGCAAAGCCCGCCGCCAAGATGGCTGCGGCCAAACCGGCAGCTGCCAAGACCGCTGCCAAACCTGCCGCTAAAACAGCCGCCGCTAAACCTGTTGCAGCCAAGCCCGCCGCTAAAACGGCAGCTGCAAAACCTGCTGCCAAAAAACCTGTGGCAGCGAAAACTGCTGCAGCCAAACCAGCAGCCGCCAAGCCCGCCGCAAAAACGGCAGCCGCCAAACCTGCGGCAAAACCTGCGGCCGCCAAACCTGCAGCCAAAAGCGCAGCGTCGAAAACCGCAGCGGCCAAGCCAGCAGCGAAAACTACTGCGGCCAAGTCGGCAGCCAAACCTGCGGCCAAGCCAGCTGCCAAACCTGCTGCTGCGAAAACCGCAGCAGCCAAGCCAGCAGCCAAACCTGCAGCTGCAAAACCTGCAGCGACCAAGCCTGCAGCCAAGCCAAAATCCGCCGCCAAACCCGCCGCGGCAAAACCTGCAGCACCAGCAGCTGCAAAACCTGCCACGCCAGCCGCGACCGCAGCGCCCGCCAGCGTCGCTCCATCAGCCCCGGCCGCAACGCCATCGGCAACCGCGCCGGCAGCCATCACCAACATCGGTACTCAAAGCCCGTCGTCGGCCTCTTGAGTCATCGCCGCCATTGCCACGCGTAGCGATTGCAGCGCCTGGCGATGGCGGTCGTTGGTCTTGCCTGGGGGCGTGAGCATCTCAAGCCAACCGGTTACGCAATGCCCTGGTCCTCCCGGAGGCCAGGCAGTGGTCAACATTTGCAAGCGCGTCAGCAACTGATGCTCGGCCTCCAACTCCAATTTCTTCACTTCCCTGCGTAACGCCGCCAAGGCGCTATCTTGTTCTGCTGCCTGGCGCCATTGCTGGCGAAGATGGCGCAAGGGTTCGACCACCTCATCACTCCAGGGCTGCGCGGTGGCGTGCAACTGTTCGAGCCGTTGCCTGGAAGGCTCTACGCCACGATGTTCCAGCCAGGCTGCACACAGCAGCAGACAGACATTGGCGCCTTCTTCTTGCAGGGCCAGGCACGTCGCCTCCACGTCCGGCTGGGCGTAAAGGTTCAGGGCAAAATTCCACAGGTCACTCTTCATTGTGCCACTCGCGCCAGTTGCCAACGAAGCTGGTAGACTCCGCCGCCATTATGATCAGAATATCCAACCTCACTTTACAGCGTGGTCCGCAGCGCCTGCTAGAAGACGCCGAGCTGACCCTGCACGCCGGCCATAAAGCCGGCCTGATCGGTGCCAATGGCGCCGGCAAATCCAGCCTGTTCGCCATGCTGCGCGGCGAGCTGACACCCGATGCCGGGGATTGTCAGCTGCCCGCCGATTGGCGCATTGCCCACATGCGCCAGGAGGTCGATACCCTCGAGCGCCTGGCGGTGGACTATGTGCTCGACGGCGATGCCCGCCTGCGTGAGGTCCAGCAAGCGCTGGCCACCGCCGAGGCGGCGCACGACAACGCTGCATTGGCGCGCTTGCATATCGAGCTCGACGGCGCCGACGGCTACACCGCCGATGCACGAGCGCGCAAATTGCTGGCGGGTCTCGGATTTACCAACGAGCAGATGGACCGTCGTGTCGGTGACTTCTCCGGCGGCTGGCGGATGCGCCTTAACCTGGCCCAGGCATTGATGTGTCCTTCGGATTTGTTGTTGCTCGATGAGCCGACCAACCACCTGGACCTCGACGCTATCCTGTGGCTTGAAGAGTGGCTCAAGAGCTATCCCGGCACGCTGCTGCTGATCTCCCACGACCGTGACTTCCTTGATGCCGTGGTCGACCACATCGCCCATGTCGAGCAATGCAAGCTGACCCTGTACCGTGGCGGCTACAGCGCTTTCGAACGAGCCCGTGCCGAGCGCCTGGCGCAACAGCAACAGGCGTACGAAAAGCAGCAAGTCCAGCGTGCGCACATGGAAAAGTACATCGCACGCTTCAAGGCGCAAGCCACCAAGGCTCGCCAGGCCCAGAGCCGAATCAAGGCTCTTGAGCGGATGGAAGAGCTGTCGGCGGCGCACGTCGATTCGCCCTTCGATTTCACTTTCCGTGAATCGCAAAAAATCTCCAGCCCCTTGCTCGACCTTTCCGAGGCAAACCTGGGCTATGGCGAAACCACCATTCTGCAGAAGGTCAAGTTGCAGTTGGCGCCGGGCGCGCGGATTGGCTTGCTGGGGCCTAACGGTGCCGGTAAATCGACCCTGATCAAAAACCTCGCCGGCGAGCTATCGCCCCTCAGCGGGCATCTGGTGCGTGGTGAGAACACCGTGGTGGGTTACTTCGCCCAGCATCAGCTCGACTCCCTGGACAGCAAGGCAAGCCCCTTGCTGCACCTTCAGCGCCTGGCACCGACCGAGCGCGAGCAAACCCTGCGCGACTTCCTCGGCGGTTTCGATTTCCGTGGCGCTCGCCTGGATGAGCCGGTGCTGAATTTTTCCGGTGGCGAAAAGGCTCGACTGGCCCTGGCATTGATTGCCTGGGAGCGGCCAAACCTGTTGCTGCTCGATGAACCGACCAACCACCTGGACCTAGAGATGCGCCTGGCGCTGACCATGGCCCTGCAGGAGTTCAGTGGCGCCGTGGTGGTGGTTTCCCACGACCGTAGCCTGCTCAAGAGCACCACCGACAACTTCCTGTTGGTTGCCGATGGCCGCGTCCAAGAGTTCGACGGCGACCTGGAAGACTACGCTCGCTGGCTGGTCGAGTTCCGCCAGCGCAATGCCCCGGTCAGTACCTCTGCCGGTAACCCGGACAAGACCGACAAAAAGGCCCAGCGCCAGGCCGCTGCTGCCTTGCGCCAACAGCTGGCGCCGCACAAGCGCGAATCCGACAAGCTGGAGCGCGAGCTGGGCACGGTGCATGAGCAACTGGCAAAAATCGAAGCCAGCCTGGGCGATAGCGCCCTCTATGAGGCCGCGCGCAAAGATGAACTGCGCGACTTGCTGGACCGTCAGGCCAAGTTGAAAGGCCTTGAAGCGACACTGGAGGAATCCTGGATGGAAGCCCTTGAGCTGCTTGAGACGATGCAGGCGGAGCTGGAGGCGTTGTCCTGATGGAGGCATTGAGGCAGATGTTGCCGGTGGAGTGGATCACACCGTTCTGGCTGGGCCTGCAGATCGTGTTGATCCTGATCATCGCTTTTGTGCTTCAACGGGTGGTGACGCGCTGCATGGGTCGGCTGGGCAAGCGCTACCCGCTGCCTCAAGAGCTGTTGATGCCGCTGCGAGGGGCGTTGCGCTGGCTGATCATGGGCAGTGCCCTGATTGCGGTGCTGGAGCGCCTAGGCGTGTCTGCCACTGTGCTGTGGACGGCGCTGTCGGGGTTTGTCGCGGTGGCGGCGGTGGCGTTCTTCGCCATGTGGAGCGTGCTGTCTAACCTTTTGTGCGCAGTACTGATCTTTACGGTCGGGCCGTTTCGCCTGGGTGATGTCGTCGAGCTGGTGGACACCCTCGACAAGCCTGGGGTCAAGGGGCGGGTGGTGGCGATCAACTTGCTGTTCACCACCTTGATCGAGCTGCCGGAAGCCGGTGGGGCCTTGGTTCAGGTGCCCAATAGCCAATTCTTCCAGAAGTCGGTACGGCGTTGGCGGGGCACCGATGGCCTGCCGCTGGTCAGTGAAAACAAGATCAGCGCCGAGTAATACGACCGCGCAGCAAAAAATCGTGGTGATTTTTCCTCGCCCACACTAGCTTAGGCATTTGATTCACGTGTGGGCAGAGGTGTGCGATGACGCTGGAAACGTGGCTGGCTTTTTTTGCCGCTTGTTGGGTAATCAGTCTTTCTCCAGGGGCCGGCGCCATTGCGTCGATGTCTTGTGGTCTTCAATACGGTTTCTGGCGCGGTTACTGGAACGCCCTAGGCTTGCAGTTGGGCCTGGTGCTGCAGATTGCGATCATCGCCGCAGGTGTTGGCGCCATACTGGCAGCCTCGGCCACTGCCTTTCAGGTCATCAAATGGTTTGGCGTGGTGTACCTGGTCTACCTGGCGATCAAGCAGTGGCGTGCGCTACCGGCTGACATCAGCGATGAATCGGCGGTTCGACCTATTGGCAAGCCGATGAGCTTGGTGCTCCGCGGGTTTCTGGTCAACGTCAGCAACCCCAAGGCCCTGATTTTCATGCTGGCGGTACTGCCGCAATTCATCAATCCGCATGCGCCGCTGGTGGCCCAATACGTCACTATCGCGGCCACCATGGTGGCCGTCGATTTGCTGGTGATGGCCGGTTATACCGGGCTGGCAGCGCGGGTATTGCGCCTGCTGCGCACGCCCAAGCAGCAACGTCGCATGAACCGCACGTTCGCTGGGTTGTTCCTGGGCGCTGCGACTTTGCTGGCCACTATCCGCCGCGCGCCGGTCTGATTTGCGCCTGTTTGTAAAAATTTATTTCTGAATTGGGCGGGGAAGCCTTGAGTGCGTCGCGTTGGGTGTGAACAATGCTGCACCCACGCTTCCCCTACTTATTCGAGATTGGTTGATGACCACCCCCTCCCGTATTTGCGCCTGGCTCCTGGCCTCGGTGCTGGCCTTGTGCAGCCTGGCTGCGCAGGCCGACGCCGTCGAAGGCACGGCACCTGTGATCACCCCCGACCCGGCACGTGGAGCACTGCTTTACGCCCAGCATTGCTCGGTCTGTCATGGTGACACTGGGGCGGGAGACGGCCCGGCCGGTCTGGGTCTGGAACCGCCACCAAGCAACTTCCAAGACCGTGCGCGGATGGACCAGCTCAGTCTGTTCGAGTTGTACAAGGCCTTGGGGCAGGGCATCGACGGTACCGATATGCCTGCGTTTGCAGACCAACTGGACGAGCGTCAGCGGTGGGATATTGCGACCTATATCGCCAGTTTCACGGCTGACCCGGCAGCGGCCAAGGGCGGCAAAACCTTCAACCTTGCTGACCTCGCGCGGCACACACCGATTGACGTGCTCAAGGCCGAAGGCCCTGAGGCCGCTGCTATCTTTCGCGGCCAACGCGCTCAACCGCCACAGGTTCAGCGGGGCCCCGGGCAATTGATCGACTACACCGCGGAAACCTTGGACAAGAGCCTGGTTGCTTATCAGGCCGGTCATCACGATCAGGCCTATGACCTCTCGGTAGCGGCGTATCTTGAAGGCTTCGAGCTGGTAGAAAGCTCACTGGATAACCTCGACAGCACCGCCCGCAAGGACACCGAAAAGGCGCTGATGGCATACCGGCAGTCGCTGCAGGATGGCTTGCCGCTGGAGCAGGTCAGCCAAAAGCTCGACGTTGCCAAGAGCAAACTCAGCGCCTGCGCCGAGCTGCTGGGTGGCGATAGCCTGAGCGGGTCGCTGAGCTACATCTCAGGGTTGTTGATTCTGCTGCGCGAAGGCCTGGAGGCGATTCTGGTGCTGGCGGCGATCCTGGCGTTCCTGCGTAACACTGGCCAACAGGCAGCGGTACGCAGTGTCAACATTGGCTGGGCGCTGGCGTTTGTCGCGGGTTTTGCAACCTGGGCAGTAGCAGCTTATGTGATCGACGTGGGCGGTGCCCAGCGTGAGTTGCTGGAAGGCTGTACGGCGTTGTTTGCGGCGGTCATGGTGCTGTGGCTCGGCGTGTGGATGCATGACCGTCGCCACGCGGCGGCTTGGCAGGACTACATCAAGAGCAGCCTGGTCAGCGGTGGTGGGCGCTTTGGTTTTGCGTTGCTGGCATTCTTCTCGGTGTACCGCGAGCTGTTCGAAGTCATCCTGTTCTACGAAACCCTCTGGCTGCAGGCAGGCCCTGCCGGGCATCAAGCGGTGCTGGCTGGTGGCGCCACGGCGCTGGTGCTGTTGATGGGGCTGGCGTGGGTCATTCTGCGCGGCTCGGCCAAACTGCCGCTGGCCTTGTTCTTCAGCATCAACGCCGCCCTGCTGTGCGCTTTGTCAGTGGTGTTTGCCGGCCACGGCGTCAAGGCGCTGCAGGAGGCCGGGATTTTCGGCACGCACCCGGTCGCCTTCTTCGAGTTCGACTGGCTGGGTATTCATGCCGATGCCTATTCACTGTCGGCGCAGGCCGCGGCGCTGCTGGCGATCATCGTGCTTTACGGGCGCAGCCGTCTGGCTGAGAAACACCGCTTACAGGCCAACTGACCATGAGAATCTGGATTGATGCCGATGCGTGCCCCAAGGCCGCCAAAGACCAAGTGGTCAAGTTTGCCCTCAAGCGCAAGTTCGAGGTCTGGCTGGTGGCAGGGCAGGGCCAGATCAAACCCGCTTTCGCCTGTGTGCGCTTGATCGTGGTGCCTGCCGGGCCTGACGCGGCCGATGACTACCTGGTTGAGCATGCCCAACCGGGCGAACTGGTGATTTGCAGCGATGTGCCGCTGGCTGACCGGCTGGTGAAAAAGGGCGTCGCGGCGCTGGACCCGCGCGGGCGGGAATTTGACCAGCAGAACATGGGTGAGCGCCTGGCGGTACGCAATCTGTTCACCGATTTACGTGAACAGGGGCAGGTCGGGGGAGGGCAGGGGGCATATGGAGAACGCGACAAGCAGGCGTTCTCCAATTCGCTGGACCGGATTCTGACGCGCCTGGCGCGGCAGAACCCGACCTGAGCTGTTCAGTCGTCTGCGTGGGTCAACTCAAGCACGCGGTCGACCAGCTTGTTGATGCCTGACGCCGCTTCGCCAATCGACTTGGCCAGCATATAGGCCGGCGTGCTGACCAGCTTGCGGGCGTTGTCTTCGACAATCTCGCTGACTTCGCACTCCTCATGGGTGCCGCCCATCTTGACGATGGCGGCGCTGGTGCCGGCGTCGTTACCGATGGTGCAGACCACGCCTGGGCCATAGATTTTTGCGGCCAGGGCCGGCGAAATGCAGATCAGCCCCACGGGCTTGCCGGCTTCAGCGAAGGCCTCGGCCAGGGCCAGCACGTCCGCTTGGACTGTGCAGTTGGTGCCTTCGACGGCAAAGTTGGAAAGGTTTTTGGCGGAGCCGAACCCCCCCGGCACAATCAGTGCGTCGAAATCATTGGCATTCGCTTCGCGCAGGTCCTTGACGTCGCCTCGCGCGATGCGCGCCGATTCCACCAGCACATTGCGCGCCTCGGGCATCTCTTCACCGGTCAGGTGGTTGATCACATGCAACTGCGACACGTTGGGTGCGAAGCACTGCACCTTGGCGCCACGCTGATCCAGGCGCAGCAGGGTAATCACGCTTTCGTGGATTTCGGCGCCGTCATAAACGCCACACCCGGACAGAATCACTGCAACTTTTTTGGTCATGCTGTTTTCTCCCGATTTCTGGCGTAAATGTCCACTAATTCGTCACTCCCCGCCATAGGGTTTTGCGCGATGTGGGCCTAATCTTGAAGCCTGCGTAAACCGCCCGGTGGCTTCATGGACTTCGTTCTGTACGCGGTACCCTTCTTTTTCGTCCTGATAGGCGTTGAGTTGCTGATCGACCGTTGGCGTGGCGTGCGCACCTACCGGTTGGCCGATGCGATCAACAGCCTCAGTGCAGGTGTCTTGTCGACCACCACCGGCTTGCTGACCAAGGGCGTGGGGCTTGTGACCTACGCGGTGGCCCTGGAGTATCTGGCGCTGTTCGAATTGCCCGCAGAGCGCTGGTGGGTCTGGGTGCTGGCCTTTATCGGATACGACTTCTGTTACTACTGGCTGCATCGCCTGGGCCATGAGCGCAACGTGCTGTGGGCAGCGCACTCGGTGCATCACCAAAGTGAGGACTACAACCTGTCCACCGCCCTCAGGCAGACCAGCACCGGCTTTATCTTCTCGTGGATTTTCTACCTGCCACTGGCAGTGCTGGGTGTGCCATTGGTGGTGTTTGTCAGCGTCGCGGCGCTGAACCTCTTGTATCAATTCTGGGTGCATACCCGGCACATTCCAAAGCTTGGCGGGTATGAATGGTTTTTCGTCACGCCCTCCAATCATCGCGTCCACCATGCCCAGAACCGTCTTTACATTGATCGCAATTACGGCGGAGTGTTCATTGTCTGGGACCGTTTGTTCGGCACTTTCCAGGAGGAGGACGCCAGGGAGCCTGTGATCTTTGGGGTGACCACGCCACTGGCGAGCTGGAATCCACTGTGGGCCAACCTGCAGTTCTATGCCCAGCTGTGGGCCGATGCGCGGCGCACCGAGCGGCTATGGGACAAGCTGCGGATCTGGTTCATGCCCACTGGCTGGCGCCCGGCGGATGTTGCGCAGCGTTATCCACAGGCCAAACCGGACCTGAGCCAGTTCCGCAAATTCGAGGTGATCCTGGCACCGGGTCAACAGGTTTATATCGCCGTGCAGTTCACGCTGTATCTCGCGGTAGGCAGCTACTTGCTCGGGCACGGCGAGCAACTGACAGCTGCGGCGCTGTGGCTGGGGTGGGGATGGATGGCGTTCGGCTTGTTCGTGCTGGGGGTGTTGCTCGAGAATCGGCCTTGGGGGCCGAAGCTTGAGTGGCTGCGGTTACTGTCGAACGTGCCGTTGGTGGCGTTTTTTGCGGGCACGACGCTTGGCTGGTTGGCACTGGGGTGCTACAGCCTACTCAGCCTGATCGGACTCTATTACAGCCGAACCTCACCCATCAACACCGCCACCCCTTCGGCGTAGGAGCCAGGCTTGCCTGCGATGAAGTTGATGCGGTCTTTCTGATACCGCGGTGTGGCCATCGCAGCATAGGTATCTACACAACTCTGGGGCAGCGCGGCTCTTGTAGCCGCTGCCGAGGTACGAGGCTGCGATCGGCGGCGAAGCCGTCGTAAATTCAGGCCCTTCGGTGTGCCTGATGGATTGCGGTCTCAGGTTTTACGGCCGCTTCGCTGCCGATCGCAGCCTCGTACCTCGTCAGCGGCTACATTCGTAGCAGTACGCCAAAAGATGTGTAGATACCTATGGCCATCGCAGGTAAACCTTGCTCCTACACAGCATGTAGGAGCCGGCTTTAGCCGCGATGCAGTCGATGCGGTCAGGCTTTTGCCTTGCGAGCCACGCGCGCGGCCTTGATGCGGCGGCGTAGCCACAGGCAGCCGCCCAGCAGCAGCAACGCGCCAAGCACCCAGAGCTCGTATTTCTTGACGTTGCCCAGCAAGCCTTCGAGCACGGCACCAAAGTGATACGCCGCCGCACCCAGCGCCGCAGCCCAGATGGCCGCGCCAATACCATTGAGCAGCAGGTAACGGCCCGGCGGATAGCCAGACAAGCCAATCGCCACCGGCATCACCGTGCGCAGACCGTAGACGAAGCGAAAGCTCAGTACCCAGATATCCGGGTGGCGACGGATGTGCTCCAGGGCCTTGTCACCCATCAACTGCCAGCGCGGCTTACGTGCCAACAGCTTGCGACCGTGCTTACGGCCCAGGAAATACCACAGCTGATCACCGGCGTAGCTGCCGAAGAATGCAACAACAACCACCAGGTTGATGTCCATGTATCCTCGGAACGCAAGAAAGCCGGCCAGGACCAGAATGGTCTCGCCTTCAAAAAAGGTACCAAGAAAAAGGGCTAAGTAGCCGAAATCCTGCAGGAATTGTTGGAGCATTTTCTGGATGCTGGCGAAATGAACGCGCAGCCTAACCCTTCGCGCGCGTCGGGGAAAGTGTCCAAATGTGTCTCGACGTGAACATTTCCTACAAGGACAATGGCTGCGGCCACCAGTTGCAGGGTTGTCAATAGCTGTAATACAACCGTCATAATGGCCGCTTATAACTGTCGCGCTCGCCCGCTAGAGCGGGCTCAGGAGTTTGCCGTGAGCTTTACCCCCGCTAACCGTTTGTTTCCTGCCACTCGCCTGCGTCGTAATCGCCGTGATGATTTTTCTCGTCGTCTGGTCCGTGAAAATGTCCTGACTGTCGACGATCTCATCCTGCCGGTATTTGTACTGGATGGCGAAAACCGCCGTGAAGACATCCCGTCCATGCCAGGCGTGGAGCGTCTGAGCATCGACTTGCTGCTCAAGGAAGCCGAACACTGGGTAGAGCTGGGCATTCCGGCGCTGGCGCTGTTCCCGGTCACCCCGCCCGAAAAAAAATCCCTTGATGGCAGCGAAGCCTGGAACCCCGAGGGTATTGCCCAGCGCGCCACTCGCGCTTTGCGTGACCGTTTCCCGGAGCTGGGCGTGATCACCGACGTCGCCCTGGACCCGTTTACCACGCACGGACAGGACGGCATTCTCGACGAAGAAGGCTACGTCCAGAACGACATCACCGTTGATGCGCTGGTGCGCCAGGCCCTGTCCCATGCCGAGGCCGGTGCCCAAGTGGTTGCCCCTTCGGACATGATGGACGGCCGCATCCAGGCGATCCGCGAAGCCCTGGAGCTGGCGGGTCACGTCAACGTGCGCATCATGGCCTACTCGGCCAAGTACGCCAGCGCCTACTACGGCCCATTCCGTGATGCAGTCGGCTCGGCGTTGAACCTGGGCAAGGCGAACAAGGCCTCCTACCAGATGGACCCGGCCAACAGCAACGAAGCGCTGCACGAAGTCGCTGCCGACCTCGCTGAAGGCGCCGATATGGTTATGGTCAAGCCAGGCATGCCATATCTGGATATCCTTCACCGGGTCAAGGATGAGTTCAAGGTCCCGACCTTCGTGTATCAGGTCAGTGGCGAATACGCCATGCACATGGCCGCGATCCAGAACGGTTGGCTCAGCGAAGGGGTGATTCTCGAATCCCTGACGGCATTTAAGCGCGCGGGTGCCGATGGCATCCTCACGTATTTCGCTATTCGCGCCGCACAATTGATGAGAGGGCAGTAACGCCCTTCAGGAACGCTAGATGAACAACGAAGCACTCACCGAAGTTACCGTGAAGGAAGCTCAGCCTGTGCTCGAGCAAGTCGTCGAAATACCGCCAGAGCTCGAACCGGTCGACTCGCCACCTGCCGAGACGCCGGTGGCGGCCGCCATGCCAGTGCCAGCCGCCACGCCAGCCCCGGTACATGCCGTACCAGGGCTGGACGATAGCAGCCTGTACATCCATCGCGAGCTGTCCCAGCTGCAGTTCAACATCCGGGTGCTGGAACAGGCACTGGATGAGTCCTATCCGCTGTTGGAGCGGCTGAAGTTCTTGCTGATCTTCTCCAGCAACCTGGATGAGTTCTTCGAAATTCGCGTGGCGGGCCTGAAGAAGCAAATTACCTTCGCCCGTGAACAGGCCGGTGCCGATGGCTTGCAACCGCATCAGGCGCTGGCGCGCATCAGCGAGTTGGTTCATGGGCATGTGGATCGCCAATACGCGATTCTCAACGACATTCTGCTGCCGGAGATGGAGAAGCATCAGATTCGCTTCATCCGTCGCCGCCAGTGGACGACCAAGATCAAGACCTGGGTCCGGCGCTTTTTCCGCGATGAGATCGCTCCGATCATCACGCCGATCGGCCTCGACCCAACGCACCCGTTCCCGTTGCTGGTGAACAAGAGCCTGAACTTCATCGTCGAGCTTGAAGGTATCGATGCGTTTGGTCGCGACTCGGGCCTGGCAATCATCCCGGCACCACGCCTGCTGCCACGCGTCATCAAGGTGCCGGAGGAAGTGGGGGGCGTTGGCGACAACTACGTGTTCCTCTCATCGATGATCCATGCCCACGCCGATGACCTGTTCCAGGGCATGAAGGTGAAGGGCTGCTACCAGTTTCGCCTGACCCGAAACGCGGACCTGGCACTGGATTCCGAAGATGTGGAAGACCTGGCTCGCGCCCTGCGCGGTGAGCTGTTCTCGCGTCGATATGGCGATGCAGTACGCCTGGAAGTCGCTGACAATTGCCCCAAGCACCTGTCGGACTACCTGCTCAAGCAGTTCAGCCTGAGCGAAACCGAGCTGTATAAGGTCAATGGACCGGTCAACCTGACGCGTCTGTTCAGCATCACCGGCCTGGACAGCCACCCAGAGCTGCAATACACACCGTTTACCCCGGCGATTCCCAAGCTGTTGACCAACAGCGAAAACATTTTCAGCGTGGTCAGCAAGCAGGACATCCTGTTGCTACACCCATTCGAGTCTTTCACTCCGGTGATCGACCTGCTGCGTCAGGCCGCCAAGGACCCGCATGTCCTGGCCGTGCGCCAAACGCTGTATCGCAGCGGCGCCAACTCGGAAATCGTCGACGCCTTGGTCGATGCCGCGCGTAACGGCAAGGAAGTGACCGCGGTGATCGAGCTGCGTGCGCGCTTTGACGAAGAATCCAACCTGCAGATGGCCAGCCGCTTGCAAGCGGCCGGTGCGGTCGTCATCTACGGCGTGGTCGGCTTCAAGACCCACGCCAAGATGATGCTGATTCTGCGCCGTGAGGCGGGCGAGATCGTCCGTTATGCCCATTTGGGTACGGGTAACTATCATGCCGGCAACGCCCGCCTGTACACCGACTACAGCCTGCTGACCTCTGACGACGCCTTGTGTGAAGACGTCGGCAAATTGTTCAGCCAGTTGATCGGCATGGGTAAGACCTTGCGCATGAAAAAGCTGTTGCATGCGCCGTTTACCCTGAAAAAGGGCATGCTCGACATGATCGCGCGTGAAACCCAGTTCGCGCTCGAAGGCAAGCCTGCCCATATCATTGCCAAATTCAACTCGCTGACCGACCCGAAAATCATCAAGGCGCTGTACAAGGCCAGCCAGTCGGGCGTGCGTGTCGACTTGGTCGTGCGCGGCATGTGTTGCTTGCGCCCGGGTATCCCGGGGGTATCGCACAATATCCAGGTGCGCTCGATCATCGGGCGATTCCTGGAGCACACGCGGGTGTTCTATTTCCTCAATGGCGGCGACGAGCAGTTGTACCTGTCCAGCGCTGACTGGATGGAGCGCAACCTCGACAAGCGCGTCGAGACCTGCTTCCCGGTCGAGGGCAAGAAGCTGATCCTGCGGGTGAAAAAGGAGTTGGAGGGGTATCTGACCGACAACACCCACGCCTGGATTCTGCAGCCTGATGGCCGTTATGTGCGCAGCACGCCAACCGGCAACCAGAACCCGCGTAGCGCGCAGGCGACCCTGCTGGAGCGCCTGAGCAACCCGGTGCTCATCGTTCGCTGATGCCCTGTAGGAGCCGGGTTTACCGGGATGCCGGACCACCGCGATGAACGCGCCACGGTTTGCCTGATACACCGCGGCGCGGCCATCGCTGTAGGAGCAGAGCTTGTCGGGGCGCCGAACCGTCGCGATAAACGCGCCACGGTTTGCCTGATACACTGCGGCGTGGCCATCGCAGCCAAGGCTGGCTCCTACACACCGCGGTGATGCCATCGCAGCTCTCAGTGAACGCTGAGCACAAATCCCACGCGCGTCAGCCATTCCGCTTCCAGCGCAAAGTCCGCCTGGGTTAGCTGGTTTTCATCCAGCCAGCCTTTGGGGAATTGCACGTCCAGGCTGTCGCCATTGGCGTTGAGAGTCACTTTGGGCATCTCTTGGGTGCCACGGATGTGGTGAAACAGAATCGCAAAGCGCAACAGCACGCACAGGCGAATCAGTTTTTGCCCCTCTTCGCCGAATTCGGCAAATTTATCCTTGGGAATGTTGCGCCGGTGGCCACGCACCAGCAGCGCCAGCATTTGCTGGTCTTCGCGCGAGAAACCTGACAGGTCGGAGTGCTCGATCAGGTAGGCGCCGTGCTTGTGGTAGTGATAGTGGGCGATGTCCAGGCCCACCTCATGCACCTTGGCAGCCCATCCCAGCAGTTCGCGCCAGATACCGTCTTCAAGATCCCAGGCCTTGGCCACTTGATCGAAAGCGTGCAGGGCCTTGCGTTCTACCCGCGCAGCCTGGCCGAGGTCGACGTGGTAGCGCTCCATCAGGGAGGTCAGGGTGCGGTCACGCACGTCTTCATGGTGATGACGGCCGAGCAGGTCATACAGCACGCCTTCACGCAGCGCGCCTTCGCAGTGGTCCATGCGCTGCAACTCCAGCGCATCGAAAATCGCCTCCATGATGGCAAGGCCGGCCGGGAAGATCGCCCGGCGGTCTGGCTTGATGCCGTCGAAGTCGATCTTGTCGACATCGCCCAGCTTGAACAGCTTGCGCTTGAGCCAGGCCAGGCCATCGGCATTGACCTCGCCAGAGCCCTGGCCACCGGCCTTGAGCGCAAGGCCGATGGCGCGGATGGTGCCCGATGAGCCGATGGCCTCGTCCCAGCCCAACCGGTGCAGGCCGTTTTCAATGCTCATCAGCTCAAGGCGCGCAGCGGTGTAGGCCTGGGCATAGCGCGCCGGGGTGATCTTGCCATCGCGAAAGTATCGCTGGGTAAAGCTCACGCAACCCATCTGCAGGCTTTCGCGCAGCAGCGGCTCGAAGCGTTGGCCAATGATGAACTCGGTACTACCACCGCCAATGTCGGCCACCAGGCGCTTGCCGGGGGTGTCGGCCAAGGTGTGGGACACACCCAGGTAAATCAGGCGCGCTTCTTCACGGCCAGAGATGACTTCGACGGGGTGGCCGAGGATTTCTTCGGCGCGGCGGATGAATTCGCCGCGGTTGCGGGCTTCGCGAAGGGCGTTGGTGCCGACGATACGCACGGCGCCTGCTGGCATGCCGTTGATCAGTTGGGAAAAGCGCTTGAGGCAGTCGAGGCCGCGTTGCATGGACTCTTCGCTGAGCCGGCGCTCTTCATCGATGCCGGCGGCCAGCTGAACCTTTTCTCCGAGCCGCTCCAGTATGCGGATCTCGCTGTGGTGAGCCTTGGCAACAACCATATGGAAGCTGTTGGAGCCCAGGTCGATGGCAGCGATCAAGGAAAGATTCTTGGCTGTGGATTGCGGCATGGTGAGGATCCTGGTCGATAACCTCGCCATCGTGCCACGATCCTTACGTGCCGCCAACGCGAAGCGTCATATGCTGTGACTTAAGGCAGGTAATCGCAAAAGGGTAAGAAAATTCTGATAGAGCCTGGAAGAAGGTCCAGCCTGGGCTGACAAATCACCTGATACGCCGCTTCATGCACATCTATAGTTACACTCAATCACCCTCGGCTTCCTGTAGGCCGCCTGGGCCGTTATGATGAACGACGTTTTTGCTTACGACCCCGGAGATTTCCATGAGCAGCGATCTTATCAAGCACGTATCCGACGCCAGTTTCGAGGCGGATGTTCTCAAGGCCGAAGGTGCGGTACTGGTCGATTACTGGGCTGAATGGTGCGGCCCTTGCAAGATGATTGCACCGGTTCTGGACGAGATTGCTGAAACCTACAAGGGCAAACTGACCGTCGCCAAGCTGAACATCGACGAAAACCAGGAAACCCCGGCCAAGCACGGCGTGCGTGGTATCCCGACGCTGATGCTGTTCAAGAACGGCAACGTCGAGGCGACCAAGGTCGGCGCACTGTCCAAGTCTCAGCTGGCCGCGTTCCTGGACGCCAACATCTGAGTCGAATGGCCCCGCACCTCGCGGGGCTTTTCTTTGGCGAACGACTAGACGCCAGAAAAAGCAAGTGATACATTCGGCCTCGCGCTGGTTTCTCCAGTGCCCCCTGCAAGCCGTCGCCGACGCACTCCTACTCGAATAAGTACGCGATCCTGTCGCCTTCTCTGCGGCGCGGCCTCATTAAGCCAGGTGCTTAATTCCTCCCCTCCTATCATGATTACGTCATTCCCTTATGAACCTGACTGAACTCAAGCAAAAGCCGATTACCGATCTGCTCGAAATGGCCGAACAGATGGGCATAGACAATATGGCCCGTTCGCGCAAGCAAGATGTGATTTTCTCCCTGTTGAAAAAGCATGCGAAAAGCGGCGAGGAAATATCTGGTGACGGCGTGCTGGAGATTCTCCAGGACGGCTTCGGCTTCCTGCGTTCGGCTGATGCTTCGTACCTTGCCGGCCCGGACGACATCTACGTCTCCCCCAGCCAGATCCGCCGTTTCAACCTGCGCACTGGCGACACCATCGTCGGCAAGATCCGCCCGCCTAAAGAAGGCGAGCGTTATTTCGCCCTGCTCAAGGTCGACACGATCAACTTCGACCGTCCAGAAAACGCGAAGAACAAGATCCTGTTCGAAAACCTGACGCCACTGTTTCCGACCGTGCGCATGAAGATGGAAGCCGGTAACGGTTCCACCGAAGACCTCACCGGCCGTGTAATCGACCTGTGTGCGCCGATCGGTAAAGGCCAGCGTGGCCTGATCGTTGCTCCGCCGAAGGCGGGCAAGACCATCATGCTGCAGAACATCGCGTCCAACATCACGCGTAACAATCCGGAAGTGCACCTGATCGTCCTGCTGATCGACGAGCGCCCGGAAGAAGTGACCGAGATGCAGCGTACTGTGCGCGGCGAAGTGGTTGCCTCCACCTTCGACGAGCCGCCAACCCGTCACGTACAGGTTGCCGAGATGGTGATCGAGAAGGCCAAGCGCCTGGTCGAGCACAAGAAGGACGTGGTGATCCTGCTGGACTCCATCACCCGTCTGGCCCGTGCCTACAACACCGTGATCCCAAGCTCCGGCAAGGTGCTGACCGGTGGTGTCGATGCCCACGCCCTGGAAAAACCAAAGCGTTTCTTCGGTGCCGCTCGTAACATCGAAGAAGGCGGCTCGCTGACCATCATCGCCACCGCGCTGGTTGAAACCGGCTCGAAGATGGACGAAGTGATCTACGAAGAGTTCAAGGGTACCGGCAACATGGAACTGCCCCTGGACCGCAAGATCGCCGAGAAGCGCGTCTTCCCGGCCATCAACATCAACCGCTCCGGTACCCGTCGCGAAGAGCTGCTGACCGCCGACGACGAACTGCAGCGCATGTGGATCCTGCGCAAGCTGCTGCACCCAATGGACGAAGTTGCCGCTATCGAGTTCCTGGTCGACAAGCTGAAACAGACCAAGACCAACGACGAGTTCTTCCTGTCGATGAAGCGCAAGTAAGAAAATCCGCGGTGCATTCATCGCGGGTAAACCGGAATGCCGGACCACCTGCTCCTACAGGCCGCTGTAGGAGCCAGGCTTGCCTGCGATAGGCGCGACGCAATGGATCAGGCAAACCGCGACACGGTTTGTCAGCAATAAGAAATGGCGCCTCTAGGGGCGCCATTTTTGTAACAAGAAAAACAAGGATCGTTATGGCTTGCGAGCCATTGTTGTCATCGCTGTGGTTCTCTATCGCTCTACAAGGACGACAATCATTTGTCCGACGCGGGGGCGCAGTTTATCGAGCCATTGCTCGAACCGCTCTTTATGGGAGAAAAAGCACCGCCGCATTACCCTTTAGTGCAGTTCGATGATCAGCCTTGAGTGCCAGCGCCCTTCGGAGCAGGTAGGATGTAGCACTCTTTTCTGATTGGCATGGTCGATGAAATTCAAGGATCTACGGGATTTCGTGCAGCAGCTTGAGCAGCGCGGAGAATTGAAACGCATCCAGGTCCCGGTTTCTCCTGTGCTGGAGATGACCGAGATTTGCGATCGTACCCTGCGCAAGAAGGGCCCGGCGCTGTTGTTCGAAAACCCCGTCGGTTTCGATATCCCGGTGTTGGGCAACCTGTTCGGTACGCCCGAGCGGGTGGCCATGGGCATGGGCGCCGAATCCACCGAGCAATTGCGTGAGATCGGCAAGCTGTTGGCCTTTCTCAAGGAGCCGGAGCCGCCCAAAGGCCTGAAAGATGCCTGGTCGAAGCTGCCAATCTTCAAAAAAATCATCGCCATGGCCCCCAAGGTGGTCAAGGATGCGGCGTGCCATGAAGTGGTCATCGAGGGCGATGACGTCGACTTGGGCATGTTGCCGGTGCAGCACTGCTGGCCGGGCGACGTAGCGCCGCTGATTACCTGGGGCCTGACTGTCACTCGCGGGCCGAACAAGGAACGCCAGAACCTGGGCATTTATCGCCAGCAGGTGATCGGTCGTAACAAGGTGATCATGCGCTGGTTGAGCCATCGCGGCGGCGCGCTGGATTACCGCGAGTGGTGCGAGAAGCACCCGGGCCAGCCGTTCCCGGTATCGGTCGCCTTGGGCGCTGACCCTGCGACTATTCTTGGCGCCGTGACGCCCGTGCCGGACAGCCTCTCCGAATATGCGTTTGCCGGCCTTTTGCGCGACAACCGTACCGAGTTGGTCAAATGCCGTGGCAATGACCTGCAAGTGCCGGCCAGCGCCGAAATCGTCCTTGAGGGCGTGATTCATCCAGGCGAAATGGCCGCTGAAGGCCCCTATGGCGACCACACCGGTTACTACAACGAAGTGGACAGCTTCCCGGTGTTCACCGTTGAGCGCATCACCCATCGCCGCAAGCCGATCTACCACAGCACCTACACGGGTCGCCCGCCCGATGAGCCGGCCATTCTGGGCGTGGCACTGAACGAAGTATTCGTGCCGATCCTGCAGAAACAGTTCCCGGAAATCACCGACTTCTATCTGCCGCCTGAGGGCTGCTCCTACCGCATGGCGGTGGTGACCATGAAGAAGCAGTATCCGGGGCATGCCAAGCGCGTGATGCTGGGGGTCTGGTCGTTCCTGCGACAGTTCATGTACACCAAATTCGTTATCGTCACCGACGACGACATCAACGCGCGCGACTGGAACGACGTGATCTGGGCCATTACCACGCGCATGGACCCCAAGCGCGACACGGTCTTGATCGACAACACGCCGATCGACTACCTGGACTTTGCATCCCCAGTGTCGGGCCTGGGCTCGAAAATGGGCCTGGACGCCACCAACAAGTGGCCGGGTGAAACCAGCCGCGAGTGGGGCCGGGTGATCGTCAAGGATGATGCCGTGACGCGCCGAATCGACGAAATGTGGAATCAGTTGGGAATAGATTGATGCGTGTGACCTTGCAGCCTTCCGGCGCAGTGCTTCAGATGTTGCCCGGAGAACGGATTCTCGATGCCGCACGGCGTCTGGGCTATGACTGCCCGCAAAGCTGTCGTAATGGCAACTGCCACATTTGTGCGGCCTTGCTGGTCGATGGTCGGATCCAGCAGGCCGGTGAAGTTCGCGATCATGGCGAGCTGTTCACCTGTATAGCCGAACCGCTGGAAGACTGCACGGTCCTCTGGGACGGTGTGTTGGCCCTGGGCGAGCTGCCGGTACGCAGCATGGCCTGCCAGCTGAGCGAATGTGTGGATCTGGGCGGCGACGTCTGGCGTGTGCGCCTGCGAGCGCCGGCTGGCAAGCCACCGCGCTACCACGCGGGGCAATACCTGATGATCGAACGTGAGAATGGCGAGAAATCGGCGTTCTCGCTGGCCAGCGCGCCGTCTGCCGGCCGCGAGCTGGAAATGCACGTACTGGCCCGCGAGCCGAGCGCTCGCAGCTTGATCGAGCAGTTGCAGCGCAATGGCATGGCGCGCCTGCAACTGCCCTTTGGCGATACCCACTTGGCCGAGCTGCCAGACGGCCCGCTGGTGCTGATTGCCGCGGGCACCGGCATGGCGCAGATGCACAGTTTGGTCGAGCACTGCCGAGCGGCGGGTTTCAAGCACCCGGTCCACCTGTACTGGGGCGTGCGTCGACCGGAAGACTTCTACCGCATCGATGCGTGGGACAGCTGGCAGCAACTGCCCAACCTGCACCTTCACAAGGTCGTCAGCGATCTGTGTGGCTGGGAAGGGCGCTGTGGCATGCTGCACGAAGCGGTCTGCGAAGACATCACCGACCTCTCCTCTGTGCATGTCTACGCCAGCGGTTCGCCGGCCATGATCTACGCCACCCTCGACGCCTTGGTCGAGAAGGGCATGGACGCGCATCAAATGCGCGCCGATGTATTCGCCTACGCCCCCCGCAATTGATTCTTGCTAGCACGGCGCACTTCAAAAACAGTGAGCCGTCGCCGTTATAACCCTGCAATTAAGCCGAGAGGAATCTGAGTCATTTAGTAACCCCGCCCTATAAATACTCACAAAAACTCCACGTAAGACCGAGTTTAATTTTTGAGCTTCAATATCTGCTTGAAAGGGTGTTCGTGTGGTGAAAATAGCGCAGAGCGCACACGGTGAAATCTGGTAATTGCGTCAGACGTTTCCCATAAAAATATCGGCTAGTTCGCTAACATTTTGAGTATCCAAAATGCCGCGACGTGAAAGAGGTCAGGTGTGATACAAGGCTCCTTTTGCATGGCTTGGGGAAAGCTTTGGGCATCGACGTAAGGGGAACGGCGAACGGTCGGCGTGAGGTTATCTACAACGCTGAGCATCAGAACTTGCTCGATACCTCAACGGATCGCAAGCCGCACATGCAGACGGTAGGATCGCTTTCGGTCGCCTCTATCTTCCGCCGCCGTAAGGCGAGGGGTAATGATGGCGATGGAAATCCATTCATCTACGCATTGAAGGGTCTGCACCGTTATTCGATTTCGGACGAACAACTGTGGGCTTTCCGGCCAAATTTCCTGACCACTCTCAGCATCTACATGTCCCAAGTTCCCTATGACAAGATCACACCACTCCCGTCGAGCAAGCCCATAGCGCGCTACGTGGCAAAAAAGGCAGGCCGGTTTCAGCCGGAAGCCCAGTTGGAGACGGGGCTTTTCTTGAAGCGCTCAGCAACCCAAGTGATTGCTGAACTTGAGGCGAAATACGATGCTGACGAGATTCCAAAGAAACTCAAAAGTCTTGCTGCGGCACTGATCGGTACACTGCGAAAATCGCACAACAGCAGCTTCGCGATGAAAAATGTTGACCAGCGCCTTCGCGACTATATCGAGCCACTCGTACTCGCTCCCGATGCTGCGGTTGCGGGCCATCGTATTCTGTTGGTTGATGATCTGTTTTCCTCGGGCGCTACGCTCCGCACCGCTCACCGGCTGCTTACCGGAGCTGGAGCCGCCGAGGTTTCGGCCCTGTGTTTGCTCAGCAGGGTTTAATATCACTGCACGTTGTTGATTTCCGAGCTTGGGTTTTGTAGTCTTGTCCGGCAGTCGACCACTTCTATGCCCGGTGGTCCTTAAACATGAAGCAGGGGGAATTTTCCCTGTGGGCCCGAGCGAGCACCGTTGAACGAGGTCAGGCAATAAGCGCCGAGTATCGTTCTGTTAGGCATCGGCTGACCGTAGTATCGCGGGGAACTCGGAAAACGAGTTCCCCGCGTCTTTTTCTACTCCAGGAAAACGTCAGGTCGGTTCGAGCCAAATTCTCGGAGCCGAATCTCCTTCCGGACGGCCAATCCATCGCTCAATCCACGCCACCCAGCAGTGCAGCTGCGACTCATTGTAAGCGTATGAGGTGTCAGTTTTGGGCGTGCTACCACCGAGAATTTTCTTCACCCTTATAGGCAAGGCGCTGTTCGGAAGAACTATCGCTATACTCATTTTTATCAAGGCGGCGACCGCCATTCAGCCGCAAGCCCTTGATCTGCGGGGTCTGGCTGCCGTACGGTGAGGGCACGGACTTTATTCGCTTGCAGTGCTTACTTGGGTAGGCGCGAGGAATATTTGGCGACGCTTATGTCGGTGACTGAACAACCTTGTGTGCATCCTGCTTATCCCCCGTCGGTCGACTTTGGGCCGCAACTCACGCATGAACAACTGCTGAACTCGATGCGCAACACCCTGCTCAAGCATAAAGGTGGGCCGGTGTGGTTATTTGCCTATGGTTCGTTGATCTGGCGGCCGGAGTGCTCCAGCAGCGAACGGCGTCGCGCGCGGGTGCATGGCTATCATCGCGGGCTGTACTTGTGGTCCATGGAGCACCGTGGCACGCCGGAAAAACCGGGCCTGGTGTTTGGGCTGGATCGGGGTGGTTCATGCAGCGGGTTTGCCTATCGGCTGGCGGATGAAGGGCTTGAGGAGTCGCTGTTGGCGCTGTGGCAGCGGGAGATGCCATACCCGTCTTATCGGCCGCACTGGCTGACCTGCCGGCTTGAAGATGGCAGCAAGGTCCAGGCCTTAGGCTTTGTGCTGGAGCGGCACCTACCCAGCTACGCCGGTGATCTGCCGGACCATCTGTTCAGCCATGTACTGTCCAGCGCCTGTGGGCGCTCCGGCACCACTCATGAATACGTGACCCAGACGATCAACGCGCTGCGCAGCCACGCCATGCCGGATCGCAACCTGGAGGCGCGGCTCAAGCGCTGTGTCGCCCAGGTGGCACAATCCATCCCCATCAACCCCCTCTCCTGAACTCACATGGCACAAACGGGCTAGGGTAGGAGCGCGGCTTGCCGGCGATGCAGGCGACGCGGTTTGACTTAATAACTGCATTGATACCATCGCGACGGTTCGGCGCCCCGACAAGCTCTGCTCCTACAAAAAGCCCATTGGGCCTGAGCAAACTTGCATCCCCCGAACCCGCTCCCCTATAGTTCGCCCGTCGCTGCCAAATCAGCGACCGGGCGTGCAAGCCCGAGCCATGTGTACAGCACTTAACTACCCAGCAGCCTTTGAGGCCGCTGAGTCCTTTTGCTCAAGGAATTTGCCCATGGCCAAAGAAATCCCGCTGACTGACATTTCCCGCGAACCTGCGGTAATGCTCATCAACCCCGACGCCACTGTTCCCGACCTGTTGGCCTTCGCTGATACGCGCATCCGCACCGCCAAAGAGCTGATGATCAGCCTTTCCTGTCTCAATACTGCTGCCATGGAAACCCGCGATATATCTGCAGTTGCCGATGTGGCGTACTTGCTGTTGCAGGATGGTTGTGACGTTTTGGATGAGGTGCGATCACGCCCGGGGACTTGCTTGTAGTGTTTGATTGAACGCTCGCATCGACACAATCGCTAGCAAGCTCTGCTGCCACATTGTAGGAGCACGGCTTGCCGGCGATGCAGGCGACGCGGTTTGACTGAAGAGCTGCATTGACGCCATCGCGACGGTTCGGCGCCCCGACAAGCTCTGCTCCTACAAAAAGCCCTCTGGGCAGAAACGTGCATCGCCCCCACCCTGAACTACGCTTTCCCTCGCAACCCCCAGAGCCGTACCGCACAAGCAAGGAGCCTGTATGGCTGCTCTTCGATCGACGTTGTTACTCGGCCTGGCTTGCCTGACCGTGCTGACCGGCTGCGAAAAAAGCAAACCCACCGAGCCGCAATTGCCACGTGTGCGGGTGGAGTCGGTGGCGGCAACGGAGTTTGCGGCGGCGGTGACGCTCACGGGTGATATCCAGGCGCGAGTGCAAGCCGACCTGTCGTTCCGGGTGGGTGGCAAGATCATCGAGCGCAAGGTCGATGTGGGGGACCGGGTCACGGCCAAGCAAGTGCTGGCGCGGCTGGACCCCAAGGATTTGCAAACGGCGCTGGAGTCGGCCAACGCCGAGGTGTTTGCCGCCCAGGCGCGGGTGACGCAAACCAGTGCAGCCTTTGTGCGCCAGCAAAAGCTGTTGCCCAAGGGCTACACCAGCCGCAGCGAATACGATTCGGCCGAGGCCAACTTGCGTGCCAATCAGAGCGCGTTAAAAGCCGCCCAGGCGCAACAGGCCAACGCCCGTGAACAACTCAGTTACACCGACCTGATCGCAGAAGCGCCTGGCGTGATTACGGCGCGTCAGGCTGAGGTAGGGCAGGTGGTGCAGGCCACGGTGCCGATTTACAGCCTGGCCCGTGACGGAGAGCGCGACGCCGTATTCAACGTCTATGAGTCCCTGCTGATCGACCCACCCAAAGATCGCGTCATCACCATCAGCCTGCTGGACAATCCGAAAATCCAGGCCCAAGGCAAAGTGCGCGAGGTCACGCCCACGGTTTCGGCCGACAGCGGTACGGTGCAGGTCAAGGTGGCCTTGCAAAGCCTGCCCGACGGCATGGACCTGGGGTCGGTGGTCAGCGCCACGGCAAGCCCGCCAGGCAAGTCGAGTATTGCCTTGCCCTGGTCGGCCCTGACCAAGAACCTGAGCTCGCCCGCGGTGTGGGTGGTGGGTGAGGGCAACAAGGTCAGCCTCAAGGACGTCAAGGTCGCGCGCTACCTGACCGGTAAAGTGATCATCAGCGACGGTCTGGACAACAACCAGCGAGTGGTCGTGGCCGGAGGGCAACTGCTGCACCCCGGGATGCAGGTAGAAATTGCCGAGGCCAGCAAACCATGAGGCAACTTGCGCTGTGGATATTGGGTGGCCTGCTGCTGACGGCCTGTTCCAAGGAAGAACAGGCGCCAGAGCAAATCAGGCCCGTGCTGTCCGTCGAGGTCAAGGCGCAGGATCAGGAAACTTATGGCCGCTTTGCCGGCACCATTCAAGCGCGCTACGAAAGCACCTTGGGCTTTCGCGTGTCGGGGCGGATCGCCCGGCGTTATGTCGACGTAGGCACCCAGGTGGCCAAGGGTGCCTTGTTGGCAGCGCTGGACCCCACCGATCAGCAAAACCAGTTGCGCGCCAGCGAAGGCGATCTGGCCAAGATCCAGGCGCAATGGATCAACGCCCAGGCCAATGCCCGTCGCCAGCAAGAGTTGTTCAATCGAGGCGTCGGCGCCCAGGCGCAATTGGATATCGCCCAGACCGACCTGAAAACCACCGGCGCTCAGTTGACGCAGGCCAAGGCAGCTGTCAGCCAGGCGCGTGATCAACTGGGCTACAGCGAATTGCACAGCGACCACGCAGCGGTGGTGACCGCCTGGCACGCTGAAGCAGGGCAAGTGGTGAGCATCGGGCAGCAGGTGGTGACTCTGGCTCAGCCAGAGATCAAGGAGGCAGTGATCGACTTGCCCGCGAGCCTGGCCGATCAAATGCCGGTGGGCGTTGAGTTCACCGTGGCGGCGCAACTCGATCCAGGGATCAATACCACGGCCAAGTTGCGTGAGATCGAACCCCAGGCTGAAAGCGCCACGCGCACCCGGCGGGCCCGTTTGACGCTGGCCCAAACGCCCCAGGGTTTTCGGCTTGGTACGGCGATCAGCGTCACATTGAGCTCAGTCATCACCCCGCGCATCGAACTGCCGGCCAGTGCGCTTCAGGAAATAGACGGCAAGGCGCAGGTCTGGGTCATTGATACGGCCGCCAGCACGGTATCACCCCACGAGGTCAAGGTACTCAGCCGCGAGGGCAACAAAGTCTTGTTGGCTTCCGGGGTCAAGCCCGGCGAGCGGGTGGTCAGCGCTGGCGTCAACAGCCTCAAGCCCGGGCAGAAGATCAAACTCGATAAGGGAAGCCAGCAATGAAGGGGAGCTTCAATCTGTCCGAATGGGCACTCAAGCACCAGTCTTTCATCTGGTACCTGATGTTTGTGGCGTTGCTGATGGGCGTGTTTTCCTACTTCAACCTGGGCCGAGAGGAAGACCCGTCCTTCACCATCAAGACCATGGTGATCCAGACCCGCTGGCCGGGCGCGACCCAGGACGAGACCCTCGATCAGGTCACCGATCGAATCGAGAAAAAGCTCGAAGAGCTCGACTCGCTCGACTACGTCAAAAGCTATACCCGCCCTGGCGAGTCGACGGTGTTCGTCAACCTGCGCGACACCACCCAGGCCGAAGACATCCCGCAGATCTGGTACCAGGTACGCAAAAAGATCCAGGACATCCGCGGTGACTTTCCTCAGGGCATCCAGGGGCCGGGTTTCAACGATGAGTTCGGTGATGTGTTCGGCTCGGTCTACGCCTTTACCGCTGACGGCTTGAGCATGCGCCAGCTGCGCGACTATGTGGAGCAAGTACGCGCCGAGATCCACGATGTGCCGGGCCTGGGCAAGGTCGAGATGATCGGGGAGCAGGATGAAGTCCTCTACCTGAGTTTCTCGACGCGCAAACTGGCAGCGCTGGGCCTGGATCAGCGCCAGGTCGTGCAAAGCCTGCAATCGCAGAACGCCGTGACGCCGGCCGGGGTCATTGAGGCGGGGCCGGAGCGCATTTCGGTACGCACGTCCGGGCAGTTTGCTTCGGAGAAGGATCTGCAAGCGGTCAATCTGCGTTTGAACGACCGCTTCTATCGGTTGGCCGATATTGCCGACATCACCCGGGGCTACGTCGACCCACCCACGACGATGTTCCGCTTCAATGGCCAGCCCGGTATTGGCCTTGCGATCGCCATGAAAGCTGGCGGCAATATCCAGGAGTTCGGCAGGGTGCTGCATGAGCGGATGCAGAGCTTGACGGCCGACTTGCCCGTGGGTATTGGCGTGCACACCGTGTCATCCCAGGCCGAGGTGGTCGAGAAGGCGGTCGGCGGCTTTACCAGTGCGTTGTTCGAGGCGGTGATCATCGTGCTGGTGGTGAGTTTTGTCAGCCTCGGTGTGCGGGCGGGCCTGGTGGTGGCCTGCTCGATTCCGCTGGTGCTGGCGATGGTGTTCGTGTTCATGGAATACAGCGGCATCACCATGCAGCGGATCTCGCTGGGCGCCTTGATCATCGCCCTCGGGTTGCTGGTGGACGATGCCATGATCACGGTGGAGATGATGGTCACCCGCCTTGAAATGGGCGAGACCAAGGAGCAGGCGGCCACGTTCGCCTACACCTCCACGGCCTTCCCCATGCTGACCGGCACCCTGGTGACGGTGGCGGGGTTCGTGCCCATCGGCTTGAACGCCAGTTCGGCCGGTGAATACACCTTCACCCTGTTTGCGGTGATTGCCGTGGCCATGCTGGTTTCCTGGATCGTCGCGGTGCTGTTTGCCCCGGTGATCGGCGTGCATATCCTGAGCGCCAACGTAAAGCCGCACAATGCAGAGCCTGGGCGTATTGGCCGCGGCTTCAACCATGGGCTGATCTGGTGCATGCGTAACCGCTGGCTGACGATTATCGGCACGGTGCTGCTGTTTGTGCTGGCCGTGTTCTGCATGCGATTTGTGCAAAACCAGTTCTTCCCGTCTTCAGACCGGCCCGAAATCCTGGTCGACCTGAACTTGCCGCAAAACGCCTCGATCCAGGAGACCCGCCTGGCGGTTGATCGCCTGGAAGCCAAGATCAAGGATGACCCGGACATCGTCCGCTGGAGCACCTATATCGGCCAGGGTGCGATCCGTTTCTACCTGCCGTTGGACCAACAACTGGAAAACCCGTACTACGCGCAGTTGGTGATTGTCAGCAAGGGCCTGGAAGAGCGCGGTGCGTTGATGGGCCGATTGAACACGATCTTGCGTGAGGACTTTGTCGGCGTCGGCAGTTTTGTCCAGGCACTGGAGATGGGTCCACCAGTAGGCCGCCCTATCCAGTACCGGGTCAGCGGCCCGGATATCGATCGGGTGCGCAAGCACGCGATCGACCTGGCGACGCTGTTGGACAACAACGCGCACATCGGCGAAATGATCTACGACTGGAACGAGCCAGGCAAAGTGCTACGCATCGACATCGCCCAGGACAAGGCGCGACAATTGGGGCTGTCATCGGAGGATGTGGCCAACCTGATGAACAGCATCGTCAGCGGCTTGCCAGTGACTCAGGTGCAAGACGATATCTACCTGATCGATGTGATTGGCCGTGCGGTGGACAGCGAGCGGGGCTCGCCTGAGACCCTGCAGAACCTGCAAATCCTCACCCCGAGCGGCACGTCGATCCCGCTGTTGTCTTTTGCTACCGTCCGTTACGAACTTGAACAGCCGTTGGTATGGCGGCGAGATCGCAAACCCACTATCACCATCAAGGCGGCGGTCAGCGACGACATCCAGCCGACTGACCTTGTGAGGTTGCTCAAGCCTGAGATCGACCAGTTTGCCAGCCAGTTGCCGGTGGGCTACCAGGTGGCAACCGGGGGTACGGTTGAAGAAAGCGCCAAGGCCCAAGGCCCGATTGCCAAGGTCGTGCCCTTGATGCTGTTCTTGATGGCGACCTTTCTGATGATCCAGTTGCACAGTGTGCAGAAGCTGTTTCTGGTGGCCAGTGTGGCGCCGCTGGGGTTGATCGGCGTGGTGCTCGCGCTGGTACCGACCGGCACGCCCATGGGGTTTGTGGCGATTCTCGGGATTCTGGCGTTGATCGGCATCATCATCCGCAACTCGGTGATTCTGGTGACGCAGATCGAGTCGTTCGAGCGGGACGGTTATACGCCATGGAATGCAGTTATCGAGGCGACTGAGCATCGACGCCGGCCGATCCTGCTGACCGCTGCTGCGGCGAGCCTGGGGATGATCCCGATTGCCCGGGAAGTGTTCTGGGGGCCGATGGCCTACGCGATGATTGGCGGGATCATCATCGCCACCTTGCTGACGCTGCTATTCCTGCCAGCGTTGTACGTGGCCTGGTACAAAATTCGCGAGCCAGCCAGGTAGGGATTACCAGAATGCCGAACCACCGCGATGAACGCACCGCGGTTTGCCTGATGTACCGCGGTGTGCCCATCGCAGCATAGGTATCTACACATCTTTTGGTGTACTGCATTTCGTAGCAGTGGACGAGTAGAACGAGGCCACGTCCGGCTGCGCAGCAGTCGTAAAACCTGGCACTTCAGTATTCAGATACACCGCGAGTACAGGCTTTGCGAGGACTACGTCCCCGGACCTAGCCTCGCTGAACTCGTCTACTGCTACGAATGTAGCCGCTGACGAGGTACGAGGCTGCGATCGGCAGCGAAGCGGCCGTAAAACCTGAGACCGTAATCCATCAGGCACACCGAAGGGCCTGAATTTACGACGGCTTCGCCGCCGATCGCAGCCTCGTACCTCGGCAGCGGCTACAAGAGCCGCGCTGCCCCAGAATTGTGTAGATACCTATGCTGCGATGAATGCACCGCGGTCTGACTGACGTAGCGCTATTAGATCACCGCCGAAATCAACCCTTGCCCTTGGTCCGTGTCATGTTCGGCCCGCCATTCTTCTCGATATGCTCGATGATGATGCCGGCCACATCCTTGCCGGTGGTGGTTTCGATCCCTTCAAGCCCAGGCGAGGAGTTCACCTCCATCACCAGCGGCCCGTGGTTGGAGCGCAGGATATCCACACCCGCCACCGACAAGCCCATCACCTTGGCCGCTCGAATGGCGGTCATGCGCTCTTCGGGGGTGATCTTGATCAGGCTGGCGGTGCCGCCGCGATGGAGGTTGGAGCGGAATTCGCCAGGTTTGGCCTGGCGCTTCATCGAAGCAATGACTTTGTCGCCGACCACAAAGCAGCGGATGTCGGCGCCGCCCGCTTCCTTGATGTATTCCTGCACCATGATGTTCTGCTTCAGGCCCATGAAAGCTTCGATCACCGACTCGGCAGCCTTGGTGGTTTCGCACAGCACCACGCCGATACCCTGGGTGCCTTCCAGCACCTTGATCACCAGCGGCGCGCCGTTGACCATCTGGATCAGGTCGGGAATATCGTCTGGCGAGTGGGCAAAGCCTGTCACCGGCAGGCCCACGCCACGTCGTGACAGCAATTGCAGCGAACGCAGTTTGTCGCGCGAGCGGGCGATGGCCACCGATTCGTTGAGGGGGAACACGCCCATCATTTCGAACTGGCGCAACACGGCGCAGCCATAGAACGTGACAGACGCGCCAATCCGCGGGATCACCGCATCGAAGCCCTCCATGGGCTTGCCCCGGTAGTGAATCTGCGGCTTGTGGCTGGCGATGTTCATGTACGCCCGCAAGGTGTCGATCACCACCACCTCATGGCCACGTTCGACACCCGCCTCGACCAGGCGGCGAGTGGAATACAGACGCGGATTGCGCGACAGGACAGCGATCTTCATGAAACACCTGTGGAAGAGGGGGAAGAGACCGGGAAAGCCGGTTTTTCTTGAACATAAGTGAGGCCCGGATTGACCACCAACTGGCCATGGATCAGGGCTTTGGAACCGAGCAGTAAGCGATAACGCATGGACTTGCGGCAAGCCAGGGTAAATTCCACTTCCCAGACCCGATCACCGAGTGCCAATGGCGTGCGGATCACGTAGCGGATTTGGGCGTGGCCGTTGGAGCTTTTGATCGTTTTCATCGTTACCAATGGGGCTTCGCAGCGGCGATGACGCAGTTGCACGACCGAGCCCAGGTGGGCATTGAAACGCACCCATTGCTCACCCTCGCGCACAAAGGTTTCGATTTCTGTGGCATGCAGGCTCGATGTGCTGGCTCCGGTATCGATTTTGGCCCGCAGGCCCGCGACCCCAAGGCCTGGGAGCGCCACCCATTCGCGCAAACCGATAACTGTCAAATGGTCGAATGTCTTCAAAATGATTAACCAGCGATGGAAATACTCGGGCTCTGACCCGGCATGATGCGGGTAAATTCCCCCCAGCATAGCGCCTGCACAAACTCCCGAAAGGGACGCCTTGAGTCCTTGCGCGGTATTCAGGCAGAAACTTAAGCAAATGGCGATAGCTATTGTGTGCCGCGCTTGAGAAATACGAGGGCATCGGCGCTGCAGGCTGCGGGGGTTTTGGCCAGACGCTGCACGGAGTAAAGTTTGCGCTATAGAGATGAACGGAGTTTTGCAGTGACACAGAAAACAGAAACGGACGACAAGGTGCGTCTGGATAAATGGCTGTGGGCCGCACGCTTCTACAAAACCCGGGCGCTGGCCAAGGCGGCTATAGAAAGTGGCAAGGTTCACCATCGGGGCGACCGTTGCAAACCGGGGAAAGAACCCCATATAGGCGATGAGTTTCAAATTCGCACCGGTTTTGATGAGCGCACCGTCGTCGTCAAGGCGCTATCGGTGACCCGTCGCGGCGCGCCTGAAGCGCAGTTGCTGTACGCCGAAACCGAGCAAAGCATCGCTCGTCGCGAGCAAGCGGCGGCGATGCGCAAGGCGGGCGCGCTGAGTGTCAGCACTGACGGTCGGCCGAACAAGAAGCAGCGTCGCCAGCTTCAGCAGTTCCAGGATGACGCCAACGAGTAGTCGTTCTGCACCGCCATTCGTCGCACGCCCGGCAAAAAACTGGCCAAATGGCTGCGCTCGGAAACACAGTAATGCAGCGGGCAACCGCCATTGTCACCCATCCAGACAGACAGACTTATGCACGATCTACCTGACACCGATTTTACCCAGCGCTTCATTTTCGACGACAGCGACACGCGCGGCGAACTGGTTTCGCTGGAACGCAGCTACGCCGAAGTGCTGGCCAAACACCCCTACCCAGGTCCGGTCGCGCAATTGCTCGGCGAACTGATGGCGGCCGCCTCCTTGCTGGTCGGCACCTTGAAGTTCGACGGCCTGCTGGTGCTTCAGGCGCGTTCCAACGGCCCTGTACCGATGCTGATGATCGAATGCTCCAGCGAGCGCGAGATCCGCGGCCTGGCGCGCTATCACGAAGACCAGATCACCGACGGCGCCACCCTGCGCGAGCTGATGCCTCAAGACCAGAGCGAACTGGTGATGACCATTGACCCTACCCAGGGCCAGCGGTACCAGGGCATCGTCGAGCTGGCCGGTGACAGCCTGTCAGACTGCTTCACCAACTACTTCAAGCAATCGGAGCAGCTGGGCACCCGTTTCTGGCTCTACGCCGACGGCTCTCGTGCGCGCGGCGTGCTGCTGCAGCAACTGCCGGCCGACCGCCTTAAAGATGAAGACGATCGCGCCGCCAGTTGGCAGCACATCACCGCCCTGGCCCATACCCTGAACGCCGAAGAGCTGTTGAGCCTGAACAACGAAACCATTCTGCATCGCCTTTATCACGAAGAAGATGTGCGCCTGTTCGATATCCAGCCGCTGACATTCCGTTGCACGTGCTCGCGCGAGCGTTCGGCCCGTGCGCTGATCAGCCTGGGCGCCGATGACGCCGAACAGTTGGTCAAGGAACACAACGGCACGGTCGAGATCGATTGCCAGTTCTGCAACGAGCGTTATTTGTTCGATGCCGCGGATGTAGCGCAATTGTTCGCAGGCGGTGGTGTGGACAACCCGTCAGACACTCGTCACTAAAACGCTTCAGCGCAGGAGAAAGTCCTGTGAAAGGCCGGGATAGCGCTGTTCTGACAGGAGGGCTCTACTTTTTTTGGGCTTTTCTGGCATAATCCGGGCCACTTTTTTCGCTGTAGTAGTAAAAACGTGTCTACTACAAAACGTTTGGAGCACTCGGCCATCGGCCGATGGGGAACCTCATGACGCAAGCCAACAACGCCGTGTACACCGATATCAGCACCGCACAACTGGTGGAAGAAGCCATCCGTCGCGGTGAAGGCGAGCTTGCCGCTAATGGCTCGCTGGTCGTGAAAACAGGTCACCGTACGGGTCGTTCGCCGGTCGATCGTTTTATCGTCGAAGAGCCGAGCACCCAGGACGCAATCGCCTGGGGCCCGATCAACCGCAAATTCCCGGCCGACAAGTTCGACGCCCTGTGGAACCGCGTGGAAGCCTACCTGGGCGAGCGCGAGCGGTTTGTTTCCCATGTGCACGTCGGTTCCGATGAGGCGCACTACCTGGCGGTCAAGATGACCACCGAAACCGCTTGGCACAACCTGTTCGGTCGTTGCCTGTTCATTAACCCTGAACAGTACAACCCGGGCGCCAAGCAAGAGTGGCAGATCCTCAACGCCCCTTGGTTCGTGTGCGAGCCAGAGCGTGACGGCACCAACTCCGACGGCACCGTGATCATCAACTTCGCCGCCAAGAAAGTGCTGATCGCGGGCATGCGTTACGCCGGCGAAATGAAAAAAGCCCTGTTCTCTGTGCAGAACTTCCTGCTGCCAGCGGCCGACGTGCTGCCAATGCACTGCGCGGCCAACATGGGCGAAGAGGGTGATGTCACCCTGTTCTTCGGCCTGTCTGGCACCGGTAAGACCACCCTGTCGGCCGACGAAAGCCGTTACCTGATCGGTGACGACGAACACGGTTGGGGCGAAGGCGTGGTGTTCAACATCGAAGGCGGTTGCTATGCCAAGTGCATCGACCTGACCGAGAAGAACGAGCCGGTGATCTGGAAAGCCATCCAGTTCGGCGCCGTGCTGGAAAACGTCGTGCTGGATCCACAAACTCGCCTGCCGGACTACACCGACGACAGCCTGACCCAGAACAGCCGCGCCGCTTACCCGCGTGAGCTGATCGAAAAACGCGCACCGAAAAACCTCGGCGGCGAGCCAAACGCTGTGATCTTCCTGACCTGCGACCTGACCGGCGTACTGCCACCGGTGTCGATCCTCAGCGAAGAGCAGGCGGCTTACCACTTCCTGTCGGGTTACACCGCACTGGTTGGCTCCACTGAAATGGGTTCGGGCAGCGGCATCAAGTCGACCTTCTCCACCTGCTTCGGCGCCCCGTTCTTCCCGCGTCCGGCTGGCGAATACGCTGAACTGCTGATCAAGCGTATCCGTGGCTTCGGCTCGAAGGTCTACCTGGTCAACACCGGCTGGACCGGCGGTGGCTACGGTGTTGGCAAGCGCTTCAACATCCCGACCACCCGTGGCGTGATCGCTGCCATCCAGAGCGGCGCTCTGATCGGTGCCGAAACCGAGCACCTGGACGTGATCAACCTGGACGTGCCGAAGTCGGTCCCAGGCGTAGACGGCGGCCTGCTCAACCCACGTAACACTTGGGAAGACAAAGCCGCCTACGACCAAGCCGCTAAAGGCCTGGCCGGTCTGTTCATCGAAAACTTCAAGAAGTTCGAAGTTTCCGAGGCTATCAAGCAGGCAGGTCCTCAGCTGTAGGAGCTAGTGGTCCGGCATTCCGGTTTACCCGCGATGAACGCACCGCGGTTTGCCTGATGGAATGCGTAACGGCCATCGCAGGCAAGCCTGGCTCCTACAGGAGCAGGGTTTACCGGAATGCCGGACCACCGCGATGAACGCACCGCTGTCAAAGCCGCCCTTCGGGGCGGCTTTTGCATGTGTGGGCGCAGGTATTCATCCCCCGAATGCCACGTATCACACTAATAAAGTTCAAAACCTGCCCCTCGCTGTTCTATGGTTCGGTGTATCCGAAGCTCCGATGATCGAGGAAGTAGCATGAGCCAGACCGCTTTCAACATTCAGCGCACCGCCGTGATCGGCGCCGGGACCATGGGCCGGGGCATTGTCATGTGCCTGGCCAATGCCGGCGTGCAGGTGCAATGGCTGGACAATAATCCGCAGATGCTGGAGCAGGGCATGGCCGCGGTGGCCGAGACCTACGCGCACAACGTGCGCCAAGGGCGTATCGATGAAGCAGAGGCGGCGGCGCGACGGGGGCGGGTAGAGTCGGCGGTGGATTATTCGGCTATCCGCGATGTGGACCTGGTGATCGAGGCCGTGTACGAGAACCTGGAGCTCAAGCAAAACATCTTTCGCGAGCTGGATGCTGTGCTCAAGCCCTCTGCCATTTTGGCCAGCAATACGTCAGAGCTGGATATCGACGCGATTGCAGCGGTTACGAAGCGTCCCGCCCAAGTGCTGGGCCTGCATTTCTTCAGCCCGGCCCACATCATGAAGTTGCTGGAAGTGGTGCGCGGTGCCAAGACTGCGCCGGCTGTGCTTCAGGCTGCCAAGGCGCTCGGCGAGCGCATGGGCAAAGTCAGCGTGGTGGCCGGCAATTGCCATGGTTTTATCGGCAATCGCATGCTCAATAACTACGTTCGTGAAGCGCGCTCGATGCTGCTCGAAGGTGCCTTACCCTATGAGGTGGATAAGGCCATGCAGGACTTTGGCTTCGCCATGGGGCCGTTTCGCATGTTCGATGTGGTGGGTATCGATCTGGGCTGGCGTGCTCGGGAGTTGGCCGGCAAGGGCCAGGACGACCCACTGGTGCAGGTGGACAACCGACTCTGCGAGCTGGGTCGTTATGGCCAGAAGGCCGGCAACGGCTTCTATCACTATGAACCGGGGAGTCGGCAGGCTGAGCACGACCCTGAGGTCGATGCACTGGTGGTCGGGGTCAGCCGGGGTCTGGGCTACGAACGGCGCGCTATCAGCGCTCAGGAGATCCTGGAAAGGTGCCTGCTGGCGCTGGTCAACGAAGGCGCGAAGATTCTGCAAGAGGGTATCGCCGACTCGGCCCATGACATCGACCTGGTCTACCTCAATGGCTATGGCTTTCCAGTGGCTCAAGGTGGCCCGATGGCCTGGGCCGATGCCCAAGGCATGACACTGATCAAGAAACGCCTGCTGGCACTTGAGGCGCAATTGGGCGAGCATTGGCGACCGGCAGGCTTGATCGGTCGCTTGGCGGCCGAAGGCGGTCGGCTGTCGCAAGCTTGATATTCCCCTGTAGGAGCAGAGCTTGCTCCCGATGGCGTCGACACGGTTTGCCAGATGACAGCGGTGACGCCATCGCGAGCAAGCTCTGCTCCTACACAACCGTTATCGAGGAAACCATGAGCGAAAAGACTCCACAGCGCAGCGATTACCGCCATTTCCAGCCGATCATCACGCGCTGGCACGACAACGATGTTTATGGGCACGTCAACAACGTGACCTACTACAGCTTTTTCGACACAGCCGTGAACACCTACCTGATCGAGGAAGGTGGGCTGGATATCCATGACGGGGAGGTAGTGGGATTCGTGGTGAGCTCGTCCTGCGACTACTTTGCCTCGATTGCCTTTCCCGATCGCATCGAGATCGGTCTGCGGGTGGGCAAGCTGGGCAACAGTTCAGTGCAGTATGAGCTGGCGGTCTTCAAGGCGGGAGAGGCCGATGCCTGTGCGGCAGGGCGCTTTGTGCATGTGTTTGTGGATCGGGTATCGAATCGGCCTGTGGCGATTCCAGAGCGGTTACGCGGGGTGTTGCAAGCGTTGGTCTAGCTGGCCGCAAGCGGTGCGGCCAGCCCTTCCAATGGGCACGGTTTAATCGTCGTCATGCCAGTGCTTGTGCTTGCGGTGGCCGTAGTGACGGCCACGGTCATGACGACGTTCGTAACGACGGTCGTCGTAACGGCCACGGTCACGGTAGCGGCGATCATCGCGGTCGCTCTCGTTGCCCATGTAGTTACCCAGGGCACCGCCCGCGCCACCACCGGCTGCTGCGCCGATCAGGCTGCCGGTGGTGCCGCCGACACTGCGGCCAACCACGTTGCCGCCTGCTGCGCCCAGCGCACCACCAATGGCCGCTTCGCCACGGCTGCGTTTGTCGGCACCTACCGCACCACCGGCCGCACCACCCAGGCCTGCGCCAATCGCAGAACCGGTGCTGCCGCCGATCGATTGACCGACCACCGAACCCAATACCCCACCCAGTGCGCCGCCAATACCAGCTTCGGTAGTGCCGCCCGCCGACGCAACGCCGCTGAGCAAGCCAAGGGACAACAACAGAATCGAGGAGTACTTCTTCATTGAGAGAGCCTCAGAGGGATGACGAGGCGATCCTGAGGCTCTGAGAGGGAGCTTTCAACGCAAATCCGACGAATAGCACGACATGTACACAAAACGCTAAATTACTGTTTTTTCGATGAAACTTTCTGCTTTTTCGTCGGTCTTAGGTTACTTCGGACAGGCCTTTTCAGTGATGCAAAGGCCTTTTTTGTGGGCGTAATTCGAGGAAGCGACCACCTTACGCCCTTAGGCATAAAGTGGCCAACCCCGGTTATCAGATGATCCGAGCGCTATCGCTGGCAGGCTCCAGGCGAATGGCAACGAACTTGGACGTTGGCGTGTGGCTGCCGTCACCGACGCTTTCCAGCGGCACCAACGGATTCACTTCCGGGTAATAGGCCGCTGCCTGGCCTGCCGGGATATCGAAGGCCAACAGCGTGAAGCCTTTGACCCGCCGCTCAATCCCGTCACTCCACAGCGAAACGATATCGGCCTTCTGTCCAGGCTTGAAGCCCAGGCGAATGATGTCGGCTTCATTGACGAACATCACGTCACGCTGGCCCTTGACCCCCCGATAGCGATCATCCAGGCCATAGATCGTGGTGTTGTACTGATCGTGCGAGCGCATCGATTGCATGATCAGGTCCGGCACCTGGCCGCTGTCACGGATATCGGCGTGCAGCAAGTCGTCTGGCAAGGCGTTGGACTTGAAGTTGGCGCGCCCATTGGTTGTTGCCCAGCGACGGTCCGCGGCGCTGCTGCCCAGATAGAAGCCCCCCGGGTGTTCCAGACGCTGGTTGAAGTCCTTGAAGCCGGCAATGGTGTCTGCAATCAAGTCGCGAATGCGCCGGTAGTCGGCGATCAGCCAGTTCCAGTCCACCGGATGGGTGCCCAGGGTGGCGGCAGCAATGCCTGCGATCACTGCAGGCTCCGAACGCATCTGTTTGGACAGCGGCTGCAGCTGGCCATGGGAGTCATGCACCATGCTGAAGGAGTCTTCCACGGTGACCGCTTGCGGGCCTTGGGCCTGCATGTCGATGTCGGTACGCCCCAGGCACGGCAGGATCAAAGCCTCCTTGCCGTGGATCAGGTGGCTGCGGTTGAGCTTGGTGCTGATCTGCACGGTCAGGTCGCAATTGCGCAGAGCCTTCGCGGTGCGGTGGCTGTCCGGGGTAGCTTGGGCGAAGTTGCCACCCAGGCCGATAAACACCTTGGCCTCACCTTTGAGCATGGCGTGGATGGCTTCGACCGTGTTATGGCCGTTGTGGCGCGGCACCTTGAACTTGAAGCGCTTTTCAAGGGAATCGAGCAAGGCCGCAGGCGGGCGCTCATTGATGCCCATGGTGCGGTCGCCCTGCACGTTGCTGTGGCCGCGCACCGGGCACAGGCCGGCACCGGGCTTGCCGATGTTGCCGCGCAACAGCATCAGGTTGGAGATTTCCTGGATGGTCGCCACCGAATGGCGATGCTGAGTAATGCCCATGGCCCAGCACATGATCACGTTGTTGGCCTTGCGATACATCCGCGCCGCTTGCTCGACTTCATCAAGGTTGAGGCCGGACTGCTCGACGATCTGCTCCCAGGAGGTGGTGTCGACGGCCGTCAGATACTCCAACACGCCTTGGGTGTGCTCGTTGAGAAAGTCATGGTCAAACACTGACGGGGCCTGATTCGCCTGCGCCTCACGTTCCCACTGCAGCAAAAACTTGGCCATGCCGCGCATCAGCGCCATGTCACCACCCAGCGCCGGGCGCAAATAGGCGGTGTTGGTCGGGCGGTCGCCGTTGGTGAGCATCTCGATAGGGTGCTGCGGGTGCTGGAATCGCTCCAGGCCGCGCTCCTTTAGGGGGTTGATACAGACCACCTGGGCACCGCGCTGGACCGCCTCGCGCAGCGGTTCGAGCATGCGCGGGTGGTTGGTGCCGGGGTTCTGGCCCCAGACGAAAATCGCGTCGCTGTGCTCGAAGTCATCGAAGGTCACCGTGCCCTTGCCGACCCCGACACTTTGCGACAAGGCCACGCCGCTGGCTTCGTGGCACATGTTCGAGCAGTCCGGGAAGTTGTTGGTGCCATAGGCGCGCACAAACAGCTGGTACAGGTAAGCCGCCTCGTTGCTGGCCCGGCCGGAGGTATAAAACTCGGCCTGGTCGGGGCTTTCGAGGTTGAGCAGGTGCTTGGCGATCAGGTTGAAGGCGTCGTCCCAGCTCACTGGCTTATAACGGTCGCTGATCGGGTCGTAGACCATCGGGTCGGTCAGGCGGCCTTGGTATTCAAGCCAATAGTCACTCTGGGCCAGCAGCGAGGTGACGCTGTGCTTGGCAAAGAAGGCGGCGTCCACACGGCGCTTGGTGGCTTCCCAGTTGACCGCCTTGGCGCCGTTTTCGCAAAACTTGACCATGCCGCTTTCTGGCGAATCGCCCCAGGCGCAGCCAGGGCAGTCGAAACCGCCGTTCTGATTGGTCTTGAGCAGGGCACGGATGTTTTTCAGGGCATTGTCGCTGCCCAGCCAAGCCTTGGTCACGCTCTGCAGGGCGCCCCAGCCACCGGCTGCGCCGTTGTAAGGCTTGTAGCGCGGGGTGGGCGTCTGGTCGGCTTTGTGGTGCATGCTCACGCTGAATTCTCCATCGCAGGGCTATAGACCCGCGGCGCACTGTGTTGCGGCAGGTGGATAAGGTTGAGGTTGTGTCGGCGTGCCCATTGCAGCGCCAGGCCCGTAGGCGAGGACAGGCTGACCAGGGTTTGAATGCCGGCACGCAAAACTTTCTGGATCAGTTCCAGGCTGCAGCGGCTGGTGACGATGGCCAGCCCGCCGTCGGTGCAGATTTTTTGCCGCACCAACGCACCGATCAGCTTGTCCAGCGCGTTATGGCGGCCGATGTCTTCACGGCCGAACAGCAGTTCGCCCGTGGAGTCCATGAAGACGGCGGCATGCACTGCCCCGCAGTGCCGGCCCAGCGGCTGGAAGGCACTGATGCGCTGGCGCAGGCCGTCCAGCCACTCGGCGGGCGGCAGCGGGGCACCTGGCAGCACGCTCAATTGCGGTAACGCCTGCTCGACGGCTTCGACGCCACACAGGCCGCAGCCGCTGGTGCCGGCCAACTGGCGGCGCTGGTTTTTCAGGTCCCAGAAGGCACGGCTGGCGATTTCGACTTCGGCCTGTTGCGCCGAGCCATTGCCAGACAAGCTGATGTCATAGATTTCATCGGCACTGGCAACGATGCCGCTGCCGATGCTGAAGCCGACAATAAAGTCTTCAAGATCGTTAGGGCTGACCAGCATGACGGCTTGGCTGATGCCGTTGAAGGCGATGGCCAGGGCCACTTCTTCGGCCAATGCGGCATTGGCCGAGGCCTCATGGGAGAGGTCGCAGTATTGATAAGTCTGGCTGGCCGCCGGTGCAGGCGTGGACGCAGTGAGCACCGCGCAGGCCGGGTGCTTGGCATTCATCGCGCATACCGGCAGGGAAAGAGTGCTTTAAGACTAGGCCTGCGCGGGTATGGCGTCTAATCGCTTATACCGATGCCGTGATAGACGGCGTCGATCAAGAAGGCTTTGAGGATTGCCGGTAGAGGCTGAAGCAGGCTTCGGCCAGCGCCGAACGCGGCGCCCCGCGGCGCATGATCAGGCCCAGGGCGGCCAGGGTTTGCGCCTGCTCGATGGGTTGCAGGCGCAGGTGATCGGTCAGTGCTTCAAGGCCGCCGTCCAACGGGATGATCGCGCAGCACAGGCCCCCATGGACGGCTTGCACCAATTGATGCACGGCATCGGTTTGCAGCAGTGGTTGCGGGGTCAGGCCGCGGCTGTGGAAGTTATGGTCGATGGACTGGCGAAAGTGCATGCCACTGGTGAGCAGGCCCAAAGGCAATTCAATCAGTGCGTCCCAGCTCAAAGGCGCGGGCTCGAAGCTGAAAAAGCGCGGGTCATAGAGCAAGCCCATGCGGGTTTCACTCAAGGCCAGGGTTTCGAAGCGTTCGTTATCCAGGCGTTCCAGGTAGGAAATGCCCAAATCCAGGCGATTGTTCGCCAACTGTTCGAGGATCTGCTCTGAACTCAGGGCGCTCAGCTCAAAACGCAGGTTGGGGTGTTCGCGGTGCAATTGCTGCAGCAGTGGCAGTGGGTCGAAGTTCGACAGCGGCACCACGCCCAGGCGCAAGGTGCCCACCAGATGCCCACGGCAAGCGGCGGCTTCAGCATTGAGCCCGTCATAAGCGGCCAATACCGTGCGGGCCCAGGCCAGTACCCGCTCACCGGGGGCGGTAAAACCCTCGAAGCGCTGGCCGCGATTGACCAGGGGCAGTTCGAGTTCCTCCTCCAGGCTGCGCAGGCGCATCGACAGCGTTGGTTGGGTGACGTGGCAGCGCGCTGCCGCCTGGCCAAAGTGGCGGGTCTCGTCGAGGGCGATGAGGAATTTGAGCTGTTTGATGTCCATCGTCTGTCTCGGGCCTGTGGGCGAACCGGGATTTTAGCCTGTCCGGCAGGTCGATTTGCCAGCCTTGGCTAGACTAAGCGGTTCAACTGATAACGATGGAGTGTGTCATGAGTCTATTCAGCTTTGTGAAGGAAGCCGGCGAGAAGTTGATCGACCTGCTGACGCCGGGTAATGCCAATGCCAGTGAGCAGTTGAAGGACCATGTGGCGAAGGTGGGGTTGGGCAATCCAAATGTGCAAGCCACGGTGGACGGGGACAAGGTAACCGTGACGGGTGAAGTGGCGAGCCAGGAAGAAAAAGAAAAAATCCTCCTGACGCTGGGCAATATCGCGGGTGTAGCCACGGTGGATGACCAAATCATCGTCACAGGGCCGGTAGTGTTGGCCGCGCAGTTTGTCACGGTAAAAGCAGGCGACACCTTGAGCGCCATTTCCAAGGTCGTGTATGGCGATGCCAACCACTACCAGAAAATTTTCGACGCCAATAAACCCATGCTCAAGGACGTCAACAAAATCTACCCTGGGCAGGTCTTGCGCGTTCCAAAGTAACGGTATGGCGGGCGCCGATCACAGCGTTTCGATCAGCGCCCGGTAGTCTTCCACTGCATCGAATTCCGCCGTATCGCGTGGCCCTTTGCGGCTGTCGGGCTCGCGTACGGCGAGCAGGTGCGCCACGCCAAAGTCTCGTGCACTGCGCAGAATCGACAAGGTATCGTCGATGAACAGGCTGCGGGCCGGATCGAAATCGATGTCGTCCTTGAGCGCACTCCAGAACTGCGGGCTTTCCTTGGCAAAGCCATAGTCGTGAGAGCTGATCAGCCGCTCGAAATAGGGCGCCAGTTCAATCCGCTCAAGCTTGAGCGACAGCGAGTCGCGGTGGGCGTTGGTGATCATGATCACCTGCTTGCCAGCAGCATGGATGGCTTTGAGGAAGGTATCGGCATCCGGGCGCAGGGCGATCAGGTGGGCCGTTTCCAGCTTCAGCTCGCGAACCGGTAGCTTCAGTTCAGTCGTCCAGAAGTCCAGGCAGTACCAGCACAGCTTGCCGGCGTTGTTCTCGAACAGCGGCTGCAGCTCAAGCTCGGCCATGGCGCGGCTGATGCCGTGCACCTCGGCATAACGCTGGGGCAAGTGTTCGAGCCAGAAGTGGTTGTCGTAATGCAGGTCCAGCAGGGTGCCGTCCATGTCCAGCAGAACGGTGTCGATATCGGGCCAGGCAATGGAAGGCATGTGAAATATTCTCAAGCAGGGGTGGTCTGACGCTGGCCTTCGCAGGGCCAAGCCACGGTATAGTAACCCGTTCACGCCAAGGAGCCGCCCCATGCGCCAAAAACCCACTGTGCTTGCTCGCGAGATTGTCGCCAGCAGCCGCCTATTTCGTGTCGAAGCTGTGCAATTGCGCTTCTCCAATGGCACAGAACGCACCTATGAACGGCTGGTTGGGCGCAGCACAGGGTACGGGGCCGTGATGATCGTGGCGATGATCGATGCCGACCATGCACTGCTGGTCGAAGAATACTGCGGTGGTACGGATGAATACGAGTTGTCCTTGCCCAAGGGCCTGATCGAGCCAGGCGAGGATGTGCTGGCGGCGGCCAACCGGGAGCTGAAGGAAGAGGCCGGTTTCGGTGCGCGCCAGTTGGAACATTTGACTGAGTTGTCGCTGTCGCCGGGCTACATGAGCCAGAAAATCCAGGTGGTGCTGGCTTACGATTTGTATGAAGAGTCGTTGCCGGGCGATGAGCCCGAGCCGATGCGCGTCGACAAGGTCAACCTGCGCGAGCTGTCGGCCCTGGCCCAGCATCCGCAGTTTTCCGAAGGCCGGGCCCTGGCGTCGTTGTATCTGGTGCGCGACCTGCTGACCCAGCGCGGGGTATTCATCCCGTGAGTACTGCTATCCACCCTCTGATTCCTGGCGTGATCGAATTGGCGCATCGTGCGGGTGAGGCCATCGTGCCGTTCTGGCGCATGAACGTGGCCGTGACCGCCAAGGCGGATGACTCGCCGGTGACGGCGGCCGATCTGGCGGCCCACCAGGTGATCGTCGACGGCCTGACGGCCCTGGCGCCGGATATTCCGATTCTGTCGGAAGAAGACTGCAATATCCCCCTTGAAGTGCGTGCCCAATGGCAGCGCTGGTGGCTGGTCGATCCGCTGGATGGCACCAAGGAATTTATTGCCGGCAGCGAAGAGTTCACCGTCAACATCGCCTTGGTCGAACAGGGGCGGGTGGTGTTCGGGGTGGTGGCGATGCCGACTAACGGTCGCTGTTATTTCGGCGGTGCAGGCTTGGGTGCGTTTCGCAGTGAAGCCGATGGCAGTGTTCAGCCCATTAAGGTGCGCACGCTGCCGGCTGCCGGAGAAGCCTTCACCGTAGTTGCCAGCCGCCGTCATTCGAGCCCCGAGCAGGAGAAGCTGCTGGCCGGGTTGAGTGCGGCGCTGGGTGAATTGCAATTGGCCAATATCGGCAGTTCGCTGAAGTTCTGTTTATTGGCCGAAGGGGCGGCGGATTGTTATCCGCGCCTGGCGCCTACTTCGCAGTGGGATACCGCGGCGGCACAGGGTGTGCTGGAAGGGGCCGGGGGAGAAGTGCTGGAAGTGAGCGGGCAGGTGTTCAGCTACCCGGCGCGTGAGTCATTGCTGAATCCGTTTTTCCTGGCCTTGCCGGCAGCGGCGCCTTGGCGCGGTGATTTGTTGCTGTTGGCCATGATTGATACACCTACCTGACGGTGGGGCACGGTTAAGGTAGGAGCTGGCTTTAGCCGCGATGAATGCACCGCGGTTTGTCTGTTGCACCGTGGTGACCGCATCGCAGCCAAGGCTGGCTCCTACACGGGCCGGTAGGAGCTGGGTACCCGCGATGCGGACGCCGCGGATTGTCTGTTGCACCGCGATGCGCATAGGTATCTACACAATTCTGGGGCAGCGCGGCTCTTGTAGCCGCTGCCGAGGTACGAGGCTGCGATCGGCGGCGAAGCCGTCGTAAATTCAGGCCCTTCGGTGTGCCTGATGGATTACGGTCTCAGGTTTTACGGCCGCTTCGCTGCCGATCGCAGCCTCGTACCTCGTCAGCGGCTACATTCGTAGCAGTAGACGAGTTCAGCGAGGCCAGGTCCGGGGACGTAGTCCTCGCAAAGCCTGTACTCGCGGTGTATCTGAATACTGAAGTGCCAGGTTTTACGACTGCTGCGCAGCCGGACGTGGCCTCGTTCTACTCGTCCACTGCTACGAAATGCAGTACACCAAAAGATGTGTAGATACCTATGCCGCGATGCGGGCAGCGCGGTTTTAACGATGCAATACGTACTGCCCGCTGAATTGCACTGCCGTTTGCTCGCTGCCGCTGTTCATCACCTGGGTGTTTAATGTCAGCCGCGCCCGGCCATAGCGCTGATACGTCGCGACAAACTTCTTCCAGACTTTATCTTCCGACGGCTCGCACAGCGCAATCGCATCGCCCGTCACCGGCAACGGATAGCTGATCTGTCCTTCCTGGATCACGATATGCCCGTCTTCAATCCCTTCTTCGCGCAGCCGCAGGTGTAGCCAGCCCCAGCCGGCCAGCACCGCTACGCAATACAGGCTGCCACCGAACATGGTGCTCTTGTGATTGACGTTGGCCGCCAGCGGCAGCTTCAGGCGCAGGCACTGGGCTTGCCAGTCGAGCACCTCAAGGCCCATTTCCCGGGTGAGGGGGATGTCGTGGTGCAGCAGTGCCTGCAGTTTTTTACGAGTGTCAGTCATGCCCGGTTACTCCGTGTCGTCACTGGCAGCAAAGCTCAAGCCGTGCTTACGCAACTTGTCATGCAGGGTTTTGCGCGGTATGCCCAGCGCTTCGGCCAGGCTGCGCATGGAGCTGTGGGAGCGCGCCAGCTCGGCGGCGATCAGGGCGCGTTCGAAATGCTCGACCTGCTCGCTGAGGTTGCCGCTACCGATGGCCACTGAGTGGGGGGCTGTCGATTCGGGATGCTCGTTGTCCAGTGCCAGCTCCAGGCCCAGGGCAAAGCGCTCGGCGACGTTTTGCAGTTCACGCACATTCCCAGGCCAAGTATGGCGCAGCAGCATGGCGCGCTGCGCCGGTTGCAGTTCGGACAGCGGTTGGGGCAAACCATGACGCTCACCGGCCGTATCGGCGAAATATTGAAACAACACCAGGATGTCTTCACCGCGCTCGCGCAGCGGTGGAATGCGCAGTGGGGCGACGTTCAGCCGGTAATAGAGGTCGGCACGAAAGCGGCCCTGGTCGGCGGCTTGGCGCAGGTCTTCCTTGGTGGCGGCGATGATGCGGATATCCAGCGGGATCAGCTGGTTGCCGCCCAGGCGCTCCACCACACGCTCCTGCAGCAGGCGCAGCAGCTTGACCTGTACATCCAGGCTCATGCTCTCGATTTCGTCCAGGAACAGTGTGCCGCCATTGGCGAATTCGAACTTGCCGATCCGGCGCTTCTGCGCGCCGGTAAAGGCGCCGGGCTCATGGCCAAACAGCTCGCTTTCGACCACTGACTCTGCCAGCGCGCCAGCGTTGATGGCGACGAAAGGGCCATTGCGGCGGGCCGACAGGTCATGCAGAGCGCGCGCCACCACTTCTTTGCCGGCACCGGTTTCGCCCAGGATCAGCACATCGGCACGGGTCGCGGCCAAGGCGCCGATCTGCTCGCGCAGACGCAGCATGGGGCCAGACTGGCCGACCAGCCGAGCGCTGAGTTCTTGTCGGTCGCTCAAGGCCAAGCGCAGGCTGCGGTTTTCCAGCACCAATCGGCGCAAGGCCAGGGCACGGCGCACGCTGTCGAGCATGGCGTCGCTGGCGAAGGGTTTTTCCAGAAAGTCATAGGCACCGGCGCGCATGGCCTGTACCGCCAGGGGCACGTCGCCATGGCCCGTGATCAGCAGCACCGGCAGTTCGGCATCCTGGGCATGCAGTTGCTCCAGCAGCTGCATGCCATCAATGCCCGGCATGCGGATATCGCTGACGATCACGCCCGGCCAGTCTCGCTCGATACGCGCGGCCAGGCCCCGGGCTTCGCTCAAGGCCATGACCTTGAGCCCGGCCAGGTCCAGGGTCTGGCTCAGGGCTTGGCGCAGGTGCGGGTCGTCGTCGATCAGCACCACGTTGACGAGGCTGTCGATGGCGGTGTCCGTGCTCATGCAGATAAATCCTCCGGCGGTTGAAGGTTGGCGCCCGGTTCCGCGGCGCGCAGGCGCAAGGTCAGCAAAGCGCCGCCCTGGGGATGGTTGGCCAGCAGCAGCTCGCCACCCAGCGCCCGCATCAAGGTATCGCAGATGGCCAGGCCCAGGCCAAGCCCCTGGGTGCGGGTCTTGGTGGTGAAAAAAGGCTCCCGTGCCCGGGCCAGTGCTTCACTGCTGAAGCCTGGGCCGTTGTCGCGAATGTACAGGTTGACGTACTCACCTTGGCGTTCGGCACTGAGCCAGAGCATGCGCGGGTTGGCTTTTTCGGTGAGCGCATCCAGGGCATTGGCCAGCAGGTTGCCGAGCACTTGGCGCAGCCGGGTTTCGCCAGCCTGGACCCACAGGGTCGCGTCTGGAATATCCCGTACCAGTTCCACCGCCATCGCCCGGCGGCGTTTGCCCAGCAGCGCCAGGGCATCTTCGAGCGCCGGTTGCAGCGCCACCCGCTCCGGTGCGTGGCGGTCGCGACGGGCGAAGGCGCGCAAGTGGGCGATGATCGAGGCCATGCGGCCGGTCAGCTCATTGATCAGCTTGAGATTGCCACGAGCGTCATCGGTGCGCTGGTGGTCGAGAAATTTCTCGGCGTTTTCCGCGTAGCTGCGAATGGCCGCCAGCGGTTGGTTGAGCTCATGGCTGATGCTGGCCGACATGGTGCCCAGCGCCGACAGCTTGCCGGCCTGGACCAGCTCGTCCTGCGCCTGTACCAGCTCCTGCTGGGCCTGCTCGCGCTCCAGCACTTCGGTTTTCAGGCGCCGGTTGAGGCCTTCAAGGTCACTGGTGCGCTCGATCACGCGCACCTCCAGCTCTTGTCGGGCATGGGCCTCGAACTCGATACGGTCCAAATAGTTACGCCGTCGCTGCATCATCAAGCCGAGCAACAGCATGATCACCAGCAGGGTCGCGCCGCCCACCGCCACCACGGTGCGGACCGGGCGGTCAAGGAGGGTGCGGGGCGCCAGGATGCTGACTTGCCAGCCGGTTTCCTCGATGCTCTGGGTCTGGATCAGCCAGGCGTTCCTGTCCAGGTTCAGAGGCTTTGGGTCTTGGGTCGGGTAGGGCTGGATGGCCTTGATGGCCGCCAGCTCATCTTCAGTCAGAGGACGGGTGGCCCTAAAGCGCCACTCCGGCCTGGACGTGAGGATCACCACGCCATTGTGGTCGGTCAGCAGCAGTTGTTCGGGCGACTTGCCCCACAGGGTTTCGGTGTGGTCCAGGTCGACCTTGATCACCAGCACCCCGACGATTTTTTCTCCATCACGCACGGCGGCGGCGAAGAAATATCCGCGCTTGCTCGAGGTGGTACCCAGGCCGAAGAATCGCCCCAGCCGACCCTCGATGGCATCGCGAAAATAAGGCCGAAAAGCAAAATTACGGCCCGCGAAATTATCGCGCTTGTCCCAGTTCGAAGAGGCCAGGGTATTGGCCTTGGTATCCATCAGGTACATGACCTCGGCGCCGGTTTGCTTGCAGATGTCCTGCAACAGGCGGTTGGCGTTGGTCTGGGCTTCGATATTGAAGGGGTTGGCAAGGATGGCGCGTAGCGCTGGCAGGTCGCCCAGAATCTGCGGCAGCGTTTCGTAGCGGTGCAAGGTGCCCAACAGGTTGGCCACGTAGAGGTCGAGGGTTTGCCGGTTCTGGCTGGTCAATTCGCTGCGGTAATAGCGTTCGGCAAGGTGCTCCAGCGGCCAGAGCAGCGGTGCCAGGCACAGTGCCAACAAGGCCAGGCTGCGCCAACGGGGGCGACGAAGTGCGGTCAGGGTCATGGGCATGCAGTTTGGCGTCGAAGTTTGCCGGCATTATGCGCCAGCCTCTTGCGAATCGGTCGGCGCAGTGGCGATATAAGCGGCAAAAACACCGAGGCTCCGATCATGCCGCTCTCCACTCTGATTCACCGTGCCAGCCTCCCAGGCCCGTCCGTCGATGCCGATCAGGCGGCGCAATGGCTGCTGGCGCACTACGGCTTGCAAGGGTCGTTGCAGTCGTTGGGCAGCCAGCAAGACCTCAATTTTCGCCTCGACAGCGAGCGTGGACGCTACGTGCTGAAGATTTGCCATGGCGACTACGCCGCGGTGGAGATCGAGGCACAGCATGCGGCGTTGGATCACCTCAAGGCCAAGGGGCTGCCGGTGCCCGGTGTGGTGGCCGCACTCAATGGAGAGCGGTTGCTGGCGCTGACGGTGGGGGAGCAACCGGTGCGCGTTCGACTGCTCGACTACATCGACGGCCAGTCCCTGACCCGCCTGCCTTATATGAGCGCAGCACTGATGGCACAGCTTGGGCAGGTGTGTGCTGAAGTCGACCTGGCATTGGCGGATTTTGAGCACGAGGGGCTGGCCCGCACCCTGCAATGGGACCCGCGCCATGCCCAAGTCATGATCGAGCACCTGATGCCGGTGTTGACCGATGCTACTCGCCAGCAGGCGCTCAAAGCGGCTGTCGGTGAGGCCGATCGTCGTCTGCAACCATTGCGCGAACAACTACCCGTGCAGGCCGTGCACCTGGACATCACCGATGACAACGCCGTTTGGCTTCGCGATGAGCAGCGGCAATGGCAACTACAGGGCATCATCGATTTCGGGGATCTGCTGCGTACCTGGCGGATTGCCGACCTGGCGGTCACCTGCGCGGCCTTGCTGCACCATGCCGAGGGCGATCCGATGCGGATTTTGCCGACAGTGCGGGCTTATCACGCGTGCAATCCATTGACGTTGCCCGAGCTGCGAGCCTTGTGGCCGCTGATAGTCGAGCGGGCTGCGGTGCTGGTGCTCAGCGGTGAGCAGCAGGTGAGTGTCGATCCGGGCAATGCCTACAGCCGGGACAACCTGGCCCATGAGTGGGAAATTTTCGAGGTGGCTACCTCGGTGCCGCAGGCGTTGATGGAGGCGGCGATTGTTGAGGGCCCCCCGGTTTATCCGCGAAGCTTTTTGCCTTTGCTGCCGCAGCTTGCCGGTGAGCATTTCGAGCGCGTCGACCTGGGCGTCTTGAGCCCGCACTTCACCGCTGGCAACTGGCAGCAGCCTGGCATCGACGCCCGTTTGCTGGAGGAGGGCGCAGACAACACCGGCCTCGCTACCACACTGTATGGCCAGTATCGACTGTCCCGCACCCGCCCGGATTGCTCCGACGAGCCCGACACCTGCGCCTTGCATGTGGATGTGAAAATCCCTGCCGAAACCATCGTCCAGGCGCCGTTCGCGGGCACCGTGCGGCTGCTGGAGGAGGGCGGCGTACTGTTGCAGGGCGAAGATTTGAGCCTGCACTTGTGGGGCCTGGTACTGACAGTGGCCAGCGAAACCACCGTGCTTGCAGGCCAAGCGCTGGGCCACAGCGAAGCGCATTTGCGCATTCAACTGTGCAGCGCCGAAGGGGGGCTGCCACCCTTGTTTTGTACGTCATCGCGCGCCGCAGCATGGAAAGCCTTATGCCCCTCCCCACGTGCAGTGCTGGGGTTTGATTGCGATGCAGAGCCATTGCAGGACGCATCTGAACTGCTGGCACGCCGCGACGCCAGCTTTGCCCGTTCGCAAAAGCATTACTACCAGGCGCCTCCGCAGATCGAACGAGGCTGGCGCAATCACCTGATCGACATGCAGGGCCGTTCCTACGTCGACATGCTCAACAATGTCGCGGTGCTCGGCCACGGCCACCCGCGTATGGCTGCCGAGTCGGCCAAACAATGGTCGCTGCTCAACACCAACTCACGTTTCCACTACGCCGCTATCGCCGAGTTTTCCGAGCGCCTGCTGGCGCTGGCACCCGACTCGATGGACCGGGTGTTTCTGGTCAACAGCGGCACCGAAGCGAATGATCTGGCCATTCGCTTGGCATGGGCCTACAGCGGTGGGCGCGACATGCTCAGCGTGCTGGAGGCCTACCACGGCTGGTCGGTGGCCACCGACGCCATCTCCACCTCGATTGCCGATAACCCCCAGGCCCTGAGCACTCGGCCCGATTGGGTCCATCCGGTGACGGCGCCGAATACCTATCGAGGTACTTTTCGCGGGGGCGACAGCACCGCCGACTATGTGCGAAATGTTGAAGAAAACCTGCAGAACCTGGCCGGCCAGCAACGGCAAGTGGCCGGTTTTATCTGTGAGCCGGTCTACGGCAACGCCGGTGGCATCGCCCTGCCACCGGGTTATTTGCAGCAGGTGTACGCCAAGGTTCGGGCGGCCGGTGGCGTGTGCATCGCCGATGAAGTACAGGTGGGTTACGGCCGCCTGGGCGAGTATTTCTGGGGCTTTGAAGAGCAGGGCGTGGTGCCGGATATCATCACCATGGCCAAGGGCATGGGCAACGGTCACCCCCTGGGCGCGGTCATCACCCGCCGAGAAATCGCCGAAGCACTGGAAGCCGAGGGTTATTTCTTTTCCTCGGCCGGTGGCAGCCCGGTCAGTTGCCGGATCGGCATGGCCGTGCTTGATGTGATGGATGAAGAGGGCCTGTGGGAAAACGCTCGTGTAGTGGGCGGGCATTTCAAGGCGCGGCTTGAAGCCTTGATCGATAAACATCCATTGGTGGGGGCGGTGCATGGTTCGGGATTCTATCTGGGCCTTGAGCTGGTGCGCGACCGCGCCACGCTGGAGCCGGCCACGGCCGAGACCGCCATCCTGTGCGAGCGCCTGCGCGATCTGGGTATCTTCATGCAGCCGACGGGTGATTACCTGAACATCCTCAAGATCAAACCGCCGATGTGCACCACCCGCCAAAGCGTGGACTTCTTTGCGGACAGCGTGTCCAAGGTGCTTTCAGAAGACCTGTAAGCCTTCATCTGAAGCCTGTTAAATCGATTGTTATCGGGTTAACAGGCTTTTTTTCGCCAGGCGGTTACTGAATTAAGTTTTAAAGCCGATATTTATCGGATATAAATACGCCCATTGTCGAAGCCAGCCACTCAACGAGGTGTTCAATGAGCCGTATCGTGACCGTCGCCGCTACCCAGATGGCCTGTTCCTGGGATACCCAGGCCAATATCGAAAATGCCGAAAAGCTGGTCCGCGAAGCGGCGGCCAAGGGCGCGCAGATCATCCTGATCCAGGAGCTGTTCGAAACCCCGTACTTCTGCCAGAAGCCCAATGCAGACTTCCTGCAGCTGGCGACCCCGCCCGAGTGCAACCCGGCGATCCTGCATTTCCAAAAGGTTGCCAAGGAGTTGGCCGTGGTTCTGCCGATCAGCTTTTTCGAGCTGGCGGGTCGTGCCCGTTTCAACAGCATCGCGATCATCGACGCCGACGGCTCAAACCTCGGGATTTATCGGAAAAGCCACATCCCCGATGGCCCTGGCTACCACGAAAAGTATTACTTCAACCCGGGCGATACCGGCTTCAAAGTCTGGCAAACCCGTTACGCCAAAATCGGCGTGGGCATCTGCTGGGACCAGTGGTTCCCCGAGTGCGCCCGCAGCATGGCGCTGCAAGGTGCGGAAATCCTCTTCTACCCAACCGCCATCGGCAGCGAACCGCACGACGCCAGCATCACTTCGCGTGAGCACTGGCAGCGCGTGCAACAAGGCCATGCCGGCGCCAACCTGATGCCTCTGGTGGCGAGCAACCGCATTGGCCGGGAAGAGCAGGATGGTTACGACATCACCTTTTACGGCTCCTCGTTTATCGCCAATCAGTTTGGCGAAAAGGTCGAAGAGTTGAACCAGACCGAAGAAGGCGTGTTGGTTCACCGCTTCGATCTGGATAAGCTTGAACACACTCGCAGCGCCTGGGGCAGTTTCCGCGACCGACGTCCGAACCTGTACGGCGCCCTTAAAACTTTGGACGGTTCCCTGGAGTCCTGAACATGACCACTTTGACCAGTACGCCACGCGCAGACGGCTTCCATATGCCGGCCGAATGGGCCACGCAAACCCAGATCTGGATGATCTGGCCCGAGCGGCCAGACAACTGGCGCCTGGGCGGCAAGCCCGCGCAGGCGGCGCATGTGGCCCTGGCCAAGGCCATCGCCCGCTTTGAACCAGTGACCGTGGCCGTGTCGGCCGGGCAGTACGACAACGCCCGTGCCCGCCTGGATGTGCCGAACATTCGCGTGGTGGAAATGAGCAACGACGACGCCTGGGTCCGTGACACCGGCCCGACCTTCGTCATCAACGATCAGGGCGAGGTTCGTGGTGTGGACTGGGACTTCAATGCCTGGGGTGGTTTCGAGGGCGGGCTGTATGCGCCCTGGAACCGCGACGAGCAGGTGGCCAGCAAGATCCTCGAAATCGAGCGCTGCCCGCGTTATTACACCGAAGGTTTTGTGCTCGAAGGTGGCTCGATCCACGTGGACGGTGAAGGCACCCTGATCACCACAGAAGAGTGCCTGCTCAACCACAATCGCAACCCGCACCTGACCCGCGAGCAGATTGAGGCAGTGCTGAGCGATCAGTTGGCTGTGGATAAAATCATCTGGCTCCCGGATGGCTTGTTCAACGATGAAACCGACGGCCATGTGGATAACTTTTGCTGCTACGTGCGCCCTGGCGAAGTGTTGCTGGCCTGGACAGATGACCCGCAAAACCCCAACTACTCGCGCTGCCACGCGGCACTCGACGTGCTGCAGAACAGCCGCGACGCCAAGGGCCGGGCCTTCGTCGTGCATAAAATGCCCATCCCCGGGCCGCTGTACGCGACCGAGGAAGAATGTGCGGGCGTCGATCTGGTGGAGGGCTCCCAGGAGCGTCACCCTTCGGTACGCCTGGCCGGCTCCTATGTGAACTTTTTGATCGTCAATGGCGGCATCATCGCGCCGAGCTTCGACGACCCTCAGGATGCACCCGCCAAAGCCCTGCTTCAGGAACTGTTCCCACAGCATGAAGTGGTCATGGTGCCAGGTCGCGAACTGCTGCTCGGTGGCGGCAACATCCACTGCCTGACCCAACAACAACCGGCCCCGTAGGAGCCAGCCTTGCAGGCTGTGTGAAAACTCAAAATTTGGTTGATTTAGGGGGTACTTGACCCCCTCCCGACTAGTCGATCGTCGCGTGTACGCGATTACAGGAGGTCGTTTTTTGAGTGGGTCGACTTTTGTCGGAGTTTTCACACAGCCTGCTTGGCTGCGATGAAAGCACCGCGGAGTATCAGGCAAACCGCGGCGTGTTCATCGCGGCTAAAGCCGGCTCCTACAACAAGCCGCGCCGCCGTCTAGGTAGGAGCCAGCCTTGGCTGCGATGAAAGCACCGCGGAGTATCAGGCAAACCGCGGCGTGTTCATCGCGGCTAAAGCCGGCTCCTACAGCAAGCCGCGCCGCCGTCAGGGTAGGAGCCAGCCTTGGCTGCGATGAAAGCACCGCGGAGTATCAGGCAAACCGCGGCGTGCTCATCGCGGCTAAAGCCGGCGAACCTCCGCGAAATTGACACCTATCTATAGGCAACGATAGGATCCGCCGCAACGCCTGTGGCCAATCAGCCACGCTCAGAATAAAAAGGCCCGCTGCGCTCTGCGCAGGCGGGCTTTTTCATTTCTGACCCAGAAGAGTCGATCCCGCCCGGTGCGCTTCCACCGTGCGCGGGGCCACAGCGCGTCATCAACCCGTAATAAGGAAAACAACATGTTGAACACCAGGATCAGCCTGATCGCTCTGGGAATGATCAGTGCTACCCAGGCGATGGCGAACGATCAAGCCGCTTCCAATGGTTTTGTTGAAGACAGCAGCATGAAGCTGCTGCTGCGCAACGCATACATCAACCGTGACTACCACCACAGCCCGACTCGCGCCGAGTGGGGCCAGGGCGTTATTGGCACGTTCGAGTCCGGTTTCACCCAAGGCACCGTCGGCGTCGGCGTTGATGCCTTCGGCCTGTACGCACTGCGCCTGGACGGCGGCAAGGGCCGCAGCGGCGCTGGCGGCATCGACTTCTTCAAGCAGGGCGACAGTGGCGAAGCGGCCAACGACTTGAGCAAGGGCGGCGCTGCGGTGAAACTGCGCGTCTCCAACACCGTGCTCAAGTACGGCGACCAGATGCCAGCCTTGCCCGTGCTGCAGTACGACGACACCCGCCTGCTGCCCGAGAGCTTCACCGGCACCCTGATCACCTCCAAAGAGATCAAGGGCCTGGAGCTGAACCTCGGTCATTTCACCCAGGAATCGCGCAAGAGCGCCGAAGGCCGTGACAGCGGTGGCCTGAAGTCCATCGACGTGTACGGCGCCAGCTACCGCTTCACCGACAACTTCACAGGCTCCCTCTATGCCTCCGACGTTGAAGACGTGCTGAAGAAGCAATACCTGGGCTTGAACTACGTGATGCCAATCAGCGACGAACAGTCCCTGACCTTGGACTTCAACGGCTACAAGACCGAGCTGGACAAGCAGTACGCTGTGGATAACAACCGCGACAACACCATCTGGAGCCTGGCGGCGACTTATGTGACCGGCGCGCACTCCTTCACCCTGGCGCACCAGCGCAGCAGCGGTGAAACCGGCTACCTGTACGGCGGCTACCAGAACGCGGGCGGTATCGGCGACGGTGGCTCGTCCATCTACCTGGCGAACTCCTACTGGTCGGACTTCAACGCCGAAGACGAACGCTCCTGGCAGCTGGGCTACGGCCTGGACTTCAGCAGCTTCGGCGCCCCAGGCCTGACCTACAAGTTGGCCTACGTGCGCGGCGACAACATCAACACCCACGGCCTGGGCGAAGGCAAGGAACGCGAGATCTTCACCCAACTGCAATACGTGGTGCAGAACGGCGTCGCCAAAGACCTGACCCTGCGTGCTCGCACCTCCTTCCTGCGCGTCTCCAACAACGCTGCTGCCTACAACGAAGACGGTAACGAACTGCGTGTGTTCGTTGAGTACCCGATCAACGTGTTCTGATGCATTTAAAGCCGGGCTCGTTTAGAGCTTGGTTTTTCCACCGCTGCGTAAGTGAAACTTCCCCTCATACACCCTTACATTTTGACATACGGCCTTGCCGTATAGTCAGCCGCATGTACACTATTATCGAAACCGAAACTTTTCGCCGTTCTGCAGACGCTATCTGGAGCGATAACGAGCGCCAGGAGTTTATTGTCTGGTTGGCAGCAGACCCGTTGGTGGGCGATGTGATCCCCGGCAGTGGGGGCTTGCGAAAAGTTCGCTGGGCCCGAGAGGGTTCTGGCAAGCGGGGTGGGACGCGTGTGATCTACTACAACACGTTTGCCAGCGGCTGCACCTGGCTACTTATTGCCTACTCCAAGGCGAAATTTGACAACCTGCCCGCATCTTTCCTCAGGCAGCTTAAAGAGGCGCTCCACAATGAGTGACGAGCTCACCCAATTTCAAAACGATCTCCTTGCTTCCATCCAACAGATGAAAGATGGCAAGGCGGCTCGAGTGACCACGGTCAAGCTGTCGGAAGCGGCTGAGGCAAGAGCTAAGGTGGGCGTGTCCCAGAATGACTTTGCCGAACTTCTGGGTGTCAGTTTACGAACCTTGCAAGACTGGGAGCAGGGGCGGCGACACCCTACAGGTGCCGCGCGGACGCTATTGCGTGTGGCAAGCCAGCATCCGGAAGTACTCCGCGAATTGCAGTCAGTTTGAGCGGGCGCTGTGGATATCTAGACGCCTGACAGGTAGGAGCTGGGCTTGCCCGCGATGGCCGCGCCGCCGTTTTCCAGAAATGACGCATCATCCATCGCGAGCAGCAAAGATACCCACACCAGATCAATCTGTTGACAACCCTGTTCAGGCCATGCTTGGTCACGTCAGGCACTAGTTTGAGCCTGTGATTATCCCTGTGCATACATTCACAGAATGCCTATAAACATGGGCTGAAACCGCTGTGGATTAATTCATCAACAGGTGAATTGCTTAGTTATCCACAGGTCGCTTTATCCATCTCATCCTCCAAACCTTCCAACAAAGCATCCACCAACGCCTTCGCCATTTCGGCCAGATGCAAGGTCGACCAGGCCATACCCCGGTCTTCTTCGGGCGTACAACTCACCGCTTCTCGACCGGTATTCATCGCGCATTTCAGATACAGCGAGGCGTGTACCAACGCATCGTGCGCGTCGACTCCGCTGAGCACAGCGAAAATCGGGCCGTGGGGTGCTTCGCAGGTTCCGAAGGGGGTCAGTTTGGTTTTGGGGAAATTGAACGGTGGATCGGGAACAATCTTCTTCATAGGGGGAGATTCCTTGATAGAAGCTGAATCCATTCGCTACCACGCGAGGGGGAGGCAGCTGTACGCGGAGTGGTAGACCGGGGAACCGCCCCAAACCCGGCAGGACCGAAGTCCTCCCGCGTACAGCCGCCATTACTGGAGCTGTGCTGTTCAAGACGGTTTACCCCGGGCTACCACACCCGATCGCTGAAACGTCAGCGACCAGAAAAGCCTACGGGTCATCCAGCCATGCGAACAGTTCATGCAGGGAGACAGATTTCGTAGGGTATTTCCTCCCCATCAAACGCCGTTAGCGAATACAGGCCCACCGCTCTAGGAATTCCCAACCGACCTCGTAAGAACAATCCGCTCAAAATTCAGCGCCAGTACGCTGATCAGCACAATCACCGCCCCCACGATCACCATCATCGCCGGCCGCTCGCCCAAGATCATCGACGCCATCAACATCGCCGTGGGCGGCACCAGATACAGCGACACCGAAGCCCGGCTTACCTCCACCCGTGCCAGCACATAGGCCCAGCCCAGATAGGCCAGCGCACTCGGAAAAATCCCCAGCACCAACACCGCCCAGTTCACCCGTGCCGGTGCCTGCAACACCTGATCCGCCAACCCTGGCAAGTAAATCAACAGCAACACCGTACCGGACCAAATCGTGTAGCAAACCATCGTCAGCCCGTCATACCGATGCGCATGGCGCTGCTGCAGCATGAAATACACACTCCAGGACAGCGCCGCGACCAGAATCAACAGCCCATGCGGGTCCACCTCGCCAAAACCCTTGCCGCCGATCACCACCACCGCCGCGCCAAAAAGCCCCAACCCCACACAGCCCCACTGCCAACGGCCCACACGATCCTTGAACACAAAATGCGCCAGTATCGTCGTGAACAGCGGCGTCGACTGCGCCAACACACTCGCCGCCCCTACGCTGACCCCTTGCTGCCCGTGATTGATCGAAATGTGATGCAGGCTGACCGCGAAGAACCCCAGCACCCCCAGCAGCGGCAGGTCCCGAACGCGCGGCAGGGAAATCCGCATAAACACCGCCACCACCGCCATAAAGGCCGAAGCGATCAAAAACCTCACCAACGCCAGATGCCCCGCGTCGTAACCCTGCAGCCCGATCCGAATCCCGATCGGTGAATACGCCCAGCAACCAATCACAAACCCCGCCGCCAAGACCGTCTTCAAGCCCGGCCTGCTCGCTGATGAACGATCCACTTCCACGCCCCTGATCACCGGGGAAAACGCCCCGTCGCCCCTTCAGTATCAGAAGCTGGAAACCTCACCACAACTGACTAATACTGAGCCAATCATTCACTTTTGGTGAGCTATGGAACTGTCCCAACTGCGCATGCTCAAGGCCATCGTCGACACCGGCAGCATCGCCCGCGCCGCCGAAAAACTGCACTGCGTGCCCTCCAACATCACCGCCCGCATCCGCGCGCTCGAAAGCGAACTGGGCATGCCCTTGTTCTTCCGACAAGGCCGCGGCTTGCGCCTGACATCGGCTGGCGAAATCTTCCTCGGCTATGCCGCCAAAATGCTCGGCCTTGCCGAAGAAGCCAAGCGCGCCGTCTCCCCCCAAAGCGCCCCCAGCGGCCCACTGCGCATCGGCGCCATCGAATCCAGCGCCACCTCCCGCCTGCCACGCCTGCTGGCCAAGTACCACGCGCAATACCCAGACGTATCACTGGAACTGATCACCGGCACTTGGACACAACTGCTCGACGACACCCTCAACCACCGCCTCGATGGCGTCATCGTCGCGGTCGACGTCGAGCGGCCAAAGCTGCGCCGAATGGTCATGTACCGCGAAGACCTGGTGCTGATCGCCCCGACCTCACTGGAACCACTGACCTGCGCCGCAGACCTGCAAGGCAAAGCCATCTTCATGTGGCCACCGGGCTGCCCGTATCGGGGCGCGCTGGAGCAATGGCTATCGCGCCAGGGCTTGGTGCTGCCGATTGTCAGCATTGGCAGCTACGGCACGATTGTGGGTTGCGTCAGCGCAGGCGCAGGGGTGGCGCTGGTGCCCAAGGGCATCTGGGAGCAGTACCGCAATGTCGGCGGGATGGTGAGCTATGAGTTTCCAGAGCTAACGGGTGTGGATAACTTGTTTTACTGGCATGAACAGTCCGAACGGCACCCGGCGAGGGATGCGTTTGTGGCTTTATTACGCGCAGAGGGTGTTGGATCAAACCAACGACAAACCCTGTAGCCGCTGCCGAAGGCTGCGATGCGGCCCGTCAGGGGCGCCAGAGCTTATCTCAAAATCCCGCGCCCACTTTGCGGTGGTCCGTCATTCCGGCGATCGCAGCCTCGCGGCAGCGGCTACAGATTGAATCCTCTGCTTTATTGTGTTTGTAACACGACTGCAATGCCCCCCTCAACTTGCATCATTCCAATGAATATTAAGCGTACGAACACCTCCACCTTTCAAATCAACTTCATTGCGCATCTCCCGTCCATTATGCTGAGCCACAACGACATACTTACCGGCCGGTAATTGGGTCAACACAATAGGCCCCGCATCATCCAGTCTCAGTAGTTCATTGCCTTGAGTATTTTGAATGGCCACCGAAACCCCCGATAGATACTTGCTGTCCGGGCCGGTGGAAAAGGTCATGTGCAGGTTATAGCCGCTGACCTGTTGCAGAGCGCACGATTCATCGATGCCGATACCGCCGGAAATGTAAGCGATTCCGTTTTGTTGTTGCTGCTGGGCCTTCACGCTGGCAGGGTCGATTGGGATGTTGTTGCAGGTTTCGTTGGCGATGGCGAGAGGTTGGCCGGTGAGGCCAATGGTGAGAGCGAGGATTTGTAATGATTTCATTGGGACCACTCCCGAGTCCTTCTGGACTCTTCGAATGAGATGCCGTCTAGATGGCTCTTGGATAAATCTCCTCGTGTTGAAACTATTTGGTTGTCGCCTTTTTTATATTCATAAGACCGCTGTTTAATCGTAGTGTTTAGATTGATTAATTTTGAAACTCTTGGTTTGTAAGATTGCTTGGTTTGGTTGGTTGAGGAGGTTTGTCCCAATAAAGAATGACTGTCTTTGGGGGCGCTACTCAATCGAAAAATAGATAGTTATGGCTGTCAGTGGGTTCGCGACCTGCTAATTCAAGTGACGGTGTACGATGCCCAGCAAACGTTCACTATCGAGGCTTGAGCTGGTCTAATAGCTCCGGACACCTCAATGGGTGAAACTACCCCTAGAGGAGTCCCCTATGACCAAGAAATACAGAAAATTCGATGCCGCTTTCAAGCTAGATATCTGCAAGCTGATCGTTGATCAAGGCCAGAGTGTGAACTCGGTCTGCATCGACATGAACCTGAGCGATACGGCGGTTCGACGTTGGGTAGAGCAGTACAAGGCCGAGCTACAGGGGGGTCCTGGAATCGGCAAACCGTTGACCAGTGAACAGCAACGCATTCGCCAGCTTGAACAGCAGGTTCGTGAGCTGAAAATGGACAACGACATCTTAAAAAAAGCTACGGCCTTCTTTGCCCGCGAATTGAAGTGATCCATCAGGTGGTTCACCAATTACAACGTAAGGCCTATCCGGTGGCGCGTGTTTGCCGGGTGTTGCGGATCAGTCGTTCAGGCTATTACGAAGCCCATCAGCGAAGCCTGCAGCCAGACGTTGTATGCCCGACTTCGCTCCAGCTCAAGACTCTCTTCGAGAGCAATGAAAGCTGCTTTGGCAGCCGACGCTTGCTGGAGGCAATGCGTGCCAAGGGCGCGTCGATTGGTCGTTTCAAGGTGCGTGGACTTATGAAAAAGCTGGGATTACAACCGATTTGGAAACGCAAATTCGTGCATACCACCGACAGCAATCATGACTTGCCAGTAGCGGCGAATCTACTTGATCGCCAGTTCAATCCTGAGCGCGCCAATCAGGCCTGGGTCGCGGATATTACCTACATCCGAACACGTAGCGGCTGGCTTTACCTGGCCACAGTCATGGACTTGTTCTCTCGCAAGATCGTTGGATGGTCCATGGCGCCTCATATGCGTGCTGAGTTGGTGTGCAGCGCCCTGCAACTGGCTATTGCGCAAAGACAACCTGAGCCAGGCCTGATCATGCACTCCGACCGAGGCAGCCAGTATGCAGGGAGCGTTTATCAGGATCTGTTGAAGCGCCACGGGATGCTCTGCAGCATGAGTCGAAAAGGAAACTGCTGGGACAATGCGGTGATGGAACGCTTCTTCCTGAACCTGAAGATGGAACGGGTCTGGAGAAAGGATTACGCCAACCATGGTGAGGCCAGCAAGGACATTACTGATTACATCATGCGGTTTTACAACGAAGGCCGCCTGCACTCGACACTGGGGTATGTCTCACCCAATCAGTACGAGCGCCAGGCAGCCTGAATAGTCACCGATTAAGGTGTCCGGAAAAACTTGACCACTACAGCTGCCATGACCGGGATATCCCTGAATCTGCCGGAAGTCCTTGCGAGCTCGCTCACCGATCTGGCCCAGGCCAATGGCCAAAGCGTGAGTCAATTGGCGATGGACGTTCTTCGTGACTACGTCGAGCACGAGAGGGCACTGACTGCACAGATCGAACTGGCGGTAGAGGAGGCCGATCAAGGTGAATTCGCCACCGATGAACAAGTGGCGGCGATGCGTGCCCGGCGCTGGAGCAGGACTACATAGCCCTTGAAAACTCCAAGGCTGCTGACGATCTCTCCGATGCGATCTTCGCCAGCGTAGACAAGCTAGCCCAATTTCCAGCCATGGGCCGTGGAGGTCATTTCGGTCACCAATTGGTCGATCTCGTCGATCAAGGCCGTGCGGTCTGTCTTGCTGGTTGCAGCATCAGGGAGATGACGACCTAAAAGGGTTTCGCGCCGATCACCGCTAAGGCTTGTTGCTGCGTCAGCATCCACTGGGCAGAAACGACGCATCGAGCTTCAACGAGTTGCTGAATAACTCGGAAGTCATCGAGCAGATTTCGCGCAAAAATGGGCTCATAGTGAGCAATTCGATTTCTCAGCAGCCGAACCTTGTTCAAGTCGTCGAAGATTTGCTTACGATGCTGTGCGACGGTTTTATTCGTATCCAGATTTGGCAGCACTCGCATCAACTGCGCCCCCCAGATTCTGTTGTCATGCCGACTGGTGAACATTTTTTCCCAAAAACAAACTTCAGCTCGGCAATCACCTGTCCAGTCTTCTTAGTTTTGCCTCGCACTCCCTGAAGGTCGTTCAAAGCGTTACAACCTGGCCCGGCTTGACGAGGGAGGCTGCGTTCAAACCCTGGATTCCACGGCCAGTCAGGGCCGTGGATGGACTCGAGAGCATCCGCCACTGCATTGCGCACGACGACTTCGCAGATATGCAGGGGCGGGAGTAGCGCGCCGCAGATCCGAGCGTTCCAGGCGTAGAGGGCCAAAGCTGCCTCGGCGTCATGACCGGCGGCAGCGGCAATTGTTTCGTAGGTGGCCATTCGGGCTGGAGAGAGGGCGGTCATGACTACCTGGGCTATGTGCGTTGACATGGCAAACTTATATCCATATAGTTTTTTCACTAGCCACGGGACACGCGGGCGCAAGCCTCCCCCCGAGGACAGACGAAAGTAAAAAACCCGCCTTTTTGGCGGGTTTTTTCGTTTGTGGGCGGCAGTATAGGCGGCCTGGATATCTGGATCACTGGGCAGATGCAAGGTTTCGCGACGGTGTGCGAGCGGATTGCTGCCCCACAGCGGGTTAAGATTTCGCTAGATGACCTATAGCCTGAATTCAATGCACGGTCATTAAGGGAATGGCGCAAGTTGGAGGGTACCGCACCGTGAGCAAACCAAGCAGAAGCGAGGTTCACTGCGGGGCTAGGGCTCAGGCGAACAAGCATTACACTTCGGCGAAACGCATGGTCCGGATGTCGCTGGCGACTTGAAGGCCTCGTGCTTCAGCAGGTCCAATTGCTGCTTTATGCTGAGGGCTGGCTGGTCGAAGGGCCTCATGTAGCTTTCTCCAGGCAAAAAAAACCGCACGATTTGAGCTTGCTGACTGGGTCAACCTAGGCTTGGCGGGTGTGTTGGCATGCATTTTAGGTAGGTGGATGAGACCGTCAACGTCCTGCCGATGTGGAATTGTAACGAGCAGGGGCATGCGGAGTCGGGTGAAGGAGTGATGCGATGACTGGGGCATGCCAGCAGCCAGCTGCAGTCCATTCCTTGGGCTGTGTCACTCCGATTGGCATGCTCGATAAGGGCTGCAGCAGCGCCAAGAGCGCCCATTTCTTCCCAGAGCGCACCGGCAAACAGCACAAATTTTTCGCCAACCTCCGAGGCAATTACGCCACCCAGTGCTAGGTTTGTTCATGCAGCCCCTAGCCAAGCAATTCGCCATCATCAGGAAAAGCCAGTAATGGATCTACACCGCGAATTCGAGCACAGCAAATTCTTTCGCAGCGCCCGCATTGACCGTAGCGCAGCAGACGCCTTGATCGGTGTGGCGGCTGGATTGGCAGCGGACGACCTCGTTAACACTGCTGAAGCCGTTTTTCTGAAGCAGTGGCTGGAAACTAACGTTGCGCACACCGATTGCGATCGTGGGTGAGGGTCATTGGCAGCGGATGCTATTTGGGTAAGAGATTTGTGCTTTCGTGATCGTTGAGCGATGACAGGCGCTCCACGGGTGCAGTGTTGTTGAAAAGGAGTTTAGCCATGGAAGCCAAGCGAATCGCTTTACTGATCGACTGCGACAACGTCAGCCATACCTCCATCGACGGGGTCCTGGAGGAGCTGGCCAAGTTCGGAATGGTCAATATCAGGCACGCACACGGGAACTGGAGCTCGGCTCATCTCTCTGGTTGGGCGGATAAATTGCACGCCTTTGCTATTCGCCCCATGCAGCAATTCGCTTATACCAAAGGCAAGAATGCAACCGACTCAGCGATGATCATTGATGCCATGGACCTGCTGTACAGCAAGAGCGTGGATGCCTTTGCGTTGATGACCAGTGATAGCGACTTCACGCCATTGGTACTTCGGCTGCTGGAAAGCGGTTTACCGGTGTATGGGTTTGGCGAGACGAAGACACCCAAGCCTTTTGTTGCTGCTTGCTCCCAGTTCATCTTCACCGAAAACCTTATCCGACAGGACCCAAAAGCCATCGAGGAGGGCCAGGCTTCGTCCAAGCGCAGCAGGAACGAACTTCGTGCCGACACCAATTTGGTTCGCCTATTGAGGACGGCCATGGAGCAAACGACGGATGACACTGGATGGTCGGACTTAAGTCGTGTTGGTTCGTTTATCCGTAATAACAGCTCGTTCTCGGCGGTGAACTACGGGTATCGAACATTGGGAGATCTGATGCGGGCGTCTGAGCTATTCGAGATTGAGATGCGTAATGGTGGGACCTCGATGTATGTCAAAGACGTACGTCGTCGAGTGGCTGGAACTGTTATTGCAATGGAGGTTGGCTAAGGGCTAAGGATGCGTGATGTCTGAATAAACCGCGGTGCATTTATTCGCGGATAAACCGGAGTGCCGGACCACCGCTCCCACATGAATTTCGGCGGCCAGGCGACCGCCGCTTGCTAGCAAGGCTCCTACGGGAGCGCACCCCGCCAAGTTTGATAACTCCAGGTACTTAGAGATACGTCATTGCTCCGAAAAAATCTAAATCCATCCTATTGTTTCTACGATGTTTAAGCATTCATTGCTGGAGTCGTCCTGCTGCCGACTCTAACATGGCCGCCATCGAACTAAACTTGTATCTCTAGAGCAGATGTCTCTACAGAGGCAGGAGGTGTCAAATGGCCATTCAAGATACCTATCGAGAAATTGAACAGGCCCTAGGTCAGGTACCAGAGTGGATTAAGCAGATGCCGGAAGGCGGAGCGAACGGATTCTGGGGCGTGGCCCGGGACTTCTGGCTGGCGGATACCAAGATTCCTAATAAGTACAAGGAGTTGATAGGTCTGGCGGTGTCCGGGGCGACCCGTTGTAAGTATTGCGCCCTGTTCCATACCGAAGCCGCGCGCTTGTTTGGCGCGAGCGACGAGGAAATATCCGAAGCCAGCTTTATGGGGGCGTTGACCATGATGGGCAGCACCTTTATTAACGCCCAGCAGATCGACTACGAGCAGTTCCGGCAGGAAACGCTGAGTATCGTCCAGTATGTCAAAGATCACTCGCAGTCCAAAGCCGCCTAAGCCGTTGCGGGAACCAGCCCTTCGCCAGCTGACGAAGGATAAGCTGATTGCAATCACCGGCGATGGTCTGAGGACCACCGCTCGGTGGCAAGCGGCTGTGCTGCGAGCCATCGGCGAACTAATGCAATACAGCGATACTGCCCGCGAAGAAAACCAAGACCTGCGCATTCCCTTCGCTAAAGCACTCCATGACCTCTATGCGGGACAGAAGTCCGACGCCGAGTTGACGGAAATGGTGTTGCTGATGCTGGAAGTTGAAACCGCCCCCTTTCTCGGCGAAGGCCCCAGGGCGGGAGCGGCATCCGGGAGCAATGATCTCTGAGAAGTGGATAGGGCCAAAAGAGTCGTAGTGATTGATCTGAGCTAAATCACGACGCCTCCTGATCTTCCGTCCACGGAAAATCGGGATGGAGGGGGCAAGTCATTGAATGGGCTGCGCAGATGATGGAAACAAAAAAGGCCCAACTTTCGGTGAGCCTTTTTCGGTACTGCGTAGGGCACCAGGAGTCGAACGATTTCATAAGCTATTGAATTAGCTGATTAATACTTAAAGACCTGTGCGACTCTACCTCTAAAACTACCTCAAGGTCCTCGTACGCCTGCTAACCGGTCGAGTTCCGCAAGAAATCATCCCAGTGATCGCCTTCATGGCCTAGGCATGGTGCTGCTGTTGATGCCGCCTAAGCTCGCTAGAAGAATTTATCTGGCGCACAGATATCTGTTTGACAGATATCTGGATCGGCGATAACATTCGTTGTATGTAAGGACGCCGGAGACCAAAAATATGCGAGTGGTAACAAAGACGGCGGTTGCACAAGCCATTGAAACGTACAGCCAGTGGAAAGAGCCACTGAACTTGTGGCTGACCACCTTTGACAGGCCGCCCCTTCGGTTTGAGTCCTTTGAGCAGATTCGTGACGTTTGGGTCACCGCCTCAGGATGGAACGTTGATCGCATCCCTCACTCAAAGCTGAGGCACACGAGCAAAAAAGGACCTCTTGATATCTATGTCTTTGATATCAAGAAAAATGAGTGTCGAATCATCGCGTGGATCAACACGCGAACCGGCACCATTTACATGAAGGACATTCTGCCCCACGCCGGATATGATAAGTGGTGCAGAAGTGATGTTAAGTAGCTGATCAGGAAGATCGGCTCTATTTATGTATAATGCAATTATAGGTGACAAGATGAAGCGTGATAAGATCGAAGCCACTGGACTAGATTCCTTCATAGCTAATATTTCACCAATGCTTGATGGTCTGAGTGATCAGATAGCCACAATGTCCAAGTTGTTATCTGCATGTCATGATCCTATTGAAGATGATGATGACTTGCAGGGACGGATGGCGCTAATTGATGAACTCTACTCTCATGCGGATAGTGAAGATCACGCAGCAGCACGTTTTGCGGAGCTGGTTGCTGATCGAGTGTATGAGTACGAAGCTGAAACGGTGTTGATACCTCAATCCTCCCAGTCGGAAGCGCTCGCGTTTCTGATTTCGGATAGGGGAGTTAAACAAAAAGATTTGTCTGATATTGCAACACAAAGTGCTGTTTCTGAAATACTAAACAACAAAAGAAAAATGACTGTTGCCCAAATAAAAGGCTTTGCTGATTTCTTTAAGGTTCCGGTTGAGTTTTTTCTGCATGGTGCAGTCTAAAGAAAGGTTTGATTTTTCTGTACATAAAGAAATGACGTTCTCTGGTGAACACAAAAATAGCTTAGCTCGAAATACTTAAAACAGTGTACCCAAAGCCCCTCCGCACTAAATGTGGTTTGGGGCTTTTTTTAATGGTTAGGTAAAGTTTAATTGTAAGCGTTCCGGGAACACACCTTCCGAACTCCAGCATTAAGGGCGATGGTGTCCGCGTATTTTTAAGCGGACGCAATTACCCTTAACGCCAGGATCGCCATGCGCCAACGTAAGTCCTACCCGAAATCCTTCAAAACCCAAGTCGTCCATGAGTGCGTGCAGCCCGGCGCTTCTGTGGCGGCTATTGCGATGAGGCACGGCATCAATGCGAATGTCGTTCGCCGATGGCTACCGCTTTATCGAGATCAGCTACCCGCGACGTTGCCGGCTTTCGTTCCGTTGAAAGCTACGCCTAAAAATCAGGCGGAAGCGTTGGCGACCATTGAAGTGCCACTTGGCGAGCAATCGATCACAGTGAAATGGCCGACTTCCGATCCTGACGGCTGCGCCCGTTTTGTCCAGGGACTCACGCAATGATTCGCATCGACGCCATCTGGCTCGCCACCGAGCCCATGGATATGCGCGCCGGTACCGAGACAGCGTTGGCCAGAGTGATTGCAGTATTCGGTGCGGCGAAGCCGCACTGCGCTTTTTGCGTAGTTCTGGAAATGAAGTTCATTACGTTGAGTCGGCTTCCCCCCGCGGAAATTCTCGCTGAGATTTGTTAAATGGAATTTCGCTTCGCTTTAAGGGCGTCGTTTCATGGCTACGATTATGGGCTCTGTTATTGCGACTATTTCTGAGCAGCGAGGAAGTTTCAGGAGCGCTGTGTCAGTTATGAGTGTGGATACAGGTTTACGACTGCTTTGCAGTCGATCGTGAGCAAGCTCTACTCCTACGCCACGCGAGCAGGGTCGAAGGTAATGTTGCGGCTTGTATCGATGCTTGAGTAGGGGCGGTTTTTTAGAGATTTTTGGGGGATATTTTGCGTGCGAAAGAATTCAGCCAGCGTAGCGGCATTACCGATTATCGAGGTAATCAAGGTCGGGAAGTTGTTTGAGGTGCATTGGGATTATCAGGAAGCCCCCGAGAGCAGCATCTTGTCTCGAAAGTATGACCTGTTGTCCGCGTTCATTGATGGTGTGCTCGTTGGAATGGGCATCCCATCAAAAAATGTAGCCTGCGCATCGGCTGAGGCGGGGGCCGTCAAATCTCTGGATGAAAGCACAGCCTCCAGGCTTGCTCAGGTTATAACCGCTAAGCTCGGCGCGTATGTTCAGGAGGAGCATCGTCGACTGAGCAATGCAGCGCTGCATGATCGTCTATGTCAGGGACTGGAAAAGTAGGGATTCAAATCTGCATTCCAAAGGAGCTGGAAGCAATGAGACAGAAAACTAAAATACTGGTCCTCTGTAAAACCTACCCCTCGCCCAGTTCAAAATATGCCGAGACTTCATGTGTGGCAGGTATGGATCAGCAGGGGAAACTGATTCGGCTTTACCCTGTCCCATTTCGGTTGGTTGCTGGCGATCAACAGTTTGCAAAATGGCAGTGGATTGAGGCTCAGATCGAGAAAAGCCCTGCAGATCGGCGCCCCGAAAGCCACCGGGTGGGCGTGGACACTATTGCGCTAGGCCAGACGTTGCCTGCCGGTGATTGGCTAGAGCGGCGGGCGTTGCTGGATAAGCTGGTGATATACGACAGCTTCGATCACTTGGAGCAGGCCAGGATTGAAAGCAATATCACCTTGGGGCTTGTGAGACCGCAACGCGTCACCTCTTTGCGCATTCGCAAAGCAACCTCAGAAGATTGGACGGCGGATGAGCTTGAGAAGCTGCAACAGCTGCAGCTGCAACCTAGCCTTTTTGATCCTGTGCAGGAGCGGGCGAGCATCAAGCGTCTTGAGAAGGTGCCTTTCGACTTTCATTACACCTATGAGTGCCTAGTCGACGGGGAGGTGAAAACCTATACCCATAAAATCGTCGATTGGGAGGCGAGCCAGCTTTACCGGAATGTCCGTCGAAAGCACGGGCCTGATGCTTGGGAGGCGCCGTTTCGAAGAAAGCTTGAGGCTGAGCTGCCGTCGAAAGACTTACTGCTGTTGCTGGGAACGATCCATCGCTTTCCCGAGCAGTGGCTGATTATTAGCCTGATCTATCCGCCTAAGCGACAGCCGGGAGAGAACCAGCAGATGCCTCTGTTTTGAGCGGAAGATGTGCAGGCGTGATGGATGCGTCCAGTGTCTGTGCTGCTTCTGCAATCAGGCTGCGATGGCAAAAGCTGGCATCGGCTTCGTAGCAGACCATACAGACTCGCTGTTGCGCCGCATCAACCACAAGCTCGTTCAGTACGGTGGATTGCGTGCGAATGTACGCTCGGAAGTCTCGCGAATAGGTAGTCCAATCAGCGTCTACCTTGTAACGAGCGCGGATAGGCTTGGGGCAGCCCAGCGGGCGACTATGCTGGTACGCAATGCCCGCATCTTCCAGGCATTTGGCAAAGGCCTTTTTGGAAAAGCCGGGCTTGCGCGAAATGGGGTACTCCCGAACGTCGAGCACTTTGTCGATCTGGGCTTGTTTGAGTCGCGCAATAAATGCGTCGATGCTGAGGCCTTCATAGCCGGCAGTAAAAATGTTCATGCTTGGTCTCCTGCTGCATCCCTGCAAATTGAACGGCGAAGCGCGAAAACTATATCACCGGCTGGCTGGGCTAGACCGTTGCAATGACGTAAGGAATCCAGCCAAGAAGTTTCAAGCAAACAAAAAAGGCCCACCTTTCGGTGAGCCTTTTTCGGTACTGCGTATGGTGCCGGCACCAGGAATCGAACCCGGGACCTACTGATTACAAGTCAGTTGCTCTACCATCTGAGCTATACCGGCAGTAGGGCGCTGATTATAGCCATTCGCTCTGTCGAGTAAACCCCCTCTGCATGCTTTTTTTCTCGTCCTTTCTTACCCACCCCAAATGCTTATGCACATTCATGACATGGCAGCCCCTGCCATCGCTCGATTTTGTGCGCGGTGTGGCGCCCTGACGCAAGGTGCTGTTTTTGTTCGGCTTTCAAATATGACTAAAAAATGAACAAGCTGTTAAAGCGCTTGGATCCATGATTTTACGGGGCCATCAGCGGATGTTTTCAACAGAGTTATCCACAGGCTGAGTACAAACCTTGTGCAGATTTTCAGCGCTGGGCCAGCAGTAGCAGGTTGCGGGGGGTCAGGCGGCTTTCGCAGAACAGGCCTAGATACACTTCGTAACCTTGTTCTTGCAGGTAGAGGGCTCGGTCGAGGACGAGCCACATTTCCAGGGGACGGCGGAAGAGGTTGCGGACCATTTCGAGGTTGCGCACGGCAGCCAGGCGGTGTTGGCCGGCTGTTTCTAGGGCTGCCCAGTCGGTGAAGCCGTTGGTGGATATCCCTTTGAGCGCCGCCAGTTCCTGGCAGTACTCGGTGAAGGGTTTGTCCAGCCAGGCGGCGGGCAGGGAGGGGGTTGGCAGATATTGGTCGAGGTCGCGGAGGCGGCGTTGCAGCAGGTCGAAGCTTAGGCGGCGGGCCATGGAGAGGTCGCGCTGGCGGCGTACGCGGGCACCGGCGGTGACGGTTTCGCTCAGGGGTAAGCCAAGGTCGTCCAGTGAGAGGTGCAGGCTGGAGGCGATGGCGGCGCTGGAGAGTGGCTGGTGGCCGGTGCTGGCGGTGCGGTTGTAGCAGCACGGGGCGATGGCCAGTTGGCGGCAGCCGGCGCGGCTGGCCAGTTGCATGAGGCGTACGTGGAGGTCGCCGCAGGCGTGCAGGGCGACGGGGGTGTGTTGGGCGCTCAGGCGGTTTGAGGCGTCGTCGGCCATGACGTTTTGCAGCAGGTGCTGGGCGTTGAGGCTGTGGCGCTGGCTCAGGTGCTGGCCGGCTTCGACCAGGTGGGCGTCGTATTCGAGGCAGGTGAGAGTTTGGCTCGGTTGCAGCAGGCGACGGCCCAGGTGGCCTTTGCCGGAGCACCAGTCTAGCCAGTGGCTGGGCTGGGTGTTGAAGTTCAGGTGGCTGGCGAAGGCTTGGATCTGGTCCCACTTGCGGCCGGGTACGTCGACGCTCAGGCGTGGGGCGCAGGGGTGTAGGGCGGATGTGGATAACTCGCCGACGGCGGCCAGTGCTGCGGCTTGGGCTGCGATCTGTGGGTAAGGCGCAGGGGCGGGCAGGGCTTCTGGGTGGTTGTCGGCGGCTTCGGCGTCAGCGAGGGTGCGTTGGCGTAGCCAGGTGGCCAGTTGTGGGTGGTCGGCTTCCCAGGGTAGTTCGAGGTGGTTGAACGGGCGGGGGCGCCATAGGGCCTGGTGTTGGAGCAGGAAGGTGTCCAGGGCCTTGAAGCGGGTCAGCAGGTGGTCGCCGGAGAGGGGGTGGGTCATGGCGGTTATCGAGTCCTGGTGGTGGGGATGCAGGCGCCGCGGTGTACCCGTTGGTCTGCGGCGCCCGTATCGCGAGCAAGCTTTGCTCCCACACTACCCACTAGCGGCCTTGGGCGGCGTCTACGCGTAGCCAGCGTTCCAGCAGCTTGAAGCCGCGCACCATCAAGAAGGAGATGGCGAGGTAGAACAGGCCAGCCGCAAAGAAGATTTCGACCGGCAGGTAGGTGCGGGCGATGATCGTTCGGGCCATGCCGGTCAGTTCCAGCAAGGTCACGGTGCTGGCCAGGGCACTGGCCTTGAGCATCAGGATCACTTCGTTGCTGTAGGCCGGCAAGCCGATACGCGCCGCGCGCGGCAGCATGATGAAGATCATGGCCTTGGCGCGGGACATGCCCAGCGCTCGCGCCGCTTCAATCTCGCCGCGGGGGATGGCCTGGATGGCGCCACGCAGGATCTCGGCGATGTAGGCCGCGGTGTGCAGGGTCATGGTCAGCACGGTGCACCAGAACGGGTCGCGCAGGTAAGGCCACAGCGAGCTTTGGCGCACGGCGTCGAACTGGGCAAGGCCGTAGTACACCAGAAACAGCTGCACCAGCAGCGGTGTGCCGCGAAAGAAGAAGATGTAGGCGTAAGGGAATGAACGCACGTACCACAGCCGTGATGAGCGGGCGATGCCCAGCGGGATGGCCAGGATCAGGCCGGCGATAACGGCGATGGCGACCAGCTCCAGGGTCAAGGTAGCGCCCTGGGCCAAGCGTGGCAGCCACTTGATGATGACTTCCCAATTCATGATTCGGACCTCGCAAAGCCACGGGCGGCGCGTTTTTCCATGAAGTGCATGCCGATCATGGCAAGGATGGTCAGGCCCAGGTAGATAAAGGCGGCAACCATATAGAAGGTGAACGGCTGTTTGCTCACCGTCACGGCGATTTGCGAGTGGCGCATGATTTCTTCAAGGCCGATCACCGAGACCAGCGCGGTGTCTTTCATCAGGATCATGAACAAGTTGCCCAGGCCCGGCAGGGCGATGCGCCACATTTGCGGCAGGATCAGCCGCGAGAAAATCCGGCTCTTGGACAAGCCCAAGGCCATGCCGGCTTCACGATGGCCCTTGGGAATAGCCAGGATCGCGCCGCGGAATACTTCCGTGGCGTAGGCACCAAAACACAAGCCCAGGGCGATAACGCCCGCGGCAAAGGCATTGAGTTCAAGGCCTGGAATGTGCAGCAGCTCGCCCAGCCGGTTCATCAGGCTGACGGTGCCAAAATAGATAAGCAGAACCCACAGCAGTTCGGGCACGCCTCGCACGATGGTCGAGTAGGTGCCGCCGATCCACTGCAACGTCCGATACGGCGAAGTCTTGGCCAGGGCGCCGAGCAAGCCCAGCACCAAGCCCAGGCACAGGGCCGAAAGCGCCAGCTGGACGGTCATCAAAGCGCCGGCCGCAAGCGCCGGGCCGAATCCGTAGAGATCAATATTCATGGGCAGGTTTGGTCACTGGGACGGGCACCGCCGCAGGGCGGGCGGTGCGGGTCGGGTAAATCATTCGATGCTGAACGGGAAGTACTTGTCGTTGATCTTCTTGTAAGTACCGTCGGCCTTGATGTCCTTCAGCGCGGCGTTGAGCTTCTCGCGCAGCGGGTCGCCCTTGCGAACGGCAATGCCGATCTTGTCGCTTTCTTCAACCGGGTCGCCCTTGAACTCATAGGCCTTGCCCGCGTCGGACTTGAGCCACTCGTATTGCACGTACTTGTCCGCCAGGATGCCGTCCAGACGGCCAGAGGTCAGGTCCAGGTAGGCGTTTTCCTGGGTGTCGTAGAGACTGATTTTGACCTTGTCTGCGCCGACTTTGTCTTCAAGCCAGGTGCCGGACAGCGTCGCGCGTTGAGCGCCGATAGATTTGCCCTCTAGAGAGGCAACGTCAGTCTTGAAGTCGACATCTTTAGGCGCGATGAACTGCAGCTTGTTGGAGTAGTACGGGTCGGTGAAGTCCACCGCCTGCTTGCGCTCGTCAGTGATCGACATAGACGAGATCAAAAAGTCGAATTTCTTGGCGTTCAGGGCAGGGATGATGCCGTCCCAGTCGGAGGTGACGATGACACACTCGACTTTCATCTTGGCGCACAGGGCGTTGCCGATGTCGACGTCGAAGCCGACGACCTGGCCGCTGGCATCTTTGTTATTGAAGGGCGGGTAGGCTGCTTCGATGCCCATCCTCAGTTTGTCGGCGGCCATGGCATTGCCAAGCACCAGCGTAGCGGCAGCGGCCAGGAGGAATTTTTTGTAAGTCTGCATTCGTGTTGCTCCGTTAGCGGTTGCTGGACATGAATTGTTTACAACGCGCCGAAAGCGGGTTTTCAAAGACCTGCTGCGGCGATCCCTGCTCTTCTATCAGGCCCTGGTGCAGGAAAACCACTTCACTGGACACCTGGCGGGCAAAGCCCATTTCGTGAGTCACCAGTAGCATGGTTCGGCCTTCTTCGGCCAGTGCGCGGATCACGCTGAGCACTTCCTGGACCATTTCCGGGTCCAGCGCCGAGGTGGGCTCGTCAAACAATATGACCTTCGGTTGCATCGCCAGGGTGCGGGCGATGGCAGCGCGTTGTTGCTGGCCGCCGGAGAGCTGGGAAGGGTAGGCGTGGCGTTTGTCGCCGATGCCGACCTTGGCCAGCAGTGCTTCGGCCACTTCGATCGCTTCGGCCTTGGACTGGCCGAGCACACGTCGTGGCGCCTCGATAATGTTGTCGAGGATGGTCATGTGCGGCCAGAGGTTGAAATTCTGGAATACGAAGCCGATCTCGCTGCGCATGCGATTGATCTGCTTGTTGTCGGCAGCGATCAGCTCGCCATTTTTCGCGGCCTTGAGCTTGAGGGCTTCGCCGGCCACCAGGATCTCGCCCTGGTGCGGGTTTTCGAGCAGGTTGATGCAGCGCAACAGGGTCGACTTGCCAGACCCGGAAGAACCCAGGATCGAGATAACATCGCCATCACGGGCAGTCAGGGATATCCCCTTGAGTATTTCCAGATCGCCGTAGCGCTTATGCAAGTTACGGATTTCCAGCGCGGGCGTGGCCTGGGCCATGGGCGGTCCTCATGAGTTCTGTGCGCTCCTGCTATTAGTGGCCTTCCTGGCGAGGCGCCACGCTAGCATAGGGTTCGGAAGCTCGCCAACAGCGCCACGGGGTGCAAACACGCGGCAGGCGGGTGGGTGTCGCATCGCTACAGCAGACTGTCGCGCGGATATCTTCCGAGCGGGTCTGAAGGAGCGGGCGCCGCCCGAATCCAGAGGGGAGTCGCTTGAAAAAAGGCGCGATGGTGCCAGCTTTGGCCGGTGGTTGGAAGCAGCTTTTAGTCGCGGTAGCGACTGTGGGCTTTCTTGAACGGATTGTGGTTGCACCGGTGAGTTGCTCCTTTTTTGCGTCGCGGTGTTACCCGTGTCTATGTTTTGGTGCGATCGAGGCTGCTGTAACTGAGTGTTACGGTAATGCTCACGGTAGTTTGTAAGCATTCTCAATGGCTTGCTTAAACCCTGGCTGGGGGGGCGTGGCAGATTCACCGGCTTCTGGCTCAGATCTTGCGTTCAGATCTTGGATAGCGGTTAGAAGCGGAATGCATCCCCTTGATGTGGGATGCAGGTGAAGGGCTGGACTGAATACTATTTTTTACAAAAGGTAGTTTTATGAGCAGTACGCAAAGCACCAACGACCTCGGCCAAGGGCTGAAGCAGCGCCATGTGACCATGTTGTCGATTGCCGGCGTGATCGGCGCCGGTTTGTTCGTCGGCTCCGGCCACGCCATCGCCGAAGCGGGCCCCGCAGTACTGCTGGCCTATGCGGCGGCCGGTACGCTGGTGGTGCTGGTGATGCGCATGCTGGCGGAGATGGCCGTCGCCTCCCCTGACACCGGTTCATTCTCAACCTATGCCGATAAGGCCATCGGTCACTGGGCCGGCTTTACCATCGGCTGGTTGTATTGGTGGTTCTGGGTCTTGGTGATTCCGATGGAAGCCAGTGCGGCTGCAACCATCCTGCATGCCTGGTTCCCGAATATTGCGATCTGGGCCTTTGCGTTGATCGTTACCTTGTTGCTGACCGCAACCAACTTGATCAGTGTGAAGAACTACGGTGAATTCGAGTTCTGGTTCGCGCTGCTGAAGGTGGTGGCCATCGTGGCGTTCATTGTGGTCGGCGCGGCGGCTGTCTTTGGCCTGATCCCGGGCAGCCAGGTCAGTGGTGTGCGTCATCTGGTCGATACCCAGGGCTTTATGCCCAACGGCATGGGCGCGGTAGCCGCAGCCATGCTGACTACCATGTTCTCGTTCATGGGGACCGAAATCGTCACCATTGCTGCGGCCGAGTCCAAGAACCCGGGCCAGCAGATCACCCGCGCGACCAATTCGGTGATCTGGCGGATCTTCCTGTTCTATCTCGTTTCGATCTTCTTGGTGGTGGCGCTGGTGCCGTGGAATGACAGCAGTCTGCCGCAAGTGGGTTCCTACCAAACGGTGCTGGACCGTATTGGCATTCCCAATGCCAAGCTGATCGTTGATGTGGTGGTGCTGATAGCGGTAACAAGCTGCCTGAACTCTGCCCTCTATACCGCCTCGCGCATGCTGTTCTCCCTGAGCAAGCGTGGCGATGCCCCGGCAGTCGCCCAGCGCACGAATTCCAGCGGCACACCTTACTGGGCAGTATTGCTGTCGACGGCGGCGGCGTTCGTGGCGGTGTTCGCCAACTACGTGGCGCCTTCGCAGGTACTTGCGTTCCTGATGGCCAGTTCAGGCTCGATCGCGCTGCTGGTGTACCTGGTGATTGCGGTGTCGCAGCTGCGCATGCGCCATCAGCGCCAGGCGCGGGGCGAGACCATCGACTACAAGATGTGGCTGTTTCCGGGGCTGACCTGGGCGACCATCATTTTCATCGTGGGGGTACTGACGCTGATGCTGGTGCGTGAAGATCACCGCGTCGAGATCATTGCCATGGGCTTGCTGAGCATCGCCGTGGTGGCGGCCGGCTTGTTGGTGGCGCGCCGGCGCAAGGCCCAGGGCCTCGGGCGCGTGGTACTGGATCATTGAAACACCGAAACGGCCTGCATCTGTAACGGCTTGCATCTAATGTAGGAGCCGAGCTTGCTCGCGATAAAGGCGCCGCGGAGCATCTGATAAAACCGCGGTGCCTTTATCGCGAGCAAGCTCGGCTCCTACATACCGCAAAGCGCAACGCAATGCAGCGTTATGGCTTGGCGAGGGCTTCTGAGGCGGCCACGTAGGCGATCTGGAAGGCTTCGCTTTCGATCCAGGCAATGGCGGTCTCTTCGTCCGGGTCGCCTTCAGCGATGCGATAGGACACCAGCACGGCCATGATGTAGTCGGTGGCCTGCACTTCGTCGAAGCTCTCGACCACCAGTTGCAGCAGCGAGTCCTGCAGGAAGATGGCGCACAGGCCCACCAGGCCGGCTTCGCCCTGCAGGGCTTCGTTCATGTCGGCATAGAGTTGGTCGTAGGCACCGGCGTCAGTGGCCTGCTCGAACACTTCGTCGATGGTCAGTTCGAAGTCAGGGTCTTTGGTGTTCGTGGCCGCGGCGGTCTTGGTGCTGCGGGCAACACGATTCTGTTTGGCTTTGGCGGCGCTGCGCTTGGCGCGCTTTTGTTGCTTGTCGGGGGAGGCCATGCGGTTTGGTCCTGGCTGGTGTGGTGTGGCACCTGGGCGACCTAAATTACAGGCAACAAAAAACCGGCTCAAGGGCCGGTTTTCTGTTTGCTTCGGTGGTGATGCACACCACTCAAAAGCTTGTGAGTGGTGCCCAGAGACGGAATCGAACCGCCGACACGGGGATTTTCAATCCCCTGCTCTACCGACTGAGCTATCTGGGCAACGGGGCGCATTAAAAGGCTTTTTCGATGAAGCGTCAAGCAAGTTTTTAAAAATTTCTTGAATTAATACCGAAGCTTACGGATTTGCTCATTTATTGAGCAGGTGGAACGTAACCTTCGGCTTGGGCGTACTCCTCGCCCGAAAAATACTTGTCCATTTCGCCCTGAAGATATTTGCGGTCGTCGGCATTCATCATGTTCAGGCGCTTTTCATTGATCAGCAGAGTCTGGTGCTTCTGCCAGTCTGCCCAGGCCTTGGCCGAGACGTGTTCGAAAATGTCCTGGCCCTTGGCGCCCGGGTAAGGAGGGCGCTCAAGGCCTGGCAGTTCTTCTTTGTACTTGCGGCACATTACGGTGCGGGTCATGACAACTCTCCTGCGTTCAAGGCGTCGGCCGCGCGCTTCAGCAATTTCTTCACCGGGGCGGCAAGGCCCAGGCGCGGCGGGGTGGCGAGGTTATACCAGAGCCAGTCGGCCTCGGCCACGCGCGGGCCTTGGCTGTCGACTCGAACCAACCAGGGTTCGATGGCCAGCTGGAAATGGCTGAAAGTGTGGGTCAGTGCGGCAAGGCTCTGGGTCGCGCCCAGGGTTAGGTCGTGCTGATCGGCCAGGTGTTCGAGGTCGCTCAGGTCATCAAGCTCAGGAAGGCTCCAGAGCCCGCCCCAAAGGCCGCTGGAGGGCCTTCGGTAAAGCAGGATGGCGCCGTCGCGGTTGGCGAGCATGGGCATCAGTGTGCGCTTTTGCGGGATTTCCTTGCGCGGCTTGGGGATCGGGTAGCGGATCTCCAGGCCCAGCAGGTGCGCTTCGCAGCCTTTTTCCAGCGGGCAGAGCAGGCAGCTGGGTTTGCTGCGGGTGCACAGCGTGGCGCCCAGGTCCATCATCGCCTGGGTGTAATGGTTCACCCGGGCGTGTGGCGTGAAGCGCTCGGCGTTGGCCCACAGTGCCTTGGCGACCTTCGGCTCGCCTGGGTAGCCTTCCTGGGCCGTGTAGCGGGCCAGTACGCGCTTGACGTTGCCGTCCAGGATCGCGGCGCGCAGGCCCATGCTGATGCTGGCGATGGCGCCCGCCGTGGACAGGCCGATGCCGGGTAGCTCGGTGAGCTTTTCCACGTCACGGGGAAATTCGCCGCCGTACTGCTCGACCACGATTTTTGCGGTTTTCTGCAGGTTGCGGGCGCGGGTGTAGTAGCCAAGCCCGGTCCACAGGTGCAGCACTTCATCTTCCGGTGCTGCCGCCAGGGCCTCGACGGTGGGCAGGGCGTCCATGAAGCGGTCGAAGTAGTTCAGCACGGTGCTGACCTGCGTCTGCTGCAACATGATCTCCGAGACCCACACCCGGTACGGGTTGATACCCTGTTGCCAAGGCAGGTCGTGGCGGCCGTTACGGTCGAACCAGTCCAGGACCGCGGTGGAAAATTGCTCCGGGCTCATCGTTTGAACAGCCCCTTCAATGCGTCTTTCAATTCTGGGCTCACTTTGTCGCCGAGTTTCTCTTCAAGCTTTTCGTTGAGTTTTTCGTTGATCTTGTCGCCCGCCAGCTTGCCGGCCATCTTGCCCAGGCCGTCTTTTTCCACGCGACAAGCCTTGGCGCCAAGCTCCAGCGGGCCACGGCAACGCAGCGGCCATTCCAGGCCAACATAGCGCTCGTTGACCTGGCAGGCAGGGTCCGGCATGTCGCTCTTGTCGCCTTCGATAATGACGCCCACGTGATAATCCATGCCCAGCACGCGCAGGTCGATATCACCGTTGCCGTTGACCGTCAGGCCCGGAATGCGCGCCTTGAGGTCCGGGTTGCTGGCCACGCCATTGCGAAACACCAGGCTGCCCTTGAGTTCTTCGAACGGTGTGTCCTTGCCGCGCGGGGCGCTGCCCAAGGCCTGGCGGTTGAGGAGGGCGATGCCCTGGCAGAGTTGCTGCTCAAGGTTGGCATTGACCAGCACACCATCGTTGATGGTGAACTTGGCGGAGCCATTGAGGGTGTCGATCAGCGCTTTCTGGCTGTTGCCGCTAGCGGTCAGGTCGCTGCTCAAGGTCAGCAGGCCCTTGATGGGCGAGGGCTTGTCGTCGGTGTTGATGAAGTGTTCGACGGGCACCTGATTGATGTGGGTCTGCAGGCCGATCTGTGGCACCGCGGGGCGCACGTCGAGGGTGCCGGTGGTGGCGAAATCACCGTTGTAGAGGCCGCCCTGGAGGGCTTCCAGCTTGATCAGGCCGCCTGCGCCCTGGGCCTTGAGGACAGCGTTCTGGATCGGCAGTTTGTCGAGGGTCAGCACGCCAAAGCTCAGGTCTGCCTGCAGGTCGAGCTGGCGCAGGCGGTCCACCGGCAGCAGCTTGTCGTTGCTCCAGGCCGTCTGGGTCGGGGCGTTGGGCAGTGGGGTGTCGCCGTTACCCAGGGCTCCAGCTTCAGTGCCTTTGACCTCGGCCTGGCGCGCGGCGGTGGCGCCGGCTGCCGCTTCGCTCTTGGCCGGGCGATAACGGTCGGCATCGAACGTGTCGCCCTTGAGCTGCACGCGCAGAGCTTGCTTGGCGAAGTCTTCGACGGCCAGGCGGCCGGTGAACAGGCTGTCGTCGAGCTTCAGGTTGAGATCTTCCAGGGCCAGGCTGTTTTTGCTGGCTTCCACGCGGCTGACCAGTTCGAACTTGCTCAGGCTGCCGGGCGTCATGGCCGGTACGGGCTGGCCGATGCTGTCGAGGAAGGTGCGCAGGTCGAGCTGGGCGATGGACAGGGCGCCGCTGATTTTCGGCTCTTTGTCCAAGTCGCGGGCATTGAGTTCGCCCAAGGCGCGCAGCTGGTTGGCGGAAACCTTCAGGCCTGTCCATTCGGCAACGTTGGCCGCCAGATCGACCAGCAACTGGCCTTGGGCTGCAAAGGTGACGGTTTTGCCTTGCAGGGGTTCGCCCGAGGCTTCACCGCTGAGTTTCATGTCTTCGAACTGATAGCGCTTGAGGGCGCGATCAAAGCGCAGTTCGCCGTTGAGCTCGGTGCGGGCACGCATCACCGGCTGGTTGCTGCCGAAGAATGCGGTCATCTTGACCGGAATATTGATGCCCTGGTGAACGGCGCCAGTGCTCAGTTGGATGCTTTCGGCGCTGTACTGCTGGCCGGTGCGCTCGTCGTTGTAATACACCCGGGCGTTGTTCACGGTCAGGCTATCGATATCGAGCTTGATCGGCCGCTCGGCAGCGTCGGGTGCCTTTGGCACCGGGCTGGCGGAAGGCTCTGGGGTGCTGGCCGTGGTGGGCTCTGGTGTGCTTGAAGGGAGCGGCTGGCCGATGTCTTCCCAGTTGCCGTGGCCGTTCTTATCGCGGGTCAGGGTGAGGTTAAGGCCTTCGACGCGCACATCGCTCATTTGCACTTCGCGGCGCAGCAGCGGCAGTACTCGAACCGACAGGCCCAGCATCTGCAGGTCGGCAAACGGCACCTTGGGGTTGTTCAGGGTCGCCACGCTGGTTTCGTGCAGCTCCAGGCCCAGCCAGGGAAACAGGCTCCAGCCGATGTCTCCGTTGAGGGTCAGTTCAACGTGCGCTTTATCACGGGCCAGCTGGCGAATCTCGTCTTTATAGTCGTTGGGATCGAATAAGTGGGTCAGGGCAAAGCCCAATGCCACAATGATCAGCAACAGCCCGAGAACACACAGCCCCAGGATTTTGCCGAACGCTTTCATGGGCGAGTCCTTGTAGGTCGATTCAAAATTTAGCCGCAGAGTATAGCGCTCTGACGTCGGCGGCTGCGCGTCATGGCAGGCGCCAGTGGTTATCAATCTTCGCCGTTGGCCAGTGGCAAGTGCAGTTTGGCAGCCAGCGCCTGGCATTCCAGGTGGCCGGCCGGGGCCAGCAGGTGTAATTGACCGCCCCTTTCAAGGGCGGTTCGGCGCGCTTCGCTGACCAGGCGTTCGGCCACCCCGCGGCGCCGGGTCAAGGCCCGGACGCACAGGTGCGACAACTGCCATTGCCCGTCGTCCTGGCGCAGGCGGGCAGCGCCTAGTAACCGGTCGTTAAAGCGCGCGGCGAGCCAACTGTCGTCGCCAAGGCCTGCATCGATCAGGCTTTGGCTATCCTTGAGCGAGCCAAACAGCCAGGCCGGTGCATCGCGGTAGATCTTGTGCAGATCCTCCAGGTCTTGTCGGGTTGGCTCGACCAGTTTTTCGACAACGATGGGCATGGCGGTTCCTCGAATGGCGGCAGATGGTGGGCGAAAGACTACCGCGATGAGCGCACCACGGTTTTCCTGATATACCGCCATCGCAGGTAAACCTTGCTCACAGGTAGGAGCAGAGCTTGCTCGCGATGAGTGCGCCGCGGTCTACCTGATATACCGTGGTGCGCCCATCGCCAGCAAGCTGGGCTCCTACAGAGGTGCATATTCCGGCACGTTGGAGCGGTTTCAGGAGGCCAACCAGTGAAATTCCCTCGCATTCGTCATGTTTGCTTCATGCCAACTCCATCTGGGCCTATAATGTCTGCCTTTTTCGCCCAATGATTTCGCGGAGCTGGTGATGGCCGAACGTAAGGCGTCCGTCGAGCGCAACACTCTGGAAACCCAGATCAAGGCCTCGATCAACCTGGATGGCACCGGAAAGGCCCGATTTGATATCGGTGTTCCTTTTCTTGAACATATGCTGGACCAGATCGCCCGTCATGGGTTGATCGACCTGGACATCGAGTGCAAGGGCGACCTGCATATCGACGACCACCACACCGTGGAGGACGTCGGTATCACCCTGGGTCAGGCCTTTTCGCAGGCGATCGGCGACAAAAAAGGCATCTACCGCTACGGTCATGCCTATGTGCCGCTCGATGAAGCCCTGTCGCGCGTGGTCATCGACTTCTCTGGCCGCCCTGGCCTGCAGATGCACGTGCCCTTTACCCGCGCCAGCGTCGGCGGCTTCGATGTTGACCTGTTCCAGGAGTTTTTCCAGGGCTTCGTCAACCACGCCAACGTCTCCCTGCACATCGACAATCTGCGTGGGCACAACACCCACCACCAGATCGAGACTGTGTTCAAGGCTTTCGGCCGTGCCCTGCGCATGGCCATTGAGCTGGACGAGCGTATGGCCGGGCAGATGCCCTCCACCAAAGGTTGCCTGTAATGCAAACCGTTGCGGTTATCGATTACGGCATGGGCAATCTGCACTCGGTGGCCAAGGCCCTCGAACACGTCGGCGCTGGCCGGGTGCAGATCACCAGCGATGCCAATGTGATTCGTGAAGCCGATCGGGTGGTGTTTCCGGGTGTAGGCGCGATTCGCGACTGCATGGCCGAAATCCGCCGTCTGGGCTTCGATTCGCTGGTGCGCGAAGTCAGCCAGGACCGCCCGTTCCTGGGCATCTGTGTGGGCATGCAAGCACTGCTCGATCACAGCGAAGAAAACGACGGTGTCGACTGCATTGGCCTGTTCCCAGGCAATGTGAAGTTCTTCGGCAAGGGCCTGCATGAAGACGGCGAGCACCTGAAGGTGCCGCACATGGGCTGGAATGAAGTGACCCAGGCGGTGGATCACCCGCTGTGGCACAACATCCCGGACCTGGCGCGCTTCTACTTCGTCCACAGCTATTACATCGAGGCAGGCAAGGCCGGGCAGGTGGTCGGTCGCGGCCACTACGGCGTCGACTTTGCCGCCGCGCTGGCCGAAGGCTCGCGCTTTGCCGTGCAGTTCCACCCGGAGAAGAGCCATACCCATGGCCTGCAGCTGTTGCAGAACTTCGCCGCCTGGGATGGCCGCTGGTAATGAGCCGCTCCAAAAGCAAAGCCCCGACCATGACCCTCGCGCCCGAGCAGGAGCGCGAGGCACTCGATGTGCTCAAGCGCTTCCTCGAGGATCGTTTTGAGCTGCAACTGGGTTCGTTTGAAGTGGCCGAGGTCCTGGAGCTGTTTACTCGCGAAATTGCTCCACACTATTACAACAGGGCGATTTTCGACGTGCAGGCGCACCTCAAGGAGAGGTTCGAAAGCATTGAAAGCGACTTGTGGGCGCTCGAGAAGAGCTGATCTTCCGGGCATCGCTGTTTACCGAATTGACAGGTTTTCCAGATGCTGATTATTCCCGCTATCGATCTTAAAGACGGTGCCTGCGTACGTCTGCGCCAAGGCCGCATGGAAGATTCCACCGTGTTCTCCGACGACCCGGTGAGCATGGCCGCCAAATGGGTGGAAGGGGGCTGCCGTCGCCTGCATCTGGTCGACCTGAACGGCGCTTTCGAAGGCCAGCCGGTCAACGGCGAAGTGGTCACAGCCATCGCCAAGCGCTACCCCCAGCTGCCGATCCAGATCGGCGGCGGTATCCGCTCGCTGGAAACCATCGAGCACTACATCAAGGCTGGCGTGAGCTACGTGATCATCGGCACCAAGGCCGTTAAAGAGCCTGAGTTCGTCGCCGAAGCCTGCCGCGCTTTCCCGGGCAAGGTCATCGTGGGCCTGGACGCCAAAGACGGTTTCGTCGCTACCGACGGCTGGGCTGAAGTGAGCACGGTGCAGGTGATCGACCTGGCCAAGCGTTTCGAAGCCGACGGCGTGTCTGCCATCGTCTACACCGACATCGCCAAAGACGGCATGATGCAGGGCTGCAACGTACCTTTCACCGCTGCCCTGGCCGCTGCCACCAAGATCCCGGTCATCGCGTCGGGCGGTATCCACAACCTGGGTGACATCAAGGCCCTGCTGGACGCCAAGGCGCCAGGCATCATCGGCGCGATCACAGGCCGGGCGATCTACGAAGGCACCCTGGACGTCGCCGAGGCGCAAGCCTTCTGCGATACCTACAAAGGCTGAGGAGCACGTCATGGCACTGGCCAAACGCATCATCCCCTGCCTGGACGTGGACAACGGCCGGGTGGTCAAGGGCGTCAAGTTCGAGAACATCCGTGATGCGGGCGATCCGGTCGAGATCGCCCGTCGTTACGATGAACAGGGCGCCGACGAGATTACCTTTCTCGACATCACCGCCAGCGTCGATGGCCGTGACACCACCCTGCACACCGTCGAACGCATGGCCAGCCAGGTGTTTATCCCGCTGACCGTGGGCGGTGGCGTGCGCACCGTGCAAGACATCCGCAACCTGCTCAATGCCGGTGCCGACAAGGTGTCGATCAACACCGCTGCGGTGTTCAACCCGGAGTTTGTTGGCGAAGCCGCTGAGCATTTCGGCTCCCAGTGCATCGTGGTTGCCATCGACGCCAAGAAAGTCTCGCAGCCGGGCGAAACCCCGCGCTGGGAAATCTTCACCCACGGCGGCCGCAAGCCGACCGGGCTGGACGCCGTGGAGTGGGCCAAGAAGATGGAAGGCCTGGGCGCTGGCGAAATCCTGCTGACCAGCATGGACCAGGACGGCATGAAAAACGGCTTCGACCTGGGCGTGACGCGTGCGATCAGCGATGCCCTGGGTATCCCGGTGATCGCCTCGGGTGGTGTTGGCAACCTGCAGCACCTGGCTGACGGGATTATCGAAGGCCACGCCAGTGCGGTACTGGCCGCGAGTATTTTCCACTTTGGCGAATACACCGTGCCTGAAGCCAAGGCCTATATGGCCCACCGCGGGATCGTGGTGCGCTGATCGCATAACTTGTACTTGTACTTGTAGGAGCAGACCTTGGTCGCGATGATATCGACGCGGATATCCAGACATACCGCGGCGAGGCCATCGCGACCGAGGTCGGCTCCTACAAGGGTTGCGTGTTGGCTGCAATGGGGTAATGTTTCCTACAGCCATGGACTGCGGGGCCTCACATGCTCAAGCGACTGTTGTTCGCCATTCTCTCTATTCATTCTTTAGCGTTTTCCAGCCTTTCCCAGGCCGACCCCATCGTGCTGCTGACGGAAAACTTCCCTCCCTACAATATGGCCAGCAACGGCAAGAACTTCGCCCAGGATGAAAACATCAAGGGAATCGCCGCCGATGTGGTGCGCGAGATGTTCAAGCGTGCGGATGTGCCCTACAGCCTGACGCTTCGCTTTCCTTGGGAACGCATCTACCAGACGACCTTGAAAACCCCAGGCTACGGCGTGTTTGTGATCGCCCGCTTGCCCGAGCGCGAGCCGCTGTTCAAATGGGTCGGGCCGATTGGGCCGGACGACTGGGTGCTGCTTGGCCGTGCCGACAGTCGTTTCAATATCAAAAGCCTGGAACAGGCCCGTGGCTACAAGATCGGCGCCTATAAAGGCGATGCCATTGCCCTGTATCTGGGCAAGCATAAGATGAACCCGGTGGTGGTCCTGCGGGACCAGGAAAACGCCAGGAAGCTGATCGACAAGGACATCGACCTCTGGGCCACCGGAGACCCAGCCGGTCGGTATCTGGCCCGCCAGGAGGGGATCGGTGGGCTCAAGACGGTTCTGCGTTTTCATGGCGCCGAGCTGTTTCTGGCCTTGAACAAGCAGACCCCGGATGAGGTGGTCAATAAGCTGCAGGCGGCCCTCGACGACATGCGCCGCGAAGGCTTCGTCGAAGAAACCATGGCGCGTTATCTCTGAACCTTAGCGGTAGACGCCGTTCTTGCCGTGCCCGGTCATGGCGCGGTTACTGCGCTCGGCAATCATCTGGTGGATGTCGATCCATTCGATACCCTGGGCCTTGAGGCGCGGCAGTTCGCGCTCCAGCACGTCCAGTGTCTGGGGGTAAGGATGGCCGATCAGCACGGCTGAACCCTGTGTGCGTGCCAACCGGATGCCTTTTTGCAGTTGCTCGGCAATGGCTTCGGGCGTGCGTACATCATCAAGGAATACATCCCGTGACAGGCTGGCCAATCCGATGCGCTGGGCGCTGGCAGCGGCCACCGTGGCGGCGCTGGTGCGGCTGTCGACGAAAAACAAACGGCGGCGCTGCAACTCTTCCATCAGCCAGGCCATGGCGGCGGGTTGCGACGTCATTCGGCTGCCCATGTGGTTGTTGATGCCGCGGGCTGTGGGCACCTTGGCCAGGGCGGCGTGCAGGCGGCTTTGGAGTTCGCTCAAGGGCAGTTCCGGGTGCCAGGCGTAAGGGCCGGTGGCCGGGTCCATGGGCATGTGCAGGATCACCGTTTTGCCAGCCTTGTGGGCTTCGTGGGCCAGTTCGGTGGCGTGCGGGGTGTCGGGCATGATGGCCAGGGTGACGGGGCCGGGCAGGTTCAGCACGCGGCGATCCCGGGGCAGGTTCTGCCCCAGGTCGTCGATGATCAGTGTCAGGTAGGCCGGTGCTGCCTGGGCGGCACCGCATAACAGCAACAGCCAGGCACCCAGCCAGGCGCGTACACGCATCGGTCAGTTTCCGCGGGTGATGCTCAGGCCTTTGAGCAGGCTCAGCGCCTGGCTTAGCTGGAAGTCGTCATCCTGTGGGCGATCCTTGTTGCCGGATTTGCTGACGGTTGGGCCTTTGCCGGATGGCGATGGGCGATCGGCGCCACCATTGCCGTTGCCCAAATGGCCGAGCAAGTCGGCTTCCTTGAAGTTCTCGCTGTCTTGCTCACTGGTCAGTTTGCCGCGACGCACTTCGATGTCCGGGATAATGCCCTGGGCCTGGATCGAGCGGCCGTCGGGTGTGTAGTACAGCGCCGTGGTGAGCTTGAGCGCACGGTCGTTGTTCAGCGGCAGTACGGTTTGCACCGAGCCCTTGCCAAAACTGTCGGTACCCATCAATACGCCGCGCTTCTGGTCTTGCAGGGCGCCGGCGACGATCTCTGAAGCCGAGGCGCTGCCTCCGTTGATCAGCACCACCAGCGGTACGCCTTCGCTGGCGTCGGCCGGGTCTGCGGAGAAGCGCAGCTCGGAGTTGGCGATCCGGCCCTTGGTGTAGACGATCAGGCCCTTGGTCAGGAAGTGGTCGGCCACTTCCACCGCCGACTGCAGGACGCCGCCCGGGTTGTTGCGCAGGTCCAGGATCAGGCCTTTCATTTTCTTGCCGTTGTCTTTGCGCAGCGTGGCCAGGGCCTTGCCGACTTCTTCGCCAGTCTTGACCTGGAACTGGGTGATACGAATATAGCCGTAGCCCGGCTCGACCATTTGCGCCTTGACACTCTTGACCTGAATCACCGCCCGCGCCAGGGTCACGTCAAACGGCGTACCGCCGTCGCGCACCAGGGTCAGGGTGATTTTCTGGCCGACCTTGCCGCGCATTTTGTCGACGGCCTCGGTCATGGTCTGGCCACGGGTCGGCTGGCCGTTGATCTTGACGATCAGGTCGCCCGCCTCGATGCCGGCCTTGCTGGCTGGCGTGTCGTCGATGGGCGAGACCACCTTGACAAAGCCATCTTCCATACCGACTTCGATGCCCAGCCCACCGAATTCGCCGCTGGTGCTTTCCTGCAGCTCCTGGAAATCTTCCGGGCCCAGGTAGGCCGAATGCGGGTCGAGGTTGCTGAGCATGCCCTTGATGGCGTTTTCCAGCAGGGTTTTGTCATCGACAGGTTCGACATAGGCAGCCTTGATCCGGTCCATGACCTCGGCAAAGGTTCGCAGCTCGTCGAGCGGCAGCGGTGCCTTGGCATTGGCGGGCGTGGCGGCGACGGTAGCCGGGTGCGCAGGCTCCGCTGCCTGGGCGAGCGGCGCGCCAACGACCACGGCGATTGCCAGGGCCAGCGAAGTGAGGCGGGACAAATGCAGCATGTCGAACGAACTCCTAATCCTGAATTGCGCCTTTCGGTGCATCGACGGGCCTGGCAATGCTCGGCTTGCGTCGTAGATGTTGTCGGTCGCGCCTCTATCCTTGGGCGCGGCACCATTGTGCAGGGTCGCTGGGACGCCCTTGCTGGCGAATCGCAAAATACAACGCTGGGGTGTCTTGCCCACCGCTGGAGCCGACGGTCGAGATGGCTTCACCGGCCTTGACGATGTCACCGGCGTCCTTGAGCAGGGTCTGATTGTGGCCGTACAGGCTCAAATATCCGTTGCCATGGTCGAGGATGACGAGAAGTCCGGCGCCGCGCAACCAGTCGGCAAACACCACGCGACCGCCGTGTACGGCGTGGACCTGGCTACCGGCACTGGCGCTGATCATCACGCCATCCCATTTGGTCCGAGAATCGGCACCGCGGGTTTCACCGAAACGCGCCAGCAGGCGCCCATCGACCGGCCACGGCAGCTGGCCACGGGCCGCGGTGAAGGCGCCGCCAAAGGTTGCGCCGCCACTTGAGACCAGCGCGCCGGGGGAAGGTTTAGGTCGGCTGGGAGGGGCGTCGTCGCGGGCATAGGCCTCGGCTTTGGCTTTGGCTTTGGCCGCAGCCTCGGCTTCGCGCTGGCGTTTTTCGGCCTCTTGCTGGGCGAGCAGCGCTTTCTGGCGCGCTTCTTCGGCTTCGCGGGCCTGGCGGGCGAGGGTTTCCTCGATGGTCTTGAGCACCTTGGCCAGGTCGGCCTGGTCCTGCTCGCGGGCGGCCAGTTTCTGGTCGCGTTCATTGGCGTCGGCGTTGAGCTTGGCGAGCACCTGCTCGCGCTCGGCCTTGACCTGTTCAAGCTCGTGACGCTGGCTGTCGAGGGCGCCTTGCTGGGCCAAGAGCTGTGCTTGCTGCAGGGTGCTTTCGTTTTCGATGTTGGCCAGCTGGCGCAGGGTTTCATTGAAGCTGCGAAGCTGCTCAAGACGGGCCTGGCTCAGGTAGTCGTAATAACTGAGGGTGCGGGCGAATTTTTCCGGGTTCTGCTGGTTAAGCAGCAGCTTGAGGTATTCCTGGTCGCCGCTTTGATAGGCGGCGCGGGCCTGGATGGCGATCAGTCGCTGCTGCTCAGTGCGGGCGCTCTGGAGTTTTTTTTTCTCCTCATTGAGACGCTGCAGCTCGCTTTCAGTCTTTTTTAGTTCGTTTTGCAGGGCCTCCACCTGCTTTTCCAGCTTGCCCATCTCGGTTTCTGTACCGCGCAGGTCTTTCTGCACGCCGGATTTTTCTTCCTGCAACTTGCCGAGCAGTTTTTTCAGCTCGGCGATGTCCTGGCGCGTGGCGTCCAGTTGTTGCTGGGTTTGTGCGCGCTCATCGGCAAACGCCGGATGGAGCAGGCAGGTCAGGGCTAGGGCGATCAGGGCGCGGAGCATGGGGGCGGGCGATACCAGGGTAATAAAGGGTAGACGTATCATCACCCTAGTATGCCCGCCACGCGATGCAAAAAAAACGCCCCACAACCGTTGGCTGTGAGGCGTTTGTCTAAAAATCGGCCGAACGGGCGATTTTTCCGGTATCAGCCTTCGACGAGGATCGAAGTGCCGGTCATTTCGGCAGGCTTCTCCAGGCCCAACAGCTGGAGCATGGTCGGCGCCACGTCAGCCAACACACCGCCTTCGCGCACTTTCAGCGGGCGCTTGCCAACATAGATGAACGGTACCGGTTCGGTGGTGTGGGCGGTGTGCGCCTGGCCGGTGCACGCGTCTTCCATCTGCTCGACGTTGCCGTGGTCGGCGGTGATCAGGGCTTCGCCGCCAACCTTGGCCAGCGCCTCGACGATACGGCCGACGCAAGTGTCCAGGCATTCAACCGCCTTGACGGCAGCGTCGAACACGCCGCTGTGGCCGACCATGTCGCCGTTGGCGTAGTTGACCATGATCACGTCGTAGCGCTGGTGCTCAATGGCATCGACGATGTTGTCGGTGACTTCGGGGGCGCTCATTTCTGGCTGCAGGTCGTAAGTGGCGACTTGCGGCGACGGGATCAGGATGCGCTCTTCGCCTTCGAACGGTTCTTCACGACCACCGGAGAAGAAGAAGGTTACGTGGGCGTATTTTTCGGTTTCAGCAATGCGCAGTTGGGTCTTGCCGTTTTTTGCCAGGTACTCGCCCAGCACGTTGTTCAGGCTGCCGGGTGCAAAGGCCGCGGGGGCCGGGATCTTGGCCGAGTACTGGGTCAGGCCGATGAAGGCGGCCAGTTTTGGTTGGCGGGCGCGTTCGAAGTCGCTGAAGTTGTCTTCGACGAACACGCGGGTCAGTTCACGGGCGCGGTCGGCGCGGAAGTTCATGAAGATGACGGCATCGCCATCTTCGACTTTTACCGGCTCGCCGATGCGCGTGGCTTTGACAAACTCATCGCTTTCATCGCGTGCATAGGCGGCTTCCAGGCCTTGCTGCGCGGTGTCGGCGCTGAATTCGGCAACGCTATCGACAATCAGGTTGTAGGCGGTGGAGACACGGTCCCAGCGATTATCGCGGTCCATGGCGAAGTAACGGCCGATAATGCTGGCGATGCGGCCCTTGCCCAGGCGGGCGAAGGCGTCGTCCAGCAGCTTGATCGACGATTCGGCGCTACGTGGTGGCGTGTCGCGGCCATCGAGGAAGGCGTGCAGGTAGATCTTGTTGGCACCACGTTGGGCAGCCAGTTCGGCCATGGCGACCAGATGGTCCTGGTGGCTGTGTACGCCACCGTCGGACAGCAGGCCCATGATGTGCACGGCCTTGTCAGCAGCCACAGCCTTATCGACCGCTGCACACAGGGTGGGGTTCTCGAAGAACTCGCCGTCGCGGATGGCCTTGGTGACCCGGGTGAAGTCCTGGTACACGACCCGGCCTGCGCCCAGGTTCATATGGCCGACTTCCGAGTTGCCCATCTGGCCGTCCGGCAGGCCTACGTCCATACCCGAACCCGAGATCAGGCCATTGGCGCAAGTCTGCTTCAACTTATCCAGGTTCGGCTTGGTGGCCGAGTAGATGGCGTTGTATTCGTGGCTTTCGCTGTGCCCGAAACCATCCAGGATGATCAGGACCAAAGGTTTTGGCGTGGCAGTCATAGATCCCACTCGTGCGTGCAGAGGAAAAAAGAAGCGCATTTTAGGGCATTCTGGCCCCGAATGACGAATAAGGTTTATTCGCCGTTACCGCGCAAAGTGACCCGTACCGTGTTTGACGGTTCCGATGGGGCGACAGCCGGGCGGGCTTTGGCCGACCTTGGGGGCTGTGTATACTGGCCGACATTTTAATGCCCTGGAACTTCCTGATGGTTGCTGATCTGATTAAATTCGCCACAAATCACTATCTGCTCGTCGGCATTCTCGTCGTATTGCTGGTGCTGCTGATCATCTTGGAGCTCCGTCGCGGTGGCAAAAGCCTCAGCACTCGCGAACTGACCTCGCTGGTCAACAGCGAGCAAGGCCTGGTGATCGACATCCGCAACACCAAGGAATACGCCGCAGGCCACATCGTGGGCGCGCTGAACATTCCTCAGGACAAACTGGTTGCCCGTATCGGCGAGCTGGAAAAGCACAAGGCCAAGACCCTGATCGTGGTCGACAACATGGGCCAGCACGCCGGCACCAGCTGCCGCGAGCTGCTCAAGGCCGGCTTCAACGCCGCCAAGCTGTCCGGTGGTGTTTCCAGCTGGCGCGCCGACAACCTGCCGCTGGTGAAGTGATATGGCTGACGTGGTTGTCTACTCCAGCGACTATTGCCCCTATTGCATCCAAGCCAAGCAGTTGCTGGGCAGCAAGGGCGTTGCCTTCGAAGAGATCAAGGTCGATGGCAAGCCCCAGGTTCGCGCTCAAATGAGTCAGAAGGCTGGCCGTACCTCCGTGCCGCAAATCTGGATCGGTAGCACCCACGTCGGTGGCTGCGACGATCTGTTTGCGTTGGAGCGTGCCGGCAAGCTCGACGCTTTGCTCAAGGCTTGATTACCCAAACCCTACAAGACCTCCACTCAAGAAGGATCTGTCATGACTGACCAACAGAACAACGGCTCGGCCGACGAAAACACGCCGCAATTCTCTCTGCAGCGTATCTACGTGCGTGACCTGTCCTTCGAAGCGCCAAAAAGCCCGGCGATCTTCCGTCAGAGCTGGGAGCCGCAAGTTGGCCTGGACCTGAACACCCGCCAAAAGGCGCTGGAAGATGGTTTCTATGAAGTCGTGCTGACCCTGTCGGTCACCGTCAAGAACGCCGACGAAGTCGCCTTTATCGCTGAAGTCCAGCAAGCCGGTATCTTCCTGATCAAGAACCTCGATGCGCAGTCGATGAGCCACACCCTGGGCGCGTTCTGCCCGAACATTCTGTTCCCTTATGCGCGTGAAGCGCTGGACAGCCTGGTAACTCGTGGTTCGTTCCCGGCACTGATGCTGGCGCCGGTCAACTTCGACGCCCTGTACGCCCAGGAACTGGCGCGCCTGCAAGAGGCGGGCGAAGCGCCTTCGCTGCAGTGATCTGATTCGGCGGCGTCTAAATTCGCGGTGGTCCGGCATCCCGGCAAAGCCCGCTCCCACATTTCACGCTCCACATTGGGGTGCTTTTGTGGGAGCGGGCTTGCCGGTATGCCGGACCACCGCGAATAGGTTTCAGGCAAACCCGTTCTGACGCCAGGCCTCGTACACGGCCACTGCCACGGTATTGGACAGGTTCAAGCTGCGGCACCCTTCGCGCATGGGCAGGCGCAGGCGCTGCTCGGGCGTCAGCGGGTCGAGCACTTCCGGCGGCAAGCCACGGCTCTCGGGGCCGAACACAAACGCATCCCCCGGTTTGAACGCCACGTCGTGGAAGGGCTTGGAGCCCTTGGTGGTAAACGCAAACACCCTGGGCTGGCCCAGGCTCTCCAGACAGCTGGCAAGGTCTTTGTGGCGCACCAGAGTGGCATACTCATGGTAATCGAGCCCGGCCCGACGCAAGCGCTTGTCGTCCAGTTCAAAACCGATCGGCTCGATCAAATGCAGGTGGCAGCCGCTGTTGGCGCACAGCCTGATAATGTTGCCGGTATTCGGCGGAATTTCTGGTTGAAAAAGGATGACGTGAAACATGCACGGCTCCGAACAAAAGGACGGGGAGCATTCTACCCCTGAAGCCGACCCGCGTTCTCAACTCTGGCCACGCGTGATGTTTTCCTTGGCCATTGTCGGCGTCATGGTTGGCTTGATGATTGGCCGCCTGACCCCCCCTGAACCCCGCGAACTCGAACAAATCGAAGTGATTCCGGCTGGCCTGGTGCTGTGGTTCAACGAAGAGCCGCAGCTGCACGGCGAGCATGTGGATGGCACGGTGGCGCTGTTGTTCCAGGCCGAAGGCAAGCCGCAGCGCGGTCGTTTGCAGGTGCAAGGAAGGGATGTGATCTGGCGGGTTCAGAATAGCAAAGAGGGGTTGCTGGTGAATCTGGTGGCGGCCCGTCCGTTGCGTGGCCAGTGGAGCAGCGAGGCGGTGGACGGGCGCTGGAGGCTGCAGATCAGCCTCCGTGAGCAATAAAAGAGGGGAATCCCCGGCCTGCCTGTACCAAGGCCCCCAAAACTGGTTGTGTAATGACTAATGCATGGTACGTGCCAGGTTTGGTTTTATCGCCTGAAGGCCAAGCTTTTAGGGGTTTTAAGCGCTTTTGGCATCAGCAATGTGCTTTATGGCGGTGCATGGGGCTGGCATCGTGCGCCCTGTAGGAGCAGAGCTTGCTCGCGATGAAATCGCCGCGGTCTAACGTCGTAACCGTGGTGATACCATCGCGGCCGAGGCCGGCTCCTACCCCTCGTCGCTGTCCTCATCGTCCGCGCCATCAACCTTCATCCCCAGCTCCTTGATCTTGCGCGTCAAGGTGTTGCGGCCCCAGCCCAGCAGCACGGCGGCGTCGCGGCGGCGGCCGGCGGTGTGCTTGAGGGCGGTTTCGATCATGATCCGCTCGAAGCTTGGCACGGCGCTGTCGAGTAGGCTCGATTGGCCACGCGACAAGGCCTGGTCGGCCCACTGGCGTAGGGCCTGTTCCCAGTTGGTGACGGGCGCTGCATCTTGCGGCAGGTTCAGCAGCTCTGGAGGCAGGTCGCCAATGTGCACCTCTCGTCCGGACGCCATCACTGTGATCCAGCGGCAGGTGTTCTCCAACTGGCGCACGTTGCCGTTCCACGGCAGGTTCTTGAGGTATTCCTCGGTCTCGGCCTTGAGTAGCTTGGGCTCTACGGCCAATTCCTGTGCCGCACGGGCGAGGAAGTGCTTGGCCAGGGTCGGGATGTCTTCGCGACGGTCCGACAGGCGTGGAATATGAATGCGGATCACGTTCAGGCGGTGGAACAAGTCTTCCCGGAACTTGCCGGCATGCACCAGGGTTTCCAGGTTCTGGTGGGTGGCCGCGATGATCCGCACGTCGACCTTGACCGGCGTGTGCCCGCCCACTCGATAGAACTCGCCGTCAGCCAATACCCGCAGCAGACGGGTCTGGGTGTCGGCCGGCATGTCGCCGATTTCGTCCAGGAACAGGGTGCCGCCGTCCGCCTGTTCGAAGCGACCGCGGCGCAGGTTGGCTGCGCCGGTGAAGGCGCCTTTTTCGTGGCCGAACAGTTCCGATTCCATCAGGTCCTTGGGAATCGCTGCCATGTTCAAGGCGATGAAAGGGGACGCTGCTCGTGGGCTGTGGCGGTGCAGGGCGTGGGCCACCAGTTCTTTGCCGGTACCCGACTCGCCATTGATCAATACCGTAATGTTGGAATGGCTCAAGCGGCCGATAGCGCGAAACACCTCCTGCATCGCCGGTGCTTCACCGATGATTTCCGGGGTGCGAGTCAGCGCCTGGGGCACGTCGATGCCTTGTTGTTCCTGGGCGTGCTGGTTGGCGCGTTTGACCAGTGCTACCGCCTCGTCCACATCGAAAGGCTTGGGCAGGTATTCAAAGGCACCGCCCTGGTACGACGCCACGGCGCTGTCCAGGTCCGAATGGGCGGTCATGATGATGACCGGCAGGCGTGGGTGCTGCTCGCGAATCCGCGCCAGCAGCTCCAGGCCGCTGGCACCGGGCATGCGGATATCGGAAATGATCACGTCCGGCTGCTGGCGCGCCAGGCGGCTCATCACGCCATCGGCACTGTCGAAGCTCTGGGTGGTCATGCCTTCCTGTTGCAAGGCTTTTTCAAGAACCCAACGGATGGAACGGTCGTCATCGACGATCCAGACAGTTTCACTACGGCTCATGACGAAGCGGCTCCTTGTTCCAGCGGCAGAAAGATCGAGAAGACTGTGTGGCCAGGATGGCTCTCACACTCGATCAGGCCCTGGTGCTGGCTGATGATGTTCTGGGTAATGGCCAGGCCTAGCCCCGTACCATCCGGGCGACCACTGACCATAGGGTAGAAGATGGTTTCCTGCAGTTCAGCCGGGATACCGGGGCCGTTATCGATGATTTCGATCTTGGCCACCAGTCGATGGCGAATGTGGCCAATGGTGAACTGGCGCATGGCACGGGTGCGCAGGCTGATACGGCCCAGGCGCAATTCATTCTGGCCGCTGATGGCTTGCATGGCATTGCGCACGATATTGAGCACGGCCTGGATCATCTGCTCGCGGTCGATCAGCAGGTCCGGGATGCTCGGGTCGTAGTCGCGTACCAGCGTGATGCCGCCCTGGGTTTCGGCCTCGACCAGGCTGCATACCCGCTCCAGCACTTCGTGGGCGTTGGTCATGGCCAGGGAAGGCAGTTTGTTCGAGCCGAGCATGCGATCGACCAGGTTACGCAGGCGGTCGGCCTCTTCGATGATGACGTTGGTGTAGTCCTTGAGGCTTTCTTCTGGCAGTTCGCGGGCCAGCAATTGCGCCGCGCCACGAATGCCGCCCAGCGGGTTCTTGATTTCGTGAGCCAGGCCACGCACCAGCATCTTGGTGGTTTCCTGCTTGGACAGCTGCGCCTCTTCCTTGGTGATCCGTAGCAGACGGTCACGCGGGTGGACTTCCAGTAGCAGCAGGGTCTGGCCTTTGCTCAATATTGGCGTGACCGCGTAATCCACCGTCAGGGTCTGGCCGGTCAGGGCGGTGAGCATGGCTTCACGCTTGGTGAACGGATGGGCTTGCTCGACCGCCTGGCGCAACGAGTTGAGGGCTTCGGCCGATTCGGTAAACAGCTCGCTGATGAATTGGCCATGGCTACGTTGGCCGCTGATGGCCAGGAGCATCTCGGCCGCCGGGTTCATGTACTCAAGGCGCAGTTCGGCATCGAGTAGGATGGTGGCGGTGGTGAGGTTGTCGAGTAACAGTCGGTGCAGTGCATCACTGATGGTCATTAGCTGTCGTTGACCTCTTTTGGCACATGGCCGCCCTGGTGAGTCCCAGAGGTCGGCGCGCTGGTAATCTGCGGATACGAAGAAAATGCAAAAACCAAACCAAGGCTCCGAAAAGAAGCGCGATTAGCCATTTTCCGCGCTTTTACGGGCCGATTCGACGCCTACTGTTCAAGGCAATCGCGAAAATTGACCCAAAATGGGTTTTATGGGGACTGCTTTGTTACCTGACGCACCAATATAGAGCGATGTGAGCAGTTGTGGTCAGAAGAAAGGCAAAATGCTGCTTTTCTCCTCAGCTGGCTTGTCCTTGAGCGGGCATTCGGGGCGTACGCCGTAGTCGTCTTTCTGGCAGGGGCGAGCCTTGCGCTTTTGCGCGAGGCTGGTGCGCTGCAGGTGGAAAACCACGGTAGGCGTGGTCTCCAGCACCCGGTGCTGCTCATCGAGGATCTGTGCCACCAGCTTGTGGCTGCCGCGATCAACGTTTTTCAGCGTGAACGAGGGGATGCTCGATAATGGTGCGAGCGGTTGGCCGTCCATCAAAAGGCGATAGGCGTGACCGCCCATCAACGGCGGATCGCTGGCCAGCGTTACCAGCACATCACCGCTGAGCTCGCGCAAGGTGGCATCGTTTGTGGGAGCGAGCAGCTGTAGGCTTTGATAGCGAGCAAGGGGTTTGGGAGAGGGCTTGCTGGGTGTCGAAAGTGGGAGTGGGGCCGCGATACTATTGCTCGGTGGTAAGGCCAAGGGCCTGGAGTCATAGATGCGCGGGCTGTCAGTAAATACCGTATTGCCGTTGGCATCCTTATAGGAATAGATATCGGCCGCCTCGGCTTGGCTGGCCATCAGTGCGCAATACAATAAAAGTCGCTTCATTGGCCTAGATGCACCCGTTGCAAGGTGAATTTGAACGGCTCGCTCTGCTGGATCACTTCGCCATTGTTGAGTACTTGCACGGCCAGGTAATGATCACCCCGGTCGATATTGACCAGTTGCAGGCGCGGGACGTTGCTCGGTTGGCCGTAGGGCTTGCCGTCGAGCACCAGCCTGAGCAAATGGCCGGGCACCAGCCGTGGTTCGATGTGCACGGTCACGGTAAAGGTGCCGTTGTTGGCGCGCAGGGCTTCATCGGTGGGCAGGCCGGTCAGTTCCAGTACCTGATAGGTGCTTTGCGCAGATATAGGCGGGGTGGCTGGCGTGGGCAGGGGCGGCTGGGTGGGTGGCTGCTTCTCGACGCTGTTGAGTGGCAGCAGCTTGACGGTCTCGGCGGGGCGCCCATCTGGCGGCGGCATATTGCTGTAGGTGGTGTTGCCGTTGGCGTCGATGTACTTGTAGACCTCTGCGCTGGCGGGCAGGGCGACCAGCAACAGCAGGCCGATCAGGGGCAGGCGCATGGAGGGTCCTTGAGTCGCAAAGGCTGAGCGTGTTGGCAGCATAGAACATTGGGTGTTCATTGGGGCCCTGTAGGAGCAAGGCTTGCCTGCGATGAACGCGCCGCGGTTTGCCTGATGCACCGCGGTGTGGCCATCGCAGCATAGGTATCTACACAACTCTGGGGCAGCGCGGCTCTTGTAGCCGCTGCCGAGGTACGAGGCTGCGATCGGCGGCGAAGCCGTCGTAAATTCAGGCCCTTCGGTGTGCCTGATGGATTATGGTCTCAGGTTTTACGGCCGCTTCGCTGCCGATCGCAGCCTCGTACCTCGTCAGCGGCTACATTCGTAGCAGTACGCCAAAAGATGTGTAGATACCTATGGCCATCGCAGCCAAGGCTGGCTCCTACCGGGCAAAAAAAAAAGACCTCCCGAAGGAGGCCTTTTTAGTCACGCCGCTTGCGCGAGCGCTACTGGATTAGCAGCTGTAGTACAGCTCGTATTCCAGTGGGTGTACGAAGGTGCGGACCTTGATTTCTTCTTCGCTTTTCAGCGCGATGTAGGCATCGATGAAGTCGTCGGAGAACACGCCGCCTTTGGTCAGGAACGCACGGCCCTTGTCCAGCTCTTCCAGGGCTTCTTTGAGGCTACCGCAAACTTGTGGGATCTCTTTGGCCTCTTCAGGCGGCAGGTCATACAGGTTTTTGTCGGCAGCGTCGCCTGGGTGGATCTTGTTCTGGATACCGTCCAGACCGGCCATCAGCAGTGCTGCGAAGGCCAGGTACGGGTTGGCAGCCGGATCCGGGAAGCGTGCTTCGATACGGCGAGCCTTAGGGCTGGAAACGTAAGGAATACGGATCGAAGCGGAGCGGTTGCGAGCCGAGTAGGCCAGCATCACTGGTGCTTCGAAGCCTGGAACCAGACGCTTGTAGGAGTTGGTCGCAGGGTTGGTGAAGCCGTTCAGGGCCTTACCGTGCTTGATGATACCGCCAATGAAGTACAGGGCGGTGTCGGACAGGCCGGCATAACCTTCGCCAGCGAAGGTGTTCTTGCCATCTTTCCAGATGGACATGTGAACGTGCATACCCGAGCCGTTGTCGCCGTACAGAGGCTTAGGCATGAAGGTAGCGGTACGGCCGTAGGCGTCGGCAACGTTGTGCACGACGTACTTCAAGGCCATGACTTCGTCAGCTTTCTTCACCAGGGTGTTGAACTTGACGCCGATTTCGTTCTGGCCGGCAGTCGCCACTTCGTGGTGGTGAACTTCGACGATTTGGCCCATTTCTTCCAGTGCGTTGCACATGGCAGTACGGATTTCGTGGTCGTGGTCGAACGGCGGAACTGGGAAGTAACCCCCTTTGACGCCTGGACGGTGGCCTTTGTTGCCGCCTTCTACGTCCTGGTCAGACATCCACGAGCCTTGCTCGGAGAAGATCTTGAACATGGAGCCGGAGATGTCGGACTTGAATTTCACTTCGTCGAAGATGAAGAATTCTGGCTCTGGGCCTGCGAACACGGTGTCGCCGATGCCGGTACCTTTGAGGTGCTCTTCGGCGCGCTTGGCGATCGCACGTGGGTCGCGATCGTAGCCTTGCATGCTAGAAGGCTCGACGATGTCGCAGACCAGGATCAGGGTCGGCTCTTCGGTGAACGGATCGAGAACGGCGGAATCGTCAACCGGCATCAGGATCATGTCGGAAGCTTCGATGCCTTTCCAGCCAGCGATGGAGGAACCGTCGAACATTTTGCCGACTTCAAAGAAGTCGTCATCCAGCGCGTCACGGGCTGGCATGGTGACGTGGTGCTGGATGCCTTTGGTGTCAGTGAAGCGCAGATCAATCCATTTAACGTCATGATCTTTGATGAGTTGAACCGACTTCGACATAGTGTCCTCCGGGTGGGGTAGAGCTTGCCTTTGCAGCCCTTGAATTTGGGTGATGCCGGGCGTGGATAGTCCGCCAAGGCAACCTGCCTCACAAGGGAGCAATTTGCATGCCAGTGCCCTGTATTGGTTTTTTCGCCCCAAACTCAAGCGTTTCACGGTTTATTCAGTAGAAAATCGGAAAATTCCGCACCTTAATGATGCGAATCAAGTGCTTAGTGATCCGTTTTGGTGCGCTTCGGGGTGGCTGTGCGATAATTGGTTAAAACCTGAGCAATTTCCGCTATAATCCCGCCCCCTCTTTTTTGACTGGCACCTCGCGCGCAGTTTTCATGAAACTAATCATTAAGGTTTTTCCAGAGATCACCATCAAGAGCCGGCCGGTGCGCATGCGCTTTATCCGTCAGCTCGCCAAAAATATCCGTGTCGTTGTCAAAGACCTGGACCCTAAGGTGGTGGTCGACGGCGTGTGGGACAACCTCGAGCTTGTGACCCGCATCGAAGACCCGAAGATTTTGCGCGAGATGTTCGAGCGCCTGAGCTGCACCCCGGGCATCACCCACTTCCTGCAAGTGGAGGAGTACCCGCTGGGCGACTTTGACGACATCGTTGCCAAGTGCAAGGCCCATTTTGGCCCGCAGCTGGCCGGTAAAGTCTTTGCCGTCAAGTGCAAGCGCGGCGGCAAGCACAGCTTCAGCTCCATGGACGTCGACCGTTACGTGGGCAGCCAGCTGCGCCAGCAATGCGGCGCCGCCGGTATCGACCTGCGTAACCCCGAAGTCGTGGTGCGCCTGGAAATTCGCGACCAACGGTTGTTCGTCATCCACAGCCAGCACCAGGGCATCGGCGGGTATCCGCTGGGTGCGCTGGAGCAGACGCTGGTGTTGATGTCCGGTGGTTTCGACTCCACCGTGGCCGCCTATCAGATGATGCGCCGCGGCCTGATGACCCACTTCTGTTTCTTTAACCTGGGTGGCCGTGCCCACGAATTGGGCGTGATGGAAGTCGCGCACTTCTTGTGGAAGAAATACGGCAGCTCCCACCGCGTGCTGTTTATCAGCGTACCGTTCGAGGAAGTCGTCGGAGAAATTCTCGGCAAGGTCGATAACCGCTATATGGGCGTGGCATTGAAGCGTATGATGTTGCGCGCCGCCACGCACATGGCCGATCGTCTGCAAATTGATGCACTGGTCACCGGTGAAGCGATCTCGCAAGTGTCGAGCCAGACGCTGCCGAACCTTTCGATCATCGATTCGGCCACCGAGAAGCTGGTACTGCGCCCATTGCTGGCCAGCCACAAGCAGGACATCATTGACCTCGCTAACCAGATCGGTACCGCCGAGTTTGCCAAGCACATGCCGGAATATTGCGGCGTGATCTCGGTAAACCCGACCACATGCGCCAAGCGTCACCGCATGGAGCATGAAGAAAAGCAGTTCGACATGGCGGTGCTGGAACGCGCTATCGAGCGAGCGCGCCTGGTGTCCATCGACGAAGTAATCGACGAGCTGGGCCAGGATATCCAGATCGAAGAAGTCAGCGAAGCGCTGGCCGGGCAAGTGGTGATCGACATTCGTCACCCCGATGCCCAGGAAGACCAGCCGTTGCAGCTTGAAGGCATCGAAGTCCAAGTGATGCCTTTCTATGCCCTGAACAGTCGCTTCAAGGAGCTGGATAACACACGCCAGTACCTGCTGTATTGCGACCGGGGTGTCATGAGCCGCCTGCACGCTCATCACCTGCTCAGCGAGGGACATGCCAATGTGCGCGTTTATCGTCCGACATAAAGTCCCAGGGCTGAATGGCGGAAGTATCCGCCATCGCCCCCCCGACCGACGGGCTGGCTGAATCATCGTTAATTAACATCCGCCGTATAGAATTGTCGGCAAACCGAATCCTCTGATCGAGATACACAAGTGATCGAAAATCTACGCAACATCGCCATCATTGCCCACGTTGACCATGGTAAAACCACGCTGGTCGACAAGCTCCTGCGCCAATCCGGCACCCTGGAGCGCAACGAGCTCAACGACGAGCGCGTGATGGACTCCAACGACCAGGAAAAAGAGCGCGGCATTACCATTCTGGCCAAGAACACCGCCATCAACTGGAACGGCTACCACATCAACATCGTGGACACCCCGGGCCACGCCGACTTCGGCGGTGAAGTAGAGCGTGTGATGTCGATGGTTGACTCCGTTCTGCTGCTGGTTGACGCTCAAGACGGCCCTATGCCGCAAACCCGTTTCGTGACCAAGAAGGCTTTCGAAGCCGGCCTGCGTCCAATCGTGGTCATCAACAAGGTCGACCGTCCGGGCGCGCGTCCTGACTGGGTTCTGGACCAGATCTTCGACCTGTTCGACAACCTCGGTGCCACCGAAGAACAGCTGGACTTCAAAGTCGTCTACGCCTCGGCCCTGAACGGCATTGCCGGTCTGGACCACACCGAGATGGCCGAAGACATGACCCCGCTGTACCAGTCGATCGTCGACAACGTACCCGCACCCGCCGTTGACCGTGATGGCCCGTTCCAGATGCAAATCTCGGCACTGGACTACAACAGCTTCCTTGGCGTTATCGGTGTTGGCCGTATTGCCCGTGGTCGCATCAAGCCGAACACCCCGGTTGTCGCCATCGACGCCAACGGCAAGAAGCGCAACGGCCGTATCCTGAAGCTGATGGGTCACCACGGTCTGCACCGCGTTGACGTTGAAGAAGCACTGGCCGGCGACATCGTCTGCATCAGCGGCTTCGACGAGCTGCTCATCTCCGACACCCTGTGCGACCCACTGAACGTCGAAGCGATGAAGCCGCTGACCGTTGACGAGCCAACCGTTTCGATGACCTTCCAGGTCAACGACTCGCCGTTCTGCGGTAAAGAAGGCAAGTTCGTCACCAGCCGTAACATCAAGGAACGCCTGGACAAAGAGCTGCTGTTCAACGTTGCACTGCGCGTTGAAGAAGGCGACTCGGCTGACAAGTTCAAGGTCTCGGGCCGTGGTGAGCTGCACCTGTCGGTACTGATCGAAACCATGCGTCGTGAAGGCTTCGAAATGGGCGTTGGCCGTCCAGAAGTGATCATCCGCGTTGTCGACGGCGTCAAGCAGGAACCGTTCGAAAACGTCACCATCGACACCCCTGAAGAATCCCAGGGCAAGGTCATGGAAGAGATGGGCCTGCGTAAGGGCGACCTGACCAACATGGTGCCGGATGGCAAGGGCCGTGTTCGTCTGGAGTACAACATCCCTGCTCGCGGTCTGATCGGTTTCCGTAACCAGTTCCTGACCCTGACCAACGGTGCTGGCATCCTGACCTCGATCTTCGATCGCTACGACACCATGAAGTCGGGCCAGATGTCCGGCCGTCAGAACGGTGTTCTGGTATCGGTTGAAACCGGCAAGGCGCTGACCTACTCCCTGGAAACCCTGCAGGCGCGTGGCAAGCTGTTCGTTGAACACGGTCAAGAGATCTACAACGGTCAGATCGTTGGTCTGAACAGCCGTGACACCGACATGGGCGTCAACCCAACCAAAGGCAAGAAGCTCGACAACATGCGTGCTTCGGGTAAAGACGAAACCATCGCCCTGGTTCCACCTGTTCGCTTCACCCTGGAACAGGCTCTGGAATTCATCCAGGACGACGAGCTGTGCGAAGTGACGCCTAAGTCGATTCGCCTGCGCAAGAAGATCCTGGACGAAGGCGAGCGTACCCGCGCTGCCAAGAAAGCCAAGAACTGATTGTTAGCTCCGGCTGAATGAAAACGCCCCCGGTCGAAAGGCCGGGGGCGTTTTTTTTTGTGCTGTTATTGCTGACAAACCACCGGTAGGAGCCGGCTTTAGCCGCGATGGCCTGCGCAGCAGGCCCAACGATTGGGGCCGCTGCGCGCCCCTTCGCGGCTAAAGCCGGCTCCTACCGGTGGGTTGATGTCCGCAGAAGTTCAGCGCACCAGAGGTTTTGGCTTGTATGCGCAAAACCCAGGCCTTGGCCCAATTTTTGGATGATTACGGCAGGTGTCCGGCCGCAGGTCATAAATCGTGCACATCCTCGACTTCTTATCCAGGTACAGGCAATCGTTGTTGCTCATGCGCTGTAACGTGAAGATGCCAGACTTCTGGTTGAACCGTTCGACGATGCCTTCCTTTTGCAAACGCTTGGCAATGTTCTTCGGCGGCTCGCCTTTTTCGAATTCGTCGACTACACCGATACGAATAAGGTCTTTGATCTTCACCTCCACAGGCATCGTGCAGCACGTCGACATGCAACCTCCGCACATATGGCTGGCATATTTCTGCCAGGTATCCAGGCGGTCGATTTCGGCGGCGGCGATCAGGGTAGGTTTCATCGGGATAAGACATCAGGGTAATCGGGCGCGCGATAATACCGGAGTTGGTGAATTTTTGAACAACCATTTGCCGGTTATGCCCATGAACAACTCGCGCTTGTGCACAAAAAACCTCGAACTGGGGCGGCTGGCTCCTGTTCAACCGTCTACTCTCAAGCCTCCCTTTTTCTTAATCCCATTCGTCAACTCTCCCCGAGGACGTCGTTATGTCTCAGGAACCGCTTGTCCGTGACGCTGAGGTGGCCGATTTCCGGGCCGCTGTACTCGCCAAACTCACATATGCGGTGGGCAAGGACCCCGATCACGCCTTCGACCACGACTGGTTCGAGGCCATCGCCCTCGCCGCACGGGATCATATGGTCGAACACTGGATGGACCACACCCGGCAGATCTATCGCAAGAATCAGAAGCGGGTGTATTACCTCTCGCTGGAGTTCCTGATCGGCCGGCTGTTGTACGACAGCCTGAGCAACCTGGGCCTGCTGGACATCGCTCGAGAGGCCTTGAGTGGCCTGAACGTAGACCTTGAGCGCATTCGCTTGCTGGAGCCGGATGCAGCGCTGGGCAATGGCGGCCTAGGACGCTTGGCAGCCTGTTTTATGGAAAGTATGTCGACCCTGGGCATTGCTGCCCACGGCTACGGGATCCGCTATGAACACGGCCTGTTTCGCCAGGCCATAGTGGATGGCTGGCAGCAGGAGCAGACCGAGAACTGGCTGGATTTCGGTAACCCCTGGGAGTTCGAGCGCCCAGAGGTGATCTACCCGATCAGCTTTGGTGGTCATGTTGAAACCGTGCACAACGGCGAGGGCCAGCCCAAGCAGGTCTGGTGGCCGGGCGAAACGGTGCGGGCGGTAGCGTATGACACGCCGGTGGTCGGTTGGCGCGGTGCCAGCGTCAACACCCTGCGCCTGTGGCGTGCACGGGCACTGGAAGAGCTGCATCTTGAGCGGTTCAACGCCGGGGACCACTTGGGTGCGGTCGCCGAAGTGGCCCGGGCCGAAAGTATTTCTCGGGTCCTGTACCCGGCCGACAGCACCGAGGCGGGGCAAGAATTGCGCTTGAGGCAGGAATACTTCTTCGTATCGGCCTCTCTGCAGGATTTGATGCGTCGCCACCTGAACATGCACGACTCACTGCTCAACCTGTCCGACCAGGCGGCCATCCAGCTCAACGACACTCACCCCTCCATTGCCGTGGCCGAACTGATGCGGCTGTTGGTCGACGAGCATGGCATCGCTTGGGAAACCGCCTGGCAGATCACCGTCGATACCCTGGCCTACACCAACCACACCTTGCTGCCTGAAGCCCTGGAAACCTGGCCGGTCGGCCTGATGGAGCGCATGCTGCCACGGCACATGCAGATCATCTATCTGATCAACGCCTTCCATATCGATGCGCTGCGGGCCAAGGGTATTCACGATTTCGACGTGCTGCGCGCGGTGTCGTTGATCGAGGAAGACAATGGCCGTCGGGTGCGCATGGGCAATCTCGCGTTCCTGGGATCCCACAGTGTCAACGGTGTCTCCGGGCTGCACACCAAACTGATGCGCAGTACCGTGTTTTCCCAGATGCACAAGCTCTATCCCAACCGGATCAACAATAAGACCAACGGTATTACCTTCCGCCGTTGGCTGTTCCAGGCCAACCCTGCGCTGACGTCCATGATCGTCGAGGCGCTAGGCCCACAGGTGCTCGATAACCCGGAAACCTATCTGGAGGGGCTGGAAGCCTTTGCCGACAAGCCCGAATTTCGCAAGCGCTTTGCCGAACAGCGGCTGCACAGCAAGAAGGCGCTGGCGCGAATCATCCATGAGCGCCTGGGCATTGGTATCGACCCGACAGCGATGTTCGATGTGCAGGTCAAGCGTATCCATGAGTACAAGCGCCAGTTGCTCAACCTGATGCACACCGTGGCGCTGTATCAGGCCATCCGCGACGAGCCCGGTACCCCATGGGTACCGCGGGTGAAAATATTCGCCGGCAAGGCGGCGGCCAGTTACCACCAGGCCAAGTTGATCATCAAGCTATCGAATGACATCGCCCGCATCATCAACAATGACCCGACCGTGCGCGGCCTGCTAAAAGTGGTGTTCTTGCCCAACTACAACGTCAGCCTGGCCGAAAGCATCATCCCGGCGGCTGACCTGTCCGAGCAGATCTCCACCGCAGGCTACGAGGCGTCCGGCACCAGTAACATGAAGTTCGGCCTCAACGGCGCGCTCACTATTGGCACGCTGGATGGCGCTAACGTCGAGATGAGTGAGCGGGTGGGGGCCGAGAACATGTTTATCTTCGGTCTCACTGCCCAGCAGGTGGAGGCGCGCAAGCGTGACGGAGACTTTGGCGCCGAAGCGGCTATTGCGTCCTCTCGTCGGCTCAATGACGTGCTGCAGGCGATTCGCGGCGGGACGTTCTCGCCCGACGACCCCGCGCGCTACACCGGCCTGATCGACTCATTGATCGACTATGACCGTTTCCTGGTCTGCGCCGATTTCGACGCCTACTGGGATGCGCAAATGAAGGTCGAGGCGCTCTGGTGCGAGCCCAAGGACTGGTGGCGGGCCGCTGTGCTTAACACTGCGCGCATGGGCTGGTTCTCTTCGGACCGAACCATTCGTGAATACGCCACTGAAATCTGGCAAGCTCTCGCCTGAGCCTGCCCGACTTGGCCCCGGGGGGAACTCCGGGGCCAGTCTGCCGTCTTATCCGGGTATCTACTTGCACGATGCTCGCTAGGTTTTGCCTGCGCGGTGTAAACTGCGCGGGTTTATTCTTCCCTTCCCTCGGAGCCTTACATGTCCCGCGTTACCCTGAGTCGCTATTTGATTGAGCAGACCCGTAGCAACAGCACTCCTGCCGATCTGCGCTTCCTGATCGAAGTGGTGGCGCGTGCGTGCAAGGAAATCAGCCATCACGTCTCCAAAGGCGCGCTGGGTGGCGTACTGGGCAGCATGGGCACCGAGAACGTCCAGGGCGAAGTGCAGAAGAAGCTGGACGTGATCTCCAACGACATCCTGCTCGAAGCCAACGAGTGGGGCGGCCACCTGGCCGGCATGGCTTCCGAAGAAATGGACAACGCCTACCAGATCCCGGGCAAGTACCCTAAAGGTGCCTACCTGCTGGTATTCGACCCACTGGACGGCTCGTCGAACATCGACGTCAACGTCTCGGTCGGCACCATCTTCTCGGTACTGCGCTGCCCTAACGAATACCTGAGCCAGAACGAAAGCCTGAACGAAAAGGCCTTCCTGCAGCCGGGTACCCAGCAAGTCGCCGCCGGTTACGCCATCTACGGCCCACAGACCATGCTGATCCTGACCCTGGGCGACGGCGTGAAGGGCTTCACCCTGGACCGCGAATTGGGCAGCTTCGTGCTCACCCACGAAAACATCAAGGTGCCGGAAACTACCGCCGAATTCGCCATCAACATGTCCAACCAGCGTCACTGGGAAGCCCCGGTGCAGCGCTATGTGGACGAGCTGCTGGCCGGTGAGACCGGGCCTCTGAAAAAGAACTACAACATGCGCTGGATCGCCTCGATGGTGGCCGACGTACACCGCATCCTGACCCGTGGTGGCCTGTTCATGTACCCACGTGATAGCCGCGAGCCGTCCAAGCCGGGCAAGCTGCGCCTGATGTACGAAGCCAACCCGATGTCGTTCATCGTCGAGCAGGCGGGCGGTGCTTCCACCGACGGCCACCAGCGTATCCTCGATATCCAGCCTGAAGGCTTGCACCAGCGCGTAGCGGTATTCCTGGGTTCCAAGCAGGAAGTTGAACGCGCGACTGCCTACCACAAGGAGTAAACCATGCTCGCACCTTGGCAGCCGTTGTTGGAGTGGTGGTTCGGATGGGGCGCCAGCCCACAGGACGTCGCTGACGAGAAGAGCACATTGTGGTTTGGCAAACACCATGACGTTGAGGCGCATGAGCGCTTCGGCGATCTGGTGGAGCACGCGCTGGCCGGTGGCCTGGACGAATGGCTGGTCAGCCCGCAAGGCTGGCTGGGCCTGATCCTCCTGCTCGACCAGCTGCCGCGCATGATCTACCGCGATACCCCGCGTGCGTTCGACGGCGACCGTCGGGCGCAGGTGCTGGCCCTGCAAGGGCTGGACAAGGGCTGGCAGCACCGGTTGCTGCCGCTGGAGCAGGTGTTTGTCCTGCTGGCGTTGGAGCATGCCGAAGTGCCGGAATTTCAGGACCGCTCGGTGCATCACTACCAGTTGCTGCTCGATGAAGTCCGCGAGGCCGACAAGCGTCTGTTCGAAGGCTTCCTGGACTATGGCCAACAGCATCAGCGAGTGATTGCCCGGTTTGGTCGCTTCCCGCACCGCAACCTGATCCTCGGCCGGGCCAGTACCGCCGAGGAAATGGATTTCCTGCTGGAGCCCGGCTCCCGGTTTTAAGACATTTTGTGGGAGCCAGGCTTGCCTGCGATGCGTCGTAACGGACACACCGCGGCGTTCTTATCGCGGGCAAGCCCAGCTCCCACAGGCCTGTCACTCAGATTCTGAAACTACCCACCAGATGCTTCAGCCGATTGACCTGGCTCTCCAGGTCATTGCAGGCCCGCAAGGTCGCCTGCAGGTTCTCCACCCCTTCCTGATTCAGCGTGTTGATTTCGGTGATGTCGATATTGATCGACTCGACCACGGCCGTCTGTTCTTCCGTGGCAGTGGCGACCGACTGGTTCATGCCGTCGATTTCACCGATCCGCTGAGTCACGCTGCCCAACCGCTCGCCGGCCTGGTTGGCGATGCCAACGCTGTGCAGGCTCTGGTTCTGGCTTTCGGTCATGATACTGACGGCCGAACGGGCACCGATCTGCAGCTCTTCGATGATGGTTTGTACCTGTTGCGCCGAATCCTGGGTGCGGTGGGCAAGGTTGCGCACCTCATCAGCCACCACGGCAAAGCCCCGCCCGGCTTCCCCGGCGCGGGCCGCTTCGATGGCTGCGTTCAGCGCCAGTAAGTTGGTCTGCTGGGAAATGCCGGTGATCACTTCCAGGATTTGGCCAATGTTCACCGTGTTGGTGTTCAGCGTTTCGATGTTGCCGCACGAGTCGCTGATCTTCACCGACAGCTGGTTCATCACCTCGATAGTCTGGTTGACCACGTGCTGGCCATCTTCGGCCAAGCCGCGGGCGGCGCTGGAGTGCTGCGAGGCGAGGGCGGCGTTCTGGGCGATCTCCTGGGCGGCGGCGCCCAGTTCGTTGATGGCGGCGGCCACGCTGCTGGTGCGGTTGGCCTGCTGGTCGGAATTGAGCATCGATGAGTTCGAGGCGCTGACCACCCGCAGGGCCACTTCGTTGACTTGGCCGGTGGCCGACGACACTTCGCGAATCGAGTCGTGGATACGTTCGACAAATCGGTTGAACGACTGGCCCAGGGCGCCGAACTCATCATTGGCGTGAATCTGCAGGCGCTTGGTCAGGTCGCCTTCGCCTTCGGCGATATCGTGCATGGCGCGGCCCATCACATGCAGCGGCTCCATCAGCACCCGAATCAGCAGGCCGAGCAGGGCAATGATGATCAGCACCGCAATCACCGTGGCGACAATGGCCGAGGTGCGAAACTCGCTGAGCATCGAGTAGGCGGCGTCCTGGTTCAGCACCAGTGCCACGTACCAGTTGGCGGACGGTATGCCTTTGATCGGCGTGAACAAGATGAACTGCTTGCGACCATCGACCATGACTTCTTTCAAACCGGCGCTGATCGGCGGGGCCCCTTGTGGGTAGGCCTGGTCCAGGCCCTTGAGCGCCAGGCGGCTGTCGGGGTGCACGAGGATTTTGCCGTCGCTGCTGACGATGAACGCCTGGCCGTGGCCGTCGAAACTCAGCGAATTGATAATCGCGCTGACGCTGCTCATATCGACGTCGGCACCGGCTACGCCGATGAACTGGCCGTCATGGCGCACAGGGGTGGCGACGGTGAGCACCAGTTTGCTGCTGGAGGCGGACAGGTAGGGTTCAGTGACGATGGTGTGCTGGGCGCTGCTGGCGGCCTGGTACCAGCCGCGGGCACGCGGGTCGTAGTCGGCAGAGCGATTGCCGGCCGGCACCGAGTACATCGCGCCGTTCTGGCCACCGAAGTAACTGAGCTGGAAGTTGGCGGCGTAGGTGGGCAGGCCGACACTGCGCGACAAGCTCGCCGGATCGCTACCGTCCACGGCGATCTGCTGGGCCAGGGACTGCAGCAATTGAATGCGGCCGTCCAGCCAGGTCTGGATATTGCCAGTGGTCAGGGCGCCCAGCTCCTGCATGGACGACTCAGTGTTACTGCGCAAGGTCTCGCGCTGGCGGTAGTCGTTGAACAGGATGAAGCAGGTAAAGGCGACAGCCACCACAAGGGCGGCGGCTAGCAGGATCTTGTGGCTGAACTTCAGATTTTTGGTCATTGATTGGTCTTGTGCGCGAGGCAAATCAAGGAAGGGGCGGGTGTTGAGGCTGCAAGGCGAACACCGTTCCCTCCTATGTCGTCCAAAGCGTGAGAAAGATGAGTAAGACCTATGGCCAGTTGACCAACGGTAAGCAAGATAAACCCGGCCCCGGCGGGAACCGGAACCGTTTTTTTACTTCTAAGCTCCCAGAAGGCGTTCGTGCCTCATTTATGTCCAGGAGTGACTTTCAATGTCGTTGCGTTCCCTCGCCCTATTGTCGATGTGCGTGTTGTTGGCGGCCTGCAGCAAGATCAATCAAGAAAACTACTCCAAGCTCAAGACCGGCCAGACCAAGGCTGAAGTGGAGCAATTGCTGGGCAGCCCAAGTGATTGTTCCGGCGCCCTTGGCATATCCAGCTGTACCTGGGGCGACAAGAACAGCTTTATCAGCGTGCAGTACGCCGGTGACAAGGTGCTGATGTATTCGGGGCAGGGCCTGAAATGACAAGCGCCGCGAGCATGACGCGTTGGCTGGTGGCGTTGTTGGCCTGTGTGGCATTGGCAGGTTGTGCCAGCCCGAACGGCGAGCTGGTCCAGCCCAAGACAGTCGAGCATGTTGATCTCAAGCGCTACGAGGGCAAATGGTTCGAGCTGGCGCGCATGCCGATGTTGTTCCAGCGCAAATGCGCGCAATCCGAAGCGCATTACAACCTCAAGCCAGATGGCTCGTTGGGCGTGCTGAACCGCTGCCAAACCCTGCAGGGTGATTGGGAAGAAGCGACCGGCACGGCGACCCCGCAAGTGCCGGGCAAGACCGATAAGCTTATGGTGGTGTTCGACACCTGGTTTTCAAAGGTGCTGCCGGGCACTGCCAAGGGGGAGTACTGGGTGATCTACCTGGGTGACGATTATCAGACGGCGCTGGTCGGTAACCCCGATCGCAAACACCTCTGGCTGCTGTCACGCAAGCCGCAAATTCCAGCGCTGATGCGTGAAGAACTGCTGGCCAAGGCACGCCAGCAAGGCTACGACACCACCCGCTTGATCTGGCGGGTGTCCGACCGAGATATCGGCAAACAACCCTAACCCCCACAACCCAAATTTGTAGGAGCCGGCTTTAGCCGCGATGAATACGCCGCGGTTTATCTGATGCACCGCGGCGTATTCATCGCGGCTAAAGCCGGCTCCTACCCTGGCAATCAGCCCAACAACTGGCGCAGCACCTGGGTAAACGCCTGGGCACTGTCCTGCTCATCGGCATGCCGCCCGTCACGCACCACCCACTTGCCATTGACCATCACATCCCGCACCTGCCGATCTCCGCCAGCAAACAACCAACGATTCAGAATTCCGTCTTCGCTGGCCGTGGCCAGATACGGGTCGCTGCCATCGAGTACCAGCCAATCGGCACGCTTGCCCACTTCCAGCGCTCCGACCGGTTGGCCCATTGCCTGCGCGCCACCCACCAACGCCGCATCAAACAGCGTACGTCCGATCATCGGCTGGTCCTGGCGATACAACCGGTTGCGGCGCTGGTCGCGCAGGCGCTGGCCGTATTCCAGCCAGCGCAGTTCTTCCACCACGCTCAACGACACATGGCTGTCCGAACCAATGCCCATGCGCCCGCCTTGGGCCATGAAATCCACGGCCGGGAAGATACCGTCGCCCAGGTTGGCTTCGGTGGTCAGGCACAACCCGGCCACGGCGCGGCTGCGGGCCATCTGGCTGACTTCTTCGGGGTTAGCGTGAGTGGCGTGAACCAGGCACCAGCGCTCATCCACCTCGACATTCTCGAACAACCATTGCAGCGGCCGTCGGCCACTCCAGCCCAGGCAGTCATCAACTTCCTTTTGCTGCTCGGCGATGTGGATATGTACCGGGCATTGACGGTTGCTGGCATTGAGTACCTGCGTGATCTGTTCTGGGGTGACGGCGCGCAGGGAGTGGAAGCACAGGCCTAGGTGCTGGGCAGGTTGCGCAGCGATGATCGGGGCCAGCTGGGCTTGCAGCTTCAGATAGTTTTCGGTGCTGTTGATAAAGCGGCGCTGGCCTTCATTCGGCGCCTGGCCGCCGAAGCCCGAGTGGCTGTAGAGCACCGGCAGCAATGTCAGGCCGATGCCGGCATCCACGGCCGCCTGGCTGATGCGTCGAGCCAACTCGGCCGGGTCGGCGTAGGCCTGGCCGTTAGTGTCGTGGTGTACATAGTGGAATTCGGCGACAGAGGTGTAGCCCGCCTTGAGCATTTCGATGTACAGCTGACGGGCGATGACGCCGACCTGCTCCGGGCTGATCTTGCCGACCAGCCGATACATCAGGTCGCGCCAGGTCCAGAAACTGTCGTTGGGGTTGCCGGCCACTTCTGCCAACCCTGCCATCGCCCGTTGGAAGGCGTGGGAGTGCAGGTTGGGCATCCCCGGCAGCAGCGGGCCGTTGACCCGCTCGGCGCCGTCAGCGCTGTCGTTGGCCTGGATGGTGGTCAGCAGCCCATCGGCATTGACCTCAAGTCGAACATTATTGGCCCATCCATTAGGCAGCAACGCGCGTTCAGCAAAGAAAGCGGGCATCGGTCGGCACCTCATTTTGTTTATTTGTATATACATATACAGACGTTTGCGTGCCCGGTAAACTCCGGCAAGCTATCGATCAAACTTTCGAACAAGGAATAACCGTGCCGACTCCGCCTGTCGTTTCAGCGCTGGTTGCCCAAATGGGCGATAGTCCGGCGCCGCTGTATGCGCGTGTGAAGCAAATGATCGCCCTGCAAATCCAGAACGGCACTTGGCCACCGCACCATCGGGTGCCGTCCGAGAGCGAGCTGGTCAGTGAGCTAGGCTTCAGCCGCATGACCATCAACCGCGCCCTGCGCGAACTCACTGCCGAAGGTTTGCTGGTACGTATGCAAGGCGTCGGCACCTTCGTAGCCGAACCCAAGACCCGGTCGGCGTTGTTCGAAGTGCACAACATCGCTGACGAGATCGCTTCACGCGGGCACCATCACACCTGCAAGGTCGTGCACCTGGGTGAAGAGCCCGCGGGCTCCGAGCGCGCTGTGGCGCTGGATATGCAAGAAGGGCAGAAGGTCTTCCACTCGTTGATCGTGCATTACGAGAACGATATTGCCGTGCAAATCGAAGACCGTTACGTCAATGCCCAGGCCGCGCCAGACTACCTCAAGCAGGATTTCACCCTGCAAACACCTTACGCTTATTTATCCCAGGTTGCGCCCTTGACTGAGGGCGAGCATGTGGTCGAAGCGATTCTGGCCGAGCCTGAGGAATGCAAACTGCTGCAGATCGAGCGGGGCGAGCCGTGCCTGCTGATCAAGCGGCGTACCTGGTCGGGACGCCAGCCGGTGATGGTCGCTCGATTGATCCACCCTGGTTCCCGTCATCGTTTGGAAGGACGATTCAGCAAATGAGCGAATTAAACGTGTTGCGCGCGGCCGATTATCCGCGCATGCCGTGGAAAAACGGCGGTGGCAGTACCGAAGAAATCACCCGCGACGCGGGGCAGGGGCTGGACGGTTTTGGCTGGCGCCTGTCGATTGCCGATATCGCCGAATCCGGTGGTTTTTCCAGCTTTGCCGGGTATCAGCGGGTGATCACCGTGTTGCAGGGCGACGGCATGACCTTGACGGTCGACGGCCAGGATGGCCGACCGTTGTTACCCTTCGATGCCTTTGCCTTCAAAGGTGACAGTGTTGTGTCCAGTACCTTGCTGGGCGGATCGATTCGGGACTTCAACCTGATCTACTCACCTGAGCGTTACCGTGCGCGCCTGCAATGGCTCGACGGCGCCTCGCGGCTGTTCAGCTCGGCGCAGACCGTGCTGGTGTTTGCGGCCGACGATCAGGTCTCGGTGGCTGGCACCTTTGACGCCCGGTTGGGCAAATATGATTGCGTGCAGGTCAGCGGTAACGAGCAGTTGATCGAGTTGAAACTGAACGGGCGCTGCTGCCTGATCGAGTTGTCGCCGGTGTAAGCGCCATTGCCTCCCCCAGGCTTTTGCCAAAGGGGGAGGAGCTCGGTGGTACTTACCACGAGCCATAGGGAATCCCGTACTTCTCAATATAGGCCTTGGCTGCTGGTTTCAGTGGCAAAGCGTACTCACCTCCGCTTCGCCCGCTATCAGGCCCTACCCTCACTACCTCGCCTTCCACTCGCGCCACGTCGATCGGCTTCAAACATGCTCCTCCAAGCCAAACCTTGGCGATGCCTCCCGGGGCAAGTCCAACGGTCAGCATGTTTCGATAATCCGTGATCCATTTGCCATCAAATTTGCAATAGGTCTTTTCGCCCTTGAGCATGGCTTGCTGGATGCTCTCGGGAATAACGATATAAGCCTCGTAGGTCTGCGGCTCCACCAGTGATTGCCAGCGCACATAGAGCAGCCGCGGCACGTCGGCCCCGAGCACTTGCTTGCCAGCGCCAGCACCGGGGTGCTTGGGCCAGCCGCGTGGATTGCCCTTGAGATTCTTCGGTGAGTTGATCGCCGCCACACCACTCATGGCCCGGCGGAAGACACGCTCCTGCACATCCACGGCATCGGCAGTTTCGATCCACACTTCCATATAGTTGGGAGCAAACAGGCCCAACCGCCATGAGTCGTAAGGCAGCCGACCGGTGCCACTGGCGCAGCCGCTCAGCCACACCACTGCGCAGAACAGCAAGAGGCCTTTAAGCCTACTCATTGGCGTGTTTCGCACGCTGATTGCGCTCTGCCGGACGGTTGATGAACAGCACCTCCAAATCGCTGGTATTCCAACTCTTGACGGCGTTCCAAGCCGAAAGGTAAATGTAGCGAACACACCCTGCAGCCTGAACAGAGGCGCTGGCACCAAGTCCGAAGACGGCAGTCCAGCACTTACCACGAGCCATAGGGAACCCCGTACTTCTCGATATAGGCCTTGGCTGCTGGATCAAGTGGTAAGGCATACCTGCCATCATTCATCCCTCCAGATGGCCCTACCTTCACCACCTCGCCCTGCACCCGCGCCACATCGATCGGCGTCAAGCACGCGCCCATGAGCCAGACCTTGGCAATACCGCCCGGGGCGAGACCTACGGTTATCGCATTGCGATAGCCCGTGATCCATTTGGCATCAAATGCACAGTAGGTTCTCTCCCCCTTGAGCATGGCCTGCTGGATGGTCTCGGGAATAACGATATAGACCTCGTAGGTCTGCGGCTCCACCAGTGATTGCCAACGCACATAAAGCAACCGCGGCAGGTCGGCCCCGAGCACCTGTTTGCCTGCGCCTGCGCCGGGGCGACTGGGCCAACCAGCCGGATTACCCTTGAGGTTCTTCGGTGAGTTGATCGCTGCCACACCACTCATGGCCCGTCGGTATACACGCTCCTGCACATCCACGGCATCGGCGGTTTCGATCCACACCTCCATATAATTGGGGGCAAACAGACCCAACCGCCATGAGTCGTAGGGCAGCCGACCAGCGCCACTGGCACAGCCACTCAGCCACAACACCGCACAGAACAGCAATAGGCCGTTAGGCCTACTCATTGGCGTGCTTCGCACGCTGGTTGCGCTCTGCCGGACGATTGATAAACAGCACGTCTAGGTCGCTAGTGTTCCAACTTTTGACGGCGTTCCAATGGGCCGAGAGATGGATGTAGCGGCGGCGCAGCAGCGCAAGATCTTCGGTACTTGGTTGCTCGGAGGACTCACGCAAGGCATAGGCCTGCAACTTGGCAGCAATGGGTTGCAATTCGGCAGGCAAAGCGAAGGTTGGATTATCAGGAATATCCTTGAACGCCACCCCGGCGCGCACCGCCAGCTCACGCATGATCCGCAGATACACCAAGGAGAGTTCTCCGCGCACCTGACGCTGACCCGCGATGGCGGCATAGACACGTTTTTCCGCCTGGGTATCGCGGCTCCGGTGCTGTGTTTGCACGTCCCAGGTGAGAATGCTCAGCCCCTCGCGCGGGAAATAGGCCTGCCAGTCGTCCTGGCTGCGCTCGAAACGCTGCAGCGTGCGGCGGTAGGCCTCGCTACGCTCGTTTGGCTCGCGCAGTGGGCTCAGGCTGTTGTCGGGTTTGCTTAGCAGTATTTTTTCCGTGGCCAGGGGCAGGTAGCCACCCCCAATATCCGAATGGCAGCCGGGCACCGGGATATCGTTTTCAGTGCGCGTGAGGGAGAAGTTGTGACGGTACTCGTCCTCGGCCACCAGGTGCACCACATGGCGAGCGATACCCGGTGCCAGGCGCAGGTTAACCCCGGGGCTATGGGCGTTGTGCGGGCTGAAGTCATAGCTCAGCGGAGCGACGATGCCACCCACCGTGTCGTACAAGCCAATGAAGTTGAGGACAACGTCGCTACCGTGGCGCCAGGCGAAGGTTTCGGCGAAACCAGGAGTCCCGACGGGCATAGCCCGTGCCAGCAGGCTAGCCGGTCCCTTGAGCAGGTCATTGGCGCAATGCCGGGCCGCCGCCGCTCCGCGGCTGAAGCCAAATAGGTCGATCTCGAGCCGACAGATCTTGAGGCCGGGATTGTTATCTAGCATCAATCGTAACTGCTGTAGCACCAGCGCCGGTGCCTGTTCAACCCGCGCCACCACGCCAGTGCCGCCTCCGCCGGTTATCTGGCTGAACGTAGAATCACCCCGGCCGCTACTGGTGCCGATACCTTCGAGGTAGACCTTGAGATAGGCTGCTTCGGTCCCTGTCGGCAAACGATCGTCGGCCTGATCAGGATAGAGATTGTGCAATCGCGCCACATTGCTGGTGTCATTGCCATAGCTGTCATCGGGAATCACCCCGGAGGCGCCATAGCCATAGGTGCGACAGAGTTGACCAATCGCTTCGGCGGCCTCGGTGTCCAACCCCAGATTGCTAGCTCGGCAACCTTCACCGATGTCGCTATTACCCTGGTTGTTGCCAGTGCCATCAAAGAACAGCCCCAGGCGCAACACAATGCCACTGTCCTCCAGTTCCTCTTCCTCCTCCTCCTCTTCCAGGCTGGAATCCCGGCTGGCAGGCCCAGGCTTGGCTGCCTCTGGCGCAAACGCCGAAACAGGAGCGCCAACCGTGGAACGGCCAGCCCCAGCGTCGGCGCCGGTCCATCGCTCGACACGCGCAATCAGTCGATTGCTACCCGGGGGGCAGCCGCACTGAATTTCTGCGTCGTCCAGTACCGTCACCATCCCATCCCAGTTAAAGCCTGGAAGACTGCCGTTGAGCACGCCGATTTTTCCGCATTGCGGACAGGGTGTCGTTTTATCCCCGGCCCGCAAGACACCCCGCCGCCCTTGTGCCGCCTGGGGCAGGCTGCTGATACACATCGCGCCGGTGGTGGTCAGGTCACCGTCCAGCCCCTGTCCTAATCCGTTAACAGTTCCTCGCCCCATGACTCAACCCTCGACCGTTGGCAGGAAGTCTTCTGGCAGGGTCTCGCCTTCACGGACCATGAACAAACCACGGCCTTGCAGCGTATTGATGACCTCGTCGCCATTACTCAGACGGCTGCCAACCAGCGCCATGTGGTCTTTGCCTTGACCAGCCCCGGTCACGATCTGCGCGGTACTGCCATCGGCATACACAGCGATATCGCCGACCTGAGCTACGTGAACCAGCTGGCCGTTCTCCAGTGTGATCTCCATCTGCGTCGTGCCTTGCTGGATCACCCCACCCTCACGGGTCTGGCTGCCGGTGGTTGCCAGCCGGTAAATGCCTAAGGCGGGATGGGCCGTGCAGAACGCTTGCTGCTGGCGGACAGAGGCCAAGACTTCTTCGTTGAATTGCGCGAGTTGCTGCTCAGTGAAAGGCGAGTTGTCGAGGCTGCGCAGAAACTCGGGGGAGGCTTGATTGGTATACAGCGGTTGCGACTGCCTATTCATTTTGATCATCCTGACTCTTGTTTTTTTGGAGGGTGTCCCTGTCTCATCTTGGCAAGCGCACTGCTCCGGCTGGGGCAATGCATGCCAAGAGAAGGGCTAGCAGGCCGTAAGATAGAGCGCAGATTTCCAAAAGTAAGTAGGACGTTTCTGAAACTTCTCTCTTTGAAGTGCGGCGTTTATCAAATGCCTGCGATGGCTTAGCCGCCGTACGTCAGGTGGACCGCGTTGTCTTCATCGCGGGTAAACCCGGCTCCTACACCCATAGCGCACCGCCGTCCAGGGTAGGAGCCAGCCTTGGCTGCGATGGCCACGCCGCGGTGTATCCCTTTTTCGCATCTTCCTCGCGCACACTGTTACCGAACGCCTCAAATCGAGGCAGTCACTCCATCTGAAATCTCTCGCAAAATTCCCCGCAAAATTTTCTCCACCCTGCGCAAAGCCCTGAAACAGAGGCTTCCCCACGCCTTTCAGCTTCTCGAACACATCAGCCAATAAAAGTTGGCAACCCGATTGCATATGCTTGTATGTACAAGTAAAGATGTGTGCGTATGAGTGACCAGGGCGGCCCGCCTGTTACCCCGAATTCGCCTGCATCGGCAGGCACCACTTGCCCACTGTCTGGGTTGGTTTGGATTGATCGCTGAGGAGTTTTTTTCGTGACTGACAATGCCCAAAAACAGAACAAATTCCGTGATGTCGAAATCCGTGCGCCACGCGGTAACACGCTGACCGCCAAGAGCTGGCTGACCGAAGCCCCGCTGCGCATGCTGATGAACAACCTCGACCCGGAAGTGGCCGAGAACCCCAAAGAGCTGGTGGTCTACGGTGGCATTGGCCGTGCGGCGCGCAACTGGGAATGCTACGACAAGATCGTCGAGAGCCTGACCAACCTGAACGATGATGAAACCCTGCTGGTCCAGTCGGGCAAGCCGGTCGGCGTGTTCAAGACTCACAGCAATGCCCCACGCGTGCTGATCGCCAACTCCAACCTGGTGCCGCACTGGGCCAATTGGGAGCACTTCAACGAACTGGATGCCAAGGGCCTGGCCATGTATGGCCAGATGACCGCCGGCAGCTGGATCTACATCGGCAGCCAAGGCATCGTCCAGGGCACCTATGAAACCTTCGTTGAAGCCGGTCGCCAGCACTACAACGGCAACCTGCAGGGCAAGTGGGTACTGACCGCAGGCCTGGGCGGCATGGGCGGCGCGCAGCCTCTGGCCGCGACCCTGGCCGGCGCGTGCTCGCTGAACATCGAGTGCCAGCAGAGCCGCATCGATTTTCGCCTGAGCAGCCGTTACGTCGACGAGCAGGCCAAGGACCTGGACGACGCCCTGGCGCGCATCGCTAAATACACTAAAGAAGGCAAGGCCATCTCTATCGCGTTGCTGGGCAACGCCGCTGAAATCCTGCCGGAGCTGGTCAAGCGCGGCGTGCGCCCGGACATGGTCACCGACCAGACCAGCGCCCATGACCCCTTGAACGGCTACCTGCCAGCCGGCTGGACCTGGGAGCAGTACCGCGCCCGCGCCCAGACCGAACCTGCTGCCGTGGTCAAGGCCGCCAAGCAATCGATGGCCGTACACGTACAAGCCATGCTCGACTTCCAGAAACAAGGCATCCCGACCTTCGACTACGGCAACAACATCCGCCAGATGGCCCAAGAAGAGGGCGTTGCCAATGCTTTCGACTTCCCAGGCTTCGTACCGGCTTACATTCGCCCGCTGTTCTGCCGCGGCATCGGCCCGTTCCGCTGGGCGGCGCTGTCGGGTAACGCCGAAGACATCTACAAGACCGACGCCAAGGTCAAGGAACTGATCCCGGACGACGCCCACCTGCACAAGTGGTTGGACATGGCTCGCGAGCGCATCAGCTTCCAGGGCCTGCCGGCGCGTATCTGCTGGGTCGGCCTGGGCCAGCGTGCCAAGCTGGGCCTGGCCTTCAACGAAATGGTGCGCAGCGGCGAGCTGTCGGCGCCGATCGTGATCGGCCGCGACCACCTGGACTCCGGCTCCGTGTCCAGCCCCAACCGCGAAACCGAAGCCATGCAGGACGGTTCGGATGCAGTGTCCGACTGGCCGTTGCTCAACGCCCTGCTGAACACCGCCAGCGGTGCGACCTGGGTTTCGCTGCACCACGGCGGCGGGGTAGGCATGGGCTTCTCCCAGCACTCAGGAATGGTGGTTGTCTGCGACGGTACCGATGAAGCGGCAGCGCGCATCGCCCGCGTGCTGACTAACGACCCGGCCACCGGCGTCATGCGCCATGCCGATGCCGGTTACCAAATCGCCATCGACTGCGCCAAAGAGCAAGGTCTGAACCTGCCGATGATCACGGGCTGAATAAACGCTTGAATCTCGACTGATAACGATGCCTAGGCCCGGATGCCTCTTGACTGCCGTAAACCAAATTCATGCTTAGGAGCGTCACAATGAAAATCACAAAGACCCTGCTGACGACGATGATTTCCTTCGGGCTGTTGGCAGGTGCTGGCGCAAGCCAAGCGGCCGGTTGGTGCGAGTCCGGCAAACCTGTGAAGTTTGCCGGCCTGAACTGGGAAAGCGGCATGCTGCTCACTGACCTGATGCAGTTTGTTCTGGAAAAAGGCTACGACTGCAAGACCGACAGCCTGCCGGGCAATTCCATCACCATGGAAAACGCCCTGGGCACCAACGATATCCAGGTATTCGCCGAGGAGTGGGTAGGCCGCAGCGAAGTCTGGAAAAAAGCTGAAGCCGCCGGCAAGGTAGTAGGCGTCGGCGCACCCGTGGTGGGAGCCGTCGAGGGTTGGTACGTGCCGCGCTACGTGATCGAAGGCGATGCCAAGCGCAAGCTGGAAGCCAAGGCGCCAGACCTCAAGGCGATTGCAGACCTGGGCAAATACGCCAGCGTCTTCAAGGACCAGGAAGAGCCCGGCAAGGGCCGTTTCTATAACTGCCCGGCCGGCTGGACTTGCGAGCTGGACAACAGCGAAATGCTCAAGAGCTACGGCCTGGAAAGCACCTACACCAACTTCCGCCCTGGCACCGGCCCCGCCTTGGATGCCGCTGTGCTGTCGAGCTACAAGCGTGGCGAGCCGATCCTCTTCTATTACTGGTCACCAACGCCGCTGATGGGCCAGGTCGACCTGGTCAAGCTGGATGAGAAACCGGGCGTGGACAAGTCGGTGACCATCAAGGTCGGCCTGTCCAAGACCTTCCACGAGCAAGCGCCGGAGCTGGTGGCGGTGCTGGAGAAGGTCAACCTGCCCATCGACCTGCTCAACCAGAACCTGGCCCGCATGGCCAAAGAGCGGATCGAGTCGCCGAAACTGGCCAAGTTGTTCCTCAAGGAGCACCCTGAAGTCTGGCACGCCTGGGTCAGTGAAGAGGCCGCCAAGAAGGTCGAAGCAGCACTTTGATTCGCGTGGTGGCCCAGGCTTTCGAGCAGGGCCACACCGGCATCTTACTTGATCGAGAATTTCCTATGTTTCCCGAAAATTTCACGTTCTCCATCGCTGACTGGGTCAATGGCTGGGTCGATGCGCTGGTGACCAACTACGGCGATGTGTTCCGGCAGATCTCCGACACCCTGCTGTGGGCCATCGTCAACCTCGAAGGCGTGCTGCGCATGACGCCCTGGTGGCTGATGCTGGCGATCATCGGCGGCATTGCCTGGCACGCCACTCGGCGCGTGTTGCCAACCGTCATCATCGTCGGTTTGTTGTTCCTGGTCGGCGCCGTCGGGCTCTGGGACAAGCTGATGCAAACCCTGGCCTTGATGCTGGTAGCGACCCTTATTTCGGTATTGATCGGTATCCCGCTCGGCATCCTCTCGGCGCGCAGCAATCGCCTGCGAGCGGTCTTGATGCCGCTGCTCGACATCATGCAGACCATGCCCAGCTTTGTGTACCTGATCCCGGTATTGATGCTGTTCGGCCTGGGCAAGGTGCCGGCGATTTTCGCCACCGTGATCTACGCCGCGCCACCGCTGATTCGCCTGACTGACCTGGGCATCCGCCAGGTGGACGGCGAAGTCATGGAGGCTATCAACGCCTTCGGTGCCAACCGCATGCAACAGCTGTTCGGCGTGCAACTGCCGCTGGCCTTGCCGAGCATCATGGCCGGTATCAACCAGACCACCATGATGGCCCTGTCGATGGTGGTGATCGCCTCGATGATCGGTGCCCGTGGCCTGGGTGAAGACGTGCTGGTCGGTATCCAGACCCTGAACGTTGGCCGTGGCCTGGAAGCGGGCCTGGCGATTGTGATCCTGGCCGTGGTGATCGACCGCATTACCCAGGCGTATGGCCGTCCGCGTCATGAGGTGAGCAAATGAGCAGCGCGAACATGAACAACAAAATTGTCGTCAAGAATGTCTTCAAGATCTTTGGTGGCCGCGCCGATGAAGCCCTGGCGATGATTCGCCAGAGCAAAACCAAAGAGCAGGTACTGGCCGACACCGGTTGTGTGGTCGGGGTCAATGACCTGTCGCTGTCCATCGGCAGCGGCGAAATCTTCGTCATCATGGGCTTGTCCGGCTCGGGCAAGTCCACTCTGGTGCGCCACTTCAATCGCCTGATCGATCCCACCAGCGGCGAGATTCTGGTCGATGGTGAAGACATCCTGCGCTACGACATGCAGGCCTTGCGCGAATTTCGTCGGCGCAAGATCAGCATGGTGTTCCAGAGCTTCGGCCTGCTGCCGCACAAGAATGTGCTGGATAACGTCGCCTACGGCCTGAAAGTGCGCGGCGAAGACAAGGCCTTGTGTACCGAGCGCGCGCTGCATTGGATTAACACCGTGGGTCTTAAGGGCTACGAGAAGTCCTACCCGCACCAGCTCTCTGGCGGTATGCGCCAGCGCGTTGGCCTGGCGCGTGCGCTGGCGGCCGACACCGACATCATTCTGATGGACGAAGCCTTCAGTGCCCTCGACCCGCTGATTCGCGCCGAGATGCAGGACCAATTGCTGGAACTGCAAAAAACCCTGCACAAGACCATCGTCTTCATCACCCACGACCTGGACGAAGCGGTTCGTATCGGTAACCGCATCGCCATTCTCAAGGATGGTCGGCTGATCCAGGTCGGAACCCCGAAAGAAATTCTCCACCAGCCTGCCGACGACTACGTCGATCGCTTCGTGCAGCGCCGAGTTGCCACTTTATAAAAGGAATCGTGCGGATGTCGTTCGCCAAAAAAGTCTTGATCGCCGATGCACCGCTGCGTTGGCAGGATGTAGTGGCCGTAGCCCGGCACGGCGCCACGCTGGAGCTGGCAGCGTCGGCCTGGGCGCGGATCGAAAATGCCCAGGCCATCGTGCAGCGCATTGTCGAAAGTGGTGAGCGCGCCTATGGCGTCAACACCGGCCTGGGGGCGCTGTGCAACGTCTCCCTTGCCGATGAGCAACTGAGCCAGTTGTCACGCAACACGCTGCTCAGCCACGCCTGCGGCGTCGGCCCGGTGCTGGCCGATGAGCAAACACGGGCGATCATTTGCGCGGCCATCGTCAATTACAGCCACGGTCATTCCGGTCTCCATCGCCAGGTGGTCGAAGCGCTGATGGCCCTGCTGAACCACGGGATCACGCCGCAAGTGCCGTCCCAAGGCTCGGTCGGTTACCTGACCCACATGGCCCACATTGGTATCTGTCTGCTGGGCGTCGGCCAGGTCAGCTATCGCGGGCAGATTGTTTCGGCTGCGCAGGCGCTGGCCGAAGCCGGCCTTGAGCCGGTGCAACTGGGCGCCAAGGACGGGCTGTGCCTGGTCAACGGTACGCCGTGCATGACCGGCCTGAGCTGCCTGGCCCTGGCCGATGCCACGCGCCTGACCCAATGGGCTGACATCACTGGCGCCATGACCTTCGAGGCCCTGCGCGGCCAGATCGATGCTTTTGATGCCCAGATCATTGCCCTCAAGCCCCACCCTGGCATGCAGCGCGTCGGCCAGAACCTGCGCAGCCTGCTCGACGGCAGCGAAGTCATCGCCAGCAGCCGTGGTATCCGCACCCAGGACGCCCTGAGTATTCGGTCTATCCCGCAGGTACACGGCGCTGCACGTGATCAGATCGAGCACGCAACCCGCCAGATCGAAACCGAACTCAATTCGGCCACCGACAACCCCTTGCTGCTGGGTACGCCTGACGACTGGCGCGTCGTGTCACAGGCCAACCCCCACGGCCAGTCAGTGGCCATGGCGGCCGACTTGCTGGCCATTGCAATGGCCGAGCTGGGCTCGATGGCCGAGCGTCGCCTGGACCGTATGATCAACCCGCTGGTCAGCGGCTTGCCGGCGTTTCTGGTCAGTGCCCCGGGCGTTAACTCGGGGATGATGATCGTGCAATACGTTGCCGCGTCCCTGTGCGCAGAAAACCGCCAATTGGCACAACCGGCGGTCATCGACAACTACGTCACCTCCGGTTTGCAGGAGGATCATTTGAGCATGGGCACCAATGCCGCGCTCAAACTGCACCGCGCGCTGGAAAACTGCACGCAGATCCTGGCCATCGAATACCTGCTGGCGGGTCAAGCCTTCGAGTTTCTCAAGGAGCAACGCTTCGGCCAAGGCACCGATCGCGCCTGGCGACTGCTGCGCGAACGCGTACCCGCGTACGAGCAGGACCGCTGGCTGGCGCCAGACATTGCCAGCAGCGCGGCCATTCTCAAGGATGAAACGTTGCTACACGCAACTTTTACGAACCTGCAGTAAGCCCACGACACTCTCTTCAAGCAGCTTTCAAGGAATATGAATGTGACTGAATTGACGCTCAAACCTGGCACCCTGACCCTGGCCCAACTGCGCGCCATCTACCGTCAGCCGGTGCAAATCAAGCTTGATGCCAGCGCCGCCAAGCCCATTGATGACAGCGTGGCTTGTGTGGAGAAGATCCTGGCCGAAAACCGTACCGCCTACGGCATCAACACCGGCTTTGGCCTGCTGGCCTCGACCCGGATTGCCAGCAGCGATCTGGAAAACCTGCAGCGCTCGCTGGTGCTGTCCCACGCCGCTGGCGTCGGCGCGCCCATTGATGACGCGCTGGTGCGCCTGATCATGGTGCTCAAGGTCAATAGCCTCAGCCGAGGGTTTTCTGGCATCCGCCGCCAAGTGATCGACGCGCTGATTGCGCTGATCAATGCCGAGGTTTACCCGCACATTCCCCTCAAGGGCTCGGTCGGGGCTTCCGGTGACCTGGCGCCGCTGGCGCACATGTCGCTGGTACTGCTGGGCGAGGGCAAGGCGCGTTACCAGGGCCAATGGTTGCCAGCCACCGAAGCACTGGCGGTGGCCGGCTTGAAACCGCTGACACTGGCAGCCAAAGAGGGCCTGGCGCTGCTCAACGGTACCCAGGTTTCCACCGCTTATGCCTTGCGCGGCCTGTTTGAAGGCGAAGACCTGTTCGTCGGGGCCCTGGCCTGCGGTGCGCTGACGGTTGAGGCCGTATTGGGTTCGCGCTCGCCGTTCGATGCTCGCATCCACGCTGCCCGTGGCCAGCGTGGCCAGATCGACGCGGCTGCCTGCTACCGTGAGCTGCTGGGCGAGCGCAGTGAAGTGTCCGAGTCGCACCGCAACTGCGACAAGGTCCAGGACCCGTATTCGCTGCGTTGCCAGCCGCAAGTCATGGGCGCCTGCCTGACCCAGTTCCGCCAGGCCGCCGACGTGCTGGCCATCGAGGCCAACGCTGTGTCGGATAACCCGCTGGTGTTCGCCGCTGAAGGCGATGTGATTTCCGGTGGTAACTTCCACGCCGAGCCCGTGGCGATGGCCGCCGACAACCTGGCCCTGGCTATCGCCGAAATCGGCTCGCTCAGCGAGCGCCGGATTTCCTTGATGATGGACAAACACATGTCCCAGCTGCCGCCATTCTTGGTGGCCAATGGCGGGGTCAACTCGGGCTTCATGATTGCCCAGGTGACCGCTGCGGCGCTGGCCAGCGAAAACAAAGCGCTGGCTCACCCTCACAGCGTCGACAGCCTGCCGACCTCGGCCAACCAGGAAGACCACGTGTCGATGGCCCCTGCGGCCGGCAAGCGTCTCTGGGAAATGGCCGACAACGTGCGCGGCATCCTGGCGGTCGAATGGCTGGCCGCGTGCCAGGGCCTGGACCTGCGTGATGGCCTGAAAACCTCCAGTAAACTCGAACAGGCCCGTCAGGCCCTGCGTGCCAAGGTGCCGTTCTATGAAAAGGACCGCTTCTTCGCACCCGATATCGAGGCCGCGAGCCAGTTGCTGGCCACCGGTATCTTGAACACTTTGGTGCCCGCCCAGGTTCTTCCTAGCCTGTGACCGACACCTTTTTTAACTGCGAGACACCCTGGAGCCCCGAATGAAAACGCTCTGGCAAAACTGCCACGTCGCGACCATGGCCAACGGCAGCTACTCGATCATCGAAGATGCAGCCATCGTGACCCGCGGTCGCATTATCGAGTGGATCGGTCCGCGTGGCGGCCTGCCAGCCCTTGAAACCGACGAAAACATCGACCTGGGCGGCGCCTGGGTCACGCCGGGCCTGATCGACTGCCACACCCACACGGTGTTCGGCGGCAACCGCAGCGGTGAATTCGAGCAGCGCCTGCAAGGCGTCAGCTATGCTGAAGTCGCCGCTGCCGGTGGTGGGATTGCCAGCACCGTGCGAGCGACCCGTGCAGCCACCGAGGACGAATTGTTCAGCAGCGCTTCGCGGCGTTTGCGCAGCCTGCTCAACGATGGTGTCACCACGGTCGAGATCAAGTCCGGGTACGGCCTGGATCTGGACAACGAGCGCAAGATGCTCAAAGTCATTCGCCGCCTGGGGGCTGAGTTGCCAGTGACAGTGCGTAGCACTTGCCTGGCCGCGCACGCCATGCCGCCGGAGTTCGCGGGTCGACCTGACGACTACATCAGTCATATCTGCGACCAAATGCTGCCAGCGCTGGCCGAAGAAGGGCTGGTGGATGCGGTTGATGCCTTCTGCGAGTACCTGGCGTTTTCGCCAGAGCAGGTCGAGCGGGTATTTATCGCAGCCCGAGAGCTGGGCTTGCCGGTCAAACTGCACGCCGAACAGCTATCCTCACTGGCGGGTTCAAGCCTGGCGGCGCGCTACCAGGCACTGTCGGCCGACCATCTGGAGTTCATGACAGAGGACGACGCCATTGCCATGGGGGCTGCCGGCACAGTGGCAGTGCTGTTGCCAGGGGCGTTCTATTTCCTGCGCGAAACCCAACTGCCGCCGATGGAAGCGTTGCGCAAGCACGGTGTTAAAATCGCCATCGCCAGCGACCTCAACCCTGGCACCTCGCCAGTATTGTCCTTGCGCCTGATGCTCAACATGGCTTGCACCTTGTTTCGCATGACGCCGGAAGAAGCCCTGGCAGGGGTTACACTACACGCCGCCACCGCCCTTGGGCTGGGCAGCAGCCATGGCTCGCTGGAAGTCGGCAAAGTGGCGGACTTCGTCGCCTGGAACATCGAGCGCCCAGCTGACCTGGCCTATTGGCTGGGCGGTGATGTGCAAAAGCGCGTGGTCCAGCACGGCGTGACTGTTTTGAATCAGGAGGTATAGCGTGGACAAGGTATTCAATTTTCATCAAGGCCAGGTGCCACTGCTGATCAGCATGCCCCATGCTGGCTTGCGCCTGACCCCGTCGGTCAAGGCGGGGCTGATCGACGAGGCCCAAAGCCTGCCCGATACCGACTGGCACATCCCCCAGCTGTATGACTTCGCCAAGGAGATGGGGGCGAGCATTCTCTCGGCTGACTATTCGCGCTTCGTGATTGACCTCAACCGCCCTGAAGACGACAAACCGCTCTATGCAGGCGCCACCACCGGCCTGTTCCCGGCGACTTTATTCGAGGGCGTGCCACTGTTTCGCGAAGGTCAGGCGCCGTCTGCCCAAGAGCGTGCCACTTACCTGAAAGACATCTGGGGCCCTTACCACCAGACCCTACGCAACGAACTGGACCGCCTGCGCAACCAGTTCGGCTACGCCGTGCTCTGGGATGCCCACTCGATCCGGGCGACCATCCCGCACCTGTTCGACGGCACCTTGCCGGATTTCAACCTGGGGACCTTCAATGGCGCCAGTTGCGATGCGCAGTTGGCCGAGCAGCTGGAAGCCTTTTGCGCCAAGGCCGAGGGTTATACCAGCGTGCTCAACGGCCGCTTCAAGGGTGGGCATATCACGCGTCACTATGGCGACCCGGCCAACCATATCCATGCCGTACAGCTGGAACTGGCACAGAAAACCTACATGGAAGAATTCGAGCCGTTCCGCTATCGCGAAGACCTGGCCAAGCCGACCCAGCAAGTGCTCAAGGGTTTGCTGCAAGCGGTGCTAGCGTGGGGCAGTCAGCGCTACCCAGGCTAACCCTGTGTAGGAGCCGGCTTTAGCCGCGATGAACGCGCCTCGGTTTGCCTGATACACCGCGGTGAGGCTATCGCAGCATAGGTATCTACACATCTTTTGGCGTACTGCATTTCGTAGCAGTGGACGAGTAGAACGAGGCCACGTCCGGCTGCGCAGCAGTAGTAAAACCTGGCACTTCAGTTTTTCAGATACACCGCGAGTACAGGCTTTGCGAGGACTACGTCCCCGGACGTGGCCTCGCTGAGCTCGTCTACTGCTACGAATGTAGCCGCTGACGAGGTACGAGGCTGCGATCGGCAGCGAAGCGGCCGTAAAACCTGAGACCGTAATCCATCAGGCACCCCGAAGGGCCTGAATTTACGACGGCTTCGCCGCCGATCGCAGCCTCGTACCTCGGCAGCGGCTACAAGAGCCGCGCTGCCCCAGAGTTGTGTAGATACCTATGGCTATCGCAGCCAAGGCTGGCTCCTACACGGGCCTGTAGGAGCTGGGCTTGCCCGCGATGAACGCGATGCGGTCTGCCTGATACTCCGCGGTGAGGCCATCGCGACCAAGGTCTGCTCCTACAGTGATTCTGCTTGCGTCGATGCATTCTCCGCGTATTCGGGTTTATCATGCCCCACGGCAGAAATAATCCCCCTACGGAGCGCGTAATGCAGACTTTGTACCCGCAGATCAAACCCTACGCCCGGCACGATCTGGCCGTGGAAGAGCCGCATGTGCTGTATGTCGATGAGAGCGGTTCGCCGAAAGGTCTGCCAGTGGTGTTCATTCACGGTGGCCCGGGGGCTGGTTGCGATGCACAAAGCCGCTGCTATTTCGACCCCAACCTGTATCGCATCATCACTTTCGATCAGCGTGGTTGTGGCCGTTCCACACCCCATGCCAGCGTCGAGAACAACACCACCTGGGATCTGGTCGCGGACATGGAGCGGATCCGCCAGCATCTGGGCATTGAGAAATGGGTGCTGTTCGGCGGTTCCTGGGGCTCGACCCTGGCGCTGGCCTACGCCCAGACCCACCCCGAGCATGTGCATGGCTTGATCCTGCGTGGCATCTTCCTGTGCCGCCCCCAGGAAATCGAGTGGTTCTACCAGGCCGGCGCCAGCCGTATGTTCCCCGATTACTGGCAGGACTACATCGCGCCGATCCCGCAGGATGAGCGCCATGACTTGGTCAAGGCCTTCCACAAGCGCCTGACCGGCAACGACCAGATCGCCCAGATGCATGCCGCCAAGGCCTGGTCCACCTGGGAAGGTCGTACCGCTACCCTGCGCCCCAACCCGCTGGTGGTCGATCGTTTCTCCGAGCCGCAACGGGCCTTGTCCATCGCCCGCATCGAATGCCACTACTTCGTCAACAATGGCTTCCTTGAAGCGGATCAACTGATCCGCGACATGCCAAAAATCGCCCACCTGCCTGCCGTGATCGTGCACGGTCGCTATGACGTGATCTGCCCGCTGGACAACGCCTGGGAGTTGCACCAGGCCTGGCCGAACAGCGAGCTGAAGGTGATTCGCGACGCCGGTCACGCCGCCTCCGAACCCGGCATTACCGATGCCCTGGTGCGCGCCGCCGATCAGATGGCCCGCCGCCTGCTCGACCTGCCACTCGAAGAAGCATGAGAGGGCTGCTGCAGCGCGTGCGCGGCGCGCGAGTCGAGGTCGATGGCAAAATCGTAGGCGCCGTCGACCAGGGTTTGTTGGTGCTGGTTGCCGTGGAACCACAGGATTCGCGTGCCAGCGCCGACAAACTCCTGCATAAGCTGCTTAACTATCGAGTGTTCTCGGATGAGCAGGGCAAGATGAATCGCTCGCTCAAGGACATCGGCGGCGGCTTGCTGCTGGTGTCCCAGTTCACCCTGGCTGCCGATACCCAGAACGGCTTGCGCCCCAGCTTTTCGACGGCCGCCCCACCGGCCCTCGGCGCCGAGTTGTTCGACTACCTGTTGAGCCAGGCGAGGTCACTGCATGACCTGGTCGCCAGCGGGGAATTTGGTGCCGACATGCAGGTGCATCTGGTCAACGATGGCCCGGTAACATTTTTGTTACAAACATAAGTGTCAGAAAAACCCCCATATCCCCAAAAACCGGGGGTTTTTCGTACAAATACTTGCTTGCCCCTGATGCGTTGTAACGCGACCTACTAGATAATCGCGCGCCATGGGGATCGGCGATCGTTGATCCGTTTTTGTGAACACTCGAGCCTTGTCTGGATCCGTTGGGGAATCATTGCGTCCTTTCGGAGTCCGAACAATGCTCGCCAACCCGGCAAACGACAGCTGGCCGTTGGTTCTTTGATCTGATTTCGGCGAGGGTTGCTCGTGATTGTTAGTCTCTGTAATGCACCAAGAACCCCCGGTAAACGCCTGCGCAGCGTCCTGCTGGCAGGGTCTACGCTGTTTTGCCTGCTCGGCGCTGGCCAGCTCTGGGCATTCAACCTTGATGACGTAGCGGCCAAGGCAAAAGTCCTGGCTGGGCAGAAGTACGAAGCGCCTAAAAGCAATCTGCCGAGCGAATTTCGTGACATGAAGTTCGCCGACTACCAGAAAATCCGCTTTTTGAACGAAAAAGCCGAGTGGGCCAACGACAAGACGCCGTTCAAGCTGTCGTTCTACCACCAGGGCATGCACTTCGACACGCCGGTGAAAATCAACGAAGTCACCGCCAATAGCGTCGAACAGATCAAATACGATCCGAGCCGTTTCGACTTCGGTGACGTCAAGTTCGACCCCAAGGCCACCGAAAAGCTCGGCTATGCCGGTTTCCGCGTGCTCTACCCGATCAACAAGGCTGACAAGCAAGACGAAATCATGACCTTGCTGGGTGCCAGTTACTTCCGTGTCATCGGCAAGGGCCACGTTTATGGCCTGTCTGCTCGTGGCCTGGCCATCGACACAGCGCTGCCGTCGGGCGAAGAATTCCCGCGTTTTACCGAATTCTGGGTCGAGAAGCCCAAGCCTACCGACAAGCATTTGGTGATCTACGCGCTGCTCGATTCGCCGCGCTCCACGGGCGCCTATCGCCTGATCGTGCGTCCTGGCAGCGACACCATCGTCGACGTCAAGTCCAAGGTCTACCTGCGTGACCATGTCAGCCGCCTGGGCATCGCGCCGCTGACCAGCATGTTCCTGTTCGGCACCAATCAGCCGTCCAAGGTGCTGAACTACCGTCACGAGCTGCACGACTCCGAAGGCCTGTCGATCCATGCCGGTAATGGCGAGTGGATCTGGCGCCCGCTGAACAATCCGAAGCACCTGGCCGTGAGCAACTTCAGCGTCGAGAACCCGCGTGGTTTCGGCCTGCTTCAGCGTAACCGCGACTTCGGCCGCTTCGAAGACCTCGACGACCGTTACGAAAAGCGCCCAAGCGCCTGGATCGAACCGCGTGGCGACTGGGGCCGTGGCACCGTCGATCTGGTAGAGATTCCGACAGCTGACGAAACCAACGACAATATCGTGGCCTTCTGGAGCCCTGAAAAGCTGCCAGAGCCTGGCCAGGAAACGGAGTTCAGCTACCGCCTGCACTGGACCATCGACGAAGCGGCGTTGCACGCCCCTGACTTGGCCTGGGTCAAGCAGACCCTGCGCTCGACTGGCGATGTGAAGCAGTCCAACCTGATCCGCCAGCCAGACGGTAGCGTGGCGTTCCTGGTTGACTTCGAAGGCCCGGTGCTCAAGGCCTTGCCTGAAGATGCCGCGGTACGCAGCCAGGTTAGCGTGAGCGATAACGCGGAGCTTGTGGAAAACAACCTGCGCTACAACCCCGAGACCCAAGGCTGGCGCCTGACCCTGCGCCTGAAGGTCAAGGACCCGAGCAAATCGGTGGAAATGCGCGCCGCGCTGGTCAAGGACCTGCCACCGGCAGCCCCGACCAAGGCAGAAAAAGCCGCAGCCAAGCAGGTGGCGGCCAAGGCCGACAAGAAGGCCGAGAAGCCAACCGAGCAGCCCGCTACCGAGGCTGCACCCACTTCTGGGGAACCGACCAAGACCGAACAGGTCCTAACCGAGACCTGGAGCTATCAGTTGTCTGCCGATGAGTAATTCTCAAGCTACGCCAGTGTCTCTGAACGAGTACCTGGCACACCTGCCACTGAGCGAGGAGCAGCGGGCCGAATTGGCCAGCTGCAAGTCGTTCAGTGAGCTGCACGCACGGCTGTCTTCGCAGCCGTTCAGTGACGAAGCCGACGCCGCCCAAGCGTCGGTGGGCACGCGCCTGACGCTCAACAGCGCAGCCGAGCTTGAAGAGGCCGAGATGCTCGACCTCGACGCTGCTGGCCGTGTCCGGCTCAAGGCCGCGCCCCCGATCCACCGTACCCGGGTCATCCCGGAGCCATGGCGCACCAACATTTTGGTGCGCATTTGGCGCCGCCTGACCGGGCGCACCAACGCGCCGACACCCAAGCTTGAGCGTGACCGCGAACTGCGCGAACTACCGCCAGCCCGCTGGCGCTGGGTCGGCTCGATGCGCCGATACATCCTGCTGATCCTGATGCTCGGCCAGACCATCGTTGCCGGCTATTACATGAAAGGCATCATGCCGTACCAAGGCTGGTCGTTCGTCGACCTCGACGAAGTGCTGCACCAGCCGCTGCTACAAACGGCCCAGCAGGTGCTGCCGTATGCCCTGCAGACCAGCATCCTGATCATGTTCGGTATCTTGTTCTGCTGGGTGTCGGCGGGTTTCTGGACCGCCCTGATGGGCTTTCTCGAACTGCTGACCGGGCGCGACAAGTACCGTATCTCCGGGGCCAGCGCGGGTAACGAGCCAATCGAGGCCGGGGCGCGTACAGCCATCGTCATGCCGATCTGCAACGAAGACGTGCCACGGGTATTTGCCGGTTTGCGCGCGACCTTCGAGTCCGTGGCCGCCACAGGCGATCTGGATCGCTTTGACTTCTTTGTGCTCAGCGACACCAATGACACCGATATCGCCGTGGCTGAGCAACAGGCCTGGCTGGACGTCTGCCGCGAGAGCAAAGGCTTCGGTCGCATCTTCTATCGCCGCCGTCGCCGCCGGGTAAAACGCAAAAGCGGTAACCTGGACGACTTCTGCCGTCGTTGGGGCAGCGAGTACCGCTACATGGTGGTGCTCGACGCCGACAGCGTCATGAGCGGTGAGTGCCTCACCAGCCTTGTGCGATTGATGGAAGCGACCCCGGACGCCGGGATCATCCAGACCGCGCCAAAAGCTTCGGGCATGGATACGCTGTATGCACGCATGCAGCAGTTCGCCACCCGCGTCTATGGCCCTCTGTTTACCGCCGGCCTGCACTTCTGGCAGTTGGGTGAATCCCACTACTGGGGCCACAACGCGATCATCCGCATGAAGCCCTTTATCGAGCACTGCGCTTTGGCGCCGCTGCCGGGTAAAGGTGCTTTTGCGGGCGCCATCCTTTCCCACGACTTCGTTGAAGCAGCGCTGATGCGCCGTGCCGGCTGGGGCGTATGGATTGCCTACGATCTGCCAGGCAGCTATGAAGAACTGCCGCCCAACCTGCTTGATGAACTCAAGCGCGACCGGCGCTGGTGCCACGGCAACCTGATGAACTTCAGGCTGTTCCTGGTCAAAGGCATGCACCCGGTACACCGTGCGGTATTCCTGACCGGGGTGATGTCCTACCTGTCAGCGCCCTTGTGGTTCCTGTTCCTGGTGCTGTCGACGGCGTTGCTGGCGGTCAACACGCTGATGGAACCGCAGTACTTCCTGGAGCCGCGCCAGCTGTACCCGCTGTGGCCGCAATGGCACCCGGACAAGGCCATCGCCCTGTTCTCCACCACCATCGTGTTGCTGTTTTTGCCCAAGTTGCTCAGCATCATTCTGATCTGGGCCAAGGGCGCGACCGAGTATGGCGGGCGCTTGAAGGTGACCGTGTCGATGCTGCTGGAGATGCTGTTCTCCATGCTGTTGGCGCCGGTGCGGATGCTGTTCCACACCCGTTTCGTGCTCGCCGCGTTCCTGGGCTGGGCCGCGACCTGGAACTCGCCGCAGCGTGACGACGACTCCACCTCCTGGGGTGAAGCGGTGCGTCGCCATGGCCCGCAAACCTTGCTGGGTGCGGCCTGGGCCCTCTTGGTGGCTGCGCTGAACCCAAGCTTCCTGTGGTGGCTGGTGCCGATTGTAGGCTCGCTGATGTTGTCGATCCCGGTGTCAGTGATCTCCAGCCGTGTGAACCTGGGCCTGCGCGCCAAGGACGAGAAGCTGTTCCTGATCCCTGAGGAATACGCCACGCCACACGAGCTGCTGGCGACCGACCAGTACACCCACGAAAACCGTTGGCATGCGCTCAAGGATGGTTTCGTGCGGGCCGTGGTCGACCCTCAGCAAAACGCCCTGGCCTGTGCCCTGGCGACGGCTCGTCATGGTCAGGCGGAGCCTGTGGAATGGCTGCGTGCCGAACGCATCCGGCATGCCCTGAAAGTGGGGCCAGAGCAGCTGGAAGGGCCGATTCGCCTGGCCTTGCTCAGCGACCCGGTGGCACTGGCGCGCTTGCATGCGCTGGTCTGGAGCGAAGGGCATGAGGCCTGGCTGAGCGTCTGGCGCCAGTCCATCGAGGAGGACCCGCATTCGCCTCTGTTGCCGCTACACCCTGAGCCGGTGGCGATACCCACCCACCTGGCAAACGCCTGAAAACAGCGCCCTTGAGCCTTTGGCCAAGGGCGCTGTCGTTTTGGAAGGGTTTTCTCTGTCTTTGGCTGGAGAAATTTCCGACATGAATAAGCAACAAAGTCCCCTCCAACCTTTGTACTGCTCGGCGAGTACGTTAGCATCGCATCCCGAAACGATACGCCCGGCGTCTTTTCGCCAAGCGGCGAGGAAGGCGTATCCAAAAAAATTAAGTTTTGCAGGGGATGGTGATGATTAAAAAGTATCTGTCGAGGCTGCTGCTGGGCGTAACCGCCTTGGCCTGCGTAAGCGCCGCACAAGCGGGTGCCATCGACGAAGCGGTCAAGCGCGGCACCTTGCGGGTCGGCATGGACCCCACCTACATGCCGTTCGAAATGACCAACAAGCGCGGTGAAATCATCGGCTTTGAAGTGGACCTGCTCAAGGCCATGGCCAAGTCCATGGGCGTGAAGCTGGAGCTGGTTTCCACCAGCTATGACGGCATCATTCCGGCGCTGTTGACCGACAAATTCGACATGATCGGCAGCGGCATGACCCTGACTCAGGAACGCAACCTGCGCCTGAACTTCAGCGACCCCTTCATCGTGGTCGGCCAGACCCTGCTGATCCGCAAGGAGCTGGCAGACAAGGTCAAATCCTATAAAGACCTGAACAGCGCCGAATACCGCATTACCTCCAAGCTGGGCACTACCGGTGAAATGGTTGCCAAGAAGCTGATCGCCAAAGCCCAATACCATGGCTACGACAATGAGCAGGAAGCGGTCATGGACGTGGTCAACGGCAAGGCTGATGCCTTCATCTACGATGCGCCGTACAACGTGGTGGCGGTCAACAAGGTCGGCAACGGCAAGCTGCTGTTCCTGGACAAGCCGTTCACCTACGAGCCGCTGGCTTTTGGCCTGAAGAAGGGCGACTACGACAGCCTCAACTGGATCAACAACTTCCTGCGTCAGGTTCATGAAGACGGCACCTACGATCGTATTCATGACAAGTGGTTCAAAGACACCGCCTGGCTCAAGGAAATGGAATAAGGCTTGATGCCTTGCTCCAAGCACTGACGGAAACCCCCTGTGATCAAACACAAAAAAGCCCAGTGGCCCTGGCACGGGCTGACAGCGCTGGTCCTGATTGGCCTGGCCTTCAGCCTGTATATCGCGACCACCTCGATTTCCTATGAGTGGCGCTGGAGCCGTGTCCCGCAGTACTTCGCCTACCAGGCTGAAGAGGCCCAGCGGGCCGCGGGCTATGGCACCGTTGAAAGCATCGTCCAGAAAGGCGCGAGCAGCACCGTCACGCTTCGTGACGAAGACGGCGCCGAGCAGGTCCTCGACGTCGACACCGCCAGCCTGCAGTTGGCCAAGGGCGACGATGTGGCCGAAGGCGATGTGGTCGGCGTGACCCACCACTGGGCAGCTGGCCCGCTGGCCTGGGGCTTGTGGACCACGGTGTGGATTTCCGTCGCCTCCGGCGTGCTGGGATTGTTGATCGGGCTGTTTGCCGGCCTTTGCCGGCTGTCCAACAACCCGACCCTGCGTTACCTGTCGACGGTGTACGTGGAGCTGGTGCGCGGCACGCCGTTGCTGGTGCAGATTTTCATCTTCTACTTCTTTATCGGCACGGTGCTGAACCTGTCCCGGGAGTTTGCCGGGGTGGCCGCATTGGCGTTGTTTACTGGCGCCTACGTGGCCGAAATCGTGCGCGCCGGGGTGCAGTCGATTGCCCGCGGCCAGAGCGAGGCAGCCCGCTCCCTGGGGCTTAATGCTGGCCAGTCGATGCGCCATGTGATCTTGCCGCAGGCCTTCAAGCGCGTACTGCCGCCGCTGGCCGGGCAGTTCATCAGTCTGGTCAAGGACACTTCGTTGGTGTCGGTGATTGCCATTACCGAGCTGACCAAGAGCGGGCGCGAGGCGATCACCACCTCGTTCTCGACCTTCGAGATCTGGTTCTGCGTGGCCGGCCTTTATCTGCTTATCAACCTGCCGCTGTCGCACATCGCCAGCCGGCTTGAACGGAGGCTCGCGCAAAGTGATTGAAGTTCGCGATCTGGTAAAAGTCTTCGATACCCGTGGGCAGGTGGTGCGGGCGGTAGATCATGTCAGCACTCATGTCTCCAAGGGTGAAGTGCTGGTCGTGCTGGGGCCCTCGGGCTCGGGCAAGTCGACCTTCCTGCGTTGCCTGAACGGCCTGGAGGCGTTTGATGAGGGCTCGGTGAGCATCGACGGCCTACGCCTGGATGACCCGAAAACTGACATCAACGCTTACCGTCGTGAAGTCGGGATGGTGTTCCAGCATTTCAATCTGTTCCCGCACATGACCGTGCTGGAAAACCTCTGCCTGGCTCAGAAAGTCGTGCGCAAGCGCGGCAAGAAAGAGCGTGAAGAAAAGGCGCGGATGCTGCTGGAGAAGGTCGGCATCGGCCAGAAGGCCAATGAGTTTCCGTCACGCTTGTCCGGTGGCCAGCAGCAGCGCGTTGCTATCGCGCGGGCGCTGGCAATGGACCCGAAAGTGATGCTGTTTGACGAGCCGACTTCGGCGCTCGACCCGGAAATGGTCGGTGAAGTGCTGGACGTGATGAAGAAGCTGGCCGAAGAAGGCATGACCATGGTCTGCGTCACCCACGAAATGGGCTTTGCCCGTGAAGTGGCGGACCGGGTGCTGTTCTTCGACCATGGCAAGTTGCTGGAAGACTCGCCGCCTGAGACCTTCTTCGAATCGCCAAAAGACCTGCGCGCCCAGGCGTTTTTGCGCCAAGTGCTGTAATCGCTGGACCACCGCGGTGTGCCTGATACACCGCGGCGCTTTCATCGCAGGTAAACCTTGCTCCTACAGCCGCGATGAACACACCGCGGTGTGGCCATCGCAGCATAGGTATCTACACATCTTTTGGCGTACTGCTACGAATGTAGCCGCTGACGAGGTACGAGGCTGCGATCGGCAGCGAAGCGGCCGTAAAACCTGAGACCGTAATCCATCAGGCACACCGAAGGGCCTGAATTTACGACGGCTTCGCCGCCGATCGCAGCCTCGTACCTCGGCAGCGGCTACAAGAGCCGCGCTGCCCCAGAATTGTGTAGATACCTATGGCCATCGCAGGTTAGACGCGGAAGCGGCCGACCAACCCTTGCAGATGCGTCCCCAACCGCGCCAGCTCAACGCTGGAGGCGGCGGTTTGTTCACTGGCTGAAGCGGTCTGGTCAGAAATATCGCGCACGTTCATCACGCTGCGGTTCACTTCCTCGGCAACGCTGCTTTGCTGCTCGGCCGCGGCGGCGATCTGTTGGTTCATGGCCTGGATCGCGGAGACGGTGTGGGTGATGGTGTCCAGCGCGGTCCCGGCACGGCGGGTCAGCTCGACGCTGCTGTCGGTCAGTTCGCGGCTGCTGTCCATGGCGCTGGCCACCTGTTGGGTGCCGTGTTGCAAACCAGCAATCAGCGCTTCGATTTCTTCGGTGGACTTCTGCGTGCGCTGGGCCAGGCTGCGCACTTCATCAGCCACCACGGCAAAACCACGCCCGGCCTCGCCGGCCCGAGCCGCTTCGATCGCGGCGTTCAGCGCCAGCAGGTTGGTTTGTTCGGCCACTGACTTGATCACATCGAGCACGCTGCCGATCTTGCCACTTTCGTGCTTGAGCTGATTCATGGCATCGGTGGAATGGCCCATTTCAGCGGCCAGGCGCTCGATCTGGCGAATCGCCTCACTGACCACCTTGTCGCCCTCGCGGGCTTGCTGGTCGGCGGCTACGGTGGCTTCGGAAGCCTCTTCGGCGTTGCGCGCCACTTCCTGTACCGTGGCGGTCATCTCGTTCATGGCCGTGGCGACCTGATCGGTCTCGATCTTCTGATTGTTGACCCCGGCGCGGGTCTGCTCGGTCACGGCCGAGAGTTCTTCGGCAGCGCTGGCGATTTGGGTGACGCCAGCGCCAATACCCCCAATAAGCTCGCGCAGGTTGTGGGTCATGCGCTGGATGCTGCGTTGCAATTGACCCATTTCATCACGGCGCTCGACCTTGAGGTCATGGCTCAAGTCGCCACCGGCCACGCGCTCCACCTCGTCCAGGGTCTGGCGCAGAGGGATCACGATCTGGCGGGTAATGGCCCATGCCGAGATCACACCCAACAGCAACGCCAGCGCCGTGACCAGGGCCAGCGTATTACGGGCGCTGGCGGAGTTGGTGTCGCGCACTTGGGTTTGCGAGGCGGTGAGCTCTTTGCTCATGTCCAGCAGCGTCGTGCCCTGGCCTTGCATGCGGGCCATTGCCTGGGCACTCGCCTGTTGGGCATCGCTGAGCTCAACAACCGCCTGCCGATAGGCCGCCAAGTCGCCAGCGGCCTCGCTCAGGGCGTCAGCGTACTCACTCGGTATTTTCTCTGGCAGGGTCTTGAGCCCGATAATGGCGTGATCCACGGCGTCCAGGGCGCCTTGTTTGTGTTCGCTATCGCCGCTGTAGGCGTAGCCGCGCACCTGATAGCGTGCCTGCTGTATCCGCTTGCCCACCTCGCTGACACTGTTGAACTGGCTCAGGCTATCGCCGTGCAGCAGGGTGTTCTCGATCTGGCTGATGAGCTGCACAGCGTGGTCAGCACTTTCACCCAGATTGAAACGGGCGGCTTCACGGCGCTGGTCAGCCTGGACCAGGTCCTTGAAGTCGCGACGGTATTCGCTGAGAGCGGCCGCTTGTTTGTCCAGTCGAGCGAGGTCCTGGGGCTGTTCAATGCGGGTGCGCAGGTTTTGCACACGCTTTTCCAGATCGTCGACCACCTTGGTGACGGCTCCGGCGTTCTCGGGTGTGGTGTTTTGGGTATACGCGAAGCGGTTGAGCCGCAGCGTCTGGGCCAGATCGACAAGGTCGGAAATGGCGCCGAGGGTGTCGCCGCGCTTGATCACGGCGTTCAGTCCCATCCAGCCGGTGGCCGTAATGAGCAGCGTAAGCATCAACACCAGGCCGAAGCCAATGCCAAGTTTGAGGTTGACGCTAACATTTCCAAGCTTTCGGGCGGACCAACGGTACATGGCAGAGACTCCTTGCGCGAAACCGGCACAGGTTATTGTTTTATTAACCTGTATGTCGGCCCGCGCGGAGAAAACTGAAGTCCGGCAGGGTAAATTCAGAACAATCGGGCGAGCAGAGCGGTCACTGCGGTTTCGACGCGAAGGATGCGCTCACCCAACTGCACCGGGTTGAGGCCTGATTTGCCCAGCAAGTCGATCTCATAGGGGATCCAGCCGCCTTCCGGGCCGATGGCCAGGGTTACCGATGTGTCCAGGCCGCGGGGGCAGGCGGGGTAGTTGCCGGGGTGGCCGACCAACCCGAGGGTGCCCTCAACCATGGCGGGCAGGCGGTCTTCGACGAAGGGCTTGAAGCGCTTTTCGATGATGACTTCGGGCAGGCGTGTATCCCGAGCCTGTTCAAGCCCCAGGATCAATTGCTCGCGAATGGCGGCCGGTTCCAGGAAGGGGGTTTGCCAGAAGCTTTTCTCGACCCGGTAGCTGTTCACCAACACCACCTTGGGCACGCCCATGGCCGCGACGGTTTGCAGCACCCGACGCAGCATCTTCGGCCTTGGCAGGGCCAATACCAGCGTTAGCGGCAGCTTGGCCGGTGGCGGCTGGTCGAAGGCCACCTGCAGCTCGGCCTCGTGGCCCTCCAGGCGCACGACCTGGGCCTGGCCCATCAAACCGTTGATCTGTCCAACACGCATTGAGTCACCGACTTCGCTGCGGTGAACTTCCTGCATATGGGTAAAGCGGCGATCGCGCAGGATCACCCGGTCGGCCGCCACAAAGTCGGCCTCCTCGAGTAACAGCAGGTTCATGGCAACGTCGCAGGCGGTTGCGGATTGCCGTCAGAGTCGGTCTCGTCATGCTCGCCGCGCTTGCGGATCAGACCGCTAAACAGAATGCCGATCTCGAACAGCAGCCACATGGGCACGGCCAGCAGCGTCTGGGAGAAGATGTCGGGCGGCGTCAGGATCATGCCCACCACAAAGCAGCCGATGACCACGTACGGGCGAATCTTCTTCAGGTATTTGACATCGACCACGCCGATCCACACCAGCAGCACCACCGCGACCGGAATTTCGAAGGCCACGCCGAACGCAAAGAACAGCGTCATGACGAAATCCAGGTAACTGGCGATATCCGTCATCATTGCCACGCCGTCGGGGGTGGCATGGGCGAAGAACTTGAAGATCAGCGGGAACACCAGGAAATAGGCAAAGGCCATCCCGGCGTAGAACAGGAAAATACTCGAGACCAGCAACGGCACCGCGATGCGCTTTTCGTGCTTGTACAGGCCCGGAGCGATAAAGCCCCAGATCTGATGCAGGATCAGCGGGATCGACAGAAACAGCGCCACCATCATGGTCAGCTTGAATGGCGTCAGGAAGGGCGAGGCGACGTCGGTGGCGATCATCGTCGCGCCTACCGGCAGGTACTCACGCAGCGGCGCGGACACCAGGGTGTAGATCTGCTGTGCGAAGGAAAACAGCCCGGCGAAGATCAGGAAGATGACCGCCACACAGCGCAACAGGCGCGTGCGCAGCTCGGTAAGGTGCGAAACCAGCGGCATTTGCTGGTCGTTTTCCGGGATTTCGCTCATGAGGCTCGCGGTGACTGTTGGGTGTCGGTGGGGGAAGGGGAGGCGGGCGCGGGCGCCGAGGGCACAGCTTCAGTGCCGGCTACGGTAGGCACTGCAGTAGCGTCCTGGCCGGTGACCGGTGGTTGCGCTTCGACCTGCTGCGGGTTGAAGATCTTGCGAGCCTCTTGCTCCATCGACAGGATGTGCTCGTTATGCAACTGGCGACGAATCTCGTCGGCACCGATCTCGCGCTCCACTTCCTGCTTGATGGCATTGAAACTGCGCTTTAGCCGGCCGATCCACAGGCCTGCGGTGCGTGCGGCACCGGGCAGGCGCTCGGGGCCGAGTACCAGCAGGGCCACCAGGCCCACGAGCAGCAGTTCACTGAAGCTGATCCCGAACATTTATCAGTCTTTCCTGATCGGCTCTTCGACCTTGTGCGCCTGGCCGTCGATGGTTTGCGGCGAGTTCAGCGGCGAAGAGGCCTGTGGGTTGACCGGCTGCACCGGGGATACCGGCGGTTCAGCAGGTTTTTCTTCATCGTTCATGGCCTTGCGAAAGCCCTTGATCGACTCGCCAACGTCGGTGCCGAGGCTTTTGAGCTTCTTGGTACCGAACACCAGCACCACGACAACCAGAATGACGACCCAGTGTTTCCAGTCAAAAATACCCATGCTGCAACTCCTAGTGAATGTTCAGGGCTGACGTGCGGCTTTTTCAGCATGCCCGGAAAGACCAAAACGGCGGTCCAGCTCATCGAGCACAGCCTGTGGATGCTGGCCCAAGGCAGACAGCATCACCAGGCTGTGGAACCACAGATCGGCGGTTTCGTAGATCACGTCGCTGCAGTCACCGCTGATAGCGGCGTCCTTGGCGGCGATGATGGTTTCGACCGACTCTTCGCCGACCTTTTCCAGAATTTTGTTCAAGCCCTTGTGGTACAAGCTGGCGACATAGGAACTGTCGGCATCGGCGCCTTTGCGCGATTCCAGCACTTGGGCCAGGCGGGTCAGGGTGTCGCTCATGTCAGTGTCCTGCTGAGTAAATGGCGTTCGGGTCCTTGAGGACCGGGTCGACGGTTTTCCATTCGCCGTTCTCGTGAACGCGATAGAAACAGCTTTCGCGGCCGGTATGGCACGCGATATGACCGACCTGTTCGACCATCAGAATGATCACGTCGGCGTCGCAGTCCAGGCGCATTTCGTGCAAATGCTGCACATGCCCGGACTCTTCGCCTTTGCGCCACAGTTTGCCACGCGAACGTGACCAGTAGATGGCGCGGTTCTCAGCGGCAGTCAAGACCAGCGCCTCGCGGTTCATCCAGGCCATCATCAATACGCGCCCGGTCTTGTGATCCTGGGCAATGGCCGGGACCAGGCCATTGGCATCCCATTTGATCTCGTCCAGCCAGTCTTTCATCTTCGACTCCGAAACCGAGTTCGATCCTGCGCCGAACTCTTGCCCTAGTGTGCCAGCCGCACAAGCAACTGGCTATCGACGTGCGATCAGATAAACGCCCGCGCCCAGCATGACCCAGGCCGGCCAGGCGGCCAGCGTGGTGGCGGCGCCACTGGTCGCCGCCACCGTGGCGCCGGCCGCCATCAACACCCCGCCCAGCAGGCGCAGGGCACGGCTGTCGGCCGGCTGCTTGCGGGACAGTGGCGGGTCTTCGGCGTGGGGATGGGACAGGCGTTCGAGCAGATCGCGGGTCATGTTGGCCAAGTGTGGCAGTTGCTCGACCTGGCTCTGAACGTTCTGAAACAACGATTTGGGGCTGACCCGGTCACGCATCCAGCGTTCCAGGAACGGCTGGGCGGTGCTCCACAGGTCCAGGTCAGGGTACAGCTGGCGGCCCAGGCCTTCGATATTGAGCAGGGTTTTCTGCAGCAACACCAGTTGCGGCTGCACTTCCATATTGAAGCGCCGGGCGGTCTGGAACAGGCGCATCAACACCTGGCCGAAGGAGATGTCCTTGAGCGGTTTTTCGAAGATGGGCTCGCACACGGTGCGAATCGCCGCTTCGAATTCATTGAGCTTGGTTTCTGCCGGTACCCAGCCAGAATCGATGTGCAACTGCGCCACGCGGCGGTAGTCGCGCTTGAAAAAGGCGAACAGGTTGCGGGCCAGATAGTCCTGGTCCTGCGGGGTGAGGCTGCCGACGATGCCGCAGTCGATCGCGATGTACTGCGGGCTCCAGGGCTGCACGGTGCTGACAAAGATGTTGCCGGGGTGCATATCGGCATGGAAAAAACTGTCGCGAAAGACTTGGGTGAAAAAGATCTCGACGCCGCGCTCGGCCAGCAGTTTCATGTCGGTGCGTTGGTCGGCCAGGGTCGCAAGGTCGGTGACCTGGACCCCGTAGATACGCTCCATCACCAGCACTTTGGGGCGGCACCAGTGCCAGTAGACCTGGGGCACGTACATCAGTGGCGAACCTTCGAAGTTGCGCCGCAACTGGCTGGCGTTGGCGGCCTCGCGGAGCAGGTCGAGTTCGTCGTAGATGGTTTTCTCGTAGTCCAGGACCACATCCACCGGGTGCAGCAAACGGGCGTCGGCCGATAGGCTCTCGGCCATGCGTGCCAGCAAAAACAGCCAGGCCAGGTCCTGGGCGATGATCGGCTTGAGGCCTGGGCGCACGACCTTGACCACCACCTCTTCGCCGCTCTTGAGCTGCGCGGCATGGACTTGCGCCACCGAGGCAGACGCCAGCGGCTCGACATCGAAGCGGCTGAAGACCTCGCTGACCGATGCGCCCAGCTGCTCCTCGATCAGCTTGACCGACAGCTTGGGATCGAACGGAGGTACCTGATCTTGCAGGCGCATCAGCTCATCGGCGATGTCCTCGGGCAGCAGGTCGCGGCGGGTCGAGAGCAGTTGGCCGAACTTGATGAAGATCGGCCCCAAATCCTGCAGCGCCAGGCGCAGGCGTGTGCCGCGGCTCAGGTCCAGTGGCTTGCGTGGCAGCCAGCGCCAGGGCATGACAAAGCGTGTCGCCATCAGCCACCAGGGCAGGGGCAGGGCGAACAGCAGGTCATCGAGACGGTAGCGGATCACGACGCGCTGGATGCGTAACAGACGGCGGACAGCAAGCAGCTTCATGCGTTATCGCTTGGTTTCAAGGGATCGGGCGAGGCGCTCAATACGCGCCTCGAGGCGTTCTACATCGAGTTTGAGCTCGTCGAGCTCACTGAAGCGCGCTTCAGCTTCACGTTGGCCGACCAGGGCCCGGGCCTCTTCACTGAGGTATTCGGACAGGTTCTGGTTGAGGCTGGCCAGGCTTTGCCGTGTCCAGTTGGCCCCGCTGCGCACATGCCCACTGAACAACTGGGTGGCGACCGGGCCGATCCAGCGCGACAGCTCGAACTCCCAATCCAGCTCCAGGTCCTGCAGCACGGCCACCAGGTCAAGCAGTGCGGCGCTGTCGCCTTCCAGCTCGACCTGCGGGCTGTGCAGCACCGCGCTCTTGTCCTTGCTCAGGGCCAGTTGTATCAGGCTGCTGGCCGGGGCGCGCAGGGTGCAATCGGCATCGGTTGCCCAGTGACCGGCCAACATCAGGCCGTCTTCATCGGGCAGGATGAACACCTGCAGGGACGGGCTGCGGCAGTCGATCGCAATCACCTTGCCCTCCAGCGCTTGCAGGCGCGGCAGGGCAGTGCTGTCCATGCGCAAGACACGATTGAGGCCGTGTTCGACGCTGGCGAGGATGCCGCCCAACAGCATCAGGGCTTGATACCGCGGTGCAGGGCGACGATGCCGGAAGTCATGTTGTGGTAGGTCACGCGGTCGAAGCCGGCGTCGACCATCATGGCCTTGAGCGTCTCCTGGTCGGGGTGCATGCGGATCGACTCAGCCAGGTAACGGTAGCTTTCCGAATCGTTGGTGATCAACTTGCCGGCCAGCGGCATGAACGCGAACGAGTAGGCGTCGTAGACCTTGGACATCACCTTGTTGGTGGGCTTGGAGAACTCCAGCACCAGCAGGCGGCCACCGGGCTTGAGCACGCGCAACATCGAGCGCAGGGCGTCTTCCTTATGGGTGACGTTGCGAAGGCCAAAGGCGATGGTCACGCAGTCGAAGTGGTTATCGGGGAACGGCAGCTTTTCGGCATCGGCCTGGACGAACTCGATATTGCCAGCCACGCCGACGTCCAGCAGGCGGTCACGACCGACCTTGAGCATCGAGGCGTTGATGTCAGCCAGGACGACCTGGCCAGTCGGGCCGACCAGATGGGAGAACTTGCGGGCCAAGTCGCCCGTGCCACCGGCGATGTCCAGTACCCGATTGCCCTGGCGAACGCCGGACAGCTCGATGGCAAAGCGCTTCCAGAGGCGATGCATGCCGACGGACAACACGTCGTTCATCAGGTCGTACTTGGCGGCGACCGAGTGAAACACCTCGGCGACCTTTTCGGCCTTCTGACTTTCCGGCACATTCTTGTAGCCGAAGTGAGTGGTGGGTTCGGCATCGCTGCCTTTGCGCTGATCGTTCATTTCGCTTCACCGGAAAAAATTACCGGCCATTCTAATCCCGGTGGCCGGCTTTGTCTTGGCGGATGGCTCGTCGGACGTTCCGGGATACTATAGGCGGCATACAGCATCACTTTTAATCAGGATACCGTGCATGACCCAGATCAGTGTCGAACGCAAACACAGCCTCGGCCGCGACGCCGCCCGCCAGAAAGCCGAAGCGCTGGTGGAAAAACTGTCGAAGGAGTACGACCTCAAGGCCCAGTGGAACGGCGATACCGTAGAGGTCAAGCGCAGCGGTGCCAACGGCACCATTCGCATTGGTGAAGACAGCATCAAGGTCGAACTTAAGCTTGGGATGATGCTGTCGATGATGGGGGGCACCATCAAGTCCGAGATCGAGCGGGCCTTGGACAAAGCGCTGGTTTGACCCTGACCTTAGGGTGCCCATTCTAATTTTTGTCATTAACTTGTGCTCCAAGCCTCGGATCTGAAGAGGTCGTTCCTCAATATCTTCCCTAGCGTGAGGTGCAAGGCATGGCCAAGGTTTCTCTGAAAAAGACAGTCAAGGTGCCCACGGGCGCCATCGGTGAGGCGCGTAGCTACGCGCGTCGTATCTGGTTGGCAGGCCTGGGCGCTTACGCCCGTGTCGGCCAGGAAGGCGCCGAATACGTCAAGGAATTGATCAAGGCGGGTGAAGCGGTCGAGCAAGACGGCAAGAAGCGCATCGATCATGAGCTGGATGCGGCAAACAACGAAATCGAGTCGGTCAAAAGCAGCGTGACCAGCGTCAAGGGCAAGGTCGAAGTGCAACTGGACAAGATCGAGAAAGCCTTCGACAGCCGGGTGGCCAGCGCCTTGAATCGCATCGGTATTCCTTCCAAGCATGATGTCGAGACACTCTCTGCTAAGCTCGATGAGCTGACGGCATTGCTCGAACGTGCCGCGGATAAACAGTAAGGAGAGCGGTATGGCTGGCAAAAAGAAAGTAGAGAACGAAAGCAGCTCGTGGGTGGGCGAAGTTGAAAAATACTCTCGCCAGATCTGGCTTGCTGGTTTAGGCGCCTATTCGAAAGTCAGCAAGGACGGCAGCAAGCTGTTCGAAACGCTGGTCCAGGATGGCGAAAAGGCCGAGAAGGCTGCCAAGAGCGAAGTCGAAGACAGCGTCGAAGCCGTCAAGTCCAGCACCAAGTCGCGTGTCGGCGGGGTCAAGGACCGCGCCCTGGGCAAGTGGAGCGAGCTGGAAGAGGCTTTCGACAAGCGTCTGAACAGCGCCATTTCGCGTCTGGGTGTACCGAGCCGCAATGAAGTCAAGGCACTGCACCAGCAGGTCGATACGCTGACCAAGCAGATCGAGAAACTGACTGGCCAGTCGGTTACTCCGATCAGCAAGGCCAAGCCTGCGACAGCCAAGGCCGCAGTAAAACCTGCTGCCAAGACAGCGGCCGCCAAGCCTGCTGCCAAAACGGCTGCGGCTAAACCAGTAGCCGCCAAGCCTGCGGCGAAAAAGCCTGCGGTGAAAAAACCGGCAGCCGCCAAGCCTGCTGTCAAGCCAGAGGCGCCAGCCGCTTCGGCAGCGCCAGCAGTAAGCGCTGCCCCGGTCGCCACCCCGGCTCCGGCCCCGGCCCCGGCTGCACCGACACTGTCGGTAATTCCGGCTTCGCCTGCAAGCCAGTCCTGATTCAATCAGGCAAAACAAAACGCCCGGCCCCCAAAAGGCCGGGCGTTTTCGTTTGTGGGAGCCGGCTTTAGCCGCGATGAACGCACCGCGGTTTGCCTGATACACCGCGGTGTCCCCATCGCGACATAGGTATCTACACAATTCTGGGGCAGCGCGGCTCTTGTAGCCGCTGCCGAGGTACGAGGCTGCGATCGGCGGCGAAGCCGTCGTAAATTCAGGCCCTTCGGTGTGCCTGATGGATTACGGTCTCAGGTTTTACGGCCGCTTCGCTGCCGATCGCAGCCTCGTACCTCGTCAGCGGCTACATTCGTAGCAGTAGACGAGTTCAGCGAGGCCAGGTCCGGGGACGTAGTCCTCGCAAAGCCTGTACTCGCGGTGTATCTGAATACTGAAGTGCCAGGTTTTACGACTGCTGCGCAGCCGGACGTGGCCTCGTTCTACTCGTCCACTGCTACGAAATGCAGTACACCAAAAGATGTGTAGATACCTATGCCCATCGCGAGCAAGCTCTGCTCCTACCCGTCCAGATAGCGCAGGGCCAATTGCTCCGCCGCATGGCGCGACTCGCTCTGCAGGTGCGGCGCTACCAGCATCATCACCTGATACACCACCACGCCCACCTCACACTCGCGGGCAACGATGCGCTGGTAGTCGAGCGAAAACAGCAACGTCATGGTGATCTGTTCGACCAATTGCCCCAGTGCGCGGGTGTTGCTCAGTATCTGCCCTTCGGTCTTGAGGCTGGTCAACAGCGACGCCAAGGTGCGCTTTAGCGCATTGAGCAGGCTGCGAACGCCGCGAGCCAGTTTCGGCAGGCGGCCACTGAGGTTGGACAAGTCCTGGAACAGGAACCGGTAGTGAGCCATGCGCTCGACAATCAGGTGCAGGAACAGCCAGTAGTCCTCGGCATCCAGGCGCAGGTTTTCCGGCGGGTCCAGCAAGGGGGTCAGTTCTTCTTCGAAACGTTCGAACAGCCCGAGTATCAGTGGCTCCTTGCCATGGAAGTGGTAGTAGAGATTGCCGGGGCTGATGCCCATTTCATTGGCAATCTCCAACGTCGAGACGTTGGGTTCGCCCTGTTGATTGAACAGCTGCAGGGCACATTCGAGGATACGGTCGCGGGTTTTCATCCGGTCTTCTTGTTCTGCTCAGCGTATATGCACGTAGGTGCCGGGCGCGGCTTCCATCGGCGGGTAGTTTTGGTCGCCGACCGCCATCAGGGTTTCGCGCTGTACGCCCGAGCGCTCCTGAATCCATTTCAGCCATTCTGGCCACCAACTGCCTTCCTTGTGCTCGGCGTCGTAGTACCAGGCGCGCGGGTCGCTGCTCAGCTTGGGGTTGTCGATGTAGTTGGCCTTGGGGTTGCCCGGCGGATTGAGGATGCTCTGGATGTGGCCGCTGTTGGCCAGGATGAAGCGTTTGTTGCCGCCCAGCAGCAGGGTCGAGCGATACACCGCGTCCCAAGGGGTGATGTGGTCGTTGATGCCGCCAACGCTGAAGCTGTCGACGTTAACTTTTTGCAGATCGATGGACGTACCGCAGACTTCTAGCCCACCCGGGTGGTTAAGCGGGTTGTGCTTGAAGAAGTCCAGCAAATCGCCATGCAGTGCGGCCGGCAGGCGCGTGGTGTCGTTGTTCCAGTAGAGGATGTCGAACGCCGGTGGCTGCTTGCCGAGCAGGTAATTGTTGACCCAGTAGTTCCAGATCAAATCGTTGGGGCGCATCCAGGCAAATACCCTGGCAATGTCGCGACCATCCAGCACGCCCTTCTGGTAGGAACGGCGCTTGGCTGCTTCCAGGGTCTGTTCGTCGACAAACAAGGCGGCCGGGCTGTCGACCTGGCTGTCCAGCAGGCTGACCAGATAGGTGGCGCTGCTGATGCGCCGCTGTTGACGCTTGGCCTGCAGATGCCCCTGCAGCGCGGCAATGGTCAGGCCACCGGCACAGGCACCCATCAGGTTGACCTCGCGGCTGCCGGTAATCTCCCGGCAGACGTTCATGGCCTCTTCCAGCGCCTCGACATAGCTGGACAAGCCCCATTCGCGGTGACGCGGGTCCGGGTTGCGCCAGCTCACCATGAACGTCTGCAGACCGTTCTTGAGCGCGTACTGAACGAAGCTGTTGGAGGGGCTGAGGTCAAAAATATAGAACTTGTTGATTTGCGGTGGCACCACCAGCAGCGGCCGGGCGTACTGTTTTTCGCTCATGGGCTTGTACTGGATCAGCTCCAGCATTTCATTGCGAAACACCACCGAGCCTGGCGTGGTGGCCAGTGACCGGCCGACTTCAAACGCATGCTTATCGACCTGGCTGGGCAAGCCGTGGTTATTGCGCAAATCGTCCAGCAGATGGTTAAGGCCTTTGATCAGGCTCATGCCACCGGAGTTGAACAACTCCTTGACCGCGAGCGGGTTGAGCAGTGAATTGGTGGGCGAGAGGGCGTCGTTGATCTGGGAAAAGACGAAGTGGGCGCGGGCGCGGTCGTCTTCGCTCATCTGGCTCTCATCGATCCAGCGGCTGGCCTGCTTCTGCCAGCTCAAATAGGCCTGCAGGCCACGCCGGTAAAAAGGGTTCAGCGACCAGGCCGGATCTTTGAAACGGTTGTCCTGGGCGTGTGGCTGATGCAGGGTATCGCCGATCAATACTCGGCCCAGCTGGCCTCCAAGGGCCAGGGCGTGACGTGCGGTATGAACCGGGTGGCGCAGGCCATGGCGGGTGACCGTGCGCAAGGTGGAAATCAGGTCGCGTCCACGCAGGCCGGTCATCGCACTCTGGGCGTTGAAGAAGGTCGCAGGCGAGGGCGGTGATGCCTTCGCGGGTTTGTCTTTCATGGGGGCAACACTCCGTCGTCAAACCATCAACAAACATTTCGAAGCAAAACAGACACCATAGCCGGCCTTGCGCGGCATTGCCCGGACGAGCGTCACACCGTGCGAAGAATCAGTGGCTACCAGGGACCGGCTGCGGGTGCATGACCGCGCGCTGGCGCTCCTGTTCGAGGAACTTCATGATGATTGGCGCCACCGCAGCAGCCCGGGTAATCAGGAACAGATGGCCGTCATCGATGATGTGCAGTTGCGCGTTGGGAATCCGCCAGGCCAGCAGGCGCATATTAACCAGAGGGATGAGCGGGTCGTCATCGCCCGCCAGGACTAGAGTCGGCTGATGGATCTTGTGCAGCCAGTGGATGCTGGTCCAGCCAAACCCGGCAAACAGTTGCCAGTAGTAGCCCATCTTGCCGCCGGAGCGCACCTTGGCGGCATGCGCCATGGCCAGGTCCGGGTCGCGCCGAAAAGCACCGCCATAAATCTGCGGGGCAATGCGGATCACATGGGAGGGTTGCACATAGCGCCGGGGGCTTGCCATCAGCATCAGCACCTTGGGCTTGCCCGGCACCATCACCATGCCGGCCGCGGTCGCGGCCAACACCAGTTTTTTGCAGCGCTCGGGATAGTCATGGGCAAACTGCTGCGCCAGGGCGCCGCCCCAGGACACCCCGATGACATTGACCTGGCCATAGTCCAGGTAATCGAGCATCCGCGCGGTGAGCTTGGCCAAACCCGAAAAGCGGTAAGGCATGCGCGGGGTAGACGAGCCACCCACGCCTGGCACATCGAAGGCGATCACTTCCAGGTCCGGGTCCAGGGCCTGGATAAAGGGAAACACCAGCTCCAGGTTGGCGCCGATGCCGTTGAAAATCAGCAGGGGCGTCAGGTGCGACTTGCCGGGGCGCACGGCGGTACGAATGGTCTGGCCATCGAGGTCCAAGGTGCGAAAGATGTACGGTTGCGGCATGCGCTGGGCCCTGTGTGTAAACGCCGAACGTGCGGCCCAGGTGGGCCGCACGCCCGCTGTCAACGTTCGTGAACGTAAGTGCCCGGCGAGGCTTCGGCGGGCGGGAAGGCCTTGTTGCCCAGATTGACCGGCGACTTTTTCAGTTCGCCCGAGCGTTCGGCCATCCAGGCCTGCCAATGCAGCCACCAGGAGTCGGTGTGCTTGTTGGCATTTTCCTGCCACTCGCTGGCTTGCAATGACATTTCAGGGTTGGTCATGAACCGCGCCTTGGGGTTGCCAGGCGGGTTGAGGATGCTCTGGATGTGGCCACTGTTGGACAGCACGAACTCGACATTGCCGCCGAACAGCTGGGCCGACTTGTAGCAGGAAGTCCAAGGGGTGATGTGATCGTTGGTGCCGGCCAGGCTGAAGATATCAGTGGTGACCTGCTTGAGATCGATCGGAGTGCCGCACACTTCCAGTGCATTGGGCCGGATCAGTGGGTTATTTTTGAACAGCTCGATCAGGTCGCCGTGGAAGGCGGCCGGCAGGCGTGTGGTGTCGTTGTTCCAGAACAGGATGTCGAACACCGGCGGCTCGTTGCCGAGCAGGTAGTTGTTGACCCAGTAATTCCAGATCAGGTCGTTGGGGCGCATCCAGGCAAACACCTTGGCCATGTCGCGGCCCTCCAGCACGCCGGCCTGGTAGGAGTGGCGCTTGGCGGTTTCCAGGGTTTGCTCATCGACGAACAGCGCCACCTGATTATCCATGGTGGTGTCCAGCACGCTGACCAGCAGGGTCAGGGCATTGACCTTCTGCTCGCCCAAGGCGGCATAGTGGCCCACCAGCGCGGTGCACGTGATGCCGCCCGAGCAGGCGCCGAGCATGTTCAAATCCGTGCTACCGGTAATCTTCAGTATCACATCGACCGCTTCCTTGAGCGCGTCGATATAGGTCGACAGGCCCCACTCGCGCTGGGCCTTGGTCGGGTTGCGCCAACTGACGATAAAGGTCTGCACCTGGCTGCGCAGGCAGAAGCGCGCCAGGCTCTTTTCGGGGCTCAAGTCGAAGACGTAGAACTTGTTGATTTGCGGTGGCACCACCAGCAGCGGCCGCGCATGGACCTGCTCGGTCATGGGGCGGTACTGGATCAGTTCCAGCACATCATTGCGATACACCACCGAGCCTTCAGTGGTGCCCAGGTTCTTGCCGACCTCGAAGGCGTCCATGTTGACTTGGCTGGGCATGCCGCCGTTGTTCACCAAATCCTTGGCCAGGTGCGAGAGGCCGTCGAGCAGGCTCTTGCCACCGGTTTCGAAGAAGCGCTTGACCGCTGCCGGGTTGGCCATGCTGTTGGTCGGTGCCATGGCTTCGGTCATCAGGTTGATGACGAACTGGCCGCGGCTGATGTCCTGGGGCGACAGGTTGCTTTCGCCGATCCAGTCATGCAGTTCCTTGCGCCAGGCCAGGTACGTTTGCATGTAGCGTTTGTACAGTGGGTTCTGGGACCAGGCAGGGTCATTGAAACGGCGGTCGTCGCTTTCTGGTTTCAGGCCTGATTTGCCGAACAGGACGTTCTTCAATTCAAGGCCGAAATGGGCAACGTGCTTGGCACTGTGAAAAGGTTGTTTGATGGCCTGGCGTAGTACCAGTCGAGCAGACGTTAGCAAATCCTTACGACGCAAGCCTACGACCGGGTTCAACCCCAGAGTGTGTTCAGAGGCTTGGCGTGGCAGGTCATCGGTGTTCTTGTTACTCATCTACAACGCTCCGTTGTCCTGAGACAAATACCAGCGCCGCTGTGAGTAACACAGACAAACGCCTGGTACTGCTCGGGGGTGACCATGATGATGAACTGCGTGTTCTTTGGTCGAATGAAAATGGCTTGAGCTTACTTTGGGTGCTGGGCAATGAAGCAACCTGTAATGACTCGCGACATCAACATTGCGACCCGTCCTGCACGATCCCGATGCAGGTTACTTGCCAGCTTTATCTGTTACGCGACTTTACCGGAATTCGCAAGCGAGCCAATGGCTCCCAGCTACGGGGAGCATTCAATCAGATTGAATTAGAAAATGCGTTCTAAACGGTGCAATTACCGGGTTAGAGCATCAATTTGACGACCGATTCGGACGGGTCGCGAGATTTGCCGGCCGCCGACAGTTCGTCGAGATAGTCCGCCCACAGCTGTTCCTGGCGAACGCCCAGCTGATAGAGGTAATCCCAGGTGAACAGGCCGCTGTCGTGGCCATCGTCGAAAGTCAGTTTCAGTGCGTATTGGCCGGCCGGTTCGATCTTGGTCAGGCCGACGCCGATCTTGCCAAATTGCAGGATGGGCTTGCCATGGCCCTGCACTTCGGCAGAAGGGGAATGCACCCGCAGGAATTCGGCCGGCAGGTGATGAACCTCACCGCCTTGGTATTTCAGGGTCAGGGTTTTCGAGGCCTTGTGCAGCTCGATGGCGGTGGGCAGCTTTGTGGTCATGCTGTTCAGGGCCGCGAACGGCCCTGCCTGTCAATAGAGTGTGGCTTACAGGATATAACGGGACAGGTCTTCGTTCTCGGCCAATTCGCCCAAGTGGCTGTTGACGTAGTCGGCGTCGATACGGATCGGCGTTTCGTCGTGGGCGCTGGCCAGGTCACCGGCGCTGAACGACACCTCCTCGAGCAGGCGCTCAAGCAGGGTGTGCAGGCGACGGGCACCGATGTTCTCGGTTTTTTCGTTGACCTGCCAAGCGATCTCGGCCAAGCGCTTGATGCCATCTGGCAGGAACTCGATGTTCAGGCCTTCGGTTTTCAACAGCTCGCGGTATTGCTCGGTCAGCGAAGCGTGCGGCTCGCTCAGGATGCGTTCGAAATCCTGTGGGCTCAGGGCCTTGAGTTCGACACGAATCGGCAGGCGGCCTTGCAGCTCGGGCACCAGGTCGCTCGGCTTGCTCAGGTGGAAGGCGCCGGAGGCAATAAACAGGATGTGGTCGGTCTTGACCATGCCCAGCTTGGTGTTGACGGTGCAGCCTTCGATCAGCGGCAACAGGTCTCGCTGCACGCCTTCACGGGAGACATCGGCGCCGCCGACATTACCGCGCCTGGCGACCTTGTCGATCTCGTCGATAAACACGATACCGTGCTGTTCGACGGCTTCCAGGGCCTTGGCCTTGAGCTCCTCGTCATTGACCAGGCGGCCGGCTTCTTCTTCACGTACCAGCTTGAGCGCTTCCTTGACCTTGAGCTTGCGGCTCTTGCGCTTGCCCTTGCCCATGTTGGCGAACAGGTTCTGCAGCTGGTTGGTCATCTCTTCCATGCCAGGCGGCGCGGAGATGTCGACGCCCATCGATTCGGCGACTTCGATCTCGATTTCCTTATCGTCCAGCTGGCCTTCGCGCAGGCGCTTGCGGAACAGCTGGCGAGTGTTGGAATCGCTGCTTGGCGCCGGGTCTTCGTTGAAGCCCACTCGTGCTGGCGGCAGCAGGGCGTCAAGGATACGGTCTTCGGCGGCGTCTTCGGCGCGGTGGCGCACGCGAGTCATTTCCTGCTCGCGCAGCAGTTTGATGGCGGCGTCGGCCAGGTCACGAATGATCGACTCGACGTCACGGCCCACATAGCCGACTTCGGTGAACTTGGTGGCTTCGACCTTGATGAACGGCGCGTTGGCCAGTTTGGCCAGGCGACGAGCGATTTCGGTCTTGCCGACACCGGTCGGGCCGATCATCAGAATGTTCTTCGGGGTGACTTCAACGCGCAGTTCTTCGGGCAGTTGCATCCGGCGCCAGCGGTTGCGCAGGGCGATGGCAACGGCGCGCTTGGCGTCGTCCTGGCCAATGATGTGGCGGTTCAGTTCGTGGACGATTTCACGGGGGGTCATGGACATGGTGTAGGCGGACCTCTAGCAGCAATATAAGCGTGGAAAAGCCCGGTGTTGAGCCGGGCGCCAGAACAGCTCGTTATTGCGTGAGGTCCTGCTCCTCGATAGTGATGTTGTGGTTGGTGAACACACAGATGTCGCCGGCGATGCCCAGGGCAGTCTCGGTGATTTCACGGGCCGACAGATCGGTTTTCATCAGCAGTGCGCGAGCGGCAGCCTGAGCGTAGGCGCCACCGGAACCCATGGCGATCAGGCCGTCTTCGGGCTCAACGACGTCACCGTTGCCGGTAATGATCAGGGAGGCGTCCTTGTTGGCGACGGCAAGCATGGCTTCCAGGCGGCTCAAGGTGCGGTCAGTACGCCATTCCTTGGCAAGCTCGACAGCAGCGCGGACCAGGTGGCCCTGGTGTTTCTCCAGCTGCCCTTCAAAGCGTTCGAATAGGGTAAAGGCGTCGGCGGTGGCACCGGCGAAGCCTGCGATGACCTCACCGTGGTACAGGCGACGGACTTTTTTGGCATTGCCTTTCATCACGGTATTGCCGAGAGAAACCTGGCCGTCGCCGCCCATGACGACTTTGCCGTTGCGGCGGACTGAAACGATGGTGGTCAAGGGGAGAGTCTCCACGCAGCGGGGCGAAAATGCCCTGATGAAAACCCATATGGGGGTGGCCAGCGGTATTTCAACCGTGACGGACGAGCGGCAGCAAAAGCTTTCGAGGATTGTTACAGAAAGGTTAAACGTTTTAGTAAAATAATTTAATATTCCGTAATGATCTGAAAAATTGCGAAACAATTCTTTTTAGATTTATCGGGAATTCATTATTCTGCAATCCCTTTGAAACCTGACTCTGGAATTAGACCAAAGTCTCGAAACGATTAGTAACAATTGACGCGACAGTCACATTTTGGTGCTAGTCGCGCATCGCGCTCAGGGACACAGATCCCGATGCCGGAACACAAGAATTAGAAAACGAGGAGCAAAACATGTACAAGTCCAGCCTGGCAGTAGCCGTGGCCATTGGGGTATTGGCCCAGCAAGCAAACGCTGCCGGTTTTATCGAAGACAGCAAGGCTTCGGTTAGCTCGCGTACCCTGTATTTCAACAACGACAACCGTGAGCTCGGCTTGGCTGATCAGCGTGAAGCCGCTCAGGGCTTCAAGCTCGACTACATCTCAGGTTTCACCGAAGGCACCGTAGGTTTCGGCGTTGATGCCCAGGCAGTATGGGGCATTCACCTGGATGGCGGCCGCGGTCACCACCCGGACAACAACAGCTTTGTCCCAAGCGACACGGACGGTTCGGCTGTGAGCAATTGGGCGCGCATTGGCGGTAACGCCAAGGCTCGTTTCTCCAAGACTGAAGCCCACATCGGTAGCGCCTTGGCACCTAACCTGCCGATCCTGGTTTCCAGCGATGGACGTCTGCTGCCGCAAACCTTCGAAGGCGGCATCGTCACTTCCAAGGAACTTGATGGTGTGACCTTCACTGCCGGTCAACTGGAGCGCGCCATGGGCCGTGCCTCAAGCAACCGCGCAGGTCTGGCAGTGGCGGGAGGCTTCCGTGACAGCAACAAGTTTCAATTTGGTGGCGCTGACTGGAAAGTCACCAAAGACCTGACGCTGCAGTACTACTATTCGAACCTGGAAGACTACTACAAGCAGCACTTCCTGGGCCTGGTGCATGTTCTGCCGATCGGCAATGATCAGTCGTTCAAGACTGACCTGCGTTACTTCGACAGCAGCTCCGATGGTAAGAACGGTCAAACCGGTTACGCCTTCAACAACAATGGCGGTTTCGCCAAGAACGCAGGCGAGGTCGATAACAAGACCTGGAGCGCCATGTTCACCTACACCCTGGGTGGCCATGCATTCCTGGTTGGCCATCAACAGATTGGCGATGATGGCGGCTTCGTCTGGTTGAACCAAGGTAGCGTCCGTAAGGATGGCAGCACTTCCTCTCTGGAAGGTGCCGGTGGTGCCAGTTTCTATCTGTTCACCGACAGCATGATCAACCAGTTCGCTCGTGCCGGCGAGAACACCACCTTCGGTCAGTACTCGTATGACTTTGCGCGTTTGGGCGTGCCGGGCCTGAAGGCTTCGGTTTCCTACCTGCGTGGTGACGATATCAAAGGCACCAATGGCGCCAGCGATTACAAAGAATGGGAACGTGATGCCCGTATCGACTACGTCTTCCAGGAAGGCGTGATGAAGGGCTTCGGCGCAACCCTGCGTCACGGTGTTTATCGTGGCAGCGGCCAGAGCAGTGCTGATCAAGACCAGACCCGTCTGATCTTCAACTACACCTACAGCTTCCTGTAAAACGTAGGAGCAAGCGGTTCGGCGCTCCGACTTGCCTGCGATGCAGGCGCCGCGGACTATCCTCGTGACCGTAGTGATGCCATCGCAGCCAAGGCTGGCTCCTACCTGAAGCCTCGCACGTTGTGCGGGGCTTTTTTACGGCCCGAAATCAATATGCATTTAAGAAATAACTAAATGAATAAATATGATTTATTGGTATATGAAACCTGCTGTTAATGTCTGTTCATCCCCAGCGAGATAACAAGCTCGCAGGCTCGTTGACCCCATGAAGGAAACGCTTGAATGCTAGTCGTATCCATCGGAGGCAGCCCCAGTCTTCGTTCTCGTTCCGGCGTGTTGCTGGAGCGCAGCAAGCAATGGCTGCAAGGGCAGGGGGTGGAGGTGGTGACGTTTCAGGTACGGGACTTCCCGGCTGAAGACTTGCTGCACGCCCGCTTCGATAGCCCGAAAGTGCTGCATTTTCTTGAGTTGGTCGAGCAGGCGGACGGCCTGGTGGTGGCGACCCCGGTGTACAAGGCGTCATTTGCCGGGGCCCTGAAAACCCTGCTCGACCTGTTACCCGAACGCGCCTTGAGCCACAAAGTGGTCCTGCCGATTGCAACCGGCGGCAGCATCGCTCATATGTTGGCAGTGGACTACGCGCTCAAGCCGGTCCTGTCGGCGCTCAAGGCCCAGGAAACGCTGCAGGGGATCTTTGCTGACGACAGCCAGATCGCCTACGGCCACGGCAGTGCCGTCGCGCAATTGGCGCCGGCCCTGCAACACCGTCTGACCGAGTCGCTGGAGTTGTTCCACAGCGCTTTGGCCCGACGGGCAAAGCCATTGGACCCCAAACTGTTGAATGATCGTTTGCTCACGGCTCGCTGGAGCATCTGACCCGCTACACCCCTCTGAATTACTGGCCTTACTCGCCCGCCAACGGGCAAGCAGGTGCAGCCTGAACCTCTATTGCTTAAGGAGAGCGCTATGCGCACTGTCTTTTTGCGTCGTGGTCTGGTCGCTCTGTTTGCTGCGGCTGTGTCCTTTGGCGCCATTTCTCAAGCCCAGGCGGAAAACCTGCGCATCGGTTATCAGAAGTACGGCACCCTCGTGCTGCTCAAGGCCAAGGGGACGCTGGAAAAGCGCCTGGCCGCCCAGGGCATACACGTGCAGTGGACCGAGTTTCCAGGCGGCCCGCAGCTGCTGGAAGGCCTGAATGTCGGTTCGATCGACTTCGGCGTCACCGGCGAAACCCCTCCCGTGTTTGCCCAGGCCGCTGGCGCCGATCTGCTCTACGTCGCCTACGAGCCGCCTGCCCCCCACGGTGAAGCGATCCTGGTGCCCAAGGGCTCGCCCCTGCAATCGGTCAAAGACCTGAAAGGCAAGAAAGTCGTACTCAACAAGGGCTCCAACGTTCACTACCTGCTGGTGCGGGCCCTGGAAGACGCGGGCCTTAAGTACAGCGATATCCAGACTGTGTTCCTGCCCCCTGCCGATGCCCGTGCGGCCTTCGAGCGTGGCAGCGTCGATGCCTGGGTGATCTGGGACCCCTACCAGGCCGCCGCCGAGCAGCAATTGCAAGCCCGTACCCTGCGTGATGGCAGCCAACTGGTCGACAACCACCAGTTTTACCTCGCCACCCAACCTTATGCCCAGCAGCACCCTGAGGTGATCCAGGCGCTGGTCGAAGAGGTGCGCGCGATCGGGGAATGGTCCAAGGCCAACCCCGAAGAGGTGACCCGGCAAGTCGCGCCGCTGTTGGGCCTGTCCGCCGACATCGTCCTCACCTCCGTCAAGCGCCACGGCTATGGCGCGTATTTCCTCACCCCTGAGGTGATCAACGCCCAGCAAAAAATCGCTGACAGCTTCTATCAGCTCAAGCTGATTCCCAAGCCATTGAGCATCAAGGATGTGATCTGGACGCCGCCGGCCAAGGTCGCCAACGCCCTCTGACTTTTATGGGCCGGGGCGCTGCCCCGGCCTGAGCCACCCTTAGGAGACCGCTCCAATGAGCCTAAATATTTTCTGGTTTCTTCCCACCCACGGTGACGGACACTACCTCGGCACTGCCGAGGGGGCCCGCGCGGTCGATCACGGATACCTGCAGCAGATCGCCCAGGCCGCAGACCGGCTGGGCTTTGGTGGCGTGCTGATTCCAACGGGGCGCTCTTGCGAAGACTCCTGGCTGGTGGCCGCCTCGCTGATCCCGGTGACCTCCAGGCTCAAGTTCCTGGTGGCGCTGCGCCCCGGGGTCATTTCGCCCACCCTGGCCGCGCGCCAGGCCGCGACGCTGGATCGGCTTTCGGGCGGCCGGGCCCTGTTCAATCTGGTGACCGGTGGCGACCCTGAAGAACTGGCCGGTGATGGCCTGTTCCTGACCCATGAAGAGCGCTATCAAGCTTCGGTGGAGTTCACCCGTATCTGGCGCCGCGTGCTTGAAGGCGAGACTGTCGATTACGACGGCCAGCACATTACCGTCAAAGGCGCGAAACTGTTGTATCCACCGGTCCAGCAACCGCGCCCACCGCTGTATTTCGGTGGTTCTTCGGACGCAGCCCAGGACCTGGCTGCCGAACAGGTCGAGCTCTACCTGACTTGGGGCGAGCCGCCAGCCGCCGTGGCTGAAAAAATAGAAGAGGTGCGCGCCAAGGCCGCTGCCCAGGGCCGTACGGTGCGCTTCGGTATTCGTTTGCATGTGATCGTGCGCGAAACCAACGAACTCGCCTGGCAAGCCGCTGAGCGCCTGATCTCGCACCTGGACGACGACACCATTGCCCGAGCCCAGGCGTCTCTGGCGCGTTTTGACTCCGTCGGCCAGCAGCGCATGGCAGCCCTGCACGGCGGCAACCGTGACAACCTGGAAGTCAGCCCGAACCTGTGGGCCGGCGTTGGCCTGGTTCGCGGTGGGGCCGGCACGGCGCTGGTGGGCGATGGCCCGACCGTGGCTGCGCGGGTCCAGGAATATGCAGGCCTCGGTATCGACACCTTTATCTTCTCCGGCTACCCGCACCTGGAAGAGTCCTATCGGGTGGCCGAGCTGCTGTTCCCGCACCTGGACATACAGCGCCCGCAAGCGCCTGCCTCTGCAAGTTTCGTGAGCCCCTTCGGTGAGATGGTCGCCAACGACACGCCCAAGCGCTGAGGACAGGCCCATGAGTGCTATTTCGAACAAAGTCGTGCACAAGCTGGCGCCCTGGGCATTGCCGGTACTGCTGCTGGCGATCTGGCAACTGGCGGTGAGCGCCGGCTGGCTGTCCACCCGCATCTTGCCCGCCCCCAGCGCCGTACTGGCAGCGGGTGTGGAGCTGGTGCGCAGCGGCGAGATCTGGAAACACCTGGCCATTAGCGGATGGCGTGCCGGCATCGGCTTTCTGATCGGTGGCGGTATCGGTCTGGCACTGGGCTTTATCACTGGCCTGTCGAGGTGGGGCGAACGCCTGCTCGACAGCTCTGTGCAGATGATCCGTAACGTGCCGCACCTGGCGTTGATCCCGTTGGTGATCCTGTGGTTCGGCATCGATGAGTCGGCAAAGATTTTCCTGGTGGCCTTGGGCACGTTGTTCCCGATCTACCTCAACACTTACCACGGCATCCGCAACGTCGACCCGGCGCTGGTGGAAATGGCGCGTAACTACGGCCTGTCCGGGTACGGCCTGTTTCGCCAGGTCATCCTGCCCGGTGCCTTGCCGTCGATTCTGGTCGGCGTGCGCTTTGCCCTGGGGTTCATGTGGCTGACGCTGATCGTGGCGGAAACCATCTCGGCCAATGCCGGTATCGGCTACCTGGCAATGAATGCCCGGGAATTTTTGCAGACTGACGTGGTGGTGCTGGCCATCATGCTTTATGCGGTGCTCGGCAAGCTGGCTGACCTCGCCGCGCGCGGTCTTGAACGTGTCTGGTTGCGCTGGCATCCGGCTTATCAAGTCAAGGGAGGTGCGGCATGACCGCCTTCAAGGAACAACCGCGGCATCTGTTGCGCGGCGTCCCGTTGGCCGTGCGCAAGCTGCACAAGGCGTTCGGTGAGCGAACCGTGTTGCGTGATATCGACCTGCATATTCCGGCCGGTCAGTTCGTGGCCATCGTCGGTCGCAGCGGCTGCGGCAAGAGCACCCTGCTGCGCTTGCTCGCGGGCCTGGATCAACCCAGCGCCGGTCAACTGCTGGCAGGTTCCGCGCCGCTGGGCCAAGCCCGCGACGAAACACGCTTGATGTTTCAGGAAGCGCGGCTGCTGCCGTGGAAAAAAATCATCGACAACGTGGGCCTGGGCCTGACCGGCAACTGGCGCCCGCAGGCGTTGCAAGCACTGGAAGCGGTTGGCCTGGCCGAGCGTGCCAATGAATGGCCGGCCGCGTTGTCCGGTGGCCAGAAACAGCGGGTGGCGCTGGCCCGCGCCTTGATCCACAAACCGCGGCTGTTGCTTTTGGATGAACCGCTGGGCGCCCTCGATGCGCTGACTCGGATCGAAATGCAGCAATTGATCGAGCGACTCTGGCAGCAGCATGGCTTCACCGTGCTGCTGGTCACCCACGACGTCAGCGAAGCCGTTGCCGTGGCGGACCGAGTGATTCTGATTGAAGACGGCCAGGTCGGCCTGGATGTGCTGGTCGATCTGCCACGCCCGCGAGCCCGTGGCTCGCATCGCCTGGCGGCGCTGGAAAGCCAAGTGTTGCAGCGTGTCCTGGCCCTGCCAGGCACGCCCCCGACCCCTGAACCTGTAGCACCCTTGCCTGCGCAATTGCGTTGGGCTCACTGACCTCTGTTCTTACTAAGGAATCAAGACCATGACCATTAAAGCCATCAACGTCCGCAACCAGTTCAAAGGCACCGTGAAAGAAATCCTCGAAGGCCCGGTACTGTCGGAAATTGACGTGCAGACCGCCTCCGGTGTCGTGACGTCAGTCATCACCACCCGTTCGGTCAAGGAGTTGGAATTGGTGGTGGGTAGCGAAGTGATCGCCTTCGTAAAATCCACCGAGGTATCGATCGCCAAGTTGTGAGTCCGGCTCCTACAGGTTTTTCATCGCCTGTAGGAGCCAAGCTTGCTTGCGATGCAGGCGCCGCGGTCGGACAGGTGATCACCCACAGTATCAGCCCAGGTTTTTGCCTAGCAGTGCGTGATACAACTCGCTGTCGCCGAGAATCCCGACCACTCGATTGTCTTCCTGCAGCACCAGCTTGTTACCGGTCTGGTAACGGATCTGCAGCGCTTCGCGCATGCCGATATTGGCCCCGACGATGGTCGGCCGGCGCTCAAGCGCTTCAACCGCTTGGCCAGGCACCCAGCTCTGCAGGTCGAGGCTGGCGACACCTTGGCGGGCGCCCTTGATGGTGTTGCCTTCGGCCAGGTCCAGCCAGGAATCACCGCTCGGATCCAGGCACACCGAACCGTTGATGCGTTTGCAGTTGTCCAGGGTGCGCATCAGGCTGCGACCGCACAGTACGTTCAGTGGGTTGGTGTGGGCGACGAAGGTTCGCACATAGTCATCGGCCGGGTTGAGGACGATGTCTTCAGGCTTGCTGTACTGAATGATCTTGCCGTCTTTCATGATCGCGATGCGGCTGCCCAGCTTGAGCGCCTCATCAAGGTCGTGGCTGACGAACACGATGGTCTTGGCCAGCTTGCGTTGCAGCTCCAGCAGCTCGTCCTGCAGGCCCTGGCGGATCAAGGGGTCGAGGGCCGAGAAGGGTTCGTCCATCAACAGGATGTCGGCGTCCATGGCCAGCGCGCGGGCCAGGCCGACCCGTTGCTGCATACCGCCAGACAGCTCGTCGGGTTTCTTGTTGCGCCATTGGGTCAGGCCCACCAGCTCCAGCTTTTCGTCCACCAGCTTGCGCCGCTCTTTCTCTGGCCGGCCCTGCATCTCCAGGCCGAAGCTGATGTTTTCCCGCACCGTCAACCAAGGCATCAGGGCGAACTTTTGGAACACCATGGCGATGCGCTTGGTGCGCATCATTTTAAGCTCCGCCGCTGTGCACGAGGCGATGTCGATTTGCGAGCCTTCATGTTCGATGAACAGCTTGCCACGACTGACAGTGTTCAGGCCGTTGATGCAGCGCAGCAGGCTGGATTTGCCCGAGCCGGACAGTCCCATCAGCACGCAGATCTCGCCTTTATTGATATCCAGGCTGGCTTTTTCAACGCCGACCACCAGGCCGGTTTTTTTCAGGATCTGGTCGCGCGTCAGGCCTTGGTCCAGCAGCGCGAGTGCCTCACGCGGGGATTTGGTGAAGATTACGTCTACCTGGTCGAAGCGAATTATGCTCATGCGTCACCCCTTACTGGCAGGTCGGGTTGTTTGCAGATACGGTCGAGCATGATCGCCAGCAGTACAATCGCAAGGCCTGCTTCGAAGCCCAGTGAGATATCAGCAGTGTTCAGTGCATTGACCACAGGTTTGCCCAAGCCATCGGCACCGACCAGCGCGGCAATCACCACCATCGACAGCGACAGCATGATGCATTGGGTCACACCGGCGGCGATGCTCGGCATGGCGTGGGGCAGTTCGATACGCGAGAGCAGTTGGCGACGCGAGCAGCCGAAGGCCTTGCCGGCGTCGAGCAGCTCCTGGGGCACATCACAGATGCCCAGGTAAGTCAGGCGAATCGGTGCGGCGATGGCGAACACCACCGTCGAGATCAGCCCCGGCACCACACCCAGGCCGAACAGGGTCAGGGTAGGGATCAGGTACACGAAGGTCGGCACCGTCTGCATCAAGTCTAGCACCGGGCGCAGCACGGTATAGAACATCGGTTTGTGCGCAGCCACGATGCCCAGCGGCACGCCAATGGCCACGCAGACCATTGTGGCGAACAGCACCTGGGCAAGGGTTTCCATGGTCTCCTGCCAGTAACCGAGATTGAGAATTAAAAGGAACGATAGCGCGCAAAAGGCGGTGAGCGCCCATTTACGCTGGATCAGGTGGGCAATGGCGGCTATCAGGCCGATCAGAACGAAGGGGTTGAACCAGGTCAGGGCGCCTGTCACGCCGTGAATCATGAACTCCAGAGCTTCGGCGAAGGCGTCGAAATAGTTGGCGCCGTGTTGCGTCAGCCATTCCACGAATCCTGCGATGTACTGACCCAGTGGGATTTTTTGATCGATCAGCATGATAGCGAGCGTCCCCATGCAAACTGTGATTACGACGCCCGGCGCAGAAGCCTGCGCCGGGCGTCAGTGATTACTGCGTGAGCTTGGCCTTGGCAGCCGCAAGGCCCGGTTTGCCGTCAATAGTGGTGACCCCGGCGAGCCAGGTGTCGAGCACTTGCGGGTTGTTTTTCAGCCACGCTTTGGCGGCAGCCTCGGGCTTCATTTTGTCGTCCAGGACATTGCCCATTAGCGAGCTTTCCATCGGCAGGGTAAAGGAGAGGTTTTTCAGCAACTGGCCTACGTTGCTGCATTCCTCGGTGTAACCCTTGCGGGTGTTGGTGTAGACCGTGGCCTGGCCGTAGTTGGGGCCGAAGAAATCATCGCCACCGGTGAGGTATTGGATTTTGAAGCGGGTGTTCATCGGGTGCGGTTCCCAGCCCAGGAACACCACCGCATTTTCGCGCCGCTGGGCGCGATCGACTTGCGAAAGCATCCCCGCTTCACTGGACTCGACCACCTTGAAGCCTGCGTCTTTCAAACCGAAGGCGTTCTTGTCGATCATGCTCTGAATCATGCGATTGCCGTCATTGCCAGGCTCGATGCCGTAGATCTTGCCGTCCAGCTCTTTCTTGAACTTGGCGATGTCGGCGAAATCCTTCAGGCCTTTGTCATAGAGCTCCTGCGAGACGGCGAGGGTGTACTTGGCGTTCTCAAGGTTAGCGCGCACGGTGTCCACGGTGCCGGCATCGCGGTACTGCTTGATGTCGTTTTCCATGGTCGGCATCCAGTTGCCGAGGAAGATGTCCATGTTCTTGCCATCGGCCAGCGACTTGTAGGTCACCGGTACGGAAATCATGGTGGTGCGGGTTTTGTAGCCGAGCGACTCGAGGACCACGCTGGTCACCGCCGTGGTGACGGTAATGTCGGTCCAGCCCACATCGGAGAAGTTCACGGTGGAGCATTGGGCCGGTTCCGCGGCCTGTGCCAGCAGCGGCAAACTCATTGCGACGGCCAGCAACAGCGGGGGTGAAGCATTCATGGTGGACTCCTGGTGTGCAGTGTCGGCGGTCTTGTAAGGCTGCCGCGCTTATTGGGTTGCAGTTGGCTGAGCCGGACGCTTGGCCACCGGTTGGGCAAGCGCCTTTGCAATCGAGTCGATAACGATCATGTAACAGCGAAATTCAAACGCCTACAGGGTGGGTCGTAACCAGTACTGCTAGGGTCGCATCCAGTGTCGGTGAGGTCGCTTACAGATTCGATACCCCCTTTGGACGCGATTTGACGGAGGCGTTGAAGGCCTGAGCACAGCCTGAAAACGTCGCTTTCAGGTGGCGGCGTTGCTGGACAAGAGTGCGTCGGTTGCAGACGTCAATGACAGCCTCAAAAGCCTGATGATTCGCGCATCCGGCGGATTGCAGCTTCAGCGTAGCAGCTCCGCCATCGGTCACCGACGGTGCCCGAAGTCTGCAATTGGAGGAGGTTGGCGGTATGGCCATCAGTGTTTTTGACCTGTTCAAGATCGGTATCGGCCCGTCCAGTTCCCACACGGTTGGCCCCATGCGGGCCGCGGCGCTGTTTGTCCAGGGGCTTGGCGAGCGTGGCGAGCTTGCCCATGTGAGGCGTGTGGAGGTTCGCTTGTATGGCTCTCTCTCGGCCACCGGTATTGGCCACGGCAGCGACAACGCCGTGATCATGGGCCTGATGGGGGAATGGCCAGACGCAATCGATCCGCGCCTGATCAGCCTGCACATCGCTACCTTGCGTGAAACCGATACGCTGCAACTGGCCGGCCGGCTGCCAATCCCCTTTATCTGGCAGCGCGACATGCTGCTGCTGGATGAGAACCTGCCGTATCACCCCAACGCCATGACCCTGATCGCCGAGGGCGAGCAGGGCGAGATACATCGCGATACTTATTACTCGGTCGGCGGCGGCTTTGTCGTCGACGCCGCCCAGGCGGCCAGTGGTGTGCTGGATTCGGACACCACCGAGTTGCCTTACGATTTCAACACCGCCGTGGAATTGCTTGAGCTCTGTGAGCGCCATGGTATGCGCGTGTCGGAATTGATGATGGCCAACGAGAAAGTGTGGCGCAGCGAGGCCGAGATCCGCGCAGGGCTGCTCAAGCTCTGGCGCGCCATGCAGGACTGCGTCGAACAGGGCCTCAAGCACGAAGGCATCCTGCCCGGTGGCCTGAACGTGCGGCGGCGCGCGGCAAAACTGCACCGCAGCCTGCAGGAATTGAACAAGCCCAACGTGATCGGCTCAACCTTGAGCGCCATGGAGTGGGTCAACCTGTTCGCCCTGGCGGTCAACGAAGAAAACGCAGCGGGCGGGCGCATGGTAACGGCCCCTACCAACGGCGCGGCGGGGATTATCCCGGCAGTGCTGCACTACTATATGAAGTTCAGTGATGAGGTCAGCGAAGCCAACGTCGTGGATTACTTCCTGGCAGCGGCGGCCGTGGGCATCTTGTGCAAGAAAAACGCTTCTATCTCCGGTGCCGAGGTGGGCTGCCAGGGAGAAGTGGGCTCCGCCTGCGCCATGGCGGCGGCCGGGTTGGCTGAAATATTGGGCGCGACGCCCGAGCAGTTGGAAAACGCCGCCGAAATTGGCCTTGAACACAACCTGGGGCTGACCTGCGACCCGGTCGGTGGGCTGGTTCAGGTGCCGTGCATCGAGCGTAACGCCATCGCCGCGGTGAAGGCGATCAACGCCGCGCAAATGGCCCTGCGCGGAGACGGCCAGCACTTCATTTCGCTGGACAGGGTGATCCGTACCATGCGCGACACGGGCGCCGACATGCACGACAAGTACAAGGAGACCTCCCGCGGAGGCCTCGCGGTCAGCGCCATCGAATGCTGAACACTGCGCCGTGATCGCACACGGCGCGCCGTTTTGGCGCACGGAATCTACCGATAATCGAGTAGATTTATTCCGTAGCTGAATATCCGAAACCGACCTGTGAGTGTCGGTGACAAAAAAACCTGTCGCTCACAAGCATCCTTCCCACAAGTGCTACCGAATTGCTCACTGCCCGTGAGCAAGGGCGCTAGCGCGACACTTTGCGCGGATCGGTCACGCCCCGGCCAATGGCTATGTAGACGGAGCGCCCACGTCGTTTTCAGGTTTTGTTGGATGCACATTCAACTTAGGCATGAGATTTGCGATGAGATTGCAAAGGCCCGCCACTGTGTGGATTGGCAAATAATAAAGAGCCTGCGCCTGAGGCCATCACCCGCTATATGTGAGGAGATACCGCAATGACGTCGTCCACTATTGGGGCTCAACCCCAAGCCCGCACTCCCCAATCCATCGGCTTTCTGCTATTGGACAATTTCACGCTGATTTCCCTGGCATCCGCCGTCGAGCCGCTGCGCATGGCCAACCAGTTGTCGGGGCGTGAGTTGTATCGTTGGACGACCTTGAGTGTGGATGGCGGCCAGGTATGGGCCAGTGATGGCTTGCAGATCACCCCGGATGCAGCGATGCACAAGGCGCCGACCATGGACACCGTGATTGTCTGCGGCGGCATTGGTATTCAGCGCACGGTAACCCGTGAACACGTGACCTGGCTGCAAAGCCAGGCGCGCCAGTCCAAGCGCCTGGGCGCCGTCTGCACCGGCAGTTGGGCACTGGCGTGTGCAGGTTTGCTGGACGGTTTCGATTGCAGCGTGCACTGGGAATGCCTGGCGGCCATGCAGGAGGCCTTCCCGCGTGTGGCCATGAGCACTCGCCTGTTCACCCTGGACCGTAACCGTTTCACAAGCTCCGGGGGCACCGCGCCGCTGGACATGATGCTGCACCTGATCAGCCGTGATCATGGCCGCGAATTGTCGGCGGCGATCTCGGAGATGTTCGTCTACGAGCGCATCCGTAACGAGCAGGACCACCAGCGCGTGCCGCTCAAACACATGCTGGGCACCAACCAGCCCAAGCTTCAGGAAATCGTGGCGCTGATGGAGGCCAACCTGGAAGAGCCCATCGACCTGGACGAACTGGCGGTCTACGTCGCGGTATCGCGTCGCCAACTCGAGCGGTTGTTCCAGAAATACCTGCACTGCTCACCGTCGCGCTATTACCTCAAGCTGCGCCTCATTCGTGCCCGCCAGTTGCTCAAGCAAACGCCCATGTCGATCATCGAAGTGGCCTCGGTGTGCGGTTTTGTGTCGACGCCGCACTTTTCCAAGTGCTACCGCGAATACTTCGGCATTCCACCGCGTGACGAGCGGGTGGGCTCCAACACCGCACAGCAAGTGGCCATGATGCCGATTCCGCAGGCGCTGGTGCTGTCGCCGTTGTCCGGCCCGATGTCGGCCCTGAGCCAGGCGCGCAACGAATCGACCTTTGCTAGCGTGCGGCTATAACCCTGCCTGTTGTGGGCACCGACTTTCTGGGCATTGTGAACTTTGTAGGCTTTGGGCTTTGGGCTTTGTGTGGGAGCTGGCCCGCCAGCGAATAGATTCACCGCGGTATCTCAGACACACCGCGTCGCGGCAATTCGCTGGCAAGCCAGCTCCCACATGAAGCGTCAGATGGTGCTGGCCTTGAACTGCGCCAGCGCCGGTAGCAGCTGCTTGTCTATCGCCTGGCGCACCGCTGGCAGAATCGTCGCGTTGCCCTTGAACATCTGCTCAACCATCCCGCCCAAGGCCTTGACCCGGTCCTCGCTCAAGCCGCGTACTGCACACTCGCAAGCCTGCTCGGCAGTCGCGCCGGCTGGCATCTCGAAACCCAGGGCCCGCAGTTTTCCCAGCAGGTCTTCCTGGTCAATCAAATCCGCATGCATCATGGTCGCAATCCTTCTTCAAGGGCGTTCAGAAGTGTCATCGTGTTTCGATTCTGTAAGCGCTCGAAAGCCACGGCAAGGGCTAAATGGGCAAATGTCAGAGATGGCTATAAAGACGTCGTTTTCAGCCAAGTCGGTGGGCCAAACACTGTGCAAACTGGCCCTCAACGAGCATTCTGACGGTTTGGTCACCTAACGAATGGCGTGCGGTTCGCTCCTTCTGTACCCCGTTGCTCTCACGGCTTGCGGGGTATTTTTTTGTCAAAAATTGGGGCTTGAACAAACGCGTCGAAGCGCTTTAAGTGCAAGTGCGCATACTCGTGCGCACATGGCAGGACGCCATGCAATTGATAGGACATCAACTCATGCCAGACCCTCAACTTCATCCCTACGCCGCCCAGGATGTTGAAACCGCTTTCGAGCGCATCTCCGCCCACCTGTTCGAAGGCATTCACAGCGAAAGCGTGCCAAAAATACTGGTGGTCGCCGGCCTGCAGGGCGCGGGTAAATCCACCTTGCTGGAAAAAACGCTGCTGCCGACCGGTCACTACCGAAACTACGTTCGCTTGTACCTACCCAGCTATCGTACCTACCACCCGGACTACGCGAATATGCGTGCCAAGGGTGTGCTGTATGCCTACGAGCACACCGAACAGTTCGTCAAGGAAGTTTGCGGCAAGATCTTCAACCAAGCGTTCGCGCACAAATACAACATCATCATGGAATGCGCCTTCGACTCTCTCGATTTTGCGAGTTTCCCGTCCTACGCCGTCGGAGCTGGGTATCAATTCGAAGTGCACTTGATGGCTTGCACCAAAGTGTTCACGCACCTGTCGACCATCAATCGAGCGCTGCAAAGCCTTAAGCAGGATGAGCTTGAGCGCTTTGTCGACCGCGCGGCCATTCAGGTCAGCGTCAATAATGCGCTGGCGATCATGCGGGCGTTTGAAGAGGCCGCCAAAAATGTGAACGGCTCGCAGATATTGCTGTATGAGCGCGGATTTGGCGTATTGCGCGACGGTGTGCTGCGGGCCCACAGCCGATATGGCGAGGCCATCGCCACGCAGGGCGAACCCTACACATACGCTGCGTACAAAAAATTGCTCAGTGACAGCCGCTACATCGCTCGGGAAAAGCAGGAGCTGGTCGAGGCATGTACGCAAACGCTGGCCGAAGTCGAAAAATTTCGCAGCCAAGTGCCGGGGCATGTCTTCAAAGCGTTGCGTGGCTACATCGTCGAGTTTTCCCACATGACCCACGACGAGTTGTAACCCTCATAGCTGCGAGGCGAGCAGCTGCAGTTGTTCCTGACGTTCCGCCTGGCCAAGCCGCGTATGGGGGTTGAGCGATGACCACTGCGGGTGGGCCCGGGCCTTGTTCAGGGCCTCGGGCAACTTGCCCTCGCGCCAGCTTTTATCGGTTGGCGCTGCCACCTTGATGCTGTCCTGGGCGGCGTGGCCGCGTCGCTCCAGTGCCTCAAGCAGTTGGCGCTGACGCAATGCCAGCAAACGCAGCACATTGTCATCCACCGTCAGCTCGCGCTGGCCCTTGAGCTTGCCCAGCAAGCGCCCGCCGTAACTGCGCGCGGTTTGCAAGGCGCCACCGGCCAGCGCTCCTGCCAGTGCGGCGGCCCCCAGTGTCAGCCCACCCACCAGTAAATCCACGCCTGCACCCGCTGCTGCGCCTGCGGCGATCCCGCCACCGACCCGAACACCCAGCTGCTTGAGGGTTTCGGGGTTGAACAAGTCGTCTCCCCAGCGGCCATCCAACAAGGGCAGGTCACTGGCCGATGCGTCTTGAAGCCGAAAGGCATAGAGTTTGAGCAGCGCCTCGACGCAGCGCTGCTCGCGTTGGCGCACGGCCTGATGAAGCTCGGCGATGGCCGCTGCTTCCTGTTGTGGCTCGCTGGCGACGCTGCGCCGGTAGGCGGCACAATCGAGCAACAGTTCGGCGATCAGATGGACAGCGCTCTGTCGGCGCGCTTGCCGTTGAGCCTGTTGGTCGTCCAACAGTTTTTGCAGGCTGGCGCGCGACCCTTCCAGCAACAGGGCCAAACTCTCATACAAACGCTGCTCGCCATCCTCTGGCGGTGCCACGCTGTCGAATCGCACCAGCGCATGCAGGCCCAGGCGGGCCAAGGCTTCACGCCAATCGGCTTCACGGTGATCGCTGCTGGCAACGAAGTTGAGCACCGGCAACAGGGGCTTGCCACAACCGGCCAGCACCTCCAGTTCGTCCCTGTATTTGGACAGCACCGGCTCACGGGCATCGATCACGTATAAACCGGCATCGCAGGTCAGCAGCTGGCGCAACACTTTGGCTTCCTGTTCGAAGCGCTGGCGGGCTTCGCTGCCCTGCAGAAAGCGTTCGAGCCGCGCCGGGCCGTCCAGGCGTTCGCCGGGGCGTTCGAGGTTTTCGAGGTAATCGAGCAGGGCGATGGCGTCTTCAAGGCCCGGTGTGTCGTACAACTCCAGCAGCGCCACGCCGTCGACCGACAGCCGCGCGCCTTCGACATGGCGGGTGGTGCTGGGCCGGTGAGAGACTTCGCCAAAGCCGGTATCGCGGGTGAGTGTGCGCAGCAACGACGTTTTGCCGACATTGGTGTGGCCGACCACGGCGAGTTTAATCATGGCCAGTCTCCAGCCAGGTCATGGGTGACGTATCGCGGGTCTCGAGTGCCAGCGTTTTCAGTGCATCGTGCCAATCACCGAGGCGCTCTCCATCCAGAATTTGGCCCGGTGGCGGCTGCATCAGCCAGACCCGGGTGGCCCCGGCGCAGCGTGCCAGTTCGCTGATCAAGGCGAGGCTGCCCCGGTCTGGAGAGCGACGTGGATCGCAGGCAATCGCCAGGCGTGCAGGCGGGAATCGGGTCATTTGCTCCAGCAGTCGGCGGCGCGACTCACGGCTGTCGAGCACACCGGCATCCTTGATCGAGGCGGGCAGGGCGGGCGGCCAGGGTTGCCGGTCGTCCAGTTCCAGACCGACCAGCAAGGCGCCATTACTGGCTTCATGGGCCACGGCCGGCGGCACCTGATGCAGTTGATCGGGCGCGGCATCGCTGACCCCGAGCCGCTCACTGCTGGGCATCAAGGCTTCCCGCAGATGGCTGTAGCCGGGCAACTTCGCGTCCAGTTCAAGCCCGGCCCGACCGCTGCGCCAGCGCCATAGGCACAGGGCAGCCAATAGCAAGCGCGGGACAATGCCATAGACCAGCAGCACGCCCATCAACCAGCCGGCCCAGGTTTGCCGGGCACTGTCGAGCACCTGCACCCCATCGCCGCTGGCGCGGATCATGTCGGGGTCTGGCAGGCTGAAGCCGAGCAAGGCGGGCAGGGCGCCCAAGGCTTGGGTCAAGGCGACAAACGTGTCGGCGCCTAGAATGGTGGTTTCCCAGACAAAGCCATAGCGCCGCGTGGCCAGCAACATCAGCATGACGACCAAGGCGCTGCACAGGGCCAGCAACCACAAGCCGTGCACCAATGAGCCGAGCAGCCAGCGATTGAGTTTGCGCCGTTGCAACAACAGCACCAGAGCCGGTGCCAAATGAGCGGCCCGGGCATCGCGCGCAAGCTTTTCACTCAGCCATAACCAGACTCGGCCCAGCGTCGCGCCGTGTTCACCGGCAAGCAGCAGGCCAAGCAGCCAGCTAATCAATAACAGCCAGTTCAAACCCAGCAGACTGCCCAGTGCCCAGAATACATTGACCGGCTGTTGGGCCAATGCCGCGAAGGCAAGGCCTGCACCGCTGATCACCGCCACGATTGCCAGTGCAATGAGTGCCAGGCGTGCGCCTTGCTTCCAGTGCTGCAAAGCCGCGTTCAGGCCATCGCGTTCAGCGAGCCAGAGGGCTCGGTTTTGCAAGCGGGTAGTCAGATCGCCGCCCAAGTGGCGGGCGCGGCGGTTGGCTTCCTGATCTTCAAGTGCCCCGGCCTGCTCTTCGCGCAGGCGCACGGTTTCGGTTAGCCAGAGGGTGTCCAGATGAGAGGGTGCAGTCACGCGTAAGTCCATTGAGCGAGTTCGTCTCAAAGCATAACCCAGCTGGCGCATCGCGACGTTAGTGACTCCTTTGGCGCCTCTGGTATCCTCGCTCCCCATGACCAAATCACTCCCCCTCTGCCTGATCGCGGCCCTCGCCGAGAACCGCGTCATCGGCATCGACAACAGCATGCCCTGGCACTTGCCGGGGGATTTCAAGTACTTCAAGGCCACCACGCTGGGCAAGCCGATCATCATGGGTCGCAAGACCTGGGATTCGCTGGGCCGCCCGCTGCCGGGCCGGCTCAACCTGGTGGTCAGTCGCCAGCCGGGCCTGCAATTGGAAGGTGCCGAGGTGTTCGCTTCGCTGGACGCCGCCATCACTCGCGCCAACGCCTGGGCAGGCGAGCAGGGCGTCAGCGAAGTGATGTTGATTGGCGGTGCGCAGTTGTATGCGCAAGGGCTGGATCAGGCCGATCGCCTGTACCTGACCCGTGTGGCACTGGAGCCGGAAGGGGACGCGTGGTTCCCAGAGTACGACGCCAGCCAGTGGCAACTGACGTCGACTGTTGAAAACCCTGCGGTAGACGGTAAACCCGCCTACACGTTCGAGGTCTGGGACCGCTGCTAAGTGATCAGGCCTGCGCCAGGTCGGCGTGCTCGTCGGCCTTGAGCAGGCTCTGATCGGTCTGCTTCATCCACTGGCTGGTCAGCGTACCGGCCGTCATCGAACCGCTGACATTGAGTGCCGTGCGGCCCATGTCGATCAGTGGTTCCACCGAAATCAGCAGCGCCACCAGCGAAACCGGCAAGCCCATGGCCGGCAGCACGATCAGTGCCGCGAAAGTCGCGCCTCCGCCCACACCGGCAACGCCTGCAGAACTCAAGGTGACGATGGCGACCAGCGTTGCGATCCACAGTGGGTCCAGCGGGTTGATGCCGACCGTAGGGGCGACCATCACCGCCAGCATGGCCGGGTACAAGCCGGCGCAGCCGTTTTGGCCAATGGTTGCACCGAACGAAGCAGCAAAACTGGCAATCGCCTGCGGCACACCCAGGCGACGGGTTTGCGCCTCGATGCTCAGGGGAATGCTGGCGGCACTGGAGCGGCTGGTGAAGGCAAAGGTCAGCACCGGCCAGACTTTACGGAAAAACCGCAGCGGGTGAACGCCGCCCAAGGCCAGCAGCAGGCCATGGACCACAAACATCAGCCCCAGCCCGATGTAGGAAACCACCACGAAACTGCCAAGCTTGAGGATATCTTGCAGGTTGGAGCTGGCGACCACCTTGGTCATCAACGCCAGCACGCCATAGGGCGTGAGCTTCATCACCAGACGCACCAGGCGCATCACCCAGGCTTGTAGGGTGTCGATAGCGTTAATCACTCGAGTGCCTTTTTCCACATCATCCTTGAGCAGCTGCAACGCAGCCACGCCCAGGAATGCGGCAAAAATCACCACGCTGATAATCGAGGTAGGCTTGGCCCGGGCCAAGTCACCCACTGGGTTCTGCGGAATAAATGACAGCAGCAACTGCGGGATATTCAGGTCGGCGACCTTGCCGGCGTAGTCGCTCTGGATCGTTTGCATCCGCGCCATTTCCTGCGTACCAGCCACCAGCCCTTCGGCGGTCAGGCCGAACAGATTGGTCAGGCCGATACCGATCAGGGCGGCGATCGCGGTGGTAAACAGCAAGGTGCCAATGGTCAGGAAACTGATCTTGCCCAGCGACGAAGCGTTGTGCAGTCGCGCCACGGCGCTGAGGATGGAGGCGAAGATCAACGGCATGACGATCATCTGCAACAGCTGCACATAGCCATTGCCGACCAGGTCCAGCCAACCGATGGTGGCCTTCAATACCGGATTGCCGGCACCGTAGATGCCATGCAGCGCCAGCCCGAACAGCACACCCAGGCCCAGGCCGAGCAAGACTTTCTTGGCGAGGCTCCAGGAGGTGCGGGCGGTTTGTGCCAGGCCCAGCAAAAGCGCCAGGAACACCAGCAGGTTGAGAAACAGCGGCAAATTCATTGTTGCTCCGGGAAATAGCGAGGCTGATCGCGTCTGTGCGCGATTGCGAACCGGAAATGCTAACAGCTTGAAAAGAATCGATTTTATATCGAGATGGAATGGGGTCCTATGTTTTTGGAATAAGACCCCCGGCATGCCAGGCTTTTGGGTAGGAGCCAGGCTTGCCTGCGATGAAGATTACGCGGTGTGTCTGATATACCGCGGTGCGGCCATCGCAGTGGTCCGGCACTCCGGCAAGGCTGGCTCCTACAGGATAGAGCCGATTACAGCCCGTCCAGCATCGCCTTGTTACGCACAGCACCCTTGTCGGCACTGGTCGCCAGCAAGGCATAGGCCTTCAACGCCGTCGTTACTTTACGCGGACGTTTCTCGACCGGTTTCCAGCCTTTCTTGTCCTGTTCGATGCGGCGCGCCGCCAGTTCTTCATCGCTGACCAACAGGTTGATCGAGCGATTCGGAATGTCGATCAGCACCTTGTCGCCGTCCTGCACCAGGCCAATTGCACCGCCGGCAGCGGCTTCTGGCGAAGCGTGGCCGATGGACAGGCCCGAGGTGCCACCAGAGAAGCGGCCATCGGTCAGCAGGGCGCAGTCTTTGCCCAGGCCCTTGGATTTCAGGTACGAAGTCGGGTACAGCATTTCCTGCATACCCGGGCCACCTTTCGGGCCTTCGTAGCGGATGATCACGATGTCACCGGCTTTCACTTCGTCGGCCAGAATGCCGCGCACGGCGCTGTCCTGGCTTTCGAAGATCTTGGCGTTGCCTTCGAACACGTGGATCGACTCATCGACGCCGGCGGTTTTCACCACGCAGCCGTCCAGGGCGATGTTGCCGTACAGCACAGCCAGGCCGCCTTCTTTCGAATAGGCATGCTCGAAGCTGCGGATGCAGCCGTTCTCACGGTCATCATCCAGGGTTTCCCAACGGGTCGACTGGCTGAACGCCGTCTGGGTCGGGATGCCTCCCGGGCCTGCCTTGAAGAAGTGGTGCACCGCTTCATCGTTGGTCTGGGTGATGTCCCACTTGGCGATGGCTTCTTCCATGCTGCGGCTGTGCACGGTCGGCAGGTCTGTGTGCAGCAGACCGCCACGGGCCAGCGAGCCGAGGATGCTGAAGATGCCGCCAGCGCGGTGCACGTCTTCCATGTGGTACTTCTGGATGTTCGGCGCCACCTTGCACAGCTGCGGTACGGTGCGGGACAGACGGTCGATATCGCGCAGGTCGAAATCGATCTCGGCTTCCTGGGCGGCGGCCAGCAAGTGCAGGATGGTGTTGGTCGAGCCGCCCATGGCGATGTCCAGCATCATGGCGTTCTCGAACGCCTTGAAGTTGGCGATATTGCGCGGCAGTACCGACTCGTCGTTCTCGACGTAGTAGCGCTGGCACAGCTCGACGATGGTACGACCTGCCTGCAGGAACAGCTGTTCGCGGTCGCTGTGGGTGGCCAGGGTCGAACCGTTGCCCGGCAGGGCCAGGCCCAGGGCTTCGGTCAGGCAGTTCATCGAGTTGGCGGTGAACATGCCGGAGCACGAACCGCAGGTCGGGCAGGCGCTGCGCTCGTATTCGGCGACTTTTTCGTCGGAGGCGCTGCTGTCGGCGGCGATCACCATGGCGTCGACCAGGTCCAGGCCGTGGCTGGCAAGCTTGGTCTTGCCCGCTTCCATCGGACCACCGGAAACGAAAATCACCGGGATGTTCAGGCGCAAGGCGGCCATGAGCATGCCGGGGGTGATCTTGTCGCAGTTGGAGATGCAGACAATGGCGTCGGCGCAGTGCGCGTTGACCATGTACTCCACGGAGTCGGCAATGATTTCGCGGCTTGGCAGCGAATAGAGCATGCCGTCGTGGCCCATGGCGATGCCGTCATCGACCGCAATGGTATTGAATTCCTTGGCCACGCCACCGGCGCGCTCGATCTCGCGGGCAACCAGTTGACCCAGGTCTTTGAGGTGAACGTGACCGGGTACGAACTGGGTGAACGAGTTGGCGATGGCGATGATCGGCTTCTTGAAGTCGGCATCCTTCATCCCGGTGGCGCGCCACAAGGCACGAGCGCCGGCCATATTGCGGCCGTGGGTGGACGTTTTGGAACGATAATCAGGCATGAAGCACTCCTGGCGGCTAATCAGGTATCAGAAAGGGGAGTGAGCTTCTCTTGTCCTTTGTACCGAAGGCAGATGGCCGCTGGTACGGATGAAGCAGCCGGTGACGCCGCGGGATCGCCGTGCGCTCGGCCAGAGCTCATAAACCCGCCGGGGATGACTGGCGATGAATAGGCCGATTCTACACCGCTGGCGGCGTGAAGGAATGGTGCAATGGATGGCTGGGAGATTTAAGTGGGCTGGGTAGAGCCTTCTTTGCCAAGAACAAGCCCGGAATCGGCACCATCGGTGCGGGACCGAAAAACCTGTAGCCGCTGCCGGAAGGCTGCGATGCGGCCCGACAGGGGCGCTGTGCGCCCCATCGCAGGCAAGCCTGGCTCCTACCGGACGATGGCGAGCTGGTAGGAGCCGGCTTTAGCCGCGATGAACACGCCGCGGTTTGCCTGATGCACTGAGGTGGGGCATGGCCTTCTGTCTGAGACTCATGGCAAACATGTATATCCCTTTGACATATCCCTGCGTGCTTTTAAACTCGCCCTTATATTTCTTCCGCAGGAGAGAGCCATGGAGCAGGGGGCCGTATTTAAAAGTAATCGTAGCCAAGCTATTCGTTTGCCCAAAGCGGTAGCGCTGCCTGATGAGGTGACGCGAGTGGATGTCGTCGTCATTGGTCGAACTCGTGTCATCTCTCCGGCCGGCGAGTCATGGGATAGCTGGTTCGATGGCGAAAATGTAAGCGCCGATTTCATGACCGCACGCGAGCAGCCTGCAGATCAAGAACGTGAGGGGTTCTGATGCTCAAATACATGCTCGATACCAACATCTGTATTTTCACCATCAAGAATAAGCCCGAAACCGTCCGCGAAGCCTTCAAGCGTCATGACCACCAAATGTGCATCAGCTCGATTACCTTGATGGAGCTGATATACGGCGCTGAAAAGTCAGCGTCGCCGGAGCGCAATCTTGCCGTTGTGGAGGGCTTCGCTGCTCGTCTTGAGGTGCTTTCCTATGACGAGCGGGCTGCGCTTCACAGTGGTCAGCTTCGCGCCGAAATGGCCAGAAATGGCAAACCGATTGGTCCATATGACCAGATGATCGCTGGGCACGCTCGATCGCAGGGGTTGGTTGTGGTCACCAATAATTTGCGCGAATTTGAGCGTGTGCCGGGGTTGCGGGTTGAGGACTGGGTGTAATTGACCTCATTTTCTGTTGCTTCTCAAAACCTAAGACGGGGGGCGGGCAGAGTTTTGCTGGCAAAAATGCAAAGTTGAAGAGCAACGATTCCAGTTAACGTCGCCAAGCCTTGCAGGTACAAAAAGTCACCCAGCCTGGGGGTGGATGCTGGGCTGTAGTAATAAATAACAGGCAGCAAGCCCAGCAAGATGAGATTGATCATCACGTGGGGCAGCAAAGTTTGTTTCATCGCGCGCAGATGCGCCATCGTCAGTGCCTGCAAGGCGCTTGAGCCAATAACGAACATCAGCACGGGGTAGATGTTTTCGTGGGTTTGAAGGACGCCCGCACCGGCCAGTTGGAAAATGTCTTCTTCAATCCACCACACCAGCCCTGCGATCATGCCCATGAGCATTGTTGTGCCGATGAACCCGCGCAGGTAGGCGGCATTTTTTGGCGCGGGTCGTTCGCTTACATACAGGCTATGCACTTGGTTGAAGGCGAGGAATGGAATCATCAGCAAGCCGCTGACCAGCATGAAGACAGCAAGTTGCGCGACCAGCCCTTCTGCCAGCATCGCGAGCCTTGCGTTCAACAGATAGAAATAGACTTTCTGGCCCGCCATCCCGAGTGCAATGGGCACGCCGAGTGATAGCAGCGGGCGGGTGGTTTTCTTGCAGAAAATTGGTTGGAAACTCAAGTGGCGGGACTGGGAAAGCAGGACGAGGCACAGCGTTGTCAGCCCTTCGCTGATAAAGAAATAGCCCATTGCCAGAAGCGCAAAGTGATCAGGGTGGGCGAAGTGAGCCATGCCGGCCAGGTAGCCGCAGCCTGCCAATGTGCCGAGAGTGCGGATTTTCGAGCAGGTGGCTGGGTGCCCTGAACTTTCGTGGAAAAGATGAAGGAACGTGTTGAGGATCAGGAATGGAACGCAGCTGATGTAAATCAGCGCGAGCGCGGTGAAGTGGCTGTTGGAGAGTGCTCGTAGTCCAGGCAAATGAGCGCTGGCGAACAATACGCTCACGCACAGCGTTATGGCCAAGAGTGTCATGGCGGCGCATATGGCCAGCCCACTGGAAAACAGCGTGCCCATCGAGGTGCCACGTTCGGCGGCAAGATTGCCGGTGGCACCCAGCGTCAGGCTGGTGGTCGCCGTGATCACGGCAAAAATGGCAAGCGTGTAGGAAAACTCAGCCAAATCATTGGGTGATCGATGGGCAACGGTCGAAAAGGTCAGGAAAATCCCCAGAAAGGGAATGGCCCTGCTGAGCATGAAGGTCGGCATCGACCTCAGCATTACGTCCGCATAGCTGCGATCACTCACTGTGGAAATCCCGTACTTCAATCCATGCTGGAGAGTAGGGGGATTTGCCATTAAATCGCCAGCGCGTTATGCGGGCGATTTATCACTCTTTTCTGTGTGAGTTTTCCTACAGCTTTTTTACCGCGATGCGGTCTGCCTGATATTTCGCGGTGTGGCCATCGCAGCCGAGGCTGGCTCCTACAGGGGCCTGTAGGAGCTGGGCTTGCCCGCGATGAACGCGCTGCGGTCTGCCTGATATTCCGCGGTGTGGCTATCGCAGCCGAGGCTGGCTCCTACGCGGGTCTGTAGGAGCTAGGCTTGCCCGCGATGAACGCGCTGCGATCTGCCTGATACTCCGCGGTGCGGCCATCGCAGTGGTCCGGCATTCCGGTAAACCTGGCTCCTACGGGCAAGGTTAGCTGTTAGGCAGCAACCGGCAGGTGATGCTCTTGATGTAGCGGGTTTCCGGGATTGCCGGGTGTACCGGGTGGTCCGGGCCTTGGCCGCCGCGTTCGAGCAGCTGGATGTTGCGGTCCAGGTGACGGGCGCTGGTCAACAGGATGTTTTGCAGGTCGTCTTCCGGCAGGTGCATCGAGCAGGAGGCACTGACCAGGATGCCGTCTTTGCTCAGCAGGCGCATGGCTTGCTCGTTCAGGCGGCGGTAGGCGCCTTCGCCGTTTTTCAGGTCTTTTTTACGCTTGATGAAGGCAGGAGGATCGGCAACGATCACGTCGAAACGCTCTTCGGCGGCTTTCAGCTCTTTCAAGGCTTCGAATACGTCGCCTTCAACGCAGGTGACTTTCTCGGCAATGCCGTTCAGGCCGGCGTTGCGCTCTACGCCATCGAGCGCAAAGCCAGACGCGTCGACGCAGAAGACTTCGCTGGCGCCGAAGGCACCGGCTTGCACGCCCCAGCCACCGATGTAGCTGAACAGGTCGAGCACGCGCTTGCCCTTGACGTAGGGGGCCAGGCGGGCGCGGTTCATGCGGTGGTCGTAGAACCAGCCGGTTTTCTGGCCTTCCATGACCGGGGCTTCGAATTTCACGCCATTCTCTTCCAGCGCCACCCACTCCGGCACCAGGCCGAAGGCGGTTTCAACGTAGCGCTCAAGGCCTTCGGCATCGCGAGCGGCCGAGTCGTTCTTGAACAGAATACCCGTCGGCTTGAGTACCTGGATCAACGCCGCCAGCACGTCATCGCGATGACGCTCCATGGTCGCCGAGGCCAGTTGCACGACCAGGATGTCGCCGAAACGATCCACCACCAAACCCGGCAGCAAGTCCGAGTCGCCGTAGACCAAGCGATAGAACGGCTTGTCGAACAGGCGCTCGCGCAGGGACAGGGCGACATTGATACGGTGTACCAGCAGCGATTTGTCCAGCGACAGCTTGGTATCACGCGACACCAAGCGGGCGCAGATCAGGTTGTTGGGGCTCATGGCAACGATGCCCAGGGCCTTGCCGCCAGCGGCTTCGAGCACGGCCTGATCACCGGCCTTGAAACCATGCAGGGGAGTGGCGACTACGTCGATTTCGTTGCTGTAGACCCACAGGTGACCGGCGCGCAAACGGCGGTCGGCATTGGCTTTAAGGCGAAGGCTGGGCAGGGACATGACGTCGCTCCGGAAAAAAGAGCGGGAGTATAGCCTGTTGGCATGGCGACGGTCCTGGCCTGCGACCAATAGCAGTAAATGGCCCTACGCTTTCAGGTGTTCCGCACGCCCGGCCTTGGTTAGAATCGCCGCTTCGCTGCGAGTGAGTACTCTCGCCCCATTACGGCTTGGACAACAAGATAGCCTCGATCCGGCGCGCCGTTGACCTGCTGGGCAGTCGCTCGGTGATCAACCTGATCAACGCCCAGTCGATCAAGGGCCAGATGAGCGACGAGACCATCGTGACCCTCAACCGTTTTTGGGATACGGCCCAGGACGTGGCCATTACCTGCCTGACCCTGGCCAAGCGCCTGGGCGTGCCGTCGGTTGATGAGGCCTACGCGCTGGGACTGTTTCACGATTGTGGCGTGCCGTTGATGCTCAAGCGTTTTCCCGAGTACATGAGTGTGCTCGAAGATGCCTACGCCTATCGGGTGCTCGGCAATCAATATCAGGACCATGAGTGGAACAGTATCAGTGATCTGGTGCTGGACTATGTCGGGCTCTCGGAGTACGACTTTCAGAATATCAAAGACAACATCCGCGAACTCGGTATCCGCTGACCATGCCTGAACTCCCTGAAGTCGAAACCACCCGCCGGGGCATTGCGCCCTACCTTGAGGGCCAGCGGGTCAGCCGTGTGATTGTGCGCGAGCGACGCCTGCGCTGGCCGATCCCGGAAGACCTCGATGTGCGTCTGTCCGGGCAAAAAATTGTCAGCGTCGAGCGGCGAGCCAAGTATCTGCTGATCAACGCCGAAGTGGGCACCTTGATCAGCCACCTGGGCATGTCGGGCAATCTGCGTCTGGTAGAGGTCGGCCTGGCGCCGCTCAAGCACGAGCATGTGGATATCGAGCTGGAGTCAGGCCTTGCGCTGCGCTACACCGACCCGCGCCGCTTCGGGGCGATGCTCTGGAGCCTAGCGCCGCTGGAACACGAACTCTTGCTGCGACTGGGGCCGGAGCCCTTGACCGACTTGTTCGACGGCGAGCGCTTGTTCCAGTTGTCCCGGCGTAAGGTCATCGCGATCAAGCCGTTCATCATGGACAACGCGGTGGTGGTCGGGGTGGGCAATATCTACGCAACCGAAGCCCTTTTTGCGGCGGGTATCGACCCACGCCGCGAGGCAGGGAGCATTTCTCGCGCTCGCTATGTGAAGTTGGCCATCGAGATCAAGCGTATCTTGGCCATGGCCATCGAGCGCGGGGGGACCACCTTGCGTGACTTTGTCGGCGGTGACGGGCAGCCGGGTTATTTCCAGCAGGAGCTGTTTGTCTATGGCCGCGGCGCTGAGCCGTGCAAGGTATGCGGCACGCTTTTGCGGGAGATCAAGCTAGGCCAGCGGGCCAGTGTGTTCTGCCCTCGCTGCCAATCTTGAGCGACCAGACACATTCTGAGGCGGCGATGGTCAATAGTTGACCTGACAGGCGGACAGCCGCTGATATAGTTCATGGCATGTTCAGCAGAAGGACCATGCCATGAACCTGCTTCGCCTGTTCTCTCTTGCACTGGCCTTGAGCCTGACCGTCCAGGTCTTGCCTGCTCAGGCTGAAGTCGCCGAACACACCAACAGTGGCGACCCCGCCTACAAAATCCAGAACCCACCTGCGTTTGCCATGCTCGGCGATCTGATCATCGCGCGGCCGCTGTTGATTGCGGCCACGGTGATCGGGACAGCTGCGTTTGTGGTGGCATTGCCCTTTACCGCGGCAGGCGGCAACGTCGGCGACAGTGGTCAGGCGCTGGTGCTGGACCCGGCCAAGGCAGCCTTCGTGCGTTGTCTGGGCTGCACGGAGAACGGCTACCAGCAGAGTTCTCAATGAGTGGGCGAAAAAACCTCTGATACACCCAGCCCGCGAGGGTCGCTGGCGGCCTCGACGGTGCCGCTGGCCTTGTCCCAGAACAGCACCTGTTGATTACCGTACTGGCGACCCGTGGGCTTGAGGCTGTAGCCACGATTTTCTAGTGCGCCCAGCTGTTCACGGGTAAACGCTCCCGGTTCGTACTCGACCACGTCGGGCAGGTATTGGTGGTGATAGCGGGGTACCGCCGGCCAGGTCTTGACCGGTTGTCCGTCCAGATATTCCAGCACCGACAGCAGTACCATGCTCGGAATACGACTGCCGCCCGGTGTCCCGAAGGCGGTGAATTGGCTGGGGCTTTCGATAAAGGTCGGGCTCATGCTCGACAGCGGTCGCTTACCCGATGCAACGACATTGGCCTGGCTGCCCGCCAGGCCGTAACTGTTGCTGCCCGTCGGGTCGGCGGCAAAGTCGTCCATTTCATTGTTCAGCACCACGCCGGTGCCCGGCGCGCTGAAGGCCGCGCCAAACGGCAAGTTGACCGACAAGGTGGCGGCGACAGCATTACCGAGGCTATCGAGAATGGCGAAATGGGTGGTGTGATCGCCTTCGCGCCACGCAGGTGCGGGCGGCAGTCGGCTGCTGGGCGTGGCGTCGTAGGCATCGATGCCATCGGCCAGGCCGGTCAGGTAGCGACGGTCGAGCAATTGCGGTACGGGGTTATCAACGTGATCGGGATCGCCCAGCAGGCCGCGGTCGCGGTAAGCCCGGCGCAGTACTTCAAGCACATAGTGGCTGCGTTGTACCTTGTCGGCCTGCTGCCAGGGCAGGCGCTGCAGCATGGCCAGGCTCTGCGCCAGGGCAACACCACCGGCCGAAGGCGGCGGGGCGCTGATCAGCTCGCGACGGTCGGCCAGGGCGTATCGCAAGGGCTCGCGCTTGGCGACGCGGTACTGGCTCAGGTCATCCAGGGTCCAAAGGCCACCCGCTTCACGCACGCCCTTGACCAGTGAATGGGCGGTGGCACCGCCATAAAATCCCTTGAACCCATGATCCGCCAGGCGTTGCAGGGTAATGGCGAGATCCGGTTGGCGGATCACTGCATTGAGCGCGGGCACTTCGCCCTGATGCAAGAACAGCCGGGCGCTTTCGGGGTCGTCGCGCAACGCGGCCAAACGCAGGGTCGCTCGGTCGCGATAGACGCGGTCCACGGCAAAACCTTGGTTAGCCAGACGAATGGCTGGCGCCAGGGAGTTTTTCAGCGGCAGATTGCCAAAGTCTTCAGCCAGGTCGACAAGGGCCGCGGGCAATCCCGGAATGGCTGCCGCCAGTGGTCCATTGATGGAGAGCCCAGGTACTACTTTCCCGTCTTTGAGGTACATGCCATTGCTTGCAGCCAAGGGCGCGCGCTCGCGGGCATCAAGAAAGCGATAACGAGCGGGCTCGCCGTGTTCGCGCAGCAGGAAGAACCCGCCACCGCCCAGGCCTGAGCCATAAGGCTCGACCACCGCCAGCGCGGCGCTGACGGCGACGGCGGCGTCGAAGGCGTTGCCGCCTTGCTCGAGGATTACCCGGCCCGCGGCCGTCGCCTGCGGGTGCGGGCTGGCGATGGCCGCTTGGCCTGGCGTTTGCGCCTGGGCGCAGGCAACACCCAGCAGCAACAGGCTGCCGAGGATCAGCGAGGGAAAACGTGACATCTGGCGCATGGACTTCCCTGCGTAGGAGCCGACCTTGCCGGAGTGCCGGACCATCGCGATGGCATCACCGCGTATCCCAAATTGACCGCGCAGATGCAACGAGAGGTAGACCGCGGTGATGCCATCGCGGGTAAACCCGGCTCCTACAGGCCACGGGCGTCAGGCTTTACCGGTAATTTTCCGGTATTTCTCCATCAGCTGTTCTTCGGTTTCCGGGTGGGCTTCATCCAGTGGGATGCAGTCGACCGGGCAAACCTGCTGGCACTGTGGCTCGTCATAGTGCCCCACACATTGGGTACACAGGTTCGGGTCGATCACGTAGATCTCTTCGCCCTGGGAAATAGCGGCGTTCGGGCACTCGGGTTCGCAGACGTCGCAATTGATGCAGTCGTCGGTAATGATCAGGGACATGGGGACTCCGGCCGGGACTGTCGACCCCGGCATATGAAAACCAATAGGCGCAATTGTGCCGTATTAGCGCCCGCAGTGCACGCGGGCGCGGTTTTCAACTCGTCACTTCTTGAATCGCTCGGTCAGCGCTTCGGCGACGATTGGGTGGACAAATTTGGTGATATCCCCGCCTAACGCAGCGATTTCCCGGACTAATGTCGAGGAAATGAAGGAATAGCGCTCAGAAGGCGTCAGGAACAGGCTTTCGACTTCGGGCGCCAATTGTCGGTTCATGTTGGCCAGCTGGAATTCGTATTCGAAGTCAGAAACGGCCCGCAAGCCACGCAAAAACACATTGGCGTTCTGTTCTTTGGCGAAATGCACGAGCAGCGACGAAAAGCCGACCACTTCGACATTGGGCAGGTGCTTGGTGACTTCGCGTGCCAGCTCAACGCGCTGTTCCATAGGGAACAACGGGTTTTTCTTGGGGCTGGCAGCCACGGCAATGATCACATGATCGAACAGCCGCGAGGCGCGCTCGACCAGATCGCCATGGCCCTTGGTAATGGGGTCGAAGGTACCTGGGTACAACACTCGGTTCATCGCGTCGTCCTGGCGGGAGTCCGTTGGGGATTCGGATGGTATCGCAGCATGGGCGGCCGGCCAAGTCGGCAAACTAGGTACAAGGCTCTAAAGACAGCCTGCGGGGTGCCTGGCAAGGGCCTGCAAGTCATGTGTTCTGAAGCCTTTTGACCAAGGCGCTGGCCAACTGTGCGCAGAGCGCATAAACCGACAATTGTGGGTTGGCGCCAATGCTGGTGGGGAATAGCGAGCCATCGTGAATCGACAGATTGGCCAACTGGTGATGCCGTCCCAGGCTGTCGCAGACGGCGCGGGACGGGTCTTCGCCCATGGCGCATCCGCCCATCACATGGGCGCTCCCCAAGCGCGTGCGATGCAGTTCAAGGGGCAGTTCGTCGATCATTTTCCGAGCTTCAGCCAGGGTTTTGACCTCGCGAGCATCGCCGTGCAACGGCATGACGCGGCTGGCGCCGGCTGCAAACTGTATTTCGGCCATGCTGTGAAAAGCCCTGCGCAGTCCGTCCCAGGTGTAGGGCGAGACGCTGTAATCAAGCACCGCAGAGCCGTCGCCGCGAAGATGCACGGAGCCTCCGGGGCTGTCCGGATGAAATCCGTCCCGCATCAAGGCGAGCATCACATGGGTATTGGGCAGTTGTCGCATGCGCCGGGCATTCTCTTCGCCATGCCCTCCGAGCAGGGAACTGGCCAGCGCCGGGTGCAGCGGCGGCACTTCCAATTTGTAAGACATCTGCCCGCTGACGCCATCCAGCCACTGGAAATGGTCGCAATAGATCGACTGTGGCGCGCCGTAGAACGGGTTGACCGTCTCAACGAACTGCGCCGAGGAAAAATTCACCAGATGCAGGAAAGTGCGCTTGCCCAGTCGCTCATGAGGGTCCGGGGCTTCGGAGCGCAGTAACAGCGCTGGACTGTTGATACCGCCACCCGCCAGTACATAGTGACGCGCCTTGATAGTGATGGTGCGGCCAGTGGGTGCCACACAGCGACTGTCCATGGCCTGGCAGTGGAGGCTGTCAATGTGATCGCCCTTGAAACTGAAACGCTCGGCGCGGGCCAGATACACAAGCTCCCCATCCTGCTCGAGGGTGGCGGGGATGGTGGTCACCAGCATCGACTGCTTGGCGTTCACCGGGCAGCCCATGCCGCAGTAGCCCAGGTTCCAGCAGCCGCGTACATTTCGAGGAATCACCTTCCAGCTGTAGCCCAGAGCCTCGCAACCGCGGCGGATAACCTCATTGTTGGCATTGGGCGGGATCAGCCAGGGCGCGATGCCCAAGCGTTGCTCCATGTGCTCGAACCACGGCGCCATGTCGTCTAGCGAATGGCCGCTGACCCCGTGTTCGCGGGCCCAATGGGTAAGGGTTGGCTCGGGTGTGCGAAAGCTCGAGGTCCAATTGACCAGGGTCGTGCCACCTACCGCACGGCCCTGCAGGATGGTGATGGCGCCATCTTTGCTCATGCGGCCGATGCCTTCCTGGTACAGGCTGGCATAAGCAGGGCCTTCCAGCATCTTGAAGTCGGTGCTGGTCTTGAGCGGGCCTTCTTCAATCAACAGCACCTTCAGCCCTGCCGCGCTGAGGATTTCGGCGCTGGTGGCGCCACCGGCACCGCTGCCGATGATGGCGACATCCGCTTCAAGGGTCAGGTCTTGCTCAAGGCGAGAGCCATCATGGGTCTTCCAGCCGCGACTCAGGCCTTCGCGGAACAGATCGGGTACGGGCATGGTTGCGCTCTTGTTGTTGTGTGTCCGGCGGTCAGATCTTCGGCGGCCCTGGGTATCCGCAACGGCCCCAGGCTTCTTGGCCATCGAACCAGGCCATGCTGATCAACTGCAGCAATGAGGTGTGACCCATTTGTAAAAGGTTCAGCGAGCTGGTTCGCCAGCGTTCAAGAAAGGTTGCGATATCGGCAGCGCTCGCCGTCTCCCAGCGTCCCCAGATGCCGGTGAGCGGCCCACGGGTAACGGGCATGGCGAGCACGTCGAATAGCTGCTGGGTCAGCTTGAGCATGGACGGGGAAAGGTGATCAAGGCTGTTATCGAGCCGTTGCAAGGTCGCCGCAATGGCGTCTTGCAGGTGGTCGGTCGGCAGGCTGCCCGCCAGCAGCACCGGGATCAACGCCTCAAGCAGCGGCAAATCAGTCTCGCGCAGCACCTTGAAGCCGTTTGCCGCCGTGTTGCTTGAACAGCCACTCAAGCTGGCGCCAAGACCGGCAGTGGCCAAAAAGGCACTGGCGCACAGGCCCAACTTGAGCACGCTTCGGCGACTGGTCATCAGAGTCGGCGTCATAAGGTTTGCTCAGCGTATGAACAGTTTGTAGATCAGTTTTTGAATCGACTTGCCGTAGGGCGGATAAATGAATCGCGCCGAATTGAAACGCCCCTTGCGCAGCACGCCTTTGGCTTTGCTGAAGGTCAGGAAGCCTTCATGGCCATGGTAATGGCCCATGCCTGAAGGGCCGATGCCACCAAACGGCATATCGTCCTGGGCCACATGCAGCAAGGTGTCGTTCAGGCATACCCCGCCGCAATGGCTGCGCTCCAACACCCTTTGCTGGGCGGCACGGTCATGGCCAAAGTAATACAGCGCCAGTGGCCGTGGCCGCTGGTTGATATAGGCCAGGGCCTGATCCAGGCTCTTATAGGGAACGATGGGCAGCAATGGCCCGAAAATTTCGTCCTGCATGATACGCATTTCGTCGCTGACACCGAGCAGCAGGGCTGGCTCCATCTTTCGACCCTGTCGCTGCCGGGCGTCGTACAGGGAAATCACCTGGGCGCCCTTGGCGCGTGCGTCGTCCAGATAACTGTCCAGGCGGGCCAGGTGTCGAGCGTTGATGATGGCTGTGTAGTCTGGGTTATCCACAAGTGTGGGATAAAAACCCAACACGGCCTGGCGGTAAGCATCGACAAAACCGTCGACCCGGTCTTCGGGCACCAACACATAGTCAGGTGCCACGCAGGTCTGGCCAGCGTTTAGGGTTTTGCCGAAGGCGATACGCTCGGCCGCCTCCTTGAGGGAAACGTCTGCCGAGACAATCGCCGGGGACTTGCCGCCCAATTCCAGTGTGACCGGCGTCAGGTTTTGCGCGGCGGCGCTCATGACCTGCTTGCCAACGCTGGTGGCGCCGGTGAACAACAAATGATCGAACGGCAGTTGCGAGAAGGCCACGCCGATATCGGCCTCGCCCAGCACAACGGTGACCAGGTCCTGAGGGAATAGCCGTTCAAACAGGTTTTTGAGCAATTGCCCGGTGGCAGGGGTGGCCTCGCTGAGCTTGAGCATCACGCGGTTGCCCGCTGCCAGCGCCCCGGTGAGCGGGCCGATCGCCAGAAACAGCGGGTAGTTCCAGGGCACGATAATGCCGACGACCCCCAGCGGCTGGTAAACCACCTGTGCCGATGCCGGCTGAAACGCCAGCCCCACCTTGCGCCGGGAAGGCTTCATCCAGCGGGCCAGGTGTTTGCGGGCGTAGTGAATGCCTTGCAGGCTGGGCATCAGTTCGGCGAGCAGTGTTTCGTCAGCGCTGCGTTGGCTGAAGTCCTGGTGGATGGCCTCGATCAAGCGAGGTTGCTCATCCAGCAGCATCCTCTGCAGTGCCTTTAGCCATTGCTGGCGCTGTGCGGCGCAAGGCATCGGATTGGCCGCAAAAGCCTGGCGTTGCGCGGTAAACAATGGCTTCAGTAACGCTTGGGGAGAAAAATGCGATGACATCACAGCCGGTTCAGCGGACATGGCAGGTTCCATGACGACAGGAGTGGATTTGTAGAGCTTATACTCTAGAAATCGTCTTGCTGCATTAATTTGCGCAAATTGCGGATTACATCCACCGGGCGATAAACCGTAAGATGCAGAAACACATTCAAGCTCATGTTTTGGACTCAGCCATGGCCCCGCGAATAAAGACCCGCGAGCGCATCGTGCAACACAGCCTCGAATTGTTTAACCAGCAGGGCGAGCGTAGCGTCAGTACCAATCACATCGCAGCGCATATGGAGATCTCGCCCGGTAATCTCTATTACCACTTCGCCAACAAGCAGGCGATCATCTCCGTGCTGTTCACCGAGTATGAGGTTCTGGTCGACAGCTTTCTGCGCCCGCCCCAGGGCCGCCTGGCGACCGTCGAAGACAAACGTGTCTACCTCAAGGAGTTGTTGGCGGCGATGTGGAGTTATCGATTCCTGCATCGTGACCTGGAGCATCTACTCGACAGCGACCCGGAACTGGCCGAGCGCTACCGGCACTTCTCTCAGCGCTGCCTGATTCAAGGCCAGGCTATCTATCGAGGCTTTGTCGAGGCTGGCATCCTCAAGATGGAGGCTGCGCAGGTCGAGTCTCTGACACTCAACGCCTGGATCATCCTCACTTCATGGGTCAGGTTTTTGTGTACTACGCGGGAAAATTCTTCGCATTTAAGCGAAGAAGCCTACAAGCGAGGTGTCTATCAAGTATTGATGCTGGAATTGGGCTTTGTTACACCTGAGGCCCGGGCCGCAGTAAATGCCTTGTGTGAGGAATTTTGCGTACCCCTGAACCAGGCGCTGGAGCAATAGAGCCCGGGCCTGAAGATTCAGCGTTCTCTGATAGTGACTTGAACTGGAGCCTGCCATGCCAATTGCGCAACTGATCAGCCCCCAACAACTGGCCGCTCGCCTGGAGCGGCCGGGGTTGGTAATTCTTGATTGTCGTTTTTTGCTGGATGATGCTGATTACGGCCAGCGCAGCTATGCCGAGGGCCACATCGCCGGTGCTCATTTTGCCGACCTGGAACGTGATCTCAGCGGCCCGGTGGTCAAGGGTGTGACTGGGCGCCATCCGCTGCCGGCACCGGGGCAGTTGATTGAGCGCTTGCAAGCCTGGGGGATCGATAACAGCAGCGACGTGGTGGTGTATGACGATGGCCCAGGTGCCTTCGCGGCACGGGCCTGGTGGCTGCTGGCCTGGCTGGGCAAGCGCGAGGGTGTCTACCTGCTTGATGGCGGCCTCAAGGCTTGGCATGGAGCAGGATTGCCCCTGAGCCTGGACTCGCCTTCGTCCACCCGCGGGCACTTCAGTGGCCAGCCGGATGCGGCGCTGGTTGTGACGGCTGAGCAACTGCAAAAACGCCTTGGCCGGCCAGAACTGACACTGCTCGATGCTCGCGCCCAACCGCGCTTTCGTGGGGACGTCGAGCCGATCGACCCGGTGGCCGGGCATATTCCGGGCGCTCAATGCGCGGCGTTTACCGAAAACCTCGGGGCGGATGGACACTTTTTGCCGGCTGGCGAGCTCAAGAAACGTTTTGACCTGATGCTGGGTGATCGTCCGGCCGAAAAGCTGGTGGCCTATTGCGGCTCTGGCGTGACGGCCTGTCACAACTTGTTCGCCTTGTGCCTGGCCGGATACCCGCTGGCGCCGCTGTATGCGGGGTCGTGGAGTGAGTGGATTACCGATGCGTCGCGCGGGGTTGCGAAAGGCGATTAAGCGTCGGCGCCCTCACTGCAATGCCTGCAGCCACTGGGGAATACGGCGTTCGAGGTAATAGCCTGGACTTTTCAACGAGCCGTCGACAAACCCGACATGGCCGCCCCGTGCGTGTACCTCCAGGGTTGTGCTGGCAGTGAGCTCATTGGCGCTGGGCAGGCTATGGGGAAACACAAACGGGTCGTCCTTGGCGTGAATAATCAGGGTTGGCGTCTTGTTCTGGCCTAGAAAATACCGGCTGGAGGCCCGTTTGTAGTAGTCGTGGGCATCGCGAAAGCCGTTCAGTGGCGCGGTGACGCGGCCGTCGAAATCCCAGAATGTCTTGAGGTTGTTCAGGGGGCCAAGGCGGTCGATGGCGTCCAGGCCGTCCTGAAGGCCTTCGTGTTGAAAACGTCTTTGTTTATCTTTGAGGTAGGTCAGCATCGCTCGCATGAAATGCGCTTGATAGACCTTTGAAAAGCCCATGCCGATGCGGTCGGCACATTGATCCAGCCGAAAGGGTACCGAGACGGCGACAGCGCCCTGCAGCATGCTGTTCGAGCCGCTTTCACCCAGATGCTTGAGCAGTATATTGCCGCCCAGCGAGTAACCCACCGCATACAACGGTGCTTGCGGGCGTTGAGCGCGTATGTGGGAAATGGTGGCGGCCAAGTCTTCACTGGCACCGGAATGGTAGCTGCGTGGCAGCAGGTTGGGCTCGCCCGAGCAGCCGCGCCAGTTCACCGCCGCGCTGGCCCAGCCGCGATGCGCCAGGGCTTGCTGCAGCCCCAGCACATACGGCGATGAGGACGAGCCGGTCAAGCCATGCAGCACCAGCACCAGCGGGGCGTCGAACAGATGCGGGCCGTGCCAGTCCAGGTCCAGGAAGTCGCCATCGTCCAGCCACAGCCGTTCACGCTGGCGATCGAGCACGGGTATCTTGCGCCAGAGCGGGCCCCACAGTGTTTGCAGATGAGGGTTGGCGAGGCCTAAAGCAGGACGAAAAGAGTGGGAAGAAGGGGGCATCGGCAGATCCTCTGGCAGCGTTGATACGTTGCTACAAGGCTGCATCCGTGTATGCCCCTCTACTGCGGATGTGCCCTGTGGCTCGGCACATTCAATGTCGCGATATCAGCCGCGTTTCCATAGCGCGTAGTACACCTGGCCGGCCTTTTTCTCCCGGTGCAGGCGCCAGTTGGCGGGCATCGGCAGGGTCGAGGGCGGTGTCTCGCTTTCAGTGTAGACCCATGCATCGGCGGCCAGCCACTGCTGTTGCTCAAGCAGCGTGCAGGTGTCGGTCAGCAGGTTCTGATGGAACGGCGGGTCCAGGAACACCACATCAAAGACTTGGCTTGCCGGTGCCTGTAGAAAACGCAAGGCGTCGATCTGCTGCACCTGGCCGTTGGTGCAGCGCAGGGTTTCAAGATTCTGCCGCAGGCTGCTGATGGCGGCCAGGTTGTTGTCCAGCGCCAGCGCCGAAGCGGCCCCGCGAGACAGGGCCTCCAGGTACAGCGCGCCGCTGCCGGCAAAGGCGTCCAGCACTTTGGCGCCCTCGATGTGGGCGGCCAACCAGTTGAACAGGGTTTCGCGTACGCGGTCAGGCGTTGGGCGCAGGCCAGGGGCGTCGGGGAAGCTCAGGCGTCGGCTGCGCCATTCGCCGCCGATGATACGCAACTGGCCCTGGCCACCGTGGGCCTTGTTCGATTTTGCAGAGGGGCTTGGCATTAGTGCTCCGGTACACCGAGCGGCTGCTCGGCGGGTTTTTCAGTGGGTGGCGGCAGGGGCTTTTGCGGCACTTGCGGGCCAACCGTGACCACCACCATCTTATCGGCGGTCAGGTGTTTGTTCAGGGCGGTGCGAACCTGCTCGACGGTCAGCGCCTGGGATTGCTCCATGAAGTCTTCCAGGTAGGTGAGCGGCAGGTCATAGAAGCCGATGGCGCCCAATTGGCCAACAATACTGGAGTTGCTGGCGTTGGTCAGCGGGAAACTGCCAGCCAGCTCGCGCTTGGCGTCATTCAGCTCCTGTTGGGTCGGGCCGGTTTTCAGGTAATCGCGCAGCAGGTCCTGAACCAGATTCAGGGTGCCCTCGCTGAGCTCGGCGCGGGTTTGCAGGTTGATCATGAAGGGGCCACGGGCCTGCATCGGGCTGAATGCCGAATAAACGCCATAGGTCAGGCCGCGCTTCTCCCGCACTTCGCTCATCAGGCGGGTACCGAAGCTGCCGCCACCAAGGATCTGGTTGCCCAGCGACAGCGCCGCGTAGTCCGGGTCTTTGCGGTCGATGCCCAGCTGCGCCAGCATCAGGTGAGTCTGCTTGGACGGGAAGTCGATATGGCTTGGGCCCGGCTTGGGCTCTTCAGGTTGGGCGACCTTGGCCAGCGCAGGGCCCTTGGGCAGTGCGGCAGACACCTTGGCGGCGATGGCCTGGGCTTCGTCGCGGGACAGGTCTCCGACCATGGCGATGACGACATTGCCTGCCGCGTAGGCACGCTGGTGGAACGCCTTCAACTGAGCCAGGGTGACGCCGGGAATGGATTGGGAATCGCCATCGCTTGAGTGAGCATACGGGTGATCACCGTACAGGCGCTTGAACAGCTCAAGGCCAGCCTGCTTGCCCGGATTCTGCTTCTGGTACTCAAAGCCTGCCAGCAACTGGTTCTTGATGCGGTCCAGCGAATCGGCCGGGAAGGTGGGCTTGCCGACCACTTCGGCGAACAGGCTCAAAGCCGGTTCGCGCTTGTCGACGGCACTCAGGCTGCGCAGCGAGGCGACGGCCATGTCACGGTAGGCACCGTTGCCAAAGTCGGCACCCAGGCCTTCGAAGCCTTCGGCGATGGCGCTGACATCCTTGCCAGCCACGCCTTCATTGAGCATGGCGTTGGTCAGGGTGGCCAGGCCGGGTGTGCCCTCGTCCTGGCTGCTGCCAGCGGCAAAGGTCAGGCGCAGGTCGAACATTGGCAGCTCGTGAGCCTCGACGAACAGTACTTTTGCGCCTTCGGCGGTGTTCCACGTCTGGATGTTCAGATGACGGCGGCTAGGTGCCTTGCCATCGAGTTCAGCCAGCGACTGCAAGGTGTTGGCCGGTTTTGCCGCAGCGGCGGCCGGTTGGGTGGCATTGTCCGATTGCGCCGCGCGGGTGACGAATACGCCAGCCACAACCAGCGCCAGTACGATCCCGAGGCCTGGCAGGGCGAAGCGGGATAGGGTGCGCTTACTCATGAGCGGCTTCCTCGGGTAAAACGTGGGCAACGCTCAGGCGTTCGCGGCTGAAGTAGGTACGAGCGGCGGTCTGGATGTCGGCTGGGGTCACGCTTTTCAGTTCATCCAGTTCGCTGTCGATGAGTTTCCACGAAAGGCCGACGGTCTCCAGCTGGCCGATAGTGGTGGCTTGGCTGCTGATCGAGTCGCGGTCGTAGACCAGCCCGGCGATGACCTGGGCGCGGACACGCTCCAGTTCTTCGGGGGTGGGTGGGGTTTTCTTCAATTCGTCGAGTAGCTGCCAGAAACCTTTCTCGACATCTTTCAGGGACTTGTTCTTTTGCGTGTTTGGCGTGGCCGACAACATGAACAGGCTGTCGCCGCGAGTGAACGGGTTGTAGCTCGACGAAGCGCTGGACACCAGCTCCTGGCCGCGTTCGAGTTGGGTCGACATGCGGGCGCTGTAGCCACCGTCGAGCAACGCTGCGATCAGGCGCAGGGCATGTACGGTGCGCGGATCCTTGGTGGTGGTAAGGCTTGGCACGTTGAATCCCAATATCACGCTCGGTAATTGGGTACGCACGTGCAGGGTCAACTGGCGCAGGCCTGGCTCGGCCAGCTCCAGTGGCAGCTTGGTTGGCGGAATCGGGCGCTTGGCGATGGAACCGAAGTAACGCTGCGCCATGGCCTTCACTTCATCGGGCTTTACATCACCCACCACCACGAGCGTGGCATTGTTCGGGACATACCAGGACTGGTACCAGTGGCGCAGCTCTTCGACCTGCATGCGGTCCAGGTCGGCCATCCAGCCGATGGTCGGGGTGTGATAGCCGCTGGCAGGGTAGGCCATGGCCTTGAACAGCTCGAAGGCCTTGGCGTTGGGGTTGTCATCGGTACGCAGGCGGCGTTCTTCCTTGATGACTTCGATTTCCCGGCTGAACTCGTCGGCCGGCAGGCGCAGGCTGGCCATGCGATCGGCTTCGAGCTCCATGGCGACACCCAGGCGATCACGGGCCAGGACCTGGTAGTAGGCGGTGTAGTCATCGCTGGTGAAGGCGTTTTCCTCGGCGCCCAGGTCACGCAGGATGCGTGAGGCTTCACCTGGGCCGATCTTCTCGCTGCCCTTGAACATCATGTGTTCCAGGGCATGGGACAGGCCCGTCTGGCCGGGTGATTCGTAGCTGGAGCCGACTTTGTACCAGACCTGGGAGACGACCACCGGGGCTCGATGGTCTTCGCGCACCACGACCTTCAGGCCGTTATCGAGGATAAATTCATGGGTTGGCTGTGGATCAGCGGCAAAAGCGGCAAACGGCAGGCAAATTGTGCTGAGCAACAGGCCAGCAGCGCGGCGGGCTAGAGCATTCATTCGTTTTTAAACCTGTAGGACTGCCCGCGTGGTCTTAGCGTCGGCGGGCGAGGAGGTGCTAGGATACTGGTCCGGTGAACTGGCGACCATGCCTGGATGCAGAGATCCCCTGAGGTCTCTCAACAAAATGTTGCGCATGAACGAGCCGGATTAAAAATAGTCTGTTCCTGCGTATTAGAATTTTTTCCGACGCGCCGCCTGGCGCGTCGCTACTTTGAGATATCCGTCTTCCATGTTTGGTTCCAACGACGACAAAAAGACCCCGGCCCCGGCCGAAGAAAAGAAAGGCCTGTTCGGCTGGTTTCGCAAAAAGCCCCAGCAACCGGTTGCCGAACAGCCACCCACACCCGAGCCTGAAGCGCCTGCTGTCGCTGCAGAGGTGCCTGTAGACGCGTCGGCAGCCCAGGCCCCGGTTGTCACGCCTGTCATTGCTCCCGCCGAGCCTGAGCCCGTCGCCGTCGCGCCGGCAGAGGTTTTGCCAGCGCATGGGCTGGTGCTGCCGGTTCCTGAGGAGCCGGTGGCCTTGGTGCCAGAGCTACAGCCTGACGAGCCGCCGGCCATTCCGGCGCTGATAGTGCCTGAGCCTGAGCCTGAGCCAGCCCCGGCACCCGCTCCTGAAGCGCCAGCTCCCGTGCAACCTGCCGTTGTCATTGAGCCTGTAGCGCCGCCACCACCACCTGCACCGGTCGTCGCTGCTGTCGCGTCTGCAGTGATTGAGGCGCAAGCTCCGACTGCACCTGCACCTGCACCTGCACCTGCACCTGCACCTGCACCTGCACCTGCTGCTCCTGAGCCTGAACCGGCTGCACCTGCGACCAGCGAAGCCGCAAAAGTCGGCTTCTTTGCCCGCCTCAAGCAAGGGCTGTCCAAGACCAGCGCCAGCATTGGCGAAGGTATGGCCAGCCTGTTCCTGGGCAAGAAGGTCATCGATGACGAACTGCTCGACGAGATCGAAACTCGCCTGCTGACCGCCGATGTGGGCGTGGAAGCCACGACGGTTATCGTCCAGAGCCTCACTCAGAAAGTGGCGCGCAAGCAATTGGCCGACGCCGATGCCCTGTACAAATCGCTGCAGGGCGAGTTGGCCGACATGCTTCGCCCGGTCGAGCAACCGCTGCAGATCAAGTCCGAGAACAAGCCGTTCGTGATCCTGGTCGTTGGCGTCAACGGCGCAGGCAAGACCACCACCATCGGCAAATTGGCGAAAAAGCTGCAGCTTGATGGCAAGAAAGTCATGCTGGCCGCTGGCGACACCTTCCGCGCGGCGGCGGTCGAGCAGTTGCAGGTCTGGGGCGAACGCAACCAGATCCCGGTCATCGCCCAGCACACGGGTGCCGATTCGGCTTCGGTCATCTTCGATGCGGTGCAAGCGGCCAAGGCGCGCGGTATTGATGTGTTGATCGCCGATACCGCTGGTCGCCTGCACACCAAAGACAACCTGATGGAAGAACTGAAAAAAGTTCGCCGCGTGATCGGCAAGCTCGACGCCGATGCCCCGCACGAAGTCTTGCTGGTGCTCGACGCTGGCACAGGCCAGAACGCCATCAACCAATGCAAGCAGTTCAACCAGACCGTCTCCTTGACTGGCCTGGCCTTGACTAAGCTGGACGGCACGGCCAAGGGCGGGGTGATTTTTGCGCTGGCCAAGCAATTCGGCCTGCCGATCCGCTACATTGGTGTAGGCGAGAGCATCGATGATTTGCGAGATTTTGAAGCAGAGTCTTTTGTCCAGGCATTGTTTGCCGAACGGGAGCGTTCATGATTCGTTTCGAACAGGTCGGTAAACGCTATCCGAACGGTCACGTCGGCCTGCATGAACTGAGCTTTCGAGTACGACGCGGCGAGTTTCTGTTCGTTACCGGCCACTCTGGTGCCGGTAAATCCACGTTGTTGCGTCTGTTACTGGCCATGGAGCGACCGACGACCGGTAAGCTCCTGCTGGCCGGGCAGGACCTGGGCCAGATCAGTACGGCGCAGATCCCGTTCCTGCGCCGCCAGATCGGCGTCGTTTTCCAGAACCACCAATTGCTGTTCGATCGCACGGTCTTCAACAACGTGGCGCTGCCCTTGCAAATCCTGGGGCTTTCCAAGCTGGAAGTCGCCAAGCGCGTCGACTCAGCCTTGGAGCGCGTGGCGCTGTCCGATAAGGCCGAGCTCTACCCTGGCGACCTTTCTACCGGCCAACAGCAGCGCGTGGGCATTGCCCGTGCCATCGTGCACCGCCCGGCCCTGCTGCTGGCGGATGAGCCGACCGGTAACCTCGACCCGCGCCTGGCCGCGGAGATCATGGGTGTATTCGAAGATATCAATCGCCTGGGCACCAGTGTGCTGATCGCCAGCCACGACCTGGCCCTGATCGCGCGCATGCGCCATCGCATGCTGACTTTACAGCGCGGCCGCTTGATCGGTGATGGGGAGGCCAGTCAATGAGCGCAACACGTAGTCCCAAGGTATCGGAGCGAGTCGCGCCCAAGGCCGCCGACCCGTTGCCACCGAAAAAGAAGCCTCGTGATGAAGACGACGGCCCGGATTTTGGCACGCTGTTCAATGCCTGGCTCGAAAGCCATCGCTCAAGCCTGGTCGACAGCCTTCGTCGCCTGGGCAAGCAACCCATCGGCAGCTTTTTCACCTGCCTGGTGATGGCCATCGCCCTGAGCCTGCCCATGGGCTTGTCGCTGCTGCTTAACAACGTCGAACGCCTGGGCGGCTCCTGGCAGCGTGCGGCACAGATTTCGTTGTATCTGCAGATGGACGCCAGCGACCAGGACGGCCAAGCCTTACGCGCGCAGGTCAAGGGCCTGGGCGGTGTGGCGGAAGTGGAATACATCAGCCGCGATCAGGCTTTGAGTGAGTTCCAGAAGCAATCTGGCCTGGGCGATGCCCTGCGTGAGCTACCAGACAACCCACTGCCGAACGTGATGGTGGTAACGCCCCTGGAGGTCGATAAGGCCGCCCTGGAGGCACTCCGCCAGCATCTGTCTGAGTTGCCCAAGGTGCAGCAGGCACAACTGGATTTGGTGTGGGTCGAGCGCTTGGCGGCCATTCTCAAATTGGGTGACCGGTTTGTGTTTGGCCTGACCGTTTTGCTGGTGGCGGCGCTCTTGCTCGTAATTGGTAACACAATTCGCCTGCACATCGAAAACCGCCGTACCGAGATCGAAGTGATCAAGTTGGTGGGCGGCACCGACAGCTACGTGCGCAGGCCCTTCCTGTATATGGGCGCGCTGTACGGGCTGGGCGCTGGCGTGCTCTCCTGGGGTGTCCTGGCGTTTGGCCTGGACTGGCTCAACGACGCGGTTGTCGACCTTGCCGGCCTGTACGGCAGCAATTTCTCGTTGGCCGGCGTACCGGTAGCCGATGGTCTATCACTCTTGCTTGGTGCCGTGCTGTTAGGGTATATCGGTGCATGGATTGCGGTCGCTCGTCATTTAAGCGAGCTGGCACCGCGATAATGTTTTTTTGCCATCATTGACCGAAGTGTCAGGAACTTCTATTTAGGTTCCCGGTCTATGTGGCTGTGTCTTTAGGCACACATCTTGTGAGTCGGAGGTTTTTTCGTATGACCACTTCGTTGCAGCCTGCATATGCCTTGGTCCCGGGTGCGAACCTGGAGGCCTACGTGCACACCGTGAACAGCATTCCCTTGCTGACCCCGGAGCAGGAGCGTGAACTGGCCGAGAGTCTCTACTATGAGCAGAACCTTGAGTCTGCTCGGCAGATGGTCCTCGCTCACCTGCGCTTTGTCGTACACATCGCTCGCAGCTATTCCGGTTATGGTCTGGCCCAGGCCGACCTGATCCAGGAAGGCAACGTTGGCTTGATGAAAGCGGTAAAACGCTTCAACCCTGAAATGGGTGTGCGCCTGGTGTCCTTTGCCGTGCACTGGATCAAGGCAGAAATCCACGAGTTCATCCTGCGCAACTGGCGCATCGTCAAGGTCGCGACCACCAAGGCCCAGCGCAAGTTGTTCTTCAACCTGCGCAGCCAGAAGAAGCGCCTGGCCTGGTTGAACAACGACGAAGTCCATCGCGTGGCCGAAAGCCTGGGCGTGGAGCCTCGTGAAGTGCGGGAGATGGAAAGTCGCCTGACCGGCCAGGACATGGCCTTCGACCCGGCGTCCGAAGCCGACGACGACAGCGCCTTCCAGTCGCCAGCCAACTATCTGGAAGACCACCGTTACGACCCGGCGCGCCAGCTGGAGGAAGCCGATTGGAGCGACAACTCCAACAGCAACCTGCACGAAGCGCTGGAAGTACTGGACGACCGTAGTCGCGACATTCTCTACCAGCGCTGGTTGGCTGAAGAGAAAGCCACGCTGCATGACCTGGCTGAGAAGTACAACGTATCGGCCGAGCGTATCCGCCAGTTGGAAAAGAACGCCATGAACAAGGTCAAGGCTTCGATAGCCGCTTGATTTTGTACTAGTAAAACAAAAAGCCCCGGCCTGAAGCCGGGGCTTTTTGTTTGCCTGATGGATTGCGGTGCCTTCATCGCAGCATAGGTATCTACACATCTTTTGCCGTACTGCTACGAATGTAGCCGCTGACGAGGTACGAGGCTGCGATCGGCAGCGAAGCGGCCGTAAACCTGAGACCGTAATCCATCAGGCACCCCGAAGGGCCTGAATTTACGACGGCTTCGCCGCCGATCGCAGCCTCGTACCTCGGCAGCGGCTACAAGAGCCGCGCTGCCCCAGAGTTGTGTAGATACCTATGTTCATCGCAGGCAAGCCTGGCTCCTACAAAGCCGAGTTTTGCCCGCGATGCCGTGGAGCGGCCCACCCCGTGTAGGAGCAGGGTTTACCCGCGATGATGACGACGCGGTCTCCGGTGTGCCCATCGCAGTGGTCCGGCACTCCGGCAAGGCTGGCTCCTGCACAGGATCAGAACAAGTCAATCGGCGCTGATTCATCCGCTGGCAACGGGCTGTTCGGCGCACGGCCGTTGCCCAACTCGTTCACCGAAGGTGGCGAATCCTCGGCCTTGAACAACTCGAAATACGCATTGGGCGTGCTCGGGCTGGCCGCTCGGCCGCTGATCGGGTCTACACGCAGGCTCAGCATGCCTTCAGGCTCCAGCTGGGTATGCGGCGGCTTGTCCTTGAGTGCCGCCCCCATGTAGCTCATCCAGATCGGTAGCGCGACGGTACCGCCAAACTCGCGACGACCGAGGGTTTCCGGTTGGTCGAAACCCGTCCAGACCGTGGTCATGTAATCGCCGTTGTAACCGGAAAACCAGGCGTCCTTCGATTCGTTGGTGGTACCGGTCTTGCCGGCGATGTCTGGCCGGTTCAGCGCCAGTGCCCGGCGTCCGGTGCCGCGCTTGATGACATCCTGCAGCATGCTGTTGAGGATGTAGGTGGTGCGACCGTCAATGATGCGTTCCGCCACGGCGGGTGCCTGGGTGGTTGCCGGGTTCGCGGCGGGATTGTTGTCGGTGATGATGCCGGTGTCCACGGGGGCTGCGATGCCAGCGCTCGCTTCGTCGGTGGGCACCCGTGCCGGGTTGGCGACAAACAGCGTGTCGCCTTTGCGGCTTTCGATGCGGTCGATCAGATACGGCGTTACCTTGTAGCCGCCGTTGGCAAAGGTGCTCCAGCCCGTGGCGATTTCCATCGGCGTCAGGGTGGCGGTGCCCAAGGCCAGCGACAAGTTGGGAGGCAGGTCCTGCTTGTTGAAGCCGAACTTGGCGATGTAGTTGATGGTGCTGTCTACGCCCAGGCTCTGCAGCAGGCGAATCGAGACCAGGTTGCGGGATTTGTACAAGGCTTCGCGCAGACGGATCGGGCCGAGGAAAGTGTTGGTATCGTTCTTCGGCCGCCAGACTTTATCCAAGTACTCGTCAACGAACACGATAGGGGCGTCGTTGACCAGGCTTGAGGCTGTAAAGCCATGATCCAGTGCCGCGCTGTAAATGAACGGCTTGAAGCTCGAGCCTGGCTGGCGCTTGGCCTGCATGGCTCGATTGTAGTTGCTCTGCTCAAAGGCAAAACCACCGACCAGGGCACGAATGGCGCCGCTGCTTGGGTCTAGCGAGACCAGCGCGCCCTGCACGGTCGGGACTTGGCTGAACTTCAGGCTGCCATCGTCCTGGCGCAGCACCCGGATCAGATCACCCACCTGAGCCACGTCAGACGGTTGCTGTGGTGCACGGCCCTGGCTGTTGGTATTGAGGAACGGGCGTGCCCATTTCATGGTTTCCCACGCAACGTGTTCTTCCCCGCTGCGAGTCAGTACGCGCAGGCCGCTCTTGTCGACCTGGAACACGATAGCCGGATCTATGCCGCCCAAGGGGCGCTGCTTGGACAACTCCAGGTTCCAGGCATCCCGGGTCTTGCCGGGCAGGCGAGATTCGGGACCGCGATAGCCGTGGCGCTGGTCGTAGTTGAGCAGCCCTTCGAATACGGCCGAATTGGCGATTTCCTGCAGATTGCTCGGCACCGTCGTGGTGACCCGGAAACCTTCGGTGTAGGCATCGCTGCCATAGCGGCCGACCATTTCGGCGCGGGCCATCTCGGCAATGTAGGGGGCCTTCAGCTCGGGCGTAGGCACGTGGTAGCTGGCATTGATAGGCTCCGCCAGGGCTTCCTTGTAGCTGGCCTCATCGATCTTGCCCAGCTTGAACATGCGCCCCAGGATCCAGTCGCGACGCTCTTTGCTGCGTACCGGATTGGCCAGCGGATTGAAGCGCGACGGTGCCTTGGGCAGGCCGGCAATCATCGCCATCTGCGCCAGGCTGATATCGCGAATCGATTTGCCATAGTAAACCTGTGCCGCGGCCTCGATGCCGTAGGCGCGGTTGCCAAGGTAAATTTTGTTTACATAAAGTTCGAGGATCTCGTCCTTGGTCAGCTCGCGTTCGATCTGCAGGGCCAGGAGGATCTCGTTGGTCTTGCGCGAGAAGCTGCGTTCGCTGGAAAGGAAGAAGTTTTTCGCCACCTGCATGGTGATCGTACTGCCGCCAGTCTGGATATGACCGCTCTTGACCAGCTGCGTGGCGGCGCGCATGAGGCTGCTGGGGTCGACGCCGTAGTGGTTGAGGAAGTTATCATCCTCGGCGGCCAGCAGCGCCTGAATGAAGCGAGGTGGAATGTCCGCATAGCGAATGGGCGAGCGGCGCATCTCACCAAATTCTGCGATCAGCTTCCCGTCGCTGCTAAAAACCCGGAGGGGAATCTGCAACTGAATGCTTTTCAGTGACTCTACAGAGGGCAAGCCGGGGCTAAGATAGAGAAAAGCGCCACTCAAACCGAGCAACAGCCCGCAGAAAACGGCGAGGAAAGACCACCAGAAAAACTTCAGCAGGCGTATCAAGGCTTTTGGATTTCCAGAAAAAAAGAATGGGTTAAAGCGCAAGGGCCGGCGACAAGGAATAATCGCTGGGCATTATAAGCATTTTTCGACTCCGAGCGTTATTGGCGCCCCTGTCATGACTGCTTATGACCGCCCTGGACTATAAACGATCCGTGTGAACGGATAATCAAGGAGTTTGGCGTGCTCGGATTTTTCGGCAAGAAAGCCAATTCGTTGCTAGGGATCGATATCAGTTCTACCTCAGTGAAGCTTTTGGAGCTCAGCCGCTCCGGTAACCGCTACCGGGTCGAGGCTTACGCGGTCGAGCCGCTACCGGCCAATACGGTAGTCGAAAAGAACATTGCCGAGATCGAAGGCGTTGGGCAGGCGCTCAGTCGCGTGCTGATCAAGGCCCGATCTGCTGCCCGCAATGCGGCTGTGGCAGTGGCGGGGTCCGCCGTGATCACCAAGACCATCGAGATGGATGCGGGGCTTTCGGACGAAGAGCTCGAGACCCTGCTCAAGATCGAAGCCGATCAGTACATTCCCTATCCGCTGGAAGAAGTCGCTATCGACTTCGAGGTCCAAGGGGCTTCGCCGCGCAACCCCGAGCGTGTCAATGTCTTGCTGGCGGCCTGCCGCAAGGAAAACGTCGAGGTCCGCGAGGCTGCCCTGGCGCTGGCCGGGATCACCGCCAAGGTGGTCGATGTCGAGGCCTATGCCCTTGAGCGTGCCTTTTCGCTGCTCGCCGAGCAACTGACCAGCGGTCATGGGCCGCTGACAGTGGCGGTCGTGGACATTGGCGCCACCATGACTACCCTGAGCGTGCTGCACAACGGCAAGATCATTTACACCCGCGAACAACTGTTTGGCGGTCGCCAACTGACCGAAGAAATCCAGCGCCGCTATGGGCTCCCGGTTGAAGAAGCGGGCCTTGCCAAGAAGCAGGGTGGATTGCCTGACGACTATCAGGACGAAGTGCTGCAACCGTTCAAGGATGCGGTCGTCCAGCAGGTATCGCGTTCGCTACAGTTCTTTTTCGCAGCCGGCCAGTTCAATGCGGTGGACTACATCGTGTTGGCTGGGGGGACGGCATCGGTCTCGGGCCTGGACAACCTGATCCAGCAACGTCTGGGGACGCCGACGTTGGTAGCCAACCCGTTCGCCGACATGAGCCTGAGCAGCAAGGTCAATGCCGGGGCGCTCGCCAGTGACGCGCCGGCACTGATGATCGCTTGCGGCCTGGCCTTGAGGAGCTTTGACTGATGGCAAGGATCAACCTGCTGCCATGGCGTGAGCAGCTTCGAGAAGAGCGCAAGCAACGTTTTTGGGTCGCGATGGTTGGGGTGCTGATCGCCGGCATCGGTGTAATCCTGCTGGCCAGCCAGTACATTAGCAATGAGATCGACCGACAGACGGCTCGCAATGATTTTGTGCAAAAGGAAATTGCCGTGCTCGACGGGCGAATCAAGCAAATCAGCGAACTCAAGGCCCGGCGCAAACAGTTGATCGAGCGCATGCGGGTCATTCAGGAGTTGCAAGGCAATCGACCCGTGATCGGTCGAGTGTTCGACCAGCTGGCCCGCACGCTTCCCGACGGCGTGTACTTCACCGACGTCAAGATGCAAGGAAAAACCGTCGCGGTGTCCGGTGCCGCCGAAACCAACAATCGTGTTTCCGAGCTGATGCGCAACCTGGAGGCATCGCCCTGGCTCGAATCGCCGAGCCTGAACGAGGTCAAGGCCGCCAGTGCGACGGATGCGCCGCAGGCTGTCCCGGGTAATCTCTTCCAATTGACCGTGCGCCAGAGCCGGCCTCCTGTTGAAGGGGCCGCGCCATGAAACCGACACAATGGCTCGAAAGCCTGCGCCGCGTCGACTTCAATGACCTGGACGTTAATAACATAGGTGCCTGGCCGCCCGTGGTGCGTGGCCTGGTGGGCATGTTGCTGATGGTGCTGGTGTTGGTGTTGGGTTACAACTTCTACCTCAAGGACATGGAAGACCAGCTTGAAGCCAAGCGCGGCGAAGAAACCACGCTCAAGGAGCAATATTCGAGCAAGGCATTCCAGGCCGCAAATCTTGAGGCCTACACCCAGCAGATGAAGGACATGCAAGCGTCCTTTGGCGTCCTGTTGCGCCAATTGCCCAGCGATACCGAAGTGCCCGGCTTGCTCGAGGACATCACCCGCACAGGTCTTGGCAGTGGGCTGGAGTTCGAGGAGATCAAGCTGTTACCCGAAGTCACACAGCCTTTCTATATCGAACTGCCCATCCAGATTACCGTGACCGGGTCATATCACGACCTTGGCACTTTCGTCAGTGGCGTGGCCGGCCTGCCGCGAATCGTTACCCTTAACGACTTCGAGATTAAGGCGATAAGCCCTGAGAGCCCCAATCGCCTGCGCATGAGCATCCTGGCCAAGACGTATCGCTACAACGATCAGATACCTGCAGCCGAGCAGAAACCCGCGGCGCAACAGGGGGGCAAGCCATGAGGCTGTTTGCGTGGCTTGGGTGTGCGATGTGGCTGGCGGCCCTGGCGGGGTGTGGCAGTTCCAGTGATGTCGAGGATCTCAAGGCTTTCACCGAGCAGGCGCGCTCGCGGCCAACGGGGGTGATCGAGCCGATTCCGCGTTTTACCCCGTACCAGGCATTCAATTACGAAGCCTCCGGCCTGCGCAGCCCCTTCCAGCCGCCCATGAAAATAGACTTGGCCAAGCGTCTGCAGGGCTCGCGCAAGGTCCAGCCGGATCCCAATCGGGTCAAGCAGTTTCTGGAAGGTTTCAATATCGAGCAGTTCGAAATGGCCGGGACCTTGGCCAATGCCAAGTCCAGATTCGCCCTGCTGAAGGGGGCGGGTGGTGTGTACAAGGTCAAGGTAGGGGATTTTCTGGGGCGTAGCGATGGACGGATTGTCGCCATTGGCGATTCGCAGGTCGACATCGTCGAAATCGTTCCAGATGGCGAGGGTGGGTGGTTGGAGCGACCGCGTACGCTTTCGTTGAAGGAGCGTTCTTAAATACGCGCTGAATCAAGCTGGATGGGATTTGAACATGAACCGGATTTTTTCTGTCGTCGGTGTTGCGCTATGGATGGCCTGTATTTCACCGGCGGTGTGGGCGGTCAGTCTGAAAAGCCTGGATGTTGCAGGTTTGCCGGGCGATCGGGTCGAACTGAAATTGAGCTTTGACGAGCCGGTATCGGCACCGCGTGGCTACACGACGGACCAGCCGGCCAGGATTGCCCTGGATTTCCCCGGCGTCAGCAACGCCCTGGCGGTCAAGCACCGTGACCTGGGCATGGGTAACGCTCGCAGTGTGGTGGCGGTCCAGGCCAAGGATCGCACGCGGGTGATCGTCAACCTGACGAGTCAGGCCCCTTATACGACCCGAGTGGAGGGCAATAATGTCTTCGTGGTGGTCGGTCGAGACACCAACACCCAGGCGGTAACTCCCCCCATCGCACCCGCGCCTCGCACCGCCCAGGCCAGCGCCGTGCCTTCGCGCCCAGCGGTAGAGGCGGGCCGGGCCATTCGCAGCATCGACTTTCAGCGCGGCAGCGCCGGTGAAGGCAATGTCGTCATCGATTTGAGCGACCCCAGCATCAGTGCGGATATAAAGGAGCAGGGCGGCAAGGTCCGTGTCGACTTTGCGCGCACCCGCTTGCCAGAGCGGCTGCGCGTGCGCCTGGATGTGAAGGATTTCGCCACCCCCGTGCAATTCGTCAATGCCAGCGCCAACGGTGAAACCGCCAGCATCAGCATCGAGCCGGGCGGCACCTTCGATTATTCGGCCTACCAGACCGACAACAAGCTCACCATCAGCGTCCGCCCGCTCAGCAGCGAAGACCTGCAGCGTCGTAACGCCGATCGTTTCGTCTATACCGGCGAAAAGCTGTCGCTGAATTTCCAGGACATCGATGTGCGCTCGGTCCTGCAACTGATCGCCGACTTCACCAATCTCAACCTGGTGGCCAGCGACACCATCGAGGGTGGCATCACCCTGCGACTGCAGAACGTGCCCTGGGATCAGGCGCTGGACCTGGTGCTCAAGACCAAGGGCCTGGACAAGCGCAAGATCGGCAATGTGTTGCTGGTGGCGCCGGCCGATGAAATCGCCGCACGCGAGCGCCAGGAGCTGGAGTCGCAAAAGCAGCTCGCCGAGCTGGCACCGCTGCGTCGCGAGTTGCTGCAGGTCAACTATGCCAAGGCCAAGGACATTGCCGACCTGTTCAAGTCAGTCACCAGCTCCGAGGCACAAGAGCAGGAGCGTGGCTCGATTACCGTGGATGATCGCACCAACAACATCATTGCCTACCAGACCCAGGAGCGCCTGGACGAACTGCGCCGGATCGTTTCGCAACTCGATATTCCGGTGCGCCAAGTGATGATCGAAGCGCGCATCGTTGAAGCCAACGTCGACTACGACAAGGCGCTGGGCGTGCGCTGGGGTGGTTCGACCAATCTTCAGGGTAAACGCAACTGGACGACCTATGGCCTGGACAACAACGGTGACGAGGCCGGTAACACCGGTGCGGATACCGGCCCCAACGTGCCGTTCGTCGACATGGGCGCCAGCGGCGCCACCTCGGGCATCGGCCTGGGCTTCGTGACCAACAATGTGCTGCTGGACCTGGAATTGAGCGCAATGGAGAAGACCGGCAACGGTGAAATCGTCTCTCAGCCCAAGGTGGTCACTTCCGACAAGGAAACCGCCAAGATCCTCAAGGGCACCGAGGTGCCTTACCAGGAAGCCAGCTCCAGCGGTGCCACGTCGGTGTCGTTCAAGGAAGCGTCGCTGTCGCTTGAAGTGACCCCGCAGATTACTCCGGACAGCCGCATCATCATGGAGGTGAAGGTCACCAAGGACGAACCGGACTACTTGAATGCGGTATTGGGCGTACCGCCGATCAAGAAAAACGAGGTGAATGCGAAAGTTCTGGTCAACGACGGAGAAACAATTGTCATCGGCGGTGTATTCTCCAACACGCAAAGTAAAACCGTGGACAAGGTGCCATTTTTGGGAGATGTGCCGTATGTTGGCCGGCTCTTCAGGCGCGATGTCGTGCAAGAGAAAAAATCCGAGCTGTTGGTATTCCTGACACCGCGTATCATGAATAACCAGGCGATTGCTGTGAGTCGTTGATTCTGTGCGAAATTTGATACTTGTTGGGCCGATGGGTGCTGGCAAAAGTACCATCGGCCGTCTGCTTGCCAAAGAGCTGCGGTTGCCGTTCAAAGACTCCGACAAGGAGATCGAACTGCGCAGCGGCGCTAATATTCCGTGGATCTTCGACAAAGAAGGTGAGCCGGGTTTTCGAGATCGTGAACACGCGATGATCGAAGAACTGTGCGCCTTGGATGGCGTGGTTCTGGCCACCGGTGGCGGCGCTGTAATGCGCGAGGCCAATCGTCGAGCCCTGCATGCTGGCGGGCGCGTGGTGTATTTGCACGCGTCGGTGGAGCAACAGGTCGCTCGTACCGCCCGAGATCGCAACCGCCCTTTGCTGCGTACCGCTGACCCGGCCGCCACGCTGCGAGCGCTGCTCGAAATGCGCGACCCGCTGTATCGGGAAATCGCCGATCTGGTGATTGAGACCGATGAGCGCCCGCCGCGCATGGTCGTTCTGGATATCCTCGAACGCCTGCAACAATTACCGCCCCGCTAGACCATGCGAAGCAGGGCGGTCGTTTGCTGCGCAAATGCGCTATTCTCGGCCGCCCGTCATGGTATGACTGGGCTCGTCACCGTGGTGCAGGATCACCCAGAGGTTCCTGCGCTCTACCGTTATTCTTCGGACCGGGCACTGGCGCCCGACTCGATTGTGGGGACACATGCAGACACTTAAGGTCGAACTTGGCGAACGTAGCTACCCGATCCATATTGGCGAAGGCCTTCTGGATCAGCCCGAGCTGCTGGCGCCGTATATCGCCGGACGGCAGGTAGCCATCGTTTCCAACGAGACTGTCGCGCCACTTTATCTTGAACGCCTGAGCAAGACCCTGGGTGCCTATTCGGTGTTGCCGATAGTGCTGCCGGACGGGGAGGCGCACAAGAACTGGGAAACCCTGCAACTGATATTCGATGGCCTGCTGACGGCTCGCCATGACCGCCGTACCACAGTGGTCGCCCTGGGGGGCGGCGTGATCGGCGACATGGCAGGCTTTGCAGCCTCCTGCTACCAGCGTGGCGTGGATTTCATCCAGGTACCGACCACCCTGTTGTCCCAGGTTGACTCATCGGTGGGCGGCAAGACCGGTATCAACCACCCGCTGGGCAAGAACATGGTGGGGGCCTTTTATCAGCCCAACGCTGTGTTGATCGACACCGCCACCTTGAAAACCCTGCCGGCACGCGAACTGTCGGCGGGCCTCGCGGAAGTAATCAAGTACGGCCTGATCTGCGACGAGCCCTTCCTTGGCTGGCTGGAAGACAACGTCGACGCCCTGCGAGCCGTTGACCAACAGGCCCTGACCGCCGCGATCCTGCGCTCCTGCGCGGCCAAGGCTGCCGTGGTGGGCGCCGACGAGCGTGAGACGGGCGTGCGTGCCACCCTGAACCTGGGGCACACCTTCGGCCACGCAATCGAGACGCACATGGGCTATGGTGTGTGGTTGCACGGTGAAGCCGTCGCGGCTGGCACGGTGATGGCGCTGGAAATGTCCATGCGCCTGGGCTGGATCACCCAGCAAGAGCGTGATCGCAGTATTCGCCTGTTCCAGCGCGCCGGTTTGCCGGTGGTGCCGCCGCAGGAAATGACACCTGAGCATTTCCTTGAACACATGGCAGTCGACAAGAAAGTAATCGATGGTCGTATGCGCCTGGTGTTGTTGAGTCAACTCGGTCAAGCCGTGGTGACCGATGACTATCCGAAAGACGTTCTTGAGGCCACCTTGGCAGCGGATTACCGCGCCATCGTGGCCCAGCTTTGAGGTTGATGAGAGTTCGATGACTAGTTTGCACGCCGACGAGGCCTTTCTCGGCCACTATCAGTTCAATCACGACCCCTTCGCTGCGCGGGTGCCCGGCTTCAAGTTTTTCCCGGCGCAACGCAAGCCTGTGCTCGGCCAACTGCATCACCTGGCGCGTTACAGCCAGTTGTTGCTGGTAGTTATCGGCCCAGAGGGCAGCGGCAAGACGTTACTGCGCCAAGCCCTGGTCGCCAGCACCAACAAGCAGTCGGTGCAGAGCATTGCGGTTTCGGCTCGGGGCGCCAGCGGTGCTACCAGCTTGCTGGCCCAGGTGGCCGAATCGCTGAATGTGGTGCAACCCACGGTCGAGGCGGTGCTGTCGCAGGTGGTGCAACTGGCCCTGACTGGCCAGGAAGTTTATTTATTGGTCGACGACGCGGAACAACTCGAAGCGTCTGCCATCCAAGCCTTGCTGGCGTTGGCTGCCGGTGCGCCGGAAGGGCGTCCGCATGTGTTTCTGTTTGGCGAGTCAGCGCTGCTGACCAGCCTGGAAGACCTGGGCGTCGAAGAAGAACGTATCCACGTCATCGACCTGCAACCTTATACCGAAGATGAAACCCGCGAGTATCTGGACCAACGCCTTGAAGGCGCCGGGCGGGGCATCGAAGTGTTCAATAACCAGCAAATTACGGCCATTCACGAAAATTCCGAAGGCTGGCCTGGCGCAATCAACCAGGTCGCCCGGGATGCACTCATCGAAGCCATGATTGCTAGCCGCTCTGGGGTCAAGCGCCCGACAATGGGGTTCAATATGTCGAAAAAACTGGTGTTGGCATTTGCTGGCGTGGTCGTAGTGGCTGTGGGAGCGGCCCTGCTGATCCCGTCGAAAAAAGCGGAGAACCCCGACGGCACGGCTTCAGCGCCAACCGATCAGGCAAAAGGTAGCCCGGCGATTGAATTCGCAGGCAATTCCCAGCCGATGCCGCTACCGCTCGTCGGTCAATCCCAGCCGGTGATGCGCAGCCCACTGGCTGAAGCGGCTGGCATGGGCGAGGGCGACGAAAGTGGCCCGGCCGGTGATACCGCATTGCAACCGCCCACCGTCACCACTATCGCACCACCCGTCGGCGTCCCGGCCGGCCCTGCGCCGACCCAAGCGATGGCCCCCACGCCAGCACCCCGTGCTGTCGCGCCCGTAGCCACGCCTACGCCTGCTCCAGCCAAGCCGGTCGCTGCCCCAGCAGCCAAACCTGCGCCAGCGCCGATTCAGGTGGCCACCGCCAAACCTGCTCCGAAACCTGCTGAAAAACCTGCCACTGCCGCCAAGCCGGCCGCTGGCGGTACGTGGTACGCCGGCCAGGTGCCGGGCAATTATGTGCTGCAGATCCTCGGCACCAGCTCCGAAAGTTCGGCCCAGGCCTATGTTCGTGAGCAGGGTGGCGACTATCGCTACTTCAAGAAAATCCTGCAGGGCAAACCACTGTATGTCGTGACTTACGGTAACTTTGCCAACCGCGCAGCCGCCCTGGCTGCCATCAAGGGCTTGCCAGCCAAGGTCCAGGCTGGTAAACCTTGGCCTCGTACAGTCGCCAGTGTCCAACAGGAACTGTCGGCGACTCGTTAAATAGCTCGGTGGCACTACCCCCGCCACCTGCTGAGCGTCTCCTGAATCGAACCCAAGCCTGCTGCGCCAAAAACGCGGCAGGCTTTGGTGTCTCTAGGTTGCGGGCCACAAGCCATTGCAGTCCGGGCTGATAAGCTTCAGACTCCAGCAGGTGCTAGCATAGAGAAACGTATAAAACGTTCAAAAATGCGACGCCGGTTTACATAATTTAGTCATCAAATTTGTGGGCTACTCTGCCGTTGTGCAACAATGACCTCCCTTTTGCCCCCGCAAAGCTGGCACACGTTCGGCGTGGATGGTAAGTGGTTGAATTGAAAAGAAATTTGCCTCAATAAGGGGCAAGCCTGGTGAGAAAGTGTCTATGAATACAGGTCTGTACCATCCCGAAGAATTCAAGGATAACTGTGGTTTTGGCCTGATCGCCCATATGACGGGCGAGCCGAGTCATCACCTGCTGACAACGGCCATCGAGGCCCTGACCTGCATGACCCACCGCGGTGGGATCAACGCTGACGGCAAGACCGGCGACGGTTGTGGCCTGCTGATGCAGAAGCCTGATCAATTCCTGCGCGCGGTCGCCAAGGAGCAGTTCGGCAGCGAACTGCCCAAGCAGTACGCCGTGGGCATGGTGTTTTTCAATCAGGACAACGCCCGCGCCGAAGCGGCTCGCGCCAACATGGACCGCGAAATTCTGGCTGCCGGCCTGCAATTGATCGGCTGGCGCAAAGTGCCCATCGACACCAGCGTACTTGGCCGCCTGGCCCTGGAGCGCCTGCCGCAAATCGAACAAGTGTTCATCGGCGCAGAAGGCCTGAGCGATCAGGATTTCGCCATCAAGCTGTTCAGTGCCCGTCGTCGCTCGTCCGTGGCCAACGCCGCCGACAGTGATCACTACGTCTGCAGCTTCTCGCACAAAACCATCATCTATAAAGGCCTGATGATGCCTGCCGACCTGCAGGCGTTCTATCCAGACCTGGGTGATGAGCGCCTGCAAACCGCAATCTGCGTGTTCCACCAGCGCTTCTCCACCAACACCCTGCCGAAGTGGCCGCTGGCGCAGCCCTTCCGCTTCCTCGCCCACAACGGCGAGATCAACACCATCACCGGTAACCGCAACTGGGCACAGGCACGACGGACCAAGTTCGAGAACGAGCTGATCCCGGATCTCGAAGAGCTCGGCCCGCTGGTCAACCGTGTGGGTTCCGACTCCTCGAGCATGGACAACATGCTCGAGCTGATGGTCACCGGTGGTATCGACCTGTTCCGTGGCGTGCGGATGCTCATTCCGCCAGCGTGGCAGAACGTCGAAACCATGGACGCCGACCTGCGCGCCTTCTACGAATACAATTCCATGCACATGGAAGCGTGGGATGGCCCGGCTGGCGTCGTGATGACCGAAGGTCGCCATGCGGTCTGCCTGCTCGACCGTAACGGCCTGCGCCCGGCGCGTTGGGTGACCACCAAAAACGGCTATATCACCCTGGCGTCGGAAATCGGCGTGTGGAACTACAAGCCAGAAGACGTCATCGCCAAGGGTCGTGTTGGCCCGGGCCAGATCTTTGCGGTCGATACCGAGACCGGCCAGATCCTCGACACCGACGCCATCGACAATCGCCTCAAGTCGCGTCACCCCTACAAGCAGTGGCTGCGCCAGAATGCCCTGCGCATCCAGGCAAGCCTGGGGGATGACCAGGGCCAGGCCAGCTACGACGCTGACCAGCTCAAGCAATACATGAAGATGTTCCAGGTCACCTTCGAAGAGCGTGACCAGGTGCTGCGCCCGCTGGGTGAGCAAGGCCAGGAAGCAGTCGGTTCGATGGGTGACGATACGCCGATGGCGATCCTGTCCCGTCGCGTACGCTCGCCCTTCGACTATTTCCGCCAGCAGTTCGCCCAAGTGACCAACCCGCCGATCGACCCGCTGCGTGAAGCGATCGTCATGTCGCTGGAAATCTGCCTCGGTGCCGAACGCAACATTTTCCAGGAATCGCCTGAGCACGCTTCGCGCGTGATCCTCAGCTCGCCGGTCATTTCTCCGGCCAAGTGGCGCTCGCTGGTGAACCTGGACCGCCCAGGTTTTGAACGGCACCTGATCGACCTGAACTATGACGAGAGCATTGGCCTGGAAGCGGCGGTGCGCAACATCGCCGATCAGGCTGAAGAAGCAGTACGCTCGGGCAAGACCCAACTGGTACTGAGCGACCGCTTTATCGCGCCTGGCAAGCTGCCGGCCCACGCCTCCCTGGCGGTTGGCGCCGTGCACCACCGCCTGACCGAAAAAGGCCTGCGTTGCGACTCCAACATCCTGGTCGAAACCGCCACGGCCCGTGACCCGCATCACTTTGCCGTGCTGATCGGCTTCGGTGCCTCGGCGGTCTACCCGTACCTGGCCTACGAAGTGCTGGCTGACCTGATCCGTACCGGCGAAGTGCTGGGCGATCTGGACGAAGTCTTCAAGTACTACCGCAAAGGCATCTCCAAGGGCCTGCTCAAGATCCTCTCGAAGATGGGGATCTCGACCATCGGCTCGTACCGTGGGGCCCAGCTGTTCGAAGCGGTCGGCCTGTCCGAGGAAGTGGTCGCACTGAGCTTCCGTGGTGTTCCGAGCCGCCTTAAAGGCGCGCGTTTCGTCGACATCGAAAACGAACAAAAACTGCTGTCCGCCGAAGCCTGGAGCCCGCGCAAGCCAATCCAGCAGGGCGGTCTGCTCAAGTTCGTCTACGGTGGCGAATACCACGCCTACAACCCGGACGTGGTCAACACCCTGCAAGCTGCCGTGCAACAAGGCGACTACGCCAAGTTCAAGGAATACACAGCGCTGGTCGACAATCGTCCGGTGTCGATGATCCGTGACCTGTTCAAGGTAAAAACCCTGGAGCAGCCGCTGGACCTGGCTCAGGTTGAGCCGCTGGAAGCCATCCTCAAGCGTTTCGACTCGGCAGGTATTTCGCTGGGTGCCCTGTCGCCGGAAGCTCACGAAGCCCTGGCCGAGGCGATGAACCGCCTGGGCGCGCGCTCCAACTCCGGTGAGGGCGGTGAAGATCCGGCCCGTTACGGCACCATCCGCAGCTCGAAAATCAAGCAGGTCGCCACCGGTCGCTTCGGTGTCACCCCTGAGTACCTGGTCAACGCCGAAGTGCTGCAGATCAAGGTGGCCCAGGGTGCCAAGCCAGGCGAGGGCGGCCAACTGCCAGGCGGCAAGGTCAACGGCCTGATCGCCAAGCTGCGTTATGCAGTGCCGGGCGTCACGCTGATTTCGCCACCGCCGCACCACGACATCTACTCCATCGAAGACTTGTCGCAGCTGATTTTCGACCTCAAGCAGGTCAACCCGGCGGCACTGGTTTCGGTGAAGCTGGTGGCTGAAGCGGGCGTTGGCACCATCGCCGCAGGCGTCGCCAAGGCTTATGCCGACCTGATCACCATTTCCGGCTACGACGGCGGCACCGGTGCTTCGCCGCTGACCTCCATCAAGTACGCTGGCGCGCCGTGGGAACTGGGCCTGGCGGAAACCCACCAGACCCTGCGCGGCAACGACCTGCGTGGCAAAGTCCGAGTGCAGACCGATGGCGGCCTGAAAACCGGCCTGGACGTGATCAAGGCGGCCATCCTCGGCGCTGAAAGCTTCGGCTTCGGTACCGCGCCAATGATCGCCCTGGGTTGCAAATACCTGCGTATCTGCCACCTGAACAACTGTGCGACCGGTGTTGCGACCCAGAACGAAAAACTGCGCAAGGACCACTACATCGGTACCGTCGACATGGTGGTGAACTTCTTCACCTACGTCGCCGAAGAAACCCGTGAGTGGCTGGCCAAGCTGGGTGTACGCAGCCTGGGCGAGCTGATCGGCCGTACCGATCTGCTGGAAATCCTCAAGGGCGAGACCGAGAAGCAAGGCCACCTGGACCTGACCCCCTTGCTGGGCAGCGACCACGTGCCAGCCGACAAGCCGCAATTCTGTGAAGTCGACCGCAACCCGCCCTTCGACAAAGGCCTTCTGGCCGAGAAGATGGTGGACATGGCCAAGGCGGCCATCGCTGACAAGAGCGGTGCCGAGTTCGAGTTGGAGATCTGCAACTGCGACCGTTCCATCGGTGCTCGTATCTCGGGTGAAATCGCCCGGGCCCACGGCAACCAGGGCATGGCCAATGCGCCGATCACCTTCCGTTTCAAGGGCACTGCCGGGCAGAGCTTTGGCGTGTGGAACGCCGGCGGCCTGAACATGTACCTGGAAGGCGATGCCAACGACTATGTCGGTAAAGGCATGACCGGTGGCAAGCTGGTCATCGTGCCGCCTGCCGGCAGCCCGTTCGCCACCCAGGACAGCGCCATTATTGGTAACACCTGCCTGTACGGTGCTACTGGCGGCAAGCTGTTCGCAGCGGGTACTGCAGGCGAGCGTTTCGCCGTGCGTAACTCCGGCGCCCACACTATCGTGGAAGGCACCGGCGATCACTGCTGCGAATACATGACGGGCGGTTTCGTCTGCGTGCTGGGCAAGACCGGCTACAACTTCGGCTCCGGCATGACCGGTGGTTTCGCCTATGTACTGGACATGGACAACAGCTTCGTTGACAAGGTCAACCACGAGCTGGTCGAAATCCAACGCATCACCGGCGAGGCCATGGAGGCGTATCGCAGCCATCTGCAGCGTGTACTTGCCGAGTACGTTGAAGAAACCGGCAGTGAATGGGGACGCAACCTCTGGGAGAACCTGGATGACTACGCGCGTCGTTTCTGGTTGGTCAAGCCCAAGGCGGCCAGCCTGAAAACCCTGTTGTCCAGCACCCGTGCCAACCCGCAGTGATATGCGCCTGAAGAGTTTGATGAGGTTTAAACATGGCTGAACGTCTGAGTAATGACTTCCAGTTCATCGAGGTCGGGCGCAAAGATCCGAAGAAGAAACTGTTGCGTCAACGCAAGAAAGAATTCGTAGAGATCTACGAGCCCTTCAAGCCCCAGCAGGCGGGTGATCAAGCTCACCGCTGCCTGGGTTGCGGCAACCCGTATTGCGAGTGGAAGTGCCCGGTGCACAACTTCATTCCCAACTGGCTCAAGCTGGTGTCGGAAGGCAATATCCTGGCGGCTGCGGAACTGTCGCACCAGACCAACACCCTGCCGGAAGTGTGCGGCCGGGTGTGCCCGCAAGACCGTCTGTGCGAGGGTGCTTGCACCCTGAACGACGGGTTTGGCGCGGTGACCATCGGTTCGGTCGAGAAGTACATCACCGACACCGCCTTTGCCATGGGCTGGCGCCCGGACATGTCCAAGGTCAAACCGACCGGCAAGCGTGTAGCAATCATCGGCGCAGGCCCTGCGGGCCTGGGTTGTGCCGACGTGCTGGTGCGCGGTGGCGTGACCCCGGTGGTGTTCGACAAGAACCCGGAAATCGGTGGCCTGCTGACCTTCGGCATTCCCGAGTTCAAGCTGGAAAAGACCGTGTTGAGCAATCGCCGCGAAGTCTTCACCGGCATGGGCATCGAGTTCCGCTTGAATACCGAGGTGGGCAAGGACATCACCATGGAACAACTGCTCGCCGAGTACGACGCAGTGTTCATGGGCATGGGCACCTACACCTACATGAAGGGCGGCTTTGCCGGTGAGGACCTGCCAGGCGTGCATGACGCGCTGGACTTCCTGATTGCCAACGTCAATCGCAACCTGGGCTTTGAAAAGTCGCCGGAAGATTTCGTCGACATGAAAGGCAAGAAGGTCGTGGTATTGGGCGGCGGCGACACGGCGATGGACTGCAACCGCACCTCCATCCGCCAGGGCGCCAAGGCCGTTACCTGTGCCTACCGTCGTGACGAGGCGAACATGCCAGGCTCGCGCAAAGAGGTGAAGAACGCCAAGGAAGAAGGCGTGAAGTTCCTCTACAACCGCCAGCCGATTGCGATTGTCGGTGAAGACAAGGTTGAAGGCGTGAAGGTGGTCGAGACTCGTCTTGGCGAACCGGATGCCCGTGGCCGCCGCAGCCCCGAGCCGATCCCGGGTTCTGAAGAGATCATCCCGGCCGACGCCGTGGTTATCGCCTTCGGTTTCCGCCCAAGCCCGGCGCCGTGGTTCGAGCAGTTCGACATCAGCACCGACAGCCAGGGCCGCGTCATTGCGCCTGAGCAGGCGCAGTTCAAGCACCAGACCAGCAACCCGCAAATCTTTGCCGGTGGCGACATGGTGCGAGGCTCTGACCTGGTAGTAACGGCGATCTTCGAAGGCCGCAATGCCGCCGAAGGGATCCTGGATTACCTGGGCGTTTAACACCCTGTTCGCGGGCAACCCCGCTCTGTAGGAGCCGGGCTTGCCCGCGATGAAGATCACGCGGTCCATCCGATACACCGCGGTGGGGGCCATCGCAGCCAAGGCTGGCTCCTACCTGCAACCTACAAAATAGTTGTCCTGAAAGACAAAAGGCACGGCTCTAGCCGTGCCTTTTGCGTCGAGCTCTGAGAAAATGCCCGCACTTTTTACTCGGATGCCGACATGACTGCCCTGAAGAACGACCGTTTCCTCCGTGCCCTGCTCAAGCAGCCCGTAGACGTCACCCCGGTGTGGATGATGCGTCAGGCTGGCCGTTACCTGCCGGAATACCGCGCCAGTCGCGCCAAGGCCGGCGATTTCATGAGCCTGTGCATGAACCCGGCGTTCGCTTGCGAAGTCACGATGCAACCATTGGACCGCTACCCGGGCCTGGACGCAGCGATCCTGTTCTCGGATATCCTCACCATTCCCGATGCCATGGGCCAAGGCCTGTACTTCGAAACCGGTGAAGGCCCGCGCTTCAAGAAAGTGATCAGCACCCTGGCCGACATCGAAGCCCTGCCGATCCCCGACCCACAGAAAGACCTCGGCTACGTGATGGACGCTGTCAGCACCATCCGCCGCGAACTCAACGGCCGTGTGCCCCTGATCGGTTTCTCCGGCAGCCCATGGACCCTGGCCACCTACATGGTCGAAGGCGGCTCGTCCAAAGACTTCCGCAAAACCAAGGCCATGCTCTACGACAACCCACAGGCCATGCACCTGCTGCTGGACAAGCTGGCCCAGTCAGTCATTTCCTACCTTAACGGCCAGATCCTGGCCGGTGCCCAGGCCGTGCAGATCTTCGACACCTGGGGTGGCAACCTGTCGGCGGCGGCCTATCAGGAGTTCTCGCTGGCCTACATGCGCAAGATCGTCAGTGGTCTGATCCGCGAGCACGAAGGGCGCAAGGTGCCGGTGATCCTGTTCACCAAGAACGGCGGCCTGTGGCTGGAAAGCATTGCCGAGGCGGGTGCGGATGCCCTGGGCCTGGACTGGACCTGTGACATCGGCCAGGCCCGCCAGCGCGTTGGCGATAAAGTCGCCCTGCAAGGCAACATGGACCCCACCGTGCTCTACGCCAAGCCTGAAGCCATCCGCGCCGAAGTCGCCCGCATCCTGGCCAGCTACGGTCATGGCAGCGGCCATGTGTTCAACCTGGGTCACGGCATCACCCCAGAAGTCGACCCGGAACACGCCGGTGCCTTCATCAATTCGGTGCACGAACTGTCGGCGCAATACCACCAGTAATCGCATGAACTTCATCGCAGGCAAGCCTGGCTCCTTGTAGGAGCAGACGGTTCGGCGTTCCGACTTGCTCGCGATCCAGTCACCGCGATCCTGCTGACAGATCGCATAGAAGAAGTGCGAGTGTCAGTGGGGCAACTGTTGCTCTGCGAAACGCGCGATGACATGGCTGAATCGGGTTGAGTGGCGCTCTGTTGTTCGCATTACATCCGCGATGGTTTGAAACTCCGCCGCCGTGGCATGTTCGATGAAGTCTTCATCGAACATGCCCAATACAGCCTCTCTGCGTCGGTTATTGAGATAGGCAATATCGAGCGCAAGTACGCTAATCATTGTGCTGGCAGGTGCATCGGTCTTGTTCGCCGCTTGAATCGCGCCACTGAGCAGGTAGCTAAAGCGCGATTCGCATCCGTCCTCAAGGGGAGAGATATTAAGTCCAGTATCGAACCAGTTGCCCTTGTTGTGACCACAGTGCAATGGGTTTCCAGGTTTCGTTTCGCGCAGGCACGAAGCGTGCAAGTTGTTGTACTCCAGCGCAAGGTGCTCGAACGTTTCCTGAGGTCGAAAGTGCTCGATATGGCTGGTGTGAGCATCGATCTCCCTACCGCAGTAGCAACAGCAATAATGCTGTTCGCTCAAAAGACTTTCATGCAGTTCTCGTTTTTGAGGGTTTTGCAGAACGCCGTAAACCGGTTTCCAATTTAAAGTTTCCTGTTCTTTCCAACGTTTGAATGAAGCGGGCTCAGATCCTTTGAATACCTGCTTCATCGGCCAATGACCTCTTTTCGTTTGATTAAGGCTTCGATTCTGGCAAATTCCGGCAGGTCTGGAGCTTCTTGCTTGAGCGCAACGAGCAGGGACTTAACCGTTGTCAGATCATCAAGTTCAAGGGCGGCGAATATTTGCGCAAGCTTGCGTTGGACGGTGGGGTCGCGCTGCCCCACATCCATGACTTCTTCGAGGATACTGCTCGAATCCAAGCCATAGGTGACACGAGGATGATGGGCGCTTTCACCGTCTAATACGATGACCTCTTCTGGCTGCAGACTGCCGATAATTTGCGGCGAATGGCTGGCGGCGATGAATTGCACTTTGGGAAAAGCATTTTTCAAAGCGACGACGATACTGCGCTGCCATGCCGGGTGCAGATGGATATCAAGCTCATCAATAATGACGACGCCGGGTGTTTCTGTCAGCACGTCACGGCCCATATGGGGGTTTAGCAGACAGATACGGCGGGCGATATCGGCGATTAGAGCAACCATGCTGCGCTGCCCGTCGCTGAGATCGTTGAAAGGAATTGATTGGTGAGCGGCAAGTCCAACCATCAGCGTGCGTAAGCGAAGGTCGTATCGCAGTCCTTGGGCATCCGGTAGTGCCAATTTGATTGCCGAGTTGACCCATTCCAGTTCATCGTCAAACTCGCAGGCCCCTGAGTTGTTATCGGCGATGTCTTGTAGTCGCTCTAGCGTTTTTCCGATCACCCAACTTTCGAAGCTTGATAAATTGGCGGCAGCATCGAACCAATTGGCGTAACCCTCCAATCGAGAGGCTTTTTCGGTTGCCGCTACCTCTGCCGCGACGTCTGCCGCCAACCATCGACGATTGGCCCTGTAGAAAGCAATGACTGGCAAGGTTAGCTTTTCACCCTTGTCGAGCCGGGTTAGAAGTGTCGCTGTTGATTGATAAGCAGCAACATCCATTTCTCCTGCAGCACTTTTACGCTCTTTAGCAGTTCTCCAGGCATTCACACCGAAAGCTGCTCCACGAGCAGTCAAGACCAAGGGATAGCGTCGTTCAAATCGTATCCTGTTGTCGAAACTGTCGACTTCAAAACGGACGTCTTCCTCGTCGCCTAACAAGGGCGAAAAGTGACTCGCGGCGGCATTGATAAACGTAATAAACGATGTCGCAATCCCTTTTAGCAAAGACGTTTTGCCACTGCCGTTGACGCCAATCACCAAGTTGAATTGGGGGTGAAACGAAAATTCCGCATCTTCATAACAGCGAAAATTTTGCAGGTGAATGTGGTCGAGACGCATTGGGGCTGTCCTTTACCGATACGGGCATACCTCACAGTGTACCTTGCTTGCTCAAGGCGACCAGATCAGGGTGTTTCTGCATATGGATACATCGCGAGCAAGTTACCGCGGTCCCGCAGAAAAACCGCATTTAAGCTTCAATTCAGCCTGCCGCTATACGCTGGTCCTATCAAAACCGAAATGGACCACCCTCATGAAAGCTCAAACCCTCGCTCTGCTGCTTATCCCTTTCTTCAGCACCGCTGCGCTGGCCGTTGGCTACACGGGCCCAGGCGCCAGCGCCATCACGACCGTGGCGGCTGCCCATGAGGCCGGCGACGATGAGCCGGTGGTGCTGCTAGGCCATGTCACCCAGCGTCTGAAAAAAGACAAATACGAATTCAAGGACGCGACCGGCACCATCATGGTCGAGATCGACGATGAGGACTTCCCGGCCGTGGCCGTCGATGAAAAAACGAAGGTCAAGCTGATCGGCGAAGTCGATAAAGGCTTGATGAAGCGTGATATCGACGTCGACCGAATCGAGATTCTGAATTAAGCGGGCCGGCTACGGGGCAACTTGCTCAACCGCACCGCCACCAGCAAGGCGATCGTCAGCAGCGTACCGATAAACACGCCGATCCCGCTCCAGCCCGCGTAGTGCCAGAACATGCCGCCCGCGGTGCCGGCGACGCTTGAGCCTGCGTAGTAGCTGAACAGGTACAGCGACGAGGCCTGGCCCTTGGCATGGGTGGCGCGGTGGCCGATCCAGCTGCTGGCCACCGAATGGGCGGCGAAGAAGCCAAACGTGAAGATCAGCATGCCGGCAATGATCACCGAAACCTGCGTCAGCAAGGTCAGCCCCAGGCCTGCGAACATCAGCACAATGGTCGCCCAGAACACCCGGCGACGGCCCAGTCTGTCGGCCAGGGCGCCGATCTGCGCCGAGCTGTAGATCCCTGACAGGTACACCACCGACAGCAAGCCCACCAGTGCCTGGCTCATGTGATAAGGCTCGGCCAGCAACCGGTAGCCGATGTAGTTGAACAGGGTCACGAAGGCGCCCATCAGCAGGAAGGCTTCAAGGAACAGCCATGGCAACCCGGCATCGCGAAAGTGCATGGTGAAGCCATCCAGCAGGCTGCGCGGCTTGAGCGAGCGGGCGCGAAAGTTGCGTGACTCCGGGAGCATTTTCCAGAACACCGTGGCGGCGATCAGCGCCAGGCCACCGATGATCAGCATTGCCGTGTGCCAGCTGACAAAGTCGATCAACACGCCGATGATCAAGCGGCCACTCATCCCACCAATGGCATTACCACCGATATACAGGCCCATGGCCAGGCCGATGTGCCGGGGGTGGATCTCTTCGCTCAAGTACGTCATGGCCACGGCCGCCAGGCCGCTCAGCGACAAACCCACCAGCGCGCGCATCAGCAGGATGGTTTCCCAGTTGGGCATCAGCGCGCTGGCCATGGTGCACACGGCGGCGCAGAACAGCGCGCAGACCATCACCGGCTTGCGCCCGATGCGGTCAGAGATGGGCCCGGTAATCAACAAGCCGATGGCCAACATGCCGGTAGAGACCGAGAGGATCAAGCTGCTCTGCGCGGCATTGATGGAAAATTCCTGGGACAGCATCGGCATCATCGGCTGTACACAGTAGAGCAGGGCAAACGTCGCGAAGCCGCCGCTGAACAGGGCAAGCACCGTGCGCAGAAACAGGGGGGTGCCTTTTTCAATCCAGCTTGAGGCAGCGTCAGGCGTAACGGAATCGGCGGGAGAAGCTTGGGCGGGTGCAGCAACAGCAGTTTTCACGAGGACCTCGAAGGGGTACGGCCAGGGAGGCAGTGAAAAAAGCATATAGCTGGCTAACGATTATTTCCAATATATTGTTCGACCTGTTTGATAGGTTTTACGACTTGATGGAGCCGCTATGGAACTGCGTCACCTGCGTTATTTCATTGCCGTGGCCGAGGAGCTGCATTTTGGTCGGGCTGCCCAGCAATTGGGTATTTCCCAACCGCCCTTGAGCCAGCAGATACAGGCGCTGGAGCAGGAGCTGGGGGCTCGGCTGTTCGATCGCACCAACCGACGAGTGGCCTTGAGCGAGGCCGGGCGGTTATTCCTGAATGAGGCGCGCCAAGTGCTCGCGCAAGTCGACAAGGCGGCTGATGTGGCGCGTCGTGCGCAATTGGGGGAGCTTGGGGAGTTGAAGATCGGCTTCACGGCCTCGGCACCTTTCAACTCGACCATTCCTCAGGCGATCTACCACTTCCGCCAGCAGTTTCCAGCGGTGCACTTGGACCTGCAGGAAATGAACAGCCGCGAGATCACCGAAGCGCTGGTCGACAAGACGCTAGAAATCGGGCTGATGCGCCCATTGGCCCTGCCCGAAGGCATTGTGGTCTCGGAGTTGTATCGCGAACCACTGATGGCTGTGCTCAGTGCTCGTCACCCCTTGGCGAAGGAGACCAGTGGCCTGCACCTGTCGGTGCTGGCGGAGGAGCCGTTTGTGTTTTTTCCGCGAAGCTTTGGCAGTGGCCTGCATGCGCAATTGCTGAGCCTTGCGCGCCAGGCCGGATTTACCCCGCATTTTGCCCAGGAGGCGCTGGAAGCCATGACCATCATTGCGCTGGTGGCCGCGGGGTTGGGGGTGACGGTGTTGCCCTCGTCGTACCAGCGCATGCGCATTGAGGGCGTGGCATACCGCGCCCTGCTCGACCCGGGAGCAGAAACCGCCGTCTGGCTGGCCCAGCGCAGAGAGCCGGCGTCGGCGATGGGGCAGGCGTTCGTGGATTTGCTGACTCAAGGGGCTGCGGGGTGATGGTTGGGTGCAGAATCGATCGCCTCCTCTCCAGTAACCCGCTAGCCTCTTCGTGAGCTGGGTCAACGGGGGCGTGCCCTACTCATGTTTTCCATGCCCTTGCAGATGCACCTGCTGAAACAGGTAATTGCCCACATGTGGGTTGTGGAAATGATGTTTTCTCCGAAATTTATCCTTGGCGTCAGCGGCTCATTCCCCCTGTTTTGTGGGCTTAGACCCGACTTTTAAGGGGCGGGGTCAGGCCTGTGCAATTTATGGCACTTCGAGTGCGAAGTAACTTGCGCATTTTCTTGCGGTTTAAACCTAAAATACATATTGGTCGACAGCTACTATCTTATAGGTTGTTGATTTTAAAGGCCAAAATATGATTGGCCCGGGTTTTGCTCTATCAGTCTGCTGCCGACACAAATGTTCGGTACTCACTGAGGAGTTTTACAATGCCAACACCCGCGTACATGACACTGGAAGGCGTTACTCAAGGCCTGATGACGGCTGGCGCCTTTACTGAAGATTCAGTAGGCAACATTTATCAACAAGGGCATGAGAACCAAATTCTTGTTCAGGCTTTTGATCACCAAGTAATCATTCCCCGTGATCCACAGTCTGGACAACCAACCGGGCCGCGAGTACACAAGCCTCTGATGATCACCAAGGTGTTCGATAAATCTTCTCCACTGATATTCAACGCGCTGACCTCGGGTGAGAGTCTGAAAGAGTGTCACTTGGATTGGTATCGAACATCGGCAAAGGGCACTCAGGAGCTTTATTATTCTATTAAGTTGGAAGACGCTATCATTGTTGACGTGAAGTCGCGTATGCCGAATTGCCAGGACCCATCGATGGCGCATTTTACACATTTGGAAGATGTGTATTTTACTTATCGAAAAATTACCTGGACGCATCTTACTTGCGGTACTACGGGGTCTGATGACTGGCGCAGCCCAGTAAAGGCGTAAGCCTTTAGCGCTCAATCATTAATAGCCCTGGGCGATGTTGAAATCATTGTTCAGGGCTTGATTTATGCACAAAAGGAATCGAATACATGACGGATCAATCAAATAAATCCGACGATCGCCGCTTATACAGCCCTATGCCGCAAGTTTGTAAGCCGGCGGCCCCAAATCAGATGAAACCCGCTGTACCGAGACCCGAATCAGAGTTGTATCGCTGCCCACCCGAAGAATTCTTCCGACCAAAGGTTGAGCCACCTGCAGGTCCGGGCTTTTATATAGTGACCAAGAGTATTCCGGCGCGGGAACTCGATAATTTGCTCTTCGAAACCACTTCGACTTGCAGCCCAAAAAAATTCATCAGTCTCAATCCAAATATCGAGAGTGTGATAAAGGCCGGGAGCATGATTGTTCTCAGCGATTTACCCCATACGGTTTGTACTCACGAGGAATCTGTACTGATGGCAGCGGCGCGTGAAGTCAAGATAGCGCTGGATCCGTTAACCCCGGAAGAAGCTGATTTCATGTACGACAATCTCGCTGCGATTGCGAGTTATGTCCTGAGTGGAACTTCAACTGGGCTTGGGGTCGGCGCAGCCATGATGGAAAGCCAACTCAAGAAAATACTTGGCACGCTTCAGGCTATTGAACAACTGCACCAAGATAGCTATCGCAAACATGGCCACCTCAACTCAGCAGAGTTTTTTGCGGAGCGAAAGCGATTACTGGATCAGCTTGATGATCAGTTTTTAAAATCAACCCAGTTGCGAAAACTCTCAAGTTTGGGTGGGCATGACAAGCTTAAGAAATCGCTTGGAATTTCTACTCGTAGTTTAGTGCATCAATGGGACAAAGCTGGTGCGCCGGGGCAAATACCAGGGTATGCCACTCATCTGAATGCCATCAGTCGTGCCGCAAAGTATATGAAGGCGGGTGGGTATATTGGGATTGGCTTAGGTGTCCTTTCGTCAGCCATTCATGTTTGGGAAGTTTGTAGTGCGGATTCGGAAAGTCAGGAGTGTAAAAAGGTAAAAGTCACGGAGGGTGCTAAGGTTGCTGGTTCGGTTGCCGGTGCGAGTGCCGGGGGAATTATAGGTGGTTACGGCAGTGCTGCAGTCTGTGTCGCGCTCGTAGCAATTACTCTTCCAGCGGGCGGAGTGGGTGGTTTAGCTTGTGCAGTGGTTGCGTTAGGCGGTGTTGGGGTGGGTGCATATCTAGGAGGAGAGAAAGGAGGTGAAGCTGCTGAGTCTATTGCGGAGGTTATATATGAGAGGGTTTTGAAGTGATTGGGCCTGAATTTTGGCACTCATGGACACTGGTCATTTTTTTTGGCGGCGCTATGTTGGTCGCAGTTTTCTTTATGGGGTATGTTTGGTATGTGAGTCGCTATCTTCCTGAAATGTTAAAAGCGTTGGAGAACTCAGAGTTTATAGTGGAGTTTTGTGCGGTTCTAACGCATTTTGGCTTGATGGGGCGACTTTTAATGGTTGCTCAAATATCGATTGTGGTGGTGTGGCCATGGAGGAGGTTACCGTTACCTGGAGTTGATCTGCTTGAGATTGAAAATTTCCCGGCTAGATTTAAGAAGCTGGTAAAGTTTGGGATGATGGCCCAGATTATTGTAATGGTATGGTGGGGGTTGGTCTGTATTGTTCTTGGTTATAAATGATTTTGTTTTGAGGTGCGCTCTTGTAGACGTCGCCTAAGCCTGTTCCGGTTAGCTTGCCGCATGGCGTCGGTAAGTTGGTCGGGACAAACTTAAAATCCCCGGGAAGTAAATTGCAAGCGTAGATGCCTGAAAGGCTGCGGAGCGAATACATCAGGATGCTTGTCATTGACATGGTCATATCAAATTGATTTTTGCGAAGCAAAAATGATTACTGGATCAGCTTGATGATCCAATTTTTACAATCAGCCCGGTTGCGCAAACTCTCAAGCCTGGGTGGTCATGGCAAACTTAAAAAACCGCCTGGTATTTGAAGTAATGATTATGTCCGATGGATTGCGCTTATAAGTTCGATCCTCCAAGCTTTCTGTCTTCCCGACAAAGAGGGACCGCGGAAATGAGTTGTCGACTTTCTGTATCGGCTGCGTGGGGGCTGCATGTCTGCCCCCAAAATGGCATGCCCCGCAGATCAGTCCCTTTCCCTCTGCGCGGTCCGACCTCACCTCAGGGTGAGGTCGGCGCCACACTCAAACCCAACGACGAAAAATCAGCGAGGTATTGACCCCGCCAAAGGCGAAATTGTTATTCATCACGAACTCATGGCTCATGCTGCGAAACTCGCCACACAAGTAATCCAGCTCTCCACAGCGAGGGTCGACGTGATCCAGGTTCAAGGTGTGAACGTAGCGGTCGCGATTCATCATCTCGATGCTGAACCAGGACTCCAGCGCGCCGCAGGCCCCCAGGGTATGGCCCAGGAAGCTCTTCTGCGAGCTGATGGGCATGCGCGGCCCGAACAGGCTGCTGGTGGCCAGGGTTTCGGCAATATCACCCTGTTCGGTGGCGGTGCCGTGGCCGTTCACATAGCCAATGGCGTCGACGGCAAGGCTGGCGTCTTCCAGGGCCAGCTCCATGGCGCGGCGCATGGTGGCCTGTTCCGGTCGCGTGGTGTGCTGGCCGTCGGCATTACTGCCAAAGCCGACGATTTCGGCGTAGATAGTCGCACCGCGGGCCAGGGCGTGTTCCAGCTCTTCGAGCACCAACATGCCGCCGCCTTCCCCGATCACCAGGCCGTCGCGGTCCACGTCGTAGGGCCTTGGGCTGGTGTGCGGGGCGTCGTTCTTGAGGCTGGTGGCATACAGCGCATCGAACACCATGGCTTCGGTGGGGCAGAGTTCTTCGGCGCCACCGGCAAGCATCAGTGGCAGGCGGCCGAACTTGATCGCCTCATAGGCATAGCCGATGCCCTGGCTGCCGCTGGTGCAGGCACTTGAGGTTGGGATCAGGCGGCCAGTCAGGCCAAAGAAGATGCTGATATTGGCGGCCGTGGTGTGCGGCATCATGCGCACATAGGAGTTGGCGTTAAGGCCTTCTGCGACCGAATTGAGCAGCATATTGCCGAACGCCTTGATCTCGTCGGTGCTGCCGGTGGACGAGCCGCAGGCCACGCCCATACGGCCGTCGCGGATGATCGGGTCATTGAGCAGGCCCGCATCGCGCAGGGCGTTTTCGGCCGCCGCCACGGCCAGGCGCGATACCCGGCCCATGCTGCGCAGTTGCTTGCGGGTCCATTGCGAGGGGACTTTGAAATCATCGATGGGGCCGGCCAGGCGCGTGTTCAGCTCCTCGAAACGGTCCCACTCATCCATGCGCCGGATGCCGCTGCGGTTGGCGGCGAAGTGCGCTGCGATGCTGTCCCAGTCATTGCCCAGCGAAGTGATGCCGGCCATGCCGGTGACGACCACGCGCTTCATCAGCACAGCCCTCCGTTGACCGCCAGGACCTGGCGGGTGATATAGGCCGCCTCGGCCGACATCAGGAAGTTGACGGCCCCGGCGACTTCTTCAGGGGTGCCCATGCGCTGGGCGGGAATCATTTTCATCAGTTCTTCGACCGGTACCTGTTCGTCGAGCATGGCGGTGTCGATCAATCCCGGTGCCACGCAGTTAACTGTGATCTTGCGCTTGCCCAGCTCAATCGCCAAGGCTTTGGCGGCACCGATCACGCCGGCCTTGGAGGCGCTGTAGTTGACCTGGCCGCGATTGCCGATCAGGCCGGACACCGAGGTGATGCAAACGATGCGCCCCGGGGCGCGGCGGCGGATCATCGGCATGATGACCGGGTGCAGGACATTGTAGAAACCATCCAGGTTGGTGCGCAGTACCAGGTCCCAGTCTTCTTCAGTCAGCGCCGGGAAGGCGCCGTCGCGCGTCAGGCCGGCGTTGCAGACCACGCCGTAATAGGCGCCATGGGTTTCGACGTCCTCCATCAGGATCGTCGCGCAGGCGGCGCGGTCGGCGACATCAAACTGCAGCACCCGCGCCTGGCGGCCCAGTGCCAGGACTTCCTCGCGCACGGCCTCGGCCTCGGCGCGGCCGTTGCGGCAATGCAGCACCAAGTCAAAGCCTGCCTGGGCCAGGCGCAAGGCGATGGCGCGGCCGATGCCACGGCTGGAGCCTGTGACCAGGATGGATTCAGTCATGGCGGGGTTCCTGTGTTTGCGTGTCGGCCAGGTATTGGCTGGCTTGGGGTGGGCTGAAGACATTCAGGCGAGCCACGGCCTGGATGCCGGGGCCGCTCAGGCAACATTCGAAGATGCCCATGCCGCTTTCGTCTTCCAGCGAACGCACCGCATGAATGTGCAGTTCGCTACCGACCGGGAAGTGTTCCACATTGCACTCGAATTTGCGCGTGCCGAGTAAAAAACCCAACTGCACAGGGTGGCCTTGGCTGCGCGCCCGGCAACCGGCGAAGGCGGCCACACTCTGGGCCATCAGCTCGACCCCGATCCAGGCGGGCAGGCTGCCGTCGGGGCGGTTGAACGGGCCGTCAGGGCGGACAGTCAGGCGCGTGTAGATCTGCTCTTCGTCGAACGACTCGACGGCATCGATCAGAATCATGTCACCGCTATGGGGCACCAGTTCGGCGATTGGCCAAGCGATCATGGGGCATCTCCGAGTATCAGGCTGACGTTATTGCCACCGAAGGCAAAGGAGGTGCTCATCAGCCGGCGCACCTTGCCTTGGGGCAGGCGAGCCTTAGTATCGATCAGGTTGAGCGAGGGCAATTGCGGGTCGGCGTGTGCGTCCCAGACATGGGGTGGCAACGCGCCGTCGATATTGTCTGCATGCAGGCTCAGCCAGCAGAACGCCGCTTCCAGCGCGCCAGCGGCGCCCAGTGTATGGCCACTCATGGGTTTGGTCGAAGAACAGGCGATGCCCGTGGGGAATACCGCCTGCACCGCCAGGCTTTCCATGGCGTCGTTGTGTGCGGTCGCCGTGCCATGCAGGTTCAGGTAGTCAATCTGTTCGGGTTCAAGATGGGCCCGTTGCAGCGCCTGGCGCATCGCGGCGATAGCGCCAAGGCCTTGCGGGTCGGGCGCGGAAATGTGGTGGGCATCGCAACTGGCACCGTCGCCCAGCAGGGCAATGCCAGGTCCTGAGTTTTCGCGGCTCATCAGGAACAGTGCGGCGGCTTCGCCAATGTTGATGCCATTGCGGTTGCGCGAGAAGGGATTGCAGCGCTGTTCACTGACCGCCTCCAGCGCCGAGAAACCATTGAGGGTGAGCTGGCAGAGGCTGTCGACACCGCCGCACACCACTGCATCGCACAGCCCCATGTCCAGTAGCCTGCGGGCGCTCATCAGGGCGCGGGCGCTGGAGGTGCAGGCGGTGGAAATGACATGGGCCGGGCCGCTCGACTGCAACCAGTCCGCGAGGAAATTGGCGGGAGCACTGAGCTCCTGCTGGCGATAGTCATAGCTTGCAGGGAAGTGCTGGTCTTGCAGGTAGGCGGCGATGCCGCGGCTGCCTTCATCAATCCCGGAAGTGCTGGTACCCAGCACAATGCCGACTCGTTCGGCGCCGTACCGGGCAATGGCCTCGCGAAGCTCGGTTTCAATTTGCACCGCCGCCGCCAGCAGCAATCGGTTGTTGCGGCTTTCATGCAGGGCGAGGGCCGCGGGCAGGGCCGGCAAGGCCGTGCGCACGGCAGCCACCGGCAATTGCCGTTCAGGCACCCAGCCGGCTTCTGCGCGCATGCCGCTGCAATCACCGGCAAACAGGCTGTGGCTGACCTGCGCCCGGCCTTCACCCAGCGCGCAAATAACCCCAAGGGCATTGAGAAAGGCAGTCATGGGGCAGTCTCGTTATTGAGTGGGCTAACGACGTAACGCAGCCCTTGTTCAAGCGTTACGGTAAATATCGTGGGCTGTTGATAACTCACCTGCCAGCGTTCTCCCAAGGTACGCAGCGAGCCTTGTTGGCGGGCCTGTGGATAACTCTTGGCCAGTTGGGCCTCTGGCGTCAGGGCAAACAATAGGGCTGCGAACATCTCTCGGGCCTGGGGGTTGGGCGGCAACAATCCATCGGCGTGCCAGTGACCGTCATCGAGCAGTTGGCGAGCCGCTGGAATACCGAGAAAGTCCAGCAGCGACCAGCGCAAAGCGTTCTGCTCGCGCTGTATGACCAGCATCCAGTCCTGGCGTTCGCCAGCTTGCTTGCGTTGTACGTGCAATTGCAGCGGCAAGGCCAGGGTTGGCGTCTGCGCGGGCAAGGGCGCGCGGCTGGTGCAGGCACCGAGCAGCAACAGGCAACTCAACAACAGCAGGCGTGTCATCCGGCGATACCCTGACCTGCCAGTGGCTTTCTGGCCACGACGTTGACCAGTGTTTCCTTGCGCTGGCCCACCGGGGGTGGCTGACGCAGCCCAAGGCGTTCGAACAGGCCGAAATCGCTGGAGCGGCTCCACCACAGATAAGGGTAGGAGACCTGCTGTGGGGCAAACTCGAAGCCATGATCGGTGAGCATTTGCAGGTATTGACCGGCGCTTTTCTGCACCTGCATGGGATGGCGGAACAACCAGCGAATCACCCAGGTATCAATGTAAGCCTCAGTCGACTCGGCCAGCAACAGATGGCCACCAGGCTTGAGTACCCGATAGAACTCGGCCAAGGCTTTTTCCTGCTCCACCAGGTGGTGCAGCGTCTGGTGGCAGAACACCAGGTCAACGCTTGCGTCGGGCAAAGGCAGTGCGGCGCAGTCGGCGCCCTGCAGTTCCACGTCCAGGCCTTCGCGCCGAGCCTCCTCAAGGCTCAGTTCAAGGCTGAGCGGGTCGGCGTCGCTACCCAGTAGACGCGCAGGTGCAAACACGCTGTTCAGATGGCGAAAAGACTTGCCCTGGCCGCAACCGACATCGAGCAGCACCGGCAGGTGTGGCAGTGCGTCGCCCATCAGCCGCGCAAGGTCATTGATGGCCACGCGCAATACATGGTGCTGCCAAGTGTGGCTGCGCAGGAACCAGAAGCCGAAGCGGGTTTCTTCGACGTAGTGGTCGCTCAGGTAGCGCGGCGCGCTCATGCCGGTGACCTTGCACAGACCTGGGCGAGCATGTTCAGGCGACGTTCGGGTTCAGCGACGAACGGGTTGCGCTCATCCCAGGCGTAGCCGGCGAGAATCGAGCTGATCATACGGCGGATTTCGACCGAACTGCCCGGATGGAAGATCACATCCTGGAAGCGGCCGTCATACCACCCCTGCACATAGGCGCGGAAAGTATCGACGCCGCGCTTGAGCGGCGCGGCAAACTCAACCTGCCAATCGACCGTTTCACCCTTGAGCTGGCGGTCAAGCAGGGCGGCCGCCATGCTGGCCGAACGCATGGCGATGGTGACGCCGGAGGAAAACACCGGGTCGAGAAATTCGGCCGCATTGCCCAGCAGGGCAAAGCCCGGCCCGTGCAGGCTTTTGACGTTGGCCGCATAGCCGCCGATGGAGCGCGCCGGGGTATCCCAGACAGCGTTTTCCAGGGTTTTTTGCAGGCTTGGGGTTTGTGCGACAAAGGCTTTGAGACAGGCATCCAGATCGTCGCCGGTCTCAGTGAAATGCTCCCGTGCAGCGACCACGCCCAGGGAGCAGCGGCCATTGCTGAAGGGGATGGTCCAGAACCAGATATCGCTGTGCTGCGGGTGCACGGTGACGAGGATTTTTTCCCGGTCGAAGGCCGGGTTTTCGATGCGGTCTTCAATATGGGTGAACACCGCCTGGCGCACCGGGAAGTTTGACGGTGCTTCAAGTTCCAGCAGACGTGGCAGCACTCGGCCGTAGCCGCTGGCATCGAGCACGAAGTCGGCTTGCAGGGAGTAGGTGCTGGCGTTGCTGCGACGGACTTGCAGCTGCGGCTTGGCGCGGCTGAAGTCGACGCTGACGATCTCTTCTTCGTAGCGAATTTCCACCCCTTGGCGCTCGGCCTCATCGGCCAGCAACTGGTCGAAGTCGGCACGCTGCACCTGAAAGGTGGTGGGCTTGCCGTTGCTGAACGTGTCGCCAAAATCGTAGGCGCTGTAGCAATCCTTCCAGGCGAACGCCGCGCCGTTCTTGAGCTGGAAACCCGCCGCCTGCACGGCCTGGAGCATGCCCGCTTCTTCGACGAAATCCAGGCAATGGCAGAGCAGGCTTTCGCCGATGGAAAAGCGCGGAAAGCGCTGTCGCTCGACCACGAGGACATCGTGTCCGCGCCGCTTGAGTAGTGCCGCGGCAATGGCCCCTGCCGGTCCTGCGCCGATGATGACGACGCTGCGATATTCCATTTCACTGTTCGGCATGACGGCTCCTGGCCGGTTCTGGACATAGTATGGGCGGCCGATGAATACCGGCCAGGGCTGGCAACAAGGTGGCGCACAGGCCCATGGTCATCAGGGCCAGGTACAGCGCAGGGCTGATCAGGCCTTGTTGCAGCAGCAGGTTGAGGAAAATGATTTCGCTCAAGCCGCGAATATTCAGCAGCAGGCTTTCGCGCCAGCGGCTGGCCCCGACAAACGAAGGCCCGGCCCAGCGCAGCCCCAGCCAGTTGCCGAGCAATTTACTGAGGATGGGCAGCAACAACAGGGCGGCGAATTGCCAGGCGTGGAACGCTTGAAGTGCCTGGTGGAAATCGATCTGAACGATGCCGAACGTCAGCACCAGCGGAACCGCTACGCTCGATTGCAGGCGCAGCCAGTGTTCGGGCTTGAACGGTAGGCGCAGGGGCAGCTTTAGCCAGCCCAGGCACAACAAGTAGCCAATACCCACCAACAGCGCATTGAGCCGGTAATGCTCGGCGATAAACAGCAGGGCGAAGAAAACCAAACCATAAACCCAAGGTCGACGCAGCCCCAACGCATGCAGCAGCCAAGGGAGCACCGCGCACGCCAACGGCAACATCAGGCTCGATGGCTGTAGGCTGCCTTGGCCCAGGCCAAACAGTGTCCAGCAGGTGAGGTCAATCAGAATCGCGGCCTGCAACAGCCTGCGGGTGGCGGCCGGGGGATAGTCGATATGCCGCAAATACAGGTACAGCACCGGGATAGCGGTAATGGCAAACACCAGGCCTAGCGCGAGGCTGTTAAGCCAAGGCTGCGCAGGCAGCAGCCAGAGGGCGCAGGCCAGCCCGCAGGCAAAGGGCACGGCAAAGCTGGGCAGGGCGATCTTGAGGCTCTGGCGTTCCAGTTTAAGGTCGATCACATCGCCCAGAATCTGCCCCAGCAAGAGGGCAAAGCCCAGCCCGTAGAGGGTTTTTAGCCAGACCGGTGCAACCAGTTGTGCACCGCTCAGTTGCCAGTGCGGCTCGATCCAGAACAGCATCAGCAGCGGCAGGCCAAGGGTGGCCAGCAGCAGCTGGCTGACAATCGGGATCAAGCCCAGCCGGCGGCCGATCAGAGTTGCCGTGGCAAACAGCAGCAACGCCAAGGCCCAGAACGCTAGAACCATCATGCGCTCGCCTCCAGAGGCTGGCGCTTGGCCGCCCAGGGTGCGAGCAGAAAGCTGAAGGCCAGGCCCAGGCTGACGGCGAGGCCAAAGTTACTGACCGCAGGGGTGCTTGAGACTGCCAACAGGCCGAACGACAGCCAGGTCGTGGTGGCCGCCAGCAACGTACCGAGCAGGCTGACGGCCGCGCCGCCGACCTGTTCGCGCATTAAAATCGCGTAATCGACGCTGATGGCCGTGACCAGCAGCAGGCCGAACAGACTGAACAGCGTCAACGGCTGCCCCATCCAGCCCAGGCTTGCCAAGCTGCACAGCGCCGCGAGTAGAGGCAGGGCAACGATGCGCAGGGCGCCACCCAGTCCAAAAGGCAGCAGCAACAGCAGCACAATCAACACGCAAGACAACAGCTTGAGTTCAGCGGCGCTGAGTTGGGTATCGGCAAACACCTGGTTCAGCTCGCCCAAGCGGTCCACCAGCTTCACCCCCTCCAGGTCTTCAGCCTGTACCTTCAGCAAGGCGGTGTCGTTCAGGCCGCGCAGGCTGACCATCGCGGCCACGCCGTCGCCACTGTCACCCAGCCACAGCATGCGCCACGGTTCACCCAAGGGCCCGGCCAGGGCCTGTTCGATATTCAGCGCAGGCAGCGCTTGCAGCTGCGACAGTTCGGCCTGCAAGGCGGGGAGCGGCAAGCCTGCGGCGAGCAAAGGCTGCCAGTGCCCTGGCAGCTCAGCCAAGGCCGTGCGCAAGCGCTGTTGCTCAGAGGTGCTGGTGACCAGTTGATCAAGGCTCATAAAGCCTTGCAGTTTGTCCAGGCTGACAAGCTGCCCCAGGCGGTCGCTCAAACTGCCCAGACGTTCCAGCAGTTGCTGTTGGTTGGCGGCGCGTACCAGAAAGAACTGACTGGTCGGCTGAAAACCCGTGATGCGGGCGATGGCTTGGGCCTCTTCGAGCAATGGGGGTGGGGTACCAACCCATTGGCGAATGTCGTTGCGGGTTTCCAGTTGCCACACGCCGATGCCGCAGAACAGCAACACCCCAAGCAGCAACACAAGATTGCCTAGCTTGCGGATTACGTTCTCGCGTAAGCGTACCAACGCCTGGGCCACTCGCAGCGGCCAGGCGGCCGGTTGCAATTCGACTCGCTCAAGCAAGGCCGGCAGCAGGCAGACCGCGCACAGGTAGGCGCCGATCAGCCCGGCGGCTGAAAAGATGGCGATCTGGGTCAGGGCCGGGAAGGGCGTGAAGGCCAGCGCCAGGTAGCCGATGCAACTGGTAACCAGGCTCAGGCTCAGGCCTGGCAAGGTGATGCGCAATGCGGGCCAACTGCGCCAGGGTTTCAGGCTCCAGCTTTTGGACAGGTAGTGCAGCGGGTAATCGATGGCCACGCCGATCAGGCTTGAGCCTAACACCAGGGTCATCACATGGATCTGGCCGAACAGCGCGATGCAGGCGGTGGTGCCCACCAGCATGCCGACCAGCACCGGCACGAACGCCAACAGCACGCCCAGGCGGCGAAAGGCCAACAGCAGCATCAGAAGAATGCCGAGCGTGGCACCGCCGCCTACCCAGCTGATCTCGCGACTCGCTTGGCGCTGGCCGTTGGCCGCGTACAGCAGGCCGCTGGCGGCCAGCAGTTGAGCGTCGTCCGCCTGGGCTTGCTGGCGCGCATCGGCCAATAGGTCGGCGACCTTGAGCGGCAACTGCATGTCGAAGGCGTTGCCCAGGGTGCGGGCCCGCAGCAACACCCATTGCTTGCCATCGGCCTCGGCCACCAGTGCGCCGCTGCCCAGGTCCAATTGCACGCTGGCCGGTTGCGCCTGATTGTTCTGGATGCGCCCAGTCAGGCCAAGCCAGTCGTCTTGGCTGGCCACCAGGCTGAAGGCGAAGGGGTCATAAAGGGTTTGCAAGCGTTGTTCGATAAACGCCTGGGGTTGTTCGATGAGCAGTTTGCGGTCAACTGCCGGCAACAGGGCCAGGCGACCTTGCAGCAGTTGTGTGCGCAAGGCGGGCAAGTCGGCCTGCAAGCTCCACTGGACCTTTTCGAACAGCCCAGTGGCTTGCCATTGCTCGCCCAGGCGCTGGGCGACGGCGATGGCCTGGGCACGATCGACATGCCCGACCAGCACCAGCATTTCCCGATTGAGCGGCTCCTGCATGCGTTGTTCGGCGCGTTGCTCCAACGGATCGGGCGTTGCGCCCGGCACCAATTGCATCAGGTCGGCCGTGACAGGGGCGCTGGCGTGCCACTGCCAGCCGGCCAAGGCGCAGACGCCGAGCAACAACAACAGAAACAGGCGTGGCAGCAGGCGTTCAGTCGGCAAAGTCGTGCTGCTCCTCAGGGCTCAAGCTGGCAGCGCTGGTGCTGGCCGGCATCAGCAGCACAGTGCTGTCGCCTTGGGTTTCCAACAGTTCGATGCGTTCGACAAAGTCGGCGCCGCTGATGTTGATGCCGGTGAAGATCTGCTTGAGCAGCATGGAGCGCGGTGTCAAGTGCAGTTGCCAGTGCTTGGCATCGCCTTGCAAGGCGAGTTCGAAGTCGCGCTCAAGGCCCCTGTTGTCGCCTCGCAGCACGGCGAAAAACAGTTGGTTTTGCTGGGCGGAAGCCGTTTTGCCGGGCAGGCGCTGCCAGCCGCTGGGGTCACGGCGCGAGATGCCTTGGGAGTCGATGCGGTAGTCCTGTTGCACGGGTGTCTTGAGCAACCAGAGCAGGCCGCGGTCCTTGGCCAACACAAAGTTGCCCTTGCTCAGCAGGGGTTGCGCCAGTGCGCGCAGGTGTTTTTCCTGGGTGAAGGGGCCATGGATCACGGCAGGTCGGGCCAGCTGTGCTTGCAAGTCCTTGAGGTCAAAGGCCTGGGCGACGGTAGCGCAGGCCAGCAGACTGAACGCGCAGAGCATGCGTAAGCCCAGCCTCATGCCAAGGCCTGCTGGACGGCATCGACAAACACAGCAGGGGAGGCCAGCTGCATCTCGCCGCTGGCGAGATGCACCGCCACCTGTACGGAGCTGGCGCGGGTCATGCGTTCGCCGGTGGCCGCATCGCTGATCAGGTAGTGGATCTTCAGGCGGTTCTCCCACTCCACCAGGCTTGCTCGAACCCGTAGGCGCTGGCCGAAGGTCGCGCCACGGATATAGCGCAATTGCAGGTCGATCACCGGCCACGCATAGCCGGACTCGCGCATTTGCAGGTAGTTGTGATCCAGCCTGTCCAGCAGCGCACACCGGGCGATTTCCAGATACTTGACGTAGTGACCGTGCCAAACCACATCCATCGTGTCGATGTCGAAAAACGGCACCAGCACTTCGGTATCGACGTGCAATACACCCCCACTACGCATGCAGCCTCCAGTGCCGTTCGGCGATTCGTTGCAGGCACAGGCGCAGCTCGCCTTCCAGGGCACGGTCTTCGATGACCGGGGTGAAGTCTTGCAGCAGCTGCTCGTGCATGGCGGCCAGCGGTGCTGGCAGCGGGCGTGCCTGCGTGTTGCGCTGGCGTAACCAGACGCCTTGGTTGGCGGCGAGCAGGGTGGCGGCAGCGACTTGCTCGGTCAGTTCCAGCACCCGTATTGCGTCACGGGCGGCGATGGTGCCCATGCTCACCTTGTCCTGGTTATGGCATTCGGTAGAGCGGGAAAACACGCTGGCTGGCATGGTCCCTTTCAAGGCTTCGGCGGTCCAGGCGCTGGCGCCGATCTGCACGGCCTTGAAGCCGTGATTGAGCATGGCCCGGTCTGCTGATGCGCCAGACAGATTGCTGGGCAGGCCGTGGTTGTAGCGCACGTCCACCAGCAGGGCGAGCTGGCGGTCGAGCAGGTCGGCAACGTTGGCCACCAGGGTCTTGAGGCTGTCCATGGCAAAGGCGATATGGCCGCCATAGAAGTGCCCGCCGTGCAGTACCCGCTCGGCTTCGGCGTCAATGATCGGGTTGTCGTTGGCGCTGTTGAGTTCGGTTTCGATAAAACTGCGCAACCAGCCCAGGCTGTCGGCCAGCACGCCGAGCACATGGGGGGCGCAACGCAGTGAGTAGCGGTCTTGCAGGCGATGCAGTGGCGCGGTCGGGGCGTCGATGGCCAGATCCTGGCGCAGCCAGGCGGCCACCTGCAGTTGGCCGGGGTGCGGCTTGGCGGCAAACAGGCGCTCGTCAAAGTGCTCAGGGTTACCCTCCAGCGCAATGACATTCAGCGCCGTGATGCGCGTCGCCAGCTTGAGCAGGTAATCAGCGCGGGCAAAGGCCAGGCAGGCAAGCCCGGTCATGACGGCCGTGCCGTTCATCAGTGCCAGGGCTTCCTTGGGGCGCAACACCAGTGGCGTCCAGCCCAGTTCGCGGTGAACCTCAAGGGCACTGCGCCGCTCGCCGCGATACAGCACCTCGCGTTCACCGGACAGCGTGGCGGCCACATAGGACAACGGCGTCAGGTCGCCACTGGCGCCTACCGAGCCTTCTTCGGGAATCAACGGCAGGACGTCGTGTTGCAGAAAGCCCTGGAGCCGCTCCAGCAGCTCCACTCGCACCCCGGACACACCGTGGCACAGCGACTGCAGACGGGCGGCGAGCACGGCGCGGGTGGCCGGTGCATCCAACAGCTTGCCCAGGCCACAACCGTGGAAGGTGTAGAGGTGGCGTGGCAAGGCTTCGACATGCTCCAGCGGCACCGCGACCACGCAAGAATCGCCGTAGCCGGTGGTGACGCCATAGATCACGCCTTCCTTGTCGAGCAGGGTGTCGAGAAAGCGCGCGCCCTTGGCAATGCTTTCCCGATAGGCCGGGTCGGCTTCAAGCTGTGGCGAGGCCTGGCGCTGGGCCAAGGCCTGGACGTCTTCGATGTTTAGAGGGAGCGGGCCGAACAGGACCGGCTCAAGCGGATACGTCGTCATCGGTCTTCCAGAAAGGGTAGAAATTGAACCATTGCTCGGGTGCCTGCAGGCAGTAGTGGCCCAGGCGCTCGGCATAGAGGCCGGCCCAGTGGGCGATGACCTGTTCGCGCTCGCTGCGTCGCCACGTGATGGCGTCGGCGAACGGCTCCAGGGTCACCTGGTAGCGGCCTTGCTGCTTGAGGCAGAACATCAGATTGATCGGGCATTTGAGCAGCCCGGCCAGTAGCCATGGGCCCTGCGGGAAGGCCGCCGGGTGGCCGAGAAAATCGGCTTGTACGGTGCGCCCGCCGTGCAGCGGGATACGGTCGCCGGCAATCGCCAGCCATTCGCCGTCGTCCAGGCGCTGGCTGAGTTGCAGCATGATCGCCGGGTCCAGTTCGCTGACCTGGATCAGGCGCAGGTGGGTCGCACCGGCTTCACCGAGCAAGCGATTGAAGCGCTCGGCATGGCGGGTATGTACCAGCACGTTCATGGTCACCTGCTCACCCAGTTCGGCCAGTGCCCGGCAAACCTCAAGATTGCCCAGGTGAGCGCCCACCAGCATCTGCCCGCGTGTGCCGCGCAGTTGCGGGCGCAGATGGCTGGGGTCGATGATTTCGATCTGTTCTATGCCCAGCTTGCCATTCCAGACATCGAGCTTGTCCAGCAGGGCATCGGCAAAGGCCATGAACTGCGCGAACACGCGTCTGTGGGAAGGGCGCAATTGCGTTTGTCCGCTCCATTGGGCCAGGCGGCTCTGGTATTGCCAGGCGCTGTGCCGGGCGCGGCGGCCGAACAGGAAAAAGTACAGCACGATGCCATGTAGCACCGGGCTCAGCACCCGACGCCCTAGCAGCTTCACGCTGGCGGCGGTCAGTTTCATCAGCCAGAAGCTGCCACGCTCCTGCTGCTCAGCCCAGTGCTCTGAGGTGCTCATGAGTGATACCTGCGCCAGAGGATCAGGGGGAAACGCAGCAACATGCCGAAGAACAGCTTGGTGTGCATTTTGGAAATCAGGGCGTTGTCGTGGAACAGGCGAAAGTGTGAGAGGCCGTCCTGCGGGTAATGCACTCGGGTGGCCAGCCATTGCATCGGCTGATTGCGCCAGGCCAGGCGCACGAGGATCTCCGGGTCGAAGTCCATGCGCTTGCCGAGCTTGACCGAATTGATCAGTGGCAGGACGACGGGCAGCGGATACACCCGAAAACCGCACATCGAGTCGGGGATGCGCAGCGACAGGCTGTTGATCCAGACCCAAACGTGCGTCAGGTAGCGAGCGTACAGCCGGCCCTTGGGGACACTGGCGTCGAATTGTGGATAACCGCAAATCAGCGCCTGTGGATAAGTGCGCGAGGTTTCGATAAAGCGCGCCACGTCCTGCAGGTCGTGCTGGCCGTCGGCGTCCACTTGCAGGGCGTGGCTGAAACCCAGCCTTGCCGCTTCGCGTAGCCCGGCCATCACCGCCCCGCCCTTGCCCTGATTGACCGGCAGGCGCTTGAGAAACACCTGCGGCTGTTCGGCCAGTTGCTCAAGCACCCTGGCGCAGGCCGGGCTGCTGGCATCATCGACCAGTACACAGGGCAGGCCGGCGCGGATTAATTCGGCGACGACAGCCGGCACCGCCCGTTCGTGGTTGTAGACCGGAATCACCGCGCAGGGCTTATGCATCGATGGCCTCCAACAGAATGCGGCCGCTGGAGCAGGCTGCGCCTGTCTCGTTGCGATAACTGAAATAGAGTTTGCCGCGTGTAGGCTCGAAACGCAGGGTCAGTTCCAGCGTGTCGCCAGGGCGTACCAGGTGCTGGAATTTCAGGACTTCCATGCCGACAAAGCGGGCGCCAGGTACCAGGTGTTGGTCGCTCAGCTGCATGGCCCAGTCGACTTGCACCACGCCCGGCAGGACCGGTGCATGGGCGAAGTGGCCGCTGAACACGGCCAGGTCATGGGGGACGTGCAACGTCCAGTGCTGTCCGTCAGCGGCCGTGGTATGGCTTAGCACTTCTGGCGCCTGCGGCCGGGGGGCCAACAGCAGGGCGTTGATCTGCGCTTGGGGCAGTTTGCCTTGGCTGTTGAACGGCAATTGACGCAGCAGCCTCCAGCGCCGAGGCAGTGCCAGCGCTTCGCAGTGCTGCAAGAGGTGTTCACGCAAGGCTTCGGTCAGGGCCCGTCGGCCTTGTTCGCGCAAGGCTTGCAAGCCACTGGCGCTGAGCACCAGCAAGGCGCCGAGGCTGGCGCGACGCTCTTGCACTACGCCAAGGCGGGCGTCGCTGACCCAGTCATGCGCCAGCAGGGCCTGCTCGAGCAGCGGCAGGGCGATGCGCTTTTCTTCCAGTTTGACGATCCGGTCCAGTCGGCCCAGCAGGCGAAAACGCCCGTCGCTCGCCATTTCGGCGGCGTCCGAGGTTTGCTCCACGTGCTCCGTGGGAAGGTAAGGGGATTGGATTTGCAGGGCGCCGTCCGGGCTCTGGCTCAGTCGTACGCCGGCAAAGGGTTGCCACAGCGCGGGGCCCTGGCGCCAGGCGATGCCGCCGGTTTCGGAGCTGCCGAGGATTTCCGTCGGCCACTGTCCAAGGCGTTGTTCCAGCAACGCCGCAGCTGTCGCAGGCAGCTCACCGCCTGAAGAGAATACCCGCCGTACCTGGCTCAGGGCCGGCCAATCGAGGTTGTCGCCCATGCGCTTGAGCAGGGCGGGGCTGGCGACCCAGGCGAAGCTTGAGTGCTCAAGGCTTGCGCATTGCAGGTCTTCCGGGAACGGCAGTTGGCGCCTGACAAAACCGCGCCCGGCACACAGCGGCCAGAGCACCCGGAACAGCAGGCCGTAGATGTGCTGGGTGGCGACACTGCCGATGATGCAGGCATCACCCAGTGACTGTCCCCAGAGTTGTTCGAGTGCAAAGATTTCATTGGCCAGTTGGCGCAGGTTTTTGTCGATGCGCTTGGGTTCGCCGCTGGAGCCTGAAGTACACAGGCTCACCCGGATAGCGTCCAGGTCCAGGGCCGTGGCGGGCAAGGGCTCGGCGTAGAGGCTGCTGAGGCGGCAGTCCTGGGGCAAATCGCTGAGCCACAGTTGCACATCGTCATCCCAGCGCTGGCGGGTTTGCGGTTGCAGGTCGGCGGGCAACAGCACCTGGGCGCCGGCATGCCAGGCACCGAGCAGGGCGATGGCCAGCTCGCCGGCATCTTCCAGATGCACGGCCAAGTGGCGGATACCGCGGGCCTTCAGGCCACCTGCCAGGCGCAGGGCCTGTTCGCGCAGCCCGGTGTGGTCCAGGGTCGGTGCGAAGGTGACAGGCCGGCCTGGGTGGGCCTCGACCAATAGATGCTCAAGGGCAATCCATTTCATGAGCGTTCTCGTACACGTTGTCTTGTCAGCCATTCGGCCGCAAACAGCAGGCCCATCAGGGCGTAGGCGATCACGCCGTTGTAGAGCGTCCACCAGTCCAGCGGGGCCCATAGGGTCAGGGCGCTGGCGATCAGGCCGTTGCCCAGGAAAAACAGGCACCAAACCTGGGTGACCTGGCGGGTGTAGCGGATAGCCGCAGGCGGCAGGTCTGGCTCGCGCAGGCGAGCCAGGCGCTCGACCAGCGGTGGGCCGACCTTCAGGCTCAAGCCGAACAGGGCGAGCATAAAGCTGTTGATCAACACCGGGTACCAACGCAGCAATTGCGGGCTGTTGGCCAATGCCAGCACGCCGCAAAAAACCAGGGCCACCAAGGCCATCCAGCGATTACCGGGCTGCCCGGCGCCGGTCAAGACGCGCCCCAGCCACAGGCCGCCCAGCAGCAGGGCAAACTGCCATGGGGCGAAATGAGCCATGCCGAAATGCACCGCAAACGGGTACAGGATGCCCGCCAGCACAATGCCCAGGCCAAGCAGTCGCTTCATGCCGCAGGTTGGACCAGTCGATAAACAGCCTCGACCACGTCGTTGACCGTGCGCACGGACTTGAAGTCCTCGGCGCTGATCTTTTTGCCCGTCTGGCGCTTGATATGGTCGATCAGATCGACCGCATCGATGCTGTCGATTTCCAGGTCCTGGTACAGGTTCGATTCCAGGGAAATACGCTCAGGTTCGATCTCGAACAGTTCCACCAGGGCGCTGCGCAGGGTGTTGAAGATGTCATCACGGGTTTGCATGGTGCTGTCTCAGGCGGCCTGTTTAGCGGTGACGAAAGCTGCAAGGCTGGCCACGTTGGAGAAGTGCGAACGAGTGTCCTTGGCGTCGGCATCGATCTTGATGCCATAACGTTTCTGGATCGCCAGGCCGAGCTCCAGGGCATCGACCGAATCAAGGCCCAAGCCTTCGCCGAACAGGGTCTGTTCGTTGTCGATGTCACTTTCACTGATGTCTTCAAGCCCCAGGGCATCGATGATCAGCAGCTTGATTTCACGGGTGAGTTCCGGGTTCAGATCGCTCATCTTCGGCGAGCTCCTTTATGAAATAGTGGTGCAAAAAGTCATTCAACTTGCGCGAGGCCTGCGGCGGCGGGCCTGTTGCGGCGAAGGTCTGCGGGTCGATATCGGTGCCCACGTGCAGGCTGAAATGCACGCGGCGCAAGGGGATGCGATACCAGGGTTCGGCTTTGGTCAGCGTGGTCGGGCTGACCTTGATCGTCACGGGGGTGATGATTCTCGCACCCCGCAAGGCGATTGCGGCCGCGCCGCGATGAAAGGCGGGTGGCTGGCCGGGCGGGGTACGGGTGCCTTCGGGGAAAATGATCAGGGTCTGGCCACCTTGCAGTGCGGCCACCGCGGTGTCGAGCATGTCCATGCTGCCGTCGTTGCTGATGTAGCCGGCGTCGCGTACCGGCCTGCCGGTAAAGGGGTTCTGCCACAGGCCTTGCTTGACCACGCAGTTGGCCTTGCGCATCAGCCCGATCAGAAACACCACATCGATCAGTGATGGGTGGTTGGCGATGACCATTTGCCCGGGGCGGCCGAGCCGCTCGGGGTGGGTGATGCTGTAGGTGAGTACGCCGCTGCGGTTCATGAAGCGCACGAACAACCAGAACAGCCAACTGATGGTATGGCGGGCGCGGCGCTGGTGGGCCTGGGCATCGCCGGGCAGGCACGACAGCAAGGGGAACACCAGCACGCGCAGGCATAGCCCGCCCAGCCCAAACAGGGCGAAGCTCAGGGCCGTGGCCAGCAGGCGCCAATAGTAGGCGTCGCGACGGCCGTTCAGCGGTTGCGCTGCCATGTCCATTCGCGGCGCCCCCAATGATGTTGGCAGGTTGGCGTATCGGTTTGCAGGCAGCGCAGCAGGCTCAGGGCATGGGGCAGGCGCTCGGGGGCGATGTCTTCATCGGTGCGGCCCAGGTGCAATTGCCATTGATCCCCAGGGGTGACCAATAGGCCGACAGCGTAGGCGAAGGGCACGTCATCGATCCATTGGCGATAGGCTTCGGGGGGCTGTTCTTCGGCGATGACCACCAGCACGGCAGGGGCGCCGTCGGCCATCAACCCTGCGGCTTCGAGCAGGCCGTGCTCCAGGCCATCGCCGGTGGCGGCCAAGGCGGTCATCTCGCTGGTTTCCCCGCGCAGGATCGACCACAGGCCGATCACGGCATTGTGAACCGAGAGGCTGAACTGGGTCGGAGACAGGGGTTGACCCGTTGCCAGGTCCTTGAGGATGTCGAAGGTGCGTGGCGTTTCACCATGACGGGACACAAACACCAGCGGCAAGCGTTCAAGGTCTTCGGCCAGTGGCCAGCCAACGCTGAAGGCCATGCGAGCCAGGCGGCCCAGGCGGCGCCGTTGCATGGCCGGTAAAAACGATACGTCGGGGGCTGACTGGGTGTCATCGATGGGGACAGGCGTCTGGAACCAGCGCAGCCAATCTGCGTCTGACTCAAGGCCCGGCGCCCAAGCGCGCCATCGCGCGATGTTGAATGTGATCAAATCGTGTACTTCCCGCCGTGTAGACGTCCATGCCAAGGGAGAGGCTCGGGGCGATACCAACCATGGCATGGCTCAATCGCCGAGTGCAGGCATTATCCGGGTGAGGCTTGCTGGTAGCAAATGTTGGTTGAATACACAGACCCGTTGGCCGTTCGACAGTTCAATACCTAAAGGCCCGACGGTGCTGGCTTATTCACTGCGCGGCCCACTACACTCGGCCATCCTCAGGAACACGGAGTTCTATTTCATGCGGCGCGTGGTATTCAATCAGAAAGGCGGCGTGGGCAAGTCGAGCATCGCCTGCAACCTGGCGGCGGTCAGTGCCAGCGAAGGCTATCGGACGCTATTGATCGATCTGGATGCCCAGGCCAACTCCACCCAGTATCTGACGGGGTTGACCGGGGCCGATATCCCGATGGGCATCGCCGACTTCTTCAAGCAGACGCTGTCTTCCGGGCCGTTCGCCAAGAAGAATAAGGTCGATATCTATGAAACGCCGTTCGATAACCTCCATGTAGTGACAGCCACGCGAGAACTGGCGGATCTGCAGCCCAAGCTTGAAGCCAAGCACAAGATCAACAAGCTGCGCAAACTGCTGGATGAGCTGGCCGAGGACTACGACCGCATTTATCTGGATACCCCGCCTGCCCTGAATTTTTACGCAATATCGGCGCTGATTGCCGCTGATCGCGTGCTTATTCCTTTCGACTGCGACAGTTTTTCACGCCAGGCGCTCTACGGCCTGCTGGCGGAAATCGAAGAGCTCAAGGAAGACCACAACGAAGATCTGGCGGTGGAGGGCATTGTCGTCAATCAGTTCCAGTCCCGTGCCAGCCTGCCCCAGCAGATGCTTGACGAGTTGATCGCCGAAGGCATGCCGGTGCTGCCGGTTTACCTCAACAGCTCGGTAAAAATGCGCGAATCGCACCAGGCCAGCCTGCCGCTGATCCACCTCGACCCGCGGCACAAGCTGACCCTGCAGTTCATCGAGCTGCACAGCCTGCTGGAAAACGCCTGACTCAGACGCCTTGGCTGCCCAGCCAGGCGAGCAATTGCGGCAGCGGGAAGGCGCCACTCTGGCGTGCCACTTCCCGGCCATTCTTGAACAGGATCAGGCTGGGAATCGAGCGAATCCCCAACTGCGCCGAGAGTTGCTGGTTAGCCTCGCTGTCGAGCTTGGCCAGCCGGCAACGGCCCGACAATTGCGCGGCCGCCTCTTCGAACACCGGTGCAAACGACTTGCACGGCCCGCACCAATCAGCCCAGACATCAATCAACAACGGCAGATCGCCCTTGATCTGGCTGGCGTAATCGCCTTGCTTGAGTTCAAAGGGCTTGCCCAGCAATACCGGCGCCTTGCAGCGCCCGCACTTGGGCTGATCGCTGAGACGGTCGGCGGGGATGCGGTTGAGGCCGTTGCAGTGAGGGCAGGGGATTAGCAGTGGGTCGGTCATGGAGGGTTTCCAGAGAGAACGGGATATGACGTTATCTTGGGCTCTGGGATCAAGTTATCAAGAGGTTGCGACTGCTTCAGGTTGCAGACAAGCCCCTGTGGGAGCGGATTTAACGGGTTTGTCAGAAACATAAACAATCGCAATTTGCGATTTTTTGTACAGCGGTCTAAGCTCTGCCATAGCAAATTGCGATATGGAAGCCTGCATGCACGTAATTACGGAAAAACGCATTTGGGAGTCCAAGGAAAAATGGCCCCATGTGGCCAACGCGCTGGACAGCTGGTATCGATTGATCAAGGCGGTGCGCCCAAAGGATTTCGCGGCGATGAAGGCAATTTTCCCTGCAACCGATAAGGTTGGGGCACTGCATGTTTTCGATATCGGGGGGAACAAAGTGCGTTTGATCGCAGTAGTTCACTACAGCGCGCAGCGGCTGTACATCAAGCATGTTCTGGATCATGTCGAGTACGACAAGGGTAAGTGGAAGGAGGGAACACGATGAGTTCTCTGATCAAAGAGGCGAGCAAGCACTGGCACTATATCGCGCCGTTGTTGCATAAGCCTGAGACGGAAGCCGAATACGATGCCTTGGTGGAGTCTATCGACGAGCTACTGTCACTCATGGGCGAGGATGAGTCCCATCCGTTGGCTGGGTTGTTGCTGCAGATGGGCGATCTGGTTGCAGCCTACGACCGAGAGCATCGGCCGATGCCACCTGTCAGCGGCGCACAAGCCCTGCGATATCTGATGGATGAACACAAGCTCAAGCAGGCGGATTTGCCTGATCTTGGGACACAGTCCGTCGTTTCAGAAATATTGGCGGGGAAGCGCCAATTGAATTTGCGCCAGGTGCGATGGTTGTCTGAACGATTCGATGTACCGGTCGAAGCGTTTTTCTGAGCCCGCCCGAAGTCAGGCCCAGAAATACGGACGCTCAAGAAGAACAACTGATCTCCAGATGCTTGCCCCATTCTGGCGGCCGCTCGGCGTAGGCGTCCATCCCCGCCTGGGCCTCGAAGGGGCGGCTGAGTACGGTGTGCAGGCGGCGGACTTCTTCGTAGTCGCCGCGCTGCGCCGCGTCGATGGCGTTTTGTGCCAGGTAGTTGCGCAGGATGTAAAGCGGGTTGACCGCGTGCATCCGCGCAGTGCGGGTGGCGTTGTCGGCTTCGTCTTCACGACCGACCCGAGCCAGGTAATCCGCCGCCCAGGCATCGAAGCCCTTGAGATCGACAAAGTCATCGCGCAGCCGTTGTACCGCCTGCTCGGCTGCTTGATCACCCAAGCGACGGAAAAACAGGCTGTAGTCCACACCGCTGTTTTGCATCAGTTGCAGCAGCCGCTCGATGAGTGGCTTGTCGCTTTCTTCAGATTGGGTGAAACCCAGGCGGCGGCGCATCAGGTCCAGGTAATGGGCCTCATAAAGTGGCAGGAACATGCCCAGGGCTTCGCGTAACGCCTCAACGCTGATAAAGGGTGTCAGTGCCTGCGCCAGTGCGCTCAGGTTCCAATGGGCAATCGGGACCTGGTTACTGAAGCTGTAGCGGCCCTGATCATCGGAATGGTTGCAGATGAAGTTGGCGTCGAAGTCATCCAGGAAGGCGAACGGGCCATAGTCGAACGTGATGCCCAGGATCGACATGTTGTCGGTGTTCATTACGCCGTGGCAAAAACCGTAGGCCTGCCATTTGGCGGTCAGTTCGGCGTTGCGCTCGATGATGTCGCGGAACATCGCCAGGTAAGGTTCAGGCTCGCCCAGGCAATGGGGGAAGTGCTCGTTGAGCACGTGCTCGGCGAGGATCTTCTGCTGTTCCGGTTGGCGGGTGTAATAGAAATACTCGAAATGCCCATAGCGTACATGGCTGGGCGCCAGGCGCATGACCATGGCGGCGCGCTCCTGGGTTTCCCGCCAGACCACGCTGTCGGAGCCAACTACGCACAGGGCGCGGGTAGTGGGAATGCCGAGTGCGTGCAAGGCTTCGGAGGCCAGGAATTCGCGAATCGAGGAACGCAGCACCGCGCGGCCATCGCCCATGCGCGAATAAGGCGTTTGCCCGGCGCCCTTCAAGTGCAGGTCCCAGTGCTCGCCCTTGGAATTGACCACCTCCCCGAGCAATAGCCCACGTCCGTCGCCCAGGCGTGGATTGTAGGAGCCGAACTGATGCCCCGAATACACCATCGCCCGCGGCTCGGCCTCGGCCCACAGCTTGTGGCCGCTGAACAGTTCGGCAAAGGTGGGGGAATAGGCTTCGGTTGGTTCCAGGTCAAGCAGGCCCATGGCTGCCGCGCTCACCACCACCAGCCGCGGTTCGGCGATGGGGTCGGGCAATACCGAGGTGGAGAACGCATCGCCCAGGCGGGCGAAGCGGTTATCGAAGGTCAGTTCGTCGAGGGCTTTCAATGGCCGGCTCCAGCAGAATACTTGAGCATTCTGCTGGGGCACGGCGCCTGAAGTCCAGTCAGTCGAGCTTGGTGGCAGGCGCAGCCGGGTTCTGCTTGGCATCGACCGGCTCGATCGGGAGCACCGTCCTGTCCATGCTTTCAACCGGCACCATCTTGTATTCCTGGCCCTGCATGTTCTTGAGGTACACCTCCATCTGCCGGAAGGAGATGTTGATCTGCTGCTTCTTGAACTCTTTGTTGATGTAGCGGTTGATCTCGTCGAGCACCGGGTTGCGGTCGCCCAGGTCACGCACGTGCATACGCAGTTCGTGGTCCAGGGTGCTTTCGCCGAAGTTCAGGAAGTAGACGATCGGCGCTGGCTCCTTGAGGACTCGCGGGTTGTCCTGGGCGGCCTTGAGCAGCAGGGATCGCACCAGGTCCAGGTCCGAGCCATAGTCCACGCCCAGTTTCAGGGTGACGCGGGTGATGGTGTCGGTCAGCGACCAGTTGATCAGTTGCCCGGTAATGAACGTCTTGTTCGGGACAATGATGTCCTTGCGATCGAAGTCGGTGATGGTGGTGGCACGGATGCGGATCTTGCTGACCGTGCCCGACAGGTTGCCGATGGTGATGGTGTCACCGATGCGCACTGGGCGCTCGAACAGGATCATGATGCCGGAGATAAAGTTGGCGAAGATCTCCTGCATGCCGAAACCCAGGCCTACAGACAATGCGGCGACCAACCATTGCAGCTTGTCCCAGCTCACCCCGAGAGTGGACAGCGTCGAGACAAAACCCACCCCGGCGATTACATAAGACAGCAACGTGGTGGTGGCGTAGGCACTGCCCTGGCCCAGGTTCAGTCGTGACAGCACCAGCACCTCTAGCAGGCCCGGCAGGTTGCGGGCCAGGGCGATGGTAATACCCACGATCAGCAGCGCACCGAGGAAGTCGGACAGGCTGATGGGCACCATGCTCATGCTGGCACCGGTGCCGCTGGTGTATTCGTAGAGGGTGATGTTGTCCAGGTAGGCGAACACGCTGATCAGGTCGGCCCAGACCCAGTACAGGGCGCCGATAAAGCAACCGAGCAGGGCCAGGCGAATCAGGCGCAGGGACTGTTGGTTGACGCTCTCGATGTCCAGGGCCGGTTCTTCGACCGCAGCCTCGCCGTCACCGTTTTCCTTGGCGGCCAGGCGTTTGCTCAGGGCGCGCTGATAGGCCAGGCGCCGTGCAGCCACGCTCAGGCCGCGAACGAAAGCCGCTTCGATCACCAGCCAGAACATCAGCAGGTACAGGGTGTCGATCAGGCGGTCTGTCAGCTTCAGGGCCGTGTAGTAATAGCCGAAGCACACGGCGATAAACAAAGCGATGGGCAGGGCGGTGAAGACCACCGCGACCGCCTTGCGGAATAACGAGGCGTTTTCGTGGGTCGGGCTGCTGATCAGCAAACGGCTTAGCAACCACGCCATCAGGGCGTAGCACGCCAACACCACGCCGATGCCCAACACGTCGTCGGCCAGCGCCGAAGGTTGGAGTTCGGCTATCGCCACCACGGCCACCAAGGCCAGCACTACGCTCCCCAGGCGACGGATCCAGCCGCGCAGGAACTCGACCTGACGGCGCTCCCAGCGAAAGTGCAGCTCGGCCACGCCACCCGGTGCCAGCACGCGATAGGCGGTATAGAACACCAACCAGGCCTGGGCAACTTGCAAGAGCGCGGCGCCGAGGTTGGCGTTTTGCCCGCGTGCGTCTATCTGCAGGGCATAGCCGCACAAGGCCAGCCCCAGCGCCACCGGCATGGCCAGCAGGATATTGACCAGAATCGCCTGCGGCGTGTGCCACTGGCTGTCGCGTCGGAAGTGGCCGATGTCCTGATGCAGCTTGCTTAGCCGTTCATGCAGGTACTTGCGCTTCCACAACAGGGTGCCGATCACCAGCAACAGTGGCAGGAACAATAGGGGGCGTTGCGACAGGCCGTCGGCCAGCTCGTTCAGGCTCGAAAACCAGGGCAAGGTGTTGACTTGGGCGGTCAGGCGTTTGGGGATGGTCTGCAACCATTCCAGGTCCAGTGGCTTATTGCTGGGAATCCAGAACATCTGCTCGTCGAGGGTCGCGCGCAGGCCCTGGGCGGTGCTCAGCAGTTGCTTCTGATTCAGTTGCAGGGTGATCGATTCGTTGAGCAGGGCACTCAGCTCGCGGTTCAGGCGCTCAAGCAAGTCGCTGCGGGTAACGGCCAGCTCCAACAGGGTTTTGCGCAGTTGTGGCGTGACTTGCTCGCTGGGCTGGCTTTCCAGCAGCTTGTCGACATAGGCGCTGGGGCTGCTGATTTGTTCGCGTTGTTGGTTGATTTCGAACTGGTAGAGGCGGATATCGGCAATCTGGTCGGCCAGGTCGCGGTCGACCTTCAGGTGCGGCAGAGCCTGCTTTTGTTTGTAGAGAATCTTGGACAACAACAGGCTGCCCTTGAGCACGCTGATCTGTTCATCCAGGGCCTGGTCGGCCTGGGTCACGCTGTCCAGTTGTTGCTTGGTGCGCAGGTTTTGCTGGGTCAGCTCGTTGAGCCGGTCGGTGCTGCGCAGCAAGTAGTCGGAAAGCTTGAGATTGGCAGCGCTTTCGGTGGCCAGCAGGCTGCTGCCGCCGGACTTTTGCGCTTCCAGCGATTGCTCGGTCACCGTTTGTTGGGATTGAGCCAGGCGCTTTTGGTTGATTAGCGTCTGCAAGTCCTGGATTTCCTTCTCCAGGCGGCTGGTCTGGGCGACCAGCAGATCGTGCTGGGTGGTGCCCAGGTCCTGCAGCAGACCGTTGCCGGCCAATTCCTGGCGGCGCAGGTTGATCAGTGCATTGATCGAGGCCAACTCGGCGTTGAGCTGGTTGCGTTGGTCGGCCGTGATGATTTTGCCGCTGTCCTTGCCCGCTTTGAGAATGGTGTTGATCTGCTGGATGCGCGTCTGGCTGCTGCTGATCTCGGCCTGGGCTCGCTCGGGGCGGGTCTGGGCGGTGATGGCCAGGGTATTGGCATCTGACAGGGACTTTTGCAGCGCCCCTTGCTGGATGTTGCGCTCGCTGAGCACTTGTTCCAGCTGCGGCACATCCAGGTTGGCATAGCGCTGGGAGACAGGCACCACCTTGGTGACTTTCAGGCGCTCCAGCTCTTTTTGATTCTCGGCGGTCTTGCGCGGCGCTTCGCTCAGTTGTTGCTTGAGGGCGGCCAGGCGCTTTTCGCTGTCTTCCTTGGTGCCGAGAAAGGTCAGGGTTTGTTCCAGCACACCTCGCAGCGCTTTCTGATCGGTCTCGGGCAGTTTGCGCTCGGCGATCTTGTCCAGGCTGGTTTGCACGGCGGGACTGGTCGGGGGTTCGGCGGCCTGTACTGAAGCTACCGATGCGCACAGCCCGAGCAGGGCTGCACCAATGACATTGAGCAGAGTGGGCATAGGTTAAAAATCGTACAACTCGAGAAAGGTTGGCAGTTTAGAGGAATAAACCGGGGCCGGGTCGCGTTCCGTCGGGGAATTTGACGCCCACTTTGCGGATCTTGTTCCCCTCGATCAGAGCAACGGTCCAGATGGTGCTGTTCCACTCGATCTGGTCACCGACCACTGGCGCACCGCCCACCTTCTGGGCAATGAACTGGCTCAGCGGCATGTGTAGGTCTTGATCGTCGAGCTTCAAGCCGTACAGCGCCGCCACAGCCCCCAGTTCTGCGTCGCCTTCGAGCACAAAGTCGCCGAAAAAGCGCAAGTCCAACCCACGCTGTGGCGCCTGGCTGAACAGTTTTCCCAAGGCTGGCAAATTGTGTTCATGGCCGATCACGCAGAGCAAATCGTCGACTTCGAGCGTAGTACTACCCGACGGATGGAGCAATTGCTCGCCACGAAACAGTGCCGCAATGCGCGTGCCTTCGGGCATTTTCAGCTCGCGAAGGGCTGCGCCGATGCACCATTTTTCGGCGCCAAGACGGTAGACGAACAGCTCCCACTCGCTGGTGACGTGGACTTCCAGGGCCGAGCGGGAGATTGGCGCCGGATCCGGGGGCACGGTCACCTTCAGAAGCTTGGCCACCCACGGCAGGCTGGTGCCTTGCACGAGCAGCGAAACCAGCACGATAAAAAACGCCAGGTTGAAGTACAGCTGCGCGTCGGGCAACCCGGCCATCAGCGGGAACACGGCCAGGATGATCGGAACCGCGCCGCGTAAGCCTACCCAGGAAATAAAGGCTTTTTCTCGGCCATGGAAGGCTTTGAAACGCAGCAGCCCGACCATCACCGACAGCGGTCGGGCAAACAGAATCATCCACAGTGCAAGGCCCAGGGCCGGTAAGGCGATGGGTAACAAATCATGGGGAGTGACCAGCAGCCCCAGCACCAGGAACATGCCGATCTGCGCCAGCCAGGCCATGCCGTCGAGCATATGCAAGATGCCATGGCGGCTGCGGATCGGCCGGTTGCCCAGGACCAGGCCGCACAGGTAAACCGCCAGAAAACCGCTGCCGTGCAGGGTGTTGGTCAAGGCGAAGATCAGCAAGCCACCGCTGATGACCAGGATCGGATACAGGCCAGCTGCAAGGTTGATGCGGTTGACCAATTGCAGCATCAACCATCCGCCGGCCAACCCCATGAAGCCGCCGATGCCGAACTCCCGGAGCAGGTGGGTCAGCAGGCTCCAGTGCAGGCCGGTCTCGCCGCTGGCGATCATGTCGATCAGGGTGACGGTGAGAAACACCGCCATCGGGTCGTTGCTGCCGGATTCGATTTCAAGGGTCGCCGTGACCCGCTCGTTCAGGCCTTTGCCGCCGAGCAGGGAAAACACCGCCGCAGCGTCAGTCGAACCGACGATGGCCCCGATCAGCAGGCCCTGGATCAGGTTCAGGTTGAACAACCACGCCGCCATCATCCCGGTCAGGCCGGTGGTGATCAAAACGCCAATGGTGGCCAGCGACAAGGCTGGCCAGAGCGCCACACGAAAACTGGCAACTCGCGTGCGTAAGCCACCATCGAGCAGGATGACTGCCAGCGCCAGGTTGCCGACCAGATAGGCCGTCGGGTAGTTGTTGAAAATGATGCCGCCGCCATCAACCCCCGCCGCCATGCCGACGGCGAGGATAATGACCAGAATAGGGATGCCGAGCCGCGAAGAAAGCGAGCTGACCAGAATGCTTGCACCCACCAGCAACGCGCCGATCAAGAACAGGCTGTTGATGAAGGTCGCATTCAAAGGCAGTACTCCAGGAAGGGGGGCAGCGCAGGGCACGGTATGCAGTGCGCGTGCCAAACGATTCTAACCTGAGCGATTGTTGGTGCGTCAAAAGCTTTTTCAAACCGGTGTAACCGTCTGGTCATGCGATAGATAGTTGCTGCCTGGCGAAGTGGGCGCAATGGTCTAGTCGGGGCTCTTTGAATCCACGGAGCCCAGCGTATGAACAACGAGATTTCCCCTGTCGGCAGCGGCGCAGAGGGTGAGAAGCTGCGGGGCATTGCGCGTCGTTTCGCACAAGCCTTTCCCGACCTTCATCAGGTGGTCAGCACCGCCGCACATACTTTGCTACTCAAGCATACCGGCCAGGTACTGGACCCGGATAAGGTCTGGTGGCATCGATTTGGTAATGCGCAGAGCAGCAGCAGATCCTTCACCGGTTGGGAGCATGTCGGCCATCCCGAGCAGAGCCTCACCTTTGTGCAACTGATGATGCAGCGCTTTCGTGTCAGCGATCAGGACAATGTGGATGAGCTGGGCTTGTACGGCGGTTTCTACTTGGCCGATGCCAGTGCCACGCGCTACAACGAGCTCAACGAAGTACGATTGCTTGCAGCCGATGTGCTGCATGACTTCTGGGCGTTGGACCTGGCCGCGCAGTACCGCGAAACGCTGGCGGACTTCTGGAATGCCCACACCGATGAATTCACGTTGCTTGCGCGCGCGGCGTTCCTTGGAAGCGCGCTTAGGGATTACCAGGCCAGTCACCTGACCGATGCCGACTTGCACAAGGTGCTGATGGTCACCGGTAAAACCTGTTATCCAACCCTGGAAGCTTTATCGGCGGTAGTGCCCGCAAGTGACGCCATTCGGATGCAATCGGTCGTCCTGAATGGGGTGACCGCCTTGGACTTGATAAGGATTGCTGACCGGGAAGGTAGGGAAATTCTGTATATGCCCGCAGGGCAGCCGGCTTTTCGTGTCTTTGAAGATGCCGCGGCACTCGGCGGATGGCTGGCGTCGCAATCAACGTCAGTGGCCTTTATCGAGCATTTTGCGCTGAGTGATCATCAGGCGCTGCAGTCTGCACAGACGTATCGCTTGACGCCGGGTATCAGGATTGTCGGGGATGTGTTCGCCTACCTTGGCCAATGCGCGCGCCAGCAGATGCAAGCCGATGCCAAGCGATTGCTGGTGTCCAACTGGCAGCTCGACAAGCAACTGTGGATCGGATACTTGGCGGCCTTCATTTCCATTGCCGGTGCGGCCGCTCCGGCGGCATGGCCGGTGGCATTGACGGTGGTGGGGGCGGGTATTGCCAGTGTGGCGCTGAACATCGATCAGGCCGTCAATGGCGCCACTGCCCAGCAGCGTCGAGCCGGCGTGATCGGAGCCATTGCGGGCAGTGTTGATGTGCTACTCAACGGGTTCTTTCTATTGTCAGGTGGTGCGCACAAGGGCCTGCCGGCGAGTTGGGCATGGGAAGACCGATCGGTGATCGAGCAGGCCCTGCATGGCCTGGAGGCTAATGTCGTCATTGATCAACGCCAGCCTGTGATGCAGGGGCCTTTGCGCGGGGCGTACCTGCAGCGAGACAGTAGCGCTTATATCGAGATGGATCACCTGCCTTATCGCGTGCGTTATAACCCTTCGCTGCGAGCCGTTGAAATCGTCGACCCCGACAACCTGTATGGTTTTTTTTCCGGCAGGCCCGTGGCCATGGACACCGCAGGGCAATGGCGATTGCTCAAGCCCCTGGCGTTAAAGGGCGGTGATGAAACCGCCGAGGCCATCATCACCCAAGCCTTCCCTAACGCAGGCGGTGCCGACTACGTGTTGGGTGCCTATGACTTTCCTCCCCCCCAAGCCCAGGAGTTGCGTTTGCATGTGGCGACTTCACTGCGCGACAAACTGCTTTGCCCGCCGGAGCTGGATATCTATTTGAAGACCGGTCGTGCCCGGCCGTTCCCAAGCCCGGACAGCGGACCTTCGGCATTTTGGGATCGTTATATTGCGCCAGACCCCGATGGCCAGACGGCTTTTGCCAATCAAGCCCTGCAAAGGCAGAAGCAAGCCATCGAGGCACTGAAGTTACCGCCGCACGCTGCCCTTGAAAGCGATGTGTTTATCGACAGCCACGGTCAGCCACATCGAGTGTATGTGACCGCGGACGGGCGCTACCACAGCGAAGCCATCCTGTTCTATACCGATGACGATGAGGCGTTCAATGGCTTCTTGCGACGGGGGACCCGTCACGTTAATCAGGATGTCGTTCGAGACATCGAAAACCTGGCCGATGAGCTTGAGGAAATTGAAACCAACGACGACGTAGCGTTGTATCGAGGTGGCTCGGGCTTGCGCGGAACTTCAGGGCTGGTGTTTCGCTCGGGGCGCTTGAAAGTGGGCGATGTGTTGGTCAATACCGACATTGCCTCTTTCAGCGAGAGCCCCTATGTTGCCCGCCGCTTTGCCAGCAGCCACGCCGGGGATGCCATTGAGGAGGCCGCGCAGGCTCATTTCGATCCGAGCTCGGTGATTTTCAAGCTTGATGCAGAACAGTATTTCAGTGCTTACCCGGTCGCGCCCTTTTCAAAGACGCCGAATGAGGTTGAGTCGCTGTTTTTACCGGGTGCTTATTTCCAGATCGTGAGCTTGAAAGAGGTAACCGGGGCGGGCTATCGGATCATGGAGGTAGGGCTCAAGGAAGTCGGTAGTTCGGCAGCGAGCGTCTTCTACGACTTGCGAACCGGTGAAGTCTTCGATCGGGCTCGCTATCTGCAACGGCTGGGCGAGGACGCCCGACCGTTGCTGGATCGATTTTTCCCGGCGTAACTCAGAACCAGTCGTCGTGCATGCTTGCACAGGTGTTATCCCGGTCCAGCAGCAGATTGAGGGTATGGTGGCAGCCCGGCACTTCCCACGTCAGGAAGTACCGGGCGGCCTGCAACTTGCCTTGATAGAAAGCCGCATCGGCCTGCGAGCCCTCATGTAAGCCTTCCTGCGCGCGGATGGCTTGCACCAGCCAGCGCCAGCCAATCACGGTATGGCCGAATGCATTCAGGTAAAGCGCTGAGTTGGCCAGGGCGGTGCCGACGTTGCCCGTCGCCAGATCTCCCAGCAACGCAAGCGTCACCCTCTGCAGGTGTTCCACCAGCTTTTCAAGCGGCTCACGCAGCTCATCCAGGCTGCTGTGACCGGACGCTTGCGCACAGGTTCTACCCATGAGCCGCAGCAGTTGCTTGAGCCCCGCACCCTCGTTCTGCGCCAATTTGCGGCCCAGCAAGTCCAGGGACTGGATGCCGTGGGTGCCTTCGTGGATCGGGTTCAGGCGGTTATCGCGGTAATACTGCTCCACAGGGTACTCGCGGGTGTAGCCGTGGCCGCCGAGAATCTGGATCGCCAGTTCGTTGGCCTTCAGGCAAAACTCCGAGGGCCAGGACTTGACGATAGGCGTCAGCAAATCGAGTAGCTGTACGGCTTGCTCCCGGTCTTGCTCGGTCTCGCCCGTTTGGGTGTCGTCGAACAGGCGTGCGGCATACAGGCCCAGGTCGAAGGCGCCTTCGACATAGGCTTTCTGGGTCAACAGCATACGCTTGATGTCGGCGTGCTCGACGATGGCTACCGGCGCGGTGGTCGGGTCCTTGCTGTCGGGCAGGCGGCCCTGCGGTCGTTGGCGGGCATACTCCAACGAATACAGGTAACCGGAGTAACCCAACATCACCGCGCCCATGCCGATGCCGATACGCGCTTCGTTCATCATCTGGAACATGCAGCTCAGGCCCTGGTGTGGCTTGCCCACCAGGTAGCCGACGCAGTTACCGTTATCGCCAAAGTTCAGCGCGGTGGACGTGGTGCCGCGCCAGCCCATCTTGTGAAACAGCCCGGCCAGCAGCACATCGTTGCGCGGGCCCAGGCTGCCATCGTCGTTGACCAGGAACTTGGGCACGATAAACAGCGAAATACCCTTCACACCAGGCGGTGCATCCGGCAGGCGGGCCAGCACCATGTGCACGATGTTTTCCGACAGCGAGTGATCACCCCCAGAGATGAAAATCTTGTTCCCGCGCAGGCGATAGGTGCCGTCTTCATGAGGTTCGGCGCGGGTGCGCAAATCCGACAGTGACGAGCCGGCATGGGGCTCGGTCAAGGCCATGGTGCCGAAGAAGCGGCCCTCGATCATCGGCTGCAGAAAGCGGCGCTTCTGCGCTTCGCTGCCAAAACTCTCAATCAGGTTGGCAGCGCCCATGGTCAGGAACGGATAGGACGCGGTGCCGATGTTGGCGGCCTGGAAGTGAGCGAAACAGGCTTGCGACAGCAGTGTCGGTAGTTGCATGCCGCCGGCGTCGAAATCACGGGCCGCATTCAGAAAGCCGGCTTCAAGAAAGGCATCGACCGCAGGCTTGACCTCCGGGATCAAGATGGCTTCGCCATTTTCATAGCGCGGCTCGTTTTCATCGCCCTTGCGGTTATGCGGGGCGAAGTACTTTTCTGCGAGGGCCCTGGCGGTGCTCAATGCAGCGTCGAACGTCTCACGAGAATGCTCGGCGAAGCGTTCACGCTGGGTCAGGGCTTGGGCATCGAGCACTTCATACAGCTCGAACGCCAGGTTGCGGGAGCTGAGCAAGGTTTCGGACATGACGGCCTACCGGTAGAGGAATGGGCCGAGTCTAGGAGGCTGGAGTGGGGGTGGATAGCAAAATAGGTGAGGGTGATGGGTGGGTAGAACAGCGAGGGACTTCAAGAGAGGGCGACATTTCACACGGAGAGTGCGGAGATGGATGGCAGCTTTTTGCTTTTGAAACGGGCTCGATGTCGATCCGATTTTTTAAGGATGTTTACGATGTTGAATGAAGGGAAGCTTGCGTCAGAGGGACTGGATGCTGAATCGGGAAATCCGCCAGCGTTCTTTGTGGTTTCGGTAACAAAACTGATAGTGATGAGTTTTTTTACCTTTGGCCTTTATCTGACCTATTGCCTGTATATCCATTGGCGCAATTACAAAGCGGCGACGGGGGCTAATGTCATTCCGTTTCTACGAGCGGCCTTCGGGATATTTTTCCTGCATGCGTTATTTCGACGGGTAGATGAGCAGATACTTGCATCAGGGCGCCAATTCGCATGGTCTCCCACTGTGAATGCGACCATGCTGGTGTGCTTTGCGTTGGTATCTTTGGTGCCGTCACTGGATCCGCTACTTGATTTAGCCAAGAGCGCAATATGTATGACCGGTATGTATTTCCTGTGGGGACGTACTCAGAAAGCCATTAACTTTTGCGAGCGCGATCCCAAGGGGGCGGCCAATGCGAAGCTCACAATGGCCAATGGTTGCTGGATAGTGGCGGGTTCATTGGTCTGGGCGCAGATGTTTAACCTGCTTGACTAAAAATAAACCCTGCCCACGTCTGTAGAAGCAGGGTTTACCCGCGATGAAGACCACGCGGTCTAACTGATGCACCGCGGCGCGTTCATCGCAGGTAAACCTGGCTCCTACAACGGCCAACCCGCGATGAAGGCGACCCGGTTTGCCTGCGTGGGAGGCCATCGCAGGCAAGGTTTTTTATTACCCGATGGTCATCAGGCTGGCGTTACCGCCCGCCGCCGCGGTGTTGACGCTCAACGCCCGCTCGATCACCAATCGCTCCAGCGCAATGGTCGTCTCGCCCTGAGACAGGCCATGGACACCGACGATAGCACCGGCACGCTTGGCCACTTGCTGGCAGACCGCGCGCAGTTGGTCGGAGTGACCGTGATGCAGGACGGCATCGAACACCACTTCATCCTTGTTCCACTCCTGCACCAATTGGATGCGAGCCTGGACTTCCTTCGGCAGACGCGCGCGCAGTGCCTTGCTCAACTCGGTTTCAGGCCACACCGCCGAGCTGCCAACGGCCAGTACGGCTGCCAGTTGTACCAGCAGGTCGGCTTCGACTTCGGCCAGGCACAAGACGTGCTCGCGCGGCAGGATGGTGTAGCTGTTGCGCTCGCCCGTCGGACCGGTCAGCAGGCGGGTCACGCCGCTTTGCGATTGTGCGGCGAACTCGCGGCACAGCTCACCCAGTTCTGCCAGTTTGTTGCTCTGGGCCCAGGCTTGCAGGGCTTGCAGCGGCTGGCTCATGGCGTCGCGCAGACGGGTGTCCGGGGCGATGCCAGCATCGGCGCGCTGGAAGGTGGTGCCGATGGCGTCGTTCGGACGTGTCGACAGCAGGCGGTACAGGTACAGCGGTCCACCGGCTTTCGGGCCGGTGCCCGACAGACCTTCGCCACCGAATGGCTGTACACCGACCACGGCACCGACGATGTTGCGGTTGACGTAGACGTTGCCGGCGTTGACGTTGTCGATCACCTTGGCGATGGTTTCATCGATGCGGGTGTGCACGCCCAGGGTCAGGCCGTAGCCGGAGGCGTTGATCTGCTCGATCAGCTGGTCCAGGTTCTTGCGGTTGTAGCGCACGACGTGCAGCACTGGGCCGAAGATTTCGCGCTGCAGTTCGTCGAAGCTTTCCAGTTCGATCAGGGTCGGCATGACAAAGGTGCCGCGCTTGACCTCGTCACCGTCGGCGATGGCCACCTGATAGACAGTACGGCCTTTCTCACGCATGCCCTGGATATGCTGGTCGATCCCGCTCTTGGCTTCGGCGTCGATCACCGGGCCAATGTCCACGCTCAGGCGCTCAGGGTTGCCCATGCGGCTTTCGGCCATGGCGCCCTTGAGCATTTCAATCACGCGATCGGCCGAATCTTCCTGCAGGCACAGCACGCGCAGGGCTGAGCAACGTTGGCCGGCGCTGTCGAAGGCCGAGGACACGACGTCGATAACCACTTGTTCGGTCAGCGCCGAAGAGTCGACGATCATGGCGTTCTGGCCGCCGGTTTCGGCGATCAGCGGGATCGGGCGGCCCTGGTTGTCCAGGCGGCCGGCGATGTTGCGTTGCAGCAGGCGAGCCACTTCGGTGGAACCGGTGAACATCACGCCCTTGACGCGATCATCGCCCACCAGACGGGCACCGACGGTTTCACCGCGGCCTGGCAACAGTTGCACTACGCCTTCGGGAATGCCGGCTTCCAGCAGCAGGCGCACAGCCTGGGCCGCTACCAGCGGGGTTTGTTCGGCCGGCTTGGCCAGCACTGGGTTACCGGCGGCGAGGGCGGCGGCGACCTGGCCACTGAAAATGGCCAGCGGGAAGTTCCATGGGCTGATGCAGACCACCGGGCCCAATGGGCGGTGGGCATCGTTGCTGAAGTCGTTGCGGGCCTGCACAGCGTAGTAACGCAGGAAGTCTACGGCTTCACGCACTTCGGCGATCGCGTTGGCGAACGTCTTGCCGGCTTCGCGGGCCAACAGGCCCATCAGCGGCTGGATCTCGGCTTCCATCAAGTCGGCGGCACGTTCCAGGATCGCAGCGCGCTCGGCCGGCGGGGTCGCCTGCCAGATCGGTGCGGCGCTCAGGGCGCACTGGATAGCATTGTCGACATCGGCAACCGTCGCTTCCTGTACATGACCGACCACGTCGCGATGATCGGCCGGGTTCAGCACCGGGGCCGCGATTTCTTTGCTGGAGGCGCAACCGAGCATCGGCGTGGCTTTCCAGTCGTTGTGCGCGGTGGCCAGCAAGGCGCAGGACAACGAAGCCAAGCGGTGTTCGTTGGCCAGATCAATGCCGGCCGAGTTGGCGCGCTCGGCACCGTACAGCTCACGTGGCAAGGCAATGCGCGGGTGCGGCAGGCCGAAGCTGCCTTCCTGGGTGGCCATGCGCTCGATGGTGGCGACGGGGTCGGCGACCAGTTCCTGAATCGAGATCGACTGGTCGGCAATGCGGTTGACGAACGAGGTGTTCGCGCCGTTTTCCAACAGGCGACGCACCAGGTAGGCCAGCAAGGTCTCGTGGGTGCCGACCGGGGCGTAGACCCGGCATGGGCGGTTCAGCTTGCCATCGGCAATCTTGCCCACCACTTGCTCGTACAGCGGTTCACCCATGCCGTGCAGGCACTGGAACTCGTACTGGCCAGGGTAATAGTTCTGGCCTGCGATCTGGTAGATGGCCGACAGGGTGTGGGCGTTGTGCGTGGCGAACTGCGGGTAGATGACTTCCGGCACCGACAGCAGTTTGCGGGCGCAAGCGATGTAGGACACGTCGGTGTACACCTTGCGGGTGTAGACCGGGTAGCCTTCCAGGCCTTCGACCTGGGCGCGCTTGATTTCGCTGTCCCAGTAGGCGCCCTTCACCAGGCGGATCATCAGGCGATGACGGCTGCGGCGAGCCAGGTCGATCACGTAGTCGATCACATACGGGCAGCGCTTCTGGTAGGCCTGGATCACGAAGCCAATGCCGTTCCAGCCGGCCAGTTGCGGTTCGAAGCACAGGCGCTCGAGCAGGTCCAGCGACAGCTCCAGGCGGTCGGCCTCTTCTGCGTCGATGTTCAGGCCGATGTCGTATTGCTTGGCCAGCAGGGTCAGCGACAGCAGGCGCGGGTACAGCTCGCTCATCACGCGCTCGTACTGGGCGCGGCTGTAGCGCGGGTGCAGGGCCGAAAGCTTGATCGAGATGCCCGGGCCTTCATAGATGCCACGACCGTGGGAGGCTTTGCCGATCGAGTGGATGGCTTGCTCGTAGGAGGCCAGGTATTTCTGTGCGTCATGCTCGGTCAGTGCGGCTTCGCCGAGCATGTCGTAGGAATAGCGGAAGCCCTTGGCTTCGAACTTGCTGGCGTTGGCCAGGGCTTCGGCGATGGTCTCACCGGTCACGAATTGCTCGCCCATCAGGCGCATGGCCATGTCGACGCCCTTGCGGATCATCGGTTCGCCGCTCTTGCCGATGATGCGGCTGAGCGAAGAGGTGAGGCCGGATTCGTTGTGGGTGGACACCAGCTTGCCGGTCAGCAACAGGCCCCAGGTGGCGGCGTTGACGAACAGCGATGGGCTGTTGCCCAGGTGAGGCTGCCAGTTGCCGGTGCTGATCTTGTCGCGGATCAGGGCGTCACGGGTGCCCTTGTCAGGGATGCGCAGCAGGGCTTCGGCCAGGCACATCAGCGCCACGCCTTCCTGGGACGACAGGGAAAATTCCTGCAACAGGCCCTGGACGATGCCCGCACGGCCGCCAGCGCTCTTCTGGTTACGCAGTTTTTCAGCAATGGAAGCGGCCAGCTTATTGGTGGCTTCGGCCATCGGCACGGGCAGGCGCGCCTGCTCGAGCAGCATCGACACCGCTTCTTGCTCGGGGCGACGGTAAGCGCCCGTGATGGCGGCACGCAGGACCGATTGCGGCAGGATGCTTTCAGCGAATTCCAGGAAGCACTGGTGGCTGTGATCAGCCTGGACTTCGCCGGCGTCGTCGATGTGCGCGCTTGGCACACCGCTCAATTCGGTCAGAGTGGCGCCACCCTCGAGTTTTTCCAGGTAATTGAAAATTGCCTGTTTGATCAACCAGTGTGGAGTACGGTCGATGGACTGAGCTGCGGACTTCAGTCGCTCGCGGGTAGGGTCGTCGAGTTTGACCCCAAGGGTGGTAGTCGCCATTTCTTATCCTCATTATCGCCACGGTGGTGCGGCACAAGCTGGTGCCAAGATTAACGCTGGCGATGGAAGGGTGCAACCTAGTGCAACCTCCGTTTGTAGGAAATTTTCCATGAGGTACTACACTGCAGGGGGCGGTAGTGAATTTCGGTTGTTTTTGGTGTTTTTGCTTCTGAAAAGTCGTTTTTTTGCTCCCAAAAGAAGCAAAAACCGCTTTTGATCGAAAATTTCCGACGAGGTGCAACTGCTGGGCAAATATTGGTTGCACCTTATTCCTGTTGTTGCATAGGATTCGCCGCCTAGGTGCAACCTCCCATAAAGAGCGTTTCACCCCTCCATAAAAACAAACACCAGGGCGCCACATCATGAGTGTAAGCAACCCCACCCTGATCACGTTCGTGATCTACATCGCGGCAATGGTCCTGATTGGTTTCATGGCCTATCGCTCTACCAACAACCTTTCCGACTACATCCTTGGCGGTCGTAGCCTGGGCAGCGTGGTGACTGCGCTCTCGGCTGGCGCTTCCGACATGAGCGGCTGGTTGCTGATGGGCTTGCCAGGTGCCATCTATATGTCGGGCCTTTCCGAAGGCTGGATTGCCATCGGCCTGATCATCGGCGCCTACCTGAACTGGCTGTTCGTGGCCGGCCGCCTGCGTGTGCAGACCGAGCACAACGGCGACGCCCTGACCCTGCCAGACTACTTCTCCAGTCGTTTCGACGACCAGAGCGGCATGCTGCGGATTATCTCGGCGGTCGTGATCCTGGTGTTCTTCACCATCTATTGCGCTTCCGGCATCGTGGCTGGCGCCCGTCTGTTCGAATCGACCTTCGGCATGCCCTACGAGACTGCGCTGTGGGCCGGCGCTGCCGCCACTATTGCCTACACCTTCGTCGGTGGTTTCCTGGCAGTGAGCTGGACTGACACCGTCCAGGCCACGCTGATGATCTTCGCCCTGATCCTGACCCCGATCGTGGTCATGCTCGCCACTGGCGGCATCGACACCACGTTCCTGGCAATCGAAGCGCAAGACCCAAGCAACTTCGACATGCTCAAGAACACCACCTTCATCGGCATTATCTCGCTGATGGGCTGGGGCCTGGGCTACTTCGGCCAGCCGCATATCCTGGCGCGCTTCATGGCCGCTGATTCGGTCAAGTCGATTGCCAATGCACGTCGCATCTCCATGACCTGGATGATCCTGTGCCTGGGCGGCACCGTGGCGGTAGGCTTCTTCGGTATCGCTTACTTCTCGGCGCACCCGGATCTCGCAGCTCCTGTCACCGAGAACCATGAGCGTGTGTTTATCGAACTGGCCAAGATCCTGTTCAACCCATGGATTGCCGGTGTATTGCTGTCGGCCATCCTGGCTGCCGTGATGAGTACCCTGAGCTGCCAGTTGCTGGTGTGCTCCAGCGCCCTGACCGAAGACTTCTACAAGACCTTCCTGCGTAAAACCGCTACGCAAGTCGAGCTGGTCTGGGTCGGTCGCGCCATGGTCTTGCTGGTTGCGCTGGTTGCCATTGCCCTGGCGTCCAACCCGGAAAACCGCGTCCTGGGCCTGGTGAGCTATGCCTGGGCGGGCTTCGGTGCTGCCTTCGGCCCCGTGGTACTGATCTCGGTGCTATGGAAGGGCATGACCCGCAACGGCGCCTTGGCCGGTATCCTGGTAGGTGCGATTACCGTGATCGTGTGGAAACACTTCGCGATCATGGGCCTTTACGAAATCATCCCGGGCTTCATCTTCGCCAGCATCGCCATCTTGCTGGTGAGCTCGATGGGCAAGCCTTCGGCCAGCATGCTGACGCGCTTCGCTGCTGCTGAAGCGGCTTACCACAAAGACAAGTAATCAGCTTTCGCTGACGCGCTCCATCACCGGCCCGCATCCTCTGGATGTCGGGCCGGTTCTGTTTTTGCCAGGCGATCTGCCCAGTGGCGACCTGACGTGCGCCGCCGCGCAAGGTAAACTCTGCGGCCTTGCAGGAGTTGCCATGAACTATCGTCACGCCTACCACGCCGGCAACCACGCCGACGTCTTCAAACACCTTGTTTTGACCCGTCTGATTGCCTTGATGTCACGCAAGGAGCAGCCGTTTGCCTACCTGGACACCCATGCAGGGCTTGGCCTGTACGACTTGCGCGGCGACGAAGCCAGCCGCACCGGTGAATGGCTGGAGGGCATTGCTCGCCTGTGGGGGCGCCAGGACTTGCCGGCGATGACGGCGGACTACCTGCGCATCCTCGGCAAGATGAACCCGGACGGTGAGCTGCGGTATTACCCTGGCTCCCCGGAGCTGGCTCGGCGCTTGGCGCGTCAGCAGGACCGCGTGTTGCTCAACGAGAAGCACCCCGAAGATGGGCAGCTGCTCAAGGAAAACATGAAGCGCGACCCGCGGGTGTCGGTGCATCTGGGTGAGGGCTGGCATGTGCCGCGCGCCTTGCTGCCAGTGGCCGAGAAGCGCGCTGTGATGTTGATCGATCCGCCGTTCGAGCAGCTCGACGAGCTCAAGCGTTGCAGCCAGGCGCTCAAGGAAACCATTGCCCGCATGCGCCAGACCGTGGCGGCCATCTGGTATCCGATCAAGGATGATGCGCGTCAGATGACTCGTTTCTACAACGACCTGACCAGCACCGGCGCGCCGAAATTGCTGCGTGTGGAGTTGCTGGTGCATCCGCTGGAGACGCCGCAAAGCCTCAACGGTTCGGGCCTGGCGATTGCCAACCCGCCGTGGGGGCTGGAAGAAGAGCTGCGTGAGCTATTGCCATGGCTGGCCGAGGTACTGGGGCAGACCAAGGGCAGTTGGCGGATGGATTGGTTGATTGCCGAGTAACGCGATGAATGCCCCGCGGTTTGCCTGATGCACCGCGGTGAGGCCATCGCAGCATAGGTATCTACACATCTTTTGGCGTACTGCTACGAATGTAGCCGCTGACGAGGTACGAGGCTGCGATCGGCAGCGAAGCGGCCGTAAAACCTGAGACCATAATCCATCAGGCACACCGAAGGGCCTGAATTTACGACGGCTTCGCCGCCGATCGCAGCCTCGTACCTCGGCAGCGGCTACAAGAGCCGCGCTGCCCCAGAGTTGTGTAGATACCTATGGCCATCGCAGCCAATGGGAGCGGTTCAATCAGGCCGGCAGGCAAACCCCAGTGCCGGCGAGGCCACAGTAACCTTGCGGATTCTTGGCCAGGTACTGCTGGTGATACGCCTCGGCGTAGTAGAAGGTCGGGGCTTCGTCGATTTCAGTCGTGATAGCACCCAGCCCGGCCTTGTCCAGCTCAGCCTGGAACTTTTTCTCGCTGGCCTTGGCCTGCTCCAGTTGCTCGGGGATAGTGGTGTAGATCACCGAGCGGTACTGGGTGCCAATGTCATTGCCCTGGCGCATGCCCTGGGTAGGGTTGTGCTTTTCCCAGAACATTGCCAGCAGTTCCTCGTAGCTGACCTCGCTTGGCGTGTAGACCACCAGCACCACTTCGCTATGGCCGGTCAGGCCAGAGCACACTTCGTCGTAGGTCGGGTTCGGCGTGAAGCCGCCGGCGTAACCTACCGACGTGCTGTAAACGCCTTCGCGCTGCCAGAAGAGGCGCTCGGCACCCCAGAAGCAACCCAGGCCGAAAATGGCGAACTCCACCTCACCTGGGAATGGGCCCAGGAGCGGGTTGTGATTGACGAAATGTTCGTCCGGGACTTTAACCGGAGAATCGCGGCCGGGTAGGGCTTGTTCTTTAGTTGGCAGTACGTTTTTGTTCACCAGAATCTCCGAGCGCAGGGCCATTTAGACATCCTCTCGTTAGACAGACACGACCACCCGGCTCTTGTGGGCCGGTGCGATCACTATTCGATAGACCGGTAGTTTGCCCGACTGTTACGCGCCTGTCAGGCCATTGGTCTGCGTGGGTAGCGTTTGAGCTTTTCGGTAAGCTCGCTGCCCGGTATCGGGCGGTCGAACAAATAGCCTTGGCCGACATCGCAGCGGTGACGACGCAAAAAGGCCAATTGCTCGGCGGTTTCCACGCCTTCGGCCACGACCTTGAGCTTGAGGTTGTGGGCCATGGCGATCACCGCCGAGGTGATTTCCATGTCGTCCTGGTTGGCCGGGATCTCGCTGATAAAGCTGCGATCGATCTTGAGGACGTCGATGGGAAACTTTTTCAGGTAGCTCAGCGATGAATAGCCGGTGCCGAAATCGTCCATGGCCAGGGTCAGCCCCAACTGCTGTAGCCGCTGCCGAAGGCTGCGATCGCCGGAATGCCGGACCACCGCAAAGCGGGCGCAGGATCTAACATCCACATTAGCGCCCCTGACGGGCCGCATCGCAGCCTTCGGCAGCGGCTACAGTTGCCTCTGGCGGTGGGGCGGGGTGGGGTTTTACGAGGCAAAAAAAGCCCCGCCAAAGCGGGGTTGAGGTACGAGCGTGGCAGCTCGAAATCGGTGCAGCGGGGCTCCCTGCAAGGCAGGGAGCCCTTTGAGCATTACAGCAGCATGGTGCGGATGTCTTGCAGCAGTTGACCCAGGCGTTGGGTGAAGCGTGCAGCTGCAGCGCCGTTGATCACGCGGTGATCGTAGGACAGCGACAGTGGCAGCATCAGCTTAGGCTGGAAGGCTTTGCCGTCCCAGACCGGCTGCATGGTTGCCTTGGAGACACCCAGGATCGCCACTTCCGGCGCGTTGACGATCGGCGTGAAGCCGGTGCCGCCAATGTGGCCGAGGCTGGAAATGGTGAAGCAGGCGCCTTGCATGTCGTCAGCCGACAGCTTTTTGTTCCGGGCTTTTTCAGCCAGGGCCGCCGCTTCGCCAGCCAGTTGCAGCAGGCTCTTCTGGTCGACGTTCTTGATGACCGGTACCAGCAGGCCTTCCGGAGTGTCGACGGCAAAACCGACGTTGACGTACTTCTTGCGGATGATCGCCTTGCCACTTGGCGCCAGCGAGCTGTTGAAGTCCGGCAGTTCCTTGAGCAGGTGCGCGCAGGCCTTGAGCAGCAGAGGCAGCACGGTCAGCTTGACGCCGGCTTTCTCGGCAACGGCTTTCTGTGCAACGCGGAAGGCTTCAAGCTCAGTGATATCAGCCTGGTCGAACTGGGTAACGTGAGGCACGTTCAGCCAGCTGCGGTGCAGGTTGGTCGCACCCATCTGCATCAGGCGAGTCATCGGCACTTCTTCGGTTTCACCGAAGCGGCTGAAATCGACTTCCGGGATCGGCGGGATGCCCGCGCCACCGGTTGCGCCGCCGGCCGGTGCTTCCTTGGCCTTGAGCATCATGGCCTTGACGTAAACCTGAACGTCTTCTTTCAGCACACGGCCGTGCGGGCCGCTGGCAGCGACCGCGCTCAGCTCGACGCCGAACTCGCGGGCCAACTGACGAACAGCCGGGCCTGCGTGAACCTTGGCACCGTTGGCGGCAGGCGCTGCCACTTGCGCAGGTGCAGCCTTGGCCGCTGGAGCGGCAGCTGGCGCAGGTGCAGCAGCAGGCGCGGCTGGAGCTGCAGCTGCAGCTGCAGCTGGAGCCGGGGCAGCAGCCGGAGCTGCGCCTGCGATCTTCAGCTTCAGGATCAGGTCGCCGGTACCGACTTCGTCGTCCAGTTTGACAATGACGCTTTCAACCACGCCGGCGGCAGGCGATGGGATTTCCATGCTCGCCTTGTCCGATTCCAGGGTGATCAGCGACTGGTCGGCTTCGACGGTGTCGCCGGCCTTGACCAGTACTTCGATGATCTTGGCCTTGCCCGAGGAGCCGATGTCCGGGACATGAATGTCCTGGACAGTGGCAGCGGCGGCAGCAGCAGGCGCCGCAGCAGGAGCAGCCGGCGCTGCGGCAGGTGCCGGAGCGGCAGCCGGGGCAGCAGCGGCCGGAGCCTCAGGCGCAGCAGCTGCGCCCTCGACTTCCAGTTCCATCAGTTCGTCGCCTTCTTTCAGGCGATCACCCAGCTTGACCTTCAGGCTCTTGATGACGCCGGCCTTGGGGGCCGGGATCTCCATGCTCGCCTTGTCCGACTCCAGGGTCAGGAGACTCTGGTCCGCTTCGATGCGGTCGCCGACCTTGACGAACAGCTCAATGATTTCACCTTCACCGCTGCCGATGTCAGGTACGCGAATGAGTTCGCTCACTTAAAAATACTCCTCAGCAGTCCAGTGGGTTGCGTTTGTCCGGGTCGATGCCGAATCGGGTGATGGCTTCAGCCACGACCTTCGGTTCGATATCGCCACGGTCAGCCAAGGCTTCCAGGGCAGCCAGCACGACGAAGTGGCGGTCAACTTCGAAGAAGTGACGCAGCTTCTTGCGGCTGTCGCTGCGACCGAAGCCATCGGTACCCAGGACTTTGAACTCTTTGCTCGGCACCCACTGGCGAATCTGCTCGGCGAACAGCTTCATGTAGTCGGTGGAAGCGATGACCGGACCCTTACGGCCAGCCAGGCACTCTTCAACGTAGGTGATTTGTGGCTTCTGACCCGGCTTGAGACGGTTGCTGCGCTCTACGGCCAAGCCGTCGCGACGCAGTTCGTTGAAGCTGGTAACGCTCCACACGTCAGCGCCAACGTTGAACTCTTCACGCAGGATCTTCGCCGCTTCGCGGACTTCACGCAGGATGGTGCCGGAACCCAGCAGTTGTACGTGGTGCGCAGCTTCCCGGGTGTCTTCCTCGAGCAGGTACATACCCTTGACGATACCTTCCTCGACGCCTGCCGGAATGGCCGGCTGGGTGTAGGCTTCGTTCATCACGGTGATGTAGTAGAAGATGTCCTGTTGCTGTTCGGTCATCTTCTTCATGCCGTCCTGAATGATCACCGCCAGCTCGTAGCCGTAGGTGGGGTCATAGGTGCGGCAGTTCGGGATGGTCGCGGCCAGCATATGGCTGTGACCGTCTTCGTGCTGCAGGCCTTCACCGTTGAGGGTGGTACGCCCGGCAGTACCGCCGATCAGGAAGCCACGGGTACGGCTGTCGCCAGCGGCCCATGCCAGGTCACCGATACGCTGGAAACCGAACATCGAGTAGAAGATGTAGAACGGCAGCATCGGCTGGTTGTGGTTCGAGTACGAAGTACCGGCAGCGATGAAGGAGCTCATGGCGCCCGCTTCGTTGATGCCTTCTTCCAGGATCTGGCCTTTCTTGTCTTCGCGGTAGAACATCACCTGGTCTTTATCGACTGGCTCGTAGAGCTGGCCGACGGACGAGTAGATGCCCAACTGGCGGAACATGCCTTCCATACCGAAGGTACGGGCTTCGTCCGGGATGATCGGGACGATGCGCTGGCCGATTTCCTTGTCCTTGACCAGCTGCGCGAGGATCCGCACGAAGGCCATGGTGGTGGAGATTTCACGGTCGCCCGAGCCGTCCAGGATCGCCTTGAGGGTTTCCAGTGGCGGGGTCGGGATGCTGAAGCTCTTGGCGCGACGCTGAGGCACGAAACCGCCCAGGGCAGTACGGCGCTCGCTCAGGTAGCGGGCTTCGGCGCTGCCTTCTTCAGGTTTGAAGAATGGCAGGTTTTCGATTTCTTCGTCCTTGACCGGGATGTCGAAGCGATCGCGGAATTGACGCAGGCTGTCGACGTCGACCTTCTTGGTGTTGTGCGCGGTGTTCTTGGCTTCGCCAGCACCGGTGCCGTAACCCTTGATGGTCTTGGCCAGGATAACGGTCGGCTGGTCTTTGTGGTTGACCGCCTGGTGGTAGGCCGCATAGACCTTGTACGGGTCGTGACCGCCACGGTTGAGCTTCCAGATCTCGTCGTCGGACAGGTCTTCGACCATGGCCTTGAGTTCTGGGGTGTTGAAGAAGTGCTCACGGACGAACGCGCCGTCCTTGGCCTTGTAGTTCTGGTACTCGCCGTCGATGACTTCGTCCATGCGGCGCTGCAGGATACCGTCGGTGTCCTTGGCCAGCAGTGGGTCCCAGAAGCGGCCCCAGACGACTTTGTTGACGTTCCAGCCACCGCCACGGAACACGCCTTCGAGTTCCTGGATGATCTTGCCGTTGCCGCGAACCGGGCCGTCGAGGCGCTGCAGGTTGCAGTTGATGACGAAGATCAGGTTGTCCAGCTTCTCGCGGCCAGCCAGGGAGATCGCGCCCAGGGATTCCGGCTCGTCACACTCGCCGTCGCCCATGAAGCACCAGATCTTCTGCTTGCCAGCAGGGATATAGCCACGGCTTTCCATGTACTTCATGAAACGAGCCTGGTAGATCGCCTGGATCGGACCCAGACCCATGGATACGGTCGGGAACTGCCAGAAATCAGGCATCAGCCATGGGTGAGGGTAGGACGACAGGCCCTTGCCATCGACTTCCTGGCGGAAGTTGTTCATCTGGTCTTCAGTGATCCGGCCTTCCATGAAGGCACGGGCATAGACGCCAGGCGAAGCGTGGCCCTGGAAGTAGATCAGGTCGCCGCCATGCTCGTCGGTTGGCGCCTGGAAGAAGTAGTTGAAGCCGATGTCATACAAAGTGGCGCTGGAGGCGAAGCTGGAAATATGGCCGCCCAGATCCGAATCCTTCAGGTTGGTGCGCATCACCATTGCCAGCGCGTTCCAACGTACCAACGAGCGAATGCGGCGTTCCATGAACAGGTCGCCAGGCATGCGTGCTTCGTGGGTAACGGGAATCGTGTTGCGGTATGGCGTGGTGATGGCGTACGGCAGCTGCGAACCACTGCGGGTGGCCAGCTCGCCCATACGGGTCATCAGATAGTGAGCGCGGTCTTCGCCTTCTTTGTCGAGAACCGACTCCAGGGCGTCCAGCCATTCCTGGGTTTCGACGGGATCGAGGTCTTGCATGGCTTGCTCCAGGGCGGAAAGGCTTCCAGAATCGGTTGCCTGAGTTTGCGACTGGCCTTGTGGGCAGACGACATGAATTCTTGGATTACCGGGGGTTACTCCGGCGATGTAGTTTTACTACAAATCGACAGCTATTTCATGCTTTCAAGCGGGTTGCATAGTAGTAAAACTACATAAACACGGCTTTTGGCCTCCTGCCGGGTTGTGGGAGTAATCGGTAAGGTTGGTAAAAAACAAGTCTTTACAAGGTGGTTCGCGATGCTTTCTGCCAGAGAATCGGGTTTTTTAGCTATTTATAACTTTTGTACGACAGTCTTTGTGATAGCGCTATCTCCAGACTTTTTCCTCACTGTTCATTCCACGCCGATCAAGGATAGTCCATGAGCCTGCCTTTGCTGGTCGATTTGCCTGCGAACCTTCAACCCTTGTTGGCACGCAATGAAGCCTCATGGCGCGCCGCCGCCCTGCAAGTGCCCGATGCCAGCCTCGACGGTTGGGATGCTCAGCGCTGGGAAGCGTTCGGTCGTGTCTGTGCGGCCAGCGAATTTGTCCTTGAACAGTCTCTGCGCGACCCGACCATGCTGCTTGGGCTGGTCAGCAGTGGGGAGCTTGACCGCCCGTATGCAGCGGGCGAGTTGTGCGCACAGATCACCACCGCAGCTCAACCTGCCGAGACCGAAGAGGCCCTGGGCCGAGCATTGCGCCGTCAGCGCACCCGTCATCAGGTACGGATCATCTGGCGTGATCTGACCCGCCAGGCGGACCTGGTGCAAACCTGTCGCGATCTCTCCGACATGGCGGATGCCTGCATCGATCAGGCTTACCAATGGCTGTACCCGCGTCACTGCCAGCAGTTCGGCACGCCCATGGGGCGGCGCAGCGGCCAGCCGCAGCCGATGGTGGTGCTGGGCATGGGCAAGCTGGGGGCGGTGGAGTTGAACCTGTCCTCGGACATCGACCTGATCTTCGCCTACCCCGAAGGCGGCGAGACCGAAGGGGTGAAGCGCCCACTGGATAACCAGGAGTTTTTCATGCGCCTGGGGCAGCGGCTGATCAAGGCGCTGGACCCGATTACCGTCGACGGCTTTGTGTTCCGCGTCGACATGCGCCTGCGCCCCTATGGCTCCTCCGGGGCGCTGGTGCTCAGCTTCAATGCCCTTGAGCAGTACTACCAGGACCAGGGCCGTGACTGGGAACGCTACGCCATGATCAAGGCGCGCGTTGTAGCCGGTGACCAGGCCAGCGGCGCGCAACTGCTGGACATGCTGCGCCCCTTCGTTTACCGGCGCTATCTGGACTTTTCTGCGATCGAAGCACTGCGGACCATGAAGCAACTGATCCAGCAGGAAGTCCGCCGCAAGGGCATGTCCGAGAACATCAAGCTGGGCTCGGGCGGCATTCGTGAAGTGGAGTTTATCGCCCAGGCCTTTCAGCTGATCCACGGCGGGCGCGACCTGAGCTTGCAACAGCGGCCCCTGCTCAAGGTGCTGGCCACGCTGGAAGGTCAAGGTTACCTGCCGGCGGCGGTGATCACCGAGATGCGTGAGGGCTATGAATTTCTGCGCTACACCGAACACGCGATCCAGGCGATTGCCGATCGCCAGACCCAGATGCTGCCCGATAACGACCAGGACCGGGCGCGCATTGCCTTTATGCTGGGCTTTGCCGACTGGCCGGCGTTCCATGCGCAGTTGATGCATTGGCGCGGGCGTATCGATTGGCATTTCCGCCAGGTCATCGCTGACCCGGATGAAGAGGAAGGCGACGAAGGCGAAGTGGTGGTCGGTGGCGAATGGTTGCCGCTGTGGGAAGAAGAACAGAATGACGAAGCAGCCTGCCGACAACTGCACGAGGCAGGCTTTGTCGATGGGCCCAAGGCTTTGCGCCAATTGGCCGGGCTGCGTGCCAGCCCACAGTTGCGTGCCATGCAGCGCTTGGGGCGCGAGCGTCTGGATGCCTTTATCCCGCGTTTGCTGGCCCAGGCCGTGGAGCACAAAGACCCGGACCTGGTGCTGGAGCGGGTGCTGCCCTTGGTCGAAGCCGTGGCGCGCCGCTCTGCCTATCTGGTGTTGCTGACAGAAAACCCCGGTGCACTGCGCCGCCTGCTGACACTCTGCGCCGCCAGCCCCTGGATTGCCGAGCAGATCACGCGCTTCCCGCTGCTGCTCGATGAACTGCTTAATGAAGGTCGGTTGTACAGCCCGCCGCTGGCGCCGGAGCTTGCTGGCGAACTGCGCGAGCGGCTGACACGGATTCCCGAGGACGATCTCGAACAGCAGATGGAAGCCCTGCGTCACTTCAAGTTGGCCCACAGCCTGCGGGTCGCCGCCTCGGAGATCGCCGGTAACCTGCCTTTGATGAAAGTCAGTGACTACCTGACCTGGTTGGCCGAAGTGATTCTGGAGCAAGTACTGGCCCTGGCCTGGCGCCAGGCCGTGGCCAAGCATGGCCAGCCCCAGCGCAGCGACGGCAGCCTGTGCGATCCGGGTTTTGTCATCGTGGGCTATGGCAAGGTCGGGGGTATCGAGCTGGGCCACGGCTCGGACCTGGACCTGGTGTTTGTCCATGACGGCGACCCGCAAGCCGAAACCGATGGTGCAAAACCCATCGATGGGGCGCAGTTCTTTACGCGCCTGGGGCAGCGCATCATTCACCTGCTGACCACCCAGACCAACTCCGGCCAGCTCTATGAGGTGGACATGCGCTTGCGGCCTTCTGGTGCTTCGGGGCTGTTGGTCAGTTCACTGGGTGCTTTCCAGCGCTACCAGGAAAGCGAAGCCTGGACCTGGGAGCACCAGGCACTGGTGCGGGCGCGGGTGTTGGTCGGGTGCAAGGCTGTGGGTGAGTCCTTCGAAAAAGTCCGCGCCGAGATTCTTGGCCGTAAAAGAGACCTGCCGGCTCTGGCGCTGGAAGTCAGCGAAATGCGCGCCAAGATGCGCGAGAACCTTGGCAGCAAGGCGACGGCTGCCGGCACCGGGGCCAATGCCTTCCAGGCGGCTTCGCCCTTCGATATCAAGCAGGATGCCGGTGGTATCGTCGATATTGAATTTATGGTGCAATACGCGGCCTTGGCCTGGTCCCATGAACACCCGGCACTGACGCGCTACACCGACAATATCCGTATTCTGGAAGGCCTGGAGCAGGCGGGGTTGATGCCCGCGAGCGACGCCAACCTGTTGCGGGAGGTCTACAAGGCCTATCGTTCGGCCGCTCACCGGCAGGCTTTGCAAAAGCAGGCCGGGGTGATCGCCGCTGATCAATTTGTCAGTGAGCGCCGTGAAGTGCTGCGTATCTGGGCCCAGATGGGGTTGAGTTGAACGTTGAGTTGAAGAGGCGCCCAGCCAGCAAGGGCGCCTGCAATGGTGGCAAGCGCACGCTTTTTCTGGAGTGGCGTACACTTGTAAGCCAAGCCTGATTATAAAGACGGGGAGGCCAGGCTGTTTTCGAACAGGCTGTAGCCTCCCTGCTCGTTTCTGGAAAATACATGAGAATTCTGATCGTTGGGCCCAGTTGGGTGGGCGATATGGTAATGGCCCAGACCCTGTTCCAGTGCCTGCAGCAGCGTCACCCAGGGTGTGTGATCGATGTACTGGCCCCGGAGTGGAGCCGGCCGATCCTGGAGAGGATGCCCGAAGTGCGTCAGGCCTTGAGCTTTCCGCTCGGCCATGGCGTGCTTGAGTTGGCGACCCGGCGCAAGATCGGCAAGTCGCTGGCCGGCCAATATGACCAGGCCATCTTGCTGCCCAACTCGCTCAAGTCCGCGTTGGTGCCGTTTTTTGCCGGCATCCCCAAGCGCACCGGTTGGCGTGGCGAGTTTCGCTATGGCTTGCTCAATGACGTGCGCACGCTGGATAAAGAGCGTTACCCGCTGATGATCGAGCGCTTCATGGCCCTGGCCTATGAGCCCGGTGCCGAGCTGCCCAAGCCGTATCCACGGCCGAGCCTGCAAATCGAAACCGCCAGCCGTGATGCGGCCTTGGCCAAGTTCGGCCTGGCGCTGGACCGTCCGGTCCTGACGCTGTGCCCCGGTGCCGAGTTCGGCGAAGCCAAGCGCTGGCCGTCCGAGCACTACGCCAAGGTTGCCGAGATTAAGATCCGCGAAGGTTGGCAGGTCTGGCTGTTCGGCTCGAAAAACGATCATGCGGTGGGCGAGTCGATTCGTGACAGGCTGATTCCAGGCCTGCGTGAAGAGGCGGTGAACCTCAGTGGCGAAACGTCGCTGGCCGAAGCCATCGACCTGATGTCCTGCAGCGATGCGGTGGTGTCCAACGATTCGGGCCTGATGCACGTGGCGGCGGCGTTGAACCGCCCGCTGGTGGCGGTCTATGGCTCGACGTCTCCGGGCTTTACGCCGCCATTGGCCGAGCAGGTCGAAATCGTTCGTCTGGGGCTCGATTGCAGCCCCTGCTTCGATCGCACCTGCCGCTTCGGTCATTACAATTGCCTGCGCCAGCTGGAGCCGGATGTCGTGGCGGCCGCCTTGCAGCGCTTGAACGGCTCACAAGTGGTCGAAATCCAGGCAGGGGTTGATTAAGTTGCGGGTACTGCTGATCAAGACCTCATCGCTTGGCGACGTCATTCATACCTTGCCAGCCCTGACCGATGCTGCCCGGGCGATCCCGGGCATTCGCTTCGACTGGGTGGTGGAAGAAGGCTTCGCTGAAATCCCGAGCTGGCACCCGGCGGTCGATCGGGTGATCCCGGTGGCCATTCGGCGCTGGCGCAAAAACCTCTGGCAGACCTTCAAGAACGGTGAGTGGCGGGCGTTCAAGCGCCAGGTTCGCGAGCGCCAGTACGATCTGGTGATCGATGCCCAGGGTTTGCTCAAGAGCGCCTGGTTGACCCGCTACGTCAAGGCTCCCGTGGCGGGACTCGATAAAGACTCAGTGCGCGAACCACTGGCCAGCCGTTTCTACCAGCGCCGCCTGGCAGTGGCTCGCGGGCAGCATGCCGTGGAGCGGATACGACAATTGTTCGCCATGGCGCTCGGCTACGACTTGCCCGCGGGCATGGGCGATTACGGCCTGGATCGCAGCAAGTTGGTGGACAAGCCTGCCGACAAACCCTTCGTACTGTTTTTGCATGGCACCACCTGGGACACCAAGCACTGGCCCGAGGCCTATTGGCGCGAACTGGCCCAGCGCCTGGCGCTGGCCAATATCGAAGTGCGCCTGCCCTGGGGCAACCCGGCTGAACTGGCGCGCGCCGAGCGCATAGCCAAGGGGCTGGACAATGTCGTGGTACTGCCCAAGCTGAACCTGGCCGGTGTCGGGCGCATCCTGGCCACGGCCAAGGCGTGCGTTGCCGTGGACACCGGCCTGGGCCATCTGGCCGCGGCGCTGGACGTGCCGACCCTGTCCTTGTTCGGCCCGACCAATCCAGGGCTTACCGGTGCCTATGGCAGCGTGCAGATACATATGGCCAGCGACTTTGCCTGTGCACCGTGCCTGCAAAAGAAATGCACCTATCAACCGACCGCTGAAGACCAGCGTCGTTTTGATCTCAAACGCGAGTGGCCACTGTGCTTCACTCGCCTGAATCCCGAGCGTGTGGCCAGCCGACTGGCTGCGCTGCTGCTGGCCGAGGATCTTCGTTGATGCAACTGGCTTTTGTGCTTTACAAATATTTCCCCTTCGGCGGCCTGCAGCGCGACTTTATGCGCATCGCCCTGGAGTGCCAGCAGCGCGGGCATCAGATCCGCGTCTACACCCTCATCTGGGAAGGCGACGTGCCGCCCGGTTTTGAAGTGCTGGTGGCGCCGGTCAAGGCGTTGTTCAACCACCGTCGCAACGAAAAGCTGACCGCCTGGATGCAGGCTGACCTGGCCAAGCGCCCGGTCGATCGGCTGATCGGCTTCAACAAAATGCCGGGGCTGGACGTCTACTACGCCGCCGACGGCTGTTTCGAGGACAAGGCGCAGAACCTGCGCAACTCCTTTTACCGCCGCTGGGGCCGTTATCGCCACTTCGCCGAATATGAGCGCGCGGTGTTTGGCAAAGATGCCAAGACCGAAGTGCTGATGATTTCCGAAGTGCAGCAGCCGCTGTTTATCAAGCACTACGACACCCCGCTCGAGCGTTTCCACCTGCTGCCACCGGGCATTGCCCAGGACCGCCGCGCCCCTGCCAATGCGGCCGAAGTTCGCGAAGGCTTTCGCCGCGAGTTCAACGTCAAGGACGATGAGCTGTTGCTGGTGCAAATCGGCTCGGGCTTCAAGACCAAGGGCGTGGACCGCAGCCTCAAAGCGTTGGCCGCATTGCCTGCGACGCTTAAAAAACGTACGCGGCTGCTGGTCATCGGCCAGGACGACCCCAAGGTCTTCCAGCTGCAGAGCGCAACCCTGGGGCTGGGCGATCATGTGCAGTTTCTCAAGGGGCGCAGTGATATCCCGCGCTTCCTGTTGGGCGCCGATGTGCTGATTCACCCGGCCTATAACGAGAACACCGGCACTGTGCTGCTCGAAGCACTGGTGGCCGGCTTGCCGGTGCTGGTGTCGGCCGTCTGTGGCTACGCCCACTACATTGCCGAGGCCGACAGCGGCCTGGTGCTGGATGAGCCCTTCGAGCAGGAGCAGCTCAACCGCTATCTGGTGCGCATGCTCGAAGACGATGCCGCCCGGGCCGCATGGGGCCGCAATGGGTTGGCGTTTGCCGATACGGCCGACCTCTACAGCATGCCGCAGCACGCAGCGGATGTGATCCTGGCACAGGGGCGCGCATGAAATTGATACTGGCAGAACCGTTCAAGCGCCTGTGGGCCGGGCGCGATGCGTTTACCGAAGTCGAAGCCTTGCAGGGCGAAGTCTATCGCGAGCTCGAAGGCCGTCGGACCTTGCGCACTGAGGTCGAAGGGCGCGGCTATTTCGTCAAGATCCACCGGGGTATCGGCTGGGGCGAAATCATCAAGAACCTCACCACCGCCAAGCTGCCGGTGCTCGGTGCTGGCCAGGAATGGCGGGCGATCCAGCGCTTGCACCAAGTCGGTGTGCCGACCATGACCGCCGTGGCCTATGGCGAGCGTGGCAGCAACCCGGCGAGCCAGCACTCGTTTATCGTCACCGAGGAGCTGGCGCCCACCGTCAGCCTCGAAGACTTCAGCCTGGACTGGCAGCGCAACCCGCCAGAGCCACGACTCAAGCGCGCGCTGATCGCTGAAGTGGCGAAGATGACCGGAGGCATGCACCGTGCCGGGGTCAATCACCGCGACTGCTATATCTGCCACTTTCTGCTGCACACGGATAAGCCGGTGACGGCTGATGATTTCAGGCTGTCGGTGATCGACCTGCACCGGGCCCAGACCCGCTCGCAGATCACCCGTCGCTGGCGTAACAAAGACTTGGCGGCGTTGTATTTCTCGGCACTGGACATCGGCCTCACCCGTCGTGACAAGCTGCGTTTTCTGCGTGGTTATTTCCAGCAGCCGCTGCGCCAGATCCTGCGTGAGGAAGCCGCACTGCTGGCCTGGCTCGACGCCAAGGCTGCCAAGCTGTACGACCGTAAACAACGCTATGGGGACGCGCTCTGATGGCGGGTTGGAAACTGGAACCTGCTTACGCGTCTCTGGCGGATGATTTTGGCAGCCTGGAAGCGGTATTTGCCCTTCAGGGCGAGCGCCTGACCCAGGACCCGCTGTCGGAAGTGATTCGGGTCAAGCGCGACGGGGTCAACTACTACGTCAAGCGCTATGTCGGTGCCGGCAAGGGCTTGCGTCGCTATGTGGGCTGCCCGCGGGTCAAGTCCGAATGGCAGAACCTCAAACTGTTCGCCAAGTGGGGCATTCCCACTGCCGAGGTAGTGGCCTGGGGGTTGGAGCGTCGCGGTACTGTTTTCGGCCGCGGTGCGATGATCACCCGTGAGCTGCCGAATACCGAAGACTTGTCGGCGCTGGCTGATCGCAAAGACCCGTTGCTGGCTGATGCCAGCTGGGTCGACCGCATCAGCCGCCAGTTGGCGCGTAATACGCGGATCATGCATGACCACCACTTCACCCATAACGACCTGAAGTGGCGCAACCTGCTGGTCGATAACAACGACAAGCTGTATTTCATTGACTGCCCGACCGGGGCTTTCTGGGTCGGCTTCATGTTGCGTTACCGGATTACCAAGGATCTGGCTTGCCTGGACAAGGTGGCCAAATATCACCTGTCGGCTACGCAGCGCCTGCGCTTCTACCTGCAATACCGTCAGCGCGCGCGCCTGAATGCGGCGGACAAGCGCCGCATCCGACACATCGTGACGTTTTTCGAGGGGCGCGAATGAGTGATTTCATTGCCAGCACCGAACAGGCGTTGCTAGAGCGCCATGGGCTGGCCGGTTTTGACGAACTCTGGAGCCTGCAGCTTGAAGCGGTCGATGAGCCCAATACCGGGCGTGGCGGATGGAGCAGCGTTTTTCGCATGGAGCTGGAAGGCAAGGGGTTTTACCTCAAGCGCCAGAGCGATTACCTGACGCGCACCCTACGCAGGCCGTTCGGTGAGCCGACCTTCGCGCGTGAGTTTCGCAATATCAGCCGATACCAGAAACTACAGATTCCTGCCCTGCAGGCCGTGTTTTTTGGCCAGCGTCGAGTGGACGGCGAAACGCGGGCCATTCTGATGACCCGCGCATTGGATGGCTGGAGCGATCTGGACAGCCTGTTGCTGCAATGGCCGGCCCTGGGGCCTGTCCAGAGAGCTGCGATCCTGCGGGCCTGTGGCGACCTTGCCCGTGTGCTGCACGGTGCCGGGCAAGTTCATGGCTGTTTCTATCCCAAGCATATTTTTTTGCGCGCGCGGGGGGAAGGCTATCAGGCACAACTGATCGACCTTGAGAAAACCCGGCCGCTGCTGTTCGGTCAACGTGACCGGGTCAAGGATCTGGAACCGCTGCTGCGCCGCGCACCTGACTGGGCCGAGGCCGACATTCGCGTGTTCCTCGGCGCCTATCTGAACCAGAGCGAGGACAGCACCCTGGTGGATGCCTGGCTCAAGCGGCTAACCCAGCGCCGCCAACACAAAGGAACCCGTTGATGCGCCTGTCAGAGTTGCAAAATGCTGGGCGTGCCCCGGCCTTGCCCTTAAGCATCGAGCTGGCCGATGGGGCCGGCACTGCGCAGTTGCAACTGCTCAGCCTGCTGCGTGTGTTGCCCGGGCAGCGCTATGTCGGGGCCGGTGTCTGGCGTGGTCGTCCGGTGCTGGCCAAGCTGCTGGTGGGCTCGAAGGCGGCGCGGCATTTCCAGCGCGAACTCGGCGGTGTACGCCTGCTGGCCGAACAAAAACTCACCACCCCGGCCTTGCTGGTTGATGGCTTGAAAGAAGGCGAGGGCGGCTGGCTGCTCTTCGAGTATCTGGAAGAGGCCCATAGCCTGGGGGATGCCTGGGCTTCGGTCGAGCAGATGCCGGCGTTGGCCGATGAGCAGCAGGCAGTGCTGGGCGAGGCACTGGCAGCCATTGGCGCCATGCACGCCAAGGGGCTGTGGCAGGAAGACTTGCACCTGGACAACCTGCTGCGCCATCACGGTGATTTGTACTTGATCGACGGCGCTGGAGTGCGTGCAGAGGAAGCCGGCAAGCCGCTGTCGCGCCAGCAAGTGCTGCAGAACCTGGGCGTGTTCTTCGCGCAGCTTCCACGCCATTTCGAACCCTTCACCGAAGAGTTGCTGGTCCAGTACCTGCTGGTCAACGGTGAGCACGCACTGCCACTGGAAGCCCTGCAAAAGCAGGTCGACAAGGTTCGGGCCTGGCGGCTCAAGGATTATCTCGCCAAGGTGGGGCGTGAGTGCACGCTGTTCAGCGTAAGCGCTGGCGCTTTCGCCTTGCGTGCCATTCGCCGCGAAGAAGAGCCGGCCATGCTGCCGGTGCTGGCCGATGCCGATGCCTTGCTCGACCGCGGGCATCTGTACAAGACCGGAGGTGCGGCCAGTGTCGGGCGCGTCGAGGTTGCGGGGCGAAGCCTGGTGATCAAGCGCTATAACATCAAGAATGTGCTGCACTGGTTCAAGCGCTTCTGGCGCCCGAGCCGGGCCTGGCATTCCTGGGTCGAAGGCAATCGCCTGGCGTTTCTGGGTATCGCCACGCCCAAGCCGTTGGCCTTGCTGGAGCATCGTTTTTTCTGGCTGCGTCGGCGGGCTTACCTGGTCACCGAATACCTGCCAGGGCCGGACATCATCGAGCACCTGGCGCCCTATATCGCCTCAGGGGAAGTGCCCGAAGTTGAGCTGCTGGCGCTGGATCAATTGTTTCTGGACCTGACCCGTGAGCGCATCAGCCATGGCGACCTGAAGGGTCACAACCTGTTCTGGCACGACCAGCGCTGGGCGCTGATCGACCTGGATGCCATGTGCCAACACAGCAGCCAGAGCAGCTTCGCAGCGGCCTACGCCCGAGACCGCGCCCGCTTCTTGCGCAACTGGCCAAGCGACAGTGCCTTGCACCAACTCCTGGATCAGCGCCTGCCCAGCGCTTAAACGCCTTTCTGCTCTTGGTTCTTGGTTCTTGGTTCTTGGTTCTTGGCTTTTGATTTTTATGCACAAATGGCCCAGACACCGCGGATCGTCCCTTCAGGAGGCCGAGCGGAGCGCTTGCGTAGTGGGGCGAGGGCCATGGATGGCCCGAGAGCGCCGTAGGGCCAGGGACGGCCCGTCGGCGCGGTCCCCACGTAGCAAGTGCGGGAGCGAGGGAACCCGGAGCGAAGCGTAGGGCCGTATGCGGGGACGCGGCGTTTTGGTTACTTTTTCGCCAAAAAAAGTGACCCGCCGTAAGGGCGGAACGGTGAGTCCGCGTCTGCGCGTAATCTGGATATGTTCTCCATTCGTTGAACCAAAACCCTTGAATCGAGAACTTATCCGTTGGCGAGGGTGACGCTTAGTCACCTTTCCGCCTTTACGGCGTCCTACTTTTGTTGGGGCAAAAGTAGGCAAAACCCCTGGTCCCCGCATACGGCCCTACGCTGCGCTCCGGGTTCCCTCCCTCCGCACCTGCTCCGTGGGGCCGCGCCGACGGGCCGTCCCTGGCCCATCGGCGCTTGCGGGCCATCCATGGCCCTTACCCCACTACGCAGGTGCTCCACTCGGCCTCCTGAAGGGACATCCGTGGTGTCTGGGCTTTCTGTGTTCGAAGATCAAGATCAAGATCAAGATCAAGATCAAGATCAGGATCAGGATCACCGCGGTGTATCAGGCAAACCGCGGTGCGTTCATCGCGAGCAAGCTCTGCTCCTACCGGGCTGTGCGATGGGCTATAATCCCGCCCTTTAGCTGCTGCTCGCAAACTCTGCGAGAGCGCATTTTTGAAGATTGAAGAGGCTAGACCCTTGGCATTGACGATTCTTGGCCTGTCCGGCGCCCTTAGCCATGATCCTTCCGCAGCCCTGTATATCGACGGCAAGCTGATCGCGGCCGCCGAAGAAGAGCGCTTCGTTCGCGACAAACATGCAAAGAACCGCATGCCTTACGAGTCGGCGAAGTTCTGCCTCGAGCAGGCCGGCATCAAGCCGTCGGACGTCGATGTGGTGGCGATTCCGTTCGCACCGATCAGCCTGTTCGGCAAGGCTCGCTGGCACTACGCCAAGCGCTACTGGTACGCCCCAGACCGCGCACTCGACGCGATCCTGATGGGCAACCGTCGCTACAAGCGCTATCGCAAGAAGATCGTCTGGTGCCTGGAGCAGCTGGGTTTCGATCCGAAAAAGATCAAGATCGAACCGGTCGAACACCACCTGGCGCACGCCTCCAGTGCCTATCACTGCTCGGGTTTCCAGGAAAAAACCGCGATCCTGGGCATCGACGGCAAGGGCGAATACGCCACCACCTTTTTCGGCTACGGCGAAAACGGCAAGATCCACAAGATCAAGGAATTCTTCGACCCAGACTCCCTGGGCGGGCTGTACGGCGCAATCACCGAGTTCCTGGGCTTCGAGATGCTCGACGGCGAGTTCAAGGTCATGGGCATGGCGCCGTACGGCGACGCCAGCAAATATGACTTCTCGCGCCTGGCCAGCTTTGAAAACGGCGAGCTGGTGATCAACACCGAATACGCCAACGTCATCGGCCTGCGTCGCTACAAGGAAAAGGGCAAGGGCTTCTACTTCACGCCCAAGTTGATCGAGTGGCTGGGTCCAAAGCGCGAAGGCGATATCGCCGACGAGCCTTACATCCACTACGCCGCGAGCATGCAAGCACTGTTTGAAAAACTGGCGCTGCAGATGATCGACTACTACCTGAGCGATGTGCTCAAGCAAACCGGCAAGCTGGCATTCGCGGGCGGTTGCGCGCTTAACGTCAAGCTCAACCAGAAGATCATCGCCCGCCCGGACGTCAAGGAACTGTTCGTCCAGCCTGCCTCGGGCGACGCCGGTACGGCCGTCGGCGCAGCCGCTTACGTGTCTCATGCCCGTGGCGTGCCGGTCGAGAAGATGGAACACGTCTATCTCGGCCCTTCGTACAGCAACGAAGACGTCATTGCCGCCTGCGCCCGTCATGCCGACAAGCCGAAGTGGCGCAAGCTCGACAACATGCCGGAGCAGATCGCCAAGATCATGGTCGATGGTAATCCGGTGGCCTGGTTCCAGGGCCGCATGGAGTTCGGCCCGCGCGCCTTGGGCGGTCGTTCGATCATCGGTTGCCCGAGCGTGGCCGGTGTAGCGGATCGCATCAACCACCAGATCAAGTTCCGCGAGCGCTGGAGGCCTTTCTGCCCGTCGATGCTCGACACCGTCGCGCCACAGATGATCAAGATCGATCACCCGGCGCCGTTCATGACCTTCACCTTTGAAGTGGCCGAGGAGTGGAAAACCCGCGTGCCGGAAGTGGTCCATGAAGATGGCACCTCCCGTGCCCAGGTGCTCAAGCGCGAATACAACCCGCGTTACTACGACATGATGAAGGCGCTCGAGAACCTGACTGGCAACGGCGTGTCGCTGAACACCTCGCTGAACCGTCGCGGTGAGCCGATGATCTGCTCGCCGACCGATGCGCTGAACATGTTCTTCGGCTCCGACCTGCAATACCTGATCATGGAAGACATCCTGGTGGTCAAAGACGGCGCGGATGCCTATGACACGCTCGGCTGAACGCCATGTCCTGCAGTTCTGTCATGGCTATGACGGGCCTTTTCTGGACTGCGCACGGCAGTACGCCAGCTTGTTCGCCGGTAGCGGCTACAAGGTGACCACGGTGTTTCTGACCGGGGTCGCCGATGCCGAAGTGGCCCAGCAATGCGCCAGCGATCAGGTGCTGTTCCTTGAGTACAGCTCCAAGGCCGTGAGCGGCCTGAAGCTGGGGGCGATCCGCGATCTGCGCAAGATTGCGGCGTCGCGCGATTTCGCCTTCTGCATCGCCCATCGTTTCAAGCCCATTTATATCGCCTTGCTCGGTACTCGTTTGCCGGTCATTGGCGTGCACCACGGGTTTGGCGATTACGTCCGGCGCACGCGCCGGTTATTTGCCAACCTGTTCCGTCGTCGACTGAGCCTGCTTGGCGTGTCGGACGCGGTGCGCGACGACATGCGCCAATGTCTGCCGAAATGGCCGACCGGGCGTATCCGCACCCTCTACAACCGCATCGACATCGACGCTGTCCAGGCGCAACAGTTGGACGCCAGCGAAGCACGCCAGGCCTTGGGCCTGGCACACGATGACTGGGTGGTGGGCAATGTCGGGCGCCTGCATCCCGACAAGGACCAGGCCACCCTGCTGCGTGGTTTTGCCAAGGCGTTGCCTGCCCTGCCTGCGCGTGCGCGGTTGGTGATCATGGGCAAGGGCCGCCTTGAGCAAGACCTCAAGGAGTTGGCCAACGAGCTGGGTATCAGCGCCCAGGTCAGCTTCCTTGGCCAGGTACCGGACGCACGTCGCTATTTTCGTGCCTTCGATGCCTTTGCCTTGAGCTCTGATCATGAGCCATTCGGTATGGTCTTGCTCGAAGCCATGGCCGCTGGCGTGCCGTTGCTGGCAACCGCCTGCGGTGGCGCCAAGGAAGTGGTCGAGGGGGTGGGCGTCCTGTTTCCCCTGGGCGATGCCGAACACTTGGCCCAAGGGCTTGCGCACCTGGCTTCGCTCAATGACGAGCAGCGCCAGGCGTGCCATGACCTGATGCAACAACGCTTGCAAGAACGTTTTTCCGATCACGCCGTGCGGGAAGCCTTCTGGCGCTTGCCACAAGTGACTGACCTGACCGCGGAGGCTTGATGCTCAACCGAATTAGAAGCTGGCGTGAGCGCGGCTGGACGCCCGTGGATGCGGCCACCTATGCACAGGCCTGGCAGCGCTTTGGTGGCAGCGTGGCCACCCACCCGCTGGTGATCGAACAGCTTGCAGAAGTGGCCGGTATTCCGGTGCGCTACCTGGCCTGGGAGCAGGGCGGTGAAGTACAGGCCGCCATTCCCACCTGGGGACGTTACCTGGCGCTGTCCAAGCAAGTGCTCAAGGCTCATGGCAAAAAAGGCGTGTTCGACATGGGCAATGCCGAGTTCATCCTCCCGGCGGCGGCGGATGCCAACGTGCCGCTGCGCCATGGCGGACGGTATATCTCGGCGCTCAATCAAGGGCGTTTCAGTACGCTCAAGGCGCAGCCCGAGTCCTTGGCGATGGCCCGTACGCCTGAAGAATTGTCCAAGAAGTTTCGCTACAACCAACGTCGTGAATTACGCTTGCTGGAAGAGGCGGGCGGGGTAGTGCGGCCAGTCAGCGACTTCACCAGCGCAGAGTTGGGTGCCATGTACTGCGACCTGTTCCTGCGTCGCTGGGAATTCCCGGCCACGGGGGCCGAGCGCATGGCTGAAGTCATCGAGCGCCTGCGTTCGTTGTTGATTGGCTCGGTGGTCTTTCTCAATGATGCGCCGATTGCCATCCAGTTGGTTTACCGCGTTGAAGCCCCGGACTGGATCAGCGTCGAGTACGTCAACGGTGGGGTGGACCCGCAAACCCGCGAGTTCAGCCCCGGTAGCGTCCTGAGCTTTCTCAATACCCAAACCGCCTGGGAAGACGCCCGCAGCCGCGGCAAGCCGCTACGGTTTTCTTTTGGGCGCTCGGATCGCGATTACAAGGACCGATGGTGCAACCCCGTGCCGGTATTCCAGGTTTGAACCGCAAGCAGCAGTTGCTCAAGCGCCACCGGCGCAACAAGCGATTGGGCCTGGTGGCAGGCCTGGTGCTGCTGATTGCGGTGGGCGTGCTGGTGGCCTGGTGGCTGCCGTTGTTGCTGGCCGTACTCGCCTGGGTGGCTCATGAAGCCTGGTTTGCCGACCACCTGTTCTATTCGCCCGCCGAAGACTATCGCTACTCATTCCCCGCCGACAGCGAGCAGCCACCTGTGCGTCTGGAAGATGGCCGTCTGCGCCTTGAACAGCCCTTGTCATTGGATGGCAGCGAAACGCTGATTCTGCAGGTACAGCTTAAATGCGCTTGGCTGGGGCGGTTCCTCGACCCGGCCGTGGTCATGGTTGCAGGCCAGGATCAAGACCTGCAAACCTTCGAGCGCGGGGTCAAAGGCCTGCGTTATCTCAACCTCAGTTCAATGGCCACGGCACTCGGCGAAGGCCGGCTCAGTTTGCGCGGACGGCTTTGTCGGCTGATCGGGCAACCGAAGCTGTGGGTGTTTCGTCATCCCGACTATCGCCAGAAGCGCGTCATGGTCATTGCGCCCCATGCCGACGATGCGGAGCTTGCCGCTTATGGCCTTTACAGCCAGGCCGCGCAAACCTGGATCGTCACCCTGACAGCCGGGGAAATCGAAGCCGAGCATTATCAACAGATGGGCCTTGAGCCCGCTGCCGCGGCGCAGCTTAAGGGCCGCTTGCGGGCCTGGGACAGTATCGCGGTGCCGCGCTGGGCGGGTGTACCTGAGGCGCAGTGTGTGCAGTTGGGGTATTTCTGCCTGCAACTGCCGGTGATGCAAGCGGCGCCTGATCAGCCGATCGGCTCGCGAGAGGCCGATACCCGCGATACCCGACCGTTTCGCCAGCTCAATCAACTGGCGTTGCCAGGTGATGACGGGGTGCCGACCTGGAACAACCTGTTGGCGGACCTGCGCACCCTGCTGCTCAAGGCCAGGCCGCAGGTCATCGTGATGCCGCATCCCACATTGGACCCTCACCCGGACCACCTCTGTGCACAACAGGCATTGATGCAGGCATTGCAAGGCCTGGACTGGCAGCCCGAAACCCTGCTGGGCTACGCCAACCACCTGCACGACAACGACCGCTGGCCCATGGGCAACACAGGTACAGGCGTTGCCCTTCCTCCGCTGTTATCCGGTGACGAAACCTGGGTGCCCTACAGCCTGTCGCTTGATGGGCAGCGCCAGTGCGACAAGGCCATGGCGCTGGGTATGATGCATGACCTGCAGCCTCGTGCTCCGTTCAAGCGGCGCCTTCGCCGGGCATTGCAACGGTGGTTGGCGGGTCGTCATGGTTCGAAGTTTGGCGAGAACGAATTCTTCCGCAAGGCGGTTCGTCGTCATGAGCTCTTCTGGATCGTGAAACAAAAATAATGACGAAGGGACTAAAGTGCCCGCCATCGTCTTCAAATAGTGAGCTTCAAGTGATCAATCCCACTCCGAGCATCCTGTTCATCATCCCGTATTTCGGGCGTTGGCCGTTCTGGATGCCCTTTTTTCTGGAGAGTTGCCGGCGCAACCCGGACATCGACTGGTTGTTGTTCAGCGACTGTGGAATCCCTGAAAACCTGCCCAAAAACGTCCAGGTTGAAGAAATAAGTTATACAGAGTATTGCAAGCTGGTCTCGTCCCGGTTGGGCATCGAATTCGCCCCTGAACATGCCTACAAACTGTGTGATATCAAACCGGCGCTGGGCTACATCCATGAAGACCACCTGCAGGGTTATGACTTCTGGGCATTTGGCGATATCGACCTGGTCTACGGTGACTTGCGTGCCTACTTCACCGCCGAACGGCTGGCTCGTAACGATTTGTTCTCGACCCATGAGCGCCGCGTCGCCGGGCATTTGTGCCTGATGCGCAATACCGCCTGCAAGCGCGAGCTGTTCATGCAGATCAAGGAGTGGCGTGCCCGATTCACCGACAATGAGCACCATGCCATCGATGAAGGCGCGTTCAGCCGCCTGTTCCTGTGGCGCAAGAATTTCCCCAAGCCGCTGTTCAAACTGGTGGGCCAGTTCAACCCCCTGCGTCGACGCAGTGAGTTCACCGAGGCGTTCAGTACGCCCGGGGGCGTGATCAAGTGGCACGACGGCAGTAGCGATTTCCCCAGCCACTGGTTCTGGCGCGACGGCCGCTTGAGCAATGATCGCGACGGCGAACGGTATTTCCCTTATTTCCACTTCGTGTGCTGGAAGCGCAATGAGTGGTCGAACCTGCCCACGCCGGACCCGGCAGAGGTTCGCAAAGTGGCAGCCTCATCGAACTGGATCATCGACCAGAGCGGTTTTCATCAGGAAGCGTTATGACAAAGCGTTACAAGGTCTTGCAGCTGCAACCGGACTACAACGTCAAGCAGCACGACTTTGCCGATCTGGCTGAACAGATCGTCAAAGCCTTGCCACGTGAGCGCTTTGAGATGACGGCCGGCTTTCTCAAGGGCAAGCCCGGGCCAGGCGAGGCGGTCAGCCGCGCCGACCATTCGGTGTATTTCGAGTTCTCCGACAAAGCCCTCAAGGGCATGCGCCTGATGGCGCTGTGGCGGTTGTACAAGTTTTGCCGCAAGGAAAAGTTCGATGTCGTGATCTGCAACCGCTTCAAGCCGGTGAACATGCTGCTGCAGCTCAATCGCTGGTTGAAGATCCCCTTGTGCATCGGGATTTCCCACGGCTTTGGCGAGTACGACCGTTTTTACCGGCGCCGCCAGACCCAGCGGCTGATCGATGGCCATTGGCAGTTTGTCGGTGTCTCGCCTGCAGTCAAACAGTATCTGGTCGAATGCGATTGCGGCTTCACCGAGCAAAACACCCACGCCATCACCAACGCTATCGATATCGTTCAGGCCGAGGCCCTGCAGCATTCCCGTGAAAAAGCGCGCGAGTTGCTGGGGTTGTCGCAGAGTGCCCGCTTGATTGGTGCGTTGGGTCGGTTGGTGCCGGTCAAGGGCCACATCCACTTGCTCAAGGCCTTTGCGGCGCTCAAGGACAAGTATCCCAGCGCGCAGCTGGCGATCATCGGCGCCGGGCGCGAGCAAGAAAAGCTGCAGGATGAAATCGAGCGCCTGGGGCTCGGCGGCCGCGCGCATTTGCTTGGTTTCAAGGAAAACGCCCTGCAATACGTCCGGGCCTTTGATATCTGGACCATGCCTTCACTGGCCGAGGGCCTGGGGCTGGCATTGCTCGAGGGCATGAGCGGCCACTTGCCGGTGATCGCCTCCAACGTACCGGCCATGCTGCCACTGATCCAGGGGGCCGGTGGTCTGGCGGTCGAACCTGCCAATGTGCCGGCGCTGACCGCAGCGCTGGACACCTACCTGGCGCTGGACGACCAGGCCCTGCAAGCCAAGGGCGAGCAGGCCTATGAATACCTACAGAGCCACCACGATATTGACGTATTCCGTCAGGAGTACCTGAACCTGATCGAGTCAGGTCTGAGCAGCGCGCGCAAGGAGCCGGCATGATGGACACGCAACCCTTGGTGACGGTCATCATCGCGTCCTACAACCATGGCCCTTACATTGAGGACAGTATTCTCAGCGTGATCGGCCAGACCTACCCGAACATCGAGTTGCTGGTCATTGATGACGGGTCCAAGGATGACAGCGTTGAGCGCATCCAGCGCTTGCAGGCCCTACACGGTTTTGATTTCCTGGTGCAGCAGAACAAAGGGTTGACTCATACCCTCAACAGCGCCATTGCCCGCGCCAAAGGTACGCTGATCGCGCCCTTTGGCTCCGATGACATCATGATGCCGGACCGGATCGCCATCCAGGTCGAATACATGGCCGACAAGCCGGAAGTGGGCATCTGTGCTGGCAATATCGAGCTGATCGATTCCCAGGGTGAATTGTTCCCAGAAAAGCGCCAACGTCGCGACGTGCCGTTTCGCCGCCTGGACTTCGACGACATGTTCCTGGAACGCAAACCTTATCCGCCGGCACCCACGCTGTTGTTTCGGCGCGAAGCCCTGGAAAAGGTCGGTGGTTTTGACCCCAACATCCGCCTGGAGGATTTGCTGATCGAATTGAAGGTCACCCATGCGGGTTACTTCATTGACGGCTTGAGCGTGGTCATGGCGCGCTATCGCAAGCACGCAACCAACTCCTACAAGAACCACCGCTTCATGATCGACAACATCCTGCGCACCTACGCCTTGTTCAGCGATCATCCAAAGTATGAAGAAGTGAAGTACAAAGCCTTGAACTCCATGTTCCTCAAGACCTCCAATCGCGATCATGCATTGGCCCGTGAACTGCTGGCGCAGATTCCGCTCAAGGCCTTTACGCGCAAGACTTGGCGCGGCATCGGCCGGCTGTATTTCTCTCCACTGGAACGTGATTGAGGCGGTTTGACAATGGGTCTGATCAAACGCTATCTGGAAAAGCGCGCCAAGCGGGCAATCCGCAAGTTGCCTCGCATCGAGCGCGGCCAGGCGCGCTTCAAGGCGCGTTACCCCCAATACACCTTTGGTGTCGGCAGCTATGGATTGCCTGAAGTCCATGACTGGCAGGAAGGCTCAACACTGAAGATCGGGGCCTACTGCTCCATCGCCGAGGGCGTCCAGATATTCCTGGGGGGGCACCATCGCTCCGATTGGGTCACGACGTTCCCGTTTCCGGCCATGCTCGATCAGGCATCGCATATCAAGGATTACAACGGCACGCGGGGCGATGTGATCATCGGCAACGACGTCTGGTTGTGCTCCAACTGCAGCATCTTCTCGGGTGTGACCATTGGCAGCGGTGCCATTGTCGCCGCCGGTGCCGTGGTGACCCGGGATGTCGCGCCTTACTCGGTCGTCGGCGGCAACCCTGCCAAGGTGATCAACTGGCGCTTCCCCGAAGAAGTCCGCGCCCAGTTGCTTGAGAGCGCCTGGTGGGATTGGCCCCAGGCCGAGATCCAGAGCGTTGTCGAGAAACTCTGCAGCGGGGATACCCAGGCTTTCCTGGCTTACGCGTGCCAGCGTTAAGCCGGTTTCACGCGTCTTCCAGGGGATTGGCTTGCCGCGCTTCGCGCTTGCGTGCAAGCCACAGCACGACCTTCTTGCCAGCTGCGATGCCGGGCTTTTCGATGACCAGGAAGGTGAAGCTGCTCAGCGCAATCAGCAGCACGCTTAACAACGCGATCACGGCCAGAAACGGCAGCGGTTCGTTTTGTGCGAACGGCATCTGTGGGTAAAAGTGGTACACCGCCCACCACAACACGAATCCGTGCAGCAGGTAGGTGCTGTAGCTGATCTCTCCCATCCAGCGTGCGCTGCGCAACCTGAGTGCGCCGAACAAATCATTGCCCGACACGACAATGGCGAAGAATACGCTTAACAGCAAAAGCGGAAGCACCGCGAAGCTCTTGCGAAACAGCGTCATGACGATCAGTAGCAGCAGCGCCGCGACGACGGCTGCTGTGCGGGTTCGACCCCAGGCGACCAGCGCGGGCTTGCGGACCCAATAGGCGGCGGCGATACCGCCGACAAAACTGAGCAGGTAATTTTTCTTCAGCGAATGTTCCCAGCCGACGACCTGATACAACACATAGAGCGCGACCAGGCACGCCACGGTTTGCAGGTGCCCGCCACGGTAGATAAAGAGCATCCCCAGCAACGGCAGCGACAAGTAGAAGAACACCTCGTAGGCCAGCGTCCAGGTCACGTTGGAGATCAGCATGCCGGTGTCGGTCAGTTGATTGATCTCCGGGCGGTCAAAAATCAACCACAGGCCCACTTGCTGGAACAGTTCGGCAGGCGTGCTGTAGAGGTTCCAGCCTTGCAGGTAGAACACACTGATCAGCACGGCGACCAGCAACGGCAGGTACAGCGGATACAGGCGAAAAACACGCGAGATGGCAAACGCCGTCCAATCATGCTCGCGCCCTTGCTTGAGCAGGCGGTTCCAGAACAGGAAGCCGGTGATCATGAAAAACAGGGCAACACTGACCAGGCCGATCTGGGCGAAGAAACGCTCAGGGGGCATGTTGATCTGGCCGGTCTGGAGGAAATGCCAAGCGATGACCGCATGATGAATGAACACACCATAGGCCAGATAGCCACGCAGGCCGTCAACGCTGGCAAACCGGCCCCCTGTTGGTTCCAGGCCCTGTGCCATGCGCGGTACTAGGCGCAGCAGCACCGCCGCTGTGCCCAGCGCCAACGCATAGGCGGCAAACGTCAGCAGGGGGGCGAGCAGCATCATGTCATCTCAGCCCGTGGCCCAAGGGTTGGACGTGTTTATGAATGCGCTGTACCGCCGTTTCGGGTGCGAGGTCGGCATAACCCTTGAGCAGCTCCGTGACATGCTCCTCGAACAACCAGCCGCGATCCTGCGTGTAGCGCTGCATGTGCCGCAGGTTGCGCTGACGCAGCCCAAGGGTCAAGGGTGAGGGCAGGATGCGCATGTCGGCCAGATCGATCAGGCCCAGCTCGCCGTTATCCAGCAACAGTACGTTACCCAGGTGCACAGAGCGGAAATAGACGCCGTGCTCATGCAGTTGTGCCAGGTAGCGCCCGAAGCGTTGCACCAGGTTGCGGCGTTCGTCCGCATCGCCGGTAGTCTCCAGAACCTGACGGACGGTACGCCCAGGCAGAGGCTGGTAGCGCACACCGGTACTGCCATCGGGGTAGCGATACAGGTTGAGGATCGGCGGCGCAATAAAGCCCAGCGTTGTCAGGTGCTCGCTGTTTTTGGCAAAGCGCTCGGAGTAGGGGTTGAAACTGCCCGAGGTGTACCAGCGCCGACGGCGGAACAGCTTGAGAAAGCTGCCGTCCTGTAAACGCAACACTTTAGGCCCCAGGCCGTCTTCTTCGATCACCCAGGCGTTGTGGGCCATTTGCTCGGCCTGCTGGCGATCCAATAGCTCTACGGGCTGGACGGGCATGCGCCGCGCCCGCCAAGCGACATTCAGTGCGCCAATCAGGGCCAGCGGGATCCAGATCAGAAACCAGTGCTCCTTGGGCCTGGAAAGAATCCCGCCACCTTCGGTCAGGCCGGCACCGATGCCGAACATCAGCAAGGCCGAGACCAGGATAAACAGTGGTTGACTGCGATGACGCCAGCCGCTGTAAAGCCCATAGGCCAACAGTGCGATCCATGGCAAAAAGCCGATGATGCCGACGTAATAAAGCACACCCAAGGCGAAGTTATGCGGCTCGCTGAGGAAAAAGCCGACGCCGGGGTCGAGCTTCAGGCTGGCATCGTACCCATGGCCGATCAGCGGATGCTGGCTGATCAGTTGCAGCGTCATATTCCAGATTTCAAAGCGGAAGGAATCGCCTCGACCGATCATCATTTCGGGCGCGATCAGAACCAGCGCAATCGCTGTCACGGGGACTGCCAGCAGCAACAGGACGGTGCGCCAGTTCCAGCTCAGAATGCCGATCCAGATGGCGGCCAGGCTGATGGCAACCAGAGGGGTTCTGGAGCCGGTTGCCAGTACCGTTGCGAACATCACCGCGAAGGCACACAGACTGAAGGCAAGCACCCGCAGACTCCGGGTGGTCATGCAGATGAACAGCCAGTAGATGCTGAAAAAACCGAACAGGTGCGAGCTGAGCAGCGGGTTGTCGAGTGCACCCGAGCCCACCAGGCGCAGGCCATCGACGTATTCGTGCGCGTAGGTATACAAGTCCGGCACCGCAGAGCCCAGCGCCAACAGCGCGCTCCCCAGCAATAGGGGTTGCAACGCTTCAAACCTGTGGCGCAGCAACAGGCACATGCCGGCGAACAACATGAAGGTATGCAAGGGCCGCTTGACCAGCGTCATCGTGCTGGTGGGCGTATCGCTCCAGGTCAGGCTCAAGATTGCAAAGCCGGCAAAGGCGGCGAAGAGCAGCACGATGGGTTCGCGCCAGAGCGATTTGAATTCACGGGGGCGCACGCACAGCGCCAGCAGCGCCGGAATACTGAACAGGCCGTAATACAGCTTCTGGTGCAGGCTGCGGTCAGGCAGGAAAAACAACGCGCTCAGCAGCACGAAAAAGCCAATCGGCAAGATCCATAGGCAAAGGAAGTCGAAAATGCGGTTGGCACTGTTCTGAACGCTGCTAAGGTGCATGCTGGACGCTGATTCCGATGAAGGGCCGCCAATGTTAACGCAGGTACCGCTCGATTGCGTCGCTGATACAAACTGGGGAGCTGCCAATGTTGCCTAAAGTGTCTGCAAGAAGCTGTGATAAAGTCAGCCTCCCATTTTCAGTACATCGCGTGATATGACCGACTCCAGTGGCTCCGCCAGCCCTTCGAGCATGAAGATTTATTTCCGCCTGCTTGGCTACGTACGGCCTTACATCGGCCTGTTTCTGCTGAGCATCGTCGGCTTTCTGATCTTCGCCTCGACCCAGCCCATGCTGGGCTACATCCTCAAGTACTTCGTGGATGGACTGTCCAACCCCGAGGCCGTACTGTTCCCGACCGTTCCTTACCTGCGTGACCTGCAACTGCTGCAGGCCGTGCCGCTGCTGATCATCCTGATTGCGGCCTGGCAGGGCCTGGGGTCGTTCCTGGGTAACTACTTCCTGGCCAAGGTCTCGCTCGGGCTGGTCCATGACCTGCGGGTGCAGCTGTTCAACAACTTGTTGACCCTGCCCAATCGCTATTTCGACCAGCATAACTCTGGCCATTTGATTTCCCGCATCACTTTCAACGTGACCATGGTGACTGGGGCGGCCACGGATGCGATCAAGGTCGTTATTCGTGAAGGCATGACCGTGATCTTCCTGTTTGGCTCGCTGCTGCTGATGAACTGGCGCCTGACCCTGGTCATGATCGCCATCCTGCCGCTGATTGCCTTTATGGTCAGCCGGGCCAGCAAGAAATTTCGCAAGCAGAGCAAGAAAATCCAGGTGGCCATGGGCGATGTCACCCACGTGGCCTCGGAAACCATCCAGGGTTATCGCGTGGTGCGCAGCTTCGGCGGTGAAGTCTATGAGCGCCAGCGCTTTTTCAATGCCAGCCAGAGCAACACCGACAAGCAATTGCGCATGACTCGCACCGGCGCCATCTACACGCCGATGCTGCAGTTGGTGATCTATACCGCCATGGCCATCCTGATGTTCCTGGTGCTGTACCTTCGTGGTGACGCTTCGGCGGGCGACATGGTGGCCTACATCACGTTGGCGGGCCTGCTGCCCAAGCCCATCCGCCAGTTGTCTGAAGTCAGTTCGACCATCCAGAAGGGCGTGGCCGGCGCCGAGAGCATTTTCGAGCAGTTGGACGTCGAGCCTGAAGTCGACAAGGGCACCGTAGAGCGTGAGTCGGTCAGCGGCCGCCTTGAAGTGCGCAACCTGAGCTTTACCTACCCTGGCACCGATCGGCAGGTACTGGACGACATCAGCTTTTCGGTGGAACCGGGGCAGATGGTGGCGCTGGTGGGGCGTTCGGGCAGTGGCAAGTCAACCCTGGCCAGCCTGATCCCGCGCTTTTATCACCATAACCAGGGCGAAATCCTGCTGGACGGTGTCGAGACCGAAGACTTCCGCCTGTTGAACCTGCGCCGTCACATTGCCCAGGTCACCCAGCATGTGACCCTGTTCAGCGATTCTGTGGCCAACAACATCGCCTACGGCGACTTGGCCGGTGCACCGCGTGCGGACATCGAGGCGGCGGCCGAGGCGGCCTATGCCAAGGACTTCATCGAACAGCTGCCGCAAGGTTTCGACACTCAGGTGGGCGAAAACGGCGTGCTGCTTTCCGGTGGCCAACGCCAGCGCCTGGCCATTGCCCGAGCACTGCTCAAGAACGCGCCGCTGTTGATCCTCGATGAGGCGACCTCGGCGCTCGATACCGAGTCGGAGCGGCACATCCAGGCCGCCCTGGATCAGGTCATGAAAGGCCGTACCACCCTGGTCATTGCCCACCGTCTGTCGACCATCGAGAAAGCCGACTTGATCCTGGTGATGGACCAGGGCCGTATTGTCGAGCGCGGTACCCACGCCGAACTGATGGCGCACAACGGTTTCTATTCCCGCCTGCACGCCATGGGGCTGGACGAGCCGAAAGTCGATATCGCTTGAAAATACGAGCGCCGGGCTGCAATGGCCCGGCTGTTCACGCCCTTGATCGACACCGGGTCATGTCGGCTGTAAACAAGGCAACATCTTCCCTGTGCTAATATCGCGCCCCTGTTCATTTTGTATGTGGGTTGCTCCATGAAATTGTCGATGCCGCGATTCGATCAAGCCCCCGTGTTGGTGGTCGGTGATGTGATGCTCGACCGTTACTGGCATGGCGGTACCTCACGAATCTCGCCCGAGGCCCCGGTTCCGGTGGTCAAGGTCGAGCAGATCGAGGACCGTCCCGGTGGCGCGGCGAACGTTGCGTTGAACATTGCTGCCCTGGGGGCTCCGGCGTCCCTGGTGGGTGTAACCGGCGAGGATGAAGCGGCCGAGAGCCTGGCCAACAGCCTGGCTGCCGCAGGTGTGCGGGCGAACTTCCAGCGCATTGCCCACCAGCCGACCATCGTCAAGCTGCGGGTCATGAGTCGGCACCAGCAATTGCTGCGTATCGACTTCGAAGAACCCTTTGCCACCGACCCGTTGTCGCTGGGCAATGAAGTCGAGGCCATGCTTGAGGGCATCAAGGTCCTGGTGTTGTCGGATTACGGCAAGGGCGCGCTGAAAAACCATCAGAGCCTGATCCAGGCAGCCCGTGACAAGGGTATTCCGGTATTGGCCGACCCCAAGGGCAAGGATTTCTCCATCTACCGGGGTGCCAGCCTGATCACGCCGAACCTGAGCGAATTCGAAGCCATCGTCGGCCGTTGTGTCGATGAGGCGGACCTGGTCGCCAAAGGCGCCAAGCTGATGCTGGACCTGGACCTGGGTGCGCTGCTGGTCACCCGCGGCGAGCATGGCATGACGCTACTGCGTGCCGACCACCCGGCCTTGCACCTGCCAGCCCGTGCACGCGAAGTGTTCGACGTGACCGGTGCCGGCGATACCGTGATTTCCACCCTGGCCGCGGCGATCGCCGCCGGTGAAGAGCTGCCCCATGCGGTGGCACTGGCCAACCTTGCGGCTGGCATCGTGGTCGGCAAGTTGGGGACCGCGGCTATCAGCGCACCTGAACTGCGCCGGGCGATCCAGCGTGCAGAAGGTTCCGAGCGCGGCGTGCTCAGCCATGACCAGTTGATGTTGGCCATTGATGATGCGCGTGCGCACAACGAATCTATCGTGTTCACCAATGGTTGCTTCGACATCCTGCATGCCGGTCACGTGACCTACCTTGAGCAGGCTCGGGCGCAAGGCGATCGCTTGATCGTGGCGGTCAATGACGACGCTTCGGTCAGTCGCCTGAAAGGGCCGGGTCGTCCGATCAACAGCGTAGAGCGCCGCATGGCCGTATTGGCTGGCCTGGGAGCGGTGGACTGGGTGACCAGCTTTTCCGAAGGCACACCGGAAAGCTTGCTGGCTCAGCTCAAGCCGGACGTATTGGTCAAGGGCGGGGATTACTCGATCGACCAGGTGGTCGGCGCCGATATCGTGACGGCCTATGGCGGTACCGTGAAGGTGCTGGGCCTGGTGGAAAACAGCTCGACCACCGCCATCGTCGAGAAAATCCGCAAGAACTGAGCCTGGGCGACCACATCGAGGTGTGTTCATTGTAGGAGCCGACCTTGGTCGCGATGGCATCACCGCGGTTTGCCTGATGCACCGCGGTGATGCCATCGCGACCAAGGTCGGCTCCTACAACCGTTGCTGCATCTGCAGCAACTCCCGTGCCTTGGCTGTCAATCGACGCAAACCCAGGCGAGTGCCGTGAGCCGGGGCCTCCAGCCCCTGCTGCTTGAGCCAGTCCTTCCAGCGAATGCGTTCTTCAGCCACCAGCCAACCCTGCTGGCGGGCGAAGCTTTCCGCCAGAAACACCCCGCGAGTACTGGCCGGCAGCAGTTGGTCCTTCTTCAGTGTGTAGAGCTCAGGGCAGGGATGACCGTCCTTGAGAGGCATCAAGTACAGATCGGGATGGCTGCGGTCCAGGCGGGCAACCAATTGCTCGCCTTCCAGGCGTTCATCCACATGGAACAGGCTCAGTGACTTGGCGTCCCTGGGGACTTCAAGGCGCAAATCGTAGACCAACTGCAATGACGCCGTCGGCAGATGCACATAGGCACGCGGGCGTTCGATCAAATGCAGGTTGGCGCAGCGCACCGGCCGTGCCGCGCCCGACAGCGGGGTCAGGCGAAAGGGCATTGCTTCACGGTAATGCAGGGCTTCGCGATAAGGTGCGGGAAGCCAGGTGTCGTTGAAGCGGCCATGCAGCCAGCCTTCGGGTGTTTCCAGCAGGCATTCCTCGGCCACTTCCTGCACTGCGGTGAGCAGCGGCAGATTCAATTCATGGGCCGGCACGTAACCAGAAATCAGTTTGAGCACCACATCGCCCCGGTCCTGGCGGTGTTGGCGCACCAGCACCCAGAATTCGCGGTTTTGCCATTGCAGGGTCAAACGCACCGAAACCCCCAGGTTCGCCAACTCCACCGAAAACCGGTTGCTGTCGGCGATATGCACCTGTTTGCGCCGCTGCAAGGTCTGGGCAAAATTCAACGGCCTGCCGACGCTCTGATAGGTCAGGCCCTCGGGAGTGGCTTCGACGAACAACGGCAGGGTCTTGAAGTTGCTGGGGTTCTTTCTTATCAGGGTTCGCGGCATCTCGGCTCCTTGCGGTGGGGGCGGCCGCGAGGGCGGCGCTATCGATTACGCAGTACGGCGGCGGCGGTGGCGACGTTGTGGGCCAGGTGCACAGGGTTGATGGTGCCGACAATCGCACTGGCAACGCCTGGGTGATCAAACAGCAACTGGAAGCTGGCCTGCACTGGATCGGTGCCGGGGCTCAGGCAGACATGGCCGCTGGCCAAGGCTTTTTTTACCAGAATGGCTTTGCCATGGCTGGCAGCATAGTCAATGACCGGGCGTTCGCCTTGTTCGTTCAAATTGTAGGTGACCATGGCGCAATCGCCTGCCTCCAATGCCTTCAATCCGCCTTCGACCGTTTTACCGGAAAACCCGAAACCGCGAATCTTGCCTTCGCGCTTGAGCGCCGCGAGGGTTTCATAGACGCCGGTATCATTCAAAACCTGCAGGTCGTTGCCGTCGGAGTGGACCAGCACCAGATCAATGAAATCCGTTTCCAGGCGTTTCAGGCTGCGCTCGACGGAAAAGCGTGTGTGTTCGGCGCTGAAGTCAAACCGGGATACCCCCTCGTCAAACTCCTCGCCGACCTTGCTGACGATCACCCAATCCTGGCGTTGGCCGCGCAGCAGCGGGCCGAGGCGTTCTTCGCTGCGGCCATAGGCGGGCGCGGTGTCGATCAAGTTGATGCCCAGATCGCGAGCCTGATCGATCAGCAGGCGAGCGTGCTGGTCATCGGGAATGGTGAAGCCGTTGGGGTATTTGACCCCTTGATCGCGCCCCAGCTTGACGGTGCCTAGGCCCAGCGGCGAAACCACAAGGCCAGTGCTGCCCAAGGGGCGATGCAGATCGTGCAGGGTGGGCAGGGTCATGGCAGCAATTGCTCCCAGGCAGGTTGCGCCACGCTAGGGCGCGGAAAGTCGGGCAGCGTCGGGTGTTGGCCAGGCTTGATGTCGTCTTGTTCAAGCTGTGCCAGGACCCGATCAGCAAAATCAGGCGCCAACGCCAGTTTAGTGGGCCAGCCGACCATCAGCCTGCCGTTTTCGGTAAGAAAGGCATTGTCGGGGCGCGCCAGTCCCGATTGGGCAGGTTCTGCACGGTCCACGCGCAAGGTTGCCCAGCGCACCTGGGATTGATCGACCCAGGGCAACAGGTTAGCAATTTCTTTTTTGGCCACGGCAATCTGCGCCTCAGGCTCGCGGGCAACGCCGTCGGCTTCCGCGATGTCGCCACCCAGGTACCAGACCCATTGGCCGTCGGCGCCAGGGTGAGTGGTAACGGTGATTCGCGGCTTGGGCCCGCCGCCCAAGCAGTGGGCGTAGAGCGGTTTGAGGTTCGGCCCCTTGGCCAGCACCATGTGCAGCGGGCGTCGCTGCATGGCTGGTTGATCCAGGCCCAGGGCGGCCAGCAATCCGGCGTTGCCGGCGCCAGCGCTGAGCACGATTCGCTGGGCCCGAATCTCGCGCCCGTCGACCTTTAGCCCCACCAGTTCATCGCCGTCTCTGAGGGGTTCCAGGGTCTGCCCGGCCAGCAAGCTGTCGCCGGCCTGGATGGCCAGTTGCTCGATCAGGCTCGGTACGTCGATGACCAGTTCGGCCAGTCGATACACCTTGCCCTTGAAGCCTCGGTCCTGCAGGGCCGGGGGGAGTTGCTCGCCCTTGACCTGGTCGACCCGGCCACGCACGGCCTTGCTGGCAAAAAAGCTGGTCAGGTTGCCGGCCAGTGTGCCAGGCGACCACAGGTAATGGGCTTCAGACAACAGGCGTACCCCTGAAAGGTCCAGCTCGCCGTTGCCCGCCAGCGCTTCACGCCAGCGCCGTGGCATGTCGGCAATTGCCTCTGACGCGCCCGTGAGGGCGCCATGCAGCGCATATTTGGCGCCGCCATGAATAATGCCCTGGGATTTGACGGTTTGCTCGCCGCCCAGGGTGGCGCTTTCCACCAGTACCGTCGAATAGCCCTGGCGGCGCAGGCGAGCATTGAGCCAGAGACCGGCGACGCCTGCGCCGACGATCAGGATGTCGGTGGAAATTACGGATGGCATGGAACGACCTCACAGGCTGGAACAGGTGCGCAGTATACAGCCTGTGAGGTTTTCTACTCGTGCAGGGTCAATGCCCCGCGGTTTTGGAGAATACCTGGATCACCCCCACGCCCAAGACGATCAGTCCCATCCCGAGCATGGCCGGCAGGTCCAGTTTCTGGCCGTAGATCACCAAGGCCGCGATGCTGATCAGCACGATACCCAGGCCCGACCACACGGCATAAGCGATACCGACTGGAATGCTGCGCACCACCAGGGTCAGCATCCAGAACGCAACCGCGTAGCCGGCGATCATCAACAGCAGCGGCAGTGGGGTGCTGATGCCTTTGACCGCCTTCATGGAAGCTGTGGCGATCACTTCAGCGCAGATGGCGATGGCCAGGTAGTAGTAGGCAGTCATGGTGAGATCCTCCGTCGTAGGCCCGTATTCTAGTCGATGGTCAGATGGGGTAAAGTCATTACCTATCCTCTATGGAGATAGGTTGTATGGCGCAGCAGTGGAATATCGAGCAGATTCGCCTGTTCGTGCGCGTGGCCGAGCAGCGCTCGTTCTCGGCTGTGGCGCGCGAGCAGCACAAGGCCCAGTCGGCGATCAGCAACGCCATCGCTTTGCTGGAAACCGATCTGGGTGTGACCCTGTTTGAGCGCAGCAGCGGTCGCCAGCCTCGCCTGACCGAGGCCGGCAACGCCTTGCTGGAGGAAGCCCGCGAGCTGCTGCGCCAATGTGAGCGGCTCGATGGCAGGGCACTGGCATTGATGCGCGGGCAGGAAGCGCAGTTGCGCGTCGCCCAGGACGAAGCCATGCCGTTCCAGCCGGTCATCGACAGCCTGGAAGCACTGGCGACGCGGTTTCCCCTGGTGGAGGTGCAGATGTCCAGCGCCGCCCAAGGCGATGTGGCGCGCAAGCTGGTGGAGCGCCGTGCCGACCTGGGCTTGCTGTTTCACCAGGATCGAATGCCAGCAGCGCTTGAGCGTAGGGCGCTGGGCAGCGTCGAAATGGTCACGGTGTGTGCGGTGGGTCATCCATTGGCCGCGCATGCCCAAGTGTCCCGCCGGCAACTGGCGCAACACCGCCAGTTGCTGATTGCCCCACAGCAAAGCGGTTATCCCGGTGGCGACCCGATCAGCCCGCAAGTCTGGCGGGCCGACAGTTTCTATGTGATGGCCGAAATGCTCATGCGCGGGCTGGGCTGGGCCTGGCTGCCGCGTCATGTGGTGCAGTATTCGGCGTATCACGGCCATATGATTGAGCTTGCCTGCGAGTGGACGCCGCCTGCGCTGGTGGTCGAGCTGGTGTGGCGGCGTGACGAGCCGTTGGGCCCTGCGGCGCAGTTTCTGGCCGAGCGCTTCGCACTGCACTTGCGAGCCATTGGCTAGTACACTTCGTCGCCATGAACAGAACCCTCTATACCCTGCTGCTTCACCTCGGCCTGCCCTTGATTGCGTTGCGCTTGTACCTGCGTTCGCGCAAGGCCCCAGCCTACGCCCGGCGAATCGCCGAGCGGTTCGGTTTCAAGCTGCCGGCGCTCAAGCCCGGCGGTATTTGGGTGCACGCGGTGTCGGTGGGCGAAAGCATCGCTGCGGCGCCGATGATCCGCGCCTTGATGGCGCGTTATCCAGTCCTGCCCATCACCGTCACCTGCATGACCCCGACAGGCTCGGAGCGCATCCAGGCGATGTTTGCCAACGAGCCGCGCATCCAGCATTGCTACCTGCCGTATGACTTGCCATGGGCTGCGGCTCGCTTCCTCAAGGCAGCCCGCCCGGTCTTGGGTGTGATCATGGAAACCGAGTTGTGGCCCAACCATATTCACCAGTGTGCCAAGCGCGGTATTCCGGTGGCGTTGGCCAACGCGCGGTTATCGGAACGCTCGGCCCGTGGCTATGCGCGATTCGGCGGGCTGACTCGGCCCATGTTGGCTGAAATGAGCTTTTTTGCGGTGCAAACCGAGACTGAAGCCGAGCGCTTTCGCCAGTTGGGCGCGCGGCCTGAATGCGTGCAGGTGACAGGCTCGATCAAGTTCGACCTGAACATCGACCCGCAACTGCTGGAGCGCGCAGGCCTTCTGCGGTCAAGCTGGAGCGCCACCGAACGGCCGGTCTGGATCGCCGCCAGTACCCATGAAGGCGAAGACGAAATCGTGCTGGCGGCTCACCGCCAGTTGCTGGCGCACCACGCTGATGCCTTGTTGATCCTGGTCCCTCGTCATCCCGAGCGCTTTGCCAGTGTGTTCACGCTCTGTGAGCAGCAGGGCTTCAAGACCGTCAAGCGCTCCGTGGGTACCCTCGTAGACGCACAGACGTCGGTCTTGCTGGGCGACACCATGGGTGAGTTGCTGTTTCTCTACGCCCTGGCCGACAGTGCCTTTGTCGGTGGCAGCCTGATTGCCAGTGGCGGGCACAACCCGCTTGAGCCAGCGGCCTTGACCAAACCTGTGTTGACCGGGCCGCATGTGTTCAATTTTCTGGAAATTTCGGCGATGTTGCGCGCTGCGGGGGCTTTGCAGGAGGTTGACGATGCGCGGGGGTTGGCCGAAGCGGTGCGCCGGCTGATCGAGCTGCCCCAAGAAGCACAGAAGATAGGACAGGCGGGATTGACCGTGATGCGCGCCAACCAAGGCGCCTTGCAGCGCTTGCTGGACGGCTTGGCACGCTTGGTCTGACTGCGAAACTGGCTCCACGGTACGTTCTGCCTGATACACCGTGGCGCGCTCATCGCGGCATAGGTATCTACACAATTCTGGGGCAGCGCGGCTCTTGTAGCCGCTGCCGAGGTACGAGGCTGCGATCGGCGGCGAAGCCGTCGTAAATTCAGGCCCTTCGGTGTGCCTGATGGATTACGGTCTCAGGTTTTACGGCCGCTTCGCTGCCGATCGCAGCCTCGTACCTCGTCAGCGGCTACATTCGTAGCAGTAGACGAGTTCAGCGAGGCTAGGTCCGGGGACGTAGTCCTCGCAAAGCCTGTACTCGCGGTGTATCTGAATACTGAAGTGCCAGGTTTTACGACTGCTGCGCAGCCGGACGTGGCCTCGTTCTACTCGTCCACTGCTACGAAATGCAGTACACCAAAAGATGTGTAGATACCTATGCTCATCGCGGGCAAGCCCAGCTCCTACAAGGCCACCGCCACGGTCTGCGTGGTATGGGGTAGGAGCAGAGCTTGTCGGGGCGCCGAACCGTCGCGATGCAGACGCTGCGGTTTGCCTGATGCACCGCGGCGCGTTCATCGCGAGCAAGCTCTGCTCCTACCGGGCCTTGAGTTGTTCCTGTGCGGCTTTTGCCAGGTCCGGCGGCAGGAAGTCTTTGTCCGGGTTGTAGTCAGGCTTCAGATAGCGCTTGAGGTCTTCCAGATCCTGCGGGCTCAGCGTGCCTGCTGCCTGCTTGAGGCGCAGGTTGTCGAGGATGTAGTCATAGCGGGTGTTGTTGTAGTCACGCACCGAGGTGTACAGCTGGCGCTGGGCATCAAGCACGTCGACGATGTTGCGCGTTCCCACCTGATAACCGATTTCGGTCGCTTCCAACGCACTCTGGTTGGAGACGATCGACTGTTTGCGCGCCTGTACCTGCTCGACATCGGTATTCACCGCCCGGTGCAGGTTACGAGTGTTTTCCACCACCTGGCGCCGCAGGCTTTCGCGCTGCTGCTCGGACTGATTCAGGCGCTGATAAGCCTCGCGAACCTGCGAGCTGGTCAGGCCGCCGCTGTAGATCGGAATGTTCAACTGCAAGCCGATCGATCGTTGTTCGACATCACCGCCATAGCGCACGCCGGCCTGGGGTGCCGGGTTGGTGAAGCCCAGGCTATCGTTGTCGCCTTTCTGGTAACGCGCCACCGCATCCACGGTGGGCGCATGCCCGGCCTTGCGCTGGCGCAAGGTTTCCTCGGCCGCGCTCACCGCGTAGTTACTGGCCTGCAGGTTAAGGTTTTGCCGCGCAGCGGTGTCGACCCAGGCCTTGGCGTCGTTGGGCATCGGCGCCAGTACCGGCAGGCTGTGCTGTACACCCTGAAGCGCGTTGTACTCGCGGTTGGTCAAGGTGATCAACGCTTCGAAAGCATCATCGACCTGGCGCTGTGCCAGGATCCGATTGGCCCGGGCGGTGTCATAGCTGGCCTGGGACTGCAGCACGTCGGTCTTGTCGGAGAGGCCGACGTCGAACCGCTCGTTGGATTGGTCCAGTTGGCGCTTGAACGCGGCTTCTTCGGCCTTGGTGGACGCCAGGTTGTCCTGGGCACGCAACACGGCGAAATAGTTCTCGGCACTTTGCAAAATAAGGTTTTGCTCGGTGGCCGACAGCTCCAGTGAAGCCTGTTCGTTGACGGCTTCGGCGGCCTGCAGTTGGAACCAGCGATCAGCGCGGAAAATGGGCTGCGCCAGGGTAGCCTGCCAGGAGTTGCCGCTGCGTGTGGAGGTCAGCGAAGGTTCATCGAGCTTGGTGCGGGTGTTCAACATGTCGGCGCCGGCCGACAGGTTTGGCAGCAGGCCGGCACGGGCCTGGGGCACCACTTCACGGCGGGCCGCATAATCGGCGCGCGAGGCCGCAAGATCGGCGTTGTTGCTGACCGCTTCCTGGTAGACGCTGACCAGGTCGGTCTTGCTGGTAAGGGGCGCTTCAGCTGCCCAGGCCAATCCGTTGGAAGCACAAGACACGGCGATGGCCAGTGAGAGTTTGCGCAGCATGAGGCGATCCTTAGGTGGTAATCACAAGGGCATGAGCGGGTCAGCCATTTCCAGGGTTATAAGCCCGCTGCGAGTGTAGTTGCGCGCAGGCTTGGCAACAATCAGGCATTTGCGCCATTTATCGAGCGCTGCAACTGGGGGTTGGCTTTCGTTGTCAGTTGTGTCTAGACTGGCCACGTTCTTGTCGGGGTGCCTCGTTATGAGGCTGAGATCGGTTAATCCGGATCCCGTTGAACCTGATCAGGTTAGCGCCTGCGTAGGGAACAAGATTTCTCGTCCTCCCGGCGAGTCCTCTTGTGCTTGGTCCGGGAATGCAGTTCATGCCATGAAACTGCCCTCGACGAGACCAGCACAGCACCAGCACTGGTGCGTCCGTGCTTTTCAGGTTCACTCCGACAATCCGCCCGCCTGGATGCTGATTGGAGAGCCTGTGATGAGTAAACAACAAAAAAATAATGTGCACCTGAGTGAGTCGGCCCAAGTCGACCAGCAGTCTGTTCAGCCGTTCACCCGTTCACAAAAAATCTACGTTCAAGGCTCGCGCCCGGACATCCGTGTCCCTATGCGGGAGATCAGCCTGGACGTCACGCCGACCGACTTTGGCGGCGAGATCAACGCCCCGGTGCTGGTCTACGATACCTCCGGCCCCTACACCGACCCCGCTGTGCAGATCGACGTGCGCAAGGGCCTGGGCGATGTACGCTCGGCCTGGATCGATGATCGTGGCGACACCGAGCGCCTGCCCGGGCTGAGCTCCCACTTCGGCCAGCAACGCCTGGACGACGAAGAACTGACCAAGCTGCGTTTTGCCCACGTGCGCAACCCACGCCGGGCCAAGGCCGGTGCCAACGTCAGCCAGATGCACTATGCCCGCCAGGGCATCATCACCGCCGAGATGGAATACGTCGCCCTGCGCGAAAACATGAAGCTGGAAGAGGCCCGTGCTGCTGGCCTGCTCAAGCAGCAGCATGCCGGGCACAGCTTCGGCGCGAGCATCCCGAAAGAGATCACCTCTGAGTTCGTGCGCGAGGAAATCGCTCGCGGCCGCGCGATCATCCCGGCCAACATCAACCACACCGAGCTTGAGCCGATGATCATCGGCCGTAACTTCCTGGTGAAGATCAACGGCAACATCGGCAACAGTGCCCTGGGTTCCTCCATCGAAGAGGAAGTGGCCAAGCTGACCTGGGGTATCCGCTGGGGCTCGGACACGGTCATGGACCTGTCCACGGGCAAGCACATTCACGAAACCCGCGAGTGGATCATCCGCAACTCGCCGGTGCCGATTGGCACTGTGCCGATCTACCAGGCTCTGGAAAAGGTCAACGGCGTGGCCGAAGACCTGACCTGGGAACTGTTCCGCGACACCCTGATCGAGCAAGCCGAGCAGGGCGTGGACTACTTCACCATCCACGCCGGGGTGTTGCTGCGCTATGTGCCGATGACGGCCAAGCGAGTGACCGGCATCGTCAGCCGTGGCGGCTCGATCATGGCCAAGTGGTGCCTGGCCCACCACAAGGAAAACTTCCTCTACACCCATTTCGACGAAATCTGCGAAATCATGAAGGCCTATGACGTCAGCTTCTCGCTGGGCGACGGCCTGCGTCCGGGCTCGATTGCCGATGCCAACGACGAAGCGCAGTTCGGTGAGCTGGAAACCCTGGGCGAGCTGACCAAGATCGCCTGGAAGCACGACGTGCAGTGCATGATCGAAGGCCCGGGCCATGTGCCTATGCAACTGATCAAGGAGAACATGGACAAGCAGCTGGAGTGCTGCGACGAGGCGCCGTTCTATACCCTTGGCCCGCTGACCACCGACATCGCCCCTGGCTATGACCACATCACTTCGGGCATTGGTGCGGCGATGATTGGCTGGTTCGGCTGCGCCATGCTCTGCTACGTCACCCCCAAGGAGCACCTGGGGCTGCCCAACAAGGATGACGTCAAGACCGGGATCATCACCTACAAGATCGCCGCCCATGCGGCCGACCTTGCCAAGGGGCACCCCGGTGCACAGATTCGTGACAATGCCTTGAGCAAGGCGCGTTTCGAGTTCCGCTGGGAAGACCAGTTCAACCTGGGCCTGGACCCGGACACTGCACGGGCCTACCACGATGAAACCCTGCCGAAGGAATCGGCCAAGGTCGCGCACTTCTGCTCCATGTGCGGGCCGAAATTCTGCTCGATGAAAATCACCCAGGAAGTGCGAGAATACGCCGCCAACCAGCGCATTGAAGCGAGCAACGTGGAAGCCGAGGACGGCATGCGCGAGCAGTCCGAGCGGTTCCGCAAGGAAGGCAGCCAGCTGTATCAGAAAGTCTGATCGGCACTCCGACTTACCTGAACGCCGAACCACCGCGTGGCCTTCATCGCAGGCAAGCCTGGCTCCTACAAGATCTGTAGGAGCCGGGTTTACCCGCGATGAAGGCCACGCGGTCTGACTGAGTACCGCGGTGTGTCCATCGCGGTTTTTGGGCAGCCAGTGATTAACAACAACACTTATCTGTCTGAGATCGAACATGTGAACACTTCATCCAGTACCTATTCCCCCGACCAGGCGATCAGCGCAAGCCAGCGTGTTTTCGGGGCGCGTGACCTGTTTTCCCTGTGGTTTTCCCTTGGCATCGGCCTGATGGTGCTGCAGACCGGTGCACTGCTGGCGCCAGGCCTGGGCCTGTCCGGCTCGATTCTGGCGATCCTGCTGGGCACGGCGGTGGGGGTTCTGCTGCTGGCGGCCGTGGGCGTGATCGGTAGCGACACCGGCCTTTCGGCCATGGCTTCGCTCAAACTGACCTTGGGCAAGCAGGGCGCAGCTGTGCCGGCCGTGCTCAACCTGCTGCAATTGATCGGTTGGGGCACGTTCGAAATCATCGTTATGCGCGATGCTGCAAGCCTGTTGGGTGCGCGAGTGTTCGGCGAGGGCGGCCTTGGGACCAGTCCCCTGTTGTGGACATTGTTTTTCGGCGGGCTGGCGACTTTGCTGGCGATTGGCGGGCCGCTGACCTTCGTGCGCAAAGTCTTGCGCAAGTGGGGTATCTGGGTGCTGCTGGGCTCCTGCCTGTGGCTGACCTGGAACCTGGTTACCAAGGCCGATTTGCCAACCCTCTGGGCTCAGGCCGGTGATGGCACGTTGTCGTTTGCGGTCGGTTTCGACATCGCCATTGCCATGCCGCTGTCGTGGTTGCCGCTGATCGCCGACTATTCGCGCTTCGGCAAGGGTGGCAAGGGCGTTTTCACGGGCACTGCCGTGGGCTACTTTATCGGCAACGTCTGGATGATGAGCCTGGGCGTCGGCTACATCCTGGCCTTCGCGCCCAGTGGCGAAGCCAATGCCATGTTGCTGGCGCTGGCAGGCGCGGGCCTGGGTATCCCGCTGCTACTGATCCTGCTCGACGAGTCGGAAAAAGCCTTTGCCGACATCCATTCGGCAGCCGTTTCCACCGGCATGTTGGTGCGTGTGAAAGTCGAACACCTGGCCTTGGCGCTGGGCCTGCTCTGCACCCTGATCGCCTGCGTGGCGCCGCTGACCCAGTACCAGAACTTCCTGTTGCTGATCGGTTCGGTATTCGCACCGCTGTTTGGCGTCGTGCTGGTCGATCACTTCATCCTGCGCCAGCGCAGCGCCACGACGGCAATGGTCGGCCTGCGCTGGACAGCGCTGCTGGCCTGGCTGGGCGGTATCAGCACCTACCACTTGCTGGCTAACCTGTATCCGGATGTCGGCGCCACCCTGCCGTCGCTGATTCTGGCAGGGCTGTTGCAGTACGCGCTGGGTCGGGCTTTCAGCCGCGGCCAGGAAACAGCTCGGGCTTGATCACACCGTTCAGGCGGGCATAGGGGATCTTCAGTTCGACGTGGCCCATGGCGTAAGGGGCAATGCTGTACACGTCGTACTTGAGGATCACCCCACCGTAGGTCAGGGCCACGTTCGGGGTTTTCTGGAATGGCCAGGTCTTGTTGAATTCAGCGTCCTGATCCAGTTTGCTGCTGATCAGCCAACCTTTGTGGGCTTCCTGCGCGGCGAGCCAGAAGGTGTTTTCCTGGCCGGGCACCAGCATGTCCTGCAGGGCCAGGGCGCGGTGCTGCTGGCGCGAATAGTTGATAAAGGCGCGACCGGGCATGCCATGGGCACCGCCGGTATCCAGATAGCTGGACAGCTCAATGATCACCAGTCCGTCATGCTGCTCGCGTACCTTGGCTTGCAGGTAGGTGCTGTTGCGTTTGCCTGCGGTGCTCAGAAACTGCTCTTCGTACGCCTTGAGCGAGGTTGGCATGGGCGCGTCAGGCGAGTTGCGGGTCATTTCCAGCAGCTTTCGCTCGATCAGCGGGTCCAGTTGCGGCTCGCCTGGAAAGTGCAACGTGTCGATATTCACCAACGGACAGTCAGCGGCGCTGCAGCCGGGCTTGATGTGCTCCCAGGCCTCGCGCTTGGCTTCGAGCGGGGCCCGCAGGTTGGGTTGAAACAGACTTTGGCAAGCGCCCAGGGTCAGGGCCACGCAGGCCACGGCGACAAGTTTGGATAACGACATGCTAATCCTTGGGGTGTTGAGGCAAAAATTCTCGTGGTTGGACTGTCGGCAAAGCCGTCAGTTCGCCACTAGAATCAATACAGTCGATTCGACTGATGGCTGCCTATCGTGGCAGCCTGCTCGCTATCTTGAAAGAGGCTGCACGATTGCAGGGGCCGCGTTAGGATGGCCCGAAGTTGTAACCGCAAGGTAACGAGGATATTCATGACTGACAGCGCACACACCTTTCCGACCGCCGTCGAGATTACCCGGCGGGAAAATTGCTTCCAGGGTTTCTACCGGCTTGACCGGCTGCACCTGAAGCACGAACTGTTCGCCGGTGGCATGGGCCGGGAAATCAGCCGCGAGCTGTTTGTACGCCACGATGCGGTGTGCGTGCTGCCCTACGATCCCCAGCGCGATGAAGTGGTGTTGATCGAGCAGTTTCGGGTTGGCGCCATGGGCAAGACCGCCAACCCCTGGCTTGTGGAGTTGGTCGCTGGTCTGATCGATAAAGACGAGCAGCCGGAAGAAGTTGCGCACCGCGAGGCGCAGGAGGAAGCTGGGCTGAAGTTCAGTGCGCTGTGGCCGATGACTAAGTATTTTCCGTCACCCGGTGGCAGCGATGAATTGGTTCATCTGTATCTGGGGCGCTGCGACAGCCAGGGGGCGGGCGGCCTGCACGGCCTGGAGGAAGAGGGCGAAGATATACGCGTAAAGGTCTGGGCATTCGAGGATGCCTTGCAGGCCGTACGCGATGGGCAAATCATTAACGCGGCGAGCATTATTGCCTTGCAATGGCTGGCGTTGAACCGCGATGAAGTCAGGGGGCTATGGTCGTGAATCTGTTGCGCGAACGCTACCGGGTCGATCTGGTCGGGTTGCAAGCTGCTTGCGAGGCCAACTATGCGCGCCTGATGCGCCTGTTGCCGGACATGCGCAGCACTGAGCGCACCCGCCGTATCGCCATGACCCAAGGGGACCAAATGCTTGGGGTACTGTCGCTGGAGGTCGTGTTGGCTTGTCCGTATACGACCACCCTGCGCGTGCGCCAGGAGCACAGCCTGCCTTGGCTGCCGGTGCCGCAAATGGAAGTTCAGGTGTACCACGATGCGCGCATGGCCGAAGTCATCGGCGCCGAGCATGCGCGACGCTTTCGCAGCATTTATCCCTATCCCAATGCCGCCATGCACCAGCCGGATGAAAAGGCCCAGCTCAATTTGTTCCTTGGCGAGTGGCTGAGCCATTGCCTGGCCTGCGGCCACGAGTTCGAAGCGGTTCGCTGACAGGGTTTGGCCTGTGCTTGGCGCAACAGTTTGAATCGAACAGCTATGTAATAACCTTTCTGTACTGACCTCCCTAGATCAACACATTGATCCAATGCTTTGATTAGGAGAGCGGCATGCAGATAGGGATAGTCGGCGCGGGTTGGAATGGGTGCCATATTGCGCTGGAGTTGGCCAGGGCCGGTCACCGCGTCATGTTGCTGGAAAGAAACAGCGATATATTTAGTGGCGTTTCAGGCGACTTTGGCATTCGCCTGCATAAGGGGCCTCACTATCCACGCTCCAAAGTGACACGCGACAGCTGTCTAGAGGCCTTCGGTCGGTTTTGTCGAATCTACCCACAGCTGGTGGTCGCCCATCAGTCTTCTGTCTATGCACACGGCTTGCGAGACGCGCTGGGGAAGCCTTCGAAAGTCACCAACGAGCATTTCGCCGCGGTGTGCCATGAGTCGCCGGAATGCAGGCCACTTGACTGCAGCGCTGAAGGGTTCCGCTCCCTGGAGTCGGCCTTTGAACTGGAAGAGCCAAGCGTGGTGTTGGGCAAGCGCCTGCGGGATTTTTTTCATGAGCAACTAAGGCAGGCTGGCATCGAGATTCATTGCAATTTCGAGGTGCTGCACAGTGAAGAACAGGGGGCAGACGTTCGACTGCACGGGGCTAATGATCGGGTCTATACCTTTGACCGGGTCATTAACACCAGCGGATATCAATCGCTTATTCCCGCAGCCTTTCCCGCTACGTTGCCCGTGGCCATGGATGTGGTCTACCAAGTCTGCCTGGGGTTGATGTACGAAGACTCCGAACCTTGCGAAAAACCCCTCTCTTTTATCGTCATGGACGGCTGGTTTCCCTGTCTGATGCCAGTCATCGACGACCATAGGGTCATGGCGAACCGCTATGTGCTGACCCATGGCAGCTACACCATCATGGGCTCCTTTGATACGGCGCTGCAGGCCCAAGACATCCTGGCGCGGATCGACGATGATTTCATTGAAAACAAAGTCAAGCCGCTGTGTGAGGCACAGATGCAGCGTTTCTGGCCGCCATTCACTCAGCGCTTTGTCTATAGCGGCTGGAAAGGCGCGGTGTTGGCCAAGCTGCGCACCCGTACCGAATTCAGAAGTTCACCCGTATTCGGGCATGGTAAGACCCTTTATGTTTTTCCGGGTAAAGTGAGTAATGTGCTGGCCGCTGCCGACGAAGTGCTGGCACTGTTGGATGATCGCGACTGTGCCACACAGGCCGGTTTCCGCTATGTGCGCACAGGCGTGCTGGCCAGCGCCCGCCAGGAAATCCAGACCCGAGCAGCCCACGGGGAACGCAACACCGCGAGTCTGCGCACCTTCGAGGCGCTGAATGCGGACTAAGGTTTAAGAAACTGTGAGCCCGGCCGCACTCTGCCGGTTTGCCCAGGCTGGGTGCAGTCCGCATAATTGCGGGCAGTTCTTGCCCGGAGAAACATCTTGTCCAGCCCGCCTGATCGGATCGCTGAAAAATCGGTCACCCTCGTGCAATTGTCCGATAGCCACCTGTTTGCTGAAGCGGGGGGCACCCTGCTGGGCATGAATACATCAGAGAGTTTAAGCCGGGTCGTCGATCAAGTGCTTGTCGAGCAACCGCAGATCGATCTGGTGCTGGCCACCGGCGATTTGACCCAGGATGGCAGCGCCGCGTCCTATCAGCGTTTTATCGAGCAAAGTGCAAGGCTCAACGCGCCGGTGCGCTGGCTGTGCGGCAATCATGACGAGCCGCAGGTCATGGCGCAGGTCAGTGCCGGGAGCGATCTCCTGGAGCCCATCGTCGACATCGGACAATGGCGCGTGGTGATGCTCAATTCGGCGATCGAAGGTTCAGTGCCGGGGAATCTGCAAGCGCAGCAACTGGAGCGCCTGGCCCATTCCCTTGAGCAAGCGCCCGAGCGTCACCACCTGATTTGCCTGCATCACCAGCCTGTGGATATCCGCTGCGCCTGGATGGCGCCGATTGGTTTACGCAACGCCGATGAGTTTTTTGCGCTGATCGATCGCTTCAAACAGGTCCGTGCCGTGCTCTGGGGGCATATCCATCAGGAATGGGACGAGGTGCGAAACGGGGTACGGCTGATGGCTTCACCGTCTACCTGTATGCAGTTCCTGCCCCACAGCGACGACTTCAAGGTCGATGTCGACAAGACACCGGGCTACCGCTGGCTGCGCTTGCACGCCGATGGAGGTCTTGAGACGGGCGTCTCGCGCCTTCGCGCCTTCCATTACGATGTGGATTACGGCGACGGTTACTGATCGCCCTTTGGCATTAATCGTTGCTAAACATCTGAAGCTGCTTTATCTCTCGCCTAACAGGCTAAACTGCGCATTTTTGCGCTCCGGGCAAGTTGCCGGGTGTTTATGGAGGCTCTGAGGGCGGCATGTCAGGTTCTATTCTTTATATTCACGGTTTCAACAGTGCGCCAGCTTCCGGCAAGGCTCGCCAATTGGCGGCAGTGATGCAACAGCTCGGGTTTGCCGATCAGTTACAGGTCCCAGCCTTGCATCATCATCCCCGCCAAGCCATCGCGCAGTTGGAGGCGGCCATTGCAGCGCTTGGCCGACCGTTGCTGGTCGGCAGCTCGCTCGGCGGCTACTATGCCACTCACCTGGCCGAGCGCCATGGCCTGAAGGCCCTGTTGATCAACCCTGCGGTCAACCCGCACCGATTGTTCGACGGCTACCTTGGGCCGCAGCAGAATTTATACACCGGTGAAACCTGGGAACTGACCCTGGACCACGTGCAGGCCCTGGCTGAGCTGGAAGTACCCGCTCCGCAAGAGGCCCACAGGTTTCAGGTATGGTTGCAAACCGCTGATGAAACCCTGGACTATCGCCGCGCCGAACGGTTCTACCGGGCCTGTGCCCTGCGCATAGAAGCCGGCGGTGATCACGGGTTCCAGGGCTTTGCCCAGCGCTTGCCTGCCTTGCTGACGTTTGCCGGCATACCCGCTGCGCGCTTTCAGGGCCTTGATTTCGCTGCCCTGTGATCACTCAGCTGCGCGATACTTTCTTTTTCACGAACGACTGACGACGAGAACCCATGGCCAATCCCAGCGCTAGCTCTTATAACGCAGACGCCATCGAAGTCCTCTCGGGCCTCGACCCGGTTCGCAAGCGACCGGGCATGTACACCGACACCAGCCGGCCGAACCACCTTGCCCAGGAAGTCATCGACAACAGTGTCGACGAAGCACTGGCCGGGCATGCCAAGTCGGTTGCGGTGATCCTGCATGCCGATCATTCCCTGGAAGTGACCGATGATGGTCGCGGCATGCCAGTGGACATTCACCCCGAAGAAGGCGTGTCGGGTGTCGAACTGATCCTCACCAAGCTCCACGCGGGTGGCAAGTTCTCCAACAAGAACTACCAGTTTTCCGGTGGCCTGCACGGCGTCGGTATTTCGGTGGTCAACGCCTTGTCGACCCTGGTGCGGGTCAAGGTCAAGCGCGACGGCAACGAATACCAGATGACCTTCGCCGATGGTTACAAGTCCACCGACCTTGAAGTGGTCGGCTCGGTGGGCAAGCGCAACACCGGCACCAGTGTCTATTTCTCCCCGGACCCGAAGTATTTCGATTCTCCCAAATTCTCTGTCAGCCGCCTCAAGCATGTGCTCAAGGCCAAGGCAGTGCTGTGCCCGGGGCTGTTGGTCAGTTTCGAAGACAAGGGCACGGGCGAGAAGGTCGAGTGGCACTATGAAGATGGCCTGCGCTCCTATCTGGAAGACGCGGTCAGCGAATTCGCCAGGCTGCCGGAGGAGCCGTTCTGCGCGAGCCTGGCAGGCAACAAAGAAGCCGTTGACTGGGCGCTGCTGTGGTTGCCCGAGGGTGGCGACAGTGTCCAGGAAAGCTACGTCAACCTGATCCCGACCGCGCAGGGCGGCACGCACGTCAACGGTTTGCGCCAGGGCCTGCTCGATGCCATGCGCGAGTTCTGCGAGTTCCGCAATTTGCTACCGCGTGGCCTGAAGCTGGCGCCTGAGGATATCTGGGAGCGCATTGCCTTTGTGCTCTCGATGAAAATGCAGGACCCGCAGTTTTCCGGCCAGACCAAGGAGCGTTTGTCGTCCCGTGAAGCGGCAGCGTTCGTTTCCGGTGTGGTCAAGGATGCCTTCAGCCTCTATCTCAACGCCCATCCCGAAATGGGCATGCAACTGGCGGAGCTGGCCATCAGCAACGCCGGGCGCCGCCTCAAGGCCAGCAAGAAAGTCGAGCGCAAGCGCATTACCCAGGGGCCAGCGTTGCCGGGCAAGCTGGCCGATTGTGCCGGGCAAGACCCTATGCGCGCCGAACTGTTCCTGGTCGAAGGCGACTCCGCCGGTGGCTCTGCCAAGCAGGCCCGCGACAAGGAGTTCCAGGCGATCCTGCCGCTGCGTGGCAAGATCCTCAACACCTGGGAAGTGGACGGCAGCGAAGTATTGGCCAGCCAGGAAGTCCACAACATTGCCGTGGCCATCGGCATTGACCCAGGCTCCGCGGACCTTAGCCAGTTGCGTTACGGCAAAATCTGCATCCTGGCCGATGCCGACTCCGACGGCTTGCACATCGCAACCTTGCTCTGCGCCTTGTTCGTGCAGCATTTCCGTCCCTTGGTGGATGCCGGTCACGTCTATGTGGCCATGCCACCGCTGTACCGGATCGACCTGGGCAAGGAAATCTACTACGCCCTGGACGAAGCCGAGCGAGATGGCATTCTGGATCGCCTGGTGGCTGAGAAGAAGCGCGGCAAACCGCAGGTCACCCGCTTCAAAGGCCTGGGCGAGATGAACCCGCCGCAATTGCGCGAAACCACCATGGACCCGAACACCCGTCGCCTGGTGCAGCTGACGCTGGACGATTTCGCGGTGGCGTCTGAAATGATGGACATGTTGCTGGCGAAAAAACGCGCAGGCGATCGCAAGAGCTGGCTGGAGTCCAAGGGTAACCTGGCCGAGGTCCTGACCTGATGCGGCATGCGTTGGCAGCCCTGTTGCTGCTGATCGCCTCGAGTGCCTGGGCCGAGCCCTGGCCGGAGCTCAAGTTGCTGTCCGAGCATCCTGTCGAAGGGCTGCACGGCGGCAATCTTTCCGGGCTCGCCCTGTGTGGCAAGGACCTGTGGACGGTTTCAGATCGTGACGATGATCGTCTCTATCGCCTGGATAGACGTGCTCCGGTCTGGCAGGCGCTATCGGTTGAAATTAATGTTCCTCCGGTACCGGACAGCGGGCTGCCCTGGGGCTTGCGTTCGCGCACTTGGGCGGCATCGTTCATTCGCGGTGGAGACCTGGATTTCGAGGGCATCAGCTGCGATGCTGCAGGTAACCGATACATTGTCAGCGAGGCCCATGCGGCGGTGCTGCAGGTGCCGGTGACAGGTGAGCCGAACTGGCTGAAAATCTCCCCGAACCTGGTGCGCCAGGCGCGTGGTAGTGGCATGTTGCTGCATTTCAACGCCTTGTTCGAAGGCTTGGCTATTAACCCGGCCGGCGATCGTCTTTGGCTGGCGGCCGAGCGCGAGCGGCGCGGGTTGCTGGCCATTGAACGACAGCAGACAGTCTGGAACTGCAAGGGGGCGTGCGTGCTGATGAGCCAGGCCGGGACCGACATGCAACCTGCGCAATTCGACAATCCTGCTGAGATCTCGCGAGATTTCGCTGATATTGCGCTGTTTAATGGCAAACTTTTTACCCTTGAGCGCAACGCTTTCCAGATCTGTCGACGTGATGCGTCAACGGCCGTGGTTGAGCGCTGCTGGTCCTATGCCACTGGAGCGCTGGGCGATGAAACGCGCCGTTATTCACAGAAATTCGGCCTTGCCGAGGCACTGGTGATTGATGCCCAGGGGGCCTGGATCGGCCAGGACACCAATGGCAGGCCTCGCCATGATGGCGAGATGCGCTCCATTGTCTGGCGATTCGAAGCACCCAAGGGTGGTTGGAGTGCCAAGTCATGAGCCGTCAGCCACCCGGAAAACGTGCCGGCAGGGTTCTGTTGGTGCTGGCCTGGGGCGCCGGAATGTTTCTGGCCACGCGTTTTTTCGGGGAGTGGGAGCAGCGCCAGGAAAACCCTAATACGGTTGTCAGCTCGCAACACGGCGACGGTTTTATCGAAATCCAGCTAGCCAGTAATGGCCAGGGACACTTTGTCGCCGATGGCCGTATCAATGGCGAGCCTGTGCAGTTCCTGCTCGATACCGGCGCCACCGATGTGGCCATCCCCGAATCGGTTGCCCGCAAGATGGGCCTGGAACGCGGGGCGCCGGTGACCCTGAGCACGGCCAATGGCCGAAGCCAAGGCTACCGTACCCAACTGGCCGAGGTGCAGTTGGGCGATATCGTTTTGCGTAATGTCCGCGCCCTTGTCGCCCCGGGGTTGCCCGGCGAGCAAGTGCTGTTGGGCATGAGCGCGTTGAAACAACTTGAATTTACCCAGCGCGGTGGCAACTTGCTGCTGCGTCAGACTTTGAAATGAAGAGGCCCGCATGAGCGACTCCCTTGATCTCAGCCTCGACGGCGTAGAACGCCGCTCCCTTGCTGACTTCACCGAACAGGCCTACCTCAACTACTCCATGTACGTGATCATGGACCGCGCCTTGCCGCATATCGGTGATGGCCTGAAGCCGGTGCAGCGACGCATCGTCTATGCCATGAGCGAGTTGGGGCTGGATGCCGATTCCAAGCACAAGAAATCGGCGCGTACCGTCGGTGATGTGCTGGGTAAATTCCACCCCCATGGCGATTCGGCCTGCTATGAGGCCATGGTGCTGATGGCCCAGCCCTTCAGTTATCGTTACACCCTGGTCGACGGCCAGGGCAACTGGGGTGCGCCGGACGATCCCAAGTCTTTTGCGGCCATGCGCTACACCGAGGCGCGACTGTCGCGCTATTCCGAAGTGCTGCTCACTGAGTTGGGGCAGGGCACTGCGGATTGGGTACCAAACTTCGACGGTACCCTGGACGAACCCGCTGTTTTGCCGGCTCGTTTGCCGAATATCCTGCTCAATGGCACCACCGGCATCGCCGTGGGCATGGCCACCGACGTGCCACCCCACAATCTGCGCGAAGTTGCCAGCGCGTGCGTGCGCCTGCTCGATGAGCCCAAGGCAACCGTCGAGCAGCTGTGCGAGCACATCCAGGGCCCGGACTACCCGACCGAAGCAGAAATCATCACGCCACGAGCCGATCTGCTGAAGATCTATGAGACTGGTCGTGGTTCGGTGCGCATGCGTGCCGTGTATCGCATTGAAGACGGCGACATCATTGTCACCGCCTTGCCGCATCAGGTGTCCGGCGCCAAGGTGCTGGAGCAGATCGCCGCCCAGATGCAGGCCAAGAAGCTGCCGATGGTTGCCGACTTGCGCGACGAGTCCGACCACGAGAACCCTTGCCGCATCGTCATCATCGCCCGCTCCAACCGGGTCGACCTGGACGAACTGATGCAACATCTGTTCGCTACCACGGAGCTTGAATCCACCTATCGGGTCAATATCAACATCATTGGCCTGGACGGCCGGCCGCAGCTGAAAAACCTGCGCGCCTTGTTGGTTGAGTGGCTGGAGTTCCGGGTCCAGACGGTGCGTCGCCGCCTGCAGTTCCGTCTCGATAAGGTCGAGCGTCGCTTGCACCTGTTGGAGGGTTTGCTGGTCGCGTTCCTCAACCTCGATGAAGTGATCCACATCATTCGCACTGAGGAGCAGCCCAAGTCGGTGCTGATGGAGCGCTTCGGCCTGACCGATATCCAGGCCGATTACATTCTCGATACCCGCCTGCGCCAGTTGGCACGGCTTGAAGAGATGAAAATCCGCAACGAACAGGACGAGCTGGCCAAGGAGCAGGCGCGTCTTATCGCCTTGCTGGGCAGCGAATCCAAGCTGCGCAAGCTGGTACGCAGCGAACTGATCAAGGACGCCGAGACCTATGGCGATGATCGCCGCTCGCCGATCATTGCCCGTACCGAAGCCAAGGCGCTGTCCGAAAACGAGCTGATGCCGACTGAGCCTGTGACGGTGGTGCTGTCCGAAAAGGGCTGGGTACGGTGTGCCAAGGGCCATGACATCGACGCTACCGGGCTTTCCTACAAAGCAGGTGATGGCTACAAGACGGCGGCCAACGGCCGTTCCAACCAGTTCGCGGTGTTTATCGACTCGACCGGGCGCAGTTACTCGGTGGCCGCTCACACGCTGCCATCGGCGCGCGGGCAGGGTGAGCCCTTGACCGGTCGTCTGGCGCCGCCACCGGGTGCATCGTTCGAATGCGTGCTGTTGCCCGATGACGAAGCGCTGTACGTCATTGCATCCGACGCCGGATACGGCTTTGTGGTCAAGGGTGAAGACCTTCAGGCCAAGAACAAGGCCGGCAAGGCCCTGCTGAGTTTGCCCAATGGCGCGAAAGTGCTGGCGCCGCGACCTGTCGCGGATCGAGAGCTCAATTGGCTGGCGGCGGTCACGACCGACGGGCGGCTGCTGATCTTCAAGATTTCCGATTTGCCGCAATTGGGTAAAGGCAAGGGCAACAAGATCATTGGCATTCCCGGTGATCGAGTGGCCAGCCGTGAGGAGTACGTCACGGATCTGGCGGTCATTCCGGATGGCGCCACCCTTGTATTGCAAGCGGGCAAGCGTACCCTTTCTCTTAAGGCCGACGACCTGGAGCATTACAAGGGAGAGCGTGGGCGGCGCGGTAATAAACTGCCACGCGGCTTCCAGCGGGTTGACGGACTGACGGTCGAAGTCGCTGGATAGGGCACGCTAGAGGTGCTCTTCGCGATTTTTCCTTCATGATCGACACACAAACGCTGGAGTCAGAGCGCATATTCACGGATGATATGCGCCTTTGCGGCACCGGCGTAGCCGAGTGCCCGAATGAATTCATGAGTATCACTGCGGCGCGCCTTGTGGCTGCCGCCTGGATGACAAGATGACTTTTCTGCGCCTTCCTTTCGTATTGTTACTGACTGGCGTCCTGGGTCTGGCCGGTTGCAGCATGCACAAGCCAGTCGCTCTTTATCAGTTGGATGCCGGCAAGCCCGAGCAACCCAAGCAAAGCGCGGGCATGGCCGTCGTACTGGGCCCTGTCTCCGTTGCCGACTACCTGCAACGTGAGACCCTGCTGCAACGCCAACCCGATGGCAGCCTGACCGCAGCGACTGACGGTCGCTGGGCCGGTAGCCTGTCGTCCGATATCGACCAACTGTTGGTACGCCAACTGGCCTGGCGCCTGGACAGCCAGCGCGTGGTACTGGCACCGGCAACCGCGGGCTTCACGCCAGACGTGCAAGTGCTGCTGTCGATCACCCGCCTGGATTCAGGTGCTGACCAATCGGCCATTCTCGACGCCCAATGGCGCTTGATCGACCGTCGTGGGCAGGTGCGTGACAATCGCATCGTGCACCTGGAGGAGAAGCATGCCGGTACAACCGCAGCTCAAGTCCAGGCCCAAGGTGTATTGCTGCAGCGTCTGGCTGAGCAATTGACGACTGCCTTGAAGCCACTGGCCAATCAGCCCGCCATCGCTGAAGAGCCGAAAAAAGCAGCGCCTGTTCAAGTGCGCAAAGAAGCGGAGAAAGCCAGGATCCCGCTGGCTTCCCCGATTCGCACCGACATGGAAGTATTCCGCTTCTAACAGCGTAAAAGCCTCCCAGGCCTGTGAATAACTAACACCGGCACCTCGATCTCAGCTGCTCTTCTGTGCACTCAATTGCGCAGGAGAGAAGTTGTATGCCTACCTCACTTATCCAGTCCCCACTGAGCGTTGATGATCTTGGGCGCCATGGTCGTTTTATAGCCAGTCGCGCGCCCCAATGGTTGATAGAGGCTTCGCCACCGCAGCGTCAGATGCTGCGTCGGCTGATCGCCGAAAGCCAGGCAACCACCGTGCAACTACGCGCCCGATTGGGCGTGTGGCAAAGTCCCGCCAGCTTCGCCAAGCCGCTGCTTGCTCAACGCCTGAAAACCCGACTGGCACTGGAACCTGACCTGCTCACCAGTCGCTTCCACTACGTCGTGCGCTCTTCCAGGGCTGGGAGTAACAAGCCAGGCCCCGTCCTGAAGTTCATGCAGCTCTCTTTGCTTGAAGCGGCATTGCAGAATTTTGGCAAAGATGAAGCCTTTGACGCCGGCAGTGGCCTGGTCGACGCCAGGGGCGAAGCTTTGCCTATCGACGCTGTCGATTTCGCCCGACTGTGTCATGAGCTCGACCTTGGCGGGCAGTATCAGGCTCATGTGGAGTGGGTATTCCCTCCCGCCTTTGGGCGTAAAACTCCCGTTACTGCGTTTGAGAATGCCGACAGGGCATTGTTCGTCAAAAATTTGCGAACAACCTGGCGCGTGCAGTTGTTCCAGGCGTTCTTGCAAGGTCAGATCGATGCGCAAGACCATCACCAGTTTCGAGCGCTGGTCGAAAGCGAGGCTGATCTTTCAGGGCAGGCGCTGAGCCTGTCGTTATGGGGGCTGAACCTGGATGAGGTGATCCTGCTGAAGATCCAGGGGGCTGATGAGCATGGCACCCAGCCCGTCATCGTCTATATGCCCGGTGCCGAACCCTCATCAATCCAGCGCTTCCAGTCGCAGCAGGCGTTTTTTTCCTGGTTGATAAAAAAATTGCGGCATAAACCGTTCCAGCGTTTTTTTGCCCGCTTCTTCAGCCACCGGGACCAGGCCGAGTATTGGCGCAGGGTCGAACAGATATTCAATCATGTCGAAGTCAGTCACGCCGCAGGCCTGAAGCCAAGTCCCGTCGACCCTCGCGCAGTGAGGCTGGAAGCGCTGGAGTTCAAGGCTTGTCTGGTTCATGCGCAATACGACCGCCACCGTCAGAGAATCATGAATGATGCGATGTTTCTGGCGGTCAGCAGCGAAGACATTGATGCGCGCATGCGACTTGAGCGCCTTGAGTCCTGGCTCGACATTGGCATAAACCTGTTGAATGCCATCGGCACCTTTGTGCCGGTTCTTGGCTTGTTGATGTTGCCAGTGGCGGCCTCACAATTGCTGGGTCAGTTTTTCCACGGTGTCGAATCCTGGGAGCAAGGGCACAGCGATCAGGCGTTGGACTACCTGATGGGGATGGTCGAGAACTTGATAATCATGGGCGCCTTGGCGGGTGCTCATGTGAAAACTGAGGGTGTCGTTGATGGGGCTGTGCATTCGGGGCCCTTTGCCCGAAGCCTGGAACCCGTGACTACGCCTGGGGGCCGGCAGCTCTTGTGGTTTCCAGATCTGCGACCTTACCGCCAGGCTCTGACCTTGCCGGACGGTGCTGTTGCAAATCCTCTGGGCCAGTATTCGATTGGCAATCGTTTATTCATCCGCGTGGATGAGCACCTTTACGAGGTTGCCAAGGCACCGGGGGACCGCTGGAAGGTCGTAGACCCCTCCAATGCACAAGCTTGGTCACCGACACCGCACCACAATGCGCAAGGCATCTGGTGGTTTGCCCATGAAGACCCGACCGGTTGGAGCGAAAGCACCCTGCTCAAGCGCCTGGGCCCAAAAGCTGAGCGCTTTAGCGAGAAGACCCGTAAACAGATTCTTGATGCCAGTGGTGTGACGGTTCAACAGCTACGCCAGGCGTATCTGGAAAATGGCCGGATACCCTCACTTCTAAGCGATACCCTGGAGCGCTTCGGATTGCGCGCTGACATCGACGCGACACCGGGGGAGCGCACGCTTGAGCCTCAGGCTCGCACACAATTGCTGGAAGCACGTTACCAGCAGTCAAACACCACGAATGATCCATTGGCGGCCATTGTGATTCGTGACTTTCCATCCCTGCCGGCGCGAGTAGCTGAAGAAATTCTCAGCCGCGCCAGTGCGCGAGAGCTTGGGGTGCTGCAGGCAAGCGGCAGGGTGCCTTTGCGTTTGGCTCAGGAGGCCCACCTATTGGGTCGGGAAGTTCGTATAAACCGTGCATTGGAAAACTGGCCGCCAAAGCCTGGTGTTGGGGCTGCAGGCCAACGAGAAGCCGTGGCTCGCTCACTTGGCATACAGCCCGCCGCGCCTCGCTTCAGATCGCCGATGCGCCTGGCGGGAGGGCGTATCGGTTACCCGTTAAGCCCGCCAACGCCACCGGTGACTGTGCGCACTCGGTTGGCGCGACTTTACCCCGACCTGTCAGCGGAGCAACTGCAAACGACCGAAGAGGCATTGGGTTCGCGCTTTCGCACTGCAGAAGCCGGCGTGCTGCATCTGGAAACCGAGTTACGCCTGTTGCGACAAACCCTTGAGGATTGGGTCGATAACACGGCCGTAATGCATTTTGCCGGGTTAGATTTTCAGGAAAGTCAGCTAGCCAGGCATGAACACGCCGTAGGCAGGGCCAACATTCGCGATGCCCTGCTCAACGGCTGGCATCGCCGAACGACGGGGGTGGGAGGGGCGGGAGGTTTTCGCCTGGATCTCTCCGGCCATGTAGCGGGAGAATTTCCATCGTTAAGGGCTAATTTCAATCACGTCACCGAGCTGTATATGGGCGACATGCAAATCAGCTCTCGAGATATCACAGGCTTCCTTCGTCTATTTCCGAATATCAGGCACCTATCGTTGCAATCGAATTTGCTCTCATGGATTCCGGAAGATATTGCACAGCTGACTCATCTGGTGTCTCTGGATCTGTCGGAAAACAATCTGGAATCTTCCGCGAGGATGTTTCAGCGATTGAGGCCTTTGAGCAGGCTCAGAGAATTGCGAGCGGCCAATAACGAGATGCGCCTGACGGATGAAGCCATTGCTCATATTGGTGAGTTGCGTAGCCTGCAAATTCTTGAACTGCCGAGCAATCGGATCACCCTGACGGCCGATCATCTAGCCTTGTGGCGAGAGCTCCCTCTGACCGAGCTTTTCCTTGAAGACAATGCCATCACCCTGACCCCCCAAAGCGTGGAGCAATTGGCGAACTTCACGGGTTTGCGCATGCTCGTATTGAATAACAACCCTTTGAATCTTGCTCCCGATGTGAGCCAGATGGTTCATCTCAGAGGGTTGGGGCTTGCCAGTACTGAAATCTCTGATTGGCCGCACGGGTTAGATCAGTTAATGGACCTTCCCGATGTTGTGCTGCGCCAAATTGAATTGTCGAGCAACTTGATCCGGGAAGTGCCGGAACTCTCAGGCCTGCGTTGGGCGACCTTGGACCGGGAAGTGCCGCTTTACGCGTTTCGCATGGAAGACAACCCTTTGAGCGCTACTGCGCTCGAAAGGGTCCAAGCGGTCAATGTTGATATCGGGCCGCCGCGGGCCGTGCCAAATGACCGTGCGTGGCTGGTCGGTGTGGATGCACAAGCCAGCGCTCGCTGGGCCTTGCTGCAGGAGGAGCCGAACGCACGAGGCTTTTTTGATGTGCTGGCGCGACTGACACGTTCGGCGGATTACACCCGGGCTCGGCCCGTGCTTCATCAGCGGGTCTGGCAAGTGATTGATGCCGCCGCGGGTGATGAAACGCTGCGCCAGGAGATGTTTTCGATCGCCGAAGATTACCCGCCCACCTGTGGCGATACGGGGGCATTGGCATTTTCCGAGATGGAAGTTCAGCTTCAGGTGCATCAGACGGTCAGTCGATCATCGGAGCAAGTGGCGGGCATGTTCCGAGGGCTGTTTCGCAGGGCCAGGCTTACCGAGTTGGCCGACCGTGTCATCCAGGCACGGTTGGCGCGTCGTGGGGCGTTGGATCAAGAGCTTGATCTGACGCAGTTTCCATTGGACCCGGTCGATGACATCGATGATGTGCGCCTGGCGCAATTCGACATCGACGATATCGAGATTCGACTGTTTTTCCGCCTTAACCTTTCCGAGCGATTGTCCTTCGTTGAATCGGTCCAGAACATGTTGTTCGGTGATATCGCCGAGGTTTCAGCCACCATGCTGGATCGGGCTTTTACTCAGGTCCTTGCCGAGGATACTTTGCCGGCCCGTCAGGCATGGATGTCGGCAAGGCCAGGTTGGCGGCGCTTTCTGCAAGCCAATGACCCTGGCGTGTTTGAGAGGGCGCGGGCTCCATGGGAGAGGGCGCAGGAGTACCTGGACGAGTGCACGATGCCCTCGGATCCTGTCAATTTGCCAGCGCTCTCTGACGCCGTGATCAGTGGGTTGGAGACCGAATTGCAGATCTCCCTTCGAGATAACGGGGTATTGCAGATAGTGTCCCTGAGCAGCGAGCAACTGCGCGTGGCAGGCCTCTACATCCTTGATCAGCGTGAGCGAGCGGTCATCGATGTCGTGGCGACACTGACCGCTCGGATGATCGAATGACTGGTATTCAGGTCTTGACCCGCGTCTCGTGCATGCGCGCCAGTTGGCGCTCCAGCATCGATGGATAAGGCTCCATCAGCCGCTCGACGCAGCAGGCCCCCTCGGGGCTTGCGATCGAGCGGATGCGGGCGCGCTGTCGAATCAGCGGGTCGTCGCTGATGGGGCGCTCGACCAGCAGCAGATTACGGCTGTGCTGGGACAGGGCCAGAGCGTTTTGCGCGGACTCGGTCAGTAGCAGGTCAACCTGGCTCAGGCCGTAAAGGTCATCACCTTGGGTCAGGCCCAATTGCAGCTGCAGGGTAATGCCGCTGTCAGCGACCTCAATTTGCAGGGCGTGGCCCAGCGCTCTTAGCAGTTCACCGCAGCAGATGGCGTTGGTCAGGTAGTCCTCGCCACTGTCTGCGCTGTGGAACAGCAGCAGCGTGCTGCCATCGTTCAGGTTATGAACTTCGCTTTCATACAACGAAGCCGCTTGCTCCAGGCAATCGCGATAGCGCTCCTGCAATTCGGCCAGACGCGTGCGGGGCAAACGGCGCAGTTGCTCTTGCGAGCCCAGCTGCACCGCCAGTACCGCGCTGTCTTGTGGTTCTCGGGCAACCGGCTGCTGGGCTGGGCGCACGACAGGTGAAGCGTCGTCGTCACGCAGATCGGCAAACGGGTCTTCGCCGTCCTCTTCATCGTCCAGTGCCGTCAAGGCACGAGAGGCTGGTTTCGCAGCCGTTGGCGATGTGTCAAAACTGGGATCACGCAGGTTGCGCACAGTAAAGGCGGGCTCTTGCTCGAGCGCTTCTTCAGTCTCTATTTCAGGCTCTGGTTCACGCGGTGGCGGGGCGAACTGGGTGTGCAGTTGCCGGGCCAGGTCGCCGATCTCATCCTGGCGCTGGGTCGCAGGCGTGTGTTCGTCCAGATTGCGCAGCCACACTCGCAGTTGCAGCAACGGCAGGGTGATGTGACGGCCCAGGCGCAGGCTCAAGGCCAGGGACAGCATCACCAGGATGGCGGCCAGAATGCCCATGCTCTGCAGGCTGATGGTCAACGGCTGCTGGAACTGGGTCATGTCCAGGCTCAGGCGCAGTTGGCCGGCGGTCACGTCCTGGAAGGAAATCCTGGTTTCATACAAGCCCTGGGTTTCTCCCAGCAGCGAGTTCTTCGGACGTTGGCCGGCTTCGGCGAGGATCCGACTGTCTACGCTGTAGATGGCGGCATGAGCCACCAGCGGGTTCTTCACCAGATTGCCCAGCAGTACATTGAGGCTGAGGATGTCATTGGACACCAGCAGCTCAGTGGCCGAGGTCGCGGTTTGCGTGGTCAGGCTCTGCCCCAGGGCGTCAGCCTGCTCATGCATGGCCTGCTTGAACTGCAGGGCCATCACGCAGGCATAGATCACCAACGCCAGCGCGACCAGAAACACGTTGTGGAAGGCAATACGCAAAACCAACGGAACGCGGCGATGCCGCAGGGCCCGAAAGATCATCAGGAAGAAGTTATCGTTTTTAACGGGCTGATGCCGGTTCACTGAGCACGGCTCTTTCTATGAGGTAAGGTGCTGCGCAGTATAGCGAGCGACCCTTGACCGGCAAAGCACCGACGGTGCCCGATGGTCATGGAAAGTGGGTAGAATGCAGTTTTTTTCCACGATGGGGGTGCGCCTTGCGCGAAATCGTCCTGATAAACATCACCGGCGAAGACCGTCCGGGGCTGACGGCTGCCATTACCGGGGTATTGGCCCAGGGTGGTGTGAATATCCTGGATATCGGTCAGGCGGTGATTCACGACACCTTGTCGTTTGGCATCCTGGTCGAGATTCCCGGCACCGGGCAGGGGTCTGCGGTGCTCAAAGACATCCTGTTCACGGGCTACGAGCTCAATCAGCAGGTCCGCTTCACGCCGGTTTCCGAAGAAGACTATCGCCAGTGGGTCAGCGGCCAGGGCAAGGCCCGCCATATCGTCACCCTGCTGACGCGCAAAGTCACGGCCGAGCAATTGCATCGGGTGAGTTCGATCACGGCCAAGTACGGCCTGAATATCGATCATATCGACCGCCTGTCCGGTCGTGTATCGATGGACGCGCCCGTGGAGCAGAGCAAGGGCTGCATCGAGTTTTCCGTGCGCGGTGAGCCGGCCGACGCGCAGGCGCTGCGCGCCGAGTTCCTCAGCGTCGCCCAGGAACTGAACGTTGATATCGCCTTCCAGCAGGATTCGCTGTACCGCCGCAACCGCCGCCTGGCGGTATTCGACATGGATTCGACCCTGATCGAGGCCGAGGTCATCGACGAACTGGCCAAGGCCGCTGGCGTTGGCGAGCAGGTTTCGGAAATTACCGAGCGCGCCATGCGCGGTGAACTCGACTTTCGCGCCAGTTTCAAGGAGCGCCTGGCCTTGCTCAAGGGCCTGGACGTCAACGTGCTTGACGATATCGGAGCCTCGCTGCGCCTGACCGAGGGCGCCGAGACCCTGTTCGCCGAGCTCAAGCGCCTGGGCTACAAGACCGCCATCCTGTCCGGTGGCTTCACCTACTTTGCCAAACAGCTGCAAGCCAAGCTGGGCATCGACTATGTGTTTGCCAACGAGCTGGAAGTGGTGGACGGCAAGGTCACAGGTGTTGCGATCGAGCCCATTGTCGACGCGCAACGCAAGGCCGATTTGCTGGGTGAGCTGGCAGCACGCGAGGGGCTTCGACTGGAGCAAACCATCGCCGTCGGTGATGGCGCCAACGACTTGCCGATGCTGGCCATCGCAGGCCTGGGCGTGGCCTTCCGGGCTAAACCGCTGGTCAAGCAGTCTGCCAAGCAGGCGATCTCGACCCTGGGCCTGGATGGCATCCTCTATCTGCTGGGCTTCAGGGACCGCGACGGCGTGGAGCTGTGAGTGTCGGCACTTCGTCCAGCGACACCACCTCTGGAATCATCAACCCCCTGAGGTACTGGCTACGCTGGTCGGTACGCATCCATTTCAAACCGCAAGGTTGAGCGGTGGGGGCGATCAACTCGATGCCCATGTGTGCGCCGTGCAGGCGCAGCCAGCGCACCGGTGAAAACTCCTGGTTACCGTCCGTCCTTCCCATAGGCGCGAAAGACACATACTAGCCGTGTTGGCGGACGAGCGGTAACCGGAAGTCACTGGGCCATTAAGCGTTTTCAGCGTGCGCGACGAAGTCCTCGGCAGGCAGGCCCATCCCTTGGCCCATGGTTACCGAGGCGCCCGCGGACAGATGATGGGCCCATTTGACCTGCTCCGGCCCAAACAGCACGATCGCTGTCGAACCCAGTTTGAAACGCCCAAGCTCCGCACCTTTTTCCAGATGAATCGGTGCGCGGGCGCTTTCGTCGTAACGGAAGGTTTTAAGTTCGCGCTTGGGCGGTGTGACCAGCCCGGCCCAGACGGTCTCGACCGAGGCCACGATCATTGCACCAACCAATACCACCGCCATCGGCCCGCGTTCGGTGTCGAACAGGCAGACCACGCGCTCGTTGCGAGCGAACAGCTCCGGCACGTTTTCAGCCGTGGTCTGGTTGACCGAAAAGAGCCGGCCCGGCACATAGATCATTTCACGCAGGGTGCCTGCCAGGGGCATGTGCACCCGATGGTAGTCCTTGGGCGACAGGTAGATGGTCGCGAACTCGCCACCCATGAACGCCGCGGCATTGGCCGGGTCACCGCCCAGCAGCTCCAGTGCGCTGAAGCTGTGGCCCTTGGCCTGGAACAGCCGGCCATGTTCGATCGACCCCAATTGGCTGACAGCGCCGTCGGCCGGGCAGAGGATTGCGCCGGGCGTTGGGTCCAGTGGGCGGGCGCCAGGTTTCAAGGCGCGGGTGAAAAAGGCATTGAAGTGCTCGTAGGCGGTCAGGTCTTCGACCTGTGCCTGGGACATGTCGACTTGATAGCGCTTGGCAAACCAGGCGGTCAAGGCATTCTTGAACCAGCGCACGCGGCACTCGGCAACGCAGCCAGCCAGACGCGACAGCAGTTGATGAGGCAGCAGGTACTGGCTGAGTAGGAACAAACGGGATTTCATCGGGTTTCCTTAAACTTCGACTGGCGTGTCGGGGTGGTTGCCCCATTCGCCCCAGGATCCGGCATACGCCTTGACGCGGGGGTAGCCGAGGGACTTGGCCACAAGGTAGGTAAAGCCTGAGCGGTGGTGGCTCTGGCAATGGGTGATCAGTTCTTTGTCCGGGGTGACGCCCAGGTTGTTCAGCACCGACTGCATATCGGCGCGAATGCGCAACGCGCGATCGGTGTCCATGCCTTTGGTCCACTCGAAATTCACTGCGCCCGGGATGTGCCCGCCCTTGGCGGCCAGGACTTTCTCTCCGGTGTATTCCAGGTGGCTGCGCGCATCCCAGATTGCGAGGTCCGCAGCGCCCAGGCGACTTTGCAGGTATTCGCGGGTGGCGGTGGGCTCGTCCTGCAGTGTCAGGTGGACGGGCTTGCCGTGGGGCGCCGGAACATCAGTGTTCAGAAGGCCTTCGCTTTTCCAGGCTTTCAGACCGCCATTGAGGTAGTGATAGGCTTGATGACCGATCACATCCAGCAACCAAATGAAACGACCGGCCCAGCCGCCGCCTTCGTCGTCATAGACCACGTAGACGGCGTCGGGATTATGGCCCAGTTCGCTGAATAGGTGCTCCAGGTCAGCCAGAGTGGGCAGTAGCCCCGGCGCAGGTAGCTTGCCCAGTTGGGTGCGCTTGGGGTCGACGAAGCGGGCACCGGGAATGTGCTCAGCGCTATAGCTGGTGACGCTGGTCAAGTCGACCAGGATCAATTCTGGAGCATTGAGTCGAGCCTGCAGATCGACAGGCTCGATCACCAGGGGCAAGCCAGAGAAAACAGACATGTCAGGTCTCCAGAAGGAAAGTGAGGCGCGATTGTAGCGCAAGGATCATTGGCTGCGGTTGCTGAAGCTGGCCAAGGCCCGCTCGATGCATTGTGCAGTTTTACCGAATGCCTGGACGCTGATTTCGGAAAATGGATGGCCGCCTTGGTCGGCAATCACCACCATCACCACCCGGCCATTGCTGCTTAGCGAGCGCAACAACAGATGTTCGCCCTTGAACAGCGTGTCGATATCGTTTGGCAGAAGCGGTTCGAATTGCGCGTAATTGTCCGGGGTCAGTCGGATCTGCGCCGGCTGCGATAGCAGGCGCTGAATCAGTTTGTTCTGGTTGACCGCCACGCTTTGCTCGGCTGCCCCAGCCGGTAGCCCAGCAACCTGATGGACCCGCAGATGGCTTTGCGTCTTATCGACCATCAGCATCATGACCCGTTGCATGCCACACGCTTGCAAGGCATCGCGAGCCTGAGTGGTCAGGTGCAAGGCATTGGCATAACGGCTGGGCTCGACCAGCAGTTCGGTGCAGATCTTGCGCCAGGTGGCCAGCGCTTCGGCCGAAGGCGGTGCCATTGGCTGCAAGGCGCGACCGATATGGCGCGTCGCCCATGGCCAGATCAGCGTGAGGGCCGGGTGGGCCAAGTCGCCTCCGCCATGCAAGCGCGCGCTTTGCACCGCTTGCTGGTGAACCTGCTGTTGTAGTTCATCCAACGGCATCTGCAGGAACAGGCAGGTCAGAAACTCCCAGCGCAGCGTATGCGGGCAGTCCCAGCCTTGTTGCGAAGCCAGTGCCAGCCCATTGGCCAGCAGCACCGTATTGGGCGGCTGGTTCAGCCAGCGACGCAGGGCGGGGTCGGCATCGAGCAATTGCTGCTGGCGCAAGGGGTGATCGTTGTCACGGGCGATGTGCAGCGCCTTGACCAGCCCATTACGTTCATGTTGCAGCACCTTATAGCCATGGCTGACCCAGGCTGGCAGGCGCCAAATATCGGCCAGTGCCTCGCACAGTGCCAACAGGCGGATGCCGAACAGCTCCATTTCGACCTTGGCTGGCGATTCGCCCTTGTGGATAACTCGCAGCTCCCAGGCTTCGACCAGATCAGGTTCGGCCAGCGCCAGTGGCCACATTGGGGCCAGGAACAACAGGCTGCCCCAGTGAATGTCCTGCCACAGCCGCGCCAGTCGGTTGGCAAACAGGCCATTGGCCTGTTCTGTTGCGTGCTGGCTGATCATCTGCAGGTGGCGCAGGGCGTGGGGAATGTCCGCGGCATCGGCGACTGGCAAGCGCTCCAGCAGCTCTTGGGTGCGCGCAAGACCCAAGCGAGTGAGGGCGATCTCGAGGTTTTCGGCAGGCTCGGCGAGGCTGCCATGCGTACGATGATTGGCTTCGCGCAACACGCTCAATGCCAGCGCAGGGCTCTGTTGCATCAACTGCGCAATGTCTCGCAACGAGCGGCGGCTGTCGCTGATTGCCATGCGCACCCGCTCAAAGCTTTCGCGTGGGACCGGGAGGCGGACGCTGTCGAGTAACTTGAGCCAGGCGTCTAGGTTTTTGGGAGTCTGGGTTGGCACGATGGTTTCGATGGCTGCTCTGCAAGGGACCCGAACTGGCTTTTCGCCTTTTGTGACTATAGTCTGGCGCAGTTCGGCCGATAAGTAGAAGAAGAGTTTTACAGCTCGCTCACGACCCTGACCACGACTTTAGTAAGTGCGCTTAATCCATGGCTAAAATTATCGGCATCATTGTCGTATTCGCGAGTGTGCTCGGCGGATATGTACTGTCCCACGGCAAGATTGCCGCTCTGATTCAGCCCTTTGAGGTCATGATTATCGGCGGCGCGGCCCTGGGTGCGTTCCTGCAGGCCAACCCCGGCCACATGACCAAGCACGTCTTCAAAAAATCGCTGAGCATGTTCAGCTCACGCTTCAGCCATACCTTTTATATAGAGGTGCTGGGGCTGATCTACGAGATCCTTAACAAGAGCCGGCGCGAAGGTATGATGGCCATCGAGGCCGATATCGAAGACGCCGCCGCCAGCCCTATTTTTGCCAAGTACCCGGCGGTGCTGAAGGATGAGCGCATGATTGCGTTCGTTTGCGACTATCTGCGCATTATGTCGTCCGGCAACATGGCGCCACACGAGCTGGAAGGCCTGTTCGACATGGAACTGTTGAGCCTCAAGGAAGAACTCGAGCATCCGTCCCACGCCATTACCGGTATCGCCGACGGCATGCCCGGTTTCGGTATCGTGGCGGCGGTCCTGGGGATCGTCGTGACCATGGCTTCCTTGGGCGATGGCGACAAGGCGGCCATCGGCATGCACGTCGGCGCAGCGCTGGTGGGTACCTTCTTCGGGATCCTGGCGGCCTATGGCTTTTTTGGGCCACTGGCTACCGCGCTGCGTCATGATGCGCGTGAAGAGCTGAACGTTTATGAGGCCATCAAGGCTTCGCTGGTGGCTTCGGCTTCCGGCATGCCGCCGTCGCTGGCAGTGGAGTTCGGTCGCAAGGTGCTGTTCCCGCTGCATCGGCCAAGCTTCGCGGAGCTTGAGCAAGCCGTTCGCGGTCGCTGAGTCATGGAAAATAACCAGCCGATAATCGTCAAGCGGGTCAAACGTTTCGACGCGGGGCACCATGGCGGTGCCTGGAAGATTGCGTTTGCTGACTTCGCCACCGCCATGATGGCCTTTTTCCTGGTGTTGTGGTTGATGTCCAACGCAACGCCGGAGCAGAAACTCGCCATTGCCGGGTACTTCAAGGACCCTATCGGCTTTGCCGAAAGCGGCACCCCTTACGTGATTGACCTGGGCGGCTCGCCCAAGCTTGCGCCGGAAAAGACAATCAACCCCGAAGTCGAAGCCCAGCCTCAACCAGATGTGACCCAGAAGCTGGACGACGATCAGGCGCAAAGCATGGCCGAGCAGGTCGAGCGCGAGCGTCTGGAGTTGTTGCTGCAAGAGCTGCAAAAAAAGGTCGAGGAAAACCCGCAGCTGCAGAAATTCAAGGATCAGATCCTGTTCGAGATTACCCCGGATGGCCTGCGCATCCAGATCATGGATGCCGAAAACCGGCCGATGTTCGATCTGGGCAGCGCACGCCTGCAGCCGTATTTCGAAGACATCTTGCTGGCCATGGCCGACACCATCAAGGCTGTGCCGAACAAGGTCAGCATCAGCGGCCACACCGATGCCAAGCCCTATGCCGGCAGTGGTGAATTTGGTAACTGGGAGTTGTCGGCCGGCCGTGCCAACGCCGCCCGGCGTGCACTGGTTGCGGGTGGCTATCCGGAGAATCAGGTTGCGCGAGTGGTGGGTTATGCTTCTTCGGCGCTGTTCGACCGGCAGAACCCTCTGAACCCGGTGAACCGCCGCATCGACATTGTGGTACTGACCAAAAAGTCCCAGCGTGCCATCGAGGGCGAGCAACAGTCGCCGCCCACTGAATCACCGGCTGCACAGCCGGGAGAGGCGCCACCTGCCGACCCAACCCAGCCCCGCGAGCTGCGCGAAAAGCTGAATATCTTCGACAACGGTCCCTTGAAGATGGATGAGCCCAGGCAGTGATGTGCGGCCATGGCCCCGCAGGGGCATGGCCGCCCAGGTCAGGCGCCGCGACGGATCCTGGCTTTTAGCTCGGTATGAAAGATATCGGCATTGCGCGTGTTGTTGGCGATGGCTTCCAGTGACTCGGCACCAAAGCTCTGCTGGCCTCGCAGCTCATTGCGAAAACACTCGATAAAGAAATCCACGTCCTCGACGCACGTCATGACGGGCCAGCGCTTGAGGTATTCGGGCAGTGGCAGGCGATTGGTGTTGTAGAGGCTGATGCGCCTATCGATCATGGTGACCTCGCCGATCAGGAAGGGCAGCCACCAAGCGTTTGCCGAACGTTCCGACACCACCGCAATCACGTGGCTGCACTCCATGATGTCGCGAGTGATCAAGGTGGTGATGTCATGGGTAGTCCCGGATTCGAAGTCCAGTGCCTGCATGCGGCCGGGGATGTCGTGATCTCGCAGGCGATCATTGATCAGATGAGCGCTGAACCGATCGGTGTAGCGGTAGCAGATAAGTACTGTCATCAGGTGCGTCCTTTCAGGGTAAAAGGACACCATTGGACAGAGTGGCGAGTTGGGCAATGTTCAGGCGCAAAAGAAGACGAACCCTACGCAACAGGGTTAAAGATCCTACAGATTTTTCCTGCAAAAGGGATTGCGGTGCGGCCATCGCGGCATAGGTATCTACACATCTTTTGGTGTACTGCATTTCGTAGCAGTGGACGAGTAGAACGAGGCCACGTCCGGCTGCGCAGCAGTCGTAAAACCTGGCACTTCAGTATTCAGATACACCGCGAGTACAGGCTTTGCGAGGACTACGTCCCCGGACCTGGCCTCGCTGAACTCGTCTACTGCTACGAATGTAGCCGCTGACGAGGTACGAGGCTGCGATCGGCAGCGAAGCGGCCGTAAAACCTGAGACCGTAATCCATCAGGCACACCGAAGGGCCTGAATTTACGACGGCTTCGCCGCCGATCGCAGCCTCGTACCTCGGCAGCGGCTACAAGAGCCGCGCTGCCCCAGAATTGTGTAGATACCTATGGCCATCGCGGGTAAACCCGGCTCCTACACGGGTCGGTAGGAGCCGGGTTTACCCGCGATGAGGTCAGTGTGGTTTATCGCGCAAGGTCAGTAGGTATCCTGCGGCAAGCTGGCAATGATCGAGCGATAGCTGTTCATGCGCTGCTGCTGAACCCGTCCATCTTCCAGCGCCATCAACAAGGCGCAGCCCGGCTCGCGGTCATGCTTGCAGTCGCGAAAGCGGCAATGGCCGATCAAGTCGTGAAACTCGATAAAGCCCGCTTCGACATCGGCGCGGCTCACATGCACCAGGCCAAACTCACGGATACCCGGTGAGTCGATCAGCTCGCCGCCACCGGGGAAGTGGAACAGCCGGGCGGTGGTGGTGGTGTGGGTGCCCTGGCCAGACCATTCCGAAAGCGGCCCGACGCGGGTCTGCACTTGCGGCAACAGGCTGTTGACCAACGACGACTTGCCGACGCCGGACTGGCCGACGAATACGCTGATGTGCCCATCCAGTTGCGCCTGCAACTGCTGCATGCCGTCGCCATGATGCGCCGACACTTCCAGTACCGGATAACCCAGTTGACGGTACACCGCCAGCAGAGCGTTGAGCGCCGGGGCGTTTTGCTCGTCGATCAAGTCGGCCTTGTTGAGCAGCAGCAGCGGGCGAATGCCGGCATGTTCGGCGGCTACCAGATAGCGGTCGATCAGGTTCGCGTGAGGCTCGGGCATCGGGGCGAAGACGATCACGATCAGGTCGACGTTGGCGGCCACCGGCTTGAGCTGGCCGCGGCTGTCTGGCCGGCACAACTCGGTGCTGCGTGGCTGCTGGGCGACGATCACGCCAATGCCCTGGTTGCCGGCACGCCAGACCACCTGGTCGCCGGTCACCAGCGCCGGCAGGTTGGCGCGCAAGTGGCATCGAAACACTTGGCCGGCCAGTTCGCCCTGCAGCGCCTCGACTTCCACCTGGACACCGAAGTGGGCGATCACCAGGCCGAACTGTTCGGGGCCCAAGTCGCCGCCTTCCAGTTCGTCCAGCGCGTGTTGCTCGCGTTTGGCGGCGCGGGCAGCGCGTTCACCCTGGATTTTTTCGATGCGCCAGTTTTGGCGGCGGTTGAGCTGGCGTTTGGCCATGAGTGTTCCGTGTCGATAAAGCAAAGGTTTGAAAGAAAACGGCGACGAGTTTAGCACGCCCCACTAGGCTAAACTGCGCACCTACGCGAGGAGCACATTATGCAGAACCCACAGAACCTGATTTGGATCGATCTGGAAATGACCGGCCTGGATCCCGACAGTGACGTCATCATCGAAATGGCGACTATTGTGACCGACAGCGACCTCAACACGCTGGCAGAAGGCCCGGTGATTGCCATCCATCACAGCGACGAAGTGCTGGCCCGGATGGACGAATGGAACACCCGCACCCACGGCGCCACGGGGCTCACCCAGCGGGTTCGTGAAAGCCGCATCGACATGGCCCAGGCCCAGGCCCAGACCATCGCGTTCCTGGAGCAGTGGGTACCCAAGGGTAAGTCGCCGATCTGTGGCAACAGTATTTGCCAGGACCGTCGTTTCCTCTATCGCCACATGCGTGAACTGGAAAACTACTTCCACTACCGCAATCTGGATGTTTCCACCCTCAAGGAGTTGGTCGCACGCTGGGCACCGGAGGTCAAGGACAGCTTCAAGAAGGGCGGTACCCACGTGGCTCTGGACGATATTCGCGAGTCTATCGGCGAACTTCAGCACTACCGCACGCACTTCATCAAATTCTGATTGGCGCCCTCTATTGGTGCGCGAGGCAACTGAGTAGACTGCGCGCCCCCAGTGCACGGATCGCTACCATGTTGTTGATGCTTTACTTGATTGCAATCACCGCCGAAGCCATGACCGGCGCCTTGTCGGCCGGGCGTCGGGGCATGGACTGGTTTGGCGTGGTGCTGATCGCCTGCGTCACGGCATTGGGCGGCGGGTCAGTGCGCGACGTGCTGTTGGGGAACTACCCGCTGACCTGGGTCAAACACCCTGAATATCTGGTGCTGACCAGCTTTGCCGCGCTGGTCACGATCTTCATTGCGCCCCTGATGCGCCACCTGCGTTCGTTGTTCCTGGTGCTCGATGCACTGGGGCTGGTAGCGTTTACGTTGATTGGCTGCATGACTGCGCTTGAGTTGGGTCACGACATGCTGGTAGCTGCGCTAGCCGGCATGATTACCGGTGTGTTCGGCGGGATCCTGCGCGATATCTTCTGCAACGACATTCCCTTGGTCTTCCGGCGCGAGTTGTACGCCAGCGTGTCGTTTGCGGCGGCGTGGTGCTATTTGCTGTGCATCACCCTGGAATTGCCGAGCGAGCAATCGATTTTGATCACCTTGTTTGGTGGTTTTCTGTTTCGCTTGTTGGCGATCCGCTTTCATTGGGAAATGCCGAAATTCCAGTACAACGACGAGCATTGAAGCGCCCCTGGCTTTTGATCTTCATGCACAAATGGCCCAGACGCCGCGGATCGTCCCTTCAGGAGGCCGAGCGGAGCGCTTGCGTAGTGGGGCGAGGGCCATGGATGGCCCGAGAGCGCCGTAGGGCCAGGGACGGCCCGTCGGCGCGGTCCCCGCGTAGCAAGTGCGGGAGCGAGGGAACCCGGAGCGTAGCGTAGGGCCGTATGCGGGGACGCGGCGTTTTGGTTACTTTTGCGCCAACAAAAGTGACCCGCTGTAAGAGCCAGCCCTTTCAAGGTCTTTCATCTTTTTTGGCCTTGAGCACCCGGTCCGTCGATACATGAGCACGCGCAGCTTTGCCCTCGAGCCATTCCTTGGGTTTATCTACTTTGGGGCCGCGTTTGCTTTTAGCGACCTGTCGGGGCTGGATATTCCTGGCCAGCGCCAACAGACGCTCCGCCAGAGTTTCTGAGGTCGTTTGGAGTGATAGGTAATCCGAGGGCAACGCGATCTGCATCCCCTCATAACTGCTGCGCACCTGCACCGCCAGGTGGAAGATCGAAGCTTCCCAGCCCTCGGGCTGCGTCTGGCGATGGGCCTGTTCAACACTGCGCTTAAGGACCGACAAAACGTTGTAGGCCAAGATCGCCGAGGCAAAACCGAGCAAGGCCGCTCGGGGGTTGCCCAGGCTTGCGATTTCACTGTCCAGCACCGATTCCAGGCGTTGGAACATCCCTTCGATACTCCAGCGACGACGGTACAAATCAGCGATCTGCTGAGCACTGATGCTGTCGGGCAAATTGCTCCAGAATAAGAGCGTGGAGTCACCCGACTCAGTGGGCGTTCGCAAGCTCAGTTCAATTCGCCGCCAGCAGCGTCCGCCTTTCAATTCGATGGTTTGTTCACGCACCGTTCCAGCCTCGACAGACACGGGTTCTTGCCAGTCGTTTTCCTGGATCAGGCGTGGATGGTGACTCTGCTGACGAATAATGAACGAGGCGCCCGACTCCTCGCAGGCTTCCATGACGGGGAGCGTGCAATAGAGCCGATCGGCCATCCACAGCTGTCCCGCCCTCGCACTCGCCAGCAACGGCAGTACGCTGACGCGTTCACTGGCGTAGGCATCTTCGCAGGGCTGAAGGTCAACGACCTGATCCAGGTCGGGGTCATAGACCACGACCGAAAAACCAGGCCGCGCGGCGCCTCGTTCACGCCGCAAAGCCCCCAGACGTTTTTCGGTAGAAGGCAGGTGGTTGCCGTCGACGATACGCAGTTGCCAGCCGGGCAAAATGGCTGAACAGCCCAACGCTTCTATGGTCGGGGTCAACCGCTCTGCGCTGCCGGTGACCAGGGCCCGCAGCAACGCGGGTTCTGTGCGGCTGACCTTGTCATAGAGCGCTGCCAAGGTAACCGGAAGGTCCTCCATCTGACGTGCAGCGGCATGCAGTGAAGGTCGTAAACCCAATGAAACAAGGGACATCAGCTCAACGATGGTCGAAAACAAAAGCTCACGCGGGTACTGGCGTTGGCGATGGTTTTCGAACACCTGATCGACCCACTCGGCCGGGATGGCCTGCTCCAACGCCAACTTGGCCATGACGCTGGCCGGTGCTTTTTTTTCAAACCGCGCTAAGACTTCTTCCCACATCGTTTCGTCATCCTGGACCGTAGATGGGAGAGAGTTTAAACGAAGACCTTGAAAGGGCTGGCTGTAAGAGCGGAACGGTGAGTCCGCGTCTGCTCGTAATCTGGATATGCTTGCCATTAGTCGAACCCAAACCCTTGAATCGAGAACTTATCCGTTTTCGAGGGTGACGCTTAGTCACCTTTCCGCCTTTACGGCGTCCTACTTTTGTTGGGGCAAAAGTAGGCAAAACCCCTGGTCCCCGCATCCGGCCCTACGCTGCGCTCCGGGTTCCCTCCCTCCGCACCTGCTCCGTGGGGCCGCGCCGACGGGCCGTCCATGGCCCATCGGCGCTTGCGGGCCATCCATGGCCCTTACCCCACTGCGCAGGCGCTCCACTCGGCCTCCTGAAGGGACATCCGTGGTGTCTGGGCTTTTTGTGTTTGAAGATCAAGATCAAGATCAAGATCAAGAGCTGGAGCTGGAGCTGCGTGCTTACTCCAAGCCATGCTGGCGCAACGCCCATTGCACATGCTCGCGCACCAGCTCCGACGGATAATCCCGGCGTGCCTTGAGTGCCTCGATCACCGCTATGGTCGACGGCGCATTCCCAAGCCCCACCGCCAGATTACGCAGCCAGCGCTCATAACCCGCACGCCTTAGTGGCGAACCTTCGGTGCTGCTCAAGAATTTCTCTTCATCCCACATAAACAGCGCCGCCAGCTCGGCATTGTCCAGATTGTGCCGCGGCTTGAAGTCGCTTTCGCCGGAAGGCCGGGCAAAGCGGTTCCAGGGGCAGACGATCTGGCAGTCGTCACAACCGAACACCCGATTGCCAATCAAAGGCCGCAATTCTTCGGGGATAGCGCTTTTAAGTTCGATGGTGAGGTAGGAAATGCAGCGGCGAGCATCCAGTACATAGGGGCCAACGAAAGCCTGGGTCGGGCAAATGTCCAGGCAGGCGCTGCAACGGCCGCAATGTTCAGTGGCGTGCGGGGCATCGACAGGCAAGGGTAGGTCGACAAACAGCTCGCTGAGGAAAAAGTAGCTACCCGCCTTGCGATTGAGCACCAAGGTGTTCTTGCCGATCCAGCCCAGGCCAGCCTGCTCGGCGATGGCCTTTTCCAGTACCGGGGCGCTGTCGACGAACGCCCGATAGCCGAAAGGCCCGATGGCTTGCTGGATGCGATCGGCCAATTGCTGCACGCGCTTGCGAATCAACTTGTGATAATCGCGCCCCAGCGCATAGCGAGAAATATAGGCTTTTTCCGGCTGGGCCAGGCGCTGGGCCATTTCGGTGTCGCCGGGCAGGTAGTCCATGCGCAGCGAAACGACTCGCAGCGTGCCGGGTACCAGCTCGTCGGGATGCGAGCGTTTGCTGCCATGGGCACCCATGTACTCCATTTCGCCGTGGTAGCCCGCCGCCAGCCAGCGCTCCAGATGTTTTTCATGCTCGCCCACGTCCAGGCCGGCGATGCCAACTTGCTGGAAGCCCAGTTCGCGGCCCCAATCCTTGATTGACTGGGCCAGGGCGTGAAGGTCGGCGGTAAGAGCAGGCATGCGAAGAAGGAAACCGGGGCTGAGGTGCGTATAATTCTGCCAGACATCGCCCCCAATAGTGGACTTATGCTGCTCTCGAACCGTGGTTTACCCGACGTTCTGTATACCGCCGCCCAGGTTCGAGACCTGGATGCCCGCTTGATCGCTGCAGGGACGACCGGCTTTGAGCTGATGCAACGAGCGGCTCATGCCACCTGGCGAGCCATACGTCGGCAGTGGCCGCAGGCCCGTGTGCTGACGGTATTGGCCGGGCGGGGCAATAACGCAGGCGACGGTTATCTGGTCGCAGAGTTGGCCGAGCGTGCGGGCTGGCAGGTGGAAGTGTTGGCTGTGGCCGACCCCGTCTCGCTGGTCGGTGATGCGGCGCAAGCCTGTGCCCAGGCGCAGGCCTGCGGCGTTGCGATCTGGCCCTGGGCAAGCCATCACACACTGGACGGCATAGTGCTCGATGCCTTGTTGGGCACCGGCCTGCAAGGGGATGTGCGCGGCCCATACGTCTATGCGGTCGAGGCGATCAACCAGAGCGGTTTGCCGGTGGTCAGTGTCGATATTCCCTCTGGCTTGTGTGCCGACACAGGGCGAGTCCTGGGTTGTGCGGTGCGGGCCGAGCTGACGGTGAGCTACATCGGGCTCAAGTTCGGTTTGTTTACGGCCCTTGGGCCTGACTATGTTGGCCAACTGATCTTCGACGATTTGCAGGCAGATCCTGCGCTTGTGTCTGCGGTGCCGGGGGTTGCGACTCGGCTGGATGTCGGTAACCTGCCCGAATTGGATGCGCGCCCTCGCACGGCCCACAAGGGTCAGTTTGGTCGCGTGCTGGTCATCGGGGGGGAGCTCGGTACCGGAGGGGCTGCGCTGCTCTGCGCCGAAAGTGCCCTGCGCAGCGGCGCCGGCATGGTGAGCCTCGCGACCCGAGCTGAACATCTGCCGGCGGCGTTGGTCCGAATGCCGGAAGTCATGACATCCGGGGTCAGTTCTGCCAATGAGTTGATGGCGCTGACCGACGCTGCTTCAGTGCTGGTGGTTGGGCCTGGCCTGGGCCAGACCAGCTGGGCGCGTAGTGTGTTGTCGAGCGCGGCCGTCGTGGCGAAGCCGCAAGTCTGGGATGCCGATGCGCTGAATCTGCTAGCCAGCGGCACCGTGCGACTGCCGGCGGGCAGCGTGATCACCCCACATCCGGGGGAGGCGGCGCGCTTGCTGGGGATCAGCACTGCGCACGTCCAGGCGGATCGGGCGGGCAGTGCGCAAGCGTTGGCGCATCAATTTGAAACGATTTGCCTGCTCAAGGGCGCCGGCACCTTGATAGCCGCCCCGGACGGGCGCCTGGCCTTGTGCGATCGTGGCCATCCAGCCATGGCCACGGCGGGCTTGGGGGATGTACTGGCGGGACTGTTGGGCGCCCTGATGGCCCAGGGGCTGTCGCCTTGGGAGGCCGCTTGCCTGGGCGCCTGGCTGCACGCCAGTGCAGGAGAAATACAAGGGGAGCGGGGGCGAGGGCTGGCTGCCAGTGATCTTGTCCCCACCATTCGTCAGTTGCTTGAGGAGTTAACACCGTGTCAGAAGTAACCCTGTTCCTGGCCGATGAAGATGCCATGCTTGGGTTGGGCAAACGCATTGCCGAGGTCACCCGGGGGCACGGCGTGATTTTTCTCATAGGCGACCTGGGAGCCGGTAAAACCACGCTTTCGCGGGGGATCATCCGTGGCCTGGGGCACACTGGGGCGGTTAAAAGCCCGACCTTTACCCTGGTCGAACCCTATGAGATCCAGGGTGCGCGGGCCTTTCACTTTGATCTGTATCGGCTTGTCGACCCCGAGGAGCTGGAATATATGGGCATCCGCGACTACTTCGATGATGACCCTTTGTGCCTGATCGAGTGGCCTGACAAGGGTGACGGCTTTTTGCCAAAGCCTGACCTGACCATTACCATAAGCCCCCATGCAGGCGGGCGTTCGCTGAGCTTGTCGCCATTGGGGTCGCGTGGCGAGTCTTGGTGTGCCGTTCTGGCATTGGAATTCAAACAACTTTAAGTGGGGATGGGTATGCGCATTTGCGCACTGGTTGCTGTCGTTGGACTATTGCTGACGGCTGTGACCGTGGACGCTTTGGCCGTCACGCAAGTCAAAAGCGTACGCTTGTGGCGAGCACCGGATAACACTCGCCTGGTCTTTGACTTGTCTGGGCCTGTTCAACACAGTGTTTTCACTCTGACCTCGCCGGATCGGCTGGTCATTGATATCAACGGCGCGACGCTGGCGGCGCCTTTGCAGGTTTCAACCTCTAATACACCCATCACCAGCGTGCGCTCTGCCCAGCGCACGCCCACCGACTTGCGCGTGGTCATCGACCTGAGCAAATCGGTCACACCCAAGAGCTTTACGCTGGCGCCGAACCAGCAGTACGGCAACCGGTTGGTGGTCGATCTGTTCGATCAGGAAGCCGATGCCGAGCCGACGCCACCGACACCTGTCGTGGCCACCGCGCCAGCCGTGCCCGTCACGCCGACTCAGCCGGCGATCAAGCTCACCCCTGTGCCTAACGGCAAGCGTGACATCGTCATTGCCATCGACGCCGGTCACGGTGGTGAAGACCCGGGCGCATCGGGTTCGCGCGGCCAGCGCGAGAAAGACGTGGTGCTGGCGATCGCCAAGGAATTGCAGCGTCAGATCAACACCGATAAAGGCTTTCGCGCCGAGCTGACCCGTACCGGTGACTACTTCATTCCGCTGCGCAAGCGCACTGAAATCGCCCGCAAGAAGGGCGCTGACCTGTTTATTTCCATTCACGCGGATGCCGCGCCTTCAACGGCGGCCTTCGGTGCTTCGGTCTTTGCCCTGTCCGAGCGCGGCGCGACGTCGGAAACAGCCCGCTGGCTGGCGGACACTGAAAACCGTTCCGACCTGATCGGCGGCGCTGGCAACGTCAGCCTCGACGACAAGGACCGCATGCTCGCAGGTGTGCTCCTGGACCTGTCGATGACGGCCTCGCTCACCTCCAGCCTGAACGTCGGGCAGAAAGTGCTGAGCAACATCGGTCGGGTGACCCCGCTGCACAAGCGCCGGGTGGAACAAGCCGGCTTCATGGTGCTCAAGTCGCCGGACATCCCCTCGATCCTGGTCGAAACCGGATTTATCTCCAACGCCAACGAAGCCAGCAAGCTGCAGACCATCAGCCACCAGCAGGCCCTCGCCCGTTCGATCCACAGCGGTGTGCGGCAGTTCTTCCAGCAAAACCCGCCGCCGGGCACTTACGTCGCCTGGCTGCGCGATTCGGGCAAGATCGCCCAAGGGCCACGGGACCACACGGTGCGCCCGGGCGAGACCCTGGCCATGCTGGCTGTGCGCTACGAAGTGCCCATCGCGGCACTGCGCAGTGCCAACAGCCTGAAAACCGATGAGCTGAAGGTCGGTCAGAACCTGAACATTCCCAACACTGCCCTGGCGGCCCAGCAATGAGTGACTCGGCCCGCATCCAGCTGCTCAGCCCGCGGCTGGCGAACCAGATTGCTGCCGGCGAGGTGGTCGAGCGCCCGGCGTCGGTGATCAAGGAGTTGCTGGAGAACAGCCTGGACTCCGGCGCCAGGCGTATCGATGTCGAGGTCGAGCAGGGCGGCGTCAAGCTGCTGCGTGTGCGTGACGATGGCGGCGGGATCTCTTCCGATGACCTGCCGTTAGCGCTGGCGCGACATGCCACCAGCAAGATCCGCGACCTTGAAGACCTGGAACGGGTCATGAGCCTGGGGTTTCGGGGCGAGGCGCTGGCGTCGATCAGTTCGGTTGCCCGCCTGACCCTGACGTCCCGCACTCGCGATGCCGAACAGGCCTGGCAGGTCGAAACCGAAGGCCGTGACATGTCGCCTCGGGTGCAGCCGGCCGCTCACCCGGTCGGCACCTCGGTTGAAGTGCGCGACCTGTTTTTCAATACGCCAGCTCGACGCAAGTTCCTTAAGACCGAGAAAACCGAGTTCGATCACCTGCAGGAAGTCATCAAGCGGCTGGCCCTGGCCCGCTTCGATGTGGGCTTTCATCTGCGTCACAACGGCAAGACCATCCTCAGCCTGCACGAAGCGACCGACGAGACGGCGCGAGCTCGCCGTGTTGGCGCTGTGTGCAGCCCGGCCTTCCTTGAACAGGCGATGCCCATTGAGGTCGAGCGCAATGGCTTGCGCCTGTGGGGTTGGGTCGGCCTGCCGACGTTCTCGCGCAGCCAGGCAGACCTTCAGTACTTCTATGTAAACGGTCGCGCAGTGCGGGACAAGCTGGTGGCCCATGCGGTGCGCCAGGCTTATCGCGACGTGTTGTTCAATGGCCGGCACCCGACCTTTGTGCTGTTTTTTGAAGTGGACCCGGCCGTGGTCGACGTCAACGTGCACCCGACCAAACACGAAGTGCGTTTTCGTGATGGCCGCATGGTTCATGACTTCCTGTACGGCACGCTGCACCGTGCACTGGCGGATGTTCGTCCCGAAGACCAACTGGCGGCACCGGCAGCAGTCACCGAGATGGTCCGCCCCAGCGGGCAACAGGCGGGTGAATTTGGTCCACAGGGCGAAATGCGCTTGTCGGCCAACCTGCTGGAGGCGCAGCGGGTCGAGCCTGCCGCGCGCATGCCGGGCACAGGTGCAGGCGCGGGCTACCAGTATTCACCACGTCCTGCGCAGCCCTCGGCAATGCCGCTGGCCGAAAGCCAGGGCGTCTATCGAGAGTTCTTTGCCCCTTTGCCGGGCACGCCTGCCACCAGCGTCTCGCTGCCAGAAAGCCAGGGTGACATTCCGCCCCTGGGCTATGCCCTGGCGCAGCTCAAGGGTATCTATATCCTGGCCGAGAACGCCGTGGGGCTGGTGCTGGTGGACATGCACGCAGCCCACGAGCGGATCATGTACGAACGCCTGAAAGTGGCGATGGCCAGTGAAGGCCTGAGTGGCCAACCGCTACTGGTGCCGGAGTCCCTGGCGATGAGCCAGCGCGAAGCGGACTGCGCCGAAGAACATGCCGCCTGGTTCCAGCGCCTGGGCTTCGAACTGCAACGGCTGGGCCCGGAAACCCTGGCGATTCGCCAGATTCCGGCGCTGCTCAAGCAGGCCGAAGCCAATCGTCTGGTCCAGGACGTGCTGGCTGACCTGATGGAGTACGGTACCAGTGACCGTATCCAGGCTCACCTGAACGAACTGCTCGGCACCATGGCGTGCCACGGTGCGGTCAGGGCCAATCGACGCTTGGCGGTGCCGGAAATGAACGGCCTGCTGCGCGACATGGAGACCACCGAACGCAGCGGCCAGTGCAACCATGGCCGCCCGACCTGGACCCAGCTTGGGCTGGATGATCTGGATAAACTTTTCTTGCGCGGTCGTTGAACATGAGTGCTCTTCCCCCGGCGATATTCCTGATGGGGCCGACCGCGGCCGGCAAGACCGATCTTGCCATCGAGTTGAGCCGAGTCCTGCCTTGCGAGTTGATCAGCGTCGATTCGGCGCTGGTCTATCGTGGCATGGACATCGGCACGGCCAAGCCCTCCAAGGAGGTACTGGCTGCCCATCCTCACCAATTGATCGACATTCTTGACCCGGCACAAAGTTACTCGGCGGCGCAATTTCGAGCCGATGCGCTGCAAGCCATGGCCGAGATTACCGCGCGTGGCAACATCCCGCTGCTGGTAGGCGGCACCATGCTGTATTTCAAGGCGCTGGTCGATGGCCTGGCCGATATGCCCGCGGCCGATCCAGAGGTGCGTGCGCAAATCGAAGCCGAGGTCGAGCGTCTTGGCTTGCAGGCATTGCACGAGCAATTGGCCGCGGTAGACCCGGTGTCGGCGGCGCGTATTCACCCCAATGATCCACAGCGGCTGATACGAGCGTTGGAGGTTTATCGGGTCAGCGGTATGAGTATGACTTCACATCGCGAGCGACAATCTGCGCAAAGTACCGCAGCCGCCGCTTCGGGAAACAGTCAATTGCCCTATACTGTCGCAAATCTGGCGATAGCACCGAATGATCGGCAGGTGCTACATGATCGAATTGCACTGCGATTTGAACAAATGCTGGAACAGGGCTTCATTGACGAGGTCAGAGCGCTGCGGGGCAGAAGTGACTTGCATGCGGGGCTGCCGTCTATACGTGCGGTAGGTTACCGTCAAGTCTGGGATTACCTAGATGGCAAGTTGACAGCAGCCGAAATGAAGGATCGCGGCATTATTGCCACTCGCCAATTGGCGAAGCGGCAATTTACCTGGTTACGCAGTTGGGCTGAACTCCACTGGTTGGACAGTCTGGCGCGTGACAATCTGCCTCGCACCTTGAAATACCTTGGATCGGTCTCCATATTGGACTGAGTCCTCGCAATTGCCGTCTATCCTTGGGGGTGGGGCGGCCTGAGCTATCAGTTTTTTCTCATTTTTTAACTATTTATCCTTACAGGAGTGCGGCATATGTCAAAAGGGCATTCGCTACAAGACCCTTACTTGAATACTTTGCGGAAAGAAAAAGTTGGGGTTTCGATCTATCTGGTAAACGGCATCAAGCTGCAAGGCACGATCGAATCGTTCGACCAGTTCGTGATCCTGCTGAAAAACACCGTTAGCCAGATGGTCTACAAACACGCCATCTCGACAGTTGTCCCGGTTCGTCCGATTCGCCTTCCAAGCGCTTCCGAGACTGAACACGGCGACGCTGAGCCAGGTAACGCCTGATAGGAGTCTGCTTTGTTCTTTGAGCGCCACGGTGGTGGTGAACGAGCCGTACTCGTTCACTTGGATGGTCAGGACCCTGAGGCGCGCGAAGACCCGCAGGAGTTTCAGGAACTGGCAGTGTCGGCTGGCGCTGATACCGTCGCGTTCGTCAATGTGGCGCGGCATCAGCCTACAGCCAAATACCTGATTGGCAGCGGCAAGGTCGAAGAGCTACGCGACCTGGTCAAAGCCGAACAGGTGGATCTGGTGATTTTCAATCACATCCTCACGCCCAGTCAGGAACGTAACCTCGAACGTGTCTTCGAGTGTCGCGTGCTCGACCGTACCGGGCTGATTCTCGATATTTTCGCGCAACGCGCTCGTACCCATGAAGGCAAGCTGCAGGTCGAACTGGCCCAGCTTGAGCACATGAGTACCCGCCTGGTGCGTGGCTGGACTCACCTTGAGCGGCAGAAGGGTGGTATTGGCCTGCGCGGCCCTGGTGAAACCCAGCTGGAAACCGACCGACGTCTGTTGCGGGTGCGACTGCGGCAAATCAAGGCGCGCCTGGAAAAGGTCCGCAGCCAGCGTGAGCAGGCCCGTCGAGGCCGCAAGCGTGCCGATATTCCTTCCGTTTCGCTGGTGGGCTACACCAACGCCGGCAAATCCACGCTGTTCAATGCCGTGACCGAATCCGAGGTCTACGCGGCCGACCAACTGTTTGCCACCCTCGATCCGACCCTGCGCCGGCTCGAGCTGGACGACGTCGGGCCGATCGTGTTGGCCGATACGGTAGGGTTCATTCGTCACTTGCCGCACAAGCTGGTCGAGGCGTTTCGGGCTACGCTCGAAGAGTCGAGCAACTCCGACCTGCTGTTGCATGTGATCGATGCCCATGAGCCTGATCGGATGCAGCAGATCGAACAGGTCATGGCGGTGCTCGGTGAGATCGGGGCCGAAGGCTTGCCGATCCTCGAGGTGTATAACAAACTCGACCTGCTTGAAGGCGTAGAGCCCCAGATTCAGCGAGATGCCGACGGCAAACCGCAGCGGGTCTGGGTTTCGGCTCGAGACGGACGAGGTCTGGACTTGTTGGCCCAGGCTGTTTCCGAACTGTTGGGTGACGATTTATTCATTGGCACCTTGCACTTGGGTCAGCGTTTTGCTCGACTGCGAGCGCAGTTCTTCGCGTTGGGGGCGGTAAAAAGCGAAGAGCACGATGAAGAAGGCGGTAGTTTGTTGGCGGTACGCCTGTCTCGAGTGGAGCTCAATCGTCTGATCAGCCGCGAAGGGATGGAGCCGCTGGAATTTATCGAGCAACACACTTTGCAATAAAAGCCTGGCAAAGCGGTTGTACTGCTGTGACAGGCATTCTGTAGCATTGGTCGGCGCGCCGTGGGTGCGTCTTTGCTTTATCAGATGGAGAGCGCTATGGCTTGGAATGAGCCGGGTGGCAACTCGAATAATCAGGACCCTTGGGGTGGGCGCCGTGGCGGCGACAAGAAAGGGCCGCCGGATCTCGACGAAGCCTTCCGCAAGCTACAGGAAAGCCTGAACGGTTTGTTCGGTGGCAACAAGAAACGCAATAACAGCAGCCCTGGCAAGGGCGGCGGCTTCGGCTTGCTGGGCATTGGCCTGGCGGTGCTGGCAGCCATCTGGCTGTACAGCGCCGTCTATGTCGTGGACGAGCAGGAGCAGGCCGTTGTGCTGCGCTTCGGCAAGTACTACGAAACGGTGGGGGCGGGTCTTAACATTTACTTCCCGCCCATTGATCGCAAGTACATGGAAAACGTCACGCGTGAGCGTGCCTATTCCAAGCAGGGGCAGATGCTGACCGAAGACGAGAACATCGTCGAGGTTCCACTGACCGTGCAGTACAAGATCACCAACCTGCAGGATTTCGTGCTGAACGTCGATCAGCCTGAAGTCAGCCTGCAGCACGCCACCGAAAGTGCGCTGCGCCATGTGGTGGGTTCCACCGCCATGGACCAGGTACTGACCGAAGGTCGTGAGCAGATGGCTATCGAAATCAAGGAGCGTCTGCAGCGCTTCCTCGACACCTATCGCACCGGTATCACCGTGACCCAGGTCAACGTGCAGAGCGCGGCAGCCCCGCGTGAAGTGCAGGAAGCCTTCGACGACGTGATTCGTGCCCGTGAAGACGAGCAGCGTTCGCGCAACCAGGCTGAAACCTATGCCAACGGCGTCGTGCCGGAAGCCCGTGGTCAGGCCCAGCGCATCATCGAGGACGCCAACGGTTACCGCGACGAAGTCGTCTCGCGTGCCAAGGGTGAGGCAGACCGCTTCACCAAGCTGGTCACCGAGTATCGCAAGGCTCCAGAGGTGACGCGTCAGCGCCTGTACCTGGAAACCATGCAGAACGTCTACAGCAACACCAGCAAGGTGCTGCTGGGCGGTAAAGAGGGTTCGAGCAACCTGCTTTACCTGCCACTGGACAAGATGGTCGAAGGGGCGCGCGGTGCTGGCACTTCGTCGTCCAGCACGCCAACGGTCATCAACGATGCGTCCAACCGCGCACCCGACAGTCCACAAGCGCGTGAGCCGCGTACCAGGGAGAGCCGCTGATGAGCAATAAATCACTGATCGCCCTGATCGTGGGCGTGGTGCTGGCGATCGTGGCCTGGAACAGCTTCTACATCGTTGCCCAGACTGAGCGCGCTGTGTTGCTGCAGTTCGGTCGTGTGGTGCAGACGGATGTCCAGCCTGGCCTGCATGTCAAAGTGCCGTATGTGAACCAGGTGCGTCGTTTCGATGCGCGACTGATGACCCTCGATGCTCCGACCCAGCGGTTCCTGACCCTGGAGAAGAAAGCTGTGATGGTCGATGCCTACGCCAAGTGGCGGGTGAAGGACGCCGAGCGTTTCTACACCGCGACCTCGGGTCTGAAGCAAATCGCCGACGAGCGCCTCTCGCGCCGCCTGGAGTCCGGTCTGCGTGACCAGTTCGGTAAGCGTACCCTGCACGAAGTGGTGTCGGGTGAGCGGGATGCGTTGATGGCTGAAATCACCGCGTCGCTGAACAAGATGGCCAACAAAGAACTGGGTATCGAAGTGATCGATGTCCGGGTCAAGGCCATCGACCTGCCCAAGGAAGTCAACCGCAGCGTATTCGAGCGGATGAGCACCGAGCGTGAGCGTGAAGCTCGCGAGCACCGCGCCAAGGGTAACGAGCTGGCTGAAGGTATTCGTGCCGATGCCGACCGTCAGCGCCGCGTGCTGCTGGCCGAGGCGTATCGTGAGTCGGAAGAAACCCGTGGTGACGGCGATGCGCAAGCAGCGGCGATCTATGCCAAGGCTTACGGTCAGGACCAGGAGTTCTACGCGTTTTTCCGTAGCCTGCAAGCCTACCGCGACAGCTTTGACAGCAAGAGCGACGTGCTGGTGCTGGATCCGAACAGCGACTTCTTCAAGTTCATGAACAAGTTCAAGCCCTGATCGAGCCATTCCGCCGGGCACCTAAAATGCCTGGCGGGGTGATCCTTTGAGAAAACGGGTGTATGATGCGGCAGCCGGGAAATTCCCGGCTTTTTTGCGTCTGCAAGATCGATTGGCCGTTTCAGGCCCCAGGCACTACGCTGCGCTCGCATCGCGACCGTCGTAGATGGCCCGGCAAGGATTTCGAGGATATTGGCTCAAGGTGACTGACTGAACAGCAGCCGCCGGATGTTGTCTGCCGATATCTGCATCACTCAAGGCTGCCTGTGTGGGTGGCCGCCCGGATCATAGGGGAATGGCGTAATGGCAACGGTAGACCGCTGGCTGCTGCCAGATGGCATCGAAGAAGTACTGCCGCCGGAAGCGGCGCGTATTGAAGTGGCGCGTCGTCAGGTGCTGGATCTGTTCCAGAGCTGGGGTTACGAATTTGTCGTCACTCCGCATATCGAATACCTGGAGTCGCTGCTGACCGGTGCCGGCCAGGACCTGGATCTGCGCACCTTCAAGGTAGTCGACCCACAATCGGGTCGGCAAATGGGCTTTCGCGCCGACATCACGCCGCAAGTGGCGCGTATCGACGCGCACACCCTGCGCCGTGAAGGGCCGAGCCGCCTGTGCTATGCCGGTAGTGTGCTGCACGCACAACCGCGCGCGCTGTCCACCTCGCGCAGCCCTATCCAGTTGGGCGCCGAGCTGTATGGCGATGCCAGCCCGGTCAGCGACGTTGAAGTGATCAGCCTGATGCTGGCTATGCTGCAACTGGCCGATGTAGCGGATGTTCACATGGACTTGGGCTATGTGGGTATCTATCGCGGTCTGGCGCGCGCCGCCGGGTTGTCCGGTTCGGTAGAGCAGCAGCTGTTCGATGCCCTGCAACGCAAGGCCATCGATGAAGTGAAAGCCCTGACTGCCGACCTGCCAGCTGATCTGGCGGGCATGCTGCGGGCATTGGTGGATTTGTGCGGTGGCCGTGAAGTGCTTGATGCGGCACGCCTGCGCTTGGCCAAGGCGCCTGCGCCGGTATTGGCTGCGTTGGATGATCTGGTCGAGATCGCTGACCGTCTGGCAGGGCGCTTCCCACAGATCCCGCTGTATTTCGATCTGGGCGAGCTGCGCGGCTACCACTACCACACCGGTGTGGTGTTCGCGGTATTTGTACCTGGCGTTGGCCAGTCGATCGCTCAGGGCGGTCGCTATGATGATATCGGTGCCGATTTTGGTCGTGCGCGGCCTGCCACCGGTTTCTCTACGGATTTGAAGACCCTGGTCTCACTGGGGCGTGCCGAGGTCGTGTTGCCCTCGGGTGGCATCTGGATGCCAGACAGTACGGACGCAGCCCTTTGGCAGCTGGTTTGCCAGCTGCGCAGCGACGGCCAGCGGGTGGTCCAGGCCTTGCCTGGGCAGCCCATGACCGCCGCTGGCGAAGCGGATTGCGACCGACAATTGATTCAGCAGAACGGGCTTTGGCAGGTACTGCCGCTGGCTTAATGAGTTTTCCCGCCGGCTTGCGGCCGGCGCCAAGTTTGCGCGAATGAGGACAAGTGTTATGGGTAAGAATGTCGTAGTCCTGGGCACCCAATGGGGTGATGAGGGCAAAGGCAAGATCGTTGATCTGCTGACCGAACATGCTGCCGCCGTAGTGCGTTATCAGGGTGGCCACAACGCCGGCCATACGCTGGTGATCGACGGTGAGAAAACCGTTCTGCACCTGATCCCGTCGGGCGTCCTGCGCGAAGGCGTGCAGTGCCTGATCGGTAACGGCGTAGTGGTTGCCCCCGACGCGCTGATGCGCGAAATCGTCAAGCTGGAAGAGAAAGGCGTGCCAGTGCGTGATCGCCTGCGCATCAGCCCTTCCTGCCCGCTGATCCTGTCGTATCACGTTGCGCTGGACCAGGCGCGCGAAAAAGCCCGTGGCGAGCACAAGATCGGTACGACCGGTCGCGGCATTGGCCCGGCTTACGAAGACAAAGTCGCGCGTCGCGGCCTGCGCATCGGTGACTTGTTCCACCGCGAGCGCTTCGCGGCCAAGCTGGGCGAGCTGCTGGACTACCACAACTTTGTGCTGGTCAATTACTACAAAGAGCCTGCAATCGACTTCCAGAAAACCCTGGACGAGTGCATGGAGTACGCCGAACTGCTCAAGCCGTTGATGCTGGACGTGACGGCCGAGCTGCATAACCTGCGTCGCGCCGACAAGGACATCATGTTCGAAGGTGCCCAGGGTTCGCTGTTGGACATCGACCACGGTACTTATCCGTTCGTGACCAGCTCCAACACCACCGCAGGCGGTATCGCCACCGGTTCCGGTGTCGGCCCTATGTACCTGGACTACATCCTGGGTATCACCAAGGCCTACACCACCCGCGTCGGTTCCGGTCCGTTCCCGACCGAACTGTTCGACGACGTTGGTGCCTTCCTGGCCAAGCGTGGCCATGAGTTCGGTGCTACCACCGGTCGTGCCCGTCGTTGCGGCTGGTTCGATGCTGTGATCCTGCGTCGCGCTATCGACGTCAACAGCATCTCGGGCCTGTGCCTGACCAAGCTGGACGTTCTCGACGGCCTGGAAACCATCAACATCTGCGTAGGTTACAAGAACGAGAACGGCGCCGTGATCGACGCGCCGACCGACGCTGACAGCTACATCGGCCTTGAGCCTGTGTACGAAGAGCTGCCAGGCTGGACCGAGTCGACCCTGGGTGCCAAGACCCTGGAAGAGCTGCCGGCCAATGCCCGTGCCTACATCAAGCGTGTGGAAGAGCTGGTCGGCGCGCCGATCGACATCATCTCCACCGGCCCGGACCGCAACGAGACCATCGTTCTGCGTCACCCGTTCGCCTGATAAAGCGTTGATGTCATGACAAAGGGCCCTTCGGGGCCCTTTGTCGTTTTGCGGTCAGACTTCGTTGGGCTCGCTCAGGTAGGGTGCATTACGCTCTTTGATGGTCAACGGGAAGACAAACGCCTGTTGATCGGTGTCACGGCACGCCAGGTAGATATACGGTGAGTGATTTTTTCGTTGCCGCATCACCCGCTGCTGGGTGCCAAGAGCGCGCAGTTGGATGTCCGACGTGTCTGAATCCAGATCTTCGAGCGTGACCTGTTTGCCCTCTCGCGTCAGCAGAACGAAGTGTGTGGGGCTTTGGACGTCTGACTTGAACGCACCCAGTGCGCCCGTGCTGTCCAGGCTGATGCCTTTGCCAAAATGTGGTCCGGGCGTTCTGACGTACATCACATAGCCGCAATCGGTCTGGCGAAAATACAGCGTCAATGCAGAGGGTGCTGTGGGGTTTGTGATGCGTTGATTGGCAAGCATGTGTGAATCGTCGATCTTGCGTTGAGCCCCGGAAATAATGCCACCGCCTCCAATGCGGGCAGTGTAGGTGGCGGGGTGGCCCAGCAGGGCGTCCAGTGCGTTCACAGGCTGATCGACAGAACCCAGTTCGGCGATAAAGGAGTTTTGTCGGTGGGTCGTCATGGTGTGTGCCTTCAGTTCAGGGTTTGAAGCCCTGAACTTAACGCCGCACACAGCCGACAAAGTGGTGCATGTTTACACGTGCGAAAGAACCTGGTCTGGGCCGCGAGGCGCCATACCTGACACACCACGCTGGCCCTATCGCCGCATAGGTATCTACACATCTTTTGGCGTACTGCTACGAATGTAGCCGCTGACGAGGTACGAGGCTGCGATCGGCAGCGAAGCGGCCGTAAAACCTGAGACCGTAATCCATCAGGCACACCGAAGGGCCTGAATTTACGACGGCTTCGCCGCCGATCGCAGCCTCGTACCTCGGCAGCGGCTACAAGAGCCGCGCTGCCCCAGAGTTGTGTAGATACCTATGCCTATCGCCGGCAAGCCGTGCTCCTACCGACGCGCGCCCCACCGACCCCTGTAGGAGTCGGCGGTTCGGCGCTCCGACTTGCCCGCGAGGCGTCATACCTGACACGCCGCGGTGGGCCCTATCGCTGGCAAGCCAGGCTCCTACAGGGGAGGGGGGTTAGTTGCGATTCAAGTACATGCGGGTTGTGAGGATGTACACCGGCAGCCCCGAGACCAGCACTAATAGCGCCGCATAAGGTGCTGCGGCGGCAAACTCGACATTGGCCGTATGGGCCCAGACTTCAGTGGCCAGGGTGGTCATGCCCGTCGGGCTGAGCAGCAATGTGGCGGTCAGCTCCTTCATGGCGTCGAGAAACACCAGGGCGAAGGCTGCGGCCAAGGCTGGGAAGATAATCGGCAGGGTCACCCGGCAGAACGCGCTGAAGGGCGACGCGCCCAGCGTGCGTGCCGCCTCTTCAAGTTGTGGGGCGGCCTTGGTCAAGGCGGTGCGCACCGGTGCCTGTGCCAGGGGTAGAAAGAGCAGCGCATAGGCCAGCAGCAGCAGGGCGGTGGTTTGGTAGAGCGCCGGCACATAGTGCAGGGCAAAGAACACCAGGGTCAGGGCGATGACCAGGCCCGGCAGGGCATGCAGCAAGTACGGCAGCCGCTCGGCCCAGATCGCCAGATGCCCTCGATAACGCACCACCAACAGGCTGACCGGCAGTGCCAGCAGCAGACTCAGGCCTGCGCCGCCCAGTGAAACGGATAGTGAAGTGAGCAGGGCGCGGCTGATATCGGCCACCGGAAAAGCCGCCGATGACCCCACCATGAGCCAGTAACCCAGCATCGCCAAGGGTATGCCGCTACCCAGCACGGCCAGCAACAGGCAATACAACTGGCCCACGGGCATCAGTGCGCCCATGCGCAGTGGCGCGGCGCGGCGGGCGACGCCCTGGCCGATCCGCACATGTCGTCCGCTGCCGCGTACTTTCAATTCCAGCCACAGCATCGACAGGCACATCACCAACAGGACGGCAGACAGCATCGCTGCGTTGGCGTTGCTAAATTCCAGTTCGAACTGCTGGTAGATCGCGGTCGTGAAGGTCTGCAGGCCGAGGATCGACAGGGCCCCGAACTCCACCAGCATATGCAGGGCGATCAGCAGGCTGCCGCCCAGAATCGACGGCCAGAGCAGTGGCAGGGTAATGCGAAAGAATACGCCCCAGCGGTCCTGGCCCAGCGTGCGAGCCGACTCTTCCAGCGAGGTGTCCAGGTTGCGCAAGGTGGCCGCCACGGGCAGAAAGACCAGCGGGTACTTGGACAGCGCCATGACCAGGATGGCGCCGCCCAGGCCTTCAAAGCGCGGGCTCAACGACACCCAGGTGAAGCCGCTGACGAATGCTGGCATCGCGAAAGGTAGGCACAGGATCACCCCCCACAGCCGCCTGCCAGGCAGGTCACAGCGCTCCAGCAACCAGGCCAGCGACAGGCCGATCAGGGCGCAGGCCACGGTGACCCCGGCCATTAGCAACAGGGTGTTGCGCATCAGTCCCCAGACAAAGGGGCGCCAGAGCAGGTGCAGTGCTTCGCGCCAGCCGGCCTCCCAGGCCTTCATGCCCACGTACAGCAAAGGCAGCAGGCTCAGGCCGACCAGCAGCAGGACCGGCAGGACGACCCAGATCGAGGGTCGCTTGCCGCGTGGTACGAAGACGGCGGCAGCGGGCAGGGCGGCGCTCATCAGAGCAGGCCGACTTCGCGTTCGAGATCCAGTGCCTCTTCGGCATTACCCAGGTCGGCCGGAGAAATCTTCGGCGGGCGCAAGTCTTCGAAAGGCTTAAGGCCTTGATCCGACACCATGCCTTTGTGCAAAGGGTACTCGGCGGTAGTCTGGGTGATGACCCGCTGGCCTTCTTCGCTGGCCATCCATGCCAGAAGCGCCTGTGCTTCTTTCGGGTGCTTGCTGGCTTTCACCGCTGCGGCGCTGGAAATGGTCACCAGGCCACCAGCGTCACCGTCCGCCAGGTAGTAGAGTTTGGAATCCAGTTGGCCGCGCTCTTTCTTCAAGGCATACCAGTAGTAGTTGTTCACCAGGACGGCGGCGACTTCGCCGTTTTCCACGGCTTTGAGCGCGACCATGTTGTTGGTGTAGGTCTTGCCAAAGGCTTTCAGGCCCGTCAGCCATTCTTCGGCGGCTTCGCGGCCGTGCAGCTTGAGAATGGCAACGGCCTGTTCCTGGAAAGCGCCACTGGTAGGTACGAAGCCGATCTTGCCGTCCCACTCGGGGTTGGCGAAGTCCATGACCGATGGCGGCAAGTCTTTTTCGGCGATGACCTTGGGGTTGAAGGCAACGACACGGGTGCGTGCAGTGACGCCCATCCAGGTGCCGTTGCCGGCGACGAATTCCTTGGGCAGTACTTGCAGGGTCGAATCGTCGATCTTGGCCAGCAGGCCCAGATTACCCAGGTTGTTCAGGGGTGGAGATTCTTCGGTATAGATCACATCGGCGGGCGAGCGGTCGCCTTCTTCGATGATCTGGCTGGCCAGCTGGTTGCTGCTGCCCTTGCGGATATTGATATGAACACCAGTCTTGGCCTCGTAGGCCTTGGCGATAGCCTCGCCGATTTCCTTGTGCTGGCCGTTGTACAGGGTCAGCGAGACTGGGTCGGCGGCCATGGCTTGGGAAGCGCCCAGGACCAGGGCTAATACAGACAGCGCCAGGCCGCGCAAAGTCGGGCTATTGCGAAACGTCATGCGGGTATTTCCTCGCTTACGGACTACAAATCTTGTAACAATCATAAACGATATGGTTTCTCAAATGCGCTGATAAGGGAGATTTCATCAGCAACCTATCGATTTAATTGCAGCAATGGCGTCTATAGGCTCGTGAGATGTGGCGCTTGAGGTTGGGTGGCTGGGTTGTGCGGGGGAAAGGGGAGGAGCAGAAACGAAAAAACCCGCTTTCGCGGGTTTGATCTGAATTTGGTGCCCAGGAGAAGACTCGAACTTCCACGACCGTAAGGTCACCAGCACCTGAAGCTGGCGTGTCTACCAATTTCACCACCTGGGCAAATGAAGCGATGTAGCTTGTAACGAAAACAGTGTAACTTGTTGCAGTAAATTTCAGAAGCGCTGTGCAGTTCTGAGATTTGAAATTGGTGCCCAGGAGAAGACTCGAACTTCCACGACCGTAAGGTCACCAGCACCTGAAGCTGGCGTGTCTACCAATTTCACCACCTGGGCATTTCATTGAGGCTACAGGATGCTTTACATCGTGCTGCTTCTCAACTATTACGACGGTGTCCGTCGTTGTGGTGCGCACTATACGGATGCCTTTGAGGGCTGTAAAGCCCCGTTAAAGAAAAATATTCAAAATTCCAAGCTATTGTTTCCGTAGTGCATTTTGGCTGCGTTCAGGGCCGTTGTGAGGGGCTGTCCAAGCCCGAAATTTCCGGTTTCAATACGCCTATGCCAAACTATCCCTTATATAGACAAGGTGAACCCCTCCTAATGGCCGATTGGCAGTCCCTCGATCCCGAGGCCGCTCGTGAAGCGGAAAAATACGAAAACCCTATTCCTAGCCGTGAGCTGATCCTCCAGCGCCTCGACGAGCGCGGTTCGCCCGCAGCCCGAGAGCAGTTGGCGGAAGAGTTCGGCTTGACCACTGAAGATCAGATCGAGGCCCTGCGCCGCCGTTTGCGCGCCATGGAGCGCGACGGTCAATTGATCTACACCCGCCGCGGTACTTACGCGCCGGTCGACAAACTGGACCTGATCCTGGGGCGCATCAGCGGCCACCGGGACGGTTTCGGTTTTCTGATTCCTGATGACGGCTCCGATGACCTGTTCCTGAGCCCGGCGCAGATGCGCCTGGTATTCGATGGCGACCGTGCGCTGGCGCGGGTTTCTGGCCTGGATCGCCGTGGTCGTCGCGAGGGTGTGGTGGTCGAAGTGATCTCCCGTGCCCACGAGCAAATCGTCGGTCGCTACTTCGAAGAAGGCGGCATTGGCTTTGTGACGCCAGACAACCCCAAGGTCCAGCAAGAAGTGCTGGTCACCCCGGGGCGTAACGGCGGGGCGAAGGTCGGTCAGTTCGTGGCGGTGAAAATCACCCATTGGCCCACCCCGCGTTTCCAGCCTCAAGGCGATGTGGTCGAAGTGGTCGGCAACTATATGGCGCCGGGCATGGAAATCGACGTGGCCCTGCGCACTTACGATATTCCGCACGTCTGGCCGGAAGCGGTGCTTAAAGAAGCCGCCAAGCTCAAGCCAGAAGTGGAAGAGAAGGACAAGGAAAAGCGCGTCGACCTGCGCCATCTGCCGTTCGTCACTATCGACGGCGAAGACGCCCGCGACTTTGACGATGCGGTGTTCTGCGAGCCGGTGAAAAAACTGCGGCTGTTTTCCGGCGGCTGGCGCCTGTACGTCGCCATCGCCGACGTGTCCAGCTATGTGAAGCTCGGCTCGGCGCTGGATGCCGAAGCCCAGGTGCGCGGCAACTCGGTGTATTTCCCCGAGCGCGTGGTGCCGATGCTCCCTGAGCAGCTGTCCAACGGCCTGTGCTCCCTGAATCCGCATGTGGATCGCTTGGCCATGGTCTGTGAAATGACCATCTCCAAGACCGGCCAAATGGTCGATTACCAGTTCTATGAGGCGGTGATCCACTCCCATGCGCGCCTGACCTATAACAAGGTCAGCACGATGCTGGAGCACTCGCGTACCAGTGAAGCCAAGCAATTGCGTGGCGAATACGGCGACGTGGTGCCACACCTTAAGCAGCTTTATGCGTTGTATCAGGTGCTGCTGGCCGCTCGCCACGTACGCGGTGCGATTGATTTCGAAACCCAGGAAACCCGAATCATCTTCGGGACTGGGCGCAAAATCGCCGAAATTCGCCCGACTATCCGCAACGATGCTCACAAACTCATTGAAGAATGCATGCTGGCGGCCAACGTCGCGACGGCAGAGTTCCTCAAGAAGCATGAAGTCCCGGCGCTGTATCGCGTACACGATGGTCCGCCACCGGAGCGCCTGGAAAAACTGCGTACCTTCCTCGGCGAGCTCGGCCTGTCGTTGCACAAAGGCAAGGACGGCCCGTCGCCCAAGGATTACCAGGCGCTGCTGCAGCACATTAAGGATCGCCCGGACTACCACCTGATCCAGACCGTGATGCTGCGTTCGTTGAGCCAGGCGGTCTACAGCTCGGACAATAACGGCCACTTCGGCTTGAACTACGAGGCGTATACCCACTTCACCTCGCCGATTCGTCGTTACCCGGACCTGCTGGTGCACCGCGCCATTCGCAGTGTGATCCGCTCCAAGCAGAATACCCCGCACGTCAAGCGTGCCGGCGCCATGACTATTCCAAAGGCGCGGATCTACCCGTACGACGAAGCCGGCCTCGAGCAGTTGGGCGAGCAGTGCTCGATGAGCGAGCGCCGCGCCGACGAGGCGACCCGCGATGTGGTCAACTGGCTCAAATGCGAATATATGAAGGATCGCGTGGGCGAGTCCTTCCCGGGCGTGGTCACGGCGGTGACCGGTTTCGGCTTGTTCATCGAGCTGACCGACATCTATGTCGAAGGCCTGGTGCACGTCACCGCCTTGCCGGGCGATTACTACCACTTCGATCCGGTTCATCACCGCTTGTCGGGTGAGCGTACCGGTCGCACTTTCCGCTTGGGCGACACGGTTGAAGTGCGCGTCATGCGCGTTGATCTGGATGAGCGCAAGATCGATTTCGAGATGGCCGAAAAAACCATCAACGCGCCGATCGGTCGCAAGAATCGCCAGTCTGAAGCACCGGCTGCGAAGTCGGCTCCGGGCAGGGCTCCGGCCAAGAAAGGCCCGGGCGGCAAGGCAAGTGACAGCCGGGCGAGCGACAGCCGGGCGAGCGACAGCAAGGCGAGTGGCAGTAAGGCGAGTGGCAGTAAGGCAGGTGAGTCTGCGCCGATCAAGCCACCGCGCCGCAGCGCCAGCAAGGACAGCGGCAGCAGTGAAGCCTATCGCGCGTCCGATGCCGCTGCGAAAAACGCTGAAGTGCGCAAGAGCCGCGAACTGAAAAAGGCGTTGCTGGCCGATGCCAAGGGCAGCCATGCCGCTGGCAAGACCTCCAAGGCGAGTGATGGCAAGCCATCCAAACCGACCAAGCATCGCAAGGGCCCGTCCAAGGCGGGCAAACCCAAGGGCAAATCATGAGTCAGCTGGAAAAAATCTACGGTGTGCATGCCGTGGAAGCGTTGTTGCGTCATCACCCCAAGCGGGTCAAGCAGATCTGGCTGTCCGAAGGTCGCAGTGACCCTCGGGTGCAGCCGCTGATCGAGCTGGCGCAGCAGAACCGCGTGGCAGTAGGCCAGGCCGAGCGCCGCGAGCTGGATGCCTGGGTCGAAGGCGTACACCAGGGTGTGGTGGCAGATGTCAGCCCCAGCCAGGTCTGGGGCGAGGCGATGCTCGAGGAGTTGCTCGATCGCACCGAAGGCGCCCCGCTGTTGCTGGTGCTTGATGGTGTCACCGATCCGCACAACCTGGGCGCCTGCCTGCGTACGGCCGATGCGGCCGGTGCGTTGGCGGTGATCGTGCCCAAGGATAAGTCCGCAACGCTGACGCCTGCTGTGCGCAAGGTGGCCTGCGGCGCGGCGGAAGTGATTCCGTTGGTGGCCGTCACCAACCTGGCGCGGACTCTGGAAAAGCTCCAGCAGCGCGGTCTGTGGGTGGTGGGTACTGCCGGTGAAGCCGAGCAGGAACTGTATCAGCAAGACCTGACCGGCCCGACCATTCTGATCATGGGCGCCGAAGGCAAGGGCATGCGCCGCTTGACCCGCGAGCACTGTGATTACCTGGTCAAACTGCCGATGGCGGGCAGCGTCAGTAGCCTCAACGTCTCGGTGGCGACGGGCGTGTGCCTGTTCGAAGCCGTTCGTCAGCGTCAGATCAAGGCTGCCAAGGCTTCCTGATTCAATATCGGGGGTGTACTCATTCGCTGGCAGGCCAGCTCCCACAGGTCAAGCCAGCTCCTACAAGGTCTGCACTGGGCTTTTGTGGGAGCCGGCTTGCCGGCGAATGAATACACCGCGATCGCAACTGGCCACTGCTCAAATAATCACCAATTCCCTTGCGCGGTTTCAAGCGCTTCTCTACAATTGCGCCCCTTGCCATGACGGCAGGCGCGCATGTGCCTCACCCCAAGGCAAGACACACAGTGTCTTTTCACTCCTTGTCTGACCGCTCTGGCGGCAGGCTACAACCCGTAAGGAGCATTCATGCGTCATTACGAAATCATCTTTCTGGTCCACCCTGACCAGAGCGAGCAAGTCGGCGGCATGGTTGAGCGTTACACCAAGCTGATCGAAGAAGACGGCGGCAAGATCCACCGTCTGGAAGACTGGGGCCGTCGTCAACTGGCCTACGCAATCAACAATGTTCACAAGGCTCACTACGTGATGCTGAACGTTGAGTGCACCGGCAAGGCCCTGGCCGAGCTGGAAGACAACTTCCGCTACAACGATGCCGTGATCCGTAACCTGGTCATCCGTCGCGACGAAGCCGTTACCGGTCAGTCCGAGATGCTCAAGGCAGAAGAAAACCGCAGCGAGCGCCGTGAGCGTCGTGACCGTCCTGAGCATTCTGACAGCGCCGATGGCGACGACAGCAATGACAGCGACAACAGCGATAACGCTGACGAGTAATCCACGGACCTTTTGAGGAGCCTATTACATGGCACGTTTCTTCCGTCGTCGTAAATTCTGCCGCTTCACCGCTGAAGACGTGAAAGAGATCGATTACAAAGATCTCAACACCCTGAAAGCCTATGTATCCGAAACCGGCAAAATTGTTCCAAGCCGTATCACCGGTACTAAAGCTCGTTATCAGCGTCAGCTGGCTACCGCTATCAAGCGCGCCCGCTTCCTGGCCCTGCTGGCCTACACCGACAGCCACGGCCGCTGAGACCGGGTTGTCGACAAGCAGTAAGGGATAGAGCATGCGAGCGTTAGCTGATTTCATCATGCGCGGTCGCGTGCAGGCCACTCTGGTAGTGGTCGGCTGTGCGGCATTGCCGCTGTTGTTCTGGTTGAGTGCTGCTGCAGGCGCCCTGGTGTTCCTGCGGCGCGGTATGAAGGACGCTTCTGGCGTTCTCGTCTGGGCTCTGCTGCCGGCCTTGGCCTGGTGGTTTTTTGGCGAACCGCGCACCTTGATGGTGTTGCTGGGGACGCTGGGGCTGGCCGCCGTGTTGCGTGCCAGCGAGTCCTGGAACCGCGTGCTGCTGGTCAGCATAGCGCTAGGCCTGGTGTATGGAGTGGTACTGGGCGCGGTTTTCCGCGAACCCATCGAAGCCATGGCGCAAGCGCTCGAGAAGCTCTTGCCGCAAATGCTCGATGGGCTCTACCAACAGTTGTCGGTAGAAGAGCGAGCGCGCCTTGGAGCCCTTATTGCACCGGTGCTCAATGGCCTGATAGCGGCATTGCTGCAAGCCGTCAGCCTGCTGGCCCTGATGTTGGGGCGTTACTGGCAGGCAGTGTTGTATAACCCGGGTGGTTTTGGCCGCGAATTTCGCGCTGTCCGAATCCCGAAGGGGCCGGCGTTATTGTTGCTGGCGTGCATGCTGGTGGGGCCCAACTTCGGGCCACAGATGGCCATGTTGACGCCGCTTTGCAGCGTACCGCTGGTATTCGCCGGGCTGGCCCTGATGCATGGGCTGGTGGCGCAAGGCCGACTGGGCAAGTTCTGGTTGGTGGGCTTGTACGTGACACTGCTGCTGTTTATGCAGCTGATCTACCCGTTGCTCGTGGTGTTGGCCATAGTCGACAGCCTGATTGATTTTCGCGGCCGGATGGCACCCAAAAACGGTGCCGACGATGGTTCTGCGAACGGTGAAGGTTAAAAGTTAGAGGATTTTCACATGCAACTGATCCTTCTGGAAAAAGTCGCCAACCTGGGCAACCTGGGCGATAAAGTAAACGTTAAGGCCGGTTACGGTCGTAACTACCTGCTGCCGTACGGTAAAGCTACCGCTGCGACCGCTGCCAACCTGGCTGCGTTCGAAGAGCGTCGTGCTGAGCTGGAACAACTGGCTGCAGACAAAAAAGCTTCGGCTGAAACTCGCGCTGCCCAACTGGCTGAGCTGGAAGTGACTATCACTGCCACCGCTGGCGACGAAGGCAAGCTGTTCGGCTCGATCGGCACTCACGACATCGCTGACGCACTGACCGCCTCGGGCGTTGAAGTGGCCAAGTCGGAAGTTCGTCTGCCGAACGGCACCATCCGTAACGTTGGCGAATACGACGTAGCCGTGCACCTGCACAGCGACGTAGAAGCTACCGTACGCGTTGTCGTCGTAGCAGCCTAAAACTGACTGGCACCCTGGGTGCCGGGCGGTTAACATCGGGCACGATCCTGTTTACAGGTCGTGCCCTTTGTATTTTCTGTACCCCTAGAATTCCAAGTGGCCATGAACGAGATATCAGCCCCCGAACAATATGATCTGCAAACCGCTGCCCTGAAGGTGCCTCCGCACTCCATCGAAGCCGAACAGGCTGTGCTCGGTGGTTTGATGCTGGACAACACCGCTTGGGAGCGGGTGCTCGATCAAGTTTCCGACGGCGATTTCTATCGGCATGACCACCGCCTGATTTTCCGCGCTATCCACAAGCTGGCTGACCAGAACACCCCATTCGATGTGGTGACCCTGCACGAGCAGTTGGACAGGGAAGGCACCAGTTCACAAGTGGGTGGCCTGGGCTACCTGGGTGAGCTGGCCAAGAACACGCCATCGGTCGCCAACATCAAGGCCTATGCCCAGATCGTTCGAGAGCGGGCAACCCTGCGCCAACTGATCAGCATCAGCAGCGATATCGCCGACAGCGCCTTCAACCCGCAAGGGCGCAACGCCGCCGAAATTCTCGACGAGGCCGAGCGGCAGATCTTCCAGATTGCCGAGGCCCGGCCGAAAACCGGTGGCCCGGTGGGGGTCAACGAGCTGTTGACCAAGGCCATCGACCGTATCGACACGTTGTTCAACACGGACTGCGCCATTACCGGCCTGTCCACCGGCTATACCGACCTGGATGAGAAGACCAGCGGCCTGCAACCGTCCGACCTGATCATCGTCGCCGGCCGACCGTCGATGGGTAAAACCACCTTCGCCATGAACCTGGTGGAAAACGCCGTGCTTCGCAGCGAGAAGGCGGTGCTGGTGTACTCGCTTGAGATGCCAGGCGAATCGCTGATCATGCGTATGCTGTCTTCCCTGGGGCGAATCGACCAGACCAAAGTGCGTTCCGGCCAATTGGACGACGATGACTGGCCACGCCTGACCTCGGCGGTCAACCTGCTCAACGATCGCAAGCTGTTCATTGACGATACTGCCGGTATCAGCCCTTCGGAGATGCGCGCGCGTACCCGCCGCCTGGTGCGTGAGCACGGCGAAGTCGGCCTGATCATGATCGACTACCTGCAGCTGATGCAGATCCCGGGCTCCAGCGGCGATAACCGTACCAACGAAATTTCCGAGATCTCCCGCTCGCTCAAGGCCTTGGCCAAAGAGTTCAACTGCCCAGTGGTGGCGCTGTCGCAGCTCAACCGCGCCCTGGAGCAACGCCCCAACAAGCGCCCGGTGAACTCCGACTTGCGTGAATCGGGTGCAATCGAGCAGGACGCCGACGTGATCATGTTCGTGTACCGCGACGAGGTCTACCACCCGGAAACCGAACACAAGGGCATCGCCGAGATCATCATCGGCAAGCAGCGTAACGGCCCCATCGGTTTTATCCGCCTGGCGTTCATCGGCAAGTACACGCGCTTTGAGAACCTGGCCCCGGGCAGTTACAACTTCGACGACGACGAATGATTTCAGGGCCTCATCGCATGTAGGAGCAGAGCTTGCTCGCGATGAGGTTCAACACAATTTCCGACCGCCATCGTCGGAATTGGTCAATTTTTGTGCTATTCTCCGCCCCCGCGAAATTCTTTGGAAACAAAGAGCCCATCTTCACCAACACCGGTCATCGACATGCAAGCAGCCAAGCCGTTATTCGACTATCCAAAGTACTGGGCCGAATGTTTCGGGCCAGCACCTTTCCTGCCCATGAGCAGGGAGGAGATGGATCTGCTCGGCTGGGATTCCTGCGACATCATCATCGTGACCGGTGATGCCTATGTCGACCACCCCTCGTTCGGCATGGCGATCATTGGCCGACTGCTGGAAGCCCAGGGCTTTCGCGTCGGTATCATTGCCCAGCCCAACTGGCAGTCCAAAGACGACTTCATGAAACTGGGCGAGCCGAACCTGTTTTTTGGGGTCGCGGCCGGCAACATGGACTCGATGATCAACCGCTACACCGCGGACAAGAAGGTGCGTTCCGACGACGCCTACACGCCAGGCGGATTGGCCGGCAAACGCCCTGATCGCGCCAGCCTGGTCTATAGCCAGCGTTGCAAGGAAGCCTACAAGAACGTGCCGATCGTACTCGGTGGCATCGAGGCTTCGCTGCGCCGTATCGCTCACTATGACTACTGGCAGGACCGTGTTCGCCATTCGATCCTGATCGACGCCTGCGCCGACATCCTGCTGTACGGCAACGCCGAGCGCGCCATCGTCGAAGTGGCCCAGCGCCTCTCCTATGGCGAGAGCATCGAGAACATCACCGATATCCGCGGTACCGCGTTCGTTCGTCGTGACACGCCGCAAGGCTGGTACGAAGTCGACTCCACCCGTATCGACCGGCCGGGCAAGATCGACAAGATCATCAACCCGTACGTGAATACCCAGGACACCCAGGCCTGCGCCATCGAGCAGGAAAAGGGCCCAGCGGAAGATCCGAATGAAGCCAAGGTCGTGCAGATCCTGGCCAGCCCGCGAATGACCCGGGACAAAACCGTGATCCGCCTGCCGTCCTACGAGAAGGTCCGCTCGGACGCAGTGTTGTATGCCCACGCCAACCGCGTGCTGCACCTGGAAACCAACCCGGGCAACGCCCGCGCGCTGGTCCAGAAGCATGGCGAGGTGGACGTATGGTTCAACCCGCCGCCCATCCCCATGACCACCGAAGAAATGGACTACGTGTTCGGCATGCCGTACGCGCGGGTTCCACACCCGGTCTACGGCAAGGAAAAAATCCCTGCCTACGACATGATCCGTTTCTCGGTGAATATCATGCGCGGCTGCTTTGGCGGCTGCACCTTCTGCTCCATTACCGAGCACGAAGGCCGGATTATCCAGAACCGTTCCGAAGACTCGATCATTCGCGAGATCGAAGAGATTCGCGACAAGGTCCCAGGCTTCACCGGGGTGATTTCCGACCTGGGCGGCCCGACCGCGAACATGTACCGCATTGCGTGCAAGACTCCTGAGATCGAGTCCGCGTGCCGTAAGCCATCGTGCGTGTTCCCCGGCATCTGCCCGAACCTGAACACCGATCACTCGTCACTGATTCAGCTGTACCGCAGTGCGCGTGCGTTGCCTGGGGTGAAGAAAATCCTGATTGCGTCCGGCCTGCGCTACGACCTCGCGGTCGAGTCGCCGGAGTATGTGAAGGAGCTGGTCACCCACCACGTCGGTGGCTACCTGAAGATTGCGCCGGAGCACACCGAAGAAGGTCCGCTGAACCAGATGATGAAGCCGGGTATCGGCTCCTACGACAAGTTCAAGCGCATGTTCGAGAAGTACTCCAAGGAGGCGGGCAAGGAGCAATACCTGATCCCGTACTTCATCGCCGCGCATCCGGGCACCACGGATGAAGACATGATGAACCTGGCGCTGTGGCTCAAGGGCAATGGCTTCCGTGCCGACCAGGTCCAGGCGTTCTACCCCTCGCCCATGGCGTCGGCGACCGCCATGTATCACTCGGGCAAGAACCCGCTGCGCAAGGTCACTTACAAGAGCGACGCAGTGACCATCGTCAAGAGCGAAGATCAGCGTCGTCTGCACAAGGCTTTCTTGCGCTATCACGATCCGAAGGGCTGGCCGATGCTGCGCGAAGCGCTGGAACGCATGGGCCGTGCTGACTTGATCGGCCCTGGCAAGCATCAGTTGATCCCGCTGCACCAGCCGGCGACTGACAGCTACCAGAGCGCGCGCCGCAAGAACTCGACGCCAGCGGGCAGCCACAAGGTGGCCAAAGAGCAGAAGATCCTGACCCAGCACACTGGCCTGCCACCGCGCGCCAGCGACGGCAGCAACCCGTGGGACAAGCGTGAACAGGCCAAGGCGGCGGCATTTGCCCGCAACCAACAGGCGGCCAAGGATCGCAAGGAAGCCGCCAAGGGTGGCAAGAAGAAGCCTGCGCGCCAGCCAGCCCTGCCTCGCTAGCAGGGTTTGCCCGGCTTTGGGGTAGGAGCCGGGTTTACCCGCGATGAATGCACTGCGGTTTGCCTGATGCACCGCGGTGTGGCCATCGCAGTGGTCCGGCACTCCGGCAAGGCTGGCTCCTACCTTGGCATTGGCTTGCTCTCGACGCTTCACGAACTTTTCCCGCGATTGCCTCAATTCTGTGCAACTCTTGCACCGCAGGTCACGGCTGCGTGCATTCATGGTGCTGCCCCGTGACCCGTTGGCAAGGAATTGCCAAGCCGCGCCGCATGGCACAAGTCTTGCGCAGCTTGGCTATCATTCGGGGTTCGCAGGAGGCACGCCGTGTCGATTCATGTCGCATTGCATCACGTCACCCATTACCGCTATGACCGCGCCGTGGAGCTCGGCGCGCAGATTGTTCGCTTGCGGCCCGCCGCGCATAGCCGCACGCGAGTGTTGTCCTATTCCTTGAAAGTGTTGCCTGAGCAGCATTTCATCAATTGGCAGCAAGACCCCCAGGGCAACTATCTCGCCCGCCTGGTGTTCCCTGAAAAAACCGAAGAACTGCGCATCGAAGTCGACTTGGTCGCTGAGATGGCGGTGTTCAATCCGTTTGATTTCTTCCTTGAGCCTTACGCTGAAAAAATCCCGTTCAAATACGGTCGTGACGAGAAGCACGAGCTGGCACCGTATCTGGAGCAGTTACCGCTAACACCGAAGTTTGCTGAATACCTCGCCGCCATCGACCGCAAGCCTGCGGCCAGTGTCGATTTTCTGGTAGCCCTCAACCAGCGCCTGAGCGAAGACATTCGCTACCTGATTCGCTTGGAGCCGGGTGTACAAACGCCTGAAGAAACCCTGGAAAACGGCTCCGGTTCTTGTCGGGACTCAGCCTGGTTGCTGGTGCAACTGCTGCGTCACCTGGGGCTGGCCGCGCGCTTTGTGTCTGGCTACCTGATCCAATTGACCGCGGATGTGAAAGCCCTCGATGGCCCGTCGGGCACCGAGGTGGATTTCACTGACCTGCATGCCTGGTGTGAGGTCTATCTGCCGGGGGCGGGCTGGATTGGCCTGGATGCCACCTCTGGCCTGTTTGCTGGGGAAGGGCATATCCCGCTGGCCTGTAGCCCCGACCCGACTTCGGCTGCGCCGATCACTGGGCTGGTCGAGCCCTGCGAGTGTGATTTTGCCCACGAGATGTCGGTCGAACGGCTGTGGGAAGCTCCCCGGGTCACCAAGCCTTACAGCGAGGACCAGTGGGCCCAGATCGTGGCGGTGGGCCAGCAGATCGACGGCGATCTGCTCAAGCATGATGTTCGCCTGACCATGGGCGGTGAGCCAACCTTCGTCTCGATCGACGACCCCGATGGCGCCGAATGGAACACGGCCGCGCTGGGGGACGACAAGCGCAGGCTGTCTGCCGAGTTGTTCGAGCGCCTGCGCAAGCGCTATGCGCCCAAGGGCCTGGTGCACTTTGGCCAAGGCAAGTGGTACCCCGGCGAGCAATTGCCGCGCTGGTCGCTGAACTGCTTCTGGCGTCGCGATGGTCAACCGGTGTGGCAGAACGATGCCCTGGTCGCCGACGAAAGCCAGAACTACAAGGCTGATGCCACACTGGCCGGACGCTTTCTGGCCAGCGTCGCCGAGCGTCTGAAGCTGCCGACTCGCTATGTCTTCCCAGCCTTCGAAGACAACTTCTACTACCTCTGGCGTGAGGGCAATCTGCCCATCAACGTCACGGCCGACGATTCGCGCCTGGAGGATGAGCTGGAACGCCAACGGCTGCGCAAGGTATTCAGCCAGGGCCTGGATAAAGTCATCGGCCAGGTCTTGCCGCTGGCGCGCACCGCCGCGGGCGATGGCTGGCAGAGTGGCCGCTGGTACCTGCGTGATCGTCATTGCCGGTTGATGCCGGGCGACTCACCCTTGGGTTATCGCTTGCCCCTGTCCTCACAGCCATGGGTGACGGCAGCGGAATATCCCTTCGTGCACCCGCAGGACCCTAACCAGGCTTTCTCGCCATTACCCGCGCAGGCACAACTGCTGGGCGCCAGCGGCGGCGCCGATCAAGAAGAGGAGCGCGTGCCCAAGCTCGATCAGTCGGCGGACTGGCTGACGCGCACCGCGCTCTGCGCCGAAGCGAGAGAAGGTCGGTTGTACCTGTTCATGCCACCCCTGGAACGACTGGAAGATTACCTGGAGCTGGTCGCGACGGTTGAGGCCACCGCGCAAGAACTCAACTGCCCAGTACTGCTGGAAGGTTACGAGCCGCCTTCGGACCCGCGCCTGGCCAACTTCAAGGTGACGCCGGACCCGGGTGTGATCGAGGTCAACGTCCAGCCCTCCTCGACGTGGGACGAGTTGGTGGGGCGCACGGAGTATCTGTACGAGCAGGCCCGGCTGACGCGCCTGAGCACCGAGAAATTCATGGTCGATGGGCGTCATACCGGCACCGGTGGCGGCAACCATTTTGTCCTGGGCGGGGCGACGCCTGCGGACTCGCCGTTTTTGCGCAGGCCAGACGTGCTGCGCAGCCTGCTCAGCTACTGGCATAACCACCCATCCTTGTCGTACCTGTTTTCTGGCCTGTTCATCGGCCCGACTTCCCAGGCCCCACGGGTCGATGAGGCGCGCAACGACTCGTTGTACGAGTTGGAGTTGGCCTTCTCGCAGTTCCCAGCCGCTGGCCAGGACTGCCCGCCGTGGTTGGTGGACCGCTTGCTGCGCAACCTGCTGATCGATGTCACTGGCAACACTCACCGCGCCGAGTTTTGCATCGACAAGCTCTATTCGCCCGACAGCGCCTCCGGCCGGCTTGGCCTGCTGGAGCTGCGTGCCTTTGAAATGCCCCCCCATGCTCGCATGAGCCTGGTCCAGCAGTTGTTGTTGCGAGCGCTGGTCGCACGCTTCTGGCGCGAACCCTATGCGCCGGCCAAGCTGGCCCGTTGGGGCACCGAGCTGCATGATCGCTTCATGCTGTCGCACTTTATCGAGCAGGACTTTGCCGACGTGATTGTCGAGCTCAACGCGGCCGGTTACTCGCTCAAGGCCGAGTGGTTCTCGCCGCACCTGGAGTTTCGTTTCCCCAAGGTGGGCGATTATGCCGTCGCGGGAATCGAGCTTGAGCTGCGCCAGGCGCTGGAACCCTGGCATGTGCTGGGCGAGGAGGGCAGCGCGGGCGGGGCCGTGCGTTATGTCGACTCATCGCTTGAGCGCCTGCAGGTCAAGGTGCGCGGGCTCTCGCCGCAGCGCTATCAACTGACCTGCAACGGTGTGCCTGTGCCCTTGCAGCCAACCGGCAAGGTCGGTGAATACGTGGCCGGTGTGCGTTATCGCGCCTGGCAGCCGGCCAATTGCCTGCAGCCGACCATACCGGTGCATGCGCCGTTGGTGTTCGATGTGCTCGACACCTGGATGCAGCGCTCGCTCGGCGGCTGCCAGTACCATGTGGCCCACCCAGGGGGGCGCAATTACGACACCTTCCCCGTGAACGCCAACGAGGCCGAAAGCCGTCGCCTGGCGCGCTTTTTCCGTTTGGGGCACACACCGGGGCAAATGCTGGCGATGCCTGTGCAGATCAACGACGAAATGCCGATGACCCTGGACCTTCGTTGGCACTAAAGGATGAGGAGGGCTGCATTCCGACCGTCATCGGAGTGCGGTACTCTGATCGCCGTTGCCGCCACTGAGCATTGTCATGGCTGACTTGCTGGATCGCTACCCGCTGAGTGCGGGCACCTATCATGAAATGCTCGACGCCAGCGGCGCTGTGCGGCCGCATTGGCGGCGGCTGTTCGATCAGTTGCAGCGCAGCGGCCCGACCGTGATCGCCCAGCGCCAGGCACTGCTGGCTCGCCAGATCCAGGAAAACGGCGTGACCTACAACGTTTACGCCGACCCCAAGGGCGCTGACCGTCCCTGGGAGCTGGACTTGCTGCCGCACCTGATTCCCGCTCAAGAGTGGCGGCAGATAGCCAAAGGCGTGGCCCAGCGCGCGCAATTGCTCAATACCGTTCTGGCCGATATCTACGGTCCCCAGCAACTGATCGCCGATGGCCTGCTGCCGGCTGAGCTTGTGTATGGGCACAATCACTTCCTCTGGCCCTGCCAAGGCATCACCCCTCCCGATAACACTTACTTGCACGTGTATGCGGTGGACCTGGCCCGTGCGCCGGACGGTCGCTGGTGGGTGACTGCAGATCGTACCCAGGCGCCGTCCGGTGCCGGTTATGCACTGGAAAACCGCACCATCGTTTCCCGCGCCTTGCCGGACCTGTATCGCGACCTGCGCGTGCAACACTTGGGCGGGTTTTACCGCACCTTACAAGAAACCCTGGTGCGCCTGGCGCCCGCCGATGACGAGCCGCCGCTGGTGGTGCTGCTGACGCCGGGACGCTTCAACGAGAGCTATTTCGAGCATTTGTATCTGGCGCGTCAATTAGGGTATCCGCTGGTAGAGGGCGGCGACCTGACCGTGCGAGACGCCACGGTTTTCCTCAAGACCCTGACAGGCTTGCGCCGGGTCCACGCGATCATGCGCCGGCTGGACGACAATTACTGCGACCCGTTGGAGCTGCGCACCGACTCGTCGCTGGGTGTCCCCGGCCTGCTGCAGGCTGTGCGCCAGGGCCGGGTATTGGTAGCCAATGCCTTGGGCAGTGGCGTGCTCGAATCACCTGGCCTGCTGGGCTTTTTGCCAACGATCAATCAAAAGCTTCATGGCGAAGAACTACTGCTGCCCTCGATTGCCACTGGGTGGTGCGGTGAGGCCCCGGTGTTGGCCCAGGCGCTGGAGAAACTACCGGAGTTAGTGATCAAAGCGGCGTTTCCTTCCCAGAATTTCATGCCGGTTTTCGGCCGTGACCTGAATGAAAAACAGCGCCAGGCCCTGGCCGAGCGTATTCAGGCGCGGCCCTATGCATACGTGGCCCAGGCGCTGGCGCAGTTGTCCCAGGCGCCGGTCTGGCAATCGGAAAAAGGCCACCTGGAGCCACGCGCCATTGGCATGCGGGTATACGCGGTGGCCAGCGCCAATGGCTATCGGGTGCTGCCGGGTGGGCTCACACGTGTGGCGGCTCAGGCCGATGCCGAGGTGGTCTCGATGCAGTACGGCGGAGCCAGCAAGGACACCTGGATTGTGGGCGAGGGGGCGCCGCTGGGTGATCAGTGGCGTGTCCAGCGTGCCCTTGGCGTGCAGGACCTGATTCGTCAGGACCCCTATTTGCCATCGCGGGTGGTCGAGAACCTGTTCTGGTTCGGTCGCTATTGCGAGCGCTGTGATGGCCTGGCGCGCCTGTTGCGGATCATCCTCACCCGTTATGTCGATGGCGACGACCCACTGGCGCTGCAGGCAGCGATCGAGTTGGGGGAGGGCCTGTCGCTGCTGCCGGAGGAAGGCACCCTCGAACAGCGGCTGATGACAGCGCTGTTGGGCGAAGACTGGGCATTTAGCCTGCGCGCCAACTTGCAGCGAGTGCAATGGGCGGCCTCGCAGGTGCGCGGCAAGCTCTCGCGGGAAAACTGGCAGGCGCTGGTCGAGTTGCAGCGCGAGGCCAATGCACTGGAAGCCAGTGAGCCGGATTTTGGCGAACTGCTGGATTTTCTCGATCGGCTGGTGATGTCGCTGGCGGCGCTGTCCGGTTTTGCCCTGGACGACATGACCCGCGACGAAGGCTGGCGCTTTTTGATGACGGGCCGGCGGATCGAGCGCCTGCAATTTCTCAGCGCCAGCCTGTCGGGCTTCCTGCGCGGGGTGGCGGTATTTGATCAGGCTGGGCTTGAGTGGTTGCTGGAACTGGGCAACAGCAGCATCACCTACCGATCCCGTTACTTGGCGGTGCCGCAGTTGATTCCGGTGCTCGACCTGCTCTTGCTGGATGAGCAGAACCCCCATGCGGTGCTGTTCCAGCTCAAGCAAGTGACCCGTTCGCTAAGGCGCCTGAACAAGGCATTCGGCTCCCCGCCTGAACCCGGCATGGCCATGCTCGCCGAGCGGCTGGGACGCTTTGATCTGGGTAGCCTGGAGAATCCGCTGTTCGCAACCTCCAGTGTCCGCGCAGTGCTTGATGGCCTGGCGGACCTGCTGCAAACCATTTCTGACGCCAGCCATCAGGTTTCTGATCGTTTGGCCCTGCGCCATTTCGCCCACGTCGACGATGTCAGTCAGCAAACCGTATCGGTCTGAATCATGAGTGCCCACTACCAGATTATTCACGACACCCATTATCGCTACGACAGCCCGGTGTCGCTGGCCCAGCAGTTGGCGCATTTGTGGCCGCGTGAGTGTGGCTGGCAGCGATGCACCGAGCGGCAACTGCAGATCAGCCCTCAGCCGTCCAGCCGCCTGGATGAGCTGGACGTGTTCGGCAACCCGCTCACGCGCTTGGCCTTCGAGCGCCCCCATGATGAGTTGCGCGTGAGTGCGCGGCTGTGGGTCGAGGTGCTGGAGCGCAAGCCGGTGGACGTTGAGGCGTCGGCGGCCTGGGAAGCGACCCGCGATGCCTTGATGTTCAGTGGCTTGCCGATGTCGCCTGAGCACTTGCAGGCCTGTCGTTATCGGTTCGAGTCGCCGTATGTGCACCTGAAAAGAAGCTTCGTAAAGTTTGCCGACAGTTGCTTTGCACCGGGGCGCCCATTGCTCGAAGGGGTTCGGGCACTGATGGAAAAAATCTTTGAAGAGTTCACTTTCGATGCTGAAGCGACCCAGGTCGCAACGCCGTTGCTCGAAGTCCTGGAGCGGCGGCGTGGCGTGTGCCAGGACTTCGCCCACTTGATGCTCGCCTGCCTGCGCTCGCGGGGATTGGCCGCGCGGTATGTCAGTGGTTATCTTTTGACCCAGCCCCCCCCAGGTCAGCCGCGGATGATTGGCGCTGATGCTTCCCACGCCTGGGTGTCGGTGTATTGCCCGGTGGTGGGTTGGGTGGATTTCGACCCGACCAACAATGTGCTGCCGGCGCTGGAACACATTACCCTGGCCTGGGGGCGGGATTTCACGGATGTATCGCCGTTGCGCGGGGTTATCCTGGGTGGCGGCAGCCATGACCCAGAGGTGCGGGTCACGGTGATGCCGACTGAAGACGGGGGTGTTGTCTGATCATGGGGTCTCAGGGCATTATTGACCGCTTGGTTAACTTGATGGGGGCCAAAGAGGCAAATCCGCTGTTCGAGCGCCGTTGATGCAGGTCACTAGAACCTGAACAGGGTTCGGGCAGTCTCAATTCCAATAAAACCCTGCTTGGAGATGTACCATGCTTGCCAAAGTTTTAGCGTTTTCCGTGCTGGCCGTTGCCAGTGGTCAGTTGCTGGCTGCTGAATGCAAGACCACCGTTGATTCCACGGACCAGATGTCCTTCAACACCAAGGCCATCGAAATCGACAAGAGCTGCAAGACCTTCACCGTCGAATTGACCCACTCAGGCTCCTTGCCGAAAAACGTCATGGGCCACAACTGGGTGCTCAGCAAAGAAGCTGACATGCAGCCGATCGCCACCGACGGCCTGAGCGCTGGCATCGACAAGAACTACCTGAAAGAAGGTGATGCACGCGTGATCGCGCACACCAAGGTCATTGGCGGCAAGGAAACCGATTCGGTCACCTTTGATGTCTCCAAGCTGGCGGCCGGCGAGAAGTACGGTTTCTTCTGCTCGTTCCCAGGCCACATCGCCATGATGAAAGGCACGGTTACCCTGAAGTAGGAGCTAGCCTTGGCTGCGATGGCCTCACCGCGGTCTATCTGGATACGGCGGTGATGCCATCGCGGGTAAACCCTGCTCCTACCGCCATGCGTGTGAGGTAGGAGCCAGTGGTCCGGCACTCCGGCTTGGCTGCGATGGCCATAGGTATCTACACATCTTTTGGTGTACTGCATTTCGTAGCAGTGGACGAGTAGAACGAGGCCACGTCCGGCTGCGCAGCAGTCGTAAAACCTGGCACTTCAGTATTCAGATACACCGCGAGTACAGGCTTTGCGAGGACTACGTCCCCGGACCTGGCCTCGCTGAACTCGTCTACTGCTACGAATGTAGCCGCTGACGAGGTACGAGGCTGCGATCGGCAGCGAAGCGGCCGTAAAACCTGAGACCGTAATCCATCAGGCACACCGAAGGGCCTGAATTTACGACGGCTTCGCCGCCGATCGCAGCCTCGTACCTCGGCAGCGGCTACAAGAGCCGCGCTGCCCCAGAATTGTGTAGATACCTATGCTGCGATGGCCGCACCGCGGAATCTCAGGCGAACCGCCGGTTCCTACGGGGCAAACGGCATTTCACGTTTGTGCTGGGTCTTGCGATACGTCCTGGCAATAATCTCGAAGGCTTCCTCACGCACCGGTTCGCCGTGCAGGAACGCATCAATCTCTGCATACGTCACCCCATGAGAGGCCTCGTCCGGCTTGCCTGGCGCCAAGTCTTCAAGGTCGGCGGTCGGCACTTTTTCCACGAGTTGCTCAGGCGCCCCGAAGCTGCGGGCGATGGCGCGTACCTGGTTCTTCACCAGGCCTGACAGGGGTGCCAGGTCGCAGGAGCCGTCACCGAACTTGGTGAAAAAGCCCATCACCGCTTCTGCCGCATGGTCGGTGCCGATCACCAGGCCCTGGTAGGCACCGGCGATGGTGTACTGCGCGACCATGCGCATGCGCGCCTTGGTGTTACCCAAGACAAAATCCACCGCCGCTTCGTGATGCCCGTCCAGCGCATTGACTTCGCTGGCCAGTGACTTGACGGCCGGGCCGATATTGACCGTGTGGCATTCGTCCGCCTTGATGAAGTCCATGCAGGCCTGGGCGTCGTGCTCGTCATGTTGGACCTGATACGGCAGGCGCACGGCAATGAAGCGGTACGCCTGATCACCCGTACTGGCGCGCAATTCCTTGACGGCGCGTTGTGCCAGCAAGGCGGCAGTCAACGAATCGACCCCCCCGCTGATGCCCAGCACCAGGGTCTTGAGCCCGGCATTCTTCAGGCATTGCTGGATAAAGGCCACCCGGCGAGTGACTTCAGCTTGCAGGGCTTGAGCGTCGGCAAAGGGCGGCTGGACGTTGAGCGCGCTGGCAATCTCTTGCTGTACGGCTTGCATGGTTCACTCCTTGGGAGAATCGGGAACTTTGAATACATGGCGCAGGTAGGAGACGAAGTTGGGGTCGCGACACTGGGTCTTGGCCGCTTCATCGGAAATCTTGGCAACTGGGGATCCGTTGCAGTCGGTCATTTTAAGCACGATGCTCATGGGCGCCACCCCCGGGATATCACAGGTCAGGTTGGTGCCGATACCGAAGCTGACGTTGATCCGGCCGTGCAGCGCGCGGAATATTTCCAGGGCGCGGGGCAGGGTCAGGCCATCGGAAAACACCAAGGTCTTGGTCATCGGGTCGATGCCTAGCCGCTTGTAGTGGACGATGGCTTTTTCGGCCCAGAGCAACGGGTCACCGGAGTCATGGCGCAGGCCGTCGAAGAGCTTGGCGAAGTACAGGTCAAAATCACCCAGGAAGGCATCCATGGTGACGGTGTCGGTCAGGGCGATGCCCAGCAGGCCACGGTATTCACGTACCCAGCAGTCGAGCGCGGCGATCTGGCTGTCGATCAGCCGTGGCCCGAGTTGCTGGTGGGCCATTACCCATTCGTGCGCCATGGTGCCCAGCGGCTTGATGTTCATCTCGCGGGCCAGGTGCACGTTACTGGTGCCCACGAAGCGGCCAGGGAAGTCCTGCTTGAGCACGCTGACCACTGCTTCCTGAACCTTGTAGGAAAAGCGTCGGCGAGTGCCGAAGTCCGCCACTTGCAAGGCATTGAGCTCATCTTGGCTGGCATGGGCGGTCAGCCAGTCGAACTTGCGGTAAAGCTGCTCGCGAACCGGCTCAAGCTTCACATCGGCATGCCGCCCGCGGTTGCGCACTTCGCTGATGATCGCCAGCAGCGGGACCTCGAACAGGATCACATGCAGCCACGGGCCCCGAATGCGCAGGAACAGCTGGTCGTCTTCAATGCCCAACTGCAGGTAACGCAGATTGAAGCGGAACAGCCCCAGAAAGCGCAGGAAGTCGGGTTTTAAAAAGCTGATGGACTCCAGGAAACTCAACTGGTCGGCGCTCAGGCTCAGCTCGCTCAGACGCTCGATCTGCGTGCGGATATCGGCCAGGTACGGTCGCAAGTCTTCGCCATTGCGGCAGCGAAATTCCCACTCGACGTCGACGTTGGGGTAGTTGTGCAGTACCGCCTGCATCATCGTCAATTTGTAGAAATCGGTGTCGAGCAGATTCTGCACGCTGTGATCGGAGAATGCGCTCTCACTCATAGATAAGCTCCCTGGCGGGCGTGGGCCGGCAAAGGCCTCATTGTGCCAGCCTTTTTCCGGCTGCGCTGTGCCTGCTCAAGCGGTTTGGCCCGGCAGTTGTGGCGCAATCGTCTAGCCTGTAGTGGTGCGAGCTGTAGCAATTGCGCACCGTCAGTGTGCACTTCCGTTACGCAAGCGGTTACAGGCGGGTTGGTACGTATACAGGCGTTGAGGTTGCAATGATGGCACCTGCTGGTTGCGCCTTTTTATTTCAATGGGTTTCACCATTTGCATTGCAGGCGGTTGCACGACCCGTAACGAAAGGAGCAAATCGCTCTAACAACACATCGGCAGTGAGTTTTTTCAGAATAAAAAAACGATGGCACGGCGCTTGCTCGTACCTTCGTGCTAATTCGTACCTGAAGTTGAAAGTGCCACCCTAAAAAAAATATCAGGAGCACCACCTCATGTCGCAGACGTTTTACAGGAAAGGCTTTCTGGCGCTGGCCGTGGCAACGGCAATGGGCGTTTCTTCGTTTGTTCAGGCGGACATCAAGATTGGCGTGGCGGGGCCAATGACGGGCCCGAGTGCATCCTTTGGCGAGCAGTACATGAAAGGGGCACAGCAGGCCGCTGACGATATCAATGCCGCTGGCGGCGTGAATGGCGAGAAAATCGTGCTGGTGAAAGGTGATGACTCCTGTGAGCCGAAACAGGCTGTTGCCGTGGCCAACCGCCTGGCTGACCAGGATAAGGTAGCCGGGGTTGTCGGGCACTTCTGCTCCTCTTCGACCATTCCTGCTTCTGCGGTGTATGACGAGGCAGGCATTATCACCATTACTCCAGGCTCAACTAACCCGGCAGTGACCGAACGCGGCCTGAATGCCATGTTCCGCATGTGTGGCCGTGATGACCAGCAGGGCATCGTGGCTGGCGATTACATCGTGGACGTGCTCAAGGGCAAGAAAGTCGCGGTATTGAATGACAAGGACACCTACGGCAAAGGCTTGGCGGATGCTACCGCCGCGCAGTTGAAAAAACGCGGGGTCGCACCTGTGATGGAAGAGGGCCTGACGCGCGGTGAGAAAGACTTCAGCGCCGTGGTCACCAAAATCCGCGCCACCGGCGCAGATGTAGTCTATTTCGGTGGCCTGCACCCTGAGGCCGGCCCACTGGTTCGCCAGATGCGCGAGCAGGGCCTCAAGGACGTCAAGTTCATGTCTGACGACGGTGTTGTGACTGACGAATTGGTCACCACCGCCGGCGGCCCTCAATTCGTTGATGGGGTGTACATGACCTTCGGCGCCGACCCTCGCCTGGTGCCTGACAGCAAGGCGGTGGTTGAGAAATTCCGTAAGTCCGGCTATGAGCCTGAGGGCTACACCCTGTACGCCTACGCCTCTGTACAGACCCTGGCGGCAGCGTTCGCGGGTGCCAAATCCAATAAAGGTGAAGACGCCGCCAAGTGGCTGAAAGCCAACCCGGTCAAAACTGTGATGGGCGAAAAAGCCTGGGACGCCAAGGGCGACCTGAAAGTCTCCGACTATGTGGTCTACCAGTGGGACAAGGCCGGCAAATACCACCAGCTGGAAAAACAGAAATAACCCACTGCGCCGCGTCGGGCTTCAGGCCTGACGCGGCGCGGTCCTGTTGCCGCACTCGACTTTTCTCGTAGATCTGCACAACCCCTGCGCTGCGAGGACTGCTACCGGCCGTCCGCCGTGGTCAGCGCTTGTGCAATCTCAATACCGTGAGATTGCGTTATGGATGGTATTTTCCTGCAGCAATTGATCAATGGGCTGACCCTGGGGTCTGTCTATGGTCTGATCGCCATCGGCTACACAATGGTCTATGGCATCATCGGCATGATCAACTTCGCCCACGGCGAGGTTTACATGATTTCCGCTTACCTCGCGGCAATCAGTCTGGCCCTGCTGGCTTACTTCGGCATTGAATCCTTCCCGCTGCTGATGCTTGGCACGCTGGTCTTCACCATCGTCGTCACCGGCGTCTATGGTTGGGTCATCGAACGGGTCGCCTACAAGCCGTTGCGCAACTCCACCCGACTGGCACCGCTGATCAGCGCCATCGGTATTTCCCTGATTCTGCAAAACTACGCACAGATCAGCCAGGGCGCCCAACAACAAGGGATTCCAACCCTGCTCGAAGGCGCTTGGCGCGTGGACATTGGTACTGGTTTCGTGCAGCTGACCTACACCAAGATCTTCATTCTGGTGGCTGCCTTCGTCGGCATGGGTTTGCTGACCTACGTCATCAAGTTCACCAAGCTGGGCCGCATGTGCCGGGCCACTCAGCAAGACCGCAAAATGGCTTCGATCCTGGGCATTAACACTGACCGGATCATTTCCTATGTGTTCGTTATCGGTGCTGCCATGGCGGCGCTGGCTGGGGTGCTGATCACCTTGAACTACGGCACTTTCGATTTCTATGCCGGGTTCATCATCGGCATCAAGGCGTTCACCGCGGCGGTACTGGGCGGCATTGGCTCTTTGCCGGGCGCGATGCTCGGCGGGATTGTGCTGGGTATTTCGGAGTCGCTGTTCTCAGGGTTGGTCAACTCCGACTACAAAGACGTGTTCAGTTTCTCGCTGCTGGTGCTGATCCTGATTTTCCGTCCCCAAGGCCTGCTGGGTCGCCCACTCGTGGCGAAGGTGTAAGTATGTCTTCTACCCAAAACAAAGCGATTGATATCAAGAGCAGCCTCATCGACGCCGTGCTCGCCGGGCTGATCTCACTGATCGTCTTCGGCCCGATCGTCGGGATCGTGCTGCAAGGCTATAGCTTCAACCTTGAGCCTGTGCGCGTCGCCTGGCTGGTGGGGGCGGTGATGGTCGGCCGGTTCTTTCTCAGCCTGTTCCTGCAAACCCCCAAGGGCCTGAACATTCTGCAGGGGTTCGAAAGTTCGGGTTCTGGCGTGCATGTGCTGGCGCCGGACTACAAGTCGCGGCTGCGCTGGATTATCCCGGCCTTGATCGTGATCGCCATCGTGTTTCCGTTCTTCGCCAACAAGTACTTGCTGACCGTGGTGATCCTCGGGCTGATCTATGTGCTGTTGGGCCTGGGCCTGAACATTGTGGTCGGATTGGCCGGGTTGCTCGACCTGGGGTACGTGGCGTTCTACGCCATCGGCGCCTATGGCCTGGCGCTGGGTTACCACTACCTGGGCCTGGGCTTCTGGACGGTGCTGCCACTGTCAGCCATTGCCGCAGCGCTCGCGGGATGCATATTGGGCTTCCCGGTATTACGAATGCACGGTGACTACCTGGCTATCGTGACGCTGGGCTTCGGGGAAATCATTCGCCTGATACTCAACAACTGGATGTCGTTTACCGGTGGTCCCAATGGCATGCCGGTGCCGTCGCCCACCTTCATGGGGTTGGAGTTTGGTCGCCGGGCCAAAGATGGCGGGGTGCCGTTCCATGAGTTTTTCGGCATCGACTACAACCCCAACCTGAAATTTCTGTTTATCTACATCGTGTTGTTCCTGGTGGTGCTGGCGGTGCTTTACATCAAGCATCGACTGACCCGCATGCCGGTCGGGCGTGCCTGGGAAGCACTGCGCGAGGATGAAATCGCCTGCCGTGCCATGGGCCTGAACCACGTGCTGGTCAAGCTTTCGGCATTCACCCTCGGTGCATCGACTGCAGGGCTTGCCGGGGTGTTTTTTGCCAGTTACCAGGGCTTCGTCAACCCGTCCTCGTTTACGTTCTTCGAGTCGGCGCTGATCCTCGCCATTGTGGTGCTGGGCGGCATGGGCTCGACCGTGGGGGTGGTGATCGCGGCGTTCGTGCTCACTGTGGCGCCGGAACTGCTGCGCAGCTTTTCCGAGTACCGGGTGCTGCTGTTTGGATTCTTGATGGTGTTGATGATGATCTGGAGGCCACGCGGCCTGATCCGTATCAGTCGCACCGGTGTGACCCCACGTAAAGGAGTGGCGCCATGAGCGATGATGTCATCCTCTCGGTCGATAATTTGATGATGCACTTTGGTGGTATCAAGGCGCTCAGTGATGTCAGCTTGAAGGTCAAGCGCAACTCGATCTTTGCCCTGATCGGCCCCAACGGTGCGGGCAAGACCACGGTGTTCAACTGCCTGACCGGTTTCTACAAGGCCACGGGCGGGCAGATCGAGCTCAATGTGCGCGACAGCAAGACCAACGTCATCAAGCTGTTGGGCGAGCCCTTCCAGCTCACCGATTTTGTGTCGCCACCACGCTTTGCCAGCCGCCTGTACTACAAGATGTTTGGCGGCACTCATCTGATTAACCGTTCGGGCCTGGCCCGTACCTTCCAGAACATCCGGCTGTTCAGGGAAATGTCCGTCGTGGAAAACCTGCTGGTGGCCCAACACATGTGGGTCAACCGCAATTTGCTCTCGGGCGTCCTCAATACCAAGGCCTACCGCCAGGCAGAAAGCGATGCGCTGGACCACGCCTTCTATTGGCTGGAAGTGGTTGACCTGGTGGACAGCGCCAATCGCTTGGCCGGGGAGCTTTCCTACGGCCAGCAGCGGCGCCTGGAAATTGCCCGGGCCATGTGTACCCGGCCGAAGATCATCTGCCTGGACGAACCGGCCGCTGGCCTCAACCCACAGGAAACCGAACGCTTGAGCGCGATCATCCGCCACCTGCGCGATGATCACGACCTGACGGTGGTATTGATCGAGCACGACATGGGCATGGTGATGAGCATTTCTGACCACATCGTGGTGCTGGACCACGGCAACGTGATCGCCGAAGGCGGGCCGGAGCAGATCCGTAAAGATCCCAAAGTAATCGCCGCCTACCTGGGTGCTGATGAAGAGGAGTTGGTATGACTCAACCGATCCTCGAGTTCAAGGATATCGACGTGTTCTACGGGCCGATCCAGGCCCTGAAGAAGGTTTCGCTGCAGATCAACGAGGGGGAGACCGTCAGCCTGATTGGCTCCAATGGCGCGGGCAAGTCGACGTTGCTGATGTCGATTTTCGGCCAGCCACGGGCCAGCAGCGGCCAGATCATCTATCGCGGTATCGACATCACCCACAAGTCAGCCCACTACATCGCCTCCAACGGCATCGCCCAATCGCCGGAGGGTCGGCGGGTATTCCCGGACATGTCGGTGGAAGAAAACCTGATGATGGGCACCATCCCGATTGGCGACAAATACGCCAGCGAAGACATGCAACGCATGTTCGAACTGTTCCCCCGGCTCAAGGAGCGGCGTAACCAGCGGGCCATGACCATGTCGGGTGGCGAGCAGCAGATGCTGGCCATCGCCAGGGCCTTGATGAGCCGACCCAAGCTGTTACTGCTGGATGAACCGAGCCTGGGTTTGGCACCGATCGTGGTCAAGCAGATCTTCCATACCTTGCGAGAACTGGCGTCTACCGGCATGACTATCTTTCTGGTGGAACAAAACGCCAACCATGCGCTGAAGCTGTCAGACCGCGGCTACGTGATGGTCAACGGGCAAATCCGCCTGACCGGCACCGGTAAGGAGCTGCTCGTCAACGACGAGGTACGCAACGCCTACCTAGGCGGTCACTGACCTGACCCCTGATGTAGGAGCCGGCTTTAGCCGCGATGAACGCACCGCGGTTTGCCTGAGGCACCGCGGTGCGTTCATCGCGGCTAAAGCCGGCTCCTACAAAAAGCCAGGCGTTTTTGATCAGCCATCGTTTTGTGGACAACCCTTTTGCCAAGGGTGAAAAAAGCCATGCAAAGCCGCTGTAATTCATCGTTTTGTCATGAACTCAAGTTGTCCCCGATTGCTGTGGAGCCGATTGTGGGTAACTTGGGAGCATATGGCTGCAGCCCTTTGTTTCCGTGGCCTACAGCGGTGTGGTTGTTTTTTGTACAGTGGCTTTTAATAGGCGTCAAGAAGCTGATGTCAAGTCTTTTATCCGCTGCGGCGCAGCATTGATAACGCCTCGGATAGCCTGTGGATAAGTCTGTGGGCAAGCGTTGGAAAGACCCTTGCAGGCGGCGAAATTGCTGGCCTGCGGCCATAGTCGGGTGTTACCGGGTTGCACCAGGTGGTTCGCAGCGGCATGCAGCGAACACAAACGTCAAGGAAAATCATCCTTCCGATTCTCCACAGCCCTTGTGGATAAAGGCCTGTGGGCTTTTCAAGTTGCCCACGGATTTTGTGGAGCCGCTTGTGGATAAGGTGAGCACAACCACGGGCGCGCCAGCAACGGCAAGGGTGTCAGCGTGCTGTATGTTTTTTGTACAGTTTCACTGACGTTGCTTGCGGAAAAATCGTTTTGCTCAGGATAGCGGGGAAGTGCTGTTTACTTAGTCCATGCTGAGGACTAATCTTGGCGCATCACCAATCATTGGGAGCAAAGCACATGCAAACCCACAACATCCATGCGGCGAAGACGCACTTTTCGCAACTGGTCGATGCTGCTGCTGGCGGGGAAACAATCATCATCGCTAAAGCAGGCATTCCAGTAGCCATGCTAGTCCCTATCATTGCCCCTAAGCGGCGCGGGATGCTAACCGGTGTGACATTCAATGCAGAGGCTTCGGACGCCCTAGATGATGAAATAGCGGACCTGTTTGAGGGTAAGGCATGAGGCTATTGCTCGACACTCACCTCCTGATATGGGCAGCAACCGACGACGTCAAACTATCCAAGGCCGCGGCCCAGCTCATCGACGATAAGGCCAATACTTTGTATTTCAGCGCGGCCAGCATATGGGAGCTGACCATAAAAGGAGCCGAACGCACCGGCGTTATGCCTGCTGTGCTGCGCAAGGTGCTTCTAGATGCGGGCTACCTTGAGTTATCGATTACGTCTGATCACGCGCTGACTGTAGGTTCCCTGCCGAACCATCACCGCGATCCGTTTGACCGCATCATGGTGGCCCAAGCGCTCGCAGAGGGTATCAGCCTAGTGACACACGACAGCGCCATGCACGCATACCCGCACACCATTATCGTTTGACCCCACAAGCGATGCTTCAGAACTTGCCACCTGCCGCCATTTTTAGGAGAACACGATGACTTCCTCTGTATTCATTACCGGGGCCACCTCGGGGTTTGGCGAAGCCTGTGCCCGACGCTTTGCAGAGGCCGGCTGGTCACTGGTGCTGACGGGCCGTCGCGAGGAGCGCCTCAATGCGTTGTGCGCCGAGTTATCCAAGCAGACCAAGGTCCTTGGCCTGGTGCTCGATGTGCGCGATCGCAAGGCCATGGAAGCGGCCATCGAAGGCTTGCCGCCGGAATTCAACACGCTGCGCGGTCTGATCAACAACGCAGGGCTGGCCCTGGGCACCGACCCTGCGCCCACGTGTGATCTGGACGACTGGGACACCATGGTCGACACCAACGTCAAAGGCCTGATGTACAGCACCCGCTTGCTGCTGTCGCGCCTGATTGCCCACGGCAAGGGCGCCAGCATCGTTAACGTCGGCTCGGCGGCCGGTCTCTATTCCTACCCTGGCAGCCACGTCTACGGTGGTACCAAGGCCTTCGTCAGGCAGTTCTCCCAGAACTTGCGCTGTGACTTGCAAGGTACGGGCGTGCGTGTGTCCAACATCGAGCCTGGGATGTGCGAAAGCGAGTTTTCGTTGGTGCGCTTCGGGGGTGACAAGGCGCGTTATGACGCCACTTACGCCGGTGTCGACCCTATCCAGCCGCAGGAAATTGCCGACACCATTTTCTGGGTCATGAACCAGCCAGCGCATATCAACATCAACAGCCTGGAGTTGATGCCTGTCACCCAGACTCTGGCCGGTTTTGCGATTGAGCGTCACAAGGGCTGATTGAGCAAAAAACCTGTAGGAGCGGCGGGGGCGCCTAGCCTTTAGCCGCGATGAACGCACCGTGGTGCATCAGGCAAACCGTGGTGCTTTCATCGCGGCTAAAGGCTAGGCGCCCCCGCCGCTCCTACAAGCCAGCCAACGCAGTCTGCAACCCGATATAGCAGGTCGCCAGGTGATAGGGCGTGGTCGAAGGCATGTCATGCCGGCTGACCGCGCCATTGGCATCACGGCATTCATACCAGCCGCCTGCGTGCAGGAAGTTTGCCTGCAAGGCTTGCAGCTGCGCCAGTACGGCCGCTTCGCTATCGGGGCGCAAGGTCAGGGCGCGCAGGTACTCGGCCTTGGCCCAGATACGCTGGGTGGCGTCGCGCACGTCACCTTTAGTGTCCAGCATCGCCAATACTGCCCCCTCGCGCACACCTTGCGCCTCGGCATAGCCGAAGGCGCGCTCCAGTGAGCGATGCAGCGCGCTGCCGTTGAGCAGGTTCGATGACGCCAGCAGATAGAACCACTCGAACTGATGGCCCGGTTCAAACCAGTTATCCATAGCCCCGCGGGGTTTCTCCAGCATCACCCCGTGGGTGGGCTCGATAAAGTGCTTCTGCATGGCGTCGGTAAGTGCCACCAATGCCTGTTCGACCGCTTTATCGTCACGTACTTCAAGGGTCGCCAGGAAGGCTTCGGCCAGGTGCATCAATGGGTTTTGCAGAGGGCCGCTGCCGAGCGGGGACCAGTCTTCAGCGAGACTTGCCTCATAGAGCCCGTCGCCTGTGGAAAACTGCTCGCTGACCACCTTCAGCGCGGCATTGAGGGTCGATTCCACCAGCGGATCACGGACCCGAGCCCAGTAATGGGCGCAGGCGAAGATGATGAAAGCGTGAGTGTAGAGATCCTTGCGTCGGTCCAGCGGCTGGCCGCTGGAGTCGATGCTGTAGAACCAGCCACCGTGCTCGGCGTCGTGAAAGTGCCGTTGCAGGGAGCGGAACAACGCGCCAGCACGCTCAGCGGCGCCGGGCTCATCCATGCGGCTGGAAAACAGAAACAGTTGTCGGGCGCAGGCCATGGCTCGGTAGCGCTGTGGCGGTAGCGGCTGGTGCCCGGCATCCAGGGCCTCGAAGGGCAGGGCCAATTCGGCATTCCATCCCGGCCCCTGCCAGAGCGGCACTATCGTCTGGGCGAAGTGCTGTTGCACCTTGGCGAAGGCGTCGGACAGGTGAGTGTGCAGGGATAGGTCGGGCATTGGCTGATGTCGTCACAGGGTTTGGGCGACATGGTAGCAGGGCGCACAGCTGTGGATAAGCCCGGTAGGAGCCAGCCTTGGCTGCGATGGCCGCGCCGCCATACCCTGGCAGACCGCGTCATCTTCATCGCGAGTAAACTCGGCTCCTACAGGGGGTGGCGTGTTATCCGGCCAGCAGCCAGGCGCCGGTGATGGCAGAGGCAGCGCCGGCGATACGCACCAGTGGCGCAGCCGCCTGCGGCAGCACGCGAACCACGACGAAGCCCGCGGCATGCAGTGCGGCGGTGGCCGCTACGAAACCGAAGGCATAGGCCCACGGGCTCGACATCTCAGGCAGTTCCAGGCCATGGGCCACGCCATGGAACAGCGCAAACAGTGCGGTCGCGACCACCGCCAAAGCCAGTGGCGGACGCACAGCCAGCGCAACGGCCAGGCCCAGGGCCAGCACCGACGCGGCAATGCCGCTTTCCATTGCCGGCAATTCCAAGCCGGTAAAGCCCAGCAGGCCACCCAGCAGCATGGTGCCGACAAAGGTGCAAGGCAGCGCCCAACGTGCAGCGCCTTGCTGTTGAGCGGCCCACAAGCCTACTGCGACCATTGCCAGCAAGTGATCCAGGCCACCAATTGGGTGGCTGATACCCGCGATCAGGCCGTTATCGCCATGGCCAGGGTGCGCAAACGCAAGCCCGGGAGCGAGCAGCAGGGGCAATAGGCACAGTAGTTTTTTCAGTGACATTATTCAGCTTCCTTCTAGTGACTAAGGTGAGTTTCAGGCTTCGGTCAGCAGACCCTGGCGTTCGATAAAGGCAATGATTTCTTCAAGGCCTTGGCCGGTTTTCTGATTGCTGAACACAAAAGGCTTTTCACCGCGCATGCGGCGAGTATCGCTGTCCATCATTTCCAGCGATGCGCCTACCAGTGGCGCCAGGTCGATCTTGTTGATCACCAACAGATCCGACTTGCAGATTCCCGGGCCGCCCTTGCGTGGCAGCTTGTCGCCGGCCGACACGTCGATCACATAGATGGTCAGGTCCGACAGCTCCGGGCTGAACGTGGCCGAGAGGTTGTCGCCACCCGATTCCACCAGGATCATGTCCAGGCCTGGGAAGCGGCGGTTGAGTTGATCGACCGCTTCCAGATTGATCGAGGCGTCTTCGCGGATCGCGGTGTGTGGGCAACCACCGGTTTCCACACCCATGATGCGTTCCGGTGCCAAGGCTTGGTTGCGAACCAGGAAGTCGGCGTCTTCACGGGTATAGATATCGTTGGTGACCACTGCCAGGTTGTAGCGGTCGCGCAGGGCCAGGCACAGCGCCAGGGTCAGGGCTGTCTTGCCGGAGCCGACCGGGCCGCCGATACCGACACGCAGGGGTTGTGTATTCATCGTGATTCTCCTAAGAACGAAACAGACGGCTGTACTGGCGCTCATGGGCCATGCTCGCCAGCGACAGGCCGAATGCGGCACTGCCAATGTGTTGCGGATCAAGGTCGGTCGCGATCTGCCTGGCCTCTTGCAGCAAGGGCAGCAGTTCGCTGGTCAGGCGTTGGGCGGCTTGCTGGCCCAACGGCAGGGTTTTCATCAATACCGCCAGTTGGTTTTCCAGCCAGCTCCAGAGCCAGGCGGCCAGCGCATCTTGTGGGCTGATCTGCCAGGCACGTGCGGCCAATGCCCAGCCGAGCGCCAGGTGCGGCTCGTCAATGGCGGCGATAAAGCGACGGGCGTCGTCGTCCAGTTCCGGCAAGCCTTCCAGCAACTGCTTGAGGGAATAGCCCATTTGTCGGCTTTCCAAATGCAATTCGCGGGTTTCGCGGCTGGCGCGATGCTGGTTGCATTGCTTCTGAAGCTCTGCCCAGTCTTCGTTTTGGGCGGCCACGCAGTGGGCCAGTAACATCGGCGCTTCGAAGCGGGCGAGGTTGAGCAGCAATTGGTCGCTGATCCAGCGCCGAGCGCTGGCCGGGTCGGACACGACGGCCGTCTCGACGGCCATTTCCAAACCTTGTGAGTAGCTGTAGCCGCCAATGGGCAATTGCGGGCTGGCAAGGCGCAGTAGAGCCCAGGCTGGGCTCACAGCCGTACGCCGAATTGATGCAGCTTCGGGGCGTAATTGAAGTCTTCTTCACCGGCCCGGGAATGATGATGGCCGCCGCCATAAGCACCATGCTCGGGCTGAAACGGCGCTTCCAGTGCTTCGGTATGGGCGCCCAGTTGTTCGAGCATGGCCTTGAGCACATAGTCATCGAGCAAGCGCAGCCAGCCGTCGCCTACTTGCAGGGCGACATGGCGATTGCCCAGGTGATAGGCAGCGCGGGTCAGTTCGAAGGCACTGGAGCAGGTAACGTGCAGGAGTTGTTCTGGGCGGGCGCACACCTTCACCACGCGGCCATCCTCGGCCTGCAGGCATTCGCCATCGTGCAGCGGCGATTGGCCGCGTTCCAAAAACAACCCGACGTCTTCGCCGTCAGCGCTAAAACAGCGCAGGCGACTCTTGCTACGGGCTTCAAAGGTCAGGTGCAGTTCGGCCGACCAGTTAGAGGTTGGTGCGATTCGTTTGTGGATAACCAGCATGACTAAAATTTCCAGCGATTAGCGTTAGCTTGTGTAGAGCAAGTGTCTTGCCAATGACATATTCTGTAGGAAATTGCCTACAGAAGCTCGCGACATTTCGTAGTCTAGACGGGAAATTTGGATTCAATCGTTGGAAGGCTGTGTCTCAATCACACAGCCATTGCGTTAGTTGATGCCTTGCCAATGACGAGCACCGACGAAGATAAACCGCAGTTGCTGGGTAATCTTGGCCTGGGGCGTCAAGTGAGGGGGAAGGGGGGCGCAAGGAGGGTCGATCAGCTCGGGCAGGGTGGCAAAGACCGTTTTAACCACAAGGTCTGCTATGACCGATAACGCGGCGCTGTCCAGGTGTTGCCACTTGGGCATCAGCCCAAGGTCGGCCGCCAGATCCGAAGCGATGCCTTCACGCAATTCCTTGATCGCCAGGCGCACTGGCAAAGAGCCCCCGTACTGCTCACGGGCCAGAAACAGAAACTGGCTGCGATGGGCGGCCACCACATCCAGAAAGATTCGCACCGAGGCATCGGTAATACCGCCGAGGACCACTTCGTTGTGGCGCACCAGGCGTATGGTTTCGCGAAAGGTTTCGCCGACCTCACTCACCAGGGCCAGGCCCAGGGTGTCCATATCGCTGAAATGGCGATAAAAACCCGTGGGGACAATACCGGCAGCCTTGGCCACCTCGCGCAAACTCAGACTGCCGAAGCCACGGCCGCTGTCCATCAGCTGACGGGCAGATTCGAGCAAGGCATGGCGGGTCTGCTGTTTTTGTTCGGCGCGGGGGAGCATGGTGGGCAAGTTTCAGTTAGAACAGCTGTGCACTCTAGCAAATCGACTTTCAAGCGCAAAACGGGGAACCGTAGTCGTTACCCAAAAACAAAGCCCGGTTGCGGGAACCGGGCTTTTTCCAAGGACCGCATGGCCCTGGCTCAAACGCTGGTTTGCTGGTGCAGACGGTCGGCACCGCCCTCGGCAATGGTGTTGCTGCGTTCGATCAAGCGATCAGAGCCGCCTTCGGCCACATCGTTGCGCTGCAGGGTGCGATCCGAACCGCCTTCGGCAATGGTGTTGCTGCGTTCGATCAAGCGATCAGAGCCGCCTTCGGCCACATCGTTGCGGTGCAGAGTGCGATCAGAACCGCCTTCGGCGATGGTGTTGCTGCGCTCGATCAGGCGATCGGAGCCACCTTCGGCAAGGCTGCCAACCGGCTGGCTGATCACGGTGGCGCTGGATTTGGCTTCGGCAGAAGTTCCCTGGTCGGCGGCCGGAATGGCAAAGGCGTTGGCGGCCAGGACAGAAAGGGTAAGGCTGAGCAGTAATTGGCGTTTCATGAGAGTGCGCTCCTTGGAGGGCTGAAATGTGTCTACGGAGCCAATGCTACTCTCGAGAATTAGATATAAAAGTTCATAAAGGTAATGGTAACAATCAACGGAATTGATATGTTGCCGCAGCCCTTGTGAGCCGTGGCTTCCAGCCGATTGGCGCGAGGCTGTTGCAGCCGGTCGCTGGCCTGTCGACCGGCGAAATATTCGATTCGGTGCGAGGGTTTTTAAACCTGTGGGGCTTTGCAAAGTCCTAAGAAGATACTCAGCGCCGCTGCAAGGCTGTCATCGGGAGAATCGTGCAATGACGCGCACTTCAAAAATCATGGCCTGGGTCCTTTCCAGCCTGCTGTCGATCCTGCTTATCGTGGGCATCATCATCGCCACCTTTGACTGGAACCGGCTCAAGCCCACGATCAATGAAAAAGTTTCCGAGGCGTTGCACCGACCGTTCTCCATCAATGGCAACCTTGATGTGCTGTGGCGTCGCGAGCCTGATCAGGGCGGCTGGCGGGCCTGGCTGCCATGGCCACATTTCGTCGCCGAAGACATCACCCTGGGCAACCCGGATTGGTCCAAAACCCCGCAGATGGCCGGCCTCAAGCGCATCGAGTTTCGCCTTTCGCCTTTGCCATTGGTGGTCCAGCGCATTGTCGTCCCCCGTATCGACCTCACTGAACCCAGCGGCGAGTTGCAGCGCCTGGCCGATGGCCGGGCCAACTGGGTGTTCGACTTCGGGCCCAAGGATGAAAGCGCCGGGCCATCGGCTTGGGTGCTGGATATCGGCGCCATTGGTTTTGACAAAGGCCATGTGATCTTTGATGACCAGACGCTCAAGACCCGTGTGGACGTGGTGATTGACCCATTGGGCAAGCCGATCCCGTTCAGCGATATCGTTGGCAGTGGCGCGGCGCCAAAAACCAGCACCCAGGGTGCCAACCCGCAAGACTATGCCTTCGCCCTCAAGGTCACGGGCCGCTACAAAGGCCAGGCGCTGGCAGGCGAGGGCAAGATTGGCGGATTGTTGGCGCTGCAGGATGCCAGCCAGCCGTTCCCGCTGCAGGCGGACGTGCGCGTGGGTGACACGCGTGTCGCCGTCGCTGGCACCCTCACCGACCCACGCAACCTGGGCGCATTGGACCTGCGCCTGCGGCTCTCGGGCACCAGTCTTGGCAATCTCTACCCATTGACGGGCATTACCCTGCCGGATTCGCCGGCCTACAGCACCGATGGTCACTTGCTGGCAAAATTGCATGAGCCAGAAGGCGCAACGTTCCGCTATCAAGACTTCAACGGCAAGATCGGTGACAGTGACATTCACGGCAACCTGGCCTTCGTCGCCAGTCAACCGCGGCCCAAATTGACGGGGGCGCTGGTGTCCAACCAACTGTTGTTCTCCGACTTGGCGCCGCTGATCGGGGCGGACTCCAATGCCGAGCAGAAAGCCCGGGGCGGTGAAAGTAAACAACCGGCTGACAAGGTGTTGCCGGTCGAAGAGTTTCGCACTGAACGCTGGCGAACCATGGACGCAGACGTGGAGTTCACCGGCAAGCGTATCGTGCGCAGCAAGGACTTGCCCTTCACCGACCTGTACACCCACCTGATCCTTGAAGACGGCCTGCTGCGCCTGGAACCGCTGCGGTTTGGCGTCGCTGGCGGAAAGCTCGATGCCCAGATCCGCCTGCAAGGGCAAAGCACACCGCTGCAAGGACGAGCACGCTGGAGTGCGCGCAACTTCAAACTCAAGCAGTTGTTTCCCACCTTTGAACCGATGAAGACCAGTTTCGGAGAGCTCAATGGTGATGCGGATATCAGTGGGCGTGGCAATTCAGTAGCGGCGCTGCTGGGGACGGCCAATGGCGAGTTGAAAATGCTCATTAACGATGGCGCGATCAGTCGCGGCCTGATGGAAATCGCCGGGCTCAATGTGGGTAACTATGTGGTCGGCAAGCTGTTTGGTGACAAGGAAGTGAAAATCAACTGCGCCGCCACTCACTTCGGTATCAAGGACGGCCTGGCGACTTCGCAGGTGTTTGTCTTCGATACCGAGAACGCGATCATTTACATCGATGGCACGGCCAACTTCGCCACGGAAAAACTCGACCTGAAGATCATCCCCGAATCCAAGGGTATTCGCTTGCTGTCGCTGCGCTCGCCCTTGTATGTACGTGGCACCTTCAAGAAGCCAAGCGCAGGCGTGCAGGCCGTGCCGCTGATGCTGCGCGGCGCGGGCATGGTGGCCTTGGGCGTCGTGGCGGGACCTGCGGCGGGCTTGTTGGCGCTGGTGGCGCCCAGTGGTGGTGAACCGAACCAATGCAGGCCTCTGCTGGAGCAGATGAAAGCGGGCAAGACGCCGAAGACGGCGGGCTGAGGATAACTTTTTTACCCCCAATTACTGTGGGCCTGGCTGTGGATAAGGTGTAGAGCAAAGGCTGCAGGCCACGGCCTGCATGGTTTTATCTGGTTGTGGTTAATTTTTGTACAGCTGTGGATTGGCAAGGTTGCCCACAATTGCTGTGGGCCTGCCTGTGGATAACATGTATATCAACAGCGCCAGGCACCGGCGGGCTGGGGCCTGAAGGGTGTTGGCTAAATTTTGTACAGACGATGGTCAAACCGCGGTATATCAGGCAGACCGCGGTGTGACCATCGCGAGCAAGCTCTGCTCCTACCGACCGTTGTAGGAGCCAGCCTTGGCTGCGATGGCCGCACCGAGGTAGGGGTCATGCCGAGATAAGGCAAAAATTAGGACATTCGGCATCTTAGCCTTTGATTTTAAAATCATCTGCCGACGAAACTTTCCCGACCCTCCGCTAGGCCACGATTCGACGACTATGCCGAGGCGTTAATTTGTCTTTGGGGGGCATGCTAATGGCCTCAGTCGAGCGGACTGCCTACCCGGGGTCGCGCCGAGAGTTAGCCGCAGCACTTATTGCCGCCAACGGTCATGCGGTTGAGTACGTCGGCAGGCGATGGTGGTGGCTGGTCGTGCGATCCGCTAGGGCTGGGTGGTGCTGAACTTGTCGCAGTTCTTGTCCCTGGAGGTACGGAAGGTGGCCACCATGCAGGTCCAGCGGAGCCCCAACCGCCTTCTTATATAAAGAAAAGCCTTGTTTTACACATAAAACAAAGTGGCACTTTGACCTCAATTTTCCGTTACCTAAAAAACACTGCTCCTTCGCCATTGCGCAGGTTGCGCGCGAAGAATGTGTAAATATGTGTCACAGGAGAATCGATGTTTCATATATAAAACACAGCTAAACAGTTAGCTATGCGTAACCAATTAATAAATAAGGGTTTTTTATTTAATCAGCATATTTTAACAATTGGCATTGTTCATGCAGTAAACGGCGTATCACCTACAAAACAGACCAGAGACCTTCCCAATGGCTGTGAAAGAGATGTACGCAATCGCCCCACAATGGAATACACCTGCGCTCAAGGAAGATCTCGAGCCGACAGAAATTGAATTCCGTCATGTCGGCAAATGCTTCCCGGCCAAGGGGAAGTCAGAAGCGCCCTTCGCCATCCGTGACGTAAACTTCAAGATTCGCCGCGGCGAAGTGGTATCGATCATCGGCCCGTCCGGCTGCGGCAAAAGCACCATCCTGAACATGGGTTCGGGCCTCTATCGCCCCAGCGAAGGCGAAGTCTTCGTCGGTGGCGAAGCCGTCACCGGCCCCGTGCGCAAAGTGGCGTTCATGCTGCAGAAAGACCTGCTGATGCCATGGCGCAGTATTCGTCGCAACATCGAACTGGGCCTGGAGATCCAGGGCATGCCTGCCGCCCAGCGCCAGCCGATCGCCGAAGATCTGCTCAAGCGTTGCCATCTGCAAGGCTTTGCCGACCACTACCCCTTCCAGTTGTCGGGCGGCATGCGTCAGCGCGCAGCCCTGGCCCGCACCCTGGCCATCGACCCGCAAGTACTGTTCCTCGACGAGCCGTTCTCGGCCCTAGATGCCCAGACCAAGATGATCCTGCAGCAGGACATGGCACGGATGCTCTTTGAAGAGAAGAAAACCGCGCTGTTCATCACTCACGATCTGGTCGAGGCGATTGCAATGTCCGATCGCCTGCTGGTCATGAGCGCCCGCCCCGGCACCATCATCGAAGAAATAACCGTTGACCTGCCGTTCCGGGAGAACCCCCTGGAACGTCGCAAGCTGCCGGAAATCGGTCCTCTGGCCGGTCGCCTGATGGAACTGCTGAAAGTCGGCGAAGACACCGAACTGCATTGATCAACGCCTCACGGCTCATCAACGGATTCAGGAGTACGCATGTTCAATACTCTCTTTCAACGATTCGGTCAGGCCTCGGTGGTCGCCCTCGGCCTGAGCCTGGCACTCAATGCTCAGGCGCAGCCGACCAACGTGACCTACTTGCTACCTGCGCCACCGAACTCCCCGGCCTTCGCCCCCTGGATCATCGCCAAGGAAAAGGGCTACTACGCCAACAAGGACCTGAACCTGGAGTTCATCGCTGCCAAGGGCGGTGTCGATGTGGCCAAGCAGGTCGGTGCCGGTAACGCCATGCTCGGCGGCGCCCTCGGCGACACCCCGATCGTGGTGCGTGCCAATGGCATTCCGGTGCGCGCAGTTGCCGTACTAGGTGCTGGTGGCGTGACCATGGTCGCAACCAATGCCGCCGAGAATATCAACTCGATCAGCGACCTCAAGGGCAAGACCATGACCGTGATGTCCTACTCGGACACCACCTACTACGCGTTGCTTGCCTCGCTGCGCAAGGCCGGCCTGAGCAAGACCGATGTCAACGTCCAGGCTGCCGGCCCTGCGGGTGTCTGGCAGCTGTTCTCGGCAAACAAGGCCCAGGCCATGGCCGGCGTACCGGATTGGGTCGTCAACGCCGAAGAAGCCGGGCTGCAGATCAAGCTGATTCCCCAGGAGCAGATCTTCGAAAGCATGGCCCAGGCAATCATCGCCTCGGACGATGCCATCAAGAACCACCCGGAAGTAATTCGCGGCGTGGTCCAGGCCACGTTGCAGGGCATGCACGACATTATCCAGGACCCGCATGCCGCTGCCGTGACCTTTGCCAAGGCAATTCCGGCCTATGCCGGCAAGGAAGCCTCGCTGGAAAAGACCTTCAAGCTTTACGTGGAACACGTCTACGCCAACCAGAGTGTGCTGGGCCGTATTGATCCGGCGCGCCTGGACAAGGTCCGCAAGTTCTATGTGAGCGAAGGCATCGTCGCCAAGGAGCCTGCGCTGGACGAGCTCTATACCAACCAATTCATCGAAACCACGACGGCCGCTCAATAGTCGCGGGTAACAACAAGGTACTGACACGATGAAAAGCCTGAATAACTCCATGCTCGGCAGCATAGCCCTGCTGATCCTGTTCCTGGTGCTCTGGCAATGGGGCCCCGGCCTGCTCGGCATGCCCGAGTTTGTCATGCCGCAACTGACCCGCGTCGCCGAAGAAAGCGTGGTGATGTGGCACTCGAGCGGACTGCTCCAGCACACCCTGATCACCGCCTTTGAAATCATCGTCGGCTTTGGTCTGGGCGCATTGCTGGGTGTGGTCATCGGCGTGTCGCTGGGCCTTTCGCCCTCGGCCGAAGCCATTCTCTCGCCTTACATCCTGGCACTGCAGATCGCACCGAAGGTCGCCTTCGCCCCGCTGTTCGTGATGTGGCTGGGCTACACCATCTACCCGAAGATCCTGATCGCCATCCTGATCGTGTTCTTCCCGGTGATGATCAACGTGCTCTCGGCCATCCGCACGGTGGACCCGGACATGATCAACCTGGTGCGCACCATGAACGCCAGCCGCTGGCAGATCTTCCGCCTGGTGGAACTTCCTTCGGCCATGGCCGCACTGTTCTCCGGCCTGCGTATCGCTTCGACCCTCGCCGTCATCGGCGTCACCGTCGGCGAGTTGGTCGGCGGTAACCAGGGCCTGGGTTTCCTGCTGGTCGACTCTGAAGGTCAAGGCAATACCGCCGGGGTCTTTGTCGCCATCGTCATGCTCACCTTGATCGGTGTGTTGGCCTACGGCGCGGTGGTCTGGGCGGAAAAACGCGTCCTGCACTACATGCCCAAAGCCATGCTGAGTACCCAATGATGAGCCACTCCAATCGTCTCCTCGAAGGCCGTCGCGTGCTGGTGACCGGTGGTGCCCGCGGCCTGGGTTATGCGTTCGCCCAAGCCCTTGGCCAGGCCGGTGCCCGAGTGGTGATCGCCGACATACTGAACGAGCGTGTACAAACGGCTGCCGCCGAATTGGCCGCACAAGGCCTGGATGTCAGTGGTGTCGCCCTGGACCTGGGCAACCCCGACGCCATCAACGCCTGCGCTGCCGAAGCAGTCGAGCGCCTGGGCGGGCTCGACGGGCTGGTCAACAACGCTTCGATCACCAACTCCGGCGGCAAGACCTGCGAAGAGTTGGACGTCGACACTTGGGACCAGGTCATGCAAGTCAACGTGCGTGGCACATGGCTGATGACCCGGGCTTGCCTGCCGGCCTTGCGCGCCAGCGGCAAGGGCGCAGTCGTCAACCTGGCGTCGGACACACCACTGTGGGGTGCGCCGAACCTGCTGGCCTACGTCGCCAGCAAGGGCGCGATCATCGCCATGACTCGCAGCCTGGCCCGCGAACTGGGCAGCGACAACATTACGGTCAATGCGATCGCACCAGGCCTGGTCCTGGTCGAGGCGACCGCCTACGTACCCGAGGCGCGTCATCGTCTGTACACCGAACAACGGGCGCTCCAACGCCCGCAACTTCCCGAGGACGTCAGCGGAGCGGTGATATTCGCCCTCTCTGACCTGGCCCGATTCATCACTGGACAAACCTTGCCGGTCAACGGCGGGTTCGTCATGCCTTGATCTGGAGACAGCCATGACTGATCTATCTGCACAACAAGACACCCCAAAAAGCTGGGAACGGCCCGCCGGCAGCAGCCTCGAAGGCTGGATGCAAACCCGCATCGCCCGTTATGAAACCCGCAAGTACGACTGGAACGCGCTGAAGTTCCAGGCCGACTACGACCCGAAATTCCGCCGCGCGCAAATGCGCTACATCGGCACCGGCGGTACCGGCGTGAGCACCGACATGAACACCATTCCGTCGGAGAACTTCACCTTTTCGACCATGGTCATTCCTGCCGGCCACGAAGGCCCGCCGCACCTGCACACCGACGTCGAAGAAGTGTTCTTCGTCCTGCGCGGCAAGCTCAAGGTGATCATCGAAAAGGATGGCGAGCGTTTTGAAACCATCCTCACCGACCGTGACGTGATTTCCGTGCCGCCGGGCGTTTACCGCGAAGAGATCAACATCGGCGATGAAGATGCGCTGATGTGCGTAATGCTCGGTGCCAAAAAGCCTGTGACCCCGACCTACCCGCCAGAGCACCCACTGGCTTCGATCAAGCGCGGATAAGCCCATGCAGACTGCCAACCTCAACCACGATTGCACGCCTACAGCCAGGCTGGAGGCACTGCTCGACAGTCAATTCGCCCAGCGTGAACTGATGGTGAGCGACGGTCGCCAGGCTTTCCGTGAAGCCGGAACTGGCCCGGCCATCGTGCTGTTGCATGGGATCGGCTCAGGCGCGGCGTCCTGGTTGCAGGTGGCATTGGAGCTGAAACAAGGCGCCCGGGTCATTGCCTGGGACGCCCCTGGCTACGGTGCCTCCACACCTTTGGCCGAGACCGCACCGGTGGCGATGGATTACGCCGGTCGTCTTCTGCAAATGCTCGACGCACTGAACATCCAGACCTGTGTGCTGGTCGGTCATTCGCTCGGCGCCTTGACCGCCGCTGCGTTCGCCAACAGCCAGCCACACCGGGTCAGCCGCCTGGTGCTGATCAGCCCGGCGCGCGGCTATGGCGACCCGGCTCGGGAGATCCAGCGCCAGCAGGTTCGCAACAAGCGTTTGCAGGCGCTGGAGCAGTTGGGCATCGAAACGATGGCCCGCGAGCGCAGTGTTCACATGCTCAGCCCCCTCGCTGGCAGCAGCGCCCTGGCGTGGGTGCAGTGGAACATGTCGCGACTCAATCATTCCGGCTATCGCCAGGCCATCGAACTGCTCTGCGGTGATGATCTGATGCGCCATGCACCGCTGCCTGCGCCTTGCGAGGTGCACTGCGGCGAAGCAGACACAATCACCCCCGCCGAAGCCTGCCATGCCCTGGCCAAATCATTGACTGCAAGCTTCAGCCTGATTCCCGATGCCGGGCACGCCAGCCCCATCGAACAACCCATCGTAGTGGCTGGGCGCCTGGCCCACGCCCTCGAAGAATCCCTGACAGGTAGCGCGCTATGAATGACTCGGATCTGTTGAAAGACGCTCAGGATAAATACATCGTGCCGGGCCTTGAGCGAGGCCTGTTGCTGCTGTGTGAATTCAGCCGGCAAAACCGCACGCTGACCGCCCCTGAACTGGCGCGGCGCCTGGAACTGCCGCGCTCGACAATTTTCCGCTTGCTGACCACCCTGGAAACCATGGGTTTTGTCACCCGCAGCGGCAATGAATACCGGCTGGGCATGTCTGTGCTGCGCCTGGGCTTCGAATACCTCGCCTCGCTGGAATTGACCGAGCTGGGCCAACCCTTGTTGGCGCGTCTGTGCGATCGCCTCAACTACCCGAGCAACCTGGTGATACGCGATGGCCGCTCGATCGTCTACGTGGCCAAGGTCTCGCCGCCTTCGGTTTTTTCCAGCGCCGTCAGTGTCGGCACTCGCCTGCCCGCCCACGCCACCGTACTGGGCAGGATCCTGCTCGAAGACCTGAGCCTCGCGGAACTGCGCGAGCTGTACCCCGAAGAACACCTGGAACAACACTCGCCATGCACGCCGAAAACCGTGCTCGAACTGTTCGACCTGGTGCAGGGCGACCGTCAACGCGGCTTCGTCAGCGGTGAAGGATTTTTCGAGTCGGCCATCTCCACCGTAGCGGCGCCGGTGCGCGATCACACCAGCCGGATCGTCGCCGCACTGGGCGTGACCATCCCCACCGTGCAGATCGGCCATGTGAACTTCGAAGAGCTGCTCTCGCAAGTGCGCCGCAGCGCCGACGAATTGTCGCGCCTGCTCAACTACACCCCCAACGTCGGCCACAACCGCGTCACTGCGTTGATGAGGGATTGAGATGAACTTCTATCAACTTCAGGGCAGCACCGCCATCGTCACCGGCGGTTCTTCCGGGATCGGCCTGGCCTGTGTCGAGTTGCTGCTCGAGGCGGGTGCCGCCGTGGCATTCTGCGGTCGTGACAATGATCGCCTGCGCAGCGCCGAAGCACGCCTGCGCGAGCGCTTTCCGCAGGCACGCTTGCTGGCCCAGGTTTGCGATGTGCTCGACCAGGCCTCCGTCGAGGCTTTCGCCCAGGCCAGCCTAAACACGTTCGGCCCGGCCCGCGTCTTGATCAATAACGCCGGTCAAGGTCGCGTCTCGACCTTCACCGACACCACCGACGCAGCCTGGACCGAAGAACTCCAACTGAAGTTCTTCTCGGTGATCTACCCGGTTCGTGCCTTCATGGCGCAACTGCAAAGCCAGCCGGGCGCGGCCATCGTCTGCGTCAACTCGCTACTGGCCAGCCAGCCGGAGCCGCACATGGTCGCCACGTCGGCCGCCCGCGCCGGGCTCAAGAACCTGGTGCACTCGATGGCCACCGAGTTTGCTGCCAACGATATCCGGGTCAACGGCATTCTCATCGGCCTGGTCGAATCCGGCCAATGGCGCCGGCGCTTCGAGGCCCGCGAAGAGCGCGACCTCGACTGGTCGCAATGGACCGCACAGCTGGCGCAACGCAAACACATTCCCCTGGGTCGCCTGGGCCTGCCGGTTGAAGCGGCTCGCGCAATCCTGTTTCTGGCTTCGCCTCTGTCGGCTTACACCACAGGCAGCCATATCGATGTTTCTGGAGGCCTGTCCCGTCATGCGTAACGAAAACACTGTCACCGTTGGCGCAGCCATTACTGCGTTTCTCGAACAATGTGAGGTCAAGGCAGCCTTTGGCGTGATCTCCATTCACAACATGCCGATTCTCGACGCCTTCGCCGTGCGCGGCAATATTCGCTTCGTCATGGCCCGCGGCGAAGCCGGTGCCACCAACATGGCCGATGCCTACGCCCGCACCACCGGTGGCCTGGGCGTGTGCCTGACCTCCACCGGTACGGCCGCTGGTAACGCCGCCGGTGCCATGGTCGAAGCATTGACCGCCGGTACGCCGCTGCTGCACATCACCGGCCAGATCGAAACACCTTATCTGGATCAGGACTTCGCTTACATTCACGAAGCCCGCGATCAGCTGACCATGCTCAAGGCCGTGTCTAAGGCAGCATTCCGCGTGCGCAGCGTGGAAACCGCGCTGAGCACCATGAAGCTCGCAGTGCAAACGGCACTGACGGCACCGACAGGGCCAGTGAGCGTGGAAATTCCAATCGACATCCAGTCCACCTTCATCCCTATGCCAACCGACCTGTCGCCGCTGCCGGTGCCTGTGGCGGTGCCGGCACCCGATGCGCTCGACCTGGTCGCTGAACGCCTGGTCGGGGCCAAGCGCCCATTACTGTGGCTCGGTGGCGGTGCACGGCATGCAGGCCCTCAGGTCAAGCGACTGCTGGACATGGGTGTAGGCGTGATTACCTCGACCCAAGGCCGTGGCGTGGTCAATGAAGACGATGAGCGCTGCCTCGGCGCGTTTTCGCAGAACAAGCTGGTCGAAGGCTTCCTGCAAACCTGCGATGCGCTGGTCGTTGCCGGCTCGCGCCTGCGCAGTAACGAGACCTTCAAATATGCCCTGAAGCTGCCGCGTACTACCTTGCGCATCGATGCCAACCCAGCGATTGAAGGCCGCAGTTATTCCAGCGAGCTGTTCATCTGCGGTGACGCTGCCCTGGCCCTTGAGGGGCTGGCCGACCGTCTTGAAGGCCGCCTGCAAACCGCCCCGAATTTCCTCGCCGAACTGAAGGATGTTCGCGAAAAGTCCCGCAAGCAATTGATCGCCGATCTTGGCCCTTACTCGGCAATGGTCGAGCAGATGCAGGCGCTCACCGGTCGCGACTTCTCCTGGGTCCGCGACGTGACGCTGTCCAACAGCATCTGGGGCAACCGCCTGCTCAATCTTTACCACCCGCGGTCCGGAGTCCATGCATTGGGCGGCGGTATCGGCCAAGGCCTGGCAATGGGCATCGGTGCCGCAGTGGCCGCCGCTGAAACTGCGCCGCAGCGCAAGGTGTTCGCCCTCGCTGGCGATGGTGGCTTCATCCTCAACCTGGGTGAGCTGGCGACCCTGGTCCAGGAAAAGGCCAACGTCGTGATCCTGCTGATGAACGACCAACGCTATGGCGTGATCCGCAACATCCAGGATGCCATCTACGGTGCCCGGCATGCTTATGTAGAGCTGCATACACCGGACTACAAGCAGCTGGCCGAGTCCATGGGCCTGCGTCACGGCCTGGTAAGCGACCTGAAGGATTTCGGTCGCGTGCTCGATGGCGCCTTGAGCGAGTCGGGGCCGTTCTTGCTGGAAGTCGACATGCTCAGCGTCGGTAGCTTTGCTACCCAGTTCGCCGGCCCGCCCAACAGCGAAACCAAAGCTCAGAAAGCCACTGCCTGAGGACTGTGCCATGTTGCATATCACCATGATCGGCTGCGGTGCCATTGGCGTCGGCGTTCTCGAACTGCTGGAGAAAGACCCACAGCTTTGCGTTGACCACGTCATCGCTTCGGCCGGGTCCGAGGACCTGGTTCGTCAGCGCCTGTCCAGCTTCAGGCAGCCCCCCCAGGTGCTAACCGCGTTGCCGGCCGATGCCCGTCCCGACCTGTTGGTCGAATGCGCCGGCCACCGCGCCATCGAAGAGCATGTGTTGCCCGCACTGGAGCGTGGCATCGCCTGCCTGATCGTTTCGGTCGGTGCGCTTTCGGAGGTCGGCCTGGTCGAGCGGCTGGAAGCGGCGGCCGCGCGCGGCAACACCCACATCGAACTGCTGCCCGGCGCCATCGGTGGTATCGATGCGCTGTCGGCTGCCAAGGTCGGCGGTCTCGACGCGGTGAACTACATCGGACGCAAGCCGGCACGCGCCTGGAAGAACACCCCGGGCGAACTGGTCTGCGATCTGGACGCCATCACCGAAGCCACGGTGATTTTCCAGGGCAGCGCCCGTGAAGCCGCACGTCTGTATCCGAAAAACGCCAACGTCGCCGCGACCCTGTCACTGGCCGGCCTGGGCCTGGACCGTACCCAGGTCACGCTGATCGCCGACCCGTTGAGCGACGAGAACGTTCACCAATTCGAGGCCCGTGGCGCGTTCGGTGGCTTTGAATTGAGCTTGCGCGGCAAACCGCTGCAGGCCAACCCGAAAACCTCGGCCCTGACCGTCTACAGCGTGGTCCGAGCCTTGGGCAACCACGCTCACGCCATTTCAATCTAGGGGCAAGCCGATGAATCTCGAACAGACTTTACCCCTGTGCATTGCCGGCACCTGGCGGCTGGGCCGTGGCGAGCGTTACGCCACACGCTACCCCGCCAGCGGCGAACCGGTGGCCTGGCTCAACGCCGCCAGCCTCGAAGATGTCGAAGACGCCGTGCAAGGTGCCCATCAGGCTTTCCTGCACAGCGGCTGGGCACAGCGCAAACCGCATGAGCGGGCCAGCGTCCTGTATCGCATTGCCGAGTTGATCCGCGAGCGCAGCGAAGAGTTGGCGCAACTGCAACGCCAGGACAACGGCAAACCGATTGGCGAAACCCGTGCGCTGGTTGCCAGCGCCGCCGGCACCTTCCAGTTCTTTGCCGCAGCCTGCGAAACACTGGAAGAAACCATCACCCCCTCGCGCGGTGATTTCGTGACCATGAGCGTCTACGAACCCATGGGTGTGGTTGCGGCCATCACGCCGTGGAACTCGCCTATCGCCAGCGAAGCGCAGAAAGTGGCACCGGCTCTGGCGGCAGGCAACGCGGTAGTGATCAAGCCTGCGGAAATCACCCCGCTGATGGCCCTGCAACTGGCCCGGATCTGCGAAGACGCCGGCCTGCCGCGTGGCCTGCTCAGCGTATTGCCGGGCAAAGGCTCGGTACTGGGCGATGCCCTGACCCAACACCCGCTGATCAAGCGCGTGTCGTTCACCGGTGGCACCAAAACCGGCAAGCACATCGCCCACATTGCCGCCGACAAGATGATGCCGGTGTCGCTGGAGCTGGGCGGCAAATCGCCGACCATCGTGTTGGACGACGCCGACCTGGATCATGCCGTAGCCGGCGTGCTCTACGGCATCTTCAGCTCCTCCGGCGAAGCCTGCATTGCCGGTTCGCGGCTGTTTGTCGCCCGCGCACTGTACGAGCCCTTCATGGAACGGCTGGTCGCCGGCGCCGCGCAACTGCGTCTGGGCGATCCGGCCGACGAGCACACCCAGATGGGTCCGCTGATCAGTGCCGGCCATCGCGAGTCGGTGGAGCGCTACGTTGCGCTTGGTCTCGCGGAAGGTGGTCGCCTGCGTCTGGGTGGTCAACGTCCGACCGGTGGCATTTTCGACCAGGGCTACTTCTACCCTCCGACCATTATCGAAGGCCTGAGCAACCACCAGCAAACCTGCCAGGAAGAAATCTTCGGGCCTGTGCTGGTGGCCATGCCCTTCGACGACGAAGCCGAACTGATCGAACAGGCCAATGACAGCCTGTACGCCCTCGCCGCAGGGATCTGGAGCCGTGATTACAAGCGCGCCTGGGCCCTGGGCCGGAAGATCCAGGCGGGCACGGTCTGGATCAATACCTATAAGCAATTCTCGATCTCCACCCCTTTCGGTGGCTGGCGCGACAGCGGCCTGGGTCGCGAAAAAGGCCGCTTGGGCATCGTGCAATACATGGAACAGAAAAGCCTCTACTGGGGCATGAATGAACAACCACTGGCCTGGGCCAGTGGGCACTGAGAGGTTACGCCATGAGCGTTTTAGGCATTGATGAAGTCACCTACGGCGTAGAAGACCTGGACACCTGTGCCCGCTTCTTCAGCGACTGGGGCTTGAACAAAGTCAGCGAACAAGCCGACGAGGTCATCTTTGAAACCCTCAACGGTTGCCGCGTTGTGCTAGCCGACCTGAACAAGCCTGGCCTGCCAGCAGCCATCGAGCCAGGCTCGACAGTGCGCGAGGTGGTCTGGGGGGTCGAAAACGAAGCTGACTTGAAACTCTACCGCGAACGAATCGCCAACGACCCCGGCTTCGTTGAGGTCGATGGCCGCATTGGCTGTATCGAACCCAACGGCCTGTCGATTCGCTTGCAAGTCACGCGCAAGCGCGCGCTGGACATAGAATGCAGCGGCCATAACACCTGGCAGACCAAGGGCCGTATCAACAAGCCGGCCCCGGTCTACGAACGCGCCACGCCGATCGAAGTCGGCCATGTGGTGTTCTTCGTCAAGGATGTGAACGCCTGTGAGGCCTTCTATCACGAGCGCTTCGGCTTCCAGGCCTCGGACCGTTACCCGGATCGCGGTGCCTTCCTGCGCACCGCCGAAGAAGGCGGCCACCACGATCTGTTCATGCTGCAACTGCCCGCACCACGGGCCGGCCTCAACCACGTCGCCTTCACCGTACGTGATGTGCATGAGGTGTTCGGCGGTGGCATGCACGTTTCCCGTTGCGGCTGGGCCACGGAGATCGGGCCGGGGCGCCATCCGGTGTCTTCGGCGTTCTTCTGGTACTTCAAGAATCCGGCCGGCGGGCTGGTCGAGTACTACGCCGACGAAGACCAACTGACCGGCGAGTGGCAACCCCGCGAATTCGAACCGGGCCCGACGGTGTTTGCCGAGTGGGCGATTGCCGGCGGCATCGATGGCAATACCCGTCGCCAGCAGAACGTCGACGCGCCGCAAGGCAAGTTCCTCACTGACAAACCCAAGAATTAGGCCATGAGCGAATCGATGCTGCTGACGGTCGTGCTCAAGCATGATCAGTCGAAGAACCTGGAGGATATCCAGGGCCACATGAAAAAAATGGGCTGGTGGGAGAGCTTTCCACCGCAAGGCGTCGAGGTGGTGTCCTGGACCGTGGCCATGGGCCTGGGCCAGATCGTCACCCTGCGCCTGCCGCCGAGCCTGCTGGCCAAGGTCAATGTTGAACTGGAGCGCTCCGCCTGGGGCGTTTTCCGCACCGAATGCTACCCGACTTACGACTTTGTCCCGGTCCGCGAAATGATCCGCGAACGGGTCCGCAATGGAGGTCAATGACATGAACACTACCGAGCGTTATCTGGAACCGCATCAGGCCCGCAAGCGGCCCAACACCCAGTTCGAAGAGTTGCTCGGCGACTCAATCGAGCGTGCCTTCGGCAGTGGCATCACCGAGTTGCCCGCGTTGCTCGCACACCTGAATCTGGCGGGCCCGCCCTGCCCGCTGACCACCGGAGAGTGGACCGAAGATTCCTACAAAACCCTGATGGCTCGGCTGGGCGAATGACCCGCCGGAGGTAGAAGAATATGAATACGCAAGTCACCATCGACCCCGTTGAGAACCACCTTGCCAATGGTCTGAAGAACCTCTGGTTCCCAGTCCTGCCTTCGGATCTGCTCAGCGACAAACCGGTCTCGATCCGCCGCCTGGGTTACAAAATCGCCCTGTGGCGCGACAACGACGGCAGTGTCCACGCCCTTGAAGACCACTGCCCGCACCGCGGCGCACCGCTGTCCCAGGGGCCGGTACTGGGCGACCGCCTGCAATGCCCTTATCACGGCGTGGAAGTGCGCTACGACGGCACCGTGACCAAGGTTCCCGGCAGCCCGGGCTGCAAGCTCGAAGGCAGCCGTCCGACCCGTATGTTCCATACCCGTGAGGCCGCAGGCGCCATCTTCCTGTTCAACGCCGCCGACCCACACCTGGACAACCCGCCAGAGCTGGTGCTGCCAGAGCAGTTGACTTCGCCCGAGTGGAGCAGCTTCGTCTGCTACACCGAGTGGAAAGGCGACTACCGCTATGTGCTCGACAACGTCATGGACCCGATGCACGGCACCTACCTGCACAAGATGTCGCATTCCATGAGCGAGGGCGAAGCCACCGCCAAGTTCGTCACCCGTGACACCGACAACGGCTTCTTCTTCGAGAAGGAAGGCCAGCGCGGCGTGAACTTCGACTGGACCGAGTTCCTCGACAACGGTTGCCATTGGCTGCGCCTGGAGATCCCTTATCCGAAAACCGGTGGCCCTGGCGGCAACTTCACCATCATCGGCAGCTACACCCCCAGCAGCCGCTCATTGTCAGCGGTGTTCCACTGGCGTTGCCGCCCATTGACCGGCTGGCAGCGCGATACCTGGCGCTTCCTCTACAAGAACCGCCTGGAAGCGCGTCACTGGGCAGTGCTGGAACAGGACCGGGTAATGCTCGAGTTCATGGAACCAGATGCCAACCAGCGTGAAAACCTTTACCAGCATGACCTGGGTGTGGTGCGCCTGCGCCGTTACCTCAAAGGCAAGGCAAAGGAACAGCTGGAACTGATCGACGCGAAGCAGCTTTCATGAACACCGTCGTGCAGCGAATCAAGGCACCTATCTTGACCGAGCTGGCGACGGCCAGCTGGTCGAATGCATTGCTGATCGGTAACGAAGTGGTGATGTCCGGCATGACCGGGCATCCCGCCACTCGCCAAGCCGCTGAAGCGGGTGCGCCGCTGGACGCCTATGCTCAGACGCTCGTGGTGCTGAACAAGGCCCGGGCACTGGTCGAATCTGCCGGCGGGCACATCGGCAACATCTACCGGCTCACGGTGTATGTCACCAACATTGCCGACAAGGATGAAGTGGGTCGCGCGCGTCGCGACTTCTTCGAAGGTTTCGCTATTTACCCTACCTCCACCCTGGTCGAAGTGAACGCGCTGGTGTTCCCTGAACTGATGGTGGAAATCGAAGCCAGCGCCCGGCTCGATCTTGACTTGCGCACTGCGCAGACGAGGTAACCCATGTCCAACTCCTCCACCATCACCGCGCTGGTGTATACCCTGCGCTATGAAGCCGAAGGCATTATCAGTGTCGAACTGCGGCCTTATGGCGACACGGTGTTCGCGCCGTTCGAAGCCGGTTCCCATATCGACCTGCATTTGCCCAACGGGCTGGTTCGCAGCTATTCGCTGCTCAATTCGCCGAGCGACCAGGGCCGTTACGTGGTGGGTATCCTGCGTGATCGCAACAGCCGTGGCGGGTCGGAATACGTGCACGGGCAACTGCGTGTCGGCATGCAACTGTCGATCTCGCAACCGCGCAACAATTTCCATCTCGACCTCAATGCCAAACATAGCGTACTGGTCGCCGGTGGCATCGGCATCACACCGATCTACTGCATGTTCCATCAATTGTTGGCGCTGGGTAAGTCCGCCGAGTTGATCTACTGCGCTCGCTCGCGCAAGGAAGCCGCGTTGCTGGAGCAGCTCAGCGGGGTGGATGCCAAGGTGGTCTATCACTTCAACGACGAGAAAGGCTTGGCGCCGGACCTGACCACCTACCTGGCCGACCAGCCAGGCGATACGCACTTTTACTGCTGCGGGCCGACGCCGATGCTCGACGCTTTCGAAAGCACCTGCGAAAGCCTGGGCTATCCGCATGCGCATATCGAACGCTTCACCGCTGCCGAGCTGCCACCTTCCGAGGATGCGCAGAGCAGTTACAGCGTCGAGTTGAGAAAGTCGGGCAAGACCCTATCGGTCGAGCCTGGCTTGAACCTGCTCGATGTCCTGCTCGAAGCCGGCTGCGACATTGAGTACAGCTGCCGCGAAGGCGTCTGCGGTTCTTGCGAAACCAAAGTGGTCGATGGCGATATCGACCACCGTGACGGTGTATTGACCAAGGTCGAACGTGCCGCCAATAAATCAATGATGGTCTGCGTGTCCGGTTGCAAGAGTCGCCGACTGGTACTTGATATATAACTTCCGCTCGTATTCATGCGCATGATTGGCCGACATTAATGTCGGCCTTTTTTTGCTCGTAAGTTAATTAAAAAGCCTGCTGATTATTTATCAGTGAAACACAGTCAATGCTCCAGCAAAGCCCGCTGTGCAATAACTACGCACGGTGATTGTGCAACGTTGTTACCTTCGGGCAGCCACGTTTCACGGACGGCACAAGGCCATCTGTTTCAAATATAAATAATTGTTTTATATGGAATTTATTAACAAAAACCTCAATACCGAACGCCTGGCACAGATCCTGCTAAATCAATAGTGAGTTCGCACGCAAGACCGCGTGTTACCTATAAAACAATAAAGCCAACTATCCATTCAAAGCAGCGGCACCTGATGCGACCCCGTTAATTGCCCGGTTTGAGGCGAACGGACAAGTGTTGCCGATTGCTTATACCGTTTAACGCAGCAGGGGTGGTCTAGATGAAGAAGTACGTCGTATGCCTGGGTCTGATGGTCAGTAGTTGCGCCAGCTTCGCCTCCGAACCAGGCCCTGCTGCACCGGACCAGCCGGCCGTCAGTAAAAAGCCCTTTCCGCATATCGCCCTGCGCAGTGACGATGGCCAGAGCACCCTGGATATCGGCGGTGCACTGCGCATGAATTACCGCGACGAACATTGGGACACCACCGAGAACAATGGCCGGTTCCTGTTCGATACCTTCCGCCTGGATGTACAGGCCAGCCACAAGAGCCTTTTCAGTGATGTCGGCTACTGGTTTCAGGATGACGGCAAACACGCAATCGACCGTGGCTTTGTCGGCTATCGCTTCAACAGCAACTCGAACCTGCAACTGGGTGCACCGTTCAAACCCTTCGGCCTGGAACCTTATCCACAGTTCGGCTGGAGTTACCACATTCCCTTCTTCATGGGCTATGGCGTCAGCGCCGGCAGCGGCCTGAAGTACAGCTACAAAGACAAGGACTGGGACCTCCAGCTGGGCTACTTCCCGCGCATGCTGCCCTCGAACATTCGCTACTCGCCAGAGGTCGGTCGCTTCGCTGATCTCAAGGACAACGCAATCGCGTTCACCCAGTCACGCCAGGACAACGAAAAGCGCAATCAGGTCAATGCCCGCGTCGCCCGGACCTTCATCGGCGATGGCTGGAAGACCGAAATCGGCGCTTCATTGGCTGCAGCCGAGCTATACAACGCCACCACCAAGGATGACGGCGATTATTGGGCCGGTGGTATTCATGCGGTGATCAATGCCGGCCCCTGGACCGTGACCACCCAGGGCATCCGCTACGAATACAATCCGAAGAACCCGGCAGGGGTCAGCGATGATTCGGTGCTGATGGGTGGCAATGGCCTGACGCCGGCCTTCCTGATCGCCTCCAAGGCCACTATTGCCTCGCTCAACGTCGGCTATGACATCTTCACGCCAAGCCTTGGCCAGTTGAAAAAGATCAAGATCTACAACGACTACAGCCGGATGATGAAAGACAAGAGCGGTTGGGACGACTCGCAGATGTTCACCGTCGGTGCGCAGTTCCTCGCCATGCCGATCATGGCCTGGGTCGACTTCACCTGGGCGAAAAACGCCAACCCCTTCGGCGGTGCCGAGAACGGTACCGGCTGGACGAGCACATCCTCGGTCGGCAGCAACGATTGGTACTACCGGACCAACATCAACATTGGCTACTACTTCTAAATCCCTACCTGAATCCGAACCGCCCGGCACCTGCCGGGCGTTTTGCCGAGGATGTGTCAGATGTATGCATGGGCTGCCCGCCGACTGGGCGACTTGTCTCTGAGCAAGAAAATGTCACTGGGCTTTGGCCTCGTCCTGGCCTTGACCGTCCTGATATCGGCGGCGGGGCTCTCCAGCATCGACGCGATGGTCCGTAACAGCGACGAACTGCTGCTGAGCGGGCAGCTCAACGAAAAGTTCATCCAGAGCCGGGTCGAGCTACAGAACTACAGCAGTGGCCTCGACACAAACGCGACCCAGCCAGTCGAAGCGGGTATCGATGGCATCCTCGGCCTGACCCGCCAACTCAAGGCCTTGCTTGGCGATTCGGACAGCCAGCGGCGCCTTGAGGAAATCGAACAGGCCACCTTGCGCTACCGCCAGGCCTTCAGCGAATGGGTGAGCGCTCGACTTGCCCGCGACGACGCCCGCTTTCAGGGCCTCCACGCCGGAGAAGCTGGTCTGAGCAGCTTCGATATCCTCAACCGGCAGTACTTTACCGAGCTGGAACAGACCTACGACCTGCATGCGATGCTCGACCAGATCGGCGACGTAGCGTCCCTGCGCTCGCAGTTCATGCAACTTCGCTTGCTGGCGCTCAATTACACCCGCCTGGAAACCGAGTTCTCCGGGCTGAGTTTTATCCGTGTGCCTTCTGGTTTTTCATGTGCTGTTCACAGGTCATGAAGCCTTTGCCGTCCACATGGCCGGTGCCGTCGAAGGTGATGTAGTACGGCTGCTGGTGGCCGTCCCGATTGAGGATGTAGTTGTTGCAGGTGCCGCCGTTGGGCAAGTCCTTGAACCTCGGCGGCGCGCAGGAGTTCGATGCTAGTGTTCATCAAGATTAGGGCTCAGGGACGTCTACCCATGTCACAAACGCTGGCTACACGATATCCGTTGGTACTGGTGCCGGGCATGCTCGGGTTTGAGCGGCTGGTGCTGTATCCCTATTGGTTTGGCATCCCGAAGGCCCTGCGCAAGGGTGGGGCAACGGTATTTGCCGCGCAGGTTTCGCCCCTCAATTCCAATGAAGTGCGGGGCGAGCAGTTGTTGGCGGTCATTGAGCGCATTCGCCGCGAGACGGGGGCCGACAAGGTCAATCTGATCGGCCATAGCCAAGGCGCGCTGTCGGCTCGCTATGCAGCGGCCAAGCGCCCGGAGTGGGTGGCTTCGGTGACGTCGGTGGCCGGCCCCAATCGCGGTTCGGAGTTGGCTGACTACCGTGAGCGCCACTACCCGGCCGATTCCGCACGTGGCCGTCTCCTGGCCTTTGCCATGCGATCGCTGGCCCTGTCGATGTGGGTGCTCGAGACGGGCCAGCGAGGGCCTGTGCTGCCGATTGATGTGCATGCCGCGCATCAGTCACTGACCTGCGAAGGCGCTGCGCGATTCAACCGCCAATACCCGCAAGGGGTACCGACCCATTGGGGCGGGCCGGGCGAGACACTGGTCGAGGGTGTGCGCTACTTCTCCTGGTCCGGCATCCTCCAGGACCCGCGCACAAATCGAGGGCTCAATCGGTTCGACGCCAGTCACTACCTCTGCCGGTTGTATGCGCGCAGCTTCACCAAGGATAAAGAATGCGATGGCATGGTCGGGCGTATCAGTTCGCACCTGGGCGAGGTGATTGGCGATGACTTCCCCCTGGATCACTTCGACATCGTTAATCATTCACTGGGGGCGGTCGGCCAGGCGGCGCAGCCGCTGCGATTATTTACCGAGCATGCGGCGCGGTTGAGGGCGTTGGGGTTGTGATCGGGGAGGTGTAAAAAAGTTTGGCTACACTGGTTTTCGAGGCTGCGGGTTTGCCGTGGTGCCGGGGGAGAGTGCTTCATGAAGAGGTTGCCTGTATCTGTGCTGGTGATGTCCCTGCTGATGACTGGCCAAGTGTTTGCCGCCACCGCCCAGCAGGAAAAAATGAAAACCTGCAATGCCGACGCTACCGCCAAGAGCCTCAAGGGCGATGAGCGCAAGGCTTACATGAGTACTTGCCTCAAGGCTGCTCCTGCTCCCGCTGCCACTCAGCAGGAAAAAATGAAAACCTGCAACGCCGATGCTTCGGCCAAGACTCTCAAGGGCGATGAGCGCAAGGCCTACATGAGTGAATGCCTGAAGAAAAAGTGATGATGTCGCCGGTCGTTCGGGTGTGGCGCTGGCGGCCGGATCGTAACCCACACTGGTCGTGCCCCTGGAACGCTGGCAGACTGCGGGTCCCTTCATGCCGTTCGCTTTTGAGGCTGTATGCCCACGTTCACCGCGCGCCAAGTCACTATTGCCAGCTGGATCATCGTGTTTGCCGGGCTGCTGCTGGTTTTGCCGTTCAAGCTGTTACCAAGCCTGCTGGCCGGCTTGCTGGTGTTCGAACTGGTGAACATGCTGACGCCCAAGCTGCAGCACCTGATCGCGGGGCCTCGGGCGCGCTGGCTGGCAGTGGCGCTGCTGGGCACGCTAATAGTGAGCACCTTGACCTTGCTGTTTGCCGGGGCCATCAGCTTTCTGTTGCATGAAGCCGAGAACCCTGGGGCCTCGCTGGACAAGTTCATGGTGCTGGTCGAACAGGCCCGCTCCCAACTGCCCCCCTTTATCGATGCCTATCTACCGGCCAGCGCGGCGGAATTTCGGGTGGCTATCGGTGAATGGCTGAAAACCCACCTGAGCGACTTGCAACTGGTGGGCAAGGGCGCGGCGCACATGTTCGTGACCCTGTTGATCGGCATGATCCTGGGGGCGATCATCGCCTTGCAAACCAATCCCGACCCTACTTTGCGCAAGCCATTGGCTGCCGCGCTGTTCGAACGCTTGAGCCTGTTGGTGAAGGCCTTTCGCAATATCGTCTTCGCGCAGATCAAGATTTCTTTGCTCAACACCTTCTTCACCGGGATTTTCCTGGCGGTGGTGCTGCCCATGTTCGGGGTCCAGCTGCCACTGACCAAGACCCTGATCGTGCTGACCTTCCTGCTCGGATTGCTGCCCGTGATCGGCAACGTGATGTCCAACACCCTGATCACCATCGTCGGCCTGTCGCTGTCGATCTGGGTGGCGATGGCCGCCTTGGGCTACCTGATTGTTATCCACAAGGTGGAATACTTTCTGAATGCGCGCATTGTTGGCGGGCAGATCAGCGCCAAGTCGTGGGAGTTGCTATTGGCGATGTTGATATTTGAGGCGGCGTTCGGCCTGCCGGGGGTGGTGGCAGGGCCGATTTATTACGCGTACCTGAAGAGCGAGCTGCGCCAGGCGGGGATGGTGTAACTGTAGGAGCGACGGGGGCGCCTAGCCCTTGGTCGCGATGGCCTCAACGCGGTTTTTGATGTAACACCGTGGTGATGCCATCGCGACCAAGGGCTAGGCGCCCCCGTCGCTCCTACAAGGGATCAGCCGTAGCGTTTGCGCGCTTCGATGGCCAGGCCGCTGCCGATGCTGCCGAAGATGTTGCCTTCCACATGCCGTGCGTTCGGCAACATGGCCGCGACGCTGTTGCGCAGGGCCGGGATGCCGCTCGAACCGCCAGTGAAGAACACTGTATCCACTTGCTCGACACCCACGCCGGCCTGGTTCAGCAGGTTGCCGACACTGGCGCGTACGCGCTCGAGCAGGTTGTCGATGGCCTCTTCGAACAGGGCGCGGGTCAGGTCCACGCTCAGGCCTGGCTCGATGCGGTCCAGGGCGACCAGGCGGCTTTCGACTTCGGTGAGCTGGATCTTGGTTTCTTCCACTTCCATGGCCAGCCAGTGCCCGGCGCGTTGGTCGATCAACTTGAACAAGCGGTCGATGCCGTCGGTGTCCTGGATGTCGTAGCGCATGCTGCCCAAGGCCAACTTGGATTTTTGCGAATACACCGAGTTGATGGTGTGCCAGGTCGCGAGATTCATGTGGTGGCTGGTGGGCATCAGTGCCTGGCTTTTCATCCGGCTGCCATAGCCGAACAGCGGCATGACGCCTTGCAGGCTCAATTGTTTGTCGAAATCGGTACCGCCGATGTGGACGCCGCCGGTGGCGAGGATGTCATCGTGGCGATTGGCGACCATACGCCGCTCGGGCGACAGGCGCACCAGCGAGAAGTCGGAGGTACCCCCGCCGATGTCCACGATCAGCACCAACTCTTCGCGCTCGATAGTCGACTCATAGTCAAAGGCTGCGGCAATGGGCTCGTACTGGAAAGACACCTCTTTAAAGCCGATCTTCTTGGCGACGTCTTCCAGGGTGTCCTGGGCTTCCCGGTCGGCAGCGGTATCGTCATCGACGAAAAACACCGGGCGACCCAGGACCACTTCGTCGAAATCACGGCCGGCGTTCTGCTCGGCGCGCTTTTTCAGCTCGCCGATAAACATCCCCAAAAGGTCCTTGAACGGCAAGGCGGTGCCCAACACGCTAGTGTCGTGCTTGATCAGCTTGGAGCCCAACAGGCTCTTGAGCGAGCGCATCAGGCGCCCCTCGTAGCCTTCCAGGTATTCGTGCAAGGCCAGGCGGCCATACACCGGGCGGCGCTCTTCGATATTGAAGAACACTACCGAGGGCAGGGTGATCTTGCCGTCTTCCAGCGTGATCAGCGATTCCATGCCCGGACGGTGCCAGCCGACGGTGGAGTTGGAAGTGCCAAAGTCGATACCGCAGGCACGGGCAGGAGCAGCGCTAGTCATGGTCGTGAGCATTCCGGAAAAAAACGGCCGCGCAGTGTATGCCACTCGCGAACAGAATCGAAGGCCCAGTGATCCATCTGTTGCCTTGAAAGGCTATGCTTGACCCCAATCTTCAGATTTTTACCGATTTAATCAGGATGGTGATCCTTAGATGGACTTCAAAGACTACTACAAGATACTGGGCGTAGAGCCGACGGCGGATGTCAAGGAGATCAAGACCGCCTATCGCAAGCTCGCACGCAAGTATCACCCCGATGTCAGCAAGGAGCACAGCGCCGAAGACAAGTTCAAGGAAGCCAACGAGGCTTATGAAGCCCTGAGCAGCCCGGAAAAGCGCGCCGAATACGACGAACTGCGTAAATATGGCCAGCACGGTCGCCCCTTCCAGGGCCCGCCCGGCTGGGAAAGCCGTGGTGGTGGTTTTGGCCAGGAAAGCGGCGGCGATTTCTCGGATTTTTTCAGCTCCATTTTCGGCCAGGCCGGCCGCGGCAATGGCGGCGGCAACCCGTTCGGGCGTGGCCACCAACGCAGCGCCGGACGGCGAGGGCAAGACGTGGAAATGGAACTGGCAGTTTTCCTGGAAGAAACCCTGGCCCAGGAGTCGAAAAAGATCAGCTTCCAGGTGCCGCAATACAACGCCATGGGCCAGCGCACCGGCGACACCACCAAAACCCTCAACGTCAAGATTCCAGCCGGAGTCAGCGACGGCGAACGCATCCGCCTCAAGGGCCAGGGTGCACCGGGGGTGGGTGGCGGAGCGAATGGCGATCTGTACTTGATCATCCGCCTGGCACCTCATCCACTGTTTGATGTCGAAGGCAATAATCTGATCATCACAGTGCCACTGGCGCCGTGGGAAGCCGCGCTGGGCACCAAGGTCGCGATGCCGACCTTGACCGGCCGGATCCACCTGACCATCCGCCCGGACAGCCAGAGTGGCCAGCGGCTGCGGGTCAAAGGTAACGGCTTGCTCGACAAGCAGGGCCAGCGTGGCGATCTGTTCGCACAATTGAAAGTGGTGATGCCTGCGCATTCTGACGAGGCCACTCAAGAGCTGTGGAAATCCTTGTCGGAAAAGGCGGCGTTCAACCCCCGTACTCAATGGAGTAGTTGACGATGAACAATACCCTGATCGTTCAGATGGACATGAATAGCTTCTGTCAGGCCGCTGATCTTCCGCGCGCCTACGTGATCGAAATCGTCGAACACGGCATTCTCGAGCCTCAGGGGCGAACGCCCGATGAGTGGTTGTTCGATGACATCGCACCGGTGGTCGCCAAGCGCGCGTGCAAGCTGCACGACGACCTGCAACTGGAATGGGAAGGGGTGGCATTGGCGATGGAGCTGCTGGAGGAAGTCCAGCAGCTGCGCCGGGAGAACGATCAGCTCAAGCGTCGCTTGAGCCGATTTGTGATTTGAACCGCACCTTTGCTTGGCGCTCTTTTGTAGGAGCCGGCTTTAGCCGCGATGAGCGCACCGCGGTTTGCCTGTTGCACCGCGATATGGTCATCGCGGGTAAACCCGGCTCCTACAGGACCGTGTAGGAGCCGAGCTTGCTCGCGATGGCATCACCGCCGATGCCGGATAGACCGCGGTACGAGGGTGGCGTTAGAACAGGAAGTAACGCTGGGCCAGCGGCACTTCAGTGGTCGGCTCACACCAGAGCAGTTGGCCGTCGGCCACGACCTGGTAGGTTTGCGGATCTACCTCGATGTTTGGCATGTAGCCGTTGTGGATAAGGTCGGTCTTTTTCACCGATCTGCAGCCTTTGACCACTCCGATCTTTTTCTGCAGCCCCAGGCTTTCCGGTACGCCGAGGTCCATGGCTGCCTGGCTGATAAAGGTGAAGCTGGTCGCATGCATGGTGCCGCCGTAGCTGCCGTACATGGGGCGATAGTGAACCGGCTGGGGCGTTGGGATCGAGCCATTGGGGTCACCCATCAGGCTCCCGGCAACGGTGCCACCCTTGAGGATCATCGTCGGTTTCACGCCAAAGAACGCCGGGCGCCACAGCACCAGGTCGGCCCACTTGCCGACTTCGATCGAGCCCACTTCGTGGCTGATACCGTGGGTAATGGCCGGGTTGATGGTGTATTTGGCGATATAACGCTTGGCGCGGAAGTTGTCGTTACCCGGGCCATCTTCAGGCAGTGGGCCGCGCTGCTTTTTCATCTTGTCGGCGGTTTGCCAGGTGCGAGAGACAACCTCGCCTACCCGCCCCATGGCCTGGCTGTCGGAGCTGATCATCGAAAAAGCGCCCAAGTCATGAAGAATGTCTTCGGCGGCGATGGTTTCGCGGCGGATGCGGCTTTCGGCGAAGGCCACGTCTTCGGCAATGCTCGGGTCCAGGTGGTGGCAGACCATCACCATGTCCAGGTGTTCGTCGATGGTGTTGCGGGTGAATGGCCGGGTCGGGTTGGTCGAGCTCGGCAAGACGTTGGGATAACCGCAGGACTTGATAACGTCCGGCGCATGGCCGCCACCGGCACCCTCGGTGTGGTAGGTGTGAATGGTGCGGCCCTTGATGGCGGCCATGGTGGTTTCGACGAAACCTGATTCGTTCAGGGTGTCGGAGTGGATCGCCACCTGCACGTCGTACTGGTCGGCCACGTTCAGGCAAATGTCGATACAGGCTGGGGTCGCCCCCCAGTCTTCATGCAGTTTCAAGCCGATCACGCCGGTCTTGATCTGTTCGATCAAAGGCTCCGGCACGCTGGCGCTGCCCTTGCCGGTAAAGCCGATATTGATCGGGAAGCAATCGGAGGCCTGGAGCATGCGCGCCACGTGCCAGGGGCCCGAAGTGCAGGTCGTGGCGTTGCTGCCGGTGGACGGCCCTGAGCCGCCGCCGATCAGGGTGGTGACGCCGCTCATCAGGGCTTCTTCAACTTGCTGGGGGCAGATGAAGTGGACGTGCGTATCAATGCCACCTGCGGTGACGATCATGCCTTCGCCGGCAATCACATCGGTACTGGCGCCGATGGCGATGGTGATATCCGGCTGAATATCCGCGTTACCGGCCTTGCCGATCGAATGGATACGACCGTCCTTGAGACCGAGGTCGGCCTTGACGATGCCCCAGTGGTCGATGATCACGACGTTGGTGATCACGGTGTCGACCACGTCAGCGGCGAGCAGTTGGCCCTGGCCCATGCCATCGCGGATGACCTTGCCGCCGCCGAACTTCACTTCTTCGCCATACGTGGTGAAGTCCTTTTCGACTTCGATCCACAGCTCGGTGTCGGCCAGGCGCACGCGGTCGCCGACGGTAGGGCCGAACATATCGGCGTAGGCTTGTCTGGATATTTTCATTTCAATTCCTAATTATTGCGACCGCGGTAGGAGCAAGGCTTGCCTGCGAAGATGCCTTAGAGGTCACCCATGATCCGCCCGGCAAACCCCATCACCCGGCGCTTACCCGCCAGGTCCACGAGCTCTACTTCGCGACTCTGCCCAGGCTCGAAGCGCATCGCTGTGCCAGCGGCAATGTTCAGGCGCATGCCTCGGCTGGCGTCGCGGTCAAAGTCCAGCGCGTCATTGGTTTCAAAAAAGTGATAGTGCGAGCCCACCTGGATCGGACGGTCGCCGGTGTTGGCCACCGTCAGGCGATGGGTGCGGCGCCCGACGTTGATTTCGATCTCGCCAGGCTGGATTTGGTATTGGCCAGGAATCATGCAATCGCTCCTTGCAATGTCTTGTAGTAGTGCGCAGGCCGCGCTGATGCAACGTGACGCAACTGGTCAGCATTCATGAAGGCTTACTCCGAAGCGATTGCAGGCGGTGGGGCACCTGGGTTGAGGATCAACTGCATGAAGGTCAAGTCTAGCCAGCGACCGAACTTGACGCCCACCTGGGGCATCTGGCCGGTGACGACAAAGCCCAGGCGCTCATGCAAGCGCACCGAACCAAGATTGCCGCTCTCGATGGCGGCCACCATGACATGTTTGTTGCAGGCGCGGGCGCGCTCGATCAGCGCGCTCATCAGCAGTGGGCCGAGGCCTTTGCCGCGTTGATCGGCGCGCACGTATACCGAATGCTCGACGCTGTGGCGAAAGCCCTCGAAAGGACGCCAGTCGCCAAACGATGCGTAGCCGAGGACCGTTTCGTCGGCATCGACGGCGACCAGGATCGGGTAACCCTGGGCCTGGCGTGCATTGAACCAGGTCCGGCGGTTGTCGAGGTCTACCGGTTGTTCGTTCCAGATTGCCGTGGTGTTGAGCACCGCATCGTTGTAGATGTCACGGATGCCAGCCAAGTCGGCATGGACGGCATCGCGCAGGGTCGTGGTCATGATCACGACTCAAGCAATTGGCTGGTGGACAGTGACAAGCTTGGTCCCATCGGGAAAGGTGGCTTCCACCTGGACATCGGGGATCATCTCGGGGATGCCCTCCATGACTTGGTCACGGGTGAGCAGGGTGGTCCCGAAGTGCATCAGTTGGGCGACGGTCTGGCCGTCACGAGCGCCTTCGAGTATTGCTGCGCAAATATACGCCATCGCTTCGGGGTAGTTGAGCTTCACGCCTCGGGCCAGTCGCCGTTCAGCCACAAGGCCAGCCGTGAAAATCAGCATTTTGTCTTTTTCGCGTGGTGTCAGGTCCATGTCGGGTCCAGTTCGTGTTTTCGTTGAATTCAGGTATACCAGATACGCGGCACAACCGCTTCGCGGCCCAGCATGACCGGGCGCAGCAGGTGCCACAGGGTGGCCAGCCAGTCATGCGCATGCAAGGCCTCGCGGGCCAGGCAGCGGGCGACCAGAAGGCCGGGTAGCTGAGTCAGGTCGCCGCGTACCTGGGTGGGCAGCGCACGGCACTGCTCCAGCAGCGTTGCGTCAATTTCGCCGGTCACCAACAGGGTCGCGAAAACCGGCTGGCCATCCATGCCTATCGGTGAATCGAGCAAGCCGTCGTTGCCCTGGATGCGCTGGCGCTCATGCCAAATCAGTTGTCCATCGCGGCGGATATCCAAGTGCGACTGGAAGTACCCGCGCTCGAAGCGCTCTCCACAGGCGGGCCGCCCAAGGGCAACGACGTCCCAATAGAATAGTCGGGCATCGCCGTGAAGCTCGATGGAGGTGGTCAGTTCGGCTTGAGCGGCGCTGAAGACAATGGCCTCCTGAGGCAACCACTCCAGCGTGGCTCCGGCGTCGACCCTAAGCGTGATGTTCTGATAAGCGGGACTGGCAGCGCGATACCATTTGGCAGCGCCCGGGCTGGTCAATTGGGCCCAGGCATCGGCCTGCGCGTGGACGCTGATGTCCAGGCTGTCGCCGCCTGCGATGCCAGCAGGTGGGTGGACGATGATGTGCTGGCACACCTGCGGGCCTTCGGGGTACAGATGCTTCTGCACGCGCAATGGCCCCAAGTGGCGCCGGCAGGTGGGCCGGGTCGCTTCGCCAAAGCGGCCATAGGCCAGCTCAAGCTCAGCGTTCCAGCTCGGGGTAAAGACAGGTTCAAGGGCAGGCGCGTTCATCTTCGTTTTTAGTCTTCTGTGCAGCGTTTAGCATTGTTGAAAAGGTGGCGATTCTGCACAAAAGCCATCACAAAATTAAGCGGTTTCTACCTGGCGATTGCGGCGCGACAGCAGGGCCCACTCCAGTAGCCATACCGCCACCAGCGAAGCCCCCACCAGTGGAAACGCCACGCCCAGCCCGATCATGATCACAATCGCGGTCTTCCACTTGGGTAAATCATGACGCAGCGGTGGCACACCGAAACTGCCTTGAGGACGACGCTTCCACCACATCACAACGCCGCTGACAGCGCTCAGCAGAATCATCAGGCAGATCAGCAGCACGATGATTTGGTTAACCGGGCCGAACATCTTGCCTTCGTGGAGCATCACGCCGGTTTCGGTTGCGCGAGCGACAAGGTTGTAGTGTTCCCAGCGAACATCGGCCAAGACCTTGCCGCTGTATTGATCGACATGCAGAGTAGCGTCGTTGCGAGGGTCGTCTGCAAATACCGCGATAGTGTACACGCCGTCAGCGGTGGTGGGCAGAGTGATACTGTAGCCGGACTCGACCTTGCGTTCACTGGCGATATCCTGCACCTGCTGCAGGTTGATCTGCGGCGCAGCAGGGCCTGTACTCGGCATGTTGTGGCCGGCATGTTCGGCATGCGCGCCGGAGACCGGCATGGGCGTATTTTCCAGGGCCCAGGGCACGGTCTGGCGAGTGGCGGTGTTGAGGTCGCGGGCTTCACGGTCAGACTTCGGCACATCGGTCCACATGGCTGCCGGGAAGGTGTTCCAGACCTGGGAAAATTGTTTGCCCCAGAAGCCGGTCCAGGTCATGCCGCTGAGCAGCATCACCAGCAGGAAAGCCCCGCCCCAGAATCCGATAACCGCATGCAGGTCACGCCAGAAGAGCCGACCGCGGCTGTGCAGGCGCGGCCAGAGCACGCCTGCGGATGCCTTGCCACGGGGCCACCAGAGGTACAAGCCAGAGACCACCAGAACGATGCCCCAGCCAGCGGCCAGTTCGATCAGGCGATCGCCAACCGTACCGATCATCAGCTCGCCATGCAAGGCTCGAGCGATAGCTTGCAGGTTGTCCTTGGCGTCTTGCTCGCCCAGCAGGGCGCCGCTGTAGGGGTTGATGAATACATTGAGTTCACGGCCGCTCTGATTCACTACGAACTGCGCGCTGCGCTCGGCATTGATCGGTGGCAGATACTGGCTGACTTGGCCCTGGGGATAAGCAGCCTGGACCCGATGCAATTGCTCATCGGCGGCGAGCCTGTGATGACCGGCCTGGACCGTCATCAAGTCGCTGTACATCAAAGGATCAAGCTGCGGCTTGAACAGGTAGATGATGCCGGTCAGGGCCAGTAGCACCATGAAGGGTGCGACGAACAGGCCGGCATAGAAATGCCAGCGCCAGGCCAGATTGTAAAAAGAGACGTTGGATTGGCTCATAGGGAGCGCTCCTGGTGTTGCCATGGTGAATGCACAGCCGATGATCCACGCAGGGCATGGCTCATCGGGCAAACGAGGTAGGGAAACAGTCAGACGCGATCGAGCGAGGGTGGTGCGCGGGTTCGGGCGCCCGGAAATACAGCCTGGCGAGCGTGCCCGCCCGAGGGTTGGGCGCGATGCAGCGGGGTGCCAGGCAAGGCCTGGGCGGTGATCAGGTGGAGGGGCTGGGGCAGGGCCGGGCAGTGGAAAAAGAGGGTGCAATAGCCGCATTTTTCCCATAAGGCATGCAGCTGCGATTCGCCGTGGTGGGCGTCATGCCCGCCATGCTCCATGACCATGCCTGCCGACATTGGCATTTGCATGGGCATGCGAGGGTCCATCGGCACCGACTGGGACACCAGCGGGCCAATGAAAATCATCAGCATGGCGAACAGGCTCAGCCAGGATCCCCGCCGTGTGCGGTGACAAATGGGCCGGCCGTTGCGGTGAGCGTTCACCTCAGCGTGCGCGCTGGTTTAGTGAGCGTGCATGGACATGGACTGTTCACTCGGCGGCTCACGCTTGACCTCGACATTGACTGTCACGGCGCCTGCTTTTTCGAAGTGTAGCGTCACCGGAAATTGTTTGCCGTCTTGCAGCAGGCTGCGGTCCTTGGGCGCCATCAGCATCACATGGTAGGCACCGGGGGCGAACACGGCGTGCTGGTGGGCAGGCACGTCGACGCCGGTGACCTGCTGCATTTTCATCAGGCCATTGCTGCTCATCGTATGTTCATGCAACTGGACGTTATCCGACACCGGGCTGTCGACACGGAGTAAGCGATCGGCTTGGGTGCCCTCATTGTGGATGACGAAGTAGGCGGCGACATTGGGGGCGTTAGGGGGCAATTCCTGGGACCAGGGTTGCATAATCGTCAGGGGGCCGAGTGGGTAATCCTGAGCCTGTGCAAAACAGGCAGGCAGCAGCAAGGCCGCCAAGGCAAGTGCTTTCTTCAGCATGGTGTTTCTCCAGTCGATTCAAAGGGCTTGGCAGTGCGAGGCTTGAATCAGGCCAGCGGGGAGGCGCGAAAGCTATTTAGCCAGATGCATCGGCGTAAGTACAAACACCCGGCTGTGGTGGTATGACGCAGGCATAGGTATCTACACATCTTTTGGCGTACTGCTACGAATGTAGCCGCTGACGAGGTACGAGGCTGCGATCGGCAGCGAAGCGGCCGTAAAACCTGAGACCGTAATCCATCAGGCACACCGAAGGGCCTGAATTTACGACGGCTTCGCCGCCGATCGCAGCCTCGTACCTCGGCAGCGGCTACAAGAGCCGCGCGGCCCCAGAGTTGTGTAGATACCTATGATGACGCAGGTCTTCAATAACCGGCGTGGGCCAATGCCTTGAGTAAAGCATCTGGCGAGGAAAATGCGCACGTCACGGGCGGCAGTTCCGGGCGCTTGAGGATCAGCACCGGTACGCCTCGTTCGCGAGCCACCTCAAGCTTGGGCTCGGTCGCGCTGCTGCCGCTGTTCTTGCTGATCAGCACGTCGATCTGGCGGCGTTCGAACAGGGCGCGTTCATCAATCAGATGAAACGGCCCGCGGGCGCCGATCACTTCGCAGCGCTCATTGGCCGGGCACGCCTCCAGGGCACGCAAGGTCCAGAACTGCTGCGCGGGGATCTCGTCCAGATGCTGCAAAGGCTCGCGGCCGAGCGTGAACAACGGGCGCTTGAAGGGCTTGAGCGCCGCGATCAGTGCTTCCCAGTCGGCCACCTCGCGCCAGTCATCACCGGCCTGGGGCTGCCAGGCCGGACGGCGCAAGGCCCAACATTCAATATTTGCCCTAGCGGCTGCACGGGTAGCGTTCTGACTGATTTGCGCTGCGTAAGGGTGGGTCGCGTCAATCAACAGGCTGATGTTTTCGGCGTTGATAAACGCGGCCAGGCCTTCGGCGCCACCATAGCCGCCCACCCGGACCTGGCAGGCCAGATCGGTGGGGACCCGGCCGATCCCGGCCAGGCTGTAAATATGCCCGGGCCCCAGCGTGCGGGCGAGGGTCAAGGCTTCGCTAACGCCGCCCAGCAGCAGAATCCGCTTCATATGAACGCTCCGGCATGGCCAACGATGCCGCCCTGACGGTCGATGGCGAACACTTCAACCTGCACTTGGGCAGGGACGATGCTGCGGGCAAACTCCAGTGCATGGCGGCACACCTCATCCCCCAGCGCTACCCCCGCAGCGTGGGCCAATGCCAAGGCCTGCTGGCTGGTATTGGACTGGCGTATCGCCGCCGCCAACGCCTCGTCGGCGCCGATCGCTTGCGCCCAATTGGCCAATTGCGGCAGGTCGATGCTGGAGTGGCGGCTGTGCAAGTCCATGTGCCCGGCCGCCAGTTTGCTGATCTTGCCAAAACCACCGCACAGGCTCAGGCGGGCCACCGGGACCTTGCGCAGGTGCTTGAGCACCGCGCCGACAAAGTCGCCCATTTCGATCAGGGCGATCTCCGGCAAGTTGTACACCCGCCGCATGGTGTCTTCACTGGCGTTGCCGGTGCACGCGGCGATGTGCTCATAAGCATTGGTGCTGGCCACATCAATGCCCTGATGGATCGAGGCAATGTAGGCTGCGCAAGAAAACGGCCGGACAATCCCGCTGGTTCCCAGGATCGACAAGCCGCCGAGAATCCCCAGGCGCGGGTTCATGGTCTTCAAGGCCAAGTTGGCGCCATCCTGCACATTGACCGTCACTTCAAAGCCGCCTGGGTAGGCGCACTCATCGGCCAGGTGCTGCAAGTGATCGGTCATCATCTTGCGCGGGACCGGATTGATCGCAGGTTCACCGACGGCCAAGACCAGGCCAGGGCGGGTGACGGTGCCGACCCCGGTGCCCGCCTTAAAATGCACGCCGGGCGTGTCCAGCAAGCGAACCTGGCTGAACAGCAGGGCACCGTGGGTGACGTCTGGATCGTCGCCGGCATCTTTCAGGGTGCCTGCTTCGGCGCCGTCTTGCTGCGTGCGGCAGAACTCCAGGCGCATCTGCACTTGCTTGCCCTTGGGCAAGGTGATTGCCACCGCATCGCTGACCTGGCCGGTCAGCAGCAACCTGGCCGCCGCAAGGCTGGTGGCGGTGGCACAACTGCCGGTGGTCAGGCCGCTGCGCAGCGGTCGTGCTTGTTCGCCAGTTTCGTCACGCATCGAGGGGTTTGATCGCTTCAAGCAGGGTGATGGGCAGCGCCTGGCGCCAGGTGTCGAAGTCGCCCAGCGGTTGCGCCTGGGCGATATGGATACGGGTCAGCTCGCCGCCATGGCGTTCACGCCAATCGACCAGCGTCAGTTCGCTTTGCAAGGTGACCGCATTGGCGACCAGCCTGCCACCGGGACGCAGTTGCTCCCAGCAAGTTTGCAGCACGCCTTCACGAGTGACGCCGCCGCCGATGAAAATCGCATCTGGCCGCTCCAGCCCTGCCAATGCTTGCGGCGCGCGGCCTCGAACCAGCTGCAGGCCGGGTACGCCCAAGGCATCGCGGTTGTACTCGATCAAGCACTGGCGGCCTTCATCGGCCTCGATGGCCAGCGCCCGGCAGCTGGGATGGGCACGCATCCACTCGATGCTGATCGAGCCGCTGCCGGCGCCCACGTCCCACAGCAGCTCGGCCGGTTGGGGAGCCAGGCGGGCGAGGGTGATGGCGCGCACATCGCGCTTGGTGATCTGGCCGTCATGACGAAACGCCGAATCTGGCAAGCCAGCCAAAGGCGAGAGCCGAGGTGCATCGGCGCTGGCCTGGCATTCGATGGCGACCAGGTTCAGGGCGGCGAATGGCCCTGCCTGCCAGTCGTTGGCCTGGCCGTCGATACGCCGCTCGGCCTCACCGCCCAAGTGTTCCAGCACCGTCATGCGGCTGGGGCCGAAGCCGCGTTCGCGCAGTAATTGGGCAATGGCAGCGGGGCTGTTGCCGTCGTTGCTCAGCACCAGCAGGCGCACGCCGCTGTAGAGGTGCGCGCAGAGGGCCGCCAAGGGCCGGGCCACCACCGAGACGACTTCCACTTCTTGCAGTGGCCAGCCCAGCCGCGCTGCCGCCAGCGAACAGGACGACGGGGCGGATAAAACGCAGAGCTCTTGGGCGGGCAGTTGCCGCGCCAGGCTTGCACCGACGCCGTAGAACATGGGATCGCCGCTGGCCAATACGCACACCGGCTGCCCCCGCAGCGCCAGAACCGGGCTCAGCGAGAAAGGGCTCGGCCACTGTTGGCGGCTGGCAACCAGGCAATGCGGCAACAGATCCAGCTGGCGCTGGCTGCCAAACACTTGCGTGGCGCCCAGCAATGCCCGTCGAGCACGCTTGCCCAGCCCGGTAAAGCCGTCTTCACCGATTCCCACTACTGTCAGCCAGGGCGACATCCCGCATCCTCATTCCACGCCAATCCGACCGGCAGGCTTTTCATGCCTTCGGACAAAGCAGGCATAATACCGCGCCTTCTACACTCAAGCGTCTTTTGACGATTATCGGATGACCTTTTGAACGAGCCTGTTTCGGCCCACCCTGCCCAAGAATCGCTTCGCCCCTCGGCGTGTCCGGGGTTGTTGCGCATTGTCCAGGCACTGGATGGCGGGATTTGCCGGGTCAAGCTGGCCGGTGGCAGCCTGACGGCCGAGCAAGCGCGGGTCGTCGCCCAGGCCGCCGAGCAGCATGCCGGCGGCGTGATCGAGCTCACCAACCGGGCCAACTTGCAGATTCGCGGTGTCGGTGCCCGGCACGCCGAACTGATCGCGCTGCTGCTGGCGGCGGGGCTGGGCCCCAGCCATGCCGGTGGCGACGATGTGCGTAACCTGATGCTCAGCCCCAGTGCCGGCATCGATCCGCACAGGCTGCTGGATACTCGCCCGCTGGCCGCGCAGATTCTGCACTCGCTGGAACGCACCGAACGCTTCCATCAGTTGTCGGCCAAGTTCGCGCTGCAACTGGACGGTGGTGAAGGCCTGGCCATGCTCGAACACCCGCATGACCTGTGGTTGTCGGCGATGCGCCTGGACGGAGCCCTCTGGCTGGCTTTTGGGCTGGCCGGTTGCCCTGGCCTGGACGCGCCGTTGGGCGCGGTGCCGCTGGAGCAGGGCCACAGGCTGGTGCTCGCCGTGCTGGAGCGCTTTCTCGATCTGGCGTTGCCTTCGCAGGCGCGCATGCGTCAGCTGTTGAGCAGTATCGCCATTGACGCATTCATCGACGGCCTGGGACTGGACATTCGCCAGGATACCCCTGTGTTGCAGCGGAGTCGGCTGGCGAGCTCCTTCGCTCATCTGGGCACTTATCCACAGGACACTGTCGACCATGTAGCCGTGGTGGCCGCTCCTGAACTGGGCCGCCTCCAGCCTCGGCAAATGCGCGGCATTGCCGAACTTTCCCAGCGTTTTGGCGACGGCACGTTGCGACTGACCCCCTGGCAGAGCCTGCTGCTGCCCAACGTACTGGCGCAGCACGCAGCGGCGCTGATAGCCGAACTGCAGGCCCTCGATCTTCTGGTCGAGCCCCGGGCACCCATGGCGCAATTGCTGGCTTGCACCGGCTCCGCTGGCTGCGCCAAGGGCCTGGCCGACACCAAGGCCGACGCCCACCAGTTGTCCACGCTCTTGCAGGGACATGGCGGTATTGCCAGCGTCCACCTGAGCGGTTGCCGACGCTCCTGCGCATCGGCCCACACGGCCCCGGCCACCCTGCTGGCGGTAGCGCCGGGCCGATACGACTTATACCTGCGCGACGCGGGGCATCCGGGTTTCGGTGCCTTGCGGGCGAGCAACCTCACCTTGAAAGAAGCCGGCGCGACACTCGACGCCTGCTCACGGAGCAACCTTGATGATTGATTACATCCGCGATGGTCAGGAGATCTATCGCAACTCCTTCGCGATCATTCGCGAAGAAGCCCGGCTCGACCGCATCCCGGCCGACCTGGAAAAACTCGCCGTGCGGGTGATTCATGCTTGCGGCATGGTCGATGTGGTCGATGAACTGCGCTTTTCACCGGGTGCCGGCAAGGCCGGGCGTGATGCCCTGGCCAGCGGTGCGCCCATCCTCTGCGACGCACGGATGGTGGCCGAAGGCATTACCCGCGCTCGCCTGCCGGCCAATAACGAGGTGATCTGTACCCTCAAGGACGACAGCGTGCCGGATCTGGCGCGTGAGTTGGGCAATACGCGCTCGGCGGTCGCCCTGGAGCTGTGGCGCCCTCATCTGGCGGGTAGCGTGGTGGTGATCGGCAACGCCCCGACGGCGCTGTTCTACCTGCTGGACATGATTGATGCTGGCGCGCCCAAGCCCGCGCTGATTCTTGGCTTCCCGGTGGGCTTTGTCGGTGCGGCTGAATCCAAGGCCATGTTGGCGGCCGACAGCCGCGGTGTGCCGTTCGTGATTGTCGAAGGTCGTCGTGGCGGCAGTGCCATGGCCGCTGCCGCGGTCAACGCCCTGGCCACGGAGGTCGAATGATGCAGCCTCGCGGACGTTTGCTTGGCCTGGGCGTGGGCCCTGGCGACCCGGAACTGATCACGGTCAAGGCGCTGCGCTTGCTACGCGAGTCGCCGGTGGTGGCCTACTTTGTCGCCAAGGGCAAGAAGGGCAACGCCTTCGGCATCATCGAAGCGCACCTGCAAGCCGAGCAGCAGTTAATGCCGCTGGTGTATCCGGTGACCACCGAAGCGCTGCCGGCCCCGCTGTCCTATGAACAGGTGATCAGCGATTTCTATGACACCGCCAGCCTTGAAGTGGCGGCGCACCTGGATGCCGGGCGCGATGTGGCGGTAATCTGCGAAGGCGACCCGTTCTTCTACGGCTCCTACATGTACCTGCACGATCGGTTGGCTGAGCGTTATGACGCCGAAGTCGTTCCGGGCGTTTGCTCGATGCTCGGCGGGGCGTCGGTGCTGGGCGCTCCCCTGGTGTACCGCAACCAAAGCCTGTCGGTGCTCTCGGGTGTGCTGCCCGCTGAAGAGCTCAAGCGTCGCTTGGCCGATGCCGATGCGGCCGTGATCATGAAGCTTGGGCGCAACTTCCCCAAGGTGCGTGAGGTGCTGTCCGAGCTGGGCCTGGCGGAGCGCGCGCTGTATGTGGAACGGGCGACCATGGCCAACCAGAAGATTGTCGCGCTGGAAGCGGTCGACCCGATGTCGTCGCCGTACTTCTCGCTGATCATCGTGCCAGGCGAACGGTGGCAAGGTTGATGACTCGACAGACACCGGCCATCGTCATTCTTGGCAATGGCAGCCTGAGCACGGCGCGCAAGATTCAGCAGTTGTATCCCGACGCGCTGATCTACGGCCTGGCCGAGCGTGTTGAAGGCGCTGATCGTACCTACCTGGAGTTCGGTACGACCCTGCGTCAGCTCTATCAGCAGGACACCCCGATCATCGCCCTGTGCGCGGCCGGTATCGTGATTCGGACCTTGGCCGGCGTGTTGCTGGAGAAGGGCGCCGAGCCACCCGTGCTGGCCGTTGCTGAAGACGGCAGCGCCGTCGTGCCGTTGCTGGGCGGCCTGGGTGGCGTCAACCTGATGGCCCGAGAGATTGGCGCTGGTTTGGGTGTATCCGCCGCGATCACCACCAGCGGCGAACTGCGTTTTGGCACCTGCCTGCTCAGCCCGCCCCGCGGTTACGCGCTGGGCGACCTGGAGCTGGGCAAGCGCTTCGTATCGGACCTGCTCGGTGGCGCCAGCGTGCGTATCGAAGGTGATGCGCCCTGGTTGGACAAGGCGCAGTTGCCGCAAGACCCGCACGCTGCGTTGACCATTCGGGTGGGCTGCACCGAATCACCTCACTGCGCTGATGAGCTGTTGATTTATCCGCGCTGCGTAGCCGTCGCGGTCAAAGGCCAGTTGCCAGACCTTGCGGGCGCAGTACGCGAAGCCTTGCAGGCCGCTCGCATTGCGCTGCCGTCGCTGGCTTGCCTGCTGGCTGCTGATACTGACATGGCCAACCTACAGCTGCGTGCGGCCGCTGATGAGTTGGGCGTTGCCCTGCGGTTTGTGCCGCCGGCGGCGAGCGCCAGTCAGATGGCTGAACAAGCGGTTCCACAACTGTTGCCTGCCATTGCAGCCGGCAACGAGCTGGCCATTGCCGTTTGCCGCGAGCCTCTGCAGCCTGAGCAAATCGGCCGTGCCCGAGGGCGTCTGGCGGTCATCGGCCTGGGGCCGGGTTCCGATGAGTTGATGGCCCCTGCGGTCAAGGCCGAACTTGCGCGAGCGACCGACGTGCTGGGCTATGAAACCTATGTGCGTATGGCCGGGCCGTTCCGAGACGACCAAGTGCAGCACTGCACCGACAACCGTGAAGAAATGCAACGTGCCCGCCACGCTTTCGAGCTGGCGGCGCAAGGGCGCTCGGTGATTGTGGTGTCCTCGGGTGACCCAGGTGTATTCGCCATGGCGGCGGCAGTGCTCGAGGCGCTGCATGAATCCAGCGACCCGGCCTGGCATCAGGTCGATCTGCAGATCCTTCCCGGCATTTCGGCCTCGCTGGCAACCGCCGCCCAAGCCGGTGCGCCGCTGGGGCATGACTTCTGCGTGCTGTCCCTTTCGGACAACCTCAAACCCTGGGACGTCATCGAGAAGCGCCTGGACCTTGCCGCCCAAGCCGACTTGGCCATGGCGTTCTACAACCCGATTTCCCGCTCGCGGCCTTGGCAGTTGGGCAGGGCACTGGAAATCGTCACCCGCCATCGCGCGGCCGATACACCGGTGGTGCTCGGCCGTGACATTGCCCGCCCTGGGCAGAGCCTTCGCGTGACCACGCTGGGCGAGCTAACGCCCGATCAGGTCGACATGCGCACCATGGTGTTGATCGGCTCGTCGCTCACCTGCGTATTTCCACGGCCTGATGGTACGCAATGGGTGTATACGCCGCGTTGGTATGGCGAGCGCCCATAGGGTTGAAAGTGCCCCGGGGAATAAACTCCCCGGGGTGCTTGTCATGGACAAAGTGGGAGAATTTAATTAGTTTTTTTCAGCGCGAAACAATGACGCTTCGCGATCACTGAAAAGGACTTGCTCATGGACGACTTCAATAACTGGCGCGCCCCTCGTATGGCGGGTTCAATCGCGCAAGATGATTATTTAAGTAATCATTTGCGCGGCGACGATGCGCCTGCGATCACGGCAAACGGAACAGCCAGTGTGGTGGGCAATAGTGTCCTCTCATTCGTCGAGGGGATGTCGGAACAAAGCAAGGAAGACGTCAGGAACTCGTTCCTGTTTGCCAGCCTGGTTGCCAACAGGGCGCACCACCCTGAAGCGGAAGGCGAGCGCTGGTACAAGAAGTTCATCGAAGCGATGCAAAACTTTGGCTGGATCATTGGCACGCGCAAATATGAGCGTATGACCCAGAACGGCCCTTCCTTCACCATGGACCGTGTGGTGATCGAGTTGCTCGCCGGCGTAGCCAAGTCCTCTGCCAGTTCTCGTGCGGAGGTCTTAAGCGCGTTGGCCGATCAAAGCCTGGCCGCGTTGCAGCGGCACGAAGGCCCGCTCACGCTATTTGAAAGTAATTCTCGCGGGTTCAAGGGCGGTACCTTTTCAGTCGGCGCCTGCAGTGAGTCAGCAGACCACGATGTGGTCATGGCGCTGGGCACCGTGAACTTCACCACCTCCAGCAAAAACACGCGCGTACTGTTCTGGAACTATCAACATAGCAGTGTTGATATGTACAGCGGCAGTGCCGTGTTGCACTTTCATAAGCAGTTATATGCAACCTACCTTCGTGAAACCATTGCTCGAAAGTTGGGTGAGCATGCCATTGCCATGGTTGACAGTTATCAAATTTGAATCGTGAGCCCGCCCAGTGCAGTCCAAGGGACTGCACGCCTATCTAATACGTTTATCGGGAACGCCATGATCGATGAGAAAAATAATTTCTACATGAGTGGGGGGAGTTTGTTTTTACTGCCAGATACCCTTGGGCTTCGTGAGCGACAGGACACTGTTTACTCCAGTTGGTTTTCACAGTTGGTGGCCACCAAGAAATACACAGCGGTCTCTGAGTCTATTGAGTGGTCGGGTCTTTTTCGTTCGGCGATGACTTCAGTGGGCTGGGGTTTTACTGACACGCAATCGCGCGCTGTGCCCTTTGCGGTGGGTGAAAAACGGTCTGTCGCTGACCTTCTGAGGGACGACTGGGTCAAAGAGCAGGCATGGCTGGTGCCAGATATGCTTGCCCAAGCGTTGGCGCGAATGGCCAATAGAGTGGGTAAGGAGCCTTTGCGTGGTGTACTGGCCACGTCGCCGCCCTATGGTCTGACATTGCGGGTGGTCATTGCTTGCCCGGGGTACCGGCTAGGCTGCTTCAACCTGACATTACAGACACGCCAAGCCATTGGTACGAATTGGAGTCACCGATACTTCAGCGTTGACCAATTGATCGACGGGGCACGCCTTGAGGTGATGCAGGCCCAGCTCAGCCCATCGGTGTACGCATCCGTCAGGGAATCTATCGAAAACCGGCTCAGGGCCAAGGAGGATGAACTCATTGCCCTCGGCCGCTACGAGCCTGGCAGCAAGTAACCCTTGATACCGGTAAATATGATTTGCGCTGCCAGTGCGCAGACAAACAACCCCATCAAGCGGCTGACGATCTCCAAGCCCTGATCGCCCAGGATCCGCTCGATTCGATTGGACAGATACAACACCAGCCCCACGGTGATACTTGCCAACGCGATACCGACAATGGCGATCAGCTTGTCATCCCAGTGAGGCTGGCTCACCCCCATGACCAACAGCGCGCCGATGGTGCCGGGGCCCACCGTAAGAGGAATGGTCAGCGGCACGATGGTCACATCCTGTTGGACATTATCGGTCTGAACGGCCGACTTCCCTTGCGCCATGCCCAGGGCCGAGATGAACAGCACGCTCCCCGCCCCGATGCGAAAAGCGTCCGCCGTGATGCCAAAGATGCCGAAAATAGCCCTTCCAAACAGATACAGCAGCACGCTGGCGATCAATACGCCCAGTGCAACGCGCCATGCCAGGCGTTTGCGCTCCTTCACCGAATAGCCACGAGACAGCCCGATAAAGCACGACAGCACGAAGAACGGGCTGTAGAGCACAAGCATTTTTAAATAAACGCTGAACAGCGCATGGAGCATGGTTTTGGCTCGCGGCAGAAAAGTCGGGTGGGAGTGTATCAGGCGCTGGCAGGGCGACGAAAAAGCTCAGGAGGTGTGGGCGCGCTGGCTGCCACGTTCACGCTGGGCGACCCAGTGGTTGATCAGGTCGCGCAATTGCGACAGTTCCACAGGCTTGGCCATGTGCCCGTCCATGCCGGCCTGGCGTGCGCGTTCCTTGTGTTCGGCGAGGATATGCGCCGTCAGCGCCACCACGGGCGTGCGTCGACGCTGATTGCCCACTTCCCAGGCGCGCAATTGCTGGGTGGCGGAGAAACCGTCCAGAATCGGCATTTCGCAATCCATCAGCACCAGATCATAGTGCTGGCTCTTCATGGCCTTGAGCGCTTCCTCGCCATTGCTGGCGGTGTCTGGTTCCAGATTGAGTTTGCCGAGCATGCCGCGAATCACCTTGGTCGAAATACTGTTGTCCTCGGCGACCAGAATGCGAAAGTCAGCCGGCACGTTCATCGGTGCCTGCACGGCAACCATTGGCGCAGGGCCGCTCAGAATGCCGCGGGTGCGCTGGTTGAGTTCGTCGGCCAGGGTGGTCTTGAGGGTGTAGCCTGCGACCGGCTTGGCCAGGATCCGCTTGATGCCGGCATTGCGGGCAATGATCTTGCTCGGCGCATTGCTGATGCCCGTGAGCATGATCAGCAGGATATCGTGGTTAAGGCTCGGGTCTTCCTTGATCTTGGTCGCCAGCTGCATGCCGGTCATGCCAGGCATATTCTGATCCAGCAGCACCACATCGAAATAGTCGCGCAGGTGCGCCTTGGTGCGCAGCAGGGCCAGCGCCTCCTTGCCCGATGGCACGGCACTGACGTTCATGCCCCAGGCGCTGCACTGCTGCACCAGCACTTTGCGGCAAGTGTCGTTGTCATCCACCACCAGCACGCGGGTGTCCTTGAGCGGGCCGTCGAGGTCGGTGGCTGGCTGTTCCAGGCGGGCTGGGTCCAGCGGCAGGGTCAGCCACAAGGTACTGCCCTGGTTGTTGCTGGTCTTGATCCCGAACTCGCCCTGCATGAGCATGATCAACTGCTTGGCGATCACCAGCCCCAGGTGCCCGCCCAACGGGTTCCCGGAAAGAAAATTCTTGCTGTGCAGTTCGGCTTGCAGCAACGCGTCGCGCTCGGCGGCCGGCATTGGCTGGCCGCTGTCCTGTACCGCAATACGCAGGCGAGGCTCACTGGCGCGCTGGTCAAGGGCGACCACCAGCAGGATCTCGCCTTCGTCGGTTTTCTTCAGGGCGTTTTCCAAAAGGCTCAGCAGCGTTTGGCGCAGGCGCGTCGGGTCTCCGCTGATCACCCGTGGCACTTGCGGCTGGGTGAAGCTGATCAGTTCGACATTTTGCTGCTCGGCCTTGGCCCTGAAGATGTTCAGGCAATCTTCGATCAACGCGTTGAGGTCGAATTGCACATCATCGAGCTCGATCTGCCCCGACTCCAGGCGCGAGATGTCGAGAATCTCGTTGATCAGCGTCAGCAGGTCATTGCCGGCGCTGTGGATGGTTTGTACATAGTCCCGCTGCTTGACCGACAGGGGAGTGCCCAACAGTAACTCGGTCATGCCCAGCACGCCGTTCATGGGGGTGCGGATTTCGTGGCTGATCTTGGCCAGGAATTCGGCCTTGGCATTGACTTCTGCGTCGCTGGCCGCCAAGGCGCGGCTGGCGTTGAAACGTGCCTCGCGGATAGAGCGTTGGCGTTCGCTGACGGCGATATTGAGGATCAGGCCACTGACAGCGGTCAGGGCGAGCAGGATGAACAGCAGCCACTGCACTGGCGTGCGGGTCAATACCAGCAGTGCCGGGAGCACCACCAGGCAGCCCAGGTTGAACACCAGCATCGACAGGGCGAACAAGCGCGCAGGGCGATAGCCCTTGTGGGCATGGTAGGCAGATACCACCAGCATGCTCAAGCTGCAGAGCGCGACCAAGGCGTAGGTCATCAGGTTCAGGGGCAGGGTATCGATAAACAGCAATAGCATGCCGCAGAGGGCGACCAACAGCACTTCATTGAGCAGCACCCTGCTCAGCAGTGGGTGACCGCAAGGGGCGAAGAAGCGCGCGGTGAACATCAGGCTGCACAGTGAAGCGAGCAAAACGAGAAAGTACGCCGCCGGGGTTTGGGCCGGATGCCAGAGCGAGAGCCAGGGCCCGCTCAGGTTAAGCAGGATCAGGGAGCTGAGTAACATCAAGGCCTGATAGCCGGCCAGCCACAAGGTGGTGATCGAGCGACCATAGGCACAGCGGGCCAGGTTATGCAGCACCAGCATGGCCAGGCAGCCGAACAACAGGCCAAACAACAAGGGCTGGCGCTGGTCTGCGGCGGCGAGGGCGGCCGATTGCAGGCTGATGCTGGGGCGCAACTGGTGTTCGGAGACCAGGCGTAAATAGATATCCAGCGTGTACTGGCTTTCGGGCAGCGGCAACAGATGGTTGCTATTGGCCAACAGTTGTTGGCTTTGCGCGGCGTCGTTGCCACTGCGGATCTGCTTGACCAGCGTGCTGCCATCGAGCACGTACAGGTCCAGTTGGGCCAGGTCCGGGGCAAAGATGCTCAGTAGTTGCTCCGATTGGCCGGGCGCCAGTCGGTAGTGCAGCCACAACGCCTTGTCCGGTTCGGCGGCGTCGAGCTGATTGAGTTCGATGGGGCTGAATTGATTGCGGTAACGCTCGGAGCGTACATCGCTCAGTTGCAGGCTGCCCTGCTCATCAAGCAAAACCGACCAGCCACTGCTCGATTCGGCGAAGGCCGGAGTCAGGCAGAGCAGGGTCAGCAAGCTGACGATGAATACTGTGGCAGTCCTGAGCCAGCGCACGGCGAAATCCCTTCGTAGGTGAATGCCTGTTGATAACTATGCGCGGGGCGCCAAGCAGATGGCAAGGCCCCTGGTGGGGCCGCCTATCTGGCTAGCCATGGAGCCTCGCCAGGCAGTTTCTGCCGAGCGAGGCTCCGAGGCTTATTCCTGTTCGCCACGCTCACGGGCAATGGCGCGGTAGCCGATGTCCGTGCGGTAGAAACTACCTTCCCAATTGACCTGCTTGGCCAGTGCGTAAGCACCTTGCTGGGCGGCACTTACGGTCTCACCCAGCGCGGTTGCGCAGAGCACGCGGCCGCCAGTGGCCACTACCTTACCGTCCTTGAGGGCGGTACCGGCATGGAACACCTTGCCAGGTAGTGTAGCTGCGTCATCCAGACCGTGGATGGCGGCGCCTTTGCTGTAGTCGCCAGGGTAGCCGCCAGCGGCCAGTACCACGCCCAGGCTTGGGCGTGGATCCCATTGGGCTTCGACTTTATCCAGGGCCTTGGCCAATGCAGCTTCAACCAGCAGCACCAGGCTCGACTGCAGGCGCAGCATCACCGGCTGGGTTTCCGGGTCGCCGAAACGGCAGTTGAACTCGATCACTTTCGGGTTGCCGGCCTTGTCGATCATCAGCCCTGCGTACAGGAAGCCGGTGTAGATGTTGCCTTCAGCTTCCATGCCGCGCACGGTCGGCCAGATCACTTGCTCCATGACGCGGTCATGCACCTGGGCGGTCACGACCGGGGCAGGGGAGTAAGCACCCATGCCGCCAGTGTTCGGGCCGGTGTCACCGTCGCCAACGCGCTTGTGGTCTTGGCTGGTAGCCATCGGCAATACGTTCTTGCCGTCGACCATGACGATGAAGCTGGCTTCTTCGCCGTCCAGGAACTCTTCGATCACTACACGCGAGCCTGCATCACCGAAGGCATTGCCAGCCAGCATGTCGCGCACGGCGTCTTCGGCTTCAGCCAGGGTCATGGCAACGATCACGCCCTTGCCAGCCGCCAGGCCGTCGGCCTTGATGACGATCGGAGCACCTTTTTCACGCAGGTAAGCCAGGGCTGGCTCGATCTCGGTGAAGTTCTGGTAATCGGCGGTCGGGATCTTGTGGCGCGCCAGGAAATCCTTGGTGAAAGCCTTGGAGCCTTCCAGCTGCGCGGCGCCGGCGGTTGGGCCGAAGATATCCAGGTTGCGGCTGCGGAACAGATCGACCACACCGGCCACCAGTGGGACTTCCGGGCCGACGATGGTCAGTGCGACGTTTTTCTGGGCGAAGTCGGCCAGTTGCTCCAGGGCCAGCACGTCGATGTCGACGTTTTCGCACTTGGCTTCTGTCGCCGTACCGGCGTTGCCAGGGGCCACGAAGACCTTGGCTACACGTGGGTCTTGTGCAACTTTCCACGCCAGGGCGTGTTCACGGCCACCGCTGCCGATGATCAAAACATTCATGTCAAAAACCTCGATGAAGCGAATTCTTCAGGGTGAGGGCGCCAGTGAGGACGCCATCGCGGCCAAGGCCGCTCCCACAAGGTCAGTGCAATACCTGTAGGAGCGGCCCTGGCCGCGAACGAGTGCAAAGCACTCGCCGTGGATCAATGACGGAAGTGGCGCATGCCAGTGAAGACCATGGCAATACCGGCTTCATCGGCCGCAGCAATCACTTCATTGTCACGCATCGAGCCGCCCGGCTGGATCACAGCAGTGATGCCGACCTTGGCTGCGTTTTCGATGCCGTCGCGGAACGGGAAGAACGCATCCGATGCCATGACCGCGCCCTGCACTTGCAGGCCGGCGTGTTCAGCCTTGATCGCGGCGATACGCGCGGAGTTGACGCGGCTCATCTGGCCGGCGCCGACACCGATGGTCTGACGGTTCTTGGCGTAGACGATGGCGTTGGACTTGACGAACTTGGCCACTTTCCAGGCGAAGATCAGGTCGTTGATTTCCTGCTCGCTCGGGGCACGCTGGGTCACAACTTTCAAGTCACCTGCGGTGATCATGCCGATATCGCGGCTCTGCACCAGCAGGCCACCGTTGACACGCTTGTAGTCCCAGGCGGCGGCACGCTCAGCCGACCATTCGCCACAGGCCAGCAGGCGCACGTTGGCTTTGGTGGCGACGATGGCGCGGGCTTCGGCACTGATGCTTGGGGCAATGATGACTTCGACGAACTGACGCTCGACGATGGCCTTGGCGGTTTCGCCATCCAGTTCGCGGTTGAAGGCGATGATGCCGCCAAAGGCCGACTCGGTGTCAGTGGCATAGGCCAGTTCGTAAGCCTGGCGGATGCCGCCTTCGGCGTCTGGGCTAACAGCCACGCCGCACGGGTTGGCGTGCTTGACGATCACGCAGGCAGGCTTGACGAAGCTCTTGACGCATTCCAGTGCAGCGTCGGTGTCGGCCACGTTGTTGTACGACAGCTCTTTGCCCTGCAGCTGGGTGGCGGTGGCGATGCCGACTTCGGCAGGCTTGGCTTCAACATAGAACGCCGCGCTCTGGTGCGGGTTCTCGCCGTAGCGCATTTCCTGGGCCTTGACGAACTGGCTGTTGAAGGTGCGCGGGAATTCGCTGCGGCCTTCAGTGCTCAGGGTCTGGGCCGACTGGTCGACGCTGCCCATGTAGTTGGCGATCATGCCGTCGTAGGCGGCGGTGTGCTCGAACGCCTTGAGCATCAGGTCGAAGCGCTGGGCGTAGGTCAGGCCGCCGGCCTTGAGGTTTTCAAGGACATTGGTGTAGTCGCTGGCGTTAACCACGATGGCCACGTCTTTGTGGTTCTTGGCTGCCGAGCGAACCATGGTCGGGCCGCCGATGTCGATGTTCTCGATCGCGGTCGGCAGGTCGCAACCTGGCTTGGAGATGGTGGCTTCGAAAGGGTAGAGGTTGACCGCGACCAGATCGATCGGGTTGATCCCGTGCTCTTGCATGATGGCGTCGTCGATGCCGCGGCGGCCAAGGATGCCACCGTGGATTTTCGGGTGCAGGGTCTTGACCCGGCCATCCATCATTTCAGCAAAGCCTGTGTAGTCGGCGACTTCGACTGCGGCAACGCCGTTGTCCTTGAGCAGCTTGAAGGTGCCGCCGGTGGACAGGATCTCGACGCCCAGGGCTTCGAGCTCACGGGCGAATTCAAGGATCCCGGTCTTGTCGGAGACGCTGATCAAAGCGCGGCGGATCGGCAGGCGGGTAGTCTGGTCGGTCATTTCAATTTCCGTCTAAAGCAGGGGAGACAGCAAAAAAGGCGACCTCATGGGAGCCGCCTTTTCTGGTTTGAATGCATGCTTACAGCAGATCGTACTGCTTGAGTTTCTTGCGCAAGGTGCCCCGATTCAGGCCCAGCAGTTCGCTGGCCTTGGTCTGGTTGCCCTTGACGTAGTTCATTACGCTTTCAAGCAAGGGAGCCTCGACTTCGGAGAGCACCAGGTTGTACACGTCCGTGACTGCAGCGCCCTCCAGGTGGGCGAAATAATTGTGCAGCGCCTTCTCGACACTCCCGCGCAGGGTCTGACCCTCTTCGCTCGGCGTGTTCAGGTGCTGTTTCAAATTGACGTTGTCGCTCACGGGTGTTGTTCCACTCACTAAAGTCTCGGTCATCATCGTCATGCGGCCACCCCATCTCCGTCCCTTGCCAGGCTCTCGGTACGTTCGCGAAAAAAGCTGCGAACGTCGGCGCACTGCGCTTGGGTATCTTCCAGTCGATTGAACTGGGTGCGAAATTCTCTAGCCCCTGGCAGGGTGGCCAGATACCAGCCGACATGCTTGCGGGCAATACGTACGCCCATCACATCGCCGTAGAAGACGTGCAGTGCGGCCAGGTGTTCCAACAGAATTCGTTCTACTTCTTCCAACTGCGGCGGCGGCAATAGCTCGCCGGTGCGCAGGTAATGCTCGATCTCGCGAAAGATCCATGGTCGCCCCTGGGCGGCCCGGCCAATCAACAGGCCATCGGCACCGGTGGCTTGCAGCACCTGCCGGGCTTTGTGCGCAGAGTCGATGTCGCCGTTGGCAAAGACCGGGATCGACACCGACTGCTTGATAGCGGCGATGGTGTCGTACTCAGCTTCACCGGTGTACAGGTCGGCTCGGGTCCTGCCATGGACGGCCAGCGCTTGAATGCCGGCTTGTTCGGCGATTTTTGCCACCGTGATGCCGTTCTTGTTCGAACGGTCCCAGCCGGTGCGGATCTTCAGCGTGACCGGCACATCGACTGCGTCAACCACGGCGTGCAGGATTTCGCGCACCAGGTCTTCATCTTTCAATAAAGCAGAGCCTGCAGCCTTGTTGCAGACTTTTTTCGCAGGGCAGCCCATATTGATATCAATGATCTGGGCTCCCGACTCGACATTGGCCCGGGCCGCAGCGGCCAGCATCTGGGCATCACCACCGGCGATCTGTACCGAGCGCGGCTCGGGATCGCCTTCGTGGATCATGCGCAGACGCGATTTGCGGCTGTTCCACAGACTCATGTCGCTTGTCACCATTTCCGAGACCACCAGGCCTGCGCCCAGTCGTCGGCACAACTGACGAAATGGTTGGTCCGTGACCCCGGCCATTGGGGCGAGGATCAAGGCGTTTTGCAATGTATATGGGCCGATGCGTACCGCCGACATAGGTGTTCCCTGTTGTGGGGCCGGATCATTGGAGTTCGAAAAAGGGTTGGCATGATACCCGCTCTCGATGACTGGATAAAGGTCGATTTGGATAAAATCTGAACAGCTGGGGCCTAATGACCCAAGGTTCAATGGCCAGAAGCTGGCGCCGAAATGCCGGCGTCAGCGCTTGGCGCGGCGCACAGATTACTCCGGAGAGCGGAAACTGAGGCTGTAATTGACGGCTTTGGCACCCGGATCGAGGATATCCAGCGCAATGTGGATCGGGGTCTGTGGCGGCATTTCGGCCTTGCCGGCCAATTCGCCACTCAAATATTCGCCCGGCTTGAACCGACGACTGGCAATCAATTGGCCGTTAAGGTCGGCAAAACGCAGCTCAAGCAACGGAAACGGTTGGGAAAAAGTGGCGCGGTTATAAATGATCGCATCGACGATCAGTGCGCCCTTGAAGTCCGGGTGGCTGCGAACGACCAGATTGCTGCTCTTGATCTGGCTGATATCGACCTTGGAGGGCACCTTGCACCCAAGCGCTGGGCAGAGTTGCTGGAACCAGGGGCGGTATTGGTCCTGTCGCGCCAGCTCATCAAAATGATACCAAATGTATTGCCCGGCCAAGGCCGCCGCGGCGACCAGCACCAGGATGAGCCACAGCAGCCGCTTGCCCCAGGACGTCCGACGCCTTTGCCATTCGAGCTGCAAGGGGTCGTCCATCAGATCGGAGAGGCCTTCGTTACTCAGGCCCGGCTCATTGCGCGCGCCTTTGCCGTGACGGTTTTGCAGCGGTGGATCGCGCCGAACGGGTTCATCGTCCTGCTCATCGAGCGGGTCTCGCGCTGTCAGGCGCTCACGGCTCGATGTGCGCGGCAACGGCTTTTCGACCGCTGGCAATGGGGGAGTGCGTTCTTCATCCAGATCGTCTTCAAGATCCAGTGACGGCGACGGCTCGGTTCGCTCAAAGCGTGCCGGCTCAGGTTCGTCGATGGCGATGGGTTCGATGGTCGGAGGCTGAAGTTCGGGCTCGTCGTGCTCAGGTTCGTCGTTGGCTGAACCGAACAAGCCACCCGCCAGGGGCGGCTCATCAATATCGTGGACGTCGCGCTGCGCGCTCAAGGACTCTTCACGCGCAGGATGCGGCTGGCCAAAATCGGTGATTGGCTGGATTTCCCGCTGCTCGAGCCTGGCCAGTTCCCCATCCAGATCGAGTTTGTCCAGGTCGAGGTTATCCAGGTCCAGTTCGGCAGGTGACCATTCGCGCTGGCTGATCGGTGCTGGCGGCTCGCTGGTCGTGGGCGCCTCGGCTACGGGTGGCGCAGGTGGCTGCGCCGCTTGGGGTTGCTGGGCGGCGCTCTGTTCGAGCAGCTGGCGCGCGGCATTGAACACCTGCAGGCAGGCGCCACAACGCACCACTCCGCGCGCCACACTCAACTGAGTATGGCTGACGCGAAAGCTGGTCTGGCAATGGGGGCACTGAGTGACGAAACTGTCGGTCATGCGGCAATCCGGGTTGGACAGAGGACCATTCTAGGCGCTCTTAGCGACGGCGACCACTGATGCGTACCCAGCCGTCACGCACGGCAATCGGGTCCAGGTCGAAGTCGGCGGCATACGCGGCTGCGACTTCTTCGCCTTGCTCGGCCAGGATCCCGGAGAGCGCCAGGCGGCCGCCGGATTTGACCAGCCCAGACAGCTGCGGGGCAAGCGAGACCAGCGGGCCGGCCAGAATGTTGGCGACCAGCACATCGGCTTGCATGGCTGGCATGTCTTGCGGCAGATAGAGCGGGAAACGCTCCTTGGCGATGCCGTTGCGCCCGGCGTTGTCACGCGAAGCTTCCAGCGCCTGCACGTCGATGTCGGTACCGACCGCTAGGCGCGCGCCCAGCAACAAGGCGGCGATGGCGAGGATGCCGGATCCACAGCCGAAGTCCAGGACTTCGCAGTCGTTCAGGTCCTGGCCGTCGAGCCATTCCAGGCACAAGGCGGTGGTGGGGTGCGTGCCAGTGCCAAAGGCCAGGCCCGGATCGAGCAACAGGTTCACAGCTTCGGGTTCCGGCGCGGCGTGCCAGCTCGGTACGATCCACAACCGCTGGCCAAAGCGCATGGGCTGGAAGTTATCCATCCAGCTGCGTTCCCAGTCCTGATCCTCGACCACTTCGACCTGATGCTCGGGCAGCTCGGTGCCGGTCAGCAGTTGCAGGTGCGCGAGCACCTGTTCGGGCTGGGCGTCGGCCTCGAACAGGGCCAGCAGGTGAGTGTGCGACCACAGCGGAGTGGTGTTCAGGTCCGGTTCGAAAATCGGCTGGTCTTCGGCGTCCATAAAGGTTACGGACACGGCGCCGACTTCCAGCAAGGCGTCTTCGTAGGTTTCGGCTTGTTCCGGGCTGATAGCCAGACGTACTTGCAGCCAAGGCATGGCGGGCACCTTTGAAAATAAACGGAGCGCAGCCCTGGGCTGCGAGAAGCTCGCCAGTTTACTTGAGGTGGAGGGGAAACACGACAGGGGGTTGTAGGAGCCAGCCTTGGCTGCGATGAACGCGCCGCGGTTCATCGCGGGTAAACCCGGCTCCTACCGAGCCGGAGTTACCCTCGAACAGCATTACATCGTTACCGCAGAATCACTCCTGGCTAGCCAGTTTGTGTTCCAGGTAATGGATGTTGACGCCGCCTTTGATGAAGGCTTCATCGCGAACCAGTTCACGGTGCAGCGGGACGTTGGTCTTGATCCCGTCAACCACGATTTCGTCCAGGGCATTGCGCATGCGGCCCATGGCTTCGTTGCGGTCCTTGCCGTGAGTGATCAGCTTGCCGATCAGCGAATCGTAGTTCGGTGGTACCGAATAGCCACTGTACAGGTGCGAGTCGACGCGAACGCCGTTGCCGCCTGGGGCGTGGAAATGCTTGACGGTGCCAGGGCTTGGAATGAACTTCTTCGGGTCTTCAGCGTTGATCCGGCATTCAAAGGCGTGGCCACGGAAAATGACGTCTTCCTGGGAGAACGACAGCTTGTTGCCAGCGGCGATGCTCAGCATCTCCTTGACGATGTCGATGCCCGTGATCATTTCCGTGATCGGGTGCTCTACCTGAATACGGGTGTTCATCTCGATGAAGTAGAAGCCGCCGTTCTCGTAGAGGAACTCGAACGTACCGGCGCCACGGTAGCCGATGTCGACGCACGCCTTGACGCAACGAGCGAAGACTTCCTGGCGGGCTTTCTCATCGATGCCCGGTGCCGGTGCTTCTTCCATCACCTTCTGGTGGCGGCGCTGCAAGGAGCAGTCGCGGTCGCCCAGGTGAACGGCGTTGCCCTGGCCATCGGAAAGCACCTGGATTTCCACGTGACGTGGGTTGGTCAGGAACTTCTCCAGGTACACCATCGGGTTGCCGAACGCAGCACCGGCTTCGGTACGGGTCAGCTTGGCCGAGGCGATCAGGTCTTCTTCCTTGTGCACCACGCGCATGCCACGACCACCGCCGCCGCCAGCGGCCTTGATGATCACGGGGTAGCCGACTTCGCGGCCAATACGCAGGGCTTCTTCTTCGTCTTCAGGCAGTGGGCCGTCGGAACCCGGCACAGTCGGAACGCCTGCTTTGATCATTGCGTCCTTGGCCGATACCTTGTCGCCCATCAGGCGAATGGTGTCGGCTTTCGGGCCGATGAAGGCAAAGCCGGATTTCTCGACCTGCTCGGCGAAGTCGGCGTTTTCTGCGAGGAAGCCGTAGCCCGGGTGGATCGCCGTGGCGCCAGTGACTTCGGCTGCCGCGATGATGGCCGGGATGTGCAGGTAGGATTGAGCGGCTTGCGCGGGACCTATGCACACCGACTCGTCAGCCAAGCCCAGGTGCATCAGGTCTTTGTCAGCCTTGGAGTAAACGGCGACGGTCTTGATGCCCATCTCTTTGCAGGCACGCAGGATCCGCAAGGCGATTTCACCGCGGTTGGCGATCAGAACTTTTTCCAACTTCGCAGGTTTCAACATCGTTAACTCTCCGCGGTTCAAACGATGGTGAACAGCGGCTGGTCGAACTCAACCGGCTGGCCGTCTTCTACCAGGATGGACTCGATCACGCCGCTGCTTTCGGCTTCGATGTGGTTCATCATTTTCATCGCTTCAACGATGCACAGGGTGTCGCCTTTCTTCACGCTCTGGCCAACTTCAACGAAGGCAGGGGAGCTAGGCGAGGCCTTGCGGTAGAAAGTGCCGACCATTGGCGAACGGGCAACGTTGCCGTTCAGTTTTGGTGCGGACGGTGCTTCAGCAACTGGGGCAGCGGCGGCCGGAGCAGCAGCGACAGGTGCCGGTGCAGCCATTGGAACCGGTGCGTAGTACTGCTGGGCAGGGGTTTTGCTATGGCGGCTGATCCGTACGGATTCTTCGCCTTCTTTGATCTCGAGCTCGTCGATGCCGGACTCTTCCAGCAGTTCGATTAGTTTCTTGACTTTACGAATATCCATTAATCATCAACTCCCAAGGGTCGGTCAGGGGTATGTAAGCGCTGTCTTCAAGCGATTGCATGCGCCTCGTCTTGCGACCAGGCGCCTATATTTAGGGTTTTGCAGCTGCAGCCAGTTGTTCCAGGGCCGCCTCCAGGGCGAGCCGGTAACCGCTGGCGCCCAGGCCGCAAATCACTCCTACGGCGACATCCGAAAAGTAGGAGTGGTGGCGAAAAGGTTCGCGCTTGTGCACGTTGGATAAATGCACTTCGATGAATGGGATGCTCACAGCCAGCAATGCGTCACGTAATGCGACGCTTGTATGCGTAAAAGCTGCCGGATTAATCAGAATGAAGTCGACGCCTTCGTCACGCGCGGCGTGAATGCGGTCGATCAGTTCGTACTCTGCATTGCTTTGCAGGTACTGCAGGTGGTGGCCAGCGGCGCGAGCGCGCTGCTCCAGGTCCTGATTGATCTGGGCCAGGGTCACGGCACCGTAGACACCCGGTTCGCGGGTGCCGAGCAGGTTGAGGTTGGGGCCGTGAAGCACCAGTAGCGTTGCCATCTGCGTTGTCCTTTCTCGAGTCTGGGCTGAGTTCAATGCGGGCGACTATGCCGCAAGGGTTGCCCACTGTCCAGTTTGCTGCAATAGCCAGCACGATGCCCGAGGATTGCGCGAAATTTATGACCGAATAATTAAATCTGGTCATCAAGGCCGCCTTTTTCGGCGGCCTGGGAAGTTATAGACGCAGATCGCGTCTTGCGCTCTTCAGTCGCTCTGCAAATTCGACGGCGTTTATCTCGCCAACGACCCGAACCTGCTTCAGTTCGTCGCCGTTCGCCGCAAAGAACATAATGGCGGGCGGGCCGAACAGTTTGTAGCGGTCCAGCAGGGCGCGCTGCTCGGCGTTGCTTTCAGTGATGTCGAAACGCACCAGCCGGTAGTCGTTCAACTGAGGCACCACGGACGGTGCAGTGAGCACTTCCTTCTCGATCACCTTGCAACTGATGCACCAGTCGGCGTACCAGTCGAGCAGTACCGGCTGCCCTGCGTTTTTGGCCTCCAGCAAGGCGCGGTCGAGCTCAGCGGGCGTGGTGATGGTCTGCCAGTCGCCATGAGGCGCCTGGGGGCTGGAGCTGTTGCTGGCCATCAACGCAGTACGGCCCAGGGGCTCGAAGGGGTCAGTTTTGCCGCTCAGGCCGCCATACCAGCAGGCCAGGGCGTAGAACATCAACATCAGGCCCAGCACCTGTGCCAAGCGCTGGCGGGTGCTCTTGAGGGTGAACTCCAGTGCGCCGAGAAACACGCCGACCCCTGCGGCCAGCAAGCCCACCAGCAGCAGCGTGACCTGGCCTGGGAGCACTCGGCTAAGCAAGCCGATGGCCAAGCCCAGCAACAGCACACCGATGGCATTTTTGACGGTGCCCAGCCAAGGCCCGCTCTTGGGCAGCCAGGCCGCGCCGCCCGTGGCAACGACTAGCAGCGGGGCGCCCATGCCAAGCCCTAGGCTGAACAGCTTGAGTGCGCCACCGGCCGCATCGCCGCTGGCACTGATATACAGCAGCGCGCCCGCCAAAGGTGCCGATACGCAGGGCGAAACCAGAAGGCTTGAAACCACGCCCAAAATGGCGGCGCCCACCAGCGACCCCCCTTTGGTCTTGTGGGCCATGCGGTCCAGTCGCGAGCTGATCGAGTGGGGCAGCTTGAGCTCGAACAAGCCGAACATGGCCAGGGCGAACACGACGAAAAAGAATGCAAAGGGCACCAGCACCCAGACCGATTGCAGGCGTGCCTGCAGGTTCAGCTGGGCACCGAACAGGCCCATCAATGCACCCAGCAAGGCGAAGCAACCTGCCATCGGCAGCACATAGGCCAGCGACAGGCTGAAGCCGCGCCAGCCACCCACCTGGCCACGCAGCACCACGCCGGACAAGATCGGCAGCATCGGCAGCACGCACGGCGTGAAGGTCAGGCCCAGCCCTGCCAGGAAGAACAGCGCCATCTCCTTCCAGCTCCAACCGCTGGGGATGGGCACGGCACCCGCCATGGCCACTGGCGTGGCGATCGGGTCGCCCTCGATGTTCAATCGCTCAGTTTCCGGCGGATAGCACAAGCCCTTGTCGGCGCAGCCCTGATAGGTCACGACCAGCGTAAAGGCCCGGTTGTCATTCTTGGGACGGGGGATTTCGACGTCGAGGATGCCGTAGTACACCTCGACATCGCCGAAGAACTCGTCGTGCTTCTTTTCGCCCTGAGGCAATTGTGCAGGGCCGAGCACCACGTCGACCGGGTCGCTGCGAAACTGGAAGCGGTGGCGATAGAGGTAATAGCCGTCGGTGGCGACAAAGCGCAACTTGAGGGTCTCGGGGGTGCTGTCGACCAGGCTGAGCTTGAATGCTTCGCGCACCGGCAAAAAGTCGCTGCTGTTATTCAGCGCGGCGCCGCCGAAGATCGCATTGGGGCGATTGTCGAGCAGGCCAGCACCAACGGCAGGCAGGGTGAAGAGCAGAAACAGCAGGCAAAGCAGGCGGCGCATGGCAATCTCGCGAAGCTGGGGTGTGGGCATCATAGCGAACTGAGCCGCGCCGTGCAGAGCGCGACCCGCGATGCCCATCTTTAGTGCGCCAGGATTAAGAGCCGGTTATCAGACCCGAAATGCCCGCACCGCCGTGCGCAGTTCACCGCCCAGCGCCAGCAGTTGCTCGCCTTGCTCGCGACCTTCGCCGATGCGCTGAAGATTGCCTTCGCCCAATTCATGGATGCGCTCGCTGTGGTCGCGGATCTCGCTCACTGCGCCACTTTGCTGGGCCGTCACGTAGGCGATGCGCTCGGCGGTGGCGGCGATGGTCTGGATGGCCGCGACGATTTCATCCAGCGCGCCATCCGCGGCCTGTGCCTGGCTGGCCGTGGCTTCAGCGTGCCCGACCTGGGCGCGCATGCCTTCCACCGAGTGACGGGCCGCTTGCTGCAGATTGGCGATCAGGGTCTGGATCTCGCCGGTGGCACCGGCGGTGCGCTGGGCCAGCGAGCGGACTTCCTCGGCCACCACGGCAAAGCCTCGGCCCATCTCGCCGGCCCGGGCCGCTTCGATGGCCGCATTCAAGGCCAGCAGATTGGTTTGGTCGGCAATCGAGCGGATAACCGTCAGCACACCGCCGATGGTCGCGGACTCTTCGGCCAGCCGCTCGATCATCTGGGCATTGCTCTGCACCTCACCGACCAAGGCATGCAGCCCGGTCAGGCTCTGGCCGATAACCGCCTGGCCCTGCTCGACCGCGCGGCCGGCATCACGACTGGCGTCGGCGGCCTGGCTGGCATCGCCGGCCACTTGCTGGATGGTTGCCTCTAACTCGCCCAAGGAATCGCGAATCATGCCGGTGTCGCCCGCCTGGCGTTCGGCATCCTCGTGCAGGCCGCTGCTCAGGTCGGCCAGGGTACGGCTGCTGCCGGCCACGCCTTCGGCGTTGTGGCGAATGGTGCCGACCAGATCCACCAGGTAGGCGCGCAAGCGGTTGAGGGATTCTTCGATGTCGTGCAGCTCGCGGTTGGTCTTGCCGAGCGTGATGGGGTTGCTGAAATCGCCCTCTGCCCAGGTCGAGAGCGCTGGGGCCAGGCGGGTCAGCACGCGGGCCAGGCGCCGTTGCAGGGTATCGATCAACAGCGCGATCAGCAGAATCAGGCCAATAATGATGCCCTGCAGGATGCGCACTTCGCCCTGAATGCGGCCATGCTCGCTGCGCACGGCCGGTTCAAGATCGGCGATGGCGGTCTGCACGCGGGCGATTTCCTTGTGGGTGCGTTCGGCCAACGCGGCGCGGCGTTCGATCTGCTCGCGAGTGCGGCTGAGTTCGGCCGGGTAGCGTGTCAGCAGGCTGCTCAGCTCGCGCTTCAAGTCCACGCCCTTATCCTGGGCGTCGACCTTGGCTTCGGTCTGAAGGCCCATCATCGAAGCAAAGTCGTCGGTGTTGCTTTCGTTGTTGCTGGCCACACCCAGCAACGGCAGCGCCTGCAAAGCGTCGGCCTGAGTGGCAATGGCGGACAGCTCACGTTCGACATCCACGGCCAGCTCGCCACGACCGCTGCTGACCAGCTTGTCACGTGCCAGCGACAGGCGTGCCAGATGCTGCGCGGCGTTCAGCAGGGGGGCTTGATAGAGCGCGGCATCGCTGCCGGTGCCAGCGCTTGCGTAGTGCGCCAGTTGTTCAAGGTTGGCACCCAGTTCGCGCTCGGCTTGCAACAGCAAGGCCTGGGGGTCGCCGGCCAGCTTGCCGGCCGCCAGCAGGTCAGTGGTGCTGAACGCGTTCAGTTGGGTCAGGCTGGGGCGCAGGGTGTCGGCCAAAGGTTGCGGCAGTTCGCCCAGTTCCCGCTCCAGTTTGGCCAGGTTCTGTACCGCCTCGCTGTGGCGCAGGGCATCGCCGCTGCTCAGATAGTCTTCGACATTGCGAGCGACCTGATTCTGGAATTGCTGGGACAGCCCCAGGTAGCGCTCCATCAGCAGATAAGGGCGGTCCAGCGCTTGCTGCGACCACCACAGCGTGGCGCCCAGGGCAAGGCAAACTGTGACCAGCAGGAAGGTATTGAAATTGGTGAGCAGCTTCAGGCGCATACGCGGTATCTACTTACGACCGAGTGTAAGTGTTTGAAGATATTGCGTTTTTATGACGGGGTTATGACGGGGATGACCGAAATCCAAGAAAGCTGGCCAATTGCCTTGTGCTACTGTGCGACGCCTTTGGCAAATTCTTCACCGCCGTAATGGCCGATACAGTCGGTTTTGAGCAGGCGCTGCTTGAGGAACATGGCAATCCGACTTCAGATGACGGGCGCGGCCGGCACGGTTGCGCACGGTGGTAATCAAATGGCGCGGCTTGATCGGCTTGGTCAGGAAGTCGTCACCGCCTTCGCTCATGGCATCAAGCTGTTTGTCCAGATCGTCTTCGGCGGACAAGTAGATGATCGGTACGCTGACATAGCGCTCGTTATGGCGGATGACCTTGGCCAGTTCCGCGCCTGCCCATGCTTGCTTTATAGTGCAGGTGGGCGGCGCAATCCGTAGTGATGCCACGCGCAAAAATGCTCGTGCAGCACAGGCACGATGCAACGGGCTTGCGGTCGAATCCCCCTGAATTGACGTTATCGAAAGGACATAGCCATGCTGGACTGGAAAAACCGCACAGGCAATGCGCAACCGCGTGAACGAGTCGATGCACGAAGTGCCGGTGCGCGCAGCTACTTCACGGGGCTGCTGTTCAGCCGCGCGCTGGGAACGCTGCTGTTTCTTTACTTGCTGGTTGCCGCGCTGGTGGGGTGGTACTGGAGCCGCGAACCGGACTTGTTTCCGGTGCAACAGAATGCCCAGGCTGCCGCCGAGCGTGATCAGCGCCAGATGGTGGTCGGTTTTACCACGGTCGAAACCCTCAAGACCGTAGCCGGTACCTTGCTGCACAACCCCGGCGGCTATATTTCCAACGACCGCTTCCCGCCAGGCCTGTGGATGGACAATATGCCGAGCTGGGAATACGGCGTGCTGGTTCAGGTGCGTGACCTGAGCCGCGCCCTGCGCAAGGATTTTGCCCGCTCCCAGTCGCAATCCGCCGAAGACGCGGACCTGGCCAAGGCTGAGCCGCGCTTTAACTTCGATAACAAGAGCTGGGTCCTGCCTTCGAGCGAATCGGAGTATCAGGAAGGCATCAATTCGCTGACGCGCTATCAACTGCGGTTGTCGGCGCCTGATCAAAAGAACGCGCTGTTTTATGCGCGGGCCGACAACCTCAACAACTGGCTGGGTGATGTGGCCACGCGCCTGGGTTCGTTGTCCCAGCGCCTGTCGGCAAGCGTTGGCCGGGTCAAGCTCAACTCCACCCTGAAGACTGAAAGCATCGTCCCAGGCCAGGTGCCGCAGGTCGATGAAGAAGTGGTCGAGACCCCATGGCTACAAATCGACAACGTCTTCTATGAGGCTCGAGGCCAGGCGTGGGCGCTGTCGCACCTGCTGCGTGCCATTGAGGTGGACTTCGCCGATGTACTGGCCAAGAAGAACGCGACGGTCAGCGTGCGGCAGATCATTCGCGAGCTGGAAGCTTCGCAGGAGCCGCTGTGGAGCCCGATGGTACTCAACGGTAGCGGCTTTGGCGTCTGGGCGAACCACTCGCTGGTCATGGCCAACTATATTTCCCGGGCCAACGCTGCAGTGATCGATCTGCGCCAACTGCTCTCGCAAGGTTGAATCATGGCCGTCACTCCTGAGGAGGCCGCGCACCGCGCCGCCTCCGATGCCGAAACCATTGCTTGGGTCGATGAACACGACCAGCCACTGGGTGCCTTGCCCCGCGCACAGTTGCGTGAGCAAAACCTCATCGGGCGGGGCACTTATATTTTGCTGTTCAATTCTGCCGGTGAGTTGTGCGTACATCGGCGGACCTTGAGCAAGGCGATTTACCCAGGTTACTGGGATGTGGCAGCCGGAGGCATGGTCCAGGCCGATGAAAGCTACGCTGAATCGGCGGCCCGTGAGCTGGAAGAAGAACTGGGCGTTGCGGGGGTCGAGTTGACCGCGCACGAACGGTTCTTTTTCGATCAGCCTGGCAACCGACTCTGGTGTGCGGTGTTCTCGGCGGTCTGGGATGGGCCGTTGCGGCTTCAACCTGAAGAGGTCAGTGAGGCCCGGTTTTTGCCGGTCGCAGAGGCCTTGAAGGACAGCCAGAGCAACCCGTATTGCCCCGATTCGCTGGCGGCATTGAACCGATTTATCGCCAGTCGTCCATAACGTCGCGATTGCTGAGTAAAATGGCGCAGTTGTGTACTTAGCAAGCGACGCTTTTGCCGTTACACTGCGCGGCCTTTTTAAACCGAAGCCTCACCGCTTCGGTTGCGCTGCCCCTGCCAGAGTGGGGCTTCGCGGTCGGTCCCCACCGACCAGTTTTTGTCCTCCCAAGAGGATCAAAAGTGGCCAAGAAAGCCGCCTCCTTCGCCGCCCTCGGTGGCCTGGTGTTCTCCACCGACGCTGGCCGGCATTGCCCGGACTGCAGTCAACCCATAGATGCCTGCATCTGCAAGAAAACGCTCATTCCCGAAGGGGATGGCATCGCCCGTGTGCGCCGCGAAAGCAAAGGTCGTGGCGGCAAGACGGTGACCACCATCAGCGGCGTGCCGCTGCCTGAAGCCGAACTCAAGGAACTGGCCAGTACGCTCAAGCGTCGCTGCGGAACCGGCGGTGCGCTCAAGGATGGCGTCATCGAGATCCAGGGCGACCACGTCGAGCTGCTTCTGGCAGAGCTGGTCAAACAGGGTTTCAAAGCCAAGAAGTCCGGCGGCTGATCCGCCTCGCCTGCACAAGTCTCACCGATGCTTTACACGGTCATGACCGTGTGAAGCGGTGTCTTTTGCTGGCGGACTTCTAAACTCATGTCCGTGGTCGGGGTCTACTCCGGCAGGCGGAGAATTGTCATTTTCATTCTCTACACTGCGCCATCCCGCTTGGCCGGTGTTTTTTGACTTTATTGATAGGGGACTTCGATGTCCGTACGACGCACACGCAAAGACGATGGCAGCCAATGGACAGTTGCGGACAGCCGCAGTGTTTACGGGATTCGCCATTGGGGGGCCGGGTATTTCGCGATCAACGAGGCCGGACGCGTGGAAGTGCGCCCGAACGGCCCGAAAAGCGCCCCGATCGATCTGTACGAGCAGGTCGATGAGCTGCGCCAGAGCGGCCTGTCGCTGCCCTTGCTGGTTCGCTTCCCGGACATTCTGCAAGACCGTGTGCGCCAATTGACCGGTGCTTTCGATGCCAACATCGCGCGCCTTGAGTACCAGAGCCAATACACCGCGCTGTACCCGATCAAGGTCAACCAGCAGGAAGCGGTGGTGGAAAACATCATCGCCACCCAAAACGTTTCCATCGGCCTTGAAGCCGGTTCCAAGCCTGAGCTGCTGGCGGTGCTGGCGCTGGCGCCCAAGGGCGGCACCATCGTTTGCAACGGCTACAAGGACCGCGAGTTCATTCGCCTGGCACTGATGGGCCAGAAGCTGGGCCATAACGTCTTTATCGTGATCGAGAAAGAGTCGGAAGTGGCGCTGGTGATCGAAGAGGCGGCTGAGCTTAAGGTCAAGCCACAGGTTGGCCTGCGCGTGCGCCTGTCGTCGCTGGCGTCGAGCAAGTGGGCTGACACCGGTGGCGAGAAATCCAAGTTCGGTCTTTCTGCGGCCCAGCTGATTTCAGTGGTCCAGCGCTTTCGCGATGCCGGCCTTGACCAGGGCATCCGCCTGTTGCACTTCCACATGGGCTCGCAAATCGCCAACCTTGCCGATTACCAGCACGGCTTCAAGGAAGCGATTCGTTACTACGGCGAACTGCGCGCCTTGAACCTGCCGGTCGACCATATCGACGTCGGCGGTGGCCTGGGTGTGGACTACGACGGTACTCACTCGCGCAACGCCAGCTCGATCAACTACGACATGGACGACTACGCCGGTGTCGTGGTCGGTATGCTCAAGGAATTCTGCGACGCCCAAGGCTTGCCGCACCCGCATATTTTCTCCGAAAGCGGTCGCTCGCTGACCGCCCACCACGCCGTGCTGGTGGTGCAGGTGACTGACGTCGAGAAGCACAACGACGAAGTCCCGGTGATCGAGAACAAGGAAAACCTGCCAGAGACCGTCCAGTGGCTGGCCGACCTGCTGGGCCCGACCGATATCGAGATGGTCACCGAGACTTACTGGCGCGCCACTCACTACATGAGCGACGTGGCTGCCCAGTATGCCGACGGCAAGATCACCCTGGCAGAAAAGGCCTTGGCCGAGCAGTGCTACTTTGCCGTTTGCCGACGCCTGCACAACTCGTTGAAGGCTCGCCAGCGCTCGCACCGCCAAGTGCTGGACGAACTCAACGACAAGCTGGCCGACAAGTACATCTGCAACTTCTCGGTGTTCCAGAGCCTGCCGGACACCTGGGCCATCGGCCAGGTACTGCCGATCTTGCCGCTGCACCGTCTGGACGAAGAGCCAATGCGCCGTGCTGTACTGCAGGATTTGACCTGCGACTCGGACGGCAAGATCAACCAGTACGTCGATGAGCAAAGCATCGAGACCAGCCTGCCGGTGCACGCGATGAAGGAGGGCGAGGACTACCTGCTGGGGATCTTCCTGGTCGGTGCCTACCAGGAAATCCTGGGTGACATGCACAACCTGTTCGGCGACACCGACTCGGTGAACATCTACCAGAACCTGGATGGCAGCGTGTACCACGCCGGTATCGAGACCCACGACACCATCGAAGACATGCTGCGCTACGTGCACCTGTCGCCGGAAGAGTTGATGACTCACTACCGCGACAAATGCGCCAGCGCCAAGATCACCGCCCGCGAACGCACCCAGTTCCTGGATGCACTGCGGTTGGGGCTGACCCGCTCTTCGTACCTGTCGTCGTGATTGCACTGTAGCCGCTGCCGATAGGCTGCGATGCGGCCCGTCAGGGGCGCCAACGCGGATCTCAAGATCCCGCGCCCGCTCTGCGGTCGATCGCAGCCTAACGGCAGCGGCTACAGCGATCGCAGCCTAACGGCAGCGGCTACAGCGATCGCAGCCTCTCGGCAGCGGCTACAGGTTTACCGAATCCAGGCATCCTGGCGCTGCAAGCGCCAGCCGATCGCCCCCAGCGTTACGGCCCTCAGGGCCATGAACAGCAGAAACCCCAGCCACAGCCCATGGTTGCCCAGGCCACTGGCGGCATAGGCCAACGGCAAGGCAATGGCCACGCTGATCAGCATGCCATTGCGCATCTCCCGCGCCTTTGTTGCGCCAATGAACAACCCGTCAAGCAAGTAACTCCACACCGCAATCACGGGCAGCAGCGCCAGATACGGCAGGTACTGGTAAGCCGTTTCGCGCACCGATGCGATGCTGGTTTGCAAATCGATAAACAGGTGCCCGCCAAGCAGGAACAGCACGGCAAACACCACACTGCACAGCAATGACCAACCCGCCGCGACGTTCAGCGAGCGCCGCAAGGCGAGCCGGTCGCGCGCACCGATGGCGTGTCCGCACAGGGCTTCGACGGCATGGGCCAGACCGTCCAAGGCATGGGCAGTCAACAGCAGGCCATTGAGCAGCAGTGCGTTGGCGGCCACTGTCGCGTCCCCCAGCCGTGCACCCTGGACCGTGATCAGGAAAAACACCGTCTGCAAGGCCAGGCTGCGGATAAAGATGTCGCGGTTGACGCTCAGCAGTGGGCGCCAGCTTTGCCAGGTCGCCAAAGCCGCCCACAGCATCTGGCCGGGACGTGCACGCAGGGCCGGGCGGGTCATGGCCAGGCCTAGCAGCGCGGCGCTCCACTCGGCAATCACCGAAGCCCGCGCCGAACCGACCACGCCCCAGTCAAGGCCAAGCACGAACCACAGGTTGAGGATGATATTGAGCACATTGGTGGTCAGCAGAATCGCCAGTGGCGCCCGTGCGTTCTGTGTACCCAGAAACCAGCCCACCAGGGCAAAGCTTGCCAGCGCCGCGGGCAAACCGAGCAACCGAGTCTGGAAGAAGTCGTGGGTGGTTTGCGCAAGCTCCGCCGAGGGCTGCATGAAGCTCAGCGCCAAATGACTGAAGGGCAAGGCCAGCACGCCGATCAACAACGCAAACAGCATTGCCAGCAACAAGCCCTGGACCAACACCTGGCGCAAGCCCGCACCATCGTTGCGACCGACCGCCTGGGCGGCAAAACCGGTCGAGCCCATGCGCAGAAAACCCATGGCCCAGGCCAAAAAACTGTAGAGGCTGGCGCCGACCGCCACCGCGCCCAATTGATGGGCATGGGGCAGGTGGCCAACGACGGCACTGTCGACCAGCGCCACCATCGGCACGGAAATATTGGACAGAATCATCGGCGCGGCCAGGGCCCAGACCTTGCGGTGAGTCGGGCGGTCGCGCCAGTCTTGTGCGAATAGGGACATGCGGGCTCCTTGAGAGCCGGCATTGTACCGGCAGCGATGGGCCTTGGCCGTCAATCCGAAGACGACCTATAGTTCAACCCTTCAGAGTCTCCTGCCCAAGAGTGTTTCCATGTTGAACAAAGGATTGTGGCTGGCTTGTGCCTTGGCGCTGCTCAGCGCCTGTGATTCATCGACCGGCGACAAGCCAGATCCTGCGCCAACGCCTGTGGAAAAGCCCGCGCAGACCGCACAGCCTGTGGTCAAACCCGTTCAGGATGTGGCGGCCTTGGCCCAGCGTTATGCCGGGCGCGAACTGAGCGTGGCGGACGTTTCCGAAGTGCAACTGGACGGGGCCAGCACCTTGTCGGTGTCGTTCTCGGTGCCTCTGGACCCGCAGCAAAATGTCGCTGACAAGTTGCACCTGGTCGACACCGTGAATGGCAAGGTCGATGGCGCATGGGAGCTCTCCGATAACCTGATGGAGCTGCGCCTTCGTCATCTTGAACCCAAGCGCAAACTGGTGCTGACCATCGACGCCGGCGTGCGGGCGGTCAACGGCCAGCAACTGGCCAGTGAATACGTCAGCCGCCTGGAAACCCGCGACCTTGAGCCCAGCATCGGCTTTGCCAGCCGCGGTTCGTTGTTGCCCACTCGACTGGCTGAAGGTCTGCCGGTCATCGCCCTGAACGTGGCCAAGGTCGATGTCGAGTTCTTTCGTATCAAGCCCGAATCCTTGCCAGCCTTTCTCAGCCAGTGGGGGCGCAACAGTAGCCTGCAGAGTTATGAGTCCCGTGACCTGTTGCCGATGGCAGAGCTGGTCTACGGTGGACGTTTTGACTTGAACCCTGCACGCAACACCCGCGAAACAGTGCTGTTGCCCATCGCCGGTCTCAAGCCTTTGCAGCAACCCGGCGTGTACCTGGCCGTGATGCGTGCCTCGGGCACCTACGGTTATTCGCAGCCGGCAACGCTGTTTACCTTGAGCGATATCGGCGTCTCAGTGCACCGCTATCGCAATCGCCTGGACGTTTTCACCCAGGCGCTCGAGGGCGGCAAGGCCATGGAAGGTGTTGCGCTTGAAGTGCTGGATGGCAATGGCCGAGTACTGGCCCAGGCCAAGACCGAGCAGGGTGGCCATGCGCAGCTTTCGTTGCCTGCCAAGGCCGAGGTGCTGGTGGCCCAGCAGGGTGAACAAACCACGTTGCTGCGATTGAATACCGCCGCATTGGATTTGGCCGAGTTCGACATCACGGGGCCGCAGGCGCACCCGTTGCAATTTTTCGTGTTTGGCCCGCGTGACCTTTATCGCCCCGGTGAAACGGTGCTGCTCAATGCGCTGCTGCGTGACAACGATGGCCGTGCCCTCAAACCCCAGCCGGTCAACGTCGAAGTCCGTCGGCCAGACGAGCAGGTCAGCCGCAAGTTTGTCTGGGAGGCAGATGCCAGCGGGCTCTATCAATATCCCCTGGAGCTGTCGGCCGAAGCCCCCACCGGTCGCTGGCAATTGGTGTTCGACCTGGGCGACGGCAAGCCACAGCTGTACGAGTTCCAGGTCGAGGATTTTCTGCCTGAACGCCTGGCCCTGGAGCTCAAGGGCAGCGACACCCCGATCAGCCCGGATCAGAGCGTAGAGATCGATGTCACCGGCCGCTATCTTTATGGTGCGCCGGCCTCGGGTAATCGCCTGAGCGGGCAGGCGTATGTGCGCCCCCTGCGCGAGGCGGTTGAGGCGCTGCCGGGCTATCAGTTCGGCTCGGTCACCGAAGAACAGTTGAGCCAGGATCTGGAGCTGGATGAAACCACTCTCGATAATGCCGGCAAGGCAACCCTGTCGATCGAGAGCAAATGGGCCGAAGCGCGCTCGCCGCTGGAATTGATCGTCCAGGCCAGTTTGCAGGAGTCCGGTGGACGGCCGATCACCCGGCGCTTCAACCAGCCTATCTGGCCAGCGGACCGGCTGCCGGGTGTGCGTGGTTTGTTCACGGGCGAAGAAACCGACGGTGATGCCCAGGCCGAGTTCGAATTGCTGGTGGCTGACAAGGACGGCCACAAACTGGCCGCCGACAACCTCAAGGTGCGGCTGGTGCGCGAGCGGCGCGACTATTACTGGAACTACTCCGACAACGACGGCTGGAGCTACAACTTCAACGAGAAGTACCTGACTTTGAGTGAGCAGACGTTGAACATCGCAGGCGGCGAAACGGCCAAGGTCAGCTTCCCGGTAGAGTGGGGGCCGTACCGCGTCGAAGTCGAAGACCCGCAGACCGGCTTGGTCAGCAGCTTGCGCTTCTGGGCGGGCTACCGCGCCCAGGACAACGCTGAAGGCGGCGCAGTACGCCCCGATCAGGTCAAGTTGGCGCTGGATAAACCGGTTTATGCCGATGGCGACACCGCTAACGTGACGGTCACCCCGCCTGCGGCGGGCAAAGGCTATCTGCTGGTCGAGTCCAGCGAGGGGCCATTGTGGTGGCAGGAAATCGACGTGCCGGCCGAAGGCAAGCAATTTGCGGTCAAGCTCGACCCGAAATGGCTGCGCCACGACCTGTATTTCAGCGCCCTGGTGATTCGCCCCGGCGAGCGCAAGGCCAACACCACGCCCAAGCGGGCGGTCGGGGTGCTGCATCTGCCGCTGGACCGTGCCGAGCGAAAACTGGCGTTGACGGTCAGCGCACCCGAAAAAATGCGACCCAAGCAACCCCTCAAGGTCAAGGTGCAGGCGCGCAATGCCGACGGCAGTGTGCCCAGCCAGGTGCATGTGCTAGTGGCGGCGGTTGATGTGGGCATCCTCAACATCACCGACTACAAGACTCCAGACCCGTTTGCCAGCCTGTTCGGGCGCAAGGCCTATGGTGCTGACCAACTGGATATCTATGGGCAATTGATCGAGGCCGGGCAGGGGCGTCTGGCCAGCCTGGCCTTTGGCGGTGACGCGGGCCTGGCCAAGGGCGGCAAGCGCCCGGACACCAGCATCACCATCGTCGCCCTGCAAAGTGCGCCGGTCGCCTTGAACGAGCAGGGCGAGGGTGAGGTCAGCCTGGACATACCCGACTTCAACGGCGAGTTGCGACTGATGGCCCAGGCTTGGACGGACGAGCGCTATGGCATGGCCGAAGCCAAGACGGTGATTGCCGCACCGCTGATTGCCGAGCTTTCAGCGCCGCGCTTTTTGGCCGGCGGTGACCAGACCACATTGGCGTTGGATCTTTCGAACCTGTCTGGCAAGGCGCAAACCCTCAAGGTGCAACTGGCGGTAGACGGCCAGTTGACGCTGCTCGGCGCTACCGATCAAAGCGTGACCTTGAGCGAAGGCCAGCGCACCACCTTGAAAATTCCCGTGCAGGCCCTGGGCGGGCTTGGTCAGGGCCGCGTCAGGGTGCAGGTCGACGGCCTTGATCTGCCGGGCGAGTCATTGAACGCCTTCAGCCGCGAGTGGACCTTGGGCGTGCGCCCGGCCTACCCGGCACAGCTCAAGCACTATCGCGTGGTGCTCAAGGACCAGCCGTGGCAACTGCCAGCGGGTGACCTGGAGCAATTTGAGCCCGCCGGTCGTGAAGCTTTGCTGGCCCTGTCGAGCCGCCCGCCCTTGAACCTGGGCGAGCAGATTCGTGCGCTCAAGGCGTACCCCTATGGTTGCTCGGAGCAGACCACCAGCGGGCTTTATCCTTCCCTGTACGCCGACTCGGCCACCCTCAAGCGCCTGGGCCTTGAAGGCGAGCCTGCAAATGTACGGCAACGCAAGATCGAGCTGGGCATCGAGCGTCTGCTGGGCATGCAGCGCTACAACGGCAGCTTCGGGCTGTGGAGCGCGGACGGCGAAGAAGAATATTGGCTGACCGCCTACGTCACCGACTTTTTGCTGCGCGCTCGCGAGCAGGGTTTCGCGGTGCCGGCCGAGGCCTTGAAAAAAGCCAGCGAGCGGCTGTTGCGCTATGTGCAGGAGCGCAACCTGATCGAAGTCAGCTACAGCGAGAACGCCGAGCACACCCGCTTCGCCGTGCAGGCTTATGCGGGCCTGGTGTTGGCCCGCAGCCAACAGGCGCCACTGGGCGCGCTGCGCAGCCTGTTTGAACGACGCGCCGATGCCCGCTCCGGTCTGCCATTGGTACAACTGTCCATTGCGCTGCAGAAAATGGGCGATCAGCCGCGCGCCGATCAGGCGATGCAGGCTGGGCTGGTGGCAGCGCGCCAAGGCAATGAATGGCTGGCGGACTATGGCAGCCCGTTGCGCGATCAAGCGCTGATACTGGCGCTGCTGCAAGAGAACGATCTGGCTGCTGGGCAACGAGAGCAGCGCTTGTTCGAGCTGTCTGATCAACTGGCCGCCAGCCGGTGGCTTTCGACGCAGGAACGCAATGCATTGTTTCTGGCGGGGCGCGGTTTTCTTGGCAAACCCGAGGTGCCTTGGCAAGCGCAGTTCTCCAGCGCCAACGAGACGCGCGAGCTCAGCAATGCGCAACCGGGACTGAAACTGGAAGGGCCGCTGCTCGCCTCACCCTTAAGCGTGCGCAACCTTGGCAGCGAAACCCTGTACCAGCAGATGACGCTCTCGGGTTATCCACAGCAGGCGCCGACTGCGGGGGGTGAAAACCTGAGCATTCGTCGCGACTATCTGGGGCTGGATGGCCGGGCGCTGAACCTCAAGGCGATCAACAGTGGCGACTTGGTGCTGGTGCATCTGGCCGTCACCGCTAAACAGCGGGTACCGGATGCACTGGTGGTGGACTTGCTGCCAGCCGGGTTGGAGTTGGAAAACCAAAACCTGGCCCAGAGCGCCGCCAGCCTGGACAACGCCGGCAGCCATGTGAAGGAATGGCGTGACGCGATGCAGAACGCCAACCTGCAGCATCAAGAGTTTCGTGACGACCGCTACGTGGCAGCCTTGAACCTGGACGGATACGGCACCACGCACCTGCTGTACCTGGCCCGCGCCGTGACACCGGGCACCTACAAAGTGCCGCCGCCGCAGGTGGAATCAATGTATCGGCCCAACTGGCAGGCCCTGGGTGAGACACCCCCCAGCCTGGTCATCAAACCCCGGTAGGAGCCGGGCTCGCCGGAATGCCGGACCACCGTGTCGCCTTCATCGCGAGCAAGCTCAGCTCCTACCGGGGCGGTGGTGTTTGTAGGAGCCGGGCTCGCCCGCGATGATGTCACCGCGGTGTATCTGATCTACCGTGTCGCCTTCACCGCGGTGGATCAGACATACCGCGAACGGTGGGTTCAGTGAATCAACCAGCTCATTATCCACAACCCCAGAATCAGCCAGATGATCCCCATCACGATCGAGGCCCGCATGAATGCCCGCACCGCTGAATACAGCAGCATCAAGCCAATGATCAACAGCAGTATGCTGATCAGCGAAGTGTCCATGCCTAAGGTGGAGGAAAGCCCTTCGATAAAGTTGCTGCCCGCATTGGCGAGGATGCCAAACAGCCCGCTCAAACCGTCGACGATAAAACGAATGACGGCACCGAGCGCTTGCCCCAGCCATTCAAAAAAGCTTTCTACATGCATGTTTGCATCCTGATCAATGGTCGGGCGAAGTCGCCTGTCTTGAGCCTTGGGCCACGCTTGCGTAGGGTCAGTTCCGTGCGCACGTATAAAGGTGGGTTGGCGTGTATTTGAGCTTAGTATGGCCCCGCCATCCAGTGGCCAGGCGTTGTGTGCTGGGGCTGGGCCTGGTGTTGGGCCTGACCTGTGCGGTAGGGGTCGCGGATCGGCTTTTCCCTTTGCCGCTGCCGGCGGATGACCTGGCGCGAGTGGTGCTGGCCGAAGACGGTACGCCGCTGTGGCGCTTCGCCGATGCCAACGGCGTTTGGCGCTATCCCGTCACCACCGAGCAGGTGTCGCCGTATTACCTGCAGGCACTCCTGACCTACGAAGATCGCTGGTTCTATCAGCACCCCGGCGTTAATCCGGTGGCCCTGGGGCGCGCAGCCTGGCAAAACCTAAGGGGTGGACGCGTGTTGTCGGGTGGCAGCACCTTGTCGATGCAGGTGGCGCGCCTGTTGGACCCGCATTCGCGAACCCTGTCGGGCAAGCTGCGCCAACTGTGGCGAACCCTGCAGTTGGAATGGCACTTGTCCAAGCAGCAGATTCTGGAGTTGTACCTGAACCGCGCGCCGTTTGGCGGAACCTTGCAGGGCGTCGCCGCGGCCAGTTGGGCGTACCTGGGCAAGTCGCCACTGCACCTGACGCCCGCCGAGGCCGCCATGCTGGCCGTACTGCCGCAAGCACCCAGCCGATTGCGCCCCGATCGCCACGCCAAACGCGCGCAGGCCGCACGCGATAAAGTCCTCAAGCGTCTGGCCGAGTACCAGGTATGGCCGCAGGCTCGGGTGGATGAAGCACTGCAAGAGCCCCTGCTGCTGGCACCGCGCCAGGAACCCGCCTTGGCGCCGCTGCTGGCCCGCCGCCTGAACCGACGAGACAGCCCACCCCTGATCCAGACCACCCTGGATGCGGCCCTGCAGCGTCGCCTTGAAGACCTGCTGCTGGGCTGGCGTGCGCGCTTGCCGGAGCGCACCTCCGCGGCCATCCTGGTGGTCGAGGCGCAGAGCATGGCAGTGCGTGCCTACCTGGGCTCGGTCGACCTCGCAGATGAGCGCCGCTTCGGCCATGTGGACATGGTCAGTGCCGTGCGCTCACCGGGTTCGACGCTCAAACCGTTCCTGTATGGCATGGCGCTGGACGCCGGCCTGATCCATTCTGAATCCTTGCTGCAGGACGTCCCCCGCCGTTATGGCAATTACCGGCCCGGCAACTTCTCGGCAGGGTTCAGCGGCCCGGTGGCGGCAAGCTCTGCCTTGGCGTTGTCACTGAACCTGCCGGCGGTGCAGTTGCTGGAGGCCCTGGGGCCCAAGCGCTTTGCCGCGCAGTTGCGCAACGGTGGGTTGTCATTGCTGCTGCCGACACTGGCCGAGCCCAATCTCTCCTTGGCACTCGGTGGGGCAGGCAGCCGCCTGGAAGATCTGGTGGCCGGTTACAGCGCCTTTGCCCGAGGCGGCAAGAGCGCGGGCTTGCGCTTCCAGCCTCAGGATTTGCTGCGCGAACGGCCCATGATGTCGCCCGGTGCCGCCTGGATCGTGCGGCGCATTCTCGCAGGCCAGGCCCGACCCGACCTGGACCCGCATGCCGACTTGCTGCAACGCCCGGTGCTGGCCTGGAAGACCGGCACCAGCTATGGCTTTCGCGATGCCTGGTCGATTGGCGTTGGCCCGCGTTATTTGATCGGTATCTGGATCGGCCGCCCGGACGGCACGCCGGTGCCGGGGCAGTTTGGCCTGGCATCGGCGGCGCCCTTGATGCTGCAAGTCCACGACGTGCTGACCAATCGCGACAGCCAGCGCGGCATCGCCACCCCTGTACTGGCGGTGCCGGCCAGCGTTGGGGTGGCTGCCATTTGCTGGCCTTTGGGCCAGCCGCTGGCGCGTCACGACAACAACTGTCGGCGCCAACGTTTTGCCTGGACGTTGGACGGCACCACGCCACCGACCTTGATGGCGGCCGATCAACCCTTGAGTGTCGGCCTGCTGGAAAAAACCTGGGTCAATGCCGAGGGACTGCGGGTTGGCCCCGGCTGCCCTAGCGCCCAGCCGCGAGCTATCGCCGTATGGCCTGCACCCCTGGAGCCTTGGCTGACTCGGGCTGAGCGCCGGGAAGCCCGCTTGCCCGCCATCGATAGTGCATGCCCGCCTGTGCTGACCGCCCAATCGCCGCTTTCTATTATCGGTGTACGGGAGGCCGATCACCTGCGCCGTCCGGCGGCCAGCCACGAGCCCCTGCGCCTCAAGCTGTCAGCGTTGGGCGGGGAAGGGCGGCGCTGGTGGTTTATCGACGGCAGGCCGCAGGGCGAAACCCTAGGCCAGGACAGCCTGGCGGCCAGTTTTATCGAGGTGGGCCGACATCAGCTCAGCGTGCTGGATGAAAGCGGCCAGATGGCCCGGGTCGAATTCGACGTGATCGATTGAACGACCTCAGCCGCGACGGATCATCCATACGCCGGCCAGGATCAGCACCAGGCCTGCGACCTTGCCGAAGGTGACAGACGATTGGCGAAAGCCGGCCCAGCCGAAATGATCCAGCGCCAGGGCCATCGCCAGTTGCCCGGCCAGTACCAGCGCCATAAACAGCATCGCGCCGATGCGAGGGCCGGTGAACGCGGCGGTGGTGATAAAGAACGCACCCAACAGGCCGCCGCTCCAGTGCCACCACGTCAGGCCTTTGAGCGCTGCGAAACCCGGCATTTCGCGCTGTGACAACACCAGCGCCAGCAGTGCCAGCGACCCCACTGCAAAGGAGATCAGTGCGGCGGCGAACACGCTGGAGACCTGCTTGGCCAGTTGACCGTTGATCCCCGCTTGCAGGGGTATGAAGGCGCCGGCAATAAACGGCAGGCACAGTAGCCACCAGACGGGGGCGGGCATTGGTCATCTCCAGTAAAAAGGCGCGATAGTATAACCAGTTGTTGCTGGCGACGCAGGTTAGTTGGGTGTGGCGAAAAAATGACATTATTCTATGTGTATTATTTGTAGTTATTAGTTATTGATTTTAAAAGCAAATAAATTTTTTATAACTAGGCATTCGGTTAATTATTCAGGCCTGTATATAAGTTATTAATACCAAGTTGGGAATTGCAGCTTAATGGCCGACCCCTGATAAATGCGACCCATACGGAGTTGTTGCGCCTACGTGTAGCCACTTTTCGGATTGCCATATGAGCGTCAGCAGGGATTAGCCATGAACAGTCATTTGATAGGGAAAGCCAGTACTGCGTTAGCCTTGGTGCTGGCGGTCAGCATGAGCCTGGGCGGTTGCCATAGCGGTGGCGGTGGCTCGTACGGCTCGGTGGATGAATCCAGCGGTACCACGGATGGCACCGGTACTAGCACCGGTGGCGACGGAACAGGAGAAGACGGAACGGGGACTGGCGGCGATGGTACAGGCGCTGGCACTGGCGGCACTGGCGGCGGCGATGGCGCAGGCACAGGCACAGGCACAGGCACTGGGCCCATTACCGGGACTGATCCTGGTACCGGCCCTGGCACTGGCACTGATCCGGGCACTGGTCCAGGCACGGGGCCTGGCACCGATCCGGGTACTGGCCCCGGCACCGGCCCAGGTACCGGTACAGGCACTCCACTGGTGACGGCGACTGTGGTGGACAGCGTTGGCACGACCTTGACCGGCGTGGCCAGCGGCCTGGGCAATCTTGGCTCCACGCTGGGCAGCGTGCCGGTGGTCGGTTCCACGGGCGGCGGCCTGGTGGTCACGGTTGCGCAAGCGGTCAATACCGTCGGCACAGGCCTGAGCGAAGCGCTTGGCCAGCTGGGCACAGGCAACAATGCCGTGGGCACCACTGTTGGCGGCGTCACCAGCGCCGTTTCCGGCCTGGGTGGTGGTGTCTCTGATCTGGGCAGCAGCCTTTCTTCGCTGGCGACCGACTCCCCCATTTCGCAAGTACCCCTGGTTGGCCACGTCGTACCGACCGTGGGCGGTGTCGTCACCCACGTGGGTGATGCGGTGACCATGCTCGGCAACACCCTCACCGGCGCTGTCACCGACGGCCACTTGAGCGACGCGACCAGCAAACTCGGCAATGGCGTGCTGGTGCCCGTGGTCTCGCTGGTTGAAAACACCACCGGCAACCTGGGCAGTGGTACCGGCCTGGGCGATCCGGTGAACGGGCTGCTGCAAAAAGTCAGCGGCACCCTTGACGCTGCAGGCGACAAAGTCTCGGGCGCAGGCGGTGGCAACCCCGTCACCTCCCTGGTCGGCGGTGTGCTGTCCAACGTTTCCGGCGCTACCAGCAACGCAGGTGGTTATGTAGCCCCGGCCAATGGCGGCGGCCATGGCGGCTTGCTGGAAGCGGTGGGCGGTATCGTTGGCGGCGCAGGTTTGGGCGTGGCCAGCGGGACCAACAACGGAGTACTCGGCGGCCTTGGCCTGACCGGCTTGTCGGGTGGCAACACCGTCGCTTCGGCCGGCCCGATCCTCGGTGGTTCCGGCGCTCCCAACACCGCGCTCGGTGCACCGGTTGCGGGGCTGACCTCTCACGTCAGCGCCGGCCTGACCCCGGTGATCAACTCGGTCGCCAACGTCACCCAGCAAGTGGGCGGCGCCACTGGCCTGGGGGCTCCAGTCGCTGGGCTGACCACCCAATTGGGTTCGGCCGTGAGCGGCCTGGGTACCAGCATCGCCGGCACGTCCAACAACCCCGTGGCCACAAACCTGGGTGCAACGGTGAACGCAGTGGGCGGTACCGTCGCCCAAGTCGGTACGCTGCTCAACGCCAACGGGGCCGAGGCCGGCAGCGGCACCGGCGCAACCAGCGGCTTGGGCGGCCTGCTCAATGGCCTCACCGGTAAGCTTCATGGGCAACGCTGATTCGGTTCGACGACCGTTCATCTACCCCCTAAGCTGAACCCGCGTAGGAGCAGGGTTTACCCGCGATGAATGCGCTGCGGTTTGTCTGATGTATCGCGGTGCGGCTATCGCGGGTAAACCCGGCTCCTACAACGGTCGGGTAGGAGCCGGCTTTAGCCGCGATGAATGCGCCGCGGTTTGTCTGATGTATCGCGGTGCGGCTATCGCGGGTAAACCCGGCTCCTACAACGGTCGGGTAGGAGCCGGCTTTAGCCGCGATGAATGCGCTGCGGTTTGCCTGATGTATCGCGGTGCGGCCATCGCGGGTAAACCCGGCTCCTATAACGGTCGGGTAGGAGCCGGCTTTAGCCGCGATGAATGCGCTGCGGTTTGTCTGATGTATCGCGGTGCGGCCATCGCGGGTAAACCCGGCTCCTACAACGGTCGGGTAGGAGCCGGCTTTAGCCGCGATGAATGCGCTGCGGTTTGTCTGATGTATCGCGGTGCGGCCATCGCAGGTAAACCTGGCTCCTACAACGGTCGGGTAGGAGCCGGCTTTAGCCGCGATGAATGCGCTGCGGTTTGCCTGATGTATCGCGGTGCGGCCATCGCGGGTAAACCCGGCTCCTACAACGGTCAGGTGTTTCAGGAAGTCTTATCGGTCATGGAGTGTCCTATGCGAGCTATTGCAGTACTGGTGCTGGGCTTGAGTTCTGCCAGTGTTTTTGCCGATACCCTTCCGCGTTATCTCAACAGCAACGACGTCGAACGCAACCTGCCGGCTTCCAACCTTCCAACGGATGCCTTCCGACCCACCACGCCCAACCTTCAACTGCCCAGCCCCAAAGCGTCGCAACAACCCTTGCTGATGAACACCCAGGTGCTGGTGCGCAAGATTCGCATCGAGGGCGGCACGGTCTATCCACTCAAAGAGCTGGGCGCCGCCTACGCGCCGTTTATCAACCAGCAAACCACCCTGGCCCAGTTGATCGACGCAACCCGCAGCCTCACCCAGCGCTACCAGAGCGACGGCTATCTGCTGTCCTATGCCTTCCTGCCGCAGCAAGATTTCAAGGATGGGCTGGTCCGCGTCGTACTCGTAGAAGGCTACATCCGCTATTACGAACTCAAGGGTGATATCGGCCCGGTGTCCAAGTACATCGACAAACTGATCACCCAGCTCAAGGCCGAACGCCCCTTGAGCCGCAAGACCTTCGAGCGCTACACCACCTTGATGAGTCGCGTGCCCGGCCTGACCCTGCAGGCGCAAGTACCGCCACCGGGCACCACCGACGGCGGCTCGAAACTGATCGCACAAGCTTCGCGCAAACCCATCACTACCAGCCTGAACCTGACCGAAGGCAGCCGCGATCAAACCCAGGCATTGCTGTCGCTGAGCAGCAACGCGCAAACCTCATGGGCCGAGCAAATCACCGTGAGCGGCCTGTTCCCCCCAGGCGAAGACCACGAACATTACTACCGCCTGGACTACAGCCAGTTCATGGGCAGCGAAGGCACCCAACTAAGCCTGTCGGCCTCGACCTACCGCAGCGACCCCGGCACCCACCTGCTGTTGGACAACGGCCTCGAACTCAAACCCCATCGAGAAAACGACCGCTTCTCCCTCGGCGTGACCCACCCCTTTATCGCCTCGCCCACCGAGTCGCTCAGCCTGGGCGGGCGCCTGTACGCGGTCAATGACAAGACCGATTACCAGGTAGTCGGCTTCCCAGTCGAGATCAACACGCGCACGGATATCCGGGCGCTGGCGATCGAAGGCGATTGGAGTCAATCAGACGCCGAACAGCTTCGAATCCTCAGTGCCGGCCTGTATCGGGGCATCGACGGCATGGGTGCGAAAACCGAGGCCGGCTACGATCTCGACTTCTTCCGCCTGCGCCTGTCGGGCGTGCAAAGCAATCGCTTCCTGGAAAACTGGCAGGGCGTCATCTCCGGGGCCGTCTATTGGTCCGATGACAACCTGGCCGACAGCGAACGCGCCGTGTTCGGCGGGCAAACCTTCGGCCGCGGCTACCCAAGCGACCAGGCTTCAGGTGACAAAGGCTGGGGGGCGGCCTATGAACTCAACTACAGCTTCAAGCGTGATGGCGCCTGGGTGAAAGTGCTGCAACCCTATGGCGTAGTGGATGCGGCGAGAGTCAAATTCAACGACCAGCCGATCCAGGATTCCGAACTTTCATCCATCGCCCTAGGGCTTCGATTTGGCGATGCGCGCTATTACAACATTGCGTTGGAAGCCGCCAAGCCGATGTCGGATATTGCGCTGGACAGTTTTAACCGACGTCCGCGGTATACCATAAGTTTCACCTACCAATTGTAAGTGGTTTGGATACAAAAAACTCCCGGGAAGCAATTGGCTATCCCGGGAGTTATTATTGATCGCCTATTCAACAAACAAGAAAAGTCCCGCGCCTACATCTGGTTTTGGTTCGCCAGATGAGCGCGGGGTTGGGGAAATAGGTTGTTAAGCGTTTCGAGCAAACGAACGTGATAAATAGGCTTGCGGAACAGATCGAGTACATGCAACCGCAGCATGTCGCTAACATCATCCATATCGGCGTGGCCCGAAGTGACAATGACCGGTAAATACTGGCGATCCGCATGAGCGCGTAGCCGCTTGATCAACGACATGCCACTTTCCTCTGGCATGCGCAGGTCGGTAATCACCAAGGCGATGTCCGGGTGAAGAGTCAGGTGATGCAGGGCGAGTTTCACCGAAGTGGCGGTGAAGCAGGAAAATCTCTCGCCCTCCAGCAGTTCGGCCAGTTCCAGTAAAGCGTCTTCTTCATCGTCGACTAACAGGAGTTGTTGACGTGGGGAAGGTGCCGGCATGGGATGTACCTACTTAATTCATGAGCGTATTTTGATGCATGTATGCTTGAAAGTTAGCCGCCGACGGGCGTGCCCAGAGCAGTATTGATTTTGCCGAAACTGGTGGTGATTGCGGTACCCACACCTGGAGAAAGTCCTGCAATGACAACAGCGACCATCGCTGCAATGATTGCATACTCAATACCGGATGCACCTTCCTTATCGCCAAGGAATCGCCTAATACCTTTGAAAAAACGCAGCAGGTTCATATTCCTATCTCCTTGTGCATCCAGCGATGCAGACATTTAAACCGCCGGGGTGATTCCCCTTTGCCATCACAGCATTGTCAATAACAGGATCCACAGCAACTGTAAGAAAGCATTATCACTAAAGTTATAATTCTAAAGTTGACGTCATTAAGTTGTTGTTTTTGAAAGTTCCGATTTAGTGCGTCAATTATTTGCATTTCGATGATGGCATTTTGGTTTGTTTGCGCTACCTTGTAATAGCGAAATAGTTATTTCCGCCACAGCGTGCCAAGGCTCTGCGCTGGCGTTCTAAGGAAGTAGTAAGGGGAGGGATCGTCATGAGCAGTCGTTTTACCATGGTGCTGGCGGGTATTTTTCTACTGGGTGCGATCATTGCCGGGTATTGGGGGCTGGTCTTGAGTCGTGCCCCCGAACCTGTGGTCGCGGTGGCAACGCCAGATCCGGTGGCACCTGCACCTGTCGAGCAAGTTGTAGCCAAGGCTACCAACGAAATTCGCAACCCTGTCCTGGTGTTGCGCCGAGATGTCCCAGCCTACACAGCCCTGACCGCTGATGACATCGTCGTCGAGCACCTTCAGGTGGCGCCGGCAGGCAGCTACAAAAAACCCGAGGAAGTGATTGGGCGCAGTACTTGGCGAGCCTTGCCTGCTGGCAGTTGGCTTGAAGACTCAAGCTTCGATGGTGGTGGCCCTCTGGCACGGATGATTCGCCCAGGTGAGCGGGCTGTTGCCATTGGCGTCGATGAAGTGATCGGCGCCGCAGGGCAGGTTCGCCCTGGAGACTATGTCGATGTGCTCGTTTTCTTGCGCTCCGAGACAAATAATCCTCAACAGTCGGCACAAGTTGCGTTGCCCGCTCTACGCCTTTTGAGCTTCGGCGAAACCCTTGGAGTGGCCAACGATGGCAAGCCTGCCACAGAGGTTGGTGAAGGCAAGGACAAAGAGAAACACGTTCAGCGGTCCGAGGCAGTGCGCACTGCTGTTGTTGCCGTGCCTGAAGCGTTGGTTAGCCGTTTGATGCTGGCCGCTCAGGCAGGCTCTCTACGTTTGGCAGTACGCAGTGCGGATGAAAAGAATTTGGAGCGTTATTGGGCCAACGAGAACCACACGCATAACCTGGATGCAGTCAACCGCCAACTCTATCGCTTCAGTCAGTTGTCACAAGCTGCGCCTGAAAGAGCGCCCACCACAGTTGCCGCTGCTGCCAAACCGCGCGGCATGGAAGTGATACGCGGTACTCAAGTCGCCCAGAAAACCCCCTGATTTCTGCAAGGATGCCCAACTATGCGCAGTCGTTCCGTGCCGCTATGCACATTATTGGCGGGTACCGCCCTGGCTTTTTCGATATCTCCCTTTACTGCTGCCCTGGCCGCTCCCGTCGGTTGTTCAACCGCGAGTCAAATTCCTTCAGTCGTCGAAGTGGGTCAGGGTTTGCAGCAAGAAATGCGTGCGCCGGTAGCAATCACTCGTGTTGCTATAGGAGACCCAAAAATTGCTGATGTTCAGCCGATCGGTTCTGACGGCTTTACGTTGACGGGCATGGAAACGGGGGTCACCAGCTTGATGGTCTGGACCGCTTGTTCGAAGCAACCAAGCCAAAGCATGGTATTCGTCAAGGGCAGGGCCACCAACGACATGGCCCCCACCTCGATTCCCCCTTCGCAGGACCCGCTGTTGCCTTCGCAGGTACAGACCGATATTCGATTCGTTGAAGTCAGCCGATCCAAGCTCAAGGAAGCAGGTGCTTCGATCTTCGGTAAGGGGTCGAACAATTTTCTTTTCGGAGCGCCCGGTACCGTCCCAGGTGTTACCGTATCGCCCGGTACCGTCAGCGCGACGGTGCCGGCCATTCCGCTTGCCAACGACATGTTCAACATCGTTTGGGGGGGTGGTAGCAGCAAGGTGCTTGGGATGATCAATGCCCTTGAAAACAGCGGTTTTGCCTACACACTGGCGCGCCCTTCGTTGGTAGTGCTCAGCGGTTTGACGGCGAGCTTCCTTGCAGGTGGCGAGATTCCCATTCCGGTTCCCAGTTCAGGAAGCGACTCTGTTTCGATTGAGTACAAAGAGTTTGGTATTCGCCTAGCGCTTTCACCGACGGTGATCAGCAAAGATCGCATCGTCATGAAGGTGGCGCCGGAAGTCAGTGAGCTCGACTTTACCAATGCGGTAAGTATCGCGGGTGTGACCGTACCGGCACTGACCGTTCGACGAACCGACACCAGTATCTCGCTGGCAGATGGCGAGAGTTTCGTGATCAGTGGCTTGATCAGCAGTAACAACCGGTCGGCGGTGAATAAATTCCCAGGGCTTGGAGACATCCCGATATTGGGGGCATTCTTTCGAAGCTCGGCGATTCAAAGCGAAGAGCGTGAATTGCTGATGATTGTAACTCCCCACCTGGTTCAACCGCTGGCGGCCAACGCGGCCCTGCCACAACTGCCCGGTGAACACCTGCGCACTTATGATCCGAATTGGTACCGCCTGTTCTTCCTGGAAAACGGCAACTTTGACCGCCGTAGTGGGTTATCCCAATGAGCGAGAACCTGAGTCAGACGTTTCTGGCAATCACCCGTAATGAGGGTGATCTGGAATGGTTGCAAGGCGCCTTGGCTCCGCTGGGCCAGATAGTGGGAGCCGGTAGCAGCCTGGATGAACTGCTGGCGCTGATCGACGTGACCTTCGCCAACGTGATTTTCATTGGCTTGGACCGGGAGAACCTGGTCAGCCAAAGCACCCTGATTGAAGGCGTCCTAGAAGCCAAGCCAATGATCGCCATTGTGGCCTTGGGCGATGGTATGGATAACCAGCTGGTGCTCAATGCCATGCGCGCTGGTGCGCGGGACTTCGTGGCTTACGGGTCGCGAGCCAGTGAGGTGGCCGGGCTGGTTCGGCGCCTCAGCAAACGCCTTCCACCCGTGGCGCCGAATCCGGACCTGGGGGGGCTGACGGTGCTCTACGGCGCGCAATGCAACGCCGATGGAGCCCTGCTGACCACTCATATGGCGCTAGGCGTGCAGAAAAGTGGGCAGCAAACCCTGCTGCTGGACCTAGGCTTGCCACGTAATGACAGCCTGTCGATATTAGGGTTGGAATCATCGTTCCATTTTGGCGATGCCTTGCGCCATTTGCGCAGACTCGACAGCACGATGATCGATAGTGCCTTTGTAACGGGCCCCCATGGTCTGCGACTGCTGGCCTTTTCTGAAAGCGATGAGTCTCTGGAGCAAACCAGCGCGGCAGAGCTCTATATGTTGCTAAGCGCCTTGCGCCAGCACTTTCAGCACATCGTCGTGAATCTGGTTGGGCATACGGACAGCGAAGCACTGCGCACCATCGTCAGTCACTGCGACAAACTGATCTGGTATACCGATCAAAGTGTGCTCGACTGCCGCCGTAACATGACCATGTTGACGCTATGGCGCGATAAAGGCATGAAGCTCGACCACGCCCACCTATTGGTTGATCGCTACTTGAGTAACGTGGCACCCAATTCCGAGTACCTGGCTAAAAGCTTCGGGCTGCCGCTGCTTGCAGCGTTACCGAACAGCCCGGAGGTTCGCCTCAATGCCAAGAATCAAGGCGTGACCCTTTTCGAACTGGCACCGCGGGAGAACCTCAGCCAGGGTCTCAAAGCGCTGGGAGATAGCCTGGCCCAGCGATCGGAGCATGTACCGGAGGCCGGCCGCTGGTTCCAGCGCCTGTGGGGGGCGCGATGAGCAAGGAAAAACTGTTTGGCGGTCGCCCTAGTGGAAGTGATCCGCAAAGCTTGAAGCTTGCCTTGCATCGCCATTTGATCGATGCCATCGAGGACTCAGGCAAAAACTTGCTTGAAGGCTCACGACCGGCATTGGCCAACTTCGTGACCGGTAAGGTCGGTGACTATATCGCCAGCGCGCATTTGGCTGTGTCGCGCTATGAGATGGAGCGGCTGGCCGAAGAGCTGGTGGATGAACTCACCGGTTTTGGGCCGTTAGAAGTGTTGTTGCGCGATGCGACCGTGACCGAGATCCTCGTCAACGGACCCTATCGGGTGTTTGTGGAGCGTCACGGTGTATTGCATCAGTCCGACCTGCGCTTTATCGACGACCACCACGTCGAGCGGGTCATGCAGCGGATTCTGGCGCCTTTGGGTCGGCGTCTGGATGAATCGTCACCTATGGTTGATGCCCGCCTGCCGGACGGCAGCCGAGTCAACGCCATCATTCCTCCGATTGCCCTAGACGGGCCGTGCCTGTCGATTCGTAAATTTCGCAGAGACATGCTCAAGAGCGCCGACTTGATCGCGACTCGAACGGTCGACGAACCCATGCTCGAATTCATCGAATATGCCGTGCGCAAGCGCTGCAATATTCTGGTCAGTGGCGGTACTGGTACCGGCAAGACGACCATGCTGAACATTCTCAGCCAGTACATTGACCCGCACCAGCGCCTGGTCACTATCGAAGACGTGGCTGAACTGCAACTGGGCCACAACCATGTGGTGCGCCTGGAGACCCGGCCGCCCAATGCCGAAGGCCATGGCGAGGTCAAGGCCAGTGACCTGATTCGCAACGCCTTGCGGATGCGTCCTGACCGGATCCTGTTGGGTGAAATCCGGGGTGTGGAAGTGCTTGATGTGCTCACGGCCATGAACACCGGCCACGATGGTTCCATGAGTACAGTGCACGCCAACAATGCCCAGGATGCCTTGTTGCGACTGGAGACGCTGGTGGGGCTGACCGGGCGACAGGTGGCAGAAAAGACGCTGCGGCAGATGATCTGCGCGGCGCTGGATGTGGTTATTCAGCTCACACGATTGCCAGACGGCCGGCGTTGCGTCAGTGAAGTCGTTGAAGTTGTCGGTGTGCGCGATGACGTCTACGTCACCAATACGCTGTTCCGCCTTGAGCGCCGAGACGGCGGGACCTTCGTGCGCGATGCCATCAACCCTGCGGGTGATAAATTGCGGCGTCTGCCCACTTTGCAGGAAGGAGCAACATGATGGGGCCACTTTTGTTGTGCCTGACGTGCCTTCTGATGGCAGGGGTTGCCGTTCGTCTTTTCTATAGTGGTCTTCGCAAGACGGATAATGAACGTGTTATGGAGCGGCTCGGTCTGCCGACGCTCGAGGTCGATCCGCAGAAGCCTCAAATTGTCTGGTTGGAGCGAGCTTTTCTGCGTGCAGGCCTTGGTCGACCGGGCGACCAAATGGGTCGATGGTTGTTGGGATGGGCGTTCGTGGTGGTGCTTGGCTTGATGGTCGGAGGGTGGGTCATTGCGCTGGCTGCGTTTGTACTGTGCCCAGTGGTGTTACGCCTATACGTCAGTTGGCTCTATCACCGGCGTGTCCAGAAAATGATCAGCCAGTTGCCCAACTTTCTGGATCACGCGGTACGCAGTCTGAAATCTGGGCGGACCCTGGCCGATGCCATTCTTAATGCTATCGATGCCTCAAGCGCTCCGCTCTCTGATGCAATGGGGCGTGTGAAGCGTAACGTGCAGATGGGGGTTAGTTTGCCGGATGCCATGCAGGATCTGGCCGACCTGTACGAAAAAGACGAGCTGTACATGCTGACATTAGGGCTGAGGATCAACCACCGCTATGGCGGTAACGCCAGTGAGCTGCTGGAAAACCTCATCAAACTGATTCGTGAGCGTGAACAGGGCGCCAGGCAGTTGCGTGCGATGACCGGCGAGACTCGGATCACTGCGGTTGTACTGGCGTTGTTGCCTGTTAGCGTGGCCGGTTATTTTCTGCTGAGCAATCCTGGATATCTGTTAACCATGTGGCGTGACGAGACAGGCCATATCATGTTGTTGGGCGCGTTTGCATTGCAGGCCTTCGGCTGCATAACGCTTTGGCGCATGTTGCGGAGTGTTTGAATGATGCCTCTATTGGTTTGCGCCGTTTTATTTCTTGCTGCATTTGCATTGCTTGCAACCCAGCTGGTTCGGCAACAGCGCCGTGAGCAACGTGTGACTGAGCGGATGCAGGGGCGAATGGTTGCCGACAATCGCCTGAATGGCCTGCTACAAGGGTTAGGACGCAGCACTGTGGGTCAGCGCGCTATCACAATGGACAGTGAAACCTTGATGCTGCTCAATCGCATCGGTTGGCGCAGGGCAAGTCAACGGTCACTGTTCGCGGCCTGCCAGATAGGGTTTCCCATTGCGGCTTTCTTGGTGGTGCTGATGGTCCAGTCTGTGATGAACGACGCTCCGGTTCATGCGTGGATTGCTCCCATTGTGGCGGCAGGCGCGGGTTATCTATTGCCCAAGCGGGCACTTGCTTATGCAGCGAATTTTCGTCAGCAACAAGTTGCCGAAGAGGTTTCTACATTTATTCCATTGTTGCGGATTTTGTTTGAATCCGGGCTGGCGGTTGAGCAGTCATTACGGATTCTCAGCCAAGAAGGTCGAGAGCTTCTGCCAATTCTTTCCAGTGAGTTGCGTCAGGTTCTGAGTCGAGTCGATTCAGGTCTGGAGTTGTCTTCAGAACTTGAGGCGACTGCGGGGCTGTTGGCGGTTGACGAGTTCACCGACACCTGCGTGATTTTGCAGCAATTAATCCAGCAGGGCGGCGGTGCAATGAAATCACTGCTTTCTCTCAAACAGCTACTCGATGATCGTCGACTGACGGGCCTACAAGAAAAAATTTCAAAACTATCGGGGAAAATGTCCTTTGTGATGATGGTGTTTCTGTTTCCAGCATTGCTGATCGTGCTGGCAGGGCCTGGAGTCATAGCCTTGGGTCGGGCATTTATTTCCTGAAGGGAGTGCGCTAAATGAAAGCAGTTTTGGCGATGTTGTCCGTGTTGGTACTGAGCGGTTGCGCCAGCAATGGGCAAGTACACTGGCAGGGAATGGCGGGAGCTGCCAGTTGCAGCAAACCCACAGAGGAGCAGACCCTTTCATTGAGCATGGCCGATGAAATAGCCAATGACGGCCGCTTGCACGCAAGCCTTGCAAACCTGGAGCGACTGCCAGAAAACCTGGGTGAAGTGCGAGTGCGCAAGGCCAAAGTCTACCGGCTGTTAGGCCGCAGCGAAGCCGAACCGCTGTACCGCAGCCTACTGGGCACCTCCTGCATGGCCGCTGAAGGCGAACATGGTCTGGGTCAACTGGCAGCGGCCAAGGGTGACAATGGTTTGGCCATGGCTCATCTACAGCGCGCCGCCAGGCTTTCGCCCACCGATGAAAAAATCCGCAATGACCTGGGTGTGGTCTACCTCAACCAGTTACGCCTGGAAGATGCCCGCTTCGAGTTCTTGACTGCCATGGAGCTCAAGCAGTCGGATCAATTGGCCACGGTGAACCTGGTCACGCTGTTGATCTACCAGGGCAATTGGAAACAGGCTACGGAACTGGTCACTCGTGCAGGCCTGAGCCCTGAGCAAGTCCAGAATGCCCAGGGTCGAGCGCAAGAACTCAAGAAAACAACAGGCTCCTCTGTCATCACGGCCGACAAGGTCGCACTGGCGGGCGACGATGCTGCAGGCCATATCAAATAAGGAAGTGTGATCATGAAGATGAACAGGTTTGTTCTGGTCTCGTTATTGGCGGCACCGATGCTGGCATCGGCCATTGAACCCGGCCCTTCTTCGCCGACGCAGCAGACCACTGAGAGGTGGCTGGTGATGCAGGCACGCAATGAACAGGCCTCCAGAATTGCACAGACCGAGACGCCCAAGGAGCGTGACCAGGCCATGCAGCGCTGGTTGGATTCCTATAAGTACGTAATCCCGGACTTCTATCGCTGGGAGAGGGTGCAGCAGGAGTGACTCAAACAGGGCGACTCAATGCGCAGTCGCTCGCTGCCGAAGCCCCGAACTGCTCGGGGCCAGGGCCAATGCCAGTTGAGTGCGATTGTGCATGTGGGTCAGGCGCAACACCTGCGAAACGTAGAGCTTGACGGTGTTTTCCGTAATACCTAACTCACAGGCAATCTGATAGTTGGTCTGGCCCTTGCCCACCAGTCGCGCGACTTCCAGTTGACGCGGTGAAAGCTGGTTGAAGACGGCCGGCATCACTTCAAGGTCAGACGGCTCTACTGCCACCAACAGATCGATATTGGCACTGGCCGGGCGGGCCCTATCGATGTCCTGGTACAGGCTGTTAATGGATTCAGCCAGCGTTTGCAATTTCTGGTTCAGATGACCCAAGTGCTGGACATTTTTCTGCCGTTCTATCAAAGCCTGCTCCTGGCGCTTCAGGCCTTCCAGCAGCTCATCGAGATCAACAGGCTTCTGATAATAGTCAGCGAAACCTTCGCGCAAGGCTCGGATGACGTCTTGTTTATCACCTCGACCGGTCAGCATGATCGCCTCGAACGCGCGATCCGGCCCGGCCACTAGCTTGAGCGCTTGAACCAGTTCGACACCGTCATATTCGGGCATGTTCAAGTCGCACAGCACCAGCTTGATGGTGGGGTCGTCGTGAAAAAACTGAATGGCCTGGCGGCTGGAATGGCACGGGATGCAAAGATATCCGCTGCCCTGGAGAAATTCGCAAAGCTCTTCGACGATCAAGGGTTGATCATCGACGACCAGTATTTTTGTTTGAGACGAAAAGATAGTCACATGCTACTCCCTGCAATGACATGCCGAACATTCGGCGCAATCCGGTGGTGACCGCTTCATATTGCATTATCGCGGTACGCATAGCTCAAAAGTAGACGTCCTTTCGAGCTATGTACATAGTGTTAACACTAGTGTACCCACAGCAGGGTGGTAAAAAACCCGACCAAAATGAAGGGAGCGAAGGGTTGTTTTTCTGACAGGTCAGGCGCGACTTTCTGAATGACACGCTTAACTTTCTGACTGATATGGCCCCAGATCCATCTCCCCGCCACCAGCCAGATGACGGTTGCCATGCCCGCCCCGATAAAAGTGCCCAGTAGGTGCATGGTATCGCTGGCCAGCGCCAGAGCCCCCAGCAGTTTTACATCGCCGGCACCAAAGCGGCCGAGCATGTAGCCAGGCAGCGTCAGCAACAGCACGATCGCCAGTGCCCAGCCGCCCTGAGAGGCGTCGGCACCTATCCATGTGTGTCCGGTCACAAACAGGTAAACCAGTGCAGCCGCCCCAGCTCCCAGAGTCAGTTCGTTGGCGATCTGACGTTGACGGATGTCCTGATCGGCACATAACGCGAGCCAAAGCAGCAAAACCAGACTAGGCATCGTAAAAAACATCCTTTCTCGATGAATGAATCTATGCTGTCAGACAGGTGTAACTGTCAGGGTAGACGTGATCATGAGACAAGGCTTCTCGTTCAAGCAAAAAGGTGCGGTAGCGATTGAGTTCGCAGCTGTTTTCATCATATTTTTTGCAGTGTTCTATGGGGTTGTGACCTATAGCTTGCCGCTGCTGATGTTGCAATCGTTCAACAACGCCAGCGCCGAAGCGGCACGAAGATGCTTGGCATTGGATCCGGCCAGTGCCAACTACTCGACCAATGTGCAAAATCTCGCCAAGCAAGTCGTGGCGCAAAAAACCGCCTGGATGCCCGCCGGCTTGGGGTTCACTCCTGCCACCGATGCGGTGGTGACGTTGAGCGGGACTAACCTGTTGACCGTTAGAATCGATTATCCGGTCTCGAAGCTGAGCAACGCCATTCCATTCCTGACGCTGCCAGGGATCGGTAAGGTTCCTAATTTGCCAACCAACCTTGTCGCTCAATCGAGCCTGCAGCTTTGAGTAGCGGCGAAGGGCTCTTCGGTCTGTGGCGCAACCGTACTCCCGCTGTGTTGCCTGCAGTGCCAATGGCTCCTCAACTCCCCGCTGTCGGTTTGCAGGTCTGGCTTGATATGCAGGGCCGCGTCCTGCGTCTTGCGGGGCCTTTGCGTCCGGCATTGGCGCTGCATTCGGGGAACGGCGCGACACTGCTTGATTACGTCCAGCCACAGAGCTTCCTGGCGCTTGAGGGGGAGCCTGCCGACTGGCAAGGACAGACTCTGGATCTGGACTTCCAGGGGCCCAATGGCCAAACCCTCCACACGCGCGGTTGGTTGATGCCTCAGGACGACTGCTGGCTTCTGCAAATGTTCGATATTGGAGACCTGTTGCAGGAGCGTCTTCAGGCCAACAGCCATCTTCAGCATTTGCGACTTGCCCGCGACCTCAATGAACGGGTTCGCCTTTGTTCGGTGGAGCGATTGAGTGAAGTCATCGCCGATCAATTGCATGAGTTGGTGCAGCATTGGCAATTGTCGCGCGCAGTGCTGCTGATTCCGCACAAAGAAGGGGGCTGGCATACGTTCGCCGAGTCCATCAAAGTCACCGGAATCTGGCCCAGTGACCTGCGCTTGAGTGATGAACTGCAATCTCTGGATGCCAGCCGTGCCCAGCGCGCGAATCAGCATCCGTCGTTGCAGCCACTGTTTGGGGGGACGCCAATATTATTGCTGCCCTATCACGAAATGAGTGGGGTTGCCGCCTGGCTGATTTGTGCCGCTACTCCCGGGCAAGTCTTTGACCCTTCCATCGAGCGTGATGGCCCGCAGTTGCTCAACGCCTTGGCAGAACCCTTGGTGGGGCGCTTGGCCGAACAGCGCTACGAGCATCGTCTGCAAGGCCTGGAGTCGTTGCAAAGTCTGCTGGACACGGGTTGGTGGGAGTTGGTCGACGGCCAGGTGCTACTGGCGCCAGCGTTGGTCGATAACTTCAAGTTGATCGTGTCGAGTGGCCGATTGACGCTTGAACAGTGGCTGGAGTTGATACACCCAGCCGACCGCGATGAGCTGAGCAGCGCTTTGCATGAGCTTGAGCACAATGGCACTGCATTGCTGCAATGCGTGCGACTGTATCAGCCTGACAGTGACCAACCACCACTGTGGTATCGCATCTCTGGCCAGGTCCTTGGCAGTGGTACGGCGCGTCGGATGGTGGGTTTCATGCTTGATATCAGCGACATTAAGAATCAGGAGCAAAGCGCCGCCGCCGCCCATGCGCGGCTGGACAACCTGATCGATAGTTCGCCTGCCGTGATCTATGTGCAGCGTTACGACCAAGGCGCTTTGCGCATGGATTTCTGCAGTGCCAGCCTACAACCGCTGCTGGGATGGACGCGAGAGCAGGCCGAAGGCGCCCAAGTGGCTCAATGGGTGCACCCGGAGGATCATGGGGTGTATTTCCAGCGAGCTCGCACACTGCTGCGAGAGGGGCTTGTCAGCACGCGCTATCGCCTGCGTGACAGCCAAGGTAATTATCACTGGCTGCTGGACGAGGCCCGGTTGTTACGCGATGACCTTGGCATGCCGGTGGAGGCAGTGGGCCTTTGGCTGGATGTCACCGACGCCACGCTGGCGGCCGAACAGGTACGCCAGAGCGAGGAACGCTATCGAATTTTGGTGGAAGATTCGCCAGCCATGATTTGCCGCTATCGCCCAGACTTGGTACTGACCTTCGGTAACCGTCCGCTGGCCGAATACATGGAATGCACACCGCAAGACTTGCCGGGTATCGACCTGGGAAGTTGGTTGTCCCCGGAACAGCGCGATTCGTTCATGCAGCGAATTTCAAGCCTGACACCGGAGTTGCCCGTCAGCACCGCAGAAATCTGCTTGCTGTTGCCGGGGCGCGAACATGCCTGGTGGGTCTGGTCCGACCGCGGCGTGTTCGATGCCAACGGTCAGTTGATCGAAGTTCAGGCAGTGGGACGTGATAACACACAGGTGCGACGCACCCAGCAACAGCTAACCCAGAGCGCAAAAATGGCCACCCTTGGCGAAATGGCCACAGGCTTGGCGCATGAGATCAACCAGCCCTTGAACGTGATGCGCATGGCCATCGTCAACGTGCTTAAACGCTTGGAAAACGGCAATGCCGAAGTTGACTACTTGCAGGAAAAACTCAAGCGTATTGACTCCCAGGTCCAGCGGGCAGCCCGAGTCGTCGATCATATGCGCGTGTTTGGCCGGCGTTCGGAGATTGAGCAACAGCCGTTCGACCCTCGCCAGGCGGTGGAAGGTACGCTGGCGCTGTTGAGTGAGGGCATGAAAGGCAAGGGCGTGGATCTGCGCGTGGCGCAATTGACCGTGGATGTACAGGTGCGCGGCTTTGTTGATCAACTGGAGCAGGTATTGATCAACCTCATGGTCAATGCCCGCGATGCCCTGATTTCCCGCCGAGACAAGCAGCGCGACTTTGAACCATGGATTGCCATCCATGCTGAGTGTGATGAGCAAGCGGTGCGCTTGTTTGTCGAGGATAACGGTGGCGGAATCGACCCGCGTTTGCTGGACCGAATCTTCGAGCCGTTCTTCACCACCAAACCGATTGGTGTTGGCACGGGCCTGGGCTTATCGGTCAGCTATGGGATCATCGACAACATGGGCGGGCGCCTCAGTGTGAAGAACACTGATGAAGGCGCCCGCTTCTGTGTGGAGTTGCCGATAGCAGAACACTAGTGGCTTAGATCATGAGTTGCGCGCGGCCGGTGTGGCAGCTTAGGTTGGCACCTATTGTGATTTGGTTAAGATCAATGCCAAGCAATGCGAGCAGGTTATTGATGAGTGGGTCGAGGAGGGGTGATAACAGCCCGCTTATCAACGGCGTCACCAGGCCAACCAGTAACTTGAGAACGAACAGGTCGGGAGTAAGCTCAATTTTTGAGAGAGTGGTCGTCAGGCTATTTACGATATTTGTAGATGACAAGGAGTGCTCAGCTGAAGGGGCCTCAAGCTCTGGAGGCTGTAGATAGTTATAGCTTTCAAAGTTTTCGAACACCGAAGGATTCGCGGCAAGCCCTACTTTGGCGCCCAGTAGATCCAATATAACAAGTGGTTCTGCAGTAACCGTCTTGTTTGAGCTGAAGAAGTCATTTTTGTTGATAGTGCCGATCATCACCTTTACCGCGGCGGCTTCGTTTTTTACGGTTAAACTTTTGTTTGTGAGGGTGCAGTTGTGACCTGTCACATGGCTACCGCCGCTTGCGACGTCGAGTCCGATATCAAGATTAGTACCATTAGGTAAAATTGTGGCTCCTCCCAAGGGAGGTTCGGCGCTTTGTATTCCTCCAATATTCAGAGTTAGTAATACGCGGATTTGTGCAGTGCGAACATAGATTTGATTAGGGTCGTTTGGGTTATTAGTTGCTTTCGAGGGATCGCCGACTACAGAAAACTGCGGCGGCTCGATAATTTTTACGCGGGCAGTCAAGTTGGCTATTCCCAAGAGGCTTACGGTCAACGTGACATCTGCGCCATTCTGGCTGTTGGCCAACTGAATCACGCCTTGAACCAGTTGCAAGGCTTGCAGTTTGGCATCCAGCCCAGAGGTTGTTCCCCCATTCTGTATATTCAGCAAATCTCCCAGAACAATGCCGCCTGCGTTTTGCGCCAACACACTCAAGTTCGTGAGCCCGCTGACATCCACCAAGGGATTGTTCTGCTGGGCTACCGTTGCCATGACACTCAATGCATCGCCAACGGAAATCGTTTTGCTCAGCAGTTCCGTGTAATTACCGGCACTGACATGGGCCTTGATCGCCAAGGCATCCAGGTAGTTGAGAAGGTTGACATCGGCCGTGGCCAAACCCTGCCATTGCACCAGGCTCAAGTTCACCTGGCCACCCAGTAATGAAGACATCAGTGTGTTGAGCAGTGCCGACTTGGAGGTGTCCACATTGATTAATGAACTGCGAATATTCAGTCTGGCCAAAGCCGGGCCGGGCCTGGCCGCGACGGCAGTTGCTGTCAATACCGTATTGGCCGGGATTGAGCCATTAGCGACCAGATTGTAGATCCCACCGGCGATACTGGTGGTCACGCTATTCTGTGCAACGACCCGTACGGCCTGATTCTTGGTGTTGTCCTGCGTGAATGAGCGCAAGCTCTGTGCGCCAGTGGCATAGGTGCCACAGGTGGTGATGAGCACCTTGCCCGTCCCAACTGCGAAGCCGTTGCGAACTGCCGCCGCAATTGCCAAGCCCGAGGCACTGGGGCCCACGCCGGAGCACACACCATTGAGGTTGGCAGCCTCCAGAGCCGCCAAGTCGGCAACGCGCTGAAGTTTGCGCTGTTCGAGATACAGGCGGCCCGTATCAACGGCAGTCAAAGTAAAAATCAGGGCCATTCCGAGCGTCAACGCCGCCACCAACCCAATCGCACCCTTCTGGCGATACGGCATCCCTGTTGCCATCGAGCACTCCCTATGCCGGTCTTTCCCAGCGTCAACTACTGATCTAGACGCTGAGTGTAGCCAAGACTCGAGCGATGCGCTGGCCAGTCGCCATATATGTTTCGTGTACGTGTACGTGTACGTGTACTTGTAGGAGCTGAGTTTGCTCGCGATGACGTCAGCACAAACGATGCAGGTTTTGATGGGGTAGGCGCTGTTTGTGGACATCTGTTGAAGCCGAGTGAGTTTCAGACTAGCCCCATTGCCAGTCAGTTGAGACATGGATCGACACAATCCCTGGGTAGGAGCCAGCCTTGCCGGAGTGCCGGACCACTGCGATAGCCACACCGCGGTGTATCAGGCAAACCGCGTCGTTTTCATCGCGGGTGAACCCGGCTCCTACAAAAGAGCGTAAGCAAATGTGCTGGGATCTGGCGCGATCGTGGTCCTAAGACCTATCCTACGCGATCTGTCGCCGCCGTGAGGGTTGTGCCCGGGAAGCGCTGCCACTAGGCTTTTCCGGTCGCTGAATGTTCAGCGATCGGGTGTGGAAACCCGGCGGTAACGGGTTCGTAACGTTGCTGTTATGGCGGCTGCACGCGGGAGGGCTTCGGCCCTGCCGGGTTACCTGTTCCCCGGTTTTCCACCCCGCGTTCAGTCGCCACCCAAATGTGTGGAAACGGGAGGGTGCGGCTTCACCTCGAACACGGTATTTCACAATGAAAAAGCTAGTCCCCGATCCCCCCAGAAAAGTCCTCGCCAAAACCATCAAGACCCCCATCGACAACTGCAACGCAGGCCACCTGCCGTTGCTCGCCGTGCAACCTGGTATCCACGCCGAAGACGCGCTGATCCATACCGCGCTGTTTCTGCAGCATGGCATTGATTCTCTCAACAAGATGATTGATCAATCGCCCAGTCATGTCAGGGGGTTGGCGTTGAGCACCCTGCATTCCGTGGAGATGGCCAAAGGTGTGGTTGAGGCGGTGTTGGGCGGGATGAAGCGAGGCGATCCGGGTACGCGGGGCTGATGGCGGAATTTGTAGAGACCTTTCAGCCCAATCGCGGGCAAGCCTTGCTCCTACAAAGGCCGCAGTCATGTCTGAAAAGAACGTAAGCAAATGTGCTGGCATCTGGCGCGATCGTGGTCCTAAGACCTATCCTACGCGATCTGTCGCCGCCGTGAGGGTTGTGCCCGGGAAGCGCTGCCACTAGGCTTTTCCGGTCGCTGAATGTTCAGCGATCGGGTGTGGAAACCCGGCGGTAGTATGGCTGCAGTGCTGCTGTTATGGCGGCTGTGCGCGGGAGGGCTTTTGCCCTGCTGGGTTGCCTACTCCCCGGTTTTCCACCCCGCGCTCAGCTGCCACCCAAATGTGTGGAAACGGGAGGGTGGGGCTTCAGACTAAGTAGGAGATCCACCATGAAAAAGCTAGTCCCCGATCCCCCCAGAAAAGTCCTCGCCAAAACCATCAAGACCCCCATCGACAACTGCAACGCAGGCCACCTGCCGTTGCTCGCCGTGCAACCTGGCATCCATGCTGAAGATGCTCTTATCCATACCGCGCTGTTTCTGCAGCATGGCATTGATTCTCTCAACAAGATGATTGACCAATCGCCTAGTCATGTCCGGGGGTTGGCATTGAGCACGCTGCATTCCGTGGAGATGGCCAAAGGTGTGGTTGAGGCGGTGTTGGGTGGGATGAAGCGAGGCGATCCGGGTACGCGGGGCTGACGTCAAAATGTGTAGAGATCTTTAGGGCCAATCGCGGGCAAGCCTCGCTCCTACAGGCCCCACCCTGCAGGTGGGGCGGGCAGGCCATGCCCCCACCGGGTAGGTGGGGCGGGCTTGTCGAGGTGGGCGGTGTTGGCTTCAGTGCGGCGGGTAGTTGGACATCACTTTGGCCACGGTCTTCTGGATCGCCGCATTGCGCTCGGTCGGGCTGGGTGGGTAGTTGTTCATGATTTGTTCGGCACTGCCTCGCCACACCAGCTTGCCGTCGCGGGCGTCGAGCAGGTCGACCTGGATGGTCGCGACCTTGTAGTCGATGCTGCGGGTCTCGTTGTACATCGGCCCGCCCCAGTAGTTACCCCAATAGCCCCCCCAGCCACCGCCGTAGTTGGTGGTGATCTGTTGCTGGCGGTTTTCCACGATCAGGTAGGTTTGTACGTTGAGGTCGCCGCGACTGCTGGCCTGGGCAGGGCGCAGGCCGCGCTGGTCGAGTTGCTGGCTAACCGCTTCGCGAATGCGCCGTTCGGTCAGGTCGCTCTTGATTCGGGGGTCGTCCGGGCGGTATTGCACGGCAGGTTCTTTCCAGGCCCAGCTGCGGTAGGCGCCGAAATCACGGCTGGCGTCGAAGTCCTGAGACACGTTGTGGGTCTCGCAGGCGCTGAGCAGCAAGGCCAGTGAGAGTAAAGCCAGACGAGGGAACATGATCGATTCTCCGGTTGCCTGCAGGCGGTGCGCATAGGCACGCCTTAACTAGGAGGATACGCCGTCAATGCCTTTTGAACAGCTTCGCGTAACGCATCCGAACGTTCTCTGAGACTGCCCTGGCTGCTGGTCTCGGCGCTGGCGCTCCAGACCGGCTGGCCATTGCTGGCATCGAACAGATTGATGCGTACCACCACGACTTCAATTTCATAGGTGCGCACGACCGGGACACTGCCATAGATACCATAGCCGCTGCCGTAGCGGTTGTAGCCATAAGGGTAACCGCCGTAGCCACCGTAGGTGCCGTAGTCCTCCTGTACTTGGCGAAGGCGTTTTTCCAAACGCATGTCGGCGGCTACCCGCAAGTCGGCCGGGCGGCCGTCACGGGCCGGGCGCAGGCCGCGTTGGTCCAGGGCGTTGCTGACGGCTTCGGCCAGTTGCGCCGAATCGGCCCAGGCGGTGCCCGGTGGCAAGGTGCCGTTGAGCCAGGCCCAGCTTTGGTATCGGCCATAGTCGCGAGTTGCAGCCGGGTAGGCGCTGCTGTCGAAAGTCTGCGCGGCTTGCGGCGGGGCCGGGGGTAGCGGTCTGGAGCTGGCGGTGTAGGGGTTGGTGCCTTGGCAGGCAGCGAGCCCCAGGCACATCAAGCAAACGGCAAGGCGCGACAGCATGTTGTTCTCCCCGGCGCACGGTGTTCAAACCGGGCGGCAGATCCAGTGCAGATAACGACCCAGCCCGGCATAGGCCGGATGGCGACGGTGGGCCAGTTCCATTTCCAGCAGGTCGAGCAACTCGGCCTTGGCCTGGAACTCGACCGGCATGTAGTCATGGAAAACCCTGACGCCGCTCTGACTTTCGACTGCCCACAGGCCGTCGAGTTGCGTGGCTAACTCGCGCGGGTCCAGCGGCATTTGTGGGGTCAGGCTCTGCTTTTCACCCGCCAGCTTGTTTTTACGCAGTTTGCGGAAATGGCCCTTGAGCAGGTTGCGATACACCAGTGCGTCGCGGTTGTAGAACGCCAACGACAGCTTTCCGCCCGGCTTTGTCAGTTGGTGCAACACCGGCAGGATCGCGTGGGGCTCGGCCAGCCATTCCAGCACGGCGTGGCACAGCACCAGGTCGTAGGGCTCTGTCAGTTGACCGAGCAGTTCTTGCCAGGGCGCTTGAATGAAGGTGGCCGGTTGGCCGGCTGCGGCAAAGCGCTCACGGGCCCCTTCCAGCATGGGCGCAGCAGGTTCGGCCAGGGTGACCTGGTGGCCTCGCTGGGCCAGCCACAAACTCATATGACCAAGGCCGGCGCCGATATCGAGCACGCGCAGCGGGCGATCATCGGGCAGGGACTCGGCCAGGTCGGCCTGCAATACGGCGAGACGAATCGCGCCTTTGGCACCGCCATAGATTTTTTCGGCGAAACGGGTCGCCAGCTCATCGAAATGACGGTCGCTCATTGTGCAAACCGCCGCTCGCTGTCGGCTAATTTGCTGCGCACCACCTGTTCCATGTCCAGGCCCAACTCGCTGCACAGCAGCAAAAGGTACAGCACCACGTCACCGACTTCTTGCCCCGCGTGGGCCAATTGATCGGGGCTCAGGGTGCGCGACTGCTCTTCGCTGAGCCATTGGAATATTTCCACCAGCTCGGCCATTTCCACGCTGGCGGCCATGGCCAGGTTCTTGGGGCTGTGGAAACCGCGCCATTCATTGTTGTCGCGGATGCGGTGCAGGCGTTCGGTCAGTTCAACTAGGTTCATGCGGGTTCTCCTGAAGGGCTATAGCTTCAGGCGCGGCGCAGGCCGACGCAAGCGCTGCATTACAGAAAGCGTCGATGCCTGTAGGAGCAGACCTTGGTCGCGATGGGCTGCGAAGCGGCCCTTGCGATGCTGAGAGCGACTCAATCCGCAGGTCTGCATCGCAATGCCACTGGCCTCTGGGGCCGCTGCGCAGCCCATCGCGGCCGGGTCCGCTCCTACGGCAGATCGTGCGAGGTGCTGACAAGCCCTGAGGCAACCCGCCATTCGTAGGAGCGGACCTGGTCGCGATGGGCTGCGAAGCGGCCCTTGCGATGCTGAGGGCGACTCAATTCGCAGGTCTGCATCGCAATGCCACTGGCCTCTGGGGCCGCTGCGCAGCCCATCGCGGCCGGGTCCGCTCCTACGGCAGATCGTGCGAGGTGCTGACAAGCCCTGAGGCAACCCGCCATTCGTAGGAGCGGACCTGGCCGCGATGGGCTGCGAAGCGGCCCTTGCGATGCTGAGAGCGACTCAATTCGCAGGTCTGCATCGCAATGCCACTGGCCTCTGGGGCCGCTGCGCAGCCCATCGCGGCCGGGTCCGCTCCTACGGCAGATTGTGCGAGGTGCTGACAAGCCCTGAGGCAACCCGCCATTCGTAGGAGCGGACCTGGTCGCGATGGGCTGCGAAGCGGCCCTTGCGATGCTGAGAGCGACTCAATCCGCAGGTCTGCATCGCAATGCCACTGGCCTCTGGGGCCGCTGCGCAGCCCATCGCGGCCGGGTCCGCTCCTACGGCAGATCGTGCGAGGTGCTGACAAGCCCTGAGGCAACCCGCCATTCGTAGGAGCAAACCTTGGTCGCGATGGGCTGCGAAGCGGCCCTTGCGATGCTGAGAGCGACTCAATTCGCAGGTCTGCATCGCAATGCCACTGGCCTCTGGGGCCGCTGCGCAGCCCATCGCGGCCGGGTCCGCTCCTACGGCAGATCGTGCGAGGTGCTGACAAGCCCTGAGGTAACCCGCCATTCGTAGGAGCGGACCTGGCCGCGATGGGCGCACGCGGTTTGCCTGATGCCCCGCGGTGTTGCCATCGCGACCAAGGGCTAGGCGCCCCCGTCGCTCCTACAGCACCGCGGGGGTTACATAGCCGTCCAGCTTCCGACCATATGCTCAAGATCTCCGTGCCCCTCCAGTTTCAACTGCCCGCTAGGCCCTGCCGCACTGGCCGAGAGGATGACTTCATTAGGCAGGCGCACAGGCTTGAGGAACTCCACTGCAAACTCATAACCCGCCGTCGGCAGATGCCCGTGCAGGGCATTCATGGCCCAGGCGAGGCTCCACAGGCCATGGGCGATGGCCTGCGGGAAACCAAACAGCTTCGCTGTCGTAGTGCTCAAGTGGATGGGGTTGTAGTCGCCGGATACCTTGGCATAGCGCCGCCCGATGTCTGCGTCTGCGTACCAGCGGGTGGCTTCCGGTAGCTCCACTGGCTCGCGGTCGGGCTGCGCGGCAGGCTCGCCGGCCACCTTGGCATGCCGGCAGAGCATGGTGCTGGTCTCTTCCCACAACAGGCCGAGCGCGTCGCTGGCCTGGGTGATCAGGTCGAAAGTGGCGCCCTTTTCGTGGGGCAATAAGTTATCCACATGCACGCTCAATTGCAGGCTGGCCAAGCCGCCTAATGGCCGCAGGATGCGAATGCGATTGGCCAGGTGGACCAGGCCCAGTAACGGAAAAGGGAACGCATCGTCAGTCAGCAACTGCAGGTGCAGGCCAAACGCCAGAACATGCGGATAAGCCGGAGGTAGCACACTGCTGTCACCGATCTCACAGACTTTGCGATAGTTCGCCAAGCGTTGTGCATCTATCGCTACACGGCAGCGCAGGCCTTTGTCGGGCAGTGTGCTGCCACTGATTTTGCGCCGACGTGCTGCCTTGGCGTAAAGCCCGCCGAGGCTTGGGGGCGCACTGAGGTCTTGCCACTGAGTCGTCATTTTCAGGCTCCCATGATGGCTTGGCCACACACCCGCAGCACTTGGCCGTTGACCGAACCGGAGCCGGGCTGCCCCAGCCAGGCCACGGCTTCGGCGACATCCTGCGCCAGGCCGCCCTGGCCCAACGAGCTCATGCGTCGGCCCGCTTCGCGCAAGGTGAAGGGAATCTGTGCGGTCATGTGGGTTTCAATAAAGCCTGGGGCCACGGCGGCTATGCTGCTGCCGCGCTCGGCCAGGCGGGGTGCCCAGGCCTGGGCCAGGCCGATCAGGCCGGCCTTGCTGGCAGCATAGTTGGCTTGGCCACGGTTGCCGGCAATGCCGCTGATCGAAGCCAGGAGCACGATGCGCGCATGCGCGTGCAGCGTGCCACGGTCGAACAGCGCCTGGGTCAATATCTGGGGCGCCTTGAGGTTGACTGCCAGCACCGAGTCCCAGTATTCCGGGGTCATATTGGCCAGGGTTTTGTCGCGGGTGATGCCTGCGTTATGGACCAGGATGTCGAGGCCGTCGGGCAACTGCTCGATCAATTGATTGGCGGCGTCGCTCGCGCAGATATCCAGCGCAATGGCGCGGCCGCCCAAACGCGCGGCAAGGGCTTCAAGATCGCCCTTGGCCTCGGGCACATCCAGCAACACGACATCGGCGCCATCGCGCGCCAGGGTTTCGGCAATGGCCGCACCAATACCGCGCGCCGCACCGGTGACCAGGGCGATTCGGCCACCCAAGGGGCGTGTCCAGTCCTGAACCTGCTCGGCGCAAGCGGTCAGGTGCAGGGCTTGGCCAGAGATAAAAGCACTCTTGGGCGACAAGAAAAACCGCAGGGCACCTTCGAGCTGGTCCTCGGCGCCGTCATCTACATACAGCAGTTGCAGCGTCCCGCCGGTGCGCAACTCCTTGGCCAGCGAGCGGCTGAAGCCCTCCAGGGCACGTTGGGCGATGCTGGCGAGAGGGTCTTTCAAAGTGTGTGGCGCACGGCCAAGGATCACGATGTGGGCGCTGCGGTCCAGGCTGCGCAATAACGGCTGGAAGAACTCACGAAGTTGGCTGAGAGCATCGATGTCTGCCAATGCCGAGGCGTCGAACACCACCGCCTTGAGCTTGGGCCCAAGCCCGGCCACCCATTCCTGGGTTTCGCTGACAAAGGTGCCGAAGCTGAACACCTGATCGGTGAGCTTGCCGGCAAACGCGCCGACCTTGTCTGTCAGAGGGCCGCCGCCGAGCAGCAAGGCGCCTTCAACCGGCCGTAGCCGCCCGGCTTGCCAGCGCTCCAGACGTGCCGGGCTGGGCAGGCCGACCGCACCTACCAGGCGACGGCCAAGATCGGAGTTGGCGAATTCGATATATCGGTCAGACATGGAACACACTCCCCCAAATAAGGTTGAAAGTGTGGACCATGCTCGGCCATCAGTCGTTCGAACGGCAAAAAAAGACCTACGCTGAAGCCGCAAGAGCCATTGATGAGGCATTTACTCATGAGTTCATTGCAAAGGGTCGCCATTATTGGCGGCAATCGCATTCCCTTCGCCCGCTCCAATGGTCCCTATGCCCAGGCAAGTAACCAGGCGATGCTTACCGCAGCGCTGGAGGGCCTGATCGAGCGCTACAACCTGCATGGCCTGCGCATGGGCGAAGTGGCCGCCGGCGCGGTGCTCAAGCACTCGCGTGACTTGAGCCTGACCCGTGAATGCGTGCTGGGCTCGCGGCTGTCGCCGCACACCCCGGCCTACGATGTACAACAAGCCTGTGGCACGGGGCTGGAAACGGCCCTGCTGGTGGCCAATAAAATCGCGCTGGGGCAGATCGAATGCGGCATTGCCGGTGGTGTGGACACCACGTCCGATGCGCCGATTGCGGTGAGCGAAGGGCTGCGCCAGGTGTTGCTGAAGATCAATCGCAGCAAGAGCACCGCGGAAAAACTCAAGGCCCTGCTGCAATTGCGCCCTTGGCACCTGAAGCCCGAGCTGCCGCGCAATGGCGAGCCGCGCACGGGGTTGTCCATGGGCCAGCATTGCGAATTGATGGCCCAAGAGTGGCAGATCAGCCGGGCGGATCAAGACCAGTTGGCGCTCGAAAGCCACCAGAAACTGGCGGCAGCCTATGCCGAAGGCTGGCACGACGATTTGCTGACACCGTTTTTGGGGTTGACCCGTGATAACAACCTTCGCCCAGACCTGACGCTGGAAAAGCTCGCCAGTCTCAAGCCTGCTTTCGAGCGCAGTGCAAAAGGCACGTTGACGGCGGGCAATTCCACGCCGCTGACCGATGGCGCCTCAGTGGTGTTGTTGGGCAGTGAACAATGGGCACGAGAGCGCGGGCTGCCCATTCTGGCTTACCTTCGCGACGGAGAAACGGCTGCCGTGGACTTCGTCAAAGGTAAGGAAGGTCTGTTGATGGCGCCTACTTATGCCGTGCCGCGCCTGTTGGCACGTCACCAACTGACGTTGCAGGATTTTGATTACTACGAGATTCATGAGGCCTTTGCCGCTCAGGTGCTGTGCACCCTCAAGGCCTGGGAAGACCCTGAGTATTGCAAGACGCGGTTAGGGCTGGAGGCGCCGCTGGGCTCGATAGATCGCAGCAAGCTCAACGTCAAAGGCAGCTCGCTGGCAGCAGGGCATCCGTTTGCCGCCACAGGCGGACGGATTCTGGCCAATCTGGGCAAGTTGCTGGAAGTAGCGGGGCAGGGGCGAGGCCTGATCTCGATCTGCGCCGCCGGCGGCCAAGGCGTGACCGCCATCGTCGAACGCTAATCTGCGATGGCCTCACCGCGACTCATCCGGCAGACCGCGTCGCCTGCATCGCAGGCAAGCCTGGCTCCTACACCAGCATGGACGCATGACGGTGGTGTAGGAGCAGGGTTTACCCGCGATGCAGGCGACGCGATTCATCCGGTAGACCGCGTCGTTTGCATCGCAGGCAAGCCTGGCTCCTACGTGCGGAACCTGCGCACCAGCGCATCCAATTCGTTCGACAACCCCGCCAGGCTCTGCGAATCATTGCGCGCCGAGTTGGCCAGGTCTGCCACCAACTGCGCATCGCCATGAATCTGGCTGATGTGTCGATTGATGTCTTCAGCCACCTGATGCTGTTCTTCGGCCGCCGTGGCGATCTGGGTGTTCATGTCACGGATGACATCCACCGACTCGCGGATCTGGCCGAAGCTGGTGCGGGCTAGGCCGATGCGGCTGACCGATTGTTGTGAGACCTCAAGGCTGGCGTGCATCTGTGAGGCCACCTGTGCCGTACGCTGGGCCAAGTTGCCCAGCAAGCCGTCGATTTCTGCGGTTGAGTCGGCGGTGCGCTTGGCCAGGGCTCGCACTTCGTCGGCCACCACGGCAAACCCGCGCCCTTGCTCACCGGCCCGCGCCGCTTCGATGGCTGCGTTGAGGGCCAGCAGGTTGGTCTGCTCGGCAATCGAACGAATGGTCCCCAGAATCGACTGGATATCATTGCTGTCCTGCTCCAGCTGCTGCATGGCGCTGGCCGACTGCTCGATCTCCTGGCTCAGTTTATCCACGCTCTGTACCGCGGCATCGATCTGTTGCTGGCCTTCTCGGGCCTGGCGCTGGCCGTTGTCGGCCGAGTCGGCGGCCTGGCTGCAGGACCGCGCGACTTCGTTGGCCGTGGCGACCATTTCATGGAAGGCGGTCGAGACCATGTCCACGGCTTCACGCTGGCGGCCAGCGGCTTCGGCCATGTTGGCGGACACCTGAGTTGAGCTGGCCGAGGTGGCGAGGATTTTGTTCGCGGCCTGGCCGATGTGCTGGATCAGGCCGCGGATGGCGGCCAGGAACTGGTTGAACCAACTGGCCAGTTGAGCGGTTTCGTCACGGCCACGAATTGGCAGGTTCTGGGTCAGGTCGCCTTCACCTTGGGCAATGCCTTCCAGGCCGCTGGCGACACTGCGAATCGGTCGCACGATCAGACTGGCGAAGCTTGCGCCCAGCACCCCAAACACCACCGCCAGCACGGCGGCAATCACGGCGATCAGCCAGGTCAGTTGCGTGGCCGGGGCCATGACTTCGGCTTGCTTGATCAAACCGATGAAGTTCCAGCCCAGTTGCTCGGACGGCCAGACGTTGGCCATGTAGCGTTCGCCATTGATCTCCACTTCGACCAAGCCCTTGCGGGCCTTGGCCAACTGCGCGTAACCGTCACCCAGATCGGCCAGGTGCTTGAAGTTGTGTTGAGGTTGCTTGGGGTCAACCAATACGGTGCCGTCGTGTTCCATCAGCATCATGTAGCCGCTTTCGCCCAGCTTGATCTGCTTGACGATCTCGGTCAGTTGCTTGAGCGACACATCGATATTGACCACGCCACCCTGGCTTCCTAGCGGGTTGGGCACGGCCCGCACGGTGCTGACCAGTACCGCATCGTCGCCCGCCCAATAATAGGCTTCGGTACGCAAGGTCTTGCCTGGGTTGGCCATGGCGGTCTTGAACCAGGGGCGCTGGCGTGGGTCGTAGTTCGACATTTTGGCGTCGCCAGGCCAGAAGGCATAACCGCCGTCTTTCAAGCCGTAGGACACATAGGCATAGTCGGGGTGGCTGGCGGCCAGGCCTGAAAACAAGTCAAACAGTTGCTTGTCCAGCTCACTCTGAGGAAGGTCGGCCGCATTGGCGCTCATGTGCTTTTTGACGCTGCCGTCGGCATTTTTGACCAGTGGCTGGCTGGCCAGGTAATCGACGTTCTGGCTGATGCTCTGGAAGAACAACTGCATCGCGTTGGACACCTGGCGAATCTCGCGGCTGCTGCCATCCAGAAAGCCGGTGCGTGCTTCGCTGCGCACGTTCAGGACCACCAGGATGGCGACCAGGAGGACGGGCAGGCAGGCGATGACCGCAAATCCCCAGGTCAGTTTCTGTTTGATATTCATCCGCGCTCCAGATTTTTCTTATAGACGCGAAGCCCTCAAGGGCTTGCGAAGGTGGCAGTCGTATAAAAGCTTCGTAGGTTTTATTGTTATGTTGTGTACGAAAAGGTCGGCATCAAGTCAGAAACATTGAGCGTTCCAGGGTGAAAAATGACGCTATTGTGAATATTCCCGATGAGCGGAAAATGCCCGGGCAAGCTTTGTAAGGAATCAATTGGATAAAAGGGTGGTCAGTGGGGTTATTAACCGCTAAAAGTGCTCTCGGTTTGTAGGTCAGCTTGGCTGGCAAATGAATGTTGCTCGCGTGTCAGGTAAAAAAGGACCCAGAATAAAAGCCGATGAAGACTCCCAAACGCATTGAACCGTTGATTGAAGACGGTCTGGTCGACGAGGTGCTGCGCCCCCTGATGAGCGGGAAAGAGGCAGCGGTATACGTGGTGCGGTGCGGCAAGGAATTGCGTTGCGCCAAGGTTTACAAGGAAGCCAATAAACGCAGCTTCCGTCAGGCCGCTGAATACCAGGAGGGCCGCAAGGTTCGTAACAGCCGTCAGGCTCGGGCCATGGCCAAGGGCTCGAAGTTCGGGCGCAAGGAAACCGAAGATGCCTGGCAGAACGCCGAAGTGGCGGCGCTGTTCCGCCTGGCCGGTGCCGGTGTGCGTGTGCCCAAGCCGTATGACTTTCTCGACGGCGTGTTGCTCATGGAGCTGGTGGCCGATGAATATGGCGATGCGGCGCCACGCTTGAACGATGTGGTGCTCGAACCCGAACAGGCGCGCGAATATCACGCCTTCCTGATTCGCCAGATCGTGCTGATGCTGTGTACCGGGCTGGTACACGGGGACTTGTCGGAGTTCAACGTGCTGTTGGGCCCCGATGGGCCGGTGATCATCGACCTGCCTCAGGCGGTGGACGCTGCGGGCAACAACCATGCGTTCAGCATGCTTGAGCGCGATGTCGGCAACATGGCCAGTTATTTCGGGCGTTTCGCGCCAGAACTACGGCACACCCGCTACGCCAAGGAAATGTGGGCGTTGTATCAGGCCGGCACCCTGCACTCGGGCAGCAACCTGACCGGTGAGTTTGTCGAGATTGCCGCGCACGCTGATGTCCATGGCGTCATGCGTGAAATCGAAGCGGCCCGCCGCGACGAAGAGCGCCGCCAGGCGGCTCGAGCAGACGCCGAGAAAGCGCCTTCCCGAGGCCCGGAGGAGCCACCGCCACCGCCCTGGCTTCAGTAAGGCATCAATGGCTGCAGCCACCGTTTGCCAGGTCCTTGAGGATCGGGCAATCGGGGCGCTCGTCGCCCTGGCAATGGGCAACCAGGTCCTGCAGGGTGTCGCGCAGGCTGACCAGTTCCTCGATCCTGCGGTTCAAATCATCAATGTGCTGGTGCGCCAGCGCCTTCACATCAGCGCTGGCGCGTTGGCGATCACGCCAGAGCGTCAATAGCCGCGCCACTTCTTCCAACGAAAACCCAAGGTCGCGCGAGCGTTTGATAAACGCCAGCGTATGCAGGTCGTCGGCCTGATACAGGCGATAGCCATTGTCACTGCGATGCGCGGGGTTGAGCAGCCCAATGGACTCGTAGTAACGAATCATCTTGGCGCTGAGACCGCTTTGACGGGCGGCTTGTCCGATATTCATGACGTGCTCCTAGTCCACATCCGCAGGCTTCCAGGTTTTCAGCCACAGGGCATTGCTGACCACACTGACGCTGGACAAGGCCATGGCCGCGCCCGCCAGCACAGGGTTGAGCAAACCGGCCGCAGCCAGCGGTATGCCGATGAGGTTGTACACAAAGGCCCAAAACAGGTTTTGACGAATTTTCGCGTAGGTGCGCCGGCTGATTTCCAGGGCGGCAGGCACCAGGCGCGGGTCGCCACGCATCAGCGTAATGCCGGCAGCCTGCATGGCCACATCGGTTCCGCCGCCCATGGCGATACCGATATCGGCCGCCGCCAGTGCGGGCGCGTCGTTGATGCCGTCACCGACCATCGCTACGTTGGCGCTGCGCTTGAGTTCGACCACGGTGGCGGCCTTGTCGGCGGGCAAGACTTCAGCGTGCACGTCATCAATGCCCAGTGCTTGTGCCACGGCGTTGGCACTGCCGCGGTTATCACCCGTCAATAAATGGCTGGCGATGCCTTGTTCACGCAGGCGGTCGACCGTTTCGGCGGCGCCGAGTTTCAAGCTATCGCCAAAGGCAAACAGGCCCAGCACGCGCGGGTTCGGTGAACGCTCGATCAACCAGGACACCGTATTGCCTTCGGTTTCCCAGCGTTGCGCTGTTTCGGCCAGGTCACCCGGTTGCAATGCGTTTTCTTCCAGCATCCGCCGATTACCCAGTGCCAGTTCACGGCCCAGCAGGGTGCCGGCAATCCCACGGCCGGCCAGTGCATGGCTGGCGGCGATGGTATCCACCGGTAGCTGATGCTCCTGGCAAGCATCCAGCACGGCCTTGGCCAGCGGATGCTCGCTGCCGCGCTGCAGGGCGCCAGCCAGTTGCAACAACTGTCGATCATCACCGTCAATTGCCAGCTGGCCGACGATACGTGGCGTGCCGCGGGTCAGCGTGCCGGTTTTATCGAACACCACATGCTTGATGGTATGAGAGCGCTCCAGCACTTCGGCGTCCTTGATCAGAATCCCATGGCGCGCCGCCACGCCTGTTCCCGCCATGATGGCGGCAGGTGTCGCCAGGCCCAGTGCGCAAGGGCAGGCAATAACCAGCACGGCCACTGCGTTGATCAGCGCGGTTTCCATGGGAGCGCCGGCCAGGTACCAGCCCAGCAGGGTGCCCAAGGCAATCACCAAGACAACCGGGACAAATACTTGGCTGACGCGATCCACCAGTTTCTGGATGGGCGCCTTGCCGGTCTGAGCGTCTTCGACCAGGCGGATGATCCGCGCCAGCACCGTTTCGGTGCCCAGGGCAAGCGTTTTGACCAACAGCCGACCTTCACCGTTGATGGCCCCACCCGTGACCTTGTCGCCTGGTTGTTTTGCAACCGGCAGGCTTTCCCCACTGATCAGCGCCTCGTCGGCGTGACTGTGGCCCTCGACGATTTCGCCATCGACCGCGAAGCGTTCGCCGGGCTTGACCACGACCAGGTCACCCAGGCGCAGTGCGCTGATCGGCACTTCAATTTCCTGCCCGTCTTGCCACTTGATCGCCCGCTCTGGGCGCAAGGCTTCCAAGGCCCGAATGGCACTGGCGGTCTGGCGCTTGGCGCGGCTTTCCAGGTATTTGCCCAGCAGTACCAGGGCGATCACCACGGCCGAAGCTTCAAAATACAAATGGGGTGAATGCCCGGGGGCAGCCTGTGCCCATTGATACAGGCTCAGGCCGTAGCCTGCGCTGGTGCCCAGGGCCACCAACAAGTCCATATTCCCTGCGCCCGCGCGCACGGCCTTATAGGCGGCGACATAGAAGCGTGCACCGAAAATGAACTGGACGGGCGTGGCGAGGGCGAATTGCGCCCAGGCCGGCAACATCCAGTGCACACCGAATGGCTGGAGCATCATTGGCAGCACAAGCGGCAGCGCCAGTATCAATGCACAGGCCAGGATCAGGCGTTCACGGCGCAGGTCGTCGGCAACGTCCCTGGATGTCTTGCCGGGGGCCTCTGGCAGGGTTGCGCCATAGCCTGCCTTGTCGACGGCGGCAATCAGGGTTTGCGGGTCGACGGGGTCGAGCAGTTGCACGTGGGCGCGTTCGTTGGCCAGGTTGACAGTGACCTGGCCTACACCGGGAATCTTGGCCAGCGCACGTTCGACCCGGCCGGCGCAACTGGCGCACGTCATGCCGCTGATGGGCAGGTCAATGGTTGATGCGGGCATGGGTAAACCTCCTTGAGCATCGAATACCCCACCAGCATCAACCTTGCCACTCGGTTAAGGTCAAGGGGTTAGTACTGCAAGGCTACTTTTTTCAGGTAGAGGCCATCCTGCCCCATCGCAATGCGATATTTGCTGATTTGCCCGGCGCGCAACTCTACGCTGCTGGAATGTAAGGCCTCGATGCCGGGCAGGCAGCCCGGTGCCTGGCCTGGCAGCAGGCGCAAACGCACGCTGATGCGTCCAGGAGGAAGATTGAAAGAGGTGCTTTGCTCCTGAAAAAGCCGGCCTGCCAGTTGGTCCTGCAAATAAATACCTATTTCACAGGACGTCGCGATGTCCAGCTGCTCGCGAGAAATGATCAGCACGCCATAGTCCTGTGCACCTTCGGCATGAGCCTCAGGTTGCATCAATAGACCCAGCATGGCGACAAGGCTCAACAATGCCCGGCGCATGTATGTACTCCTGCTTTCTATCATCAGTGACGAAGCTTGGCCGAGGCGGGCTATGATTTCCAGCGTGCCGTGTGATCGAAGGCTTGACCTTGACCCGGTGGAAAGGTTGAAGCTGAGCCCAGTCACACATCAACTGGAGATTTTTCATGCATGTATTCAACGTTCAAGGCATGACCTGTGGCCATTGTGTAAAGGCCGTTACCCACGCTGTGCAGGATCAGGATCAGCAGGCGCAAGTCACCGTAGACCTGGCCTCTGCCCAGGTTCAGGTACGCAGTGAGCTGCCAGCAGAACGCATTGCCGAGTTGATCCGCGAAGAAGGCTACAGCGTCCAGCCGCAGTAAAATTTGTTGTAGGGTTTTCCCTTAAATCGCGTACCAGGCGGCCACGCCGACGGATGGGGCAGTTAGACTAGCCAGCTGCTCTGTCTTCCCTGGACCGCTGATGAACCTGCGAACAATCCTGATTCTCGGCGCGCTCAGCGCCTTCGGCCCTTTGGCCATCGATTTCTACTTGCCCGGTTTTCCGGCGATGGCCACGGCCTTCGGCACCGATGAACAGCATATCCAGGCCACGTTGGCAGTCTACTTTGTGGGCCTCTCCATCGGTCAATTGGCCTACGGCCCTGTCGCGGATCGTTTTGGCAGGCGAGTGCCGCTGTTGTTCGGGGTCGTGCTGTTTACCCTGGCTTCGGTGGCTTGCGCCTTCGCCCCCACCCTTGAGTGGCTGATTGTGGCCCGCTTCGTCCAGGCGTTGGGCGGCTGCGCCGGTATGGTGCTGTCGCGAGCGATTGTCAGCGACAAATGCGACGCCGTGGCTTCGGCCAAAGTGTTTTCGCAGCTGATGCTGGTCATGGGATTGGCACCGATCCTGGCGCCGATGCTCGGTGGCGTGATGGTCAACGAATTCGGCTGGCAATCCATATTCATCGCTTTGGCCATTTTCAGTGCCCTGTGCACCACGGCGGTGGCGCTGGGGCTGCCGGAAAGCCTGCCGGCCCATCTGCCGCGCCAGCCGCTGTCCGGTGCCTTGCGCCAGTATGGGCGGTTGCTTAACGATCGCGTCTTCGTGGGGCATGCGCTCACTGGCGGGATTGCCATCGCCGGCATGTTTGCCTATGTGGCCGGCTCGCCCTTTGTGTTTATCAAACTCTATGGCGTGCCGACGGAGCACTACGGCTGGCTGTTCGGTAGCAATGCGGCGGGGTTCATTTTGGTGGCGCAGGTCAATGCACGCTTGTTGGCCAAGCGTGGGCCTGCCTTTCTGCTGGCGCGTACCGTGTGGTTGTACTTGGCTGCCAGCGTGGCGCTGTTGGCTGTCAGTGCCTTCAAGCCGTTGCAGCTGTGGCCATTGCTGATTCCATTGTTTATTTGCATCGCCAGCCTTGGCTGCATTATTCCCAACGCATCGGCTTGCGCCATGAGCGGGCAGGGTGCCAGGGCGGGGAGTGCCTCGGCCTTGCTGGGCTGTATTCAATTCAGCGTTGCGGCCGGTGCAGCAGCTTTGGTTGGAGTGCTTCACGATGGCAGCGCCATGCCTATGGCGATAGTCATCAGCCTATGTGGCCTGGCGGTGGTAGTGGTCGCAATGCTCACCCGGCGGTTGCAGCTGGCGCGCTAGCCGGCCCGCTGCCTGTTACCGGGAAAGCTATGCGGCGCTTGGATACGAGCACGCAGCGTGTTTACAAAAGCGCGTGCCTCGGCCTCACTGCGAAAACTCACCACGTGCTGGTCAAGACGCACCTGCCAGTGGTTGCCATGGTTTTTCGAGGACTCAATAACGACGATATTCATAGCGTTGCTCCCGCCAATGGGCTGTCGGCTGGAATTGTAGCCCCGTGATCGCTGGCGGGAACGGCATCGGACTGACGGTATCCGTGGACATTGGGATGAATATAGGGCGATGTATGTTGCGTGCCTTTTAACTTTCTATTGTAGGTATTTGCTGTCATTCGCTTCAGTCAAACTTTGTAGTCTTTGACCGAAGGGGGCGGATTTAATGGTTCTCCCGTGCTAGGCATGCTCCGATGTAAATTATTGTTTCTGACATGAAGTGCTTTTGCTTGAGGCAAGAGCTCCCTTATACGGCCCTGTGCGGTTCTTTTCTCCCAATTCTGTATGAGATTGCCAGCTTATACTGGCCTCCACAGCGAACTGCCCGTGAAAGCTTTCCATGCAAGTAAGCCGAGACGGTGCTGACTTACCTCGTGCCATCGACAGAACGTTTTAACAGGGAGTAAAGACATGGAATATGTATCTTGCATCAGTCAGGTGGCCACGCTTCTGGCCGACCCAAAACGCAGCGCAATGATATGGGCATTGATTGACGGAACTGCCCGGGCCTCCGAGGAGTTGGCACTGCTTGCCGGGTTGAGCCCTTCGTCGGCCAGCGCCCACTTGGCAAGGCTGTCGGCGGGTGGATTGCTCAAGCACGAGTCGCGAGGGCGCAAACGCTTTTTCCGTCTGGCGGCCCCGGAAGTCGGAGCTGCTGTCGAAGCATTGGCCAATGTTTCGGCAGTCAGTGTCGAGCAACAATCCACCGGGCTACCGGACAGCGGCGTGCCGTTGGCACCTTTCCCGATGCGCAGGGCCAGGCTGTGCCATGACCATTTAGGTGGGGAAGTGGCAGCAGACCTGTTCCAGCGTTTGTTGGATGCCGGCTGGATCGAGCTCAATGAGCAGCGGGTGGTGGTTAGCCCCGCCGGCAGTCGTCAGCTGGCGCAGTTCGGCATCTACACACAGGCATTGGTGCAGCGCGGGCGGCAAACCCAATGTAATTGCTGCAGCGACTGGAGTGATCGACGCCCGCACCTGGGCGGCGCATTGGGTGCCAGTCTGATGAAGTTGTTCGTACAGAATGGCTGGTTGAAGCTGATTGATGAAACCCGCGCGCTGCAGGTGACGTCAATTGGGCTGGGGGAGATCAGCAAGATCGCAGTCATGGCCCCTCAAGATAAAGCGGGCTGAAATGGCGCGCGGGGTGAGCGCTCCTGTGGCCTCTGTGCCGCCAAGAGCGCAGCATCGCGCCGATTATGTTGGCTTGACCAACCGTGCATCCAGGCTGTTCTGGGCCAGACGCTTGGCTTGATCCTGTGTCATCCCCAGGTGCGTATACAGGGCATGGAAGTTCTCGGTGACATAACCGCCGAAGTACGCCGGGTCGTCCGAGTTCACGGTCACCTTCACGCCGCGTTCGAGCATGTTGAGGATGTTGTGCTTAGACATGTCATCGAACACGCAAAGCTTGGTGTTCGATAGCGGGCAGACGGTCAGGGGAATCTGTTCGTCGATGATGCGCTGCATCAACCGCTCGTCTTCGATGGCGCGTACGCCGTGATCGATGCGTTGGATCTTCAGCAGGTCCAGGGCTTCCCAGATGTATTCCGGCGGGCCTTCTTCGCCAGCGTGGGCAACGGTCAAAAAGCCCTCGCTGCGGGCACGGTCGAACACGCGCTGGAATTTTCTGGGCGGGTGACCCATTTCCGAGCTGTCCAGGCCCACGGCGATAAACGCCTCGCGAAACGGCAGCGCCTGGTCGAGGGTTTTTTGAGCTTCGTCTTCGCTCAGGTGGCGCAGAAAGCTCAGGATCAGGCCGCTGCTGATACCCAGTTTCTGTTGGCCATCCTTCAAGGCCGAAGCAATGCCATTGAGCACGACTTCAAAAGGAATACCGCGATCGGTATGGGTTTGCGGATCGAAGAACGGCTCGGTGTGAATCACGTTCTGCGCCTTGCAGCGTTGCAGGTAGGCCCAGGTCAGGTCATAGAAGTCCTGTTCGGTGCGCAGTACATCAGCGCCCTGGTAATACAGGTCGAGAAACTCCTGCAGATTGTTGAACGCATAGGCGGTGCGCAGCGCTTCGACATCCTGCCAGGGCAGCGCGATCTTGTTGCGTTCAGCCAGGGCGAACAGCAGCTCAGGTTCCAGAGACCCTTCCAGGTGCAGGTGCAGTTCTGCCTTTGGCAGAGCATTGAGCCAGTCGTACATAGTCATTCTCATCAGGTGCAATGGCGTCATTCTACAGAGTTGTCTATCCCGGCAGGATTACAAGCTGACGTAACGCAGGAAACGTTTCATCAGCAGCTACAGTCAGAATCTGACAGCTGCATTCATCACCCTGATTGTCAGCGCGATCAACCTCAACGATGGCGAAACCAACGCCATCGAAGGGATGATGCGCACTTCGTGCTGTTCGCCACATTTATCATGCTGGCGATGATGGGGCTTTAGCCGGCGATCAGCTCACGTGCGGCCTGGCGGTGGTCGGCGATGAGGTGTTGCACATCCAAGCCGTCGATCTGGCCGTCGATCACTCGCCATTTTCCAGCGATCATCACCCGATCAGCGCGGTCGGCCCCGCACAGCAGCAGTGCCGAGATCGGATCATGGCTGCCTGAAAACCGCAGCTCATCCAACTTGAACAGGGCCAGGTCTGCCTGCTTGCCCACTGCCAGCTCCCCGATATCCTCACGGCCCAACAGTTTTGCCGAGCCTTGGGTGGCCCAGCCCAGCACACGCTCGGGGGTAATGGCTTGGGCTCCATAGCGAAGCCGCTGCAAGTACAGCGCCTGACGGGTTTCCAGGATCATGTTGGAGGCATCGTTGGAGGCTGAACCGTCCACGCCCAGCCCAACGGTGGCGCCAGCATCGGTCAGTTCCAGCGTTGGGCAGATGCCTGAGGCCAGGCGCATGTTCGAACTTGGGCAATGGCAGATGCCCGTGCCGGCAGCGCCTAGGCGAGCGATCTCGTCGGGGTTGAAGTGGATACCATGGGCCAGCCAGGTCCTGGGGCCGAGCCAGCCGACGCTGTCCAGGTAGTCAACGGTTCGCAGGCCGAAGCGCTGCAAGCAGAAGTCTTCTTCGTCGAGGGTTTCAGCCAGGTGGGTATGCAGGCGCACATCCAGCGCCTCGGCCAGTTCCGCGCTGGCTTGCATGATTTGCGGCGTTACCGAGAAGGGGGAGCAGGGGGCCAGTGCAATCTGGATGTGTGCGCCTGCGCCGCGCTGGTGATAGGTCTGGATCAAACGTTGGCTGTCAGCCAGGATCACTTCACCCTGTTGCACCGTCTGTTGCGGCGGCAGGCCACCGTCGGCCTCACCAAGGCTCATCGAACCACGGGTCAGCATGGCTCGCATGCCCAGGGCGCGAACGCTTTCGACCTGGACATCGATGGCATTTTCCAAGCCGTTGGGGAACAAGTAGTGGTGGTCAGCGGCAGTGGTGCAGCCAGACAACAGCAATTCGGCCAGGGCCACCTTGCTGGCGAGCTCGAGCTTTTTCGGTGTCAGGCGGGCCCAGACCGGGTACAGGGTTTTCAGCCAGGGAAACAGCGGCTGATTGACGACCGGAGCCCAGGCGCGAGTGAGGGTTTGATAAAAGTGATGATGGGTATTGATCAGCCCAGGCAGGACCACATGCTCGCGCGCATCGAAGGTTTGGTCACAGGGTTTGGCGGGTACTTGGCCTGCGCCCAAGACTTCTTGGATGACGCCATTTTCCAGCACCAGGCCGCCACGGGCATCCAGGTGGTTGGCAGTGAAGATGGCGAGGGGGTTTTTTAACCAGATACGGATCGCGGGCATGATTGCCGGCTCCTCTGAAAGTGGGTTCAGGTTAGCCAGCTCAGTTTTGCCCTGTCTGCTGATCCAGGTTCGCCGCGGGGCGAGGCGGCCAGTGTACTGCCACGCCCAGGGCGATTCAATGTATGTTGATCACCAGGTCAGGTTTTCACCTTTGTAGTTGATGAAGTGCAGGCCACCCTTACCGCTGTAGTTCTGGATCTGTTCGATCAGCCCGCGAGTGCTGATATCCACGTTAATGTCGGCGCCTTCACCACCCATGTCCGTCTTGACCCAGCCCGGGTGCATGCAAAGCACTGTCAGGCCCGGGTCTGCCAATTGGCTGACGAACGAGTTGGTCATGGAGTTGAGTGCAGCCTTGCTGGCTTTGTAATAGGCAAGCTCAGGTGCGTCCGGGATGGTAATGCTGCCTAGAATCGAACTCATGAAGGCGATCACACCCGTGTTGGCGCGGATTTGCGGCGCAAAGCGTTGGGCAATGCGAACGGGCGCAATGGCATTGGTCAGGAACAGCTCGCCAATTTCATCTTGTCTTGCGGTCTCTGGGTCCTGATTTTCAGGCCCCTTTACACCGGCGTTGACGAAAAGCAGATCGAATTTCTTGTCTTGAAGGTCATTTTGCAGCGCGTCGAGTTGTGCCGTGCTGTTCATTTCCAGCGCCTTGATCGTGACGCCAGGCAACTTGCGCAAGGCATCGACGTTGGCAGGATCACGCACGGTGGCAGTGACTTGCCAGCCATCTTCGATCAAGCGTTCCACCAGGCCCAGCCCCAAACCTCGAGAGGCGCCAATGATCAGGGCGGTTTTGACAGTGCTCATGTATTGCTCCTTTGAACGCAGTGAATAGTTCAGAGCCTGACCGCGCAGGCCTGGAGAAGGTTGGCCTTGAAGCATACTCCAGGGGGTAGCCCGCTGCCTGTATTCATAAAGAGGTGCGGCATGTGGAACAAGCGGGCTGATCAAATATTGATCAGGCTGGGGCGGCCCGTGCTCGATAAGCCGTTGGCCCAAGCGTGCACGGCTTATCCACAGCTTGCTCCACAGGATTTGTGAGCAAGCGAAAACGCTGGGTATAAGAGGCTGGGGGCTATTCCCAATAGAGATATCTGTTGATAACTCACTGATTTACCGTGAAATCCTGTTGAGCAGAGGGCGATTGATCAAAAAACGTCCTGATTCGCCCAGGCCACGGTTTTAAAGGGCTGCAGAAGGATTTGCAGAGCTTATCCACAGTCAGGTGCACAATAGGTGTGGGCAATTTGCAAACGGTTGCGGCTAATCTCGCTGCAACCGAATTCTTCCGCGACTCAGGTCGGCCAACTGGCGTTGCAACGCCTCGATAAACTCATTACCCACCGCCAATTGAAGATCGACCCCATTGGCGGTGAAGTCTTCTTTTACCACCAAGCCATCGAACTCGCCCAGGCGCAGTTTCAGCAGTGCCAGCTCGCTGAAGCTGCAACTGCAGGTCACCGTTACGCGACTTATCAACAACCTTTTTTCGGCCTGCTGCAGGCACTTGTTGGCGCCGCCGCCATAGGCGCGGGCCAAACCACCGGTGCCCAACTGAATACCGCCATACCAGCGAATCACCAATACCACGACTTGGTCGCAATCCTGAGCTTCAATGGCGGCCAGGATCGGCCGGCCGGCCGTGCCACCGGGCTCACCGTCGTCGGTGCTGCGGTAGGTGTCTCCCAGCTTCCAGGCCCAGCAATTGTGCGTGGCATTCAGATCGCTGTTTTGCTCGATAAACGCTTGGGCATCGGCCGGACACGTGATGGGTGCTGCGAGGGTGATAAAGCGGCTCTTGCGAATTTCTTCACGAAACTCGCAAGGGCCGATCAGGGTTGAAGGCATTCTGGGCTACGACTGTAAGAGAGGTGGAGTCAGGCCGCAGCCTTTGAGAATGATGTGAATCATGTTGTTGCTGGCTTCTTCGAAGTCCTGCTTGGTCAGGCGCGTGCGTCCGGTCACCTGGCAGATTTGGGTGGCGAAGTCGGCGTAGTGTTGGGTGCTGCCCCACAGCAGGAAGATCAGGTGGATCGGATCGACGGGGTCCATCTTGCCAGCCGCTATCCAGGCATGGAACACCGCGGCGCGGCTTTGGAACCAGGCGCGGTAGTCCTGGCTGAAATATTCATTCAAGCACTGGCCGCCGCTGATGATCTCCATGGCGAAGATTCGGGAGGCCTGTGGCTGACGGCGGGAAAATTCCATCTTGGCGCGGATATATCGGGTCAAGGCTTCTGCAGGGTCGTCGTTGACGCTCAAAGCGTTGAAGGTGCTGTCCCACAACTCGATGATGTTGCTCAATACCGCAATATACAGCCCCATTTTATTGGTGAAGTAATAATGAAGGTTAGCTTTTGGCAGCCCGGCTTTGAGCGCGATGGTGTTCATGCTGGTGCCCTTGAAACCGTGGCGGGCAAACTCGTCTTCGGCGGCCTTGAGGATGGCTTCTTCGTTCTTCTGCCGAATCCGGCTGGCGGGTTTCGAGGCGAGGGCGCTATGCGCGGGGACTTCAAGGGTCATGGGCGGTTCCGAACTGTTCTTGTGAGCACAACAGGGTGAACTGATAACGCACCCACACGTAACTGACAAGCATTCTTATGGGAATCCTTCGTTCATCGCGTTTGTGCAAGGCTTTCCAGAAAGCTTTCCAACACCAAATGAGGGCGCCTGCCCTTTCGCGTCACCCAAGCAAGGCTCAAGTCATAAAAGCGTTCGTGGGTCTTGAGCGCCCGCAGCCGACCCTGTTGAACCCAAAAACTGGCGTAGTGGTCGGGGAGGAAGCCGATGTAACGGCCGGTCAGAATCAGAAACGCCATCCCTTCGCGATCCGAAGCGCTGGCCGTACAGTTGAGTGCTTGATAAAAGGCCTGAATCTCGGCCGGCAGGCGAAAGGTGGGGGCGATGGCCTCTTGGGCGTTGAGCCGCTGATCGTCCAATTCGTAATCATCGACATAGAACAGCGGATGGCCGACCGCGCAGTAGAGCTGCGAGCGTTCGCTGTACAACGGCTGATACTCCAGGCCCGAGAGTGGGCTGGCCTGAGGTACGACCCCAACGTGCAGGCTGCCGTCGAGTACACCTTGCTCCACTTGGCTGGGAGCGATCATGCGAATATGGATCCGTACATCCGGGCCACGGTCCTTGAGCTGCGCCAAGGCGTGGGTGATGCGCATGTGGGGGAGGGTGACGAGATTGTCGGTCAGGCCAATATTCAACTCGCCACGCAAGTGTTGATGCAGGCCGTTGACCTCGGTACGAAAACTTTCCAATGCGCTGAGCAACTGCAGCGCCGACTGGTAAACCTCGCGGCCTTCTTCGGTCAGCGAAAACCCGGCGCGCCCGCGTTGGCAAAGGCGCAGGCCAAGGCGCTGCTCCAGATCGCTCATTTGCTGGCTGATGGCCGAGCGGCCAATCCCCAGCACGTTCTCTGCGGCAGAAAAGCCACCACACTCAACTACGCTGCGGTAAATCTTCAGCAGGCGGATGTCGAAATCACTGACTTGGGCAAGGGGATCCGGGCGGCGGCTCATAGTTTAGTCATCGGCTAACTGAAGATTAGAAAAGTAGGATTTTTCAGACTTTATCGCCGTGACAACGTAGCTGCAACAGCACTCGTCATCACAACGACCCACAATACCTTGCGAGGTTTTCCCGATGAATCTGCCCGAAAACGCACCGGTCGGTCTGGCCAGCCAGCTCAAGCTCGATGCGCACTGGATGCCGTACACGGCGAATCGCAACTTCCAGCGTGACCCGCGCCTGATCGTGGCCGCCGAGGGTAGCTATCTGGTCGATGACCAGGGCCGCAAGATCTACGACGGCTTGTCGGGATTGTGGACTTGCGGGGCTGGGCATACTCGCAAGGAGATTCAGGAAGCGGTTGCCAAGCAGTTGGGTGTACTCGACTACGCGCCAGCCTTCCAATTTGGGCACCCTCTGTCCTTTCAACTGGCTGAAAAGATCACTGAGCTTACCCCCGGCAACCTGAACCACGTCTTCTATACCAACTCTGGGTCTGAGTGCGCCGATACGGCCGTGAAAATGGTCCGCGCTTACTGGCGTATCAAGGGCCAGGCGAGCAAGACCAAACTGATAGGTCGTGCCCGTGGTTATCACGGTGTCAACGTGGCGGGTACCAGCCTGGGCGGTGTGAACGGCAACCGCAAGATGTTCGGCCAACTGATGGATGTCGATCACCTGCCGCACACCCTATTACCGGGCAATGCGTTCTCCAAGGGCATGCCAGAAGAGGGCGGTATTGCACTGGCCGATGAGATGCTCAAGCTGATCGAACTGCATGACGCCTCCAATATTGCTGCGCTGATCGTCGAGCCGCTGGCTGGCTCGGCGGGTGTGTTACCGCCTCCCAAAGGCTATTTGAAGCGCCTGCGCGAAATTTGTGATCAGCACAATATCCTGCTGATTTTTGATGAGGTGATTACTGGTTTTGGCCGTATGGGCGCCAACTTCGGTGCTGAAGCCTTCGGCGTGACGCCTGATCTTATGTGTATAGCCAAGCAAGTCACCAACGGCGCAATTCCGATGGGGGCAGTGATCGCCAGCAGTGAGATCTATCAGACGTTCATGAATCAACCGACGCCTGAGTATGCGGTGGAATTCCCGCATGGCTACACCTACTCGGCGCACCCGGTAGCCTGCGCCGCCGGTATTGCTGCGCTTGATCTGTTGCAAAAAGAAAGCCTTGTCCAGCAATCGGCCGAATTGGCTCCTCATTTCGAGCAGGTGCTGCATGGCCTCAAAGGCACCAAGAACGTTATCGATATTCGCAACTACGGCCTGGCCGGCGCCATTCAGGTCGCCGCCCGCGATGGTGATGCGATCATCCGTCCCTTTGAGGCGGGGATGAAGCTGTGGAAGGCTGGATTCTACGTTCGCTTCGGAGGCGACACTCTACAGTTCGGGCCAACGTTCAATGCCAAGCCGCAAGACCTTGATCGGCTATTCGATGCCGTGGGCGATGCCCTGAACCAGATCGACTGATCTCGCAAATTTCAGCTGGCGCGCCGACGCGGCCGCCGGCCAATGTTTCCTTTAGGAGTTTTGCATGAGCACTATTCAACACCTGATCAATGGGGACCTTGTCTCTGCGGGCGAGCGCACGGCCGATGTCTTCAACCCCTCGACCGGTCAGGCGATTCACAAGGTGCCTCTGGCCAGCCGGGAGACTGTGCAGCAAGCCATCGATGCGGCATCGGCAGCTTTCCCTGCCTGGCGTAACACGCCACCTGCCAAACGTGCGCAGGTTCTTTTCCGCTTCAAGCAATTGCTGGAGCAGAATGAGGCCAAGATTGCTCAATTGATCAGCGAAGAGCATGGCAAGACCCTCGAAGATGCCGCGGGCGAACTCAAGCGCGGTATCGAAAACGTCGAGTACGCCTGCGCGGCACCGGAAGTCCTCAAGGGGGAATACAGCCGTAACGTTGGTCCCAACATTGATGCCTGGTCTGATTTCCAGCCGCTGGGCGTAGTTGCCGGCATCACACCGTTCAACTTCCCGGCCATGGTTCCGCTGTGGATGTACCCACTGGCGATCGCCTGCGGTAACTGCTTTATCCTCAAACCATCAGAGCGCGACCCGAGTTCCACGCTATATATAGCGCAGTTGTTCCAGCAGGCCGGTTTGCCTAATGGTGTCTTGAACGTTGTTCATGGTGACAAGGTTGCGGTGGATGCCCTGATTGAAGCGCCCGAAGTCAAGGCGCTCAGCTTTGTCGGTTCGACGCCGATTGCCGAGTACATCTATAAAGAAGGCGCCGCACGTGGCAAGCGTGTCCAGGCGCTGGGTGGAGCGAAGAACCATGCCGTACTGATGCCCGATGCCGACCTGGACAATGCCGTCAGCGCACTGATGGGCGCAGCCTATGGATCCTGTGGTGAGCGTTGCATGGCAATTTCCGTGGCGGTCTGTGTGGGAGACCAGGTGGCTGACGCTTTGGTTGCCAAGTTGGTTCCGCAAATCAAGGCGCTGAAGATTGGCGCGGGCACTTCCTGTGGCCTGGACATGGGGCCGTTGGTGACCGGGCAGCATCGCGATAAGGTTGCAGGCTATGTGGAGGATGGCCTGAATGCCGGTGCGGAGCTTGTGGTTGATGGCCGCGGGCTGAGCATTGCCGGGCATGAAGAAGGCTTCTTCCTGGGTGGATGCCTATTTGACCGAGTCACGCCGCAGATGCGCATCTATAAAGAAGAGATCTTCGGCCCGGTGTTGTGCATCGTTCGCGTCAACAGCCTGGAAGAGGCCATGCGTCTGATCAACGAGCATGAATACGGTAATGGCACCTGTATCTTTACGCGTGACGGTGAAGCGGCACGTTTGTTCTGTGATGAAATTGAAGTCGGCATGGTCGGCATCAACGTACCGCTGCCGGTGCCGGTGGCCTACCACAGCTTCGGTGGCTGGAAGCGCTCGTTGTTTGGCGACCTGCATGCCTACGGACCGGACGGTGTACGTTTCTACACTCGCCGCAAGGCAATTACGCAGCGTTGGCCGCAACGCGCTAGCCATGAAGCCTCGCAATTCGCCTTCCCTAGCCTGTAACGGCAGGGGTTGAAGGAAGGGCGGGCCGCAGGCCCGCCCTTTGCTTTCTAAGGCGTATCAGAAGTTGATTGCAGATTTATGAAAATAGCAGTTGACGCACGCTTGGAAATCTATAGAATTCGCCTCCGCTGCCGAGCAATCGCAGTGACGCAAGTGTTTGAAGTTGTTCAGGTTTCTCCTAAAGAACTTCAAAATAAACGCTTGACAGACACAGAGGAAAGCGTAGAATGCGCGCCTCGGTTGAGACGAAAAGCTCTTAACCAACCGCTCTTTAACAACTGAATCAAGCAATTCGTGTGGGTGCTTGTGAAATCAGACTGATCGTCAAAAAGATTATCAGCATCACAAGTGACTATACGAGTAATCATATAGTTCATTTTGAGATTGCTGAGCCAAGTTTAGGGTTTTCTCAAAACCCAAGCAGTATTGAACTGAAGAGTTTGATCATGGCTCAGATTGAACGCTGGCGGCAGGCCTAACACATGCAAGTCGAGCGGAGGAGAGTAGCTTGCTACTCGAATCAGCGGCGGACGGGTGAGTAATACCTAGGAATCTGCCTGATAGTGGGGGACAACGTTTCGAAAGGAACGCTAATACCGCATACGTCCTACGGGAGAAAGCAGGGGACCTTCGGGCCTTGCGCTATCAGATGAGCCTAGGTCGGATTAGCTAGTTGGTGAGGTAATGGCTCACCAAGGCGACGATCCGTAACTGGTCTGAGAGGATGATCAGTCACACTGGAACTGAGACACGGTCCAGACTCCTACGGGAGGCAGCAGTGGGGAATATTGGACAATGGGCGAAAGCCTGATCCAGCCATGCCGCGTGTGTGAAGAAGGTCTTCGGATTGTAAAGCACTTTAAGTTGGGAGGAAGGGCAGTAAGCGAATACCTTGCTGTCTTGACGTTACCGACAGAATAAGCACCGGCTAACTCTGTGCCAGCAGCCGCGGTAATACAGAGGGTGCAAGCGTTAATCGGAATTACTGGGCGTAAAGCGCGCGTAGGTGGTTTGTTAAGTTGGATGTGAAATCCCCGGGCTCAACCTGGGAACTGCATCCAAAACTGGCAAGCTAGAGTAGGGCAGAGGGTGGTGGAATTTCCTGTGTAGCGGTGAAATGCGTAGATATAGGAAGGAACACCAGTGGCGAAGGCGACCACCTGGGCTCATACTGACACTGAGGTGCGAAAGCGTGGGGAGCAAACAGGATTAGATACCCTGGTAGTCCACGCCGTAAACGATGTCAACTAGCCGTTGGAATCCTTGAGATTTTAGTGGCGCAGCTAACGCATTAAGTTGACCGCCTGGGGAGTACGGCCGCAAGGTTAAAACTCAAATGAATTGACGGGGGCCCGCACAAGCGGTGGAGCATGTGGTTTAATTCGAAGCAACGCGAAGAACCTTACCAGGCCTTGACATCCAATGAACTTTCCAGAGATGGATTGGTGCCTTCGGGAACATTGAGACAGGTGCTGCATGGCTGTCGTCAGCTCGTGTCGTGAGATGTTGGGTTAAGTCCCGTAACGAGCGCAACCCTTGTCCTTAGTTACCAGCACGTCATGGTGGGCACTCTAAGGAGACTGCCGGTGACAAACCGGAGGAAGGTGGGGATGACGTCAAGTCATCATGGCCCTTACGGCCTGGGCTACACACGTGCTACAATGGTCGGTACAGAGGGTCGCCAAACCGCGAGGTGGAGCTAATCTCACAAAACCGATCGTAGTCCGGATCGCAGTCTGCAACTCGACTGCGTGAAGTCGGAATCGCTAGTAATCGCGAATCAGAATGTCGCGGTGAATACGTTCCCGGGCCTTGTACACACCGCCCGTCACACCATGGGAGTGGGTTGCACCAGAAGTAGCTAGTCTAACCTTCGGGAGGACGGTTACCACGGTGTGATTCATGACTGGGGTGAAGTCGTAACAAGGTAGCCGTAGGGGAACCTGCGGCTGGATCACCTCCTTAATCGACAGACATCAGCTGCTCATAAGCACCCACACGAATTGCTTGATTCATTGAAGAAGACGATTGGGTCTGTAGCTCAGTTGGTTAGAGCGCACCCCTGATAAGGGTGAGGTCGGCAGTTCGAATCTGCCCAGACCCACCAATTACGTGGTGAACCCTGTAGCGATACGGGGCCATAGCTCAGCTGGGAGAGCGCCTGCCTTGCACGCAGGAGGTCAGCGGTTCGATCCCGCTTGGCTCCACCACCCCCTTTGTTACCATGTCAAAGCTTAGAAATGAATATTCGGATCGAATATTGATTTCTGAACTTTTTCAGAATCGTTCTTTAAAAATTTGGGTATGTGATAGAAAGATAGACTGGACAGCACTTTCACTGGTGTTTGTTCAGGCTAAGGTAAAATTTGTGAGTGATATTGCAAATTTTCGGCGAATGTCGTCTTCACAGTATAACCAGATTGCTTGGGGTTATATGGTCAAGTGAAGAAGCGCATACGGTGGATGCCTTGGCAGTCAGAGGCGATGAAAGACGTGGTAGCCTGCGATAAGCTTCGGGGAGTCGGCAAACAGACTTTGATCCGGAGATCTCTGAATGGGGGAACCCACCTAACATAAGTTAGGTATCCTGCACTGAATACATAGGTGCATGAAGCGAACCAGGGGAACTGAAACATCTAAGTACCCTGAGGAAAAGAAATCAACCGAGATTCCCTTAGTAGTGGCGAGCGAACGGGGACCAGCCCTTAAGTGGCTTTGAGATTAGCGGAACGCTCTGGAAAGTGCGGCCATAGTGGGTGATAGCCCTGTACGCGAAAATCTCTTGGTCATGAAATCGAGTAGGACGGAGCACGAGAAACTTTGTCTGAATATGGGGGGACCATCCTCCAAGGCTAAATACTACTGACTGACCGATAGTGAACTAGTACCGTGAGGGAAAGGCGAAAAGAACCCCGGAGAGGGGAGTGAAATAGATCCTGAAACCGTATGCGTACAAGCAGTGGGAGCAGACTTTGTTCTGTGACTGCGTACCTTTTGTATAATGGGTCAGCGACTTATATTCAGTGGCGAGCTTAACCGAATAGGGGAGGCGTAGCGAAAGCGAGTGTTAATAGCGCGTTTAGTCGCTGGGTATAGACCCGAAACCGGGCGATCTATCCATGGGCAGGTTGAAGGTTGGGTAACACTAACTGGAGGACCGAACCGACTACCGTTGAAAAGTTAGCGGATGACCTGTGGATCGGAGTGAAAGGCTAATCAAGCTCGGAGATAGCTGGTTCTCCTCGAAAGCTATTTAGGTAGCGCCTCATGTATCACTGTAGGGGGTAGAGCACTGTTTCGGCTAGGGGGTCATCCCGACTTACCAAACCGATGCAAACTCCGAATACCTACAAGTGCCGAGCATGGGAGACACACGGCGGGTGCTAACGTCCGTCGTGAAAAGGGAAACAACCCAGACCGTCAGCTAAGGTCCCAAAATCCTGGTTAAGTGGGAAACGATGTGGGAAGGCTTAGACAGCTAGGAGGTTGGCTTAGAAGCAGCCACCCTTTAAAGAAAGCGTAATAGCTCACTAGTCGAGTCGGCCTGCGCGGAAGATGTAACGGGGCTCAAACCAGGTACCGAAGCTACGGGTATCATCCTTTGGATGATGCGGTAGAGGAGCGTTCTGTAAGCCTGTGAAGGTGAGTTGAGAAGCTTGCTGGAGGTATCAGAAGTGCGAATGCTGACATGAGTAACGACAATGGGTGTGAAAAACACCCACGCCGAAAGACCAAGGTTTCCTGCGCAACGTTAATCGACGCAGGGTTAGTCGGTCCCTAAGGTGAGGCTGAAAAGCGTAGTCGATGGAAAACAGGTTAATATTCCTGTACTTCTGGTTATTGCGATGGAGGGACGGAGAAGGCTAGGCCAGCTTGGCGTTGGTTGTCCAAGTTTAAGGTGGTAGGCTGGACTCTTAGGTAAATCCGGGAGTCTAAGGTCGAGAGCTGATGACGAGTTACCCTTTGGGTGACGAAGTGGTTGATGCCATGCTTCCAAGAAAAGCTTCTAAGCTTCAGGTAACCAGGAACCGTACCCCAAACCGACACAGGTGGTTGGGTAGAGAATACCAAGGCGCTTGAGAGAACTCGGGTGAAGGAACTAGGCAAAATGGCACCGTAACTTCGGGAGAAGGTGCGCCGGTGAGGGTGAAGGACTTGCTCCGTAAGCTCATGCCGGTCGAAGATACCAGGCCGCTGCGACTGTTTATTAAAAACACAGCACTCTGCAAACACGAAAGTGGACGTATAGGGTGTGACGCCTGCCCGGTGCCGGAAGGTTAATTGATGGGGTTAGCTAACGCGAAGCTCTTGATCGAAGCCCCGGTAAACGGCGGCCGTAACTATAACGGTCCTAAGGTAGCGAAATTCCTTGTCGGGTAAGTTCCGACCTGCACGAATGGCGTAACGATGGCGGCGCTGTCTCCACCCGAGACTCAGTGAAATTGAAATCGCTGTGAAGATGCAGTGTATCCGCGGCTAGACGGAAAGACCCCGTGAACCTTTACTATAGCTTTGCACTGGACTTTGAATTTGCTTGTGTAGGATAGGTGGGAGGCTTTGAAGCGTGGACGCCAGTTCGCGTGGAGCCATCCTTGAAATACCACCCTGGCAACTTTGAGGTTCTAACTCAGGTCCGTTATCCGGATCGAGGACAGTGTATGGTGGGTAGTTTGACTGGGGCGGTCTCCTCCTAAAGAGTAACGGAGGAGTACGAAGGTGCGCTCAGACCGGTCGGAAATCGGTCGTAGAGTATAAAGGCAAAAGCGCGCTTGACTGCGAGACAGACACGTCGAGCAGGTACGAAAGTAGGTCTTAGTGATCCGGTGGTTCTGTATGGAAGGGCCATCGCTCAACGGATAAAAGGTACTCCGGGGATAACAGGCTGATACCGCCCAAGAGTTCATATCGACGGCGGTGTTTGGCACCTCGATGTCGGCTCATCACATCCTGGGGCTGAAGCCGGTCCCAAGGGTATGGCTGTTCGCCATTTAAAGTGGTACGCGAGCTGGGTTTAGAACGTCGTGAGACAGTTCGGTCCCTATCTGCCGTGGACGTTTGAGATTTGAGAGGGGCTGCTCCTAGTACGAGAGGACCGGAGTGGACGAACCTCTGGTGTTCCGGTTGTCACGCCAGTGGCATTGCCGGGTAGCTATGTTCGGAAGAGATAACCGCTGAAAGCATCTAAGCGGGAAACTTGCCTCAAGATGAGATCTCACTGGAGCCTTGAGCTCCCTGAAGGGCCGTCGAAGACTACGACGTTGATAGGTTGGGTGTGTAAGCGCTGTGAGGCGTTGAGCTAACCAATACTAATTGCCCGTGAGGCTTGACCATATAACACCCAAGCAATTTGACTCGCTCGAATGAGCAGCAGATTGCGGTGTTGTGAAGACGAAACGAACCGAAAGTTTGCAACTCACAAACCATCACATACCCGATTCGCTGGAACGTCGACCGAAGGTTGACGCGCTGGCTACAGAATTTCTTGACGACCATAGAGCATTGGAACCACCTGATCCCATCCCGAACTCAGCAGTGAAACGATGCATCGCCGATGGTAGTGTGGGGTTTCCCCATGTGAGAGTAGGTCATCGTCAAGATTAAATTCCGAAACCCCTATCTGCGTACGCAGGTAGGGGTTTTGTCCTATAAGTATACGCTGCACGTTTTCAGGCCTTGCGCCTGGTGTTAGCGAAGTCTGATTTGAGGTGTTGACAGCGTGTTGAAACGCTGTAGAATTCGCCTCCCGCAACGAGAGATCGAAGCGAGCCAAGTGGTTGAAGTTGTTCAGGTTTCTCCTAAAGAACTTCAAAATAAACGCTTGACAGGCGCAGAGGAAAGCGTAGAATGCGCGCCTCGGTTGAGACGAAAAGCTCTTAACCAACCGCTCTTTAACAACTGAATCAAGCAATTCGTGTGGGTGCTTGTGAAATCAGACTGATCGTCAAAAAGATTATCAGCATCACAAGTGACTATACGAGTAATCATATAGTTCATTTTGAGATTGCTGAGCCAAGTTTAGGGTTTTCTCAAAACCCAAGCAGTATTGAACTGAAGAGTTTGATCATGGCTCAGATTGAACGCTGGCGGCAGGCCTAACACATGCAAGTCGAGCGGAGGAGAGTAGCTTGCTACTCGAATCAGCGGCGGACGGGTGAGTAATACCTAGGAATCTGCCTGATAGTGGGGGACAACGTTTCGAAAGGAACGCTAATACCGCATACGTCCTACGGGAGAAAGCAGGGGACCTTCGGGCCTTGCGCTATCAGATGAGCCTAGGTCGGATTAGCTAGTTGGTGAGGTAATGGCTCACCAAGGCGACGATCCGTAACTGGTCTGAGAGGATGATCAGTCACACTGGAACTGAGACACGGTCCAGACTCCTACGGGAGGCAGCAGTGGGGAATATTGGACAATGGGCGAAAGCCTGATCCAGCCATGCCGCGTGTGTGAAGAAGGTCTTCGGATTGTAAAGCACTTTAAGTTGGGAGGAAGGGCAGTAAGCGAATACCTTGCTGTCTTGACGTTACCGACAGAATAAGCACCGGCTAACTCTGTGCCAGCAGCCGCGGTAATACAGAGGGTGCAAGCGTTAATCGGAATTACTGGGCGTAAAGCGCGCGTAGGTGGTTTGTTAAGTTGGATGTGAAATCCCCGGGCTCAACCTGGGAACTGCATCCAAAACTGGCAAGCTAGAGTAGGGCAGAGGGTGGTGGAATTTCCTGTGTAGCGGTGAAATGCGTAGATATAGGAAGGAACACC
>NZ_CM174477.1:4442500-5552500 GCF_057838865.1 Pseudomonas sp. KH_021 | reverse complement strand
GGTGAGTTGAGAAGCTTGCTGGAGGTATCAGAAGTGCGAATGCTGACATGAGTAACGACAATGGGTGTGAAAAACACCCACGCCGAAAGACCAAGGTTTCCTGCGCAACGTTAATCGACGCAGGGTTAGTCGGTCCCTAAGGCGAGGCTGAAAAGCGTAGTCGATGGAAAACAGGTTAATATTCCTGTACTTCTGGTTATTGCGATGGAGGGACGGAGAAGGCTAGGCCAGCTTGGCGTTGGTTGTCCAAGTTTAAGGTGGTAGGCTGGACTCTTAGGTAAATCCGGGAGTCTAAGGCCGAGAGCTGATGACGAGTTACCCTTTGGGTGACGAAGTGGTTGATGCCATGCTTCCAAGAAAAGCTTCTAAGCTTCAGGTAACCAGGAACCGTACCCCAAACCGACACAGGTGGTTGGGTAGAGAATACCAAGGCGCTTGAGAGAACTCGGGTGAAGGAACTAGGCAAAATGGCACCGTAACTTCGGGAGAAGGTGCGCCGGTGAGGGTGAAGGACTTGCTCCGTAAGCTCATGCCGGTCGAAGATACCAGGCCGCTGCGACTGTTTATTAAAAACACAGCACTCTGCAAACACGAAAGTGGACGTATAGGGTGTGACGCCTGCCCGGTGCCGGAAGGTTAATTGATGGGGTTAGCTAACGCGAAGCTCTTGATCGAAGCCCCGGTAAACGGCGGCCGTAACTATAACGGTCCTAAGGTAGCGAAATTCCTTGTCGGGTAAGTTCCGACCTGCACGAATGGCGTAACGATGGCGGCGCTGTCTCCACCCGAGACTCAGTGAAATTGAAATCGCTGTGAAGATGCAGTGTATCCGCGGCTAGACGGAAAGACCCCGTGAACCTTTACTATAGCTTTGCACTGGACTTTGAATTTGCTTGTGTAGGATAGGTGGGAGGCTTTGAAGCGTGGACGCCAGTTCGCGTGGAGCCATCCTTGAAATACCACCCTGGCAACTTTGAGGTTCTAACTCAGGTCCGTTATCCGGATCGAGGACAGTGTATGGTGGGTAGTTTGACTGGGGCGGTCTCCTCCTAAAGAGTAACGGAGGAGTACGAAGGTGCGCTCAGACCGGTCGGAAATCGGTCGTAGAGTATAAAGGCAAAAGCGCGCTTGACTGCGAGACAGACACGTCGAGCAGGTACGAAAGTAGGTCTTAGTGATCCGGTGGTTCTGTATGGAAGGGCCATCGCTCAACGGATAAAAGGTACTCCGGGGATAACAGGCTGATACCGCCCAAGAGTTCATATCGACGGCGGTGTTTGGCACCTCGATGTCGGCTCATCACATCCTGGGGCTGAAGCCGGTCCCAAGGGTATGGCTGTTCGCCATTTAAAGTGGTACGCGAGCTGGGTTTAGAACGTCGTGAGACAGTTCGGTCCCTATCTGCCGTGGACGTTTGAGATTTGAGAGGGGCTGCTCCTAGTACGAGAGGACCGGAGTGGACGAACCTCTGGTGTTCCGGTTGTCACGCCAGTGGCATTGCCGGGTAGCTATGTTCGGAAGAGATAACCGCTGAAAGCATCTAAGCGGGAAACTTGCCTCAAGATGAGATCTCACTGGAGCCTTGAGCTCCCTGAAGGGCCGTCGAAGACTACGACGTTGATAGGTTGGGTGTGTAAGCGCTGTGAGGCGTTGAGCTAACCAATACTAATTGCCCGTGAGGCTTGACCATATAACACCCAAGCAATTTGACTCGCTCGAATGAGCAGCAGATTGCGGTGTTGTGAAGACGAAACGAACCGAAAGTTTGCAACTCACAAACCATCACATACCCGATTCGCTGGAACGTCGACCGAAGGTTGACGCGCTGGCTACAGAATTTCTTGACGACCATAGAGCATTGGAACCACCTGATCCCATCCCGAACTCAGCAGTGAAACGATGCATCGCCGATGGTAGTGTGGGGTTTCCCCATGTGAGAGTAGGTCATCGTCAAGATTAAATTCCGAAACCCCTATCTGCGTACGCAGGTAGGGGTTTTGTCCTATAAGTATACGCTGCACGTTTTCAGGCCTTGCGCCTGGTGTTAGCGAAGTCTGATTTGAGGTGTTGACAGCGTGTTGAAACGCTGTAGAATTCGCCTCCCGCAACGAGAGATCGAAGCGAGCCAAGTGGTTGAAGTTGTTCAGGTTTCTCCTAAAGAACTTCAAAATAAACGCTTGACAGGCGCAGAGGAAAGCGTAGAATGCGCGCCTCGGTTGAGACGAAAAGCTCTTAACCAACCGCTCTTTAACAACTGAATCAAGCAATTCGTGTGGGTGCTTGTGAAATCAGACTGATCGTCAAAAAGATTATCAGCATCACAAGTGACTATACGAGTAATCATATAGTTCATTTTGAGATTGCTGAGCCAAGTTTAGGGTTTTCTCAAAACCCAAGCAGTATTGAACTGAAGAGTTTGATCATGGCTCAGATTGAACGCTGGCGGCAGGCCTAACACATGCAAGTCGAGCGGAGGAGAGTAGCTTGCTACTCGAATCAGCGGCGGACGGGTGAGTAATACCTAGGAATCTGCCTGATAGTGGGGGACAACGTTTCGAAAGGAACGCTAATACCGCATACGTCCTACGGGAGAAAGCAGGGGACCTTCGGGCCTTGCGCTATCAGATGAGCCTAGGTCGGATTAGCTAGTTGGTGAGGTAATGGCTCACCAAGGCGACGATCCGTAACTGGTCTGAGAGGATGATCAGTCACACTGGAACTGAGACACGGTCCAGACTCCTACGGGAGGCAGCAGTGGGGAATATTGGACAATGGGCGAAAGCCTGATCCAGCCATGCCGCGTGTGTGAAGAAGGTCTTCGGATTGTAAAGCACTTTAAGTTGGGAGGAAGGGCAGTAAGCGAATACCTTGCTGTCTTGACGTTACCGACAGAATAAGCACCGGCTAACTCTGTGCCAGCAGCCGCGGTAATACAGAGGGTGCAAGCGTTAATCGGAATTACTGGGCGTAAAGCGCGCGTAGGTGGTTTGTTAAGTTGGATGTGAAATCCCCGGGCTCAACCTGGGAACTGCATCCAAAACTGGCAAGCTAGAGTAGGGCAGAGGGTGGTGGAATTTCCTGTGTAGCGGTGAAATGCGTAGATATAGGAAGGAACACCAGTGGCGAAGGCGACCACCTGGGCTCATACTGACACTGAGGTGCGAAAGCGTGGGGAGCAAACAGGATTAGATACCCTGGTAGTCCACGCCGTAAACGATGTCAACTAGCCGTTGGAATCCTTGAGATTTTAGTGGCGCAGCTAACGCATTAAGTTGACCGCCTGGGGAGTACGGCCGCAAGGTTAAAACTCAAATGAATTGACGGGGGCCCGCACAAGCGGTGGAGCATGTGGTTTAATTCGAAGCAACGCGAAGAACCTTACCAGGCCTTGACATCCAATGAACTTTCTAGAGATAGATTGGTGCCTTCGGGAACATTGAGACAGGTGCTGCATGGCTGTCGTCAGCTCGTGTCGTGAGATGTTGGGTTAAGTCCCGTAACGAGCGCAACCCTTGTCCTTAGTTACCAGCACGTCATGGTGGGCACTCTAAGGAGACTGCCGGTGACAAACCGGAGGAAGGTGGGGATGACGTCAAGTCATCATGGCCCTTACGGCCTGGGCTACACACGTGCTACAATGGTCGGTACAGAGGGTCGCCAAACCGCGAGGTGGAGCTAATCTCACAAAACCGATCGTAGTCCGGATCGCAGTCTGCAACTCGACTGCGTGAAGTCGGAATCGCTAGTAATCGCGAATCAGAATGTCGCGGTGAATACGTTCCCGGGCCTTGTACACACCGCCCGTCACACCATGGGAGTGGGTTGCACCAGAAGTAGCTAGTCTAACCTTCGGGAGGACGGTTACCACGGTGTGATTCATGACTGGGGTGAAGTCGTAACAAGGTAGCCGTAGGGGAACCTGCGGCTGGATCACCTCCTTAATCGACAGACATCAGCTGCTCATAAGCACCCACACGAATTGCTTGATTCATTGAAGAAGACGATTGGGTCTGTAGCTCAGTTGGTTAGAGCGCACCCCTGATAAGGGTGAGGTCGGCAGTTCGAATCTGCCCAGACCCACCAATTACGTGGTGAACCCTGTAGCGATACGGGGCCATAGCTCAGCTGGGAGAGCGCCTGCCTTGCACGCAGGAGGTCAGCGGTTCGATCCCGCTTGGCTCCACCACCCCCTTTGTTACCATGTCAAAGCTTAGAAATGAATATTCGGATCGAATATTGATTTCTGAACTTTTTCAGAATCGTTCTTTAAAAATTTGGGTATGTGATAGAAAGATAGACTGGACAGCACTTTCACTGGTGTTTGTTCAGGCTAAGGTAAAATTTGTGAGTGATATTGCAAATTTTCGGCGAATGTCGTCTTCACAGTATAACCAGATTGCTTGGGGTTATATGGTCAAGTGAAGAAGCGCATACGGTGGATGCCTTGGCAGTCAGAGGCGATGAAAGACGTGGTAGCCTGCGATAAGCTTCGGGGAGTCGGCAAACAGACTTTGATCCGGAGATCTCTGAATGGGGGAACCCACCTAACATAAGTTAGGTATCCTGCACTGAATACATAGGTGCATGAAGCGAACCAGGGGAACTGAAACATCTAAGTACCCTGAGGAAAAGAAATCAACCGAGATTCCCTTAGTAGTGGCGAGCGAACGGGGACCAGCCCTTAAGTGGCTTTGAGATTAGCGGAACGCTCTGGAAAGTGCGGCCATAGTGGGTGATAGCCCTGTACGCGAAAATCTCTTGGTCATGAAATCGAGTAGGACGGAGCACGAGAAACTTTGTCTGAATATGGGGGGACCATCCTCCAAGGCTAAATACTACTGACTGACCGATAGTGAACTAGTACCGTGAGGGAAAGGCGAAAAGAACCCCGGAGAGGGGAGTGAAATAGATCCTGAAACCGTATGCGTACAAGCAGTGGGAGCAGACTTTGTTCTGTGACTGCGTACCTTTTGTATAATGGGTCAGCGACTTATATTCAGTGGCGAGCTTAACCGAATAGGGGAGGCGTAGCGAAAGCGAGTGTTAATAGCGCGTTTAGTCGCTGGGTATAGACCCGAAACCGGGCGATCTATCCATGGGCAGGTTGAAGGTTGGGTAACACTAACTGGAGGACCGAACCGACTACCGTTGAAAAGTTAGCGGATGACCTGTGGATCGGAGTGAAAGGCTAATCAAGCTCGGAGATAGCTGGTTCTCCTCGAAAGCTATTTAGGTAGCGCCTCATGTATCACTGTAGGGGGTAGAGCACTGTTTCGGCTAGGGGGTCATCCCGACTTACCAAACCGATGCAAACTCCGAATACCTACAAGTGCCGAGCATGGGAGACACACGGCGGGTGCTAACGTCCGTCGTGAAAAGGGAAACAACCCAGACCGTCAGCTAAGGTCCCAAAATCCTGGTTAAGTGGGAAACGATGTGGGAAGGCTTAGACAGCTAGGAGGTTGGCTTAGAAGCAGCCACCCTTTAAAGAAAGCGTAATAGCTCACTAGTCGAGTCGGCCTGCGCGGAAGATGTAACGGGGCTCAAACCAGGTACCGAAGCTACGGGTATCATCCTTTGGATGATGCGGTAGAGGAGCGTTCTGTAAGCCTGTGAAGGTGAGTTGAGAAGCTTGCTGGAGGTATCAGAAGTGCGAATGCTGACATGAGTAACGACAATGGGTGTGAAAAACACCCACGCCGAAAGACCAAGGTTTCCTGCGCAACGTTAATCGACGCAGGGTTAGTCGGTCCCTAAGGCGAGGCTGAAAAGCGTAGTCGATGGAAAACAGGTTAATATTCCTGTACTTCTGGTTATTGCGATGGAGGGACGGAGAAGGCTAGGCCAGCTTGGCGTTGGTTGTCCAAGTTTAAGGTGGTAGGCTGGACTCTTAGGTAAATCCGGGAGTCTAAGGTCGAGAGCTGATGACGAGTTACCCTTTGGGTGACGAAGTGGTTGATGCCATGCTTCCAAGAAAAGCTTCTAAGCTTCAGGTAACCAGGAACCGTACCCCAAACCGACACAGGTGGTTGGGTAGAGAATACCAAGGCGCTTGAGAGAACTCGGGTGAAGGAACTAGGCAAAATGGCACCGTAACTTCGGGAGAAGGTGCGCCGGTGAGGGTGAAGGACTTGCTCCGTAAGCTCATGCCGGTCGAAGATACCAGGCCGCTGCGACTGTTTATTAAAAACACAGCACTCTGCAAACACGAAAGTGGACGTATAGGGTGTGACGCCTGCCCGGTGCCGGAAGGTTAATTGATGGGGTTAGCTAACGCGAAGCTCTTGATCGAAGCCCCGGTAAACGGCGGCCGTAACTATAACGGTCCTAAGGTAGCGAAATTCCTTGTCGGGTAAGTTCCGACCTGCACGAATGGCGTAACGATGGCGGCGCTGTCTCCACCCGAGACTCAGTGAAATTGAAATCGCTGTGAAGATGCAGTGTATCCGCGGCTAGACGGAAAGACCCCGTGAACCTTTACTATAGCTTTGCACTGGACTTTGAATTTGCTTGTGTAGGATAGGTGGGAGGCTTTGAAGCGTGGACGCCAGTTCGCGTGGAGCCATCCTTGAAATACCACCCTGGCAACTTTGAGGTTCTAACTCAGGTCCGTTATCCGGATCGAGGACAGTGTATGGTGGGTAGTTTGACTGGGGCGGTCTCCTCCTAAAGAGTAACGGAGGAGTACGAAGGTGCGCTCAGACCGGTCGGAAATCGGTCGTAGAGTATAAAGGCAAAAGCGCGCTTGACTGCGAGACAGACACGTCGAGCAGGTACGAAAGTAGGTCTTAGTGATCCGGTGGTTCTGTATGGAAGGGCCATCGCTCAACGGATAAAAGGTACTCCGGGGATAACAGGCTGATACCGCCCAAGAGTTCATATCGACGGCGGTGTTTGGCACCTCGATGTCGGCTCATCACATCCTGGGGCTGAAGCCGGTCCCAAGGGTATGGCTGTTCGCCATTTAAAGTGGTACGCGAGCTGGGTTTAGAACGTCGTGAGACAGTTCGGTCCCTATCTGCCGTGGACGTTTGAGATTTGAGAGGGGCTGCTCCTAGTACGAGAGGACCGGAGTGGACGAACCTCTGGTGTTCCGGTTGTCACGCCAGTGGCATTGCCGGGTAGCTATGTTCGGAAGAGATAACCGCTGAAAGCATCTAAGCGGGAAACTTGCCTCAAGATGAGATCTCACTGGAGCCTTGAGCTCCCTGAAGGGCCGTCGAAGACTACGACGTTGATAGGTTGGGTGTGTAAGCGCTGTGAGGCGTTGAGCTAACCAATACTAATTGCCCGTGAGGCTTGACCATATAACACCCAAGCAATTTGACTCGCTCGAATGAGCAGCAGATTGCGGTGTTGTGAAGACGAAACGAACCGAAAGTTTGCAACTCACAAACATCACATACCCGATTCGCTGGAGTGCCCGCAACGGCATCCTGGCTACAGAATTTCTTGACGACCATAGAGCATTGGAACCACCTGATCCCATCCCGAACTCAGCAGTGAAACGATGCATCGCCGATGGTAGTGTGGGGTTTCCCCATGTGAGAGTAGGTCATCGTCAAGATTAAATTCCGAAACCCCTATCTGCGTACGCAGGTAGGGGTTTTGTTTTTGCGCTCGAAAAAAGTCAGGCAGCATACTCTTGTCAACCTTTCCCTTGAAGGCCGTAGCCCGTACTGGCTGCTGATAATGCTAAGGTTCCCCCCTTATCGCACTCGTTACCAAGGACCTCTCTATGCCGCATGATCGCTCACTCACTCCGGGTTTCATGGTGGTGCATGGCAACCGCTTGGATGAGTTGCGCAGCCTCGTGGTTGGCTGGATGCGGCGTTACCCCCTGGCCCCGCTGGAAAACGAAATTGTCCTGGTGCAAAGCAATGGTATAGCCCAGTGGCTGAAGCTGGCCCTGGCCGAAGACGCGCTGGATGATGACCAGGGCGGATGCGGTATAGCGGCTGCCATCGACGTGCAGTTGCCCGGTAGTTTTATGTGGCAGTTGTACCGAATGGTATTGGGCCGAGATGAGATTCCGCAGGCCTCTCTCCTGGACAAGGCTCCCTTGACTTGGCGATTGATGCGCCTGCTCCCGCAAGTCATCGAGCAGCCTCACTTCGAGCCGCTACAGCGCTTCCTGACGAACGATAAGGACCTGCGCAAGCGCTACCAACTGTCGGAGCGCTTGGCTGATCTGTTTGACCAATATCAGGTCTATCGGGCCGACTGGTTAGAAGACTGGGCTGCAGGGCGCCACCAGATCCGAAACGTGCGCGGCGAAGCCAAGCCTTTGGCCGCTGCCAACGTCTGGCAGGCCGAACTCTGGCGTGCCCTGTTGCTGGATGTTGGCGCCGAAGGCATGGCCCAGAGTCGAGCTGGCGTGCATCAGCGCTTCATCGAACGTATCAATACCCTGGCTGAAGCACCTACGGGGCTGCCTTCGCGGGTTATCGTTTTCGGTATTTCTTCGTTGCCCGCTCAAGGCTTGGAAGCACTCGCGGGACTGGCCCGATTCAGTCAAGTGTTGCTGTGCGTTCATAACCCTTGTCGCCATCACTGGGCCGATATCGTTGCCGACAAAGACCTACTGCGCCATCAGTACAAACGACAATCCCGCAAGCAGGGCATGCCCGCGCTGATCGATGCCACCGTCTTGCACCAGCACGCACATCCTTTGCTGGCGGCCTGGGGCAAGCAAGGGCGCGACTATATCAACCTGCTGGACAGCTACGATGATCCCAGCAGTTACCGCGCTTCGTTTCGAGATGGCCGCATCGATCTGTTCAGTGAAGGCGAGCCGCACAACCTGCTCAACCAATTGCAGGACGATATCCTGGAGCTGCGGCCACTGGCTGAATCCCGGCAACTGTGGCCTGACGTCGATCCGAAGAGAGATCGCTCGGTTCGCTTTCATGTGGCTCACAGCGCTCAACGGGAAGTGGAAATACTCCATGATCAACTCCTCGCCCGATTCAACGCCGACCCTACGCTGCGCCCACGCGATGTGATTGTGATGGTGCCGCAGATCGATGCTTACGCACCGCATATACGTGCTGTGTTTGGGCAAATCATGAAGGATGATCGCCGGTTCATTCCTTTCACACTGACTGACCAAGGGCAACGCGGTCGTGATCCGCTGCTCATTGCACTGGAGCATTTGCTAAAACTGCCAGACAGTCGCTTTGCGGTCAGTGAGATTCTCGACTTGCTCGATGTCCCCGCCATTCGAACGCGCTTCGGCATGCAGGAGCGGGACTTGCCAACGCTCCATCGCTGGATCGAAGGCGCGGGCATTCGCTGGGGGCTCAATGCCGAACAGCGCGAAGGCTTGGGGCTGCCGGGTGGGTTGGAGCAGAACAGCTGGCGTTTTGGATTGCGCCGGATGTTGCTGGGTTACGCAGTAGGCACGGGGGAGAGCTGCGACGGCATTGAACCCTATGATGAAATTGGCGGGCTTGATGCTGCGTTGATTGGCCCATTGGTGGCGTTGCTGGACACCCTTGAGGTTGCCCATCGTGAGCTCGCGCAGCCGGCTTCTCCGGTCGAGTGGGGGAAGCGCTTGCAGGCGTTGTTGCAGTTGTTTTTCCTCGCCGAAAACGAGCACGACGACTACCTGTTACTGCAGCTTGAAGACTTGCGCGAAGATTGGCTGCAGACCTGTGAGACCGTGGGCTTGAGTGATCCGCTGCCGCTGACGGTCGTGCGTGAGGCCTGGCTTGCAGGCCTGGATCAGGGGCGCTTGTCGCAACGGTTCCTGGCAGGAGCTGTCAACTTCTGCACCTTGATGCCAATGCGGGCTATCCCGTTCAAGGTTGTTTGTTTGCTTGGCATGAACGACGGTGACTACCCCCGTGCGCAGCCGCCGCTGGACTTCGACCTGATGGGCAGTGATTACCGCCCAGGTGATCGCTCGCGCCGCGAGGATGACCGTTATCTGCTCCTCGAAGCCCTGCTATCGGCGCGAGACCAGCTTTATATCAGTTGGGTCGGGCGCAGTATCCGCGACAACAGTGAGCGTCCAGCCTCGGTACTGATCGGGCAACTGCGTGATCACCTTGCAGGCGGCTGGAGATTGGCTAATGCGCAGGCACAATCCTCGGACAGCGCGGGCGAGCAGCTGCTTCATGCGTTGACTGTCGAACATCCCCTACAGCCTTTCAGTGCCCGATATTTCCATAAGGACAGTGGGCTGATCAGTTACGCCAGCGAATGGCAGGTATTGCATGCCGGACCATCGCCTGACGCCGTGGCAATGCCCCTCGATCCCTACACACCAGACGAGCCGCTGTCCTTGGGCCAGCTTCAAGACTTTCTTCGCCATCCGGTCAGGCATTTTTTCAGCCAACGCCTGAAAGTATTTTTCGAGTCGGTCGAAGCGCCTTTGGCCGATGAAGAGCCCTTCGAGCTGGATGCACTCCAGCGTTACAGCTTGAGCGAGCGTCTGCTGGGCGCCGCCCTGGCCGATCCACAGCAATACGAGCAAGCCTTGAAAGGCCAAGCGCGGCATTTGCAGGGCAGTGGCTTGCTGCCCATGGCCGGTTTTGGCGCATGCCTGCAGGAAGAATTGATAGCGCCTTTGCCTGATCTGGTGGCACGTTATCAGCACCTATTGAGCCGATGGCCAACCCGTGTGGACAGTGCCCAGGCCATCCGCTTCCAGCAGGGCGACCTGACGCTTGAAGGGTGGCTGGGTGGACTTCATCAGCGTGCTGATGGCGGTCTGCTGAGCGTGGTCACGGTCCCCAATGCCATTGGCTCGGCTCGATCACGTAAGTGGCACCGTCTCACCGCCACATGGGTAATTCATCTGGCAGCCTGTGCAATGGGCCTCCCATTGAGCAGTGCATTAGTGGCCAACGACGACACCCTGTTGTTGGGGCCGATCGATTCCAATCAAGCGCGCGAAGCCCTGGGCATCCTGTTGCTGGCCCGCCAGGCAGGCATGAACACGCCGCTTCCTGTAGCGGTCAAGACAGCCTTTGCCTGGCTAGGCCAGACTGACTCCGACAAGGCTTTGGCTGCAGCCGCCAAGGCCTACGAAGGTGATGGCCAGAACAGCAACGGCGAGCGCAGTGAAAGCACAGCGTTGTTGCGTCAGTTCCCCGATTTCGCAGCGCTGGTCGAAGGTGAAGAATTCGAAGGTTGGTGCGAGAGTCTGTACCGCCCGATGTTCGAGGCTCCCTGGCAATCACTGAGTGCCGAGGAGGCCCGTTCATGACTTCTAATACGACTCAGCCACTGGCCCTGGCCTTCCCTCTGCACGGCAGTCAGTTGATTGAAGCCAGTGCCGGTACTGGCAAGACGTTTACCATTTCCGCGCTCTACTTGCGTCTGGTGCTGGGGCATGGAGGAGCCAATGGTTTTGGTCGAGAATTGCTGCCACCCCAAATTCTGGTGGTGACCTTTACCGATGCCGCCACGAAAGAACTGCGCGATCGTATTCGCACGCGCCTTGCCGAGGCAGCACGATTCTTTCGTAACGAAATCGAGGCCCCCGACTCGATGATTGCTGATTTGCGCGACGAGTATGCCCTTGAGCATTACGCTGCTTGCGCCAGTCGGCTGGATGTCGCTGCCCAATGGATGGATGAAGCCGCTGTTTCGACGATTCACAGTTGGTGCCAGCGTATGCTACGTGAGCATGCGTTCGACAGCGGCAGCCTGTTCACCCAGACATTGGAAACCGATCACAGCGAGCTGCTCGGCGAGGTGCTGCGCGATTACTGGCGGCGCTTCTGCTATGGACTGGGGGGAGAGGCCCTGGAGTGGGTGCGCAACCACTGGGTAAGTCCGGCAGCCTTGTTGCCAAGGGTTCGAGCTTTATTGGGTAAACAACTGCCTGCCGATCAGGCGCAGGAACTCGGCGAATTAATCACTGCCGTGCTGCAGGAACGCTCGCAAGCGTTACAAGTGCTCAAGGCGCCTTGGGGGCAATGGGCGATCGAGCTGCGTGAACTCTGTCACGAAGGGCTGCGCAGCAAGTCGGTGGATGGTCGCAAGCTGCAAGCGCGGTACTTCGAGCCCTGGTGTGAAAAGCTCAGCCATTGGGCCAATGACCCCGATGAGCTGGAGCTGGATCTGGGGACCGGGTTCAGCCGATTTACTCCAGAAGGCATGGCTCAGGCGTGGAAAGGTGACGCCCCCCAGCACCCAGCGCTGGACGCCATGTTGACCTTGCCAGATCGACTGCAAGCACTCCCGACGCCAGACGCAGCGGTGCTCGAGCATGCCGCTCGCTGGGTGGGGGCGCATTTTGAAGAGGAAAAGCGTCGTCGTGCCGAAATGGGCTTCGACGATATGCTGGTGCGTCTGGATGTCGCGCTGCAAGGCGAAGGGGGCGAGCGTCTGGCGAGCCTGGTTCGGGAGCAGTTCCCGGTTGCCCTGATCGACGAGTTCCAGGACACCGATCCTGTGCAATACCGCATCTTCGAGCGGATCTACCACATTCAGGACAACGACCCGAATACGGGGTTGTTCCTGATCGGTGACCCGAAGCAGGCCATCTACGCATTTCGCGGCGCCGACATCCACACCTACCTGCACGCACGGCACGCGACGCAAGGGCGCCTGCATACCCTGGACACCAACTTTCGCTCCAGCCACGCGATGGTCGAAGCGGTGAATCATGTGTTTGCCCGCGCAGAAACCAGTGAGCAAGGGCGCGGAGCCTTCCTGTTCCGACAGGGCCAAATCAACCCCGTGCCCTTTGTGTCCGTCAAGGCTCAAGGGCGCAAAGAGGTGTTGCAGGTTGACGGTCAGCCGCAGCCGGCCTTGAGCCTTTGGCAGTTAGCGAGCGAAGAACCGGTGTCGGGTACCGTTTACCGTCAGCACCTGGCGGCCAGCTGTGCCAGTGAGATCGTGCATTTGCTGAACGGCGGTCAGCAGGGCAGCTGCGGCTTCCTTCGGCCCGATGGCGGCTTTGCGGGTGTTGCACCCTCGGACATCGCCATTCTGGTCCGCGACGGGAACGAAGCCCAGGTGGTGCGCGCAGAGCTGGCGGCGCGCGGTGTGCGCAGCGTCTATCTGTCAGACAAGGACTCGGTATTTTCCACTCAGGAAGCTCACGACTTGCTGGCCTGGCTTAAAGCCTGCGCCGAACCGGATCTCGAACGCTTGCTCAAGGGAGCCTTGGCAAGCATCACGCTGGACCTGCCACTCGTTGAACTTGAGCGTCTGAATCAGGACGAGCGCGTGTGGGAGCAGCGCGTCATGCAGTTCCGGGGTTATCGGAGCATTTGGCGCAGCCAGGGTGTGCTGCCCATGTTGCGACGCTATCTGCATGACTTTGCATTGCCCAAGGCGCTGATGCACCGCAGCGATGGTGAGCGAGTCTTGACCAACTTGCTGCATCTTTGCGAGTTGCTGCAACAAGCCGCTACTGAACTGGACGGCGAGCAAGCCTTGATCCGTCACCTGAGTGAGCACCTGGCCGCCTCCGGGCAGGCCGGTGAAGAGCAGATCCTGCGCCTTGAAAGTGATGAGCAGTTGGTCAAGGTCGTGACCATCCACAAGTCCAAAGGCCTGGAGTACCCGCTGGTCTTCCTGCCCTTCATCTGTTCGTCCAAGCCGGTGGATGGAAAACGCCTGCCCTTGAGCTGGCATGATGAGCAGGGCCGTTTGTCCATCACGCTCGCACCCACAACCGATCAGATCGCACTGGCCGATGACGAACGCCTGGCCGAAGACTTGCGGCTGCTTTACGTTGCCTTGACTCGCGCACGACATGCCTGCTGGCTGGGTGTGGCGGACCTCAAGCGTGGCAGCAACAAGGCATCGCTGCTGCACCGATCGGCACTGGGTTACTTGCTTGGTGGCGGCGCAGAGTTGCCTGAGTCCACGGCGCTGAGCGGATGGTTGCAGGCACTGGAACAAGGTTGTGCGGCCATCAAGTACAGCGCTTTGCCACTGCCCACCGATCAGGCCTACACCCCACCGCCCAATGAATCGCAGTTGCTCCCGGCACGCCAACCGAAACGCCGTGCTGCAGAAAACTGGTGGATCGCTTCCTACAGTGCATTGCGCATTGGTGAGGAAATTGCCTCCGGCAGTGGTCAGGTGGCGGACAGCGCGCTGGCACAAAAACTGTTCGACGATGAGCGTCCCGACCCTCAAGCCCTGCGGGAAGCCGTGCCCCTGACGGGAGACATCCACCGCTTTCCACGTGGCCCGAACCCGGGCACGTTTCTCCACGGCTTGTTGGAATGGGCAGGTCGTGAAGGTTTTGAGCGAACGTGCAATGACCCGCTGAGCGTTACTGATGCGGTCGCCCGCCGCTGTAACCGTCGCGGTTGGCAGGGCTGGATTGCGACCCTTACCAACTGGCTGAATGACCTGCTGAAAACGCCGCTTGGGCTGGCAGGCGATGATGAACCCGTAGCCCTTGGCGACTTGCGTGAGTACCAGGTCGAAATGGAGTTCTGGTTTGCCAGCCATCATGTCGACGTATCAAGGCTCGATGCCCTGGTGCGAGAGCACACCCACCAGGGCATCGCCCGAGCCGCTGCGGAAAGTTCGCAACTCAACGGCATGTTCAAGGGCTTTATCGACCTTGTCTTTGAGCACAATGGCCGCTACTACGTGCTGGACTACAAATCCAATTGGCTGGGCACAGATGAGTCGGCCTACACAGAGCTTGCGATGGAGACCGTGATCCTCGACAGCCGTTACGACCTGCAATATGTGTTGTACCTGCTGGCCCTGCATCGCCAGCTCAAGGCTCGGTTACCCGATTATGACTATGACCTGCATGTCGGCGGTGCCGTGTTTGTCTTTATGCGCGGTATTCGTGCGAGTACCCACGGCGCCTATTTTGCTCGCCCTGACCGTGAGCTGATTGAACAACTGGACCTGCTGTTCAGCGGCGGAGTCCAGGCACCGCAAATGGACCTGTTTGGAGGGGAGCTGGCATGAGCCGTACCTTTGCTGATTTGTTGCCGATGACGCTGGATGCCGCCTCGCTCAGTGCGTTATCACCGCTCTCCAGCAGCCAGGATTTGTTGAGCCTGCTTGACCGCTGGGTCGAGCGGGGATGGCTGCGCGCCCTGGACCGCGCTTTTGTCGCATTCCTGGCCGAACGCGCCCCGCAAGGCGACGCACTGGTGTTGTTGGCCGCTGCCTTGACCAGCCATCAACTGGGTCATGGGCATGTCTGCCTGGACTTGGGCGAAACCTTGGCCGAACCGGATTTCGCCCTCTCGTTACCCCCTGAGGGCGACGCTCTGGCCGGGCCGCTGCTATTGCCTTCTCAACTGCTCGAAAGCCTGGATACCGAAACCTGGCGTCGAACACTGGCCGACAGCCCGTTGGTCGCACTGGCAGGGGACAACAGCGAACAGGCCCGTCGACGGCCATTGGTCTTGTCGCAAACGCGCCTTTACCTTCGTCGCTATTGGTCCTACGAGCGGCGGATCGACAGCGCCTTGCGCGAAAGGCTCACCCGCCACGAAGTCGCTCCGATCGAGCTGCCTGCGCGACTCACTGCGCTGTTCAACACGCCGCAAGCACAGATCGATTGGCAGAAGCTGGCCTGTGCCCTGGCCACTCGGCGCGCCTTCAGCATCATCACCGGTGGCCCGGGGACGGGTAAAACCACCACGGTCGTGCGTTTGCTGGCCCTGCTCCAGGGGCCGGCGGTCGAGGCCGGCACACCCTTGCGTATTCGTCTGGCGGCGCCCACCGGTAAGGCGGCTGCCCGTCTGACCGAGTCCATCAGCCAGCAGGTCCAGGGGCTGACCGTCGATGCGGCCGTTCGCGAGAAAATTCCCACCGAAGTCACCACCGTCCACCGTTTGCTCGGCAGCCGACCGGGCACCCGGCATTTTCGTCATCACGCGAGCAATCCATTACCGCTGGACGTGCTGGTGATCGATGAGGCGTCGATGATCGATCTGGAGATGATGGCCAACCTGCTCGATGCCCTGCCTGCCCATGCTCGTCTGGTGTTGCTGGGCGACAAGGATCAACTGGCATCGGTTGAGGCCGGTGCAGTGCTCGGCGACTTGTGCCGGGATGCGGAAACGGGCCGGTACAGCCCGCAAACGCGCGCCTGGCTTGAGCAAATGAGCGGTGAAGACCTGGCCCACAGCGGGCTGCAGGAGGGCAGCGAAGCCGGAAATCCATTGGCTCAGCAGGTGGTGATGCTGCGCCACTCCCGCCGCTTCGGGCAGGGCAGCGGCATTGGCCAACTGGCGCGGTTGGTCAACCAACAGCAAGCCGATGAAGCGCGGGCCCTGCTTGCCGATTCAAGCCCGGCGGATCTGTTCAACCTGGCGTTGCGCGGTGAAAAGGACAGGGCGCTGGACCGCTTCTTGTTGCAAGGCTTGGGGCAAGGGAGCGAAGGGGGGCAGGGGTATCGGCATTACTTGAAGGTATTGCAGGAGGGGCGCCCGCCAGTCCAGCTCTCATCTGAAGACAACCGTTGGAGTGAGTGGGCGCGGTCGGTGCTTCAGGCCTTTGAGTCTTTCCAGTTGCTCTGTGCTGTACGTAAAGGGCCCTGGGGTGTCGAAGGCCTGAATGTGCGCGTCACCCAGGCCCTGTTCGCGGCAAAACTGATCGACGGCGATCAACAATGGTATGAGGGTCGCCCGGTATTGATGACCCGCAATGACTACGGCCTGGGCCTGATGAACGGGGATATCGGCATTGCCTTGCGCCTGCCCGACGGTGAGGGGAGAGAGCGGCAAGCCTTGCGCGTGGCCTTTCCGCGCAATGATGGCAAGGGCGGGGTGCGTTTTGTGCTGCCCAGCCGACTCAATGATGTGGAAACCGTCTTTGCCATGACCGTGCACAAATCCCAGGGCTCGGAGTTTGCACACACGGCCTTGATCCTGCCTGATGCCTTGAACCCGGTACTGACCAAGGAATTGATCTACACCGGCATCACTCGGGCCAAGCACTGGTTCAGCCTGATCGAACCGCGCAGAGGTGTTTTTGAGGAGGCGGTGCGACGCAAGGTCAAACGCCTCAGTGGCTTGATGCTCGAACAGGTCTGATCCTCGCCAGCACACTCAATCATTGAACAACATCGTGCGCGACTGGCCCATCAACAAGGGCTGGTTGCGCTCGGTCACCTCGCGGATGTAATCCCAGAGCAGGGTAATCCGCTTCAGCTTCCTCAAATCCTCCCGGCAGTACATCCAGAACTGCCGGGTGATATCCACTTCCTCTGGCAACACCGGCAGCAGCCGGGCGTCTTGCGCGGCGAGAAAGCACGGCAAGATGGCCAGGCCGCGGCCTTGTTGTGCCGCCACGTACTGCGCAATCACGCTGGTGCTGCGCAGGCTCGCGTTGGCGGCCGGCAGCAGGTTGGCCAGGTAGAGCAATTCTGAACTGAAGGCCAGATCGTCCACATAGCTGATGAATTGATGCCGGGCCAGGTCGGCCGGGCGGGTGATGGGGTCGTGGCGGTCCAGGTACTCCTGGGTGGCGTACAGCTGCAAGCGATAGTCGCAGAGCTTGCAGCACACATACGGCCCGTGCTCGGGGCGTTCCAGCGCGATGACGATATCGGCTTCACGCTTGGACAGGCTGATGAAGTGCGGCAACGGCAGGATATCCACCGAGATGGCCGGGTAGGCATCGACGAAGTGGCTAAGCTGGGGAGTGATGAAAAAACTGCCAAAGCCTTCGGTGCAGCCCATGCGCACATGGCCAGACAGCGCCACGCCAGAGCCGGATACCTGCTCGCACGCCATGTGCAATGTGCTTTCGATGGATTCGGCATAGCTCAACAGGCGCTGGCCTTCGGCGGTCAGTACAAAGCCACTGGTGCGGGACTTTTCAAACAGCAAGGTGCCCAGTGCCAGCTCCAGCGAGCTGATTCGCCGTGACACGGTGGTGTAGTCCACGCCCAGGCGCTTGGCGGCGCTGCTGGCCTTGCGGGTACGGGCGACTTCAAGAAAAAACTTGAGGTCGTCCCAGTTCAACGAGCCTAGGGAAGTGATGTTTTTTTGCATGTTGGACCGGTTTTTATGTGCGTTCTTATTGGATCTTTGCACATCTATACTTCAAATCAGTCCCTAGCACCAAGTGCGCTGAGCCGATGGTTTCGCCAGCGTTGATTTCTCCACAACAATAATCAGGAGATCCTTCATGAACGCTTCCATCACACCGGGTACCAAGGTCGAGCAGGTCAAGTTGTTGATCGACGGCCAATGGGTCGAGTCTCGTACTACGGAATGGCGCGATATCGTCAACCCGGCAACCCAGCAGGTACTGGCCAAAGTCCCCTTCGCGACCCGCGAGGAAGTCGATGCCGCCGTGGCCGCGGCCCAACGAGCCTTCGTCACCTGGCGCGATACGCCCATCGGCGCTCGCATGCGCATCATGCTCAAGCTGCAGGCACTGATTCGCGAACACTCCAAGCGCATTGCCGTGACCTTGAGCGCTGAACAAGGCAAGACCATTGCCGATGCCGAAGGCGATATTTTCCGCGGCCTGGAAGTGGTCGAGCATGCCTGTTCCATCGGCAGCTTGCAGATGGGCGAACATGCCGAAAACGTCGCGGGTGGCGTTGATACCTACACGCTGCGCCAGCCCATCGGTGTTTGTGCCGGTATCACCCCGTTCAACTTCCCGGCGATGATTCCGCTGTGGATGTTCCCCATGGCGATTACCTGCGGCAACACCTTCGTCCTCAAGCCTTCCGAGCAGGACCCGCTGTCGACCATGATGCTGGTTGAGTTGGCACTGGAAGCTGGGGTGCCCGCCGGTGTGCTGAACGTGGTGCATGGCGGTAAAGAGGTGGTCGATGCGATCTGCACCCACCCGGATATCAAGGCCATTTCGTTTGTCGGCTCCACCGAAGTCGGCACGCATGTGTATAACCTGGCTGGCCAGCACGGCAAGCGCGTGCAGTCGATGATGGGCGCCAAGAACCATGCAGTGGTGCTGCCCGATGCCAATCGGGTTCAGGCGCTCAACGCGCTGGTGGGTGCCGGTTTCGGTGCGGCCGGGCAACGTTGCATGGCTACCTCGGTGGTGGTGCTGGTCGGGGCGGCGCGCCAATGGCTGCCAGACCTGAAGGAGCTGGCTTCCAAGCTCAAAGTCAACGCGGGCAGCGAGCCAGGCACTGATGTCGGGCCGCTGGTTTCCAAGCGCGCCAAGGAGCGTGTGCTGGGCTTGATCGAAAGCGGTGTCAAGGAAGGCGCCAAGCTCGAGCTCGATGGCCGTGGTATCAAGGTGCCAGGGTTCGAAGAAGGCAACTTTATCGGGCCAACCCTATTTTCCGGGGTGACCACCGACATGCAGATCTACACCCAGGAAATTTTCGGCCCCGTGCTGGTGGTGCTGGAAGTCGACACCCTCGATGAGGCCATCGCCCTGGTCAACCGCAACCCCTTCGGCAACGGCACTGGCCTGTTCACCCAAAGTGGCGCCGCCGCTCGCAAGTTCCAAACCGAAATCGATGTGGGCCAGGTGGGCATCAACATTCCGATCCCCGTGCCGGTTCCATTCTTCAGCTTTACTGGTTCGCGTGGCTCCAAGCTGGGCGACCTGGGCCCGTACGGCAAACAGGTGGTGCAGTTCTACACCCAGACCAAGACCGTCACTAGCCGCTGGTTCGACGATGACACGGTCAATGATGGCGTGAACACCACCATTCACTTGCGCTGAGGAGACTAAGCCATGCGTATCGCATTCATCGGTCTGGGCCATATGGGCGCGCCCATGGCGCGCAACCTGATCAAGGCTGGCCACCAACTGAACCTGTTTGACCTCAATCAGGCTGTGCTGGCGGAACTGGCGCAATTGGGCGGCACCATCAGCCACTCACCTCGCGAGGCTGCGCAGGAGAGCGAGCTGGTGATCACCATGCTTCCGGCTGCTCCCCATGTGCGCAGTGTTTATCTCAATGAAGATGGCGTGCTGGCCGGCATTCGCGCCGGCACGCCAGCGGTCGACTGCAGCACCATCGACCCGCAGACGGCGCGTGACGTCTTCCAGGCGGCGGCTCGCCAAGGCGTTGCCCTGGCGGATGCGCCTGTGTCTGGGGGCACCGGTGGGGCGCAGGCTGGTACCTTGACGTTCATGGTGGGGGCCACGGCCGAGCTGTTTGCCACCTTGCAGCCGGTGTTGGCGCAGATGGGGCGCAATATCGTCCATTGCGGTGAAATCGGCACCGGGCAGATCGCCAAAATCTGCAACAACCTGATCCTCGGGATCTCCATGATCGGCGTGTCCGAAGCCATGGCCCTGGGCAACGCGCTGGGTATCGATACCCAAGTGCTGGCCGGCGTCATCAACAGCTCGACCGGGCGGTGTTGGAGTTCTGATACCTATAACCCATGGCCGGGTATCATCGAGACGGCACCCGCGTCACGCGGCTATACCGGTGGCTTCGGTGCAGAGCTGATGCTCAAGGACCTGGGGCTGGCCACTGAGGCAGCAAAACAGGCACACCAGCCTGTGATCCTGGGCGCGGTGGCGCAGCAGTTGTATCAAGCGATGAGCTTGCGTGGCGATGGAGGTAAAGACTTCTCCGCTATCGTCGAGAGCTACCTCTGTAGGAGCTAGGCTTGCCTGCGATGAACGCACCGCGGTGCATCAGGAAGACCGCGGCGCGTTCATCGCTGTAGGAGCAGAGCTTGCTCGCGATGAACGCGCCGCGGTCTGCCTGATGTATTGCGGTGAGGCCATCGCGACGGTTCGGCGCCCCGACAAGCTCTGCTCCTACAGGGCGATGTATCAGGCGAAGACGAAATACTTGCGCACGGTTTCCACCACTTCCCACGTACCGCGCATCCCCGGCTCGACCACGAAGATGTCGCCAGCGCGCAGGTGGATCGGTGCCTGGCCGTCTGGGGTGATCACGCAATAGCCTTCCTGGAAATGGCAGTACTCCCACTTCTCGTAATTCACACGCCACTTGCCTGGCGTGCAGATCCAGGTGCCCATGATCTTGCTGCCGTCTTCGCTGGTGTAGGCATTGAGGTTGACGGTGTGCGGGTCACCTTCCAGCTTTTCCCATTTGCAGGCATCCAGTACTGGCAGCGGGTGAGTATCGCGAAGGACAACGATCGGTTTGGACATGACAACTCCTGGCAAGTGAACAAACAAGCCTGCACCCTAACGGCCTTGGCGCCGGCTGGATTGTCTGTTCTCGACCTACCGTTATCCATTCCCGCTAACGGCTAGCCGAGGAAGGGCTGAGCATGTCGATCGGCTGGATGTCGAAGTCGTGCTCCAGGTAGTCCATGCGTTGCTCGTGGAATTGCTGCATGTGCGGCAAGGCAACGTGCAGATCGAAATCGGCCTTGCTGCGCCAGATCTCAAAGAACATGAACAGGCTGGGGTCTTTCTGGTCGCGCAGCATGTGGTACTCGACGCAACCGGCTTCTGCGCGGCTGGGCTCGACGTAGCTGCGAAACAGGGCTTCAAAAGCTTCGGCTTTTTCAGGGCGGGTCTTGGCTTTGAGGATGAATCCAAACTGTTCGCTCATGGGTGTCTCCAGGGAAAGGGTGTCGCCATTTTAAGGCAATAATAAGTGACCGATTCGTGCGTTCAGGGCAAATGTATTTTGCCCTGGTGACGGTGTTTTCCCGCTGCGTCGATCTCTAGACTGGCCGCCATTCCCATTGCACCAGTCCAGCGGCCAGCAGCCCAGGGACTTGAAACGACGAGGCACAGCATGAAAAAGGTTCTCTTGCTCAACGGTGGCAAACAATTCGCGCACTCCGATGGCCGTTACAACGAAACATTGCATGACGCTGCGATAGCCTTTCTGGACCGCGCCGGCCTTGATGTGAAATCCACTGTTATCGACGGCGGCTACGACATTCAAGAAGAGGTGCAAAAATACCTCTGGGCCGATGTGGTCATCTATCAGATGCCAGGCTGGTGGATGGGCGCGCCCTGGACCGTGAAAAAGTACATCGACGAAGTCTTCACCGAAGGCCATGGCAGCCTGTATGCCAACGACGGCCGGACCCGCTCCGACGCTTCGCAGAAATACGGCAGCGGCGGGCTCATCCCTGGCAAGCAGTACATGATTTCGGCGACCTGGAATGCCCCCCAGCAAGCCTTCGACGACCCCACTGACTTCTTCGAAGCCAAGGGTGTGGATGCGGTCTACTTTCCATTCCACAAGGCCAACCAGTTCCTGGGCATGAGCGCCTTGCCGACCTTCCTGAGCGTGGATGTGATGAAGCGCCCGGACGTGCACGCCGACGTCGCTCGCTATGAGCAGCATCTGGCCTCAGTGCTCGGCCTTGGCGCTTGAACGGCAGGCTTTCAATTGTTGCCCGGGCCGCTACTATCAACGCCTGAATCTTCAGGAATAACGTGACGTGAAAGCCAGATCCGATGAGTTGCAGGTGTTTGTCTCGGTGATCGAGTGCGGCTCCATCAGCGCCGCAGCCGAACAGATCGGCCAGACACCTTCGGCCATCAGTCGGACCTTGTCGCGCCTTGAAGCCAAGCTCGACACCACGCTGATCAATCGCACCACCCGGCGCATGGATCTGACCGAGGAAGGCAAGTTTTTCCTCGAGCGGGCCAAGCAGATCCTGGAGCAGATGGAGGAGTTGGAGGAGCGCCTGTCGTTGCGCCACCAGACGCCTTCGGGGCGCCTTCGCATCAATGCGGCGTCGCCGTTCATGCTGCACGCCATCGTGCCTTACGTGGATGAGTTTCGCCGGTTGTATCCGGACATTCTGTTGGAGCTCAACACCAACGATCTGATCATCGACCTGTTGGAGCAGAGCACTGACGTCGCCATCAGGATCGGCCCGCTGACCGACTCGACTCTGCATGCCCGCTCGCTGGGCTGCAGCCCGCTCAATATTCTTGCCAGCCCCGATTACCTGGCCCGCCATGGCACGCCCCGCACAGTGCATGAATTGTCCGGGCATGTGTTGCTGGGGTTCACCCAAACCGAAAGCCTCAACCACTGGCCACTTCGCCACGCCGAAGGCGATCGCTGGCACATCAAACCGCAGTTGTCGGCCTCCAGTGGCGAAACCCTTCGTCAATTGGCCATCGAAGGCCAGGGCATCGTGTGCCTGTCGGACTTCATGACCGCCCATGACATCCAGGCTGGCCGACTGCGGCGGGTATTGGTCGAGGCCAATAGCGGTTATCGCCAGCCGATCAACGCGGTGTATTACCGCAACTCGCAACTGGCCCTGCGGATTCAATGCTTCCTGGATTTCATCCAGCAGAAACTGGCGGCCTACGCCTCATGCTGATGCAAAACTCCACATTCGCGCTTTGGAATGACTGTAGGAGCCAGCCTTGGCTGCGATGAACGCTCCGCGGTATGCCTGATGCACCGCGGAGCGTTCATCGCAGCCAAGCAGGCTGTGTGAAAACTCCGACAAAAGTCGACCCACTCAAAAAACGACCTCCTGTAATCGCGTACACGCGACGATCGACTAGTCGGGAGGGGGTCAAGTACCCCCTAAATCAACCAAATTTTGAGTTTTCACACAGCCTGCAAGGCTGGCTCCTACCGGATTTTTTCTGCTGATATTTGAAAACTCTTCCTTCGTGGGCCTTACTCACTGTTCAACGAAAACAACAGTAAGGAAGTCCCATGCACGTGGTGTTGTTCCGTTCCCTGGCACTGAGTGCCGCGATCCTCGCCAGTTCTTCTGCCTTGGCTGTGACCCTTGAGGGCGGTGCCGTGGCGGCGCCCGATCAATATGGCGCACAGGTGGCCGAGCAAATCCTGAAAAAAGGCGGTAACGCCGTGGATGCTGCGGTTGCGACCGCCTTCACCTTGGCCGTGACCTATCCTGAGGCCGGCAATATCGGCGGCGGCGGTTTCATGACCGTGTTCATGGACGGCAAACCGTACTTCATTGACTATCGCGAAACCGCGCCCAAGGCGGCCACGCGCACTATGTACCTGGACGAAAAAGGCGAGGTCATCGAAAACTTGAGCCTGGTCGGCGCCCGGGCTGCCGGTGTGCCGGGTACGGTGATGGGGCTGTGGGAAGCCCACAAGAAATTCGGCAAGCTGCCATGGGCCGAGCTGCTGACGCCTGCCGTGGGCTATGCCAAGAACGGCTTCAAGGTGGCCGAGAAGCAATTCCAGTACCGCCAGGATGCGCAAAAGCTGTTCAGCGACAAGACCAACTTCAACGACTATTTCGGCAGCATGAAGGTCGGCGAGACCTTGCGTCAGCCAGAGCTGGCCCAGACCTTGGAACGGATTGCCGACCAAGGGGCGAAAGAGTTCTACGAGGGCAAGACCGCCGACCTTTTGGTCAAGCAGATGGAGCAGGACAAGGGCTTGATCTCCAAGCAGGATCTGCTCGATTACAAAGTGGTCTGGCGTGAGCCGATGCGCATCGACTGGCGCGGCAATTCGCTGTACTCCGCGCCGCTGCCAAGCTCGGGCGGCATTGCCTTGGCTCAACTGCTGGGTATCAAGGAGCAACGCGCCGCCGATTTCAAAGGGGTAGAACTGAACTCGGCGCGCTACATCCATTTGCTGGCGGAAATCGAGAAACGGGTGTTTGCCGATCGGGCCGACTATCTGGGTGACCCGGCGTTCTCCAAGGTGCCAGTGGCCGAACTGACCGCCCAGGATTACATCGTCAAGCGTGCCAAGGAGATCAACCCGACGGCGATTTCACCGACCGAGAATGTCCGGCCTGGGCTGGAACCGCATCAAACCACGCATTTCTCCATTGTCGATTCCCAGGGTAACGCGGTCAGCAACACCTACACCCTCAATTGGGACTACGGCAGTGGCGTGGTGGTCAAGGGCGCAGGCTTTCTGCTGAACGACGAAATGGATGACTTCAGTGCCAAGCCGGGTGTGGCCAACGCCTTTGGTGTGGTGGGTGGCGACGCCAATGCCATCGCACCGGGCAAGCGCATGCTGTCGTCCATGAGCCCAAGCCTGGTGACCCGCGATGGACAAGTGACCTTGGTGTTGGGTACACCGGGCGGCTCGCGGATATTCACCTCGATCTTCCAGGTGCTGAACAACGTCTATGACTACAACCTGCCGCTGGAAAAAGCCGTGGCTGCGCAGCGCGTGCATCACCAGTTGCTGCCCAAGGACACGATCTACTACGACGCCTATGCGCCGCTGACCGGCAAGGTGGCTGACGAGCTCAAGGCCATGGGCTACACCCTGGAAGACCAGGGCTGGGAGATGGGCGATATCCAGGCCATCCGGGTGAACGGGACATCGCTTGAAACGGCGTCAGATCCACGTGGGCGCGGGGTGGGGAAAGTCGTGAAATAAGGGGAGCCCAGGGTATTGCACTCTGGGCCCTCCCTCATTTGTTTGCAGGCCGCTTCAAATCTTGAAATGGCTGACCATCATCTGCAACTGATTACCCAGCCGCGCCAGCTCCACGCTGGACGCGGCTGTTTCGTCACTGGCCGCCGCGGTCTGTTCGGACACATCGCGAACATTCAGGATGCTGCGGCTGATCTGCTCGGCCACGGCGCTCTGCTGTTCGGCAGCCGCGGCGATTTGCTGGTTCATCGACTGGATGTTCGACACCGTGCGCGTGATGTTCTCCAGTGAGCCTCCGGCCTGACGTGTCAGTTCAACGCTGCTGTCAGTCAGGCTTTGGCTGTTGAGCATCACGTTGGCAACCTGTTGGGTGCCCGCTTGCAGACCGGCCACCAAACCTTCGATCTCTTCGGTGGATTTTTGGGTGCGCAGGGCCAGGCCGCGCACTTCGTCGGCCACCACCGCAAAACCGCGTCCCGCTTCACCGGCGCGGGCGGCTTCGATGGCTGCATTGAGTGCCAGCAAATTGGTTTGCTCGGCCACCGACTTGATCACGTCCATGACGCTGCCGATCTTGTCGCTTTCCTTCTGCAAGTGGTTCATGGCGTCGGAGGAGCGGCGCACTTCTTCGGCCAATCGCTCGATCTGGCCAATCGCCTGGGCGACCACCTTGTCGCCATCGCGGGCCTGAGTGTCGGCATCGGTGGCCGCCCGGGAGGCCTGCTCGGCATTGCGCGCCACCTCTTGCACGGTGGCGGCCATTTCGTGCATCGCCGTGGCGACCTGATCGGTTTCGACTTTCTGGCTGTTGACGCCGACGCTGGTTTGTTCGGTGACCGCCGACAGTTCTTCGGCTGCGCTGGCGATCTGGGTCACGCCATCGCGAATGCCGCCGATCAGATCGCGCAAGGTTGCGCCCATGCGCTGGATGCCTTGCTGCAGAACACCCAGCTCGTCGCGGCGCGTGACGCGGATATCCCGAGACAGATCGCCCGCGGCAATGCGCTCGACCTCTTGCAGCGTGTCACGCAGGGGGCCTGTGATCTGCCGGGTGATCAGCCAGGCTGACAGGACACCAAAAAGTAGCGCCAGCAGGGTGCTGACGACCTGCAGCGTGCGGGCCTGCGCGCTTTCATTATCGCGGCGGGTCAGTTGGATCTGGTACAGCTCGTCGCTGCGCTTGACGATCTCGACATTCTCTTGAGTCATCTCCTGGCGCGCCAGCACGGCTTGGCTGTTGGCCTGGGTGAAGGTGCGCACGGCTTGGCTATAGTTGAGCAGGGCCGCTTCGAAGCGTTCGATGCGCGCTTGCTCGCCGGGCACTTGATGGTTCAGGGCGCGAGTGACGTTGAGCGCTGTATCGAGTTGGCGCAGGGCCACCTGTTCGCTCTGGTTGCTGACATTAGTGACATAGCCACGTACCTCAAAGCGCAGCAGAATCAGTTGTTCCTTGGCGTGGGTAATGGCTTGGAACTGCTCAAAACGGCGAGGGTCGCTTTCCGGCAAGGCCTGCACAGCCTGATTGATCTGTTCGATCAACGCGAAGGCGGTGGCGGCGTGGCGTCCCATCTCCAGCCGTGCGGCTGCGGCCGTCTTGTAGGCGCTGCGCATCTTGTCCAGCGAACGCTGGTATTGCGCGATCAACTCGCCTTCCTCTTTGAGCAGCTTGAGGTTTTCCGGGCTTTTGAAACTCCCCATCAAGCGCTGCTGTTGCTGACTGAACGCGTCCAGTTGATCCTGGACCTTGGCGCCAGCAGTGTCGTCGCCATCGGCCAGCATATATTGCAGGCGGCTGATACGCAGGTTGCTCAAGGCCGAATTGAGCTGGGTGATGTCGGTCATCCAGTTGCTGCGGTCGATCAGGCTGCCCAGGCTGGTCCAGCCGGTGATAGCCAGCAGCAGTGTGAGCAGCAGGACCAGGCCGAAGCCCAGGCCAAGTTTTAAATTAACGCTGATATTGCCAAACCAGGCGTTCATACAATCCCTCCAGGAACCTTGAGTGTCTTGATTGATGCGCTGGTGACAGTTGTTGTTCTTGGAGGCCAGCGGTGCTTCAGACTGGCTGTATCGGCGGCGGGGGCGAGAGCTGAAACGCTTTTTGAGCAAAATATGCAATGACGGAGGTCAGGGTGCATCTGCGCGGGCTGCAAAACGATGGGGCTATATTTCCCGGCCCCAATCACGTGCCTTCAAATACCCCAGGAACTGCGTTTGGCCGCTCGGTTCGTTATAGCGAACCATGAGCGATGACCCATAATCAGGTCCGCCATGAACGTACAGGTTCAGCGATTCGAGCACCTGGTTCATACAACCATTGTGGGTAACGACGACCAAGTTCCGGCCTTTTTGTTTATGGGCCAGCACCTCCTGGATGGACATCGCATCACATTCTGCCAGCCATTGCTGATTGGTCGCTTGCCCGCCAAACAGGAAGTGAGCCGTTTGTGATGTTCGCGTCATGGGGCTGTTGTAAATATCGGTTTTTTCAAGGCCAAGATCTTCGAAAAACACGCCCACTCGGTTCGACATTTCCTTGCCGGGTATCGTGATGCCATCTGCTGGCCCCAGGCAGGTAGCTTCGGATCGGTCACAGCGTTCCGCGTGGCGGATTAGAACAACGGCCTCACCTGACTGCCAAGCGGCTGTGAGTGCCTCTTGAGCCTCGGGTGCGCTTTTTATCATGCGCGGGATAACACCGATGCCCATCAACAGTGCAACGGACAATGCGATGGCGAGTACTGCAATGATAAATCGAAGGTTTTTCATGGCGCCCACGGTAGCGGGCTGAACGTCAACAGCCGGTGAAAAGGGCGTTAAAAAATAATGTGAAGGGATGTGCGCAAGGCGTAGCCGATTTGGCTCCAGCCATGCGCCGCAATTGGTTCTAAACAGTTCTGCACTCCAGCAAGACAATCCCCAGACAGTCAGATTCGCTCCCCGACCATAAAGGATCGATGACCGACTGCCTCTGTACTGCCTTTTCAACAAAAAAAATAACGAAATGGGGTGAGCAGCATGTCCGTACCTCAACAAACCCGATCAGGGCAATCCCAAGGCGGCCTGCAAACAGGGCTTAAGCCACGTCACATGACCATGATCGCCCTGGGTGGTGTCATCGGTGCCGGGTTGTTCGTCGGCAGCGGCGTGGTCATTCAGTCGGCGGGGCCCGCCGCCCTGTTGTCCTTTCTGGTCACCGGCGCACTGGTCATCCTGATCATGCGCATGCTCGGCGAAATGGCCTGCGCCCTGCCGACAGTCGGATCCTTCTACGAATATGCCCGCATGGCCTGGGCCGATCATCCGCAAACCAGCAATCTGGCAGGCTTTCTCACCGGCTGGATGTATTGGTACTTTTGGGTGATCGTCGTCGCCGTGGAGGCCGTGGCCGGCGCTTCGCTGATTCAGTTCTGGTTGCCGGACGTACCGGCCTGGGCCATCAGTCTGACGCTGATGATCATTCTGACCTTCACCAACTTGGGCTCGGTTGCTTCCTTCGGTGAGTTCGAGTTCTGGTTCTCCTCGATCAAGGTTGCGGCGATTCTGGTTTTCCTGCTTCTGGGCGGGTTGTATCTGCTCGGCATGTGGCCGACCGAAACACAGCACGGGCTGGGTACGATGCTCAGCCACGGCGGTTTCATGCCCAACGGCATCGGGCCAGTGCTGACGGGTGCGGTGGCTGCAACCGGATTCTATTTCGGCGCGGAGATCGTCACCGTGGCGGCCGCAGAATCTAAAGATCCTGAGCGCTCGATTGCGCGGGCAACCAACTCGGTGATCACTCGCGTCCTGTTCTTCTATGTCGGCTCGATCCTGCTGGTGGTCACCCTGGTCCCTTGGGACTCGCCCGCCATGCTCACGCCTTACTCCAGTGCTTTGGCAGCCATGGGCTTTGACTGGGCCGCCCATGTGATGAACGCCATCGTGCTGACCGCAGTGCTGTCTTGCCTCAATTCGGGCATTTATGCGTCTTCGCGCATGCTGTTCGCACTGACCAGACGCGGCGATGCACCCCGCAGCCTGGCCAAGGTGTCCTCCAATGGCGTACCGCGCCGTGCGATCCTGTTCGGTACGGTGTTTGGCTATCTATCGGTGGTGATGTCGTACCTATCGCCAGAGACCATCTTCGCCTTTCTGGTCAACTCATATGGCACCGTGGCGATCTTCGTCTATGTGCTGATCGCGCTGTCCCAGCTGCGCTTGCGTGCGAAGTTGGAACGCGAGTCGCCGGAGAAACTCAAGGTGCGGATGTGGTGCTATCCCTACCTGACCTACGTCGCCATCATTGGCATGCTCGGCATCGTCACCGGCATGGCCTTCATACCAGAGCAACGCATGCCGCTGGCACTGGGCGTCGCTAGCTTGGCGATTCTGCTCTTGGCGTTCATCAGTCGCACTATCTGGCGGCGGATCAAGGGCCTGCCGGAAGTGGCAACGGTCAGCAGTTAGCCGTTGCGGCCGGTTTCATCGGTCTTCACGTAGGCAGGAATGAAGGGTTGGGTGATTCGCGGTGCTCTGGCACGACGAATCACCCAACCCTTTGTCGTTCATGCAGTAGGAGCCGGGCTCGCCCGCGATGAAGACGACACGGTCTTTCCTGACACACGGCGGTGTCTTTATCGCAGGCAAGCCTTGCTCCTATGTATGGACTCGCCCCCACTATCAACCCGCTTTTGAACACTGCTACCCGGCTGCATCTATGTATAAGGCCTACTCGAGGAAGCCTGATCGGCTTCTGGCCAACATTCAATAAGCTCGCGGTATGCCAATTACGTTAAGGCCTCAAGGGCCAGTAGGAGCACAGGCATCAATCCGCGACGGTCTGACCTGGGGTCAATGTTCTTTAGCAAGGGTTGGAGCGCTTTAACGCCCCGGTGGCAGAACTCTGTGGATCAGTGACTCATCGTCGCCTCCTGGACATTGCCCATGTGGCGACGATAGGTCTGCTCGGTTTTCAGTAATACCCAGACGATGCGTAGGGTACGGTTGGCCAATCGGACGGCCGTTTCCTTGCGACCCAAGCGACACAGCCAGCGCAGCAAGCGCCGGTCATCGGGTTGTTCCGAATCAGGCCGCACCTGTCTCAAGACCGCATGCGCGCCCTGGATCGCCAGGCTGCGTAGGTAGGCGTCGCCCTGCTTGCTCATCTTGCCCAGCCGGATTTTCTGTCCGCTGCTGTGCTGAGTGGGCACCAAACCAAAGTAGGCGGCAAACTGGCGTGCGTTGGCGAAGCGCTCAGGCTCGACCTGCTTGGCCAGCAGCGCGGTGGCGATGATCGGACCGATGCCACGCACCGTCATCAACCTTTTCGCCGTCTCATCCTGCTGTGCGGCCGTTTCCAGTCGGCCGGTCAACACGCTGACGCGCTCGCCCAACTGGCTCCATTCGCCGAGCAGCTCAGCAATCAGCTCGCGCAGCAGATCCGGCAGCGGCTGGGTGGCATCCTTGAGTATCCGCGGCACCACCCGGCTGATCGCCGCCTCACCTTGCGCCAAGGCCACGCCATGCTCGAGCAGCAAGCCACGCATCTGATTACCCATGGCCGTGCGCCGCCGCACATAGCCCTGGCGGGCGCGATGCAGTGCCTGCATGGCCAGCGCCGCGGCACTTTTGACCGGCACTGAGACAATCCGACTATCTCGACCCGCCCGCAAGATCGCATGTGCATCGTTGCGATCATTCTTCGGCCCGCTGCGATGATCGGCCACATGCTGCGCAGGCAGGATCCGCACCGGGTTGCCTTGGGCCTGCAGCAACCGCGCCCATGCCTGAGCGCCTGGGCCTGTTTCCATCAGCACCATGACGCTCATGGGCAGTTGGCGAAGAAACGCCTGGAAGGCTTCGCGCGATTTGATTCGGTCCTCGTACACCACTTGGCCCAGGGCGTTTTCCCCGGCCACCTGGAAGACCCTCTTGGCAAGATCTACCGAGACGGTCGAACAGGTTGCTAGGTCGGCTGAAGACAAAGAGTGATTGTTGGTCGTATGCTTTTTCATGGGCTCGCCCTCGCTGTCGTTGGCTTCTTTATAGATGCCACCGTGGCGCATAGACGCCTCGGTTGGGGCGAGTCCATGTAATTACACCTTCCGCGCGCATACGGCGGGGGTGTAGGAGCCGGGTTTACCCGCGATGAAGACGACACGGTCTTTCCTGATACACGGCGGTGCCTTTATCGCAGGCAAGTCGGAGCGCCGAACCGCAGGCTCCTACACCTTACGCGCGAGTACGGTGGGGTATAGGAGCCGGGTTTTGGGGATCAGTGGCGGGTGGTGAGCAGGCGCAGGACTTCGTCGAATACGGCATTGTCCAAGCTGCGCGACAGGTCAAGCTCCAGGCTGTGGCGATAATAGGGGCTCAGGTCCAGACCGACGCCGAGGGCGTACAACTCGATGTTGCCCTCCCGCTCGATCTGCTGCGTCACTTGTTTGAGGTGCAGGTCGAGGATGTCCTGCTGGTTGGTCTGGTGGGTGGCGCTGTCCATCGGGCAGCCGTCGGAGATGACGATCAGGATGCGCCGTCGTGCGTCGCGCTGCAGCATCCGCTGACGCGCCCAGAGGAGCGCCTCACCGTCGATGCCTTCGCGAAACAGGTCGGACTTGAGCATCGCGGCAATGTTCGGCCGGGCGCGGCGCCAGGACGTTTCGGCATCCTTGTAGACCAGATGGCTAAGCTCGTTGAGCCTTCCAGGATTAGCGGGCTTGCCCAGGCCGCGCCAGCGCTTCAAAGGGCGCCCGCCGTTCCATTGGCCGGTCGTGAAACCGAGGATTTCACTGCGTGCACCGGCCAGTTCCAGGGCACGACTGAAAGCGTCAGCCAACAAGGCGACGCTCTCGATGTGGTTGCGCATGGAGCCGGAGTTGTCGATCAATAGAGTGACCAGGCAATCACTGTGCGGGCGCTCGCGCTCGTGGCGAAAAATCTCGCGTTGTTCGGGGCTGATGATCAGGCGACTGAGGCGACCGGCGTCAATTTGCCCGTCAGTTTGGGCAAAGGCCCAGCCATCTCGACGAGGCGCTGCCAACAGGGCGCCCAAACGCTTGGCCAGGCGTGGCAGATTGAGGCCCTGACCGGCCAGGCGACGGTCCAGGCGCTGGCGCAGTTCACGCAACGTTTCGGGCCGCACCAGGCTGCCGGCGTTGCGCTCACTGTCGTAGTCGCGGCTGAACACCTGATAAGTAAAGGCATTGTGACTGCCTCGCGAATTACCTTGGCCAGCGCCGCTGCTGTTGCCTTCACCCTCGCCATCCTGGCTTGGGTCCAGTAAGAGGGCGAAGGCCAGGTGCATCTTTACAGTCACTTCCGATGTGCCTTCATCGTCATCGGGCAATTCGGCATTCAGTTGCTCGATCAATTCCTGTGCCTTGGCGGCAATCAGCAGGGCATGCCCGGCAAATGCCTCTTGGTCATGGCGACAGCGTCGCAACAGGCCGAAGGACGCGCCGAAATGGCCGAGCAGGCTCAGCCGTGGCGCTTCAATGAGCATCTCGGTCTGTTCGCCTGCGCGCCCCCCGCACAGCAAAATCCAGCTCATCTGCGCCAGGGTGAAGAGCAGCAGGCCGAGGTGTCCCTCGGTGTGTCCGGCGTCGAGAAACTGCTGGCTCCATTGCTCGAAGCGCTGCAACAGGTTGCGCCGCACGCCGGGGTGAGCGTCGGACACCAGCGACTCGACGCGCAGTTGCTCGAGCAATTCGAACACCAGGCGTGCGATGGGCTGCGTCGGGAGGGCTTGGCTGACCAGCGCCTGATCGCTGTGTTTCAAGCGCAGCGCCAGGCTATCTGCCACCCCGCGCCAGGCTTGGCTCTCATCGTGCTCGGGGTCCGGGTGCAGGTGCGGCGCGCGCACCGGGAAATACCGCTCCTGCACTTCCAGGCGGCCCCCGCGGTAGCGCACGCGCCGTTCACCGGACAGCGCCCGCAGTGTCGCGGCGCAAAGTTCCTCAAGTTGTTGCTGGCGTTTCTCGCGGCGTGGCGGCGGGTTCATGGTGGTCTTCCTGTGCGAGGGTCAAGCCAGAGCCAGCAGCGGGAACGCCGACTCGGCCAGCTCCTGGTCGAAACAGCGTTGGTAGTATTCGGCGACGATAGGCCGCTCTGCTTCGTCGCACTTGTTGAGAAACGACAAGCGGAAGGCCAGCGCCGGGTCGCTGAAAATCTCCATGTTTTCTGCCCAGGAAATCACACAGCGCGGCGACATCAGTGTCGACAGATCGCCGCTGGCGAAGCCTTGGCGAGTCAGGTCGGCCACCGCCACCATTTGCGTCAGCAAGCGCTCGCCATGTCGGGCATGCAGACGCGGCACCCGCGAGGCGACGATCGCGACTTCTTCGGCTTGAGGCAGGTAATTCAGCGTGGCGACGATGTTCCAGCGATCCAACTGTGCTTGGTTGAGCACCTGGGTGCCGTTGTACAGCCCGTTCAGGTTGCCCAGGCCCACGGTGTTGGCTGTGGCGAACAGACGGAACGAGGGGTGCGGATGGATCACTTGGTTCTGGTCGAGCAGGTTGAGCTTGCCGTCACGTTCGAGGATGCGCTGGATCACGAACATGACATCTGGGCGGCCGGCATCGTATTCGTCGAAGATCAGCGCCATGGGGCGGCGCAGTGCCCAGGGCAGAATGCCTTCCTGGAATTCGGTGACCTGTTTACCCTCGCGCAGGACGATGCCGTCTTTGCCGATCAGGTCCAGGCGGCTGATATGACCGTCCAGGTTGACGCGTGTGCAAGGCCAGTTGAGCTTTGCGGCGACTTGTTCGATATGGGTCGACTTGCCGCTGCCGTGAAGGCCTTGCAGCATCACCCGGCGGTTGCAGGTAAAGCCTGCGAGAATTGCCAGGGTGACTTCCGGGTTGAAGCGATAGGCTGGATCAACCTCCGGTACTTGCTCGCTGGGGGTGAGGAGCACCGGCACGCGCATGTTGGAGTCGATACCGAACAATTCCCGCGCAGAGACAAGGCGGCTGGCAGGTTCGATGTTCAGGTCGGTCATGAGGGTCGCCTTACGGTCGGGAATAGAAGTCTTGATTCTAGGGACGCGACTGGCCCCTTGGAGGTGCCAGTTACCGGCACTCGATGGGCCAGTGGGCGGCTGGCGCCATGCCCAGGCTCAAACTGGCTCTATGGCCTAAGGCGGTGGCGGCTAAGGATGACCTCAGTCGTTACACGCATGGCGATTGCCGCCAAACAACCTTGAGAGGTCAATCAGATGTCCACCGATACGCTGACGATCAAGCTGGACCCAGAGCTGCTCGCACTCTTTCGCCGCTACGAGGCGCATACGCAGGTCGCCCCGGAATATTACATCGACGAGTTGCTGGCCAAGACCCGGCCGACCCTGCAGGCCGTCGTCGAGGCATTGGACGAAGCGGCGGGTGACCCCGAGGTGATGGCTCAACTGTTTGGCCGCAAAATGGCCAGCCTGATGCCCCAGGCCGAACAGGTCAGTGCCTGAGGTTCACTCAGTTCAATTTTCCAAGGCACTGGGCTCGCGGGGAGTTTGATCTTCCGCGAGCCTTAGCGAAGGTGGGTGGCTTAGTCGCCAATGACCTCAATCAGCGCCTGTTCGAGCGTGCTGACCGTGCGCTCGATATTGTGCAGCTTGTCGAGCCCGAACAGACCGATGCGAAAGGTCTGGAAGTCGGCCGGCTCGTCGCATTGCAACGGCACGCCGGCGGCGATCTGCAGGCCGTGCGCGGCAAATTTGCTGCCGTTCTTGACCTCGGCATCGTCGGTATAGCTGACCACCACGCCGGGCGCCTCAAAGCCGGCTGCGGCCACACTCTTGAAACCCTTGCCTGTTAACAGCGCGCGCACCCGGTCGCCGAGTGCTTGCTGTTCGCCGCGGACTTTGTCGAAGCCGTAGTCCTGGGTCTCTTTCATCACATCGCGAAAACGCGCCAGGGCATCGCTTGGCATGGTCGCGTGGTAAGCATGCCCGCCCTGTTCGTAGGCCTGCATGATCTGCAGCCATTTCTTCAGGTCGCAGGCGAAGCTGCTGCTCTGGGTGTGCTCGATGCGCTTGAGGGCCAGGGGGCTGAACATCACCAAGGCGCAGCAAGGGGACGCGCTCCAGCCTTTTTGCGGGGCACTGATCAGCAGGTCGACAGCGCACTTTTGCATATCGACCCACAGCGCGCCCGAGGCGATGCAGTCCAGCACGAACAGGCCACCCACCGCATGCACGGCGTCGCCGACGGCGCGTAGATAGTCATCGGGCAGGATCATCCCCGATGAGGTTTCGACGTGGGGGGCGAAGACAATCTGCGGCTTCTGCGCCGCAATGGCTGCCAGCACTTCGTCCAAGGGTGGTGGGGCGAAGGCGGCTTGGCGGCCGGCTTCAACCGGTCGGGCTTTCAGTACAGTGGTCGCCGCCGGGATGTTGCCCATCTCAAGGATCTGGCTCCAGCGATAACTGAACCAGCCGTTGCGTATCACCAGGCACTGTTGGCCGCCGGCAAATTGGCGCGCCACCGCTTCCATGCCGAAGGTGCCGCTGCCGGGGACCACCGCAACGGCCTGCGCGTTGTAGACCTTTTTCAGGGTGCTGGAAATGTCGTTCATCACCCCTTGGAACGACTTCGACATATGGTTGAGCGAGCGGTCGGTGTAGACCACCGAGTACTCGACCAGCCCTTCGGGATCGATACTGGGATATAGCTTTGACATGTAGGACTCCTGTGGCAGAAATACTAATGTGATCGACCCTGCCCTAAGCCTCGGTAAATGACAAGGTCCGTTGTAGCCGCTGCCGAAGGCTGCGATGCGGCCCGTCAGGGGCGCTAATGCGGATTTGAAGATCCCGGCGCCCGCTTCGCGGTCGATCGCAGCCTTACGGCAGCGGCTACAGATGTTCATTTGCGTTGGGTTCAGCGGTCAGGCGGCTATGAGGACGTGACGCCTGGGGCCGTGCTGAACTCGTTGGTCATCTGTTCGCCTTTGCGCTTGCCAATCCACCAGGCGCAGTAGGCACTGACGGCACCCGCAAACAGCACGTAGAGACAGGTTGTCCAGGGCTGCCCACCACTGCTGCGCATCAACGCGGTGGCGATCACCGGGGTCAGGCCGCTGGCGAAGATGCCGGAGAACTGATAGACGAAAGAGATGCCGGTGTAGCGCACTTTAGCGTCGAAAAGCTCACAGAACATGGCCGCCTCAGGGCCGTAGATCGCCGCGTAGAAAATACCGAATGGGATCACGATGGCCATCCAGATCATGAACATGTCGCCATTGCTGGTCATCATCAGCCAGAAGGCCGGAAAGGCGCAGAGGGCAGTGATCAGAGACCCCCAGAAGTACACCCGGGTGCGGCCGATACGATCGGACAAGGCGCCGAACATCGGGATGGTGAAGCACATCACCACCGCCGCCACCATCACCCCGATCAAGGCATCGGAGCGCGGCAGGTTGAGGGTCTGGGTCAGGTAGCTCAGCGAGAATACGCCGAACACGTTGAAGAACACCCCGTCGATGTAGCGCGCGCCCATACCGGCCAGCACGTTCTTGGGGTAACGCTTCATCATGTCCACGAACGGAATGGCCGCTTCTGCGTTGTCCGCCTTGACCTTGGCAAATTCGGGGCTTTCCATCACGTTCAGACGAATCCAGGTACCGACGAACACCAGGGCTGCGCTGAGCAGAAAGGCGATGCGCCAGCCCCACTCGAGAAACTGTGCGTCCGTCAGCACAAAGGACAGCAGTGCGACTACGCCTGAGGCCAGGCACAAGCCGATCGCCAAACCGATCTGCGGCAGGCTGGCGTAGAAACCGCGCTGATGTTTGGGCGCGTACTCGAAGGCCATCAGCACGGCGCCACCCCATTCGCCCCCCAGGCCGATGCCCTGGACGACGCGCAGCAACAGAAGAAGAATGGGGGCCCAGATACCGATGCTGTCGTAGCTCGGCACCAGGCCAATGAGAAACGTGGCCACCCCCATGATCATCATGGTCATGATCAGCATGCTTTTTCGACCAATCTTGTCGCCGAAGTGGCCGAAAATCACACCGCCGATCGGTCGGCTGAGAAAGCCAACGGCGAAGGTGCCGTAGGCCAGCATGGTGGAGACCAGGGGGTCATCGCTCGGAAAGTACAGTTGGTTGAATACAATGCCGGCGACGACGCCGTAGAGGAAGAAGTCATACCATTCAATGGTTGCGCCTATAACACTTGCGATAACCACCTTGCGCACGGGGCTGGGCGTGGACATGTGAGTGTTCCTATTGTTGTCTTTATGTGGAGGGTGAGCGCGATCGGCACGCTACCTTTCATGTTCCATCAAGAGGCGACTGTGTTCAGTCCAGGCGCCGCTGCCGCCATGGCGTGCGGAGTGCGGGCGCTGGGTTGAAGGCAGTCTTCGAGGATCATCGTCGAGGCCTTTTCGGCGATCATCACCACGGGGACGTTGGTGTTGCCGGAGACCAGTGTCGGCATGATCGAGCAGTCGACCACTCGCAATCCCTGCACGCCGTGTACGCGTAGGCGCGCATCTACCACGGCGAGTGGATCGCTGCCCATCTTGCAGGTGCCGGAGGGGTGAAAGATGGTCGCCCCGTACTGACGGCAGAACTCGAGAATCTGCTCGTCGCTCTGGGCCTCGTTGCCAGGCCGGTGCTCGCGGCGAATTAACTGCTTGAGCGGGCCGGTCTCAGCCAGCTTGCGGGTGTAGCGCACCGCTGCAATCACCGTTTTGCGGTCCAGTTCGGTCGACAGGTAATTGGGCTGCATCGACGGCGGTTGCATAGGGTCGGTCGAGGTGATGCGCACATAGCCGCGGCTTTCGGGACGCAATTGGCAAACTGACATCGTGAAGCCCGAGAAGGGGTGCACACTGCCGCCGGCAGCGTCGGCGCTGAGCGTGCCGAAGTGGTACTGAATGTCCGGCGTGTCGCTTTGTTCCATCACGCGGGTGAACAGCCCGCCCTGGTTGATGCCGATGGCCAACGGCCCGCCGCGGGTCAGCAGCCATTGCAGGCCCATGCGCAATTTACGCAGGGGCGAGCGCAGGTCATCGTTGGTGGTGATCGGTTGGGTGCATTCGTAGATCATGCGAATCTGCAGATGGTCCTGCAGGTTTTCACCCACGCCAGGCAACACATGCACCGGCTCAATATTGAATTTTTTCAGCAACTGCGAAGGGCCGACGCCAGAGAGTTGCAGTAACTGCGGTGATTGCAACGCACCGGCGCTGAGAATCACTTCGCGCTTGGCTTTTACGGTCAGCGACTGACCGTTCTTGCGGTACTGGACGCCGACTGCACGGGTGCCTTCGAACAGGACTTTTTCGGCTTGGGCAAGCGCCTCGATGGTCAGGTTCGGGCGACGCTTGGCTGGGTTCAGGTAGGCCACCGCCGTGCTGCAGCGCAACCCCTTGCGGGTGGTCAGTTGGTAATAGCCGACGCCTTCCTGGTCACCGCTGTTGAAATCCTGGACGTGGGGTACACCCAGCGCTTTTGCCGCCCCGATGAAGCTTTCGGTGAGGGGATGCCGCGCCTTGATGCTGGACGCCGACAATGGCCCGTCGGTGCCGCGAGTGGGGCCAGGCCCAAGGTCGTTGCACTCGGCGCGACGAAAGTAAGGTAATACATCGTCCCAACCCCAACCGGCGTTACCGGCGCTGGCCCAGGCATCGTAATCGGCGCGCTGGCCACGGATGAAGATCAGCCCGTTGATGGAACTGCAGCCACCGAACACCTTGCCGCGCGGCCAGTAGATGCGCCGGTCATTCATGCCGGGATCTGGATCGGTGTAGAAGCCCCAGTTGTAGACCGGGTGGAACATGGTCTTGGCGTAGCCTATCGGGATATGGATCCACGGATACCGATCCGCAGGCCCCGCCTCCAGTAGGCAAACGCTGTAGCGTCCGTTCTCGCTGAGTCGATTGGCCAGCACACAACCGGCGGAACCGGCACCGACAATGACGAAGTCATAGGCTTGTGACATCCGAAATCCTCTTTTTTATAGTTGTGAACCCGAATTTCAGATACAAAGTAGAACAGCCCATTTCACTTTGATGGGGCCAGAATTGGAGTGTTTGTAAGTCCACTTTGCTAAAGCGATCACTAATTCATTAATAATGAATGGGTTAGTTACAAATTGTCTTTTTGTCGGATTTTCAATAATGGTACGAATCGAACCGAAAGGCGGGGATGGTGTGCTAGAGCCGATGACCGGAGAAAACCCGGATCGCAGCTTGCGCGCGCTGCTGTTGTTGGAAGCCGTTGCCAGCGCGGATGCCCCGCTGTCGCTTGCACAGCTGTGCGATCGGCTTGAGACGCCCAAGGCCACTCTGCTGCGCATGCTGGTCGCGCTGGAGCGGCTTGGTTTTCTGCTGCGCGAAGTGGACGAGAAGACCTACCTGCTCGGCCCTCGCGCCAGTCGCCTGGGGTTGTCGCTGCTGCGTAACGAAGTCGTGCTGCAGCGAAGTCGCCTTATCTTGCAGACGCTGGTGCGACAGTTGGGTGAAACCTGCAACCTGACGGCATTGGATGGCGATAGCGTGATTTACATCGACCGCGTGGAAACCCGCGAGCCCTTGCGCCTGCACGTCGAGCCTGGCACCCATGTGCCGCTGCATTGCACCGCCAGTGGCAAGTTGTTTCTCGCCCAGATGCCAGCGCACCGGCGCACAGAGGTGCTCAAGCACCTGGAGCTGGCGCCTCAGACCGATCGCAGCATTACCGACGTCGACCTGTTGGAAACGGAACTTGAGCGTATCCGCGCACGCGGAGTAGGGATCGACAGTGAGGAGTTCGTCCGGGGCATGGTGGCCGTCGCCGTGCCCATCAGAAATGCCGAGGGTCATTGCCTGGCGGCGCTAGCCTGCCATGCGCCCACGGCCCGCAAAAGCCTTAACGACTTGATCGAAAACATTCCCCAATTGCAGGCTGCGGCCGCGCAACTGGCGCTTTCCTTCGCACCGGAATCCATTAGCGTCCCAGGGTAGGAGCCGGCTTTAGCCGCGATGGCCGCACCGCGGTGTATCAGGCAAACCGCGGTGCGTTCATCGCGGCTTGTAGGAGCCAGCCTTGGCTGCGATGGCCTCACTGCGGTGTATCAGGAAGACCGCGGCGCGTTCATCGCGGCTAAAGCCGGCTCCTACGTGCGATGGCCGCACCGCGGTGTATCAGGCAAACCGCGGTGCGTTCAGCGTTTTACAGGAACAGGCCGCTCAACGGCGAGGAGGCATCCCCGATGAGCCGGCGCGGCATGCGCCCGGCGAGGTACGCTTCGCGGCCGGCCTCGACTGCTTTGCGCATCGCCGAGGCCATGCGGATCGGCTCGCGGGCACGGGCAATAGCGGTGTTCATCAGCACCCCGTCGCAGCCCAGTTCCATGGCGATGGCGGCATCGGACGCGGTGCCGACACCGGCATCGACGATCACCGGGACCTGGGCGTTTTCCACGATCAAACGGATGTTGTAAGGATTGCGGATGCCCAGCCCAGACCCGATCGGCGCGCCCAAGGGCATCACCGCCACGCAGCCCAGTTCTTCCAGGCGTCGGGCCACCAGCGGGTCGTCGCTGGTGTAGACCATCACCTTGAAGCCCAGGCCGACCAATTGCTGGGCGGCAATCAGGGTCTCGCCGATGTCCGGGTAGAGGGTCTGGCTGTCACCGAGCACTTCCAGTTTGACCAGGTCGTGGCCGTCCAGCAGTTCACGCGCCAGCAGGCAGGTGCGCACCGCATCCTTGGCCGTGTAGCAGCCGGCGGTATTGGGCAGCAGGGTGTAGCGCTCAGGCTTGATGACCTCAAGCAGATTGGGCTGATCGGCATCCTGGCCGAGGTTGCTGCGGCGCACCGCAAAGGTGACGATCTGCGCCGAGCTGGTCTCGATGGCCGCGCCAGTCTCGATCAGGTCGGCGTAGTGCCCGGTACCCACCAGCAGGCGTGAGGCGTAGGCCTGGCCGGCAATGATCAGCGGGTCGGGGGTGGTGATTGCGATTGTCATAGAGGCTCCGGGTAGGGGATAGGGCTATGGCTCTGTCGGCAGCGATCAGCCGCCGCCGATGGCGTGCACGATCTCCAGGCGGTCGCCCTGCTGCAGGCGTAGCTCGGCGTACTGGCTGCGCGGGACCACCTCAAGGTTGTGTTCAATGGCCAGGCGCCGCTCTTGCAGCTGTAGTTGGTTGAGCAACTGCGCCAGATTGATACCCACCGGCAACCGTTGGGCCACCCCATTGATCTGTATTTCAATCACTCAGGTTCTCCTGTCGCTGACCACTATTCGTGCTCGCAGGGTGAGGCGGGTGGCGCAGCGCTTAAAGAGCCAGTCGCGGTTGCGGCGCTAGTCCAGCGCGGTGATCGGCGGCTGGCATCATGCGTGGGCAATAACTGGTTCTAACTGCGCGCGCTGGTTGTTCTTAGTTTCGTCTTCAAGGGTGGGTGCTACATCGCGATGTCCAGTACTGCTCCTCCCGTGTTCGGTGCCTGGCGCTTATCGGTTGCCCGGCGGCCCATAATAAAAATGCTCAAGTCCGAGGTAGGCATGAAAACTACAGATCACGAGTACGATTCAGTCGGTGTGTTGGCCAGTGACCGCGCTCACGTCTGGCATCACCTGACCCAGCACAAACCGCTGGAGCAGAACGATCCGCTGATGGTCGTCGAAGGCAAGGGCATGAAGTTCTGGGACATCAAGGGCAACGAGTACCTGGATGCGGTCTCTGGCGGTGTGTGGACCGTCAACGTGGGTTACGGCCGCGAAAGTATTGCTAACGCGGTGCGCGATCAGTTGGTGAAGATGAACTATTTCGCCAACTCCGCCGGCAACATTCCTGGCGCGCTGTTCGCCAAGAAACTGATCGAGAAAATGCCTGGCCTGAGCCGGGTGTACTACTCCAACTCCGGTTCCGAGGCCAACGAGAAGGCCTACAAGATTGTGCGGCAGATTGCGCACAAGAAGTACGGCGGCAAAAAGCACAAGATTCTGTTCCGTGAGCGTGACTACCACGGCACGACCATCACTGCACTGAGCTCGACCGGCCAGTTCGAGCGCAAGAACCAGTACGGTCCTTTCACCCCAGGTTTCGTCGAGTTTCCACATTGCTGCGAATACCGTTCACAGTTTGGTGACGTAGCCGACTATGGCGTGCGCGCCGCCCTGGAGATGGAAAAAGTCATCCTCGCCGAAGGGCCGGACACCGTGGGTGCCGTGGTGCTCGAGCCGATCACCGCAGGCGGTGGCGTCATCACTCCGCCGGCGGGTTACTGGGAGACCATCCAGGCGATCTGCAAGAAGTACGACATCCTCCTGCACATTGACGAAGTAGTGTGCGGCCTGGGTCGTACCGGCAAGTGGTTTGGCTACCAGCACTACGGCATCAAGCCGGACATCGTCACCATGGCCAAGGGTGTGGCCAGTGGTTACGCGGCGATCTCCTGCACCGTGACCACCGAAGAAGTCTTCGAGGCGTTCAAGGGTGAGGCCGATGACCGGATGGGCTACTTCCGTGACATCAGCACCTTCGGCGGCTGCGCTGCAGGCCCGGCGGCGGCGCTGGAAAATATGCGCATCATCGAGGACGAGGGCTTGCTGGAGAACGTCACCCATATGGGCGAGTACTTCATGGGTCGCCTGAATGAGCTTAAGGACAAGTACTCCGTGATTGGTGATGTGCGCGGCAAGGGCCTGTTCTGTGGCCTGGAGCTGGTCAAGGACCGCCAGACCAAGGAGCCGGTGCCGGAGAGCCTGCCGATTGCCATCGCCGCTGACTGCATGCGCCAAGGGGTGATGATCGGGCGTACTAACCGAAGCTTTGAGCAGTTCAACAATACCCTGTGCTTCAGCCCGGCGTTGATCGCCACAAAAGAGGATCTGGATGCAATCATCGCCGCGGTGGACAGCGCCATTGGCCGCCTTGCGCCTAACCTATAAGGCTTTCCAGCCCTGATCAGACCGGTCCCTCAACGTGGTTGAGGGACCGGTTTTTGTGTTTCTGCGGCGTTATATGTCGCGCGCTGGATAGTGTTGTTGCTAGTCTGCCGGGGCAATCGCCGCGTCAGCGGTGGCAAGAGCATTTTGAAGTGACTGGCCGAGTGGTGTGCGGGGCCAGCACTTGTCGTTCGTTCAGTCGAGGCCGCTATGTTCCAGTTGTTCCATCTGTCCGCCGAAAAATCCACCAATCTGCAACAGCAACTGCGCGAGCAAATCGCCCAAGTCATTCTCAACGGCAACATCCCGCTCGATAGCCCGTTGCCTTCTAGTCGTAAGCTGGCCAAACAGCTGAATATTGCGCGCAACACAGTGGTCCTGGCTTACGAACACCTGCTCGACGACGGCTACCTGGTGGCCCGTGAGCGCAGTGGCTACTATATCAATCCGGACATTTTGGCTCGCAAAGTCGAAGCGCCACGTGCAGGCCAGGAAGAGGCCGATACTACCAAGCTGGATTGGTCGCAACGTCTCGTGCTGCAACCCTCGCAGCAACGCAACATGAGCAAGCCACGGGACTGGCAGAATTATAAATACCCCTTTATCTACGGGCAGTTCGACCCGGCCCTGTTTCCGACCGCCAACTGGCGTGAATGCTGCCGCGATGCGGTCAGCATCCCGGCGATTCGTGATTGGGCCTCGGATCGCTTCGACAACGACGACCCCCTGTTGATGGAGCAGATCAGGACGCGCCTATTGCCACGTCGTGGTGTCTGGGCTTCGCCTGAGCAGATCCTGGTGACGGTCGGCGCGCAGCACGCGCTGTATATGCTGGCGCGTCTGTTGTTGCGCCCCGACAGCCTGATGGGCATTGAAGAGCCGGGCTACGTCGACATCCGCAATATCGCCACGCTCAACCCCTCGCGCATTCAGCCGCTGGCGGTGGATAACCATGGTTTGATCCTGAGCGATGAGCTCAACGATTGCGATCTGATCTACACCACGCCCAGCCACCAGTGCCCGACCACCGTGACCATGCCCCTGGAGCGCCGCTACGAACTGTTGCAGCGAGCCAATGAACACGATTTCCTGATCATTGAGGACGACTACGAAAGCGAGTCCAACTTCAAGGCCAACCCGATTCCGGCGCTCAAGAGCCTGGATAAAAATGATCGGGTGATTTACGTCGGTAGCCTGTCCAAGACGCTGGCACCGGGCCTTCGGGTTGGCTATCTGGTGGGGCCTGAAGCCTTGATCCGCGAGGCGCGGGCGTTGCGTCGGTTGATGGTGCGTCATCCGGCGGCGAACAATCAGCGCTCGGTGGCGTTGTTCCTGGAGCGCGGTTACCACGATGCGTTGATCATGAGCCTGGTACGGGCTTACGAGGAGCGTCATCAGCAGATGGGCGACGCCCTGCGTGAGTACTTGCCCGAATCCTCCCAGGAGCCGAGCTTTGGTGGCTCCTGCTATTGGGTCAAGGGGCCCGACAGCCTGGATGCGCGACGTCTGCAGAAGGAGGCCGCCGAGCACGGTATTTTGATCGAGCCCGGGGATATTCATTTCTGCAGCGAGCAACCGCCGCTCAATTACTTCCGTCTGGGATACTCGTCGATTCCCGCCGAACGTATCCGTCCTGGGATCAAACTGCTGGCTGAGCTCATCCAGCAAATCAGCTAACAGCCCCTCGAAAACCACCTCTCCCTGGGTTACCGCGTCGAGCACTTCGGCGCAGCAACCCTGGGGCAGTGCTGCCCATTCCCCGCGTTTTTGCCTGACTGCCAAGGCCGTTTGTGCTGGCTGGCACATCTGGCTCCAGCTGGCTTAACAACTGGTCCACAACTGGATCTATCTGCCCCTTCCTCGCTGCTCCTACTCTAGCTCCAAGGCAGTCAGTTCTCGCTTCAAGGTAAACGAGAGACGGCTCGCTCAACTGGCCCAAAAAATTCATCACAACAACAACGGGAGAGATCGGCGCACCCATGCCGCTTCAAGGCAGAGCCCGACTCATTGGCGTAGCAGCCGCCAAACCTTAAGTAACGAGAGGAAGATCGATATGCCACGCATGACCCCCAGCGAAGCAATGGTAGAAACACTGGTAGCCAACGGCGTCACTGACGTCTTTGGGATCATGGGTTCGGCCTTTATGGATGCGATGGATATCTTCGCTCCGGCCGGCATCCGTTTTATCCCGGTGGTCCACGAGCAGGGTGCCGGTCACATGGCCGACGGTTTCTCGCGGGTCAGTGGTCGTCACGGTGTGTGCATCGCGCAGAACGGCCCAGGCATCACCAACTTCGTCACCGCCATCGCCGCTGCCTATTGGGCACACAGCCCAGTGGTTGTGATCACGCCTGAAACCGGCTCGATGAGCCAAGGCCTGGGTGGTTTCCAGGAAGCCCAGCAACTGCCGTTCTTCGAGACCATCACCAAGTACCAGGCGCATGTGCCGAACCCTGCGCGGATGGCCGAACTGACTGCTCGTTGCTTCGATCGGGCGATGCAAGAAAACGGTCCGACCCAGCTGAATATCCCGCGTGACTTCTTCTACGGCGATATCAACGTCGAGATTCCGACCCCGATTCGTATCGAGCGCAGCGCCGGTGGCGAGCAGAGCCTGGCCCAAGCCGCCGAGCTGCTGGCGTCGGCCAAGAACCCGGTGATCATTTCCGGTGGCGGCGTGGTCATGGGCGACGCCGTTGAAGCCTGCCAGGCGCTGGCCGAATACCTCGGCGCACCGGTGGTCAACAGCTATCTGCACAACGACTCCTTCCCGGCCAGCCACCCACTGTGGTGCGGCCCGCTGGGTTACCAAGGCTCCAAGGCGTCCATGAAGCTGCTGTCGCGTGCTGACGTGGTCCTGGCCCTGGGCACTCGACTGGGCCCATTCGGTACCCTGCCACAACACGGCCTGGATTACTGGCCGAAGCAGGCCAAAGTCATCCAGATCGACTGCGACTCGAAGATGCTGGGCCTGGTGAAGAAAATCACCGTCGGTATCTGTGGCGACGCCAAGGCCGCGGCGACCAACCTGCTCGGTCGTCTGGAGAATCTCGACGTACTGTGCCTGGAAAACAAGGGCGCGCGTGCCGAGGAAATCGCCAACGAAAAAGCCGCTTGGGAAGCTGAATTGACCGGCTGGATCCACGAGAAAGACGAATACTCGCTGGAAATGATCAAGGAGCAGAGCGGCGAAGACGGCAACTACCTGCACCCACGCCAAGTGCTGCGTGAGCTGGAAAAAGCCATGCCGGCCGACGCCATGGTCTCCACCGACATCGGTAACATCAACTCGGTCTCCAACAGCTACCTGCGCTTCGAGAAGCCACGTTCGTTCTTCGCCGCCATGAGCTTTGGCAACTGCGGTTACGCGCTGCCAACCATCATTGGTGCCAAGGTCGCTGCACCGCACCGCACCGCCATCTCTTACGCCGGTGACGGCGCCTGGGGTATGTCGATGATGGAAATCATGACCTGCGTGCGTGAGAACATCCCGGTCACCTCGATCGTGTTCCATAACCGTCAGTGGGGCGCGGAGAAGAAGAACCAAGTGGACTTCTACAACCGTCGCTTCGTTGCAGGCGAACTGGAAAACCAGAGCTTCGCTGGCATTGCTCGCTCGATGGGTGCTGAAGGCGTCACCGTTGACCGTCTGGAGGACGTTGGCCCTGCGCTGATGGCCGCTTGCGAGGCACAAAAGGCCGGCAAGACCACAGTGATCGAGATCATGTGTACTCGTGAGCTGGGCGACCCGTTCCGCCGTGATGCGCTGTCCAAGCCAGTGCGCTTCCTCGAGAAGTACAGAGACTACGTCTAAGTCACCCGCAACACTGCAACAGCGCCTTCGGGCGTTGTTGCAGCTTCTACGGTGAACAAACAGGAGTCCAAGCATGTTGAGCACTATTCCACCGAAATGCCCGACGTTCTTGCTTGACCGGGCCAAGGCCCTGCCGCGCGTGGTCACGGCGGTGGTCAATCCGGTCAATCTGCTGAGCTTGAGCAGTGCCAAGCGGGCGTGCGATGAAGGGCTTATCGAGCCGGTGTTGGTCGGTGACCAGGTGCAGATCCGTGCCCTGGCCGAAGAACTCGACTGGGACCTGCATGACCTGCGCGTGCTGCACGCCAGTGACGATGCACAGTGTGCCGAAATCGCCTGCATGCAGGCGGGGAGCGGTAACGCAGCCGCGATCATGAAGGGGCATCTACACACGGATACCCTGCTGCGAGCAGTCCTCAAGCGTGAACACGGACTGCGTACCGCCGGCCGTCTCAGTCACGTGTTTCATATGACGCTGCCGGGCAGCGACAAAGCTTTATCGATCACCGATGCGGTGATCAATGTTCAGCCTACGATCATCGACAAGATTTATATTGCTCGCAACGCCATCGACCTGATGCACGCCTTGGGCTATGAAAAGCCACGCATGGCAGTGCTGTCCGGTACCGAGGAAGTAACGCGCAGCATGCCATCCAGCCAGGATGCTGCAGAGCTTGCCAAACTGGCGGCGATCGGTGTGCTGGGGGATGCCTGCGTCGAGGGTCCGCTGGCCTTCGACAACGCGGTGTCGCTGGAAGCGGCGCGGATCAAAGGCATTAGCGGCGAGGTCGCGGGCAATGCCGATATTCTGTTGGTGCCGAACCTGGAAGCCGGTAATTTTCTGTTCAAACAGATGGTGTATTTCATGAGTGCCACGGCCGCAGGCCTGGTACTGGGCGCGCGCGTGCCGATCATCCTTACCTCGCGTGCCGACCCGTTGGAAGCGCGCCTGGCGTCGTGTGCGCTGTCCTCCATTTTTATCGATTATCATCGGCAGTCGCGCAGCCGCTTGCAGGCCAGTGGCTAAGCATTCCCAAGAACAAGGAGAACCACGATGGCTGTAGAACGTTATGGCTTTATCTTCAAGGCGCCCGGCATGCAGTTCCTCACCCACAACGGGCGCCTGGAATCGGAAACCTTCGCCGCAACAATGTGCGGCGTTGCGAACGCCGATGAAGCAGTGATTGTCGCGCAAGAGTTATTGACCCGGCATGTGCAATTGATCGAGCTGTGCGGCGCTTTCACCGAGGCCGAAGTCGAGCAGATCCGCATTGCTATTGACGACCGGATTCCAGTGGCCGCCGTGCAATACAGCCCTGAAACGCGCCAGCGCCTGCAGCAGTTGTCCGACTGAAGTATCTGTGGGGTGTATCACTCATTTGTCTCGCGGAAACGGGTGCGCTTCTTTCGTGGCTTTTTCTCTGGCCGTTTACCGGGCCGGACGGCCCACAGATGCGCATTGGCGCGCAAGCGTTCCTGAATTTCGGGCGGGCTCAATGCAGCCCCGCCGCCTTGCAGGCGTCAACGAAGTTCACGCCTTTTTTGTCCATGGCGATCTTGACCAATGCGTTGGCTTTTTGCAGGGCGGGGCTGGGCTGGGCCCATTGTTCGGGGGGCGGCGGTTGCGACCAGGCATGCACACTTTCAGGCAGGGTCGGGCGGCCCTTGCGGTGGGCCCACTCGGCGATCAGGTAGGGCATTTTCCAGAACACGATCACCCGTCTGACGTACCACCAGCGCAGAGGCCATGGGGTTCGCTTGCCGTATCCGTATTGGTGTCGCTGTTCGGCAGTCAGATCCGCGCCGTCATCGTCTAAAGAGCCCATGAAGCGTGCGCCCTTGCGTTCGATCTCAAAGGTGTGCAGGCCCTCGTAGGGCTTGAGTTCGTCTTCGGTGGGTGTAAGCCCCAAAATGACAAGCATGGGGTTAGGCGTATCCACCAGCTCCCCTTCCTCCATGTAGTTGCGAATGGACGTCCACATGCCCAGCGCATGCGCATCGCTGGGTTGCGCCGACAATATAAACTGCACGGTATCGTGCTCTTCGTCCTCCAGCCCCATGCCGAAGGTGTAATCGCGCATCGCGCCGTAGCTGGTCACCCCCTGGCTGCGGGCGACCCAGGCCACCACGCTCTCCCACGGCACGATCAGCACCCGATGGGTGGTGTCGTCGATGTAGCAGACTTCGCGGCGTTGGCGATTGAAGCGGACCGGGTAGCTTTTGGCCAGGGTTCGGACGTTGGAGAGCATGCCGTAGACGTAGGCGCCAATGGGGATAATGGATAGCAGCGCATAACTGGAGAACACTCTGATAGCATCGATGAGATCCTTGAATGGGGTCGGAAAGTTTTCTGGATATAAAAGCACCCCATAAAGGATTACAAAACTGGGAGCGATAAATGCTGTAAACAAGGCCATCCAGATTCCAGTTGCCAGGATCTTCCCCTGCTCGACCATCCCGTAGTTGCTCCCCCCCAACTCCAGGTAGGTTTCATTCATCGCCGAGAAGTTACGCCGTGACACTTGCATCTGCCCGGTGTACACCGGCAACGGCGCCAGAAACAAGGTTTCATTCAACCCCCTGACCCGCAGTTCACCGGCACGGGGCCGCTGGCTGCGAACGTCCGGTGTCGGCTCTGGGGTTTCCGGCGGTTTTCTGCGCTTGAACAGTGTGCTAATCATCGAGCGCCGCCATTTGTTCTCGCTTGAACCGCCAGAACGGAGCTTGGTCGATGCCGCTGGGCAAGGTTTCCACGGCGTCGAGGATGAACCGGCCCTGGGCCGGCAACTGCACGCCCCGCACCGTCGCGATGCGCAGGTCGCGCAGGACAAAACTGGTGCGGTGCAGCAAGTCGCGTTCGGCTTCCAGTTGGTAACCGATGGTGAAGGCCAGGGCGAAATCCGTCGTTTGCTGGGCTTCGCTGATCGGCAGGTGAAGGGTCAGCGCCTCGTCTTCCTGGCTGGCAACCACGGTCACCGCGGCCCATGCCGCGCTGTTTACCTGCCTGCCAGCGGGCGGGCGGCGTTGCAGCAAGGCGTGCAGTGGTGGATTCAATGCAGCCCCGCCGCCTTGCAGGCGTCGACGAAGTTTGCGCCTTTTTTGTCCATAGCGGTCTTGACCAAGGCGTTGGCTTTTTGCAGGGCGGGGCTGGGTTGGGCCCATTGTTCGGGGGGTAGCGGTTGCGACCAGGCTTGCACACGTTCAGGCAGGGTCGGGCGGCCCTTGCGGTGGGCCCACTCGGCGATCAGGTAGGGCATTTTCCAGAACACGATCACCCGTCTGACGTACCACCAGCGCAGAGGCCAAGCGGAACGTTTGGAGTATCCCCAACGCTTGCGCTCTTCGGCAGTCAGATGGCCTCCTCCGTCGTCCAGCCTACCCAATGCCCTGGCATCGAGCCGTTCGATTTCAAAGGTGTGCAGCCCTTCGTAAGGTTTGAGTTCATCTTCCGTCAGGGTGATGCCCAGCGCGGCCAGCATGGGGTTGGGGGTGTCCACCAGCTCCCCTTCTTCCATGTAGTTGCGAATGGACGTCCACATGGCCAGCGCATGCGCGTCGCTGGGTTGCGCCGACAATACAAACTGCACGGTGTCGAGTTCTTCGTCCTCCAGCCCCATGCCGAAGGTGTAATCACGCATCGCGCCGTAGCCGGTCACCCCCTGGCTGCGGGCGACCCAGGCCACCACGCTCTCCCACGGCACGATCAGCACTCGATGGGTGGTGTCGTCGATGTAGCAGACTTCGCGGCGTTGGCGGTTGAAGCGGACCGGGTAACTTTTGGCCAGGGTTCGGACGTTGGATAGCATGCCGTAGACGTAGGCGCCGATGGGGATAATGGATAGCAGCGAGCCCGTGGCGAATACCTGCACAGCATCCCCAACAATGTCGAAAAACTTTCGGTCGATTTCAGGGGGGCTAAAAGCAACGAGCCATAGACAAATAAGCACAGGAACAATAAAGGCTGTACCCAACGCCATCCAGATTCCAGTTGCCAGGATCTTCCCCTGCTCGACCATCCCGTAGTTGCTCCCCCCCAACTCCAGATAGGTCTCGTTCATCGCCGAAAAGTTACGTCTCGACACCTGCATCTGCCCGGTGTACACCGGCAATGGCGCCAGGAACAGGGTTTCATTCAACCCCCTGACCCGCAGTTCACCGGCACGGGGCCGCTGGCTGCGGATGTCCGGTGTCGGCTCTGTGGTTTCCGGCGGTTTTCTGCGCTTGAACAGTGTGCTAATCATCGAGCGCCGCCATTTGTTCTCGCTTGAACCGCCAGAACGGAGCTTGGTCGATGCCGCTGGGCAAGGTTTCCACGGCGTCGAGGATAAACCGGCCCTGGGCCGGCAACTGTACGCCCCGCACCGTCGCGATGCGCAGGTCGCGCAGGACAAAACTGGTGCGGTGCAGCAAGTCGCGTTCGGCTTCCAGTTGGTAACCGATGGTGAAGGCCAGGGCGAAATCCGTCGTTTGCTGGGCTTCGCTGATCGGCAGGTGAAGGGTCAGCGCCTCGTCTTCCTGGCTGGCAACCACGGTCACCGCGGCCCATGCCGCGCTGTGTGCCTGCCAGTGGAGGGGCGGTGCATGCCGACTGTAGGGCTGGGGTATGTGCCGAGCACGGGTTTGATGAAAGGCCTGCAGGTGCAGTTGACGGCTGTCCATTTCCCGGGTGCGGACACCGGGCAGTCGCAGTTGCAGGTACGTGCGCTTGCCTTCGCGGACCAGCTCACAGGTCGGTTGTTGTACCACCCGGGCCAAGGCGCTCCAGTCCTCGGACAGGCTGCGGTGCAGGTTGGCCGTGCCCCAGGCGCTGGCTTGCAGCCATTTTTGCAGTTCGCTCAGGTTGAAATATCTGTACAAGCCTTCGCCGACCAGTTGCAGGGCCGTGCCGATCAGCCCCACCAGGGTGGCTTTGACGGCGACGCTCAGCAGCCGCGGGCTGGCTTCGGCCCAGGCCAGGGCCCGCAGTTCGGCGGGCTTTCTGAGGATCTGGCTGATGATCGTTGTCGTGTGTTTGGCGCCCCAGGTATTGGTGCCCACCAGAATAGCGTCGCCAGCGATTTGCAGGGTCGTGGCCGCCAAGGCTTGGTGATTGCCTTTGACCAGCGCTTTGCCCCATTGCTGGGAATGCCAGCCTAAGTCGATGCCGGCGGCCAGACCACCAAAAAAGAATGCTCCAAAACCTGTAACGCCCGCCCAACGCCCCAGGCGACTCATGGTATTGAGCTTGCCAGCGGCACTGTCCATTTGTGCGATATGTGCCTGCAAGATCGTTATTGACAAGCCCTGGACTACGGCAAAACCCGCAGCCGACATCACTACGAATGATTCAAAGAGCGTCCACAAATCAGACAGAGAAGTCTTAGGTTTTTTATTAAACGCACTCAACGCCTCAACAAACTTGTGCCCCTGATAAACAAACAGCAACAACCCTATCCCGTTCCCCCAGGATTTCAGGGCGCTACTCACTGGCTTGCCAAACGTCCCCGTAGCGCGGTAATCCCGCACCGTGCGCTGCATTTCTTTTTGCAGCTCCGAGGACATGCCATCGACCACCGTACCGATCTGCCGCCACCCGCCGCCGCCGACTGTCAAAGCCCGGCTGAGGCGGTCCTCCAACGGCAGCAGCGCGGTCTTGAGCTCATGGATCCGCTGGTTATGCACCTGCTCGCTGCCCGGCGTGGCCAAGCCGTGGGTTTGCCGCGACAACTCCTGACGGCGCAGCGTGTAGGTGCGCTTGAGCTGGCGGCGCAGATCGAAGGCGGCATCGCGGGTCTTATTGAAGGCCTGGATTTCGGCAGCCGACGCCGCCCGCAGGGTCAAGCCGCTGCGGGAAAATTCGCGCAACAGTTGCAGGCGCGCTGGCTGGCCGAGGTTACGGAGGAAGTTATTGGGATCGATGTGCTGTCGCTGCTTTAGTGCGTTATGGGCAGTGTCTAGTTCGTCCGCAATGCTGAGTTGCCTGGCCGGGTTATACGCTCCATCCAACAAGCTCTGCAGCCCCTTGAACCGCGTATTCAGATTCGTATAGTTGGGCAGCCGTTCGCTCATCAGGCTGTTGAATTGATTGGCCAGTTCATTGACGCCGGCCAGGTTGTCCGGGGCCGTGACGACCTTGATCCAAAAGCTGCTCAGGTCCAGGAGCTTCTTGCTCACATCCAGCTGATCGGCGAGGGTCAGGGTTTCCAGCCCAGGTACGACGGTGAGCGGGTTTTGCTCGAGGAAGGCGGCGAGTTTTTCAATCGCCGCGCGATCGCCGCACAGGGCCGCCACGCAGACGAATTCGGTTTCCAGGCGATGCTGGATCTGCGCGTCGTACCGGAAGTCGTAATACCAGGCGGCACGGTGAAAGTGGCCGCCGGTAATCATGTTCAGGCGGTCTTCGCGAATGGCTTGAAGGCGCCTTTGCCAATGGCTGAGCAGCGTTTGCTGCTGGTGGACGAACGCTTGCATCTCCGCCCGGTTGACCAACTGATCAATGCCACGCTCCCCGATGGCCTTGCCGTTTAACGCCTCCCAGGTGCGCAGGTGGAGGCCGGCGATGGCGTCTCGATGTTTTTGCCAAAGCCCTTCGCCCAGGCCATCGAGCAGGCTGACGAAGGCGCGTGCGTAAGGATTGTTTTTCGCCGCTTCGCGCCAAGACTGCTCGTCGCCATAGATGGACTGTCCGTCATGGTCACGTTTGGCCCGCAGATAGTCATGAACAGCCGTCTGCTGTGCCGAGTTGAGGTCCGCCTTCAGGGCATGGACAGCGGAATCTGTGCTGGCCAAGGCCCCCAGACCCGCCGGGCTCACCTCATACAACGACTGGATGTAGGCGCCGGTGAGGTATTTGCGTTGGGCAGCCTCGTCGGCGCTCCACTGCTTGAGCCAGTCCGCCACTTGCAGTTGGGCGCTGGCCAGGTCGCGCATCACGCCAATATCGTCGCGCAAGACCAAAAACAGATAATCGTTCTGGTAGGCGCCCAGCACCCGACTGGTGAGCGCTTCGATCACCGTGTCCTGGAACAGAGGCGTGGCTTCCCAGCTATAGGGTTGGCGCTCTTGCGGGTGGGCACCTTCGGGTAATATCTGCTCTTTACCAGCGGGTGGCACGACCTCCGCCAGCCAGGCCTGGGCCTGGCGTTGGGTCAACAAGTGGGTTCCCCCATTGGTCGGGCAAGCACTCGCCAGATCAATGCGTTGCATCAAGCGTTCACGCTCGGCGGTGTCCTTGAGCACTTGCGCGCATTTGTAGGCCGTCCACTGGAGTTCCGAATAGCTGGCGTACAACCGGTGTTGCCGGGTGAAGATCAAATGAGGTTCGCCCACCGACGTGGTACGCGTGTCGCCAACTACTTCCCGGCCCTGCCACAGCAGTTTGCTGATCTGCCCTTGCTCGACGTGGTATTCGTGCAGGTAGCCGGTGCCGTGATCGATGATGTACAGGTAGCCGTCACGCAGCAGCCGGATACCCAAGGGCTGGCTGGTCAGGGTGAGCGGCATGCTCAGTTCGGCCGAGGGGTCGAGGTGTTCGACCAGGCCGTAGCGCACCGGCAGCAACTGCACTTTTGAGCTCATCAAAGGGCACAGCCCCAGGGGTGAACGGATGTCTTGGGCGCTCTTGGCCATGGCGGCGATGTTGGCAGGGCCTTTGAGCGGTGGTTCGGCGGTCATGGCAAGTCTCCTGCTGGCGTGGCCGTGCGGGCATACGCCAGCTCGGCAGCGCGTTGGACACGGATCAACGGGGAGGGTGACGACGCCGTCAGGGTCTCGACGATGTCCGGGTGGCTGGCCAACGGCTGCCCGGCCAAATAGCCGAGTACGTTGGCATAGAGCGTGATTTCCTGTTCCGAGGTAAAGCCTTGCCGGATAGCCTGCTGGGCGACTTGTTCGGCAAACCGCAGGCGCTCCTGGGCTGAGCAGGACGCCATCAAGCTGGGAAAGTACCGCTGCAGGTGATCGTTGAGGCTGATGACCGCATGATGAAACTGCACCTCGCCCAAGGCGGTTAGCTCCTGCTCCGTCAACAGATAGGCTTCGGTAGGCGCTAATGCAGGCTGTTCGGGGCGTGTGTGCTGTAACCAGGCCGCCTGCAACCCATCAGGCAGGCACAGGTGCTGAACAGGGCCAAACCAGCGTGCACTGTTGGCTTGCCGCGCCAGGTCGAACAGGTGATGCATGACCGCTGGATCGGCGATGCGCGGCATGACCTCGCCCGCACTCGGGTGTTTAACGCTCAGCAGGTGACGCCAGTGCTTGCAGAGCGTTAGCGCGTCGGCCTCGCTGAACAGCAGATAGCCCCATTCCAGCGCGGCATTTTCCAGGAAGTACGCCAGCAGTGAATCACCGGCACCCTTGAGGGTGATCAAGCAGGGCGAGATGTCCGCCAGCTCATGCCAGCGTGTGCCTTGGTACAGGCAATAAACCGGGTTATCCCAGCGGTGCAGGCGCTGCGCCAGATTCGAGGCGCTGACCCCGTCCAACAGCAGATAGGCCGGCAACGACCAGGGCAGATCATCGGGTAATGGCGGTAACTCAAGCATGGGCTGCCTCACTCTGCGGTTTGACGACTTCGCATACCGCGCAAATAGGCTTTTTGGCCATCAGGGCCGATCGCTGCGTGGAGGCCAACAAGGGCGCCTGAAGGGCCGCTGGTGCCGATCCTTCAGCAGACAACGCCTGGATCGGCGGTACCCCCGCCAGCGGAGCACCGCCTTCGACGATGGGCACACTGCTGAAAATCCCCCCTGGGTTGATCACGAGGTGGTGGCCACCGGCCTTGAGCGTCAGGCTCATGCCGGCATCGATCACCACATGGGCGGCCGTGACATGGACCTGGGGGCCGGCTTGAATCACCAACGTGCCACTGACCGTCGTACTGCTGTTGCCGGTAATGCTGATCTGCTCGCTACCCCCGATCAGCGTGTGACGCAGGCCTTGGGTGGTATGCAGTTCGTCGCCCTTGATCAGGCTGGCACTGTTGTTCTCGACCTGTTCAAAACGGTCGTTGCCAATCAGGCTGTGGCTGTTTTGAGCAATCTGCTCACGGCGGTCGTTACCGATCTTGGTGTCGCTGTCGTTGCGGATCAGCTGTTCGAGGTCGCGCTGGGCGCGCAGGTAGATCAACTCCCGTCCGGCGCGATCTTCAATCGACAGCTCGTTGTATCCGCCATTGGCGGGGGAGCTGCAGCTGCGCAGCACGGTTTTGGTCTTGTGCTCCGGCAAGGGGTACGGCACGGGGGTGATCTCGTTGGGCACGCAACCGGTAATCAACGGATTATCCGGATTGCCCTCCAGGAAGGTCACCACCACTTCCATGCCGATGCGCGGAATGGTCACCGAGCCGAAACCGTCCCCTGCCCAGTTGGAGGAAACCCGTAGCCAGCAACTGCTCTTGTCGCTGCCCAACTTGGCGCGGTCCCAATGGAACTCGACCTTGACCCGCCCGTATTCATCGCAAAAGATTTCTTCGCCCACAGGCCCGGTGACACGGGCGGTCTGGCTGACCAGCACCGTTTGGCGCGTGACCAGCGGCGGACGATAGAACACGTCCCAAGGAATCGCGCTGAAGCTGTTGCGGTAACCCTGGGTGAAGCCGTCTTCTGACTTAACGTCGCTGATGAGTGCTTCTTCAAGCACCTGGGGTTGTTTGCCAACGTGGTGGACACTGAGCAACAACCACAAATCGTTGTACGGTTGACGCGGGTGCTCGGTCAGTTCAAAGAAGTGGCCACTGCGTAAGTTCGCTTGATCGCTGCTGCCCGTGGCCAGTTGGTAATCACTGCGATGCCGTTCCAGCGCTTGCCGGGCCAGCTGTTTACCGTGTTTTTCATTGTCGATGAACACAGGGTAGCGATAGTCTTCGAGTTCAGGTCCATGCCCGGTCGTGACGCGGCTTTGGTGGGGCGGGATCGGGTGGGTGAAGTCGTAGTCGCGGCGCGTGGCCGTGCGGGTTCGGGTGCTGAAGCGCATGGAAAAGCGATCGATCACCGAGCACTCCGCGACCATGCCGCAGGCGGCGTGATAAGGGGTGGCACCATCCAGCCTGGGGAAAAAGCTCTGATGGTCGGTAAACACCAGCCTATGGTCGTCGGGTGAATGCTGGTGGTGCCAGGCAATGCCCTCCTCGGCGCATAACCTTTGGACGAACTCGTAGTCGCTTTCCGCATATTGAGTGCAGTAGACGCGCGCAGGTCCGGGGGTGACGTGGAAGGTAAACACGTCGGCCAGAATGCCATGGCCTTTGAGGACCTGGGTGATGATTTGCGGGACGGTCAGGCTCTGGAAAATCCGTTGCTGGTGGCTGAACTGCAAATAGTGCAGCACCGGCACCAGGGTCAGGTGATAGCGAGTCAGGCGCTTACCCACCGCCCCCATGGAAACCTCTTCGATATGACCATGAATGCCTTCGCCATTGAGGCCGAACTGGAGGAACGCCGGCTGGCAGAGCAGGCTTTCCAGATCAAAGTCGGGGCGCTCGCTGACCAGCTCGACGTGGATCGCGTACAAGGTGCTGATGGCTTCCGTACCGTCAAAGGCCAGTACCTTGAAATCGTTGCGAACCGTGGGGATGTTCAGTTCGAAATGAGCAACATTGGCCGGCGCGAACATAGCTTGATCCTTGAGCTGAGAACGACAACCGCGCGAACTTCAATCCATGACGGCAAGAGCAAGCGGTTTGGCCGAGCAAGCTAGCAAGAGGGGCGCAAGAATGAATGCCGGAAAAATTCACTAATCACGTGGGAAATTTCCGCATTTCAGAATGTAGTAATTTGAAAACCATATAAAAGCCCGTCGAAGAGACGCCATGCTGCTCACTTAAGAGGTCCAGATATTCTGGGTCAGGATTTGACTTTATGGCCTTCGACAAAGGTGTTGCCAACCGACTCGGCGGTAAAGGCGCCTTGGGTGATTGGCCTTGGGTTTTGCCGAAAATGCTGATGGCTTGAGGGCAGAAAAATTAGGTCAGAAATGGCCCCGTAGGAGCAGACCTTGGTCGCGATGGCCACACCGCGGAGTTTGCAATAAACCACGGTGCGGCCATCGCGACCAAGGGCTAGGCGCCCCCGTCGCTCCTACGGGATTGGGATAATGGACGCCTCTACCAGGCGGTCAACACCCGTCGACGCCACCAGTCACTGCCTTCGATCAGTTGGCGGATCAGCGCCTGCTGATGCGCGTCACCGGCGAACTGCTGTGGGCGCGGTAATACCGGTAGTGTGGCGAGCAGGTCCTGATAGATCTGTCGCTGTTTGTCGAGACTGTGTTGCGGATCGATCAGACCCGGTAGTAGCGGTAACTGCGGGCACAGATAGAACAACAGCTGCCCAGTTGCCGGTTGCACGCGTTCGCTGGCGAACAACGCCAGGTTGCACGCCTTGAGCAGCTCTGTGGCCAAGGACAGACCTTCGGCGCCACCACTTGCGACGATTTCCCGCCAGCGCGGAGCCAACGCCTGGCGAATGAAGCCATCCAGGCGCGCGGCCAATTCATCCTCGCTAAAGCCCTGAAAATCCAGCCCGAAGCAGTCCTTCAGAATGCGCAGGTAAGTCTTGTCGACCAGCGTACGGCCGGCGTTTTGCCAGCCGAAGCTGGCGGCCTTGGCCAGGCTGCCATAGCACTGCAACAGCAGGGCGTTCTCGCTGCTTCGCGCGTCCAGACCTGAGGCAAACGCTGGATGCGGCTGTGGCCAGTGCTGACGCAGGTGCTCTGCGAGCTGGACGAGACGCTGGTGATCCAGGGGCATGTGATTTCTCCGATTTGCGAAGGTCTGCGCGCATGACTATAGGGGCTGCTGCCGAGGTGTATTAGCACCAGCTGCCAGCTGTGTTCTGGGCCAAGCCTTGAGCTCGCCCGCGATGTGTCTGTAAAACCGCGGTGCCTGCATCGCAAGTAAACTTGGCTCCTACCGGGTGATGGCGTCACCGCGCTGTATCTGTTGAATCGCGGGTAGGAGCAAGCCTTGGCTGCGATGGTTACACCGCGGTAAATCAGGCAACCCCGGTGTGACCATCGCGGGGTCCAAGGATGCAGGTGTCTGCTGGCCCCTAAGACCGCTTTGACGTGGTCCTAATGGGGGAGGGGCGTTTTCTCTAGCATCCAACTCAGTGATTTCATAAACCCACAGGGTGTAGCTGAGCACATGACAATAAAACAGCATCACACAATCCCCCCCGTGCACAGCCAGTCGCTTGATACGGCTCAGCCGTCGGTGTCCTGGCTAGTAAGCCGTCAGCAGAAACTCAAACTATTACTGCCGGGTATCATTGCCTCGGTGGTGGTCGCCGCCAGTGCCTCTTTCCTTTCCGAGCATTACGGTGCGCCAGTGATGTTGATGGCCCTGTTGCTGGGCATGGCTCTGGGTTTTCTCTCCGAGGAGGGGCGTGCGGTCGCGGGTATTCGCTTCACCTCCAGCACCATCCTGCGTTGCGGCGTGGCGCTGCTGGGCATGCGCATCACTGTCGAGCAGATTCTCTCGCTTGGGGGGACGCTGATGGCGGTGGTGATCGGTGCTGTTTTCATGACCATTACTTTCGGCATCATCCTGTCTCGGCTACTGGGCCAGTCTCGCGATTTCGGCATTCTCAGCGGCGGTAGCGTGGGCATCTGCGGCGCCTCGGCGGCGCTGGCAATTTCCGCGGTACTGCCGCAAGACAAGGACAGTGAGCGCAACATCATCTTCACGGTGATCAGCGTGACGGCGCTGAGCACCATCGCGATGATCGCCTATCCGCCGATCGCCCAATGGCTCGGCCTGGACGCCCATCAGGCCGGGATATTCCTCGGCGCCACGATTCACGATGTGGCCCAGGTGGTCGGTGCTGGCTACAGCATGTCGGAGGAAACCGGCGATACCGCGACCGTGGTCAAACTGTTGCGCGTGGCCATGCTGGTGCCGATCGTCTTCAGTCTGTCGTTGCTGCTGCGCAAACGCGGCGATGGTGGCCCACGTGCGGCCCTGCCGTTGCCTTTGTTCATCATCTTCTTTGTGCTGTTTGTCGCCATTAACAGCAGTGGCGTCGCTTCGACGCAGGTGCAGGAGTTTGCTGGCGATGTGTCGCGCTGGTGCCTGGTGACCGCTATCGCCGCCCTGGGCATGAAAACCTCACTGAAGGCGCTGCTGGAAGTGGGCTGGCGCCCGGCGACCCTGTTAGTCAGTGAAACAGTGTTTCTCGCGGCTTTGATTCTAATTGCGGTGAAATGGCTGGCATGAGCCAGCTTCCTGGGTGACTTGCATCGCCCCCCGCCTCAACACCAGACTGCCGCCGACACGTTGACCGTGCGGCGGCATTTTGGCTTAACCAGTAATGGAGGCGGAATGAGCCTGCAAGTGCATCTGATTTTTCTCTGTTGTGTGGCGTTGGCAACCGTAGCCCAGAGCCTCACCGGCTTTGCCTTCGGCTTGATCTTGATGGGCTTGGTCGCATCCCTGCATATGGTGCCGCTGAGTGAGGTCGCGGTGGTGATCAGTATCCTCACCCTGGGTAACGCCATGGGTACGCTGGGCGGGCCGAAGCCGCAGTTGGACCGCACGGTGCTGATGCCCGTGTTGATCAGCAGTCTGCTGGGCGTCAGCCTCGGCGTGTGGGGGCTCGGCGCGGTGAGTGGTAGCCAACTGAACTGGCTTCGCCTTCTGCTCGGTGTACTGATTGTCGCGGCCAGTCTTATGCTGGTGGTGCAAAACAAACCAAAAGCGCATCTGTCCCGGCAACCTTCATTCTGGCTGGCCGGTGGCCTGTGTGGACTGCTTAATGGCTTGTTCTCCAGCGGCGGGCCGCCGATTGCGTATCACCTGTATCGCCAGCCATTGGGCTACGAAATTATCCGCAATACCCTGATAACGGTATTTGCCGCCAACGCGGCGGCTCGCCTTGGGCTGGTCGTAGCGCAAGGGCAGATGCAATCGTCCACGTTGTTATTGAGTGCCGAAGCGTTGCCGTTGGTGCTGCTGGTCAGCTGGCTGGTCCGCCGTTATCCGCCGAAGTTGTCGATGCGCACGGTGCGTTGGATGGTCTTCGTATTGATGGCGATCGCCGGCACTAGCTTGATCTGGGGTTCACTGCCGGGGCTTTTTGAAATGCCTTTGGTGTAGGAGCCGGCTTCAGCCGCGATGAACGCACCGCGGTTTGCCTGATGTACCGCGGTGCGTTCATCGCAGCCAAGGCTGGCTCCTACAGTGACCTTACTGCTGCAGAATGAAAGTCGCCATGGTCTTTAGGTCGTCGGCGTTTAACTGAGCGAAGGGTGGCATCGGGATATTTCCCCATTTACCGGTTCCGCCCTGCTCAATGCTGGCCGTCACTTTCGCCAGCGCCTGCGGGTCATTGGCATATTTGGCCGCCACCTCGTGATAGGCCGGGCCGACGACTTTACGGTCAACCGCGTGGCAGGACAGGCAAGCGTTGTTGGTGAGCAACGTCATGGCATCGACTTTCGCCAAAGGCGCGGCCGGGGGCTCGCTCGCCTTCGGGCTGGAAGCCGCCTGCACATCGGCATCACTTTCCTTGGCACTGCCGTAGGCCACCGCGAGGTAAGCGCCAATCATTTTCACATCCTGGTCGCTGATCGGTGCACCGTAGACGTGCTGCATCTTGCTGGCTTCGCCGGTCCACTGGGCCAGGGTCAAGCCGGGCGGCTGGAACTGGATGTAATCCGCAGAGTGGCAGGTGGAGCATTTTTGCTGGGCCAACGCATAGCCGGGCAGCGCGTTGGGTTTGAGCACCGCGGTTTCCGGCGGCAAGGTGATCGAGAGCGGTGCTGCGTAAGCCGCGGCGGCCCAACCCAGGTGAGCGGCACACAACAAGGTGATCATGCGTTTCATGCGAGCTTCCTTCAGGCGACTGTCACGTGGCTGGTTTCCACAACGTTGCGGCGATAGCCAGCGGGGTTCCAGTCGGCTCGAAACGGTTGCGTCTCGCCCGCCCGGTTAGTGGCGCGCACCATCAGCTGGGTGGCGCCCTTGTCGGTAAAGGTGATCGGCAATGTCCACTCGCGAAAGGAGAAGCGGCCCAGATCCTCGCCAAGCTGGGCTTGCTGCCAATGTTTGCCGCCATCGATCGACAGCTCCACCTTGTTGACCCCATCACCGCCGTCGAAGGCGATGCCCTTGAGCACTACACTTTTATTGCGCGGCAACACATCGCCGTGTTTGACGCTGGTGATGAAGCTACGGATGGCCAGCTTGGAAATCGGCAGGGTTTTCGCCGCCGCCGTGCCCGGCGCGACACAGTAGCAATCGTTGTCTGGAAGGCGATAACCCTTGGCCATGAAGAACCCGTCGAAGGTATGGTCGAGGACTTCTATCTCGCTCAGGTGCTTGAGCCAGTAAGTGCCGAAATAGCCGGGCACCACCAGGCGGATCGGATAGCCGTTGAGAAACGGCAGGTCGGTGCCGTTCATGGACCAGGCGATCATCGGTTCGCCATCCATGGCATGGCTGATGTCCAGCGCCTTGATGTACTCTGGCGTGCTCGGCAACACCGGCTTGTCGAGGCCTCGGAAGGTCACTTGCTTGGCGTCGGCTTTCACCCCCGCTTTTTCCAGCACCGTCTTGAGCGGTACACCCACCCAGCGGGCGTTGCCCATTGAGCCGTTGCCCAATTGCGCCCCAAACACGCGCGGCATCGAAAAGCCGCGACTGTTACCCGAGCACTGATTGACGGCGACCACTTCTACCGGTTCGCCAAGGGCCTTGAGGTCTGCCAGGGACAGTGAAAGCTCCGTGGTCACTGAACCCTTGATGGTCAGGCGATAAGTGTCCGGGTCAATGCTGGTCGGGAAATTGGCCAGGTGATAACGCACGAAGAACGCATCATTGGGCGTGATGGGGCCTTCGTCGAACACCGAGAAGGGTGTTTCAAGGTGCGGCGGGCGCGTGGTGACCAGGGTCAAGGGGCGCTTTTGCGGGTACTGCACCAAGGGGCGCGGGCCTGCGGCAAAGGTGACGTCCTCGGCGGCATCGGCGATGGCATTGTTTTCGGCGGCGGCGTTGGCCAGGTTCGCCAAGGGGGAAGCGGCCAGCGCCAACGTGATGCCGTCGCGCAGGACGCGGCGGCGGCTCAGCTTGCTGTTTTCTACAAAATTGAACTTCATTTTGCACTCTCTGTGATTGTAATTAACGAGATGCAATTGCCTCAGAAGTTCATGGTCGGGTGCTTGTGGCCGTCTGCATAGATCCAGTTCAGACCCTGGTGTTGGGCCTCATGTGGTTCATGCGATTTGTTGGCAGGTACCTTACGGGCTCACCATGAGAATGAAGGGGGCGTATCGAGGCTTCCAGGTGCTTGCCTTGGGTTTTGTGCTGTTGCCTGAATCGAGCGCCGCCCGCGCGGCGCATCGCGACCAAGGTCTGCTCCTACATTTGTTGCAACGTGCCATGGCCTGTGAGAGAGGAGTTGCCAGCCTTGCGCAATTTCCCCCGAAACCCAATAGATCTAAAGCCGAACCACCAAGGCTAACAACCCCAACCCCACAGGCCATGGCGCGTTGCAACAAATGTAGGAGCAGGCTTTAGCCGCGATGCGCCGCGCGGGCGGCGCTCGATCTCAAGAACGAAGGAAAAACCAAGGCGGACACTGGATTCCCGTTACGGCACCCCAGCCAGCGACGCGCCAATCCTGCGTTTCTCCCGGGTAAAACACGTCACCATCGCCGCCACGCCAAGACCGAACACATACAGCGCCTGCGGACCGGAATACTCCATCATCGCCCCCGCCACCAGTGGCCCGATGGCCGCCCCGATGCCAAAGGTCATCAGCAGCACCCCGGCCACCGATACACGCAGCTCGGGCTCCAGATTGTCATTGGCATGGGCCACGCCAAGCGGGTAAAGGCAGAACTGCAAAAAGCCAATGGCGGCGCCCGCCAGCATTATCCACAGTTGCCCTGTTGCCAGCCCAAAGGCCAACGGTAGGTAGGCCACGCACAGCAACGCAGCAGTCGCTCGTATCAGGGTGATGCGCGAAAAGTGATCTGACAATCGTCCCAAAGGCAACTGCGCTAGCAGCCCCGCCGCGATACTGATGGCCATGAACTGCCCGACCTGCGCCGAGGTAAAGCCCAGTTGCGCAGCAAATATCGGCGCCAGCCCGTACAAACAGCCATTCAACAATCCCGAGGCCAGAATCGTGAACAACGATTGAGGCAAGCGCCGCACGTACAGCATCGGCTTGATTCGCGCCTGGCTGATGAAACCCGGCTGCAAGCCACTGTGCAAGGCGACGGGAATCAGGCCAATGGCAAAGGCAATGGCAACGCCGGTCAAGGCCAGGGTGTGCAGGCCATCCCCGAGGCTGAGCATCAGTTGGCCCAGCATCATGCCGACGTAGCTTGCAATCATGTACAGCGACATGGCGCCCCCTCGACGTGTGGCAGGGGCGCAATCGTTGAGCCAACTCTCGATGACCATCAACTGGCACATCATCGCCGCGCCAACGATAAACCGCAGCGCAAGCCACAGCGCCAAGGCGTCACTGAGCTGATGCATGAGCACCGCAGTGACGATCACCCCGGCACTCACCACAAACGCGCGTGCATGGCCGACCAGGCCGATCAGGCCGTACCCCATGCGCCCACCGAACACCATGCCCAGCGCGTTGGCGGCCATCAGGGCACCGCCCCAGAACTGCGCCACCCCTGATGCATCCAGGCGCAGGGCCAGGTAGGTCATGAGCAGGCTGGAGCCCAGCTGCATCAACAAGGTAGCGACGTAGATCGTGCCGAACCTTTTGGAAAGTGCGATCAATCGGGTTCCCCAGACCAGTGCTGGTCGGTAGTCAGACGAGGCCGTGGCGCTGTTTCCAGTCGCCCGGATAAACCACATAACCGAACAGCGCGTGACCTGCGTACACCAGCTCCGTGCCTTCGGGAATCCACAGCACTTGGCCAGGCGTCACGCGATACACCTCGCCATTGGCCCTGAGTTCAAAGCAGCCCTCTATGACGAAAATCACTTCGTCATAAAGCAGCGTCCAGGCCACCTCGGCGCCTTCCCAACGCGCAAAGCCGACCCCCATGTTTGGCGACACTTCATTGCTGATGGCGCGCGCCACGCCCGCATTGCCGGGAGGACCCGCGCGATGGATGAACTCCAGCTCGCGGTGATCGACCAATAGCACCGGGCCCTTGCCGCTCGTTGCGCCAGTCATACTTCGCTCCTGCTGTTGAATGCCGCCCAACGGATCCGTGTGCGCACGCCCAGGCCCAGAAAAGGCTCCGGCGGGTTGCGTGACGGCATGCCGGTCACGGCGCGGATATCACTCAGGTGCCCGGAGTCGGCGCCCACTGCCATGTCGGCCAGCAGCGTGCCGGAGATGGTGCCCCATGCCGCGCCAACGCCGTTGTCACAGGCCGTTGCGTAAATACCCTGATCGAGCTGGCCAAAGTAGTTGGTGAAGTTGCGCGAAATTGCATATGCCCCGCCCCAGGTGTGCGTGAACGGCACTTGGGCAAGCTGGGGGTAGCGCGCCGCAAAGGCCTTGCGATGGTCCTCGCGAATCCTGTTGCGCGTGGCATCGGTGATGCTGCGGCCGTAACGGGGAACGTGCTTGTAGGTATTGCGGATAATCAGGCGCCGGTCCTGGGTCATCCGTACGGTGGTGCCGGCATGGTCAGCAGGGGTGAGCCCCCAGTCGGTCTGGCTGCCGACGGCCGCCATCTCGGCGTCGCTCAATGGCCGGGTCCAGCTGGCGAAGGTCATCACCGGCAAGAGGCGGTTACGCAAGAAACCGAACTCTTGAGTGAAGATGCTGGTGCCCAGCAACACCTTCGGGGTGCGGATCAGGCCGTTGTCACCCCGCAGCAGCCACTTGCCGTTGGCGTCTTTCTCCAGCGTACGGATCGGCGACTCTTCAAGCACCTCGACGTTGCCTGGCAACGAGTCGCCCAGGCCACGCACCAGGGCGGCGGGCTGCATCAGGTAGCAACCGGGGGTGTAGATGGCGCGGCTGTAGTAACGGCTGCCGAGTACACCTTCCAGTTCGTCGCGCCCGACCACGCGATAGGGTTCACCCAAATCGGCCATTAACTTTTCGAAGTGATCCAGATAGCCCTCGCCACGTGCTCCCACGGCGCCTTGGTACTTGCCCGCATGGGACCACTGGCACTCGATGCCGTGGCGGCCGATCAGTGTTTGCAGTTGATCGATGGCGGCCCGGTTGAGGCCGAGCAGGCGTTGTTTGTGCTGCGGATCGGGATGTTCCAGCGCGAACTTGTGCGGCAGGTCGATGACAAAGCCCGAGTTGCGCCCGGAGGCACCGTAGGCAATGCGCTGGGCATCCACCAGAATGATGCGTGACTGTGGCAGGTGCTCGGCCAGGCGGCGTGCTGCGGCAAGGCCGGCAAAGCCTGCACCGATCACCACGTAGTCGGCGTTCTGTTCGCCGGTCAGGCGCTTGCTCGGCGCAGGTTCAGGCAGCGCGGCATACCAGCCGCAGCTGCGATCATCGTGAGGCAGATTGACGATACTGTTCATTGTTCGGCCTCAGGCCACATCTAGTTGGGTGTTCTGGCAGCTTTGCAGCCAGGAATGACGTTGCAGTTGTGCCTGACGCCCGAGAAGGACGAAGCCGCGCATGGCACCAGAATGGTCGTGGAACGCAGCGCTCAATCCATCGCTGGTCGTATCGCAACGCCACTGGCCCTCGCAGTCACTGGGTGGGGTCAGCAGGCACAGCGGGGCGGCCGGGGTTTTCACCGTCACGGGTGCCAAGGGGTAGTGCGCGGCGGTCGGCTGGCCCAGCAACGTTTTGGCCAGCGCGCGAATGCCTTCGTTGATCGGCGCAAGATACGGCAGTAACTGGCCATCGATTTCGACACAATCGCCCAGGGCGTAGATGCCCGGTTGCGAGGTCTGCAGTCGGGCATCAACCTTGATACCGCGGCCGCAGTCCAGGCCTGCTTCCAGGGCCAGCTCAAGGTTGGGGCGCAGGCCCACCGCACTGAGCACCAGATCGGCCTCAACGGTTTGACCGTCGGCCAGGCTCAGTTGGTAGCCATCTGTGTTGCGTTCGATGCGCTGCAAGGTGGTACGCAGGTTCCACTGCACACCCAGCGCCGACAATGCCTGCTGCAAGTGCAGGCCTGCAGCCTCGGGCAACAAGCGCTCCATGGGCCAGGCGCCCAGGCCGATCACCCGCACCTGATAACCATTGCTCGCCAGGTCATTGGCGAACTCGCAGCCAATCAGCCCGTCGCCGAGAATCGCGACGCTGCGCACACCTTCAAGCTGTTGCCGGAACGCCTGGTAATCCTGCAGGTTGTTGACGCTGAGCAGCGCCTCGGAGCAACCCTCGATGGGTAGTCGCACCGCAGAGGCACCACTGGCCAGTACTAGTTGGCCGTAATCCATTTCGCCGAGGCTGGTGTATAGGCGCCGTGCCTTGGCATCGATGCGTTCGACCCGGCACCCGGTGTAGATACGAATGCCCAATCGCTGTTCGATCGCCAGCGGGCTTTCGGTGGCCAAGGCTGCGGCGGTGCGCCCCTGAGCCAGCGCGATAGACAGCGCAGGCTTGGAGTAGATATGCCCCGCTTCCTGGGTCAGTACGCGAATCTCCAGCTGCGGGTCGGCTTTGCGCAGCGCTTGTGCCAGGCCGTAGCCGGCATGGCCACTGCCGATGATGACCACAGGTTGTGCCGGGCGGGCAGCGACCACAGGCTGGGCCTGGATGATCGGGGCTGCGGCGACGGCTGCCACCGGGGTGCTGATTTCGATCATTTCAAAGTCGGCTTTACCAACCTTGCACTCAGGACACAGCCAGTCCTCGGGCACATCCTCCCAGCGGGTGCCGGGGGCAATGCCGTCGTCGGGCCAGCCTTTGGCCTCGTCATAGATCAGGCCACAGATGATGCAGAGCCAGGTTTTCATCGCGCTACCTCCTCACTCGCCCTTGATACGCACGGCCAGGTTTTTGGTCCTGACGTAGCTGTAGAGCGCTTCCTGGCCTTTTTCCCGTCCGAAGCCGGAGAGCCCGACGCCGCCAAACGGCGTTTCGATGCCACCGGCATACCATTCGTTGACGAACACCTGGCCGGCACACAGACGCCGCGCGCAACGCAGGGCGCGATTGAGGTCCTGGGTGAACACGCCCGCCACCAGCCCGAACACGGTGCCATTGGCAATGGCGATGGCCTCGTCTTCGGTGTCGAAGGGGATCACCGCCAGTACCGGGCCGAAGACTTCGGTCTGGGCGATTTCCATTTGCGGGGTCACATCGCGCAGTACGGTCGGTGCCATGTAGTGTCCGCGCAGGCCACTGATGGCCTCGCCACCGGTCGCGACCACCGCGCCTTCCTGCTGGGCGCGTCGGCACAGGGTCTCGATGCCTTCAAGCTGGCCGGCAGAGATCACCGGCGTATGGTCCGGGTTGTCCTGGCCAAGGCCAACGGTCAGCCCCTCGGCCATCGCCACCACGCTCGCGACGACTTCGTCATAGATCGAACGATGCACCAGCAGGCGCGACATGGCCGAGCACACCTGGCCTGCGTTGAAGAAGATGCCGCTTTTCACACTGTTCAGTAGCTGTTCGCGATCAGCATCCGGGAACACCAGTGCGGCCGACTTGCCGCCCAGCTCCATGACACTGGGAATCGCGTGTTCGGCGGCGGTGCGCAGGATGCTCTGCCCGGTACCGACAGAGCCTGTGAAGACGATCTGGTCTACGTCGCGATGGCCAGCAAGGTAGGCACCCACTTCACGGCCACGGCCACAAATCAGGTTGACGGCGCCCTTTGGCAGGCCCGCACGTTCGATGGCCTGCATCAGGACACACAGCCCCAGCGGCGACAGCTCCGGCGACTTGATGACCACCGCGTTGCCTGCCGCCAAGGCAGGGGCCAGGGAGCGGGCGCAGATCGACACCGGGAAGTTCCACGGCACGATCTGCAGCGATACGCCCATGGGGTCGTAGACGGTGAAATCCATGTAACCGTCGCCCAGTGGAATGGACTTGCCCTCGATCTTGTCGGCCATGCCGGCGTAGTACTCGAAGTAACGCGCCGCCTCGACAAATTCGTCACGGGCATCACGCAGGCTCTTGCCGTTTTCCTGGCACAGCACCCACGCGCCTTGTTCGGTTATTGCACGAATCTGTGCGGCAATTTCCAGCAGCCAAGTGACTCGCTGCGCAGGGCGTACACGGGTCAGCTCGGCGCTGTCGGCGCAGCGCCGGGCGGCCTTGAGGGCACGCTCGGCATCGGCCACGCCGGCCTGTGCGATGGTCGCCACGGCGTCGCGGGTGCCAGGGTTGTGGATGGTCAGATGCTGCTCACTGTCGGCCCATTGGCCGTCGATGAAGTTCAGCCAGTGCGGTGCTATCGAATGCATGGTCATCACCTCAGGCGCGTTGCGCGCAGTCGAGCAGCTGGCGGGCAGCCCATTTGTGGAAGTAGTGGGTCGGCAGGTCCATTTCAGGCGAGAACGCTCCACCGCTGTAGCCAGGGGAGTGGCGGCCTTTCTGCATGCCTTCGACCGAGGCGATGTCTTCGGCGAATACCACCCGCCAGGACTCCATCACCGCTTTGCGCGAGGCGTCGTAGTGGTTGTCCAGCGCTTCGTCACCCACATAGAACAGGCGCAGGTGCTCGATGGTTTTACCCGGCGCCACCGGCTCCAGCATCATGGCGAAGGCGTGGTCGGCCTGGATGCCCAGCAGCACGTTGGGGAAGAACGCCACGTACTCGGCGGTGCGCAGGCGGTCCTGCGGCCAGGACGGGAAGGTTGGCAAATGGGTACCGGCAACGGCCGAGAGGTTGTAGGCGTGGCTGCCCTGGCCGGCAAATTCCTCGAACATGATGTTGTAGTGGTCTTCCAGGCGCGAGTAACTGTTCAGGCTCGGGTGTACCCACGGCAAGTGGTAGGCCTCGCAGTAGTTCTCGACCGCCAGCTTCCAGTTGCAGTTGACTTCGATGCTCATGGCGCCGCCATTCGCTTCACGGCGCAGCAGGCTCATGCCGTCGGTGCCCAGGAACTGGGTCCAGCGCTCGGTCAACGGTTTCAGTTGTTCTTCAAGGGCCGGGGCATCGCCAGACAGGTTGATAAACACCATGTCCATCCAAATGGTGGTGCGCAGTGACTTCAGGCCGTGCTTCTCGCAAGCGAAGCGCTCGTCCTTGTGCTGATTGATACCACCGACGTGCGGCGTGCCTTTCAGGCCGCCATTCAGGTCATAGGTCCAGGAGTGGTACGGGCAGCGAATCACGCCCTGGACTTCACCCGCCTGTTGCACCAGTTTCACGCCGCGGTGGCTGCAGACGTTATGGAACACCTGCACCAGGCCTTCGCGGTTGCGCATCATCAGCAGCGGCAGGCCCATGAAGTCCACAGGCTTTACGTAGCTGTTGGTCGGCAGGTCGCTGGCAAAACCGATGCAGGCCCAGTTGCGCCCCAGTACCTGATCACGCTCAAGCTCGAAATAGCGCTGGTCGGTATAGAACTCGTTGGTCAGGCCATGGGCTTCATGGATTGGCGCCAGAACGGTTTCCAGGGTATGCACAGGGATAAGGCGGGAATCAGTCGTCACGGTCATTTTTTGTTTTCTCTTGTTAGATGCACGGCAGGCAATGCCTTGATGCCTGACGCCAAGTTTCGGCAAGAGAAGGAGGGCTCGACAAACGATTTATTTCAGCTGTATTTATTAGTTTTTATCATTAATGATTTATTCGCGGGTGCGGGTGTAGCAAAGGCAGGGCATGGAAATGATGGTATTGTTGATTTTTCCGTATTAATGATTTTTGGTAATTAATTTATGATAAGAAATAGTTTGTCGAAGCACCGGTAGTTCTCCCATTTTGTTAGGGCCCAAGGGAGCGTGCCGCACCTTGGGCCTGCGGGAAGACCGCCGCCAGGGATTTGGCACCTGCCTGTGGCAGCGGCTCTACCCAACCGTGATTTCAAACCCTTGAACAAAAACAATAGGGGATAACCAATGCGTGCCGAATCTGGCCTGCTCAAAGGCCTCAATCCCACCGTGACGATATGGTCGTTGCTGGCCGTTGTACTCTTCGTGCTGTTTTGCGCCCTGTTCGCCGAACATGCAGCTGCTGCTTTTCAAAGCGCCTCCGACTTCATCCTGCAGAACTTCAAATGGTTCTACCTTACCTCCGTCACCGTTGTGCTGGGGCTGCTGATTTACCTGATGTGCAGCAAGTACGGGCACATCAAGCTTGGACGTGACGACGACAGGCCCGAATTCAGTTTCGGCTCCTGGATTGCCATGTTGTTCAGTGGCGGCATGGGCATCGGGCTCATCTTCTGGTCGGTTGCAGAACCCATGTGGCATTACGCGGGTAACCCGTTCGCGACCGGCCTCACCGATGAAGCCGCCACCACCGCCATGCGCATCACCCTGTTTCACTGGGGCCTGCACCCCTGGGCAATCTTTACCATCGTCGGCCTGGGCCTAGCGTACTTTGCTTACCGCAAGGGCCTGCCGCTGAGCATGCGGTCGATCCTTTACCCGCTGATCGGTGAGCGCATCTACGGTCCGATCGGCCATGTGGTAGACATCCTTGCCGTGGTGATCACCGCGTTCGGGGTATCCCAGTCGCTGGGCCTAGGTGTTGTGCAGATGAACACCGGCCTGAGCAAGGTGTTCGACCTGCCCATCAGCCTGGGGGTGCAGATCACACTGATCGTGCTCATTACCATGGTGACCACGGTATCGGTCATGGCAGGTGTGTCGCGTGGCATGAAGCGCCTGTCGGAATGGAACATGCTGCTGTCGGTGGTGCTGGTGGTGCTGATCCTGCTCCTGGGGCCGACCCGCTACATCCTCAACCTGATGCTTGAAAGCACCGGTGACTACGCCCAGCATATCGTCGGCCTGAGCTTCTGGAGCGATACCCAGAAAGACAGCGGCTGGCAGAACTGGTGGACGGCGTTCTACTGGCCGTGGTGGATGACCTGGGGGCCGTTCGTTGGCCTGTTCATCGCCCGGATCTCCAAGGGCCGCACCATTCGCGAACTGATTGCTGGCGCACTATTGGTACCAACCCTGGTGACCATCATCTGGATGTCGGTGTTCGGTGGTGCTGCGCTTAAAACCGAGCAGGTTGATCGCCAGCACCACGAGCAACTGGTCGCCAGTGGTGAACTGCAGGGCGACAAAGCCAAGTTTGAGGGTGGCACGGTGTTGCTTGCGACCAAGCAGGAAACCACCGCCGCGATGTTCACGCTGCTGCACAAGATCGATGGAGGCACCCTGGGCAAGGTGCTCAGCGTGCTGGTCTGTATCCTGCTGGCGACCTACTTCATCACCTCGGCCGACTCTGGCACCCAGGTGCTCTGTACGTTGAACTCCATGGGTAGTGCCAACCCGCCGCAGAGTATCCGGTTGCTCTGGTGCATCCTGGAGGGCGCCATCGCAACGGCCCTGCTGATGGCGGGCGGACTCAAGGCTATCCAGATGGCGAGCATCGCGGCGGGGCTGCCAATTGCGGGGTTCATCTTGCTGATCAGCTACACGCTGATGCGCAGCTTGCGCCAGGAGATGGCTGACGGGCTGCCCGATACCCCTTCGGGCGGGCGCAGGCCCATGCCGGAAGCTCTCCCGCAAGGCGTCTCACCGATGGGTGGTTCGTTAACGGGCGGGGGCCTGGATAGGGAGCTGACAGCGAAAAAGGCTGGCTGACACCCGTCATCCACTCTCCTCGGCAAGGCACAAAACCGACAGTTATCGACTGTCGGTTTTTTGCTATGGGTGTGATTATTTCTGCACCGATGGCTGGGCCATCAACCAGTCCCGGAACAGCCGCACGCTTTGACGCGGGCCCCGCTCGGTGGGCGATTCCAGCAGGCAGAACTTGGCGTCCGTCTGCAGCACCACATCGTTGGGTTTGACCAGTGCACCGGTGCTCAACGCATCATCCACCAGGTTACCCCAGGCCAGAGCCACGCCCTGGCCACTGATCGCCGACTGGATCAGCATGCTGTAGCTGTTGATGTTGACCCGGTGCTTGGGCGCCATGGGCTCATAACCCAGGCGCTTGAACCACTCGGGCCAACCCACCCAGTCGCGCTGGGAGTCCTCGAGCCACAACCAGGTGCACGACAACAATCCTTCGAGGCTGCTCAACTGCGGATGCCTGGCCAGATAGCCCGGGCTGCACACCAGGAAAATCTCTTCCGAGAACAGCGGGGTGACGGTCATGTCCTTGGGCGGGGGGTTGCAGTAGTACAGCGCCAGATCGCTATCGAGCCTGGAATAGTCCTTCACATGATCATGGGCAATGATCCGCAGATCGATGTCCTCATGGGCGTTTTGAAAATCCGACACTTTGGGCAACAACCAGAGGGACGCCATGGCTGTACTGGTGGCCACGGTGACTTGCTGGTTGCCTTGCCACTGGCGTATCTCCCCGGTCGAGCGGGCCAGGTGCAGCATGCATTCACGCACCGTTTCGTAATACTGCGTGCCGGTGGGGGTGAGGGTCATGGTGCGGGTGGTGCGGATGAACAGTGCCTTGCCCAGGTAGTCTTCAAGCAGGCGAACCTGACGGCTGATCGCTCCTTGGGTCACGTTCAGTTCTTTGGCAGCAAGGGTGAAACTCAAATGGCGAGCCGCAGACTCAAACGCATGCAGGCTGTTGAGCGGCGGAAGAGGCTGGATTTTCACGTTTTGGGGTTCCACTCATTATTATTTTCAGCTGCTCTATATTAATGATCCGCTCAGTCACTGGGGGCTTGAGGAAATAATTTCGGGAGGCAAGCTGATCGGGACTATGACCGTTGTTTCTCGCGACGCCATGTTGACACACTGCAACCAAAGCGACCCGAGAACCATCTCGAAAAGGCACTCAAGGAAGAGAAGCCCAAAAGAATCGCTATTTCTGAAAGCGGTCGCTCGCGGTTCTCGACATATCGGTTCACCAGATCAACCCGAACCGCATCGACAATGGAGGAGTAGCTCTGATTGTGATGGGCGAGATGGCGGTACATGGTCTTGCGGTCCACTCCAAGCTGATGCGCCAGTTTTTCGGCTACGCATTCGCCTGTGGGCAATGTTGCGAAGACCAATTTCCTGACTTTATCGGGCATCGTAACGTCAGATTGAGCCAGTTTTTCATCCAGGAATTTTCGCGCATGACGCGCAATGAGTGGGTCATACGATTGGATCGCTGCATCTAAATCGGCGGCGGCGAACACAATGCCGTCGAATTCATGGTTGAACCGAACCGATGAACCAAACAAGCGCTGGTGCATCGCCAGGTTGGCTGGCGCGCGGTGCACCATTGATCCGTTAGTTATCCCGAGACGACGTATCAGCGATTGCCAGGCTTTACGCAGCGTCTGGTCCTCACGCAGGGCAATCGCCAGGGGGCCGAGGTTTTCCAATTGGCGGGTTTCGCCCATACGCTGGCCAAAGTCTTCGATCCCCGCTGCGCGAGCAGAATCTTCCAGGAGGTAAATAACCGATTTCGCCGGGATCACGGGGGTGCAGGCGACCACCTCGCTGGTCAACGCTGTGCGCCAGATTACCGCGGGTTCCTTCGAGGGTAACCCGAAGATGAACAGCATTCAGCGCAACCAGAACGTGCTGAACTACGGCGCGCAGCAGGCATCGGTGAATGCCCCGGAGCTGTTCAACAATGACTGTTCGCTGATGCCGGTGATCGCTTTCCTCAAGGACCACAAGGCCGAGACGTTGGATGGCGTGGTCGCGATTGCGGAAAAATACGCCCGCGAAAACAGCAGCGAAGATCGCCAGTTTCTGCTGGCCGCCGGCAGCGCCGGGATCGAAGCCGCGACCAACATCGTGGTGCGCGAAGCCAACCGCACCATGCTGATTTTCGTCTACCTGGCCGTGACCCTGTTCTGCCTGATCACCTTCCGCAGCTGGCGGGCAACACTGGTGGCGCTATTGCCACTGGTGCTGACCTCAATCCTCTGTGAAGCATTGATGGTCTACATGGGCATCGGCGTGAAAGTTGCCACCTTGCCGGTGATCGCGCTGGGGGTGGGGATTGGCGTGGATTACGCGCTATACCTGCTCAGCGTGCAGCTGCAATACCAGCGTCAGGGCCTGTCGTTGACGGAATCCTATCGTCGGGCGGTGGCGTTCACCGGCCGCGTGGTCGGTTTGGTCGGCGTCACCCTGGCAGTGGGCGTGGTCGGCTGGGCCTGGTCGCCGATCAAGTTCCAGGCTGACATGGGCATCCTGCTGACCTTCATGTTCCTGTGGAACATGCTCGGTGCGTTGATCCTGATTCCGGCGTTGTCGTACTTCCTGCTACGCGGGCGCTCGCTCAATCGCAGTGCCACCTTGAAAGAGCCGCGGGTATACACCACGGCGAACGTACAGACGATTGGGGACAGGCGGGTGGGAAGTCAATCTTTGTAAATCAAAACGAAATCTTCAGCGGAAGATTCGCCTCTGCTTAAAAAAACAACGGGAACATTTAGAAAGGCGCCTCTAAAAAACTCAGCGCTCGAGGTGATTGCCTCCTGAGCCTGCTGCGAAAATACCTGTAGCTGAGTGACTTCATTACCTTCAAGCGCTGACTGAGATAGAGCGTACAAGATCCTTTCTTTCATGCTGTCACCTTCATTTGATAATGCAACTCTGCAGCAGGACTTAGCGCCGACCGGATGATATCCAGCATTCAAACCATAAACTGGATAGTTCCCTCCCCATCGTGCCGGGCGGCTCTTAGTTGAGGCCTGATCTATTAGGCAGCACTCATGCTCCGGTGCGTGTCGATCAGTTTCAGCACTACGCTCGGATCGGCCAGGGTGGAGATATCCCCCAACCCATCGTACTCAGCGGTCGCAATCTTGCGCAGAATCCGCCGCATGATTTTGCCCGAGCGGGTTTTCGGCAGGCCCGGTGCCCACTGGATAGCATCCGGCGAAGCAATCGGGCCGATCTCCTTGCGCACCCAGTTTTTCAATGCCAGGCGCAGTTGCTCGTTCGGCTCTTCGCCGTCGATTAGGGTGACGTAGACATAAATGCCCTGACCCTTGATGTCGTGCGGCACACCGACCACCGCCGCTTCGGCGACTTTCGGGTGAGCGACCATCGCGCTTTCGATCTCGGCGGTGCCCATGCGATGCCCGGAAACGTTGAGCACGTCGTCCACGCGACCGGTGATCCAGTAGTAACCGTCCTCGTCACGACGCGCACCGTCACCGGTGAAGTACATGCCGCGGAAGGTCGTGAAGTAGGTGTCGACGAAGCGGTCGTGATCGCCATACAGCGTACGCGCCTGGCCTGGCCACGAATCGAGAATCACCAGGTTGCCTTCAGCCTCGCCTTCGATGATGTTGCCCAGGTTATCCACCAGGGCCGGCACCACACCGAAGAACGGACGTGCGGCAGAACCCGGCTTCAGGGCGTGAGCGCCCGGCAGCGGGCTCATCATGTTGCCGCCGGTTTCGGTCTGCCACCAGGTATCGACGATCGGGCAACGGGATTGGCCGAGGTTCTTGTAGTACCAGTCCCAGGCTTGCGGGTTGATCGGCTCACCGACCGAACCCAGCAGACGCAGGCTGCTGCCATCGGCGCCTTCAACGGCGGCAGTGCCCGCCGCCATCATCGCGCGAATAGCGGTCGGCGCGGTGTAGAGGATGTTGACCTGGTGCTTGTCGACGATCTTCGCCACCCGGGTGATGTCCGGATAGTTCGGCACGCCTTCGAACAGCAGCGTGGTCGCGCCATTGGCCAGCGGGCCATAGACGATGTAACTGTGACCGGTGACCCAGCCGACGTCGGCGGTGCACCAGTAGATTTCGCCCGGACGGTAGTCGAACACGCGCTCGTGAGTCATCGCTGCGTACAGCAGATATCCGCCGGTGGAGTGTTGCACGCCCTTCGGCTTGCCGGTGGAACCGGAGGTGTAAAGGATGAACAGCGCTTCTTCGGCGCCCATCTCTTTCGGCGCGCAAACAGTGCCGGCCACTTTCATCAGGTCCTCGAACCAGATGTCGCGATGCGGGTTCCACTTGATGTCGCCACCGGTGCGCTGGCACACGATGACTTTCTGGATGCTGCTGGTTTCCGGGTTGGTCAGCGCGTCATCGACATTGCTCTTGAGCGGGATCTTTTTGCCGGCACGCAGGCCTTCGTCAGCGGTGATCAGCACTTTGGATTTGCAGTCGATAATCCGGCCCGCCAGGGCTTCCGGGGAGAAACCACCGAACACCACCGAGTGAATCGCACCGATCCGGGTGCACGCCAGCATGGCGACCACGGCTTCGGGGATCATCGGCATATAGATCGTCACCACGTCGCCGCGGTGTACGTCCTGACCGCGCAGGGCGTTGGCGAACTTGCAGACCTGCTCGTGCAGTTCGCGGTAGGTGATGTGGCGGCTTTCGCAAGGGTCATCGCCTTCCCAGATGATCGCGATTTGATCACCACGCTCGGCCAGATGACGATCGAGGCAGTTGTAGGAAACGTTCAGGGTGCCGTCGGCGAACCATTTGATATCGACATGCTGATCGTCGAAGGACGCCTGCTTCACCGTGGTAAAAGGCTTGATCCAGTCGAGGCGCTTGGCTTGCTCGCGCCAGAAGCCGTCCGGGTTGACGACCGACTGCTGGTACAGGGCCTTGTAGGTCGCTTCGTCGGTCAGCGTACTGGCCAGAACCTCGGGACGAACGGGATACAGGGAAGCTGCACTCATCTTTCTTACCTCGGTGGAATAGTTGTTTTTGTGATCTGTTCTGTAGCCTGAACATTCGGCGTTGTTCGACTCACCCCATGGGCCAAGGGGCCGATGCCCGCCGCAGGGACGTTAGCAATCAATTCGTCGACCTGAGTCCGAGGCATCCCGCCAGCAAGGCTTGCTGGCGGGATGCCTGACTCGGTCTGTTACTGAGGAAGTGGATCTTGCAGTCCCGGCGACGTCGCGCGCAGCCGTGACTGCCTCTTAGAAGAAACCCAGCGGATTGATGTCGTAGCTCACCAGCAGGTTTTTGGTCTGCTGATAGTGGTCGAGCATCATCTTGTGGGTTTCACGGCCGACGCCGGACTTCTTGTAACCACCGAACGCGGCGTGCGCCGGGTACAGGTGGTAGCAGTTGGTCCACACACGGCCGGCCTTGATGGCGCGGCCCATGCGGTAGGCGCGGTTGATGTCGCGGGTCCAGAGGCCAGCGCCGAGGCCGAACTCGGTGTCGTTGGCGATGGCCAGGGCTTCGGCTTCGTCCTTGAAGGTGGTGATGCTCACCACCGGGCCAAAGATTTCTTCCTGGAACACGCGCATCTTGTTGGTGCCCTTGAGCAAGGTCGGCTGGATGTAATACCCGGTCGCCAGGTTGCCCTCGAGTTTTTCCATCTTGCCGCCGGTCAGCAGCTCGGCGCCTTCGCCCTTGGCGATGGCCAGGTACGAAAGAATTTTGTCGAATTGCTGTTCGGACGCCTGGGCGCCGACCATGGTGTCGGTGTCCAGCGGGTCGCCACGCTTGATCTGCAGGACTTTCTTCATCACTACCTGCATGAATTCATCGTAGATCGATTCTTGCACCAGGGCCCGGGAAGGGCAGGTGCAGACTTCACCCTGGTTGAAGAACGCCAGTACCAAACCTTCAGCGGCTTTCTCGATGAAGGACGGTTCGGCCTGCATGATGTCTTCAAAGAAGATGTTCGGCGACTTGCCGCCCAGCTCCACGGTAGAAGGAATGATACTTTCCGCCGCGCATTTCATGATATGCGAGCCGACCGGGGTCGAGCCGGTGAAGGCGATCTTGGCGATGCGCTTGCTGGTCGCCAGGGCTTCGCCGGCTTCTTTGCCAAAACCTTGCACGATGTTCAGCACGCCGGGTGGCAGCAGGTCGCCAATCAGCTCGATCAGTACGGTAATGCCCAGCGGGGTTTGCTCGGCCGGCTTGAGCACGACGCAGTTACCGGCGGCCAGGGCCGGGGCGAGTTTCCAGGCGGCCATCAGGATCGGGAAGTTCCACGGGATGATTTGCCCGACCACGCCCAGCGGCTCATGGAAGTGATAGGCCGCTGTGTGTTCGTTGATTTCGGCCGAGCTGCCTTCCTGGGCGCGGATGCAACCGGCGTAGTAGCGGAAGTGGTCCACGGCCAGTGGGATGTCAGCGTTCAGCGTTTCGCGCACGGCTTTGCCGTTGTCCCAGGTTTCGGTAACGGCCAGCAGTTCGAGGTTTTGCTCGATGCGGTCGGCGATTTTCAGCAGCGCCAAAGATCGGTCCTGCACCGAGGTTTTGCCCCAGGCATCGGCCGCCGCATGGGCAGCGTCCAGGGCCTTGTCGATGTCTTCGGCCGTAGAGCGGGGGAACTCGGCAATCGGTTGGCCATTCACGGGCGAAGTCGTCGTGAAGTACTGACCTTTGACCGGCGCGACGAACTCACCGCCGATGTAGTTGCCATAACGGGACTTGAACGAAACGATGGCACCGGGAGTGCCTGGGTGGGCGTAGTTCATGAGGGTGTTCTCTTGTTGTTTTTGGTCGTGGCCGCCCGTGGGACGGCCACTGTCAGTTTCACAAGCCGTACAGGGTCAGGAGCCCTGAGGGGTTTCGCCACGTGCCAGACGGGCATTGATGTCTTCGATGACGGCCGGCAAATCGACGATGGTGTCGATCAGGTAGTGCGGGCGTGAGGCTTCGAACATCTTGGTAATGCGGGCGCGTTCTTCGGCCAACTTATCCGAAGGCAGGTCCTTGAATGCTGCGTAGGTCAGGCCCAGTGCGTTGCCGGAGCAGGTCAATGCGACCGTCCACATACCCGCGCTGCGGCCTTCAAGGATGCCTGGCCAGGTGTCGTCGACCTTGACGCAAGCGGCGACGTCGCTGATGCCCAAGGCAATCACGTTGGCCAGAGCCTGAGCCGGGTGCGGGCGCCCATTGGGGACTTCGTCGGTCGCTACAACGTGGTCGGCGACGTAGCCGTTTTTGCGCGCCAGCTCGACGACTTTCTCCATCACCACCGCCGGATAGCCCGAGCACGAACCTATTTTCAGACCCTTGTCGCGCAAGGCATCGATCGTATCGAGGGCGCCGGGAATCAGCGCCGAGTGCAGGGCGATTTTTTCGATCTGCAATGGCATGAAGCGCTCATAGAGGGCAGTGACATCATCATCAGTCGGCAGGCGGCCGAAGGCTGCCTGGTAACGTGCGGCGATCTGTGGCTCGTTGCACAGCGTGCGGATGTGATCCCACTTGCCCATGCCCATCGGCCCGCGGGCTTCTGCCAGGGAAACCGCAACGCCAAACTCGGCGAACGCTTCGACGAAAATTTGAGTGGGTGCGAAAGAACCGAAGTCAACGACGGTGCCTGCCCAGTCCAGAACCACGGCTTGCAGTTGAGAAGGTTGTTTGTAGTGCATGGTGATTGCTCCAGTGATGGGTAAGTTGGGAATTCGAGTTCAGGGGGTAGTGCCGGCAAGGACTGGTTGTACCGGGGTCGATACCCATTGCGGGTTTTCCAGCGTTTTCGGTCGGCTGTTCCAAAATGGCACCAGCATCAAGCTGGCCAGGAGTGCCGAGCCAGTGAAGACCAGGAACACGGTGATGGTGTCGAAGTAACCTGGTAGCAAGCCGCCGAGGACCGCACCTACTGAACCGCAGCCATTGACGAAGCCTGCGGCGGAGGCAGCGCCATCCTTGCTGCCGAAGTCGACTGCAGCCGAGCCGCTGATCATTGAATCCGGCCCGTAGAGCGTCAGGCCCATCATGAATAACAGGCCGACCACCATATAAAGACTGCCGCTCTGCATGGCAGGAACGAACAACCCCAGGCAGGCAGTGAGGACCACTAGGCTAAGGACGCAGGCCGGTATACGACGAGCGCCAAAGTACTTGTCCGAGGCGATACCGATGAGGATTGGACCTAACAGACCTGCCAGTTCAAAAGAAGTAGGGACGATGGCGGATGCGACCTTGCCTATCTCGGGCATCCGTTCGTAGATGATCACTGGGCCCCATAGGAGGATGGCGTAACGCGCGGGCTTGAGCATGAAATAGGCAAGGCCAAGCACCAGTACGGTTCGATTTTTCATCACGGTGCGCAAGCCGGCCCACATACTTTCGCGCGGAACTACGACGTTGCTGACGGGTTCGACCTCGATTTCGACAGGAGGCAGTCCCACGTCCTCCGGTTGGTTGCGTTGCAGGAAAAAGAACAACACCGCCACCACCAGCACCACGACAGCGCTGCTGATGAACGCCATGCGCCAGTCGTGGTACGCGTTATAGGCCCACCAACCGGCAAACGGCGTGGCTACCAGACCGCCAAAGGCATAACTGGTGCTCCAGTAACCCAGTACACGGCCACGCACTCCGGTACTGAAGAAACTGCCGACGTTCTTGCATAGACCTGACCAGCCGGTGGACTGAGCAAGCCCCTGTACCAGCATGCAGGAGACGAAAATCGGCAAGGTGGCGTAGGTCCCCATGAGCAGCGCCGCCAGGGCCGAGATGACGAGGCCACTGAGTACCACGACCCTTGGTCCGAACCGGTCAGAGAAGTTGCCCCACAGAAATTGGCCCACGGCATAGGCCGTCAGGTAAAGGGCGTCGAGGTTGGCCATCATGGCCTTTTCGAGCATGAAGTTCGGGTCTTCGCCAATACCCAGTTTGGCGACAGAGAACGCTTTGCGGGTGAAGTAGAAGCCGGCGTATGCCACCCAAGTGATGAGGAAAATTTGCACGCGCCAACGCTGGAGGGATTTCCAGCCGGTTGCGAGAGGACTCGTGGTGTTCTTGTTCATGGTGTTCTGATCCCGTGTGAGGTGCCAGACAGCGCAAATGATGTCGGTTTTTGTTTTTGTTTTCGGTGCACAAGTCTGTCCAGGCGCACGACATCGATCAGATGGCCGTGAGAATGGCATCAGGCTTCAAGTTAGAAATGACTGCGGTCGCTGACTCCTGCCCGGCGCTGCCGAGCGATACGTCACCGAATCCTTGGTTTAAAAAAAAATCTCTGCCCAAAGGCGCTACCCATTGCACCTGTGCTCGAACCGGCAGAGACCTTGAAGGGGTCGATCAGGCTGCGGACTTGAGCATGTCGACGTTCATCGCCAGAAGGCTGTCGGCGATGGCGCGCAGCAATTGGTGGACGATGTATTCGTCGATTTGGCCGATGCAGCCGATGCGGAAACTCTCGGCAACGGTCAGCTTGCCCGGGTAGATGATGAATTGACGGGCCTTGAGTTCTTCGTAGAAGCGCGTGAAATCAAAATTGGGATGTTCAGGGCTGAAGAACGTGGTGATGATCGGCGACAGCCAACGGTCTTCCAGCAATGTCTTGAAGCCCAGTTCGCGCATGCCGGCAACTAGCACGTCGCGGTTGCGGGTGTAGCGCGCCAACCGGCCATGCACGCCGCCTTCGGCACTGTGCTGTTCCAACGCCTTGTGGAAGGCCACCACACTGTGGGTCGGCGGCGTGAAGCGCCATTGACCGGTGCGCTCCATGTAGGCCCACTGTTCGAAGAGATCGAGGGACAGCGAGTTGGCGCGACCCTTGGCGGCTTCTATTACGGAGCGGCGGATGATCACGAAACCGAAACCCGGGATGCCCTCAATGCATTTGTTAGCGGAGGACACCACCACGTCAAAGGCTATTTCATTCACCGTCAAAGGCACGGCGCCGAAGGAGCTCATGGCATCGATAATCAGGCTCTTGCCGTGGGCCTTCACGACATCGGCGATTTCACGCAGCGGGTTGAGGATGCCGGAGCTGGTTTCGCAATGGACGACGAAGACATTGGTGATGTCCGGGTTAGCCTTGAGCAGGGCATCCACTTCCTCCGGCTGCGGAGGCAGGTAATCGCCTTTGTCCAAGGTAATGAAGGCACGACCGAGGTATTCCAAGGTCTTGGTGGCGCGCTGACCGTAGGCGCCGTTCATTAGCACCAGGGCTTTACCGTCACGTGGGATAGCGGTAGCCAAAGCGGCCTCTACTGAGTAGCTGCCGCTACCTTGCAATGGCACGCAGACGAAGCTGTCGTTCTGTATGCCGGCCATGCTGAGCAATTTCTGGCGAACTTCAGCAGTGACTTGGTTGAAGGCACCGTCCCATGAGCCCCAATCGCGCAACATGGCTTCCTTGGTGGCTTTGGAGGTGGTCAGTGGGCCTGGGGTCAACAGGTAGGGCTCGCCCAAGGCAGGGGTTGCCAGCGGTTGGGTGGTCGGGAATTCAGCGGTGGTCATGATCTTCTCCGGCGGTGTTGTTTTTGTGAGGAGTGATGCATGGATTGATAAAAACATTTGCGCAGAAATAACTGAAATCGATTTATCACATTACAAATACAAGCTGAGCTTATGAGTTAGGTTTCATCGCCGCTGTAAATCAGCCCCGATCTGTCTGCCGGTTGGCCGCAGACTCCGAGCGACTGACCTGACAGTGTTGAAAAAAAAACCGCCCGGCGAATAGCCAGGCGGTTTTTTTGTGGGCAAGCGTAGAAGTTTCGCTGAGTGATCGAGGTGTTATCTGTAACGACCTGCAAACGAAACGTTCCGACCTGCAATCAGCGCCGTTTTCGACCAGAATTAACTGCGACTGTCCGGCCCGGCAAACCAGCGTTAGCTGCGAATGAACCTGAATTGATTCTCACCGACCTGCATTCCATCGTCGCCAACCAGCATTATCTGCAAGTGAGAAGAGGGATCACAGGTTTCCGACGCAGACTTAATGCCATGTTTGAGTCCTTCACATCTCTACGAGGATCTAGCTTCAAGCCGACGCGATGAGGCGATTCACATCCCAGGTGAAAAACTACAGAAAGAGATTAAGCGATAATCCAATCACGCGGTGCCGCCGCCGTCGTTGTGATCTGGGCAACCCAATACTTGCTCAACTAACCTTCCAAGGATTCTGCCGCCATTTTTCCTGAAAGAACTCAATAAATACCCGAATGCGGGGGCTCAGGTGTTTTCTATCTGAATACAACAGATAAACCGGCTCAATGATCCCCGACTTGAACTCCTCCAGCAGTGGCACCAGTGCTCCTGCTTTTACATCCAACCCAATATGGAAATCGGCCAGCTTGACGACACCCGCACCCGACAACGCCATGTCTCGTAGTAGGTCCCCTTGAGTGAACGACGCACTGGGCGTCACGGGTACAGAAACACCCTCTCCGTCCTGAACAAAAGTCCACTTATTCCACGGGCTCACAAAGCTGAAATTGAAGCACCGGTGGTTCAAAAGGTCAGCCGGAGTAGCGGGGACACCATGCTCAGCCAGGTAATCGGGCGAGGCACAAATCAGCCACTCACACTCCCCAACTCGCTTGGCAATACGTGAAGAACTGGGCAGCACTCCGCTGTGAATAGCGATATCAAGCCCCTGTTCAAAATGGTCGACAAACTGCGCCCCCAACTGAATTTCAACATCCAGGGATGGATACAAATCCAAGAACTCAGGAAGCCAAGGCACAATTTGGTGCTTGGCAAAAGAGGTCATGGTATGAATTCGAAGCGTTCCACTGACCCTGGAGGGTAAACCTTCAGCCAAGGAGTCAGCCTCGTTCATGGCTTCAACGACTGCCTTAGCACTACGTAGGTAAGCGGCCCCCTCCTCGGTCAGGGTGAGAACGCGTGACCCCCTCTGAAAAAGCCGGACCTGCAGCCTGTTTTCCAGCCGCGTGATCAACTTGCTGACTGCCGACGGGGTGATTTTATGGACCCGAGCAGCAGCCGAGAAGCTTCCACACTCGGTAGACCAGATAAACGCGAGTAGCTGTGAGTAATTATCCATTCCCTATCCTAGCGTAAATTATTCAGACTCATGTTCCCTGAACGACCATAAAAAAACGCGCCGAAGCGCGTTTTTATATACGGGTTAAGTTAGCGAATGAACTGCTCGATATAGTCGTCGGGCAAACCCAGCGTTTTGTAATGAGCGCGGGCGGTTTCAAGCTTGGTGAAAACGTCTTCGTAGCCTACCGCAATCCCTTGAGGATCGACGTAGGTATAACCACCTTGTACGTGGAACCAGGTGATCATTTCTTCAACGTCTTCGGGTACGAAAAGGGTGTGCGTTTCACCTGGAGGCTCGTAAGCAAAGGAGCCCTCTTCGGCAACCCAATCATGCTCCAGGTAATACCAGCGACCTTTGAGCACGATCGCATGCACGCCGCCGCTGTGGCGGTGACGAGATAGCACACCGGCCTGCCGCACACGTAGAAGATTAATGTAGTACCCGCCACTGGTATTGAGCAGAAGAGGCTTGAACGAAACGGTTTTGGTTACCGGAACCCACAGCTCATCATCTTCCAGCCATTGGGTCATTACACCCGGGTGAACCATGTCCGGAGTCATGAACGGTACTTGGGGCAACTGGTACGGAATCGCTAGCTCATCAGGCTTGACAGGGGTATTCATTTTTAGGCCTCTCAGTTTTTTTTCACAAAACCACAGCGAGTTGAGTGCGCTTGATTTCGGCTGATTGAAAGGTTATGGCAGTGACTCAGCGATGAAAATAGCTACCTATTCACACCAGCTTTGACCTCCAGTCATAGGCAGCGACTACCAGCAGAGTAGCAATCGTCGCTCTTAAGCCTTAACTGGCGCCGTGCTTTGCCGTACGACCAGGTCATTTTGTACCGCTCACAGCAGGCGATTGGGCGACCTTCAATCATCGCGACAATGTTGTTTGCACTGTTGATACCAATTTCCGTTGAAGGCACATAAACAGTCGTGAGAGCAGGCACCGAAACGGCCGCGAAGTCGATCGTCAAAACCGCTGGCGACAATGAGCAGATCTAGATTGGGCTAGGGACCAATGTACAGGACGGAGCCGTTCTGCATTCCGATCCAAGATTCCCGTTGACGGTGGGCAAGGACGTCACCATAGGCCATCAAGCCATGCTCCCATGGTTGTCACATCGGCGACGGCAGCTTAATAGGCATTCAGGCAGTCGTACTAAATGGCGCTCGAATCGATACGAACTGCTTGCGCTCGTGACGGAAAATATGGTGATTCCTGATGGCTCATTGGTGCAGGGTCTCCCGCCAAAGTCGTTCGCCCCCTCACTGAAGAGCAGCAGGCAGGATTGCGCGCCAATGCCAAAGGTTATTCACCAATGCCAGCCGCTTTTCGAAGGAGCTTGCTGTGAAACCTAACGATTTGTGAAGAACACATTGTCGGGTTCTGCACTCCACGCTGCCTCCGATCGCTGGTATGCAATAGACCTGTGCCGAATGATCATAGCTGGTGTGATTTTCCAGCTATATCCATCTAATCCAGTGGAGTCGTAATCTGCAGTTGTAAAGCACCGATTGTTTTGCAACTGCTGGTTAGAGAAAAGATGAATCGTTTCAGTCGTGCCAACTTTAACCATGAATGTGAAGCGCTTCCTAATTTTCCTGATCGATAATAAATATAAATTTGGACCCTCCATAGCAAGCTGCGTGATTACGAGCATGAACGTCGATGCGAATGAAGCGGTTCAACTGGTGTCCCAGTACGCTGGCACCCAACCAGAGAGATAACAATGAATACAAAAAGCTGGGTCAAAACCGCCTGCGTCATACTATCCGTGTCTACCTCAATTGCCGCATATGCGGATATCAAAATCGGTGCCCTATATCCCCTCAGCGGCTCTCTGGCGCTGCTAGGCGATGAGAGCTATCGCGGCCTAGAAATAGCGGTTGCAGAACGTAATGCTGCCGGAGGATTGAAAGGTGAGCAGATCAAACTGCTCAAAGCCGATGCGGTTGATGCCGGCCAGGCTGTAGGTGCCGCCCGAAAACTGACGTCTGTTGAAAATGTCACCGCCGTGTTCGGCAGCTATTCCTCAGCGCTGTCATTTGCTGCCACGCAAGTCACGGAAATGGCCGGTGTGCCGTATTTCGAGCTCGGTGCGGTCTCCGACAACATCACTGAGCGTGACCTCAAGTACGTCATGCGCAGCAATCCAACCGCCAGGAATTTCGCTGAAGGGACTATCACCGCGATTACGCAAATCGTAGGGCCCTCGTTAAAGGTCGACCCCAAGCAACTCAAGATCGCCATCATCCATGAGGATGCGTTGTACGGTACGACCATCGCCGGGTTCCAGAAGCAGCTGGCACAGGAACAAGGGCTGAACGTGGTCGAGGTGCTTCCTTATTCGGCCAAGGCCGTGGACCTCTCGTCACTGATTCTTCGCTTGAAAGGTGCACAAGCGGACGTGGTACTGCAGACCAGTTATCAGAATGATACGACACTGTTTTTCCGTCAGATCCGCGAAGCCGGTTTTAAACCTAAAGCCGTAATCGGTGCCGGTGGTGGGTATTCCATGCAGGACACCGTAAAGGTCGTCGGCGCTCAAAACATGGAAAGTGTTCTGGACGTGGATTTTCCTCAGTTTCAAACCAGTGAAAAGGGCGCTCCAGGCATCAACGCTTTCGCAAAAGCCTACAAAGAGCGTTTCGGTAGCGAACCGCGCTCAGGTCACAGCCTGATTAACTATGTCGGTGCGAAAGTCTTTCTTGATGCCATGGAAAAAAGCGATTCGCTGGAGGCTGATGCGATTCGGGCTTCGGTTGCGAGCGTAGATATTCCTGTCGGTGGTACGGCCGCCGGTATGGGAGTCAAATTCGCCGAGAACGGTCAAAACCAGCGCGCCAGTACGGCGATCATGCAGTGGCAAGACGGGGTGCTGAAAACCGTTTATCCCGAAGCCGCCGCCGTGACTCAAGCCCGTTTTCCCGATCACCCCTGAAGCCTAAAGTCCGGTTGAAGCTCGATAGGTGAGCTTCACGGATTCGTTCGCTCAAAAGGAGGGCGTACCTTGGAAATTTTCATCCAGCTGCTTTTGAACGGCTTATTGCTCGGTGGCACGTTGGCCATTATCAGCATCGGCCTGACCCTTATTTTTGGCATTGTCAGGGTGGTCAACTTCGCCCATGGCGAGTTCTTGATGATCGGTCTGTATGCGGTGTATCTGCTTAATGCGCACTTCGGGATTCATCCCTACGTGGCAATTATTCCCGCGACGATCATTTTGTTCGCCGCGGGCGCGGCGATGCAGCGGTTCATCATCCAGCCATTGCTCAGCGCCGAAGGGCACATCCAGATTTTTGCGACGGTAGGCGTCTCGATCGCCTTGATGAATGGCGCGCTGTTGATCTTCGGTGCCGACGTCATGACCGTGCAGAACATTAGCTTTGGCACCAGTACTGTCAGCATGGGCGCATTTCGCGTAAGCAGTGGGCAGTTGATCACTTTCGCGATGTCGCTGGTGCTGGTCGCGGGGTTGCACTGGTTTTTGCAAAACACCTTCCTGGGCCGGGCCGTTCGGGCCACCGCGCAACATCGCAACGCGGCGCAGTTGATGGGCGTCAACGTGAAGAAGATCTACATCTTTGCGTTTGGCTTGGGCTGTGCCTGCCTCGGTGTCGCATCCGGCCTTATCGCGCCTCAGTACCCGGTTTTCCCTACCGTAGGGACGTTCTTTGTTTTGACCGCGTTTGTAATTGTCGTGCTCGGCGGTCTGGGAAGTCTTTCAGGGGCCTTGGTCGGTTCGATGCTGATCGGAATTGTGGACAGCCTCGCGGGTTACTACATCGCTCCAGACCTGAAAGAGGTCGTTTATTTCTCGATCTTCCTGGGCATCCTGGTGTTCCGTCCGACAGGCCTGTTTGGCGCCGGTCGCGGGTCAGAATAAGGAAAATGGTCATGAATATTATGCATCCGCGTGTCTATGTCAGCGTGTTGGTCCTGGCATCGCTGTTGGTCATTCCGCTCACGGCGGGTTCTCCTTTCGTTTACCACCTGTTCATCTTGATTTGCAGTTATGCAGCGCTCGCGAGCGCCTGGAATATTGTCGGCGGCTTTGCCGGCCAACTCTCCCTCGGCCATGCGGTGTTTTACGGTGTGGGGGCTTATACCACCACACTGCTGATGATCAATCTGGGCATCAGTCCATGGATCGGGATGTTCGTTGGCGCCATCCTGTCATCCATGGTGGCGGTGTTGATCAGCTGGCCTTGCTTCAGGTTGCGCGGACCGTTTTTTGCCCTGGCGACGATTGCGGTACTGGAAGTCGTACGGCTGATGGCCATCAATCAACATGACGTGACCGGTGGTGCGGCAGGCTTGGGCGTACCGCTTAAGCTGGGCGTCGAATGGATGTTGTTTCGCCCGCGCTGGCCTTATCTGCTGATTGCCTTTGGTTTTCTGATCATCACCTTGGCAGTGTCCTGGAAGATCAAGAACTCACGTTTGGGTTATTACCTGATTGCAGTTCGCGAGCGTGAAGACGCGGCGCATGCGGTCGGTGTGAACTCGGTCAAAGTCAAACTGATCGCGGTCGTTTTATCGGCATTCCTCACCAGCCTGGTGGGGAGTTTCCATGCGATGTACCTGACCTTCATCGAGCCCGGCTCAATGTTCTCGCTGGAGATGTCGATTCAGATCGCCATGTTCGCGCTCATCGGCGGCCTGGGCACTGTCTCGGGGCCATTGATCGGAACGTTGTTGGTGTTGCCATTGGCGGAACTCGCGCGTGGCTGGCTTGGCGACATGGGCAGCGGTGTTCACGGCCTGGTCTACGGCATTGTGCTGGTCGTGGTGGTGCTGACGATTCCGCAGGGTGTGGTGGGGCGATTTGGTGCGCGCGTGTTCGGCTGGATCGACGCATTGCCCGGTGGTCGTCGGCCCCTCGCTACTGCGGTCAAGACAGTTAAATCCCCGGCGCCTGAGCGGCAATCGCAAACGAGCGGCGAACCCATTCTGGTGGCTGAAAACCTGCACAAGTTCTTTGGGGGGCTGCATGCGACCAACGATGTGTCGCTGAGCTTGGCCGAAGGCGAAATCGTCGGTGTAATCGGCCCGAATGGCGCCGGTAAAACCACCGTATTCAACCAGCTTTCCGGTTTTCTGCTGCCTTCCAAAGGGCAGGTCAAAGTTCGCCTGCCCAATGGCGAATGGGTGACCCCGAGCAGTCCGGCCGAGTTCGCTAAAGCGGGTATTGGACGCACCTTTCAGATTGTCCAGCCATTCGCCGATCTGAGTGTCTGCGAGAACATCATGCTCGGCGCCTTCATGCACACGGCTGATGCTAGGGAGGCGAGAGCGGTTGCAGAGCAAGTCGCTGAACTGACCGAACTCACCAATTTGCTGGACACTCGGGCACGCAACCTCACCGTTGGCGGTATGAAGCGGCTTGAAATGGCCCGTGCCTTGGCAACCCGTCCGAGGATCCTGTTGCTGGACGAAGTGATGGCCGGACTCAATCCAACGGATGTGGTCAAGGCGATAGCGGTTATCCGCAGAGTTCGCGATTCAGGCGTCAGCGTTTTGATGATCGAGCACCTGATGCAAGCCACCATGAGCTTGTCGGACCGCATCATCGTGATCAGCTCGGGCACGCTTCTCATGCAGGGCGCACCCAACGATGTGATCAACGATCCCCAGGTCATCGAAGCTTATCTCGGTAAGGAGTACAGCCATGCTTAAACTCAACAACGTCCATAGCGGGTATGGCGGTACTGAAATCCTTCGTGGGGTGTCCTTCGAGGTCAATGCCGGTGAAGTGGTGACCATCGTCGGTGCCAATGGTGCGGGTAAAACCACGACCTTGCGCAGCTTGTGCGGCATCGTCAGCCCCTCCCACGGCACGATCGAGTTTGAGGGAGAGCGCATCGACGGCAATCGTCCGGATCAGATTGTCGACGCCGGCCTGACGCTTATACCGGAAGGACGTCAGTTGTTTCCGTTCATCAGCGTGCGCGACAACCTGTTGATGGGCGCCTACAAACGCAGCGCTCGCGCGGGTTACAAAAAGCGTCTCGACGATGTTCTGGATCTCTTTCCCAAGGTTCGCGAGCGCCTGGATCAGAACGCCGGAACGCTCTCGGGCGGCGAGCAGCAAATGGTCGCCATCGCCCGTGGCCTGATGGCCGAACCCAAGCTGTTGATGTTCGACGAGCCATCCCTGGGCTTATCCCCCCTGCTGGTCTCACAGGTTTTCGAAATCATCAACAAGATCCTGGAATTGGGCACGACCGTACTGATCGTCGAGCAGAACATCGTCCATACCCTGCGAATCGCCCATCGAGGCTACGTGCTCGAGAACGGCGAAGTGGTGCTCAGCGGCACGGGGCAGGAGCTTCTCGATAACCCGCATGTCAAGCGCGCCTACCTGGGCCTCTGATGGCGTGGTTTCTGTAGCTGCGCACTTATTAAATCCGCAACAAAAGATGAGAACAGGCTATGACAAATTCCAGACACTCCGGGCGCGTCGTTTTGGTCACTGGAGCCGGTGGTGGCATTGGCGCTGCCATTGCGCAGCTGTATTGCCAGGAAGGTGCGGCGGTCGCCCTGGTCGATGCCGATGCAGTAAAGGTTCGGCAGCAGGCTGAACTCCTGCGAGATGCGGGGTTTATGGTCGGTTGGGCCAAAGCCGATGTGGCTGATTATCAAGATTGCGCTGACGCCTGTGACCAGTTGAGCCAGGAGCTGGGCCCTATAGACACCTTGATCAATAACGCAGGTATCTCGCCGAAGCACGATGGCGCTCCTGCGCCGATCTGGACAATGAACCCCGAGGAATGGCAGCGGGTTGTCAACATCAACCTCAATGGTTCATTCAACCTGGTCCGGGTTTTGACCCCTGGGATGGTGGAGCGCGGCTTTGGCCGCATCGTCAACATGTCTTCAGTGGCGGGCAGTGCATTTTTGCCAATCGTGGCGGCTCACTACAGCGCCACCAAGGCGGCCATCATTGGTTTTACCCGGCATTTGGCCGGTGAGTTGGGGCCGTTTGGGATCACGGCAAATGCACTGGCGCCAGGGCGGATTGAAACCCCGTTGCTCAAAACCGTTTCGGCGCAGGCCAACCAGGCGGTTGTCGACGAGACACCACTACGGCGACTGGGAACGCCGCTTGAAGTGGCCAGGGCGGCGTGCTTCCTCACATCGAACGAAAGCGATTTTATTACTGGCCAAGTCGTCGATGTGTCCGGCGGCTGGTTGATGCGGTAACGACCGAAGGTCAAAAAGAATGAGTTTGATCGGGTCGATCAACAGAAGTTGATGACCCGATCTGAAAAGTAATCACTTTTTTTGGAGGGCATCAGCCATGGTCAAAGCGATGGGTTTCCCAGGACGGTACGAGCAAGGCCCTGGAGCTTTGAAACAGTTGGGCAGAGTACTGACCGACATGGGGCGGTCTCGTCCGTTGGTGTTGTGCGATGAGTTCGTCGCCAGGCATTTGTGGCCGGAGGTTGGCAATGCTTTGCTGGAGCATGGTTTCGAGCCTTTGCACATTGAATTTCCGGGTGAATGCACGCGCGCAGCCATTGCCCGGTTATCTGAGCAAGCCTTGCCCCATTCGCCTGACACCATCATCGCGCTGGGCGGAGGTAAGACGATTGATACGGCCAAGGGGCTGGCGGTCAATCTCAACGTCCCCATCATCGTCTGTCCGACCATTGCCTCGAGTGACGCGCCGACCAGTCGGCTGATCGTGCTCTACGATGACGATCACAAAGTGGTGGGGGTGGAGTACCTGAAGATGAACCCCTCAGCGGTCATTGTTGATACCCATGTCATCGCGCAGGCTCCAGCACGGTTCTTCGCCGCGGGCATCGGTGACGCTATCAGTAAAAAATTCGAAGCCCACCAATGCCATGGCTCAGGCGGCAATAACTCCTTCGGAACACCGGCGCTGCATACCGCGTTGATGCTGACCAATATGGTGTTTGACACGCTGATGGAATACGGCGTCTCGGCTTATCAGGCAGTGTGTCGTAACGAGGTCAATGACGATGTCGAACGGGTAGTCGAGGGCACCGTGTTGATCAGTGGCGTAGGTTTTGAAAGCGGCGGGTTGTCGTTGTCCCATGCGCTGGTACGCGGCTTGACCGCCATCCCAGCCATGGCCTCGATGCTTCACGGTGAGTTGGTTGCCTTCGGCACGCTGGTGCAGATGGCAGTGGAGGAACGTCCTGTTGACGAGATCGAGAAGGTTGCCCGTTTGCTGCATGACGTGAAACTGCCCATTACCTTCGCTGAACTGGGCCAAAACGTGCCGTTCACTACGACGCAAATCAACACGATGGTTGAAGCGACCTTATCGGCTGCCTACGCCAGAAATATGCACCCGCCCTTGAGCTACGAGCGCCTCGTTAATGGTTTGGCACAGGCTGACCACATCGGCTCGCGCCTGATAAATGCGAAGTCCTGCGCTTGGTGACTCGGCTCCAACAAGCGGCAGCCGCGCTGACTTATAAATACCCAAAGTGAAATCGATAAAATGAACGATAAAACCGTGCCTCATGTTCACGAGCTGCTTAAAGACTCTCCTAAAAACTGGGGCAAGTGGGGCCCTGACGACGAGGTAGGCGCTCTTAACTATCTGACTGGCGTGGAAGTGCTCAAAGGCATCGCCGAGGTCAAACAAGGCAAGACCTTCACCTTGCAGGTGCGAATGGCCGACCCCAAGGGCGATCCGATCTGGCCTGGGCGTTCGCAGCCCAAGCGCATGAACATCATGGACCGAGGCCATTACAACTGTGGCAAAGGCCCGCACTTTCCTGGCTCTTATGAGTTCGCTGATGATGTGATGTTTTTCCATCTTCAGGGATCGACTCAATACGATGCTTTGGGTCACGTCTGGTATGACGATCAAATCTGGAATGGCTATGATGCAGACACCACTATCGGTTCATTGGCCAAGGCCAGTGTCGCACCGATCGGGGAGCGAGGCGTGGTGGGGCGAGGCATTCTGATCGACATCGCGCGGTATCGCGGCAAGGACGTTCTTGACCCTGGCGAGACGTTTAATCATGTGGACTTGATGAAGGCCGCCGAAGCTCAAGGAGTGACGATTCAGAAGCGCGACATCCTGATCATCAGAACCGGCTGGATCGGCTCTTTCTACTACCGCGAACCCGAAGAGTTTTATAAGGACTTTATCGAGCCAGGCCTGACCTATAGCCCTGAGCTGGTCAATTGGTTTCATGAAATGGAAATTCCCAACCTGGTCACCGACACCATCGCCAATGAAGTGACTGTGGATCCCGTCTCGGGTGTGGCGTTACCGCTGCACAACGCGCTGATGCGTAACCTGGGTGTCACCTTGACCGAGATCGCACAGTTGGATCCGCTGGCGGCGGATTGCGCCGTCGACAATCAGTGGACCTTCCTTTACACCGCTGCACCGCTGAAGGTGGTCGGCGGCACCGGGGCTCCGGTCAACCCCATCGTGATCAAATAGTTGCAGTCTTTAGGGGAACCTTCGTCGTCTGATCGAAGCAACCCCAAGGACATGACCGAGCAGGATGTAGAAGCCCTCTACCACAGTATCTTCTAACCGACTGACTATCAGCTTGCCCCCGCCCTTTACTCACCTCGTCTGCCAACTCAGAAGGGAGGGTTTTGTGCGCTTTTTAACCATGAGAATAAAAATAATGAACTGCAGCAATAAAACCATCCGCATGCTTGCACCTGTCGTCAGCACCCATGCCATCGGGTTGGCGCTGGCCGCGTCTGCCTTTCCGGCCTTCGCCGAGGGTCTTCTCGAAGAGGCCAAGGCGAACCTGACGGCGCGCAACTTTTACATCAACCGCAACTTCACCAATCCTGCTTATCCGCAGAGCAAGGCCGAGGAGTGGACCCAGAGTTTTATCCTCGACGCCAAGTCCGGCTTCACCCAGGGCACCGTGGGTTTAGGTGTGGACGTGCTGGGGCTGTATGCGCTCAAGCTCGATGGTGGTCGCGGTACCACCAACACCCAGTTGCTGCCAGTGCATGACGATGGCCGTCCAGCTGATGATTTCGGGCGACTGGGCGTGGCGTTGAAGGCTCGGCTGTCAAAAACTGAACTGAAGGTCGGCGAATGGATGCCGGTACTGCCGATCCTGCGTTCCGATGACGGGCGCTCCCTGCCGCAAACCTTCCGGGGAGGCCAGGTTACCTCCCAGGAAATCGACGGCTTGACACTGTATGGCGGGCAGTTCCGGGGTAACAGCCCGCGCAACGACGCGAGCATGGACGACATGTCGATGACCGGTGTCGGCGGCGTTACATCCGACCGCTTCAACTTTGCCGGTGGCGAGTACAGTTTCAACGGCAAGCAAACCATGATTGGCCTGTGGAATGCCGAGCTCAAGGACATCTACAACCAGCGATTCATCAACCTGGTGCACAGCCAAGCGGTGGGTAGCTGGGTGCTGGGCGCAAATCTTGGCTACTTCATCGGTAAGGAGAGCGGCAGCGAACGGGCAGGGGAGCTGGACAACAAAACCGCCTCCGCCATGCTCTCGGCCAAGTACGCCAGCAGCACCTTTTACTTGGGCTTGCAGAAAGTCAGCGGCGACAATGCATGGATGCGCGTCAATGGCACCAGCGGCGGCACCCTGGCCAACGACAGCTACAACTCAAGTTACGACAACGCCAAGGAGCGGTCCTGGCAGTTGCGTCACGACTTCAACTTCGCCGGTGTCGGCATTCCTGGCCTGACCCTGATGAATCGTTACATCAGCGGTGAAGACGTGCACACCGCGACTGTGAGCGATGGCAAGGAGTGGGGCAGGGAAAGTGAGTTGGCCTATGTGATCCAGAGTGGCAGCCTGAAAAACCTGTCGCTGAAATGGCGCAACAGCACATTGCGTCGCGATTACAGCAGCCTGGAGTTCGACGAGAACCGTCTGATTATCAGCTACGCCTTCTCGGCGCTATAAGCGCTGTTAGACGCTCTTTTGTTTGGATCAGCAACAGCGTTGCCTCAACTGACTTGGCCTGCGCTTGCCACCAGATCCTGTTGGGTATTGATCCGCAAACCTTTCACCAGCGTTTCCAGTGCCATCGAAGGTTGCCCAGGGTCTACGCGGGTTGCTTATGCGGGCAAGTAGGGCACATGAATAAAGCCCTAATGCTGGTTGGCAACAATGGAATGCAGGTCGGCGCGGATCAGAGCAGGTTAATTCGCAATTAATGCTGGTTTGCAGGACCGGACAGTCGCAGTTAATCCTGGTCGAAAAGCGCCTTGATTGCAGGTCGGGGCGTTTTCAAATGCAAGTCGTTACAGTTATCCCTTGTCCGCCTTGCCAGCAGCCGCGGCGAATTTTGCCAGTCGTACATCCAGTCGACTTGGCCGTCGGTTGTGGTCCTCCGCTTGCTCCTTGCGGCGAACGGCGTTGCGCACCATCAGTGAACCCAGGTAGCGAATAGGCTCCGGTGGGAAATGGCCGAGCGGGCCTTGCAGCAGCGGCGAGCGTGTCCAGGGGTTGTCCAGGCCCAAGACCAACGATGAGAGGATCTGTCCCCCCATATGACAGGGACCGACGCCGCTGCCGGAATAGCCGAAGCCATAGAAGATATTGCCCCTTGCGCCCATACGGCCGAAGAACGGCAGCCCGGTGACCGAGCGATCGGACGGGCCATTCCACGTGGCGGCGATGTCGACATCGGCAAAGTCCGGAAAAAACTCATTCAGGGTGTTACGCAACAACCCTGCGTAGGGTGAAGGCTGGTCGAATACCGGCAGCATGCGTCCGCCGTAGGCGAAGGTGTTGCCACCTTTGCCGAGCATGATCCGGCCGTCCGGGGTGTTGTGGTAGTAGTGCACGAAGATCCGCGAGTCGAGTACGGTGACCCCGCTGGTCAGGCCGATGCGCTCGAGCAGATCAGGTCGCGGCTCAGTAATGATCATGTCGCTGGAGACGATGGCCACTGAACGCTCGAACTCTGGAAAAGCCCGCGCCATCCAGGCGTTGATCGCCAGCACCACGCGATTGGCGACGACTTGCCCGCGCGGCGTCTTGACGGTGGCCGGCAGCCCTTGTTCCAGGCTGGTCATCGGCGAGCCTTCGTAGATTCGCACGCCAAGTTCCAGCGCGACCCGACGCAGACCGCGGACCAGCTTCCCCGGCTGCACACTGGCAGCCGCTGGCGAAAACCAGCCTTCAATGTGCTGGGTCGAACCCGCCATACGCTGCACGTCAGCGACCGCGTATTTGGAGAAAGAGTTGATGCCATTGCGCTCCAGCGCCGCGATCACCCCGTCGGTCGAACCCACTTGGGCGCGGTTAGTCGCCGTGTAGAGCGTGCCGTCGAGACGGTAATCGGCATCCACCGCGTACTTTTCGCAAAAGTTGCCGATGGCGTAAATGCTCTGCTCCGATTCCTTGACCAGGCGTACCGCCTCTTCGACGCCGAATAAGCGCTCCAGGGTGAAGTACTTGGCCGACCAGGACAGTGCGCAGCCGCCGTTGCGCCCGCTGGCACCGGCGCCGCAGATGTCGGCTTCGACGATGACCACGTCCAGTTCGGGGTTCTGTTCCTTGATCATGATCGCGGTCCACAAGCCTGTGTAACCGCCACCGACGATGCAGACATCGGCGCGGGTGTCCTGCTGCAGCGGCGGACAAGGCGTGGCGGGTTGGTTTTTCAGGGCTTGGTCGAGCCAGTAGGGTCGCATGGGGGTCATCTCCGTTGATCGGTTCGAGGCAAGAGTCAGGACGCAATCAGGCGCACGCGGCGACCACGATCATTTCCACGCGCCAACCGGGGTCGATCAACTGCGCGAGGGTGCACGCACGCGTGGGGGCAAGGCCTGCGGGAAAAAATTCATCCCAGACCCTGTTCAGTCCTTCATAGTCTTCGGGATGGGCGAGCAAAATGCGCACCGACAGCACCCGCGTGCGGTCGCTGCCGACACTGAGCAAAAGCTGCTCGATACCCGCGAGCACTTCATGGGTCTGCGCCTCGATATCGCCACTGAGGTCGGTGGCAACCTGGCCACCGATGTAGAGGTGGTTGTCGTACCGGACCATGTCCGAACGGCGTTTTATCGCGGCGAAACGTTCAATTTCCATAGAGCACTCCAGGTCAATGCCAGCGGCGTCGCTGTTCAGACAGCAGTCAGAGGACTTGCGAAAACCATGCTTGCAGTTCATCTTTCATAAATAAAATCGATTTATCGTATGAATGAATAAGTTGAACCTATAGAAAGGTCTCCAATGGCGATTTCCCATACGCAACTCAAGGCATTCCACGCCGTGGCCATGAATGGCAGCTTCACCCGGGCAGCCGAGCAGCTCTGCCTGTCCCAGCCAGCGGTGTCCGACCAGGTGCGTAAGCTCGAGGATTACTACGGCGTGATGGTGTTCTATCGCGACAAGCGTCTGGTGCGCCTGACTGAAGTGGGCGAGCGATTGTTCGGCCTGACCCAACGGCTGTTCGATATCAGCGCCGATGCCCACGACATGCTGATGGACTATCGCACCCTGTCGACCGGGACCCTGAACCTCGCCGTGGATGCGCCGGTGCACGTACTGCCCTATGTCGCCCGCTTCTGCAGCCGTTACCCCGGTGTCGACGTGAAGATTGAAACGGCCAATACCGATGAGGTCCTGCAGCGGTTGTTCGGGCACCAGGCAGACATTGCCCTGCTGGGGCGGCACATCGAAGACGATCGTCTGCTGTCGCTGCACCTGCGCAGTGATCCCATGCTCGCCTTCGTCGCCCATGACCATCCCTGGGCGCAACGAACCTCCATTTGCTTGGCTGACCTGGACAACACACCGCTGATCTTGCGCGAACAAGGCTCGGTCACGCGGCTATCCCTCGAAGAGGAGATGGCAGCGGCAGGCCTGCGTATCCGCAAGGTGATCGAAGTGGAGGGGCGTGAGGCAGCGTGCGAAGCCGTGGCAATCGGAATGGGCGTCGGTGTGGTCTCGGCGGCCGAGTTGGGCTCTGATTCCCGGCTTCGCGGATTGCCGATCAGCGACTGTCAGCGGTGCTTCACCGAGACCTTGGTGTGCCTCCGGGCGCAGAGCTCGCGGCGGATTTTGACGACCTTTTTTGAAATCGTTCGAGAAGGGTTGGTTGCCTGACGCGGAGCTGAAGCCCGTCACCATCGGTGAGGACGTAGTCCTTGTCTTTGGGTTTGACAGCCTTGAGCTGACGGTCCGAGAGGCGGGCGGTTTGAGCGCACATGAGAAGTACTCCATGTCACCTTTTGGTATTCCCAAGATTAGCGCTGGGTAGCCGGGAATACCAATGTGGCTGGAACTCAAAAAACCTCCGCGGAGCCAAGTAGCGCTTAAACCCTTGATTTAACTGGATTTCAGGCACAAAAAAGACGTTCGTGGTCGTCTTTAGATGATGAAGTGGTGGGCCGGGGTAATTTGAATCCGTTCAGTAAGGTTTTGATTTATAAGATTTATATAGAGGGAATACTGCACTCCACGTGACCACCCGTTTGCATTCGATCTGACCAGCGCGCTTCGTAACCATGAACGGTAGTAAGCGAAGGCGATTCTTTTATTCGGCTTATGATCATGGATGAGCAAACTCTATGTTTGAAAGTTGTTGAAGCGCGTCGGCTTTACCATAATGCCAATGTGTAACTTAGGATCAGTCGTGTTTCATCCAGGTCATTGCCGAAGTTTGATCGGACCGTGGCATTTCGGACTTTGACCCCAAGATTCTTCAGCGAACCGCTTTGGACCATGTAACCGATATCGGTATTGCGCTCCCACTCTTTCCCCGAATTACTGCCCGCTACCTGCGCATTGTCGCCGTTGACGTAACGAGTCATGAAGGTCAGCCCGGGAATACCCAGCGCGGCGAAGTTGTAGTCATAGCGCACCTGCCATGAGCGCTCCTCAGTGTTGGCAAAGTCGTTGATCTGCACGAAATTTACCAGGTAAGGGTCGCTATTGGCGATGTACGGGAACGGGTCATCACCGCTCATTCGCTGATAGGCGGTGGTGAATACGCTGGAGCCCAGGGTGTAGGCGACTTGTCCGTTCGCTGCCCGGTTATCGAGAGGGCGGAAATTACCGTCATCGGTACTTTTCGAATAGCGCAGGTCGAACTTCAGTGACTGTTGCGCGGCGAGGGGAACTTCATAGATCACACCGCCAAAGTACTGGCGATAGATATTTTCCAGATTGCCGTAAAACAGGCTTGTGCTTAGGGCTTTATTAAAACTGTAGGTGCCACCGGCAAAACGGAAGTCATCACTGACGCCGCCGATGCGGTTACCGGTGAAGTCCTGATAGTTTGAAGAACTGTTAAACTTTATTTGCTGCAGTTTGCCCCCTTGCAGGGCCAATTTGTCGATATCTTTTGAGGTCAGCAGTGCACCTTCGAAGGTGGAAGGCAATAGGCGCGTGTCATTGCTCGACACCACGGGCGTACGGAAAGCCAGTGAGCCGACCTTTAGTTCCGTTGCAGAGACCTTCGCCTTGGCCGTCAGGCCCAGCTTGGAGTACTCGTTTTGCGAACCGCGGCCGTTCTTCGAGCTGAGGTCAGCCGGCAACAGGCCAGTGCCACCGGTCCCATCACCGCCGTCAAGCTTGATGCCGAGCATGCCGATGGCGTCGAGGCCGAAGCCAATAGTGCCCGCGGTATAACCCGACTCGACGCGCAATATCGCACCTTGCGCCCACTCTGCTGCAGCGTCACGTTGTGCCGTGGGCGGGCCGTTACGAAAGTCACGATTGAAGTAGAAGTTGCGCAGTTCCACACTGGCCTTGCTGTCGGCAATAAAGTCGGCAGAGGCTGTTAATGGAAAAACCAGCGCGCAGGTACCCGCAATAGCAAAAGCCTTGTTGATCGACATGCTCTTGATGCTCCAGATAAACGGCAGATTTAATGATAAGGCTTTATTGTTGTTTTTCATGAAAAATTATATCTACAATTTTCTGCGGGCAACACGCGGCAACCGGGTTGTTAACCCGTTGCGCGTAATACCTGCAAAAAGAAAAGCGTTTAAATCAATTAAGGGTCTTGATGCGGCCAATCACGGAGCCGGCTTCAAAATAGTCGCCTGCCTGTTTGGCGATCTGCACCTGACCTTCACAAGGTGCAAGGACCGAGGTTTCCATTTTCATGGCTTCTACAACCGCGATCACTTGCCCGGCACTCACCGACTCGCCGTCTTCGACGACCCAGGTATGCAGATTCCCCGCCACGGGCGTCAGTACCGCCTGCGGATCAGTGGCCTTGGATGGGGTCGTGCTTTCGCTGGCGGTGCCCGCTGTATTCAGGCTGGCGCCTCGCAGCAGCGCAGCCGGAAGGCCCAGTTCGTGGCGTTTGCCGTTGATCTCGACAAATGTGCGCAGGATGCCAGGGTCGGCCGATACAGCCGCACGTGGGGCGAGAGTAATCTGTTCGGCGAATTCGGTCTCGATCCAGCGCGTGTGTACGGCGAATTTATCGACACCGGTGAAGTCGTCATGGTCCATCACGGCCCGGTGGAACGGCAGTACCGAGGCGATGCCCTCAATGTTGAATTCAGCCAAGGCGCGCCGGGCGCGGACGATAGCCTGTTCGCGGGTGGCGCCGGTGACGATCAGTTTGGCCATCATCGAATCGAAGGTGCTGGGAACTCGCGAGCCGCTTATCACGCCGCTGTCCAGCCGCACACCCGGGCCAGACGGTGGCAGGAAATCGGTGATCTGACCGGGGGTGGGCAGGAAGCCCTTGCCCGGGTCTTCCGCGTTGATGCGAAATTCGAAGCTGTGGCCACGCGGGGTCGGCGTCTCACTGAAGGACAACGGGAAACCGTCGGCGATCCGCAGTTGTTCGATCACCAGATCAACCCCAGCGGTCTCTTCGGTCACCGGGTGCTCGACCTGCAAGCGGGTATTGACCTCGAGGAACGACAGGGTGCCATCCTGGCTGAGCAGGAACTCCACAGTGCCGGCACCGACGTAGCCGGCTTTGGCGCAAATATCCTGAGCAGACTGATGAATACGCTGGCGCTGTTCGTCGCTGATAAAGGGTGCAGGCGCTTCCTCCACCAGCTTCTGATTGCGTCGCTGCAAGGAGCAGTCACGCGTGCCGACGACGACGACCTTGCCGTGTTTGTCGGCGAGGATCTGCGCTTCGATGTGCCTAGGACGGTCGAGGAACTGTTCGACGTAGCATTCGCCACGACCAAAGGCCGCTTGCGCTTCGCGTACGGCGGAGGCGAACAATTCAGCCACTTCATCCAGACGCCAGGCGACTTTCATGCCGCGTCCGCCGCCGCCAAAGGCAGCTTTGATGGCAATTGGCAGGCCGTGCTGTTCGGCAAACGTCAGTACTTCGGCGGCGCTTTCGACCGGGCCAGGCGTACCGGCCACCAGAGGCGCACCGACCAGTTGGGCAATTTTTCGCGCCTCGACCTTGTCGCCGAGCACGTCGATGGTCTCTGGGTTGGGACCGACCCAGATCAGCCCGGCCTCGATCACCGCCCGGGCGAAGTCGGCCCTTTCAGCCAGAAAACCATAGCCGGGGTGCACGGCATCGGCGCCGCTGCGTTTGGCGACGGCGATAAGTTTGCCGATATCCAGGTAGGTCTCGGCCGGGCGCTGGCCATTCAGTGAGTAGGCTTCGTCGGCTTGGCGCACGTGCAGGGCGTCGATGTCCGCGTCGGCATAGACCGCGACAGACTGCACGCCATAGTCGCGGCAGGCGCGGGCGATGCGGACGGCAATTTCACCACGGTTGGCAATCAGTAATTTTTTCATGGAAGTTTTTTCACATCGGCAGTTGAGGCAGAGGCTTGCGCAATGGGTTGAATCTCTTTGAAGCCGTCCAATGGGTTGAAGCGAATCTGCGCATTGATAGGTATCTGGCCAGCCAGATCGAGGTGGTAGCTGGCGACTGCGGCGATCACCGGATAGCCACCGGTCAACGGGTGATCGGCGAGAAACAGAACCGGTTGGCCGCTGGCCGGAACCTGAATGGCGCCGACGCAAGTGCCTTCGCTGGGCAACTCTTGGTGGTTGCTGCGCTCCAGCGGCGTTTCACCGGCCAGACGAATACCGACGCGATTGGACTGTGAGGTGACGCGCCAGAGCTGGCTGCTCAGACGCTGGATGGCGTCTTCGGTAAACCAGTCAGTGCGCGGCCCCATGACCACGTCGAGGGTCACGATGTTGGCCGTAGTGGGTAGATCAAAGGCGGGTGCTTCGTTGAGCGATACGCTGGTGCCTGTCGTAAGCGCCGTAAAACCCAGTTGGTCCCCGGCCGCGAGTGCAGGGGGGCCGACCTGGGCGAGGGTATCTGTCGACAGACTGCCGAGCACTGGAGCGACCTCAAAGCCGCCGCGAATCGACAAGTAGCTGCGCAACCCTGCCAAAGGTGAACCCAGGCTGACCTTGTCACCGGCCTCCAGCTCGATGGGCTGGTAGTTGCCGGCAGGCCATTGCAGGCCACTGGCGTTGGTGATGGTGACCGGGGTTTGCGCGCCGGTGACTGCTATCACCGCACGGCCATGACAGACGAAGCTCAGGCCGCCGAGTACCGCTTCCACACATGCCATGTCCGAAGGATTGCCGACCGCGCGGTTGGCCGCCCGCAGGGCGCCGAGGTCCAGCGCGCCGGAGCGGGATACGCCTTGGCCGGTCTGGCCGGGACGGCCCATATCCTGCAAAACGCAGTGCAAGCCGGGAGTGATGATTTCCAGATAGGCACCGCTGGGCGCGGTGGCACTTGCAGGCACCGTGGGGGCGGGCAGGCCGCCCGCCGGGAGCGGGCCGGCATCCGTAAAACGCACTTTATAGCCGGGACGCAGCAGGGCCGATTCAGCGCGGTTCAGGTCCCACATCTGCAAAGGCGTGACACCGATGATCTGCCACCCACCGGGGCTGGCTTGCGGATAAACACCACTGAATTCCCCCGCCAAGGCAACCGCACCTGCGGGTATGCGGGTGCGGGGAGTTTGTCGGCGAGGCACCTGGAAACCCGCACCGCCGGTTAGGTAGGCGAAGCCCGGAGCGAATCCGCAGAAGGCCACGCTGTAGTCATGGGCGGTGTGGCGTTGGACCACCTCTGCGCGGCTGATCCCCAGCAGCGTGGCGACCTCGTCGAGGTCTTCACCATTGTAATGAACGGGAATTTCCACCCGGCGATGCTCGATCGCGCGGCGCTGGCTCAGGTCCTGGCCAGCGATACGATTGACGAGCGCCTGCTGCGCAATGGCGCTGGGGCGGAATTGGATCAGAAGGGTTCGTGTGGCAGGAATGATTTCTTCCACGCCCGCAATAGGCTCCGCCGTCAGGGCGTCGAACAATGCCAGGGTCTCGTCCAGGTCGTTCAATTCGACGAGCAGGGCGTCCAGGTTGACCGGTAAAAAACGCACAGGAGACTCCTAGACGTGGTACGTGCTGTCAGGCACATCGGTGATGAACATATGGCCGGGCGAATGGGTGATTGCGAAGGGTACGCCCGAGGCCATGACCGCCGCCTGAGGCGTTACTCCGCAAGCCCAGAACACCGGGATCTCTCCCGGCTCGATGCGTACGGCGTCGCCGAAATCGGGTCGAGCCAAGTCCTGGATGCCAAGCAAAGCAGGCTCGCCGATGTGCACCGGGGCGCCATGGACCGAGGGGTAGCGCCCGGAGATACCGGAGGCCTCGGCCACGCGATCGGCGGGGATCGGTCGCATGGAAACCACCATGTCACCCTTCAGACGACCGGCCGGACGGCAGGCACGGTTGGTCAGGTACATCGGTACGTTGCAGCCATCGGCGATATGCCGCACTTCAATGCCGGCCTCTTGCAGGGCCGTTTCAAAGGTAAAACTGCAGCCGATCAGAAAGGTCACCATGTCGTCGTGTTCGGCCCAGGCTTTCGTGGCGTCGCTGACTTCCTCCACCAGCTTCCCGTCACGCCAGATGCGGTACAGGGGCAGATCAGTTCGCAGATCAGCTCCTTCAGCCAGTAGGGTGCTTGGGCTTCCGGCATCAGTGACGTCAAGGATCGGACAAGCTTTTGGGTTGCGTTGGGCATACAGCAGGAAGTCATAGGCCCAGTCACGCGGCAAGGCAATCAGGTTCGCTTGAGTCATGCCCGGTGCGATACCGGCGGTGGGGGTGACCAGACCGCCACGGTAGGCGGAGCGTGCTTCACGGCCAGCGGCGATGGCCGCCTGACGAGCGCGATCAAGGGCGTTCATGGACAACCTCCGGCAAAGGGTTGCAAGGACATGTCGGCCTGTTCCAGCACGCGGCGCAGCTCGCGGGCCATTTCCACCGCTGCCGGGCTGTCGCCATGGACACAGATCGAGTCGGCCTGGATTTTGGTCAGGCTGCCATCGATCGCTTCGATGGTGCCGTCTTCAACGAGGCGCAGCATCCGTTGGGCGACGAGCTTGGGATCGTGCAGCACGGCGCCTGGTTCGCGGCGAGAGACGAGGGTGCCCTGCGGCGTATAGGCACGGTCAGCGAACGCTTCGGCGATACACTGCAAACCCTCGTTACGGGCCAGTTCAATCAGGCTTGAGCCTGCCAAGGCAACCAATATGAGGTTGGAGTCGATTGCGCGGATGGCTTCGATCACGGCCAGCGCCTGACGGCGATCGTGAGCAATGGTGTTGTACAAGGCGCCATGGGGCTTCACATAGCGCACGGAGGTGCCGGCGGCCTTGGCCAGGCCCTGCAGCGCGCCGATCTGGTAGATCACGTCGGCAGTCAGCTCATCGCTGGCCACGTCCATGTTCCGTCGGCCAAAGCCCACTTTGTCCGGGTAAGCGACATGGGCACCAATGGTGACGTTTTTTGCCGCTGCAGCTTTCAGTGTCAGTAGGATGCCAGCCGGGTCGCCGGCGTGAAAACCGCAGGCGACATTGGCGCTGGTCACGACATCGAGCATCGCGGCATCGTCGCCCATGCTCCAGGCGCCAAAGCTTTCGCCCAGGTCGCTGTTGATATCTATCGTTGGCATTAACGTGACTCCTTGTTCGTTATCGGGCTCAGGTGACGTTGAGGAAGGCAAAGATCGGCCCAACGGAGTTGATTGCCATGTACCAGGTCAGCAGGCAGGTCAGGGCGCCCAGCACCAGCAGCCAGCGTGGGTAATGGTAACCGTCCATGAGGTCGGGCCGGCGCCAGCCGACGTAGATAAAGAGGCTCAGGCCGATTGGCAGTATCAGGCCGTTGAAACCGCCCGCGAAGAGCAGCAGTGCGGCAGGAGCAGTACCCATCAGGATAAAGATCAGCAGCGATAGGGCGATGAACACTGTGGTAGCGCGGTTGCGACCCTGCTCAGTGATGTTCGGTTTGAACACGGTGATAAAGGAAATGGAAGTGTAAGCGGCGCCGATCACGCTGGTGATACTGGCGGCCCAGAGGATGAGACCGAAGACGCGCAGGCCGATCTGCCCGGCCGCTGCCTGGAAGGCTTGTGCGGCCGGATTGGCACCCTGACCCGAGGTGTCGATGACTACGCCGCTGGCAACAACACCGAGGATGGCGAGAAACAGGATGTAGCGCATGAGACCGGTGACCATGATGCCGCTCAGGGCTGCTTTGGTCACTGCCTGGAGATTTTCTACCCCGGTAGTACCGCGATCCAGCAGTTTGTGAGCCCCCGCATATGTGATGTAACCGCCGACCGTGCCTCCGACAATGGTGGTAATGGTGGCGAAGTTGATCTGGTCCGGAAGTACGGTCTGGTAGAGGGCTTCACCCAGTGGCGGGTTAGAGGCAAAGGCCACGAACAGCGTCAGGCCAATCATCACCAAACCCAGCACGACGATCAGCCGGTCGACGGCCAATCCGGCACGGTGGGAGAGGAAGATGCCGATGGCCAGCAGGGCGCTTAGACTACCGCCCCATTTTGAATCAAGCCCCAACAGCGCGTTCAGACCCAGCCCGGCACCGGCGATGTTGCCGACGTTGAACACCAGCCCGCCGAAGATCACCAGCACCGCTAGCAGATAACCACTGCCTGGAATCGCTTTGTTGGCCAGATCTGCGGCACGCATTCGGGTCAGGGAGACGATACGCCAGACGTTAAGTTGAACCACGAAGTCGATCAGAATCGACGCCAGGATACCGAACGCAAATGCCGCACCCATCTTGGCCGTGAACGTGGCGGTCTGGGTGATGAATCCAGGGCCGATGGCAGAAGTCGCCATCATGAAAATTGCGGCGATAAGGGAAGAGCGTCGCGCCTTTGTAAAATTTTGCGCGGTCTGTGTCACGGCTGTCTGTGTCACGGCATCATTCCTACGGTGGGAGATGGTTTGATTGAGCAATGAGCGTGCCAAGACTCAATCATCGGGCCGGATGTGTTGATATATGGCCGTTTGATTGTTGAACAATGCGCAGGTTGTTGATCGACAATGTGAGCTGCTTTGTAACCTTATCACTCCTGCGTGTTACTTTATGATGCACACGGCACCCTTGCTTTCTGCCATGCGCTGAGCTCTGATGGGACATCAAAATGACTTTCTCTGACTCTGGATCGAACATGAACGACCTTTCACCTTCACTTCCTCGCTCGCTGGGAGAATCCATTACCCAGAAGGTCCGCAGAATGCTGGTCGAAGGTGAATTGGTTCCGGGCCAGCGGCTGTCCGAAGCGGCCCTGGCCGAAAGCCTGCAGATTTCACGCAACACCTTGAGAGAAGCGTTCAGGGTCCTGACCCGTGAGGGGTTGCTCAAGCATGAGCCCAATCGAGGGGTGACCGTGGCGGAGCCTGATATGGCGTCGATCATTGACATCTATCGTGTACGCCGCTTTATCGAATGCAAGGCCATTGCTCAGGGTTACCCGCTGCACCCGGGAACACTGCATATGCGTGAAGCGGTGGAGGTAGGCATGCGAGCGCGTGAAGCCAAGGATTGGATGGCAGTCGGCACCGCTAACATGATGTTTCACAAGGCTATCGTCGAGCTAGCCGACAGCCCGAGATTGGTGGAGTTCTATGGGCAGATATCTGCCGAGCTTCGGTTGGCCTTCGGCCTACTCGATGATCCCGAATTCCTGCATATGCCTTACGTCGACATGAACGTTTCAATCCTGCGCTGTATAGAAGAGGGGCGACCAGAGGGGGCAACCCAGATGCTCGAAGCCTATCTGGTACAGTCGGAGCGCACCGTTCTGGCCGCCTACGAGCGCTGTATGAACCGATAGCTTCTTAGGCGCGCTACGAGCTCTTCAGAAACTAAAGCCAAACCTATAGATTTTTCCGCTCATGCAGTAACACCGACCCTAATGAGATGGTCAGCCCAGCACAGGAACCCCGATAAATCTAAACTTACTGGGGTTCCCAATTACTTGAGGAGACCTCGTGGTGCAGCAGCAGTGCCCCTTCCTCACGCAGTTGCTTGATCAGCAGGGCGAGATTGGTAAGCTCCAGGGGTGGTGTGGCGACAGTGGCAACAGAAGCGGCGACACGCCGTGATTCAGGTTGCGATGGATGTTGCGCCTGGTAGCGGCGCACCGCGTCATTGAGGCGAAACATGGCGGGCCTCGAAAGTTTTTCCGTTGTGACAGCTCAGCCATCGATGAGTGATCAGCCCGACGAATAAAGAGGCCGTATGGTCAGCGCTCTTGCGGGCAAAACGAGGACCGTTGCGATTGACGTCGCGGACGGTGAAGTGGGTCCAGCCTTTCTGCACCAGCCAGCGCAGCAGCCGATCCTCTTCCTCGCGTCGACTATTGACCGGCGCCTGTTCGGTCAGGCGCTGAATCTCGGCCAGGTAGTAATCCATCAGCGTGGAGGCGCGCTGGATGTGTGCTTCGTCCAACGCACTGGCTTCTTCAACCATGGCCAGCCCGCCCGCGATACGCAGTACATTCGCCGCGGCCTTGCTCGCGACAGGCTGGACGCCGGCTAGCTCGCCGAACTCGCCAGACTGGCACTCGATGGTGTCGTGAATATCGATCCAGGCCCGACGGGCGCGGGGAGTCAGCTCCAGCGTGGCGGGATTGAGTGAGCCATCCTTGTGAAGCGACCAGGGCTTTTGCAGCAGGGCGGTGATCCGCTGTTGGTAGTGCTGGACTTTGGCATCTCGGGTCAGGTCGATCACCTTGTAGAGCCGTTGGCCGGCCAGGCGCTCGGGCCAACTGATCAGGCAACGGCCCAGGATGCCTTGGCCATTGATCACCGGGTCTTTGAAAATCTGGTTGGCCAGGTAGGGCTGCAGCATCAGATGCAGGCTGAGGTGGCGGTCATAGGCACGCAGGCTTTCTCCGGCCATGGAACGCGCCCGGTCGATTGGGCTGCATCGACAACGCGGTGCGTGAGTATGTGCATAGAGCAATTCGGCTGACCACATCTACTATGTCTGATATGTCCTTCACGAATACTAGTCACAAAGATGCGACGCAATTCATCGACTCGTCGATGCAATTTTCCCAGCATCGCACGGGTGCGCGGATCCCGAAGTTGATGGATTGAGGGATGGGCCTGGTCCCGTTGTTCTGGTGTGAAGCGGGCGCGACTTTACACGCGCTTTGCCCTTCATTTTTCATTTGCAATCGTTAGCGTGACCCTGGGGCATCTGGCAATTTCTTCAGCCTGTAGGCAAGTGCTGGGCGAGTCATTCCTAGCAGACGCGCGGCTTCTGAGACATTTTGCCGAGAGCGTTCCATAGCACCTTGCAAGAGTTGTTCTTCCATCGTATCCAGGCTAACTCCTAAATCGAGCAACCGATCCACCCACTCATGTGTTGGCTCTAACTTCTGACTGATCAAATTACCTTCGCTCGACAGACCAATGCTATGAGCTTCGGCGGACAGGTGTGGGAACAGAGCCTCTACCGAAATGCTTTGGTTGCTATCGGTAATAATTACTCCGCGTTCCATAAGGTTTTCCAGTTCGCGAATATTGCCAGGCCAGTCGTAGCGCAAGCAGGCCTCGCTGGCACGATCCGAAAGGCCGAGGGTTTTTTTCTGGTAGCTTAAATGCAGCTTTTCAAGGAAATGCTCAATCAACAGCGGGATGTCTTCGCGACGATCACGCAGCGCGGGAATTCGGACTGGATAGACATTCAATCGGTAGTAAAGGTCGGCGCGAAAACGTCCTTCTTTCACTGCCTGGCCGAGGTCTTCGTGAGTAGCACCGATGACGCGTACATCGACACTGCGGGTCTGGCTATCACCCACTCGCTCAAGTTCCCCTTCCTGCAAAACGCGCAGCAAACTGGCTTGAGCTCGTGGCGTCAGCTCGATGATTTCATCGAGAAACAGCGTGCCGCCATGCGCCCGTTCGAAGCGACCCATGCGAGATTGTTGAGCACCGGTGTAGGCGCCTTTTTCGACTCCAAACAGCTCAGCTTCAATCAGGTCTGGCGTAATGGCTGCGCAGTTAAGGGCAATGAAAGAACCTCCGGCGCGCTCGCTTCGCAGATGCAAACTTCGAGCGATGACTTCCTTGCCAACACCGGTTTCACCAAGTAGCAACACAGATGCTTTACCCGGGGCAACCTTGTCAATCAGTTCACAGGTTTTGCGATATATCGCCGAACGACCGATGCCGTAAAACTGACCTGCACCTAGCTGGAGACGTTGGTTCATATTCTCGACTTGGAGTTGCAGGGTATGCAGTTCGTCGATGATTGAATCACTTTGGAAATAGCGCATGAACGTATCGGCATCCTCCCACTCCTCAGCGGGCTTGCCGATGATTCGACACATTTTGTCTCCGCATCCGCGGCAACTGACTTCCTTGTAAATGATCTGTCGGCCAATGAAGAACGACGAATAGCTGATCGCGTAGCCGAGCAGCATCCAGCAAATAGGCTGATCAGAATGCAGTTGTTCACTCTGGTGGTTTTCTACTTCAAAAGAGTCAATCCATTCGATGTCGGCGTAAAAGATTCCAGCCTCGATATCAATGTCCATCTTCAATGGACGAACGTTGACCATGCCCTTGAGCGAGTGCAACTGAGGTCCTATCAGGAACATATCCATATCACTGCCGTTGGGTCGTAGTTTTCTCGCCAGTTCCGCGTCTTTCAGCCCGGACTGGTAGCCCAGGCGAAGGAAAAAGCCCTTTGCACGTTCTTCGCCAATCATCTCGAGCAGCTCCCGACGAAATGATGCCATCGCCGAAACCTGCATCAGCATCATGCGTTGCTCATCAAGCCAGATCTTACCTTCGCTGCCGAGGAAATGAATTCGATCGGTCAGATCCTTGAGCAGTGCGGAATGCTCAGCGGCTCGGTATTTCATGGTCATGCAAACACACCCTATATCTTTTTGTTTGTGGGGATGACCCTGGGCCTTACGCCTAGGCTGGGGCGTAATCGAGGCACCGTGTCAGAACTCTAGCGACGACTTGGTTTCGCTGAAAGTCTATATAGACGCCCCGAAATGCTCCTGAAAGTCAAATTGATATTCAGCGATTCACTGCGGTCGCTACGGGGCGGCGCCACAACGGGCGCCGGCCTGTTCATTTCTGATTGACCATTTGCTCAAGCAAGTCGGATTGAGGTTGATCAAATGATCAACTCGTCGAGTTTTATCTCGCCCAGGTACCGCATTGGTCGTTCGCATAGAGTTGTAAAAAACTATTTAACTAATTGTTTTTATTATGTTTATTCAATTGCGCATACAGCGCTGGCACTGTTGTTGCTCTGTACCTCTGCATAACAACAAAGGAGTACTCGAGCATGAGCCAACCTGGCAACGCCTTCGATCAAATGCCGCGCTACGTCCGTGTACGCAGCCAGCCAGGCGATGTCTTTGTCGAATTCGACTTCGCCATTGGCTATCCCGACCTGTTCGTCGAGCTGGTGCTGCCGCGTCAGGCGTTTCAGCAATTCTGCGAAAACAACCACGTGCAGCACATGGACGTACAGATGTCCGATGCCCTCGACGCCGATGCGCGGAAGTGGCGCTACGGCGAAACCCGCGACACCGAATAAGCCCCCAACAATAACTACAGGAGTCCACTCCATGAGCGTCGAGATCAAGACGACCACCGTCGAGACAATCCGCAACACTTTCAGCCACACGCGTCGCCGGTTTGGCGACAAAGTCGCCAGCCGCTACCAGGAAGCGAGTTTCGATCTAGAATCCGCGACCAATTTCCATTACCGGCCGCTGTGGCAGCCAGACAAATTGCTCAATGACGCCACCCGCACCGCGGTGGTGATGGCCGACTGGTACGCGGTCACTGACCCGCGCCAGTACTACTACGGCGCCTACGTTCAGGCTCGGGCCAAGATGCAGGAAAACGCCGAGCACGATTACGCGTTCTGCGAAAAACGCGACATGCTCGCCAGCCTGTCCACCCGGAACGTCCAACTGATCAGCAAGCTGTTGTTGCCGCTGCGGCACGCCGAGATGGGTGCCAACATGAATAACAGCAACATTGCCGCCGACGGCTTCGGCACCAGCGTCACGCAAATGCACATGTTCCAGGCCATGGACCGGTTAGGTATAGCGCAGTACCTGTCACGTATCGGTTTGATGCTTGATGACGGAGATGTCCAGTTGCTGGCCCAGGCCAAACAACAGTGGCTAAACGACCCGGCGTGGCAGGGCCTGCGTCGCTATGTCGAAGACACACTGGTGGTTCGTGACTGGTTCGAACTGACCGTGGCGCAAAACCTGGTCAGCGATGGCCTGTTGTACCCGCTGCTGTTCCACAAACTCGACGAGCAATTGTCGGCCAACGGTGCCGGCCAGGTCGGCATGCTGACCGAGTTCATGCGCCTGTGGTTCGCCGAAAGCCAGCGCTGGGTCGATGCGCTGCTCAAAACCGTGATCAACGAAAGCCCCGCCAACAAGTCGCTGGTGCAAGGCTGGATCGATCATTGGAGTGCCCGTTCCGTCGAGGCACTTCAGCCCCTAGCTGCGATGAGTCTCGACGCGTCCGCTCTGGATGCCGTCTGCGCCGAGTTCAGCGCACGCCTAAAGAAAATCGGCCTGACAGGAGCCAGCGAATGACTTCCCTCGTTTACATGAACTTACAAGACACCGACTACGCCCGCTCGATTGTCGACGCGATTGTCCAGGACAACCCACATGCCGAGATCCAGCATCAACCGTCGATGATCCGCATCGAGGCCAAGGGCCGACTGGATATTCGTCGCGAAACCGTCGAGCAATTGACCGGCAGCTCGTGGGATATCCAGGAAATGCTGATGTACGTGATCACCTTGGGCGGCAACGTTATGGAAGAGGACGACAGCTTCTCCCTGTACTGGAACAGCTGATCACCAACCGCCAGCCGCGTTTGATCCATAACAAGAATTCGGGAGCGCCATCATGGCCGTGAAAAAACGCCTTAATGCCAAAGAAAAATATCGCTGCATGACCCGTGACTTGGACTGGGAGCCGAGCTACCAGACCCACGAGGACATCTACCCGCATGAGCGATTTGAAGGGATCAAGATTACCGATTGGGACAAGTGGGAAGATCCGTTCCGCCTGACCATGGACACCTACTGGAAGTACCAGGCCGAAAAAGAGAAAAAGCTCTACGCAATCTTCGATGCGTTCTCGCAAAACAATGGCCATACCACGCTGTCGGATGCCCGTTACGTCAACGCATTGAAGCTGTTCCTGTCGGGCGTCACGCCACTGGAATACCAGGCCTATCAAGGCTTCGCCCGGGTCGGTCGGCAATTCAGCGGCGCCGGTGCGCGCATCGCGTGCCAGATGCAGGCCATCGACGAACTGCGCCACGTGCAGACCCAAATTCACGCGATGAGTCACTACAACAAGCACTTCAACGGCCTGCATGATTTTGCCCACATGCACGACCGCGTGTGGTTCCTATCGGTGCCAAAATCGTTCTTCGAAGATGCACGCACAGCGGGTCCGTTCGAGTTCCTCACGGCGATCTCGTTTTCGTTCGAGTACGTGCTGACCAACTTGCTGTTTGTTCCGTTTATGTCCGGTGCGGCGTTCAACGGCGACATGGCCACGGTCACCTTCGGTTTTTCCGCGCAGTCCGACGAAGCCCGGCACATGACCCTGGGCCTTGAGGTGATCAAGTTTCTGCTGGAGCAACATGAGGACAACGTGCCAATTATCCAGCGCTGGATCGACAAGTGGTTCTGGCGCGGTTACCGCCTGCTGACGCTGGTCGGCATGATGATGGACTACATGCTGCCCAACAAAGTCATGTCTTGGTCCGAGGCCTGGGGTGTGTATTTCGAAGAGGCAGGTGGTGCGCTGTTCAAGGACCTGGAGCGCTACGGGATCCGTCCGCCCAAGCATGTCGAAGAGGCCAATATCGCCAAGGATCACGTCAGCCACCAGGCCTGGTCGATCTTCTACCAATACAGTCAGGCTACCAACTTCCACACCTGGATGCCGACCGACGAAGAACTCGACTGGCTCTCGGAAAAGTACCCGGACACCTTCGACAAGATCTATCGCCCACGCTTTGAACACTGGCGTGCGCTGCAAGAGAAGGGTGAGCGTTTCTACAACCCGACCCTGCCGATGCTGTGCCAAATCTGCCAGATCCCGCTGTCGTTCGGCGAGCCAGATGACCAAACCACCCTCAGCCATCGCAGTGCCGAGCACGAAGGCGAGCGTTATCACTTTTGCTCCCAGGGCTGCTGCGACATTTTCGAATACGAGCCTACCAAGTACATCCAAGCCTGGCTCCCCGTGCACCAGATTTTGCAGGGCAATTGTGGTGGTGGTGATGTCGAGTCGGTGGTGCGCGATTACTACAACATTAACCCCGGTCAGGACAACTTCGAATACCTGGGCTCCACCGAGCACCGACGCTGGCAAGACTGGCACCCAAACGATCGTAACAGTGCGCCCGCGACGCCCGTTGACCCGGACCTGCTCAAGACCGGTTGACGCCTGAGGCGTGCGACGAAGTGGGCCTGCGGGTCCGCTTCAAAAACCACATTACAAGAAGGACAAGATCATGCCCGTGACTTCCATCGGTGCCTATGAGGCCCAACCCCTGGATCGCCAGGAAAATTTCCATGGACTGCAACTGGTGTACCTGTGCTGGGAAAAACACCTGATGTTCTGCGCCCCGTTTACCTTTCCGCTGCCACCGGCGATGCCCTTCGCCGACTTTATCGAGCTGGTAGTCAAGCCCTCGATTTCCCCGCACCCGGATGCTGAGCGGGTCGATTTCAGCCAGGCGCTGTGGCGCCTGAACGATCTCCCGTTCACCCCGGACAACGGGTTGAGCCTAATTGACAACGGCATCGACCACAAAAGCCTGTTGCACCTCAATACACCTGGCTTGAACGGCATTGCCGGCAGCTTCAACTGAGGACACGGCGATGAGCTACCAAGTAACCATCGAACCCACTGGCGAGCAGATCGAAGTGGAAGAGGGGCAGACCATTCTCCAGGCAGCGTTGCGCCAGGGTGTCTGGCTGCCATTTGCCTGCGGGCATGGCACCTGCGCCACCTGTAAAGTCCAGGTGCTGGAAGGCGAAGCTGACCTGGGTGCGGCATCGTCTTTTGCCTTGATGGATATGGAACGCGATGAAGGCAAGGTATTGGCGTGCTGTGCGATCCCGCAGAGCGACATGGTGATCGAGGCGGATATCGATGCAGACCCAGATTTCCTCGGGCATCCCGTCGAGGACTACCGCGCCGTGGTCAGCGCGCTGGTGGACCTGTCGCCGACCATCAAGGGCGTACACCTCAAGCTTGATCGGCCAATGGCGTTCCAGGCCGGTCAATACATTAACCTGCAACTGCCTGGGGTTGAAGGCACGCGGGCATTCTCGCTGGCCAATCCACCGAGTCGCGCCGATGAAGTTGAACTGCACGTGCGGCGTGTTGATGGCGGCCTGGCCACTGGCAAGATTCACGATGACTTGAAGGTCGGTGACGCAGTGGATTTGTCCGGGCCGTACGGGCAGTTTTTCGTGCGCACTTCGCAAAGCGGCGACCTGATTTTTATTGCTGGAGGCTCGGGGCTATCGAGCCCGCAATCGATGATTCTCGACCTGCTGGAGGTGGGCGATACGCGTCAGATCGTGTTGTTCCAGGGCGCGCGCAACCTGGCCGAACTCTACAACCACGAGTTGTTCGAGGCGTTGGCGCGGGACCACGTCAACTTCACCTACGTGCCCGCGCTCAGCCAAGCGGTAGAGGACACCGAGTGGACTGGCTTCAAAGGCTACGTGCATGACGCCGCGAAGCAGCATTTCGACGGTCGCTTCAGCAGCCGCAAAGCCTACTTGTGTGGCCCGCCAGTGATGATCGATTCGGCGATTACTTGCCTGATGCAAGGGCGGCTGTTCGAACGCGACATCTTCATGGAGCGTTTCTATAGCGCCGCCGATGGCGCCACTGAGACCACACGGTCGGCGCTGTTCAAACGCATCTGAGTTCAACCGCAACACAGCGCCAGACGCTGCTGACCTCCCGATGGTCAGCAGGGTGTCGGCTGATTATAAAAACAATAAAAGGTCATCACCTTATGAAAGCTGTATCGCGAGCCATGCGTGCAAGTCATCTGTGCCGTGCCGGATTGAGCCTGCTGGCGGCTGCCAGTGCCGGTGTTCATGCCACCGAAGGCGGTGGATCGTCTTACCCGATGGGGGCGGAAAACTACATGTCCGGCGCTATGCCACCACCGGGCTTGTATTCGCAGTTCTTTGTAAGTCATTACGAGGCCGATTCCCTGCGCGGCAACCATGGCGAGAAAGTGCCGGTGGACTTCAGGGTTCGGGCAAACGCCATAGCCCCACGATTGATCTGGGTCACCGAGCAGCAGGTGCTGGGTGGAAACCTAGCCTTCCACGCCATCGTGCCGCTGGTGGACCTCAAGGTTGAGCTCAACGGCCAGTCGCAGAGTAAACAGGGATTGGGGGACATTATCTTCGGGCCGGCGCTCGGCTTTCATCACAGCGAAAAGCTGCACAGCATTGTCGCCCTGGATTTTATTGCGCCATCAGGTGAATACGATCGCGGTGATCTGGCCAATATCGGGCGCAATTACTGGGTGGTTGAACCGGTGGTGGCGGTGTCCTACATCGACCCGAACGGGCTCAACGTCGATGTGAAAACCATGTATGACTTCAACCTGCGCAATAACGCTACCGACTACCGTTCCGGCCAGGAACTGCACGCAGATTACGCAGTAGGTTGGGGTTTGGGTAATGGCTGGGTGGTCGGTGTGGGCGGTTACATACTCTACCAGACCACAGACGACCGGCAAGACGGTGATCGTGTCGAAGACAATAAAGGGAGGGCGATAGCGATCGGCCCTACTGTGAAATACACGAGCGATAAGGGCTGGTTTTTAACAGCCAAGTGGGAGCAAGAGACTCAGGTTCGCAACCGCGCAGAAGGTAATGCGTACCGGGTGAAGCTGACGATCCCTTTTTGATCAGTTCTTAGGTTTTTAAAGACGTTCGACGGCGCGGGGCCCGATACCCATTAGGTAATGTTAAGGCTCTGTGACGTCACCCATCCTCCCTTCACGAGGATGATCGCCAAGTGTTCTCTATCAATGCGCTAATAAAAACAAAATGAGGATTAATCATGAACGTCAAGATTGCCCACACTGTTAGTGTCCAGAAGTTTCTTGAAGAGGCCTGCGGACTCTCCAATAACGCCGGTAACCCACGGGTCAAGACGCTGATCCACCGGATCCTTCGTGATTCGATGAGCATCATCGAAGACCTGGCCGTGACCCCGGAAGAATTCTGGAAGGCCGTAAATTACCTCAACGTGTTGGGCGCGCGCCAGGAGGCGGGTCTAGTGGTGGCCGGGCTCGGTCTGGAGCATTACCTCGACCTGCTGATGGACGCCGAAGACGAGCAAGCTGGCAAGTCCGGCGGCACGCCGCGGACCATCGAAGGGCCGCTGTACGTTGCGGGTGCGCCACTGTCGAACTTTGAAGCGCGTCTCGATGATGGCGTCGATCCGGGCGTGGCGCTGTTCATGCAGGGCCGTGTGTTCAATACAGCAGGTGAACCGCTGGCCGGCGCCGTGGTGGATGTCTGGCACGCCAATACCGGCGGCACTTACTCGTACTTCGATACCACTCAGTCGGAATTCAACCTGCGCCGCCGCATCATTACCGATGCCGAAGGCCGTTACCGTTTCCGCAGCATCGTGCCGTCGGGTTATGGCTGCCCGCCGGACGGTCCGACCCAGCAACTGCTCGATCAACTGGGTCGTCATGGCCAGCGTCCGGCGCACGTGCACTTCTTCATTTCAGCACCGGCTCATCGTCACCTGACCACTCAGATCAATCTCGATGGCGATCAATACCTGCACGACGATTTCGCCTATGCCACCCGTGACGAACTGATCGCCAAGATCACCTTCAGCGACGATCAGCAGCGTGCGGCGGCCCATGGTGTGTCCGGTCGTTTTGCCGAAATCGACTTCGACTTCACCTTGCAGAAGTCTGATCAATCAGTGGAACAGCAACGAAAAAATCGAGTTCGTGCGCTGGAGAACTAAGTCGAAATACTGGTTAGCTTCTCTGAGACCAGCAGCGCTGCGACTTGAACTGCGTCCCAAGTTTGGGACGCAGTGATTGCTTGTCTACCCACGACTAGTCGAGCGACCCATCAGCAACTTCCGGTCGTGCCCTAATCGCTTCCAGACTTTCAGAGCAGTGAGTCGATAGTAATACCGGGTGGCGTCGGAGTGGCCTTTCAGGTGCTGAGTGAGAAACCAGTGCACATGCTTGAACTGCCAGGTCCAGGGATTATCGCGCTGCCATCGCTGTTGAATGGCCGCTTGCATGATTCGGGCTTGCCGTAGGTGGCGTTGTTGCGTGGCCTTCGAGCCGGTCAGTACGCCGCTCAGAAACAGCGCCATATCGAAGGGCTTGGTCACGCTCGACCTCCAATGTAGGCCGACACCACATCGATCCGGTTATGCCGAGTTCAACGCTGATTTGTTGCCGCGCCTGTCGATCCAGTTCACGGTCAATGCGATAGCAGTAACCACCATTGACCGGTGCGGCGTGGCCCGTGAGCTGCTCGTAACGTTCGCAGGCGTAGGCCGCTCGCAGTTCATGGAAACCCTTCAGTCCTTGTTCATGCAGCGTTTCGCGGGCGGGGAGCACGGTCTGTTGCAGGAACGCGACGTATCTTTCGTCTCGTGCCAGCAAGTTGCGGCTGCAGGGCGGCGACGCATGACGAGCCAATTGTAGCGCCGCCTTCACCGCTTCATTTGCCACGACCCATCGCTGCGCTGATGCCCCTGAGCGGCCGCCTTTGGTACCGTCCTGGATGTTGATGCGGCCGAAGTGTTCGGCTTCGCGGTGCAAGCGTGGCAGGTCAGCCAGGATTGCTTCGCGCAGGCGCATACCGGTTGCGCGGGCCAACAGGACAATCGCGGCCACCCGCACGTGTTGCTGTTCGCCCAGCGCCTCGAGTACTCGCCGCACCTGTTGGTGGTCTTGGCCATCCGGCGCGCGGGTGCGTACGCTCGAGCGCTTCTGTCCTAACGCCTGACTCGGACTGGCGATCCTCACGTCCTGATCACCGCGCAGCGCAGCGAGGGTGCGGTTGACGCTGCTCAGGCGGTTCTGCGCGGTGGCGATGCAGAGTTCACCTTGCTGGATCTGATGACGCAGATACGCGGCATAGTCTTGTAGCGTCTGTCTATTGATCTGGCGCGCATCGTTGTAACCGGGGCCGTCCTCTGATCGACTCAAGCGCACGAACGCTCGCCAGCGATCGCCATGGGCTTTGGCCGTGGCGAAGTGGCCGCCGGCAAACAAATCCTTGAGCGCTTGTGAGTCGGCATAGCTCAGCTGGCGGCTATTGACCGGCTCCTGTTCGGTCAGGCGCTGAATCTCGGCGAGGTAGTCATCCATCAGCGTGGAGGCGCGCTGGATGTGTGCTTCGTCCAACGCACTATTTCACCGAATTCCAGACACAAAAAAAGACGTCCGTGGACGTCTTTTTTTGAGGATTTGGTGGAGCCGGGGGGATTTGAACCCCCGTCCGCCAGTACTCCGCTGTCGGTACTACATGCGTAGCCTTCTCTATTAAGTTAACCCGCAGCGGCCCGAGGGGCAGGGTGCTTTGGGCGAGTTGTGTAAGTTTTAGCCGATTCGTCCACAACGTACTGCACGGCGATCCTGTTCTGTATGACAATCACTTCGGGTTTACAGGCATCCCCTAGTGATTGCTGGAGCCGAAGCTACCAGAAGGGCGGGCTCGGCTGCTTACGCAGCGAGAGCGTAACCCTCGAAGGTTTCGTCATTGGCAACTATAGAAAGTTGCAACAGTGGATTTACGAGTTCTGTTACCAACTCGGCATGCACCTAGAGTTTCGTTACCGGCGTCGAATCCAAATCGGCCCCATTTTCTGCTCTAGCCTGACCGTTTTGGCGGTCAGGTGTCGAGTATATGCCGATTCGCAATCGAAGTCGAATCGGGCTACTGCCCTGCGCCGTTGCCATCGCCCTTGGTGGATTTTTCAATGTCATCAAGGATTTTGGTGGTCAGGGCGATGCACGTCTTGGTGTCGCCGGAAGCCTGGGCGGACATCGCCTTGGCTTTATCCTCCTCAACCGTTTTGTACATCGGATCGGCATTGGCGCTGGCGCCCGCCGTGGCCATCTGGTTATCGATTTTGGTCAGGTTGGCCGCACACAGATCCTCGGCGGCAAAGGTCGGGGACGCCAGCAATACGGCGGCAGCGAACACACCGGTCAACGTCAGACGCTTCATAGGATAACTCCTGGAAGTAGACATGGCATTGCCAAGGTTGGACACCGGCCTGGTTTATCCAGGGCCTGTAGGGTGGACTGCGCGGCCAAGGTGAGGGTTCGATTTTTTTCAGATTGAAAATGCTGTAGCCGCTGCCGTTAGGCTGCGATCGACCGCGAAGCGGGCGCAGGATATAGAAATCTGGCGCCCCTGGCGGGCCGCATCGCAGCCTATCGGCAGCGGCTACAGGTCATCAATCTGAAGCGCGCATCAGCCCCTGCTTTTCTGATGGTCGAGCAGTATCCGAATGCCTTTTTCGGCCTCGATCACGCAGGTGCTGGTGTCGCCCTTGGCCTTGGCTGATTGGGCTTCCATTTGATGTGCTTTGAGCTCTGCGGTTTTTGCTGCGCCGACTCGCGGGTTCTGCGAAATACCATCGTTGAGGGTTTGCAGTTTGGCATCGCAGTTGTCCTCTGCGGCAAACACTGGGGAAGCCAACAACACACAAGCCATGAACAAGCCAGAAATCGCGGTACGCATCATGTGACTCTCCTTTGCAGAAAGTAACCCCGTCGTCGTAAACACACTCGGCGGGGCAAGTTGGTCCCAAGGTGTTGGGACTTATCTTGATGGACTGCGCTGGATGACAAGGGTTCTACGCCTAACAGTAATTTGCCATGCCGCCGTTACAGCGCCCGAGGCCGGGTCACCCGATCAACGAGGTACACCAGCCCGTGATAGTCGATGCCGCCATGATTCGACAAACCAATCTCGCAGGTGCGGCTGGTGGAGATCCCTTCATCGCAATACTGCACGGCGCTCTTGAGCGTGCGTAGCGAATGAGCATTGAGCTCTGGCGTCGTGAAGCCCTTGTCGCCGGCAAAGCCGCAACAATGAATGCCCTCGGGTACGACCACCTCTTTGCTGCAACGACGGGCCAGATCGATCAGTGCCTGGCTTTCACCAAGGTGTTGGGTACTGCAGGTGACGTGAACCGCAATCGGCGCTTCTTGCGGGGTGAATACCAGCTTGTCCATCAAATGGGTCCTGATGAATCGCACCGGGTCGTAAAGGTCCAGGCGGGTGTCGCCAAGGTCTTGAACCAGTCGCAAGGTGCAAGGGCTGGTGTCGCAGTAGATCGGGTCGAGGCCACCACGGCTGGCGTGCAGGAGGGCGGCGATCAGCTCCTGGCGTTTGAGCTCGGCTTGTTCGGCATAGCCCTTGGAGGCAAAGGGCTGCCCGCAGCAGAGGTTGTGCTGATGGTCCGGGAACACCACTTGATAACCAGCCTTTTCCAGCAGGCCGCGGGTTTTATCCAGCAGGGAGGTTTGCTCACTATCACTCGCAGACGGGCCCATGACCCGCGATACGCAAGCCGCCAGATACACCACGCGGGGTCGCGCATCCGTTACCTGTGGGCTGAAGCGGATCGGGTGCTCCGGTTGTGGCATGGCCGGCGTCCATTGCGGGAGGCGCCCGTTCGACACCTTGCTCAACGAAGCAGAAATCCTGGCCAGGCGCGGAGCACCCAGCAGCTTGCGCACACCGTTGGCCGCTCGCAGTGTCAGGCGCGCACCGGTGAGGGCGCCGCTGAAATGCTCGGCTAGCCAGTCGGCGGTTCGGGTATGGTCGGCGCTGCGTGCGCGCAGTTTCTTCACCAATTCACCCGTGTTGATACCCACCGGGCAGCGTTGAGCGCACAGCCCGGTGGCTGCGCAGGTATCGATGCCCTGGTACTGGAAGTCCTGCTCCAGCGCCGCGGTGTCTTCACCGCGACGTTTTCTGGCCTGGATATCGCGCCACATCACGATGCGCTGGCGCGGGCTCAGAGTCAGGCCCTTGGAGGGGCAGACCGGCTCGCAAAAGCCGCACTCGATACATTTGTCGACGATGTCGTCGGCTGCAGGCAGGGGTTTGAGGTGCTTGAGATGGATCTGCGGGTCATCACTCAACACCACATCCGGGTTGAGGATGCCGGTGGGGTCGAGCAGGCGTTTCAACTGCCACATCAGTTGATAGGCGTCAGCACCCCATTCCAGTTCTACAAAAGGTGCCATGTTGCGGCCGGTGCCGTGTTCGGCCTTGAGCGAGCCGCCGAACTCTACGGCCACCAGTTGCGCTACGTCGTCCATGAAGGCTTGGTAGCGGCTGACTTCTTCGGGGTTGTTGAAGCCCTGGGTGAAGACGAAGTGCAGGTTGCCTTCCAGCGCATGGCCGAACAGGATCGCTTCGTCGTAGTGGTGCTTGTCGAACAGCGCAATCAGCCGATTGACGCCCGCGGCCAGTTGTTCGACCGGGAAGGTGACATCTTCGATGATAACCGTGGTGCCCGTCTTGCGCACTGCGCCGACGGCGGGGAAGGTGTCTTTGCGAATGGCCCAGAGGCGTGCGTTTTCGCGCGGGTCTTCGGTGAAGTCGACCTGCTTCTCCACGGGGAAGCGGGTCAGTGAATCCATGATGTGCGTCAGTTGCTCGTGCAGTAGCGACTGCGAAGCCGCACGAGACTCGATCAGCAGAGCGCAGGCGCCATCGGATAGCTGCTGAACAAATGCTGGCATGCCAGGTTTATCTTGAACCGAGCGCAGGCTACGACGGTCCAGCAGTTCGACGGCGGACACCGGCTGGCTTTTCAGGGCGGTGACCGCGTTGCAGCAGGTCTGCACATCGGGAAACACAATCAGGGCCGAGGCCTTGTGGGGATGATCAACGACCGTGTCGTAGGTGACCGCACTGATAAAGCCAAGCGTGCCCTCCGAGCCGACCAGCAGATGGATGAGCATCTGGATCGGGTCGTCGAAGTCGACCAGCGCGTTGAGTGAAAGCCCGGTGGTGTTTTTCAGTCGGTACTTGTGCCGGATCTTGCTGGCCAATTCAGTGTTGGCACGGGTCGCTTGCCCCAGCCTGGTCAGTTCCTCAAGCAGCATCCCATGGCTGTCTCGGAAGGCGGCCACACTGGCCGCCTCTTCTGTGTCCAGGCATGTACTATCGGCCAGCACCAGGCGCATGCCGGCCAGCGTGTGATAGGTATTCTGCGCGGTCCCGCAGCACATCCCGCTGGCATTGTTGGCGACTATTCCGCCGATTTTACAGGCGTTGATCGAGGCGGGGTCTGGTCCGATCTTGCGACCAAAAGGGGCGAGCCACGCATTGGCCTGAGCGCCGATCACGCCCGGTTGCAATCGGATCTGAGTACCCTGGCCGCGGATTTCCCGGCCGTTCCAGTGGTCGCCCAAAACGATCAGCACTGAATCGCTGATGGCCTGGCCCGACAGGCTGGTGCCGGCCGCGCGGAAGGTTACCGGCACCCGCTGCTGGTGGGCCAGCCTGAGCAGCCCGACCACTTCATCCTCTGACTCGACGCGCACCACAAGCTTGGGGATGAGCCGGTAGAAGCTGGCATCGGTGCCGAAGGCCAGGGTCGAGGTGGGGTCGTCGAAGCGGCGCTCTCCAGGAATCAGCCGTTGTACTTCAGTCAAAAAAGCAGCAGGCAGGCTCATTGGTCCTCCAGGATCAACACCACGAGGTCCTTGGGACCGTGAGCGCCGTAGGCCAGTACTTGTTCGATGTCTGCCGTTTTTGACGGGCCTGAAATCAGCAGCGCATTGGTGGGCATGCCGGCTGCCCATTGCTGGCGTTGCTGGACTTGATAAAGGTTGTCGTGAATCTGGCTGGCCTTGAGCAGGGCGAAATGCACCGGCGGTACCAGGCTCATCAGGCGGGGTTCTTCTCGGGTTGGCCAGACGATCAGGCTACCGGTGGCAGCGATCGCACCCAGGGTGCTGGTCAGGCTGGCAGAGGTGTCATTGAACAGCTCGGTTTTCCATTCCTCCACCGGCCGGTCATAGGCTTTAAGCGCTGGCAGGCCAGGGTGTTGCTGCCAGTATTCAGTAACCCGCTGGCCATGTTCAGTGCTGGGCGCAATCAACAGGTCAGGTAGCTGGCGATCGCTCACCAGCTTCGCCAGCAGGGCAGGCCAGTCTTGGCCGCACGTCATGTGGATTTCGGTATGCACCGCTTCCATCAACTTGCGCAGTTGCCCGATGCGCTGCTCGGGGGCGTAGCTCCACGGGGTCGTTACCAAGGCTTCGTCGAAGTTGTCGGCTATTGGGGTGGTGCCTTCCAGGCTCTTGCGCAGCTTGGCGAGAATGTTCTGTTTGCTGCTCATCGACGAGCCTCCTGCTGGGCCAAATGTTCGCGGGCCATTTCATGCAACGAGCGGGCGGCTGGCTTTGGCGCGCTGTGGTTTTGCGTCCAGGGGCCGATCTTGCTTGGGGTCAGGTTGCGCAGGCGCGTGGCGAAGAAGCCAAAGGCGCGGTAAAGCAGGGGGGAGCGATTGAGCAAAGCCCACGCGTTCCAGATCAAGCGCTCCTTGGGCGAGTACTTGCTGCCTTGGCCGCGCATGACCTGATGAGGGCTGTCGGGTGCCTTGACGTTCTCTTCGCGCAAGCGTCGCAACAGGGCCGGGATCGGGATTTTGACCGGGCAGACCTCGCCGCAGGCGCCGCACAACGACGAGGCGCTGGGATGATCGGGAACCTTGGCCAGGCCGACCATATGGGGGGTGATGATCTTGCCGATCGGGCCGGGGTAGACCTCGCCATAGGTATGCCCTCCGACGCGGGTGTAGACCGGGCAGTGGTTCATGCAGGCGCCACAGCGGATGCAATTGAGCGTCTGGCGAAGTTCGCTGTCGGCAAAGGCCTGGCTGCGGCCATTGTCGAGCAGCACCAGGTGTACTTCATCCGGGCCGTCGAGCTCGTGGGCCTTGCGCGGGCCGGAGATCATGTTGACGTAAGTGGTGATCGGAATGCCCAGCGCCGAGCGGGTCAGCAACGACAACAGCGGCACGGTGTCGCGCAGGTTCTCGACCACCTTTTCGATGCCGGTAACAGCAATGTGCACCGGCGGCACGGTGGTGGACATTCGCCCGTTGCCTTCGTTTTCCACCAGCAGCAGGGTGCCGGTTTCAGCCACGGCGAAGTTGACACCGGATACGCCGATGTCCGCTTCAAAGAACTTCTGGCGCAAAACCTTGCGCCCGATCTGAATGAGTTGGTCGACATCCTTGGTGTACTCCACGCCCAGTTTGTCGTGGAACAAGGATGCGACCTGGCCGGCATTCTTGTGGATCGCCGGCATAATAATGTGAGAGGGCTTTTCGTTGTCCAGCTGGACGATGAACTCGCCCATGTCCGACTCCAGGCATTCAATGCCCTGGGCCTCGAGGACATGGTTCATTTCCATCTCTTCGCTGACCATCGATTTGCCTTTGATCACTTGCCGCGCCTCGTGAGCACGGATGATCGAAAGAACGATGCCATTGGCCTCGTCCACCGTTTGCGCCCAGTGCACATTCACACCGTTGCGCGTCAGGTTCTGTTCCAGTTGCTCGAGCAGGTCGGGCAGCTTGGATAAAGCACGTGCGCGTATGGCGTTACCCAGTGCGCGTAGTTCTTCGCGTTCGCCCGCATCGCTGAAGGCATTGGCACGCTTGGCCATCAGAGAGTCCATGGCACTGCGAAAATTGTTTCGCAGTTGCGCATCGCTCAGCGCGTGACGGGCTCGAGTGCGGAAATCTTCTTCGACCTGGACCGTGGGAATCAGCGTTTGAGCGCTCATTGTCCACCCCCGGTACGTTGCCAGAGAAAACTTGCCAGGTGCGTGCCGCGTAACGCTTGTTGCTGTTTTTCAAAGGCGCCATTGATATTCATCAGGCAGCCGCAGTCGGCGCTGATCACTTGATGGGCACCGGACTCCTTCAGTGCACGGGTCTTGTCGGCGACCATCGCGCCGGAAATATCCGGCATTCGGACGCTGAAGGTCCCACCAAAGCCACAGCATTCGCTCTCATGGTTGTGTTCGACCCGCTCAACATTGCCCAGCTGCGCCAACAGCGCACGGCCGTGCAGATGGGTATTCATTTCCCGCCGTGCTGAACAGGAGGTATGCAGCGCCACCTTGACCGGCTCGCCGCTGTCCTTGAACTGCACCTGGCACACATTCAGTAAAAACTCCGCCAGTTCAAAGGTGCGCTCGGCCAGTGCCTGGACTTTTTTCAGCGTGGCCGGCTCGTCCTTGAACAAATCGGCATAGTGCTCGCGCAGCATGCCGGCACAAGAGCCGGACGGCACGACCACCGGGTAATCTTCGGCAAACAATGCCAACTGGGCCCTGGCCACTTCCCGGGCCTGATCCGTGTAACCGCTGGTGTAGGCCGGTTGCCCGCAGCAGCTTTGCCCTTGTGGGTACTCGACACGAATCCCTTCACGTTCGAGCAGGTGGATCGCATCCATGCCCGCTTGTGGATAAAACAGGTCAACCACGCAGGTGCCGAACAGATACACCCTGGTCGGTTTCTGACGAGGATATTGACGGGGTTCGCGCACGGGAGGCGCCACGCGTGTGGCGTTAGGCACTGCGTTGTAAAAGAGCTCGCTCATCAGGCATTTCTCCGGGTGGGCCCGGTTATTCGTCCGACGAGGCTGCTGAAGATAGTCGGTGAAGCTTTCAGCAGCCTTGCAGGCCGGGGCGTGGATCAACGGGCGGCCGAGGGTCGGCCGCAAGGTTTACGGGGTGTTCAAATTGATCAGTGCACCAGCATGCCGGTCAGCCAATAGGCCTGAATCAAGGTGATCAAACCGACGATAGTTGCAAAGAACAGGCTGTGCTTGAGGGTGAAGCGGAACAGATCCGACTCTTTGCCGACCAGGCCGGTTGCCGCGCAGGCCACGGCAATGGATTGTGGCGAGATCATCTTGCCGGTCACGCCACCGCTGGTATTGGCCGCCACCAGCAAGGTGTCGTTGACGCCGATCTGGTGGGCGGTGGTGGCCTGTAGCGAGCTGAACAGTGCGTTGGAGGAGGTATCGGAGCCAGTGAGAAATACGCCCAGCCAGCCGAGAAACGGCGAGAAGAACGGGAAGGCCGCCCCCGTTCCTGCGAGCACCAGGGCCATGGTCGAGGACATGCCCGAGTAGTTGGTGACAAACGCGAACGCCAACACCATGCCAATCGACAGAATCGGCCAGCGCAGCTCATAGAACGTTTCTTTAAAAGTGGTCAGACCAGTTTTGAAGTTGATCTTCAGCACCAGCATCGAGATGACTGCGGAAAAGAAAATGGCGGTGCCGGTGGCGGAGATCGGGTCCAGCTTGAATACCGCCGGGATGGCCGTTGGCGATACAACGATGGGAGCGGTCTTGATCACCAGCTGATCCAGGTGCGGGATGGCGAAGTTGAACACCCAGCTGTACATCGCGCCGCCCGAGGCAAACAGGGCCTTGAAGGGTTTCAAGGTCCAAATGGTCACCAGCACGGTCAGAATCAGGAACGGGGACCAGGCTTTGAAAATCTCACCCAGGCTGTAGGGCGAAGCCTGGGTGGTGCGTTGCGCGCCGAAACCGCCGGTACTTTTCACGGCTGCTGCGCCGACGCTGGCGCCAACCATTTCAACGTTGCGCTTGGGTTGCCAGACCTTCAGGAACAGCGTCAGGCAAATGAGGCTGGCCAGCGCCGACGTGATGTCTGGCAGTTCTGGGCCGATGAAGTTGGAGGTGAAGTACTGGGTCACGGCAAAACTAAAACCGGCTATCAGCGCGGCAGGCCAGGTTTCCTTGACGCCGCGCAGGCCGTCCATCATGAACACCAGCCAGAACGGTACGAACATCGACAGCAAAGGCAGTTGGCGGCCGGTCATTGCGCCGATCTTGAAGGCGTCGATACCGGTCACTTGGCCTGCCACGATAATCGGGATGCCCAGCGCGCCGAACGCCACCGGAGCGGTGTTGGCAATCAGACACAGGCCGGCTGCGTACAGTGGATTGAAGCCCAGGCCCACCAGGAGCGCGGCAGTAATCGCCACAGGGGCACCGAAACCGGCAGCACCTTCCAGGAAGGCACCAAAGCAAAAGCCGATCAGTAACACCTGTAGGCGTTGATCGTCGGTAATGGACAGTACGGAGCTTCGGATCACTTCGAACTGACCACTCTTGACCGTCAATTTGTAGAGAAACACCGCCGCGACAATGATCCAGGCGATGGGCCAGAGACCATAGGCAAATCCGTAGCCAGCTGCGGCCAAGGCCATGTCGGCGGGCATCCCGAAGGCAAAAATCGCCACCAGGATCGACAGTGCCAAGGTGATGCTTCCTGCGACATGGCCTTTGAGGCGAAACACCGCCAGGGCCAGGAAGAAGAACACGATGGGGATGACTGCCGCCAGGGCGGACAGGCCAAGACTACCAAGCGGACTATAGAGTTGTTGCCAGGCTTGCATATGGGGTGGCCCCTAATTGTTGTTGGATAGGCCGGCATTGGATAATTGGTAATACCAATTTACAATGCCGTGGCGCTAGGTTAAAAGCCTTGTGGGGTTTGTGTCAATTTCAAGCACTACAACTTTCGTCGCAGGTCGTAGTGCTCGTCCGCCTGAGTTGTAGGCAAAAGCCAAATCTGATGAGTGTCGGCGCGGGCGCAATAGGCGAGAATAGGGGGCCCCCATTGCCGCGGGGCATGTGGAGAGTGAGTGATGGTTTTCGATCAGGTCCGCCAGCGCCGTTTGTCCGACGATATCGTCGAACGGCTTGAGGGGATGATTCTTGAAGGAACACTGAAGGCCGGCGAACGCTTACCGGCTGAGCGCGCGTTGTCCGAGCAATTCGGTGTCTCGCGACCGTCCCTGCGTGAGGCGATTCAGAAATTGGTGGCCAAGGGAATACTGGTCAGCCGCCAGGGTGGTGGGAATTATGTGGTCGAGTCATTGGGCTCCACGTTCAGCGATCCGTTGCTGGTGCTGTTGGAGAACAACCCTGAGGCGCAGCGGGACTTGCTCGAGTTTCGTCATACTTTGGAGGCCTCTTGCGCGTATTACGCTGCAAAGCGCGCCACGGAGCTGGATAGAGAGCGTCTTACGGTCGCGTTCAATGCGCTGCAAGATTGTTACTCGCGCGCCGACGAAGCCGGTCGAGCCGCAGAAGGGGAGGCCGATGCCAGCTTTCATCTGGCCATTGCCGAAGCGAGCCACAATGCGGTGCTGCTGCACACGATTCGTGGCTTGTTCGACCTGCTCAAGCGCAATGTCGTGACCAACATCGGCGGCATGTATAAGCAGCGTGCGGAAACCCGCGACATGCTGATTGCCCAGCATCGTGAGTTATACCTGGCGATTATCGAAGGGCGTGCAGAGGAGGCGCGGGCAGTATCGAGCCGGCACATCCTGTATGTGCAGGAGGTACTGGAAGAGGTGCGCCAGCAGGCGCAGCGAGTGGCTCGGGCCGAGCGACGCAAAGGGTTATAGGAACAGGCGTGCAAGCTGCAGCCGGGGAGGCTGCAGCGGCACAAACCTGCGAGTGTTACTCGTCCTTGCCTTTACTGCGCACGGCACGCTGCAATTCGCGATCGGAATCACGCTCGCGCTCGGTATGGCGCTTGTCGTATTCCTTCTTGCCTTTGCCCAGAGCAATTTCGCACTTGATCAAGTGCTGGCTCCAGTAAATCGACAAGGCGACACAGGTGTAGCCTTTTTGCTGTACAGCGGCATGGAGTCGGTCCAGCTCGCGGTGGTTGAGCAGCAGTTTACGGGTGCGTGTCGGGTCGGCGATGACATGCGTGCTGGCGGCTGTCAGTGGCGTGATATGGCTGCCCATCAGCCAAGCCTCACCATCCTTGAGCACCACGTAGCTGTCGATCAAATGCGCCTTGCCAGCACGCAGACTTTTTACTTCCCAACCGGCCAGGACCAGACCGGCCTCGAATTTGTGTTCGATGAAGTAATCGTGTCGCGCTTTTTTATTTTGCGCGATGGTCCCTGTAGGGTGTTTCTTTTGTTTGGCCATAGGGGCCGCATTATAGGCAGTCGATGCTCTGTCGGCTACGGTGTTGCAGCATGCTTGAGCGTGTTGAATGAATACCGGACAATGCGCCCACTTTTTCGATGCGCCATCGGCGCCCATCGGCATTCATGTCACGTTTGCCGCCCAGCTTTGGAAATGACGCCTGCATGACAACGCATATTCAACGTTCGGCCCTGCTGCCCTATCCCGCCAAGGCGTTGTACGACCTGGTCAATGATGTCGCGCGCTACCCGGAGTTTCTCCCCTGGTGCGCGACGGCGACCGTCCTTGAGGCCAGCGAGGAAAACATGCGTGCCAGTCTCAAGGTCGCCAAGGGAGGTGTCAGCCAGCAGTTCGTGACGCGCAACACCCTTGTGCCTGGCCAGTCGATCGAGATGAATCTGGAGGAGGGGCCTTTCAATCAACTCCATGGCCTGTGGATTTTCAAGTCGCTGGGCGAGAAGGCTTGCAAGATCAGCCTGGACTTATCATTTGACTACGCTGGGCCCTTGGTGCGAGCGACGCTGGGGCCGTTGTTCAATCAGGCTGCCAATACGTTGGTCGATGCGTTCTGTCAGCGGGCAAAGCAACTGCATGGCTGAGTCGTTGATCAATATCGAGGTGGTGTTCGCAACGCCCGCGCGGCAATTGTTGCTTCAGGTTGCCGTGCCTTCCGGTACATCTATCCGTGAGGCGGTTCGACTGAGCGGGATTGCCGAGCAGTTTCCTGAATGGGACATGGAGGCTTGTGAGGTCGGCGTGTTTGGCAAGGTGATCGCAGATGCTCAAACTCGCTTGGTAGAGCAGGGGGATCGAATCGAGTTGTATCGGCCTCTGCTGGCTGATCCAAAAGAGGTGCGGCGATTACGAGCAGCCAAGGCTGCGCAGGCGCGGGGTGATAAATCCTGAACAATAAAAAACCCGGGCATGCCGGGTTTTTTATGGGGTCGTGAGTTACTGCGTTTCCAGCGGCTGCTGGCTCGGGACAGGAACTACTTCGACCTTGTCGACGTCGCGCTGGATCTGCTCTAGCAGTGAGCCAGGCTTGGGCGGCGTCTCGGGTTTGGTCGGTTCTGGCTTGCTTTCGACAGGAGGGGCAACGTGAGTGTCGCCTTCTGCGCCCAGGATGGCTTGGTCTTTACTGACGCCCGGCATGAAATCGCCCGACAGGCCGGCCAATTGGTCGCTATCATTAAAGAAGATGCTCATGCGTTCCTGCTGGCGTGGGCCGCCACCAGGCTGCAGGCTGTACAGGTAATCCCAGCGATTAGGATGGAACGTATCGGACAACAGCGGGTTGCCCATGATAAACCGCACTTGCCGGCGGGTCATTCCCGGGCGTAATTGGTCTATCATGTCCTGCGTGACGACATTGCCCTGCTGGATGTCGATTTTGTAAACCCCGGGGAAGGAACAACCGGCGAGTGCGAGCAGACCCACGAAGGTGAGGCTGGTTAGCAAGAGCTTGGTGTTTTGCATCGGTGGGCGACTTCCACTATCTTGGCTGGACAACGTAAACCCCGATCATACCCGTATTAAGAGAAGCTGCGAAGCAGCATCGGCGAGAAAGCTGACCATGGTTGAAAATAGCGAATTACGAAAAGTCGGCCTCAAGGTGACCTTGCCTCGAGTTAAAATTCTACAGATGCTCGACTCTACCGAGCAGCGTCACATGAGTGCCGAGGATGTCTACAAGGCATTGATGGAAGCGGGTGAAGATGTCGGTCTGGCTACGGTTTACCGTGTTCTGACTCAATTCGAAGCTGCAGGTTTGGTGGTGCGCCACAACTTCGACGGCGGTCATGCAGTTTTTGAACTGGCAGATGGCGGTCACCACGATCATATGGTCAATGTGGACTCCGGCGAAGTGATCGAATTTTTCGACGTTGAGATCGAAAAGCGCCAGAAAGAGATCGTTGCCGAGCATGGCTTTGAGATGGTGGATCACAACCTCGTGTTGTACGTGCGCAAGAAAAAGTAAGCGCTACTCTGGCGCATAACGCATAAAGGCGACCCAAGGGTCGCCTTTATGCGTTATGGCGGTTGCTGGCGTCAGATTTTAGCGGTGATGACCATTTTTTTCGCGTGGGCAAGGGATTCCTTGGTCAGGTCGATACCGCCCAGCATGCGCGCTACTTCTTCCACGCGCTCTTGCTTGCTCAGTTTGGCGACGGCGGTGCGGGTGGCATCGGTGGCGCGAACTTTATGCACAAACAAGTGGTGATGTCCTTGTGCGGCAACCTGCGGAAGGTGGGTGACCGTCAGCACCTGGCCACGATCCCCCAGGCGGCGTAGCAATTGGCCGACTATTTCTGCGGTTGGGCCGCCAATGCCGACATCAACCTCGTCGAATACCAGGGTTGGGATGCGCGATGTCTGTGCGGTGATGACTTGGATGGCCAGGCTGATGCGTGACAATTCGCCCCCCGAGGCGACCTTTGCCAGGCCTTTGAGGGGTTGGCCTGGGTTGGCGCTGACCAGCAGTTCCACCTGTTCCAGCCCGTGAGGCAGTAGCTCATTGCCGCTGTTTGGGTGCAGCTCGATACAGAAGCGCCCACCGGGCATGCCCAAGCGCTGGATTTCCAGTTCTACGGCCTTTGCCAATGGGTCTGCCGCTTGGCGACGCAGGTCGCTCAGTTCGCGAGCCTTGTCTTGATAGTGGCGGGCGTAGGCGGACAACTCATCACCCAGGCGCTCGATCGACTCGTCATTGGCGTTGAGCGTTTCCAGCTCATCCAGCAGTTTTTGCTGAAGACCTGCGACTTGCGTGGGGTGAATGCGATGTTTGCGGGCGAGTGTATAGATAGTGTCCAGGCGCTCTTCGAGCTGCTGGAGTCGAGCGGGGTCGGCATCGAAGTTATCCAGGAAGCGGTTCAGTTCGCCGACGGCTTCTTCCACCTGGATTTGTGCGCTGGCAATCAGGTTTGCCGCTTCATCGAGTGCCGAGGGTGAATTGTTGACGGCTGTTAATCGATTAAGGCTGACGGTCAGGGCACTGAGCACATTGCCGGAATCATTTTCACTGCAATGATCGATGACCTGGCGGCATATGCCGAACAGGGCTTCGGCATTGGTCAGGTTCTTGTGTTCCAGCTCCAGCTGTTCCAGTTCGTTCTCGCCCAGCCCCAGGTTGTCGAGCTCTTCGAGCTGATAACTCAATAATTGGTGGCGAGCGCGTTGCTCTTCGCCGGAGTTGGCCAGGCGGTCGAGCTCCTGGCGGGTCTGCTTCCAGCGTTGGGCGGCCATTTGAACCTGGCGGGCCAGGTCGGTGGCGCCGGCGAATTCATCCAGCAAGCGGCGATGGGTGTCGGTTTTGAGCAGTGATTGGTGTTCGTGCTGGCTGTGGATATCAATCAGCAGTTCGCCCAGTGCCTTGAGGTCGCCGAGCGGGCAGGGAGAGCCGTTGATATAGCCCCGCGAGCGACCCTCTGCGGTAATGACGCGGCGCAGTATGCACGGGCCGTCGCTTTCCAGGTCGCGTTCTGCCAGCCATGCCCGTGCTTCTGGGATGTCGCCCAGGTCGAAGGTTGCCAGAATGTCCGCCTTGTCGGCGCCTGGCCGAACGACGCCATTGTCGGCGCGGTCACCGAGTGTCAGGCCGAGCGCATCGAGCATGATCGATTTACCGGCGCCGGTTTCCCCGGTAATGACGCTCATGCCACGAGCGAGTTCCAGGTCAAGGTGTTCGACGATGGCGTAGTTATGTACGGACAGGTGCACCAGCATGCGGGCGGCTCCCAGATGTAAAGTCTGGTTATTTATACAGTGTTTTGTTTCGCCTTGACAATGGTGTCGCTTAGCTCGATTCGCTCAGCAGCTGGGGATTTTTTATCGCAATGAGGCATGAGCAAACCTGTACTTGTGTCATCTGACCCCTTGAAGCTTGAAATTGCGGCCCCATATACCGGGGCAGACGTGCGAGTCGAGCTCGCTGACGATATTCAAAGGAGAACACTATGGCTGACGAACAGATTCTGGACGAACAGAATCCAGACGCTAACCAGGCCGCCGAATCCGCCGGCGGTGCAGACCTGAGCGCGCGCGTGCAAGTGCTTGAAGAGCAACTGGCCGCCGCCCAGGATCAATCGCTGCGGGTCGCTGCCGATCTGCAGAACGTCCGCCGCCGTGCCGAGCAGGACGTAGAAAAGGCGCACAAGTTTGCGCTGGAAAAATTTGCCGGTGACCTGTTGCCGGTCATCGACGGCCTGGAGCGTGGCCTGGAACTGTCCAGCCCGGATGACGAAAGCATCCGTCCCATGCGCGAAGGCATCGAACTGACCCTGAAAATGTTCCATGACACCCTCAAGCGTTACAACCTTGAAGCCCTGGACCCGCATGGCGAGCCGTTCAATGCCGAGCAGCACCAGGCCATGGCCATGCAGGAAAGCGCTGATGTTGAGCCTAACAGCGTCTTGAAGGTGTTTCAGAAGGGTTATCAGCTCAATGGACGTTTGCTGCGCCCGGCCATGGTCGTGGTCAGCAAGGCGCCAGCGCCGGTTTCGCCGTCGATCGACGAACAGGCTTGAAATCGGCCAAGCGGCCCCCATTTAGATGTCAAGCGTAAAAGTGCTACCGCAGTTAGCCACCACTGCTGCGGCAACCTAATTCAAGTTTCGGGAGAGTTAATATGGGCAAGATTATCGGTATCGACCTGGGGACCACCAACTCCTGCGTCTCCATTCTGGAAAACGGTAACGTCAAAGTCATCGAGAACGCCGAGGGTGCGCGCACCACGCCATCGATCATCGCTTACGCCAACGATGGCGAGATCCTGGTAGGCCAGTCCGCCAAGCGTCAGGCGGTCACCAACCCGCACAACACCCTGTACGCAGTAAAGCGTCTGATCGGCCGTCGTTTTGATGAAGAAGTCGTTCAGAAAGACATCCAGATGGTCCCTTACAAGATCGTCAAGGCCGATAACAATGACGCCTGGGTGGAAGTGAACGGCCAGAAAATGGCTCCGCCGCAAATCTCGGCCGAAATCCTGAAAAAGATGAAGAAAACCGCCGAAGACTACCTCGGCGAAGCAGTGACTGAAGCGGTCATCACCGTGCCTGCGTACTTCAACGACAGCCAGCGCCAGGCGACCAAAGACGCCGGCCGTATCGCTGGCCTGGACGTAAAACGTATCATCAACGAACCTACCGCCGCGGCCCTGGCCTACGGTATGGACAAGGCCAAGGGCGATCACACCGTGATCGTTTATGACCTGGGTGGCGGTACTTTCGACGTGTCGGTGATCGAGATCGCTGAAGTCGACGGCGAGCACCAGTTCGAAGTGTTGGCCACCAACGGCGACACCTTCCTGGGTGGTGAAGACTTTGATATCCGCCTGATCGACTACCTCGTCGAGGAATTCAAGAAAGAAAGCGGCATGAACCTCAAGGGTGACCCGCTGGCTATGCAGCGCCTGAAGGAAGCTGCTGAAAAAGCCAAGATCGAGCTGTCCTCGAGCCAGCAGACCGACGTCAACCTGCCGTACATCACTGCAGACGCTACCGGTCCTAAGCACCTGAACGTGAAGATCTCGCGCGCCAAGCTGGAATCGCTGGTAGAAGACCTGGTTCAGCGCACCATCGAGCCTTGCCGTATCGCGCTGAAAGACGCCGGTATCGACGTTGGCGCGATCAATGACGTGATCCTGGTCGGCGGTCAGACCCGTATGCCGCTGGTGCAGAAGCTGGTCACTGACTTCTTCGGTAAAGAAGCACGTAAAGACGTCAACCCGGACGAAGCCGTTGCCATGGGTGCTGCGATTCAAGGCGCGGTACTGGCCGGTGACGTGAAAGACGTCCTGCTGCTCGACGTCAGCCCGCTGACCCTGGGTATCGAAACCATGGGTGGCGTGATGACCGCGCTGATCGAGAAAAACACCACGATTCCTACCAAGAAATCGCAAGTGTTCTCGACTGCCGACGACAACCAGGGCGCCGTGACCATTCACGTGCTGCAGGGCGAGCGTAAGCAAGCAGCGCAGAACAAGTCCCTGGGCAAGTTCGACCTGGCCGACATCCCGCCTGCTCCACGCGGTGTGCCACAGATCGAAGTGACCTTCGACATCGACGCCAACGGCATCCTGCACGTAGGCGCCAAAGACAAGGCGACCGGCAAGACTCAGTCCATCGTGATCAAGGCCAACTCCGGCCTGTCCGAGGAAGAAATTCAGCAGATGGTTCGTGATGCTGAAGTCAACGCCGAGGAAGATCGCAAGTTCGAAGAGCTGGCGGCTGCCCGTAACCAGGGTGATGCGCTGGTTCACTCGACTCGCAAGATGGTTGCCGACGCCGGTGACAAAGTGACCGCCGAAGAGAAAACCGCCATCGAAGCTGCTGTGGTCGCTCTGGAAGCCGCTGTCAAAGGCGACGACAAGGCCGCCATCGACGCCAAGGTCGAGGAGCTGTCGAAAGTTTCCGCGCCAGTGGCTCAGAAAATGTACGCCGAACAGGCCGAGCAGCCTCAGGCAGGCGAAAAGCCAGCCGCTGGAGAAGCTGGCAAGCACGACGACGTGGTCGATGCCGAGTTCGAAGAAGTAAAAGAAAACAAGTAAGTATCGCTTGTGGTCGGTCAGTCACCCGCATTCTGCGGGTGACTGGTAGGATGTCGCCGCGCGGGGGCTTGCTCCCGCGTTGGCGTGTCTGGAATACACGAATTTTTGCAGCATTTGGCAAGGTTCTAATGCTGGCGGCACGGCGCTGATAAGCGCGGAGATTTGCCGAACGTCCCTGAGAGTGCAAAGACTTATGGCAAAGCGTGATTACTACGAGGTACTGGGAGTCGAGCGCGGCTCGAGCGAAGCCGACCTGAAAAAGGCCTATCGCCGCCTGGCGATGAAGCATCACCCAGACCGCAATCCTGACGATAAAGCGTCGGAAGAGATGTTCAAGGAGGCCAACGAGGCCTACGAAGTGCTGTCTGATGCCAGCAAGCGTTCATCGTACGACCAGTACGGGCATGCCGGCGTCGACCCAAGCATGGGCGGCGGCGGCGCAGGTTTTGGCGGTGCCAATTTCTCCGATATTTTTGGCGACGTCTTCAGTGACTTCTTCGGTGGTGGTCGTGGCGGTTCCCGTGGCGGCGCTCAGCGCGGCAGTGACCTGCGCTACACCCTGGAGCTGAATCTGGAAGAAGCGGTGCGCGGCACCACTGTCAGCATTCGCGTGCCAACGCTGGTCAACTGCTCGCCCTGCGACGGTTCGGGCGCCAAGAAAGGCTCTGCCCCTTCGACGTGCCCAACCTGCGGCGGTATTGGCCAGGTGCGTATGCAGCAGGGCTTTTTTGCCGTGCAGCAAACCTGCCCGCGCTGCCATGGCCAGGGCAAGGTCATCTCGGACCCTTGCGATTCCTGCCATGGCGAAGGCCGTGTCGAGGAATACAAGACGCTGTCGGTCAAAGTCCCGGCGGGTGTTGATACCGGCGACCGTATCCGGCTTTCCGGTGAGGGTGAGGCGGGCGCGATGGGCGGTCCGACCGGCGATCTGTATGTGGTGATCAATGTCCGTGAGCACGCTATTTTCCAGCGCGACGGCAAGCACCTGTATTGCGAAGTGCCGATCAGCTATACCGATGCCGCCTTGGGTGGTGAGCTTGAAGTGCCGACGCTGGATGGTCGGGTCAAGCTGAAGATTCCTGAGGGTACCCAGACCGGCAAGCAGTTCCGTCTGCGCGGCAAGGGTGTTGCCCCGGTTCGCGGTGGTGGTGCTGGTGACCTGATGTGCCGTGTGGCGGTGGAAACCCCCGTCAACCTGAGCCGTCGGCAGCGCGAATTGCTTGAAGAGCTGCGCGATTCCCTGGAGGGTGACAGCTCGCATTCGCCCAAGGCCAACGGATGGTTTGAAGGTGTGAAGCGCTTCTTCGGCGACTTGTAAGAGGGATTTAGAGTATGCGACGTATTGCTGTGATGGGCGCTGCAGGGCGCATGGGCAAAACGCTGATCGAAGCGATTCAGCAAGCGCCGGGTGCGGGGCTGACGGCGGCGGTGGATCGTCCTGATAGCACGCTGGTGGGTGCTGATGCGGGTGAGTTGGCGGCGCTGGGGCGCATTGGTGTCCCGCTTTCCGGTGATTTGGCCAAGGTGGCTGATGAGTTCGATGTGCTGATCGACTTCACTCACCCGACGGTCACGCTGAAAAACCTGGCGTTCTGCCGCAAGGCGGGCAAGGCCATGGTTATCGGGACCACCGGTTTCAGTGTCGAAGAGAAGCAGTTGCTGGCAGAAGCGGGTAAAGAAATCCCGATCGTCTTCGCGGCCAACTTCAGTGTCGGCGTGAACCTTTGCCTCAAGTTGCTCGACACGGCTGCTCGCGTGCTGGGTGATGAAGTCGATATCGAAATCATCGAAGCACATCATCGCCATAAGGTTGATGCGCCGTCCGGTACGGCAGTGCGCATGGGCGAAGTGGTTGCTCAGGCGTTAGGTCGCAACCTGCAGGAAGTGGCCGTGTATGGCCGTGAAGGCCAGACCGGGGCGCGTGATCGGCAGACCATCGGCTTTGCCACTGTGCGTGCAGGCGATGTGGTGGGTGATCACACCGTGTTGTTTGCCGCAGAAGGCGAGCGCGTCGAGATCACTCACAAGGCCTCAAGCCGCATGACCTTCGCCAAGGGGGCTGTGCGAGCGGCGCTGTGGCTGGATGGGCGCGAGCCAGGCCTGTACGACATGCAGGACGTATTGGAACTGCATTGAGTGTGTGATCCCCAGCGAGCGGTCGTGTAGAATCGCGACCGCTTGTTCATTTCTGTAGTACGGCGACGTTCTGTCGCATTCTCCTGCCTATTAGGCTTATTAGCGGTAGACCAAAAAAGCCTTTTTCTGTAAGCTACAGCTTTAGTGTGTCCACTAAAAGCGCGCAGATAATTCGATAAAGAAGCGGGGTGACGTGTCTATACGTCATTCCGCTTTTTTGCAACCTGCGATCGCCCCTTCAGGCATTTTTTACGGGAGGTCTTCTTGACTAAGCCAGCCATACTCGCCCTTGCTGATGGCAGCATTTTTCGCGGTGAAGCCATTGGAGCCGACGGTCAAACCGTTGGTGAGGTGGTGTTTAACACCGCAATGACCGGCTATCAGGAAATTCTGACCGATCCTTCCTATGCCCAGCAAATCGTTACCCTGACTTACCCTCATATCGGTAACACCGGCACCACGCCTGAAGACGCTGAGTCTGATCGCGTCTGGTCAGCTGGCCTGGTTATCCGAGATCTTCCGCTGGTCGCGAGCAACTGGCGTAACACCCAGTCCCTGTCCGACTACCTGAAGGCCAACAATGTCGTTGCCATCGCTGGCATCGATACCCGTCGCCTGACCCGCATCCTGCGTGAGAAGGGCGCGCAGAACGGTTGCATCATGGCCGGTGACAACATCAGTGAAGAAGCGGCCATCGCTGCTGCTCAAGGCTTTCCAGGCCTCAAGGGGATGGATCTGGCGAAAGTCGTCAGCACCAAGTCTTCCTACGAGTGGCGCTCCAGCGTCTGGAACCTCAAGACTGATAGCCATCCGACGCTTGAAGCCTCCGAGCTGCCTTTCCACGTGGTCGCTTATGACTACGGCGTGAAGCTGAACATCCTGCGCATGCTGGTCGCACGCGGTTGCCGCCTGACCGTCGTACCTGCCCAGACGCCAGCCCACGAAGTGCTCGCACTCAACCCGGACGGCGTGTTCCTGTCCAACGGCCCTGGTGACCCGGAGCCTTGCGACTACGCCATCCAGGCGATCAAGGACATCCTGGAAACCGAGATCCCTGTTTTCGGTATCTGCCTGGGGCACCAGCTGCTGGCCCTGGCCGCCGGCGCCAAGACCATGAAAATGGGCCATGGCCACCACGGTGCCAACCACCCGGTCCAGGACCTGGATACCGGTGTGGTCATGATCACCAGCCAGAACCACGGGTTTGCGGTTGACGAGACGTCGCTGCCAGGCAACGTTCGCGCCATTCACAAGTCGCTGTTCGACGGTACCCTGCAGGGGCTGGAACTCACCGACAAGAGCGCGTTCAGCTTCCAGGGCCACCCTGAAGCTAGCCCGGGCCCAACCGATGTGGCGCCGCTGTTCGACCGTTTCATCGATGCCATGGCCAAGCGCCGCTGACGGCTCGTCTCGATTAAGTAGCGAGGCCCTGGACCGCGGGTTCAACCCCAAGCGAGTCCAGGTGCCGCCAGAGAATGTTCAAGGCGGGTCCCCTTTCAGGGGCTCCGACTGACCTGCGGATTTGAGTGACAACCCATGCCAAAACGTACAGACATAAAAAGCATCCTGATTCTCGGCGCTGGCCCGATCGTTATCGGCCAGGCCTGTGAATTCGACTACTCCGGCGCCCAGGCCTGCAAGGCCCTGCGCGAAGAGGGTTACCGCGTCATCCTGGTGAACTCCAACCCGGCGACCATCATGACCGACCCGGACATGGCTGACGCCACCTACATCGAGCCGATCAAGTGGCAGACCGTTGCCAAGATCATCGAAGCAGAGCGCCCGGATGCATTGCTGCCAACCATGGGTGGCCAGACTGCCCTGAACTGCGCCCTGGACCTGGAGCGTGAAGGCGTTCTGGAGAAGTTCGGTGTAGAAATGATCGGTGCTAACGCCGACACCATCGACAAGGCCGAAGATCGCTCGCGTTTCGACAAGGCCATGAAGGCTATTGGCCTGGATTGCCCGCGTTCGGGTATCGCCCACAGCATGGAGGAGGCTAGCGCCGTCCTCGAGAAGCTCGGCTTCCCATGCATCATCCGTCCGTCGTTCACCATGGGCGGCACTGGCGGCGGTATCGCGTACAACCGTGAAGAATTCGAAGAAATCTGCGCCCGTGGTCTGGACCTGTCGCCAACCAAGGAACTGCTGATCGACGAATCGCTGATCGGTTGGAAAGAGTACGAGATGGAAGTGGTCCGCGACAAAAAGGACAACTGCATCATCGTGTGCTCGATCGAAAACTTCGATCCAATGGGTGTGCACACCGGTGACTCGATCACTGTTGCACCGGCCCAGACCTTGACCGACAAGGAATACCAGATCATGCGCAACGCCTCGTTGGCGGTGCTGCGTGAAATCGGCGTTGAAACCGGTGGTTCCAACGTTCAGTTCGGTATCTGCCCGGACACCGGCCGCATGGTCGTGATCGAGATGAACCCGCGTGTATCGCGTTCTTCGGCGCTGGCCTCGAAAGCGACCGGTTTCCCGATCGCCAAGATCGCTGCCAAGCTGGCCGTCGGCTACACCCTCGACGAGTTGCAGAACGACATCACTGGCGGTCGTACGCCAGCGTCCTTCGAGCCGTCGATCGATTACGTCGTGACCAAGCTGCCACGTTTCGCCTTCGAAAAATTCCCGAAAGCCGATGCCCGCCTGACCACCCAGATGAAATCCGTGGGTGAAGTCATGGCCATCGGCCGTACCTTCCAGGAGTCTCTGCAAAAAGCACTGCGCGGCCTGGAAGTCGGTGTTTGCGGCCTGGACGAGAAAGTTGACCTGGCGAGCCCAGAAGCGGCCAGCATTCTCAAGCGCGAACTGACCGTGCCGGGTGCCGAGCGTATCTGGTACGTCGCTGACGCCATGCGTGCGGGCATGACCGTCGATGAAATCTTCGACCTGACCATGATCGACCGCTGGTTCCTGGTGCAGATGGAAGACCTGATCAAGGATGAGGAGAAGGTCAAGACCCTCGCCCTGTCTTCGATCGATAAGGCTCTGATGCTGCGCCTCAAGCGCAAGGGTTTCTCCGACCAGCGTCTGGCCAAGCTGTTGGGTATCACCGACAAGAATCTGCGTCGTCATCGCCACAAGCTGGAAGTGTTTCCGGTCTTCAAGCGCGTTGACACCTGCGCTGCCGAATTTGCCACTGATACTGCCTACCTGTACTCGACCTATGAGGAAGAGTGCGAAGCCAACCCATCGAACCGTGACAAGATCATGATTCTGGGTGGTGGTCCGAACCGTATCGGCCAAGGTATCGAGTTCGACTACTGCTGCGTACACGCGGCACTGGCCCTGCGCGAAGACGGTTACGAGACCATCATGGTCAACTGCAACCCGGAAACCGTCTCCACTGACTACGACACCTCCGACCGTCTGTACTTCGAGCCGCTGACGCTGGAAGACGTTCTGGAAGTGGTGCGTGTCGAGAAGCCAAAAGGCGTGATTGTTCACTACGGCGGCCAGACCCCGCTGAAACTGGCGCGAGCCCTGGAAGAAGCCGGCGTACCGATCATCGGCACCAGCCCTGACTCTATCGACCGTGCCGAAGACCGTGAGCGCTTCCAGCAGATGGTTCAGCGCCTGAACCTGCTGCAGCCGCCAAACGCCACTGTTCGTAGCGAAGACGAAGCCATCAAGGCTGCCGGTAAGATCGGTTACCCGCTGGTAGTGCGTCCTTCCTACGTACTGGGTGGGCGCGCCATGGAGATCGTCTACGAACTGGACGAACTCAAGCGCTACCTGCGTGAAGCTGTTCAAGTGTCCAATGACAGCCCAGTGCTGCTCGATCACTTCCTCAACTGCGCCATCGAGATGGACGTGGATGCGGTCTGCGACGGCCAGGATGTGGTGATCGGTGCGATCATGCAGCACATCGAACAGGCGGGCGTTCACTCCGGTGACTCCGCATGCTCGCTGCCTCCTTACTCGCTGCCTGCCCACGTGCAGGATGAAGTTCGCGAGCAGGTCAAGAAGATGGCGCTGGAGTTGGGCGTTGTCGGCTTGATGAACGTTCAGCTGGCGCTGCAAGGCGACAAGATCTACGTGATCGAAGTCAATCCACGTGCTTCGCGTACCGTACCGTTCGTGTCCAAGTGCATCGGCACTTCGCTGGCAATGATCGCTGCGCGTGTCATGGCCGGTAAGTCGCTGAAAGAGATCGGCTTTACCCAAGAAATCATCCCGAACTTCTACAGCGTGAAAGAGGCGGTGTTCCCATTCGCCAAATTCCCTGGCGTCGACCCAATCCTCGGCCCAGAAATGAAGTCGACCGGTGAAGTGATGGGTGTCGGCAATACGTTCGGTGAAGCTTTCGCGAAAGCCCAGATGGGCGCCAGCGAAGTCCTGCCAACCGGTGGTACTGCCTTCATCAGCGTTCGCGATGATGACAAGCCGCAGGTTGCCGGCGTAGCGCGTGACCTGATCAGCCTTGGTTTCGAAGTGGTGGCGACTGCCGGTACTGCCAAGGTTATCGAGGCCGCTGGCTTGAAAGTACGCCGCGTGAACAAAGTGACCGAAGGCCGTCCGCATGTGGTCGACATGATCAAGAACGACGAAGTGTCGTTGATCATCAACACCACTGAAGGTCGCCAGTCGATCGCTGACTCCTACTCTATTCGTCGCAATGCGCTGCAGCACAAGATTTACTGCACCACGACCATTGCGGCCGGTGAAGCTATCTGCGAAGCGCTGAAGTTCGGTCCTGAGAAGACCGTGCGTCGCTTGCAGGATCTGCATGCAGGACTGAAGGCATGAATAAATACCCAATGACCGTCCAGGGCGCTCGCGCTCTGGAAGAAGAGCACGCCCATCTGACCAAGGTTGTCCGTCCCAAGCTGAGCCAGGATATCGGTACGGCACGGGAGTTGGGTGACTTGAAGGAAAACGCCGAATATCACGCTGCTCGCGAACAGCAGGGTATGGTCGAGGCGCGTATCCGTGACATCGAAGGTCGTTTGCAGAACGCGGTGGTGATCGATGTCACAACGATTCCCCACAGCGGCAAAGTGATTTTCGGGACGACCGTTGACATCGCCAACGTCGAAACGGATGAAACAGTGACCTACCAGATCGTTGGCGAGGATGAAGCTGACATCAAGGCCGGCAAATTGTCGGTAGGTTCGCCCATTGCTCGCGCATTGATCGCGAAGGCAGAGGGTGATGTGGTGACGGTCAAGACACCCGGCGGTTTGATTGAGTACGAGATTGTCGAAGTCAAACACCTTTAGTCGTCACCGCGGATTTGCCGCAGGTTCGGCTATCTGGCAGCTGACCCAGGTGTTCTGGGTTGGCGGCCTGTGGATGTTCCATTTCGGGCTCTTGCCGGCCTTGGGCAAAGTGGGCCTTGCGCCGCTTCTGGTCGAGGATATCGGGAGCCTGATCGCGTCTTTGCTGGTGGGTTTTGCGGCATTTTGTGCAGCTGTCCAGGCGCTGGTACTGGTACAAACCTACGGCATCACAAGCCTATGGCGAGACATGCGAGGGCAGTTGCTGCTGTTGGGGTTGTTGATGTGTGCGAGCTACATGGCATTGCGCCTGGGCTCGCCAGATCAGCTGCGTTGGCAGCTTTTCTGCTATTTGGTGCTAGGCCTCACTGGCCTGCTGTTGGTACTGCAACCCGCACCGGGCAGGGCGCGCCAGGCGCGCCACTGAACGGGACGAACATCAGTTGAAGCGATGGACGTTCGACAGCTGCTTGTTGACCTTCGGGTTCTTGCGGTAGATCAGCGCCATTTTGCCGATGACCTGCACCAGATCTGCCTTGCCCGACTTGCACAGCTCGGCGATGGTTGCAAGGCGAGCCTCGCGATCCAGGATGTTGAGCTTGATCTTGATCAGCTCGTGGTCGCCCAGGGCCCGTTCATATTCGGCTAAAACACCTTCAGTCAATCCGTTATCCGCCACAATCAGAACCGGTTTCAGGTGGTGGCCAATGGATTTGTACTGTTTCTTCTGCTCTTGAGTGAGCGGCATAATCTGACCCTTTGTCTGATCTTGTAAAAACGGCGGCCATTTTACCCGAGGGCCCTTGGATCCGCCCAACTAATCACGACCCTTATTAACGAGGTGCCCAGTGGCGCGTTCCAAGACAAGCCTTGGCTGGCTGAAAGAACATTTCAACGACCCTTACGTCAAAAAGGCGCAAAAGGACGGATATCGCTCGCGAGCGAGCTATAAGCTGTTGGAAATACAGGAAAAATACAAAATCATTCGTCCGGGGATGAGCGTTATTGACCTCGGTGCTGCGCCGGGTGGTTGGTCACAGGTAACCAGTCGTCTGATCGGTGGCCAGGGCCGCCTGATTGCTTCTGACATCCTGGAAATGGACAGTATTGCGGATGTCACCTTTATCCAGGGGGACTTTACCCAAGATGAGGTGTTGGCAAAAATTCTGGAGGCTGTCGGTAATTCGCACGTAGACCTTGTGATTTCCGATATGGCCCCCAATATGAGTGGTACGCCCGAGGTGGATATACCCAAGGCGATGTTCCTGTGTGAGTTGGCGCTTGATCTGGCCGCTCGGGTGCTTAAGCCTGGTGGTGATTTTCTGATCAAGATGTTCCAGGGCGAAGGGTTTGATGTTTATCTGAAAGACGCTCGTAAGAAATTCGACAAGGTCCAGATGATCAAGCCCGATTCTTCCCGGGATCGCTCTCGCGAACAGTACTTGCTGGCGCGGGGATATCGAGGCGAGTAAAGCGGTAGGCTGGTAGTTACCTGGGTTTTCGATAGTTTTTTCCAATCGGCGGTGCTGTCTGACCTGGATGAACATCGTGTAGTCTAGGTTCACAAAGGGTTACAGACGGCACCTGCAGATGTGTAGGTAATGTAGTAAGTTACGCCGGTGAATATCATGCGAGGCACGGCTGCGCCGTCAGCCGGCTTCAGAGGGTAGCGAATTGAACGATATGGCAAAGAATTTGATCCTGTGGTTGATCATCGCGGCGGTCCTGGTGACGGTGATGAACAACTTCTCCAGTCCGAACGAGCCGCAGACCCTCAACTATTCCGACTTCATTCAGCAAGTCAAGGATGGCAAGGTCGAGCGCGTTGCGGTCGACGGTTATGTCATCACCGGTAAGCGTACTGATGGCGATAACTTCAAAACCATTCGTCCTGCCATTCAGGACAATGGCCTGATTGGCGACCTGGTCGACAATCATGTCGTTGTAGAAGGCAAGCAGCCTGAGCAGCAGAGCATCTGGACCCAGTTGCTGGTTGCCAGCTTCCCGATTCTCGTCATCATTGCCGTGTTCATGTTCTTCATGCGCCAGATGCAAGGTGGCGGTGGCGGCAAGGGCGGCCCAATGAGCTTTGGCAAGAGCAAGGCGCGCCTGTTGTCAGAAGATCAGGTCAAGACGACCCTGGCTGACGTTGCTGGCTGCGACGAAGCCAAGGAAGAAGTCGGTGAGCTGGTCGAATTCCTGCGCGATCCAGGCAAGTTCCAACGCCTGGGCGGTCGTATTCCGCGCGGCGTGCTGATGGTTGGACCGCCAGGTACGGGTAAGACCCTGCTGGCCAAGGCCATTGCGGGTGAAGCCAAGGTTCCTTTCTTCACCATCTCCGGCTCCGACTTCGTCGAAATGTTTGTCGGTGTGGGCGCCAGCCGTGTTCGTGACATGTTCGAACAAGCCAAGAAACATGCTCCTTGCATCATCTTCATCGACGAAATCGATGCCGTGGGTCGCCATCGTGGTGCCGGCATGGGCGGCGGTCATGATGAACGTGAGCAAACCCTCAACCAATTGCTGGTTGAGATGGACGGCTTTGAAATGAACGATGGCATCATCGTCATCGCTGCCACTAACCGTCCTGACGTGCTTGACCCAGCGCTTCTGCGTCCAGGTCGCTTTGACCGTCAGGTAGTGGTTGGCTTGCCGGACATCCGTGGTCGTGAACAGATTCTGAAAGTCCACATGCGTAAAGTGCCGATGGGTGAAGATGTCAACCCGGGTGTCATTGCTCGCGGTACTCCAGGCTTCTCCGGTGCTGACCTTGCCAACCTGGTCAACGAAGCATCATTGTTCGCCGCTCGCGGTGGCAAGCGTCTGGTCGAGATGAAGGAATTCGAACTGGCCAAGGACAAGATCATGATGGGCGCAGAGCGCAAATCCATGGTGATGTCCGAGAAAGAGAAGCAGAACACTGCTTATCACGAAGCAGGCCATGCCATCGTTGGCCGGGTAGTGCCTGAGCACGATCCGGTCTACAAGGTCTCGATCATCCCGCGCGGCCGTGCACTGGGTGTGACCATGTTCCTGCCAGAGGAAGATCGCTACAGCCTCTCCAAGCGCGCGCTGATCAGCCAGATCTGCTCGTTGTATGGCGGCCGTATTGCCGAAGAGATGACGCTTGGCTTCGACGGTGTGACTACCGGCGCGTCCAACGACATCATGCGAGCCAGCCAGATCGCCCGTAACATGGTGACCAAGTGGGGCTTGTCCGAGAAGCTGGGGCCGCTGATGTACGCCGAGGAAGAAGGCGAAGTGTTCCTGGGGCGCAGTGTGGGCTCGCAACACACCAGCGTTTCCGGTGAGACCGCCAAGCTGATCGATTCCGAAGTGCGCAGCATCATCGACCAGTGCTATGGCACCGCCAGGCAGATCCTGACTGAAAACCGCGACAAGCTCGATGCAATGGCGGATGCCTTGATGAAGTACGAGACGATCGATGCCGAGCAGATCGACGACATCATGGCGGGCCGAGAGCCTCGTGAGCCGCGTGATTGGGAAGGTGGCTCGGGTAGTTCTTCCGGTACCACTGCGGTACAAGGCGATCGCCCGGAAACCCCGATTGGTGGCCCAGCGGCTCAACTCTAAGGTTCCAGATGACATTCGAGCAGTACCCAACCCGGTTGCCTTGCGGCAACCGGGTTCTTGATTTGGCCCATACCCATGTGATGGGCATTCTCAACGCTACCCCCGATTCTTTCTCCGACGGTGGTCGCTTTACTCATATCGATGATGCCTTGCGCCATGCTGCGGCGATGGTCGCTGCCGGGGCTACGCTGATTGATGTGGGTGGCGAGTCGACCCGGCCGGGTGCGCGGGTGGTTTCCCCTCTTGAGGAGCTGGAGCGTGTGGCGCCTGTGGTCGAGGCGATCAGTCGCGAACTGGATGTCATTATTTCGGTCGATACCTCAACGCCTGCGGTTATGCGCGAGACGGCGCGCTTGGGTGCCGGCTTGATCAACGATGTGCGTTCGTTGCGTCGCGATGGCGCACTGGATGCCGCTGCGGATACCGGGTTGCCTGTCTGCCTTATGCATATGCTGGGGGAGCCGGGCGATATGCAGGATGATCCCCAGTATGAAAATGTGGTCGCTGAAGTAGGCCTATTTCTTGAAGAGCGCATGGGTGCGTGCGCGGCGGCGGGCATTGGTCCGGAGCGCATCATCCTTGATCCGGGCTTTGGCTTTGCCAAGACCCTGGAGCACAATCTAAGTCTTTTCAAGCATATGGAAGCCCTTCATGATCTGGGGAGGCCGCTGTTGGTAGGTGTGTCGCGAAAGAGCATGATCGGCCTGGCCTTGCAGCGCCCGGTGGGTGAACGCTTGTATGGTGGCTTGGCGCTTGCGGCGCTGGCGATGGTCAAGGGCGCAAAAATCCTACGGGTCCACGATGTGGCCGAAACAGTCGATGTCGTGCGCATGATCGCAGCCGTCAACGCCGCTGAATAAGAATGATGGAGCATTTATGAGCAAAAAATATTTCGGTACCGACGGCATCCGTGGTCGTGTCGGCGAGTTCCCCATTACTCCAGATTTCATGTTGAAGCTTGGTTGGGCAGCGGGCATGGCGTTTCGTAGCCAGGGCGCCTGCAAAGTACTGGTCGGCAAGGACACGCGTATCTCGGGCTATATGTTCGAATCCGCGCTAGAGGCTGGCCTGTCCGCCGCCGGTGCAGACGTGATGCTGCTTGGGCCAATGCCTACACCGGCCATTGCCTACCTCACCCGTACTTTCCATGCCGAAGCCGGGATTGTCATCAGCGCTTCGCATAACCCTCATGACGACAACGGCATCAAGTTTTTCTCGGGCGAAGGTACCAAATTGCCTGACGAAGTCGAGTTGATGATCGAGGAGTTGCTGGATGCCCCGATGACGGTCGTTGAATCGAGCAAGCTTGGCAAAGTGTCGCGCATCAATGATGCCGCTGGTCGTTATATCGAGTTCTGTAAGAGCAGTGTGCCGACCGGCACCACTTTTGCGGGTCTGAAGATCGTGGTCGATTGCGCCCATGGTGCTACCTACAAGGTCGCGCCAAGCGTGTTCCGTGAGCTGGGTGCCAGCGTTACCGTGCTGGCCGCCGAGCCTAACGGGCTGAACATCAATGACAACTGCGGCTCCACTCATATCGAGTCGCTGCAGGCTGCGGTGTTGGTGGGGCATGCCGACCTGGGTATCGCATTCGATGGTGACGGCGATCGAGTACTGATGGTCGATCACACGGGCGCCATTGTCGATGGCGACGACCTGTTGTTCATGATTGCTCGTGACCTGCATGAGCGTGGCAAGTTGCAGGGCGGGGTTGTGGGTACGCTCATGAGTAATCTGGGCCTGGAACTTGCCTTGAAGGATCTGTCGATCCCGTTTGTGCGCGCCAAGGTCGGTGACCGATATGTGGTGGCAGAGCTGCTGGAGCGTAACTGGCAGATCGGCGGTGAGAATTCCGGGCATGTGCTGTGCTGCCATCACACCACCACGGGTGATGCGATCATTGCTGCGCTGCAGGTGCTGATGTCGCTCAAGCGTCGTGGGGAGACCCTGGCGCAGGCGCGTCAGGGGCTGCGTAAATGCCCCCAGGTGCTGATCAACGTGCGTTTTGGTGGTGGTGTCGATCCTGTTGAGCATCCAGCGGTCAAGGCGGCTTGTGAGCGCGTCACCGAGGCAATGGCGGGGCGTGGTCGAGTATTGCTGCGCAAGTCCGGTACAGAGCCTTTGGTGCGTGTGATGGTCGAAGGGGATGACGAAAACCAGGTCCGAGGCTACGCCGAAGAGCTGGCAAAGCTGGTAAGTGAAGTTTGTGTCTGATTTTGGCTTGCCAGTCGTGATTCGGTTGGGTAACATCTGCGCCCACTTTGACCGACGAGGTACAGCATGCGTCGCCCTATGGTAGCTGGTAACTGGAAAATGCACGGTACCCGCGCCAGCGTCGCTGAGCTGATCAAGGGCCTAGGTAATCAGGCCCTGCCTGGCGGTGTTGATGTAGCGGTTTTTCCGCCTAGCGTGTACATCGATCAAGCGATCGAAGGTCTGCTGGGTGCAGGGGTTGCAGTAGGCGCCCAGAACTGCGCAGTCGAGCAAAAGCAGGGCGCCTTGACCGGTGAGGTTTCGCCGGAGCAATTTGCTGATGTAGGCTGCAAGCTGGTGTTGGTGGGTCATTCGGAGCGTCGCCAGATGGGCGAGAGCGATGAAATGCTCAACCGCAAGTTTGCAGTGGCTCAAGCGGCTGGCCTGATACCGGTGTTGTGTGTAGGGGAAACCCTTGAGCAGCGCCAGGCAGGTGAAACGCTTGAAGTGGTTGGGCGTCAGCTCAACAGCATTATCGAAGCGTTTGGTGTCGAGGTTTTTGCTGGAGCGGTTGTGGCGTATGAGCCGGTCTGGGCCATTGGTACCGGGCTGACGGCAACGCCGCAGCAAGCGCAAGATGTGCATGCGGCCATTCGCGCGCAACTGGCAGCAAAGAATGCCGAGGTCGCACAAGGCGTGCGGCTTCTATACGGCGGCAGCGTGAAGGCGGCCAATGCGGTCGAACTGTTCGGCATGCCGGATATCGATGGGGGGCTTGTTGGTGGAGCTTCCCTGGATGCAGATGAATTCGGTGCGATCTGTCGCGCCGCGGGAAACTGAGAAAATGCTGGAAACAGTCGTAGTCGTTTTTCATCTGCTGGGTGCGCTGGGCGTAGTAGCTCTGGTTTTGCTGCAGCAGGGTAAAGGTGCGGATGCTGGCGCGTCTTTCGGAGCAGGTGCATCAAATACTGTGTTCGGAAGCCAAGGTTCCTCTACCTTTCTTAGTAAGTTTACTGCTATACTTGCCGCCAGTTTCTTCTTGACCAGCTTAGGGTTAGGTTACTTTGCTAAAGAGAAAGCTCACGAGCTGACTCAAGTAGGTTTGCCAGATCCAGCAGTGTTGGAAGTACCGAAGCAAAAACCGGCAACAGATGATGTTCCGGTGCTCCAGGAACAGCAAAAGACTGAAGTAGCTCCTACTGACGTCCCAGCGAATCCAGAGCAGAAGTAAAGGGTTTCAAATGTAGTTTTGCCGAGGTGGTGGAATTGGTAGACACGCAACCTTGAGGTGGTTGTGCCCATAGGGTGTAGGGGTTCGAGTCCCCTTCTCGGTACCAATTAAGCAAGATAGCCCGCAGTAGCGGGCTTTCTTGTAGGTGGAGGTTAGATTGACCCTGACGGGGTTCGGTCGTATACTTTCGCCCCAGCTTTGTCGCGGGGTGGAGCAGTCTGGTAGCTCGTCGGGCTCATAACCCGAAGGTCGTTGGTTCAAATCCAGCCCCCGCAACCAGTTTTAGCGGAGCCCCTTTTCAGGGGCTTTTTGTTAGCTGGACAGTTTTTATGGCGTCGTTATTCAGCGGCGTTTTCCGGGATGGGCGCTTTGCCCATTTTTTATTTGCACAAGCATGCACGAGGGGGTTCAGGTGTCGAGCAAGCTAGAACAGTTGCAGGCCTTGTTGGCCCCGGTGGTCACGGGCCTTGGCTACGAATGCTGGGGCATTGAGTTTTCCGCTCAAGGCCGTCATTCACTGTTGCGTATTTATATCGATAAAGAAGGCGGCGTGTTGGTTGATGACTGCGCAATTGTCAGTCGTCAGATCAGCGGTATTCTCGACGTCGAAGATCCTATCGCTTCTGAATACACCCTTGAAGTTTCTTCTCCTGGCATGGAACGCCCGCTGTTCACTCTTGAGCAGTTTGCCGCGCACGCCGGGGAACAAGTGAAGATCAAGCTGCGCTCGCCTTTTGAAGGGCGTCGCAATTTTCAGGGCCTTCTGCGTGGGGTAGAGGAGCAGGACGTCGTGGTGCAGGTTGATGACCATGAATTTCTGTTGCCGATCGATTTGATCGACAAGGCCAACATTATTCCCCGATTTGACTGAGACGTGCCAGATCCTGCGGATCACGCGGATCCAAGGGCTTGCGAAAGGCGAGGCGTACGATGAGCAAAGAAGTACTGCTGGTTGTTGAGTCGGTATCCAATGAAAAGGGTGTACCGGCTAGCGTAATTTTTGAGGCGCTGGAAGTGGCTCTGGCCACCGCGACCAAAAAACGTTTTGAAGACGAAGTCGACCTGCGTGTGGAAATCAACCGTCACACTGGTAACTACGAAACCTTCCGTCGCTGGACGGTCGTCGAAGAAGACGATCTTGATGATCCAGCGATCGAGACCTGGCCGAGCAAGATTCAGGTAACCTATCCTGAAGCCAAAGTCGGCGACGTCATCGAAGAAAAAATCGAATCGATCGAGTTCGGTCGTATCGCGGCTCAAACTGCCAAGCAAGTGATTGTGCAGAAAGTCCGTGAAGCCGAACGTGCTCAAGTCGTGGACGCCTACCGCGAGCGACTGGGCGAAATTATCTCCGGCACGGTGAAAAAGGTAACGCGTGACAATGTCATCGTTGACCTGGGCAATAACGCCGAAGCCTTGCTGGCACGCGAAGATATTATTTCTCGCGAAACTTTCCGGGTTGGCGTACGTGTTCGTGCGCTGCTCAAGGAAATCCGCACCGAGAACCGTGGACCTCAGCTGATTCTGTCGCGTACTGCGCCAGAAATGCTGATCGAACTGTTCCGCATCGAGGTGCCGGAAATTGCTGAAGGTCTGATTGAAGTGATGGCTGCGTCCCGTGACCCGGGTTCGCGTGCCAAGATCGCTGTTCGCTCCAAGGACAAGCGCATCGACCCACAAGGTGCCTGCATCGGTATGCGCGGTTCGCGCGTCCAGGCGGTATCGGGTGAGTTGGGTGGTGAGCGTGTTGACATCGTCCTGTGGGACGACAACCCTGCTCAGTTCGTGATCAACGCTATGTCTCCGGCTGAAGTGGCGGCAATCATCGTTGATGAAGATGCCCATGCCATGGACATCGCCGTCGGTGCGGACAATCTGGCCCAGGCAATTGGTCGCGGCGGTCAGAACGTACGCCTGGCCAGTCAGTTGACTGGCTGGACCTTGAACGTGATGACCGAATCGGACATCCAGGCCAAACAGCAAGCTGAAACCGGCGATATCCTGCGCAACTTCATCGACGAGCTGGAAGTCGACGAAGAGCTGGCCCAGGTGCTTGTCGACGAAGGCTTCACTAGCCTGGAAGAGATTGCCTACGTACCGTTGGAAGAAATGCTCAACATCGATGGTTTTGACGAGGACATCGTCAACGAGCTTCGTGCTCGGGCCAAGGACCGTTTGTTGACCAAAGCCATCGCTACCGAGGAAAAGCTGGCAGACGCCCATCCAGCCGAAGACCTACTCTCTCTTGAGGGTATGGACAAGGATTTGGCGATGGAACTGGCGGTGCGCGGCGTGATTACCCGCGAAGACCTGGCCGAGCAGTCTATTGACGACCTGCTCGACATCGACGGCATTGATGAAGAACGTGCCGGCAAGTTGATCATGGCCGCCCGAGCCCACTGGTTCGAGTAAGTAGGCGCGGCCTGAGGAGAGAAGTGCATGACGCAAGTCACGGTGAAAGAATTGGCCAAAGAGGTCGCCGCACCGGTAGAGCGCCTGTTGCAGCAGATGCGTGAGGCAGGTTTGCCACACACCGACGCCGGACAAGTTGTGACCGACAATGAGAAGCAGGCTCTGCTGGCTCATTTGAAAAGCAGCCACAAAGCCAAGGCGGAAGAGCCGCGCAAGATTACCTTGCAGCGCAAAACCACCAGCACCCTGCGTGTGGCTGGCAGCAAGAGCATCAGCGTAGAAGTACGCAAGAAGAAAGTATTCGTGCAGCGCAGCCCGGAAGAAATCCAGGCTGAGCAGAAGCGCGAGCAGGACGAACGTCGCGCCGCTGAAAATGCTGCACGCCAGAAGGCTGATGAAGAAGCCCGTCTGCGTGCTCAGGATGAAGCGCGTCGTCAGCCTGCCCAGGCAGCTTCGCAGCCAGCAGCTGCAGCGCCGGCTCCGGCACCTACAGTGCCTGTGGTTGACGCAGTAGAACCTGCTCCAGCTCCGGCGGTAGAGCGCAAGAAAGACGAACTGCGTCGCCCGGACAAACCGCGCAACGATGATCGTCGCGACGAGCCTCGCAAGGCTGCGCCGCACCGCGCCACCGTTAAAGAGAAAGCGCCGACTCCACGGGCTGCTCCGCGCACTACCGACGAAGAAAGCGATGGTTTCCGTCGTGGTGGTCGTGGCAAGGGCAAGCCGAAGAAGCGTAATGCTCACGGCTTCCAGAGCCCTACCGGCCCTGTCGTGCGTGACGTATCCATCGGTGAGACCATCACCGTGGGCGAATTGTCGGCACAGATGTCGGTCAAGGCCGCTGAAGTCATCAAGTTCATGTTCAAGCTGGGCACTCCGGTGACCATCAACCAGGTACTGGACCAGGAAACTGCCCAGCTGGTTGCTGAAGAACTTGGTCACAAAGTTACGCTGGTCAGCGACAACGCCCTGGAAGATTCCCTGGCCGAGTCCCTGAAGTTCGAAGGCGAGACTTTTGCTCGTGCGCCGGTTGTGACCGTAATGGGTCACGTTGACCACGGTAAGACCTCCCTGCTCGACTACATCCGTCGTGCCAAGGTTGCTGCTGGCGAAGCCGGTGGTATTACCCAGCACATCGGTGCATACCACGTTGAAACCGATCGCGGCATGGTCACCTTCCTCGACACCCCAGGCCACGCGGCGTTTACCGCTATGCGTGCTCGTGGTGCCAAGGCGACCGACATCGTGATCCTGGTGGTTGCAGCGGACGACGGCGTGATGCCGCAAACCGTTGAAGCCGTACAGCATGCGAGCGCCGCTGGCGTACCGCTGGTTGTTGCGGTGAACAAGATCGACAAGCCAGGTGCAGACCTGGATCGCATTCGCAGCGAGCTGTCGACTCATGGCGTGACTTCCGAGGAATGGGGTGGCGACACACCTTTCGTCCAGGTCTCCGCCAAGATGGGTACCGGCGTCGACGAACTGCTGGAAGCTGTCCTGCTGCAAGCCGAGATCCTCGAGCTCAAGGCCACTCCATCCGCGCCTGGTCGTGGTGTCGTGGTCGAGTCGCGTCTGGACAAGGGTCGTGGCCCGGTAGCCACCGTGCTGGTCCAGGACGGTACTCTGCGCCAAGGCGACATGGTCCTGTGCGGTTCGAACTATGGCCGCGTGCGTGCCATGCTTGACGAAAACGGCAAGCCTGTTAAAGAAGCCGGCCCGTCGTTCCCAGTCGAGATTCTCGGCCTGGACGGTACGCCGGACGCTGGTGACGAGCTGAGCGTGGTCGCTGACGAGAAGAAAGCCCGTGAAGTGGCTCTGTTCCGTCAAGGCAAATTCCGCGAAGTCAAACTGGCTCGCGCTCATGCTGGCAAACTCGAAAACATTTTCGAGAACATGGGCCAGGAAGAGAAGAAGACCCTCAACATCGTCCTCAAGGCCGACGTTCGTGGTTCTCTCGAAGCCCTGCAGGGCTCCCTGGGCGGTCTGGGCAACGACGAAGTACAAGTACGGGTCGTGGCAGGCGGTGTCGGTGGTATCACCGAGAGCGATGCTAACCTGGCGCTCGCGTCCAACGCGGTGCTGTTCGGCTTCAACGTTCGTGCCGATGCCGGTGCGCGCAAGATCGTCGAGCAGGAAGGTCTGGATATGCGTTACTACAACGTAATCTACGACATCATCGAAGACGTCAAGAAAGCCCTGACCGGTATGCTCGGCAGCGATGTTCGCGAGAACATCCTGGGTATCGCCGAAGTGCGTGACGTGTTCCGTTCGCCGAAGTTTGGCGCGATCGCAGGCTGCATGGTGATTGAAGGTACGGTCCACCGTAACCGTCCGATTCGTGTACTGCGCGAAGACGTTGTTATCTTCGAAGGCGAACTCGAATCGCTGCGTCGCTTCAAGGACGATGCGTCCGAAGTGCGTGCCGGCATGGAATGCGGTATCGGCGTCAAGAGCTACAACGACGTCAAGGTCGGTGACAAGATCGAAGTCTTCGAGAAGGTCCAGGTGGCTCGTACGCTTTAAGTCGCGAGCTCAAGGAATCAGGTGGGTTGCGCCCTTGGCGCACCCCCGGGTTCTGAACGCAACGCCCGGTCAGGCTTCCGCCTCGCCGGGCGTTTGCCGCTTTAGTTACAGGTGAGACATGGCAAAAGTATATAGCCGTACCCAGCGAATCGGTGATCAGATGCAGCGTGAGCTGTCCCAACTGATCCGCCGCGAAGTCAAGGATCCTCGCGTTGGCCTGGTCACCATCACTGCGGTCGATGTAAGCCGCGATGTGGGTCATGCCAAGATCTTCATTACCGTGATGGGGCAGGACACTGCCCAAGACATCGCACAAACCTTGAAAGTGCTGAACTCTGCCGCAGGCTTCCTGCGCATGCAGCTGGCTCGGGAAATGAAGCTGCGCAGCGTTCCTCAACTGCACTTCCATTACGATGAAAGCGTCGCCCGCGGTGCCCATCTGTCGGCACTGATCGAGCGCGCCGTGGCTGAAGACAGCCAGCACCAGGAAAACGGCTCGAACCTGGAAGCCAAGGAGTAACCCGTGGCACAGGTCAAGCGTATTCGTCGTAATGTCAGCGGTATCATTCTGCTCGACAAGCCTTTGGGTTTCACATCCAACGCCGCGCTGCAGAAGGTTCGCTGGTTGCTCAATGCCGAAAAGGCAGGGCATACCGGAAGCCTCGATCCATTGGCGACCGGTGTCCTGCCGTTGTGCTTTGGCGAGGCCACCAAGTTTTCCCAATATCTGCTCGAGTCCGACAAGGGCTACGAAACGGTTATGCAACTGGGTGTTACCACCAACACCGCGGACGCAGAAGGCGAAGTTTTGCGTACTCGCGAGGTGACCGTTGGTCGTGCCGATATCGAAGCCGTTTTGCCACAATTTCGTGGTCAAATCAGTCAGATACCGCCGATGTACTCCGCCCTCAAGCGCGATGGTCAGCCGTTGTACAAGCTGGCCCGTGCAGGTGAAGTAGTGGAGCGTGAACCGCGTTCTGTTACTATTGGCCGCTTGGAGCTGCTCGAGTGTGAAGACACCCGTGCACGGCTATCGGTAGATTGCACCAAGGGTACCTACATCCGCACCTTGGTCGAGGATATCGGCGAGCAGTTGGGGTGTGGGGCTTATGTCGCAGAATTGCGCAGAACCCAGGCAGGCCCTTTCTCGTTGGCACAGACCGTCACGCTCGAAGAGCTTGAGCGGGTGCATGCCGAAGGCGGTAATGAAGCGCTCGACCAGTTCCTGCTGCCTTCGGACAGCGGTTTGCAAGACTGGCCTTTGCTGCAGTTTTCCGAGCACAGCGCGTTCTATTGGTTGCATGGGCAGCCAGTGCGCGCCCCCGACGCGCCGAAGTTCGGCATGGTTCGGGTACAAGATCACAATGGTCGCTTCATCGGTATCGGTGAAGTGAGCGAAGACGGGCGTATTGCGCCGCGTCGACTGATTCGGTCGGAATGACCGAACGAGGATGGCTGTTAATAGGCACGGTCACCCCTCACTTTTAAATACAGGGTTTTGTCCCTGGCCTATTGGAAACCGAGACTTCGGTTCCCTTGATTTTGGAGAAGCCAGATGGCACTCAGCGTTGAAGAAAAAGCACAGATCGTTGGCGACTATCAGCAAGCAGCCGGTGACACCGGTTCGCCAGAAGTGCAAGTTGCACTGCTGACCGCAAACATCAACAAGCTGCAAGGCCACTTCAAGGCCAACGGCAAAGACCACCACTCCCGTCGTGGTCTGATCCGTATGGTTAACCAGCGTCGTAAGCTGCTGGACTACCTGAAAGGCAAAGACACCACTCGTTACAGCACCTTGATCGGTCGTCTGGGCCTGCGTCGCTAATAGCGGCCCGGCCAGTGGTGTGCGTGGCGGGTTCGGCTCCTCGAGTCCAGGCTTCATCGCCTGGCTTGATGAACGCGCCGCGCGTATCTATGAGGTTGGTTGCCTGTCTTGCTTGAGCGTTTATCGCTTTTGCAGGGCAGGCTTCCAGCCTCAAGTTTTATCTGGACGGTCAAAGGGGCCGATTCCCCTTTCTGCCCAAGAATTTCGCAAGAAGCCAGTTCCCCCAGAGCCACTAAAGAAGGTAGGAAGCCGTGAACCCGGTAATCAAGAAGTTTCAGTTCGGTCAGTCGACCGTAACCCTCGAAACGGGCCGTATTGCCCGTCAAGCCTCCGGCGCTGTGCTGGTCACCGTTGATAATGACGTCACCGTACTGGTGACCGTGGTTGGCGCTAAACAAGCCGATCCAGGCAAGGGCTTCTTCCCTCTGTCTGTTCACTATCAGGAAAAGACCTACGCTGCCGGCAAGATCCCTGGTGGTTTCTTCAAGCGTGAAGGCCGTCCTTCCGAGAAAGAAACCCTGACCTCGCGTTTGATCGATCGCCCGATCCGCCCGCTGTTCCCAGAAGGTTTCATGAACGAAGTGCAGGTTGTCTGCACCGTCGTTTCGACCAGCAAGAAGACTGATCCAGACGTCGCTGCGATGATCGGTACTTCCGCTGCGCTGGCCATCTCCGGCATTCCGTTTGAAGGCCCGATCGGCGCCGCTCGCGTTGCTTTCCATGAAAGCACCGGCTACCTGCTGAACCCAACCTACGAGCAATTGGCCGCTTCGAGCCTGGACATGGTCGTCGCCGGTACTTCCGACGCCGTTCTGATGGTTGAATCGGAAGCCAAAGAGCTGACCGAAGACCAGATGCTGGGCGCTGTTTTGTTCGCCCACGACGAACTCCAGGTCGTTATCCAGGCTGTCAAAGAGCTGGCCGCCGAAGCTGCCAAGCCTACCTGGGACTGGAAGCCAGCCGTTGCCAACACCGCGCTGCTGTCGTCGATTCGTGCCGAACTCGGTGAAGCCGTTTCCCAGGCCTACACCATCACCGTAAAGGCTGATCGCTACGCTCGCCTGGGCGAGTTGCGTGACCAGGCCATCGCCAAGTTCTCTGGTGAAGAAGGCCAGCCTTCTGCCGGTGAAGTGAAAGAAATCTTCGGCGAGATCGAATACCGCACCGTTCGCGAAAACATCGTTAACGGCAAGCCACGTATCGACGGTCGCGACACTCGTACTGTTCGCCCGCTGAACATCGAAGTCGGCGTTCTGCCCAAGACTCACGGTTCGGCACTGTTCACCCGTGGTGAAACCCAGGCCCTGGTCGTCGCGACCCTGGGTACTGCGCGTGATGCGCAGCTGCTGGACACCCTGGAAGGCGAGAAAAAAGACCCCTTCATGCTGCACTACAACTTCCCTCCGTTCTCGGTGGGTGAGTGCGGTCGCATGGGCGGTGCTGGTCGTCGTGAAATCGGTCACGGTCGTCTGGCTCGCCGTTCGGTCCAGGCCATGCTGCCAGCTGCCGACGTGTTCCCTTACACCATCCGTGTGGTATCGGAAATCACCGAATCCAACGGCTCCAGCTCCATGGCGTCGGTATGCGGTGCATCCCTGGCACTGATGGACGCTGGTGTTCCGATGAAGGCTCCGGTGGCGGGTATCGCCATGGGTCTGGTCAAAGAAGGCGAGAAGTTCGCCATTCTGACCGACATCCTGGGTGACGAAGACCACCTGGGCGACATGGACTTCAAGGTAGCCGGTACCTCCAAAGGTGTTACCGCGCTGCAGATGGACATCAAGATCAACGGTATCACCGAAGAAATCATGGAAATCGCTCTGGGCCAAGCCCTGGAAGCGCGCCTGAACATTCTCGGTCAGATGAACCAGATCATCGCTCAGTCCCGTAGCGAGCTGTCCGAAAACGCTCCGACCATGATCGCGATGAAGATCGATACCGACAAGATTCGTGATGTCATCGGTAAAGGTGGCGCGACCATCCGTGCGATCTGCGAAGAAACCAAGGCTTCGATCGACATCGAAGACGACGGCTCGATCAAGATCTTCGGCGAAACCAAGGAAGCAGCAGAAGCGGCGCGTCAGCGCGTTCTGAGCATCACTGCTGAAGCCGAGATCGGTAAGATCTACGTCGGTAAGGTTGAGCGCATCGTCGACTTCGGCGCATTCGTGAACATCCTGCCAGGCAAGGACGGTCTGGTTCACATCTCGATGCTGAGCGATCAGCGCGTCGAAAAAGTGACCGACATCCTCAAGGAAGGTCAGGAAGTAGAAGTACTGGTACTGGACGTGGACAACCGCGGCCGTATCAAGCTGTCCATCAAGGACGTAGCAGCGGCCAAGGCATCGGGCGTTTAAAGATCTGTAGGGAGCAGGGTTTACCCGCGATGAAGACCGCGCGGTTCTCCTGATACACGGTGGTGGACCCATCGCAGCCAAGGCTGGCTCCTACAAAGATTTGCCAGCAGTTAAAAAGGACCCCTTGGGGTCCTTTTTTTGTGGCTGCAGGAATGAGGCCGAGGATTACGGGTGGACTTGCATCTTGCACGCAGAATTAAGGCTGAGCATGCAATATGCACGAACGGCGGAACTGGATGTATTTTTAAATTATTGAAATTAAAGGTAAAAATACTATTCGAAAGGTTGGCACAAGCCCTGCAACAACCTAGTTACCCTGACGCCAGGCTCCACCAGAGGCGCAGACTTTCGAAAAACAGGAGTGACTCGTATGAAGAAGATCGCCATTGCTGCCGCTACTGCCACTGCCCTGACCCTGACTCTGGCCAACGCGGCATTCGCCCAACAGCCTGCCCAGACTACTCAGGCTCCCATGATGGTTGCTGCTGGTGAAGTCACCAAAGCCAAAGAAGCAACCTCCGATACCTGGATCACCACCAAGGTCAAAGCTGACCTGATGACTGAAAAAGGGATTCCAGGCAGCGACATCAAGGTGGAGACCAACAAAGGCGTAGTTTCCCTGTCTTCAACCGTCGCCGTGACCGATGCACAGAAAGATATGGCTATTGCTATCACCAAGAAAATTAAAGGCGTGATGGCGGTTTCGGCCGATGGCCTGAAATCCGAATAAGGATTTCGCCAGTATCAGAAGGTTCATGCGAAGACCAAAAGGACTTGGTCACCTTCATCAAACCCCGATGTTCTTCATCGGGGTTTTTTATTGAGCGTTAAGGTATTGCACCCACGATTTGGGGTAGGAGCCGGCTTTAGCCGCGATAGCCTCACCGCGGTTTGCCTGGTGCACCCCGGTGAGGCTATCGCAGCCAAGGCTGGCTCCTACAGTGGGGCATGCGCCCCCGTTTCATTCGCTATCCAAGTGCAGCGGCGTGATAACACGGCCATCGGACTCAGCCTGTCCCAGGGAGGCATCGATAAAGTACACGCGGTCGTCAGCCAGTTGTCCTTTGTCCACCAGAAAATCCTTGATGGTGCTGGCCCGGGCCTGCCCCAGTTGGCGCAACAACAGGGCGCTTTCAGCCCAGGACTTGAGTACCGCTTCACGCAATTTTTCGGTACGCCCGGTTTTGTCCAATTGCTCCCATTCGGCCGGTGGTTGCTGCTTTAGGCGGGCACGGTAGATCCCTTCAAGCATCGGCGTTTTTTCGTCATCTGGAACCTGCAGCAGCGCCGCTTGGGCCGGGACCTTGTCGCCACGCCGTTGCAGGATCTTGTAGTAGGTGCTCTGGTATTCGCGCTCAAGACGTTGCTCGGCAATCAGTGGGCCGTCACTGCTCTGGGCGCTGGTGCCTTCGATTTCAAGACGCAGGGCAGGGCGTGCCTTGAGTGCTGTCGCAAGCTTGGTGAGTGCTGATTGAGCATCCCCGCTCAGTTCGCTCGAACCGGCCGCAAAGGCCACGGTGCCAAGGTCTTGCGCACCACCGCCATCGATCAGCCCGCCAATGAACTTGAACGGCGCCTGGGCGGCGCGTAACACCAGATTTCTAAGGGTTTGCCAGACGATCGGCATTACGCTGAATTGGGGGTCATTGAGGTTGCCGGAGACCGGTAGCTCGATGGAGATCTTGCCCTCAGTGTCCTTGAGCAAGGCAATGGCCAGGCGGATGGGCAGGTCGACCGCATCAGGGCTGTCGACTTTTTCGCCCAGTTGCAACTGTTCGACCACGACTTTGTTCTCGGCCTTGAGCTGGCCTTTGGTAATCACATAGTGCAAATCGAGGTTCAAGCGGCCCTTGCGGATGCGATAGCCCGCGAACTTGCCTGAGTAAGGCGTCAGGGTGGTCAGCTCGACACGCCGAAAGCGGGTGGCAATATCCAGGCTGGCCAGCGGGTCGAATGGGTTCAGGCTGCCTTTGATGGTGACGGGGGCGTAGCGGTCAACCTTGCCTTTGACATCGACCTTGGCCGGCTTGCGCTGGCGGCTATCGATGGTGCCAATTTCACCGTTGAGTTGTTGCATGGCGGTGGCGAAGTTCGGCGTCAGGCTGAAGTCCGCGAAGTTGGCAGAACCGTCATTGATGCTAATGGCGCCGATGTGCACGCCCAGGGGCTTTTCCTGGCTGGCAGCTGGTTTGGCCGCGGCTTTGGGATTGGTCTCGGAGGGTTGCGGGATCAGCAGGTCGCTGACGTTGGTGGTGCGGTCCTCGTTGATCATAAAACGCGCGTAGGGCTGTTGCAGCGAGACCTTGGCGATCGATATCAACTCGCCGTGACGATACTCCAGGCCGTCGAGTTGCAGTTGCTGCCATTTCACGAAGTCACGCTCCTTGAGCGTATCCAGGGTATGCAACTGGTTGACCTGGGCCTTGCCAGTGACGACCAGTGCCAGTGGCTCAGTACTTTTGAGGTCGACATTCAGATCGCTGCCCAGCATGCCGCTACGCAGCTCAAGACGGATGAGTGGGCTGATATACGCCTGCGCGACTCGCAGGTCGATGTCCTGGGTACTGACCTTGAATTTTGCGCTGATGGGGGCCAGATTCACCTCCCCCGACGCCTGCAATTTGCCTTGCTTACCCAGGCCGCTATCAATCTTGAGGGTAAAAGGGGACTTGTTCAGGCTGTCGAAATTCTGCAAATCGACATTCAGTGGGCCCAACTCCAGCGCCACTGGCTCCTTGGGCTGACGGTCGGTCAGGTGAACCTGGTAATTACGTAGCTGGACATCACGCAACAGCACTTGCCAAGGCTTGCCAGGGGCGGCCGGCACGGGTTTATTTTCGGGTTTGTCGTCGGCAGTCGGCGGGGCCGTTTTTTCCTCGGGCGCAGGTTTGTTCGGCTGGCTGGCAAACAGTTTTTGCCAATCCAGCTCGCCATCTGCCTCACGCGCGGCCCAGGTTTCCAGCTTCTGGCTGCGTATTTTGCCAACCGTGACCAACTGTTTGGCCAGGTCAACCGAGGTTTCGCTGACATCCAGGCGCTCCAGGCGCGCCAGGGGGCGTCCATCGGGGGCCTTGATGGCAAAGGGTGCGATGCTGATAGAGGCGTTCTCCAGCAGCAATTGGGTGTCTTTGGAGAGGTTCAGCTTGTAGTCCGTGCTGAAGTTCAAGACACCCTTTTCAAGCACAAGGGGGAGTGCATCGCGAACATACGGCCAGAAGACTTTCATCTTGCCGTCAGTGATCTTGAGTGTGCCTTCGGAAGTGATGGGCACCAGGCTGATCCGGCCACTCCAGTCGACACGTCCACCTCCAGGGCCGATAGCCACCAGGGTCATGTCGGCGTTGTCATCGGGCAGGGTGCTGAGGTTTTTCAGCGCAAGGTTCATGTCGTCGTAGAGGAACTCGATTGGCTCGCTAGGGCGCATGTCCTTGAAGTGCAGATACCCACCGGCCAGCTTGATCTGGTCGATACGCAGGGGGAACGGCTTGCTCTCGGGGTCTTCTGGCTTGGGCTCACTGGCAGGAAGCTTGAATAGCCCAACCAGATTCAATGTGCCGTCTTTGTTGAACAGCATTTCGGTACGCGGCTTATCCAGTTCGACGTCGGCCAAGTGCAAGGCTTTTGTCCACAGGCTGTCCAGTTGCAGGTTGGCGTACAGGCGTTCGAAAGCGACTTGTTCCTTGCCTGGCTCACCGATCTGCAAGCCCCACAGCGTCAGTTCCAGGCTGAATGGATTGAACTCCAAGCGCTCAAGATGAGCGGGCGTGGTCGCATAATTGGTCAGTTGTTGATTGGCAATTCGCAGACCAATCCCTGGCAGTATCAGAAAGCCAAGCAGGCTGTAGAGGGCCAAGACAGTCAACAAGGCGCCAATGGCGCGTTTCAATCCTTTGGGCATGTGAGGCGTCATCTGGCTCGGACAAAGAAGTGCTTGGAGTATGGCACGCGATTTCAGTTCCGAAGTATTGGCTACGGCGACTGTAGGAAAGATGACATTCCTGGCGTGATATATGGCTTACATGTCGTTAGACGCTCATGCGCCTGCGGGCACGATGAACCGACCCATCGCGTACCGCCCAACGCAGAATGGGCGCGGTGGCATTGATGCTGGCGCGAATCAGGTGGCGATGTACCGGCCCAGGTTTACGCTCGATCAGGGTGCTGGCCCACAGTGGCAGCAGATCGATCCCCGCCTGCATCATCAAGGCTCCGAAGGGCTTGGCCAGGCGGCTGGGGGCAGGGGCATCGAGCAACAGGCGGATGACTTCGCGGCTGCGGTGATCGCAGACCAAATGCGTGCGCATGCGCTGCAGGTAGCCGGCAATGGCTTGGCGAGATCGGGGCACGTCGCGTGCGCCCAAGCGTTCGGCCACCAGCGCGATCTCATCGTAGTAGCGATCCTGCTCCGCGCCACTCAGGTGCGGGTTTCGGTAACGCAGGTGGGCCGCGAGGAAGCTGCTGACTTCCGCCACATGCACCCAGGTCAACAGGTCGGGGTCGCTGGCGGCGTAAGGGCGCCCGTCTTCGGTGGTACCCACCACTTGCAGGTGAATGGTGCGGACTTTGTTGATCAGCCAATTGGCATCGTCGGTGGCGCCAAAGGTGGTGCCGGAGATGAATTGCCCGGTGCGGCGAAGGCGACCGAGCATGTCCTGGCGAAAATTGGAGTGGTCCCAGACACCCGCCAGGGCGAGAGGATGCAACATTTGCAGCAATAAGGCGCTGATGCCACCGATGAGCATGCTGGTGAAATCGCCATGGACTTGCCAGCTCACCGAGTCAGGGCCAAACAGGCCAGGATCGCCCTTGGGGTTCTCCAGATCCAGTTGGCCGAGCGACAGGCCGGTCAGGCTCAGTACTTGTGTTTCGATACGACGGCGAATGAGTTCCATGGCGACTTATGTTGAGGCCGGGCGCCATTGACTGGCGCCCGGTGAGGTCATTGGTTCAGGCGTTTGTCGATCAGCCCCTGGACCACGCTTGGGTCAGCCAGGGTGGAGGTGTCCCCCAAGCTGTCCAGTTCATTGCAGGCAATCTTGCGCAGAATCCGGCGCATGATCTTGCCGGAGCGGGTCTTGGGCAGAGCGGGTGCCCATTGAATCAGTTCGGGTTTGGCGAAACTGCCGATTTCTTTGCTGACCAGCGTCAACAATTCCTGTTTCAAGGCATCGTCTGGGGTGACGCCGTTCATCGGCGTGACAAAGGCATAAATGCCCTGGCCCTTGAGGTCGTGAGGGTAACCGACCACGGCCGCTTCAGCGATGCTGTCGTGCAGCACCAGCGCGCTTTCGACTTCAGCGGTGCCGATGCGATGGCCGGACACGTTGATGACATCATCAATGCGGCCGGTGATCCAGATATAACCATCTTCGTCCCGGCGAGCGCCGTCTCCGGTGAAATAGTAGCCTGGGAACGGTTTGAAGTAGGTATCGATCATCCGTTGATGATCACCATACACGCTGCGGATCTGCCCAGGCCAGCTGGATTTGATGGCCAGGATTCCGCTGCCCGGCCCCTCGAACGGCTTGCCCTTTTCATCCAGCAGCACCGGTTCCACGCCGTAGATGGGCTGAGTCGCGCAACCCGGCTTGACTCGGCGAGTGCCTATCAGTGGGGTCAGCATGGCTGCGCCGGTTTCGGTCTGCCACCAGGTATCGACGATGGGGCAGCGCTGTTCGCCCACCTCGTTGAAATACCATTCCCAGGCTTCGGGGTTGATGGGTTCACCGACACTGCCCAGCACCCGCAGACTCTTGCGCGATGTGCTCTTGAGCGGGCCACTGCCTTCACGCATGAGTGCGCGCAGGGCAGTCGGAGCGGTGTAGAAGATATTGACCTGATGCTTGTCCACCACTTGCCAGAACCGCGAGGCATCCGGGTAGTTTGGCACCCCTTCGAACATCAGGGTGATCGCGCCATTGGCCAGCGGCCCATAGACGATATAGCTGTGACCGGTGACCCAGCCGACGTCGGCGGTACACCAGAACACTTCACCCTCGCGGTAATCGAAGACCATTTTGAACGTCATGGCCGCCTGCAGCAGATAGCCTGCGGTGGTGTGCAAGACGCCCTTGGGCTTGCCGGTACTGCCGGAGGTATAGAGGATGAACAGAGGGTCTTCGGCGTCCATGGCTTCAGGCGGGCAATCGTCACTGGCCGCGTCCACCGCGCCTTGATAGGCCACATCGCGGCCTTCTTGCCATTGCACCTCGCCACCGGTGCGGGCTACCACCAGCACGGTGCTGACATCCGGGCAGCTTGCCAGCGCCTTGTCGACATTCGCCTTGAGGGCGATTTTCTTGCCCCCGCGTACGCCTTCATCGGCGGTGATGACGGTGCGGCAGTCGGCGTCGAGGATACGGTCACGCAAGGCATCCGGTGAGAACCCGCCAAACACCACGGAGTGAATGGCGCCTATACGTGTGCAAGCCAGCATGGCATAGGCCGCTTCCGGCACCATCGGCATGTAGATGCACACCCGGTCGCCTTTCTTGACCCCGCGTTGCTTGAGCACGTTGGCAAGCCGGCAAACCTGTTGATGGAGATCTTTGTAGGTGATTTTCTTGGCGTCTGCAGGGTTGTCACCCTCCCAGACGATTGCGACTTGATCTCCCCGCTTCTCGAGGTGGCGATCGATGCAGTTGACACTGATATTCAACTGGGCGCCCTTGAACCAGCTGGCAGCACCGGTGTTCATATCGAACTGACGAATCTGTTGCCAAGGCTTGATCCAGTCCAGCTGCTTGGCCTGCTCGGCCCAAAATTGCTCGGGTTGCTTGATCGACTGCTGGTACAGACGCTGATAGTCAGCCTGGCTGAGCTGCGCCGCCAGACTGACGGCATCGGCTTTTGGATAGGCACTGATATCGAACATGAGGGGTCCTTATTCTTGTTTTGCAACAAGCCTAAGGGTGCACCCTGCGTTCGGGCGGATCAAGGGGGGATGTGGCCGCTACCGGGGAGGTAGCGGCCAGGGCAATCAACCGCGGTGACGACTGCGGAAGAAATTGATCAGGCCCTGAGTCGAGGCATCGTCGGCGGCTGCTTCGAGCTCGCCGGTCAGGCGTTGGTAGACGCCCTTGCCCAGCTCCTTGCCCAGCTCCACGCCCCATTGGTCAAAGGCATTGATGCCCCAGATAACGCTCTGTACGAACACCTTGTGTTCATACATCGCCACCAGCGCGCCAAGGCGGCGCGGGCTGATGCGTTCAGCCACAAGGGTGTTGCTTGGGCGGTTGCCCGGAATCACCTTGTGCGGCGCCAGTTTCTGGATCGCGGCTTCATCCATGCCCTTTTCACGCAGTTCGGCTTCAGCCTCGGCGCGGGTCTTGCCGAGCATCAACGCCTGGCTCTGAGACAGGCAGTTGGCGTAAAGCCACTGGTGGTGATCGGCGACCGGATTGAAGCTCACCACCGGCACAATGAAATCTGCCGGGATCAGTTGTGTGCCTTGGTGCAGCAGTTGGTGATAGGCATGCTGGCCATTGCAGCCGACGCCGCCCCAGATGACGGGACCGGTGTCGTGATTGACCGGCGAGCCGTCCTGGCGAACGCTCTTGCCATTGGATTCCATGTCCAGTTGCTGCAGGTGCTTGGTGATGTTGCGCAGGTAGTGGTCATACGGCAGGATCGCGTGGCTCTGCGAGCCCCAGAAATTACCGTACCAGACGCCCAGCAGTGCCAGCAGCACCGGCATGTTCTGATCAAAGGGAGTGTTTAGGAAATGCTGGTCCATGGAGTGGGCGCCAGACAGCAGTTCCTTGAAGTTCGCGATGCCGATGGACAGCGCAATCGGCAAGCCAATGGCAGACCACAGCGAATAGCGGCCACCCACCCAGTCCCACATCGGGAAGATGTTTTCTTCACGAATACCGAAGGCAATGGCGGCAGCGTTGTTGCTGGAGACGGCGATGAAGTGGCGATACAACTCCGCTTCCGATCCGCCCTGGGCCAGGTACCAGCTACGGGCAGCCTGGGCATTCTTCAGGGTTTCAAGCGTGTTGAACGACTTCGACGACACGATGAACAGGGTTGTTTCGGCCTTAAGGTTAGCCGACAACTCATGGAATTCGCTGCCATCGATATTGGCCAGGTAATGGCAACGTACGCCTTTCTGCGCATAGGGCAGCAGGGCTTCGGACACCAGTTCCGGCCCCAGGAACGAGCCACCAATGCCGATGTTCACCACGTCCGTGATTGGCTTTTCGGTGTAGCCACGCCACAGCCCATCGTGAATGCGCACCACCAGTTCAGTGATCTGGTTCAGCACCTTGTGCACTTCCGGCATGACGTTCACGCCGTTGACATTCAATTTGTCACCCACCGGGCGGCGCAGCGCGGTATGCAGTGCCGGGCGGCCTTCGGACGCATTGAGAATCTCGCCGGCGAACAGCGACTTGATCGCGTCCTGCAGGCCGACGTCATTGGCCAACTGCACCAGCATGTCGCGGGTCTGGGTGGTGATCAGGTTTTTCGAATAGTCCAGGAACAAGCCGCAGCTGCTCAGGGAAAATTGATGGAAGCGTTGTGGATCAGCCGCAAATGCTTCGCGCATGCTGAAGTCCTGCATGGCTTGGCGGTGTTGGCTTAGCGCCTGCCAAGCGGGCAGGGTGGTAACGTCGTGAGGGGTGCGGTAGTACGCCATTGCTGCAGGTTTCCTTTTTGCTTGAACGGCTTTGGACACGAAAAGCGCGCTCAGGTTGCGCTGAGCGGTTTGCTCTTGGTCAGGCAACCTGAACTGGAATCGCGTTGCTGGTGTGGCTCAGTTCATTACCTGGCGCCATATACAGCATGCGGGGTTTGAAATTCAGCAGCTCAGCTTCGCTGTAGTGCGCATAGGCGCAGATGATGACTCGGTCGCCAACCTTGGCTTTGTGCGCAGCGGCGCCGTTGACCGAAATCATCCGCGAGCCTTCTTCGCCACGGATGGCGTAAGTGGTGAATCGCTCGCCATTGTCGATGTTGTAAATCTGTATCTGTTCGTACTCGCGGATGCCCGAGAGGTCCAGCCATTCACCGTCGATGGCGCAAGAGCCTTCGTAGTCGAGCACGGCGTGGGTAACTTCTGCGCGATGCAGCTTGGCCTTGAGCATGATTGCGTGCATGAATGTCTCCTCTGTCAGGGACTCGTACAAAGGCTGGGAACGACCCACAACCCCGCGAGCCGCGAGAGTGTGCCCGAAGCGCAAACCCCGGGCAATATAGACTCAGGCCTTGGCGTCGAGATTCAGATGCAGGTTGTCGATCAGGCGAGTGGGGCCAAGATAGGCAGCGGCCAGAATCACCAGGTCGCGGTCCTCGCGGGTGGCGGGTTGCAGGGTCATTGCCTGGCGGATCTCCAGGTAATCCGGGCGAAAGCCTGTGGCGATCAGTTGCTGTCTGGCATTCTCGATCAGCGTGGGGAAATCACGATCACCCGCCCCGATTGCCTCTGCGATGGCGTTCAACGAGCGGTACAAGGCTGGGGCCACCGCACGTTGATCCTCATTCAGGTAGCCATTGCGAGAGGACAGAGCAAGACCGTCGGTGGCCCTTACGGTAGGCTCGCCAATAATCTGTACGGGCTGGTTCAAGTCGCGTACCAGGGCACGGATCACCGCCAGTTGCTGGAAGTCTTTCTGGCCAAACACAGCCAGATCCGGCTGGACCATGTTGAACAGCTTGCTGACGACGGTCGCCACGCCTTCGAAGTGGCCTGGGCGGCTGGCACCGCAGAGGCCTTCGGACAGATGGGGGACGCTGACGCGCGTCTGCACACCCATGCCATCGGGATACATTTCTTCGACAGTGGGGGCAAATAGCAGGTGGCAGCCAGCCTGGAGCAGTGTTTCCTGGTCGGCGGCCATGGTGCGCGGGTACGTGTCCAGGTCTTCGTTGGGGCCGAACTGCAGCGGGTTGACGAAAATACTGGCGACTACAAAGTCGGCCCGCTGGGCAGCCTTGGTGACCAGCGCCGCGTGGCCGCTGTGCAGGTTGCCCATGGTCGGGACAAAGCCGATACGTTTGCCTTCGCTTCGCGCGCGCGCAACGGCTGCACGCAGTTCGCGGACGGTCTTGACAGTGTTCATGCGCTGAATCCGTGTTCGGTTCCTGGGAAAGTAACGTCTTTGACTTCTTTGACATAAGCGCGCAGGGCGCCTTGGATATCGGCTTGGCCGGTCATGAAGTTTTTCACGAACTTGGGAACGCGGCCACTTAACGACAAACCGAGCATATCGTGCATGACCAGCACCTGGCCGTCCGCAGCAGAGCCTGCGCCGATGCCGATCACAGGAATTTTCACCGCCTGGGCAATTTCAGCGGCCAGCTCGCTGGGCACGCACTCGAGCAGTAGCATGGCGGCGCCCGCCTGCTCCAGGGCGATGGCATCGGCGCGCATCTGCCGTGCCTGGTTTTCCTGGCGGCCTTGAACCTTATAGCCACCGAGGATATTCACCGCTTGTGGCGTCAACCCAAGGTGGGCGCAGACCGGAATGCCTCGCTCGGCGAGCAGGCGCACACTTTCGCCCAGCCAGCCAGCGCCTTCGATCTTGACCATATGCGCACCGGCTTGCATCAGTGCGGCACTGTTGGCGAAGGTTTGCTCATGGGTGGCATAGGCCATGAAAGGCAAGTCTGCGAGGATCAAGGCACCTTGATTACCCCGTTTGACACAGGCGACGTGATAAGCCATTTCGGCGGTGGTGACGGGCAGCGTGCTGTCGTGCCCCTGCAGGACCATGCCCAGAGAATCGCCGACCAGCAGCACTTCTACACCGGCCTGGCTGGCTGCGTGCGCGAAGGTCGCGTCATAGCAGGTCAGCATGGTTATTTTCTCACCCTTGAGTTTGAGGCTCTGCAAGGTGGTCAGGGTAATGTCAGGCATGAACTGTAATCCTCAGTCGGGCGCCATGAAACGCCTGCGTTCTACACAGGTTCTTGGGTTTTACAGAACAGAACGCCAATGTTTCTGGTGTATTGAAAGCGACTGTTCCGACTCTTCCAGCGCCATTTTGCGCGGTGCGAGCAGCGGGAGGCCTATAGTCGTGAGGAGGGGGCCTGAAGTCAATTACCTGTGTTACTGCATTGTTACCGGTGCGGTGTTACATGCGTTACCGATTTCAATGCAGTATTTACAGGCGCTCTAGACCAACAAATGGGCAATCGGCCAGCATTTCTTGCAGATACCGGCCGTCGGCCAGTTGCAACGTGGCGGGCGCGAGCTCGGCCAAGGGGTAGAGCACGAAGGGACGCAGTTGCATTTGGTAGTGCGGGACCTTCAATCTCGGCTCATCGATCAGTCGATCGCTAAAAAGCAGGATATCGAGGTCCAGTGTCCGAGGGCCCCAGCGCTCCAGGCGCTCACGGCCTTGATCGTTTTCGATTGCCTGCAGGGCGTCGAGCAACTGCAATGGCTCAAGCCCGGTATCCAATGCCGCCACGGCATTGGTGTACCGCGGCTGTCCTGCAAGCAACGAATCGCTGACATAGAACGAGGAAACGCCCGCAAGGTGTGACGATGGCAGCTGTCTCAAGGATTCAAAGGCTGAGCGTAGTTGCTCTGCCGGGTCTGCCAGGTTGCTGCCCAACCCGATATAAGCGCGTTCGCCAATCATCACTCAAACAGGCCCGAATCAGTATCACTGCGTTTGCGTTTGCTGCTGCTACGCCGACGCTTGCGCGGCGCGGTGCCGGTCTCGTCTTTATTGCCCAGCTCGCGAATCATGTCGCGACGCTCGCTGTCGTTGCATTCCTGATACTCGGTCCACCATTGGCCCAGGTCGCCGGTTTCTTCGCCGGCCGATTCGCGCAGCAGCAAAAAGTCATAGCCTGCACGGAAACGCGGATGATCCAGCAAAAGATCGGCGCGCTTGCCACTACGGCGAGGCAGGCGCTCTTGCATGTCCCAGATCTCGCGGATGGGCAGGGTAAAGCGCTTGGGAATGGCGATCCGCTGGCATTGCTCGCTGATCAGCTCGTGAGTGGCTTCCTGCATGGCCGGAATCGGCGGCATGCCACGGCTTTGCAGGCGCAGCGCGCGTTCAGGCAATGCAGGCCACAGCAGGGCGGCAAACAGGAAGGCAGGCGTTACCGGCTTGCCCTGCTTCACGCGCAGATCCGTGCTGATCAATGCTTCGCTGATCAGGGTGTGGGTGTAGGTCGGGTGATCTTCCAACGCTTGGGCGGTGGCAGGGAACAGCGGATCGAACAGTTGCAGGTCAACCAGCATCTCGAACGTGTCGGCGGCATGGCCCGACATAAACAGCTTCAAGACTTCTTCAAACAACCGGGCAGCAGGAATATCGCGTAGCAGCGAGGCCATTGGCTTGATCGGCAGCGTGGTGTGTTTTTCGATGCCAAAATCCAGCTTGGCCGCAAAGCGCACGGCACGCAGCATGCGTACCGGGTCTTCCTGGTAACGCTGTTGCGGGTCGCCTATCAATCGGATCAGGCGATTGCGAATGTCGTGTACGCCATTGGCGTAGTCGAGTATGCGTTCGCTGACGGGGTCGTAGTAAAGGGCGTTGATGGTGAAGTCGCGGCGCTGGGCGTCTTCTTCCAGGGTGCCATAAACGTTATCACGCAGAATGCGTCCGCTTTCGTTGCGGGAAGATTGATGGCTGTTTTCTTCTTCTTCTTCCTGCGGGTGATGGGCGCGGAAGGTGGCCACCTCGATGATTTCACGACCGAAATGGATATGGACCAACTTGAAGCGCCGGCCAATGACACGGGCGTTACGAAACTCGGCCCGTACTTGCTCAGGGGTGGCGCTGGTGGCGACGTCGAAGTCTTTGGGGGTGATACCCAGCAGCGTGTCACGGACGCAGCCGCCTACCAGGTAGGCTTGGTAACCTGCATTTTGCAGGCGTTCGACGATGCTCACCGCATGGCGGCTGAACTGGCCGCGTTGCAGGGAATGTTGGCCGCTATTGAGCACCTCTGGCGTGGTGCGGTGTTGTGCACGACGCACGGGTGTACGGAACGACTGGAACAGCTTCTTCAGCATGGGATGCACTGTTTGAAGGAATGTTCGGCCAATAACGAAGAATGACCGCATGATAGGCGGGGATTCTAGCATTTAGTCGGCGAATGGTGTAGGACGCTGCGAAGGAGGGTGTTGCAGAGGGGGTGGAGCGGGATAGAAACGCAGAAACCACAAGGGGAGCCGAAGCTCCCCAAGAAGTAGTTGCGTGCTCTATTTTTGTTTTTCTTGGGCTTCTTGTTTTTGTTTGAGCGCCCATTCCACAAAGCTTTTGCTTGTGGATGGTCTCCCTAACCGGGAGTCAAGAGCAAACGGATTGCTTTGGTCGCTGTGTTGGTATGATCATTCGATCCAATCAGTGCGGGCACTGCTTTAGCGCAGTTTTTTGTTGTTCTCTGCCTGATCATGGGGCAAGCCCCAAATACAACGCCTCTCCAAAAGAATCAGTTAGCTGCGCCTCCGCCGTGTTGTTTTTATTGTGCGTGAGTCGATTCGTCTTATTTTTATTGTCTTGTTCGTTGCTTGTTATTGTTCTTGTACCAAACATATAGCAGGAGCTGTGCCAACTTTTGCAAATCCTTTAAAAACAATGGTTTGGACGGTTTCAGGGGTGAGCGAAGGGCAAAAAAAAGCCGGGGATTCGTTACCTTTAGCCCCGGCCCTTGTTACGTTCTGCGATGGAGGTAACAGTTTGCAATCAACTGCGCGTGTTGCCCCGTTACCCTGCGCAAGTGGCTGAAACGACTCAGCTTTCGCTGGTTGCCCCGGTCTTGCGCCGCGGGATTCCCAAGCGTTGACGACGTTCCCACAGGCACTTGCGACTCACGCCCAGTTTGCGGGCGAGCTCCGTTTCAGTCATGTGGTCCTGGTGTTCGAGGACGAAATGCTGGAAGTAGTCTTCCAGGGATAGATCCTCGGTAGGGTCGTGGCTGGTGTTATTGCCGCTGGAGCTTTGCGACGGCAGGCTGGCGAAGGCGTCGTCGACGTCTTCCAGATCACCCAGTTCAATGTCGATGCCCAGCAGCTCGGCAGAAATATCCGGGCTTTCGCACAAGATGACAGAGCGCTCGACGGCATTCTCCAGTTCACGCACGTTACCCGGCCAGGAGTAGTGACGAATAGCCTGCTCGGCATCGGGTGCAAAGCGAAGATCAGTACGGCCTACGCGCGCGCTCTGGCGTGCCAGGAAGGCGTTGGCGATCTCGTTGACATCGGCGCCACGTTCACGCAACGCGGGCAGCTTCAGGGCGATCACGTGGAGGCGGTAATAAAGGTCTTCACGGAACTGACCGACCTTGGCCAGGCTTTTCAGGTCCCGGTGGGTGGCAGCGATCAGGCGTACGTCGACTTTTTGCGACTGCACCGAGCCCACCCGGCGAATCTCACCCTCCTGCAGTACCCGCAGCAGGCGCGCCTGGGCTTCAAGCGGCAGTTCACCGATTTCATCGAGAAACAAGGTGCCGCCATCCGCCGCTTCGACCAAGCCTGCACGACCGGCGCTGGCACCGGTAAAGGCGCCTTTTTCATGGCCGAACAGTTCGGACTCGATCAGGGTTTCGGGAATCGCTGCGCAGTTCACTGAAATCATCGGTGCCTTGGCGCGCCGAGAGAGGTTGTGAAGGGCGCGGGCCACCAATTCTTTACCGGTGCCCGATTCGCCCTGAATCAATACATTCGAATCGGTCGGAGCGACTTTACGGATCTTGCCGTACAGGTCTTGCATCGGTGGGCAGGAGCCGATGATGCCAATTTCGCCATTGGCGCTCTCGCTGCCTGCTTTTTCACCCGTGCCATTGGCCTTGCCGTTGCCGCGTTCGGCAGTGGGGGCTGCGGGCATGGATTGGCGGTCACGCAGAATGCGCGCCACAGCTTGCAGCATCTCATCGTGGTCAAAAGGCTTGGCGATGTAATCGACCGCGCCCATTTTCATCGAGTCCACGGCAGAGCGCAGGCTGGCGTAGCTGGTCATGATCAGCACGGGGGTGCCCTGGCCCAACTTGATCAGCTCGGTGCCGGGAGCGCCAGGCAGGCGCAGGTCACTGACGATCAGGTCGAATGTCGGAATGCTGAACCGATCCTGTGCTTCTTGTACCGAGCCCGCTTCGCTGACCTGATACTGGTTGCGTTCGAGCAGCCGGCGCAAGGCTGAACGAATGATGGTTTCGTCTTCGACGATCAGAATATGCGGCATTGATTCAATTCTCTCGACGGTCTCAGTTCACAGCGGACGTCGCTACGACATGGCGGGGCAGGGTCACACGAATGCGGGTGCCACGCTGGCTGTTGATATCGGCCGGGCTGTCGATGGTGATCTGTCCATAATGCTCTTCAACGATGGAATAGACCAGAGCGAGCCCCAGTCCGGTTCCTTCGCCCGGGTCCTTGGTGGTGAAGAACGGTTCGAATAGCCGGTCCATGATGTTTTTCGGAATACCGCTGCCTTCGTCTTCGACGATCAAGTCGACGGTATGTTCGCTTGCCTCGCTTTTGACCCGCACCGCTGAGCCTGCCGGTGATGCATCACGCGCATTGGACAGCAGGTTGATCAGTACTTGGGCCAGGCGCTGTGGATCGCCTTCCACCCAATGATCCGGTTCGCACAAATTGAAGAACTGTACTTCGAAGTTGCGCCGATTCAACGCGAGCAGACCAATGGCATCCTGAGCGACTTCAGCCAGGCAAACGGGCTCGTCATTCTGTTGGTGGCTGCCGGCGTGGGCGAAGCTCATCAGCGACTGGACAATGCGCGAAACGCGCTTGGTCTGTTCGATGATCTGGCTGCTCAGCTCGATGATTTCACCGTCATCTTCTCGTTCTTCACGCAGGTTCTGGGCAAGGCAAGCGATGCCGGTGATCGGGTTACCGATTTCGTGGGCTACACCTGCGGCCAGGCGGCCGATGCTGGCCAGGCGTTCGGAGTGGACGAGTTTGTCTTCCAGCATCTGTGTTTCGGTGAGGTCTTCGACCAGCAATACCAGGCCGCTGTTGCCAGGCGCTAGCGGCTCATCGATGGCCGCTTTGTGCAGATTCAGCCAGCGGGTCTGGCCATCCAGGCCCAGGCGCTGCTTATGCAAGTGTTCATCGGGAACATTGATAAAGCCCAGCAGCAGGCCACGCCATGGTTCGCCAATGGTGGTCAGGCGTGAGCCAACGACATGCTTGGCCGCGATACCGGTCAGCTCCTCCATGGCTTTGTTCCACATCAGGATCTCTTGATCCTTGGCCAGGGAACAAACGCCCATGGGCAGTTCTTGCAGGGTCTGGCGGTGATAGCGACGCAAGGCATCAAGCTCGGCAGCCAGGCCGGTCAAGCGCGAGTGATAGTCTTCAAGGCGGCTTTCGATAAAGTGGATGTCTTCGGTGACATAGTTGTCGCTGCCGGACTTGTACGGCAAGAAAGTCTCGACCATGTCCTGGGCAACGCTGGGGCCCATCAAGCCGGACAGGTTGGCTTCGATACGGTCTCGCAGGCGGCGCAGCGCATAGGGGCGGCGCTCGTCGAAGGGCAGGTACAAGTCGCGTAGCGCTTGCTCCACTTCTTTCTGTGCGGCCTTGGCACCCAGGGGTTTGGCCAGTTGAGTGGCAAATTCCTGCGGCGAGGCAGCATGCAGTTCACGGCGTTGAGGTCGGCGCACGTTATCCACGGCACAGGCTTCGGCGGCACTGACTTCCTCGGGGCTTGCATCGCTGAACAGCGAAATCAAGGTAAACAACAGGACGTTGGCTGCCAGGGAGGCGATGGCCGCCATGTGCCAGCTGGTGTCGTCGAGCACGTAGATCATGTTCAGCAACGGGATATAGAAGCCCTGCAGATTGCCTACCAAGGGCAATAGCATGGTGATCATCCAGACCGTGATCCCTGCCAGCAGGCCGGCAATGAAGCCGCGACGATTGGCGGTCGGCCAATACAGGACCGACAGTACGCCAGGCAAAAACTGTAGGGTTGCCACGAAGGCGACGATGCCGAGGTTGGCCAGGTCCTGCTGGGCGCCCAGCAGCAGGTAGAAGCCGTAACCCGCCATGATAATGGCGACGATCAGCGCTCGGCGTGTCCATTTCAGCCAGCGATAGATATTGCCTTCTGCCGGTGGCTGGTAGAGCGGTAGTACCAGATGGTTAAGCGCCATGCCAGACAAGGCCAGGGTCGTCACGATGATCAGGCCGCTGGCGGCAGACAGGCCACCTACGTAAGCCAGCAAGGCCAGTGACTTGCTGTTGGCGGCAATACCCAGGCCCAGGGTGAAGTACTCGGGGCTGGTAGTGGCGCCCAGGCGCAGGCCGGCCCAGAGAATCAGCGGTACGGCCAGGCTCATCAGCAGCAGAAACAGGGGCAGGCCCCAACTGGCGCTGACCAGCGAGCGCGGGTTGAGGTTTTCGGTAAAGGTCATGTGATACATGTGCGGCATCACGATCGCCGAGGCGAAGAACACCAACAACAGGGTGCGCCAGGGGCCTTCCTGCAGCGGGGTGTGCAGCGCCGCCAAGGCGGTCTGGTTCTGTAGCAGCCAGAGTTCCAGTTGATGCGGACCGTCGAAAACTCCATACAGGGCATAAAGGCCAATGCCGCCCAGGGCCAGCAGTTTGATGACTGATTCGAACGCTATGGCGAACACCAGGCCCTCATGCTTCTCGCGCGTGGCGATATGGCGCGAGCCGAAGAAGATGGTGAACAAGGTAATCAGTGCACAGAAGCTTAGCGCCACCCGGTGTTGTACCGGCTCTCGGGTCAGAATGCTGATGGAGTCGGCCACCGCCTGGATTTGCAGGGCCAGCAGCGGCAGCACCCCAATCAACATGAAGACGGTGGTCAGGGCGCCGGCCCATGTGCTTCGAAAGCGGAAGGCGATCAGGTCTGCCAGGGAGGAAAGCTGGTAGGTCCGGGTGATCTTGAGAATGGGATATAAAAGCACCGGCGCCAGCAGGAACGCGCCAGATACCCCCAGGTAGCAGGCCAGAAAGCCATAGCCATACTGGTAAGCCAAGCCAACTGTGCCATAGAAAGCCCAGGCACTGGCGTAGACCCCCAGCGACAGGGTGTAGGTCAGGGGGTGGCGAATGATCGCCCGCGGGATCATTCCCCGTTCGCTGATCCAGGCCACGCCGAACAGCACCAGCAAGTAGGCGGCGCTGATCAGGATCATCTGGGTCAGGCTAAAGCTCATCGGCATCACGTTGGCTCTGCAGGATAAAGGTCACGACGATCAGAATCAGCCAGAGCAGGTAGGGGCGGTACCAGGCGCCTGTCGGCTCGATCCACCAATCCATGATGGCGGGAGAGAACAGGTATATCCCCACTACCAGGAGCAGGACCAATCGATAGATATACATACTGGCCTCGTGGTTAAAACCGCTGCGTGCTTCGACTTATTATTGTGCGTATGGGCAAAAAAGGTGCGGCGATGGTAACGGATGGCAGTCGGACTGCAAACGGACTTTGGCCGATTGTCGCAAAGAACTGATAAATCAGGGTTTTGTGCTGCCCTCAGTGCAAGTCAGCTTCAGCCAGTGTCAGGCTGCGACTGATCGCCCCGGCATTCCAGCGCGGTGTTGCCCAGCGCAGGATTTCAGCAGGTGTTGCGAGCTCAAGCCCGGGCTCGGAGGGTTGCCCCAGTGCTCGCAGGGCCCGGAGCAACAGGGCTGAGGCTTCATGCGGTTGCAGCGGTGGTGAACGGTAAGACTTGCCGAGTTTGTGGCCATCCGGTTGCACGATCAGCGGAACGTGCAGATAGCGCGGTTGGGCAAACCCCAGCAGTTCCTGCAAATACAGCTGGCGTGGCGTTGAGTCGAGCAAGTCAGCGCCGCGAACGATATCGGTAATGCCCTGCCAGGCGTCGTCCAGTACGACAGCCAGTTGGTAGGCATACAGGCCATCGCGACGACGAATCACAAAATCGCCGCAATCCTTGCCCAGGTGCTGCTCGAAGCGACCCTGGACACGGTCGACGAAATGGTAAGTCAGCTCAGGGACTCGCAACCGAATGGCAGCGTCTTCCTGAGTGTGGCAAGCGTTGCGGCAATAGCCTGGGTATATACCGTGGCTGTTTTCCAGTTGCTTGCGCGAACAGGTACAGGCGTACGCCAGCCCTTGCCTGAACAATCGATCGATAACTTCGGCATAGGCGTCATGGCGCTGGCTTTGATAGACGATTTCGCCATCCCATTCCAGGCCATATTGCTCAAGCGTGTGCAGGATGGCAGCTTGGGCGCCCGGCGCTTCACGTGGAGGGTCAAGGTCTTCCATGCGCACTAGCCAGCGCCCGCCCGCGGCACGGGCGTCCAGCCAGGAGGCAAGCGCTGCCACCAACGAGCCGAAATGCAGGAAACCACTGGGAGTCGGCGCGAAGCGGCCGGTATAGGCGGGGGCGTTCATCACAAGAGATACACAAAAGCACAAATGAAATGGGGCGCCGCAGCGCCCCATCGGGACAGGTCATTTACCGACCTGTTTCTCCTTGATCTCGGCCAAGGATTTGCAATCGACGCACATATCAGCGGTTGGACGGGCTTCCAAGCGCTTGACGCCGATTTCGATGCCACAGCTTTCGCACCAGCCGTACTCTTCGTCTTGAATGAGCTGTAAGGTCTTGTCGATTTTCTTGATCAGTTTGCGTTCGCGATCACGGGCGCGAAGTTCAAGGGCAAACTCTTCCTCCTGGCTGGCACGATCTGCCGGGTCCGGGAAATTTGCGGCTTCATCCTTCATGTGGTCCACGGTTCTGTCGACTTCAGTCATCAGTTCCTGTTTCCACTTGTTCAGGATCTTGGTGAAGTGCTCGCGCATGGGCGCGCCCATGTACTCTTCACCTTTCGAAACAACGTATGGAGTGAAGCCGGAGACAGATGGGTTGCTGTTTTTTTCTTTGGTGGACATGAATGACCGCCTCTCACTTTACTGATCCATTGCGCAGGATGCTCCCTCTCCGACACCCGTCGGCCCTGCGACTGCAAGCCGCCGAACTTACCAGATCGAATCAGGGTGCGCTACTCCTGGTGATCGGTGCCTGCCGATTGACCTTGGACCTTGGTCTAGCTCGCCCGTTCACTGTGATCGTTCGGTAGAATGTTAAGTTTACACCCAATTGAAGGAGGGCTCATGGCCCAGCCCTACAGTGCGCGTAGCCGCGCCATCGAGCCCTTTCATGTCATGGCCCTGCTGGCGCGTGCCAACGAGTTGCAGGCGGCCGGGCATGATGTGATCCACCTTGAGGTCGGGGAGCCGGATTTCACCACCGCGCCACCTATTATCGCCGCAGGCCAGGCAGCGCTGGCCAGCGGGCAAACCCGTTACACCGCTGCGCGTGGCCTGCCGGCCCTGCGCCAGGCGATATCGGGTTTCTACCAACAGCGCTACGGCCTCTCGATCGACCCTGAGCGCATTCTCATCACGCCGGGCGGTTCGGGGGCTTTGTTACTGGCCACCAGCTTGCTGGTCGATCCAGGTAAACACTGGCTGCTGGCGGACCCTGGCTATCCGTGCAATCGCCATTTCCTGCGGTTGGTCGAAGGTGCGGCGCAACTGGTACCCGTGGGGCCTGACGTGCGTTATCAACTCACGGCTGATCTGGTGGAGCGCTACTGGGATCAGGACACCGTCGGTGCGTTGGTCGCATCGCCTGCCAACCCGACGGGGACCTTGTTGTCACGCGAGGAGCTGGCCAGCTTGTCCCGGGCGATCAACGCTCGGAACGGCCATCTGGTCGTGGACGAGATTTACCATGGCCTGACCTACGGCACAGATGCCGCCAGCGTGCTTGAAGTCGACGACAACGCCTTTGTGCTGAATAGTTTTTCAAAGTACTTCGGCATGACCGGATGGCGCCTGGGCTGGCTGGTGGCACCGCCACAAGCCGTCCCGGAACTTGAGAAGCTTGCGCAGAATCTCTACATCAGTGCGCCGAGCATGGCCCAGCATGCCGCATTGGCCTGCTTCGAGCCGGCCACTCTGGAAATTCTCGAAGAGCGGCGTACTGAATTCGGACGACGCCGGGACTTTTTGCTGCCGGCCTTGCGGGCGCTGGGGTTCGGTATCGCCGTGGAACCCGAGGGGGCGTTCTATCTGTACGCCGATATCAGCCAGTTCGGCGGTGATGCCTATGCGTTCTGCCGACACTTTCTTGAAACCGAGCATGTGGCGTTTACCCCAGGGCTGGATTTTGGTCGCAACCAGGCCGGCCATCATGTTCGATTTGCTTACACTCAAAGCCTGCCGCGGCTGCAGGAAGCGGTTGACCGGATTGCCCGTGGCCTGCGGAGTTGGCAAGGCTGATGCTGTTTCCTCTCCTTGAAGAAGCCCGCTTGTTGCGGCGCTATAAACGGTTTCTGGCTGATATTGAGCTGCCCAGTGGTGAACAGCTGACCATTCATTGCCCTAATACGGGCTCGATGTTCAATTGCATGCGTGAGGGAGGGAAGATCTGGTTCAGCCGCTCCAATGACCCCAAGCGCAAGTTGCCCGGCACCTGGGAAATCAGCGAAACCCCACAAGGGCGCCTGGCCTGCGTGAATACGGGCCGGGCCAATGCAGTGGTCGAGGAAGCCTTGCGCCAAGGCCGGATCCCGGAGCTCGCAGGCTTTACGGCGCTCAAGCGGGAGGTAGCCTACGGCGAGGAGGGCAGTCGCGTGGATTTTCGCCTGGACTACCCGGCAGGGCCAGCCTACGTCGAAGTCAAAAGTGTAACGCTGGGGTTTGATCAAACGGCTGTGGCCGCCTTTCCCGATGCCGTGACCCAGCGCGGTGCCAAGCATTTGCGCGAGTTGGCAGCACTGGCCAGGCAAGGCGTACGTGCAGTGCAGCTGTATTGCGTGAACCTCACCGGTGTCGAGGCTGTCCGCCCGGCGAGTGAAATTGATCCGGCCTACACCCAGGCGTTACTCAGTGCCGTAGCCGACGGCGTCGAGGTGTTGGCCTATGCCGTGCATTTGGACGCCAGGCAGATCCATATCGATCGCAAGCTTGCGGTATTACTCGATCTTTGACGTATCGAGCCAGATACCCTGGCTGTCTTCCCGGCAGCTCAGTGCCGTTAAACGTTCGCTCTCGCACGGGCCGGCGACACACTCTCCTGACTCCACCAAAAACAATGCGCCATGCCTGGCGCATTGGATCAGGCTGGCGCTGTCATCCAGGAAACGGTCAGGCTGCCATTCCAGAGACACCCCGCGATGGGGGCAGCGATTGCGATAGGCATAGACGATACCGTGGCGTCGAACCAACAGCAGGTTCAGGTCACGCCATTGAAACCCGCGGCTTTGTGCTTCGCCTAGCACGTCAGATCGGCAGAGAAAGTGCATCGTCATTAATCCGTCTAGATACCGAGCGCGCTTGACGCCCAAATGCTAACAATTATCAAATAGCCCGCCTTGGCTCCATCGAGCGATTTATAGCCTTTGTCGGCTATCTTGAACACCGCCCGTTAGTGACTCATCTCCCCCCTGAAGGAAGCCCGACCCATGCACCTGAGCGCGAGCACCCTAGCTTTGAGCCTTGCCCTGCTGTTTAACGCAAGCGTGCAGGCTGAAACCTTGCCGTCGCGCTGGGTGAGCGCCGGGGGTGCCTTGACTGAGTGGGTCGCTGAGTTGGGCGGCGAGGCCAAATTGGTAGGCGTCGATACCACCAGCCAGCATCCCGAAAAACTCAGCACATTGCCCAGTATCGGCTATCAACGGCAGTTATCCGCAGAAGGAGTATTAAGTCTGCGCCCGGACATCCTGGTGGGGACCGACGAAATGGGGCCGCCCCCCGTACTGGCGCAAATTCAAGGTGCGGGTGTAAAGATTGAACGATTCTCCAGTGAAGCCAGTCTGGAGGCATTGCGTACCAATTTACAGCACCTGGGAGCGCTGTTGGGCGACGAAGGTCGGGCAAGCAGGCGCTTTGATGAGTACCGGCAACAATTGAGTGTATTGAAGCAACAGGTTGATCTGGCACAAACCAAAGCGAAGGCGCCAGGTGTTCTCCTGCTGCTTGGGCATGCGGGTTCCAAGCCCATGGTAGCTGGGGTGGGCACTGCAGCCGATTGGCTATTGACCCAAGCGGGCGGGCGCAACTTGGCGACCAGCAGTGGGTACAAGAATTTCTCCCTTGAGGCGCTTGCCGCACTCAACCCGGATGTCATTGTATTTGCCGATCGCACCCTCACAGGCGACGCTGCCAGGGCGGCGCTGCTCAAGGAAAACCCGGCGCTGGTGTCTACCCGGGCGTTGCAAGAAGGTCGCCTGATTGAATTGGACCCAACCTTGCTGGTCGGCGGGCTTGGGCCGCGCCTACCGCAAAGTCTCAAAGCGCTGACGGCTGCGTTTTACCCGACTGCCGCACTCAAGACCGCGCCATGAACCGGCTGGTCAAGCCACGCTCATTGTTTATCGGCCTGGGCGTGTTGTGCTTGTTCGCGATCTGGTTATCACTGGCGTTAGGCCCGGTTAGCCTGCCGCTGATGGACACTGTGCGAGTGACACTTCGACTGCTGGGATTCCCCGTCGAGGGTGCAGGCCTTGAGCAGGCCGAGTTGATTCTGGGGCAAATTCGCATGCCTCGAACGCTGCTTGGATTGGCCGTGGGGGCGGTGCTGGCCTTGTCCGGGGTGGCCATGCAGGGGTTATTCCGTAATCCTTTGGCTGATCCGGGCCTGGTCGGTGTGTCCAGTGGCGCGGCCTTGGGCGCTGCCGTGGCGATCGTCGGTGGCGCGTGGTTTGGCGGGATCAACGACGCTTTTGCGCCCTACCTGCTATCACTGTGTGCGTTTCTGGGTGGCCTGGGCGTGACGGCGCTGGTGTATCGGCTAGGGCGACGTGATGGCCAGACCAGCGTTGCAACGATGTTATTGGCCGGTATTGCCCTGACGGCGTTGGCCGGGTCTGCAGTGGGGCTGTTTACCTACCTGGCTGACGATGCGACATTGCGCACGCTCACCTTTTGGAACTTGGGCAGCCTCAACGGCGCGAGTTACCAACGGCTGTGGCCGCTGGTGTTGATTGCTGTCGCGGTTGCCCTGTGGTTGCCGCGTCGCGCGCAAGCGCTCAATGCAATGTTGCTCGGTGAGTCGGAAGCGCGTCACCTGGGCATTGAAGTGGAAGCACTCAAGCGCGAACTGGTCTTCTGTACGGCGCTGGGCGTGGGGGCAGCGGTGGCGGCGGCGGGGTTGATTGGTTTTATCGGTCTGGTGGTGCCGCATCTGGTTCGCTTGCTGTCTGGGCCAGACCATCGGGTGTTGTTACCGGCTTCGGTGCTGGCAGGTGCCTCGTTACTGCTGTTTGCTGACCTGATTGCGCGGCTGGCGCTGGCACCCGCGGAATTGCCGATCGGGATTGTTACCGCGTTTATTGGCGCCCCGTTCTTTTTGTTTCTTCTGGTCAGAGGGCGTCCGTGATGCTGTGTGCTGAACAATTGCAGGTCGTTCGCGGCAGCACGACGGTGCTCAGCGATATTACCTTGGCGCTCCAGCCGGGGCAGGTCATGGGCGTGCTCGGCCCCAATGGCGCAGGCAAGAGCACCTTGTTGGGGGCTTTGTGTGGGGAGTTGCACGCGCATCAGGGACGCGTGCTGCTCGAGGGTCGAAACTTGAGCGACTGGCCAGCCAGTGAGCGGGCCCAGCGCCTGGCAGTGCTGCCGCAAAGTTCGACCCTGGGCTTTGCCTTCAAGGTTGAGGAGGTGGTTGGCATGGGCCGCTTGCCCCATCGCACCGGGCAGGTGCGTGATGGTGAAATTGTCGACGCAGCGCTGCAGGCCGCTGATATCACTCATCTGGTGGGGCGCAACTACCTGGCGTTGTCCGGGGGCGAGCGCCAGCGTGTTCACCTCGCTCGCGTGCTGGCGCAACTATGGCCGGGTGATGAGAAACGCACCTTGCTGCTCGATGAGCCCACGTCGATGCTTGACCCGCTGCATCAACACACCACCTTGAATACGGTGCGTGAGTTCGCCAATCGTGGCGCGGCAGTGCTCGTCATCCTGCACGACCTAAACCTTGCAGCGCGCTATTGCGATCGGATATTGCTGCTGGAGGCTGGCCGTGCCCGTGCACTGGACACACCTGAGCACGTGCTACAGCCTGACTCACTCAAGGCAGTTTTCGGGCTCGACGTCTTGGTGCAGCCGCACCCGGAGCGCGGTCATCCGCTGATCATTGCCCGCTAGGGAGCGACCTATGTTCAGACTGATTCAAGTCTTGGCGTTATCGGTACTGGTCACCGGCTGCCAGGCACAAGCGCCTCTACCGTCGTGGCAAAGCCCTGAAGGGCGGGAGCATGCGGATCTGGGGAAGGTCGAGGACCTTGCCAGCGGGCAGGCGATGACGCCTGGGCAATTGATCGAACGCTTGTCCGCTGCGCCCTGGGTATTGGTCGGCGAACAACACGACAACCCGGACCATCATGCCTTGCAGCTCTGGTTGCTCAAGGCGCTGGAGCAACGACGGCCGCAAGGCAGCCTGCTGATGGAGATGCTCACGCCCTCGCAACAGGCCAATGTGGATGAAGCCAAGCAAGCAGGTAGCTTCAAGAAGCCGAACGATCTTCCCGTTGCTCTGGATTGGCAGGAAGGGTGGGATTGGGCGATGTACGGCCCCATCGTCCAAGAGGCCTTGACCCAACCGTATCCGCTGGTGGCTGCGAACTTGGATGACAGCGAAATCCGACAGATTTTCAAGAATCCACCAACGCTTGAGGGCGTGAATTCAACAGCCAAGCCGGTCAGGCAGGCGCTGTTGGAACAGATTCGCCAATCACATTGCGGACTGCTGCCTGAGGCGCACATGCCTGCAATGTTGGCTGTGCAGCAGCAACGAGACCGGCGTATCGCGCAGCGCGTCGTATCAGCCCCAAAACCTACGATGCTGCTGGCAGGTGGGTATCACGTGCGCAAGGATATGGGAGTACCCACTCATTTACTCGACCTGGCGGCAGATGAGGGTGGGTTGGTCTTGATGCTCGCCCAGGTTGGCGGTGAGAAGGTTACGTCGAAAATGGCGGACTTTGTCTGGTACACGGCCGCGCTGCCGGATCAGGACTACTGCGCCTCGATGCGTAAAAGGTAACGAGTGCATTTCTGGCGGGCAAAAAAAGACCCGGCAAAACTGCCGGGTCAAAAACCGTGATTAGCCTGATGAGGAGATAATCTGAGAGTCCGAACCAAGGTCTTTCAGATATCGACCAGTCTCGCGACCAGTTGTGATAATCATAACGATTATCATTTAGAAGTCAATGCGTATTTTCTGCTTCTTCTCCAATCAGTTTTTCTGCCGTGAGGAGAGGGCGTCGAGTTGCTTGTTGAGGGCTTCCTTGCGCTCGGGGGGGATATCATTCCAATGCACATCGAGCAGCGCGCCTTCGATGGCATACAACAGCACCTTTGAGGCTCGGAACCCCCGGGTCCGCACGGCTCGATAGGCGTCCACCGCGCCCAGGCGCCGCAAGTCCGATGCGCTATGAATGCCGGCAGCATGTAGCCATTGCGCGGAAGTCTTGCCGAGATTTTTCAGGTGCTGAAGTTCATCGTTCATCAAGCCTCCTTGCGACGCCTGAACTCATGGGGATGCTCGTTTGTGGATAAGTCTTTGAGCAGTGTAGCGGCAGTTCGAAAATACGCGGCGAAATGCCATCTGGACGGACGATGAACTGTAATTCCAGGCTCGCGGCAGCGGGGTAACCGGCCCCCATTTACTCAGTATTGCACTGAAGCGGGGCCGGACCTCGGGCGGGAATCGACGAATGATTCACGCCTTTTTACGTTTACAGGCCTGGCAGGCGTTGTCGGATCTGCTTGACCAGTTCGTCCAGGCTACCGCTGGCGTTGGTTTCCACTCGCTTCACGTGCAGCAATTCGTCGGCGTGCAGGGCTTCTCGACCCGCTTGTTGCGCAGCAATCACTTCAAGGGTGGCGTCGGAAGGGTCTACTGCATCGCTCTGGCGCTGTTTCAGCCAGCTTTCAATGACCGCCTGTGGTGCGTTGCAATCCAGGATCAGGAAAGGCACGCCGGTGGTTTCAGCCACTGCAGCGGCAGCCTGTCGTTGATCGTGTTTCAGGTAAGTCGCATCAATCACGACTGGGAAACCCGCACGCAGGACCTTATCGCTGATTTCGTGCAGACGCTTGTAGGTGGCTTCGCTGGCATCGGCGTTGTAGATACCCTCATGCAACTGGCCCTTGGCTTGAGCGGGCTGTTCTGCGAACAGGCGCTTGCGCTCGACATCGGAGCGCAGGCGGATGGCGCCCAGGGCTTCCACCAGGCGCATGGCCACATGGCTCTTGCCGACGGCTGATACACCATGGGTGATGGCCAGGAAGCGAGACGGGATGGCGCTATAGCTTTCGGCCAGCGTGGCATAGTTGCGGTACTGGCGCAGAGTGGTGGCGCGCTGTACACCCGTGGCATCGGCGGGCATGCTGAACAGGGCCACCTTGGCGCGCACCAGCGCACGATAGGCCTTGTAGAAGTTCAGCAGCTCCAGGCCCTGATAGTCCCCGGTCAGCTCCAGGTACTGACTGACAAAGCGTCGAGCCAGGCATTTAAGATCGCGATCTTCAAGGTCCATGGCCAGGAACGCAACGTCGGCGTAAACATCGGTGAAGCGGAACGGCTCGTTGAATTCGATGCAATCGAAAATCACGACCTGGCCATCGATGATCGTGGCATTGCCCAAGTGAATGTCACCATGGCATTCGCGGATAAAGCCCTGCGCCTTGCGCTCTACCAACAGTGTTTCCAGGCGCTGGAAGCTGCTGCGGGCCCAGGCTTGCAGCGCATCGAGTTGTTGCAGGTCAGCCTTGTCGGTCAAAAATGGCCGAATCTGCTCGAAGTTTTGTTCGACCGGCGCCATGACGGCTTGCGGCGTACCTTGTTCATGGGACTGTGGGACTTGAGGTGCATCGAGGTGGAAGCGGGCAATCTGGGTCGCCATTTGGTCGATATGACCACCATTGAGCTCACCATTGGCCTGCAGCGTGCTCAACAATTGGCTCTGAGGGAACTGGCGCATTTGCAGGACGTATTCGATGGCCTGCCCTTCGCCGCCCAGCACGGGGGCGTCGACACTGCCGGTGATCGGCAGCACCTGCAGGTAAAGGTCATGGGTCAGGCGCTGGTTCAGGCGCAGCTCTTCTTTGCAAAAGTGCTCGCGTTTCGCCAGATCGGTGAAGTCGAGAAAGCCGAAATTGACGGGCTTTTTGATTTTGTACACGTAGGTGCCGGTGAGCAGCACCCAGGAAATGTGCGTCTCAATGACCTGGAACCCTTCGACGGGATGCGGGAAGAGGGCCGGGTTTTGCAGGGCAGCGATCAGGGCTTGGCTCACGGATGATCCTTCAGGGACAAGTGATACGAGGCGGCCATTATGGCTGCTCGATTGATCTGTGCAAACCGCTGGAGGGCGTCTGTCGACGACCAATAAAGTGCGTATAATCCGCCGCCATGACTCGTACTCAATCCCCCCGTACCCCCAAAAAACGCCCCTCTGGCGGTCTGCGCACCTGGTTAGGCTGGGCTTTGAAGCTAAGCCTTGTCGGGCTTGTCGTGCTGGCCGGCTTTGCGGTTTACCTCGACGCCGTGGTGCAGGAGAAGTTCTCCGGCAAGCGCTGGACCATTCCTGCCAAGGTTTATGCCCGGCCTCTTGAGCTGTTCGTCGGACAAAAGCTGAGCAAGACCGATTTTTTGACCGAGCTCGATGCGCTGGGCTATCGCCGCGAAAGCGTGGCGGGTGGCCCGGGGGCCGCCGCGGTGAACGGCAACACGGTCGATCTCAATACCCGTGGCTTCCAGTTCTATGAGGGGATGGAGCCGGCACAGTCCGTTCGCGTGCGTTTTTCCGGTGATTATGTTGCCGCAATGAGCTCGCCGGCCGGGGCCAAGTTGGACGTGGTACGCATGGAGCCGTTGCTGATCGGCGGCCTGTACCCGAAAAATCTCGAAGATCGAATCCTGATCAAGATCGATCAGGTGCCACCGTTTTTGCTTGATACCCTGGTGGCCGTCGAAGACCGCGACTTCTATCACCACCTCGGTGTATCGCCCAAGTCGATCGCGCGCGCCTTCTGGGTCAACGCTTCCTCGGGGCATATGCGCCAGGGCGGCAGTACGCTGACACAACAGTTGGTCAAGAACTTCTACTTGACCAGCGAGCGTAGCCTCAGCCGCAAACTGACAGAAGCCATGATGGCCATGTTGCTCGAGTTGCATTACGACAAGAGCGAAATCCTTGAAGCCTATTTGAACGAAGTGTTTATTGGGCAGGATGGTCAGCGCGCCGTGCACGGCTTCGGTCTTGCCAGCCAGTTCTTCTTCAGCCAGCCGCTGTCCGAGTTGAAGCTGCATCAAGTGGCTCTGTTGGTGGGGATGGTCAAGGGGCCTTCCTCCTACAACCCGCGGCGCAATCCAGAACGCGCCCTCGAACGGCGTAACCTGGTGCTTGATCTTCTGGCCGAGCAGGGGGTTGCAACGCCCGCCGAAGTGGCCGCCGCCAAGGCAAAACCACTGGGCGTCACCAAGCGTGGCAGCCTTGCCGACAGCTCCTTTCCTGGGTTTCTGGACCTGGTCAAACGTCAGTTGCGCCAAGACTATCGCGATGAGGACTTGACTGAAGAAGGCCTGCGAATCTTTACCAGCTTCGACCCGATCCTGCAGATGAAATCGGAAGCCGCCCTTAGCGAGACCTTCAAGCGCTTGGGCACTCGAAAAGGCGCCGACGATGTCGAGGCGGCAATGGTTGTGACCAACCCGGAAACAGGGGAGGTTCAAGCGCTGATCGGCAGTCGCCAGGCGGGTTATGCAGGTTTCAACCGTGCAATTGATGCTGTGCGGCCGATCGGCTCGTTGATCAAGCCTGCGGTGTATCTGACGGCTCTGGAAAAGCCTAGCCAGTACACGCTCACCAGTTGGGTCCAGGATGAACCCTTCTCGGTCAAAGGGGCCGATGGGCAAGTCTGGAAGCCACAGAACTATGATCGCCGCGCTCACGGCACGGTTTTCCTGTATCAGGGGCTGGCGCATTCCTACAACCTTTCGACTGCCAAGCTGGGTCTTGAATTGGGCGTGCCGAATGTACTCAAGACGCTTGGCCGTTTGGGTGTAACGCGTGAGTGGCCGGCATTCCCGTCCATGTTGCTGGGGGCTGGCGGGTTGTCACCGATGGAAGTGGCAACCATGTATCAGACGCTCGCCAACGGCGGGTTTACCACTCCGATGCGCGGTATTCGCAGTGTGTTGACGGCAGAAGGCGAACCGCTCAAGCGTTACCCGTTCCAGATTCAGCAGCGTTTTGATCCAGGTTCTATTTATCTGGTGCAAAGCGCCATGCAGCGGGTCATGCGCGAAGGTACGGGCGCCTCGGTTTACAATGTCTTACCCAGGTCGCTAAACCTGGCAGGCAAGACCGGCACCAGTAACGATTCGCGTGACAGCTGGTTCGCAGGTTTTAGCCAGGACTTGCTTGCGGTTGTTTGGCTCGGACGAGACGATAACGGTAAAACACCGTTTACCGGCGCCAGCGGCGCCCTGCAGGTATGGACCAGTTTCATGCGCAAGGCCGATCCGCTGCCGCTGGACATGCCGATGCCGGACAACGTGGTTAAGGCCTGGATAGATGCCTACAGCGGGCAAGGGTCGGATGCCAGTTGCCCGAATGCTGTACAGATGCCGTATATTCGCGGCAGCGAGCCTGCGCCGGGACCCGCCTGCGGTGGTGAAACGACGCCTGCCGAGTCCGTCATGGACTGGGTCAAGGGCTGGATGAATTAAGAGAAGAGGCTGTGATGAACAAGTGGTTGTTTCCTGCTTTGACTGCACTGGCACTGCTTAACGGTTGTGCCAGCGTGCAGCGTGGTTCAATTCCCGTCGTCGACTCGGGTAGTCGTGTATCCAACAGCGAGCGTATCCAGGCAAACCGTGGCGTTGCCAATCGTCCTTCGAACGGCAGCGCTCAAGCGCGCGCCGTTCCTCAGGATTCGGGCGTGACCGTGATGGTGCCGCAAGGCGCAGGTTCGACGCCGATCCAGACATTTCCTGCTTCCACCGCAGCGGCTCCGATAAGCACAGGTCCGATCTATAGCGCGCCAATCAATACGGCTCCGATCAACACGGGCAGCTACTCGGCGCCCGTGACAGCGGCAAGCGTCAGTGCGCCAACCGGTATTCCACGAAATAACACGGGCGGCCTGTCGGCTGATGAGCAATTGGACGGCCCGGTATTGGCATTGCTCACGACCGCGCAGAAGCAGCAGGGCACAGGGGACCTGAATGGAGCGTCATCAAGCCTTGAGCGCGCTCAGCGCATAGCCCCGCGCGAGCCTCAAGTGTTGTACCGCCTGGCCCAGGTTCGACTGGCCCAAGGTGATCCCCAGCAGGCTGAGCAATTTGCTCGTCGTGCGTTGAGCTATGCCAACGGTCGCCCGGATCTGCAGGCAAGCTTGTGGAATACCATTGCCCAGGCGCGGGAGAAACAGGGTGACTCTGCTGGCGCAGCGTTGGCGCGTCAAAAAGCGCAGGCCAGCCTGTGATGGATGCACGTTTTCCTGCGCTCGCCGACCACTTGCTGCTGATTGAGGCTGAACTGCGTGTGCAGGGGTGGTGGCAGGACGTCCCCCCTGATGCCAAGGCACTGGCCAGCGTTGAGCCGTTTGCCGTCGATACGCTAGCGTTCGAGCAGTGGCTGCAGTGGATTTTCCTGCCGCGTATGAAGAACATTCTTGAGCAGGATCTGCCTTTACCCCGTGCGTCCGGGATTCTTGAGATGGCCGAGATGACCTACCGCGACTCACCAAAAAGCCAAGGCCTGAAGCGACTGCTCAAGCAATTCGACGAATTGATTACTCAGGCGAACTGAAGTTTCGCAGTCAAGGCTACTGACAGTTCTTTGTGATCGCTTGCTGTGTCTCTGAAATTCTCGCCTGTCGGTCCTCCTCCGACAGGCGACGAACGCCTCCTTCGACGGTTTCCCGAACCCTGGGGTTGATTTTCAACTGCGCCAGATTGGTACGCATGTCTTTGCAGTACTCATCGAGTTTTGCTTGCTCTGCCTGGACTTGTGCGCGGACCTTGTCATCAATGGCGCGTTGCTGCTCTGCGCCCGAGTTACCGGCAGTTGCGCGAGGGGCGGGGTTGCCTGGCCTGGGCGCTGCCGGGGCGTCCAATTGCACGGCATCCTGCCCTTGTGACGGCTGAGCATCAAAATGGGTAACGCCTTGCGCATCGACCCACTTGTACACCTGTGCGGCCATGGCCGATGAGCTCAATGCCAGTATCCAACAGGTGGACAACACCAGAGCACGCATGTGAGATCCTTTCAAAGTCAGCAGGCTCTGAAACTACCATAGCGCAGTTCAGGCAAACGTTTTTTTCCGCTAAGCTGCGCTTCTGATTGAAGAAAGCGTGAATCATGACTTGACTTGCGCAGGTCTAATCACAACAATCCGAAGTCCGCTGTAGAGGGACTGCCAGAAGCAGACCCACTCAGCAGATCATGAGGCGCACACCCGCGCCGACTTGTAACACCCGCAACGCGTTACCTCGCGCTGGGTGGGAAATCCCCGCAAACACTTTGGGGCACTCCCAATACTTGCTCAGTTCAGTGCTGGCGCAGTCGGTAAATTACCGTCGCTCATGCTCTGCTGGCAGTAAACCTATTAAGACCCGTCTCCAGTGGACGGTATTCTGGCGTTTTAGAGGTGAACAACGTGGAGCTTTTATCTGGCGCTGAGATGGTCGTCCGCTTTTTGCGTGACGAAGGCGTTAAGCACATCTATGGGTACCCTGGCGGTGCTCTTCTTCATGTATACGATGCTTTGTTCAAAGAACCGGAAGTCTGTCACATTCTGGTTCGTCATGAGCAAGCTGCTACCCATATGGCCGACGGTTACGCCCGTGCCACTGGCAAGGCGGGCGTCGTTCTGGTGACTTCGGGACCAGGCGCGACCAATGCCATTACCGGTATTGCGACGGCCTACATGGACTCGATCCCCATGGTTATCCTGTCTGGCCAGGTCCCTAGTACCATGGTTGGCACCGATGCATTCCAGGAAACCGACATGATCGGTATCTCCCGGCCGATCGTGAAGCACAGTTTCATGATCAAGCATCCTTCGGAAATCCCGGAGGTCATGAAAAAAGCCTTCTATCTCGCACAATCCGGCCGCCCTGGTCCGGTTGTGGTCGATATCCCGAAGGATATGACCAACCCCGCCGAGAAGTTCGAATACGTCTACCCGAAAAAGGTCAAGCTGCGCTCTTACAGCCCTGCCGTTCGTGGCCACTCCGGCCAGATCCGCAAGGCTGCCGAAATGCTGCTGGCGGCCAAGCGTCCGGTGCTGTACGCCGGTGGTGGTGTCATCCTCGGTGGTGGTTCGGCTGCACTGACCGAACTGGCTCAGATGCTGAACGTGCCCGTCACCAACACGCTGATGGGGCTGGGTTCCTACCCGGGCACCGATCGTCAGTTCGTCGGTATGCTGGGTATGCACGGCAGCTACACCGCCAACCTCACGATGCACAATGCTGATGTGATCATGGCAATTGGCGCGCGTTTCGACGATCGCGTCATCAACGGCGCGGCCAAATTTTGTCCAAACGCCAAGATTATCCATATCGATATCGACCCTGCATCGATCTCCAAGACCATCAAGGCCGATGTGCCAATCGTTGGTCCGGTCGACAGCGTCCTGACCGAAATGGTTGCGACCCTCAAGGAAATTGGCGAGCAGCCTGACAAGGCGGCTATCGATGCCTGGTGGAAGCAGATCGACGAATGGCGCGGTGATCGTGACCTGTTCCCTTACGAGAAGGGCGATGGCAGCGTCATCAAGCCTCAAACCGTGATCGAAACCCTGTGCGAAGTGACCAAGGGCGATGCCTTTGTCACCTCCGACGTGGGCCAGCACCAGATGTTCGCGGCGCAGTACTATCGCTTCAACAAGCCTAACCGCTGGATCAACTCCGGTGGCCTGGGCACCATGGGCTTCGGTTTCCCGGCGGCCATGGGTGTGAAGCTGAACTTCCCGGATCAGGACGTTGCCTGCGTTACGGGTGAAGGCAGCATCCAGATGAACATCCAGGAATTGTCGACTTGCCTTCAGTACGACTTGCCGGTCAAGATCGTCAACCTGAATAACGGCGTGTTGGGTATGGTTCGCCAGTGGCAGGATATGTCCTACAACAGCCGTCACTCGCACTCGTACATGGAATCGCTGCCTGACTTCGTCAAGCTGGCCGAGGCCTATGGCCATGTGGGTATCCGCATCACCAGCCTCAAGGACCTGAAGCCGAAACTGGAAGAAGCCTTCGCCATGAAGGATCGTCTGGTGTTCATCGATATCCAGGTTGATAACAGCGAGCACGTCTACCCGATGCAAATCAAAGACGGCTCCATGCGCGACATGTGGTTGAGCAAGACGGAGCGTACCTAATCATGCGGCACATTATTTCCCTGCTGTTGGAAAACGAACCAGGTGCCTTGTCCCGCGTGGTCGGCCTGTTTTCGCAGCGCAACTACAACATCGAAAGCCTGACCGTGGCCCCTACCGAAGACCCGACACTGTCGCGTCTGACGTTGACCACTGTCGGTCACGATGAGGTGATCGAACAGATCACCAAGAACCTGAACAAGCTGATCGAAGTGGTCAAGCTGGTGGACCTGTCTGAAAGCGCGCACATTGAACGCGAGCTGATGCTGGTCAAGGTCAAGGCAACTGGCGCCCAGCGGGCCGAGATCAAGCGCACCACCGATATCTATCGGGGCCAGATCGTCGACGTCAGCAGCAGTGTCTACACCGTTCAATTGACCGGTACGAGCGACAAACTGGACAGCTTCATTCAGTCCATCGGCACGGCAGCCATTCTTGAAACAGTACGCAGCGGCGTCACCGGCATTGCCCGTGGCGACAAAGTACTGAGCATCTAAACCAAATTAGCGAATGGCCTGATAGGCCAGGAAAAACAGGGGTATTTCATGAAAGTTTATTACGATAAAGACTGCGACCTTTCGATCATCCAGGGCAAAAAAGTTGCCATCATCGGTTACGGCTCCCAGGGTCACGCGCAAGCATGCAACCTGAAAGACTCCGGTGTTGATGTCACTGTCGGTCTGCGTAAAGGTTCGGCGACCGTTGCCAAGGCAGAAGCTCACGGCCTGAAAGTGGCTGACGTGGCAACTGCGGTAGCCGCTGCTGACCTGGTCATGATCCTGACCCCGGATGAATTCCAGTCCCAGCTGTACAAGAACGAAGTCGAGCCGAACATCAAGCAGGGCGCTACCCTGGCTTTCTCCCACGGCTTCGCGATCCACTACAACCAGGTTGTTCCTCGCGCTGACCTCGACGTGATCATGATCGCGCCGAAGGCTCCAGGCCACACCGTGCGTTCCGAGTTCGTCAAGGGCGGCGGTATTCCTGACCTGATCGCTATCTACCAGGACGCTTCGGGCAACGCCAAGAACGTCGCACTGTCGTACGCTGCGGGCGTTGGCGGTGGTCGTACCGGCATCATCGAAACCACCTTCAAGGACGAAACCGAAACCGACCTGTTCGGCGAACAAGCCGTTCTGTGCGGCGGTACCGTTGAACTGGTCAAGGCCGGTTTCGAAACCCTGGTTGAAGCTGGCTACGCGCCAGAAATGGCCTACTTCGAATGCCTGCACGAACTGAAGCTGATCGTTGACCTCATGTACGAAGGCGGTATCGCCAACATGAACTACTCGATCTCCAACAACGCCGAATACGGCGAGTACGTGACCGGCCCTGAAGTCATCAACGCCGAATCCCGTCAGGCCATGCGCAACGCTCTGAAGCGCATCCAGGACGGCGAATACGCCAAGATGTTCATCAGCGAAGGCGCCACTGGCTACCCATCGATGACCGCCAAGCGTCGTAACAACGCCGCTCACGGCATCGAAATCATCGGCGAGCAACTGCGCTCGATGATGCCTTGGATCTCGGCGAACAAAATCGTCGACAAGGCCAAGAACTAATCTTGACTTGATGCGATGAAAACGCGGCTTCGGCCGCGTTTTTTCATTTTAGGGGGCAGCTTCTGGTATAAAGCCATATCGTTATGGTCTGACGCCGAACCCTCGTCGCAGACATGTCAAAATTTTTCCAAACAGTTGCAAGGTAAAGTCCATGAGCGAACGTCCCGAAGAGCCGAACCAGGCCTCTGACGCCGAAAGCCTGCTACCGATCGATGAACATGTCGAGGAAGGGCACGATGCCGAAGGGCGAAAAGTCCGGCACCGCGGTATTTACCTCCTGCCAAACCTCTTCACTACCGCTAACCTGTTTGCCGGTTTCTACTCCATCATCAACTCGATGAGTGCTCAGGCGGCACTGGGAGCGGGGGATGCGCGAGAGGCGAGCAAGTATTTCGCGGTGGCTGCTATCGCCATTTTCGTGGCCATGGTGCTCGATGGCCTTGATGGTCGAGTGGCGCGCATGACCAATACCCAGAGCGCATTCGGTGCCGAATACGATTCCCTGTCAGACATGGTTGCCTTTGGTGTGGCGCCGGCGCTGCTGGCATTCAGCTGGGCGCTGGGTGACATGGGCAAGGTTGGCTGGATGGTTGCTTTCATCTATGTGGCTGGCGCTGCGCTGCGGCTGGCTCGCTTCAACACCCAGATTGGCACGACCGACAAACGATTCTTCATTGGTCTCGCCAGCCCGGCTGCTGCGGGTGTTGTAGCGGGTACCGTCTGGGCCTTCAGCGACTACGGCATCCTGGGTTCGAAAATGTCCTTCCTGGTCGCCCTGCTGGTCGCGGCTGCCGGCATGCTGATGGTCAGCAATATCAAGTACAACAGCTTCAAGGAGCTGGACCTCAAAGGGCGCGTGCCGTTTGTGGCGATATTGGCTGTGGTGTTGGTGTTTGCGGTTGTGTTCAGCGATCCGCCGCGCATCCTCCTGCTTATTTTCCTCGCCTATGCTGCGTCCGGGCCTGTGCAATACCTGCTGCGCATGCGCCGCAAGAAGAGCGCGGAGTGATGTAATTTCCCCCAGACTCCGTAGTCTATTGGTGCATCAGACATCCAATGCTACGGAGTCACTATGCTGATCAAGCTTCCCAAGCCCGGCGACTGTCATGAGTCGCAGGTCACTCCCGAATCCTTCTATCTATCGCGGCGCTCTCTCATGGGCGGATCTTTGGCGGCTTTGGCTGTCGCTGGTTTGCCGCGCTGGGGTTCGGCTGCCGACAACACGCGCTATCCCAATGTTGAAGCGAGCTCCCCCCCTTCCTGGTTTTCCAGCAAATTACCGGGCACTAAATGGCAAGCGGTCACCGTGCAAGGTGAATCCATCACGCCTTTCCAGGATGCGACCCACTACAACAACTTCTACGAGTTTGGTGCCGGCAAGGGCGATCCCGCGCAAAATGCCGGCAGCCTGAAAACCGAGCCCTGGACGGTCATGATTGATGGAGAGGTGGCCAAGCCAGGTCGGTATGCGCTTGAAGACTTCATGAAACCGTATCAACTGGAAGAGCGGATTTACCGGTTGCGCTGTGTTGAAGCCTGGTCGATGGTCATTCCCTGGCTTGGCTTTCCGATTTCTGCGTTGCTCAAGCAGGTCGAGCCTACGTCGAAGGCCAGGTACATCCGCTTCGAGACTCTGCACGACCCGAAGCACATGCCAGGTCAACGTTCGGGCTTTGCCCTTATTGACTGGCCTTATGTAGAAGGCTTGAGGTTGGATGAGGCTATGCATCCGTTGGCTATTCTTGCCGTGGGCATGTATGGGCGCGAGCTTCCCAATCAGAATGGCGCTCCACTGAGGTTAGTGGTGCCGTGGAAGTACGGTTTCAAGAGCGTTAAATCCATCGTTCGGATCAGCCTGGTGAGTGAGCAGCCAAAGACGACCTGGCAAAGCATTGCACCTGATGAATATGGCTTCTATGCCAACGTCAATCCGACGGTGGATCATCCGCGCTGGACGCAGGCCCGTGAAAGGCGGCTGCCCAGTGGGTTGTTCAGTCCAAATGTGCGGGAGACGCAGATGTTCAATGGTTACGCGGGGGAGGTCGCTTCTTTATATAGCGGGCTCGACCTTCGGGTGAACTACTGATGCGTTTTCCATTTTGGCGAATGGGTGTTTTTGTCGCGGCATCCATCTGGCCTTTACTGTGGTTGTACCAGGCATGGATCTTTGCCTTGGGGCCGGATCCAGGAAAAGTACTGGTGGATCGGCTTGGGCTTGGCACATTGATCCTTCTGCTTATTACCTTGAGCATGACGCCCGCTCAGCGATTGACGGGATGGGCTGGTTGGATTGCTGTCCGTCGACAGTTGGGGCTCTGGTGCTTCGCCTACGTACTGTTGCACCTGAGTGCTTACGCCGTATTCATTCTGGGGTTGGATTGGGGGCAGTTAGGCGTCGAGCTGCGCAAGCGTCCTTATATTGTTGTCGGTGCTACAGCTTTCTTGTGCCTGTTGGTTTTGGCCCTCACATCCAATCGTTTCAGTCAGCGCCGCTTGGGCGCACGCTGGAAAAAACTCCACCGGCTGGTCTACGTGGTTCTCGGATTGGGTTTGCTCCATTTTCTGTGGGTTGTGCGGGCTGACCTCAAGGAATGGGCAATCTACGCCGCTATAGGATGTTTGCTGATGGTGTTGCGGTTTCCAGTCGTGGCAAAGCGCATTCCTTGCGTTTCGAGCAAAAAACGCATGCCTGTAACAAAAGTTTAAAGAAACGCTTGACCCGGCTGTGCATCTCTCTATAATTCGCCTCCCGCAACGAGAGATCGAAGCGAGGCAAGTGGTTGAAGTTGTTCAGGTTTCTCCTAAAGAACTTCAAAATAAACGCTTGACAGACACAGAGGAAAGCGTAGAATGCGCACCTCGGTTGAGACGAAAGACTCTCAGCCAGCCGCTCTTTAACAACTGAATCAAGCAATTCGTGTGGGTGCTTGTGAAATCAGACTGATCGTCAAAAAGATTATCAGCATCACAAGTGACTATACGAGTAATCATATAGTTCATTTTGAGATTGCTGAGCCAAGTTTAGGGTTTTCTCAAAACCCAAGCAGTATTGAACTGAAGAGTTTGATCATGGCTCAGATTGAACGCTGGCGGCAGGCCTAACACATGCAAGTCGAGCGGAGGAGAGTAGCTTGCTACTCGAATCAGCGGCGGACGGGTGAGTAATACCTAGGAATCTGCCTGATAGTGGGGGACAACGTTTCGAAAGGAACGCTAATACCGCATACGTCCTACGGGAGAAAGCAGGGGACCTTCGGGCCTTGCGCTATCAGATGAGCCTAGGTCGGATTAGCTAGTTGGTGAGGTAATGGCTCACCAAGGCGACGATCCGTAACTGGTCTGAGAGGATGATCAGTCACACTGGAACTGAGACACGGTCCAGACTCCTACGGGAGGCAGCAGTGGGGAATATTGGACAATGGGCGAAAGCCTGATCCAGCCATGCCGCGTGTGTGAAGAAGGTCTTCGGATTGTAAAGCACTTTAAGTTGGGAGGAAGGGCAGTAAGCGAATACCTTGCTGTCTTGACGTTACCGACAGAATAAGCACCGGCTAACTCTGTGCCAGCAGCCGCGGTAATACAGAGGGTGCAAGCGTTAATCGGAATTACTGGGCGTAAAGCGCGCGTAGGTGGTTTGTTAAGTTGGATGTGAAATCCCCGGGCTCAACCTGGGAACTGCATCCAAAACTGGCAAGCTAGAGTAGGGCAGAGGGTGGTGGAATTTCCTGTGTAGCGGTGAAATGCGTAGATATAGGAAGGAACACCAGTGGCGAAGGCGACCACCTGGGCTCATACTGACACTGAGGTGCGAAAGCGTGGGGAGCAAACAGGATTAGATACCCTGGTAGTCCACGCCGTAAACGATGTCAACTAGCCGTTGGAATCCTTGAGATTTTAGTGGCGCAGCTAACGCATTAAGTTGACCGCCTGGGGAGTACGGCCGCAAGGTTAAAACTCAAATGAATTGACGGGGGCCCGCACAAGCGGTGGAGCATGTGGTTTAATTCGAAGCAACGCGAAGAACCTTACCAGGCCTTGACATCCAATGAACTTTCTAGAGATAGATTGGTGCCTTCGGGAACATTGAGACAGGTGCTGCATGGCTGTCGTCAGCTCGTGTCGTGAGATGTTGGGTTAAGTCCCGTAACGAGCGCAACCCTTGTCCTTAGTTACCAGCACGTCATGGTGGGCACTCTAAGGAGACTGCCGGTGACAAACCGGAGGAAGGTGGGGATGACGTCAAGTCATCATGGCCCTTACGGCCTGGGCTACACACGTGCTACAATGGTCGGTACAGAGGGTCGCCAAGCCGCGAGGTGGAGCTAATCTCACAAAACCGATCGTAGTCCGGATCGCAGTCTGCAACTCGACTGCGTGAAGTCGGAATCGCTAGTAATCGCGAATCAGAATGTCGCGGTGAATACGTTCCCGGGCCTTGTACACACCGCCCGTCACACCATGGGAGTGGGTTGCACCAGAAGTAGCTAGTCTAACCTTCGGGAGGACGGTTACCACGGTGTGATTCATGACTGGGGTGAAGTCGTAACAAGGTAGCCGTAGGGGAACCTGCGGCTGGATCACCTCCTTAATCGACAGACATCAGCTGCTCATAAGCACCCACACGAATTGCTTGATTCATTGAAGAAGACGATTGGGTCTGTAGCTCAGTTGGTTAGAGCGCACCCCTGATAAGGGTGAGGTCGGCAGTTCGAATCTGCCCAGACCCACCAATTACGTGGTGCACCCTGTAGCGATACGGGGCCATAGCTCAGCTGGGAGAGCGCCTGCCTTGCACGCAGGAGGTCAGCGGTTCGATCCCGCTTGGCTCCACCATTACAGATAGCCACTATCGTAAAAGCTTAGAAATGAATATTCGCTTCGAATATTGATTTCTGAACTTTTTCAGAATCGTTCTTTAAAAATTTGGGTATGTGATAGAAAGATAGACTGGACAGCACTTTCACTGGTGTTTGTTCAGGCTAAGGTAAAATTTGTGAGTGATATTGCAAATTTTCGGCGAATGTCGTCTTCACAGTATAACCAGATTGCTTGGGGTTATATGGTCAAGTGAAGAAGCGCATACGGTGGATGCCTTGGCAGTCAGAGGCGATGAAAGACGTGGTAGCCTGCGATAAGCTTCGGGGAGTCGGCAAACAGACTTTGATCCGGAGATCTCTGAATGGGGGAACCCACCTAACATAAGTTAGGTATCCTGCACTGAATACATAGGTGCATGAAGCGAACCAGGGGAACTGAAACATCTAAGTACCCTGAGGAAAAGAAATCAACCGAGATTCCCTTAGTAGTGGCGAGCGAACGGGGACCAGCCCTTAAGTGGCTTTGAGATTAGCGGAACGCTCTGGAAAGTGCGGCCATAGTGGGTGATAGCCCTGTACGCGAAAATCTCTTGGTCATGAAATCGAGTAGGACGGAGCACGAGAAACTTTGTCTGAATATGGGGGGACCATCCTCCAAGGCTAAATACTACTGACTGACCGATAGTGAACTAGTACCGTGAGGGAAAGGCGAAAAGAACCCCGGAGAGGGGAGTGAAATAGATCCTGAAACCGTATGCGTACAAGCAGTGGGAGCAGACTTTGTTCTGTGACTGCGTACCTTTTGTATAATGGGTCAGCGACTTATATTCAGTGGCGAGCTTAACCGAATAGGGGAGGCGTAGCGAAAGCGAGTGTTAATAGCGCGTTTAGTCGCTGGGTATAGACCCGAAACCGGGCGATCTATCCATGGGCAGGTTGAAGGTTGGGTAACACTAACTGGAGGACCGAACCGACTACCGTTGAAAAGTTAGCGGATGACCTGTGGATCGGAGTGAAAGGCTAATCAAGCTCGGAGATAGCTGGTTCTCCTCGAAAGCTATTTAGGTAGCGCCTCATGTATCACTGTAGGGGGTAGAGCACTGTTTCGGCTAGGGGGTCATCCCGACTTACCAAACCGATGCAAACTCCGAATACCTACAAGTGCCGAGCATGGGAGACACACGGCGGGTGCTAACGTCCGTCGTGAAAAGGGAAACAACCCAGACCGTCAGCTAAGGTCCCAAAATCCTGGTTAAGTGGGAAACGATGTGGGAAGGCTTAGACAGCTAGGAGGTTGGCTTAGAAGCAGCCACCCTTTAAAGAAAGCGTAATAGCTCACTAGTCGAGTCGGCCTGCGCGGAAGATGTAACGGGGCTCAAACCAGGTACCGAAGCTACGGGTATCACCTTTGGGTGATGCGGTAGAGGAGCGTTCTGTAAGCCTGTGAAGGTGAGTTGAGAAGCTTGCTGGAGGTATCAGAAGTGCGAATGCTGACATGAGTAACGACAATGGGTGTGAAAAACACCCACGCCGAAAGACCAAGGTTTCCTGCGCAACGTTAATCGACGCAGGGTTAGTCGGTCCCTAAGGCGAGGCTGAAAAGCGTAGTCGATGGAAAACAGGTTAATATTCCTGTACTTCTGGTTATTGCGATGGAGGGACGGAGAAGGCTAGGCCAGCTTGGCGTTGGTTGTCCAAGTTTAAGGTGGTAGGCTGGACTCTTAGGTAAATCCGGGAGTCTAAGGCCGAGAGCTGATGACGAGTTGCCCTTTGGGTGACGAAGTGGTTGATGCCATGCTTCCAAGAAAAGCTTCTAAGCTTCAGGTAACCAGGAACCGTACCCCAAACCGACACAGGTGGTTGGGTAGAGAATACCAAGGCGCTTGAGAGAACTCGGGTGAAGGAACTAGGCAAAATGGCACCGTAACTTCGGGAGAAGGTGCGCCGGTGAGGGTGAAGGACTTGCTCCGTAAGCTCATGCCGGTCGAAGATACCAGGCCGCTGCGACTGTTTATTAAAAACACAGCACTCTGCAAACACGAAAGTGGACGTATAGGGTGTGACGCCTGCCCGGTGCCGGAAGGTTAATTGATGGGGTTAGCTAACGCGAAGCTCTTGATCGAAGCCCCGGTAAACGGCGGCCGTAACTATAACGGTCCTAAGGTAGCGAAATTCCTTGTCGGGTAAGTTCCGACCTGCACGAATGGCGTAACGATGGCGGCGCTGTCTCCACCCGAGACTCAGTGAAATTGAAATCGCTGTGAAGATGCAGTGTATCCGCGGCTAGACGGAAAGACCCCGTGAACCTTTACTATAGCTTTGCACTGGACTTTGAATTTGCTTGTGTAGGATAGGTGGGAGGCTTTGAAGCGTGGACGCCAGTTCGCGTGGAGCCATCCTTGAAATACCACCCTGGCAACTTTGAGGTTCTAACTCAGGTCCGTTATCCGGATCGAGGACAGTGTATGGTGGGTAGTTTGACTGGGGCGGTCTCCTCCTAAAGAGTAACGGAGGAGTACGAAGGTGCGCTCAGACCGGTCGGAAATCGGTCGTAGAGTATAAAGGCAAAAGCGCGCTTGACTGCGAGACAGACACGTCGAGCAGGTACGAAAGTAGGTCTTAGTGATCCGGTGGTTCTGTATGGAAGGGCCATCGCTCAACGGATAAAAGGTACTCCGGGGATAACAGGCTGATACCGCCCAAGAGTTCATATCGACGGCGGTGTTTGGCACCTCGATGTCGGCTCATCACATCCTGGGGCTGAAGCCGGTCCCAAGGGTATGGCTGTTCGCCATTTAAAGTGGTACGCGAGCTGGGTTTAGAACGTCGTGAGACAGTTCGGTCCCTATCTGCCGTGGACGTTTGAGATTTGAGAGGGGCTGCTCCTAGTACGAGAGGACCGGAGTGGACGAACCTCTGGTGTTCCGGTTGTCACGCCAGTGGCATTGCCGGGTAGCTATGTTCGGAAGAGATAACCGCTGAAAGCATCTAAGCGGGAAACTTGCCTCAAGATGAGATCTCACTGGAGCCTTGAGCTCCCTGAAGGGCCGTCGAAGACTACGACGTTGATAGGTTGGGTGTGTAAGCGCTGTGAGGCGTTGAGCTAACCAATACTAATTGCCCGTGAGGCTTGACCATATAACACCCAAGCAATTTGACTCGCTCGGTTGAGCAGCAGATTGCGGTGTTGTGAAGACGAAACGAACCGAAAGTTTGCAACTCACAAACCATCACATACCCGATTCGCTGGAACGTCGACCGAAGGTTGACGCGCTGGCTACAGAATTTCTTGACGACCATAGAGCATTGGAACCACCTGATCCCATCCCGAACTCAGCAGTGAAACGATGCATCGCCGATGGTAGTGTGGGGTTTCCCCATGTGAGAGTAGGTCATCGTCAAGATTAAATTCCGAAACCCCTATCTGCATACGCAGGTAGGGGTTTTGTTTTGTGTGCGAAAAATTGCCCGACTATTTTCGAGCAAGAACACTAGAATAGAGCCTCACTTTCGCCATCCAGAAGTTGAATATGCCTGATCCCGTCGCCCCTGAGCGGCTTGCCCAGCTCCCGCTCGAAGCGCTGTTAGCCTGCCATGAGTGTGATCTGTTGATGCTCAAGCCAGAGCTTGCGCATGACGAAAAGGCCATCTGCCCCCGCTGTGGTTATGAGCTTTACACTCAAAGACACAACGTCGTGAACCGTAGCCTGGCATTGGTGCTCGCAGCGTTATTGCTGTACGTGCCGGCGAACTTTTTACCCATCATGCAACTCGATCTATTGGGGCAAACCTCCCAGGATACCGTCTGGTCAGGCGTTCTTGGTTTGTTCAATACCGGCATGGAAGGGATCGCCGTTGTCGTATTTCTCTGCAGCATGGCGATCCCCCTGCTTAAGCTGATATGCCAGTTGATCGTACTGCTGACGATCCGCCTGGACCGAGGGCGCAGTTATGGATTGCTGCTTTATCGCATTTACCATCACTTGCGCGATTGGGGCATGCTTGAGGTCTACTTGATGGGGGTGCTGGTGGCGATTGTTAAGCTTTCGGATCTTGCACAGTTGAGCTTGGGCTTGGGCCTGGCTTGTTTTGTCGGTCTGTTGCTGGTTCAGGTCTGGCTGGAAGTGGTGATGTCGCCACATCAAGTATGGGTTGCGCTGTCTGGGGAGGACACGCATGCGGGCGATTGATGCAAATATTCTGATTTGCCATGAATGCCATGAGCTCAATCGGGCTGACTCGGATAGCGATGAGCAAACCTGCACTCGCTGCGGTGCAATGGTTCATGCGCGACGTCCGAACAGCATCGCTCGTACTTGGGCCTTACTGATCACGGCAGCCATTCTGTATATCCCAGCCAACGTGTTGCCGATCATGACGGTGAGTTCGCTGGGGCAAGGCAGTCCAGACACGATCATGTCTGGCGTCATCACGCTGATCAAGCATGGGATGTTCCCGATTGCCGCAGTCGTGTTTGTGGCCAGTATTCTGGTGCCGACCTTCAAACTGGTGGGCATCGCCTTGCTGCTTTACTCGGTGCAGCGTCATCAGCCGCTTTCTGCCCGGCAGCGGATCTGGATGTACCGATTCATCGAGTTTATTGGGCGCTGGTCCATGTTGGACATTTTTGTGATTGCCATCCTCGTGGCCGTCGTGAATTTCGGCCGCATCGCCAGTGTGGAAGCCAATTTGGGCGCTGTCGCCTTTGCCAGTGTGGTGATATTGACGATGTTAGCTGCGGTAACTTTCGATCCCCGACTGATCTGGGATAACACGGAGTCGGACGACGATCATGAGTGATTTGCCTACTGCAAGAACCCGCCCTGCTTCCAATTGGTCGGCCATCTGGGTCTTGCCACTGATCGCCCTGATCATTGGTGGATGGCTGGGCTGGCGTGCCTACAATCAATCGGGCATCGAAATCCAGGTACGCTTTGTCAGTGGCGAAGGTATCCAGGCCAACAAAACTGAGGTGGTCTATAAGGGCATGTCGGTGGGTAAGGTCGTTGCCTTGGCCCTGGATGCCAAAGGCGAGAACAAGGGTGTGATTGCCACGATCGAGATGAACAAGGCGGCCAACCCTCACCTGCGTGCTAACACGCGTTTTTGGCTGGTCAAACCTAGTGTGACCCTTGCGGGTATCACCGGCCTTGAAACGCTGGTATCCGGTAACTACATCGCCGTTAGCCCAGGTGATGGAGAACCGACCAAAAAATTCACGGCGTTGTCTGAAGCTCCGCCTTTGTCGGACACAGAGCCAGGCCTGCACTTGACGCTCAAGGCGGATCGACTTGGTTCGCTGAACCGCGACAGCCCGATCTTCTACAAACAGATCAAAGTCGGCCGAGTGAAAAGCTACGCGCTGGCCGAAGACCAGAACACGGTTGAGATCAAAGTATTCATCGAGCCGCTCTACGCCAAACTCGTGCGCAAGCACACGCGATTCTGGAACGCTAGCGGTATCAGTATCGACGCAGGGCTCAGCGGTGTGAAAGTACGCAGCGAGTCGCTGACCAGCATCGTTGCTGGCGGTATTGCATTCGCTACACCGGAACACCGCCAGGACAGCCCGCCAACCGACCCCAGCCTGCCGTTTCGGTTGTACGACGATTTTGATGCGGCTCAAGCCGGGATTCGGATCAAGGTCAAGTTAAGTGATTTTGAAGGCTTGCAGGCGGGTCGGACACCGGTGATGTACAAAGGCATTCAGGTAGGCACCTTGAAAGCCTTGAAGGTGGACTCTGGTCTTTCCAGTGCAATAGCTGAATTGACCCTGGACCCGCTAGCCGAAGACTACCTGGTAGAAGGCACGCAGTTCTGGGTAGTGAAGCCGTCGATTTCGTTGGCCGGTATTACAGGGCTTGAAGCCTTGGTCAAAGGTAACTACATCGCAATCAGACCAGGCGATAAGGGTGGAGCACCGATGCGTGAGTTTGAAGCTCGCGCGAAAGCCCCGCCCCTGGACTTACGGGCGCCAGGTCTTCACCTCGTGCTGTTCAGTGAAAGCCTGGGCTCTCTGGAAGTCGGCAGCCCGGTCCTGTACAAGCAGGTCAAGGTTGGCACCGTACAAAGCTATCAGTTCTCGCGAACCCGCAAGCAACTGGTGCTCGGTGTTCATATCGAGCAGGAGTATGCCGATCTGGTCAACGGATCCAGCCGATTCTGGAATGCCAGTGGTATTACTTTGAGCGGCGGGTTGTCCGGTATTCAGGTCAAAAGCGAGTCTCTGCAGAGTCTGATGGCTGGCGGGATTGCCTTCGAAACGCCGCGCCCGAACGTTCCGTTGCAAAAACGCATCCCGCGTTTTCGCCTGCACGAGAACCATGAGGCTGCCAATCGGGTAGGCACAGCCGTGACTATTCGTGTCGACGATGCTGATGGATTGAAAGTGGGCACGCCCATTCGGTTCAAAGGCCTGGACGTTGGCAAGGTTGAAGATGTCGACTTGAGCACTGATTTACAGACTGTCTTGCTCAAGGCTCAAATCACTGAAGTCCCTGAGCGTATCGCCCGTGCGGGTACGCAGTTCTGGGTAGTCAAGCCTGAGCTCGGCATTCTCAGGACCGAGAACCTGGGCACATTGGTGACGGGTCAATACATCGAAGTTCGACCAGCGCTTAAGAGTAATGGGCCTCAGCGTGATTTTGTCGCATTGTCGCAAGCGCCCGAACTTTCCGAGCGTGAAGTGGGCTTGAGCCTGGTGTTGAGCGCGCCGCGTCGAGGTTCACTCAAACCTGGAGTGCCTGTTACCTACCGTGAGGTGACGGTCGGTAAGGTGACCGGATATGAACTGGGACAAACCGCTGACCGAGTATTGATTCATATCTTGATTGAGCCGCGTTATGCACCCTTGGTTCGTGGTGGTAGCCGGTTTTGGAACACCAGTGGCTTTGGCGTTGATTGGGGCCTGCTCAAGGGCGTGACGGTCCGTACCGAATCAGTAGAAACCCTGGTTGCGGGTGGGGTCGCTTTCGCTACTCCAGAAGGGGAGGCCATGGGTAATCCGGCCCGTCCAGAACAGACCTTTGCCTTGTTCGACAAAGCCGAGGAAGACTGGCTCAGGTGGGCGCCAAAGATTCCTTTGGGTAAGTAATAAAAAGGCCACGATGAGGTAGATGTAGGAGCCGGCTTTAGCCGCGATGAACGCACCGCGGTGCGTCGGGCAAACCGCGGTGGTCCGGCACTCCGGTAAACCCGGCTCCTACAGACCGTCAGGCCGTTTGAATTTCGCTTTCTTCGCTCTGCACTGCCGGTTGCGTTTCATCATGGCGGCGGATGATCTTCCAGTCCTCCTCATCGATGTAGATGCCATTCGGGCCGCTGCCGCCTTCCAGATCGATAGCCACTCGCGCCGAAACTTGCGGCTTGACGCTCGCCAGAATCGGCACGAAGCCTAACTGAAGGCTGGTTTCAAGCAGTGCAGCCTGGTTGCGTTCGTCGATGTCAGCCGCTTCGTCCAGGTAGTACGGCAAACGGATACGCCCTGCCAGGTCACGATCCATCAGGTGCAGCAACAGATACATGTTGGTCAGCGCCTTGATGGTCATGGTGGTGCCGTTGGAAGCGGCGCCATCGATGTCGGTATGGATCACCGGTTGGCCATTGACCTTGGTAATTTCAAACGCCAACTCGAACAGGTCTTTCAGGCCCAATTGATTATGGTTGGCGGCTACCAAGCGTGCCAGATACTCCTTGGCCTCTTCGTTCTTGTTGTCCTGCTCGGCACTTTGGCTCAGGTCGAAAACCGACAGGGTTTCGCCTTCCTCGTATTGCCCGGCGCTGTGGATAATTTGATCGATGTGTTTGAGCGCTTCTTTGTTCGGTGCCAGGACAATCCGAAAGCTCTGCAGGTTGGAAACCTGGCGTTTGTTGATTTCGCGGTTGAACAGCGCCAGTTGGTGTTCGAGGCTGTCGTAGTCACTGCGAATGTTGCGCAAGGTACGGGCGATGTCGGTGACCGCCGCGCGGCGAGCCTTGCCCAGGGTCAGGGCTTCGTCCTGGCGGTGAGCGTAGGCGTTGATCAACAGCTGCAAGCGACGCTCCACGTCCTCTTCGCTGTCGAATTTGGCTACGCCCTTGAGTCGTACCTGGGCATACAAGGCTTCGATCTGCCCATCGCAACGCAACAGGCCCTGCCAGCTGTCCTGATAATCGTTGAGCAGCGGTAGCAGGTTATCCATGGAGTCGTCGACCGGGTCCATGAAGGGTGTACCGAATGGCAGGTCGGCCGGTAATAGCTGACGACGGCGCAAAGCATCGTCCAACGTGCGTTGCTTGGCTTCCAGATCGGCAATCTGCCGGCCCACCAGTTGCAGTTTTGCCGACAGTTGCTGAACGCGCTCAGTGAACGCATCGCTGGAGCGCTTGAGTTCGTCCTGGGCGGCTTCAAGTTGCGCCAGCTGCTCCAGTTTTTCGCCTTCTTCAGCGCTCAGCGTCTGGCGGCGGCGGAAGTCTTCCAGTGCCTTCTGGGCGTCGAGCACCTGCTGATACAGGGTTTCGGTTTGAGTTTTGCTCGCGACACGGTCGGCGGTGACCGCCTGCTGGGTCTTGAGTTGCTTGAGTTCTTTTTCCAGGCGGTCTTTTTGTTCGCGCAGGGCTGCACGGTCGGCCAGGGCTTGCAGGGCGGGTGGTTCGATATGGGACAAGTCAATGGACAGTCCTGGCACTTCGAAGCGCTCACCCTTGAAGCCATCCAGTACGGCCTCAAGGGATTTGACCCAGGTATCACCGTCATCCAGGGCGATGCCGTGTTCACCCAGCGGGAGGCTGAACAGCGCGCCATTGAACAAACGCATCAGGCGTTCTACATCCTGCTGGGAAAACTCTTCGCGCAGGCGGGCGTAGCTGTTGTTGTCGGCGTGTTCGAGTTGCAGCTTGACCGACTTCAGGCGTTTTTCCAGATCACGCAGGCGCTCGTCCAAGTCTTCGGCACTGAACTGCCGGGATTGCGCCAGGGCGCCGGCCAGTTCGTCGTGGGCATCTTTGGCGGCCAGCAACTGCTGTTCGAGTACGCGCACGTCATCGATCAAGGCAAAGCGATGCTTGAGCACCGACAGTTCGCCCAGCCAGCGCTGGATGCCGGTGATTTCTCGCTCCAGGCGCATCAGCTCCTGGGTGCCGCCGCGCTGATCGTTTTGCAGCACGTCTTGCTCGCTGCGGTAATGCTCGGCCTGGATGACAAGCTCTTCCTTGCGGGCCATGGCGTAGTCTTGCCAGGTACCGAGCAGCGAGTCGAGCAGAGGCGACAAGCGATGCAGCTTGCCGCGCAAAATGTCACGCTGCCGGACGCCGTTGGCCAGCGCCTCGACCAGAGGGCCGGCAGACACCAGCGAGTTGTAGTCCTGCTCCATGCGACGCACATCGCGGAACGCTTCTTCGCAGGCGGCGATGTAATCCACGCTGCCGGATCGCAAGCTGTGTTCGAAGGCATCAAGGAACAGTTGCTTGAGTTTGGCCGCGGTGATTTCGCGCATGTGCAGCAGGTTGATGAACAGGGCGCGGAACGTTTTCAGGCTTTGCTCGCTGGTGGAGCGCAGCGGAATCAGCGTCAGGTCCAGGGGCACCGAGGTGTGCCCACCGACAAGGAGGCGGCGCAGTTCGTCGGGCTTTAATTCGTAGGCCTTGAGGCCTTGGCGCTCAAGGTTGGTAAAGAGCTCTTTCTGACGCAGGCAGGTGTCATTCTTCTGGTAGTGAGCCAGGTCCAGCTCACCGGCATAGGCGAAGAATTGGTGACCGAAACCGCCACCGGGGCCGCGCCCAACTACGCCGATCACATGGGGGCCATGGGGCAATGAGACTTCGCAGAGGATGTAGCTGGTGTCGCTGGCGAAGTAAAAGCGCCGCGATTGTTCCAGGCTGTATTTGCCGAAGCTCATGTCTGACATGCGCGCCAGAATGGGGAACTGCAGGGCGTTGATCGAAGCACTTTTGCCCAGGTTGTTCGCGCCATAGACTGACAAGGGGTGCTCAAGCGGAAACAGCCCCAGGCTGTAGCCTGCCGTGTTCAGCAAGGCAAAGCGGCGTATACCGTAGCGTTCCTGGCTCATGCGTTCATCTCCTGTTGCTCGATTGCGATAGCCCTGGCCAGCGCGTCTTCCTCGGACACTTCATTGGTATCGTCCTCGACCAGAACCGGTACTGGCAGTGGCAAGGTGCTGTGCAGGCTGGCAGCCAGATCACGGTCTTGTTGAACCGAAAGGCACACATCGAGGAAGCGGTGCATAGGCGGTAGAAAGCGGTAAATGCCGTTTTCTTCGCTGGCAAAGCCAAGCTGAGTCATGCGCCGCAGGATCTTTTCTTCAAGCTCATCCTGGGTCTGGACTTCGGCCTGGAGGAACAGGTCGCGATACTTTTCCAGCAGCGATGGCAACTCGTCCCGGCCGATGCTGCCGCCGTCCAGCACGGCCATTGGGTCGCGGCCCTGGTCGGCCAGGTGCTCGACCAGGATAAAGGTGAACAGCGACAGGCGCTGGGCCGTCTTGTTCACCTGGGCGGCGGCCATGTCTGGCACGAAGTAGTAAAAGCCGCGGGTATCGCAGACCAGCTCGAAACCCAGGGCCTTGAACAGGCCGCGGTATTGGTCTTGGAAGTTCGACAGTTGTGCGTAGAGCTCCGGGTCGCGGCGGCTGATGTGGAAACCCTTGAGCAGCTCGCGAAAGATCGGTGCCAGTTGTGACAGTTCGGAAAGATCAAGATGCATGAGGGGTGCTCGCAGAAGCATCCAGCGGCTCGGTCCGGCTGGCATGCAGGGCAAAGGAGCGCAGGCTGACCTGATGCTCGTGCGTGTGGTAGTCGCGACGCTCCAGGCGCTCACGGCCAAAGCGCTTTTCGCGGGACAGGCGTGAGAACCAGTACAGCAACTCGTCGGTCGCCCCATCGGGTTCCTGCTCCAGCAACCAGGCCATCAAGTCAGGCATCGGCAGCGCGTTCTCACAGCGGTCGAGCATTTCTCGAACCGTGCGCGGTGCGCGCTTGGCGTCGTCCTTTTGGGTCTTGTGGGCCTTGGGAAACTGCGCAGGCTTGGGCTCGAAGCGGGCGAGAGCATAGACATAGGCTTCGACCTGGCTGGCGCTGCCGAGAAATGTACTTTGCGGCCGAGTGAACAGCGGCATCGCTGCCTGCGGCAAGGCATCAAGCCCCTTGCGGCGTATCAACGACAACGCCAGGGCTGCGCCACGGGTCACGGCGTTATGCCGGCGGGCTTCTTCACGCAACGGCAGCAGCAGTTCGCGGGCGTGGCGCAGGGTCAGTTGTGCGCTGGTTTGCATTTCGAGAATTCGCGCGTGGGTACGCAGCAGCATGTCATCGTCGACCAGATGGCCCAGCCGCTGCTGCTCGCTCAGCAGGCGAAGCAAGACGTTTTCGACTTTGCGTACCCCTTGCTCGAATGCACCGTCGGCGTTGACCAGCTGGATCATCGGTTCGACGTACTCATCCCAGGTGGCCAATACTTCGGCATAGCGCTGGCGCAAGGGGATCTGCCGATCGCTGGTCTTAGCCCGTTCAGCCACGGCCACCAAGGCTTGTTCGTCGTTATCGAGCTTTTTCAGCACATCACGTACGCGCATGTCGAGCAGGCGCAGCTGGCGAGCGAGGTCATTGCCATCGCGGATGTCGAAAGCATCCTGGATGTGCACGGCCAGGCGCTCGAGATGGCGAAGATAGGCTTCGATTTCCAGGCACAGCCCCAGCCGGTGTTCGCGGCGAAGGTAGGCGAGAAAATCGTGGATCTGGGCATTGAGCTCGAAGCGGTTCGGGCTTTTGGCAACCGGGACCAGGATGTCCAGGCGAATCCACACGTCCAGCAGGCTGGTGATTTCCTGTGGGGTGCTGTCCACTTGCTGGGCTGCCAGTTGCAGGCGCAGTTCGCTCAGGCTCAGGGTGCCTTGGTCGAAGCGCTCGCACAAAGGCTCAAGCAATGCCCAGTGTTCGGCGAGGGCGCGCAAGACGCGCTTGGGTTCGATCATTGGATGGCCGACCTCGTTGCCAGCTAAAAAAGGGGACGATTGTACTGCATCAAACGATTCGCGATTCACCCCTGATCGCCTCAAGGTATTGCCGTCGGGATTTCTGCCGATCAACTGCTCCATCGATGGACGAACAGCGGTAGAATTGCCGGTTCCACTTATCCACAGATGGCCGACCCTTGCTTATCGAGTCCCGCCGCCGCGCTTATTTGAACGCCATGCAAGTGGTGCACTGGCTGCCGCGTACCGAGTTGCCGTTCGCAGCGCCCTCGCGGCCTGAACTTTTGCTACCGGTGGCGTTGCCAGAGCCTGAGGTTGAGCCACGGGCTCCTCAAATCGCTCCAGTTGCCGCCCCGGTGGCGCGCAGCGAGCGGCCAAAAATCGAAGTGCCACGCCCCTCGACGGCGCCCAAGCCGGTCGTTAAGCCTGCGGCTGAGGCCGCGCCCACACCCATCAGGGCTGTGGTGCCAGCGCCACGATTTACCCTGCAATTGCTGCGCTCGGGGCCGTGCCTACTGCTGGTCGAACTGGCCACAGGGGAGCCGTTTCAGAGTCGCGACCCGTCTTATTTGCTCCTTAAGGACATGCTGCGTGCCGCGGTCCTGCCAGACAGCCCGCAGATTGTCGGCGAGCCTGTGCGCTGGCCACTGCTGGTGCGCGGTAATCTTGATCAGGGCCCGGAAGCGGCGCGCGATTTCGTCCAAGGATTTGTCCAGGCCCAATTGGAAGCAGCCCCCTGCAGTTGCCTGTGGTTGATTGGCGGTCCGGCGATTCGATTTGCCAGCGAGGCCCTGGCCGATGCCTATAACCAAGAGTTGTCGATCGAGGGGCTGGGCTTTGCCTGGACCTTGCCCGGCCTTGAATTACTGATGGATGAGCCGCTACGCAAGGCGGATGTCTGGAAAGCCATGCGTCGGCTGATGACGCGCTGGAAAATGACTGATGAGTGATGCTGTAACCTTTCGTCCGATGACTGAAGAAGACTTGGACGCCGTATTGAAGGTTGAATACGCCGCCTTCAGTCACCCCTGGACCCGCGGTATTTTCCTGGATGGGCTAAAATCCTACGAAATCTGGCTGATGTTCGAAGGTGGGCAGCAGGTGGGCCATGGCGTGATCAATGTCATCATTGATGAGGCGCACTTGCTCAATATCACCGTCAAGCCGCAAAGCCAGGGGCATGGCCTGGGGCTTAAGTTGTTGGAGCACTTGATGAAGCGCGCCTATGAGCTTGAAGCCCGCGAATGCTTTCTTGAAGTGCGCGCCAGCAATGGCCCGGCCTATCGCCTGTATGAGCGCTTTGGTTTCAACGAAGTTGGCCGGCGCCGGGATTATTACCCGGCGACAGGCGGTCGCGAAGATGCACTGGTCATGGCTTGCACGCTGGTCGACTGAATGGTTTAACGTTACGGTATACCATCCAGTGGGTCGCGACGAGCCAGTTCTGCTTCATCCAGGCCGCTACCACCGCCAATGTCATCGGCGTCGACTACGCGCAGCTCCTGGTCGGCCGGGCCATCAGATCCGTCTTCGCTGGCGCCGTCTTCGTCGATCAGCGTTTCAGGGCTCATGTCGTCATCGGTGGGCTCATGATCGGCTGTGGAGGCACCGGTCATGCCGGCGTCGCGAACTCGCTCCGGCGGTAGGGTCTGGTGCAGCTCTTTTTCGGGGATGAGATCGCCGATTCGGCCACTGGGCTCATCGGTGTCGAAATCCAGCTCGCGGATCGAGCCCATGCGGTCTTCGTTATCGTCGATCGGGGCAGGTTCTGGAGAATGCGGTGGGCGTTGTGACGGGCTCATGACAGTTCCTTGTATCGGTAAGGCTGTCTAGATAAGACCTGCCAGCGCCGCGAAAATTCAACGCTCATGCCCCAGCGGCGTGACCTTGGGCGCCTGGCGCCTGTCCTACCTGCGCATCCTTGATGAGGCTTGAACATGCACGACCTACAGGAACTGATTGATAACAACGCACGCTGGGCTGACGCGATCAAACAGGAAGACCCGGATTTCTTCGCTAAGCTGGCGCGCCAGCAAACGCCGGAGTATCTCTGGATCGGCTGTTCGGACGCACGCGTTCCGGCCAACGAAATCGTCGGCATGCTGCCAGGCGACCTGTTTGTTCACCGTAATGTGGCTAACGTCGTACTCCATACCGACCTCAATTGCCTGTCGGTGATCCAGTACGCAGTGGATGTACTCAAGGTCAAACACATCCTCGTCACCGGCCATTACGGCTGCGGTGGCGTGCGCGCGTCGATGCAGGACCGCCAGATGGGCCTGATCGATGGCTGGCTGCGTTCGATCCGTGATCTTTACTACGAAAATCGCGACGTTTTGGCGCAATTGCCCACTGAGGAAGAGCGGGTAGACCGCCTGTGCGAACTGAACGTGATCCAGCAGGTGGCCAATGTGGGTCATACCAGCATCGTTCAGAACGCCTGGCACCGTGGCCAGAGCCTGTCGGTGCATGGTTGCATCTATGGCATCAAGGATGGTCGCTGGAAGAGTCTGAATACGACGATCAGTGGCTTTGAACAGTTGCCACCTCAGTATCGCCTGCGACCGCTCGAGTAGGTTTGACGGGTCCATTGTGCCTGGGTGTGTAGATACCGACACCCCGCCGCATCGTGTTAAAAGAGGGGCTGGCTCGCAAGGGCGGCCCCTTTTTCGTGGAGTTGAATGCTGTGAGCGCACTGAGGTCATTACTGACTGCGACACTGCTTGTGGTGGCGGCAACGGTGCAGGCCGATGAGCGCGACCAAGTGATGTTTGAGCAGTGGTCCCGCACCCACGACACTCGGGTGTTCGCTGACTTTTTGCAGGTCAACAGTGTGGATGACGTTGTTCCGTTATTCCAATTGCTGCGCAGTGCCAGCGACTGGCAACGCTGCAGCGCTGAGCCTTTCGCCATCCCTCCAAAACCGCTCTGGCCTTCGGTGCGGTCCACACTCAAGTTGCTGCAGGCGCTGCGAGACGAGGGCGTGTTGAGCAATTTTGAAGTGGTCTCCGCCTATCGCGACGCGGCGTTGAACCGCTGTGCAGGTGGGGCACCGAGCAGTGCTCACTTGCGCGCTTTTGCAGTCGATATTCAGTTGCCACAGGGCCAGGAGGCTGCTGCGCCGTTGTGTGGATTTTGGGCGCAATCAGGCGAGGCCTGGAAGATGGGCTTGAGCCGCTACGCCACTGGCCGAATTCACATCGATACCGCCGGTTATCGCACCTGGGGGGATGATTTCAGTTCGAAAACTTCTTTTTGTCTGCCTGGGGGTGAATAACCGCGAGACAACAACCGCTGTCATCAAATGCTAACTCACAGTCGCTCAATGAGAAGCAGGTGACTGGCGCGTGACAATAATGGACTGCTCAACTGCTCCCAAGGATGATTCATGGAACAACACTCCCTCATCATCATTCTTGTCGCCGTGGCTGTCGGCAGTTACCTGCAAGCTTTCACGGGGTTCGCACTGGGCATTGTGGTACTGGCGATTGCCGTACTCACCCACGCCGCCCCCATCGCCACCGTCGCCACCACCATCACGATCGTCGCTTTGCCCGGCATCGTCATCGTCCTGGCTCGCCACTGGCGGCATATTGACCGGGCATCGTTCTTCCAGAACCTCATTGGCCTGATACCGGGCACGCTGTTGGGGCTGTGGTTGCTGGGCAAATTGGCCGAAGCGCATACCGTGCTGCTGCAAACGCTGTTAGGTGGGCTGATCGTGGCAGGCGGAATCGCCTTGTTTTTCAAGCCACGTCCTCATCCATTACGTTCAAGCCCTGTGAGCTTCGTCATCATGGGCATGCTCGGCGGCCTGTTGGGCGGCCTGTTCAGCGTACCGGGGCCGCCGATGATCTATCACTACTATCGCCAACCGGTCTCAATACAGACTATCCGCACCAGCTTGCTGGCGCTGTCCGGCGCGATGGCCCTGATCCGTTTGATGATGCAGGGCCTGCAAGGGGAGTTGAACGCAGAGATCCTGTCGCTCGGCACCCTGTCGATCCCGGTCGCCATCCTGGCCAGTTGGTTGTATGTACGATTTCCGCCGCAACTTTCCGACCAGAGCATGCGTCGCGGTGCCTTTGCCCTGTTTGTCGCGATGGGCAGTTTTATCTTGCTCACCGCGGTGTTGCCGAACGCGCTTGCTGGTTGAATACAGGCGGATCACAGCGCGGCGCTCAACAGCAGCGGTAGGCCACCGAGCAGTGCCAGTGCCCCGAGCAGGGCTGCGGCGCGGGGTTGATAGGGCAGCAGCAGAACCAGCAACAAGCCGCCAACTGCGAGCCAGCCGAGCCAGAGCACCACGCCCACCGCAGCCCCCCAGGCCAGGATGCACGGCCACAGGGCCAGGACCAGCAGCAGCCAGCCAGCAATGCGCAGCCCAAGTTGGAGGGCGGGTGCCTTGTGCGTCCAGACCTGCTTGTGGTGTCGCTCCATGGCCAGGCACAGGCCGCTAAGGCCGGCATAGCACAGGCTGCCGGCAAGCCAGCTGGCGAGCAGTACGTCCATCAGTGAACCTCCACGGCTGCTGCCGCTGCGCGCTGGCGGCGTGGTTGTTGTGGCGCCCGGCTTTTGCGCCAGAGCCGATGAGCGGTCCACAGACTCAGCAGGCCGAACACGATGGCCACCAACTCGACCCCGGCGCGTTCGCCGTCGCCACGCTGCAGGTAACTGACAAACTGCTCGCCGAGCACTACCCAGTTGAGCAGCGGCAGCGCCAAGCAGAGCAGGGCGATGGCCAGCAGTTGCTCGATCCAGGCGCGGCCTGGCGCACGCCACATGGCGTGGCCCAAGCTCAATAGCCAGACCGCGAAGAACGCGGCGATCTCCCATTCGGCGCGGGCAGCAATCCCCAGCGGGATTAGGCGGTTGGCCCAGAAGAAGGCGATGCAGGCCAGGCTCAACCCGGCAATCGTGCCAATATTCAGCACCTCTATCACCCGATAGACCTGCGGGGTACGCGTGCCGAATTCATGCAGCGAGCGCTGCTGGCGTTTGACCATGAACAGGATCGCACCGCTGACCCCGTCGAAATGCACGTTGCCGCTGCCATCGCCGAGCAGGCGGTACTCACCTGTCCTTTCGATGAAGCGGCCGAAGGTCTGTACTGCAGCGCTGCTGTCGCCGGGGTGTTCGACACTGACGAAGCTGACCGGGCGCTGCAACTGCTGCTCGCTGCGCACCAGCAGCTCATCGAGCGGCGTCACGGCGGCGGCGATTCCAGTTTCTTCGCGCGGTGGTGGCTGGGTGAGCAGGTCGGCGAAATAAGCCTTGTCGCTGGGGTAATGCACGGCGATACCGGCCGGCATGTACAGCGAGTAGAAGGTCGCGAGGCCCGTATAGGCGATCATCAACTGAAACGGCAGGCTCAGCACCGACACCGCGTTATGCGCATCCAGCCAACTGCGTTGGCCCTTGCCGGGACGGAAGGTGAAGAAGTCCTTGAAGATGCGTTTGTGGATGATCACCCCGCTGACCAGCGCCACCAGCATGGCCATGGTGAAGAAACCCACCAGCCAGATGCCGGCGGTGCCGCCGTGGAATTCGAAGTGCATGTGCACGAAGTGGTGGCCACCCTCGCTCTCGCGTTCGTTGGCTGCCACCAGCGGTTGATCGCTGGTTGTGGAACTGCTCGTTGGCGTCCTGCCAGAACAGCCGAACCGCAGAGTCCTGGTCATTGGGCAGGGCGATACCCCAGGAGTGTGCCTGCGGTTGGTGTTGGCTCATGTAGGCCTGGCCCAGGCGCACGGCCAGCGGACGGTCAACGCCGTCATCCATGCCATTGAGCGAACTGGCCTGTGGCAGGTGCGGCTTCAACCAGCGGGTGATCGGCTCGTCGAACACACCCAGCGAGCCGGTCAGAAAGATCGCGAACAGTACCCAGCACGCCCACAGCCCACCCCAAGTGTGCAGCCAGGCCATGGCCTGACGCAGGCTCTGCTTTTCGGTTGATTGAGTCATGCGCCGCTCCCCAACCACCCGCCAAGCAGCGCCAGCACGGCGGCCGGTAGCAGCAGTCCGAGCCAGGCGCGGCGGTCATCCTGCACGGCGAACACCCAGATGATGGCGGCGACATAGACCGCGAAGCTGGCCAGTGAGGCGGCCAGAATGGCCTGGCTCTTGGGTAGCGGCAGCACGGCGCCCAAGAAGATCACCACCGCCGAAGTCAGGGCGTAGCCACCAAAAATGGCCGCAGTCGTGCGGGACAGAAGCCTGAGTACAGGCCTACGGGGGGAGTCGATTGGTTTCATCAGTCAAGAGCCATGGGTCGATGCAAAGTAAAACCGCCGGAGTCACCCGAGATAGGCAGGGGCGCAGTAATAGTCATCTTTCAATTACCAAGACGAACGAGCGTGGAAAACCCGCCTTTTGTGGATCCCTGGAGTTATGACTAAATATGTCCGCCGCGCAGGGTTGGCTAAGCGTCACTGCGCAGCGGCGGCCTGTCAGAAGGTCATGCGCAGGCCGAGTGTGGCGTTGCGTGGCGTGCCGAAGTAGCTCGAGTAAGTGCTGGTGTAGTACTTCTCATCCAGCAGATTGTTGAGGTTGAGGGTGGCAGTGAGTTGTTCGGTCAGTGGGTAGCGAGCAAACGCGTCAACCAGGGCATAGTCATCCTGAGTGAAACGCACCCCCAATGGGCCCATGCCGTCGCTGTATATCTCGCTCTGCCAGTTAATCCCGCCGCCCAGGGTCAGACCGTTGCCGACACTCTGGCGACTGCAGGCCTTGAATCCATTCAGATGAGGACGACACGCTGACGCCAGCTGTGGCGGCAAAGCTGTTCAACGCCGACTCCAGTGAGCCCCGGAAATCGCCTGGTTAGTCCGAATGAGGTAAGCACCGACTGGACGGCCGTGAAAGGATCAAATGGCCTCCCCACATCGCGGTGGTCCGACAAGCCGGTAGATCGGTGGCGTGTACGCCGGTAGGAGCACGGCTTGCCGGCGATGGAGGCAACGCGGTGCGTCAGGCATGGCCTCTCGCGGGCAAGCCCAGCTCCTACATAGGGCGCAGGTGGATGCCAGTCAGTTAAGCCGAGCCGGTGATGTGCATGGATGTATCTTTGACGGGCAAGGAGATCAATTTTGACGGACACCTTTGACTATATCGTGGTGGGTTCTGGCTCGGCGGGCGGCACCTTGGCGGCGCGTCTGAGCGAAGATGGCCGTTACCGGGTGCTGGTGCTGGAAGCCGGCGGTAGCCACAAGAGTCTTTTTGTCCGTATGCCCGCGGGCTGGGGGGCGATGACGTACAGCCCCAGGTTTTCCTGGATGCACAAGACCGAGCCAGAACAGTATGCCGGTGGTCGCCGTATGATGATGCCCAGGGGCAAGGTAGTCGGCGGTTCGTCCTCGATCAACGGCATGATCTATATCCGGGGGCACAAGCAAGATTACGCCGATTGGGTCACGGCTGGCGCCACGGGCTGGAGTTGGCCGGAACTGGTACCGCACTTTGTGCGAACCGAAGACCAGAAGCGCATTCGTAATGCCTTGCATGGCCAGGGCGGTCCGCTCCCGGCGAGCGACCTGCCGGCGGTACACCCAGTGACGCACGCGATGATTGACGCCGCCGCGCAAGCGGGTCTGGAGCGGGTCGACGATTTCAATGATGGCCAGGCCAAGGGCGCGGGGGTCTTTCAAGTCAATTTTCGTGACGGCCAGCGCTCCTCGATTGCCAGCAATGCTATCGAACCGGCCCTGCGTCGCTCCAATTTGAAGCTGGTCATGCGGGCGATGGTGCAGCGGATTGTTTTTGAGGGGCGCCGTGCAACGGGTGTGGAATACAGCCTGCCCGATGGCAGCCGCCACATCGTCAAGGCCCAGCGCGAGGTACTGGTGTGCGCCGGGGCCATACAGTCGCCCCAGTTGCTGATGGTCTCGGGTGTCGGTCCGGCATCGCAGTTACAGGCCTTGGGTATCCCGGTCGTGGCGGACTTGCCCGGCGTGGGCGAGAACCTGCAGGACCATGTGTCTGCGCCGTTGTGCTGGCGGCTCAAGCCGGGCGTACGCGGGATGAACAGCAAGTTTCGTGGCGTGGGCTTGGTGGGCTCGGTGCTGCGTTACGTCGCGACCCGCACCGGGCCGATGATGAGCCCACCCGCGGAGTTCGGCTGCTACCTCAAGAGCGATCCAACGCTTTCATATAACGATATTCAAGTGTTCGGCCTGCCGATGACCGGCCAGATCGATGCCGACAGCGACAAGGCCCCGCAGCCGGACAGTTACGAGGGCATGACGCTGGGGCCCTATCAGGGGCGGCCGTTCTCACGGGGCCATGTGCGACTCAAAAGCCGCGACATGGATCAGCACCCGGCGATTACCATGAACTACCTGCACGACGAGCGTGATCGTCGCGCGCTGATCTGGTCATTGCGCTGGTTGCGGGACATGGTGAAGCAGCCGGCGCTGGCCGGACTGATCGATGCAGAGATGCGCCCCGGTCTCGAGGTGCAGACCGACGAACAATGGCTGTCCTGGATGGAGCCTTTACTCACCACCGCCTATCACCCCGTAGGCACCTGCCGCATGGGGCATGCCGATGACGCGATGGCCGTCTGCACCCCTGATCTGCGTGTACGGGGCTTGCAAGGCTTGCGGGTGATCGATGCGTCGGTCATGCCCAATCTGATCTGCGGCAACACCAATGCCACGTCCGTGGTGATTGGCGACAAGGGCGCCGATCTGGTGTTGGGGCGCGCGCCGTTGACGCCTCTGCATCTCTGACCGCCGGCATTCTGCTTCAACTCGGGCTTTCGCAGAAATCCAGAAAACGCCCGAGACCCCGGGTCGGTTGTTTGTCCTTGTGGATGACCCGGTATAGCTGGCGTTTAAGTGGGCCGCAGGGGGAGGGCAGGATGCATAGCAGGCCCTGGGCGAGTTCGTTGCGCACCATGATGCGCGAGACACAGGTGATGCCAGCACCCGCGATCACACAGCCCTTGATGGCTTCGGCATCGGAAATTTCCAACAGTTGTCGCGGGCTGCCAAGCCATGGCCCGAGCAAGTGTTCGAGCATTCGCCGGGTACCTGAACCCTGTTCACGCAGGATCCAACGCGCATTGGCAAGCTCTTCGGCCGTCGTGTGTGGCTGGCGGGCGAGGGGATGGCTGGGGGCGGCGATCAGTATCAGTTCATCTTCGCGCCACGGGCGTACATCGATGTCCGGGTGCTGTACCGGTCCTTCGACAAAGCCGACGTCGACACTGAAGTTGCACAGCGACTCGACGATCTTTTCGGTGTTTTCCACCTTCAATTCCAGTCGGCTCTCGGGCTCGGCTGCGAGAAAGGCGGCCAACCGCTCTGGAAGTACATAGCCGCCGATGGTCGTGCTGGCGCCAATCCGCAGATGACAGGTGAGCTGCTGCTGGAACAGCGTTTGCGCCTCTTGTGCGCCTTCGAGTGTGGCCTTGGCGTGCGGGTAGAAGCGCCGACCGTGTTCGTTGAGCATCAGGCGTTTGCCGTGCCGATCAAACAAGCGGGTCCCGAGCTGATGCTCCAGGTCCTGCAGCGACATGCTGGCTGCGGCCTGGCTCAAGCTGATGTGTTTACTGGCCTGGGTCACGCTGCCCAGGTCGGCGATGGCGATGAAGGTCGCCAGTTGGCGCAGAGTGATGTGGCATTGCATATCAGAATTCCTGATATTACGTATAAGAATATACAGCTTCGTTTAGGTTATAAGAACTTGCAAGCTTGCATGACCACAAACGAGGTTTCGTCATGCTAGTCCTAAGCCGTTCCGATCGATTGCCCTTTAACCTGATTGCCGGAATCATCGGCAGTTTCCTGCTGGCTGGACTGGCGCAGTGGTTATCGACGTCCCCCGTACTGCACGGTACCGGTATCGGCGCACTGACCCTGGCTATGCTGATGGGGCTGTTGGTCGGCAATCTCGCACCGGAGCGCGTGCATCAGGCTGCGGCTGGCGGCGTGCAATTTTGCAAACAGCCGATCTTGCGTCTGGGCGTTGCGCTCTATGGCTTGCGGTTGACTGTTCATCAAGTTCAAGCCCTTGGCGTGCAGGCATTCGTCACCGATGCGTTGTTGATCCTGTCGACGATCAGCCTGGCAATCTGGTTTGGCACAAAAGTGCTGCGCATGGAGCGCGAAACCGCCGTGCTGATCGGTGCCGGGCATGCCATCTGCGGTGCGGCAGCCATTCTCGCCAGTGCCGGTGTGGTCAAGGCGCGCAACGACCAGGTGGCCATCGGGGTAGCCTGTGTGGTTCTATTCGGCACCGTGGGCATGTTGCTTTATCCCTGGGTATTTAGCGTGATGCCGAACTTGTTCGGGTCTAGCCACGGTTTTGGCATCTTCACTGGCGCGACTCTGCACGAAGTGGCCCAGGTCGTCGCCGCTGGCCAGGCCATGGATCCGCAGGCTGCTGAGGCGGCCATCGTCGCCAAGTTGATTCGAGTGCTGTTGCTGGCACCGTTCCTGGTCGGCCTGGGCATTTGGATCAATCGTCGTTCCACGCCCGGTCAGACGGCTGCGCCGGTGAAAGTGCCGACCTTCGTGATTGGCTTCATCGTCTGCATGCTGATCAACTCCTGGTTACCCATGCCAGAGCCGGTACACCAGCTGATGATCGGCCTGGATGACTTGCTGCTGGCTGCTGCCATGGGCGCCCTGGGTTTCAGTACTCGGCTTATCGACCTGCGCAAGGCGGGGCTCAAGCCACTGATTCTGGCATTCGTGCTGACCACTCAACTGATTGTATTAGGTGGCGTGCTGAGCTTTGTCTGAATGAAGTCATGCCGCAGACGGGAATGTGTGAAGACCCATAAAAAAAGGCGCCCCGAAGGGCGCCTTTAAGGATTCATGAGGAGTAGTCGCAGCGATTCTTTAGCACCGGGTCATGATCGACCTTGGGTCCAGGATCCGATGAGCGGGCTCATCGTCACTACTTCAGAGGGGGCCAGTACCTCTGCTGCCGAATTCTGGGGGGAGCGTTACTGGAGCCCATACCCAGAGATGCGCAATTGCAGTCCTCAATAATTATTCTCGACCTGGTCGGGGAGAGTGTCAACCACCTGACCACTCCAGAGGCGCGGAGACTGATCAGCGGTTTGCCGTCGAACATGACTTGTACGCGCACCGACTTTAAGGTCGGCCGGGGTGTCCAGGGCGATTAACTCCAGACGGTCGCCGCTACGCGTCGCGAAACCATTGTCGTTCGTCTTGAGATTGACCAGCGCCTTTGAAAACTGCAGACATCCCCAGGAGCCGGTTCAAGGAAGCATGTGATGCATTGGTCAATCGAGGGGCTCTGCGAGTTGACTTGCCGCATTTTTTTTATCGATGGAGTCCGTCCGAAACGGAGGCTCCCCTATAGGGGATCTTCCGTTTCGGACGGACTTTAGTAGTTTTACCGATATCGTGGAGCAGGGCACAGAAAGCAATGCCGGCTGACCAGGCACGGCACCGGTAGGTAGTAGGTAGGACTGCCTGCCGGTGCAGTTATCCAGCGTGTGGATGGATTTCGACAGCGTGGACTTTCACGCGGAGCCCAAGCACCGCTTGCCAAAATCCTGGTTTTCAAAGATCACTATTGGTGTAGTCTAAGCTACAAAATAAATAGTGATCGCTACATGAATAAATGGCTCGCTTTGATTCTCGGCTTACCCACCGCTAATGCCACGGAGCGCATGCGCGCTTGGCGTGCTCTGAAAGCATCAGGTGCGGCTGTTTTGCGCGATGGTGCCTATCTGCTGCCTGATACCGGTGTCTGTCGTGAAGCGCTTGCGTCTGTTGAGCGTGACATTCTGGCCATCAATGGCACCGCTTACGTCCTGCCCGTCATCGATCCTGACGGTGAGCGCTTTGTCGAGTTATTCGACCGTAGCAATGATTACAACAAGCTACGCGCAGAAATCGAAGCCTGCCGTGCACTGCTCAACACCGAGAATGCACTCGGCACCACCAAGCAGATCCGCAAGTTACGTAAGGCCTATGCTCAGCTGACCAACATCGATTACTTCCCAGGAAAACCGCAGCAGCAGATTGACGCAGCATTACAGGAACTTGAATCGGCGGTCAGTAGAGCTTTGTCGGCGGATGAGCCGCACAGCCGAGAACAACCCATAACGGTGCTGAGGCAGAGCGATTACCAGGGCCGTGTTTGGGCAACGCGCAAGCGCCCTTGGGTTGACCGTCTGGCCAGTGCCTGGCTGATTCAACGCTTCATTGATCCCCTCGCTCGCATCCTCTGGCTGGATAGTCCGCAGGACTGCCCGGCCGACGCCCTGGGCTTCGACTTTGATGGGGCAATCTTCAGCCACATCGGCAACCGCGTGACCTTCGAAACCCTACAAGCCAGCTTCAACTTTGATGCACCCGGCCTCAGCCGTCTCGCCGCGCTGGTGCATTACCTGGATGTCGGTGGCGTTCAACCCATTGAGGCTGCCGGTATCGAGCGCGTCCTGGCGGGGCTACGAGAAACCATACCCCATGATGACTCTCTGCTTTCAGCGGCAAGTGCAATATTCGATGGTCTGCTCGCTGAGTTTGCGCAAGAGGAAAACTCCGATGAATAACGCCTTCAAACCCGTAGTTGAGCCTGACCTGTCTCGACCTGAAGCTGTCGGCCTGCTCCAGGCCTTTTGGTTTTGGCTGAAGTTGGGTTTCGTCAGCTTCGGCGGACCGGCTGGACAGATTTCGATCATGCATCAAGAGTTGGTGGAGCGTCGGCGCTGGATATCCGAACGGCGTTTTCTCCATGCGCTGAATTATTGCATGCTGCTCCCAGGGCCGGAGGCCCAGCAATTGGCAACCTACATCGGTTGGTTGATGCATCGAACCTGGGGCGGTGTAATCGCTGGCGTCCTCTTTGTACTGCCGTCGCTGTTCATCCTGATTGCATTGTCCTGGATGTATATCGCTTTTGGCGAAGTCCCCCTGGTAGCAGGCCTCTTCTACGGCATCAAGCCAGCCGTCACGGCCATCGTAGTTCATGCCGCTCACCGGATTGGCTCCAGGGCGTTGAAAAACAGCTGGTTATGGGCCATCGCGGCAGCTTCGTTCGTAGCGATCTTTGCCCTGAATATTCCCTTCCCTTTGATCGTCCTGGCGGCGGCCGTGCTGGGTTACCTCGGTGGGCGTCTAGCCCCGGAGAAGTTCAGGGTCGGTGGCCACGGTGCGGCGCAAAAGTCGTTCGGTCCGGCATTGATCGATGACGATACACCTGCGCCAGAACACGCCCGTTTCTGCTGGTCGCGCCTCGCGTTGTTGATACTGATCGGTATCGTGTTGTGGGTCCTGCCCATGGGCGTCCTGACTGCACTCTTTGGCTGGGAAGGTACCTTGACCCAGATGAGCTGGTTTTTCACCAAGGCCGCCTTGCTGACCTTCGGTGGTGCCTACGCCGTTCTACCTTATGTATATCAGGGTGCGGTTGGTCATTACGGCTGGTTGACTCCTACCCAAATGATCGATGGTCTGGCCTTGGGTGAAACCACGCCTGGGCCGCTAATCATGGTGGTGGCCTTCGTTGGTTTTGTGGGTGCTTATGTCCATCAAGTCTTCGGCGCCGATCAGGCATTCCTCGCCGGTGCCGTAGCGGCAAGCCTGGTGACCTGGTTCACCTTCCTGCCTTCGTTTTTGTTCATCCTGGCTGGTGGGCCGTTGGTGGAGTCGACTCACAACGAACTCAAGTTCACCGCCCCACTCACTGGCATTACCGCTGCTGTTGTGGGCGTTATCCTCAATCTCGCCATGTTTTTCGGTTACCACGTGCTGTGGCCCAATGGATTTGGAGCAGCTCTGGACTGGCCTTCGCTGGTGATTGCGATAGCCGCTGCCATAGCGTTGTTTCACTTCAAGCGCGGCGTCATTCAGGTACTGCTCAGCTGCGGTGTAGTCGGTTTGCTGGTGTACCTGGTGCGCAATGGGAACTGGGGAGCGTTTTTCCAGCTTTGGTTCTAATCACCATCATTTGGGAGGCCCAGCAACTGCTGGGCATTGCCGCTTAGTGGCAGGGGCGGCTGCCAGTTTTGTGGTTGGTGTGGCAACCCTTGGCGTCGGTACCACCACTGTGTGCGAACGCAGCCACCGAAGAGAACGAAAGGACAGCGGCAATCACGCCTTTAGCTGTTCAGCCCGATCCAGCCGTGGAAGCCCACATAGAGGCCGACACCGATAATCAGGACGCTGGAGAGGTAGGGCGCACGCCGCGCCACGGTACCCAGCCATGGCCAGCGATTGGACGCTTGTCTTGCACCAATTGCTGCAGCGCTCCCTACTGCAACGAGGGTAAGCGCCAATCCAATGCTGAAGCACAGAACCAGCATGCCGCCCAGTGCGACTTCTTTAACCTGGAGGCAGAGCAGCAATACGGTGATGGCTGCAGGGCATGGAATAAGGCCGCCGGTCAGGCCAAACATGATGATCTGCCCCGTTGTGACTTCCCGGTTGGTAAAACGCTTACGGATGTCGTTGGCATGAGCACGTTCATGCGCGTCCTGATAGCCATCGACAGACAGCTCTAAGCCCTCCAGCTCGGAATGGGCGTGACCATGATCGTGCTCGCGGTAATCAAGATCATAGTCATGCGAATGACCCGCATGGCCGAGGCTGAGCCGCGCGCTGAATTCATGGGGCTCAGGAATATCATCTGTCGATTGGAGGTACCCCTCTCGCTCGGCAAAGGCGAATTGCTGGGTCTTCCCATCGGACCTGATAGTGGTCAATAGAACTTGGGCAGCCGGCCAGCCATGGCCACTTAGCACTTTCATCCGCCAGTGTGGGGGCAAACCGTCCTCGAAGATTGAAAGCTCGATCCGGCCATGACCGGTATCAATACGGTGAGTTTCATCGTGATGCGCGTGGTCATGATCGCCATGATGGTGATCATCGCCTTGCTCGAACTTGAACATCTGCTCACCACGCCATGTCCGCCAGAGCATCCACAGGGCAATCACAATAATCAGCGCGCAAGATGCCAGTTGAAAGTAAGGCTCAGTGGTTTGTGCGTCCAAACCTTTACCCAAATACATGCCGCCAATAGCGACCAACCACACCACGGCGGTGTGCGACAGCGTAGCGGCCAGGCCCAATAGCACCGCCTGTTTTACCGAACCACGGATGGCGACGATGAACGCCGCCATCATGGTTTTTGAATGGCCCGGCTCGAGGCCATGCAAAGCACCGAGCAAGATAGCGCTCGGGAAGTAGAGCCAGGCTTGAGAGCCACCCTGTTGCAGCAGTTCAGCGAAATTGGGCATGTCAGTCTTAGAGGTACTTGGTGATTTGTTTGAACGCTTCCAGGGGGGCGCGATTGCCATTGTTCAGCGCCGAAACGGTGTCCTCCAGGCAGTGATCGATGTGATCCTGGATAAGTGTGCGCTTGGCTTGGCACACGGCTTTTTCGACAGCATGCAGTTGCTGAGCAATGTCCACGCACTCACGACCGTCTTCAATCATGGTGATGATGCTGCGCAGATGACCATCCGCCCGCTTGAGACGTTTGATGATCGCCTCGTGACTTTGGTGGGTATGGGGAAGGTTGTGATCGTGTTCGTGCTCACTCATGGCTTGAGCCTCGGCCTTCAATGAATTACGCTGGCATCCTATCCCCCCTGGGGGGATATGGTCAAACGTATAGCCGCCACAACAAACGAGTTAGAACACAGACACTATGCTCAGTCGCTCCCTGACAATGACAGTGGTACTCGCACTTGCTCTGGCCATGTTGATGGCTTGGGCAGGGCATACCTATACATTGTTGGTTGCGGCCAAACAGCCTGCCTGGGAGATTGCGCAAGACGCCTATCACGCCCATGACGAGCAGGCCGAGATGTCGTGCACCAACTGCTCGGATCACTATCATTCGCCGTTAACCCCTGACCATCAGCACGAGACACCGCAGCTCACTTCCACGTTGAGTGTGGCTGCACAGCCGAAGCTATCCGTGCGGGTCGATGCCCTCCGATATTACGTTCCTCGGCCGCCGACTTTCCTGATCGAGCGCCCACCCCGTCCTTCGTTCGCCTCCTGACCATGGCCGCATTGCGGCCTTTGATCCCTGCAACGTAGGATTAATCCATGCATTCGCACTCGATGAGCGGCGTTGACGCATTTACTGCGCCTTCGCGTCGCCCACTACTGCTGTTTTTTTTACTTGTCGCGGCATTTTTCCTCGGAATGCCCGAGGCGATGGCTCATGCCGTGGCTGAAGGCGACAAGGGTTTCATCCAGGAAAGCTCAGGCGTGATGTTGTTGCCGTTCATCTACATGGGCGCCAAGCACATGATGACGGGCTACGACCACCTGCTGTTTCTGTTCGGGGTGATCTTCTTTCTATACCGCCTGAAAGACGTGGGGCTCTACGTCACGCTGTTTGCTGTAGGCCACTCGGTCACGCTGCTGCTGGGCGTGCTGGCCGAGGTCAGCATCAGCTCTTACATCATCGACGCCATCATCGGCTTTTCGGTGGTGTACAAGGCGCTCGATAACCTGGGCGCGTTTCAGCGCTGGTTCGGTTTCCAACCCAATACCAAAGTGGCCACGCTGGTTTTTGGCCTGCTTCACGGTTTTGGTCTGGCCACCAAGATCCAGGAGTACGAAATCTCGCCTGATGGCCTGATTCCGAATCTGATCGCCTTTAACGTCGGCGTCGAGATCGGCCAGTTGTTGGCACTTAGCGCGATTCTCATTCTGATGGGGTATTGGCGGCGCACCGGCAGTTTCTGGCGCCACGCCTATGCCGCCAACGTCGCCATGATGAGTGCCGGCTTCCTCCTGATGGGTTACCAGATCACCGGCCTGTTTGTCTCCGCGTAAGGAATTCTGACCATGTTCAATACCCCGCTTCCAACTGTTAATGAATTGCCTAGCACTCGCAAACTGGTTCGTTCGACTGTCATTGCCCTGCTGACTGCGGTCGGTTTGCTGGTGACTGTGGTCATGCCTTCGGAATATGCCGTTGATCCTACGGGGGTGGGCCGCGCACTGGGGCTGACCCAGATGGGCGAACTCAAGATCATCCTTGCCCAAGAGGCGTTGGCGGATGCAGCTTTGCCGCAGGCAGCGGTTCCGGCTCCGGCTTCACAGGTTGTGCAACCAGCTGTTCAGCCAGTGGCGACACCTGCCCCTGCCTTGAAGACCGATCAAATGACCGTCACGCTTAAACCTGGTGAAGGGACAGAGATCAAACTGGAAGTGCTGAAGAACAAGACTGTCAGCTATGAATGGACAGCGGCGGGTGGGCCTGTGAATTACGACACCCATGGCGAGCCCTACAACGGCGAAAAGGGTTACTTCCATAGCTACAACAAGGGCAAGCAGGTCAACAGTAATAAAGGTGAGTTCACCGCCCTTTTTGACGGCACCCACGGTTGGTTTTGGCGTAATCGCAGCAACAACGACGTGACCATCTCACTCAAGACAACTGGCGATTACTTGGGCGTCAAACAGTAGCTCGCAGCAACGATGGTTATCCTGCTGCCGAAAACGCAGGGTTTAGCCTGACCACAGACCCTTTATTTTCCTCCACTCTTGAAGAACTACCCTATGAAAACCCCAACTACTTTGATTCGTTCGATGCTCCTGATCTGCTTCCTCGGCCTTATGACTGCATGCGGCGGTGGTGAGAAAGACGCTACATCCGAGAGCGCCGATCACGGACATACACACGAGTAACACCCTGGAAAACTACAAGGCCGCGATTGCGGCCTTGTTTTTCTGGCATGACGAAAAACCTGGCCCAAAGTCCGGTGATTGAACGACACGAATAAATGTCTGCTTTGGGTTGAGATAAATGATGGTGGACAAGTGAGACAGGTGGCTATTTACAATGAGTAGCGAGGGGTTTGCCATCTGCGGCATACACGATGGCGAGGACTGTCAGGAGACCTGGAGTGACAAACGAATGCCCCAGAAACAAGAAAACCCGCACTAGGCGGGTTTCTTGTATGTTCAATGACATCGAGCGATATCATTGAACAAGTACTTGGTGGCTACACAGGGACTTGAACCCCGGACCCCAGCATTATGAATGCTATGCTCTAACCAACTGAGCTATGTAGCCAAGTGGCGCGCATTATTGGCTGAAAATTGAGATGTGTCAACACCCGATTTAAAAAATTTATGCGAATGATCAATTGCTTAGCTTTGCAGGCCTAAAAATCTCGAAAAACCTGGGGCGGGCAGGGCGTTGATCGGTGAGCAATAAAATCGATAGCGCGATAACGATTGGATTCTGGATAATTGGATCCCACTTCGCGGTATGGAATGTTCACCATGGCTTCGAGCAGTACTTCAGCGAGCCCGGCGTCTGTAGCCTCGGCTGTCCAGAGCAGCCCACTGGTCATGCGCATCATCGCCGCCTGTGCGCTGGCGCATTTGATCAATGACTTGATCCAGGCGGTACTGCCGTCGATCTACCCGCTACTCAAGGCCAGCTACGGGCTCACCTTCACTCAGATCGGCCTGATTACCCTGACCTTCCAGGTCACAGCTTCGCTGCTGCAGCCTTGGGTAGGCTTTTATACAGACCGCAAGCCGATGCCGAACCTGCTCCCACTGGGCACCGTGTGCACATTGGTGGGGATCCTGATGTTGGCCTTTGTCGGCAGCTTTCCGATGATTTTGGTGGCGTCAGCATTGATCGGCATTGGTTCTTCAACCTTTCACCCCGAAACCTCGCGCATTGCGCGGCTGGCCTCTGGTGGGCGATTTGGCCTGGCGCAGTCCACCTTTCAAGTGGGAGGTAATGCAGGCTCCGCTTTCGGCCCGTTGCTGGCAGCTGCCATCATCATCCCGTTTGGCCAGGTCAATGTGGTCTGGTTTGGCTTGTTTGCGCTCCTGGCCCTGGGTGTGACCTACGGTTTGAGCCGCTGGTATCGCGAGCACTTGAACAACTTCAAGGCCAAGCAGGGCCAGAAAGCGACTCACGGGCTGAGCAAGTCCCGGGTGATCGCGTCGCTGGTGGTATTGGGCTTGCTGGTGTTCTCCAAGTATTTCTACATGGCCAGCTTCACCAGTTACTTCACCTTCTACCTGATCGAGAAGTTCGACCTGTCGGTGGCCAGCTCGCAACTGCACCTGTTCCTGTTTTTGGGCGCAGTCGCGGCCGGCACCTTCTTCGGTGGCCCGATTGGCGACCGCATCGGGCGCAAGGCCGTGATCTGGTTCTCGATCCTGGGTGTGGCGCCCTTCACCTTGTTGCTGCCCTATGTGGACCTGTTCTGGACCAGCGTGTTGAGCGTGATCATCGGCTTTATCCTGGCCTCGGCGTTCTCCGCCATCGTGGTTTATGCCCAGGAACTGGTACCCGGCAATGTCGGCATGATCGCCGGTATCTTCTTCGGCCTGATGTTTGGCTTTGGCGGTATCGGTGCGGCCCTTCTGGGTTATCTGGCGGATATCCACGGCATCGAATACGTCTACACCCTGTGCTCGTATCTGCCCCTGTTCGGCGTACTCGCCGTGCTGTTGCCATCGACTGGCAAACGGTGATCCCGAAGGCCTGGCGACCTTCTATTTGGGTTTGTTAACACCTGCCGTGGGAAAAATGGCGCGAATCCCACGGCACTTCGGATAATCCGTGCAGCCCCAAAAGTCGCCGCCTGCATTGCGGCCGGTGCGCGCCACTTTCATGACCATCGGTTTTTTGCAGTGGGGGCAGGCGGGTGGCTTGGGTTGAATCGGTGGCGTAGGTTTCTTGGGGGGAGGGGGCTTCACCGGTTCAGGAGCCAACACCGGCTCAATTTGCTCTGCGACCTCGTTGACGCTGGCGCAAGGGTTGGGAGGGTTGGCCTTGGCAGTCCGCTGGTCGAGCAAGCCCCTGACCCATCGGGGTAGTTTGCTGGCGAGGTCGATGAAGTCTTCGATGACTGATGATTTTTTGGCCATATCTCTGGTCTTGTCTTTCAGCACAGCCCGTCGCTTGCTGATGGTCAAAGGCAATTATGGCGATCGTGCAAATTTCTGTCGCTAACACAACAAGCCCCGCGCGCCTCGCAACGGGGTGCGACAATTGGGACGCTTTAGTTTGGACACGGTTTGATACCATGCGCGCCATTTGACCGTCTGATTTTTCAAAGGACGTACTTCATGAGCGTTTCGTTGTCTCGCCGCCAAGTGGTTACAGGCCTTAGCCTGTTGTCTTTGGGCTTGCTCACCGGTTGCGATACCCGCAGCGGGTTGTCATTCAAATACGGCAAGGACTTGAGCAACAAGATCCTTGGGCGTGGTTTCAAGCTGCGCGACACAGACGGCAATGAGCGTATGCTTTCGAGCTATCGGGGCATGATGCCCATGATTTTCTTTGGCTTCACCCAGTGCCCGGCCGTCTGCCCGACCACGCTCGCCCGAGCCGCCCAGGCCAAAAAGCTGATGGGCCGGGACGGTGATCGCCTGCAAGTGGTCTTCATCACACTAGACCCTGAACGCGATACACCTCAGGTGCTGGATGCCTACATCAAGGCATTTGATCCAACCTTCGAAGCCTTGTACGGCACCCTTGAAGAAACCGCCGCAACGGCCAAGGAATTCGAGGTTTTCTACGAGAAGATCCCCAGCGGCTCGACCTACACCATGTCCCATACCGCCACCAGCTTCGTCTTTGATTCCAGGGGTGTATTGCGCCTGGGCCTCTCTCAATCGCTCACCGCGCAAGAATGCGCGCAAGACTTGGTCACGCTCATGGAGATCTGCTAATGAACCGCACACTAATCAAAGGGATCAAGCACGCCGCCGTCATCTGCTCACTGCTCATGGGGGCTGCCCAGGCCAACGCGCAGGTGCAGGTGACCGATGCATGGGCACGTGCCACCGTGCCGGGCCAGCAAGCGTCCGGGGCCTTTATGACCATCACCTCCAGCACCGCGGGCAAACTGCTCAGTGTTGAGTCGCCCGTCGCCAAAATAGTCCAGATTCATCAATCAACGATGAAAAACGACGTGATGAGCATGCAACCGGTCGCGGCCGTAGATCTGCCGGCCGGAACCGCCGTCGCCTTGAGCCCCGAGGGTTATCACGTGATGCTGATTGACCTGAATGCACAGATCAAGGAGGGCGACAAGGTGCCGCTGACCTTGAACATCGAGAATGCCCAAGGCGAGAAAGAAGTCATCAAGGTAGAAGCGCCCGCACGAGCGCTGGGTGGTCATGATCACGCCCATGGCATGAAGCACTGATCGCGGATTTGATCCAATGATGAGAAAAACTTGTGATGATCAAGAATAATATGAGTTTGTCTCACCATCCCTTCAGTATCGACAATAGCTCCCATCAACACATTGGAGTTTTTTGTCATGGCACTGGCCCATTCCCTCGGCTTCCCTCGCATAGGCCGCGATCGCGAACTGAAGAAAGCTCAAGAAGCTTTCTGGAAGGGCGAGTTGAACGAGGCCCAGCTGCGCGCTGTGGGCGCCGAGCTGCGTAAGACGCATTGGGACATTCAGAAAAAAGCCGGGATTGAGCTGCTGCCGGTCGGCGACTTTGCCTGGTACGACCAGGTCCTGACCCACTCGCTGATGTTCGGTGTCATCCCGGAGCGCTTCCGCCCGCACGATGGCAAAACCTCCTTGCAAACATTGTTCGGCATGGCGCGCGGCGTCAGCGACAGCTGCTGTGGCGGTGCACACGCCCAGGAAATGACCAAGTGGTTCGACACCAACTACCACTACCTGGTCCCTGAGTTCACGGCGGACCAGCAATTTCAACTGGGCTGGGACCAGTTGTTTGAAGAAGTCGAAGAAGCCAAGGCGTTGGGCCATAGCGTCAAACCGGTGGTCATCGGCCCGCTGACCTACTTGTGGTTGGGCAAAGCCAAAGGCGACGATTTCGACAAGCTTGACCTGCTCGATCGGCTGCTTCCGCTGTATGGCCAGATCTTCCAGCGTCTGGCTGCCCAGGGCGTTGAGTGGGTTCAGATCGACGAGCCGATCCTGGTACTGGACTTGCCACAGGAATGGAAAAACGCTTTTGAGCGCGCTTACAACCAGATCCAGCGCGACCCATTGAAAAAACTGCTCGCCACCTACTTTGGTGGCCTGGAAGAAAACCTCGGCCTGGCCGCCAACCTGCCCGTGGATGGCTTGCACATCGATCTGGTGCGCGCGCCGGATCAGTACCCCACGATTCTGGATCGTCTGCCAGCTTATAAAGTGCTGTCGCTGGGGCTGGTCAATGGCCGTAATGTCTGGCGCTGCGATCTGGAAAAAGCGCTGGCCGTGCTTGAACACGCCAAAGAGCGCTTGGGTGATCGCCTGTGGGTTGCGCCTTCCTGCTCCCTGTTGCACAGCCCGGTAGACCTGGGGCGTGAAGACAAACTGGACGCCGAGCTCAAGAGCTGGCTGGCTTTCGCCGTACAGAAGTGCGAAGAAGTTGCCATCCTGGCCCGCGCTCTGAACGAACCAGAAGCAGCGCCTGTACTGGATGCATTGGCACGGAGCCGCGTCGTCCAGGCCAGCCGTGCGGCTTCCTCGCGCATCCACAAACCCGCGGTGCAGGCACGTGTCGCTGCAATTACCGCCCAGGACAGCCAGCGCCAATCCGAGTTTGCCACCCGTATCGCCAAGCAACGGGCCGGCCTGGATCTGCCGCTGTTCCCGACCACCACCATCGGCTCGTTCCCGCAAACCGGTGCCATCCGCCTGGCCCGCAAGTCGTTCAAGCAAGGCAAGTTGAGCGAAGCCGAATACACCGAAGCGATGCACAGCGAAATCAAGCACGCGGTCGAAGTTCAAGATTGCCTGGGGCTGGATGTACTGGTTCACGGTGAAGCCGAGCGTAACGACATGGTCGAATACTTCGCCGAGCAACTGGACGGCTACGTATTCACCCGTTTCGGTTGGGTCCAAAGCTATGGTTCACGCTGCGTTAAACCGGCCGTGATCTTCGGCGACCTGAGCCGCCCGAAAGCCATGACCGTCGAATGGATTCGCTACGCCCAAGGCCTCACCGACAAGGTGATGAAAGGCATGCTGACCGGCCCTGTGACCATGCTGATGTGGTCTTTCCCGCGTGAAGACGTGACCCGTGAAGTGCAAGCCCGCCAACTGGCCCTGGCCATTCGTGATGAAGTGGTTGATCTGGAAGCCGCCGGCATCAAGATCGTACAGATCGACGAAGCCGCCTTCCGCGAAGGCCTGCCCCTGCGCCAAGCGCAATGGCAGCACTACCTGGACTGGGCGGCTGAAGCCTTCCGTCTGTGCGCCTCGGGCGTGCGTGACGAAACCCAGATCCACACCCACATGTGCTACAGCGAGTTCAATGATGTGATCGAATCCATTGCAGCGATGGATGCCGACGTGATCACCATCGAAACCTCGCGCTCGGACATGGAGCTGCTGGAGGCGTTTGAAGCCTTCGCCTACCCGAATGAAATCGGCCCAGGCGTGTACGACATCCATTCGCCACGTGTTCCAGATGCTTCTGAAATGGCCAACTTGCTGCGCAATGCCGCCAAGCGTATTCCTGTCGAGCGCTTGTGGGTCAACCCGGATTGCGGTTTGAAAACCCGTGGCTGGCCAGAAACGGAAGCGGCTTTGGTGCATATGGTGACCGCTGCCCGACAGCTGCGCAAAGAGTTTGCGTAACGCTGAGTGATTGAGTTTGATCTGCCAGTCATCGCGCTTGAACGTGCGATGACTGGCTTTTTACACATTTACAAAATGCTGATGTGGCGAGGCACCGGCCAGCGGCCACCGCCAAAAGCGCAAGACTTCCAACCGAAAAACCGGATAATAGCGACCAAATCGCTTTGCTCGTTATTATGGTGCTCCCGCATGGAAATCAAGGTCAACTTTCTCGACAACCTTCGGCTTGAAGCCAAGTTTGATGACTTTACAGTAGTGGCCGATCAGCCGATCCGCTATAAAGGCGACGGTTCGGCACCGGGGCCGTTTGATTACTTCCTGGCTTCATCGGCCTTGTGTGCGGCTTACTTTGTGAAGTTGTACTGTGAAACGCGCAATATTCCCACCGATAATATTCGCCTGTCGCAGAACAACATTGTTGATCCTGAAAACCGCTACAACCAGATTTTTAAAATTCAAGTCGAGTTGCCGGCCACGATCTCCGATAAAGACCGCCAGGGCATTTTGCGTTCCATCGACCGTTGCACGGTGAAGAAGGTGGTGCAAACGGGGCCTGAGTTTGTGATCGAGGAGGTGGAAAACCTGGATGCCAATGCCCAGGCCTTGCTGATGGTGAATCCAGATTCAGAAGCGAGCACCTATGTTTTGGGCAAGGACCTGCCGCTGGAGCAAACCATCGCCAATATGTCGGGCATTTTGGCGGGCTTGGGCATGAAGATTGAAATCGCTTCGTGGCGCAATATTGTTCCCAATGTGTGGTCGCTGCATATCCGCGATGCGCACTCGCCGATGTGTTTTACCAACGGTAAGGGCGCCACCAAGGAAGGCGCGTTGGCGTCGGCGTTGGGCGAGTTCATTGAGCGACTGAACTGCAACTTCTTTTACAACGATCAGTTCTGGGGTGAAGACATCGCCAACGCGGCGTTTGTGCATTACCCGGACGAACGCTGGTTCCAGCCTGGCCGTAAAGATGAGCTGCCGGCTGAAATTCTCGACGAGTACTGCCTGAAGATTTACAACCGCGATGGCGAGTTGTGTGGCTCGCATTTGTTCGATACCAACTCTGGCAATGAAGAGCGCGGTATCGTTTCGCTGCCGTTTGTACGTCAGTCCGACGGCGAGGTGGTGTATTTCCCGTCCAACCTGATCGAAAACCTGTACCTGAGCAATGGCATGAGTGCCGGTAACACGCTGGCCGAAGCCCAGGTGCAGTGCCTGTCGGAGATCTTTGAACGCGCGGTAAAACGCGAAATCATCGAGGGTGAATTTGCACTGCCGGATGTGCCGCTCGAAGTGCTGGCGAAATACCCTGGGATTCTGGCCGGTATCCAGGCGCTGGAAGAGCAGGGTTTCCCCGTGCTGGTGAAGGATGCGTCGCTGGGGGGGGAATTCCCGGTGATGTGCGTGACCTTGATGAACCCGCGAACCGGCGGTGTATTTGCCTCGTTCGGCGCGCACCCAAGCTTTGAGGTGGCGCTGGAACGCAGCCTGACGGAGTTGCTACAGGGCCGCAGTTTTGAGGGTTTGAACGATCTGCCTCAGCCCACTTTTGAAGGTCACGCGGTGACCGAGCCGAACAACTTCGTCGAGCACTTTATCGATTCCAGCGGTGTGGTGTCGTGGCGCTTCTTCAGTGCCAAGTCGGATTACGCGTTTGTGGAGTGGGATTTCTCGGGCCAGGGTGAAAACTCCAATACCGACGAAGCCGCGACGCTGTTCGGCATTCTCGAAGACATGGGTAAAGAAGCGTACATGGCGGTGTATGAGCATATCGGCGCAACCACCTGCCGCATTCTGGTGCCAGGCTATTCGGAAATCTATCCAGTAGACGACCTGATCTGGGATAACACCAACAAAGCCTTGTTCTTCCGCGCCGATATCTTGAACCTGCATCGCCTGGACGAAACCGAACTGAAGTCGTTGGCTGAGCGCCTGGTAGAAAGTGAGCTGGACGACTACACCGATATCACCACCTTGATCGGCATCGAGTTTGACGACAATACCGCCTGGGGCCAGCTGACGATCCTGGAATTGAAGCTGCTGATTTATCTCGCCCTGCAGCAGTTTGAAGAGGCGAAAGAGGCGGTGGAAACCTTCCTTCAGTACAACGACAACACGGTCGAGCGTGGGTTGTTCTACCAGGCCGTGAATGCGGTGCTGGAGATGAAACTGGACGAAGACCTGGAGCTGGTGGACTACGAGGTCAACTTCCGCCGGATGTTTGGCAACGACCGGATGGACGCAGCAATTGGCTCGGTGGACGGCAGCGTACGCTTTTTCGGCTTGACGCCGACGAGCATGAAACTGGAAGGGCTCGACAGGCACCTGCGCCTGATCGACAGCTACAAAAAACTGCACACGGCGCGGGCCAATGTGGTGGCTGCATTCCGTTAATAGCGCTCGTTCAGACCGCTGAAAAACCCTAGCCGCTGCCTACGGCCGCGGCTACGGACGAGTCAGGAGCCCCTGCGCGCACCACCCTCACCGTAGGAGCCTTGCTTGCAAGCGATGGCGATCTTGAGGGCCCCATCGCCGGCAAGCCGGGCTCCTACTGCATCAACGGCGCATTGATTCCGTAACGAGAGGCGCAGAGTCATGGCTTTACCCATGGCGTGGCAAGTTGCATCTTGATGAGATAGCGTTCCTCGGTGGGGTGCTTGTCGTACCTGAACCGATTAACTACCACCGCTCCCACATTTGTTGCAACGTGCCATGTTCTGTGGGATTGGGGTTGTTAGCCTTGGTGGCTCGGCTTAGGATTTTTATGGTTTCGGGGTGGAGTTGCGCGATTGCGCGTTGAGCCAATAAATTCGCTATCGCCGGCTGTCGGCTGACGTGAAGGCGCGTTACGGATAGCTATCCTGTAAACAACGAGCCGCGCGAAACCTGTCTCAATCCCTGTGCGGGCCTCGGCTCTTTGGGAGGTCGCTATGCGCTCCTGGCAGTTCGTAGCCACTGCAGCGATGGTGCTTCTCTGTGGATGCGACAGCTTCAAGCAGACTGACCAGGAGGTCTACCGGCGTCTAAGCGGCGAAAAACTCAAACCTTGGTTATCCGTGCAAGAGGCTGCGTTGTTGCACTGGCCTTATGCATGGGCGGCTGTGGCTGCCTATCAGGACGCTGATGACCCCAAGCGCAAGCCCCTGGAAACCACCCCCCAATGCCCTGAACCGCACGACTTTCTGAAGGCTCAAGGTTGGGAGCGTTGGGACCAGCTCCCACGGCTGCGAAAAAGCAAGGACGAGCCAGAGCCTGCAAGTGAGCAGATGCGCCGCGCACACCTGCGTGTCGAAGTGTGGTCAAGCGCCAAGCACCATAAGGTCATTGTTGCTTTTGGAGGCACGGCGGTCTCGAGCCTTGAAGATTGGAAATCTAACCTTCACTGGTTCTTGGCACCGTTTCATCCAAACGACCAGTACGAAGTACTGAGCGATGTTTTCCTGCCTGTATTTGCCAAGGAATACCGCAGGAAAAGCGAAGCGCCGGGTAATGAATGGCTCAAAACCGCCCAAGTCGTGGCTACCGGACATTCTCTTGGAGGAGGGTTGGCCCAACGATTCGCCTACTCCCTGCGGCAAGATTCAGGGGTTCCCAGCGTACGTGCAGTGTATGCGTTCGACCCGTCTCCCGTATCGACCAAGCGTAGCGTCGCAGGCTTCGAGGCGCAGGCTGCTGGTCTGACCATCTACCGCATTTATAACCGAGGAGAAATTCTTGCGAGTGTCCGGTCTATCTTGCAGCTCTCCAACCCAGGCAACGCCAGGCAGCAAGGGCAGACCTGGATCGATATTCGATACAAGGATAATTGGACATGGCGAACAGTGCTCCCGTCGGGCTCCGTGCATGCGCACGGAATGAATGACCTAGCCTGCTTCATGAAGCAGCATCTTCCCGCATCTGAGCTGGGTTCTGATCTCGTAAAAGGTTCACCAACGTCCTGGAGTAATTGATTCAGCTGTTCTTTAGATCCATCAACCATTGCCGAACGATTGCCAGTGCAGCAGGGGTTTTCACTCTGCGTGGCCACAGCAAGTAAAAGCTGGCATCGGTACAAAAGTCCTGTTCAAATACTCGGTCCAGCCGGCCGGCGTCGATGTCATCCATGTATTTGACGACACACAGGCCTGTTTCGTCCTGGTTCGTTTGCTAATAGGATTTTGCTCGAAGTGAATAGCGACGACGGGCCGAAATCGACTGAAGCTGCCCTTCAGTTCTAAATGCTTTGACGAGGTACCGTTGCGCCTTTGAGCACTAATGACTCATTGAAAAACCTTGGAAGTACGCAGCCTGACTGATTGCCCGTAGAAATTTTACGCAAAATTTACAGGGCCTTGAGTTTGGCCATCCGATACTGCGCAGGGCCAATTTGGAACAAATACTGTTATGTCCCTCGCATCCATTCGGCTTATCGCCTTCATCTTAGGCATTTTTCTGATCACGCTGGCCGTAAGCATGGCGATTCCCATGATCACACTGGTGGCCTATGAGCGTAGCGACGATCTGTCGGCCTTTCTCTGGTCAAGTTTGATTACCTTCATCTGTGGCCTCCTGTTGACCGTGCGGGGGCGTCCAGAGACTGGCCAGCTTCGCCCGAGGGATATGTACGTGCTCACTACTGGCAGCTGGGTAGTTGTGTGCACCTTCGCAGCGTTGCCAATGGTGTTCATCAGCCACATCAGCTACACCGACGCATTCTTTGAAACGATGTCTGGCATCACAACCACTGGCTCGACCGTACTCACCGGTTTGGATAGCTCATCTCCCGGCTTGTTGATATGGCGCTCCATGCTGCATTGGTTGGGAGGCATCGGTTTTATCGGTATGGCTGTGGCGATCCTTCCACTGTTGCGAGTAGGCGGCATGCGTCTGTTCCAGACAGAGTCCTCAGACTGGTCGGAGAAAGTGACACCGCGTTCCCATGTGGCAGCCAAGTACATACTTTTGCTCTATCTGGGGCTTACTGGCATCGGAGCTCTGGCGCTCTGGATCGCTGGAATGACGCCATTTGAAGCGGTCAACCACGCAATGTCGTTGATCTCTACGGGGGGATTCTCAACTTCGGACGCCTCACTTGGGCATTGGACGCAACCAGCGATTCACTGGGTGGCGGTGGCCATCATGATTCTGGGCAGCCTGCCATTCACCTTGTACGTCGCGACATTGCGGGGCGATCGGCGTGTGCTGATCAAGGATCACCAAGTACGCGGATTTATTGGATTCTTGATCGTCACATCGCTGGCTGTGGGTACTTGGCTGTATTTTCACAGCGATTACGGATGGTGGGATGCGTTTCGTATCGTGGCAGTCAATGTGACGTCAGTCGTCACGACCACCGGCATTGCGGTTGGCGACTACACGTTATGGGGCAGCTTCGCCGTCTTGCTCTTTTTCTATCTGACCTTCGTCGGTGGATGTTCAGGCTCAACTGCAGGCGGTCTTAAAATTTTCCGTTTTCAGGTGGCTGCCGCTCTACTGGGAAGTAGTTTGAAGCAGTTGATCCATCCTCGAGCCGTGATTCAGAAGAAGTACAACGGTCATCCCATTGACGAGGAGATCTCGCGCTCACTGTTGACCTTCTCGTTTTTCTTCACCATCACCATTGCTGCCATCGCCTTGGGCTTGGCACTCATTGGGCTAGATTGGACTACAGCGTTGAGCGGTGCCGCTACGGCGGTGTGTAACGTCGGGCCAGGGCTTGGCACGATCATTGGGCCGGCAGGTAATTTCTCATCATTACCTGATGCCGCCAAATGGCTACTGACCGTTGGAATGCTGCTAGGCAGACTTGAAATCCTAACGGTGTTGGTACTCGTGACTCCAGTTTTCTGGAGATATTGACCTTTACAGATATTGAGATGTATCACCCATTTCATCGGGCTTTGAGGCCTGTTTGGGCAGCGAGTGCTTCCATAGAGAGATCAGTGTTTCACGTTGCTCTACCAAGCACGCATCTTGAACAATCGCCCCTGCTCATTCTCATCGTGCAGGGTGAGCACAATTTCGGCCTTGGCGAATACAGGGTCGTCGTCGGTGCGAACTGGCAGATCCGAGTCGATCAGGGTGATGACCGGCTGCAGTCCCAGTTCTGCATATCGACGGATGACGCTTAGCAAGTTCTCTTTCTTACGGTTGTCCAGTGACTCGAACACACCATCGTGATAGACAAATCGGGGGAATTTTTCATCGAGATGAGCGCGCAGCACAGCCATATCGAACGCAATGCAAAGAAGTTTTCGGTAGGTGTGGCCCAGATCTGCACTGGTGGCATTGCCAGATTCATCCAGAATCTCAGCTTTGAAGTCTAGGTGGCCCTGTTGATTGGGGGACACGCTTAGCAGCGCTTTACGGTCAATGACTTCCTCGACGATCTCGTTGAAGTAGACACGAATCACCGAGAACAGGCTGTCTTGCATCGAGTTTTGCTGTTCTACATCTTCTTCAATTTGTGTCTGCAGATGACTGCACTCTTCAGTCAGCGCCCTGATTTCAGTTCGCAGTTCCTGCAATCGATGCACGAAGCCACGCTGGCGCTCAAGCGAGGTGATATCAGCACGTAGCATCACCATGTCGTCGGCCACCTGCTTGTACTTGGCAAACACATCGGTGCTGCTCAGAAACGCCAGCATCTCTGAACGTTTCTTGCCAAGCGCATTGAGCTCCGTGTTCAAACGCTTCAGTTCCGCTTCGATCTCTACGCGATCTTCTTGAAGGTAGCCGCGACGCTCTTCAGTGATAGCCCTGTTGAAAGCAATGAGTTGTTCAAAGTCCTTCTTTATCTGATCCTGAAAAAGCACGCCGACTTCTTTGAACAGCTGCTGTGCTTCATCGGGGTTGAACAGAATCTGATCTTCCTCCAGAGATGCCAGGACCTTTTTTCTGTTTTGGCTTAGCGAGTAGCGCTCCGAATTGAGTGCCGCGATTCGCTCGTCGATGTCTTCGACCAGTTGCTTGGTGTGGTCCTTATCCTGGGAGCGGAAGTCGAAAGCATCCAGTAGTTGCTGCTTCTTCTCAGCATCCTTTTGCTTGAGGAGCAGAATACCCTCAATTTTGCTGATGTCCTCGACAGAGCCACCGAGCTCATTCTTTATCGTTTGAGCCGTTTCTTGCTTTCTGGCGAGCTCCTCCTCTTTGAGGTAGTGCTGCGAGACCAGCTGGGCATTGAAACCCAGCAAGTGCGCAAGAAACGGCTTCCAGTCAGCATGCTTGGAGGCGAACTTGCGCAGTTGGAAGACTTCCCGATAGTCCTCCTGGGAGCGCAACAAGTAACCCAGCCCTTTGCGATATGACCAAGGTTTCAGTGCTCGCCAGTCGAGCAAGCCATCGAGCAGGTCGCGTGCCCTATCGAATGGGACATCCTGATGGTCCCACTCTGCAACGTGCAGTGTTGAAAAGTCCTGATTGCCGGCTTCATGCTTCTTGAAGCTGATTTTCGACGCGTCCTTCACCCCACGCCGGACGGTGACGAAAGATGCGTCGTCCAATTCGATCTCCAGGAAGAAGACGAAATCCTTGAACAGTTCGGCATGTTTGAACAGGAAGAACTTGGCATCGCGTCCGGCAAGAAAGCCGAAGTCAAGCAGGCGCCCAAGTGTCGTTTTACCCAAGTTGTGGGTGTCTTTGGCTTTGTTTTCGGGCAGGCGAATTTCCGCCGTAACGACGTTCAGCCCCTCTATGAATTCTACCGGTTCGAACAGATCCGGTTTATTGGTGTAGATCCTAGAGAGTTTCATTGGGCCCCACATATTCCACGGCGTCAGTCTTGGGGCGATAGTCAATCAACCCCATTAAATAGAGGAAGTTCAGTGCTGGCAGAAACAGCACATCTCCGCCAATCACCGCCTTCTTAGCGTATCTGCGGAGCGCACCGTAGTCTTCGACACGGCGCGACTTCAATCGCCCCAATAGCAGCAATGAGACATTGATGATGGTGCGATCCGGGTGAGAGTGCTTAGTCGGCCTCAGCATCACCTACCTCCCCAATATCGCAATTCCAGTACATGTAGAACAACATCGCGCGCGTGAGACGCTTATGCGCGTGCTGGCGCAGTACCGGATCACGATTGAACAGCAGATCGACCAAGTACTCCATAACCTCATCGAAGGTCTGGTAGTCCTTACGCTTGGCAATGATTTTGAATTGGAACTCGTCGACCACTGACTCATACAGGTGGAGCAGTTCAAGGTTCTCCGGCGCGGCGAGGAAGGCGCGAATCTGCGCGGTTTCCTTGAGGTACCGTTTGCGCTGAGCCTTGGCGTACTCGGCACTCATGTTGTTCAGTGCGTTCTTCTCTTCATAGGAAACCCGCTCGGTAGGCGGGTCATCGAGCACGGCGCCAACCTCGTCTTTATGATTTGCCAGCGCTTGTACAACTTCGGCCAGATCGTCGGGGCTAACAATCAGCGGAGAGTCGACAGGGTCGAGGTCCGCCAGCGTTGCGATGTCCGGGAAGACTTTCAGGAAGACTTCCAGTTGCTCTAGGCCACACAAGTAGATAGACGATTCGGGGAGGCTGCATTGGGTCGAGATGTGTTTGCGAATCTCGCTTTCGGCATTACCTGCGAGGCGTCGATTAGCAAACAGCATGTAGTGATCAAGCTGCTTGTTGGTGCGTAGCTTCTGAATTCGCGGGATCTCTTTGCTCAGCACAGTATTTGCGGCTTTAGCGCTGAAAAAATCAGGCTCGGAGAAATTCCGGTTATAGCCATTGGTGTGCTTGGCCTGAATGATGGTCGTGCCTACCCATGGCGCGGCCTTGCTGGGATGCAGCTCAGCGGTACCGACGAATTTTGCATCTCGTCCGCCATCTGGGCCCTTGGCAAAGCCCTGGACGGAGATACCCAGCAGTCGTTGGCACAAGAACACGATGAGGTTCTCGAACTGTGCGTCACTCAGGTCTTCATAAGCGTATTTCATCGCGCTTCCATGGCGAAGGGCATCGGTGGATTTGAGTAAGCCGGACCTTCTTTTGAAGCGGTCACGGTGTCCTGTGTCGTTGCTTCGTGATCGGCTTGCTCCAGATAGGCAGCCCATGATTGCATCAGTTCTTTTCTCTGGGCAAGCAGCAGGGCCTTGTTATAGGTGGCGCATACTTTGTTGCTTTCGACATGGGCCAATTGCCGTTCTATGGCGTCAGGGCGATAGCCTTGCTCATTGGCCCAGGTTGAGAACGTGGTTCTCCAGCAATGAGGAGATGTCCCCGGCCCCAAGTTCATATCCCGCATGGCATAGGTCAGGCGATTTGGTGTGGTGAATCCTTCCCCGCTGCGGTGCGGAAACAGGTAGCGACCGTCACCCGTGATGCAGCGCAACGATGCTAGTGTGGCGATGGCCTGATCTGACAGCGGACAAACGTGTTCGCGACGCGCCTTCATCTTCTCAGCTGGCCGCCGCCAAAGCCTGGCATCCAAATCGAACTCGCTCCACTCAGCATCTGCGGCTTCGCCGGGCCGGCAAGCTGTCAAGGCGATCAGGCGTAGGCAAAGTGAGGTTTCTGGATATCCCCTATAGGCACGTAACGCGAGATAGAAGGCCTTGATCTGGGAAATGCTCATGGCAGCTTTGCTTTGGCTGCTGGGAACGCGCAACAGACCACGCAGACCGGGAATTGGGTTGGTGTCGGCCAAGCCGCGTACAACGGCGTAGTCGAAGATGGCCGATAGGTCACCTTTGACGTGGATCCCTGCCCAAGCGCCATTTGCCTTACAGGCTTCGAGAATTGGGCGAATCTCTTTGGCACTAATTTCGCCAATCACCATGTGATCTAGCTTAAGGGCGAGATGCTTCCTGATTCTGGATACTTTGGCGCGGTAGGAGCCTGCTGTGTAGGACGTTCGAATGTCGTCCAGATAGGCTGCCGACACTTTTGCAAAAGAGCTCTCCATTGCAAGCTTGCGAGCCTGGCGCTCATCAATGTTGCGCTGCTTGGCATCTCGCCGGCTCTGAGACGGGTGGATGCCCTGTTTAGCAAGCAGACGGGCGGACTCTCGTGCTGCGCGGGCTTCTGCCAGGCCGACAGCAGGATATGGACCGATGGCATAGAGGTTCTCTTTGCCATCGATTCGATACTTCCACCGCCAAAGCTTGCTCCCCGTGGTCTGGACCAACAAGTACAAGCCACCACCATCGGTGAGTTTATAGGGGCGCTCTGCTGGCTTTGCAGCTTTGAGCTTGGCATCAGTCAGCAGGTCATTGGGCATCTTTGAGTTCCATGGAAGGGGTGAAATACCCCCACCCATCAATTCGGATACCCTCAAATCTACCCCCTGCAACTTCGGAACACAACAGGTTCCAAAGACCATTCATGGAGCCCTGATGAATGGCAACTCCCTAACTCTATTTGGTTTTTGTATCCATCAAGAGCCAAGGATGTCTATCAAAGTGTTGCGTATAAACTCAGACGTTAAAGCGGAAGTGCATCACATCACCGTCCTTGACGATGTAGTCCTTGCCTTCCAGGCGCCATTTGCCGGCTTCCTTGGCTCCGCCTTCACCCTTGTACTGGATGAAGTCGTTGTAGGCGACGACTTCGGCGCGGATGAAGCCTTTTTCGAAGTCGGTGTGGATGACGCCAGCGGCTTGTGGTGCGGTGGCACCGACGCGGACGGTCCAGGCGCGAACTTCTTCGACACCGGCGGTGAAGTAGGTTTGCAGGTGCAGCAGCTCGTAACCGGCGCGGATCACGCGGTTCAGGCCGGGTTCTTCCAGGCCCAGGGCTTCGAGGAACATGTCTTTTTCTTCGCCGTCATCGAGCTCGGCGATTTCTGCTTCGATCTTGTTGCACACCGGCACCACGATCGCACCTTCTTCTTCGGCAATGGCCCTGACCACGTCCAGGTGCGGGTTGTTTTCGAAGCCGTCTTCGGCCACGTTGGCGATGTACATCACAGGCTTGGTGGTCAGCAGGTGAAAGCCACGGATGACGGCTTTCTCATCGGCGCCCATGTTCTTCATCAGGCTGCGTGCAGGCTTGCCTTCGGTGAAGTGAGCGATCAGCTGCTCGAGCAGGCCTTTCTGGACCACGGCATCCTTGTCACCGCCTTTGGCGTTGCGCGCGACTTTCTGCAGTTGCTTCTCGCAGCTGTCGAGGTCGGCGAAGATCAGTTCCAGGTCGATGATTTCGATATCGCGCTTGGGGTGGACGCTGTTGGAGACGTGAATCACGTTCTCGTCTTCAAAGCAGCGGACCACGTGGGCGATAGCATCGGTTTCGCGGATGTTGGCCAAAAACTTGTTGCCCAGGCCTTCACCTTTGGAGGCGCCGGCGACCAGGCCTGCGATGTCGACGAATTCCATGGTGGTCGGCAGGATGCGCTTTGGATTAACGATGGCCGCCAGTGCGTCCAGGCGCGAATCCGGCATCGGCACGATACCGCTGTTGGGTTCGATCGTGCAGAAGGGGAAGTTCTCCGCTGCGATACCGGATTTGGTCAGGGCGTTGAACAAGGTGGACTTGCCGACGTTTGGCAGGCCGACGATGCCGCAATTAAAACCCATGGTATATCCCCTCTACTGAAGTCAGGCCTTCTGGCTGTGCAAGGTTTTCATCGCGCGATTCCACTCGCCAGCGAGGATATCCGGCAGCACGCCGAGGGCAAAATCGATACTGGTATCCAGTTTTTCCTGTTCGGCGCGTGGCGCACGACCCAGGACAAAATTGGACACCTGGCTGCTTACACCCGGGTGGCCGATGCCAAGCCGCAGACGGTGGAAGGTGTTTTGATTGCCGAGCTGGGCAATGATGTCGCGCAGCCCGTTGTGCCCGCCATGGCCGCCGCCCTGTTTGAGCTTGGCGACGCCTGGGGGCAGGTCGAGTTCGTCATGGGCCACCAGGATGGCTTCTGGCGGTATGCGGAAAAAACCGGCCAGTGCCGCGACGGATTGACCGCTGCGGTTCATGTACGTGGTGGGGATCAGCAGACGAACGTCTTGGCCCTGATGGCTGAATTTTGCCGTCAGGCCGAAATACTTGCGATCAGATGTCAGATTGACGCGCTGGGCGCTGGCAATGCGTTCTACGAAAAGAGCCCCTGCGTTATGCCGGGTCTGTTCGTATTCGGGGCCTGGATTTCCCAGGCCGACGATCAGTTGAATGGCGGTCACGTCAGGGGCTCTTCCTTGGAGTTGTGGGCCACGGAGCATGAAGCACCGTGGCCGGGCAACACCTGCGGAGTAACGAATTACTCAGCGGCTGCTTCTGGTGCTACTTTTGGAGCGTGGACGTTGGCTACTGCCAGGTCGTTGCCGTGAGCCAGTGCCACGAACTCAACGCCTTTTGGCGCTTGCAGGTCGGACAGGTGGATGATCGAACCGATCTCGGCGTTAGCCAGGTCGACTTCGATGAACTCAGGCAGGTCTTTACCTTCGCAGGAAACTTCGATCTCGCCCACGATGTGGGAGATCTCGCCGCCTTTCTTGACCGGTGCTTCTTCGTTGATGAAGTGCACTGGAACGATAGCGGTCAGTTTCTGGCCAGCTACAACGCGGACGAAGTCAGCGTGCATGATGAACTGCTTGGCCGGGTGGCGCTGCATAGCCTTGACGACGACGTTTTGCTTGGTGCCGTCGATGTTCAGTTCGATGATGTGGCTGAAAGCCGCTTCGTCTTCGAACAGTTTGGCAACTTCTTTAGCCAGCATGGTGATGGATTCAGGGGCTTTGTCGCCACCGTAAACAACAGCAGGCACTTGGGCGTTCAAACGACGCAGGCGGCGGCTCGCACCTTTCCCCAGGTCTTTGCGCGCTTCGGCGTTCAGAATGAAATCAGTCATTTTGTATCTCCAAAATAGCCATTCCCGACAGGCACTTGCGACCAGCGCCAAAGCGGGATGGGCAAAAAAGCCCCGCCCCAACACTGCTGTTGGGGCGGGGCGCTTTTCGTCAACGAGATATCCGAGAAGGGCAGGGCCCTTAGCGGAACATCGCGCTGATCGATTCTTCGTTGCTGATGCGGCGGACCGCTTCAGCTACAACCGGCGCGATATCCAGTTGACGGATACGTGAGCAGGCTTGAGCAGCGGCGGACAGCGGGATGGTGTTGGTCACCACCAGCTCGTCCAGCACGGAATTCTCGATATTCTCGATGGCGCGACCGGAAAGGACAGGGTGCGTGCAGTAGGCAAAAACCTTGGCAGCGCCGTGCTCTTTCAGGGCCTTGGCCGCATGGCACAGGGTGCCGGCGGTGTCGACCATGTCGTCAACGAGGATACAGGTACGACCTTCCACATCGCCGATGATATGCATCACTTCGGAATGGTTGGCCTTCTCGCGGCGTTTGTCGATGATACCGAGATCGACACCCAGGGACTTGGCAACGGCACGTGCACGCACGACGCCACCGATATCCGGGGAAACGATCATCAGATTCTCGAAACGCTGGTCTTCGATGTCATCCACCAGAACGGGGGAGCCGTAGATGTTATCTACAGGAATATCGAAGAAACCCTGGATTTGGTCAGCGTGCAGATCGACAGTGAGAACACGGTCGATACCGACAACGGTGAGCATGTCAGCAACCACTTTGGCGCTGATAGCTACTCGTGCCGAACGCGGACGGCGATCCTGGCGGGCGTAACCGAAGTAAGGAATCACGGCAGTGATTCGGGATGCTGAGGAGCGGCGGAAGGCATCAGCCATCACGACCAGTTCCATCAGGTTATCGTTGGTTGGCGCGCAAGTCGGCTGAATAATGAAAACGTCTTTACCGCGAACATTTTCATTGATCTCTGCGCTGATTTCGCCGTCGGAAAATTTACCGACAGAAATATCACCGAGAGGGATATGCAGCTGACGTACGACACGCCGAGCCAGATCGGGGTTTGCGTTCCCCGTAAAGACCATCATCTTGGACACGCGCAGTACCTGAAGGCTGAGGGTATACCTGGATGAGTATAAGGAAAATGGCAGGGGCGGCTGGATTCGAACCAACGCATGGCAGGATCAAAACCTGCTGCCTTACCGCTTGGCGACGCCCCTGTATCTGTTGCTGCGAGTGCCTGACACTCGATTCCTAGAGCAGTCTTTGCAACTTGCGATGCAACATTGATACGTTGCTTCCCTTAGCTACAAATCCTGTTTGGGTCTCTGTAAGAAGGGCCAAAACTTTATCAGCTTCAGCTTTGCTTGGGAAGGCCCCAAACACACAACTTCCAGTTCCGGTCAGTCTTGCATTCGTGAATTTGCTTAACAAATTCAGTGAGTTACGTACTTCTGGGTAACTCTGCTCTACGACCGGTTGGCAGTCATTTCGACTGTTTCCCTTGGGAACGGGGCGCATCTTAATGGGCGTTGAATCACGTGTCAACAAAGGATGTGAAAAAATTTCTGCTGTACTTACAAATACTTGCGGGACCAGTACCACATACCAGGGTTCTTCAGGGTCGACCGGGGTCAGTTTTTCGCCAACGCCTTCGGCAAAAGCCGCGTGGCCGCGTACGAAAACCGGTACATCGGCGCCCAGCGTCAGGCCCAGTTCGGCCAGTGCATCTTCATCCAGGCCCAGGTTCCACAAATGGTTCAGGCCCAACAGGGTGGTGGCGGCGTCGGAGCTTCCGCCGCCAATGCCCCCGCCCATGGGCAGGATTTTTTTCAACCAGATGTCGGCGCCGAGCGTTGTGCCTGCCAATGCCTTGAGTTTGCGGGCGGCCTTGACGATGAGGTTACTGTCGTGAGGGACGCCTGTGACTTCGGTTCGCAGATGGATTTCGCCATCTTCGCGCAGGGCAAAGGAAAGTTCGTCGCCGTAGTCGAGAAACTGAAACAGGGTCTGCAACTCATGGTAACCGTCAGGGCGGCGGCCAAGGATGTGCAGCATCAGGTTGAGTTTGGCCGGGGCGGGCAGGGTGAGGGAGGCTGCCATCACTTCAAGGCCCCCAGTTGCCGAGGCTGCCAGTCCTTGACCACAAGGGTCACGTCCAGGTCGCGGCCATGCAGTTTGATCCGCTCGGGCAACCAATAACCGTTTTGTTCAGTGTAGCTCAGGTATTCAACGCTCCAGTCGTCTTGCTCCAGTTGGGCCAGGCGGCTGTCGGCGTCGAGCGTCAGTTTGCTTTTGCTGTCGGGTGCCGGCAAGCCGCGTACCCACCACACCAGGTGCGAGACCGGCAGGTTCCAGCCCAATTGTTCTTCGAGCAGGGCTTCTGGGGTCGGCGCTTCAAAGCGCCCCTGATTGGCAACTTCCAGGACGACCTGGCCCGGGCGGCCGGTCAGGCGGGCGGCACCGCGACCCAGTGGGCCGGACAGGCGAATGTCGTAGTAATCCTGGCGTTGCAACCAGAACAAGGTGCCACTGCCGGAGTCTTTGGGCGCACGAATGCCGACCTTGCCGGAAATCTGCCAGCCGTCGAGCTGGGTCAAATGTGCCTTGTGCTCGCGCCACTGTTGCGGGTTGCCGCGCCCCTCGAGGGATTCACGGGGGCCAAGGCCGGCGCAGCCAGCCAGCAGGGCGATCAGGGAAAAGATAATGACGTGGCGCAAAAACATAGGATTAAAGGGTCTCGGAACCGGTCAGGCGTAACACAGTGCTACGCAGGATAGGGCTGTCAGGCTGGGCCTTGAGGGCTTTGCCCCAGACCTGCCGTGCTTCGCGCTGTTTGCCATTGGCCCACAGCACTTCGCCTAGATGGGCGGCCACTTCGTGATCCGGGAAACGCTCCAGGGCGCTGCGCAACAGGCGCTCAGCTTCGTCCAGGTTGCCCATCCGATAGTTGACCCAGCCCAGGCTGTCGAGCACGGCGGGGTCTTCCGGGTTGAGCTGATGGGCTTTTTCGATCAGGGCCTTGGCTTCGGCATAGCGTGTGGTGCGATCCGACAGGGTGTAGCCCAGGGCATTGAGGGCCATGGCGTTGTCTGGTTCGCGCTTGATGATGTCGCGCAGGTCTTTTTCCATCTGTGCCAGGTCGTTGCGTTTTTCCGCCAGCATCGCCCGGGTATAGAGCAGGTTCAGGTCTTGCGGGTATTGCTTGAGGGCCTGGTTGAGAACCTGTGCGGCTTGCTGCTGTTTGCCGTTGTTGGAGAGCGTTTCCGATTCGATCAGGTACAGCTGAATGGCGTAGTCCGGCTGTTCGTCGCGGGCATCGGCCAGCCTTCTTGAGGCTTCGGCGGCGCGGCCGTTGGAGATCAAAATATCGGCCTGGCGCAGTTGCGCCGGGAGAAAGTCATTGCCCGGCCCGACCTGGGCGTATTCGATCAATGCGCCCTGTGGGTCGTTGCGCTCTTCCTTGATCCGCCCCAGATTCAAATGCGCCGAATCGGCGTGGGCGCCACGGGCAATCAAGTCTTCCAGGTAAGCAGCGGCTTCATCCCAAGCCTTGGCTTCGAGGCTGACCAGCGCCAGCGAATAACGCAGTTCGTCGTCTTCGGGGTATTGCTGCAACAGGCTGGCGAATTCGACCTTGGCGTCTTCGATCCGGTCCTGCTCGACCAAAGTGCGGGCGTAGGTCAGACGCAGGCGCTTGTCGTCCGGGTATTTACGGATGCTTTTTTGCAGCAGAGGCAAGGCTTCTTCGCCACGGTTCAAGCTTTGCAGCAAGCGGGCGCGCAACAGGATCGGGGCAACTTCGCCGTCTTGAGGGGGGTTGTCTTCGAGCAGTGAAAGGGCCGCCTGGGCATTGCCATCCTGTTGCAGCAACAGTGCCTTGCCAAACAACAGTTGCCCATTGTTCGGGTATTTGGTCAACAGCCGGTCAAAGCTCTTGAGCAGGCCGTCGCGGGTGCCCTGGTCGGTTTCGGCCGCGGACAGGGCAAGAAAGTCAAAATGAGTATCGCCTTTGCCTTGCAGCACTTTTTCCATGTAGGCCATGGAATCGTCATAGCGGCCGGCACGGGCCAGTTGGATAGCGGCCGCGCGCTGGGCTTCGAGATTGTCTGGGTCATTGCGGGACCAGATCAGGGAGGTGTCCAGCGCCGACTGGTCGACCCCCAGGTATTCGGCGATGCGATAGGCGCGTTCGGAAATGCCAGGATCCTGGGTACTGATAGCCTGGGTCACGTAGTTGTCCAAGGCAATGTCGTAGCGGTTACGTTGGCCCGCGAGTTCAGCCGTCAGCAGGCTATAAACAGTGTCTTGGCTGAATGAGCCATACACCTGTGGCTGGGCGGGGGTGCTTGCCCCTTGCTCGACGCCGGCGCCGGGATCAACGGACGAATCGTCGAGCGCACCGGGCTTCCAGGCTTGGCAACCCTGAAGCAAGACAAAGGCAAGGAACAACGCGGAAGATCTATTCATAAAAGGAAATTGGCGACTAACCTGCGGTCGGATCATCATGACACAAGCGCCCCGGCAAACCCACCTGCGGTGCCGTTTCGGGGGGTGGAGTATTGAGACATTAGAGAGGGGAGGTTGTTCTCAATCTAGCGAAGTAGGACAATTGTCGGCTTACCGACATCATCAGCGACCTTGAATGGCCTTCCTTGCCCTCGGAATCAACCATAAGACTGCCTCAGTAGACGTGCGCGAACGCGTGGCGTTTACCCCTGAGCAGCTGGTCGACGCTTTGCAACAGCTCTGCCGACTGACCGACAGCCGTGAGGCTGCGATCCTTTCGACCTGCAATCGTAGCGAACTCTACGTTGAGCAGGATCACCTGGCGGCCGACGGCGTGCTGCGTTGGCTGGCCGAGTATCACCAACTCAGCCTGGAAGAATTGCGCGCCAGTGCCTACATCCACGAGGACGATGCGGCGGTACGGCATATGATGCGTGTGGCGTCGGGCCTGGATTCGCTGGTGCTGGGCGAGCCGCAGATTCTCGGCCAGATGAAATCGGCCTACGCCGTGGCGCGCGAAGCCGGTACCATCGGCCCATTGTTGGGGCGCCTGTTCCAGGCGACCTTCAGTGCAGCCAAGCAGGTGCGTACCGACACGGCTATTGGCGAAAACCCGGTTTCGGTCGCCTTCGCCGCGGTGAGCCTGGCCAAGCAGATTTTCAGCGACCTGGCCCGCAGCCAAGCCTTGCTGATTGGGGCAGGGGAAACCATCACGCTGGTTGCCCGCCACCTGCATGAGCAGGGGGTCAGGCGAATCGTGGTGGCCAACCGGACGCTGGAGCGCGCCAGTACGCTGGCCGAGCAGTTCGGGGCACATGCTGTCTTGCTGGCCGATATTCCGGCAGAACTGGTCAACAGCGACATCGTGATCAGCTCCACCGCCAGCCAATTGCCGATCCTGGGCAAGGGCGCGGTGGAAAGTGCGCTGAAACAGCGCAAGCACAAGCCGATTTTCATGGTCGATATCGCCGTGCCGAGGGATATCGAACCGCAAGTCGGTGAGTTGGACGATGTCTACTTGTATACCGTCGACGACCTGCACGACGTGGTTGCCGAGAACCTCAAGAGCCGTCAGGGTGCCGCTCAGGCTGCCGAGGAGTTGGTATCGGTCGGTGCCGATGACTTCATGGTGCGTTTGCGTGAGCTGGCGGCGGTGGATGTGTTGCGCGCCTACCGTCAACAAAGTGAGCGGCTGCGCGACGAAGAGCTGCAAAAGGCCCAGCGCCTGCTGGCCAATGGTGGCAACGCCGAAGAGGTGTTGGTGCAACTGGCACGTGGTTTGACCAACAAATTGCTGCACGCACCCAGCGTACAATTGAAAAAACTGTCAGCCGAAGGCCGCCTCGATGCGCTGGCCATGGCCCAAGAACTCTTTGCCCTCGGTGAGGGCCCGACGGATAAACCCCCGCAATGAAAGCGTCGCTGCTCAACAAACTGGACACGATCCAGGACCGATTCGAAGAATTGACTGCCCTGTTGGGAGATGCCGAAGTCATTTCCGACCAGACCCGTTTTCGCGCCTATTCCAAGGAGTACGCCGAGGTTGAGCCAATTGCCGGGGCCTACAGCCAATGGTGCAAGGTTCAGGCTGATCTGGAAGGGGCCCAGGCACTGCTCAAGGACAGCGACCCGGACATGCGCGAAATGGCCGTCGAGGAGGTGCGCGAAACCAAGGAGCAACTGATCGAGCTGGAAAGCCAGTTGCAACGCATGCTGTTGCCCAAGGATCCGAACGATGGGCGTAACGTTTTCCTTGAGATTCGCGCAGGCACCGGCGGTGATGAGGCGGCTATTTTCTCCGGCGACCTGTTTCGCATGTACTCCCGTTATGCCGAGCGTCGTGGCTGGCGCCTGGAGATTCTCTCCGAGAACGAAGGTGAGCACGGCGGTTATAAAGAAGTGATTGCCCGGGTCGAGGGCGAGAATGTCTATGGCAAATTGAAGTTCGAGTCCGGCGCCCACCGCGTCCAGCGTGTCCCGGAAACCGAATCCCAAGGCCGTATCCACACCTCTGCCTGTACCGTGGCGGTGTTGCCTGAACCCGACGAGCAAGCGGCCATCGAGATCAACACGGCCGATTTGCGCGTGGACACCTACCGCTCCTCCGGCGCGGGTGGCCAGCACGTCAACAAGACAGACTCTGCCATTCGTATCACTCACTTGCCGACCGGCATCGTCGTCGAATGCCAAGAGGAGCGCTCGCAGCACAAGAACCGTGCGCGCGCGATGTCCTGGTTGTCAGCAAAGCTGAACGACATGCAGACCAGCGCTGCGCAGAACGCCATCGCCAGCGAGCGCAAATTGCTGGTGGGCTCGGGCGACCGCTCCGAGCGCATCCGTACCTACAACTATCCCCAGGGCCGGGTGACCGATCACCGCATCAACCTGACCCTGTACTCGCTCGACGAAATCCTGGCGGGCAATGTGGAGTCGATCATCGAACCACTGCTCAGTGAGTACCAGGCAGACCAACTTGCAGCACTGGGGGAGTAAATGACGATTATCGCCAGCCTGCTTCGCGGCGCCCAATTGCCGGATTCGCCCACTGCGCGACTGGACATCGAGTTGCTGTTGGCGGCGGCCCTGGGCAAGTCGCGCAGCTACCTGCACACTTGGCCCGAGCGCATTGTCACCAGCGAAGCCGCGGCCACGTTTGCCGACTACCTGCAACGTCGCCAGTCCGGTGAGCCTGTGGCTTACATTCTGGGGCAGCAGGGGTTCTGGAAACTCGATCTGGAAGTCGCTCCCCACACCTTGATCCCCCGTCCTGAAACCGAGCTGCTGGTTGAAACCGCCTTGCAGCTGCTGCCGATTGACCCAGCCCAAGTATTGGACCTGGGCACGGGAACGGGGGCCATTGCCCTGGCCTTGGCCAGTGAGCGAGCGCAATGGCAGGTCACCGCCGTTGACCGGATCGAGGAGGCCGTTGCGCTTGCTGAGCGCAATCGCCAGCGTTTGCGCCTGGACAATGTGTCGGTGCGTCAAAGCCATTGGTACGACGCCCTGGCCGGTGAGCGCTACCAGCTGATCATCAGCAATCCCCCTTATATTGCAGCTGCCGACCCTCACCTGGTGGCTGGCGATGTACGTTTCGAGCCCGCCAGCGCATTGGTGGCGGGCTTCGATGGGCTTGATGACTTGCGCACGATCATCGCCCAGGCCCCGGCGCATTTGACGGCGGGGGGCTGGCTGATGCTTGAGCACGGCTATGATCAGGCTGCGGCCGTCCGCGAGCTGTTGGCGCAACACGACTTCGAACAGATCGAAAGCCGGGCCGATTTGTCTGGCCATGAACGCATCACGCTGGGGCGACTGACATGCTGACCGATCAGGAATTGCTGCGCTACAGCCGACAGGTCCTGTTGGCGCAAATCGATATCCATGGCCAATTGCGGCTCAAGGACAGTCGGGCGTTGATTATCGGCCTGGGTGGCCTCGGCTCGCCCGTGGCGTTATACTTGGCGGCTGCCGGTGTGGGGGAGTTGCACCTGGCCGATTTCGACACGGTCGACGTGACCAACCTGCAGCGCCAAGTGTTGCACGACACCACCACCGTGGGCTTGAGCAAGGTTGACTCGGCCATTGCCCGGTTGCAGGCGATCAATCCTGAGGTGCGCCTGGTCGCTCATCGCTGTGCGCTGGATGAAGACTCGCTGGCCGCTGCTGTGGCAGGTGTCGATGTAGTGCTGGACTGCTCAGACAACTTTTCGACCCGCGAAGCGGTCAATGCGGCGTGCGTTGCTGCCGGCAAGCCACTGGTGAGCGGCGCGGCGATTCGCCTTGAAGGGCAGTTGTCGGTTTTCGACCCCCGTCGCCCGGAAAGCCCTTGTTACCACTGCCTGTACGGGCATGGCAGCGAGGCAGAGCTGACCTGCAGCGAGGCCGGCGTGGTGGGCCCGCTCGTGGGGCTGGTAGGAAGCCTGCAAGCCCTGGAAGCCTTGAAACTGCTGGCCGTATTTGGCGAGCCGCTGGTAGGGCGATTGTTGCTGATCGATGCACTGGGTACGCGCTTTCGAGAGCTGCGGGTCAAGCGAGACCCCGCTTGCAGTGTCTGTGGGGGCGTGCATGCCTGACGCCCGGCAGGCGCCGGTCGGCGTTTTCGATTCGGGTGTGGGTGGCCTGTCGGTATTGGGTGAGATTCATCGTCTGCTGCCTGACGAGTCACTGTTGTATGTGGCAGATTGCGGGAACATTCCCTACGGCGAGAAATCTGCGGAGTTCATTCGAGAGCGATGCCGCCACGTGGCTGAGTTCTTCCAGGCCAAGGGCGCCAAGGCGCTGGTGCTGGCGTGCAATACAGCCACTGTTGCGGCTGTGGCCGACTTGCGCGAGCGCTACCCGCATTGGCCCATTGTCGGCATGGAGCCCGCCGTAAAGCCCGCAGCCGCCGCGACACGCAGTGGCGTGGTCGGGGTGTTGGCCACGACCGGCACGCTGCAAAGCGCCAAATTTGCCGCCTTGTTGGACCGATTCGCCAACGATGTACAGGTGATTACCCAGCCCTGCCCAGGGCTGGTGGAGTTGATCGAGACAGGCGATTTGCAGAGCCCAGCCTTGCGTGATTTGCTGCAGGGCTATGTCACTCCGTTGCTCAAAAGCGGCTGCGACACCGTGATTCTGGGCTGCACGCACTACCCCTTTCTCAAGCCTCTGCTGGCTGAGATGATGCCCGCTTCAGTGGCCATTATCGATACCGGCGCGGCGGTCGCCAGACAACTAAAACGCTTGCTGAGTGAACGCAACCTGCTGGCTGACAGCCCCGCGCAGCCGGCTCAATTCTGGACCAGTGCCAGTCCCGAACACTTGCGCAACATCCTTCCAATGCTGTGGCATAAATCCGACTTTGTGCAAAGCTTCTAAGGCAAGCAAAAATTGCTGAACGAAGCCTTTTGACACTGAACTAATGGCAATCTGCCGATTTCTATAAAGTGTCGGATGCGACAAAAATACCTACAACAGCATTGGAAAGTGAGAAATTTCTTATGATGAAAATGTTGTGTTTGGCTGCGATTGCAGCCGTTTCCCTGGGGCAAATTCTTTCAGCACAAGCAGCCGATGTGTCATTTTCGGTCGGTGTGACGGGCGAATCCACCATGGCGTATAGGCTGGGGCTGCAATCGAACTGGGATACCAGTTGGTGGCAGACCAGCGTGGGCCGCCTGACCGGTTATTGGGATGCGGGCTACACCTACTGGCAAGGCGACGAAACTTCAAGCAATCACAGCTTGTCCTTTGCGCCCGTATTCGTTTACGAATTTGCCGGTGAGTCGGTCAAGCCGTATATCGAAGTGGGTATCGGCATGGCGGTCTTCGCCAATACCGAATATGAAAACGATGACCTGGGCTCAGCGTTTCAGTTTGAAGACCGTATCGGATTCGGGCTGCGTTTTGCCGGTGGCCATGAAATCGGCGTGCGTGCGATTCACTATTCCAACGCCGGCCTGCAGACACCCAACGACGGTGTCGAAAACTACGCCCTGCATTACCGCATGGCTTTGTAAGTGCTGGCTGCCTGACACGGCAGTGCTGCTGCGGCGTCGGCCCGTTGAGTCTTCATCAACGGGTTATTCAAGCCCTTCAAATTATGCTCAAGCTGACCTTGGCAGTGGCCACAGCACGTCAACCGAAAGGGTCGGCAGTTGGGCATGCAGCGAGCGTAGCTGCAGGTGCTTCAGTACATGCAGGGCCGCCTCTTGTGGTGTCCATGCCCTTGGAAATTCTCCATTGGGCTCAAGAGGATTTCCGACGTCAGTAAGCCCTGGATTGATCACCGTCAGGGCAATACCTTGCTGGGCCCACGACTCGCGGCTTTTTTCAAGCATATCCAGTAGGCGGGTATAGTGGGTGGTGAAATCCGATGTAGCCAAAGGCAATGCCGTGATGGGGCTGACGATTGCCACCAATTGGGGGTGCTGCCCTGTCTTGAGCAAGGGCTCGGAAAACTCAGCACAGTAAGCGGTCGCCCACTGATTGGTCTGCACGACTTGCATGATCACATGTTCGTCCAATGGCTGTCCTTGCACGTACTCGCAAGTGCCAGCATTGATAATCACCGTGTCTATGCCACCCCAGGCAGCCGCTATTTGCGCGCAGGCCTGTTGCGCTGCCTCACGCTCACTGAGATTGCCGCTCAATGAAAGCACCTGGTTGGGGTAGCGTTGGTTCCAGACAGCGTGCTGCTCAGGGTTGGCTGCGTTGATTGCCAACTGCATGCCCTGGTCCAGTAACTGCGTGGCCAGGGCTGCTCCGATCCCGTCACTGGCGCCGGTTAGCCAGAATCGACGTGGGCTCATTGGAGGTTTTTCCTTTTATTAGAGAGTAGGCGGGCGAGGGCAGTCGATTATCCATAGGGTGCCTCGCGGGTCCTGCCTTTGAAGTAAGTCTTTGAAAGCTTTGAGCGTGCATTCCCTGCAGCTGTTTAAATCGACGACGGTTGCAGGGTAATCAGTCACTTCGATCAGGCTCCCGTATGTCGGATTGTGGAGTTCGGCCTGCTTGCAAGCTCAGCAGTCGACTGCTGTTAATGCTGACCGCAGTGCCGCACAGGAGTTTCGGCCCTGAGCGCTGGCCAAACGTTGTGTGGGTTTGTTAGAAGGGGCTGCAAACACCGAGCGGCCTGCAGCTGCACTCTTTTGATTCAGGCGTCCAGTTTCTGGAACAGGCGTCGAGCCGCTTCCTGGCCACTGAGCCAGGCCCCTTCCACACGCCCGGAAAGGCACCAGTCGCCACAGACATACAGGCCAAGGTCGGCATCGGCCAGGGCGCCCCATTCGCGAGGGCTGACCGGGCGGGCGTAGAGCCAGCGGTGTGCCAGGGAAAGTACAGGGGCGGGCGTATGGCCGACCAGTTCGGCGAAGGCGCCGTGAAGCTGTTCAATCACAGCTTCCCTGGACAGGTCGATATGCTGCTTGCTCCAACTGCTGGTGGCATGCAGGATCCAAGTGTCCTTGCTGGTATCACGACCGGGTTTGCTGGGATTACGCGCCAGCCAGTCCAGTGGGCTGTCTTTGACGAAGCAACCATCCATGGGAGTATCCAGCGGCGTATCGAACGCCAGCGCAACGGCCCAAGTCGGTTCCATCTGCACGCCGGCGGCCATGCCGGCAAGCTTGGGGACTACCGCCAGCAAGGCCGTGGCCTGGGGCGCCGGTACCGCAATGACCACCTGCTGGAAGGGGCCGTGGGTGTTGCCCTCGGCGTCTTGAAGCTGCCAGTGGTGTTCACCGCGAATGACTTCAGTGATACGGCAGGAAAAGTGCACGGGCAGTGCGCCGAGCATGGCACGGGTGATCGCCCCCATGCGTGGCACGCCGACCCAGCGAGTCTGCTCGTCGGGTGAGGGCAGGAATTCCTGACCGTTGTGGTTGTACAGCAGCGGTTCCCATTCCTGGACCCAGCCCTTGACTTGCCACTCCTGGACCTGGTTGGCAAAACGCCGGTCCCGGGTGGTGAAATACTGGGCGCCAAGGTCCAGGGAACCCACGTCGCTGCGCTTGCTGCACATGCGACCGCCAGGGCCACGGCTCTTGTCGAAAAGCTGCACGTCGTGCCCGGCCTTGTGCAAGGCCTGGGCCGCTGAGAGTCCGGCGATGCCGGTCCCGATGATGGCGATGGGTACAGTCATAGGGGCCTCGTTAACCTCTGTACGCAGATTACGCAGACAGGAAACCTGTAGAATCGCTCGCTCGAGTATAAGTTACGCTAGTCCGAGCCCGACAGGTTGGCCTATGGTTATCTGAGAGCAGCGGGTGAATAAAGTGCCTTGCTCTAAAAATAGACTAGTGACGTGAGTTAATCGCTGCATGAGGGCGCAATGATGCATATATTGCTGACCGGCGGTACGGGTTTGATCGGACGACAGCTGTGTCAGTACTGGCTCGGCCAAGGGCATCGCATCACTGTCTGGAGCCGGCGTGCCGAACAGGTGGGTAAATTATGCGGCGCCGGGGTCAAGGGCGTTGGCAGTCTTGAATCGCTCGTGGATGAGCCACTGGATGCGGTCATCAACCTGGCCGGCGCCCCCATTGCCGATCGCCCCTGGACAGGCCATCGACGTGCCCTGTTGTGGAGCAGCCGCATCAACCTGACCGAACAGTTGCTGGCCTGGCTTGAGCGTCGCTCGCAACGCCCGTCGGTGTTGATATCCGGTTCGGCGGTAGGCTGGTACGGCGATGCCGGAGAGCGTGAAATTACCGAGGCCTCGCCGCCAATCAAGGAAGACTTCGCCAGCCAGCTGTGCATTGCCTGGGAGGAGACCGCCCAGCGCGCCGAAGCCTTGGGTATTCGGGTGGTGTTGGTGCGCACCGGGCTTGTGCTGTCCAGCGATGGCGGGATGCTGTCGAAAATGATCTTGCCTTTCAAGCTCGGCCTGGGTGGCCCGATCGGCTCGGGCCGCCAATGGATGCCATGGGTTCATATCAATGATCAGGTGGCCTTGATCGACTTTCTATTGAACCACGGCGAGACTCACGGCCCTTACAATGCCTGCGCCCCGGAACCGGTACGCAATCGCGAATTTGCCAAGCGCCTGGGCAAGGTCTTGCACCGACCGGCAATCATGCCGTTACCGTCCCTGGTGCTCAAGGCCGGGCTCGGTGAGATGTCCGGGTTGCTGCTGGGGGGGCAAAGGGCGCGCCCGGTGCGTTTGCTGGCCGCTGGGTTCACCTTCCGATTCAATGATGTGCAGTCAGCCTTGGACGACTTGTCCAGGCACCTCTGAAAACCGATATAGGACCTTGCATGACTGATCATGCTTTGCTGCTGATCAACCTGGGCTCACCGGCGTCTACCCAAGTTGCGGATGTTCGCCGTTATCTCGATCAGTTTTTGATGGACCCTTACGTAATCGATTTACCATGGCCAATTCGTCGGCTGTTGGTGTCGCTGATCCTGGTCAAGCGACCCGCGCAGTCAGCCCATGCTTATGCCTCCATCTGGTGGGATGAAGGCTCTCCGCTGGTCGTACTGACTAAACGTCTGCAGCAAGCCATGGAGCAGCAGTGGGCGCACGGCCCAGTAGAAATGGCCATGCGCTATGGCGAGCCATCGATTGAAACGGTGCTGACCCGGCTGGCCGGGCAGGGCATCAAGCAGGTCACACTGGCTCCGCTGTATCCCCAGTTTGCCGACAGCACCGTGACCACGGTGGTGGAAGAAGCACGTCGTGTTGTTCGCGAGCACAAGCTCGCGCTGCGATTGTCGCTGCTGCCACCGTTCTACGAAGACCCGGACTATATCGACGCCTTGGTTGCCAGCGCCAAGCCCTGGCTCGAACAGCCGTTCGACCATCTGCTGTTGAGCTTTCACGGCCTGCCGGAACGGCACCTGAAAAAACTCGACCCCACCGGCCGTCACGATTTCCAGGCCGCCAACTGCTGCGAGGGCGCCAGCGCCCAAATGCGCGCCGTGTGCTATCGCGGCCAATGCCTGCGCACCGCCGAGTTGTTTGCCCAGCGGATGGGCATACCGCAGGGTAAATGGTCGGTTTCGTTTCAGTCGCGGCTGGGACGTGCGAAGTGGATCGAACCCTATACCGAAGCGCGCCTGGAAGAGCTGGCGGCCGATGGGGTGAAAAAATTGAGGGTCATGTGCCCGGCGTTTGTCGCCGACTGCATTGAAACCCTGGAAGAGATCGGTGATCGCGGTCGCGAGCAGTTTTGCGAGGCAGGCGGGGAGGAGTTGGTATTGGTGCCTTGCCTGAATGATCACCCTGATTGGGCCATGGCGCTCAAAGGACTGTGTGAGCGCGCCCCGCTGATGATTTGATCCGCCTGGTAGGAGCCGGGTTTACCCGCGATGAAAACGACGCGATACATCAGGAAAATCGCGGTGCGTTCATCGCGGTGGTCCGGCTACCCGCTATCAGATTTCCGGTTCTTTCTTCCAGCTGTCGTTGCCCGGCAGGATCAGGTTCAAGGCAATGGCCACGATGGCACACAGGGCAATGCCCTTGAGCCCGAAGTCATCGGGCCCGGTGCCTGTGCCGATCAGTACGCCGCCAATACCAAATACCAACGTCACCGACACGATCACCAGGTTGCGCGCTTCGCCCAGGTCGATCTTGTGGCGGATCATGGTGTTCATGCCCACCGCCGCAATCGAGCCGAACAGCAGGCAGAGAATCCCGCCCATGACCGGCACCGGGATGCTTTGAAGCAATGCGCCGAACTTACCGATAAATGCCAGGCTAATGGCAAAGATCGCCGCCCAGGTCATGATCTTCGGGTTGTAGTTCTTGGTCAGCATCACCGCGCCCGTCACCTCGGCATACGTGGTGTTGGGAGGTCCGCCAAACAGGCCGGCAGCGGTGGTGGCGATACCATCACCCAGCAGGGTGCGGTGCAGGCCAGGCTTTTTCAGGTAGTCACGCCCGGTGACACTGCCCACCGCAATCACACCGCCGATATGTTCGATCGCAGGTGCCAGGGCGACCGGCAGGATAAACAGAATCGCCTGCCAGTTGAACTCCGGTGCGGTGAAGTGGGGCAGGGCGATCCAGGGGGCGGCGGCAATCTTGGCCGTGTCTACCACGCCGAAATAAAACGACATGGCAAACCCGACCAGCACGCCGGATATGATCGGCACCAGGCGGAAGATGCCCTTGCCAAATACCGCCACGATCAGCGTGGTCAGCAACGCCGGCATGGAAATCATCATCGCGGTGCTATAAGCGACCAGCTCGGTACCGTCATCGGCCTTGCCCATGGCCATGTTCGCGGCAATCGGTGCCATCGCAAGGCCAATGGAGATAATCACCGGGCCGATCACCACCGGCGGCAGCATGCGGTCAATGAAACCGGTGCCTTTGATTTTGACCGCCAGGCCCATGAAGGTATAAACGAAGCCAGCCGCCATCACTCCGCCCATGGTCGCCGCCAGGCCGAATTGACCCTTGGCGAGAATGATCGGTGTGATGAAGGCAAAGCTCGATGCCAGGAAGACGGGCACCTGACGGCCGGTCACCAGTTGAAACAGCAGAGTCCCTAAACCTGCAGTAAACAGCGCGACGTTTGGGTCCAGACCGGTAATCAGCGGCATCAGCACCAGCGCGCCGAACGCGACAAACAGCATCTGCGCACCGGAAATGACCTGTCGCCAGAGCGGGTCCTTGAACTCGTCCTGCATGTTCAAACGTCCTTCTGTTTGGTGCCGAAGATCCTGTCACCCGCGTCGCCCAGGCCCGGGATGATGTAACCGTGTTCGTTGAGGCGCTCATCGATGGAGGCGGTGTAGATGCGCACATCAGGGTGAGATTTTTCGACCGCGGCGATACCTTCGGGGGCAGCGACCAGGACCATGGCACGAATGTCCTTGCAACCGGCCTTTTTCAGCAGATCGATGGTGGCAACCATCGACGCGCCCGTGGCCAGCATCGGGTCAATGATCATGGCCAGGCGTTCGTTGATTTCCGGGACCAGCTTTTCAAGGTAGGTGTGTGCTTGCAGGGTTTGCTCGTTGCGGGCGATACCCACGGCACTGACCTTGGCACCTGGGATCAGGCTGAGCACACCGTCGAGCATGCCGATACCGGCGCGCAGGATCGGGACCACGGTAATTTTCTTGCCAGCGATTTTCTCGACCTGGACTGTGCCGCACCAGCCGTCGATATCGTAGCTTTCCAGCGGCAAATCCTTGGTCGCTTCATAAGTCAGCAGCGCTCCGACTTCCTGGGCGAGTTCGCGAAAGTTCTTGGTGCTGATGTCGGCACGGCGCATCAGGCCGAGTTTGTGGCGGATCAGCGGGTGGCGGATCTCAAGGATGGGCATAGGAAAAGGCTCCGGAGGGGCAAAAAAACGGCGCTAGGTTAATCTATTCAGCCATGCATGTCCTGTAGGCTCTCTGGACGTTAGTCCAGAAATGCTTGATATGAGCCGAACGGATGCGTACCGTTGCCCGCTTTTCTTCCACAGCACCCCCTGGAGAGCGACATGTCCGCTGATCTCGAGCACATCCGTCAAGTCATGCGAGAGGCTGACTGCCTGTACACCGAAGCTGAGGTGGACGCGGCGATCGCCCGTGTTGGCGCCCAGATCAGCGCTGAGCTGGCTGACAGCAACCCGGTGGTGTTCTGTGTGATGAACGGTGGCCTGATTTTCGCGGGCAAGCTGCTGACTCACCTGCAGTTCCCCCTGGAAGCCTCCTATTTGCACGCGACTCGCTATCGCAACGAGCTCAGCGGCGGCGACCTGTTCTGGAAAGCCAAGCCGGAAGTGTCCTTTATTGATCGCGACGTACTGATCATCGACGACATCCTCGACGAAGGTCACACCTTGGGCGCGATCATCGACTTCTGCAAACACGCGGGTGCGCGCGCCGTGCATACCGCGGTGCTGATCGACAAAGACCACGACCGCAAGGCCCGCCCAGACCTCAAGGCCAATTACGTCGGCCTGCCGTGCGTGGACCGCTACATTTTCGGTTACGGCATGGACTACAAGGGTTACTGGCGCAACGCCAACGGCATCTTCGCGGTCAAGGGGCTCTGATCCATGGGGCAGCCCGGTTTTCTCGAACAGTCGCTGTTTGCTGAGCTAGCCGAAAAGGCCGCGGCCAACCCGCGCGGGCGCCAGCACCATAACTTCCATCAGATGGAAGATCCCTGCCATCGCATGGCGGTGGGGCTGCAGCCCAATACTTATGTTCCGCCGCACCGGCATTTGGGCGACGACAAGGCTGAAACCCTGATCGTGCTCAAGGGCAAACTGGGTTTGCTGCTTTTCAGCGAAACCGGTGAGGTGCTGGCCAAGCGCATCTTGCAGGCGGGTGGTGAGTGCCTGGGGGTGGACCTGCCGCCCGGCACGTTCCACGGCTTGGTGGTACTGGAGGCCGACACGCTGATGTTCGAGTGCAAGGCTGGCCCCTACCGCCCGGTGGGTGAGGGCGAGCTGGCCGGTTGGGCCCCGCGTGAAGGGGAGGCTGGTGTGGCTGAATATCAGGCCTGGATGCGCGCTCAGTTCGACTGATCAGCAATGGCAGGGCCGTGCTAGAGTGCTTGGCCGCCTTTCACGGAGCCTGCCATGCGCCTGATCACCTTGCTGTCGTTGTCGCTTGCCTTGTCACTGACCGCTACCTTTGCAGCAGCGGCGCCGATGCACAGTCAGTTCCTGCCACCGGATGATCTGGCCTTGCGCGAAGGTGCACCGCAGCAGCAGCAATTGCTGCAGATCACCGACTACAGCGTGGTCGTGGGCAATCAACGGCAATCCAATCAGCAACCGATTCCAGTGACTTCTCCTCTATTGCTGCGCCTCAAAGGCAAGCCGTTGAGCAAGGGCGCGATCGTTGGCCAAGTGCTGATCAGCTTTGACGCCGAAAGCAAAAGCCTGAAAAAGCCGGTTTTCGATGAGAAAACCCGCGTGCTGACCCTCAACTATCCGCTGAGCCAATACCAGGTGATTCTCGACCTGCTGCGCAATGACACGGTCTATGTGCAGTTTCTCAGTTATGACAACGGCCATGTCTGGGCTGATTTGCATACAGGGGCTGTACGCGCGCGTTGAGCCTGATGCCTGCGCAGGGGTAAACTGCCGGCCCGTGAAAATGTCCGCGATCGTTCAGTTTGGAGTCGGCAATGCGTAAAGATAAGAAGCAGGTGATTGGTGATGAAATCGGCGATGCCCAGATCAAGTTGTTTCTCGATTTCGAACCTGTCGACGCAACCTCGCCGTCGCTGCACAAGCTGATCAAGGCTTATCGTGGCCTGCGTATCGACGATTTCGAGCGTTTTATCGGTTTTTTCCTGGAAGCCGGTTACGACCTGAACGGCAAGGATGAGCACGACAACGACTTCATCGCCCTGATCAAGGATCAGCGCAACGCGCCGGAATATATCGAGATCATCGAAAAAGCCCGCGGCTGACTTGTAGCCGCTGCCGTAGGCTGCGATGCGGCCCGAAAGGGGCGCCAGTGCGTTCGCACGATCTTGCGCCCGCTTCGCGGCCGATCGCAGCCTAACGGCAGCGGCTACAGGTCGATCGCAGCCTAACGGCAGCGGCTACAGGTCGATCGCAGCCTAACGGCAGCGGCTACAGTATCAGGCATAAAAAAACGCCCCGAAGGGCGTTTTTTTATGGGCGCAGATTTTATGCGTAGTGCTCGGTCGTGCTTTTCTTTTCGACCAGCTCCAGCATTTCGTCGCTGTGACGGCTGACTTTCTGGTACAGCGCAGCATCGGCTGCCAGTACCTTTTCACGGGCCGGGAAGATTTCCTTGAGCTTGGCAGCCCACGTGGTGCGGGTTTGCTCAGGGAAGCAGCGCTCGATCAGTTCCAGCATGATCGACACGGTGACCGAAGCGCCTGGGGAGGCACCCAGCAGTGCGGCCAGCGAGCCATCCTTGGCGGAGACCAGTTCGGTACCGAACTGCAGGACGCCGCCTTTTTTCGGGTCTTTCTTGATGATCTGCACGCGCTGGCCAGCCACTTCCAGACGCCAGTCTTCTGCCTTGGCCTCTGGGTAGAAGCGACGCAGGGAGTCCAGGCGCTGTTCCATGGTTTGACGCACTTCGCTCATCAGGTAGCGCGTCAGGTCCATGTTGTCGCGGGCTACGGCCAGCATCGGGCCGATGTTACTGGCACGTACCGACAGCGGCAGGTCAAGGAACGAGCCGTGCTTGAGGAACTTGGTGGTGAAGCCGGCGTAAGGCCCGAACAGCAGGGACGTTTTGCCTTCGACTACACGGGTGTCCAAGTGCGGGACGGACATCGGCGGTGAACCGACGGCGGCCTGGCTGTAGACCTTGGCCTGGTGCTTCTTGACCACTTCCGGGTTGTCGCAACGCAGCCACTGGCCGCTGACCGGGAAACCACCGAAGCCCTTGCCTTCCTCAATGCCGGACATCTGCAGCAGCGGCAGGGCCGCGCCACCGGCGCCGAGGAACACGAAGCGAGCGTCGACTTCACGGGTATTACCGGTGTTGACGTCCTTGATGCTGACCGCCCAGCCATCGCCCTTGCGGGTAAGGCCGGTCACGCGTTTGCAGTACTTGACCAGGGCCTCAGGGGCGCTGGCCAGGTGCTTGAGCAGTTTGTTGGTCAGGGCGCCAAAGTTGACGTCGGTACCGTTCATCACGCGGGTGGCGGCAATGTGCTGGTCGGCTGGGCGGCCTGGCATCATCAACGGCATCCACTCGGCCATCTTGGCCTTGTCTTCGGTGTATTCCATATCAGAAAACGCATGATGCTGCTTGAGCAGCTCAAAGCGCTTCTTCAGGAATGAGACGCCCTTGTCACCCTCGACATAGGACAGGTGCGGGAGCGGATTGATGAACGAGCGGCACGAGCCGAAGGTGTCTTTCTTGGCCAGGTAGGCCCAGAACTGCTTGGACACTTCAAACTGGGCATTGATATGCACGGCCTTCTTGATGTCGATGGAACCATCGGCAGCCTGGGGCGTGTAGTTCAATTCACACAGCCCGGCGTGTCCGGTCCCTGCGTTGTTCCAGGGGTTGGAACTCTCCGCAGCACCCGAGTCCATCAGTTCGACGACTTCCAGCTTGATCGCCGGGTCGAGCTCTTTGAGCAGTACTGCAAGGGTGGCACTCATGATGCCTGCCCCAACCAATACCACGTCGACTGTTTCGTTCTGCGCCATTAACGCGTCTCCAAAAATCTTTCAGCACCAAATTGACAGCATAGGATCCACAGGCCTGCAACGATTGCCGGGTATCCAAGGGGTCAAGCCTACGCCAGCCCGCGGTCTACCCATGGCCAGGATCGCCATGTCCGATTCTTCGCAATGTTCTGCAACTTCAGCGGACGCCACCAACCGGGCTTTGCGTTCCCTATGAACGCATGTTGCAACCGGCGCGGCAATTCGACTTAAGGTCGAGACATCCGTTTTGCGTAGTGGACAGGCATCAGACTCCCAGGGTGAGTGAGAGGTCCGTGCAGCGCTTTAGGGCTGATCGAGACGCCGGGAATGCATTTACACATGCCAAACTGTTCATTTGCTCGCCACACTCTTGTGAAGTAGTGAATAACCGTTTTTTCACGCTCTTTTGGAGACGCGAACCTCAAAATGGAGCTGCGCGCTGGCAGGTCCGGCAGGTCAGTGCGAGTGAGGGGCGCCAAAAACAGCGGGCACGCCAAGCTTCACATTGCCTGTGTGGGCGGCTCTCTGTGGGCGATTCGAAGTGCTTATGCAGGGCATGAGCGGTGGTGCGAGGCCCGATCAGGAGACGTCCTTATAATCGGGGGCAGATTATAGCGATGAAACGCGCAGAAAAGATGTTAATTAATGGACTTTTATCGACTGGCGGCTCAAGCGGCCAGGGCACGCGACAGGCGGGGCCGCTCTGCGCGGCTCAGAACACGGGCGTTGGCGGGTAGAAACTGGTTGAGCCAGTGCAGGCGAATTTCTTCGATTTCGACCCAGCCGCTACCGGCAGGCAAGTCCGCACACTCACGAAACGCCCGGCACCGGCCGTTCTGGTCGAGCAGGGCAAAGCAGCGAGGTGTGGGGCGAGCGGTAAACAATGACCTTAAAAAGCGCATGGCGATGGCCTTCCTGTTGATTGACTGCAAGGTTGCCTCAAACCCATGACATGAAAATGACAGAAGCTGCGGCACCGTTGCCGTCCAGCGTGGTCCATAGCTGGTGGGGCGGGGCTCTGGCCCGTTATACTGCGCCCCTGTTAATGCCTATTCCCGGAGAGATGAGCATGTTGCAACGCCTGTTGTTCGGTTTGATCGCTGTGACCAGTCTGACCTTGGTCGGTTGTGCCCACAGCCCGCAACAACTTAGCCCGCAACCGAAACTGACCGCCCAACTGGCGCCGGTCGGTCATGGTCAGCCGGTCGTGGTTCGCGTGGTCGATGGCCGTACCTCGCAAGCACTGGGCACGCGCGGTGGTCTGTACCCGGAAACCAGCGCCATTAGTGTCAGCAGCAACGATGTGTTGCCCAAGCTGCAAGCCCAGGCTGAAGCGGCGGTCCGCCTGCTGGGCTTCACCCCAACCCCGGGTGCGCCCAACGCTCCCCAGCTGACCGTTACCCTGGCTGATCTTAAGTACCAATCGCCCAAGGAAGGCCTGTATGTGACCGAAGCCACCATCAGCGCTACCTTCCGCGCCGATGTAAACAACGGTGGCCGTCGTTACAGTGGTCGTTACGGGGCGTCCCTGGACCAGCGTTTCGGCATGGCGCCGAACCAGGAAACCAACACCAAGCTGGTGAGCGATGTACTGAGCGATGCGTTGACGCGTCTGTTCAAGGATCAGACCATCGGTCAGGTGCTTGGCCAGTAATCGATAACACACCCGCGTAAAAAAGCCCGATATCGCCTTGGCGGTATCGGGCTTTTTCATGGGCGCTTGAATCAGGCAGCGTCGCTGTAGAAATCGAGCACGCTGATGCCGGTATGCGCGTCCACCTCAGGTAAATCGAAATGCGCCAGGCCGCCCAGGGCGCAATACACCAGCCACTGTCGGTCTTGCACGTTGATGGACAGGCCATTGATCAAGTCTTCCTGCTCATCGCTGGGGGTGATCAGGTAAAGGCGATCCTGGTTCTGCGCATGCAGCATGACGAGCTCCTTGTCGGTTGGGGTGCGATACCTTCGCTTGTCTGCATGACGAACGTATGACGGCCGGGATTAATCGCCAGCCGGTTTGTCATTGGTCGTATGGGGGGAGGTTTTAGCCAAAGGAGCGCGTAAAATATTGGCCGCTCAATTCAGGATGTATGTCGAGGTTATTTGATGTCGCTGCAAGTCATATGGACCCTGTTCAACGCCCATCCGGCCAAACTTGTGAATATTCTGGCGCTGCTGTTTGCCTTTCCGGGCGGCTGGCTGTTGCATGCCACGCGCCGTCGCGAGCTGCGCGCCTTGGCCAATCTGCCCGGGCAGGGGGAGACAGCCGTGGCTGTGCTTGATGCACCGACTGCGCGCATGAACCGCTTTTTCTACCGTTTCGGCTTTGCCTGCCTGGGCATGGCCTTGCTGGTGTCCTGGGTCAGCACGCGCCTCTGATCCTATCTGGCAACCGCGTCGTCTGCATCGCAGGCAAGCCTGAATGCCGGACCACTGGCTCCTACATTGATCGCGGTGATATTCCGCTCCATGTAGGAGCCAGGCTTGCCTGCGATGCAAACGACGCGGTTCATCTGGCAAGTTTGAGGATTAAAGCGACAACCCCGCCTTGACCCGGTACTGGTTACGCACCGGCGTCGCATACTGCATCACCAGGTACGGTCGATGCTCAGCCGGGCAGGCATCCAGGCGGCGCTGCCATTCGGCCTTGGCCTTCTCCAGCTCATCCTTGGCAAACACCGCTTCGGCCTTGGGCACCTCAAGCGCAGGGTCCGCGTCCGACCATTGGGCGTAAGCCAGGTAATGCGCCGGGAACAGCCGATAGCCAGCCAGAATCTGCCGGTCGATTTCAGCCGCCAATTGCTTGGTGTCTTCGAAGGCCTGGGTAATGGGCGCGGCAAAGTTGACATGCACCCGGCCCTTGTAGCCGGTGATGCCCTGGGCAATGCTCACGTCGTCTTCGCCCGGCACCTTGGTGTAGCTGCCTGTGGTGGCGCGGATGTACAGCTCGCGGGCCTTGGCCTGGTCGCACGGGTCGTATTCGTAGCTGATCGACACCGGGGTCAGGTTCAGTGACTGGATCACCTCGCCAAACGGCTCAGCCTTGCGGCTCATGTGGAACATTTTCAGGATCGCCGAATCGGTGCGGTCATCACCGTCCTTGGCACGGCCTTCGGCTTGGGCGATCCAGATCGATTGGCAGTCGTTGCGGATCGAATGGTTGATATAGGCCGAAAGCAACTGATAGGCCGCCATCTTTTCGCGACGACCGCTGATCGAGCGGTGCACGATAAAACTCTTGTTCAGGCGCATCAGGTCGCTGACGAAGGGTTTTTGCAGCAAATTGTCGCCAATGGCGATACGCGGGGTGGGCAAGCCTGCGTGATAGATCGCATAGTTGACAAAGGCCGGGTCCATCACGATATCGCGGTGGTTGGCCAGAAACAGGTAGGCACTGCCAGACTTGAATTGCTCCACGCCCGTGTAGGTCACACCGTCAGTGGCCCGCTCGATCGTATGGTCGACGTAGAACTCGACTTTATCCTGTAGGGTCGATACGCAGCTGACCTGGGCGAATTCCTTGCGCAGGCGCTTGGCAATCAGCGGGCGCAGCGCCCAGCCCAAGGCCCCGGCCATGCGCGGGAAGCGAAAGTGGGTGAGGATATCCAGGAATGCCTGATCGCTGAGCAGTCGCGCCAGCACGGCAGGGACTTCAGCGTCGTTGTACGGTCGGATGGCATCGAATTCGCCCATCATGCTCTCTTGTTGGAAACGGCTAGGGTAATAGGTAAGGCTTGGGTCTGAAAAAACGCGCAGACTCGCAACGGGCCTACAAATAGACCGGCGATTATACGCACAAGTCACTGTGGAGACCGCGATGCTGGAAACTGCACATTATGAATGCCCCTATTGTGGCGAAGAAGTCGAGACCACGCTCGACCTGTCCGGGGGGGATCAAACCTATATTGAGGACTGCGCGGTCTGTTGTCGGCCGATCACCTTCATTTTGCAGGTCCACGGCGAAGAATGGATGCTCGAAGTCAAAAGCGAGAATGAATGATGCAACGCATCTACGAGCCGGAAAACCTGCTGGAAGCCGAGCTGCTGCTGTGCATGCTGGCCAGCGAAGGCGTGGAGGCGCATCTGCTGGGCCGCGATCTGGTCGGTGGTGTGGGTGAGCTGCCGCCGCTGGGCCTGTTGGCCTTGAATGTCGACAATGACCAGGCGCAATACGCACGCCAGCTCATCGCCGAGTACAATGCCGCCTTGCCGCTGCCGATTGATGAGCCGGACAGTTTTCCCGGTACGCTGGTTTGTTGAACGAGAGTTTCTCGCCTTATGTGTGGACGTTATGCGCTGTTTCGTTGGTCCCCGGCCTTTGCCGCGTTGCCCGGTTTTCCGGCTGACCAGCAGGCACAGTGGAATATTTCGCCCGGCGACTCGGTATTGATCCAGCGCCAGGATGAACACGGCTTGAACCTGGCGCGGGCTCGCTGGGGCCTGACACCGCCCTGGCTGACCGATCTTTCCCGCACCCCCGCCCATGCCCGCGCCGAAACCCTGGCCGAACAACCCATGTTTCGCGAACCCTTCAGGCAGCGCCGTTGCCTGCTGCCGGCCAACGGCTTTTATGAGTGGCGTGGATCGGTGCGCAAACGGCCCTACTGGCTGACGCCGGGTGAAGGCTCCTCGCTGTTCTTCGCCGCGATCTGGGAGGCGTACCCAGTGCAGGAGCAAGTGTGGCTGAGCGTGGCGGTGGTGACTCAGGCGGCGATGGATCAACGTCGCCCCTTGATCCTTGATGCTGCAGGCCAAGCTACCTGGCTCGCCGCCGATACCCCCTTGCCCGCGCTGCAAACACTGCTCGCGGCCCCCCAGGCAACCCTGCGCGAGCGGGTGCTGGCTAACCTTGTCAACGACCCCAAGCTCAACGCCCCCGAATGCCTGACCCCGGCCTGAGGGCACTTAATACCTGGGAAACTGTCTGATCGCGGTGGCGCACGGGCCGACGTGGCTCTAGCATACCCGCCAGGATTCCAGGGAGTGTTTTCATGCGTAAGTCTTTTGTTATCAGCGCGCTCTGCGCCAGCCTTCTGCTTGCTGGCTGCCAGGCGGTGAACACCACCAGCGGCGGCGCAGTGGGTGTCGAGCGCAAGCAATATATGTTCAGCATGTTGTCCACCGACCAGGTGAATCAGATGTATGCCCAGTCCTACCAGCAGACACTGGGCGAGGCGAGCACCAAGGGCGTGCTGGACAAGACCAGTGCCGAGGCCAAGCGCGTGCAGGCTATTGCCGATCGCTTGATTGCCCAGGCACCGAAATTCCGCCCGGATGCGGCGCAGTGGCAATGGGAAGTGAACCTGATCAAGGGCGATGAGCTCAACGCCAACTGCGGGCCTGGCGGCAAGATCATTTTCTACAGTGGCCTGATTGACAAGCTCAAGCTGACTGACGATGAGATCGCAGCCGTTATGGGCCATGAAATCGCCCATGCCCTGCGTGAGCACGGTCGTGAAGCCATGTCCAAGGCCTATGGCGTACAAATGGCCAAGTCTGGCGCCGGTGCCTTGCTGGGATTAGGGCAGGATAGCCTGGCGCTGGCCGACACCGTGGTGCAGTACAGCCTGACGTTGCCCAACAGTCGCAGCAACGAAAACGAGGCCGACCTGATTGGCCTCGAGCTGGCCGCCCGTGCCGGCTACAACCCGAATGCCGCGATCACCTTGTGGGAAAAGATGGCCGCCGCTTCCGGTGGAGCTTCGCAGCCTGAGTTCATGAGCACTCACCCGGCTTCCAGCAGCCGGACGGCATCGCTGCAGGCAGCGATTCCCAAAGTAATGCCCCTGTACGAACAGGCAAGGTAGGAGCCAGGCTTGCCGGAGTGCCGGACCACTGCGATGGCCATAGGTATCTACACATCTTTTGGTGTACTGCATTTCGTAGCAGTGGACGAGTAGAACGAGGCCACGTCCGGCTGCGCAGCAGTCGTAAAACCTGGCACTTCAGTATTCAGATACACCGCGAGTACAGGCTTTGCGAGGACTACGTCCCCGGACCTGGCCTCGCTGAACTCGTCTACTGCTACGAATGTAGCCGCTGACGAGGTACGAGGCTGCGATCGGCAGCGAAGCGGCCGTAAAACCTGAGACCGTAATCCATCAGGCACACCGAAGGGCCTGAATTTACGACGGCTTCGCCGCCGATCGCAGCCTCGTACCTCGGCAGCGGCTACAAGAGCCGCGCTGCCCCAGAATTGTGTAGATACCTATGCTGCGATGGCATCACCGCGGTATCTGCATCTGCAATGGCATCGCCGCGGTCATAAGGAGGGACCGCAGCGATCCCATCGCGACCAAGGTCTGCTCCTACAGCGTCATGGCTGAGTACACCGCCACTATTGCCAGCACGAAGAACGCGCAGGCCGCCAGGCGGCGAATCAAGGTGAGCGGCAGCTTCTCGGCGGCAAAGTTACCGGCCAGCACCACCGGCACGTTGGCAATCAGCATGCCCAGGGTGGTGCCGATGATCACCATGATCAGGTGCGGATACTGAGCGGCGAGCATCACCGTGGCGACCTGGGTCTTGTCACCGATTTCGGCGATGAAGAAGGCGATCAAGGTGGTCAGGAAGGGGCCGAATTTGCGTGCGGTGCTGGTTTCGTCATCGTCCAGCTTGTCCGGGACCAGGGTCCAGAGCGCCGTGGCGGCAAAGCTGGCGGCCAGAATCCAGTGCAAGCTGGCTTCGGAGAAGAACGCTCCAACCCAGGCCCCGACGGCACCGGCAGCGGCATGGTTGGCAAGGGTGGCGGCGATGATACCGGCAATGATTGGCCAGGGTTTTCGAAAGCGTGCAGCGAGCACCAGCGCGAGCAGTTGGGTCTTGTCGCCAATTTCGGCCAAGGCCACGATCGCGGTGGGTACGAGAAGTGATTCCAGCATCAGGATTCCTACGGGGGCGGGTCGACACGGCTATGACACGTACAGCCTCCCCGCCCCGGGTAAGGTGTTCGTGTCATAGGTCTTGTCAAACCCTTAGGCCCGTCGATGCGGACCTTGGGTCGCACGCGCCATGGTCTGTTGACCAAGTATGTTGACGCGGGCCGGACGAGCAGTGCGCTCGTGGGAGACTACTCCCCTAGGACGGTGCGGATTCTGCCTAGGGAAAATTGATTCGGCAAGTTAAGTTTTCAGCCGCGTGTTGCGCGGTAGATCCGAAACCCCTGGCCTTCAGCGCGCGTTTCGCAGTTGCCCATTGCCGCTTCGATCAGCGGTTGATAGCGCAGGAAACTGTTGGCAACCAAGCGAATTTCGCCACCTTTTTTCAGATGCTCGGCGCATTTTCGCAACATGGTTTCTGACGCGCGATAGTCGGTATGCACGCCGGTATGGAACGGCGGATTACTGAGGATAGCGTCCAGATACAGGGGCGCAGCATCAATTCCATCCCCGCAGATCACTTCACCTTCAAGGCCATTGGCTGCCAGGGTCAGACGGCTGCTGGCGACCGCAAAGGCATCCACATCGAGCAAGGTCAGTTGGCTGCCCGGGTAGCGGCGCTTGAGGGTTGCCCCAAGTACCCCGGCACCGCAGCCGAAGTCCAGCACATGGCCTTTGGGCAGTTGTTGCAGGTGCTCAAGCAGCAAGGCTGTGCCTCGATCCAGCCGGCCATGGCTGAAGACGCCCGGCAAGCTCACAACTGTCAGAGGGCCTTCGGCCAATGGCAGCTCGTAACGCTCGGCCAAGCTTTCAAGTTCTACCGCGGCGGGTGCGTTTTCAACCGTGACTTGCCAGAGCTGGCAATGGCGCGCGCTGTCGAGCTTGCGTGGCTTGCCGAAGGCGTGCAACTGCTTGGCCGCGCCTTCGATACCGCCGCGTTTCTCACCCACCAGAAACAGCTCACGGCCTTGCAGTTGCGAGGCGAGGGCATTGAGCAGGTAGTTGGCGAGGTCGCGGGATTTGGGCAAGAACAGCACGGCACCGTCGAACGGTTGTTGTGGCACCTGCACACCAAAGTGGCTGCGCCCGGCAAAGCGCGCCTCAAGGGCAGCTTGATCGCCGGCATGCCAGCACCAGCCCTGTGCTTGCGGCAGTGTGCCCAGCAGGTCGTCGGCGGGCAGGCCGGCCAGCATCAGCCGACCCTGGAACAAGTCGGCCTGACGAAGCAACACTTCACTGCGCGGGTCCATGGCGGGCTCCTGAAAAAAGGGCGAAGTCTACCAGACCCGCAGCCTTCAACTGACCACTCGGCGGGGGTTGCCTGCAAAAAACGCCTGGGTGTTTTCGGTCAGTTGGTTGACGATACGCTGGCGCGCCTCGCGGCTGCCCCAGGCACTGTGGGGGGTGACGATCAGGCGTGGGATATCGCCAGCCAGCAGGGGATTGCCGTCAACCGGCGGCTCGACGCTTAGTACGTCGGTCGCAGCCCCGCCCAGATGCCCCTGGCGCAGGGCGTCGGCCAGTGCCTGCTCATCGATCAGCCCACCGCGCGCGGTGTTGACGACATAAGCACCGGGCTTGAGCAGCGCCAACTCAGCCGCGCCGATCATATTACGGGTGGCATCGTTGAGCGGGCAGTGCAGCGTCAGGGCGTCGACCTGTGGCAGTAATTCATCCAGCGGCAAGCGATCGGCGCGGGGTGGGCGGCCAGGCAATTGGCCCAGCAGCACCCGCATGCCAAAGGCTTCGGCCAGACGCTCCACGGCGCCGCCCAGCTCGCCATGGCCCAACAGGCCGAGGGTTTTGCCTTCCAACTCCACAATCGGGAAATCCAGCAGACAGAACTGCTTGGCCTGTTGCCAGCGGCCAGCGGACACCGCGTGCTGGTAGTCAGGCAGGCGAGTCGCCAGTGCCAACAATAGTGCCAGCGTGTGCTGTGCCACCGACGGCGTACCGTAGCCTTGGCAGTTGCTGACACAGATGCCTTGGGCAGTGGCGGCGGCCAGATCAATGTTGTTGGTGCCGGTGGCAGCCACCAGGATCAACTTGAGGTCGGGGCAGGCGGCCAAGGTCTGGGCGTCCAGTACCACTTTGTTGCTGATCGCCACCGTGGCGCCTTTGAGGTGTTCGAGCAATCGCTCGGGCGAGGTAGCTGGATACAATTCCAGGCTGTCAAAGCAGGCTTGGAGGCTGGAAAAATCCAGGTCGCCCAGGTCCAGCGAACAATAATCGAGGAAAACGGCGTGCATTAGGCAAGACTCCATGTGCGCTGAAAGCGGGCGGGATAGCCATCCTAGCGCGAGTGCCGGGTGAAAATCCTCGGTAACTGTACCTATTGTCTGTCCATGGAAACGGCGTACTGTTAACGACTGGAAATAGTTTGTTACTGAGGAGCCCAGATGTACTGGACGGAATTTTTTACCGTAGCCCTGATTCACCTGCTCGCCGTGGCCAGTCCGGGCCCCGACTTTGCCGTAGTGGTGCGCGAGAGTGTGACCCATGGGCGACGTGCAGGCACCTGGACCGCTTTTGGCGTGGGCAGTGCGATCTTTCTGCATGTGGGCTATTCGCTGCTGGGGATTGGCCTGATCGTGTCCCAATCGATTGTGCTGTTCAACGCTTTGAAGTGGCTGGCGGCGGCCTATCTCTTCTACATCGGCATCAAGGCGCTTCGTGCCCGCCCTGCAGCGGCCAGCCCAGAAACACTTGAGGCCGACAAAGTCGAGCGCACCCCTCGTGCGGCCTTCGTGGCAGGCTTCATGACCAACGGCCTGAACCCCAAGGCGACGCTGTTTTTCCTGTCGTTGTTCACCGTGGTGATCAATCCGCACACCCCACTGGCCGTGCAAGCTGGATATGGAGTTTACCTGGCCGTGGCCACTGGCCTGTGGTTCTGCCTGGTGGCGATGCTGTTCAGCCAGCAGCGGGTTCGCGCAGGTTTTGCCCGCATGGGCCACTGGTTTGACCGCACCATGGGCGCCGTGCTGGTCGCGCTCGGGGTCAAGATTGCGCTGACCGAGATGCATTGATTCCTTCGGCTGGCGATTGCGCAAAAAATCATACCTTTGGGTGATTTGATCGTCACCTAGAGGCTCTAGAGTGGGAGGCTCTTGTCTAGCCTGAGCACTCAGTAGAGGGATTTTTATGTTGCAGACGCGCATTATTCCACCGGCCGACGGTGCCTATGAGTTCCCGCTGTTGATCAAGCGCTTGCTGATGTCGGGCAATCGCTACGAGAAAACCCGCGAAATCGTCTACCGCGATCAATTGCGCTACAGCTACTCCACCCTCAATGAGCGGATCGCGCGGTTGGCCAATGTGCTGACCGAAGCCGGCGTCAAGGCCGGTGATACGGTGGCGGTGATGGACTGGGACAGCCATCGCTATCTCGAGTGCATGTTCGCTATCCCGATGATCGGTGCGGTGGTGCACACCATCAACGTGCGCCTGTCGCCCGAGCAGATCCTGTTCACCATGAACCATGCCGACGACCGTTTTGTGCTGGTCAACAGCGATTTCGTCGGGCTCTACAACGCCATTGGCGGGCAACTCACCACGATCGAAAAAACGCTGCTGCTGACCGATGGCGAGGAAAAAACCGCCGACCTGCCCAACCTGATCGGTGAATACGAGCAACTGCTGGCCGCGGCGAGCCCACGCTACGATTTCCCGGATTTCGACGAGAACTCGGTGGCCACGACCTTCTACACCACCGGTACCACGGGCAACCCCAAGGGCGTGTACTTCACCCATCGGCAACTGGTGCTGCACACCCTGGCGGCGGCCTCGGTAGTCGGCGGTATTGACAGCATACGGCTGCTCGGGACTGATGACGTCTACATGCCGATCACCCCGATGTTCCATGTGCATGCCTGGGGCATTCCGTACGTCGCGACCATGATGGGCATCAAGCAAGTCTATCCAGGCCGATACGACCCCGATCTGCTGGTGAAACTGTGGCGCGACGAAAAAGTCAGCTTCTCCCACTGCGTGCCGACCATCCTGCAGATGCTGCTCAACGCCAAATCCGGCCCGGCTGATTTCAATGGCTGGAAAATCATCATCGGCGGCAGTGCGCTCAACCGCGCACTGTATGAAGCGGCCAAGGCGCGTGGCATTCAACTGACAGCCGCCTACGGCATGTCGGAAACTTGCCCGCTGGTGTCCTGTGCCCACATCAACGAAGAGCTGCTGGCCGGCAGCGAAGACGAGCGCATTACCTATCGCATCAAGGCCGGCGTGCCGGTGCCGCTGGTGGAGGCGGCGGTGGTCGATGCCGACGGCAACTTCCTGCCCGCCGATGGCGAGACGCAAGGCGAGTTGGTACTGCGAGCACCCTGGCTGACCATGGGCTATTTCCGCGAACCCGAGAAGGGCGCGGAACTGTGGAAGGGCGGCTGGCTGCACACAGGCGATGTGGCCACCCTGTGCGGCATGGGTGTGATCGATATTCGCGACCGTATCAAGGACGTGATCAAGACGGGCGGCGAGTGGGTGTCGTCGCTGGAGTTGGAAGACCTGATCAGCCGCCATCCGGCTGTCCGCGAAGTAGCCGTGGTCGGCATTCCCGACCCGCAGTGGGGCGAGCGCCCGTTCGCCTTGCTGGTGGCACGCGAAGGGCAGGTCATCGATGCCAAGGCCCTGAAGGAACACCTCAAGCCCTTTGTGGAAATGGGGCTGATCAACAAGTGGGCCATTCCCAGCCAGATAGCGCTTGTTACAGAAGTTCCCAAGACCAGCGTCGGCAAGCTGGATAAAAAACGTATCCGCCTGGACATCAGCGAGTGGCAGGCCAACAACAGCACCTTTTTGTCCACCCTTTGACCGATATGCCGCCGCGCCCACTCGGGCGCGGCTTCCCCTCCCAAGCAAGCGCTTGGGTTCTCAAGCCGCGATCTTGAGCCATTCTTGCCCTGTGCTGATAGGCGCTTTCACGCCACAATGGGCGGGCCAGACGCTCGCCATTTGCAAATCACACTTTAGAGGGATCAAGCCGTACAGGCGGCTGGTTATAGTCGGCTCAGGGGATTTTTAGGAACGAGGTCGACCTGAACGCTGCGCAATCAAGGTCGTTCGATGCGTTTTTAAAGGGACTCACCGCCATAACAAAAAAAGTACATGGAGTAGCGTCGATGTCCACTGCAAAACCTTTCTGGCGCCGGGCAAGATTGCCCTTGGCCGTCAGCCTTGCTTCTACGCTTGCCAGTCCCGCCTTTGGTGTCAGCTTCAACATCGGTGAAGTCGAAGGTCAGTTCGACTCCTCACTGTCTGTCGGTACCAGTTGGTCAACTGAAAAGGCCAATAGAAATCTTATCGGCGTCAACAACGGCGGCAGTGGCCTGTCCCAAACCTCGGACGACGGCCACCTGAATTTCAAACGCGGTGAAACCTTCTCGAAAATCTTCAAGGGCATCCATGACCTGGAGCTCAAGTACGGCGACACCGGCATGTTCGTGCGCGGTAAGTACTGGTATGACTTCGAGCTCAAGGACGAGGGGCGCGAGTTCAAGGACATCAGCGACCACAATCGAAAGGAAGGCGCCCAGTCGTCTGGCGGACAGATTCTCGACGCCTTCGTCTATCACAACTACGACATTGCTGATCAGCCGGGCTCAGTGCGCTTGGGCAAGCAGGTGGTGAGTTGGGGGGAAAGTACCTTTATCGGCAGCGGCATCAACGCCATCAACCCCATTGACGTGTCGGCGTTTCGCCGCCCTGGCGCTGAGGTCAAGGAAGGCTTGATCCCGGTCAATATGTTTTATGTGTCCCAGAGCCTGACCGACAAACTCTCGGCTGAAGCTTTCTACCAGCTGGAGTGGGACCAGACGGTTGTGGATAACTGCGGCACTTTTTTCTCCCAGCCGGACATCATCGCCGATGGCTGCGACAACAACCTGCGGGTGTTGAACAAGCGATCCGCCCTTCCGGCTGCTGCGCTGCCGTTCCTGGCCTCGCGTAATGTCGATGTGAACGAAGAGGGCGTGTTGATTCGCCGAGGCGGCGATCGCGATGCCCGCGACGGCGGCCAGTTCGGTGTGGCGTTTCGTTATCTGTTCGACCCGCTGGACACCGAGTTCGGCGCCTATTTCATGAACTACCACAGCCGTGCGCCGATCTTCAGCGCCACTGGTGCCTCGGCCCAGACGTTTGCGAGCCTGGCGGCCCTGCCAGCCAACCTGCGCGCGCTGGCGCCGTTGATCGTCGCGGGTAACTCCAGCTATTTCGTGGAATACCCTGAAGACATTCGCCTGTACGGCTTGAGTTTCTCCACCACCCTACCCACCGGTACCGCCTGGAGCGGCGAGGTCAGCTACCGACCCAACGCACCCGTGCAGTTGAACTCCACCGATATCCTGTTTTCCGGTGTGCGGCCCATTGGTGGGGCCTTGGCTAACGCATCGCTGCTCAATGGCGTTCCCGGCCAGGACTTGCACGGCTACCGTCGTAAGGAAATCACACAATTCCAGACCACCCTCACGCACTTCTTCGATCAGGTCATGGGCGCCAGCCGCCTGACCCTGGTGGGTGAAGTGGGCGTGACCCATGTGGGCGGGCTCGAAAGCACGTCCAATGTGCGTTACGGCCGCGACCCGGTCTATGGCCCAGGCGAGCTGCCGGCTACCGGTGGCGCCAATACGTGCGTGGCGCTCAACACCAGCACCATTGCCGGCGCAGGCCCTGGTGCCGCCACTAATAACCTGAGCCGCAACTGCAACGACGAAGGTTTTACCACGGCCACCTCATGGGGCTACCGCGCCCGGGCCATCTGGGACTACAACGACGTCTTCGCCGGTGTGAATCTCAAGCCCAACATCGCCTGGTCTCATGACGTCGACGGCTATTCGCCAGGCCCTGGCGGTAACTTCGAGGAAGGCCGCAAGGCCGTCAGCCTCGGGGTGGATGCCGAATACCAGAACACCTACACCACCAGCCTTTCCTATACCAATTTCTTCGATGGCAAGTACACCACCGTGGACGATCGCGACTTTGTTTCGCTCAGCTTCGGCGTGAACTTCTAAGCACAGAGAATTCGGAGTCATCATGAAAATGAACACAACCAAACAGTTGTTGCAGGTCGGTGTGCTGGGGCTGTCGATGTTGGCAACCGGCGTCATGGCGGCAGTGTCGGCCACTGAAGCGGCCAAGCTGGGCACTACTTTGACGCCCATGGGCGCGGAAAAGGCTGGCAATGCCGCCGGTACCATCCCGGCCTGGGCGCCGCTGCCGAAGAATGCTGGCACGGTCGATGCCAAGGGATTTCTGTCCGACCCGTTCGCCAATGAAAAGCCGCTGTTTACCATCACCGCGCAAAACGTTGAGCAGTACAAAGACAAACTGGCCCCTGGCCAGATCGCCATGTTCAAGCGCTACCCGGAATCCTTCACGATGCCGGTCTATCCGTCCCATCGCGGCGCCACTGTGCCAGATGACGTGTTCGCGGCGATCAAGGAAAACGCCACCCACACCAAACTGGCGGCGGGCGGCAACGGCCTGGAGAACTTCAAGACCGCTGTGCCGTTTCCCATTCCCAAGGACGGTGTTGAAGTCATCTGGAACCACATCACCCGCTACCGGGGGGGTAGCGTTACGCGGCTGGTGACCCAGGCCACACCGCAACCGACTGGCTCCTACAGCCTGGTGTACTTCCAGGATCAATTTGTATTCCGCGACAAGATGAAGGACTACGACCCAAGCAGCCCGGGCAACATCCTCTTCTTCTTCAAGCAGAAGGTCACAGCACCCGCGCGCCTGGCCGGTGGTGTACTGCTGGTGCATGAGACCCTGGACCAGGTCAAGGAGCCGCGCTTGGCGTGGGTCTACAACGCGGGCCAGCGCCGGGTTCGTCGTGCGCCGCAAGTGTCCTACGATGGCCCGGGCACTGCAGCCGATGGCTTGCGCACCTCCGACAACCTGGACATGTACAACGGCGCACCCGACCGCTACGAGTGGAAGCTTGAAGGCAAGAAAGAGATGTACATCGGATCCGATGCCTACAAGCTGGACTCACCGACCCTCAAGTACGCCGATATCCTCAAGGCCGGCCACATCAACCAGGACCTGACCCGCTACGAGCTGCGCCGGGTCTGGCATGTGGTCGCAACCCTGAAGGAAGGCCAGCGCCATATCTACGCCAAGCGCGACTTCTACATCGACGAAGACACCTGGCAGGCCGCGGTGATCGACCACTACGATGGTCGTGGCCAACTGTGGCGTGTAGCCGAGGCTCATGCCCAGCCGTACTACAACGTCCAGGTACCGTGGTACACCCTGGAAACCCTCTACGACCTGCAGTCTGGGCGCTATCTGGCGCTGGGCATGAAGAACGAAGAGAAAAAGGCGTACGACTTTGGCTATATGGCCAATACCAGCGACTTCACCCCGGCGGCGCTGCGCCAGGATGGGGTGCGCTAAAAGACTTGTAGGAGCAGAGCTTGCTCGCGATTGCATCACCGCGGTTTATTCCAAGACCGCGGCGCCTGCATCGCGATGGTCCGGCATTCCGGCAAGCTCTGCTCCTACACTCGATCACGCCGCGGTTTGCCAGATGCGTTGTCCCCGCACATCCTTGTCATCTTTTCTCGATAACATCTTGTCACAGACATTTGTTGTAAAAGAATCTTCAACTCCCTCGATTTAACCGCTAGTCTGCGGACATCTGCACTGCCGACAACAGCACTTTCGACCTGAGCCGGAATATGACTGATCTGTCCCGTTTGCAAGGCCTGACCGGTCGCGCCACGCCGTCGCTGGAAGGGCCGTTCTATCGTCCACCGCTACCTGAGGGCCATGTGCCGAGGGGGCGTTTGTGCGAACGATTGGCAGCGGGGCTCAGCGGGCGTTTAATGCTGGTCAGCGCCCCGGCAGGCTTTGGCAAAAGCTCGCTGGCCATCGAGTTCTGTCAACACTTGCCTGAACAATGGCGCAGCCTGTGGTTGGGCCTGAACCGCCGCGACAATGACCCGGGGCGGTTTCTGGAGCGCTTGCTCGAAGGCTTGCAACAGCACTTTCCCTTGTTGGGCGGCCAGGCGATGGGCCTGCTGAAAATGCGCCAACGGCATCAACCCTTCGCCTTCGAAGAATGGCTCGACGGCCTGCTCGATGAGTTGGGTGAGCAACTTCAGCCCGAACAACCGGTGCTGCTGGTACTCGATGACTACCACCTGGCACAGGGCCCGATCCTGGACCGCTGCCTGCAGTTTTTTCTCAACCATTTGCCGGCAGGCCTGGTGTTGCTGGTCACCAGTCGCCAGCGCCCGGAGTGGCACTTGGCGCGTCTGCGCCTCTCACGCCAGTTGCTGGAACTGAACGAACAGGACCTGCGCCTGACCGAGGCCGAGTCCATTGCGATCCTCGGCCAGCATTCCTCCAGCCTTCACGGCCAGGCCCTCGACAGCCTGGTTCAGCGCAGTGAAGGCTGGGTGGCGGGGCTGCGTTTCTGGTTGCTGGCCGCTGCCGGTGGGGATGCGGTATTGCCGCAGGCCATGCACGGTGGCGAAGGGCTGATTCGCGATTACTTGCTTGAAGAAGTCATCGACGGCCTGACACCCGAGATCCAGGCCTTTCTCTATGACACCGCCTGCCAGGATCGTTTCTGCGCAGAACTGTGCGACGCCATGCGCGAGGCCCATGACAGCGCCGAGATCCTGCGCTATTTGCAGGCCCATCAGGTGTTTCTGGTGCCACTGGACGCCCAAGGCCACTGGTTTCGCTATCACCACCTGTTTTCCGACTTGCTGCGCACCCGCTCCAGCGGTATTCCGGCGGCCAGCTTGCATTTGCGTGCCTGCCGCTGGTTCAACACGCAGGACCTGCTTGATGAAGCGGTCGAGCAGGCATTGCGTGCCGGGCATCTGGATGTGGCCGCCAACCTGGTACAGAACCTCTCGGAAGAGCAACTGCTTGCCGAGCAGAATGTTGGCATGCTGCTGCGCTGGAAAATGGACTTGCCTGACAGCCTGCTCAGTAGCTCCCCGCGTCTGATCGTGCTGTACAGCTGGGCCCTGGCGCTGGCCTGCCAACTGGATGCCGCTGAAGCATTGGCCGCTCACCTGAGCCGCTTTCTGCCGGCGCCTTCGGCCACGGCTCAAAAGTCGATGTTGGCCCAGTGGCTGGCCTTGAGCGGCATCATCGCCCGCGGTCGTGGTGATCGGCAGCGCACACTGGCCTATTGCACCGAAGCGTTGCTAAGCCTGCCAATCAAACGTTATGGCCAACGCCTGATGTGCTTGTCCACGCTTTCCAACCTGGCGATTGTCGATGCCGATTTCTGGCGAGCGCGGCGTTGGAACCGTGAGGCACTGGAATTGGCCCAGCGCGTGGGCAACCCCATGTTTGAAGCCTTGGCCCACTATGACCGGGCGCGCGTGCTGCATGCCAGGGGCGAAGTGCTACGTGCCCTCGATGAAGTGCATCAAGGGTTGCGGCGCCTGCAGGGGTTATCAGCTCAGCGGCTGTATGCAGTGCGAGCGCGCTTGACGCTGTATGAGGGCTATTTGCTGGTGGCGCGCCTGCAACCGCAGGCCGGTCGCCAACGTCTGCAGGCCGGTCTGAACGAAGCGCGGGCTTGCCGGGATATCAGCGTGCTGATCGGCCATTGCGTGTTGGCCGGGCTGGATGGGCGAGAAGGTCGCTTTGCCGAAGCCTTCACCCAGCTTGCCGAGGCCGAGCGCTTGATGCACATCTGGGACGTGCCGCCCATTTACTACTTGGCGATGATCACCCTGATCAAATGCGAACTATGGCTGGCCCAAGGCCGAACAGACTTGGCCGAAGCCTGGTTATTGCGCCTAGGCCAGACCTACGGGGGAGAGCAGGCGGCAGCGGCGCCGGAGTTCCATCCCCAGTTGGCGCTGCATATCGAGTTGCAACAGGCGCAGCTGGCGCAGGTTCAGCAACGACCGGCCCAAGCGCAGGAAAGGTTGTTTCGACTGGATGCCCAGGGGCAAGCCAGCGGTGGCCATTTGCTTAGCGTCATGGCCTTGAACCAATGGATCGGATGGCTGCTGGGCAATGGCCAGCAGCCTGAAGCCAGATCCTTATTCAGTCGCAGCCTTCAAGCGGCCGAAGGTGGAGCACTGCTGCCATTTGATCGTCTGATCCGCCAGCACCCGGATTGGCTTCGTGAGCAACTTCAACATCACTCCCCAAGCCTCACCCAACAAGCGCTGCTGGACGCTTTACCCACACGCGAAGCGCAAGCGCTGGCCAGCGCCCCGATTGAACTGCTCAGCAGCCGCGAACGGGCTGTGCTGGAGTTGATCGCCCAAGGCTGCTCGAACCAACAGATCAGCCAACAGCTGTTTATCTCGCTGCACACGGTCAAGACCCACGCCAGCCACATCAACAGTAAACTGGGCGTGGCGCGGCGTACACAGGCGGTAGCCAAGGCGCAGTCGCTGGGGCTGCTGTAATCCTCGCGGTGTGCGGGGATGCCATGGGGATCCCATCGCGACCAAGGTCTGCTCCTACAACGCGTGTAGGAGCCGGCTTAGCCGCGATGAACACACCGCGATTTACCTGATACACCGCGGTGAGGTCATCGCAGGTAAAACGGGGTTTTGTGTAAGGGTTGGGCATGTAACACTTCGTCCCAATCAGCCCGTTTTCCTCAGGACTATCCATGACCTCTAACAACCCCCCGCTCATCCGCGAAACCTTCCCCGTCGGCCCGTTGCAGTGCAACTGCACCATCATAGGTGACCCGATCAGCAAGAAAGCCATTGTCGTCGACCCAGGCGGCAACCATGAGCTGATCCTCGCCCGCCTCGATGCGCTGGGCCTGAAGGTGGTCAGTATCATCCACACCCACGCCCATCTGGATCACTTCCTGGCCTCCGGTCAGTTGAAGGAGAAGACGGGTGCGACCTTGCATCTGCACAAGGCCGATCAATTCCTGTGGGACAACCTGGAAATGCAGTGCCAGATGTTCGGCGTGCCGTACACGCCGGTGCCTTCGCCGGACCGTTGGCTGGAAGACGATGAAGAACTGGCCTGCGGCTGCGGTGTGGCGTTGCACACGCCGGGGCATACGCCGGGGTCCATGAGCTTCTGGTTTGCAGAGTCCAAGCTGTTGATTGCCGGCGACACGTTGTTCCGTCGTGGTATTGGCCGCACGGATTTGTGGGGCGGTGATCAGCCGACCATCGTGCGCTCGATCAAGCAGCGGCTGTATAGCCTTGATGAAGAGGCGACAGTGGTGACTGGCCACGGGCCGGATACCCGGCTGGGCGATGAAATGCGCGAGAATCCGTTTGTGCGGGCTTGATGGCCGCTAGGCAGACTATCCTTTTGCAAATGCCTGAAGGGTCTGCACGGAATTTTTTGCGACCGTTGCGCTCAAAGGCCAACAAAGGTCCGCAGCATCAGGCTGTAACCACCGAAAGAAAGATCAGGAGCTTTACCAATGTTCACCTCGCGTCGCATGATCATTGTCGCCACGGCCGTGGCCTTGCTGTCCGGCTGTGCATCCCAGAACCCCTACAATAGCCAAGGTCAGACGCAAGAGTCCTCCGGCATGAGCAAGACCGCCAAGTACGGCGGCCTGGGTGCGCTGGCCGGTGCCTTGGCGGGTGCCGCCATCGATCACGACAACCGTGGCAAGGGTGCGCTGATTGGCGCCGCTGCCGTTGGCGCGGCCGCGGCCGGCTACGGCTACTACGCTGACAAGCAAGAAGCCGCCCTGCGTGCCAGCATGGCCAACACCGGCGTTGAAGTGCAGCGTGAAGGCGATCAGATCAAACTGATCATGCCGGGCAACATCACCTTCGGCACCGACTCTTCGGCCATTGCCAGCAGCTTTTACTCACCGCTGAACAACCTGGCCAACTCCTTCAAGCAGTTCAACCAGAACAACATCGAGATCATCGGTTTCACCGACAGCACCGGCAGCCGCCAGCACAACATGGACCTGTCGCTGCAGCGCGCCCAGGCGGTCAGCACCTACCTGACTTCCCAAGGTGTGGATGGCTCGCGCCTTTCGGTGCGTGGCGCAGGGCCTGATCAGCCGATCGCCAGCAACGCCGACGCCAATGGCCGTGCCCAGAACCGTCGCGTCGAGGTCAACCTCAAGCCGATTCCTGGCCAGCAATACCAGCAGTAAATTGCGTTGGTTGGCTGCCCGTGAGGCGGCTTACCTGACACAGCGCGGCGCCTGCATCGCGGGCAAGCCCGGCTCCTACGTAGGAGCGCGGCTTGCCGGCGATGCAGGCTACCAGTTCGTGTAGGAGCCAGCCTTGGCTGCGATGCAGGCGCCGCGGTTTATTTCAGTTCGCTAAGCAACCGATCCTTCTCTTCCCAAAGCCCATTGATCCACGCCTGAAATTCCTGGCGATAGGCTTCGTCCTGGTCATAGCTCTTGCCTATGAACGCCTGCGGTATTTCGATTTCTTCCAGCACCACCACTATCTCCCGCACGCGGCCGCACAGTAGGTCCCAGAACCCCGGGTGGCCGCCCGGGTAGTGCAGGGTCACGTTGATGATCGATTGCAATTGCTCGCCCATGGCGTCCAGCACAAAGGCGATCCCGCCTGCCTTGGGTTTGAGCAGGTGGCGAAACGGTGATTGTTGCTGGGCATGCTTGGCGGGGGTAAAGCGAGTCCCCTCGGCAAAGTTGAAGATGGCCGTGGGTTGGTGACGGAACTTGGCACAGGTACGGCGCGTGGTTTCCAGATCCTTGCCTTGCTTTTCCGGGTGTTTGGCCAGGTACGCCTTGCTGTAGCGCTTCATGAACGGAAAGCCCAGTGCCCACCAGGCAAGGCCAATGACGGGCACCCAGATCAGTACTTGCTTGAGGAAAAACTTCAAGGGCCGGATACGCCGGTTGAGCACGTATTGCAGCACCAGGATGTCCACCCAGCTCTGGTGATTGCTGGTGATCAGGTAAGAGTGCTGGTAGTCCAGCCCTTCGAGCCCGCTGACGCGCCAGCGAGTCGGCGCGACCAGGCGCATCCAGCCTTTGTTGGCGCTGATCCAGGCTTCGTGGATATGCCGCATCAGCACGTCACAGACGCGCTGGGCAGCCGGGAAGGGCAGGCACAGTTTCAACAGGCTGGCGACAAACAACGGTACGCAGCAAACGAGTGTGTTGAGCCCCAATAACAGCGAGGCGATCACGCCTCGCAGGGCAGCGGGTAAAAAGGCAAGCATGGACGGTCCTAGAGGTCGGCGCTACGGTTGGCCTGAATCGCCGTCAGGGCGATGGTGTAGACGATGTCATCTACCTGGGCGCCACGGGGCAGGTCGTTGACCGGTTTGCGCAAGCCTTGCAGCATCGGCCCAAGGCTGACGCAGTCGGCGCTGCGCTGCACCGCCTTGTGGGTGGTGTTGCCTGTGTTCAAGTCCGGGAACACAAACACCGTGGCGCGACCGGCCACGGGGCTGTCCGGGGCCAGCTGGCGGGCCACGTCTATATTGGCGGCGGCGTCGTACTGCAACGGGCCGTCGATCTGCAGGTCGCGTTGGGCTTCGCGGGCCAGCTGCGTGGCTTCACGAACCTTCTCCACATCCTCGTCGCCCAGGCTGTTGCCGCTGGAATAGCTGATCATCGCAACCCGCGGCGCGACGCCAAAGGCCGCAGCGGAGTCGGCGCTTTGCAGGGCGATTTCGGCCAGTTCCGCAGCGCTGGGGTGCGGGTTCATCACGCAGTCGCCGTACACCAGTACCTGCTCGGGAAACAGCATGAAGAACACCGAGGACACCAGTGTGCAGCCCGGCGCGGTCTTGATCAGCTGCAGGGCAGGACGGATGGTGTTGGCGGTGGAATGGATCAGGCCCGAGACCAAGCCGTCTACTTCATCGAGCGCCAGCATCATGGTGCCGATCACCACCGGGTCCTCCAGCTGCTGTTCGGCCATCGGTGCGTTGAGGCTTTTGCTCTTGCGCAAGGCCACCATGGGCTCGACATAGCGCTCACGGATCAGGTCCGGGTCGAGGATCTCCAGACCTTCGGGCAGCACGATGTCCTGGGCCTGGGCCACGGCATAGACGTCTTCTGGTTTGGCCAGCAGCACGCAGCGAGCGATGCCACGGGCCTGGCAAATGGCAGCGGCCTGTACCGTCAGCGGTTCGCTGCCCTCGGGCAGGACGATGCGCTTGTTGGCCTGCTGGGCGCGCTGGATCAACTGATAGCGGAACACTGCCGGTGACAGGCGAAGCTCGCGTGGCGTACCACAACGTTGGTGTAACCAGGCAGCGTCCAGGTGGCTGGCGACGAAATCGGTGATGATCTCCGCACGTTCGCGGTCATCGATCGGGATTTCCTTGTTCAGGCCATTGAGGCGGTTGGCGGTGTCATAGGAGCCTGTGCTCACCGACAGCACGGGCAGGCCCGCCTGCAGGGCGCCGCGGCACAGTTCGAGGATCCGCGGGTCGGGCACGGTGTCGCTGGTCAGGAGCAGGCCGGCCAGGGGCACACCGTTGATGGCGGCCAGGCTGACGGCCAGAATGATGTCGTCGCGATCGCCCGGCGTCACCACCAGCGTACCGGGCTTGAGGAGTTGCAAGGTGTTGAGCACGGTGCGGGCGCAGATGATGATCTTGTTCATGCGCCGGGTTTCATAGTCCCCGGCATTGATCACCTGTGCGCCCAAGAGCTCCGCCACATCGCGGGTGCGGGGGGCGTTGAGGTCGGCCTGGAAGGGAATACAACCCAGTAGGCGGAAATCACCCCCGCGCAGCAGCGGCGAGTGTTCGCGCAGGCGTGCGGCGAACTCATCCATGCTTTCGTCGGTGCGAACCTTGTTAAGGATGACGCCCAGCACTTTCGGGTCCCGTGGGCCGCCGAACAATTGGGCCTGCAGCTCTACCCGGCCGGACAGTTCGGTCAGCACCTCGTTGTCCGGCGCCGAGACCAGGATGACCTCGGCGTCCAGGCTCTTGGCCAAGTGCTGGTTAACCCGGGCGGCGTAGCTGGCGTGTCGGGTCGGCACCATGCCTTCGACAATCAGCACGTCCTTGCCGACCGCTGCCTGCTGATAAAGGCTGACGATTTCTTCCAGCAGTTCGTCCAGTTGGCCGTCACCGAGCATGCGTTCGACATGGGCCAGGGCCAGCGGCTTGGGGGGCTTGAGGCCGTGGGTGCGAGCGATCAGTTCGGTGGAGCGCTCAGGGCCGGTATCGCCAGGGTGAGGTTGAGCGATCGGCTTGAAGAAGCCGACTTTCAGGCCCGCGCGCTCAAGCGTGCGTACCAGGCCAAGGCTGATAGAGGTCAAGCCGACGCCGAAGTCGGTCGGCGCGATAAAAAAAGTTTGCATGCGAACTTCTCGAAATGTGCGTGCAGGGGGCCGGCGTGGTGCAAGCCCGCCAACCTCTGAATCAATTGCCTAGGGTAGCGCCATCGACCCCCTGAGCGCACGCGACAACGCTGGTGGGCCGTCTGTCCTCCTTGCGTTAGCTTTCAGGCGAGGGCTTGGTTACACTTGTCGATTCAACATTCTTATGCAAAAGGTCCCGCCCCATGCCGATCGCTGCCAACAAGGCTGTGTCCATCGAATATACCCTCACCAACGACGCTGGTGAGGTCATCGACAGCTCTGCCGGCGGCGCTCCGCTGGTCTACCTGCACGGCGCAGGTAACATCATCCCGGGTCTGGAAAAGGCCCTGGAAGGCAAGGACGTCGGCGAAGAGCTGAAAGTGTCCATCGAGCCTGAAGAAGCCTACGGCGAATACTCCGCTGAACTGGTCAGCACCCTGAGCCGCAGCATGTTCGAAGGTGTCGACGAGCTGGAAGTGGGCATGCAGTTCCACGCTTCGGCGCCGGACGGCCAGATGCAGATCGTCACCATTCGCGACCTGGACGGCGACGACGTGACCGTCGACGGCAACCACCCACTGGCTGGCCAGCGCCTGACCTTCCAGGTGAAGATTGTCGACATTCGTGATGCCAGCCAGGAAGAAGTGGCTCATGGCCACGTTCATGGCGAAGGTGGTCATCACCACTGATTTCTGCTGCTAAGCTCAGAAAGCCGTAGAGGCGCCCGAGCAGGTCAAGGCAGGCTTACATTAGCCTGCTGTCGGCCTGGATGGGCGCTTTTTTTTGTCTGTCAGTATTCCTTGTGGCGGTAATCAGGGGCTTCAGGGATCAAGATAGGGGAGATCGTCATGAGTGCTTTTCACGACCTTAAGTTGCAAGGACTGGATGGCAAGGACTTGCCGTTGGCACCTCTGAAGGGGCAGGTTGTACTGGTGGTCAACGTGGCTTCCAAGTGCGGGCTGACGCCTCAGTATGCGGCCTTGGAAAACCTGTATCAGCAGTACAAAGGCAAGGGTTTCAGTGTGTTGGGCTTGCCATGCAATCAGTTTGCCGGGCAGGAGCCTGGGAGCGAAAATGAAATCAAAGAGTTTTGCAGCCTGAACTACGGTGTGAGTTTCCCGCTGGGCAGCAAGATTGAAGTCAACGGCCATGATCGCCATCAGCTGTACCGCTTGCTGGCGGGTGAGGGCGCAGAGTTTCCAGGCGATATCAGCTGGAACTTCGAGAAATTCCTGGTCGGCAAGGATGGCCGGGTGCTGGCGCGCTTTTCGCCGCGCACCGCACCGGATGATCAGACAGTGATCCAGGCCATCGAAAAAGCGCTGACCTGACCTGCTTTGGGGTAGGAGCCGGCTTTAGCCCGCGGTGCGTCAGGCAAACCGCGGTGCGTTCATCGCGGCTAAAGCCGGCTCCTACAGCGCCGTCGTTTTTTCCTCTTATCACCAATATCAATAGTGCTGGGCCGCACAGGCCACGGCCACCTATCCTGCACCTCTCTATTCCCCATCTGCTCGGAGAGTTCCGCATGTCGGTCAATGCCCTGTTCCAACCTTTCAGCCTGGGTTCGCTACAGTTGCCCTCGCGCGTGGTCATGGCGCCGATGACGCGCTCCTTCTCACCCGGCGGTGTGCCTGGCGCCAAGGTGGTGGAGTATTACCGTCGTCGCGCGGCAGCCGGTGTCGGGCTGATTATCACCGAAGGCACCACGGTTGGGCACAAGGCAGCCAACGGTTACCCTCACGTACCGCGGTTTTATGGCGAAGAGGCCTTGGCTGGCTGGCAAGCCGTGGTCGATGCCGTCCATGCCGAGGGCGGCAAAATAGTCCCGCAGCTGTGGCATGTCGGCAGCGTGCGTCGCAAGGGTACCGAGCCGGACGCCAGTGTGCCGGGCTTTGGCCCCAGCGAAAAAATCAAGGACGGGGAAACCTTGGTGCACGGCATGAGCCTTGAGGATATCGGCGAGGTCATTGCCGCCTTCGCCCAGGCCGCCCGCGACGCCCAGGCCATTGGTATGGATGGCGTGGAAATTCATGGCGCCCACGGCTACCTGATCGACCAGTTTTTTTGGGACCACAGCAACCGTCGCACCGACGAGTACGGTGGCTCGCTGGCCAATCGCTCACGGTTTGCCATCGAATTGATTCGGGCTGTGCGAGCCGCAGTTGGGCCCGACTTTCCGATTATCTTTCGCTACTCCCAGTGGAAGCAGCAGGATTACAGCGCACGCCTGGTGACGAGCAGCGAAGCGTTGGGCGAGTTCCTGCAGCCGTTGGTCGAAGCCGGTGTGGACATCTTTCACTGCTCGACTCGCCGCTTCTGGGAACCCGAATTTGAGGGCTCGGAGCTGAATTTGGCCGGCTGGACTCGTAAGCTGACCCGTAAGCCGACCATTACCGTGGGAAGCGTGGGACTCGATGACGAGTTTTTGCAGTTCATGGTGTCGACCGACAAAGTGGCGCAGCCGGCCAGCCTTGAAAATCTGCTCAAGCGTTTGAATAACGATGAGTTTGATTTGGTCGCAGTGGGGCGTGCATTGCTGGTGGACCCGGACTGGGCGCTCAAGGTTCGCGAGGGGCGAGAACAGGACATTTTGCCGTTCAGCCGCGAAGCGTTGACGACCCTGGTTTGATCGCCAGTAACTGAGGATGCACTGCAGCGTCTGTGGTCTTGCAGGCGCTACGCAGAAACCCTTCAAATTGTTCGATGATCGCTGGCCAGCCTTGGCGACTGGCATGTTGCCGTGCGTTCAGGCGCACCCGGCGCAAGGTTTCAGCCTCTTCCAGCAGCCAGGCGGCGGCGTCGATAAACGCTGCTTCATCTCCCGGCATCGCCAGGGCACCGTTGTGACCGTGGCGGATGTGCTGGGCGGCGGCAGCTTCATCGTAAGCCACCACGCCAAGGCCTGAGGCCAAGGCTTCGAGCACTACATTGCCAAAGGTTTCGGTCAGGCTGGGAAACAGGAATATATCGCCTGACGCATAGTGTTCAGCCAGGGTTTCGCCGCGTTGTGCGCCGCAGAAAATCGCCTGCGGCAATTGTTGCTCCAGCGCGGCGCGTTGCGGGCCATCACCGACCACGATCAATTTGATACGACGGGAGGGGTAGGTGAGGGCCAGGGCATCGAAGCTGCGCTTGAGCATTCCAAGGTTCTTCTCCGGCGCCAGGCGTCCGACGTGTAGCAGGGCAATGTCATCGTCGGCCAGGCCCCATTGCTCACGCAGCGCCGGCGAGCGCTTGCTGGGATGAAATAACCGGCTGTCCACACCCCGCGAGAGCAGCGCCAGGCCTTCAAAGCCTCGCCGCTCCAGCGCTATCGACTGGCTGGGGCTGGGCACCAGGGTGATCTGGGTACGACGATGAAACCAGCGCAGGTAATGGGTTAGCACCCGATTCAAGAGGCCCAGCCCGTACACCCCGGAATACTGCTGGAAGTTGGTATGAAAACCGCTGACCACGGCAATGCCCAACCGTCTGGCCGCCCGCAGGGCGCTGAGCCCCAAGGGGCCTTCGGTGGCGATATAAAGCACATCCGGGCGCTGTCGCGTCCAACGGCGCAGCAACTTGTGCATGGAGGCCTGGCCCCATTGCAGTCCAGGGTAGCCGGGCAATGGCCAGCCGCGACACAGCAGCAGGTCATCACTGGCGCCGGTCGCTTCATCGACGCTTTGGCGTGGCCGCACCAGCTCAACCCGATGCCCTAGTGCCCGTAAGCCCTCGCTCAGGCGACCAAGGGTATTGGCCACGCCGTTGATTTCAGGTGGGAAGGTTTCGCTGATTAGAGTGATGTGCAGAAAGGGTGCTGTCATGACGACCAGTGTCGATCGCGAGCATTGCGCTGGTGTGACAGTTACAAGATGGATTGATGAACGGTGCTGTAGGAGCAGAGCTTGCTCGCGATGGCCACACCGCGGTGCATCGGGGAACCGCGGTGTGGCCATCGCCGGCTAAAGCCGGCTCCCACACAATGATCAGAGTGAGCGCGCTTCCCGCTCACGTACCCAGAACAAGGTCGCCCCGGCCACCGCTGCCGGCATCATCACAATGTTCACTAGCGGAATCAGCAACACCAGGTAGACGCTGCCGCCAAAGCTCAGGCTCTGCCAGCGCTTGGCGCGCAGCCAGGCGAGCATGTCTTGCCAGCTCATTTTGTGGTTGTCTGCCGGGTAGTCGATGTACTGAATGGCCATCATCCATACACCGAACAACAGCCAGAGGGGGGCGGCGACGATATTGACCACCGGAATGAACGACAGGATGAATAAACCGATGGCGCGCGGCAGGAAATAACCCAGCTTGCGCAATTCCCGCCCAAAGGTACGCGGAACCATGGCAGTCAGTTCGCCCCAGCTGAAGGCCGGGAAGTCATCGGTGCCACGCACCACCACCTCGACCTTTTCCGCCAGAAAGCCATTGAACGGCGCGGCAATGATGTTGGCCAGCATCGTGAAGGTGAAAAACACCATCAGCACCACCAGCACCACAAACAGCGGCCAGAGGATGTAGTTCAGAAAGCTCAGCCAGTCGGGAAGGCTGGGCATCAGGCTGTCGACCCAAAGGCTGAACTGATGACCGGCCAGGTAAATCAGGCCGCCAAACAAAATCAGGTTGATGGCCAGCGGCAGGAGTACGAACAGCCGCAGGTTGGGGCTTAAGATCAGGTTCAGCCCTTCACGCAGGTATTGAGGGCCGGAAAGTACGGGGGCTTGCATCGCGAGCTCCAAGCTGTGGAAACGGGCCGACCTTACCGAGTTACGGTGCCGGGCGATAGGTGAGAAACGAGTTGTAACAATGCAGGTTGACGCTATAGAGGTCGTCTATGAGGTGGATTGTATTTAGGTATTTCTCTACTCTTTGCCACCTCGTTTACAGTGCGCTCAACTTTTCAATGCCTGTAAACCGTACCTAACCGTTTTCAGGTCTGGCAATATTCCTTCCCCAAGGCGTTGTGAGGCCTTTTTAGTTTCCATCACGAACCGGATGCATCCAGGTTCGACAGGAGTGTGTCATGTCTGAAGTCCGTCATTCCCGCGTGATTATCCTTGGCTCCGGCCCTGCCGGTTACAGCGCTGCCGTCTACGCTGCCCGCGCCAACCTCAAGCCACTGCTGATCACCGGCATGCAGGCCGGTGGCCAACTGACCACCACCACCGAAGTCGACAACTGGCCGGGCGACGTCCATGGCCTGACCGGCCCGGTACTGATGGAGCGGATGCGTGAGCACGCCGAGCGTTTCGAAACCGAAATCGTCTTCGACCACATCAATGCGGTAGACCTGGCCAGCAAGCCGTACACCTTGACCGGTGACAGCGGCACCTACACCTGTGATGCCCTGATCATCGCCACCGGTGCCAGCGCTCGTTACCTGGGCCTGCCGTCGGAAGAAGCGTTCATGGGCAAAGGCGTTTCCGCTTGCGCTACCTGCGACGGTTTCTTCTACCGCAACAAGCCAGTGGCCGTGGTCGGTGGCGGCAACACCGCTGTCGAGGAAGCGCTGTACCTGGCCAACATCGCCAGCAAGGTCACCCTGGTTCACCGTCGCGAAACCTTCCGCGCCGAGAAAATCCTGATCGACAAGCTGCACGCCCGGGTTGCTGAAGGCAAGATCGAGCTCAAGCTCAACGCCACCCTGGACGAAGTGCTGGGTGACAACATGGGCGTGACCGGTGCTCGCCTTAAAAACAACGACGGCAGCAGCGACGAAATCAAGGTCGACGGCGTATTCATTGCCATCGGCCACACCCCGAACACTGGGTTGTTCGAAGGCCAGCTGGAATTGAAAGACGGCTACTTGGTGGTCAAGGGCGGCGGTGACGGTAACGCTACGGCGACCAGCGTCGAAGGCGTATTTGCTGCCGGTGACGTGGCTGACCACATCTACCGCCAGGCCATCACCTCGGCCGGCGCTGGCTGCATGGCAGCACTGGATACCGAGCGTTACCTGGACGGCCTGCAGAACGCAGCCCTGTAGGAGCCAGCCTTGGCTGCGATGGCCGCACCGCGGTGTATCAGGTAGACCGCGGCGCGTTCATCGCGAGCAAGCTTGGCTCCCACAGGATCAAAAGCTCACTGCTCGATATCGAGGTGAATGGAGGTCGGCGTGGGAGTAAAGCTTGCTCACGATAGCCTCACCGCGTTCTGCCAGATGCACCATGGCGTCTGCATCGCGAGCAAGCTCTGCTCCTACATCAAGCCTTGCGATGCAGCGGCTGGGCAGCGAATTTGACGCCGGCCAAGCCATGGGCAATCAACGCCCGAATGTTGGCATGGTCGCTGCCCTCAGGCGTGGCCACCACTGAGCGATAGTGCTCGCCAAAGGCCAACAGCGCCTCTTCATCGGTCAAGCCTTCCAGCAGGGCCAAGCCCAAGGTCTTGCAGGAACCTTCGTTCTGCCCGGCCGCGTTCTCCACACCACCGTTATTGAAAGCCTGGGGCTGGTACTCGTAGCCTGCGGCAATAAAGGCCAGGGTGCCGGCAAATGCGTGTTCACCACTCTTGAGGCTGGCGCGCAGGGTATTCAGATCAGTCATGCTGTTTTCCTTTGACGAACGCCGCCTGTTGGTCGGCGCTGGCTTCTTTCTGGTATTGGTTTTTCCACTCGCTGTACGGCATGCCGTAGACCTGCTCACGGGCGTCATCGAGGCTGACCTCGATGCCACGCTCATCGGCGGCGGCCTTGTACCACTTGGACAAGCAGTTGCGGCAGAACCCGGCCAGGTTCATCAGGTCGATGTTCTGCACGTCGGTGCGGCTTTGAAAATGTTCCACGAGGCGGCGAAAGGCAGCCGCTTCGAGTTCAAGTTGTTCTTGGTTGTTCATGCTGTTCTCACAGAAGTTGACTGCAGACGATGGATCACTGGACGGCTTTTTTCAGGTGACGGCCACCATTGATCATCACACTGCTGCCTGTGCTGTAGGGGGTATTGAGGAGAAAGAAGACAGCATCGATCAGCGGTTGTGCGCCGGGCTCGAATTCCAGCAGGGCTTTCTTCAGTGTCTGGCGGCGATACTGCTCGTCGCCGTCTTCCTTGAACATCAACAGCCCAGGCAGCACGGCATTGACGTGAATATTGGGGGCGTATTTCTCGGCAAAGGACAGCACCATATTTTGCAAGGCAGCCTTGGTGGCGGCATAGGCAATATGGCTTTTGCTGCCACGGGTCGAGGTTTCATCGCAGATGTGAATGATGTCGGCCTTTTCCACCTTTGCCAATTGCTCACCGAGCGCCATGTTCAGGTGATAAGGCGCTTGGACGTGCAACTTGAACATGGTGTCCAGGTTGTCCAGGCCGTCGTCCAGCCATAGCGAGGCATTGTGGATCACGCCCCGCAATCCATCGTAATGACGGCTGATGTGTTCGATCAGTGCCAAGCGGTCGGCGTGTTGGGTCAAGTCTGCCTGGAACTGTTCGATGTTCGGATGCGCAGCAGTGGCGCTGAGATGGCGGCTGGCGCTGATAACGTGATGGCCAGCCTGGGCCAGTTGGATAGCCAGTTCGAGACCTACCCGTTGACTGGCGCCGGTGACAAGGATTGGACTATTCATGGATTGGCTGTCAACTTCAGAAATTACCGGGTGCGAAATGGTCCCAGCATAACCGAAGTTTTCTGCTCTGCGTGCACCCAGTGAGCCTGACCGGCCGTTTGCCTTCTCGCTGCGAATCAAAGGTAGAGCCTGTTAATATCCGACCCAAATACTCAGCCACAGGATCTGTCATGAAAGTCGCTATCTTTTCCGGGTCGGTTTACGGAACTGCCGAAGAAGTCGCTCGCCACGCCCAGAAACTGCTGCAAGCGGCCGGTTTCGAAGTGACCTACAGCAATCGTGCAACGCTTCAAGACCTGAAAGGCTTCGAGCCTGAAGCCTTACTGGCCGTGACCTCCACCACGGGAATGGGCGAGTTGCCTGACAACCTTCAGCCGTTGTTTCACCAGATTCGTGATGAGCTGCCAGGCGCCTGGCGTGGCTTGCCGGGTGCGGTCATTGGCCTGGGCGATGCCAGCTATGGCGATACGTTCTGCGCTGGCGGCGAGCAACTGCGCGAATTATTCGTTGAGCTGGGCGTGCGTGAAGTGCTGTCGATGTTACGCCTGGATGCCAGCGAAAGTGTCACCCCGGAAACAGACGCAGAGCCCTGGATCGCGCAATTGATCACACAATTGCAAGCCTGAAAGGACGCCGTAGGGCGGTTGACTCGAAAGGCCAGTAAGCTGGCTGCCAACGCAACTACCTTTCGCCCTGGCTGTGGCTAGACTCAGCAGCCAGGAGAGCACGTCAAAGTGCCGAGGTGATTGCCATGGCTTTAGCTCATGTCTTGCCGATACATCCCAGGGAGCCCGTCAGTACCCAGTGCGCAAGCGCCTCAGCCGACACCCGTCGCGAGGTGAACGCTTAAATGCAACTGTCCGAAATCCCCCTGTGCGTCTGGCGTACCCGCGGCCAGACGTTTTCCTTTCGGGGCCACAACATTCGTTACTGGAGCGCAGGGCAAGGAGAGCCACTGCTGTTAATCCACGGGTTTCCGACCGCCAGCTGGGACTGGCACTACTTGTGGCAACCCTTGGCGCAGCGCTTTCGGGTAATAGCCTGCGACATGATCGGTTTTGGCGACTCGTCCAAGCCGGTCAACCATCAATACAGCATGATCGAGCAAGCCGATCTGCAGCAGGCATTGCTCGTGCGTCTGAACATCGAGCAGCCGGTTCACCTGTTGGCCCATGATTACGGCGGCACAGTGGCTCAGGAGCTGCTTGCCCGGCATCATGAGCAGTGGGCCAGCGTCGCCAGCTGTGTATTTCTCAACAGCGGGCTGTTCCCCGAGGCGCATCGCTCGCTGCTGATCCAGAAACTGATGCTCAGCCCCTTGGGTTGGTTGGTCGGCCGGACCTTCTCGCGTGATGATCTGGTCAAGCAGGTGATACAGATCTACGGGCCACATACTCGTCCAAGTGAAAGCGCACTCGACGATGGTTGGAGCCTGATCGAGTCCAACCGCGGCACTCGCGTGCTGCACAAATTGGTGGGCTACATGCACGAACGGATCGAGCGCCGCGAGCGTTGGGTCGGTGCCCTTCAGCAAGGGGATGTGCCGCTGCGGTTTATCAATGGAGGAGTCGACCCGGTCTCCGGCGAACACATGCTCCGGCGCTATTGCGAATTGGTACCCCAACCCGACACCGTACTCTTGGATGACATCGGTCATTACCCGCACACCGAGGCGCCTACACAGGTATTGCACCATTACCTGAGTTTTCGCGACCGTTGTTCGAGCCTGTCGCTGCAAATGGCCTGTTCCTGAATCCTTGTAGGAGCCGAGCTTGCTCGCGATGAACGCAACGCGGTCCAAAGCCAGACCGCGTTGCGTTCATCGCAGGCAAGCCTTGCTCCTACAGGGACAGGTTTACCAATCTGCGCCCATAAAAAAGGCCGCTGTAAGACAGCGGCCAAAGAAGACGTTCGATCAAGGAGCTTCAAATCAACGTCGGTGAACCCTGGGTGTTGCAGGCGAGGACGTTACACTCGAGCCATTAACAACTGATTAACCTTTCTTGCAGCCTGCTAGCCGCTCAGAAAGTCCGACAATATTAATCAGACTTCTCCTACCGAAAAATACCTGATTGCGACATTCACTATTACTCTTCACGCAACAGTGACCTAGGCTTCAAAACCCATGCGCCAACTGATGGCCTGAGTTGTTGCCAGAAGTTTCCGCGCCGCTGGGCCATGCTCGTCAGCGTGGAAAATCGAGGTCGGGCCCACAATCGTCAGCACCGCCACAATCTGCCCGACCGCGTTGAACACCGGTGCCGACAGCGCGTCCACACCGGGCATCAACAGGCCGTGGATGTGATGCAGGCCACGTTGGCGAATGGCTTGAAATTGAGCTTCGTAATCCTGTTCACCGCCAAGTGTTTCTAGCTCACGGGCCAGCAGCGGCGCCGTTTCCCGGGCAGGCAAATAGGCACCGAACACCAGCCCCGTGGATGAGCTGAGTAACGGTAGGACTGAACCAATTTGTGTCACTACGGTCACTGCACGGGCGGCTGGCTCGATGCTGACCACCGTTGCGCCCTGATTGCCCCACACGGCCAAAAAGCAGCTTTCATTAATGTCGTCGCGCAGTTGTGAGAGGGGCAGGGCAGCGACTTTCAACACGTCCATCGAGCCCAGGGCCGCCAAGCCAACCCGCAATGCTTCACGGCCCAGGCCGTAATGGTTGGTCGCTGGATTCTGTTCAGCAAAGCCGCTGGCGATCAGTGCTTGCAGATAGCGATGTACCTTGCTGGCAGGCATTTGCACATGCTCGGCCAGGCGTGACAAAGACGTGGACGGCGCCAGTTGCGCCAACGCCTTGAGAATGTCGGTGCCGACTTCCGCCGAGCGGACTTTTTGTTTGCCGTTGTCGGCTGAGGGGCTGGCTTTGTCCATGGCGCATTCTGATCCGGGAAGACGGGAGGGCGTCTTTATAGCTTGACGCTGAATCCTAATCAAATTACGGTATTCGTAATCGGATTACGATAAAAATAACGCAGCCAAGCGCAAAACGCCCAACTGCCACACACCGGCCTGCTGGCCAGGAGGCTTCCATGAACCTCGACTCTACTCCACCTGCGCTCAATTACCTGAGCGGCTTCGGCAACGAATTCAACAGTGAAGCCTTGCCCGGTGCGTTGCCGGAGGGGCAGAACTCGCCGCAAAAAGCCCCGTATGGTTTGTACACCGAATTATTCTCCGGCACAGCCTTCACCATGGCCCGCAGTGAGCAGCGGCGTACCTGGCTGTATCGCATTCGCCCTTCGGCGCTGCACCCAGCCTTTGAACGGTTGGAGCGGCAATTGGCGGGCGGGCCGCTGGGGCCTGTCACGCCAAACCGTCTGCGTTGGAACCCATTGCCGATGCCCTGCGAGCCGACTGATTTCATCGACGGTTGGGTCAGCATGGCGGCTAATTCGAGCGCCGAAAAACCCACGGGCGTCAGCGTTCACCTCTATCGCGCCAACTGCTCGATGCAACGCGTGTTTTTCAACGCCGATGGCGAGCTGCTGGTGGTGCCGGAAATGGGCCGCCTGCGCATTGCCACCGAGTTGGGTGTCATGGACGTTGAGCCCCTGGAAATCGCTGTACTGCCACGGGGCCTGAAATTTCGCGTCGAATTGCTCGATGACCAGGCGAGCGGCTATATCGCCGAAAACCACGGCGCGCCTTTGCGTCTACCCGATCTGGGCCCGATCGGCAGCAATGGCCTGGCCAACCCGCGTGATTTCCTGACCCCGGTTGCGCACTACGAAGAAAGCACAGGCCCCGTGCAGCTGGTGCAGAAATTTTTGGGTGAGCTGTGGGGCTGCCAATTGCAGCATTCGCCGCTGGATGTGGTCGCCTGGCACGGCAATAACGTCCCTTACAAATATGACCTGCGCCGTTTCAACACCCTCGGCACGGTCAGCTTTGATCACCCGGACCCCTCTATTTTCACGGTATTGACCTCGCCCACCAGTGTGCATGGCTTGGCCAATATCGACTTCGTGATTTTCCCCCCGCGCTGGATGGTGGCCGAAAATACCTTTCGTCCACCTTGGTTCCACCGTAACCTGATGAATGAATTCATGGGCCTGATCCACGGCAGCTACGATGCCAAGGCCGAAGGTTTTCTACCTGGCGGTGCCTCGTTGCACAGCTGCATGAGTGCCCATGGACCGGATGGCGAAACCTGCACCACGGCCATCGCCGCACAACTTGAACCGCACAAAATCGACAACACCATGGCGTTTATGTTCGAGACCAGCCAAGTGCTGCGCCCGACTCGCTATGCTTTGGATTGCCCTCAACTGCAAGCCAGCTACGATGCTTGCTGGGCCACGTTGCCGACTACTTTCACACCGAATCGGAGATAACCCATGAATCAGCCAGTCTATTTGCTCAGCTGGGTCCCCGGCGCCAATGGCCATGCCGACTTTCCGCTGCAGAACTTGCCCATGGGCATTTTCAGCCATGGCGACCAGACTCCCCGTTGCGGCGTAGCCATCGGTGATTCGATTCTGGATCTTGAAGCTGTACTGGCCGCAGGGCTGTTCGATGGCCAAGCCCGTCGCGCAGTGGAAGCGGTGTGTGGTGGCACCCTCAATGCGTTTTTCGAACAGGGCCAGCAGACACGAATGGCCTTGCGTAGGCGCTTGATGCAAATGTTGGGCGAACAGGTTGCCGAGGAGGAACAGAAACAGCTCGTCGAATTCCTGTACCCGGCAGCAGAGTGCACGATGCACCTGCCAGCGCGCATCGGTGACTACACCGACTTCTACGTCGGCATCGAGCACGCCAAGAATGTCGGCAATCTGTTCCGTCCAGGCAACCCGCTACTACCCAACTACAAGCACGTCCCTATCGGTTATCACGGCCGCGCCTCGACCATTCGCGCGTCGGGTGCCGACGTGCGGCGTCCCAAGGGCCAGATCCTGCCCGCAGGTGGGACCGAACCCACCTTCGGCCCCACCGAACGCCTGGACTTCGAACTGGAGCTGGGTATCTGGATCGGCCTTGGCAACGCGCTGGGCGAGTCGATCCCGGTGTCCGAGGCGGCCAATCATGTGGCGGGCTATTGCCTGCTCAACGACTGGTCGGCGCGTGACATCCAGGCCTGGGAATACCAGCCGCTGGGCCCGTTCCTGTCGAAAAGCTTTATCACCAGCGTCTCGCCCTGGGTGGTAACGGCCGAGGCACTGGAGGCCTTCCGTTGTGCGCCGACGCCACGCGCTGACGGTGATCCACAGCCGCTGCCGTACTTGCTGGACGACCGTGACCAGAAAGGTGGTGGGCTTAATATCAACCTGGAAGTCCTGCTGCTGACCGAAAAAATGCGCGAGCAGAACCTGCCGGCCGAACGCCTGGCCCTGAGCAACACCCAGGCAATGTATTGGACCGTCGCCCAGATGATCACGCACCACAGCGTCAACGGCTGCCAGTTGCAAGCCGGTGACCTGTTCGGTTCTGGCACCTTGTCTGGCGCCAACCCTGGCGAGTTTGGCAGCCTGCTGGAGATCACCGAAGGCGGCAAAGCACCGATCAAGCTTGCCTCGGGCGAGGTGCGTACCTTCCTGGAAGACGGCGATGAAATCATCCTGCGCGCCCGCTGTCAGGGTGACGGCTTGGTTTCTATCGGCTTCGGTGAATGCCGTGGCAGGGTTGTGCCAGCACACTGAGGAGGTTGACGATGGATTTGTTCACATACTATCGCTCGACCTCCTCCTATCGGGTACGTATCGCCCTGGCCCTCAAGGGCCTGGATTTTCAGGCGCTGCCCGTCAATCTGCTCAAGGGTGAGCAACGTGAGGCGAGCTTTCTGGCGCTCAATCCACAGGGCCGAGTACCGGCCCTGCGGGTGGACTCGGGCGAGCTGATCGTGCAGTCCCCGGCGATCATCGAGTACCTCGAAGAGCTTTATCCAACGCCCACGCTGCTACCTGGCAATGCTGTGCAACGAGCCCATGCCCGTGCTGTAGCGGCAGTGATCGGTTGCGATGTTCACCCGTTGCACAACGTCAGTGTGCTGGGCCAGCTGCGTAAGGGCGGGTTCGATGACGATCAGGTCAATGCCTGGATCGGCCATTGGATCAGCCAGGGGTTGGCAGCGGTGGAGCAGATGATTGGCGATCAAGGCTATTGCTTTGGCAGCGAGCCTGGGCTTGCGGATGTCTACCTGATTCCGCAGTTGTACGCGGCCGAACGGTTCGGGGTATCGCTTGAGGCGTATCCACGGATTCGTCGGGTGGCACAGCTGGTCAACGCTCATCCGGCGTTTGTGAAGGCGCATCCGAGTCATCAGGTGGACATCCCAGCCACCTGATCTGGAGGTTCAGTGCATCGACGGCGTTGCCGTCGGTGGCAAACGGCTCAGGCGATCGGTCAGGCGCAGGCGTTGGATCGGATCGTCGGTTAGCAACAAGGCTCGCTCCAGGTCGAAACGCTCGGCCTGTGGGCAGTCCAGATGCTGATACAAAGCCGCGCGGGCCAGATAATCGCTGGCATTGGCGGGCCCTAGCTCCATCACGCGCTCGGCATCCTTGAGTGCGGCCAGATCGTTATCGTTGGTTGAATGCAGTTGGCGCAGGTTGCGCGACAGTCGTTGCAGCATCTGCTTGGCATCGGCTTCAAGCAAATGCTCGGCCGTCAGGGCAATCTGCGGGCCGAACTGGCGCCCCAGTAGCTCGCGGCAATCACTGGGGTACAACCGACGGCCGCCACAAGGGTCTAGCAGATGGTCGGCCCCCGGCACTCGCAACAGGAAATGGCCCGGAAAATTCACACCCGTCAACGGAATATCCAGGCGTTTGGCCAGCTCAAGGCAGATCAGCGCCAGGGCCAGCGGTTGCCCGCGTCGGCGTTGCAGGACTTTGTCGAGCAGTGCCGCCTGGGGCCGTAGCGGGTGGAACTCGTCCTGTTGAAACCCCAGGTGATTCAGGCGCCGCAACATGGGCTGGGCCAGTTCGCTGACCGGCAGCATCGGCAAGCCGATACTGATCTGCTGTTGCAGCGACTGAAACTCGCGCAGCAGTTTTTCGGGCTCGACGCTGGCATCGTGTTCGGCCGCTATCCACAACGCCGCTTCGAAAAGCGCGGGTGGGTTGCGGTCGAGGCAGGCTAGACAGGCTTGACGTGGGTTCATGAAAGCCTCCGCTTATGAGTTCCTTTTAGCGCTGTGCCAGCGGTTAGTCCAGTGCTCGGATTGTTATGCTCAAAAGCGTGCTTATTGCTGGGCGTTCGGTCGTCTCGGCCGATGCGGCCTATACTTGGATCAGCACCTGCCCCCCCGGAAGCCCGTTGATGTTTGCTCTGATGCAAAGCACGCGCACTCAATCGCTGCACCTGGCCGTAGACCCTGCGACCGGGCTCAAGGCTGTGATCGCGATTCACAATGAAAGTGCGGGCCCGGCACTGGGTGGCTGTCGATACCTGGCCTACCCGGATGATCAGTCGGCCATGATCGATGCCATACGCCTGGCTCAAGGCATGACCTACAAGGCCGCCCTGGCGGGACTTCCCCTGGGGGGTGGTAAAGCTGTGATCATTCGCAGCCCCCATGTGGAAAACCGTGCGGCGCTCTTCGAAGCATTCGGCCGATTTATCGAGACGCTGCAGGGGCGCTATATCACCGCCATCGACAGCGGCACCTCGACCCAGGACATGGACTGCATCGCCCAGGCCACCCAGCACGTCACCAGTACCACAGCCCAGGGCGACCCATCGCCACATACCGCGATGGGCGTGTTCGCTGGCATTCGCAGCACTGCGCTGGCGCGTTTGGGCAGCAGTAACCTGGAAGGCTTGCGCATCGCCGTGCAAGGGTTGGGTAACGTCGGATATGCGCTGGCCGAGCAGTTGCACGCCGCGGGCGCGGACCTTTTGGTCAGCGATCATGACGAAGGTCGGGTGCAACTGGCGATGGAGCAAATGAATGCCAAGCCCGTGGCCATCGACGCCTTGATCAGCACCCCCTGCGATATTTTCGCCCCCTGTGGCCTGGGTTCGATCCTCAATGGCCAAAGCGTTGCTCAGCTGCGTTGCGCAGCCGTTGCAGGGTCTGCCAACAACCAGCTCACCAATATGCAGGTCGCCGACCAGCTCGAAGCGCGCGGCATTCTCTACGCCCCGGATTACGTGATCAATTCCGGTGGGCTGATCTACTCGGCGTTGAAACACCGGGGCGAAGACCTCAGTACGATAACCGCCCACCTGTCACGTATCCCGTTGCGCCTGACAGAGGTCTATGCCCACGCGCAGGCCGAAAAACGCTCGCCTGCGCGCGTGGCCGAGAGTCTGGCTGAGCGGTTGGTGTATCCGCACTCGTAGCCCGTCGGATGCCGGTTGCCCGCAGCCCCCAAGCAGCTATTCGCCCTTGCCCGGTATCAGCTCAGCCAACGCCCCGGCATTGCTTTTGAACGCCGCTGCAAACACCGCGCGATTCTTGGCCATGAAGATACCGGTGTCTTCGGCCTGCTTCTCGGTCAGGTCAGGGATGTTTTTCAGGAGCACATCTGTCAGCGACTCGGCCAGTTCAAGCATTTGGTCGTGAGCGTCGGCAAGTTTGCGATCCACGAATGTCGTCTCCAGGTCACGGGTACTGCGATACAGGGTTTCAACAGCCATTTTCGGCCTCGTCGTTGGGTACTGTTAATTTATACAGTGCTCAGGATAAGCGAATCTCGAACATTTGAGTAGTGGCATCTTAGCGCTCTGGTGTAAACGTGCCTTGCGGCAATCTGCCACCTTCCCATGTCCTGCGACTGGCCTTTTAACTGCATGGCAGGGAAAGGGTCATCAGCACCGGGGTATCATCCGGCTCGAATCGTGGAAGCGCTGCTCAATTTTTGTACAGGATGGATAGGTAATGTCAGAAATCAAATGGGCTGAAAAGCTGCGCAAGAATTTGCATTCGCAAGCCGATTCGCTCGGCAATCTGTGTGTCGAGGCTTTTCATTACCTGGCGTTGTTCGGGATAGGCGCTATCACCGCCTACGGGGCGGTGTTTGCTTTTATCGAGATGATTGGCAAGGGCAGCGTCAGCGTCGACGACATTCTGCTGCTGTTTATCTACCTGGAGCTGGGCGCCATGGTTGGTATTTATTTCAAGACCAACCATATGCCCATCCGCTTTCTGCTCTATGTGGCGATCACCGCACTGACCCGTTTGTTGATCGGCGATGTGTCCCACCACAAGGCACCGGATGCTGGTTTACTGTATGTGTGTGGCGGTATTTTGCTGTTGTCGTTCTCGATTCTGGTCGTGCGGATGGCGTCGTCGAAATACCCGTCCAGCAAGGCCATTGATGCCAGCGGCAAGGAAATCGAGTCGGACGGTCGTTGATATGAAGCAAAGCGGGGCAGCGCTTACAGGTGGGACGCACTCTTGGTGCATGCTGCCCGGCGGTAGCTGTCCGTCATGCTGCCAAGAATCTCCAGGGCACTGCGGCCCTGCTCAATGGCGATGCCGAACTGAATGCTTTCGATCAAGTGCTTCAAGCGCTTAGGGTCGTTGCGCTGAGCGGGGCTGATCAGGCGCTTGGCGACCACACCGCCCTCGTCAGACAGGGTCAGTGTGATGCTGCCGTCCAGGCGTTCGATGCACAGGTTGACGCGGTAGTCGTTGGCGAAGGCATCGTTGATGAGCTGAAAGGGGTTGTCCATGGGAGGCACCTGGCTATTTAAGACTCAGAGTCATTGACCGGATGAATCACCGAATAGTTCGGTGGCGTTCATCGTGACCAGCTGATCAAAGACTTTGCAACGCCCATGCCGGAAATGAAAAAAGGCGAGCCCGAGGCTCGCCTTTTGTGATGCAGTGGCCGTAATGGCTAGTAGGTGCCAGTCCGGGCCTGCTCATTTTCCAAAAACTCTTCTTCCAGCAGTGCGTCGTTACCGGCCGGTACGATCTCCACGGTTTTGCCGGAACGCTTGTTGCGCAGTTTGCCGAACAAATGCTCCAGCGCATGTTCGAGTTTGGTCGCAGCGCCTTCGATGGCCTGCTCCAGGGTTTCTGCGGTGTGGCTGACGGAAATCGGTTGGTGGCCTTTTGGTCGAGCCTCCATCTGGCAGCGGTTGTCGTGCGGGCCTGGCTTGTCGCCATTTTCATCTTTGAGGTGGACCTCCACGCGGGTGAGGTCCTCTTCATAACGGTCGAGCGTGCTTTCTACGGTACTGCGTACCCACTCCTCAAGCCGGATGCTGCTTTGAATATGGTTGTCGCTATTGACTTGGATTTGCATAGTTAATCCCTTATTCAGCTAGCTCGCCAGGGCTGCGCGGCGAGTGAAATATTCCGGCGCCCTTGATTACAAGGTCAGGCAGCCAGAGAAGTTTTTCAACCCCCTGATGAAGATAAATTTTTTCACGCAAGAAAGTTCGCGGGTATTAGCCATTACGGCCGGGCTGTGGGAGGCTTCCGCCACCTGGCCTATAATCGGTCTATAGTCGTTCTATAATCAGCTATAAAACCCTATATCCCCCTTCTGCCTAGGCTCTCTATAATTGGTCTATAGTCACTCTATAATTCCCTATAAACCTGAATTTGAGGCCTGAAATGACTGAAACCCTCTATCACCGTCCGGCCTTGGCTGCCCGGCTTTCGAAGCTAATCATGCAGGTCGCTGTGGGCAGTTCGGCAAGCTCAGGTGTCTTCCTGGCAGCGCCACGACGTACCGGAAAATCCACGTTTGCACGTGAAGACCTGCGACCCGCCCTTGAAGCAGCAGGGGCGATTGTGCTGTATGCCGACCTGTGGAAAGACCTGACGAAAGACCCAGGCCTTGTCATCGTAGAAGCAGTCCGCGAAGCGGTTGGGCGTAACGAGGGGTTCATCACACGGCTAGCAAAATCATCCGGCATGGAGAAGGTTACGGTCGGTGGCTTGAATTTCAGCTTGGACAAAATCGGGCTTGGAAAAGACATCGATCTCACCACTGCGCTTGTGGCGCTCTCCGATGAATCGCAGAAGATCATCGTCCTGATGATCGACGAAGCGCAGCACGCAATAACAACGGACGAAGGTGTGGCGGCTCTGTTTGCCCTCAAGGCGGCGAGGGACGAACTCAACAGTTCGAAACATCATGGCCTTCGCATCGTCTGCACTGGATCGAACAGGGACAAGCTGGCCATGCTACGCAATAGTAAGGATCAGGCATTCTTTGGCGCTTCCATGGTGCCGTTCCCCACCCTGGATCAAGACTTCATTGATTGGCTGTGCGCCAACCTTGACCTTCCCTGCGCGCTCGATCCAGCAGAGGTCTTCCAGTTGTTCAAGGAAAGTGGCTATCGCCCTGAACTGCTCGGCGCGGCGGCTGACGAAATCCGCTTCGACTTCATCATTGCCCCAGAATCTATACCGGCACGGTTTGCTGAGCTTGTTCGAGCGCAAGCTGATGAGTTGAACGCGAACCTCAAGAAGGTGATCCATAGCCTCACCCCGATCCAATCTGCCGTTATTCGCGTCATGAGTGTGAAGGGTGATCACTACGCGCCATTCGAGGCTCCGACCATGGAGCTGTACGCCAAAGCCATGGCGCAGGCGGGTATCGCAGCAAGCGACATAAAGGTTGAGGTGCCGGGAGTACAGCAAGCACTCATTGCCTTACAGGAGAAGAAATTGGTTTGGAAGGCTTCGCGGGGGGTGTATGCAGTCGATGAACATGTGATCGTCGATCTGCTTCGCGTCGATGGCCTGCTGGAAGGATTGTCCTGATCGGCTGAGGGTTGCGCTGGTTTGGGGTTTTAGATCAATAACTTGCCTGTTTTACCCACAATTCCAGTGGGCCTGCCTGTGGATAACATGTAGATCAACAGTGTCAGGCCTTGGCCTGTATGGCTTGTCGCAACGCTGTACATTATTTGTACAGGATTGGGCTTGAAAGTCGGAGCGCCGAACCTTCATTTCGCCAACGCCAACCGATACTCCCCCGGCGTCACGCCCACAGCCTGCCGAAACCGATTGGCAAAATGACTGGCACTGGCAAATCCACACGCCAGCGCCACTTCCCCCAGCGGCAAGCTGCCATGACGCAGCAGATGCCGGGCGCGGTTCAGGCGACGGGCCAGCACGTATTGATGCGGCGGTAACCCGAAGCTTGCGCGGAACATCCGCGCAAAGTGATATTCGGACAGGCTGCATAACCCCGCCAGTTGCCCAAGGCTGAGCGGTTCGGCCAGTTGTATCTCGATAAAGTCCAGCATCCGGCGCCGTTGATGCGGCGCAAGACCGCCCTTGAGTTTGAGGCCCTGGCGAATGCCGACCTGGCTGAGTAGTGCATGGCCGAGCATTTCATGGGCCAGGTTGCTGGTGAGTACGCGCTCGCCCGGCTCATCCCAGTTTAGGTTGATGAGCTGATAGAAGCGCCGGGTTTGTTCAGGGTCGTCGAGGAAGGTCCCTTCGCGCAGTTGCAGCTCGCGCGGCTCGCGATCGAGCAGGCCGATGCAGCCGAGGGCGAACTGTTCCTGGCTGAAATACAGGTGCACCAGGCGGATCTTGCCGTTGATGACCCACGCGGACTCATGACCCGCCGGCAGCACGCACAGCTTGCCCGGCGCACCCTTGCTGGAAGGGCTTTCACGGCGGAACGTCTCGGTGCCGCCGTCGATGTAACACGACAGGGTGTGATGTGTCGGCGCCTGGTAGTCACGGGCATCGTGATGGTTGTTCCACAAGGCCGCGCCCATACCATCGCCCAACTCGGCACTGTGCTCCAGGCGAGCATTGGGCGAGCTGTTCAACGATTGAAAGACTTGCAGATGGGCCAGGTTGGTCATGTGTATTTACCTCCAGGGTCATCCTACTCCGCGCCCTCTGTGCTGCCAGCCCTAGCGATGTAAAAAGCGCAAGTTTATGCAAGTCGGCCCGCCAGGATCCGAAGACACTGAAGGCTCAACCGGGAGCCTTGGCATGAACCTTTCTCTGTATTTACTGACTGTTTTGATCTGGGGCACCACCTGGATTGCCCTCAAGCTGCAATTGGGGGTGGTCGAGATTCCGGTGTCGATCGTCTATCGCTTCGGCCTCGCGGCACTGGTGCTGTTTTTGATTCTGCTGATCGGCCGCAGGCTGCAACCGATGAACCGGCGAGGGCACCTGATTTGCCTGGCTCAAGGTGTGTGCCTGTTCTGTATCAACTTCATGTGCTTTTTGACCGCCAGCCAGTGGATCCCCAGTGGGCTGATCGCCGTGGTGTTTTCGACCGCCACGTTGTGGAATGCGCTCAATGCCCGCGTATTTTTTGGCCAGAAGATCGCGGCCAATGTGCTCGGCGGTGGTGCCTTGGGGCTCGGTGGCTTGGGGCTGTTGTTCTGGCCGGAGCTGGCCGGGCATGCGGCCAGCCGCGAAACCGTTTTAGGCTTGGGCCTGGCCCTGATCGGCACGCTGTGTTTCTCGGCGGGCAACATGCTGTCCAGCCTGCAGCAAAAGGCTGGCCTCAAGCCATTGACCACCAACGCCTGGGGCATGCTCTACGGCGCATCGATGCTGGCGGTGTACTGCGTGGTCAGTGGTATTCCCTTTGCTATGGAATGGAACACTCGCTACATCGGGTCCTTGCTGTATCTGGTCATTCCGGGGTCGGTCATTGGCTTTACCGCCTACCTGACGCTGGTAGGGCGCATGGGGCCGGAGCGGGCGGCCTATTGCACGGTGCTGTTCCCACTGGTGGCACTGAATGTCTCGGCCTACGCCGAGGGCTATCAATGGACCTTGCCAGCCTTGGCGGGGCTGGTGCTGGTGATGCTGGGCAACGTGCTGGTGTTCCGCAAACCGCGCCCCTCACGACTCTTGGGGCCTTTGAATGGCAGCCTGAAGCCACAGTGATGGGCGCTCGACTACACTGGGTGGCGGTGGCGATCATGGAGGAGGGTGATGCGATGATTGCCCGCTTCATGAGGAGACGCGATGGGCCGCCACTCACTGTTCGATCGGGTGCTGTCACCGGGTGAAACGCTGGTGCTGTTTGTGGTCGCTGCATTCGTGTTTGTGTACCCGCTGATACTCGCGGATTTCTTCTACATCGATGACAGCTGGCGCTCGCAAATGGCCGGTACAGGCTGGCGCGACGAAGGCAGGTTATTCAACGAGCTGTTTTACCAGGCGCTGACCTTTACCGGGGCGGCGCCGAATATCTTTCCGCTGCCCCTGCTGATCGCCACCCTGGCGATAGCCTTTGCCCTGCGAAGGCTGGTCTTTCATTATTTCCGGCAACCCACCTTCAGTGCCTGTCTGGTGGTGCTGCCGTTGTGGTACAGCCCTTATTTTCTGCAAAACCTGTCGTATCAATATGACGGGCCGACCATGGCCCTGAGCTTGGTGGCGATGGTCTATGCACTGGCTTTCCAGTCCCGCTATCGCTGGTTGCAGATACTCTGGCCGGGCGTATTGATTGCCTTGGCGATGGGCCTCTATCAACTGAGCCTGAACGTGTTTATCGGGCTGTGTTGTATCGACGTGGTCCGGCTTGTGGTGGAGCGCCAGCCGCCGGCGCGTGTCTGGCAGATGGTGATCCTCCGGGTGGCTCAGTTGTTGGCCGGCGGCGTCGGCTATTACCTGACGGCTTATCAGTTCATGACGCCGTTGCGCCAAGGCTTGTTGAGCGTCCAACCGGATGTGTTCCATGAGTTGGGCACACGCTTGATGCTGGTCGTGACGCGAGTGGAGTTACTGGTCAACGGCGGCAATCGCTGGCTGTGCGTTTTGCTGGCCATTGGTGCGGTGCTGGCCTGGGGTTGGGCGGGATGGCGGATGTGGGGTAAGTACGGTTGGCGCAGCGTGGTGCCGTTGCTGTTCTACGTGCTCAGCCTGCCGTTGCTTTTGCTGTGTGTCTCGGGCTTCACCTTGTTGTTTCGCGAGTTCAACGATGGTGCGCGCACGCTCACGGGTCTGGGCAGCCTGTTGATACTGGTGTTCTATCTGAACCATGTCTGGCTGCATAAATGTCACTCCCGCTTGGGATTGGTGCTGCTGGTGCCGGTGTTCTGCCTGCTGTCGTTCAGCTACGTCTATGGGCGTGTCTTGAGCGTGCAGAAAGCGTTGACCGACACCGTCTTGCACCACCTGAGCTACGACCTGGGCAGCCACCGTGAACTGCGCGAGGCCAACAAGCTCTACATGCTGGATATCGGAACGAGCGCGGCCTGGCTACCAGGCGCCAGCGGTTCGACCACGCTGGTGCCCGCCCTGAAATACGTGCTCAATATCAATTTCTTTGTCCTGCCAGAGATGCTTCCCAGGGCCGGTTGGACCAACGTGATTCAGAGTGATCCGCCCTACACGGCGCGGCAGTTGGCGCAAGGCAATTTCCTGCCACTGGTGCAGGGCCGGTTTTATGACGTGTATGCGATCAACGGCAACGGCTTCATCGTAATGAAGCCTGTGACCGCCCCTGAGGTCTACCGGTGGTAAGCCCGTCTTTTTCACGAGGCCGCTTCATGCCCAGGCTGTTCAGCCGTTACCTTGCGGTGGGGTTGGTCAATACCGGCATTCACTGGCTGGTGTTCCTGATATTGCATTGGGAGCTTGGCCAGCCACAGGCCCTGAGCAATTTGGCAGCGTTTTGTGTGGCCGTGAGTTTTTCGTATTTTATCAACGCCCGTTTTACCTTCGGCGTACGGCCATCGGGCCTGCGCTACGTTTTGTTTATCGCTTTCATGGGGTTGATCAGCTTGCTGTTCGGTCATGGTGGCGATCGCTTGTCCCTGCCGCCATTGTTCACCCTGGTGCTGTTTTCGACCTTTAGCCTGGTGGTGGGGTATCTGTTTTCGAAATTCGTTGTGTTCAGGAGAACTTAACCTGTGAAGATTTCACTGATCGTTCCTGTGTTCAACGAAGAGCAGACGGTGGAGCTGTTCTATCGCGCGGTACGGGGTGAGCCGGCGCTGGCCGAGCTGACGGTAGAGATCATCTTCGTCAACGATGGCAGCACCGATAGCACCGACACCATTACCCATGCCTTGGCACAAGCCGATGACAACGTGCTGGTGATCAACTTTTCCCGCAACTTCGGCAAGGAATCGGCGCTGTTTGCCGGGCTGGAATATGCCAGCGGCGAAGCGGTGATCCCGATGGATGCCGACCTGCAAGACCCGATCAGTGTCATACCCATCATGCTGCGCGAGTGGCACAACGGCGCCGATGTGGTGTTGGCCAAGCGCCGCGACCGCTCGGCCGACAGCTACCTGAAGCGCAGCTCGGCCGCGATGTTCTATCACCTGCACAACAAGATCGCTTATACCAAGATCGAGGAAAACGTCGGCGATTTTCGCTTGATGGATCGCAAGGTGGTGCAGGCGATCCTGCAGTTGCCCGAACATCAGTTGTTTATGAAAGGCGTGCTGTCGTGGGTGGGCTTCAATACTGTGGTCGTCGAATACGACCGCGCCGAGCGAGTGGCGGGGGAGAGCAAGTTCAACGGCTGGAAACTCTGGAACCTGGCACTGGAGGGCATCACTTCGTTCAGCACCGTGCCACTGCGGCTATGGACTTATGTGGGCGGTTTAGTGTCGCTGTTTGCGCTGGCGTATGCGGTGTACATGGTGGTGGACAACCTGGTCAACGACAACGGCGTGCCGGGGTACCCGTCGCTGATGACAGCGATTCTGTTTCTGGGCGGGATCCAGTTGATCGGGATTGGTGTGTTGGGGGAGTACATCGGGCGGATCTACATGGAGACCAAGCACCGGCCCCGGTACGTAGTGAAGAATGTGGTGGGGCGGGATCGGGTGCATCGGTAGTTGATAGGTGAGCAGCGCCAACCTCGTCCCGACACGTAGACCCACCAAGAAGTGGGCCTACGGTGCAGGGTTTCACAGCAGTACTACCAACTGCCATACGGAATTCCGAACTCCTCGATGTAGCGCTTGGAGCGCTCGCTGATTTTGTAAGCGTAACGACCTTCGTTGCGCCCCAAATCCGGCCCCAAAAGCACCACTTCGCCTTGGGCCCGAGCGATTTTGATCGACTTATGGCATTCATCGTAAGTCCAGGCCTGGACAATGCCGCCCGGGGCCAGACCCAGGGTCACACTGGTGAGATAGGGGGCAGGGCTATCTGGATATTTTGGGCATCGTCTGGAGGTGGCCTTTCTCATGATTTGCCGTGCCTCTTCAGGGATTTCAACCCAGGCCTCATAAGTTTGCGGCTCGGCAATGGACTGCCAGCGAACATAGATCCGAATAGGAAGCGCAGCTCCCGATACGGCTTGGCCGATTCCCCCATACCCCGCCCACTCTTTTGCAGACGCGCTCTTGCTCTCTGGTTCGTCTCCAGCAAGGCGCCCTCCGGGGCGATGAAACAGCATGTTCGAGATATCAACCACGGCACTGTGTTCTACCTGAGCCAGCATGTAGTAGGGCGCGGTAAAGCCCAAGTTCCACCACGGCGATTGTGGATCTCGCTCCCCCGAAAGCGGGTCCCGTGCCTGGCAACCGGAGGTGAGCAAAATTGCCAAGAAGACGAATGCAAAACGCATCAACCACGGTCTCGCTCAGGAGTATGAGGATGAAGAGCCCTTTCGCCATCAGGCGTCGGAGCATTGACGTACAGCAGCAGCCCCGTGCGGGGATCTTTCCCTTGTAGAGCGATAGGCGGATTCCAATGGGCTGAGGTGTGGATGTAGCAAAGTTTGAGTAAGTGTTTTTCTTGCACCGTCATACGGTAGTTACCTTTAACGAAACGATCACATAAGAGTTCAAGTTCTTCGGATCTTCGGATATTTCAGCTGCAAATCGCCCCCCCGGCACATGACCGCAGGCCCACTAAGAAGTGGGTCTACGGTGCAGGGCTTCACAGCAGTACTACCAACTGCCATACGGGATTCCGAACTCCTCTATGTAACGCTTGGAGCGCTCGCTGATTTCGTAGGCGTAACGGCCTCCGCTCTTCCCTAGGAAAGGGCCTAGCGGCACCACTTCACCTTGGCCTCGAGCGATTTTTATCGACTTATGGCATTCATCGTCAGTCCAGGCTTGGACAATGCCGCCGGGGGCTAAGCCAAGGCTCACAATGGCCATGTACGGCGAATTGCTGTCTGGATATTTGGGGCACCGCCGGGAGGTGGTCCTTTTCATGATTTCCCGTGCTTCTTCCGAGATTTCAACCCAGGCCTCGTATGTTTGTGACTCGGCAATGGACTGCCAACGGACATAGATACGCCGGGGAAGCGCGGCACCCGACACGGATTGGCCAATGCCCGAGTGCCCCGACCATTTCTCTGCAGACGCGACCTCTCCCTTCGGCTCGTCTCCATATGAGCCGCCGCCGGGACGATGAAATACCCTATTAGAGATATCAACGACTCCACTGTGCTCAACATAAGCCACCATGTAGAAAGGTGCCGTAAAGCCCAAGTTCCACCACGGCGAGTGAGGATCGCGATCCCCCGAAAGTGGGTCCCGTGCCTGACAACCAGTGGTCAATATCAGAGCCAAGAAGACGAACAGCACTCGCATCATCCACGTGCTTTCTCAGGAGCATGAGGATGAAGTACCCGTTCGCCATCGGGCGTCGGAGGATTGACGTAAAGCAGCAGCCCCGTGCGGGGATCTTCCCCTTGTAGAGCGATGGGCGGATTCCAGTGGGCGGAGGTGTGGATGTAGCGAAGCTGAAGTAAGTGCTTTTCTTGCGCTGTCATACGGTAGTCACCTTTAACGAAACGATCACATAAGTGTTCAAGTTCTTCGGGTTTTCGGATATTTCAGCTGCAAAGCGCCCCCCCCCCAGCACATGACCGCAGGCCCACCAAGAAGTGGGTCTACGGTGCAGGGCTTCACAGCAGTACTACCAACTGCCATACGGGATTCCGAACTCCTCGATATAGCGCTTGGAGCGCTCGCTGATTTCGTAGGCGTAACGGCCTTCGTTGCGCCCCAAATCCGGCCCCAAAAGCACCACTTCACCTTGGGCCCGAGCGATTTTGATCGACTTATGGCATTCATCGTAAGTCCAGGCCTGGACAATGCCGCCCGGGGCCAGACCCAGGGTCACACTGGTGAGATAGGGGGCAGGGCTATCTGGATATTTTGGGCATCGTCTGGAGGTGGCCTTTCTCATGATTTGCCGTGCCTCTTCAGGGATTTCAACCCAGGCCTCATAAGTTTGCGGCTCGGCAATGGACTGCCAGCGAACATAGATCCGAATAGGAAGCGCAGCTCCCGATACGGCTTGGCCGATCCCCCCATACCCCGCCCACTCTTTTGCAGACGCGCTCTTGCTCTCTGGTTCGTCTCCAGCAAGGCGCCCTCCGGGGCGATGAAACAGCATGTTCGAGATATCAACGACGGCACTGTGTTCTACCTGAGCCAGCATGTAGTACGGCGCGGTAAAGCCAAGGTACCACCACGGCGAGTGTGGATCTTGCTCCCCCGAAAGCGGGTCCCGTGCCTGACAACCGGAGGTGAGCAGAATTGCCAAGAAGACGAACGCAAATCGCATCAACTACGGTCTCGCTCAGGAGCATGAGGATGAAGCACCCGTTCGCCATCAGGCGTCGGAGCATTGACGTACAACAGCAGCCCCGTGCGGGGATCTTTCCCTTGTAGAGCGGTTGGTGGATTCCAGTGGGCGGAGGTGTGGATGTAGCGAAGCTGGAGTAAGTGTTTTTCTTGCGCCGTCATACGGTAGTCCCCTGCGACAAAGCGATCACATAAGGGTTTAAGCTCTTCTGGAATATTGAATTCTGATAAATCAGGTATGTCTTTGAAGGGCGCACCTTTCTGTTTCGCTAACGCATGCATCACTCGCAAATACACTCGAGACAACTCGCCGCGTACCTGGCGTTTGAGTTCGAGCGCAACGTAGACCCGTTTTTCGCGAGTGCCCATTCGGTCCAGGGGATCAACCGGCAAGAGCTTCGAGGCGGGGATCACTATTTCAAGCATCTCGGCAGGCCAGCCCATGGCGCGATAATTATCGTAGGCTTCACGGGCATATTTGTAGATGGAGGTAACCTCTACGGGAGTAGAGAGGGGGACTGAGAGCGCCAGCATCGGGGAGATCAATACCCGCTCTTCAGCGCTGGGGTGGTAACCGCCTCCTAGATTCGAGTGCGCGCCGGGCAATACGATTTCTGGATGGTCGGGGCCGACTCGATTGAGCGCGAAGTTCGCACGAGTTTCGTCGCCGGCGACTAGGTGCACCACATTCGGGAATCGTTTGACCGGCAAATGAAGATTGACACCCGGTGCACTCGGGCTGCGGATATAGCCGAAATTGTCTAAGCCACCGACCGAGGCGACGGTGTCGAACAGACCGATAAAGCCGACATCAATGTCGTTCTGAAAGTCCCCCCTGAACGAACGAGTGAACGATATTTTTTTATTCGTTACTACGGTTTGCAATGGCCCGTTTGCGCCAAGTGCGACCTCATTAGCAAAGTGCCGCGCGGCAGCAGCGCCTCGGCTGAAACCAAACACATCAAAGATGAGGTGACTGATTTCACGGGTTGGGTTCTGTTCTCTGAAGCGCTCGAGTTCAGTATTAACCTCCGTAATAGCATGCTCTACCCGACCGGCTACCCCAGTTTTTCCGCGGCCCATCATTGAGCCCAACAGGCTATCCTTTTTGCCTGCAGTAGTACCAATACCTTCAATGTAGATGGATCGAACAGCCTGCTTTAGCGTCGTCCCACCTTCAATTTTTTCAGGCGCATGATAAAGATCACTCAGCTTTCTGATGTTCGTCACATCATTCCCATAACTGCTCTCCGGGTCGCTCATATAAGGCTTGCAACTGATTTCCACGTCTTCGGGCAATATCCCAACTGACAAATTGCACTGCGCCCCCAACATCGCATTGGTCGCATTGTTACCGGTGCCATCAAAAAACACGCCAATACGCAAGGTAACGCCAGCGACCATGTCCTCCTGCTGCTCTTCTTCCTCCTCTTCCTCTTCGAACACGTTCGGTGGGTTGTCATCGCCACGCCACGCGGCTTTCCTGTCCGGCATAACCGGCTGCTTTACCGAGGGAGCATCGAAAGACTGAGGAGGGCTGAAGCTTGTGTGATGTTGCGGAGTGGAGCCAATCAAGACCGTGCCAGAACCACCGATAACAACGCCACCCTGGGAGCTTTCGGAACCCGTGACAACGGCAGGTCGGCCATTGATCAGTACATTGGGGATGACCTGGGCGTTGATCGTTGCACCACAGGCGGTGCAATCACCCAGACGGGCGGCAGGCAAGCCGTCGAACAGTACGTTCGGCGAGCCAGAATCGATCTGGGTTTCGCCGCAACATGGGCATCTGACAGCATCACCCTGGCGGGCAGCAGGTTTACGAGACATGGCCTGTTCCTATCAATCAGAAAGAGGCCAGACCTTGGCAAATTACGGGAAAAAGATAAGTAGGAAAAATCCACATCACTGCGCGGGAAGTTTCCCAAAATTCCGTTGTACGACTCGGCACAGGTGGTGCTGAAGCTGGGCAGCACAATCCCAAGGTAGGAGCCGGCCTTGGCCGCGATGAACGCACCGCGGTTTGCCTGATGCACCGCGGTGCGTTCATCGCGGCTAAAGCCGGCTCCTACCCCAAAGCCGTGACCCGTGACCCGCGAGGCGTCGGGGTTCAGCCCTTCCACACCTGCGGGTTCACCAGGTCCTGCGGGCGTTCACCCAGCAATGCTGCACGCAAGTTATCGACCGCCCGGTTCGCCATGGCATCACGGGTTTCGGCGGTGGCCGAGCCTACGTGTGGCAAGGTCACAGCGTTCTTGAGCTGGAACAGCGGAGATTCGGTCAGCGGCTCTTTCTCGTACACATCCAGCCCCGCGCCACGGATAGTGCCTTGTTGCAGGGCTTGCACCAATGCCGGCTCGTCGACCACCGGCCCGCGGCTGATGTTGATCAAGAACGCGCTGCGCTTCATCAGGGCCAGTTGTTCGTGGCTGATCATATGGCGGGTCTTGTCGCTCAAGGGCACGACCAGGCAAACAAAGTCCGACTCGGCCAGCAGCTGCTCAAGGCTACGGTACTGCGCGCCCAACTCTTGTTCCAGCGCTGTCTTGCGGCTGTTGCCGCTGTACAGGATCGGCATGTTGAAGCCCAGGCGGCCACGGCGGGCGATGGCGGCGCCGATGTTGCCCATGCCGACAATCCCCAAGGTCTTGCCATAGACGTCGCTGCCGAACAGGGCCGGGCCGACGGTGGCTTTCCATTCGCCGGCCTTGGTCCAGGCGTCCAGTTCGGCCACTCGGCGGGCGCTGCTCATGATCAGCGAGAACCCCAGGTCCGCGGTGCTTTCGGTCAGCACGTCGGGGGTGTTGGTGAGCATCAGCCCACGTTCGTTGAAATAGGCCACATCGTAGTTGTCGTAGCCGACCGAAACGCTGGACACCACTTCAAGGTGGGTGGCGGCTTCCAGCTGCTTGCGACCCAGCGGCCTGCCAGCACCGATCAGGCCATGGGCGTGGGGCAGGGCTTCGTTGAACTGGGCGGCGATATCGCCCTGTTTCGGATTTGGGATGATCACGTTGAAGTCTTGCTGCAGGCGCTCGGCCATGGGTGCCGTGATGCGGCTGAAGGCAAGGACAGTCTTTTTCATCGGGCAAATTCTCGGCGGACGGTGGAGAGGAAAGCGGCTAACACGTAGCACGCTAACATTCTCCACCGCCATTCTCCATCACCCAGGCTCACCCTGGGTTCAGTTGGGGATCCAGACCTCGTGGGTCTTGAGGTCCGCTTCGTGCGCCGCGAGGATCTCCGGTAACGAGTTGCGCAGGTACTCGACCCAGGTCTTGATCTTGGCATCCAGGTACTGGCGCGAGGGGTAGATGGCGTACAGGTTCAGCTCCTGCAGCCGGTACTTGGGCATCACCCGCACCAACGTGCCGTTGCGCAGGCCTTCGATGGCCGAATAGATCGGCAGTACACCCACGCCCATGCCGCTGCTGATGGCTGCTTCCATGGCATCGGCCGAATTCACTTGGAACGGGGCATTGGAGATGCTGACCATTTCCTGGCCTTCGGGGCCGTCGAATGTCCATTTTTCCAACGGAATCACCGGGCTGACCATGCGCAGGCAAGCGTGGTTGAGCAAGTCTTTGGGCTTTTGCGCGATGCCGTGGGTTTGCACGTATTCAGGCGAGGCGCAGACCACGCTGTAGGTGATGCCAAGACGCTGGGACACGAACCCTGAGTCGGGCAATTCGCTGGCCAGCACGATGGAAATGTCATACCCCTCGTCGAGCAGGTCGGGCACTCGGTTGGCCATGGTCAGGTCGAAGGTCACGTCCGGGTGAGTCTTGCGATAGCGGGCGATGGCGTCGATGACGTAGTGCTGGCCTACGCCGGTCATCGAATGCACTTTCAAGACGCCTGCCGGTCGGGCGTGGGCATCGCTGGCCTCGGCTTCGGCTTCTTCGACATAGGTGAGAATTTGCTCGCAGCGCATCAGGTAACGCTTGCCGGCTTCGGTCAGGGCAATGCGCCGGGTGGTGCGGTTGAGCAGGCGGGTTTGCAAATGTGCTTCGAGGTTGGAGACAGCGCGCGAGACGTTGGCGGTCGTCGTGTCCAACTGCACGGCGGCGGCAGTAAAACTGCCGACCTGGGCCACACAACTGAAGGCACGCATGTTTTGCAGGGTGTCCATGGGTCGCTCTCTGAATAGACGACAAATTGTGACACGAAGTTTCAACTCAGTCTTCAGACTAAAGCCTGATTATCAACGGATCTGTAACAAAGATTCGCAGTATTCCCGGCTTATCGGCACCCCGATCCGCCCCCTAGAATTGCGCTCCTCAAAGCGTTATCCACCTCTATCGGGAACTCGCCGTAGTGCCGCGTCGCATCAAAAGAAAGCTGAACGCTTTCAGTGTATGGGCTTTAACCTTGACCCTCAGCGGCTGCATCGGTACTGGAGGAATCGCCCCCAAAGGCGCTGCAATAGACGCCAACGCCCTGGCGACTGACGAAGCCATCCAGGCCGCGGCCAAGGATGCACACTGGCCGACCCAGCAATGGTGGTCGGCGTATGGCGACCCACAACTGGACCGCTGGATTGCCCAGGCAGTGCAGGGCAGCCCGAGCATGGCCATGGCCGCCGCACGAGTACGCCAGGCCAAGGCCATGGCCGGTGTGGTCGAGTCGGCCGAATCTTTACAGATCAAGGGAGAATCGACCCTCAAGCGCCACAATTGGCCTGAAGATCAGTTCTATGGTCCGGGCGATCTTTCCGGGGCTAATACCTGGGACAACAACGCCGCCATCGGTTTCAGTTATGCCCTGGACCTTTGGGGCCGTGAGCGTAATGCCAGCGAACAGGCGGTGGACCTGGCCCATATGACCGTGGCCCAGGCGCGTCAGGCCCAGCTTGAGCTGCAAAACAACATCGTGCGGGTGTATATCCAGCTGTCGCTGCACTATGCCCAGCGTGACATCGTCAAGGCCACGCTGGAACAGCAGGAGCAAATACTGCAACTGGCCGAGCGGCGCTTGAACGGCGGCATCGGCACTCATTTCGAAGTCAGTCAGGCGCAGACGCCGCTGCCCGAAACCCATCGGCAACTGGACGCCCTCGACGAAGAAATCGCCCTGAGCCGCAATCAGTTGGCGGCGCTGGCCGGCAAGGGTCCAGGCGTGGGGGCGCAGATTCAGCGGCCGACCCTGGCCCTGCACACCGCCTTGAAACTGCCTTCGACGCTGCCCGCCGTACTGCTGGGCCAACGCCCGGACGTGGTTGCCAGCCGCTGGCAGGTCGCAGCCCAGGCGCGCGGTATTGAGGTCGCCCATGCAGGCTTCTACCCCAATGTCGATCTGGTCGGCAGCCTCGGTTTCATGGCCACGGGTGGCGGGCCGCTGGAGTTTTTGACCGGCAAAAAGCTCAACTACAACCTGGGCCCGGCGGTCAGCTTGCCGATCTTCGACGGCGGCCGCCTGCGTGGGCAGTTGGGTGAGGCATCGGCCGGTTACGACGTGGCGGTGGCGCATTACAACCAGACGCTCGTCGAGGCGCTCAAAAGCATCTCTGACCAGCTGATTCGTCGCGAGTCGATGGACAAGCAGCAGCACTTTGCCGAGGCGTCGGTGGCCTCGGCGCAGAAAACCTACGACATCGCGAGGGTTGCCTTTGAGCGCGGGCTGACCGATTACCTCAATGTGCTCAATGCGCAAACCTTGCTGTTTCGCCAGCAACAGATCGAGCAGCAAGTCCAGGCCGCACGCCTGAGCGCCCACGCCGAGTTGGTCACCGCCTTGGGTGGCGGCCTGAATGCAGGCGCCGATGTGCCGGACGACGGCAAGGCACAAGCCCCGAAAACGCCGGCGACCCTCGCCGTGCTTGATCAATGAGGCGGTTGCAATGAACCTGTGGTTGTTGCCGTTTCGCACGCTTTGGACCCTGGAGTGGCGCCGTGGCTTTTTTGAATGGGCACGCAGCGATGGCGTGACTTGGGTGTACATCTTCAAGGTGCTGACCGCAGCCTTCCTGACGCTGTGGCTGGCCATGCGCCTGGAGTTGCCGCAGCCACGCACGGCGATGATCACGGTGTTTATCGTGATGCAGTTGCAGAGCGGGCATGTCTTCGCCAAGAGCTTCTATCGGTTTCTCGGGACCTTGGCAGGCTCCTCCGTCACGGTTGGGCTGGTGGCGTTGTTCCCTCAGAACACCGAGCTGTTTTTGCCAGCCCTGGCCCTCTGGGTGGGGATCTGCACGGCCGGCGCGGTGCGCCAGCGCAACTTTCGCGGCTATGGCTTCGTGTTGGCGGGCTACACCGCGGCGATGGTCGGGTTGCCGGTGCTGTCACACCCGGACGCAGCCTTTATGGCGGCCGTCTGGCGGGTGCTGGAGATCAGCCTCGGGCTGGTGGTATCGACCGTTGTCAGCGCGGCGATCTTGCCTCAGTCGGCCAGCGCCTCGATGCGCAATGCGCTGTATCAGCGCTTTGGCGTGTTTGCAGGTTTCGTCACCGAGGGCCTGCGAGGCCATAGCCAGCGCGATCGCTTCGAAAGCAGCAACGTTCGGTTTATTGCCGAAGCCGTAGGCTTGGAAGGGCTGCGAGGGGTGGTGGCATTCGAGGACCCGCACATGCGCCGTCGCTCGGGCCGGGTCAGCCGCCTGAACAGCGAGTTTATGGCCATCACCACCCGCTTCAATGCTCTGCACCAATTGCTTGAGCGTATTCGCGACCGTGGCCGTGGCGAGACGGTAACCGCTATCGAACCTGGCCTGCAGGCGTTGGCTGATCTGCTCGACAGCTACAGCGGCCGGGCCTTGACCGACGCCGATGCCGCGCGCCTGGTGCTTGCGCTTGCGCAGTACAAGGACGCGCTACCAGCCCATGTACGGCGCCTGCGCGAGCACTTCATCGAAAGCAGCCCAGCGGACGACGACCTGCTGGATTTCCACACCGCTTATGAGCTGCTGTACCGTTTTGTCGATGACCTGCACAGCTATGCCCAAACCCACGCCTCGCTGGCCGATCACAGCCACGATCGCGAGCGTTGGGACGAGCCGTTCATGCCTCAGACTAATGGGTGGGTGTCGTTGTCGGCGGGGCTGCGCGCCGCTTCGATCCTGCTGATATTGGGCAGCTACTGGATCGCCACAGCCTGGCCCAGCGGCGCGGTCATGACCCTGGTGGCCGCCGCCACCGTCGGGCTTTCTGCGGCCACACCCAACCCTAAGCGCATGTCGTTCCAGATGGCTTGTGGGACATTGTTGGGTGCATTGGTGGGCTTTGCCGAAACCTTTTTCGTGTTCCCCTGGATCGACGGCTTTCCCTTGTTGTGCGTGGTGTTGGCGCCGGTGCTGGCTGTCGGTGCTTTCCTGGCTTCAAGGTCTTTGTATGCCGGTTACGGTGTGGGCCTGCTGATCTTTTTTTCGATCGGATCGGTGCCGGACAACCTCACCGTCTACAACCCCTATGCGTTTATCAACGACTACATCGGCATGCTGATCGGCATGCTGGTCTGCGCCGCGGCCGGGGCGATTATCTTGCCGCCGAACAGCCGCTGGTTGTGGCAAAAAATGGAGCAGGACCTGCGTTCGCAAGTGGTGTTTGCCATCAGCGGTCGCTTGCGCGGGCTGGGTTCGGCGTTCGAAAGCCGCACTCGGGATGTGTTGCACCAGGCTTATGGGCTGGCCGCCGGTAAACCGCACGTTCAGCGCGACCTGCTGCGCTGGATGTTCGTGGTGCTGGAAGTTGGCCACGCGATCATCGAACTGCGCCGCGAGCAGGCGATATTGCCGGTGCACCCGGCTTATGCCGAATCCCAGGCCTGGCGCCAGGCGATCCGGGTCATGGGCCGGGCGCTGGTGCGGCTGTTCATTGCACCGAGTGCCAGCAACCTGGAACGCGCACGGGTGGCGGTCGAACATGCCATTGTCCGGGTTCAGGCCACCGATGAGCCGTTTGCCCGCCACTTCGACACCTCGCCACTGCGCCGGGTGCAGAGCTACTTGCACTTTATCCGCACCTCCTTGCTCGACCCTCGGTCGCCGTTGGTGACCCCGTCTGGATTGATCCATGCCCCGTGAATTCGCCTTCCACGGCATTTATATGCCGACTGTTTCCTTGTTGTTTTTGTTGGCTGCGGTGGTGGCCTGGGGGTTCGACCGGCTACTCAGCGGCCTGGATCTCTATCGCTTTTTCTGGCACCCGGCGCTGTTGCGCCTGTGTCTGTTCTTTTGCATCTTCGGCGCCATGGCGCTCACTGTTTACCGTTGAGAAACTGATCGATGAAAAAGCTTTTCAGCCTGCTCGGGACTTTACTGGTACTGATCGTCGCCGTGATGATCGGCCGCCAGTTGTGGGTCAACTACATGACCACACCCTGGACCCGCGACGGGCGTGTACGCGCCGATATCATCAACGTCGCCGCTGACGTGCCGGGCTATGTGGTGGACGTGCCGGTGCGCGATAACCAATTGGTGAAGAAGGGCGATGTGTTGCTGCAGATCGATCCTGAGCACTACCAGATCGCGGTCAAGCAGGCCGAGGCGCAGGTGGCGTCACGCAAGGCCACCTGGGAGATGCGCAAGGTCAATGCCAACCGCCGTGCCGACCTGGACAATCTGGTGATCTCCAAGGAAAACCGTGACGATGCCAGCAACATCGCCAACTCCGCCCAGGCTGATTACCAGCATGCCCAGGCGCAACTGGACGCGGCCAAGCTGGACCTGGCACGCACCAAAATCCTCGCCACGGTGGATGGCTATGTCACCAACCTCAATGTTCACAAGGGCGATTACGCCCGGGTGGGCGAGGCGAAAATGGCGGTGGTCGATAAAGATTCGTTCTGGGTCTATGGCTTCTTTGAAGAAACCAAACTGCCCCATGTGAAAGTGGGCGACCAGGCTGAGCTGCAGATGATGAGCGGGGAGCGGCTCAAGGGGCATGTGGAGAGTATTTCGCGTGGTATCTATGACCGCGACAACCCCGAAAGCCGCGAGTTGATTGCCGATGTAAACCCGACCTTCAATTGGGTGCGGTTGGCGCAACGAGTGCCGGTGCGCATTCATATCGATGAAGTGCCAGAAGGTTTCCTGCTGGCCGCAGGCACAACCTGCACTGTGGTCGTGGTTCCCCGCTAACCCCGGGTGTAGCCATCGCAGGCAAGCCTTGCTCCTACACCGACCTGTAGGAGCCGGGTTTACCCGCGATGAATGCGCCGCGATTTGCGTTATTGCGCGATGGTCTTGATGGAAACCCCGCGCTGGATCGGCGTCGAGCGGCCGTAGATGTCTTCGAAGCGCTCGATATCATCCTCGCCCAGGTAGCTGCCCGACTGCACTTCGATGATCTCCAGCGGGATCTTGCCTGGGTTGCGCAGGCGGTGGATCGAGGCAATCGGAATGTAGGTCGACTGGTTTTCGGTCAGCAGGAACACGTTCTCGTCACAGGTGACTTCGGCCGTGCCCGACACCACGATCCAGTGCTCGGCGCGGTGGTGGTGCATCTGCAGTGACAGGCACGCCCCAGGCTTCACCGAGATGTGCTTGACCTGGAAGCGACCGCCCATGTCCACCGAGTCATACGAGCCCCATGGACGGTACACCTCGCAGTGGTTCTGGGTTTCGCTGCGGCCTTGCTCGTTCAGGGTGTTGACCATCTGTTTGACGCCCTGGACCTTGTCCTTGTGGGCAATCATCATGGCGTCCTTGGTTTCAACCACCACGATGTTTTCCAGGCCGATCACCGACACCAGCTTGCCGTTGCCGTGGATCATGCAATTGCGGCTGTCCTGGACCACCACGTCGCCCTTGGTGACGTTGCCGTGGTCGTCTTTTTCGTTCACTTCCCACAGCGAAGACCAGCAGCCCACATCGCTCCAGCCGGCCGTCAACGGCACCACACAGGCGCGCTGGGTTTTCTCCATCACCGCGTAGTCGATGGAATTGTCCGGGCAGCAGGCAAAGGTGGCTTCGTCGATGTCCACGGAATCGGCAGTTTCGACACTGCGCTCAAGGGTCAGCAGGCAGGTGTCGTAGATGTCGGTGTCGTGCTTTTTCAGCTCCTCGAGGAAGCGGCTGGCGCGGAACAGGAACATGCCGCTGTTCCAGAAATAGCCACCGGCCTGGACGAACTCACTGGCGCGCTTTTCATCCGGTTTCTCGACGAACTGAGCCACGCGGCTGACACCCTCGGGCAGCAAGGCATCGTTGCTGGACTTGATATAGCCATAGCCGGTTTCAGGCTTAGTGGCCGGCACGCCGAACAGCACCATCTCGCCGCGCTCAGCCGCCACGGTGGCCAGGGCCAGGGCGCGTTGCAGGGCTTTCTGATCGTCGATCACGTGGTCGGCCGGCAGCACCAGCATCAACTCGTCGCGGCCTTCGTTGACCAGCTTCATGGCGGTCATCGCCACGGCTGGCGCGGTGTTGCGGCCAAAGGGCTCCATCAGGATCGCCTGGGTTTCAAGCTTCAGGGCGCTGAGCTGCTCGTTGACGATAAAGCGGTGGTCCTTGTTGCAGACCACGATCGGGGCGTCCATGCCATCGAACACCAGGCGCTCGATCGTCTGCTGGAACAGGGTGTGCTCGCCGGTCAGGGCGAGGAACTGCTTGGGAAACTGCTTGCGCGACAAAGGCCACAGACGCGAACCGCTACCACCAGAAAGAATGACCGGGATCATGGGTGTATCTCCGTAAAAAATTCAAAAAATACTGTCATGAGAAGCAGGATGTTTTTTGTAGGAGCAGACCTTGCCGGAGTGCCGGACCATCGCGATAGCATCACCGCGGTTTGCCTGATGCACCGCGGTGCATTCGTTCGCTGGCAAGGCCAGCTCCCACAGAAAGTGTTCATTTAAGATTTATTTCATCTGATTAACGGGTTGAGACTGGGCGGGTGACCCAGACCGGGTTCAGACTGCTGCCGGAGCCTGTGACGTACAGCACGGCGGCTTCACCGCGCTCAAGGGCCACCGGCTTGAGGTCGCTGACTTTTTTGTCGCCTTCGTACAGCGCCAGGCTGACTTTCACCGGGTTGATCTCACGCTCGCCACGGGCGTTGGCCGCGACGGTCTTGACCACTTCGGTCTTGCCGTCGGCGGTCTTGAGGGTGAGCGGTTGGCTGGTCAGGTTCTGCACCCGTACCAGGGATTTTTGCTTGTTCTTGAAGGGTGGTTCTTCCACCAGCTTTGGCTCGCCGCTGCTGTTGTTGACCAGGGTGTAGTAGTGGTCGGAGGCGAGCTTGACCGGCACGGTCTTGCTGCCCAGCTTGGCGCTGTAGTCGCCTTGCGGCATGAAGCTGAAGTCACTGCTGGCCTGCGGGCCGATGGCGTTCATGTGGGTGCTGCCCACCGTGGCACTGACTTCCTGATTGCTGGCGTTATAGACCCGTACAAAGGTCGAGCCTTTCGGCGCGGTCGGGCCATAGAGCGCGGCGTCGGCACCGGCAAAGGCTTGCAGCGACAACACGCTCAGGCTGGCTGCCAGGGCGCAGGCCTTGGCGATGCGAGTGGTGCGGTTACGACGTTGGGTAGTGTGCAAGGTCATGTGCGTTTCCTCTTCAGTGTTCCGTCCGATTGGACGACAGGGCCAGGTCTTGATTGGCATTGCGGGTTTTTTTCAGGGCAGCGATCCACTGCGGATCGAACGCGCTGAAGTCGTTTTTCATGGGCAGGTAGCGCTCCGGGAACTCCCAGATCAGCACCTGCGGTGGGTTGCTCTTGAAGGCGTCGGTTTGCAGATACTTGAGCATCGGCAGCAAGGGGCCATGGCCGTCTTCGGCGTAATTGACCACGTCGCTTTTCAGCGCTTGTTGCAGCGCGCCGAGGAAGTTCCAGTGCGGGTTGGCGCTGTAGCTGGTGCCCACCAGCGCCACCGGGATTTCGTTGTCGGCAAACAACGCATCGCCTTTATCGCCCGCTCGAACGGCGCGGGTGGTGCGTTGCTGCAAGCTGTCGGGGGCCGGCAGCAGGTCGGTGAACAGCGGGTCGAGCGGCAGGAAGTTGGTCAGGTCACCCTTGTAGGGGGCGCTCTTGGCCGCTTCGGTCACGAACGGCTGCGGCTCGCCGCTCAGCGGGACCTGGCGGGCTACGGCCGCACCGATTTCCTGGGCTACCACTTCGGCGCCCATCGGCGTCCAGTGGGTGTCGGTGCGCAGGAACATCTGGCCACGGGCTTTGGCTTGTTGCAGCGGTGCCAATAGGTCCGGGGCGAAGATACCGGCCTGGCGTGCCTGGGCATGGAATTCGCTGTAGAGATCGGCGTGCAAGGTGGCCGGGGTCTGCTCGCCAAGGTACTCGGAATACAAGCGCGCCTTGGCCGGAACGATGGCCAGCACCAGCTCCACTCCATGCTGCTTGAGGGTGTCGCGCACGCCGCGCATCAACGCCAGGTTTTCCTGTTCGAAGTGATCGCTGCCTGCAATCGGCTTGAACTCTTCGTCGCTGAACAACCACTGCTCGCGGCCCAGCACAACACCCGGCCGACCTTCATTGAACAGTTTGAAATCCAGCGCCGCCCAGAGGTTGGTGCCCATGCGCTTGAGCGGGAACTCGGCGTCGTAGTGGGTCTCGGTGGCCTTGGCCCATTTGCCGTTGAGCAGGGTCATCTGCTCGGTGCGCTGAAAGCTTTTGAAAGCCCCCAGCGACCACAGCCCCAGGGCCACCAGCAGGCCCATGAACAGCGCGATGTAGATCAGTCGTAAGGATCGGGTCATGGTCGCCTCGCTCAAAACTGGAAGTAAAGGAACGGCGAGTAGCTTTGCGCCGAGAGCTTGAGGATCGAGGCCACGAACAACAGCAGCACCATGGCGCGCACCGCATAGCGCGACCAGTCGATGGCCGCTGCGCCGCCTGCGCTCGGCAGCACGATCTGGACAGGCTCGCGAGGGGTTGGCTTGGCGTTGCGGTAGAAGTCCAGCAGGCCGTAGATCGCGAGCGTCAGGTAGGCGACCACCAAGGTGGCCACTTGCAGGCCGGTGAGGTTGGCGCGGTTGAGTTCCGACAACTGCCAGTCACCGAAGCTGAACATGGCGCCGTACATGCGGGCGGCGACGTGCAGGTTTTCGGCGCGGAAGATCACCCAGCCGACCACCACCAGCAAGAAGGTCGCGGCCCAGCGGATCGGGTTGAAGCGCTGCGGGGCGGCGTTGATGCCCAGCGCGCGTTCGATCGCCAACCACATACCGTGCCACATGCCCCAGATGATGTAGGTGAAGTTGGCGCCATGCCACAGGCCGCCCAGCAGCATGGTCAGGAACAGGTTGCGGTAGGTGGCAAAGGTGCCGCCACGGTTACCGCCCAGGGTGATGTACAGGTAGTCGCGCAACCAGGTCGACAGGCTGATGTGCCAGCGCCGCCAGAACTCGGTGATCGACTGGCTGATGTACGGCTGCTTGAAGTTCTCCATGAACCTGAAGCCCATCATCAAGCCCAGGCCGATGGCCATGTCGCTGTAGCCGGAAAAGTCGAAGTACAGCTGCGCGGTGTAGGCCAGGGCGCCGAGCCAGGCATCACCCGTGGTTGGGTTTTGCAGCGCGAAGCAATGGTCGGCGACCACCGCCAGGGTGTCGGCGATAAAGACTTTTTTGACGAAGCCCTGCATGAAGCGGGTGCAGCCCTCGGAGAACTTATCGAGGGTGTGGGTGCGGTTGTTGAACTGATCGACCAGGTCCTTGAAGCGCAGCACGGGGCCTGCGATCAGGTGCGGGAAGATCGCCACGAATGCCGCGAAGTCGATCAGGTTGCGGGTGGCCGGGGTGTCGCCACGGTAGACGTCGATGATGTAGCTGATCGACTCGAAAATGTAGAACGAGATGCCGATCGGCAGCAGCACATGGGTCAGGATGAACGGCTCGAGCCCGAACGAGGCCATGATTGCGTTGAGGCTGTCGACGCCGAAGTTGGCGTACTTGAAGTAGCCGAGGATGCCCAGGTCGACTCCCACGCCCAGCAGCAGCCAGCGCTGGGCAGGCTTGGTGCGTACGCCGGCGGTACCGACTTTCAGGCCGATCCAGTAGTTCCACAGGGTGACGCCGATGAACAACGCCAGGAAGTCCACCCGCCACCAGGCATAGAACACGTAGCTGGCGATCAACAGCAGCAGGTTGCGATAGCGTTGCCCGCTCAAGTAGTACAAGCCGAGAAAGATCGGCAGGAACAGGAACAGAAACACGTTGGATGAAAACACCATCCCGATCTCTCCTTGTTTTCCGAGTCAAGGGCCGCAGCCCCCCAAACCCCCCGCGCCATTGCGGGGGAAATTCCAAAAATATTCTGTACCCCCACCTGTAGGAGCACGGCTTGCCGGCGATTAGGGCCTACGCGGTGTGTCAGGTTCGACGTCTCGCGAGCAAGCTCTGCTCCTACAGGGGGAAGGGGGTGGGGCGTTACCGTTTTTGTTCGGCCTGCGGGTCGTAGACCCGTGTCAGGTCGCCGCCCAGGCGGAATGTCTTGAACGGTTGCATCTTGTGCTTCTGCTCGATCACATCGGCACTGCAGCGGTAGAGGCTGCACCAGGGTTCGAGCCAGGCGTATTTGCTGTCGATCTTCAGGTCAGTCATGTCCTGTTTCTCGCCGTTCTTACTCCTGAACTCGGAGGGGTCTTTAACCCCGGCCAACACCCGTTCTCCCAGGCGCCTGAGGGCGCCGTTGTTCTCGGGGCGCACATCCACGCCATTGACCTGGGCGAAGCTTGCGATCATCGCCAGCGGCGGCAGGGCGTAGTTGTGGTAAGCCAGGGCCCGCTGATTGCGCTTGAGCTCGTTAGGCAAGAAGCCTTGGGCATCGACCTGGTTGGCCCCCACGCGGTACTCCTTCACCGACCAGTCGAACAGGTCACGGCGATCGGTAGCCACGGCAGTCGCCATCACCGACCAGGCGGCCCAGTAGGAGTGGTTGTTGATTTTGTCCAGCGGCAGGTTGCTCCAGTCGCTGACCACTTGGTCGGCCATGCGGCCAAACCATTTTTCGATCTGCTCGGCCTGGGCCTGGTGCGCGGCCAGCGGGTGCGAGTTGGAGAACTTGAGGTGCAGCCAGGCCGAAGACAGGCTGCCCAGCGCCCATTTGCGCATCGACTTGCCGGTGTGGTTGAAGTCGGTGGACATCAGGGCATTGGCCTGCGACCAGCTACCGAGCCACGCCAGCGTGCAATCGAGCTGCTCGGGGCGGCCGTCGCGCATGTACTGCATGACCATCTTGCTCACCCCACGCTCCAGCGTGGTGATGTTGGCGGTGGCTTGGCGAAAGGCTTTTTCGGAGTCGCGATTGAGGGTGGAGCGGGCCTTGTCCGAGCCTTCGTACTTGCTGCGAAACACCAGCTTTTCGGTATAGGGCGCGGGGATGGCCTCACATTTGAAATCGTCCTTACCCGTCTTGAATTTCTCCACCCCGGCGTAATAGCCCTGGGGCGGAACCAGTGCTGCATTGGCCTGCGCGGCAGCGCCGAACAGGGCCAGGGCGAGCAATGCGGATGTGCTTGACCTTTGCTTGCTTAACCTTTGCATAGAAACCTCATAGCCCGGCACGGGCGGTATGGCTGGCCGCGCCGGGGAATACGTTGCGTTTGCAAATTTTCGCTTCGACTTTCTGCGGCGCGGCACCGGCCTCTGGCCCCTGGACTTCGATGGCCAGCAGGTCCTGCGAGCCCCAGTCCTCGTCGTCGCGCAGTTCAAAGGCGAAGCGCCCGTCGGTGTCTGATGTGGAAGGTTTTTCGATTTTCAGGTTTTCGTGGCGCCCGTTCATGTACCAAAGGGTCGCCTGCAGGGTTTTGACCGTAGTGTCTTCGAACTGGATATCGACCTGATGACTGCCGTTGTCGATGTGCTTGATCGCACCGCCACGGCCGTTGACCAGCAGTTCGTTTTTGCCCGGTTTCAGGGTGGTGCTGGCACTCATTTGCACCGGCTTGCCTTCGCAGCCGTTGTCGAGCAGCGCCATCATTTGCCGGTAGATGGTTTCCTGGTCCAGGCGGTAAAGCGGTGAGAACTCCCAGATCAAAATCTTCGGCGGCTTGGTCTGGAAGTCTTCGCTGCCCAGGTACTGCAGCATCGAGCCTTCCAGGCCACCGCCGGGGAAGGCAACGTTGAGCACGTCGGCGCCGATGTACTGCTCCAAAAAGCCTGCGAAGTTGTAGTTCTTGCCGCTGTGGCTGGTGCCGACCAGGGTGATTTCAGGGTTGCCCGAATCGCCGAACAGATCGTCGCCACCGCTTTCGCCCTTGGGCTCGGTGGTGAACTGGTCCATGTACTGCACCGCGTAGCTGGTGCCACAGAGCTGGCCGGCGACGTTATGCAGGGTGCCGGTCTTGCCCATGCGCCCGGATTTGTGGGTTTCGAATTCACGCTTGGGAATGTCTGCAAAGCCCGGCACCTGCTTGACCTTCTCAGCAACGATTTTCGCCGCGCGCTCGGCGCCGTAGGGGGTCCAGTGCTGGTCGCCACGGAAGTAGAAGTCATGGCCTTGCTGGGCCAGCGGCAGGGCTTCGTTGGTTAGCGGCGACAGGTCCGGTACCCAGTAACCCATCTTGCTGAAGCGGGTGAGCATGGCCTGGTAATTGCGCAGCGCTTTCTCGTAGTCGAAGGCGGCCTTGTCGGCGGGCTTTAGCATGTTGCGATTGACCAGCCCGCGGGTCGGTTGATAGACCACCACCAACTCCACGCCCTTGGCCTTGAAGGCATTGTGCAGTTGTTGCAGGCGACGATAGCCGGCCGGGGTGGTGTCGAATTCGGTGCGCAGGTCTTCGCGGGTACGGAACAGCCAGTCGCCTTCAGCCTGCACCAGGGTGGTGAAGTTCTGCTGGTAGCGAGTGGTGTAGCGGCTGGCGTCGTGGGCCTCGGGGCACAGTTGGCAGCACGGCTCGGCACTGAATTTGGGGGCCTGGACCTCGGCCGCCTGGGCGCTGCCATGGGCGGCGAGGAGGGCGGCGGCAAGGCCGGACAGGCTCAACAATTTGGTCAGGTGTGGGTGCATTTGTATACGTCCTCAGTCGCGCATTTCGGTCTGGCGTTCAACCGGGTCGATCAACACGGCTTTGCCCTGGCGCACCATCAGGTCGAGGATCTCGTCCTGACGTTCGCCCAATACGCCGGAAAAACTGATACCGCTGGCTTTGCTCGGGGCCAACATCGACACCCGATACAGCTCCACGCTCAGCGGCGAGTCGATGGACAGCGGGCCGCTGCCATTGGCCGCCAGCTCGCCGCCCACCACAATCAGCGAGACCTTGGTGTCGAACGGGTCCAGGGCGATGTCGCGGTCGGTGTTGCTCAAGTCCTTGATGTGCCCGTACACACCGACCAGGCCGTTGGCCATGGCGATGTTCTCGTACAGGCGAATGTTCACGCTGTTACGCACGCGGATGCCGTGGCGGCGGTTGCTGATCAGCTTGTTGCCCCAGATCAGGTTGTCGCCGCTTTCGTACAGGGTGATGCCGTCGGTATGGTTCTGGTAAATCTCGTTGTAGGCGATCAGGTTGTTGACGCTGTTACGGTCGATCACAACGCCCGAGAGCTTGTTGTCGTAGCTCTTGTTGTTGAAGATCCAGCTGTCGTTGACCTCGCGGGAAATAATGATCCCGTGCTTTTTCTTGGTCCCATACACGGTGTTCTCGGCAATGATCAGCCGGTGCGAACGGTCGTGCGGGTCGATGCCGTAGACGATGTTGTCGCGGTAGGTGTTGCCCTTGATCACAAAGTCGGTGGTCTCATAGCAGTAGAAGCCGTACCACAGGTCCGAGAACTCGGAGCCCAGGATCCAGCCGGTTGGCTCGCTGCGGTTCATGGCCTTGGCCATGTTCGGCGTGTACTGGGAAATGCTCACGCCATACGACTTACTCTTGGCGTAGCCGAAGCTGGCCATCTTGCTGTTGACGATGTAAGTCTCGGTGCCGCCCCAGGACAGCAGGAACGGGCGGAACTCTTTCGGATCGCGGAAGGTGGCCGGGCCGTTGTCTTTTTCACGCCAGCCGGTCACTTGGGTATCGGTGACGAACAGCTTGCCGTCGTTGACGATAAAGGCGCCGCTTTCCTGGGACAGGCGCAGCTCTTTCACGTGCTTGTCCAGCTCCAGCACGCCCTTGCGACCGACCACGATAGGCAACTTGGCGAGGTACACGCCCGGCGCGGTTTCGTTCAGGTACTGTTTGGGCAGGCTCTTGGCCAGGTCCTTGATGTTCACATGGCCGTTGTCGATAAAGATTGCCTGGGGAATACCGTGCTGACGCGCCACCCATTCAGCCATCTTGTTGTCGCCGCCAATAAACTCCTTGAGCACGTCTTCCTGCAGCATTCGCCGCACCGAGACCTTGCCCTTCTGGCGGCGGTCGATCTTGGCCTGCACCGCCTCGGCTGTGTAGCCGCTGAGGTCCGGCAGCTTGGGCTTGTCGATCTGCAACGGCTCGATCGGCGCGCTGGTCACCGTGTAGGTCTTGGCCTGCTGCAGCTCCTTGGCCAGCGGCTGTGGCGCTTGTGTGTTGGCCAGCGCCACACTGCTGGCCAGCAGCAGCGCGGTGGCCAACAGCGTACGGGCGCGTCGGGGTTGGGTATTCATCACGGGGCACTCCAGGGCGGTCTGCATCAGAAGCGCCAGATCACGTCGACAAAGGCACGGTGCATGTACGAGTCCGCTTCTTTGCCGTAAGCGTCACCAGGCTTGAACACGCCGCCACGCAAGCGCACCAGTGCCGAAGGCTCATCGATCGACTGGCTCAGTGCCGCCGGCAGCAAGCCCTGCTTGAAGTACTTGGTGACCACCAGGTCCATTTCCTGCCCCAGGTCTTTTTCACCCTGGATCAGCGGACGGTTGATGCCGTTGTCCTCGACCACTGCGTTGATGCCGCTGCTGCCGATGTTCTGGTCGCCATCGATGCGACGGAACTTGTGGTAGACCAGGCTTGCGTCGTAGTCATCCTGCAACTGCCAGGAGGTGAACAGCGTCATCGCCTGAAGGTTGCCCAGCTCACCACGGAAGGCCTCGCCGAAGCGGTGGATGCGCGAGCGGGTGCCGGTAAAGTTGTTGCGGTTGCTCTCAAGGCCGGTCTGCTCGTAGTTGCCTGAGCCATCGTCACCACCGCCGCCGCTGCCACGGGCGTAGGCCGCACCCACTTGCCAGTTCGGGTCCAGGCGCCAGCGCAGGCCGAGGTCGGTCGCCCAGGCATTGACGTTACCGCTCTGCTTGCCGGTGGCCACTTGCTCGTCGTTGACGGTGGTGGTGTTCAGCGAATCGCGATCACCGGTCAGCCAGGTCACGCTGCCCCAGTAGTTCAGGGTGTTGGTGTTGCGGAAGTTATAAGCGTCGCTGTTGGCTTCCAGGCCCAGCCAGGTCAGGTCGCCGGTGCGGGTTTTGTCCAGCTCGTCGACGGTTTCGCCCGGGTTGGCGAGCTTGCCGTCGTCGTGGGTGTGGTGGGCGCGCAGGCCAGCCCAATGCCCGGGTTGCCACTGGGTCGAGATATCACCGAACAGGTGCAGGCGGTCCTTGTCCTCGGGGGCAAGCTCAGTGAGGTCGGTGCGGTATTCGCTGAAGCGCTCGGCCACGCCCAGGTTGGCGCGCAGCAGGGTGGTGTCAAAACCCCAGTTCAGCGCCTCGATGTTGGTGTCGCGCCACATGCCGTCGTCGTTGCGCAGGCGCTGGCGGCCGAAGCGCAGCTGCTCGCCAGGGTATTGGGTCAGGCCGCTGTAGCCGATCCAGAACTCGCGCATGGCCAGGTAGCTTTTGTCGGGCTCGCGGCTGTCGTTGCCGCGGGCCTGGGCCTGATCGTCGGTGGACTGGCGCAGGGTGTCGGTCTCGATGATGTCGGTGGCGGTCACGGCCTGGCCCATGGCGTAGGCGCTCCAGTTACCGCGCTCGCCATAGACCCACGGGCGCAGGTCCAGGCCCAGGCCGTTGACGTCGCCGCCCTCACGGGTGCCCAGGTCACGGTCGTCTTCGGACTGGCCGGTGGCTTTTACTTCCAGGCCGAAGTTTTTTTCGGCCGTCATGGCGGCCAGGGTCGGGCACGACCAGATCAGGGCGAAGCTCAGGCCAATGCCGGCTTTCATCCAGTGATTGAGTGTCATAGGGAGTCCTCACCGTCGTCTTCTTCTGGCAGGGCATGGATGGCCAGGGCGTTCTGCCCTTGGCCCAAGGCGCCCCGCGCCTGTCGTTCTTGCTGCAGCAGGCGTTGGGCCTGGGCTTTTTGTGGCGGCGACAGTTGTTGATCGAGTTGCCCGGCCAGCTCCGTGGATTGCGGCGTCGGGTTGGCTTGCGCCAGTTGGCTGAAGACCCAGGCGTTGACCGGGTCCGGGCGAGTGCCGTGGCCTTCGCTGAACAGTTGGGCCATGGCGTAGTCGGCGCTGAGCTGGCCACCGCGCGCGGCGGTCAGTAGATGCTCGACGGCTTTCTGCGGATCGACCTGGCCCAGGTAACCACGGCGGTACAGCTGGCCCAGGTAATAATGGGCACTGACTTCGCTTTGGGCGGCGGTGGTCAGGTGTTGTTCAGCTTTTTTCGCATCGGCCGGCACCACCTTGCCTTCGTAGTACAACCGGCCCAGCAGCAGCTCGGCGCGGGGTTGGGCGGCGGCGCGACCGTTGTCGATGTATTCCATCAACTTGTCGGTGTCGCCCAGCTCCGGGAAGTCATACAGCAGTTGCGCCAGGCTCACCCAGGACGCCGGGTTGGCCGGGGCGATCTGTTCGAGCAAGGCGTGCGCGGCTTTCTCGTCGGTCTGCCCCAGCGCCGGGTCGGCCAGCACACGAGCAACACTGTCGACCCGCGTGGCCGGGATCGCACCGCGCTGGTAAGCGGTTTTCATCTGTTCGAGCAGGGCGTTTTTCTGATCGGCCTGGCCGCGCTTTTGATAGACGGTGGCCAGTTCCACGTAGCAGATGTCGGTGGTGGCCAGCGCCGCCTTGCAGATACGTTCGACTTCGTCCAGGTGCTGGTCGTAAGTGACTTGGGTGCGATACAGCAGTACCTGGGCCAAACCGGCTTCGGCATAGCCTGCCGCGCGCCACTGATCGATCTGTTGCTGGGCATTCACTTCAGGGAAGGCCTGCGGGTATTGCAGGTAGAGCATGGCCAGCGGAATCAAGGTGTTCGCTTCGCCATTGGCGTGGGCTTTCTTGAGCAGCGACTCGGCTTCGTGGCGCTCCTTGTCGCTGGCGTCCGGCTTGGCCACCAGCAGGCGGCCCAGGCGGGCTTGTGCGCGAGGCGAAACGGCGGCGGCAGCGCGATAGGTGGCTTCGGCTTTTTTCAGCTGCGCCGGGTTACGGGTTTCGACCTGGATATCGGCAAGGCCGACCTGGGCCTCGCTGTAGCCAAGGTCCGCCAACTGCTGATAATTGCGTTCGGCCAGCGCCGTGTCGCCACGCTTGAGCGCCTCGTTGGCCAGGCGCTGGTCAGGCAGGCCGGCACAACCGGCCAGGCTCACCGCCAGGGCCAGGCTGCAGATTTTAAGAGCTTCACTGGCAAGCCACCCGCTTTTGTAGGAGCGTGCTTGCCCGCGATCGAGTGCGAAGCACTCGCCAGCTTTAAGATCACTCACGGTATTTTCCTCTTAGAGTCCACGAGCCACGGCTTTGTCGATCAGCCAGTTCATCGACGGGCCACGGTCGCTGTTCACGGCGACCGGGCGACCCGCCAGTGCGCTGGGCAGGGATTCGTCGGGCTTGATCTGCACGCGGATGTCCGACGACAAATCAGCGCTGTTGAGGCTGGTGCTGCTGACGATCTTGCCTTGGCGCACGGTGTCTTCACCGGCCACTTCAAAGTCGACCCGCGTACCCGGTTTGATCTGGTCGAACTGGCGGTAGCTGAAGCGCGCTTCAACCGTGGCTTCGCTGTTGCGCGGCACCAGTTGGAAGATCACCGCGCCTTTGCTGGCGTACTGGCCGTTGTCCACCAGTTGGCGGGACACGATGCAGTCGCAAGGGCTGGTCAGGGTGCCGCTCATTTGCTTGCCGAACAGCTCCTCAACCTTGGCCGGCGCCAGTTGCTGGTCGTCCAGATGGCCCTTGAGCACATCGAGCATGCTGGTGCTGAACGAGGCGAGCGGCGCGCCCTTGGCCGCCGGGCCATTGATTTCCACCAGGCCCTGCACGGTGCCATCGCGAGGCATGGTCACGTTCATGGTCGGCACACTGACCACCCCGGCTTCGGCGTGGCTGACGAAGTAAACGCCGTAGACGGACTTGGCGATAAAACCGAACGCTGCCACGCCCACCACAAACACGCCCATGCTCAAGACCAAGGCTTTCATGCGGCCGAAGGCACTCATGCCACCGCTGCCGTCTTTGTGCTTGCGAGCCTTGGTGAAGTTGTCGCGCTGCAGCGTGCTGAGCACATCGCCCACGGTGACCAGTTCGCCGCTCAGGTGCGAGGTGATCAGGTGGCGCAGGGTGGCGATATCACGCGGTGCCAGGTTCTGGAACTGGCAGCCGGCACGGCCGGTTTCGGTCAGGAACGAGCGCACCTGAAACTCCACGTCCATGGCCAGGCCCAGGCCGTCGATGGTGAATTGCAGGCGCCCGCGGCGTACTTCACCCTCTTTCAGCGGCTGCTTGGCGAAAATGCAGAAACCGCCCGCAGACAAGTCCTCGATCTTCGCTTCCAGGGTTTCCCGATTGGCCCCGATATAGCGCAGCTTGGCGGGGATACGGACCCGGGCGTGTTGGCGCTGGGCTTCGGACTCATGCACGACATTGACGTTCACGGCGGTATTCATGGCGATTGTTCCTGTTTAATCCGTTTGGGCTGCGGCTCACACGACCATGAACAGCACAGCAACGAAGATGCTGGCCGCCGAGAAGGTCATGGTCCGCGAAGACCAGGTGTTGAACCATTGTTGGAAGCTGGCGAGATCACGCTTGAGGGCAGTGGGCTGGCGCGTCCAGGACTGCTTGTCGAGACGGAAGAAGACGTAGATCTTCATCAGCGCGCCGACGATCTGGTTGTAATAGAGAATCAGCGGGTAGGCCGGGCCGATCGAGTGGCCGGAGCACATCAGCATGACGGTCAGGATCAGGCGGGTGATGCCGATCCACAGCAGGTAGACCAACAGGTACGCCGGGCCGAACTTGACGCTGGCGATCAGGGCAACGGTCAGGCCCAGCAGGCTGGTCCACATCGACACGCGCTGGTCGAACAGCACCACGCTGGTGAACAGGCCCAGGCGGCGAATGCCCAGGCCCAGGGCTCGGGAGTTCTGGCGCAAGTTGTTGCCGTACCAGCGGTACATCAGCTTGCGGCTGGCCTTGATAAAGCTTTTTTCCGGTGGGTGCTCGACCGTGTTGATCGCGGCGTCCGGTACGTAGAACGTGTCGTAGCCCAGGCGCATCAGGCTGAACCAGCTGGACTTGTCGTCGCCGGTCAAAAACTTGAAGCGGCCCAGGCGCCAATGCTCAAGCGAGTCGCTTTCCACGTCGGCGATGAACTCGGGGTTGATTACCACCGAAGCGCGGAACACCGACATCCGTCCAGTCATGGTCAGCACGCGCTTGGACAGCGCCATCGAACACATGTTGATGTGCCGCTGGGCGAAGCGCAGCTTGTGCCACTCGCTCATGATGTAGCCGCCGCGTACTTCGCAGAATTCGTTGGTGGTCAGGCCGCCGACGTTGCCGAACAGCTTGAACCAGGGCACGGTCTTGCGCACCACGCCTGCTTCGAGCACGGTGTCGCCGTCGATCACCGCCACCACCGCGTTTTCATCGGGCAGGTGGCGGGAGATGGCGCGAAAGCCGAAGGCCAGGCCATCACGCTTGCCGGTGCCGGCAATGCGCACGAAATCCAGCTTTACGTGTTCAGGCGGGTTGAGCTTGGCCCACAGGCTTTTCACCAGCAGCTCATCGGACATTTCCACCAGCGAGCAGACCACGGTGGTTGGAAAGCCGCAGGCGATGGCCTCGCGGATGACCGAGCTGTAGACCTGGGCGGTGGTCAGCGCATCGATGCGAAAGCTGGTGACCATCAGGAACACGTGGGACGGGTCTGCCGCCTTGCCCAGCTTGCGCACTTTGCGCCGCAGGTGCGGGTAGACCACGTAGAGAAACACCATGCCGCGCACAAAGTGCGTGGCGCCCATGGAGTAGCGCCAGATGCCGACGGCGCCCACCAGGAAAATGAAATCCTTCGACTCGGGGTCGAAAATGGAGTTGGGCAAGGCCAACGCGATCAGCATGAGCAAGCTCACGTAGAACAGCCAACCGGCGGCCTGAAGCAGGCCGTGCTTGAGCCTTTGCATGATCTTTATCCGTATCCAGTGGGTTGGGGCAGGCACAGAAGCGATGCGCGGGGCCCGTGGCCCCGCGCAGGGGCCGCTTACCAGCAGATGCCTTCGCTACGGGCCGCCGGGTCGGTGGTCTTGCTCATGAAGCCCACCAGGTCGATGACCTGCTTGCCATGCGGAACGTCCTGGGCCAGGGCGCGGAACTTGTCGTCGCGGTTGCCGAGGATGATCACATCGGAGTTGTTGATGACCTGGTCGAAGTCGGCATTGAGCAGGTTGGAAATGTGCGGAATCTTCGACTCGATGTAGTCCTTGTTCGCACCGTGGACACGGGCGTACTCGACGTTGCTGTCGTAGATACTCAACTGGTAACCCTTGCCGATCAGTTTCTCGGCCAGTTCCACCAGCGGGCTTTCACGCAGGTCATCGGTGCCGGCCTTGAAGCTCAGGCCGAGCAGGGCGACTTTGCGCTTGTCGTGGCTTTCGATGATGTCGAAGGCGTTCTGCACCTGGGATTCGTTGCTGCGCATCAGCGAGTTGAGCAGCGGCGCTTCCACGTCCAGGGTGCTGGCGCGGTAGGTCAGGGCGCGCACGTCCTTGGGCAGGCATGAGCCGCCGAAGGCAAAGCCTGGGCGCATGTAGTACTGCGACAGGTTCAGGGATTTGTCCTGGCAGACCACGTCCATCACTTCACGGCCATCGACGCCGACGGCCTTGGCGATGTTGCCGATCTCGTTGGCGAAGGTCACCTTGGCGGCGTGCCAGACGTTGCAGGTGTACTTGATCATCTCGGCCACTTCGATGTCCTTGCGGATGATCGGCGCGTCGAGTTCTTCGTAGAGCGATTGCAGAACGTCACCGCTGGCGGTGTCGAACTGGCCGATCACGGTCATCGGTGGGAAGTCGTAGTCTTGGATCGCGGTGCTTTCACGCAGGAATTCAGGGTTGACCGCCACGCCGAAGTCGACGCCGGCTTTCTTGCCCGAACAGTCTTCCAGGATCGGGATCACCACGTTTTTCACGGTGCCTGGCAGCACGGTACTGCGCACCACGATGGTATGGCGGGTGCTCTTGTCACGCAGGACGAAACCGATCTCGCAGCACACCGATTCGATGTAGTTGAGCTCCAGGTCGCCGTTCTTCTTGCTGGGCGTGCCGACACAGATCATCGACAGGTCGGTGTCGCGAATGGCCGCGGCAAAGTCGGTGGTTCCACGCAGGCGACCGGTCTTGATGCCTTGGTCCAGAAGTGCTTCAAGGCCCGGTTCAACAATCGGCGATTTGCCTTTGTTGATCAGGTCGATCTTGGCGTTGGAAACATCCACGCCCACCACTTCATGGCCTCGTGCAGACAGGCAGCCAGCACAAACGGCACCGACATAACCCAAACCAAAGATGCTGATACGCATCGCATTCACCTCATGTGTTATCACGCCGGCGATAGTTAACACGCCAGACTGAGTTAATTAACCAATCGAATTCGGGCACAATAAAAGTTGAGTGCAAAGTGATCGCACTTCAAAAGGGCACGCGTTGGCCGTGTTATTCGGGGCGTGCCCTGAAAGGTAGCCGGTCTTTATGTCAGAACGGTTTCCCGCTATTGCAGACGTTGCTTTAGTGGCGGCTATAAGCCTTTTAAATCAACCACTAAGACGCCTTTTGGGAGCGCGCTTGAGACCTTATGGCTCGATCGTGTCGGGGATGATATTGATGCGCCATCTCCTGATATTAACTTTAAGGTCACCTAAGTGACTGGGAGTCAAAGTTGCCTGGAGTAACTTCCAGGCTCATCTCATATTGCTATGTAGGGCATCTCTCACATGAAGCTCGAGAATCGTTACGGGTGGTATGAGCGGCGGCCGAGGGGATAAGTTCCTGAACGAGGAAGTGGGCGATGAAATTATTTTTAATATTTTTCTCGATGAAGATGCTTTCAAATTGATAGCACACTTCGGGAGCGTCCCTATAATAAAGGGCGAAATCGGGGTGGGATGTTTTTATGCCAGTACGGTAAATTTTTTTTGCGGCGGGGGTAAAAAAACTACGAACGGACGATGACAAAAAGGGGGGATTTTCGGTGACTTTTTTTTGGCGCCATTAATCAGGCGATTCCGTCCGGTTGTAGGAGCCGGGTTTACCGGAATGCCGGACCACCGCGATGGCCACACCGCGGTTTACCTGATGTACCGCGGTGTGGCCATCGCAGCCAAGGCTGGCTCCTACAGGACCGTGGCGCCGCCATCGCGGTGGTCCGACATTCCGGTAAACCTGCCGCGAATCACCCGGCGGGATGATCGCGCAAAAACACCAGGTTATCGGGCTTGCTCTGCTCGGCGCTGTAGTAGTAACCCTGCACATCGAACTGCTTGAGCCGCTCTGGGTCGCTGATGCGCTCCTGGATCACGAAGCGGCTCATCATGCCGCGGGCCTTCTTGGCGTAGAAGCTGATGATCTTGTACTGGCCGTTCTTGAAGTCACGGAACTCGGTGTTGATGATCCGGGCGTTGAGCGCCGAGCGCTTGACCGCTGAGAAGTACTCGGTGCTGGCCAGGTTCAACAGCAGGTCGTCACCCTGGTCCGCCAGCGCTTCGTTCAGCCATTCGCTGATGCGCGTGCCCCAGAAGGCATAGAGGTCCTTGCCACGGGCGTTGGCGAGCTTAGTGCCCATTTCCAGGCGGTAGGGCTGCATCAAGTCCAGTGGGCGCAGCAGGCCGTAGAGGCCCGAGAGCATGCGCAGGTGGTCCTGGGCGTAGCTGAAGTCCGCTTCGTTCAAGCTTTCGGCATCCAGGCCGGTGTACACGTCGCCCTTGAAGGCCAGCAGTGCCTGCTTGGCGTTCTCTGGCGTGAAAGCCGGTGTCCAGCTGCCAAAACGCGCGGCGTTGAGGCCTGCGAGTTTGTCGGACAGGTGCATCAGCTCACTGATTTGCACAGGCGTCAGTTCGCGCAGTTGCAGGATCAGTTCCTGGGAGTGGTCCAGGTATTGCGGCTGGGTAAAGCGCTGGGTGACAGGCGGGGTATCGAAATCGAGGGTCTTGGCGGGGGAGATCACCGTCAACATATAAGTCGGCTCCTTTATGCGTGGCGCGGAGTTTACGGGGCAGGGGCGCTGATCTCCAGCTATCGGGGCGATAGCGGCGGTTTTCGGATGAAGGGCGCTGGGTCTATAGTGCGCAGCGAAACGGGGGAGGGATCGTGGTGCGTATTGCTGTGTTATGGCTGGCGGGCCTGTTGAGCGCTGCGGCGGGTGCCGCGCCGGCGCCGGTGGCGAGCGTGGATCGAAGCACGTGGCCTGAAGCACTGAATACACCGGTGCTGTTCGATGTGGCTTCGCGGGCCGAAATCCTGGTCTTTGCCCACGCGCTGGCGCAGAGCGAGGTGCTCGACCAGGCTGAACTGGCTGCACGGCTGGGCTTGCGGCAAATCAATTGGGTGTCGATCAACAGCCTGCGCACTGTGCTGTGGCAACGCTTATGGCGCAATTACGACGCCGCGCAACAAAGCTGCGAGCAGGATGCCTCGTTCTGCCTGGCCATCGATGATCTGCCCAGCCTGCGCGAACAGGCTGCCCATTTCAGAATCGGGGCCGATTCTTTCTATGCCGGTTGGTCGGCGGCTGGCCAGGCGTTCCATGAGCGTTACCTGGACGAGCTGCTGCGCAAGGCGGCGCTGTTTCCACACATCGCCAGTGAGGTCGCGCGCTTGTCTGACCTGGAGCGCACCGGGGACGAGCTTAATGACCGACTGTTCCTGTTGACGTTCGATGCTGGCCCCAGCGCTGTGGACGGCAGCACCGACGAGTTGGCCGGCTTCTTGCGCCGGCAAAAAATGAATGCGGTGTTTTTTGTGCTCGGCAACAGCGAGCAAATACGCCGCGACAAGACGTCCTTGCAAGCGCTGCGGGCGTTGTACAAAGGCCAGTGCGTGGGCGTGCAGGGCTGGCAGTATCGCTCGCACAGCCAGTGGAAGGACTGGCAGGCCTCTGTGCTGCGCAGCGTGGCGCAGGTGCAGGGCGACTTGCCGGAAAACTTCGTTCCCCTCTTCAGGCCGCCCTATGGTCAGCGCCGAGCCGACGCCCAGGCATTTTTCAGCAGCCAGCAATTGCAGGTTGTGCTGTGGAACATCGATGTCCAGGACACCCGCCATCAGATCAGCGCTGAACAGGCCGGTGATCGGTTATTGACCCTGATGTTGTTGTGGCGCCGCGGCGTGATCCAGCTCCACGACAGCCAGGCCAATGCACTGACGATATTGCCCCGATTGCTCAAGCAAACGGCGCAAAGCGGGATTGGTTGGGAAGACTGTCAGGATTTTGCCAGGAGCCGCTAAATAGAGGGGTTTCAGCGGTTTGGGGGGTAAATTCCCCAAGGAAACGCAGGCAGGTGAATTTCTGACTGTACCGGTGCTTTGGCATACCGCCAAGCGATATTCGTCGACTGGAAAAATAAACTTCAAAAAAGCGTCAAAGTGCTTTTTATCGTCATGGTTTTTGCGGTATTACGAAGTCAGACCGCCGAACCCTGCAACACAGGTGGCGTCCACACCCGGCCCATTTTGGTTTGCAGCTCTGGTCTCCCACATGAAACGGGATGGCTCGGACGGCGGTTACTCCACGGCGCAGCTCTGCACTGGTTTTGCGTCGTCTGACCCCACAAAGGTGACCGAGTATGGATGACCAAGGACGCACCAATTCTTCCGACCAGCCAATCCTTTATGTGCTCGATACCAATGTTCTGATCCACGACCCGAACGCGTTACTGAACTTCGAAGAGCACCACGTCACCATCCCGATGACCGTGCTTGAGGAGCTCGACAAGCTCAAGGACGGCAAGCACTCCGTGGCCGCCGAATGTCGCCAGGCCATTCGCCTGATCGACAAGACCCTGGGCGATGCGTCCCCCGGCGACGTCGAGCAGGGGGTGCCCATCCAGCGTGGCAAGAGTGGCCCCAAGGGGCTGCTGTCGATCCTGATGACGCCGCGTGCCGAGCCCAACCGCCTGCTGCCCGAGCACCTGAACGACAACATCATCATTAACCAGTTGGTCGACCTTCGCGCGCGCAACAAGGACTTGAGCGTCGTCCTGGTCACCAAAGACATCAACATGCGCCTGAAGGCGCGCGCCTGCGGAATCGCGGCCGAGGACTACAGCACCGACCAACTGGTCGACGACGTGGCCCTGTTGTCGAAGGGCTATCATACGGTGACAGGCTCCTTCTGGGACCGCGTCAGCAAAGTTGAAACCCGTCAGGACCATGGTCGCACCTGGCATCAGGTGCAATTGATCGACAACCTGCCAGCGGTTCATGTCAACGAATTCATCATCGACGAACAGGGGTTCGTCGGCTGGATCAAAGGCATCGATGAGCGTGAGTTGCTAGTCCTGGACCTGCACCAGGAACCGCTGCTGCACCAGGAAGCCTGGGGGCTCAAGCCTCGTGACATCCATCAGGCCCTGGCGCTGTTCGCGCTGCTGGACCCGGACATCCACCTGGTCAACCTGACCGGCGCCGCAGGCTCAGGTAAAACCATCCTGGCGCTCGCCGCCGCCATTGAACAAACCATGGTCAGCAAACGCTACCGGCGCATTATCGCGACCCGCAGCGTGCAAGGCCTGGATCAGGAAATCGGCTTTCTGCCGGGCACCGAAGCTGAAAAAATGGAGCCATGGCTGGGCGCTATTACCGACAACCTCGAAGCCTTGCACATGGATGACGAAAACACCCATGGCAGCGTCGATTACATCCTGCAAAAGGTCCCGCTGCAGTTCAAATCCCTGAACTACATCCGTGGCCGCAGCTTCCAGCAAAGCCTGATCCTGATCGATGAATGCCAGAACCTCACCCCGCACCAGATGAAAACCATCATTACCCGTGCCGGTGCTGGCTCCAAGGTGATCTGCCTGGGCAACCTGGCGCAGATCGACACCCCTTACCTGTCTGCGACGAGCTCGGGCCTGACCTACCTGACCGAGCGCTTCAAGGACTTCCCCAACGGCGTGCATATCACCCTGCAAGGTGTGCCGCGCTCTATCCTTGCTGAATACGCTGAATCGCATCTGTAGATCCAGCCATCGGGCGGCCTGTGTGCCGCCCGTTTTTTGCAGTGCCCAATCCTGACTCGTGGGTTTACAATCGCCTCTCCTGATCAGGAGTAAGGCTGTGCTGACTCATCTCGATTCCCAAGGCCGCGCCAATATGGTCGATGTCACGGAAAAAGCCGTGACCTCGCGTGAAGCTGTGGCCCAAGCGCGTGTACGCATGCTGCCCACAACGTTGAAAATGATCGTCGACGGGGAGCACCCCAAGGGCGATGTGTTCGCCGTGGCGCGCATTGCCGGCATCCAGGCGGCAAAAAAAACCAGTGATCTGATCCCACTTTGCCATCCGTTGATGCTGACCAGCGTCAAGGTCGAGTTGTCGGCGGACGGCGAAGACTGCGTGCTGATTGTGGCCCGCTGCAAACTGGCCGGGCAGACCGGTGTGGAGATGGAAGCCTTGACCGCCGCAAGCGTTGCCGCGCTGACGATCTACGACATGTGCAAGGCCGTGGACCGCGGCATGACCATCGAAGCGGTGCGCCTGTTGGAGAAGCAGGGCGGCAAGAGCGGGCACTACCGGGCGGAGGATGTATGAAGCTCAAGGTGCTTTATTTTGCGCGCTACCGTGAGGCGGTGGGGCTGGATTCAGAAGCGGTCAGCGGCGAATTCCAGACCATCGATGATCTGCGCCAATATTTGCTGATACGAGAAGGTCGGAAGGTGCTGGCCGAGCAGAACCTGATGTGTGCCCGCAACGAAGATCTCTGCCAACTCGACGAACCTTTGGCCGATGGCGACGAAGTGGCGTTCTTCCCGACCGTGACCGGAGGCTGACGATGGCGATTCGGGTGCAAACGGCGGCATTCGATCCCGGTGCCGAACTCAATGCCTTGCATGCTGCCAATGTTGGCATCGGCGCGGTGGTGGGTTTTGTCGGTTATGTGCGCGACTTCAACGATGGGCGCGATGTGGCGGGGATGTTCCTTGAACATTATCCGGGCATGACCGAAAAAGCCTTGGCCAAGATCGTGGTGGAAGCAGAGCAGCGCTGGCCGTTGTTGCGCCTTGAGGTGTTGCACCGGGTCGGTGCGCTGGAGCCGGGCGAGCCGATCGTGTTTGTCGGGGTGGCCAGTGCTCACCGGCAGGCGGCCTTTGAGGCCTGTGATTTTGTCATGGACTACCTCAAGACCCGTGCGCCGTTCTGGAAGAAGGAAACCACGGCAGACGGGCCGCGCTGGGTGGAAGGGCGCGACAGCGACCAGGCAGCGGCGCAGCGTTGGCACAAACCCTAACGAACCGCGGCGCCTTCATCGCGGGTAAACCCGGCTCCTACACCACCGTGTGTGCGGGGGGTGTAGGAGCCGGGTTTACCCGCGATGAAAGCGCCGCGGTACATCAGACATTCCGGTAAATCAGATCAGTCGTTATCGATCTTCGAATGCTTGCGGGTGTCTTTCATGAACACATACACCAGCAACGACACTGCAATACAACCCGTCACGTACCAGTAGTAACCGCTTTCCAGGCCAACGCTCTTGAACCACAGCGCGACGTATTCAGCGGTGCCGCCGAAGATCGAGACGGTCAGTGCGTATGGCAAGCCGACGCCCAGGGCGCGGATTTCGGTCGGGAACAGTTCGGCTTTTACCACTGCGTTGATCGAGGTGTAGCCACTGACGATGATCAGTGCGGCCATGATCAGGAAGAACGCGCCCCACCAGGTTTCGATGGTGTGCAAGGTGGTCAGGATCGGCACGGTGCAGATTGTTCCCAGCACGCCGAAGGCGATCAGGATCGGACGACGACCAATCTTGTCCGACAGCGCACCGATCACAGGCTGCAAGCACATGAACAGGAAGAGGGTGGCGGCCGAGATCGTGGTGGAGTCCGAAATGCTCATCCCGGCCGTGTTCACCAGGTATTTCTGCATGTAGGTGGTGTAGGTGTAGAACGCCAGTGTGCCGCCCATGGTCAGGCCGACTACGGTCAGCAGTTCCTTGGGGTGGCGCATCAGGATGCGCATGGTGCTTTCTTTGGGCTTGTCCTTTTTCTGGGTGAAGGATTCGGTTTCCTCCATGCCACGACGCAGGTACAGCGCAACCACGGCACACAGTGCGCCGATGGCAAACGGAATACGCCAGCCCCAGCTGTGCAGTTCTTCGGTGGTCAGCACCTGTTGCAGCACAATCAGCACGCCCAACGCGATGAGCTGGCCGGAAATCAGGGTGACGTACTGGAAGCTTGAGAAAAAGCCGCGACGTTCCTTGGTCGCCATCTCGCTGAGGTAGGTGGCCGAGGTGCCGTATTCGCCGCCGACCGACAGGCCCTGCAGCAGGCGCGCCAGTACCAGCATGATCGGGGCACCGACGCCGATGGTTTCATAGCCCGGTGTCAGGGCGATGATCAGCGAGCCGAAGCACATCATGATGACCGAGAACATCAGCGCCGCCTTGCGGCCCTTGCGGTCGGCGTAGATGCCCATGATCCAGCCGCCAATCGGGCGCATCAAGAAGCCCACGGCGAAAATAGCAGCGGTGTTCAGCAGTTGTGCGGTGGTGTCGCCAGCCGGAAAGAAGGCCTTGGCGAAATACAACGAGAATGCAGCGTAGACGTACCAGTCGTACCACTCGACCATGTTGCCGACCGAGCCGCTGAAGATCGACTTGAGACGGCTGGAGGTGGTGCGTTCGGCGGCGGGTGCAGCCACCGCCCCAGCAGGCAGGGTATTGGAATTATCCATGATGGATCCTTCTAGTTGTTTTTGTGGAGCGCGTTCGCACGCAACCTGACAAGGTCTATAGCAGGACCTGTGCCAGCGGCGGAATGCCCGTTCTAGAAGGGTTTGCAGTGGCCGAATAGGCGGAAATCCGCTTATTGGCGTTGAAGTGATAAGCAAGAAATTGCCGATCAATCGCTTTTCAGGAAGTCCTCGCGCAGCAGACCATGACGCTGCATTTTTTCATTCAGGGTGCGCCTGGGCAGTTGTAGCTCGGTGAGCACGGCCTTGATATCGCCCTGATGACGCGCCAGCGCCGAACGCAGGCATTGCGCTTCGAAGGCTTCCTGTTGCGCGGCCAGTGACTGCCCACTGCCGGCAGGTTCGGTGTGAGTGTTGTCCAGGCCCAGCACGTGACGTTCGGCAGCGTTGGCCAGTTCACGCACGTTACCTGGCCAGTCGTGGCTGAGCAGGTGGCCCAATTGCTCGCCAGTGAGCGCAGTGAAAGGCCGATCCAGGCGTTGCGAGGCGCTGCGGGCGAAATAGTCGAACAGCAGGGGAATGTCTTCGCGACGATCGCGCAAGGGTGCCAGGCGCAACTCGGCGACGTTCAGGCGATAGGCCAGGTCTTCGCGAAACCGTCCGCCACGGGCTTCTTCAAGCAGGTCCGGTTTGGTGGCGGCGATGATCCGAAGATCAACCGTGATGCTCTGGTTGGAACCCAGCCGTTCCAGCTTCTGTTCCTGTATCACACGCAGCAACTTGGCTTGTTGGGCCAGGGGCATGCTTTCGATTTCATCGAGAAACACCGTGCCGCCGTGGGCGTATTCCAGCTTGCCGATGCGTTTGCCTTGGGCACCGGTGAAGGCGCCGCTCTCGTGTCCGAACAGCTCTGCTTCGAACAGTTGCTCGGGAATGGCCGCACAGTTCAGGGCCACGAAAGGTTTACCGGCGCGCGGCCCGAAGTCGTGCAGGCAGCGGGCCACGCGCTCCTTGCCGCTGCCGGTTTCGCCGCGAATCAGGACATTGACCGGTAGGCTGGCCAAATCCAGTACCTGTCGGCGCAGGGTTTGCAGGCCTTGGGACACGCCAAGCAAAGTATCGTCCAGGCGCGCCTTGAGGTCGGCTCGCTCGTGCAGCTGGCGGTTTTCCAGGATCAACCGGCGTTTTTCCAAGGCGCGCTGCAAGCTGTTGAGCAGGCTCTGGGGGCTGAAGGGCTTTTCAAGAAAGTCATAGGCCCCACTGCGCATCGCCTCCACTGCCAGGGGTACATCGCCGTGGCCAGTGAGCAGAATCACCGGCAAGTCGGCGTCCAGCCCTTGCAGGCGCTGCAGCAGCTCCATGCCATCCATGCCGGGCATGCGCACGTCGCTGAGAATGACGCCTGGGAAGTGCGCCGGCAGTTGCGCCAGGCAGTCCTCGGCGCGGCTGAACAGTTGCACCGCAAAGCCAGACAGGCTCAGCCACTGCTCGACGGCGATACGGATGCTGGCTTCGTCGTCGACGACGATCACAGAGTTCAACAGGGGGTCTCCTGATCTACAGGTAATGTCAGAGTGAAGAGCGCGCCGGGGCCACGATTGCTGGCCTGCAAGCGGCCACCCAGTTCGTGAACGATGCCATAGGATACCGCCAGGCCAAGGCCCAGGCCGTCACCCACAGGTTTAGTGGTGAAGAATGGATCGAAGACATTGGGCAGAATCTCGGCCTCAATGCCACCCCCGCTGTCGCCAACGCTCAGTTGCCAGTCGCCGTTCACTTGCTCGATTCGCACCTCCAGGCGCCTAAGCGGTTTATTGCTCATGGCATCGAGGGCGTTGCGAATCAGGTTGATCAGCACCTGCTCAAGGCGAATGGCATCGCCGCGAACCCAGGCTGGGCGCGTCAGGTGCAGCGCCGTGCTGACGGCTTCGGCACGAATACGCGGGTCGAGCAGGTGCAGGGCCTGATCGACCACACTCGCCAGATCCAGTCGCTCACGCAGTCCCTGCGGGCTTTTGCGGGCGAAGGTCTTCAAGTGTCCCGTCAGGGCAGCCATGCGCTCAAGCATCTGTTCCAAGGGCTCGAGCGCCTTGTAGGCATCGTCGACGCGGCCGTGGTCGAGCAGTAGGCGCAAGGTTGCCAGCTGCATGCGCTGGGTGGTCAGGGGTTGATTGATTTCATGCGCCAGCGCTGCCGACATTTGCCCAAGCGCCGCGAGCTTGGCCGATTGCACCAGCCCTTCTTGAGCGGTGCGCAGTTCCCGAGTGCGCTCCTGGACCAGTTGCTCAAGCTCTTCATGCGTGCGCTGGCGCAGGCGAGCCAGGCGCCAGCGCTGGTTCAGGAACAGTGCCAGAAACACCAGGCTCAGCCATACCGCAGCCGCCGCGAAAGCGGCCTTGCGGCCGTCTTCATTGGCATGGGGCTGACGCAACAGGTGCAGGGTCCAACCCTCGGTTTGCAGGGCAAGCGACTCCCACAAGTAATTGGCCTCGCCTTGGGGGCCTTGCACGCGGACCAGATGGCTGTTGTCGGCAAAGCGCTCCAGTGTGCTGCGCTCAAGCGGGGTAAGCGGCTGATTGTTGTATTGACGGGTGTTCGCAAGCTCAGTGCGGTCTGTACTCGACAACGGCTGCAACTCTCGATAGCGCCAGCCGTCCTGATTGGCGATAAAGACAATCCCGCGGGCATCGCTGACCAGCAAGACATCACTGCCTTGGCGCCATTCTCGCTCCAGCTCCGGGAACTCCAGCTTGACCACCATGGCACCGAGGAATCGGGCGTGCTCGTCCGTCACGGCGCTGGCCAGGAAATAGCCGGGTATGCCGCTGGTGACGCCCACGGCATAGAAGCTGCCACTGCCGGTGCTGCGCGCTTGTTGGAAATAGGGGCGAAAGCCGTAATTCTGACCGACGTAGCTGGTGGGCAACCGCCAGTTGCTGGCGGCCACTGCAAACCCGTTGCGATCCAGCAGCTCCAGGGTCGAGGAGTTGGCAGCGCCGTTGATGCGCTCAAGTTTTAGATTCAAGGCTTCTTGAAGGCCGCCATCGACCGTGCCGCGCAGGGCACTGATCAGCTCCGGGTCCAGCGCCAGTACGGCAGGCAAGGCCCGGTAACGTTCGATCAGGGTATGCAGGGAAGTGGCATACAGGTGCAACTGTTCATTGGCACGGGCGGCCTCATCGACCATCGCCACCCGCTCGGCATGGCGCATGGCCAAGCCCGCGGACGCCAGCGTGCCGAGCAAAATCAGCAGAACAATCAGCGAGAGGCGCAAGGCGCGGGCAGGAGGGCGCATAAGATCAACAACAATTCAGGAAGGACAACACAATAACATTTTGCCCCTGTAGGAGAGACGGGGGCGCCTAGCCCTTGGTCGCGATGGCATCACCGCGGTCTCAGTTAGACCGCAGCGCGTTCACCGCGGTTATCAGTTAGACCGCGGTGATGCCATCGCGAGCAAGCTCTGCTCCTACAGCAGCTCAAAGCTCTGCTGTTGCACAGTTTGGGAATCCAGCCCCACCTGTACATTGAACTCCCCAGGCTCGGCTGCGTACTTGAGCTGGGTGTTGTAGAACTTCAGGTCGTTTTCGTCGAGGGTGAACTTGACGACTTTCGACTCACCGGCCAAGAGCCGCACTTTCTGGAAGTTCTTCAGCTCCTTGACCGGCCGGCTCATGGAAGCCGACACGTCCTGGATGTACAACTGCACAACGGTCTCACCCTCACGCTGGCTGGTGTTCTTGACGGTGATGCTGGCTTGGAGCTTGCCGCCTTTGTTCAAGGTATTGCTCGACAGCGCCAGGCCTGACAGCTCGAAGGTGCTGTAGCTCAAGCCGTAGCCAAAGGGGTAAAGCGGGCCGTTTGGCTCTTCGAAGTACTGGGAGGTGTAGTTGCCTGGCTTGCCCGGTGTGAAGGGGCGACCGATGCTCAAGTGGTTGTAGTACATCGGAATCTGCCCGACCGAGCGTGGGAAGGTGATTGCCAGCTTGCCAGACGGGTTGTAGTCGCCGAACAGGACATCGGCGATCGCATTGCCACCCTCGGTGCCGCTGAACCAGGTTTCCAGGATGGCATCGGCTTCTTCGCGCTCGCGGCTCAGCGCCAGCGGGCGGCCGTTCATCAATACCAGCACCAGCGGCTTGCCGGTGGCTTTGAGCGCGGTAATCAACGCGCGCTGGCTCGCCGGGATTTCCAGGGAAGTACGGCTGGAAGATTCATGGGACATGCCGCGCGATTCACCGACGGCGGCGATGATGACATCGGCCTGGCGAGCGGCCTTGACCGCTTCCTCGATCATGGCCGCGGCCGGACGAGGATCCACATCCACTTCGGGATGGTCGAAGTTGAGGAAGTTCAGGTAGTCGATGATTTTCGCATCGTCGGTGATGTTTGCGCCTTTGGCGTAGATCACGCGGGCACGATCACCCACTGCCTTGCGCAGGCCGTCATAGACGGTCACCGACTGGCGAGGTACGCCTGCGGCGGCCCAGCTGCCCATCATGTCGATCGGTGCGTCGGCCAGTGGGCCGACCAGGGCAATGGTGCCTTGTTTCTTGAGTGGCAGGGTCTGGTTGCGGTTTTCCAGCAGCACCAGGCTCTTGCGCGCCACGTCCCGGGCCGCCTCGCGGTGCAGGCGGCTTTCAGCGTTGGTGTCGGCCGGGTCTTCGCTGGCCACGCCTATGCGCCGATACGGGTTGTCGAACAGGCCCATGTCGTACTTGGCGCCCAGGACTTCACGCACGGCGTTGTCCAGGTCTTGCTGGCTGACTTCGCCGGACTTGAGCAGGCCAGGCAGTTCCTCACCGTAGAGCGAGTCGTTCATGCTCAGGTCGATGCCGGCCTTGATCGCCAGCTTTGCGGCCTCGCGCCCATCGCGGGCCACGCCATGGCGCACCAGTTCGGTGATGGCGCCGTGGTCGCTCACCGTCACGCCCTTGAAGCCCCAGTCTTTGCGCAGCAAATCCTGCATCAGCCAGGTGTTGGACGTGGCCGGGATGCCGTTGATGGAGTTCAGGGCCACCATCACCCCGCCAGCGCCGGCATCGATGGCGGCGCGGTAAGGCGGCAGGTAATCCTGATACATCCTGGTCGGGCTCATGTCGACCGTGTTGTAGTCGCGGCCACCCTCAACGGCGCCGTACAGGGCGAAGTGCTTGACGCTCGCCATCAGGCTGGTGGGGGAGGCGGCGCCCTGGTCCTGGAATGACTTGACCATTTGCGCGCCAATGCGCGACACCAGGTAGGTGTCTTCGCCAAAGCCTTCGCTGGTGCGGCCCCAGCGCGGGTCGCGAGCGATATCGACCATCGGCGCGAAGGTCATGTCGATGCCGTCAGCGCTGGCCTCGATGGCCGAGGTGCGACCTACCGTGGCAATCGCGTTCATGTCCCAGCTGGACGCCAGGGCCAGGCTGATCGGGAAAATGGTGCGGTGACCGTGGATCACGTCGTAGGCGAAGAACATCGGGATCTTCAACCGGCTGTTCTTCACCGCGGCGTCCTGCAGTGGGCGGTTTTCGCGGCGGGTGATCGAGTTGAAGGTGCCGCCAATATGACCTGCCGCGATCTCTTTGAGGATCTGCGGCTGGGGCATTTCAGGGCCAATGCTGATCAGGCGCAACTGGCCGATTTTTTCGGCTTCGGTCATCTGCTTGAGCAGGTCGGAAACGAACGCATTTTTTTGCTTCAGCGCGTCGGACTGAGTATCGGCAAAGGCCGAGTGACTGGCCAGGCTGACGAGTAGGCCCAGCAAACACAGCTTATTCATGTCTTCAATTCTCAAGGCCCACAACAGTCTTCACGGTGCAGACTGTTCAGCCGAAGTTGGGAGAGCGGCTATTGTTGTAATTCGCAGGTAGCGTCGTTTAGCCAATCGGGCTGGCGCATTCCAGCAGTGGCGACGGATTATGCCTCAAGTCCCGCGCTTGAGGGCGAAATGGGCTTTTGGGGCCCTCTTTCAGGAGCGTAAAGCACATGCACGACCTTCGAATAACAGGCCCAGGTTTCAGGGTGCTGTTGTGGCTGATGCTGACCAGCATGCTGGCCGGTTGTGGCATCAACAACATTCCCAGCTACGACGAGCAAGCCAAGGCCGCCTGGGCGCAGGTCGAAAATCAATACCAGCGTCGCGCTGACCTGATCCCCAACCTGGTCGAGACCGTGAAGGGGTACGCCAAGCAAGAGCAGGATACGCTCACGGCCGTCGTCGAGGCGCGGGCCAAGGCGACCTCGATCCAGGTCGATGCCAGCACCCTCGACAACCCGGAAAAAATGCGCCAGTTCCAGCAGGCCCAGGAACAACTCAGCGGCGCCCTGAGCCGCTTGATGGTGGTGGTCGAACGTTACCCAGACCTCAAGTCGAACCAGAACTTCCTGGCCCTGCAGTCGCAACTTGAAGGCACGGAAAACCGCATTGCCGTGGCTCGGCGCGACTTCATCGCTGCGGTGCAACGCTATAACACCGAGATCCGCACCTTTCCCGGGCGTATCTGGCACACCTTGATGTACAGCAGCATGCCGGTACGGGAGAACTTCGAGGCGACCAGCCCGGATGCCGATAAAGCGCCGCAAGTGAAGTTCTGATGCGAGCCCTTCGGCTGTGCCTGGTGTTGCTGCTGGTACTGGGCGCAGCCGTGGCGCGGGCCGAGTTGAGCTTTCCGGCCCTGACCGGGCGGGTGGTGGACAATGCCGGGATGCTTGAAGCGAGCACCATCAGCCAACTCACTGAAATGCTCACCGCCCACGAACAGGCGAGCGGTGAGCAAGTCGTGGTGGTCACGCTGCCTGACTTACAGGGCTCAAGCATCGAAGACTACGGTTATCAGCTGGGCCGTCACTGGGACATTGGCCAGCAGGGCAAGGACAATGGTGCGCTGTTGATCGTGGCCCGTGACGAGCGAAAGCTGCGTATCGAAGTGGGTTATGGCCTGGAAGATCGGCTCACCGATGCCCAGGCCTCGGTCATTATCAACAGCGTCATCACCCCGGCGTTCAAGCGCGGTGACTTCAATCGGGGCATTGCTGCCGGCACCATTGCGATCATCCAGGTGTTGGGTGGCAATCCGCTGGCCGAACCTGCAAAAGCCCTTGGAGGAGACGACTCCCCGGAGGCGCCGGGATGGGTGATCGGCTTGCTCGTGTTGTTGTTTATCATCGTTTTTATCAGCCAGGGCCTGGGCATCAGCGGTCGCGGCGGTGGCTTTGGTGGCATGGGCGGTGGCGGGTTTGGTGGTGGCGGCGGTGGAGGCTTCAGTGGGGGTGGCGGGAGTTTCGGCGGCGGCGGCTCGTCGGGTGGATGGTAAAACAATGAAGGGACTATCGATCCATGGCTTTATTGAGTGATGACGAACAACGCCAGGTGGCCGAAGCCATTGTCCGCGTCGAGCACTATACCGATGCGGAACTGGTGACCGTGCTGGCGGCGCGTGCCGATGACTACACGTATATTCCGCTGCTGTGGGCCAGCCTGTTGGCGCTGGTGGTGCCGGGGGCGGTGAATTACCTCACCGATCTACTGACCGCTCATACGCTGTTGATGGTGCAGTGGTTGAGTTTTTTTGTGCTGTGCCTGCTGTTTCGCATTCCATGGATTACCAGTCATCTGATTCCGCGTTCCGTAAGGCATTGGCGTGCGGCGAACCTCGCACGGCGGCAATTTCTCGAACAGAACCTGCATCACACCGCTGGCAGTACGGGCATCCTGATCTTCGTCAGCGAGGCGGAACGCTACGTCGAAATCCTGGTGGATGAGGGTATTTCTCGTCGGTTGGACGACAAGGCCTGGGCGTCGATCGTCGAGGATTTCACCCGCCAGGTGAAAGCAGGCCAGACCCTGCAAGGGTTTATCAGCTGCATTGAGGCCTGTGGCGAGCTGCTCAAGGTCCATGTGCCGGTGACCCATGTCAGAAACGAGCTGCCAAACCGTTTGGTCGTATTGTCCTGACCAACGCAAATTAGCCCGTGCCTTGGGCGGGCTTCCCTTTTAAAATGCTGGCACTTCCCTTCTGCGCGATTTTTCGCCCCCTTGAGGCACTGCCTTCGAATGTCTGTTTCCGCTTCCCCCGGCAAATCCGCCGCTGACCCGCGTGCGCAATTCTTGACCCTGCTCGATACCAGCCTTGCGCAAAACGCGCTGGTAAAGCTGGTGCTGGCCCGTCATGTTGGCGAGGAAGCCGATTTGCAGCGCGTCATCATCAAGCCGCTGATCGTCAAGGAGCAGCCTTGCCTGTCGTTCGTCTACCGCTACAAGACCCGCGACATCACTCGCAACTTGCCGTTGGAGGAAGCCCAGGCGCGAGTCGCCGAGCTATTGCCCGCAAGCTTTCGCAACGCGCACCTGCTGACCCTGAGCGATGAGCTGCAACTGGAGTTCAGCAAGAAGCTCAAGCCGATGCTGCACCGATCCGCGGTGCAAACGACTCGCGAAACACCGGCAGCCGGGCATGATCGGGAGAAAAAACGCTACCTGGACCTGACGCGACCGTTTCTGATCGACCTGGGCGTCACGGATCGCCAGCATCAGTTGATCCCGGCCATGTCGCGCAAATGGAAACAGATCAACAAGTTCATCGAGGTGTTCTCTCACGCCCTGGCCAGCGCCACACTGCCGGCTGAGCAGACGCTGCGGGTGGCGGACTTTGGCTCCGGCAAAGGCTACCTGACCTTCGCCATCCACGATTACCTGACCAACACCTTGCAGCGCCAGGCTCAGGTGACCGGTGTGGAATTGCGCCAGGACATGGTGAACTTGTGCAACACCGCAGCGGCGAGCCTGGACCACCCAGGCCTTGCGTTCGAGCACGGCGATGTTCGCACCGTGGTGCCCAGCGAGATCGACGTGATGATCGCGCTGCATGCCTGTGATATCGCGACCGACTACGCCATCCATACCGGCATTCGCTGCGGCGCGGCGATCATCATGTGCTCGCCGTGCTGCCACAAGCAGATCCGCTTGCAAATCCAGAGCCCCGGCCTGCTCAAGCCCATGCTTCAGTACGGCCTGCACCTGGGGCAGCAAGCGGAAATGGTCACCGACAGCTTGCGGGCCTTGTACCTGGAAGCCTGTGGCTACGACACCAAGGTGTTCGAGTTTATTTCCCTGGAGCACACCAACAAGAACAAGATGATTCTTGCGGTCAAGCGTGCCCAGCCGACGGACCCAGCGGCCTTGCTGGAAAAAATCCAGACCCTCAAGGCGTTCTATGCCATTGAAGAGCATTGCCTGGAAAGCCTGCTGAAAGCAGACAGCCTGCTAGGCTAACGCCCAAAGCGGCCTGCTTGTGCAGGTCGCTGCCTACCTCCCCTCTGAACTTCCCGTTACACATCATTTGTAGCAACTGGAGCGACAACCCCCCGTCGTTGCCCGGTCGCGGCTGCACGCCCACACTTTGCTCCGTAGGCATATTCACTGCGGTGTGCAGTTTGGCACCCGCCAATAGGCAGGAAGCGAATTCAATGCAAATGATGAAAAATGGCCGCTCCCCGGCGCCACACCCCGTCTGCGACGACGTTGTGTTGACCCCGCGAGAGTTGGACGTGCTGGGCTGGTTCTCGTTGGGGAAGTCGACCTGGGAAATTGCCCATATCTTGAGTTGCACCGAGGCTACCGTGAATTTTCACTTCGGTAACATTCGGCGCAAGTTCGATGTGTCTTCCCGTACAGCAGCGCTGGTCAAGGCGCTCAAGCTCGGGATGCTGGATCGTGACTGAACCCCTACTTGATCCAAAAAACCTCTGTATCAACAGCGACCCGTTCTGGCCCTCCATTGACCTGGACAGCGTCCGCCAGCAGTTGTGCCTGGATACTCGGGTCAGTGACGCTCGACTGGAAGTCGCAGTGATCAGCGCGGTGATTGCTGTCAACCGAGAGTTCGGTCAGTGGCGACGCACGCTCAAGGAAAAAGGCTATGGCTGCCTTGAGCAATTGCGTGGTGAGCCTGAAGACGACGCGCCAGCCTTGGTACGTTGTTATTTCAAGGCCGTCATGGCCCGCGCGGCGCTGGCGCTTGACTGTCATATTCGAGAAATCGAACAGCAGCCGCATACAACTGCCGTACTCAGCTTGGACCGGACAGGAGTGGCGAGTCATGGCTGAGCCCTCAACCAGTATTACCAGCGTCTACATAGGCCTTGCGCTGGCCGCCATTGCGCCAAAAATCGATGGCGATGCGCTGTTCGGATCGCTGTTGGGTGCCTGGCTGGTCTCCAGCACGCGGCAGCATCTGAAGGCCTGGCAACGCCTTGGCTCACTGACACTTTCGGCGGGTGTTGGCTACTTGTTCGCACCGATGGTGTTGTCGGTGGCGCCCTTTTTATCGACCGGTGTTGCTGCGTTTATTGGCGCCGTGGTGGTCATTCCCATTTGTATCAAGGTCATGGTCTGGCTCGACGCCGCCGATTTGCGTGAAGTACTGCAGCGCCTACGGACAGGGCGTTGAACGATAGATGGCGGCCAAGTATTCCACTCGCTGCTCCAAGTCGCGCAGACGCTTTTTTTCTTGGGCAGCGTGGTGGATGAACTGCTGATCGGCGACGTCGAGAGAACGAAGCAGGCCGAGTATTTCAAGTTCAAGTGCCGTCTGGGGTTGCGCGCTGGATTCAGCACACTCCTGGCGCAACATGGGGCCCTCACCGATCAGCAACCAATCGAGCGAGATGCCATTGGTTTCAGCGATGTCTATGCAAATCGCATAGGGGATACTTTCGCGGCCTTTCCAGCTGCTGAGCGTCTGTGGACTGACGCTGAGCACTGACGCCAGCTGAGAATCGGTGTGTGTTTCGGTTACGCGTTTCAGCCGGCTCAACACAGCTGCAGATCCTTTGTTACGCATTTTAAGTAGATCCGTTTGACTTAATGTTTAGATATCGCAAAAAATTATGCGAAATGCGTACTTTTATGCACACCAAGGCACCAATACGATGAGAATCGGTAACGCAATGCCTAATAATCCCAAATATAAGAAGGAAATTTCCTTCTTATATCGGGCGTACACGCTTACATCCCTTAGCTTACAAGAGAGATTGGACGTCATGAACAATTGTCATTATTTGAGGGACAATTCAAAGCACAGGGCTTTGTATAGACCGTTTTGCGAGGAAACCAGGTTGAACGGAGGCCTGCGATGAGCACGTATAAAATGGTTTGCCCGCATTGCTCGAGCCGGATGCGTATTCGAACCAGTGAAGGCCGCCACATTTTCCTGCGAATTGCCTATTTGCAATGCACGCACGAAGCCTGTGGCTGGTCGGTACGGGCGGAGTTCGAAATGACGCACGAACTGTCGCCCAGCGGTATGCCAAATCCAGACGTCAGGTTGCCCTATGCCGAAGGAGATTTACGTCGTGCAGTGGCCAAGCCTGCACCCGTTCTTCATGCCGAGCCCGTCTTGTGACGCGGATCGGCAAGCGGTGCTAATGGCCAGTAGCGGCGCCAGGCTGAAAAGTGCGAACTGCGATCAGCGCCGACGTTTGGTGGGGGCGGGCAATGGCACGGGTACATCCAATGCGCTGGCGCCCAGTGGGTGCGTGGTCGAATCGAAGAAGCTCAAGGTCACCCCCTCGGCGGCAAACAGGCGGCTGTAATGCTGTTTCTGACTGATGATCGAAGCTTCGCTGAGCGGGAAAATAGAAATTGCCAAATGTGTGGCCCCGCTCTGTCGAATGGCCTCGACAATGTGCTGATCGGCTGTCTCCAGGCTATGGCCAAAAATGCACAGTGGACCTTGATGCCCCGACAACTGGCCAAGACACCAGCTCAAATAATCCGAGCCCCGTATCACTCGCAATTTGTCTGCACTGTTGCTTTCGTTGACGAACAGCGGCACATCCCCAGGTGTGTTGATCGCAAAGCCGTCCAGTAGATGACTGGCGCTCGCGCTGCGTTGGCGAGTGCTGGCGTCCTGGTTCTTGAGCAAGTGCAGGCCGCCGTGCAGATAGTGCAACCGTATGCCTTGGGCGGGGATATCGGCACTGCTGAAACCTTCGTCACCCCGCAACAGATCGGCAAACCCTTCGGGCTGGTGCTGGACTGCCCAGTGACACAGCAGGTCGTAGTTACTCGAATACACCCGTGGATACTGGCGCAGCGCTTGGTTGATGGCCTGCAGGGTCTGCGCTTGAACCAGTCGCCAAGGAATATGCACACTGCGCAAGGCGTGGATCAGGGCTTCCTTGATGGCGTAGTAGCGATTGAGCGGCGAGGACGAGCTGATGGCCAAGGCCGCGTTGACCCGCACCGTGGTGTTCAGGGCGCTGAGCACCTGTTCGAAACTCTCGGTGCCCATGGATTTGAACAACGCCAGGTCCGTCTGCCCCAGTGGCTTATTGCGCACCCGTTGGGCCCGCTCGAACAGCGATTCATAGGCAAAGTTGCGCCAGATCGCCCGGCTGGCACCGTTGCCCAGCAGCAGGCCGCTGCACTGCACGTGCAAGTCTGCCCAGTGGGGCAGGGCAGGGTCGAATGTTTGGTGTTCCATGGGGGGCTCGTCGTCATTGGGACGGCGACTTTAGCACAGGCTGTTTGAGCTGCTGGGCGGCTCAATGAGTGGATGGTCTTTATGATTGATCAGCCGACTCCAGCACGTTGTCGTTTCTGTGCAATCAATGCACAGCCTTACGGTTCATAGGCTTACATGAAGCTTCAAACCCAAGGCGCGTACAACCTTTAGAATTGTCCCGAACTCTGGATTCCCATCTCCTGATAATGCTCGATACAGGCTTTCACGAGAAAGGCCGGCGTCGCGCGCGACTTGGGTCATGCCTCGGGCACGCGCTATGGTGCCCAAAGCTTTCGCAATAAAGGCAGGATCGTCTCCTGCCTCTTCCATGCAAGCCTCGAGATAGTTCGCCATGTCTTCCTCTGTTTTGAGGTATTCGGCGGAATCCCAAGTGGCAAATGATTCAGTCATTGGTGTTGCTCCTTCCAGGATCGAGCAATCAACTTGGCGTTTCTAATATCACGGGCTTGACTGCTTTTATCGCCACCGCAAAGAAGAACAATCAATTGGTCGCCGCGCTGCATGAGGTACAGGCGATAGCCGGGACCGTAATCAATACGAAGCTCGCTCAGACCTTCTCCGATCGCCTTGATATCGCCCACGTTACCACTCGCGATGCGATCAATTCGGATCTGGATACGAGTTCTGGCGCGACTGTCAGCGAGTCGAGCCAGCCAAGTGGAAAAGGTCGAGCTGCGAATGATTGTTGGCATCCGCGCAATGTATCCTATGAGCTACGTTAGCTCACGTGAGGCAAGGTAACAAGGGGTGTAGTGATGCGGCCTCCATTGGCTTCCTCCACCAGCCACTGCACCACCAACCCGACCACGGTATCGGGTACCACGGGCTCGGCCGTAATGACATAGAACCCATACTCCGTGTCGAGCCGATACTGATCACCGATAGCCTTGACCAGCGTGCCGTTCTTCAGCGAAGACGCCACCAAAGGCTCTGGAATCAACGCAATGCCCATGCATTGCTCGGCGGCATCCAGGGCCAGGCTGGTCTGGGAAAAAACCGGTCCCGAGAAGCGGGTGCCTGCATTCGTGTACGCCTCGAACCAGCGTTTCCAGTTGTTATGGGTGTCGCTGATCAAGGGGACCTGGGCGAGGTCTTCTGGCTTTTTCCAAGTGCCATAACCCGGCAACAATGGCGAGCACACCGCAATGGCGCGGCCTGGGAGTAGAAAGCTGGCATGCCCCTCAGTGAACGGTGGAATGCCCCAGCGAATCGCCATGTCGATGCCTCCATGCCCATGCAGGGGGCGGATCACCTCCGAGGCGTCGATCATGATCGCGATATCCGGGTGGGCGCTGGCGAGGTTAGCCAGGCGCGGAATCAACCAGCGACTGGCAAAGGAGGCGGTGGTGCTCAGTGACAACTGGTTTGGGTTTTTCCCGTGCTCCTGGCTGACCAGCTCGCGAGTTGCCTCACCGATGATGCCCAGCGCCAGGCGCACGCGGGCAATGTACTCCTGCGCGGCTGGATTGACGGCCAGGCCACGCGGCAGACGCGTGAACAGTTCCCTGCCGAGTTTGCTCTCCATGGCGCGGATCTGCTGCGCGATGGCCCCTTGGCTCACGTGCAACTCATCGGCCGCAGCGCGAAAGCTTCCGAGCCTCGCCGTCGCTTCCAGCGCTATCAGATGGCCGTGGACCGAATGCATGACGCGCTGCGCATCAGATGATTTCATTCTGTAGATTTCCTACTGTCTCGCATCACTTTTTATGATTAGTGAATATCCCGGCCCTCTGGCTAGATAGGCAAACGAAATCATCACGAACGGGGTATGCATCATGTCACAAGATAAGGTTGCGGTGGTCACGGCGGGCGGCAGTGGAATGGGCGCCGCCGCCGCTCGAAAGCTGGCCGCTGACGGTTATCGTGTAGCGATTCTATCGTCTTCGGGTAAGGGTGAGGCATTGGCCGAGGAACTGGGCGGCATCGGTATCACTGGGTCCAACCAGTCCAACGAAGACATCCTGCGCCTGGTCGAAGCCGTCATGGCGAAATGGGGCAGGATCGATGTGCTGGTCAACAGCGCAGGCCATGGCCCTCGCGCAGCCATCCTGGAGATTCCCGACGAAGACTGGCACAAGGGCATGGAGGTTTACTTCCTGCCCATCGTGCGCACGACCCGCCTGATCGCACCCATCATGCAGAAGCAAGGCGGCGGCTCCATCGTCAACATCTCCACCGCCTGGGCCTTTGAGCCGAACGAGATGTTCCCGACCTCAGCGGTCTTCCGTTCGGGCCTGGCCGCGTACACCAAGATTTTTGCCGACCAATACGGCAAGGACAACGTGCGCATGAACAACGTATTGCCAGGCTGGATCGACAGCCTCCCCGCCACCGAGGATCGTCGAAAAAGCGTGCCGATGAATCGTTATGGCAAGGCAGAAGAAATCGCCAGCGTGATCGCCTTTCTCGCCAGCGAAGGCGCGGGCTATATCACGGGCCAGAACTTGCGCGTCGATGGCGGCGTGACCAGTTCCGTCTGATACGCCAAGCGCTCGTTGGCAGGAGATACGCATGCAAAGAGTCGCCATTGATAGCGAAAAAGCCCCCAAGGCCATCGGGGCATACTCCCAGGCCGTTCAGATGGGCAATCTGGTTTTTCTGACGGGGCAAATCGCGCTGGACCCGCAGACTATGAAATTGGTGCCGGACATCGAGGGTCAAGTTGTACAGGTATTCGAAAATCTCAAGGCCGTGACGCAAGCAGCAGGGGCCACCTTCGCAGACGTGGGTAAGCTTAATATTTACCTGACGGACTTATCGTATTTCCCCATCGTGAATGAAGTGATGGGCCGGTACTTTGATGCGCCCTATCCTGCAAGGGCTTCGATAGGCGTCACTTCGCTGGCCTTGGATGCCTTGATTGCGGTGGATGCAATGGTGGTGCTGGGGGATATGAGGGGAACTGGCAGCGAAGGGTGAGGGATCAATTCGTTGAGCTAATGGATTGCGGGGGCCGCAGGCAACCCAGCGCCATGGCGACCAAGCTATCGAGCAACGCCGAAGATTCCAATTGGTTGGGCATATCGTCCAATACCGAGCGGATCACACTGCGCAACCCCTGCCCAAGCAAATAGGCCGCCAGGGCAGGGTGCTCGGTGGTGATCTCGTGCTCATACAAGTTCAGCAGCGGTAGCCAGGTGGCTTCGATGAATTCCCCTGCAGTGTGATAAGGGCCGCGCCACATCCCTAAGTGAAGGGCTGCGTGGTAACGCAAGTGGAAAGCCTTGTTCAATCTGAACAGGCGTGTTTCGACCCGAATAATGTTGGCCAGAATATCCCGCAGTGCCGAATCCAAAGGCATGCCGACGAGCCTTTCGCGCACCCTCAACAACTCCTCGGATTCCTCATCCAGAACACGCTCGTACAGCAAGGCAACGATCGCATCTTTGTTGGGGAAATATTGATAGATCGACCCGACCGCCACCCCCGAGACTTCCGCGATACGGGCGACGGTCAGCGCTTCTTCGCCCGCTTCATCGAGAATCCGCAGACACGCCTGCTCCACGGCCTCGACCAGTGCGCGAGAGCGTGACTGCATTGGGCGCTTGCGTAATGCCGGGAGAGGCTGCGCCACACGCTTTGGGCGAGGTGCAGGGTCGATATCTTTCTTGTTCATGAAAATCCGAGTGTGCCTTCAAGGCGGTGTTTATTAATCAATAATTATTAATTAAATCAACAGCTTGCTGTGATTGAGGAATGCGAATATCTCAGCCCTGGCGACCTGAGTATGATCGTTTTCGTCAATCAGACAACGTCCAAATGCGCAGTAACGCGCCCACCAGATCGGATGTTCCAACCCTGTCGGGAGACCGCCCATGTCGTCCTTTTTCACCGTCCAGCCCCTTGGCCCAAGCCTGGGCGCCGAAGTGCTAGATCTGGATCCCGCTTCAGTCTCTTCGCCAGAAACGCTGGCGGCGCTTGAGGCGGCACTGATCAAACATGAAGCCATCGTGCTGCACGTCCCAGGCCTACGACCCGAGCAACACCTGGCGATAGCCCGGTATTTCGGTGAGCCAGAAGTGCACACCTTCTATCCCAACCTGGGTGAAGGTTTTGAACAGATCACCGTGATCGACTCCAAGCTGGGCGACCGAGCGGACATGTGGCACCACGACGAAAGCTTTCTGCCCAGCCCGCCAATCGTCACCATGACTCACGCACAAATCCTGCCGCCGTGTGGCGGCGACACCTGCTGGGTCAGCATGACTACGGCCTTTGAGGCGCTGTCCGAGCGCATGAAGCATTACCTTGAAGGCCTCAGTGCCTGGCACGATATGAACGGGCCGATGACGGCGGCATTGCGCCAGAACGTCATCCCCCATGATCGCTATGTCGAGGTGGTTAAAATGAACCGCCGACACTTGCATCCGCTGGTCATTGAGCACCCGGTGTCAGGTCGCAAGGCGCTGTACCTGAACCCGACCTACACCACCCATATCGACGGCCTGGCCATCGCCGAAAGCGATGCCATCCTGGCCTACCTGCATGCCCATTGCCAACACGTCCGATTTGGCTTTCGGCATCGCTGGCGCGTCGGTGACATGCTGCTCTGGGACAACCGTAGCGTGCTTCACAACGCCATCCTCGACTATCAACCGCACCAACGGCGCATGCAGCGCACATCGGTATTCGCTCGCGGGTCTTTCCACGCGTGATTCGTGATGGGCCGATCACCGTTTACAACGATTGCTCTAGAGGAAACCGCCATGTTGAAAGATGAGATTAATCACGATTTGCTGGCTCGCTACACGCCCAGGCCAGGTCGCTACGCGCTGCTGCCCGAATTGACACCCCGCCAGAGCGTGGCGTTGCTGTGTCGGGTGTTATCACGTGAAGGCTATAACGACCACATCGCCGGCCATATCACCGTTCGCCAGGACGACGGCACTTACCTCGCCAACCCGTGGGAACTGACCTGGGGTGAAGTGACCGCCTCGGATATCGTGCGCCTCGATCAGCAGGGCAAGGTGATCGAGGGTGAATGGAACATCACCCCGGCCATCAACCTGCATATTGATGTGCACGCGGCGCGCCATGACGTCGGCGTGGTCATCCACAACCACCCGCAGTGGGGGTCGGTGTGGTCGGCGGCCGGGCGCATTCCACCGATCTACGACCAGACGTCCGCCTTGGTTGACTCCGACCCGGTGCTCTATGACGAGTATCGAGGCACGGTCGACGACACCGAGCTGAGTCGCGCTGCCGTGGATGCATTGGGTGCGCACAAATGGGCGCTACTGGCGAACCACGGCGTTCTGGTGGTGGCCAACGGCATTCGTCAGGCGCACCTGCGCGCCATCACCCTGGAATGGCGCAGCCGTCTGGCCTGGCGTGTCGAGATGCTCGGCGGCGGCTCACCGTTGCCCGCCAGCGTCGCCCTCGCGACCGGCGAGCGCACTGATACCAATGGCTTTCCGTTCCTGTGGGAGGCCATGGCTCGCGAGGAGATTCGGCGGGATCCAACGGTTCTTGAGTAAACCTCACTCTCCGTTGGGCATTGCCACCAGCAGCAACGACTGCGGCGCAGGGCTTTGCGGATGTTGCGGCTCCTGCAGGCCGGCCAGCCTAAAGCCGGCCATGTCCAGGGCATTGAGCCAACTGGATAAGGTGCGCATGTACCACGGCATGGGTTGCCATTGGCCCTTGAACCCGGCGAAGGTTTCTTCCCGCCAGCCATCCTGATAGGTGCCTGCCGCAGCGGTCCACGGATGCAGCGTCTGGATCACCAGCGCACCGCCTGGGGCGAGCAGAGCGTTCATGGCCGCGAGCAGAGGGATAATGTCCTGGTGCAGCAGGGCGAAGTTGGCGCAGATCAGGTTGTAACCGCTGCCGATGTCCACCTTCGCCTCCACCAACGCTTCATAACTGGCCAAATGCACCCGCGCAGAACCCGCCGCCCGCGCTGCCTCGACCAGCGTCGCATCGCCATCCACGCCGACCGCCTCGATGCCCCGATCCGCCAGCGCACGCAACAACCAGCCCTCACCGCAGCCCAGGTCGAGTACACGCTCGGGCTGGCGGCCTAGCACCGCGAGCAGGATGGCCTGATCGGTGACCTGCTGGCGGCTTTCGATGCTGCCGGTACGGATGGCTTCGATCCAGGATTGGGCGTTGCGGTGCCAGCTTTGGAGGAGGGGGGATTCGGGGGCGGGCATTTTGATATCCGAAGTGATTGACGGTTGGATGGAAGGATACGCCCGGCTTGCCCATGCCTACCGGGCAGCCGTTAAACCTAGAGTTTCAGCGACCAGAATTCCTGGTCGAAACTCTTCGTAATCGTCCTGTTGAGCTAATCGCACCGTCAACGCTGTAACGGTCACTCGAAGCCCTCGTTGTGTCTGTGCTGGCTTTTGAATGGGTTGATGAATCGCAACAGCGCGAAAAGGCATGCACCGATCATCCAGAGACCAAGCTTTCGTTTCAGCGGAATGAAAATGTCCGTACCGTGCTGCTTGTACGGACATTGGCGTGAATTTTAATCGGTTACCGAGTGCCTAAATCAGCTGATCAATCAACACCGCATTGGAATAGATCAAGCTGCCATCGCTCTCTCGGTGTCCGACCAAATGGAATTGACCGCGACCGTGTTGCAAATAGACACGCATTTTGCAGTCGGATAAGGGGCCGTACCCCTCTGGCAGGGTCAATTTCAATGAATCCATGTCGACATCGAGCATGGCTTCAGGTTCTTGGGTTTCCTGAAGGCGTTCTTCAGCGTCCTCTAGACGCCGATGGAGGAGGTCATAGACGTCAAAATGGATCTCCCCCGTTGGGGTAGACTTTTGGTCTTTGCTGGGTTTGCACCAGCCTTCGATCGTCAGGTTACTCATGACGAAACCTCTGTTGTGGATTGCTGGACCCTGTAGCGCTGGTCGCTTGTCAAGGCCATCACTCATCTGACCTCGACGTCTGGGCAGGGTTCGCCGTTTGGGGCGGCTTCTGGCCGATTGCTGCCTGTGTAATCAGAGATTGAGTATAGCTGGCAACCGGGCCGTGCTGGCGCAAACAAGTCGCTGCGCGCCGTCAGGAAGGGGAGTCGTTGTCTATTCTGTTGGGGCATCAGATAGATATTGAGTGACAGGAATAGGATGAAGAGAAAATGGCAATAGCAATTATCTTGATTCTAATCGTTGTTGCCTCCGTGCTGTTCCACCTCCTGGCGCCTTGGCATGCGACACCGGCAGCTTCCAACTGGGGGTCAATAGACACCACGCTGTTCATCACCTTGGTCATCAGCGGAATATTTTTCGTCGCCGTCACGGTATTTATGGCGGTGGCCGTCATACGCTTTCGTCACAAAGAGGGTGCCAGGGCAGCCTACCAGCCAGAAAATAAAAAGTTGGAGTTATGGTTAATTATCATTACCTCGGTGGGTATTTCCGGAATGTTGGCGCCCGGCCTGATTGTTTACAATGATTTCGTCCGGGTGCCGAAAAATGCGTTTGAACTTGAAGTGGTCGCCCAGCAGTGGCAGTGGGCTTTCCGATTTCCAGGCCAGGACGGGAAGTTGGGCAAGTCGGCTATCAAGTTTGTTGATTCCGCCAATCCCTTCGGCCTTGATCCCAAGGATCCTGCCGGGCAGGACGATGTGCTGATAAAAAACAATGAAGTTCGCCTGCCGATCGATCAGCCGGTCAAGGTTTTACTGCGCTCTAAAGATGTGCTGCATAACTTTTATGTGCCGCAAATACGCAGCAAGATGGATATGGTGCCGGGGATGGTGTCGTACTTTTGGTTTACGCCGACTAAAATCGGAAACTATGAAGTCCTGTGTGCTGAATTTTGTGGCGTCGGTCATTTCAACATGCGCGGCCATCTGATCGTGGAAGAGCAGGGCGCCTTCGAACAATGGCTGAACCGTCAGCCGACTTTTGCGCAGACATTAACGACAGCTGCCCAGCCCAGCCGGGACAGCATGCTGGAAAAAGGACGCCTGCTGGTCGAAAACCTCGGCTGCGGTGCCTGCCATAGCCAGGATGGCAGTGCCAGTCTCGGCCCAGGATGGAAGGGGCTGTACGGCCGCACTGAACAGCTTGCCGATGGCACCCGTGTGCAAGTCGATGAGGCCTATCTGAAAGAGTCGATCCTCGATCCGAAGGCCCGACTGGTGCAGGGCTACCCGCCGGTGATGGTGGCCTATACTCTCAGTGACGATGAACTGGGTGCACTCGTCGCTCTGATCAAATCACTGGGTGCTGGGCAGCCAGGCGATGAGCTGCCTACCGGCGGAGCATCGACTCCAGAAGACGACTTGGCAGCGCAGGGACAGCGGCTGGCCGAGTCGCTCGGTTGCCTGGCCTGTCACACTGTCGATGGCAGCAAGAGCGTTGGCCCTAGCTGGCAGGGCCTGTATGGCAAGACCGAAACCCTTGCCGACGGTACGACGATCAAGGTCGATGAGGGCTATATAAAACAGTCGGTTCTTGATCCCAGTGCCATCATCGCCAAGGGCTATCCCCCCGTCATGCCGGCTTTTACGCCGAGCGAACAGGAGTTGAAGGCACTGATCGCGTTTATCAAATCCAAAGCGAATGCCGACGCTGATGCGGGCAAGGCGGAGCCAGGAAAGCAGCCGTAAAGCAGCCAGAAAAACACCGAAACTTCAGCAGGAGGATGACGTGATGGCCTATGCGGAGCAAGCCGATACAGCAGCACTGCACGAACCCAAAAGCTTCCTGACCAAATATATCTGGAGTCAGGACCACAAGGTCATAGCCGTTCAATATTCCTTGACCGCCCTATTCGTCGGGCTTATCGCCGTGGTGTTATCCGGCTTGATGCGCATGCAGATAGGCTTCCCCGGTAGCCTGGAGTTCATGGACGTCAATGCTTACTATCAGGCGATGACCATGCACGGCATGATCATGGTCATCTATTTGCTGACGGCCTTGTTTCTGGGTGGTTTCGGCAACTATCTGATCCCACTGATGGTGGGCGCCCGCGACATGGTCTTCCCCTATGTCAACATGCTGAGCTACTGGTTCTACCTGCTCGCGGTGCTGGTGTTGCTCGCCGGTTTCTTTGTCCCAGGCGGCCCCACCGGTGCGGGCTGGACACTCTATCCGCCACAGTCCATTACCCCGGGGACACCGGGGGTCGAGTGGGGCATCGTCCTGATGCTCGTCTCACTGGCGATATTTATTGTCGCCACCACCATGGGCGGGTTGAACTACGTCACCACGGTATTGCAGGCGCGTACGCACGGCATGACATTATTTCGCATGCCACTTTCAGTATGGGGAATCTTCATGGCCTCGATCATGGCCTTGCTGGCTTTCCCGGCGTTGTTCGTCAGTGCGATCATGATGCTGTTCGACAAACTGTTGGGCACCAGCTTCTTCATGCCGGCGATGATCTCGCTGGGGCAACAGCTCGATCACCAAGGTGGCAGCCCGATTTTATTCCAGCATCTCTTCTGGTTCTTCGGCCACCCGGAAGTCTACATCGTTGCGCTCCCCGCGTTTGGTCTGGTCTCCGACCTGATCAGCACCCATGCGCGTAAAAATATCTTCGGCTACCGAATGATGGTGTGGGCCATTATTGCGATTGGCGTACTCAGCTTTGTGGTCTGGGCGCACCATATGTACGTCAGCGGAATGAACCCGTACTTTGGCTTTTTCTTCGCCATCACCACCTTGATCATCGCGGTGCCGACCGCACTGAAAGTCTACAACTGGGTGCTGACCCTGTGGCGGGGTGACATCCACCTGACCGTGCCGATGCTGTTTGCCTTGGCCTTTATCGTCACTTTCCTGGTCGGCGGTCTGACCGGGTTGTTTCTCGGCAATGTGATCGTGGATATTCCGCTCTCGGACACCTATTTCGTCGTCGCCCATTTTCATATGGTGATGGGTGTCGCCCCGGTACTGGTGGTGTTCGGGGGCATCTACCATTGGTTTCCGAAAGTCACCGGGCGGATGTTGAACGACACCCTGGGCAAGCTGCATTTCTGGATTACCTTCCTGGGCACCTACGCCATCTTCTTTCCCATGCACTACTTGGGTTTCCAGGGCATGCCACGCCGCTACTACGCGTTTGAAAACTACGCCTTCATCCCGCAGTCGGCGCAAGATTTGAATGCCTTTATTACGGTGGTGGCATTGATCGTCGGTGTTTCCCAACTGCTGTTCCTGTTCAACCTGGCCTGGAGTGTGTTCAAAGGCAAGCCTGCAGGCAGTAACCCTTGGGGCGCTGCCAGCCTGGAATGGCAAACACCAGACACCCCGCCGAAACACGGTAATTGGGGCGCGAAACTGCCGGTCGTGCATCGCTGGGCTTATGACTACAGTGTGCCGGGAATAGAACAGGATTTCGTTCCGCAAACGGTATCCGCCGAGGAGTTGGAGGATATGCGGCAACTCAAGATAGCGGACGTTAGAACATGAACAGACTGCTCTTGAAAAACGCCGACGGCGCTGACCCCGGTGGGAGTGTTGATCCTGAGGGGGCGCAGGCCGCCGCGGGTGCCGATAGAAACCACATCGCAAGAACAGGCCTGCGCTTGTTTCTGATCGTGGTGAGTTCGTTATTCTTTCTTTTCCTGATCGCCTTTATTGCCCGCTCACAAATGGCCGACTGGCTGCCCCTGACAGAGCCCTGGGCGCCGTTGGCCAATCGAGGGCTGCTATGGCTGAATTCGGCATTACTGGTATTGAGTTGTATTGCGCTGCAGTGGTCGCGTATGGCCGCCCGACGGGCTCGACTGGGCGCAACTGCCATTGGCTTTGCATTGGGGGGCGTATTTGCAATTGCCTTTCTGGCGGGACAACTCATGGTCTGGCAGCAGTTTGTCGCCTGGGGCTACTTTGTCGCCGGCAATCCGGCCAACAGTTTCTTCTACCTGTTGACCGGCCTGCATGGGCTCCACCTACTGGGCGGGCTGATAGCCTGGGGCAGGACCGTCGCTAAATTCCTGCATCGCGTGCCATTGCCGCAACTGAGCGCCAGCATCGAGCTCTGTGCCATCTATTGGCATTACCTACTGGGTCTTTGGTTCGTGCTATTCGCTCTGCTGACCAGCACGCCGCAAACCTATGAAGCCATCGCCAGATTCTGCGGCCTGAGGTGAACAGCCATGGCATCGCGCCCACCCGCCCCAGACGAGTCCAGTTCATCCAATCCACCCAGCTCCCCGCCCGCACCGGGATGGCAGGGCGTCGCCAACGACTGGTCCTCGGATAAAGAGGCCTTCAAGCAGGTCCCCTGGGGCAAGGCGATGATGTGGATTTTCCTGCTCAGTGATACGTTTATATTCACCTGTTTTTTAATCGGCTACATGTCGGTACGCATGACCATCACTGACCCTTGGCCGAACCCCAGTGAAGTGTTCGCCTTGACGATCGGCGGTAAATCAATCCCACTCATTCTGATCGCCATCATGACCTTTGTGCTGATCAGTAGCAGCGGCACCATGGCCATGGCCGTCAATTTCGCCTATCGCCGTGATCGCGCGAAAACCACTGCCTTGATGCTGGCGACCGCAGCCTTGGGGGCGACTTTCGTCGGCATGCAGGCATTTGAATGGAGCAAGCTCATCTCCGAAGGGGTGCGTCCCTGGGGGAACCCCATGGGGGCGGCGCAATTTGGTGCCAGCTTTTTCATGATTACCGGGTTCCACGGACTGCACGTGTCAATGGGTGTCATCTATCTCAGCATTGTGGCGCTGAAAGTATTGCGCGGAGATTATGAGCGCTCGGGAAACTATCAGATTGTCGAGATTGCCGGTCTTTACTGGCACTTCGTGGATTTGGTGTGGGTGTTTATTTTTGCGTTCTTCTATTTATGGTAGGTCCAAGAGACTGTTCATGATCAAGCGCACTCGATCGTGAGCAGGTTCTGAAGAGGAGCACTGATGATGGCACATGCCCAGGGTCAGCAACACCCAATCAGTTTGTACCTTAAAATCTGGGGGCTGTTATTCGTCCTCAGCACGCTGTCGTATCTGGTCGATTATTTTCACTTCCATGGCTACCTCAGGTGGTCGCTGATTATCACGTTCATGTTGTTGAAGGCCGGTTTAATTGTCTCCATCTTCATGCATATGGCGTGGGAACGATTGGCCATGGTCTACGCGATATTGGTGCCACCTTTGTGTTTACTGGTGCTCGTGGGGCTGATGGTGTCCGAGGCGGATTATATTTTCTTCAGCCGGGGCATTTTCTTTGGCCAATAGACAACCTCCCGGTGGCCTTGAACCACCAGGGGGTGCGTCATGAGTCGCTTTATATCGTTCGCTTGAACTGATGCCATTTGTGCAGCCAGGCGACTGTCCAGTGGGGGGCTGCCGTTCCCGTGCCGGCGATCTGCAACCTTGGATGAAGTTCGATGACCCGATCCAGTACCGGTTCCTGATTCGGCTCAACATCCACGAAGAAGATATGTTTACCCTCTTCTACCGTCTGTTTAAAACTGCGGAAGTGAGCGTTCGGCACCTGGATACCCAGAAAACCGCCTTCCCAGATGGAGAAGCCCACTATGATGATGGCAAGGAAGATAAAAGGCACCCAGCCTGCGGCGGAGTCGGTCCAACCCATCCAATAGGCAACGCCAAGGACCAGCGCCGCGAGTGGCACGCCGATCACTGCACCAATCTCGCCAGAGTGAACAACATCTTGCTTCATTAACGAGTTGACTTCGTGGAGGTGATGTTGCTCGACATCGGCAACGTCCTCACTGAGCACATGAATTTGCTCGGTATTGATGCCATTGGCTTCCAATTCATTTTCAATGGCTTCAAGTTCGTCGAGATTGTCACTGATGTAATAGTGTCGGTTCATGCCACACCTCCCATCTCGGTTTGCTGTAGACCTCCTTTGTCCTGCAGCCGTTCAGTGGGATTTGCAGTCGGTACCTGTGCCCGCGGGGGCGTTGCACACTTCATGCAATCCGTAAGAAGTATAGCAGCACTGCCTATCATTCGCGGTTGGCAGGGCCCCGGGCGCTTCCTGCTTGATCCCAGGTGGCTTGCCGACCTGCGTGAGGTCGGTATTTCCGAGGTTGCCGCCCAAGCGTTGCCGGAGGACAAACTCAATCGGATCAGTAGGCTGCTCATGGTTAAAACTCGTTCTGCAGGGCCTTGTAACCACGCACCAGATCGATATTGGTGCGCGCGACATCTTCTGAGAACTCGGTAGCCGAGACGCTGACCTTGGGCAGTTGGCTCAAGTCAGTATGTGGACCGATGCGTTGGGTCGAGGTGACATGGAAGCCTGCCGGCAGGTCGCAGCCGTCGACCACCGCGTTGTGGCGAACCACGCAGCCATCGCCGACGGTGCAGTTGAATACCACGCTGTTGAAACCGATGAATACGCGATTACCCACGGTACAGGGGCCATGAATGATCGAGCGGTGAGCAATGGAGGTGTGTTGTGAGCAATTGCAGATCACGGCCCCGATCGTTTTCAAATGGCGTAAACGCTATCTGGAAGCGGGTCTTGAAGGCTTGAAAGATTTGCCCCGAAGTGGCCAGCCTCGCAAGCTCAGCGAGGAGAAAATAAAGGAAATCTTAACCCTGACGACTCAACGGGTGCCTCGCGAAGCGACGCACTGGAGTCTTCGGTTGATGGCCAAATATGCGCAGGTCACGATTTGGCAAGTATCCCAAGTCTGGGCAGCATCGGATCTCAAACCGCATCGGCTGAAAACGTTCAAGATCAGCAACGATCCTCTTTTTGCCGACAAGGTTGTCGACGTGATCGGGCTCTACCTGAACCCGCCTGATAACGCTTTGGTGCTGTCGGTTGACGAGAAAACCCAGATCCAGGCCCTGGATCGCACGCAGCCCATGCTGCCGTTACGTCCGGGGCAGATCGAGCGGCGAACCCATGACTACAAACGTCATGGCACCACCAGCTTGTACGCCGCTTTTGACATCCTGAGCGGTAAGGTAATTGGCCGGATTACCCAGAGACATCGGGCCAAGGAGTTTCTTGACTTTCTGCGGCAGATCGATAGAAGCACGCCCGCTGCCTTGGATCTGCATGTAATTCTGGACAACAGCTCGACTCACAAGACCCCGGCTGTCAGGGAGTGGCTGGAGAAACACCCGCGCTTCAAATTGCACTTCACACCGACCAGTGCCTCCTGGCTGAACGCGGTGGAAGGGTGGTTCGCTCAATTGGCGCGCCGAGCCCTGTACCGTGGAGTCTTTAGCAGCGTGGAGGAATTGAAGGTGGCCATTCGGCAATTTATCGAGGCCCACAACGAGCACTCAGCCAAACCCTTCCAGTGGAACAAAACGGCAGAAACAATCATTAGCTCGGTAAATAGGGCGAAGCTGGGCGCGATAAAAAATAGATTTCTGGACTAACCAGACAGGACACTAGCGCATTGGGTCGCATCCGCCAAACGCTTCGCAGATTTTGCGTCGAGCCTGCAGGTAGGTGTCCAACCTCAGGTCAATGAAAGCACTCTTGAACCTCTATCTTGCCCTTGGATTGGGTGATTCATAAAGGAACGTACTGTACGGTCAGTATAAATGACCGTCCGGATGGACAGTGCAGCTGGTATTCGCTACCATCGTTCCACGGCAGGCGTCCCGCTTGGCCTCGATCTGACAGGAATGAGAATGAACGAGTCCCCAAAATACTGGAGCAGCGCTGTTAGCGACGTCCAGGACAACACCGTGTACATCCGTGGCTATGACTTGGGTGATCTGATTGGCAAGCTGAGCTTTGCTGACGCTACCTATTTGCTGATCCGTGGAAGCCTGCCCACCGCTGGCCAAGCGGCGATGATTGAAGGCGTGCTGTGCTCTGTTCTGGACTACTCGCTGCGCAAGCCTGGCACTGCGGCTGCACGCTTCTGTGTGTCGAGCAACCCATCGATGGTTGCGGGCTTGGCGACTGCCGTTTTGGCAGCTGGGGAGTACTCTCTTGCGCCAGATCAAACTGGCCTGTTCCTGAACAAGACCATTGGTGTGGCGAAGCAGGTGGACTCTTTCGAGGAAGCAGCTAATCACTTGGTAGAGAGCATGCGGGCTCGTAAAGAGCGGGTGCCTGGTCTGGGGCATCCGGCCTTCAAATATACCGATCCACGTGCGCAGCAACTGAAGCAGTTGGCCATTGAGACGGGTGTATGGGGCGAGATCTGCGAGTGGTATGAGGCCGTGCACAAGGCTTTCACTACCCAAGCGGGCAAGCCCGAAATCGTCATTAACGAAGTCGGGATGATGGGCGCGATTCTGGCGCAGATGGGCTTTACGCCTGCAGAGATGACCGGGTTGGCTGTGATCTCCACCATGCCAGGGGTGATTGCCCATATTTCCGAAGAGCTTCAAAGCAAGGTGCGCATCCGTGTTATCCCGGATGACCAGGTTGACTACGCTCGCGAGCGTCGCAATTTTGCTGAAGATGTGGATCAGATTAAAAAAGGTTGAATGAAAAAAGCGCGATTAAATCGCGCTTTTTTTTTGCAGCTTAATTGTCGAAAGGAGAGCATCTCAGTTGAGATACCCACCACTCATCAAGTCGCAGTAGTAGTCGGCGATTTGCTCAGCCGTCAAGCTACCCTCGTCGTTGTACCACATGTGGAGCCAGTTACACATACCCATGAAACCCGAAATGGCGATGTGTGGCGGGACGTCTTTGAACATCTTTTGCTCAACACCGCGCTGGTAAATGACTTCGATTTTTGCGTCATACTCGCGTTTACGCTTACGCATATCCAGACGCTGGTCTGGCTCCAGCTCACTCTCGTCGCGGAAGTAGATGGCTGTCCAGTCCTTCTTCTTCATGACGTGCAGGGCATGGTTGTAGAGAATCTGGCGCAGCGACTCATCAGGCGGCAGGCTCTGAGCCAGGATGCCATCGATGGTTTCCTGATAGCTCTCATGCATCCGCATGAAAATTTGCCAGAGAATCTCATTTTTGTTTTTGAAGTAGTAATAGACAACTGATTTGGTGTAACCCAAACGTGCCGCAACATCGGTGATGGTAATCGCTCTGAATCCTTTCTCGGCGAAGAGGGTTGCAGCCGAAGACAAAATTTCGTCTTGAACGTAGGCTTGTTTTTTCTGTTTAAGCTGATCTCTGAGATCTACATTCATGGGTATACACCAAAACGTTAGGCAGTTAAGCCTGTAGCTGATTGCCTACAGACACTCGGATTGATTCTGGAATTTCTATGGCTGTACGCGCTTCCAGATCGAAATAGACCGACGTCATATTAATTTCTGCGCACAACTGTTTATGATTATCAAATAGGGCATGGTGAGTTATCAGAGAGGTACGACCTATCTTCTTAACGGAGCTCACCACGTGGAACACTGCACCGACGTGCAGCTCAGAGCGAAAATCGATGTCGTAGTGAACATCCGCCCACCCTTGCTTGCGGGGCTCTCGCCATTCGATGTCATAGCCCAGTTGATCGACAAAGTGCCAGAAAGCTTGATCAAAAGCTGCAATGTAATGCTGTACGTTCATGTGGCCCATTGCGTCGGTTTGAGCGGGGTAGACCACACCTCGATACGTAATCATGACGAAAAATTCCTTCCTCGTTCAGCTTTGCTCAGCGGCTTTCGTGTGACCTTGCCCGTAGCTACCGCTGATTGTCTTTTTTTTGTACCGCCAAGTCAAATTTACCTTCACCTAGGTCTGACGCCAGGTGCTGCCTTATTAGAGGCCGGTCGCACGGCTGGGGGAGGGCCGTGCGACGAAGCAACTTGGTGTCAGCGACGCGGGATCACAGCGATGCCGTCAATTTCGATTCTGATTTGTTCATCGTAGAGGCCGGCCACCTTAAGCAGAGTGTTAGCCGGCGGACAGTCCATGTTCACGAACTGATTTCTGACCTTTTTAAAGGTCGCCAACGTCTCGGGGCTGACGTCTGTCAGGTAGGTGTTCATGCGAGCCAGCGCTTCGAAACCGACTCCAGCAGCGGCAAGCGTGGTGCGCAGGTTGTTGAACACCGCGACTACTTGGCTTTCGAAGTCGCCTTGCACCACTTCGCCTGCCTCATCGACCGGCGCATGCCCGGTCAGATAAAGGGTATCGCCATCCGAAACGCGGATGGACATCGAGACACCTGGATAGCCAGGCCCAGCGTTGATTGCGTTGATCATAGGTACCTTCTTTTAAATTAGACCGTCCATTCGGCCAGAAAATTAGACCGCTCGGTACGCGATCCTAATCCCCCCCTTTGAAATGCGCAAGCTGTGTTCCCGAGCGGGTTCGCACGCCCCGCGTTGGCGTTCGGGGAGCTATTGACACGACCACAAATTGGAGCATACTGACTGGGCGGTCTAAAAAACCATATGGTCGGTCTGAAATCTATAACGAGGACGCCGCAGGGGTCGATCCCCTTGGTAAGGCGCGCCGCGCGAGGCTTGCAGCCGATCAAAGCCCTTTGATGAAGGCCGGTGAGATCGCTGAACCGTAGATCCGCCCGAGGAACACTGATGACAACTGCGTGCCTTACCTTTGACTTTGATGGTGTAGCCATCTGGCTCAGCACCTTTAAACAAACGTCCCCAACGCCTCTTTCCCGAGGTGAATTTGGAGCCGACGTTGGCATGCCTCGTCTCTTGGGCGTGCTGGAGCGTTGCGATGTGCCTGCCACTTTCTTCGTGCCTGCTCACACCGCCTCCTCATATCCGGAAATCGTCAAACAGATCATCGCTGCTGGCCATGAGGTCGCTTGCCACGGTTACCTCCATGAGTCTCCAGTTGGCCTGGAGTACGAAGCGGAAAAGGAGCTGCTGGGCAAAAGCATGGATGTGCTTGAGAGCGTCACGGGTAAGCGCCCGATCGGTTATCGCTCCCCAGCCTGGGATTTGAGCGATAACACCATCGCTCTTCTCGAAGAGTTTGGTCTTATTTACGACAGCAGTCTGATGTCGAACGACTTTGAACCTTTCTTCGCGCGTAAAGGCGATGTACTGACTGAGCAGAAGTTTGAGAAAGGGGAGAATAGCCGCGTTCTGGAATTTCCTGTGGCGTGGGAGTTGGACGATTATCCCTATTTCCAGTTCTCGCCGCGTCCGTTGAATACAGGTCTGAGGCTCGCGGACGATGTTTATCGTGCGTGGGCATCTGAGTTTGATTATGCACACGAAGTGGGTGGTGTTTTTACGTTGACCTGCCATCCAGAAATTATTGGTCGCGGGCCTCGCATCAAAATGCTTGAGAAACTGATCAATCACATGAAACAGCCCGGTGTCGAATTTATGACCATGGGCAATGCTGCTAAGAAGATCAAGAGCAAGTCTCTTTAACCAGGAGTAACGACTGATGAATAGCGCTGTCCAACCGAACGGCCAAGCCGGTATTGGCCAAAACGCACTGTACTTCGACGAGCTGGAGGTTGGGCAGGAGTGGAATTCTCCTCGCCGCACCATCACTGAAGCCGACATCGTCATGTTTGCGGCCCTGACCGGTGACCACAACCCTGTGCACACCGACGAAGAATTCGCCAAGAGCACCGTGTTCGGTGGCCGAATCCTTCACGGCCCGGCAGGCTTCGCCATCGCCACTGGTCTGGAAAGCCGCCTGGGTATCAAAGAAGGCACTGCGATCGCCTTCTTGGGCATGACCTGGGATCTGCGTGGGCCGATCAAAATTGGTGACACCATCCACGTCCACCAGAAGGTCGGTTCGAAACGCGAGACCAAAAAACCTAGCGTTGGTATCGTGAATTTCCAAGTTTCGCTGGTCAACCAGCGCGGCGAGTCCGTGCAGGAAGGCGAGTGGAAAGTCATGATGCACTGTAAACCGGTCTAAAATTCAATAAACTCGGCGCTAACGTTCCACTGAGGTTTTGTTATGATTTTGAGCTCCATTCATTCACTCGCTAATAGCAATCCGGACAATATTGCTTTGCGATTTGAAAACGAAGCTTTCAGCTACAAAGCGTTAGTGCACGAGATTGATCGCGTAGCGGGTCTTTTGATCTCGCAAGGTGTCAATGCCGCTACGCCGGTCGGCGTTTACTGTGAGAACAACAGCGTCACCATGTTGTTGTATTATGCGATTTCAAAAATTGGCGGGACTTTCGTGCCAATGAACTCTGTGCTTACGGCATCAGAGGCTGCTTACATTATAGATCACGCAGGCATCCACCACTTGTTCGTGGATGACAAGCTCAATGGAGCAGCAATCGAAGCAGTAGGCGAGCGCTCCTGCACAATTATCAATGTCCAGCAATTCAAGGAGCGCTTTAACGAAGCGTCGCCTGAAGCTGGGCAGAATCAGAATGATGATTTCCTCATTGTCTACACGTCGGGCTCTACTGGCGTGCCTAAAGCGGTGCGGTACACGCAGCAATCTGAGATCGACGGAAACCAATCGCTTATTGAACTCTGGAACATCACGCCAGCGGACAAGGTGCTTGTGGCGCTCCCGCTGGGATTCCTTTATGGCCTGTCGACCGCTGCTTCCATGGCGCTGCAGGGTGGCGCAGAAGTGATCCTGCTCAGAAGGTTCCGTCCTTCTGATGTCCTGGATGCCGTTCTCCAGCACCGAGTCACCGTGTTCCAGGGCGTCCCTACGATGTTTTCCATGATGCTTGAATATGCCGAGCAGAATGACCTGACCTACGACCTCTCGTTTGTCCGCTCATTCATATCGGCGGGTGCGCCCTTGTCTCAGGAGCTTCGTGATCGCTTCAAGCGACGCTTCAACAAGGAGATCGAGGACTACTACGCCCTTACCGAGGTTCGCCCCGTTTTTGGTCGCTATGCCGCTCGTGACGTGGTGATTCCCAATGGATCGATCGGCCAGGCCGCTCCGGGTGTTGAGATCAAATTCGTAGGGGGTGATGGCAAGACGGTTCAAACGGGCGCCGTCGGCGAGGTGTGGGTCAAAGCTCCAGCAACCACCAGTGGGTACTTCAAAGCCCCAGAGCTTACCGAGGCGGCATTCGAGGAAGGCTTTTTCAAAACTGGAGACCTGGGTTACTGCGATTCGGACGGCTTTTATTACCTCACCGGGCGCATCAAGGACATCATCATCAAGGGTGGCGCCAACATCGCGCCGGCAGAGGTCGAAGAAGCTATCTGCGCACATCCAGCTGTTCAGTTGGCCTCGGTTATCGGAATTCCCGATCCCAAATTCGGTGAGCTGCCACTGGCGTTCTTTGTGACCACTGCAGGTCGCCAGGTATCTGGCGAAGAGCTCGATGCCCATTGCCGTTCACGGCTTGCCGAGTTCAAAGTGCCGGTCGAATTCATCCAACTGCCTGAGATGCCTCTGGGCTCCACAGCAAAGATTGATAAAAAAGCGTTGTTTAAGCTGTGGGAGGGCGCCGCTCATGCTTGATAGTCTCAAGGTATCCGTTTCGGTGTTTGAGATCCGCCGCTATCGGAAATTCGAAGAGTTCTCCCTGCATATGAAGGACACCGTAGCCAAGGCCAAGCGTGAAGGGAGCCGGGTTCTGCTGCTTCCCGAATTCCTGCCGATGGGACTGCTCTGGACGCACCCTGAGGCGAAAGGTGTGAGCAACCAAACCGTGTCGGCGTTCTATCGCGAAGTCCTGACCCCTCTCTACCCTCGTTTTATTGAGCTGCTCACGAGCTTGGCTCAGCAATACGACATCTACTTGGTGGGAGCGACGTACTGGCACGAGGAGGAGGGCCAAGGCCTCAACTCGGCGTTCGTGTTCAATCCCGACGGTACGGTCATTCGCCAGAATAAGGTGCATTTGACCCGTGGTGAAAAGGCTATCCAGACATCTGGTGCGAGCCAGCTCAACGATGTCTTCACCATTGATGGTGTGAAGTGCGGTCTATTCGTTTGCTATGACGTGCAGTTCCCTGAGCTGACGCGCCATTTCGTAGCCCAAGGTGCTGAAGTGATCTTCGTGCCGGCGCTCACTGAGGAGCGGGGATCATGGCGCGAATGGCATAGCGCTCATGCACGAGCACTGGAGAACCAGGCGTACGTATGTGTATCGCCGTTGGTGGGCGACCTGGGCATTCCGCATGACTACCCGGTTAGCTGCATGGGCAAGGCCTTTGTTGCATGTCCGATCGACAACCGGTTCAAAGTAACTGATGGCACTTATGCAGAGTCCGCTCTCGATGAACCTGGTTTGCTGACAGTTGATCTGGACTTGGCGCTGCTTCGTCTGTCTCGGGAAAAAGGTGAAGTGAGGCACCTTCGGGATCGGCGACCAGAGTTCTACCAGGCGCTCCAGTCTTAATTTGAAAAGACCGTAAGACGGTAGATTCCGTAAACGGCGGTAAACGATTTAAGGGCTGCTTGTGCTGCAGCCCGCTTTCTCTATTTGAGCCTGTCACAAAATTTCATAACTATAGGGCGTCATTATGAGTGTTGAAGTGTCTACAGCGTTTACCTCACCACCAATCCGTGAAAAAGCACGAAGCACCGCACTGCGTCTTGAAGGCGTAGGCAAACGGTTTGGTGACATCCGGGTATTGAACGGCATCGACTTCGAGCTCAAAGCTGGTGAGGTTGTTGCCCTGATTGGCCCGAGTGGTTCAGGTAAAAGCACGCTGCTAAGGTGCATCAACCAGTTGGAGCCGCCAACGGAAGGTCGGATCTCGATTGGTGATATTCCTATCGATGCGTCAGTGGGAGCCACTAAGTCCCAAATGGCGTATCTCAACAGCAAGATCGGCATGGTCTTCCAGTCGTTCAACCTGTTCCCGCATATGACCGTGCTGGAGAACGTCTCGCTAGCGCAGCGACGCGTACTCAAGCGTGGGCGGGACGAGGCCGATGCTCGCTCAATGCAGCTGTTGGAGCGAGTAGGTCTGGCCAACAAGGCCCACCTTTATCCTTCTCGATGCTCTGGGGGGCAACAGCAGCGGATCGCGATTTCTCGCGCGCTGGCCCTAGATCCCGAAATCATGTTGTTCGATGAACCAACCTCCGCCCTCGATCCTGAGGTGGGTTTGGAGGTCTTGGCGGTTATGCGTGAGCTGGCTCAAGAGGGCATGACCATGATGGTCGTCACCCACGAGATGCGATTTGCCGAGAACGTGTCTGATCGCGTTCTGGTGATGGCAGATGGTGAGATCATCGAGCAGGGTGAAAGCACCCGTGTGATGCAGTCGCCTTCTCATCCTCGTGTCCAGCAGTTCCTCTCCGCCGTGCGAGATCGATAATGGACGCTCTGAATATCGTTGCGAAACTGGCCGCTGGTCTGCCTTGGACGATAGCGCTGACGTTGAGCTCGTTCTTCATTGGTGCAGTGCTCGCGATCCCGCTCTGTGCGCTGAGGTCAGGAAAAAATAAGACGCTGGCTTACGTAGGAGCGACCGTAATCCTAATCGTACGCTCCGTGCCGCCGATTGTATGGTTGTTCGCCGTATTCTTCGCCATTGGTCAGCACGTGGTGCGAATCAGCCCCTTCACAGCTGCAGTGATTGGTCTGTCGCTGATCACGGCGGCCAACCTGGCTGAGATTTATAGAGGATCGCTCAAAGCTATTCCCAAAGGCCAAACTGAAGCGAGCAAGGTCATTGGTCTCAACACCTGGCAGCGCTATCGTTTCGTCCTGGCACCGCAAGTGTTTAGATACTCTCTGCCTTCTGCCAGCTCCTACGCAATCGGTCTGTTAAAGGACACGGCAATCGCTTCTGTGATCGGCGTCAGCGACGTTGCGCAAATTGCCAATCAGTTGACTCAGCAGACATTTCAAGGTCTCCAGATTTATGCGTGGGCCGCTATCGGGTACTTCTCGCTTAGCTTCTTGATGGCCTATTTGTCCCGAGTAATTGACACTCGCTTGCGCTTGAGGATCGAACGATGATTTCGTTCATTAATGATTGGGTCGAATGGTTCCCGAGACTGTGGAATGGCTATGTCCTGAGCCTGCAGGTCGCGGGTATCAGTCTGCTGCTTGGCATTCCACTCGGGTTGATCTGGGCGATCAGCACACAAAGCAAAAGCAAGCTTTTGCGAAGTGTCTCCGTTCTTTTGGTTGAGCTTGGTCGGGGCGGCCCAGTGTTGATCCTGCTCCAGTTCCTATACTTCGGCCTACCGAACGCGGGCATGACGCTGACTTCCTTTTCGGCATCCATCGCTGCGCTGGCCTGGAGTACCGGGGCTTACACCAGTGAGATTATCCGCGCGGGCTTGAACGCTGTTCCGCATGGCCAGCGAGAAGCGGCTCAAACGCTTGGGTTATCAAGGCTCGATGCGCTGCGTATCGTGATCATCCCCCAGGGGCTGCGGATTGCACTCCCACCTCTGTTGGGATTCGCTCTACTGATCCTCCAGGCGACCTCGCTGTGCTTCACCGTTGCGCTGCCAGAGTTGGTAAGCGCGGCCAACGACATCGGCTCCGAGACATTCCAGTACATGTCGGTACTGAGCCTGACAGGGCTGATGTATGCCCTGGTCTGCATACCTGCGACGTTCATGGTTGACCTCATTGAACGTCGGCTGGGTAGACACGAATAGCTGCTTCATTCCATCAATTACGTTAGTGCGCGGATGGCCGCTGTCATGAATTATCCATTGGCAGGTAAAGGTAAGAAGGCTGTAGATAGAGCGGATGTCATCCGGGCAGCGGCGATCAGGCTCTTCGCTGCAGAAGGCTTTCAGTCCGTAAGCCTCAGGCGTATTGCGGACGTCAGCGGTGTTCAGGTAGGTTCGCTCTACAACCATATCGACGGCAAACAAGAGCTGCTCTTCGAGTTGATCTATGAAACTGAGAAGAATTTGCTGGAAGTTCTGAAGAGTGCTGTGGCAGCTCAAAGTGACCCACTGAACAAGATTAAAGCGTATGTGGAAAATTACTATCGCTACGCATGCGTCAATCGAGAACTTCATGTTCTCGCCGTTCGTGAGAAACGATGCCTGGACAGCGATGGCGCTGCCAGACTGCGCGACACTCAGGCGTCACATGAGCGCTTGGTAGTTGACATGCTGCATGGGGCATCCAAAGCCGGCTTGTTGAAGGTTACTGATCATACGTTCTCGGTCAGGTTCATTTGGAGCCTGCTGGATGGGATGGTAGTGCGCGACGACATACGCAAGAGTGAAGTGTCTGACGCCGTCAATAAGCTTAAATCTGCCGTAACGCGCCTATTAGGTGCTGACTGAAGTTGTGAAAGTCTTCTAGCCATAGAGTTAGTTTGATTTCATTTTCTAGCGTGAGGTATTTATGTTTGACTTGAAAGGTAAAGTCGCTGTTATCACCGGTGGCGAAACAGGTATTGGCTTGGCAATCTCCCGTCAACTGGCCCTGGCCGGTGTCAAGACGGTCATCGGTGGGATCCAAGCTGAAGTCGGTGAAAAGGCGGCAGCCGAGATCGTCGCAGAGGGCGGTGAAGTAATCTTCGTCAAAACGGATGTGCGCTCGCAGGCACAGGTCGAGGCGCTGGTTCAAACTGCCGTGGACACCTATGGCAAGCTCGACATCATGGTGAACAACGCTGGTGTGTTCGATGGTTTTGCTGACGTGCTGGAAACGACCGAGGCACTTTGGGATCAGATCACTGGCATTAACCTGAAAGGTACCTTCTTTGGCTGCCAGGCAGCGCTCAAGCACATGATTCCAAACGGCACTGGCCGAATTATCAACACCTCGTCGGTTGGCGGCCTGGTTGGTCGTGCAGACGGTGCGTCCTATACCGCCTCGAAGTTCGCCGTGATCGGTTTGACCCGTCAGATGGCCACCTCCCATTCCGAGACCGGCGTGACCTTCAACACCGTGTGCCCTGGTGTCATCGCCACCGACATTCGTGGCAACTCGGCATCGATCCTGCCAAATGCTGCCCACCTAATGAACCGTGGTGTTGGAGCAAGCGATCCCGAAGCATATAAGAAGTCGATTCCTGCCCGTCGCAAGGGTACTTCGGATGAGGTCGCTGCAGCGGTACTGTTCCTGGCCTCGGATGAAGCTAGCTACATTACTGGTCACTCCCTGGTTGTGGACGGTGGCTTCGTGGCCTGATGAGCCCGCGATCCTGAAGCTTTCACATTCTTCAGGATCGCTCCTCTGTCGTATCCTAAGCCGATGGATAGTCGGGCTATTTCGTTCCCTCGATTACATTCGTAAAGGAACCTCCCAGCCTATAAATGTGGAAAAACGAAGCGCGATTTTTCACTGAGACCAAATCGTACTGAGCAAAGTGAATCCATCTTGGCTTTACTGTTTCTGAGTAAAGTACGAAATCGAACTCTGACAAGCTGAGTTCGACAATCAATCCGCTGATGTCCAGGTCATAGCATGACTGAAGTGTTTTCAGCTTGGGCGACGGAAATTTGATTTTGAAGATTTCGTTATATTTCGGTTGTAAATACCGGATAAGCGCAGCTTCGATAAGCGAGATTTTCTGATTTTTGGAAGGGGGGTTGTCAATGGCCTTGAACAACCGCTCTTCATTCTCATCTGTGTCAATGGCTCCCGGCGCCCCATCCATTCCGCTTACGATCTGGTCATGATCAAACTCCAGCATGAAGATCACGATTTCACGATCAGGATACTCGTATGCCGTTCTTGCTAGGATTTTTTGCAAGGTGGAGTGGCTTCTGAGCCTGGTCTGGGCAGAGCGATTTCCATCGCCAAATGCCTGCCCGACGTACAATGTTTCAAATTGGTTGAAGATCCTCGCCTCATTTTGATAGTCCGCCACCAGCGCGAGGGTGTTGGCTGAAAGATACCGTACTTTCTCGTTCGCGGCATTCAGCGTCCACATATTACGATGAGGGTAGGGGTCGATTGTGACCTTTACCGCACCGTCGCAGAGTTCGAACTCATAGTCTTTGAAAGACAGGACGTGCTCTACGCCATTTACCTTATAGCCAACCTCGCCGCTGAGCTTTGAAGTGTCTGCATCATGGGTGCACGACTTCAAGTAGCACGCGGGCCTGGCTGCAATGATGTAAATGTGCGATTTGTTAGCGACGTCCTGGCTCGCGTCATCGAAAGGGTCGTCCGACAGTAGATCATTCGCTGTTACGAGACACCAACGTGTATTTTTGTAGACGATCGCGAACTCAGTTACATACTTTCTTTTTTTCATTCCTACTCCGATATTGGCTTCCAGTGCCTAGGCGACAGTAATCGGGATTACGCCTTGATGGCAGATGGCCGTCATTGTTGCTTTTCGCTTTCAGCTTGGCAAAAAAAAGCCACGCATCTGCGTGGCAAATTCTGAGGTTCAAGCACTACAGCATTCGGCGTCTATGTTCACCGCTGTGTTGCTATCTGCCGCAGAGGAGGGTGAGTCAACGGTAAATCACATTAGGGAGCGAGATCGATCACTCTTCCAGCATTGAGTTCAGGTTCTCCATGACCTCGACGTACTCGCCCAGCATCTCCGAGAAGATCTGGCGGACTGTGGTTTCCTGCTGCATATCGCCCACGATTTGGCCTACAGCGTACGTCCAGTAATCGAAGCGACGAACGCGTTCGGCGCGACGCAGTGGGACACCGCCCAGGATGGACTGGAGGGGGAAGGTCAACGGTTTCAGCAGCTCGGATTTGTCCCAGGCTTCGGTGTAATTGCTGCGCAGGATGCGGCAGTTTTTACCGGTCAGGGCTTTGCTGACTACCGCGTCTTCCGACTTGGATTCGAACAGACGCTCCTTCATGTTCGGCGTCAGGTCGCTTTCGCGGGTGCCCAGCCAGACCGAACCGCACCAAGCGCCGGCAGCACCCAATGCCATCGCGGCGACGAACTGACGACCACGACCAATACCACCGGCAGCGAGTACCGGGATTGGGGCCATCGCATCAACCAGTTGTGGCCAAAGTACGATCGAGCCGACGCGACCGACGTGGCCACCCGCTTCTGCGCCTTGTGCGATCAGGACGTCAACGCCTGCGGCTTTCTGTTTGACCGCGTGGTCGATGTTGCCTACCAGGGCGCCTACTTTCAAACCGTGCTCGTGCACGATGTCCACGACGTGTTTCGGGGCGGCGCCCATGGCGCTCACAATGAACTTCACACCAGGATACTTGAGGGCGATCTGCAGCGATCGCTCGCTGTCGCTCGGCGTCATTTTCATCTTGTCAGCGTGCTCTTGAGCGAACGCTTTTGCATCGTCATCCGGGAGGGCTGGGATACCCGCATCCTCCATCATTTTGTCGACGAATGTCCGATATTCCTCCGGCAAGATCTTGGCCGGATCTCGGTCGTCGGTCAGCGGGGCGAAGGTGCCAGGGAAGACGATATCCACGCCGTAAGGCTTGCCATCAATGCGCTCTTCAATCCATTTCAGCGACACCTCAAGCTCCTCGGGAGTCATCCACGCAGCACCCAGGATGCCCATGCCACCTGCCTTCGAGGCTTCGAGCACGACATCGCGGCAGTGAGAGAAGGCGAAGAGTGGTACGTCGATCCCAAACATTTCAGTGACTGCGGTACGCATAGTGTTTCAGACCTCTGCTGTTGCCGAATCGTCGGCGCGTTGATGGCTTAAATGGGGCCAAACTGGCCGCCTGGAAATAATCTTAGACCCATGAGTCTTTTTTGTATACTGCAAAGTCAAAAGGTTGTACATTTGGTCTCAAGCCACCTTCGTCAGGCCCTGATCTGAGAAGCGGAATACGGGAAGAAAGCCCTTTAGCACGGCTGTTTCACCGTACGCGCAGCCGGGGCAGTCGGTAGGCGATGACAACCTCCACCGTGTGAAATGCTGGCACCCTAGGAGCATCGCATGCATATCGTTGTAACCCTCAAGCAAGTATTCGACCCCAACACCCCACCTGTTTTGCTGCAGGTTGCGTCGGATGAAAAATCTATCGAAGTTCGCTCGGGCAGCCCCGTTCTCAATGGCTACGATGCCAATGCGGTTGAGGAAGCTCTGAAAATCAAGGAAGCGGTTGGGGGAACGGTCACCGTCATCACCGTTGGAGACGAGCAGTCGATTGCTCAACTGCGCCGCGCTATCGCCATGGGGGCTGACGGCGGTGTTCACATCAAGGGCGCCACTGCCTTGGCAGGGGATAGCTTTGAGATCGCCGAGCTGCTGGCCAAGGCAATCCAAAAGCTGGGTAACGTCGACCTGGTGCTTTCGGGTAAAGCATCGTCCGATACCGACGCAGGTCAGACCCATCTCATCCTTGCTGAGAAGCTGGGCTTCGCTTCAGTAAGCCCGATCAAAGCCATCAATAAGGTAGAAGAGGGCGCGCTGGTCGTGGATCGCATGGGCGAAGACGTAACCCAGCGTCTGAAGGCCAAGCTGCCACTGCTGCTCGGTATCTCCAACGAGACCAACAAACCACGCACCGCTCCGCTCAAAGGGGTGATGATGGCCAAGAAAGTCGCCATCCCGACATGGACTGAGGCAGACCTTGGTACCTTGGCTGCCGCTCCGGTAGTCGAGCTCAAGCGCCTCTACATCAAGCCACCTGTCCAGGTGGAAACCGTAATGATTTCCGAAGGGTCTGACGAAGCCAGCGGTCGTGCCCTCGCTGAGCGTCTGGTTCAAGAAGGGGTGATTTGATGACTATTCTCGTTTTCGGTGAAGTTCAAAGCGGCGAACTCCTTCAGGCTTCCGCTGAGGCCGTCACTGCAGCGCTCAGCGTCCGTGAGTCGGGCACAGAAATCGTTGGTGCGTTGATCGGCAACGGTGTCTCGGGCCTTTCTTTCGCTGTTTCCGGCATCGATCGTCAAGTGGTTGTAGATGATCCGCGTTTGGCGGTTTACCTCTGTGAAACGTACGTCAGCGCGGCGGCGGAAATCGCTAAGCAAGTAGGCGCGCAGCTGATCATCGTTCCCCACACCTCCAGCGCCCTTGAGTGGGCCCCCCGTTTGGCAGCCCGGTTGAATGCCGCAATCGTGACAAACGGCACGCACCTGGAGCGTTCAGGCAGCTCGGTGTTGGTAACCAAACCAGTCGCCGGCGGAGCTGTTCAAGCGCAATACGCTGTGCATGCGCAATTGAAAGTCGTGACCCTGTCGGTGGGTGCCTTCGCTTCTGCAGCCACTGGTGCGGCTCCTGCCGTTGAGCAGGTAGCGTTGGGTGAAGTAGCAGCGCCCGTGGAGTTGGTCGAAACTATCAGTGAGGCCGCAACCGATGGGCCATCGCTGCGTACCGCCAAAGTCGTCGTTTCCGGTGGTATCGGTATTGGTGGTGTTGAAAACTGGAAAGTCATTGAAGACTCGGCCAAGGGCCTCGGTGCCGCTGTGGGTGCCACGCGTGCCGCCGTGGAAATGGGCTGGGTTCCGACATCCAAACAGGTCGGTTTCAGTGGCTTGAAAGTCGCAGCTGACCTCTATGTTGCAGCCGGTATCTCCGGTGCTATTCACCACCTGGCCGGCATCAGTCGCGTGAAGAACGTTGTTGCTATCAACAGCGATGCAGAGGCGAACATTTTCAGCGTTGCAAACTACGGTGTGGTGGGTGATGCGAAGGTGGTTCTCCCGGCGTTCGTAGCGCGGGTTAACGAGCTGCGCAGCAAGTAGGTTTGATCACTATGACTATTACAAGAGAGAAAGTGGTTGTTATCGGTGCTGGCCTGGCAGGTTGCACAGCAGCCCTGGAAGCGGCCCGTCTTGGGTTGACCGTGACCCTCATCGATGAGCATCCGCAGAGCACAGCGGCGATGAGCCTCGACGCGCCCTATTTCTACGGTGCCCGTCTCGCGTCGGTGCTCTCGGACGAGGGCACGATCGCTGATCGCGTCCTTGGCTCGAACGATCCGCTTATGGAATGCCTTGAGGCAGGTGTTGAGGTCTTACCCAACACCTGTGTCTGGGGTGTTTTCGTAAGCGGGCCTAACAATGAGCATCTGGAATGCAATCAGGTCGGCCTGGCTGATACCGAGAAATCCTGGATGCTCGGCTTTGACTACCTAGTGTTAGCGACCGGGTCGCGAGATCTGGTGCTCTCGTTTGACGGCTGGCATCTGCCGGGGGTGCTCGCGGCTAAAGGTGCCACCACGTTGCTGGGCAAGTACCAGGCATTGGGTGGCAACGAGATGCTGATTCTGGGCTCCGGGAACATTGCACTTGAGCTTGCACTTCAGGCGAGCGAAGCGGGCGTCAAAATCGCTGGTGTGGTGGAAGCCGCTGACGAGCTGGTTGGTGATTCCCAACTGCTGGCCTCGCTTCAGCAAAAGGGTATCCCAACGTTCACGGGCTACTGCATCGAGAAGGCTACTGGCACCAATGATGTTAAAGGGGCTGTCCTGCTACCCGTAAGCGACAAGTCAAAGCCTGCAGTCGATGTCAGTTGCGACACCATCTGCATGGCGTATGGGGTGGTACCCAATATCGAACTCATCGCATCTACCGGTGGCAAAATCGACTTCGATGCGAACCTGAGCGGGTGGGTACCTCGGCTTTCCGACGACTTTGAAAGCACCATTGCCAATGTATTTGTGATCGGTGATGCCTCAGGTGTCACCGAAGCAGGGCTCATCAATCCGGAGATTTCCGTACATCAAGCCCAGTGCGTTGCCTCCGTCATTGCTGGGCGGGAAGGTCTTGAGGTTGAAGAGGTTCCGCCTGCTCCCGAGGCCGTCAGTGACTCTAAATCGGTCTACCCCCCTCAGTACTGGCTTGACGCTTTGATCAATGCTGGTGGAATGCAAGTGATGGCGTGTCAATGCGAAGACGTAACTCGCCAGGAGCTTGTGGAAATTCGTGCACCGAAATACCTGAACGCTGCCCAGAGTAGCCCCTGCAACGCTGCAAAGACGTTCATCGCTGAAGGCCAGGCCAGCCAGGATATGTTGAAGCGGATGACCCGTGTCGGCATGGGGCACTGCCAAGGTCGGCGTTGCCGAGAGCATTCGGCCATGCTGCTGGCTGGTGTGGCCGGCGTCGAGCTGCGCAATGTGTCACCCGGTAGCTACCGTGTCCCCGTTCGCCCGCTGCCCCTGAACGTCATTCGAGCACTCGATGAGTCCAAGGAAATGCGAGAAAACTGGCCGACCTGGCTGCACCCGGTTGAAGACACCATTCCCGGTGCTCATTGAGTAGCGCGAGACAGAGGTTCATATGCAGAACGCAGATGTTGTGATCATTGGCGCGGGAATCACCGGGCTCGCGTCGGCTTATTGGTTGGCCAAGGCAGGGGCCAAGGTCATCGTCCTGGATAAAGGACGGACGGCTGGTGAAGCATCCTCGCGCGCAACGGGGTTCCTCAGTTTGCGTGGCGAGCAGCCTATGGAGTCAGCGCTTGCGGCTGAGGCTGAGAAGCTTTGGGACACACTCGATGAAGAGTTGGGCTACCCCACGGAGTGGAAGCAACAAGGTCGTCTGTGGGTCGCTACGAATGCCCAAGAGTGGGCAGACATGCAGCTCACCTACGAGCACTTCTGCACCACCGCCATTCCATTTGAGCTGATCGATGCTGATCGTTGCCGCAAGATCGTTCCTTCGCTGCTGCCTGGCGTGGTGGGCGGGATCTACACGCATCGATCTGGTCATGGTAACCCTCAGCGTACTTCCCAGGCCTTTGCCTGGGCATTCCAAGATCGCGGCGGGGTCATCATCGAGAACAGTCCGGTAGTCGACATTCTCGTAGAGGGTGGACGGGTGAAAGGGGTCAAAACCCCGGACACCGTTTACTACGCGCCGGTTGTGGTGAACTGTGCGGGCCCCCAGCTCGCCAAAGTCGCGAGCATGGTGGGTGTCGATATTCCGGTCGCTACGGTGCGTTTGGAGTCCATGGTGACTGCACCTCTGCCTCCATTGTTCGACGTCGCGATGGTGGGCAACGGCCTCTCTCTGCGGCAAACCCGTCGGGGCAACATCCACTTCAATGGTGGCCCCCATGAATGGATCGATGTGAGCCTCACTGAAGAGTCAGCCAAACCGAACACCCCAATTATCCGTAACATTGCAGGGCGCCTGGCCGAGCTCATGCCTTCCATCGCTCATATCCCGCTGCTCAGAACCTGGGCGGGGATCGTCGATGTGACACCGGATCAGGTGTGTATCGTTGATCGGTTGAACGACCCGGAGGGTCTGATCATCGCCTGTACTTCCGGCCACGGTTTCGGCATGGCTGTCAGCGTTGGCGTTGCCGTCAAAGATCTTGCATTGGAGGGCAAAACCACCATGCCGATCGATGCGCTCAAGCTTGATCGGTTCAAAGATCTACCCGCTAATTGGAAAGAGCTACGTAAGTGGCAACCAGGTAGCTACAACACTTAATACTTTCAATGGCGAGGATCTGCAGCGCTGAGCAAGTCATCAGCGCTGGTGCTCTTCGCCTGAAGAATAGAATTTGAAATGGTCGGTGATTATTACCGTCCGGTGGATTGCGCTTAACTTAAAAGGGCAGGGTAATATGAAAATTCTTGTTCCCGTAAAACGTGTTGTTGATTACAACGTCAAAATTCGCGTTAAAGGCGATGGTTCGGGAGTCGATCTTGATAACGTCAAGATGTCTATGAACCCGTTCGATGAGATCTCTGTAGAAGAAGCAGTTCGCCTGAAGGAAGCCGGCGTGGCCACCGAAATCGTGGTCGTATCCATCGGCTCCGCTAAATGCGAAGAAACCCTGCGTACCGCTTTGGCGATGGGCGCAGACCGCGCGATTCTGGTTCAAACGGAAGAATCTGTGGAGCCTCTCGCAGTCGCGAAAATCCTCAAGGAAGTGTGCGCGGCTGAGCAGCCCCAGGTGATTTTCGTTGGCAAGCAGGCGATCGACGATGACTGCAACCAGACGGGCCAGATGCTCGCTGCGCTCATGAATGCCTCGCAAGCCACCTTCGCCTCCAAGTTTGTCCTCGATGGCGAAGCGGCGGTCGTAACCCGTGAAGTCGATGGCGGCTCCCAAACGGTTCGCGTCAGCCTCCCGGCAGTGATCACCACTGATCTGCGCCTGAACGAACCGCGTTACGCCTCCCTGCCCAACATCATGAAGGCGAAGAAAAAGCCGCTGGATAAGAAGACCCCAGCAGATTACGGCGTTGATGTATCCCCTCGTCTGACGGTTGTGAAGGTTCAGGAGCCGGCAGTTCGTAAGGCTGGCATCCGCGTGTCTTCGGTTGCTGAGCTGGTCGAGAAACTGAAGGCCAGCGCGATCATTGGTTGATTAGGAGAGATTGAAATGACTGTTCTCGTTTTTGCTGATTACACCGATGGCCGTCTTTCGGATGATGTCGCCAAAGCAGTGACCGCCGCCAAGAAGTTTGGCCAAGATATCCACGTCCTGGTGGCGGGCAAGGGCGTTGCGTCTGTCGCCGAGCAAGCCGCCCAGCTGGCGGGCGTGGCAAAAGTAGTGGTGGCTGATGACGCCACCTTTGAGAATCAGCTCTCCGAGCCTCTGGCCGACCTGGTCGTGGGCCTGGCGTCTGACTATGAAGTGGTTCTCGCCGCTGCGAGCATCGTCGCCAAGTCGGTGATGCCACGGATTGCTGCGAAACTGGACGTCATGCAGATTTCGGAAGTGGTCGAAGTTGTTTCCAATGACACCTTCGCTCGTCCTATCTATGCGGGCAATGCTATCCAGGTTGTAAAGTCCTCGGATTCCAAAAAGGTGCTTACCATCCGGGCGACTGCATTCGAAGCCACAGCGGCGGGCGCTTCTGCAGGCATCGAAGCGGTCAGTGTAAATGTCAGCAACACGCTGACCACGTTTGTCTCGCAAGCCCTCGCTACCAGTGAGCGCCCAGGCTTGGCATCCGCGCGGGTAGTCGTAGCAGGCGGTCGCGCCTTGGGCTCGGCTGAGAAATTCACCGAAACACTTTCGCCCCTGGCTGACAAGCTTGGCGCAGCCATTGGCGCTTCCCGCGCGGCTGTGGACTCGGGATACGCTCCCAACGATTGGCAGATTGGTCAAACGGGCAAGATCGTTGCCCCAGAGCTGTACTTCGCGTGCGGTATTTCCGGCGCTATCCAGCATTTGGCGGGCATGACCGGCTCCAAAGTGATTGTTGCTATCAACAAAGACGAAGAAGCGCCGATTTTCCAAGTTGCCGATTATGGCTTGGTAGGTGATGTCTTCGAAGTACTACCTGAGTTGACTAAATCAATCTAATTGGCTGAGGGGTGGAAAATGACTGTGAAGATCAATTTTATCAATCCGTTCGGTACCAATGCCTATAACGGATTGATCATGGAAACCATGACGCCCTATCTGTCAAACGGGGCAGAGCTTGTTGTAAGTAACACCAAGAACTGTCCCGAGAATATTGATTACTACTACAGCAAGCACCTCATCGAAGAAGCCGTTTTCGAAAGCTGTATTGAAGCAGAGAAAAACGGTTTCGATGCGGTCATTGTTGGTTGCTGCTACGACCCAGGTGTGCGAGTGGCGCGAGAGCTTGTTGATATTCCCGTCATCGGGCCCTTGGAGGCCACCATGCAGCTCGCCCCTTATTACGGGCACGAATACGTGTTGGTGACCGATCACCACAAAGCCGTACCGTACTTGCGGGACATGGTGCGGCTTTATGGCGAGGATGCCCACTGCCGTAAAGTCGACTGCATCGATTGGTGGGTGACGGAGATGATCCAGGATACCGAAGGTGTTGCGCGGGACGCGGTAGCGGCAGCGTCCAAGATTCGTCAGGAAGCTGATGCAGATGTATGCATCCTGGGTTGCACGATCATTTCCGCTTCCTATGAGAAATCGATCATGAACGGCAAGCCTCGCGACCCCTCGATCCTCAATCCGAACACCATGGCGCTGAAGCTCGCGCAATCGCTGGCTGAATTGAGGAAGCAAGGCGCTTACTCCATCAGTCGCAGGGCGTACTACCAGAGCCTGAAAGACCGCAATGCAGAGGAATTTGAAAGTGTCCGGGATCGATTCGGACACCGTTGAGCTTCCTCTACCCGGCTTGTTGTGTCGGCTTGGCGATCGTAAAGATCGCCTTTTTTTATTCTGAAAACGCACGTCCTTTCCGAGCTTCATGATCAGGCATTGGGTAGCCCAGCGTGCTCACGTTCTGGCGTAGTGCCGGCGTCATCGCTTGTGCTCATCGACAACAATCAGGTCGAGTCCCAGATACAGCCATGGACACTCGGACGCTCGAACTGGTTGTTCGCCGTATCGCTACACAGCGGGAAAGAGGCATCACAGGAAGCTTGTAAACCTGACCAGCTTCGTTCACTTGGCCAACCTCGGATCAGCTATCAGGCCGTTCACCTTCTGCTCAGGAAAGCCGCCCAATAAAAAGCCCGGTGCGGTGCACCGGGCTCGATGATCCCAGAGGATGCTTATTCGATCGCTCGGGGTTCACCCACTTCGCTGTCTTTCGCGCTCAAACCATAATTTTTCAGCGTCTGGCCGATGACGTCCTTAGTGCGCAGGGCCGCGATGTCCTTGTTCAGGGCTGCGCCGAGCGCTTCATTACCTTTGGCGATTGCAAAGGCGATTTGTGCGGCCTTGATCGAGGCTTTGACGCGATCGTCAGACTGCGCATGCTTGATTTGGAAGCCTTTCAAGCCACCCTGTTGCTGTGCATAGACGCCGCCAGAGTAGCTATCCAGGCCGGCGTCGACACGCCCGGCTTCCAGATCCTGAACCAAGGCGACCGGGCTCGGGTAGAGCTTGATTTTGCTGCCAAACATCTTCTGCAGATCGCTCACCCAGTTGTAGCCCTGGACGGTACCTACGAGCTTGCCCGATTTGAGGATGTCATCCAGCGACTTCGTGCCTTCCTTGCTGAAGATGGCAAGGCTGTCGAGATACACAGGGTCGGTCATGTCCATGGACTTCAGGCGCACAGCGGTGCGGAACCAGTTACCTACCGCAACGTCAGCCTGGTTGGAGACGACGTACTGCATGACGGCACGAGTGTCGACGACAACTGGCTCGATCTGCAGGCACTCCATCTCAGCGATTTTGTGAATGATATCGCCATCGACGCCTTTCAGCGTTTTGCCGTCTGGGATAAGGAACGGCGGAATGATCATGGTCGCTACAGTCAGCTTCCCTGGAGTGATGGTTTTGAACTCGTTTGCGGGGGTGCATGCCATGGCCGCCTGAGCGGAGAGGGAAAGCAAGGTTGCGAAAGCAATGGGAAGTCTGAACATGATTTTTCCTTCGTAATTATTAGATTTCAGATCGGCAGCTTAAACATGTAACCCTGCATCACTCCTTGTTCTAAACGCTTCTACGCACCAGTCCCTTGATATCTACATCCCTAACCGCTGCGACCACCTAGAGTTTGTGATAGCTGCATTCGTATGCTGACAATGTCACTGTAGTTGCTTGCTGTCAACCGCGTATGCAAATAAACCGACTGGTCGGTATGATTTATTTTGCCAGCCCGATTGCGCCTCGTTCGGACGTCCATGGGCTGGCCTTGCCGGCCTCATCCGAGGGGCTTCATCACCCCTTAACGCGCCGCTCTTGAGGCCGCCGCTAGATTGAGATGGCAATAAAAAAAAGGCGCCATTGAGGATCAATGGCGCCTTGAGAGGTGCGGGTCTGGGGCTATCGCAATGCTGCCGCTTCTTGGAGAGAAAGGCTGCGCGTTTCCGGTGCTAGCCACCAGGACACGAAGAGACCGAAGAACGTAATCGCTGCAGCCGCATACATGGTGTTAGCGACTCCGATGCCGCCCAGCGACATGGGTACCAGGTAGGTGCCAGCGGCAGCGCCGACCCGAGAGAGCGATGTGGCAATGCCGACTGCCACCGATCGCACTTCCGTAGGGAAAATCTCGTTGGGGTATACGAAGCACAGGGCTTGGGCACCGCCAATGAATAGCGCAAACAGCGAGAAGAACACGAGGATCACGATCCCGCCGTGCGAGTCGAAGACGCCCAGGCCAACGAGCGCCAACCCGGAGAACAAGAACCCATAGATGAGAATTTTTCGCCTGTCGATGAAGTTGATGGCCTTACTGGCAAGCATGCATCCGATCATGAAAAAGGCTGTGATGAAAATCGAGCCGATCGCGCTGAGATCGCCGGTAAGCTTCAGGGCCGACAGCACCTTCGGTGCAAACGCATAAACGGCGAAAATTGGAATGATTGAACACGTCCAGAAGACCAGCACGAAGAACAGGCGTTTGCCATATCCAGAGTGGAGAAGGGAACTCAGCGGAAGCTTCGATGCGTCGTCCTGCTCTGGCAGGCTGGAGAGGGAGTAGCTTTCGCCAAAGACCTTCTTGATCGTGATCTCAGCTTCTCTACGTCGACCCTTGGTCAGCAGCCAGCGAGGGGATTCGGGGGTGCCTAGTCGGATGACGAACAGAGCTGCGCCGAGCAGTGCGCTGCTGGCGGTCACCCATTGCCATGCATCGGGAACACCGCTGCGAAGGATCATTTCTCCAATGATGTAGGCGGACGCGGCCCCCGCGAACCAGAGTACGGTCAGCCCTGCGAGCTTCTGTCCCCGGTGTTTTTTGGGCAGGAATTCAACCAGCAAGGCTGTTGCGACTGGGTATTCGATGCCCACCGCCACACCTATCAGCAGCCGTAGGGTAAATATGGCCATGGCACTGTCGGCCCACAACTGCGCAATCGAGGCCACGGTAAATACAATTGGGCCGACAAAGAAAATGCGGCGACGTCCTACGAAGTCGGTGAGCCAGCCGCCAAGGAAGCCACCGAAGAAAATGCCGATCAGCGCAGATGCCGCAATCATCCCTTCCCAAAAACTATTGAGACTAAGTGCTGTGGACATTTGCATCATTACAACGCCGATGATGCTCAGTATATAACCGTCTACAAATGATCCACCACCCGATCTCAAGGTCAGCAAACGGTGAAAAGAATTCAGCGGGACATCTTCGATAGAGTGCACGTGTTTCATGAAGTACCTTTGAGCGTTGCTTGAAGCACCTGTTTGGCGATCTGCGGGGCAGAGCAAATTATTTTTCGGTGTATGCAATTGTTGTTATTAACGCTATATGTTCACCGGCTCGCTTTTTGTGCGGCTTTGATTACATACGGTACCGGCCGCCAGGAAGGTGTGACTTGCTGGCTTCGGAGCGCCCAGAGGGCTGGTCGTACTCAATGGTCTGTCATACATACCGCTTGGTCAAGTAAAATGTACAATTGGTACGCAGGCTCTTTGCGGCTCTCCCTGAGCGGTCGGTGAGCCATGGTGAAGGCCGAAAAAATGCTAGCGTACCCGGTGGACTAAAAAATACCCGTGGTACAGTTTGGCGCCGCGCTCATCCAGACCGCCACCGCAGAGGGTCACATGGCTTTTGAAACCGACGATTTGACTGGCTCACTGCAAGGTGGCGAGGACATCCAATTTGAAGCCGCTGCTCTGAGCGGGGCCGATGACATTTCAACTCTGCGTGATCTTGCGCCGTTGCATGCCGCTGCTATCGAACTTTTCCTGATCCATGGCGTTGAGACCGTCTCGCTGAGGCAGATCGCTGACCAGGCGGGTGTGAAACAGGGCTCGATTCACAAGGCTACGGGGGTAAGGATGAGTTGTTGGCGCAACTGCTGATCGCCTACGAAACCGAGTTGCTGGAGAAGATCGTACTGAACGTACCCAAATCGCTGGGAGCGTTTCAGGCGCTAGACCGTTTCGTGGAGGTTGTTGTCAGCTTCGGCGTCAGGCGTCGGGCCTATCACCTACTCGCCCGGCGTGAGTTTCATCGTCTAACCGGCCAGCATGCCCAAGCCGTGAGGCAGCTCAAGAGCAAGCAGATCAACCGTCTTTGGGAGATCTTTGCTGTAGGAGGTGCCAAAAAACTCTTCGAACGTGATGATGCACGTTTCATGGCCAAGACGATCTTTGCCACCTTGGACGGGGTTTTGCTCAACCGCACGGTGTCACCCACTCACCTTGATGAGTTACTCCCGATTCTGCAGCGCATGGCCCGTAGATTCGCGGCTGCCAAGTAATTCATGTCCATCCCATCCGTCAGATCCTGTATTCCGCATCGGCCATTCTCAATGCCATGGCGTTGACAAGGGTTACCACTCGTTACCATACTGACCGACAGGTATGTAAAAAAGAACTAATGGTCAAATATCAGGGGCTGCAGCCGTTGAAGGGTGATGCCTGTTGAATATCGAGATCTATGGAGACGCGTATGGGTAATCGCATGGGTTTGGATGTCGCAGTGGTGGGTGCGGGCCTGATTGGGCTAACGGCAGCTCTTCAGTTACAACGCGTCGGCATGAACGTGACGATCATCGAGAAGGGTGTGATCGCTTCACAGCAGCCACGATTGGGTCTCACTAAAGTCTTGTCCTTTTGCGCCACCCTCTTTCAAGGCGCTCTAACTAATCGCGGAGCGGAGCTCGTAACAGTTCTGGCCAGCGAGCTTGGTTACGTTGTCGACGAGGACAGCTCAACGGGTAAAGAGCTGCTGCAGAAGGCGAGTCAGCAACCCGTTCTCCTGACTGACCTCGCCGCTGACCTACTCAAGCGATGCAAGGATTGTGGCGTGCGGGTGTTTGAGGAGGAAAGTGTCGAGTCTCTTGTCATCAGGGAAGGCAGAGTTGTGGGCTGCCAGACCAGCTGGGGCGCGTTGCTAGCAGATGAGGTTGTCCTGAGCGCAGGGATTGGAGGATTGCCCCTACTGAATGCGATTGGGCTCAGTCTGCCAGTGAGTGAGGGCGTGAACCGATTGGGGGCCAACCGGGCTCGTTCCGATGTGCCTGGCGTGTTCTCCGGTGTGGTTCCGATTACACCTGATGGTCAACCTCTACTGGGTCGTCCGAAAGATCTTCACGGTCTGATCGTTGCGATCGGCCATGACGTAAACCCCAGTGCAGCGCTCGCGGTCGGCGAGGCCATCGAGCAGATGATCACCAACCCTTTGCAGGTAGAAAGCCACTTCGACTCGTATTCGCTGGAGCGTGTGTTGGGCGCGCACTGAGGAGGTCGTTCAGGGGAAAGGAGTATCTCTCTACTACTCCTTTTTTTGGCATCAAATGTCCTGAAGCTCAATCCATGAATTTTCCAGCCCCTCTAGCTCCGCACTGAACTTTTGATAGTCGTTGCATAGATCCTGCGCGACCGCAGGGTCAGTGGTCTTGGCCAGTCTCTCCTCTATACGTAAGCGTCCGCCGAAGTCACCTTGCATGACTCAGGCAGATACCCACTGATGCGGCAGCAGTTGGTCGATCTCACTCGCCCGCTGCGTCGGCAGCCGCGTCAGCACATCTTTGAGATAGGCATACGGATCGTGCCCATTCATACGTGCCGACTGGATCAAACTCATAATCGCCGCTGCCCGTTTGCCGCTGCGAAGCGATCCAGCAAACAACCAGTTCGAGCGTCCAAGTGCCCACGGCCTGATCTGGTTTTCGACTGGATTGTTGTCTATGGGCACCGCCCCATCGACCAGGTAGCGCGTCAGCGCTACCCAGCGTTTAAGGCTGTAATCCAAGGCTTTGGCCGTTGCTGATCCATTGGGCACAAGATCGCGCTGGGCCAACATCCAGTCGTGCAGTGCTTTGGCCAGCGGCGCTGCTTTTTCTTGCCGTATTCGACAGCGATCTCCGTCACTCATGTCTCGCACTTGCCGCTCAACTTCGTACAAACCGCCAATCGAGTGCAGCGCCTGTTCTGCCAACTGACTTTTATTCGCGACATGCAGATCGAAAAACTTGCGGCGGGCGTGAGCCATGCAGCCGATTTCGATCATGCCTTTCTCAAACCCAGCTTTGTAACCAGCATTATGTGCTCCAACACATAATGCTGGTTATGTTGCGGCCTGAGTTATGTTGCGGGGGTAAGAGGCGCCGCCTCCCAATCGGGAGTTCGGCGCAAAAAGTGGCACATAAATTCATGCTACAGCCCTCGCATGAACGCCATGAGAGATGCTGAATTCGGTCGCAGGCGCACAGCCTCAGGCACATTTGTGACGTCCAAACATGCAAGCGCCTTGGCCTTCATTTCGAGATCGACTTCCGCGTAGATGTGGGTTGTGTCCAAGGAGACATGCCCCAGCCAGGCCCGAATTGTATTGATATCGACCCCGGCTCTTAACAGGTGAACGGCGGTCGTGTGTCGAATAGTGTGCGGGCTGATGCGCCTGCCTTGCATGGAATCAACCCACTTGCCGGCTGCTCGTCCATACACCGACACAACGCGATACATGCCGAATCGAGTCATGGGATTCCCGGTACGACCTATGAATACGCGATCCTCTGTTCTGCGTTCGACGATGAGTGGCCGCAGCGCTGTAGCTGTTACTGCCCACAGGGGGCAGACGCGCCATTTGTTTCCCTTACCCAGAATGCGCACGGAGGGTGAAGTCCCAAGTTGCAAATTACCAACGCTGAGGCAGGCAGCTTCATCAGCGCGGGCGCCAGTGTTGTACAGAAAAAGCAAAATCGCATAGTCCCGTGCACCCTGGCTCGTAGCTCGATTAGGTGCCCGGAGCAGAGCCTCCACTTCTGGCTTGTCGAGGTAGTGGATGACCGCCTGGGTAGTTTTTTTGAACGGGATAGAACGGATCTCTGTGCACCACGCCAAATGCTCTGGCGATCGCATAGCGATGAAGCGCCCTAATGAATGAATCGCGCAGAGCCGCTGGTTGCGCGTGACAATGCCACAACCGCGCTCGTGTTCGACGTGTTCAAGGAATGCGCGCACGATGGCGGGCGATATGTCGAGCACCGACAAATGGTCGATTGCCACCGAGGCTCTTCGACTGACAAATGGAAGCAGGAGTGTCAGCGTGTCGCGGTAACTGATCTGAGTGTTGTGGGAAAGGTTGCGCTCGGCGACCAGATACTCCAACAAGAAGCGACGTACCCATGCCCCGAGGCGATTGCGGTCAATCATGATCAATCTCCTGGCCTGAATAAATGGCAAATCGGCGACTCGCTTCGTGCAACAGTTCGGGAGTCATATGCAAATAGCGCTGGGTCGACCTTATGTCGAAATGCCCCAAATACGTTGCCAATTGCGGCAATAGCCGCTGTACATCCTTACCGGCGCGATACCATCCCAGTACACGATGAACGGCGGCTGTATGCCGCAGATCATGGAGACGCGGAGGCCGTAGCTCGCCAGTTGGGCGAGCAATACCTGCCGCCAAACGAACGCGTTGGAACAGAGTTATGACGTATTGATAGTTCAGGCGATGGCCAGTACGAGTGCACAGCAGGGCAGAGTCTTGGCCTAGTGGAAGTGCTAGCGCGCAACGTTGTCGTAGATAAACTCGCAGTTTCGATGCCAGCCTGGGCCCAATCGGCACCAGCCTTGTCTTATAAAACTTTGTGTCACGAACGGTGATGATTCGCTGCTCGAGGTCGACGTCACAGAGGTTTAGTCTGATCGCCTCTCCGACGCGCAGCCCGGCACCGTAAAGGATCAGCAGCAGAGTTCTGTATGTCACAGCTTGAAGGCGACTGAGCGAGGTACTCAGTATGACGGTGGCATCTAATAGGTGCTGTATTTCTGCGGCGGCATAGACATAGGGAGTCTGTGCCGGTGGAAGCTGTGGTGGTCGTTCCGGCAGGGGCTGGATCGTTGTGTGGCCACGTGCGATTGCGAAGCGATAAAAGCTAACAAGTAATCCTCGCTTCGTCTTCCACGTAGCGCTTAGCTCACCGTGCCCGTGCAGAAATGCGGCTACAGCCTCTGGAGTAACTTCGGGGAGCGGGAGATTTCCAGTCTCACGTGCAAACTGACGCAGCACTCTGGCACTGCTATTCAGGCCCACGCCTTGGGCACGACGGACAGCCACGTAGGCATTGACTACGTCCAAGGTTCTCATTGCAGGTCTCCCAGGTCGAAGTCACCGACTTCACGTAACGAGACCAGATCAACCTTGGTGTACGTCATCGTCGCCGATGTGCTTCGGTGGCCAAGGTGGTCGCCAATTTCCTTGAGGCTCAGCCCATTGGCGAGCAGCCTGGCCGCGCATGCATGTCGAAGCGCGTGCGGCCCCAAATGTGCAGCTTGTATGTTGAGCAGACGCAATCTGCCGCTGACGATGTTGTATAGACCTGCAGCGGAGATGGGGATTCGCGGCGCCCGAATTCGGATGAATATCTCAGGGTGCAGTACCTTCGGACGCACTGTGTCAACGTATTGCGCTAATGCCTCAGCCACTGTGGAGACCAATGGGTAAACCTGCGGCTGACGGCGCTTCAATCGCCAAATACGCAATTGGCGAGCAGCCCAGTCGATCTGATCCAACCGGAGTGCAGCAACTTCTCCCCGGCGTAAGCCGTAGATGGCGAGAAGCATCAGAATGGCTCGATCGCGCACATCGCGTTCAGAACTTGAATCTGTAGTTGCGAGTAACCGCTGAACATCCTCCCAGCTCAGTGCATAGGGAAGTGACTCCAGGGCGTAATGTCGCGGGGAGCGGATCGAGTCGGCCAATGTACTGCTGCATGATCCCTGCGTTGCCGCGTAGCGCAGGAATACCCGCAACATTGTTGCGACGTGCCCTGCCGAAATTCGCGACCACCGTTGCGCACCGTAGGTGATGAAGTAGGCATCAATATCCTCGGGGCTAAGCGTCGAAAATCTACGGCCTGTGTTGAAGCACCAGCGTAAAAAGGTTGCCGCTCGACTGCGCCATTGACTGATGGTACATGGTGTCAAACCGCGTTCGTCCCGCATCCACGAGACGAAAAGCTCAAGATTCTCCTCGAATGGAATTGGCTCCGCCGTTGGCTCTTGCCACCAGCCTAGGAACTTAAACCAAGGTCTCGCGGTGTTTATCAACGTCGTAGCAGTTGCAGGAGAATTGGCCGGCAATGGCCCTTCGTGAATAATCTGGCGCAGCCGCGACGAATTGATTGCATTGAGGTCGCTTGGCTGCACCCGCTCGGCGATCCAAAGCAAGCAGCACGCCTTTAAGTAAAGGGAGGCATGCGTACAGCCCTGCTCAGCACAGTGCTGTAGATATCGCTCGCGTTCAGCGGCCAGCGACCCCGCACGATGGCGTTTACAGGCAGCGTTTGAAGAATAGATATTTTCGAACATGGCAGACACTCCAGGGGATGAAGGTCTACCAAGGCGCTGCAATTTATGTTGCGTCAATCGCCTATCGACAACATAGAAACTGCCTATTCGCCCGGTCGGAATCACATAACTCAGGCCGCAACATAACCAGCAAAGTCGTCGCACACCAGCTTGCCATTCCACGCGCCGAGGAAGTTACGCGCATGCTCACCGGCGCGGCTCGGGCTGAAGTCATAAACCACTGCCTTAAGCGCCGAAAACGGCGTGGTGCAGTAAGCCCAGACATAAGCGCGGTGAGTTTTCTTCTCTCCGGGCGCAAGCATCTGCACCGGCGTCTCATCGGCGTGGACAACTTGCTGCGCCAGGACGGCTTCTTGCAAGGCATCAACTAATGGCTGAAGCTGTACACCTGTTTGTCCAACCCATTGAGCTAGTGTGGAGCGCGGGATCGCTAAACCAGCGCGCCCGAAGATTTTCTCCTGCCGATACAGCGGCAAGTGGTCAGCGAACTTCGCCACCAACACATGCGCGATCAGGCCCGCAGTTGGGATGCCCTTGTCGATCACTTGGGCCGGTACCGGTGCCTGGATCAGTGTTTCGCACTGACGGCAGGCCCACTTCCCACGCACATGCTGTTCAACGGTGAACACGCCCGGCGTGTAATCGAGCTTCTCGCTGACGTCCTCGCCGATGCGCTGGAGTTGGCAGCCGCAAGTGCACTGAGTGCTTTCTGGTTCGTGATGAATGACGGTGCGTGGAAACTGCGGCGGCAGTGGCGCGCGCTTTGGTTTTTGGCGCGCCTCTTCTGGAGCAGGAGCCGGAAGCAGTGCCGTCAGCTCGGCGTCGATAGCCTCAAGGTCGGTGTTGAGCAGATCGTCGAGCAAGCTGCCTTGTTCAGGACTGATCTGCTCGCTGCGTTTGGCAAACCGGTGCCGCTTGAGGATCGCGATCTCGTGGGTCAGTTGCTCAATGATGGTTTGATCGCGGTGGATCTTTCTGCCCATGGTGTCGACCTTCGACATCAACTGCGCAGCGAGTGCACGCAGTTGGTCGGGGGTCATTTGGTCGAGGTTGGGCATAGAAGTGTCGGGTAGCCACAGATCATTACTGATCCGCAGCCCCCTCAGAACCGTACGTGCGAGTTTCCCCGCATACGGCTCAAGCTTACGAAAGCCAGTGCATCACTGGCCGGTTACGCGGAAGGTGGTTTTTTGCAAACCGTTATACTGAAGTGGCTTGTTGAGTCCCAGTTCATGGCACTGCAAGTGACAGTCGGGATGAAGCAGTGCGCGGTTTTCTAACTTATCAGAGCCGCCATCCACCCGCCTGACAACATGGTGATCATGCCAGCCGGTATCCTTGCTGATGGCATGCCCGCATAAGGCACATATACCCTGTTGCCGCCTGAAAAGGCTATGTATCTGCCGTCGATAACGAAGCTTGTGCAGCATCCGCTGAACCCTTAATGCCTCCCATTTGAACTCCTGTTCTGCATCGTACGGTTGATACGCAAGCGGTAAACGCTTGTGACGAACGATCGCGGTGTCCGCCAGCATGTATAGTTGGCGAAACCTTACCATCCCGTCGGGCCCCTTTAATGGGTGCACAAATGCCCGATGAATTTCGGAGCAGTAATATCGTCGCTTAATCCAGCCAACAGACTTCCTCGGATGCCGTCGCTTTGCCCACCTAAAAATACGCCAGAATATTAGATTATCCAGCTTACTAAAGGTGGCTTTCGCCACAACCGGGGAATGGTATTGTGCCCATCCTCGCAGTACAGGGTTAAGCCGTCCCATCAGTGCGTCTTGGGTAAGCGCTCCGCTATTTTTTATGACATCTCGCACTTTTCGGTAGAACGCTGATACATTTTTCTTCGAAGGCTTGATCATCAGCTTTGCTTTTCTTTTCGACGACTTCGGAACGTACTTCCTAAAATTCCACCCAAGAAAATCAAATCCTTGATGGATATGTACGATGTGCGTTTTATCCTGGGATAGCGCAACCCCACGTGCAAACAGGAATTGCTCAATCCAAGGCCTGACCTCGTTTTCAAGCAACTCTTTCGAGTTTGCCATTACCACAAAGTCATCTGCGTAGCGCACAACTTGAACTTTGGTTTTCTTAGCTACCAAGGCGCCAAAGCGCTTTTTCAAGTGGTCTTTTAGTAAAAGTTCTAAACCATTTAAGGTGGCGTTTGCGAGGCAGGGCGAAATGATACCGCCTTGTGGCGTACCTGCGTCCGTAGCAACGAAATGCGCTTGGTCAACAACCCCGGTTTTCAGCCATTTTCGCAATATCGTCTTATCCATAGGGATATTTTGACATAGCCAATCATGACTGATGTTATCGAAGAAACCTTTGATGTCCCCTTCCAAAATCCATGTAGGGGCCACTTGAGGTGCCAGCAAATGGAACAGCTCTACCATCGCATCGGCCGTCGAGCGATCTGGTCGAAAGCCGTAGCTGCGAGGATCGCTCTGGCTCTCTACGACGGGTTCAACCGCCATTAGATGAAGCGCTTGCATAGCCCTGTCCAACATCGTCGGAATTCCGAGTGGACGTTTCTCCTGTCTCCCAGGTTTGGGTATCCATACCCGCCTCAAAGGTTTAGAACAGTAACCCCGCCTCCTCGAGAGGAGTTTCACACCTCGAAGTTTGGCTAACGGCGTCTCCCATGTTTCACCATCGATCCCTGGGGTGCGGCGCCCTCGGTTCTCCGTTACTCGCCGCACGGCTAAACACCGACTATGGAACGAGTGGATTAACAACCGTTGAAGACGCTTCACCTTTCGCCAGTCCGCCTTCCTTGTTGCCTGCGCGATTTTCAACTGCGTTTTCCGAACGGAAGCTTGAATTGTTGCCCAGTCTAGACCGGGCCAACTCACGGAGCCGTCCAAGGACGTAGACGCAACCGAAGTTGACGGTTGGGTATTCATACAGTCCTGTTCGAGTTTATAGATTATTTCCACAGATACTCTTAATGTGTTTCCGCGTAATACTTCGTAATTCGATGGAATCAACAGTTTCTATGCGCTCGTAAACCAGATGCACGTCAGCCAGGGTTGCCCCTGCCGGTAATGTTAAAACCGGTATGCCGCCCGTTACAGGCGGCCCTTCGCTTTTTGCATCCTCCTATTCCCCACACCCATCAACGTCCCTTGCGGAAAGTCTGCCTTCCTGATTTCTCTGAGAAGGCGAGTGGTCGGGATTGCCACGTTCCCTGAGTCGCATCAATTCGCTGGTTAGGCTTCGTCTATCCCCCGACAGCGTTCGTAGTACCGCATCCCTTTGCATGACAGGAATGACTTGCTGTAATGCCTATTTGGCTGGGGCCGATAATTGCCGTAGGCCCGACAATCCTAAGGATTCTCCGAACAAGTCTCAAACTGTGCTGAAATACGCATGCCCCCCCTGAGCCGAGCCGCCCATGAGCCAGATGAGCTTTTCCGACTTTGAATACGCCGGCAAGCGCAAGCAGACCCGCCGCGAACGCTTCCTCGCCGAGATGGATCAGGTCGTGCCCTGGACTGGCCTGCTTGAGCTGATCGAGCCGTTCTACCCCAAGGCCGGTGGCGGCCGAAAACCCTATCCACTGGAAACCATGCTGCGCATCCATCTGTTGCAGAACTGGTTCTCCCTGAGCGATCCGGCCATGGAAGAAGCGCTCTACGAAATCACTCCCATGCGCCAATTCGCACGCCTGACGCTGAGCGCGCCGATCCCCGAAGACACCACGATCATGAACTTTCGGCACTTGCTGGAGAAGCATCAGCTCGCACCTGCGATCCTCGCGGTCATCAATGGTTATTTGCAGGAAAAAGGCTTGTCGCTGCGCCAGGGCACCATCGTCGATGCCACCATTATTCATGCCCCCAGTTCGACCAAGAACGAAGAAGGCAAGCGCGATCCCGAGATGCATCAGACCAAGAAAGGTAACCAGTATTTCTTTGGGATGAAGGCCCATATTGGCGCCGATGCAGAGTCGGGGCTGGTTCATCACGTCCATGGCACCGCCGCCAATGTGGCCGATGTCACACAGGTCGCGGAGCTACTGCATGGCGAAGAAAACGCGGTGTATGCAGACGCCGGATACACCGGGGTCGAGAAGCGTGAAGAGCATGAAAATCGCGAGGTAATCTGGCAAATCGCCGCGCGCCGCAGCACCTATTCCAAATTGAATAAACGCAGCCTGCTCTACAAAGCCAAGCGCAAGATCGAGTACTGCAAAGCTCAGACGCGGGCCAAAGTTGAACATCCGTTTCGGGTGATCAAGCGCCAGTTTGGTTACGTGAAAGTTCGCTTTCGTGGGCTGATGAAAAACACGGCTCAGTTGACCACGCTGTTCGCCCTATCAAACCTGTGGATGGCTCGCAAACGGCTCATGGGTATGGGCGAGTTGCGCGCTTAACACGGAAGACCGGGCAAAAAAGCCCTCAATACACGATGCATCGGTCGTTTTTCGGCAAATAGCGGTACGTGCCGGGTAATTTTCGACCTGCTTCTGTCTTGCAGCGAGTTGATCGGAGCATCCCTAACGAGGGTTCTGTCGACGATTCACATATGTTAGCCATGCAGGTTGGGTCACTAGCCCCCGCACTACCGTGCAACTCGGTTGTCCCGCACATCCCGTTACCGGCCTGCGCGCTCTTGCGAGAGGGACATTGTTGATCGGGCTTCACACACCAAGATTAGCTCCTGACGCATGCCGATCTAGTGAACTGATGGATACACATCAGGCTCGGTACCCCATAAAGCAGGGCTGAGCAATGAGACTCAGAGTTGCGACATGTACTCAATTGTTAACCTTTGATAGTGAGTACACGGTCTCGTGTCGCACCATGCCGTGGATTTTACCAAAGCAGACCGCCTACGGCAGTAGGCCAAGAAGCAAAATTAAAACTTTTAAAGCAGTGTAATTACGCCGCCAACGCCAACACGTTGCCAAGGTAGACCGAGCACCAACGCCCGAAGTTGCTCGGCATCCAGCTCCATCTCGCAACCTTGGCGAATGCCTGGCCAGTGGAATTTGCCTTGGTTCAACCGCCGTGCCGCCAGCCAAACACCAATTCCGTCATGAACCAGGACTTTCATTCGGTTAGCCCTGCGATTGGCAAACAGATAAGCACAGTGCGGCTTCGCCGCACCGAATACTGCGATCACTCTGGCCAGCGCAGTCTCGGTACCCGCGCGCATATCCATGGGCTCGGTGGCGAGCCAGATGGCGTCTATGCGGATCACTTGGCAAGCTCTCGAATAAATCGAGCGCACCCATCAGGATCGGAAACTGGCCACTTCACTGCGATGGCTTGTTCGCCAACGGGTATCTCGATGATCGCCGATGCCTCCGACGGCCGCTTAGGCGGAGCCTTCAACGGGACAAACGCAGGCAACGCGGCAACTGAGGTATGCCGGTAAAGCGGCAGCCATTTACGAGTGACGTTGGCGTTGATGCCGTGAGCGATGGCAACGCTTGAAACGGTGGCCCCGGGCTGAAGGCATTCCTGAACGACCTGGGCTTTGAACGGTTTGGGATAAGAACTTCGTTGGCGCATGGAAATCCTGGCGATTAAGGGTGATCGCGTCCGCTTAAAAATACGCGGACACCCGGCGTTTTTCAAGGTACTTGTCGCTTCAACCGTCTAACTATGCCGCTCTTTTCTCGACCTGTTGCTCTCGATCCGGGTTCAACAACACGGTACCGATCGGCTGCCAGTTACGCGTCCGGCCTGACCACCGCTCCGGCTTTTTCTCCTTGGCTCGCTCATACAACTCATGCCGTCGGGCCAGGACCTGATGGTCCATTCCTCGATGCCGCTCGGCTGGCGTGACGAACCGGATACGGCTATGCCGGTGCTCGTGGTTATACCAGCGCATGAAATCCCTCACCCAAGCGCGTGCAGCGTCCAAGCTGGCAAAGCCATCCGGCGGCCATTGCGGGCAGTATTTCAGCGTTCTAAACAACGACTCCGAGTAGGGATTGTCGTTGCTGACCCGCGGTCGGCCCCGCGAGGGCGTGATGCCCAGGTCATACATCTTGCTCAACAGCGTCACCGATTTCATCGGCGCTCCGTTGTCCGAGTGCAGCACCAGAGGCTCGCGCAAACACTGCTCGCCGCTCACGCTGCGTTGCAGCAGCGCAGCGGCTTTCTCGCCGCTTTCCGCGTCGTAGACCTCCCAGCCCACGGCTTTGCGGCTGTAAATATCTTCGATCAAATAGAGGTAGTAATACTTTCCACGTATCGGCGACGGTAAATAGGTGATGTCCCACGACCACACCTGATTGGGCCCTTTGGCCGCATGCGTCGTCGGTGCGGCATGCCGCCTGGGGCGTTGGCTACGACCTCGGTGTTGCTGTTGACCCGCCGCCCGCAAGACGCGATAAAACGTCGCCTCCGACGCCAGATAACGCCCTTGATCGGCCAGGCGCGGCACGATCTGACTCGGCGGTAGATGGGCGTACTCAGAGCTGTTGCACAGCGTCACAATCACCTGTCGCTCGCCCTCGCTCAGTGCGTTACAGGGCGTTGGCCGCACGACCGTCGTTCGAGCATCGGCCTGAACGACTTCAGTTTCGGTCCAGCGTTGCAGGGTTCGCGGCGATAAACCGACCTCCTGGCAGGCCCGGATTTTTCTGGCTCCCGCCATGACCGCTTCACTCAGCCAGTCAACGAACAACTGCCGTTGCGGCAAAGACGTCAGTTGTCCTCGTTGTCGGTCCCCCAGTAGTCGTTGAGCTTTTTTCGCAGCACCAACAACGCGGCTGTTTCAGCGAGCGCCTTATCTTTGCGGCGCAGTTCTCGCTCAAGCTCCTGGATACGCTTCTTATCCTTGCGCGACTGCTCTCGATCCTCTTTTTGCAGGGCTTTATCCGACTTCTGGCCGGTAATGAAGGCTTGTCGCCACGCGCTGATTTGCTCGGGGTAAAGGCCTTTGCGCCGGCAATACTCGCCCAGGTCGATCTCGGACAAGCTGGCGGTTTCAAGGACGACAGCAAACTTGGTTTCGGCTGACCAGTTCTCGGTCAACGGCTTGTTTTCGGACACTGCATTTCCTTCAGAACTGAGCTGCTTGCGCCAGTTGGACAAAGACATTTCGCTGACCCCTTCGCGCCGAGAAACCTCGGCCATCGACAGGCTCAGTGGGGGAAGCAGCATCTTGAGCAATGCGGCTCTGCGTTCAGGTGAATAATACGGCACGACCAGTCTCTTTCCGCCCCCGATATGCTTTTTTAGGAAAAATCGGAGAGGCGACAACTATCCTGACACCGGGGGCACCATCGCCCTTAATGCTGGAGTTTTGAAGGTGACATGGCCGGACGCTTACAGATTTTCTGCGGCCACCACATTCAGGGACTGAATCGTGGACTAAAAAGCACTGGCTGGCGGTGGTTTTGGGTGGAACTGGCCGGACTGAACGGCCGCGCGGGCGGCGCTCGATTTACGCAACAGCGCAAAACCCAAGACAAGCACCTGGAAGCCTTAATACACGGTCTCTCTCCCTTCATCCTCAGGGTGAACCGCAGAGTGCCTGTCAACAGATTGCATAAGCCTCACGAGGTGCCTGCCTTGGTTTCTCCTTTGTTCTTGAGATCGAGCGCCGCCCGCGCGGCGCATCGCGGCTAAAGCCCCCTCCTACATTTGTTGCAACGTGCCATGCCTGTGAGATTGGAGTTGCCAGCCACGCGCAATCGCGCAACCCCTACCGAAACCATAAAAATCCAAAGCCGAACCACCAAGGCTAACAACGCCGACCCCACAGGCCATGGCACGTTTCAACAAATGTAGGAGCAGACCTTGGTCGCGATGCGCCGCGCGGGCGGCGCTCGATTTGGGCAACAACGCAAAACCCAAGGCAAGCGCCTGGAAGCCTTGATACGGTCTCTCTCCCTTCATCCTCAGGGTCAGCCCTTTCAAGGTCTTTCATCTTTTTTGGCCTTGAGCACCCGGTCCGTCGATACATGAGCACGCGCAGCTTTGCCCTCGAGCCATTCCTTGGGTTTATCTACTTTGGGGCCGCGTTTGCTTTTAGCGACCTGTCGGGGCTGGATATTCCTGGCCAGCGCCAACAGACGCTCCGCCAGAGTTTCTGAGGTCGTTTGGAGTGATAGGTAATCCGAGGGCAACGCGATCTGCATCCCCTCATAACTGCTGCGCACCTGCACCGCCAGGTGGAAGATCGAAGCTTCCCAGCCCTCGGGCTGCGTCTGGCGATGGGCCTGTTCAACACTGCGCTTAAGGACCGACAAAACGTTGTAGGCCAAGATCGCCGAGGCAAAACCGAGCAAGGCCGCTCGGGGGTTGCCCAGGCTTGCGATTTCACTGTCCAGCACCGATTCCAGGCGTTGGAACATCCCTTCGATACTCCAGCGACGACGGTACAAATCAGCGATCTGCTGAGCACTGATGCTGTCGGGCAAATTGCTCCAGAATAAGAGCGTGGAGTCACCCGACTCAGTGGGCGTTCGCAAGCTCAGTTCAATTCGCCGCCAGCAGCGTCCGCCTTTCAATTCGATGGTTTGTTCACGCACCGTTCCAGCCTCGACAGACACGGGTTCTTGCCAGTCGTTTTCCTGGATCAGGCGTGGATGGTGACTCTGCTGACGAATAATGAACGAGGCGCCCGACTCCTCGCAGGCTTCCATGACGGGGAGCGTGCAATAGAGCCGATCGGCCATCCACAGCTGTCCCGCCCTCGCACTCGCCAGCAACGGCAGTACGCTGACGCGTTCACTGGCGTAGGCATCTTCGCAGGGCTGAAGGTCAACGACCTGATCCAGGTCGGGGTCATAGACCACGACCGAAAAACCAGGCCGCGCGGCGCCTCGTTCACGCCGCAAAGCCCCCAGACGTTTTTCGGTAGAAGGCAGGTGGTTGCCGTCGACGATACGCAGTTGCCAGCCGGGCAAAATGGCTGAACAGCCCAACGCTTCTATGGTCGGGGTCAACCGCTCTGCGCTGCCGGTGACCAGGGCCCGCAGCAACGCGGGTTCTGTGCGGCTGACCTTGTCATAGAGCGCTGCCAAGGTAACCGGAAGGTCCTCCATCTGACGTGCAGCGGCATGCAGTGAAGGTCGTAAACCCAATGAAACAAGGGACATCAGCTCAACGATGGTCGAAAACAAAAGCTCACGCGGGTACTGGCGTTGGCGATGGTTTTCGAACACCTGATCGACCCACTCGGCCGGGATGGCCTGCTCCAACGCCAACTTGGCCATGACGCTGGCCGGTGCTTTTTTTTCAAACCGCGCTAAGACTTCTTCCCACATCGTTTCGTCATCCTGGACCGTAGATGGGAGAGAGTTTAAACGAAGACCTTGAAAGGGCTGATCCTCAGGGTGGAACAGTAGGAGTGGTGAGTTTAGTTTATTTTGTCTACACCCTCTTAGGGAGACGCTGAACAAATCACCGATTCATACCGAGCCCCATTTTCAAACCGGTTTTTTCGCCCTACCGGTCTTATTCCACGTTTCTGGGGCCGATTTCAGGCCCCATTTTGCTAATTAGCGGGCCAACCCCGCCTTTCAGACGGATTTATCCCGCCATGCGCTGGAAATACCGCTTGGCCAGCATCAGATTGGCCAACCCGAACAGACTAAACAACTGCGCGGTGTTCTTTTCCAGCCCGCGGTAACGCACCTTGCGATGATTGAAGCGCACTTTGATCACTTGGAACGGATGCTCTACCTTGGCACGCAGTTGCGCCTTGGCGTATTCGATCTTGCGCTTGGCCCTGTACAGCACGCTGTCTTTGCCGTGATGCTGGTAGCTGCTTGGCCGTGCTGCAATCGACCAGATAACGTCCCGTTCAGCATGCTCCGCTCGCTTGTCCGCACCGGTGTATCCAGCATCTCCCGAGACATAGGTTTCGGCACCGTGTAGCAGCTTGTCGACCTAGGTGACATCGGCCACGTTGGCCGCCGTCCCCACCAGGCTGTGCACCAGCCCCGACGTGGCGTCGACGCCAACGTGGGCCTTCATCCCAAAGTGCCACTGATTGCCTTTTTTGGCCTGATGCATCTCAGGGTCGCGCTTGCCTTCTCGGTTCTTGACCGAGGGCGGTGCGGCGATCAGGGTGGCATCGACAATGGTGCCTTCCTTGAGCAACAGACCACGATTGGCCAGATGCTGGTTGATCGTTTCAAACAGCACCCGTGTCAGCTGATGGGTTTCCAGCAAGCGGCGAAAACGCAGCAAGGTAGTGGCGTCCGGTGCCGACTCGCGGCCCAGGTCAATGCCCATAAATCCACGAATGGCCTGGCTGTCGTAAACAGCATCTTCGGTACCTTCATCGGAGAAACCGAAACACTGCTGCACGACATACATGCGCAGCATGCGCGACAACCCAATCGCGGGGCGCCCGCGCTTGCCTGTGGTGTCGCCGTAAAACGGCGCCACCTGCGCCTCCAACTGCGCCCAGGGCACCAACTGCTCGATATCAGTCAGGAAACGATCGCGGCGCGTTCGCTTTTTCTTGCCGGCGTATTCGAGTTCGGAGAAGGTCTTCTGCATGTCGGGTAACGAGGCTCACGAAGAGGATGGCTGGCTGAAGGTGTGTAGTGTGCCAAGGGTCGGGGGCGGTTGGCTATTTATGCAGCGTCTCCTTAGTGGGAAGTGGCAACGGATGTAAGGAGCTGCAAGCATTGGCAATATCGGAGCAAGTGAATGAAGGGTCAGGTCTCGTTTGGCTTTCTCAAGACATTTAACATCGCCAAGTCGTTTTGCATTGGATCTAGTTGAACTCCAAGGTTGAGGCCCATGGAGTGCATTAGGTTCGCGAAGTGGATATATGGTTGGTTTTCGGGTGTTATATCTATACTTTTCATTGTCATAACTAATCCATCAGCATCCGGATTAATTTGAGTGCACGAATTAACACCACCGTATGGAGTCGGTGAGATTCCCACTCCGCAAGAGTGAAATAAATCTTGAAATTGCATGGCGTACATTTGTGCTTCGCTATCTGCAACTGAAGCGACCCTGAAGGTGACTACCGGTGCGATCTTGAATTTTTCAGATTTAAGAAGGTCGGACAATATTCCCGCCTGGCTCGGCGTTAAACTGCGTAACTTCTGAAGCTTATGCAGGCGTTCATTTACTTTTGCAGTTTCTGCCTTAGCTTCTTCTGCCTGTTTCTTGAGCAGCGAAGTTTCGTTCTCTAGCTTTGAGGCTCTTTCATTTGCTGCGGCAGATTTTAGATTTGCTTCAGCCGCTCTCGCATCCGCCAAGCTAGATGCTTTAGTTGCCTCGGCAATTTTTAAGTCAGTTTGTGCTTGGCGATTTTCATCGTATTTTTCAATGATGGAATTTGCATGAAATGTGCCGTAGGTACCTAATGCTACAATAACAGCGCACACCGCTAAGGCGATGTTTGAAAGGGTCAGAAGTGTTCTTGCAGCTTCAATTTCCATATATCGACCACATTCTAAACATAGCTAATCGTTTGCCGGCTGATTTTTACGGCCTATTCGCGCAGCTCAAAAATGAATGCTCCGATTCGCTCGGGATGACGAGCGTGGCGTCATGCACTGGTTAGACGTGACCTTTGGTCGGAGCGATTTTTAAGCGGTGAGGGGGATAGGTTACTCGCGGCTGAATACGCTTGATAATCCAAACGGCCCCCAAAACGTCCCCCAACATGGTGAGACAAGATCTCAGAAGCCCTGAGACCCTTGAAAACATTGGAGCGGGTGAAGGGAATCGAACCCTCGTTATCAGCTTGGGAAGCTGGAGTAATGCCATTATACGACACCCGCGTGCAGCGGCTGACTTTGTACCAGAAGTCACCAGCTAATTGAAGCGTTTCTTTGCATAAAACATGCGGCTGCCTGTAACGCTGGGGCGTACACCTTCCTCGTGCCGTACCGAATCGGCGTTGATGCACGGGCTGCGTTACAGGCGGCCTTGTTGATCAAATGGCCAGGGCATGGTGGCCCTGAAATGGCTGGTAGCGGGCGCGGGTTTCTTGCGAGATGGGCAGCAGGAAATCCATCAGGACTTTGCGGGTGTCGCGGCACGCTGCTTTGTTTTCCATGTCCAGGAAGTGACCGGCACCCTTGATGGTGGAGAACTGGCAGTTGCGCACGCAATCACCAAACCGGCGTGCGTCTTGTACCGTGGTGTATTCGTCCAGGTCGCCGTTGACGAACAACATCGGGATGTCGATGGCCCTGGCGCCAACCAGTGCGTTGTTCAGATCGTGGTCGAGCACTTCGCTGATGTGGTAGTTCATCTGGCGATATTCGTGCTCGCTCAGGCTGCTGACGTGGCGATAGTTGAAGCGCTTGAACAGCGACGGCAGGTATTTGCCGATGGTGTCGTTGACCAGGTTGCCGACCTGATAGCGATCGCAGGCGCTCAGGTAGCTGACGCCACGCTCCAGGTAGTCGCGCATCGGTTCGTTGATCACCGGCGAGAACGAGCTGATCACGGCTCTTTCGATACGCCGTGGCTTTTGCGCCAGGGCCAGCAGGGTGCTTGCGCCGCCCCACGAGAAGGACATGACTTGATCGACACCAAAGTGGTCGATCAGCTCCAGCAGGATCAGGCCTTCCTCGTGTTTGGTGATCAACTGTTCATGCGGGTTGTGCGGTTTGGACTTGCCAGCGTAAGGCTGGTCGAAGGCCACGACATTGAAATACGGATGCAGGTTACGCACCGTCTGGGCGAATGAGGCGGTGGTTGCCAACGAGCCATTGATCAGAATGATCGTTTTTTCGGCGGCATCTGCGCGATAGAACTCCGTGTAAACCCGGTACTGACCTTGTATGTCAAGCACAGCTATTTCTGGCCTCATGTCATAGACTCCTGGCGAAAAGCGGGTGATCGTGCAAAAAATCTTGCACGTTTTTTATGACAGGTAGGCACACGCCCAGGAAGTTTTTTGGCCCAGTTGTCGATCCGCTAAAGCCCTGGTCGACAGGTGTTGTTATAGGCGGGCAGGCTGTCGGACTCGTCGCTTCGAGACACCGATGGCCGAACAAAAAGTTGCTTGGATGTTGCGAGTGACTCATCAGTCACGGTTGGACTGACGGTTTGGATTCAAGCAGGCGAAGTCCGAACCCGCAAGTGCGCAGTCAGAAAAAAGTCACAAATTTCGGCTGAGCGGTCGACGCCTCAGATGTGCTGGATCTCTGCAGCGGTGAGCGCCCGGTACTGGCCTGGCGCCAGGGTGTCGTCGAGCACCAACGGCCCCATGCGTTCACGATGCAGGCGCAAGACCTTGTTATTAAAGAAGCCGAACATTCTTTTGACCTGGTGATAGCGACCTTCGACGATGCTCAGGCGAGCCTGGCGAGGACCGAGTAGGGTCAGCTCAGCCGGCTGGGTGGTCAGGTTTTCGAAGGCAAAATAAAAACCTTCCAAAAACTTTTGCTCGTAGTCCGGGCCAATCAGTTGCTCGGTTTCGACGTAGTAGATTTTGGCAAGTTTAGTGTCTGGCTGGGTCAGGCGCCGAGACCACTGCCCGTCGTTGGTGATCAGCATCAGCCCGGAGGTGTTGAAGTCCAGGCGACCGGCGATGTGCAATTCGCCCTTGTCCGGTTCGTGGATCAGGTCGAGCACGGTGGGGTGTTGCGGGTCGACCGTGGCACTGACGCAGCCCATGGGTTTGTGCAGCATGAAGTAGCGCGCCGGCCGGCCTTGTTGCAGCACTTCGCCGTCACATTCGATGCGGCTGAATTCACGCACATCATGGAGCGGGTTACTGACCACTTCACCTTCCACGCGCACGCGCCGCTCGATCAGCAGCAAGCGCACTTGCTGGCGGTTGAAGCGGGGCAGGTTGCTGAGGAATCGGTCAATGCGCATGGTGATCGGTAGTGGGCAGAGGGCGGCGTAGCTTACGGCATCGGCGCGTCTTTGGAAGCTTTGGTCAGTTGCGCTTCGACCTGAGCGCAGCGCGGGCACAGGCACGCCTGGTTGCGCAGCTCAGTGGGCAGGGCTTCAAGCACCGCCGGGTCGATGCTCACCCCGTAGCACCAGCAAGGCTGGGCAACGGTGCGGGGGTCGGCCAGGGTGCAGCGATTGAGGGCGCCGCACGCTGGGCAATGGAGGGTGTCACTCATAAGTCGATATCGGCCGTTCGGCGCAGACGCCATTGCGCCCGCTTTGTTTGGACCGCCATTCTAGTGAGATGTACTGCAAAAGACTGCCAAAAGTTGTGGGCATCGCATCGTACTTGGGAGACCGCGGTATCTTCATCGCCGGCAAGCCGTGCTCCTACCGACCGCGGTATCTTCATCGCCGGCAAGCCGTGCTCCTACCGACCGCGGTATCTTCATCGCCGGCAAGCCGTGCTCCTACCGACCGCGGTATCTTCATCGCCGGCAAGCCGTGCTCCTACCGACCGCGGTATCTTCATCGCCGGCAAGCCGTGCGCCTACCGACCGCGGTATCTTCATCGCCGGCAAGCCGTGCTCCTACCGACCGCGGTATCTTCATCGCCGGCAAACCGTGCTCCTACCGACCGCGGTATCTTCATCGCCGGCAAGCCGTGCTCCTACCGACCGCGGTATCTTCATCGCCGGCAAGCCGTGCTCCTACCGACCGCGGTATCTTCATCGCCGGCAAGCCGTGCTCCTACCGACCGCGGTATCTTCATCGCCGGCAAGCCGTGCGCCTACCGACCGCGGTATCTTCATCGCCGGCAAGCCGTGCTCCTACCGACCGCGGTATCTTCATCGCCGGCAAGCCGTGCTCCTACCGACCGCGGTGCCTTCATCGCCGGCAAGCCGTGCTCCTACCGACCGCGGTGCCTTCATCGCCGGCAAGCCGTGCTCCTACCGACCGCGGTATCTTCATCGCCGGCAAGCCGTGCTCCGACCGCGTGTCATGTAGGAGCACGGCTTGCCGGCGATGAAGGCACCGCGGTTTGAGGGATTAGTGCTTGAACATCACGTGCCGCACGGTGGTGTAGTCCTCCAGCCCGTACAGGGACAGGTCCTTGCCGTACCCCGACAGCTTTTGCCCGCCATGGGGCATTTCGCTGACCAGCATGAAGTGCGTGTTGACCCAGGTGCAACCGTACTGCAGGCGCGCCGAAAGCCGGTGGGCGCGGCCTATGTCCTGGGTCCAGACCGAGGAGGCCAGGCCGTAGTCGGAGTCGTTGGCCCAACCCAGTACCTGCTCTTCATCGTCGAAGCAGGTGACCGAGACCACAGGCCCGAACACCTCGCGGCGCACGATTTCATCGCTTTGCAGGGCATCGGCCAGCACCGTCGGCTCGAAGAAATAACCGTCACCCTCTATGGCCTTGCCACCGGTCACCAGGCGGATGTGCGGCTGGGCAATCGCTCGCTCGACAAAGCCTGCCACGCGGGCGCGGTGCTGGGCGGTAATCAACGGGCCCAGCTCGGTCTCGGGGTTGTCCTGCAGGCCGTACTTGATACTGGCGACGGCCTTGCCAAGCTGCTCGACGAAGCGTGCGTAGATGCCTTTTTGTGCATAGATCCGGCAGGCAGCGGTGCAATCTTGCCCGGCGTTGTAGAAGCCGAAGGTGCGGATGCCCTCGACGGCAGCGTCGATGTCGGCGTCATCGAAGATGATCACTGGGGCCTTGCCGCCCAGTTCCATGTGCAGGCGTTTTACGCTGTCGGCGGTGCTGGAAATGATGTTCGAGCCGGTGGCGATGGAGCCGGTCAGCGATACCATGCGCACTTTCGGGTGGTTGACCAGTGGGCTGCCGACGCTCGGGCCGCGGCCGAACACCAGGTTGAGCACGCCAGCGGGGAAGATCTCGTTGGCCAGTTGGGCCAGGCGCAAGGCCGTCAGCGGCGTTTGCTCGGAAGGCTTGAGCACCACGGTGTTACCCGCGGCCAGCGCTGGGGCGACTTTCCAGGCGACCATCATCAGCGGGTAGTTCCACGGCGCGATCGAGGCGACCACGCCGATGGGGTCGCGGCGGATCATCGAAGTGTGCCCCGGCAGATACTCGCCCGCTGCGGAGCCTGACATGCAGCGATTGGCACCGGCGAAGAAGCGGAACACATCGGCAATCGCCGGGATCTCGTCGTTCAGGGCCGCGCTGTAGGGTTTGCCGCAGTTGTCTGATTCCAGCTTGGCCAGTTCTGCTCCGTGGGCTTCGATGGCGTCGGCCAGCTTGAGCAGCAACAGCGAGCGTTCCTTGGGCGCGGTCTGCGACCAACTGGCAAAGGCACTGTCGGCCGCGCGTACGGCGGCGTCGACCTGGGCTTCGCTGGCTTCTGGAATTTCTACCAGTATCTGACCACGAGCCGGGTTGTACACGGGTTGGGCGGTCCCTTCGCCGTCGACCAGTTGGCCGTTGATGAGCAATTGGGTTTGCATGGGGTCTGTGCTCCATCAGTTATTTGCCGCCACTGCCGGCCACGCTTTCGCCGCCGCGGGTCAGGTAATAGGCGCCAAGGATTGGCAGCATGGTCACCAGCATCACGAGCATGGCGACGACATTGGTCACCGGCACATCACGAGGACGGCTGAGTTGGTTGAGCAACCAGATCGGCAGGGTCCGTTCGTGGCCGGCGGTGAAGGTGGTGACGATGATTTCATCGAACGACAGGGCGAAAGCCAGCATGCCGCCAGCCAGCAGCGCCGAGCCCAGGTTGGGCAAAACAATGTAGCGGAAGGTCTGCCAGCCATCGGCGCCGAGGTCCATCGACGCCTCGATCAAGTTTTGCGAGGTTCGGCGCAGGCGGGCGATGACGTTGTTGTAGACGATCACCACGCAGAAGGTGGCATGGCCGATCACGATGGTCAGCACGCCGGGTTCGATCCCCAGCGTCTTGAACGCTGACAGCAGGGCAATGCCGGTGATGATCCCGGGCAAGGCAATCGGCAGGATCAGCATCAAGGAGATACTTTCCTTGCCGAAAAAACTGCGCCGGTACAGCGCCGCCGAGGCCAGGGTGCCCAGCACAATCGCGATCAGGGTGGCCAGGCAAGCCACCTGCAGCGACAGCTTGATCGACTCCAGCACGTCCGCCCGCCCAAAGGCGACGCTGAACCATTTCAGGGTGAAGCCTTGGGGCGGAAAGCTGAAAGCAGCGTCTTCCGTATTGAAGGCGTACAAAAAGATGATCAGGATCGGGAAGTGCAGGAACACCAACCCGCCCCAGGCGGCAATGCGCAGGCCCAGGGATGCTCGCCCTTGGGAGGAAGCGTCAGAGTGCATCGAAGGCCCCCAGGCGTTTGACGATGGACAGGTAAATGGCGATCAGCACGATTGGCACCAGCGTGAAGGCAGCGGCCATGGGCATATTGCCGATGGCCCCTTGTTGGGCGTAGACCATGCTGCCGATGAAATAGCCGGGCGGGCCGATCAGTTGCGGAACGATGAAGTCACCCAGGGTTAGCGAGAAGGTGAAGATCGAGCCCGCAGCGATGCCTGGCACCGACAACGGCAGTATCACCTGCATGAACGTTTGCCGGGGTTTGGCGCCCAGGTCCGCCGAGGCTTGTAACAGCGAGGGCGGCAGGCGCTCCAGGGAGGCCTGGATCGGCAGGATCATGAACGGCAACCAGATGTAGACGAACACCAGGAAGCGGCCCAGATGCGAAGTTGACAGGGTACTGCCGCCCACCCCCGGAAGGCCCAGGATCAGTTGCAGCACCGGCTCCAGATTGAGCTGCTGGACAAACCACTGGGCCACCCCACCCTTGGCCAGCAGCAACGTCCAGGCGTAGGCCTTGACGATATAGCTGGCCCACATCGGCATCATCACCGCGATATAGAAAAACGCCTTGGTCTTGCCCGTGGTGTAGCGCGCCATGTAGTAGGCAATCGGAAAGGCCACCACGGCACTGGCCATCGACACGGCCACGGCCATGCCCAGGGTGCGCAAGATGATGTCGAAGTTCGACGGGTTGAACAGCGCCGCAAAGTTGGCCAGCGTCAGGTCTGGCGTCACCGCCATGGTGAAATCGTCGAAGGTATAGAAGCCTTGCCACATCAGCGTCAGCAGTGAGCCCAGGTAGATCGCGCCAAACCAGATCAGCGGCGGTATCAGCAGCAACGCCAGGTACAGATTGGGGCGCCGGTAGAGCAGGTTGGAAAAACGCCGCAAGGGTGAATAGTTCGGCGTCAGCGCAGATTTCTCCTGGGTCAGGCTCATCTCACGTGGCCTCGCTCAAGGCGGTTTCCTGCAAGGCGGTCATGGCCTCGCGGGCCCAGCGTGCGGTCAGGCGCTGGCCGGGTTGAGGAGGGCTGGCGTTTTCCTGCCATTGGTTATTGGCGTGGCTGATGGTAAGGCTCTGGCCGCCATCGAGCTTCAACTCGTAGCGCGTGGCGCTGCCCTGGTATTGAACGTCATGCAGCAGGCCGCTGACCTCGATTTCATGGCTGGCCGCCGGGCCATCGGCAAAGCGAATATGTTCCGGGCGGATCGAAAAGGGCAGGGCGCTGCCACTGAGGGTTTGTGCCAGCTCCCCGCGCAGCACATTGGAGGTGCCGACAAATTCAGCGACGAAGGTGGTGGCGGGCTTCATGTAGAGGTTGCGCGGCGTATCGACCTGCTCGATCCGGCCACGATTGAAAACGGCCACCCGGTCGGACATCGACAAGGCTTCGGTCTGGTCGTGAGTCACGAAGATAAAGGTGATGCCCAATTGGCGCTGGAGTTTTTTCAGCTCGCCCTGCATCTGCTCACGCAGCTTCAGATCCAGTGCGCCCAGGGGTTCATCGAGCAGCAGCACTCGCGGCCGATTGACCAGCGCACGCGCGAGGGCCACACGCTGGCGCTGGCCACCGGACAGTTGCACCGGCTTGCGCTCGCCGTAGCCACTCAAGGCAACCATGGCCAGCGCCTCTTCGGCCCGGGCCAGGCGTTCGGCCTTGGCCACGCCCTTGACCTTCAAGCCATAGGCCACGTTATCGCGCACATTCATGTGCGGGAACAGTGCGTAATCCTGGAATACGGTGTTCACATCACGCTCATAGGGCGGCAAGCCCGCGGCCTCGACGCCATGGATGCGAATCGAGCCGGCACTGGGTTGCTCGAACCCGGCGATCAGCCGCAAGCAGGTGGTCTTGCCCGACCCCGAAGGGCCGAGCATGGAGAAAAATTCGCCGTCCTGGATGTCGATGGACACCTGGTCAACGGCCTTTACATCGCCGAACAGGCGGGAGACTTGGGTGAACTGGACTGCAAGAGTCATGGCCTGAAGCTCGAAATTGGTTTTAGGTAGGAGCCAGCCTTGGCTGCGATGAAAGCGCCGCGGTTTGCCTGATGCACCGTGGCGCGTTCATCGCAGCCAAGGCTGGCTCCTACACTGGCGCGAACAGGGAGCCTCAGCGCCCGCCCATGATTGAAATGTAGTCCTGGGTCCAGCGGCTGTACGGCACGAACTTGCCACCCTCGGCCTGCGGGGTTTTCCAGAACGCGAGCTTGTCGAACTGATCCATCCCGTTGGTGGCGCAGCCTTCAGCACCGAGCAGGACGCTTTCCTTGCAGGCGGCCGGCACCGCGGGTAACGATCCGAACCAGGCCGCTACATCACCCTGCACCTTGGGCTGCAGCGACCAGTCCATCCACTGGTAGGCACAGTTGGGGTGTTTGGCATCAGCGTGCAGCATGGTGGTGTCGGCCCAGCCAGTTGCGCCTTCTTTGGGAATCACCGAAGCCACAGGTTGGCTCTCTGCCTTTAGCCCGTTGACCATGTAGCCCCAGGAACTGGACGCTGCAACGCCTTCATTCTTCATGTCGCTCATCTGCACGGTCGCGTCATGCCAGTAGCGATGGATCAGCGGCTGCTGCTGGCGCAACAGTTCGAGCACGGCCTTGTACTGGGTTTCGGTCAGTTCATAAGGGTTCTGGATACCCAGGTCGGGCTTGGTCGACTTCAGATACAGCGCCGCGTCGGCGATATAGATCGGCCCGTCGTAAGCCTGGACGCGCCCTTTGTTCGGCTTGCCGTCCGGCAGGTTCTGCGGCTCGAACACCACGCCCCAACTGGTGGGCGGCGTCTTGAAGATGTCGGTGTTGTACATCAGCACGTTCGGGCCCCACTGGTACGGGGTGCCGTAGACCTGTTTATTGACCACATACCAGGCACCGTCCTGCAGGCGAGGGTCGATGTTCTTCCAGTTCGGAATCAGCGCGGTATTGATCGGCTGCACACGCTTGCCGGCGATCAAGCGCAACGAGGCGTCGCCTGAAGCCGTCACCAGGTCATAGCCGCCCTTGTTCATCAGGCTGACCATTTCATCGGAAGTGGCGGCGGTCTTGACGTTGATCCTACACCCGGTTTCCTTCTCGAAGCCGGTCACCCAGTCGTAGTTCTTGTCGCTTTCGCCGCGTTCGATATAACCGGGCCAGGCCACGATATCCAGCTGGCCTTCGCCTTTGCCAACCGCCTTGAGCGGTTCGGCGGCCTGGACGGCGACACTGGCCAGCAAGGTGGTGGTCAAGGCGCTGAACAGTGCAGTCTTGTGCACGAACATTGGGTATCCCTCTTGTTTAAATTATGTCGGGGCAGTTTCAAAGGGCGGGAGCTTGTTATTAGCGTAGTGCTGTTATCGGGCCTTAACTCAGATGATCGCTGTGGCGGGGTCACGAGACGGTAATGAAGGTGGGTATATATTTGATTTACTAATTAGTTGTTTGGAAAAATATATTTAACAAATATACGTTTGCGCAGCAGAATCCTTGTCATTCGCCATTCACCCGGAGAAACCCCATGCAAGACGTCGTTATCGTTGCCGCCACCCGCACAGCCATCGGCAGTTTCCAAGGCGCTCTGGCGACTGTCCCAGCGCCTGAGTTGGGCGCCGCGGTGATCCGTCGCCTGCTGGAACAGACCGGGCTGGACGGTGCTCAAGTTGATGAAGTGATCCTGGGCCAGGTGCTGACAGCAGGCTCGGGGCAGAACCCGGCGCGCCAGGCGGCGATCCTGGCCGGGCTACCCCATGCGGTCCCCGCATTGACCTTGAACAAGGTCTGCGGCTCGGGCCTCAAGGCGCTGCACCTGGGCGCGCAGGCGATCCGCTGTGGCGATGCCGAGGTGATCATCGCCGGTGGCATGGAAAACATGAGCCTGGCCCCCTATGTGATGCCGGGTGCCCGCACGGGCCTGCGCATGGGGCACGCGAAGATGATCGACAGCATGATCACCGACGGTCTGTGGGATGCCTTCAACGATTACCACATGGGTATCACCGCCGAGAACCTGGTGAGCAAGTACGACATCAGCCGCGAAGAGCAGGACGCCTTCGCCGCCGCTTCTCAGCAAAAGGCTGTCGCCGCGATCGAGGCGGGCCGCTTCAAGGATGAAATCACGCCGATCCTGATTCCTTCGCGCAAGGGTGAGCCGGTCCGCTTTGAAGTGGATGAGCAGCCGCGCCCCGGCACCACCGCCGAGTCGCTGGCCAAGCTCAAGCCGGCCTTCAAGAAAGACGGCAGCGTGACGGCGGGCAATGCCTCCACCCTCAACGATGGCGCCGCTGCCGTACTGCTGATGAGCGCTGACAAGGCCAAGGCACTGGGTTTGCCGGTACTGGCCCGCATCGCCAGCTACGCCAACGCCGGTGTCGACCCTGCGATCATGGGGATCGGCCCGGTTTCGGCCACCCAGCGCTGCTTGGCCAAGGCCGGCTGGCAACTCGATGACCTGGACCTGATCGAAGCCAACGAAGCCTTTGCTGCGCAGGCGTTGTCGGTTGGCAAGGAACTGGGCTGGGAGGCGAGCAAGGTCAACGTCAATGGCGGCGCCATCGCGTTGGGCCACCCGATTGGTGGCTCCGGCTGCCGCGTGCTGGTGACCTTGCTGCACGAGATGATCAAGCGCGACGCCAAGAAAGGCCTGGCGACGCTATGCATTGGCGGCGGCCAAGGTGTCGCGCTGGCGCTGAGCCGCGACTGAATAGCCCGCCTTTTTCGCGGAGCTTTGGAGCCCGCTTGCCGGCGATAACGACACTGCGGTGTGTCAGGCCTGACGCCTCGCGGGCAAGCCCAGCTCCTACAACGGCCAGTGCACACATCGGGTAGGAGCCCGGCTTGCCGGCGATGAAGCCACTGCGGTGTGTCAGGCCCAACTCCCCACGCGCCAGGTGAGCGGGCAACATCTGGAAGCAAATCCTCCCGCGTGTGTGCGGGAGGATCGTTCTACTCTGGGGGCACTTTTCCTACTTAATAGTGCGGCTTTCCCTGGAGGATCCCCATGATTACCCGAGGCTTGCTCGACCAACTGCTCAAATCCGGCAAGGATTTGCTGCAAAACCAGTCATCTTCTCGTTCCCCCTCAACTTCCTCTTCGTCCGGGCTCGGTAGCCTGTTGGGCGGTGCCGGCGGCGGCGCTCTGGCAGCAGGCGCCATGGGCCTGTTGCTGGGCAATAAAAAAGCACGCAAATATGGCGGCAAGGCGCTGACCTATGGTGGCCTGGCGGCGCTGGGTGTGCTGGCTTACAAGGCCTACGGCAATTGGCAGGCGCAACAACGCAGCGCGCCCCAAGGCGAGCCACAAACCCTCGACCGTTTGCCACCTACCCAGGCCGAAGAACACAGCCAGGGCATTCTCAAGGCGCTGGTGGCGGCGGCCAAGGCTGATGGGCATGTCGATGAGCGCGAGCGTGAACTGATCGAAGGTGAGTTCGTCAAGCTTACTCAGGACCGAGACCTGCAAAGCTGGTTGCACGCCGAATTGAACAAACCGCTAGACCCCGCTGATGTAGCACGTGCTGCTCGCACCCCGGAAATGGCAGCCGAGATGTACATCGCCAGCGTCATGCTGGTCGACGAAGAGCATTTTATGGAACGCGCCTACCTGGATGAACTGGCCCGCCAGTTGGCCTTGGACCCGGATTTGAAGGTGGAACTGGAAAAACAGGTTCGCCAGGCAAGCTGAAACCAAGAGGTACGTCCCGCTTTGTAGGAAAAAGCCCTCAGTAGTGTCAGAAAGTTAACAGCTAGCGGCTATAATCGGCGTATTTGGCTGGCGGGCGACCGACACTTGAGGGCTGACTGTGAAAAACTGGACTTTGCGCCAACGGATCCTGGCAAGTTTTGCCGTGATTATCGCAATCATGCTGTTGATGGTGGTTGCCTCCTACTCCCGGCTGGTGACCATCGAGTCCAGTGAAGAAGTCGTGCGCACCGACAGCATCCCCGGTGTCTACTACAGCTCCATGATTCGCAGTGCCTGGGTCGACAGCTATGTGTTTACCCAGCAATTGGTGGGGTTGAGCAACCACCGAGAAATGTCTGCCAGCGATGTCGAACAATTCAAGAGCTACGACCAACGCTTGGTCGAGCAGATGGACAACTACCGCAAGACCATCCACGAGAAGGACGATCAGATCCTCTTCGAGCAGTTCGCCCAGCTGCAACAGGCTTACGCACAAACGCTGAACCGCACCCTGGATGCCTATCGCAACAAGGATTACGCGCTGGCCCAGCGCTTGCTGAGCGAGGAGGTCACACCTGCCTGGATGGCCGGTCGCAAACACCTGAATGGCGTAATCGACCGCAACCGCATGGCGGCCGACGTTGCCACCGCCGCTATTGTCGATGCAGTGGCGGCGGCCAAGCTCAGCATGGGCATCTCCCTGCTGCTGGCGATCGTTGCTGCCGCGGTCTGTGGCCTCTTATTGATGCGCACCATCATGGCGCCGATGCAACGCATCGTGAGAATCCTCGAAATCATGCGGACCGGTGACCTCAGTACTCGTTTGAACCTGGACCGCAAGGACGAGTTTGGCGCGGTTGAAACCGGCTTCAACGACATGATGACCGAACTCACCGCCCTGGTTGCCCAGGCCCAGCGCTCCTCGGTCCAGGTCACAACTTCGGTCACCGAGATCGCGGCCACCTCCAAGCAGCAGCAGGCGACCGCCACCGAGACGGCCGCCACCACCACTGAAATCGGGGCGACCTCGCGAGAAATTGCCGCGACCTCCCGAGACCTGGTGCGGACCATGACCGAGGTGACGTCCGCCGCCGACCAGGCTTCGATTCTGGCCGGCTCCGGCCAACAGGGCCTGGCGCGTATGGAAGACACCATGCATCAGGTCATGGGCGCCGCCGATCTGGTCAACGCCAAGCTTGCGATCCTCAACGAGAAGGCCGGCAATATCAATCAGGTGGTGGTCACCATCGTCAAAGTGGCCGACCAGACCAACCTCTTGTCCCTGAACGCTGCCATCGAAGCCGAGAAGGCCGGTGAGTACGGCCGTGGCTTTGCCGTGGTTGCCACCGAAGTGCGGCGCTTGGCCGACCAGACGGCCGTGGCGACCTACGATATCGAACAGATGGTCCGCGAAATCCAGTCGGCGGTGTCCGCAGGCGTGATGGGCATGGACAAGTTTTCCGAGGAAGTGCGCCGCGGCATGTACGAAGTCACCCAGGTGGGTGAACAGTTGACCCAGATCATTCAGCAGGTTCAGGCGCTGGCGCCCCGTGTGCTGATGGTCAACGAGGGTATGCAGGCCCAAGCCACGGGTGCCGAACAGATCAACCATGCGCTGGCGCAACTGAGCGATGCCAGCAGCCAGACAGTCGACTCCTTGCGTCAGGCCAGTTTTGCCATCGATGAGTTGAGCCAAGTGGCGGTCGGGCTGCGCGGCGGTGTTTCGCGGTTTAAAGTCTGAGCCCATTGATGAACGAGCGTAAGTTGGCGCCCCAGGCTGCAAGCAGTCGGGCAGGCCGGTTATTTCTGACCTTTCGCATCGGCGCGGAGCGTTTTGCCCTGGCCGCCACTGAAGTCGCCGAAGTATTGCCCATGCAAGTGTTCAAGCCCATCGCGCAGACGCCAGGCTGGGTTCGCGGCGTGTTTGCTCATCGTGGCGAGTTGGTGCCAGTGATTGACCTGAGCGCCTTGAGCTTCGGTCAGCCAGCCCCTGAGCGCACCAGCACGCGTGTGGTGTTGGTGCATTATCGTTTCGACCCCTCTCGCCCGCACTTGCTGCTTGGCCTGGTTCTGGAGCAGGCGACCGACACGTTGCGCTGCGACCCGGCGCAGTTTCGTGACACCGGCCTGGACAACCGCGATGCGCCCTATCTGGGCCCGGTACGCGAAGATGAACACGGCCTGTTGCAGTGGGTCAGCGTCGATGCGCTGCTGCCAGACACCGTGCGTGCCCTGCTGTTTCCACAACCGCCAAGGCAATTGCAATTGGGCGAGGAGGGGTGATGGACCAGCAGCGGTTCTTTCGGTTTCTGCAGCACCGTATTGGCCTGGACGTGGCGTCGGTGGGCGCCGGCATGATCGAGCGTGCCTTGCGCCAACGCTGTAGCCTGATCAATGCCCAGGATCTGGACGACTATTGGCTGCGTCTACAGCAGTCGGCACAGGAGCAGCAGGCACTGATCGAAGCGGTCGTGGTGCCGGAAACCTGGTTCTTCCGCTATCCCGAATCCTTCACGGCCCTGGTCTGGGTGGCCCGGGCGCGCCTGGCCGAACTGAACGGTGTGCGGCCCTTGCGGCTGCTGAGCTTGCCCTGTTCGACGGGTGAGGAACCGTACTCGATCAGCATGGCACTGCTCGATGCCGGCCTCCCGAGCACGTCATTCAAGATTGATGCGATTGATATCAGCCCACAGTCGGTTAAGCGGGCTCGCAGAGCCGTGTACGGCCGTAATTCATTCCGGGGCAGCGAGCTTGATTTTCGCGAGCGCCATTTCACGCGCCTGGAAGAGGGCCTTGAGTTACACGAGGTCGTGCGTGCCCAGGTGCGCCTGCAGGTCGGCAACGTGATGGCCCCGACCCTGCTGGCCGGCGAAGCGCCTTACGACTTTGTGTTTTGTCGCAATCTGTTGATCTATTTCGATGTGCCGACCCAACAGCGCGTTTTCGATGTGCTCAAGGGACTGACGCGCGAAAAGGGCGTGCTGTTTATCGGCCCGGCCGAAGGCAGCTTGTTGGCTCGCATGGGCATGCGCCCCTTGGGCATCGCGCAGTCGTTCGCCTTCGTGCGCCAGACGCAAACGACCACTGTGCCTGCCGCCCCGTTCACGCCTGCCCTGGTGCCGCCCTTGCCCAAGCCAGTCGTGGCGGTACGCACCGCGACCGAACCTGCCTTGCGTGCTCGTTCCTCGTTCAGGCTGGCGCCTGCCGAACCCTTGCCAGTGAAGGCGTCGGGCAATGAACTGCTGTTGCAGATCGCGACCCTGGCCAATGAAGGCAAAAGTGCCGATGCGCATAGAATCTGTGAAGACTATTTGAAGCAGCACGGCCCGCACGCTCAGGTGTTTTACTGGCTGGGCCTGCTCAATGATGTGGGCGGCGATGAACTGCAAGCCCAAGGGTTCTATCGCAAGGCCCTGTATCTGGAGCCGCAGCACCCGGAGGCGCTGGCGCATCTGGCAGCTTTGTTGGCCGCGAGGGGTGACGCCGCCGGTGCCAGGCGCCTGCAGGAACGCGCCATGCGCAGCGGCCAAGGGAAGGCTAACGGATGATCGGCCTGAATTCGCTGAACATGATCCACACCGATGCGCATGACATTGATGACTGCTGGAATCGCATCGGTGTGCATGGCGACAAATCCTGCCCGCTGCTTGAAGAGCACGTGCATTGCCGCAACTGTTCGGTGCAAGCCGCCGCCGCCACCCGGCTGCTGGACCGCTATTCGCTTTCGCGGCAAGAGACGCAGGTGCGCCAGGTCGAGCAGGTTCGTGTTGGAACGCGTTCGCTGTTGCTGTTTCGCTTAGGGGAAGAGTGGCTGGCCTTGCCGACCCGTTGCCTGGTCGAAGTGGCCCCTTTGCAGCCCATTCATTCCTTGCCTCATCAGCGTTCGCGCGCCTTGCTGGGTGTTGCCAACGTGCGCGGTGCGCTGGTGGCTTGCCTGTCGCTGACGGAGCTGCTCGGCCTGCCGGCCAGTGCGCCGCCGCAAGCCGCAGCGCGCGTCATGCCGCGCATGTTGATCCTGGCAGCCGAGGGCGGTTCGGTGGTGGTGCAGGTCGAGGAAGTCGATGGCATCCACGGTTTCGATCAGCAGGAACTAGAGCGCAACGAGGTCGCCCAGCCACAGGCCGGCACTCGCTTTACTCAGACAGTGCTGCAGTTCAAGGGGCGCAGTGTGCGGGTGCTGGATGAGGCGCAATTGTTGTCTGCCATGAGCCGGAGCCTGTCATGACCCCCGACCAGATGCGCGACGCCTCGCTGCTCGAACTCTTCGCCCTGGAGGCCGAGGCCCAGACTCAAGTGCTCAGTGCAGGCCTGCTGGCGCTGGAGCGCAACCCGACCCAGGCCGATCAGTTGGAAGCCTGCATGCGCGCTGCGCACTCGCTCAAGGGGGCGGCGCGAATCGTCGGGCTGGATGCGGGCGTACGCATCGCTCATGTGATGGAAGACTGCCTGGTGAGCGCCCAGGAGGGCCGGCTGTATCTGCTGCCCGAGCATATCGATGCCTTGCTGCAAGGCACCGATCTGTTGCTGCGTATCTCCACGCCTGCCGGCGCCTCGATTGGTCCGGCGCAAATCGAAACCTTCGAAAGGCAACTGACGGCGCTGGTCGAAGACGGGGTGCGTTCACCGGGGGCACGTGTCTCGACTGCACCTGTGGCGACGCCCGCGCCCGCGTCGCTGGAAAGCCTGCTGACGTTGCCTGAATCCGATCCGCCCGCGATTGACCCAGAGCCGGAATTGACGCTGGAGACGCCGAGAAGCAACCGCCTCAATGAAGGGGGTGAGCGGGTACTGCGGGTGACCGCCGAGCGCCTGAACAGCCTCTTGGATCTGTCGAGCAAGGCGCTGGTCGAGACCCAGCGGCTCAAACCGTATTTGGGAACCTTGCAACGCATCAAGCGCATGCAGTCCCAGAGTATCCGTGCGCTGGAAGACCTGAAAACCCAACTGGACAGCCAAGGGCAACGCGCTGAGGTGCATGAAGCCATGACCGTGGCCCTGCAACTGCTGGGCGACACTCGGCAGATGTTGCAGGAGCAGACCGTGGCGCTGGATGAGTTCGGCTGGCAGAGTGGCCAGCGCGCCCAACTGCTGTACGACACCGCGCTGGCTTGCCGCATGCGGCCGTTTGCCGATGTGTTGACCGGCCAGTCCCGTATGGTCCGGGATCTGGGACGCTCGCTGGGCAAGCAAGTTCGGCTGGACATTGAAGGCGATAAGACCCAGGTCGACCGTGATGTTCTGGAAAAGCTCGAAGCCCCTTTGACTCACCTGCTACGCAATGCCGTGGACCACGGGATCGAGTCTCCTGAGCAACGCTTGTTGAGCGGTAAACCAGGCGAAGGCCGGATTCTTCTGCGCGCCTCCCATCAAGCCGGCCTGCTGGTACTGGAGATCAGCGATGACGGCGGCGGTGTCGATCTGCAGCGCCTTGGCCGCAGTATCGTCGAGCGCGAACTGTCCACGGCCGAGACGGCGGCCCAGCTCAGCGAGGAAGAGTTGCTCAGCTTCCTGTTCTTGCCCGGCTTCAGTCTTCGCGACCAGGTCACCGAAGTGTCCGGGCGCGGTGTGGGCCTGGATGCGGTGCAGCATAGCGTCCGCCAACTGCATGGCTCGGTGTTGCTCACCCAGGTGCATGGGCAGGGCAGCCGTTTTCATCTGGAAGTGCCGCTGACCCTGTCGGTGGTGCGCAGCCTGGTGGTGGATGTCGGCGGCGAGGCCTATGCCTTCCCGCTGGCGCACATCGAGCGCACCCTGGAGCTGCCGATCGAGGCGATTGTCCAACTCGAAGGGCGCCAGCACTTCTGGCATGAAGGCCGGCATGTCGGCCTGGTGGCTGCCAGCCAATTGTTGAACCGCCCCACCGCCCAGTGCGAAAGCGAAACCCTGAGCGTGGTGGTGATCCGCGAGCGTGATGCGATCTATGGCGTGGCCGTCGAGCGCTTTATCGGTGAACGCACGTTGGTGGTGCTGCCGCTGGATGCGCGCCTGGGCAAGGTGCAGGATGTCTCGGCCGGCGCTTTGCTCGACGACGGCTCAGTGGTCTTGATCATCGACGTCGAAGACCTGTTGCGCTCGGTCGAAAAGTTGCTCAGCACAGGAAGATTGGAACGCATCGATCGCGGCCGGCGCTCGATCAGCGAAGTGCCGCGCAAGCGCGTTCTGGTGGTGGATGACTCGCTCACGGTGCGCGAACTTGAGCGCAAACTACTGAGCCACAAAGGTTATGACGTGGCGGTGGCGGTCGATGGCATGGACGGCTGGAACGCTTTGCGCGCCGAAGACTTCGACCTGCTGATTACCGATATCGATATGCCGCGCATGGACGGAATCGAGCTGGTGACCCTGTTGCGCCGCGACAGTCGCCTGCAATCGCTGCCGGTGATGGTGGTGTCTTACAAGGATCGCGAAGAAGACCGTCGGCGTGGACTGGAGGCTGGCGCCGACTACTATTTGGCAAAGGCCAGTTTCCACGATGATGCCTTGCTCGAGGCTGTGGTTGAGTTGATAGGGAGTGCGCAGGGATGAAGATCGCTATCGTCAACGACATGCCGTTGGCCGTCGAGGCTTTACGTCGGGCGTTGGCATTTGAGCCGAGCCATCAAGTGGTGTGGGTGGCAGGCAACGGCGCCGAAGCGGTGCAGCGCTGCGCAGAATTGACACCGGACCTGATCCTCATGGATTTGATCATGCCGGTGATGGACGGCGTCGAAGCCACACGCCGGATCATGGCGGCGACCCCTTGTGCCATCGTGATTGTCACGGTGGACCGCGAACAGAATGTACACCGGGTATTCGAAGCCATGGGGCATGGTGCCCTGGACGTCGTCGATACCCCGGCGTTGGGGGCGGGTGACCCTCGCCAGGCCGCAGCGCCGCTGTTGCGCAAAATCCTCAATATCAGTTGGCTGGTGGGCCAGCAGCCAGCGCCTGCCAGGCCCTTGATGCCGACCCTGCGCGATATAGTGCAGCGCCAGGGCCTGGTGGCGATCGGCTCCTCTGCCGGTGGGCCGGCCGCGTTGGAGATTCTGCTTAAAGGCTTGCCTAAGGATTTTTCCGCGGCCATCGTGCTGGTCCAGCACGTTGACCAGGTGTTCGCCAGCGGCATGGCCCAGTGGCTCAGCAGTGCATCCGGCCTGGACGTGCGGCTGGCCTGCGAAGGTGAACAGCCGCAAAGCGGGGCGGTCCTGCTGGCGGGCACTAATCACCATCTCAGGCTTTTAAAGACGGGTGCGTTGGCCTACACCGAGGCACCTGCCAATGCCATCTATCGCCCCTCGATCGATGTGTTTTTTGACAGTGTCGCCGACTACTGGCGGGGGGATGCGGTCGGGGTGTTGCTGACCGGCATGGGCCGTGATGGCGCCCAGGGCCTCAAGCACATGCGCGAGCGTGGTTTTTTGACCATCGCCCAGGACCAGCAAAGTTCAGCGGTCTACGGCATGCCCAAGGCTGCCGCCGAGATCAACGCCGCCGTGGAGGTGCGGTCTCTGGACCGAATTGCTCCAAGGTTGATGGAAGTATTTTCGAAATGAATCCAAGTGTTCGGCCAAGCCGGATGGCAGGCAGTAATCAGGTGACAAGGCATGAATGATCTACCGATCGACGGTTTCAAGACCGCCAACGAAAACGCCGCGATGGTTCTATTGGTCGATGACCAGGCCATGATCGGCGAAGCCGTGCGCCGTGGTCTGGCCCAGGAAGCGAACATCGACTTCCATTTTTGCGCCGATCCTCACCAGGCGATTGCCCAGGCTATCCGCATCAAGCCCACGGTGATCCTCCAGGATCTGGTCATGCCGGGCCTGGACGGCTTGACCCTGGTGCGCGAGTACCGCGCGCACCCGGTCACCCGGGATATCCCCATCATCGTCCTGTCGACCAAGGAAGACCCGCTGATCAAGAGTGCCGCGTTCGCCGCAGGCGCCAACGACTACCTGGTCAAGCTGCCCGACAACATCGAGCTGGTGGCGCGCATTCGCTACCACTCCAAGTCCTACCTGACCTTGCTGCAGCGCGACGAAGCCTATCGTGCCCTGCGCGTCAGCCAGCAGCAGTTGCTGGACACCAACCTGGTGTTGCAGCGGCTGATGAACTCGGACGGCCTGACCGGGCTTTCCAATCGCCGGCACTTCGACGAGTACCTGGAACTGGAGTGGCGCCGAGCCCAGCGTGAGCAGACGCAGTTGTCGCTGTTGATGATCGATGTGGACTACTTCAAGTCTTATAACGACAACTTTGGCCACCTCGACGGCGACGAAGCCCTGCGCCGTGTGGCCGATGCCATTCGTAATTCCTGCAGCCGGCCTTCGGACCTGCCCGCGCGCTATGGCGGTGAAGAATTCGCCCTGGTATTACCCAATACCTCCCTGGGCGGCGCGCGGCTGGTGGCAGAAAAACTGCGCCAGACCATCGCTGCCTTGAAAATCCCGCACATCGCCCCGGACCTAGACGCGTACCTGACCGCCAGCATTGGCGTCGCCACCCAGACGCCACAAGCGGGCAGCTTTTGTCGGCAACTGATCTCAGCGGCCGACAAGGGCTTATATCTCGCCAAGAACAACGGCCGTAACCAGGTCGGCGTCGACTGACGCTCCCTGTAGGAGCCGGCTTTAGCCGCGATGAACGCGCCGCGGTGCATCAGACAAACCGCGGTGCATTTATCGCGGCTAAAGCCGGCTCCTACCCCATTCATCCCGCCCAGCGGGCTGCCGTCGCCCCTCAGACTGCGCTATACTCCCCGGCTTTTGACAGACATACGCACGAGAGCCGCCCGCCCATGGAAATCAACCCGATCCTGAACAGCATCAAGGACCTGACCGAGCGCTCGCAGTCCATTCGGGGGTATCTTTGACTACGATCACAAGCATGACCGCCTGATCGAAGTTAACCGCGAACTCGAAGACCCAAGCGTCTGGAACAAACCTGAGTACGCCCAGGAGCTGGGCCGCGAGCGCGCTGCGCTGGCTCAGATCGTCGAGACCCTGGACGAAATGTCCGGTGGCCTGTCTGACGCCCGTGACCTGCTGGATATGGCTGTCGAGGAAGACGATGAAGGCGCAGTCGCCGACGTTGTCGCCGAAATCGATCGCCTGCGCGAGTCGCTGGAGAAGCTGGAATTCCGCCGCATGTTCAGCGGTGAAATGGACATGAACAACGCCTACCTGGATATCCAGGCCGGTTCCGGTGGCACCGAAGCCCAGGACTGGGCCAACATCCTGCTGCGCATGTACCTGCGCTGGGCTGACAAGCGCGGCTTCGACGCCACCATCATGGAACTGTCGGCAGGTGAAGTCGCCGGCATCAAGGGCGCGACTGTGCACATCAAGGGCGAATACGCCTTTGGCTGGCTGCGTACCGAAATTGGCGTTCACCGCCTGGTGCGCAAGAGCCCGTTCGACTCCGGCAACCGCCGCCACACCTCGTTCTCTGCCGTATTCGTCTCCCCCGAGATCGACGACAAGGTGGAAATCGAGATCAACCCGGCAGACCTGCGTATCGACACCTACCGCTCCTCGGGCGCCGGTGGCCAGCACGTAAACACCACCGACTCGGCCGTACGTATCACCCACGTACCGAGTAACACCGTGGTCAGCTGCCAGAACGAACGCTCCCAGCACGCCAACAAAGACACCGCCATGAAAATGCTGCGGGCCAAGTTGTACGAGCAGGAAATGCAACGCCGTAGCGCCGCCTCCCAGGCACTGGAAGACACCAAGTCGGATATCGGCTGGGGTCACCAGATCCGTTCGTATGTGCTTGACGCCTCGCGGATCAAGGACCTGCGCACCAACATCGAACGCAGCGACTGCGACAAGGTGCTCGATGGCGACATCGACGAATACCTGGAAGCCAGCCTCAAACAAGGGCTGTAAGCGCGACACCTGTGCTGCGGGCAAGCACGCTTCTTTAAATGTAGGAGCAGGGCTTGCCCGCGATCCCTCGCCGCTGGCGAGGGGCAATGAACCCGTGATGGAAAATGTGACGACATGAGCGACCTCAAACTCGACCCGCAAGACCTGCAACAGGAAGAAAACACCCTGATCGCCCTGCGCAAGGAAAAACTTGCCGCAGAACGCGCCAAGGGTCAGGCCTTCCCCAACGACTTCCGTCGCGACAACTACTGCAACGACCTGCAGAAACAGTACGCGGACAAGACCAAGGAAGAGCTGGAAGCTGCAGCGATCCCGGTCAAGGTTGCCGGTCGCATCATGCTCAACCGTGGTTCGTTCATGGTGATCCAGGACATGACCGGTCGCATCCAGGTCTACGTCAACCGCAAGACCCTGCCAGAAGAAACCCTGGCGGCCGTCAAGACTTGGGACATGGGCGATATCATCGCAGCCGTTGGCACCCTGGCCCGTTCCGGCAAGGGCGACCTGTACGTCGAGATGACCGAAGTACGCCTGCTGACCAAGTCGCTGCGCCCGCTGCCGGACAAGCATCACGGCCTGACCGACACCGAACAGCGCTACCGCCAGCGTTACGTCGACCTGATGGTCAACGAAGATACCCGCCAGACGTTCCGCGTTCGTTCGCAAGTCATCGCTCACATCCGCAGCTTCCTGATGCAGCGTGACTTCCTGGAAGTCGAAACGCCGATGCTGCAGACCATCCCGGGCGGTGCCGCGGCCAAGCCGTTCGAGACCCACCACAACGCGCTGGACATGGAAATGTTCCTGCGTATCGCGCCTGAGCTGTACCTCAAGCGCCTGGTGGTCGGTGGTTTCGAGAAAGTCTTCGAAATCAACCGCAACTTCCGTAACGAAGGCGTTTCGACCCGGCACAACCCCGAGTTCACCATGCTCGAGTTCTACCAGGCCTACGCTGACTACGAAGACAACATGAACCTGACCGAAGAACTGTTCCGCGAGTTGGCGCAGCTTGTTCTCGGAACTACCGACGTGCCGTACGGCGACAAGGTGTTCCACTTCGGCGAACCGTTCGTACGCCTGTCGGTGTTCGACGCGATCCTCAAGTACAACCCGGAACTCACCGCGGCCGACCTGAGCGACACCGACAAGGCCCGTGAAATCGCCAAGAAAGCCGGCGCCAAGGTGCTGGGCTTCGAAGGCCTGGGCAAGCTGCAGGTGATGATTTTCGAAGAGCTGGTCGAGCACAAGCTGGAGCAGCCGCACTTCATTACCCAGTACCCGTTCGAAGTGTCGCCACTGGCGCGCCGCAACGATGACAACCCGAACGTCACCGACCGCTTCGAGCTGTTTATCGGTGGCCGTGAAATCGCCAACGCCTACTCCGAGCTCAACGATGCCGAAGACCAGGCCGAACGCTTCATGGCGCAGGTAGCCGACAAGGACGCCGGTGACGACGAAGCCATGCACTACGACGCCGACTTCGTTCGCGCGCTGGAGTACGGCATGCCGCCAACGGCCGGCGAAGGCATCGGTATCGACCGTCTGGTCATGCTGTTGACCAACTCCCCGTCGATTCGCGACGTCATCCTGTTCCCGCACATGCGCCCCGAGGCCTGACGGTCCACCGCGGTGTGGCCATCGCGGTGGTCCGGCATTCCGGTAAACCCGGCTCCTACAGGAGCCGGGTCGCCTGTAGGAGCCGGGTTTACCCGCGATGAATACGCCGCGGTCTATTTGTATAACCGTGGCGTATTCATCGCAGGCAAGCCTGGCTCCTACACGCCGCCTTTTCAGGCGGCTTTTTCTTGGCCCAGAATAATTCGATCGACAAGAACCGAGGGTTAGCGCAGTGACTCCTGTAATGGCTCAACAAGGTGCCGCCGGCGTTGCCACCGCCGTGGCAGAAAGTGTTCAGTATCAGGGCCGCAAGGCCAGCCGCCAGGGAAGCGAGCTACGTCGCCAGGAGATTCTCGATGCCGCCTTGCGCATTGTCGTGCGCGACGGTGTGCGTGGCGTGCGTCATCGGGCGGTGGCCACAGAGGCGGGCGTGCCGCTGTCGGCGACCACCTACTACTTCAAGGACATCCAGGATCTGCTCAGCGACGCCTTCGCCCTGTATGTGGAGCGCAGCGCGGACTATATGGTCAAGCTTTGGACCAATACCGAGCTGATCCTGCGCCAGTTAGTGGCCCAGGGCGATGGCAGCCCTGCCGCGCGTGCGCGCCTGGCTGATGACGTGGCCAAGCTCACCGCCGACTATGTGATTCATCAGCTCAACACCCGCCGCGATTATCTGATGGCCGAGCAGGCGTTCCGCCAGGAAGCGCTGATCAACCCGCGTTTGGCGCAATTGGTGTGCTCGCACCAACGAATCTTGTTGCAAGGCACCTGTCAGATGCTCCAGGTTGTCGGCTCGCGTGAGCCACAACAGGATGCCAAAGTGTTGACGGCGATTATCGGGGGGATGGAATATCAGGCACTGCTCAATCATGCGCAGCCGCCGGCCGAGGACGAAAGCCTCGCAATTCTTACCCGATACATGCATCTGGTGTTGGCCTCGACCTGAGCCGCGGTATTACAAGGAGAGCTGGATGAAAGCCTGGCGTGTCGTACTGGCCATGACGTTTCTGATGTTGAGCGGGTGCCTGGTGACCTTCAAGGACCCTATTCCGGCCGATCAGGCGGCGCCCATGGCCCTGTTGGGCAAGTGGTCCAGCAAGGACGCCTGGGGTGAACACCTTTACCTTGAAATCAGCCGTGACGGGCACAACCGCTATCAGGCGGTCAGTTATCCCAAGGGCAAGAAAAGCGAACGTCACGCTTACCCCTTCACTGTCTCTCGCCATGGCAGCCGCTGGTATGTGTCGGCGCCGGTCCCGGACAAGTACGGAGGCCATTACACCCTGGCTGGCTTCGAGCTGACCGACAACCAGGAACTGGTGGTCTATAGCCTCGATCTTGAGCGTTTCAAGCAAGTGCTCGACCAGCGCATGATGGGTGGCGATACCTTCGAGACCGACGATGGCGACGGCATCTACATTTCGAGCCCTCTGTCGCAGGTCTTTACTTACCTGGATGAGCCGGCCAATTCCGACGTGTTCGTGGAAGCTGCGCGTTATCAACGACGCACCCCTCAGTAAGCCCCATAGCGTTCAATCAAGGAGTCAGGTGTGGACGAGTACCAGCAGACCATTCGCGGCTTGTCCGATCGTATCGTGCTGGCGCAGGCGCCGATTCGGGTGCTCGATGCGGTGAAGTGGGACGACAGCATTCGCGAAGGCTTTCTCAAGACCAAGGGCAAGGAGCCACCGGCGGTGGACCGTGCCTATTACCAGAACCGCCCACTGGCGTTCGACTCCAGCGCCACGAAGCTTGAATTCCAGAACATCGAGCGCGATATCACCCGCCAACTGGGCCAGTTCAACCCGGTGGGGCAGATCATGCGGCGCATGTGCAAGGAGTACCGCATGGTCGTGCGCATGCTCGAGGCGCGTGGCACCGAAGACTTTGGCCTGATCTCCCAGGAGCTGTACGGCGCAGCCTCGGATGCTTTCCACGCCGGAGACCCGACGTTGTCTGACCTGGGCCTGATGCTGTCCGATTACTTGAACAATATCGCCGGCCGCGGCGACCTCAAGGACGAGCCCAAGAACCTCACCGCGCCACAGGCCGTGGAGATGCTCCAGAGCCGCTTGAACAAGGTCTTTGGCGAAGCCGAGGAAACGGTGCGGGTGTTTGTCTCCGACGGCATCGTTGCGGATGCCGCCGCCGGCGCGGACTACATCAAGGTGCGCGCCGACGCCCTGTTCAACATTCGCGATGTGCGCGCGCTGGAGGTACACGAAGGGCTGGTGCATGTGGGCACCACCCTCAATGGCCTGAACCAGCCGATCTGCACGTTTTTATCCAAGGGCCCGCCCTCCTCAACGGTGACCCAGGAAGGCCTGGCGATCTTGATGGAGGTGATTGCCTTCGCGTCCTACCCCAGCCGGCTGCGTAAATTGACCAACCGCACCCGCGCCATCCACATGGTGGAGGAGGGCGCCGACTTTCTGCAGATCTTCGAGTTTTTCCGCGAGCAAGGATTTGGCATGCCGGAAAGCTACGGCAATGCCAGCCGAGTGTTCCGTGGCTCCGTCCCCAATGGCCTGCCCTTTACCAAAGACCTGTCCTACCTCAAGGGCTTCATCATGGTCTACAACTACATTCAGTTGGCGGTACGCAAAGGCAAGCTTGAGCAGATACCGCTGCTGTTCTGTGGCAAGACCACCCTGGAAGATATGCGCACTATGCGCCAGTTGGTGGACGAGGGACTGGTGATAGCACCCAAATATTTGCCAGAGCAGTTTCGCGACCTTAACGCGTTGTCGGCCTGGATGTGCTTCTCCAACTTCCTCAACCACCTGAGCCTGGACCGGATTGAAGCTGACTACTCGAACATTCTGTAAGCCGCTGCTCCTGGCCTTGCTCCTGGGCCTGGCCGGGTGCAGCTCGCTGCTGTTCTACCCCGAGCCGGGCCAGCCCTTCACCCCGGCAAAAGCCAAGCTTGAATACCGCGACCTGACGTTGACGGCCGCCGATGGCACGCGGCTGCATGCCTGGTGGTTACCCGCCAAAGAGGGAGTCCAGGTCAAAGGCACAGTGCTGCACCTGCATGGCAACGGCGGCAACCTGGCCTGGCATTTGGGGGCCAGTTGGTGGTTGCCGGAGCAGGGTTATCAGGTGCTGTTGATCGATTACCGCGGCTACGGCTTGTCCGAGGGAGAACCCGGTTTTCCGGCGATCTATCAAGATGTGGCGGCTGCGCTTGACTGGCTGCAGCAGGCGCCAGAGGTGCAGGGCAAACCCCTGGTGTTGCTGGGCCAGAGCCTTGGCGGCGCGGTAGGTATCCATTATCTGGCCGAACATCCCGAACAGCGTCGCCGCTTCAAGGCCATGGTGTTCGATGGCGTGCCGGCCAGCTATCGAGGGGTGGGGCAATATGCGTTGAGCACCTCGTGGATGACTTGGGCCTTGCAGGTGCCGCTGTCATGGATAGTGCCTGATAGCGACAGTGCGATCCGGGCCATGCCCAACCTTACGGGCGTGCCACAGTTGTTCTTCCACAGCATCGATGACCCGCTTGTGCCACTTCCCAACGGCATCCGCTTGTATCAAGCTGCGTCGCCGCCCAAAGTCCTGCAATTGACCCGAGGCGGCCACGTGCAGACCTTTGCCGATAAAACCTGGCGCCAGGTCATGCTGCGTTTCCTGGATGACCCCGAGCACTTCAACGGCTTGCGCCGCCTGGCCGAAGTGCCCAATTATCCGCCGCCCGCAAAACCCGAGAGTTCGCAATGAGTGAAGAACGCAACGCCATCCCGCTGATCATTACCGGCATCTGCAGCATTCTCGGCACCGTCGGTTGCCTGTGGTATTACGGCTACCTGCACTTTGCCAAGCCAGAAGACGCGCTGCTGCTGACCGAGTTCACCATGCTCAAGACCGTGCCAGGCGAAGACTACAAGATCTCCCTGAAGCCGGCGCCACAAGTGGCCCAGTGTGTGGAGGGTGTGCTGGTGCTGTTCGATACCGAACAGAAAGGCCTGACCGGCGTGCTGGTCGACGCCAAGAAGCAAGCGGTGCGCTGCATGGGCCAGGAAACCCGGTAGGAGCCGGCTTTACCGGAGTGCCGGACCACCACGATGAAGGCACCGCGGTTTGCCTGATACACCGTGGTGCGGCCATCGCAGTGGTCCGGCACTCCGGCAAGGCTGGCTCCTACAGCGGTCGGTAGGAGCCGGCTTTAGCCGCGATGAAGGCGCCGCGGTTTGCCTGATACACCGTGGTGCGGCCATCGCAGTGGTCCGGCACTCCGGCAAGGCTGGCTCCTACAGCGATCGGTAGGAGCCGGCTTTAGCCGCGATGAGCATAGGTATCTACACAATTCTGGGGCAGCGCGGCTCTTGTAGCCGCTGCCGAGGTACGAGGCTGCGATCGGCGGCGAAGCCGTCGTAAATTCAGGCCCTTCGGTGTGCCTGATGGATTACGGTCTCAGGTTTTACGGCCGCTTCGCTGCCGATCGCAGCCTCGTACCTCGTCAGCGGCTACATTCGTAGCAGTAGACGAGTTCAGCGAGGCCAGGTCCGGGGACGTAGTCCTCGCAAAGCCTGTACTCGCGGTGTATCTGAATACTGAAGTGCCAGGTTTTACGACTGCTGCGCAGCCGGACGTGGCCTCGTTCTACTCGTCCACTGCTACGAAATGCAGTACACCAAAAGATGTGTAGATACCTATGGCCATCGCAGTGGTCCGGCACTCCGGCAAGGCTGGCTCCTACAGCGGTCGGTAGGAGCCGGCTTGCCGCGATGAAGGCACCGCGGTTTGCCTGATATACCGTGGTGGGGCCATCGCAGCATAGGTATCTACACAATTCTGGGGCAGCGCGGCTCTTGTAGCCGCTGCCGAGGTACGAGGCTGCGATCGGCGGCGAAGCCGTCGTAAATTCAGGCCCTTCGGTGTGCCTGATGGATTACGGTCTCAGGTTTTACGGCCGCTTCGCTGCCGATCGCAGCCTCGTACCTCGTCAGCGGCTACATTCGTAGCAGTAGACGAGTTCAGCGAGGCCAGGTCCGGGGACGTAGTCCTCGCAAAGCCTGTACTCGCGGTGTATCTGAATACTGAAGTGCCAGGTTTTACGACTGCTGCGCAGCCGGACGTGGCCTCGTTCTACTCGTCCACTGCTACGAAATGCAGTACACCAAAAGATGTGTAGATACCTATGGCCATCGCAGTGGTCCGGCACTCCGGCAAGCCTGGCTCCTACAGCGGTCGGTAGGAGCCGGCTTTAGCCGCGATGAAGGCACCGCGGTTTACCTGATACACCGTGGTGCGGCCATCGCAGTGGTCCGGCACTCCGGCAAGGCTGGCTCCTACAGCGGTCGGTAGGAGCCGGCTTTAGCCGCGATGAAAGCACCGCGGTTTATCTCGACTGCTGCGAACTCGGTGCCGCCAGCGCTCACCGCCGAATTCACCGCGGACTGAGTCATCGCGTATTGCTCGGTTGGCGGTTTTCCGGCGCAGCCGGCCAACAGAAAGCTGCTACCCAGTGCCAACGCGGAAAGGAAAGTCCTGACTGAGAAGACAATCGGCTAAAAGGAACGCAGGGGGCATATGACGCGGCACCTGGGCGGTGCCGCAAGGGGATGAAAAGCGCGAGGATCAGTGCTTCTTATCGTCTATCTGAGCAGACAGATCGTGCAGATAACGGCGTGAGAGTGAGAGAAAGCGCGGGGTAGGGCCGACATCTTCGTAGAGCGGGTCTCCTTCCTCATCGGTGGCCACCACCTGTTTTCCTTTGACATAGGGAAAGCTGGCTTCCAGCTCTTCGAGTGCTGCGCCGAGCAGTTCGCCCAGCAATTCTTCAGGCTGGCGTTTGGGGTACATCTCGGCAATGGCCGCCAGGCGAGCGGCGGCTTCCACGTCCAGGTGCAAGGTGTAGCCGGTCTTGGTCAGGCGGCCCTTGGCATTTTCTTCCCAATGCTGGGCAAGTTCGCGGATTTTCATAATGACCTCATCGAATCCCGCAGGCGCGGGTGCTGTCGTGCATAAAGCGTAGCCGTGTTTGGCACACAGCAACACTTGCTTGCCTTGTCTACAGACGCAAGGCTGAGGCACTCTGTTCCCAGGTTGTTTTTTCCCGAAACTGGAGAACACTGGATGAATGAGATCGATGCGCGCCTGCGTGAAGATGTGCACCTGTTGGGCGAGTTGTTGGGCAATACCATTCGTGATCAGCATGGCGAGGCGTTCCTGGCCAAGATCGAACGCATTCGCCACGGCGCCAAGGCGGATCGGCGCGAAGCCGAGGTCAGTGCCGAGCAACTGAGTTCAAGCCTGAATGACCTGACCGAAGACGAGCTGCTGCCCGTGGCGCGAGCCTTCAACCAGTTTCTGAACCTTGCCAATATCGCCGAGCAGTACCAGACCATCCGCCGCCGCGACGCCAGCCAGCCCGAACCTTTTGAGGCACGTGTGCTGCCCGAACTGCTGGATCGGCTCAAGGCCGGAGGCCACAGCGATGATGCCCTGGCCCGGCAATTGGGTCGGCTAGAGATCGAACTGGTGTTGACCGCCCACCCCACCGAAGTGGCGCGCCGTACCCTCATCCAGAAATATGATGCGATTGCCGCACAACTGGCCGCAGGTGATCACCGAGACCTGATCCCGGTTGAGCGCAAGGCGATCGCCGAGCGCTTGCAGCGGTTGATCGCAGAGGCCTGGCACACTGAAGAAATTCGCCGCGTGCGGCCGACCCCCGTCGATGAGGCCAAGTGGGGGTTCGCGGTCATCGAACATTCGCTCTGGCAAGCGATCCCCAGTTACCTGCGCAAGGCCGACAAGGACCTGCACGCCGCCACCGGCTTGCATCTGCCCTTGCAGGCCGCGCCCATCAAGTTCGCGTCCTGGATGGGCGGGGATCGGGACGGCAACCCGAATGTCACCGCTGCGGTCACCCGCGAAGTCTTGCTGTTGGCGCGCTGGATGGCGGCCGACCTGTTCTTGCGTGATATCGATCACCTGGCCGCTGAGTTGTCCATGCAGCAGGCAAGCCCAGCCTTGCGCGAACAGGAGGGCGACAGCGCCGAGCCTTATCGCGCGCACCTCAAGCATCTGCGCGAACGCCTGCGCGCCACTCAAAATTGGGCTCACGCCTCCTTGCGTGAAACTCAGCCACTCAGGGCGGATGTGCTGGTCGACAACCGCGAGTTGTTGGCACCGCTTCAGCTTTGCTTTGAGTCGCTGCACGAATGTGGCATGGGCGTGATCGCCGATGGCCCGCTGCTCGACTGTATTCGCCGGGCGGTGACCTTCGGCTTGTTCCTGGTGCGCCTGGACGTGCGCCAGGATGCCGCTCGACATGCCTCGGCCATGAGCGAAATCACCGCCTACCTGGGGCTGGGGCGCTATGAGGAATGGGATGAAGAGGCGCGCATCGAGTTCCTCCAGAAAGAACTCGCCAATCGTCGTCCCCTGCTGCCAAGCGACTTCAGGCCCGAGGATGAAACCGCTGAAGTGCTCGCCACTTGCCGGGAAATCGCCGCGGCACCTGCGGCATCGCTCGGCTCTTATGTGATCTCCATGGCGGGTGCTGCCTCCGATGTGCTGGCGGTGCAATTGCTGCTCAAGGAAGCCGGGGTACGTCGCCCAATGCGCGTGGTGCCGCTGTTTGAGACCCTGGCGGACCTGGACAACGCAGGCCCCGTGCTGGAGCGCCTGTTGGGCTTGCCGGGTTACCGCGCCAGCCTGCATGGGCCGCAGGAGATCATGATCGGCTACTCGGACTCGGCCAAGGATGCCGGCACCACCGCAGCGGCCTGGGCCCAGTACCGTGCCCAGGAAACGCTGGTGCGCATCTGTCGTGAGCAGTCGGTCGAACTGATGCTGTTCCATGGTCGTGGTGGCACTGTCGGACGCGGTGGTGGCCCAGCCCATGCGGCCATCCTGTCGCAACCGCCAGGCTCGGTCGCAGGCCGTTTCCGCACCACCGAGCAGGGCGAGATGATCCGCTTCAAGTTCGGCCTGCCAGACATCGCTGAACAGAACCTCAATCTGTACCTGGCCGCCGTGCTGGAAGCCACCTTGCTGCCCCCTCCGCCGCCTGCGCCTGCCTGGCGTGAGGTGATGGACCAGTTGGCCGATGACGGGGTCAAGGCCTACCGGGCGGTGGTGCGCGATAACCCTGAGTTCGTCGAGTACTTCCGCCAGTCCACACCCGAGCAGGAGCTGGGGCGCCTGCCATTGGGCAGCCGGCCGGCCAAGCGACGTGCCGGGGGCATCGAAAGCCTGCGGGCGATTCCGTGGATCTTCGGCTGGACCCAGACACGCCTGATGCTGCCAGCCTGGCTGGGTTGGGAAGCGGCCTTGAACAAGGCTGTGAACGAGCGCAAGCAGGGGGCTATGCTTGCGACCATGCGTGAGCAGTGGCCGTTCTTCCGCACCCGTATCGACATGCTCGAAATGGTACTGGCCAAAGCAGATGCCGATATCGCCCGGCTCTACGACGAACGTCTGGTGCAACCACAACTGCGACCTTTGGGTACACATTTGCGCGACCTATTGTCGCAGGCGTGCGCAGTGGTGCTCGGTATAACCGGTCAGCCGGTGCTACTGGCCCACAGTCCCGAAACGCTGGAATTTATCCGTTTGCGCAATACCTATCTGGACCCGCTGCATTTATTGCAAGCTGAGTTGCTGGCGCGTTCGCGTGGGCGAGAAGCGGCGCTCGATAGCCCTCTGGAGCAGGCGCTGCTGGTCACCGTGGCGGGTATCGCGGCAGGGTTGCGCAACACCGGCTAACGCCGGTTGGCTTTATCGGCGGTTGCCCGAAACCTATTCGAAAGCGTTAACCGTGTCGCACCGTTCACGCGCTCGAATAGGGTTGCACCCAGGGCAACCCGCTACAAAAAGCGTCCTTTGCAGGAGATTGTTCCAACTTTCGACGGCTTGTGTGGCCGGAATGTGCTGTGTATCTTGATCAGCCTTTGGCCGTATTGCGGCCTGAACATATTTTTGCGATTAGTCCTTCTGGGCGGATCCGCCGATTTTCATATAAAAATTGAGGAGCACATCGATGCGCGTAATTCTGCTGGGGGCTCCCGGGGCCGGCAAAGGTACTCAGGCAAAGTTCATCACTGAAAAATTCGGTATTCCACAGATCTCCACTGGCGACATGCTGCGTGCAGCCGTCAAGGCCGGCACTGAGCTTGGCATCAAGGCCAAGTCGATCATGGACGCGGGCGGTCTGGTCTCCGATGACCTGATCATCAATCTGGTCAAGGAACGCATTGCCCAGGCCGACTGCGCCAATGGCTTTCTGTTCGACGGCTTCCCGCGCACCATTCCTCAGGCTGAAGCCTTGGTAACGGCAGGTGTCGAGCTGGACCACGTGGTCGAGATCGCCGTTGATGACGAAGAAATCGTCCAGCGTATCGCCGGGCGCCGTGTACACGAAGCCTCGGGTCGCGTTTACCACACTGTCTACAACCCACCAAAGGTTGCAGGTAAAGACGACGTCACCGGTGATGACCTGGTTCAGCGCAAGGACGACACCGAAGAAACCGTGCGCCTGCGCTTGGGCACCTACCACAGCCAGACCAAGCCACTGGTTGAGTTCTACCAGAACCTGGGTGCTGACAAGGGCAAGCCGGTCTACAGCCACATCGAAGGCGTGGGTTCGGTTTCCGACATCACCACCAAGGTAATGGCTGCGCTGAGCTGATTCGTCGCACCGCGTTCGTCAACGGCCCGCTTGCGGGCCGTTGTTGTTTATAATGCTGCTCTTTTTTCTCTTGTCTGGAATCACCGATGACCACCTTGCTGGCCCTGGATACTGCCACTGAAGCCTGCTCCGTGGCCTTGCTGCATGACGGCAAGGTGCTGAGCCACTACGAGGTGATCCCGCGTCTTCATGCGCAGAAGCTGCTGCCCATGATCAAGACCATCCTCGCTGAGGCAGGCACCAGCCTGTCGGCCATCGATGCCATTGCTTTTGGCCGTGGCCCGGGCGCGTTCACGGGGGTGCGGATTGCTATCGGTGTGGTGCAAGGCCTGGCGTTTGGCCTGGACCGTCCGGTGCTGCCGGTGTCCAACCTGGCGCTGCTGGCCCAGCGCGCCTTTCGAGAGCAGGGCGCCCGGCAGGTCGCAGCGGCCATCGATGCGCGGATGGATGAAGTGTATTGGGGTTGCTACCGCGAGCAGGCGGGTGAAATGCGCCTGGCCGGTGCAGAAGCGGTCCTGCCGCCGGAACAAGCCTGTTTGCCAGCAGATGCGGCGGGTGAGTGGTTTGGTGCTGGCACCGGTTGGGGCTATGGCGAGCGCATCGGCGTGACCTTGAGCGGGCAGGATGCAACGATGCTGCCCCATGCGCTGGACTTGCTGACGCTGGGGCGCTTTGCCTATGAGCGCGGCGAGGTGATTGCGGCGGACCTGGCGCAGCCGGTTTATCTGCGTGACAAAGTGGCTACCCCGAAAGCCCGCTGAACCGTGTAATACCGTTTAGCGGTTTATCGCCATCGGCGCTAAACCTTTCATCGCAAATGTGGTCCAGTTATCAATCGACTATTGGCGACACCCTCGCGGCGCCGCTAAATTGCCACTATTGGTTCTGAGTGATTTGCCATGCGTATCGAGGGTTTTGCCTCCTCTTCATATCCCATCAAGCGTAAGCCGCGCAAAAGCCCTGCGGGCGGCGCGCAAGCGGATGATCTGGAAGGCGAACTCGATACTGCGGCCCCTTCTTGCGCCAGCGGCCAGGGTGAGCCGCCCCGGGCATCCGCCTTGCCCGCCCGCCAGCAAGACATGGTTTTCCCCCGCGCCTGCAGCCGGCGCACCGCGCTTGCCCTGGCCAGCTACCTGAATACCGCAGGGTTCATCGATTGGGAACATGAAGTATTGGGCCTCGATCTGTATATTTGAGCCCCATGACCCATGCTCACCTGCCGTATTACATCGGATGCCCGTCCTGGAGCGAAAACGCCTGGCGCGAGTACCTGTATCCCGCCGATGCCAAGCCTGCCGATTACCTGAAGCTATACAGCCAGGTATTCAATGCCGTGGAAGGCAACACCACTTTCTATGCAAGCCCGGCGCCGGCCACTGTTCAGCGCTGGGCGAGCAGTATGCCCGAGCACTTTCGATTCACCGCCAAGTTCCCCCGTGAGGTCAGTCATGGCGGCGACCTCAGCCAACAGATCAGTGCCGCCGAAGACTTCATTGCGTTGCTCAGGCCGCTGGGGGGACGGGTCGCGCCGTTCTGGCTACAGTTGCCGGCCACCGTGGGGCCGCGGCAACTGGGCCAACTGCTGGGATTATTGGATGCCCTGACCGTGCCGGTCGCGGTGGAAGTGCGCCACCCGGCGTTCTTCGCCAAGGGAGACGAAGAACGGTTGCTCAATCGACTGTTGCTTGATCGCGGTATCGAACGCATCTGCCTGGACCCGCGCGCCCTGTTCAGTTGCACGTCACAGGACCCTGCGGTGCTGCACGCTCAATCGAAAAAGCCACGCGTGCCGCCGCGTCCGACTGCTTTCAGCCAGTCACCGCAAGTTCGCTTTATCGGCCACCCCGAGCTTGAGTACAACCAACCCTTTCTGCAGCCCTGGCTAGACAAGGTCGCCGCCTGGATCGAAGAAGGGCGCACGCCCTATATGTTTTTGCACACCTCGGATAATCGATTGGCCGCCGCCCTTGCGCAGCGATTTCATTTAAGTTTGATGGAACGATTGCCGGGCCTGCCGGCCTTAAATGAACTGGACAGAACACCTGAGGTGCAACAGCTCGGGCTGCTTTGAATCCTGTCGGCGATACCAAGGAGGAGAGTGACGATGGATGTGCAAACCCTCAGGGCTCAGGCGTTCAAGGCACTGCATGAGCGCGACGGCGTTTTTGTGATCCCCAATCCATGGGATGCAGGTTCGGCAAGGTTGCTCGCCAACCTCGGTTTCGAGGCCTTGGCCACCACCAGTGCCGGTCTTGCATTCTCGCTGGGGCGCCCGGATGGCGAGGGTGCCGTCAGTCGTGATGAAACCTTGATCAATGCCCAGGCCATCGTCGATGCCACCGCGCTGCCGGTGGCCGCGGACCTTGAAAACGGCTTTGGCAATGCGCCCGAGGAGTGCGCCGATACCATTCTTCAGGCCGCATCGGTCGGGCTGGTGGGTGGCTCGATCGAAGATGCCAGCGGTGATGAGCAAGACCCGATCTATTCATTCTCGTTGGCAGTAGCCCGTGTCGAGGCTGCCGTTGAGGCTGCGCGCAGCTTGCCATTCCCTTTCATGCTGACCGCCCGGGCCGAAAACCTGCTGCACGGGCGCATGGATCTGGACGACACCCTCCGCCGTCTGCAAGCGTTCGCCGAAGCTGGCGCCGATGTGCTGTTTGCACCCGGCTTGCGCAGCGCCGAGGAAGTTCGAGCGGTGGTGCAAGCGGTAGCACCCAAGCCTGTGAATGTATTGATGGGGCTCAGTGGCGTGACATTGACGGTGGCAGAGCTTGCCGCGCTTGGCGTCAAGCGCATCAGTGTTGGCTCTTCGCTGGCCCGCGCGGCCTACGGGGCATTTTTCACCGCTGCGCAAAGCATCAGCCGCGAGGGTCATTTCGAGTCGCTCGGCCAGGCGATGCCATTCGCCGAACTCAACGCTCTGTTTAAACGCTGATAGCCATGGCGGCTGCCTTGCGCTGGACCGTGCTGCTGGTGCTGTGCGCAGGCTCCGCCGTGCTTATCTGGAATTCGGGCTGGCGTATTCCCGATGCCTGGAACCCCTGGGCGCCGCTGGATATAGCGGCACCGCTCAACCTGCTCACCGGTTTCAAGCTGGGGCGATTGCAGGGCAACCCTCAGCTCTGTGAACAGGTGTTAGCGAAGTCCAGCCTGCGTTACACCGTTCAGGCGGACTCTTCCCCCCAAGCGGCCTGCCCGCTGACCCATGTGTTGCGCGTGCAAGGCTCGCAGGTACGCTTTAGCAGCAGCTTTTTGGCCAGTTGCCCGCTGGCGGTTGCCTTTGTGATGTTCGAGCGCCATTCCCTGCAGCCTGCGGCGCAATCGGTGTTCGGCCAAGCGGTGGCGCAGGTCGATCATCTGGGCAGTTTTGCCTGTCGTAATATCAACAACCGTGCCGACGGGCCACGCAGCCAGCATGCGAGCGCCAATGCGCTGGACATCGCGGGTTTCAGATTGGCGGATGGGCGGCGCATCAGTATCGCGCGGGACTGGGGTAAGGCAGGGCAGGGCTCACGCTTTCTGCATGAAGTGCGTGACGGTGCGTGCCAGCATTTCAAGGCGGTGTTGGGGCCAGATTACAATGCGGCCCATCGTGACCACTTTCATTTGGATATGGGGAGGTGGTCAGTCTGCCGTTAAGCTGGGTTCAGGCGGCCAGGCGGATATTCTGCAAGACCACCGGGCTGACCCAGCGGGTGTCGAAGTCCAGGTGGCGCTGCTGCAAGTGCAGGGTGGCTTCATTGTAGGGGGCGGCGGGTTTGTCCAGCAGGTCCAGCTCGAACTCGGCAATGGGTAGGTGCAACGGCCGTGGCTGGGGCCCTGGGGCGGGCTCAGGAATGGGGTGGCCGGCACTCATGACCACCGGGCGGCGCCAACTGATGTCGAAGTCCAGGTGCTTCTGCTGGGCAATCAGCGCTTCGATGGGGAAAGGCGGGGCGGGCTTGTCCAGCAAGTCCAGTTCGAACTCGGCGATTGGCAGGAACAATGGCTCGGGCGGTTCAAGGTCGGTGTCTTTCACATCGCACAGGCGCTGGGAGATGATCTGCGCCAGCACTTCGCTGCCGCTGATCGGTTCGCCGCTGCTGGCGTCCAGCTCGCTTTCCAGTGCCGGAAACTGCACATCACCCTGCTGCTCGGCAAGGGCGCGCGCAAAGAAATCCTGCCAGAGCTGGCTGGAGCCGCCCAGTGTCTGGATATTCCGAGTGCTGTAGCTGTCGACCGGCGACAGGTAACCTAGCGATGCGGGTTGAATGTCAGTCATGGCAGTCGCAGAGCCCCGGCTCTGGCAAAATGGCGATTACCGGGTTTATCGGCCGCATGGGCCGATCATTTAATGTTTGAGTGTAGAAAATTCATGGTTGAACAAGCAGCGGGCTGTCGTATTCGTGTCGAGGCGCTGAGCCCGGCTTACCAGGCGCAGGCCGAGGAGTGGGCGGCGCGGCTGGGTTTTCCAATGCAGATCGAGGACGCCGAGTTTGCCGTGCAAGTCGGCGAAGACGGTTTACAGGTGCAGCAACTGGGCCCACAGGCGCCGGGCCCGGTGCGAGTCGACTTTGTCGAAGGGGCGGCCGCTCACCGCCGCCTGTTCGGTGGCGGCAGCGGGCAGATGATCGCCAAGGCAGTGGGCGTGGCCCCAGGGGTGCGCCCACGGGTGCTCGACGCTACGGCAGGGCTTGGCAAGGACGCCTTTGTGCTGGCGAGCCTGGGTTGCGAAATGAGCCTGATCGAGCGGCAGCCACTGATAGCGGCCCTGTTGGAAGACGGCCTGGCAAGGGCTCGCGATGATCAGGAGGTGGGCGCCATTGTTGCTCGCATGCGCTTGTTGACCGGCAATTCCATCGAGCGTATCCGTGGCTGGGAAGGTGAGGCGCCGCAGGTGATCTATCTGGACCCGATGTTTCCACACCGGGACAAAAGCGCCCTGGTGAAAAAAGAGATGCGGGTATTCCGCCCACTGGTGGGTGATGATCTCGACGCCCCCGCGTTGCTTGAAGCCGCGTTGGCGCTCGCCAGCCACCGGGTGGTGGTCAAGCGTCCACGCAAGGCGCCTTGCATCGAGGGGCCCAAGCCGAGCCATAGCCTGGAAGGCAAATCGAGCCGGTACGACATCTACCCGAAAAAAGCCCTCAAGGCCGATAAGCCCGCATAAACAACGCGACCACTTCTTGCACATGGGCCTCGGCTGCCGCCGGTGTCGGCGGCTCGGCGCAACCGAGCAGCAGGCGGAAGTTGGCGGCGCCCTTGAGCAGGCAGAAAAAATGCTCGGCGGCATTATAGGGCGCCTCGATCCGCAGTTCGCCGCGGGCATCGATACGCTTGAGCAGGCCTTCCATCTCGTGCAGCACCCGCTGCGGACCCGCCTCGAAAAAGATCTGGCTCAGGCGCGGGTCCTGGCTGCCCAATGCCATGATCAGGCGATGCAGCTTGATCGACTCGCTGCCGTTGACCAGCCCCAGAAATCCCCGGCCGATGGCCAGCAGCACCGTCTGGATGGGGACGCCATCAGGCAGTTCAAAGATCAATTCGGGCAGTTGCGCCTGGCAGGTGGCAATGATGGCTGAAGAAAACAACGTCTCCTTGTCGGTGAAATGGCTGTAGACCGTCAGTTTTGAAACACCCGCCGCAGCGGCGACAGCATCCATGCTGGTGTTGGCATAGCCGTTACTTAAAAACAGATCACGGGCCGATTCGAGGATGGCCTGGCGCTTGGCCAGATCCTTGGGGCGGCCCGGACCTGTCTGGATGATGGGTTCGTTTGGCATGAGTTTGCACAGTGGTTTGAAACAATTGGACATCTTACCTCGGGCCATAGTTGCAGCGCAGGGTGCAATTGACCGGCTTCCGTGATGGCCAGAGCTGGATTAGTATACTGGGCAGTATAAAAATTCCAGGCCCCTCGTCGCCAAAGGTCATTCACTATGTTGCGCCCTGTCTTGTCCCTTGCCCTGTCACTGTCCATGGCCCTGTTGTTGGGTGCCTGCGGCCAGGAGCAAACGGCTCAAACCCCGTTGCGTCCTGCGCTGGTGGTGCAGCCTGTGCCCGCCACGTCCGCTGTCGACAGCTACCCCGGTGAGGTGCGTGCGCGCTTCGAACCGGCCCTGGCGTTTCGTATCGGTGGCAAAGTCAGTCATCGGCTGGTTGAAGAGGGGGAGCGGGTCAAGGTCGATCAGCCGCTGGCCGAGCTGGACCCGCAGGACGTGCGCCTGCAACTGGAAGCCACCCGTGCCCAAGTGGCCGCGGCCCAGGCCAATCTGAACCTGGTACGTGCCGAGCGTGACCGTTACAAAACGCTGATGGACCGGCAAATGGTCAGCAAATCTCAATACGACAATGCCGAAAACCTCTACCGATCCGGCGAAGCGCGGCTCAAGCAGATTCGCGCCGAGTTCGACGTGGCCCGTAATCAGGCCGGCTATGCGGTCTTGCGGGCCCCGAACGATGGGGTCGTGTCGCGCCGTTCGGTGGAAGTCGGGCAGGTGGTCGCTGCGGGGCAGACGGTCTTCACCCTGGCAGCCGATGGTGAGCGTGAAGTCTCGATCAGTTTGCCGGAGCAGAATTTCGGGCGCTTCAAGGTCGGCCAACCGGTTTCGGTCGAACTGTGGTCGCAACCCAACGAGCGGTTCACTGGCCGTATTCGCGAACTGTCGCCCGCGGCGGATCCGCGCTCGCGCACCTTCGCCGCGCGTATAGCTTTCACCTCGGGCAAGGTGCCGGCCGAGCTCGGGCAGAGCGCCCGGGTGTTCATTCAGAGCAGTGCCGAGGTGCCGTTGTCGGTGCCGCTGTCGGCACTGACCGCCGAAAATGGCCAGAGTTACGTCTGGCGTGTAGACGCCAGCAACACCCTGCAGCGCGTCCCGGTGCGGATTGGCCCCTTTGGTGAAACCGGCGTGCCGGTGCTCGAAGGCCTGAAGGCCTCGGACTGGGTGGTGGCGGCGGGTGGGCATGTGTTGCATGAAGGGCAGCAGATACGGCCGGTCGACCGGAGCAATCGTGTGGTGAATGTAGCGGCCAAGGAGTAGGTCTGATGGGTTTCAACCTTTCTGCATGGGCGTTGCGCAATCGCCAGATCGTGCTGTTTATGATGCTGTTGCTGGCCATCGTCGGCGCGCTTTCATACACCAAGCTAGGGCAGAGCGAAGACCCGCCCTTTACCTTCAAGGCCATGGTCATTCGCACTAATTGGCCGGGCGCGAGCGCCGAGGAAGTGTCCCGCCAGGTCACCGAGCGCATCGAGAAAAAGCTCATGGAAACCGGCGAGTACGACAAGATCGTCTCGTTTTCGCGCCCCGGTGAGTCGCAGGTCACATTTATTGCCCGCGACTCCATGCACTCCAATGAAATCCCCGAGCTCTGGTATCAGGTGCGCAAGAAGGTCAGCGATATTCGCCACACCTTGCCGCCGGGTGTGCAGGGGCCTTTTTTCAACGATGAATTCGGCACCACCTTCGGCAATATCTACGCGCTGACCGGCGAAGGTTTCGACTATGCCGTGCTCAAGGATTACGCCGATCGCATCCAGATCCAGCTGCAGCGGGTCAAGGATGTGAGCAAGGTCGAGTTGCTCGGCCTGCAGGACGAAAAGATCTGGATCGAGCTTTCCAACGTCAAGCTGGCGACCCTGGGATTACCGTTGGCGGCCGTACAGCAGGCACTGGAAGAACAGAACGCGGTCAGTAGCGCAGGGTTCTTTGAAACGCCCAGCGAGCGCGTGCGATTGCGAGTGACCGGGCGTTTCCAGACGGTGGAACAGATTCAGCAATTCCCGATTCGGGTCGAGGACCGCACCTTCCGTATTGGCGATGTGGCAAACGTGCGACGCGGCTTCAACGATCCGCCCGCGCCGCGGATGCGCTTCATGGCTGAGGATGCCATTGGCCTCGCCGTGTCGATGAAGCCGGGTGGCGACATCCTCGTGCTGGGCAAGGCGCTGGAAACCGAATTTGCCCGAATCAGCCAGAACTTGCCGGCGGGCATGCAGCTGCGCAAGGTCTCTGACCAGCCAGCGGCGGTGAAAACCAGTGTGGGAGAGTTCGTCCAGGTACTGGTCGAAGCGTTGGCCATCGTGCTGCTGGTGAGCTTCTTCTCCCTGGGGATGCGCACCGGGCTGGTGGTGGCGCTGGCGATCCCGCTGGTGTTGGCGATGACCTTCGCCACCATGTATTACCTGGGTATTGGCCTGCACAAGATCTCGCTCGGGGCCTTGGTGCTGGCGCTGGGCTTGCTGGTGGACGATGCGATCATTGCGGTGGAAATGATGGCCATCAAGATGGAGCAGGGCTTCGATCGCTTCAAGGCAGCCAGCTATGCCTGGACCAGCACAGCTTTCCCGATGCTCACCGGCACCTTGATCACGGCCGCGGGTTTCCTGCCGATCGCCACTGCACAGTCCGGTACCGGTGAATACACCCGTTCGATCTTCCAGGTGGTGACGATCGCCTTGCTGGCGTCCTGGGTGGCAGCGGTGGTGTTTGTGCCGTATCTGGGCGAGCGGTTGTTGCCGGACCTTGCCAAGCAGCACGCGGCCAAGCACGGCCAAAATGGCCATGACCCTTACGGCACACCGTTCTATCAGCGTGTACGTAGACTGGTGGAATGGTGCGTCAGCCGGCGCAAAACCGTGATCGTATTGACCCTTGCGTTGTTTATCGGCTCGGTGGCGCTGTTCCGTTTTGTGCCGCAGCAGTTCTTCCCGGCCTCCGGGCGACTCGAGCTGATGGTGGACGTGAAGCTGGCCGAAGGCGCTTCGCTGAGCAATACCACCGAACGGGTCAAGCAGCTGGAGGCGCTACTCAGGGAGCACGCGGGTATCGATAACTATGTGGCCTATGTCGGCACGGGATCGCCGCGTTTTTACCTGCCATTGGATCAGCAATTGCCCGCCACCAGCTTTGCCCAATTTGTGGTGCTGGCCAAGACTATCGAAGACCGTGAGGCGTTGCGCAGTTGGTTGATCGAGTCGCTCAATGAGCGTTTCCCAGACCTGCGCTCGCGGGTCACCCGCCTGGAAAACGGCCCGCCCGTGGGGTATCCGGTGCAGTTTCGGGTCACCGGCGAGCACATCGATGAGGTTCGCGCCCTGGCGCGCAAGGTGGCGGCCAAGGTGCGCGACAACCCCCATGTGGCCAATGTGCACCTGGACTGGGAAGAGCCGAGCAAGGTGGTCTACCTGAATGTCGATCAGGATCGCGCCCGGGCGCTTGGGGTCAGTACGGCCAACCTGTCGCGTTTCTTGCAAAGCTCACTGACCGGCGCCAGCGTCAGCCAGTATCGCGAAGACAACGAGTTGATCGAAATTCTCTTGCGCGGTACCGAGCAGGAGCGCACCGAGCTGTCGCGCCTGCCTAGCCTGGCGGTGCCGACCGACAATGGCCAGAGTGTGGCACTGTCGCAGGTCGCCACCCTTGAATACGGATTTGAAGAGGGGATTATCTGGCATCGCAACCGGCTGCCCAACGTGACCGTTCGCGCCGATATCTATGGCAAGGAGCAACCCGCCACCCTGGTCCAGCAGATCTTGCCGACGCTGGACGGCGTGCGGGCCGAGTTGCCTGATGGCTACCTGCTGGAAGTCGGCGGCACGGTGGAAGACTCGACGCGCGGGCAGAACTCGGTGAAGGCCGGCGTGCCGCTGTTTATCGTGGTGGTGCTGACCTTGCTGATGTTGCAGCTGCGCAGTTTCTCGCGCACGGTGATGGTGTTCCTGACCGCGCCGCTGGGGCTGATCGGCGTGACGTTGTTCCTGTTGGTCTTTCGCCAGCCGTTTGGCTTTGTTGCCATGCTGGGGACCATCGCGCTGTCGGGGATGATCATGCGCAACTCGGTGATTCTGGTGGACCAGATCGAGCAGGACATTGCCGCGGGGCTGGATCGCTGGCAGGCCATCATCGAAGCGACGGTCAGGCGATTCCGTCCAATCGTGCTGACCGCACTGGCGGCGGTGCTGGCCATGATCCCGCTGTCGCGCAGCGTATTCTTCGGGCCGATGGCCGTGGCGATCATGGGCGGCTTGATCGTGGCGACGGCGCTGACGCTGTTGTTCCTGCCGGCGTTGTATGCGGCGTGGTTTCGGGTCCGTAAAACCGCGTAACCCACGCGGGCTCCTATCAAGGTCTGTAGGAATCGGGTTTACCGAAATGCCGGAACACCGCGGTGTGGCCATCGCAGCCAAGGCTGGCTCCTACCAAGGCCGGTAGGAGCCGGCGGTTCGGCGCTCCGATTTACCCGCGATGAAAACGACGCGGTGTTCCAGATACACAGCGCTGTAGGAGCCAGGCTTGCCTGCGATGAAAACGACGCGGTGTTCCAGATACACAGCGGTGTAGGAGCCGATGTCAGAGTGCCCCAAACACCTTCTTGGCCAAGCTGGTCGCTGCCGCTGCCGGGTTCTCCCGAATGGCGGCTTCCTGCTTGCCGATCATCTCGAACAGGCCATTGAGGGCCTGCTCAGTCACATAACCTTCGACGTTGGCATTCTTGGCATCCAGCACGCCCAGGCTCGCGGCCTGGCCGGCGAAGCTGTTGTACTGCTTGGCCAGCCCTACCTGATCGGTGGCTTGCTTGACGATGGGCAGGAACTGGGTGCGGATCTGTTCGCGGCTGGTCTTGCTCAGGTACTCGGTGGCCGACTCTTTGCCGCCGCTGAGAATTCCCTTGGCATCCTCCACGGACATCTTCTTGACCGCATCCACCAGCAGCGCCTGCGCTTGCGGTACCGCCGCTTCAGCAGCCTGGTTCATGCTCGCTTCCAACTGGTCGACCTGGGCGCCCATGCCGAATTTCTTCATGGCCTTGGCAGCCTTGCCCAGGTTGCCTGGCAGTTCGATGCGTACGTCCGGGTTGTTACTGAAGCCACCGGGCGTGCCCAGTTGCTTGACGGCGATTTGCGCGCCTTGGGTCAAGGCATCCTTGAGCCCGCCCGTGGCATCCGTTTGCGACAGGTCGTTGAGCGAGAGAGCCAGGGCGCTGGCAGACATCACAAGGCCTGCACACAGGCCGGCAATGGAAAGAGAGCGACGGAGCATGGCAGCTTCCTTAAAGGGCAAGGGTATCGGCAATCAACGAACAGCATCGACGCGAATGCGCAGGGGTTGCGGGTCTTCCCCGTTCAATTGCACGCCATGATGTTCGGTGTTGATAAACAGTAGCTTGCCTTCGAGCTCGATGCGCGCACTGACCGAATAGCGATGGCCGGGCTGGATCTGCGCCGGGTCATAAGTGAGGTGGAAAGGCAGCGGCACCTGGCCTTTGACCGGGCCGCTCTGGCGCGCCAGCGTGAGCGCTGGGGCATCGGCCAGCGACACATCCTGCAGGCTCACTTCCAGTGTGGCGGTCGGTGGCAGGGCAATGCGTTGCAGGTAGAACACTTCGCCATCGAGCGTGGTTTGTTGGGGTGCCTGGGAGGTGGCGCAGGCGCCCAGCAATGCGGACAAAAGCAGCAGTGAGAGTTTCTTCATGGGTATTTCCCTATCGAGTAAATTCAGTCAACAGTCGTGGCGACCACGGCTTCGGTCGCATCTTCGTTACGGTGCAGCGCCACCTGGCGGATCGACAGGCGAATTTCGGCCGGTAGCACGCGCTTGGCGGCGCCTTCGGCCAGCTCGCCGAGCACTTCCAGGTAACTCAATTTGCCGGCGCTATCGCGCTGTAGCACGCCTTGGTCGAGCAAGGTCTGGATAAAGTGGCGAAACAGGCTCTTGTCGAAGAACTCCGGGGCATTGAGGCCATGCAAGATCGACAGGCGCTGAGCCATGACCGTGCACAGGTCTTCCAGTTCTTCGGCGCTGATGCTGTTCTGGCCGCTGTTGAGCAGCAGCGAAATGGCCATGTAAAAGCGCTGCAGTGTTTGGGCAATGGCGCGTGACAACAGGGTCAACAGCACAAAGTTGCGCGAACTCGGCGCGGGGCGCAGGTACACCTCGTTTTCGAATCGCAACAGGCCCTGATCGACAAAGGCTTGCAGCCACTGGTCGATCACCGCGTCCAGCTCCTCCAGCGACCAGCGAATGAACAGCTCTGATTGCAGGTAGGGATACAGTGCGCGCGTGTAGCGCAGGATCTGCTCGCGGCTCATGCGCGAAGCGCTCTGGAAAAAGCTCGCCAGCAAGGCCGGCAGGGCAAAGATGTGCAGCACGTTGTTGCGGTAGTAGGTCATCAGGATGGCGTTGTGCTCATCCAGGTAGAGAATCTTGCCCAGGGCGTCGCTCTGCTCGGCGAGCAGGTCCATGTCCTTGACGTGTTGGATCAGCTTTTGGCCATCACCTTCGGGCAAGGTGGTGTGCGGCGAGTAGGGCACCTGGCGCAGCAGCGCCAGGAACAGGTCCAGCACCCGCGCCATGGCGCGGTCGTCGAGGGCCAGCTTGCTGGTCGAAAGCAGCGCCAGGGCCACCAGATTGACCGGGTTGATGGCCGCCGCTTCGTTGAGGTGGCAGGCGACTTTCTGGCCCAGGCGGTGGGTGGTCGCATTCAGCCAGGTCGGCTTGAACTGCGGGCCATGGTTCTCGTTACGCCAGCCGGGTTGCTGCTGGTCGAGGAACTCGGCCAGGCGGATCGGTTCGCCGAAATTGACCGCGACCTGGCCAAAGCGCTGCTTGAACGCGGCGATGACTTTGAAAATATCGAAAATCGACTCTTTTTTCTTGCTGGCGCCGCGTAGCTCGCCCAGGTAGGTACGACCTTCCAGGACCCGTTCATAGCCGATGTAGACCGGTACGAACACAATCGGCATGCGCGATGAACGCAAGAAACTGCGCAGCGTGATCGCCAGCATGCCGGTTTTCGGCTGCAGCATGCGCCCGGTACGCGAGCGGCCGCCTTCCACGAAGTACTCTACCGGAAAGCCCTTGATGAACAGGGTGTGCAGGTATTCGTTGAACACCGCCGAATACAGCGGGTTGCCCTTGAAGGTGCGACGCATGAAAAACGCCCCGCCGCGGCGCAACAAGCCTCCAATGATGGGCATGTTGAGGTTGATGCCGGCGGCGATGTGCGGCGGCGTCAGGCCGTTGCGAAACAGCAGGTAGGACAGCAGCAGGTAGTCGATATGGCTGCGATGGCAGGGCACGTAGATGACTTCATGGCCCTGGGCGATGCCTTGTACGCCCTCGATATGGTTGACCTTGATGCCGTCATAGATCTTGTTCCAGAACCAGCTGAGCACCACCTCCATAAAGCGGATCGCCGTGTAGGTGTAGTCCGAGGCGATTTCATTGCCATAGCGCAGGGCCAGGGCTTCGGCCTTGGCCAGTGGGATGCCCTCGCGCTCGGCTTCTTCGGCGATGGCCTGGCGCACTTGCGAGTCGTGGATCAGGCCCTTGACCAGGTTGCGACGGTGGGAAATGTCCGGCCCGATAACCGCGGCTTTCTGGTTGCGAAAGTGCACCCGGAGGATGCGCTGGGCCATGCGCACGGTGCGTTCATGGCCCTTGTCCTGGCTGACCAGCTCGCCCAGGTGGATGGGGGTGGAGAACTGCACACGAGTCTTGCGCCCCAGGATCAGGATGCTGACCAGCCGACGCAGGCGCCCGGTGACCGCCCAACTGTCGGCGAACAGCAGTTTCCACGGGCTCGACTCGCTGGCCGGCGATTGGCCCCAGAACACACTGACCGGGATGATCTGAGCGTCTTGTTCAGCGTGCTGGCTGATCGCGCTGACCAGCCGCGACAGCGTGGGCGGCGCCCCGCGCTTGTCATGGCGGCCAAGCCAGTCGGGCTCGGGCGTCAGATAGAAGAAGGCCGCAGGTTCGACCAGCGTTCCGACGGCCACCGGCAACACTGGGCGTGGCAAGCCGGCCTTGGCGCATTCGCGGTCGACCACTGCCAGGTCGCTCAAGGAGGGCGATTGCAGCACATAGAACACCGGGCGACTGCGATCCAGATTCAGTGAGTAGGACGACTGGTTGATGGTCTCGGAGCGCACCCAGAGGTACAACAGCCGGCGCAGGGCACCGAAAATAAAACGGCGGATCGGGGATCGGGTCATACGGGGTCTGCTTTGAGTGGAAAAACAAGCACTTGCTCGGTTGCACAATCGTACCAGTGTGACGTATCTGCGCTCGTTCAGCAAAAACCGCCCTGGATCATAAAATTTGTCGCGCAGCTGACTTATACTCGGGCCGCGCGGGTTTGCGGCACACCCCAAACCCCCGCTACGCAAGGGCGAAACCAAAATAAAAAACCGGAGTAGTGCAGATGTCGTCTCGTGAAACTGGCAGTGTGAAGTGGTTCAACGATGCAAAAGGTTACGGTTTTATCTCCCGCGAGGACGGTGTGGACGTGTTTGTGCACTATCGCGCCATTCGTGGTGAAGGTCACCGCTCCCTGGCAGAAGGGCAGCGCGTTGAATACGCACTGGTCGAGGGGCAAAAAGGCCTTCAGGCCGAAGACGTCGTCGGGCTCTGACGCGTCAGTCAAGGTCCGCTTTCCCACAGGGCTGGCGGGCCTTTTCGCAGGCGCCTGGTCGACAATGCACAGAGGGCCGTCGTCGCCGCAGTGTGACCCATGCGTGACGCCCGGGCTGTCTTTCAGGTACAATTCCCGGCTATTTTTCGGCGGGCATCTGCCCCGCAGCCTTTTTGAGTGCTGATCCGTGAGTGATTTGAGTCATATCCGCAATTTCTCCATCATCGCCCACATTGACCATGGCAAGTCGACGCTGGCTGACCGCTTCATCCAGATGTGCGGTGGCCTGGCCGATCGCGAGATGGAAGCCCAAGTCCTCGATTCCATGGACCTGGAGCGTGAGCGCGGTATCACTATCAAGGCCCACAGCGTGACCCTGTACTACACGGCACGGGATGGCATTACCTATCAGCTGAACTTCATTGACACCCCTGGCCATGTTGACTTCACCTATGAAGTCAGCCGCTCGCTGGCCGCCTGTGAAGGCGCCCTGCTGGTGGTCGATGCCGGCCAGGGCGTGGAGGCGCAATCGGTCGCCAACTGCTACACCGCCATCGAGCAGGGCCTGGAAGTCATGCCGGTCCTGAACAAGATGGACCTGCCCCAGGCCGACCCGGACCGGGTCAAGGACGAAATCGAGAAAATCATCGGTATCGATGCCACCGACGCCGTGGCCTGCAGCGCCAAGAGCGGCATGGGCGTCGATGAAGTCCTGGAGCGCCTGGTGCAGACCATCCCGGCGCCGACCGGTAATATCGACGCGCCTCTGCAGGCGCTGATTATCGACTCCTGGTTCGATAACTACCTGGGCGTTGTCTCCCTGGTGCGCGTGCGTCATGGCCGCGTGAAGAAGGGCGACAAGATCCTGGTCAAGTCCACCGGCAAGGTGCATCTGGTCGACAGCGTGGGTGTCTTCAACCCCAAGCACACCCAGACCGCAGACCTCAAGGCCGGTGAAGTAGGCTTCATCATCGCCAGCATCAAGGACATTCACGGCGCGCCAGTGGGCGACACCCTGACCTTGAACTCGACGCCTGACGTTGAAGTGCTGCCAGGTTTCAAACGTATCCAGCCTCAGGTTTATGCCGGCCTGTTCCCGGTCAGTTCCGACGATTTCGAAGATTTTCGTGATGCGTTGCAGAAACTGACCCTGAACGACTCGTCGCTGCAATACTCGCCGGAAAGCTCCGACGCACTGGGCTTCGGCTTCCGTTGCGGCTTCCTCGGCATGCTGCACATGGAAATCATCCAGGAGCGCCTGGAGCGCGAATACGACCTGGACCTGATCACCACCGCGCCAAGCGTAATCTTTGAAGTCGTCCTCAAGACCGGTGAGACGATCTACGTCGATAACCCGTCCAAATTGCCGGATGCCTCCTCGGTAGAAGACTTCCGCGAGCCGATCGTGAGCGCCACCATCCTGGTGCCACAAGAGCACCTGGGCAACGTCATCACCCTGTGCATCGAGAAGCGTGGCGTTCAGCGCGACATGCAGTTCCTCGGCTCCCAGGTTCAGGTTCGCTATGACCTGCCGATGAACGAAGTGGTGCTCGACTTCTTCGACCGCCTCAAATCCACCAGCCGTGGCTATGCCTCGCTGGACTACCATTTCGATCGCTACCAGTCGGCCAACCTGGTCAAGCTGGACGTGCTGATCAACGGCGACAAGGTCGATGCCCTGGCCCTGATCGTGCACAAGGACAACGCCCACTACAAAGGCCGGGCGCTGACCGAGAAGATGAAAGAACTGATTCCTCGACAGATGTTCGACGTGGCAATCCAGGCCGCCATTGGTGGGCAGATTGTGGCGCGTACGACTGTCAAGGCGCTCAGAAAGAACGTACTGGCCAAATGCTACGGTGGTGACGTCAGCCGTAAGCGCAAGCTGTTGGAAAAGCAGAAGGCCGGTAAGAAACGCATGAAGCAAGTAGGTAACGTGGAAATTCCACAAGAAGCCTTCCTTGCCGTGCTCAGGTTGGATAGCTAGGTCCTATGTCATTAAATTTCCCGCTGTTGCTGGTCATTGCTGTAGCCGTCTGCGGTCTGCTGGCCCTGGTCGATCTGCTGTTCCTGGCTCCGCGCCGGCGGGCGGCTATTGCCAACTATCAAGGCACTGTACCGCAGCCTGAAATGGCAATCGTCGAGCAGTTGAACAAGGAGCCGTTGCTGGTCGAGTACGGCAAATCGTTCTTTCCGGTGCTGTTTATCGTGCTGGTGCTGCGTTCGTTCCTGGTAGAGCCGTTCCAGATTCCCTCGGGGTCGATGAAACCGACCCTGGAAGTGGGCGATTTCATCCTGGTGAACAAGTTTTCCTACGGCATCCGCCTGCCGGTACTCGACCAGAAGGTCATCCCGGTGGGTGAGCCGCAGCGCGGCGACGTCATGGTGTTCCGCTTCCCGAGTGATCCGAACGTCAACTACATCAAGCGGGTGGTTGGCTTGCCGGGTGATCAGGTTCGCTACACCAGCGACAAGCATCTGTTCGTCAATGGTCAGTCGGTTGCCGAACAATTGATCGGCACCGAGCCGGGTACCCTGGGCAGCGCCGAGCTGTACAAGGAAAAGCTCGGTGAAGCCGAGCACCTGATCCGCAAGGAAATGACCCGTTATCGTATGTCCCCCGACCAGCAATGGACGGTGCCTGCCGGGCACTATTTCATGATGGGCGACAACCGCGACAACTCCAACGACAGTCGCTATTGGGACGACCCGAAGATCCCGAAGGATCTGCTGGGCATGGTTCCCGACCAGAACATCGTCGGCAAGGCATTTGCCGTGTGGATGAGCTGGCCTGAGCCTAAGCTGAGCCACTTCCCGAACTTCTCTCGGGTCGGGCTGATCAAGTAAGTCAATCGCGGCGCTGTCCTGGGACAGCGCCGAATGCTTTTCTGGCATAGGCTGTGTGCAAGGGTTCAGCCCTTTGGAGTACACGGCCCCTGTCGCCGGGCGTGTCGCTCAACCGTTTTCAGGAATTGGATTTGAACAAGGCGTTAAGCGTGATGGTGCATCCGACTCAAGTCTGGGCACCTGCAAGTCAAGAAATGTGTGAGTTGAGCGGTGATGCCGCCCAGCTGAAAATCGACCACGAACTGAACGTGGGTACACTGTGAGCGTTCCCCTGAGCCGTCTCGAGCGCAAGCTCGGTTATACCTTCAAAGACCAGGAGCTGATGCTGCTGGCCCTCACTCACCGTAGTTTCGCGGGCCGCAACAATGAGCGGCTGGAATTTCTCGGTGATGCCATCCTCAACTTCGTCGCCGGCGAAGCGTTGTTCGAACGCTTTCCCCAGGCCCGCGAAGGCCAGTTGTCGCGCTTGCGTGCACGCCTGGTCAAAGGGGAAACCCTGGCCTTGCTGGCTCGCGGCTTTGACTTGGGCGAGTACCTGCGCCTGGGTTCGGGTGAATTGAAAAGCGGTGGTTTTCGCCGCGAGTCGATCCTGGCCGATGCCCTGGAAGCCCTGATCGGCGCCATCTACCTGGATGCCGACATGGCAACCGCGCGTGACCGGGTCTTGGCTTGGTTGACCAGCGAATTCGAAAGCTTGACCCTGGTCGACACCAATAAAGATCCCAAGACTCGCCTGCAGGAGTTTTTGCAGTCGCGTGGCTGTGACCTGCCGCGCTACGAAGTAGTGGATATCCAGGGCGAACCGCACTGCCGTACGTTTTTCGTCGAGTGTGAAGTGACCCTGCTGTCCGAGAAGAGCCGTGGCCAGGGCGTAAGCCGGCGCATCGCCGAACAGGTGGCAGCCGCCGCCGCATTGATCGCCCTGGGCGTGGAGAATGGCAATGACTGATACAAACCTGACCCGTTGTGGCTATGTTGCCATTGTTGGCCGCCCTAACGTCGGCAAGTCCACGCTGCTCAACCACATCCTGGGGCAGAAGCTGGCGATCACCTCGCGCAAGCCACAGACCACCCGCCACAACATGCTCGGGATCAAGACCGAGGGTCATATCCAGGCCGTCTATGTCGACACCCCCGGCATGCACAAGGGCAACGAAAAGGCGCTCAACCGCTACATGAACAAGACCGCTTCGGCGGCCTTGAAAGACGTGGATGTAGTGATTTTCGTGGTTGATCGCACCAAATGGACCGACGAAGACCAGCTGGTGCTGGAACGTGTCCAGTACGTGCAAGGGCCGGTGATCCTGGCGATAAACAAGACCGACCGTATCGAAGAGAAAGCCGACCTGATGCCGCACCTGCAGTGGCTCCAGGAGCAACTGCCCAATGCCGAGATCGTGCCGATTTCCGCACAGCAGGGGCATAACCTCGATGCGCTGGAATCCCTGATTGCCAAGCACCTGCCGGAAAACGAACATTTCTTCCCGGAAGACCAGATCACCGACCGCAGCAGCCGCTTCCTGGCCGCGGAGTTGGTGCGCGAGAAGATCATGCGTCAGTTGGGTGCGGAGCTTCCGTACCAGATCACCGTCGAGATCGAAGAGTTCAAGCAGCAGGGCAAGACCCTGCATATCCATGCCCTGATCCTGGTCGAGCGTGATGGCCAGAAGAAGATCATCATTGGCGACAAGGGCGAGCGCATCAAGCGCATCGGCACCGAAGCGCGCAAGGACATGGAGCTGCTGTTCGACGCAAAAGTCATGCTCAACCTCTGGGTCAAGGTCAAGGGTGGCTGGTCCGATGACGAGCGCGCCCTGCGTTCGCTGGGCTACGGCGACATCTGACAGGCAAACGAGGGCGGCTATGGCCGCCCTCGTTGCATATCTCTCATGACCGCCAGTGTCCCTGACGCCCAACCGGCCTTCGTTCTGCACAGCCGGGCCTATCGCGAATCCAGCGCGCTGGTCGATTTCCTTACGCCTCAAGGGCGCCTTCGCGCAGTGCTTCGCAGTGCTCGCGGTAAAGCGGGCACCCTGGCGCGCCCGTTCGTGCCGCTCGAGGTCGAATTTCGTGGCCGGGGCGAACTCAAGAATGTGGGCCGCCTGGAAAGCACCGGCATCAATGCCTGGATGGTCGGTGATGCCCTGTTCAGCGGTTTGTATCTCAATGAGCTGTTGATTCGCGTCCTGCCTGCCGAAGACCCGCAACCTTCCCTGTTCGAGCATTACGCAGCCACTGTGCAGGCCTTGGCGGCCGGCCGACCGCTGGAGCCTTTGCTACGGGCGTTCGAGTGGCGGTTGTTGAGCGACCTGGGTTATGGCTTTGCCCTGGATGTGGACGTCAATGGTGAGCCGGTGGATGCCGAGGGCCTCTATCGTCTTCGAGTCGATGCCGGTCTTGAGCGGGTCTGGCTGATTCAGCCTGGGCTGTTCAAGGGCGTCGAATTGCTCGCCATGGCCGAAGCAGACTGGACCGCCGCGGGCGCGCTGGCGGCCGCCAAGCGCTTGATGCGCCAGGCATTGGCCCCTCATTTGGGCGGCAAGCCACTGGTCAGTCGGGAACTGTTTCGAAAGCCGTAAGCTCGTCGTATGCTGTAACGCTCAATTTTCTGGAGACCTCCCGTGACTCAAAGCAACCGCATGCTGCTTGGCGTGAACATCGATCACGTTGCCACCCTGCGTCAGGCCCGTGGTACCCGTTACCCAGATCCTGTAAAGGCGGCGCTCGATGCTGAAGAAGCCGGTGCCGATGGCATTACCGTGCACTTGCGCGAAGATCGCCGGCATATTCAGGAGCGCGATGTGCTGCTGCTCAAGGACGTGCTGCAAACGCGCATGAACTTCGAGATGGGTGTCACTGAAGAGATGATGGCCTTTGCCGAGAAAATCCGCCCAGCACACATTTGCCTGGTACCGGAAACCCGCCAGGAACTGACCACCGAAGGCGGCCTGGACGTGGCAGGGCAGGAAGCGCGAATCAAGGCGGCGGTGGAGCGCCTGTCTCGCCTGGGTGCTGAAGTGTCGCTGTTTATCGACGCTGACGAACGCCAGATCGAAGCGTCCCGCCGGGTCGGCGCGCCAGCCATTGAGTTGCACACTGGCCGCTATGCCGATGCCCAGACGCCCACCGAGGTGGCCGAAGAGCTCAAGCGCGTCGCCGATGGCGTAGCCTTTGGCCTGGGCCAGGGCCTGATCGTCAACGCCGGTCATGGCCTGCATTATCACAACGTCGAAGCAGTGGCGGCCATCAAGGGCATCAACGAACTGAACATCGGCCATGCGCTGGTGGCCCATGCGCTGTTTGTGGGCTTCAAGTCGGCTGTGGCCGAGATGAAGGCGCTGATCCTGGCGGCCAGCCGATAGGGTTTAGGCGCTGCTGTAAACCTGTTCGCGGCGAACCGCCGCGAACATCAATCCAGCGAAAGAAAGTAGCTTCGAGCGATATCTGCAAACAGGTTCATTGGGGCATGCCGAGATTTATCATGGTAAGCAAGCGAGATATCCACATTCCCTAATATTGGAAAATCATCCGACTCCCCCAGTACCTGAAGTTCACAGTCAGCTGTGCTGAGCAAGAGAGCAGACACATAACACCCTGATGAAACAGCAGCGATAATGCCGGAATGGCTTGTACTGTGATAGTTAACTCGATAGTTCTTCCTGACACGATTTAGAGCGCTTAAGGCTAACTCTCTATCACCGCAACCTTTCGTGAAAAACGCAAGCGGCACAGGGTCTTGGCTTGAGACGTTGCTGTCGTAAGCACACACCCATGTCAAGGGCTCGGAGTACAAGAGCTCTGATGGGATACTCGCTGGACACCCCTGCGTTAGCACAAGATCAAGTTCGCCGGCCTCATACTGTTGCCAGATATGATTGCTATATCCGCAATGCACTTCGATTTCAATCTCGGGAAAGCGAGTCGAGCAGATTTTCAAAATATCAGCAAAAAATTTTGAAGCGTAGGTGTCCGATGTCCCCACCCTCACCACGCCCTTGGGCGACTCTTCTGTTAGCGACGCTACTGCTTGATCGTTAATTTCAAGAATTTTCAGCGCATACGACAACATGCGATCACCGTGCGCAGTTAGTTCAAGCCCGCGCCGATCCCTAATAAATAGCTCAGCCCCTAGATGGCCTTCAAGTTTTTGTATTTGTTGACTGACGGCGGATTGGACGCGACACAGTTTTAGGGATGCTCTGGAGAAGCTTCGACACTCGGCAACTGTCACGAATGCACGTAGCTGATTCATATCCAAATTCATATCTGATAATCCATTATCACGTTTCGAGATACCCCTGATCATAATTATTTGAAATCATCCGGCCAGTCATTAGGGTAGTGTAGATTAAACATGAAAGGAATCACTCTATGACGGCACTGGAAAAATACGTACCCCTGCTATTTCTTCTGATGTGGAGTAGCGGAGCCATCGTTGTGACGATGGGGCTAGAGGACGCTTCGGTTTCTGTGTTTTTGACCGTCCGATCCGTAGGGGGTGCGTTAGCACTTTTTATCTTATGTGTGCTGGTTGGAATTAAAGGCGGCGTAGGGAATAAGCTCTCTTTGCCGAAGTCTCTATTGTTGCGTGCATTCGTCATAGGTCTGTTCTTGCAGGTTGGCTATCAATCAGCATTTTTTTTGGCTCTTTACTACAAACTCACTCCTGGTGTTCTTTCAATTCTGCTAGGGATGCAACCCATACTAACGCCGTTATTTGCGCGTGAGAAAATAGGAATCAAAGGTTGTCTTTTTCTTTCGCTAGGTTTGGTAGGCCTGACGGTGGCGATTGTCGGAGCGCGTGAGATTGGAGCAGTCACCTTGGCAGGATTAGCTTTTGGTGCGATTTCGGTTTTAGCTATTAGTATAGGGTCAGTCATGCAGAAAAAATCGACTGTTGATCCTGTCGTGTCCGCGTTTTATCAGAGCCTGAGCGCATCTTTGATTTTTTTGCTAGTTCTACCCGTCACTGATATCCACCTAAAGATCACCCCTGTATTTATCCTGTCTGCCACCTGGATGATCGTCGTGGTGTCGACTTTAGCTGTCCTGCTTTTGTTCTATATGCTTAGCAGGAACTCAGCTAGTGTGCTGTCTTCGAAATAATTTATCCCTATGGTACGGCCTCAAGTGCCTCGCGAGCTCGTTGGATTTTGCTCAAAATCTCCTCGCCTTTCGCGTTCCAAACGTACCGGGTCGGCTGAGCATTTCTTAGTGCCATGAACGTTGTTATCGAGGATTCCAACTCGCGCACCGAGGCAAAGCTACCGTCTCGTAGATACACCGTGATGTCTCGGAAAAATCGTTCGACCATGTTCATCCAAGAGCTGGACGTCGGTGTGAAGTGCATATGGAAACGCGGGTGCTTCGCCAGCCAGGTTTTCACGGCGGCGTGCTTGTGCGTCGCATAGTTATCGACGATCAGGTGAAGCTGGAGATTCTTGGGGGTCTGCTTGTTGATCTTCTTGAGGAAGGACAACCACTCTTGATGACGGTGTTGACGTTCGATGCTGCTGATCAATTTTCCCTGCAGATAATCCAGCGCAGCGAATAATGTAACCGTGCCGTGGCGGGTGTAATCATGTGATTTCGTCTGGATGTGGCCGATGCCCAGAGGCAATCCAGGCTGCGTGCGTTCCAAGGCCTGCACCTGGCTTTTTTCGTCGCAACACAGCACCAATGCCTTGTCCGGCGGGGCCAGGTAAAGGCCGATAACATCCCAGAATTTCTGTTCGAACTGCGGATCGTTTGAGAGCTTGAAGGTGCGAGTCAGATGAGGCTTCAAGTCATTGGCAGCCCATAACTTATGGACCGTACTCGAAGAAATCCCGACCGCTCTCGCCATACTCCTGCAGCTCCATCGCGACTCGCCAATGCGAGGTTTCGTGACCTGCTCCAAGACGCGGCGGACAGTATCGGCAGGCAGCGACGACTTGCGTCCACGACCTGGTTTATCAATCAATCCGTCGAGCCGGAGCAACTGAAAGCGTTGGCACCAGTTGGTGACTGTCGGGAGAGAAAACCCAGTCAGTCGTGCAATCTCTTCCCGTGTTTCGCCCTGTGCTGCAAGCAGCACAATGCGTGCTCTACGACCTTCACGCTGGGGAATGGTGGCGGAGCGAACGCGCCGGTTCAGTTCGGCCTTTTCTTCGGAGCTAAGCGTAATGTCCAGTGCGCTCACCTGAAGCTCTCCAAGGGGGAAATGACACCTGAAGTGTAGGTGAAAAATTAGAAAAGCTATTTCGCAGACAGCACACTAGCAAGGTGGGCGTGCTTTTTTATTTAGTGCCAATCATTACCATGGCGCTGGACTATGTCGCTTTCGGACACAAGGTTTCCTGGGTCACTATCGCTGGGGCATTACTTGTCATCGCAGCAGTAAAAGGATTTCACCAAGGCAATAAACTATCCAGCACCGAATCTCAGCATAACCAGAAGGCAAAAACACTCTAGGGATGCTCCGATCAACTCGCTGCAAGACAGAAGCAGGTCGAAAATTACCCGGCACGTACCGCTATTTGCCGAAAAACGACCGATGCATCGTGTATTGAGGGCTTTTTTGCCCGGTCTTCCGTGTTAAGCGCGCAACTCGCCCATACCCATGAGCCGTTTGCGAGCCATCCACAGGTTTGATAGGGCGAACAGCGTGGTCAACTGAGCCGTGTTTTTCATCAGCCCACGAAAGCGAACTTTCACGTAACCAAACTGGCGCTTGATCACCCGAAACGGATGTTCAACTTTGGCCCGCGTCTGAGCTTTGCAGTACTCGATCTTGCGCTTGGCTTTGTAGAGCAGGCTGCGTTTATTCAATTTGGAATAGGTGCTGCGGCGCGCGGCGATTTGCCAGATTACCTCGCGATTTTCATGCTCTTCACGCTTCTCGACCCCGGTGTATCCGGCGTCTGCATACACCGCGTTTTCTTCGCCATGCAGTAGCTCCGCGACCTGTGTGACATCGGCCACATTGGCGGCGGTGCCATGGACGTGATGAACCAGCCCCGACTCTGCATCGGCGCCAATATGGGCCTTCATCCCAAAGAAATACTGGTTACCTTTCTTGGTCTGATGCATCTCGGGATCGCGCTTGCCTTCTTCGTTCTTGGTCGAACTGGGGGCATGAATAATGGTGGCATCGACGATGGTGCCCTGGCGCAGCGACAAGCCTTTTTCCTGCAAATAACCATTGATGACCGCGAGGATCGCAGGTGCGAGCTGATGCTTCTCCAGCAAGTGCCGAAAGTTCATGATCGTGGTGTCTTCGGGGATCGGCGCGCTCAGCGTCAGGCGTGCGAATTGGCGCATGGGAGTGATTTCGTAGAGCGCTTCTTCCATGGCCGGATCGCTCAGGGAGAACCAGTTCTGCAACAGATGGATGCGCAGCATGGTTTCCAGTGGATAGGGTTTTCGGCCGCCACCGGCCTTGGGGTAGAACGGCTCGATCAGCTCAAGCAGGCCAGTCCAGGGCACGACCTGATCCATCTCGGCGAGGAAGCGTTCGCGGCGGGTCTGCTTGCGCTTGCCGGCGTATTCAAAGTCGGAAAAGCTCATCTGGCTCATGGGCGGCTCGGCTCAGGGGGGGCATGCGTATTTCAGCACAGTTTGAGACTTGTTCGGAGAATCCCTAGCGCAAGCGGACAGCGGAAATAGGATTCACCGAAAACATCAATCGAAACACCGTCACTTCATTCTCCCCACTGCTCACTTCAACGCTCCCGCCATGCAGTGCCATGATCGAGCGCACAATCGCCAACCCCAACCCCGTGCCCCCCTCCAGGCGTGAGCGGCTGGTGTCGGCCCGATAAAAACGGTCAAACAGCTGCTGCACGTGCTCGGCGCCGATACCCTTGCCGCGGTTGCTCACCGCCAGGTCGATCATGCCTTGGCGTGGCGCGATGCTGATTTGCACCGGCTCGCCCTCTGGGCTATGCCGGATGGCGTTGGAGACCAGATTGGACAGCGCACGCTGGACCATCAAACGGTCCCCTTCAATCACCGCCTCACCCGTGAGGCTCATAGTGATATCGCGGTCTTCGGCGCTCAGGCTGAACAAGTCCATCACCCGCTGCGCTTCGTGGGCCAGCTCGAGGGTCTCGAACTTCATTTGGGTGACGGGGTCGCTGACCTGGGCCAAAAAAAGCATGTCGGTGATGATCCGGTTCAAGCGTTCCAGCTCCTCGACACTGGACTCCAGCACCGAGCGGTACTCGGCGGCCGGCCTTTCTCTGGCCAGGGTCACTTGGGCCTTGCCCATCAGGTTGCTGATCGGCGAGCGCAGCTCATGGGCCAGGTCATCGGAAAATTGGGTCAGTTGCTGCACGCCACTGTCGAGGCGGTCGAGCATAAAGTTGATCGCTTGGGCCAGTTCGCCCAGCTCCTGAGGCAGCTTATCGACTGAAAGCCGGTGGCTGAGGTCTTGAGCCGAGACCTTGGCGGCGATTCGACGGAATTGACGCAGCGGTTGCAAGCCACGTTTCACGAGCCACCAGGCGGTGATGCCGATCAACAGCAAAAGAATGGGAACGGCGACCAGGATCGATTTGAGGTAAGCGCTTAGCAGGTTTCGATCATCGGCGCGGTCGACCGAGAGCAGCACCCGAACCTGTTGGCCGTCGGGTAGGGCCATCAATTGCGAGGCCGTTAGCAGGCGTGTGCCGTTATCGGCAGACCAATTCTGAAAGTTAAGCCTGGTGCTGGCGGGGATTTGTCCAATCTGGTTGTCCAGCTTGATGCCCAGAGAGAGCAGGCGCGCGTATTGCGGCTGCAGGTCGTAGAGGGTGAGGTTAAGGTTGTCATGCGCACTGATCAGGTCTTGTAGTACATGCGCTCGCGCCGACAACTCGACATTGCCCACATCCACACTGAGGTAATGACGGATTTGCTCCATCTTGTTTTCAAGGTTGGTGTGTTCCCGCTCACTGAGTTCATGGCTCAAGGCCAGGACGGCGAGGGTGGCCAGCAGTAGCACCAGGCAAGCGCCCATCAGGCTGACGCTCAGACCCAGGCGCAGCGAGAGTCGTGTGGATTTCATTCACGTGCCTCCAGTACATAGCCGACGCCGCGCAGGGTATGAATCAGCTTGTCATCGAAGGGGTCGTCGATCTTGGCCCGCAAGCGCCGGATGGACACCTCCACAACATTGGTGTCGCAATCGAAGTTCATGTCCCAGACCAGCGAAATGATCTGCGTGCGCGACAGCACTTCACCGCTGTGGCGCATCAGCAGATGCAGCAGGGCGAACTCCTTGGCAGTCAGGTCGATACGCCGACTGCCCCGGTAGGCGCGGTGTTTGCCCTGGTCAAGCTCCAGGTCTGCGACCCGCAGGGTGTGGCTGGCCAGGTTTTGCTCACTGCGCCGCAACAGGGTGCGTATTCTTGCCAGTAGCTCGGGAAACTCAAAGGGTTTGACCAGATAGTCGTCGGCGCCCAAATCCAGGCCGCGCACCTTATCGCTGAGCCGTCCGCGAGCGGTTAGCATCATGATTCGTGAAGCACTGTTCATGCGCAGTCGTTGGAGTACACCCCAGCCGTCCAGTTGCGGCAGGTTGACGTCCAGGATCAGCAGGTCGTAGCGGTGTTGGAGGGCAAGGTGCAAGCCGTCGGCGCCATTGTCGGCGCAGTCGACGACATAGCCATTTTCGCTCAGGCCCTGATGCAGATATTCAGCCGTTTTGGTTTCATCCTCGATAATCAGGATTCGCATCTAAGTTCACTCTTGGCAGTTATTAAAAGTGGCGCGGGCAAGGTCGGTTATAACGTCGGCATGGTGTAGTTGGGTGCGTAGCCTGAGGGTTGAACTGGCTTCAGGGTCAAGAAACTAATTATTACTTTTTGAGATGTTTTGTTTCTTGTTGTAAATTTACAAGTCGCTGATTTTTAATAGCTTAAGCGATTATATTCATCGCACTTGAAGTCTTACGGATTTGTAATGTTCACGTCACCTTGTGGATAAAACCCGCCACTTAAAGTCGCCTCCTGGAATAAAAAGGAGTGCGCCCATGCAGTGGAATCTGATATCCCGACAGATCGTATTAAGCATCGGCTTGCTGGCCGGGTTGCCGCTTCAGGCGTCGCCCATGGCAGCCTTGAATCTGGAGCAGGCCTTGCAGGCCGCCCTGGCCAATAACCCGCAACTTGCCTTTGCACACAGCGAGCTGGGTGTAGCGCAGGGGGAGCGTGAGCAGGCCGGTTTGCGACCCAACCCCCAGCTGGCCTGGGAGGTCGAAGACACCCGGCGCGAATCGCGCACAAGCACCGTGACGCTCAGCCAGACCCTGGAGCTGGGCGGAAAACGCGGTGCTCGTGTGGAGGTTGCCAGCCGTGGCCAGGCATTGGCACAGGTACAACTTGAACGCCAACGCAACACCCTGCGCGCCGAGGTGGTCGGGGCTTATCTGGGGGCATTGCGCGCCCAGCAGCGTGAAGAGCTGGCGGGGCTGTCGCAGGCCCTTGCTGAGCGAGGACTGACGATTGCCCAGAGCCGGATCAAGGCCGGCAGGGCTTCGCCCATTGAGGCTTCCCGTGCTCAAGTGTTGCTGGCCGAAACGCAGCTGGAACGTCGTCGTTCGGTGGACGATCGGGCCAGCGCCTATCAGCGTCTGGCCGAGTTGACCGGGGCGGCTTTCGCGGCGTTCGAGCATGTGCAAGAGGCTCCGATTGCCGCCATGACCGTCCCCGACACCCAGGCCTTGCTCGAGCGGCTGAATGACACCGCCGACATGCGTCTGGCGCAGCTGCAGATTGATCAGGGCGACGCCGCATTGGGGCTGGAGCAACGTCGTCGTATCCCTGACCTGACCGTCAGCGTGGGTAGCCAATACAGCGCCAGCGACCGTGAGCGGGTCAATGTGCTCGGCGTGTCGATGCCGCTGCCGCTGTTCGACCGTAATCAGGGCAATGTACTGGCCGCTTCCAGGCGCGCCGACCAGGCCCGCGACCTGCGCAACGCCGCCCAGCTGCGCCTGCGCTCACAGGTGCGTCAGGCACTGGATCAGTGGCGTACCGCTCAACAGGCGCTGGCCAGCTTCGACCAGATCATCCTGCCGTCCGCCCAGCGCGCAGTGGACGCCGCCAGTCGTGGCTTCGAAGCCGGCAAATTCAACTTCCTCGAGGTGCTGGACGCCCAGCGCACGCTGATCAGCGCGCGCGACCAATACCTGCAGACCGCCACTGAGCTGGCCGACGCACGGATGCGGGTGGAGCAGGTGTTCGGCGATGTGTCCGAGTTCGCTGCGGCCACATAAGCCGCCTTTTTTCGATATTGATCCCACGCAGGAGTGTGTATGAACAAGACAAACATCCTGATCATCGTTGTGGTGCTGGGCTTGGGCATCGCGATGGGTGCCTGGAACCCGCTGGATGATCATGGCAGTGCAGAAGAAGGTCATGGGCATGAGACGCAAGCTGACGGGCATGGCCATGATCAGGCTAGCGAGGTCGTGCAAGTGCCAGCGTTGTCTCTGAGCGCTGCCCAGATCGAAGCAGCCGGTATTGAGTGGGTCCAGGCCGGCCCGCGCGAATTGGCCAACACCTTCACGTTGCCCGGTGAAATTCGTTTCGATGAAGACCGCACTGCCCACGTGGTACCACGGGCAAGCGGGGTGGTTGAGTCGGTCAATGTCAGCCTCGGGCAAGCTGTCAAACGAGGTGATCTGTTGGCGGTTATCGCCAGCCCGCAAATATCGGAGCAGCGCAGTGAACTGGCGGCCAGTCACCGGCGACTTGAGCTGGCTCGCATTACGTTTGAGCGCGAGCGTCAGCTGTGGCAAGAGCAGATTTCGCCCGAGCAGGATTACTTGCAGGCACGCCAGGCCCTGCAGGAGGCCGAGATTGCGCAGGGCAACGCTCAGCAGAAGATGAGCGCGCTCAGTGGTGGCGTAGTGGTTACCGGCGGTAATCGCTACGAGTTGCGAGCGCCATTCACGGGTGTGGTGGTGGAAAAGCACCTGGTACCGGGTGAAGTGGTCAGCGAGGCCAGTAGCGCTTTCACGGTGTCCGACTTGTCTAGCGTGTGGGCAACCTTCGGCGTTTCACCCAAGGACCTGGGCAAGGTGCGGGTGGGCGAGAGCGTGCGCATCCGCGCGCTCGAGTTGGGCCAGCAGGTCAGCGGCACCATCAGCTACGTGGGCAGCCTGTTGGGTGAGCAGACTCGCACCGCCAGCGTGCGCGTCACGCTGGCAAACCCCGAAGACGCCTGGCGCCCAGGCCTGTTTGTCGAGGTTCAACTGGCCACCGATCGCCAGCGCGCGGCGGTAGTGGTGCCTGAGCAAGCGGTACAGACCCTGGAAAATACGCCCACGGTTTTTATTCGCAACCCCGAGGGTTTTGCCCCGCAACCCGTAGTGCTGGGAATCCGCGAAAACGGCTTTGTCGAAATACGCGAAGGCCTGAAGGCTAACCAGTGGGTGGTCTCGGCGGGCAGCTTCATTCTCAAGTCGGAATTGGGGAAGGCCGAAGCCGACCACGCCCATTGATCCGCTCATCACCTATGAGATGCCTCTATGTTTGAACGCCTGATTCAATTTGCGATAGAGCAGCGCATCATCGTGCTGCTGGCGGTCCTGCTGATGGCCGCGCTGGGGATTGGCAGTTATCAGAAATTGCCGATCGATGCGGTGCCCGACATCACCAACGTCCAGGTCCAGATCAACACGGGGGCTGCTGGCTTTTCTCCGCTGGAAACCGAGCAGCGCATTACCTTCCCGATCGAGACCGCCATGGCCGGCTTGCCCGGTTTGCAACAAACCCGATCGTTGTCTCGTTCGGGCTTGTCGCAGGTGACCGTGATTTTCGATGACGGCACTGATTTGTTCTTCGCTCGCCAGTTGGTCAACGAACGGCTGCAGGGGGCGCGTGAACAATTGCCCGAGGGCGTGGAAGCCACCATGGGGCCGATCTCCACGGGCCTTGGCGAAATTTTCCTGTGGACGGTAGAGGCCAGGGAGGGCGCATTGAAGGCCGATGGCAGCCCATGGACGTCGACTGATCTCCGTGAGGTCCAGGACTGGATCATCAAGCCGCAATTGCGCAATGTGCGCGGTGTGGCGGAGATCAACAGCATCGGCGGTTATGCCAAGGAATACCAGATCGCCCCGGACCCCAAGCGCCTGGCCGCTTACAAGTTGACCCTCAATGACCTGTTGGTGGCACTTGAGCGTAATAATGCCAACGTCGGCGCCGGCTACATCGAACGCAACGGCGAACAATTACTGATTCGCGCGCCGGGCCAATTGGCCGGCATCGCCGACATTGCCAATATCGTGATCGCCAATGTCGACGGCACACCGATCCGTGTCAGTGCCGTCGCGCAGGTGGGCATCGGCCGTGAACTGCGCACGGGGGCGGCGACCGAGAACGGGCGCGAAGTGGTCTTGGGTACGGTGTTCATGCTGATTGGCGAGAACAGTCGCACCGTTTCCCAGGCGGTGGCCGCCAAGCTTGCCGAGATCAATCGCAGCTTGCCTGACGGCGTGGTGGCGGTGACGGTTTATGACCGCACGACGCTGGTCGACAAGGCGATTGCCACGGTCAAGACCAACTTGATCGAAGGTGCGATTCTGGTGATCGCGGTGCTGTTCCTGTTCCTGGGTAATATCCGCGCCGCGCTGATCACGGCAATGGTCATTCCATTGGCCATGCTGTTTACCTTTACCGGCATGTTCGCCAATAAGGTCAGCGCCAATCTGATGAGCCTTGGCGCATTGGACTTCGGCATCATTGTCGACGGTGCGGTGGTAATTGTTGAAAACGCAATCAGGCGGTTGGCCCATGCTCAGCAGCAACGAGGCCGTTTGCTCAGCCGCAGTGAGCGGATGCACGAAGTGTTCAACGCAGCCAGGGAAGCGCGTCGGCCGCTGATTTTCGGCCAGTTGATCATCATGGTGGTGTACCTGCCGATCTTCGCGTTGACCGGGGTGGAGGGCAAAATGTTCCACCCGATGGCGTTTACCGTGGTCATCGCCTTGCTCGGCGCGATGATTCTGTCGGTGACCTTTGTTCCGGCCGCGATTGCGCTGTGGGTGACCGGCAAGGTCAAGGAAGACGAAAACCTGCTGATGCGCAGCGCCAAACAGGGCTATGCGCCGGTATTGAACTGGGTGATGAATCATCGCTCGATCGCCTTTGGCCTGGCGCTGCTGTCCATCGCCCTGTCGGGGCTGGTGGCCAGTCGCATGGGCAGTGAATTCGTTCCCAGCCTGAGCGAAGGGGATTTTGCCCTGCAGGCCTTGCGCGTTCCGGGCACCAGCCTGACGCAGTCCGTGCAGATGCAGCAGCAACTGGAAAAGACGGTGCTCGAACAGGTGCCTGAAGTCGAGCGGGTGTTCGCTCGTACCGGTACCGCCGAGATTGCGTCCGACCCGATGCCACCGAATATCTCCGACAGTTATGTGATGCTCAAGCCACAGAGCCAGTGGCCCGATCCTGATAAAACCCGAGAGCAGTTGATTGCCGACATCCAGCGCGCCAGTGCCTTGGTGCCGGGCAGCAACTTTGAACTGTCACAACCTATCCAGCTGCGTTTCAACGAGCTGATTTCAGGCGTGCGCAGTGATGTGGCGGTGAAGGTCTTCGGTGATGACATGGCCGTACTCAACCGTACCGCGGCGCAAATCGCCCAGGCCCTGCAAGGGGTGCCGGGGGCGTCCGAGGTGAAGGTCGAGCAGACCTCGGGCCTGCCCGTGCTGACCATTGAGATTGACCGCGACAAGGCGGCGCGCTATGGCCTGAACATCGGCGATGTGCAAGATACCGTTGCAGTGGCCGTGGGCGGTCGTCGCGCAGGGACTCTGTATGAGGGTGACCGTCGTTTTGACATGGTGGTGCGCCTGTCCGACACCCTGCGCACTGACATTGAGGGGCTGTCCCAATTGCTGATTCCAGTGCCGGCCACGGCGGGCAGCACGGGTATCGGGTTTATCTCGCTGTCTCAGGTCGCCCGCCTTGAGCTGGCTCAGGGGCCTAACCAAATCAGCCGCGAAAACGGCAAGCGGCTGGTGGTGGTCAGTGCCAATGTGCGCGGTCGCGATATCGGCTCGTTCGTGGAGGACGCACAAGCCCGGCTGGATCGGCAAGTGCAAGTTCCAGCCGGGTATTGGACGAGTTGGGGCGGTCAATTCGAACAACTGCAATCGGCGGCCAAGCGTTTGCAAATCGTGGTGCCGGTGGCACTGCTGCTGGTATTTGCCTTGTTGTTCATGATGTTCAACAACCTCAAGGACGGGCTACTGGTGTTCACCGGCATTCCCTTTGCCTTGACCGGCGGAGTCATCGCCTTGTGGATGCGCGATATTCCATTGTCGATTTCCGCTGGGGTCGGCTTTATTGCCTTGTCGGGTGTGGCAGTGCTTAACGGGCTGGTGATGATTGCCTTTATCCGCAACCTGCGCGAAGAGGGGCGAAGCTTGCGGGTGGCCATAGACGAAGGCGCATTGACGCGATTGCGGCCTGTCTTGATGACCGCATTGGTGGCATCGCTGGGGTTTATTCCCATGGCCCTGGCCACCGGCACCGGTGCAGAGGTTCAGCGGCCGCTGGCGACGGTGGTGATCGGCGGGATTCTGTCCTCTACAGCCCTGACACTTCTGGTATTGCCAGCGCTTTATCACTGGGCGCATCGAAAGGAGGAAGTCGTTGAGGACCGTCTTGATGCACCTGAATAGTTGGAAGCTTTCAAAATTGTAACTAAGCGCTCATGCGTGGGTTAGTTGCCTCTCTTTATTATTAAGCCCTACACAAAGAACTGAAGAGGTGTGTTCATGAAAACGATTAAGTTGTGGGTGTTGGGCGCAGTGCTGTTGTGTTCTACAGGCGTCATGGCAGAAGGGGGCGCTGAACGCTCACAGGAGTTCTGGAGACAATTCAAATTAAGTCAGGAGAAAATCCATGGCGATAAACAACAGCCCGTAGTTAAAACGGACAGTAGCCGCTGCCGCGAGGCTGCGATCGACTGTAGCCGCTGCCGTCAGGCTGCGATCGCCGGAATGCCGGACCACCGCAAAGCGGGCGCGGGATCCTGAGATCCGTAATGGCGCCCCTGGCGGGGCGCATCGCAGCCTTCGGCAGCGGCTACATAGGGCCAGGGTTATTTGCGTGCGACGATCACTGCGCGCATCGGCGCGGGCAGGCCTTCGACGGTCTTGCTGTGATCTTGCGGGTCGAGGAAGTCGCCCAGCGACTGATAGCGCATCCAGTCGGTGCTGCGTTGTTCTTCAATACTGGTGACGCTGACGTCTACGCAGTGCACGTCCTTGAAGCCGGCGCGACGCAGCCACAGTTCCAGCGCGGGGACCGAGGGCAGGAACCACACGTTGCGCATCTGCGCATAGCGATCCTCTGGGACCAGCACTTGATGCTGGTCGCCTTCGACCACCAGCGTTTCCAGTACCAGTTCGCCACCTTTGACCAGGCAATCCTTGAGCGCCAGCAGGTGCTCGATGGGCGAGCGGCGGTGGTAGAACACGCCCATGGAAAATACGGTATCAAAGCCCTCCAGGTTGGCTGGCAGGTCTTCCAGGGCGAACGGCAGGTGCCAGGCCGGCAGGTCCGGCAGGTAACGCTGAACGGCCTGGAACTGACAGAAGAACAGCCAGTTGGGGTCGACACCGATGACGCTGTCGGCGCCGGCGCCGAGCATCCGCCACTGGTAGTAGCCGTTGCCGCAGCCCACATCGAGTACGCGCTTGCCGCGCAGGTCCAGGTGCGGTGAAACCCGTGACCATTTCCAGTCCGAGCGCCATTCGGTGTCCACGTGCACACCAAACAGATCGAACGGGCCCTTGCGCCATGGCGACAGGCCCATCAGGGCCTGGTGCATGCGTTCGCGGGTTTCGCTGTCGCAGTCGGTGTCCAGAGTCAGGCCAGTCTGCAGGTCGAGGGTGGTCGGTGTCAGTTCAGGCAGGGCATTGAGCGCGCTTTGCCAACGCTCCAGATCGCCATGGCCTTTTTCCATCTTGGCGTCGAGTTGAGCCTGCAGGCCTTCGGCCCAGGTGGCCAGGGGAGTACCCGCCATACGGCGGACTAACGGAGACAAATCAATCATGGCAGGGCAATCAACGAGGCAAAGTTAAGGCATTGGAACCAGGGTACGACCTTCGAGAAACCGGCCGCCAGCAGGCGTTCGCGGTGTTCTTCGAGGCTGTCGGGCTTCATCACGTTTTCGATGGCGCTGCGTTTCTGGGCAATTTCCAGGTCGCTGTAGCCATTGGCGCGCTTGAAGGCGATGTGCAGGTCGGTGAGCAGGGCATGTTCATCGCTGTCGTTGAAACGCAGCTTCTCTGACAGGATCATCGCGCCGCCTGGCACCAGCGCCTGGCGGATGCGCGTGAGCAGGGCCAGGCGCTGTTCCGGGGCGATGAATTGCAGGGTGAAGTTCAGGGCCACGACCGAGGCGGGCTTGAAGTCCAGGGCAAGGATATCGCCCTCAACCACGTCCACGGGCAGCAGTTCCTGAAACATCGAGTCCTGCGCATTGAGGTATTCGCGGCAGCGCTCGACCATGGCCTGGGAGTTGTCCACGGCAATCACCCGGCAGTCTTCGCTGCGCACGTGCCGGCGCAAGGCCTGGGTGACGGCGCCCAGCGAGCTGCCCAGATCGTAAAGCACAGTGTGCGGCTGGGCGAACTGGGCGGCGAGCACGCCGAGGTTCTCGACAATGGTCGGGTAGCCGGGCACTGAGCGCTTGATCATGTCCGGGAACACCCGGACCACGTCTTCGTTGAAGGCGAAGTCGGGGACCTGGTCCAGCGGCTGGGCGAATAGGCGATCGGGCTCTTTGCTCACGGCAATTCCAACGGCAGAGGGTAAAAGGCGGGTATTTTAGCCAAGTTGGCCGGTGGATGCATCGCTGGCGGATGAACGCCGTGCTGGCTGCCAGGCCGAGGCGGCGATTCCCCACTGGCCGAGCCAGTAGGCGAGGATGATCAGGTAGGGCGCTGCCGCGAACGGGCTGACGAAACGGTCGATGCCGATCACGCTGTCCGAAAACACGAAGGCCACGGCCCCTGCGGCGGCCAGGCCCGCGCAGGCCAGCGCGCGCCAGAGCATCGCGCTGATTGCCAGGGCATAGACACAGACCGGAATCAGCAACTCGCCCAGATCGTGGGCAATCAACACGCCCAGCAAGAGCATGCCAGTCACGACAGCCACCGTTAGCGCGATGGGGGCCAATCGCCGGCTGTTATCCAAATAGGCCCGCAAATAGGCCAGGTGCGCCAGCAAGAACGCGCCCAGGCCGAATACGAATAGATCGGTAGGCCAGGCCAGCAGCACATCGCCCAGCAATGAAAACAGCAGGCCCACGATAATCCAGCGCCGATACACGCCGGCTGGCGCTTGGTGCAGCCAGCCCAGCAGCGCCAGCACCGGCAGGGGCTTGCTGAGCAGGCACAGCCAGGGCGAGCTGGTGCTCAGGCCATACACAAACAGTACGGCACCCAGCAACCCCAGGCTCAGCCAGCGCATGTCATTTCACCTGTATGACGCAGTCGAAGGTTTTCGCGGGGCTGACTTCGGGTGCCCAGGGTTGCTGGTAGACCAGGATCAGGTGGCCTTCACCTGCGGCCTGTGCCTGATAGCGCCAGACGGATTGCCCCCCACTGCCAACCAGGCCTGCGTCTTCCGGGTTGCTGTAAACCTCTGGCCCCAGGCTGCGCAGGATGCTGCCCGCGGGGTTTTGCACCAGCCAGCGAAAACCCGTGGTGGGGTTGCTGGGCAGGGTCAGGGTGAGGTGCTGGCCGACCTGCAGGGGCAGGGGGCACTGGGATTGCTTGTGCAGGTTGACATTTTCTGGCGCCTGGGTGGCACAGGCGGTGAGCAGGGCAAAACTCAAGGCAACGATCAGGCGGACGGTGGGCATAGAGGCTCCGGTCGGGCTTGGACAGCCCAAGCATAACCGAAACGTCGGTATCTGATGCCTCCAAACCGCGGCGCCTTTATCGCGAGCGAGCTCTGCTCCTACAGCCGGCCCGCCGCACCAACGGGGTGGGGTAGGAGCACGGCTTGCCGGAACGCCGGACCGCGGCGATGGGATCGACGCGGTTTGCCTGGAATACCGCGGCGCCTGCATCGCGACGGTTCGGCGCCCCGACAAGCTCGGCTCCTACCGTTAGAACAACACCTTTGCCACATCGGCAAAGCGCTTGGCGAAGTGTACGGTGATGCCTTCCTTCAGGTAGTCGGGCAGTTCTTCGAAGTGGCCGCGGTTGGCTTCGGGAAGGATCAGCTCGTAAATCTTCTGCCGGCGCGCGGCAATGACTTTCTCGCGCACGCCCCCAATCGGCAGTACATGCCCAGTCAGGGTCAGCTCTCCGGTCATGGCCACGCCTTTTTTCGGCGCTTGGTCGCGAGACAGCGACAGCAGGGCGCTGGCCATGGTCACGCCCGCGCTGGGGCCATCCTTGGGCGTTGCGCCTTCTGGCACATGCAGGTGCACAAAGGCTTCGTCAAAGAATGTCGGGTCGCCACCGAATTGCTTGAGGTGCGAACTGACGTAGCTGTAGGCAATCTCGGCCGATTCTTTCATCACCTCGCCCAATTGCCCGGTCAACTTGAAACCCCGGTTAAGTGAGTGAACGCGTGTCGCTTCGATGGGCAGCGTCGCACCGCCCATGCTGGTCCAGGCAAGCCCGGTAATCACACCGGTGCCCGAGAGTACCTGCTCGCTACGAAACACCGGCATGCCCAGCGACTCTTCCAAATCCTTGGGGACGATCTTGATGATGGCGTCCGGGTTGTCGAGCAGTTTGACCACCGCCTTGCGGATCAGTTTGCCCAACTGTTTTTCCAGCTGTCGCACGCCAGCCTCACGGGCATAACCTTCGATCACCGCGCGCAGGGCGGTATCGCTGATGCTCAGGCGGGTTTTGGCGACACCGGCCTTGGCCAGTTGCTTGGGCCACAGGTGGCGCTTGGCGATGGCGAGCTTTTCTTCGGTGATATAGCCCGACAGGCGAATCACTTCCATCCGGTCCAGCAGGGGGCCTGGGATCGAATCCATAGTGTTGGCGGTGCACACGAACAGCACCTTGGAGAGGTCCAGGCGCAGGTCCAGGTAATGGTCGAGGAAGTCGACGTTCTGTTCTGGGTCCAGGGTTTCAAGCAGTGCCGAGGCGGGGTCGCCTTGGTAGCTCTGGCCCATCTTGTCGATCTCGTCGAGCATGATGACCGGGTTCATCACTTCGACATCCTTGAGCGCCTGCACCAGCTTGCCCGGTTGGGCGCCGATGTAGGTACGACGGTGGCCCTTGATCTCGGCCTCGTCACGCATGCCGCCGACACTGAAGCGATAAAACGGTCGGCCAAGGGACTCGGCAATGGATTTGCCGACGCTGGTCTTGCCCACGCCGGGCGGGCCTACCAGCAGCACGATAGAGCCGCTGATCTCGCCCTTGTAGGCGCCCACGGCAAGGAATTCGAGGATGCGGGCCTTGATGTCATCGAGCCCGGCGTGGTGCTGGTCGAGCACTTTGCGAGCATGCTTGAGGTCGAGTTTGTCCTTGCCATAGACACCCCAGGGCAGGGCTGTCGCCCAGTCCAGGTAATTGCGGGTCACTGCGTATTCGGGCGAGCCGGTTTCCAGGATCGACAGTTTGCCCAGCTCTTCGTCGATGCGCTTTTTCGCGGCGGGCGGCAGGGTTTTGCCTTGCAAGCGTTGCTCGAACTGTTCGACGTCGGCGCTGCGATCGTCCTTGGTCAGCCCCAGCTCCTGCTGGATGACCTTGAGTTGCTCCTTGAGGAAGAACTCGCGCTGGTGCTCACCGATCTGGCGGTTCACCTCGGCGGAAATCTCGTTTTGCAGGCGTGCGACTTCGACTTCCTTGCGCAGCATCGGCAAGACTTTCTCCATGCGCTTGAGCATGGGCACGCAATCGAGCACTTCCTGCAGTTCGTTGCCGGTGGCCGAGGTCAGCGCGGCGGCAAAGTCGGTCAACGGCGAGGGGTCGTTGGGGCTGAAGCGATTGAGGTAGTTTTTCAGCTCTTCGCTATAGAGCGGGTTGAGCGGCAGCAACTCCTTGATCGCATTGATCAGGGCCATGCCGTAGGCCTTGACCTCGTCGGTGGGCTGGGCCGGTTGGTGCGGGTATTCGACTTCCACCAGGTAGGGTGGGCGGTGGTGCTTGAGCCAGCTGCGGATGCGAACCCGGGTCAGGCCTTGGGCTACAAATTGCAGTTTGCCGTTTTCGCGGCTGGCATGGTGAACCTTGACCAGCGTGCCGTATAACGGCAGGCGCGAGGTATCGAAGTGGCGGTGATCTTCAACCGGGGTGTCCATGAAGAACAGCGCCAGGGAGTGATGCGGGGTGTTGGCGACCAGATCCAGCGTTTCGGCCCAGGGCTCTTCGTTGACAATGACCGGCAGGACTTGTGCCGGGAAGAAGGGCCGGTTGTGGATCGGAATGATGTAGACCTTGTCCGGCAAGCTGTGATCGGGCAGTGCCAGGCCAGTTTTTGGTTCGCTGGAAGGGTCCGGTTCCACGGTTTCGCTGGGGTCTTCGGGGAGATCGTTTAGGGCTTGCTGGTCGCTCATGGGGCACCTGCGCAAATGACTATGGACCTTAGATGGGGCAATCGCGAAGTGGTTTCAATGCAAGGCGGGCACAAAAAAGGCGGCTGACCCTTAAAGGTAGCCGCCTCGGGACTGCGGTGAAGCCATCGCATGGCCCACAGGTTCAAAAGTTCACTGCTTGATATCGTAGTGAGCGGAAATCGGTGTGGGAGTGAAGCTTGCTCACGATAGCTTCACTGCGTTCTGCCAGATGTACCGTGGCGTCTGCATCGCGAGCAAGCTTGGCTCCCACAGGGGCTCCTACATCAGGGCAGTTTGTAAGCGATCACATAGTCACCCATCTTGGTCCCCAGTGAGCCGTGGCCGCCAGCGGTCACCAGCACGTACTGCTTGCCATTCTTGCCGGTGTAGGTCATCGGCGTGGACTGGCCGCCAGCAGGCAGGCGCCATGCGCCCAGTTCCTTGCCGTTCTTGACGTCGTAGGCACGCAGGTATTGGTCCAGGGTGCCGCTCAGGAAGCCTACTCCGCCTGCGGTGACCATCGAGCCGCCCATGCTCGGCACGCCCAGTGGCACGCCAATGGGCAGCGGCGAGCTGTCACGGCTGGTGCCGTTCTTGTGTTTCCAGACCACTTTGGCGGTGGTCAGGTCGATAGCCGCCACGTAACCCCAGGCAGGTGCCTGGCAGGGGACGCCGATCGGCGACATCAAGGGGTACATGATGACCGCGTAAGGGGCGCCGGCGTTGGGTTGCACACCACTGGTTTCGCTTTCGCGCTTGCTGCCTTCGGCGACATCGGCGCGCTTGACCATCTTGGAAACGAAGGCCATGTAGTTAGGGGTGGTGAACAGCAATTGGCGAACCGGGTCGACCGAGACGCTGCCCCAGTTGAACACCCCAACGTTACCCGGATAAATGATGCTGCCTTGCTCCGACGGCGGGGTGTACTGGCCTTCGTAACGCAGCGAGCGGAACTGGATGCGGCAGAGCATCTGGTCGAACGGGGTGACGCCCCACATGGCTTTTTCGGTCAGGTCCGGGCCCAGCAGGTTCAGGTCCGAGCGGGCCTGGGTCGGCGCGGTGTGGTCACCCGGCACGGCGCCGGTGGGCGCCGGGATTTCACGAATCGGCACGATCGGTGTGCCATCGCGACGGTCCAGGACGTACAGGCTGCCTTGCTTGGTCGGCGCGATCAGCGCAGGTTTGACGCCCTCGGCGGTTTTCATGTCCAGCAGGGTCGGCTGGCTGCCAACGTCCATGTCCCACAGGTCATGGTGTGTGAACTGGTAGTTCCAGCGCACCTTGCCCGAGTTCAGGTCCAGCGCGACCAGGCCTGCGCTGTATTTTTCCGAGGCAGGGGTGCGATCGCCGCCCCACTGGTCCGGGGTCTGGTTGCCCAGGGGCAGATAGACCATGCCCAGCTTTTCGTCGACGCTGGCCAGCGACCACATGTTCGGCGAGTTGCGGGTATAGAACTGGCCGTCCTTCAGCGGCTCGGTGGCCTCGGGGTTGCCACTGTCCCAGTTCCAGACCAGGTGGCCATCGTGCACATCGAAAGCACGGATCACGCCGGACGGCTCATTGATCGACTCGTTGTCGGTCACGTGGCCGCCGAGGATGACCAGGTTGCGGGTGATGGCCGCAGGCGAGGTGGAGTAGTAACCACCGGCCGTGAACGGGCCAATACCGTGAGTCAGGTCAATCACGCCCTGGTTGCCGAAGCTTTCACAGACCTTGCCGGTGTCGGCGTTCAAGGCGATCAGGCGAGCATCGGCGGTTGGCAGGAACAGACGACGCGGGCAGGTGGCGACAACAGCTTTGCCAGCTTCGCTCAAGACTGCCGGGGTGCTGATGGAGCTGTTGTTGAGGTAGCTGTTTTCGTCATAGTACGAAACGCCACGGCAGGTCATGTGGGCGAAGCCCTTGAAGCCGACCGGGCTCTTGATCTGCGGGTCGAAGCGCCAGATTTCCTTGCCGGTGTCCGGGTCCAGGGCCAGCACTTTGCTGTGGGCGGTGCAGGCATAGAGCATGCCATTGACCTTCAGCGGCGTGTTCTGGTTGGTCAGCTCGACCGGGTCATCCGCGCTCGGCAGGTCGCCGGTGCGGATACGCCAGGCTTCTTGCAGCTGTTTGGCGTTTTGCGGGGTGATCTGCTTGAGCGGCGAGTAGCGGTCGCCGAACTCAGTGCGGCCATAGGCCTGCCATTCGCCTTCAGGCATGTCAGGGGCCGTGCTTTGCATATCGGTGCTGTCACGCTCGAACTGGCCGAAGACTTCACCCGGGTGGGTGAACTGGCTGGCGACGGCCGTCGCGCCGGCCAGCACCACCGCTACGCTCAAGGCGCCGGTCGCCAGGGGGGCAGGGGCATCGCGCAGCAGGGGGCGGCGGAACCAGGGCAGCAGCAACACCACGCCCAAGGCAAACCACAGCGACAGGCGCGGGACCAATTGCCACCAGTCCAGGCCGACTTCCAGCAGGGCCCAGACGGTGCTGGCCAGCAGGGTTAACGCGTACAGGCCCAATGCGGCGCGATGGCCGGCCAAGAGCAGAAGCCCACTGACGCCAAAACCGATACCGGCGAGCAAGTAATACAGTGAGCCACCCAGTGAGCTCAATTTGATGCCGCCGACCAGCATGGCCAGGCCCATCAGCACCAATAGCGCGCCGAGCAGGCCGGGTAGCAGGCGATTGCGGTTTGAAGCACCCTCAGTGCCCATAGTGTGTTCTCCGTAAGTTAACAGCAGGCGGGCAGCGCCCGCGTCGTTCAGGCGTGGATCGTTTTAGAAGGAACTCTGGATTTTCAGGCCGGCGATCACGGCATCATCGACCTGCGGGGCGCCGCCTGGATGGCGGATGTACTGCAGGTTCGGGCGCACGGTGAGCCAGTCGGTGAGGTGTACGCCGTAATAGAGTTCGGCGCTGTATTCGTTGCATGGGCAAACACGCTCAACCCCCGCGAGTGGTCACTCGCTGTGCTGGTCAGTTGCTGTTGCACGCCAAGCCACAGCCCATGTTTGCTCGACCGGCTGCGATAGGCTTGGCCGCTCAGTGCTGCTGGCTGATCGTTGCTATCCTTGTAGACGTCATTAGCCTTAGCACTACTGTAGTAGTAACCGGCTCGATATTCCCTTGGGAAGCCATTGACGCGCGGTGTCCAGACCAACTCCACTGGAATGACTGCGCCCTGAGTACCGCTGCCGCTGAGCTTGAAGCCATTGTCGCGCTCAAGGTTGGAGGGAGTTGGCATCGAACAGGGCGGCTTGGGCGTCTGGTTAATGAAGCGAAGTGAAGCGTTTCAGCGTGACGGCAAGCAGGATATAGCGGTAGATGTAAGAAAAAAGACAAAATGTCACACCAGGTCGTTGCCGTCATTGCAACAATGGCGCATGACCCGGTGCGATTTGGCTACGGCAGGGGCTAGAAGGCTGTGCGCAAGCCGACGGCTACGCTACGCCCAGGCGCCGGAGCGATATCGCGCAGGATGGAGCTTGCATAGCGCACGGTCTGATCGGTGAGGTTCTCGCCTTTGACAAAAGCCAGCCACTGGCTGTCGGCTACATCGAAGCGATAGCCGACGCTGGCGCCCAGGGTGGTATAGCCGTCGGTGCTGGTTTCATTGGCGGGTTTGTTGTGCTGGCTGCTGGCGTGTTGCACATCTACCCGTGCCTGCCAGCGCTCACGCTCCCAGAGTAGGCCGCTGCCCAGGCGCAGCGGCGCGATGCGCGGCAAGTCTTCGCCGTTGTCGAGGTTCTTCGCGCGGGTGTAGTCGCCCGACAGTTCGAGGGCAAACTTGCCGTAGGCGTTTTCACTTAAGGTCCAATGATCCTGGGCTTCGATACCCCAGAAGCGTGCGCGCACACCGCTATAGAGGTATTCCGGGATGCCGTCGGCGTCTTCCTGGCCTTCATCATCCAGCGTACGGCCGCTGTTCAACAGACCGATGTAGTTGGAGAAGTGACTGTAGAACACGCCGAAACTGCCTTTGTGCACGCCATTGTCGAAGCGCAGCGCCAGGTCGCTGGAGACAGCCTTCTCCTTGGAAAGGCTAGCGTCGCCCACTTCAAAGGTGCCGGTGGCGACGTGGGCGCCATTGGCATAGAGTTCGTAGAAAGTCGGAGCGCGCTCGGTGTAGCCCAGGGTCGCGGCCAACGACCAGACCGGTGTCAATGTGTAGACAGCCCCGGAAGACAAGCTACCGGCGGTAAAGCTTGCAGCCCGGTCACCTTCGAAGCGTTCGTTGCCTGCCGCATCCGGGTCGACCCGGGTATGTTCCAGTCGTCCGCCAAGGCTCAAGGCCAGGCGGTCAGTGGCTTGCCATTGTTCCAGCACAAACAGCGCGGCGCTGTCGGTATGGCTCTCGGGGACGAAGGCTTCTTCGCCCAGGGCCGAAAACTCGCTGCGGTTGAACTGCACACCCACCACGCCTTCCACCGGCCCTATGGGTTGATGCCGGGCCTCGACTCGCGCTTCATAGCCCTTGTTCTTGAAGATCGTGCCCACTTCACCGTCTTCGATTTCCCGGTGCTCGTAATCGGTATAGCCAGCATTGAGCTTGATGGACGAGAAGGGGCCTTGCAGATTGCGCAGCTCAGAGGCAAAGGCGTAGTGGTCCTGCTGCATGCGTAGGCGGACGTCCTCTTCGGCAGGGGAGCCGTAATTGGCGTCGTAGTGACTGTAGGAAAGCCCCGCATAGCCGTCGTCCCATGTGTAGGTGCCGCCCACTGCACCGCCGTCCTGACGACCGTCACTGTTGTCCAGGCGGTGTTTGCCGCCTTCGTCTTCTTGGCTGCGAACCTTGGCGCTATGGGCGTAGCCTGGGATGCGCAGGTCGTTGAACTCGCGTGAGTTGGCGTCCAGGTGCAGGGCGAAGCGACCGTCCCCGGCTTCCAGTTTACCGGCGGCGCTGCGGGTGGTGTCGGCACCGCCGTAACGCAGCTCACCGGCACCGTGGATGCCATTGATGGCTTCGGTTGGAATGCGATTGTCGAAGCTGTTCACTACGCCGCCGATGGCATTGCCACCATAGAGCAGCGCAGCCGGGCCGCGAATGATTTCGATGCGATCGACCGTGACCGGATCCATGGGCACAGCGTGATCGTACGACAGCGATGAGGCATCCAGGGCGCCGACACCATTGCGCAGCAAGCGAATGCGGTCGCCGTCCAGGCCTCGAATGATCGGTCGGCTGGCGCCCGGTCCAAACCAGGTCGAGGACACGCCGGGCTGGTTGTTGAGGGTTTCACCCAGGCTGCCCTTTTGTGCCAGGGTCAGATCGTCGCCTTGCAGGGTGGTGCTCGGGGCCGCCAGTTGGGCGTTGCCCAGCGGGTTGGCGGTCACGACCTGGGGTTGCAATTCCAGCGCGGTCGCTGGGGTTGACGCCAGCATCAGGGCTGCCGCGAGGGGCGACAGACCCAGGATGAGCGGGCGAGTGGGAAGGGAGGACATCCGGGTTTCCTTGAGGTGCTTGATTAAAGTGAAACAATATAACATCTCAAGTTGTCGCGACAATGGCTTCATCCGACAACCCTGTCGGCACGCACTAGAATCTGTGGAGGTGGATTCTTCCTACGGAAACGAGCTACGACAAAAATAGAATCTTGGCTGATGTTATTGCGCAGGGCAGACACGTAATCTCTTCCCGCTGCCCGATGCCTCAGCTAAGGTGCGTGCCCTTTCTCTTGGCTGGAGCCCTGGCATGACTGCACAGAACAAAAATCCCTTGCACGGTGTAACGCTGGAGCAGGTGCTGACGGCGCTGGTCGAGGAGTACCAGTGGCAAGGGCTGGCCGAGCGTGTCGACCTGCGCTGCTTCAAGAGCGACCCGAGCATCAAGTCGAGCCTGACCTTCCTGCGCCGCACGCCGTGGGCCCGGGAGAAGGTCGAATCCCTGTATTTGTACATGCTGCGCCAAAAAGCCAAAGGCTGATCTCAACAAGGAATTCACTATGCCCAGCGACGCCTCGTCCCTTTCCCCGCCCATGTTGATGTTCATCAAGATTGCCGCCGGGCTGGGCTGGCTGGCGCTGGTCGTGCAGTTGTACTTGATCTTTGTCTCACGCCTGGCCAATGACGCCAGCCTGCTGGGCGGGTTGGTGAGTTTTTTCAGCTACTTCACCATTCTCACCAACACCTTGGTCGCCACGGCGCTGAGCCATGCCGCCTTCGGCCGGGAGGGGACGATGCGCCGGTTCTTTCTGGCGCCGTGGGTCGTCTCGGGAATCACCGTCAGCATCATCATGGTCGCCTTGACCTACAGCCTGCTGTTGCGCCACCTCTGGCAACCGCAGGGCTTGCAGTGGTTGGCCGATGGCCTGTTGCACGATGTGATGCCGCTGCTGTTCGTGGTGTATTGGTGGGCCTGTGTGCCCAAAGGTAGCCTGAGGGTTGGGCATTTGTTGCCCTGGGCCGTGTATCCGCTGGTGTATTTTGGCTATGCGTTGCTGCGCGGGCACTGGATCGGGGTGTATCCCTATCCCTTTATCGACGTCGCCACGCTGGGGTATGGGCGGGTGATGATCAACGCCCTGGTGATTCTGCTGGTGTTTCTGTTGCTGGCGCTGATGCTGATCGGGCTGGATCGCTGGCAGGGCAGGCGCCTTGCATTGGTCAAGGCGCAACGTTGATCAGCCCTCGTCGTTTTCATCCAGGCGCCAGTAACCTGCCGCCTTGATCTGGCTTTCCCGCAAGCCCATGTCATCGATCAGTACGCGGCGAAGTTTGCGTGACAGCGCCGCTTCCGTGGCGATCCAGGCGTACAGCTCTCCGTCCAGGCGGGACAGCCCAGCGACCACTTCCAACAATGATTTCTCGTGACGCGGCACCCAGATCACCTGGACATTCGCGGCGCTTTGCAGCGGCTGTTGTTCCTGCGCATCTTCAATTTCGATGATGACCTGTACCTGGCGATTGCCGGGTAACTCTTCCAGGCGGCGAGCAATGGCCGGGATGGCGGTCTCATCGCCGATCAGCAGGTAGCTGTCGAATACATCCGGCACGATCATCGAGCTGCGCGGCCCAGCGACCCACAGGTCCTGGCCGGGTTCAGCCTGCTCTGCCCAAGTCGAGGCGGGGCCATCGCCATGCAAGACAAAATCGATATCCAACTCACCCGCTGCCAGGTCGATACGGCGTGGGGTGTAGTCGCGCATGGCAGGTTTTGCGCCTTCGGGCGCCGGGCCACCCAGACGCATGTTTTCGAGCGCTGCCTGTTCTTGAGGGTTGGTCGCGAACAGCAGTTTGAGGTGGTCGTCACTGCCCTGGCTCAGAAAGCCTTCAAGCTGCGGACCGCCAACGGTGATGCGGCGCATCCGTGGGGTGAGGTCTACAACGCGCAACACTTGCAGGCGGCGGCGTTTGATTTCATGCATGACACGGTGAATGGAGTCGGTGGCACTGGCAGTCATTCAGCAGTCTCCTGAGGAGGGATTGGGTGTGAAGGGCCGGCGGCAATCGCCTTGGCCGTCTCGTTGAGCAGGTCGCGAACTCGCGTGATTTCTTCCGGGCTCCAGCGACCATGGTGCATTTGCAGGGCGTGGCGCAGGTTGTGGACGGCTTCATGAATCTCCGGTGGGCGATCGTGCCCCCGCAGGGCGCGCTTGCTCACTTCGATGCGCATGCGCACGCCGTCCAGGGCCACGGCCTGTTCACTCAGCGACAGTTGCCCGGCTGGGGTGATGCAGAAGCGCTTTTTGCTGCCCTCGGTATTGCTTTCGATCAGTTCACTTTCTTCCAGGAACGTCAGGGTCGGGTAGATCACGCCGGGGCTGGGGCTGTAAGCGCCGTCGAACATGCCTTCGATCTGGCGGATCAGGTCATAGCCATGGCAAGGCAGGTCGGCGATCAACGCCAGTAGCAAAAGCTTGATGTCTCCGGGGGCAAATACCCGTGGCCCGCGTCCGCGCTCACGGCCACGAGGTCCGCGTTCGAACAGGTCGTGGCCTTCGTGGTGGTCACGATGGAGGTGATGGTCTTTCATGTGTCGCTCCATGTGTTGAGATATTACTTAAGAAGTTTCTTAAGATATATCTTGAAATGGGTCGGCGCAATCGAGAACTATTATTATTGACGGGTGGTACCAGAGGGCAGGTTGTTGGCCGCCAGCGCGCTCCGGCGCTGGCGGCTCTAACGTCAATGCAGGTTGGTAACGATAGCCGACTGGCTCGGGTCAACCTTGGGAGGGACTTTGCACAGGGTATTGGTGCCCGGTTCCAGATACGGCATCAGGAAGGGCGCCATGCCTTTGAGCACCTGAACGGGCAAGGCGGAGGTGAACTTGAAGGTTTCGGCGGCCCGGCCCGGCACGAAGGCCGTCAGCGTGCCGAAGTGGTGATCACCAATGTAGAACACGAATGTCGCCGTGCGGTTGAGTGAACGCGAGCCAATCATCCGCCCGCCGGCACCGAAGCTTTCAATGCGGTTGTCACCGGTCCCGGTCTTGCCGCCCATGATCAGCGGCGTGCCATCGGACGTCTTGAAGGTGCCTTGCACGCGCCGTGCAGTACCGGCATCCACCACTTGGGAAAGCGCGCCGCGCAGGGCGGCGGCGACTTCCGAAGGCAGCACTCGACGGCCCCTGTCCGGGTCGCTGACCACCTGGGTTTCGTAAGGCGTATTGGCCGCAAAGTGCAGCGTGTCGATACGCAACGTCGGCATGCGGATACCGTCGTTCTGAATGATGCCGACCAATTCGGCGAGTGCGGCCGGGCGGTCGCCGGAGCTACCGATGGCCGTGGCCAGCGAGGGTACCAGGTGATCGAATGGGTAGCCTACGCGTTGCCAACGGCGGTGAATGTCGAGGAACGCTTCGATTTCGACCATGGTCCTCACCCGGCTGTCGCGCGCGCTCTTGTGTTTGCTCTTGAACAGCCAGCCATAGACTTCCTGGCGCTCGAAGTGGCTGGCCTTGACCGCATCCTTGAACTGCGCGGCCGGGTTCTCCAGCAGGTAGCCGAGCAGCCACAGATCCAGGGGGTGGGAGCGGGCGATATAGCCCTGGTCGGGCAGGTCGTACTTGCCGGGGCCATAGGCGTAATACATGTCGTCGAGTTTTTTGTCGGTGACGGTGTCTTTTTTAAGTTTCAGGTGCGCCCGGACAAAGCTGTTGAAGGTGGCCTGGTCAGCGTTGGGGAACAGGTAGCGATGCACGGCCGCCAAGCGAATCGGCGTGACATGTAGGCCGTCGAGGAAAGTGTCCAAGCGTTGCTGTGAGGTTTTGCGTTGGTATTTTTTCCAGAACCTGAGCAGGTAATCAGTCCCTTCCTTGTCGGCAAAGCTGACCAGGTATTCCTGGCGGCGCATGTCGCTGTCATCGCGCAGCAAAGCGCCGCTGTTGTTCGGCGCCTGGTACACGCTATAGCGCACCAGGTCACGCATCAGGCGGATAAACGGCAAGTTGATCGATTCACGCAGGGCTTCCTTGAGGGTCGGGTTGCGGCCGTTGTCCTCGCGGCGGAAGTTATTGAACACGTGCATGCCACCGCCGGTAAAAAACGCTTCGCCGGGGCTTGCCGAGTATTTGCGTTCCAAGGCCGCATCCAGCATGGCCGGCAGGTTGCGATCCTTGTTCTGGATCAGGTAGTCGACCGCCCAACGAGACAATCGGTCCAGGTCTTCGACGGGCACCTTCTTGAGGTCGGCCGGGGTCATGGCAGCGTACTTGTCGTGCATCTCGGCCATGATCTCAAGGTAGGTCGTCAGTACCCGCAGTTTGGCGGTGGAGCCCAGTTCCAGTTTGCTGCCTTCGTTGATATCGAACGGCTGGTCGGTGCTGTCGGTTTGCACCCGCACCCGAGAACCGTCGGGTGTGCGCTCGAACAGGGTAAAGCTATAGCGCACCTGGCCGGTGGTGGTGGGCGTCAGCAAGCGCTCGCCCATCAGGCCAACCTTGGCTGCGAAAGCCGGGTCGGCCAAGTCGCGCAAGTATTGGCTGGCCTGGCGTTGCAGGTCTGACTGCAAGGTCGTGGTGGCCGACAGGTCGAGACGGTCGAGGTCGTACAGTGGACGATTGAGCATCGACGACAGCCGGCTGCGGGCCACGCTGATGCCTTTGTTGGTGACGATCGGCTGGATAGTCGGCTGCTGGACCCAGTCGCGATAAGTGACCTGGCTTTTCAAGGCGGCCTGGGTCAGTGCCGGGTCGATGATGTTGTTGGCGCCCAACAAGCGGATATGGCTGTCGGTCAGCAGTGCCAGTTCGTCATGCCCCTTGGAAAGAAAGTAGGAAGGACGGCGCTGGGCAATCATCAGCGACAAGACCTGGCGCAGGGCCAAGCCGCGGGCGGCGAGGCTGGCAGGGTCTTGTGCGTTGGACAACAAAGCCTCGTTGACCTGATCGAAGTGGGCGCCATACCAGACCCGCAAGCCTTCAGCCATGCCGTGTACTTCGCCATGCCCGGGCACTGCCGAGAGCGGCACACTGTTGAGGTAGTCGCGAACAATCTTCTGTCGGGCTTCGAAGGTTTGCGGGCCGCCCTGATAGGCGCGAACGCTGGCGGAGATCATCTGGCGTATTTTCTCGCTGCCGGAACCGGTCAGGCCGTCGGGCGAGTGACGGTATTTTTCCAACTGAGTGGCCAGGGTGCTGCCGCCCGCCGATTGGCCCGGCAGGGCGAGCAACTTGGCCACCTGGGTGTAGGCCGCCATGGCAAAGCGTGGCCAGTCCACGGCGGGGTTGGCCAGTGGCTCATCGGTGTCGAGTAACTCGCGGTTTTCGATAAACAGCAGGCTGTGCACCATCAACGGTGGGATCGCTGCGAAGCTGCTGTAGAGCATTTGCGGGTAGCGATATTGGTACAGGACATCGCCGGTGCAGTCGGTGATCGACAGGCCAACCTGGCTTTTTTCCGGGTAGGGAACGAACAGTCCATGCTTGGCGTAGCTCATCAGCGCAGGAGAGAAACGGGTCTGTTCCTTGATGACGTAGTCGCGCTTGAGCAGACGGGGCAGAAACTCGCCCAAGGCGCTGTAGCCCAGGCGCTGGTCGAACGGGCCGGAACCCGGATAGATCATGGCATCGGTGGGGCCTGGATGCATGGAGTAGCTCAGCGTTGCGGCAAAACGGCTGAACTCCCGGGCTTGTAGCCTGGAGGTGCGAACTTCCTCTGAAACCCAGTACGCCGCGGCAATGATCGCGAGCACCAGCAGTAACCAGAACAGGCGCCACCATAAGCGACGTTTGTGGGGTGTTGGGGGCGGTGCGTCATCCGGATTCTCAGCAGGACCCTCTGTCCTTGTAGGTTCGGATTGCCACAATGCGCCCATAGTTTTTAGCCCGATCACTTATGTTCCTCACTCTTGCCTGAAGCTTAGACGCTGCCCAGCGCTGGTGAAAAATTTGTATCAGTTAGATCAGATGTTTCCTAAAAAACTGTGGGTTATCGCCCAAAGTTGTAGATCAAAACTCTGGTTTTGTTGCTAGGGTGCGCCTCGATCCGGTAGCCCGCGTCGTGAAGAGAAGTTGCCCAAGGTGCAACCGCCTTGCCCCTTGGCGGTTATTCTCTCTCCGCAAAAGGCCTTTTTGGCGAGAGTTCTCTCCAAATATTGCCGGTTATACAGTGAAAAGCACCTGCGTGAGCTTTCTATACTGCTCGCCCCCGTCGAACTGTCAGGCTTGCCTGCAGACGGGCCCACTCACAAGGTGGAGCCCGGCATGACGTCGCACACAGCCTATCGGCCGTGCGATTGATGCTCGTTCGGTCATATCCAATAACAAGATGAGGTTGTATTTCTATGCCAGTCGGCAACCACCCTTCACACGGTGAGACCGCCCAAGGCGGCCCACTCAAGCGGGAACTGGGCGAGCGGCACATTCGCCTGATGGCACTGGGCGCCTGTATTGGCGTCGGACTGTTCCTGGGATCGGCCAAGGCCATCCAGATGGCCGGCCCTGCAATCATGCTGTCCTACATCATTGGTGGTCTGGCGATTCTGGTGATCATGCGCGCCCTCGGTGAGATGGCGGTGCATAACCCGGTCGCAGGTTCCTTCAGCCGTTACGCGCAAGACTACCTTGGCCCCCTGGCGGGCTTTCTGACCGGCTGGAACTACTGGTTCCTGTGGCTGGTGACCTGCGTTGCGGAAATCACCGCCGTGGCCATCTACATGGGCGTCTGGTTTCCCGAGGTACCCCGGTGGATCTGGGCCCTTGGGGCATTGGCCAGCATGGGCACCATCAACCTGATCGCGGTCAAGGCCTTCGGTGAGTTCGAGTTCTGGTTCGCGCTGATCAAGGTTGTCACCATCATCGCCATGGTGCTGGGTGGTATCGGAATTATCGCCTTCGGTTTTGGTAATGACGGCGTTGCGCTGGGCATTTCCAACCTGTGGAGCCAAGGTGGCTTCATGCCCAATGGCATGACCGGTGTGCTGATGTCGTTGCAGATGGTGATGTTTGCCTACCTGGGCGTGGAAATGATCGGCCTGACCGCCGGTGAAGCGCGCAACCCGCAGAAGACCATTCCCGATGCCATCGGCTCGGTATTCTGGCGCATCCTGCTGTTCTACGTGGGCGCGTTGTTCGTGATCCTTTCGATCTATCCGTGGAACGAAATCGGCTCCCAAGGCAGCCCCTTCGTGATGACCTTCGAGCGCCTGGGTATCAAGACGGCGGCCGGCATCATCAACTTTGTGGTCATCACGGCGGCCCTGTCGTCCTGCAACGGCGGCATCTTCAGCACCGGGCGCATGTTGTACAGCCTGGCACAGAACGGCCAGGCCCCGGCGACCTTCGCCAAGACCTCCCGCAACGGCGTACCGCGCGCGGCGCTGCTGCTGTCTATCGCTGCCTTGTTGCTGGGTGTGTTGCTCAACTACCTGGTGCCGGAGAAAGTCTTTGTCTGGGTAACGGCCATCGCGACCTTTGGCGCGATCTGGACCTGGGTGATGATTCTGCTGGCGCAGCTCAAGTTCCGCGCCGGCCTGAGCGCCGCAGAGCGTGATCGCCTGCAGTTCCGTATGTGGCTGTGGCCGCTGAGCTCTTACCTCGCGCTAGCGTTCCTGATCCTGGTGGTGGGCCTGATGGCGTACTTCGAAGAGACCCGGATTGCTCTGTACGTAGGGCCAGCGTTCCTGGTACTGCTGACGGTATTGTTCTACGTGTTCAAGCTGTCGCCGAAGAACCAGGTCACCGCCGAGGTGCTGTAGGAGCAGACCTTGGTCGCGATGGCCACACCGCGGTTCATCGCAGACACCGCGGTGATGCCATCGCGACCAAGGTCAGCTCCTACACCCATCACCCATCACCCACAGCACCGGCGGCATCACACCGCCGGCACCTGTGCCGGCCGGTTCAGGCGCTTGTTGATATCCAGCCACAGCGCCAGCACCACCATCAAAGCAACCCCTGCCAAAGCCGTGGCGACCTGCGTTGGCCAGCGGTCGTCGCCCAGCGCGTTGCCCATGTCGGCCAGCGGCGCCAGCAACACCCCAAAGCAGAACACTTCCAGTGAGTAACGCCCCATCCGGCAACTTTGCCGCGCCAGCCAATGCTCGAGCCACGGCCCGTTGGGCAGCAGTTTTGCCGTGCAATATGCCAAGGCCAGAAAATGCAGCAGTCGTGCCGGCGACAGGTTGGTCTTGCTGATCGGGTAGAGCCACTCAGCGAGCAATCGCGGCATAACCGCATCGTGCAGGTTCGGCCACTTCCAGGACAGCGCGATCAGCCCAGTCACTAGCAGGTAAAGGGCGCTCGCCACGAACAAGGGCTGGCGCAAGACCGGTCGAGTATCTGTTGGGCCATTGTCCCGCTGCCCATGAATCGCCGCAGCGCCGCCGAGGATAAACAGCAACTGCCAAGCCATCGGGTTGAAGAACCACACCCCACCTTCCTGGGCCGCCAGGTTCCACTGGAAATGCGGCGCCAGTACATACAGCGCGACCGACAGGCCCACCACGTATTCGGCCCGGCGCAGCATCAATGGCAGCACCATGGGTAGGCCAAGCAACAACAGGATATAGAGCGGCAGCGGGTCCATCAGGTTGGGTTTGAAGCGCAGCAGCAATTCATCCACCAGCGCCTGCTGGGGGTTGCTGAGAAAGTAATAGAGGCCCATCTCCTGAATCATGTCGCGGGTTTCGACATGGTTGTTAGCCACGAACACAATGCCCATCAGCAACACCAACAGGAAAATGTGGACCACATACAGCACCCAGGCCCGGCGCAGGATGCGCACGCAAGCCACCAGGTACCCGTCGCGCTGAGCGATCTTGCCATAGGCCAACACTGCCGCGTAGCCCGCCAGGAACACGAAAATTTCCGCGGCATCGCTGAAGCCGAAATTGCGGATGGTCAATTGGGCCAAAGGGTTTTGCGGAATGTGATCCCAGAAAATGAAGATCAATGCCAAACCCCGAAAAAAATCGATCCGATGGTCTCGACCGTTAATCATGGTGCGGACTCTTGCCGGTGAAGTTTTCACTAAGGATAGGTGGGGAACGAGAGGGGTTCCGTGAAGCTGGCCGATGCCGATCAGCGGCGCGGAGGGTGGCGTTTTTTGCCAAGGATTGCAAAAGATGGGTATTACTGGATGTCTCTGTAGGAGCAGAGCTTGCTCGCGATGGCATCACCACCGTCCCTTCGGCGGACCGCGTTGATCCCATCGCCGGCAAGCCGTGCTCCTACAGGGCCTCGAAACTGTCTGCCCGGGCCATTTTCCACATGCGATCGTAGAACTCGCCGCTGATGTCGCCGCTCAGCAGTTCGCCTGGCTTGAGGAACACGTGCAGCTGTGAAAACAGTTTGATTTCAGTGGCCGACATGCGTCGCACCAGATGCTTGGCCTCCAGTTGCGCGGGATGCTCAAGCCCTGCCGCGGCGAGCATTTCGGCCAGGGCCTTGAGGGTACTGCGGTGGAAGTTGAAGACCCGCTGGGCTTTGTCTGGCACTACCAATGCACGCTGGCGCAAGGTGTCTTGGGTGGCGACGCCGGTTGGGCATTTGTTGGTATGGCAACTTTGGGACTGGATGCAGCCGATGGCGAACATGAAGCCGCGTGCCGAGTTGGCCCAGTCGGCACCAATGGCCAACACGCTGGCGATGTCGAAGGCGCTGACGATCTTGCCACTGGCGCCCAGCTTGATCTTGTCGCGCAGGTTCAGCCCCACCAGGGTGTTATGGACAAACAGCAAGCCCTCGCGCATAGGCGCGCCAATATGGTCGGTGAACTCCACGGGTGCCGCGCCGGTACCGCCCTCCTTGCCGTCGACCACGATGAAGTCCGGCAGAATGCCGGTTTCCAGCATGGCCTTGGCGATGCCCATGAATTCCCAGGGGTGACCCAGACAGAATTTGAAGCCTACGGGTTTGCCACCGGATAGCTCACGCAGCTGGGCGATGAAATGCATCATTTCGATGGGCGTTGAAAACGCGCTGTGGCGTGAGGGTGAAATACAGTCCTCGCCCATCATCACCCCACGGGTCTCGGCAATTTCGCGGGTAACCTTGTGCTTGGGGAGGATGCCGCCGTGGCCGGGCTTGGCGCCCTGGCTCATCTTGATTTCGATCATCCTGACCTGCGGATCGCGGGCCTGAACGGCGAAGCGCTCGGGGTCGAAGCGGCCGTCGGGAGTCCGGCAGCCGAAATAGCCGCTGCCCAGCTCCCAGGTCAGGTCGCCGCCGTGCTCGCGGTGGTAAGGGCTGATGCTGCCTTCACCCGTGTCGTGGGCGAAGTTGCCCAGTTTGGCGCCTTGGTTGAGCGCGCGAATGGCATTGGCGCTAAGCGAGCCGAAGCTCATGGCGGAAATATTGAACACCGACGCCGAATAAGGCTGGGTGCACTGCGGTCCTCCAACGATGACGCGAAAGCCGCTAGGGTCGCTGAGCGGCGCTGGGCGCATGGAATGACCGATAAACTCGAAGCCGGCTTGATACACGTCGATCAGGGTGCCGAAAGGCTTGTCCGAGCTTTCGTTTTTGGCCCGCGAATACACCAGCGAGCGCTGGGAGCGGGAGAAGGGCAGGGCGTCACTGTCGGATTCGAGCAGGTACTGGCGAATCTCCGGGCGGATGCCTTCGACCAGGTAACGGATGTTGCCCAGGATCGGGTAATTGCGGCGCACCGCGTGGCGGCTTTGCAGCAAGTCGCCGATGCCGATCAGGCTAAGCACCAATGTAATGGTGGTAAATGGCCATAGCCCATCGTGGTCGAGAAAGGGCAGGCTGATGAGGGTAAACAGCACGCAAGCGGCGAAAAAGGCGTAGCGACTCAGGAGGGACAGGCTCATACGGGGTCCTTGTAATGGCTCTGGATCGGCGCAAAGCAAAAACCATAGACCGATCAGGGTCATTAAGACAGCCCACAGCCGGGAAAGATCGATTTACTCATGGCGAATCAATTTTTCGCGTAGGTTCGCGGCGTGCTCGGCTTGCAGTTCGAGCCAATAAACGGCACTGCCAGCGATCTGTGCGGCGGCCGGAATGCCGTCGCGAAACACCAGCCGATTGCCGCTGACGGCCGGTACCTTGCTGCCAGGCAATAACGTGCCGACCAGATTGAGCGGGTCGCTGGCACTGATGGCGATGAGGCTGCCATCCAGCGGTCGCTTGCGCACTTCGCGCAGCAGCGGGATCGCTTCGGGCAGGGCAAATTGCTCTCCGGCCAGGCCACTGACAAAGCGCCCGCCGCGTATTTCACCGCGCGCTTCCAGGCGATGGAAGGTGCGCAGCAGCTCACGCCAGCTCGGCAGCCAGTCCGCCTCGCGCTCCAACAGACGCCAGAACACCACCCCATAACGGCGCAGCAGTGTGTGGGCGATGTGTTCAAGGACTTCGCTGTGGTCGTCTTCAGGACTGTTTCGGCGCAGCAGGGCCCAGCGTCCTGCGTCATCCATGCCACCGATAAAAGCGCCTCGGCCACGCCGATTACTGCGGGCCTGGCGTTTGCTGGCGGGGGTGATCAGGGCGCGCAGGCCGGCAAAGCTGTCGGCATTGACCCAGCCTGCGGCCACCAGCTCCTGCAGGGCGTTTTCAAGCTCGGTGCGCAGCAGATGGGCCTCACTCATCAGTTCGTCGAAAAACATCGCACCGTGCAGGTGTAAGGCGGACAGCACATTCTGTGCCCGTTGCGACAACTCGCTGCTGTCGGCCATCGCCGTCAGGCTTTGCCATAGGTTCAGGCGAGCGCGTGGCAGCAATACGATTGGCGTGCTGCGTAAAGTGGCGACGCCGCCTTTGCCTGCGCCTGCCAGGCGTGCCCAGACGGTCTTGCCACTGCGACACGCCTCGTCCAGCCAGGTCATGGCGTAATCCTTCAGGCGACAGGGCAATAGATCACTTTCCCAGGCAGAGGCGGGTGCCGAGAAGCCTTCGAACAGGGCCAGCACTTCAAGCAGGGCGGCCTGCCCCTGCACGCGAGTGTTAGTGGCAAGGTGTTGCCAATCGAACAAAAAGCGCATGAAGTCTTGCAGTGACACCGGCTCGATTTCGCGTCGCAACCGCTTGACCGTGTAGCGGTGAATACGCGCCAGCAAGTGGCGCTCACACCATTGAGAGGCCGCTTGGGTCGGGTCGAAATGGCCGCGCAGCACATAGCCATCCGCCTCCAGTTGTAGCAATGCTTGCTCAATGTCGGCCTCTGGCAGACCCAAGGGCTCGGCGATTTGTTGCAAGGTTTGCGGCCCGAAGCCGCCCAGGCGCGCACGCAAGACTTCCACCAGCGCAACGTCGGTGTCGAGGGGCGTGTCGAAACCTGGCAGCGCTAGCAGCGCAGGTTGCATCCCTTGGCCGGGAAATAGCGCTTGTGCCCAGTTCAGGCGCTCCACCGCGAGCCACAGGTTGTTGACGCGTGTGGCCCGGCCAACATCGGCCAGGTGTTGCAGCCAGGAATTCCAGTGTGAATGGCAGTTCGCTTCCGATTCGCTGATCAGCGCCAACGACACCAGCGCCTCCTGCATTTCGTCCAGGCTGGCGGGTGCTGGCCAGGCCTCAGTGGCCACGGCAGCAATCGCCTCGACATCCAGTGCACCCAGATCGTCGCTCGACTGCGGCTCACTCCAGCGTCGGTTGATCACTGCCTGGGTGCGACGCTCCTCCAGCGGGGCATCATCCAGAAACGCATAGGGGCGGGCGTTCAAGATCGCCGCCGCCAAGGGCGAGGGTGCCGGCAAGTCACGACTGATCAGCCGAACTTCGCCCTGCTCCATACGCCGTAACAACTGCAACCAACCTTCGGTGTCGAGTGCGTCGTGCAGGCAGTCGTCCAGGGTTTGCGCCACCAGCGGATGCTCGGGAATCTCGCGCTCGCCAGCCAGGTTTTCAAGGCAGGCGATTTGGTCCGGGAAGATGCTGGCGATCAGGTCTTCGCTTTTCATCCGCTGGATCTGCGGGGCGACCTTGCGACCGCCGCTGTAGCGCGGTAATGCCAAGGCAATCCCGGCGTTCCAGCGCCAACGCACGCCGAACAGAGGCGCTTCGATCACGGCCTGGATCAGAATGTGCTCGGCCGTGGCCGAATGCAGGTAGCGCCAGACGTCGTCCAGTTCGAAGCTGTGGGTGATCGACAACGACAAGACAATGGCATCTTCGCTGGCCGCGGCCTGCAGCTCGAAATTGAAGGTACGGCAAAAGCGTTTTCGCAAGGCCAGGCCCCAGGCGCGGTTCAGACGGCTGCCAAAGGGCGAGTGGATAATCAGTTGGGTGCCACCTGACTCATCGAAGAAGCGCTCCATGATCAGTGTGTCTTGCGAAGGGAGGGCGCCGAGGGCCTGGCGGGTGCGGGCCAGGTAGTCCACCAGCTGCTCTGCGCTGTTGGCATCCAGGCCCAATTGCTCGACCAAGGCGTCGATGACCGGCTGGGGCTGGTTGTCGCTCAAGTCCAGCCACTGGTCGATGTGCGCCTGCAGGCGGGCCACGGCGACCGACAGCTCGTCGCTGCGCCCCGGTGCCTCGCCCAGCCAGAAAGGGATATTCGGCGGTTGCCCCTGGGCATCCTCGACCCGTACCCGGCCGGTTTCGACCCGAATGATGCGATAGGACACATTACCCAGTTGGAACACATCGCCCGCGATGCTTTCCACGGCGAAGTCTTCATTGACGCTGCCAATGTTCAAGCCCTGAGGCTCTAGGATCACGCTGTAGTCAGCGTTGTCGGGGATCGTCCCGCCGCTGGTCACCGCCGTTAGCTGGCTACCACGTCGCCCACGCAGGGTATGGCTGACGTGGTCGCGGTGCAGGTAGGCGCTGCGCACGCCCTGGCGGCCGTTATAGCCCTCGGCGAGCATACGCAGCAGGTCTTCATAGTGTTTCGGCTCGAGATCGGCATAGGGCGAAGCCTTGCGGATCAACTCGAACAGCGCTTGCTCAGGCCACGGTTGGCAGCTGACTTCGGCAACGATCTGCTGGCCCAGGACATCCAGCGGCGCCCGGGGAATGTGGAGGGTATCCAGCTCGCCGCGGCGCACGCTGTCGAGCAAGGCTGCGCACTCGATCAGATCGTCGCGCGAAGTGGCGAACAGCCGCCCCTTGGGCGTGCCGCCGACCTGGTGGCCGCTGCGACCGACGCGCTGCAGGAAAGCGGCAATCGAGCGGGGCGATCCGATCTGGCACACCAGCTCGACTTCGCCGATATCAATCCCAAGCTCCAGCGAGGCGGTGGCCACCAATACTTGCAGTTCCCCACGCTTGAGGCGCTGTTCGGCTTCAAGCCGTTGTTCGCGCGCCAGGCTGCCGTGATGGGCGGCGACGGCCTCACGGCCCAGGCGTTCGCTCAAATGCCGCGCCAGGCGCTCGGCCAGGCGCCGCGTGTTGACGAACACCAGCGTGGTGCGATGTTCGCGGGCCAACTCCGCCAGGCGGTTATAGACCAGCTCCCAGACATCGTTGGCCATGACCGCCCCCAGCGGTACGGCGGGCACTTCGATACCCAGGTCACGCGGGCGGGCATGGCCGATATCGACAATGGCACAGGGCCGTTGATGCCCCACCAGCAGTCTGGCCACGGCCTCGACCGGGCGTTGCGTGGCCGACAACCCAATGCGCCGCAAGGGCTGGCGGCACAAACCCTGCAGGCGCTCCAGGCTCAAGGCCAGGTGGCTGCCGCGCTTGCTGGCGGCAATGGCATGGATTTCGTCGACGATCACGGTGTGCGCCGTGCCCAGCATGCTGCGACCGGACTGGGAGCCGAGTAGCACATACAGCGATTCAGGGGTCGTGACGAGAATATGGGGGGCATATTTGCGCATGGCCGCGCGTTCTTTCTGGGGCGTGTCGCCCGTTCGCACGGCGGTGCGGATCTTCACCGGCGGCAGATGCAGGGCTTCAAGTTGCTCGGTGATGCCTGCCAGCGGCTGTTGCAGGTTGATCTGGATATCGTTGGACAGCGCCTTGAGCGGCGACACGTACACCACCATCGTCTGGTCAGGCAACTCGCCGCCCAGCTCCACGCCTTGGTGCACCAGTTCATCGAGCACGGCAAGAAAAGCCGTCAGGGTCTTGCCTGAACCGGTCGGTGCTGCCACCAGCGTCGATTGCCCTGCCTGAATCAGCGGCCACGCCCCCGCCTGCGCCGGGGTGACCGCCGCAAAGTGTCGGCTGAACCAGGCCTGCACGGCCGGGTGAAAGGTGTCCAGGTTCATGGCCTCGATCTCCTGCACGCTTAGCCAAGCCTAACTGCTAATTGTCAGCCGAGCTTGTGCATGTGATTCTTTGCCGCCTTTTCCGACAGTGACTTTTTCGATGAACAAGACGATTCGTATCGCTGCCGCTCTGTTGCTCGACGCTCAGGGCCAAACCCTGCTGGTGCGCAAGCGTGGTACCCAAGCCTTCATGCAGCCGGGCGGCAAAATCGAAGCCCATGAGCAGCCGGTTGCGGCACTGGCGCGCGAACTGGAGGAAGAGCTGGGGTTGAAGGTCGATATCGAGGCCGCCCAGTATGTGGGGCAGTTTTGCGCACCGGCCGCCAACGAGCCAGGGTTTGAGGTGGTCGCCGAACTGTTCCAACTGACGATCAGCCAAGCGGTAACGCCTGCCGCTGAAATCGAGGAAGCGGTTTGGGTCGATCCTCTGGCTGACAGCCATTTGGTGCTGGCGCCTTTGACTCGGGATCTGATTTTGCCGCTTTACCGTCAATCCCTGGCCACTATTGCCTAACCCGTGTAGGAGCCGGCTTTAGCCGCGATGGCCATAGGTATCTACACATCTTTTGGTGTACTGCATTTCGTAGCAGTGGACGAGTAGAACGAGGCCACGTCCGGCTGCGCAGCAGTCGTAAAACCTGGCACTTCAGTATTCAGATACACCGCGAGTACAGGCTTTGCGAGGACTACGTCCCCGGACCTGGCCTCGCTGAACTCGTCTACTGCTACGAATGTAGCCGCTGACGAGGTACGAGGCTGCGATCGGCAGCGAAGCGGCCGTAAAACCTGAGACCGTAATCCATCAGGCACACCGAAGGGCCTGAATTTACGACGGCTTCGCCGCCGATCGCAGCCTCGTACCTCGGCAGCGGCTACAAGAGCCGCGCTGCCCCAGAATTGTGTAGATACCTATGCCGCGATGGCCACACCGCGGTTTGCCTGACGCACCCCGGTGTGGCCATCGCGGCTAAAGCCAGCTCCTACCGCACCGCACTGACCCCATCCAGGGTTGAAAACGACGTGTCCTTGGCCGTCAGCAGAAAATCGCGCATATAGGGCGCATCGAGCATATCGGTGCGCACCGCGGCGTACAGCGTTGCAAACAAGCCTTTTTCACCCAGCCGGCGAGCCTTGACGTAGCCGCGTGAACTGTATTCATGCAACGCCCAATGAGGCATGCCACACACGCCGCGCCCGCTCGCTACCAATTGCATCATCATCACTGTGAGCTCGGACGTTCGAACCTGCGCGGGTTCGATATCGGCAGGCTCCAGAAACCGGGTGAAGATGTCCAGGCGGTCGCGCTCCACCGGGTAGGTGATCAGCGTTTCGCTGGCCAGATCCTGCGGCACGATATAGGGCTTGGTGGCCAGGGCGTGCTGGTTAGCCACCGCCAGCATGGCTTCGTAGGTGAACAGCGGCACATAAGTGATGCCTGCCAGGTCTATCGGGTCGGAGGTCACCACCAAGTCCAGGTCGCCGCGGGCCAAGGCGGGCAGGGGTGCAAACGCGAAGCCTGAAGCGAGGTCCAGTTCCACTTCCGGCCAGGCATCGCGGAACTGGTCAATGGTCGGCATCAGCCACTGGAAACAGCTGTGGCATTCGATGGCCATGTGCAGGCGCCCGGCTGTCCCGCCCGCCAGGCGGCCGATATCGCGTTCGGCGCCGCGCAGCAAGGGTAATGTGGCATCGGCCAGTTGCAGCAGGCGCAGGCCGGCACTGGTGAAGCGCACGGGCTTGGTCTTGCGGGCGAACAGCTGCATCCCCAAGCGCTCTTCCAGCTCTTTGAACTGATGGGACAAAGCCGATTGAGTCAGGTGCAGGCGTTCGGCGGCTTCGACCAGGCTGTCGGCTTCGCGCAGGGCGTGCAGGGTTTTCAGGTGGCGGATTTCGAGCACGGAGGGCACCATGAGTAAACTTTGATAACAACAAGAACTTGTTGAGTTTGTCTCATGTTTAGCGGGAAGTCGACCGCCGCACACGCATCGTAGGAGCAGAGCTTGTCGGGGCGCCGAACCGTCGCGATGGCCTCACCGCGGTGGTCCGGCATTCCGGTACAGCCGGCTCCTTGGTGCATCAGTTGAACAGGGGCTCAAAGTGCTTTCGAGCCAGTGGCAGGCTTAAGTCACCACGCCAGATAGGAGTAGCATTGGGCCCCTGGGCTTGTTGCCAGCGTAATCCCAGACGGCGTTGGTCAGGACGCTTGACGTGGGCTTTGACGAAGTCGGCGAACGGCGGCGCCGCTTTTTTGTAGTGAAAGTGGACATACCATTGCGGTGCATTGGAGAGACGATTGAACGCTTCGAACTCCTGCAGGAAGTCGCCGCTCTCGAGTGCCTGCAAAGGCCCCAGCTTCTTCAACGCCAACACCTGTTCATCCAGCAGATAGTCCAGATAGCCAGCAGTGGGTGTATCGCTGGCCAGGGACTGGTCGATCCGCATCTGACGCCCCTCCCTGATCAATGACAAGGCGGCCTGGTCCAGTTGTTCCGATAGTGCGCTCTGCTGCCCGGCGGGTAAGTCTGTACGAATTCGGCTGGCCCGGCTGCGAAGTTCCGCGGCTTCGCCCAGCATGATGTCCTCCAGGTCCGCTGGCCGCATTTTCTGCTGGCTGTATTGCATTACGCGTGTCTTGAACTGCGGCAGTTGCGCCAATCGCCTGCTGGCTTCGTTGCTCAGTTGCGTGAGATCAGTTTCAACCTCGAACCTAGGGGCCGCGGTATCGATCTCGCGACGGAACATGTTGTTGGCCGTCTTGATGTAGCGTTCGGTGCGTCCATTAATGCCTTCGATTTCCATGATGTCTGGACGGTTGTCTGCAGGTTCCCCAATCAATACTTGATTGTCGTCGGTTTCAAAAACGCGTTTTTTCGATGGGCCACCTCCGGGAACGCGAGGGGTGGCGGGTTTGGTCAACTGAGTGTGTGCCCGAGCTTGTATTCGATCTAGCGCCGCCAGCAAGCGATCGAGCATGTCGTTGTCAAACATCTCGGGGTAGCCTGCGGACCAACCTTTGAGTTTTGTCTTGAACTCCCCATAGGCGTCGATGCACTGGTGCAGCAGTTTTTGCCGTTGAGCTTTGGCAGAGCTGATATCCAAGAGACCATGCTGAGACTTCAATAGCCGATCGATGTTATCCCGGGCATGGGTGAAGTGTTGGCGTAAATAGCTCCAGGCCACACTCCCTACCTGCGTATCGTTGAAAATCAACTCCATTATTTGAGTGGTTTTCAAATAGTCGGCACGTTCAGGCGTGAACAATTCGCTGGCTTCGTCATAGGAGGATCGAATGGTCGGGCGTTGGTCTGGATGGATATGTTCAAACCATTTTTTTGCGTTCTCAACCTTTTTCTCGACGTTCTCAAGTTCACTCAAGACGGCTGCGCGATGACGTCGGACCTGGCGGATGGTGGCCAGGCTCTGCTGATGAAACTGTCCAAGACTCAGTTCACCGCGCCTGAACGCTGCATTGGCATCACTGGCGGTTTCCCAAAGGGCCTGGATTTCATCCAGCTTTTCAGCCGCCCGCATGCGAGCGAAATGTGAACGCAACACCAAACGTTCGGTCATCACCATGGCGACGCGGCTGCGCTGCTCTTCAATTCTGATTTTATTGCGCCTGGATAATTGCTTGAGGTAATCACCCAGCGTATCGAACATGCCTCTGGCTAACTTCAGGTCCTGCTTGCAAGCGGCATCGGCAATCGCAGCTGAGTTTTCATCAATGTGCTCGTTATATACCCTGAGTTTATTGTCGGTGTTGTCGATTTGGTTCTTGAACGTTGCCCAGTCGGTGTCGGCCTTACTCTGAACCCGTAGGTGCTGACGATAGATTGGGTCCGTCCACCAGCGCGGTAGACGCTCGCGCAACACCGCAGGAAAATATGGGTCGGCCTGGTCCAGAACGCGCCCCACTGCATTGCCGCCTCCCTTAAGACTGATATTGGAGAACGTTCCATAGAGCCTGCCGTGTGTTTGCCAAGTCCCCGACCCGTCCAAGGCGATAGGCGTCCGATAGGACCGCCTCGGAGGAGGCACCAGACGCCATGTGACAGCGTCGGCATCCCAGGAAACCTGATACACCCTGCTATCCCGCAAAATGAAGTCTCCATCGGAATGCTGATAAATTCCCAAATAACGGCCGTGGGTGCCGGGTTGCAACCCCTGCAGCGAAACATCTACGGCATACCCCTTGAATGGAGCGTCGGCATGTTTTCTCGCCGCACGGCTCAACCGATGCAAGTGTTGGCCGCGGGTGTATGCGCCTTTCAACCGGCTGATTCGATGCAGTTTGGCAAGGTGAGTCAAACCAGTGGGCAAAGCCGGGAGCACGTCGATAAACCCGGTCACCAAAGACAAAAAGGCCGATTCGATTTCATCCATGGCATGTTTGAAATCACCTCGCAAAAAAGCCGCGGTTGCTTGGTGGATTGACACTGCAATATCCGCAACAGCAATGACGCTGCCAACCACAGGTAAAACGCTGAAGGCCATTTTCAAGTAGTTGAACACACGCCCATGCGCCAAGAGGGCCAGCTCTGTTTTGAGGTCTGCGTTGGAACGAGCCGTATCCCGGTGGGCACTGATCAGCCGCCCCAGTTCGGCGTGGAGCAGGTTCTGCGCCAACGAGGTGGTGGCTGGCCATGCATCGCCGTTGCCTATGAAGCTTCGAAAGCCGCTGGCCAGGGCCAGATTAATGCGGCTGGCGTGCTCAATGGGGTTGCCGCTCAAGGCGCGCCCAGCCAGGTATTGCGCAAATGTGTTGTCCAGGCACAGGTTCGCCAGGCCTTCGCGCGCGTCCGCGAGGCTGGGGTATTGACGTACATTTCTGTGATCGGGTGCATCTGGCACATAGAGCAGCGTCTGATGGCTGTCCCGATCATGGATAAAGGTCACACCAAGTAATGTGGGGCCTCGGTTGTCCTGATCGGGATCAAACAACTTCAAGTACACCGGTAGCAACTCGATATCGCGGCCAAAGCGTGTCCAATCCTCTTTTTTACATGCAGTCGTGGCGATCTCGAGTATTTCTTCTGCATTGCTATTGATCTGGCCTTGTTTGAAAGCGACAAACCGGTGCAGGTCCAGTGCTTTTTCAAAGGGTTTGCGTAGCGTCTGCTGGCGCTGTTGGGAGTCGTCCCAAGTTTCACCTTCGGCCCGCTTGTACACGCCTCGCAGCTTGTTCTCGTACTGCTGTGCCAGGTCCAAAGACTTGGCAGCTTCTCGAAGCCATTGGCGGTCGATACCCTCAATCAGGCGGTGTGCATCCGGCACATCAGACGGTTCGACGATGATATTCAGATAATGCAATCGTAAGACCATCGGCGGGTCGATGTTTCGCATCAACAACGATTCAAGGCTCACTTTTTCGCGCTGGGTGGAAGGCTTGTGAGCTTGCCGCACAGGCGTGCCGGGTGCCGCACCCTCTATAAATTCTTTCACCGTATCGACCTTTTCAGGAAGGTCGATGAAGATCTCGCAAGGCTCGTCGAGCTTGAACGCTTCGGTCAGGTAGTTCTGTACCTGCGTGGCGGCAAAATCGTCACGTGCAGGCAGCTCGCGCTCCACAAGGGCTTGCGCGTCTTTTGTCGCTTGACGAAAACCCTCGATATGGTTCTTCAGCGTTTCGCGATCATGTTGCTCTAGCGTCTCTACCCAAGTGGAGCGGTTGAGGCCCAGGATCACGGTGCGGTGTTGTTCTTGTACCCGAGCCATCGCCAAGTCCCGGGCCGCCATGGCGGGGATGGCAATGGATTCGGTGACCGTCAGGATCAGTTGCTCAAGTGCTTCTTTGCGCGATTCGAGCGTTGTGTAGGCCGAATCGTTTTCGATCAGTGTGGCCTGTAATTGTCCTTGCACCATTTGATAGTACAAGCCTGTGTGGAAGAGGTTGTCTTGCTCGACTTGCACAGCCAGCATGCGGTCATCCCCGGCTTCGAGCAGTTGCTCAAGTCTTTCCGTCAGCGCGGCTTTGTCCTTGAACGCAATGAGGTCGCCTGACCGTCCTGGCCAATAGAGCAACCATTGGGCTTGGCTGCTCTGCGCCGAAGCAGGGGCCAGGATGACGACACCTTCAAGTTTGTGTCTCTGGCGACCTTGCTCCAGCCATAGGCTCGCCAAGGTGTACGCCTTGGGCACTGTCCGATTGTCATTGAGGGCATCGACGCATTCGCTGAGCATTCTCCAGGTGGAAGCATCCAGTTGCCCCATTTGTTGTTGGAGATCCCCTTCGAGTCGAACGCTCTGCAGGCGTGCCTTGAGTAAATCCTTATAGGGTTGGGCGAAGGCATCAATGCCCCTTTTCAGGCGATAGACGCGTAGTAATTTTGCAGCCGTGTCGTCGAAATTCGCCTGTTGTTGTTCCAGCTCATCAAATGTTTTATGAAAATTAAGGTACTTGGCGTCGGTGCGCGGATCGAACGTTTCGCCGAGCATGGCCTGGATCTGTGCTACTTGCGCGTCGATATCTGCCAGGGGCACGGCAGTGGTGCCGAAGTCTTGTTGGTGCTTGCGTAGGTCAAGGGGGAGCTCGAAGAGTGTTTGGGGCACGGGTTTCAATGGCATCGATGACATGAGTGAACATTCTCTGCGGCGTGATGGAGGCCACATTGGATGTGTTCCCATGTTTGAGCGGGGGCTACATATGTAAAGCATCTACCGCTCAGCGACCTTCATCAAACTGTCATGGTTTTGTGGCAGCGCGCTGGCATGAAGTTCATCAGAATCGCGTCTGACTGGGGATTTTCGTTTTGGTGTTTTTTTCATGCGGGTATTTGTCTTTTGGGTCGCACTGCTGTGCGGCCTTCCTTCATTTGCAGCTTCGCGTTGCAGTGTCGACGTGCCGACCGAGCGGGCCGAACTGACTCAGGTGAACCTTGCGTATCAGAGCATTGGTCGAGACTCGGACCCGGCCTTGTTACTGGTGATGGGTCTTGGCGGGCAATTGATCCACTGGCCCGATGAGGTGGTGGTCGCACTGTGTCAGCAGGGCTTTCGGGTGATTCGCTATGACAACCGTGATGTCGGTTTGTCGACTTGGGCCCAGGCCCCGGCGGATGCCAATCTCACTTTTGAGGTGCTGCGCTACAAGCTCGGATTGCCGGTTTCAGCTCCCTACACCTTGATCGATATGGCCGAAGATGCCCTTGGCCTGATGGACGCCTTGCAGGTCGAGCAATTCCATGTGCTGGGCGCCAGCATGGGGGGAATGATTGCCCAGCACATGGCCTCCATGGCGCCGCAGCGGGTCGAAAGCCTGACGTTGATCATGTCCAGCTCAGGGGCGGCCGGTTTGCCTGCGCCCAATGCGGCGTTGCTGCAGTTGTTGGCCAAGCGCGGTGCTTCCAATCGTGAAGTGGCGCTGGAGCAGCAAGCTGACTTGCTGGCTGCCCTGGGCAGCCCAGAGGAGGTGGACGACCGCCAGGTGCTGTTGCATCAGGCCGCCTTGTCTTACGATCGCGCCTTCAACCCAGAGGGGGTGAAGCGCCAGATCCTGGCGATACTGGCCGAGCCTAGCCGGGTTGAATTGCTCAATCGACTGCGGGTGCCGACCCTGGTGGTACACGGCACGGCCGATCCGTTGCTGCCGGTGATGCATGGGGTGCATCTGGCGGCGCACATCCAAGGCAGTGAGCTGCGGTTGATTCCGGGGCTTGCACATCGATTTCAAGAGCGTTTCAAGGCACCTTTGCTGGCGGCAGTCTTGCCGTATCTCAAAGCCCACCGCCAGGATGTCAGCCACTGGGCGCAACTCTGATCCTGTCCGGGTAGCCGCTTAGCCCAGGCCGTACTTCTTGACCTTGTCGAACAGAGTGGTCTTGGCCATGCTCAGCTCCTGGCTGGCCTGGCTCAGGTTGCCGCCGGTGCGTTGCAGTGCGTCGCTGAGCAGGTTGCGTTCGAATGCTTCGACGGCTTCGGCAAAGCCCAGGCTCTGTGCCTGGCTCGCGCCCCCTGCTTTCTTGAAGGCAGGCAGGCCCAGTGCATAGCGCTCGGCAACATTACGCAGTTCGCGCACGTTGCCTGGCCAGTCGTGGGCCATCAGGCGTGAAAGGGTCTGGCTGTCCAGCTCGGGGATTTCCCGGTCGAAACGCAAGGAGGCTTGTTCAAGGAAGTGTTCGAACAGCTGGGGGATGTCTTCACGCCGTTCACGCAGCGCAGGCAGTTCCAGGGTCACCACGTTCAGGCGGTAATACAGGTCGCTGCGAAATTGGCTGGCCTGGCTCAGTGCGTTCAGGTCTGATTTGGTGGCAGCGATGATCCGGCAATCCACCGCGATACTCTGGTTGGAGCCGAGGCGTTCCAGGGTGCGCTCCTGCAACACCCGCAAAAGCTTGATCTGCAGGTTGATCGGCATGCTTTCGACTTCGTCAAGAAACAGCGTGCCGCCGTTGGCGTGTTCGATCTTGCCGATGCGGCGTTTGCCGGCGCCGGTAAAAGCGTTGGCTTCGTGCCCGAAAATCTCACTTTCAAACAGGTTTTCTGGCAGCCCCCCGCAGTTGAGCGCCACGAAGGGTTGGCCCTGACGGCGGCTGAAGTCATGCAGGCAGCGGGCAACCAGTTCCTTGCCGGTGCCGGTTTCGCCTTCGATCAGCACATTGGCGGACGTATCGGCGACGTTGCTGATCAGTTCGCGCAAATCTTGAATGGCCGTGGAATGGCCGATGATCCGGCCTTCCAGCGAACTACGCTCAGCCAGTTGCCGGCGCAGAGAAAACACTTCCCGCGCCAGGCTGCGCTGTTCCAGGGCGCGGCGTACGACTTCAACCAGGCGCTCGGGAGAGAAAGGTTTCTCCATGAAGTCATAGGCACCGTTGCGCATGGCGCCAACGGCCATATTGATATCGCCGTGGCCGGTGATCAGCACCACGGGCAGGCTGCGGTCGCGGGCTTTCAGGCGGGTTAATAGCTCCAGCCCGTCCATGCCCGGCAAGCGGATATCGCTGACGACAATGCCGGCGAAATCGTCGCCAATGCGTTCCAGGGCTTCTTCGGCGCTGCCGACGCCTTCACAGGCGATATCTTCCAGCGCCAGCGCCTGCTGGCAGCCGAGCAATACATGCGGATCGTCTTCAACGATCAGGACGGTAAGAGGCGAGGGATTCATAGCGGCTCGGCTGGCAAGGTGGGGGCGGTGAGCAGCGGCAGGCTCAGGGTAAACGCGGTGCCGCCTTCTGAAGGGTGTTCAACGCTGAGCGAGCCACCGGCGGCCGCCGCGAGGCTGGCAGAAAGGGTCAGGCCCAGGCCCAGGCCCTGTTCTCCAGGCTTGGTGGTAAAAAAAGGTTCAAACAGGTGCTTGCGCGCTTCGCTGTCGATGCCGTGGCCATTATCGCGTACTCGCAGGCGATATTTGTCGCCGCTGGTCTCGCCTTCCAGCCAGAGCTCGGCCTTGGGTTGCGCCTGCATCGCGTCCAGGGCGTTACCGATCAGGTTGACCAGGATTTGCTCGAGGCGCGTCTGGTCGATCCTGACGGCTATATCACTGAAGTCGCGGTGCAATTGCAGATGGCTGGTGTCCATGCGCGGGGCGAGCACTTGCAGGGTGGCGTCGACGGCCTTGGCCAACGAGGCCTCGCCGCGATCGTCGCCCCGGCGGGCGAATGAGCGCAGGCTGGCCGTGATTCGGCCCATGCGGTCGATCAGATCGTTCATGGTTCGAAGGTTGGCGCTGGCGGTATCCAGTGCGCCGCGCTCAAGAAAACGCACGGTGTTGCCCGACAGGGTGCGCAGGGCTGCCAGCGGCTGGTTCAACTCATGGGCAATGCTGGTAGACATCTGCCCGATAGCTGCCAGCTTGCCGGCCTGGACCAGTTCATCCTGGGCCCGGCGCAGGGTTTCTTCAGCATGGCGCCGCTCGCGGATCTGGCCCTTGAGGCGTTCGTTGCTGGCGCGCAAGTCCGCGGTGCGTTCGGTAATCCGGCGTTCAAGCTGGCTGTTGGCTTCCTCTAGCGCTTCGCGGGCAGCCAGGCGGGTGGCGATGACTTTGCGTCGTTCGTTCCATGCAATCAGCAAAATCGCCAGCAGAGCGAAGGCAACGCCGGCCAGTACTCCCTGGATAATTGATTCGCGACGCAAATCCTGAAGCGGGGTGAGTAGCGTAAAGTGCCACGGTGTGTCACTGAGTTGGCGTGTCTGGGCCAGATACGACACTTCGTGCTTATCGGCACCCAGTTCGGCGTTGCCGGGAAAGGTGAGCTTTTCGACACCCTCACTGAGTTTTTCCCGGGCCAGCGGTTGCAGTTCGTTGAGCGGCCACCAGTAATACTGCAGGCTGCGCGCCAGGCGTTCCTTGGTTTCAGGTGTCAGCGGGCGCACCGACTTGAGTCGTCGGGCGGGGTCGCTGGACAAAATAATGATGCCGTTTTCGTCGCTGACAAAGGCCTCCAGGCGAGCGCGCTGCCAGCGCTCCTCCATGGCTTCCAGGCGTACCTTGATCACCGCAACGCCAATGATCTTGCCATGTTCTTCAAGGCCATGGGCCAGGTAATAACCGGGCTCGCCCGTGGTGCTGCCGATGCCATAGAACCGGCCCGGTTGGCCGCGCACCGCATCCTGGAAGTAGGCACGGAAGGAGAGATCTTCCCCCAGGTAGCTGTCGGCATCACGCCAGTTGCTGGTGGCCTGGACTCTGCCTGTGGTATCGAGCACATAGATGGCCCGGCTGCGGCTGCGTCGGTTCAAGCCTTCGAGGTATTCGTTGACGATTTGACGGTGTTCGCCATCGGCGCCGGTCAGCAGCGAAGACACGCTGTCTTCCAGCTCCAACAGGCTGGGCAGGTAGGTGTACTTGTTGATTTCGCTCTCGACCGCACGGGCATGCAGCTCCAGCTGCCGCTCGCCGTTTTCACTCAGCGCCCGAATGCCATTGCGTTCACTGACCAGATAGCCGGCGTAACCCAGGCCAATCATCAACAAGATAATTAGCGGGGGCAGGAACAGGTGGCGAATCAGACGGGGTTTCACGGCTAATGCAGGCTTGGATGCGCGATAAAGAGAAGGGTCGCATTTCATCACAGTCGCCTTGGAACGACCAGTTGCCCGTGCCCATCTTTTGCTGGGCACGGGCAAGCGGGCTTAGTGCTGCAGGATTTTGTTCAAGAAGTGCTGGGCACGATCAGAGCGGGCGCTGACGTCGCCGAAGAACTCTTCTTTCTCGCAGTCCTCGACGATTTTTCCCTGGTCCATGAAGATCACCCGGTTGGCGACCTTGCGGGCGAAGCCCATTTCGTGGGTCACACACATCATGGTCATGCCTTCGTGGGCCAGTTGCACCATCACGTCGAGCACTTCGTTGACCATTTCCGGGTCCAGCGCGGAGGTGGGTTCGTCGAACAGCATGACGATGGGGTCCATCGACAGTGCGCGGGCAATGGCCACGCGTTGTTGCTGGCCACCGGAAAGCTGCCCTGGATGTTTGTGCGCGTGAGCGCTCAGGCCCACCCGCTCAAGCAGTTGCAGCCCTTTCTTGGTGGCTTCTTCCTTGCTGCGACCCAATACCTTGATCTGCGCGATGGTCAGGTTTTCGGTAATGGTCAGGTGCGGGAACAGCTCGAAGTGCTGGAACACCATGCCCACGCGAGAGCGCAATTTGGGCAGATTGGTCTTCGGGTCGGCAATAGAGGTGCCGTCGACGATCACGTCGCCCTTCTGGAAGGGTTCCAAGGCATTGACGCACTTGATCAGGGTCGATTTGCCCGAGCCTGACGGCCCGCAGACCACCACCACTTCACCTTTTTTGACTTCGGTGGTGCAGTCGGTCAGCACCTGGAAGTCTCCGTACCACTTGTTGACGTTCTTGATAGAAATCATACGGCTAACCTTTTATGCAGGCGCTTGACCAAGAGGGAGGCGCAGAAGCTGATGGCGAAGTAGACGACACCGGCAAAAATCAGGAACTCGTTGGAGCGTCCGATGATGTCGCCGCTGGCGCGGGCCGAGTTCAGGAAGTCCACGAGGCCCACGGTGTAGACCAGCGAGGTGTCCTGAAACAGGATGATGCTCTGCTGCAGCAGCAGCGGAGTCATCTTGCGAAAGGCCTGGGGCAGGATGATCAGGCGCATCGTCTGGCTGTAGTTCATGCCCAGTGCCTGGGCGGCGCCCATCTGGCCCTTGGAGATCGATTGCACACCGGCGCGGACGATTTCGCAGAAATACGCCGCCTCGAACATCATGAACGCCACCAGGCACGAGGTAAATGCCCCGACCGGGGTGTCTTCACCGGTGATCCAGCGCAGCACGAACGGCACCGCCAGGTAGAACCAGGTGATCACCAGCAGCAGCGGGATGGAGCGAAAGTAGTTCACGTAGGTGCCGGCGATGTTGGCCAGCAGCTTGCTTGACGACAGCCGCATCAGTGCCAGGATAGTGCCCAGCACGATACCGCCGATAACCCCCAGTACCATGAGCTGAAGGGTCATGATCATGCCGTTCCACAGGCCTGGGATGGCTGGGATGATTCCACTGAAGTCCATTATTTACCCCCCACGGAGATAAGGCCCGGCACGGCGACTTTCTTCTCGATCATGCGCATCAGCAACATCAGGCCCATGTTCAGGGTGAAGTAGATAAGGGTCGCCAACGTGAAGGCTTCGAACAGGTTGGCGGAAAACTCGGCCGTCTGTTTGGTCTGGGCCAGTAGCTCCATCAGGCCGATCAGCGACGCTACCGAAGAGTTCTTGAACACGTTCAGGAATTCGGAGGTGAGTGGCGGAATGATGATCCGGTAGGCTTGCGGCAGCAGTACGTTCCAGTAGACCTGCGGCAGTCTGAAGCCCATGGCGCGAGCGGCCGACTCCTGGCCACGGGGCAGCGCCTGGATGCCGGTGCGCACTTGCTCGCACACGCGGGCTGCGGTGAACAGGCCCAGGCAGACCACCACGCTCAGAAATGCCGAGGTGGTCGGGTTGAGGTCCTGCTTGTACCATTCTTGCAGGTTCTCGGGCAGCAGGTCGGGTACCAGGAAGTACCAGATAAACAGCTGCACCAGCAGCGGTACGTTACGAAAGACTTCCACATACACGGTAGCAATGCCGGATACCCAGCGGTTCGGAACCGTGCGCATCACGCCGAGCACCGAGCCCAGCAACAAGGCAATGATCCAGGCGGCGATGGCGATGCCGATGGTCCACCCCAGCCCGGTGATGTACCAGTCCAGATAGGTCTCGTTGCCCACGCCCGTGGACTTCAAGAACACGCCCCAGTCCCAGTTGTAATTCATCAGGGTCTCCCCTCAGATTCGTTTGATTTACGGGCACCTTCTAGCCCTCGAGAGCGCGCGGCACTCTCGAGAGAAAGGTTAGTCTGAAGTCAGGACTTTTTTTCAGCAGCAGGTTTGTCGGTGGGGGTGGCAATGAGTGCCTTGAGCTCGGCGCTCATCGGGAACATCAGGTTCAGGCCTTTAGGCGGGATAGGGGACTGGAACCATTTGTTGTAGATCGTGTTGATCTCGCCCGATTTGTAGGTGGCGACAATGGCGTCGTCGACCGCTTTCTTGAACGGCGCATCACCCTTGCGGACCATGCAACCGTAGATCTCATAGGACTGAGGTGTACCGGTCACGGCCCAGGCCTGTGGCTGCTTGGCCTTGGCCATTTCACCGGCGAGCAAGGCGTCATCCATCATGAAGGCCACGGCGCGGCCGGTTTCGAGCATCTGGAAGGATTCGCCATGGTCCTTGGCCGAGATGACGTTCATTTTCATCTGCTTGTCTGCATTCATCGACTTGAGAATGCGCTCGGACGTGGTGCCCGCGGTGGTCACGACGTTTTTGCCGGCCAGATCAGCGAAGTCCTTGTAGGGCGAGTCTTTCTTGGCCAGCAGACGGGTGCCGATCTCGAAGATGCCGACTGAAAAGTCTACTTGCTGTTGGCGTTCGGCGTTGTTGGTGGTCGAGCCGCATTCCAGGTCGACGGTGCCGTTTTGCACCAGCGGGATACGGGTCTGGGAGGTGACCAGGTTGTACTTGACCTTCAGGTCCGGCATGCCCAGGTCCTTTTTCAGGGCCTCGACAACTTTCAGCTGGATGTCGTGGGAATAGCCGACCGGTTTGCCCGAGCCATCAGCGATGTAGGAAAACGGGATGGAAGCGTCACGGTGCCCCAGGGTAATGGTGCCGGACTCTTTGATCTTCTTGAGGGTGCCAGTCAGTTCGGCGGCGAAAACCGGAGTAGAAATCAGAGCGGCAGCAATGGCTGCGCCCAACAGATGGGGAACGATGCGCATCAAATTGTCCTCGACCTTTGTTTTTTTTATTGAGCCTCAGAGTGGCCCTTTCGTTCAGCGAATGCGCCAGGTAATCGAATTGCGCATTCGTAGGAGAGTGTAGAGCATGACTCGTGCCACTCAGGTGAAAAGTAGTCAACTTGTTGATTATTAAAGAATATTTAATTTTTAAGAATAATTTATGAATCGTTTTTGTCCGGATTGCCGAATGACTCAAAACACCATGTTCGGAAAACCGAATGTGTAGGAGCCGGGTTTACCGGAGTGCCGGACCACTGCGATGAATGCGCCGCGGTTTGCCTGATGTACCGCGGCGTGGTCATCGCAGTGGTCCGGCACTCCGGCAAGGCTGGCTCCTACAGGTACCGCGGTGCGTTCATCGCAGCCAAGCAGGCTGTGTGAAAACTCCGACAAAAGTCGACCCACTCAAAAAACGACCTCCTGTAATCGCGTACACGCGACGATCGACTAGTCGGGAGGGGGTCAAGTACCCCCTAAATCAACCAAATTTTGAGTTTTCACACAGCCTGCAAGGCTGGCTCCTACAGGCACCGCAGTTGCGCAGATCAGGCTGCCTGGGTCTTCGCCTTGTTGGCGTGGAACTGATCGAGGTAATCGCGCAGGCATTGCTGTTCCACCGGCGTGGTGAGCAGGCCCAGTTTGGTTCGCCGCCAGAGGATGTCTTCAGCCGTGACTGCCCACTCTTCAGAGCAGAGATAGTCAACTTCGCGAGTGTAAAGCCCGGCACCGATCAATGGGCCCAAGTCTTCCGGCCCTTGCACACCCTCAAGCAGGCGCCAGCTGCGACTGCCGTAGGTCAGCGCCCAGCGCTTGGCCACTTCGCCAGGCAGCCAGCCACAGCGTGCCAGCAAGGCGTCGCTCAAGGCCGACGGTGTGCTCATGTCCTCGCCACCGGGTAATGGCGCGTTGGCCGTCCAGCTGCCTTTGAGGTTCGGGAAGAAGGGCGCCAACTGCGACATGGCAGATTCCGCCAATTTGCGATAGGTCGTCAGCTTGCCCCCGAACACCGACAACAAGGGCGCTTCGCCGGCGACTACAGACAGCGACAGGGTGTAGTCACGAGTGATGGCCGAAGGGTTGTCGGACTCGTCGTTGCACAGAGGCCGTACTCCCGCATAGGTGTGGAGGATGTCACCGTGGCCCATCTGCTTTTTGAAGTGTGCATTGACGACATTGAGCAAGTAGTCGGTTTCTGCTTCGCTGATCGCAACTTTCGCGGGGTCGCCTTGGTATTCACGGTCGGTGGTGCCGATCAGGGTAAACCGCTCAAGGTAGGGGATTGCGAAAACGATACGCTGATCTTCGTTTTGCAGAATGTAGGCGTGGTCACCGTCATAGAGTTTCGGCACGATCAGGTGGCTGCCCTGAATCAAGCGAATGCCATAGGGGGAGTCAAGTTTCAGGTCGTCGCGGATGAAGGTGGCGACCCAGGGACCCGCAGCGTTCACCAGGGCTTTGGCACGAATCGAGTACAGGCTGCCGTCGGTGCGCTCCAGGTGAACATGCCAGAGGCCTTTGATCCGCCGAGCATTGACGCAGCGAGTCAGGGTATGAATGTGCGCGCCTTGTTCTCGCGCCGCCATGGCATTAAGCACGACTAGACGGGCGTCGTCGACGGCACAATCTGAGTATTCGAAACCGCGCACGATAGTGGACTTGAGCGGGCTGTTGGCATCGAAACGCACATTGCGCGAAGCGGCCAGTTTTTCGCGCTTGCCCAGGTGGTCATAAAGAAACAGGCCGGCGCGGATTATCCAGGCCGGGCGCAGGTGAGGGCGGTGTGGCAGCACGAAACGTATGGGCTTGACGATATGCGGCGCCTTGGCCAGCAAGACTTCACGCTCAGCCAGTGCTTCGCGCACCAAACGAAACTCGTAATGCTCCAGATAGCGCAGGCCGCCGTGGATCAGCTTGCTGCTGGCCGATGAGGTGTGGCTGGCCAAGTCGTCCTTTTCGCAAAGGAACACCGACAGGCCGCGCCCAGCCGCATCTGCTGCAATCCCAACGCCATTGATGCCGCCGCCGATAACGGCCAGGTCATAGACTTCAGCCAGGGGTGGGATCGTTGAATGGGGCATTGGATGGCCTCTCGCGATGCACTATCGAAAACTAAAACCGAACATTAATGTTCACTTTCGAAAATTTTAGCGCAATGATGGAGGTCTTTCCAGTTATGGTTGATTGAAAGTGTTGCTGATCAGGAAGGTAAATGTAAATAATCGAACATGTTTTGCAGCCATGTAGGAGCGGCGGGGGCGCCTAGCCTTTAGCCGCGATGAATGCACCGCGGTTTGCCTGATGCACCGCGGTGTGCTCATCGCAGCATAGGTATCTACACAATTCTGGGGCAGCGCGGCTCTTGTAGCCGCTGCCGAGGTACGAGGCTGCGATCGGCGGCGAAGCCGTCGTAAATTCAGGCCCTTCGGTGTGCCTGATGGATTACGGTCTCAGGTTTTACGGCCGCTTCGCTGCCGATCGCAGCCTCGTACCTCGTCAGCGGCTACATTCGTAGCAGTAGACGAGTTCAGCGAGGCCAGGTCCGGGGACGTAGTCCTCGCAAAGCCTGTACTCGCGGTGTATCTGAATACTGAAGTGCCAGGTTTTACGACTGCTGCGCAGCCGGACGTGGCCTCGTTCTACTCGTCCACTGCTACGAAATGCAGTACACCAAAAGATGTGTAGATACCTATGCCGCGATGAACGCACCGCGGTGCATCAGGCACACCGCGGTGCGTTCATCGCAGCCAAGCAGACCGTGTGAAAACCCGCGGCCATCGATTCAAGCAAGCGCCCCGACCTGTTCGGGGTGTTTGCTTGAATCGAAAATATGGACGAAAAAAGACCTTTCAGTCCATTAGCGCCATCATTTGGCGTACCCCGAGCACGTTAATTGCTCTTTTAAGGTTGTAAGCGGTTATCGCAAGCGCCATTTCCGCTCGCGCACCCTCAAGTTGTCGCAACAAGAAACGGCCATTACCAAATAGCCATTGTTTGAGGTTGCCAAAAGGGTGTTCAACAATCGATCTTCGGCTGACCATCATCTCGGGATGCGCCTGCATTCGCTGCGCCATTCGCTCAAAAGCATCTTCGTGAGCATGGCGCGAGAGGTATCGACGCCTAGCGTCGGTGCATTGCCCTTTTAACGCGCACGATGTGCAATCGCTGACGGCCTTATAGACCCGGCCATCGTTGTGCAACTGTTTAAATATCAGCAATTGACCCGCAGGACACGTGTAGTGGTCTTGCTCTTGGTCGTAAGTAAAAGCGCTTCGCTCAAAAAAATCCTGACCCTTTTTGCTGGAGTTTTTTGAGCGGCTGGGCGGGACATAAGCGGTGATGCTCGCGTCTTCACACGCCTGGAATTGCTTGCCATTGGAGTAACCACCATCGGCAGTCACCGTTAGCTCAGGCTGTTGCAACAGCTCTTTGGCTTCCTTGGCCATCGGCTCTAATTGGCGCCTGTCCTCGCCATCCTGAGTCACTTCATGGTGCAAGATCAGGCAGTGCTCGGCGTCCACCGCCGTTTGCACGTTGTAAGCAACCTGCGAGCCCTTGGCAGTGCGCATCATGCGGGCATCACTTTCGTGGGTGTTGAACTGTTCTAGCCCCTTGGACTTCAGCAACGCTTGGCGAGCCCGGTTGTTTGATTGCTTGTCTTCAAGTCGAGCCAGCGCTGTTTTGATAGCGCTGGGGTCAATTGTTTCGCTGTCTTCAGACTTATCGGCCTCATCCAGCTGTGCCAGATACTCGCCAATGCGCTTGTCCAGCTTTTCTTCCTGCAGTTTGAGTTGCTTGAGGCTTAAATGACGCCGTGCAGAGGCTACCGCCTGGAATTTACTGCCATCAATGGCCACCAAATTACCCGCAATCAAGCCGGCCTTGCGGCAAAACTGGACAAAGGCTCGACACGTTTTAACGAAGGCTGCTTTGTTGTCGCGGCGAAAATCGGCAATGGTCTTGAAGTCAGGCTTGAGTCGATTGATCAGCCACATAACTTCGACGTTACGCTGGCACTCGGCTTCAAGCCGGCGTGAGGATCTAATCCGGTAGAAATAACCGTAGAAGTACAGTTTGAGCTGATCAGCAGGATCGTAGGAAGGGCGACCTGTGCTCTTGGGAATCGCTTTACCGAAGCCCAGTTGCACTAGATCCAGCCTGGCGACATAGGCGTCAATCACGCGCACGAGATGATCTTCAGGTATCAGATCTTCCAGGGAAGTCGGAAAGAGACTGGTCTGGTGCCGCGCTTCGCCTTGAATGTACGCCACTGAAAAATGCCCCGTGTTTTCAATACGAGGCATTTTCTTGAATCGCTGCGAAAATTGCTAGGTTTTCACACAGTCTGCAAGGCTGGCTCCTACACGACCTCGAGGCGGATTTTGTGTTGGGTCAACAGCTGTGTCAGTGCCGGCACCGGCGCTTGATCGGTCACCAGACAATCGATCAGGCTGATCGGCCCCAGGCGTACCATGGCATTGCGTCCGAATTTGCTTGAATCAGCGGCCAGAATGACTTGCCGGGCATTGGCGATGATCGCTTGGGATACTCGGACCTCTTGGTAGTCGAAATCCAGCAGGCTGCCGTCCTCATCGATACCACTGATGCCCACCAGCGCGAAATCAACTTTGAATTGATTGATGAAATCGACACTGGCCTGGCCCACCACGCCTCCATCACGACGAACATTACCGCCCGCCAGTTGCACCTCGAAATCATCCTTGCCGCTGAGGATCGATGCCACATGCAGGTTATTGGTGATGATTTTCAGGTGATTGTGATTGAGCAGGGCGCGGGCGATGGATTCGGTGGTCGTCCCGATATTGATAAACAGCGAGGCATGATCAGGGATCATCCCGGCAATGGCTTCGGCGATACGTTGTTTCTCATCGCGCATCTGATCGGCACGCATGGTGTACGCCGTGTTCTCGATGCTCGAGTCATAGGCGGCGCCGCCGTGATAGCGACGCAGCAGGTTCAGTTCGGCCAGCTGATTGATATCGCGGCGAATAGTCTGTGGGGTCACCACGAACAGCTGGGCCATTTCTTCGATGCTGACATAGCCGCGCTCACGGACCAGATCGAGAATTTGCTGCTGACGAGGAGGCAGGTTCATGGGCTTTCCTTAGGCTGCCGTGCAAAATTCGCCCATGATGCCGCATGACTCCCCTGACGGCTACCCATTGCCCCGTCAGGGGCGGCCCACACTCAATGCGCTTCGTGGGGCTCCCAATCGCGAGTGCGGTCTACCGCCTTGAGCCAGCCGGCGTAGAGCTTTTCTTTCTGGGCGTCGTCCAGTTGCGGGGTGAACTCGCGCTCGATGACGGCCTTGCCACGCAACTCATCCAGGCTGGCCCAGAAGCCGCAGGCCAGGCCTGCCAGGTAGGCCGCACCCAGGGCCGTGGTTTCGCGCATTTGCGGGCGCTCGACCCGGGTACCGAGGATGTCGGCCTGGAACTGCATCAGGAAATTGTTGGCCACCGCACCGCCATCTACCCGCAATGCACTCAGGCGCTCGCCGCAGTCTTGCTGCATGGCATCGAGGACATCGCGTGTCTGGTAGGCAATCGACTCCAGCGTGGCGCGGATGATGTGGTCGACCTTGACCCCGCGGGTCAGGCCGAACAGTGCGCCACGGGCATAAGGGTCCCAGTAAGGCGCACCCAACCCGGTAAAGGCCGGCACCAGATAAACGCCGTTGCTGTCTTTTACCTTGCTGGCAATGTACTCGGTGTCATGGGCGTCTTTGATGATCTTGAGCTCGTCGCGCAGCCATTGCACGGTGGAGCCACCGTTGAACACAGCGCCTTCCAGCGCATAGGCCACTTCGCCACGCGGGCCACAGGCGATAGTGGTCAGCATGCCGTGGCTCGACGTCACCGCCTTGGTCCCGGTGTTCATCAGCAGGAAGCAGCCGGTGCCATAAGTGTTCTTCGCCTGGCCAGGTTCGACGCACATTTGCCCGAACAACGCTGCTTGTTGGTCACCGGCAATACCGGCAATGGCGATACCGCTTTTGGTATGGCCATAGACTTCGCAAGAGGAGCGCACTTCTGGCAGCATTTCCCGAGGAATATCCAGCACCTGCAGCATCGTTTCATCCCATTGCAAGGTATGGATATTGAAAAGCAGGGTGCGCGAGGCGTTGGTGTAGTCGGTGACGTGGATTTTGCCGCCGGAAAATTTCCAGATCAGCCAGCTGTCGACGGTGCCGAACAGCAACTCGCCTCGACGTGCACGCTCGCGGCTGCCTTCGACGTTGTCCAGGATCCACTTGAGCTTGGTGCCGGAGAAGTACGGATCGGTGACCAGGCCTGTGGTTTCGCGGATGTACTCCTGCAGGCCGTCACGCTTGAGTTGTTCACAGATCTCGGTGCTGCGCCGGCATTGCCAGACGATGGCGTTATAGAGGGGGCGCCCGGTGGTCTTGTCCCACACTACCGTCGTTTCACGCTGGTTGGTGATGCCGATGGCGGCGACCTGATCATGGCTGATGCCGGCCTGGGCCAGGGCTTCGACCATGGTCGCGCTCTGGGTGGCGAAGATTTCCATCGGGTCGTGTTCGACCCAGCCTGCTTGCGGATAATGCTGGGCGAACTCGCGCTGGGCCGTGCTGACCACGTTGGCGTCACGATCGAAAATGATGGCTCGCGAACTGGTAGTGCCCTGGTCCAGGGCAATGATGTAGAGCTTGTTCTGAGTGTCTGTCATATCGGTGGCCTTGCACTTGAATAGGTGTGGTCAGGGAGACAGGTTGCGGGTGATTACCCCGCGATACAACACGGCTCTCAAGCATGCCTCTATGATTGGCGCAAAAACCGAAATCAGGAAGTGGTTGCCTCACCTCAACTGGGCAGAATCCCCTACAGTAATGTCCTGCTGAATCTCCCTATCGCTTTGGAGCCCCGCAATGACCCCCGCGTTGGATTTGTTGAAGAAGGTTCGCGCCGAACATCGTATCCATAGTTACGAACATGATCCCAAGGCCGCTTCTTATGGCCTTGAAGCGGCCGAAAAACTGGGATTGGACCCTGCCCAAGTGTTCAAGACCCTGCTTGCCAGCAGCGAGAAACACGAATTGCTGGTGGCTGTAGTTCCAGTAGCCGGTACGCTCGACTTGAAAGGCCTGGCCCAGGCGGCAGGTGTAAAAAAATGCGAAATGGCAGATCCCGCGGCTGCCCAGCGGGCGACCGGATATTTGTTGGGGGGGATCAGCCCGCTGGGTCAGAAAAAGCGCCTGCGCACTTTTATCGACCAGACGGCCCAGCCACAACCGACCATTTTTGTCAGTGCTGGCCGCCGGGGGCTGGAGGTAGAGTTATCGGCCGCAGTGCTGGCCGAGCACACCAGCGCGAAGTTTGCGGATATCGGCCGGCCGTAGGAGCCAAGCTTGTCGGGGCGCCGAACCGTCGCGATGGCATCACCGCGGTCTATCCGGCTACGGCGGTGACGCCATCGCGAGCAAGTCGGAGCGCCGAACCGTCTGCTCCTACAGCCACACTGCCGGGCGCCTGGAACAGCACCAGGTGATCAGCCGCGACCTTGATGCCAACTTCACTCCCCGGTGCGTGATCGATATGGCTTGGGAAGATAGCTTCCAGCTGGGTGCCGGTCGCCAATTGCAGGCGATATAGCGTTGAGGCGCCCTGGAAGCTTTTGCCGACGATACGAGCCTTCAAGGCACTTTGCGGGGCATACACGATGTCGTCAGGGCGCAGCAAGACATCTACGGCGCTGCCGTGTGCCCAGGTATAAGCCCGGTTGCCACGCAACTCGCCCAATTCAGTTTGTACCGCGTCATGGCTGAGCATCTGCCCGCGGATGAAATAGCCCTGGCCAATGAAGCTTGCAACAAAGGGCGTCAGTGGCTCGTGGTAGAGATTGAACGGGGTATCCCACTGCTCCAGCCGACCTTGGTTGAACACGCCCACATGGTCGCTGACAGCAAAGGCTTCTTCCTGATCATGAGTGACCAGGATGGCGCTGGTGCCGCGGTTCTTGAGGATGTCGCGCACTTCGTGGCTTAGGCGCCGACGCAGTTCAACGTCAAGGTTGGAGAAGGGCTCATCGAGCAGCAGCAGTTGTGGTTCTGGTGCCAGGGCGCGGGCCAGGGCGACGCGTTGTTGCTGGCCGCCCGAGAGCTCATGAGGGAAACGCTCGCCAAGGCCGGCCAGATTGACCAGTTCGAGCATCTCGGCAATCACGCGGGTTTGCTGGGGATGCTTGCGAATGCCGAACGCGATATTTTGCGCCACGGTCAAGTGTGGAAACAGGGCGTAGTCCTGAAACACCATGCCGATCCGGCGTTTTTCCGGGGCCAGCGTAAACCCGGCCTTGGAAATGACCTCACCTGCCAGCTGGATCTCGCCTTCATGGATCGGCTCGAAGCCTGCAATGGCCCGCAGGGTGGTGGTCTTGCCACAACCCGAGGAGCCCAGCAGGCAGCCAATGTCACCGGCGTTCAGGTGCAGATTGAGGTTTTGGACGACACGCTGGCCTTGGTACCCACAGGCCAGGTTTCGCAGATTAAGCAGTAAAGGTTGACTCATGCGTGGTGATAGGCCGGTTCAACAAGGAATTCAAGCAGCGCTTTCTGCGCATGCAGGCGGTTTTCTGCCTGGTCCCAGGCAACCGAGCGCGGGTCATCGAGCAGGTCCATGCTGATTTCCTCGCCACGATGGGCTGGTAGGCAATGCATGAACAGGACATCGTCGGCCGCCAGATCCAGCAGCGCACAGTTGACCTGATACGGCGCAAACAGCGCCAGGCGGCGTGCAGTTTCCTCTTCCTGACCCATGGAAGTCCAGACATCGGTGCTCACCAGGTGGGCGCCGGCGACTGCATCTTTTGGATCACGGAAAATTTTCACCCGGTCACCGGCCAACGCGATGAACTCAGGGTTGGGCTCATAGCCTTGCGGGCAGGCGATACGCAACTGGAAGTCGAACTGGATGGCGGCTTCTATATAGGTGTTGCACATGTTATTGCCATCACCGATCCAGGCCACGGTCTTGCCCTGGATCGAGCCACGGTGCTCCAGGTAGGTCTGCATGTCGGCCAGCAACTGGCAGGGGTGCAGGTCATCGGACAGGCCATTGATCACCGGGACCCGGGAGTTGGCCGCAAACTCGGTCAGGGTGCTGTGCGCAAAGGTACGGATCATCACCGCATCGAGCATGCGCGACATCACGATGGCGCAGTCGCCAATCGGCTCGCCACGGCCCAGCTGGGTATCGCGCGGCGATAGGAAAATGGCCTGGCCACCGAGCTGGATCATGCCAGCCTCGAACGACAGGCGGGTACGTGTCGAGGATTTCTCGAAGATCATGCCCAGCACACGGTTTTTCAGAGGTTCGAAGAGTACGCCGCGGTTACGCAGGTCCTTCAGCTCGATGCCTCGACGAATCACACTGACCAACTCGTCTGGCGTGCAATCCATCAGGGAGAGAAAGTGCCTTGCGCTCATCATTGACTACCTTTTTGCAACAGACCGCAGATGCTCGAAACCAGGTTTTTACGGGAAAACGTGGGAGACCTGCGGCGTAAGCCGCACGGGGCGACGAATAGGGGAAGGCGCGATCTTATAATTAAATGTCGCGTCTTACCAATAGGGGCTGACGGTATGGCGGCAACTGAATGTGTCAGCGCCAGGCTCAATACCTGCCAAGCCAAACGACAGTTGTACACCGAGCCCGTCAGGCATTGCAAATGACGGCACCTCTCATCGGCTTGAATGCCGTTTGTCGACCAGACGATATCATTATGCCTTGCACAAGGGCAGGCCGCATTGCGCACCCCTATGCCTGCGCTATAAAGAGCATTCAAGTCCGTGGAGCCTTTGCAATGGATGTCAAAGAGCAGCAACTGATGGAACTGTTGGGTATCACCGCTCGAACCCTGACACACCTGACGGCGTCGATGACCGCCATGTGTTTCGAGCTGCTGCGCAGTGACGATGAAATCACCCGTCATGCGGGCAAGCGCATGATCGATCGCATGGCGACCATCAGTACCGGCTTGGACGAGCATTGGCGGCTGATTGGTGAGCTGACCGGTATCCCGATTGCACAGGAGCAAGTCCAGACCGTCGACGAAATCCAGTTACTGCCTGCTCCCCCAACTGTCCCAGGCTTGAACAGATGCCTGTAGGAGCCGGCTTTAGCCGCGATAAGGGCGCCGCGGTACATCTGGTGAACCGCGGCGCCCTTATCGCGGCTAAAGCCGGCGCCTACCCTGGCATTGGGGCAAGGCCGAGCACTACGCTCGGGATTCCGATACAATGCGCCACCGTACCGGCGAGCAAGCCGCAAAGTTCCAGCTGAGGTGTTCCATGGATATCATCGAAACGATTAAAGAGCAGATCGCAAACAACACCGTTCTGCTTTACATGAAAGGCTCGCCAAATGCTCCGCAGTGCGGCTTTTCGGCAAAGGCAGCTCAGGCTGTCATGGGTTGCGGCGAAAAGTTTGCCTACGTGGACATCCTGCAGAACCCGGAAATTCGCGCCAACCTGCCAAAGTACGCCAACTGGCCAACCTTCCCACAGCTGTGGGTCGGCGGCGAGTTGGTCGGCGGCAGCGACATCATGATTGAAATGGCCGCCGATGGTTCGCTGCAGACCCTGATCAAGGACGCCGCCGCCAAGGCTGAAGCTGCCAAGGCTTGATTCGGCCTTGAACGAAAAAGCCCCGCGCTCTGCAAAGAGGCGGGGCTTTTTTGTGGGCGGGGAACGTTACTCTTCGCCCATCTGCGTCTGCAGGTAGTTTTCCATGCCGACCTTGTCGATCAGGCTCAGTTGGGTTTCCAGCCAGTCGATGTGCTCTTCCTCGGATTGGAGGATATCTTCGAGCAATTCACGGCTGCCGAAGTCGCCAACGGTTTCGCAGTGGGCGATCGCGGCCTTGAGGTCGACGACGCCGGTTTGTTCGATCTTCAGGTCGCACTCGAGCATTTCGCGGGTGTGCTCGCCAATCAGTAGCTTGCCCAGGTCCTGAACGTTCGGCAGGCCTTCGAGAAACAAAATACGCTTGATCAGTTTGTCAGCGTGTTTCATCTCATCGATGGATTCCTTGTACTCGTGCTTGCCGAGTTTGTTCAGGCCCCAGTCCTCGTACATCCGCGCATGGAGGAAGTACTGGTTGATTGCGACCAGCTCGTTTCCGAGGATCTTGTTGAGATGCTGGATGACGCTAATGTCGCCTTTCATGGTGGGGTCCTGCCCTGATGTTATGTGCCGATACTTAGAAGTTTGAGCCTCGCAACTATTACTGTCAAACCTAAGTTATTGAATAATAAGTAAAAATTAATCGGAATAAGAATGTTTGAGTTCTGCATCTGGACGCTAACTTCTTGAATTACAGGCATAAAAAAACCGGACTCAAGGTCCGGCTCTTCAAAAGAGGGTAAATCAGGCGGCAGTAAATTCTGCGGGATAGGGCAGGGTGGCCTGGCTGACCTGCAATTTGGTCAGGGTTTCACGTACCACCTGCTTGGCGAGGCAGGCGCATTTTCCGCATTGAGTGCCAACATTGGTGACCTCGCGAACTTCACGGTAGCTACAGCAGCCTTCATAGATGGCTTCGCGGATCTGACCGTCGGTGACGCCTACGCAGAGACATACATACATAAGTGAGGACCATCGTGGTTAAGTGCTCAATGCGAAGAAGAGTAATGGTAATGAGAATGCTTGTCAAAACAACTTCTCTAAGGCCTGATCTAGAGCGGCTGGTCGCGGACAGGTGAGGGGGGAGGCGCGTGCGGTTTGTCGGTTCGGATCTTCAAATTCGGAGTTGTCGCAATCGCCGTGTATGATGGTCGATTCGTGCGATACCGTGCAGGCCGTCATGGCAAGTCGTGTATTGCATTCAAAAACACATCAGGAGATTACGAATGAGCGTGCTCGTTGGCAAAAAAGCCCCGGACTTCGACGTCGCTGCCGTGCTTGGCAATGGCGAAATCGTAGACAGCTTCAAACTGTCCGATGCTATCAAAGGCAAATTTGGCTTGGTGTTCTTCTACCCGCTGGACTTCACCTTTGTATGCCCGTCCGAGCTGATCGCTCTGGACCACCGCATTCCTGAGTTCACGGCGCGTAACGTTGAAGTGATCGGTGTCTCCATCGATTCGCACTTCACTCACAACGCCTGGCGCAACACCCCGATCAATGATGGTGGTATCGGCCCAGTCAAGTACACCCTGGCTGCCGACATCAACCACGCGATCTGCAAGGCCTACGACGTTGAGTCCGAGGGCGGCGTAGCTTTCCGTGGCGCTTTCCTGATCGACACCAACGGTGTCGTGCGTTCGCAAATCGTCAACGACCTGCCACTGGGTCGTAACATGGACGAGCTGCTGCGCCTGGTCGACGCACTGCAATTCCACGAAGAGCACGGCGAAGTCTGCCCTGCCAACTGGAAAAAAGGCGACAAGGGCATGACCGCTTCGCCAGAAGGCGTTGCTGCTTACCTGAGCGAGAACGCTGGCAAGCTGTAATTGCCAAGCGCATAAAAAAACCGGCCGTGATGGCCGGTTTTTTTTGTCATTTTTTGAAGAAGTCGCGGATCCGCTCGGCGGCTTCGACACACTCGGCCAGCGGGGCAACCAGTGCCATGCGCACGCGCCCGGCTCCTGGGTTGACGCCATCCACTTCGCGTGACAGGTACGAGCCCGGCACTACCGTCACATGCTGCTGTTCGAACAGGTCGCGGCAGAATTGCGCGTCGTCCATGGGCACTTTGGCCCACAGGTAGAAACCACCGTCGGGCTTCTGTACGTCCAGCACCGGTGCCAGAATCTCGAGCACGGCGTTGAACTTCTCGCGATACAGGGTGCGGTTGGCGCGCACATGGATTTCGTCATTCCAGGCCGCAATGCTGGCCAATTGGGTTTGTACCGGCATGGCGCAGCCGTGGTAGGTGCGATACAGCAGAAAGCCCTTGAGGATGTCGGCATCGCCGGCCACGAAGCCTGAACGCAGGCCTGGCAAGTTGGAGCGCTTGGACAGGCTATGGAACACCACGCAACGCTTGAAGTCGCTGCGGCCCAGGGCCGCGCAGGCGCTCAGCAGGCCGGGTGGCGGGGTCTGCTCGTCGAAGTACAGCTCGCTATAGCACTCGTCCGCGGCGATCACGAAGTCGTACTGGTCTGCCAGGGCAATCAGCTTCTTCAGTGTTTCCAGTGGAATCAGCGCGCCCGTTGGGTTGCCCGGCGAGCACAGGAAAAGAATCTGGCAACGTTCCCAGACATCGGCCGAAACAGCGTCGAAATCCGGGTTGAAGCCGTTTTCGTCCAGGCAAGGCAAGTAGTGCGGCTGAGCGCCGGCCAGCAGGGCTGCGCCTTCGTAGATCTGGTAAAACGGGTTGGGGCTCACGACCAAGGCATCGTCGCTGCGATTGACCACTGCCTGGGTAAATGAGAACAGCGCCTCGCGGGTGCCATTGACCGGCAGCACATGACGAGCCGGGTCAATCCAGCCGGCCGGTACATTGAAGCGACGCTCGCACCAGTTGGCGATGGCTTCGCGCAGGGCCGGGATACCCAGTGTGGTCGGATACACCGCCATCTGTTCAAGGTTGGCCGACAGCGCTTCGGCGACAAAGCTTGGCGAGCGGTGCTTGGGCTCACCGATCGACAGCGCAATGGCACGCTTGTCGGCGGCAGGTGTCACGGTGCCGAGCAGTGCGCGCAGTTTCTCGAACGGGTAGGGCTGAAGCTGGGTCAAAGCATTGTTCATTCGGGTCGGGTCTCGCGGATGATCAAACTAGATGGACAGGCGGCTCAGTTCGATGCTGTTGGTCTGATTAACGCTCAGTTGATCGATAATGGCATCCTGCAGCTGGCTGCACAGCTGCGGATCTGAAAGTGGTTGGTTGTGAGCGTCGGTAATGAAAAACACGTCTTCTACGCGCTCGCCCAGGGTGGCGATCTTGGCGTTCTGCAACGACAGGTCGTACTCCAGGAAAATCTTGCCAATGCGGGCCAGCAGGCCTGGGCGATCCGGTGCGCTCAGCTCCAGGATCGTGACCTGGCGCTGGGCATCGTTGTGGATCGTCACCTGTGGGGCGAAGGCGAAGTGCTTGAGCTGGCGCGGCACTCGACGCTGGATGATGGTGGGGTAGTCGTCGGGGTTGCGCAGGGCCTCGGTCAGGCCATCGCGGATTTCCTTGATGCGCGCCGGGTTGTCGCCAATAGAGCCGCCATCGTTGTCGAGCACGATATAGGTGTCAAGGGTGAACTGGCTGCTGGAGGTGATGATGCGGGCGTCATGGATATTCAGGTTGAGCTGGTCCATGGCCGCTACGGTCACGGCAAAGAAATCGTGCTGGTCGGGTGCATAGATAAAGATTTGAGTGCCACCCTCGAATTCGCGTTGGGTGGTTTCCTTGATCAGTACCAGCGGTCCGCCGTCTGCAGGTTGCTGCAAGATGGCGTCACTGTGCCAGGCCACATCGCCAGCGGTGTGGCGCAGGAAATAGTCGTCACCGAGCTGCGACCAGAGTTGCTCGACGTCGTCTGGATCGGTACCGCTGCGCACCAGAATGTCCAGGGCCGCGTTCTGGGTCTGGCGAATCTGTTCTTCGCGGTCCAGCGGGTTCTCCAGGCCACGGCGCAAGGCGCGCTTGGTTTCGGTATAGAGCTGGCGCAACAGGCTGGCTCGCCAGGAATTCCACAGGCTGGGGTTGGTCGCGTTGATGTCGGCGACCGTCAGCACGTAGAGATAATCGAGTCGCGTCTGGTTATCCATCAGGTTGGCGAAGTCGTGGATGACCTGTGGGTCGGAGAGGTCCTTGCGCTGGGCCGTGGTGGACATCACCAGGTGGTTTTGCACTAGCCAGACAATCAGGCGGCTGTCCCATTGGGGCAATTGATGACGACGGCAAAAGGCTTCGGCATCGACTGCGCCGAGCTCCGAATGATCGCCCTGGCGACCTTTGCCGATGTCGTGATACAGCCCCGCCAGGTAGATCAGCTCCGGCTTGGGTAGTTTTCCCATCAGTTTGCTGGCCAGTGGGAATTTCTCGGAAACCGGTGTGTATTGAAGCTTGCGCAAGTGCTTGATGAGGTTGAGCGTGTGCGCATCGACGGTGTAGATGTGGAACAGGTCGTGCTGCATCTGGCCGATGATATGACCAAATTCCGGCAGGTAGAGGCCCAGGATGCCGTAGCGGTTCATGCGCCGTAGATTTCGGTGAATGCCGATCTCGCACTTGAATAGCTCGATAAACAGGCTGGTGTTGCGAATATCGTTGCGAAACTCGTCGTCGATCAGATGGCGGTGTTCACGCAGCAGGCGGATGGTGTCGGCGCGCACGCCCTTGATCTCGGGGTGCTGGGCCATCAGCACGAAGATCTCCAGCATGGCGAAGGGGGTGCGTTTGAACACTTTCGGATGCGTGGCTTCGATGTAGCCATCGTGCAGCTGGAAGCGTGAGTTCAACGCCTCGGTGCTGCTGCTGGTGTCATCGGCCAGGATCAGCTCTTCGAAATGCTGGATGATCAGGTCGCTCAGCTCGGCGATGCTCATGACCACCCGGTAATACTGCTGCATGAAGCGTTCGATGGCGCGTTTGGCGTTGTCGTCCTGGTAGCCCAGCAAGGCGGCGATGCTGCGTTGGTGGTCGAACAGCAAACGGTCTTCGGCCCGCCCCGCCAGCATGTGCAAGGCATAGCGAACCTTCCAGAGAAACTCCTGGGAGGCGGCGAGCAGCGCGTTTTCGCTTTCCAGCAGAAACCCTTCGCCGGCCAGGGCGTGCAGGTTAAGCGTGCCGTATTGGCGGCGGGCAACCCAGAGGATGGTCTGGATATCGCGCAGGCCGCCGGGGGAGCCCTTGACGTTGGGTTCCAGGTTGTATTCGGTGTCGTTGTATTTGTGGTGGCGGGTTTTCTGTTCGGCGCGCTTGGCCAGGAAGAACTCCTTGCTCGGCCACATGTGCTGGGTGCTGGTGACCTCAAGCATGCGCAGGCGCAGGCTTTCGGGGCCGGCGATGGTGCGACTTTCCATCAGGTTGGTGATGATGGTCAGGTCGCCACGGGCCAACTCTGCGCATTCATCCACCGACCGTACGCTCTGGCCAACCTCCAGGCCGATGTCCCACAAAAGGGTTAGAAAGCGCTCGATGGAGTCGCGAAAGACTTCATGGTCGGCACTGTCGAGCAGTATCAGCAAGTCAATGTCGGAGTAGGGGTGCAGCTCACCCCGGCCATAGCCGCCCACGGCCACCAGCGCGATATCTGCCTCTTCACTCCAGTCGAAGTGATTCCAGGCCTGTTGCAAGATGTTGTCGACGAACCAGGCGCGGTCCTCGATCAGGCGACGGATATCCCGGCCGCTGCGAAAGCGATTGTCGAGCACCTCGCGGGCCTGACGGATGGCCTTCTTGAAGGCGGCGATGGGGCTGGCTTTCAAGGCCAGTTCGGCCTGGAATTGACCCCGGTCGAACAAATCTGGATCCACCTGCGGCATCGCGTCGCCTTCCTTAACTAAATGAACAAGAGCATTCAGGCCGAGATGCGGGCGATGGTGTCATCGCTGCGCAACGTGAAGATCTCGTAGCCGTCGGCGGTTACCAGAATGGTGTGCTCGTACTGGGCGGACAATTTGCGATCCTTGGTGATCGCCGTCCAGCCGTCGCCGAGCAGGCGGGTATCGGCCTTGCCCTGGTTGATCATCGGCTCAATGGTGAAGGTCATGCCTTCCTTGAGCTCAAGACCGGTGCCGGCCCGGCCGTAGTGCAGCACTTGCGGCTCTTCATGAAATACCTTGCCAATGCCGTGGCCGCAATATTCGCGAACCACCGAGAAACCATTCTTCTCGGCATGCTTCTGGATCACTTCGCCGATATCGCCCAGGCGAGCGCCGGGGCGCACGACCTCAATACCCTTGTACATGCACTCCTGGGTGACTTTCGACAGGCGTACGGCCCACTCGGGCACGGTGCCGACGTGGAACATTTTGCTGGTGTCGCCGTGGTAGCCATCCTTGATGACGGTAATGTCGATGTTCACCACATCGCCATTTTTCAGGGGCTTCTCATTGGGAATGCCATGGCAGACCACGTGGTTGATCGAGGTGCAGATCGACTTGGGGAAGCCCTTGTAGTTCAGCGGCGCAGGGATGGCCTGTTGCACATTGACGATATAATCATGGCAAATGCGGTCCAGCTCCTCAGTGGTGACGCCGGGCTTGACATGTTCCCCGATCATTTCCAGCACCTCGGCTGCCAGGCGGCCGGCAATGCGCATCTTTTCGATGTCTTCGGGGGTTTTGATAGTGACGGTCATACAGGCTCTCTCGGCGCCGACGGCGCGGGTAAACACGGAAAGGCGCAATTCTAACAGACGCACGGCCGATTCTGGCGGCGCGGCGCAGTCGCTGCCTTTATAGGGAGTAGTGGGCTCGGATCAGGAGCAGGACTGGGTTCATTCTGGCGCGAAACCTGGCCGTGCGCAAAACCCTGGGGGCTGCCTGAGATTTCGGGTTTCGTTGTGCTCGGTTCTGTGATATAAAATGCGCCGCTTTCCGGGTCGACCCGGTGAGCACTAACCCGCACATGCATCGGCACGATGACCTGGGTGCCTTCAGCCATTGAGCTGTCGGTGGGTCATTGGGATGCGTGGAGGCCTAACCCGACTTATCAAGGAACTATCATGTCCCAAGTCAATATGCGCGATATGCTGAAGGCCGGTGTGCACTTCGGCCACCAGACCCGTTACTGGAACCCGAAAATGGGCAAGTACATTTTCGGCGCGCGTAACAAGATTCACATCATCAACCTTGAAAAAACCCTGCCAATGTTCAACGAAGCGCTGACCTTCGTAGAGCGCCTGGCCCAGGGCAAAAACAAGATCCTGTTCGTCGGCACCAAGCGTTCCGCTGGCAAGATCGTTGCTGAAGAAGCAGCACGTTGCGGTTCGCCGTACGTCGACCACCGCTGGTTGGGCGGCATGCTGACCAACTTCAAAACCATCCGTGCTTCGATCAAGCGTCTGCGCGACCTGGAAACTCAGGCCGAAGATGGCACCTTTGCCAAGCTGACCAAGAAAGAAGCCCTGATGCGCACCCGTGATCTGGAAAAACTGGATCGCAGCCTGGGTGGTATCAAGGACATGGGCGGTCTGCCTGACGCACTGTTCGTAATCGACGTTGATCACGAGCGCATCGCGATCACCGAAGCCAACAAGCTGGGCATCCCGGTCATCGGCGTTGTCGATACCAACAGCAGCCCGGAAGGCGTTGACTACATCATCCCAGGCAACGATGACGCCATTCGCGCTATCCAGCTGTACATGGGTTCGATGGCTGACGCTGTTATCCGTGGTCGCAACGGTGGTGCTGGCGCAACTGAAGTTTTCGTTGAAGAAGCTCCGGTAGCTGCAGCTGAGTAATTGACGACCTGTCGTTGACTCAGTAAGCAAAAAGGGGGCTTGGCCCCCTTTTTGCCACCTCGAAAACCCTTTGTCGGCGCCCACGGTTCTGTTTGTAACGTGCGGCAGCTAACAAGGGTTTGTCTGGGAAGAATTGAACGCCCGTTCGATCGGGTGGAATGGTTGATAACCTATCCAAGAGGAATTTTGAAATGGCAGAAATTACTGCAGCGCTGGTAAAAGAACTGCGCGAGCGCACCGGCGAAGGCATGATGGACTGCAAGAAAGCCCTCACCAAGGCTGGCGGCGACATCGAGAAAGCCATTGATGACATGCGTGCTTCGGGCGCCATCAAGGCTGCCAAGAAAGCAGGCAACGTTGCTGCTGAAGGCGCTATCGCTGTTAAAGTCGCTGAAGATGGCAAGTCCGCCGTCATTCTGGAAGTCAACTCGCAGACCGACTTCCTGGCTCTGCAGGATGACTTCAAGTCCTTCGTTGCTGCCAGCCTCGAAAAAGCTTTCGCTGACAAGCTGACCGACGCAGCTCCGCTGATCGCCGCTCAAGAGCCAGCGCGTGAAGCCCTGGTTGCCAAGGTTGGCGAAAACGTCAACATCCGTCGCCTGGTTCGCGTTGAAGGTGACGTGGTTGACGGTTACCTGCACGGTAACAAGATCGGTGTTCTGGTTGTTCTCAAAGGCGGCAACGCTGAGCTGGCCAAAGACATCGCTATGCACGTAGCTGCCAGCAACCCTGAGTTCCTGCTGCCTTCGGAAGTTTCGGCCGACGCGATCGAGCGTGAAAAAGGCGTCTTCATGAGCCTGAACGAAGACAAGATCAAGGGTAAGCCAGCCGAGATCGTCGAGAAGATGGTGGCTGGTCGTATCAGCAAGTTCCTGGCAGAAGCCAGCCTGGTTGAGCAGGCGTTCGTCAAGAACCCTGAAGTCAAGGTTGGTGATCTGGCCAAGAAAGCTGGCGCTGAAATCGTTTCGTTCACCTACTTCAAGGTCGGTGAAGGCATCGAGAAGCCAGTCGACAACTTCGCTGAAGAAGTTGCCGCACAAGTGGCTGCCGCCAGCAAGCAATAAGACGGACTAACCTCTGTCGCCCCAAAGAGGCTGCCCGCTCACGCGCGCAGCCTCTTTGTCAAAGTGAAGGATGCGTTCGGGCTTACGAGGCCCGCGTCCGTGGCGCTGTCGCAGCGCCAAGCTAGAGTTAGCCCAGGCTGTAAGCAGCCGGCTCAGAATTTTTAAAACGCCGCAGGAGAGATTCGCAATGGCTCAGCAGGTGAGTGGTCGTCAACCTCGCTATAAACGCATTTTGCTCAAACTTAGCGGCGAGGCCCTGATGGGTTCCGAAGAGTTCGGGATCGATCCGAAAGTACTGGATCGCATGGCGTTGGAAGTTGGCCAGCTGGTCGGCATCGGCGTGCAGGTAGGTCTGGTCATCGGCGGCGGCAACCTGTTCCGTGGCGCTGCCTTGAGTGCAGCGGGCATGGATCGCGTTACCGGTGACCACATGGGTATGCTGGCAACCGTCATGAATGCCCTGGCCATGCGCGATGCGCTGGAGCGCTCCAACATCCCGGCGATCGTCATGTCGGCGATTTCCATGGTCGGCGTCACAGATCACTACGACCGCCGCAAAGGTGTTCGCCACCTCAATTCCGGCGATGTGGTAATTTTCGCTGCCGGTACCGGCAATCCTTTCTTTACCACCGATTCGGCCGCTTGCCTGCGCGCGATTGAAATCGACGCGGACGTGGTATTGAAAGCGACCAAGGTCGATGGTGTGTACACTGCCGACCCATTCAAGGATCCGCATGCCGAGAAGTTCGATCGCCTGACGTACGATGAAGTACTGGATCGCAAGCTGGGTGTGATGGACCTGACTGCAATTTGCCTGTGCCGCGACCACAAGATGCCGCTGCGGGTGTTTAACATGAACAAGCCAGGTGCGCTGCTGAACATCGTAGTGGGCGGCGCTGAAGGAACTCTGATCGAGGAAGGCGAAGAATGATCAACGAAATCAAGAAAGACGCTCAAGAGCGCATGAAGAAGTCGCTCGAGTCTCTGGCTCATGCATTCGGCCGCATTCGTACCGGACAGGCCCACCCGAGCATTCTTGAAGGTGTGATGGTGCCTTACTACGGCGCCGATACGCCGATCAAGCAAGTCGCTAACATCACTGTCAAGGATGCTCGCACCCTGCAAGTTGTCGCGTTCGAGCGCAACATGCTGGGCGCTGTCGACAAGGCCATCGGTAGTGCAGGCCTGAACCTGAACCCGACCAACCTGGGTGAGCTGCTGTTGATCTCCATGCCGGCCCTGACTGAAGAAACCCGCCGGGGCTTCACCAAGCAGGCCCGTGATGAAGCAGAAAACGCTCGCATCGCCGTGCGCAACATTCGTCGCGACGCCTTGAGCCAATTCAAGGACCTGGTCAAGGAAAAGGAAATCAGCGAAGACGACGAGCGTCGTGCCGCTGACGAAATCCAGAAGCTGACTGACAAGTTTGTCGCTGAGATCGAAGTTGCCGTGAAGCAAAAAGAAGCGGACCTGATGGCCGTTTAAGGGTCGGAATAGTTTATTCATGGATAAGACCAAACAGGCCGCGGCTGACGCGGTACCGCGCCATGTCGCGATCATCATGGACGGGAACAATCGCTGGGCGAAGAAGCGATTTTTGCCCGGCGTGGCTGGCCATAAGGCCGGCGTGGACGCGGTGCGCGCGGTAATCGAGGTGTGCGTGAAGTCGGGCGTTGAAGTCTTGACGCTGTTCGCCTTCTCGAGTGAAAACTGGCAGCGCCCGGCCGATGAAGTTGGTGCACTGATGGAGTTGTTTTTCTCGGCGTTGCGGCGTGAAGCCCGGCGCTTGAATGAAAATAACATCAGCTTGCGCATCATCGGCGACCGTTCGCGTTTCCATCCTGAGCTGCAGACGGCGATGCGTGAAGCAGAGGCCATGACCGCGGGTGAAGGGCGCTTCATCCTTCAGGTCGCCGCCAACTACGGTGGCCAGTGGGATATCGCCCAGGCTGCGCAGCGCCTGGCTCGCGAAGTCCAGGCGGGGCACCTGCGCCCGGAAGACATCACGCCTGACCTGCTGCAGACCTGTTTGGTCACCGGCGATCAGCCGCTGCCCGATCTTTGCATTCGCACGGGCGGAGATCATCGCATCAGCAATTTCCTGCTTTGGCAGCTGGCGTATGCAGAGCTGTATTTTTCCGACCTGTTCTGGCCGGACTTCAAACACGAGGCCATGCGCAAGGCGCTGGCCGATTTTGCTTCGCGCCAGCGTCGCTTTGGTAAAACGAGCGAGCAGGTCGAAGCTGGAGCCCGCGCTTAATGCTTAAACAACGAATCATCACTGCGCTGATTCTGCTGCCGGTTGCTCTGGGCGGGTTCTTCCTGCTTTCAGGCGCCGGCTTTTCCCTTTTTATCGGTCTGGTGGTGACCTTGGGCGCCTGGGAATGGGCGCGCCTGGCAGGCTTCGAAGCGCAACCCTTGCGCATCGCCTATGCCGCCATCGTCGCTGGCCTGCTGTTTCTGCTGTACCTGCTGCCGGAAATGGCGCCCTGGGTACTGGGTGCGTCGGTGCTCTGGTGGGCGTTGGCAACCTGGCTGGTTGCGACTTACCCGCGTACGGGAGATCTTTGGTCCAGCGTCGCCTGCAAGTTGTTGATCGGCCTGCTGGTGCTGCTACCCGCCTGGCAAGGGCTGGTGTTGATCAAGCAGTGGCCACTGGGTAACTGGCTGATCATGGCGGTCATGGTGCTGGTGTGGGGGGCGGATATTGGTGCCTACTTCTCTGGCAAGGCTTTCGGCAAGCGCAAGTTGGCCCCGGAAGTGAGCCCGGGCAAGAGTCGCGAAGGTCTCTATGGCGGCCTGCTGCTCAGTCTGGTCATTACGGCGGTCGTCGCCGTGCAGCGCGACTGGAGCGCAGGTGAATTGATCCAGGGCCTATTCGGTGCCTCCTTGGTGGTGCTGGTCTCGGTGGTGGGCGATTTGACCGAAAGCATGTTCAAGCGTCGCGCCGGCATCAAGGACAGCAGTAACCTGCTGCCGGGCCATGGTGGAGTGTTGGACCGCATTGACAGCCTGACCGCTGCCATTCCTGTTTTTGCCGTGGTGCTCTGGGCTGCCAACTGGGGCGTGCTGTGAACACTGTGCAACGGATTACCGTGCTGGGCGCCACCGGCTCCATCGGCCTGAGTACGCTGGACGTCATTGCGCGCCACCCTGATCGCTACCAGGTCTTTGCGCTGAGTGGCTATTCGCGCTTGAGCGAGCTCTTCGCGCTGTGCGTACAGCACAGGCCGGCGTACGCCGTCGTGCCGCAAGCTGGCGCTGCCCTTGAGTTACAGGCGCGGTTGAAGGCCGCGGGGCTTGCAACCGAAGTCCTGGTGGGGGAGGAGGGCTTGTGTCAGGTCGCCTCGGCCACGCAGGTTGATGTGGTCATGGCGGCGATTGTCGGTGCGGCTGGCCTGAAGCCCACCCTGGCGGCCGTTGAAGCAGGCAAGAAAGTCCTGCTGGCCAACAAGGAAGCGTTGGTCATGTCCGGCGCCTTGTTCATGGATGCCGTGCACCGCAGTGGTGCTGTGCTGCTGCCCATCGACAGCGAACACAACGCTATTTTTCAGTGCCTGCCGGGTAATTTCTCCCAAGGCCTGGGGGCTGTTGGTGTTCGTCGAATTCTGTTGACCGCCTCGGGTGGGCCGTTTCGCGAAACACCGCTCAATGAGCTGGACGCGGTCACGCCCGAGCAAGCCTGCGCGCACCCTAATTGGTCGATGGGGCGCAAGATTTCGGTCGATTCGGCCAGCATGATGAACAAAGGCCTGGAACTGATCGAGGCTTGCTGGTTGTTCGATGCGCGGCCGCAGCAGGTCGAGGTTGTCGTACACCCACAAAGCGTGATCCATTCGCTGGTCGACTACGTGGATGGTTCGGTGTTGGCGCAATTGGGTAATCCAGACATGCGTACGCCTATCGCGCATGCCTTGTCGTGGCCTGAGCGGATTGACTCCGGTGTAGCGCCACTGGACTTGTTTGCCGTGGCTCGTCTGGACTTCCAGGCGCCTGACGAGCAACGCTTCCCGTGTCTGCGTCTTGCGCGTCAGGCTGCCGAGGCGGGCAACAGTGCGCCGGCGATGCTCAACGCGGCTAACGAGGTGGCGGTGGCGGCATTTCTGGATCGGCGCATCCGTTACCCGGAGATCGCGAGTATCATCGAACAAGTGCTGGACAGCGAAGCGGTCGTGGCGGTCAATGAACTTGAAGCCGTTTTTGCCGTCGATACCCGGGCGCGTGAGCTGGCTGGGCAATGGTTGAGTCGTCACGGTCGCTGATGGGCAAGCACGCAGGCTTGGAGGGCCGAAACCTGTGAACGTCATTCGGAGAAAGCAATGAGTGCGCTTTACATGATTATCGGCACCCTGGTGGCATTGGGTGTGCTGGTTACCTTCCACGAATTCGGCCACTTCTGGGTGGCGCGGCGTTGTGGCGTCAAGGTGCTGCGCTTCTCGGTTGGCTTCGGCACGCCGCTGTTGCGCTGGCATGATCGCCAGGGGACGGAGTTCGTGGTCGCGGCCATTCCGCTGGGCGGCTACGTCAAAATGCTCGACGAGCGTGAAGGCGAAGTGCCTGCCGATCAGCTGGATCAAACGTTCAATCGCAAGTCGGTACGCCAGCGTATTGCTATCGTGGCGGCCGGCCCTATTGCCAACTTCTTGCTCGCCATCCTGTTTTTCTGGGTGCTGGCCATGCTTGGCAGCCAGCAAATACGTCCCGTCATCGGTGCCATCGAAAGCGGCAGTATCGCCGCGGTTGCCGGTTTGCACGAAGGGCAGGAAATTGTTGCCATCGATGGCGAACCGACCACCGGTTGGGCTGCGGTCAATTTGCAACTGGTCAGCCGCCTGGGTGAAAGTGGCACCCTGCAAGTGTCTGTCCGTGAGCAGGGCTCGACTGCCGAACAGACTCGCTCGCTGGTCCTGAACAATTGGCTCAAGGGTGAAGATGAGCCTGACCCGATTTCTTCACTGGGCATTCGCCCGTGGCGTCCGGCGCTGGAGCCAGTGTTGGCCGAGCTGGACCCCAAGGGGCCTGCCCAGGCAGCCGGCCTCAAGTCCGGTGACCGGTTGCTGAGCCTTGATGGCCAGCCGCTGTCCGATTGGCAGCAGGTGGTCGATTCGGTGCGCAAGCGCCCGGGCGCCCAGGTGGTCTTGCGTATAGAGCGTGATGGTGCGCAGCTCGATGTTCAGGTGGTGCTCGCCAGCCGTGGTGAAGGTAAGGCCAAGGGCGGTTATCTGGGGGCAGGCGTCAAAGCTGTCGAGTGGCCAGCAGCGATGCTGCGCGAAGTTCGCTACGGCCCTCTGGATGCCGTGGTTGAAGGGGTTCAACGGACCTGGACGATGAGCGTCCTGACCTTGGAATCACTGAAGAAAATGTTGTTCGGTGAGCTCTCGGTAAAAAACTTGAGCGGACCGATAACCATTGCTAAAGTGGCGGGCGCTTCGGCCCAGTCCGGTGTAGGGGATTTTCTGAATTTCCTTGCCTACCTGAGCATTAGCCTGGGGGTTCTTAATTTGCTGCCCATCCCTGTGCTGGATGGGGGGCATTTGCTGTTCTACCTGATTGAATGGGCGCGTGGTCGTCCGTTATCCGATCGGGTGCAAGGTTGGGGGGTCCAGATCGGTATCAGTTTGGTAGTCGGGGTCATGCTGCTTGCCCTGATAAACGATTTGGGTCGACTGTAACGCTTCGCTCAATTGCGAACCTGCCGCCCTTTGGCGGCAGTTTGTCTATTGCCAGTTGGAATAAGAAAGGACTTCATGAAACGTCTGTTGCTAACTGCGGTTCTCGCCGTAATGATGATCGCTGAAGTTCACGCCGAGTCCTTCACTATCTCCGATATCCGCATCAACGGGCTGCAACGGGTTTCGGCCGGCAGCGTGTTCGGTGCCTTGCCGCTGAACGTGGGTGACAAGGTAGACGATAGCCGTCTGGTGGACTCCACGCGCTCGCTGTTCAAGACCGGTTTCTTCCAGGATATCCAGCTGGGCCGTGAAGGTAATGTCCTGGTCATCACCGTGGTCGAGCGTCCTTCGGTTTCCAGTATCGAGATCGAGGGCAACAAGGCGATCTCCACTGAAGACCTGATGAAGGGCCTGAAACAGTCGGGCCTGGCCGAAGGTGAAATCTTCCAGCGGGCAACCCTCGAAGGCGTTCGTAACGAACTGCAGCGCCAGTATGTGGCCCAAGGCCGCTACTCCGCCTCGGTCGATGCCGAAGTCGTACCGCAACCGCGCAACCGCGTGGCCTTGAAAATCAAGATAAACGAAGGCACCGTCGCCGCCATCCAGCACATCAACGTGGTGGGTAACTCGGTATTCCCGGACGAAGACCTGATCGACCTCTTCGAGCTCAAGACCACCAACTGGCTGTCCTTCTTCAAGAACGATGACAAGTACGCCCGCGAGAAACTCGCTGGCGACTTGGAGCGTCTGCGTTCCTACTACCTCGATCGCGGCTATATCAATATGGATATCGCCTCGACCCAGGTATCGATTACCCCGGACAAGAAAAACGTCTACATCACCGTCAACGTCAACGAAGGGGAGAAGTACACCGTTCGTGACGTGAAACTGTCCGGTGACCTGAAAGTGCCGGAAGACCAGGTCAAGGCGCTGCTGCTGGTCAAGCAAGGCCAGGTGTTCTCGCGCAAGGTCATGACCACCACTTCCGAGCTGATCACCCGTCGCCTGGGTAACGAAGGCTATACCTTCGCCAACGTCAACGGCGTGCCACAGCCTCACGATGACGATCACACCGTCGATATCACCTTTGTGGTCGACCCTGGCAAGCGTGCCTACGTCAACCGCATCAACTTCCGTGGCAACACCAAGACCGAAGACGAAGTCCTGCGTCGCGAAATGCGCCAGATGGAAGGCGGTTGGGCTTCTACCTACCTGATCGACCAGTCCAAGACCCGTCTGGAGCGCCTGGGCTTCTTCAAGGAAGTCAACGTCGAGACGCCGGCTGTGCCGGGTACTGACGACCAGGTCGACGTGAACTACAGCGTAGAAGAACAGGCTTCCGGTTCCATCACCGCCAGCGTCGGTTTTGCCCAGAGCGCCGGTCTGATCCTGGGTGGCTCGATCAGCCAGAACAACTTCCTGGGTACCGGTAACAAGGTCTCCATCGGCCTGACCCGCAGCGAATACCAGAGCCGCTACAACTTCGGCTTTGTGGACCCCTACTTCACTGCAGACGGCGTAAGCCTGGGCTACAACGCCTTCTACCGGACAACCGACTACGACGAACTCGATGTCGACGTTGCCAGCTATGCCGTGGACAGCCTCGGTGCAGGCGTTAACCTGGGTTATCCGATCAGCGAGACTTCGCGCCTTACCTTTGGCCTGAGCGTGCAGCAGGACGAAATCAACACGGGTCTGTACACCGTTGACGAGATCTTTGATTTCATCAATCAGGAAGGCAACAAGTACCTCAACTTCAAGGCCTCGGCCGGTTGGTCGGAATCGACCCTGAACAAAGGCGTACTGGCGACCCGCGGTCACTCTCAAAGCCTGGTGCTGGAAACCACGACGCCGGGCAGCGACCTGTCGTTCTTCAAGCTCGACTACCGCGCCCAGCTGTTCCAGCCGATCAATGACAAGTACACCATGCGCTTCCACACCGAGCTGGGCTACGGTGATGGTTACGGTTCGACCTCGGGTCTGCCGTTCTACGAAAACTACTTTGCCGGCGGTTTCAACTCGGTACGTGGTTTCAAGGACAGCACCTTGGGTCCGCGCAGTACGCCAAGCCAGGGTATTAACCCGGGCACAGCGATCGACCCGGATCAGGATCCGCTGCCGTTCGGTGGTAACGTGCTGGTCCAGGGTGGTGCGGAAATCCTGTTCCCGCTGCCATTCGTCAAGGACCAGCGGTCCCTGCGGACCTCGTTGTTCTGGGATGTGGGTAACGTGTTCGACACCAACTGCGGCTCCAAGCCTGACTGCGAAAAAGTCGGTCTGTCCGGGCTTGCCAGTTCCGTGGGTGTGGGCGTGACCTGGATCACTGCATTGGGCCCGCTGAGCTTCAGCCTGGCGATGCCGGTCAAGAAGCCAGACGACGCCGAAACCCAAGTGTTCCAATTCTCCCTCGGTCAGACCTTCTAAGGTCTGCCCCAAGCTAACGACATCGGATTCTGTAGGAGTGGCATCGTGCGTAAGTTGACTCAACTGGCTATCCTGGCTACGGCCCTGATCGCAACCCCGGCTCTCGCCGAGATGAAAATTGCTGTTCTGAACTATCAGATGGCACTGCTCGAATCCGACGCGGCCAAGAAATACGCCGTCGATGCGGAGAAAAAATTCGGCCCGCAACTGACCAAGCTCAAGAGCCTGGAAAGCAGCGCCAAGGGCATCCAGGACCGTCTGGTCAGTGGTGGCGACAAAATGCAGCAAGGCGAGCGCGAGCGTCTGGAGCTTGAATTCAAGCAAAAGGCCCGTGATTTCCAGTTCCAGTCCAAGGAACTGAACGAAGCCAAGGCCGTTGCTGACCGCGAAATGCTCAAGCAACTCAAGCCTAAGCTGGATGGCGCTGTTGAAGAAGTCATCAAGAAAGGCGGTTTCGACCTGGTCTTCGAGCGCGGTGCCGTGATTGATGTCAAACCTCAGTACGACATCACTCGCCAAGTCATCGAGCGCATGAACCAAGCGCGTTGATCATGACCGTGACCATGAAGCTTGGCCAACTGGCTGAGTTCCTCGGGGCTACCGTACGTGGCGTTGAGGAGAAGGAAATCACTGGACTGGCCACCTTGCAGGAGGCTGGCCCTGGTCAGTTGACCTTTTTGGCCAACCCTCAGTACCGCAAATACCTGGTTGAAACCAAGGCGGCTGCGGTATTGCTCAAGGCTGCCGATGCCGAAGGGTTTGCCGGCGACGCGTTGATCGTGCCCGACCCGTATCTTGCGTATGCACGCATTTCCCATCTGTTCGACCCTAAACCCAAGGCTGCGGCCGGGGTTCATCCGACCGCTGTCGTGGCTGCGGATGCCCAGGTTGATCCGAGCGCGAGTGTCGGTGCATTTGCGGTCATCGAAAGCGGTGCGAGCATTGGTGCGAGCGTTACAATCGGCGCCCATTGCTTCATCGGGGCTCGTTGCCAGGTAGGCGAGGGCGGGTGGTTGGCTCCGCGAGTCACCCTGTACCACGATGTCCGTATCGGTAAACGGGTGGTCATCCAGTCGGGCGCAGTGCTCGGTGGCGAAGGCTTCGGCTTTGCCAACGAAAAAGGCGTCTGGCAGAAGATTGCCCAGATTGGCGGTGTCAGTATTGGTGATGATGTCGAAATCGGCGTCAACACAGCGATCGATCGCGGCGCGTTGGCGGATACTCGCATCGGTAACGGCGTGAAGCTCGACAACCAGATTCAGATTGCCCACAACGTTCAAGTGGGTGACCACACGGCGATGGCGGCCTGTGTCGGGATTTCCGGCAGCACCAAAATCGGCAAGCATTGCACCATTGCGGGCGGCGTTGGAATGGTCGGCCACATTGATGTATGTGATGGCGTTTTTGTGACCGGCATGACCATGGTGACCCGTTCAATCACTGAGCCAGGCGCTTATTCGTCGGGTACAGCGATGCAGCCAGCTGCAGAATGGCGCAAGAGCGCAGCGAGAATTCGCCAGCTCGATGATATGTCGAAACGCCTGCAGCAACTAGAAAAGCGTGTCGAAGCAGTGACCTCAAGCGGCCAGCCTTCATCAGAAAGCTGAAACCATTTCCACATCAAGTGTGCACAGCCGCTAGACTGCCTCCTTGATTTGCTTACAGGAGTGCTGCGTGTCAGTCGCGCGCTCCTTATATTGACTACAGGCTTCCCCTCGAAATGATGGACATCAACGAAATTCGCGAATACCTGCCTCACCGTTACCCGTTCCTGTTGGTGGACCGGGTAGTGGAGCTCGATGTCGAGGCTCAGCGCATTCGTGCCTATAAGAATGTCAGCATCAATGAACCGTTTTTCAACGGCCACTTTCCTGCTCACCCGATCATGCCAGGCGTTCTGATCATTGAAGCCATGGCCCAGGCGGCCGGTATCCTGGGCTTCAAGATGCTCGACGTGAAGCCCGCCGACGGTACGCTCTACTATTTCGTGGGTTCGGATAAGCTGCGCTTCCGCCAGCCAGTCCTGCCCGGCGACCAACTGATTCTTGAAGCCAAGTTCATTAGCTGCAAGCGCCAGATCTGGAAGTTCGATTGCCAGGCTTCGGTCGATGGCAAACCGGTATGCTCCGCTGAAATCATCTGTGCGGAACGCAAACTATGAGTTTGATTGACCCTCGCGCAATCATCGACCCGACGGCCATCCTGGCCCCGGGTGTCGAAGTCGGCCCTTGGTCGATCGTCGGCGCTGGTGTGGAAATCGGCGAGGGGACCGTGATTGGGCCGCACGTGGTGCTCAAGGGGTCAACCCGCATCGGCAAGCACAATCGCATCTACCAGTTTTCCTCGGTGGGTGAAGACACGCCGGACCTCAAGTACAAGGGTGAAGAAACACGCCTGGTGATCGGTGACCACAACATCATCCGTGAAGGCGTGACCATCCACCGCGGTACGGTTCAGGATCGATCGGAAACAACCCTGGGTGATCACAACCTGATCATGGCCTATGCCCACATTGGCCATGACAGCGTTATCGGCAATCATTGCATCCTGGTCAACAACACGGCGTTGGCTGGCCATGTGCATGTCGATGACTGGGCAATCCTGTCCGGTTTCACGCTGGTGCATCAGTTCTGCCACATCGGCGCCCACAGTTTTTCCGGCATGGGTACCGCCATTGGCAAGGACGTACCGGCTTTTGTCACTGTCTTTGGCAACCCGGCCCAAGCGCGCAGCATGAACTTCGAAGGCATGCGCCGTCGTGGTTTCAGCGAAGACGCAATCCATGCACTACGACGCGCCTACAAGGTGGTGTACCGCCAGGGGTTGACCGTGGAGCAGGCCATCGTCGAGCTGGCCGAGCCTGCCAGTCTGTTTCCTGAAGTAGACGTGTTCCTCACGTCGATCAAGACTTCTACCCGTGGCATTACCCGCTGATCATGGGCGCACTACGTGTAGCGCTGGTGGCGGGTGAGGCCAGCGGTGACATCCTTGGCGCGGGTTTGATGCGTGCGCTCAAGGAACGTCACCCTGACGTGCAGTTCATCGGCGTGGGTGGACCGCTGATGCAGGCCCAGGGCCTGACCTCTTATTTCCCGATGGAACGCTTGGCCGTCATGGGGCTGGTTGAGGTATTGGGTCGCCTGCGCGAGCTGCTCAAGCGCCGGAAACAGTTGATCCAGACGCTGATCGATCAGAAGCCTGATGTTTTCATCGGTATCGACGCGCCTGATTTCACCCTGAATATCGAACTCAAACTGCGTCAGGCCGGTATCAAGACGGTGCACTATGTCAGCCCGTCCGTATGGGCGTGGCGCCAGAAGCGCGTGCTGAAGATTCGCGAAGGTTGCGACCTGATGCTCACGCTGTTTCCGTTTGAAGCGCGTTTCTATGAGGAACAAGGCGTGCCGGTGCGTTTCGTCGGCCATCCGCTGGCAGACACTATCCCGCTGGACGCTGATCGCGCTGCTGCCCGCGCTGAACTCGGTTTACCCGAAGGCCCGGTGGTGGCGTTGATGCCAGGCAGCCGCGGGGGCGAAGTCGGGCGCCTGGGCGCCTTGTTCCTGGACGCGGCACAGCAACTGCGTGAGCGCCTGCCACAGGTGCGGTTCGTGGTGCCTTGCGCCAACCCGGAGCGCCGCTTGCAACTTGAGCAAATGCTGCAAGGTCGCGACCTGCCGCTGACATTGCTCGACGGTCAGTCGCATTTGGCCCTGGCAGCCTGTGATGCCGTGTTGATCGCTTCAGGCACCGCAACCCTGGAGGCGCTGCTGTACAAGCGTCCCATGGTGGTTGCTTATCGGTTGGCGCCCGTCAGTTACTGGATTCTCAAGCGTATGGTCAAAAGCCCGTACGTCTCCTTGCCGAACCTGTTGGCCCAGCGCCTGTTGGTGCCGGAACTGCTGCAGGAGGCGGCAACGCCCGATGCCCTGGCTCGTACCGTGGTGCCGCTGATCGGTGCAGGCACCGAGCAGACCGACAGCTTCGATCAGATCCACCGAACGCTTCGGCGCGACGCCTCTAATCAGGCTGCCGACGCCGTTCTGAACTTGTTGGGTAAGCAATAAATGCAAATGAGCATGGGGTTGGACTTCGACCTGGTCGAAGACCTGGTGGCCGGGGTCGATGAAGTGGGCCGCGGCCCGCTGTGCGGTGCAGTGGTCACCGCAGCGGTCATACTGGACCCCAATCGTCCGATTCTGGGGCTCAATGATTCCAAGAAACTGACTGAAGCCAAGCGCGAAAAGCTCTACGACGAAATCTGCGAGAAAGCCTTGTCCTGGTGCATTGCGCGGGCCGAGGTGCACGAAATCGACCAGCTCAATATTCTGCAGGCCACCATGCTGGCCATGCAGCGAGCGGTGGAAGGCCTGCGCATCACCCCTAAAATGGCGCTGATCGACGGCAATCGCTGTCCTAAACTGGCAGTGCCTTCGGCGCCCGTCGTCCAGGGCGACGCCAAGGTGCCAGCCATTGCGGCGGCCTCGATTCTGGCCAAGGTCAGTCGGGATCGTGAGATGGCCGCCTTTGAATTGATTTACCCAGGCTATGGTATCGGCGGGCACAAGGGTTACCCGACCCCGGTGCACCTGGAAGCCTTGGCGCGGCTGGGTCCGACGGCGATTCATCGGCGTTCCTTCGCCCCGGTCCGAGTCGCCTATGAGGCGCGTCTGGCACTCGATCCAGACTTCACACCGGCCTGACTGGCTGATGTTTTTATCAGGGCCCGGTACAATCCGGGCCTTGTCGTTTTTTCGGTTGCTATAGGATCACCATGTCGGCTTCTTTCGTTCATCTACGCCTGCACACCGAATATTCGCTGGTCGATGGCCTGGTGCGGATCAAGCCGCTGGTCAAGGCCCTGGCCGGGATGAGCATGCCCGCCGTAGCGGTCACTGACCAGAGCAACATGTGTTCGCTGGTCAAGTTTTACAAAACCGCCATGGGCGCTGGTATCAAGCCGATCTGCGGGGCCGACCTGTGGCTGGCGAGCAAAGACCCCGATGCACCGCTGTGCCGCATCAGCTTGCTGGCCATGAACGCCAAGGGCTACCGAAACCTTACCGAATTGATTTCCCGCGGTTTCATCGAAGGCCAGCGCAATGGCCTGGTGATCATCGAGCGCGATTGGGTGCCGCCTGCCAGCGAAGGGCTGATTGCCCTTTCCGCGGCCAAGGAGGGCGACATCGGCATGGCGTTGCTCTCGGGCAACCCGGCTGAAGCTGAAACACTGCTGCGCGAATGGATGGCCATCTTCCCCGACCGTTTCTATGTCGAAGTCCAGCGTACCAACCGCACCAACGACGAAGAATACCTGCACGCCGCCGTGGCCCTGGCCGACCGCCTGGGCGCGCCGCTGGTGGCCACCAACGATGTGCGCTTTATCAAGCAAACCGATTACGAAGCCCACGAAACCCGTGTGTGCATCGGTGAGGGGCGGGCGCTGGATGACCCGCGCCGCTCGAAAAACTACAGCGACCAGCAATACCTGAAAAGCGCCGAGGAAATGGCCGAGTTGTTCAGCGACCTGCCCGAGGCGCTGGAAAACACCGTCGAGATTGCCAAGCGTTGCAACATCAACGTCCAGTTGGGCAAGCACTTTTTGCCTGACTACCCGATCCCGGATGGCATGACCATCGATGAGTACTTTCGCAAGGTCTCCTTCGACGGGCTGGAGGAGCGCCTGCAGGTCCTGCTGCCGCGCGATACCACCGAAGATTACGACGCCAAGCGTCAAGTCTATGTGGACAGGCTCAACTTTGAGCTGGATATCATCATCCAGATGGGCTTCCCCGGTTACTTCCTGATCGTTATGGACTTTATCCAGTGGGCCAAGAGCAACGGCGTGCCGGTAGGACCGGGTCGGGGGTCGGGTGCTGGCTCATTGGTAGCCTATGTACAGAAGATCACCGACCTTGATCCGTTGGAATATGACCTGCTGTTCGAACGTTTCCTGAACCCGGAACGGGTCTCCATGCCCGACTTTGACGTCGACTTCTGCATGGACGGCCGGGACCGAGTCATCGACTACGTGGCCGACAAGTATGGCCGCAACGCCGTCAGCCAGATCATCACCTTCGGTTCCATGGCGGCCAAGGCGGTCGTGCGTGACGTGGCGCGGGTCCAGGGTAAGTCCTATGGCCTGGCTGACCGTCTGTCGAAGATGATCCCGTTCGAAGTTGGCATGACCCTGGCGAAAGCCTACGAGCAGGAAGAGATCCTGCGCGACTTTCTCAAGGTCGATGAGGAAGCCCAGGAAATCTGGGACATGGCACTCAAGCTTGAAGGCGTCACCCGCGGTACCGGCAAGCACGCCGGTGGTGTGGTTATCGCCCCCACCAAGCTGACCGACTTTTCGCCGATTTCCTGCGATGAAGAAGGCGGTGGCCTGGTTACCCAGTTCGACAAGGATGACGTCGAGGCCGCGGGCTTGGTGAAGTTCGACTTCCTGGGCCTTCGGACCCTGACCATCATCGACTGGGCACTCAAGACCATCAATCGCGATCGCGCCAAGGTGGACCAGCCACCGCTGGACATCGCGTTCATTCCGTTGGATGACAAGCCGACTTACCAATTGTTGCAGAAAGCTGAAACCACGGCGGTGTTCCAGCTTGAATCGCGCGGCATGAAAGAGCTGATCAAAAAGCTCAAGCCCGACTGCCTCGAAGACCTGATCGCACTGGTGGCCCTGTTCCGTCCGGGGCCTTTGCAGTCGGGCATGGTGGATGACTTCATCAACCGTAAGCACGGTCGCGCCGAGCTGGCCTACCCGCACCCCGATTACCAGTACGACGGCCTCAAGCCGGTACTGGCGCCCACCTACGGCATCATCCTGTATCAGGAACAGGTGATGCAGATTGCCCAGGTGATGGCCGGTTACACCCTCGGGGGTGCGGACATGCTGCGTCGAGCCATGGGTAAGAAAAAACCCGAAGAAATGGCCAAGCAGCGGGGCGGTTTCATTGAAGGTTGTGCGTCCAATGGGATCGACGCGAACCTTGCCGGTAACATTTTCGACCTGGTGGAAAAATTCGCCGGTTACGGCTTCAACAAATCCCACTCCGCCGCCTATGGCCTGGTGTCCTACCAGACCGCTTGGCTGAAGACCCATTACCCCGCGCCTTTCATGGCGGCGGTACTGTCGGCCGATATGCACAACACCGACAAGGTCGTGACCTTGATCGAAGAAGTGCGAACCATGAAGCTGCGTCTGGATGCGCCGGACGTGAATGCCTCTGAGTTCAAGTTCACCGTGGACGAAGATGGCCGGATCATCTACGGCCTGGGGGCGATCAAGGGTGTCGGCGAGGGGCCGGTCGAGGCCATTGTCGAGGCGCGTGAAGCCGGGCCGTTCAAGGATTTGTTCGATTTCTGCGAGCGGGTGGACCTCAAGCGGATCAACAAGCGCACCCTTGATGCGCTGGTGCGCAGCGGCGCTCTGGACCGCCTGGGGCCGTATTTTTATGACGAATTGAAAGCCTACCAGGCCAATATCGACCTGAACCGTGCCGTGCTGCTGGCGGCCATGGAAGAGGCGATCAAGTCAGCTGAGCAAACTGCCCGCACGCACGACAGCGGCCATGCGGACCTGTTCGGCGGGCTGTTTGTCGAGTCGGATGCCGATGTCTATGCCAATCACCGCAAGGCCAAGGAGCTGACGCTCAAGGAGCGCCTGCGCGGTGAGAAAGAAACCCTGGGCTTGTACCTCACCGGTCACCCAATCGACGAATACGAAGGTGAGATCCGCCGCTTCGCACGCCAGCGGATCATTGATCTGAAACCTGCCCGTGACACACAGACCGTGGCGGGCATGATCATTGCGCTACGGGTCATGAAGAACAAGAAAGGCGACAAGATGGGCTTCATCACCCTTGATGATCGCTCAGGAAGGATCGAAGCCTCCCTGTTTGCCGAGGCTTTCCACTCGGCACAGTCATTGCTGCAAACCGATGCCATGGTGGTGGTGGAAGGGGAGGTCAGTAACGACGATTTTTCCGGTGGCTTGCGCCTGCGCGTCAAGCGGGTGATGAGCATGGAGGATGCGCGCACCAACTTGGCCGAGAGCCTGCGCCTGAAGGTGCACGCCCAGGCCTTGAAGGGTGATCGGCTCTCCTGGCTGGGCGATTTGTGCAAGCGCCATCGCGGCGCCTGCCCGATCACCATGGAGTACACCGGCCCCGATGCCAAGGCACTTTTGCAGTTCGGCGAGGGTTGGTCCATCGACCCGGCTGACAGCTTGATTCAAGCTCTGCGTGACCAGTTCGGCCGTGAGAACGTCTTTTTGCAATATCGTTGAGTTCAGCCTCGGGCCGCGAGCCCGGGATTGAGCCCGACCTGTGATTTAAACTCGACCTGAATGCGCCTGATCCCTTATGGTAGGGCGCCAAACGGATCAACCGGCCGGCCGCTTGGCCGTCGACCCAAGACGGATGCCTATGAACCCGAATTTTCTCGATTTCGAACAGCCGATTGCTGACCTGCAAGCCAAGATCGAAGAGCTGCGCCTGGTCGGCAACGACAACTCGCTGAACATCGGCGATGAGATCTCCCGTCTGCAAGACAAGAGCAGCACGCTGACTGAAAGCATTTTCGGCAACCTGACCAGCTGGCAGATTGCGCGCCTGGCGCGTCATCCTCGTCGCCCGTACACCCTGGACTACATCGATCATATCTTCGCTGAGTTCGATGAGCTGCATGGTGATCGTCACTTCTCCGACGACGCCGCTATCGTGGGTGGCGTTGCTCGCCTGGACGACAAGCCAGTGATGGTGATCGGTCACCAGAAAGGCCGTGACGTTCGCGAAAAGGTACGCCGCAACTTCGGCATGCCGCGCCCAGAAGGCTACCGTAAGGCTTGCCGTCTGATGGAAATGGCCGAACGTTTCAAAATGCCGATCCTGACCTTTATCGACACGCCGGGCGCCTACCCAGGCATCGATGCCGAAGAGCGCAACCAGAGCGAGGCGATCGCCTGGAACCTGCGCGTAATGGCACGCCTGAAAACCCCGATCATCGCCACCGTGATTGGTGAAGGCGGTTCGGGTGGTGCGCTGGCCATTGGTGTCTGCGACCAACTGAACATGCTGCAATACTCCACCTATTCGGTGATTTCGCCAGAAGGTTGCGCCTCGATTCTGTGGAAAACCGCCGAGAAGGCCTCCGACGCAGCCGAAGCCATGGGTATCACGGCCGAGCGCCTCAAAGGCCTGGGTATTGTCGATAAGGTCATCAACGAGCCCCTGGGCGGTGCGCACCGTGACCCGGCCAAGACTGCGGCGGCCATTCGCCAGGCGTTGGGCGAGCAGTTGGCAATGCTCAAGAAGTTCGACAACGACGCCTTGCTGGCACGTCGCTACGAGCGTCTGATGAGCTACGGCCTCTGATACGCCAACCCGTCCTGTAGGAGCCGGGTTTACCCGCGATGGCATCGCTGCGATCCTAAAGACGACCGCAGTGATGCCATCGCGATGGTCCGGCATTCCGGCAAGCTCTGCTCCTACGGCGATGAATGCGCTGCGGTTTATGTGAAGACCGTGTGCAGTCCAGTACAGTCGACTACGGCAGTGGCTCTCATGTCCGATTCGCTTGCCTTCCGGCTTCTGTCCTACCTGGCCCCTTGGCGCAATGCCCGGGTTGTGCGCATCGCCCTCTCGGGCGGCCTCGACTCCACCGTGCTGCTTCACGTGCTCGCCAACCTGGCTCGCCACGAAAAACTCCCACCCTTGCAGGCGCTCCATGTTCATCATGGGCTGCAAACGGCTGCGTCTGCCTGGCCCGCGCAATGCCAGTCGCAGTGCGACAGCTTGGGTGTGCCGCTGCAGATCGTTCATATACAGGTCGCGCCCGGCGCCAGCCTTGAGCAGCAAGCGCGAGACGCGCGTTATGCGGCCTTTGGTCAGGTGCTGGGGAAGGGTGAGGTGCTATTGCTGGCACAACACCGCGACGATCAGGCTGAAACTTTATTGTTCCGGCTCTTGCGCGGCAGTGGTCTGCGGGGGCTGACGGGGATGCCAACGCACCGCCCTCTGGGCGCCGGTCATCTGTTGCGGCCCTTTATCGACAGGCCGCGCAGCGAGCTGTTGGCCTACGCCCAGGCTCACGGCCTGGACTGGATCGAAGACCCGTCCAATGCCGACAGCCGTTTCTCGCGCAATTTTCTGCGCAACGAAGTGATACCGCTCATCACCCGACGCTGGCCCCAGGCCGGTGCCACGATCGCTCGCGCCGCCGAACACCTGTCCGAAGCCCAGGGCTTGCTGGACGAGCTTGCTGAACAGGACCTCAAAGGCATTGCCACGCCCAGTGAGTTCGATTGGCTGGGGCTGTCGTCCCTTGCTCTGGCGCCCCTGTGCGAGCTTTCGCCAGCACGCCAGCGCAATGCCCTGCAGTATTGGCTGGCCGTGCGCACGCGCTTGCCCGACAGCCGGCATTGGGTCGGCTGGGACACCCTGCGCGATGCCGGCGCAGACGCCACGGCGCTCTGGCAATTGACTGATGGCCAGTTGCAGCGATCCGCCGGGCGGCTGTGGTGGTTGTCCGATGAATGGCTGGCAGAGCCTGTGGGTGATATCGATTGGCCGGACCCTGGCCAGCCATTGACCCTGCCGGGCAACGGCACGCTCTGGTTGAGCGGCGATCTGCCGCAGTCGAGCCTGCGTGTCGATTACCGCCGGGGCGGTGAGGTGCTGGCGTTGGCGGGGCGTGGGCATCGAGACCTCAAGCGCCTGCTCAACGAGTGGGGCCTGCCCGCATTCGCTCGCGCAAGGCTGCCGCTGTTATACCAGGATGATCAATTGGTCGCCGTGGCAAATCTGCCTCAGGCACCGACGAGCGGCCTGCAACTGCAATGGCAGGTACCGACAGATGTACGACGAACGCGCAAGGTTTGAGATGAAAGGGGGTTTCCGGTAGACTACGCTCCCTTCTTGATACAGCTTCTGTTGATTCAACCGAATTACAGTCGCTGCCGGTTACCACGCAGTCTTTGCTGGGCGATTCTGAAAATGTGTAGCGAGTTCCGTACCGGGTGCTGTTGCCCTGGTCTGTCAAAACGCGGCAGTTTTTCGAGGTGCACCGTAAAAAATGCAGGTGATCGGGGGCTTCGGCCTTCCTTCGCTTCCCCCGGCGGCTCTGACCGCTTTAACGCAGACTTCTAGGGTTTTTCATGACGCGCTACATCTTCGTCACGGGCGGTGTTGTTTCTTCATTGGGGAAAGGCATTGCATCGGCATCTTTGGCGGCCATCCTGGAGGCGCGGGGACTTAAGGTCACCATGCTCAAGCTGGACCCGTACATCAACGTCGACCCGGGCACCATGAGCCCGTTCCAGCACGGTGAAGTGTTCGTCACCCACGACGGCGCCGAAACCGACCTGGACCTGGGCCACTACGAGCGGTTTATCCGCACGACCATGACCCAGAACAACAACTTCACCACTGGTCGTGTCTACGAGCACGTGCTGCGCAAAGAGCGCCGTGGTGATTACCTGGGCGCCACCATTCAGGTGATTCCGCACATCACCGACGAAATCAAGCGTCGTATCATCAAGGGCGCCGGCGATGCCGACGTGGCCCTGGTTGAAATCGGCGGTACTGTCGGTGATATCGAGTCGCAACCTTTCCTGGAAGCGATCCGCCAACTGCGTGTCGAAGTCGGCTCCAAGCGCGCGATGCTGATGCATCTGACGCTGGTTCCGTACATCGCCACCGCAGGCGAAACCAAAACCAAGCCTACCCAGCACTCGGTCAAGGAACTGCGTTCCATCGGCCTGCAGCCTGACGTGCTGATCTGCCGCTCCGACCACCCGGTCGACGTGTCGTCGCGTCGCAAGATCGCGCTGTTCACCAACGTTGAAGAACGTGCGGTGATTTCGCTGGAAGACGTCGACACCATCTACAAGATCCCGGCCGTGCTGCACGCCCAGGGCCTGGATGACTTCGTCGTCGAGCGCTTTGGCCTGCAGTGCAACGGCGCTGATCTGTCCGAGTGGGAGCAGGTTGTCGATGCCAAGCTCAATCCAGAGCACGAAGTCACCATCGCGATGGTCGGCAAGTACATGGAGCTGCTGGATGCGTACAAATCGCTGATCGAAGCGATGAGCCACGCGGGCATCCAGAACCGTACCAAGGTCAACCTGCGCTACATCGACTCCGAAGACATCGAGAACCAGGGCACTGGCCTGCTCGAAGGCGTCGACGCCATCCTGGTACCGGGCGGCTTCGGTCTGCGCGGTGTCGAAGGCAAGATCACCGCCGTGCAATATGCTCGCGAGAACAAGGTGCCGTACCTGGGTATCTGCCTGGGCATGCAGGTTGCCGTGATCGAATTCGCGCGTAACGTCATGGGCTGGAAAGACGCCAACTCCACCGAGTTCGACCGTACCAGCGGTCACCCGGTCGTGGGCCTGATCACCGAGTGGGCCGATGCCACTGGCGCAGTCGAAACCCGTACCGAAGCTTCCGACCTGGGCGGCACCATGCGCCTGGGTGCACAGGAATGCCAGCTGCAGAGCGGCACCAAGGTTCACGACTGCTACGCCAAGGATGTGATTGTCGAGCGTCATCGTCATCGCTATGAAGTGAACAACAACCTGCTGCCGCAAATGGTCGAGGCTGGCCTGAAGATTTCTGGCCGTTCGGGCGATGGCGCGCTGGTCGAAGTGGTTGAAGCGAACGAGCATCCATGGTTTGTCGCCTGCCAGTTCCACCCGGAGTTCACCTCGACGCCGCGCGACGGTCACCCGTTGTTCAGCGGTTTCGTCAAGGCTGCACTGACTCAGCATCAGAAAAAGGCCTGACCCATGGCACAGAAGATTATCCGTGTAGGCGCGATCGAGATCGCCAACGACAAGCCGTTCGTCCTGTTCGGCGGCATGAACGTGCTGGAGTCGCGGGACCTGGCCATGAAGGTGTGCGAAGAGTACGTGCGGGTTACCGAAAAGCTTGGTATCCCTTATGTATTCAAAGCCAGCTTCGACAAGGCCAACCGTTCCTCCGTGACCTCTTACCGTGGCCCCGGCCTGGAAGAGGGCCTGCGGATTTTCGAGGAGATCAAGGCCACCTTCGGCGTGCCCTTGATCACCGATGTGCATGAGCCTGCCCAGGCAGCGCCGGTTGCCGAAGTCTGTGACATCATCCAGTTGCCGGCATTTTTGTCGCGCCAGACTGACCTGGTGGTGGCCATGGCCAAGACCGGTGCTGTGATCAACATCAAGAAGGCGCAATTCCTCGCACCCCAGGAAATGAAACATATCCTGACCAAGTGCGAAGAGGCTGGTAATGATCAGTTGATTCTGTGCGAGCGTGGTTCCAGCTTTGGTTACAACAACCTGGTGGTGGACATGCTCGGCTTCGGCATCATGAAGCAATTCCAATACCCGGTTTTCTTCGACGTGACCCATGCCCTGCAGATGCCGGGCGGTCGCGCCGACTCTGCGGGCGGTCGCCGTGGCCAGGTTACTGACCTGGCCAAGGCCGGCCTGAGCCAAGGCCTTGCGGGGCTATTCCTCGAGGCGCACCCGGACCCGGACAACGCCAAGTGTGACGGCCCTTGCGCCCTGCGCCTGGACAAGCTCGAACCCTTCCTGAGCCAACTCAAGGCCCTGGATGACCTGGTGAAGAGTTTTCCGACAGTAGAAACCGCGTAATCCTCGAATCTCCGGTAAAGTACCGCACGATTTCTCGCTCTGACCCCAGGGTCCCCCTAGGGTCGGAGCCTGACCGTCTTCAGGCTTGCCAGTGCTAATGCCTGCAGACGCTCACGTTTTTCTTCAGCTGCGTCGTTTTCGTCAATTTTGGAGTGCGTACAACAATGGCAAAAATCGTCGACATCAAAGGTCGTGAAGTTCTCGACTCCCGTGGCAATCCTACCGTTGAAGCTGACGTGCTTCTGGACAACGGCATCATCGGCAGCGCTTGCGCGCCGTCCGGTGCTTCCACCGGTTCGCGCGAAGCGCTGGAACTGCGTGATGGCGACAAGAGCCGTTACATGGGTAAAGGCGTACTGAAAGCCGTTGCCAACATCAACGGCCCGATCCGTGACTTGCTGTTGGGCAAAGACCCGGTTGACCAGCAAGCCCTGGACCGCGCCATGATCGAACTGGACGGTACCGAGAACAAGGCCACCCTGGGCGCCAACGCTATCCTCGCGGTATCCCTGGCCGCCGCCAAGGCTGCTGCACACGACCAGGACCTGCCGCTGTACGCTCACATCGCCAACCTGAACGGCACCCCAGGCGTTTATTCGATGCCGGTTCCGATGATGAACATCATCAACGGCGGCGAGCATGCCGACAACAACGTCGACATCCAGGAATTCATGGTTCAGCCGGTTGGCGCCAAGACTTTCTCCGATGCGCTGCGCATGGGCACCGAGATTTTCCATCACCTCAAAGCCGTGCTGAAGGCCCGTGGCCTGAACACTGCCGTCGGTGACGAAGGTGGTTTTGCGCCGAACCTGGCTTCCAACGAAGACGCACTGTCGGCCATCGCCGAAGCCGTTGCCAATGCAGGCTACAAGCTGGGCACCGACGTGACCCTGGCACTGGACTGCGCGGCCAGCGAATTCTACAAGGATGGCAAGTACGACCTGGCTGGCGAAGGCAAAGTATTCGACGCTGAAGGTTTTGCTGAATACCTCAAAGGCTTGACCCAGCGCTACCCGATCATCTCGATCGAAGACGGCCTGGACGAGTCCGACTGGGCCGGCTGGAAAATCCTGACTGACAAGATCGGCGAGAAAGTCCAACTGGTCGGCGACGACCTGTTCGTGACCAACACCAAGATCCTGAAAGAAGGCATCGACAAGCAGATCGGCAACTCGATCCTGATCAAGTTCAACCAGATCGGCACCCTGACCGAAACCCTGGAAGCCATCCAGATGGCCAAGGCCGCTGGTTACACTGCCGTGATCTCGCACCGTTCCGGTGAAACCGAAGATTCGACCATCGCTGACCTGGCTGTCGGTACTGCGGCTGGCCAGATCAAGACCGGTTCGCTGTGCCGTTCCGACCGCGTTTCGAAGTACAACCAACTGCTGCGCATCGAAGAGCAACTGGGCGCCAAAGCGGTATACCGTGGTCGTGCCGAGTTTCGCGGTTAAGCCTGAGATGGTAAAAAGGCACTAAGGCCTGTTCGAAACGTCGCCCGGCGGCGTTTCGCCAGCCCTGCTGTGAGCTTCATCACAAAGCCTGGCCTGTGCCAGGCTTCGTGCCATAAGACGCTCGAGCGGCGGTTGTCTTTTTCCACTGGATATCTAGATGCGCAGTCCTTATTGGTTGTTCCTTGTCTTGCTCCTGCTGCTCGGTGGCCTGCAGTATCGCCTCTGGGTGGGCAACGGAAGCCTCAAGCAAGTGACCGACCTGAAGCAACAGATCGCCGAACAGCACGCCGAAAACGAGCGTCTGCTGGAACGCAACCGAGTACTGGATGCTGAAGTGCTCGAACTGAAAAAAGGCATGGAGACCGTTGAAGAACGCGCTCGCCATGAACTGGGGATGGTCAAGGAGGGCGAAACCCTCTACCAGATGGCTCAATGAGCCAGTCCCTGCCTGCCTTCTGGGCAGTGATTCCCGCCGCGGGCATAGGCGCCCGCATGGCTGCCGACCGCCCCAAGCAGTATCTGGAACTGGGCGGCAGAACCATTCTCGAGCATAGCCTCGACTGTTTTCTTGATCATCCCTGTCTGAAAGGGGTGGTTGTCAGCCTGGCGGTTGACGATCCGTTCTGGCCAAACCTGCAATCAGCTCGCGATACACGCATCCAGCGTGCCCCGGGCGGTCGCGAGCGCGCCGACTCGGTGCTCAATGCTTTGTTGTTGCTGCACGAACAGGGTGCCGCCGACGAGGATTGGGTGCTGGTCCATGATGCGGCGCGCCCGAACCTGACCCGCGACGACCTGGACAAGCTTCTGGCTGAGCTTGCGGATGATCCGGTCGGAGGGCTGTTGGCTGTTCCTGCTCGTGACACCCTCAAGCGTGCCGATGCCCAGGGCCGTGTCAGTGCCACTGTGGATCGCAGCACCATTTGGCAAGCCTTCACCCCGCAGATGTTTCGCCTTGGCGCATTGCACCGAGCCTTGGCGGACAGCCTTGTGGCCGATGTCGTTATCACCGACGAAGCGTCCGCCATCGAATGGTCCGGCCAGGCGCCGCGCCTGATCGAAGGGCGCAGCGATAACATCAAGGTCACCCGCCCTGAAGACCTTGAATGGCTGCGCCAGCGCTGGGCGTTGCGTCCACGCTGAAGGCGCCGCTCGATCTCAAGAGCAAAAGAAAAACCAAGGCAGGCACCTCGTGGGTGCTCATGTAATCTGTTGCCAGGTACTCTGCGGTTCACCCTGTGAATGACGGGAGGAAGACCGTTTCAAGGCTTCCAGGCGCTTGCCTTGGGTTTTTCGCTGTTGCCCAAATCGAGCGCCGCCCGCGCGGCGCATCGCCGGCTAAAGCCGGCTCCCACATTGGTTGCAACGTGCCATGGCCTGTGGGGTAGGGGTTGTTAGCCTTGGTGGTTCGGCTTTAGTTTTTTGTGGTTTCGGGGGGGGGCGCGTGGCTGACAACTCCACTCTCACAGGCCATGGCACGTTGCAACCAATGTGGGAGCCGGCTTTAGCCGGCGATGCGCCGCGCGGGCGGCGCTCGATCTCAAGAACCAAGGAAAAACCAAGGCGGGCACCTCGTGGGGCTCATGCGATCCGTTGGCAGGCACCCAAGGGTTCACTCCTGTTTTCTAGGCATTGCGCATCATCGTTTTTCAATTGATTTTGTACTCAGGCCGTATCGCCAGGCCTTCACGTAGAAAGTCCACCAGCTTTCTCACCTTCGGCGACAAATGCCGTTGCTGCGGATACAGCGCCCACACGGCAGTATTGGGTGGCTGATGCGCCTCCAATAGCGAAATCAGCGCCCCACTGTTGAGGTGTTCCAGCACGTAATAATCCGGTAGCTGGCACAACCCCACTCCCCGTAATGCCGCATCCAGCACGGCCTGGCCGCTGTTGCAGCGCCAGTTGCCCTGGACCCGCTGGGTAAACTCGCGACCGTTTTGCTGCAGCTGCCAAAGATCCGAGCTGCCAACCAGGCAATTGTGACGGCTCAGTTCCGACAGACTGTGCGGGCGGCCATAGCGCTCCAGGTAGGAAGGCGAGGCGCACAGGTACATGCGCCTTGGCGCCAGTCGTGCCGCCACCAGCCGGGACTCTTGCAGGCGCCCCAGGCGGATCGCCAGGTCCAGCCCCTCGTGCACCAGGTCCAGCGTGCGATTGGACAACTCGATATCGACGCGCAGTTGCGGGTAAGCCCCCATGAATTGCGTCACCAGCGGAACAATAAAGCGCTCTCCATAAGCCACCGCACAGGTCATGCGGAGCAAGCCCTTGGGCTCGCTGTTCAAGTCACCGACTGCGCGCAAGGCTTCCTCGCGCCCGTCCTGCAAGCGCTGGCAGTGGTGCAGAAAGGTTTGCCCGGCTTCAGTCAGGGTCACGCGCCGGGTACTGCGATACAGCAAGCGAGTTTGCAAGCGGTCTTCAAGGCGGGCGATCTGCCGGCTGATATGCGAGCTCGAGACCCCCAGGCGTTCGGCAGCGGCTGTGAATTGGCTGCATTCGGCAACCGCAACAAATTCGTCGATCCCTTCCCAGCGACTCTCGCCCATGATTATCCCCATACAGCAATAATGTTTTGTCTTTGGCCTGATTATTAATCACTTGGCGCTCAATTACACTCGTCGAATGTTTGCTCACCCCTGAAGGAAAAGATGATGATCAAGTCCCGTGCCGCTGTAGCCTTTGAGGCGAAGAAACCGCTGGAAATCGTCGAAGTGGATGTCGCGATGCCCAAGGCGGGTGAAGTACTGCTCAAGGTAGTGGCCAGCGGTGTATGCCATACCGATGCCTACACGCTGTCCGGTGCGGACCCAGAGGGCATTTTCCCTTCGATCCTGGGGCATGAAGGCGGCGCCATTGTCGAGGCGATCGGTGAAGGTGTGACCTCGGTGGCCGTTGGCGATCATGTGATTCCGCTCTACACCCCGGAATGCCGTCAGTGCAAATTCTGCCTGTCGGGCAAGACCAACCTGTGCCAGGCCATCCGCGCCACCCAGGGCAAGGGCCTGATGCCCGATGGCACCACTCGTTTTTCCTACAACGGCAAGCCGCTGTTCCATTACATGGGCACCTCGACCTTTTCCGAGTACACCGTGCTCCCTGAAATTTCCGTGGCCAAGATTGCCAAGGACGCGCCGCTGGAGAAGGTCTGCCTGCTCGGTTGTGGCGTGACCACAGGGATCGGCGCCGTGCTCAATACCGCCAAGGTCAAGCCCGGTGACACCGTGGCTATCTTCGGCCTGGGCGGCATTGGCCTGTCGGCGATCATCGGTGCAGTCAAGGCCAAGGCCGGTCGTATCATCGCCATCGACATCAACCCGGGCAAATTCGAAATCGCTCGCCAGTTAGGTGCGACCGATTGCGTCAACCCGAAGGATTTCGATCGTCCGATCCAGGAAGTCATTGTCGACATGACCGATGGCGGCGTGGACTTCTCCTTCGAGTGCATCGGCAACGTGCAGTTGATGCGCGCTGCACTGGAGTGCTGTCACAAGGGCTGGGGTGAGTCGGTGATCATCGGCGTGGCCGCTGCCGGCCAGGAAATCTCCACCCGTCCGTTCCAGTTGGTGACCGGTCGCGTCTGGCGGGGTTCGGCCTTTGGTGGTGTGCGTGGGCGTACCGAGTTGCCGAGCTATGTGGACATGGCCGAGAGGGGTGAAATCCCGCTGGATACTTTCATTACCCACACCATGGGCCTGGAAGACATCAACAAGGCTTTCGACCTGATGCACGAAGGCAAGAGCATCCGCAGCGTCATCCATTTCTGAGGTTTGCCATGAGCCTGGAAAACATTTCCTGTCAGAAAAGCTTCGGCGGCTGGCACAAACGCTACCGTCACAGCTCCGAGGTGCTGGGCTGTGACATGGTTTTTGCTGTGTACCTGCCGCCTCAGGCCGAGCTGGGGGGCAAGCTGCCGGTGCTGTACTGGTTGAGCGGTTTGACCTGTACAGATGAAAACTTCATGCAGAAGGCGGGTGCGCACAAGCTCGCCGCCGAGCTAGGCCTGATTATCGTCGCACCCGACACCAGTCCCCGTGGTCCAGAGGTACCAGGTGATCCAGACAACGCCTGGGACTTTGGCCTTGGCGCAGGTTTCTACGTCAATGCGACGCAGCAGCCCTGGGCCCAGCACTACCAGATGCACGATTACGTGGTCAAAGAATTGCCAGCGCTGGTAGAGGCGCATTTCCCGGCTTCGCAGCAGCGCGGCATCAGTGGCCACTCCATGGGCGGACACGGTGCGTTGGTCTGTGCCTTGCGTAACCCGGGGCGTTATCAGTCAGTGTCGGCGTTTTCCCCGATCAGCAATCCGATGGATTGCCCTTGGGGGCAAAAGGCACTTTCGCGGTACTTGGGTGAGGAGCGTGCGCGTTGGCGAGAGTGGGACGCCTCGGTGTTGATCAGCGAGGCCAGCGAGCGCTTGCCGCTGCTGGTCGATCAGGGAGATCGGGACGACTTCATCGCTAATCAGCTCAAACCAGAGGTATTGGCCCAGGCTGCACGAGCAGCCGGGCACCCCATGGAACTGCGGCTGCAGCCCGGCTACGACCATAGCTACTACTTCATCGCCAGCTTCATCGATGATCACCTGCGCCATCATGCCCAGGCCCTGTGCGAGGGCGGCAAATCCTGAGCCTAAGGTTGCGCAAAGCAGGTAGAATCACGCCCTGACTCACTCAGGGCGTTTTTTTATGCGTATTGGCCACGGCTATGATGTGCACCGTTTCGCTGAAGGCGATTTTATTACCTTGGGCGGTGTACAAATCCCACACACCTTTGGATTGCTTGCGCACTCTGACGGTGATGTCTTGTTGCATGCCTTGAGCGATGCCTTGCTCGGTGCCGCCGCCCTGGGCGACATCGGCAAGCATTTCCCAGATACCGACCCGCAATTCAAGGGCGCCGACAGCCGCGTGCTGTTGCGCCACGTGATCGGACTGCTGCATGACAAGGGCTGGAAGGTCGGCAACGTCGACGCGACCATCGTTGCCCAGGCACCCAAGATGGCTCCTCATATTCAAGACATGCGCATGCGGATTGCCGAGGATTTGGCCGTGGATCTCGATCAGGTCAACGTCAAGGCCACCACCACCGAGAAGCTGGGCTTCACCGGTCGCGAGGAAGGTATCGCCGTCCACGCCGTTGCCTTGTTGCTGCCAGCATGAACGAACAAGAACTGCTCGGCCCACGCGCCTGGGGTGAGGCCCTGGGCACCGCTGTACTGAAGGCGACCGCCGAAGATTTCCAGGTCGACGAAGTACTCGATATTCCCTTGAGCGGCGAAGGCGAACACCTGTGGTTGTGGGTGGAAAAGCGCGGCCTGAACACCGAGGAAGCTGCGAGGCGTTTGTCGCGCGCCGCCGGTGTGCAGGTGCGCCATATCAGCTACGCCGGCCTCAAGGACCGCCAGGCCCTGACACGTCAGTGGTTTAGCCTGCACCTGCCAGGCAAGGCAGACCCGGACCTCTCGGCTGCCGAGGACGAGACGCTGCGTATCCTCAAGCGTGCGCGCCATCAGCGCAAACTGCAGCGCGGCGCGCATTCGGCGAACGGCTTTACCCTGCGCCTGACCGGCCTCACGGCGGATCCGCAAGCGTTGCAAGCGCGTCTGGAGCGCATGGCAGAGCAGGGCGTTCCCAACTATTTCGGCACCCAGCGTTTCGGCCATGAGGGCGGCAACATGGCGGCCGCTCGGCATTGGGCTGAGCGCCAAGCCTTGCCCGAGCAGCGCAACACCCGCTCGCGCCTGCTCTCCAGTGCGCGTAGCTACTTGTTCAACCAGGTCCTGGCTGCACGGGTTGCAGAGGGCAGTTGGAATCAGGCGCGGGTTGGCGATTTACTGGCCTTTACCGACAGCCGCAGTTTCTTTCCTGCAACTGAAACAGAATGCAGCGATCCTCGTTTGGCCATTTTGGATCTACATCCCACCGGGCCGATGTGGGGCGCTGGCGACTCACCTGCCAGTGGCCTCTCTCATGAGTCGGAGCAAGAGGTGGCTCAGGCCAATCTGCCACTCTGCCAATGGCTGGCCATGGCGGGAATGGATCACGAACGTCGCATCCTGCGACTGCCCATCCAGGGGCTGACGTGGCATTATCCCGAGCCAGACATTCTGCAACTGGAATTCGTTCTCCCGGCCGGATGCTTTGCCACCGTGGTGGTGCGCGAACTGGTCGATCTGGTTTCGGCAGCACAGACGGACAGCCCATGCGTATTCTGATATCCAACGATGATGGGGTTATGGCCCCCGGTCTCGCCGCGCTTCATGCTGCGCTGGCGGACTATGCCGAGTGTGCAGTGATTGCGCCGGACCAAGACAAGAGTGGGGCCAGCAGTTCGCTGACCCTTGATCGCCCCCTGCATCCGCAAACCCTGAGCAATGGCTTTATCAGCCTCAATGGCACCCCCACTGACTGTGTCCACCTGGGCCTCAATGGCTTGTTGGCGCACGAGCCGGACATGGTCGTGTCCGGTATCAATCTGGGGGCTAACCTTGGGGATGACGTCCTTTATTCGGGGACCGTGGCGGCGGCACTGGAAGGGCGCTTCCTGGGCAATACCTCGTTTGCTTTTTCTCTGCTATCGCGCCAACCTGACAATCTGGGCACGGCGGCTTACTATGCTCGTAAGCTGGTCGAGGCCCATGAGCGGCTCAACTTGCCGCCACGTACGGTGCTCAACGTCAATATTCCGAACTTGCCGCTGGAGCGCATTCGTGGGGTCCAATTGACCCGCCTCGGGCATCGCGCCCGTGCTGCGGCACCGACCAAGGTGGTCAACCCGCGCGGCAAGGAAGGCTACTGGATCGCGGTGGCCGGGGATGCTGAAGATGGCGGTCCGGGTACGGATTTCCATGCGGTCATGCAGGGGTACGTGTCGATTACCCCATTGCAGCTTGATCGTACCTTCAATGATGCTTTCGAGAGCGTTCAAGATTGGCTGGAGGGTATGGGCTGATGCGAAAGCAGGATGATCTGATGCGTGGTGGCATAGGCTTCACCTCCCAGCGTACGCGCGAGCGGTTGATCCAGCGCCTGTGCGAGGAAGGGGTCACCAACGAGCGAGTGCTCGATGTCATCCGGCGTACGCCACGGCATATATTCGTGGACGAAGCATTGGCCCATCGCGCCTACGAAGACACTGCGTTGCCGATCGGCCACAACCAGACCATCTCCCAGCCGTTCATGGTGGCGCGCATGAGCGAGGTGCTGCTCGAAGACGGCCCGCTGGACAAAGTCCTGGAAATTGGCACCGGCTCCGGTTATCAGACTGCCATCCTGGCGCAACTGGTTGAGCGGGTGTTTTCGGTCGAACGCATCAAGGTCCTGCAGGATCGGGCCAAGGAGCGCCTGGTCGCACTCAATCTGCGCAACGTAGTGTTTCGCTGGGGAGACGGCTGGGAAGGCTGGCCGGCCCTTGCGCCGTATAACGGTATCATCGTCACTGCTGTCGCCAGCGAGGTCCCACCCGCATTGCTCGACCAATTGGCACCCGGAGGGCGGATGGTCATTCCGGTGGGGGCTGTTGGAGAAGTTCAGCAACTGATGCTGATTGTGCGTGAAGAACATGGATTTTCTCGCCGAGTGCTAGGCTCAGTCAGATTCGTTCCCCTGCTCCATGGGCCTTTGGCCTGAAATAAGCGTGCGCACTTGGGAATTCTGTCTCAATGCGCCGGTCTATGGGCCAATCGAACTTTAAAAAGTGCGTTCAATCAAACTTTGTCGCTACTTTGGCGTCGGTAATTCGTCGCCGTCTGGTTATAATTGCAACATTATTTCATTTGGTCACCACTAGAGGGAGCGGCGGGTGAGTCTCACAGTCATTCGGCAGCGTACGGGTCTATCGAGCTTAAAGCTTCTGGTGATTGGTCTTGCTTTCGGCACTTTGCTGGCAGGTTGCAGCAGCTCTTCCAGTTCATCGAGCAGCGCCCGCGTGGTTGATCGCTCAGCGCCCCAGCGACCGACCGTCACCACGGGCCAATATGTCGTGCGCAAGGGCGATACGTTGTTCTCCATTGCTTTCCGTTACGGCTGGGATTACAAAGCGCTCGCCGCGCGAAACAACATCCCTGCGCCGTACACGATTCATCCAGGCCAGGCGATCCGTTTTGACGGGCGCTCCAGCGGCGTTGCGACATCCGTGGTCACCCAATCCGGTTCCTCACCCTCGTCCTCAAGCAAAACCACGGTCTTCAAGCGGCCTGTCGATGCCAATGGCACCGTTGTGCCGGTCCCGCCTGCCTCGGGTGGCACGGCGTCTGTCAGTGCGCCAATAGCCACTCCAGTACCGGTTGGAGAGCGTTCGGTGGAGGGCTGGGCATGGCCTGCGAGCGGCGTTCTGATTGGTAAATTTGCTTCAAACGGTAGTTTGAATAAAGGCGTTGATATCGCGGGTGATTTGGGACAGCCTGTTTTTGCTGCCTCTGATGGTTCAGTGGTTTATGCCGGGAGTGGCTTGCGGGGCTACGGCGAGCTGATCATCATCAAGCACAATGATACTTACGTAAGTGCCTACGGCCATAACCGCAGGCTGTTGGTTCGGGAGGGACAGCAGGTCAAAGTCGGACAGACGATTGCAGAAATGGGGTCAACAGGGACAGACCGGGTGAAGCTGCATTTTGAAATTCGCCGCCAGGGTAAACCTGTAGATCCGCTGCAATTCCTGCCGCGTCGTTGATTGCATTCCCAGCCTGTTCCTTCACGTAAATGGGGACAGGCTCCAGCGCTGCCAAGGAGATCAGGCGTCGCTCGAGCTTGAGGTCGAACTCAGCAAAGGACTATAACAATGGCTCTCAACAAAGAAGCGCCGGAGTTTGACATCGACGATGAGGTGCTCCTTATGGAAACCGACATCGTTATGGAATCGGTGTCAGACGAAGAACCTGCTGTACCTTCGGTTCGTACCAAGGCTAAAAGCTCCACAGCGCTTAAACAGCATAAGTACATCGATTACACCCGGGCGCTCGATGCGACCCAGTTATATCTGAATGAAATCGGTTTTTCTCCTCTGCTCTCTCCTGAAGAAGAAGTTCACTTCGCGCGCCTGTCGCAAAGTGGAGATCCGGCAGGGCGCAAGCGCATGATCGAGAGCAACTTGCGGCTGGTGGTGAAAATTGCTCGGCGCTATGTCAATCGAGGCCTGTCATTGCTCGATTTGATCGAAGAAGGCAACCTGGGCCTGATCCGTGCCGTAGAGAAGTTCGACCCTGAGCGCGGCTTTCGCTTTTCGACCTATGCCACGTGGTGGATTCGCCAGACCATCGAACGGGCAATCATGAACCAGACCCGTACGATTCGCTTGCCGATTCACGTGGTCAAGGAACTCAATGTTTATCTGCGCGCTGCCCGCGAGCTGACTCAGAAGCTCGATCACGAGCCTTCCCCGGAAGAGATTGCCAGTCTGCTGGAAAAACCGGTTGGCGAGGTCAAGCGCATGCTAGGTCTGAACGAACGGGTTTCCTCGGTGGATGTTTCCCTGGGACCGGACTCAGACAAGACGCTGCTGGACACCCTGACCGACGATCGCCCGACGGACCCCTGTGAGCTGCTTCAGGACGATGATCTATCCCAGAGCATCGATCAGTGGCTCAGCGAATTGACTGACAAGCAGCGCGAAGTCGTGATTCGTCGTTTTGGCTTGCGGGGTCATGAAAGCAGCACCCTGGAAGATGTCGGCCTTGAGATTGGCTTGACGCGTGAACGTGTTCGCCAGATCCAGGTCGAGGGCCTCAAGCGCCTGCGCGAAATCCTTGAGAAAAACGGGCTTTCCAGCGAGTCTCTGTTCCAGTGATTCTGGTTTGACCTGATCGTATTACAGCGCCCTGATTTGTTCGGGGCGTTGTCGTGGGTGCGAAATAAAGTCAGAAGTGCTCTGCTACGTGTAAGCGATCTCTTACCGTTGATGTAAGTGATTGTTAGTAAACGCTGTGGCAGGCTGTCCAGAATGGATGCAATCCTTTATCTAACCCATTGAAAACAAAAGAAACTGGCCGGATGTGTCGATAGGTTTCAGTTTTTTTTTGAAAGGTTTCGTCGATTGCTTCGTCCGCCAGAATCTCTAGTATCAGCACTGTGTCTACGGACAGACACAGGCTGCCAAGGACGACGGCCAAGGACATCGCATGAAGCGATTCATCAGGACGATGACAGGGAATAGCAGGGACTACGGAAAAAATGTGGGCGGGTCATACCGCCCCTTTTTTTTGGTTCTTCACGGATTGCCGGGAAAAGCGCATTTGATCTTCAAGAAGAAAAATGCGCTGTCCCGGTAGCCGTAAGCCATTCGCTTGATGACCTTGATCCGATTGTTGATCCCCTCTAGTTGGCCTGTGTGCATTGGCCATCGAACTCTGCTCAAAATGCCTCGCCAGTAACCGCTCAGCCTTTTCGCGAACTGGATCAACGAAGGAATGCCGCTCTGCTTGGCATGCCCCATCCATTGTTTCCACGCCCTACGCCATTCCCACGCTGTTTCGCTCGACCATAGCGCTTTGAGCTCAGCCTTCATGATATAGACCGTCATCAGCGACTGATTGGCATCCAATAAATCCTGCAGATGTACCTGCTGCTCTTGGCTCTTCAGATTTTCGGGGTTGCGCAGCAAGAGCCAGCGGGCCTGCTTGACCACCTTTCTCGCCGGTTTGTCATGGCGCAGTCGGTTAGCCTCGTCGACTCGTACCCTGTCGATGACTTCACGACCGTATTTGGCGATGACATGAAACAGGTCGTAGACCACTCGCGCATTGCGGCAGTGATGTTTCACTTCCAGATCGAAGGCCGTATTCATATCCATGGCGACCGCTTCGATTTGTGAACACCGCTCTGGCCCCAGATCCTCGAAAAACGAGCGTATAGCTATCCGGCTGCGCCCTTCACCCACCCACAAAACGCGACGCGTATCGGCATCCAAGATCACGCTGGCGTAGCGATGCCCCTTGAACAAGGCGAACTCATCCATCACCAAGCGCTTGGGCTCGGCCTCGGGTAGTTCATGCAATGTTTGCTCAAGCGCGCGACGCTCCAGGACGCGCACTGTTTCCCAGTGCAGGCCAAAGAGTTGAGCGACATGGAGCGTTGCCATCTGGCGACAGGCTTTGATGACCGCTTGGCAAAGCCTTGCGCTAAGCCTGGCGTACCGATCAAGCCAACTGACCGACTCCATCCGAGTCCCGCAGTCCAGGCAACGCAGGCGTCTAAAAACAGCGGTAAGCGTGACAGGGTGGCCAAGAATTGGCAGATCCCGAATGGATCGCTCTGACTGGTCGTGGACAGCAAGGCAGGGCTTGAGGCAGCCGCTGCAAAGAGGAATCTGATTAGGTCGAGGGGTTAGGTTGATCTGGAGAGAGCCGCCAACGACTTGGGCGGAAGCCACAGAAAATCCATCCCAAAAAGGCAGGATCGTATTAATATCTGGCATGAGAACGGCGGTTTGGTTGATGGGTTTGCTCGCACGAACATCATCGGTCAAATCGCCGTTCTTTTTTGTCTATTTCCCAGGATTCCGTGAAGAACCTTTTTTTTTGCCTGTTTTTTACCGCGCATTAAAAAAGGCCCTCGTGGGGCCTTTTATTGAATCCGGTGCGTTTAGCGCTCCAGTTCAGCGATCTTGCCAGTCTTGCCATCCCACTCTTCAGCGTCCGGCATCGAATCTTTCTTTTCAGTAATATTCGGCCAGATGTCGGCAAGCTCGGCGTTCAACTCGATAAAGTTTTCCATGCCTGCTGGAATTTCGTCTTCCGAGAAGATCGCTACAGCAGGGCATTCAGGCTCACACAGCGCACAGTCAATGCACTCATCCGGGTGAATCACCAGGAAGTTAGGGCCTTCGTAAAAGCAGTCCACCGGACAGACTTCTACGCAGTCGGTGTACTTGCACTTGATGCAGTTGTCGGTGACGACGAAGGTCATTTCTCGTTTTCTCCTCAGGCGGCGGCAACGGAACCCATCCAGATAGGGCCCGTCAGGTTTGGGTCAGTCAGCCGGCGGACCAGGCTAGGAGTCCGCGGCGTTCCCAAACCGCGCCGGATTCTATCAGCTTGAGCGAGCGTGCGTTAGACCCGTGTCTTTAGTGTATAGAGCAATTCGATAGCTTGGCGGGGAGTGAGATTGTCGATATCGGTCCGTGCCAGCTCTTCGAGCACCGGGTGCGGCAGGCTGGCAAACAGATCGCTCTGATGAGGCACCAACTGCTGGCCCTGCTTGGCGGGCGGTGTTTCATGGGCCAGGCTCGATGTTTCCAGCCGGCTCAAGTGCTCACGCGCACGCTGGATTACAAGCCCTGGTACACCGGCCAGCTGTGCTACTGCAAGACCGTAGCTTTGGCTGGCAGGGCCAGGCAGCACATGGTGCAGGAACACGATTCGCTCATTGTGCTCGGTGGCGTTCAAGTGAACGTTGGCCACCAGTGGCTCGTTTTCAGGCAGTACCGTCAGTTCAAAGTAATGGGTGGCAAACAGCGTATAGGCACGTAACTGAGCCAGGCGCTCGGCGGCGGCCCAAGCCAGCGACAAGCCGTCGAAGGTGCTGGTGCCGCGACCGACCTCATCCATCAGTACCAGGCTGCGCTCGGTGGCGTTGTGCAGAATGTTTGCGGTTTCGCTCATTTCAACCATGAAGGTCGAGCGTCCACCGGCCAGGTCGTCACTGGAGCCGATCCGAGTGAAAATGCGATCCACCAAAGACAGCTCGCAACTGGCGGCGGGCACGAAACTACCAATATGGGCCAGCAGCACGATCAATGCCGTTTGACGCATGTAAGTCGATTTACCGCCCATGTTCGGACCGGTGATGATCAACATGCGGGTGCTGTCATCCAGCGCCAGGTCGTTTGCCACGAATGGCGTCGTCAACACCTGTTCAACCACCGGGTGGCGGCCCTGATTGATGCGCATGCACGGCTCTTCGACGAAGCTTGGGCAGTTCAGGTCCAGGTTCAAGGCGCGTTCGGCCAGGTTGCTCAGCACATCCAGTTCAGCCAGGGCTGCGGCGGTGTCCTGCAGCGGTGGTAAATGCCCGATCATGGTTTCGAGCAGTGCGTCGTACAGCATCTTCTCGCGTGCCAGGGCGCGGCTTTTGGCTGACAGGGCCTTGTCTTCGAAGGCCTTGAGCTCCGGAGTGATAAAGCGCTCGGCGCCCTTGAGCGTCTGGCGCCGGATGTAATCCCCCGGAGCCTGCTCGGCTTGCTTGCTGGGCAACTCAATAAAGTAGCCGTGCACGCGGTTGTAACCGACCTTGAGGTTGGCCAGGCCCGTTCGGGCTTTCTCGCGGGCTTCCAGATCGATCAGGAACTGGCCGGCGTTTTCACTGAGCGATTGCAGATCGTCAAGTTCGCTGTCGTATCCGGTCTTGAGCACGCCGCCGTCGCGGATAACCGCCGGTGGGTTGTCGATGATCGCCTTTTGCAGCAGGTCAGCAAGCTCGGGGTAGGTTCCGGCGATGGCGGCCAGGCGAGCCAGGTGCGGAGCTTCGAGCTCGGCCATGGCATTTTGCAGCTCTGGCAGCGCACCCAGTGCGTCTCGCAGGCGCGCCAGATCCCGAGGACGGGCATTGCGCAGGCCGATACGGGCGAGAATCCGCTCGATATCACCGATTTCCTTGAGCTGCGGCTGCAACTTCTCGAAGCGGTAGGCTTCCAGCAGGCAACGAATCGAGCTCTGGCGCGCGTTGAGCACTTTCAAGTCACGCAGCGGACGATTCAGCCAGCGGGTCAACAGGCGGCTGCCCATGGCGGTCTGGCAGCGGTCGATCACCGATTGCAGGGTGTTGTCACGGCCACCGGCCAGGTTGACGTCCAACTCGAGGTTGCGGCGGCTGGCGCCGTCGAGCACTACCGTGTCGTCCAGGCGTTCATGGCGCAGGCTACGCAGGTGCGGCAGGGCGGTACGCTGGGTTTCCTTGGCGTAGCCCAGCAGGCAACCGGCGGCGCCGATGGCGAGGGTCAGCTTCTCGCAGCCGAAGCCCTTCAAGTCCTGGGTCGAGAATTGCTGGCAGAGACTTTTGAATGCCGAATCCTTATCGAAGTCCCATGGTGCGCGGCGACGCGACCCCCGGCGTTTCTCGGCGGGCAGGCCCTGGGGCCAATCATCAGGGATCATCAACTCGACCGGATTGATGCGCTCAAGCTCTGCCAGCAGGTTTTCCCAGCCCTTGATCTCGAGCACGCTGAAGTTGCCGCTGGTGATGTCCAGCACTGCCAGGCCGAACAAGCGCTCATCGCCCAGTACGGCGGCGATCAGATTATCGCGACGCTCATCGAGCAGGGCTTCGTCACTGACGGTGCCGGGCGTGATGATGCGTACCACTTGGCGTTCGACAGGGCCCTTGCTGGTGGCCGGGTCGCCGATCTGCTCGCAGATCACCACTGATTCACCGAGCTTCACAAGCTTGGCCAGGTAGCCTTCGGCGGCATGGTACGGAATACCGCACATGGGGATAGACTGGCCAGCCGACTGCCCACGCGCAGTCAGGGTAATATCCAGAAGTTTCGCGGCTTTTTTCGCATCTTCGTAGAAGATTTCGTAAAAGTCGCCCATGCGGTAAAACATCAGCTGGTCCAGGTGCTGGTTTTTCAGCTTCCAGTACTGCTGCATCATCGGGGTGTGGTTTGAAAGGTCACTCATGCGCAAACGTGGCTCGCAGTGTCGATTAGACAATAAGGCAAGCGGCGAATAGTACAGGGATTTTCCTTCCCTTGCCGAATGCGGGGTCGCAATCGCCCCGCTTTGCATGGCGCAACTGGACGCTGTCGCAGCTTGCAGCATATTTGCCGGGGCAGGGCTCTTGCACGGGGGCTTGCCTGGTGTACGGTAGGCAACCGGATCCCCTCAATGGAGCGCCTCATGGACCCGATCACTCAACTTGCACGCACCCTCGGTGAACGTCTTCGCAGTCTCAATGCCCAAGTCACCACGGCCGAGTCCTGCACCGGTGGCGGTATTGCCGAGGCCATCACCCGGATCGCTGGCAGCTCAGCCTGGTTCGAGGCCGGTTACGTGACCTATTCCAATGCTCAGAAGACCAGGCAACTGGGTGTGCCTGACGAGCTGTTCGCTCGTGTCGGTGCGGTCAGTAAAGAAGTGGTCGAGGCCATGGCCAGAGGTGCGCGCGCTGAAAGCAGCGCCGAGTTTGCCGTGGCGGTCAGTGGTATCGCCGGGCCCGAAGGCGGCTCGCCGCAAAAACCGGTCGGTACCGTCTGGCTCGCCTGGTCGGTCGGTGAGCGCGAGCTGGCAGAATGCCGGCATTTCCCCGGAGACCGGGACGACGTCCGCCGACAAACGGTGAAGGCCGCGCTAGAGGGGCTGATACAGCTTGCCGCCGAAGAAATAACAAATCGGGGGTAGGCGGTTGCAAAACCCTGTGGAATAATACTGGCTACTTATACAGTTATTTATGGCCGACAGGCCTTATTGAATTTACGAGGACTTCAATGGACGACAACAAGAAGCGTGCCTTGGCTGCGGCCCTGGGTCAGATCGAACGTCAATTCGGTAAAGGCGCGGTCATGCGCATGGGCGATCACGAGCGCCAGTCCATCCCGGCCATCTCTACCGGCTCGCTGGGTCTGGACATCGCCCTAGGCATTGGCGGCCTGCCAAGAGGTCGTATTGTCGAAATCTACGGTCCTGAATCTTCGGGTAAAACCACGCTGACCCTGTCCGTCATTGCCCAGGCCCAGAAAATGGGTGCTACCTGTGCATTCGTCGATGCCGAGCACGCCTTGGACCCAGAGTACGCCGGCAAGCTGGGCGTCAATGTCGATGACCTGCTGGTCTCCCAGCCAGACACCGGCGAACAGGCCCTGGAAATCACCGACATGCTGGTGCGCTCCAATGCCGTTGACGTGATCATCGTCGACTCCGTCGCAGCATTGGTCCCCAAGGCCGAGATCGAAGGCGAAATGGGCGACATGCACGTGGGCCTGCAGGCTCGTCTGATGTCCCAGGCGCTGCGTAAGATCACCGGTAACATCAAAAACGCCAACTGCCTGGTCATCTTCATCAACCAGATCCGCATGAAAATCGGCGTCATGTTCGGCAGCCCAGAGACCACTACCGGTGGTAACGCGCTGAAGTTCTACGCTTCGGTTCGTCTGGATATTCGCCGTACCGGTGCGGTTAAAGAAGGTGATGAGGTTGTCGGTAGCGAAACCCGCGTCAAAATCGTTAAAAACAAGGTTGCACCGCCTTTCCGCCAGGCTGAATTCCAGATCCTGTACGGCAAGGGTATCTACCTGAATGGCGAAATCATCGATCTGGGTGTACTGCATGGCTTCCTGGAAAAAGCCGGCGCCTGGTACAGCTACCAGGGCAGCAAGATTGGTCAGGGCAAGGCAAACTCTGCCAAGTTCCTGCAAGAAAACCCGGAAATCGGCGCCGCTCTCGAGAAGCAGATTCGCGACAAACTACTGAACGGTGGGGCAAACGCCAATCCTGTTACTGCTAAAGCAGTAGAAGAAGCGCCAGAAGACGCCGACGCCAACTTCTGATCCCATGTCCGCCGTACTTGATACCCCCGTCGCGGTGCGACGGACAGCCATGGACCTGCTCGCACGACGCGAGCACGGTCGAGTCGAACTGACGCGCAAACTGCGTCAGCGCGGCGCTCCCGAAGAACTGATCAATGAAGCGCTCGACCGTCTGACGGAAGAGGGGCTTCTCAGTGAATCCCGCTATCTGGAAAGCTTTATCGGCTATCGCGCTCGTGCCGGGTACGGCCCTGTTCGCATCCGCGAAGAGCTCGGGCAACGCGGGCTAGCGCGTTCTGACGTCGAGCAGGCCTTGCGCGAATGCGAGGTCGATTGGCAGGAGCGCTTGCATGACACCTGGGAGCGGAAGTTTTCCGGTCAACTTCCTTCAGACCCGCGCGAGCGAGCAAAGCAAACACGCTTCCTGGTCTATAGAGGGTATTCGATGGACATGGTGGGTCGCTTGTTGAGCGGCCGTGACCTGTATGACTGAATGACGATGCTGCCAACCTTTTCAGGTTGGCAGTTTTGTTTCTGGCTTCAGGTAACTTTCAACGGCTCACGCGACGAGCGTTGTACCGAAGGGCTTTGTGGTTGCCCAGGTGCGTTAACGCGGTTTTCTTCGAGGTTGATGAAGTCGATCAGTGTACGCAAACGGCCATTGTCGCGACCATTGAAGGTAAAGGCCAAACGAGCCAGATGGCTGTACTGGGGCTCGTTGTGCTCCTCGCCGTTGTAGGCATGCTGATGGAAGGTGTCGCTCAGGCACAGGCCGGCAAAGTCGGTCTGAAGCGCTGCCAAGGCATTGTCGTTCAGTGCGTGGTGCATGCGAATGACAAACTGGTTTTTCAGCCAGCGGCTGGAGTGGTAGTTGCTATAGAACTGATTGATTTCCTCCACGGCGTCCTCGGCGCTGTAGACCAGCTTCATCAGTTTCATGTCGCTGGGCAAAATGTAGCGATTGTCTTCCAGTTCGCGCTTGATGAAACTCAAGGCTTCCTTCCAGAACGTTCCGCCTGGGGCATCCAATAGCACTACAGGCACCAGCGGGCTCTTGCCTGTCTGGATCAGGGTGAGTACTTCCAAAGCTTCATCCAGCGTGCCGAAGCCGCCAGGGCACAGCACCAGTGCATCAGCCTCCTTGACGAAGAACAACTTGCGAATAAAGAAGAAGTGGAACGGCAGCAGTTTGTCGGTGCCTTCGACCGTTGCATTGGCATGCTGCTCAAAGGGCAGGGTGATATTGAACCCGAGGCTATGATCCACCCCGGCCCCTTCATGGGCAGCGGCCATGATGCCACCACCGGCACCGGTGATGACCGTCAAGTCTGAGCGTGCCAATGTTGCGCCAAGCTCACGGGCCAAGGCGTATAAGGGGTGTTCGACAGGCGTTCTGGCTGATCCGAAAACCGTAACCTTGCGTTTGCTCTTGTACTGCTCCAGAACGCGAAAGGCGTGATCCAGTTCGCGCAGTGTCTGTAGGGTGATCTTGGCGTTCCAGCGATCGCGATCGTCCTGGGCCATGCGCAGGACTGTCAGCATCATGTCGCGATAAAGTGGCTGGTTCGGACTATTAGGGGCCACCAGGTTGATCTGTTCTTCGACCTTGCTGGTGAGGTCGACACCGTTACTCTTGAAGTAAGTGGATAGAAAATCATTCGGTTTGTACGGCATTCAACGTCTCCTTCTGCATCGCAATCTTTGCCCTGCGGTAATACTTGCGCAACCCGGCAGGGCAATACCTCCGCTCGTCCATCAGGAAAGGGGGATTCGTCTCTCTAAATCTAGACCCTGGCGGGTCTTTATGCTGACGGGATCACGTGACATGTATGCGCGCCAGCTTCAGGGGCGGTGCGCATAATGGGGAGTTACTTCTTTTTCGGCGGGTTGTTCATGCCGCAGTCGGCAGCGGTAAAGCGTTCAGTTGTTACAGGGCGATTGGTTTTGTACTCGGTAAAGTCGTAGCGCATCACTGCACCCTTGGCCATTAATTGACGATAGCCATTGTTCAGGCAAACACTCTTGCCCAATTGGAATCGTACATCGTCCGGGTTGGCGCGCATTTTCGCCGCATGGCTGTCCCGCACGCTCAGGTGATTGATCAGTTCATTGCCCTTTACGGTGTAGCCCTGGTCGAGAATATCGTCGTTGATCGCCCGAGGGGTGCCGACGCTGCTTTCCTTGGCGACCTTGTCCAGCATCTTGCCCAGCTCAAAGTCTTTCAGCGATGCAGCCTGTGCGCTCAAGGGCAGGGCCAGCAGCAAGGTGATGGACGGAACGATAAAACGCAGCATGCAACTCTCCTGATTCGGTGGCTGGCGATTGGACCAGCGACCTGGCGGTACGTTCATTGCCGCCAGTATAAGGGAGCTTACGATGGCGCTCTATCCCGTTGGTGGGAAGGGCAATCTGATAGACTCGCGCCTTTGAGCTTGCGAGTTGTTGTCGTGTCGATTCATTCCTGCTTTCGTTGCCCGCGCCCATGAGTAATGCTGTTTCCCTATTGCGTGATGGGCGCCTTGCCCGATGCATCAAGCCCTTTACCGCCCGCGGCTCGCGCGCACCGCGCTGCCCTGATTGCCGGGTAATCCCCAGCCATTGTTTGTGCGCATGGCGGCCTCGCGTCGAAGCGCGCTCGGGTATGTGCCTGGTCATGCATGATGTAGAACCGCTCAAACCCAGTAATACCGGTTGGTTGATCGCCGATACCATCGTCGATACCCGTGCCTTCAACTGGCAGCGCACACAGGTGGACGAACAACTGCTTGCGCTGCTGGACGATCCCAAGTGGCAACCTTATCTGGTTTTTCCTGGCGAATTTGTCGAGCCACAACGGGTGGTGACCCAAGTGACGCCGCAGAATGGCAAGCGACCGCTGTTCATCCTGCTGGATGCAACCTGGAACGAAGCACGCAAAATGTTTCGTAAAAGTCCGTACTTTGATCGCCTGCCGGTCCTGAGCCTGGAGCCGGATCGTTTGTCTCGCTACAAACTGCGGCGCTCCAAACGTGATGACCATTTCTGCACTGCGGAAGTGGCGGCCATGTGTCTTGAGCTGGCCCAGGATCAAACCGCAGCCGATGCGCTGGATGCCTACCTTGATGTCTTCAGCACCCATTACCTGAGCGCCAAGTTCCAAATGCCAATTGATGCGCAGGACGAAGTGCACATGCGTCTGCAGCCTTATCTATAGGGTCGCATTGGGGGTGTTGAGAGAGCCGATGAGCCCTAGAATGGCAATATGGCTCCTTCGAACTTGACCACCCGGGCCGGTCTCGGCATCCTTGGCGCCGATTCGGGCACGACGAAGGCCTGGGCACACGTATTTTCGGGCGTTAGGGAATGTCCAGCGGCGCGCGGTACACAATACCGGCGCCTTGAGTTGCCTCGGCAAGCGTCCTCAAAAAGGCGTTTGCACTGAACAGGATCATTTGATCGATGGCCACATACGAAATCCTGATAGCCGATGACCACCCTCTCTTTCGCAGTGCATTGCACCAAGCCCTGACCCTGGGCCTGGGCAAGGAGACGCGACTGGTCGAAGTCGCGAGTATCGCTGAGCTTGAAACCCGCCTGACGGAGAAATCCGATTGGGATCTGGTCCTACTGGATCTGAATATGCCAGGCGCCTACGGCTTTTCTGGCCTGGTGCTGCTTCGCGGGCAGTATCCACAAGTGCCGGTGGTGATGGTCTCGGCCCAGGAAGAAGCCTCGGTGATGGTGCGTTCGCGCGAGTTCGGCGCAAGCGGCTTCATCCCTAAGTCCAGTTCGCTCGAAACTATCCAGCAGGCGGTGTGCAAGGTGCTCGATGGCGATGTCTGGTGGCCGCCACAAGCGTTTGAGGCTGTCAGTGTTTCGGCTGAGGCCAAGGCTGCCAGCGAAGGCCTTGCCAGCCTCACTCCGCAGCAGTTTCGAGTATTGACGATGGTCTGCGAAGGTTTGCTGAACAAGCAGATTGCCTATGAGTTGAGCGTGTCCGAAGCCACGATCAAGGCACATGTCACGGCTATATTTCGCAAGCTGGGTGTGCGTACACGTACCCAGGCGGCCTTGCTTTTGCAACAACTCGAATCAATCTCGTCTAATTGAAGCGTGTGTCTTCACGCTTTTTTGACCGGATCTGAATTAGCGTTTCCCACCTCCCTGGTTGCAGAAATTTCATCTATGTCTCCCTTTAAAGGCCAGACCGGCCTCAAACGTATTTTCAATGCCGCGGGCTATTCACTGGACGGTTTGCGCGCCGCTTTTATTGGCGAGGCAGCCTTTCGTCAATTGGTACTGCTTAACGTATTGATGGTGCCTGTCGCGTTTTTACTCGATGTCAGCCGTGCCGAGCGTGCCGTGTTGATCGCAGTGTGCCTGCTGGCCTTGATCGTGGAGTTGTTCAACTCAGCGGTTGAGGCGGCGATCGACCGCATTTCCCTGGACAGGCACCCGCTGTCCAAGAACGCCAAGGACATGGGGAGCGCAGCGCAATTGGTTACACTGACCATGATTGCTGTGGTATGGGGCGTCATACTGCTTTAGGCAATATTGGGCAGAACGATTTCGTCGCTGCGCCTGACCCCGGCGGTGAAGGTGCGGCACAGCTCCAGGAACTCGCGCATGGCTGGGGTCTGGAATTTCTGTTTGTGCCAGATGAAGTAGAACTGTCGAGCGAGATCCAGCTCCGGGGTCTCGATAGGAACCAGGCTGCCCCGACGAAAGGCATCGCGCAGTGCCAGCCGTGAAATGCAGCCGATGCCAAGGCCCGACTCGACGGCGCGCTTGATGGCTTCGGTGTGCTCGAGCTCCAGGCGGATATTCAGCGAATTGCGATGGTGACGCATGGCTTGATCGAACGTCAGGCGTGTGCCCGAGCCTTGTTCGCGCAGGATCCATGCCTCACCGGTCAGGGTTTGCATGTCGACACTGGCACGATTGGCCAAGGGGTGTTGTGGCGCGCAGAACACCACCAGTTCATCCTCTACCCATGGATGTACTTCCAGATCGCGGTGATTACAATCGCCCTCGATCAGGCCCAGATCGATTTCATAGTGAGCCACTTGTTGCACGATATGAGCAGTGTTCTGGACGTGCAGCTTGACCTGGCTTTCTGGATGCTGCTGCATGAAGCTGCCGATCAGCAGGGTTGCCAAATAATTGCCGATCGTCAAAGTGGCCCCTACCGCCAAAGAGCCGAAGCCGGACTTACCGTTGAGCAAGTCTTCGATTTCCTTGGCCTGGTCCAGCAGGGCGACGGCCTGGGGCAACAGTTGATGGCCCAGGGCGTTGAGGCTCAGGCGCTTGCCGGCGCGGTCGAATAACTGGCAACTGCACTGGCGCTCAAGTTCAGTGATGGAAGTACTGGCCGCCGACTGCGACAACGCCAGCAGGCCAGCAGCACGCGAGACGCTTTCCTGCTGGGCCACGGCAACGAATACCTGGAGCTGACGCAAAGTAAATCGCATATCTATATAACCAATAACCTATATCTTAATAACCCATTTAACAGATATTCTCGCGTTCTCTAAACTACGGCACATCGCGCTTTCGCTCAGCGCCGCGTTTTTCTTCAGGAGCCCCTGTACATGAGCAACATGAACCACGAACGTGTCCTCAGTGTCCACCACTGGAACGACACCCTGTTCAGCTTCAAGTGCACTCGCGACCCGGGCCTGCGCTTCGAGAACGGTCAGTTCGTGATGATCGGGCTGCAACAAGAGACTGGCCGCCCACTCATGCGCGCCTATTCCATCGCCAGCCCGAACTGGGAAGAGCATCTGGAGTTCTTCAGCATCAAGGTGCCGGACGGCCCGCTGACCTCTCAGTTGCAGCACCTCAAGGAAGGCGATGAGATCATCATCAGCAAGAAGCCTACCGGGACCCTGGTGCTGGACGACCTGAACCCTGGCAAGCATTTGTACCTGCTCAGCACCGGTACCGGGCTGGCGCCATTCATGAGCGTCATCCAAGACCCGGAAACCTACGAGCGCTTTGAAAAAGTGATCCTGGTTCACGGTGTTCGCTACGTCAACGAAGTCGCGTACCGTGAGTTCATCACCGAGCATCTGCCACAGAACGAGTTCTTCGGTGAGTCCCTGCGGGACAAGCTGATCTACTACCCGACCGTCACCCGTGAACCCTTCGAGAACCAGGGTCGCCTGACGGACCTGATGCGCAGCGGCAAGTTGTTCAGCGATATTGGCCTGCCACCGATCAATCCTCAGGACGACCGTGCGATGATCTGCGGCAGCCCGAGCATGCTGGATGAAACCAGCGAAGTGCTCGACAGCTTCGGCCTGAAGGTATCCAGGCGGATGCGTGAGCCAGGTGACTACTTGATCGAGCGCGCCTTCGTCGAGAAGTAACCCGCTGAAAAGAAAACGCCCGATCAACATGGCTTGATCGGGCGTTTTTTATTGCCCCGTGTCTGTGAGAGCTGGGCTTGCCCGCGAGACGTCATGCCTGACACACCGCGGCGCTTCTATCGCCGGCAAGCCGTGCTCCTACAGGGCGGGTCAGGGGCTGTTGGCACGACCGCCAGCACGGCGATGGTATCGGCCTGGGGATAGTGCCAGCGCACATCCACATCCCAGAAGCGCGCACCGTAGTGGCGCTCAGGGGACGGTACCTGATAGGCCGGGCGCGGGTCTTGGGCCAGGCATTGTTCGATCAGGGCCACCAGTGGCTCGCCAAGGCGCTGTGCATGGACCTGGGCCTCTACCATCGCTTCATCGCTCCATCGCACTGCAATCAGTGCTGGAGCAGCGCTGGCGATGCCATTGACAGCATCCATGACGTTGTCGGCATACGGCACGTAAGGTTTGATGTCCAGCACTGGCGTTCCGTCCAGCAGATCGATACCTGACAGCCATAAGCGGTCTGCCTCGACACGCTCAAGCTTGACCACAGATTGGCCGATGCCATTGGGGCGGTGAGTGGCGCGGGTGGCAAATACCCCCATGGATTTGTTGCCGCCCAGGCGAGGAGGGCGCACCTTCAGTCGCGGCTTGTCCTCCAGCGCCTGGTGGAACAGAAACAGCAACCAGACATGGCTGACCTGCTCCAGCCCCTGTACCGCGTCACCCTGGTTGAAGGGTGGCAACAGTTCCAATACGCCACGTGCTGCCGGTGCCAGCTGGGGCTGGCGTGGGATGGCGAACTTTTCCTTGAAGCAGGAGTGCACGATACCGATCGGCGACACGCTGTGGTTCATGGTCAGCTGGGGCGTACGCGCTGGGCCAGGCCCTTGAGGAAGTTGCGCAGCAGTTGGTCGCCGCAGGCGCGGTAGTTGCTGTGGCCAAACTTGCGAAACAGTGCGCTCAGTTCAGGTTTGGTAACCGAGAACTCCACCGATTTGAGAATGGCCATCAAGTCTTCTTCTTTCAGCTCGAAGGCCACCCGCAGCTTTTTCAGGATGATGTTGTTAGTGACCGGCAATTCGACGGGCACCGGTGGGCGACTGTCGTCCTTGCCGCGCTTGAAGGTCACCAGGCCGTCGAGAAAGTGAGCCATCAACTCGTCCGGGCAGTGAGCAAAACCTTCTTCGTCCTCTTTTTTGACGTAGCTGGTGACGTCGGCTTGCTCGGCTTCAAAGCCGGTCTGCTTGATGATGTCGGTCATCTGCTTGTCGTTGAGGTTAAGCATATAGCGCACGCTGCGCAGCACATCATTGTGAATCATGATTCAATCCTGGTAAGGCGCGCCACCGGTTGGTGGCGCCGAAAAAAGGGGTCAGAACTTTTCCTTGGCGGACAAGTAGCGCCACTGGCCCAAGGGCAGCTTGCCCATGGACACGCCACCGACGCGGATGCGGCGAATCGACACCACGGTCAAGCCGACGCTGGCGCACAACTGGGCGATCAGGCCGGGTGCAGGGTTTTTCATGACCATGCGCAGGCGGGTTTCGTTCTGCCAGCTGGCTTTGACGGCGGGGAGCTCTTTGCCCTTCCATTTCACGCCATGGTTCAGTCGGTTGAGGCCGTGTTCGGCGATTTCGCCACCCACTTCGACCACGTATTCCTGTTCGAGCTTGGCGATGTCATCGGTGAGCTTGCGCACGATGCGCCAGTCCTGGGTAAAGACCTGCAGGCCGCTGGCGCCTTTCTGCAGGGGGGCTGCACAGGCAAGGCGGGCAAAGTGGCCCTTGAGCGGGCGACGGCCATAACGATGCTCTTCCGCCAGGGAGTCTGGCGTAATGCCGGCAATCGCGTCGTCGCTGGCCTGATCGGCCGGTTGGTGGAGCAGCAGCGTCACCGGCTCCGGTGCGACCGCCTTGGCGTCAGCGGCCAGCTCGACCTTCTGGTCGCCAACCTTGAATTGCGGCTCGTCGATGACCTCGCCATCCACCGAGACCCAGCCACCCTCGATATACAACTCGGCCTCGCGGCGCGAGCAGCCGGTGAGTTCGATGAGGCGTTTTGAAAGGCGGATGGGGTCTGTCATGTGCAAGGCCGTTACAAGAAAAGGATGACATTGTAACCGCCTGGCGCCGGTTTATCCCGGCAACATTCGGCATTGGGTGGATTCAGCCGGTTCGCGGGCTGCCGGTGCGGGGCAGGCGCAGGTGCAACAAAGGGTAGGGCTGGCCCATGCCATCGGTTGGGGAACGGCCGATCACCTCAAACCCAAGCTTCGCGTAAAAGCCCCGTGCCTGATGGTTCTGTTCGTTGACGTCCAGTTCGGTGGCGTTCAAGTGATCGATGGCGTACTGCAGGAGGGTTTGGCCGACACCGTGGCCGCGGTGTTCGGGGGCCACGAAGAGCATTTCGATCTTGCCGGCTGTGATACCGGCAAAACCGGTGATGCTGTGGCGTGAGTCCTTGCAGCAGATCAGCATGACGGCGTCCAGGTACTGATCACGGACCAGGCCGCGCAACAGTTCGATATAGCTGTCTGGCAGGAAATCATGGGTGGCGCGCACCGAGGCCTCCCAGACCTCGGTCAGTTCGTCGTAGTCACTCCGCCTTGGGGTCTGCACGACCGGGTAGTGGCGCATACCTGAAAGTCCCCGCCTATTGACTCGTGTAGGAGCAGGCTTTAGCCGCGATGAACGCGCTGCAGTCTAGCTGATAACCGCAGTGAGGCTATCGCGATGGTCCGGCATTCCGGCAAGGTCGGCTCCTACGGGGATCAGATCACATCGGCCCACAGGTCGTATTCGTCGGCATCCGTCACCCGGCACCAGACCTTGTCGCCTGGCTTGAGGTTGTTGTCACCGCCGATAAAGACGTTCCCGTCGATTTCCGGGGCGTCGAAGAAGCAACGGCCAACCGCGCCCTGTTCGTCGACTTCATCGATCAGCACTTCAATGTCCTTGCCGATTTTCATCTGCAGGCGAGCGGCGCTGATGGCCTGCTGGTGAGCCATGAAACGGTCCCAGCGATCCTGCTTGACGTCGTCTGGAACCACATCCAGGTTCAGGTCATTGGCCGGTGCGCCTTCAACCGGTGAGTACTGGAAGCACCCAACGCGGTCCAACTGGGCTTCGGTCAGCCAGTTCAGCAGGTACTGGAAGTCTTCTTCGGTTTCGCCAGGGAAGCCGACGATGAAGGTCGAGCGGATGATCAAGTCAGGGCACTGCTCGCGCCAGTTCTTGATGCGCGCCAGGGTCTTGTCTTCGAAGGCTGGGCGCTTCATCGACTTCAGCACTTTGGGGCTGGCGTGCTGGAACGGGATGTCCAGGTACGGCAGGATCTTGCCAGCGGCCATCAGCGGAATCACGTCGTCCACGTTCGGGTACGGGTAGACATAGTGCAGGCGCACCCAAACACCCAGGGTGCTCAGGGCCTGGCAAAGCTCCAGCATGCGGGTTTTAACCGGCTGGCCATTCCAGAAGTCGGTCTTGTACTTGACGTCGACACCGTAGGCGCTAGTGTCCTGGGAGATGACCAGCAGTTCCTTGACGCCGGCCTTGACCAGGCGCTCTGCTTCGCTCAGTACATCACCCACCGGGCGGCTGACCAGCTTGCCGCGCATGGACGGGATGATGCAGAACGAGCAGCTGTGGTTGCAGCCTTCGGAGATCTTCAGATACGCGTAGTGGCGCGGGGTCAGCTTGATCCCTTGTGGCGGTACCAGGTCGATCAGCGGGTTGTGGTCCTGACGTGGCGGGACCACTTCATGGACGGCATTGATCACTTGCTCGTATTGCTGGGGGCCAGTGACCGACAGCACGCTGGGGTGTACGTTGCGAATCGCGCTTTCTTCCACGCCCATGCAACCGGTCACGATCACGCGCCCGTTTTCGGCAAGGGCTTCGCCGATTACGTCCAGCGACTCGGCCTTGGCCGAATCGATGAAGCCGCAGGTGTTGACCACCACGACGTCGGCGTCCTGGTAGGTGGGAACGACTTCATAGCCTTCCATGCGCAATTGCGTGAGGATGCGCTCGGAATCGACCAGGGCTTTTGGGCAGCCCAGGGAAACGAAGCCAACCTTGGGAGCAGCAGGCGTAGGGACGGTGGACATGGCTAACCTCGGTGTTGAAGGGGCAGTTGCGCATTGAGCGTAACTGCCCTGGCGGACGCTGTGAGCGCCTCTGATCAAAAAGTGCGCAATTCTAGCGATGCACAACGCGCTTGACCAGCTTTAAACGGGGAAATACGACGAGTGCTGCGCTATGCTTCGCCGCGTTGAGCCGCTGCGGTTAAAGGCTCTCTGCAATGAAGCGGCTTGCGCGTGCGCAGACGCAGGTTTTTCGTCAATTTTGGCGCAAGTCCAGATCCAGGTGTCAGGGGTGGTTGATGGTTCAGGCAAATGGTCAGGTGGCCGGTGAGCATTCGACTACCAAGCCGTTGAGCATGCTGGTGGCGGCGGTAGGGGTGGTGTACGGCGATATCGGCACCAGCCCCTTGTATACCCTCAAGGAAGTGTTTTCCGGTGAGTACGGCGTACCGGTCAACCATGATGGCGTGCTGGGGATTCTGTCATTAATCCTCTGGTCGTTGATTTGGGTGGTTTCAATCAAATACGGCTGACCGGCGCCGAAGCGCTGTATGCCGACATGGGGCACTTCGGCCGCAAGCCGATTGCCCGCGCCTGGTTCGCCCTGGTGCTGCCGGCGTTGGCGCTGAACTATTTTGGCCAGGGCGCATTGCTACTGGAAAACCCGGAGGCGGCGCGTAATCCGTTCTACCTATTGGCGCCGGGGTGGGCGCTGGTGCCGCTTGTCGGCCTTTCAACCCTGGCTACAGTGATCGCCTCCCAAGCGGTCATTTCCGGTGCCTTTTCCCTGACTCGACAAGCCATTCAATTGGGCTATGTGCCGCGCATGCAAATCCAACACACCTCCAGCGATGAGCAGGGGCAGATCTACATCGGGGCGGTGAACTGGGCGCTGATGGTTGGCGTGATCCTGCTGGTGCTGGGCTTCGAGTCATCCGGTGCGCTGGCCTCGGCCTATGGGGTGGCGGTGACCGGGACCATGCTGATTACCACGCTTCTGGTGTCGGCGGCCATGTTGCTGCTGTGGAAATGGCCGCCGATCTTTGCGGTGCCGGTCCTGTTGGGGTTTCTGTTCGTGGATGCGCTGTTCTTTTCCGCCAACGTTCCCAAAATTTTTCAGGGAGGTGCCTTTCCGGTGCTGGCCGGCATCGCGTTGTTTGTGTTGATGACCACCTGGAAGCGCGGCAAGCAGGTGCTGGTGGAACGTATTGATGAAGGCAGCCTGCCACTGCCGATCTTTATCAGCAGTATCAGCGTGCAGCCTCCACACCGGGTCGAAGGTACGGCGGTGTTTTTGACGGCGCGCGTCGACGCTGTGCCTCATGCGCTGTTGCACAACATGTTGCACAACCAGGTCCTGCACAAGCAGGTGGTGTTGCTGACGGTGGTTAACGAAGACTCGCCGCGTGTACCCCAGCAGCAGCGCTTCGAAGTCGAGGCCCATGGCGAGGGGTTTTATCGAGTGATCCTGCATTTCGGGTTCATGGATGAGCCGGATGTACCGGGCGCTCTGGCGTTGTGCCATCTTGATGAACTGGATTTCAGCCCGATGCGCACCACTTATTTCCTCAGCCGGGAAACGGTCATACCTTCCAAGCTGGTGGGGATGGCGCGGTGGCGGGGCTTGTTGTTCGCGTTTCTGTTGAAGAACGCCAACGGCAATTTGCGGTTCTTCAATCTGCCGCTCAATCGGGTGATCGAGTTGGGAACGCAGGTTGAGATATAGCCAGATACACCGCGGTGTGGCCATCGCAGCCAAGGCTGGCTCCTACCCGCCGGTGTAGGAGCCAGCCTTGGCTGCGATGCAGGCGCTGCAATTTTGCATGATCCGCCGCGGCGGGCCTCAGTCCTTGGCTACGTCAGTCTTTCCCTGGCGCTTCTCGATAGCGTCGATCATGCGTTTGGCCAGAGCCGGGTAGTCTTCATCAAAGTGATGGCCACCGGGTAGCTTGAGCTTCTCACCCACGGCAGTGGTATCGGTGCAGCCGCTGTCGTCAGTTTCTTCTTCGCCATAGATACACAGTACTTTGGCGCTCGGCATCTTGGCCATTTCCGGCCCTGTCGGTGCTTCCTTGCCAGCGTTACCCAGCCAGCCTTCCACTTCGATCTCGAAGCTGCCACTGCGGGCGAATGCCAGCAGTAGTACTGCATCAATATGCGCTTGAGCGTCGGCGGGCAGGCGATTGTAGATGGCCGGCAGCACGTCGGCACCGAACGAGTAGCCGGCCAGCACGAAGCGCTTGGTGCCCCATTTCTGCCGGTAATGGTGCATCAGCTCCACCAGGTCGGCGGCGCTTTCCTCGGGTGATTTGTGCTGCCAGTAGTAGCGCAGGGTGTCGATACCCACGACTGGGTAACCCAGCTTTGCCATTTCCCCGGCCACATCACGGTCCAGGTCTCGCCAGCCACCGTCGCCTGACAGAAACAGCGTTACCGTGTCGGTGGTTTGCCCGGCGGGTACTTCGACGACTGGAATTTTCAGCGCGTCGCCGTCTTCACCAACCAGCTGTTTATTCAACTGGCTTTGCAGGACTTGTGGCAAGTGGATGTCGTAATCGCTGATGCTGGTTTGGGCATTGGGTTGATCGCGCACAAAGGCTGCGCTGGGATCATCCGGGTTGTCGTTCCAGGCGACAGTCCAATGACCGTGGACGGCGGTTTTGGGCAGGGCGGTAGTGCAGCCCGGCTGTTCCAGTGTGAAACCGACCGAAATGGCCTGGGCCTTGTCGTCATTTTGATTGGCCAACCAGTTCCAGGCTTGTGCGGCGCCCGGGCCGATGCCTGCAACCAGGGTGGCTGGGCCGTCCAGTTGTTTCAGGGCGCTTTGCAGGGCTTGCTGCTGCAACGTGCAGTCGTCCTTGGGCAGGATGACCTGGACAATCTGTGCCGAGCCGCCCTGGCTCAAATTAAGTAATTGCTTGGTGCTCAGGGCGTCTTCGGCAGGCACCGCCAGCGCAACCTGTGCCTTGGCCCGGTTGCCGGGCACGACGCGAGTCAGGGTGCTGCCATCGGGCTGTGCCAAGGTTTGCACAGAAGCCTGAGGGGCAGGGCGCGTCCAGAGCCAGAAGGCCGTACCACACGCCAGCAACAGCACGAGCACCGTCACCCCTAAATGTCGCCAGTAGCGTTGAATCATCAGCGTTTCACCAATCCAGTCAGGCCGCCTGCAATGAGTGCGGCAGTGTCGGCAAGTGCTACCAGCGGATCGAGTCCGGCCGGCACTGCCATATAGCGGGGTTCCCAGTCAGGCTGGAACTTGTCTTTGAAGCGGCGCAGACCCTGGAAGTTGTAGAGTTGCTCGCCGCGGCGAAACACCATCGAGCCCAGGCGCTGGGTCAGCGGTGCTCCGCGCCGGGGTTGCAGGCCAGAAAGCGGCACCATGCCCAGGCTGAAGCGTGTGTATCCATGATTTTTATAATGTTGGATCAAGCCGACCATCATGAACTCCATGGTCAGTTTGGGCGCGTCGGGGTGTGCACGCATCAGGTCGAGGCTGGCCAGTTCATGGCTGTGGGTCTCGAGCAAGTTGGCGAACGCCACCGGGCGGCCTTCGAAACGAATGATTGCAATGCGAAAATGCTGCAAGTAATCGGGGCTGAACCGGCCCAGGGAGAAGCCTTTTTCGCGGACGTTCTTGCCGGTCAACCAGGCATCGGAAATCGCTTTCAGCTCATCGAGCGGAGCCTGGTTGGGTTCGTGAATCTCCAGGCTCAAGCCGTCGCGCCCACCCCGGCTCCAGGTGTAGCGCAAATCCTTCATTTCCTTGCCCTTGGCGTCCAGGTCAAAGCGCTTGAGGTCGACCCGCGCCTCTTCGCCCAGCTTGAGCGCGGTCAGGCCGATGTCCATATAGAAAGGCAGATTCTCCGCGCGCACCTGGTAGAACACCGGGCGAGCATGATGAATGTCGCACAGGTCACGAAACTGCCAGATCATCTCGGCGCGTTGTTGTGGTGGGCCGATCGGATCGTACAGGGCAACCAGGCTGCGGCCCCGGCGAGCGTACATCAGGAAGGCATCGTCATTGGGGTGAAATAGCAGCGCCTTGTCGCCAGTCAAGGCCAGGCCACCGTCGGGCTGATCCGAGGCCATCAACACCTTTACCGCTTTACTCAGTTCGTCCTGGGTCGGCAAGTGAATCACAGGGCGAGCCGTGCGCAGCAACCAGGTCAGCGAAACAACCACCAGAAGTACGGCGCTGCCCAAGGCTGAGCGCAAGCCACGAGGCGCGTCGGCGTCGAGGGTGAACTGCCACCACAGTTGATGGCTGTAAGGCACGTCCTGATAGGCAAAAAGCAGCAACCAGATGGAGGCGGCAACCACACAGGCACTGGCGACCCAATAGATGGGCGAGAAGGGCAGCTCCATCAATCGGCTCGGGCGATAGAACGAGCGGCGAAAGACCGCCAGCAGGCAGGCGGTCAGTGTGAGCAGGCTGGCCTCTTCCCAGTCAAAACCCTTGAGCAGTGAAAGCAGCGCGCCGACCAGCAGCAATATGGTGGTCAAGATCCAGGCCGCGGACAGGCGTCGACGCAGGCCTTGGGCCAGTAGCAGGCACAGCACGCCGATTAGGCTGGCGCCGAAGTGCGAGGCATCGATCAGGCGGTGTGGGATCAGAAAGCCAAGATGCTCCAGGCGCTCGTCGATTTCAGGCGTTGCACCGGAAAACAACAGGACCACGCCGGAGAGGAATACCAGCACCGCCAACACCGGTGCAGCCAGCCCGGAGGCTGCACGAATGGCTTGTTGGGCAAACAGCAGGCGCTTGGCCTCGTTGGCCAGCAACATCACGCAGGCCAGTAGCAAAGGCAGCACAACGTAGATCAGGCGATAGAGCAGCAGGGCGGCAGCCAGCGGCGCGGCGCCCAGTTGATTGGCGAAAGCGGCTAATAGAATTGCCTCGAACACGCCAACGCCACCGGGCACGTGGCTGAGCACGCCCGCCGCCAACGCCAGCAGGTACACCAACAGGAACGTGCCGAACGGTGGCGTTTCAGGTAAAAGCAAATACAGCACGGTTGCGGCGGCGGCGACGTCCAGCGCGGTGATCACTAGCTGCAGCAGCGTCAGGCGCAAGCCTGGCAGGCGCAGGGTGCGGCGTCCGATCTTGACTAGCAGGTTATCGGCCAGTGGTTGATCCGGCAGTCGTCGGCGATAGATGCCGTAAGCCAGCAGCACACTAAGGGCCAACACAGCGACGGCAACACTGCCCAGCAAGGTGGGTGCAATGCCCAGGGCAATGGAGGCGGCCGATAAATCGCTCAATGCCGCCAGTGCAGCCAAAGGTGGCAGTGCGCAACCCAGCGACAGGCTCGCAAATAACGTCATGCGCGCGACATCACCGGCCCCGACCCCATGGCGCGCATACAGGCGATAGCGAACCGAGCCACCGGAGAGCAGCGACAGACCGATCGCATTGCCGATGGCAAAAGCGGTAAAACCGCCCATCGCCAAGGTCCGGGGCGCCAGTTGAACATTGGCATAGCGGCTGGCCGACCACTCATAACCCAGCATAATCACAAAGCCGATGACGGCTGCTACGAATGCGCTGGCAAGGGAGGGCAGTGGAACATTAAGCAGCGAATCGTGCAGGGCATAGATGTCGAGTTCGCTGAGCATGTGTCGGCAGGCAATCAACGCAATGCCGAACAGCAGCAAAGTCACTGCCAGGCCAATGGGCTGGCGATACCGGCTCAGCAGCTCCAGCCAGTGTAGGCGTTTGGGGTTCAGGGGGTGTGGTGCAGTCTCAGGGGCTTGAGCATCAGGCGATTCGGTGCGCATCAATAACCTCTTGGATTGTGCGCCCAAGGATGGAAGCATCCAGCCACGTTACCAATCCCTATGGAAAAATAATTCTGAATGTTACGCACATACTGATGACTAGGCGATGGCAGGCCGTTTCCATGGAAAAATATTCATCGAGGCTGCCAAGGCTATCGTTGCAAGCATAGGGGTTTTTTTTGGCACAACGAAAAAAGGCCACTTTTTCAAGTGGCCTTTCTCGTATAACTGGTTGCGGGAGCCGGATTTGAACCGACGACCTTCGGGTTATGAGCCCGACGAGCTACCAGACTGCTCCATCCCGCGTCTGTGTGGCGCATTCTATAGAGAATGGCAGCTATAGCAATGATTAATAACGAAAATAGATAAATTAGTCTGCGCGGTCAAAATGCGCACAACGAAAAAAGGCCACTTTTTCAAGTGGCCTTTCTCGTATAACTGGTTGCGGGAGCCGGATTTGAACCGACGACCTTCGGGTTATGAGCCCGACGAGCTACCAGACTGCTCCATCCCGCGTCTGTGTGGCGCATTCTATAGAGAACGACTGCCATGTCAATGATTAATAAAGAAAATAGATAAATTAGCCGGCTCGGTTAAAATGCGCACAACGAAAAAAGGCCACTTTTTCAAGTGGCCTTTCTCGTATAACTGGTTGCGGGAGCCGGATTTGAACCGACGACCTTCGGGTTATGAGCCCGACGAGCTACCAGACTGCTCCATCCCGCGTCTGTGTGATCGAATTCTACAGCGTTCGGCCGTCTTGTCAAATGCTAGTTTCAGGAAATTCTTTTTCGTTCAGATGCTTAGCGTCGTCAAGTGGGCCGAGAAGTCAGGTGCGACGGGCCTTTCAGGGCAGTTCGAGAGTTTTTTCGTGTTCAAATTTATTATCTAGTGAGATGGGAAACCAACGCAGTGGATGTAGGAGGGGTGAGGCAATGAGATACTGCCCAGGATATTCTCCTTTATATAAATGCCACGGCGAGCCATGACCCAACGCAAAATCATTCATGTCGACTGCGATTGCTTCTACGCGGCTATCGAAATGCGTGACAACCCGGCGCTCGCTGGCAAGCCCATGGCGGTGGGGGGCTCTGCGGATCGGCGCGGAGTGATCGCCACCTGCAACTATGAGGCAAGAGCCTTTGGTGTGCGCTCGGCCATGGCGTCTGGTCATGCCTTGAAGCTGTGCCCGGACCTGTTGATCGTCAAGCCGCGCATGGATGTCTATAAAGAGGTGTCGCGGGAAATCCAGGGTATCTTTCGCGATTACACCGACTTGATCGAACCCTTGTCCTTGGATGAAGCCTATCTGGACGTTTCCCAGAGCCCGCATTTTGCTGGCAGCGCAACTCGAATAGCCGAAGACATTCGTCGCAAGGTCGCTCAACAGCTGCACATCACGGTGTCTGCGGGGGTCGCGCCAAACAAGTTTCTTGCCAAAATCGCCAGCGATTGGCGTAAACCCAATGGTCTGTTTGTGATTACGCCAGCTGACGTTGAGGACTTCGTCGCGACGCTGGCGGTTAGCAAGCTGCATGGCGTCGGCAAGGTCACCGCTGACAAGTTGGGTCGTCTGGGAATCTTGAACTGCAGCGATTTGCGCGGCTGGGCCAAGTTGGCGCTGGTTCGTGAGTTTGGCAGTTTCGGCGAGCGGCTTTGGAGCTTGGCCCGAGGTATCGATGATCGCCCTGTGCAGAACGACAGTCGCCGCCAGTCTGTCAGCGTCGAGAATACCTATGACGTTGATTTGCCTGACTTGGCCAGTTGCCTGCAGCGGTTACCGGAGCTTCTGGAGTCGCTGGCTGGCCGCATGGCTCGAATCGACGACAGCTATCGGCCTGGCAAGCCCTTTGTGAAGGTCAAGTTTCATGACTTCACCCAAACCACGCTTGAGCAGGCGGGCGCCGGGCGAGATCTGGAAAGTTACCAGCAACTGATGACTCAGGCGTTCGCACGCGGCGACAAACCTGTGCGGCTCTTGGGGGTAGGAGTGCGTTTGCAGGATCTGCGTGGCGCCCATGAACAGCTGGAGCTGTTCGAGCTGTGAAACAGCCTGGGCCGCAGGTGCGGCACAGGCTTCATTTCAATTGAAGGAGCCTGGATCGGCAACCAGTCGGCCCGCATTTTTAGTCAGCGATTTGAGAAACTCTTGTTGCAGCTCTGGATCGTTGCGAGTCAGCTCGATCAGGCTTTGCTCCAGCTCGCTGGCTTCTTCTTCCATGCCAAGCTCCGACAGGCGCTTGACTCGATGAACCCATTGACCGACATCATCACCTTCCAGATCATCGAAAATCAGGGCGTGGGCTTCGACTAGCTTGCTGCGCAGTTGCCCGCTCAGAAGCAGGCTGGCATCGGCGTGGGTGCTTTCGTCTTCATCGCTGATACGCAAGTGCAAGGTGCCGACGTGGGTCAGATCCTGCTCTGAAAACGGGCTGTCCAGCAGGTTCAAGCGCAGTACGCCGTTACGATCAGTGCTCAAGTCGTAGGACTTCTTGCCGGCCTGGACCTCGACCGGGCGTTCGCTCCACGGCAAGCTGGTGTACTCGCGACGCTTGTCCCGTTGGGTTTCGTCGATACCGGCCAGGTTTTGCTGGGCGCGACCATTGGACTGCGTGTTCATGAGCGGGTTGAGCCCGGCAAAGCCATAACTCAGCCAATCCCGCGTAACGCTGTCGGGCAAGGTCCCCAGCGCGAACACGTTGACAACATTGGCGCCAATGCCAGCCACCACCGCCACTGCGCCCAGCGGAATCTCGTAGATTTCCCGCCAAGGCTGGTAGGGGGTGTAGCGATCATAGCGCCGGCTCACTTCGAACTCGGTGATTTCGAAGGTCTTTTGCTCGTGAATACGAACCCGGCGTTGCGGCAGCTCAAGCACCTTGGGCTCGCCAACATCGATCTGCAGGCTGTGCTCGAGCAATTTACGCTCGACACGGTCCTCGTGTTCGCTGCGCTGGGACATGTGGTTGGCACATCCGCTGAGCAACATGGCGCCGCACAGTGCGGCGCCCCCGAGTTGAATGGTACTTCGCTTGAACATGATTGCTCTTGGTAGTAATCAGCGACGAATGCGGGCTTGCAGGAACGACAGGGCCTCGGCAACGGGCACGGCGTGCGCCTCACCTTCAGTCCGGCTCTTGTATTCAAGATTGCCGTCAGCCAGGCCGCGATCGCTGACAACGATGCGATGCGGAATGCCGATCAGTTCCATGTCGGCAAACTTGATGCCTGGGCTGGTCTTCTTGTCGCGATCATCCAGCAGCACTTCGAAGCCGGCAGCGGTCAGTTCCGCGTAGAGCTTGTCGGTGGCTTCACGAACCGCATCAGTCTCGTAGCGAAGGGGAACCAGGGCAATTTGGAAGGGCGCCAGGGTGTCGCTCCAGATGATGCCGCCCTCGTCGTAGTTTTGCTCGATCGCTGCAGCCACCACGCGAGACACGCCAATGCCGTAGCAACCCATGGTCAGGGTGACGGGCTTGCCGTTTTCACCCAGCACCTGGCATTTCATGGCTTCGCTGTACTTGGTGCCCAGCTGGAAGATATGGCCCACTTCGATGCCACGCTTGATCACCACGTTGCCCTGGCCGTCCGGGCTTGGGTCGCCTTCGACCACATTGCGCAGGTCGGCAACGGTAGGGACGGGTAGGTCGCGCTCCCAGTTCACGCCGAAATAGTGCTTGTCGTCGATGTTGGCACCAATGGCGAAGTCGCTCATCAGTTCAACCGAACGGTCGATGATGCAAGGCAGTGGCAGGTTCAATGGGCCCAGGGAGCCTGCACCGGCGCCGATCGCGGCACGCAGTTCGGCATCGGAGGCCATGACCAGTGGGCTTGCGACCTGCTCCAGGTTACCTGCCTTGATCTCGTTGAGCTCGTGGTCGCCACGGATGATCAGCGCAACCAGCTTGCCTTCTTCGGCCGCGTGGACGATCAGGGTCTTGATGGTTTTCTCGATCGGCAGGCCATAACCTTCTACCAACTGGGCAATAGTCTTGGCATCCGGGGTGTCGACCAAGCGCAGTTCTTCGGTGGCGGCCAGGCGCGATTTTTCGCGAGGCAGTGCCTCGGCTTTTTCGATGTTGGCGGCGTAGTCGGAAGTGTCGCTGAAGACAATATCGTCTTCACCCGAGTCGGCCAGCACGTGGAATTCGTGGGAGCCGGCACCGCCGATGGAGCCGTTGTCGGCTTCTACAGGGCGGAAGTTCAGGCCCAGGCGGGTGAATACGTTGCAGTAGGCCTGGTGCATGCGATCGTAAGTGACTTGCAGGGATGCCTGGTCCACATGGAAGGAGTAGGCGTCCTTCATGATGAACTCGCGACCGCGCATCAGGCCGAAGCGTGGACGAATCTCGTCACGGAATTTGGTCTGGATCTGATACAGGTTGATTGGCAGCTGCTTGTAGCTGTTCAGCTCGTTGCGCGCCAGATCCGTGATCACTTCTTCATGGGTTGGCCCTGCGCAGAAATCGCGATCATTGCGATCCTTCATGCGCAGCAGTTCCGGGCCGTACTGTTCCCAGCGGCCGGATTCCTGCCACAGTTCGGCAGGCTGGATGCCGGGCATCAGCACTTCAAGGGCGCCCGCGGCGTTCATTTCTTCGCGTACGACGGCCTCGACCTTGCGCATCACCCGAAGGCCCATCGGCAGCCAGGTGTAGAGACCGGATGCGAGTTTGCGGATCATGCCGGCCCGCAGCATGAGCTGGTGGCTGATGACGACCGCGTCGGAAGGGGTTTCTTTCTGAGTGGCGAGCAAATATTGACTGGTGCGCATGGTTGGCCGTTGTCGGTTGCTGAAGACTGAAATGACCCGGCATTGTACGGTGGTGATTCGATCGCGTACAGGCATGCGCGGGCATGAGGCGGCTCATTGCGTCGGGCCAATTCCCTCATATAAAGAGAAAGCCCGGCAGAGCCGGGCTTTCGGGGTGTTGCGACGCGCTGATTTCTGTAATTACAGAATGTTCAGTGGGTACTGAGCGATCAGGCGCAGCTCGTCGATCGAAGGCGAACCGTAGTAGACGCCATCGGCCGAGCGGTAGGTCGCTTGACGTACGCGCAGGCTCAGGTCTTTTGCAGGACCTTCCTGGAAGACGTATTTGGCTTCGATGTCGCGTTCCCACTCTTTGCCGTTGTCGGTGCCGGCAACGTGTGCGTCGGTACCTTTGACGTAGCGAGCCATGAAGCTCAGGCCTGGAACGCCGAAGGTTGCCATGTTCAGGTCGTAACGAGCCTGGTAGGACTTCTCGTTTTCGGCGTTGAAGTCGGAACGAGCGATGGAGTTGGCCAGGAAGATGGTGCCGCCACCGTCTACGCCGTAACCGTAGTCGCCGTCGCCGGACACTTTCTGGTAGGCCAGGGTGAAGGTGTGGGCGGTCAGGAAGGTGTAGGCTGCCGACAGGCTGTACGCGTTGTTGTCCAGCTCGTCGCCGTCGAACGCGGTGTAGTTGGCAGCGCCGTCGCTCTTGGTGTTGTAGAGGTTGAAGTCGAACACCAGGCCAGAGCCTTCACCCAGTGGCATGGCGTAGTTGACGTTGGTGTACCACTTTTTCCAGAAATCTTCGGTTTTTGCGTAGTACAGGCTGGCGCTCAGACCGTCGGTGATGGCATAGGTGCCACCGACGAAGTCGGTCTTGGTCAGGCCCAGGCTGTCATGGAAGGTCTGGTCTTGGGCGTTGATCGCGGTGAAGTGACCGGCGTTCAGGTCCAGGCCAGCGATTTCCTTGCTGTTCAGCGAGAAGCCTTCAGCGACTTCTGGCAGCAGGCGGCTGTCATCGGTAGCGAAGACCGGAACAGTCGTGTACTGGTCGCCATACTTGAGCACGGTGTCGGAGATGCGCAATTTGACCGCGCCGCCCGCTTCGGAGTAGTCGTCCTGCGACCGGCCGTCAGAGCCGGTAGGGAACAGGCCGGTGCCATTACGGCCGCGGCCACTGTCCAGTTTCACGCCCAGCAAGCCGATGGCGTCAACGCCGAAGCCTACGGTGCCTTGGGTAAAGCCGGATTCATACAGAGCGTTGAAGCCCAGGCCTGTTTCGCGGGTGTAGCTTTTCGAACCCGGTGGGCTGTTGCGGAAGTCGCGGCTGAAATAAAGCGCACGAGTTGTCACGTTGAACGTGCTGTCGTCAACAAAGCCCTTGGATTCGGACTGGCTGGAGGCGCTAGCCATTTGAGTGCCGCTTGCTGCTGCTACGGCGAGGGCGATCATGCTCCACTTCATCACGCGCATCGTGATTTGCTCCTTTGGTTTTTTAGGAAGAGTACTGCCGTCCCACCTGATGTTTTTATCTGGGCGGCTCTTTCTTTTTGTGTCGGCGCAAACTTATATCACGCTGACCAATATTGGCGATACTTGCAAAACAATCCTTTTGGCTTCTTTACGACCGTGTCGCAAAAAGTTGTGTCCATGTCGCAAACTCGACCTATTGAGTCAGGGTCGAAACACGCGGTCACTCCATGCCGCCGTTGTGATTTGTCGCAGTTCGCCGTGGTCCTCACGGGGGGCTTGCCGACTATGCGAAGTGGCTATGCAATAAGCGTGCACAGGCATGCCAAGGGTGTGCATTTTTTTCACTTTTTTTCGTTTTTTCTGACAAAAGCCCCGAAAACATTGGGGGCTAAGAACTATTTGTTTCAGCTTGACTCACCTTGGGTAATAAGGCTGGCGGCAGGGGTGCAGGCGGATCGTTACCTTCGTAGCCGCGGAATTGGGTAAATGGCGGATAAAAAAGGGAGAGGCAGGCTGATGTTGGTCTGATTTTGGTGCAAAAAAGTAGCGTGCAGGCCGCTTTTGGCTTTGCGCGGTTACACCGCGGGCCTTCTGGGATAGGTTTTTCAGCCTGTTTGCACTATTTTGGTGCTAAATGTGATCGGCACGGTAACAAATTCTGTTCTGGTTTTTGGTATACGGTACACAGATGGTGGTGGGGTGGTGGCTTGTCGGTGCCAGGCGGAGCATTCACGGGTATCCTGAGTGACACGCTTTTTGCCTGGCTTGGCTGGGAGCGCTGCTTATTTATTAGCTGTTTTGGAGGTTTCAGGTGTTCGTACTCGATTCGCGGCTTCAACAAGATACCTTGCCACTTGGCGACTTCCCTCTTTGCCAGTTGCTGTTGTCCCGAGATGCGAACTATCCCTGGTTTATTCTTGTGCCTCGTGTGCCAGGCATCAGCGAAGTGTTCGATCTTGGTGAGGCGGATCAAGTGCAGTTGTGGAAAGAGACTACAGTCTTGGCGAAAATTCTGAAGGCTGAGTTCATGGCTGAAAAGATGAATGTGGCAACCTTGGGGAATGTAGTCAGTCAGTTACATATGCATGTAATAGTTCGCCAGCGCGACGATATTGCTTGGCCGGCACCTGTCTGGGGGCGTCACCCAGCAGTGGAGTACACAGTCGCTCAAGTGGAAGTGATTCGCAATCGCCTAAAGCCGATATTGAATGGGGTGGAAGGTTTTGTGTTTTTGGAGGGTTGAATCATGAGTCTGGAAGCGCGCGTTACAGAACTTGAGAGTCGCCTGGCTTTTCAGGATGACACCTTGCAAACGCTCAATGACGTACTGGTGGAGCAGCAGCGGGTGGTTGAGCGCCTGAAATTGCAGATGGCGGCGCTGATCAAGCGTCACGAAGAGATGCAGGGGCAATTCCAGATCGAAAGCGAGGATGCGCCACCGCCACATTATTGAAGCGCTTTTCGTTATCCACAAAAAAGCCCGCACACGTTGCGGGCTTTTTTGTGGGCCGAGATTAGCGTCGCGGAGCGGCGGCGATCACATCTTCGGCTTGCAGGCCTTTGTCTCGATTCATTACCGAAAACTCGACACGCTGACCTTCGACCAAAACCCTATGGCCTTCGCCACGAATGGCGCGGAAGTGGACAAAAATGTCATCGCCCGAATCCCGGGAGATAAAGCCAAAGCCTTTGGATGTGTTGAACCACTTCACGGTACCGGTATCGCGATTGCTCATATCGTACTCGGACGACGGCGCGGAACTGGTGCGTGTACGAGGGGTGTAGAGGCTGACGAAGACGTGCAGAAGCGTTGCCACTACCGCGCACAGCAGGCTGAACAGAATGGCCGGGTAGCCGCCGATTTCCGGGCGAGCCAACAGGGTCAGGGTCTGTAGCACGACGGTCAGGATCAGCAGTGCGCTGGCAAGGCTTTGCAGGTGACGACGCAGGCCGTAGCGGGGGTGTTGGGTCATTGGAGCAATGGTCAGGTTAAGCAGGCCGAACAAGGCCAGGTAAAGCGCATCGGGTTCTTGCAGGTAGGGGATTGCTTCGGTTCGCAAGCTGGGAATAAAGGACAACAGCAAGGCTGCTGCGCCTGTCAGGAGGTGGACGATTTTTAACATTTTGAATGACTCACGTTAGGCAGATCACAGGAATAGCTGAATTCACGTCGCGCGCTTATATAAAGGAGGTGCACGCTACGTGGCGGTAAAAGTCAGCCTATGGCGCTCCGGCCAGAAAAAAAACGGCAAGGGCGGCACGCTGCCTATTTAACAGCAAACGGCATAGCGACTCAAATCAGGGGCCTGAACGGTTGACTGCGTAGGGACAAGGAGCCGGGTTTCGACCTGTCTCGGGTTTGGCCCAGGCCAAGGTTTGCGACGCTCCGAAGGCTGCAGGGGGCACTGAGTCTTGATAGAGTGGGGTGGGTAGCACGCGGTAAAACCATCCGAAAAGGAGCTGTATATGGCAATTGATATCGGTATTAGTGAAGAAGACCGCAAATCGATCGTGGAAGGTTTGTCCCGGCTGTTGTCTGATACGTATGTGCTTTACCTGAAGACGCACAATTTTCACTGGAACGTCACGGGCCCCATGTTCCGCACCCTGCACTTAATGTTCGAGGAGCAATATAACGAGCTGGCCTTGGCCGTTGATTCTATTGCCGAGCGTATTCGTGCATTGGGCTTCCCGGCACCGGGTACTTATTCCACCTATGCCCGACTTTCCTCTATCAAGGAAGAAGAAGGCGTGCCGGCGGCCGAGGAAATGATCAAGCAGTTGGTCCAGGGTCAGGAAGCCGTTACGCGTACGGCTCGGGGAATCTTTCCACTGCTCGATAAAGTCAGTGATGAGCCGACCGCGGACCTCCTGACTCAGCGTATGCAAGTTCATGAAAAAACAGCGTGGATGCTGCGCGCCTTGCTGGAAAACCACTAAGTCGCCGGGCGCGCCAAAGCGCCTGAACCTGCCGCGAAGGCCCGCCCCACTTGACTCGGTGAGGCGGGCCTTCGGCGTTTCTGTCTCGTGGAATATTGATCAGGCGTGGTGAATCAACGTTCGGGCGGGTGAAGAGGTCGCGGTCGTTTTGTGGATGCGTCCTACGTATAAAAAGAGTCCTATCTGCTAGTGGGGCATTATTGGCTGCTGTTTTGATAACGCTGTGGTCATGAATGAATGGAATGCCCTTTTGAGTAGTTTGCCAAAGGAATGGTGAAATTATGTCGCGTGCATTTGAGCGTGTTGTCAGTGTGGCAGGACGGCTGCAAAAAGCGGGGATTGATCCCTTTGATGAAAACTTCAATATGAACTTGGCCTTGCCGCGGTCCAAGTCGGTGAGGTTGAACGGCTTCGCCACGTGCCTGCGCCTGGAAGTGGTGTACTGGAAGATTCTGGAGGGTATCGCCAAGACCAATAACTGTTCGGTCAACGCGATTCTTTCGTATGTTGACCGCGAGGTTCACCTGCGCCACGGCGGGGTCAAGAACTTCAGTGGGCTGGTTCGAGTCATCTGTGTGGTGCATTTACTCAGGCCTGCCAGTGCTTCATGACGCCCGAAGTGGGTGGGCTGGCAACCGGTGGGCGAGCAGTTGCGCCATACGGCTGCACAGTCCCCCTTGAACCCTATATAATCTCGCTTTTTGTCGTCAGGCGCGGTTTGCGCCTTCGCGTCCAGGTTGTCGAGACACGCCCATGCCCATGTATGACTATCAGTGTGCTTCCTGCAATCACCAGCTCGAAGCCATCCAGAAAATCAGCGATACGCCACTGACAGACTGCCCAGCCTGCCAGGCGCCGGAGCTCAAGAAGATGCTGTCCATGCCAGGCTTTCGCCTGGGCGGAACCGGCTGGTACGAAACCGACTTCAAAACCGGGACTAAAAAGAACCTGGCGGGCGGCGACAAGTCCGATTGAGTTGAACTGACCCTTGGGCTCTTGCACTATAAGCCCCCCTTGCGGCCAGTAAGGCCTCCACCGAACATTCGAATCACGAGAAGCGAAACCACCATCATGATGCGCAGCCATTATTGCGGCCAACTGAACGAGAGCCTGGACGGTCAGGAAATTACCCTTTGCGGATGGGTCCATCGTCGCCGCGACCACGGCGGGGTTATTTTCCTCGACATCCGTGATCGTGAAGGCATGGCCCAGGTCGTCTTCGACCCGGATCGCGCAGAATCCTTTGCTGCTGCCGACCGCGTGCGCAGCGAATATGTGGTCAAGATCACCGGTAAGGTCCGTCCTCGTCCGGCTGGCGCGGTCAATGCCAACATGGCTTCCGGCGCTATTGAAGTGCTGGGCTACGAGCTGACTGTATTGAACGAAGCGGAAACCCCGCCGTTCCCGCTCAACGAATTTTCCGACGTGGGTGAGGAAACTCGCCTGCGTTATCGCTTCATCGACCTGCGCCGTCCGGAAATGGCTGAAAAGCTGCGTCTGCGCTCGCGCATCACCACCAGCATTCGTCGCTTCCTCGACGAAAACGGCTTTTTGGATGTCGAGACGCCAATCCTGACCCGGGCTACCCCGGAAGGTGCGCGTGACTACCTGGTGCCGAGCCGTACCCACGCTGGCAGCTTCTTCGCCTTGCCTCAATCGCCCCAGCTGTTCAAGCAGCTGCTGATGGTGGCTGGCTTCGACCGCTACTACCAGATCGCCAAATGCTTCCGCGATGAAGACCTGCGTGCAGACCGCCAGCCGGAATTCACCCAGATCGACATCGAGACCAGCTTCCTCAACGAAAGCGAAATCATGGGCTTGACCGAGTCCATGATCCGCAAGCTGTTCAAGGAAGTGCTGGATCTGGATTTCGGCGACTTCCCGCACATGACGTGGGACGAAGCCATGCGTCGCTACGGTTCGGACAAGCCGGACCTGCGTATTCCGCTGGAGCTGGTTGATGTTGCCGATCAGTTGCAGGCTGTTGATTTCAAGGTGTTCAGCGGCCCGGCCAACGACCCGAAATGCCGTGTCGCGGCATTGCGTGTACCGGGCGCGGCGAGCATGCCGCGTAAGCAAATCGACGACTACACCAAGTTTGTCGGTATCTACGGTGCCAAGGGCCTGGCCTACATCAAGGTCAACGAGCGCGCCAAGGGCGTCGAAGGCCTGCAATCGCCAATCGTCAAGAACATTCCAGAGGCCAACCTGAACGTGATCCTTGATCGCGTCGGTGCGGTTGATGGCGATATCGTGTTCTTCGGCGCCGACAAGGCCAAGATCGTCAGTGAAGCGCTGGGCGCTCTGCGTATCAAGGTCGGTCACGACCTCAACCTGCTGACGACCGACTGGGCGCCACTGTGGGTTGTCGACTTCCCGATGTTCGAAGAGAACGACGACGGTAGCTTCGCCGCCTTGCACCACCCGTTCACGGCACCCAAGTGCTCGCCAGAAGAGCTGCAGGCCAACCCGGGCGCAGCCTTGTCTCGCGCCTACGACATGGTTCTGAACGGTACTGAGCTGGGCGGCGGTTCTATCCGTATCCACCGCAAAGAAATGCAACAGGCGGTGTTCCGTCTGCTGGGTATTGAAGCGGCGGAACAGGAAGAGAAGTTTGGCTTCCTGCTCGACGCACTGAAATACGGCGCGCCGCCGCACGGTGGCCTGGCCTTCGGCCTGGATCGCCTGGTGATGCTGATGACCGGCGCCCAGTCGATTCGTGAAGTGATCGCCTTCCCGAAAACCCAGAGCGCTGCCTGTGTCATGACTCAGGCGCCAGGCGTGGTGGATGGCAAGGCATTGCGCGAACTGCACATTCGTTTGCGCGAGCAACCCAAGGCCGAATAAGGCAGATCAAGGCGCACTGCGGTGCGCCTTTCTGTTTGTCGGTACCTGGGCGCCCTGACAATGCAGCAGGGTAGGCAACTGTTTCAAAAAAGAATTCGGAGCGAGTTATGGCAGGTCATTCTAAGTGGGCGAACATCAAGCACCGCAAAGAGCGTCAGGATGCCAAAAGAGGCAAGATTTTCACCAAGTGGATTCGTGAGCTCACCGTAGCCGCCAAGCAAGGTGGCGGTGATCCTGGGTCCAACCCACGTCTGCGCTTGGCGCTGGACAAGGCGCTGGGCGCCAACATGAGCCGTGACATCATCGATCGCGCCGTTGCGCGAGGTGCTGGTGCCACTGAAGCCGACAACGTCGAAGAGCTCAGTTACGAAGGTTACGGCCCGGGCGGCGTGGCGATCATGGTTGAGGCCATGACCGACAACCGCAATCGGACGGCGGCTGCTGTGCGCCATGCGTTCAGCAAGTGCGGCGGAAACCTGGGTACTGACGGCTCGGTCGCCTATCTGTTCGAACGCAAGGGGCAGATCTCGTTTGCCGCAGGCGTGGACGAAGACGCATTGATGGAAGCGGCCATGGAGGCGGATGCCGATGATGTGGTCAGCAACGAAGATGGCTCCTTTGAGGTGTACACCTCATTCGCCGGTTTCTATGCGGTGCGCAGCGCCTTGGAAGCCGCAGGTTTCAAGGCTTCTGATGCTGAGATCATCATGCGTCCGACCACCAGTGCCGAACTCGATCTTGAGGGCGCTGAAAAGGTGCTCAAGCTGATCGACATGCTTGAAGACCTGGATGACGTGCAGAACGTCTATTCCAATGCCGAAATTCCAGACGAAGTCATGGAAAAACTGGGCTGATCGTTTCAAGCGCAACACACAAAAAGCCGTAGCGGCTGCAACCTGCTTGTCACGTTGCGTCGCTGCGGCTTCTGTCTTTATGCTGGCACCGACAGGTGCCTGATTTTCATTGCAGACCCTATGACCCTTATTCTTGGTATCGACCCCGGTTCGCGAATCACCGGCTATGGCGTGGTACGCGATACCGGGCGCGGCTGTGAGTACGTCGCTTCCGGCTGTATTCGTACCGGCAGCGGCCTGCTGCATGAGCGTTTACAGATCGTTTATCGTGGGGTGCGCGAAGTGATCCAGACCTATGGGCCGGTCACCATGGGTATCGAGCGCGTATTTATGGCTCGCAACCCTGATTCGGCACTCAAGCTTGGGCAAGCTCGCGGTGCGGCTATCGTTGCTGCAGCCGAAGAAAGCCTTGAAATAGCCGAATATTCTGCAACCCAGGTGAAGCAGTCGGTCGTGGGGACAGGTGGCGCCAGTAAGGAGCAAGTGCAAATGATGGTCATGCACCTGCTCAAGTTGGTCCAGAAACCGCAAATCGATGCGTCCGATGCCCTGGCGATTGCCTTGTGTCATGCACATACCCGATCCAGCCTGATCCCCCATGGCTTGAGCACCGCGCGCAGGCGCAGTGGTCGCTTGCGGCTCTGACTGCATCAATGACTCATACATTTAATCTTGCGGGGTGCCCTGCAACTGCAATTATTGTGGGCACGCCTGCTGGTTTCAGTGGAGCACCCATGCGGGTGGCTTCAAAGAAAGGATTTGAACGTGATTGGACGCCTGCGCGGCACCCTGGCTGAAAAACAGCCGCCGCACCTGATTCTTGATGTCAATGGCCTGGGTTATGAGCTGGAAGTGCCCATGACCACCTTGTACCGTTTGCCGTCGGTCGGTGAAGCTGTCACCTTGCACACGCATTTGGTCGTGCGCGAAGACGCTCAGTTACTCTACGGCTTTTATGAAAAGCGCGAGCGTGAGTTCTTCCGCGAGCTGATCCGTCTCAATGGCGTTGGCCCCAAACTGGCACTGGCATTGATGTCAGGCTTTGAAGTCGATGAGTTGGTGCGCGCCGTCAGTGCCCAGGACGCTTCGGCGTTGGTCAAGGTGCCGGGTGTTGGCAAGAAAACCGCCGAGCGACTGTTGGTCGAGCTCAAGGACCGGTTCAAGGCCTGGGAGACGGTGCCGAGCATGTTTGCGCTGGTACCGAGTGATTCGCCTAATGGAAGCCGGCCGACAATGCCTGTGGCCACGCCGGAGAACGATGCGGTCAGTGCCTTGATTTCGCTGGGTTACAAACCCCAGGAAGCCAGCCGGGCCATCGCCGCCATCGATGCCAAGGGCCTGAGCAGCGAAGAGCTGATCCGTCGCGCGCTGAAAGGAATGATTTAAGTGATCGAAGCTGACCGACTGATTGCCGCCTCCGGGCGTGACCGTGAAGAAGTGCAGGATCGCGCCATCCGCCCTTATCGCCTCGCTGACTATATTGGCCAGCCGGTGGTGCGAGAGCAGATGGAGCTGTTCATTCAGGCGGCCCGTGCCCGCAACGAGGCGCTGGATCACACCCTGATCTTCGGCCCGCCGGGGCTTGGCAAGACCACGCTGGCCAATATCATCGCCCAGGAAATGGGTGTCTCGATCAAGAGCACGTCCGGCCCCGTGCTGGAGCGCCCGGGCGACCTGGCCGCTTTGTTGACCAATCTTGAACCCCACGATGTGCTCTTTATCGACGAGATCCACCGGCTTTCGCCGATCGTCGAGGAAGTGCTGTACCCGGCCATGGAAGACTTCCAGCTCGACATCATGATTGGCGAGGGTCCGGCTGCGCGATCCATCAAGCTGGACTTGCCGCCTTTCACGCTGGTGGGGGCGACCACCCGTGCCGGCATGCTGACCAATCCATTGCGAGACCGCTTCGGCATTGTCCAGCGCCTGGAGTTCTACAACACCGAAGACCTGACCACCATCGTCAGTCGCTCCGGCGGCATTCTTGGTTTGCCAATCGAAGATGCTGGCGCGTTCGAGATTGCTCGCCGTGCACGCGGCACGCCACGGATCGCTAACCGCTTGCTGCGTCGGGTTCGCGATTACGCCGAGGTGCGCGGCAAGGGCGAGATTACCCGTCCGGTCGCCGATTTGGCCCTGAACCTGCTAGACGTCGATGAACGTGGCTTCGATCATCAGGATCGGCGCCTGTTGTTGACCATGATCGAGAAGTTCGATGGCGGCCCGGTGGGGGTCGATAACCTGGCGGCGGCGATCAGCGAAGAGCGTCATACCATCGAGGATGTGCTTGAACCTTATCTCATTCAGCAGGGCTACATCATGCGCACGCCCCGGGGTCGAGTGGTGACCCGGCACGCTTACCTGCATTTTGGCCTGAACATCCCCAGTCGGCTGGGTGAAATGCCAGTGACCGAAGCGGGCACTGGTCGGATTGAAGAGTGAATCATCGTTAGGTACTGATTTTTTTGCTGTTTTCATGGTCCTACCGACGGGTGTGGGCAAGACCAAGGGGGAAAGCTGCACAAACCATGAAAAACAGTTGCCTGGGCGGATTGGCAACCTGAGGAGTAAGCACTAGAGTATGCGCGCGCAAAATGGGGTTCAGTCGTTCGCACATCGCTGTCGCGTTTATTACGAGGACACCGATGCGGGCGGCATCGTGTATTACGTCAATTACCTTAAATTCATGGAGCGTGCCCGTACCGAACGGTTGCGCGAATTGGGCTTTGCCCAGTCGCAACTGGTGGGCGAGAACATGTTGTTCGTCGTGCATTCCAGCGAGGCCCGTTACCACGTGCCGGCGCGGCTGGACGACGAATTGCTGGTGACTGCCGACGTAATGGAATTGAACCGCGCCAGCCTGAGATTTCATCAGCAGGTCAGGCGGGCTGCGGATGCAACGCTGCTCTGCGAAGGGCAGTTCCTGGTGGCCTGTGTGCGCGCCGATAATTTGAAACCCCGGGCCATTCCCCCCGACTTGCGTGCGGCCTTCGCCGACGCGAGCAGCCCGGGTACACACCAAAGAGCAGGAGATTAAGCGTGGAAGCTAACGTCGTCGACCATACCTCCATGTGGAGCCTGGTCAGCAATGCCAGCGTCGTTGTACAGCTGGTAATGCTGATTCTGGTAGCAGCATCGGTAACCTCATGGATCATGATTTTTCAGCGCAGCACCATGCTGCGCGCCGGTCGTCGTGCCCTGGAAAGCTTCGAGGAGCGCTTCTGGTCGGGTATCGACCTGTCCAAGCTGTACCGCCAGGCGGGCAGCAACCCTGACCCGGACTCCGGTGTCGAGCAGGTATTCCGTGCCGGCTTCAAGGAGTTTTCCCGTCTTCGCCAGCAGTCGGGTGTAGACCCGGATGCCGTCATGGAAGGTGTGGGGCGTGCAATGCGCGTGGCCATCTCCCGTGAGGAAGAAAAGCTCGAGCAAAGCCTGCCGTTCCTGGCCACCGTGGGCTCCACCAGCCCTTATATCGGCCTGTTCGGTACCGTCTGGGGGATCATGAACTCCTTCCGCGGCCTGGCATCTGCTCAGCAGGCGACCTTGGCCACTGTGGCCCCGGGTATTGCCGAGGCCCTGATCGCCACCGCAATCGGCTTGTTTGCCGCCATTCCTGCGGTCATCGCCTACAACCGCTTCGCTGCCCGCAGCGAAATACTGATCGGCCGTTACTACACGTTCGCCGATGAGTTCCAAGCCATCCTGCACCGTAAAGTGCACACCAGCGAAGAGTGAGCAGGTAGACCCAATGGCTCGAGTTCGCCACAAACGCAAGCCGGTCGCCGAAATGAACGTGGTGCCATACATCGACGTGATGTTGGTACTGCTGGTCATTTTCATGGTGACCGCACCGATGCTCAACCAGGGCGTGAAGGTTGATCTGCCCAAGGTTTCCAGCGAAGCCTTGCCGCAGGACAACAACGTCCAGATCCTGACCATCTCCATCAAGGCCGACAAGACCTACTTCTGGAACCTGGGCAGCGAAGTCGATACCGAAAAACAGATGGATAAAGCCATGACGTTGCCGCAGATGACCAATGCGGTCACCAAGATCATTGCTGCCGGACGCGACCAGGGCAAGCAGACCCAGGTGTTCATTCGCGGTGACAAGTCCGTCGATTACGGCGCGGTCATGGGCGCGATGGGCGGGTTGCAGAAGGCGGGTGTCGGCAATGTTGGCTTGATTACCGAGGCGCCCTGATGCAACAGCGAGAGCAATCCGCCTCGGAAAGCTATTTCTGGCCCAGCGTCTGGGCCATCGCGCTGCACATACTGGTGTTTGGCATGCTGTTCGTCAGTTTTGCCATGACGCCGGAGTTGCCGCCGTCCAGGCCTATCGTCCAGGCAACGCTGTACCAGCTGAAATCGAAAAGTCAGGCCACCACCCAGACCAATCAGAAGATTGCCGGGGAAGCGAAGAAAACCGCGTCGCGCCAGACTGAAGTCGAGCAGATGGAGCAGAAAAAGGTCGAGCAGCAAAAGCAGGAAGCGGTGAAGGCTGCGGAACAAAAGAAAGAAGAAACAGCTCAAAAAGCCGAAGAAGCCAAAAAAGCTGACGAGGCGAAAAAAGCCGAGGCGGCGAAGGCAGACGAAGCCAAGAAAGCCGATGAGGCTAAAAAGGCTGATGAGGCCAAGAAAGCCGATTCTGCTAAAAAGGCCGAAGAGAAAAAACTGGCCGATATAGCCAAGAAAAAGGCCGAGGAAGAAGCCAAGAAGGAGGCTGAAGAGGACGCCAAGAAGCAGGCTGCCGAAGAGGCCAAGAAAAAGGCCGCTGAGGACGCCAAGAAGAAGGCTGCCGAAGAGGCCAAGAAAAAGGCCGCTGAGGACGCCAAGAAGAAGGCTGCCGAAGACACCAAGAAAACGGCTGCTGCCGAGGAGGCGAAGAAAAAAGCCGCTGAGGATGCGAAGAAGAAAGCGGCTGCCGATGCTGCCAAGAAAAAGGCAACAGACGCTGCACGCAAGGCTGCCGAGGACAAGAAAGCCCAGGCGCTGGCCGAATTGCTGTCTGATACCACCGAACGTCAACAGGCCCTGGCCGATGAGCGTGGTGACCAGGTAGCGGGCGACTTCGACGATCTGATTCGTGCTCGTGCTGCCGAAGGTTGGGCGCGTCCTCCTTCTGCGCGCAAGAACATGACGGTTGTGTTGCAAATCGGCATGTTGCCCGATGGCACCATCACCAACGTGAGCGTTGCACGCTCCAGTGGCGATGCGCCGTTTGACAATTCGGCGGTCGCGGCGGTCAAGAACATTGGTCGTTTAACAGAAATGCAGGGCCTGAAACCGAGCGAGTTCAATCCCTATCGTTCATTCAAGATGACATTCACACCTGAGGATCTAGCCTTGTGATTAACATTCTTCGAGGACTGCTGGTCGTTCTCTGCTGCACAGCGGGAATGGTCGTTGCAGAAGAAAAGAACATCCTGGTCACCAGTGGCAGCGACCGTGCCACGCCTATCGCCGTCGTTCCATTCGGCTTGCAGGGCGGCAGTGTACTGCCTGAAGACATGGCCCAAATCATTGGTAATGACCTGCGCAACTCGGGTTACTACTCGCCGATTCCACCACAGAACATGATCAGCCAGCCGACCCAGGCCAGCGAAGTCATCTTCCGTGACTGGCAGGCGCTGGGCGCCCAGTACGTCATGGTGGGCAGCATTACTCCGGCCGGCGGTCGCCTGCAGGTGCAATACGCCCTGTTCAACGTAGCCACCCAGCAGCAAGTGCTGACCGGCAGCGTGTCTGGCAGTACTGACCAGTTGCGCGATATGTCTCACTACATTGCCGACCAGTCGTTTGAAAAGCTGACCGGCATCAAAGGTGCATTCTCCACTCGCATGCTGTACGTGACGGCTGAGCGCTTTGCTGCCAACAACACGCGCTACACCTTGCAGCGTTCGGACTACGACGGTGCTCGTGCAGTGACGCTGCTGCAATCGCGTGAACCGATCCTGTCTCCGCGTTTTGCCCCGGATGGCAAGCGCATTGCCTACGTGTCGTTCGAGCAGAAGCGTCCTCGTATCTTCTTGCAAAATATCGATACCGGTCGCCGTGAGCAGATCACCAACTTCGAGGGCCTCAACGGTGCCCCGGCATTCTCGCCGGACGGCAATCGCCTGGCGTTCGTGTTGTCCAAGGACGGTAACCCGGAAATCTACGTGATGAACCTGGGCTCGCGTCAATTGACCCGTGTCACCAGCAGCCCGGCCATTGATACCGAACCGTTCTGGGGCAAGGATGGTTCGACCATCTACTTCACCTCCGACCGTGGCGGCAAGCCACAGATCTACAAAACCAGCGTGGGTGGTGGCGGTGCCGAGCGCGTTACCTTTATCGGTAACTACAACGCCAACCCTAAATTGTCCGCTGATGAAAAGACTCTTGTCATGATTCATCGTCAGGATGGCTTCACCAACTTCAAGGTGGCAGCTCAAGATTTGCAACGCGGAAGCGTAAAGATCCTCACAGAGACCAGTCTTGATGAGTCGCCTACTGTTGCGCCCAACGGCACCATGCTAATCTACGCCACCCGCCAGCAGGGCCGGGGAGTCTTGATGCTCGTATCCCTCAATGGGCGAGTGAGGCTCCCGCTTCCTACCGCTCAAGGCGAAGTCAGAGAACCGTCCTGGTCCCCTTACCTGAACTGATGCGGCGACGTTGTACGTTTTACTTAACACATTGGGGTTCATTAGGAGTTTCACGATGGAAATGCTGAAGTTTGGTAAGTTTGCTGCGCTGGCTCTGGCCATGGCTGTAGCTGTAGGTTGCTCCTCGAAGGGCGGCGACAACGCTGGTGAAGGCGCTGCTGTCGATCCTAACGCTGGCTACGGTGCAAACACCGGCGCTGTCGATGGCAGCCTGAGCGAAGAAGCTGCTCTGCGCGCAATCACTACCTTCTACTTCGAATACGATAGCTCGGACTTGAAGCCAGAAGCCATGCGCGCTCTGGATGTTCACGCTAAGGATCTGAAAGGCAACGGCGCTCGCGTCGTGCTGGAAGGCAACACCGACGAGCGCGGTACTCGCGAGTACAACATGGCTCTGGGCGAGCGTCGTGCGAAAGCCGTTCAACGCTACCTGGTACTGCAAGGCGTTTCGCCTGCTCAGCTGGAACTGGTTTCCTACGGCGAAGAGCGTGCAATTGCTACCGGCAACGACGAGCAGTCGTGGGCTCAGAACCGTCGCGTCGAATTGCGTAAGTAATTCGATATGCGAACGTGCCGTCGTGCTGTAACTGTCTTGGCTCTCACCCTGCCTTTGTTGGCATGGGCTGAGGTTCCTGTGGTTGATAACAACGATGCCGGTGGCTATGACGCCGGTGGGGGCAGTAGTTATCCGCCTGCGGGTTACGGTACGAACGGCGCCTACGCCGGGGGAGGGGTTTCGACCCCGACCTCGTCGCAGGGGCAGCTGTTCTTGCAACTGCAGCAGATGCAGGAGCAGATCGAGCGCCAGCAGGACAAGATCGAAGTCCTGCAAAACGAAGTGTCGCGCATCAAGCAAGAGAGCCTGGAACGTTATCAGGACCTTGATCGGCGCATTGGAAGTGGCAGTGCCCCGGCACCTGCGGCATCCGAGAATTCTTCTACCGGTGGCGATATCAACGCCCCCGGTACTCCCGTAGCGCCGGCCGGCCAAGCGCCTGCTGGCAGCGAAGCGGGCGATCCGGCGAAGGAAAAGCTCTATTACGATGCTGCCTTCGACCTGATCAAGGCCAAGGACTTTGACAAGGCCAGCCAGGCGTTCAACGCCTTCCTGCGCAAATACCCCAACAGCCAGTACGCGGGCAATGCCCAGTACTGGTTGGGCGAAGTAAACCTCGCCAAGGGTGATTTGCAAGGCGCAGGCCAGGCCTTTGCCAAGGTCAGCCAGCTGTATCCCAAGCACAACAAGGTGCCTGATTCGTTGTACAAGCTGGCCGACGTCGAGCGCCGGCTTGGGCACATGGACAAGGTCAAGGGGATTTTGCAGCAGGTCGTGAGCCAGTATCCTGGTACTTCAGCAGCGCAATTGGCGCAGCGAGACCTGCAGCGGCTCTGAGCCAAACGCCTTGATTTGAAGAAACCCGCGCTTGCCGCGGGTTTTTTCGTTAGAATCTTGGCCCTTTTATTGAAATACGCTTTTCCGGGCTGCGCGATGTCGAGTCTGGAAAGGTGCCTGACGGAGGCGGACGGCCTGTTTAGCTGTCTCGCCCGTGGCGACTATGCAAGATACATTACGAATTACCGAAGTTTTTTACTCGTTGCAGGGTGAAACGCGCACGGCTGGCCTGCCCACTGTGTTTGTTCGCCTGACGGGCTGCCCTCTGCGCTGCCAGTACTGCGACAGCGCCTATGCCTTCAGTGGCGGCACCCTCCGAACCCTGGACTCCCTTCTTGAGCAAGTGGCTGGCTTTCGCCCACGCTACGTCTGTGTGACGGGCGGCGAGCCATTGGCCCAGCCCAATGCTATCCCGTTGCTCAAGCAGCTGTGTGATGCCGGTTACGAGGTTTCGGTCGAGACCAGCGGTGCGCTGGACATATCCGCTGTCGACACGCGGGTCAGTCGTGTGCTTGATCTCAAGACGCCCGGCTCCAAAGAAGCTCATCGCAATCGCTATGAAAATATCGGTTTGCTGACCCGCAATGACCAGGTCAAGTTCGTGATCTGTTCTCGGGAAGATTACGACTGGGCTGTCTCCAAGCTGATTGAATATCGGTTGGATGAGCGGGCGGGCGAAGTCTTGTTCTCGCCAAGCAAGGATGAAATGCGGGCGACCGACCTGGCGGACTGGATTGTTGCCGATAACCTGCCGGTACGGTTGCAGATGCAGCTGCATAAACTGCTGTGGAATGATGAGCCGGGGCGCTGAGAGGAGTGAGCAAGCAATGAGCGAAAAACGCGCGGTAATTCTGCTGTCCGGTGGCCTGGATTCAGCCACGGTGGTTGCCATGGCCAAGGCCGAAGGCTACAGCTGCTACACCATGAGTTTTGACTACGGCCAACGCCATCGCGCCGAGCTGGATGCAGCGGCTCGTGTCGCCCGTGACCTGGGTGTGGTCGAGCATAAGGTGATTGGCTTGAGCCTCGATGGCATTGGTGGGTCAGCCCTGACCGATACGTCCATCGATGTCCCTGAAGCGCCGAGTGAAGGCATACCGGTCACTTATGTGCCGGCTCGTAACACGGTGTTCCTTTCGTTGGCCCTGGGCTGGGCAGAAGTGTTGGGCGCTCGGGATATTTTTATTGGCGTGAACGCCGTGGACTACTCCGGCTACCCGGATTGCCGTCCCGAGTTTGTCGAAGCGTTCGAGCGCATGGCCAATCTTGCGACCAAGGCGGGTGTGGAGGGTAACGGATTCCGTATCCAGGCCCCGCTGCAGAATCTCAGCAAGGCCGCTATCGTCCAGGCGGGCATTGCCCGTGGCGTGGACTATAGCCTCACCGTTTCCTGCTATCAGGCCGACGATCTGGGCCGTGCGTGCGGCAAGTGCGACAGCTGCCGTCTGCGTGCCGAAGGCTTTGCCGCGGCGGGTGTCAGCGACCCAACGAGATATTTTTGAAATATTTTTCTGATAGGTGTTGAATTCCCGTTAGAAATCAGTATTATACGCCTCACTTAGCGGGTCGTTAGCTCAGTTGGTAGAGCAGTTGGCTTTTAACCAATTGGTCGTAGGTTCGAATCCCACACGACCCACCACATGCTTCATCAGAAAAGCCGCTTTCAAGTTCAATGCTTGAAAGCGGCTTTTTTGTTGCCTGTCATTCGGAGGAAACTAATGATTCTCGTTTCTTTCGAGCGTTTCACCCATGGTCAAAAAAATCTTTTGAATTCATCCAATTATCTGTAGCCTTCGGCGTTTTCGCGGGCTGTGTGCCCGCTTGCAGCCACGTACCGGCTCTGCGAGAGTCGGGTGGTATACTCGACTTTCGCGCACTAGCGCTTGCAGGTCTTGCGAACATGACGCAAATTTCCGAACGCCTTCTGGTACAAGCCCACCTCGACGCCAAGCAGCCCAAGCCGCTGACGCCAGAGCAAGAGGCTCATCTTCGTTCCGCCATCGCCGACGAGCTCAAGGCTCAGGACGCGGTGCTGGTTGCTCACTACTATTGCGACCCTGTTATCCAGGCCCTGGCCGAGGAAACCGGCGGGTGCGTCTCTGACTCCCTGGAGATGGCCCGTTTTGGCAAGAATCACCCCGCCAAGACAGTGTTGGTGGCCGGTGTGCGCTTCATGGGCGAAACCGCAAAAATCCTGACCCCGGAAAAACGGATTCTGATGCCGACCCTGGAGGCGACTTGCTCGCTGGACCTGGGCTGTCCGGTCGATGAGTTCTCGGCATTCTGTGATCAGCACCCCGATCGTACCGTGGTGGTGTATGCCAATACCTCGGCAGCGGTGAAGGCGAGAGCAGATTGGGTCGTGACTTCCAGCTGCGCGCTGGAAATCGTCGAAAGCCTGATGGATAACGGCGAGAAAATCATCTGGGCGCCGGACAAGCACTTGGGGCGTTATATCCAGAAGCAAACCGGTGCCGACATGCTCTTGTGGGACAGTGCCTGCATCGTCCACGAAGAGTTCAAGTCTCGCCAGCTGGAAGACATGAAAGCCCTGTACCCGGATGCCGCGATCCTGGTTCACCCAGAGTCGCCGGAATCGGTTATCGATCTGGCCGACGCCGTGGGTTCCACCAGTCAGTTGATCGCTGCCGCGCAAACGCTGCCGAACAAGACCTTTATCGTCGCCACCGACCGCGGCATCTTCTACAAGATGCAGCAGCTGTGCCCGGACAAGGTGTTTGTCGAGGCCCCTACGGCGGGTAATGGCGCCGCGTGCCGTAGTTGCGCACATTGCCCCTGGATGGCCATGAACACGCTAGAGCGCACCTTGCAGTGCCTGCGTGAGGGTAGCAACGAGATCTTCGTCGACCCGGCAATCATTCCCCAGGCCATTCGCCCGCTCAACCGCATGCTCGACTTCACTCATGCGGCGCGCATGAAGTTGTCCGGTAACGCGTAGGAGCTGACCTTGGTCGCGATGCGGGCGTCGCGGTCTTGGAATAAACCGCGGTGATGCCATCGCGAGCAAGCTCTGCTCCTACAGGGTTTGTCAGCGCATCATTTCCTTGACCATCCGTTGCTGGTCCAGCAGCTCGCGTTGACGCGCATCGATACGTGATTGCAATGGCAGGTTATTGGCCTTGCGCTTGGCCAGGTCCAGCTGTTGCACGGCCTGGTCGAAGTCGCCCACCAGGGCGAAGTACTCTGCGCGGGCCTGGTGCAGGCCGATGATGTTGCCGGAGAGCCCGCGGGTTTCGGCGACCATGTACCAGATGTCCGGGTCGTCCGGGCGGCTCTTGAGCAGCTTATCCAATGTCTTTTCTGCCTCGCCGGCCTTGTTCTGCTTGAGCAGCACGTCGACGCGGGTCTGGTTCAACGGATAGTTGTTGGGATACAGGGTCAGCATCCTGTCCACACGCTGTTGGGCGTCGGCCAGGCGATTGTTGGTCAGGTCCAGGTCGATTTGCGCCAGGTTGTAGGTGACATCATTCGGCGTCTTGGCGAGTAACTGCGCCAGGCCTTCGCGGGCCTCGTTGAGCTGGCCGCTCTTGATCTGGGCAAGTGCCAGGCCGTAGCGCGCGGCGTCGAGCTTGGGGTTCTCGTCGAGCAAGGCGCGAAAACGCTTGGCGGCAAGCCCGGGCGTATCTTCAAAGGCCAGTTGCACGCGGGCGCGCATCAGTTGATAGCGCAGGCTGTCTTCAGTGCCACCCTTGGCGGCTTGTTCGGCGCGGTTACGGGTGTCGGCAATCCGCGATTCGGTCACCGGGTGCGTCAGGAGGAATTCGGGTGGCTTGGCATCGAAGCGGTACTGGCGCATCAAGCGTTCGAACATGGTTGGCATGTTGCGCGGGTCATACCCGGCTCTCTCCAGGTTCTGGATGCCGATGCGGTCGGCCTCTTGCTCGTTCTGCCGTGAAAAGGTTCGCTGGGACTGGATGGCAGCCGCCTGGGAGCCGGCAATGGCGGCGATGCCGGCGTCACCGGCACCTGCTGCGGCTGCCACGATGCCAACCAACAAGGCTGCCATCATCGGCACCTGCATGCGTTGCTGGGCTTCAACCCCGCGGGCGAAATGGCGTTGTGACAAGTGCGCCAGTTCGTGCGCCAGTACCGAGGCGTATTCCCCTTCGGTCTGGGCATTGAGAAAAAGCCCGCCGTTTACCCCGACGATCCCCCCCGGGGCGGCGAAGGCGTTGAGTTCCGGGCTCTTGATCAGGATGAATTCCAGGCGCCGGTCTTGAAGTTGGCTGGTTTCCGCCAATTTGTAGACGCTGGTTTCGACAAAATCCTTGAGCTGGGGGTCGGACAGCTGGGCCACCTGGCTGCGCAACAGGCTGAGCCAGGCGCGGCCCAAGTCATGCTCCTGTTGCGGGGAAACGATGGAAGAGCTGGCGTCGCCGAGTGACGGCAGGTCGTCGGCGTGGCTTGGAATAGCCAGCAGGCAGGCCAGCGTCAGCAGGGTAGGGCGCAATAAAGTCATGCACAAAGCTCGGGTCGACAAAGAACCTACTGTAGCTGGCTACCCGTCCTGCGGCCAGAGACCTGCCTGCTTGCGATATGCTGACGGGCTTGTCGATATGGATCGAAAGTCGAGTATCGTTGTCTGAGACAATCGCGCAATAGCCTGGAGTGAATCAATGACCTTCGTTGTAGAGTGTGACGCTGAACTCGACGCTACCGGGCTGAACTGCCCGCTGCCCCTGCTCAAGGCCAAAATGGAACTCAATCGCCTGGCCAGTGGGGCGGTATTGAAAGTGGTGGCGACCGATGCGGGATCGCAGCGCGATTTTCGCAGCTTTGCGCGTTTGGCCGGCCATACGTTGTTACACGAAGACGTGGAGTTGGGTGTCTACACGTACTGGTTGAAAAAAGCCTGACCTCGGCGATTTCAGTTTTTAAGGATGATTGATGTTCAAAGTGCTTCGCGACTGGATCCAGCGCTACTTTTCCGATGAAGAAGCAGTGGTACTGGCGGTCCTGTTGTTTCTTGCCTTCGCGGCAGTATTGACGCTGGGAGGGATGCTGGCGCCGGTACTGGCCGGGATGGTACTGGCCTTTCTCATGCAGGGCCTGGTCGTGGGCCTGGAGCGCTTGCGGGTACCGACGGGTGTGGCTGTCGGGGTGGTCTTCGCCTTGTTCATGGCTGCCCTGGGGGTGTTTCTGCTGGTGCTGGTGCCGCTGCTCTGGCATCAGTTGATCACCTTGTTCAACGAGCTGCCGGGCATGCTGGGCAAGTGGCAGTCGCTGCTATTGCTGTTGCCTGAGCGCTATCCACACTTGGTGTCCGATGAGCAGGTGTTGCAAGCCATCGAAGTGATGCGTGGCGAGATTGGCAAGTTTGGCCAGTGGGCGCTGACCTTTTCGCTGTCGAGCCTGCCGCTGCTGGTCAATATCATGATCTACCTGGTGCTGGTGCCGATCCTGGTGTTCTTCTTCCTGAAGGACCGCAGCATGATCGGCCAGTGGGTGCTCGGTTATTTGCCGCGTGAGCGAGCCTTGCTGACGCGTGTGGCCCAGGACATGAATCGGCAGATCGCCAATTACATTCGTGGCAAGGTCATCGAGATCTTTATCTGTGGTGTCGCCACCTACATCGCCTTCGTGGTGCTGGGCCTGAACTACGCCGCCTTGCTGGCGCTGCTGGTTGGCCTGTCGGTGGTGGTCCCTTATGTGGGGGCCGTGGTGGTGACGGTGCCAGTCACCTTGATTGCCTTGTTCCAATGGGGTTGGGGCGATCAGTTCATCTACTTGATGGCGGTCTACGGCATCATCCAGACACTGGATGGCAACGTGCTGGTGCCGCTGCTGTTCTCCGAGGCGGTCAATCTGCACCCGGTGGCGATCATTTGTGCGGTGTTGTTGTTTGGCGGTCTGTGGGGCTTCTGGGGGGTGTTCTTCGCGATCCCCCTGGCCACGCTATTCAAGGCCGTGCTTGATGCCTGGCCGAAGCAGGAGCCGACAGTAGCACCGATGATTTAATCCAGGCTATTGGCGTAGCTCTAACAATGTGGGAGCTGGCAAGCCAGCTCCCACAGCTCCCACAGCTCCCACAGCTCCCACAGCTCCCACAGCTCCCACAGCTCCCACATCACCCACATTGTTAGCGTTGCATCAAGCGTTGAGCGCTTGCGCCTCGGCCAGTACGGCGTCGACATGGCCGGGCACCTTCACCCCGCGCCATTCCTTGCGCAGCACGCCGTTCTTGTCGATCAGGAAGGTGCTGCGGTCCACGCCCATGTATTCCTTGCCATACAGCTTCTTGAGCTTGATGACATCGAACAGCTGGCAGAGCGCTTCGTCCTTGTCGCTGATCAGTTCGAACGGGAAGGCCTGCTTGGCCTTGAAGTTCTCGTGGGATTTGAGGCCGTCGCGCGACACGCCAAAAATCTCGGTGCCAGCGGCCTGGAAGGCCGGGTACTGGTCACGGAAACCCTGGCCTTCGGTGGTGCAGCCAGGGGTGCTGTCCTTGGGGTAGAAATAGAGCACCACCTGCCGACCCTTGAGGTCCGAAAGGCTGACCGTCTTGTCGCTGGTGGCCTGGGCCTGGAAGTCTGCCACTGCCTTGTCGAGTTCAACTGCCATGCTTGCTCTCCTCAGGCGGGGTTCTGTGGGCGCCAAGGTTCGATCAGCGCATCAAGGTTGAGGGCGTCGGCGAAATCCAGGAACTGATCACGCAGCCAACTGATTTGAGTGCCGGCCGGCAAGGTCACGGTAAAGGTGGCGTTGAGCATGGTGCCGCCGGTTTGCGGGGCCTGGTAGGTGTCGCAGGTCAGGTTCTCAAGTTCAACATTGTGGTTGATAAAGAACTGGCACAGCTCGTTGACGATGTCAGTGCGGTAGGCAGCGCTGACATAGGCCACATAGGGCAGCGCCTGTGGGCGGTTGTCCAGCGCTGCGCTGCGAACCACATTGACGGTGAAACCGTGTTTCTTGGCAAGGCCCGGCAACCCGGTTTCCAGTCGCGCCAGGGCATCCCAGTTACCCGACACCTGCAGCACCAACGCGCTGCAGTCGCCATGGCGAGTGAGGCGCGAGGTGATGACCGCACAGCGGTTGTCGTGGCTGGCGCGGGACAGGACATTGGTCAGTTCCATGGGGTTTGGGCCCAGGGCGCTGATGACGAGAAATTGTTCGCGAACGGTGGGGGTGGACATGCAGCATTCCTAAAGCGATGAGCGGTCGATACGGTCAAGGGCGGGTTTTGCCATTTGGCGCGTGTCTCGGCGGGCCTGCGAAACCTGTGGCAATCACCATTGCTAAGCGCAAAAAGACGGCGCAGCGAGCAACGACGGCCCAGGAATGAGGGTTATAGCACCGAAAAGGGACGCGGCAAGTCAGCAAACAGGTCGGTCCGTACCGATCAAAGTCAGAAGGGTAGCGAAAAGCGTCGCCGAGGGGAATGCTCAGCCGCCGGACTTCGCTTGTGCAAGCCTGATAGCGCCAGTACCATTACGGCTCTCTTTTTCCGGCAGGAGCGGTTGCATGATTACGGGCAGTATGGTGGCACTGGTCACACCCATGGATGCACAGGGTAATATCGACTGGAACAGCCTCGCCAAGCTCGTGGATTTCCATCTGCAAAACGGCACCCATGCCATTGTTGCGGTAGGCACCACAGGCGAATCCGCGACACTCGACGTCGATGAACATCTCGAAGTCATCAAATATGTGGTCGAGAAAGTCGCAGGGCGCATTCCGGTCATCGCCGGTACCGGTGCCAACTCGACGAGCGAGGCCGTGCGCCTGACCAAGGACGCCAAGGACGCCGGCGCTGACGCCTGCCTGCTGGTGACCCCGTACTACAACAAGCCGACCCAGGAAGGCCTGTACCAGCATTTCAAGCACATCGCCGAAGCCGTCGACATTCCGCAGATCCTCTACAACGTGCCTGGCCGCACCGCTTGCGACATGCTGGCCGAAACCGTTATCCGCCTGTCGACCGTGAAAAACATCATCGGCATCAAGGAAGCCACCGGCAACCTTGAGCGCGCCAAGCAAATCCTGGACGGCGTGCCGGCCGATTTCCTGGTGCTGTCCGGCGATGACCCGACTGCCGTTGAACTGATCCTGATGGGCGGCAAGGGCAATATCTCGGTGACCGCCAACGTCGCCCCGCGTGAAATGGCCGACCTGTGCAACGCCGCGCTCGCTGGCGATGCCGACACGGCGCGCGCCATCAACGAAAAACTCATGCCGCTGCACAAAGACCTGTTCGTTGAAGCCAACCCGATTCCGGTCAAGTGGGCACTGTACGAAATGGGCTTGATGCAGGAGGGCATCCGCCTGCCGCTGACCTGGCTGAGCGCTAAATATCATGAAACAGTGCGGAACGCCTTGCGTGATTCCGGCATTCTGAAAATTTGAGGAAGTACACCGCATGAAGCGATTGGCTGGCCTGTCTGCCCTTGCCCTGGTTATCTCGAGCACCAGCGGCTGCGGCTGGTTGTGGGGCGAGGATGGCTACTTCCGCGATCGTGGCAGCGATTACCTGGAGGCGCATCCTACGGCTGCCATGCAGTTGCCACCTGATGTCACCACCAGCAAGCGTCTGGACCCTCTGTTGCCGATTCCTCGCAACGTTGCCGACAGCAACGTCAAGGGCGAGTACGAGGTGCCGCGTCCGCTGCCGATGCAGGCTTCCGCCGAAGCGACCGACTACAGCCTGCAAAAAAGCGGCGAGTCGCGTTGGGTCCTGGCGCAGCATTCGCCCTCGGAAGTCTGGCCGGTGGCGCGTCAATTCTTTGAAGACAACGGTTTTCGGATTGCCGAAGAGCGCCCGCAAACTGGCGAATTCAGCACCACCTGGCAGCGTTTCGATGAATTGTCTGCAAGTATGGCCAAGCGTCTGGCCAGCAGTGCAAGCAGCAGCGACAACGAAGCCCGCGTACGCGTGCGGATCGAGCCTGGCGTTCAACGCAATACCAGTGAAGTCTACGTCGTAAGCGTCGAGCGTCCTGCCGGCAGCACCACTGAAGTCGACTTCCCGGCCCGTTCGGGCAGCGGTATCGATGCGGCGCTGACCGACGAATTGCTGGCCAGCATGACTCGCAGCGCCGAGAAGGGCGGTTCGGTATCCTTGTTGGCTGCGCGTGATTTCGACGCCCCGACCCGCGTCACACTGGAAGAAGACGGCAGCGGCAACCCGGTGCTGAGCGTCGGCACCGATCTTGACCGTGCCTGGTCCAGTGTTGGTCGCGCCTTGGAGCAGGGCGAATGGCGCATCGAAGACATCAACCGCAGCCTGGGCCTGTACTACATCAACTTGGCCGAAAAAGCCGAGAAGCATGATCAAGAGCCTGGCTTCTTCAGCAAGCTGTTGGGTACCGCCCCTTCCAAGGAAGAGCGTGAAGCTCGCGCCGAGCGTTATCAGGTCCGCCTGAGCAAGGTCGGTGACAGCGTGCAGGTGACGGTCGAGAAAAACATCAATACTGTGGCGCCGGCCGATGTGGCTCGCCGCGTACTGACCTTGATCCAGGATAACCTGGGTTAAGTGCGCTTCGCGAATTTAGGAAGCGGAAGCAAGGGCAATGGCACGCTGGTCGCAAGTAGCGATACTTGCGTACTGGTTGACTGCGGATTTTCCCTGCGAGAAACCGAGCGCCGGCTGGCCCGATTGGGCATGACGCCGGCGCAATTGAGCGCCGTGATAGTGACTCACGAACATGCCGACCATGTGCATGGGGTCGAGTTGCTGTCGCGGCGCTACAATTTACCGGTCTATATGAGCCGGGGTACCCAGCGCGGGATGCGCAAGCCGGTCGAGGCGGCCGGGTTCATGGCCGGTGGCGAGAGCCTGCAAGTCGGTTCTCTGAGCATTAGAGCGGTGGCTGTCGAGCATGATGCGCAAGAGCCCACCCAGTATGTGTTCAGTGATGGGCGCCGACGTTTTGGCCTACTGACGGACCTGGGCTCATACGATGGCAACCTGCTGGACTGCTATGACGGTGTGGACGCCTTGATGATTGAGGCCAACCACTGTCGAGATTTATTGGCCAGGGGGCACTACCCAAGCTTTCTCAAGCAACGGGTGGGCGGCTCCATGGGGCATTTGAACAACCACCAGGCGGCCGGCCTGGTGGCCGAGTTGGGCTGGCAGCACCTGCAACACCTGGTGCTGGCCCATCTCAGTAGCAAGAACAACCTGCCGCAGCTGGCCCGGCAACAATTTGTCGACACCCTGGGGTGCGACCCGAGCTGGCTGCAATTGGCCGATCAAGATTCTGGGCTCGACTGGCGTGAAATCGCCTAGCCCATCTATTTAGCAAGCGGAGCCCATCATGGAAAAACGTGAAGAACTCTACCGCGGCAAAGCCAAGTCGGTTTACAAGACCGACGACGCAGACCGCTTGATCCTGCTGTTTCGCAACGACACTTCGGCGTTCGACGGCAAGCGTATCGAACAACTCGACCGCAAGGGCATGGTGAACAACAAGTTCAACGCCTTCATCATGCAGAAGCTCGAAGAGGCCGGTATCCCGACTCAATTCGACAAACTGCTGGGCGACAATGAGTGCCTGGTCAAGAAGCTGGACATGATTCCGGTCGAATGCGTGGTTCGTAACTACGCCGCCGGCAGCCTGGTCAAGCGCCTGGGCGTCGAAGAAGGCATGAAGCTCAACCCGCACACCTTCGAACTGTTCCTGAAGGACGACGCCAAGGGCGATCCGTTCATCAACGAATCCCACGTCGTGGCATTCGGTTGGGGCACCGCCGAGCAATTGGCCAAGATGAAAGAGCTGTCGCTCAAGGTCAACGACGTGCTGAACAAGCTGTTCGATGACGCTGGCCTGCTGCTGGTGGACTTCAAGCTGGAATTCGGCGTATTCCACGGCCAAATCGTGCTGGGCGACGAGTTCAGCCCGGACGGCTGCCGCCTGTGGGACAAAGAAACCCGCAAGAAGATGGACAAGGACCGCTTCCGCCAGGGTCTGGGCGACGTCATCGAAGCCTACGAAGAAGTCGCAAAACGCCTGGGCGTGCCGCTGTAAGCGGCAAGTTCACGCAAGCGCCTGATAGCACGCAATTTTTTTTCGCTTGGGGGCTTCGCCTTCTGCGAAAGTGCTGGTATCATGCGCGCCATTGGAGAGATGCCGGAGTGGCCGAACGGGACGGATTCGAAATCCGTTGTACTGGCGACAGTACCTAGGGTTCAAATCCCTATCTCTCCGCCATACATACAAAAGCCCCGTAATTCAATGAATTACGGGGCTTTTTGTTTTTCGATTGTACTACTCTGTTGTACTACTAAAATCGCCCTCGCTGCACTCCCTCGATCCATCGCTTCACCTTCGACTTCCAATCAGCAGGCAATCGATGCGGCTCAAGCTCCGCCAGTAAGCTCGCCAATCAATGCAGCGTGGCAATTTGAAAACAGCTCCGCCACCTGTCTCGGCGTGCCAATAATTTCTTTGGCTCGTGTGTCGTCGTGTGAGAAGACTTCAGCCAACCGGCTATATTGAACAAGCTATCCTTGTTCAATTCAGAGCGTTGTAACAGCTCCTGCGAGGAAGATCAGGGTGTGGAGGTGAATCCACCATGGACTTTGAAGCACAGCTAAAGCAATGGTGCGATACTCCGAGCGGCCCCTATCGCCGCCCATTCTCGCCGAACCCAAACTGGTCTACGGCTGATCTAATCATTATTGGTACGAACCCGGCTACGCCTCTTCGCGAGCAGTTCTCCTCATTCGATGAGTATTGGGCTTCGCTGACCCTCTTTCCGGCTCTGTTCTGGGAGCACTATGAAGCTCAGCACTGCGGGGGGTACCTCGAAATCAACTCGTTGGACGATGAAACTGATCGAATTGGTCAGCCCGCTCAATTGTCTGGTTACGAACACATGTTGGTATCCAGTGCAGAAACAGAAGGAAATCCCCAGAGCTGAGTGGAGGCTCGCCCACCAAACTCTGACGGCGCTCATCTCGCATATCAAACCCAAAGCTGTTTTCTGTCATGGCTCTAGAGCTGAGGAATTTGCCAGGTCATTGGGTATCCATATTGATCGCTATCAACCGCCCGAAGCACAGCATTCAATGCTAAAAGGCAGTCTATTTCTGGCATACCACCATTTCTCAGGCCAAGGACTTCGCAAGGGAGCCAAATTTGATCCAGCTACAGAGCTACCTAGATTCGCCGAACGCATAAAGAAGCATTCCGCCTCTGCCTAACTGTGAAGCTAGGGTAGGCGTCTGGCCAACAGACCTTCCTGATGCAGCGGGCGAGCGAGATTGCTGAGCTGTTGCCGCACAACTGGGTGCCGTTACGCAACCTGTGATGCCCGTTCGAGTCTTCCTTCCATGCATGCCCGTACGAAGCTCGATCCTTGTCGTCAGACTATTGGGTGCTCTGCTGGTGAGCTGAATCACGCGGACTGTGATTTGCAATTGCCAGTATTGGGGTGTGCCACTAGGATGCGGTGTCTGATCAAGGAAAGTGACATGGAATTTCTAGAGCGATTGAATGCGTTGTCCGCCAAAATCCAACATCAGGGTGGGGCGATCCAAACCGAGGAGGCTACCAAGACAGCCTTCATCATGCCGTTCATCAACTCTGTGCTTGGATACGATGTGTTTGATCCCTCCGAGGTGACGCCGGAGTACGTCTGCGATGTCGGGACAAAGAAAGGCGAAAAGATCGACTATGCAATCATGAAGAATGGTGAGGTTCAGATTCTGATTGAGTGCAAGAAGATCGGAGAACCGTTACACATCAATCATGCAAGTCAGCTCTTTCGGTACTTTCATGTAACCAGTGCTCGTATCTCCATTCTGACCAACGGCCGTGTCTACAAATTCTTCACTGATCTAGATGCTCCGAACAAGATGGACGAGAAGCCGTTTCTGGAGCTGGACCTGCTGGACCTTGATGAGCACGTGCTACCTGAGCTCCAGAAGCTAACCAAATCGGCATTTGATGTTGATTCGATTATCAGTGCTGCTGGTGAGCTGAAGTACGTTAGCCAGATCAAGAAGGAAATTGCTTCTCAGTTTGTTCAACCCAGCGATGACTTTGTGAAATTCTTCGCTGCCCGTGTTTATGATGGAATCATCACGCAAAAGGTTCGGGATCAATTTGCTATTTTGACGCGTAAGGCATCCGCTCAATTCTTGGGTGATCAGGTAAATGAGCGTCTGAAGTCGGCAATGAATGGTGTGATTCAGCCGTCCTATCCGCTAGCTTCCATTGAGAGCGAGCCGGTAAGTGAGTCTGCTCCCGCTGAAGAGTCTGGCGAGGATTTGGTCCAAACGACGCTTGATGAGCTGGAAGGCTTTCATATCGTAAAGGCTATTGTCAGGGCGGTGGTTGATGCGAAGCGGATTGTTCATCGGGATACGCAAAGCTATTTCGGCATTCTTCTCGACGACAACAATCGTAAGCCAATTTGCCGGCTTCACTTCAATCGAAGTCAGAAGTACATCGGTATTTTCGATCACGAGAAGAACGAGGCTCGACACCCCATAGCTTCCGTAGATGATATCTATGGTTTTGCAGAGCAGCTTAAAGGGGCTATCTCGTACTACGAGTGATTATCTCGCTCCGTTCGCACTGAGATGCTCCCCGCTTGCCAGTAAATGGGTGGGCAGTGGGAGCTCTTTTGTAGTCGGGTTTGGTTCTGGCTCGGAGTGATTGGTCGAGTTTCAGCGGATGCCCGAGCGCTGATTGACCTGAAAATATCCGCAACTTGTCATGACCGACGATTAGGCCGGCTACAACGTGTAGGGCGCATAGGAAGGTGTTGCGCGTCCAGGGGGGGGCTGGGCCGATGCAAGGCATAAGTCAGGGACGATCAGATTCCAAATAACGTTCTTGGGAATCCTACCTCGGTGGGAAGACCCAACGCTGAAAACTGGCAGCCTGGGAAGGTCGGTTTCGAGTCGAATGCCTCAGCAACCTGGTGTATCCAGCGAGAGCTAGGTCCTAGTCGCTGCACAAGAAACCAGATCACCGAGATCAGTCCGTAGACTCGAGAAAGGGCATTGTGATCGAGCGCGAGCTGTTGGAAATAGGGCTCATTGTTCAGTACTGGCAATGGGTTAGCTGAAACCTGATTCCAGATACGTGTGTGGTGAGCACATCTGTTTCGAAGAGTGTTGATGTCCCGGAGCCAGCGCGTAAGCACCCGCGTATCTGTGATCCCCAGTCGGGCCGCGATACGATTCTGGTGGTTACCCTTGAGAATCTCATAGTACTTAGACAGAGTGCCGAAGTCCCATGCTTCAACTGCCACCCAAAAGGGAATGGCTTTGTGTGCCCGCCTGTGCCACTCGATGCAGTCTTCCTGACTGCGATCGACCAAACCCTGTTTACGAAGCTGCCATTCTGACCATGTATTTCGCTTTCGACCACGGCTGTCAGTCCAGTCTTTGGTTTGCTTTGGCTGGATAAACTGGGGGTCGGTGTACGCCATTGGACTGTGGTAGCCGACTTCATGGGCGACTACCGTTCTGATTTGGATCTCAATCCTTTCGATAGCATCCAGCATGAGCTGCCGAAGCTTCTTGTCAAAAAGATAGAGCGCGACCGCATCGTCAAAAGACGCTCCTGCCATGAACTGGTTCTGTCGCAGAGGTTTGCGGGTTACCTGGCAGAAGGCAACGTTGAGTTGTGTGTCCCTCACAAATTCACGAGCAGGAAACCAGTAGCCACTCAGCCGGTAGTAGCCAATCTGCGAAATTTTCCGTTCCGCTCGCTGTGGGTCGGCGACTGCCATTCCCCGCGCAACCAGAAGCGCCACCAGATCAGGGTAGCTTTGGAATGGTTTTGGTGGGGAGAGCTGCTGCAACGTCCATGTCTCAAAAAAAAGAAGGCCCAAACATAATGCTGGACTAGCCAGCACCAGAGGATCGGGCGCGATTGGGACCAATGGTCGACGATGAACATCACTATGTCAACGCAAAATATCGCCGTGAGCCAGGCCCAGTTCCTCCTTCAAGCGCGGCAGGCGCAGGCAGCGCACGCTGTAGCCGTCCAGTCAGGCCTGGATTCACCCCCCAATAAAAACCTTCAACGGCGGCTCATGCATCAGAAAATTCTGGTGCGAGATATTCCAGGCATAAGCCCCCGCAAGGGTAAACACCAGCAAATCACCCATCGCCAGCTGCGCCACCGGTTGTTGCTTGGCCAGCACATCTTTCGGCGTACACAACTGCCCCACCAGCGTAACGGCCTGATCACTGATCTGTGCCGGCTGAGTGCCCCGCAATACCGTAAACGGATGGTCATGACCTTGCGCCGCAGGCGTGCGGAAGTGGTGGGTGCCGCCGCGGCCGATGGCAAAAAACTCGCCGTGGCTTTTTTTGATGTCCAGGACCTGCATGACGTAGTAGCCGCAGGCAGCGCTGATGAAGCGGCCGATCTCGAAGCGGACGCGGGTTGCGCCCATGTCGTATTCGTCGATCAATCCCTTCAGGCCCTGGCAAAACCGTGGCCAGTCGAACGACTGGGCCGCGTCCTGGTAGTTGATACCCATGCCTCCACCGACATTCAATACCGGCAGTTGCAGGTTGTGGTCGGCGCACAGTTGGCGGAAGGTCAGGAAGTAGCTGCGGATGATTTCAAGGTGCGCGTCGACATCCAGTTGGTGCGACAGCAGGTGAAAGTGCAGGCCCTTGAGTTCCAGCGATGGCTCTTCGCGCAGCAATTGCAGGGCGCTTGCCAGGCCTTCTTCATCCAGGCCGAACGGCGTGGGTTTGCCGCCCATGACCAATCGGCTCTGCGGTGCCTGGGCCAGTTTCAGGTTTAGCCGCAGCATCACGGGAGCCCGCACACCGCGCTCGCGGGCGATGCGGGCCAGGCTGCGCAGTTCGGTCACGCTCTCTACGTGAAACGCCGAAATCCGGTACTGCAAGGCAATGTCCAGTTCGCGATCGAGCTTGCCGGGGCCACCGAAGATCAGCGGCTGATCGGGGCACTGCTCATGTAGCCACGTCAGTTCGCCGCCCGAGGCGGCCTCGAAACCGTCCACCCACGGTGCCAGGGTTTTCAGCACCGGGGCTTCCGGGTTGGCCTTGGCGGCGTAGAACAATTCGCAGTTTTCGGGCAGTACCTGACGCATCGCTTTGATGTGCTGCTCAAGCGCGGGAAGGTCGTAGACGTAGGCGCACAAGGGCGCGTCGTGCTCAGTCTTGAGTTGCTCGATGCGTTGGGTAACGGAGGCAGGCAGGCTCATGCGCGTTTCCTCTTTTCAATGATTGCCAGGGGGCTCGGCAGGGAGGTGTAGCCGGCCTCGCGGTCGGCGCGCATCATCAGGCGGGTCATAAAGTTTTCCTTGCTGGGGAAGGGCGCTCCGGCGCACAACTCACGCAGTTCTGGCGGATGGCCAAGGCGCGTGGATTGCACCTGCAGCAGGTTGCCGATGCGCGCCCACAATTGGTCTTCCAGCGAGGCGCTGCCATTGGCCAAATGGAAGATTGCTTCGCCAAGGTTGTTGACCAGTGCGCAGTAGCCCACTCGTTGCCAGGCCTTTTGCGCGCTGTAGTACACCGAGTTACGGGTACGCTCATCCAGTTCGCTCAGGCGCTCGGCGGGCCAGACTTCAGGGACCAGCTTGGTGCCTTCCAGGTCCCGAATCCAGACCTGGCTGGGCAGCCCGTCCTCAGCAAAGCCGATCACCGTATTCTGCAAATGCGGCTCCAGCACGATGCCCTGGCGGAACAGGCAATACAGCACGCCACCGAGCATCTGGCTGGCGTAGGCATCCAGCCAGTTCAGGGTGGCTTGCTCAATGCTCAAGCCGGTGTTGTCGGCGTAGACCTGTACCTGTTGGCGGCAGACACTGCGATTTTGTTGATCCCAGGTGAACAGCGCCATGGCCACTTGCGGCAGATACTGTTCGCGGTCGGCGAGGGAGAGGTTTTCCCGGTAAACGATACCGAAGCATTCGGTGACTTCGCGGGCCTCCTCCAGCGTCCCCAGGGCGCTGAGGTCCAGGCTGGTGGCGCTGGGCTCAGGCATCAACATAAAGCCCGGTTGTTGTGTCGCAAGCTCGTTCATGATCGGGCCGAGCAGGCGAGTGAGGGCGACGGCGCTGTCCAGCTCATACCAGGCGTTCTTGCGCACACAGTTGGTCAGGCGCACGTGCATCGAGAACTTCAAGAAATAAGCCAGCTGCGGATGGTAGAGCGTGCGCACCGACGAGGTTGGGTACATGGCCTGGCCCAGGGGGCCGAGGTATTCGATCAAGCCTTGTTGTTGTGCACGCTGCACCAGCGGGTCGGCCAGCACGCGAGCCACTTCCCAGGGGTGGCACGGGTAGGCGTCGTCGCGCCCCGACAGTTGCTGCAAGGTGCTGCGCGGGTCTTCGCCTTGGTGGCGAATCAGCGTCGGATCGACCTTGAACCAGTGCAGTTGAAAACTCGCCCCGACTTCCGGCGAGCAGGCCAGTAAATCGTCATGAGAGATGCCCTCGCGACTTTTCGGCGTCGGGTGCAGGGCGTGGCCCCACAGCTGATGTTGCTCGGACGCCAGCAAGCTGTCGGCGGCTTCGTTGGCTGGGCGTGAATGACGCAGAAAGGTGCGGGTGATGTGCAGGCTGTTGGCGACCTGTTGCAGCATCTCGCCAACGCGGTCGGCGCCACTGAGCGGTGTGCAGAGCAAGCGCGCCAGTTCGTTGGCTTCCAACGGTTTCCAACTCTGGTTGTTGCCTTTGAAATAAGGCGCGCTGGTGTAGTGGCAACGGCCCAGCAGGCTAGTGCGGCCGGTGCGTACGACCAATCGGCCGCTGGGTAGGCTAATGCTGATGCAACGGCCATTGGCCTGGCGCAGGCTCATCGGCAGATCCTGGGCTTGATAGTCCAGGTCCGCTTCATTGCGTGGCAATGCGTATTCGCGCAAATAGCAATTGAGCAGGCATTCGATGGCATGGCGCTGGGCTTCACCATCGAGGGCATGGTCATGCAGGGATGCAGTGTTCAGCGATGCGGTATTAGCGAGTGTCATGCCGGAATCTCCCGGGAGGTCATCAATAGAGGGCGCGCGAGCACCATGGCCGCCATGGCTGCCAGGCACGCAACAAGAAAGGGCGAGGCGATACCGCAGGTCTGGCTGACCAGCCCGGCCGTGACACCGGCAGCGGTGCCGGCCCATTTGCCACTGGAGTCGAACCAGCCGAACAGGCGGCCGGCGCTGCCTTTGCGGCTGCGTTGGCTCAGGCAACGGTGCAACCCGACAAAACTGAGCAGCATGCCGGCGCCGCTGAGCAGGCGCAGCGCGAACAAAGGCTCGGCCTGTACGCTCCAGAATTGCAGGGCGTTAGAGATTGCCAGCAGCGCCAGCCCCGGTAACAGCAGGTTGCCCTGATGCTTCTGGACCCAGGGCAGGGCCAGCAGGTAAACCAGATGCGGCAGGCTGTAGAGCACGCCGATCAAGACGTCGTTGCCAATGCCCAGTTGCTCGCCAAAGGGCATGAAGTAGGGAAAGGTCACGACCATCGCGAAGCTGAACAGAAACTGCACCGCCAGCAGCCGTGGCATGTCTTGTGGCAGTTCGCCCAAGGCCTCGGCTTTCTTGCTGGCCAAGGCATGTTTAGGCGCGTCGTTGGGCAGCGGCAGGATCAGCACGAAGGCCAAAAGCGGTAACCAGGCCAGATAGCGATACAGGTCCAGCCCCAAGCCTTGCGAGGTCAGCAGCCCCAACAGGATCGGGCCACTGATCATCGCCAGGCGTGCCGAGTACTGCGTCCAGTTCAGGGCGCGGGACAGATCGCCCTCTTTGAACTGGGTCGACAGGTAGGCGTTGGACGCCGCCATCGCGCCGCCGAAGGTGCCCTGGATGATCAACGCCAGGACGAACACCGTCAGATTGGGGCTGAAGCCTGCCAACAGAAAGCCTGCGAACAGCCCGGCATGGGCGCGCAGCAACGAGGTGCGACAACCGTTGCGATCGGCCCAGCGCCCCCAAAGCGGCGCTGCCAGCGCGGTACAGAGTGTCGGCAGTACGAACAGCACCCCGATGGCCCAGCCCGGTGTGTCCGGTGCGAGGTCGGCGAGGATGCGCGGCAGGTACAGCGGGATACCCAGCGCCGTGAAGGCCGACAGGTAATGCCCCAGCAAGACGCTGGTGATCAGGCGTCGTTGCATGGGCCGTCCTCCAGCAGGAAGTTCGCCGCGCTGTAGCCATAGAACTTGTTGATGTCGCTGGCACCGGAATGCGCCTTGCTGAACAGGCTGCCAGCGCTGAGCAGGTATTTCACCGGCAGTTTCGGGCTGTCGAGTAGCCATTGGCGCGCGTCGTGACAGTCGATGCCTTCTGCTTCGAGTTGTGTCAGGCAGCTCGTGAAGCGCTGGCGCAGCGTGCCGTACAGGCTGGATCGAGGAGCCAGGCCTGCGGTCGCAATCGCTTCCAGGATTGCAACGATGTTCAACTGCAAGGTGATGGTGCAGAACATCTCGGCCAACGGCTGGCTGCTGTCGACGCGAATGCGCTCATCCTGCAAGGCGGCGGGCAGATCTGCGAGGTCCGGGCAGGCGTTGGCGAAGCGCTGAGGCCACAGGCGAGCGGCGTCGTTGTCCTTCATCAGCAGGCGCAATGGCAGCCCTGGTTCGAACATCAAAACGGCGTTCTGCTGGTTGGCCTCCAGCGCGATGCCATAGCGCAGCCACAGTCGCAGATGAACCTGCAACAGCACATCGAGATAATCTTCCAGCCACTGTTGCAGCGAGCCTGCATAGAAGCGCTCGGCCAGTTGTTCGAGGAACAGGCGGCCATCGGCAAGCGGGCTTGCCAATGCGGCGACCGGGACCAGCGTGATATTTTCCAGCCCCGTCGGGTAACGGCGCACGATGTAGGACAGGTGGCGACTCTCGGCGGCATGCCCCCCGTGTTTTTCATCGACGTGCAGATAACGGGACGCCAGCGCCGGATCGCGCTCGGTCAAGGCCTGCAAAGTGGTCTGGAACCAGTGACCGTCGTACAACGTGCTGGGTTTGATCAGGCGCAAATTGCGGGCACCGAGTGTGCTGACCAATAGCGGCAGTTTAATGTGCCACTGAGGGTGATCGACGCAAACCACGGTGCGCACGGACAGCGTCGGCTCGACCTGCATGGCGGTACGTGGGGCCTTGAGCGTGCCTTCAGGCAGGCCGTAGTGCTCAAGTTCTCCCCAGGTCAGCGGGTGTACCGGCAACAATGAATGGCTATTTTGCAAGGTTGGTGACAGGCCGACTTCCTCGAAGTCTGGCCAGTGCGCAGGTTGCGGGCTGGTCAAGGTCAGGGCGGTGTTGGGGATCGCCAGCCAGTTGAGTTCGAAGCGCGGTGCAAACTCCGGTGCATAGCCTTTGAGGGCAGCGGAATCGAAGCCGCTTTTAGCTCGGGCCGTTGGATAGAACGGGTGATCCAGGTAGCTCGCCAACTGATCGATTTTCAGCAGCCGCTGCGACCAGTCCGCAAGGTCCGTCACGTTGCTCAGCGCGGTTGCCTGTTGGTGATACGCCTGATTGCACAGGGTCCGGTGTTCGGTCGCGCAATCGGCTTCTTTCAAATACGCCGCGAACAGCGCCAGGCTTTCTTCGTCCAGACCGTGGCCCAGGTGGCTCAGCCAGAGTGAGTATCCGCGTTGAACTTCGGCGTGGTTTTGCGGGGACACCTTGATCCAGGCGTCGCTGGTGCCGATCCAGTCCTGCAATGGATACGCCTTGACCACCGGCAGCCATAGTTCGTCGGCGCCCAGATGGGCGATTCGCAGCCAACTGGCGTCGGGCTGATGCTGCAAACATTGGCTCAGGGCTTCGGGCAGCGGGCCAATCTGTCCTTTGCTGACGATCCCACGGATGTCCTCGCGCAGGCAGCAATCGATGATGCGTCGAGTCATGTACGCCTGATCGGCGGCCTCTGGTTGCAGGCTCATGCCACCACCCATTTCAGGTCGTTCAGGGTCGAATTCAGTTGTGCTTGCAGGCTCGCGTCATCCGGCGCGATCAGTCGCAGTACGCCCACATAGTCTTTATTGGAGTGGCTGATGGTCACGGTGTCACCGGCTTGGTGCAGTGCACGGTAGTCACACCAATGGCCCTCACGCTCAACGTTGAAGCTGTCGCTGGCCTGATCCAGGCGCCCGGAGCGATCGGCCACCAGGTAATGCACGGTGGCTTCGGCTTGCGCCGGTTGCGCCTCGATCAGACTTTCTCCCAAGTGCAGGGCGATGATGCGATCGAACCAACCCTGTGGCAGCAGGCGATCAAGCAGGAACTCGCGCCCGTCGCCGATGCTGCGATAGTTGATCTCAACCAGCACCGGGCCTTGGGCGGTCAGAATGAATTCGCTGTGGCAGACACCAAAATTGACCCCGAACGCGGCCACTTGAGCCAGCGCGGCGCTACGCTGGGCGCGGCTGAGTTGTCCATTCCAGCGAGCGGCGAGTTCTACGAAATGCGGGGGGGGTGAAAGGGTGACGTCGAAGCCACCGATGGCTTGCAGAGTGCGCCCGTCGCCCAGGGTTTCGAGGGTGAACAATGGGCCTTCCATGTAGGCCTCCAGCAACAAGGCGCGGTCCGGTTGCTGCTGCCAGAACTGCTCGCAGTAAGCGCTCAGCTCGGCGGCGTTGTGACACAGCCGGACGTCCAGGCTGGCGACGCCTTCACGAGGCTTGGCGACCACCGGCCAGGGTGCATCGGTCGGTAGCATGGCATTCGAGGTGAGTACCTGGAACCAAGGCCCAGGCAGACCCAGGCGTTGCATGCGCTCGCGCATGGCTGCCTTGTTCTTCGCCGCATAGCACAGCCGCCAGTCCTTGCCCGGGCATTCGAATGCTTCGGCCACGATGGCGGTCGCGGTCTGCAAGTGATCGCTGTTAGAGAACACGGCGCCAGGGCGCAGGCCTTGACTGTTGAGGGCCTCGATGACTGCCAGCGGATTGAACACATCACACTCGATAACCAGCAGTTGCTGCGGCGAAATCTCTGAAGTGGCGAGCAGGCGCCGGTGTTCCTGAGCGTGATCGGTGATGACCACGATCGGCAACCCGCGTTTGTGCGCGGCAGGCAGGAAACCCTCAAGAATTGCAGGGTGGGCGACGTGAGTAAGGATGACGAAAGGACGGTGCATGGCAGTTTCCTGGGGGCAGCAGTTGCCCGTCCCGAAGGATCGGGCAACTGTTTACAGGGGCGCAGGTGCGCGGTTTAGAAGCGGTAGTTGACGCCTAGGGTGAGCGAGCGCTCTGGCGCGGGTTGACGACCCCAAGGGCTGGTGTCGATACCGCGGAAGTAGTACTCGCGGTTGAACAGGTTGCTGACGCCGGCGGATGCGGTCAGGACGCTCTTGTCGGCCAGCAGGAATTCACGCTCGATGGCGGTGTTCCACACCCAGTAGGCAGGCAGCTTGCCCACGCTGGCGGTGGCATCTTCGTTGCGGGAGTTGGCCGCATCGGTGTAGGCGCTGCTGACATACAAGCCGTCGAGGTTGTAGGTCCAGTGCTCGGCAAAACGGTAACGACCGTCAACCGTGAACTGATTGCGCGAGGAGAACGGCACCTCGTTGTCCTTGAAGGTGCCGTTGCGCTGCTTGGCATCGAGGTAGGCGTAGCTGGCGTGCAGGTCCAGGTCACGCATGGCTTCCGGCGTCCAGAAAATCTCGGTCTCGACACCCTGATGACGGGTGCTGCCGAGGTTGACGAAACGGTCGGTCGTGGCGTTGTACGCGATCTGGTCGTCGAAATCGATGCGGTACAGGTTGAAGTCGACGCGCATGCCGTCCCATGGGGTGTAGCGCACACCGGTCTCGTAGTTCCACGCCAGTTCCGCGCCGACATCGCCTTCTTTGACGATCTGCGTGATTTGCGGTGGACGCAGGGACTTTTGGGCGTTGGCATAGACGAACCAGTCGTCGGTCGCCTGGTAGCCTACTGTCAGGCCTGGCAGCCATTCTTCGGATTTGTTCTCGCGGTTGAACCCGGTGATGCCGTCGCTGTAATCCATGCGGGCATTTTCGTAGCGCACGCCGGGGGTGATGGTCAGGCGTTGATCGAGCAGGCTGATGGCGTTGCTGATGTAGAACGCGCGGGCGTCGTCATCAAATTTCCAGTCGCGGAACGGCGCATTCACGCCGGTAGCGATGCTCTGGCGGTTGACCTTGTAGTCGATGTCTTCGCTGACATATCGGGCGCCCAGCAACCAGGTCTGGCCGACGGTGTCGCCATCGATGGTGGCACTGATGCGCGGCTCCGTGCCCCAGACTCTAAAGTCACGTGGGGCGTCCTGTTTGGTCGCCGGCGTACCGTCCGGGGTGAACGGCAGGCCGACCACGAAGTTGCGGTAGCTGTCGTGGGCGAAGTTGGTCCAGCTGAATTCTACCGAGTCGAACGGCCCCATGGCGCCCAGGCGCTGGGTGTAGGTGCCCCAGACGCGATTGGTGTCACCCTCGAAGCGGTCCAGCGGGCGGGTCGATTGGCGTGGATCATCCTTGTAATCCCGAACGCTGAGCGCACCGGCCAGATCCATATCGGCCTTGTAGTGCTGGATGCCGAAACTCAGGTCACGATCGTCGTCGATGTTCCACTGGCCGCGCAGACGGTAGTTCTGCACATCGGTGTCGGAGTGCTCGCGACCGTATTCGCCACTTAAGGTGTTGATGTCCAGTTGCAGGCCGAAGTTGTCGGTCAGGTAGCCGCCGGTGCCCAGGTAGGTGTCCCACAACTGGCGACCGCCAGCATTGAAGGTGGTCTTCTCCTGCAACGTGGTTTCCCAGCGGCGAGGAATCGGCTTGCTGATGAAGTTGATCACCCCGCCAACGTTGTTCGGACCGTATTGCACCGCTGCGCCCCCACGCACGATATCTATACGGTCGACTGTCGCCATGGTCATTGGAAACAGCGACAGGCCTGTCTGGCCGTAAGGCGCCAGTGCCAATGGAATGCCATCTGACAAGGCTTGAATCCGGCCACTGCGGCTCTCGTACAGTCCGCGTACCGAAATCTGCGGCAAGGCGCCGGTGCCGGTTTCGTCAAAGATCTTGACGCCCGGTACCCGTTGCAACGCATCGTCCAGACCGCGGACGCTGGCTTTTTTCAGCTCGCTGGAATCGACAACGCTGCGGCTGCCGGCGTAGGTGCGCACGTCTTCGTCGCTGGCCCAGCGGAGCACATCACCCTGAATCACCATGGGCGCCAGCGACATTTCGTTGGCAGAGCCTGTGGATTGATCGGCGGCCACGGCGGCGTGGCAGATGCCCAGCGTGATAAGGCTGAGTGAAAAATGTAGGGGTGTTGTTATTTTCATTTTGGACTACGTTGGCTTATTTTTACGGTTTGAGAGAGTGCAGGCGGGCTTTCAACGCGTTATACAGCAAGCCTCGGTCTTCACCGGCCAGAAAACTTCGAACCCCGCGAGCGCACCACAGCGAGTTCTGTTCAGCTGTGCGAGGGTTTGCACAGAAAGGGACGGCGGCGCTAAGGCAGGCATCGGCCATGTCTTGCAACATTTGCCAGACTTGAGGGTTGAGCGGGTCAGGCCCAAGACCCAGATCGAGGGACAGATCCAGGGCGCCTTCCATGATCATGCCGACCCCCGGCAGTTGCAGGATCTCGCCCAGCGCTTGGACTCCGGCGCTGCTTTCGATCATGGGAATAATGGGGGTCTGACGATTGGCCAGTTCGATGTATTCGGGGAGTGGCAGGCGACCGAAACCGGTAATACGTCCGCCGGTTATTCCGCGTTTTCCCAAGGGGGGAAAGAAGGCCGCTTCGATGGCGCGCTGAACTTGCGCGGCGCTTTCGGTGCGTGAAAGAACAATGGCTTCGATGCCGGCATCCAGTGCCCGGCCGATCAGTTTTTCGTCCACTTGCGGTATGCGCAGCCAAGGCGAAATGCCAGCAGCCTCACAGGCGCGGACACAATGCATGATGTCTTCTTCTGAGCGCAGTAGATGCTCAAGATCGAGAATCACGAAGTCGTAGCCCGCAAACGCGATCATTTCGCAGAGCAGCGGTGAAGGTAACGAGTTGAGCAAGCCGTAGATATTTTTCCCTTCTTGTAACCGGGGAAATACCGGAGAGATTCGTATCACTGACGCAGGTCCTTTTGGGTCTCGCTCGGATCGGCGTTAATAATAATCATTCTTAAGAATATGTAAATATTTTTTTCCCGAGTGGTGATACTCCGTCAGTGAGGCGGGGGGTAGGACAGTTTCAGCGTCGCCGCCACGTCCAGAATCGCCTTCTCGACCCCATTCAAATGAATGCAGGTCAATTCGATGGCGGCATTCTGATTGCCCGCCTCGATAAACTCGATCAGGCGCAGGTGTTCGTTTTCGCGGCAGGCATCGTGGCGGTCGTCGTCCAGGGCCGCGGCGTAGAGCGAGGTACGGGATATCAGCTTGCGGAACCAGTCCAGCAGCACCGGGTTGTGCAGCGTTGCCGCCAACTTGATATGAAATTCGCCCAGCAAGTGCAGCAATCGATCATGGTCGTGCGCCTTGGCCGCTTCGTCTTCCAGCAGCAAGTGGTCGCGCAGGTCCTGCATGGCGGCGCTGTCGCGGCGTCGGCACAGTTCGCTGACGATACCGATTTCGATCAGGCGCCGGGTTTCGAACAGCAGGCGGATTTCATCGTCGCTGGGCAGCGACACCCAGGCCCCGCGATTGGTCTCGGTGGAGACCAGCCCTTCAGCCTCCAATTGTTTGAGTGCGGCCCGCACGGAGGTGCGACTGACGTCAAAAAGCTCAGCGAGTGAAGCCTCCCCAAGCTTCAGGCCGGGGCGCATCCTACGCTTGCTGATGGCCTCATAGACCCCCTGGTAGACGCGCTCCACGGTGGTTTCCAGCTTCTTGTCCGACACTTGAAAGCTCCTTGTCCAATTAACGGGCCAGCGCCTCACGCTGCCATGTCGGGGTTGGATGCGCAAGGCTGGCAGGCTCGTCATATAAAGGCCCCGCTGCCTGTGCGGCAGCGGGGCCCTCGAGTGTTCGGTATCAGACGTTATTTGGCGCCTGAATTCCCCAGGTGCCTGACGATTTCATCCTTGATTTGAAGGCGCTTTTCTTTATTTCGCTTGACCAGTTCGTCGGCCGTGTAGTTCGCCTCTTTCTCCACAACATCGGCATCGATCGATGCATATTTACTCAACAACGCGCTGAGCTTGGGGTCACTGGCGGTGCGCTTTTCAACTTCTTCCCGTGTCAGCTGCAGGTCTGCGAACAGATCGTGTTTCGTTGGCATCTCGTCACCTCTCCGTTTGAGTGCTGGAGTTATGAACATTCAGGATAGCCGTGATTGCCCGACTCGGCGCTTCAGGCGGTCGGTTCATTGCGCTACCCTATGGTTTCGCTGTAGGAGCAGAGCTTGCTCGCGATGGCATCGCCGCGGTCTATCCAATTACGACGGCGATGGCATCTATCCGATTACGGCGGTGATGCCATCGCGAGCAAGCTCTGCTCCTACCAGCCGATTTAGTTCCGTAAACAAACTATTTGTTACCAAGTTTTTCACAAAAAATTGATGGTTCGCTACCTAGAGTTGCGCAAATCTGGTGCGTCGTGGACGCGAGGTTGCCAGATCACAACTTTATGGGTTAAAGCAGACTCTCATGTTAAGAATCAAAGCCGCGCGCCCCGAGTGGGTCACGCTGATTGCCAGCGTCTTTCTACTTTTCGGCTTCAATATTTACCTGTGGAACCATGTGGTTGAAATCACTCAAGGTTTCGCTCTGCGCGCTGCATTTGGGCTATTGATCCTGGCCATTTTCAATACCGTATTAACACTCTTTGCCTTTCGCTTTGTATTGAAACCTCTGCTGATTCTGTTGTTTTTCATGGGCGCAGGCGTGGCTTACTTCATGAGCCAGTACGGTGTCTTGATTGATATAGGCATGGTTCGCAACACGATGCAGACCAACGCCACCGAAATACGCGACTTGTTGTCGTTAAAACTGGCCGTTTATCTGTTTTTGCTGGGCGTCGTGCCTTCCCTGCTGTTGTGGAAAACCCCTATTGCCTATCGCCGCTGGCCGCGTGAACTGCTCAGCAAGGCATTGGTGATGGTCGCCTCGGTGTGTGTTATTGGCGGGGTTGCGCTGGTGAACTACCAGGGCCTGTCGTCCCTGTTTCGCAACCACCATGAATTGCGCCTGATGGTGGTGCCGAGCAACCTCATCGGCGCCTCGATCAGTTATGCTCGCGAGCAAGTCGCCTCCGCTACGCACCCGTTTAGCCGGATCGGTGAAGATGCCCATAAAGAGGCTGGCTGGCAGCAGCACACCCGCAAGTCGCTGACGGTGCTGGTAGTGGGTGAAAGCGCTCGGGCCGAGAACTTCGGTGTGCTCGGATATGACCGCGATACCACCCCGCAACTGAGCAAGGAAAAGGGCTTGATCGCCTTTACCGACGTGCATTCCTGCGGCACCGAGACCGCTGTGTCGGTCCCTTGCATGTTCTCCAATATGGGCCGCAAGGATTACTCCGCCAGCCAGGCCAAGAACCAGGAAGGCTTGTTGGACGTGCTCAAGCGGGCAGACCTTGATGTTATCTGGCGCGATAACCAGTCTGGCTGCAAGGGCACCTGTGACCGGGTCACCCTGCAAGATGTGAGCAACCTCAAGGACCCGCTGCTGTGTGCCAACAACGAGTGCCGCGACGAGATCCTGTTGCAGGGCTTGCAGCCGTTCATCGACAACCTGAAAAACGACACGGTGCTGGTCTTGCACCAGATGGGCAGCCATGGCCCGGAATACTACAAGCGTTATCCGAAGGAATTTCAGCGCTTCACGCCCGTGTGCCAGAGCAATGCGCTGAACAATTGCAGTCGCGAAAGTATCGTCAACGCCTATGACAACACGCTGGTCTACACCGATCACGTGCTGGCCAGCCTGATCGATATTCTGCGCAGTCGTCAGGACAGCGTGGATACCGCCATGCTGTATTTATCCGACCATGGCGAGTCGCTGGGCGAATACAACCTGTTCCTGCACGGCACCCCCTACATGTTGGCACCGGATCAGCAAAAGCATGTGGCCATGCTGGCCTGGTTTTCTGACGCCTATCAGCGTTCATTCGCCGTCGATACTCAATGCCTGCAAGCCGAACGCAACCAGCCCTTGAGCCAGGACAACCTGTTCCACTCGATGCTGGGGCTGCTGGAAGTCAAAAGCGAAGTCTATCAACCGCACCTGGACCTGTTCGCCCACTGCCGCACGGCCGCGGCGGATGGGGTAATGGCCAAGCAATGATGCGGCGCTTGTTGCAATGGCGGGCGAGCGCCTGAGCCACTTGTGCGTCTGTTGCAGCTACTCTTGTCGAGTCGATGCCCAGCAAAGCCCGGCGCCGATATATACTGCGCGCCATTGTTCAAGGAGAGCCTCGTGGCCATCGACATTCACTGGATACGCGACGACGCCAACCTCGCCAGCCATTGCACGCAATGGCAGCATCTGCCCTACATCGCACTCGACACTGAGTTCATGCGGGTCGACACCTTTTACCCTATCGCCGGCTTGATCCAGGTGGGAGACGGCCAGCGTGCCTTCCTGATCGATCCGTTGACCATCCATGACTGGAGCCCGCTGGCAGCCTTGCTGCAATGCCCGACCGTGATCAAGGTGCTGCACGCCTGCACCGAAGACCTCGAAGTATTGCTGCGCTTGACCGGAAGCCTGCCGGCGCCGCTGTTTGATACCCAATTGGCGGCCGCCTACCTGAACCTTGGTTTTTCGATGGGCTACTCACGCTTGGTGCAAGAAGTACTGGGCATCGAGCTGCCCAAGGGTGAAACGCGCTCAGACTGGCTGCAGCGCCCGCTCTCCGAAACACAGATCAGCTACGCCGCCGAAGATGCGGTGCACTTGGCCGAAGTCTACGAGCAACTGCGCCCCAGACTGTCCGACGAAAAATGTGCCTGGGTGTTGGAAGACGGTGCGGAGCTGGTGGCGCAACTGCAACGGGAGATCGACCCGTACGAGTTGTACCGGGAGGCCAAACTTGCCTGGAAACTTTCCCGTGCTCAGCTGGCGGTGATGCGCGAGCTGTGCGCCTGGCGTGAGCGCGAGGCCCGTGCCCGCGACTTGCCACGCAACCGCATCATCCGCGAGAACGCTTTGTGGCCACTGGCTCGCACCCAGCCGGACAACCTGGCGGCATTGGCCAGGATCGAAGACATGCACCCGCGCACCGTGCGTCAGGACGGCGAATTCCTGCTGGGCCTGGTCAAAGAAGCGGGCAGCGTCCTGCCGACCGAGTGGCCGCCAGCCTTGCCCGAGCCACTGCCGATTGATGCGTCGGTGCTGCTCAAGCAACTGCGTGCCATCGGCCAGGCTGAAGCCGAACGCCTGGGGATCGCACCGGAACTGATGTTGCGCAAGAAAACCCTGGAAGCCCTGCTCAAGACCGGCTTCCCCAATGGCCCTTATCAATTGCCCGATTCGCTGCGCGGCTGGCGCCGTGAGCGGATGGGCCAGGCGCTGCTCGACAGTCTCGCCAGCGCTGGAGAACAACCATGAAACAGATTTGCTCTATCTACAAAAGCCCGAAAAAAAACGAGATGTACCTCTATGTGCGCAAGGCCGATGCCCTCAAGCACATTCCTGAAGGCCTGCTGATGGCGTTCGGCACCCCTCGTCACGCCTTTGACCTGGTGCTTTCGCCCGAGCGTAAACTGGCACGGGAAGACATCGAGGTGGTGCTGGCCAACCTGGACAAGCAGGGTTATCACCTGCAAATGCCACCGGCCGAGGACGAGTACATCGAGCATTTGCCCGAAGAGCTGTTGCGTCGCAACGATCCGGTCTGAGGCCGGGCGCAAACGTCATCGAAAGGTATTTCAGGCCGTGGCTGGCAGCGGAGCGTTCCGCGGCTGGCCGCGGCCTTGGTTTTTGGGAAAGGTTTTACACAGCATGCGTGTTTTGATCGCAGAACAGGATTACGCCCTATACGCCAGCCTGCTGGCCGAGGTTGCACCGCAAATAGACGTGTTGACCAGTGGCGATTCGGCGGTGCTTTCGCAACTGGCCAGCGACTGCCCGGTATGGCTGGGTCAGCCGGACCTGTTGGCCACGTTGCTGCGCCAGGGGCATCAACCGCAATGGCTGCAGTCGACCTGGGCAGGCATCACCCCGTTATTGGCCGAAGGGCTGCAGCGTGACTATCGGCTGACGCGTGCGGTCGGCATCTTTGGCCAGGTCATGGCCGAATACGTCCTCACCTATATGCTCGGCCACGAGCGCGAAGTCTTGGCGCGATTGGTCAGCCAGGTCGAGCGCAAGTGGGACAACCGCACCGGCCCTGGGCTTGCCGGGCGTCGGGTGCTGATCGTTGGCACCGGTGAAATTGGCCAGTGTGTGGCCGAGTTCCTGCAGCCATTCGGGGTCAAGGTCTATGGCATTGCCAGCCAGGCTCGCGAGCAGGCGCCGTTCATTGAAGTGAATGGCATTGATACCTTGGGCAAATGGGTCGGGGAGGTCGATTACGTGATCAACCTGTTGCCGGACACCGCTCCGACCCGCGATCTGTATGATGCGGCGCTGTTTGCCCGGTTCAACCCCGATGCGGTGTTCATCAATGCCGGGCGCGGGGTGGCAGTGGTGGACGCCGATCTGGTCGAAGCATTGACGCTGGGGCACCTGGCTGGCGCGGTGATTGATGTCTGCCGCCAGGAACCTTTGCCGCAACAGCATCCCTTCTGGACGGCCTGGGGCCTGCTGCTGACCGGGCATAGCTCGGCCCCCACCTCACCGGCCGCGATGGTCAAGCTGTTCGTGGAAAACCTTCAGGCCTACCAGCAGGGCGGTTCGATGCGCGGTGAAGTGAACTTCAGCCGCGGCTATTGAAACGCAGTCGAGCGCGTCATGCCTACCGACAGTCGCCAACGCTTGGCCCAAGCCCGCTTGGGCACTAGACTGGCGGCCTTTTCCAGGCACCGCGATCGCAGCGTCATCATTCATTCAGGACTCCTCCACCATGGCCGGCACCGGCGAATCCTTCTGGCTGAGCAAGACCCTTGAGCAACTCAATCCCACTGAGTGGGAGTCGCTGTGCGACGGGTGTGGCCTGTGCTGCCTGCAAAAGCTTGAGGATGAAGACGACAACAGCGTCTATTACACCCGCATCGCTTGCAAACTGTTGGACCTGAAAACCTGCCAGTGCAGCGATTACCCGAACCGAATGGAAAAGGTCCCCGATTGCATTCAGCTCACACCGGGCAAGGCCGACCAGTTCAAGTGGTTGCCGCCGACCTGTGGCTACCGGCTGGTCAGCGAGGGCAAGGATTTGCCACGCTGGCACCATCTGGTCAGCGGTGACCGCAAGCAAGTCCATAAAAAGCGCATTTCCCAATCGGGGCGTATGCTCAGCGAAGAAGCGGTGCCTGAAGACGATTGGGAGGACTACCTGATATTTCGTGCTGGTTGAGTCCGCCGGGTGACGTAGGAGCCGGGCTTGCCCGCGAGAGGCCATGCCTGACACACCGCGGTGGCTTTATCGCCGGCAAGCCATGCTCCTATGTATGGACTCGCCCCCACTATCAACCCGCTTTTGAACACTGCTACCCGGCTGCATCTATGTATAAGGCCTACTCGAGGAAGCCTGATCGGCTTCTGGCCAACATTCAATAAGCTCGCGGTATGCCAATTACGTTAAGGCCTCAAGGGCCAGTAGGAGCACAGGCATCAATCCGCGACGGTCTGACCTGGGGTCAATGTTCTTTAGCAAGGGTTGGAGCGCTTTAACGCCCCGGTGGCAGAACTCTGTGGATCAGTGACTCATCGTCGCCTCCTGGACATTGCCCATGTGGCGACGATAGGTCTGCTCGGTTTTCAGTAATACCCAGACGATGCGTAGGGTACGGTTGGCCAATCGGACGGCCGTTTCCTTGCGACCCAAGCGACACAGCCAGCGCAGCAAGCGCCGGTCATCGGGTTGTTCCGAATCAGGCCGCACCTGTCTCAAGACCGCATGCGCGCCCTGGATCGCCAGGCTGCGTAGGTAGGCGTCGCCCTGCTTGCTCATCTTGCCCAGCCGGATTTTCTGTCCGCTGCTGTGCTGAGTGGGCACCAAACCAAAGTAGGCGGCAAACTGGCGTGCGTTGGCGAAGCGCTCAGGCTCGACCTGCTTGGCCAGCAGCGCGGTGGCGATGATCGGACCGATGCCACGCACCGTCATCAACCTTTTCGCCGTCTCATCCTGCTGTGCGGCCGTTTCCAGTCGGCCGGTCAACACGCTGACGCGCTCGCCCAACTGGCTCCATTCGCCGAGCAGCTCAGCAATCAGCTCGCGCAGCAGATCCGGCAGCGGCTGGGTGGCATCCTCGAGTATCCGCGGCACCACCCGGCTGATCGCCGCCTCACCTTGCGCCAAGGCCACGCCATGCTCGAGCAGCAAGCCACGCATCTGATTACCCATGGCCGTGCGCCGCCGCACATAGCCCTGGCGGGCGCGATGCAGTGCCTGCATGGCCAGCGCCGCGGCACTTTTGACCGGCACTGAGACAATCCGACTATCTCGACCCGCCCGCAAGATCGCATGTGCATCGTTGCGATCATTCTTCGGCCCGCTGCGATGATCGGCCACATGCTGCGCAGGCAGGATCCGCACCGGGTTGCCTTGGGCCTGCAGCAACCGCGCCCATGCCTGAGCGCCTGGGCCTGTTTCCATCAGCACCATGACGCTCATGGGCAGTTGGCGAAGAAACGCCTGGAAGGCTTCGCGCGATTTGATTCGGTCCTCGTACACCACTTGGCCCAGGGCGTTTTCCCCGGCCACCTGGAAGACCCTCTTGGCAAGATCTACCGAGACGGTCGAACAGGTTGCTAGGTCGGCTGAAGACAAAGAGTGATTGTTGGTCGTATGCTTTTTCATGGGCTCGCCCTCGCTGTCGTTGGCTTCTTTATAGATGCCACCGTGGCGCATAGACGCCTCGGTTGGGGCGAGTCCATGTAATTACGGGTTCTCCAAAGAGTCTCTACCCGTCACCGTCGCTGACCCGGCTGCTGCCCTGGCGCTGGATTTGAGCATGCCCAGTTCTTCCCCGGCCCGTTCGATACGAACGCGCGCGGCATCGAAATCGCGACGGCTTTTCTCAAGCAAGCTCTTGGTGGCGCTATGGCCGGTCAGGCCCCGTGCCAGGGCTACGCCTCCAATGGCGATTTGCACCAGCCCGAACAGGCCACCCCGGCGCAGGCCTTTGCCGACCATGATCACGCCGCCTGCCACTGAAGAGGCGCGCTCCCAGCCGTGTACATTGTGCTCGGTCTTGCTCTGCAAAGGGGTGGGCTCGATCAGCTCCACGGGGTCGCGGTCGCGCATGTTCAATCTCCTAGGCAATGCGGCGAGGGTGATATTCAACTGACTGCTCGGCGCCGATGCTGTTCCATCGGGCTGGGCATTTGTCACTTGAATTTTGGCCCCGAGCGGGTATTCAGGCCCTTGGCCATGCGATCGTAAAGCACCACGTTGACCGTGGCGGCCAGGTTCATGCAGCCGGTGGTCGGGATATAGATGGTTTCTTCGCACCAGTCGCGCACGTCCTGATCCAGCGTGCCGTCTTCCGGGCCGAAGATATAGATGGCACGGTCGGGGTGGGTGTATTCAGGTAAAGAGCGAGCGCCCTCGACCAACTCCACCGCGACCGGCGTGCAGCCCAGCGGAATGATTTTTTGCAAATCGTCGATACCGATCAGCGGGATGTCGTAATGCACCCGCTTGGTGTCGGTGACGAAATCGCGCGCGCGTTCATAGCGCTTGCCGGTGTAGAACACCGAGTTCACGCCATAACAACCGGCGGCGCGCATCACCGAGCCGACGTTTTCCGCTGATTTGGGGTTGAACAGACCGATGCAGCTATACCGTTTATTCGCCACAAGCCTGGGCCCTTGAGAAAAAGCGCGATTATACGGTGTCGCTGCGTTGCATTCAGTCTTTCTTCATCAGGTCGGCCAGGGCGGCAAAGGGGTTGTGCGTGACCTTGGCCGTCTTGGGCGTGCCCAGCGAGCCGTCGGAAAAATACTGCTGGTCGGTATAACGTGAGTGCTCGTTATCGTGGCAGTACAGGCACAACAACTCCCAATTGGAGCCATCCTGGGGATTGTTGTCGTGGTTGTGGTCACGGTGATGAACGGTCAGTTCGCTCAAGCGCTTGCCGGAAAACTCCCGGGCGCAACGGCCACAGACATGCGGGTACATTTTCAGGGCTTTGTCGCGGTAGCCCATTTCGCGGTCGCGCTGGGCATCGGCCAGGATGCGGTCGAGCTTGGAAGTGTTGGAAGGAGGTGTTGCGGTGCTCATGGTCTCACCTTGAAGGCTTTTTCACGGGTTTGAATCAAGTCTAGCGCGTTCGCCTAAGTTTCGGGCAGGCAACTTTCAGGCTTTGGAGTAGCCTAAGCAGTGCCAGGTGTCTCTGGCGAGAGAGGCTTTGATGATGCGTGCACTCGTGTGGCTGATAGCGGCCGGAGCAATGGCGAGTCTGTGGGTCAGTTGCGGGGTTGGCGCCGAGGATCTGCAGCCTCGGCCCGTCACCATTGCACCGCCGGGGTCGCCCGGTACGGCAACGCCGACACCCTATCCGCAGGTGGGGATCCCGAGTGTGCCCAGGGCTGGCGGCATCATCGGCGGCAATGCACCGTTGTTGCCACCGATCAAAGTGCCTGGGCCGCCGCCCAAGGATCAGCCGCTACCCGGCCTGATACCGGACGACGAACGGTCGAGCGAAGACGCAGGCCAGAAGGTCAAGCCAACCCCAAGGCCTTGAACACAAAACCGTACTCCAGCGCGACATCGCGCAGCCCTTGGTAGCGACCGCTCATGCCGCCGTGGCCCGCGCCCAGTTCAGTCTTGAGCAGCAAGAGGTTGCTGTCGGTCTTGAGCGTGCGCAGCTTGGCCACCCACTTGGCCGCTTCCCAATATTGCACGCGACTGTCGTTGTAGCCGGCGATCACCAGCATGGCCGGGTAGGCCTGGGCGCTCACGTTTTCATAGGGCGCATAGCCTTTGATTCGATCAAAGACCTCCGGCTCTTGCGGATTGCCCCATTCGTCGTATTCGGTGACGGTCAACGGCAGCTCCGGGTCGAGCATGGTGTTGAGCACATCGACGAATGGCACTTCAGCAATGGCGGCAGCAAATAGCTCAGGGCGCTGATTGAGCACCGCACCTATCAACAGGCCGCCCGCGCTGCCACCGCTGATCACCAACTGATCGGAGCGGGTAAAGCCTGCAGCGATCAGGTGTTCGGCACAGGCAATAAAGTCGGTAAAGGTATTAGTCTTGTGCTCTTTCTTGCCTGCCCGGTACCAGGCCTCGCCCAGCTCGCCGCCGCCGCGTACATGGGCGATGGCAAAGGCCACACCCCGTTCGAGCAGGCTCAAGCGGGCATGAGAAAACCAGGGGTCCAGGCTCTCACCGTAGGCGCCATAGCCATACAGGTACAACGGCACCGCCTGGCCCAGGTCCTGGCGACGCTGCACTAGGCTGATCGGCACCTGCGTGCCGTCCGCGGCGGTCGCCCATAGGCGCTGGCTGACATAATCCTCGGCGGCAAACGGGCCGAGTACCGGGGTTTCCTTGAGCACCACCTGGGCACCGTCGACCAACGTCAGCTGGCGTACCTGGGCAGGGCGATTGAGCGATTCGTAGCGCAGGCGAATGGTGGCGCTTTCAAACTCCAGCGAGTCCTGGACATGCAGGCTGTAGACCGCATCAGGCAGTTCCACCTGATAAACCGAACCCCCGCGTGGATGTACCTCGATGATCGGCAAGCCGCCTTCGCGCAGGCTCAGGGTCAGGCCGCCAGCATTCAGGCTTACCCCTTCGAGCATGATGGCGTCACGGTGGCCGATCAGCGGCTGCCACTGGGCGCGCGTGGGGACGCCCTGATCTGTGGCGGTGTACAGCGCGAAGTTGATGCCGTCCTGGTTGGTGCGGATAAACCAGCTCCAGTTTCCGTCGAGCTGGCCGTGATCGGGGTAGTACTCATGGCCTTCGAGCCGAGGCGCCAGGCACATGAACGGTTGCTGTGGGTAGTCGGCATCCAGTACCCAGGCTTCGCTGGTGGTCTTGCTATTGAGCAGCAGCACCAACTGGCGTTCCGAACTTGAACGGTAGCAGTGCAGGAAAAAGCGCCCATCGGATTCCTCGAAGATTTTCTCGGCCGTGGCGCTACCCAGCACGTGGCGATACAGCATGTGCGGGCGGTGGGTTTCGTCCAGTTCGGTAAAGAACAGGGTCTGGCTGTCGTTGGCCCAGGTCATGCTGCCGTCGCAATCGTCGAACGGCAGCTCGGTGATTGCACCGCTTTGCAGCTCCTTGACGTACAGGCGATAGATTTCATCGCCGCTGGTGTCCAGGCTGTAGGCCAGGCGCTGGTGATCGGGGCTGATATTGAAGGTGCCCAGCGAGAGAAAGCCGCCGGCCGCCAACTCGTTAGGGTCGAGTAGCATTTGCTCCTGGCTTTCCTCCACCCGCAGGCTGCCGTCGCTTGGACGTGGGCAGCGATAGTGACGAGCATATTCGTCACCGGCCGTGGTGCGGGTGTAATACAGGAAGGGGCCCCAGGGCGAAGGCAGCGACAGATCGGTTTCGCGGATACGGCCTTTGATTTCTTCAAACAGTTGTTCGCGCAGCTCGGCCTGGTCGGCCAATTGCGCTTCCTGGTAGGCGTTTTCAGCCTTGAGATAGTCGAGTACCTCAACGCTGTCGCGCTCCTGTAGCCAGGCGTAAGGGTCGGTGCCTTGGGCCTGGCGGGCGATTGGGGCGATAGGGAATGCGGGCATGCGCGGCTCTCTTGAACTTGGCAGGGGTGAGCGTTCGGCGGTGCCTGGAGGTTGGGCGCGCCGAGTCGCTCAAAAGTCGTTATCATAAGCGCCTGTTTGCCTACCTGCCATGGAAGCCATGACCGAGAACGATTATCTGCTCGCCTGGGGCCTTTATGCCTTTGCCGCCTTGGGCTGCCTGTTGGTATGGCTGCGCTTGACCCGCTGGATGTGGCGTTGGTTGCGTGAGCCACTGCGTGTGTTGATGGCCGTACTGCTACTGACGCCAACCATCATTGACCCGGTCAAGGAAAAGTTCGCCCCTGCCATTGCCATCACCGCCCTGGACTTGATGTTCAAGGTCGGCAATAACGCCTGGCGAGCGATTGCCGACCTTGCCATGTACGCCATGATCGCCTTTGGGCTTTATCTGCTGTACGTGGTGGTGCGTTGGGCATTGCAGCGCCGTGCACACACGGCTGCCCCGGTCGATGAGCCGCCCATGCCCGATGAGCCTTTTTCTGCCAATGGTGACGACCGCTACGGGCGCACTCCGCCTGCGGCACCCTCCCCAGTGGGCCGCGCCCGGGTCGAACCGCGCCTGTAAGCCTTGCCTTTTAGCGAGTACCGCCATGTGTGAATTGCTCGGCATGAGCGCCAATGTGCCCACCGATATCGTCTTCAGCTTTACCGGGCTGATGCAGCGTGGCGGGCGTACCGGCCCGCATCGTGATGGCTGGGGCATCGGTTTTTATGAAGGGCGGGGCTTGCGTCTGTTCCAGGATCCGGCCGCCAGCAGCGAATCGGAGGTTGCCCAACTGGTGCAGCGCTATCCGATCAAGAGCGAAGTGGTGATCGGCCATATTCGCCAGGCCAACGTCGGCAAGGTCTGCCTCTCCAACACCCATCCCTTTGTGCGCGAGCTGTGGGGCCGAAACTGGTGTTTCGCCCATAACGGCCAGCTGGCAGATTTCGACCCGCAGGCGACGTTCTACCGCCCGGTCGGCGACACCGACAGCGAAGCGGCCTTCTGTGATCTGCTCAATCGCATCCGCACGGCATTTCCTGAGCCGGTTGAGGTCGAAACGTTGTTGCCGCAACTGGTTGCGGCCTGTAGCCAATACCGGCACAAGGGCGTGTTCAACGGTTTGCTCAGTGATGGCGACTGGCTGTTCTGCTTCTGTTCGACCAAACTGGCCCATATCACCCGGCGCGCACCGTTTGGGCCGGCACGCTTGAAGGATGTCGATGTGATCGTCGATTTCCAGGCAGAAACCACGCCGGATGATGTGGTCACCGTCATCGCCACCGAGCCTTTGACCGAAAACGAGACCTGGCATCGCTATGAACCCGGGCAGTGGGGCCTTTGGCGCCGGGGCGAACTCATCAGCGAGGGCAGGGCAGACTAGGGAGCCAGGACATGCTGCGAAGCTACCTGCGATTGGTACTGTTCACCTTGGGGTTGTTGGTCGGCGTGCAAGTGCCCGGCGTGATCAACGACTACAGCCAGCGCGTCGAAGCGCACCGCAACGAGGCGCTTGAAGGGCTCAAAGGCTTCAACGAGACGGCCAGGCGCTTCTTCGACGGAGATCTGCAGAAATTGGTGGCGCATTACCGGGCCAGCGACGACCCGGTTTTTCGCAGCGATGCCGAGAGCATTGCCAGCCTGCTGGGCCGTTTCCAGGCACTGGAGCGTGAATGGCAGGCCTTGCAGGGGCCTTGGTATCTACGCGCCTGGCACGTGCTGGCCACCCCTGATCCGCAACTGCGCGATGAAACCCTCAACGGATACAGCTACCAGATTCTACTGGCGCCTTCGGCCATTGCCTGGGGATTGGGCTTTGCGCTGGTGTTTGCCTGGGTGGTGGAGAGCGTTGTGGTGCTGATTGGCCTGCTGTTGCCGGGGCGTCGTCGTGACGCCCGGACGGATTGATACGGAAGGCATCATTCTCAGGGGGAACCCGTAGGGTGCCTGTCAACAGATTGCATGAGCCGCACGAGGTGTCCGCCTTGGTTTTTTCTTTGCTCTTGAGATCGCGCGCCGCCCGCGCGGCGCATCGCCGGCTAAAGCCGGCTCCCACATTGGTTGCAACGTGCCATGGCCTGTGAGATTGGAGTTGTCAGCCACACGCGCCCCCCCGAAACCACAAAGACCTAAAGCCGAACCACCCAGGCTAACAACCCCAACCCCACAGGCCATGGCACGTTGCAACCAATGTGGGAGCCGGCTTCAGCCGGCGAATGCGCCGCGCGGGCGGCGCTCGATTTTGGCAACAGCGCAAAACCCAAGGCAAGCGCCTGGAAGCCTTGATACAGGCCTCCCTCCCTTCATTCTCAGGGTGAACCCGTACTTAACTGACCGGCATCGCCAACACCACACGCTCGGGCCCGGATTTGGCGGCGTAAGCGGCCAACACCGAGCGACACAGCGCCACCACCTCATCACACCACTGCACCCCCACCTGCCACGCCACCACCACTTCCACGCCCGACGGTCGCGGCGTCAGGGGCAGCAGTGTCAATTCCCCGCGTGCCAGTTCTTCGCTGACCAACACGGGTGGCAAGGCACCGATGCCAAAACCGTCGCTCAACAGCCGAGTGATGGCCGAGACCGAATTCACGCAGTTCAATCGAGGTGCCTCCACGCCATGAGCTTGCAGCAGGCTCAAGACATCCTGGTGGGGGCGCGAGTTCTTCGAGAAGGTCACGATCCGCTCCCTGGCCAGTTCCGCCACCGAGGCGTAGTCGCGGTTGTAGATGGAGTTGCTGGCGACGATCCAGCCCATGGGGTAACTGGCCAGCGACTGGCTGCGGATCGAAGCCTGGTGGATCAGGTCGGTTTGCAAAATCAGGTCAAGAAAGCCTTTTTGCAGCTGATCACAGAGGTTCAGCGAGGTATCGGCGATGAGTTCGATTTCCACCTGCGGGTACTGCTCCATCAGCTCCGACACCAGCGGGCTGAGCCAGGTGTGGATGACGCTATCCATCACCCCCAGGCGAATCCGCCCGATCTTTTGTCGATCACCATCGAGCGACTGCTTGAGCGCCTTGGCGGTGTCCAGCATGCGCTCGGCATAGTCCAGCACCTTGACGCCTTCTGGCGTCAGGCTGACCCCTCGCGAATCGCGCAGGAACAGCTTGACCCCCAGTTCACCTTCCAGCACTGCAATGCGGCTGGAGATGGACGCCTGGGTCGTGAATAGCTTTTCGGCGGTCAGCCGAAAACTCTTCAGACGGGCGACCCAGACAAAGGATTCGAGGAATTTGAGGTTCATGATTCTTCTGCTCAGTGCGGGTAATCAAATTTTTCTTATGCCAGACACCCGGGTTTATTCGTTGGACGCTTGCGGCATGCCGCCCAAAAATGAGTCCAGGCCAAGACGTTCTCCGTCCTTGGTCAAACAATACCAATAAGTAGAGGCGTACAGTCCCATGAATAAGTCGGGAACCTTGGAACAGATCGCAGCCAGTGAGCGTGCCGGGCCTGGGCATTGGCGCCTTTGCAGCGGTGTCCTACGGGGTTGTGATCCTGGCGGCGCTGAGCCTGCCGGAAACCAAAGGCAAGCAATTGGATGCGAATTGAGACCATGGCGCGCACCCCGGAACATTTCCAGAACACACCAGGAGTCGCGGTGATGAACCGGCTGCTATTGAACTGCGACATCGGCGAAAGCTTTGGCAACTGGACCATGGGCCTGGATGCCGAAGTGATGCCGTTCATCGACTGCGCCAACATCGCTTGCGGCTTCCACGCCGGTGACCCCAGCACCATGGGCAGGACCGTGGCACTGGCGCTCAAGCATGGCGTGACGATTGGCGCTCATCCGGCCTATCCCGACCTGGTCGGTTTCGGTCGCCGCTCGATGGCGTGCTCGGCCCAGGAAATCCAGGACCTTCTGCATTATCAAATCGGTGCCCTGGACGGCATCTGCCGCGCCAAGGGCGGGCGGGTCAGTTACGTCAAGCCTCATGGCGCGCTGTACAACGACATGATGGCCGACCCCAAGATCCTGCGGGCGGTGATGCAGGCGGTCGCGACCTATGACAAGCAACTGCCGCTGATGCTGATGGCCACCCGGGACAACAGCGCCGCCCAGGCCATGGGCGATGAGATGGGATTGACCCTCTGGTTCGAGGCCTTTGCCGACCGGGCCTATGATCCAGCCGGGCGCCTGGTGTCGCGCCAGTTGCCAGGGGCCGTGCATCATGACCCCGAACAGGTGATCGCCCAGGCCTTGGCGTTGGCCAGCGGCCAGCCGCTGACCGCCAACGATGGCAGCGAGCTGCGCTTGGCGGCCGACACCCTGTGTGTCCATGGTGACAACGCCAGTTCTGTGGCGGCCGTCATGCGGATTCGCGAAGCATTGGACAGGTTGGCGTCATGAAGCCACGTATCGAAGTCGTGGGTATCGATTGTTTGATGGTGCGTCTGTTCGACCAGATAGATGAAGCCAATATGCCTTGGATGCTGGCTGCCACCCAGCGCCTGCACGCAGTTTTTGGTCAGCGCCTGATCGATCTGGTGCCGTCATACACCACCCTGATGGTGCATTACGACCTGATGCACATGTCGCCCAGCCAAGCACGTGCCTGCATTATCACAGCACTGGAAAAGCTTGAGCCGGATGCCAGTAGCAGTGGGCGTACCCACGAGATTCCAGTCTGGTATGACGCCTGTGTCGGCCCGGAGCTGGCGTTGCTGGCCAAGCGCATCGACAGTACTGTCGAACAGGTGATCGAGCAGCACAGCGGCCGCGAGTATCAGGTGTTTGCCTTGGGTTTTGCCCCCGGTTTTGCCTTTATGGGGCTGGTGGACGAATGCCTGGCAGCCCCTCGGCTGGACACCCCGCGCAAGCGCGTAGCGGCCGGCAGTGTGGGCATTGCGGAGCGTCAGACCGCCGCCTACCCAGCCGTGTCGCCCGGTGGCTGGAACCTGATCGGGCGTACACCGAGCCGCTTGTTCGACCGTGAGCGAGAAGGCTACAGCTTGTTGCAGCCGGGCGATCGGGTGCGTTTCGTGGCGGTGGATCATGCCGCTTTCATTCGGCTTGGCGGTGACGATACGCCCTTGGAGTCTCTGGCATGAGTCAGTTATTGATCGAGGCAAGCAACCCGTTGTGCCTGCTGCAGGATGCAGGGAGATTCGGTGTCCGGCACTTGGGCGTGACGCAGGGCGGGGCGCTGGACTGGGTATCGATGTCCTGGGCCAACTGGTTGCTGGGCAACTCGCTGGATGCCCCTGTGGTGGAAATCACCTTGGGCGGCTTCGCCGTGCTGGCCGAGGGGGATTGCCACGTGGCGTTGGCGGGTGCGGACATGGGCGCACGAGTCGATGGGCAGCCCGTGTTGCCCTGGCAGGTGGTTGAACTCAAGGCGGGCCAGTGCTTGCGATTTTCCCATGCCCAAGTAGGGGCCCGTGCCTATCTCGCCGCGCCGGGCGGCTTCGTGGCCCCGCAAGTGCTGGGCAGTTGTGCCAGTGTGTCGCGTGAGCAGTTGGGGGGGCTTGATGGGTTCGGCTCGGCGTTGGCCAAGGGCGAGCGGTTGAGCATTGCCGGGCAGGGTGGCACCCGCCGTTCGATGCCACGCGAGTGCATACCGGACTTCACGGGTAGCGTGTCGCTGGATCTGGTGCTGGGGGCGCAGCATGGCGAGTTCAGTGGCCAGAGCCTGTTTGATGCCTTCAACCGTGACTGGACCCTGGACACCCGCGCCGACCGCATGGGCATGCGCCTGTTGGGGCCGGTCCTGGTTTATCAGGGCAAGCCGATGATCTCCGAAGGCATTCCCCTGGGCGCGGTCCAAGTGCCGCCGGATGGGCAGCCTATCGTGTTGCTCAATGACCGGCAGACCATTGGCGGGTATCCGCGTCTGGGGGCCTTGACACCCTTGGCGCTGGCGCGGCTGGCGCAGTGTTTGCCAGGGGCGGTGGTGAGGCTGGTGCCGGTGCTGCAGGACATGGCCCATGAGCAGCATCGGCGGTATCTGCAAAGGTTTCTGTAAGCTCAACCCTCAACCCTCAACCCTCAACCCTGTAGCCGCTGCCGAAGGCTGCGATGCGGCCCGCCAGGGGCGCCAATGCGGATCTGAGATCCCGCGCCCGCGGTGCGGTCGATCGCAGCCTAGCGGCAGCGGCTACGACAAAAACTTCATCCCTTCTTCCAGCCCACTCAAGGTCAGGGGGTACATCCGATTCTCGACCAGCTCTCGCACAATGTTGGTCGAGGCGGTGTAGTGCCAGGTGTCCTTGGGGTAGGGGTTGATCCAGATAAGTTTCTTGTACTTCTCCATCAAACGCTGCATCCAGACGTACCCGGCTTCTTCGTTCCAGTGCTCGACACTGCCCCCCGGCTGGGTGATTTCGTAGGGCGCCATGGCCGCGTCACCGACAAACACCACTTTGTAGTCAGCGCCGTACTTGTGCAGCAGGTCCAGGGTCGAGGTGCGTTCGGCGCTGCGGCGCAGGTTGTTCTTCCAGACGGACTCGTAGACGAAGTTGTGGAAGTAGAAGTACTCCAGGTGCTTGAACTCGGTCTTGCAGGCCGAGAACAGTTCCTCGCAGATCTTCACATGGGCATCCATCGAGCCGCCGATGTCGAACAGCAACAGCAGTTTCACGCTGTTGCGCCGCTCCGGGCGCATCTGAATGTTCAGAAGGCCTGCGTCACGAGCGGTGTGGTCGATGGTGCCGTCGATATCCAATTCGTCCGCGGCACCTTGGCGTGCGAACTTGCGCAGCCTGCGCAAGGCCACCTTGATGTTGCGGGTGCCCAGTTCCACCTGGTCGTCGAGGTTCTTGTACTCGCGCTGGTCCCAGACTTTGACCGCCTTGCCCTGGCGCTTGCCAGCATCGCCAACGCGAATACCCTCGGGGTTGTAACCGCCCGAACCGAAGGGGCTGGTGCCACCGGTGCCGATCCACTTGTTGCCACCGGCATGGCGTTCCTTCTGTTCTTCCAGGCGCTTCTTGAATGCCTCGATCAGCTTGTCCAGCCCACCCAGGGATTGGATCTGGGCGCGTTCCTCGTCGCTGAGCGAGCGCTCGAACTCCTTGCGCAGCCAATCTTCGGGGATCAGCGCCTGAAGTAAGTCATCGAGTTTTTCCAGGCCATTGAAATAGGCCGAGAACGCCCGGTCGAACTTGTCGAAATGGCGTTCGTCCTTCACCAGAATCGCGCGCGACAAGTAATAGAACTCGTCCATGTCGGCAAAGGTCACGCCCTGCTTGAGGGCGTTAATCAGATCGAGCAGCTCGCGCACCGACACCGGCACCTTGGCGGCGCGCATTTCATTGAACAGGTTGAGCAGCATAGCCGTCGTCCCTCCGGGTAAAGGGGTTGATCAGCGATTGGTGCGACGGCTCATGAACGCCAGGCGCTCGAGCAATTGCACGTCCTGCTCGTTTTTCACCAGCGCGCCGGCCAGCGGAGGGATGGCCTTGGTCGGGTCGCGCTCGCGCAGTACGGCTTCACCGATATTGTCGGCCATCAGCAGTTTGAGCCAGTCGACCAGTTCTGAGGTGGAAGGTTTTTTCTTCAGGCCCGGCACCTTGCGCACATCGAAGAACACCTCGAGCGCTTCGTTGACCAGGTCTTTCTTGATGTTGGGGTAATGCACATCGACGATGCGCTGCATGGTGGTGCGGTCGGGGAAGGCGATGTAGTGGAAGAAGCAGCGGCGCAGGAAGGCGTCCGGCAGCTCTTTTTCGTTGTTGGAGGTAATGATGATGATCGGCCGGTGCTTGGCCTTGATGGTTTCATCGGTCTCGTAGACGTAGAACTCCATCTTGTCGAGTTCTTGCAGCAGGTCGTTGGGGAATTCGATGTCGGCCTTGTCGATTTCATCGATCAGCAGGATCACCCGCTCATCGGCTTCGAACGCCTCCCACAATTTGCCTTTTTTCAGGTAGTTGCGCACATCGTGGACCTTGTCCACGCCCAGCTGCGAGTCACGCAGGCGGCTGACCGCATCGTATTCATAGAGGCCCTGGTGGGCCTTGGTGGTCGACTTGATGTGCCAGGTAATCAGGCGGGCGCCCGCAGCGGCTGCCAGTTGCTCGGCCAGCATGGTTTTGCCGGTGCCAGGTTCGCCCTTGACCAGCAGCGGCCGCTGCAGAGTGATGGCGGCGTTGACCGCAAGCTTGAGGTCGTCTGTGGCGACGTATGCGCTGGTACCTTCGAACTTCATCTGCCCAATCCTCGATCATGGCGCCGCGCACAGGGTGCGGGCGAAAAATGTGATGCGCGACTATAACGCGGGCCCCGGTCGGCTGGAAACGCAGACGGCCCATTCAGCCTCTGAATAGGGCGTCACCTCTTGACTTAGCCGGACTTGGGCGGGGGCTGTTCGTAGCGCGCGTTGAAGGCCTGGATGAAGCCATTGCGCAAAATCTGCAAAAAGGCCTCGAAGGCGCTGATATCACGTTGATGAACGCTGCCGCGAAGCTCCACCCGGGTGGCAAACTGGTTTTTACGCTGGTTCTTCAACACGGTTTCGGTGCTACCCACCAGCGCTTCCCAGATCGAGCGGAAAAACCCCTTGTTCTTGTTTTCCACATCCTGTTGCCAGTTGAACACGTCCACATTGTGCAGCAGCGGCTTGATATAGCCGCTGAGCTGGCCCTCGCGGGCGTCAGCTTCGATCACCACGTCACCGCTGCCGGAATTGAAATCGAATTTGCCATAGGCTGCGGCAAAGTCATTGAGCCTTCGGAGTTCAATGCCGGTGGTGCGCAGGCGAAATTCGAAATCCTCGAACTTGCTGAACGGGTCGAAAGTGGCCGTGGTTTCCAGCGGTGCATGCCCAAGCAGCAGGGCCTTGCCCTCGAAGCGTGCGTCGCGCCGGCCCTTGAGGTCTTCGACGTTGGTGAGGTTGAAGAGGCTGGCATTCACCTGGGTGGCCTTGAGATTGACGGGCGGTTTGGAGGTGAAGTTGCGAAAGGTGATGATGCCATCGTCGATGCGTACTTCGTTGAGGGTGATGGGCAACAGTTTGTCTAACTGATCTCGCCAGTCAGTGCCTTCACCGGTCTGGGATGCCTTCTTGCTGCCACCATCGACGAAGTTGAGTTCAGGTCGCAAAAACGTTACTTCGGCCACCACGGCGTGGTCGTACCAGAGCGAATGCCAACTGACGGAGAGGTCCATCAGCGGGGCATCGAGGAAGGGGACCGGCACCTTGCCGTCCACCTTGACGATCTTCAAACCGTTGATCTGGTAGGCACCGCGCCACCAGGCCAGGTCGATATCGGCGATCTGGCCACGGTAGTCACCCATGTTGGCCAAACGGTCGTTGAGGTAGTTGCGCACCGCCCACGGCAGGGTCAGGTGAATGAGCAACAACAGGGCCACAAGACCCGTCAGGCTGAATAATGGCCAACGGTAACGTCGTTTCATGGGCTGGGTCCGAAACGGTCTATAAATTGTTGACTCTCAGGCGCCGCAAGCGTTCGACGAAAGTGGACTGGCCGGGGGCGCAGGCTTACCCTTGAGGTTTTCAGACAGTGAGTAAAGGACCCAGTCATGAGCCGCATTTTCGCTGATAACGCGCATTCCATCGGCAACACGCCGCTGGTGCAGATCAACCGTATCGCCCCCCGTGGCGTGACCGTGTTGGCCAAGATTGAAGGACGCAACCCTGGCTACTCGGTCAAATGCCGCATTGGCGCGAATATGATCTGGGACGCTGAAAGCACCGGCCGGCTCAAGCCAGGCATGACCATCGTCGAACCCACTTCTGGTAACACCGGCATCGGCCTTGCCTTCGTGGCTGCCGCTCGTGGCTACAAATTGATGCTGACCATGCCCTCTTCCATGAGCATCGAACGCCGTAAGGTCCTCAAGGCCCTGGGGGCTGAGTTGGTACTGACCGAGCCTGCCAAGGGCATGAAAGGCGCGATCGAGAAAGCAGCCGAGATCGTTGCCAGCGACATCGACAAATACTTCATGCCCCAGCAGTTCGATAACCCGGCCAACCCGGCCATCCATGAGAAAACCACCGGCCCGGAAATCTGGAACGACACCGATGGCGCAGTCGATGTGTTGGTGGCGGGCGTCGGTACTGGCGGCACCATCACGGGTGTGTCGCGGTACATCAAGAACACTCGGGGCAAGCCGATCCTGTCGGTGGCTGTCGAGCCGATCAGCTCGCCGGTGATCACTCAGACCCTGGCAGGTGAAGAACTCAAGCCCAGCCCGCACAAGATCCAGGGCATTGGCGCAGGTTTCGTGCCGAAGAACCTGGACCTGTCGATGGTCGACCTGGTCGAGCAAGTGAGTGACGAAGAGTCCAAGGCCATGGCCCTGCGCCTGATGCAGGAAGAGGGCATCCTCTCTGGCATTTCCTGCGGTGCGGCCATGGCCGTGGCTGTGCGCCTGGCTGAGAAACCCGAGATGCAGGGCAAAACCATCGTGGTCATCCTGCCGGATTCGGGTGAGCGGTACCTGTCGAGCATGCTCTTCAGTGATTTGTTCACCGAGCAGGAAAACCAGCAGTAAGGGCTGCCCGCAGGTTGTGTGGGCACCCCCACATGACCTGCGGCAATATCGCCCGCGGCTGTTTGTTGCACAATGATCAACACACAATGTTGGATCCCAGCGGTTTTTACCTAGGCGGGATCGGTTTATCATGGCCAATTGCTCAGCCAAGGATGTCGGTGCATGACCTTTTCGTTTGTCGCCAAGGCTTCGGTATTACTGGTGTTTTTGGGTAGTACCCTTTATGTGCATCTGCGCGGCAAGGCGCGTTTGCCGCTGCTGCGCCAGTTTGTCAACCATTCCGCCTTGTTTGCGCCTTACAACGCTTTGATGTACCTGTTCTCGGGCGTGCCCTCCAAACCCTATCTGGATCGCAGCAAATTCCCCGAGCTGGACGTGCTCAAGGACAATTGGGAAGTCATTCGCGAAGAGGCCATGCACCTGTTTGACGAAGGCTATATTCGTGCGGCAGAGAAGAACAACGACGCCGGTTTCGGATCGTTCTTCAAGAAAGGCTGGAAGCGCTTTTACCTTAAGTGGTACGACAAACCCCTTCCATCGGCCAACCTGTTGTGCCCCAGGACCGTCGAGCTGGTCAGCCGTATTCCCAACGTCAAGGGCGCCATGTTTGCGTTGCTGCCCGGTGGCAGCCACCTGAACCCGCACCGCGATCCCTTTGCCGGTTCCCTGCGCTACCACTTGGGGCTCTCCACGCCCAACTCTGACGATTGCCGCATCTACGTCGACGGCCAGGTCTACGCCTGGCGCGATGGTGAAGACGTGATGTTCGACGAAACCTATGTGCACTGGGTCAAGAACGAAACCGAACACACCCGCGTCATCTTGTTCTGCGACATCGAACGGCCGTTGAACAGCAGCTTCATGACCCACGTCAACCGCCGTGTCAGTGCCTTTCTCGGGCGCGCCACGGCGCCGCAAAACCTGGACGACGAGCGCGTTGGCGGTATCAACCAGGCCTATGCCTGGAGCAAGAACTTCAGCAACAGCATCAGCGGCCAGGTCAAGCAGTTCAAGCGCGCCAACCCCAAGCTGTATCGCATTCTGCGCCCCGTGCTGGCGGTGCTGGTCCTGTACGTGCTCGGTCGCTGGTTGTTCGGCTGAGATGTAGGAGCCGGGTTCACCCGCGATGCAGACGACGCGGTGTATCAGGCATGGCCTCTCGCGAGCAAGCTCGGCTCCTGCAACTGGTCGGCGGTGGCACGCGTTGGCAGGAGCATGGCTTGCCAGCGATGAAGCCACCGCGGTGTATCAGGCATGGCCTCTCGCGAGCAAGCTCGGCTCCTGCAACTGGTCGGCGGTGGCACGCGTTGGTAGGAGCATGGCTTGCCAGCGATGAAGCCACCGCGGTGTATCAGGCATGGCCTCTCGCGGGTAAACCCGGCTCCTACCGGGCAACGGGGGTGGCTACCGCTGCTGGCTTGAGCACCAGCCACAGCGCCAGGGCGATCAGCACGCCGCCATACAGGTGGCCCATCGACAGCGGCTCGTCGAGCAGCCAGGCGCCCCAGAGCACCCCGAAGATCGGAATCATGAAGGTCACGGTGGAGGCCTTGATCGGGCCGATTTCGCTGAGCAGGCGAAAGTACAGGATGTACGCAAACGCGGTACACACCAGCCCAAGCCCCAACAGGGAAGCCCAGACTTTCCAGCCACCCCAGCTGGCAGGTGGATGGGTGAGGGCGCTGTAGCCGAACAGCGGCACCAGCAGGAGTGTGGCACCGAGCATGCTGCCCAGCGCTGATAATCGGCTGTCCAGGCCGCCTTGGTGATCCAGCCAGCGTCGTGCCAGAAAACCCGCCAGGCCATAACAGGCGGTGGCGGCAAGACACGCCAGCGCACCGCCGATCAACTGCGCATCAAACGCCACCGGCCCCGCGCCACTGAGCACCGCGACACCCAGCAAGCCCAGGAATATGCCACTCAACTTGGTGAGCGTCATGGGCTCACGAAACATCAAGGCGCCTATCAATACGCCCATCAAGGGCGTGGTGGCATTGAAGATCGCCGAATAGCCGGCCGGCAACACCTGGGCTGCGACCGAATACATCGTTGCCGGAATGCCCGAATTGATCATTCCCAGCAGCAGGCAGGCGCCGAACTTGCCGCGAAAATTCCAGTCGATCCGCATCAGCGCCAGAGTCACCAGCAACCCGAGCGCGGCGATGGACACGCGAAAGAAGGCGGTCGGTATCGTGCCGATTTCGGGCGCAATAATACGCATGAACAAAAAGCTCGCGCCCCAGACAGCGGCAAGCAATAACAGACGAAACAGCGAGGTGGGGCTCACGATGGACTCCAGATCCTTGGGGCAGGGCGTGAGTTTACGGCATGGCGCTGAATGGATTCTTGCGCTTTCTTGCGGTTGAATCCGAAGCCCAGCAGCCCGCGTCATTAAAAATCACTCTTGGCTCGTTACGCTGCTCGTTGATCTTCGCAATCGAGCAAACAATATGAAGCGGGCGCTTTCTCTCAAGGGGCTTTGGTGGTGCATGGGGATCGCTGCGCTGGTGATGGCCGTCAATGCTCAGCAACAGCGTGTGTATGAGCGCATCTGGTTTGACTGGGTGCAACGTGAGCGAGTTGAGCACACCCCTGTCGCAGGGGTGAAACTGGCGCGTTACAAGGCCGATATCCAGGCTTTGCCGTTGACCGGTTTCGAAAATCTGTCGGCGCTGTCGTTTGACCGTGAGCGCCGCACCCTGGTCAGTTTGACCAACCAGAATCCTCAGTTCGTCGAGCTGTCTCTGGACGGCCAGTTGTTGCGCAGTATTCCGATGATCGGTTTCGAAGACCCGGAAGCCATCGAGTACATCCGCCCCGGCACCTACGTGGTGGTAGAAGAGCGGCGCAGGCGCCTGACTGAAATCCATGTAGGGCCTGATACCAAAGCCATCGATAGTGCCGACCCCGTCAACGCTCGCCAGGTGATCCTGGGTGAGCAGGACACCGAAAACAAGGGCTTCGAAGGCCTGGCCTATGATCCGGTGCATCAGCGCCTGTTCGTGTCCAAGGAAAAAGATCCCGTCCGTATCTTGGAAATCAGCGGTTTTTTTGCAGCGCGCACCGAAGCCTCGGGCCTGGACGTCGCCAGCGATTCTTCGCGCGATGAGGGTTTGTTCCTGACTGACCTTTCCAGCCTCTGGTATGACGTTGCGTCCCAGCATTTGCTGGCGCTGTCGGACGAGTCCAAGGTGCTGATCGAACTCGACACCCAAGGCCGTCCGGTCAGTACCCTGACCCTTCGCGCCGGCCGCCATGGGCTTAAAGCTGATGTGCCGCAGGCCGAAGGGGTGGCGATGGATGAGGTGGGGAATGTGTATGTGCTGAGCGAGCCGAACCTGTTTTATCGATTCAAGGGTTAGACAGCCTTACCAATACTCGATGGTTCCTGCCCAAATGTTTCGGCTAAGCGTCCTCAGCAGCTCGTCGGTCTGCTGTTCGAACAGGTCTCGCAATTGCTCGGCCCGAACGATCAGTTCGCCTTCGGGAAGGTTGCGTTGCGCATTTTCCAGTTCCTGGTCCAGGAGCACCCGCGATTGAGCAAAGCGTTCTGAGTAGCGCTGCTCTAAGCGCTCGATCCAGAAAGCATGTTCATACCGATCATTTTCATCACGCGCCAACAGGGCGTCCAAGCCACTGCTCGTAGCTGGGTTGAGGTTTTCCAATCGAGTGTGAAGGGCTTCCATCCATTGGCTGCTCAGCAAGGGCAGTTCGTTGACGGCCGCATCGAGAAACACTAGCTCCTCATCCCTGGGTGCCTGCGGCAAAGGAATGACCTGCTCTGTCGCCACCGCGCGCAATGTCCATTGGTAAAGGGGCTCGAAAACGTCGTCATTCAAAGCGGGGATCAGCGCGAACAGCGCATCGGTGATAACGCTGCAACGGACGCGGTTAACGGCAACCTCGAGCAGTTGTTCGGTTTGCAAGCGCGCAGTGGGCGCGGCCAGGGCACGGGCGATCTCGGCGGCAGGCTCCAGTAACAACACTGATTGATGAGCGCGCTCGATGGCGCGTTCGCGCAAGGCTGGATCCTGATTGAGCCACTCCAGCAAATGCCAGAATCGCCGCAGTGTCGTTTGTGGCGCGATTCGGTAATCGATGGTCTCGATGATATAGCGTTGGGCACGGATAAAGGTCAGTGGCATGGTTGAGCACAACTGAAGCCAACATTGGCGTTGGCTATCGCTGGCGGGGTCGAGCAAGTGGCGATATTCCTGTTGCGCCACCATCAGATCGATTCCATGGGTGGTGTAGTAATGGTCGATCCGGGTCAGGGTGGCGGGAGTGAACGGGTTGTCTTCAAGGTTCAGCGCCTGGCCCACCGCAGGCGGGACCATGAATCCCACGGGGAGAGTGGTCAGTTGGTTGGACGACAGGTCAATCACTTCCGCGCGCGACAGCAAAGGGAGGCCTCTGGGCAGAGAGGTCAAGTCATTGTTGGAAAGATCGACCCCTCCCAGCAAGGGGAGGGCAGTGAGGTCAGGCGCCACCTGCAATGAGTTGTTTGACAATACCAGGGCAGTCAGCTGCGAATAGGTTTGTAACGTCGCCTGGGCGGTGTCGTTCCAGACAATCCGATTGTCCGAGAGATCGAGCAGGAACAGGTTCGGGTTCAGGTTGGCGGGAATCGTACTCAGCTCACAATCCTGGGCAATGAACCGACGAAGGTCGGGGAAGTGCCGGATGAAGGCATCCGGTATGTCGGCCAATGGGTTACTGATCAACGACAGCTCCTGGACATGGGCCAGCGAGACCGTCAGGGCTGGAAAATTCGCCAGGCTTTGTGACGTCAGCATCTGGTCATCGAAGTCCAGAGTCACCAAGGTCTGCCCATCGGAGAGTTCACGCGTTGAGATTCTGCGCCAGGCGTCGATGATGCGTTCACGGGCCATTGGGCCTGGTGCGTCCCAGGCATTGAGTTCGTTGCGCAGTCGTATCAACGCTTCTTCAAGCACGCTCAGTGCGTGTTCGGGGTTGTTCCAGCCATGGACAGCAGTCAGCGCTTGCTGCTCGCTGGCACGCGGATATAGCGCACGGTAACGATCGATGAGGGCTAGTGCGTGCGGGGAAGGGGCATCGTGGTGGTTCATGGTTGACTCCTGTGGCTAAGGCCTGCAGGAAACGCGATTGGCAGGATCACTCGGTGGTAGTTATTTAGGGGTGTTCGTGTTTCACGCGACTGGCTAAGCTCAAGCCTCTCGAAAGCCCGCAGAGGTCTCACCATGCCCCAGCAATGGCCCGCCGCCGATATCGCCCGTACCATCCTCGAGGGCTTTGACGATTACCGTGAGTATTTTCGCCAGATCACCGATGGCGCTCGGGAACGGTTCGAGCGTGCTCAGTGGCAAGAGGCTCAGCACGCTTCTGCAGCGCGAATCAATTTGTATGAGGAAAAGGTCAATCAGGTCAGCGGTTGGTTGCGCGATGCATTCGAACCCCAGGTGCTATTGGATGTAACGCTGTGGCCCTTGGTCAAAAGCGCCTATATCACCCTGATCGACCCGCGGCTGGACGATGAACTGTCCGAAACCTGGTACAACTCGATCTTCTGCGCGCTGTTCAGCCATGACCTGATCAGTGATGGCTGCATGTTCATTCACACCACACGACCGTCCCTTCGCGCTCATGAGCGTGTCGCGCAAACGCGTCTGTATAAGCCTGAGGGTGCCTTGGCGAGGATGCTCAAGGCGATTTTCGCCGACTATTGCTTCGATGCGGCCTATGCCGATCTGGACGGGGATCTGCGTCGACTGGAGGGCGAACTGCGGGAGAACCTGCCCGATTGGGTGTGCAAGGATCCTGAGTTGCAGGTCGAATTGTTTTCATCAGTGCTCTACCGCAACAAGGGCGCCTATCTGGTGGGGCGGATCTTTACCCGGGAAGAGCAGTGGCCGCTGGTGATTCCACTGCTGCACCGTGAAGGCCAGGGTATCCAGATCGATGCGTTGATCACCGACGAGGCGGATGTCTCGATCATTTTTTCGTTCACCCGTTCCTATTTCATGGTCCAGATTGCGGTGCCGGCCGAATTCGTGGGCTTTCTCAAGCGCATTCTGCCGGGCAAGCACATTGCCGAGCTCTACACATCGATAGGCTTCTACAAGCACGGCAAATCGGAGTTCTACCGGGCTTTGATCAACCACCTGGCCAACACCGATGACCGTTTCATCATGGCGCCAGGGGTGCGCGGCATGGTGATGAGCGTGTTTACGCTGCCGGGCTTCAATACGGTATTCAAGATCATCAAGGACCGCTTCTCGCCGTCCAAGAACGTCGACCGGTTCACGGTCATCGAAAAATACCGGCTGGTCAAAAGCGTTGACCGGGTGGGGCGCATGGCTGATACCCAGGAGTTTTCGGATTTCCGCTTCCCGTTGGCCAAGTTCGAACCCGAGTGTTTGGCCGAGTTGCTGGAAGTCGCGTCGTCGACGGTGGAATTGGAAGGCGATACCGTCTTGATTCGCCACTGCTGGACCGAACGGCGCATGACCCCGTTGAACCTGTACCTGGAAAACGCCAGCGACGATCAGGTGCGCGAGGCGCTGCAGGACTATGGCCTGGCGATCAAGCAACTGGCAGCGGCGAATATTTTCCCCGGTGACATGCTGCTGAAAAACTTTGGTGTCACCCGTCACGGTCGGGTGGTGTTCTATGACTACGACGAGATTTGTTACCTGACCGAAGCCAACTTTCGCAAGATCCCGCCGCCGCGCTACCCCGAGGATGAGATGGCCAGCGAGCCCTGGTATTCGATTGGCCCGCTGGATGTATTTCCTGAAGAGTTTCCACCGTTTCTGTTTGCCGACAGTGGCCAGCGCAAGCTGTTCAACCAGTTGCACGGTGAACTCTACGACGCTGACTACTGGAAAGGCCTGCAGGCGGCGATACGTGCAGGGAAGGTCATCGATGTGTTTCCGTATCGGCGCAAGGCTCGGGAGGAGTGACGCCGCTTAGGATTGGCTGATGGTTTTGAGGCATTTCAGCTCACTGACATCCTGGCGAACATCGGCCAGTTTCTGCTCCAGCAGTTGGCGTTGTGATGGTGTGCTTTCCTGCATCAGGTCTACCAGCAGGCTGCGCGTAGCCGCCTCGGTGCGGTTGTAGGCCATACGGTATTGCGGGGTCCAGAGGCTTTCGCGGTCGCGCAGCAGTATGACCATTCGGCGGGGGAATTCCGGGCTCTGGCGTTGCTCCAGCGCGCGGGTGAATTGCGCCTGCCAATGGGCGCGGTTGTCGATTGACTGACGGTTCTGCTCGCCCAGCGACTGTGACCAGGCCAGGATGCGCTGCTGCTGGGCACTGTTCAATTCACCCAACCAAGGGGTCAGGCGTTTTTCCATGCGGCTGGCGCGATTCTTGATCTGATTATCCAAGGGTGTCTTTAGAAACTTCTCCTGGCGCTTGCGCACATCGTCGGTGAACGCCTGACGCATTTCAGCCACTTGTTGGTCATCCAGCCCGCGCAGCAACTCAACCGCCGAGGGCGTAATCGTTTCGGCCACTCGGGCGATGGCCTGTTTGGCTTCGGCGGTGCGCGCCTGCAATTGTTGATCGGTGACTTGATTGTTCGTCACCATGGTGCGCACTTGGTCGAGCCAACTGAGATAGCCTGGCAACTGCGTGCGGCAATGCCAGCTCAGGTGGGCCTTGAGACGCTCGTTGAGCCAGTCTTTTTGTTCGCTGTTCATGGCCAGGTAATCGCTGAGCGACCAGGGGATCAAGCGGTCGAGGTTGCGATAGGCTAGATCGACGCGCGTACAGGACAGTAGCATCAGCCCCAGCAGGGTGGCGATCAGCAACAGACGCAGGTAGGCGTAAAGGCGGGCGCACATGAGCGAGTCCTTTCAGAGGCTTGCTTGTCTTTATAGAACAAGCCTGGGCGCCGGGGTTCCTGCGCGGATAAACGCATCAGAAAAACGCGCGTTCAGCCTTGAGGGTGAGCATGCCGCTGCACTGCGGGTCTTGGCCCACCCAGGCCTGGCAGCCTTCGGCATTCAGGGACGAACCGCTGTAGATCAGGTTCAAGTCGATGCCCATCCATGGCCTGGATATTTGAAATGTCCAGTCGTTGAAGGCGCGAACTTCTTCGCCATTGCCGATGGAGAACGGCGTGCCGAGTTGGTGGTGGGTGACCGTCATGCTTAAGTCCAGATTCAGCAGCGAGAGGCCGCCAAGATCAGTGAACAGGGTGCTGGTGCGCCGGCTGCTGTCATCACTGAAGGCTGCACCGAAACGGTTGCCCAACAGGTTCAAACCCGCATACACCGCCTGGCTGTCGGCATCACGCAGGTCCGGGTAGCTGTAGTGGATCATGCCCACTTCATAGCCCAGGGTGCTGTCGAACGGCTGCTTGAAGCCTACGTAGGAGTCAATTTCCAGCGTGGAGGAGGGGCTCAGGCCCATGCTGGGCGCCCATTGGCCGACGTACCAGCCGCTGTCGTGGGCCAGGTCCAGGCCGCCATGGAAAGAGCCTACCGCGGTGGGCTTGATCAGCCCCTGGGCCATGCTGCGCGAAGGCGTGGTGCCGAGCGAGAGGTCGTAGTTGCCCAGCTCGCGCTGCAACAGTTGTGCAGGGGCGGGCGGGTGGAACAACAGTCCGACGATCAGCAACCAGTGGTGTTTGAGCATGAATCCATCCAGCTTCGATGAACGAGAGCAAGGCGCAAAGCCTTGATCCAGAGCTATCCAAGAATACCGGTGATGCGCCTGGGCTCGCTACCGTTCGTCGCTTGCAAAGAATCTTTCTCGATACGCCGCAGGCCTTGGCTCGGCAACCGGGCGGCCGGGACGGTTCGGGTGTAGAATGCCGGCCTCGCTTTGAGGATTTCGGACATGGCTTTAGTTGGGCGTTACAACAGTTTGCAAGTGGTGAAACACACGGACTTCGGTCTGTACCTGGATGGCGGTGCGGACGGCGAGATTTTGCTGCCCAATCGCTACATTCCCAAGGACACGCCCACCGAGGTCGAGGACTGGCTGAATGTGTTCATCTACCTGGACAGCGAAGACAAACTGATCGCCACCACCGAAAAGCCCAAGCTGCAGGTCGGTGAGTTCGCCAGCCTCAAGGTCATCGAGATCAACAGCATCGGCATCTTCCTGGATTGGGGCCTGCCCAAGGACCTGCTGCTGCCGTACTCCGAAGAAAAGCGCCAGATGAAGGCCGGCGAGTACTGCGTGGTGCATGCCTATATCGACAAGCGCACCCGTCGCATCACCGCCACGGCGCGACTGGATCGCTACCTGGACAAGGTGCCAGCCCACTACAAGGTCGGTGAAGAGGTCGACTTGCTGGTGGCCGAAGAGACGCCCATGGGCTTCAAGGCGATCATCAATAACAAACATTGGGGCCTGATCCACAAGAACGAAGTGTTCAAGTTCCTGCGTTCGGGCAAGCAAGAGAAGGGCTATATCAAGGAGCTGCGCAGCGACGGCAAGATTGCCCTGAGCCTGCAGCCCATCGGCCAGGCCGCTGTTGGCAGCCTGCACGACAAGATCATCGACAAGCTCAAGGCCAACAACGGCGTGCTGGCGGTCAGCGACAAGAGCGATCCGCAAGTGATCAGCGACCTGTTCGGGGTCAGCAAGGGCAACTTCAAGAAAGCGATCGGCGCGCTCTACAAGGATGGCAAGCTGATCATCCACGCCGACCGCATCGAACTGGCCTGAATCAGGCCTGCAGGAACTGAGCGAACGACAGGCTGGCACCGGTCGGGCGCACGTCCTTGAGCCAGGCGTCGCGATCGGCGCTCAGTTCCAGGCTGATGGTCGATTTGCGCTTGCCGGCGTTACGCACCGTCAGCCCTTCAATATTTTCCCGCAAAAAGGCGGTGGTCACCTTCAGGTGCAGCAGCTGGTCAGTTGCCGGGTTGCTCAGCAACAGGTGAATCCATTCGTACTGGCCGACCTGGATACGCGAGACCGGGATATCGAACCACCAGATATTGCGCTTGGCGTCCAGCAGGTCGAATTGGCAGTTGTTCACACCCAGCACAGCGCCGCCGAGTTCTTTGTTACGGCGCGCGATGGCCTGGGGTTTGTCGAGTTTCATAGGGTTCCTACCGATGTGAATCTTCGGCACAGCGTCAAAGATGGCGGCTATTTTGGTGGTTGGCGGGGCAAACATAAAGCTGAAGTTTTAGCCAGAATCGCTTATGTGTGAGCGGGCTTGCCCTGATGGTGATCAGTTGGGCCTCTGCTTGCCTTGGGTTTTGCGCTGTTGCCCAAATCGAGCGCCGCCCGCGCGGCGCATCGCCGGCTGAAGCCGGCTCCCACATTTTTTGCAACGTGCCATGGCCTGTGGGGTAGGGGTTGTTAGCCTTGGTGGTTCGGCTTTTGATTTTTGTGGGTTCGGTGGGGATTGCGCGATTGCGCGTGGCTGACAACTCCACTCTCACAGGCCATGGCACGTTGCAACCAATGTGGGAGCCGGCTTTAGCCGGCGATGCGCCGCGCGGGCGGCGCTCGATCTCAAGAACAAAGGAACAACCAAGGCGGGCACCTCGTGGGGCTCATGCGATCTGTTGCCAGGCACTCTGCGGTTCACCCTGAGAATGAAGGGAGGAAGGCCGTATCAAGGCTTCCAGGCGCTTGCATTGGGTTTTGCGCTGTTGCCCAAATCGAGCGCCGCCCGCGCGGCGCATCGCGACCAAGGTCTGCTCCTACATTGGTTGCAACGTGCCATTTTCTGTGGGATCGGCGTTGTTAGCCTTGGTGGTTCGGCTTTTGATTTTTGTGGGTTCGGTGGGGATTGCGCGTGGCTGGCAACGCCAATCTCACTGCCATGGCCTGTGGGGTTGGCGTTGTTAGCCTTGGTGGTTCGGCTTTTGATTTTTGTGGGTTCGGTGGGGATTGCGCGTGGCTGGCAATGCCAATCTCACAGGCCATGGCACGTTGCAACAAATGTAGGAGCAGACCTTGGTCGCGATGCGCCGCGCGGGCGGCGCTCGATCTCAAAAACAAAGGAAAAACCAAGGCAGGCACCTAGTGGGGCTCATGCGATCTGTTGCCAGGCACTCTGCGGTTCACCCTGAGAATGAAGGGAGGAAGGCCGTATCAAGGCTTCCAGGCGCTTGCCTTGGGTTTTGCGCTGTTGCCCAAATCGAGCGCCGCCCGCGCGGCGCATCGCGGCTAAAGCCGGCTCCTACATTGGTTGCAACGTGCCATTTTCTGTCAGATCGGCGTTGTTAGCCTTGGTGGTTCGGCTTTTGATTTTTGTGGGTTCGGTGGGGATTGCGCGATTGCGCGTGGCTGGCAACGCCAATCTCACAGGCCATGGCACGTTGCAACCAATGTAGGAGCGGGCTTTAGCCGCGATGCGCCGCGCGGGCGGCGCTCGATCTCAAGAACAAAGGAACAACCAAGGCGGGCACCTAGTGGGGCTCATGCGATCTGTTGCCAGGCACTCTGCGGTTCACCCTGAGAATGAAGGGAGGAAGGCCGCATCAAGGCTTCCAGGCGCTTGCCTTGGGTTTTGTGCTGTTGCGTAAATCGAGCGCCGCCCGCGCGGCGCATCGCGGCTGAAGCCGGCTCCTACATTGGTTGCAACGTGCCATTTTCTGTGAGATCGGCGTTGTTAGCCTTGGTGGTTCGGCTTTTGATTTTTGTGGGTTCGGTGGGGATTGCGCGATTGCGCGTGGCTGGCAACGCCAATCTCACAGGCCATGGCACGTTGCAACCAATGTAGGAGCAGAGCTTGCTCGCGATGGCCTCACCGCAATACAGCAGACAGACCGCGGTGCGTTCATCGCGAGCAAGCTCTGCTCCTACAGGGGAAGGTGTCGGCCAAGAGCTCAAGGGAAGCCCAGCAGGTTGTCCGGCAGGCCGAAAAGGCATTGTGCGGTCGTCAATTCGGCTACTTTGTTGTAAAACCTGCGCTTGCGGTGCGACTGGGCACCTTTGGTTAGCGGCGAAAGGAGACGCTATGATTTTTCCTGACTTGCGTGGACTGCCGCTGGGGCGGGTGCTGTACAGAACAGTGCACGAGTTCATGGAAGACGAGATGTCGACCTATGCCTCGGCACTGGCCTACCAGATGCTGTTCTCGCTGTTCCCTTTCTTGCTGTTTCTGATTGCCTTGATCGGCTTTCTGCACCTGCCGGACTTTTTCTCCTGGCTGCGCCTGCAGTCGGAACTGGTGTTGCCCCCCCAGGCGCTGGAGCAGGTGAACCCTGTGATCGACCAATTGCAACAGTCCAAGGGCGGGTTGCTGTCGGTGGGTATCGTGATTGCGCTGTGGACAGCGTCTGCCGGCGTGCGGTTGATGATGAGTGCGATGAACGCCGCTTATGACGTGGTTGAGGGGCGGCCGGTGTGGAAGCGCTTTCCGTTGTCGATTTTCTACACCATTGGCATTGCCGGCATGCTGCTGGTGGCGGCGGCATTGATGGTCCTGGGTCCGCAGGTGATGAGTTGGGTGGCGTCGCAGATCGGTATGGAAGACATCATCGTCACGCTCTGGACGGTGGTGCGCTGGCCTTTTATCGTGATTCTGCTGATGGTGGCGGTGGCATTGATCTATTACGTGATGCCTGACGTCAAACAGGAATTTCGCTTCATTACTCCAGGTTCAGTCTTGGCCGTGGTGGTCTGGATTCTGGCTTCACTGGGCTTTGGCTATTACGTGAAGACCTTTGCCGACTACAACGCCATGTACGGTAGTATCGGCGCCATCATTGTCTTGTTGCTGTATTTTTATATTTCCGCCGCTGTATTGTTGCTGGGCGCGGAAATGAACGCAGTGATCGAGCATATGTCCACTGAAGGCAAAGACCCGGGCGAAAAGGTTGCCGGCGAACACCGCGGCGATCATGAGAAACATCATGTTTCGGGCCTTGGGCGCGATCATTCGATCCCCTCCGATGCCGAATTACCGAGCAGGGAAAAGCATGATTCGTGAAATTCTGAAAATGGGCGACGAACGTTTGCTGCGGGTCGCCCCTGAGGTGCCGGCCTCGATGTTCGGCAGTGCCGAGCTTGAGCAGCTGATTGCCGACATGTTCCAGACCATGGAGCACGTCGGCGGTGTGGGCCTGGCAGCGCCGCAACTTGGCGTGGACCTGCAACTGGTTATCTTTGGTTTCGAGCGCAGCGAGCGCTATCCGCAGGCCGAGGCGGTGCCACAAACCGTATTGCTCAACCCGTTGATCACCCCGTTGGGCCCACAGCTTGAAGAGGGCTGGGAAGGTTGCCTGTCGGTGCCTGGCTTGCGCGGCGTGGTGGAGCGATTTGCCCGCATTCGCTATGAAGGCTTCGACCCCAAGGGCAATCCGATTCAACGGGTCGCCGAAGGGTTTCATGCCCGGGTGGTGCAGCATGAGTGCGATCACCTGATCGGCCGCTTGTACCCTTCGCGGATCACCGATTTCAGCCGGTTCGGTTTTACCGAAGTATTATTTCCCGGGCTTGATCCAAAGCAGGACGACTGACGCGCTCCAGAGCGATCAGCACCTTGTTGCGCTGATAGCGCACCAGCTTTTCGAACAGCACGGCGGGCATCGTATCCCCCGCCTGCGCAAAGCCAAGACGCTGGTAGAACCCGCACAGGTCGGGATGGCAGAACAGCCAGACCGGCGTTTGACAGGACTGCACTGCATGCTCGATCAAAGCGCTGGCCACCGACTGCTGGCGCCAGTCCGGGTCGACCCACAAGCCCGTCAGCCAGTAACCCCCTTGCACGTCTTTCAAGCACAGCCCGCCGATAATGTCCGGCGCGCGAGCCACCCACAGTTGCGCGCCCTTGACGGCTCGCATGGAAGAGCCCTGGTCTTTGTAGAATTTGTTCAGCAGTGGGTACTGCAGGTCGTCAAGGAGGCTGAAGTGCAGTGGCACGGGGGCAAGGTCCTGAGGTGGGAGCGGGGATATTGTTGCGTTATTGGTAACAGTGAATGTCAGTGTTGATACTTTAACCAAATATAGAAAGTTGTACCCTATTACTGTCCCTGAAGAGAATAGCGTCCAGGGATAAGGTATTTCGTGTCCGGCCAGTATGGCTCGACAACTTCTTCCCGCCCCACTCGGCAAATGAAGTCAATCTTGATGCGATTGCTTTAAAGGCCAATCCATATGAAAAGTTTCTTGATACTCGCCCTGATCGGTTTTTCCACTGTTGCTCTGGCGGGTGGTAATCCATCGACGCAGGTCGAAAAATACGACTACTCGCAAAACCCAGACGTTGCCAAAGTGATCAGTATTTCCTCGACCCCCAATGTCTGTGAAGTGGTTCCGGCACGCATGGTCTACGAAGACAGCCAAGGCCAGCGTCACACTATGGAATACCGTGTGATGGGCAGTGGCTGCTCCAACGGTTGATGGCTGTAGGAGCAGGGTTTACCGGAATGCCGGACCACCGCGATGAAGGCGGCGCGGTCTGTCTAAGGTATTGCGGTGATGCCATCGCAGCCAAGGCTGGCTCCTACAGGTATTAGAGCAAGCCCGATCAGCACCGCACCACCTGCGCAATCCGCTCCAGCGCCACCTTGAGTTCTGCAAGGTTTGGCGCCGCCGACAAACTGACCCGTATCGCCTGGGTCTCGCCAGACTTCACCGCAAACACCTCTGCTGGCACGACTTCCACTTCCGCTTCCCGGCACCTCTGGGTGGCGATGGCGGCCGATGTGGCACAGTTGACCCACACGTGAGGCGAAGGTACTCCAGTGTCATCCAAGGCCGGGCCGAGGATTTTTTTGGCCAGCCGCCAGCGCAGTTCGATCTCTGCGATTTGCCAGGCCAGCCGGCGCTGGGCCGTGCCGTCGTCGATCCATTGGCTGGCGATGTGCAGGCTCAGCGGCGACACATCCCAGTGAGTGGCCTGGGCATGGGGGTCAATACGTTCGAGCATTTGCGGCTCGCCCGCCATCCAGCCAATCCGCAAGCCCGGTGCAACGGTCTTCGACAGGCTGGTGACCAGCAACCCGTGCCGGCCAAGCAGACGCGACAACGGGGGCGTCGAAGCCAGCGCGCCGTAGACATCGTCCTCGATCACCCGCAAATCATGCTGGCGTACCACTTCAGCCACCTCCATCTGTCGGTGCTCGCTCATGCAGGCCCCGGTGGGGTTTTGCAGGGTGGGCGTCAACACCACGACCTTCGCGCCGGTCGCCCGGGCCATGCGCTCCAGGTCCTCGGCAACAATGCCATGGCGGTCCATGGCCACCCCGTGTAAAGGCAGGCGCAATTGTCGGCAGGCAGCCTTGATGCCAGGGGCGGTGAAGGCTTCCACCAGCACTGGCTCTCCCGGTTGGCACAGTGACAGCAGGGCGCTGAACAGCCCTTGCTGAGCCCCGGCGCAGAGCAACAGGTGATGAGGGGGCAGATTCAAACCGCGGGTTGAAAGCCAAGCGGCACCCCGTGCGCGGGCAAGTAGAAGGTCCTGGGCCGACAAATAGTGTTGCAGATGCCCGGTGCCCGATTGCACCAGTGCGGCAAGGCTGGTGGTCATATCGGTATTGGCGTCGTCGATGACCGGCACATTGGTGGACAGGTCAATCAGGTTGGGACGATCGCCGGGGTGCTTGAGACGGAACAGCGTGGCCTCTTTACTGCCGGCCAACACGTAAGTGCCACGACCCACTTCACCGGAGACCAGATGCCGACGTGCCGCCTCGCGATACGCTTGCATGGTGGTACTGGGGTTCAGGCCCAGGTTCCAGGCCAACCGCCGCTGCGGTGGCAAGCGTTCACCCACCTTCAACTCGCCGGATTCGATGGCGCGGGCGATGGCGTCCACCAGGGCGAGGTAGCGCGGTTGCTGCGAATCGATCAGTACCGGCGTCCACATTTTATTGTTGCCCATGCAATATAAGGTTTTACCCATACAATGCGTGGCTCCTAAGATCAGGTCAACTCCCTGGCAAGACGGTGTCCCATGTTCGACCTGAACTCCCTGCGCGAAGCGACCCAGCAAATACGCCCTATTATTGCTGCCACGGCCCAGTACGCCTGGCCGCGCCTGGCCGAGCGGCTGGGCTGCGAGGTCTGGGTCAAGCACGAAAACCACGCCCCGACCGGTGCTTTCAAGGTCCGTGGTGGCGTGCTCTATGTCCAGGCGCTGATGCAACGCAACCCTGGCGTTCGCGGGCTGGTCACCGCCACTCGCGGCAACCATGGGCAAAGCCTGGCCCTGGCGGCGCGCAGTGTGGGTTTGCCGTTGATCATCGTCGTGCCTGAAGGCAACTCCGTGGAAAAGAATGCGGCGATGCGCGCCATGGGTGCTCAACTGATCGAGCATGGACGGGACTTCGATGAGGCGCGCCAGGAGGCCGCACGCCAGGCTCAACTGCAGGGTTATGAGGCGGTGCCGGCCTTTCATCCAGACCTGATTCGCGGCGTTGCCACCTATGCTTTGGAGCTGCTCGAAGCCGTGCAGGGGCTCGACACGGTCTATGTACCGATTGGCATGGGCTCGGGTATCTGCGGCTTGATCCGCACGCGAGACCTCTTGGGCCTGGACACCGAGATCGTCGGCGTGGTGTCGACCGAAGCCGATGCCTATGCCCAGAGCTTCGAGCAGGGACGGATCGTCACCACCGAAAGTGCCGCGACCTTTGCCGATGGAATTGCCTGTCGCATGCCGTCGCCCGAGGCCTTTGAGATCGTTCAGCAAGGGGCGGCGCGCATAGTGCGGGTCAGCGATGCCGAGATCGCCCAGGCCATTCGGATATTCCACGAGGACACCCACAACATGGCTGAGGGGGCGGGTGCAGCGGGGCTGGCAGCATTGATTCAGGAACGCGAGCGCCAGCAGGGGCGCAAGGTCGGGGTGATCCTCAGCGGGGCTAACATGGACCGCGAGGCCTATGCCCGGCTGCTGCTGGGCTGAGGTTTCAGGCGCTGTAGGGCTGGGTCATGACTTCTAGCAGGTGCCCATCGGGGTCATCGAAATACAGGCCGCGCCCGCCATTGAGCTGGTAGATTTCCCCCGGTTTCTGCTTGCCGGGGTCGCCCCAGTACGGCAGGTCGCGCCCTTTGAGGCGGGCAAAGACGTGATCGAACTCGTCTTCATCCAGCAGAAAGGCATAGTGTTGCTGGCTGACCTGATCGTTCTCGTAGTAATCCAGCGAGACCTGGTTGGCCAGTTGCACCACCAGCATCGGGCCGAACGGCTTGGCGGGCGGCAGCCCAAGGATCTGGCAGAGAAAGCTGGCTGACTTGCGTTTATCTGTACACCAGACAATGGTGTGATTGAGTTGCACGCTCATGGCACTGTGCTCCTTTGCGGACCATTGGCACGGCCCGATTCGATGGCAGCCACTATCCTTAAGTGGGATTCAAAAGCGCGTTGTCTGCTCACCTTAATCCTCGGGGCGGGGGTGTGCAAATGACGGCCGGTGCCGTCGCTATCCAGCCCCGTATCCCAGGAGGTGAACCATGAGCACAACCGTTTCGCTGCATCCATCGATCGATAATGGCATTACTCCCGGTCGTGATGATTTCACCGGTGGCAGCCTGCGATGCCATTGCAGCAAGGACCCGGTGCGGCTGCGAATTGATGCGCAGGCGTCTTTTAATCATGCCTGTGGCTGCACCAAGTGCTGGAAGCCCAAGGGTGCGCTGTTTTCTCTGGTGGCCGTGGTGCCCAGGGACAAACTGCAGGTGGCCGAACATGGCGAAAAACTGCACGTGGTCGACCCCAAGGCCACCATCCAGCGCCATGCCTGTCGCGAGTGTGGCGTGCATCTGTATGGGCGCATCGAGAACACCGAACACCCGCTGTATGGCTACGATTTCATCCATACCGAGCTCTCAGCGGAGAAAGGCTGGTCGGCCCCGCAATTTGCAGCCTTCGTCTCCTCGATCATCGAGTCGGGGGTGGATCCGGCCAAGATGGGCGATGTCCGCAGTCGGCTCAAGGCGCTGGGGCTTGAGCCCTATGATTGCCTGTCGCCACCGCTGATGGATGCGATATCCACCCATGTGGCGAAGAAGTCTGGCGTACTGTAGCCGCTGCCGAAGGCTGCGATGCGGCCCGTCAGGGGCGCCCGCTTTGCGGGCGATCGCAGCCTATCGGCAGCGGCTACAGTTTGCCCTTGCGCAAAGCCGCGCCGGGATGGTAATTCAACCGACCACCCGGCGAAGAGGCTTGCACCATGCGTATCACCGAACGGCTTGGCATTGTCCACCCCATCATTCAGGCCCCCATGCTCGGCGTGTCCACGCCAGCATTGGCAGCGGCGGTTTCCAACGCTGGTGGGCTGGGTTCGATCGGTTTGAGTGCGAGCACGCCCGACCAGGCGCGGGCACTGATCGAGCAGACGCGCGCCCTCACGACCCAGCCCTTTAACGTCAATTTGTTCTGCCACCAACCCGAGCAGCGCAAGCCTGCGTGTGAGCAGCAGTGGCTGGAGCACCTGACGCCGCTGTTTGCGGAGTTTGCTGCAGCGCCGCCTGAAACGCTGGCCTCCAGCTACTTCACCTTCATCGACAACACGCCGATGCTTGAGATGCTGCTTCAAATGCGTCCTGCGGTGGTCAGCTTTCATTTCGGTCTGCCTTCCCAGGCGTTTATTGACCGGCTGAAGGCGGTGGGCATTCGCCTGCTGGGCTGTGCGACCACGCTTGCCGAAGCTCGCCGGATCGAAACGGCAGGCTTGGATGCTATCGTTGCCCAAGGCGTTGAAGCCGGGGGGCACCGAGGGGTATTCGACCCGCAAAACGGTGACGCGGGTATCGGTGTATTTGCCTTGGTACGCACGCTGGCTGCGCAGATTCGACTACCGCTGATCGCTGCCGGCGGGATTATGGACGGGCAAGGCATTCGTGCCGTGCAGGCCTTGGGCGCGCAGGCGGCGCAACTGGGCACCGCGTTTATTCTGTGCCCGGAGTCATCGGCCAATGCGGCGTATCGTGAGGCGTTCAAGACCGACCGTACCGAGCGCACCGCCATCACTGCTGCGATTTCAGGTCGTCCGGCACGCGGAATGGTCAACCGTTTGTTCACTGACATCGGCAACCCTTCGGCGCCCGCGATGCCTGACTACCCCTTGCCGTATTCGGCCACCAAAGCGCTGTTGGCGCTGGCATCGGCCCAGGGCAACGACGATTTTGCCGTGCAATGGGCCGGGCAGGGCGCTCCACTGGCGCGGGCCATGCCGGCTGGGCAATTGATCGAAACATTGATGAATGAAATCCTGTAGGAACAGAGCTTGCTCGTGATAAAGACGACGCGGTCATTCAAATAGACCGCGTTGCCTTTATCACGAGCAAGCTCTGTTCCTACCCCATCTGCGTTGGACGTTGTGATGCCTTTTTCCAATGGCTTTTTGTTGAGTTTGTCGCTGTGCCTGGATATCGGCATTGCCAATATCGCCATGATCACCCTCGCCATGCAGCGCGGTTATCTGCAAGGCTTCTGGCTGGGCCTGGGGACCTGTGTGGGCGACTTGGTCTACGCGGTCCTGGCCCTTGCCGGTATGACCGTGCTGTTGCAGTTCGAGGCGGTTCGATGGGGGCTGTGGATCGGTGGGTCGGTGCTGTTGGTGTACTTCGCCGCCAAGATGCTGCAGGCCGCGTTCAGCGCGGGCGGGGAGTTGGCGGTGGCCACCCAGGCAATTGAAGGGTCGTCGGCCAAGGCATTCGGGCGGGGGATTTTCCTGGCGATGTCATCGCCCAGCGCAATCCTCTGGTTTGCCGCGGTGGGCGGTACCCTGATTTCCCGATCGGGCAGCGGCAGTGTCCTGCAGGCCGGAGTATTTCTGGCGGGTTTTTTCTGCGCAGGGCTGGTCTGGACAATCGCCCTGTGCGTTACCGCAAGCCATGGCGGCAAGCTTTTGGGAGAGCGGCTGCTGAAGTACGCCTATATGGCATCGGCGGCGATCTTCTGTTATTTCGCCTGGTACGTGATCCATTCCGGTTATCAGGAATTTATCCTGGCACCGACGCCGGTTGCTTTATGAATCGATCATTGGCTCGGGCTCAAACACGGCTGTTTCAATCCGTCGGGCAGTGCGTTGCAGCGCGGGCAGAAAGCGCGTAACCGCCTGCTCGATGGTCATGGCCTTGGCCACATACACAATGTTGATGCAACCGAGCAGGCGTTGACGGCCGTGGATCGGCACGGCAATCGAGGCAATCCGCTCTTCCTTGTTCCAGCCCATGTAGTTCTCGCCGTAGCCGCGATGACGTGTCTTGCGCAGCAGGTTGTCGAGTTTTTCCGGGTCGCGGGCCAAGCGGCCTTCTTCATCGTCACGGCTGGCCAGCAATTCGATGATGCCTTCGCGCTCCGCGTCCGGGCAAAAAGCCAGGTAAGCCAGGCCCGTGGCCGTCAGCAGCAGCGGTAATCGGCGCCCGACAATAGAGCGGTGAAACGACAACCGACTGAATCGGTGCGTGGTTTCACGCACAACCATGGCGTCCACATCCAGGGTGGACAAGTCGGTCGGCCAGACCACTTCTTGAAGTAAATCAGCCAGCATCGGTGCCGCCAGCGCCGAGATCCATTGTTCGTCCCGAAACCCTTCGCTCAACTCGCGCACCTTCAGGCACAGGCGATAGCTGTCGTCCGATTCGCTGCGGCGCACATAGCCCTCATCTTGCAAGGTTTCCAGCAGCCGGCGCACGGTGGTGCGATGCAGCCCGCTGAGCTCCGCCAGGCGTGCAGTGGTCGCGCCGCCGTCCAGTCGATTGAGGGTGTTGAGCAGCGCAAGACCGCGCGTCAGGCCGCGCACGGTTTTGTATTCGGTATCGTTTTGAGAGGCCATAAGTACTAAAAAATCCTTATAAAACAAGGATGTGCATCTGGTGCACATGACGCTGGTTTTTCGTTGTGAGTCAGCGCGGGCCGTTCCTATACTAGCCCCGACAACGACAAATACCCCTCGAACGGGAGAATGATGATGAGCCAAGCCTACACCTTCACTGCGCTCAACGCAGTCGCCCCTCGCGGCCCTGACCCTCTTTCGGCATCGCGCCGATCCAGCTAAGCCCTTTTTCGCAAACAGCACCTTCTAGTCCCGATGCCCCGGCATCCAGGGATCGGCCCCGGCTTGTCCGAATTCGGCCTGCCGGCTGTTGCAACACGGTTTCAAGCGGTGAGAACAATGAAAACCACGAACGTCATTCGCCCCGAAAATGCCTCTCAGATCGACTACCACGCCCAGGTCGCCATCCTGGGTAGCGGCCCCGTTGGCCTGGCCATCGCCAACTACCTGGGCCAGATGGGTATCGATGTATTGGTGATCGAGAAGCTCGACAAGCTGATCGACTACCCACGGGCCATCGGCATCGACGATGAATCCTTGCGCACGGTGCAGTCCTTCGGCCTGGTGGACAAAGTACTGCCCCACACCACGCCCTGGCACGCCATGCGCTTCCTAACGCCCAAGGGTCGTTGCTTTGCCGACATCCAGCCAATGACCGATGAATTTGGCTGGTCGCGTCGCAACGCCTTCATTCAGCCGCTGGTGGATGCCGTGCTGTTTCAGGGGCTGGAGCGTTTTGACAACGTGAGTAGCTTGTTTTCCCGTGAACTGATGGAGTTCAGCCAGGACGCCGAAGGCGTGACGCTGAAACTGCAGACCGCCTCGGGCAGTACTGAGCGAGTGCGTGCTGATTACCTGGTGGGCTGCGACGGTGGCAACAGTCTGGTCCGTCGCACACTAGGCATCTCCTTCGAGGGCAAGACCGCGCCCAACCAGTGGATCGTGGTCGATATCGCCAATGATCCGTTGAGCACCCCCAACGTCTACCTGTGCTGCGACCCGGTTCGTCCGTATGTGTCGGCCGCGCTGCCGCACGGGGTACGCCGTTTCGAATTCATGGTGATGCCGGGCGAAACCGAAGCCGAATTGAGCCGGCCGGAAAACATGCGCAAGCTGTTGTCCAAGGTGTTGCCCGACCCGGATCGGGTCGAGCTGATCCGTAGCCGGGTCTACACCCACAATGCGCGTCTGGCCGGGCGCTTCCGTGACGGCCGGGTGCTGCTGGCCGGCGACGCCGCGCACATCATGCCGGTCTGGCAAGGCCAGGGTTACAACAGCGGCATGCGCGATGCCTGCAACCTGGCGTGGAAGCTGGCGTTGGTGGTCAAGGGCCTGGCCAAGCCACCGCTGCTGGACACCTACGAGCAAGAGCGGCGCGACCATGCCAAGGCGATGATTGACCTGTCGGTGCTCGCAGGCCACGTGTTGGCGCCGCCCAAGCGCTGGCAGGGCGCGCTGCGTGACGGTGTGTCCTGGCTGCTCAATTATTTGCCTCCGGTCAAGCGCTACTTCCTGGAAATGCGCTTCAAGCCGATGCCGCAATACGCCACCGGAGCACTGGTCAAGGCCGGCCCAGAGGTACGCGAATCACCGGTCGGGCGCATGTTTATCCAGCCCAAGGTGCAGACCGAAGCGGGCGAGCAGGTGCTGCTCGACGAAGTGATCGGCAGCAATTTCGCCATCATCGCCTGGGGCAGCAATCCGACCTGGGGCCTGAGCGCCGAGCAGATCGCTTTCTGGACGCGCCTGGGAACCCGTTTCATTCAAGTCCTGCCCTGCGTGCAGTTGAGCGGCGAGCGTGAGGTTGGCCCGGGCGTTATCCGCATTGGCGACAGCACCGGCCGCCTGAAAGAGTGGTTCGGCCGCTACCCGGCGTCCATCGCCCTGGTTCGCCCGGACCGATTCCTGGCTGGCCTGGCGATCCCACAGACGGTTGGCCACGTGTGCGACGAGTTGTCCCTGGCACTCTCGGCGACCGCACTGGTGGCCGACACCCCCTGCGTCAGCAAGGTGGCCTGAGATGACAGCTTTGCTGCAATGCCTGTCGCACACGCCTCTGGTCGGCCACGTAGACCCGGCACCTGAAGTGCTGGCCGAGGTCGATCAGGTGATTGCCCAGGCGCGTGCTCGAATCGAAGCCTTCGCACCGGAGCTGGTGATCCTGTTTGCGCCGGATCACTACAACGGCTTTTTCTACGACGTGATGCCCTCGTTCTGCATCGGCATGGCGGCCGAGGCCATCGGTGACTTCGGCACCGCGGCAGGTCCGCTCAACGTTCCCAAGGTGCTGGCTGAAGCCTGCGCCACGGCCGTGCTGGAGGCCGGCGTCGATGCCGCGGTGTCCTACCGCATGCAGGTCGATCACGGATTTGCCCAGCCGCTGGAACTGTTGTTGGGCGGTCTGGACAGCTGCCCGGTGATTCCGGTGTTTATCAATGCGGTGGCTGTACCTTTGCCCAGCTTTGAGCGAGCACGGCTGCTCGGTGAGGCCATCGGCCGGTTTGCCCAGGGCCTGGGCAAGCGCGTGCTGATTCTGGGCTCTGGCGGGTTGTCGCATCAGCCGCCCGTGCCGGAGCTGGCCCAGGTCGACGCGCGCATGGCTGATCGCCTGATGGGCAGTGGTCGCAACTTACCGGCCAATGAGCGAGATGCCCGCCAACAGCGTGTGATCGCGGCTGCCCGGCACTTCGTCGAGGACCAGCACTCGCTGCATCCGTTGAACCCTGAGTGGGACCGCAGTTTTCTCGATTGCCTGGCTCAAGGGCGCCTGAGCGAACTCGATGGCCTGAGTAACGAAGCCTTGTCGGCCCTGGCCGGAAAATCCACTCACGAAGTGAAAACCTGGGTCGCGGCCTTTGCAGCGCTGTCGGCCTTTGGCCCGTGCGAGGCCAGTCATTCCTATTACCGTCCGATCCCTGAGTGGATCGCCGGCTTCGGCGCCCTTTGTGCCCATGCACCGGCGTATTCCTGAACACTTTCTGGAGAGATCCCATGACCCAATATACCGAAGCTGCCACCAGTCAATTTGCTCAAATCCAGGAGGGTGAGCGCACCCTCAACATTCACTACAACGACTGTGGTGAAAAAGGCGGCGAAACTGTTGTCATGCTTCATGGCTCCGGCCCTGGCGCCAGCGGCTGGGCCAACTTCAACCGCAACATTGAACCGCTTACCGACGCCGGCTACCGGGTCATCCTGATGGACTGCCCGGGCTGGAGCAAAAGCGACTCAATCCTCTGCGACAGTTCGCGCTCAGACCTCAACGCCCGTGTGCTCAAGGGCCTGGTCGATCACCTGGACATCGATCGGGTGCATATCCTCGGCAACTCCATGGGCGGACACAGCGCCGTGGCCTTTGCCCTGAGCCACCCTGATCGGGTCGGCAAACTGGTCTTGATGGGCGGCGGCACTGGCGGTGCCAGCCCGTTCGTGCCGATGCCAACCGAAGGCATCAAGTTGCTGCAAGGCCTGTACCGCGAACCGACCATTGAAAACCTGAAGAAGATGATGAACGTCTTCGTCTACGACACCAGCGACCTGACCGACGCCCTGTTCCAGACCCGCCTGGACAACATGCTCAAGCGCCGCGACCACCTGGAAAACTTCGTGGCCAGCCTGGCCGCCAACCCCAAGCAATTCCCTGACTTTGGCCCACGCCTGGGCGAGATCGTTGCCCAGACCCTGGTGATCTGGGGCCGCAACGACCGCTTCGTGCCGATGGACACTGGCCTGCGCCTGATCGCTGGCCTCCCCAATTCCGAATTGCATGTGTTCAACCGCTGCGGCCACTGGGCCCAGTGGGAGCACGCCGACAAGTTCAACCGTATGGTCCTGGACTTTTTGAGCCACTGATCGAGGTGCACATGAACATGACTCAACAAACACTCGAACAACTGGCCAGTGCATTGCGCCAGGCAGAGGCCAGCGGCGAAGCCATCGAACCTGTGCGAGAGCGCATTGGCACCGACAACGGCGAACTGGCCTATGCCATCGCCCGGCTCAACGTGGCACACGGCGTGGCTGATGGCCGCCGCGTGGTCGGTCGCAAGATCGGCCTGACCAACCCTAAGGTGCAGGCCCAACTGGGCGTTGACCAGCCAGACTTCGGCACTCTGTTTGCCGACATGTGCTACGGCGACAACGAAGTGGTGCCGTTCAGCCGCGTGATGCAGCCGAAAATCGAGGCCGAAATCGCCCTGATCCTGGACAAGGATCTGCCGCTGGCCGACACCAGTTTCGCCGATGTGCTGGCAGCCACGGGCTGGGTAGTACCGGCCCTGGAAATCGTCGGCAGCCGTGTGCAGGGCTGGAATATCCGCTTTGTCGACACCGTGGCAGACAACGCTTCCAGTGGTTGCTATGTGCTCGGTGGCCCGGCCCGCCGTATCGAAGGCCTGGACCTGCGTGAAGCGCGCATGCGCATGACTCGCAATGGCGAGGAAGTCTCCAGCGGCAGCGGTGCCGAGTGCCTGGGCCACCCGCTCAACGCGGCGGTTTGGTTGGCGCGCACCATGGCCCGCCTGGGCGAGCCGCTCAAGGCCGGTGACATCGTATTGACCGGTGCGCTGGGGCCAATGGCGGCCGTGGCCGGCGGTGATCGTTTCGAGGCTGTGATCGAAGGCCTCGGCCAGGTCGCGGTGGAATTCAGTGCCGAGTGATCGGTGACGTGCCTGCACAAGAGACAGCCCCAATGAAGAAACTAAAAGTCGCCATCATCGGTTCCGGCAACATCGGCACCGACCTGATGATCAAGATTTTGCGCAATGCGCAGCACCTGGAAATGTCGGTGATGGTGGGTATCGACCCGGCCTCCGATGGCTTGGCGCGCGCCGCACGGATGGGCGTGGCCACGACCCACGAAGGCGTGCAAGGCCTGACCCGTCTGCCTGAGTTCGCTGACATCGATTTTGTCTTCGATGCCACCAGCGCCGGCGCCCACGTCAAGAACGATGCTTTTTTGCGTTCGATCAAACCCGGTATCCGCCTGATCGACCTGACGCCTGCGGCCATCGGCCCGTACTGCGTGCCGGTGGTCAACCTGGAGCAGAACCTGCACCAGCTCAACGTCAATATGGTCACCTGCGGTGGCCAGGCCACCATCCCGATGGTCGCGGCCGTCTCGCGGGTGGCCAAGGTTCACTACGCCGAAATCGTCGCTTCTATCGCCAGCAAGTCGGCCGGCCCCGGCACCCGTGCCAACATCGACGAGTTCACCGAAACCACCAGCAAGGCCATTGAAGTGATCGGTGGCGCCGCCAAGGGCAAGGCGATCATCGTCATGAACCCGGCCGAGCCGCCGCTGATGATGCGCGACACGGTGTTCGTGCTGTCCGAAGCCGCTGACCAGAGCCGCATTGCCGCCTCGGTTGAAGAAATGGCCGCCGCCGTGCAGGCCTACGTGCCAGGTTATCGTCTGAAGCAGCAGGTGCAGTTCGACGTGATCCCCGAAGACGCGCCGCTGACCATCCCTGGCCACGGCCAGTTCAGCGGCCTGAAGACTTCGATCTTCCTCGAAGTCGAAGGCGCCGCCCACTACTTGCCAGCTTATGCCGGCAACCTCGACATCATGACCTCCGCCGCGCTGGCCACTGCCGAGCGTATGGCCCAGTCGCTGCAGAACGCCTGAGGAGACCGACATGACCTTTAATAATCCCGGCAAAAAACTCTATATCTCGGACGTAACCCTGCGCGATGGCAGCCATGCCGTCCGTCATCAGTACTCGATCCAGAACGTGCAGGACATTGCCCGCGCCCTGGACAAGGCCCGCGTCGATTCCATCGAAGTCGCCCACGGCGACGGCCTGCAGGGTTCAAGCTTCAACTACGGCTTTGGCAAGCACACCGACCTTGAGTACATCGAGGCGGTGGCTGATGTGATCAGCCATGCCAAGATCGCCACCTTGCTGCTGCCCGGCATCGGCACGGTCCACGACCTCAAGGCGGCCTACAACGCTGGCGCCCGTGTGGTGCGCGTGGCCACCCACTGCACCGAAGCGGACGTGTCCAGGCAGCACATCGAATACGCCCGCGAGCTGGGCATGGACACCGTTGGCTTTTTGATGATGAGCCACATGGTCCCGGCCGAGACACTGGCCGAGCAGGCGAAGTTGATGGAGAGCTACGGCGCCACCTGCATCTACATGGCCGACTCCGGTGGCGCCATGAACATGCAGGACATCCGCGACCGCATGCGCGCCTTCAAGGCCGTGCTCAAGCCCGAGACCCAGACCGGCATGCACGCCCACCACAACCTGAGCCTGGGCGTGGCCAACTCCATCGCCGCCGTGGAAGAAGGTTGTGATCGCATCGACGCCAGCCTGGCTGGCATGGGCGCCGGCGCCGGCAATGCGCCACTGGAAGTCTTTATCGCAGCCGCCGAGCGCATGGGCTGGAACCACGGCACCGAGCTCTACACCTTGATGGACGCGGCCGACGACATCGTTCGCCCATTGCAGGACCGGCCGGTGCGAGTCGACCGCGAAACCCTGGGCCTGGGCTATGCCGGGGTCTACTCAAGCTTCCTGCGCCATGCCGAAATCGCCGCGGCCAAGTACGGCCTCAAGACCCTCGACATCCTCGTCGAGCTGGGCAAGCGCCGGATGGTGGGTGGCCAGGAAGACATGATCGTCGACGTGGCCCTGGACCTGCTCAAACACCGTTTAGGGTAGGAGCCAGCCTTGGCTGCGATGAACGCACCGCGGTGCATCAGGCAAACCGCGGTGCGTTCATCGCGGCTAAAGCCGACTCCTACCCCTTGCAAAAAGGCATCTACATCCCCCTTACAACAAAAAAACAGGGTGGCAACATGACTGCAAGCATTGATAAAAAGCTGGCCTGCACTATCGGCCTGTGTTTTCTCGTGGCGTTGATGGAGGGCCTGGACCTACAGGCTGCCGGTATCGCCGCGCAAGGCATGGCTGCCGCTTTCGGGCTCGACAAGTTGCAGATGGGCTGGGTGTTCAGTGCCGGGATTCTCGGGCTGTTGCCCGGCGCCTTCGTCGGTGGCTGGCTCTCCGACCGGATCGGTCGCAAGTGCGTGCTGATGGCTTCGGTTGCGCTGTTCGGGCTGTTCTCGCTGGGGACTGCACTGGCCTGGGATTTCAGTAGCCTGCTCGGCGCACGCTTCCTGACCGGGATTGGCTTGGGAGGCGCTTTGCCGAACCTGATCGCGCTGACCAGTGAAGTGGCAGGGCCACGCCTTCGCGGTACGGCGGTCAGCATGATGTATTGCGGCGTGCCACTGGGCGCGGCGATGGCGGCGACCATTGGCATTCTCGGATTTTCCGGTGGCTGGCAGGTGGTGTTCTACGTCGGTGGCGTGGTGCCCTTGATGATCTTGCCACTGTTGTGGCGCTACCTGCCGGAGTCACAGGTTTTCCGCCAGCGTGAAGCACTAGGTGCCGGGCAGCCACTTGAGTCGGTGGGGTTGTGGCAGGGTCTGTTCCGTAACGGCGCCGGCAAGCCAACGCTGCTGCTGTGGGTCAGCTACTTCTTCACCTTGATGGTGGTTTATATCCTGATCAACTGGCTGCCCAGCTTGCTGGTCGGTCAGGGTTACAGTGGCCGCGAGGCCAGTTGGGTGATGTTCTCCCTGCAGATTGGCGCAGCGGTGGGCACCCTGGTGCTGGGTGCCCTGATGGACCGCCTGCCAGCCTGGGCAATGGCGGCAATCATTTATCTTGGGATTCTCGCTTCGTTGACGGCCCTGGGGTTGGCTAGCCAACTGCAGACCATGCTACTGGCAGGCTTTGTTGCAGGCCTGTTCGCCACGGGTGGGCAAGGGGTGCTGTATGCCCTGGCCCCCTTGTTTTATCTCACCCAGGTCCGAGCCACAGGCGTCGGCAGTGCGGTGGCTGTCGGGCGCTTGGGCGCCATGACCGGTCCGCTGGTCGCCGGGAAAATGCTGGCCTTGGGCGGTGGCACCGTCGGCGTGATGGTGGCCTGTGCACCGGGCATCGTCATCGCGGCGGCGGCGATGTTCTTTCTTTCCCGCAAGCCTACGGTCCTGGATGACTGATCAGCCCAACCTGCAGTAGCCCTCCTGCCACGTCAGTGGCAGGAATCACCACAACAACAAAAAATGTGAACTCATCATGCAGACTTCTTCTTTGCTCGCCCTGGGTGTGTCGGTATCGCTCGCCCTTGCTTCCAGTGCTTGGGCAGGTGGCTTCGTCGAGGACAGCACGGCCAACCTGGTCATGCGCAACTACTACTTTGACCGCAACTACGTGAATGCGACCCCGCAAGCCGCCGCCCGGGAATGGGCCCAGGGCTTTATTCTCAATGTTCGTTCTGGCTTCACTGAAGGGCCGGTGGGCTTTGGCCTGGATGCCCAGGGCTTGCTGGGTATCAAGCTGGATTCCTCCAAGGCGCGGGCAGGTACCGGCTTGCTGCCCTTTGATCGAACCACTCGCGACCCTGCCGATGAATACTCCGAGCTGGGCTTGACGGCGAAAATGAAGGTTTCCAAAAGCGAGCTGCAGGTGGGCACCATCAGCACCTTCCTGCCGATTGCCTTTGCCAGCCCCACGCGGCTGTTGCCGCAGACCTTTCGTGGCAGTTACCTGCGCTCCAAGGATCTGGACAACCTGACCCTGCATGCCGGTTGGCTGGACCGGATCAACCTGCGTGACTCCACCGACTACCAGAAAATGACCGTGGCCAGCCCCAATGGCCGTTTCAACGGTGCAGCCGAGTCGGACCGTTTCCTCTTTCTGGGCGGCGACTATGCCTGGTCGCCCCAGCTCACGCTCAAGTATTACCACGCCGAGCTTGACCAGATGTACCGCAAGGATTTCTTCGGATTCGTGGATGAGCGCAAGGTGGGGCCGGGGCGGCTGAAAAGCGATTTTCGCCTGTTTGTTACCGGTGAAGACGGCGCGGCCAAGGCAGGCCCCGTAGACAACCGCAACACCGCGTTGATGCTCACCTATGTAATCGGTGCCCATAGTCTTGGGGCAGGCTACATGCGCCTGGATGGCGACACGGCGATGCCGTATCTGTTTGGCACCGAGCCGTTGGTGATTACCGAAGGGACCCTGAGCAGCGAGTTCATCAACCCCCACGAGCGCAGTTGGCAAGTACGCTACGACTACGATTTTGCCGGCGTGGGTATTCCGGGGCTCAAGGGTATGCTGCGCTATGTGGATGGCAGCAATATCGAACTGGACAAGTTCGGTGGCAGCGGCCTGAACGAAAGCGAGAAGGATGTCGAAGTGTCTTACACCGTGCAGGACGGCTCGTTCAAGGGCGTGGCGGTGCGGGTTCGCAACGCCTGGTATCGCAATGACTTCACGCCTGGCGCCAGCCATCGTGACGACAATGAGCTGCGGGTCAACGTCGATTACACCCTCGCGCTTTGGTAGTAGTGATCGCCGGGGCAGCCTCATGGCACTGCCCCTGCGACTGGATCACAGCGGTCTAATGTTTCGGGCTTGGAAGGCGACGGTTACGCCCTTGGATACATTCAAGAAGTCGTCAGTGCGGGGGTTGTTAGGGTACTCCTTGCGATTCTTGACGCGGTGGCCTTCATGGTCGCGAAGGTAGAAGTCGAGCGTCTGGCCGCCACCCCAGTCGCCAATCGTCTCGACCTTCCAGAAAAACGTGATTTCATTCTTGCCGTAGAAGCCCATATATCCGCCATTGCTGATGCCAAGCTTGCATCCCAGGTACCCAGCAACATCCGTTGCACAGGTGATGTTGTAGTGGATTCGGTTATCCCTGGCTTCAAGGTAGTCGAATCGAAAATGGATCGGCCGCAATCTGGCGTGATCCTCCCAGATCCGTAGCCAACCGCTTTCTGCCAAATCGATTTCGGCGTGGCTCTGAGTCATGGCTATCCTGCCTTCAAGGCCAGGCGTGGTGCTGTACAGCGATGCGATAAATGAGGTTTTTCTAGGATCGTTCATGGGGCCTCCCTGGCCGTGGTTTGACCGCCTGGATTGGCGAGACAGCTCTACTCTGCGCATCGGCGGGGCCTGCAACAAGGCGGCAGGACTTCCTCGCCTAAAGCCGGTGACTGCCCCCGTTGAGCTGGCGTCACTGCTATATCCTCCCCGCGACGATGAGCAGTAAGCCATGCATCCTTTGAGATTCGAGCTGCACAACGAGCTTCATTCGCGACCGTCGGTGTACTTCAGTGCGCCGGCACATGTGTTTCATCTAGCGCTGCAGGACCAGGCCAGTGCGCTGGACCATGTGCTGGCTCGACTGTATCCGGGGACTTTGGGTCATAGCCTTGGCCAACAGACCCAGGGCTTGCTCAAGCTTGAAGGCTGCGACTTGAAATGGGAGCGCCACACCGAATTCCTCTCGTTGACGCTGGTGGTACCACGCAGCGCCGGTGGCGAACTTTGGCCGGCATTCCCGGCGTCACTGATGACGCTGGTCAGTGACCATGAACACCTGATCATCAACGCTACCCAAGTGCTGGTCGAGGCTCAGCAAGACTGGCTCGGGCAAACGGCGGCCTACGGCTTCAAGGACCCGGCCGGATCTAAGATCGGCAGTGGCGACGCGGTGGTCTGGAGTGATTTTCGCTTGAGCGGTGAGGGGGTCAATCGCTTGCTGTTGATCAACGATTCGCTTAACGACTATCGCCTCGGCCGCATGGTGCGCAGGCTTCTGGAGATCGAGACGTATCGGATGATGGCGTCGCTGGCGTTGCCGGTGGCCAAGAAAGTCAGCCAGCAGCTCAAGGCGTTCGATGAAGAGTGGGCCAAGCTTTCGGAGCAGACGGCCGATGCCAGCAGCGCCACGGCGCGGCGCTTGCTCGGTGATATTTCCGCGCTGTCGGCGCGCATCGTGCGCAGCACCGCTCAATCGCGCCAGCGTTTCAGCGCCGCCGAGGCCTACGCTCAGTTGGTGTTCGAGCGTATCGGCGAGTTGCGCGAAAGCCACTTGGGCGATTGCCAGCGCCTTGGGGTGTTTATCGAGCGGCGTTTCAAGCCGACGGTACGTTATTGCTCAGCGACCCATCAGCGCCTTGAGCGCTTGAGTGACAGCGTGGCCAATCTGGGGGAGTTGCTGCAAGCGCGGATCCAGGTGGAAGTCGAAGAGCAGAATTGCGAAATCCTGCACAGCCTCAATGCTCGAGCCACCACCCAGATCAAGATTCAAAAGGCGGTCGAAGGTTTGTCGATCATCGCCATCACCTACTACCTGCTGAGTTTGTTCAAATTGCTATACGGGGGGCTGCACAGCCTCGGCGTTGACCTCACCCCGCGTGATGCCGGGTTGTACCTGGCGCCCCTGGCGGTGCTGGTGATCGGCGCCACGGCGCTGCGTATCAGAAAAGCCAAGCAGGAGTGAACGGCGTCTATACTCAGGCAATGCGGTGCCGCTCGGTGCCGCCTCTGCAGGAGGGCCCATCATGAAAGGTCTAAACGCTAAAAAATCCGCCAAGAAAAAAGCCGTCAAGACCGCCGTTGAAAAACGTGCGGACAAAAAGGCGAAAAAATCCAATGTGGGGGCTTTGATTCACTGAGTTGCAGCGATCTCAAAAACAAAGGAAAAACCAAGGCAGGCACCTTGTGGGTGCTCATGCAATCTGTTGCCAGGCACTCTGCGGTTCATCCTGTGAATGAAGGGAGGAAGGCCGTGTCAAGGCTTCCAGGCGCTTGCCTTGGGTTTTGCGCTGTTGCGTAAATCGAGCGCCGCCCGCGCGGCGCATCGCCGGCTAAAGCCGGCTCCCACATTTTTTGCAACGTGCCATGGCCTGTGAGATTGGAGTTGCCAGCAACGCGCAATCACGCAATCCCCACCGAGCCCACAAAAATCAAAAGCCGAACCCCCAAGGCTAACAACGCCGATCCCACAGGCCATGGCACGTTGCAAAAAATGTGGGAGCCGGCTTTAGCCGGCGATGCGCCGCGCGGGCGGCGCTCGATCTCAAGAGCAAAAGAAAACCAAGGCAGGCACCTTGTGGAGCTCATGCGATTTGTTGGCAGGCCGTATCAAGGCTTCCAGGCGCTTGCCTTGGGTTTTGCGTTGTTGCGTAAATCGAGCGCCGCCCGCGCGGCGCATCGCCGGCTAAAGCCGGCTCCCACATTTTTTGCAACGTGCCATGGCCTGCAGGATCGGCGTTGTTAGCCTTGGGGGTTCGGCTTTGGATTTTTGGGGGTACTGCGATATTGCTTGTCGATTTACCCATCGCTCAATCGACCATTCAGACAGGGCACGGTCATTCACACGCCCTGCGCTGAAAAGTGCCAATGCGCTTTCGCCAAAAGCGCATTCATTAGCCATAGTTGATGGATAGGTGAGGGACAGCAGCATGAAATACCTGTGCCTGGTGTATTGCGACGAACGGCTTCTGCATGACGCCCCGGAGGCGCCGCAGGACGCCGAATGCCTATCCTATGCCGAGCGCGTTCAGAGCAGTGGGCGAATGCTCGCTGCCCAAGCGCTGGCACCGGTCGATACCGCGACCACGGTGCGAATGCGCAAGGGCAACCTGAGCATTACAGACGGACCCTTTGCCGAAACCAAGGAACAACTGGCCGGTTTCTACCTGGTCGACGCCAGAGACCTCAACGAAGCCCTGCAGATCGCGGGTGGTATTCCGGCAGCCAGGGTCGGCAGTGTGGAGGTACGGCCGGTCCGTGAGCTGCAGCCCTGAACTGCAGGAGAACAATAAGATGAATGGGCTGGGTGATGGCTATCAGGTGGCCGAGCATGAGCTGTCCCTCAGCCGCCTGATCGATGCGCCGCGCGCCAAGGTCTTTCGTGCCTGGACCGATCCGCAGTGGCTGGCGCAGTGGTGGGGGCCGCACGGTATGAGCACCCCAGTGTGCGAAATGCAATTGTGGGTCGGTGGCCTGTTTCGCACTGTCATGCGTGGGCCCGATGGCAGTGAGTTCCCAAGCCAGGGGGTGTTTCTGGAAATCGTCACCCCGCAGCGCATCGTCTTTACCGATGCCTTCGGGCCCGGCTGGGTACCTTCGGGCAAAGCCTTCATGACGGCCATCATCACCTTCGAAGAGCTTCATGACCGCACCCTTTACACCGCCCGGGCGCTGCACTGGAATGCAGCTGACCGCATGGCTCATGAAGAGATGGGCTTTCACCGTGGCTGGGGCGAAAGCCTCGACCGGCTGGTCGAGCTGGTCACCCGCAGAATGCCAGACTGATGATTGGCGAAATCGAGGTTCGAGCGCACATCGAGGTGGTCTACCGTCAGGAGTCTCGACGAATCCTGGCGACGCTGATCCGCCTGTTGGGGGATTTCGACCTGGCTGAAGAAGCGCTGCACCAGGCATTTTTTGTTGCCCTTGAGCGCTGGCAGCAGGAAGGCATCCCGGATAATCCTCGAGCCTGGCTGGTTTCGACAGGGCGATTCAAGGCCATCGATGGCTTGCGTCGGCGGGCACGATTCGAGGCATCAATGGGGCGAATGGCGCAAGAGCTGGAGGCACTGCAGGCTCAGGACCCTCGTGATGAAGACGTGGAAGACGACCGCCTGCGGCTGATATTCACCTGTTGTCACCCGGCGATAGCCGCCGATGCCCAGATACCGCTGACCTTGCGTGAAGTTTGCGATCTGACCACCGAAGAAATCGCCCGTGCCTACCTGACCAGCCCAGGGGCTATCGCCCAGCGTATCGTGCGGGCCAAGACCAAGATTCGTGAAGCCCACATTCCCTATCAAGTGCCCTCCCTGGCAGAGTTGCCGCAGCGTCTGGAAAGCGTATTAAGGGTAATTTACCTGGTGTTCAACGAAGGCTACTCGGCTTCGGCCGGCAGTCGCCTGACGCGCACTGAACTGACCGATGAAGCCATTCGCCTGGGGCGTTTACTGTTGGCGTTGCTCCCGGACCCGGAAGTGATGGGGTTATTGGCGCTGATGCTGTTGCACGCCTCGCGAACGGCGGCGCGCACCTCGGCGGACGGCGAATTAGTGCTGCTTGATGAGCAAGACCGTTCGCAGTGGGACAAGACGCTGATAGAAGAGGGCGACGGGTTGGTGCGTCAGGCGCTGCTCAGCCGCCGCTTTGGCGCCTACAGCCTCCAGGCGGCCATTGCGGCCGTGCATGCCCAGGCAACCTGCGCCGAAGAAACAGACTGGGAAGAGATCGTCGGTTTGTTTGACGTGCTGATGCAGTTGGCACCGTCGCCCGTGGTCGAGCTCAACCGTGCCGCGGCGCTTGCCCGTCGTGATGGCCCAGCGGAGGGGTTGACGGGCATTGAAGCCATCTTTGGGCGTGGCGAGTTGCTTGACTACCATTTGGCGCATTCGGCCAGGGCCGAACTCCTTCGCCAGCTGGGCCGCGTGATGGAGGCACGCGAAGCCTATCAGACAGCCTTGAGCCTGACGCGACAGGAGCCAGAGCGCCGCTTTATCGAGCGACGCCTGAGCGCGTTGTAGTCACCTCAGCCGATGGTAATCGCCGGCAGGGTAGGCAAGGTAACGGTCTGCTCTTTGCGCGGAGCGAGGATCTCGGCTTCGCCATCGACCACCAGTTCTTCGCGCTGGTTGAAGACGCGGGTGGCGATGCGCACACGGAATTTTGGCAGCTTTTCCAGGATCTCCAGGCGCACGGTCAGGGTGTCACCGATTTTTACCGGCTTCTGAAAGCTCATCTGCTGGCCGATATAAATGGTGCCTGGGCCAGGCAGCTCGCAGGCAACCGCGGCGCTGATCAGCGCACCGCTGAACATGCCGTGGGCGATTCGCTCCTTGAACATGGTCGCAGCGGCGAATTCCGCGTCCAGGTGGACCGGGTTGTGGTCACCGGACATGGCGGCGAACAGCTGGATATCACGCTCTTCCACGGTCTTGCTGTAGCTGGCGGTCTGGCCGACTTCAAGGGCTTCGTAAGGCGTGTTGGTGACCTGGGTCATAGACGGGAAAATCCTTTGGGTTATCACTCGGTACGGGCAGGGCGCGCTTGTGCCAGCGCCTGGTCGAGCCAGGCAATCAGGTCAGCGGTCACCTGCTCGCGATTGGTTTCGTTGAGCAATTCGTGGCGTGCCTGCGGGTAAAGCTGCAACTGCACATGGCGGTTGCCAGCTTGACGCAAGACAGCGGCCAGATCTTTCAGACGCTTGCCATCACTGACCGGATCACATTCCCCACCTATCACCAGGATCGGCAGGTTCGGGTCAATCTGCGAAAGATTCGCCTGTTTACTGATTTGCTGCAAGCCGCCGAGCAAATCCAGCCACAGTTGATTGGTGCAGCGAAAGCCACAAAGCGGGTCGTTGGCGTACCTGTCGACTTCGTCGGGATCTCGACTGAGCCAGTCGAATGGGGTGCGATTAGGCTTGAATGGCTTGTTGAAACTGCCAAACGATAGCCACTCGATCAGCGCACTACGCCCGTCCGGGCCTTGACGCCAGCGTTCCAGGCGGGCGATGACGGCTGCGCTGCGGTACAGCGCCACGGGTTGATAATTGGAGCCGCTCAGTATCGCCCCCTGCAGGCTGGCGCTGTGGTGCAGCAAATACCCTTGGGCGATATAGCTGCCCATGCTGTGGCCTAACAGAAATAGCGGCGCGCCGCTGTGCTGTTGACCAATGTGCTGGCTCAGCACACCGATATCGTCCACCACGGTGCACCAGCCATTGTGCAAGGCATATCGGCCAAGCGTGCCCAGCTCGGCGGTGCGTCCATGGCCCCGCTGGTCATGGGCATATAAGGCATAACCGGCGCTCGCCAAGGCTTCACCCAGGCGGGTATAGCGTGCCGCGTGTTCGGCCATGCCGTGAACCAGCAGCACTACAGCCTTGGGTGGGCCATCAGGCAGCCACTGGTAGACATACAGGCTGCAATGGTTGCTGGCCGGCAGCCAGAACGCATTGTGGTTCATCAGCGTTTCCTTGCACGTGAACGGGGTCAGGAGAGTTTATAGCCCATCGCGTCAATGCCGGGCAGAGCATTAATAAGATTCACAATGTTAATGGCGGTGGTTGGCATGTTTGCCGTGTCCCCAAGAACTGCTAACGTCCCCAAAGCTCCGTATGCGCACGCAGCGATACGGCCTGCAGTGGCTCAGGTAAGAGGACAACAACAAATGCAACCTGAATTCTGGAATGACAAGCGCCCCACGGGCGTGCCATCGCATGTAGACCTGGATGCCTACTTGTCGGTGGTCGAGGTGTTTGAGCGCTCTTGCAAGAAGTTCGCTGATCGTCCGGCCTTCTCCAATCTGGGGCGGACCCTGTCTTACGCCGAGCTTGAACGTTATTCCGCAGCCTTTGCAGCCTGGCTGCAGCAGCACACCACCCTTAAACCGGGCGATCGCATTGCGGTGCAGATGCCCAACGTCCTGCAATACCCCATCGCCGTGTTTGGCGCCCTGCGTGCCGGGCTGATCGTGGTCAATACCAACCCGCTGTACACCGCCCGGGAAATGCGTCACCAGTTCAAGGATTCCGGAGCACGTGCGCTGGTGTACCTGAACATGTTCGGCAAGCTGGTGCAGGAAGTCCTGCCCGACACGAAAATCGAACACCTGATCGAAGTGAAGATGGGCGACATGCTGCCTGCGGCCAAGGGGTGGCTGGTCAATACAGTGGTCGCCAAGGTCAAGAAGATGGTGCCGGCCTATCACTTGCCGCAGGCGATTTCCTTCAAGAAGGCTCTGCGCCAGGGGAGTGGCCAAGGGTTGAATCCGGTCAAGATCGGCCTGGAGGATGTCGCGGTGTTGCAATACACCGGTGGCACCACTGGCCTTGCCAAGGGCGCCATGCTGACCCACGGCAACCTGGTGGCGAACATGCAGCAGGTCAATGCCTGCTTCTCCCAGTTGGGCGACGATGGCGTGAAGATTATCAAGGAAGGCCAGGAGGTGATGATCGCGCCGCTGCCGCTGTACCACATCTATGCCTTCACGGCGAACTGCATGTGCATGATGGTGACCGGCAACCACAACGTGCTGATCACTAACCCGCGGGATATCGGCGGTTTTATCAAGGAACTGAAAAAGTGGCGGTTCTCGGCGCTGCTGGGGCTCAACACCCTGTTCGTGGCCTTGATGAACCACCCCGACTTCAAGAGCCTGGATTTCTCCAGCCTTAAAGTCACCAATTCTGGCGGAACCGCGCTGGTCAAGGCCACGGCTGAGCGCTGGGAGCAGTTGACGGGTTGTCGCATCGTTGAAGGCTACGGCCTGACCGAAACTTCTCCGGTCGTCTGCACCAACCCCTACGGCGCCCAGGCTCGGCTGGGCACGGTGGGTATTCCAGTACCGGGCACTGCACTCAAAGTCACGGATGACGCGGGCAACGAAATGCCCTTGGGCGAGCGGGGTGAACTGTGCGTGAAGGGGCCGCAAGTCATGAAGGGCTACTGGCAGCACCCCGAGGCGACGGCCGAAGCCCTGGACGCAGAAGGGTGGTTGAAAACCGGTGATATCGCGGTGATCGATCCTGATGGTTTTGTACGAATCGTCGATCGCAAGAAAGACATGATCATCGTCTCGGGTTTCAATGTGTACCCCAACGAAATCGAAGACGTGGTGATGGCCCACCCGAAAGTCGCCAACTGCGCGGTCATCGGCATCCCCGACGAGCGCTCCGGCGAGGCGGTCAAACTCTTTGTCGTGCCCAGGGCCGAGGGGGTGACCCTTGAAGAGCTCAAGGCCTACTGCAAGGAAAACTTCACCGGTTACAAAATGCCCAAGCAGATCGTCTTGCGAGAGTCCCTGCCCATGACCCCGGTGGGCAAAATCCTGCGGCGTGAGCTTCGCGATATCGCCTGACCCGGTGTAGGAGCAGAGCTTGTCGGGGCGCCGAACCGTCGCGATGAACGCGCCGCGGTTTGTTTGGCACCGCGGTGTGGCCATCGCCGGCAAGCCGCGCTCCTACAGTCGTTAATCAAACCGTGAAATAGAGCGGTTTCGCGGAGTTTAGTCCTATGACTCTAAATGTGACCATATGGTTTCAATAAGTCATTTTGGTGACTTTTCCTACGCATCCAGGTCTAGTAGCCCTCCGGCAAAGCTGCTACTCTCGCCCCGCTTTTGACTGTTTCAGTTCGCAACGAACTGCGACACCATATCAATAACAATCGCATCGAATGCGGTGTTGAATTCGCGGTGCTGGAGGAGTGGGCTTCCATGGTCGAAAATTTTTGGCAGGATAAGTACCCAGCCGGGGTGGCTGCACACATCAATCCCGATGAGTATCCGAATGTTCAGGCGGTATTGAAGCAGTCTTGCCAACGCTTCGCGAATAAACCGGCGTTTAGCAACCTGGGCAAAACGATCACCTATGGCGAGCTCTATGAGCTGTCCGGTGCCTTTGCCGCCTGGCTGCAGCAGCATACCGACCTGGTACCCGGCGATCGTATCGCCGTGCAACTGCCTAATGTCTTGCAATACCCGGTAGCCGTTTTTGGCGCGATTCGCGCCGGCCTGATCGTGGTCAATACCAACCCGCTTTACACCGCACGGGAGATGGAACACCAGTTCAACGACTCCGGTGCCAAGGCGCTGGTGTGCCTGGCGAACATGGCGCACCTGGCTGAAAAAGTCGTGCCCAAGACTGCCGTCAAGCATGTGATCGTGACCGAAGTCGGCGACTTGCTGCCGCCGGTCAAGCGCTTGCTGGTCAACAATGTCATCAAGTACGTGAAAAAGATGGTCCCGGCCTATCACTTGCCCAAGGCCGTCAAGTTCAATGACGTACTGAGCAAAGGCCACGGCCAGCCAGTCCAGGATGCCAACCCGTCCAGCGATGATGTTGCCGTCCTGCAATACACCGGCGGCACCACCGGCGTGGCCAAGGGCGCAATGCTCAGCCATCGCAATCTGGTCGCCAATATGCTGCAGTGCAAGGCACTGATGGGCTCCAACCTCAACGAAGGTTGCGAAATCCTGATCACCCCGCTGCCGCTGTACCACATCTATGCTTTCACCTTTCATTGCATGGCGATGATGCTCATCGGCAACCACAATATCCTCATCAGCAACCCGCGTGATCTGCCAGCGATGGTCAAGGAACTGTCGAAATGGAAGTTCAGCGGCTTTGTTGGCCTCAATACCCTGTTTGTGGCGCTGTGCAATAACGAAGCGTTTCGCAAGCTGGACTTCTCGGCGCTGAAAATGACCCTGTCTGGCGGCATGGCCTTGCAGCTGTCTGCCGCTGAACGCTGGAAAACCGTTACTGGCTGCCCGATCTGCGAAGGCTATGGCATGACCGAGACCAGCCCGGTGGCGTCGGTCAACCCGATCCAGAATATTCAGATTGGCACCATTGGCATTCCGGTGCCTTCCACCCTGTGCCGGGTTGTCGACGATGCGGGCAATGAGCTGGCGCTGGGCGAAGTGGGCGAGCTGTGCGTCAAGGGCCCACAGGTGATGAAAGGCTACTGGCAGCGCCCGGAAGCCACGGCCGAGATCCTCGATGCCGAAGGTTGGCTGAAAACCGGCGACGTGGCGGTGATTCAACCCGATGGCTACATGCGCATCGTGGACCGCAAGAAGGACATGATCCTGATCTCCGGTTTCAATGTTTACCCCAACGAGCTTGAAGACGTGCTGGCCAGCCTGCCAGGGGTGCTGCAATGCGCCGCCATCGGCGTACCGGACGAGAAGTCCGGCGAGGCGATCAAGTTGTTTATCGTCGCCAAGCCCGGTGTGACGCTGACCAAGGAGCAGGTCATGGAGCACATGCGCGCCAATGTCACCGCCTACAAAGTGCCGCGCTTCATTGAGTTCCGCGATGCCTTGCCAACCACCAACGTGGGCAAGATTCTGCGTCGAGAACTGCGTGATGAAGAGATGAAGAAGCTGGGGCTCAAGAAGATCGCCTGATCGCATTGCGGATATGTCGGATGATGTATCTGTAGGAGCAGACCTTGGTCGCGATGGCAACACCGCGGGGCATCAGGCAAACCGCGTGCGCCCATCGCGGCCAGGTCCGCTCCTACGAATGGCGGGTTGCCTCAGGGCTTGTCAGCACCTCGCACGATCTGCCGTAGGAGCGGACCCGGCCGCGATGGGCTGCGCAGCGGCCCCAGAGGCCAGTGGCATTGCAATGCAGACCTGCGGATTGAGTCGCTTTCAACATCGCAAGGGCCGCTTCGCAGCCCATCGCGGCAAGGTCTGCTCCTACAGTCGTGTCAGGTGGGGCAAATCTGCGACAATCGCCGCTGCCTCATTTCTGAAGACGTTTGCGTACCTGATGACCGACCAAGCCGCCGCTATCGACCAACTGCTGAAAAATCTCGACCAGGCGATGATCGCCGACCGCCATCGCCTGCGCCGGCAATTGCATGAGCTGCGCAAGAAACCCGATGAGGCGAAGCTTGCCCAGTGGGTCGACAAAATCCAGGCCTCCTTTGCCCGGGTCACGGCGCGGCGCGGCAGCATTCCGAGCGTGCACTACGACGACAACCTGCCGATCGCCGCCAAGCGCGACGAGATCAAGAAGCTGATCGATGAAAACCAGGTGGTGATCATCGCCGGCGAAACCGGTTCGGGCAAAACGACCCAGTTGCCGAAGATTTGCCTTGAACTGGGCCGTGGCCAGCATGGCCTGATTGCCCACACCCAGCCTCGGCGTATCGCAGCGCGCAGCGTCGCTACTCGAGTGGCTGAAGAGTTGGGCACACCGCTCGGTGCACTGGTCGGCTATCAGGTGCGTTTCGAAGACCAGAGCGATGCCAATACCCTGGTCAAATTGATGACCGACGGTATTCTGCTGGCCGAAACCCAGCATGACCGTTTTCTTGAGCGCTACGACACCATCATTGTCGACGAAGCGCACGAACGTAGCCTGAACATTGATTTTTTGTTGGGTTACCTCAAGACCCTCTTGCCGCGTCGTCCCGACCTCAAGGTGATTATCACCTCGGCCACCATCGACCTTGAGCGATTTTCCGAGCACTTCGACAAGGCGCCGATCATTGAAGTCTCTGGCCGCACCTACCCGGTCGACACCTGGTATCGGCCGCTGACCGCCGAGCAGGACGAGGAGGGCAACCGGGTCGAAGACGACCTCACCGTCGATCAGGCGATCCTTGCCACCCTGGACGAAATCGCTTCGTTCGAACGCAGCGAAGGTAAGCGACCCGGGGATGTGCTGGTGTTCCTGCCCGGTGAACGGGAGATTCGTGACGCGGCTGAAATGCTGCGCAAGGCCCAGCTCAAGCACACCGAGATTCTGCCGCTGTACGCTCGCTTGTCGCCGGCCGAGCAACAGAAGATCTTCCAGTCCCACCCGGGTCGACGCGTGGTGCTGGCCACCAACGTGGCGGAAACCTCGCTGACCGTGCCGGGCATTCGTTATGTGATCGACAGCGGTACCGCGCGCATCAGCCGCTACAGCTATCGTGCCAAGGTCCAGCGCCTGCCGATCGAGGCCGTCTCCCAGGCCAGCGCCAACCAGCGTAAAGGCCGCTGTGGGCGAGTCGAGCCGGGCATCTGCATTCGTTTGTACAGCGAAGAGGATTTCAACGGCCGGCCAGCCTTTACCGACCCCGAGATCCTGCGCACCAACCTTGCAGCGGTCATCTTGCAGATGCTGCACCTGCGCCTGGGTGCCATTGACGCCTTCCCGTTTATCGAGCCGCCCGATGGCAAGGCCATCAGCGACGGTTTCAACCTGTTGCAGGAGCTTTCGGCTGTCAGCCGCGACAACCAGCTGCCCCCGCTGGGCCGGCAGCTGGCACGTTTGCCGGTAGACCCACGCCTGGGCCGCATGCTGCTTGAAGGCGCCAAGCTGGGCAGCCTTCAGGAGGTGCTGATCGTCGCCAGTGCGCTGTCGGTACAAGATGTGCGAGAGCGTCCGCCCGAGCGTCAGCAAGCCGCTGACCAGGCCCACGCCCAGTGGAAGGACGTGGATTCGGACTTCGCCGCCTTGGTGAATCTGTGGCGCGGTTTTGAAGAACAGCGCCAGGCCCTGACCGCCAGCCCATTGCGCAATTGGTGTCGCAAGAATTTCCTCAATTACCTGCGTTTGCGTGAATGGCGTGATGCCCATCGCCAGCTCGGGCTGATCTGCCGTGAGCTGCAACTGAGCGTCAACAAAGACCCGGCCGACTACCCGAAACTGCACAAGGCGATCCTGTCCGGCCTGCTCAGCCAGATCGGCCAGAAGACCGAAGACGGCGACTACCTGGGCGCTCGTCAACGGCGCTTTTGGATTCATCCCTCATCAGGCCTTGGCAGGAAACGCCCGCAATGGCTGATGACCGCGGAGCTTGTGGAAACCACCAAGCTCTATGCACGCATGGTGGCCAAGATCGAGCCGGACTGGATCGAGCCACTGGCCGGGCACCTGATCAAGAAAAACCACTTTGAACCGCACTGGGAGAAGAAGCGCGGCCAGGTCGTGGCTTTTGAGCAGGTCACGTTGTATGGCTTGATTGTGGTGGGTCGTCGGCCGGTGCATTTCGGCCCGATCGAGCCCGTCTTGTCTCGCGAGCTGTTTATCCGCGAGGCGCTGGTACGCGGTGAAATCCAGTCGCGGGCCAAGTGCCTGACCGCCAATACTCGCTTGCTGGAGCAGCTTGACGAACTGGAAGCCAAGGCCCGCCGCCGGGATATCCTCGCCGACGAAGAAACCCTGTTTGCCTTCTATGAAGCTCGGCTGCCCGCCGAGATTCACCAGACCGCCACCTTCGACAGCTGGTACCGGGTCAACAGCCAGAAAGACCCGCAGTTGCTGATCATGCGTGAAGAAGACGTGTTGGCCCGCGAAGCCAGCGAAGTCACAGCGGCGCACTATCCTGACCAGCTGCGCTTGGGCGATCTGACGCTGGTGCTCAGTTATCACTTCGAACCCAACCATGTCCGCGACGGTGTCACCGTGCGCGTGCCGGCGCCGCTGCTGCCGGCCTTGCCGGGCGAGCGCCTGGAATGGCTGGTGCCCGGTTTGCTCGAAGCCAAGTGCATTGCCCTGGTGCGCAACCTGCCCAAGGCGATCCGCAAGAACTTCGTGCCCGTGCCGGACTTCGTCAAGGCCGCATTGCAGCGCATCACTTTCGGTGAAGGCTCGCTGCCCCAGGCGCTGGGGCGCGAACTGTTGCGCATGACCGGGGCACGGGTCAGTGACGAGGCCTGGATCGATGCGGCCGAGCAACTGGACAACCATTTGAAGATGAACCTTGAGGTGGTCGATGCCGATGGCAAGTTTCTTGGCGAAGGGCGCGACCTGGCAGCGCTGACGGCGCGCTTTGCCGAGGCCAGCCAGGCAGCCCTGGCCGTGCCGCAGTCGGCCGCCAGCCTGAAACCGGTGGAGGCCAAGGTGTTCGCGGCGGTCGCCGAGAAAACCCAGCAAAAGATTGCCGGGCTGTCGATGACGGTTTACCCGGCGCTGGTCGAGGAGCAGGCCACGGTCAAGGAAGGGCGTTTTTCGACCCTGGCCGAAGCCGAGTATCAGCATCGCCGCGCCTTGCAGCGTCTATTGCTGCAGCAACTGGCGGAACCGGCCAAATTCTTGCGCGGCAAGTTGCCGGGCCTGACCGACCTGGGATTGTTGTATAGAGAGTTGGGGCGGGTCGACGCGCTGGTCGAAGACATACTGTTGGCGAGCCTGGACAGCTGCATCCTCGACGGTGAAGAAACCTTGCCGCGTGACGGCGCAGGCCTGTTGTCGCTGGCCGAGCGCAAGCGTGGCGGCTGGGTTGAGCATGCCGAACGCCTGGCTCGCTTGACGTTGGAGATCCTCAAGCTCTGGCACGGCTTGCAAAAGCGCTTCAAGGGCAAGATCGACCTGGCTCAGGCCGTGGCCTTGAACGATATAAAGCAGCAACTCAGCCATCTGGTGTATCCGGGCTTTGTGCGCGAGACGCCGGCGGTCTGGCTCAAGGAGCTGCCACGCTTTCTCAAGGCCGTGGAACTGCGCCTGGAGAAATTGCCCTCGCAGGTGCAGAGGGATCGAGTCTGGAGCCTTGAGCTTGTCAACCTTTGGGCCCAGTACCAGGCGCGTGCCGGCAAGCATGCCCAGGAAGGCAAGCGCGATCCCCAGCTTGAGTTGTATCGCTGGTTGATTGAAGAGTACCGGGTATCGCTGTTCGCCCAGCAGTTGGGGACCCGCGTGCCGATCTCGGACAAGCGGCTGAGCAAGCAATGGAGCCAGGTTGAAGCCTAGGCGCCAAAACGCCAGGGATATGGCACACTTCGGCGTTAATTAACCGGTACTACAGTGCCACAACTTGCCGACAGCGTGGCCGCTGGGGTACTTATCGATCAGGCCGTAACGTGAAGCGACGGCCCCGAACAGAGGAACGACCGTGCACAACGTCGTCATCAGCGGCACCGGCCTGTACACCCCGGCCAACAGCATTTCCAACGAAGAGCTGGTGGAATCCTTCAATCAGTATGTACAGCAGTTCAATGCCGACAACGTCGACGCTATCGGTCGAGGCGAAATCGAAGCATTGTCTGAATCCAGCGCCGCGTTTATCGAGAAAGCCTCGGGCATCAAGAGCCGGTTTGTCATGGACAAGGACGGTATTCTCGACCCTCGGCGCATGAAGCCGCGGCTGCCCGAGCGTTCCAACGACGAGCCCTCGATTCTCTGTCAGATGGCCGTGGCTGCTGCCGAGCAGGCCCTGCAGCGCGCCGGCAAAACGGCTGCGGATATTGACGGGGTGATCGTCGCCTGCTCCAACCTGCAGCGCCCGTATCCGGCGATCGCCATCGAAGTGCAGCAGAAACTGGGGATCCAGGGCTTTGGTTTTGACATGAACGTCGCCTGCTCGTCGGCAACCTTCGGCATCCAGACCGCGGCCAACAGCGTGCAACTGGGCCAGGCTCGCGCCATCCTGATCGTCAACCCGGAAATCTGCACCGGCCACCTGAACTTTAGAGACCGCGACAGCCACTTCATCTTCGGCGACGCGGCCACTGCGGTGATCGTCGAGCGTGCGGACCTGGCGATCTCACAGCATCAGTTCGACATTGTCAGCACCAAGCTGTTGACCCAGTTCTCCAACAACATCCGCAATAATTTTGGCTTCCTCAACCGGGCGGCAGAAGAAGGTGAGGGTGCAGGCGACAAACTGTTCGTCCAGGAAGGCCGCAAGGTTTTCCGTGAAGTCTGCCCGATGGTGGCCGAGCTGATTGGCAAGCACCTCGAGGAGAACAGCCTCAATGTGGGCGATGTGAAGCGCTTCTGGCTGCATCAGGCCAACTTGAGCATGAATCACTTGATCGCCAAAAGGTTGCTGGGCCGTGACGCCACCCCCGAAGAAGCGCCGGTGATTCTCGACACCTACGCCAACACCAGCTCGGCAGGCTCGGTGATCGCCCTGCACAAACACCAGGACGATCTGCCCAAGGGCTCGCTCGGTGTGCTCAGCTCTTTCGGTGCCGGCTACTCCATTGGCAGCGTGATTCTGCGCAAGCGCTGATCTCACGTTGGGTTCTGAAAATTCTTGCTGTGGTCCAGAATTGTCTTTGGTAACGCAGAGACAATTCTGTACAAATCCATCCGCCCAGCAGGTGGAAAGTGACGTTCTTGCAGGGTCTAATTGCGCTTCGATCGGAATTATCACGAGGTAGGGATGGCAGCTGCAGACGATTCGCTGTTGCTTGAACGCTTGCTGGCAGGCGAGCAGAAAGCCTTCAAGGAATTGGTCACAACCTATCAGAGCGCCATGCGGGCGGTGGCCTATGCCATTGTCGGCACCCGTCATGCCGATGAGGCGGTGCAGGATGCCTGGTTGGCGGTGGTACGCAATTTGTCGGGCTTTGAGGGGCGCTCCAGTCTCAAGACCTGGCTGTTGACCATCACTGCCAACGCCGCCAAGAGTCGTTACAAGCAGAACCGACGGGAAGTATTGCTCGACGACATTCCATCCCCTCACGGGACGATTGGCGATGAACGTTTTACCGGTGAAGGTCACTGGCTGCTCGCACCCTTCGCCTGGCACCAAGATACGCCTGAAGCCTTGCTCTGCGAGGATGAACTGCGCGACTGCCTGGAGCACACCTTGCTGAGCCTCAATGAGCTGCAAAGCAGTGTATTGATCTTGCGTGAACGCCAGGGCCTGGAGTTGGAGCACATCTGTAATCTTCTCGAGATTTCGCTCTCCAATGTGCGTGTGCTGTTGCATAGAGCGCGGCTTAAGGTCTTCGCGACCCTGGAACATTTCGAGGAAACAGGCCAATGCTGACCTGCAAGGAACAAGTCGCGCGCTCCAGCGACTATCTGGATGGGCAATTGAGCTTTCGAGAGCGGCTTTTGGTTCGCCATCATTTGATGTTCTGCCCCAATTGCCGGCGCTTTATCCGGCAGATGCGCCTGATGCAGGCAACCCTTAAAAAACTGCCGGACACGCCGTCGGTCGATGTCGAGGCCCTGGCCCAACGTTTGGCGGATGAGCGCAAGCGTCAAGACAAGAGGTGAAGGTGTTTTGATTGACGGGATTATCGAGTGCGCAGGGGCTCTGCAACGGGGCTTCTGCGCTTATTCCCGTTCGAAGTAAAAAAGTTCCCTTGTAACAAAACCTTTATATATCAGCCATGTGTCTGCAATAACCCCCCGCCAAGATTCCCTCCCAACACAAGCGGCTCTAACCGCGTGTTTTTCAAGACTATTACAGGGGAACTCTTCGATGATCCGTAAGCACTTCGCCGGTTTCGCGGCCAGCGCCTTGGCCCTCGCCGTGACCGCCCAGGCTTTCGCGGGTACCGTGACTACTGACGGCGCTGATATCGTGGTCAAGACCAAGGGCGGCTTGGAAGTCGCCACTGCCGACAAGGAATTCAGCTTCAAGCTGGGTGGTCGCGTGCAGGCGGACTACAGCCGCTTCGATGGTTTCTACACCAACAACGGCGACACCGCTGACGCTGGCTACTTCCGCCGTGCCTACCTGGAACTGGGCGGTGTGATGTTCACCGACTGGGCCTACCAAGTTGCCTACGATCTGTCCCACAACTCCGGTGGCGACAACCGTGCCGAAGACGGTTACTTCGACGAAGCTTCTCTGTCCTACAACGGCTTCAAGCCAGTGTCCCTGAAGTTCGGTCGTTTCGACCCCGACTTCGGCCTGGAAAAAGCCACCAGCTCCAAGTGGGTAACAGCACCTGAGCGTACCGCTGCCTACGACCTGGTTGACTGGGTCAACGGGCACAACGGTGGCCTGGGCGCCCAGGCTTCGGGCACTGTCGGTGACTCGCTGTACGGTTCGGCAGGCTTCTTTGCCAAGGACGCCACCAACCAGGCGGACGACGGCGACAGTACCAAGCAGTTCAACCTGCGCGCTGTCTTCGCCCCGATGCACGAAACGGGCAATGTGCTGCACTTTGGCTTGAACTACGCCCAGCGTGATCTTTCCGACACCGCTTTCGACGGTCGTATCCGCAGCCGCCTGGGCATGCGTGGCGTCAGCACCGACGGTGGCCAGGATGCCGGCACCAACGGCAACCGCCTGTTGCTGGGCGGCGCCAACAACACCCCATCGGGTGCTTACGACACAGACAAGGCTTACGGCGCAGAAGCGGCCTTCGCCTACGGCCCGTTCTCGGTGCAAGGCGAGTACATCAAGCGCAAGGTCGAAGCTGACGCTGCTGCCTTCCAGGACATCGACGCTTCCGGTTACTACGGCCAAGTCGCCTACACCCTCACCGGTGAAGCACGAGGCTACAAACTGGGCAAGTTTGACGCCATCAAGCCTTCGAACAAGCAGATCGGTGCGTGGGAACTGTTCTATCGCTACGACAACCTGAGCGTGGAAGACGATAACCGCGCCTTCGCCAACATTGGTGACGTGGAAGCCAAGGTCCACAACGTCGGTGTGAACTGGTACGCCAACGAAAGCATCAAGGTCACCGGTGCCTACGTCAAGGCCAAGACTGACAACGCCACCAACGCCGTTGGCGACGATGATGGCGACGGTTTTGTAGTGCGTGGACAGTACGTGTTCTAAATCAGCAATGCTCCCCATCCGTTGATTGTTTAAGCCCCGCCTGGCGCGGGGCTTTTTTTTGTCCGGCACACTCATTACTGTGTGTAGGAGCAGACCTTGGTCGCGAAGGCGTCGCTGCGGTTTCAGGAAAGACCGCAGCGACGCCATCGCGATGGTCCGGCACTCCGGCAAGGTCTGCTCCTACAGACATATGCATCGGGATCACCATGTCGCTACAAGTCGTGCACAGCCTTTCCCAGATCAGCGCCGAGCAATGGGACGCGCTGGTGCCGAGCGGGCAACCGTTTTTGCGCCATGGCTTTCTGTCGGCCCTGGAAGACAGTGCCAGCCTGGGCGCGCAGTCAGGGTGGCGGCCTGAACACTTGCTGCACGTTGAGAACGGCCAGTTGCTGGCAGCCTTGCCCGGTTACCGTAAATGGCATTCCTATGGCGAGTATGTCTTTGACCATGGCTGGGCCAATGCCTGTCGTCGTGCGGGGATTGCTTACTATCCAAAGCTGTTATGTGCCGTCCCTTTCAGCCCGGTTGCCGGTGCCCGGCTGTTGGCCGGGCGTGCCGAGGATGGGATGGCGTTGTTGCAGAGCGTACCGGGCTATATCGAGATCGAGCAGCTTTCCAGCGCGCACATCAATTTTACCGAGCCGGATCTGGATGCCTTGATCGCCACGCAGCACGGCTGGCTCGAGCGAATCGGTTGCCAGTATCACTGGCATAACCGGGGTTACCGGGATTTCCAGGATTTTCTCGACACGTTAAGTTCGCGCAAGCGCAAGCAGATGCGCAAGGAGCGCGAGCAAGTGTCCGGGCATGGCATCGAGTTCCAGTGGTATGAAGGGCACCAGTTGTTGGAGGCACAGTGGGACTTTGTCTACGCCTGCTATGCCAACACCTACGCCGTGCGACGGCAGGCGCCTTATCTCACTCGCGAATTTTTCAGTCTGTTGGCCGAGCGCATGCCTGAATCGATCCGGGTGGTGTTTGCGCTACAGGCGTCTCGGCCAGTGGCGATGGCTTTTAGTTTGATAGGCGGCGGCAGTTTTTACGGGCGCTACTGGGGGTGCCTGGCAGAATTCGATCGGTTGCACTTCGAGACCTGTTTTTACCAGGGCATGGATTATGCGATTGCCCATGGGCTCCAGCGCTTCGATGCGGGGGCGCAGGGGGAGCACAAGTTGATTCGCGGTTTCGAGCCGCAGATCACCCATTCCTGGCATTACCTGCTCCATCCTGGGCTTGAGGCCGCGGTGCGCGAGTTTCTGGAGCAGGAGCGGCGTGGGGTCATGGCTTATGCGCAGGAAGCACGAATGGCGTTGCCCTACAAACAAGCCTAGGTTTGGGGCTGCATTGCAGCTCATATCAATCAATCCCCACGAACCCACCTGTCTGGTGATGCCACAAGCGCGCATACAGCCCCTGGTGGGCCAACAGTTCGCTGTGGCTGCCACTTTCGGCGATACGGCCGTTTTCCAGCACCACCAGGCGATCCATCCGGGCGATGGTCGACAGCCGGTGGGCGATGGCGATGACGGTCTTGCCTTTCATCAGGGTATCCAGGCTTTCCTGAATGGCCACTTCCACTTCGGAGTCCAGTGCTGAAGTCGCTTCGTCCATGATCAGGATCGGCGCGTTCTTGAGCAGCACCCGGGCAATGGCGATGCGCTGGCGCTGGCCACCAGAGAGTTTGACGCCGCGTTCCCCGACCAACGCGTCGAAGCCGCTGCGCCCTTCGGAGTCTGTGAGTTGGCGGATAAATTCGTCGGCGCGAGCCTTGGCCACGGCTTCCCAGAGTTCTTCATCAGTGGCGCCTGGGCGGCCGTAGAGCAGGTTTTCGCGGATGGAACGGTGCAGCAGCGAGGTGTCCTGGGTGATCATGCCGATCTGCGCTCGCAAGCTCTCCTGGCTGACATGGGCAACGTCCTGGTCGTCGATGAGGATCCGCCCGCCTTCAAGGTCATAGAGGCGCAACAGCAGGTTGACCAAGGTGGACTTGCCCGCGCCAGAGGGGCCGATCAGACCGATCTTTTCGCCAGGGCGCACATCCAGGGTCAGGTTGCTGATGATCCGGTTGACCTTGCCATAGTGAAAGTCGACGTTGTCAAAACGCACCGCGCCACGGCTGACCTTCAGGGGTGGCGCATTGGGCTGATCGATGACGCTGACCGGCTGGGCGATGGTTTGCAGGCCATCCTGGACCATGCCGATGTTCTCGAAGATGCCGTTGACCACCCACATGATCCAGCCCGACATGTTGACGATGCGGATCACCAGCCCGGTCGCCAGGGCAATGGCGCCCACGGTGATCAGCGACTGAGTCCACAGCCACAGGGCCAGGCCTGTGGTGGCGACGATCAGCAAGCCGTTGAGGCTGGTAATGACCACGTCCATGCTGGTGACCACACGTGCGGCCAGTTGGGTTTTTTCGGTCTGTTCGCTGATGGCTTCGCGGGCGTATTCCTGCTCGGATCGGGTATGGGCGAACAGTTTGAGGGTGGCGATATTGGTGTAGCCGTCGACAATGCGTCCCATCAGCTTGGAGCGGGCATCGGAGGAGATCACCGAACGCTCCTTGACCCTGGGTACAAAGTAATAGAGCGCGCCGATGTAACAGGCGATCCAGCTCAGCAGCGGGATCATCAGGCGCCAGTCGGCCTCGGCAAACAGCACCAGTGAGCTGATGGCATAGATCAGCACATGCCACAGCGCATCCACGGCCTGTACGGCGGAGTCGCGCAGCGAGTTGCCGGTTTGCATGATGCGCTGGGCAATTCGCCCGGCAAAGTCGTTCTGGAAGAAATTCAGGCTCTGCTTGAGCACATAACTGTGGTTTTGCCAGCGAATCATGCTGGTCATGCCGGGGCTGATGGTCTGGTGCACCAGCAAATCATGCAGGCCGACGAAGACTGGCCGCAGCAGCAGGGCCACTACCAGCATCCAGATCAGCTCGCCGCTGTGTTCGCTGAAAAAATTGGCATTGGGCGTGCCTTGGGTCAGGTCGATAATGCGGCTCAGGTAGCTGAACAGGGCGACTTCGATCAAGGCGCCGATCAGGCCGACCACCAGCAAGGCAGCGAAGCTTGGCCAGACCTGGCGCAGGTAATACAAGTAGAAGGGCAGGACCGTGCCCGGAGGGGCCGCCGTGGGAGCATCACGGAAGATATCGATCAGTTGCTCGAAACGGCGGTACAGCATGGTGTACTCCTTCACTGGGCAGACGGTCCTGGCCGGTCATGCATCCGTGCATGACAGTCTTGCGTGACAGTGTTCAGTCCAGGCGTTTGGCGGACGTGATCATGACCGGGTCGGCCGGCACGTTCTGCATTCCGCGCGAAGTGGTAGTTTGCACGCCGGCGATCTGATCGACTACGTCCATACCACTAACGACTTTTCCGAAAACTGCGTAGCCGAAATCGCGACTGCCGTGATCAAGGAAGGCGTTGTCCGCATGGTTGATAAAGAACTGGCTGGTGGCTGAGTCCTTGGCCGAAGTGCGGGCCATGGCCAGGGTGCCGCGCACGTTGTGCAGGCCGTTGTCAGCTTCGTTCTTGATCGGCGCATCGGTCGGTTTCTGGGCCATGTCGCGGGTAAAACCACCGCCCTGGACCATGAAGCCTGGAATCACACGATGAAAAATGGTGCCCGAGTAGAAGCCTTTGTCCACATACGCCAGAAAATTCTGGGTGCTGACCGGTGCTTTGTCCGCGTACAGCTCGACTTCGATTTTTCCGAAATCGGTATCCAGCATGACATGCGGGTTTTTTGCAGCAGCCGGTTGGGCGGCCACCAGGCTGCTGGCAAACAGCACGGAGCAGGCGGCGAGGGCGATTTTTTTCAGCATAGGGTCAGTGGTCCTTGGGGGTAGAGGGGACTGCAGCCAGAAATTGCAGCAGGGTCTGATTGAATAGATTCGGTTGATCCAGTGGCGTAGCGTGCCGGGAATCCTCGATCACCGCCAGCCGTGCCCCTGGAATCTGCTCGACATAGGCTTGCTTGAGCGAAACGGGGGTGTAGTCGCGGTCTGCCGTCACCACCAGGGTGGGACAGGCGATCCGCCCGATGCGTTCCTGGACGCCCCAATTGATAATGGCATCAAAGCTCGCCAGATAGGCCCGCTTGTCATTGCGTGCCCAGCGCTCGGCGATTTTCTGGCGCAGGTTGGCTTGTTCGGGTTTGGGAAAGAGCAGTTTGCCCAAGGCCTTGCCGACGGTTTCCAGGCTCAGGAAACGTGCGAGGCTCCAGCGCTTGAGCCAAAACCAATAGTCCTTGGGCGTGCGCAGCTTGACCTCTGGGGCGCTGTTGACAATGCACAGGCTGCGCAAGAGTTCAGGCTGGTCGACGGCCGTCTGGAAGCTGATCATCCCGCCCATGGACAGCCCGACCAGATGCACCTTGCCCAGCTGCAAGTGTTCGATCAAGGCCACCAGGTCAGCGCTGAAGCCTCTGATGCTATAGCGCTCGCGAGGCTTGTCGGAGCGGCCATGGCCGCGTATGTCCAGCAGGATGACCCGGTAATGCCTGGCCAGCGCCGGCACCTGATACTCCCAGTCCTGGACGCTGGAGCCCAGGCCGTGGAGCAGGATCAGCGGCTCTCCCTGGCCGTATTCCTCGTAGTGCAGTGAACAACCGTCATGTTCAAAATAAGGCACGATGACTTCCTTTTCCGGTTTAGAGCGCAGGCGGCGCCGCGAAAGGTGCGTCCAGTGGCGCCGTGTCGAAGTTGCGTAACAGATCAATCAATATTTGGGTGGCAGGCCCCAGCGGCTTGTCCTTGTTCGAGTACAGGTAGAAGGTTGGGTGTCGGCTGGCGCCCTGATCCAAGGGTAGCTGCTTGAGACTACCTTCTTGCAATTCCCGTACGATCAAGTGCCGTGGCAGCCAGGCAAAGCCCAGGCCGCTGCTGACAAAGGTGGCCGCGGTGGCCAGGCTGCCGACGGTCCAGCGCTGTTCGGCGCCCAGCCAGCCAACGTCGCGAGGTTGCTGGCGGCCAGAGTCGCGGATCACGACCTGCATATGGCCTTCCAGGTCCTGGAAGCTGATGTCGCGCTGCAGCCGATGCAGGGGATGTTCGGGGTGGGCCACCGCAACGAATTCGACGCTGCTCAGCTCCGTGCCCAGGTAGCCGGAGATGTTGAAACCGCAGATGGCCAGGTCCGCGACGCCTTCAAGCAATACCTCTTCGACCCCGGACAACACCTCCTCACGCAAGCGCACTCGGCAGCCGCGGCTTTGCGGCATGAAGGCACTCAGGGCGCGGACCAGCCGTGCATTGGGGTAGGCGGCATCGACCACCAGGCGGACCTCGGCTTCCCAGCCTTGCTCCATGTGGTGAGCCAGATCTTCCAGTTGGCTGGCCTGCTTGACCAGTTGCCGGGAGCGGCGCAACAGCACGCCACCGGCATCGGTCAGTACCGCCTTGCGCCCATCGATACGCAGCAGTGGCACACCAAGCTGGTCTTGCATACGAGCCACGGTATAGCTGACCGACGACTGCGAGCGGTGCAGCGCTTCGGCTGCCTGGGCGAAACCACCGTGGTCGACCACCGCCTGCAAGGTCCGCCATTGATCCAGGGTCACCCGGGGCGCTTTCATCATCCGCTCCTCTTGTCCTAAGCTGGCGGTTCCCCATGGAGACTGCCGAATGAAAAAAAGTTGTGCTGTGTGGCTGGCGTTGCTGCCCATGACGGCTTCTGCCTAGGGTAGAGCACGGGGTCTACAAATCAACTTAATAGATAGGTAGGAGCGAATTTTTCCGCTTTTTTATCGATCTGTCGATCTTTAATCTTCACTCCATCGAAACGCACCCCAGATTGCCGATGGAGGCTTCCATGTCCCGTGTTCTGATTATCGAAAGCAGCGCCCGCCAGCAAGACTCGGTATCGCGCAAGTTGACCCAACAGTTCATCAGCCAGTGGCAGGCTGCCCACCCGGACGATGAGATCACTGTGCGTGACCTGGCCATCAACCCGGTGCCGCACCTGGACGCCAACTTGCTCGGTGGCTGGATGAAGCCGCAAGAGCAACGCAGCCCCCTGGAGCTTGAAGCCCTGGCTCGCTCCAACGAATTGACCGACGAAGTACTGGCCGCCGATGTGCTGGTGATGGCGGCGCCGATGTACAACTTTGCTATCCCGAGCACGCTCAAGGCCTGGCTGGACCATGTGCTGCGCGCCGGTGTCACCTTCAAGTACACCGAGACCGGCCCTCAAGGCCTGCTGAGCGGCAAGCGCGCCTACGTCCTGACCGCCCGTGGCGGCATCTATGCCGGCAGCGCCGCCGATCACCAGGAACCCTACCTGCGCCAGGTCATGGGCTTTATCGGCATCCATGAGGTGACTTTCATTCACGCCGAAGGGCTGAACCTGGGCGGTGACTTCCATGACAAGGGCTTGAACCAGGCAATTGCCCGGCTTGCCGAAGTGGCGTGAGTCGCTGAATAGATCTTCCTGCCCGATCAACCCAACGGTTGATCGGGCTTTTTGTTGTGCCCCGTTCTTGGTAGGAGCGGCGGGGGCGCCTAGCCTTTAGCCGCGATGAACGCACCGCGGTGTATCGGGTGGACCGTGGTGGATTTATCGCAGGCAAGCCTTGCTCCTACAGAGATCCTGATTGCCCGGCGAAAGCCAACCGGCTAAGGTCGCCGCCATCTGGCACGAGGCAATCATGGGCTACCTACTTATCGTTACATTGATCCAAGCGTTTTCCTTCAGCCTGATCGGCGAGTACCTGGCCGGGCACGTCGACAGCTATTTCGCCGTGCTGGTGCGTATATTGCTGGCGGCGCTGGTGTTTCTGCCGTTGACCCGCTGGCGGCAGGTGCCAGCGCCGCTGCGTCGCGGCATGCTGGTGATTGGCGCGTTGCAGTTCGGCGTGACCTACGTGTGCCTGTACCTGAGCTTTCGGGTATTGACGGTGCCAGAGGTGCTGCTGTTCACCATCCTCACACCGGTCCATGTGACCTTGATCGAGGATGCGCTGAACCGACGTTTCAACGTCTGGGCGCTGGTGGCGGCCGTGGTGGCCGTGGCCGGGGCGGCGGTGATTCGCATGGACAGCATCAGCCCGGGCTTCTTCATGGGCTTTTTGCTGCTGCAATTGGCGAACTTCACTTATGCCGCGGGCCAGGTGCTGTACAAGCACCTGATCGCTCGCCACCCCAGCAACGAGCCGGGCTATCGGCACTTCGGCTATTTCTTCGTCGGTGCCTTGTTGGTGGCGCTGCCGGCCTGGCTGGCCTTCGGCAATATCACCCGCCTGCCCGATGGGCCGGTGCAATGGTGGGTGCTAGCCTTCCTTGGCCTGTGCTCCACCGCCCTGGCCATGTACTGGCTCAATAAGGGCGCCTGCCTGGTCAGTGCGGGCACGCTGGCAGTGATCAACAACCTGCATGTACCGGTCGGGCTGTTGATCAACCTGTTGATCTGGAATCAGCACGAGCCGTTGGGCAGGTTGTTTATCGGTGGGGGCGTGATTCTGTTCTCGTTATGGGTCAGTCAGCTCGGCAACCGCCGTACGCTGCTGCTGAACCAGACCCGGTAGCAGGCCTGCGCGCAGGTCGTTGCCGCTGGGCTGCTGGTAGAGGTTGAGACCGAACTCCGGCAAAACTGCCAATAGGTAGTCGAAAATATCGCCTTGTATGCGCTCGTACTCGACCCAGACCGTCGTGCGGGTGAAGCAGTAGATCTCCAGCGGTACGCCCTGGGCGGTGGGCTGCAGCTGGCGGACCATCAGGGACATGTTCGGCTGGATCTCCGGGTGGCTTTTGATATAAGCCAGCGCGTAGGCGCGCAAGGTGCCTATGTTGGTCATCCGGCGCCGGTTGGCCGCCATCCGTGCAACATTGCCCTGGGCTTCGTTCCAGGCGTGCAGTTCGGCCTGCTTGCGGGCCATGTAGTCGGTCAGCAGGCGCACCTGGCTGAGTTGCTGTTCTTCCTGGTCGGTGATGAAGCGGATGCTGCTGGCGTCGATGAACAGACTGCGCTTGATTCGGCGCCCACCGGACTGGCGCATGCCACGCCAGTTCCTGAAAGATTCGGACATCAGCCGCCAGGTCGGAATGGAAACGATCGTCTTGTCGAAGTTTTGTACCTTCACCGTATGCAGCGTGATATCCACGACATCGCCGTCAGCCCCGACTTGCGGCATCTCGATCCAGTCGCCCACCCGTAGCATATCGTTGCTGGTCAACTGAACGCTGGCGACGAATGACAGCAGGGTGTCCTTGTACACCAACAAGATGACCGCCGACATGGCGCCCAGGCCTGAAAGCAGCAGCAGGGGCGAACGGTCGATCAGCGTGGCGACGATGATAATGGCGCCAAACACATACAGGATCATCTTGGCCATTTGCACATAGCCCTTGATCGAGCGGGTGCGGGCGTGTTCGGTGCGCGCGTAGATGTCCAGCAAGGCATTGAGCAGGGCGCTCAGGGCCAGCAGCTGGAACAGGATGGTGAAGGAGAGTGCCACGTTACCGAGAAAAAGCTTGCTGGAGGCACCCAGCTCCGGCACCAGGGCCAGTCCAAACTGCACCACCAACGAAGGCGTCATTTGTGCCAGGCGATGAAACACCTTGTTGTGCAAAAAGTCATTGAGCCAGTGCAAGGCGGGCTGGCGTGACAGTAACTTGACGGCGTGGAGCACCAGAAAACGGACGACCCGGCCCAACACCAGGGCAACCACCAGCAGCACGATCACGGCGAGGCTTGCCTGTAAGGCGGGGTGTTTATCGAGTGTGCCGAAAAGATCCAGGGCGCGTTGCCAGAGCGATTGAATATCCATGCGTAAAGCAGATTTCCTGAGCGTGGAGGGTGAACAGTAGAGCCCATTGATGATTGCAATGGCGATCGGGCTTAAGGTTTAGGCGTGTTTTACCGCACTGGCGTCGACCGTGCGACGAGAAAGTCGTAAAGAAATTCGGCTAATGCATCACAAACCGTTACGCTATGCAGTTGAATTTACGCACTTCGCCGAGGTAACACCCGTGTTTTCCCAATTCGCCCTGCACGAACGCCTGCTCAAAGCCGTGGCCGAGCTGAAATTTGTCGAGCCTACACCGGTGCAGGTAGCGGCCATCCCATTGGCCCTGCAAGGGCGTGACCTGCGCGTGACGGCACAGACCGGCAGCGGCAAGACGGCCGCCTTCGTACTGCCGATCCTCAATCGCCTGATCGGCCCAGCCAAGGTTCGGGTCAGCATTCGCGCGGTGATCCTGCTGCCAACCCGTGAACTGGCCCAGCAAACCTTGAAGGAAGTTGAGCGTTTCTCTCAATTCACCTTCATCAAGTCCGGCCTGATCACCGGCGGCGAAGACTTCAAGGTCCAGGCCGCCATGCTGCGCAAGGTCCCGGATATCCTGATCGGTACTCCTGGTCGCCTGCTCGAACAGCTGAACGCTGGCAACCTGGACCTCAAGGAAGTCGAAGTCCTGGTGCTCGACGAAGCCGACCGCATGCTCGACATGGGTTTCTCCGAGGATGTCCAGCGCCTGTGCGACGAATGCGGTAATCGTGAGCAGACCTTGCTGTTCTCGGCCACCACCGGTGGCGCCAGCCTGCGCGACATGATCGGAAAAGTGCTGAAGTCGCCGGAGCACCTGTTGGTCAACAACGTCAGCGACCTGAGCGAGAACACCCGCCAGCAGGTCATCATGACCGATCACAATGTGCACAAGGAGCAGGTGCTCAACTGGCTGCTGGCCAACGAGACCTACCAGAAGGCCATTATTTTCACCAATACCCGTGCCATGGCTGACCGGATCTACGGCCGACTGGTTGCCCAGGAATACAAGGCGTTCGTGCTGCACGGTGAAAAAGACCAGAAAGACCGCAAACTGGCGATCGACCGCTTGAAGCAGGGTGGTGTGAAGATTCTGGTCGCCACCGACGTGGCGGCCCGTGGCCTCGACGTTGATGGCCTGGATATGGTCATCAACTTCGACATGCCGCGCAGCGGCGACGAATACGTGCACCGCGTTGGCCGTACCGGTCGTGCCGGTAACCAGGGCCTGGCGATCTCCTTGATCTGTCATGGCGATTTCAACTTGATGTCGAGCATCGAGCGCTACCTCAAGCAGCAGTTCGAGCGTCGTGTCATCAAGGAAGTCAAAGGCACTTACGGCGGGCCGAAAAAGGTCAAGGCTTCGGGCAAGGCAGTAGGCGCGAAGAAGAAAAAGGTCGACAAGAAGGCCGCTGGCGCCAAGGCTGCGCCTAAGCAGCGCAAGCCGGCACCGAACCGTCCAAAAGCCCCGGCGCTGGTCAGCCAGGATGGCCTGGCACCGCTCAAGCGCCGCAAGCCAGCGGCGGAGTAACCGGTTACACCGTTGTAGGAGCAGAGCTTGCTCGCGATGAGGCCATTGAGGCATACCGAGAACATCGCAGTGAAGGCATCGCAGGCAAGCCTTGCTCCTATGTATGGACTCGCCCCCACTATCAACCCGCTTTTGAACACTGCTACCCGGCTGCATCTATGTATAAGGCCTACTCGAGGAAGCCTGATCGGCTTCTGGCCAACATTCAATAAGCTCGCGGTATGCCAATTACGTTAAGGCCTCAAGGGCCAGTAGGAGCACAGGCATCAATCCGCGACGGTCTGACCTGGGGTCAATGTTCTTTAGCAAGGGTTGGAGCGCTTTAACGCCCCGGTGGCAGAACTCTGTGGATCAGTGACTCATCGTCGCCTCCTGGACATTGCCCATGTGGCGACGATAGGTCTGCTCGGTTTTCAGTAATACCCAGACGATGCGTAGGGTACGGTTGGCCAATCGGACGGCCGTTTCCTTGCGACCCAAGCGACACAGCCAGCGCAGCAAGCGCCGGTCATCGGGTTGTTCCGAATCAGGCCGCACCTGTCTCAAGACCGCATGCGCGCCCTGGATCGCCAGGCTGCGTAGGTAGGCGTCGCCCTGCTTGCTCATCTTGCCCAGCCGGATTTTCTGTCCGCTGCTGTGCTGAGTGGGCACCAAACCAAAGTAGGCGGCAAACTGGCGTGCGTTGGCGAAGCGCTCAGGCTCGACCTGCTTGGCCAGCAGCGCGGTGGCGATGATCGGACCGATGCCACGCACCGTCATCAACCTTTTCGCCGTCTCATCCTGCTGTGCGGCCGTTTCCAGTCGGCCGGTCAACACGCTGACGCGCTCGCCCAACTGGCTCCATTCGCCGAGCAGCTCAGCAATCAGCTCGCGCAGCAGATCCGGCAGCGGCTGGGTGGCATCCTCGAGTATCCGCGGCACCACCCGGCTGATCGCCGCCTCACCTTGCGCCAAGGCCACGCCATGCTCGAGCAGCAAGCCACGCATCTGATTACCCATGGCCGTGCGCCGCCGCACATAGCCCTGGCGGGCGCGATGCAGTGCCTGCATGGCCAGCGCCGCGGCACTTTTGACCGGCACTGAGACAATCCGACTATCTCGACCCGCCCGCAAGATCGCATGTGCATCGTTGCGATCATTCTTCGGCCCGCTGCGATGATCGGCCACATGCTGCGCAGGCAGGATCCGCACCGGGTTGCCTTGGGCCTGCAGCAACCGCGCCCATGCCTGAGCGCCTGGGCCTGTTTCCATCAGCACCATGACGCTCATGGGCAGTTGGCGAAGAAACGCCTGGAAGGCTTCGCGCGATTTGATTCGGTCCTCGTACACCACTTGGCCCAGGGCGTTTTCCCCGGCCACCTGGAAGACCCTCTTGGCAAGATCTACCGAGACGGTCGAACAGGTTGCTAGGTCGGCTGAAGACAAAGAGTGATTGTTGGTCGTATGCTTTTTCATGGGCTCGCCCTCGCTGTCGTTGGCTTCTTTATAGATGCCACCGTGGCGCATAGACGCCTCGGTTGGGGCGAGTCCATGTAATTACCGGTCAGGTGTCGGCCTTTTTGGCCGCGGTATCCAATTCTTGTAGCCGCTTGTCGATCAACTGACATTTGTCAGGCAGGTCCTTGCTGGCTGTATCCAGCTTCATCCCCCTGAGCTCGTCGTTAATTTCCTTGGCCTTTTGCGGGTTCTGCTCGGTGAGCTTGCTCACTTCCTTGGCCAGTTGTTCGCGCTTTTCCGTGGCCTCTTCAAGGGTGCAAGCCCAGGCTGGCAAGGCCAGCATCAGGGTGGCGGCGGCGGTGATACTCAACAGGGTTCTCATTGTTTGTCCTCAAGCGTATCGACACAGATAAGGGGTTGAGAGTCAGCCTTGCGTAAAAGTTCATCCGCTGAACACTGCCCGCTGCCCTGGCTTTTTGCTTGAAAGCGATTCTGTCGTTTTTTTCATGCCGGCAATTCTGATCGTTTGGTTGATAATCTCAGTCCATGACTCTTCGCCCAAGGCATGCCTTGGGCTTTTTATTACGTTTTTCCGAGAAACTGCCATGTGTCTGAAACTGCGAGTGGGCGCCAATGATTGAGCGCCGCAATGCTGATGGATTTGCCCTGAAAGTCATGATTGGCCTGTGCCTGATCTGGGGCCTGCAACAAGTGATGATCAAGTGGGCGGCGGCTGACATCGCGCCGGTGATGCAGGCGGCGGTCCGATCTGGGATTTCCGCCCTGCTGGTGGGGCTGCTGATGTGTTTTCGCGGCGGTTGGGAAAACATGAGCAAAACCTGGCGCGCGGGGCTGTTGGCCGGTTCGCTGTTTGCACTGGAGTTCCTGTTTATTGCTGAAGGCTTGCAGCTGAGCACTGCAGCCCACATGTCGGTGTTTCTCTACACCGCGCCGGTATTTACCGCCTTGGGGCTGCATTTCATGTTGCCCAGCGAGCGCTTGCGGCCCATGCAGTGGCTGGGCATTTTGCTGGCGTTCAGCGGCACGGCGTTCGCCTTTGCCGGTGGCCTGTCGGCGGGGGAGATCAATGGCCGGATGCTGCTGGGCGATGCGCTCGGCGTGCTGGCGGGGGCGGCATGGGGTGCGACCACAGTGGTGGTGCGCACCACGCGATTGTCCGAGGCGCCCGCGACCCAAACGTTGTTCTATCAGCTGATGGTGGGGTTTGTGGGCCTGCTGATCATCGCTGTGCTCACGGGTCAGGTCACTCATGTGAAACTGACAGCGATTTCGGTGAGTAGTGTGTTGTTCCAGGGATTGGTGGTGTCGTTTTTCAGCTATCTGACCTGGTTTTGGCTACTGCGCAAATACCTGGCCTCGAACCTTGCCGTGTTTTCCTTTATCACGCCCATGTTTGGCGTCACCTTCGGCGTGGTGTTATTGGGCGAACCTGTAAGCATCAACTTTATTGGTGGTGCAATATTAGTGTTGCTGGGTATTACTCTGGTAAGTGCCGAACAATGGTTGCGTCGACGCCTGCGCGCCTTGCTGGGGCAGCGATAGACGGGGTTTGCCGTTGGTCCGATCGACCAGGAAGCTGCGACCTATCGCCGCATTTTCAGGCATGCGTATTTTGGCAGTTGGGACTATGATCAAAAGGAAGCGACGGAGAAGAACAACCGTGGCTCAGGATGACCCGAGAGGGGGCGTTATGAAAAACACACTGTACAACTGGCTACATGACTTGGCAGTTGCCTTGGGCCTGATTCCTCCACCACTGCAACCGGTGCCGATCCCCACCGAAGAAGAACGACGCCGGCGTCAGAACGGTCGTTAAAACCCGCAACCCGGATGGGCCGTAGTGGCTACGGCCCATCGAAGGTCAGTCTGCCGTTCAGGTTGAACCGCTCAAGGTTCAGCGAACGGCAGTGGCACATCAGTATCGCGGCGCACGGCAAACACGTTGAGGGTCATCGCCACCAGCGCGTAGTAGCCGAACACGCCTACCAACTCCACCACCGCAGGCTCGCCAAAAGCCTGAACGGCTTGCTGATACAGTTCATCATCGACTCGTCGCTGGCGATACAGCGACTCTCCCAGTCGATAGATCAATCGCTCATCTTCGCGTTCAAACTCAGGGCTCGCCTGTTGGCGCAGCGCCTCGATGACTGCATCCGAAACCCCTGCCTGACGTGCAATCGGCTCATGGATCTGCCATTCGGCCTGAGACTGCCACCAAGAGGCTGTGAACAGGATGGCCAGTTCCGTCAGGCGTAACTCCAATTGCGTTCCATAGCGGCAGAAGGCGCCCAGGCGCTGAGCGTGATCGGCCAGTTGCGGGCTGTGAATCCAGGCCAGGAATGGCCCATCCAGATTGCCACGCGGCCCATTGAGAATGTCCTTGAGTACCGTTCGCTGGGCATCGTCCATGTCGGTTTCTGACAGAGTGCTCAGTCGCGATTCAATAGCCATGGGGGCGCTGTTCCTTAAAGAGTCTTGAGCGTGCTGGTCAACGCGCTCGTCAGTTTTTCAGTGATCTCGTCCAGATGGCTGTCATCGAGGATAAAGGGTGGTGCGAGCAAAATATGGTCGCCATTCTGTCCATCCACCGTACCGCCCATCGGGTAACACATCAGGCCCGCTTCCATGGCGGCCTTCTTCAGTTTTACGTGCAGTTTCAGCGCGGGGTCGAACGGCTTTTTGCTGTTCCGATCCGCCACCAGCTCGATACCCTGAAACAGGCCACGACCGCGAATATCACCGACGTGTGGGTGCGCACCCAGCGCATCGATCAGGCGAGCCTGTAACCCCGCGCCCAAGCTATTGACGCGAGCCAGCAAGCCGCGTGATTCGATGGCTTTCTGCACGGCAAGGGCCGCGGCGCAAGCGGTGGCGTGGCCAATGTAGGTGTGACCATGCTGGAAGAAGCCGGACCCCTGCAAGAGGGTGTCGCGGATCTTTTTGCTGACCAGAGTCGCGCCGATGGGTTGGTAACCGGCACCGAGGCCCTTGGCAATGGTGATCAAGTCAGCGCTGATGCCTTCCTGCTCGGCGGCGAACAGACTGCCAGTACGGCCCATGCCGCACATCACTTCATCAAGGATCAGCAGTACGCCGTGGCGGTCGCACACTTCGCGGATGCGTTTGAAGTACCCCGGCACCGCTGTGACGGCGCCCAGGGTTGCACCCACCACCGGCTCAGCCACGAACGCCATCACGTTTTCGGCGCCCAACTGCTGGATCTGCGCGTCCAGTTCATCTGCCAGGCGCTGGCCCATGGCTTCAAGGCTTTCTCCTGGCTGTTGTTCACGGTAGGCATAGCAGGGGCTGACATGGCTGACATCGATCAGCAAGGGCTCGAACTGGCGACGACGCCAGGCGTTGCCACCCGTAGCCAGTGCGCCGAGGGTGTTGCCGTGATAGCTCTGGCGCCTGGCGATCAAGTGTTTGCGCTGCGGCTGGCCGATTTCGATGAAGTATTGGCGCGCCAGTTTCAAGGCGGCCTCGATCGCCTCGGAGCCCCCCGAAACGAAATACACCGAATCAATGCCGGCGGGTGCCCGAGCCACGAGAAAGTCTGCGAGCTCTTCCATGACCTCGGTGGTGAAGAATGAGGTATGGGCATATGCCAATTGCCCGACCTGATGGCGAATGGCCGCGATCACATCCGGGTCGCTATGGCCCAGGCACGAAACGGCAGCGCCGCCGCTGGCATCTAGGTAGCGACGGCCCTGGGCATCAATGAGGTACGGGCCTTCGCCTTTGACGGCAGTGGGGTAGTGGTGAGTAAGGCTGCGGTGAAAGACGTGGCTCATGATCCCCTCCAGGGTTGATTTGCAAATAATATGTGCATAATTTTGCTTTGCAATGAGTTTTTGCATGAGCTTTGCGCATTTTATCTCGGTTCAGCGCCTGTTATCTCGGCCAAACACCGATAAACAGGCGTAATCGCCGTACTCATCCAGAAATCGCAAGGGCAAATTAATATTGCATTTATATTTTTTGCATGTATGTTTTGCCAAACAGCATTCGTTTCGTGCGCCTCCACTTCAGGTGGCTAGCCGGGCCAAACACAACAAAAACAACAAACAACCGCCCCCTGTGGGCTGGTTAAACCATTGACTGCCGCTAACCCAGTGGCTCCGCGATCTGCTGGAGCTTTCACTCTGAAGAGGGAACACCCATGAAGAAATTCCTGAAGGTCTCACTGGCTACCCTGGCCCTGGTGACCGCATCGGGCGCTTTTGCCGCAAACAAGGAGCTGCTGGTAGCGACCGATACCGCGTTCGTGCCATTCGAATTCAAGCAAGGCAGCGAGTACGTCGGTTTCGATATTGATCTGTGGGCAGCCATCGCCAAGGAAATGGGCGTGACTTACCAGCTCAAGCCCATGGACTTCAACGGCATCATTCCTGCCCTGCAAACCCGAAACGTTGACCTTGCCTTGGCGGGGATCACCATCAAGGAAGAGCGCAAGCAGGCCATCGATTTCTCTGACGGCTACTACGACAGCGGTTTTTTGCTGATGGTCAAGAGCGACAACGACAGCATCAAGGAGCCTGCTGATATCGCTGGCAAGACCCTGGCGGTGAAGAGCGGTACCTCTGCGGCGGACTATGCCAAGGCCAACCTCAAGGCCCAGGACCTGCGCCAGTTCCCCAACATCGACAACGCCTACCTGGAACTGCGCACCGGCCGGGTCGATGCGGCCATGCATGACACCCCCAACGTGCTCTATTACATCAAGACCGCTGGCGAAGGCCAGGTCAAAGCCGTGGGCACGCAGATGATGGCGCAGCAATACGGCATCGGCTTCCCCAAGGGCAGCGAGTTGCGCGAGCCGGTCAACAAGGCCCTCAAGACCCTGCGTGACAACGGCACTTATGCCGAGATTTATCGCAAGTGGTTCGGGACCGATCCGCAGTAAATCCTGTCTTTCACTCAACAAGAGAATGCATGCATGCACTTCCAATGGAGCGCCATTTGGGACGCGCTGCCAGTGTTGCTCGAAGGCGCCCGCCTGACCCTGTGGATCTCGATCCTGGGGTTGTTTGGCGGCGTCATCATCGGCGTGCTCGCGGGGTTTGCCCGCGCGTACGGTGGTGCCATCAGCAGCCGACTGGCTTTGGTTTTCATTGAATTGATCCGCGGCACACCGATCATGGTGCAGGTGATGTTCATCTATTTCGCCTTGCCCATGATGCTGCCGGTGCGTATTGATCCTTTCAGTGCTGCCGTCGTCACCATCATGCTCAACTCGGGTGCCTATATTGCCGAGATCACGCGTGGCGCAGTCTTGTCGATCAACCGGGGCTTTCGTGAGGCGGGGCTGGCCCTGGGGCTGTCCAGGCGTGACACCTTGCGCTATGTGATCGCGCCACTGGCCTTCCGGCGGATGATTCCGGCCCTGGGCAACCAGTGGATCGTCAGCATCAAGGACACTTCGCTGTTTATCGTCATTGGCGTGGCCGAGCTCACGCGCCAGGGCCAGGAAGTGATCGCTGGCAATTTCCGGGCGATGGAAATCTGGTCGGCAGTGGCAGTCATCTACCTGATCATCACGCTGGTGTTGAGCTACGTCCTGCGCCGCATGGAGTCGAGGTTGAAAATCCTATGATCGAATTCAAGAATGTCGACAAGCACTTCGGTTCCACCCAGGTGTTGCACAACATTGACCTGAGCATCGCCAGCGGCGAAGTGGTGGTGATTATCGGCCCGTCCGGCTCGGGCAAGTCGACGTTGCTGCGTTGCATCAACAAGCTTGAGGAGATCACCAGCGGTGATTTGATCGTCGATGGCCTGAAGGTCAACGACCCTAAGGTCGATGAGCGATTGATCCGCCAGGAAGCGGGCATGGTGTTCCAGCAATTCCACTTGTTCCCGCAGATGACAGCGCTGGAAAACGTCGCCTTCGGTCCAGTGCGTGTGCGCGGCAGCAGTCGCGCGGATGCTGAAAAGCTGGCCCAGGAGCTACTCGCCAAGGTCGGCCTGGCCGAGCGTGCCAATCATTACCCGTCCGAGCTGTCTGGTGGCCAGCAACAACGGGTTGCCATTGCCCGCGCATTGGCCGTCAAACCGAAGATGATGCTGTTCGATGAGCCCACGTCTGCGCTGGACCCAGAGCTGCGCCATGAGGTGCTGACCGTGATGAAGGCGTTGGCAGAAGAAGGCATGACCATGGTCATCGTCACCCACGAAGTGGACTTCGCTCGCAAGGTCGCCAGCCGTCTTATTTTCATCGACAAGGGTCGGATCGCCGAAGACGGCCCGCCGGCCGAGTTGATTGCCAACCCGCCGAGTGCGCGGTTACGCGAATTTCTCCAACACGTTTCCTGAAGGGGGTGGCATGAGCTTGTCCAATCTTCGCCTGGCCGGCAGTGCCCAGGATATCGGCTATGGCCTGGGTGTCTTCGGTCGTGCCGCGGTGCACGAGCATCTGCGAGTGCTGCCGTTGTGGCAGTTTCTGGCGTCACAGGCCAATACCCCGGCTGCACGCTACATGCGTCAGGCGGTGCAAGACGAATTTGCGCGCTACTGGCAGGAAATCGAAGGGCTGGCGGCCGGGCTGCAATTGCCGGTCGATGAAGTCTTTATGTGGAACTGTCGTGGCGACTATGTGCACAGCATAAGTGTCGACGGCTGTACCACGGTGTTCGGTGCAACGCCGGGCGGTACGCTGATTGCCCACAACGAGGATGGCTTCCCCCAACTGCGTGGGCACTGTGCGATTCTTGAGGCTCAACCCGATGAGGGACTGGCGTTTACCAGCTTTGTCTACCCAGGCTCGATTCCCGGCCATACCTTTGCCGTTAACGAGTGTGGGTTGGTGGCGACTGTTAACAATATTCGCCCGGCGCAGATTCCCGCTGGTATTCCCCGGCAAATACTGGGGCGTGCCAGTCTCGACGCGCAAACCATTGATCAAGCCATTGCCGTCGTCACCCGCAAGGGCCGCGGCGGTGCTTTCCACCATGCCTTCGGGCAGGCGGGCACGACTCGCGTGGTGAGTGTCGAGGCCAGTGCACAGGGCAGTAGTGTGGTGGAGGTCGAGCAACCTGCTGGCCACTCGAACCACTTGGTGGCGCCCACCCTGAAATCGGTGGGGCAGCGCATCACGGCAAGTTCAGGTGCCCGGCAGCAGTGCGTGGATCAACGTCTGAAAACCTTGGGCGATGGACTCGACCCGCGCTCGGCCTTGAGTATCCTGCGTGACGTTTCGGGTGGCGACCTACCGGTCTATCGTTGTGCACCAGACGATCCCGACGATGAAAACACAGTGGCGACAGCGCTCTTCTTGATCGGCCAAGGCACGGTAGAATGGCAAGTTCATGAGCGCCAGGAGATCGACGTAGCGGATGTCCAAGGTGTCGTGACGATTTCCCAATAACCAGGATGACCCTATGCCGCCCAAAGCCCACGCCACACTGCCCGACACCGTGATTGGCCTCAAGCATCTGCTTGAAGCCATTGAGCGGCGGGAGGTGGACATTGCCTTGGGCAGCAGTTCGCGGCGGGTGTTGATGGCGCTGCTGGAGGCGCCGCAGCGCACCGCCGTGTCGTCGATCAGTGAGTTGGCCCAGCAATTGGGCGTCAATGCCTCGACCCTCTCGCGCCTGGCCCAGCGCCTGGGCTATGGTGGTTTCAGCCGACTGCAGGATGTCTTTCGCCGAGAGATCAGCGAGGGCACGCACTTCTACAGCGACCAGGCCTCGCGCTTGGTGGTCAATGCGGGCGATACCGACAGCCTTAACCAGCTTACCCGCCTGGGGCGCCAGGAAAGCGCCAATATCGCCAGCATGATCGAACAGGTCGAGCCCCAGGTGTTTGTCCAGGCGGTAGACCTGCTGGCCGGCGCTCGCAGAGTACGCATCCACGGCATGCGCCAATTCAACTCACTGGCGCTGTTCATGTCGTATGGGCTTGGTATGCTGCGCCCCGATGTGTCTGCACTGGACTCCAGCCGTCAGGGCGTGGCCGATGCCTTGGCGCAATTGGATGCGGGCGATGTGCTGGTGGTTTCCAGCTGTTTTCCCTACACCCCCAGCGTACTGGCCACGGCCGAGGTTGCTGCGCGCCACGGTATCCAGGTGATCGCCCTGACCGACTCGGCCAGTTCGCCCTTGGCCAAGATCGCGTTGCACAGCTTTTATGTGCCTAATCACAGCCTGTTTTTCAGCAACAGCATGTGCGCCTTCATGTTACTGGCACAGGGTTTGTTGAGTGCGGTGGCGGCAAAGCTTGGCGAGGCTTCGGTGTCGGCGCTCAAGCACCGCGAAGCCTTGATCGATGAGCTGAACGCATCACTGTAACCCTCCCGATCAAAATTCCCTGTACCCAATAATGTAGAGCCGACGGTGTGCCGGCCGAACTGCGTTGCGGCCATCGCCGGCAAGCCGTGCTCCTACCGGGCGGACGCCACGATTCGGTGTAGGAGCTGAGCTTGCTCGCGATGCAGGCGACGCGGTGTACCGGCCGAACCGCGTCGCGGCCATCGCCGGCAAGCCGTGCTCCTACCGGGGGGACGCCACGATTCGGGGTAGGAGCTGAGCTTGCTCGCGATGCAGGCACCGCGGTGTACCGGCCGAACTGCGTCGCGGCCATCGCCGGCAAGCCGTGCTCCTACCGGGCGGACGCCACGATTCGGTGTAGGAGCTGAGCTTGCTCGCGATGCAGGCACCGCGGTGTACCGGCCGAACCGCGTCGCGGCCATCGCCGGCAAGCCGTGCTCCTACCGGGCGGACGCCACGATTCGGGGTAGGAGCTGAGCTTGCTCGCGATGCAGGCGACGCGGTGTACCGGCCAATTCGCGTCGCAGCCATCGCCGGCAAGCCGTGCTCCTACCGGGGGGACGCCACGATTCGGGGTAGGAGCTGAGCTTGCTCGCGATACAGGCGACGCGGTGTACCGGCCAATTCGCGTCGCGGCCATCGCCGGCAAGCCGTGCTCCTACCGGGCGGACGCCACGATTCGGGGTAGGAGCTGAGCTTGCTCGCGATGCAGGCACCGCGGTGTACCGGCCGAACCGCGTCGCGGCCATCGCCGGCAAGCCGTGCTCCTACCGGGCGGACGCCACGATTCGGGGTAGGAGCTGAGCTTGCTCGCGATGCAGGCGACGCGGTGTACCGGCCGAACTGCGTCGCAGCCATCGCCGGCAAGCCGTGCTCCTACCGGGCGGACGCCACGATTCGGGGTAGGAGCTGAGCTTGCTCGCGATGCAGGCGACGCGGTGTACCAGCCAAACCGCGTCGCAGCCAGCAGGGTGGGTTACGCCAGTTTGACGGTGCTCACTGGGCGAGGGGATACCAGGCTTACGACCACGAAGCTGACCAGGGCGGCGATCAGGCTGTAGTAGATCGGGGTGTTGGCATCCAGGCCGTCTTTGGCCATGAACACCAGGGCCGTGATAAAGCCCAGCGCCATGCTGACGATGGCCGCGGAGGTGGTGGCGCGCTTCCAGAAGATGGCACCGATCAGCGGCACCAGCATGCCACCCACCAGCAGGTTGTAGGCCAGGGTCAGGGCGCTGATCACGTCGGTGACCACCAGGGCAATGCCCAATACCACGATACCGGTCAACAGGGTGAACAGGCGATTGATCGCCAGGCTCGATTGTTTGCCGCCACGCAGTTTCGGCAGCAGGTCTTCGGTCAGAACGGTGGAAGCAGCCAGCAGGCCGGCACTGGCAGTGGACATCATGGCCGCCAGGGCAGCAGCAATCACCAAGCCACGAATACCATCAGGCAGGGTAGCCTTGACGATGGCCGCGAAGGCATTGTTGACGTTGTCCAGGTCCGGCAGCAGTACATGAGCCGCCATGCCGATCAGGGCGCAGGCCAGGCCGTAGACGATGCAGTAGATACCCGCGGTGGTGCCGGCGATTTTGGCTACTTTTTCATCACGAGCAGTGAACACCCGCTGCCAGATATCCTGGCCGATCAGAATCCCGAAGAAGTAGATCAGGAAGTAGGTGATGATCGTGTCCCAGCCGATGGTGGTGAAGCTGAAGCTGCTGGCTGGCAGCTTGCCCACCAGTTCGTCCCAGCCGCCCACACGGTACAGGCAGATCGGCAGCAGGATGAACATCAGGCCGACGGTCTTGATGACAAACTGCACGATATCGGTCAGGGTCAGCGACCACATGCCACCGATGGTCGAATACACCACTACCACGCCACCGCCGAGCAGGATCGAGATCCAGAACGGCAGGCCGAACAGAACCTGCAGCACGGTGCCGATGGCCAGGGTCGAGGTCACGCCGATCATCAAGGCGTAAGCCAGCATGATCACCGCACTGGCCTGACGGGCCATGGGGTTGTAGCGCTGTTCAAGCACCTGGGTGACGGTGAAGATTTTCAGCTTGAGCAAAGGCTTTGCCAAAAACAGGTTCAGCGCGACGATGCCCAGGCCCAGGGCTGCACAGAGCCAGAAGCCGGAGATCCCGTGGACATAGCCCAAGCGCACAGTGCCGACGGTCGATGCACCGCCCAGAACGGTTGCAGCCATGGTGCCCATATACAGGCTCGGGCCCAGGTTGCGGCCAGCCACCAAGTAGTCTTCGTGGGTTTTTGCACGGCGCATGCCATACCAGCCGAGTATCAGCATGCCGGCGGCATAGATCATGACGACAAAAATATCTAAGGCCATGGTGGTGTCTCCAATTATCTTTTTTATGGTGAGATCGTGCCCCCGGCCTCGCAAGCCAGAACCGGGGTCATTCGTCAGGTCAAAGTTCAAACGGTGGGTGAAGGCCTGGTTTTGCAGTCGTTGTACGGAGGCTTATCGGTGCGCGACGCCCGGCAGTACGCAGAGCATTTCGTACAAAAGGTTGGCGCCCAGCAGCGAGGTATTACCCGAGGTGTCGTAAGGCGGCGAGACTTCTACCAGATCACAGCCGATCAGATCCAGGCCCTGGCAGCCACGGATGATCTCCATCGCCTGAATGGTGGTCAGGCCGCCGATTTCCGGGGTGCCGGTGCCCGGCGCCCAAGCCGGGTCGATGCCATCGATGTCGAAGCTCAGGTACACCGGCCCGCCGCCGACTTTTTCGCGAACTTCAGCCATCAACGGCTCAAGCGATTTGTGCCAGCACTCTTCAGCCTGGACCACACGGAAGCCCTGCTTGCGGCTCCAGTTGAAGTCTTCGGCGGTGTAGCCCTGGGCGCGCAAGCCGATCTGGACCACGCGGTCGCAGTCGAGCAGGCCTTCTTCCACGGCGCGGCGGAAGGTGGTGCCATGGGCGATTTTCTCGCCGAACATGTGATCGTTGACGTCAGCGTGGGCATCGATGTGCACCAGGCCAACCTTGCCGTGTTTCTTGTGGATCGAGCGCAGGATCGGCAGGGTGATGGTGTGGTCGCCACCCATAGTCATGGGGACGACGTCGTGTTCGAGGATTTCGTCGTAGGCTTCTTCGATGATGCGCACGGCGTCGAGCAGGTTGAAGGTGTTGATCGCCACGTCACCGATGTCGGCCACCGACAGCGAATCGAACGGGGCAGCACCGGTGGCCATGTTGTAGGGGCGAATCATCACCGATTCGGCGCGGATCTGACGCGGACCGAAGCGGGTGCCTGAGCGCAGTGACGTGCCGATATCCAGCGGAATGCCGACAAAAGCGGCATCCAGGCCTTTGGCGGACTGCAAATGGGGAAGGCGAAGCATGGTGGCGATGCCGCCGAAACGCGGCATTTCGTTGCCGCCCAGTGGTTGGTGAAGAGTCTTGTCCACGGGTGGGGCCTCATCGTTTGTTTTAGTTGTTCGAACCTGTTCGCATTTGGCCGGGCAGCGCCACGGCTGTGTCGAAACAGGCTTATTGCGGCGCAGTCTGCAAAAGGTAGTGATTGGAAAGAATCGCTACAGGCAAAAACTTAGTTCAGATTTTTCTAAACTAATGCCAACCCGCTGGTTAGACTGTTCGCCATTCGCTTCTTGCTTGATGAGATACCCATGGCCAACGCCTTGCCCGATCTGAAACTGCTGCGCATCTTTGTCAGCGTGGTACGCCACCAAGGGTTCGCCAACGCCCAGCAAGAGCTCAATCTGTCGACTTCAGCCATCAGCACCTACATGAGTCAGCTCGAAGCGGCGCTGGGGATTGTGCTGTGCCATCGCGGCCGTGGCGGTTTCAGCCTGACCAGCAAGGGCGAATTGTTTCATCAGGAAACCCTGCGTTTGCTGGGTGAGATGGAAGGCTTTGAGCAATACGCCGCTGCGCTCAAGGGGGAGTTACGGGGCACGTTGAACCTAGGGGTGATCGACTCGACAGTCAGCGACAAAGCCTTGCCGTTGGCCGAGGCCATTGGTGCCTATAGCCAGGAACACCCGGCCGTACATTTGCATTTGTCGGTCTCAAGCCCTTATGAGTTGCAGCTGGGGGTGCAGGACAATCGCCTGGACCTGGCCATTGGCGCGTTTTCAACGCGCATGAGCGGCTTGCTCTACCAGCCGCTTTACCGCGAGCAGCACTGGCTGTACTGCAGTAGCCGCCACCCGCTGTTCCTTGAGCGGCGCATCCCCGAGCAGGTCATCACCCAGCAGCGCATGGTCGGGCGCGGTTACTGGAGTCAGGCGGAACTGGCGCGTCATGGTTTCAAGCACAGTGCCGCCACGGTGGAAAGCATGGAGGCCCAACTGATTCTGGTGTTGTCCGGTGCCTATATCGGTTATTTGCCTGAACACTATGCTCAGCCGTGGGTCGACAAGGGTGATCTGCGCGTGCTATCGCCGGCGACTTTCGGCTATCAGGCGCCTTTTTCGATGATTGTGCGCAGGGGGCGCAGCCGCGAACCCTTGCTTCAAACCTTCCGTGATTTACTCAAGGCGCAGCTCAATACTGTCTGAGCTCTTGTGGCACACTGCGCGCTTCCAGGAGACCCCGATGTCCAGAATCCAGTGCAGCCGCTGCCTGCGCCCCCAAGCCCATTGCCTCTGTCCACTGATCCCGCTGCTCGACAGCCGCACGCGGGTCCTGTTGCTGCAGCACCCGAGCGAAGTCGGTCATGCCCTCAACACGGCACGCTTCGCAGCCTTGGGTTTGCGTAACGCCCAATTGCGGGTGGGCGAGGTATTCGAGGATTTGCCTGAGCTGCTGCAACAACCCGGATACCGGGCGTGCCTGTTGTTTCCCGCCGACGATGCCCAGCCTTTGACGGCCTATGAGGCCAGTGACTTGCCTTTGTTACTGGTGGTGCCGGATGGCACCTGGCGCAAGGCGCGCAAATTGCTGCACCTGAATCCTGCTTTGGCGGCCTTGCCTCGGGTGACGCTGGCAGCAGCTGCGCCCACGCGCTATCGGTTGCGCAAGGCGCCGGGGCCTGGGGCATTGTCGACGCTTGAAGCCATTGTGCAGTCGCTTGAAGTGCTCGAACCGCAGTCTGATTTCACCCCGCTGCTCAAACCCTTCGAGGCGCTGATCGAAGGGCAGATCGCGGCGATGGGCCAAGAGACCTTCATTCGTAATCACCTGTAGATAGCCGACCTTGCCGGAATGCCGATCAGCTAAGCCTCCCTGCTTGTGCTTTGACGCTCTTGGCTTTTGATCTTTATGCACAAAGGGTGCAGACACCGCGGATCGTCCCTTCAGGAGGCCGAGCGGAGCGCTTGCGTAGTGGGGCGAGGGCCATGGATGGCCCGAGAGCGCCGTAGGGCCAGGGACGGCCCGTCGGCGCGGTCCCCACGTAGCAAGTGCGGGAGCGAGGGAACCCGGAGCGTAGCGTAGGGCCGTATGCGGGGACGCGGCGTTTTGGTTACTTTTTCGCCAAAAAAAGTGACCCGCCGTAAGGGCCAGCCCTTTCAAGGTCTTTCATCTTTTTTGGCCTTGAGCACCCGGTCCGTCGATACATGAGCACGCGCAGCTTTGCCCTCGAGCCATTCCTTGGGTTTATCTACTTTGGGGCCGCGTTTGCTTTTAGCGACCTGTCGGGGCTGGATATTCCTGGCCAGCGCCAACAGACGCTCCGCCAGAGTTTCTGAGGTCGTTTGGAGTGATAGGTAATCCGAGGGCAACGCGATCTGCATCCCCTCATAACTGCTGCGCACCTGCACCGCCAGGTGGAAGATCGAAGCTTCCCAGCCCTCGGGCTGCGTCTGGCGATGGGCCTGTTCAACACTGCGCTTAAGGACCGACAAAACGTTGTAGGCCAAGATCGCCGAGGCAAAACCGAGCAAGGCCGCTCGGGGGTTGCCCAGGCTTGCGATTTCACTGTCCAGCACCGATTCCAGGCGTTGGAACATCCCTTCGATACTCCAGCGACGACGGTACAAATCAGCGATCTGCTGAGCACTGATGCTGTCGGGCAAATTGCTCCAGAATAAGAGCGTGGAGTCACCCGACTCAGTGGGCGTTCGCAAGCTCAGTTCAATTCGCCGCCAGCAGCGTCCGCCTTTCAATTCGATGGTTTGTTCACGCACCGTTCCAGCCTCGACAGACACGGGTTCTTGCCAGTCGTTTTCCTGGATCAGGCGTGGATGGTGACTCTGCTGACGAATAATGAACGAGGCGCCCGACTCCTCGCAGGCTTCCATGACGGGGAGCGTGCAATAGAGCCGATCGGCCATCCACAGCTGTCCCGCCCTCGCACTCGCCAGCAACGGCAGTACGCTGACGCGTTCACTGGCGTAGGCATCTTCGCAGGGCTGAAGGTCAACGACCTGATCCAGGTCGGGGTCATAGACCACGACCGAAAAACCAGGCCGCGCGGCGCCTCGTTCACGCCGCAAAGCCCCCAGACGTTTTTCGGTAGAAGGCAGGTGGTTGCCGTCGACGATACGCAGTTGCCAGCCGGGCAAAATGGCTGAACAGCCCAACGCTTCTATGGTCGGGGTCAACCGCTCTGCGCTGCCGGTGACCAGGGCCCGCAGCAACGCGGGTTCTGTGCGGCTGACCTTGTCATAGAGCGCTGCCAAGGTAACCGGAAGGTCCTCCATCTGACGTGCAGCGGCATGCAGTGAAGGTCGTAAACCCAATGAAACAAGGGACATCAGCTCAACGATGGTCGAAAACAAAAGCTCACGCGGGTACTGGCGTTGGCGATGGTTTTCGAACACCTGATCGACCCACTCGGCCGGGATGGCCTGCTCCAACGCCAACTTGGCCATGACGCTGGCCGGTGCTTTTTTTTCAAACCGCGCTAAGACTTCTTCCCACATCGTTTCGTCATCCTGGACCGTAGATGGGAGAGAGTTTAAACGAAGACCTTGAAAGGGCTGGCCGTAAGGGCGGAACGGTGAGTTCGCGTCTGCATGTAATCTGGATATGTTCGGTATTAGTCGAACCAAAACTTAGGTTCTCGAATCGGGCGCTTATCCGTTTTCGAGGGTGACGCTTAGTCACCTTTCCGCCTTTACGGCGTCCTACTTTTGTTGGGGCAAAAGTAGGCAAAACCCCTGGTCCCCGCATCCGGCCCTACGCTGCGCTCCGGGTTCCCTCCCTCCGCACCTGCTCCGTGGGGCCGCGCCGACGGGCCGTCCCTGGCCCATCGGCGCTTGCGGGCCATCCATGGCCCTTACCCCACTGCGCAGGCGCTCCACTCGGCCTCCTGAAGGGACATCCGCGGTGTTTGGACTTCATGGGTTTGAAGATCAAGATCAAGATCTGCGGCCGTAACGGTTGTTACAGGAGGGCATTCAGTCAAGTTGGCGCAAGGTTTTCTGCCGTACGATGTACACCGTCACCAGCACCGCGCTGGTCAACATAAACCCTCGCGCCCATGGCAGTGGCACCAGGTAACAGGAAAACCCGATCCCCAGCCACATCAGCACAATGGCGTACACCTTGCCCTTGAGGGGGATACCTTCACCGTTCAGATACCCGGTTATCCAGGGCCCGAGCCTCGGATGACCGACCAGCCATTGATAAAAGCGCGGTGAACTGCGGGCAAAGCACGCCGCTGCCAGCAACAGAAACGGTGTGGTCGGCAAGACCGGCAAAAAAATCCCGATGACCCCCAGCACCACACTCAACCAGCCAATGGCCAACAGGGTGTAGCGCAGCGGGCCAGACCGCAGGCCGGGAGGTGACGCCACCGGCATTGCCTCAGTGGTGGCGAGGTTTCAGGATGGCCGGCTTTTCTTCCGGTGCATGGCACAGCAGAAACAGCGCAGTCAGTGCTTCTGGGATCTGTACGATCATGTCGTCCATCAGGTTGGCATCAGCGGCGATATCCGAAAATTCGGGCTCTTCGTCGAACAGACCGGAACCGACCATGATCGGCAGCAGCATCTCGCTGACTTCCTCTTCATCGTTTTCGAACCAGGCCGCTTCCCGCAGGAAGACCCCTTCCATGAACCCAATGCACCAGCCGCGCAGGTCGGAATCATCCGGCTCGTCGCCCAGGTCCAGGTCGCATGGCAGCTCGAATTCTTCGTCGCTGGCCAGTTGCCGGGTGATTTCTTTTTTCAGATGAACCAGCGTGGCTTCGATCTCGGCGCGCTGGGCGTCGTCGGTATAGTGAGGCTCTTCGGCAAACAGGGCGTCGATCCACTCGCGCTCCGGTACCTCTTCCGAGCTGATCGACAGCGCGGTCAAGTAGCCGTGTGCGGCAACGTAGTCCAGCGCCTCTTCGTGCAGCTCATCGGCGTCAAGAAAGGCTTGCAGGCGGTTTAATTGCTCAGCGAAGGACATTACGGGGCTACCTTGGGAAGAATCGATAGTGAATTCTAGGCCTTGTTGAGGGGTATGCGCCACCCGGCCGGCAAAGTAACGCATTTGTCGACGCTCCGTCGTCAAGGCCCTGCGCGGTGGATCGCTCGGGTATAATGCCGCCTTTTTGTTACCGAAACCGCCCAGCGGCGGTGAGTTCGGTAAAAACCGCTTACGCAATATGGCGTGAAGCGGGCGAGATTTTCATCCAGCCTGTGGCACGGATGGTTCAGCGATTTTTGGAGTTTTTATGCTCGAACAGGCTCAACGCGTTCTGAAAGACATCTTCGGCTACGACAGTTTCCGTGGTCGCCAGGGTGCAATCATCGAACGCGTGGCCAATGGCGGCGATGCTCTGGTGCTGATGCCCACCGGTGGTGGCAAATCCTTGTGCTTCCAGGTGCCGGGGCTGTTGCGTGAAGGCCTGACCGTCGTGGTTTCACCGCTGATCGCGCTGATGGACGACCAGGTGGCGACCCTGGACGAGTTGGGCGTGGCCGCCGCCTCGCTGAACTCCACCCTGAGCGCCGAACAGCAGCGCGAGCTGGCGGGTCGCCTGCGCCGTGGCGAAGTCAAAATGCTCTATCTGGCACCTGAGCGCTTGGTGCAGCCGCGGATGCTGGATTTTCTGAGCACCCTTGATATTGCCTTGTTTGCCATCGACGAAGCCCACTGCGTTTCCCAGTGGGGCCACGACTTCCGTCCCGAATACCTGCAACTGGGCCAGCTTGCCGAGCAGTTTCCCAATGTTCCGCGTATTGCCCTGACCGCGACCGCCGACAAGCGTACCCGTGAAGAAATCGTCGAGCGCCTGCACCTGCAGAACGCCGAGCGTTTTCTATCGAGCTTCGACCGGCCGAACATCTTCTACCGCATCGTGCCCAAGGAGCAGCCACGTAAGCAATTGCTGGCGTTCCTGGCCCAGCGGCGCAGTGACGCCGGCATCGTTTATTGCCTGTCGCGCAAAAAAGTCGACGAAGTGGCCGCGTTCCTGTGTGAGCAGGGGTTCCCTGCGTTGCCCTACCATGCAGGCCTGGCCTCTGATACCCGGGCTGGTAACCAGAAACGCTTTCTCAACGAAGAAGGCCTGATCATGGTGGCGACCATCGCTTTCGGCATGGGCATCGACAAGCCCAACGTGCGCTTCGTCGCTCACCTGGATTTGCCCAAGTCACTGGAAGCCTACTATCAGGAAACTGGTCGGGCCGGTCGTGATGGCTTGCCAGCCGATGCCTGGATGGCTTACGGCCTGCAAGATATGGTGATGCTCAAGCAGATGCTGCAGAACTCCGAAGGCGACGAGCGCCACAAGCGCCTGGAGCATCACAAGCTCGATGCCATGCTTGCACTCTGTGAAGAAACCCGCTGCCGGCGCCAGACCCTGCTGGCCTATTTCGACGAAGACATGCCCCAGCCCTGCGGCCATTGCGATAACTGTGTCGATGGCGTGCAAACCTGGGATGCCACCGAGTCGGCTCGCCAGGCGCTGTCGGCTATTTACCGCACCGGGCAACGGTACGGTGTCGGCCACCTGGTGGATGTGTTGCTGGGCAAGTCAAACGACAAGGTCAAGAGCTTTGGCCATGAGCGTCTGGCGGTGTTTGGTGTCGGCAAAAGCCGCAGCGAAGGCGAGTGGCGTTCACTGTTTCGCCAATTGGTCGCCCGCGGCCTGGTCGATATCGACCTTGAAGGCTACGGCGGGCTGCGCCTGAGTGATACCTGCCGGTCTCTGCTCCGGGGCGAGGTCACCCTGGAGTTGCGCCGCGATCTCAAACCGCAAACCAGTACCAAGAGCAGCGGTGCAAGCCCGGCCAGCCAATTGGTACGTGGCGAGGAGCGCGAGCAGTGGGAAGCCCTGCGGGCCTTGCGCCGCAAGCTGGCAGAAGAGCACGCCGTACCGCCGTACGTGATCTTCCCCGATTCCACCTTGCTGGAAATGCTGCGCAGCCAGCCCACCTCCATGGCCGAGATGGGGCGTGTCAGCGGCGTTGGCGCGCGTAAGCTTGAGCGCTATGGCAAGGCCTTTCTGGAAGTGCTGGGCGGTGAAGGCGAGGCCCCGAAGGTCGTGGCCGACCTGCGTCACGAATTGATCAGCCTGGCCCGTGCTGGCATGACGCCGCTGCAGATCGCTGGCCAGTTGCAATGCAGCGAGAAAAACGTCTACAGCCTGCTGGCCGAGGCCATTGGCCGGCAGGAACTATCGCTGGAGCAGGCACTGGACTTGCCCGAAGACTTGCTGGGTGAAGTCCAGGACGCATTTCTCGATGGAGAAGGCGAGCTTCCCCCGGTTTCGGCGATTGCCGAGCAGTTTGCAGGTCGTGTGCCCGAAGGCGTTTTGTACTGCGTTCGGGCCGCGTTGCAGTCGGAGTTCGAAATCTGATTAATCTCTTGTAATCATTCTGGTCGATTGTCGAACAATATCCAGCCGCATGGAACCTTGCTTCCACCCAAGGGCCATGATTAGCTGCCTAACAATTAGTAACGACCTTTTATGATGATGAGTCTTTTATGCCGTTGACCGATCAACACCGTTTCGGGATGCAGATTGCCCAGATGTCCCGAGGCTGGCGTGCCGAGCTGGACCGCCGCCTGGCAGGGATGGGATTGTCCCAGGCGCGCTGGCTGGTGCTATTGCACTTGGCGCGATTCGAAGAAGCGCCGACCCAGAGGGAGCTGGCGCAAAATGTAGGCGTCGAAGGTCCTACCTTGGCGCGCTTGCTCGACAGCCTGGAGTCCCAAGGGCTGGTGCGCCGAATCGCGGTGGTCGAAGACCGTCGGGCCAAGAAAGTCCAGCTCTGCCCACCGGCCAAGCCGCTGATCGAGCAAATCGAGACCATTGCCAATGCATTGCGTAGCGAGTTGTTTGTTGGCGTTAACGAAGAAGAGTTGCGTGTGTGCATGCGTGTCCATGCGCGAATCTTGGCTAATCTTGAGAAATCCTGAAGCAGTCATCGCCATTGATGGATGTGTAGTTAAGAGTCTCCAGGCTCCAAGGGTAAGGAAAGTAGATGCCTAAAGGGACGCACGCAGTGGCGCGGGGCAAGCGTAGGGCGAAAGGGATGGTCATCCTTTTCACCCTGTTTGCAGGGGTGCATCCAGGCCTGGCCAGCGCCTTGGGGCTGGGGGATATCACCCTTCATTCCTACCTCAACCAGCCTTTGAGTGCCGACATCGAGGTGGTCGATACGGTCGGACTGAATGCCGACGAGCTCAACGCAAGTCTTGCCAGCGCAGAAGAGTTCAGCCGTGCGGGCATCGATCGCCTGTTCTTTTTCAACGATCTGCGGTTCACCACCGTGATGCGCGGCAATCATCCGGTCGTTCATGTCACCTCGAAAAAAGCCGTCACTGAGCCCTACCTGAGCTTTCTGGTGCAGCTTAATCGTGCCAATGGCCAGCAACTGCGTGAATACACCGTACTGCTGGACCCACCCGGCTTGGTGATATTGCCGCCGGAGCCGACTTCGGTCGCGACCCTTCCCGAGTCATCCATTGCCTCCGCAAGCTCAGCGCCAGCGCAACAATCTGTAAAACCTGCCAACGCGGCGCATGCCACCGCACTGCAAGCATCGGCCGAACAACTGGCAAGCAGCACTCTGGCTAACCAGCAGTTGCAGGCCTCGCTGGATCAGGCACAGGCCCGAATCAATGACTTGGAAGCCGACGTTGCCGATAAGGTCAAGCAAATCTCTTCGCTGCAAACTGAACTGACTGAGCTGAAGGCGGCCCAGGCTACGCAGGCTTCAGTGCCTCAAGTGCCAGCCGTAGCCGTCCAGACCGCTGTGCAGCCTGCAATAGAGCCGGTGGCCGAACAGGCCGATGAAGGGTTCGCCTGGTGGCAATGGGGGGCGGTGCTATTGCTGCTGGCCTTGTTGACGGTGGCCTGGCACGTGCAGCGTCATCGTACCCGCGAGCGGCCCGAGCCCATCGAGCCTGCTGTCGATGACAACCCCGTGGCGCCGCAAGCCCCTCTGGTGGCTCCAATGGCCAACGAGTTGGTTCTTGGCGAAACACGCCGGGAGGTGGCCGCCAGCAGTGATCCAATGGATGCCGCCAGCATCTATCTTGCCTATCGTCGTTTCAATGAGGCGTTGATTATCCTGCGTGAAGGCGTGGAGAAGGAGCCGGAGCGCACTGATCTGCGGGTCAAGATGCTTGAGATTCTGGGCGATCAAGGCGATATCGAGGGATATGATCAGCAAGAGGCGGCCTTGCTCGATCAGGGGTTCAGTGCACAGAAACTGCAGGAAATCCGCGCCCGATTCGCCAAGTTGAGCCCGCTGTTGGTCACTGCACCGGCAGCCTTGATACAGACGCCGGTCGAATCGGAGCCAACGCCCGAGAGCAAGCCAGCCGAAGACTTCCAGCTCAACCTCAACCAGCTTTCCATGGAAGCCGATTGGGACTTGATCAACCCTTTCGATACGCCAGCCCAAAATCCCCCGCAATCTGTCCAGACTGACAATGAGGTCGAGCCATCCTTCACCTCGAATCCCAAAGAGTTCCCGCAGGTCCTGGAGCTTGCGGACGAGCAGTTTCTCAGTGATTACGCCGATGACACGCTCCCGACCCTCACGATGGAGTTTGCGGACGAAGAAGATCCAAGCGTCAGTGCCGAGTATCTGGAGCAGGCTCGGCAAGCTATTGCTGAAGGGGACTTGGAAAGTGCCAAGGACTTGATCGAACAAGTACTGCGCGAAGGCGATGAAGCCAGCCGTGAAGCTGCGCAGTTTCTGCGGGCCAGGCTCTAGAAGGTTTGGCCAAGGTTCAAGTAAACGGCTCGCTCATTGGCATCGTTGATTCCGTAGGAAAAATTCAGCGGGCCCAAGGGTGTATCAAAGCCCAGGAAAATACTGACAGCATTGATATAGCCGCTGTCGAACTCATTGTCGTTGTTCCACGCCCGACCACGTTCCAGTGATCCACCACCGTACAACGGGAAGTCCAGGGGCAAGTAGGAGCGTGGGGTCAGGCGGCGATAGTAGACGGCACGCATCAGGCTGATGTTCTGACCGCTGACCGAGTCCTGCCGAAAGCCAGACAGCTGTCGCGCGCCGCCCAGCAGGAAGCTTGAGGTGACCACCTCGGCATCATCCAGCGTTCGGTTATAGAGCCCGCCCAGCACAAGGGTGTTGGGCCCGTGGCTCAACACCTTGTCGAGTTTGAATTCCCACTGGCGATAGCGCTGGTCCGAGCCCAGGCCCGGTTCATATAGGCGCATGGTAAGACCGATGTCTTCGCCGTCATGGGGAAAGTAGACGTTATCCAGCGTGTCGAAGGAATATTTGGCCTCCAGGAAGCCCTCCGAGAAGCTCAGGCTTGGTAGATCCGCATCGCCGATACGCACGTCGGCCCGTCCCCAGGCTTGACCGATGCCGAAGCGAATCTCGCCATTATTGACTATCTGCCGCCCCAGGTTCAGGCCAAAACCGTAGCGCTCCAGGCGATATTCGGCCACGGGGTCGTTATCCAGCGTGGCTTCGACGTTTTGTGATCGTGCATTGAGGTAGGGGGCGACAAAAAAGCGTGAGCCAGCATCCAGGGGTTGATAGAACTCGCTGTAGAGCTCCTGTTTGTCACCGATCTGCACGCGGGTCAGCCATTCGGCCCCGAGCCTGTTGATGCCATTGACCCGGTAACTGGCACCGAGGTTGAACGCGCTGTCACCGCGCAAATCATCGGACAGGTTGAGCCCCAGGCGCAGGTAATCAGTACCGCTGCGCCTGCCGCGAGCGTTGATGACCAGGGTATTGTCCTGGCCTTTGTGGATGACCCGGTATTGCACCCGCTCAAAGTAGTCCAGGCCATAGAGTGTCCCCATGTCGGTCTGCAGACGGCCCACGTCCAGTGGCTCGCCGAGGTGTTGGCGGATGTAGTAGCGGATCACGTCATCACTGACTTTCGAGTCGTTTTCCACCTTGATCGCGGTGATCACCGGGGTACGTTGGCTGGGCGAACGCGCTGCGATCAGGTCGTCGTCGATTTTTTCTTTAGGGCGCAGGGCCGCTAGGCGGCTATCAAGCATGTGGGCAGCACGATAGCCGGCATCGATCATCTCTTGGGCACGGCCAAAATCGGTCACACCAAAGCTTGCCAGCGGCGGCTGGATCAGGATGTCGTTGTCGTGCAGGGCGGCCAGTTGCTCTTCGGAATTGCGCCGTGTCATCAAGGTGATCGACTGGTTGAGCACATCGACAACTGTGGCCAGCTGTTTTCGAGTTTGTAGCGGCGTTCCGATATCGACGACGATCGCCACATCAACGCCCATTTCTCGCGCCACATCCAGTGGGATGTTGTCGACCATGCCGCCATCCACCAATAGCCGACCGTCCAGTTCGACCGGCGCAAATACCGCCGGGATCGACATGCTGGCACGAATCACCTGAGGCAAATGCCCACGGCTGAACACCACTTTTTCGCCGCTGGCGATATCGGTAGCGACTGCACGGAAGGGGATCGGCAGTTTGTCAAAATCGCGGGTGTCGCTGGTATTGGCCAGCAAACTTTCCAGCAGCAATGCCAGGTTCTGCCCCTGAATCACACCCAGTGGCAAACCCAGGCTGCCATCGTCGCGAAAACTCAAGCGCTGCTTGACCAGAAAATCGTAGTCGTCCTGTTTACGCCGGAAGGGGATGTCCTTGCGTGGCGGCGAGTCGGACAGGGCCTGTTTCCAATCGATGGCCAGCGCCAGCTTTTCCAGTTCGTCGACCTTGTAGCCGGAGGCATACAGGCCGCCGATGACGGCCCCCATGCTGGTGCCGGCAACGGCATCGATCCTGATTCCTTGCTCTTCCAGCGCCTTGAGCACGCCAATATGCGCCAGACCCCGTGCGGCACCGCCCGACAGCACCAGGCCGACCTTGGGTCGAGGGGGCTCGGCGGCCTGCAGGATAGCGGGTACAAAGACAAAAAGGAGGGCTAGGAGCAGGCGGGTCATCATGACTCTCGGGGGCAAGCGCTAAAGGCCGGTAGTATAAGTGCTCTTTCTGAGTAACCCGTGAGGAGTCGGCCCGTCATGAGCGTCAGTAAACCGGAAATTGTTATTACCTATTGCACGCAGTGCCAGTGGCTGCTGCGCGCTGCCTGGCTGGCACAGGAGCTGTTGAGTACGTTCAGCGATGACCTGGCGCGGGTGGCGCTGGAGCCGGCCACCGGCGGCAACTTCCGTATTACCTGCAACGGCGTGCAGATCTGGGAGCGCAAGGCCGACGGGGGTTTTCCTGAAGCGAAGGTGCTCAAGCAGCGAGTGCGTGACCAGATCGACCCGGAGCGAAACCTGGGGCACAACGATCGCTCCTGAAGCCACGGCAAATCGTTGCCTGCGTGCGTGTCATGGCGATGACTTGAGGTTGTCACAAGTGCTTCATTGCGAGCGGGCAAGCTCGGCTAAAGCCAAGCGCAGGAGCTGCTCATGACCAGTGCCCAACTCGTTAAACCGAGCCGCAAGCAAAGGGTTCGCACGCTGTGGATTTCGGATGTGCACCTGGGCACCCGCGATTGCCAGGCGGAGCACCTGGCGCGCTTTCTCAAGAACTACCACGCCGATCGCATCTATCTGGTCGGCGATATTATTGATGGCTGGAAGCTGCGCGGTGGCATGTATTGGCCCCAGGCCCATACCCATGTGATTCGTCGCTTGCTGACCATGAGCAAACGCGGCACCGAAGTGATTTATGTCACCGGTAACCATGATGAATTCCTGCGTCGCTACTCGCAGTTGGTGCTGGGCAATATCCAACTGGTCGATGAGGCCGAACACCTGACCGCCGATGGCCGCCGGTTGTTGGTCGTGCATGGCGACCAATTCGACGTCATCACTCGCTATCACCGCTGGCTGGCCTTTCTGGGCGATTCTGCCTACGAATTTACCCTGACCCTCAATCGCTGGCTCAATCACTGGCGTGCGCGCTATGGCTATGGCTATTGGTCGTTGTCGGCTTACTTGAAGCACAAGGTCAAGACGGCCGTGAGTTTTATCAGTGACTTCGAGAAGGCCATCGCCCACGAATGCACCAAGCGAGGTTTCGATGGGGTGGTGTGCGGGCATATCCACCATGCCGAGATTCGCCGGGTGGGCGAAGTGGAATATTTGAATTGCGGCGATTGGGTGGAGTCTTGCACCGCACTGATCGAGCATTGGGATGGCAACATCGAGCTTTATCGGCTGGCCGATGCCCAGGCTCATGACCAAGCGATCAAGCAACAGGCGGCCGGGCAGGCCGCCTGATCAGCCGTCAAAAGGCGGGTTTCGCTGACCCGAGCAATTTCTTTCGGGCGTTTCGCCGCTGGTTCGACAGCACACCGAATGAATACCGGATGCAACGCGCATTGGCAGGTGTGCACGCCGATGTCGTCGCTGGCGCTGCCGCTGAAGTCAGTGACGCCAGAATGCAGGCATGCAAAGCACAAACACCGTAATGATTTCCAGACGTCCCAACAGCATGCCCAGGGACAGGATCCATTTGGCAGCGTCCGGCAGGGTCGCGAAGTTGCCGGCCGGGCCGATGGTTTCGCCAAGCCCAGGGCCTACGCCAGATACGGTGCTGGCCGCGCCGGTCAGGGCAGTCATCCAGTCTACGCCCAGCAGCGACAGGGCCAGGGCGATAACGCAGATGGTGATGGCAAAGAAAAATGAGAAAGTCAGGATCGACCTTACGATGTCTTCATCGAGGCGGTGACCATTGTATTTTTGCTTGATCACCGCGCGTGGGTGAATCAACTGGTTAAGGCTGGCCTTGAGCAGGATATACGCTACCTGGAAGCGGAAGATCTTGATGCCGCCGGCTGTAGATCCCGAGCAGCCGCCGATAAATGCCAGGTAGAAAAACAGCATCAACGAAAAGTTGCCCCACAGGCTGTAGTCGCCCAAGGCAAAACCTGTGGTGGTGACCACCGAGGTGACGTTCAGGGCAACATGACGCAGGGCGTCGAGCCAATGCAGGTTGGTAGTGGCCCAGTACCAAGTGCCGAGCACCAGCCAAGTGACCAACAGCATGCCGAGCAGGCCCTGGACCTGCTGGTCCTTGATCAATGCCCGGCGATTGCCACGCAGGGTCGCCACATACAGGGTGAAGGGCAGGCTGCCCGTGATCATCACCAGCACTGCGACCCAATGCACCGCCGGTTGGGTCCACTTGGCCAGTGATTGATCGGATGTGGAAAACCCACCGGTGGAAATTGCCGACATGGCATGGTTGATCGCATCGAAGGGGCTCATACCTGCCAGCCAGAAGGCCAATCCGCCCAATGTTGTGATGCCGACGTAGACCAGTACGATGTACTTGGCCACCATGTGCGAGCGCGGCATGACCTTTTCGGAGCGGTCCGAGGACTCGGTCTGGAACAGGCGCATGCCACCGATGCGCAGCAGCGGCAGAATCGCTACCGCCATGCCGATAAAGCCGATGCCGCCCAGCCAGTGCAGCAATGAACGCCACATGAGAATGCCCGGTGACATGCTGTCCAGGCCGCTGAGCACGGTGGAGCCGGTGGCGGTGATGCCGGACATGCTTTCAAAGAAGGCGTCGGTATAGCTGATGTGCTGGGTGAGCAAAAACGGCAGCGCCGCGAAAATGCATACCACCACCCAACTGCTGACCGTGAGCAGGTACATGTCACGTGGGCGCAGGTGGACGTGCTCCGGGCGCCCCGGTATCACCAGCGCCAGGCCCGCGATAAAGGTGATCAGGCTGGCCCAGAGAAACGAGGGCATGTCGCCGGTGCGGTCGAAAATGACCAGGGTCGCCATCGGGACGACCATGCTGATCGCCAGGGTGATCAGGAAGATGCCGATAATGAAACCGATGATGCGAAGAGTCGGCAACGCCATGTAGTCAGCTCTGACACGAATGAGGAAGGGCGCCATTCTACCTATGGGCCTGGGCATGTAAACGCTAGAATAGCCGCACATTCCCTAACGAGGAGTAGCCGATGGAGGCGCTCGACGCTTTGCTCAACCGTGTTTCCGTGCCGCGCCTGGTGGAACCTGCACCCACGCCGGAACAACGTGAAATACTTTTCCAGGCCGCTGTTCGGGCCCCTGACCATGGTGGGCTCAAGCCTTGGCGCTTCATTACTGTCGAAGGTGTGGCGCGCGATGAGTTGGGTGAGTTGCTGGCCGAAGCCGTGACGCTCAAGGGGGGTGACATCACCGAGGCTGCCTTGGAAAAGGCACGTGGCATGCCGTTGCGTGCGCCTTTGGTCATTGTGGTCGTGGCGCGATTGCAGGACCACTTCAAGGTACCGAAATCCGAGCAATTGTTGGCTGCCGGCTGTGCCGCGCACGGTATCTTGCTCGCGGCCCATGCCCAAGGCATCGGCGCCGTATGGCGAACCGGCGACTTGGCCTACGCCGACCATGTGGCCAAGGGGCTGGGGTTGGCCGAGGGTGAGGAAGTGATTGCCTTCCTGTACCTGGGCACGCCGCAAAAAGAACTGCGGGCCACGCCGGTGGTGGACGTGGCGCCGTTTGTCAGCGCCTGGACGCATCCTGTGGGTGAATAACGGACACCGTGGCGCGCTCATCGCGAGCAAGCTCTGCTCCTACCGGCGCATATGCCGCTGATCAGGTAGGAGCTGAGCTTGTCGGAGCGCCGAACCGTCGCGAGAAGCCATTCCTGACACACCGAGATGGTCCTAAAAGTTTTTACGCGGTGGTGACGGGCGCCCAGGGCAGGTCCAGGCAGGCCACAAACCCGCCTTCGGGGTGATTGCTCAGGTGCAGGTCACCGCCGTGACGCTGCGCCGCACGGCGTGCAATGGCCAGCCCCAGGCCATGCCCAGCGGCAGTTTGCCCCGGTGCTCGGAAAAACGGCTCGCCCAGTTGCGTCAAGTGTTCATTGGCAACACCAGGGCCATGGTCTCGCACACTCAACAACAAGCGGTCGTCCATAGGCTGGGCCGTAATTTCAATCGGCTTGCCTGGCGGACTAAAGCGCAAGGCGTTGCGCAACAGGTTGTCCAGTGCCCGTTCGACCATGGTCGGCCAACCCTCAAAACTCAAGCCTGCCGGTGCCTGGATGTTGATCGGCTGATCGGGGGCGCTGAGCTGCGCATCTTTTTGCACATTTGAAAGCAAGTCATTGACGTCGATGCGTTCGGCACTGGTGTGTTCAGCGTCCAGACGCGCCAGGGCCAGGATCTCACTGATCAAGTCTTCGAGCCTGTCGCACTCGCGAGCCAGTCGCGGCCAGAGCTTTTCTCGCTGCGCAGGTTCCGCTCTTTCTGCCAGGGCCAGGGCAATGCGCAGCCGTGCCAGGGGTGAGCGCAGTTCATGGGAAACGTCGCGCAACAGTTGGCGCTGGCTGCCAATCAGGCTCTGCAGCCGAGCGCCCATTCGGTTGAAGTCATTGGCCAATACCCCGAACTCATCACGACGGCCGGCCAGTTGGGCCAGGCTGTTCTGTTGGTACGTGGTTTGCCCAAGATCGTGTACTGCGCTGCGCAGCCTGTTCAGTGGCCGGGTAATGGACAAGGTGACAAACAGGCTGAACAGGGTCAGCACTACCAAGGCAATGCCCAGGGCGCTGAGTGGCCACAGCAGGCTGTCACGGTGCCAGGCGTCCAGTTCCGGGTGTGGGATGCGGTAAATCAGCAGGTACGTGTCGCCGGTGCCAGGGCTTGTGTATTCAACCGTCAGGCGGCGCCACGGTAATTGACGATCATCGTTGTGGCGGCGCTGTTCAAACGCGGCAGCGCGGCGGGTAAAGGTGCCGGGTACCAGCGCTTCACCACTGTCGTTAAGGACCTGTACGTCGATGTGATAGCGCCGTTTACGCTGTTCGAGAAACGCTTGCGCTCTGTCCGGTCCGTTATTTTCGTAGAGCTCGGACCATTTCCCAGCCAAGGTGTTGAGCCCAGGGTGGCGGCTCAGTATCCAAGCGTCCTGATTGAGCATATGGCCCAGCAGAATCGACAATCCCGCGACCAGGGCGATGGCCAGCCAGAAGCTGGCAAGAATGCGCCAGAACAATGAACGCAAGGTAACACCTCGAAATGCCGAAGCCCGACACCGCTGGTGTCAGCGGGTCGGGCCTTGTGATGGGAGATTACTGAGCCTTGTTGCCTTTGGCTTCTTTCCAGGCCTTGAACTCGGCCCATTCGGCACGACGCTCATCCTGTTTTTTCTTCATTTCGTCGAATTGCTTTTGCTGATCGGGCTTGAGCAGGCTGCGGATGTCGGCCTGGGTCTTGTCTTGCTTGGCCTTGATCTCGTCTTTCATGGCTTTCTGATCGGCTGCTGGCAGCTTGTTCAGGTAGCGCTCGGTGATGTCGCGGCGCTCTTTCTTTTGCTCACCCATCAGCTTGCCGATCTGCTGGCGCTGGTCCTGGGTCAGGTCCAGTTGGCTATAGGGGGAGTGGTGACGGCCGTGCTCCGCGCCACCCATCATGTGATGCCCGCCTTCGGGCATGGCCATGGCAACGGTTGGCAGGGCGGCGGCGAACATCAAAGCGATGAGGGTCTTGCGCATGGTGTATCTCCTTGTCTCGTTCCCGGTCATTTACCGGATGAGCTCAGTTTAGGGAGATCAAGGTCAGCGGCGGTCAGCCAAGCGTAAAGCTTGGGTAAAGGTGCGAGGCGCACGTGCTGACACATGCCTGGATCAGAGGCTGTAGTAGTAACCACGGCTACGCAGGGCAACGATGCGCGGGCGACCGTCCGGGTGTGGGCCGATTTTTTTGCGCAGGTTGCTGACGTGCATGTCCAGGCTGCGATCGTACAAGGTCAGCTTGCGGCCCAGTGCGATCTGCGCCAGTTCCTGCTTGTCCAGCGGCTCGCCGGGTTGGCGCAGCAGCGCTTCGAGCAGGCGGCTTTCGGAAATGGTCAGGCTCAGGTCGTGACCGTCGATGCTGGCAACGCCTCGAGCCGGGCTGAAACACAGGTCGCCAATTTCCAGCTGGCTGGTCGGGGTGGCCGGGTGGCTACGGCGCAGCACCGCGCGCAGGCGGGCAGTCAACTCGCGCGGATCGCAAGGCTTGGCCAGGTAATCATCAGCGCCCAGTTCCAGGCCCAGGATACGGTCCAGTGGCTCTCCGCGTGCCGACAGCATCAGTACCGGCAGGTCCGGGTGCTCGCTGCGCAATTGCTTGAGCAGTTCAAGACCACTGCCGTCGGGCAGCATCACATCCAGCACCACGGCATCAGGGGCCTGGTCGGCCAAGGCCTTGCGGGCGCTCTGGCCATTGTGGCAGGCGCGCACCTGGAAACCTTCCTGGCCCAGCCAACTGCCCAGCAGCTCGCAAAGCTCCTGGTCATCATCTATCAGTAACAGCTCGCTCATCTTTCGCTCAATTCAACCATTGTCGACGCCTGCGGTGGCCGCCACTGGCAAAGATACCGCATAGCGCGGCAAACAGCGCCACTGCTCCCCCCAACACGAACCATTCTTGTTGCTCGCTGAGCAGGGGGGCGGTGACGTTGGCCTGCAGATGCTTGATCTGCTGCTTGAGTCGCTGGTTTTCCTGGCGAAGTCGACTCGCTTCGGTATTGGCAACCTGTAATTGCTGGTTCAGGGCTTCGCGCTGGCCATCGCTGTCCTTGATCCTTTGTACAAACTCGGCAGTGGTGGGAGTGGTTTCCTGGGCAGACGCGCAGGGCGCCAGCAGGGCCAGGGAGAACAGCAGGCACAACGAACCTTGACGCATCGCAACTCCTGAATTCGATCGGGTAGTGTGCAGGGTGTCGGCAGCAGTATAGGAATATTGAGTCGGGGGCAGGCTTCACCTGCCCCCGAGGGCGTTACGGCAGGACTTGCTTGAACGGCTTGACCTTAACGTCGGCATAAACGCCCGCGGCGATGTAGGGGTCGGCATCGGCCCAGGCCTTGGCGGCGGTCAGGGACTCGAACTCGGCCACGATCAGGCTGCCGCTGAAACCGGCAGCGCCTGGGTCGTTGCTGTCAACGGCCGGGTGTGGGCCAGCCAACACGATGCGGCCTTCGGCCTTCAGTTGTTGCAGACGCTCCAGATGGGCAGGGCGTGCGGCCAGACGTGCCTCCAGAGAGTTGGCAACGTCGGTGGCGATAATGGCGTAGAGCATGTTAGTCCTCGATTTTTGGAGTAGAGGTGTCGCTGTCATGAAGGTGGCGGGACAGGTAGATGCCCTGGGCAACCAGGAACAGAACGGTCATGCCCAGGCTGCCAAACACCTTGAAGTCCACCCAGATGCTCTGGAAGGTGAAGGCGACGAACAGGTTGGCAGCGCCGCAGAACAGGAAAAACCCGATCCAGGCGATGTTCAGTTTGGCCCAGATGGCGTCCGGCAGGGTCAGGGCATGGCCCATGATCCGCTTGATCAGTACACGATCACCAATGAAGTGGCTGCCCATGAAGGCCAGGGCGAACAGCCAGTTGACCACCGGTGCTTTCCATTTCAGGAAAGTTTCGCTGTGGAACGCCAGCGTCAGGCTGCCGAACACCAAACAGGCGACCAGCGTCAGCCATTGGCTTTTTTCCAGCTTGCGCTGGTGAATGAACAGCGCGCCATAGACCACGATGGAGGCGGCGATCAGCACCGCCGTGGCACTGAAAATACCCCCCACGGTCAGCTCGTGACCGGCCACTTCGACGAGGCGAGGTTCGATTTTGTAAACGATGAAAAACAGGAGCAGCGGGATGAAATCGATGAATTGTTTCACAGTGGCAGCCAGAAGCAGGATGTCCCGGCATAATAACAAACATCAAAGACTGCGAAAGACCCGCCCATGAATGTTGATTTGCACTGCCACAGCACGGCCTCCGATGGCGCCCTGGCACCCGCGTTGGTGGTTGCCCGTGCTTTTGAGAACGGCGTGCGGGCGATGGCTCTGACTGATCACGACACCCTTGAAGGCCAAGTGGAGGCCCGCACGGCCGCGCTTGAGCTGGGTATGCAGTGGATCAGCGGGGTAGAAATGTCCTGTACCTGGGGCGGTGCCACCATCCATGTGCTGGGGTATGGTTTTGCCCTCGATGCGCCCCCGTTGGTCGCAGCGCTTGAACAGTTGCACAAGGGCCGCTGGCTGCGCGCCGAAGAAATTGACCGACGGCTGGCACTCAAGGGCATGCCGGGGGCCTTCGAAGGCGCTCGCGCCATCCAGCAGACTCTGGGCGACAGCGAAAATGCCCCAGCGCGGCCGCACTTTGCCGACTTCCTGGTGCAGCAAGGCTACGTCAAAGACCGCGCCGAGGCCTTTCGCAAGTGGTTGGGGGCCGGCAAGCTCGGCGACGTCAAGCAGCATTGGCCGAGCCTTGAAGAGACCGTGGGCACCCTGCGTGAAGCGCGTGCCTGGGTCAGCCTTGCCCACCCAATGCACTATGATTTCACCCGCAGCAAGCGCCGAAAATTGATAGCCGACTATATTCAAGCAGGCGGTCAGGCGCTGGAAGTGGTCAACGGCATGCAGCCGGCCGAGCAGGTGGGCACCTTGTCCATCCTGACCCGCGAGTTCGGCCTGCTAGCCAGCGCCGGCAGTGATTTTCACGCCCCTGGCACCTGGTCGGAGATCGGTATCTATCGGCCCCTACCGGAGGATCTGCCAACCTTGTGGGGTCGATTCAACTATGCACAACCTATTGCCGCCGTCTGAACAGGTAGAGAATGTGAGTCAATTTTTCCAGATTCATCCGGAAAACCCACAGGCACGCCTGATCAAACAGGCGGTGGAAATTATCCGCAGCGGTGGTGTGGTGATCTTCCCAACAGACTCGTCCTACGCAATGGGTTGCCAAATCGGCGACAAAAAAGCGATTGAGCGGGTGCGGCGCTTGCGTCAGCTGGACGACAAACATAACTTCACCCTGATCTGCTGCGATCTGTCGCAACTGGGGGTGTACGCCAAGATCGATACAGGCACCTTCCGCACTCTCAAGGCTCATACGCCGGGGCCCTACACGTTCATTCTCAACGCCACCCGCGAGGTGCCGCGACTGTTGCTGCACGACAAGCGCCGGACCATTGGCCTGCGTTTGCCGGATCATCCGATTACCTCGGCGCTGATGGAGCAACTGGGGGAGCCGCTGATGAGCGTGAGCCTGATCATGCCGGGCGAAAGCATGCCCATGACCGATCCCTACGAGATGCGCCAATTGCTCGAACATCAGGTCGACCTGATCATCGACGGTGGCTTTGGCGGCGTCGAAGCCTCTACCGTCATCAACCTGGCCGATGGCGAGCCAGAAGTGGTGCGCGTGGGGTGCGGCGATCCGGCGCCCTTTCTGGTTGAAGCGTGAGCGAGGTTGTCAGCGACGCCCAGGCAGGCGCCCAGCAAGAACTGCCCTTTGCCCTGGTCTACGGCCAGGCGCTCAACGAAATGCCGGTCGATCTCTATATACCTCCCGATGCACTGGAAGTCTTTTTGGAAGCTTTCGAGGGGCCGCTTGACCTGCTGCTGTACCTGATTCGCAAACAGAACATCAACATCCTCGATATCCCGGTGGCGGAAATTACCCGCCAGTACATGGGCTATGTCGAACTGATGAAAACCGTGCGCCTGGAGCTGGCGGCGGAATACCTGGTGATGGCCGCGATGCTGGCCGAGATCAAGTCGCGCATGCTGCTGCCACGATCTGCCGAGGTTGAGGCCGAAGAAGACGACCCGCGCGCCGAATTGATCCGCCGCCTGCAGGAGTACGAGCGCTTCAAGGTGGCCGCTGAGGGTATCGATGGCTTGAAGCGGGTGGGGCGTGACATTTATGTCCCGCGCCTGGAAGCGCCCCAGGCTAGGGCACGCAAATTGTTGCCGGATGTGTACCTGGAAGAGGTGCTGCTGTCCATGTCGGAAGTCTTGCGCCGTAACGACATGTTTGAAAGCCATCAGGTCACCCGCGAGACCTTATCGACCCGCGAGCGCATGAGTGATGTGCTCGAGCGCCTCAAGGGCGGGGGATTTGTGCCATTCGTGGAGCTGTTCACCGCGGAGGAAGGCAAGCTGGGAGTGGTGGTCACCTTTATGGCGATTCTTGAGCTGGTCAAGGAATCCTTGGTCGAGCTGGTGCAAAATGAGCCTTTTGCGGCGATCCATGTGCGGGCACGGGCTGAATAAACGATGAATTTGAATGAACCGCGGGAGCTTGCCTCCTTGCTTGAGGCTTTTTTGCTGGCTTCTGGTAAACCGCAATCGCTGGAACGGCTGTACGAATTGTTTGAGGAAGCTGAACGGCCTGAGCCGTTGGTGTTCAAGAAGGCGCTCGATCTGCTGCGCAAGTCTTGCGACAGCCGCTCTTTTGAACTGGTGGAAGTGGCCTCGGGTTATCGCCTGCAGATTCGAGAAAAGTTCGCCCCCTGGGTTGGCCGGCTATGGGAGGAACGTCCCCAGCGCTACTCCCGTGCGCTGCTAGAAACCCTTGCGTTGATTGCCTACCGCCAACCCATCACGCGCGGTGAAATCGAAGACGTGCGTGGCGTGGCGGTCAACAGCAACATCACCAAGACCCTTCTGGAGCGCGAGTGGATTCGGGTCGTCGGCCATCGGGAAGTACCGGGCCGCCCGGCGATGTTCGCGACCACCAAGGCTTTTCTGGACCATTTCAACCTCAAAAGCCTGGACAGCCTCCCGCCGCTGGCCGAAGTGCGCGAGTTGGAACCCGCGCCTCGAATGGATGAGGACATGGATGACGCTCCTGTCCCGGCGCACTTGCAAGCCTTGGCTGACGCCAGTGCCGAGACAGATGAGCCAGCACCGGTGCGTGATGAAACCAGCTTCCGTAGTTTGCTGGTAGAGCTGGATACGATGGAGCAGGGTCTGAAAACCGATTTCGACGACCTGATCGAGCCGGCACCCGTCACGACCGAAGAGGGCCCGGAAGATGAGCCGCAGCGCCAAGAACGCTCTGATTGAGCACTGTCGGTCGGCCTGCGGCATCATGGCCTGTCTTTTCAACTAGTCTTGGGTGCGCATCGCTCGCCATGAGCGTATATTTGCGACCCTTTCGGCGCTCAGGCGCCCAAAAAGCTATCTATACCCCCAGGCCTTGGGCCTGAATTGACACACCGGGAGGTGCCCAGATGAGTGAACACGATCAACCCGACAGCCAGCCAGTTCGTCCAGCCGGCGAAAAACTGCAGAAAGTCCTTGCGCGCATTGGCGTTGGCTCGCGCCGCGACGTTGAAGCCTGGATCGGCGAAGGCCGCATCAAGGTCAACGGCGCCGTTGCCACCCTTGGCCAGCGTGTCGACCTGCACGATGCCATCTCCGTTGACGGCCGCGTGATCAAGCGCGAAGAAGCCGCCGAGACCGTGCGCCGCGTCATCATTTACAACAAGCCAGACGGCGAGATCTGCACCCGTGACGACCCGGAAGGCCGTCCGACCGTGTTCGACCGCCTGCCGCGCCCGAAAGAGGGCCGCTGGATCAACGTCGGTCGCCTGGACATCAACACTACCGGCCTGCTGCTGTTCACCACTGACGGTGAGCTGGCCAACCGCCTGATGCACCCATCCTTCGAGATGGACCGCGAGTACGCGGTACGTGTGCGCGGTGAAGTCGACGACGACATGCTGTTGCGTCTGAAAAACGGCGTGATCCTGGAAGACGGTCCGGCACGCTTCACCGATATCCAGCAAGCGCCGGGCGGTGAAGGTTTCAACCATTGGTACCACTGTGTGGTGATGGAAGGCCGTAACCGTGAAGTACGTCGCCTGTGGGAATCCCAGGGGCTGGTGGTCAGCCGTCTGAAGCGCGTGCGTTTTGGTCCGGTGTTCCTCAACTCCGACTTGCCGATGGGTCGCTGGCGTGAAATGAGCCAGTACGAAATCGACGTGCTGGCGGCTGAAGTGGGCTTGACCGCTGTGGCCATGCCGGCCATGAAAGCCAAGACTCGCGAGAAGATCGACCGTATGCAGCGCAAGTCGGCCAAGCCGGTTGGCCGTGGCGAGCGTGTGCGCAATGTGCGCCCGGCGCACGATGCTCCCGCAGGCGCGCGCCCGGCGCGCAAGCCGCGTGAAGACGGCCCTCGTAGCCGCAGCACGGTGGCTGAGCGCCCGAGCGACATGAACAAGCGCAGCGACAAGCCTGGTGCCAAGCCAGGCGCCAAGCGCCCTGCGCCGAAGCTTGCGGATGGCGCGGCCAAGCGTCGTGGGCCAGCGCCTGCAGCGGGTCAGCGTCCGGGTTTTGGTCGCAAGCCGAAGCCTGAGTAAGACGCCCACTCGCGGGCAAGCCGGAGTGTCGGGCACACGCTTGTGCTTTGATGCTCCAGGCTTTTGATCTTTATGCACACATAGTCCAGACACCGCGGATCGTCCCTTCAGGAGGCTTCGCTGCGCACTTGCGTAGTGGGGCGAGGGCCATGGATGGCCCGAGAGCGCCGTAGGGCCAGGGACGGCCCGTCGGCGCGGTCCCCACGTAGCAAGTGCGGGAGCGAGGGAACCCGGAGCGAAGCGTAGGGCCGTATGCGGGGGCGCGGCGTTTTGGTTACTTTTTCGCCAAAAAAAGTGACCCGCCGTAAGGGCCAGCCCTTTCAAGGTCTTTCATCTTTTTTGGCCTTGAGCACCCGGTCCGTCGATACATGAGCACGCGCAGCTTTGCCCTCGAGCCATTCCTTGGGTTTATCTACTTTGGGGCCGCGTTTGCTTTTAGCGACCTGTCGGGGCTGGATATTCCTGGCCAGCGCCAACAGACGCTCCGCCAGAGTTTCTGAGGTCGTTTGGAGTGATAGGTAATCCGAGGGCAACGCGATCTGCATCCCCTCATAACTGCTGCGCACCTGCACCGCCAGGTGGAAGATCGAAGCTTCCCAGCCCTCGGGCTGCGTCTGGCGATGGGCCTGTTCAACACTGCGCTTAAGGACCGACAAAACGTTGTAGGCCAAGATCGCCGAGGCAAAACCGAGCAAGGCCGCTCGGGGGTTGCCCAGGCTTGCGATTTCACTGTCCAGCACCGATTCCAGGCGTTGGAACATCCCTTCGATACTCCAGCGACGACGGTACAAATCAGCGATCTGCTGAGCACTGATGCTGTCGGGCAAATTGCTCCAGAATAAGAGCGTGGAGTCACCCGACTCAGTGGGCGTTCGCAAGCTCAGTTCAATTCGCCGCCAGCAGCGTCCGCCTTTCAATTCGATGGTTTGTTCACGCACCGTTCCAGCCTCGACAGACACGGGTTCTTGCCAGTCGTTTTCCTGGATCAGGCGTGGATGGTGACTCTGCTGACGAATAATGAACGAGGCGCCCGACTCCTCGCAGGCTTCCATGACGGGGAGCGTGCAATAGAGCCGATCGGCCATCCACAGCTGTCCCGCCCTCGCACTCGCCAGCAACGGCAGTACGCTGACGCGTTCACTGGCGTAGGCATCTTCGCAGGGCTGAAGGTCAACGACCTGATCCAGGTCGGGGTCATAGACCACGACCGAAAAACCAGGCCGCGCGGCGCCTCGTTCACGCCGCAAAGCCCCCAGACGTTTTTCGGTAGAAGGCAGGTGGTTGCCGTCGACGATACGCAGTTGCCAGCCGGGCAAAATGGCTGAACAGCCCAACGCTTCTATGGTCGGGGTCAACCGCTCTGCGCTGCCGGTGACCAGGGCCCGCAGCAACGCGGGTTCTGTGCGGCTGACCTTGTCATAGAGCGCTGCCAAGGTAACCGGAAGGTCCTCCATCTGACGTGCAGCGGCATGCAGTGAAGGTCGTAAACCCAATGAAACAAGGGACATCAGCTCAACGATGGTCGAAAACAAAAGCTCACGCGGGTACTGGCGTTGGCGATGGTTTTCGAACACCTGATCGACCCACTCGGCCGGGATGGCCTGCTCCAACGCCAACTTGGCCATGACGCTGGCCGGTGCTTTTTTTTCAAACCGCGCTAAGACTTCTTCCCACATCGTTTCGTCATCCTGGACCGTAGATGGGAGAGAGTTTAAACGAAGACCTTGAAAGGGCTGGCCGTAAGGGCGGAAAGGTGAGTCCGCGTCTGCGCGTAATCTGGATATGCTCACCAAAATCAAAACCTCGGTGCTTGAACCCGGAGCATATCCGTTGGCGATGGTGACGCTTAGTCACCTTTCCGCCTTTACGGCGTCCTACTTTTGTTGGGGCAAAAGTAGGCAAAACCCCTGGTCCCCGCATACGGCCCTACGCTTCGCTCCGGGTTCCCTCCTTCCGCACCTGCTCCGTGGGGCCGCGCCGACGGGCCGTCCATGGCCCATCGGCGCTTGCGGGCCATCCATGGCCCTTACCCCACTACGCAGGCGCTCCACTCGGCCTCCTGAAGGGACATCCGCGGCGTCTGGGCTTTCTGTGTTCGAAGATCAAGATCAAGTGCTGGGGCTGCCCGAATTTTTTTGCAAAGACAGTGTGTAAATTTTTTACACCTTGTCGTAAAAAAATCGTTACAAGAAGTCAGTTAAAACTGAGCAATTTTCCCTCTATGACTCGCTTGTAACGAATTCCTGCCAAATTCCCCCTTCTAATCCGCGATAAGCCATTTACGCCCACTTGTGGCGCGTGCGCCTTAACGATCAGATGCGCCATGGCCAAACGCCGCAGCGCGCCCGAGCAGGTTCAGGTGTGTACAATGCGCGCGTTTTGACTGTGACTACACCGCGTACCGCGCACCCCAGCAGACGTCGAGCCTCGGCTCAAGTCCAAATCAAGGTTATCGCCTTGCTCACTCCGCTTCGCCACGAGCGCAGCGGGTCCGATTCCGTCACAGATAAAAACAAACAGGTGACTTAGTTAATGAGTGGACAATCTTCCCCTTCGGGCGAGCTGAAACGCGGCCTGAAGAATCGCCACATCCAGTTGATCGCACTAGGCGGCGCCATCGGTACCGGGCTGTTCCTGGGCTCGGCGGGTGTGCTCAAGTCGGCTGGACCGTCGATGATCCTGGGTTACGCCATTTGCGGTTTCATTGCCTTCATGATCATGCGCCAGTTGGGCGAGATGATCGTCGAAGAACCAGTGGCCGGGTCTTTCAGCCATTTTGCGCATAAATATTGGGGCGGTTTCGCAGGCTTTCTGTCGGGCTGGAACTGCTGGGTGCTGTACATCCTGGTCGGCATGTCGGAACTGACGGCCGTCGGCAAATACGTACACTACTGGTGGCCCGAGATCCCAACGTGGGTGTCGGCTGCCGCCTTCTTCGTATTGATCAACGTGATCAACCTTGCCAACGTCAAAGTCTTTGGTGAAGCCGAGTTCTGGTTTGCGATCATCAAGGTATTGGCCATTGTCGGCATGATCGCCCTGGGCAGCTACATGCTGGTCAGCGGTAGCGGTGGTCCTCAGGCTTCGGTCAGTAACCTGTGGGAACACGGCGGCTTCTTCCCCAATGGGGTAAGCGGCCTGGTGATGGCGCTGGCGATCATCATGTTCTCTTTCGGCGGCCTGGAAATGCTCGGTTTCACCGCTGCTGAAGCGGACAAACCGAAGACCGTGATCCCGAAAGCAATCAACCAGGTGATCTACCGCATCCTGATTTTCTACATCGGTGCCCTGGTCGTGCTGCTGTCGCTGACCCCATGGGATAGCCTGCTGACCTCGTTGAATTCGTCGGGTGACGGCTACAGCGCCAGCCCTTTCGTACAAGTTTTTTCGATGCTGGGTAGCGACACTGCTGCGCACATTCTCAACTTCGTGGTATTGACCGCGGCTTTGTCGGTGTACAACAGCGGTACCTACTGCAATGCCCGCATGCTCTATGGCATGGCCGAGCAGGGCGATGCGCCCAAAGGCCTGGCGAAGATCGACAAGCGTGGCGTGCCGGTGCGTTCAATCCTGGCGTCGGCAGCTGTAACCCTGGTGGCGGTGCTGCTGAACTACTTCATCCCGCAGCACGCACTGGAACTGCTGATGTCGCTGGTCGTCGCGGCGCTGGTCATCAACTGGGCCATGATCAGCTTCTCGCACCTCAAGTTTCGGCAGCACATGACACGTACTGGCCAGACCTCGCTGTTCAAGTCGCTGTGGTACCCATGGGGCAACTATATCTGCCTGGCCTTTGTGGTCTTCATCCTGGGCATCATGTTGTTGATCCCGGGTATCCAGATGTCGGTCTACGCCATTCCGGTGTGGCTGCTGGTGATGTGGGTTTGCTACACGCTCAAGACCAAACGCAGTGCGGCGCAGGCTGCAGCGGCCGTCGGCGCGGTAGCCAAGTAAGCGGTTTGCGGTAAAGCGGTACTGACACGAAAAGCCCCGGCTTGATGAGAGCCGGGGCTTTTGTGTTTTAGAGACGGTATCCTGTGGCCATCAATGCGGGAGTGTATTCATGCTGGAAATTTCAAACGCGGTGCAGATACCGGACGACGAAATCGAGTTGACGGCCATCCGTGCCCAAGGGGCAGGTGGGCAGAACGTCAACAAGGTTTCCAGCGCCATGCACTTGCGTTTCAATATTCACGCCTCGTCATTGCCGCCGTTCTACAAGGAGCGTTTGTTGCTGCAGCGCGATAGCCGCATCACGGCCGATGGGGTGATTGTGATCAAGGCGCAGCAGTATCGAACCCAGGAGCAGAACCGTGCAGATGCCCTGGAGCGCTTGCGGCTGCTGATTTTGGCTGCCGTCAAGGTCGAGAAGGCCAGGCGCCCGACACGCCCGACCCTGGGTTCGAAAACCCGGCGCCTGGATACCAAGAGCAAGCGCGGGGCAATCAAGGCTGGGCGCGGGCGGGTCGATTTTTAAGGGTGAACCTCGAACACGCGCGGGGTGCGCGTTGCATGACGATACAGATAGACGCTGAGCAATAACCCGCAGGCTGCCGCAATGGCGGCAAACAGGAAGATCGAGGCAAAGCCGAAACCGGCGGCGACCGCCCCCGCCAGCGGGCCGGTGATGCCCAGCGACAAGTCGATAAACAACGAATAGGCACCCACGGCCGCGCCGCGGCTGGACGCCGGCACCAGATTGACCGCTTCAACGCCCAGCGCCGGAAACACCAGCGAGAAGCCAAAGCCGGTCAAGGCCGCGCCTGCCAGGGCCATTTCGGCACTGGGGGCGACCCACAGCAATAACAGGCCCAAGGTCTCCACCGAGAGGCAGACAATCGCGACGCGAAAGCCCCCCAAGCGGTTGATCAAGTTACCAAACAACAGCCGCGCGCCAATGAAGCAGCTGCCAAACAGGGTCAGGCACAGGGCGGCGTTGTTCCAGTTATGGGTGGCATAGTACAGGGTGATAAACGTCGCGATGGTGCCAAAGCCTATGGAGCCCAAGGCCAGGCCCGACCCATGCGGCAGTACTCGGCCCAGCACATGCAGGAACGGCAGACGCTCGCCAGCGACGATAGGCGCAGGCTTTTTGGGCCAGGCCAGCACCAGCCCCAACAGGCACAGCAGGATAATGCTGACCCCCATGCTCCAGAGACCCAACTGCTTGACCAGAATCACCCCCAGCGGTGCGCCGATGGCCAGTGCGCCATAGCTTGCAATGCCGTTCCAGGAAATGACCTTGGCGGTGTGTTGGGCGCCGACTCGGCCAATTCCCCAGCCGATGGCGCCCGAGCCGACCAGGCTTTCGGCGCTGCCCAGCACCAATCGACCGATCAACAGCGTAATCAGGCTCCACAACGGGGCGGCCTGAAGGCTGGTCGAGACGAGCATAAACACACCGCTCAGGCCGCAGCCAGCCACGCCGTAGATCACCGCTTTCTTGGCGCCGAGGTTGTCGATGATGCGGCTGGCGTAAGGGCGGCTGAGCAGTGTGGCCAGGTACTGGACGCTGATCACCAGGCCCGCGATGACGGTCCCATAGCCCAAGTCGCTGTGGACATAGCCTGGCAGTACGGCCAAGGGGATGCCGACGTTGAGATAAGCGATAAAAGTAAACAGAACAATGGAGACGACTTGCAGGGTAACCGCCATGGGGCGCGGTGAGTCAGGCATAAAAACGGTATCCGGTGAGACCCGGGCAGAAAGGCGCGGGACGTATAACGCTGGCTATGATAGTTGCGCGGGCAGTGGAGCGGGGACGGGGGCAATAAAAAAAGTACGGGAATCGTGCGCTGATCGACCGCTTTGCGCGGTTCGACGCTTGGGTGGTGCGAAAACCCAATGGCGCATCAGCAACCGGGGTTTCCACACGCACCCTGTCTGTAGCGTCGATCAGTCTTGACGTTCGCTGACAGCGGGTTTTTCGTTCTCGGTTTTGGCCGAGAGAGCCGATTCTTGTCCGGCGGTTGCAGTTTGTGCCTGCTCAGGTTGCTTCAGGCTCGGAAAGGGGAGGTTGGGGATTTCGTGCATCGTCATCGCTCCTCGCAAGTGTTGATTGAAGGGTTGCTGGATAGCGTGGTGCTTCTTCAAAAGCAGGGGGAGGATACAGGAGTCTGGGTGACAATAAGAATTTTACTGCGAAGATGCTGATAAATGGCTATCACTCACATTGCCCTGTTGCGCCGTCGATGCTGTAGGAGCCGGCTTTAGCCGCGATGAATGCGCCGCGGTTTGCCTGATGCGCTGCGGTGAGGCCATCGCGGCTAAAGCCGGCTCCTACAGGGCGAAATGCGTTATTTGCGACCTTCTGCGTCTTTGGCTACTTCGTCAGTGCGGGCCGCCATGATGAAGTCATTGCGGTGCAGGCCCTTGATCGAATGGCTCCACCAGGTGACGGTGACTTTGCCCCATTCGGTCAGCAGGCCCGGGTGATGGCCTTCGGCTTCGGCGATTTCGCCAACGGCATTGGTAAAGGCCAGCGCGTGCTTGAAGTTCTTGAACAGGAAGATCTTCTCCAACTGCATAACGCCGTCACGTACTTCAATATTCCAATCGGGGATCTGCTTGAGCAGCACCGGCAGTTCTTCGTCGCTCACTTGTGGCGCGTCGGCGCGGCAGGCTTCGCAATGGGCTTGGTTCAAGGCATTCATCGAGGTTCTTCCTGATTGAGTTGTTATAGGGTGACCGGTTGCGCTCAGGCCGCTTTCGGCGGGAATTTTGGGGTGTGCAGGCCCATCTTCATGGCCTGGTGAACCATGCCCATGATGTCTTCGTGGGCCAGGTCAAACAGGCGCTTGAGGCTTGGCAGCTCGAAGTAGACCGGCTGCAAAATGTCGATCCGGTATGGGGTGCGCATGGCTTCCATGGGGTCGAAGACCTGATGTTCAGGTTCATCGGACAAACAATAGACGGTTTCCTTGGGCGAGGAGAGGATCCCGCCGCCGTATATCCGGCGTCCTTGTGGTGTCTGCACCAGCCCGAATTCGATGGTCATCCAGTACAGGCGGGCGAGGTAGACCCGCTCTTCCTTGGACGCTGCCAGGCCGAGCTTGCCATAGGTATGCGTGAACTCGGCAAACCAGGGGTTGGTCAGCAGTGGGCAGTGGCCGAAGATTTCGTGAAAGATGTCGGGCTCTTTCAGGTAATCGAGTTCTTCGACGGTGCGAATGAAGGTCGCGACTGGAAACTGTTTGCTGGCAAGCAGTTCGAAAAAGGTCTGGAAGGGGATCAGGGCGGGCACCCGAGCCACTTGCCAGCCGGTGGTCTCGCTCAGCACCTTGTTGATTTCGGCTAACTGGGGAATACGGTCCATCGGCAGGCCGAGCTGTTCGATTCCGTCCAGGTATTCCTGGCACGCACGCCCTTCGATCACCTTCAGTTGTCGGGTAATCAGGGTGTTCCAGACCGCGTGTTCTTCGGCCGGGTAATCGATAAAACCTTGCGCATCGGGCTCACGGGCCACGTAGTGCGTTTGTTTCATGCTGCTCTCCTGAGGGAAGCCGTTATTGTTCTGCGATGGCTTAATTGATAACCCTCTTTTGTCGGGTTGTGCAGCCGTTCTCCAGGCGCCTAATCACTTGTGGGTCGCTGTTTTCGTAACGATAATTTTACGAATGGCCTGCTGATTCGGATTGGCGGGGCTCTTGCGCGTTGAAAATCGCAGGATTCGTAACGTATTCTTGACAAGATTCGGTGCCGATTTGTAGATTTTTCCTACTTGGCACGTCCGCCACCCCCTATGTCATCACTTCTGGGCTCTTCCCCATGCGTATCAAAGTGCATTGCCAAAACCGCATCGGCATTCTTCGCGACATCCTCAACCTGCTGGTGGAGTACGGCATTAACGTCGCTCGAGGTGAAGTGGGTGGCGAGCATGGCAACGCCATCTACCTGCACTGCCCGAATTTGATCAATCTGCAATTCCAGGCCTTGAGGCCGAAATTCGAGGCCATAGGCGGGGTGTTTGGCGTCAAGCGGGTGGGGTTGATGCCCAGTGAGCGTCGGCACATGGAGCTCAACGCATTGTTAGGTGCCCTGGAGTTCCCGGTATTATCGATCGACATGGGCGGCTCCATCGTTGCTGCCAACCGCGCCGCAGCGCAGTTGCTGGGTGTGCGTGTGGATGAAGTGCCCGGTATTCCGTTGTCGCGCTACGCCGAGGATTTTGACCTGCCGGAACTTGTGCGGGCTAACAAATCGCGCATCAACGGGTTGCGGGTGAAGGTCAAGGGTGACGTATTCCTGGCCGATATCGCGCCCTTGCAATCGGAACACGATGACAGCGAAGCGCTGGCGGGTGCGGTGTTGACACTGCATCGTGCCGACCGTATTGGCGAGCGCATCTATCATGTGCGCAAGCAGGAGCTGCGCGGCTTCGACAGCATTTTCCAGAGCTCGCGGGTCATGGCCGCCGTGGTGCGCGAGGCGCGGCGCATGGCGCCACTGGATGCACCGCTATTGATTGAAGGCGAGACGGGGACCGGCAAGGAGCTGCTGGCCCGTGCCTGCCATTTGGCCAGCCCGCGCGGCCAGGCGCCTTTGATGGCACTCAACTGCGCCGGTTTGCCTGAATCAATGGCCGAAACCGAGTTGTTCGGTTATGGGCCCGGCGCCTTCGAGGGCGCCCGTGCCGAAGGCAAATTGGGTCTGCTGGAGCTCACTGCAGGGGGCACCCTGTTCCTCGACGGTGTCGATGAAATGAGCTCGCGCTTGCAGGTCAAGTTGTTGCGCTTTCTGCAAGATGGCTGCTTTCGCAGAGTCGGCAGCGATGAGGAGGTTTACCTGGATGTCAGGGTAATCTGTGCGACACAGGTCGATCTTTCCGAATTGTGTGCCAAGGGTGAATTTCGTCAGGATTTGTATCACCGTCTCAATGTGCTGTCGTTGCATATTCCGCCGTTGCGCGAATGCCTGGATGGGTTGGGGCCGTTGGTCGATCACTTTCTCGATCAAGCCAGCCGGCAGATCGGCTGCCCTTTGCCGCGCCTGGCGCCAGCCGCCATGGAGCGGCTGAGTCAGTACCATTGGCCGGGCAACGTTCGCCAGCTTGAAAACGTCTTGTTCCAGGCGGTGTCGCTGTGCGAGGGCGGAGTGGTCAAGGCCGAGCACATCCGTCTGCCGGATTACGGCGTGCGCCAGCCCCTGGGTGAGTTTTCGCTGGAGGGTAATCTTGAGGATATCGTCGGGCGCTTCGAAAAAGCGGTGCTGGAGCGGTTGCAGAATGAATACCCCACCAGCCGCTCACTGGGTAAGCGACTGGGGGTCTCCCATACCACCATTGCCAACAAGCTGCGCGACTATGGGGTAGGAAAGCCTGGCTGATCACCTTTTGTAGGGCTGTAGATAGGTGAGCGAGAAGGCCGCGTCGGGGTAGTGCAGCCGCAGTTGTGGCACCACCACGCTGCCGCAGCTGCGGCAAGTATCGCGCTGGGTGAACAGATGCAAGCTCCTTAAGCCGTTGGCGGGTAGCTCGCGCATCAGCCAGCTGGCTATCAGCCGCTCCGAATCGGTCTCCCGCGTATTACTCCTGACAGAGAGCACTGAGTGTTGGCGAATCTCCGGTAGGGTCCAAAACAAGGGGTCTGGGGTCAGTGGCACGAGCTTGAGGGCATTGATGTACCGCACCCCATCAATGACGGTATCCGCTGGCAGGGGAAAGTTGAGCTTGCTTGAGTTGTTACCAGCCGACGTCGAATAGCAGATTGTTCGCGTGCCTCGGTGGTCGACGACATCGGCGTAGGCCACATTGCATCCAAGTAGCAGTTTGGTCATTTCTTCAGCAGTGCTGGGCTGAGGTAGCCTGTCTGTATCCAGCGGTTTCCAATCCTTGGCAGAGCCTTTGCTGCTTTGAACGGGTAGCAAGCGATTAAGGATATGGGCGATCAGGTCGCGCTCTGCGGGGCTGCGATCTTGAGCGGCTTTCCAGTCGGGTACCAACTCCCGAGTGAAGTTAACGTAGCGCTGCTGGTCGCCCTCATCAATCAAGACTGATTTGGCAAATTCCAGAAGATCATTCGGATAGCCCTGGCTTTCACAATAGTCTGCATAGTGCTCGTAATGGTTGAACAGGGCGTGGGGGATGAGCTGGCTGCTGAGCGTCCAACGATAGCGCAGCGGGTTGAGCAGGCGGTGCAGGGCATCGGCTATCCGCTCAAGCAGCGGGCGCTGTGCATCCAGTAGGGCGCTGCATTCAAACATCAGCTTGGCCAGGCGGGATATCTCTGTCTTGAAACCATTGTGCTGATTGTTCAAGCGAAACATTTCGCTGACCTTCAGGTAGCGTTCGATCCGTATCGGGTCATGCAGTCGATGGAATTCCCGTTCACTGCTTCCAACGGCCATGTTGGCGACATAGAAAACGCCTTTGTCTGCTTCGACATAGAGCGAGCGGTTGTTGTGCTCGTTGAAAATGATGCCGCGTAAAAAACGTCGATCCGCTATCTGGTCTGTCAGGGGGCCCAGCTCTACCAGCGGCAGGTAGGGGGTAATACGTTGTTTGATCAGGCTTTTACTGACGGTATCGGAAAAGCCGAACTCACGTTCGCTGGACATTCTGCCCAAGATTTTTGCCCGATAGATCGGGGCGTCAGGCAGTTTCAGGCGTTTGAGTGTGTCGGGGTTGGCAGGCAGCAGTTTATGGCGGGTGGGGCTCCAGTAGCTGAAGCGCTGCTCATGGACGACCAGTTCAAGGTTGTCACCGGCACTGGCTTGCGCTGGCGTGGCCAATTTCAGTTTCTTGGCCGCAAAGGCCACCGAGACGATTTCTGCCCCTGATATGTGCTGCCCCATGACTGGGATCCTGCTGATCAGCCAGTCGCCCGGGTTGGGCTCAAGCGTCAACTCGCGGCGGACGCGATTGCTTTTGGGTAGCACTTCCCAAGGTAGTTCCATCTCGCCAAGTGTGACCGAGCCATCGTCGCAAGGCGGGTGCGCTTGGCTGCGTTTTAACTGCGTCGACCAGCCTTCATCCCGATCGTTTATAGGGGCCTGCAACTGAGCTGCAGTGAGCTCGGACAGGCGTGCCAGCGTGAGGCGGACAAGCAAAGGTGAGATGTGCCGTTCGCTAAGTCCCAACACCTTGGCTACCAATGCTTCGGCCGGTTGGCCGTGGTTAAGGCTTAGCAGTGCAACGGGATTGGGTAGGGTGTGGGCTTCCAGCAGATGCTCAAGCACTCGGTTGCGAACGCTCTCGAGGGAAGGGGGGGTGAGCGCATTCGTAGGTGGCAGCGCCAGCTCGGTGGCTTGGACAAACGCATCTGTGTCGAGGCTTGCAAGCGCGATCACTGTCTTGAAGAACGGCAGGCTGTGAGGGGCGTCCTCGCTGTGGAATCCGCGTTCATACAAGCCCGTGAGGCAGGCTGCGTACTTCAATGCCTCAAGCATTGGCTGGCGCACCTCGTCGTCGTTGAGTTCGTACGTGGTTATATGTTCGATGGCCTGCCAGGACAGTTGATACAGATAATAAGCAATGTACTTACGCAGCGCGTGGCGAGGTAAATCGAACGGTGCAGTGCCGGGAATGGGGGCAATGTTAAGTACTGTTGTTTCGGTGTGGGCATGATCAAAGAGCCTGGCAGTTTGACGCGCTAGATCAGTGATGTTGAGGTGCAGTTTTTCTTTGCAAAAACGCCGGTACAGCTGCAGGAAATTATCGTTTGTTTCAAATGTTGACTTAAGGTCATGCAGAAATTGATGGCTATCACGCTCGCCGATCATGGTTTGCAGTGGATCTGAGGGTGAAAGTGGGGCGCCGAAAGTGTCGCTGTAAGTTGCAAAGCTCATACTGCCTGCCTGAAAGGAAGTTGCTGGAGGGATGATCGTCAATCCAGAACAGGCAAGCCGGGTGGTGCAATGCTATGGCGGCACACGCCCCGTTGGCAGGGGCTTAGCCGTTGGAGCAGCCGTTGCCCATGACGCGGTATTCCAGAATGTGGGTCTTGCCTTGGGAGTCTTCGTAAGTCATGCGGGCGGGAACCACGGCGCAGACATTGGGGATCTCGGTCATGGAGATCACCTTGGCGATGTCCAGGGATTGAGAGTAAGAATACTGTTCCACGGGGACTTGCTGGTTATTGACGGACACGGTTTCATCGGCCATTGCGCTTGCGCAAAAACTGCCAAGTGCCAGAACCAGTAGCGCTTTCATTGGTATTTACCTTGTCTGCGATCGTAAGGGGGCACGCAGCACTTGTGGCGCTGCGTGTGGAGCAGTAGTTAAAGGTACTTAAGTTATCGCGGGATTAACGGGCCTTCGTGGGGGCTGTTGCATGTGTTAATCACGTTGCCGTTGCAGGCGAGGCGAATTTTAAAGAGGCATGCGTTAATGAAACAGTCACTCTTTTGATAAAGACTGTTGATCGAATCTGTAACAATCTTCGCTGACCCTGTAGGAGCAGAGCTTGCTCGCGATGGCCTCACGCGGTATGTCAGGTACACCGCAGTGAGGCCATCGCGAGCAAGCTCTGCTCCTACACGAAGCTATGTAGCCAGTCTTGCCGAAATGTCGGACACCGCGGCGTATCTGTGGTTACTACCATCGTCGAATGGCCCTGCGCGTCTGTTACCTTTAAAACGAAGTCATACAAAAACAACGATAACACCGAGGAAATCAAGATGAGTGCGGCTCCACTGTATCCCGTTCGTCCCGAGGTTGCGGCTACCACGTTGACTGATGAGGCCACGTACAAAGCCATGTACCAGCAGTCGGTGATCAACCCGGACGGCTTCTGGCGCGAGCAGGCCAAGCGTCTTGATTGGATCAAGCCATTCACCAAGGTCAAGCAGACCTCCTTCGATGACCACCACGTCGATATCAAGTGGTTTGCCGATGGCACTCTGAACGTTTCCTACAACTGCCTGGACCGTCACCTCGCCGAGCGCGGTGATCAGGTGGCAATCATCTGGGAAGGCGACGACCCTTCCGAGCACCGCAATATCACTTACCGCGAACTGCATGAGCAGGTCTGCAAGTTTGCCAATGCCCTGCGTGGCCAGGACGTACACCGCGGTGACGTGGTGACGATCTACATGCCGATGATCCCTGAAGCCGTGGTCGCCATGCTGGCCTGCACCCGGATCGGTGCGATTCACTCGGTAGTCTTCGGTGGCTTCTCACCCGAAGCGCTGGCCGGGCGCATCATCGACTGTCAATCCAAAGTGGTGATCACTGCCGACGAAGGTCTGCGGGGTGGCAAGCGCACTGCGCTGAAGGCCAACGTTGATCTCGCCCTGACCAACCCTGAAACCAACAGCGTGCAGAAGATCATTGTCTGCAAGCGCACGGGTGGAGACATCGCCTGGCACCAACATCGTGACATCTGGTACGAAGACCTGATGAAGGTTGCTTCCAGCCACTGTGCACCGAAGGAGATGGGGGCCGAAGACCCCCTGTTCATCCTTTATACCTCAGGTTCCACCGGCAAACCCAAGGGTGTGCAGCACACCACCGGTGGTTATCTGGTCTACGCCGCACTGACCCATGAGCGGGTGTTCGATTACCGTCCGGGCGAAGTCTTTTGGTGTACCGCCGATGTCGGTTGGGTGACCGGCCACAGCTATATCGTTTATGGCCCACTGGCCAACGGTGCCACCACGGTGTTGTTTGAAGGTGTGCCGAACTACCCGGACATCACGCGTGTGTCCAAGATCGTCGACAAGCACAAGGTCAATATCCTCTACACCGCGCCGACCGCAATCCGCGCGATGATGGCTGAAGGTCAGGCCGCGGTCGCAGGCGCCGATGGTTCGAGCTTGCGCCTGTTGGGCTCGGTGGGGGAGCCAATCAACCCAGAAGCCTGGAACTGGTATTACAAGACGGTCGGCAAGGAGCGTTGCCCGATTGTCGATACCTGGTGGCAGACCGAAACCGGCGGCGTGCTGATCAGCCCATTGCCGGGCGCGACCGCGCTCAAGCCAGGCTCTGCGGCTCGGCCGTTCTTTGGTGTGGTTCCAGCGTTGGTGGACAACTTGGGCAACCTGATCGAAGGGGCCGCCGAGGGCAACCTGGTGATCCTCGATTCGTGGCCAGGCCAGTCCCGTACTCTTTATGGCGATCATGACCGTTTTGTCGATACCTACTTCAAGACGTTCCGCGGCATGTATTTCACAGGTGACGGCGCCCGTCGCGACGAAGACGGTTATTTCTGGATTACCGGCCGAGTCGACGACGTGCTGAACGTTTCCGGCCATCGCATGGGCACCGCAGAAATCGAAAGCGCCATGGTCGCGCACCCCAAGGTCGCGGAAGCAGCGGTGGTGGGCGTACCGCACGACATCAAGGGCCAGGGCATTTATGTCTACGTCACCCTCAATGGCGGCGAGGAGCCAGACGAGGCCCTGCGTATCGAGCTGAAAAACTGGGTGCGCAAGGAGATCGGCCCGATCGCTTCGCCGGATGTCATCCAGTGGGCACCCGGTTTGCCGAAGACACGCTCGGGGAAAATCATGCGCCGTATCCTGCGCAAGATCGCTACGGCTGAATACGGCGCCCTGGGGGATATCTCCACCTTGGCCGACCCCTCCGTCGTGCAGCATTTGATAGACACCCACAAGACCATGAACGCCGCCTGATTCGGCCAAACGTTCTGCCAAAACCCCGCCTGGCTCTCGTGCCGAGCGGGGTTTTTTCTTTTTGGGTCAATGGGTTGCAAGGCCGGGACAAATCGGGAATGAGATGGCTGTTACTTAGGACGCATGCTGTAACGGATTTTGTAACCGGTCCTGCGCCCAGGCGGGGCAAACCGAAACGCAAAGTTACCAAAACGGTGTTATTTTAGCGCCCGCAAAAAAAGGCGGGTGTCCAAACTTGCCGTATTACAAGGCTTTGCCAATAATAGGCGCGGTAATTGCTTTGACTACAGGTTTCCTGTCTTTTTGCCTTTGCATAATCTGCCTGGGCTGTCAACGGTCTGTCTCGGTATTTCCGGTGCTTCTGTAACTAGTTGTCGCATTGAAGAAATATCGACTTACGGGCTGTCGTTAGAATGCCGACCACTGGCTAGCGCTTTCCGATGCCTGCATCTGGCGGCGACGGCGCTGCGTTCTCCGTTGTACTCATCCGCATATTGGGCCTGTTGCTCACTCTGCCTTGTATTGCCCTTTACCGATGGAGTCCTTCAATGAAAAAACTCGTGCTGCTAGGCGCCCTCGCACTGTCGGTGTTTTCGCTGACGTCGATCGCCGATGAAAAGCCGCTCAAGATTGGTATCGAAGCTGCGTACCCTCCTTTTGCCTCCAAGGCGCCAGATGGCAGCATCGTCGGTTTCGACTACGACATCGGCAATGCCCTGTGTGAAGAGATGAAGGTCAAGTGCACCTGGGTCGAGCAGGAGTTCGATGGCCTGATCCCGGCGCTGAAGGTACGCAAGATCGACGCCATTCTCTCGTCGATGTCGATCACAGAAGACCGCAAGAAGTCCGTCGACTTCACCAACCGTTACTACCTGACCCCCGCGCGCCTGGTCATGAAGGAAGGCAACCGGGTCAGCGACAGCCTGGCTGAGCTCAAGGGCAAGAAAATGGGTGTTCAGCGCGGTACGATCCACGAACGTTTCGCCAAGGAAGTGCTGGCTCCTCAAGGCGCCACCATCGTTCCTTACGGCTCCCAGAACGAGATCTACCTGGATGTGACCGCGGGCCGGCTGGATGGCACGATTGCCGATGCTACGCTGTTGGAAGACGGTTTCCTGAAGACCGATGCGGGCAAGGGCTATGCCTTCACCGGTCCATCGTTCAACGACCCGAAATATTTCGGTGACGGCGTCGGCATTGCCGTGCGCAAGGGCGACAAGGCAAACCTGGATCGCATCAACGCGGCAATCGCGGCGATTCGTGCCAATGGCAAGTACAAGGCCATTCAGGACAAGTACTTCAAGTTCGACATCTACGGCCAGTAATTTGTCGAAGCAACACCTGTGTAATGGTGCAAGCAGCAGGTCACCTGAGGTTTGCACCATTTTTTCATTCCTAAGGTCGAGGACCTCATCATGTTGAAAGGCTACGGGGCAGTCATCCTCGATGGAGCATGGCTGACGCTACAGCTCGCCTTGTCGTCCATGGCCCTGGCCATTGTTCTGGGCTTGATCGGCGTTGCCCTGCGCCTGTCCCCGGTGCGTTGGTTGGCCTGGTTGGGTGATCTGTATTCCACGGTCATTCGCGGTATCCCGGACCTGGTGCTGATCCTGTTGATTTTCTATGGCGGCCAGGACCTGCTCAACCGAGTGGCACCGCTGCTGGGCTTCGATGATTACATCGACCTGAACCCGCTGATGGCCGGTATCGGCACGCTGGGTTTTATCTTTGGCGCCTACCTGTCGGAGACCTTTCGCGGTGCCTTCATGGCCATTCCCAAGGGTCAGGCCGAAGCCGGTTTGGCTTATGGCATGAGCCACCTGCAGATTTTCTTCCGGGTGCTGGTGCCGCAAATGGTGCGTCTGGCGATTCCGGGCTTCACCAATAACTGGCTGGTTTTGACCAAGGCGACTGCGCTGATTTCCGTGGTGGGCCTGCAAGACATGATGTTCCGGGCCAAGCAGGCGGCGGATGCTACCCGCGAGCCGTTCACCTTTTTCCTGGCAGTGGCGGCGATGTACCTGGTGATTACCAGTGTGTCGCTGCTCGCCCTGCGGTTCGTTGAACGGCGCTACTCGGTAGGCGTAAGGGCGGCTGAGCTATGATTTTCGATTACAACGTCATCTTCGACAGTCTGCCGCTGTATTTCAGTGGCCTGTTGACCACGCTGAAGCTGCTGGCCTTGTCGCTACTGTTTGGTTTGCTGGCGGCAATCCCGCTGGGGCTGATGCGTGTCTCCAAGCGGCCGCTGGTGAACATCAGCGCTTGGCTGTACACCTATGTGATTCGTGGCACGCCGATGCTGGTCCAGCTGTTCTTGATCTACTACGGCCTGGCGCAATTCGAAGCGGTACGCGAGAGCTTCCTCTGGCCGTGGCTGTCGAGTGCGACCTTCTGCGCCTGCCTGGCGTTTGCCATCAACACCAGCGCCTACACGGCCGAAATCATTGCCGGTAGCCTGAAGGCCACCCCGCACGGTGAAATCGAGGCGGCCAAGGCCATGGGCATGTCGCGGGTCAAGATGTACCGCCGCATCCTGCTGCCGTCGGCACTGCGCCGCGCACTGCCGCAATACAGCAACGAAGTGATCATGATGCTGCAAACCACTAGTCTTGCGTCGATCGTGACCCTGATCGATATCACCGGTGCGGCGCGAACCGTCAACGCCCAGTATTACCTGCCGTTCGAGGCCTATATCACGGCCGGTGTGTTCTACCTGTGCATGACATTCATTCTGGTGCGCCTGTTCAAGCTGGCCGAGCGTCGCTGGCTGGGCTACCTGGCGCCACGCAAGGGCTGATGCAAATGCAACGTATCGATCACCGGCTGCCCTGGAGCACCCTGGGCAGCGAGCGCACCTTGAGTGTGTTCCGCTTTGGCAGTGGCGAGCGCAAGGCCTATATCCAGGCCAGCCTGCACGCTGACGAGTTGCCCGGCATGCGCACTGCGTGGGAGCTCAAGCAGCGCCTGCTGGCGCTGGAAGCTGAAGGCAGGCTCAAAGGCGTCATCGAACTGGTGCCGGTTGCCAACCCGCTGGGGCTTGGGCAGCTGTTGCAAGGCGCGCACCAGGGGCGTTTCGAGTTTGCCAGCGGCAAGAATTTCAATCGCGACTTTGTCGAGTTGAGCGGGCCGGTCGGCGAGCGTCTGCAAGGACAGCTGGGCGATGATCCGCACGGCAATATTTTGGCGATCCGCCAGGCAATGCGATCGGTGCTGGCCGAGTTGCCGCCCCCCGCGAGCCAGTTGCAGGGCTTGCAGCGTACGCTGCTCAGTCATGCCTGTGAGGCGGATATCGTGCTCGATCTTCACTGCGATTGTGAGGCTGCTCTGCACATGTACGCCTTGCCCCAGCACTGGCCGCAGTGGCGTTCGCTGGCGGCGCGGCTGGGCATGCGCGTCGGCTTGCTCGCTGAGGATTCGGGCGGCAGTTCGTTCGACGAGGCCTGCTCGCTGACTTGGCTGCGCCTGGCGCAACAGTTTCCTGAGGCGACGATCCCCCTGGCTTGCATGGCGACCACGTTGGAATTGGGCGGGCAGGCCGACACCGGCAAGCCTGAGTCCCAGGCGCACGCCGAGGCCATCCTGGCGTTTCTGGCTGAACAGGGCTTGATCGACGGCCAATGGCCGGCAGCGGCTCAAGAACCCTGCGAAGGCATGCCCTTTGAAGGGACCGAATTGCTGTTTGCGCCGCATCCGGGCGTGGTGACCTTCCTGCAGCCGGCCGGGGCTTGGGTCGAGAAGGGCGAGCCGGTGTTTGAAGTGATTGACCCCTTGTCCGATCAGGTCAGCACGATCTGTGCCGGCACCTCGGGGGTATTGTTTGCCCTTGAACGACTACGCTACGCCCAACCCGGCTTCTGGCTGGCAAAAGTGGCGGGGCGTGAACCGCTGCGCCACGGGCGCTTGCTCAACGACTGACTGCTTTTTGCGAGAACCGACAGCATGTACAAACTAGAAGTCCAAGACCTGCATAAGCGTTATGGCAGTCATGAAGTGCTCAAGGGAGTTTCCCTGGCTGCCAAGGCCGGTGACGTGATCAGCATCATCGGCTCTAGCGGCTCGGGCAAAAGTACTTTCCTGCGTTGCATCAACCTGCTTGAACAGCCCCACGCCGGCAAGATTTTGCTCAATAACGAAGAATTGAAACTGGTGGCCAACAAGGAAGGTGCCTTGAGGGCAGCCGACCCCAAGCAGCTGCAGCGCATGCGTTCGCGCCTGTCGATGGTGTTCCAGCATTTCAACCTGTGGTCGCACATGACGGCGCTGGAAAACATCATCGAAGCACCGGTGCATGTCTTGGGCATGTCCAAGAAAGAGGCGTTGGAAAAAGCCGAGCACTACTTGGCCAAGGTGGGTGTATCCCATCGCAAGGATGCCTACCCTGGGCATATGTCCGGTGGCGAGCAGCAGCGCGTGGCCATTGCCCGGGCGTTGGCCATGGAGCCGGAGGTGATGTTGTTTGACGAGCCCACCTCGGCACTTGATCCGGAACTGGTCGGCGATGTGCTCAAGGTCATGCAGGCCCTGGCCCAGGAAGGCCGCACCATGGTGGTCGTGACCCATGAAATGGGCTTCGCCCGGGAAGTGTCCAACCAGCTGGTGTTCTTGCACCAAGGCGTAGTGGAAGAGTCCGGCAACCCGCGTGACGTGCTGGTCAGCCCTCAGTCCGAGCGTTTGCAACAGTTCCTGTCGGGCAGTTTGAAGTAAAGTATCACCCCTGATGCACCAAAACAGGTCATGCTGTGCCGCTGGCTCAGCCTGACCAGGCTTTTCCTGTCGCAGCGGATGTCTGCGGCCTTCTATAAGGTTTCGGACCGCACTTCATGACAGCCCAACGAATTGGATTTCTCATCTGGCCCAGCACCAAGGCCCTGACCCTGGCGCTGGCCGAGGAGGCGTTGCGTGTTGCCCAAAAGGTGCATCCCGAAGTGGTCTACGATTTGCAGTTCCTGCAAGCCGAGCCGCCATTGGAAGGTGCCTGGCGCTTGCCGGGTGAGCCGTGGACCGGGCGCCTGGAAGGCTGTCAAAAGCTGTTTTTGCTCGCGGACGAGCCACCGCTGGTCATCAGCCCTGCGTTGGGCAGTGCGCTCAAGCAACTGGTGCGTGCCGGTTGTGTGATCGGTGGTTTGTCAGCCGGTGTCTATCCACTGGCGCAGTTGGGCTTGCTCGATGGTTATCGCGCGGCCGTGCACTGGCGTTGGCAGGATGACTTTACTGAGCGCTTCCCCAAGGTCATTGCCACCAGTCATCTGTTCGACTGGGATCGGGACCGCCTGACGGCTTGCGGCGGCATGGCGGTGATGGACTTGCTGCTGGCGGTGCTGGCCCGTGATCATGGCGCAGAGCTTGCCGGGGCGGTGTCTGAAGAGTTGGTGGTCGAGCGTATTCGCGAGGGTGGCGAGCGCCAGCGGATTCCGTTGCAGAATCGCTTGGGTTCCAGCCATCCGAAGCTGACCCAGGCGGTGCTGCTGATGGAGGCGAACATCGAAGAGCCGCTGACCACCGACGAGATCGCCCAGCATGTGTGCGTGTCCCGGCGTCAGTTGGAACGGATCTTCAAGCAGTACCTGAACCGAGTGCCGAGCCAGTACTACCTGGAACTGCGTTTGAACAAGGCGCGGCAGATGTTGATGCAAACCAGCAAGTCGATCATCCAGATCGGTTTGTCGTGCGGTTTCTCCTCTGGCCCGCACTTCTCCAGTGCCTACCGCAACTTCTTCGGTGCCACCCCGCGCGAAGACCGCAACCAGCGTCGCAGCAGCAACCCGTTCGAGTTGTCCTCGGTTCCCGCCGAGCGCGGCTGAACCCCGGCACTCAGATCCACCCTCTCATCATGTAGGAGCCAGGCTTGCCTGCGAGGCGTCAAGCCTGGCACACCGCAGTGGCGCTATCGCCGGCAAGCCGGAGCGCCGAACCGCGTGCTCCTACAATCTTCCAGTCCCCTAAAACTTCGCCACCGTTTAAACTGCGCCTTTGCGACCCTATTTGTCGCATTGCCGAAAGCCTTGGAAAAACAGGGTTTAGCGCTATAAGAAGTTGTCGCTTGGCGACAAGGTCGGGCGCGAATCAGTCCTTACAATCCCCCCATCGCTCGCCAGTTCCAGGCGAACGTTTCTCATCAGGAGACTCCGATGTCCGTTGAGCATCAGGTGCAACGTGCCGATTTCGACCAGGTAATGGTCCCCAACTATGCGCCTGCAGGCTTTATTCCTGTGCGCGGTGCAGGTTCCCGAGTCTGGGATCAGACGGGTCGAGAACTGATCGATTTTGCCGGCGGGATCGCAGTCAATGTGCTCGGCCATGCCCACCCTGCACTGGTGAGTGCACTGACCGAGCAGGCCAACAAGCTCTGGCACGTCTCCAACGTCTTCACCAACGAGCCGGCCCTGCGCCTGGCCAAGAAACTGGTCGACGCTACCTTTGCCGAGCGCGTGTTCTTCTGTAACTCCGGTGCTGAAGCCAACGAAGCGTGCTTCAAGCTGGCCCGTCGGGTGGCTTTTGATCGTTTCGGTGACGAGAAGTACGAAATCATCGCGACCATCAACAGCTTCCACGGACGTACCCTGTTCACCGTCAACGTCGGCGGCCAGTCCAAGTACTCCGATGGTTTTGGCCCGAAAATCAGCGGCATCACCCATGTCCCTTACAACGACCTGGAAGCGCTGAAAGCGGCGGTTTCCGATAAGACCTGCGCGGTGGTTATCGAGCCGATCCAGGGCGAGGGCGGTGTATTGCCGGCCGAGCTTGCCTACCTGCAAGGCGCTCGCGAGCTGTGTGATGCCAACAACGCCCTGTTGGTCTTCGACGAAGTGCAAACCGGCATGGGCCGCAGTGGCGAGTTGTTTGCCTACATGCACTACGGTGTCACCCCCGACATTCTCTCCAGCGCCAAGAGCCTGGGCGGCGGCTTCCCGATCGGCGCCATGCTGACCACCGAAGCCCTGGCCAAGCACCTGGTCGTCGGTACTCACGGCACCACTTACGGCGGTAACCCGCTGGCGTGCGCGGTGGGTGAGGCGGTGATCGACATCATCAACACCCCCGAGGTGCTGGCCGGTGTCAAAACCAAGCATGATCGCTTCAAGACTCGCCTGGAAAAAATCGGCCAGCAATACGGCCTGTTTTCCGAGGTGCGTGGCTTGGGCTTGCTGATTGGTTGCGTGCTTAACGACGCCTGGAAAGGCAAGGCCAAGGACATCTTCAACGCTGCCGAGCAAGAAGGCCTGATGATTCTGCAAGCCGGTCCCGACGTGGTGCGCTTCGCACCTAGCCTGGTGATCGACGATGCCGATATCGACGCAGGCCTGGACCGCTTCGAGCGCGCTGTCGCCAAGCTGGCCCAAGCCTGACCCTTCGGCGGCCGCTGTGGCGGTCGCCGATCCAGATGTTTTGTGACGAGCGCGTTTTTTCGCGCCCGTCACCTCTTTCCTCCGTGTCGGCGGATGCCGACCTGATTATCCGATAAAGGAGTGACACCATGCTGGTGATGCGCCCCGCGCAAATGGCCGATCTGGGTGAAGTACAGCGGTTGGCCGCAGACAGCCCCATCGGTGTAACGTCCCTGCCGGATGATGCTGGTCGTCTGGGCGATAAGATCGCCGCGTCCGAAACCTCTTTTGCCGCCGAGGTCAGCTTCAATGGCGAGGAAAGCTACTTCTTCGTTCTCGAAGACAGCCAAACCTCAAAGCTGGTCGGTTGCTCGGCCATCGTGGCGTCGGCCGGTTACTCCGAGCCCTTCTACAGTTTTCGTAACGAGACCTTCGTGCATGCGTCTCGTGAGCTTAAAATCCACAACAAGATTCATGTACTGTCGCAATGCCATGACCTGACGGGCAACAGCTTGCTCACCAGCTTCTATGTGGTCCCTGAGTTGGTGTCCACCGCCTGGTCGGAGCTCAACTCCCGTGGCCGCCTGCTGTTCGTGGCCAACCACCCGGAGCGCTTTGCCGATTCGGTGGTGACCGAGATTGTCGGCTACAGCGATGAGCACGGTGACTCACCCTTTTGGGACGCCATCGGCCGCAACTTCTTTGACCTCAATTACGCTGAGGCCGAGCGGCTGTGCGGTCTCAAGAGCCGCACCTTCCTGGCCGAGTTGATGCCCCATTACCCGATTTACGTGCCGCTGTTGCCGGATGAGGCCCAAGAGGCGATGGGCCAGGTGCACCCGCGTGCGCAGATCACCTTCGACATCCTCATGCGCGAAGGCTTCGAAACTGACCACTACATCGACATCTTCGACGGTGGCCCGACGCTGCATGCGCGGGTATCGGGGATCCGTTCGATTGCCCAGAGCCGGGTCGTACCGGTGAAGCTCGACCAGGAGCCGATCAAGGGCGGACGCCAGTACCTGGTGGCCAACGGTCAGTTGCAGGACTACCGCGCCGTGCTGCTGGAGCTGGACTGGGTGCCGGGCAAACCGGTCAACCTGAGCCTGGAAGCCGCCGAGGCATTGGGTGTCGGCGAAGGCTCCAGCGTACGCCTGGTCGCGGTTTGATTGGCGGCCATTACCGGTTGAGTTGCGCAAGTGTCCAGGGACACTTGCCTGAGGAGATAGCATGATCGTTCGTCCCGTACGCAGCAGCGATTTACCCGCGCTGATTGAACTCGCGCGCAGTACTGGCACCGGCCTGACCACCTTGCCAGCCAACGAAAAGCGCCTGGCGCACCGCGTGGGCTGGGCTGAAAAAACCTTTCGTGGCGAGGCCGAACGCGCCGATGCCGATTATCTGTTTGTGTTGGAAAACGACGCGGGCGAAGTCGTCGGAATTTCCGCCATCGCCGGCGCCGTGGGCTTGCGCGAACCTTGGTACAACTACCGCGTTGGCCTGACGGTCAGTGCTTCCCAGGAGCTGAATATCTATCGGGAAATCCCGACGCTGTTCCTGGCCAACGACCTGACCGGCAATTCCGAGCTGTGTTCGCTGTTCCTGCGTGCCGACTATCGCAATGGCCTCAATGGCCGTTTGTTGGCCAAGGCGAGGTTGTTGTTCATCGCTGAGTTTTCGCAGTTGTTCGGCAACAAGATCATTGCCGAGATGCGCGGCATGTCCGATGAGGCGGGTCGCTCGCCGTTCTGGGAAAGCCTGGGGCGGCACTTTTTCAAGATGGAATTCAGCCAGGCGGACTACCTGACAGGTGTGGGCAACAAGGCGTTCATCGCTGAGCTGATGCCCAAGTTTCCGCTCTACACCTGCTTTCTGTCGGAGGCTGCGCGCAGCGTTATCGGTCGGGTGCACACCGACACAGAGCCTGCGTTGAGCATGCTCAAGAGTGAAGGCTTCAGCTATCAGGGCTATGTCGACATCTTCGACGCAGGCCCAGCCGTGGAGTGCGAGACGTCCAAAATTCGCGCCGTGCACGACAGCCAGGCGCTGGTGTTGGCTGTCGGCACGCCAGGTGATGACGCCACGCCGTTCATCATTCATAACCGCAAGCGCGAGGAATGCCGAATTACCGCAGCTCCTGCGCGGTTGGCCGCCGGCACCCTGGTGGTCGACCCGCAAACGGCCAAGCGCCTGCGGCTGAGTGCCGGTGATCAAGTGCGTGCTGTTCCCCTGTCTGCCTCTCGGGAGAGCAAGTGATGAGTACCTTATACATCGCAGGTGCCTGGCAAACCGGTCAGGGCGAGACGTTGCAGTCATTGAACCCGGTCACCCAGGCGGTTATCTGGAGCGGGCAGGGCGCCACGGCCGGGCAGGTGGATGCCGCCGTTGCTTCAGCACGTGCTGCCTTCCCGGCTTGGGCTCGCCGCCCGCTGGAAGAGCGCATCGCGATCCTGGAATCCTTTGCGGCCACGCTCAAGAGCCAGGCGGATGCGCTGGCTCATTGCATCGGTGAAGAGACCGGCAAACCCTTGTGGGAGGCCAGTACCGAAGTCACCAGCATGGTCAACAAGATTGCCATCTCGGTGCAGAGCTACCGCGAGCGTACCGGCGAGAAAAGTGGGGCACTGGCCGATGCCGCCGCGGTACTGCGGCACAAGCCCCATGGCGTGGTGGCAGTGTTCGGGCCTTACAACTTCCCAGGCCATTTGCCCAACGGGCACATCGTCCCGGCCTTGCTGGCGGGTAACGCTGTGGTGTTCAAACCCAGTGAACTCACACCCAAGGTCGCTGAACTGACCGTCAAGTGCTGGATCGAAGCGGGCCTGCCTGCGGGCGTACTGAACCTTGTGCAAGGTGCGCGGGAAACCGGCATTGCCCTGGCGGCCCACGCGGGCATCGATGGCTTGTTCTTTACCGGCTCCAGCCGTACCGGCAATTTGTTGCATCAACAGTTCTCCGGCCGCCCGGACAAGATCCTGGCGTTAGAGATGGGCGGCAACAACCCGCTGGTGGTCGATCAGGTCGCAGACTTGGACGCCGCCGTCTACACCATCATCCAATCGGCCTTTATCTCCGCTGGCCAGCGTTGTACGTGTGCGCGTCGATTGTTGGTGCCGCAAGGTGCCTGGGGCGACCAGTTGCTGACCCGCCTGGTGGAGGTCAGCAAGACCCTGAGCGTGGGTGCATTCGATCAACAACCGGCACCGTTCATGGGCTCGGTGGTGTCTTTGGCCGCCGCCAAGGCTTTAATGGGTGCCCAGGCGCAATTGATCGGCAACGGCGCCCTGGCGTTGTTGCAGATGACTCAGCCGCAGGCCAATGCCGCACTGCTGACGCCGGGTATCCTGGATGTGACGGCAGTGGCCGAACGCCCGGATGAAGAGCTGTTCGGACCGTTGCTACAGGTTATTCGCTACATCGATTTCGAAGCGGCCATCGCCGAGGCCAACAACACCCAGTACGGATTGGCCGCCGGCCTATTGTCGGATTCGCAGGCCCGTTACGACCAGTTCTGGCTGGAAAGCCGCGCCGGTATCGTCAACTGGAACAAACAACTGACCGGTGCTGCCAGCAGCGCGCCATTTGGTGGCGTGGGCGCCAGTGGTAACCATCGTGCCAGCGCCTATTACGCGGCTGATTACTGCGCCTACCCGGTGGCTTCGCTGGAGGCTACGAGTGTCAGCCTGCCCGCCAGCCTGACCCCGGGCGTAAGGCTTTGAGCCTTCTTAAATAACAATAGGTCTACGGAGCCGTGCCGATGAAATCGTATGAAGTGAATTTTGATGGCCTGGTAGGCCCGACGCACAACTACGGCGGATTGTCGTACGGCAACGTCGCCTCCCAGAGCAATAGTCAGCAGGCCTCGAACCCGCGTGAAGCGGCGCGCCAAGGCTTGGCGAAAATGAAAGCGCTGATGGAGATGGGCTTTGTCCAGGGCGTGCTGGCACCCCAGGAGCGCCCCGATGTGGCTGCCCTGCGTCGGCTCGGTTTTGCCGGCAGCGATGCGCAGGTCATCCAACAGGCGGCCAAGCAGGCCATGCCATTGCTGGTGGCCAGTTGTTCGGCGTCGAGCATGTGGGTGGCCAACGCCGCCACCGTGAGCCCCAGTGCCGACACCGCCGACGGTCGCGTGCACTTCACCGCCGCCAACCTGAACTGCAAGTACCACCGCAGCATCGAGCACCCGACCACCAGTCGCGTGCTGGGTGCGATGTTTGCCGACAACAAACACTTTGCTCACCATGCCGCGCTACCGGCCGTGGCGCAGTTTGGTGATGAAGGCGCTGCCAACCACACGCGCTTGTGCCGTGCTTATGGCGAGGTGGGCGTCGAATTTTTTGTCTATGGCCGCAGTGCCTTCGACAACCGTTACCCCGCGCCGCAGAAGTACCCGGCCCGCCAGACACTGGAGGCTTCCCAGGCCGTTGCTCGGCTGCACGGCCTGAGCGACGACGGTGTGGTCTATGCTCAGCAGAACCCGGCTGTTATTGATCAGGGCGTTTTCCACAACGATGTGATCGCGGTCGGCAATGGCGAGTTGCTGTTCTACCACGAGGACGCCTTCCTCGGGACTGACGCCATGCTCGATGAGCTGCGCGCCAAGCTGGCTGCGCGTGGCGGCAATTTCCAGGCGATCTGCGTGCCACGTGCCGAGGTCGCAGTAGACGATGCTGTGCGGTCGTACTTGTTCAATAGCCAGTTGCTGTCGCGTGCCGACGGTTCCATGTTGCTGGTGGTACCAGAGGAATGCCGGGCCAACGAACGGGTCTGGAATTATTTGCAAGGCCTGACGGCCCAAGGCGGCCCGATTGCCGAGGTCAAAGTGTTCGACCTCAAGCAGAGCATGCAAAACGGTGGTGGCCCGGCATGCCTGCGTCTGCGCGTGGCACTGAACGAAACTGAGCTGGCGGCAGTGAACCCAGGGGTTATCATGACCGCGCCGCTGTATGACACCCTCACCCAATGGGTGGACAAGCATTATCGCGATCGCCTTGGCGAAAGCGACCTGGCTGATCCACAGTTGCTGGTGGAGTGCCGTACTGCATTGGATGAGCTGACTCAACTCCTTAAACTGGGGTCGGTTTATCCGTTCCAACTTCAACCTTGATAGAGAACTCAACCATGTCCGACGCCCTGCAGCTGATCCTTGAAGACACCGATGGCACTCAGCTGGAAACCTCCTGCACGCGCTTTGCCGTGGTCTGGCAAGGCAAGGAAGTGTGGATCCAGCAAGACGGTCGCGGCCAGTTGCTGATCGGCGTTGACGTCGAAGAAGACGATGCCGAGTACGCCAACCTGCTGTTGCGGCCGCTGGCGACTAATCTGGTAAGTCTGCAACTTGAGATGGAGCCGGCCGAAGCGGGTGACGACGAAGAACACGTTCATGGCCCGGACTGCGGTCATCATCACTAAGCCTTAAGGAAGAAAGCCTATGCTCGCCCTTGGCAAACTGCTCGAATTCACGCTCACCGACCACGAGCCGGCAGAGAAGACGCAGATGACGGTCAAGGGCGTGCGGTTGCGCTGGCTTGATAAAGGAGCGCTTGAAGTGCGCCCGCCCGAGGCGAGTGACAACGGCCAGGACCTGCTGTTGTCGGCTGGCATTCATGGCAATGAAACTGCCCCAATAGAGCTGCTCGACAAGCTCTTGCATGGGATTGCCCGTGGAGAAATCATTCCGCGTGCCCGTATTCTGTTCCTGTTCGGCAACCCCGAGGCCATGCGCAAGGGGGCCCGCTATCTCGAACAAGACGTCAACCGACTGTTTAATGGTCGACATGAACTGACCAGTGGTCTGGAAGCGTTGCGCGCCAATGATCTGGAAAAACTGGCGACCAGCTTCTTCAGCAAGCCTGATCGCAAGCGCTTGCACTACGACTTGCATACTGCCATTCGCGGCTCGAAGATCGAGCAGTTTGCCCTGTATCCCTTCAAGGACGGTCGCCAGCATTCGCGTGCCGAACTCGCTCGCTTACGAGCAGCCGGGATGGAAGCCGTGCTGCTGCAAAGCAAGCCATCTATCACGTTTACCGCCTTTACTTATGAAACCCTGGATGCCGAATCCTTTACCCTTGAACTGGGTAAGGCCCGGCCGTTTGGGCAGAATCAAGGTGTCAATTTGCAGAAGCTGGAAACTCGGCTGACGCAGATCATCGAGGGTAAAGAGCCTGAGGAGGACAGCGACAATCTGGACGGTTTGCAACTGTTCAGCGTTGCGCGAGAAATCATCAAGCACAGCGAGTCGTTCCGGCTGCATTTACCGACAGACATCGAAAACTTTTCAGAATTGCCCAAGGGCTCGCTGCTGGCCGAAGACCTGTCCGAAACCCGCTGGATCGTGGAAGAGGAGGGCGCCCGGATTATATTCCCCAACCCCAAGGTCAAGAATGGCCTGAGGGCAGGGTTATTGATCGTGCCAACAACACCAGAGCACCTGGCCTAACAGGCGCTGCGGTGTTCGGGTAGACCGTATCGATCCCATCGCCAGCAAGCTGTGCTCCTACCGGGGTGGACACCGCCGACCGAGGTAGGAGCCGAGCTCGTCGGGGCGCCGAACCGTCGCGATGCAGGCGCTGCGGTGTTTCAGGCTCGCCGCGTGGCGCGCAATCAACTGGCCAGTTTGCGAGCTGTGTCCAGGTGGCGCAGGGCGTGCACCTTCTTCAACGTATCCGCGCACGTGCGTGCCGCTTCCTGGCCTTTGTGCATGAAGTGATCAAAGAAGAACTTCTGGTGCTCTTCACCGGAATGGAAGTGGTGCGGGGTCAGCACAACCGAGAACACCGGTATCTGGGTTTCCAGCTGGACCTGCATCAGGCCGCTGATCACCGACTGTGCGACGAACTCGTGGCGGTAGATACCACCGTCCACGACCAGCCCGGCCGCGACGATGCCGGCATAACGGCCACTCTGGGCCAGCAGCTTGGCGTGCAGGGGAATTTCGAAAGCGCCGCCGACTTCATAAATATCAATATCGCTTTGCTGATAGCCCAGCGCGGTCATCTCGTCGATGAACCCTTGGTGGGCCTGGTCGACAATGCCCTTGTGCCAGCAGGCCTGGATAAAGGCAATGCGCCCGTGTGGCTGGTGTTTGCTATCGATTGCGGTGGGTTGCATCTTGAATTGACTCCTGTTTGGTTAAAAACAGGGCATTTGGATCGAATGGGATTCAAGGGTACGGCTTGGCCTGCGCCCGCGTGGGGTGAGGTCCAGGGCTCGGCCCTTGGGTGTTATCCCGCTCTCTCTTCATCCGGACTTTAACCGTCGGCCCCGGAATCACACCGGGTCTGCTGACCTCCTTCGGCAGGGCCGCTGGAGCGCTCGCGGGCTATGCGCTTTGCGCGCAATCACCGCCGGTGGGGAATCTCACCCCGCCCTGAGAACGTCGCCACCCCTCGGGGCAGCGAGACAGTTTTTAACATACCTTTCACTTTGGTGCATAGGTGGCTTGCTATCGAAATTGGCCAATGACAGCATTTTCATCGGACAATCCATTCTTGAACGTATAAACACACTGTACCCAGGCCGAAGGCCCGATATAATGCGGCCCTTTGCCGTCGCAACGTCGATTGACGTCATGCACATGCCTCAGGCCGCAGTCTCCGTGGAAGAACCTATGAAAAGCGCAGAAATCCGTGAAGCCTTCCTTCGCTTCTTCGAAGAGCAAGGCCACACCCGTGTAGCCTCCAGCTCCTTGATCCCGGGCAACGACCCGACCCTGCTGTTTACCAACGCCGGTATGAACCAGTTCAAGGACTGCTTCCTCGGCCAGGAAAAGCGCGCCTACACCCGCGCTGTCAGCAGCCAGAAATGCGTGCGTGCCGGCGGCAAGCACAATGACCTGGAAAACGTTGGCTACACGGCGCGCCACCACACGTTCTTCGAAATGCTGGGCAACTTCAGCTTCGGTGACTATTTCAAGCGTGATGCGATCATCTACGCCTGGACCTTCCTGACCTCCGACAAATGGCTGAACCTGCCTAAAGAGAAGTTGTGGGTCACCGTCTACGCCACCGACGACGAAGCCTACGACATCTGGACCCAGGAAGTGGGCGTGCCGGCTGAGCGCATGGTGCGCATCGGCGACAACAAAGGTGCGCCTTACGCCTCCGACAACTTCTGGACCATGGGCGATACCGGCCCGTGCGGTCCGTGCACCGAGATTTTCTACGATCACGGCGCCGACATCTGGGGTGGCCCACCGGGTTCGCCTGAAGAAGACGGCGACCGCTACATTGAAATCTGGAACAACGTCTTCATGCAGTTCAACCGCACCGCTGATGGCGTGCTGCACCCGCTGCCCGCGCCGTCGGTGGATACCGGCATGGGCCTGGAGCGGGTCAGTGCGGTGCTGCAGCACGTGCATTCGAACTATGAAATCGACTTGTTCCAGGCGCTGCTGGACTCGTCGGCCAAGGCCATCGGTTGCACCAATGACGGTCAGCCATCGCTCAAAGTGGTTGCCGACCACATTCGTTCCTGCGGCTTCCTGATTGCCGACGGCGTATTGCCGTCCAACGAAGGTCGCGGCTACGTGCTGCGTCGCATCATTCGTCGCGCTTGCCGTCACGGCAACAAGCTGGGCGCCAAGGGCAGCTTCTTCTACCAGATCGTCGCCGCATTGGCCGGTGAGATGGGCGAAGCCTTCCCTGAGCTCAAAGCCCAGCAAGCGCACATTGAGCGCGTGCTCAAGGCCGAAGAAGAACAATTCGCCAAGACCCTGGAGCAGGGCCTGAAAATCCTCGAGCAGGATCTGGCTTCGCTGCAAGGCACCGTCGTCCCGGGTGATGTGGTCTTCAAGCTGTACGATACCTATGGCTTCCCGATGGACCTCACTGGCGATATCGCCCGTGAGCGCAATCTGACTCTGGACGAAGCCGGCTTTGACCGCGAGATGGATGCCCAGCGCGAACGCGCTCGCTCCGCCAGTGCTTTTGGCCTGGACTACAACAGCCTGGTCAAGGTTGACGAGCCCACGCGCTTCACCGGCTACGAAGCCACCCACGGCAGCGCCAAGGTCATTGCTCTTTATAAGGATGGCCAGGCAGTTCAGCAGTTGGCCGAAGGCGAGGAGGGTGTGGTCATCCTCGATCAGACGCCTTTCTACGCTGAATCCGGTGGCCAGATTGGTGACTGCGGCTACCTCGCGGCAGGCAATGTGCGTTTCGATGTGCGTGACACCACCAAGACTGGTGGCGCGTTCCTGCACCATGGCGTGGTCGCCAGCGGCAGCCTGACCGTCGCTACCCAGGTTGAAGCCCAGGTTGAAGCGGGCATTCAGCACGCCACCTCCTTGAACCACTCTGCCACTCACTTGCTGCATGCAGCCCTGCGCCAAGTGCTGGGTGATCATGTTCAGCAGAAGGGCTCGTTGGTGGATAGCCAGCGCCTGCGTTTCGACTTCAGTCACTTCGAAGCCATCAAGCCTGAGCAACTGCGTGCGCTGGAAGACATCGTCAATGCTGAAGTTCGCAAGAACTCCCCAGTGATGACCGAAGAAACCGATATCGAAACCGCCAAGCAGAAAGGTGCCATGGCGCTGTTCGGCGAGAAGTACAGCGACAGCGTGCGCGTGCTGAGCATGGGTGGCGATTTCTCGGTCGAGCTGTGCGGCGGTATCCATGCCAAGCGTACCGGCGACATCGGCCTGCTCAAGATCGTCAGTGAAGGGGGCGTGGCCTCTGGCGTGCGTCGTATCGAAGCGGTCACCGGTGCCGCGGCGCTGGCCTACCTGAACGCCGCCGAAGAGCAGCTCAAGGAAGCGGCGCAATTGGTCAAGGGAAGCCGTGACAATCTGATCGACAAGTTGTCGGCTGTGCTTGAGCGCAACCGTCAGCTGGAGAAACAGCTGGAACAACTGCAAGCCAAGGCTGCCAGCGCAGCAGGTGACGACTTGTCGTCCCAGGCCGTCGATATCAATGGTGTGAAGGTACTGGCCACTCGCCTGGACAATGTCGATGGCAAGGGCTTGCTGGCACTGGTCGACCAGTTGAAGAACAAACTGGGGCAGGGCGTCATCCTGCTGGGCGGCGTACATGAAGAGAAAGTCGTGCTGGTCGCTGGCGTGACCAAGGATCTGAGCGCCAGGTTCAAGGCTGGCGATCTGATGAAGCAGGCAGCTGCGGCTGTTGGCGGTAAAGGCGGCGGTCGTCCAGACATGGCTCAGGGTGGTGGCGTCGATGCATCGAAACTCGATGCTGCGCTGGCACTGGCCGTACCGTTCGTCGAACAAGGCAACTGATTCATCCACACCAAGGCCTGTGGTCTAGTAACAGGCTTTGGTGTTGTAGCGTTTGATTGTTTAATGGGCGCCCTTCCCGGGCTGAGGCGGCATTGAAATGGCTTTGATCGTACAGAAATTTGGAGGTACCTCAGTCGGCACTGTCGAGCGAATCGAGCAGGTAGCCGATAAGGTAAAAAAATTCCGCGAAGCTGGCGACGACCTGGTGGTTGTGCTGTCTGCCATGAGTGGCGAAACCAACCGCCTGATCGAGCTGGCCAAGCAGATCAGTGGTGATCAGCCGGAGCCTCGCGAGCTCGATGTGATCGTGTCCACGGGCGAGCAGGTGACCATTGCCCTGTTGGCCATGGCGCTGATCAAGCGTGGCGTGCCAGCGGTGTCCTACACCGGCAACCAGGTCCGCATCCTCACCGACAGCGCGCACAACAAGGCGCGCATCCTGCAGATCGACGATCAGAAGATTCGTGGTGATCTGAAGGCCGGTCGCGTTGTGGTTGTGGCTGGTTTCCAGGGTGTCGATGAGTACGGCAACATCACCACGCTGGGCCGTGGCGGTTCTGACACGACCGGTGTGGCCCTGGCCGCAGCGCTCAAGGCCGACGAATGCCAGATCTATACCGATGTCGATGGTGTCTACACCACTGACCCGCGTGTGGTCTCCCAGGCTCAGCGCCTGGACAAGATTACCTTCGAAGAGATGCTGGAAATGGCCAGCCTCGGTTCCAAGGTGCTGCAGATCCGTGCTGTCGAGTTCGCCGGTAAATACAATGTCCCGCTGCGCGTACTGCACAGCTTCAAGGAGGGTCCGGGCACCCTCATTACTATTGATGAAGAGGAAACCATGGAACAGCCGATCATCTCCGGCATCGCTTTCAACCGCGATGAAGCCAAGCTGACCATCCGTGGCGTGCCGGATATTCCGGGCGTTGCCTTCAAGATCCTCGGCCCGATCAGTGCCGCCAACATTGAAGTCGACATGATCGTGCAGAACGTTTCGCACGATAACACCACCGACTTCACCTTCACTGTGCACCGCAACGACTACGCCAAGGCTGAACAGGTCCTGAAGAACACGGCAAGCGACCTCGGTGCCCGTGAAGTGATCGGCGACACCAAGATCGCCAAGGTCTCCATCGTTGGCGTTGGCATGCGCTCCCATGCAGGCGTTGCCAGCCGCATGTTCGAAGCCCTGGCCAAGGAGACCATCAACATCCAGATGATCTCCACGTCGGAAATCAAGGTGTCGGTGGTGATCGAAGAGAAGTACCTGGAGCTGGCAGTGCGTGCACTGCACACCGCTTTCGAGCTGGACGCGGCCGCCCCCAAAGGCGAGTGATGCGTTGATCCCCTCAGGGCGCGGTCTGTGACCGCGCCCTTCGTTTTTTTGGGCAGTGTGTGAATTTGCATACCCTGGTCAATACTTAGGTGTAGGCCTATTGCCATCGCGGCTGTAGGCTCAAGCCCTTTTTTTGCAGACTGTAACCCCTGAACTCAATCCGGAAGGAGATAGGTAATGCTGATACTGACTCGTCGGTGCGCAGAAAGCCTGATCATTGGTGATGGAGAAATCACCGTGACTGTGCTCGGCGTCAAAGGCAATCAAGTGCGAATTGGTGTGAACGCCCCAAAAGAAGTGGCCGTCCACCGTGAGGAAATCTACCTGCGCATCAAGAAAGAGAAGGACCAGGAGCCAAGTAACTAATTTTTCTCGAATTATTTTCAAATTTTAGTTTGCAAACGGGGAAGAGGCTGGTTATTATACGCCCCGTGTTGCGGAGAGGTGGCCGAGTGGCCGAAGGCGCTCCCCTGCTAAGGGAGTATACCTCACAAGGGTATCGGGGGTTCGAATCCCCCCTTCTCCGCCATTATTCATGTAGGGCGTTGGTTGAATCACGGATTCGCTAAGTTATTGAAACCAAACGAAAAAGTGGTTGTAAAAGAGAATCAACGAACTATAATGCGCGGCAACAAATGCACTCGTAGCTCAGCTGGATAGAGTACTCGGCTACGAACCGAGCGGTCACAGGTTCGAATCCTGTCGAGTGCACCATTTAAGAGATTGTTTTTACGAAAACAAACTCTGCTTCAACCAGGGGTAAGCTGGTTTATCAAGTACCACCTTGCACTCGTAGCTCAGCTGGATAGAGTACTCGGCTACGAACCGAGCGGTCACAGGTTCGAATCCTGTCGAGTGCACCATTTAAGAGATTATCTTCTTCTGGAAGTATCTCTGTTTCAACCAGCGGTAACCTGGTTTATCAAGTACCACCCTGCACTCGTAGCTCAGCTGGATAGAGTACTCGGCTACGAACCGAGCGGTCACAGGTTCGAATCCTGTCGAGTGCACCATATAGTACGAAGCCCGCATACTCTGCGGGCTTTTTGCTGTCTGCGATTTATATTTATTGCCCTTCATGCCAAGTCGATAAAAAACTGTCCTAGAGCTGACGACCGCCAGGGTTAGGCTTTACTTGTACAGATCACATGGTTTTTTGAAACCTGTGTTTTTCGAGCCGCTCGGAGCGTCGCACAGCTGTACTCGGACAACGATGAGCTTTGTGTCGCAAGCGATTGTTCTAGCCAGATTTTAGGCGCCCTGAGCCTTCAAGCGGTGTATCATTGCGCCCGTCAGCCCCGCCGGGGCTTGTGGAATACCACCATGGACTTACCCAGTAGTTACTCAATAGCTTGTTTCAACAATCACGAATCGACTGATTGATCCTCCCGGCGTGCTCCGCTGCTGGGAGTGGAGTTCGCCTATGACTGAAATCGAAGTAAAAAAATCTCAAGACAGCCTGCAGGATCGTCTCGCGCAGGTCGTTGAACTGTTGCAGCGTCAACGTGTCGTCGAAGACCTGACCCATCGTCAGGAAGGCCATCACCAAGACCTGGTCGAAAACCTGGTTCATCGCCAGAACCTCGTCGAGCTTCAGCGCAAGCTTGACGACCTGCACTCCGCAGACGTTGCCTACATCCTCGAAGCCCTTCCGCTGGAAGACCGCCTGACGGTCTGGCAATTGGTCAAGGCCGAGCGTGATGGCGACATCCTGCTTGAAGTGTCCGACTCCGTTCGAGAAACCCTGATCGCCGACATGGACGATCATGAGCTCCTCGCGGCCGCCAAGGAAATGGATGCCGACGAACTGGCGGACCTTGCTCCTGAGCTACCACGTGACGTCATCCATGAATTGATGGAAACCCTCGACGGCCAGCAACGCGAACGCGTGCGCTCGGCCTTGAGTTACGACGAGGATCAAGTCGGCGCGCTGATGGACTTCGAGATGGTCACCATTCGCGAAGATGTCAGTCTGGAAGTGGTACTGCGTTACCTGCGCCGCCTGAAGGAACTGCCTGGCCACACCGACAAACTGTTCGTGGTCGACTACGATGGCATCCTCAAGGGCGTGCTGCCGATCAAGCGCCTGCTGGTCAACGACCCGGAAAAACAGGTGGCCGAAGTCATGGCCAGCGACCCGGTCACCTTTCACCCGGAAGAAGACGCCTACGACGCGGCCCAGGCCTTCGAACGTTACGACTTGATCTCTGCCCCCGTGGTAGACAAGAACGACCGCCTGATCGGCCGTCTGACCATCGACGAGATGGTTGACCTGATCCGTGAAGAGAGCGAAAGCGAAGTCCTGAGCATGGCCGGTCTGCGCGAAGAAGAAGACATCTTCGCCTCCGTCTGGCGCTCGCTGCGCAACCGTTGGGCCTGGCTTGCGGTCAACCTGATCACCGCTTTCTTGGCATCGCGAGTGATTGGTCTGTTCGAAGGCTCGATCGAGAAACTCGTTGCCCTGGCGGCGCTGATGCCGATCGTGGCGGGCATTGGTGGCAACTCCGGCAACCAGACCATCACCATGATCGTTCGTGCAATGGCACTGGACCAGGTGAGCCCCGGCAACACCTCGCGATTGATGCGCAAGGAGCTGGGGGTTGGCTTGGTCAACGGTCTGGTCTGGGGTGGGGTGATTGGCGTTGTTGCCTTCCTGCTGTATGGCAGTTGGTCACTGGGCGTCGTGATGACCGCGGCCATGACCCTTAACCTGTTGTTGGCGGCCCTGATGGGGGTGCTGATCCCCATGACGCTAGTGCGCCTGGGGCGCGATCCGGCCATGGGGGCCAGTGTGATGATCACGGCGGTGACTGACAGTGGCGGGTTCTTTATTTTCCTTGGGTTGGCGACGGTGTTTCTTTTGTAGCGTCGTGATTATGAAGCTGGCTGCGGCCAGCTTTATGGGATGTAAAAAAGGCTCTTCCCGGGTTACTGGGAAGGGCCTTTTTATTTTCAAGTAGAAAAATGCGCTGTCCCGGTAACCGTAAGTCATCGCTTGATGACCTTCATCCGCTTGTTGTTCCCCTCTCGCTGACCTGTGCATGGGTCGGCGCCCCTGCTCAAGACTCCTCTCCAGTAGCCAGCTCACCTTTTCGTGAGCTGGATCAACGAGGGTATGCCGCTTTGCTTGGCATGCCCCATCCATGTTTTCCATGCCCTTGCAGATGCACCTGCTGAAACAGGTAATTGCCCACACGTGGGTTGTGGAAATGATGTTTTCCCCGAAATCTCTCCTTAGCGTTAGCGGCTCATCTCCCCTGTTTTGTGGGCTTAGACCCGACTTTTAAGACCCTGAGTTGGGGGTGTGTAAATTATGGCACTCCGAGTGCGAAGTAACTTGCGCATTCCCTTGCTGTTTAAACCTAAAGCACATATCAAACGAAAGCTATTTTCTTATATGTTGTTGGTTTTAAAGGTAAAAACAAGGTTGGCCTGGGTTTTGCTCTATCAGTCTGCTGCCGACGCAAATGATCGGCACTCACTGAGGAGTTTTACAATGCCAACACCCGCGTACATGACACTGGAAGGCGTTACTCAAGGCTTAATGACTACTGGGGCCTTTACTGAAGACTCAGTAGGCAACATTTATCAACAAGGGCATGAGAACCAAATTCTTGTTCAGGCTTTTGATCACCAAGTAATCATTCCCCGTGATCCACAGTCTGGACAACCAACCGGGCAGCGAGTACACAAGCCTTTGATGATCACCAAGGTGTTCGATAAATCTTCTCCACTGATATTCAACGCGCTGACCTCGGGCGAGCGTCTGAAGGAGTGTCACTTGGATTGGTACCGAACATCGGCGATGGGTACTCAGGAGCTTTATTATTCTATTAAGTTGGAAGACGCTATCATTGTTGACGTGAAGTCGCGTATGCCGAATTGCCAGGATCCATCGATGGCGCACTTTACACATTTGGAAGATGTGTATTTTACTTATCGGAAAATTACCTGGACGCATCTTACCTGCGGCACTACAGGGTCTGATGACTGGCGCAGCCCAGTAAAGGCGTAAGCCTTTAGCGCTCAATCAGTAATAGCCCTGGGCGATGTTTAAATCATTGCTCAGGGCTTGGTTCATGCAGAAAAGGAATCGAACACATGACGGACCAATCAAATAAACCCGACGATCGCCGCTTATACAGCCCTATGCCGCAAGTTTGTAAGCCAGCGGCCCCAAATCAGATGAAACCCGCTGTGCCGAGACCCGAGTCAGAGTTGTATCGCTGCCCACCCGAAGAATTCTTCCGGCCAAAGGTTGAGCCACCTGCAGGGCCTGGCTTTTATATAGTGACGAAAAGTATTCCGGCGAGGGAACTCGATAATGTGCTGTTCGAGGCGTATTCGACTTACAGCCCAAAAAAATTCTTCAGTCTCAATCCAAATGTTGAGAGTGTGATAAAGGCCGGGAGCATGATTGTTCTCAGCGATTTACCCCATACGGTTTGTACTCACGAGGAATCTGTACTGATGGCAGCGGCGCGTGAAGTCAAGGCGGCGCTGGATCCGTTGACCCCGGAAGAAGCCGATTTCATGTACGACAATCTCGCTGCGATTGCGAGTTATGTCCTGAGTGAAACTTCAACTTGGCTTGGGGTCGGCGCAGTAGTGATGCAAAAACAGCTAGAAAAATACTTAAAACGCTCCAGGATGTGGAGAAATTACATCAAGATACCTATCGTCAACATGGTCATCTCAAGTCGGCAGATTTTTTCGCGGAGCGAAAGCGACTACTGGATCAACTCGACGCTCAATTTTTAGAGTCCACCCGGTTGCGTAAACTCTCAAGCCTGGGTGGTCATGACAAGCTTAAGAAATCACTTGGCATTTCTACTCGTAGTTTAGTGCATCAATGGGACAAGGCCGGTGCGCCGGGGCAAATACCGGGGTATGCCACTCACCTGAATACGATCAGTCGTGCCGCAAAGTATATGCAGAACGGTGGTTATATTGCAATTGCGTTGGGCGTCGTTTCATCCGCCCTACATGTCTGGGAAGTGTGTAGTGCGGGTTCAGATAGCCAGGAGTGTAGAAATATTAAGTTTATTGAAGGGGGAAAAATGGTGGGGTCAGTTGTGGGGGCCGGGATTGGAAGTACAGTTGCAACAGCAATTTCCGGTCCAGTTTGTGCCGCTCTAGGGGTAGCTACCGCACCTCTAGTGGGAAGTGGTGGGTTGGCGTGCGTGGTAGCTTTGAGCTGGTCTAATAGCTCCGGACACCTCAATGGGTGAAACTACCCCTAGAGGAGTCCCCTATGACCAAGAAATACAGAAAATTCGATGCCGCTTTCAAGCTAGATATCTGCAAGCTGATCGTTGATCAAGGCCAGAGTGTGAACTCGGTCTGCATCGACATGAACCTGAGCGATACGGCGGTTCGACGTTGGGTAGAGCAGTACAAGGCCGAGCTACAGGGGGGTCCTGGAATCGGCAAACCGTTGACCAGTGAACAGCAACGCATTCGCCAGCTTGAACAGCAGGTTCGTGAGCTGAAAATGGACAACGACATCTTAAAAAAAGCTACGGCCTTCTTTGCCCGCGAATTGAAGTGATCCATCAGGTGGTTCACCAATTACAACGTAAGGCCTATCCGGTGGCGCGTGTTTGCCGGGTGTTGCGGATCAGTCGTTCAGGCTATTACGAAGCCCATCAGCGAAGCCTGCAGCCAGACGTTGTATGCCCGACTTCGCTCCAGCTCAAGACTCTCTTCGAGAGTAATGAAAGCTGCTTTGGCAGCCGACGCTTGCTGGAGGCAATGCGTGCCAAGGGCGCGTCGATTGGTCGTTTCAAGGTGCGTGGACTTATGAAAAAGCTGGGATTACAACCGATCTGGAAACGCAAATTCGTGCATACCACCGACAGCAATCATGACTTGCCAGTAGCGGCGAATCTACTTGATCGCCAGTTCAATCCTGAGCGCGCCAATCAGGCCTGGGTCGCGGATATTACCTACATCCGAACACGTAGCGGCTGGCTTTACCTGGCCACAGTCATGGACTTGTTCTCTCGCAAGATCGTTGGATGGTCCATGGCGCCTCATATGCGTGCTGAGTTGGTGTGCAGCGCCCTGCAACTGGCTATTGCGCAAAGACAACCTGAGCCAGGCCTGATCATGCACTCCGACCGAGGCAGCCAGTATGCAGGGAGCATTTATCAGGATCTGTTGAAGCGCCACGGGATGCTCTGCAGCATGAGTCGAAAAGGAAACTGCTGGGACAATGCGGTGATGGAACGCTTCTTCCTGAACCTGAAGATGGAACGGGTCTGGAGAAAGGATTACGCCAACCATGGTGAGGCCAGCAAGGACATTACTGATTACATCATGCGGTTTTACAACGAAGGCCGCCTGCACTCGACACTGGGGTATGTCTCACCCAATCAGTACGAGCGCCAGGCAGCCTGAATAGTCACCGATTAAGGTGTCCGGAAAAACTTGACCACTACACTTCCGCAGGTATGGTGGGTGCAGCGGCCTATCAGGGAGGTGAATGGGGTAGTGGATTAGGAGAGTCAATTGGCGAAATTTTGTATGAGGCAACGCTAAAATGACGATTTCAGCGTTCTGGAGTACTTGGGGGAAATTAATTACGGTTGGATGGCCAATGCTTTTGGCAATAATTTTTCTCGGATATTGTCTATATGTAAGTCGCTATATCCCTGAAATGCTGAATGCGCTTCCTAAGTCGCGGTATGCGCCGTGTTATATCGTGAACCTCAGAATTTACGGGCCTTTGGGACGAATTGCAATTGTTACTCAGCTTTCTATGATGGGTATTGAAGTCTTGGGATTTCATTCAACCAAGGAAGGGGGTTGATTCTACCGAAATTAAAAATTTCCCCGAACACCTAAGGCGGATGCTAAAAGTCAATAATTTCTTGTTCTTGGCTAGTTTGATTTCGTGGATTGTCATATATGGACTTTTTGACCCGAGGTGAATTTTATTTTCTACATAAGGGTAATAAAAACAGCTTTTTACTGTGCCAGTAATGGATAGTCCGAGGGCTGGCTATGGGGTGTGGCGGCTTTGAGTATTAGTCTAGAAGTCTCGCTTTTTTTGCCGCTCAAGCGGATGTAATTACTTGCGCCGTAAAATATATTAAGTTTAATGGTTGATTTGGGTTTTGTTGGGAGACGCTTCAGGTGGTCAGGAGTGTAAGAGGTTTGTGTTTACTCAAGTTGGTGAAATTTCTGGTTCGATTGCCGGTGCTAGTATGAGTGAATGTATGTTGGTGCATACCTAGGAGGGGAGTTGGGGGCAGTTTCTGGGTCTATTGCAGAAGTTATATATGAGGGGGTATTAAAGTGATTGGGCCTGACTTTTGGCACTCATGGACAGCGCTCGCTTTTTTTGGTGGCGTTACTTTGTTAATGTTTTTTGTCTCGGGTATAATTTTTATATAAGTCGCTATCTGCCTGAAATGTTAAAGGCGCTGGAGAATTCAAAACACATATCGACGCATAATGCAGTTTTAAAACATTTTGGCTTGTTTGGGCGGCTTTTAATGATTGCTCAGGTTTCTGTTGTGGTCATGTGGCCTTCGAAAATTTTCCCGTCACCTGCAGTTGATCCGCTTGAGGTTAAAAACTTCCCTGCTAACCTTAAGAGATTGATAAGGTTTGGGGTGGTGGTTCATGTTGTTGTGATGGTGTGGGGGTGTTGGCTTATATTGTTCTTGGTTATAAATGATTTTGTTTTGAGATTTGTCGCCTAAGTTTGGCTCGATCAGCTTGTCGCTTACGGCAACTTAATCGAGGCAGACTTAGGGTTCTTGGCGGGGTTGTGTGAATTTCAAGCTTCGATGTGTGGAATGCCGTGGAGCGACTGCATCAAAGGACTTATCGCTGCTGAAGGTAGAGCTTTTATCGGATAAGAGTTCGTCGAAATATTCATTTTTAGAAGACACGGATTTTACCTCATAACAGTGCGCCACTGCTGCAGCCATCGTGGTCGTCGGTCATGCTCCTTTGTTTTAAATGCATCAAGTATCTCCTGTGTCGTAATGAAGCTAATTGCAGTTTCGATTTTCAGTGCGGTCCGCACCACTTCCCAAAACTGCTCGGGTAGATTCAACGGAGCGGCCAGTGAAAGGTCCAGTCGTTGATCACGAGCTTGTTGAGCATCACACCGTTGATAGGGATGCTGACCTGTCGCCAGTTCATACAGTACACAGGCAATTGCGTAGACATCCGAAGCCTGGCTTATTACTCCATTCTCGAGCAGCTCCAGGGAGGCATAACAGGGTGTCCAAGCGGCGATTCGCTCACGCTGTAGGCGGGGTAAGGTCTGTAACCGTGCGTTTGTTGATTCTGCCAGGCCGAAGTCAAATAAACGCAGCCCTTCTTCGTTCAGGATCAAGTTGCTGGGCTTCAGATCACCATGCACAACGTCGCGGGCATGGATGTGTGCCACAGCCTCCAGTAGGTCCAGTGCGATGGGTTGAAGCTTTTCCCACGACAATCCTTGCGGGTGGTCGCTGATCAGTTGGTCGAGCGGGATCCCCTCAAGCCATTCCATGCTGATAAAAGCCCGTTGTGACGAGCTATCAACATCGAAGTCATAGAGGCGTATCACGTTGGGGTGATGCAAGGCTTGAGTTAGTGCGAACTCGCTGTACAGCAACGCGTTAGCGTCCGGGTACTGTGCGAAGAAGTCGTTCAGCACCTTGATTGCCACATACGGCGAAGCGTCCCCGAACTGAGCCCGCCGGGCGTCATGAGCACAATAGACAGTGCTCATTCCTCCAATACCAATGAGACGATCAAGGCGATATCGGTTATTTAGCAGATCCGGCAACGGCGTCGGTGGTACAGGCTCTTTGCAGTCTGGTGTTTCAGGCTTAGATGCAAAGTCAAAGTAAGTCGGACTGGCGCGTCCCACCTCAAGTTTTTTCATGACCGTATAACCACTGCTGTCAGATTGTCCTGTGCAGGCCCACGCAGGGCATATTCGAATAAACGTTCAAGGGCCGCTTGTGGCGAATGTAAACCCAGCGCCAGGGTCAAGGCCTCAGTGCTGAGGCTTTGATACAAGCCATCACTGCAGAGCAGAAAGACGTCACCTGGCTGGGTGTGCAGTTCCAGCACATCCAGTTGTAACTGCTCTCTGGCACCGACAGCTCGGGTCAGGGCGTGGCCCAATGGGTGCAAAGATGCTTCTTCAAAACTCATATGCTGTTGCGCTATCAGATGCTCCAGCAAGGAGTGGTCTTTGGAGAGCTGATAAAGCCGATGCTTACGCCACAGGTAACAGCGGCTATCACCCGCCCAGACACAGGCTAATCGGTCGCCTTCTCGCAACAATGCAACCACAGTGCTACCCATGGTCGCGTCGCGGCACTGCGGGATCACTGTCAACTCTTGGCTGAGCCTGCGGTTGATCCAGTGCAAGCAGCGTCGCAGACACTCCAGGCGCTGGCTAAAATTGCCTTCAAGCGGTAGCGCCTGAAGGCTGTCGACAACCAGCCGACTGGCCAGATCACCGTTCTGATGCCCACCCATGCCATCGGCCACTGCCCAGAGTTGGCGCTCCGGGCAGTTGAGAAATGCATCTTCATTGCGCAACCGGACCTTCCCCCGATCGGTATGGCCCGCGCTTCGCCAGGTGACTGTCATTACAGCGCAGCCGGCAGACGGAAGCTGCGCACCGCCGTGAGATCAAACGGGTTGGGCGAGCGTTGGCTGAGCAACAGGTAATTGGCGCGCAAGCCACCGATATCCGCTTTGAGCATCAGGACGTCGCGCCCGCGATGTGACTCGGTTTGCATCAGATCAAACAACCGAAACAGTGACCATTGCCCCGTGTTCTTTTGAATTCCCACACGGCGCCCGCCGAGTTCTTCGACAATCAGGCTGCTAAGCCCTTCATCGGCAGCAGCGGGCCATTGGAACGAGGCTGGCACGATAGGGCCGTGGCGGTACTCCAGCTGTTGATCGCCCAAGCGGAAGTCGGCACGGCTCAAATTGGAATCCAGCGAGTAGGGCTCCATGCTGAACTTGATCAGTGGTTCTGCTGCGTTCTCTGCGAAGAAGCCTCGACGAATCTGCTGCACGTTGCCCATCTGTTGGAGAACGCTTCGTGACATCGGCAGACTTCGTCCTTCAACGCTGCGCAACCGGTATTGAGTGCCGTCAAATGTGGTGAAAGGCTTTAGGTAGGTATCGATGAAGCTGTCAGCGGTACCCCGCGCTTTGAAAAACTCCCTGAAGTCGGCGATAGCTACATCACTGGTGCTGTGGGCGTAGAACGGATAGCGCTGGTGCAACGCTGCTGTGTAGACGCTGTACAGCTCACCCTGATAGCGCTGGTTAAGATGGTGGTAAGCATTGTCCAACACCAGTCGCCAGCTATCATCGCCCAAGGTTCGAACCCAGCTCATTATCGGTGGTGGTAAGCGGGATGAGGTGGCACGTACGGTGTCCAGGGCACTGCGCTGGCCATTGAGACGGGCCTTGGCCAGTTCGAAGGCGGCATGGTCGGGCTGATTGCCTTGGCTGAGGGACGCCAGTTGCTGGTGCAAATCGTTGAGCGATGCCAGTGCGGGCGCAAGCTCAGAGGTCGGGTCATTGTTATCGTCCAGCAAGCGATGCAAGGGCTCAAAACGTCGTTGTAAGGCTGATTTGGCGGTCTCTGGAAGCTTGGCTGCCAAATCGGTTGCGGCTTTTTGGGCCACTCCTTTGGCAATGCTCCCAAGTGGGCCGGCTTTGTCAGCGACTTGAGCTGCGGTTTCGGTTAGCTCACCGGTGCTGTCGCCCAACGTTCGAAAGCGAGTGTTTTCGCGAACCTGTGTCAGCAGATGGACAAGTGGTGAGTTGGCCGCGATGAGCGCACCGGCTTGGTCTGCACCTTGGCCGACGCTGTTCAGAGGTTGCAAGGCCACTTTGGCCAGCGCTTGATTCCAGTGGTCGGCATAGTCCTGAAAATACAGCTGTTCCAGTTCGACCATCAGGTCGCGCAGCTGTATTGGGTTGAGGCTGCTGCTTTCACCCATGACCCAGTTATCGCGCAGAATGTCATGCACCAAGGTCGCGCCTTGTGCAAGAAAGTATTGTTGATAGCCTTGTTGGGTGTACAGACCAGGGATCACATGGTGGCTACCGCTGAAAACCACCCCTTGCGAGCCCAGATGTTGATCCAGGCGGTATTGCGGCAGGCTCCGCGCCTGTTCGCGAAGAGACCGGTAGACAAGGCTGGCCAGCGAAACTTTTTTGAGTGATTGGCGGGCTTGGGCGATCAAGCTTTCGTTGAGGGGATAGGCGAAGGGTTGGCCCAGCAATCGAGCGAAGTGTTGATTCAGTCTGGCCTGTGTCGAAAGATTGCCGGCATAACGGCGATCCCAGTCATCCGCGAGCCAATCCTTGAGTGTATCCGCGTCGCGGTGTTCAGGCAGACCGAGCATCAAATAGGCGCGCAGGTTGTTTAGCAGGACGTCTCGGTTGTTGAGATTGGCGCGGACTTGCCCTTCGATTTGACGCGCTACGCGTGGCAGCAACTGGCGGTCCAGTTCATGTTGATATCGCGCGAGAATGACGGGGGTGGTGGGGTCGCCCTGGTACAAGCCATTGCGTTCGTGCAGCGCCAGTGCGGACTTGGGAGGAAAAACCTGAACGGCGCTATAGCTCGTGTCGAGCTCGGGCAATACCGCCAACGCATCATCCTGCGCAGTTACTGTTTCCTGATGACGGACGAGCTGTTGGCCCAAGGTTCTCAGTTGGTCAAAACGTTGATGATTCTGCGTAAACCCGCTTGTCCAGATCAGTGCCGATAGAACCAGGCAACCCACTGCTCCTGCATAAAGTGCTCGTTGGCCCCAATGAATGCGGCGAGTTTCACGCTGGTCCAAACTGGCAAGCCCTGCTTCGGGAAATACCACGCGGCTGATCAGATCGTGGATGAAGCGTGGCGCACCTTGCCTGGAACGCAAACTACGGCTCGCCACGGTGGGCGTTTTAGCGTCGTCTGGATCTGAAGCTTCGGCCGAGGTGACCTGATCCCAATTCGGGGCGCTGGTCAGGTACACACCGCGCAGGTGGCTGGCAGGCTCATATCGATTACCGGCAAATGCCTTTTCCACCATAAGCGCCAGGCTTGCGCCAATCAAACCGAGGCGATGAGGTAAGTCGAGGATATGGCCACGGCGGTCAATGCTGCGCTCTTGCTGCAGTCGCAGCACAACTTGGCTGTTCAAGCGACGTAGCAGCGCTTCGAAACCCTCGTGCAGTACTGCCGGATCGGTGCCCTGTTGGTCTTCCTTGAAACTCACACCCAACACCTGCTGGCTTTCTTCCCGTGAAAGCTGACTGAAAAAGGCGTCAAAGCCCTGAATCTTGTCGGCCTTTGTAAGCACCAGATAGACCGGCAATTGGCTGTGCAATTGCTGGTGAATCTCCAGCAGACGACTGCGAATCTGCCCCGCCAATCGCTGAACGCTATCTTGAGTGCTATCCAGCAATAGCTCTATAGGGACGTTGACCAGCACACCGTTTATTGGACGACTACGGCGGCGGCGACGCAGCAGTTTCAAGAGGGTCCGCCAGCCTTGCACATCCACCGGTTCTTTAGAGCTCAGGTAGCGGCCACAGGTATCGAGTAACACACCCTCTTCTGCAAAATACCAATCGCAATGTGGAGTAGGCGGGGGTGGGCTGTTCGTCTGGCCATCAAGCTGATTGAGCGGGAACTTGATACCGGAGTGATCGAGCAGGCTGGTTTTTCCGCATCCTTCTGGCCCCATGATCAGGTACCAAGGCAACTCTTTGCGCCACTGTTCGCTGTGCCCGCTGTACAGGCTGGAGCGCTTCAGGGTGAGAAGGGCATCATTGAAGCGCTTTCGCAGCGCGGCCTTTTCATTACCGATGAGTCGCTGAGAGGGCGGGTTTGAGGGCTCTTGCGTTTGTGCCTCAGTGGGTACGACGTTGCGACGCTCCGTTATGCCTAGAAACAGCCCCCACGTCAGTAGAAGTGCACAGATGGTCAGCAGCCTGGATGTGGCACTTTCCCAGAAACGGTTGTCGGCAACCGCCAACAGGGGGCCGAGGAACCAGACAATCGTGGCGATTGCCAAGACCAGCAACAGGCTCCATACCCAGGTCTGGCGAAGCAGCCGGGTGAATGCGTTGAACAAGCTCTTCATCACAAACTTCTCTGGTTACGTGGGTTGCACGAGAGGGGTCGCTACAGGCAACTGGAAGGGTTGCAGAATGGAGTCGCGCTGTTCGCTGAGCACCCAGGCAAACCCTGAATACAGTGCGCCCAGGCTGATCAAGGTGAACAACGCCACCAGCCACCAAGGCACAACGCGCGGTGGTGGTTGCCGATGGCGGCGCAAGCCTTGCCATTGCGGCGAGAGTTCAAGTGGGGTGTCGCCCCGGAGTTGGCGAATGTGGCGATACAGATCGTCGCGAATCGCTTCCAACTCGGTTCTGCCGCCGCTGGTCTCCATCGCAAACTTGCCCTTGAAGCCTAATGACAGGCATAGGTACATCAGCTCGAGCATGTGCAGGTGTCGCGACGGGCGTTTGATAACGCGCTCCACTAACAGGAAGAACTTCTCGCCTCCTGACGTTTCGTTATGGAAATGGCTGAGCAGACTGCGGTTTGACCAATCGCTGTCCTTTCCCCACTCGGTTGTCAGGACGGCTTCGTCTACAACGGTGCAGAGAAGGTAGCGGGCGGTTTGGACTTCATAGTGCTCAACACCCGCCAAACGCGTGCGACGCTCAAACGCCGTGATGTCGTTGTTCAGGCGACGGTTAAGTTTGTTCAGGTCTTTGCAACGCTTACGCTGCTTGAGTTTTACGACATCTGAAAGCAGGTCCGCAGCGGCTGAAATCAGCGGGTTAGAGCTGATCGTGAAGGTCTGGATGGGCTCTTCCCGCGCCGAATAGACATAGTGGGCCTCCAAATCCTCAACGCGCGTTGGCTGCTCAAAGTCGGTCAGCGTACTTTGCGCAGGGGCAGTGCCGTCGTGGTTGACGATCACGGTCTTGTTGTCGTGGTTTGCGTACGTGTCCTTGTCCATGATCGTCAGTTCCTGATAGCCCAGAATTGCAGGTCAAGCGCCGTGAACTCGCCCGAAAGGTGGAAGGCGAATCCATGGGAGCTCTCCAGTTCAGTGATGTTCTGGGGGGCAAGCTCAAGCTTGAAGTAGGATTTTTGCGTGTGGTAAGGGATCTGCCGAGGCGCCACGGGAAGAGGGCTGAGCTTGATGCCTGGCAAATGAAGATTGACCAGATCGCGGATATTGTTGACGGTGCCGATTTTGAGTTGTTGCGGTAGCCGTTGACGCAACTCGTTCATTTCGCATTGCGCGTTTGCCACGAGCACGAAATATCCGCTTTGCAGGAATGATGGGTCTTCCAGGCGGGCCACTTGCACGCCGTACTTGTGTTGCTCCAAGGGTAATTCGACAGCGTGTTGCTCCAGCACAAGCGACAATATCTGGTTGATCGCATCTTTAAGTTTGAGAAAGCAGCCAAGCTGATTCTGGTGATTATAAAATTGAGCCGTATTAGGTCTGCGTTCGCTGGAAAAGGCTGAGAGATCTCCCAACAATGTAAGTACGCTGCGAAAAATCTGTTCGGGGTGAATTTGATTGATCGCTAAATAGTGTTGCAGCAAGAGTTCTGAGCGATTGATCAGTTGCAGCATCATGAAGTCGCCCAGCTCGGCGCCACCGATTTGTCCGGTCGAACGCATGCGATCGGCAATGGCTTCTGCGCGACTTTTAAGTTGATTCAGTATCTGCTCGACACAGGCCATCAATTCCTTGCTGGCGTGAAAGTGCAGGTAACTGGGGGTGAAATTCGGATCGAGAACAATCTGAGTATTATTATCGGTGCCCTTGATATGGCAGACCTTAAGCTTGATGAAAGCACTGTCTGATTGCGAGTCACCCACCAATAAACGGAGGTCTTGGCGGGCGCAACTCAATGTATTGGTGGAGTGAGTGCCTGCGTTTGAGTCGGTGACCTCCAGATCATGGCTGATGTATCTTGCCAATGCGTCAGTTTGTGCAGGCTTTCGCGTTTCTACCCGATTGCCCCCGACCAGAGGCAGGCCAAGGTAGATGGGCAGGTCGTACGCGTTGGGAGGGATATCAAATATCAATCCTTCCTGATCATTGCTCAATTCGAAATAGCTTCCGTCCGGCAATATCCCGGCGGCTGTGCTGACTAAAATTTTGTGCCTCAGTAAATGGCTGGTGTCGAGTTCCAGATTGAAAAAACCTGAGCTATAGGGGCCAGACAGCTGACTGCGCACATTAAGCTGATGTGCGTAGTAACGGTCACTCTGTTGAAAGTGCTGCGGTCTTAGCAACATCCCTTCCTGCCAGACTGTTTTTGCTGTGCTCATGGTGCGCCCTCCGCCATTGTTTGCAGGTGGGTGGGGTGAATACCCGATTGGTCAAGGACGAGCGTTGTGCGAGTAATCCCTGCGGGTTTCAAAGGAATGACGTAACGCCATTGGGTTTCGGGCAGGTCGCGGTAGGCGGCGAGCACACCGACATAGTGGCTGGTCGCTCGTACACTCAGCTTGAGGTCGACCTGCTTACCTGGGCTCAACTCCAGTTCTTCGGCGCTTACCAAGTCGACGGCCAAGGCCACGTTGGGGCGTTGATAAAGGCTGAAGAAGTCAGCGTTCTCAAAGGCCACCGGGTGCTTCAGCTCCATCAAGCGCAGCACGATGGGTGATGGCCTGCCGTGCAGGTCTGGATTCAGGTCATCACTGGCGACCAGAGTCAGGTCGAGTTTGGTCATGGATGAGTAGGGGGACAGTGACGAACATCCGCTCAGGATTAGCACACAGAGCAGACCCATCAGACATTTCAGAGATGACATGAAAGTTCTCCTGGTCGAAGATTTTCTAGGGTGTTGAGCAATCGTTGTTGTTCGGCGAAAGCACACAGAAAGACATCCCCCAAGGGATGCAGCTTGAGGTGGTCCTGCAGCACTTGATGCAGGCCGCAATAGGTCCGCCAGCGTTGTTCCGAGACAAGCCAGCGGCGGCTGGAGGCGTGCTCGAAGTGCAACGTCACCTTTGCCGGCGACAGTTGCTCCAAAGTGCTTCTTATCGCCGCACGGCTAGCGACGAGTGACGCAACCTGATGGTGCTGGAGTGTGCGATAGCCTTGGCTGACCTGAGCCATGCTGATCGCGAGTGGGACATTTAAAAGCTGCGCCACCGGATTCAAATCTCGATTAACTTGAGGACGCTGGTGGTCGACTTCGTCGTCGTTGCTCGTTTGGGCCTGCGAGTGCATTTCGCGCTTTAGCTGTTCGCTTGTGTGCAGGCATCGCTCTAACTCGTTGACACTAGCACGTAGCAACTTCGCAGCATTGACGGCGAGCAGATCGCGTTCGTGGTCAGACAACTGAGCCAAGTCAATGCCTAGTGCAGCACCGAAGTCCTGCCAGAATTTTGCCGATGAGGCAGGAGAGGGTTGTCGCTCAGTCGGCCTCGCTGGGGTCAGAGTGGGAATCCGCATATGCAGGGTTTCTACCTGAGCATGATCATCCAGCTGTTGCCCCAAGACAGTGGGTTCAAGTAGGTCACTGAACTCATCGTCGCTGGGTTCTTGATCAAGGTGCTCCAGCAAATCCAGAGGCTCGGCATCAAGAAAATCGTCCGGGAGAACGCTGTTGGCTGGGCTGGGGCGCCCTGTTCCGAGCGTCATCAGATCCGCTGGCTGACCCAGATATGCGGTGATTTCAAAGTGGCTCAGCCGATACACCGCATGATGTTCCAACCGTTGTGGGCGGTCTTTTGTAAGGCGTGTGCCGGTTTTTGCCTGCCAGGTTCCATTGCTGCTGGTATCCGTAAGGTAGAAGTCGCCGTCGTGGAAGCTGATGCGAGCATGCTGGCCGGACAACTGCTTCTTGGGGTCGGGAATGCACCACTCGCAGTTGTCTTGCCGGCCAATTTGGCCGCCAGCACGCGTGAAGGTTTTGCGATGGGACCCTCCCGGCAAATAGTCGGGCGGGTTGCGGATCTCCATGATCAATTGCATCTCAGCATTCCTGATTTAAAGGCCACGATTAAGCATTTGTGGGTCGCCCAACGGTCGGTATTCCTGATCGTTGAACACGTAGTTGCCGGTGCAGCCGCTGGCAGCCAGCAGCAGAAGAAAAAGGGGCAATGCACGACGCATAAAAACGCTCCATGGTGATTTTTGAGCAACAGATCCCCGCCTCGCATTGGCGAGGGCAGTGCTGTGCGAGGGTTAGTTCAGACCCAAGCCTGTTGCTGGTCGTTGGGCTTGGAGACCTTGGCCAGTCGTGCGGCCTGCTTGTTTTCTGGGTGTTCAAGCCATTCATTGATCAGCTCAACGATTGCGTCGCTTTGCGGTAAATCGCCGAAGACGTCTTGCCAAGTCAGTACTCGTTCGCCTTGGGCCAATAGGCGCTTCTGTGCTCTGCTCAGGCTCTTTTTCTGCTCTTTGCGCAATTCCTCGATTCGGGCTAACCCCTCATCGAACGAAATGCGCAGCTCGACTTCGCTCATTTTTTCCAGGCGGGGATGGGCACGAGTACGCAAGTCATGGCGAAACTGGTTGTAGGAAAGCTCTATGGGGTTGCTCATGTCTTCGCGCAGAGGCTCAATTTGCCCGCGCAATTTTTTTCGTTCGTCATCGGTAAACAAGTCGCCCTCGCGATGGGTGACACTGGAGTGCCATCGCAGCAGCGTGGTCAGTGCTGCGCGGGTGTAACCGTTGTGGCTGGAGTGTTCTTTACCCGAGTCAAGGGTCAAGGAGCGCTGGGGCATGTCGCCCTTCAGATCGATATCCCCGGCAAATTTGGCGCAAGCCTGCTCTTCGATGGCAGCGCAGCCGGGTTGCCAGAGAATGGAGCTGTAGCCGTCAGCGTTTTTCTTGCGTGGCATGTAATGCCATTGCTCACCGTGATGTTTGAAGCTGTCACCGCGTAAATTCAGCAAGCCACCTAGCAGTAAACCGAGCCCCACAAATGGAGAGCCAATTGACGCGACCAACATCGTCGTGCCGGGGAGCACTGCTTTCCATTCGGCGTCCATCCAGGGGGTGGGTAGGGCTGGCACCACGTCGTTATGGTTGACGATGCGATGGTGAGTGAGGTCGGCTGCGGCCTTTACAAAGGATCGGTCGCCGGCGCGGGGGGAGCCGATGGTGTAGAGGATAACGTTGGGTTTATCGGGACTACGCCGTAACCATTCAGCGACCAGTAGAGCAATTGCTCCCCCCAGACTGTGGCCGCAGACCATGATGGTTTGGGTACCGGTATAAAAGGCGTCCATGTATCGCTCGATGAATTTGCGAGCGATTTCAAACGACTCATAAAAGCCTCGGTGAGCCTGACCTGTACCCCCTTCATCTTTCAGGTAGGGGAGTTGTCTGGCATCCATGTCTCTAAGGATGTCTTTTTTTCCCTGGGTGCCTCGCACCGAAATCAACACAACCTTGTCGTTGTGAGTGATAAAAGCTTGGGTATCCGATTCATCGTGGAGAAAGTGGACCTGCTCTGGATACTCCCAACCGGATTTGGCTTCACGTTCGTACCGTTTGATGTCGTATGGCATCACCTCCAAGCGCTTGGAGTACGGCACTTCTTCGCACAGCATGCTGTACGGGCCGGCGTCGTTGAATTGAGTTGGCTTGATGCAGTGGGCGAAATGGTTGTGCAGTACTGAGGCTATGCATCCAGGCACTTGATAGGGCGGTGGTGTGGGTTGTGCGTCGTGGGCACGAGCAGTATGGAAGGGGGCGTAGCTGAGCACTGACATCAGCGATAGGTGATAGGCATTTAATGCGCAGAAGGCTTTATCACGAGACAACAAGGGGCTGTAGGCACGCAGAGCTTTAATTTCAAGAAGAGTGTGCTCGTTTGCCATTAGGGCAATGCCTGGGCGCTGATTAGATTGTCCACAGACCTCTTTTAGATACGCAGAAGGCCGTGAAGAAAGCGTGGTATCGGCTTCGGGCAAATGGGCTGCTGCATCGGGTTTGACGAAGTCGCGTACTTCAACTTGGTAGAACACTGCTTTTTCATTTTCGGCACGTTGTTTGGCCAGGTAGGTTTTACCGTTGTCGCGAGGGCCCGAGGGGGGTTGCTCGGCGGCGACCTGAAGGGCTGTCAGCGGGATTTTGAAATGTTTTCGAATCTGTAGCTCGTCGTACCAAGGGTCCACTAAGCCTTGGTAAGGCATCGACAAATCGAGAACCAAAGGCCCGCAGTAAAAATTTTCGATTCGGGCATAGCCCTCATCGTCCAGATAGCCTGAGTAGGACTCGCCCATCCGGTCGTGAAACGTATAGCCAAGACCTGCATAGGGCGCGCTGCTGCCATGTTCGTCCACCAGTCGAACGCTGCACCAGTAGCCGCGTTTGGGGCAAGTTTCCTTGATATAAAATGTCATCCGTGTTTACTCCGTGCAGCCGGGATAGACCGTGCAGGTCTGGCCGTTCATTTGGAAAGTTTTAAAAGTCGGCGGTTTTTGGCATCTAATCCAACCGCCTTCCTTGGGTAAGCAAGGTTTCCAACCATTGGGGAATTTGACCCAAGTGTCATCGTGGTAAGGCTCTTCTTCAGGATTAACTTCAATCGCCAGCTTTACCGTCTTACCGGCTAGTTGATCGCGTTGAAGGTAGGCGCCTACACCTTTACAGTTCAGAAGCTTGGTAAGCTCTAAGCGAAATCTGCTGTCCTGAAACCACCAATCGCATTGCCCCGTGATCTGAAGTGAGCCATCAACTCCAAAACTCGGTTGCCCCTCCGGCAACTTGTCGACTACATAGAAGCCGCCATCGTCATAGGTTTTTTGCCAGACCTGTTGGCCATAACGCCCATTGATTTCCATTTTGATACGACCCAATTGCATCTCGCACAAGCCGACGTGGTAGTTGAGAGGTATGGTGAACTTGAAGGAGCTGTGCTTGGGCTGAATGGGACTTTCAAACCCTTTGCCTAGGGAACGACTCCGTGTTTTATCGTTGTAAACGTTAGAAGTTTGGCAGTTAATCTGCTCTGGGTTTGCAGGGCCATACCAGGCGGTCACATCCAGGCCGAACTCCGGGGGCAGTTCGCCTGCTAGGGTAAAGCTCTGAAGCCCACGGCGTTCGGTGAGCGACAAGCTGCCCTCTTTGGCGATAACAGCGACCCAGTTGCACGCACTGAGACTTATCCCTGTGATGACAATGCTTGCTATGTGGAGGTATCGAAGCCTGCCCCACTGGCCCTGTTTAGAGAGGGTCTCCGTTTTCTGAAGCGTCATCCGTGTTTACTCCGTGCAGCCGGGATAGACCGTGCAGGTCTGGCCGTTCATTTGGAAGGTTTTGAAAATCGGCGGGTTTTGGCATCTGATCCAACCGCCCTCCTTGGGTAGGCAAGGTTTCCAACCATTGGGAAATTTGATCCAAGTGTCATCATGGGAAGGCTCTTCTTCTGGATTGACCTCAATCGCCAAGTTCAACGTCTTCCCCGACAGTTGGTCGCGTTGCAGAAAGGCCCCCGCACCTCTGCAGTTCAACAGCTTGCTGATTTCACCTAGACGAGATTTGGCTTTGCTCTGCTGAAACCACCAATCGCATTGCCCCGTGATCTGAAGTGAGCCATCGGCATCAAAACTCGGTTGCCCCTCCGGCAACCTGTCGACCACATAGAAACCACCATCGTCATAGGTCTTTTGCCAGATCTGTTGGCCATAGCGCCCATTGATCTCCATCTTGATACGACCCAGCCGCATCTCGCACAAGCCAACGTGGTAGTTGAGGGGGATGGTGAACTTGAATGAACTGTGTTTGGCCTGAATGGGGCTTTCAAACCCTTTACCAAGGGAACGATCTTGTGTCCGATCGTTGTATAAGTTATCGGTCTGGCAATTAATCTGCTCCGGGTTTGTAGGGCCATACCAGGCGGTCACATCCAGGCCGAACTCCGGGGGCAGTTCGCCTGCGAGGGTAAAGCTTTGAAGTCCACGGCGTTCGGTGAGCGACAAGCTGCCCTCTTTGGCGATAACAGCGACCCAGTTGCAGGCGCTGAGGGTCAACAACAAAATCCCTAGGGCTGCCAATGAAGGAAGCCTGCTCATGTCCGCGCTCCGCTGGTAACGTTGACGAACTCTCGTTGGCAGCGCATATAGTGTGCGTGTGGTGATTCATGGCTGACGGGAGCCCAAGCGCCATGGTGCTCAAGATTGGGTATTAGCTGATGTTCGAGCAGAAAGTGCAGCTGGTTTATATCCGTCCATCCCCAGTGTTTAGCCTTCTCCATATTTGCCTGGATCCACAACCTAATCGGTTGCTTCACTGCCAACTGTTGAGTGGCCTTTAGGTGGTTCTCACAAAGCCAAGACTGAAGAAGCTCCAGTTGAATCTCGGTTGATTGTGGCTCGGGAACTGACAGCCACGGCTTATCAAACGGTTCTGGATAGGCGGCAGGTCGAAGGTTTTCTACTTCAATCCAGTGCTGTCCATCCCAGATCAGGGCACTAATGAGCGGGCCTAACAGCAATGGAATTTGCGCTTGGTCAAGTGCAAGTAAATGACGAGCGATGACGCGGTTATCTTCAAATCGATAGAACGCTCGCTGGCCGTTGTGGTGGACGACCATGCGCGCTCGCCAATGCTCGACAACTTCATTGATATCGAGATTTTCGGCGCTTGCAACCCAGCCCCAGTTCAGTTCAGGTCTGCTTATCAATTCCGACAACGCTTTCATTGTGCTTGAATCGATCCGCACCAACCAAGGTCCCTCCGCAGCAAGCGTTTCAAACTCTGTACCTTGGAATAGCCTGGCGTAATCACGTATAGGGGCCTTGGCAAATAAAATAGGCACAGGGTTAGGCTTTGCCAATGGGTTAATGATGAGCACTAATTGGCGCTTTTGGTTTTTTTGGTCCGCTAGCCATTTAGTGGTTTCAGTCAAGAATTTGGTCATGTTGAGGCGTCCTTTTTATTTGAGTTTCCAAAGGCTCCAGCCTTTTTTTATTTCTGAAGCTATTATTAGTGTGCGTATTAGGTGGCGTTTTTTACTAATGACTCCTAACAGTTTTCGCAAATCAAGCACAGGCCACCTCCGCGCTCTTGGGCGACATGCCTTGATTTTTTAATAGAGTCCAGAACGGAAGGTGGTGACTTCAGACTCAACGGTGACAACAACTGAATACCCGAGCCTCGGCCCGCAGTACCGCCAGCGTTCAACCCGATCAACGCACCGTTACACCACACCCCACTGGGATCGATTTTTATAAAATTGCCGCCAGCATTGAGCGTCAGCTCTACGCCGGCCTCAATGACGACTTTATCGCCAGCCTTGAAATGCAATTCATTGCCGGCATCTACAAATTGGCCGGTGCCGACCTTGATATGTTGGTTTTGTGCAACCTCCAGGTAATCACTGCTTTTGACAGCCACCTTGCGATCACCAGCAGTAGTACGGTGCTCTTCAGCTTTAAGTTCTGTGATGCAATTGGCTGCGACGGTGGTTCGTTGCTCGTTACCCACATGCAAACGTTGGTTGTGCTTGACGATCTGGTCCCAGTCGCGCTCGGCGTGGACGAAGACTTGCTCCGCGCCTTTGTGGTCATCGATACGGATTTCGTTGAAACCGCCCCCACCTGGGGAGCTGATCGTTTTGAAGACGGTCTGGGTCTTGGCGGCAGGCAAGGGGTAGGGAGTAGGGCTTTCGGGATTGAACAAGCATGCCGAGACATACGGGCGGTCAGGGTCACCTTCGAAGAAAGAAACCTCTACTTCCATCCCGACCCGGGGTATGACGACGCTGCCATAGTCGTTACCGGCCCAGCGTGATGTCACGCGCAGCCAGCAACTGCTGTGCTCATCGGCTTTGCCTTCACGGTGCCAAGGGAATTGCACCTTGACCCGACCGTGCTCATCGCAAAATATTTCTTCACCGGCGGGCCCAGTCACTTTCGCCAACTGGCTGCCTCTAATGACGTGCCGCTCATGGTTGAGCGGCGGGCGATAGGTCACGTTCCAAGGCGTCGCCGTAAACGTGTTGCAATAGCCCTGATGTAAACCGTCCGGGCTCTTGCTCGTATCGCTGGGGATTGATTCCTCCAGAACCTGCGGCTGGTACCCTTCATGGTGAATGCTGGTCAGCAGCCATAGGTCGTTCCATGGCGCGCGCGGATGTTCGCTGAGCGGCAAGAGGTGTCCACTGACCAAGGCGGGTTGATCGCTTTTACCTTCAGCCAAGTGGTAGTCGCTTCGATGGCGCTCTAGCGCCTGCTTGGTGACCTTTTTGCCCGTAGCGTCATCGCGAAACCGGCCGGGGTAGTCGTAATCCTCCAGCGACGGCCATGCTTTTGCCTGTTCTGTCCGGTCGCCAAACCGCTCGGCACTGAGTCGCACGTGGGGTTGCATGAAGTCATAGTCACGGCGGGTGACCTGTGAGGTACGGGTTTCTACTCGCACGCCGAATCGGTTGATGACAGGCTCCGGCGCAACCATGCCGGTGTCTTGTTGGTAGGCCGTTGGTGCCACTTTGCGGAAAACCGGTTGGTCATCACCGAAGACCAGCATGTGTTGAGTTGTACTGTGCTGGAAGTGGTAGCTCAGGCCTTCTTCGGCGCAGAGGCGCTGGATAAAGTCCAGATCGGTTTCGTCGTACTGGGTGCAGTACTCACGGGCAGAAAGCGGTGGTGTGGGCTTAAGTTCGAAGCGAAAGTTGTCGGCGAGGATGCCATGCCCTACGAGTACCTCAGTGATGATCTGCTGCACGTTCTTGTTCTGGAATATGCGCAGTTGACGGCTGTGAGCGAGGTAAGCCAGCCGGGGTACGAGAACGAGATGGTAACGGGTCAGGCGCTTGCCGGACTCGCCTTGGGCAACGCTGTAGGTTTGCCCATGCACACCAGCGCCTTGCGTGTCGAATGCCAGAAACGCCGGCTGGTGAAGCAAGCTTTCCAGGTCAAGATCGGGACGTTCGCTGACCAACTCAATCTCGAAGCGGAAAGGGCAGTTGAGTGCTTCGTCGCCCTTAAATGAAAACACCTGTAAGTCATTGGCCACGCCTGGCAATGACAACATGAACGGTTTAGGCGCCTTGAGAAGTGATGTGCTCATTCTGAGATTCCTTTCGAACGAGAAGCGGGGCTATTGAGGGGCTGGGCGTAGCGCTGACTGAAGTCGTGCTCGGCAGGTTTTATGCCCAAGCGTTTCATCCGGTTGATGAACGTGCGCCGGGGGATTTCCAGCTCGTGCGCGGACTGGGTCTGATTACCTTTGTTTCGAGCGAGGCAGTCGAGCAGTAGGCCTCGTTCAAGTTGCTCCATGCGTTGGCGCAGGTTCGTTGGCCCAGAAACGGGTTCGCAATTGCGGTGTGGAGCGAGGTGGCAGGGCAGTATTTCTTCGCCTTCACAGAGCAGAACAGCACGTTCTACCTGTGCCTTCAGTTCACGCACATTGCCGGGAAATGCGTAACTGCCTATCACCAACCGGGCGGCGGTAGACCATCGACAAACCGGGCGCTTGAGCTTGGTGCAGAAGGCATCGGAAAAATGCTCGGCCAAGGCTTGGATATCCGCACCGCGCTCTCTTAGCGGTGCAAGCTCAATGGGGAAACATGAAAGCCGGTAGAACAGGTCCCTGCGAAAGCTCCCAGCTTCAACGAGTGCTTCCAGGTCATGGTGGGTTGCGGCAATGATCCGAACATCGACTTTGTGGGTTTTGTTGCTGCCCAAGGGGCGTACTTCACCCTCTTGAAGAAAACGCAGCAGCTTGCCCTGCAAGGCCAATTGCATATCGCCGATTTCGTCGAGAAACAGCGTGCCGCCATTGGCGGCGTCAAACAGGCCTTGGCGGTGGTTGTCCGCGCCAGTGAAGGCACCCCGTCGATATCCGAAGAGTTCACTCTCCAGCAGGTTTTCAGGCAGAGAGGCGCAGTTCTGCACAACGAAGCTCTTGTTGGCCCGTACACCATTGTTGTGAATCGCCCGAGCTACCAGTTCTTTCCCTGTTCCGGTTTCGCCGGTGATCAAAACGCTGACGGGATAGCTCAACACCTTGCTGATAAGGCTGTGCACCGTTTGCATGGCTGGGCTATTTCCCAGCAATCCGTGATTGCTCAGTGGTCGTAGGGCTGCAGGCTTGGGCTCTTCGGACATCCGCAGTCGACGCATCAGTGTCAACTGGGCTATCACGAAATGGCCAAGATGGCTCAGTGAGATAGAGGCAGGTTCAAGATTTCGTGTGAGTCGATGTGCGACAAGAATCAAGCCACGAACATCCCCAGTCACATACAGGGCTGGAACGCAGAGCAAGCAGCTCCAGGACTGCCCGCTGTCGGGCAGGAAGTTGGATTGATACAGCCCATTGTTCAACAGCGGAATGTTCAGCGAGCGTTTCTGGGTCAAGCAGAATTGCAGAAGTGGCTCGTTAAGGTAGTTGCGAGGCTGGCTGTCGATATCATGGGCCTGCAATTGCCCATCACGCCACTCCGTTGCCAGACTCAGTTCCGTGCCGGTATCGTCAAGCAGGTACAGCTGGCTCAGTGGGCAATCAGACAATTGTGCCGCCACCGTCACCAGGCCTTCCTGGAGCATGTCGCTATCGGTCAGTCGAGCGAGTGTACCCAGATGCCGGAGTAGGGCATCGGTATCAAGTGTCGACTGAGGCGTCGAAATATCAAGCGAACTCACAAACAACCGCTCCTTGCCCATCGACTGTGGCGTGTACGTGTCGTATGGGTTGTCCACCCGCCATGGCGGCGAGCAGGCGGTCCGCTACTTGTGGCTGCAAATGTTGATCAATGAGGTGATCAATCAGGCGTGCGCCACTGTCACCGTAGGCGCAACGCTGAGCGAGCTCTTCCACCAATCGATCACTGTGACTGAAGCGCAATTGACGTTGAGCCAGGCGCTGGCCGAAACGCTCCAGCTTGAGAGCAACCAGATCCCGCAGCACCTCTCCCGCAATCGGAAAGTAGGGAACGACGCGCATGCGCGCCAACAAGGCAGGTTTGAAGAAGCGGCTCAAGGTGGGTTGGATGGCTTGCTCCAGCGTTTGTGCACTGGGTTGCTCGCCTGTGGCGCATAAGGCTGAAATTTTCTCGCTGGCCAGGTTCGACGTCATCAGGATCAGCGTATTGCGAAAGTTGATCTCGCGACCTTCTCCGTCATTGGCCACGCCCTTGTCGAAGATTTGATAGAACAGGTTCAGCACATCCGGGTCAGCTTTTTCTACCTCGTCGAGTAACAACACCGAGTAGGGTTTCTGGCGTACTGCTTCGGTTAGCATGCCGCCTTCGCCATAGCCGACATAGCCAGGGGGCGAGCCGATCAGGCGCGATACGGTATGTTTTTCCTGAAATTCGGCCATGTTGATGGTGGTCAGGAAACGTTCGCCGCCGTACAGCAAGTCGGCCAACGCCAATGCGGTCTCGGTTTTTCCGACGCCACTGGGGCCGACCAGTAAAAACACACCCACCGGGGCATCACTGCGGTTGAGCCCCGCCGCACTGGCGCGCATGGCTCGGTCCAGGGCGTTAATGGCCTGTGGTTGGCCACGCAGGCGTTGCCCTAGTTGTTGGGCGAACTCGGCCACCGCGCTGTTGTGCTCGCGAGCCAGGTTCGAGAGCGGGATACCCGTCCAATGGCTGATGACTTCGGCGACCAGGCGCGGGCAGACCTCATGGCTGACCAGCCGTTCGTTCTGTTGTGCTGCTATCAGGGCGCGTTGAGTGTCTTTTAATTGGTCGTCGAGTGCTTGCTTCGTTGCCGACACCAAATGTGCTGCAGCTCGTTGCTGTCGCAAATCCAGCAATTGCTTGGCGAGTTCACGTTGCTCGGCCCAATCAGCCTCAAGTGCATTGGCTTCGCTCGCTGCTTCAGCAAGCCGTTGGTGCAGCGCCTGCAACGCGTCAGCGTCGGCTTCCAAACCTGAATCAAGGTCTCGCTGCAGTGCCTGGCGCTGACGCTCGCCTTCGGCCAATTCATTACGCAGTCGTTCAAGGGCAGCAGGTGCTGCGGCCAGACTGATCCGCACTCGGGCACAGGCGGTATCGAGCACATCTACGGCCTTGTCAGGCAGTTGGCGGCCGGACAGATAGCGCGCCGACAATTCGGCTGCGGCCACCACGGCGTCATCGCGCAGATAGACCCCATGACTTTGTTCATAGACTGAGGCCAAACCACGCAGGATGGTAATGGCCTCATTGACGGTTGGCTCATGCAACTGGACGGGTTGGAAGCGTCTGGCCAATGCCGGGTCTTTTTCGAAGTACTTCTTGTATTCGCTCCAGGTCGTTGCCGCAATGGTGCGAAGTTCACCGCGCGCCAATGCAGGTTTGAGCAAGTTAGCGGCATCCGAACTGCCTGCCTGCCCACCTGCACCGATCAAGGTGTGTGCTTCATCGATGAACAGAATCACAGGGCAGGGAGAGGATTTGACCTCGTCAATTACCCCTTGCAAGCGCCGTTCGAACTCCCCTTTGACACTGGCACCGGCTTGGAGCAATCCAAGGTCCAGGGTTAGAAGCTTCACTTGTTTGAGAGCATCAGGCACTTCGTTGGCAACAATACGTAGCGCCAAACCTTCAACGATTGCGGTTTTGCCGACTCCGGCTTCGCCTACCACGATGGGGTTGTTTTTGCGGCGACGAGCGAGGATGTCGATCATTTGCCGGATTTCGGCATCGCGGCACAACACAGGATCCAGCTTTCCATCAGCCGCTTGTTGGGTGAGATCGTGAGTGAAGCGAAGTAGGGCTGACTCCCCGGTAGGTATGGCTACTGTTGAGCCTGTAAGCGGCACATCTGTTGTAGACAGCACGAACTCTCGCAGACGATCAGCCTTCAGGCGAGCGAGCAGTGGCTGATACTGGCTGCCGACGTAGCGCACAGGGTTGTGCAGAAGCGCCAATATCAATGCGGCTTCACCGATTTGCGGTTGATGCAATTCAAGGCTTGCGATCAGTAGCGCGTCCTGCAGCCATTGCACCAGCTCAGTGGAGAACACCGGATTGCAGGATTCGCTATGACCGCTTCTTGTCTGCAAGGCTTGAGCAAGGGCGGCCGGTTCAATATCGGCATCCTGCAACGCGCGGGGCAATAGCCCTTGAGGGCGCTCTAACAAGCCAAGCAGTAGGTCTTCCACCAGGATTTTCTGGCCGCCACGCTGAATGCATCGTTCGGCGCAGCGCTCCAGATCAGTTTTACTTGGGGCATCCAATGCCTGTACCAGTTGCTGTAGATCAACATTGATCATTGGGGAATTTCCTCTGATGCACTGTTCAGTGCGACGATGCCGTCGGCGTGTTCATGGCCTAGCCAACTGGTCCAGCCCAAGCGGCACTCGTTGTCATTGCCTATGCGCTGTTCATGGATTTCTTCGGGCCGTAGTTGCAGTCGAATGTCGTAGTCCAGCGGGTCTCGGAGGGTGAATCGAACCAGCGCACATAACGGTTTGTATTGGTCGCCGATAGGCAAAAACGTGTGTAGTTGTTCCCAGCTCAGCGCTTGGATATGCACTCTGAACATGCTGCTGCCGTCGACCGTTTGTTCACCCAGCACGGCTGTTTCATTCAACTGATGATTGGCGATGCCCAGAGCGTTTTGTTGATCGAGCGGAATAAGGACTCGACGCTCGATACATTGCTCGATGAACAAGTCGGCATGTTTGAAGTAGTAGCGCAGGACCGACTCGATCAAGGCGGCCGAATGGGCGCGAAGGCTCAGCAAGCCCAAGTAGGGCAACAGGCGCTGCCAATTCAATTCCGAAGTTTTGCGAATGTGCTGGCCACCTAGCCCGATCAATGCAAACAACTGCTCGGACAGAGGGTCTTGTGCGCCCATTCGAAACCGCGCGTGGTAGCGATACTTCTGCCAGATTTGCAGCAACAGGCGTTGCAGGCGATGGTTGAAAAGGTCCATGAAATCGCGGGTGCTGCGCCCACCCATGCTGTCGGCCAATGCTTGTTCGCCGTAGAACGACGGGAGTGGCGAACTGGCTCCGAGCAAACTCATCAAGTTGATACGTAGCCGTGCCCGCAATGCGCCGCGCTCTTGAAAAAACTGCACGCAGTCGATATCACTTCCGGGAAAGCCCATGCTGGGGTTTGCATGGAATTCCAGTAGTTCGTACAGAGCCTCCTCTTTCAGCCCAGGGTTGGCTGTTGCGAGGTGCTCCATTACCCGCTGAACACCCTGAAACAAGCTGTACTCGCGGATGCCTTGACTCAATGGCGTCAAAGCAGGGGTTGCTGTCCCATCCGTGGCGTCCATACGTAGTCCTCTCCTTGAGTACTGTTTACGTGCAATTGATGGAAAGAGTTCAGGCTGGCGTAGAGCGCAAAGAACTCATTGAGCACCGAAGCAAACAGGTACAGCTCACCTTCGCCGCGATACCCCTCGGGGTTGATCGTCAACTGGGTGCGTACCCCTCGCACTGGCAAACCTCGGTAAAGTCGGTCGATCTGGTGATGCTGAATACTTCTCAGGCCAGCCAATAATTGGCGGCTGACTTTCTCTGAATGTTTGTCGTAGTAGCGCGGCAGGTCGTAGGTTTCGAGAATCACCTTCAGGGCCTCTACATTGGCCAGCGATAGGTAGTTCAGTGACATGTTGCTTATTAGCTTCCAGAGGAAGTCGCGGTGCAGGGGCGGGGCATAACTGGGGGTCACCCTTCCGATGTTGCGAAAACTCAGTGACGATGGGGTTCCCGCACAGGGGAGGCAGATGCTGCCCTCGGCCAGCTGTCGCGGCAGATCTTGATTGGTACAGGTCAGCTCGATGGAAATGGTTTCGTGCTGGTCCGTATTGCGCTGACCAAAGCTGAGATAGGTATCGAGGCGCCCGTCCACCATCGAGGGTTCCTGACGCACGCTGTAATGGGGTGCTGTGTTGGGGGCTTCAGAACTGCCGTCATGCTCGAATGACTCAAACAGTACGTAATCGGTATAGCCTGAACGTCCCGCTTTGCATCCTACGACTTTATCCACTGAAAATACGCCGAAATGCTGCGGGTCCTGGGTACCTGGCAATACGCGATATCGGTCGAGCTTGCCGTCGAGACGAATAGGGGCTGCGTCGTCGGTGAACAAGTTGACGATTGGAGTGCAGTAAAGGCGTACGTTATCCAGCGACGGTTGAATGAGTTGCGCGCTGGCGCTTCGAAAATGGAAGCGAAGTTCAAGCCCGCGTGCCATTTTGAGTATGTTTTCCGGGTGCCTTGTTAAAACGTCGAGCCCGTCCAGGTCGACAAACAAGAATTTTTCTGGAAAGGCAAAGTACTCTTGCAGGTAGCGATATCCCCTGAAAGTATTAAGCGGGTAGGGGACCAATGCTTCATTTTCTGCAAAACCTACAGGCTTCAGGTGTGCAGCATCCAACGTGCTTTCGTATGCATGATTGCTGCTGTCTTGCAGTGGAGTGCCGTTTTCGCCCAGCAACTTCAACTTCACGTCGTTCAAGTGCTCAAGCAAACTCAGGTAAAGCTGTTGGCTGATATAGCGTTCTCCGGCCAAGTGCAGGCGCAGCCGTTTCAATGACACTTCCCCCAGATGTCCCCCAGCACTCATTGTCAGGCGCAATGTCAGCACTGCTCCCTCTCCAGTGATGGCGTAATCCAGCTTATCCAGCGCAAGCGGTAATACTTCAGTGTTAAAAGCGGTCAGAAAGCGGCAATCAACGCCGTGCAAGGGTTCGGATTGCACTGGGGTGTTACGGGGTACGTGCTGTGCGGGCCCAGAACGTGTGGAGGGGTCAAACTGTAATATGCTGAACGCTGGCAGGGGGCGCATATAATTAGGCCATAGCAGGTGCATCAGCGAATGAGTCAGTTCTGGTAGTTCATCATCGAGTTTCTGCCGCAACCGCCCTGTCAAAAAAGCGAACCCTTCCAGCAGGCGTTCAACATCCGGGTCACGACCACTATCTCCCAAAAACGGCGCCAACGCCGGATTGCGTTCGGCAAAGCGTTTGCCGAGCTGGCGCAGGGCAGTTAGTTCATTTTGGTAATAGTGGTTAAGCGACACGTAAAGTTCCCGGTAAGAAATTAAAGGGATTCAAGATCCAATGAGCACTGTTTTCGATCCGCTCTGCACGATATTCCCGGCAGTCCCTTCACTGCCCACGATGGCGGCCGCGCGTCCATTGATCAGTACGGTAGAACTTAACGAGTCACACAGCTCGCTTCCGCATTCAGTGGTATCACCTTCTCGGGCAGCGGAAATGCCATCAATCAATACATCAGATGATCCGCTATTAATCGGATTTGCATCGCCGTCGACAGTGGGGTCGCCCTTTCGGGCAGCAGGTTTACCGGACATGGGTTACTCCTTAACTTAGGGTGACTTTCCCACTCGCATCTAAGCTGGCAGTGAAATGTGCGGGACGTTTGTGACCGGCCACTTCCAATAACCCTTCGATGCGAAAAAGCAGAGACAGATGATTGTGCGCACGTGGCAAAGAAATCACTTTTACATTACTCAAGCGAGGCTCGTAATTTTCGATAAAGTGTTCAATGGCCACCTGTGCTTGTGTCAATGCGTCATGCAGGCTTAGACGCATGTCATTGAGATCCGGCAGGCCGTAATCGGGTAACGTTTGGACGCTACCTGTGCGAGTGCTGAGCATCTTGGCCAAATGGGAGGCTACTGAGGCTGTGGTACATGCCTCTTCGGTCCAGTTGGCACGCTGCTCAATGTCGCCACCCAAGCGTTCGAAAAGGCTGCCGAGTCTCTTCATGCCTGTATTTACTCTTTATCCAACTTGCCAACCAGCGAGAGGGTAAAGTCGGCACCCATGTACTTGAAGTGAGGGCGCACGTTCAGGCTGACGCGGTACCAACCCGGTTCGCCTTGCACATCGTTAACGGTGATTTCTGCGCCACGCAGGGGGCGGCGACCGCGTACTTCAGCGCTGGGGTTGTCCTGATCGGCCACGTACTGGCGGATCCACTTGTTCAACTCCTGCTCCAAGTCAGTGCGCTCTTTCCAGGCACCGAGTTGTTCGCGCTGAAGCACCTTGATGTAGTGGGCGAGGCGGTTAACGATGAATAGGTAAGGCAGCTGTGTGCCCAGTTTATAGTTGAACTCAGCCAGCTTGCCCTCTTCACTATTCCCGAACGCCTTAGGCTTCTGGATTGAGTTGGCAGAGAAGAACGCAGCATTGTCACTGCCTTTGCGCATGGTCAGCGAAATGAAACCTTCTTCCGCCAGCTCGTATTCTCGGCGGTCGGAAATCAAAACTTCGGTCGGAATCTTGGTTTCAATTTCGCCCATGCTCTGAAACTGATGCAACGGCAAATCTTCGACAGCACCTCCGCTTTGTGGGCCGATGATATTGGGGCACCAGCGAAATTTGGCAAAGCTGTCGGTCAGGCGAGTGGCGAACGCGTACGCCGTGTTCCCCCAAAGATAATGCTCATGACTATTGGCAACGTTTTCACCATAGGCAAAGCGTTTAACGGGATGGTTTTCGGTATCGTACGGAGGGCGCAAGAGAAAGCGTGGGCCAGCCAATGCGAGATTTCGGGAGTTTTCGTGTTCTCGCAAGCTTTGCCACTTGGTGAATTGAGGAGCCCCGAAATGGTCCTTCAAGTCTTTGATGTCGGTCAGTCCGGTATAACTTTCCAAGCCAAAAAACTTTGGGCTTGCTGCCGCAATAAAAGGAGCGTGAGCCATGGTTGCGACACTTGAAACGTATTGCAGTGTCTTGATGTCTGGAGCGCTGGGATCGAAGAAGTAGTTCGCAATCAGTGCCGCTACAGGCTCGCCACCAAACTGACCATATTCTGCGCTGTATACATGTTTATAGAGCCCCGACTGTACAACCTCTGGGCTGTCTTCGAAATCGTCAAGTAGGTCTTGTTTCGATACGCTAAGTATTTCTATCTTGATGTTTTCACGAAAGTCCGTGCGATCCACGAGAAGCTTCAAGCCGCGCCAGGCTGACTCAATCGATTGAAACTCTGCGTGGTGGAGTATGGCGTCCATCTGCTCGCTGAGTTTGGTGTCGATCTGCGCAATCATGCGATCGACCATGGCTTTCTTCACGGGCTCACCGCTGTTCTGCGGTTTTAGCAGCTCTTCAATGAATGCAGAGACACCGCGTTTGGCGATGTGGTATGCATCATCATTGGGTGTCAGTTTGGTCTCGGCAATGATGCGATCGAGGATTCCAATGTCAACGGTATTTTGTTGATCGGTAACGGCTGCGCGCGTGCTCATGGGTTGCGTCCTTGTACGTTTTATCAGGAGTCCAGTTTTACGGATGTTGCCAGGCCCAGTTCGCCCAATACACGATCACGTGAATCGGCATCTTCAAGCACGCTTTCAATGGCCTTTCGAAATGCAGGTGCGTTTCCAAGAGGTCCTTTCAAAGAGACCAACGCTTCCCTCAATTCCATTAATTTCTTTAATTCAGGCACCTGCTCAACCAATTGGTCGGGGTGAAAGTCCTTTAGAGATGCGATGTTTAACTGGATCGCTATTTCTTCATCGCTGTTGTTTTCTGATAAACGATTAGGAATGGCAATATTCAGTGTGATTTCTTGTTTGGAAAGCACGTCATCAAAGTTGTCTTTGTTTATGTTGATCGCTCGGCGATCTTCAATGCGACGCTCATCGGGACGTTGAGTGAAGTCACCCACTACCATCAGCTTCAACGGTAACTCGGTTTCTTGCTTGGCGTCACCGGTGGCGGGCTTATAGGTAACATTGATACGTTCTTTGGGTGCTACTGAGCCTTCTTTGGCCATTTTCTTTCTCCAGGATTGTTGTGATCCAAAGCGTTAATCGAGTACGACCTCTAAATCGAGATGGCACAGCCTTCGACGAATTTCTTCTTTGTGCTCACGCACAGCATGATTCTGAGGCAGCAACTCGCAACAACTGTGTGCCAGGTTAAGAACCTCCAGCACAAGTTTTGGCTCCCAGTCGCCGAGTGCGGAGCTCTGCAGCCGTTGATCAAGCGCATCAAGTTGGGTTTTGGCGAGTTCGTATTTTTTTGCACTGAAGCAGAGGCGGGCAAGCGTCAACTGCCAATAAAATCGCTCACGGCCAGCAATAGTAATATTCATGCCTTGCTTGATTTGTTGAACGGCGGCTTTCAATCCTGATTTTTCTAAGGTTGAAAGGGCCTCGTTCAGCCCTGACTCCCAAGCCGGAGAGGCGTTGTCATTCTGAAAAGTTAGTTGCTCTGGCCGCTTGTCTGGAGAGGTTAAATGCGGCAATACATGCGCGCTGATCCACATTCGAGTGTCTGGGTCTGCGAAAGGGGTACCGTCGTGAAAGTGCAATTGTTCGAGATGAGTCAGACGTTGGAGGAAAAGTGACAATTGTATTTCCACTTCCTGCATGGCCAGGTCCGCCTGCAATGCCTGAAGGCATTCCCATACCAATCGCTGTCCATCCAGCCAGAAAGGAGACCGGGCTGTAACGGCTTCCAACTCTACGAGAAGATCGGCATGTTTACTTTGTTGGAAAAGTTCGCGAAAGCGAATAAGTTTGTCCGTTGCAACCCCTCTCAAGGCTGTGACTTGCTCGGCGTTGTGTTCTGGCAACACTTCAATGGGTAGCCACAACAACGTGCGGGACAGTCGCAAAGCACGAATGTCAGTGGCCTTCTGTTTCAACCAATAGGTACACAGTGTGCGGGACTGGTCTTGCAGCGCCCGCAGGTTTTTATGCGCATCTTTTTCGTTGTCTACCGCCGAACTGGATGAAAGGGCCTGCACTGCGGCCTGTTTGACCTGGGCTATTGCCGACCCAACAGTGCCGGGAGCAGGGTGGCCCAAACCAGCGCGCGCGACTAAGTCGTCAAGCCGACGTGAAAGGGGCAGCAACAAGGGGGCTTCTGGGCCCAGATGCGTCGACAGGTTGGCTTCAAAGTCTCGAAGACATTCTGCGAGTTTGCGAAAGAGGGACAATTGCTCGGAAATGGCAACCTGTTCGCCAAATACGCCGTCCAATCGTGGCAATAGCCAGTTGATAGATGCGATACGAGTGCGCATTTTTTGAGGGTGTAACTCTGCCCAGTAATCCGTGCAAAAGTGATGCAGCATGCCAAGGCCAGCCAATAGCCCCGCAAAGGACTCACGCTGGTAAAGGCTCCACGTTAGCCAGGCAGCGACACGAAGATCCTTGGACTGGTTTTCCAGGAAGGCTTCGCACATTTCGAGCATCTTTTGCCAGTCGACATCGCTGGTGTTATGCAACGAGCTTTCTTTGGCAAGCTCGACTTCGAGCCTCTCAAACTCGGGAGAAAAGCGTGCGTCTGTCCCGGTGAGCGCAGAGTCCCCCAGCGACATTTTGGCGAGCTGCAGATAGTGCGCAGAGAGCTTTTTGGAATGGGTCAAAGTCATTGTTTTTTTGTTGATGGACTTTAAATCGCTTTGTTTTCAATTGTCCATGGAGGCTCTCAGAAAAAGGAAGTTTCTGATTTTCCTAGGAACTATTGCCTGGCGAGCATGGTGATTGTTGTTTCAAGGGTTGTATGTAGGACCGTTCGTTAGATCACGCGTGAAATCTCCCGAAACTGGGTGAGGGGCTAAGAGGCAACGGTCTTTGTAGAGAGGGGAGTAGATCAGAACTGTCCGAATGCTCGGACGAGGCAATATCAGCAAGCTCGTCGCCGGTATGCGGAATATTTGCTCGACGAAAATATGTTGCGAGGTCGGGCATTCCCTGGTGATCCTGTCATTTCTGACAGTAGCCAACCCCCGCCCATACCCCCACCATGACCCCCCAGCGCACCGAAAGCAGGGGCTACAGCCATGGACAATACTTGCCGGACACAACTGGGTTTCTACAAGGTTGGCGAGTGCATCACGGTCTACGGCAGTTTTTGTGTAGAGGGGCGGATGTTGGGCTTTCGGTGCGGAAGCCTCAAGCAGGTTGACTGGAAGGGCGGCAACCTGGTTTTGCGCACGGCTGATGATGAGCGTGTAGAGCTCAAGTTTTCAGCAATCAGCCGAGTTTCTTCGCGCATCCCCAACCCAGAGGAGGATTGCAATTGGGGGTTGGGGGCTCTCTAAGCGATGGCGTGCAGCGGTCGCTGCACGTTTATCAATCTGCTGGGTATCAGTGCTTGCTGTCTTGCGTCGACAGGCTCAGCAGCTGTTTTTCCTGGTTCCAGTCGAACGGTTCGTCGTTTTCCTCCGCTTCAAAGCGGCGTTCTTCCAGTGTCTGGTACAGCTCGATTTCTTCATCAGGCATGTAGTGCAGGCAGTCACCGGCGAAGAACCACAGCAGGTCGCGGGGCACCAGGTGCGCGATTTGCGGGTAGCGGGTGATGATCTGGCACATCAGGTCTTGGCCCAGGTACTGGCTTTCGATGGGGTCGACCGGCAATTCGGCGCGCAGTTCGTCGAAACGCTCCAGGAACAAGGCATGACTTTCCTCTGGCACTTGCTCGGCTTCACCCAGTGCGACCAGGATGCTGCGCAGGTGGTCGAGCAGGATGAGGTTGTGTTCGAGTTGTGAATTGGCCATGGCGAAGGTCCTCTTGAGCGAAACGGGCGCGGGAGTATACGGCTCCACGCGCCCGATGTCTTTGTGAGGCGACTGGTGTCAGCGTACTCGGCCCTCGGCCGCCGTCAGTTGTTCTTTGCTGAAGTCGTCTACATCGATCACTTTGCGCCTTGCCGCTTCGGCTTGATGCAAACTGTCGGCCTCGTTGCTTTCAAGCACGCCAGCCTGCAGCGCAGCATCGATCAGGTGCTCGCCGGGTTGTGGGCTGAAGTGCCCGGCCTTGAAGGCGCCGTGCAGCTTTTTCTGCAGGGTGGCGCTGGCCGACAGCAGGTCACAGGCATGCTGCAGTGCGCCCACCGGGTCGTCGGCTGACTGTGGGCGGTAGCAACCCATCAACAATTCCTCCAGTGCCGGGTCGCCCTTGGCGCGGCCAATGAGTGCCGCGATTTCGGCGTCCAGCGCATCGGACGGGCCGGTGTGGCGCCGGCCGAAGGGGAATACCACCGCCCGCAGCAAGCCGCCCAACAGGCGATTGGGGAAGTTGGCCAGTAGCTCGTCCAATGCTTGCTCGGCACGCCCCAGGCTTTCTTCCATGGCCCATTGCAACAGTGGGCGCAGGTACTCGGGAGCGTTCAGGTCGTGGTAGCGCTTGAGCGCCGCCGAGCCCAGATACAGATTGCTCAGTACATCGCCCAGGCGTGCAGACAAGCGTTCGCGGCGCTTGAGCGCGCCTCCGAGCAACATCATGCACAGGTCGGCCAGCATCGCAAAGGCGGCCGCCTGGCGATCCAATGCCCGGAAGTAGCCTTGGCTCAGCGCATCGCCAGGCTTGGCGTCGAAGCGGCCCAGCCCCAGGTTGAGGATAAAGGTGCTGGCTGCGTTGCCCACCGCAAAACCAATGTGCTTGAGCAGCAAGTCATCGAATTCCCTGAGCGCCTGGTCGCGGTCTTCACGCCCAACCAGGGCCATTTCCTTGAGCACGAAGGGGTGGCAGCGAATGGCGCCCTGGCCAAAGATCATCAGGTTGCGGGAAAGGATGTTGGCGCCTTCCACGGTGATAAAAATGGGCGCCCCTTGCCAGCTGCGCGCCAGATAGTTATTGGGCCCCATGATGATGCCCTTGCCGCCATGCACATCCATGGCGTGGCCGATGCATTCGCGGCCCCGTTCGGTCAGGTGATATTTGAGGATGGCCGACAGCACCGAGGGCTTTTCGCCCAGGTCGACGGCGCTGGCGGTCAACATCCGTGCACTGTCCATCAGCCAGGCATTGCCGCCGATCCGCGCCATGGCTTCCTGAATGCCTTCGAATGCCGACAGCGGTACGTTGAACTGTTCGCGTACTTGTGTGTATTGGCCGGTGACCAGGCTCGTGAATTTCGCCGCGCCCGTACCCACGGCAGGTAGGGAAATCGAACGCCCGACCGAAAGGCAATTCATCAGCATCATCCAGCCTTTGCCAAGCATCGCCTGGCCACCGATGAGGTAGTCCAGCGGGATAAACACGTCTTTGCCTGAGTTGGGGCCGTTCATGAACGCCGCACCCAGCGGCAGGTGGCGGCGGCCGATCTCAACACCTTGGGTGTCGGTGGGGATCAGCGCCAGGCTGATGCCCAGGTCTTCGTCTTCGCCGAGCAGGTGCTCTGGGTCATAGGCCTTGAACGCGAGGCCCAGAAGGGTGGCCACAGGGCCCAGGGTGATGTAGCGCTTTTCCCAGTTCAAGCGTAGGCCGATTACCTGTTCGCCTTGCCATTCGCCTCGGCAGATCACCCCGGTATCGGGCATGGCGCCAGCGTCGGAGCCGGCCAGTGGCCCTGTCAGGGCGAAGCAGGGGATCTCATCGCCACGAGCGAGGCGGGGCAGGTAGTGGTTGCGTTGCTCTTCGGTGCCATAGTGCAGCAGCAGTTCTGCCGGGCCCAGGGAGTTAGGCACCATGACGGTGGAGGCAAGGTCACCACTGCGGGTTGCAAGTTTCATGGCCACTTGTGAGTGGGCATAGGCCGAGAAGCCCTTGCCGCCATATTCCTTGGGGATAATCAGCGCAAAAAAACCATGCTGCTTGATATGGGCCCAGGCGTCGGCGGGCAGGTCCATGTCCTGACCAATCTGCCAGTCACTGACCATCGCGCACAACGCTTCGGTGGGGCCGTCGATAAAGGCCTGCTCCTCCTCGGTCAGCTGTGCCTTGGGGTAGTCCAGTAGCGTGTCCCAATTCGGGCGCCCGCTGAACAGTTCGCCGTCCCACCAGACTGTCCCCGCATCGATGGCCTCACGTTCGGTCACGGACATCGGCGGCAAGGTACGCTGAAACCAGGCGAACATCGGCGCGGTGAAAAATTTGCGTCGCAGGGCGGGCAACAGCAGAGGCAAGGCAATGGTTGCCAGCCCCAGCCAGAAAATTGCCATCAGCCACCACGCAGCAGAGCTGAGTATTCCCATGAGCAGCAAATAGACGGCCGCAATGCCTAGCGTAGGAAGAGGGGAGACGCGACGGTGTGCCAGCCAGGCAATGCCGACGACCATAACCAACAACCACAACAGCAACATAGGTATTCCTCCGTGAGACCGGACAAGACCCTGGCAAGCGTAGTCGGCATCGGGCAAACGGCCTGCAAGTGCACCGGTGTCTGGATTGGGACCTTGCCTGGGTGGTGGAGTTCGGCAGCAGGAGTAGACTGATCGCCCACTCGGTTGATGGCGAAAGTCTTATGCTCAAGATTTGGGGAAGGAAAAACTCATCCAATGTTCGCAAGGTGCTGTGGTGTGCACAGGAACTGGAATTGCCGTATCACAGCATCGATGCAGGCGGCGCATTCGGCTTGGTGGATGGCCCGGAGTACCGTGCCTTGAACCCCAATGGGCGAATTCCGACCCTGGAGGACGGTGAGTTGGTGCTCTGGGAGTCCAATGCCATCGTGCGTTATCTTACGGCCCGTTATGCGCCCGACTCCCAATGGTATCCGGCCGATCCGGCAGTGCGGGCCAACGCCGATAAATGGATGGACTGGACGTCAACCTCGTTGGCCGAACCCTTTCGTCATCTGTTCTGGGGCATTCTCAGAACCCCTGCCGACCAGCAAGACTGGGTGGCCATCAACGCCGCGCACAAAGCGTGCGCACAGTTGCTCTCGATTGCCGACCAGGCGTTGGCCAGTCAACCTTATTTGAGCGGCGATGAGCCCGGTATGGGCGATATTCCGCTGGGGGCTTTCGCCTACGCCTGGTTTGAAATGCCGATTGAGCGCCCAGACATGCACCACCTGCGCGACTGGTACGAGCGCCTGAAAACGCGCCCGGCTTATCAGGCCGCGGTCATGACTGCCTTGACCTGATAATCACTATCGATATTGCTCACTGTACTTGCGCGGCGACGGCACGCAGCATTGGTTTTATCCGCCGCGATTGTATTTAATGATGCGGATCCAATTTTTGAACGTACATTATCGGGTACCTAACCGCTTATGAGTTCCGCTCTGTCCATCCGGCAGTTAACCAAAACCTACGGCAATGGCTTCCAGGCCCTGCATGGCATCGACCTGGATGTGGCCGAAGGCGATTTTTTTGCATTGCTGGGCCCCAACGGCGCTGGCAAATCCACCACCATCGGCATTCTCTCCACCCTGGTCAACAAAACCAGCGGCACGGTGAATATCTTCGGCCACGACCTGGATCGCCAGCCCGCCGCGCTCAAGCGCAACATTGGCGTGGTCCCGCAAGAATTCAACTTCAATCAGTTTGAAAAGACCTTCGATATTGTCGTGACCCAGGCGGGGTATTACGGCATTCCGGCCCGCCTGGCCAAGGAACGCGCTGAACAATACCTGACCCAGCTGGGGCTGTGGGACAAGCGTGACGTCCCGTCGCGGTCCTTGTCCGGCGGCATGAAGCGTCGTCTGATGATTGCCCGGGCACTGATCCATGAGCCACGGCTGCTGATTCTTGATGAGCCCACTGCGGGCGTGGACATCGAACTGCGTCGCTCGATGTGGACCTTCCTGACTGAGCTGAACAAGAAGGGCATCACCATCATCCTGACCACGCACTACTTGGAAGAAGCCGAGCAGTTGTGCCGCAACATCGGCATCATCGACCATGGCACCATCGTCGAGAACACCAGCATGCGTGCCCTGCTGGGCAAGTTGCATGTAGAGACCTTCCTGCTGGACCTCAAACAGGATTTGCAAGTGGCGCCCCACCTGGAAGGCTACCCATGCCGCCTGGTCGATCGGCACACCCTGGAGGTGCAGGTCGACAAGCAAGTCGGCGTGACGGCCCTGTTTGGCCAGTTGGCACTGCAAAACATCGAAGTGCAGAGCTTGCGCAACAAGACCAATCGCCTGGAGGAATTGTTTGTGTCGTTGGTGGAAAAAAACCTTGGGAAGGTGGCGGTATGAGTTCGGAACTGCGTCCCAACCTGGTCGCCCTCAATACCATCGTTTATCGCGAAATCCGTCGTTTCATGCGGATCTGGCCGCAAACCCTGCTGCCGCCGGCCATCACCATGGTGCTGTACTTCGTGATTTTCGGAAACCTGATCGGCCGACAGATCGGTGATATGGGTGGCTTCACCTATATGCAGTACATCGTGCCGGGGCTGATCATGATGTCGGTGATCACCAACTCCTACGGCAACGTGGTCTCAAGCTTTTTCGGCAGCAAGTTCCAGCGCTCGATCGAAGAGCTGATGGTGTCGCCGGTGTCACCCCACACTATTTTGATCGGCTACACCTTGGGTGGCGTGCTGCGTGGCCTGGCGGTGGGGGTGATCGTCACGATCCTGTCGATGTTCTTCACCGATCTGCAGGTGCATCACCTGGGCGTGACCGTCCTGGTCGTGTTGCTGACGGCCACTATTTTCTCGCTGCTGGGGTTCATCAACGCTGTATTTGCCCGCAACTTCGATGACATCTCGATCATCCCGACGTTCGTGCTGACGCCGCTGACTTACCTGGGCGGGGTGTTCTATTCGATCACCTTGCTGCCACCGATCTGGCAGACCATCTCCATGGCCAACCCAGTGCTGCACATGGTCAACTCGTTCCGCTACGGTATTCTCGGTGTTTCCGATATCCGCATCGGCGTGGCGATCAGCTTCATGCTGGTGGCGACGGTAGTGCTCTATGTGGCTTGCGCCCGTCTGCTGGTCAGCGGCCGTGGCATGCGCACCTGACTGCTCTCGCAAGCAGCGGTCATGACGACCGCTGTTTGCGTCGCCGCCACTGGCGCGCCACCCACCAGCGCCAATAGACCATGGTCAAGCAATAGGCCAAGGCTCCCAGCAATATCCCGCACACCACTGATCCCAGCAGAAATGGCTGCCATAAGGTTGAAAGCTGGCCGGTAATCCATTCCCAAGTCAGCTCATCCGGCAGTGTCCTGGGCGGAACGCCCATCAGCCAGGCGCCCATCTGGTAGGTGCAGAAAAAAACCGGTGGCATGGTAATGGGGTTGGTCAACCACACCAGGCTAACGGCGATTGGCATGTTGGCGCGAACCGGAATGGCCAGGCTGGCGGCTAACAGCATCTGCAGTGGAATAGGAATGAATGCGGCGAACAGGCCAACGGCCATGGCGCGCGCCACCGAGTGGCGGTTCAAGTGCCACAAATTGGGGTCGTGCAGCAGACGACCGAGAAACCGCAGGGATTTATGCTCCCTGATACTGGTCGGGTCTGGCATGTAACGTTTGAACAAGCGACGCGGCATGTGGGGTCTCGGCTGGCAGGACCGGGCCAGTATGCACAGATTCTACAACCTGCGAGTTCAGACTTTGTGACAATTAATAAAGCGAAGCCGTCGCGATTGTTCTAAGCCTGAGTGACTGGATCAGGTTGAGAAGGCTTTATTTCAATGCGCACAGGGATGATTGCGCTGGCGCTGGGGCTGTTATGCCTGCGCTATTTACCGGCTTTGCCGCCGGTCGCTGGATGCGTGGCGATGGCGTTGGTGGGCTTGGCGCTGTTGCCTTTTCGTTATTACCCGTTAGGTTTTTTTCTGCTGGGATTGAGCTGGGCGTGCCTCTCGGCGCAATGGGCGTTGGACGACCGCCTGCCGCCTCACCTTGATGGACGGACGTTGTGGGTAGAGGGGCGCGTTGTCGGCCTGCCTTCCACGACAGCGGGCAGTGTGCGATTCGAATTAGCGCAGGCCACATCGCGGCGAACGCCGTTACCCGCCACCCTTCAACTGGTTTGGTACGGTGGCCCACCCGTGCACAGCGGTGAGCGTTGGCGATTGGCTGTCACCCTCAAACGTCCGGCTGGCTTGCTCAACCCCCATGGTTTCGATCAGGAAGCGGCTTTGTTGTCTCGTCGCATTGGCGCCACGGGGAGCATCAAGGCAGGCGAACTGTTGCGCCCGGCAGCCGGTGCTTGGAGGGACAGTGTTCGACAACGCTTGCTCACAGCGCCCGCCCATGGCCGCGAAGGTGCCCTGGCTGCGTTGGTACTGGGGGACGGCTCTGGGCTTAGCCCTCAGGAATGGCAGGCTCTGCAGGACACCGGCACGATCCATTTGATGGTGATTTCGGGCCAGCACATTGGCCTGTTGGCGGGGTTGGTCTATGGCTTGATCGCAGGCTTGGCGCGCTTGGGTTACTGGCCACGCCGTTTGCCCTGGTTGCCTTGGGCGTGCGGCCTGGCCTTCTTGGCTGCTGTTGGCTACGGGATGCTGGCCGGCTTTCAAGTACCCGTGCGACGAGCTTGCATCATGCTGGGAATGGTTCTGTTGTGGCGTTTGCGGTTTCGCCACCTGGGGGTGGCCTTGCCCTGGCTGCTCGCACTCAATGGAGTATTGATCCTGGAACCGCTGGCGAGTTTGCGCCCGGGGTTGTGGCTATCGTTTGCTGCGGTAGGCATCTTGATGATCGCCTTCAGCGGGCGACTGGGGGCGTGGCGCTTTTGGCGAGCCTGGCCGCGAGCTCAATGGGCTGTGGCTATTGGGCTGTTACCTATCCTGCTGATGCTGGGCCTGCCGATCAGTCTCAGCGCTCCGCTGGCCAATCTGGTAGCGGTGCCCTGGTTGAGCTTCGGCGTTCTGCCTCTGGCGCTAATGGGAACGGCTGCCTTGCCCATTCCCTATGTTGGCGAAGGCTTGTTGTGGCTGGCGGCCGGGTCTCTGGACCTGTTATTTCGCTGGCTGGCCTGGATTGCCAGCCTTTTGCCAGCCTGGGTGCCGGTCGCCATCCCATTCTGGGCCTGGTTGCTCAGTGCGGTCGGGGCGCTGCTGCTGTTATTGCCCGCGGGCCTGCCGATGCGCTTGCTCGGCTGGCCGTTACTGTTGCTCGCCGCCTTCGCACCTCAGGCGAGGGTTCCAGAGGGCGAAGTACAGGTTTGGCAACTGGATGTGGGGCAGGGGTTGGCCTTTGTACTGCGTACGCGCAATCACACGGCACTGTTTGACGCCGGGCCGGCCATGGGTGGATTCGATCTGGGGGAGCGAGTGGTATTGCCGACCTTGCGCAAGCTTGGTGTGCGCGAGCTGGATCTGATGCTGCTCAGCCACGCTGACGCCGATCACGCCGGGGGAGCGTCGGCGGTCATGCGTGGCCTGCCCGTCAAGCGTGTCTTGAGCGGTGAGGCCGGGGCGTTACCGACTGTGCTGGGCGCGCAAGCCTGCATCAGTGACGAGCGTTGGGAGTGGGATGGCGTGCATTTTTCCCTATGGCAATGGCACGAAGCCCAGGACAGCAACCAGGGTTCTTGCACCTTGTTGGTCCAAGCCAAGGGCGAACGGTTGCTGTTGACCGGAGATATCGATATCCGTAGCGAGCGAGCCTGGCTCAGCGGCTCCCAGGCGGGGCCGGTGGATTGGCTGCAGGCGCCCCATCATGGCAGCCGTACCTCTTCTTCGCGTGCGTTTCTGCAGGCCACCCAGCCCAAGGGCGTGCTGATCTCCCGGGGGCGTCACAACGCCTTTGGTCATCCACATCCTTCGGTGATGGCACGAATGCGCAGCCTGGGTATCCGCGCTTTTGACAACGTTGATTACGGTGCTCTGCACCTGCAGTTGGGGGCATTTGGCATGCCCCGTGGGCTGCGTGAACAGCGGCGCTTCTGGCGTGATCCTGTGCCACGGCGCGATGAGCCGACATGACGTTGTTCGGCGCCAAGTCCCCCTATGTTAAAGTGTCGAACTTTTTCAAGGGGATCGTCACTGTGTGGGAATTGGTCAAGTCCGGTGGTTGGATGATGCTGCCGATCATCCTGAGTTCCATCGCTGCTGTCGGCATCGTTGCCGAACGTCTGTGGACACTGCGCGCCAGTCGAGTCACCCCGCCGCACCTGGTCGGCCAGGTCTGGCGTTGGATCAAGGACAAACAACTGAACAAGGATAAGTTGCGCGCGCTGCGTAACGATTCACCGCTGGGTGAAATCCTGGCGGCAGGCCTGGCTAACTCCAGGCATGGCCGTGAAATCATGAAAGAGTGCATCGAGGAAGCGGCCGCACGGGTTATCCATGAACTGGAGCGCTATATCAATGCATTGGGCACCATTGCGGCCATGGCGCCCTTGCTGGGTTTGCTCGGCACGGTGCTGGGCATGATCGATATCTTCAGCTCGTTCATGGGCTCGGGTATGACCGCCAATGCCGGCGTGCTCGCCGGGGGTATTTCCAAAGCGTTGATCACCACCGCGGCAGGCCTGATGGTCGGTATCCCGGCGGTGTTCTTCCACCGTTTCCTGCAGCGTCGTATCGATGAACTGGTGGTCGGCATGGAGCAGGAAGCCATCAAGCTGGTCGAAGTGGTACAGGGTGACCGTGATGTCGACCTGGCCGAGGGCAAGGCGTGAAATTCCGTCGCAAGCCTCGGGAAACCGTCGACATCAACCTGGCATCGCTGATCGATGTGGTGTTTATCCTGCTGCTGTTTTTCGTGGTGACCACCACCTTTACCCGCGAAACCCAGCTCAAGGTCGAGTTGCCAGAGGCCGTGACGGGTACGCCAGCTCCGGACTCCGAGCTCAAGCGCCTGGACATCACCATCAGTGCCGACGGTGTGTATTCCTTGAATGACCACCTGCTGCCCAAGGCAGACCTGGTCACCTTGATGGACGCCCTGCAGAAGGAATCGGGCGGCGATACTCAATTGCCGCTGTCGATCAGTGCAGATGGCAAGACTCCCCACCAATCGGTGGTCACGGCGATGGATGCGGCCGGCAAACTGGGCTTCAGCCATTTACGCATGACCACCGTCGAGGCGCAGGTCAGTCACTGATGGCATTTTCTGATCGTTTACTGGCTGCCTGGTATCAAGGTCATCCAGCCTTGACCTTGCTCAGGCCGCTGGAGGCGCTATATCGGCGTATTGTCCAGCGCAAGCGCGAGCGCTTTGTGGCGGGGGGGGAGAGATCTACCGTTCCCCTGTCCCGGTGCTGGTCGTGGGCAATATCACGGTGGGCGGTACTGGCAAGACGCCCATGATTCTCTGGCTGATCGAGCATTGTCGCCGCCGTGGTATTCGCGTTGGCGTAGTCAGTCGCGGTTATGGCGCGCAACCGCCGCAATTGCCCTGGCGTGTCAGCCCGGATGACAGCGCCGCGGTGGCGGGCGATGAGCCATTGCTGATCGTGCAGCGTACTGGCGTGCCGTTGATGATCGACCCCGACCGCAGTCGGGCGGTCAAGGCGTTAGTCGAAGCCGAATCGCTGGACCTCATCCTCTCGGACGACGGTTTGCAGCATTACCGCCTGGCTCGCGATCTTGAACTGGTGTTGATCGACGCCGCCCGCGGGCTGGGCAATGGCCGCTGTTTACCTGCAGGCCCCTTGCGAGAGCCGGTCGAGCGCCTGCAGTCGGTGGACGCCGTTCTCTACAACGGTGCATCGAAAGGGCGTGACGGCGGCTTTGCCTTTCGCTTGAAGCCGACGGCCCTGATCAACCTGCATAGCGGTGAGCGGGTGGCGCTGGACCATTTTCCTGCCGGGCAGGCGGTGCATGCCGTGGCCGGCATCGGTAACCCGCAACGTTTCTTCAGCACCCTTGAGGGGCTAAACTGGCAACCTATCGCCCATGCGTTTGCCGACCATGCGGTCTACACCGCCCAGGTCCTGAGTTTCGCCCCGACCTTGCCATTGATCATGACCGAAAAGGACGCGGTGAAATGCCGAACCTTTGCAGCCCCCGATTGGTGGTACCTGGCGGTCGATGCCGTGCCTTGCGAGGCCTTTGTGGCGTGGTTCAATACCCAGCTTTCACGCCTGCTGCGTGAACCCTGACCTTGTCTTTATTGCTCTGCCCGAGGATTTTTCCATGGATACCAAACTGCTCGACATTCTGGCCTGCCCGATTACCAAGGGCCCGCTGAAACTCAGCGCCGACAAGACCGAGCTGATCAGCAAGGGCGCCGGGCTTGCCTATCCGATCCGTGACGGCATCCCGGTCATGCTGGAAACCGAAGCCCGCACCCTGACTGACGACGAGCGCCTGGATAAATGAGCAACGCCTTTACCGTAGTGATTCCAGCCCGTTTTGGTTCGACCCGCTTTCCGGGCAAGCCATTGCAGACCATCGCTGGCAAACCCATGGTCCAGCATGTCTGGGAGCAGGCGCTCAAGAGCGGTGCAGAGCGTGTGGTCGTGGCCACGGATGACGCGCGCATTGTCGAGGCTTGCCAGGCATTTGGCGCCGAAGTCTTGATGACGCGGGACGATCACAACTCCGGCACCGACCGCCTGGCAGAGGTTGCGCAGCAACTGGGCCTGGCAGCCGATGCCATCGTTGTGAACGTGCAGGGTGATGAGCCGATGATTCCGCCAGCGGTGATTGATCAGGTGGCCTCCAACCTGGCCGCTCACCCTGAGGCTGGCATTTCGACCTTGTGCGAGCCGATCGACGATGCTCAAACCCTGTTCAACCCTAACGTGGTCAAGGTCGTCAGCGATCTTGATGGCCTGGCGTTGACCTTTAGTCGCGCACCCTTGCCATGGGCGCGTGATGACTTTGCCAAAAATCCGAACCAATTGCCGGCGAACATTCCCTATCGTCGTCATATCGGTATTTATGCCTATCGCGCAGGTTTCCTCCAGGACTTCGTGAGCTGGGGGCCGTGCTGGCTCGAGAACACTGAATCGCTGGAGCAATTGCGGGCCTTGTGGCACGGCGTGCGCATCCACGTTGCCGATGCGGTCGAGGCGCCGCCGCCAGGGGTCGACACCGCTGAAGACCTGGAGCGCGTAAGGCGCCTGCTGGAGGCATGATGCGAGCTCTGTTCGTCTGTATGGGCAAAATCGCATGAGTTTGAACGTGCAATCGCAGGTATCGCTCAAGCCGTTCAATACCTTTGGCATTGATGTCCAGGCTCAATGGTTTGTCGAGGCACACAATGACACCGAGGTTCGCCAGGCCTTGGCCTATGCGAAGGACCGACAGCTGCCGGTATTACTGCTGGGAGGCGGGAGCAATCTGCTGCTGACGGGCGATGTCACGGCGCTGGTCGTGCGCATGGCCAGCCGAGGTATTCGCGTGCTGCAAGACGATGGCGTGCGCGCCATCGTCGAAGCACAAGCGGGCGAGCCTTGGCACCCGTTCGTGCAGTGGAGCCTGGAGCAGGGGCTGGCTGGCCTGGAAAATCTCAGCCTTATCCCTGGAACAGTGGGCGCCGCGCCGATGCAGAACATCGGTGCCTATGGCGTGGAGATCAAGGATGTATTCGTCGGCTTGACGGCGCTTGACCGACAAAGTGGCGAGCTGCGCGACTTCACCCTTGAAGAGTGCGCCTTTGGTTACCGCGATAGCCTGTTCAAGCAAGCACCTGGGCGCTGGGTCATTCTGCGGGTGCGCTTTGCTCTGGATCGCAACGCGAGTCTGCATCTGGACTACGGTCCTGTTCGCCAGCGCCTGGCGGAGCAGGGGATCGAGCATCCGCTGCCGCTGGATGTTAGCCAGGCGATTTGCAGTATTCGCCGTGAGAAACTGCCGGATCCGGCACAACTTGGCAATGCGGGTAGCTTCTTCAAGAACCCGGTGATCAGTGCGGCGCTGGCGGCGCAAATCAAAATCGAGCATCCGGGGTTGGTGGCTTATCCGCAGGCTGATGGCCGGGTGAAGCTTGCTGCAGGCTGGCTGATCGAGCAGGCCGGATGGAAAGGTTATCGGGAGGGAGACGCCGGCGTGCATCGTTTGCAATCTTTGGTCCTGGTGAATTACGGCACGGCTACTGGTGAGCAACTGCATCATTTGGCGCAGATGATTCAGGCGGATATTGCCAAGCGCTTCGATGTGACGCTGGAGATGGAGCCTAACCTGTACTAAGCATCCGTCGCGCCGTAAGCGTCCGGCCACTACACCGTCTCTAGAAAGTGCTGGATATAGACATGATTTAAAGGGGAATAATGGACATGCCGACGGCCAAGGGAGCTCAAAAAGCAGCAGGGCAGAGCGTTCAAGGAGTATGCATATTCACCTTTTTTGCTCTGACTGAGGAGTTTCAATGAGTTTTCAATGGCCTTACCCCGGCGCCCGCTGGTGGAAATTTGACTTCCATACGCATACCCCCGCCTCCAAGGATACGGACGCTTGGCAGCGAGCGATGGGGACGGTTGACGAGCTAACAGCTAAGCAATGGCTCCTGAAATACATGGTGGCAGGTATTGACTGTGTGGCCGTCACTGACCACAACTGCGGCGCTTGGGTAGACAAATTAAAGTTCGCTTACGCGACCATGCAGGAAGATCCGCCTGAGGGGTTTCGCGAACTACATCTGTTTCCTGGCGTGGAGCTTTCCGTCAATGGGGGCTTCCACCTACTAGCGATTTTCGGTACCGACGCCACGACCAGTGACATTGACTCCCTGCTGGGCCGAGTCGATTACAGCGGTACAAAAGGCGATAGTGATGGTGTAACCCGTCGAAGTGCGGCAGATGTGGTGCAGGCTGTACTAGAGGCTGGCGCGCTGCCTATTCCTGCCCATGCCGACGCTAGTAAGGGCTTGCTGCAACTCAAAGCAGAGGGCTCCATCCAGTCTGTTCTCGACCATCAAACCGTAGAGCTGTTATTGAGTAGTCCTGGCGTGTTGGCCATGGAGGTGTTGACCCCCGCAGCTCCTAAGCCATCAACCTACATCCAGTCAAAATTGAACTGGGCTGAAGTAATTGGTTCCGACTGCCATACCTTCCAAGGCCCAGCCGTACCTGGTTCGCGCTATACCTGGATCAAGATGGCCAAGCCTTCTCTGGAAGGGCTGCGTTTGGCTCTGTTGGATGGGCAAGGTATTTCAGTGCGTCGTAGCGACGACGTCGAGCCCTTTTCCCCGTTCGACAGACCTGAACACTTCATCGAGGCCATCGAAATAGCCGATGCTCGTTTCATGGGGCGCGGCAATAAACTCACCCGACTGGCGTTCAACCCTTATTTCAATGCGTTGGTTGGTGGTCGGGGCACTGGCAAGTCCACAATCGTGCACTCTCTACGGCTAGCTTACCGACGAGAACGTGAGCTGGGGGCAAGCGGCGAGGCCAGCGAGACCTTTGTGCGCTTCAACAAAATTGCCAGATCCCGAAATGATTTGGGAGGCCTGCTCGCCTCTACGCGCATTACGCTTACTCTGAGCCGCGATGGCGTCCGTTATCGCTTGTTATGGCAACAAGATGGGCAAGGCCAAGCCGTCGAAGAGTGGGACGAAATTACCTCTCAATGGAAAACATCCGAGAGTCAGGCAATTACCGAACAACGCTTTCCTGTGAGGCTGTTTAGCCAGGGGCAAATCGCAGCGCTGGCGGGTGAAAGCCAACAGGCTCTATTACAAGTAATAGACGAAGCCGCTGGGACGGATACTGCAAAAAACCTATTCGAAGAGGCCAAAAGTGGATTCTTCAGTACCTGCGCCAAATTGCGCGAGCTGAATGGCAAGCTCAAAGGGCGTGAGGCACTGAATCTAACCCTGCAGGATGTGCAACGTAAGCTAGCGCGCTTTGAAGATGCTCACCACGCTGAAGTACTGAAGGCTTATCAGCGAACTAGCCGCCAAACCCGAGAGTTGGACCGACAGTTTGATACTGTAATTGAAACGGCAACGCGTCTGCGTGAGTTGGCGGGGCACTTACTGGCCGAAGATTTACCCGAAAGCGTATTCGACCCCGTCGCCGACAGCGACGCGCTGGCGATTGTTCTGCAATTAGCCTCGTCCATTGCACAAGCCCAAGCTCAGGTAGAGGCCATAGCACAGCAATTAGTCGACAACAGCGGCGCGCTCAAAGAGCAATTGTTGCAGAGTCGCTGGCAAGCACAGGTTGAGAAGGCAAGAGTCGATTATGAGGCCCTGAAAACCGATTTGCTGACTCAGGGTGTAAATGACCCTAGTGAATATGGACGTCTGGTGCAGGAGCGACAACGTCTAGATACAGAAGTCAAACGTTTGGATGCACTGAAAAAACAGTTCGACGACTTGAGCGTGCATGCCAAATCGCAGCTCGAACACGTTTGGCATGCACGCCAGGCCATCAGTGCGACGCGCATGCAATTCCTTGAAGAAACGCTGGCAGAAAACCACTTTGTTCGGATGAATTTGATTCCTTATGGCCGCGATGCTCAAGCCATGGATCGCTCGCTACGAGATTTACTCGGGGTTCCAGACAAGTTCAAGGACGATATTTATACCGAATCACAAGGTGACACCCCGGCTAAGGGGCTAGTTGCCAATTTGCTTCAGGCAGCTGATTTGCTTGAGACGCCAGATGAGCCAGCCACACAGCACCTTGAAGAGGCTATCAAGCAATTGCAAAACCGCTTGGTGTCGTCATGTCGCGGTTCAGCTGAGTTTGGTGGTTGGTTCAACAAATACCTGACAGGTGAAACCGAAAAACGCCCCGAGCTAATCAACCACATTCAGTGCTGGTTTCCCGAGGATGGCTTGCAGGTAGAGTACAGTCGTAAAGGCAACGGTAAAGATTTTCAGTCGATTGGGCAGGCTTCGGCTGGTCAACGCGCCGCAGCTATGTTGGCCTTCTTGCTTGCTCACGGTGACGAGCCTCTGGTCTTGGATCAGCCCGAAGACGATTTGGACAACCATTTAATCTATGATCTGGTCGTGCAACAAATTCGCGCCAACAAGCAACGACGACAGCTCATCATTGTGACCCACAATCCAAATATCGTAGTCAATGGCGACGCTGAGATGATTCACGTGCTCGACTTCAACCATCAGTGTTTCGTCAGCCAGTCAGGATCATTGCAGAACAAGGCCATGCGAGAGGAAATCTGCAAGGTGATGGAGGGAGGTAAAGACGCTTTCGAGCGACGTTACCAACGCTTGGGAAGAGAGGTTTAACGATGTATGACAACCCCATTGACCTGATCGAGAAAATTCGCTTGGGTGAGGATTCCTTTTTGGAATTGAAGGAGGTTCGCCTCTCCGGTAATAGAGTGGCCGCTCCCCATCGTGATTCGTTGGCTGACGAGTTGGCTGCATTCGCGAACAGTCGCGGTGGTGTCTGCGTCATGGGCGTGGACGATCGGCGAGAGGTCGTAGGCATTGCTCTCGATAGGCTCGACGTTGTCGAGGATTTTATTCGCGAGATTTGCATTAACTCTGTTACTCCATCGCTCAACCCGGTCATTGAGCGCCTGACTCTTCCATCAACTACGGGTGAGCAGCTACCTGTCATAAAGGTAGAGATACCTCGCAGCCTCTTCGTGCATAGAAGCCCAGGAGGCTATATGCATCGGGTTGGTAGCGCCAAACGTGAGATGGCACCAGAGTATCTAGCACGGCAGTTCCAGCAACGTAGTCAGGCGCGCATTATCCGCTTCGATGAGCAACCAGTCCCCGGGGCTACGCTTGACGACTTGCAGCCTGAGCTCTGGCAGCGTTTCGCCAGCCCGCGCGTGCACGATAGTCGAGAGGTTCTTCTCGACAAGCTTGCTATGGCCCGTATAGATACTGACGAAGTCTTACGTCCCACAATTACCGGCGTATTGATGGCAACTCAAGATCCTCGGCTTTGGTTGCCCAATGCCTTTATCCAAGCTGTCGCGTATCGAGGCACAGAAATATTGCCGCAAGGTGATCAGGCCTATCAACTCGATGCTCAGGATATTACGGGTCCGCTTGATCAGCAGGTGCTTGGGGCATGTCACTTCGTCAAAAAAAATATGCGTGTTTTCGCCAGCAAAGAAGAAGGTCGTCACGATGTACCGCAATTTGATTTGACAGCAGTGTTCGAGGCATTGGTGAATGCTGTCGCTCACCGTGACTATTCCATCCACGGCGCAAAGATTCGGTTACGCATGTTTGCTGACAGGTTGGAGCTTTATTCGCCGGGCATGATCCCGAACACAATGACAGTGGATAGTCTGCCGTACCGCCAAGCGGCGAGAAACGAGGAGATCACAAGTCTACTCGCCAAGTGTAGCGTTTCAAAGCAGGAGAGGGATCTTTCAGGGCGCAGCGCCATGATGGATAAGCGAGGGGAGGGGGTCCAGATCATCTTGGATAGTAGTGAGCGCTTGTCCGGTATTCGTCCAACTTACATACTCGTGGATGAGTCTGAGTTGCTGTTGATCATTCCGTCTGCTGCTATCGACGCTGAAGGCTAAATGGAGGCTGTGTAGAGTTGTGGGTATTGCTGGCAGACGACGCAGTGGCCAAATTTGCCGATCACTTATTGGCAACAACAGATCTTTGGCCAAGCTAGCTTGGCCATCGCTCGTTCATCTTGGTGTAGTAGGTTGGTGGCTGCGCCAGCGGTAATGGCGTCGACATTGCTTTTTGACCAGGCAATAAAAAACCCCGCTTGCCCAAGGGCCGCGGGGTTTTTTATTGCCTATGGATCAGACGAAGGGCTTGTGCTCTTTCGGCTCGGCATGGGCGTTGTGGTTATGCTCGACAACCACGTCTTCAGCCGGCTGCGAAGCTTGCTCGACGACTGCCGGGGCAGGTTCGATAGCAGCAGGCTGTTCTGCAGTGGCTTCAGAGGCTGCAGCAGCCTCAGCTTCCTTGGCCAGGCGCTCGGCTTCGCGCTTGCGGCGACGCACTTCGCGTGGGTCGTTCGGAGCGCGACCGTGGGTGGTCAGCGGGATAGCTGGCGCTTCGACGACGGGGGTCGCTTCTGCAACTGGAGCCTCAACCACAGGCTCTGCTTCGACCACGGGGGCCTGCACCGCAGGCTCTGCTTGCACTTGCGGTGCAGGCATTTCAGGCGCTTCGGTCACGACGACTTCTGGCGCTGGTTCAATGGCCGCAGGGGTCTCAACGACCGGTGCCGGTGCAACAGGTTCTGCAGCCACTTCAGCCACTTCAGCCTTGGCCTCAACCGGAGCAGCTTCTACTGCTGGGGCGATGCTCGGCTCTTGAACAGCAGTGGTGGCAGCTGGCTCATCCGCTACAAATGGCAGTTCGATCACCGGGGCAACATTGGTCTCTGGCGCTTCAAACGCTTCAGAAGGTTGTGCTGCAGAGCTGGCTTTGGCGACTGCTTCGGCCACTTCTTCCACTTCGGTAACTGGCGTTGGTGCAGGTGCTTCGACAGTTTCCTGTACAGCAGCGGTGGCGACTTCTGCCTGGCGGTTGGCTTCGGCTTCGGCGGGTGCGCTGATGGTGCTCGACGCGACAGCCGCGGTAACGGCCAGGCCTGCGGCCAATTCGGCGCCTTGCTCTTCACTGCCTTCTTCCGAACCTTCAACTACATTGCCGTTGGCATCGCGTTGGCGTTCGCGGCGGTTGCTGCGACGACGCTGGCCACGGGAGCGGCGACGTGGACGTTCGCCATCGGCGGCTTCCAGGTTGTCGTCCTGCAGTTGCTCTTCGTTAGGCAGGGTTTCTTCTGCGGCAGCAGCTGAAGCCTGTTCTACCCGCGGTTGACGCTCTTCACGTGGCTGGCGCGGTTGGCGCTCTTCCCGTGGTGCGCGCTCTTCGCGAGGTGCACGTTCTTCACGTGGCGCACGCTCTTCACGCGGGGCGCGCTCAGGACGTTCTTCACGAACGACGGGGGTTTCGGCGTCCAGCGGCTCGCGCAGTTCACGGACAGGGCGATCTTCGCGGCTGCGACGCTCTTCGCGTGGCGGACGTGGCTGACGCTCTTCACGCGGCTGGCGACGCTCTTCGCGTGCCGGTGCTTCCTCGCGAGCTTCGCGGGGTGCGCGCTCCTCACGTGGTGCGCGTTCTTCACGCGGGGCGCGCTCTTCGCGAGGCTTGCGATCTTCATCGCGGCGGCCATTGCGGTTGCGAGTCTGCTGGCGACCGTTGCGACGCTCTTCGTTGCGAGCAGGGCGTTCGGTAGCCGGCTTCTCAACCACGGTAGCGGCAGGCGCGACTGGCTCTTCCTTGCCTGCGAACAGGCTGACCAGCGACTTCACCAGGCCCTTGAACAGGCTGGGTTCCGGCGTGGCAACAGGAGCTACCACTGGAGCGGTAGGCTCAGGTGTGGTCGGGACGGGCGCGGAGGTACGCGGCGGAGCGGTCTTGACCGCGGCTTCCTGGCGTACCAGGGTGCGGGTAGCGGCGACCGGCTGTACTTCTTCGGTCTCGGTGGCGGCGATCTCGTAGCTCGACTGGCTGGTCTGGGCTTCCGGGTTGTCGTCACGCAGGCGCTGTACTTCGAAGTGCGGGGTTTCCAGGTGATCGTTCGGCAGAATGACGATGCGAGCACGGGTGCGCAGTTCGATCTTGGTGATCGAGTTGCGCTTTTCGTTGAGCAGGAAGGCTGCCACCGGGATCGGCACCTGGGCGCGGACTTCGGCGGTGCGGTCCTTCAGGGCCTCTTCTTCGATCAGGCGCAGGATTGCCAGCGACAGTGATTCGACGTCGCGGATGATACCGGTGCCGCTGCAGCGTGGGCAGACGATGCCGCTGCTTTCGCCCAGGGAAGGACGCAGGCGCTGGCGGGACATTTCCAGCAAGCCGAAGCGCGAGATGCGGCCAACTTGCACGCGAGCACGGTCAGCTTCCAGGCATTCGCGGACTTTTTCTTCCACGGCGCGCTGGTTCTTGGCCGGGGTCATGTCGATGAAGTCGATCACGATCAGGCCGCCGATATCACGCAGGCGCAGCTGACGAGCGATTTCCTCGGCCGCTTCCAGGTTGGTCTGCAGGGCGGTTTCTTCGATGTCGCTGCCTTTAGTGGCGCGGGCCGAGTTGATGTCGATGGACACCAGGGCTTCGGTCGGATCGATCACGATCGAGCCGCCCGATGGCAGTTCGACAACGCGCTGGAAAGCGGTTTCGATCTGGCTTTCGATCTGGAAACGATTGAACAGCGGCACGCTGTCTTCGTACAGCTTGATCTTGCTGGCGTACTGCGGCATCACCTGGCGAATGAAGGTCAGGGCTTCTTCCTGGGCTTCGATGCTGTCGATCAGCACTTCGCCGATGTCCTGGCGCAGGTAGTCGCGGATGGCGCGGATGATGACGTTGCTTTCCTGGTAGATCAGGAATGGCGCGGTGCGATCCAGCGAGGCTTCCTTGATGGCGGTCCACAGTTGCAGCAGGTAGTCCAGGTCCCACTGCATCTCTTCGCTGCTGCGGCCAAGGCCGGCAGTGCGAACGATCAGGCCCATGTCGGCAGGGGCGATCAGGCCATTGAGGGCTTCGCGCAGTTCATTGCGCTCTTCGCCTTCGATGCGGCGCGAGATGCCACCGGCACGCGGATTGTTCGGCATCAGCACCAGGTAACGACCGGCCAGGCTGATGAAGGTGGTCAGGGCGGCGCCCTTGTTTCCACGTTCTTCTTTTTCGACCTGAACGATGACTTCCTGGCCTTCGCTCAGGACGTCCTTGATGTTGACGCGACCCTCGGGGGACTTCTTGAAGTATTCGCGGGAGATTTCTTTCAGGGGCAGGAAGCCATGGCGTTCCGAGCCGAAGTCGACAAAGGCGGCCTCAAGGCTGGGTTCGATGCGGGTGATACGGCCTTTGTAGATGTTGGCCTTTTTTTGCTCACGCGCGCCAGATTCGATGTCCAGGTCGTAGAGGCGCTGGCCATCTACCAGGGCAACACGCAACTCTTCGGGTTGAGTTGCGTTAATCAGCATTCTTTTCATGTAGTACCGTCGGTTTCCGGGCTGCCGGAAACGGCGTTCGGCACACACGACTTCTCACGGTCGGTGTCAGGGTGCGTCAGGAGTGGCTGGCCACTCCAGTGTCTAGCGACGCTCTACCGCTACTGGTAACCAGTGGGGGCGAGGTGGCGACAACGCGTCCTGCTAGCTGTGGTGTCAAAAGCACTCAGTCAGGAGGAGGAATCAGCCTTCGGCCGCGGACACCCTTGTCAGGCGTCTTGATCAGGACCGGATCAGCTTGAAATAGTGCCAGTACGTGGCTAATCGAGCTGATGCGGTGCTACACGGTCCGACGGTTGTGCATCTCCACCCTACACGTATCCCTGATAATTCGGGTGCTGCCGCGCGCTGAATCCGCAACGGGTTGGCATTTATCGCGATCTCCGATTCGGGAGCTCGCGCACTTTAGGCTTTTAAGGCTCGGTATTTCCGAAGCATTCGCCGGGAGTGCGTGAAGGTGACTGCGCTGAGTGATGGACGTCGAAAAAAACTGAAAGTGAGTGCGAAACACCGTTCTTTATGTCTTTTATCGGTCTTCTCTCATCTGCGCTGGTTACGTATCCAAGCATTCCGTAAACTAGCAAAAACCCCGTCGGACGGCCTCGCGTCCTCGTGAATCGTGTCGGTCAGGGTCGGCTTGGAGCCGGTGATCCGCTGGCCAGCCGCTTTTGGCGGCGTTCGCGACTATAGCAGCAATCATTAAGTGCTTCAAATCCATAAAAAATTGTTATGATCCGCAAATGACGACTACTGCCCCCCCGACTTCCGGCGTTCAGCTGCTTGAAGTCGCGCCGGAACTTGCCGGCCAACGCATCGATAACTTCCTCTTCACCGCGCTCAAGGGTGTACCCAAGACCCTCATCTATCGCATCCTGCGAAAAGGTGAAGTGCGTGTGAATAAAGGCCGTATCAAGCCCGAATACAAACTCCAGGCCGGCGATATCATTCGCGTGCCGCCTATGCGCCTGCCTGAGCGTGACGAGCCGGTGCCGCTGGCCCAGGGGCTGCTGCAGCGCCTGGAAGCGTCCATTGTCTTCGAAGACAAGGCGCTGATCGTGATCAACAAGCCGGCGGGTATTGCCGTGCATGGTGGTAGCGGCCTGAATTATGGCGTGATCGAAGCCTTTCGCCAGTTGCGTCCTGACGCCAAGGAGCTGGAGCTGGTCCATCGTCTGGATCGGGACACTTCCGGTTTGTTGATGATTGCCAAGAAGCGCAGCATGTTGCGTCACTTGCATGCGGCGCTGCGTGGTGATGGTGTCGACAAGCGTTACATGGCGCTGGTGCGTGGCCATTGGGCGACCGCCAAGAAACAGGTCCGGGCGCCGCTGCAAAAAAGCAATCTGCGTTCCGGCGAGCGAATGGTCGAGGTGAGCGAAGAGGGCAAGGAGGCGTTGACACTGTTCAAGGTGCTGCGTCGCTTTGGTGAGTTTGCCACCATGGTCGAGGCCCGGCCGATTACCGGTCGTACACACCAGATTCGCGTACACGCCTTGCATGCCGGTCATTGCATTGCTGGCGACAGCAAATATGGCGATGAAGACTTCACTCGGGAAATTCGCGAGTTGGGTGGCAAGCGCCTGTTTCTGCATGCCTATGCCTTGACCGTGCCGCTGCCTGACGGTGGCGAGCTCAAGCTTGAAGCGCCCGTGGATGATATGTGGGCCAAGACTGTGGAGCGTTTGAGTGCCAGCTGATTACGAGCTGCTCATTTTTGATTGGGATGGCACGCTGGCTGATTCGATCGGCCGTATCGTCGAGGCCATGAAGCGTGCGGCCGACGACTATGGCTGGCCGCGACGCGACGATGCGGCGATCAAGGGCATCATTGGCCTGGCGCTGCCAGAGGCTATCCGTGCCTTGTATCCCGAGTGCGATGACGACCAGATAGCGGCCTTTCGGTCCCGATATGCTGACCAGTACATGGCCATGGATGAAGAGCCGTCGCCATTGTTCCCGGGTGTGGTTGAGTCGCTGGAGGCCTTTCGTGCCCAGGGTTATCGGCTGGCAGTCGCCACTGGCAAGGCTCGCCGGGGTCTTGATCGGGTCTTGAAGGCGCATCGCTGGGAAGCGTATTTCGATATCACTCGCGCAGCCGATGAGACGCTCAGCAAGCCCCATCCATTGATGCTGGAGCAGATTCTGGCGCACTGTAACGTGGTGCCGGAAAAAGCCTTGATGGTGGGTGACTCGGCGTTCGATTTGTTGATGGCGCGCAATGCCGGGATGGATTCGGTGGCGGTGGGTTATGGCGCCATGAGCTTGAGCGAGTTGCGCGAACATGCGCCACGGCTCGAGATCGACAGTTTTTCACAGTTGGGCGTCTGGCTGAGCGAGCAGCGGGCCTGAATTCGTATTCCAGGGTAGGTGAATATGTCGGATGAGTGGAAGGCGCCCCGCGCCGAAAAAAACAGTGACGATAAAAGCTGGCAGCTGCTGGAGAAGACGTTGCTGGCCAGTGTCCAGGAACAGCGTCGGTCGCGTCGCTGGGGTATTTTTTTCAAGCTGTTGACCTTTATTTACCTGTTTGGCGTGTTCGCTCTGTTTTCGCCGCTCATGGATATCGATAAAGCGGCTGCTCGCAGTTCCAGTCATACGGCGCTGGTCGAGGTGCGTGGCGTGATCGCCGACAAGGAGGCGGCCAGTGCTGACAATATCGTCGGCAGTCTGCGCGCGGCTTTCGAAGACCCCAAGACGAAGGCTGTGATCATGCGTATCAACAGCCCGGGTGGCAGTCCGGTGCAGTCTGGCTATGTCTATGACGAGATTCGTCGCCTTCGCAAAGAGCACGCTGACATCAAGCTGTATGCGGTGATCAGTGATCTCGGTGCGTCGGGTGCGTATTACATTGCCAGCGCTGCCGATCAGATCTATGCGGACAAGGCCAGCCTGGTGGGTTCTATTGGGGTGACCGCGGCGGGTTACGGGTTTGTTGGTGCCATGGAGAAGTTGGGCGTCGAGCGGCGTACCTATACCTCGGGTGAGCACAAGTCGTTCCTGGATCCTTTCCAGCCGCAAAAGCCTGAAGAAACCAAATTCTGGCAGGGCGTCCTGGACACCACTCATCGCCAGTTCATCGCCAGCGTCAAGCAGGGGCGCGGCGATCGCCTGAAAGACAAGGAGCACCCGGAATTGTTCTCGGGCCTGGTCTGGTCGGGTGAGCAGGCGCTGCAGCTTGGATTGGTCGACGGTCTGGGCAGTGCAAGTTTTGTGGCGCGGGATGTCGTCGGGGAGAAAAACCTGGTTGACTTTACGATCGAAGAATCTCCCTTTGACCGCTTTTCCAAGCGCCTGGGGGCAAGTATTGCCGAGCATCTGGCGATGTGGATGGGCTTTCAGGGTCCATCCCTGCGCTGACGATTGCTTGGCGGTCTAGCTGATAACCGCGGTGATGCCATCGCAGCCAAGCAGGCTGTGTGAAAACTCAAAATTTGGTTGATTTAGGGGGTACTTGACCCCCTCCCGACTAGTCGATCGTCGCGTGTACGCGATTACAGGAGGTCGTTTTTTGAGTGGGTCGACTTTTGTCGGAGTTTTCACACAGCCTGCAAGGCTGGCTCCTACATCGGTCGGTGGTGTAGGAGCCGGCTTTAGCCGCGATGAAGGCGCTGCGGTTTACCTGATGCATTGCGTTTGATGATTGCGGGCATGTCGCCGGTTTTTGGTATTCAGGGGATTTGCACGCCCTCGGCCAGCAGCATATCGACCAGGCGAATGAGCGGCAGACCGATCAGGCTGGTGGCGTCAGGGCCGTGCGTGCATTGAAACAGTGTCACCCCCAGGCCCTCGGCTTTAAAGCTGCCTGCGCAGTCGTAGGGCTGCTCCGCGTGCAGATAGCGCTCGATGCGCGCCAGGTCCAGCTCGCGCATATTGACCGTGAATGGCACGCAGTCCACCTGGCACTGGCCGCTGGCGCTGTTGAGCAGCGCCAGGCCTGTGAGGAAGGTGACGTGGTTGCCACTGGCCGCCAGCAGTTGCTCGCAAGCCTTGTCGAAGGTGTGGGGTTTGCCAAGTATCTGCTCGCCCAGCACTGCGACCTGATCGGAGCCGATGATCAGGTGGCTGGGGTGGCTGGCAGCCAGGGCCTGGGCTTTTTCGCGGGCCAGGCGTTTGACCAGGTCGACAGCGGCTTCGTCGGGCAGGCGCCGTTCGTCGATATCCGGTGAGCTGCAGGTAAAAGGCAGGCGCAGCCGCGTCAGCAGTTCGCGGCGATAGGGGGAGCTTGAGGCCAATAACAGCGGTAGCATGGGTAACTCCTGTGCGTGTAACCTGATTCTAGCTCCATCACATGCCCGGTTGGGCCTAATTTCCTTTGACAGAGACAGGGGTCATCCCTAGAATGCTGCGCCTATGTTGAATGACCCGATTCCACCTCACGTTGACCCGCGCAAATTGGCCGATCGTGGCGTAACCTTCGAAGGTTCGCTGCTACTTGCCGACTTGGAGAGACTCTGCGACCCGCTTTCTGACAATGTCGGAAGGGTGCAGGCTAAATTCGTTTTTGAACGAGATGAGCAGAAAGCTGTGGTTATTCACAGCGAGCTGGATGTCGAAGTCAAAATGGTTTGCCAGCGTTGTCTTGAGCTGGTCACCCTGCCGATCCACAGCGAAAGTACTTACGCTGTGGTGAAGGAGGGTGCGAATACCCAGTCGTTACCGAAAGGTTATGACGTGCTGGAACTGGGCGAAGATCCTTTGGATCTGCAGGCCTTGGTCGAGGAGGAGCTTTTGCTCGCCTTGCCCATCGTGCCTGCTCATCATCCGGAAGAATGCCAGCAGCCGGCGGGCGCCGATGAGCCCGAACCGAGCAAGGACGAGGTAACACGGTCCAACCCGTTCAGTGTATTGGCGCAGTTAAAGCGTGACCCAAACGTTTAGGAGTTAATCAATTATGGCTGTTCAGCAGAACAAAAAATCCCGCTCTGCCCGTGATATGCGCCGTTCGCACGACGCTCTCTCGGAGAACGCTCTGTCCGTAGAGAAAACCACTGGTGAAGTGCACCTGCGTCACCACGTATCGCCAGAAGGCGTATACCGTGGTCGTAAAGTGATCGACAAGGGCGCTGACGAGTAATCCTTGTCCGCTCAGATCATCGCGATCGACGCAATGGGCGGGGACTTCGGTCCCCGCAACATTGTTCAGGCCAGTCTTGCCTGCATTAATGCTACTCCCTCGCTGCACCTGACCCTTGTCGGTCAACCCTCCCTTCTTGAAGAATTGATTGCTGGCCAGTCGGCAGCGGATCGCTCGCGCCTGACGATTGTAGCCGCCAGCGAAGTCATTGGCATGGACGAAAAGCCTTCCCAGGCTTTGCGTGGCAAGCCTGATTCTTCTATGCGGGTGGCGCTGCAGTTGCTGCGCGATGGCAAGGTGCAGGCGTGCGTGAGTGCCGGGAATACCGGCGCATTGATGGCGTTGTCGCGTTACGTGTTGAAAACCTTGCCGGGCATTGATCGCCCGGCAATGGTCGCTGCTATCCCGACCCAGGCGGGGTATTGCCAGTTGCTGGACCTGGGTGCCAACGTGGATTGCAGTGCAGAGAATCTCTATCAGTTCGCGGTGATGGGGTCTGTCGCGGCGCAGGTGTTGGGTATTTCCCGGCCGCGGGTCGCATTGCTCAACGTAGGGACCGAGGACATCAAGGGCAACCAGCAGGTCAAGCTCGCGGCCAGCCTGTTGCAGGGCGCGCGAGGGTTAAACTACATCGGTTTTATCGAGGGCGATGGCGTGTATCGCGGCGAGGCAGATGTAGTGGTGTGTGATGGTTTTGTCGGCAATATCCTGCTCAAGTCCAGTGAGGGGCTGGCGACCATGATCGCTGCGCGCATTCAGGCTTTGTTCAAGGCCAATCTGGCGTCGCGACTCGCTGGGGCTGTTGCAATGCCGTTGCTAAAGCGCCTGCAGGCCGATCTGGCCCCAGCGCGACACAACGGCGCCAGTTTTCTGGGCTTGCAGGGCATTGTCGTGAAAAGCCATGGCTCGGCAGGTGTGCAGGGCTTTCAAAGTGCTATCAATCGCGCTTTGATCGAGATTCAGGAGAACTTGCCCGAGCGATTGCATGGTCGTCTTGAAGATCTGTTGCTTTAGTCATATTCGGCCGGAAGTGGTTAAATGTGACCGCATGGTTTTCATAACCATCCAACTGAGAGTTTCTTGCGAGCAGCCAGGCTGCTCGCTCTTATTTCGCCGACAAGATCACTAGGGGCTTGTTCAATGTCTGCATCCCTCGCATTCGTCTTTCCCGGTCAAGGTTCGCAATCGCTCGGCATGCTCGCCGAATTGGGTGCTCAGTATCCTCTGATCATCGAAACCTTCCAGGAGGCCTCCGAGGCTCTGGGCTATGACCTCTGGGCCCTGACCCAAGAGGGCCCGGAAGAGCAACTCAATCAAACCGACAAAACCCAGCCAGCCATTCTCACGGCTTCCATTGCCTTGTGGCGTCTGTGGTTGGCAGGGGGTGGTGCGCGTCCTGCCTTCGTCGCCGGCCATAGCCTGGGTGAGTACAGCGCTCTGGTCGCCGCTGGCAGCATCACGCTGGCTGATGCGGTCAAGCTGGTCGAGCGTCGGGGTCAATTGATGCAAGAAGCCGTGCCGGCCGGGCAGGGTGGCATGGCTGCCATCCTGGGGCTGGAAGACGCTGATGTGCTGGCGGCCTGCGCTGAAGCTGCGCAAGGTGAAGTCGTTAGCGCTGTCAATTTCAACTCGCCAGGCCAGGTGGTCATCGCCGGTGCCAAGGCGGCTGTGGAACGTGCCATTGATTTGTGCAAGGCCAAGGGTGCCAAGCGCGCCATGCCTTTGCCGGTCAGCGTGCCGTCGCACTGTGCATTGATGCAGCCGGCTGCTGAAAAATTTGCCGATGCTGTTGCCGCCATTGCCTGGCAGGCGCCGCAGATTCCGTTGGTGCAGAACGTCAGTGCGACCGAGGCCCAGGATCTGGACACCCTCAAGCGCGACCTGTTGGCGCAGCTCTACCGGCCGGTGCGTTGGGTTGAGTCGGTCAAGTATCTGGCCGGCCAAGGCGCCACTCAGTTGGTCGAGTGCGGCCCGGGCAAGGTCCTTGCAGGCCTGAACAAGCGCTGCGCTGAAGGCGTTGTCACTCATAACCTCATTACCCCAGACGCTTTCGCTGCCGCCCGCGCAGCGTTGGCCTGAATCAAGGAGAAGCTTGCATGAGCCTGCAAGGTAAAGTTGCACTGGTCACTGGTGCGAGCCGTGGCATTGGTCAAGCCATCGCCCTGGAGCTGGGTCGCCTGGGCGCCACCGTCATCGGTACCGCCACCTCGGCATCCGGTGCCGAGCGCATCGCTGCCACCCTCAAGGAGCACGGTATCACCGGTACTGGCCTTGAGCTGAATGTCACCAGCGACGAATCCGTGGCTGCAACCCTGGCTGCCATCCAGGAGCAATTCGGTGTGCCGACCATCCTGGTCAATAATGCCGGCATCACCCGCGATAACCTCATGCTGCGCATGAAAGACGATGAGTGGTACGACGTGATCGATACCAATCTCAACAGTCTGTTCCGTCTGTCCAAGGCGGTGCTGCGCGGCATGACCAAGGCACGCTGGGGTCGTATCATCAGTATCGGCTCGGTAGTGGGTGCCATGGGCAACGTCGGCCAAGTAAACTATGCTGCCGCCAAGGCAGGTCTGGAAGGCTTCAGCCGCGCTCTGGCGCGTGAAGTCGGTTCCCGTGCAATCACAGTCAACTCGGTAGCGCCTGGTTTCATCGATACCGACATGACTCGCGAACTGCCGGAAGCTCAGCGTGATGCACTGCTGACCCAGATCCCGCTGGGCCGTCTGGGCCAGGCCCAGGAGATCGCCAATGTGGTCGCTTTCCTGGCTTCGGAAGGTGCAGGGTACGTCACAGGCGCTACAATTCCGGTCAACGGCGGCATGTACATGTAATTGAATGTGACGGATTGCTTCAAAAAAATGTCATACGAGCTGTCTAAAATCCGTTATAAAGCTGCAATCAAATTCTAGGCAGCGGGTGGGTGTGAAGAAGGTGCGACGCTTTCAGCTTGAAAAGCCAAGCCCTTTCTATAAACTTACACACCGGCCAGCTGCCTGACTTATGTCCATTAGGAGTGAAAACAAGGTATGAGCACCATCGAAGAACGCGTCAAGAAAATCGTCGCCGAGCAACTGGGCGTTAAAGAAGAAGAAGTGACCAATGCTGCTTCCTTCGTTGAAGATCTGGGTGCCGATTCCCTTGATACCGTTGAGCTGGTGATGGCTCTGGAAGAGGAATTCGAGACCGAAATCCCAGACGAAGAAGCCGAGAAGATCACTACTGTTCAAGCAGCTATCGATTACGTCACCGCTCACCAGGCGTAAGACGTTGTAATCGTCGCTTCTTGTCATGGAAAAACCGCACTGCCTTAGCTGGCGTGCGGTTTTTTCTTTAGACGAGATGCCTGGCGTCGTTTAGAGAATAAGGAGAGTGCTGTGTCGCGTAGACGCGTTGTGGTCACTGGTATGGGTATGCTGTCGCCACTGGGTACGGATGTGCCGAGCAGTTGGCAGGGCATTCTGGCTGGCCGCAGTGGCATTGGTCTGATTGAGCATACTGACCTTTCTGCCTACTCCACCCGTTTTGGCGGCTCGGTCAAGGACTTCAAGGTAGACGAATACCTTTCGGTCAAGGAAGCCCGCAAACTCGATCTGTTCATCCAGTACGGCCTGGCAGCCGGTTTTCAGGCCGTGCGCCATTCCGGTCTGGAAGTCACCGACGCCAACCGTGAGCGCATTGGCGTCGCCATGGGCTCGGGTATCGGCGGCCTGACCAATATCGAAGAAACCAGTCGGACCTTGCACGATCAAGGGCCGCGGCGTATTTCGCCGTTTTTCGTTCCTGGCTCCATCATCAATATGATTTCAGGGTTTCTGTCCATCCACCTGGGTGTGCAGGGGCCTAACTATGCCATTGCCACGGCTTGCACCACGGGTACGCATTGCATTGGCATGGCGGCCCGCAATATCGCTTTTGGCGAAGCCGATGTGATGATTGCCGGTGGCGCCGAAATGGCAGCCTGTGGCCTTGGCATGGGCGGCTTCGGTGCTGCGCGTGCCTTGTCGACTCGCAACGACGAGCCTACCCGCGCCAGCCGTCCATGGGACAAGGGTCGTGATGGCTTTGTGCTTTCCGATGGCTCAGGAGCCCTTGTGCTTGAAGAGCTCGAGCACGCCAAGGCTCGTGGCGCAACCATCTATGCCGAGCTGGTTGGCTTTGGCATGAGTGGTGATGCGTTCCACATGACCTCTCCACCAGAGTCCGGCGCCGGTGCTGCGCGTTGCATGGTCAATGCCTTGCGCGATGCGGGCATGGATGCCAGTCAGGTGAATTACATAAACGCCCACGGTACGTCGACGCCTGCAGGCGACTTGGCTGAAGTGCAGGCGATCAAGTCGGTGTTTGGCGATCATGCCTACAAGCTGGCAGTCAGCTCGACCAAGTCCATGACAGGCCATCTGTTGGGTGCCGCCGGGGCGGTGGAGGCGATTTTCAGTGTGCTGGCCATCAATGGCCAAGTGGCGCCGCCCACCATCAACCTTGATGAACCTGATGAAGGCTGCGATCTCAACTTCGTGCCTCATGAAGCACGCAATATGCCGATCGATGTGGTGCTGTCCAACTCGTTCGGTTTTGGCGGAACCAACGGCTCCCTGGTGTTCAGCCGGTTCGTCGGTTGATGCAAGGTTGGGTCGATGGTCAACCGGCTGATGCCCTCTCGCTGAAAAGCAGGGGGCTGGCCTACGGCGATGGGTTGTTCGAAACCATCGCCGTCAAGGACGGTCATCCGCTGTTGCTGGAGTTGCATTTGCAACGCCTGGCGCTGGGTTGCCAGCGTCTGGGTATTGCCACGGACCCAGCGCTCGTTCGTGGTGAGCTGTGCGCTTTTGCCCGCCTGATGGGTGAGGGCGTACTGAAGTTGATCCTGGCCCGTGGCGACAGTCAACGCGGCTATGCCCCCGATCCTCATGCACCGGCTCGCAGAATCCTGCAGGCCAGCCCTCCTGCTGCCTACCCGGCCAGTCACGCCGAATTGGGCGTACGACTTTATCCCTGCAAGACACGTTTGGCGCTGCAGCCATTGTTGGCTGGCCTCAAGCACCTCAATCGGCTCGAACAAGTGCTGGCTCGCGCTGAATGGCAAGACAGCGAACATGCCGAAGGGTTGATGTTGGATACGGAGGGCCGCTTGATCGAAGGGGTCTACAGCAACCTCTTCCTGGTCAGGGATGGGCAATTGCTAACGGCAGATCTTGGCCGCTGTGGCGTAGCGGGCGTCATGCGTGCGGCGCTGCTGGAGCAGGCATCGAACCTGGGCATGGAGGTGAGCATCGTCGAGCTAACGTTGTCGGATTTGGAACAGGCAGACGAAGTCTTTGTCTGCAATAGCGTGTACGGCGTCTGGCCCGTTCGCGCCTACGCTTCACTAAACTGGTCGCCGGGTCCCGTCACCCGTAAACTTCAGCACATTGCCCGCGCGCTATTGGATACTTGAGTTGTGAGACGTAAATTCTTGGTGCTGCTGGAAACAGGCCTCATTCTGGCAGGCCTGATATTAGGGGTGGCTGCCTGGAAAATGCAGTCGGCCGTGGAACAGGCCTTGATTTTGCCCCAGGAACAATTGCTGGATGTGCCCAAGGGATCGACGCCGACCCGTGTGTTCTACCAGATGGAGGCCAATGGCATCATTGATGATGCTTTCTGGTTGCGCGTTTATTGGCGTTTCAACCTCGCCGGTCAGCCGCTGCACAAAGGTGAGTATCGGTTGACTCCGGGCATGACCGTTCGCGATCTGCTGGGCGTGTGGAAACGCGGTGAAATGGTTCAGTACAGCCTGACCCTGGTCGAAGGCTGGAATTTTCGCCAATTGCGGACCGCGCTGGCCAAGCAGGAAAAGCTTGAGCAAACCCTGAGCGATCTCAGTGACACCGAAGTCATGGAAAAACTGGGTCATAAGGGCGTCTTCCCGGAAGGGCGGTTTTTCCCCGATACCTATCGTTACGTCCGCGGCATGACAGACGTCGAGTTGCTTCAGAAGGCCTATTCACGCCTTGAAGAGGTGTTGGCCAAGGAGTGGAACGCACGCTCGTCCAAGGCGCCTTATAGCGACCCTTATCAGGCTCTGATCATGGCGTCCTTGGTCGAGAAAGAAACCGGTGTACCGCAGGAGCGAGGGCAAATCGCCGGCGTGTTTGTGCGCCGCATGCAGATCGGCATGCAGCTGCAGACCGACCCAACGGTTATCTATGGCATGGGTGAGCGCTATAACGGCAAGCTCACGCGTGGGGACTTGCGTGAGTCAACGCCTTATAACACCTATGTCATTGCCGGCTTGCCACCCACTCCCATTTCGATGGTAGGGCGCGAGGCGATACATGCGGCGCTCAATCCTGCCTCTGGCAGCAGCTTGTACTTCGTTGCGCGCGGCGATGGCAGTCACATCTTTTCCGATGACCTGGATGCCCATAACTCCGCTGTTCGCGAATATCAGCTCAAGCGTCGGGCCGACTATCGTTCAAGCCCTGCACCCGATGCCGATGGCAATGATGCACCGCCTGCGGGCAGTGGCGCGCAACCGGAGCCGGAATCAGAGCCGGCGCCGGCTGCCCGTTCAGACGAAGCGTCTGGGCAAAATACGCAATAACCCATATTAAGGACTGCCTGTGACTGGCTTGTTTATCACCCTGGAAGGCCCCGAAGGCGCGGGCAAGAGCACCAATCGCGAATACCTGGCTGAGCATTTGCGTGCGGCGGGCGTTGATGTGGTGCTGACCCGGGAGCCGGGCGGCACTGCGCTGGCTGAGCGCATTCGTGAATTGCTGTTGGCGCCCAGCGAAGAAAAAATGGACGCCGACACCGAGCTATTGTTGGTTTTTGCGGCGCGTGCCCAGCATTTGGCCGAAGTCATTCGCCCGGCATTGGCGCGTGGGGCGGTGGTGCTTTGTGATCGGTTCACCGATGCGACCTACGCCTATCAGGGCGGCGGACGTGGCCTGTCGGTGGCGCGCATCGCGATGCTGGAGCAGTTCGTGCAAGGTGATCTGCGCCCTGACCTGACGCTGGTGTTTGATCTGCCCGTTGATGTCGGCCTGGCCCGGGCCAGTGCTCGCGGGCGGTTGGATCGCTTCGAGCAGGAAGGCCGGCCGTTCTTTGAGGCGGTCCGTAATGCTTATCTGGAACGGGCTGCCGCCCAGCCGGCTCGATATACGTTGGTCGACGCCTCGCTGCCATTAGAGCAGGTCCAGCGCTCGCTGGACGCTCTGCTTCCGCAGATTCTTGGGCGGATTCATGGCTGAAGCATTTCCCTGGCAGGCGCCGTTGTGGCAGCAACTGGCCGGGCGTACACAGCATGCCCATGCCTATCTGCTGCATGGGCCAAAAGGCATCGGCAAGCGGGCGCTGGCCGAGCGCTTGATGGCGTTACTGCTTTGCCAGCGGCCCGAGGGCCATGAGGCCTGTGGGCAGTGCAAGTCGTGCATGTTGCTGGCAGCCGGCAGCCACCCGGACAACTATGTGCTTGAGCCGGAAGAGGCGGACAAGGCCATCAAGGTTGATCAGGTCCGTGATCTGGTGAGCTTCGTCGTCCAAACGGCCCAATTGGGCGGGCGCAAAGTGGTCCTGATCGAGCCTGCCGAGTCGATGAATATCAACGCTTCCAATGCCTTGCTCAAAAGCCTGGAAGAACCCTCCGGCAACACGGTGCTATTGCTGGTGAGTCATCAGCCCAGCCGTTTGCTGGCGACCATCAAGAGCCGCTGCGTGCAGCAGGCCTGCCCACTGCCGGGCACGGCTCAAAGCCTTGAGTGGCTGGCAAATGCCTTACCCGACTGCAGCGAAGCCGAGCGCATCGAACTGTTAATCTTGGCGGCTGGGTCGCCACTGGCAGCGGTTGCCCTGCAGGCCCAGGGCGTGCGCGAGCAGCGTGCGCTGGTCGTCGATGGGGTGAAGAAGCTGCTCAAGCAGCAACAGTCTGCCAGCCAACTCGCCGAAGCCTGGAATGCGATCCCGCTGCTGTTGCTGTTCGACTGGTTCTGCGATTGGTCCAATCTCATTCTGCGCTACCAGTTGACGCAGGATGAAGAGGGATTAGGCTTGGGGGATATGCGCAAGGTCGTGCAATACCTGGCGCAAAAAAGCGCGCAAGACAAAGTCTTGAGCATTCAGGACTGGATTCTCGTCCAGCGGCAGAAGGTATTGGCCAAGGCCAACCTTAACCGTGTGTTGTTGCTGGAGGCCTTGCTGGTGTCCTGGGCTGCGTTGCCGGGCCAGCGTTAGGCAAAGTTTCCAGGTAGTCGGTCGCAACGAGGAAGCGCCTGTGAACCAACCTGTCAGTCCCGGCCCGCGCAATGGCATCCTGTCTTTGACCATCAAGGACAGGGCCGTGCTCTATGCCGCCTACATGCCCTTTATCAAGAATGGTGGGTTGTTCATCCCCACCACCAAAAGCTACAAGCTCGGTGATGAGTTGTTTATGTTGCTGAGCCTGATGGATGAGCCGGAAAAAATTCCAGTGGCCGGTCGTGTGACCTGGATCACACCCAAAGGGGCTCAAGGCGGCCGGGCTGCTGGCGTAGGTGTGCAATTCAATGAAGGCGACACGACGGCTCGCGACAAAATCGAAACCTATCTGGTCGGGGCTCTGAAATCCGATCGGCCCACTCATACAATGTAGTAGTCAATCTTGCCATGCTTGTAGATTCCCATTGCCACCTGGATCGCCTTGACCTGACCGAGCATCAAGGCTCCCTTGATGCTGCCCTGCAGGCTGCTCGAGCGCGAGGCGTCGGCCATTTTCTGTGCATCGGCGTCAGTGCCGACAATGCGGCGGCCGTCAAAGGCCTGGCAGAGCGTTATGACGATGTGGACTGTTCAGTGGGTATTCACCCGCTGGACCTCGAGCCTGGCGTCGCACCTGCGCTGGATTGGTTGTTGCAAGAATTGAATCATCCGCAGGTGGTGGCCATCGGCGAAACCGGTCTGGACTATCACTACGAACCCGAGGCGGCTGAACTGCAGCAGGCTTCGTTCAGGTTGCATCTGCAGGCGGCTCGGATCACCGGCAAACCCGTCATCGTTCATACGCGTGCGGCGCGTGCCGACACGCTGGCGCTGCTGCGCGAAGCTGCGCTACCCCAGGCCGGGGTGCTGCATTGCTTTACCGAAGACTGGGAGATGGCCAAGGCAGCGCTGGACCTGGGCTTTTACATCTCACTGTCTGGCATCGTCACCTTCCGCAATGCCGATGCCTTGCGCGATGTGGCGCGTCAGGTGCCGGCTGATCGCTTGCTGGTAGAGACCGACTCTCCCTATCTCGCGCCTATCCCCTATCGCGGCAAGCCCAATTTGCCCCAGTACGTTCGGGAGGTCGCCGAGTATCTTGCCATGCTCCGTGGGGAGCCTTTCGAGCGCTTTGCCGAACAGACCACGGCCAACTTCAGGCGGCTGTTCCCTCTGGCCAGGGCTTGAATCGCAGGCAAAAAAAACCCGGGTTCTGGGGGGTGAATCCGGGTTAAGACCATTAGGAGTAAAACAAAGGTGTGCGTTCCTTGGACACCTTTATCGGCGCGTCACTTGGGGGGGTATGCCGCGCCAACACTTGAAGTATCGGCGAGTCTTGGCGTGATTCCACTATGGGGTGGCTGTTTTTTAAACAGATTTGGAATACCCGCAAGTCTGTCAGGTAATCACCTGCCCTGCGATTTTCTTGATAATGGCCAGTGTTTCGTCGATTACACGACTTTTTGTGTAGAAGTGCGGTGAAAATCTGACTCCCGGCCCGCGAAGGACACAGATCACCTGTTCAGCCTTGAGCCGTTCATAGAGCGCACGGTTATCAATGCCATCGATACTGAAACAGACAATCCCGGCGCGACGATGCACTTCTCTAGGGCTGTGGATAACAGTTCCGGGAATACCCTCGAGGCCTTCGAGCAACCATTGCACTCGTTTCTCCAACTGTTGGGCTACTGCTTCCATGCCCACGTCCTCTAACAGTGACAGGCTGGCCTCAAGCGCCGCTGCGCCCAGCATATTGGGGCTGCCGCACTCAAAGCGTCGTGCGCTTTGGGCGGGCTCCCATTCGGTGCGGGTGTAATCGCCCATGTGTTCAAGCATGTGCCAGCCATATTCGCTCAGCTTGAGCTGTGGGCGCATGGCCTCGCGGCAATAGAACACGCCCAGGCCTTCAGGGCCAAGCATCCATTTGTGGCCGTCGGCCATGGCAAAGTCGCACTGATAGGCTTGAACATCGAAGGGTAGGGCGCCCAGTTGCTGGATAGCATCGATGCAGTACAACACGTCGCGGCCGCGGCAGCCTTGGCCTAACTTCACCAGATCGAGGCGTAGCCCACTGGTAAACTGCACTGCACTGATGGAGAGCAGTCGGGTGCGAGCGCCGCAGGCTGCCAGTAGTGCTCCCTCAGGGTCGCTGTTGGCCAGGCTGACCTGCACGACCTCTACGCCTTGAGTGGCGAGCGCTTGCCAGACGACTCGGTTCGAGGGGAATTCTTCGTCGCTGATGACGATTTGGTCGCCGGGCTGCCAGTTCAGGCCAAAAGCGACAAATGACAAGGCTTCTGATGTGTTTTTGACCAGTGCGATGTCATCCGTTGATGGTGCATTCGTCAGGCGCATCAGCCGTTCGCGCAATCGATGCTCCATCTGCATCCAGTCTGAATAGTCGCGCGCCCCCCGTAAAGCGTTCTCCTCGGCGAAGCGGCGGACCGCTTCACTGCTGCGTTTGGGCCAGGGTGCGATCGCCGCATGGTTCAAATATCGCAATCCCTCAGCGTGTTCGAACTCATCGTGAAACATAGACATGGTTGGATGATCCGTGCAATTTGGCGCAAGTTAGGCATAATACTCCGCTTCGATTTTGATCCAGTCCTTCTTATGCAGAAAGAACCTCGTAAGGTCCGTGAGTTTCGTCGCCGAGAGCAAGAAATTCTCGATACCGCGCTCAAGCTGTTTCTCGAACAGGGTGAAGACAGCGTCACCGTCGAGATGATCGCTGATGCCGTAGGTATCGGAAAAGGCACGATCTACAAGCACTTCAAGTCCAAGGCGGAGATTTACCTGCGCCTGATGCTCGATTACGAGCGTGATTTGAACGAGCTGCTCCATTCGGCCGATGTCGACCGTGACAAGGAAGCCCTGTCGCGCGCCTATTTTGAATTCCGCATGCGTGACCCGCAGCGCTACCGCCTGTTCGATCGCCTGGAAGAAAAGGTGGTCAAGGGTAACCAGGTGCCTGAAATGGTCGAGGAACTGCACTCGATCCGCGCTTCGAACTTCGAACACCTCACCTTGCTCATCAAGGGGCGTATCAGCGAAGGCAAACTGGAAGACGTTCCACCGTACTTCCACTACTGTGCGTCCTGGGCGCTGGTGCATGGCGCGGTGGCGTTGTACCACTCGCCGTTCTGGAGCAATGTGCTGGAAGATCAAGAAGGCTTCTTTCAGTTCCTGATGGATATCGGTGTTCGCATGGGCAATAAGCGCAAGCGAGATCCCGATACTTCCGGCACTTGAGCCATTCGCTCGACCTATTAGTGCTACTGGTGGCAGCGCCCCAGGAATATACTCGGTATGAGGGCTTGCAATAATCTGATTTTTGAGTCAGGTTTTGCGTGCCTGATTCATCCATGCCGGAGTCCTCCATGATTGTCGATCGCCAAGGCAGACGTTTTCGCAATTTGCGTATCAGCCTGACGTCTGCCTGTAACTACGCCTGCACCTACTGTGTGCCAGATGGCAAACGCTTGGTCGCGGCGCAGGATGAGCTGTCGGCGCAAGCCATGGCTCGAGGCGTGTCTTACCTGATCGAGGCCGCGGGTATCGAGCGGTTGCGTATTACGGGTGGTGAGCCTCTGGTCAGTCCGAAGCTGGAAAGCTTTCTGACATCCGTTTCCGCTCTGGGCCTGGATGAGATCAGCTTGACGACCAATGGTCAGTTGTTGGCGCGCAAGTTACCCTTGTTGATCGATGCCGGCATTCGTCGGCTGAATGTTTCCCTGGATACACTCAATCCCGACGCCTTCCGCCGTATTGCGCGGGGCGGCGATCTGGCGACCGTACTTGATGGCATGGAAAAGGCCAGTCAGGCCGGAATGCGCATCAAGGTCAATATGGTCCCACTTCGGGGTCAGAACCATGACCAGGTTGTGCCGCTGCTCGATTATTGCCTGGCGCGTGGTTATGAACTGCGGTTTATCGAGCTGATGCGCATGGGGCATCTGGCCAGCGACTCCAACGCATTTTTGCAGCAGTTCGTCAGCTTGCAGCAGTTATTGCAAATGATCGGGGAGGGTCACGAGTACCTTCAGGCACAAGCCCCCATAGACGCCACCGCCTTACGCTATGAAGTCCCGGGGCGTGGATACTTCGGCATCATCGCCAACGAAAGCGTGCCGTTCTGCCGCACTTGCTCACGTTTGCGACTGTCTTCCACAGGCTGGTTGCACGGTTGCCTGTCGTCGAGCAATCGCCACTACATTGGCGACCTGTTGGACAAGCCTCGCCATCAAGCGCTGCCGGCATTGCAGGGGTTGCTGATGAAGGCTTTGGGCGACAAGCAGGCGATTGCTTTCTCTGGCGGCGCTACGGTGATGAAAATCATCGGCGGCTAGGCTGGCGCAGAATCTGCATCAGCCGGCTGTCCGCCGGTTTTCCGTCGCCGGCCATTGGAGGAAGAATGCGTACCTTGGTCGTGCTGCTGGCACTGATGTCGCTGGGTGGATGCATGAATGTCAGCGATCTGGGTGAGGGTGCCCGATACCATCTGAGCGATGCCGGGTTGCTTGATCACAGCGAAACCCGCCGCGCCGTGTCCATGCGTTTGCAGCCGGACTCCTTTATCTACATTGGCCAAGGCGCGTTCGTTCCGCCAGGCGACGCTTATCCACGACCCAACGTAGTAGCCGAAGAGGCCTTCAAGGGTTTTGTCGAGTATTTCCCTCTGGTGCGTCGCGCCCGAGGCCCGCTGGGGCTCGAAGCGGCCATGAATGAAGCGCGTGCAGCAGGCGCTCATTACTTGCTTTATACGCGCTTCGCCAAGGCCGACGACCGTATCGGTAATGGGGATGAGTGGTATGACGAGCAAGCTGTTGACCGCCTGGGGGTCGACACAGGCGTCATCCAGTTGATGCTGATCGAAACCAATACTCGCTATCTGATCGATACCGCTCGTATCCGTAGTCGTGGCGGATTACTGACTCTGCATGACAACAAGCCTGAAGATTTGCTCGGCCCGCCACTTGAGGATTACGCTCGTAGCCTAATAGGCATGAGCCATTGAGGAGAAGGGTATGAGTGGTCCGGCTAAGGCCAACGATTTGCTGGCGCAGATTCCCAGTTCCGGGAAGGGATTGCCTCCAGTGCACCTGTGGAACCCCGATTTTTGTGGCGATATCGATATGCGTATCGCGCGTGATGGCACTTGGTATTACCTGGGTACGCCGATCGGCCGCAAACCCATGGTGCGGTTGTTTTCTACCATTCTGCGCAGGGATGGCGATGATTACGTGCTGGTCACACCGGTGGAGAAAGTCGGCATCAAGGTCGATGACGCTCCCTTTGTGGCGGTCAGCCTTCAGGTTGAGGGTGAGGGGCAGGCGCAGGTACTGCGCTTGACCACCAACGTCGAGGATGAAGTGCTGGCTGGCAGCGAGCACCCTATTCGCGTTGTGATCGATCCCGTCACGCAAGAGCCGTCACCCTACGTGCATATTCGAAGCAACCTCGAGGCTTTGATCCATCGCAACGTGTTTTATCAATTGGTGGAGATGGCGGTTGTACGGGAAGTCGACGGTCAGCCTTGGCTGGGTGTCTGGAGTGGCGGTCAGTTTTTCCCTATTGGCCCTGATTGCGCCTGAGATCACACCGCCTCGGGGTAGGAGCCAGCCTTGGCTGCGATGGCCACACTGTGGTTTGACTGATGCACCGCGGTGTGGCCATCGCGGCTAAAGCCGGCTCCTACAGGCAGCTGTTCAAGGGCTGAATGGGTCGTCATGAGTCTCTGTATGCGAGTCCAAGGTAATCCACGGCATGGAAAAATGCTTCTGCAGGGCGCCTCTGCAGCACTGGTCACACTGGGGTTGGGGCTGATGACCGTAGGTGCGGCACCCATCAATAACGTCGATCTACCACCGCCCACCGCCCGCCTGAGGTCGTGAAGAATTACGCCAAAAAATTCAAGGTCGCGCCTGGCTGGTTGTTCCTGACTGGGCAGCAGGTCGAAATCGCCGAGCTACGTCAGAAGCTCGGGGTGCTTATCGAGGGGGGGTCGATAATGGCCGGACCAAAGATCATAACCTGAGTCTGATCATCGGTAACCAGACCACCGGGCGCTGGCTGCGCGAGCCGGATAAAATGCTGGAAAAAAGGACCCCTTGGTCATGCAGTTGTTGGGTCAGTAACCCAAGGCAGTCGATCAGGCCGTTTCAGGGAGTATGGATCACGTCCATCACATGGAATAAATCGGTCATTATCGCTGGTAAGCCGCTACAGATTTTTACATCAACCTGAAACCCGCCCAAAGGCGGGTTTTAGCTGTTCGGAAGGCCATCGCGCATAACGACCTCCCGACGTGAAAGTTCATCATGCACCTAAGTTCTGGCTATTATTAATAATTGCTCCGCCAGTTCCACTTCCATTGCCACCACTGCCGCCACCGCCGCCGCCACCACCAGTGCCGCCAGTGCCGCCACCACCACCGCTAGTGCCGCCAGTTCCTCCGGTTATGCCACCGGTTCCTGTTCCAGGCCCTGTAGAGGCGAGTGGATCGTCATCATCATCGTTGTCATTACGAGTGCTGGCGTAGCCGCCAGAAATAGAGAATGTATGCAGTAGGAGGTCATAACTAATGATGCCCGCAGCGTTTTTGCCTTGGTAGCCTACGCCCACGGGAGCTCCAAACATCGGGGTGACGGCAAAGGGGTAGTAACTAATACCTGCCGCCGCGATCCCGCTGTTTTCATCTCGGCTAGAAGTTGCTTGAAGCGTAAAACCTACGCCGGTCTTTGAGCCAAAGGCATAAGTGATGCCGGTAAAAATGCCTATGTCAGCGTGAGCGATGGGTGCTGCAGAAAAAATAAGTGCAGCAAAAATTATTTTTTTCATTTTCTATCACCCCAAAAGGTCTGGAAAAGTCCAATTTCTCGCAGTCAATAACGCAGGAGCTTTGAAGTTTTTTATTATTAATTCGACTCCTCCGAACCGGGTGGGGGTATCCCGGGGGGCCCAAAAATCTATGTGGCATGGCGTGAGCTTAGGCTTGGAAGGGGGACTTTCAATACCGCTCGTCGGCAGACTTTTGCGAGTGATGGCGTGCTTGATGGCACCGGCTGAGGTTGCCTATCTCAACGGGTGCGATGAAACACCGAAATAGACGGAATGCCCAAAACGAAAAAACCCGCCAGAAGGCGGGTTTTTGGGGTTTCAAAGATTTTGTAAGCATTCTCTGGAACCATGTTTGGCTCCGCGACCAGGACTCGAACCTGGGACCCAATGATTAACAGTCATTTGCTCTACCGACTGAGCTATCGCGGAATCTGGCGCGTATGTTACTGATTGCTAACGGGAAGTCAAGCTTTTACCGGCTTTCCGCGCAATCTGATGCTTACAGCACCGCAACGATGGCCTTGATGACGGCATCGATGTTTTTCTGGTTCAGCGATGCCACGCAGATACGACCAGTATCCAAAGCATAGATGCCGAACTCGGTTTTCAGGCGAGTAACCTGCTCGACGGTCAGGCCCGAGTAGGAGAACATCCCGCGTTGTTCGCCGACAAAGCCGAAGTCGCGCTTGGCGCCTTGGGCTGCCAGGCCTTCGACCATCTGGTTGCGCATGCCGCGAATGCGCAGGCGCATTTCGGCCAGTTCCGCTTCCCACATTGCTCGCAGTTCCGGGCTGTTCAGTACAGCCGCGACAATGCTGGCGCCGTGGGTCGGCGGGTTGGAGTAGTTGGTGCGAATAACGCGCTTGACCTGCGACAGCACGCGAACGCTTTCTTCCTTCGAATCGGTAACGATCGACAGGGCGCCGACGCGTTCGCCGTACAGCGAGAAGGATTTGGAGAACGAGCTGGAAACGAAGAAGTTCAGGCCCGACTCAGCGAACAGACGCACCGCAGCGGCGTCTTCGGCAATGCCGTCGCCAAAGCCCTGGTAGGCCATGTCGAGGAAAGGCACGTGGCCCTTGGCCTTGACCACTTCCAGCACTTGCTCCCAGTCTTCAGTCGTCAAATCGACACCGGTCGGGTTGTGGCAGCAAGCATGCAGCACAATGATCGAGCCTGCGGGCAGTGCATTCAGGTCTTCGAACAGGCCGGAACGGTTAACGCCATTGGTGGTCGCATCATAGTAGCGGTAGTTCTGCACCGGGAAGCCAGCCGCTTCAAACAGGGCGCGATGGTTTTCCCAGCTTGGGTCGCTGATGGCGACAACAGCGTTGGGCGAGATTTGCTTCAGGAAGTCGGCACCGGTTTTCAGTGCGCCCGTGCCACCTACCGCCTGGGTGGTGACGACGCGGCCAGCGGCCAGCAGAGGCGATTGTTCACCGAACAGCAGCTTTTGAACGGCTTGGTCGTAAGCGACAATACCGTCGATAGGCAGGTAACCACGCGAAGCGTGTTGGGCTGCGCGAATAGTCTCGGCTTCGATGACGGCGCGCAGCAGGGGGATACGCCCTTCTTCGTTGCAGTAAACACCGACGCCCAAGTTGACCTTATCGGTACGTGGGTCGGCGTTGAATGCTTCGTTGAGGCCCAGGATTGGGTCGCGTGGTGCCAATTCGACAGCGGAAAACAGGCTCATTATTACCGTAGCTCTGAATGGAGTGTGATAGGGGTGGCACAGCTCCAGTCGAATGCACTAGAGCGGTGCACAAACGGGGAGTCAGTATAGAGATCCTTGTTCGACACCGCGACAGGTTGCACCAGGTTTTACCTTTGATTTTCACTTTTTTTTTGACCGTTAGTCTTGTTGCGGTGCTGAAGCGCTCCAGACATCCGGGAAGGGCAGTGGGAAGTGGCGCGTCAGGGGCTGGATTAGGTATAAGTACTGTCTATAAATACAGCCTGAGAGTTTCAGCCTGTAGCAGCTTGAATGCAGAGGTCAATATGTCCGAGTTCGAACTCGTCACCCGTTTCCAGCCCGCTGGCGATCAGCCCGAAGCCATTCGCCTGATGGTGGAGGGCATTGAAGCCGGCCTTGCGCACCAGACCTTGCTGGGGGTGACCGGCTCGGGCAAGACGTTCAGCATCGCCAACGTGATCGCCCAGGTTCAGCGGCCGACCCTGGTGCTGGCCCCCAACAAGACACTGGCAGCGCAGCTTTATGGCGAGTTCAAGGCGTTTTTCCCCAATAACGCCGTCGAATACTTTGTTTCGTACTACGACTATTACCAGCCCGAAGCCTATGTGCCTTCTTCCGATACCTTTATCGAGAAAGACGCCTCGATCAACGACCACATCGAGCAGATGCGTCTTTCGGCAACCAAGGCATTGCTTGAGCGCAATGACGCCATCATCGTCACCACCGTTTCTTGTATCTACGGTCTGGGCAGCCCGGAAACCTACTTGAAGATGGTCTTGCACGTGGATCGCGGCGACAAGCTCGATCAGCGCGCCCTGCTGCGCCGCCTGGCAGACCTGCAGTACACCCGCAACGAAATGGACTTTGCGCGCGCCACCTTCCGGGTGCGGGGCGATGTCATTGATGTTTTCCCGGCAGAATCGGACCTGGAAGCCATCCGCATCGAGCTGTTCGACGACGAAGTGGAAAATATTGCTGCCTTCGATCCGTTGACCGGAGAGGTCATACGCAAACTGCCGCGTTTCACCTTCTATCCCAAGAGCCACTACGTGACTCCGCGAGAAACCTTGCTCGATGCGGTGGAGGGCATCAAGGTTGAGCTGCAGGAGCGCCTTGAATACCTGCGCAACAACAACAAGCTGGTCGAGGCCCAGCGCCTTGAGCAGCGTACTCGCTTCGATTTGGAGATGATCCTGGAGCTTGGCTACTGCAACGGCATCGAGAACTACTCGCGCTACCTCTCTGGCCGGCCGGCCGGGGCGCCGCCGCCAACCCTGTATGACTACCTGCCAGCCGGCGCACTGTTGGTGATCGACGAATCCCATGTCAGCGTTCCGCAAGTCGGCGCCATGTACAAGGGTGACCGCTCGCGCAAGGAAACCCTGGTCGAGTACGGCTTTCGCCTGCCGTCGGCGCTGGATAACCGACCGATGCGCTTCGATGAGTGGGAGGCCGTCAGCCCGCAGACCATTTTTGTTTCTGCGACGCCTGGGGCTTACGAGGCTGATCATGCCGGGCGTGTGGTTGAGCAAGTGGTGCGGCCTACGGGCCTGGTCGACCCGCAAGTGGAAATTCGCCCGGCGACCACCCAGGTCGATGACCTGCTTTCGGAAATCCGCAAGCGCGTGGCCGTCGAGGAGCGCGTGTTGGTCACCACCTTGACCAAGCGGATGGCTGAGGATTTGACCGACTATCTGGCCGATCACGACGTGCGAGTCCGTTACCTGCACTCGGATATCGACACTGTCGAGCGGGTTGAAATCATCCGCGACCTGCGACTGGGCACCTTCGATGTGCTGGTCGGCATTAACCTGTTGCGCGAAGGCCTGGATATGCCGGAAGTGTCGCTGGTGGCGATCCTGGATGCCGACAAAGAAGGTTTTTTGCGCTCGGAGCGCTCCCTGATCCAGACCATCGGCCGTGCGGCCCGTAACCTCAATGGCCGGGCCATTCTCTACGCCGATCGCCTCACCGGCTCCATGGAGCGTGCTATCGGTGAAACCGAGCGTCGGCGTGATAGGCAAATCGCCTTCAACGCAGCCAACGGTATTACCCCCAGGGGGGTGGTCAAGGACATTACCGATATCATGGAAGGCGCCACGGTGCCGGGCTCGCGCAGCAAGAAGCGCAAGGGCATGGCCAAGGCAGCCGAGGAAAGCGCTCGTTACGAAAACGAATTGCGCTCGCCAGCCGAGATCACCAAGCGCATCAAGCAGTTGGAAGAAAAAATGTACCAGTTGGCGCGCGACCTGGAGTTCGAGGCTGCGGCGCAAATGCGCGACGAGATCACCAAGTTGCGCGAACGTCTGTTGACGGTCTGATTGTGGCGGGTTACTGGAGCCTGTTGGGTCAGGCCTGTTAACATCGACGCTTTGTTTGACCTCTATTCGAGACCATTGATGACCACCGTTCGCACTCGTATCGCGCCATCGCCCACTGGGGACCCCCACGTCGGCACGGCTTACATCGCCTTGTTCAACTATTGCTTTGCCAAGCAGCATGGCGGCGAGTTCATTCTGCGCATCGAAGATACCGACCAGCTGCGTTCGACGCGCGAGTCCGAGCAACAGATTTTCGACGCCCTGCGCTGGCTCGGCATCGAGTGGAGCGAAGGCCCGGATGTTGGCGGCCCGCACGGCCCTTACCGGCAGAGCGAGCGTGGCGATATCTACAAGCAATACGCACAGCAACTGGTAGACCAGGGTCATGCCTTTGCGTGTTTCTGCACGGCTGAAGAGCTGGATCAAATGCGCGCCGAGCAGATCGCTCGCGGCGAAACCCCTCGTTACGATGGTCGCGCCTTGCTGCTGTCGGCCGAAGAAGTCGCCCGTCGGCTGGCAGCAGGCGAGCCTCACGTTATCCGCATGAAAGTGCCGACCGAAGGCGTCTGCGTGGTACCGGATCTGTTGCGCGGCGATGTCGAGATCCCGTGGGACCGCATGGACATGCAAGTCCTGATGAAAACCGACGGTTTGCCGACGTACTTCCTGGCCAACGTCGTTGATGACCACCTGATGGGCATCACGCATGTGTTGCGTGGCGAAGAGTGGCTGCCCTCTGCTCCGAAGCTGATGCAGTTGTACGACTATTTCGGTTGGGAGCAACCGAAGCTCTGCTACATGCCACTGCTGCGTAACCCGGACAAGAGCAAGCTGTCCAAACGCAAGAACCCGACGTCGGTAACGTTCTATGAGCGCATGGGCTTCATGCCTGAGGCAATGCTCAACTACCTGGGGCGTATGGGCTGGTCGATGCCCGATGAGCGCGAAAAGTTTTCGTTGCAGGAAATGGTCGAGCATTTCGACCTGTCACGGGTATCGCTGGGTGGGCCGATCTTCGATATCGAGAAGCTGTCCTGGCTCAACGGCCAGTGGCTGCGTGACCTGCCGGTCGAAGAGTTCGCAGCACGAGTACAGAAGTGGGCGTTCAACGCCGAGTACATGATGAAGATTGCCCCTCATGTTCAGGGCCGGGTCGAAACCTTCAGCCAGATCGCGCCGTTGGGCGGCTTCTTCTTTGCTGGCGGTGTGCAGCCGGATGCCAAGCTGTTCGAACACAAGAAGCTTTCGGGCGATCAAGTGCGTCAGGTCATGCAACTGATCCTGTGGAAGCTTGAGTCGCTGCGCCAGTGGGAGAAAGATCGCATCACCGGTGTGATCCAGGCCGTGGTCGAATCCCTGGAGCTTAAGCTGCGCGATGCCATGCCGCTGATGTTCGCGGCCATCACTGGCCAGGCCAGCTCGGTTTCTGTACTCGACGCCATGGAAATCCTCGGTCCTGACCTGACGCGTTTCCGTCTGCGTCAGGCGCTGGATCTGTTGGGTGGCGTTTCCAAGAAAGAAAACAAGGAATGGGAAAAGCTGCTGGCTGCCATCCAGTAAGCCCCGTGCAAACGGCTTTTGCCCCCGGATTTACGGAGCAAAAGCCGGGTAGGGCAGGTAAGTGATTGTTATCTGGGTAAAAAATTTTGAATTTTGTTGAAAATAAGTTTGACAGGATCCCGATCCGATCTTAATATGCGCCCCGTCCACAGCGATGAACGAGAGTTCAAAGCACACTGTGGGGCTATAGCTCAGCTGGGAGAGCGCTTGCATGGCATGCAAGAGGTCAACGGTTCGATCCCGTTTAGCTCCACCAAATTCCAAGTCCGCAGTCGGCTACACTGACTTCGGATACGATCAGAACTCCAGCTCTGATCGTTGGTAAGAAGGGTTTGCGTCCCCTTCGTCTAGTGGCCTAGGACACCGCCCTTTCACGGCGGTAACAGGGGTTCGAGTCCCCTAGGGGACGCCAGTTTTACAGAAGCGATGTCGCAAGAGATCGCTCCGCCGCGAGGCGAAAAATCCGGGGCTATAGCTCAGCTGGGAGAGCGCTTGCATGGCATGCAAGAGGTCGACGGTTCGATCCCGTCTAGCTCCACCAAATTGCCAGGGTTCGTGAAAACGAACCTGCTCGAAGGTTATGCGTCCCCTTCGTCTAGTGGCCTAGGACACCGCCCTTTCACGGCGGTAACAGGGGTTCGAGTCCCCTAGGGGACGCCACTTTTACCCGCTCTGCGGGACTTTTAAGGCTCATTCACTTTTTGAATGAGCCTTTTGTTTTTCTGCCTTAAAAATATCCTGACCTTAAATCGACCTTGTCACTGCAGACAAAGGTCGATTTTCTGCTTGCCAAAAAATATGACGGGCATAATATTAAGTCCATAATATTTGGAGCCCGCCATGAGCGACAAAAAAGCCAGAACGCGCGAGAAAATTCTTCAGGCAGCAAGCTCGGCCCTGATCCAGCATGGCCCGGCCGAGCCCAGCGTCAGCGACGTCATGGGCGCAGCCGGGCTGACCGTGGGTGGTTTCTATACGCATTTTGAAAGCAAGGACGCCTTGATGCTGGAGGCGTTCAGCCATCTCCTCGGACAGCGCCGAGCAGCGCTCAGTCAAGTCGATCCCTCCATGAGTGGGGAAGAGCGCCGCGCCTTGATGGCGGCGTTCTACCTGTCACGCAAGCATCGTGATGCCACTGAGCAGGCCTGCCCACTGCCGACTGCCCTAGGGGAGATGGTGCGCCTGCCTGAAGCGTTCAGGACGGTATTGGCCGAGCACCTGGAATTGATGATGGCTCAACTGGCGGACACGCCGGAGGAGGCTGATAAGGTGCTGGCAGACTTGGCCTTGATGGTCGGTGGTCTTGCCCTGGCCAAAGCCCTGGGGGGTAATGAGCTGTCTGACCGTGTCTTGCGGGCTGCCAAGGCGGCAGTGATCTGATCGAGTAACACCTTGAATTGGATTCGTCCGTTACACTGGCGCCTGGCCGAATCAATCTGACCAGGAGCGGGCATGAATTGGGATCTGGCAACACCATTTGTTATTGATCTGCGGGTGGGCGCCGAGGATATCGACGGCCTCGGCCACGCTAACAACGCTGTTTACGTTACTTGGCTGGAGCGCTGCGCCTGGCGGCACTCCCAGCGCTTGGGCCTGGATTTGACTGAGTATCGGCGGTTGGATCGGGCCATGGCTGTGGTTCGCCATGAAATAGACTACCTGGCGGCTGCCTATGAAGACGACGAGTTGCAGCTGGGTACCTGGATCGTCGATTGGGATCAGCGCCTGAAGATGACTCGGCAGTTCCAGTTGATCCGTCCCAGCGACGGCACGACCCTGCTACGCGCTCACACCACCTTTGTCTGCATTGAACTGTCCACTGGGCGGCCGAAGCGGATGCCGGCAGAGTTTATTGAGGGCTATGGCCCGGCGTTGATAGGGGCTGCCTCGGTGAGTGCCTGATCGTTCGCGTTGGACTCAATTCGCGGTGGTCCGGCACTCCGGCAAGCCACGCTCCCACCGCCAGGCGGCGAAGACTCCATCACCGTTTGGCTCTGTTAGAATGCCGCCCTTTTCCCCCGAGACATCCCCCATGCAAATAGCCCTGGCCCCCATGGAAGGCCTGGTCGACGACATCCTGCGCGACGTGCTGACTCAGGTCGGTGGCATCGATTGGTGTGTCACCGAGTTCATCAGGATCAATGACCAACTGCTGACGCCAGCCTATTTCCACAAGCTGGCGCCTGAGCTGCAGCACGGTGCCAAGACTCGTGCCGGAGTGCCGCTGCGCGTGCAGTTGCTGGGTTCTGACCCGGTTTGCCTGGGGGAGAATGCGGCGCTGGCCTGCGAGCTGGGTGCGCCGGTGATCGATCTGAACTTTGGCTGCCCGGCCAAGACGGTGAACAAGTCCCGCGGTGGGGCGGTGCTGCTCAAGGAGCCGGAATTGTTGCACACCATTGTTCGGGAGGTACGTCGGGCGGTGCCTGCGCATATCCCGGTCACCGCAAAGATGCGCTTGGGCTTCGACAGCCCCGATGGGGCGCTCGAGTGTGCAACGGCACTGGCCGAAGGTGGCGCCGAGCAGATTGTGGTGCATGCCCGCACCAAGGCCGACGGTTACAAGCCGCCGGCTCATTGGGAATGGGTAGCGCGGGTCCAGGAGGTGGTCAAAGTGCCGGTCTATGCCAATGGCGAGGTCTGGACGCTTGAGGACTGGCGGCGTTGTCGCGAAGTCAGCGGTGTCGAAGACATCATGCTCGGCCGAGGCCTGGTGGCCCGTCCTGACTTGGCCAGGCAAATTGCGGATGTGCGCGCCGGTCGCGACCCGCAACCCATGAGTTGGGACGCGCTGCAGCCGCTGTTGCAGCAGTTCTGGCTGCAAGCGATGGCCAAGCTGACACCTCGTTCGGCACCGGGTCGCCTGAAGCAATGGGTTGCCCTGTTGACCAAGGCTTACCCTGAAGCGGTTGAGTTGTTCGCAGTGCTGCGCCGTGAACAGGACCTGCAGCGCATCAGCGAACTGATGGGCATGCCGGCCCAGGCCGCCGCCTAGCTGTAGGAGCAGACCTTGGTCGCGAAGGGCGCGCCGCGGTTTGCCTGATGCATTGCGGTGCGCCCATCGCGATGGTCCGGCACTCCGGCAAGGTCTGCTCCTATGTATGGACTCGCCCCCACTATCAACCCGCTTTTGAACACTGCTACCCGGCTGCATCTATGTATAAGGCCTACTCGAGGAAGCCTGATCGGCTTCTGGCCAACATTCAATAAGCTCGCGGTATGCCAATTACGTTAAGGCCTCAAGGGCCAGTAGGAGCACAGGCATCAATCCGCGACGGTCTGACCTGGGGTCAATGTTCTTTAGCAAGGGTTGGAGCGCTTTAACGCCCCGGTGGCAGAACTCTGTGGATCAGTGACTCATCGTCGCCTCCTGGACATTGCCCATGTGGCGACGATAGGTCTGCTCGGTTTTCAGTAATACCCAGACGATGCGTAGGGTACGGTTGGCCAATCGGACGGCCGTTTCCTTGCGACCCAAGCGACACAGCCAGCGCAGCAAGCGCCGGTCATCGGGTTGTTCCGAATCAGGCCGCACCTGTCTCAAGACCGCATGCGCGCCCTGGATCGCCAGGCTGCGTAGGTAGGCGTCGCCCTGCTTGCTCATCTTGCCCAGCCGGATTTTCTGTCCGCTGCTGTGCTGAGTGGGCACCAAACCAAAGTAGGCGGCAAACTGGCGTGCGTTGGCGAAGCGCTCAGGCTCGACCTGCTTGGCCAGCAGCGCGGTGGCGATGATCGGACCGATGCCACGCACCGTCATCAACCTTTTCGCCGTCTCATCCTGCTGTGCGGCCGTTTCCAGTCGGCCGGTCAACACGCTGACGCGCTCGCCCAACTGGCTCCATTCGCCGAGCAGCTCAGCAATCAGCTCGCGCAGCAGATCCGGCAGCGGCTGGGTGGCATCCTCGAGTATCCGCGGCACCACCCGGCTGATCGCCGCCTCACCTTGCGCCAAGGCCACGCCATGCTCGAGCAGCAAGCCACGCATCTGATTACCCATGGCCGTGCGCCGCCGCACATAGCCCTGGCGGGCGCGATGCAGTGCCTGCATGGCCAGCGCCGCGGCACTTTTGACCGGCACTGAGACAATCCGACTATCTCGACCCGCCCGCAAGATCGCATGTGCATCGTTGCGATCATTCTTCGGCCCGCTGCGATGATCGGCCACATGCTGCGCAGGCAGGATCCGCACCGGGTTGCCTTGGGCCTGCAGCAACCGCGCCCATGCCTGAGCGCCTGGGCCTGTTTCCATCAGCACCATGACGCTCATGGGCAGTTGGCGAAGAAACGCCTGGAAGGCTTCGCGCGATTTGATTCGGTCCTCGTACACCACTTGGCCCAGGGCGTTTTCCCCGGCCACCTGGAAGACCCTCTTGGCAAGATCTACCGAGACGGTCGAACAGGTTGCTAGGTCGGCTGAAGACAAAGAGTGATTGTTGGTCGTATGCTTTTTCATGGGCTCGCCCTCGCTGTCGTTGGCTTCTTTATAGATGCCACCGTGGCGCATAGACGCCTCGGTTGGGGCGAGTCCATGTAATTACTGTTCGCGTAGCAATTGGCGAAATCCGTCCAATGGCAACGGCCTGCTGTGCAGATAGCCTTGATACAAATGGCAGCCCAACCCCTCCAGAAATTCAAGTTGCTCGGAAAGCTCAACCCCTTCTGCAATCACATGCAGCTCGAGGCTGTGGGCCATGGCGACGATGGCGCGGACGATCTCTGCGTCGTTGGGGTCTTGCGGGGCGTCGCGGACGAAGGATTGGTCGATTTTCAGGGCATCGACCGGCAAGCGCTTGAGGTACGTCAGCGATGAATAGCCGGTGCCAAAATCATCCATGGCAAAACAAACGCCCAGGCTTCGCAGGCGACGCATTTTGTCGATGGTGTCTTCCAGGTTCTGAATCACGATCCCTTCAGTGATCTCAAGCTTGAGCAGCGAGCAGGGCAATTGATAATCCTTGAGACTGCGTTCCACGCGCTGGACGAAATCATTCTGGCGAAACTGGCGTGGGCTGATATTCACGCACAGGCTGAAATCGATATCGATCAATCCCTCTCGCAGCAGTTGTGCGCAGGCATTGCAGGCCTCGTCGAGAATCCAGTTGCCCACCTCCAGAATCAGACCGCTCTCTTCCAGCACCTGAATAAACTGTGAGGGCGGTTGATAGCCCAGTTTCGGATGCCGCCAGCGCAGCAGCACTTCGGCACCGACGATCCGATCTTCGCGGGCATCGACCTGGGGTTGGAAGTGCAGGCTCAATTCGCCTCGGGCCAGGGCCTGACGCAGGTCATTTTCCATCTGCAGGCGTTCACTGGCGGCTTTTTGCATGCTGCTATGGAACATCTGTGTGGTGTTGCGGCCCGAGTCCTTGGCGCGATAAAGCGCAATGTCGGCGCGCTTGAGCAAGTCGGCCGGGGTTGAGCCATGGTCGGGAATCAAGGCCACGCCGATGCTGGGCGTGACTTGCAGGGGCTGGCCGTCCAGCGTCATGGGGTCGGCCAGAATTGAACGCAGGGAGTCGGCTATTTCTCGAACGCGCTGGGCGACCTCGCTGTGGCTGCCTTCCAGGCCACTGAGCAATACTACGAATTCGTCACCGCCCAGGCGCGCCACGGTGTCCTCCATGCGCACACTGGCTTCCAGCCGTGCGGTGATGATCTTTAGTACCGTATCGCCGACCGGATGGCCCAATGAATCGTTGATGTGTTTGAAGTGGTCAAGGTCCAGGAACAGGAGGGCGCCACGCAGGTTATGGCGCTTGAGCAGGGCAATCTGTTGGCTCAGCCGGTCCATCAGCAGGGCGCGGTTGGGCAGGTTGGTCAAAGGATCGTGATAGGCCAGGTGGCGAATCTGCGCCTGGGCGCTTTTCAGCTGGCTGACATCACGTGCGGTTAGCAGCAGGCAGGGGGCCTCATTCAGGGTGATCGGCTCGACCGAGACTTCCAGCGTCAGAAAGTCGCCGCGCTTGTTATGCCCGATCATCTCTCTGGGATGTACGCGGCCTTCGTCGCGAAAATCCTTCAGCAGCGTCGTGAGCTGCTTATCGTCGGCCCACAAACCGATCTCCCAGGCAGTGCGACCAATCACATCCTCAGCCCGAAAGCCGGTCAGGCGGCAGAACCCGTCGTTGACCTCCAGATACCGACCGCTGTCGCGTTCGCTGATGATGATGGCGTCGGGGCTGGAATGAAAGGCCTTGGCAAACTTCTCCTCGCTGGCCTTCAGCGCCGCTTCTGCTCGTTGTTGCTGGGTGATATCGCGCAGGGTCGTGACGCTGCAGGGCTGGTCATCGACCTTGATCAGGCGACTGGAAATCACGCAGGTGAGGGTCTGGCCGTCCTGGTGATTAACGCTGACGGCTACGTTATTCAGCGCCTGGTCGCGGATGACCTGCTCGATGCGCTGCACCCGTGGCGAGGCGTCGGCCCAGAACCCCAGTTGCCCGGCGTTTCTGCCAATCGCTTCCTGGGCTGTCCAGCCAAAGGTCTGGGTGAAGGCCGGGTTGATCTCGATAAACTGACCGTTGTCCTGGCGGGTGACGCAAATGGGGTCGGGGCTGGCTTGGAACAGGCTGGCGAACTTTTCTTCGGAGCTGATCAGGCGTTGCTCGCGCTCCACCTGCTCGGTGATATCGAGCAGGGTGCCGGCCATGCGTAGCGGTGCACCGTTTTCGTCCCGATACAGGCGCGCACGGCTTTCGATAAAGCGTGTGGCGCCGTTGTCCAGCTGGATGTGATAGGTAATCTGATAGTTGCCGGCCGACCCTTTGCGCAAGCTGCGGTAAGCCTGGCGCATGGTGTTGCGTTCAGCTTCGGGAATGCCTTCGAAAAACGCGTCGAACGCTTCATGAAAAGCCACCGGCTCCAGCCCGTGCAGTTGCGCCGCACGGGCCGAGCCGTAGAGCATGCCACTGGGTATATGCAAGTCCCAGGTACCTAGTTGTGCCGAATCCAGGGCCAGGTCCAGGCGTTCCTGGCTATCCTTGAGTGCCTGTTCGGCGCGTTTGCGCTCGGTGGTGTCAATAAAGGTACTGAGCAGGAAGGTCACGCCGTCCATCTCGATGTTTTGGGCGCAGAGGAGACCGTCATGGATTTGGCCGTTGCTGGCGCGCCACTGTACTTCCAGGCTGGCAGGCTCGAGGCTGCTGCGCGTGGCATCAAGCACCTGCTGGCGTTGTTGCGGATCTGCCCACAGGCCCAGCTCCAGCGTGGTTTTGTTGATGATCTGGTGGCCGGACCAGCCGAGCATTTTTTCGAAGTGATGATTGACCTCGTAAATCAGGCCATCCATGCGCCGGGTCAGGAGAATGACATTGGGGCTGAGGTGAAACAGGGTGGCGAAGCGCTTTTCCGAGTTGATCAGGGCGGTTTCCCGCTCGCGCTGGCGAGTGATTTCGCGAATCACGCCGATGATCTGCGGTTTGCCGTGCTTGTCCTTGACCAGGCTGCCGTTGATTTCCAACCAGTGCATGCTGCCGTCGGGCCAGCGAATACGGTGGCGCAATGCTTGTTCGGCGGGTTCGCCGTTGAGCACTGCATAAAAGGCCTGAAGGGTTCGCGGCCGGTCTTCGGGCAGCAGCAAGTCGATGTAATCCAGATCTTTGGGCAGCGGCTGGTGTGGGTCGTAGCCAAACAGCGCCTGGGTGCCCCGTGACCAACTGATCTTGCCGGTTTCGATGTCCCAGAACCAGGCGCCCAGATTCGCGCCGTTCAGAGCAGCGAGCAGTTGTGGCGCGCTTTCCCAGGTTTGTTCCGACTCCTGGGGGTCTGCTGCATGAATGCGGGGCAGGCGCGGGAAGCCTTTTGCTGACTTGGGCATCAATACCAGACCTTTGGCGAATGGAGCTTCCATGAGACCGATCTGTAGCCGCAGGCTTGTCGCAAGGGGGGCTACGCCTGCGTTTTATGCATATCCAGTAATGCCATGAACGCCCGTGCAGCGTTCGATAACGTTCTTTCTGTGTGCAGGATGTAGCCTAGCTGGCGTGACAGTTGTATGCCCGGCAATGGAATCCGGACTACTTGTTCATCGAGCATAGTACGTGGAAGCACACTCCAGGCCAGTCCGATCGAAACCATCATCTTGATGGTCTCCAGATAGTTGGTGCTCATGGCGATATTCGGCGTCAGCCCCTGGGCTTCGAACAGGCGCTGGACGATGTGGTGGGTAAAGGTATTGCCGCCGGGGAAAACCGCTGGATGGTGGGCGATGTCAGCCAGGCTGACGGCGCCTTGCAGCGCCAGGCTGTGTTCGGGGGCGGTGACAAAATCCAGCGGGTCTTCCCAGACCGTTATGGCCTTGACCAGGGTGTGAGGCTCGGGTGCCAGGGTAATGACCGCCAGCTCCGCTCGGCCATGGAGAATTTCCTCGTAGGCGACTTCCGAATCCAGAAACTGAATATCCAAGGCGACCAACGGGTATTTTCGGGTAAAGGCCCGTAGCAGCGGTGGCAAGCGATGCAGGCCGATATGGTGGCTGGTGGCTAAAGTGAGGCGTCCGCTGACTTCGCCGGTCAGGTTGGTCAGGGCCCGGCGCGTATCGTCCAGCACATTCAATATCTGGTAGGCGCGAGGCAGCAAGGCGCGCCCGGCTTCCGTCAGGCTGACTTCCCGCCCGAGGCGATCGAACAGGCGTACATTGAGTTGTTGTTCGAGCCCGGCAATGCGTTTGCTGATGGCCGGCTGGGTCAAATGCAAGCGTTCACCGGCACCTGAAAAACTGCCCGTTTCGGCGATGGCAATAAAAGCATTGAGATTGGCCAGGTCCACGGGTTCGAATTCCTTTTGGTTATCCAAAGCATAAAAAATATGAATTTGAGTTATTGAATCTAACCGCATAGCATCGTCCGTACAAGCCAAGGGGTTATTGGCATAGAAAGACGCTGATGAGGAAAAGTCTGATGGCCGGCAAAACGCTTTACGACAAGCTCTGGGATTCGCATTTGGTCAAGCAGCGCGACGATGGTTCGGCGCTGATCTACATCGATCGCCATATCATCCACGAAGTGACGTCGCCACAAGCCTTCGAAGGTCTGCGCCTGGCCGGCCGCAAACCATGGCGCATCGATGCGAACATCGCCACGCCCGACCACAACGTGCCGACCACGCCAGAGCGCAAGGGCGGTATCGAAGCCATCGTCGACCAAGTGTCGCGCCTGCAGGTGCAGACTCTGGATGATAACTGCGACGAATACGGCATCACTGAATTCAAGATGAATGACGTCCGCCAGGGCATCGTTCACGTGATCGGCCCGGAGCAGGGCGCGACCTTGCCCGGCATGACCGTGGTCTGCGGCGACTCTCACACCTCCACCCATGGCGCTTTCGGTGCCCTGGCGCACGGTATCGGGACCTCGGAAGTCGAGCACGTGCTCGCGACCCAGTGCCTGGTCGCCAAGAAAATGAAAAACATGCTGGTATTGGTCGAAGGTGAGTTGCCTTTTGGTGTCACCGCCAAAGACATCGTCCTGGCTGTGATCGGCAAGATCGGCACCGCTGGCGGCAACGGCCATGCCATCGAGTTCGCCGGCAGCGCCATCCGTGAGCTGTCCGTCGAAGGTCGTATGACGATCTGCAACATGGCCATTGAGGCAGGCGCGCGCGTTGGTCTGGTGGCGGCGGACGAAAAAACCGTCGAGTACGTCAAGGGTCGTCCGTTTGCACCCAAGGGTGCCGAGTGGGACTTGGCCGTCGAAGCCTGGAAAGATCTGGTTTCCGACGCCGATGCCCAATTCGACACCATCGTCGAACTGGACGCCGCTCAGATCAAGCCACAAGTCAGCTGGGGCACTTCGCCGGAAATGGTACTGGCCGTTGACCAGTGCGTGCCGGACCCGGCCCGCGAGACCGACCTGGTCAAGCGTGGCTCGATCGAGCGCGCCCTCAAGTACATGGGCCTGACCGCCAACCAGCCGATCACCGATATCCAGCTGGACCGCGTCTTTATCGGCTCGTGCACTAACTCTCGGATCGAAGACTTACGTGCCGCGGCCGTTATCGCCAAGGGTCGCAAAGTGGCTTCCACCGTCAAGCAAGCCATTGTGGTACCGGGCTCGGGCCTGGTGAAGCAACAGGCTGAAAAGGAAGGCCTGGACAAGATTTTCATCGAAGCCGGCTTTGAATGGCGTGAACCGGGCTGCTCGATGTGCCTGGCCATGAACCCTGACCGCCTGGAGTCGGGCGAGCATTGTGCGTCGACCTCCAACCGTAACTTCGAAGGGCGCCAGGGCGCAGGTGGTCGTACCCATTTGGTCAGCCCGGCGATGGCCGCCGCTGCTGCTGTTTCGGGCCGTTTTGTTGATGTACGCGAGTTGATTCAAGGGAGCGCAGCATGAAAGCCTTTACCCAACACACCGGCCTTGTTGCGCCATTGGATCGTGCCAACGTCGACACCGACCAGATCATTCCCAAGCAATTCTTGAAGTCGATCAAGCGCACCGGCTTTGGCCCGAACCTGTTCGACGAGTGGCGCTACCTGGATGTGGGCCAGCCTTACCAGGACAACTCCAAGCGCCCGCTCAACCAGGAATTCGTTCTCAATCACGAGCGTTATCAAGGTGCCAGCGTGCTGCTGGCGCGAGAAAACTTCGGTTGTGGTTCCAGCCGCGAGCACGCGCCATGGGCGCTGGAAGAGTACGGCTTTCGCAGCATCATCGCGCCGAGCTACGCAGACATCTTCTTCAACAACAGCTTCAAGAACGGCCTGTTGCCGATCATTTTGAGCGACGAAGAAGTCGATGAGCTGTTCAAGCAAGTCGAAGCGCAGCCTGGTTACCAGTTGAGCGTCGACCTTCAGGCTCAGACTGTCACTCGTCCCGACGGCAAGGTCCTGAGCTTCGAAATCGATGCGTTTCGCAAGCATTGCCTGCTCAATGGCCTGGACGATATCGGCCTGACCTTGCAAGACGGCGATGCCATTGCCAGCTTCGAAGCCAAGCACCGTGCCAGTCAGCCGTGGTTGTTTCGCGACTGAACGATGACGCGCACTACCTGGAAAACCGTGGTGTTTTCATTCGCGGTGGTCCGGCATCCCGGTAAAGCCGCTCCCGGGTTGTGTCATTTGATGCCTTAACTGACTGGCATTGAGCAACACAATCCCATGGTAGGAGCCGGCTTTAGCCGCGATGAACGCAGCACCGATGTGCTGGTGCTCCGGACTCAGCGATAAGAATTTACCCAGTGGGCCATTGCGGCGCGCTAATCGAATGGAATAGAGGAAAGCATGAGCAAGCAGATTCTGATTCTCCCTGGTGACGGTATTGGTCCGGAAATCATGGCCGAAGCGGTCAAGGTGCTGGAGCTGGCCAACGACAAGTTCCAGCTGGGCTTTGGTTTTGAGCACGACGTGATCGGCGGCGCTGCCATCGACAAGCATGGCGTGCCCCTGGCCGACGAAACCCTGGAGCGCGCACGCAACGCTGACGCCGTATTGCTGGGCGCCGTGGGCGGGCCGAAATGGGACAAGATCGAGCGTGACATTCGCCCTGAGCGCGGTCTGCTGAAAATCCGTTCGCAGTTGGGCCTGTTCGGCAACCTGCGCCCGGCGATTCTTTATCCGCAACTGGCTGATGCCTCGTCGCTGAAACCGGAAATCGTTGCTGGCCTGGACATCCTGATCGTTCGCGAATTGACCGGTGGCATCTACTTTGGCGCCCCGCGGGGTACCCGCGAGCTGGAAAACGGCGAGCGCCAGTCCTACGACACCCTGCCGTACAGCGAAAGCGAAATCCGCCGTATTGCCCGCGTCGGCTTCGACATAGCGCGTGTACGCGGCAAGAAGCTCTGCTCGGTCGACAAGGCCAACGTACTGGCCTCCAGCCAGTTGTGGCGTGAAGTGGTTGAGCAAGTGGCCAAGGATTACCCGGATGTCGAACTGAGCCACATGTACGTCGACAACGCTGCCATGCAATTGGTACGCGCGCCGAAACAATTCGACGTGATGGTGACCGACAACATGTTCGGCGACATTCTGTCGGACGAAGCGTCCATGCTCACCGGTTCCATCGGCATGCTGCCTTCAGCCTCGCTGGATGCCAACAACAAAGGCATGTACGAGCCGTGCCACGGCTCTGCACCGGACATCGCCGGCCTTGGCGTTGCCAACCCGCTCGCGACTATCCTGTCGGTATCGATGATGCTGCGTTACAGCTTCAATCAGCAGGTTGCTGCCGATGCCATCGAGCAGGCTGTCAGCCTGGTGCTGGACCAAGGGCTGCGCACTGGCGACATCTGGTCGGCCGGTTGTGTGAAAGTGGGTACGCAGGAAATGGGCGACGCAGTAGTCGCGGCGCTGCGGAATCTGTAATCTCTCGGGCCCGCTGGCTTTTTTGATGTGCCAGCGGCCCACTTTTTTGTCAAAGGTGTAGTTGCGATGAAACGTGTAGGTCTGATCGGTTGGCGCGGAATGGTCGGTTCCGTGCTCATGCAGCGCATGCTGGAAGAGCAGGATTTCGATCTTATTGAACCGGTGTTCTTCACCACTTCCAACGTGGGCGGCCAAGGCCCTGCGGTTGGCAAGGATATTGCCCCGCTCAAGGACGCCTACAGCATTGAGGAGCTCAAGACCCTCGATGTGATTCTGACCTGCCAGGGCGGCGACTACACCAGCGAAGTTTTCCCCAAGCTGCGTGAAGCCGGCTGGCAAGGCTACTGGATCGATGCTGCTTCCAGCCTGCGCATGCAGGATGACGCAGTGATCGTGCTGGACCCGGTCAACCGCAAGGTGATCGACCAGCAGCTGGATGCGGGCACCAAGAACTACATCGGTGGCAACTGCACCGTCAGCCTGATGCTGATGGGCCTGGGCGGATTGTTCGAAGCCGGCCTGGTCGAGTGGATGAGCGCCATGACCTATCAGGCCGCCTCCGGTGCCGGCGCGCAGAACATGCGTGAACTGATCAAGCAGATGGGTGCTACCCACGCAGCCGTTGCAGATGACCTGGCTAACCCTGCCAGTGCGATTCTCGACATCGACCGCAAGGTCGCAGAAGCCATGCGTGGCGAAGCTTATCCGACCGAGAACTTCGGCGTGCCGCTGGCCGGCAGCCTGATCCCATGGATCGACAAGGAACTGCCGAACGGTCAGAGCCGCGAAGAGTGGAAGGCCCAGGCCGAGACCAACAAGATCCTGGGTCGTATCAAGAGCCCGATCCCGGTCGACGGCATCTGCGTGCGTATCGGCGCCATGCGTTGCCATAGCCAGGCGCTGACCATCAAGCTGAACAAGGATGTACCGCTGGCCGATATCGAAGGCATGATCAGCCAGCACAACCCTTGGGTGAAGCTGATCCCGAACCAGCGCGAGATCAGCATGCAGGAGCTGAGCCCGACCAACGTCACCGGTACCTTGAATATCCCGGTGGGTCGTCTGCGCAAGCTGAACATGGGTTCGCAATACCTGGGCGCCTTCACCGTTGGCGACCAACTGTTGTGGGGCGCGGCCGAGCCGCTGCGCCGCATGCTGCGGATTCTGCTGGAGCGTTAATCGCCAGCCGCTGTCCTTAAAACCCGCGACTTCCCTGGAGTCGCGGGTTTTTTGTTAGTGGTGGCCCGATCGCCGCATAGGTATCTACACAATTCTGGGGCAGCGCGGCTCTTGTAGCCGCTGCCGAGGTACGAGGCTGCGATCGGCGGCGAAGCCGTCGTAAATTCAGGCCCTTCGGTGTGCCTGATGGATTACGGTCTCAGGTTTTACGGCCGCTTCGCTGCCGATCGCAGCCTCGTACCTCGTCAGCGGCTACATTCGTAGCAGTAGACGAGTTCAGCGAGGCCAGGTCCGGGGACGTAGTCCTCGCAAAGCCTGTACTCGCGGTGTATCTGAATACTGAAGTGCCAGGTTTTACGACTGCTGCGCAGCCGGACGTGGCCTCGTTCTACTCGTCCACTGCTACGAAATGCAGTACACCAAAAGATGTGTAGATACCTATGCCGATCGCCGGCAAGCCGTGCTCCTACCGGCGTGTACGTCGCCGCCCCTGTAGGAGCCGGGCTTGCCCGCGAGGCGTCATGACTGATACGCCGCGGTGGCCCGATCGCCGGCAAGCCGTGCTCCTACCGGCGTGTACGTCGCCGGTCAATCCGAGTAAAGTGCCGCTCCCCCGTTCTGCCAGAGGAAATCCCCCCATGAATCAGACATTCGATATCGCCGTGATCGGCGCCACAGGTTTGGTTGGCGAGACGCTGGTGCAGATTCTCGAGGAGCGGGATTTTCCCATCGGAACCCTTCACTTGCTCGCCAGCGCCGAGTCTGCGGGAAGTTCGGTGCTGTTTCGCAACAAAAACGTGCGCGTTCGTGAAGTCGATCAGTTCGATTTTAGCCTGGTCAAATTGGTGTTTTTCGCCGCCAGCCCTTCGGTTTCGCTCAGCTATGCCGGCCGCGCCAGCGCCGCTGGCTGCGCGGTAATCGACCTGTCGGGCGCCTTGCCACTCCCCGCCGTGGTGCCCGAAGCCAACCCGCAAGCGCTGATCGGCCTCAAGGCTCCGGTCCAGGTGGCCAGCCCCAGCGCTGCTGCCATCACCTTGGCCGTGGCGCTTGCACCGCTGAGTGAACTGATTGAGCTGGAACAGGTCAATGTCACCGCTTGCCTGGCCATATCGGCCAAAGGTCGCGAAGGGGTGAATGAGTTGGCTCGCCAGACCGCCGAACTGCTCAATGCCCGGCCTCTGGAGCCGCGATTCTTTGACCGCCAGGTGGCGTTCAACCTGCTGGCACAAGTTGGCACGCCTGACGAACAGGGCCATTTGCAACTGGAACGACGCCTGGTGGAGGAGTTACGCGGACTGCTGGCGCTGCCTTTACTCAAAATCGCTGTGACCTGCATTCAAGTGCCGGTATTTTTTGGCGATAGCTTTACTGTCTCGGTTCGCAGCCGCACGCCGGTGGACATTACGGCGATCAATGCAGCGCTGGACCAGGCGCCGGGAATCGAGTTGGTGGAGGCGGGCGACTACCCGACACCGGTGGGGGATGCGGTAGGGCAAGATGTGGTCTACGTTGGGCGGGTGCGTGGTGGCATTGATGATGGCCAGCAACTCAATCTGTGGCTGACCACCGACAACGTGCGCAAAGGCGCTGCCTTGAACGCCGTCCAGGTGGCCGAATTGTTGATAAAAGACTTTCTCTAAAAGATACTTGGCAACAATTTACCAAATGATTCTCGGCCTGCCGTCATACGCGGGCCGCTTGCTGGAAGTGAGCTGCCAACGGGGGCTTGCGGGGGCATTGTTGCAAGACCGTGCCTCATGGCAACTTTCACTTCTTCTCGCCTGCGAGGAGCGCTCAAACAAAGGATTAGCTCATGGTTCAAGTTCGCAAACTGGTGTTAGCAATAGCCGCTGCGTCGGCGCTGTCTTCCGGTATGGCGCAGGCACTCGAGTTGGGGGAACTGACCCTCAAGTCGGCGCAGAACCAGCCGCTGCTGGCGGAAATCGAGCTGCGTGATGTCGACGGCCTGAGTGCCGCCGAGATGCAGCCAGGCCTGGCATTGCCCGAAGAGTTCGCCAAGGCCGGCGTCCAGCTGCAGAGCTATCTTGAGGACTTGACCTTTACCCCAGTGGTCAATCCCAACGGCAAAAGTGTACTGCGCGTCACTTCCAGCAAGCCGCTGCCTGAGCCATTCGTCAAATTCGTGGTTCAGGTGCGTTACCCCCAGGGCCGGTTGATGCGTGAGTACAGCATCCTGCTCGACCCTTCCAAATTCTCGCCTGAAGCCGCCGAGGCTGCAGGCCAGGGTGTGACGCCTGCCGTCAGCAGCGCCAGCCAATACACCACCCATCGCAATGACACGCTGTGGGAGATTGCCTCGCGTAATCGCCAGGGCGCTTCGGTTCAGCAGGCCATGCTGGCCATTCAGGCGCTTAACCCTGATGCCTTTATTGGCGGCAATATCAACCGCATGAAAACCGGCCAGGTGTTGCGCTTGCCCGATGCGCAGCAAGCCGCCAGCCTGCCGCCAGCCCAGGCGATTGCCGACGTGGCCGAGCAAAACGCGGCTTGGCGCGAAGGTCGCCGCCTGGGGCCGCGTGCGCAACAGCTCGATGCCACGCGTCGAAGCCAGGAGCAGGGCGCGCCTGCGCCAGCCCAGGATCAGGACAAACTCAGCCTGGTGTCAGCGGGCAAGGGCACAGGCAGCGAGAGCAAGGCCCTGAACAACAAGCTTGCCGTCGCCCAGGAAAGCCTCGATACCACCAAGCGCAGCAACGCCGAGTTGCAAAGTCGGATGGCCGATCTGCATAGCCAGTTGGACAAGCTGCAAAAGCTGATCCAGCTGAAAAACGATCAGCTGGCACGTCTGGAAGCCGGATCGGGAGCCGGCGACAGCACACCTTCTGCCGAGGCAGCGGCGCCGATTTCCGCCGAATTGGTCGCTCCTGGGCAAGCGCCATCGACGGACACCCAAGCGCCCGCACCAGCAGCCGTCGATACTGCCCCGAATGTTGACGAGGCTGAGCCCCCTGAGGCTAGCCCATCGCCTGTAGCCATCGACAAGGCTGACGATACGCTGCAAGCGCTGATGGGCAATCCGATCCTGCTCGGCCTGATTGCTGGCGCTTCGGTGCTGGTGCTGCTGTTGCTCCTGTTGCTGCTGGCGCGCCGTCGCAAGGCTCAGCTTGAAGCAGAGAAGCACATGCGCATGGCCCGCGCGCTGTCCGAAGAGTCCGATTATCCAGCCGAAGAATTCACCCTCCAGGACGCTCATTTCGAGGGCATCGAAACCCCTGCGCCGAGCGTCAAGCTTGCTCCTTCGTTCGTGGCCGCCACGGCTGCGGCTGCCACCGCCTCCGAAGGGCCGGAAACACGCTACTCCGAGCGTTCCGCACCACCCGCCAATGCACCGATCACGGCCCCATTGATCGCCCCGGCCGTTGAGCCGATTCCAGATACCGAGCTGATGGCGCGGGTCGACAGCTTGGTCGAGCAGCGTCGCTACATCGAAGCCGCCGGCGCGCTGGCTCCGGCGGTGGCGCGTGATCCACAGCGCAGCGATTTGCGCCTGAAGCTGATGGAGGTCCATGCCCTGCGCGGTGACCGCGACGCCTTCACCAACAACGAGCGCCAATTGATTGCCACCGGCCAGAACCATGCCGACGTCGAGGCACTCAAGCGTCGTTTCCCGGCCATGTATACAGTGGTTGCCGGTGGCCTGAGTGCTGCGGCACTGGCGGCCGAGCTGGATGCGCAATACGTACAGGATTTGTTGAAAGACGAACCGCTAGTGCCTGTGGCACCCGTCGATGAGCTTGATACGGCGTTTGATCTCAGCCTTGATGAGTCGCAAGCGTTGCCAGCGGCTGAGCTGGCCGAAGATGAGCGGGCATTGCACGACCTTGAGCAGGGCGCCGTGGTGCCTGAAGACAGCAATGATCTGGATCTGGACGCACCGCTGGTCAGCACGGTCGAACAACCCGCCGTTGATGAGCCTGTGCCAGACGAAGCGCCAGTCCTGGTCACTGATCCGGCCGACTCTGCCCAGATCAATGACCTGGACTTCGATGCGCTGCTGGCTGAACATGCCGAGCAGAGCAGCCCAGCAGTGGATAGCCTGGATGATTTCGATCTGGACATCGGTGCAGACCCTATCCCGGCCCAATCCAGTGAGCCCGTGGACATTGCGGCGGAATTGGCGGCGTTTGATCACGATCTGGAGGTGGACGATCCGTTTGCTGCCCTGGACGATGACTTCTCCTTGCCAGACGATTTCGACTTGTCCCTGCCCGAGGGCGAGCCTGCTCAGGCACCGGAAGACTTCAAGGTCCAGTTGGGCGATGTAAATGTCCAACTGGAAAGCCTGTCGCAGTCGCTGGGCCATCCGCCGATCGAACTGCCGAGCTTTACCGAGGCGGACGCCGCTGCTGTCGCTGACGAGCCGGAATTCGATTACCTGGCAGGTACTGACGAGTCGGCCACCAAGCTTGACCTGGCACGCGCCTACATCGACATGGGCGATGACGGCGGCGCCCGTGACATCCTCAGCGAGGTGCTCACCGAAGGCACCGAAGAACAGCGTAAAGAAGCACTCGAAATGTTGAAGAGCGTCAAGAAGTAAGCCCTGCTTACCTTCGCTCCCCCACACCTACAGGCTGTAAATTCTTGGAAATCATTGATAAATCGGCGGCCGAAGCGGCCGCCGAAGGTTTTTACCGGATCGCATTGGGCGTCGAATACAAAGGCTCGCGTTACTGCGGCTGGCAACGCCAGGCCAGTGGCGTGAAGACCGTCCAGCAAACCCTGGAAGAAGCGCTGTCCAAAGTGGCTGATTCACCTGTCGTGCTGTCTTGCGCAGGTCGCACCGACGCCGGTGTGCATGCGTGCGGCCAGGTGGTGCATTTCGATACCCAGGCCCCCCGCAGCATGAAAGCCTGGGCCATGGGCGCCAACATTAACTTGCCCCATGACATCAGCGTCAGTTGGGCCAAAGTGATGCCAGCGCACTTTCATGCGCGCTTCAAGGCCATTGCCCGGCGTTACCGCTACGTGATCTACAACGATCAGATTCGCCCTGCGCACCTGGGCGAGGAAATCACTTGGAATCATCGCCCGCTGGATGTCGAGCGAATGGCAGCGGCTGCTGACTATCTGGTGGGCACCCATGATTTCAGTGCCTTTCGTGCCGGGCAGTGCCAGGCCAAGTCGCCGGTCAAGAAAATCCACCACCTGCGCGTGACCCGTCATGGCAAGATGATCGTGATCGATATTCGCGCCAATGCCTTTTTGCACCACATGGTGCGCAATATCGCCGGCGTGCTGATGACCATCGGCGCGGGCGAGCGCCCGGTGCAATGGCTCAAGGAAGTCCTCGAAAGCCGTGAGCGTCGTAGCGGTGGGGTAACGGCTCATCCCTATGGGTTGTATCTGGTGCAGGTTGAGTACCACGACGAGTTCGAGTTGCCCGAGCGATATATCGGCCCACATTTCCTTACAGGCTATGAGTCGTTGTCGGCTGACGTTGCCCAAGGCATTTGCTAACATCCGGGACTTTGTCGCCCCTGCTGAGGTTCCAGCCACTATGTCAGCCGTTCGCAGCAAAATCTGCGGGATTACCCGGGTAGAAGATGCGTTGGCCGCTTGCGATGCCGGCGCCGACGCGATCGGCCTGGTGTTTTATGCCAAAAGCCCGCGCGCAGTCAGCGTCGAGCAAGCGCGAGCAATCATCGCGGCCCTGCCGCCGTTCGTGACCACGGTCGGGCTGTTCGTCAATGCCAGCCGCTGCGAGCTCAATGAAATTCTCGAGGCCGTGCCGCTGGATCTCCTGCAATTTCACGGCGATGAAACCCCGGCCGACTGCGAGGGCTACAACCGGCCCTACATCAAGGCCCTGCGTGTACGCCCCGGCGATGACCTGGAGGCCAGTTGCCAGGCTTATGCCAATGCCAGTGGAATCCTGCTCGATACCTTTGTCGCTGGCGTACCTGGCGGCACCGGCGAGGCCTTTGACTGGTCCCTGGTGCCAGAGCGCCTGAGCAAACCGATCATCCTGGCCGGTGGCCTGACCGCCGATAACGTCGCCCAGGCGATCGCCCGGGTGCGGCCGTATGCCGTCGATGTCAGTGGTGGGGTAGAGCAGTCCAAGGGCATCAAGGATCCACAGCGGATTGCCGCGTTCATGCAGGCGGTACGCAACGCATAGCGACTTGCTACTGCCCGGATGTGACGGTTGGCAGTCTGCTACCGTCCATACCTTCGCAGCTCTGGCTGCCGGGCCCGGATTGCGGGCGAACCGAAAATTGTTTGGGTGATGGCCTGCCGGTTGTCACTGCAAGGGTTGAAGTGGGTTTGGATCAGGGCGGTTGCCTGCTGTACGCGGCCCGCCGGAGCAAACCCTCATCGTTTGACATTTGAATAGAGCTCAAGGGCATGCGCAGGGCCTGCAACGTCACCACGTTTCAGGCTCGCGATACTGGAGAAAGAAAGCATGAGCAACTGGTTAGTAGACAAACTGATCCCTTCGATCATGCGTTCCGAGGTGAAGAAAAGCTCGGTTCCCGAGGGGCTTTGGCATAAATGTCCGTCCTGCGAGGCTGTCCTGTACCGCCCGGAACTGGAAAAGACCCTGGATGTTTGCCCCAAGTGCAACCACCACATGCGTATCGGCGCGCGCGCACGCCTGGACCTGTTCCTGGACGCTGAAGGCCGTGCCGAGCTGGGCGCTGAGCTGGAGCCGGTCGACCGCCTGAAGTTCCGCGACGGCAAGAAGTACAAGGACCGCCTGACCGGCGCCCAGAAGCAGACCGGCGAAAAAGACGCCCTGATCTCCATGAGCGGCACCTTGTTGGGCATGCCAGTCGTGGCCTGCGCCTTCGAATTCTCTTTCATGGGTGGCTCGATGGGTGCCATCGTCGGTGAGCGCTTTGTTCGCGCTGCCAACTACGCGCTGGAAAACCGTTGCCCGATGATCTGCTTCTCGGCTTCTGGTGGCGCGCGCATGCAGGAAGCCCTGATTTCCCTGATGCAGATGGCCAAGACCTCCGCCGCCCTGGCGCGCTTGCGCGAAGAAGGCCTGCCGTTCATTTCCGTGCTGACCGACCCGGTCTACGGCGGTGTATCGGCCAGCCTGGCAATGCTGGGTGATGTGATCGTGGCAGAGCCCAAGGCGCTGATCGGTTTCGCCGGCCCGCGCGTCATCGAGCAGACCGTTCGCGAAAAACTGCCAGAAGGCTTCCAGCGTAGCGAATTCCTGCTGGAGCATGGCGCTATCGACATGATCATTTCCCGTCATGAACTGCGCCCACGCCTGGGTAGCCTGCTGGCACAGTTCATGGGCCTGCCGACGCCGAAATTCGTCGCCACCCCGATCGAGCCGATGGTCGTTCCACCGGCTCCTGCCACGGTATGACACAGCGTAGCCTGGGCGACTGGCTCGCCTACCTCGAACAGCTGCATCCGTCAGCCATCGACATGGGGCTTGAGCGTTCGCAGCAAGTGGCGAGCCGGCTCGGCCTGGGCAAGCCGGCAGCACGGGTAATTACCGTAACCGGCACCAACGGCAAGGGCTCCACCTGTGCCTTCGTCGCCTCGCTGTTAGCGGCGCAAGGGCTCAAGGTTGGGGTCTATGCCTCGCCGCACCTGTTGCGTTACAACGAGCGGGTGCAGATTGCCGGTGTCTACGCCCGCGATCAGGCACTGTGTGAAGCCTTTGCTGCCGTCGAGGCGGCGCGTGGCGAAATTTCCCTGACCTATTTCGAGATGGGCACCCTGGCGGCCTTCTGGTTATTCCAGCGCGCAGCCCTGGACGCCGTGGTGCTGGAAGTTGGCCTGGGCGGTCGTCTGGATGCGGTCAACCTGGTGGATGCCGACCTGGCCCTGGTGACCAGTATTGGTATCGACCACAGCGACTGGTTGGGCGACAGCCGCGAGTCGGTGGCGTTCGAAAAAGCTGGCATCTTCCGTACCGGCAAGCCAGCCCTGTGTGGTGATCTGGATCCGCCGCAGCCGCTGCGGGATCAGGCTGCCAATCTGGGCAGCCCGTTTTACCTGCGCGGCCGTGACTATGATCTGGGCATTACCGACCAGGCCTGGCATTGGCGAGGTCTGGATGGGCAAGGTCAACGCGTTGAACTGACCGACCTGCCGTTGCTTGACCTGCCAATGGAAAACGCCGCCCTGGCACTGCAGGCCTACCTTCTGCTCGAACTGCCCTGGGATGCCGGACAGATTGCTGCAGCGCTGCAACGCACTCGCGTTGTCGGACGCCTGGATCGGCGCAGTGTGGTCTGGAAGGGCAAGCCACTGAACCTGCTGCTAGATGTAGGGCACAACCCACATGCAGCCTCATACCTGGCCACCCGTCTGACCGCTCGTCCGGTCAAGGGGCGCCGCCTGGCGGTGTTCGGTTTGCTGGCTGACAAGGATCTGGAGGGCGTGATCACCGAGCTCAACGGCCTGGTCCAGCATTGGGCGGTCACACCCTTGCCCACGGCTCGCACCCGGTCGGCTGATGAAATATCGGCTGCCTTGCAGAACCTTGGCGCTGCGGTAACCTCTTATGCAAGCGTGACGGCTGCGCTTGAGGCGCAACTTGATCGAGCCACGGCCGAAGACGAAATTCTGCTGTTCGGATCATTTTTCTGTGTCGGTGAAGCCCTGGAGTGGTTGGCCCGTCCTGCCAAGGAGTGAGTGACAAATGGCTTTGCTCGATAGCGTGGTCAAGCAGCGCATGGTTGGTGCGCTGGTCCTGGTGGCGTTGGCGGTGATTTTCCTGCCAATGCTGTTTTCCCGTGAGGATGAACAGCGCCAGGTGCGTGTCGAGGCCCCCGTGGCACCGGCCGCACCCACCCTGCCAGAGGTTCAGGTCGAGCCTGTACAGGTTCCAGAACCTGAGGTAATCCCGGAACCGACCGCCGAGCCAACGCCATCAACACCCAGTATCCCGATTGCTCCAGCACCAGCACCAGCACCCGCTCCTGCGGCACAAACGGCGCCTGCGGTTGCTGCCAGCAAGCCAGCGCCGGCGTCCGCCGCCAAGCCTGCAGTACCGTCGGTCGCCAGCGCGGCCAAGCCGGACAGTGCGGGCAAGAAAGTCGATGGCAATGGCTTGCCGGTCAGTTGGTCGATCCAGTTAGCCAGCCTGTCCAACCGGGCCAATGCCGAGGCCATGCAAAAAAAACTGCGCAGTCAAGGATATAACGCCTATATCCGCACCAGTGGTGGCATGAACCGGGTGTTCGTCGGGCCGTTGGTCGAGCGCGCCGAAGCCGATCGTCTGCGTGATTTGTTGGGCCGCCAGCAAAACCTCAAGGGTTTTGTGGTGCGCTTCCAGCCTGAACGCGGCTAAACCTGCCCCTCTCAACGCATTAGCGGCTTACCGACGGGCTAGCGCTCTGCTAAAATGCGGCGCCTAATCTGTCTGTAGGCTGCACTGTGGCATTTACCTGGGTCGACTGGGCGATCATCGCGATCATCGCCATTTCATGTTTGATCAGTTTGAAGCGCGGCTTCGTCAAGGAAGCCTTGTCGTTGCTCACCTGGATCGTTGCCGGGGCGGTCGCCTGGATGTTCGGTGGCTCGCTGTCGCAGTACCTGGAAAGTTATATTCAAACACCGTCAGCCCGCATTATTGCCGGCTGCGCCATTTTGTTCGTGGCCACCTTGCTGGTCGGCGCGATGGTCAATTTCCTCATCGGCGAACTGATCCGCGTCACCGGGCTTTCCGGGACCGATCGCTTCCTGGGCATGGCCTTTGGTGCCGCCCGTGGTGGCTTGCTGGTGGTGGTGGCTGCCGGGCTGTTGAGCCTGGGGCCGGTACAACAGGATCCTTGGTGGCAGGAGTCTCGTCTTCTGCCCCAATTTCTATTGGTCGCCGACTGGTCGAAAAACCTCATATTGGGGATGTCCAGTCAGTGGCTTGCCAGCGGAATCAGCGCACCGGCTGACATTCCGTTCAAGGAGCAACTCCTGGGGCCCAAGGCGCCTTGAGTGTTGCTCAGTTCAGATTCATTAAGTAGGGGTTGCGTCGCATGTGTGGCATCGTCGGTATCGTCGGTAAGTCGAACGTCAATCAGGCGCTGTATGACGCGCTAACCGTCCTCCAGCACCGCGGCCAGGACGCTGCCGGTATTGTGACCAGCCATGAGGGCCGGTTATTCCTGCGCAAGGACAACGGGCTGGTTCGCGATGTGTTCCAGCAGCGTCATATGCAGCGCCTGGTAGGGCACATGGGTATCGGCCACGTCCGTTACCCGACGGCGGGCAGCTCGACCTCGGCCGAGGCCCAGCCGTTCTACGTCAACTCGCCATATGGCATTACTCTGGCTCACAACGGTAACCTGACCAACGTTGAACAGTTGGCCAAGGAGATCTACGAGTCCGATCTGCGTCACGTCAACACCAATTCCGATTCGGAAGTACTGCTCAACGTTTTCGCCCATGAGCTGGCGGTGCGTGGCAAGCTGCAGCCGACTGAAGAAGACGTGTTCGCGGCAGTCACTGACGTGCACAACCGCTGCCGTGGCGGCTATGCCGTGGTGGCAATGATCACCGGTTACGGGATCGTCGGTTTCCGCGACCCGAACGCCATTCGTCCGATCGTGTTCGGCCAGCGTCATACCGACGAAGGCGTCGAGTACATGATTGCCTCCGAAAGCGTCTCGCTGGACGTGCTGGGCTTCACCCTGATTCGCGACCTCGCGCCGGGCGAAGCGGTGTATATCACCGAAGAGGGCAAGCTGCACACCCGCCAGTGCGCGACCAATCCGCAATACAATCCATGCATCTTCGAGCACGTCTACCTGGCCCGTCCTGATTCGATCATCGACGGCGTCTCGGTCTACAAGGCGCGCCTGCGCATGGGCGAGAAGCTCGCGGACAAAATCCTGCGCGAGCGCCCGGACCACGACATCGACGTGGTTATCCCAATCCCGGACACCAGCCGTACAGCGGCATTGCAGCTGGCGAACCACTTGGGCGTGAAGTTTCGCGAAGGCTTCGTGAAAAACCGCTATATCGGCCGGACCTTCATCATGCCTGGCCAGGCGGCACGCAAGAAATCCGTACGCCAGAAGCTCAACGCCATTGAACTGGAATTTCGCGGCAAGAACGTGATGCTGGTGGACGACTCGATCGTTCGCGGCACCACCTGCAAGCAGATCATCCAGATGGCCCGTGAGGCCGGCGCCAAGAACGTCTACTTCTGCTCGGCGGCCCCAGCGGTTCGCTACCCGAACGTCTACGGCATCGACATGCCAAGCGCCCACGAGCTGATCGCACACAACCGCACCACCCAGGATGTGGCCGACCTGATCGGCGCTGACTGGCTGGTCTACCAGGATCTCGAAGACCTGATCGAAGCGGTCGGTGGCGGCAAGATCAAGATCGAGCATTTCGACTGCGCAGTATTCGATGGCAAGTACGTCACCGGCGACGTCGACGAGGCTTACCTGGACAAGATCGAGCAGGCGCGTAACGACGCCTCCAAGGTCAAGACCCAGGCCGTCAGCGCGATCATCGACCTTTACAACAATTGAGGAACGGCGGCATGACACAGGATTGGGATGCCGGGCGACTGGACAGCGACCTGGAAGGGGTTGGATTTGACACGCTGGCGGTACGCGCAGGCCAGCACCGCACACCCGAAGGTGAGCACAGCGATCCGCTGTTCTTCACTTCCAGCTACGTGTTCCGTACCGCGGCCGATGCCGCGGCACGGTTCGCCGGCGAAGTACCGGGCAACGTTTATTCGCGTTACACCAACCCGACCGTGCGGTCCTTTGAGGAGCGTATTGCTGCCCTGGAAGGCGCCGAGCAGGCGGTTGCGACCTCAACCGGCATGTCGGCGATCCTGTCGACAGTCATGAGTTTGTGCAGCGCTGGCGACCATGTGCTGGTGTCGCAGAGCGTGTTCGGCTCGACCATCAGCCTGTTCGAGAAGTACTTCAAGCGCTTTGGCGTGCAAGTCGACTACGTGCCCCTGGTCGATGTGGCCGGCTGGGAAGCGGCCATCAAGGCCAATACCCGCCTGCTGTTCGTCGAGACACCGTCCAACCCGTTGGCCGAGCTGGTCGACATCACAGCTCTGGCCGAAGTGGCGCACGCCAAGGGCGCCATGCTGGTGGTGGACAACTGCTTCAGCACCCCGGCCTTGCAGCAACCGCTCAAGCTGGGCGCCGACATCGTCGTGCACTCGGCCACCAAGTTCATCGACGGCCAGGGCCGTTGCATGGGCGGTGTGGTCGCCGGTCGCAGCGAGCAAATGAAAGAAGTGGTGGGTTTCCTGCGCACCGCGGGCCCGTCATTGAGCCCGTTCAACGCCTGGATCTTCCTCAAGGGCCTGGAAACGCTGAACCTGCGCATGCGCGCTCATTGTGCCAATGCTCAGGTACTGGCCGAGTGGCTGGAGCAGCAGGAGGGCATCGAGAAGGTGCATTACGCTGGCTTGGCCAGCCATCCGCAGCACGAACTGGCCAAGCGCCAGATGAGTGGCTTCGGTGCAGTGGTGAGCTTTGAGGTCAAGGGCGGTAAAGAGGGCGCCTGGCGCTTTATCGACGCCACCCGCTTGATTTCGATCACCGCCAACCTGGGTGACAGCAAGACCACCATCACCCACCCAGGCACCACCTCTCACGGCCGTCTGTCGCCGCAGGAGCGTGAGGCCGCGGGTATTCGCGACAGCCTGATCCGGGTTGCCGTGGGCCTGGAAGACGTGGCTGACCTGCAAGCCGACCTGGCACGGGGCCTGGCTGCCCTGTGATCGACTGGTCCAGTGGCGGCCCTGGACACAATGGCCGTGTGGCGCTGGTGACCGGCGCGGCACGGGGCATTGGCCTGGGCATTGCCGCTTGGCTGGTCAGCGAAGGTTGGCAGGTGGTGCTCACCGACCTTGACCGTGCCCGTGGTACCAAGGTCGCCAAGGTGCTGGGCGAGAACGCCTGGTTTATCGGCATGGATGTCGCCGATGAAAACCAGGTCATCCTCGGCGTTGCCGAGGTGCTCGGCCAATTCGGCCGGCTCGATGCACTGGTGTGCAACGCAGCCGTCGCCGATCCGCACAACGCCCCCCTTGAAATACTCAACCTTGCGCACTGGAACCGTGTGCTGGCGGTGAACCTGAGTGGGCCGATGTTGTTGGCCAAGCATTGTGCGCCTTACCTGCGTGCGCATTGCGGCGCCATCGTTAATTTGGCTTCGACTCGGGCCGGGCAATCGGAACCCGATAGCGAAGCCTACGCCGCCAGCAAAGGTGGGCTCTTGGCGTTGACTCATGCCCTGGCGATCAGCCTTGGCCCTGAGGTCAGGGTCAATGCGGTCAGCCCCGGCTGGATTGATGCACGAGACCCCTCTGTGCGCCGCGCACAACCTTTAAGCGACACAGATCATGCCCAGCATCCAGCGGGCAGGGTAGGGACGGTAGAGGATGTAGCTGCGGCAGTGGCCTGGTTGTTGTCGAAAAATGCAGGCTTCGTGACCGGGCAGGAATTCGTGGTCGACGGCGGTATGACCAAGAAGATGATTTGGGCTTAAAGCAGGTCCTGAGTTTTGTGCGGTTTGGATAGGTAGCAGTAAAGGTCGTTTTGAAGCTTTTTTAAAAAAACTTCAATCAGGGTATTGACTTAGGTCCGCTACCTGCGTAAATTTCGCGGCCTCAGGGAAGCAAAGCTAGCAAGCGAAAGCGAAGCGAAGCAAGAGGGTGATTAGCTCAGCTGGTTAGAGCATCTGCCTTACAAGCAGAGGGTCGGCGGTTCGAATCCGTCATCACCCACCACTCCTTGGGATGTTCCTGATTCAAGCTTCCAAAAGAAGTGTTGAACAAGAGAGGAATCGGACGAAAGTCCACACTATGCGCAGCGGTAGTTCAGTCGGTTAGAATACCGGCCTGTCACGCCGGGGGTCGCGGGTTCGAGTCCCGTCCGCTGCGCCACTTTTCTCCAGATCGGGGTAATATCCGGTTTGAGGTTTGAAGGCACCGAAGCCTTCATGCCAGATCCCAGTTTCAATCAGGCGAAAGTCTGAGCGATACGCAGCGGTAGTTCAGTCGGTTAGAATACCGGCCTGTCACGCCGGGGGTCGCGGGTTCGAGTCCCGTCCGCTGCGCCATATCCGCCTCGAGGCCCTTGAACTCCTCGAGGCAACAAAGAAAGCGACCTTAGGGTCGCTTTTTTTGTGCCTGTTATTTTGTATGGGTTTAAAGTTCAAAAAGCCCAGTCGAACGCTGGGCTTTTTTGTGGCCAATATTCTGCGCCACTTCGAATGCATCAGGCACACCGAGCAGGGGAGACTTGATGAACGACTCCTTGAACGCTGAACGCATTGCCCCCGGCTTGAGCGGCGTGCCCGAAACCACGCTGATGACCCTCTGGCACCGCTCGGCCTACGCCGATGGCCCCCAGAACCTGCTCGATGATTCGTTGGTCAGGGATCTGGTCACACGCATCGATTACGATTTCAAAGGCCACTTCGGCAACCCTAATCCAGCCATTGCTATCCGCTCACGGTACGCGGATGACCTGCTGCGGGATTTTCTGCGGCATTACCCGGATGCAAGCGTGGTGGTTTTGGGCGAAGGCCTGGAAACCCAGTTCTGGCGCGTTGATAACGGCCGGATGCAGTGGTTCAGTGTCGACTTGGCCGAATCCATTGCCCTGCGCCAGCGTCTGCTGCCGGCCCATGAGCGCAATACCCTGATCGCCTGCTCGGCGCTGGACGATGCCTGGATCGATCAAGTCCTGGCGCACACCCAAGGGCCGCTCTTCATCAGCGCAGCGGGCTTGCTGATGTACTTCACCGAGGTACAGGTGCTGACACTGTTGCGTACCCTCGTCAGCCGCTTCAAGACGGGGGAAGTCTTCTTCGACACCATCCCGCCCTGGTTCTCGCGCATGACGCTGCGTGGCTGGAAGCTCACGCCTCGCTATACCGCACCGCCCATGCCGTGGGGCATTCGGCTGGGGAATATCAAGGCGTTTACCAGGCAGGTGCTGGGGCTGGAGTTGCTGGAAAGCCAGACGTATGCCGATCCTTATCCGCAGTTTGTGCGGGTGTTGGCGGTGATTGCGAAAATACCGTTAGCACGCGATCGCTGGGCACCGGGGTTGGTGCATTGTCGGTTTTAAGAGGAAGCAGTGTTTTGGGAGTGATTCCCAGTGTCGTCGATGTGTATCCGCCATTGCTCTGGTGTACGTTATTCGACGATCTGCCGGCAGCCCGCCTGAAAGACATAGCCCCCTTGCTGGTGTGCGTCGATGACCTGGCTAGGCCTCTGGGGCAATACCTCGCTGTGCTTCAATGCAGGCCATTGATACGGTTGTAGATCCGAAACGCTAATCGGACAATAGCAGGTCCCCACAGAAGCAGAATGATGAATCGGAGCATTTGCACTGTGACCACAAAAGACATGTCAACTGAGGTGCCTGCTGCGATGATCGCGATGGAATCGACGCCACCAGGGCTCGTTGCCAAGTAGGCCGTTAACGGATCGATGTCAAAAAGCACGACCAACAAGTGGCCAGCAAAGTAGCAGCTCGCGATCATGGCCAAAAGCATCAACACTACACGAGGAAACGACTGTCTGGCAGCAAGTCTTACTTTTGAAGAAAACCTTAAGCCAACGCTCCAGCCCAATATAACGAAGCCTGCTGTCAAAACGTAACTTGGAGGATGCACGGGGATTTCAAAGAGATTCGCCATGCTGGCCAAGATTATAGGTGCTACAAAGTTTGCTGCAGGAGAGTTGGTGAGCTTGGAAACTGCCATGCTGCTAGCAATAATGGCGATAGAATTAAACATCCCCATTGTTTCCTGAGGAGGCAGTCCCTCATTGATAGATGCACCGCCGCCACCCATAACAAACGACGCGATAAGCGTAACTAAGACAACTCGCAAATATTGAATGAAAGCGACGAGGCCAGGGTCCGCGCCATGCTGTTCAGACATGACGATCATCATTGGGGCTGCTCCTGGAAGAGCGCCCCACAACCCAGTTGAACCTGGGAGGAGCCTGGACTTCATGACAAGCATTCCTGTGATCAAGCTCAACAGCAATACCAGAGCGACAATCGATAAAGAAATATAGATCGGAATGCCGGTGCTGCTCATCAATTCAGGATGTAATGAACTTCCAATGAAAACCCCGACGGCTGCCTGTGAAAAATTAGCGCAGTGGCGGTGCAAGCGTAGTTCGCAGCCGCAGGCGACAATAAAAATACCCGACAGCATCGCTCCAATCATTAAAGCAGCCGGTACGCCGGCTGCTTTAATGATCACGGTGACGAGTGTGGTCATGATGATTAGTGTCAACCATCCAGCTATTTTATTCTTAGGAAGCAAAACTCTCGTCACTGCGGTTCTCCATAAAATTAACAGCCTAATTATCGAACACCACCACGCGGGAGCCGGCGGCTACTTCATGGAAAACAGGACGATTACTTTCAGGTCATTCTCGAGTTGCCCGCCCACCTGATAACAGAAAGCGCAGCGGCACGTCATTGGCATCGCATAAGATGTGAATTTTAGTCGTCATGCCCCCCTGCTGCGCCTGAGGGCATGGTCTTACGGATCATTAGGCCCATTTTTTTGGTGCCTGATGAGGCTCGCTTTGCACGAACAGCAGTGGAGTCGATCATCCAGGTTTCCACGTCGATCAGGCCTTGCTCGTTCAACTGGATGTGAAGTCGCTTAAGCATCTGGTCGAAAGTCCCACGATTACGCCAGTCGCGAAAGCGTTGATATACCGTTGACCACGGGCCGAAGCGCTCGGGCATGTCACGCCAGGCGGCGCCTGAACAGAGCACCCACAGCATGCCGTTGAGCATCAGGCGATCATCTGCTCGTGGACGTCCGTTTCGGCGGGGTTCACTGAAGATGTTTGCAACCAGATCCCAGGCTGCGTCGGAGAGTTCGTACCGTTTGGCCATCGTGGGCTCCTGCCTTTGATGGATGCGAACTCTACTGATTCCTGAAGTTTGCGGGAGTCAAATGAGTTTCGGCGGATTTCGTACAGAACCTAGAACGCGATCTCTGGGCAGCGGGTTGGTGCATTGTCGGTTTTAAAAGCGAGCGGTGCTTTGGGATGACTCACATGAAGTCAGTGGGTGTTTAACTTCTAGAGAAATTTCCTAGGAAATTTCCAGAAATCTTTCAGAACCGTCCCCTTTAATCGCGATGTTGTTTGCCTTTCTACTGTCAGCTCCCGTCTAAAAGGAGCGTCGAAATGGCGAACAAGCCCCGCCACCTTATCTGGCTCAGACAGCTTGAGCACGCTTGCCAGCAAGTTGGCATCAGCCATCTGGATATCATCATCGACCAATGCGCCTGCGAAGGCCCATTGATCCCCAGTGTTGTCGATGTGTATCCGGCCATGCCCTGGTGTTCTTTATTTGACGATCTGCCGGAAGCCGGCCTGAAAGACATTGCCCCCTTGCTGGTGCGCGTCGATCTGGCGATCCCTTTGCAACGGCACTGGCTGATGGGGCTGATACACCGGTATGAAAAGGACCCGGTGGTGCTGACGCTGATCTCTGTATGGCGGTTCCAGACGCTGGCCGGGCATCTGGGGCAATGCCTCACAGCAAGCAACGACGGCTACGAAGGCCTGCTGCGATATTACGACCCGCGCTTGTTTCCCCTGTTTTTCAGTGATGTTTTGCAACCCGGACAGCAGCAGCCCTGGCTGCGGCCGGCTGTACTGTGGAGCTGGCTTGATCGAGACGGGCTTCCCCAGTTGCTGGCTGGGGCGCCCGATGTGCCGCAAAGCCCCGAATGCTTCAGTCAAGTGGTGCTCAGCGACGGTCAAGTGCAAATCCTTGAGTGTGCTAGCGATGCCACCTTGGCAATGGCCAACCTACATGGCGCTTTTCCAGCGGATTGGGGGCGCGAACGGCGTTTCCAGGTCTGTTACACCGCCATGTTGGAAGCCACTCGGATCGGTTTGCTGTTGGACTCGGAGCGTGAGGCCTTCGTCATCGACAGGCTGCAATGCGCGTGAGTCTCTGGAGCTTGCGCAGGCAAAAACTCAACGTGGCGACCCATTGCCTCGCTGCCGCATTGCTACTTGCTCCAAGCGCTTATGCCAGCACCATTGAAGGTATCAATCACACCCACTGGGCTATCAACCGCTTCAGTGTCGATGGCCGTTCGGGGATCGACATTATCGGGTCTTATCAGGCGGGAGGGGGCGGTTGTTGTTTTATCGCTCCTGCCAAATGGCAGCCGGGGATGGCGGTGCGAGTGGATTGGGAAACGGGAGTGGCCTATCCCGATGGCTTTCCCGGCTATGCCGACTGGCCCAAGTACTTAGATTGGGAAAGAAAAATCGATGCTCAAAATCGTCGACATACCAAAATCGTCCCAATCCCCGACTACATCCACCAAAAAGTCTGCGGTATCACCGTGCACTTCCTGCCTTGTGACGACCTTCAAGTCACCACCTCCTGCCATGCCTACGGCAGTCCCGAATACCCCATCAAAACCCCTCTGCATTTGCCGGAGCCGCAATCATGTCCGAAATAAACCATGCCACCGTGTGGTACCCACCACAGTTCCCGCTTGAGGGTCGCTTGCCCAACAGTGACGTCCAGGTTTACCAAAATATTCAAAAACAGCGCCAGCTAGCGGAGGACTATCACGATGGCTTGTGCCTGGCGGCCGGCTCTCGTGTGCTGCACCCCTGCACTAAGACCTTGCACATCAGCCTGTGCTTCGATGGCACCGGCAATAACCTGAACCATGACCTCTACGAGTCCGAGATTCCGCATCCGACCAATATTGCCCGCTTGTTTCGTGCCAGCATTGGCGAAGGCCATGCCGGGGGTACGACACACAACGGCAGCAAGGCGCGGGGCCTGACCGATACCGACGGCAATGGTGAGTACTACAAGTACTACCTGCCCGGTGTCGGAACGCCGTTCGCAGAGTTGGACGATCTCGATTTCAGCGGCGATGGCCTGGCCTTTGCTCGCGGTGGTGAAAAGCGGATCAACTGGGCGCTGTTGATGATCATCGACGCTCTGCGCCGTGCGCTGAAGCAGCCCAGGCTGGACAACCGGGCGCTGCGCATCGCTGTCGATGCCATGGGCACAGTGTCGGGGATGGAATGGGCCTTAGGGCATAGCAACCGCGCCATCGAAATGCGCAAGCAACTGGTGGCCCTGCAGAAGCCTCTGGGCATTGCCTTGAGCCAGCCTTTTCCCGGTCACCCAAAATTGCTGGGGATTCGCTTGTACGTCTACGGATTTTCTCGAGGGGCGGCAGCGGCGCGGGCTTTCGTCAACTGGTTGAATCGGTTGTTGTCTCCTGCAGAAGCCACGCCGTGCCTGGTACTCGGTGACTTGAAGCTTCCGATCAGCGTGGAATACCTGGGGCTGTTGGATACGGTGGTGTCGGTGGGGATTGCCGACTTGGCGCCGGGGGCGAAGGGCCATATGGGCTGGGGCGACGGTAGTCAGGAACTGCCCAGTGAGAAACTGCTCAAACGCTGCCTGCATATTGTCGCCAGCCATGAGCAGCGGCTGAGCTTTCCTTCGGAGTCGATACGGCGCGAGAGTGGGGAGTATCCGGCCAACAGTGTTGAGGTGATTTACCCAGGTGTGCATTCGGACCAGGGTGGTGGGTATCCGCCGGGGGATCAGGGAAAAGCTATTGGTGAGGACGACGGGTTACTGCTTTCGCAGATCGCCCTGCATGATCTATACAGTGATGCTTTTGCTCACGGTGCTCCACTGAAGGTGCCGAAGGAAATTTTGCCAGTCGATTTGCGCTATGAGCCTTGGAGAGCCATGGAGTTCGCGGTAATGAAAGAGTTTGATGTGCATCCTATTCTTGCAGAGCGCTTCAACGCCTGGCGGCAAGTAACTTTGAATCTATCTCCTGCTCCTGAACCACTGTCTCGCGAGCAATCCGAACGCTACCAACCGTCACCCGCCAACGTTCGCCTGGAAGAGGCCATGCGCAACCAGATGGACTGGCTCACCGCCTGGCGCATCGAGCGCTACGGCTTCGCCAGCCTGAAAAATGGTTCTTCACGGATTGCCGGGAAAAGCGCATTTGATCTTCAAGAAGAAAAATGCGCTGTCCCGGTAGCCGTAAGCCATTCGCTTGATGACCTTGATCCGATTGTTGATCCCCTCTAGTTGGCCTGTGTGCATTGGCCATCGAACTCTGCTCAAAATGCCTCGCCAGTAACCGCTCAGCCTTTTCGCGAACTGGATCAACGAAGGAATGCCGCTCTGCTTGGCATGCCCCATCCATTGTTTCCACGCCCTACGCCATTCCCACGCTGTTTCGCTCGACCATAGCGCTTTGAGCTCAGCCTTCATGATATAGACCGTCATCAGCGACTGATTGGCATCCAATAAATCCTGCAGATGTACCTGCTGCTCTTGGCTCTTCAGATTTTCGGGGTTGCGCAGCAAGAGCCAGCGGGCCTGCTTGACCACCTTTCTCGCCGGTTTGTCATGGCGCAGTCGGTTAGCCTCGTCGACTCGTACCCTGTCGATGACTTCACGACCGTATTTGGCGATGACATGAAACAGGTCGTAGACCACTCGCGCATTGCGGCAGTGATGTTTCACTTCCAGATCGAAGGCCGTATTCATATCCATGGCGACCGCTTCGATTTGTGAACACCGCTCTGGCCCCAGATCCTCGAAAAACGAGCGTATAGCTATCCGGCTGCGCCCTTCACCCACCCACAAAACGCGACGCGTATCGGCATCCAAGATCACGCTGGCGTAGCGATGCCCCTTGAACAAGGCGAACTCATCCATCACCAAGCGCTTGGGCTCGGCCTCGGGTAGTTCATGCAATGTTTGCTCAAGCGCGCGACGCTCCAGGACGCGCACTGTTTCCCAGTGCAGGCCAAAGAGTTGAGCGACATGGAGCGTTGCCATCTGGCGACAGGCTTTGATGACCGCTTGGCAAAGCCTTGCGCTAAGCCTGGCGTACCGATCAAGCCAACTGACCGACTCCATCCGAGTCCCGCAGTCCAGGCAACGCAGGCGTCTAAAAACAGCGGTAAGCGTGACAGGGTGGCCAAGAATTGGCAGATCCCGAATGGATCGCTCTGACTGGTCGTGGACAGCAAGGCAGGGCTTGAGGCAGCCGCTGCAAAGAGGAATCTGATTAGGTCGAGGGGTTAGGTTGATCTGGAGAGAGCCGCCAACGACTTGGGCGGAAGCCACAGAAAATCCATCCCAAAAAGGCAGGATCGTATTAATATCTGGCATGAGAACGGCGGTTTGGTTGATGGGTTTGCTCGCACGAACATCATCGGTCAAATCGCCGTTCTTTTTTGTCTATTTCCCAGGATTCCGTGAAGAACCTGAAAAATACCCCTTTCTACTTGCAGGCCAGCGACACCCACGCGGACCCCAAGGCCCGCCAACTCGCCGAGGCCGAACATCAGAAACAACAAGCCGCCATTCAGAAACGCCGCGAGCTCCAGCGCAGCTTGCAACGCGCCTACCAGCCCGAGCCCCCTCCGGAACCCGGCCTCCCAAATTTCGAGCCCGACTTAGCACAAACCCAACTGCGCGAAGCCGCCGAAGAGTTCGCCAGGATCTATCGCGACCTCGACAGCGATCCCTACCTGACGTTTCTGCGCCGCGTTAGGTGGTTATACGTCCCGGCCATGATTACCTATCTGGCCAGCGCCGACACCCGCGCCGAGCGTCAGCGCATGAAGGTCGCCGCCCAGCCCAAGGTCACCCTTGTGTTTCCGCCACCGCCGCGCGAGTGGAACCACACCGACCAGACCAACCGCGGCAACGTCGATGAAAGCCGCAATGCCAGCGCACCGGAAGGATTATTGCGAGCCCTGTTCGATGATCAGGTCCACGACTCACGGGCCTGGTTTCTGCACACCGCCCTCAATGGCACGTACTGGAAGGTATCGGTCGCGGCGGGGCGCGAACCCTGGGGCAGCTATTTCTGTGAGCGCATGGTGTTCTTCGGCAATGCCGACCGCAGGACGCTGGCGCTGTTCAGTGGCGACCAGGCCTCGACGCTCATGGCCGGCCTGGCCCTGCCGGACACAGATTCCGCCTATGCGGTTCAGCCGCGAGTGATGGATGCTCAGTATTTTGCCGAAGCGCAACAAGCGATCGCTGCGCACTGGGAAGCCTATTACGCCCAGATGAACGAGGTGAGCGATGTCTAAGGGTGAGTCCCCCAACCGGTGCCGACCCAGGCAGACACTGGCGCTGGCCTGCGGTTTGGTGGGTGCGATGCTGGCCCACGCTGTTCAGGCCAGTACTATCGAAGCCATCAACCACACTCACTGGGCCATCAACCGCTTCAGTGTCGATGGCCGTTCAGGGATCGACATCATTGGGCCTTATCAGGGGGGCGGGGGTGGGTGCTGCTATATCGCTCCTGCCAAATGGCAGCCGGGAATGACGGTGCGCGTCGATTGGGAAACGGGAGTGGCCTATCCCGATGGTTTTCCCGGGTTTGCAGATAGGCCTAAGTACAAGGCTTGGGTTACTAAAAACGATGCGCAAACTCGTCGACATACTCAAGTCGTCCCCATTTCCGACTACACCCACCAAAAAGTCTGCGGCATCACCGTGCATTTCCTGTCCTGCGATAACCTTGAGGTGACTACGTCCTGCCATGCCTACGGCAGCCCCGAATACCCCATCAAGACCCCACTGCATCTGCCGGAGCCGCAATCATGCCCGAAGTAAAGCATCAAGCAGTTGTACCGCCTCAATGGGGCCTCAAACCAGCGATTCCAGATCATCCGATACGCCTCAAAACTCCACCCCATAACTCAAAATCACCCGATTCTCATCCGCCCCATCATAGTAAGTCGACCGCGCCGTCGCATTGCGCCAACGCACCCCAAGATTCTTCAACGGCCCGCTCTGCACCACATAAGCGATGTCCGTCGTACGCTCCCATTCCCGGCCTTCATCTCCCGCCACCCGCAACAGCGCAGCCTTGCGGGTGCTGATGTGCTGCGGGTCGACGTTGTCACCCTTTACATACCGCAAGGTGAAGGTCAGGCCCGGCAGGCCCTGGGCGGCGAAGTCGTAGTCGTAGCGGGCGTGCCAGGCGCGTTCGTCTTGCAGGGCGAAGGTGCTGACCTGCTGTTCGCTGAATAAGTAGGTATCACTGCCGCCTACATACGCATAGGCCGTGTCGCCGGAGATTTTCTGATAGCCGCCGCTCAGGCGATGGGCGCCAAGTTGGTAGCCGAAGTTGCTGCTGATGACGCGGTTGTCCACTTCGCCGACTTTCTCGGCACCGCTTTGCTTGGCGGTGAAGTAGCGCAGTTCGGTGAAGGCTTTGCCGGGGCCGAGGTTGATGCTGTATTTAAGGCCGGTGAAGTAGCGCCGGTAAAAATCCTCAAGCTCGCTGGCTTGACCGCTCAGGGTCAGGGCAGGGGTTGCCTGGTAGTCAAGGCCGGCATAACGGTAGCCATCGCTGGTCACGGCAGTGGAGTAGGCGCCGAGCTGGCTCATGGTGGTCAGGTCTTCGGAGTTGCTGGAGTCGCGTTGCTTGACCTTGTCGACACGCCCGGCCGTGACGGTCAGTTTGTCCACTTCCTTGAACAGGATTTGCCCGCCATTGAATACTTGCGGGAACAGTCGGCTACTGTTGCTGGCCAGCAATGGCAATGCCGGGGAAAGCCCGCCGTAGCGCAGTTCGGTCTTGCTGATTCTGGCCTTGGCGGTGAGGGCGAATTTGGCATAGTCGTCTTCGGCGCGGCCATCGCTGCCGCGGGGCAGCAGGCCGGTGCCGGTGCGGTCGGGGCTGGAATCAAGCTTCAGGCCGAGCATGCCGATGGCGTCCAGGCCGACGCCCAGGGGGCCGTCGGTGAAGCCCGATTGTAGGTTCAACTGGAAACCCTGTGCCCACTCTTCTCGTTTTGACTGGCTGGGGAAACCGTCGCGAAAGTCGCGGCTGAAATAGAAATTCTTCAATTCGAGTTTGCCGCTGGAGTCGGCAACGAAATCAGCAAAGGCGGGTGTGGTCAGCATGCCGAGTGCAACGGCAATGCCCAGGCGAGTGGGTTGGCGCGTCATCGTCTTGAACCTTGTTTTATTGTTATGAGTGTTCGGTGGGGGCTGCTCGCCGGCGAGCCGGCTCCCACAGAGGGCAGGCTAAGGAAGGGAGGGGGGGACGAAAAGACGTGTTTTGCGCGGTGATCCATCGCCAAAGACGATGGATGGGTTCTGCTAAGTCGCCCAATCGCGGTCTGAACTGTAAGGTAAATGACACCCAATTCATGCACCGTGCGCTGTCGATGTGATGCACAATAGCGCAGACCTTTTCTTCAGGATCCGCAATGTCAAAATCAACCGGCTTCGGTGCGCTTGGGCTGGCACTCGTGCTGGCAGGTGTCGCGGGCTGTTCTTCACAACAAAAAGCCGCCATCTACGAGCATGAAAACTTCGATGACTCCAGCACCTTCTCGCGCACCTTCGATGTGAGCGATGCTGCCTCCTGCGAGGCGGCACGGCGTGCCTTGCTCAGCCAGGGCTATATCATCACCAGCAGCGGCCCAGGCCAGGTTGCGGGCAACAAGAGCTTTCAGCAGACGGGCGACTCGCACCTGCAGATCAGCTTCAACGTGGTCTGTGCTGCCGACAGCAGCGATGAGCACCGCTCGACCATGTTCGCCAATGCCCTGCAAGATCGGTACGCACTGAAAAAGGTCAACAACTCGGCGAGCCTGGGCGTGGGTGTGCTGGGATCGGTGTCGATGCCCATTGGCTCCAGCGACGATTCGATGGTCAAGGTGGCCAGTGAAACCGTGGCCTCGAGCAAGTTCTACGAGCGCTATTTCGCCTTGGTCGAAAACTTTTTGCCTTCCGAGAAGAAAAAGCCCAGCAAAGCACCCGAGCCTGCCAAGCAGGGCAATGAACTCGGTGTACCCGAGCAGGCGCCGGCAGCGGTAAGCCTTGCCCCGAAAACCGAAACGGCCCCGCCAGCGGTTGAGTCCGCGCCGCTTGCCGCACCTACCGAACCTGCCGCGCAAGCTGCCGACGACGCTCAACCCACCTCTCAGCCTGTCGCTCCGCCGCCTGAGGCGCAACCCATCGTTGTCGAACCTGCAGCGGTCAGCGATGCCCCGGTTGATCCTGCACCTGCCGCGAGCGAGACCGCTGGTACCTCCACACCATGATTGCGCGACGGGCGGGATAAATTCCGCCCGAGCTGCTACGTTTGTTTTTCAGGAGCCTACTTGTCATGTTTTCTTCATCCAGGCACTTTAGGGTGAAGGCAAGACAAGTGAACTCAATGACCTGAATCAGACGAAGGAGCCCGCAAATGGACGATTACCAAGAAGAGTTGCTCGAGTACCAAGCGTTTGAACTGGATCCGCCAGAACCTGCGGACGACGCTACAGAGCTTTGAATTACCCTCAGGCTGTTTGCCGCTGACTGCGGCGAAACTCGCCGGGTGTCTGGCTGCTCCAGCGTTTGAAGGCACGGGCAAAGGCCTCGGCTGAAGCAAACCCCAGCAGAAAGGCGATTTCGCCGAAAGCCAGTTCCGTGTCACGGATATAGGCCATGGCCAGGTCGCGGCGGGTGTCATTGAGGATGGCGCGAAACTGAGTGCCTTCCTCGGCCAACTTGCGACGCAATGTCCAGGTCGGCAGGTTCAAGCGCGCCGCCACTTCCTCCAGATCCGGTTCACTCCCGCCATTGAGCAAAGGCCCCAACAGGCGGCTGATGCGCTCGCGCAAACTGCGGGTACGGGTGGTCTGCTCCAGTTCCTTTTCACACAACTCCAGCAAGTGCCGCCAGGTGCCCGGGCAGTGCTGGGGATTGCGCAGGTTCAGGCTGGTGTGACTGAGGCGCAGTTGGTTATGGGGCGATTCGAATCGCGCTGGCTGCTGGCACAGGTCCTGGTACTGGGCTGCATACACCGGCTCGCAGAACTCGATGTCCAGGCGTTGCGCCTTCAATGCCACCTCACACAGGCTTGATAACTGGGCGAGCCAGCCGGACAGGATCGAGTCCACCACAAAGCGGTTATAGGCGTTGTAGGGGCTGATCGAATAAAAACGCAGCCAGGCGCCTTCATGATCCTCATGGAAGCTCGACTGGCCCCGGTAGTTGGACGCGTACAGTGGCTCGAAGCGGATCAGCGTGCGGGCCGCTTCTCGCACATTGGGGGCTTGGGCTGCCGTAACGCCGGCAAGCCCGGCATGGCTCAAGCGGGTACAACGACCCATGTGCAGGCCCAGCGCGGGGTTGCCGGTCAACTGGATGGCGGCATGACCCAGGCGCATGTAGCGGGGAATCGACAGTCGTGCCTGGGGTTCGGCCAGCCGGGCCGGGTCCAGGCCGTATTGCTCGAGCAAGGTGGTGGGGTCCGCGCCGGCGGAGCGTACGGCATCGGCCAAGCCATGGATGAAACCCACCGACAAATCTCCAAGGCGTACCCGTGGCCGATTCATCGCGCTACAGCCACAGGTTCAGCAGGCGCGCGCCACGCATGCTGATGCCAGGGCTGGCCTCGCCAAAGCGGCCGGTAAAACTGACGCCCTCACTGGAGCGGTCCCAGAAACGGCCGTGCATGAACACGCTGATGCTGGCCTTCACGCTGGCGGCGCGGGCATTGCCCGCAATCGTCAGTTGCTGCCAGGCTTGGCCTTCAGTCACCTGACCCGCTTGCAGCAAGGGTTGCGCCGGGGTAGAGCGCTTCGGGTAACCCGACCAGGGTTCTGACCAGCGGCCCACGTTCTCCAGGTAAGCCGGGATGGCGATCAGTTCAGCCGCTTGGCTTTCGAGTTTCCGATAATTGTCCGGGTACCAGCTGTCGCTGCCGATCAGGATGCCCAGCCGGCCAGCCGGAGTGTCGAGCACTTGCAGGATAGGGTCGGCTGCCTCGAGGTAGCGCCGTGTCTTGCGGTCGGGATACAGCTGGCGTTGTGGCTGCCCCAGGGCGCGGCCTTCGCGGTCGAATACCACGCTGCTGTTATACAGCGCGCCGCTACCGATTTTCAGTTGGCCGTCCTCTACCCGCGGGTTGGGCAGGACGATGGTGCCGGCCACCACGGTCACGCCAAATTCGCGGGCCAGGCCGCCGAACAGGCTCTGGTAATCCTCAGCCATGCGCCGGGCCTTCATGCGCAGGCGAGCGTCTGCCATACGGTCGCGGCCCTCGGCGCGAAGCCAGGCGGCGGCAAATTGCAGCGGATTGCTCAGGGCCAGCCAGTTTTGCGCTTCGTCACGGTGAAGAGCCTGGTAGAACTCTTCTTTTTCGCCTGTGGTCCACAGCCAGGTGCCGATGTGCTCGGGTAACACCACGATGGTTTTGCTGCTCAGAAAACCCTTGGCCCGGGCGTGTTCCAGATAGGCCGTCAGCTTGCGGTGCAGGCGGTCCACGCTTTGGTAGTCGCCCAGGAATAGTTCGGGCTCGATCCCTAGCAGATTGCCGCGCTCGGCCGGCACCCCTTGCTCCAGGGCCACCTGGATGCGCAGGTCGGACAGGTAATGCCCGACCGGTCGCTGCCCGGCCCACAGTGCATAACCGCACACCGTGGCGAGAAGGATGATTGCAACAATGCCAATCAGAAGTTTGCGCATGAAAAGACAGCATAGACCTGGTGAAGAAATACAGCGCAAGGGTAGTCCTGCTGCGCGTTTGGATCAATAACTTGTCATTTTCGGTCATTGAGACCTGTCAAACGCCCGTTTAATGTCGGTAGCCATAAACGACGAGGGCCTCGATGCCTTCGCATACCGTGAACACGCCGTCGTGGAGTCGCTATGACCAACGCTCATTACCCCAATTTGCTTGCCCCGCTGGACCTGGGCTTCACCACGCTTCGCAATCGCACCTTGATGGGCTCGATGCACACCGGCCTTGAAGAAAAAACCGGCGGATTCGAACGCATGGCCGCCTACTTTGCTGAGCGTGCCCAAGGCGGTGTAGGCCTGATAGTGACGGGCGGCATCGCACCCAACGAAGAGGGTGTGACGTATAACGGCGCGGCCAAGCTGACCACGCCCCAGGAAGCACAGCAGCACCGTGTGATCACACAGGCGGTGCATGAGGCCGGTGGCAAGATCTGCATGCAAATCCTGCATACCGGTCGCTATGCCTACAGCCCCAAACTGGTCGCGCCCAGTGCCCTCCAGGCGCCGATCAACCCATTGACGCCTCGTGAGCTGGATGAAGAGGGGATCGAAAAGCAGATCCAGGACTTCGTCAATTGCGCGGTGTTGGCGCAAAACGCTGACTATGACGGCGTCGAAATCATGGGTTCGGAAGGCTATTTCATTAATCAGTTCCTTGCCGTCCACACCAACCATCGCACCGACCGCTGGGGTGGGAACTACGAGAACCGCATGCGCCTTGCCGTAGACATCGTCAGTCGGGTGCGTGAAGCGGTGGGGCCGCGCTTCATCATCATCTTCCGCCTATCGATGCTCGATCTGGTCGAAGGGGGCAGCAGTTGGGAAGAAATCGTGCAACTGGCCCAGGCCATCGAGCAGGCCGGAGCCACCTTGCTCAACACGGGCATCGGTTGGCACGAGGCGCGGATTCCAACCATCGCCACCAAGGTGCCTCGCGCTGCGTTCAGCAAGGTCACGGCGAAGCTGCGCGGCTCGGTGAAGATTCCGGTGATCACCACCAATCGTATCAACACACCACAGGTCGCCGAGCAAATCCTCGCTGAAGGTGACGCTGACATGGTCTCAATGGCGCGACCGTTTCTGGCAGACCCTGAATTTGTGAACAAGGCAGCCGCTGGCCGGGGCGATGAAATCAATACCTGCATCGGTTGCAACCAGGCCTGCCTGGATCACATCTTCGGCGGCAAACTGACCAGTTGCCTGGTCAACCCGCGTGCCTGCCATGAAACCGAGCTCAATTACCTGCCGGTGCGCCAAGTCAAGAAAATCGCAGTGGTGGGTGCCGGCCCTGCCGGGCTTGCGGCAGCAACAGTGGCGGCGGAGCGTGGGCATCAGGTCACGTTGTTTGATTCGGGCAGCGAGATCGGTGGCCAGTTCAACGTCGCCAAGCGGGTGCCGGGCAAGGAAGAGTTCTTCGAGACCCTGCGGTACTTCAAGCGCAAGCTGGCGACCACGGGTGTGGAGTTGTGCCTCAATACGCGGGTCGACAATCAGGCCCTGGTCCAGGGTGGGTTCGACGAAATCATCCTGGCCACCGGTATCGCTCCACGTCTGCCGGCAATTCCAGGCATCGAGCACGAGAAGGTGCTGAGTTATCTGGATGTGCTGCTGGAGCGCAAGGCAGTCGGGCATAACGTGGCGGTGATCGGTGCCGGTGGCATCGGTTTTGACGTGTCGGAGTTTCTGGTGCATCAAGGCGTTGCCACCAGCCAGGATCGTGAAGCGTTCTGGAAAGAGTGGGGTATCGACCCGCTGCTTGAGGCCCGTGGTGGTGTCGCTGGCATTCGCCCGACACCTCACGCGCCGGCGCGGCAGGTCTACCTGCTGCAACGCAAGAAATCCAAGGTGGGCGATGGGCTGGGCAAGACCACTGGCTGGATTCACCGCACGGGGCTGAAAAACAAACACGTGCAAATGCTCAGCAGCGTCGAGTACCTGAACATCGACGACGCCGGCCTGCATGTGCGGGTGGCTGGCGGCGAGCCGCAAGTACTCGCGGTGGACAACGTGATCATCTGCGCAGGCCAGGACCCGTTGCGTGAACTGCACGACGGGCTGGTAGCGGCGGGTCAATCGGTACACCTGATTGGCGGTGCAGACGTGGCTGCGGAACTGGACGCCAAGCGCGCTATCAACCAGGGTTCGCGGTTGGCGGCAGCACTCTGATAGGCGTATCGCGCGCAGTCTGTGCTGTTAGACTGCGCGCTCGCAGGTTTTCAGGGTATCGCTGCAGTGTCTGTTTCCGTTTTCGATGACCTAGAGCATCTGCCGCTGGCGCCTTTGCAGAGGTTGTCGCTGGGTTGGTTGGCGCAGGCGGGTGTCGAAGTGGCCATTCTGCGCCTGGACGTGTTCGACCCTCTGATCAGTGGCAATAAAGCATTCAAACTCCTCGATTTCTTGCGTCAGGCCCGTGAAGCCAAGGCGCCGGGGCTGATCAGCCTGGGCGGCGCCTGGTCCAATCACTTGCATGCCCTGGCCGCAGCCGGACAGCGTTTCGGTTTTGCTACAGCCGGCCTGCTGCGCGGGCACCCTCAGGACACCGCTACCGTCCGTGATCTACTGGCCATGGGTATGCAACTGCATTGGCTGGGTTACGGCGGCTACCGAGAGCGCCATCAGCCAGGTTTCTGGGTGCCATGGCTGCAGCAATATCCCGGCTGGCAGGTGATTCCCGAAGGGGGTGGTGGACTGCCTGGGGCGCTGGGCTGCGCGCAGATCGTCCGCCAGGCGCGTGCGCAATTGGCCGCTTTGGGCTGGGATGATTACAGCGCCTGGTGGCTGGCGGCTGGCACGGGCACCACGGTTGCCGGGTTGGTGCTGGCCGAACGTGGTGAGCACCCGGTCGTGGGTGCCATGACGGTCCCCCCTGACCATGGCGTTCGCCAGAACATCGAGTCGATCGTGATGCCCGGCGAGGGCATGCTGGAGCTGCTTGATGCCAGTCGCGGCGGCTTTGCCAAGACCGACGCGCAGTTGTTGGCCTTTATCCAGGACAGCGAGCAGGAGACGGGCGTGCCACTGGAGCCGGTCTACACCGGCAAGGCCTTGCTGGCGCTGCGCGAGCGTGTGCAGGCCGGCGCCATTGCAGTCGGGACGCGGCTGATCTTCGTGCATACCGGCGGTTTGCAGGGCCGTCGTGGCTTTGCTTAATCGCGCTGTAGGAGCGACGGGGGCGCCTAGACCTTGGTCGCGATGGCGTCACCGCGGTCTTGACTGACTATCGCGGTGACGCCATCGCAGGTAAACCTTGCTCCTACAGGGGTCGGGGGATGTTTGGGTGGCTCAGACACCCGGTACGTTCGGCCACAAGTCTGAGACCAGAAACAGGCGTTCGGCTTCTTCCCAGTGTCCATCAAGGGTTTGCTGCAGACGCACCAACAGTTGGGCCGGTGCCAGGGGATCGAGTTCGGCCAGCCATTGTTCGAGCCGTTCCAGTTCCCAGGTTTGCTCCACCGGGTAATGGGCTGGCGCCAGCCAGGCATGGCGGGGCAGGGGTTGCCAGCGGCCCTGGGGGCTTTGAGCGAGGAATGCTGGCCAGTCTCGCTGATGCAGCCAACGGCCCTTGAGATGACGCGGGTGCGCGCCGACGGGAGAGTCAGCATGGCCGGGCCAGGGGTAAAGAAGGTAGCCGCCCAACCACAATTGGGCCGTGAATTCGTGAATATCCAGTTGCGCCAGCACGGCACGGCTCTCGGCGCGAGCCGAGATTGGCAATTGGTGATGGGCCAGGTGGTCAAGCTTGCGATCCAGCCGGTCATGGCAGCCGGGGCCCAGCCAATGCGCGGGGTCCAGCCCGTCACCTCGCTGGGGGCCCAGATACAGCTTGATCGCCAGCTCCAGGTGGTGCACTCCCTCCAGGTCGCGCAGCAGGATATCCAGCTCACCCAGAGTATGCCCGGCCTGACGAATCGGCAGGTTGGCGGCAATCAGCTCCACCCCGGGTGCGGCCTTGAGGGCGAATTGCCAGAGTCGCTCGTAGTACAGGCCCAGGCGTCGGGTGGCGCCTTTTTCCAGCCAATCGAGCAGCGGAGCACTGTCGTCGTCCAACGCTTCTAGCCATTGGCGCAAGCGCTCAGGCTCGGCCACCCAATGACTGCCGGTGAGCGGATGGCGTTGCGGCCATGGGGTATCGCTCAGCATAGGGGGGGCAAGAATCACCCACGCCAGATCGCGCACCTGAGGGTGACGCAATTGGCGAGGCAGCTCGGCAAGGCTTGGGAACGGGTTCATTCAGGGAGCATAGCCCTTGCGCAGGCCACAACGGTAGCTCACTGGGTGTTTGCCGCTAACCAACCCTTTCGCCCATAATCAGCTTTTTTGGCCAGTATCGGTTCAGGTGCATCAGCGCCGTGCGGATTTTCGCCTTAACGCCTGTTCCAGACCCGCGCAGGAGCCACATGGATCAATTTCGCAATATCGGTATCATCGGTCGCCTCGGCAGTTCGCAGGTGCTCGATACCATTCGCCGCCTGAAGAAGTTCCTGCTGCAACGGCATTTGCACGTCATTCTTGAAGACACCATCGCCGAAGTGCTGCCCGGGCACGGCCTGCAAACCTCGACCCGCAAGTTGCTGGGTGAAGTCTGCGACCTGGTGATTGTGGTGGGTGGCGACGGCAGTCTGCTCGGCGCCGCCCGTGCGTTGGCTCGGCACAATACCCCGGTGCTGGGTATCAACCGCGGCAGCCTGGGGTTTCTTACCGACATCCGCCCCGATGAACTCGAGGTCAAGGTGGCCGAGGTGCTCGACGGCCATTACCTGGTGGAAAACCGCTTTCTGCTGCAGGCCGAGGTCCGCCGGCATGCTGAAGCCATCGGCCAGGGTGATGCTCTGAACGATGTGGTGCTGCATCCGGGCAAATCGACCCGGATGATCGAGTTCGAAATCTATATCGACGGCCAATTCGTTTGCAGCCAGAAGGCAGACGGCTTGATCATCGCCACGCCCACAGGCTCTACCGCCTATGCGCTTTCTGCCGGCGGCCCAATCATGCATCCCAAGCTCGATGCCATTGTCATCGTACCGATGTACCCGCATACCCTGTCGGGTCGCCCGATCGTGGTGGATGGCAACAGTGAGCTGAAAATTGTGGTCTCCAAGGATTTGCAGATCTATCCGCAGGTTTCCTGTGATGGTCAGAATCACTTCACGTGCGCCCCCGGTGACACCATCACGGTGAAGAAAAAGCCGCAAAAACTTCGCCTGATTCATCCGCTGGACCACAATTACTATGAAGTGTGTCGGACCAAGCTCGGCTGGGGCAGTCGTCTCGGCGGTGGAGGCGACTGATGCTCGATCCAGCGCGAAGCTTTGACCTGATCGGTGACGTGCACGGTTGCGGCAACACCCTTGAGCGGTTGCTCGACACGCTCGGCTACCGGCGGCAGGCTGGGGTCTGGCGCCATCCGCAACGCCAGGTGCTGTTCCTGGGCGACATCATCGATCGCGGCCCGCGCATCCGCGAAGCCCTGCACATCGTTCGTGACATGGTCGAAGCCGGTCAGGCCCTCTGTATCATGGGCAACCACGAGTTCAATGCGTTGGGCTGGTCGACACCGGCGTTGCCCAGCAGCGGCAAGCAGTTTGTTCGTGAGCACACCCCACGCCATGCCCGCCTGCTCGAAGAAACCCTGACCCAGTTCGCTCATCATCCGGGTGAGTGGCACGATTTTCTCAGTTGGTTCTACGAACTGCCGCTGTTCATCGACGCCGGCCGTTTCCGCGTGGTGCACGCCTGTTGGGACGCGACGCTGATCGACCTGCTGCGCCCGCAGTATCCCGACGGCCGCATCGATGAGCATTTCCTGCAGGCATCAGCCGTGCCAGGCAGCTTTGCTTGCAATGCCTTCGACCGGTTACTACGAGGCACCGACATGCGCCTGCCCAACGGCCTGACGCTGACGGGGGGCGATGGCCTGACACGCGCATTTTTCCGCACCAAGTTCTGGGAAGAAGACCCCCAGACCTACGGCGATATCGTCTTTCAACCGGACGCTTTGCCTGAGCGGGTGGCCAGTACCCCATTGTCGGCCACTGAGAAAAACGCGCTGCTGCGTTATGGCCTTGATGAGCCCATGCTGTTTGTCGGCCACTATTGGCGCAGTGGCAAGCCTGCCCCCATCCGCCCCAATCTCGCCTGCCTGGACTACAGCGCCGTGCTCTACGGCAAGCTGGTGGCCTACCGGTTGGATGATGAAACGCAGATCGACCCGCACAAGTTTGTCTGGGTGGATGTTGAACGACCAGGGGGACGCCAATGAGCCCGGTAGCGGTTCTTCGTTTGCCGTTGAATACCGATTTGAGTGGTTTCGTCAGCCTGCTGCGGCGTTTGCAGGTTCCCCACAGGGTCAGCGAAGAAGCAGGCGATCAGGTGTTGTGGGTGGCGGACGAGCAGGTGGCCGAACAAATTCGCCATCTTTACCAACGCTTCCCCGATGGCAAGGCGGATATCGACCTGCCTGCCCTGGAGCAACCGAGCCAGCAAAGCGGGGTGATCGCGCAACTGCAAGCAAGCCCGGTCACCGCCGCAGTGCTGCTGCTCTGCCTGGTGGTTGCCGGCCTGACGGGCCTGGGCGACAACCTCGATACCCTTCACTGGCTGACGTTTCTCGATTTTCGCGTGCAGGGCGACTACCTGTACTTCACGCCACTGGCCCAGTCGCTGGCCGATGGCCAATGGTGGCGCTTGCTGACCCCCATGCTGATTCACTTCGGCATCCTGCACCTGGCCATGAACGGCCTGTGGTATTGGGAGCTGGGGCGGCGCATTGAATGGCGCCAAGGCCCGTGGATGATGCTCGCCTTGAGCGTGTTTTTCGGCCTGGCGTCCAATTTTGCCCAGTATGTGTTTGGCGGGCCAAGCCTGTTCGGCGGCTTGTCGGGCGTGCTCTATGGCTTGCTCGGGCATGTCTGGCTGTACCAGTGGCTGGCCCCTGACCCGCTCTATCGCATGCCGCGTGGCGTGCTGGTGATGATGCTGGTCTGGTTGGGGCTGTGCATGTCTGGCCTGATCACGTTGTTGGGCTTTGGCGCCATCGCCAACGCTGCGCACGTCGGTGGGTTGTTGGTCGGTTGTTTGACCGGCCTCTTGGGTGGGGCCCTGGCGCGGCGTAAACTGGCCGCCTGATTTTGGAGAAACTATGTCTTCGTTTAAGCAAATGATTGAAAACATCACCCCGGATATCTACCAAAGCCTGAAACTGGCGGTGGAACTGGGTAAATGGTCCGATGGCCGCAAGCTGACCACCGAGCAGAAAGAGTTGTCGCTGCAAGCGGTGATCGCCTGGGAAATCCAGAATCTGCCCGAAGACCAACGTACCGGCTACATGGGGCCGCAGGAGTGCTCCTCGAAGTCGGCGCCGGTGCCGAATATTCTGTTCAAGTCGGATGCCATCCATTGATCGAGATTGGCCGCGGCTCCATCAGTAAAATGTCGGCGCGTCTCGAAGCGCCGGTTGTCCAGTATGCGTTTCGCCTAGGGGACACCGAAGTACCGGTCAACCCGCTGATCGGCAAGACCCTGCGCCTCGAATACCTGGGCGCGATTCATTGCACCCACTGCGGGCGCAAGACCAAGACCAGTTTCAGCCAGGGCTATTGCTACCCGTGCATGACCAAGTTGGCCCAGTGCGACGTGTGCATCATGAGCCCGGAAAAGTGCCATTACGATGCAGGCACCTGCCGTGATCCGGCTTGGGGCGAGCAGTTCTGCATGACCGACCATGTGGTGTACCTGGCCAACTCATCCGGTATCAAGGTCGGTATTACCCGTGCCACGCAGTTGCCGACGCGCTGGCTGGACCAGGGCGCGAGCCAGGCCTTGCCGATTCTGCGGGTCGCGACTCGCCAGCAATCCGGGTTGGTCGAAGACCTGTTCCGCTCCCAGGTGGCCGATCGCACCAATTGGCGCGCACTGCTCAAGGGCGACGCAGAGCCTGTCGACCTGAGCGCGGTGCGCGAGCAATTGTTTGCCAGTTGTGCCGAAGGTTTGGAGACCCTGCAAGGCCGATTCGGCCTACAGGCCATCCAGCCGCTGCACGACGTTGAACCGGTGGAAATCCGCTACCCGGTGGAGGCGTACCCAAGCAAGATCACAAGCTTCAACCTGGACAAGAATCCTATTGCCGAAGGCACGCTACTGGGGGTCAAGGGCCAGTATCTGATCTTCGACACCGGTGTGATCAATATTCGCAAGTACACGGCCTACCAGCTCGCCGTGCATCAGTAGAAGGACAGCCGCATGCGCACCGAACAGCCGCAAATGATTTACCTCAAGGACTATCAGGCCCCCGAGTACCTGATTGACGAGACTCACTTGACCTTCGAGTTGTTCGAGGACCACACCTTGGTCCATGCGCAGCTGGTGATGCGTCGCAATCCGGCGCGTGGTCCGGGCCTGCCGCCGCTGGAGCTCGACGGCCAGATGTTGGAATTACTCAGCGTGAAGCTTGATGACGTCGAGCTGACCGCGGCCGACTATCAACTGACCGACAATGACCTGACCTTGCAGCCCAAGGCTTTGAGTTTCACGGTCGACACCAGCGTGCGAATCCACCCGCAAACCAATACCGCGTTGGAAGGCCTGTACAAATCCAGCGGCATGTTCTGCACCCAATGCGAAGCCGAAGGCTTTCGCAAGATCACCTATTACCTCGACCGCCCGGACGTGATGAGCCGCTTCACCACCACGCTCAGCGCCGAGCAGAGTCGTTATCCGGTGCTGTTGTCCAACGGTAACCCGATCGCCAGCGGCCCGGATGAAGACGGCCGGCACTGGGCGACCTGGGAAGACCCCTTCATGAAGCCCGCCTACCTGTTTGCGCTGGTAGCCGGTGATCTGTGGTGTGTCGAAGACACATTCACCACGATGTCCGAGCGCGAAGTGACCCTGCGCATCTATGTCGAGCCGGAAAACATCGACAAGTGCCAACACGCCATGAACAGCCTGAAAAAGTCCATGCGTTGGGACGAAGAGGTCTATGGGCGTGAATACGACCTGGACATTTTCATGATCGTGGCGGTCAACGATTTCAACATGGGCGCCATGGAGAACAAGGGCCTCAACATCTTCAACTCCAGCTGTGTGCTGGCCCGTGCTGAAACCGCGACCGACGCTGCGCATCAGCGGGTTGAAGCGGTGGTCGCGCATGAATACTTCCACAACTGGTCGGGCAACCGCGTGACCTGCCGCGATTGGTTCCAGCTGTCGCTCAAGGAAGGCTTCACGGTGTTTCGCGACTCGGAGTTTTCGGCCGATGTGAACTCGCGCACCGTCAAGCGCATCGAAGATGTGGCCTACCTGCGTACCCACCAGTTCGCCGAAGATGCCGGTCCCATGGCTCACGCTGTACGCCCGGAAAGCTTTATCGAGATCTCCAACTTCTACACCCTGACCGTGTATGAAAAGGGCTCGGAGGTGGTGCGCATGATCCGCACGCTGCTGGGTGCCGAGAGCTTTCGCAAGGGCAGTGACCTGTACTTTGAGCGTCACGATGGCCAGGCGGTGACCTGCGATGACTTCATCAAGGCCATGGAAGATGCCAATGGCGTCGACCTGACCCAATTCAAACGCTGGTACAGCCAGGCAGGCACGCCACGTTTGGCGGTGAGTGAAGCCTATGACAGCGTGGCGCAGACCTACAGCCTGACCTTCCGCCAGAGCTGCCCGCAAACGCCCGACAAGGTCGAGAAGCTGCCGTTCGTGATCCCGGTCGAACTGGGCCTGCTGGACGCCCAAGGCAACGAGATCGCCCTTCGCCTGGCCGGTGAAACCGCTGCGGTGGGTACCACTCGTGTGCTGTCGGTGACCGAAGCCGAGCAGACCTTCACCTTTGAAGGCATCAGTGCCAAACCGCTGCCATCGCTGCTGCGTGGCTTTAGCGCACCGGTCAAGTTGAGCTTCCCTTACGACCGTGACCAGCTGATGTTCCTGATGCAGCACGACAGTGACGGTTTCAATCGCTGGGAAGCCGGCCAACAGCTGTCGGTGCAGGTATTGCAGGAGCTGATCGGCCAGCACCAGCAGGGCGCTGCCCTGGTGCTCGATCAACGCCTGGTCACGGCCTTGGCCAGTGTGCTGGGCAATGCTCAGCTGGACCCGGCCATGGTCGCTGAAATGCTCTCGCTGCCCAGCGAAGCCTATCTTGCCGAAATCAGCGAAGTGGCCGATGTCGAGGCCATTCATGTTGCCCGCGAGTTCGCTCGCAAGGCCCTGGCCAATCAACTGTTCGATGCCCTCTGGGCGCGCTATCAGGCCAATCGTGAGGTCTCGAAACAGACGGCTTATATCGCTGAAGCCGAGCACTTTGCCCGTCGCAGCTTGCAGAACATCGTGCTGTCGTACCTGATGCTCAGCGCCAAGCCAGAAGTGCTGGCGGCCACCCTTGAGCAGTTCGAAGCGTGCGACAACATGACTGAGCGTCTGACCGCATTGGCGGTGTTGGTCAACTCGCCCTTTACCGACGAGCGCGCCAACACCCTGGCCAGCTTTGCCGAGCACTTCAAGGACAACCCGTTGGTGATGGATCAGTGGTTCAGTGTCCAGGCTGCCAGCACCTTGCCGGGTGGTTTGCAGCGCGTCCGCGAGCTGATGCAGCACCCAGCCTTTACCTTGAAGAATCCGAACAAGGTCCGCGCGCTGATCGGTGCTTTTGCCGGGCAGAACCTGATCAACTTCCACGCCGCCGATGGCTCCGGTTATCGCTTCCTGGCGGATCTGGTGATCGAGCTCAACGCGCTGAACCCGCAGATCGCCTCGCGGCAATTGGCACCCTTGACTCGCTGGCGTAAATACGACCCTGCGCGGCAGGCGTTGATGAAGGGCGAATTGGAGCGAATCCTGGCCTCGGGCGAATTGTCCAGTGATGTGTTTGAGGTGGTGAGCAAAAGCCTGGCCTGATTGCACGATCAACGGTCAATTGAAGGTGTTACCCGTTATCCCCGGGTAACACCTTTTTTGTTACTGGTGAATGAGATTTAAAAAACTGTCGGTATATATGGCTGGGCGAGATTCTATTTTGTTTTTTGAAATATGAAGTGATGCCCGTGTTTGTATGAAAGTTCTTATTATTTTGTTTTTGTGGGGTGTTTTCCTACACTGATATTTATTCATTCCTGCAAGATCTGTATGAAACTTCTGAAGTTGAAAATTCTGCCTGGGTTTGGCACTCGCTTTGCTCTCTCCTCTGCGCCGACAGCTTGAATCGCCACAACAATAAGTCGTACAGGGAGTAACAGAACATGCGGACCAAACCCGCCAGGGCACGTTTACGCCTGGCACCGGCGCACGCCGGATTTGCCTTGACTGGATTGCTGATAGCCGCACCTGCATCAGCGGTCGAATTCAGGTTTCTGGACGGAGAAGTCCAAGGCTCACTGGATACCACCTTGTCTTACGGCCAACTCTGGCGTGTACAGGGGCGCGATAAAACCAACGACGACGTCAATATCAATGACGGCAATCGCAACTTCGACACCGGCCTGGTTTCCGAGGTCTACAAGATCACCAGTGATCTCGAAGCCAATTACCGCAACTATGGGCTATTCGTCCGTGGCACCGCGTTCTACGACACGCAGATCATGGACAAGGGCACCGACTACAATCACAACAACCTGCCGATCCAGCCCAGCCAGAATTATCCGCGCAACAATCGCTTTACCAAAGAAACCCGGGACCACGCCGGGCATCGAGCAGAAATCCTCGACGCTTATGTGCACGGTAACTGGCAGCTGGGCGACCTTCCGCTGACGGCTCGTGCCGGCCGGCAAGTATTCAACTGGGGTGAAGGGTTGTTCTACCGCGGCGGGGTCAACACCACCAACCCAATCAACGCGTCCCGCTTTCGCCTGCCTGGCGCAGAGCTCAAGGAAGTGCTGGTGCCAGTCGAAGCACTCAACTTCAACCTTGGCCTCACCGACAACCTGTCGTTGGAAACCTTCTACCAATTCAACTGGAAAGAAACCGACCTTGATCCGGTCGGCACTTATTTCTCCGAAACCGACTTGTTCGCCGATGGCGGCAATACTGCCTATGCCAACCTGCCTCAGCTCACGCCGTTGGCCAATCTCTACAGCGGCTTGAGTGCGGCAGGCGTGGGCGGCCTGCAGGGCGGGCGTACGGTCGATGCCCAGGGCAATATCAAGGTGGCCTCCATTGGCCCGGACATCAATGCTCGCGATGACGGCCAGTTCGGCCTGGCGATGCGTTATGTGGCCCCGTCACTCAACTCCACCGAGTTCGGCTTCTATTTCGTCAACTACCACGCCAAGGAGCCGACCATTTATGCCGACCTTGGCAGCTATGCCGGGTTGAATCTGGCCGAGTTGACGGCGGCAGTGACACCCGGGGTTCAGCAACAGCTTGCAGCTCAAGCAGGCATTTCTGTCGCGCAACTGCAAGCGGCGCTGGCAGCGCAGCCCAATTCACCGCTGGCCCAGGCCTATCGCCAGGGGTTAGCCCAGACAGTCGGTGGCCTGGCCACGGTCGATGTGGCCAATCACGCTAATGGGCGTCGCCAGTACGCCGAAGATATTCGCATGCTCGGTGTCTCCTTCAGCACGACCCTGGGCGATGCGTCGGTATTCGGTGAACTGGCCTACCGGCCAAACATGCCGATTGGGATTGCCACCACCAGCGATCTGCTGGGTGATCTACTCCTGCAGGCGCCGCAATTGGCGGCGGGGGGGCTGGTCAACATCGGCGGCAGTGACGTGCGCCTGGGGGAATCGGTCAACAACAGCGAACGGGTAGAGATGTTCAGTGCATCCCTTGGCACGATCTACAAATTCGGCCCCAGGCTGGGTTTCAGTGACTTGACCGCGGTGGGGGAGGTGGCTTCCGAGCACTTGCGGGGCAGTAGCCTGAAATACACTGCCTTCGATGGCACGCGCCGCTACTACTCTAGCCGTGCCAACGTGCCCTATATCGCAGGATTCACCGACAGTTCCCAAGTTACGCCTGATGCCTATGGGGCGACGGTGACACTGATTGGCACCTGGAATGATGTAGTTGCCGGGGTCAATCTTTCTCCCTTTGCCGTCTACAAGGACGACTTCAAGGGCAACTCCCATCAGACCGGTAACTTTGTCGAGGGTCGCAAGGCCTACACGCTCGGCATGAAAGCCAGTTACCAACATGCCTTCGAGGCTGAGCTGCAATACACCGAATTCTATGGCGGTGGGCAAGCCAGCTCGATTCGAGATCGCGACAACATCGGACTTAATCTCAAATATTCGTTCTGACCTTGTGCCCAGGCGTATGTGCGTCGGGGCGCGGTCCGTTCAGGGAGAACACAACGCATGCTCAAATGGCATCGCTTCAACTATGCACTGCTGGCGCTGGCGCTCTGCGCAGGCACCGCATCGGCAGCGGATCGGCTGGGTAACAGCCTGACCCCCATGGGGGCTGAAATGGCCGGTAATGCAGCTGGCACCATTGGCCCCTGGACGGGAGGGATCACCCAGCCACCTGCAGGCTACAAGGGCTCTGGCAGTCATCACGTCGATCCCTATGCCAGCGATCAACCGCTGTTTACGATTACTCGCGCCAATATGGCGCAGTACAAGGACAGCCTGACACCGGGGCAAGTCGCACTGCTGGAGGCTTATCCCGACACCTATCGCATCCCGGTTTACCAAAGCCGCCGCTCCGGTTCCGCCCCCCGGTGGGTGTATGACAGTGTTCGGCGCAATGCCACCGAGGCTCGGCTGGTCGATGGCGGTAATGGTTTTGTCGGTGCCTATGCCGGGGTTCCATTCCCGCTGCCCAAGTCCGGCGTGGAGGCAGTGTGGAACCACATTGCCCGTTATCGCGGCCACTACACCGTGCGACGCGCCTCGGAAGTCGCGGTGCAGCGCAATGGCAGCTATTCCCCGGTGACGTCTCAGCAAGAGGGGCTGTTTCGCTTCTACGACCCTAAAGGTTCGGCAGCTGAATTCGACAACATTCTTTTCTATTACCTGAGTTTTGTCCGTAGTCCTGCACGCCTGGCCGGCGGCGCCGTGCTGGTGCACGAGCCGCTTGATCAGGTCGAGCGCCCGCGTGAAGCCTGGGCCTATAACGCGGGCCAGCGCCGGGTACGAAGGGCACCAAGCCTGGCCTATGACACCCCCATCGCCGCAGCGGATGGCCTGCGCACGGCCGACGACACCGACATGTACAACGGTTCGCCCGACCGCTACGACTGGAAGCTGGTGGGCAAGCAGGAAATCTACATTCCCTACAACAACTATCGGGTGACCAACCCCGAGGTGAAATACAAGTCGCTGCTACAGGTCGGTCACCTCAATCCCGATTACACCCGCCATGAATTGCACCGGGTCTGGGTGGTGGAAGGCACACTCAAGCCAAACGCTCGCCACGTGTATTCCAAGCGCCGCTTGTATCTGGATGAAGACAGCTGGCAAGCGGCGGTGGTCGATCAATATGACGGTCGGGGTGAGCTGTGGAGGGTTTCACTGGCCTACCTGAAAAACTTCTACGAGCTACCCACAGTATGGTCGGCGCTCGATGTCTACCATGATTTTCAGGCACGACGCTATCACGTTCAGAACCTGGATAACGAGGAACCCGGGACGGTGGATTTTGCCCAGGCAGCGCCCGATGCATCCGAATTCAGCCCGGCTGCGTTGCGCCGTCGCGGGGTGCGTTGAAGCACTCATGATGCAGGATCGGGGCCCACGCTCGCACGCCCGGCCCCATCAACCCTTCCTGGCCGGGCGGTGTTTACCGCCTTGGCGCTTAACAAAAGATAACGTCATGTTGATTGTCACCCGTTTCCATTGCTCGATAGGATGGCCCACACAGTCGCGGCCTTCTAGACAGCCAGTTTCAGGCACGTCAGTCGACCGCCAAGCATCCCGAATAACAATAATCGAGGGGCAGGTCTATGAGTGAGCCGGTCATTCCGGGCGCCGCTGCAGGTGCCGGGATCAAGGCAGGGCGCACCAACGCTGGGCTGAATGTGGCGCTTTCGTTGTGTGCCGTGTTGATAGGGACAAGCCTGCCGCTTTCGGCAGTCGCCAGTACCGATTCCATCACCGTCTATTCCACTGAATCAGCCAAGGCATCACGCGGGCTGCTCCTGGATATCGCCTACGCCGGCAACCGGCTGGTCGCGGTCGGTGACCGCGGGCATATTCTCTATTCCGACGATCAGGGCCAGAACTGGACCCAGGCCAAGGTGCCCAGCCGGCAATTGCTGACGGCGGTGTACTTTGTCGATGAACAGAATGGCTGGGCCGTCGGGCACGATGCGCAAATTCTTTCCACTGCCGATAGTGGCGCCACCTGGACCCAGCAGCACGAAGACTTGAAGCGTGAAGCGCCCTTGCTTGATGTCTGGTTCAAGGATCGCCAGACAGGCTTTGCTGTCGGTGCCTATGGCGCCTTGCTCGAAACCCGAGATGGCGGCCAGCACTGGAAGGACGTCAGCGACCGGCTCGACAATGAAGACCAACTCCATTTCAACGCCATTGCGCCAGTCAAGGATGCCGGCCTGTTCATTGTGGGTGAGCAAGGCAGCATGTTCCGCTCGGCTGACTGGGGGCAGACGTGGGAACGCCTTGAAGGGCCTTACCAGGGCTCGCTGTTTGGCGTGACCGGTACGGCGCGGCCGTCGACGTTGCTGGTCTATGGCTTGCGCGGCAATCTGTTCCGTTCCACCGATTTCGGCTCAACCTGGGAAAATATCCCGCTCAAGGCTGCTCGCGCCCCGCTCGAGTTTGGCCTGTCCAGCGCAACGCTGTTCAAGGACGGAGTATTGGTGCTGGTTGGCAACGGCGGCAGCGTGCTGCGCAGTACCGATGATGGTCGCAGCTTCAGCGTGTTCAATCGCCCGGATCGCGTTGCCCTGGCGGCAGTGACCGCGCAACCCGATGGTGAACTGGTTCTGGTCGGACAAGGAGGCGTTCGCCTTGCGACCTCGACCGGGGCGCAGAGGGTCCAGCCATGACGAGTCGAGAGAACATCCACATGAGTACCCCCCAGCAGGAAAAGGCGACGCTGCTCGAGCGCCTGATCTTCAATAATCGCCCTGCAGTGATCTTTATCTGCTTGCTGGTCAGCGCTTTCTTGTTCTACCAGGCCACGCTGATCCGCCCGTCTACCAGTTTTGAAAAAATGATCCCGCTTGAGCATCCCTTCATCGAGAAGATGCTCGAACACCGCAACGACCTCGCCAACCTGGGCAACACCGTGCGCATCTCGGTGGAGGCCAAGGACGGCGATATCTTCAGTAAGTCCTACATGGAAACCCTGCGTCAGATTCACGACGAGGTGTTCTACATTCCCGGTGTCGACCGTTCCGGCCTCAAGTCACTCTGGAGCCCCAGCGTGCGCTGGACCGAGGTGACTGAAGAAGGCTTTGCCGGTGGCGAGGTGATTCCTCAGAGCTATAACGGCTCGCCCGACAGCCTCGATGACCTGCGCAACAATGTGCTCAAGTCCGGTCAGGTGGGGCAGTTGGTCGCCAACGATTTCAAGTCGAGCATCATCGATGTCCCGTTGCTGGAGTCCTATCCGGACCCTAGCGACCAAGGCAAATTGATCAAGATCGATTACCAGCAGTTCTCTCACCAGTTAGAGGAGAAGATCCGCGAAAAATACCAAGCCCAGAACCCGGATGTGAAGATTCACATCATCGGCTTCGCCAAGAAAGTCGGCGACCTGATCGATGGGTTGATCATGGTGGTAATGTTTTTCGGTATAGCACTCCTCATCACCCTGGTGCTGCTGTACTGGTTTACCTGGTGCATTCGCAGCACCATCGCCGTGCTGATCACAACGCTGGTGGCGGTGGTCTGGCAACTGGGGCTGATGCATGCGGTTGGCTTTGGCCTTGATCCGTACTCGATGTTGGTGCCGTTTCTGATCTTTGCCATCGGTATCTCCCACGGGGTGCAGAAGATCAACGGCATCGCCCTGCAGTCCAGCGAGGCCGAGAATGCGCTTACGGCGGCGCGGCGGACGTTCCGGCAGTTGTTCCTGCCAGGCATGATCGCGATCCTTGCCGATGCGGTGGGCTTTATCACGCTGCTGATCATCGATATCGGCGTGATTCGCGAACTGGCCATCGGCGCCTCGATCGGCGTGGCGGTGATCGTGTTTACCAACCTGATCCTGCTGCCAGTGGCAATCTCATACGTCGGCATCAGCAAGAAAGCGGTGGCGCGCAGCAAGCATGATGCTAACCGCGAGCATCCGTTCTGGCGCCTGTTGTCCAATTTCGCCAGCCCCCGGGTAGCGCCGGTGTCCGTCGCGCTGGCGGTGCTGGCCTTCGGCGGCGGCCTCTGGTACAGCCAGAACCTGAAGATCGGCGACCTCGACCAGGGTGCCCCGGAACTGCGTCCTGACTCGCGCTACAACCAGGACAACCAGTTCATCATCAACAACTACTCGACCAGCTCCGATGTCCTGGTGGTCATGGTCAAGACAGCCGCCGAAGGCTGCTCGGTCTATAGCACCCTGGCGCCGATCGATGAGTTGATGTGGAAGATGGAAAACACCCCGGGGGTTCAGTCGGCGATTTCCCTCGTGTCGGTCTCCAAGCAAGTCATCAAGGGCATGAACGAGGGCAACTTGAAATGGGAAACCCTGTCGCGCAACCAGGACGTGCTCAACAACTCCATTTCCCGCGCCGATGGCCTCTATAACAGCGATTGCTCGCTGGCACCCGTGCTGATCTTCCTCAACGATCACAAGGCTGAAACCCTCGATCGTGCGGTCAAGGCTGTGCAGGTTTTCGCCGATGAACACAACACCGACGGTATGCAGTTCCTGCTCGCTGCGGGTAACGCCGGCATCGAAGCCGCCACCAACGAAGTGATCAAGGAGTCGGAGCTGACCATCCTGATTCTGGTCTACCTCTGCGTGGCTGCCATGTGCATGATCACCTTCCGTTCGGTGGCGGCCACCCTCTGTATTGTCCTGCCGTTGGTGTTGACGTCGGTGCTCGGTAACGCGCTGATGGCGTTCATGGGCATTGGCGTGAAGGTTGCGACCTTGCCGGTGGTGGCGCTGGGCGTGGGCATTGGTGTTGATTACGGCATCTACATCTACAGCCGCCTGGAGAGTTTCCTGCGCGCGGGCATGCCGTTGCAGGAAGCCTATTACCAGACGCTCAAATCCACCGGTAAGGCAGTGCTGTTTACTGGCCTGTGCCTGGCCATCGGCGTTGCTACCTGGATCTTCTCGGCGATCAAGTTCCAGGCGGACATGGGCCTGATGCTGACTTTCATGTTGCTGTGGAACATGTTCGGAGCACTGTGGCTGCTGCCAGCACTGGCGCGATTCCTGATCAAGCCGGAAAAAATGGTTGCCAAGCAAGGCGGGTCGGTCTTCGCCCACTGATGTTGTCCCCCTGTGGGAACGGTGGTCCGGTATTCCGGCTTGCCCGCGATGGCCCTATCGCCGGCAAGCCGGGCTCCTGCATGACCGTTCGCGGCTGGGAGGTGTTTGGCCTATCATGAGCGACTTTCATCTAGGCGAAGTTGCTCATGACCACCCCCACGCTCCCCCAGCTCCTGCAAGCTGAAGATTGCATGCTGCTGATCGACGATCTGCACGCCTTTGAATTCAATTTCGACCCTGCTTCGGGCGTGAAGATCGAGTGCATGGACGGCCGTGCCCTCAAGCGCTGGAGCTTCACAATGGAACAAATCGAGGCTGCTCGTCTGGATAGCACTTCCCAGGTTTGGCTGATTAAAGGTGATGCCGGCGAGCATCGTCTAGTCTGCTTGAGTGCCTTTTCTGCCAGCGAGGATGATGAAAGGGAAGATGAGCCCGCCTGACTCACGCCTGAATGTCCTCGCGTAATGGCTGTCTGCCGTAAGGACCGCGAGGAACCCACAATGAAAAGAGTTTTCCTGCCCATTCTGATTGCCGGCGTACTGGGGCTGGTGTCTGAGGAGGTCGATGCGGCCCCCACCCACGACCTCCTGGTGGGGACCTACACTCAGGGCAGTAGCGAGGGCATCTACCGATACCGCTTCGATACCCGGACCGGCCAGATTGCCAAGCAGCCGCTGCAAGTGGTGAAAAGCGCCAACCCGTCATGGTTGACGCTGTCGCGCGATGTATCGCCTGATGGGCGCTTTCTGTACGTCAGTAACCGCGGCACGGCCAATGAGTTGCTGGTCTATGCCATCGATTCGAAAACCGGAATGCTCAAGCCGGTGCAGCGCCGCAGTGTCGAAGGTGATCATCCACGGGAATTCAGCCTCGACCCCAGTGGCAAATTCGTGCTGATTGCCAACCAGAAGAGCAATCAGATCGTGGTGCTGGGGCGTGACCCCAAGACCGGCATGCTGGGCAAGACCGTGCAGAAACTCTCGATCGATTCGCCGTCGGACCTGGAGTTTCTCCCTTCACGCTGAAACAAGAGATTGTGTAGCCGCTGCCGTCAGGCTGCGATCGCTGTAGCCGCTGCCGATAGGCTGCGATCGACCGCGAAGCGGGCGCGAGATCTTAAAACCGCATAGGCGCCCCTGACGGGCCGCATCGCAGCCTTCGGCAGCGGCTACAGGCCCGTGAATCTTTCGAGTTCACCGCGCCATGATGGCCTTGAACAAGGCTGACTCCAGGTATCCCTTGAGCCACACGCGCAGATTCGGATAGGGCGCCTGGGCGAACCACTCAGGCTCTACCGCCGCGAACTGGCGAATGAACGGCATGATGGCCACATCCGCCAGGCACGCATGATCGGTGAACAGGAACGGATGCACCTGTAGGCGATCCTCCAGCTGTTGCAAGAACTCGCACCCCTGCTCGCGATAATGATCCTGTGAATGCTCAGGGTAACGATCGGCATACTTGTAGTGATCCAGCTGCCGCTTGAAGACTTGATCGTTGTGCGCAATCAAGGCCTCCATGGCTTCACTGCCCTCGTTGAACCGCCAATTCTCTGGGTCATTCTGGGTGAGCGCCCAGCGCATGATCTCAAGACTCTCATCGATGACCCGAGTGCCCAGGTCAAGCACGGGGACAGTGCCCTTGCCCGATAGCTCCAGCATGCGCGCAGGCTTGGCTTTAAGACTCACTTCCTCGATGAACACGGCCACCTGGGCGTAGCACAGGGCCATTCTGGCACGCATGGCGTAGGGGCAGCGGCGGAAGGAATACAGAATCATCCATTGACCTCCAATGTGCTCAAGCCATTGCCCTGGCGGCGAACCTGGATCTGCACGGGTATACGTTCGTGCATCTCTTGCACGTGGGAGATCACCGCCACCTTACGCCCCTGAGCCTGCAGGCCGTCGAGTGCATCCATGGCCAGTTGCAGGGATTCAGGGTCGAGGCTGCCGAAGCCTTCGTCGATAAACAGCGATTCGATTTTCAAGGTGCTTGATGCCATGGAGGCCAGGCCCAGCGCCAAGGCCAGCGAAACCAGAAAGGTCTCACCCCCCGACAAGGAATGCACCGAGCGCAGTTCGTCGCCCATCTCCGTGTCGAGCACCAGCAGGCCGAGCATGCTGCCGCCACGCTTGAGGCGATAGCGCCTCACCAACTGGCGCAGTTGCGCGTTGGCGTGATGCACCAGGATATCGAGGTTGTAGGCCTGGGCGATCTTGCGAAACTTGTCGCCCTCGGCTGAGCCGATCAGCGCCGACAGGCGAGCATGGCGCTGGTACAGGGTTTCGGCGTCTTTGATGCGGGCCTGTAAATGTTCGCTGGCCGCCAGCCGGCGTTGGTCTTCGACCTGTTCGGCGCGCAGTTCGGCACACACTTGCTCCTGGGTGCTGCAGCGCAGTTGGGAAGCCTGCAGGGCGTGGGCCAGTTCCTCGTCGCTCAGCGGGATCGGGTGCTGGGCCTGATGTTGTTGCAGGTGGGCGGTGCGCTCCTGGAGGCGAATACTGGCTTGCTCCAGCGCTTTTTCGCTGCCCAGGACTTGCTGGCGCAGGGCGACTACTTGCGCTTCGCTGTAGGCGAGCAAGGCTTGTAATTGTGCATCGTCAAGGCTTGGGTGCTGGGTGCGCCACTGCGCGACGGCGCTGTGCAGGCCATCCAGCGCAGCACTGTCATCGACCTGGCGCTGGGTCAGGGCCTTGCTCTCACCCAAGCTCTGAATCAATTCGCCGTTGACCGCTTGCAGCGCCTGGCTGGCCTCTGCTTCGGCCTGGCGAGCCTGAACGACAGCGTGTTCCAGTTGTTGTTGCCAGTGCTCGGCCTGGGCATGTGTGCCGAGCAGCCCATGCAGGTGCTCCCGGCAAGCCTGCAGTTGTTCATCCAGTACGCTGGCGCGTTGTTGCAGTGCCGTGCGTTGTTGTTCCCGACTCTGTTGTTGCTGTTGCTGCAACGCGATGGTCTGCTGGCGCGCGGTGACCTCTTGCTGTTCCTCATCCCGTTGCTGAAGCTGGGTCAGGCGTGCCATCAGGCGCTGGTCCAGCTCCATAAACGCTGCCGTGGCGTCTCGGCGCAGACGTTCGATCATCGTCTCGGGCAGCCGTTCGGCATAGGCTGCCAGCTCTTCGTCCAGGCGCTGGCCGTCGGCCTGCAAACCCCGCTGTTGTTCGTTGAGTTGCTGGGCAGCGGCCTGGCTTGCCTGTTGCGCCTGTTGCAGTTGTTGCTGCTGCTGCGCGGCTTGTTGTTGTAGGGCCAGCAGGCGACTTTGCTGTTGCTCGGCCTGACTGACGTTGCTGTTCAGGTGCGTGAGCTGCCCACTCAACCAGCCCGCTCGCTGATCTTCGGCGTGTTCCAGCAACTGCCCATGGCGGGGGTGAGACTCTAATTGGGTAATCAGTGCGATCTGCTGGGCCAGAAGGGGTTCTTCCTGGGCCTTGAGTTGCTTGTACTGGTCGATGAACCCAGCGACCTCAATACGCAATTCGGTCAGGCGCGTGTTCAGTTGCTCCAGCGCCTGGCGCGCCTGGGCCTCTTCACGGCTGTCGTGATCGCCCAGGGCCTGTAGCAAAGCTTCAGGCTGATGCCAGGGGTGGTCCGGGCTGCCACAAACGGGGCAGGGCTGTTCGGGTTGCAACTGCCCACGCAACGCCTCGACGCTGGCACTGCGGGCCAGTCGCTGGCGTTCGAGCAGCGCCAGGGTCAGGTTCAGGTTCTGCTCGGCGGCTTGTTGCCGAGTCTTGAGCTCCAGGCCTTCACGGGTCCGCGCTTCCCGCTGTTCTACCAAATGCTGGAGTGTTTGGCGCATTGCCTGTAGGCGCAGGTCCTGTTCCAGGCGGCGGCTCCATAGCCGCTCCAATTCCTCAAGGCCTCGCTGATGTTGACGCTGCGCTTGCAATTGACCGTTGAGCGATTGCACACGCTCACCCAGCTCGTCAGCGCTGCATCCGGCTTCGGTCAACAGCTCAGTCAGTTGCAGGTTACGGGCCTGCCGGTGCTGTTCAGCGCTGCTGGCACGCTGTTCCAGCGCTGGCAATTCGGCGCGGCCCTGGCTCAGGCGAGCGCTGAGCTGGACGATGTGTTGCAGCCGTGGGCGATGCACGTTCCAGGCGTCGGCCAAAGGCGCCAAATCGGCGCTCTGTGTAAGTTCAGCGGTGATCTGCTGCAGGTGTTGTTCGCTGCGTTGCTGGCGATCCTGCAGGGCTTGCAGGTTGGCCAAGCCTTCGCTGAACGCCTGTTCGGCGGCCTGGCGCGGGGCATCGAGTTGCTGTTTTTGCTGGTTCAGGTGAGCCAGGCTACCTTGGGCCTCGAATGCCTGGCGCAGGTTCGGTGCCGCATCAGTTTGTGCCTGCGAGGCTTGAGTCAGGGCGTTATGAGCGCTTTTCTGGCTGCTCTGCAGTGCCTGCTGACGGTCCTGGAGTGCGGCCTGTCGGGAGGCATGAAGGCTCAGTTGCTCGGCTAGACGATCAAGGCTGGCGTGCAACTCCGTGCTGCGCACGAACAGATGGCGCTGGGGAGCCAGTTGCTCCAATTGAGTCAGGTCGCTGCGAGATTGAGCTTGCGCCTCGAATGACTGGCGCAGCGCCTGGAGTTGTTGCTCGGCAGTGTGTTGCTCAGCGTCCAGGCGTGCTTGTTCGTTCATCCATTGGCGCTGTTGTTCAAATGAGCGCAATTGGGTTTGTTCAGTCTGCAAATGATCGCGCGCCTGACTCAAGCGAACGTCCAGTGCCTGGCGTGCCTCTGCCTCTAGCGGGGCCACGCCACCGGCTTGTTCTTGCAGTTGGCGCAAGGCATCACGGGCATCGCGGGCCTGTTCGAAGGCGCGCTTGCCAAGGCGGGTGTAGAGGGCGGTATCGGTGAGTTTTTCGAGCAGTTCACTGCGTTCGTTGTCGTCCGCCTTGAGGAAGGCGCTGAATTCGCTTTGGGCCAACATCACGGCGCGGGTGAACTGTTCAAAGTTCAGGCCCAGGCGCGCTTCGAGCAGGGTTTTGTATTCGCCCTTCTGGCTGGCCAGCAATTGTTCGCTGTCCAGGTCGCGCAGGCTCTGGCGGCTGGCCTGCAGCTTGCCACCGGCCTTGTCGCGGGCGCGATTGGCTTCCCAGCGAGCGCGGTAGCGGCGCCCGTCGATGCCGATGAAGTCCACCTCGGCGAACCCTGCGCCAGCGCCTCGGCGCAGCAGGGTGCGGGGGTCACCGCTGGCAATTTCGCCGTCGGCATCGGGGACCTTGGCATCTCGCCCGGTGTTGTTAAGGCGTGGCACGGCGCCAAACAGGGCCAGGCACAGGGCATCGAGCAGCGTGCTTTTGCCGGCCCCTGTCGGGCCAGTGATGGCGAACAGGCCAGCGCTGGCCAAGGGCTCGGCGGTAAAGTCCAGCTCGAAGGGCCCGGCCAGCGACGCGAGGTTTTTCAGGCGGATGGCAAGGATTTTCATGGTTGTTCCCCTTCCAGCTGCACCTGTTGCAGGAGGTGGGCGAAATCATCCAGGGTCTGGGCGTCGACCTCGGTGCCAAAACTGTCTTGCCAGATACGGCTGAGCAACTCCTGCGGGGTCAGTCGATCCAGTTCGATCAAGGATGGCTCCTCAAGGCCCGCGCTGTTGCGCCCGGCATATTCAGCACCGATGCGTACCAGGCGCACGGCCTTGCCCTGCAGGGCGGTTTCCAGTTGTTGGCGCAGGTCGGGTTGTGGTTCATCGAGCCGAACCCGAATTTCCAGCCAAGGCTGGCGTGCCGGGTCGTTGAGCAGGTCAATCTCTGGCAAGTCGGCCAGTTGCACGAGGATGTCGTCCAGCGCGGCGGGGCCCAGGCGCATCAGTTCAACGGCTCGGGGAATGCGCAGGGGCTCGACGCTGACCAGTTGTTCGCCCTCGCAGGTGACTTCGAGGACCTGATGCGGGTAATCGATTTCCGAAAATGACAGCGGGATGGGCGAGCCGCAATAGCGGATTCGTTCCTCACCATTGACCTTCTGCGGCTTGTGCAAATGACCGAGGGCGACGTAGCTGATGGCGGGCCCGAACAGGCTGGCCGGCAATGCCTCGGCACTGCCGATGATCAGGCTGCGTTCGGAGTCTTCCGATACCGTGCCACCGGCCATATGGGCATGGCTGACCGCAATCAGGGCTTGGCCGGGTTGACGCTTGGCACACGCCGCTTCGATCAGCAGTTCATGGACCTTGCCGATTCCCCGCAGATAGTCTTCGCCAGGTGTCACGCCGGTCACTTCAGCCGGGCGCAGAAACGGCAGGGCCAGGCACCAGGCTCCGATCTGCCCCTGAGCATCGGGCAGGGGGATCAACAGCCGCTCGGCGTCCAGTTGGCCGTCATCGAGCCATAGCACACGGCCCAGGGCATGGGCGCGTAAACGGCGCATCAACGCGGCCGGCAATTCTATGCGCGACCCCGAGTCATGGTTGCCGGCGATCATGACAATGGTCAGGGTGGGCTGCTGTTCGTGGGCGTCCACGATGAACTCATAGAGCCGTTCCTGGGCTTTGACCGGTGGGTTGACCGTGTCAAAGATATCGCCGGCGATCAGCAGGACATCCGGGTGGCGAGCGGCGAGTTGGCCCAGCAGCCAATCCAGAAAGCAGGCATGTTCGAAGTCTCGCTCCTGGCCATGCAGGCTTTGTCCCAGGTGCCAGTCGGAGGTATGAAACAGACGCATAGAAATTCCGCACAAGGGGCGCGCAGCATGGGCTGCGCGTCGGATTATTTGGGGTAGAGCGGCGGCAGGCTGTTGCTGTCGCTGTGGGTCGGCGCTTCGCTTTCGGTGACCGGGATCATGCCGATGGCGCGCCACAGCTCCTCGCCTTGCCAGTACTGCCCGGCTTCGCTGTACAGCGCGCCGTTGAGGTTGTCCAGGGCATCGGACAGCGGCACGAAGCGTGCCGCCATGTCGGCCAGGGTCTGCGGCTGTAGGCGAGCCCAGGCATCCAGGGCCTGGCGAGTAGCCTGTGGGTCGTTGGCCTGGCAGGCACGCTTGATGTCATCGAGCAAGGTGCGCGGGCTTGGCCCGGCTTGCGCGGCCCGCTGGATCGCCGGTTGGCGACGAGCACGCCACCACAGGCCAAAACCCAGCGCCGTGGTACAGGCCAGCAGCAGGCTGATCAATTGCCAGACACGCAGTTCGACCTGGCTGATACCGCGGGCATTGTCGCTGCCGCCCGCGGGCTGGGTCAGGCCGGGATTGTCCTGGATATGCAAGGTGCGGGCGGGCAGGGTGCTGTGTTCCAGGTGATCCTCAAAGGTGTTCCACCACACCACATCGACTACGGGGACCTCGATACTGCCGCTGCGGGTGGGTACCAGGGCCTCGCGTTCTTCGCGGCTGCCAACCAAACCGCGTTCATCGGCCTGGTTGCTCAAGCGGGGTTGGTCGGGGTAACGGCGCACGCCATTGATATCGGTCAGTGGCAACGGCGGCAACTGGGCGCTGGAAAGCCCTTCGGCTTTCAGGCTGAGGCTGCGGGTCAGCGAGTCGCCGACCTGATCCTGGCCTGGCTCTGGGCTCCAGCTTTCGCCAAGGATCAGGCTGTGCGCCGGCAGCCACGGAATGTCTGCGGGGTAAGTGGCAGGCTTGGGCTTGACTGTCAGTGGAAGCTCCGCCGATGTGACCTGCACCTGTTTGCTGGGCTTGGACGCTGTTGGATCCTGGTCAGTGCCAGTCGCAGCGCTGGTGGCGGTGAATACTTGAGCCGGGATGATCAACTGGCCGCTGTGCTGAGGGTAGATTGCGTAGCGCATCTCGATCACGCCATGGCGCACACCGTTGATCAACTTTTCATAGGTGCGTGACTCGCCCAACTGATCGATGCGGGCATCGGCTATCTGCAACGGGGTCAGGCTGCTGTCGTCATACAGTGACACAGAATGATAGATACGCACGGTCAGCACCGCCTGGGCCTGGACGTAGACACTGTCGGTGTCCAGGCTGGTCTCGATGAACACGGGCGCAAGGTCTTTGGCGGGTAGCTGCTCGCTCTGCATCACTTGCAGGGTAATCGGCTGGCTGACGTGTTCGCCCAGGTGCAGGGCGGGAATCTCCACCGTACCGCTCTGGCGCGGCAACAAGGTGATGATCCAGCGCGTGGTGGCTTCGGTCTGGCCATCCAGAGTGGTCAAGCGGTTGACCTGGCGGGTGCCCTGAACCTCGAAGGCGCTCTCCAGGGGGGCGAGGTCGGGCTTGCCGAACTGGGTGACATCCTGGGTTTCGAGGATCAGCTCAACGGTTTCGCCGGAGTTCAGCCGGGTGCGGTCAACGCTGGTGCTCAGCTCGGCGGCCAGCAGGGGCAGACAAAGCATGACGCTGAAAAAGAAGACGCTAAAGCGACTCATCGAGTGGTTTCCTGACGCTGTTGCTGTTCGTACCAGAATTTGCGCCGCAGCAGCTCCGACGGGTTGTCCGGGATTTGTCTGAGCCACTGTTCGAGGGCCTGGCGCTGTTCACCAACGAGCGAATTGTCGACCGGACGGGTGGGTGGCCGGGTGTTCTGTTCATCATCCGGCGACTGCTCGCTGCTATCAGCCTCTTCAGCCTGCCGGGTTTGCTGTTGGGCGTTGGCGTCTTCGTCGGCTTGCCCGCTTTTCTGTTCGCTGCTCGAAGTCGAAGGTTGGGCATCGGCGGCACTGTCGTCACTCTGGTTATCCAGTGCCTGTTGTTCCTTGCTTTTGCTTTCGGCAGCTTCCTGTTCAGCCTTGGCCGCCTGGCGCTGCTGCTCCAGGAGCTGTTCAACCAGCGCCTTGTTGGCCGCCGCCAAAGCAAGCTCCGGTTGGCGATCCAGTGCTTGTTCGTAGGCGTCCAGGGCGGCTTCCAGCTCACCGCTGCGGGCCAGTGCATTGCCACGATTGTAGTGGGCGCTGGCGTCGTTACTTTCTGCAAATTGCTTGGCAGCGGCGGCATAATCGCCGGCCTCGTATAGCGCCACGCCTTTCCATTGCGGGTCGATAAAGTGCTTTGCCGCTTCGCCTGGCTGGCCTTTGGCTAGCCAATGTTGACCTTGTTGATCTGGGCGCAGCCACAGGTCATTCAGCTCGAAAGCCTGGCTTGGCTGGGGTAGGCACAGTAGCAACGGCAGGCAAAACAGCCATCCACGACGCCCGGCGCAGGCGGCCAGCAGCAAGAGTGGCAATAGCAGCCAGTAGCCTTGGTCGGCCCAGGCATCGAGCTGCAGTGTTTGACCGTCACTGCGCACGCTTTGCGGCCCGGCCAGCAGGCCGAGGTTGCGCAGGTCCAGGTCATCGAGACGAATCTGGCGATAGCGACCGTCCAGTTCATTGGCGAAAGCCTTGAGGCTGGCGCTGTCGAGCTTTGGCAGCAGGATCGCGCCTTGGTCGTCCTTGATAAATTCACCCGTTTCGCGGGTGACCGGCGCCCCTTGAGCCGTACCGACACCCAGCATCAGCCATTCCGGCCCTTGGCTGCCCAGCACCTGGCGGATACCTTGGCGCTCTTGCTCGCTGAGCGAAGAGCCCACCCAGAGGATCCGGCCCTGGCCCAACGCGCCCTGGGTCAGCAAGGCCAAGGCTTTGCTGGCGGCCAGATCGGCGCGATGGCCTGGCTGGGGCATGATCGAGGGCTTGAGGGCTTCAAGCAGATTGCCGCTGGTGGCCAGGTCGTCAGAAAGAGGGACCAGCGTGTGAGCGCTGCCGGCATAGACGATGATGGCGGTTTGCGCGTCATTGCGCCGCGCCAGCAGGTCCAGCAGCTTGCGTCGGGCCTGCTCCAGGCGAGTGGGGGCAAGGTCGGGGGCGAGCATTTGCGGGGTCAGCTCCAGCACCACCACCAAGGGGTCGGCCGGCCGCTGGCTGGATTGTTCCACACGCTGCCAACTGGGGCCGAGCAAGGCTAGCAGTGCCAGGAGCCAGGCGAGGCCCAGGGCGACCCATGGCAGTTTGCTTTCGCGACCGTTTCCGCCACTGAGCAGCACCGAATGAAAGGCACTGGGCAGGATCATCTGCCAGCGACCTGCGCGCTTTTGCTTGTGCCAGAGCTTCCACAGCAGCCAACTAAACAACGGCAGCAACAGCAGGGCGAGGGGGCGTTGCCAATGAGGCCAGAGTTCGATCATCGCCGCCTCCGCAAACGCAGCCGGCGCAGGCGCTCACGCCATTCGGGGTGGGGCTGGAGAAAATGTGGGCGATGCAGCAGACGCTGCAAGGGGTTGTTCGGCCAGCGTTCGCGAATCACCAGCAAGACGCTGACCAGCAGCGCGGCCGTCAGGGGCCAGTGATACAGCGCTTGGGCCGGGCGCGCCTGGGTCGGCTGCTGGGCGACCGGTTCCAGTTGGTCGAGGGTCTTGCCGATTGCGGCGAGTTCCTTGCCATCGCGGGCTCGAAAATAGCCCCCACCGGTCAACTTGGCGATTTCCTTGAGGCTGGCTTCGTCCAGGTCCAGGCTCGGGTTCATGCCCAGCAGGCCAATGCCGCCCTGCGCGTCCGGGTCGGCGCCGATGCCGATGGTGTAGATGCGGATATTCTCGTGGGCCGCCAGCCGGGCAGCGGTCAAGGGGTGGATTTCGCCGCCATTGTTGGCACCATCGGTAATCAGGATCAACACGCGGCTCTGCGCCGGGCGCTGGCGCAGGCGCTTGACCGCAAGGCCAATGGCATCACCGATGGCAGTGTTCTTGCCGGCGATACCGATCCGCGCCTCATCAAGCCAGGTGCGTACGGTGCGGCGGTCGAACGTCAGGGGCGCTTGCAGATAGGCGGCGCTGCCAAACAAAATGAGGCCCACCCGGTCGCCTTCACGGTCTTGCAAAAAATCGCCAAGCAGCTTTTTGACCAATTCGAGGCGGCTGATCTCTTCGTCCTCCCACTGCATGTCGGGGAAGTCCATGGAACCGGACACATCCACAGCCACCAGCAAGTCACGTCCGCTGGCCGCCACCGGCAAGGGTTCACCCAGCCATTGCGGGCGAGCGGTGGCGAGCAGCAGCAACAGCCAGATCAATACGAATGGGGCCTGTTGACGCCAGGTCGGCAGGTTCAAGCGGGCCTTGCGACCGGCCAGGGCTTCCAGTTCATTGAGAAAACTGATTTTTAGCGCCGGCTCACCGCTGTCGGCCACTGGCAGCACCCAGCGCATCAGCCAGGGCAACGGTAGCAGGGCGAAGATCCACGCCCAGGCAAGCTCAAACATGTTTGCGAATCCAGGTATCGATCGACTGGCTCAGGCCGGCAATGGCCTTGTCATCCAGTTTGCACTCCGGTTTGTAGGCGCCTTCGACCAGCACCATCCAGCGGGTCAGGCCAGCGGCCGGGCAGCGATTGTCCAGGAATGCCAGCCATTGCCGGCCATTGAGTGTATGGCTGTGGCTGTTGGGGTAATGGTTGCGGCACAGGCGCTTGAGCAGGGCGTTGATTTGCTGCAGCCAGGCCCCCGCCGGGGCGCCGTCGTAGGGTTTGGGCAAGCGCGCGAGTTCGGCCAGTGCCTCTGCCCGCATGGGGTCCAGCAGTTGTTCGGGTGCAGGTTGCGATCGCGTGGCTTGCCAGCGGCGCCAGGCCAGCCAGAGACTCCAGCCCAGCAGTGGCACCAGCAGTAAAAGGGCCCACCAGCCTGGCGCCAGCGGCCAGAAACTGACGGGCGCCGGCAAGATCAGCGGCTGCAGTTGTTCCAGGCTGCTCATCGCGGCTTTCCAGGGCGTTGGGGGTTCAGGTATTCACGCAACTGTTCGATCATTTCGGTTTGCGTGCTGAGGGGCATCAGCAACACCCGCAGCTTTTGCGCCAGCAATTCCCAGCGGGCGATCCGTGTTTCGCCCAGGGCGCGGTAGGCCTGGCGCAGATGGGTGTCCAGGGTGTCGAGCTCCAGTTGCTTGTCGCATTGCGCGAAACGCAAGAGCCCGGCAGCGGGCAGGGCATGGTCCAAAGGGTCGGACAGCGGCAACAGCAGCAAGTCGCAATGACGCGAAAGCAGGGACAACTGCTGCTCGGCGGCGTCTGTCAGGGCGCGCTCGTCGCAAATCACGATGGCCAGGCTGCCGGGGCGCAGCACCTCCCGAGCCCGGCGCAGGGCCATGCTCAGGCCGTCACGCTCGGGTACGGTTTCGGTATGCAGCGTTTGGTTGACCCGCACCAGGCGGTTGAGCAACTGCAACAGGCTATGCTTGCTGCGCCGTGGCTTGATTTCGTAGTGTTCGCTGTCGCCAAACACCAGCCCGCCGATGCGGTCATTGTGGCCCAGTGCGGCCCAGCCGATCAGGCTGGCGGCTTGGGCGGCGAGTACCGACTTGAACATCTGTCCCGAGCCGAAGAACAGTCTTCGGCTTTGCTCTACCAGGATAAATATCGGGCGTTCGCGCTCTTCATGGAACAGCTTGGTATGGGGCTCCTGGGTACGCGCGGTCACGCGCCAGTCAATGCTGCGCACATCATCGCCTGCCTGATAGACCCGCACCTGATCGAAATCGACCCCGCGTCCACGCAGTTTTGAGTGGTGCAGGCCGATCAACGGGCTGCGCTGGCCGGGCGTGGAGAACAGCTGCACCTCGCGCACGTGGTGGCGCATCTCGATCAGCTCGGCGAGCGTGACGCGAATACCGGGGGCGGCGGGCGGGGAGGTCGACATAGGCTCAGGCTACGGCCACGACGTCGAGGATGCGCTGGATCACTTGGTCCTGGTCGATTCCGGCCGCTTCGGCTTCGAAGGAAAGAATAATGCGGTGGCGTAGCACGTCGAACAGCACCGCCTGAATATCCTCGGGGCTGACGAAGTCGCGTCCGGCCAGCCAGGCATGGGCTCGAGCGCAACGGTCCAGGGCGATAGAGCCCCGTGGGCTGGCGCCATAGGCAAGCCAGTCGGCCATTTCCGGGTCGAATTTGCCCGGGGTGCGGGTCGCCATCACCAACTGGACCAGGTATTCCTCCACGGCATCGGCCATGTACAGGCCGAGGATTTCCTTGCGGGCGGCAAAAATGGCCTGCTGGCTGACCCGACGCTCGGGTTTGGTTTCGCCATTCAAGGCTTCGCCGCGGGCCTGCTGGAGAATTCGCCGTTCGACGGCCGCGTCCGGGAAACCGATCTTCACATGCATCAGGAAACGGTCCAGCTGGGCTTCGGGTAACGGGTAGGTGCCTTCCTGCTCGATCGGGTTTTGCGTGGCCATGACCAGAAACAGCGGTGACAACTCGTAAGTGCAGCGTCCGACGCTGACCTGGCGCTCGGCCATGGCTTCGAGCAGGGCCGACTGGACTTTGGCCGGCGCCCGGTTGATTTCGTCGGCCAGCACCAGGTTGTGGAAGATCGGGCCTTGCTGGAAGACGAAGCTGCCGGTTTCCGGGCGATAGATTTCGGTGCCGGTGATATCGGCCGGCAGTAGGTCGGGGGTGAACTGAATACGATGGAACTGCGCTTCGACGCCTTCGGCCAGTTCCTTGATGGCTTTGGTCTTGGCCAGGCCTGGCGCGCCTTCAACCAGCATATGGCCATCGGCCAGAAGTACGATCAACAAGCGTTCGACCAGTTTTTCCTGGCCAAGAATCTGAGTTGAAAGAAAGGTACGCAGCGCGATCAGCGCCTCACGATGTTCCATCGTCGAGTGTTCCTGGAAATTGGCCGGGGTACAGCGCAAAAAAAAGCGCCCGGGCGGGGGCTGTTACTTTAATGCATCCGGGGGGGCGCCGACCAATGGCACAGAGGAAAAATCATGTAGGAGCCGGCGGTTCGGCGCTCCGATTTACCCGCGATGCAGGCGCTGCGGTCTGCCTGATATTCCGCGGTGTGGCCATCGCAGCCAAGGCTGGCTCCTACCCTGGGGTTCAGGCAAGCCCACCCCAAGAGAATTACCGTTCGCTGACGAAGGTGCCTGTGCCTTTGACGATGGCCTTGAGGGTTTGCTCGACTTCGGGGAAGTCGACCAGTCCGGCATCGAAGCTGATTTCCACCACGGCATCATCGTTGATGGCGTCGGCGGCGGCCAGTTCGATCAGTAGGCGTTCGTTGCCCAGGGTGACCTTGAAGTCTTTGATCTCGAACCCGTCGTCATCACCCAGGGTGATGACGGCGCAGGCGTCTTTCGGATCACGGGTCAGGGTAAACATTTCGCTGCCAAAGCAGCAGACGGTTGCCATATCGCCTTCTTCGTCGTCGCAAGGGGTGGCGAGCAGGGTATCGGTCGTGATGAGCATGGTGCAGTCCAGAAAGAGGGGCAGGTGGCGATTCTGCCACCCTTTGGCTTTTTCTACGACCGCGGCTTGGCGCAGGGCTGGCCAATTGCAACTCCTCAATGACCGAATATGTCGCAGCACCGCAAGCAAGGGCGGGCTGGCACTGGGTAAGCTCGTGGCGAATGCCGGTGGCTCGACTAATGTTTAGGCCGGCAGAAGATTACGCGCGACGCTTCACTCAACAACAAAGCCCTAGCGGAGTACCACAGATGGCGTTCTTCACCGCAGCCAGCAAAGCCGACTTCCAGCATCAACTGCAAGCGGCCCTGGCGCAGCACATCAGTGAACAGGCACTGCCACAAGTGGCGCTGTTCGCCGAGCAATTCTTCGGCATCATTTCCATGGATGAGCTGACCATGCGTCGGCTCTCCGACCTGGCCGGTTGCACCCTGTCGGCCTGGCGCCTGCTGGAGCGCTTCAACCACGCCCAGCCCCAGGTTCGCGTTTTCAACCCCGACTATGAGCGTCATGGCTGGCAGTCGACCCACACCGCGGTCGAAGTATTGCACCATGACTTGCCGTTTCTGGTGGATTCGGTGCGCACCGAACTGAACCGCCGTGGCTATAGCATCCATACGCTGCAAACCACCGTTCTGAGCGTGCGCCGAGGCAGCCAGGGCGAGCTGCTGGAAATATTGCCCAAGGGCACCCAGGGCGAAGGTATTCTGCAAGAGTCGTTGATGTTCCTGGAGATCGACCGCTGCGCCAATCCTGCCGAACTGAACTTGCTGGCCCGCGAGCTGGATCAGGTGCTGGCGGAAGTGCGAGTGGCGGTGGCCGACTTCGAACCGATGAAAGCCAAGGTCCGCGATCTGCTGGCACTGGTCGATCAGACCTCGTTCGCTATCGACGCCGACGAAAAAACTGAAGTGAAGGGGTTTTTGGAGTGGATGCTGGGTAACCACTTCACCTTCCTGGGCTACGAGGAATTCGTGGTCAGCAGCGATGCCACCGGTGGCAACCTGGCCTACGACGAGCAATCGTTCCTGGGCCTGACCAAGCTGCTGCGCGCAGGCCTCAAGCCTGACGACCTGCGCATCGAAGACTATGCCGTCAATTACTTGAACGAGCCGTTGCTGCTGTCTTTCGCCAAGGCGGCTCACCCAAGCCGAGTGCATCGCCCGGCCTACCCGGACTTCGTCTCGATCCGCCAGATCGACGCTGACGGCAAAGTGGTCAAGGAATGCCGGTTCATGGGCCTCTACACCTCCTCGGTGTACGGCGAGAGTGTGCGGCTGATTCCGTACATTCGCCGCAAGGTTGCCGAAGTCGAGCGCCGTTCCGGTTTCGACGCCAAGGCGCACCTGGGCAAGGAACTGGCCCAGGTGCTGGAAGTACTGCCACGCGACGATCTGTTCCAGACGCCGGTCGATGAGCTGTTCAGCACCGTGATGTCCATCGTGCAGATCCAGGAACGCAACAAGATTCGCGTGTTCCTGCGCAAGGACCCTTACGGTCGCTTCTGCTATTGCCTGGCCTACGTGCCACGTGACATCTATTCCACCGAAGTGCGGCAGAAGATCCAGCACGTGCTGATGGAACGCCTGAAGGCCAGCGACTGCGAGTTCTGGACCTTTTTCTCTGAATCGGTCCTGGCGCGGGTGCAACTGATTCTGCGTGTCGACCCGAAAAACCGCATTGAGATCGACCCGGTCCAGCTGGAAAACGAAGTCATCCAGGCCTGCCGTTCGTGGCAGGACGACTACGCCACCCTGACCGTGGAAAACTTCGGCGAAGCCCAGGGCACCAACGTCCTGGCCGATTTCCCGAAAGGCTTCCCGGCCGGCTACCGTGAGCGTTTTGCCGCCCACTCGGCCGTGGTAGACATGCAGCACTTGCTTGGCCTGTCGGATAAAAAACCGCTGGTCATGAGCTTCTACCAGCCGCTGACCCAAGGCTCCCAGCAGTTGCACTGCAAGCTCTACCATGCCGACACGCCGCTGGCACTGTCCGATGTGCTGCCGATTCTGGAAAACCTCGGCCTGCGTGTGCTGGGCGAATTCCCGTATCGCCTGCGTCACAGTAGCGGCCGCGAGTTCTGGATCCATGACTTCGCCTTCACCTACAGCGAAGGTTTGAATCTTGATATCCAGCAGCTCAACGACACCCTGCAGGATGCGTTCGTGCACATCGTGCAGGGTGATGCCGAGAACGACGCCTTCAACCGCCTCGTGCTCACCGCCGGCCTGCCTTGGCGCGACGTGGCGCTGCTGCGTGCCTATGCGCGCTATCTGAAGCAGATCCGCCTGGGCTTCGACCTGGGCTATATCGCCAGTACCCTGAATAACCACACTGACATCGCCCGCGAACTGACCCGGCTGTTCAAGACCCGTTTCTATCTGGCGCGCAAGCTCTCCGACGAAGACCTGGACGACAAGCAGCTGCGCCTGGAACAAGCCATTTTGTCGGCTCTGGACGACGTCCAGGTGCTCAACGAAGACCGCATCCTGCGTCGCTACCTGGACCTGATCAAGGCCACCCTGCGAACCAACTTCTACCAGACCGACGCCAACGGCCACAACAAGTCCTACTTCAGCTTCAAGTTCAACCCCAAGCTGATCCCCGAGCTGCCCAAGCCGGTACCCAAATTCGAGATTTTCGTTTATTCGCCGCGGGTCGAAGGTGTACACCTGCGCTTTGGCAACGTCGCCCGTGGCGGCTTGCGCTGGTCCGATCGCGAAGAAGACTTCCGCACCGAGGTGCTGGGCCTGGTCAAAGCCCAACAAGTGAAGAACTCGGTCATTGTGCCGGTTGGTGCCAAAGGCGGCTTCCTGCCGCGTCGCCTGCCGTTGGGCGGCAGCCGCGACGATATCCAGGCCGAAGGCATCGCGTGCTACCGGATCTTCATCAGCGGCCTGCTGGACATCACCGACAACCTCAAGGACGGCGGTGTAGTGCCACCGGCCAACGTGGTGCGTCATGACGAGGACGACCCGTACCTGGTCGTGGCGGCGGACAAGGGCACCGCGACCTTCTCCGACATCGCTAACGGCATCGCCATCGACTACGGCTTCTGGCTGGGTGATGCGTTCGCCTCCGGTGGTTCGGCCGGTTACGACCACAAGAAAATGGGCATCACTGCCCGTGGCGCCTGGGTTGGCGTTCAGCGTCACTTCCGCGAGCGGGGCATCAACGTCCAGCAAGACCCCATCAGCGTGATCGGCGTCGGTGACATGGCCGGCGACGTGTTTGGTAATGGCTTGCTGATGTCCGACAAGCTGCAACTGGTGGCGGCCTTCAACCACCTGCACATCTTTGTCGACCCCAACCCGGACCCCGCCAGCAGCTTCGCTGAGCGCCAGCGCCTGTTTGATCTGCCGCGCTCGGCCTGGAGCGACTATGACACCAGCATCATGTCCGCCGGCGGTGGGATCTTCTCGCGCAGTGCCAAATCCATCGCCATCAGCCCGCAGATGCAAGAACGCTTCGCCATCATCGCTGACAAGCTAACCCCGACCGAGCTGCTCAATGCTTTGCTCAAGGCCCCGGTGGACCTGCTCTGGAATGGCGGTATCGGCACCTACGTCAAGGCCAGTAGCGAAAGCCATGCCGATGTCGGCGACAAGGCCAACGACGCGCTGCGCGTGAACGGCAATGAACTGCGCTGCAAAGTGGTGGGCGAGGGCGGCAACCTGGGGATGACCCAATTGGGGCGCGTCGAATTCGGCCTCAACGGAGGTGGCTCCAACACCGACTTCATCGACAACGCCGGCGGCGTGGACTGCTCCGACCACGAGGTCAATATCAAGATCCTGCTCAATGAAGTGGTGCAGGCGGGCGACATGACCGGGAAGCAACGGAACCTGTTGCTGGGCAGCATGACCGACGAAGTGGGCAACCTGGTGCTGGGTAACAACTACAAGCAGACTCAGGCGTTGTCCCTGGCTGCCCGCCGTGCCTACGAGCGGATTGCCGAATACAAGCGCCTGATGGCTGATCTGGAGGCCCGCGGCAAGCTGGACCGAGCCATCGAGTTCTTGCCATCGGAAGAGCAGCTGACCGAGCGCCTGGCCAATAGCCATGGCCTGACCCGCCCTGAACTGTCGGTGTTGATTTCCTACAGCAAGATCGACCTCAAGGAAGCGCTGCTCAAGTCGCGGGTGCCGGATGACGATTACCTGACCCGCGACATGGAGACCGCGTTCCCGCCGTCGCTGGTCAGCAAGTTCGCCACCTCCATGCGTCGCCATCGCCTCAAGCGTGAAATCGTCAGCACCCAGATTGCCAACGATCTGGTCAATAACATGGGCATCACCTTCGTGCAGCGGCTCAAGGAGTCCACGGGCATGAGCCCGGCGAACGTCGCAGGCGCCTATGTGATCGTGCGGGATATCTTCCACCTGCCGCACTGGTTCCGTCAGATCGAGGCGTTGGACTATCAAGTACCGGCCGACATCCAGCTGACCCTGATGGATGAGCTGATGCGCCTGGGTCGCCGCGCTACCCGTTGGTTCCTGCGCAGCCGCCGTAACGAACAGGACGCCGGGCGTGACGTGGCGCATTTCGGGCCGAAGATCGCAGCCCTGGGCCTGAAACTCGACGAACTGCTCGAAGGGCCGACCCGCGAGCGTTGGCAAACCCGTTACCAGGGCTTTGTCCAGGCCGGTGTGCCGGAACTGCTGGCACGCATGGTGGCCGGTACCACCCACCTGTACACCCTGCTGCCGATCATCGAAGCTTCAGATGTGACCGGACAGGAGCCGGCGCAAGTGGCCAAGGCGTTCTTCGCCGTGGGCAGCGCGCTGGACTTGACCTGGTACCTGCAGGAAATCAGCAACCTGTCGGTGGAAAACAACTGGCAGGCCCTGGCCCGCGAAGCTTTCCGCGACGATATTGATCTGCAGCAACGGGCGATCACCATCTCCGTACTGCAAATGAACGACGCACCCGAAGATATGGATGCGCGGGTGCAGTTGTGGATAGCGCAGCACAAGACCATGGTCGTGCGCTGGCGTGCCATGCTTGACGAGCTGCGAGCCGCAGTGGGCACTGACTACGCCATGTATGCGGTCGCCAACCGTGAGTTGGTGGACCTGGCGCTGAGTGGGCAATCGACGCTCTGAATGTGAGGTAAACGCAAAAACGCCCCGAATTCGGGGCGTTTTTGTTTGTCTGGCGAATCGGCAGCGGATTTATTCGCGGGCAAGCCCACTCCCACAGTGCTGCGCTTTAACTGTGGGAGTGGGCTTGCCCGCGAAGCTTTTTACTTCAGGCGTCGCTCGACGCCTTTCTCCACCAGAATCTTCGCCGAAATCTCTTCCACCGAAAAATGCGTGGAGTTGATATTGGGAATGTTCTCGCGACGGAACAGGTTCTCCACCTCTCGCACTTCGAACTCGCACTGGGCGAAGCTTGCGTAGCGGCTGTTAGGCTTGCGTTCGTGGCGAATCGCGGTCAGGCGATCAGGGTCGATGGTCAGGCCGAACAGCTTGTGTTTGTGGGCGCGCAGGGCGGGTGGAAGTTGCAGGCGCTCCATGTCGTCCTCGGTCAGCGGGTAGTTGGCCGCCCGAATACCGAACTGCATGGCCATGTACAGGCAGGTGGGTGTCTTGCCGCAGCGCGACACACCGACCAGGATCAAATCGGCCTTGTCGTAATAATGGGTGCGTGCGCCGTCGTCGTTGTCCAAGGCAAAGTTAACCGCTTCGATACGCTCCATGTAGTTGGAGTTGCTGCCTATCGAGTGGGATTTGCCGACCGAATAGGACGAGTGTGAGGTCAGCTCCTGCTCAAGCGGTGCCAGGAAGGTCGAGAAGATATCGATCATAAAGCCGTTGGACGTCGCCAGGATCTCGCGGATGTCCTGATCGACGATGGTGTCGAAGATGATTGGCCTTACGCCATCTTTTTCTGCCGCGGCGTTGATTTGTTGTACCATTGCGCGCGCTTTTTCCACGTTATCAATGTACGGTCGCGTGAACTTGTTGAAGGTAATGGTTTCGAATTGGGCCAGTAGACTCTGTCCCAGCGCCTCGGCAGTGATGCCGGTGCCGTCAGAAATAAAGAAGGCAGTTCGTTTCATTTGCGCCTTGGGCCTTAAGCTGGTGACGAATCTTGGATATGATAGGCCCGATTTGCCGGCCTTGAATGGCCAGCATTCTCACTTATTTTCCGGGTCCAGGCCACAAATCGCTAGGAGCGTCTCCCCTTCGGAGCCTCAAGCGTCCTGAGCTTTTCCAACACAGTTAGTGGAGAGATCACCTTGGTAGAGTACGTAGTTTCCCTCGATAAGCTCGGCGTCCATGATGTGGAGCACGTGGGGGGCAAGAACGCATCCCTGGGCGAGATGATCAGTAACCTTGCCGGCGCCGGTGTCTCGGTTCCCGGTGGCTTTGCCACTACGGCTCAGGCCTATCGTGATTTTCTCGAGCAAAGCGGACTGAACGCCCAGATCCATGCCGCGCTTGACGCGCTGGATGTCGAAGACGTCAATGCCTTGGCCAAGACCGGCGCCCAGATCCGTCAGTGGATCATGGAAGCCGAGTTCCCTGAACGTCTTAACGCTGAAATTCGCACCGCCTTCGCCGCCCTGTCGGCTGGCAACCCGGACATGGCCGTCGCCGTGCGTTCCTCGGCCACCGCCGAAGACTTGCCGGACGCTTCCTTCGCCGGCCAGCAAGAAACCTTCCTGAACATCCGTGGCGTCGAGAACGTCATTCGCGCCGCCAAGGAAGTCTTCGCTTCCCTGTTCAACGACCGCGCCATTTCCTACCGTGTCCACCAGGGCTTCGACCACAAGCTGGTGGCCCTGTCTGCCGGCGTGCAGCGCATGGTGCGTTCGGAAACCGGCACCGCGGGCGTGATGTTCACCCTGGATACCGAATCGGGCTTCCGTGACGTGGTCTTCATCACCGGCGCCTACGGCCTGGGTGAAACCGTCGTGCAAGGCGCGGTGAACCCGGACGAATTCTATGTCCACAAGGGCACCCTGGAAGCCGGTCGACCAGCGATCCTGCGTCGCAACCTGGGCAGCAAGGCCATCAAGATGATCTACGGCGACGAGGCCAAGGCCGGTCGTTCGGTCAAGACCGTCGATGTCGACAAGGCTGACCGTACCCGTTTCTGCCTCAGCGACGCTGAAGTCAGCGAGCTGGCCAAGCAGGCGATGATCATCGAGAAGCACTACAAGTGCCCGATGGACATCGAATGGGCCAAAGATGGCGACGACAACAAGCTGTACATCGTCCAGGCCCGTCCTGAAACCGTGAAGAGCCGCGCCCAGGCCAACGTCATGGAGCGTTACCTGCTCCAGGAAACCGGCACCGTGCTGGTGGAAGGTCGTGCCATCGGCCAGCGCATCGGCGCCGGCAAGGTACGGATCATCAAGGACGTCTCGGAAATGGACAAAGTCCAGCCGGGCGACGTGCTGGTATCCGACATGACCGACCCGGACTGGGAACCGGTCATGAAGCGCGCCAGCGCCATCGTCACCAACCGTGGCGGCCGTACCTGCCACGCGGCGATCATCGCTCGTGAGCTGGGCATCCCGGCGGTGGTGGGTTGTGGCAACGCCACCCAACTGCTCAAGGATGGCCAGGGCGTGACCGTTTCCTGCGCCGAAGGCGATACCGGCTTCATCTTCGAAGGTGAGCTGGGCTTCGATATCCGCAAGAACTCCGTTGATGCCATGCCGGACCTGCCGTTCAAGATCATGATGAACGTCGGTAACCCCGATCGCGCCTTCGACTTCGCCCAATTGCCGAACGCTGGTGTGGGCCTGGCGCGTCTGGAATTCATCATCAACCGCATGATCGGCGTGCACCCCAAGGCACTGCTGAACTATGCAGGCCTGCCGGCTGAGCTCAAAGAAAGCGTCGACAAGCGCATTGCCGGCTATAACGACCCAGTCGACTTCTACGTCGAGAAACTGGTCGAAGGTATCAGCACCCTGGCGGCAGCGTTCTGGCCGAAAAAGGTCATCGTGCGCCTGTCGGACTTCAAGTCCAACGAGTACGCGAACCTGATCGGCGGCAAGCTCTACGAGCCAGAAGAAGAAAACCCGATGCTGGGCTTCCGTGGTGCTTCGCGTTACATCAGCGAATCGTTCCGCGATTGCTTCGAACTCGAGTGCCGCGCCCTCAAGCGCGTGCGCAACGAGATGGGCCTGACCAACGTCGAGATCATGGTGCCGTTCGTACGCACCCTGGGTGAAGCGAGCCAGGTCGTCGACCTGCTGGCCGAAAACGGCCTGGGCCGTGGCGTCAACGGCCTGCGCGTGATCATGATGTGCGAATTGCCGTCCAACGCCATCCTTGCCGAAGAATTCCTGGAATACTTCGACGGGTTCTCCATCGGCTCCAACGACCTGACCCAGTTGACCCTGGGCCTGGACCGCGACTCGGGGATCATTGCCCACCTGTTCGATGAGCGTAACCCTGCAGTCAAGAAGCTGCTGGCCAATGCCATCCAGGCGTGCAACAAGGCCGGCAAGTACATCGGCATCTGCGGCCAGGGCCCGTCGGACCACCCCGATCTGGCCAAGTGGCTGATGGAGCAGGGCATTGAAAGCGTCTCGCTGAACCCTGACTCGGTCCTGGAAACCTGGTTCTTCCTTGCCGAAGGCCAGGATGCCATCTAAGACCTAATGTGAAGCAGCGGCTCGTCGATAAGGCGAGTTGCCGCTTCAATGGTTTGAACAGGGCGTGCCAGTGATGGTTTCGCCCTTTTTTGTGCAAGAAGATTATGCAAAGCAGTAGTGATCTTTTTCCGGTCGCCTTGCTCAGCGCCGAGCGATGCGGCGATTTGAGCGAAGACGTGTATCGCCTCAAGGCAGGCAATAGCCCGGACCCGAGCGTGGAATTGGCCGTGACCCGATTGGGCATGGCCGATCAGGCGCAGAAAAGTGGGGTGCCGGTCGTTCTGCTGCACGGCAGTTTTTCCAATCGACGCTTCTGGTATTCACCGCGAGGCATTGGGCTTGGGGCTTACCTGGCCCGGGCTGGCTTCGATGTGTGGATTCCAGAAATGCGCGGTCATGGCTTGTCTGCGCGCAATCGCGACTATCGCAAGAATCGCGTTGCCGACTACGCCCGTTACGATTTACCGGCCATAGCAGCCTTTGTCTGCGAGCAAAGCGGCCAGGCGCCGCACTGGGTTGGCCATTCGCTGGGTGGCATTACCTTGGCGGCCGCGCTGGGCGGACACTACCTGCAGGCTGATCGGGTCGCCAGCGCTGCGCTGTTTGGCAGCCAGGTCAGTCGTACTTACTGGCCGTTGAAGTTTCCACCCGTGGAGTGGAGCGGCCGTTTATTGCTCAAGCGTTTTGCACACATCTCAGGCTCAAGGCTCAAGCGTGGTCCGGAGGACGAGCCCATTGGCCTGGCGCTGGAAAGCCTGCGCTGGCACGGCTTGTTCGGTCGTTTCAAGGATGCCGACCGAGACTGGTGGACGGGGCTCGCCGAGGTCAATGTGCCGCTGTTGGCGGTCAGCGCGGCAGGCGATCATCAAGACCCGGCCTGGGCGTGCCGCAAGCTGTACGATCAGGTGGGCTCTGAATGCCGGCAGTTCGTATGCCTGGGACACGATGAAGGCTTCAGTAATAATTTTGGCCATGTGGAAATGCTGGTGAGTAAACCGGCGCAAGTGGAAGTGTGGCCTCTGGTCGAACGTTGGCTCAAGGATCAACACACGCCTCTTTTACCGCAGACCCCACCGATGGCTGTAAGCGTCTAGTTTCATAAGGAATCAGATACGGCTAGGATGTGACGGATGAAGAGGTTTTGGTCATTTTCTGTTTGTGAGTGAGCCCATGTTCGTTGCCCTCGAGCGTCTGATTAATCTGCAAGAAGGTTATCGCAACACGTTTCAAGTGGCCGGGCGCCCATTGCTGCTCTTGGTGATGGATAACCAACCGGTGTTGCTGGAAAACCGCTGCCCACACCAGGGCGCCCCCCTGCACAGTGCCACCCTGAATCATGGCATCCTGCGCTGCCAGCGCCACGGCATCGAATTTCAATTGCCTTCAGGTCAGCCATTGCAGGGAGGTTGTCATGGCCTGACACTCTATAAAGTTGCATACGAGGGTGACCGCATCGGCATCGATGTGTAGCCTGATGACTAAAGCGAAGCAGTTGCCCTACGTTACGCTCAGTGAAATTGCGAATCCAACAGCTGACAGGAGTTCTTCCATGCACTACCTCACGCCCGACCTCTGCGATGCCTACCCGGAACTGGTGCAGGTGCTTGAACCTATGTTCAGCAACTTTGGTGGCCGCGACTCCTTTGGAGGGCAGATCGTCACCGTCAAATGCTTCGAAGACAACTCGCTGGTAAAAGAGCAAGCCGAACTCGATGGCAAGGGCAAGGTGCTGGTAGTGGACGGCGGAGGCTCGCTGCGCCGGGCACTGCTGGGCGACATGATCGCTGAGAAAGCCGCGAAAAACGGTTGGGAAGGCATGGTGATCTACGGCTGCATTCGTGACGTGGACGCTATCGCCCAGACAGACTTGGGTGTGCAAGCCTTGGCCAGTCACCCGATGAAGACCGACAAGCGCGGTATTGGCGATCTGAACGTCAATGTGAGCTTTGCCGGTGTCACCTTCCGGCCGGGCGAATACCTATACGCCGATAACAACGGCGTCATCATCTCGCCAAGCCCGCTGAAAATGCCTGAGTAAGCGCCTTAAACCTGCCTGCGGAGAAAGGATGTTCGAGGAAGAAAACGCGCAGTGGGGGCTGGTTCATGCCCTGGTACTGGATGGCAAGGGGAGTGCCCGTTCGATTGCCAGAACCGAGCTCGATGAGTTGGTCTTGCAGCCATGCGAAAGCCTCTGGCTGCACTGGGATCGCAGTCACCCGCAGACCCAGACCTGGCTTCGCAAAGACAGCGGCCTGAACGAATTTGTTTGCGACCTGTTGCTCGAAGAGAACACCAGGCCACGCCTGCTGCCATTGCCGGACGCCGAAATGTTGCTGTTTTTGCGCGGCGTCAACCTCAATCCCGGAGCGGAACCTGAAGACATGGTTTCGGTCCGAATCTTCGCCCAGGCCCAGCGAGTCATTTCATTGCGCTTGCGGCCACTGCGTGCCACCGACGAGCTGATCGAGCAGTTGGCGACAGGGCGAGGGCCGAAAACCTCCTCTGAATTGCTGCTTTACCTGGCTCAAAACCTCACCGAAAAGGTGCAGGCACTGGTCGGCGATCTGTCTGAAGCGGTGGATAACGAGGAAGATAAGCTTGATTCCGACGAGCGGTATACTCCCGAGCAGGGTAGCGTCGTACAGATGCGCCGGCGTGCGGCCGGGTTGCGGCGGTTTCTGGCGCCGCAGCGGGAGATTTATGCCCAACTGGCACGTAACAAATGGCCATGGTTTGTCGAAGATGATGCGGACTACTGGAACGAGCTCAACAACAGCCTGACTCGCTATCTGGAGGAGCTGGAGTTGACCCGCGAGCGTGTTTCGCTGGTCCTTGAAAGTGAAGATCGACGCCTGAACGAGCGCATGAACCGCACCATGTATCGATTTAGTATCGTCACCGGAATCTTTTTGCCGATGAGCTTTCTGACGGGGCTACTGGGCATCAACGTTGGCGGGATCCCGGGCGCTGACAGCCCTTATGGCTTCCTGGTCGCGTCGTTGATGATGGTGGCTGTCGCCGCCGGCCAATATTGGCTATTTCGCCGCTTGCGGTGGGTCTGAAGCCGCAATCATGAAGGTTTGTGACATGTTCGCAAGTGTCAGAGATGTGACCCATATGGAATCCACCACGTCTTTGACAGACATTGCGCGAGGTGCCTATGCACGATCCGTTTGAAGAATCCTTGCGGGACATGCTCAAGGCTTCGTCGTCCAGCCGCGACGACGATGCTTGCTTGGGCCGTGTCCTGAAAACCGCCAACCGCCAGGTGGGCGCGGGTGATCTGTTCAGTTTGCTGGGGCGCTGGTTGCAGGCCTTCATGATCGCCGTCAACAATGGCTCGGCGCATGTTGCGCCGGTGTCACGTCGTAGTATTTCTGCCCGTAATGCGGATAAGGCTGACTGAATATGGAATTTAATCTCTGGACCCAGAGCCTGGCTTCGGCCATGACCGCCATGTGGACCAAAGTCGCGTATTTCATTCCCAACCTGTTTGGCGCACTGGTCGTCGTGCTACTTGGCTTTGTCGTGGCCAAGTTGCTCGATACGTTGTTGTCCAAGTTGTTGGCCAAGTTTGGTCTTGACCGCTTGATGGGTGGCACTGGCCTGACCAAGTTGATGGGGCGAGTGGGCATCAAGGTGCCGATCTCGACCTTGATCGGCAAGATAGTCTACTGGTTTGTCCTGCTGGTCTTTCTCGTCTCGGCGGCTGAGTCGCTGGGGCTGCAGCGAGTTTCGGCCACCCTCGACATGCTGGCGTTGTACCTCCCCAAAGTCTTTGGCGCGGCCTTGGTGCTGTTGGTCGGTGTGTTCCTTGCGCAACTGGTCAATGGCCTGGTGCGGGGTGCTTCTGAAGGCGTCGGGTTGGATTATTCCGCAGGGCTTGGTCGTATTGCCCAGTGGCTGGTGATCATCATCAGTATCTCGGTGGCCATCAGCCAGCTCGAGGTGAAAACCGACCTGTTGAACCACGTTATCGTGATCGGATTGATTACCGTTGGTCTGGCCGTTGCGTTGGCAATGGGCCTGGGCAGTCGCGAAATTGCTGGCCAGATTCTGGCTGGCATTTATGTGCGCGAATTGTATCAAGTCGGCCAGAACGTCCAGATAGGGGAGGTCGAGGGCCAGATCGAAGAGATCGGAACCGTAAAGACGACCTTGTTGACAGATGATGGCGAATTAGTGTCTTTGTCCAATCGGATACTGTTGGAGCAGCGCGTAAGTAGCCGCTGACCCCAAAAATACTGTAACGTATGCCGCCGCGAAAAAGCCCGAGCTCGGGCTTACCGGAAACTGACCTGACTGTCGGCCAGACTTGATTTGAATAGAGTTCATTCGCTGTCCATGCGTTACGACCCCCGCGAGCTCACTGACGAGGAGTTGGTGGCGCGTTCGCATGAGGAGCTGTTTCATGTCACGCGGGCGTATGAGGAACTCATGCGTCGCTACCAACGGACTCTATTTAACGTGTGTGCACGTTACTTAGGGAACGATCGGGATGCTGATGATGTCTGTCAGGAGGTGATGTTGAAGGTGCTGTACGGCCTGAAGAACTTCGAAGGTAAATCCAAGTTCAAAACCTGGCTCTACAGCATTACCTACAACGAATGTATCACCCAGTACCGCAAGGAGCGACGCAAGCGACGATTGATGGATGCCCTGAGTCTAGATCCGTTGGAAGAGGCCTCTGAAGAGAAGGCGCCGAAACCGGAAGAGAAGGGTGGACTTGATCGATGGCTTGTGCATGTAAATCCGATTGACCGTGAAATTCTTGTGCTGCGTTTCGTCGCAGAACTGGAGTTTCAGGAGATCGCCGACATCATGCACATGGGCTTGAGCGCGACTAAAATGCGCTACAAGCGTGCGCTCGACAAGCTACGTGAGAAATTTGCGAGTATTTCCGAAACTTAAGTAGGAGCAAATATCTCTAACGTGTCGGTGGGTTCTGCTAGACTTGCCGACGAGTTGTCCCCCTTGTACGCGGGACTGCTTAACAATCACCAGATGGGGATTTAACGGATGAAATTGAAAAACACCTTGGGCTTGGCCATTGGTTCTCTTATTGCCGTCTCTTCGTTCGGCGCATTGGCACAAGGCCAAGGCGCTGTTGAAATCGAAGGCTTCGCTAAGAAAGAGATGTTCGATAGCCAGCGTGACTTCAAAAACAACGGCAACCTGTTCGGTGGCTCGGTAGGTTACTTCCTGACTGACGACGTTGAACTGCGTCTGGGTTACGACGAAGTTCACAACGCTCGTGGCGAAGATGGCAAGAACATCAAGGGCTCCAACACTGCCCTGGACGCTCTGTACCACTTCAACGCCCCAGGCGACATGCTGCGTCCATACGTCTCGGCAGGTTTCTCTGACCAGAGCATCGGCCAGACTGGCCGTAATGGCCGTAACGGTTCCACCTTCGCCAACCTGGGCGGCGGTGCCAAGCTGTATTTCACCGAAAACTTCTACGCCCGTGCGGGTGTTGAAGCCCAATACAACATCGACCAAGGCGACACCGAGTGGGCGCCAAGCGTCGGCGTTGGTGTGAACTTCGGCGGTGGCTCCAAAAAAGTTGAAGCCGCTCCTGCTCCAGTCGCTGAAGTCTGCTCCGACAGCGACAACGACGGTGTTTGCGACAACGTTGACAAGTGCCCTGACACCCCAGCCAACGTTACCGTTGACGCTGATGGCTGCCCAGCGGTCGCTGAAGTTGTTCGTGTTGAACTGGACGTGAAATTCGACTTCGACAAGTCGGTTGTCAAGCCAAACAGCTACGGCGACATCAAGAACCTGGCTGACTTCATGAAGCAGTACCCATCCACCACCACCGTTGTTGAAGGTCACACTGACTCCGTCGGTACTGACGCTTACAACCAGAAGCTGTCCGACCGTCGTGCTACCGCCGTCAAGCAGGTTCTGACCAACCAATACGGTGTTGAGTCGGGCCGTGTAAGCTCGGTAGGTTATGGCGAGAGCCGTCCAGTTGCTGACAACGCAACTGACGCTGGCCGCGCTGTTAACCGCCGCGTAGAAGCTCAAGTGGAAGCACAAGCCAAGTAATTGGTGAGTGATCAAAAAAACCCGGCCTAGGCCGGGTTTTTTTATGGATGCGTTTTTGCACGCTTTGCTTTATGCCGATCTGGAACGCTCCGGGCGAAGCGCCTACACTGCTGGCCTTCAAAGGAGCCCGCCATGCTGATCGTTGCTGACGAAAATATCCCCCTGATCGATGCCTTTTTTGCCGGTGTCGGTGAGGTCCGCCGCTATCCAGGACGCGCCATTGACCGCGCTGCCGTACAGGACGCCGATCTGTTGTTGGTGCGCTCTGTTACTCAGGTTGACCGAGCGTTGCTTGAAGGCAGCCGGGTGAAGTTTGTCGGCACCTGCACCATCGGCACCGACCACCTGGATCTCGCCTACTTCGATGAAGCGGGTATCCGCTGGTCCAATGCTCCGGGCTGCAACGCGCGTGGCGTGGTTGATTATGTACTGGGCAGCTTGTTGACCCTTTCGGAACTGGAAGGCGTGGACCTTGCCCAGCGCACCTATGGGATTGTGGGCGCCGGTGAGGTGGGTGGGCGCGTGATTACTGTCATGCGGGCTCTGGGGTGGCGCGTGCTGGTTTGCGATCCGCCACGCGCGGCTCAGGAGGGCGGTGACTACGTTAGCCTGGAGCAAATCATCGAGCAGTGCGATGTCATCAGCCTGCACACGCCGTTGCTCAGCGGCGGTGAGGCCCCGACCTGGCACCTGCTGGGTGCTGACGCGCTGGCCAGGCTCAAGACCAACTGCTGGCTGATCAATGCCAGCCGTGGCCCGGTAGTGGACAACAACGCCTTGCGTGAATTGTTGCTTGATCGCGTGGATGTGCAGGCGGTCCTGGATGTCTGGGAAGAAGAACCGTTGGTGGACCTGGCCTTGGCCGAACTCTGCGTGCTGGCCACGCCGCACATCGCCGGCTACAGCCTGGAGGGCAAACAGCGTGGTACGGCGCAGATCTATGCGGCCTACTGCGCCTGGCGGGGTGAGACACCCACGCTGCAGCTGTCCGATGTACTGCCACGGCCATGGCTTGCGCAAATGACCCTGAGTGCCGATTGTGACCCCGCCTGGGCCTTGGCGATGCTATGTCGCAGCGTGTACGACCCGCGCCGGGACGACGCCGACTTCCGCCGCAGCCTGAGTGAAGATCCGGCGTTGCAAAAAGCCGATTTCGACGCCCTGCGCAAGCATTATCCGATTCGTCGCGAGATCGACGGCTTGCAGGTGCGGATAGAGGGAGAGGCGCCGCAGTTGGTGCAGTTGGTGCAAGCGTTGGGGTGTAGGGTCGTCAGCTGACGACCACGGCTGACGAACGGTCACGCCGCAAAAAAGACGTGGGCTTTACCAGCCCGCAGATGGCCGCCCTGGCCGGGCTCGCCCAGAGCGCGCAATACCGACCGCCACTGACCCGCATGCTACGCTGAAGCCTTCCACCCAACCGAGGGTACGACCATGCAGCTGCACGAAGTGGGCGAGGTGCTGGAGGTGTTCGACGTGGCCGAAGTCAAAGAGAAAGTAAACGATGGCTGGACACTGATAGCAATAGTGCCAGTGGACGATCGGCCGCCGGGGCAAGCGACCAAATGTTGTTATGTGCTGGGCAAGCGTAAGCCCGGGGTTGAAGGCTAGGCCGCGTTACCCATAACGGGATTTATGTTCCCCCATCGAAAGCCTGGTGAACGCCAGGCTTTTTGTTGGGCGGGAGTAATCACTTTTAGGTAAACACCCTCATTTACCGGTGAAGTGATTTAAGAGCGCCCCCGCCGTTCACTCGTAACTGGGTTGTCGCTTATTTTTTGTCAGCCGGCGTGACCACCTGTTTTTCCAGATCCTCGCAGGCCTTGCGAATCATATCCGGGGTGATTTCCACCTCATGTCCTTGTGCATCAATGATCGAGCCGCACGGCTTTTGCTGCGGATTGGGTGGGACTTTTTTGCTGTTTTCGGTACTGTTTTGCAAGCCCATGGCCTGTCTCCTCATCAGGTTATAAGCTCAGACTAGAGCCGCCAGATGACTGCGTTGTGACACCCGTCATGAAACATTTGCGGCTACGTCAGTCCACCAGAATCTCGAATAATCTGCCAGCTTCCAATTAGACCGAAACGGTCTAGCCATCGACCGGAACATGCATACCGAGCAGATACCGGCTGGGTGCAAGAGTTCCCTCGCGGCGACCGCTTGTCGAGTGTAGGCTGGCCTTCAGACTTCGAATGCGGCTCGGTCCATGATCTTCAATTTTTTATCTGCACATCAGCGCCAGGCCCTGCGTTTGAGCTGGCGCTTTATTCGCCCCTACCGGCTCCAGTCGATAGCAGCCTTGCTTGCACTGGTGTTGACGGCGGCCATCACCCTGTCGATGGGGCAGGGTATCAAGTTGCTGGTTGACCAGGGCTTCATGACTCAGTCGCCGCAATTACTCAACCGATCGATCCTTATCTTTCTGGTACTGGTGCTGGCCCTGGCTGTCGGGACCTTTGTGCGTTTCTACCTGGTGTCCTGGATCGGCGAGCGTTGTGTGGCCGATATTCGCCGCCAGGTGTTCGATCACCTGATCGAGTTGCATCCCGGTTTTTATGAGCACAACCGCGCTTCTGAAATTCAGTCGCGGTTGACTGCCGACACGACACTGCTGCAATCGGTGATTGGCTCTTCTTTGTCGTTGTTTTTGCGCAATGGCCTAATGGTGATCGGCGGTATCGTGCTGCTGTTCGTGACCAATCCAAAGCTCACCAGCATTGTGGTGGTAGCGCTGCCGTTGGTGCTGGTGCCCATCCTGGTGTTTGGCCGGCGGGTGCGTAGTTTGTCGCGACAAAGCCAGGACCGGATCGCTGACGTGGGCAGCTACGTCGCCGAAACCCTGGGGCAGATCAAGACGGTGCAGGCCTACAACCATCAGGCCAGCGATCGCCAGCGCTTTACGGGTACCGTGGAGGCGGCATTTATCACGGCGTGCCAGCGCATTGTCCAGCGGGCCTGGTTGATTACACTGGTTATCGTGCTGGTGCTCGGCGCGGTGGGCGTCATGCTCTGGGTCGGGGGCATGGATGTTATTGCCGGGCGTATTTCCGAGGGAGAGCTGGTGGCTTTCGTGTTCTACAGCCTGATTGTCGGCAGTGCTTTTGGCACCCTCAGCGAAGTCATCGGCGAGTTGCAACGTGCCGCGGGTGCCGCTCAGCGCATCGGCGAGCTGCTGCAGTCACGCAGCGAAATATTGGCTCCTGATGACGGCTTGAAAACCTTGCCAGTGCGGGTTAGCGGCGCTCTGGCGCTTGAAGGGGTGACTTTTGCCTACCCCTCACGCCCGGATCAGTGGGCAATCCAGGGCTTGAGCCTGACCGTGAAGCCAGGTGAAACACTGGCGCTGGTTGGGCCCTCGGGCGCAGGCAAGTCGACGCTGTTCGACCTGCTGCTGCGTTTTTATGACCCGCAGCAGGGGCGGATTTTGATCGATGGCGTGCCATTGACCGAGCTCGACCCCCATGATCTGCGGCGCCAATTTGCTTGGGTGGCGCAAACGCCTGCGCTGTTCTTTGGCAGCGTGGAGCAGAACATACGCTACGGTCGTGACGACGTTAGTTTTGAGCAGGTCGAGGCTGCCGCTCGGATCGCCCATGCCCATGATTTTATCGTGCAGTTGCCACAAGGCTATGACACACCCCTGGGTGAGTCAGGCCTGGGGCTGTCTGGCGGCCAGCGTCAGCGCCTGGCGATTGCCCGGGCATTGCTGGTGGACGCACCGATCCTGCTGTTGGATGAAGCCACCAGTGCGCTGGATGCGCAAAGTGAACACTTGATCCAAGAAGCCTTGCCTACCCTGATGGCCGGACGCACGACGTTGGTGATCGCTCATCGGCTGGCAACCGTACAGAATGCGGATCGGATTGCGGTGATCGAGGAAGGAAAACTGGTGGCAGTGGGGACGCATCAGCAGTTGCTGGTGCAAAGCCCACTGTATGCGCGGTTGGCGGCACTGCAGTTCAATGCGCCGTCATCACAGGCCCGATCGGGCTGAACCCTCTTGCGAAGTGCAAGAGGGTAGGCTGGATCAGTCGCGGTATTCGCACAGGTAGGCGGTGTCGATAGCGACCTTGAGCTGGAACTTGGCATTGGCCGGCACGTTGAACTTATCACCCGCCTTGAATGTTTCCCACTCTTCACTGTCCGGCAGCTTGACGGTCAGGGCGCCAGAAACGACGTGCATGATTTCGCGCTGAGCGGTACCAAACTCGTATTCGCCCGCAGCCATCACGCCGACGGTTGCCGGACCTTCGGCAGTGCCGAATGCGATCGACTTGACGGTGCCGTCGAAGTACTCGTTGACTTTGAACATAGGCGACTCCACGAAAAAAGGGGCTAAAAAGGCTGGCCAGTATGCCCAAGGCATACCGCGCCGTCACTTGCTTTCGAAGCCTCTAGACCGGCAGCGTCAGCGGCAACAGACGTGCGGTGTTGCGTGCATCCTCAAGCGCTCGGTGCTGTTGACCGGTAAATTGCAGGCCTGCCAGGTGCAGGGCGCCGTTAAGCCCGGTAGGGCGCTCCAGCTTGCGTACCTTGGCAAAGCGCTGCTTGAGATTGATATGAGGCGTATCAGCCAGCAGGCTGTGCAATTGATGACGCTGCCATTCAAGCAGCAGTTGCTTGCGGTCGTAATCACCCCAGCTGACCCAGCCGGCCAGCTTGTGGCGATGATGGCTCAGCCAGCGCTCGAATTGCGGCCAGACTTCGGTAATGGGCGCCGCCGAATCGACATTGCCTTGGCTGATATGCGTCAGTTGTCGGCAAAAGGGTGTCAGGCAAGGTCGCCTCAGGGGGCGGACAAATCGTTGGAAATGATCCAGTTCGCGCCCTTCGCGATTGACCAGGGAGGCGCCTATCTCGATGATTTCCATTTCCTCAACCGGCCAGCCACCTTCGTCGGTGGTGGCTTCCAGGTCGATGACCAGCCAATGCGTCATAGCGGGCTCCGTTTCATGGCCTCAGGGCCAGGCGCTTGCCTGGCGGTCGCAGCGGGCATACATTGCGCGCCCTACGTCCCTATTTATAGCGTGCGAGCGCACGCAAGGCACGTTTGAAGGAGAGTGATGTGGACGAACAGCGAGCCTTGCAGGTCCTGCAAGCATTGATTGAGCAAGGTCGCATGGCCGACCCGCAGAGTGCCCGTGGCAAATTGCTGCACACCGCGACTCACCTGTTTCGCACCAAGGGTTTCGAGCGTACCACTGTTCGCGAGCTGGCCAGCACCATGGGTATTCAATCCGGCAGCCTGTTTCACCATTACAAGAGCAAGGACGAGATCTTGCGCGCGGTCATGGAACAGGCGCTGGTTTATCACCTGGCCTTGATGCAGGCCTGCCTTGAGGGTATCGAGGATGTGCGCCAGCGGGTCCTGGCATTGATCCGATGCGAACTGCGCTCGATTCTGGGTACCAGCGGTGAGGCCATGGCCGTGCTGGTGTATGAGTGGCGATCCTTGTCTCAGGAAGGGCAGTTACAGGTACTGGCGTTGCGTGATGGGTATGAGCAGCAATGGCTGGCGGTATTGGCCCAGGCGCAGGCCGCAGGGCTACTCAAGGGCGATCTGCTGATTGCCCGGCGTTTTCTGACCGGTGCGCTGTCTTGGACCACCACCTGGTTTCATAAAGACGGCCCGCTGACGCTTGAACAGTTGGCTGAAGAGGCGCTCAAGCTGGTGCTCAAGGAAGGCTGACAAGCCAGTGATGGAGTTGTTTGACGGCGCAAAAGCGCCTAGCTTAGATGGATCCAATGGGTTGTCCGGGGTGTTGCGTCTTGAGTTCCAAAGCAAGCCACAGGACATTGCGCACCCTGCTGATGTGCGTAACCGTGGTGTTGGCGGGGCAGGCATGGTCACAGATCGAGGTCCGGGTCGGTGCCGTTCATTTCCCGCCATACTCTGTGCGTCCCGAACAGGGAGTTGATAGCGGTTTGTTGCCACACCTGCTGGCGGCCTTGAATGAAGCTCAGAGCACCTATCACTTTGTGAGGGTGCCCACCTCGATCCCTCGGCGATTTGGCGATTTCAAGCAGGGGCGAATCGATATGGCTGTGTTCGAAAATCCCCAGTGGGGATGGCAGGACATCCCTCATGTCACCGTCGATATGGGTCTGGAAGATGCCGAAATCTTCGTCGCTCGCAGCCGTGAGGCCAGTGACCAGGCTTATTTCGATGAATTGGGCGACAAGCGCCTGGCCTTGTTCAGTGGCTACCACTATGCCTTCGCCCACTTCAACTCGGACCCTGCCTACCTCGCTCATCAGTTCAATGCCACCTTGACCTACTCCCATGACAGCAACCTGGCGATGGTGGAGCGCAAGCGGGCCGACATCGCCCTGGTGACTCGTTCCTACCTCAGTGACTTTCTCGCCCGAAACCCCGCCAGTGCCGAGCACTTGCAGGCTTCCGAGCGTATTGATCAGGTCTATCACCATTTCGCCTTGCTTCGTCCCGACGCACCCATCAGTGGCTCGCAATTCAATGAGTTGATGGAGCGTTTGCGTATCAACGGAGACTTGGTGAGGATTTTCAGCCCCTATCGCATTACGGTCATGGGCGTCGCGGCGCCGGAGTAAACTTCGTCACCGCGGGCCAAGAATCTGTCCCAGCATTTCCGGTTGCGGCGCACCTTGCTGTTGCTGGAGCTTGCCGTCTTTGTCGAGGTAAAAAATCGAGGGGGTTGCCGATTGCCCCATTTCTTCCATCAACGCCAGGTTGGCCGCCAGTTGCGTGCTGATTTTGTCGGGCACTTTGCTCAAGGGTTTCAACTTGCTGCCCTTACCGGCTTTTTCGTGCTGCTCCAGTGCCTGCTCCGGGCTCTTGCTGGCCAACAGTGCGGCGGCCTTGGCCGCACTGTCTTCGCGAATGATGCCGACCATGATGTGCCGCAACTGCACCTTGCCGGAATTGACCCAGGGCCGGGCCTGTTCCCAGAACAGATTGCAGTAGGGGCAGTTGGCATCGCTGAACAGGTAGATGGTGCGGGGTGCATCGGCCTTGCCGTCGGCGATCCAGGTCGATTTTTCCATCTTGCCCCACCATTCCTTGGCCATCGGCGCGTACACCAGCTTGTCCATCGGCGCCTGGCTCAGATCTTCGCCCTTGGCATCTAGCAGGGTGCCGATCAACACATGCTGGCCGTCGGCCGTGAGGTACAGCGCCAGCGCGCGCCCCTGGTATTGGCCGGCGTACCCCTTTAGGCCGCTCGGGGCATCAAAGTTGCCAAGGATGCGAACCCCCTTGTCTTCGATGGCCTTGATGGGGGCTGGTAGTTCTTGGGCGAACAGCAGGGGAGCGTTAAGCAGGGCAGCGCCGAGCATGAGGTGAATCACAGGTTTCATGGATTGCTCCTGACAGCGGTGACAGCGTCGTCCTGGGTGGGCTCGAAGGCTTCGAGCGCACGCGCAAGGCTGGCGCGCGAAAGTTCGCCCAGATGGCTGCCCAGTAGGCGACCATCGGCGGTGTAGAAGAGTGTAGTGGGCAATGCCGACGAGCCGACCAGGCGACCGAGCTGGCCGCTGCCGTCGAACAGCACATGGCCCAGGTCGAGCCCGGCGGTGGTCATGAAGGTGCTGACGCTTTGGGGCGACTCGCCCTGGTTGACGAACAGAAAGGTCACGTCCGGTCGCTCCTTGCGGGCTTGCTGCAACACCGGCATCTCCCTGCGGCACGGTGGGCACCAGGTCGCCCACAGGTTGATCACCAGCGGCCTGCCGCTGTACTGCGATAACGGCACCTCCTGCCCGGCTGCGTTCAAGAGGCTGATGTCGGGCAAGCGTGTGCCGCGCTCATAAAGCTGGCTCGAAAAACTGGCAAGGGCCCAGAACAGCAGCCCGCTGGCCACACCCCATCCCAATGGACGACGCAGCAACGGGCGACGCCAGCCTTGCCAGAGCGCGCCGATGATCACGGCGCAGATGCCGGCACTGGCCAGGAAGCCACCGTCGCGGATGTCGATCATCTGCAAGGGGTCATCCTGGTATTGCGGCCAGTAGCGCAGCACAAAACCCGCACGCGCGGCCGCGAACCCCAGCAGGAACAGATAAAACAACGTCGACTCAGGGTTTTCGCCACCGCGTCGTGCCATCCGCCAACCCACTAGCGAGGCGATACCCAGCGCCAGCAGCAAAAGCAGGTGGTGAAGCGCGAGGGTGAAGGGGCCGAGGTTCAGTGTCAGCATCAAGCGGGGATCCTTGCGGGTATAAGAGAGCCAGAGCGTCAGAGGATGGCCGGGCTAGATTAATTCGCCATTAAGGGCACTTCTGTCGGTCTGAACCTTCAGTACAGCCGATTCGCGGCATAATCACGCCTTAATCCCGCTCTGGTCTGCTGGAGCCCTTTAATCGAGCCCGATCATGCACGTATTGCTTTGCGAAGACGACGAGTTGATTGCCAGCGGCATCGTCGCCGGCCTGTCCGCCCAAGGGGCAACGGTCGACCGGGTGGCCACTGCCAGCGCCGCCCGTGCCATGCTTCAGGCCGCCCATTTCGATGTGTTGGTACTGGATTTGGGGCTGCCAGACGAAGATGGCCTGAAACTGCTGCAACGCTTGCGCCAGGAAGGCCAGAGCCTGCCGGTGCTGATCCTGACAGCGCGCGACAGCGTCACTGATCGAGTCGATGGCTTGCAGGCCGGGGCGGATGATTACCTGCTCAAACCCTTTGATCTGCGCGAACTCAGCGCCCGCCTGCACACCTTGTTGCGGCGAGTAGCGGGGCGCTGCGTCAACTTGATCGAGCACGGCCCGCTAAGCTTCGATCCCAGCAGTCGCGAAGCGTTTCTGCAAGGCACTCCGGTGGACTTGTCCCGGCGTGAGCAGGCCTTGCTCGAAGCGCTCTTGCAAAGCCGCGGCCGGGTGCTGTCCAGCGAGCAACTCAAAGACAGCGTCTACGGTTTTGGCGATGAAGTCGAAAGCAACGCCCTGAATGTTCACATCCATCACCTGCGCCGCAAACTGGGCAATGGCATCGTCGAGACGGTCCGTGGCCTGGGTTACCGCCTGGGGCCGGCGCACGCGCCAGGGCTGGCCGAGCGATGAGCCTGCGCTTGCGATTGAGCCTGATCCTGGGCACAGCCTTCGTGGTGATCTGGGCATTGGCGGCCGCCTGGATGTTGCGCGACCTGCGCCAGCAAATGATGTTTTCTCTCGACCAGCGGCTGGTGGCGTCGGCTCGAATGGTCGCCGGCCTTATTGACCAGTTGCCCCAACCCTTGGCTAGCCAGGGTGAGGTAGCACGTTTTAGCGCCGATCAATTGAGCATTCCCGATGGCATGGCTTGCCAGGTCAGCTCCATGCGTGGTGAGATCCTCGCCCGCAGCCATAACAACGACCAGCCACTGGACGACCAGCACAGTGGTTTCCACGACCAGATGATCGATGGTTCGCGCTGGCGTAGCTTCACCTTCGCTCGGGGTGATGTGCGCATTACCACCGCTGACCGACATGAGGAGCGCGAGGCACTCAATCGTTCTATTTTACTGGCCGCCTCCGCGCCTGTACTGATGGCATTGCTGGGCACGCTCGGGCTGTTGTGGTTGGGTGTTGGCAAGGGCCTGGCGCCGCTCAATCGCATGCGTGATGCCTTGCGCAGGCGCAGCCCCGACTCTTTGGAGCCGCTGCAAGTGCGGGCCTTGCCCAGCGAGTTGCAGCCCTTGCTGGAAACCCAGAACCAGCTGTTTTTGCGTATTGGCCGCACCATCGAGCGCGAGCGGCGCCTGACTGGGGACGCCGCCCATGAACTGCGCAGCCCGTTGACCGCCATCAAGACACACCTGCAGGTGGCCCGCATGACCCACGGCGCTCCCCGCGAGCAGGCCCTGGCGAACGCCGAGGAGGGTGCCGATCGCTTGCACCGCACCCTGGAGCAGTTGCTGCTGCTGGCGCGCGTGGAGGGCAGTCTGTCATTTGATGACGGTGCTTTGTGCAATGCCGGGCAAGTCGCACGCCTGGCCATTCAGGATGCCAGCCCTGGAGACCGCGAACGTATTCACTTGCAGCTCGACACTCTGACCGCAAGCTTGAGCCTGGACATGCCGGCAACCCTCGCTATCGCTGCGCTGCGCAATCTGCTCGACAACGCACTGCGTCACACGGCCGTCGACACCCAGGTAGAACTGCACGTGCAGGCTCAAGGCGAAGGCGTGTGTTTCGAAGTGCGTGACCATGGCCCAGGCATTGCCGCTGAAGACTTGCAACACCTGACCCAGCGCTTCTGGCGCAAGAGCCAGAGCAGTGGCTGCGGACTGGGCCTTGCGATCGTCCAGGCCATTGTCCAGCGCTGCGGCTGTACCCTTGAGTTCGACAGTCGCGGCGACGGTTTGCGGGTGCAGTTACAGATGCCGCTGCGAGCCACGCCGGTACAAGAAATGTAACGGCCAACCGGTCGCCTTAAGCACATCCTCGGCGTAGGGTTCGTATCGTCCGAAAGGGCAATTCGAACCCTTGAATGAGGTAGCGAGATATGGAAATCCCGATTCAAGTCTGCCCGGCCAGCCCTGCCGATGTGGGCATTATCAGTCGAATTCTCGAACGCTCGATCCGAACCGGTTGCGCCATCGACCATCGCAACGACCCCGCCACGGTCGAGGCCTGGATGCGCAATCAGTCGGTCGACGACATCGAACAATGGGCGGCGGACCAGCAGTTGCACTTGCGGCTGGGGCTACTGGAAGGCAAGCCGGTGGCCGTGGGCATGGCCATGCCCGATGGCCAGATTTGTATGTGTTACGTGCAACCGGAATGCTTTCGCCGTGGCGTAGGACGGGCCCTGATGAATGACCTGGAAGCGAGTCTGGCGCAGGCTGGTTGCCAGAGTGCATCGCTCTACTGTACCGCAACGGGGCTGGCGTTCTATCGCCGACTGGGCTACCGCAGTCGGGGCGAGCCCATCGGGTTTGCCGGTCTTTCACTGATCCTGATGTCCAAGCCCCTGTAGGAGCAGACCTTGGTCGCGATGGCATCACCGCGGTTTTTCTGTAAAACGGTGGTGATGCCATCGCGACCAAGGTCTGCTCCTACAGGGCTCAACCCGCGAATGTCAGGTTAACCCCCAACGATTCCAGCGCTTTCCAATAGCCAGGGTAAGTCTTGCCCACGCAGTCCGGGTCCTGGATCTTTACACCCGCTACCTTGAGCCCAGCCAGCGCAAAGCACATGGCAATCCGGTGATCGGCATGGGTATCGACCAAGGCATCACAGGAGGTGCCAGCCAGTGCCGGGTCTGCCGCGACCAGCAGGTCATCCACTTCAACACTGGCCAGCCCCGGGCGAATGGCGTTCAGGCCGTCATGCAGGGCCTGTACACGGTCACACTCCTTGACCCGCAAGTTAGCCAGGCCGACAAAGCGCACCGGCGTTTGGTTGAAGGCGGCCAGTACGGCCAGGGTCGGAATCGCGTCCTGCATTTGCGAGCCGTCGATCACCGCCTGCATGTTCGGGAAGCTGGCGATCACGTCCCAGGCCTTGGCATCGGGCTGGGTGAAGTCTTCTGCGGCCACGCCCAGGTCGATCCGGCCCTGGGTCAAGGCCTGCGCCGCCCACAGGTAGGTAGCCGCCGAGGCATCGGGTTCGATCAGGTAGTCGTTGGCGCGGTAGCCGCTGGCGGCGACTTTCCAGGTGCCTTCTTGCTCGGCGTCGATGCTCGCGCCGAAGGCGCGCATGCAGGCCAGGGTCAGGTCGACGTAGCCGCGGGCGCCGATATGGTTGCCGGTCAGCGCCACTTCTACCGGGCTTTCACCGCAGGCGGCGAGCATCAGTAGGGCCGATACATACTGGCTGGACAGCCCGCCATCGATCTCGAATCGCGTCGCCGGGACCTTGCCATTACCTTGGATACGCACAGGCGGGCACCCGGTCGGGCATTCGATGTTGACGCCATTGCTGCGCAAAGTGTCGAGCAGTGGTCCGATGGGGCGCTTGCGCATGTACTCGTCGCCATCGACCGTGACACTGCCGTTCACAGTGGTCACAGCGGCGGTCAGAAAGCGTACGGCAGTGCCAGCGTTACCGAGGAACAACGGCCCCTCGGGTGCCTTCAGTTGGCCGCTGCTGGTGACGATGAAAGTGGTGTCGTCCGGCTCTTCGATCGTCACGCCCATTTGCCGCAGCGCGTTTGACATGTGCCGGGTGTCATCGCTTTTCAGGGCGCCGGCCAAGCGGCTGGTGCCCTTGGCCAAGGCCGCCAGCAGCAGGGCGCGGTTGGTGATCGATTTTGAGCCGGGTGGGCTCACGTGGCCCGTCAGGGGCTGGGTCGTGGGCGTGACGGTGACGGTCTGCTGCGCGGTCATGGGGCGGATCTCCAACATAAAACGTGGGCCGGTGGCTCGGGCCGGGCCCGCAGGCGGTTCAGGCGCAGAAGGGTACTCGCCTTGGGATTTGTCGTGCTACCGGTAAATCGCTCTTTTTACCACAAACCCGCGCCTGGAAGAGCGTGCGCTGGGGCGTTGGCGAGGGTAAGCTAATTGTGACAAGGGTTCCGATCATCGGTTCAATCGAGTGTTTGCAGGCACCCACTTGATTTAACGATTTTTTCAACAACTATAGAGAACAGAGCCAACGTTGGCGGGGAGCGTGCCAACAGCCTGCAGTTGTTCAATGGCGTTGTACTGGTCAAGGAAGGTCCTTCACGTTTACTGCCTTGGTCATTGATGATGCCAAACAAAGCCATGCGAATCCTGATCGCCGACGAGCATCTGGTGCAGGTCATGCAGATCGAGAAAATGCTCAATCAGATGGGCTACTACCGTATTGCCCCGGTGCATTCGTTCGAGCATTTGCTCAAGTTGATTCAAGGTGCGTTGGACCCCTTCCATTTGTTGATCGCTAATACCGACCTTGCGAGCCATGCCGGTGTTGATATGCAGCGCTTCTGTCGGGGCAACCCACAGATTCGCCACGCCTTGCTCTACGAGACCCAAAACTTGCAAGTCCCAAGCGTACCCCCGGCCCAGCGCCAGGCAGTCAGCGTGTGCCTGCCACGCCTGCCAGACAGCGATGCCTTGAAGACATTCATGGAAATCGTCGATGCACCTCAGGTGCTTGCAGAATTGCCCTTGACCCTGCCAGGGCCCCGCCCCAAAAGCCGTATAGGCCGCCAGGACATCGTATTCTCCAGGCGCTGAGCCGATCACAAGTATTGAGTCGGTGTGTCGGTAACAGGCCTGCACTCATTTTGCTATGCTGCGCCCCTTCGACGCGCACCCAGATGCGCCGCCTGCTTATTAATGCGGATGCCCTTATGACTGCCCTTGATCCCGCGCGCCCGATCCGCCTGTCGCGCAGTGACCACAAGACCCTCGGCCTGGCTGCGTTAGGGGGAGCGCTGGAAATCTACGATTTCATTATTTTCGTGTTTTTCGCCTTGACCCTGAGCCAGCTGTTCTTCCCGCCCGAGATGCCCGAATGGCTGCGTCTGCTGCAAAGCTTCGGGATTTTCGTGACGGGCTATCTTGCCCGGCCGTTGGGCGGCATCGTGATGGCGCATTTCGCCGATCACCTGGGTCGCAAGAAGGTATTCAGCCTCAGTATTCTGATGATGGCTCTGCCGTGTCTTTTGATCGGCGTGATGCCCACCTACGCTGAAATTGGCTACACCGCCCCCCTGATCCTGCTCGGCCTGCGAATTCTGCAAGGCGCCGCGGTAGGCGGGGAGGTGCCGAGCGCCTGGGTGTTCGTTGCCGAACATGCGCCCCAGGGCCGTCGTGGCTATGCCTTGGGCTTTTTACAGGCAGGCCTGACCTTCGGTTATCTGCTGGGAGCATTGACCGCAACCTTGCTGGCTCAACTCTACAGCCCCCAGGAAATTCTCGATTACGCCTGGCGCTTTCCATTCCTGTTGGGCGGGGTGTTCGGTGTGATTGGCGTCTGGCTGCGTCGCTGGTTGAGCGAAACACCGGTATTTCTGGCCCTGCGTGAGCGACGTGAGGCAGTGGTCGAAATGCCGCTGCGTACCGTGTTGCGCGAGCATCGTGCGGCCCTGTTGCCGGCGGCACTGCTGACGTGTGTTTTGACCTCGGCGGTGGTGGTGTTGGTGGTGATTACCCCGACGGTGATGCAAAAGCAGTTTGGCATCGATGCCGCTCACACCTTCGCCTTGAGCAGCATGGGGATCGTGTTCCTGAATATTGGCTGCGTGCTGGCAGGGTTGCTGGTGGACCGTATTGGCGCCTGGCGGGCGTTGGTCATCTATAGCGTGCTGTTGCCGCTGGGTATTGCAGCGCTGTATGCCAGCTTGATCGGCGGATGGGGTTGGCCGGGATATGCTTATGCGCTGGCAGGTTTGGCCTGTGGTGTGGTGGGCGTGGTGCCTTCGGTGATGGTCGGGTTGTTCCCGGCCAAAATCCGTGTGTCGGGCATTTCGTTCACCTACAACATCGCCTACGCGCTGTGGGCCAGTACCACACCGTTGATACTGATCGCGCTGATGCCGTGGAGCCCATGGGTGTGTGTGGGCTTTTGTCTGGTGATGGGGATGGTGGGTGTTGGGACGGCGATGGTGTTTGGCAGGAACGCTGAGCCTGCGGTGGGCAGGGTGGTGATGTCGAAGCTTTAAAGGGCCGTGATATATCTAGAGGTCCGCGTCGTCTTCATCGCAGCCAAGGCTGGCTCCTACAAGGTTCGGTAGGAGCCAGCCTTGGCTGCGATGAAGACGACGCGGTGTATCGGGTGGGGCCGCGATGGTTACACCGCAGGCCCGCCGATTACATGTTCGGGTAAGTCGGCCCACCCGAACCTTCAGGAGTAACCCAGGTAATGTTCTGGGCCGGGTCCTTGATATCGCAGGTCTTGCAGTGTACGCAGTTCTGGGCGTTGATCTGGAAGCGCTTGGCGCCGTCTTCTTGTGTGACGACTTCGTACACGCCCGCGGGGCAGTAGCGCTGGGCCGGCTCGTCGTACAGCGGCAGGTTCTGGCTGATCGGGATGCTGGCATCGGCCAATTTCAGGTGGCACGGCTGCTCTTCTTCATGGTTGGTGTTAGAGAGGAACACCGAGCTCAGCTTGTCGAAGCTCAGCTTGCCGTCGGGCTTGGGGTAGTCGATCTTCGTTGAGTCAGCTGCAAGCTTCAGGCAGGCGTAGTCCGGCTTGGTGTCACGCAGGGTGAACGGGATCTTGCCGCCGAACAGGTTCTGGTCGAGCCAGTTGAAACCACCGCCGATGATCGGGCCGAACTTGTGGATCGCTGGGCCGAAGTTGCGGCTGGTGAACAGTTCTTCATAGACCCAGCTGGCTTTGAACGCATCGACATAACCGGTCAGTTCGTCACCGCCTTCCTTTCCAGCGAACAGGGCGTCTGCTACGGCTTCGGCGGCGAGCATGCCGGACTTCATCGCGGTGTGGCTGCCCTTGATTTTGGCGAAGTTCAGGGTGCCGAGGTCGCAGCCGATCAGCGCGCCGCCCTTGAAGACCATCTTCGGCAGCGAGTTCAGGCCGCCCTTGCTGATGGCGCGTGCGCCATAGCTGATGCGCTTGCCGCCTTCCAGGTACTGCTTGAAGACCGGGTGGTGCTTCAGGCGCTGGAATTCATCGAATGGCGACAAGTAAGGGTTGGAATAGGAAAGATCGACGATCAAGCCGACCACCACCTGGTTGTTTTCCAGGTGATAGAGGAACGAGCCGCCGGTGTTCTCGGTGCCCATGATGTTCAGCGGCCAGCCGGCGGTGTGAACCACCAGGCCTTGCTGGTGCTTGGCCGGGTCGACTTCCCAGATTTCTTTCAGGCCAATGCCGTAGTGTTGGGCATCGGCGTCGCTGTCCAGGTTGTAGCGCTTGATCAGTTGCTTGCCGATATGGCCACGGCAGCCTTCTGCGAACAGGGTGTACTTGCCGCGCAGTTCCATGCCCGGGGTGTACATGCCTTCCTTGGGGTTGCCTTCTCGGTCAACGCCCATGTCGCCGGTGACGATGCCGCGCACCGCGCCGTGTTCGTCGATCAGCGCTTCCTGGGCGGCAAAGCCTGGGTAGATTTCTACGCCCAGGTTCTCGGCCTGTTGGGCCAGCCAACGGCACAGGTTGCCCAGCGAAATGATGTAGTTGCCTTCGTTGTGCATGGTCTTGGGCACGAACAGGTCAGGCACCTTGATGGCGCCCTCGGCATTCTTGAGCACAAAGATGTCGTCGCGTTTGACTTCGGTGTTCAGCGGCGCGCCCAGTTCTTTCCAGTCCGGGAACAACTCGTTGAGTGCGCGCGGTTCGAACACGGCGCCGGAGAGGATGTGGGCACCGACTTCGGAGCCTTTCTCGACCACGCAGACGCTGATTTCGTTACCGGCTTCGGCGGCCTTCTGCTTCAGTCGGCAGGCGGCGGACAGGCCCGCCGGGCCTGCGCCGACGATGACCACGTCGAATTCCATGTATTCGCGTTCCACAGGTTCTCTCCTACTCAAGGCTCATCAGTATTTTTCTAATTGGTCGTGTCGGCGGCACTGCGAATGGCCCGTGATGCTGTAGCACATGCACAAACGGACTACACAGTTTTGTCTCGAGCCGCGCATTATATCTACACCACTGCGGAGGTCCAATACAAACGTTTGTTTGAATTTACTGGAGACCAGTAAAATCAAAGATAGGCGGCTAATGACTGGCCAGTTTGCCGTATTGACCGGATTAGGTGTTCCGGTCAAGATACGGTCGGTTTTGCGCTCGCCGTAGGCTGACCGTCGGATGCAGGAGCACCCCTAAAGACCAGCAAAACGCAGTGCAGAAGTGCCAGATCCGTTTTTGTAGTGGAGTCTACACGTCGCAACAACGGATGACTTAGCGGTTTTACCGTTAACAGTCGATTCAAGACTGATAAGTCAGGCTAAATTTGCGCCGCGGCCATCGTTTTTAGAGGTGCCCTTGTGCCCACGAGCATCGCCGGGTCCGTCCAGGCGACAATCTTTTCACCGGAGAGTAACGAGGAATCCATGAAGGTTCTTGTAGCTGTCAAACGAGTGGTCGACTATAACGTCAAGGTTCGCGTCAAAGCGGATAACTCCGGCGTCGACCTTGCTAACGTCAAGATGTCCATGAACCCCTTCTGCGAGATCGCCGTGGAAGAAGCCGTCCGCCTGAAGGAAAAAGGCGTGGCGAGCGAGATCGTCGTCGTTACCGTTGGTCCCGCCACTGCGCAGGAACAACTGCGTACGGCCCTGGCGCTGGGCGCAGATCGCGCTGTGTTGGTGGAGTCTGCTGAAGAGCTGACTTCCCTGGCTGTGGCCAAGCTGCTCAAGGCTGTTGTCGACAAGGAGCAGCCTCAACTGGTGATCCTTGGCAAACAGGCCATCGACAGCGACAACAACCAGACCGGCCAGATGCTCGCAGCGCTGAGTGGTTACGCTCAGGGCACTTTCGCCTCCAAGGTCGAAATTGCTGGCGACAAAGTCAGCGTCATCCGTGAAGTCGACGGCGGCCTGCAGACCGTTTCGCTGAATCTGCCAGCCATCGTCACCACCGACCTGCGGTTGAACGAGCCTCGCTACGCTTCCTTGCCCAACATCATGAAGGCCAAGAAGAAGCCGCTGGAAACCGTCACCCCGGATGCCCTGGGTGTTTCCACCGCTTCGACCAACAAGACCCTGAAAGTTGAAGCCCCGGCTGCTCGCAGCGCAGGCATCAAGGTCAAGTCGGTTGCAGAACTGGTCGAGAAACTGAAGAACGAAGCGAAGGTAATCTAAATGACTATCCTGGTTATCGCTGAACACGAAAACGGTGTCGTAGCCCCGGCTACCTTGAACACCGTGGCGGCTGCCGCCAAAATCGGTGGTGATGTTCATGTACTGGTTGCCGGCGCAAGCGTCGGTGGTGTTGCCGAAGCGGCTGCGAAAATCGCAGGCGTGGCCAAGGTGCTGGTGGCCGATAACGCCGCCTACGCCCACCAGCTGCCGGAAAACGTTGCGCCGCTGATTGCAGAGCTGGGTGCTGGCTATAGCCACATCCTCGCGCCTGCCACTTCCAACGGCAAAAACATCCTGCCGCGCGTGGCCGCTCAGTTGGACGTCGACCAGATCTCCGAGATCATCTCGGTAGAATCGGCTGACACCTTCAAGCGTCCGATCTACGCCGGTAACGCCATTGCCACCGTGCAATCGACGGCGGCCATCAAGGTCATCACCGTGCGTGCGACTGGCTTCGACCCTGTTGCTGCAGAAGGCGGTTCGGCTGCGGTTGAAACCGTTGCGGCGGTTCACAACGCAGGCAAATCGTCCTTCGTTGGCGAAGAGCTGGCCAAGTCCGATCGCCCTGAGCTGACCGCTGCCAAGATCGTCGTTTCCGGCGGTCGCGGCATGCAGAACGGCGACAACTTCAAGCACCTGTACGCACTGGCCGACAAGCTGGGCGCTGCCGTGGGTGCTTCGCGCGCTGCGGTCGACGCAGGCTTCGTACCGAACGACATGCAGGTCGGCCAAACCGGCAAAATCGTTGCGCCACAGCTGTACATCGCCGTCGGTATCTCCGGCGCGATCCAGCACCTGGCCGGTATGAAAGACTCCAAAGTGATCGTTGCGATCAACAAGGATGAAGAGGCGCCGATCTTCCAGGTGGCTGATTACGGCCTGGTTGCGGACCTGTTCGAAGCCATTCCTGAGATGGAGAAGCTGGTCTAATCCAGCGGCTTCACTTATAAAAGAGCCCGATCAATCGATCAGGTTCAGGTGGCTGATGATCCCTTGTAGGAGCCAGGCTTGCCGGAATGCCGGACCACTGCGATGGCTGCGCCGCTGTGTATCAGGCAGACGGCGTTGTCTTTATCGCGGGTAAACCCGGCTCCTACCGGGGTGTCATCACTCTGAGCCCGATCAATCGATCGGGTTTTTTTTTTTTTGGATGGCCCATTTGTAAAAAGGAGAGGAGTGCATGGGACGGCTTGGCCGGTTCAAGGCAGTGGCCATGATAGGTGCGCTGTTGCTGCCTTCGTTGGCATTGGCAGTGGGTAAGTGCGAGCGCCTGGTGGTCACCGGTAGCCCGGATGCCCCGCCTTATTTATGGCAGGACCCCAAGGATCCGCTGCATCTGATCGGCGCCAATGCCGATCTGCTGACCCAAGTGGCCAGCGAGTTGGGCTTGAAGGTCGATATTCGTTATGGCGGCAAGCGCGCCGGTGCCCAGGAGGAGGTGCGCAGCGGTCGCATGGACCTTTTGCTGGATGCGCCGCTGATGGTCGATCAGCTCGGTTCCATGGACTACATTCATCCGGCCTTGGTGCAGAACGACTATCTGGTCTGGACCCGGCACGATGCTGGGCTGGCTTACCACGGCTTGGCAGATTTGTACGGGCATGTGGGCGCTGTTTCGCAACGCGCACGATTGACCCCCGCCTTCCAGGCGCTGGCTAATGAGCATTTGAAGCTTGAAAAAACTGAGAACCTGACCCAGGCATTCCAGAAGCTGGTGCTGGGGCAAGTCGAATATGTGCTTGCCGGCCGTTATGCCGGCCTTGCCTACAGTCAGAGCCTAGGCATGGGCGGTGACTTGGTGTCGCACGATTTGCCGGTGGATCGGCCAGGCTTGTACCTCGCGTTGTCGCACAACTCGGCCTGTAATGATCCGTGGTTGCGCGGACAGCTGGCAAAAAAAATGACAGAATTGCCGGCCTCAGGCCATACCGAAGCTGTATTGCAACGCAATGTCGAGCGCTGGAAAGCACAGATGCAGCCATCGCTCGACACCTCTAAACAGTAGGAAGACTTTGTGAGAATCCAACCGCTATTCGCTGCCGTGGCGATGCTGGCCCTGGCAGGCTGTGCCAATGACCCGGCGCCCACCGAACAGATCCGCCTGACCGAGCAGGCGCTCGAGCAGGCCAAGGCTGTCGGCGCTACCGAAGACGTGCCGGAGCTCAAGATCGCTGATGAAAAATTCGGCCGCGCACGCGCCGATATCACCAGTCAGGACTTCAAAGACGCACGTATGAAGGCCGAGCAGGCCGAGCTCGATGCTCGACTCGCCGAAGCCCGTGTGCTGACCGCCAAGAGCCAGGAGCAACTGACCGTACTCGAGGCGCGAATCAAGCGTTTGCACAAGCAGTTGGGGGAGCAGCAGTGAGAGTGATCAAACCCACGGCATGTGCATGGATGATGCTGGCGGCAATCGGTCTGGCCGGTTGCGCCAGTGAGCGCACCGAAACGGCGCTGCAACTGGCAGCGGACAATTTCCAGAAGGTGAAGGAAGATTCCAACGTCCTGCGCAGTGCCCCGCGTGATGTGATTCGTGCTGGCGAATCGCTGGCCAAGGCTGATCGTTTGAGCAGCTACTGGGGGACGGGCGTTGATGTGCGTCATTACGCGTACCTGAGCCAGCGCTATAGCGAGATCGCTCGCGAACACACGCTGTTGGTGCTCAATGAAGAACGCCTGGCCAAGCTTGAGCTTGAACGCCAGCGTCTGCAGTTGGCCCTGCGCGAAGCCAAGCTTGCCAGCGTTCAGCAACAGGGCAAATGGCTGGAAGAGCAGATCACCAACCTTGCCAACAACGACGATGATCGCGGCCTGGTATTGACCCTGGGCGATGTGCTGTTCGACACCGGCGAGGCTGATCTTAAATCGTCAGCCAACCGCACCGTGCTCAAACTGGTTCAGTTTCTCCAGTTGAACCCCAAGCGCGTCGTCCGCATCGAGGGCTACACCGACAGCACCGGCAGCAAGCAGGACAATCTGCAATTGTCGCGTGCCAGGGCGCAGTCAGTGGCCGACATGCTGGTTGACCTGGGTGTCGATGAGAAGCGTATCCAGGTCCAGGGCTATGGTGATGAATACCCCGTCGAGGTCAATGCATCCGAGCGGGGGCGAGCCAAGAACCGTCGTGTAGAGATCGTTTTCTCAGATGACAAAGGCCAGCTGGGTGCCGCGCGCGAATAAACCAAAGCGCGGGCTTGCCCCGCTCTGAGGTGGGCGATAGCCCGTTTTTCGAAAGGGAAACGGGCTTTTTTACGTCTGCGCGAAAGCTTTGCTGCATTTTGTCGACGGCGCACGGTTGCATCTGTCACAAGACTGTATTGTCGACTATTCTGGAAACTGTCCCAGTACACTTGTTAACTGTTACGGTAGTCTTGAGCCAACAATGAGATCGCCTGCACGCTGAGATCTGTGATGACCAATCTCCTGCTTTACCAACGTATCGCCCAACAGTTGGCCGAAGACATTCGTCGCGGGGTCTATCAGCCCGGCGAGCGTGTGCCATCCGTTCGAAAAATGAGCTCGCAGCTCAATGTTAGCCATGCGACTGTATTGCAAGCTTATGCCAACCTGGAGGACCAGGGCCTGATCCGTGCTCGGCCCCAGTCGGGTTATTACGTTCACCAAACACCCGCTTTGACCGCGCCAACGCCTGATATTGCGCGGGTAGAGCGTCCGGGTCTGGTCACGCGCAGCAGTATCATCCAGCAAGTGTTGGTGGAGTCGCGCCGTGAAGGCGTTTTCCCGCTCGGTGCTGCCGTCCCGCACGTGGATTATTTGCCGGTTCGGGCCTTGCACCAGCAGTTGGCCAAGGTCACTCGCTTTCACAGCCCGCGGGCTTTCAGCTACATGTTCAGCCCCGGTTTCGAGCCGTTGCGCCGTCAAGTGGCGATCCGCATGCGGGATGCCGGTGTGGTGGTCGATCCATCGGAAGTGGTGATTACCCACGGCTGCGTGGACGCGTTGCAGATGTCATTGCGGGTGCTGACGCGTCCCGGTGACTTGATCGCCGCGGAGTCCCCCACTTACTACGGTTTGCTGCAATTGGCCGATCTGCTGGGCCTTAAGGTCATCGAAATTCCTAGCGACCCGTCAACCGGCATCAGCCTTGAGGCCCTGCAGCTGGCCGCCAACCAGTGGTCGATCAAAGCCTTGGTGCTGACGCCGCGCTTGAGCAACCCGCTGGGTGGCACCATGCCCGAAGAAAGGCAGAAGCATCTGTTGCGGCTGGCATCGGATTTTGACATTCAGATTGTCGAAGACGACATCTATGGCGAATTGATGTTCGAGCAGGGCAAAACCAAGGCGCTCAAGGCGCATGACCGGTTGGGGAGGGTGATCTACTGTTCGAGCTTTTCCAAGACCTTGTCGCCGGGTGTGCGAATCGGCTGGATGATCGCCGGTAAATTCCAGGCTGAAATCCAGCGCTTGCAGACATTTTCGACACATTCGGCCTGCAGTGTTACGCAAATGGGGGTTGCAGCTTACCTGGAGAATGGGGGCTATGACCGCCATTTGCGTTACATCAGGCAGGAATACCGGAAAAATCTCAGTGCTTATCAGCTTGCTGTGCAGCAATATTTTCCCGAAGGTACGCAGATGACCCGGCCGACGGGCGGGTTTATCTTGTGGGTCAGCTTGCCTGGGAGAGTCAATACTCAAGAACTGCACGTCAGGGCATTGCAGCAAGGGATCAGTATTGCGCCGGGGCTGATTTTCAGTAACACCGAGCAATTCAACCACTGTATTCGCCTCAACTGTGGAATCCCTTGGAATCGCGAGGCGGAACGTGCGTTGATGACCCTCGGGATGCTGGCCAGCCAACTGTGCCAGGAGTCAGCCCAAGGCCTGTAATCATGAAGAAAGTGTAAAAGAGACGGTGCGGGCTTGTCAGTGGGCGTTTGAACGAGGACCATAGGTCTCAATTCGCCCTCATTGCCTGCGTCCATGAAAGCTTCCCGCCTGGTTTGTGCTTTAGTATTCAGCCTTGTTGCCTCGCCTTTCGGCCCCACTGCGTTGGCTGCCGAACGGGAAGGGGTGCAGGCTGAGGTTCACAAAGCCACTGGCAAGGCTACTGAAAAAGCGCCTGCCAAGACGCCTGCACGCAAGAAATCCGAGGTGGCAAAATCGAGGCTTGACCTGAGCCTGCCACCAGAAATGGTCAATGAGTTGGAGCCGGCATCAAAGGTTGATGCCATTGTGCTCAAGCCGCTGCTGCCGTCGATGTTCGATGAGGCGCTCAAGGCTGGCGAAAGCCCTTTTCAGCTCAACGGCCGCTTGATCAGCAACGAAATGCAGCTGCAATTGCGCAATGACTTTCAGCGGGAAATCGAAGGCGCAGCGCTGGAATTTGAATTCAAACGGTAGCCAGCAAAAATTTTCGAATGACTCATGAGTCACTTCAAGTTTCATCCCAACGGCAATTTCAAACGGCTGTTTTAGTCGCTACTATCATGTTTCCATCATCACCCTGATTTGAAGAGGTCCTGACGTCATGAAATGCCGTGAAGGCTGTGGCGCCTGCTGCATTGCCCCCTCTATCAGCTCGCCCATCCCTGGAATGCCTGATGGCAAGCCGGCTGGCGTGCGCTGCCTGCAATTGTCGGTCGACAATCTCTGCCAACTGTTCGGGCGCCCTGAACGGCCGGCGGTGTGTGGGGCATTTGAAGCTGATGCCGAGGTGTGTGGCAGTAGTCAGGAAGAGGCAATCACTATTCTTGGGTGGTGGGAGCAGGCGACAGCTGTGGCCTGATGAACTGATTCTCGACAATAAGGAATACAAAATGGGATCGCTGCGTCGAATGGCTGCTGTAACCGGGTTGAGCGTATTGCTGATGAATGGCGCCTATGCCGAAGAGTGGCAAGTGGCCAAGGATGAGGATGGGATCAAGGTTTCGCTGAGTGAGGTGGCGGGCTCCGAATACAAGGCTTATCGCGGGGTCACCCTGATCAAGGCCAGTGTTGCCGATATCAGGAAAATCCAGGAAGACGTCGCAGGTTCATGCGCCTGGATTCATGAGTGCAAGACGCAGAAACTGGTCAAGCATGAAGGTGATCAGAGCTGGACTTATACCCAGTTCGCTACCCCTTGGCCCGTTACACCGCGCGATTCAGTGTTGCGTGTCACCTCAACCCAAGATGCAGATGGCAGCTTCACTCGAAAACTGGAGGGTGTGCCGACCTACATTCCCGAAGAAAAAGGCTTTGTGCGGGTCGCTAAAGTAGAAGGGTTCTGGAAATTGACCCCCAAAGGAGATCAAACCGAGGTCACCTATCAGGTGCATACCGAGCCTGGTGGTAGTGTTCCGGCGATGGTTGCCAACAAATTTGTCGTAGATGCGCCTTTTAATACGCTGAAAGGGCTGAAAGAGCGGGCGGAAAAGAAATAACAATTTTTATTTAATTGTGTTTTCTTAAAACTGTACTGCTTAAAGTGTTAAATATTTCCCACAAAAAAAGCTGCCCGAGGGCAGCTTTTTTTGTATTCGGCTTCGGCAAAGCTTACTTGCGATTGTCGATGCTTTCGATGTCGCGCTGCTCGTAGCCGGTGTACAGCTGGCGTGGGCGGCCAATCTTGTACGGGCTGGAGAGCATTTCTTTCCAGTGAGAGATCCAGCCGACAGTCCGCGCCAGGGCGAAGATCACGGTGAACATGCTGGTTGGAATGCCGATGGCCTTGAGGATTATCCCCGAGTAGAAGTCGACGTTCGGGTACAGCGAGCGCTCGATGAAGTAAGGATCGGTCAGGGCGATCTCTTCAAGGCGCATGGCCAGTTCCAGCTGCGGATCGTTCTTGATGCCCAGCTCTTTGAGCACTTCGTCACAGGTTTTCTTCATGACGGTAGCGCGTGGGTCGCGGTTTTTGTAAACGCGATGACCGAAGCCCATCAGCTTGAACGGATCGTTCTTGTCCTTGGCCTTGGCGATGAACTTGTCGATGTTCGAGACATCGCCGATTTCATCGAGCATGGTCAGGACCGCTTCGTTGGCGCCGCCATGGGCAGGGCCCCACAGTGCAGCGATACCGGCGGCGATACAGGCGAACGGGTTGGCACCCGAGGAGCCTGCCAGGCGTACGGTGGAAGTCGATGCGTTCTGCTCGTGGTCGGCGTGGAGGATGAAGATCCGGTCCATGGCCTTGGCGAGTACCGGGCTGATCGGTTTGATCTCGCACGGGGTATTGAACATCATGTGCAGGAAGTTTTCCGCGTACGTCAGGTCGTTGCGCGGGTACATCATGGGTTGGCCCATGGAGTACTTGTAAACCATCGCCGCCAGGGTTGGCATCTTGGCAACCAGGCGAACCGCGGAGATTTCGCGGTGCTGCGGGTTATTGATGTCCAGGGAGTCATGGTAGAACGCCGACAGGGCGCCAACCACGCCGCACATGACCGCCATTGGGTGGGCGTCGCGGCGAAAGCCGTTGAAGAAGGACTTCAACTGCTCGTGAACCATGGTGTGGTTCTTTACGGTGCTGACGAACTGGGCCTTCTGCTCTGCATTCGGCAGTTCGCCGTTGAGCAGCAGGTAGCAGGTTTCCAGGTAGTCGGATTTTTCGGCGAGCTGCTCGATCGGGTAGCCGCGGTGCAGCAGGATACCTTGGTCGCCGTCGATGTAGGTGATCTTCGACTCGCACGAGGCGGTCGCCATGAAACCGGGGTCGAAAGTGAAGCGGCCCGTGGCCCCCAGCCCTCTAACGTCGATAACATCGGGACCAACGGTGCCGGTTAAAATGGGCAGCTCGACGGGGGCAGCGCCCTCGATGATCAACTGCGCTTTTTTGTCAGCCATGTGGCCTCCTATTAATGCTTGAAATCATCAGACAGACCCCCCACGCAGGGCCCGCACCACTATAGTGAGATAAATTCGAAAGTCAATTTGCTTAAAGTGCGGCTGGATAAGGCTTTGGGCGTTGTTTTTCCTCGACAATCCCAGCCATTTACGCCTTTTGTTCGGCCAGCGCAATCCGCTATTTGGGGTAGGCCTTTGCGTTGTCATTAGTAGCCTAACTGTCTATACTCGGCACCCGACCGCCAGGGGCTTGCGAGCCCGTCTTTCTGGGGGTCGCACTCCGTGGGTGGTGGGTACCTGACCAGTGCACTTCCCAACAACTTTGCCCTGCTTGCTAGGGGCTCTTCAGTGTGAAAAAAGCCGTGAAAAGCCAACGACCTGTAAACCTAGACCTAAGGACCATCAAACTCCCTGTCACTGCTTACACGTCCATTCTCCACCGTATTTCCGGTGTCATTCTCTTCCTGGGCATTGCCATCATGCTTTATGCATTGGATAAAACCCTGGGTTCGGAGGAAGGCTTCGGCGAGGTGAAGGCGTGTTTGACCAGCCCGCTGGCCAAGCTTGTGATTTGGGGCCTGCTGTCCGCCTTGTTGTATCACCTGGTGGCCGGTGTGCGCCATCTGATCATGGACATGGGCATCGGTGAGACGCTGGAAGGCGGCAAACTGGGCTCGAAAATTGTCATCGCCGTCTCTGTGGTGGTGATTGTTCTGGCGGGAGTCTGGATATGGTAACTAACGTCACGAACCTTTCGCGTTCGGGCCTCTATGACTGGATGGCGCAACGCGTTTCTGCGGTCGTTCTCGCGGCTTATTTCATCTTCCTGATCGGATACATCATCGCTAACCCGGGCCTTGAATTTGACCAGTGGCATGATCTGTTCTCCCATACCGGAATGCGCATTTTCAGTCTGCTGGCACTGGTTGCCCTGGGCGCTCACGCCTGGGTCGGCATGTGGACCATAGCAACTGACTACCTGACGCCAATGGCGTTCGGCAAGTCGGCGACTGCAATTCGTTTCCTGTTCCAGGCTGTATGCGGCGTTGCAATGTTCGCTTACTTCGTCTGGGGCGTGCAGATTCTCTGGGGTATCTGATTCATGGCTAACATTCCAACGATTTCCTTCGACGCCATCATTGTTGGTGGTGGCGGTGCCGGCATGCGTGCCGCACTGCAGCTGGCCCAGGGCGGCCACAAGACTGCGGTGATCACCAAAGTGTTCCCGACCCGTTCGCACACTGTATCGGCCCAGGGCGGCATCACTTGCGCCATCGCCTCTGCAGACCCGAACGATGACTGGCGCTGGCACATGTACGATACCGTCAAGGGATCCGACTACATCGGTGACCAGGACGCTATCGAATACATGTGTCAGGAAGGCCCGGCTGCGGTCTTCGAGCTGGACCACATGGGTCTGCCGTTCTCCCGTACCGAAACCGGTCGTATCTACCAGCGTCCATTCGGCGGTCAATCCAAGGACTACGGCAAGGGCGGCCAGGCTGCGCGTACTTGCGCTGCATCCGACCGTACCGGTCACGCACTGCTGCACACCCTGTACCAGGGCAACCTGAAAGCCGGCACCACCTTCCTGAACGAGTGGTACGCGGTCGATCTGGTCAAGAACCAGGACGGCGCCTTCGTCGGTGTGATCGCCATCTGCATTGAAACCGGTGAAACCTCTTTCATCCGTTCCAAGGCAACTGTACTGGCGACCGGTGGCGCGGGTCGTATCTATGCGTCTACCACTAACGCCCTGATCAACACCGGCGACGGCGTTGGCATGGCGCTGCGTGCTGGCGTGCCGGTGCAAGACATCGAAATGTGGCAGTTCCACCCAACCGGCATCGCCGGCGCAGGTGTACTGGTTACCGAAGGCTGCCGTGGTGAAGGTGGTTACCTCATCAACAAGCACGGCGAGCGTTTCATGGAGCGTTATGCGCCCAACGCCAAGGACCTTGCCGGTCGTGACGTTGTGGCCCGTTCCATGGTTAAAGAGATCATCGCCGGTAACGGCTGTGGCCCTAACGGCGACCACGTGATGCTCAAGCTCGACCACCTGGGTGAAGAAGTGCTGCACAGCCGCCTGCCAGGTATCTGTGAGCTGTCGAAAACCTTCGCTCACGTCGACCCTGTTGTCGCGCCGGTTCCGGTTGTTCCAACCTGCCACTACATGATGGGCGGCGTTGCCACCAACATTCATGGCCAGGCCATGACTCAGAACGCCAATGGCGAAGACACCATCATCCCTGGTCTGTTCGCAGTGGGTGAAGTGGCGTGCGTATCGGTTCACGGTGCCAACCGCCTGGGCGGCAACTCGCTGCTCGACCTGGTGGTATTCGGTCGCGCTGCTGGTCTGCACCTGGAAAAAGCGCTGACCGAGGGTATCGAGTACCGCGATGCCAGCGACACCGACATCGACGTTGCGCTGAGCCGCTTGAACAAGCTCAACGAGCGCACCACCGGTGAAGACGTCGCAACCCTGCGTCGCGAGCTGCAAAGCTGCATGCAGAACTACTTCGGTGTATTCCGTACCGGCGAATACATGCAGAAGGGTATTGCCCAGTTGGCCGACCTGCGCGAGCGCATCGCCAACGTCAAGATCAACGACAAGTCCCAGGCGTTCAACACCGCACGTATCGAGGCACTGGAACTGCAGAACCTGCTGGAAGTGGCCGAAGCCACTGCCATCGCTGCAGAAGTGCGTAAAGAGTCCCGCGGCGCTCACGCCCGTGAAGACTTCGAAGATCGTGATGACGAAAACTGGCTGTGCCACACCCTGTACTTCCCGGGTGAGAAACGCGTTGCCAAGCGTGGTGTTAACTTCTCGCCGAAAACCGTACCGGCTTTCGAGCCAAAAATACGGACTTACTAAGGGTGGCCGACATGTTGAAAGTCGAAGTTTATCGTTACAACCCAGACACGGACTCGGCACCGAAAACCCAGGTATTCGACGTCGACACCGGCGGCAAGGACCTGATGGTTCTGGACGTGCTGGCGCTGATCAAAGAGCAGGACGAAGGCTTCTCCTATCGTCGCTCCTGCCGTGAAGGCGTTTGTGGTTCCGACGGCATGAATATCAACGGCAAGAACGGCCTGGCGTGCGTCACGCCGCTGTCCGCTGTCGTAAAAGGTAACAAGTTGGTCGTCCGTCCGTTGCCGGGTTTGCCGGTAATTCGTGACTTGGTCGTCGATATGAGCATCTTCTACAAGCAGTACGAGAAGGTGAAGCCGTTCCTGCAGAACGATACGCCGCCACCGGCTATCGAGCGTCTGCAATCGCCGGAAGAACGTGAAAAGCTGGACGGTCTGTACGAGTGCATCCTGTGCGCTTGCTGCTCGACTTCCTGCCCGTCGTTCTGGTGGAACCCTGACAAGTTCCTGGGCCCAGCTGCACTGCTGCAAGCGTATCGCTTCCTGGCAGACAGCCGTGACAACAAGACCGAGGAACGTCTGGCTTCCCTGGACGACCCGTTCAGCGTATTCCGCTGCCGCGGGATCATGAACTGCGTGAACGTCTGCCCTAAAGGTCTGAACCCGACCAAGGCAATCGGCCACATACGCAACATGTTGCTGCAAAGCGGTACCTGATTTTAAAAGTGTTGTACCCGTAGCACACCGACGTGCGGACCCTTGTCCGCACTGAGGTGAAACCCGAGCGAGGGCTCACAAAGCCCGAACTCTTACTTTCGAAGATATGAGACCAGCAGGGGCACTCCGGGCTGGTACCCGGAAAATCCGCAGGACCTTAGTTAGTGGCTTGGTTCAGTCGCTGCACTCTGACTTTTCCACCCCTTTCTTTGATCACTTGCCGATTCAGGCCCCTAACCGAGGGTGACCAAGCATGCAAGAAAGCGTGATGCAGCGCATGTGGAACAGCGCCCACCTGTCAGGTGGTAACGCTGCCTATGTGGAAGAGCTCTATGAGCTCTACCTGCACGACCCTAACGCTGTGCCAGAAGAGTGGCGCACTTACTTTCAGAAGTTGCCCGCCGAAGGCAGCACTGCTACCGATGTATCGCACTCGACAATCCGCGACCATTTCGTACTGCTGGCAAAGAACCAGCGCCGCGCCCAACCGGTTTCCGCCGGCAGCGTGAGCAGCGAACACGAGAAGAAGCAGGTTGAAGTGTTGCGACTGATCCAGGCCTACCGTATGCGCGGCCATCAAGCCGCTCAGCTCGACCCGCTAGGGTTGTGGCAGCGCCCTGCGCCAGTAGACCTGTCGATCAATCATTACGGCTTGACCAATGCCGATCTTGATACGATCTTCCGTGCCGGCGACCTGGTTATCGGCAAGGAGGAAGCGAGCCTACGCGAAATCCTCGAAGCGTTGCAGCAGACATATTGCCGCACCATCGGCTCCGAGTTCACCCACATCACCGATTCCGAGCAGCGCAGCTGGTTCCAGCAGCGTCTGGAAAGCGTGCGTGGGCGCCCGGTATTTTCTGCCGACATCAAGAACCATGTGCTTGAGCGCGTCACCGCTGCCGAAGGTCTGGAAAAATACCTGGGTACCAAATACCCGGGCACCAAGCGTTTCGGTCTGGAAGGTGGCGAAAGCCTGATCCCGATGCTGGACGAGATGATCCAGCGTTCCGGTTCCTACGGTACCAAGGAAGTCGTGATCGGCATGGCTCACCGTGGCCGTCTGAACGTTCTGGTCAACACCTTCGGCAAGAACCCGCGCGACCTGTTCGACGAGTTCGAAGGCAAGAAGCAGGTCGAGCTCGGCTCTGGCGACGTGAAATACCACCAGGGCTTCTCGTCCAACGTGATGACCGCAGGCGGTGAAGTTCACCTGGCCATGGCGTTCAACCCGTCTCACCTGGAAATCGTATCGCCTGTGGTCGAAGGTTCGGTGCGTGCCCGTCAAGACCGTCGCAACGATGCGGTAGGTGACAAGGTACTGCCGATTTCCCTGCACGGTGACGCGGCCTTTGCTGGCCAAGGCGTTGTGCTGGAAACTTTCCAGATGTCCCAGACCCGCGGTTTCAAGACTGGCGGTACGGTACACATCGTCATCAACAACCAGGTCGGCTTCACCATCAGCAACCCTCGTGACTCTCGCTCCACCGAGTACGCGACCGACGTTGCCAAGATGATCCAGGCGCCGATCCTGCACGTTAACGGTGATGATCCAGAAGCTGTGCTGTTCGTGACCCAGTTGGCGATCGACTATCGCATGCAGTTCAAGCGTGACGTGGTCATCGACCTGGTCTGCTACCGTCGTCGCGGCCACAACGAGGCCGACGAGCCAAGCGGCACCCAGCCTCTGATGTACCAGAAAATCGCCAAGCAGCGCACCACCCGTGAGCTGTATGCCGAGAGCCTGGTCAAGAGCGGCGTGCAGACCGAAGCCACTGTTCAGGCCAAGATCGACGAGTACCGCAACGCGCTGGACAACGGCCTGCATGTAGTAAAAAGCCTGGTCAAGGAGCCGAACAAAGAGTTGTTCGTGGATTGGCGCCCGTACCTGGGCCACGCGTGGACTGCGCGTCACGACACCCGCTTTGATCTGAAAACCTTGCAGGAACTGTCTGCCAAGCTGCTGGAAATTCCAGAAGGCTTCGTGGTGCAGCGCCAGGTTGCGAAGATCTACGAAGACCGTCAGAAGATGCAGGCCGGTGGCTTGCCGATCAACTGGGGTTACGCCGAAACCATGGCGTACGCGACCCTGGCCTTCGAAGGTCACCCTGTGCGCATGACCGGCCAGGATATCGGCCGCGGTACCTTCTCGCACCGTCACGCGGTGCTGCATAACCAGAAGGATGCGAGCACCTACGTGCCGCTGCAGAACCTCTACGCCGGCCAGCCACGTTTCGACCTGTACGATTCGTTCCTGTCCGAAGAAGCGGTACTGGCGTTCGAATACGGCTATTCCACCACCATGCCAAACGCACTGGTGATCTGGGAAGCCCAGTTCGGCGACTTCGCCAACGGTGCGCAGGTTGTGATCGACCAGTTCATCACCAGTGGCGAGCACAAGTGGGGCCGTCTGTGCGGTCTGACCATGCTGCTGCCACACGGTTATGAAGGGCAGGGGCCGGAGCACTCCTCGGCACGTCTTGAGCGTTACTTGCAGCTGTGCGCCGAGCACAACATCCAGGTATGCGTACCGACCACCCCGGCACAGATCTACCATCTGCTGCGCCGTCAGGTGATCCGTCCGCTGCGTAAACCGCTGGTCGTGTTGACGCCCAAGTCGCTGTTGCGCCACAAGTTGGCCATCTCGACCCTGGAAGATCTGGCCGAAGGTTCGTTCCAGACGGTCATCCCAGAGATCGACACGCTGGATGCGGCCAAGGTTACTCGCCTGGTCCTGTGCAGCGGCAAGGTCTACTACGACTTGCTGGAAAAACGCCGTGCCGAAGGCCGCGAAGACATTGCCATCGTGCGTATCGAGCAGCTTTATCCGTTCCCGGAAGACGACCTGATGGAGGCCATCGCGCCTTACACCAATCTCACGAACGTGGTGTGGTGTCAGGAAGAGCCGATGAACCAGGGTGCCTGGTACAGCAGTCAGCATCACCTGCGTCGCAGCATCGGTAACCACAACAAGGCCCTGGGCCTGGAATACGCTGGCCGCGAAGCTTCTGCCGCGCCTGCCTGTGGTTATGCGTCGATGCACGCCGAGCAGCAGGAAAAACTGCTGCAAGATGCCTTTACTGTTTAACGCCTTCGCATAGAAATCGAATTTAAGGAACCACTGATAATGGCTATCGAGATCAAAGCCCCAACTTTCCCGGAATCGGTTGCCGATGGCACCGTTGCCACCTGGCACAAGAAACCGGGCGACGCCGTCAAGCGTGACGAATTGATCGTCGACATCGAAACCGACAAGGTCGTACTCGAAGTTCTGGCGACTGTTGACGGTGTACTGGGTGCGATCGTCAAGGACGAGGGCACAACCGTCCTGTCCGACGAAGTCCTCGGCTCCATCACCGAAGGCGGCGCTGCTGCCGCGCCTGCCGCTGCTGTTGCCGCCCCTTCCGGTGGTGCTCCTGCTCCGGCTGCCGCTGAAGCTGAAGACGCCATCGGCGCTCCAGCTGCTCGCAAGCTGGCCGAAGAAAACGGTATCAACCTGAACAGCGTCAAAGGCACTGGCAAAGACGGCCGCGTGACCAAGGAAGACGTCGTTGCAGCCATCGAAGCGAAGAAATCCGCTCCTGCTGCTGCACCTGCCAAGCCTGCTGCTCCTGCGGGCGCCGCGCCAGTAATGGCTGCCGGTGACCGCACCGAGAAGCGCGTGCCAATGACCCGCGTGCGCGCTACCGTGGCCAAGCGCCTGGTAGAAGCACAGTCGAACATGGCTATGCTGACCACTTTCAACGAAGTCGACATGACCGAAGTCATGGCGCTGCGTTCGAAGTACAAGGACCTGTTCGAGAAGTCGCACAACGGCGTGCGCCTGGGCTTCATGTCGTTCTTCGTCAAGGCCGCCACCGAAGCGCTGAAACGCTTCCCGGCTGTCAACGCCTCGATCGACGGCAGCGACATCGTGTACCACGGCTACGCCGACGTCGGTGTTGCTGTTTCCAGCGACCGTGGCCTGGTCGTACCGGTTCTGCGTAACGCTGAGCTGATGAGCCTGGCTGAAATCGAAGGCGGCATCGCCACCTTCGGCAAGAAAGCCCGTGACGGCAAGCTGTCCATCGACGAGATGACCGGCGGCACCTTCACCATCACCAACGGTGGCACCTTCGGTTCGATGATGTCGACTCCGATCGTCAACCCGCCGCAAGCGGCCATCCTGGGCATGCACAACATTCTGCAGCGTCCGATGGCAGTCAACGGTCAGGTTGTCATCCGTCCGATGATGTACTTGGCACTGTCCTACGATCACCGTTTGATCGACGGCAAAGAAGCTGTGACCTTCCTGGTGACCATCAAGAACCTGCTGGAAGACCCGGCTCGTCTGCTGCTGGACATCTGATCAGGCTTCCTGGGCCTGCGTTCGCCTTCCGGCGAGGGCAGGCTTTTGGCCGAAAGATTCAGCTTCGTCCCAAGGCGGCCCCCCTCAAGGGGGCTGTCCGGTTTGATTCGATAAGGAATGTGTTATGACTCAGAAATTCGACGTGGTAGTGATTGGTGCAGGCCCTGGCGGCTATGTGGCTGCTATTAAGGCAGCCCAACTCGGTCTGTCGACTGCCTGCATCGAGAAATACACCGATGGCGAAGGCAAGCTCGCCCTCGGCGGCACCTGCCTGAACGTAGGTTGCATTCCTTCCAAGGCGCTGCTGGACAGCTCCTGGAAGTACAAGGAAGCCAAAGAGAGCTTCAACGTCCACGGTATCTCGACTGGCGAAGTCAAGATGGACGTCGCCGCGATGGTTGGCCGCAAGGCTGGCATCGTCAAGAACCTGACCAGCGGTGTCGCCACCCTGTTCAAGGCCAACGGCGTGACCTCCATTCAAGGCCACGGCAAACTGCTGGCTGGCAAGAAAGTTGAAGTCACCAAGGCTGATGGCACTGTTGAAATCATCGAAGCCGAGAGCGTGATCCTGGCCTCCGGCTCGCGTCCGATCGACATTCCACCGGCTCCGGTCGACCAGAACGTCATCGTTGACTCCACCGGCGCACTGGAATTCCAAACCGTACCTAAGCGTCTGGGCGTGATCGGCGCTGGCGTGATCGGTCTGGAGCTGGGCTCGGTCTGGTCGCGTCTGGGTGCTCAGGTTACTGTCCTGGAAGCACTGGATACCTTCCTGATGGCGGCTGACACTGCCGTTGCCAAGGAAGCGCAGAAGACTCTGACCAAGCAAGGCCTGGACATCAAGCTGGGCGCTCGCGTCACCGGTTCCAAGGTCAACGGCGAAGAAGTCGTGGTGACCTACACCGACGCCAACGGCGAACAGAACATCACCTTCGACAAGCTGATCGTAGCTGTTGGTCGCCGCCCGGTGACCACCGACCTGCTGGCAGCTGACAGTGGCGTTACCATTGACGAGCGCGGTTTCGTGTTCGTTGACGATCATTGCGCGACCAGCGTACCGGGCGTCTACGCCATTGGTGACGTGGTCCGCGGCATGATGCTGGCGCACAAGGCCTCCGAAGAAGGCATCATGGTTGTCGAGCGCATCAAGGGCCACAAGGCTCAGATGAACTATGACCTGATCCCTTCGGTCATTTACACTCACCCGGAAATTGCGTGGGTCGGCAAGACCGAACAGGCCTTGAAGGCTGAAGGCGTTGAGGTTAACGTGGGCACCTTTCCGTTCGCCGCCAGTGGCCGTGCCATGGCAGCCAACGATACCGGTGGTTTCGTCAAGGTCATCGCCGATGCCAAGACCGACCGCGTACTGGGTGTTCACGTGATTGGCCCAAGCGCTGCCGAACTGGTTCAGCAGGGTGCAATCGCAATGGAATTCGGCACCAGCGCTGAAGACCTGGGCATGATGGTTTTCTCCCATCCGACCCTGTCTGAAGCGCTGCATGAAGCCGCACTGGCCGTTAACGGCGGTGCGATTCATATAGCCAACCGTAAAAAGCGTTAAACAATAAGAAACCACGGCGTACAGCCCGTCGTCAGTCTCGTCGTCAGTCTTGCATACAAGACTGACCGCGGAACCTACGCCGGACTCGATCCTGCGCAGTTCGCTGCGCAAGTAAGCGGTCACAGGTGGCGCGGCACTCCCTAACAGTGCAGCGCCGAAGCGCAGTACCTAACGAAGACGGTAAAAAGCATGAATCTTCACGAGTATCAGGGTAAGCAGCTGTTCGCTGAATACGGCCTGCCAGTATCCAAGGGTTTCGCAGTCGACACCCCTGAAGCGGCAGCAGAAGCCTGCGAAAAAATCGGTGGCACCGAGTGGGTCGTCAAGGCCCAGGTCCACGCCGGTGGTCGCGGTAAAGCGGGCGGCGTCAAGCTGGTTCGCAGCAAAGAAGACGCCAAGGCGTTCGCTGCGCAATGGTTGGGCAAGCGTCTGGTCACTTACCAAACTGACGCCAACGGTCAGCCAGTGACCAAGATCCTGGTCGAATCCTGCACCGATATCGCCAAAGAGCTGTATCTGGGCGCTGTAGTCGATCGTTCGAGCCGTCGCATCGTGTTCATGGCTTCCACCGAAGGTGGCGTGGACATCGAGAAAGTCGCTCACGAAACTCCTGAAAAAATCATCAAGGCCACTATCGATCCACTGGTTGGCGCTCAGCCATTCCAGGGTCGCGAGCTGGCTTTCCAGCTGGGCCTGGAAGGCAAGCAAGTTGCTCAGTTCGCCAAGATCTTCGTCGGTCTGGCCAAGCTGTTCAAGGAACACGACCTGGCTCTGCTGGAAGTGAACCCGCTGGTGATCAAGGCTGACGGCGATCTGCACTGCCTGGACGCGAAGATCAACATCGACGCCAACGCCATGTACCGCCAGCCTAAGCTGAAAACTTTCCACGACCCGTCCCAGGACGATCCTCGTGAAGCCCACGCTGCCAGCTTCGAGCTGAACTACGTGGCCCTGGAAGGCAACATCGGTTGCATGGTCAACGGTGCTGGCCTGGCCATGGGTACCATGGACATCGTCAACCTGCACGGCGGCAAGCCAGCCAACTTCCTCGACGTAGGTGGCGGCGCAACCAAAGAGCGCGTAACCGAAGCGTTCAAGATCATCCTGTCCGACTCCAACGTCGCGGCCGTATTGGTCAACATCTTCGGCGGCATCGTTCGTTGCGACATGATTGCCGAAGGCATCATCGGTGCAGTGAAAGAAGTCGGCGTTAAAGTGCCGGTTGTTGTTCGTCTGGAAGGCAACAACGCTGAACTGGGCGCCAAAGTACTGGCAGAAAGCGGTTTGAACATTATCGCGGCAACTAGCCTGACCGACGCTGCTCAACAAGTTGTCAAAGCTGCGGAGGGCAAGTAATGAGCGTCCTGATCAATAAAGACACCAAAGTCATCTGCCAGGGTATTACCGGTTCGCAAGGTAGTTTCCACACCCAGCAAGCCATCGAATACGGCACCCAGATGGTGGGTGGCGTAACTCCAGGCAAAGGCGGCACCGAGCACCTGGGTCTGCCAGTATTCAACACCGTGAAAGACGCTGTAGCTGCCACTGGCGCCACCGCCAGCGTGATCTACGTTCCAGCTCCTTTCTGCAAAGACTCGATCCTGGAAGCGGCCTTCGGCGGCATCAAGCTGATCGTCTGCATCACCGAAGGCATTCCTACCCTGGACATGCTGGATGCCAAGGTCAAGTGCGACGAGCTGGGTGTTACCCTGATCGGCCCTAACTGCCCAGGCGTCATCACTCCGGGCGAGTGCAAGATCGGCATCATGCCAGGTCACATTCACTTGCCAGGCAAGGTCGGTATCGTTTCCCGTTCCGGCACCCTGACCTATGAAGCCGTTAAGCAGACCACTGACGCCGGTTTCGGTCAGTCCACCTGCGTTGGTATCGGTGGTGACCCGATCCCAGGTTCGAACTTCATCGACATCCTGAAACTGTTCCAGGAAGACCCGCAGACCGAAGCGATCGTCATGATCGGTGAGATCGGCGGTTCGGCTGAAGAAGAAGCGGCTGCCTACATCAAGGCACACGTGACCAAGCCAGTTGTTTCCTACATCGCTGGTGTGACTGCCCCTGCTGGCAAGCGCATGGGCCATGCGGGCGCAATCATCTCTGGCGGCAAAGGCACTGCAGACGAGAAATTCGCTGCTCTGCAAGACGCAGGTGTAAAAACCGTGCGTTCGCTGGCAGACATCGGCAAGGCCCTGGCCGAGCTGACCGGTTGGGAAGCCAAGTAAGCCTCGCGCTTATTTGACGTTCCACCAACAAAGGCCACCTTCGGGTGGCCTTTGTCGTATCTGGTTCTCGGTATTTCCTAGTACGGCTGAAGATTTTTCCCGCGGTTGCCGCACAGAGTTGCAACGATTGCTGTTCTCTAGGCGACAACCGGTTGCACCTATCGGACAATTCGATAGGCTGCGATGCTTTAAAGGTGCAACTTGGTTACACTGAGGGCCATTTTGTACCGGTGCCCCAAAAGGGCGCGTGCGTACTTAGCGGGTCTGTCCTCATCAGGATCGACTGCATTTCCCTCACCCATAGGGAAATCCCCCTCTAATTCCGATTCAGTAGTGTGGTATTTCCTTAATGAAAGTGTTGAAAGGCCAGGACATCCTGGCGCTTGGTTTTATGACGTTCGCGTTGTTCGTGGGTGCTGGCAATATCATCTTCCCACCTATCGTCGGCCTGCAGTCTGGTCCCCATGTCTGGATGGCTGCCCTGGGCTTTCTTGTTACCGCTGTAGGTCTTCCGGTGATCACCGTGGTTGCCTTGGCCAAGGTCGGTGGCGGCATGGACGCGCTGAGCAGTCCCATCGGTAAAGTGGCTGGCGGCCTGTTGGCTGCGGTTTGCTACCTGGCGGTCGGCCCGCTGTTCGCTACCCCGCGTACCGCCACGGTGTCCTTTGAAGTGGGCGTGGCGCCCCTGACCGGCGAAAGCCCGCTGGCGCTGTTTATCTATAGCCTGGTGTACTTTATTGTCGTGCTGGCGGTGTCGATGTATCCGGGCCGTCTGCTCGATACTGTCGGTCGCTTTTTGGCACCGTTGAAGATCATTGCCCTGGCTGCGCTGGGTATCGCCGCGTTCGCCCTGCCTGCTGGCACCATCGGTGAGGCGCAACCTGCCTACGTCGCCGCGCCGTTCTCGCAAGGCTTCATCAATGGCTACCTGACCATGGATACCCTGGGCGCGCTGGTGTTCGGTATCGTCATCGTCAATGCCATCCGCTCCCGTGGTGTCGAGTCGCCCAAGCTGATCACTCGCTATGCAATCATTGCCGGCCTGATCGCAGGCGTGGGGTTGGCGCTGGTTTACATCAGCCTGTTCCGCCTGGGTGCCGGCAGCCATGACATTGCGGCGACCGCCACCAATGGCGCCGCGGTATTGCACGCCTATGTACAACACACCTTCGGCTCGCTGGGCAGTGGCTTCCTGGCCGTGTTGATTGCGCTTGCCTGTCTGGTGACTGCAGTGGGCCTGACCTGCGCCTGCGCCGAATACTTCAGCCAAGTGTTGCCGCTGTCCTACAAGACCCTCGTGGTCATTCTGGCGGCATTCTCGCTGTTGGTGTCCAACTTGGGCCTGACCAAGCTGATCGCCTTTTCGATCCCCGTGCTGACCGCCATCTACCCGCCGTGCATCGTTCTGGTTGCCTTGAGTTTCTGTAAGGGCATCTGGAACTCTCAGGCGCGGATCATGGCGCCGGTGATGCTGGTTTCGTTTGTTTTCGGCATGATCGACGCGCTCAAGGGCGCAGGCTTCGAGTTGCCAGGGGTTCTGGCGCACCTGCCGATGAGCGAGCAAGGCCTGGCTTGGTTGATCCCGTCGGTGATCACCCTGGCTGGGGCCGTCGTGGCGGATCGCCTGCTTGGCAAACCGAGCGAAGCGTTGGCCTGATTGTAGCCGCTGCCGACAGGCTGCGATCGGCCGCAGAGCGGGCGCAGGATCTCGCGACCGCCTTGGCGCCCCTGACGGGCCGCATCGCAGCCTTCGGCAGCGGCTACAGTCAGCAGCCTGGAAGCCCTGCAGCCATTGAGCTGCAGGGCTTTTTTGTATTCAGCCCGCCATGACCTCTTTGATGACCGCCTGTGCTGCCTGCGCGGCGACTTCCCCAATGACCAGAATCGCCGGGCTTTGCAGGCCGAACGCCTGCGCATCGGTGCTCAGGGTGCCAAGCTGGCTGCGGCATTCACGCTGGTGGGGGAGGGATGCGTTTTCGATCATGGCCACTGGCATGGTGCTTTGCATCCCGCCCGCTAACAGGCTTTCAGCAATTTCCCCAAGCTTGGCTACACCCATGTAGATCACCAGGGTCGTGCCACCTTGTGCCAGTGCCTGCCAGTTCAGGCAGCTGTCATCTTGAGTGTGGGCCGTCACCAGCGTCACCCCACGGCTGACGCCTCGCAGCGTCAAAGGAATATTGCACTGGGTGGCACCTGCCAGGCCGGCGGTAATGCCGTTGACCAATTCGACCTCGACACCCTGGCTCTGCAGCCATTGGGCCTCTTCGCCGCCGCGACCGAAAATGCAGGGGTCGCCACCTTTAAGCCTTGCCACACACTTTCCCTGGCGCGCATAGCGCAGCATCAAACGATGGATAAAGGCTTGTGGAGTGGAGCGACAGCCACCCCGTTTGCCGACCGGGATCACGCGTGCCTGTGGGCAATGCTCGAGCACTGCCGGATTGACCAGGTCGTCGATCAACACCACGTGAGCCTCGCCCAGCGCGCGGACCGCCTTGAGCGTCAGTAATTCAGGGTCTCCAGGGCCTGCACCCACCAGCCAGACTTTCGCGTTCATGTTTTTTCCTCTGTGTGGGAGCCGGTGGTGTCATGCCTTGAGCACTGATACCAGCAATATAAGGTTGATAACCAGTGACAGCAGCGCAAGTGTTCGCCAGACCTTGAGGGGCTCGCGCTCCAGCAAGGGCCGGGCGCGCAGGGCGGGTGGTTGGCGCTCGGCTTGTTCGAGCAATAGCAACCACTGCTCGGCCGTCTCGAAGCGTTGTTCGGGGTTGGCCGCAACGGCGCGTGCCACGTTGGCGGCCAACCAATCCGGGACATCCGGGCGAAACCGACTGACGCTCACCGGGTTGTTGAAGCGAGGCCGCTGGAACGCTTCGACCTCGCCATAGGGGTAATGCCCGGTCAGCAGAAAGAACAGGGTGACACCCGCGGCATACAGGTCCTGCTGCGGGTTGGGTGACGCACCCTCGAACGCTTCCGGGGCGATGTAACTGGGGGTGCCCGTGAGTTCAAAGGCCTCGGTCTGCGACAGACCCGGGCAATAGGCCAGGCCGAAATCGAGTACGCGCAGTTCGCCATCGTCGCCCATGTGCAGGTTTTCCGGCTTGATGTCGCGATGCAGGATATTGCGTCGATGGAGCATCCCCAGTGCCCGCAGCAGGCGCTGGGCAATCGACTGCCATTGGTCAAGGGGGAGCGGACCGTCCTGGGTGAAGCGCTCGGCCAGGGTCTGGCCTGGATATTCACGCATCAGGTAGTACAGGTGCTGACGCTGGGAGGCCGGGTGCACTTCGGGAAAGTGCCGGCCGGCCACACGACGCAGAAACCATTCCTCCAGCAATAAGCTTTGTTGGGCGGCGGGGTCTTCATCGCGGCCGGCTGGCAAGGTCTTGAGCAGCCAGGTTTGTTGTTGGGCGTCGCGCATCCGGTAGAGCCTGGATTGGCGGCTCTGCTTCACCAGCGCCATGACTTCAAGGCCGTCGAGCTGTTGGCCGGCCTTGAGTGGTCCGGGCCATGACCATTGCGCTGACTGCGCCAGGCTATCGCCCAAGGTCGTCAGCCCCAATTGATCGACCTGAACGAGCAAGGCGCTCGCGTTGTCTTGGCTGCCCGCCAGGTGGGCGCTTTGCACCAGTGTCTGAACGGCCTGTTCGAGATCGTTCTGCTCGCGCAGCACGCGGCTGATTTCATGATCCTTAAGCACCGCCCAGACCCCATCGCTGAGGATCAGGAAGCGTTCGTCCTGGCGCAACTCGCCTTCCAGATAGTCGACCACCAGGTGTTGATCCAGGCCCAGCGCCCGCTTGAGCACATGCTGCATGCCAGGCTGATCCCAGACATGATCCTCGCTGACCCGCAGCAGGCAATCATCAAGCCAGCGGTAGACGCGGCAATCGCCCACGTGGGCCATGGTAAAACGCTGGCCGCGCAGCACCAGCGCACTCAAGGTCGTGAGCAGCGGCTGGCCGCCACCGTTGGCCTGCAGCCAGCGATTTTGTGCCAGTAGTAGACGGTCCAGAGCCTGGGTAATGCCCCAGGTTTCAGGCGTGGCGTAGTAGTCCAGGGCCAATGCCTGCAAGCTTGCGCGTGCTGCCAGGCCGCCGTCGGCGCACTGGCTGACGCCATCGGCCAGTGCAAACAAATAGCCCTTGCTCGCCGCCAAGGCCGGCGCCGGCGTCACCAGGCGCAGGGCGTCCTGGTTTTCGCTGCGCGGTCCGGTGGCGGAGGCGTGGGCGAAGCTTAATTGCAGGCTCATGAGGCAAGTGTCTCAGACGCGCGCGGCAGTGACGGCCGCCGAGCCCCAGGTGGTGCGCCAGCGTTGCTTGACGCCGTACAGGCCGAACCAGGCCAGCACGCCCAGGCTTGCGAACAACCACAAGGCCAGTTGATAGCTGCCGGTGTGTTGTTTGATGGTGCCAAGGCCCGCTGCCAGCAAGAAGCCGCCAATGCCGCCGGCCATGCCGATCAGGCCGGTCATGACGCCGATTTCCTGGCGAAAGCGTTGCGGCACTAACTGGAATACGGCGCCATTGCCGGCGCCCAGGCCCAGCATTGCGGCGACAAACAGCGCCAGTGCGGCCATGGAGCTGGAGAGGTTGAAGCCAACAGCGGCAATGCAAATGGCTGCCACGGTGTACATCGCCAGCAGTGTGCGAATGCCGCCGAAGCGATCAGCCAGCGCACCGCCCAGTGGGCGCATCAGGCTGCCGCCGAACACGCAGGCAGCCGTGTAGTAGCCGGCTGTCACGGGGCTCAGGCCATATTGGTCGTTGAAGTAGCCGGGCAGGGCGCTGGCCAGGCCGATAAAGCCGCCAAAGGTGACGCTGTAGAAAAACATGAACCACCAGCTGTCGCGATCGCCCAGGGCCTTGAAGTAGTCGGCCATGGATTTGGCTTTCGGCCGTTGCGGCGCGTTGCGGGCGATCAAGGCGAACACCACCAGGGTGATGAGCAGTGGGATCAGCGCAAAACCGAACACGTTGCTCCAGCCAAACGCTGCAGCCAGCATCGGAGCGAGCAGGGCGGCAAACACGGTGCCTGAGTTGCCGGCACCGGCAATGCCCATGGCCTTGCCTTGATGCTGGGGTGGATACCATTGCGAGGCCAGTGGCAGCGACACCGCGAACGAGGCGCCGGCCACGCCCAGGAACACGCCCAGCAACAGGGCTTGCTCGTAACTGTGGATGCCCAGTTTCCAGGCACCGAACAGCGCACAGACCACGATAACCTGGCCGATCAGGCCGGCGGTTTTCGGTGACAGTCGATCCGCCAGCATGCCCATGACAAAGCGCAGGATCGCACCGGACAGGATCGGTGTGGCGACGACCATGGCGCGTTGCTGCGTGGTCAGTTGCAAGTCGGCGGCAATCTGTACGGCCAAAGGGCCGAGCAAGTACCAGACCATGAAACTCAGGTCGAAGTACAAGAAGGCGGCGAACAGGGTAGGGGCGTGGCCGGATTTCCAGAAGCTCGTATTCGTATTCATTGAACACCTCGACTGCGATCAGTCTCAACGGAAGTCTTTTGGGGCAAAAAAAAGACGTCGCCTCCCAGCTGGCCAGGGCCAGTGGGGTGCGACGTCTTTGTCGTGATTTCAGGCAACCGCCGTTGGCTGCCTGCAGGAGTTATCAGAGAACTAGCAATACCTGGGCCAGAATTGTTTCAGCCCAGCAACTCGCTCATGGCAATGATCTGTTCGGCGACCTGGATCAGCTTTTGCTGTTTGCTCATGGCCTGGCGGCGCATCAGGGTGTAGGCCTGTTCCTCGTTGCAGGCCTTCATTTTCATCAGCAGCCCCTTGGCCAATTCGATGCGCTTGCGCTCGGCCAATTGTTGGTCGCGGGCATGCAACTGGGCTCGCAGGGCCTGGTCGCTCTCGAACCGGGCCATGGCCACGTCCAGGATCGGGTGCAGGCGCTGGGCATGGATGCCCTCGACGATATAAGCACTGACGCCGGACTTGATGGCTTGGCGCATCACGCCCGGGTCGTGCTCGTCGGTGAACATGACGATGGGCCGGGGCCAATCGCGGGTGACCAGCACCACTTGTTCCATCACGTCACGGCCGGGTGACTCGGTATCGATCAGGATCACATCCGGGCGCACCGTTTCGACGCGCGCAGGCAGGTCGATGGCAGCGCCGGATTCGTCAATGACCTCAAAGCCCGCTTCAATCAAGGCGCTTTTCAGTCGCCCGACTTTTTTCTCGGTGTCATCAATCAGCAGGATACGCAGCATGGTGGCGAGCTCCTGTCAGCGTTGCGCGTGCAAGGGATGGTCGTACAAGGCATGCAAGGTGAAGCTACGCGCATAGCCGGCCGGGTCTGAGCCGTCCCAGACTTTGCCATCGATCAGTTGGTTGCGGCGCATTGGCCGATCCGTGCAGGGAATGCCCAACGCCCCGGCGGCATCGCTATACAGCGAACACTGTTGTACTTGCCGTGCAACCTGCAGGTAGTCGGGCTCGTCACGCAGCAGGCCCCAGCGGCGGAACTGGGTCATGAACCACATGCCGTCGCTCAGGTACGGCTGGTTCACAACGCCTTCATTGTGGAAATGCAGGCTGTGCGGGTCGTGCCAGCAGTGCCCGAGGCCGTCGTCGTAGTTGCCCAGCAGCCGCGGCTCGATATCGGTTACTTGGGTGGCAAGGAAATCTTGTCCGCTTAGCAATTGGGCGGTGCTGCGCAGGTTTTCCGGGCTTTGCTCGATAAAACGGCTGGCTTCAAGGACCGCCATGACCAGCGCACGGGCGGTATTGGGGTACTGGTTCACGAACGCCTGAGTACAACCCAGCACCTTTTCCGGGTGGTCCGGCCAGATCGACTGACTGGTCGCGAGCGTAAAGCCAAGCCCCTGCCCGATGGCGCTGGCAGCCCAGGGTTCGCCTGCGCAAAAGCCATCAATGCGACCGGCCTGCAGGTGGGCGACCATTTGTGCCGGCGGGACCACCACGCTGTCGATATCGTAGAGCGGGTGAATCCCGTGGCTTGCCAGCCAATAGTTCAGCCACATGGCATGGGTGCCGGTGGGGAAGGTCTGGGCGAAGGTGAGTTTTGTCTTGCTTTGGTGCACGTGCAGGCGAAGTGCTTCAGGATCGGTCACGCCCAGGCGCTGCAGTGCCGGGGAAAGGTTGATGCTCTGGGCGTTCTGGTTCAGGCCCATCAGGACCGCCATGTCGTTGGCGGGTGTACCGCCGATGCCCAGGTGGACGGCGTAAATCAGGCCGTAGAGGCTGTGTGCGGCGTCCAGCTCGCCGTTGATCAATTTGTCGCGCAGGGTCGCCCAGGAATTCTGGCGCTTGAGGTTCAGGGTCAGGCCGTGGGCCTGGGCAAAGCCCTGGGTGGCGGCCACCACCACCGAGGCGCAATCGCTCAGGGCCATGAAGCCGATGTTCAAGCTATGTTTTTCGGGGGCATCGCTGCCATTGGCCCAAACCAGCGGATTCACGGGGATGTTATTCATCAGAGCACTACTACCCATAAAGAAGCGCCGGTGGGGCTCGCGCGGTTGCGGCCTGGCGTCGCTGAAATCCTTGCCCTGTTCCGCCGTTGGAGCAGGGAGATGGGGTAGCTAAAGCAAAGCATATGCCAGGCGGTGAGCGACGGGGCTGGGCTTGGAGTCGCCGCCCCGGCTATAATCGCCGCCCTTACCCGTCCCCCGTCGAGCTCACGTCGCCCATGTATAACCTGGCCCGCCAGCTGTTGTTCAAACTCTCCCCGGAAACCTCCCACGACCTGTCGCTGGATTTGATTGGCGCCGGTGGCCGTTTGGGTATCAATGGCCTGCTGACCAAGGCGCCCGCGCGCTTGCCGGTCAATGTCATGGGCCTGGAGTTCGCCAACCCGGTCGGCCTGGCCGCGGGCCTGGACAAGAACGGCGCGGCCATCGACGGTTTCGCGCAGTTGGGTTTCGGTTTCGTTGAGATCGGCACCGTGACGCCGCGACCGCAACCGGGCAATCCCAAGCCACGGATTTTCCGTTTGCCTGAGGCCGAGGCCATCATCAACCGCATGGGCTTCAACAACCTGGGCGTGGATAACCTGCTGTCACGGGTTCAGGCGGCCAAATACCGAGGCATCCTGGGGATCAATATTGGCAAGAACTTCGACACCCCGGTCGAGCGTGCGGTCGACGATTACCTGATCTGTCTGGAAAAAGTCTACGGCCATGCCAGTTACATCACGGTCAACGTCAGCTCGCCTAACACACCGGGCCTGCGTAGCCTGCAATTCGGCGAGTCGCTCAAGCAGCTGCTGGCCGCACTGGCCGAGCGTCGTGAAGTACTGGCTAGCCAGCATGGCAAGCGTGTGCCGCTGGCCATCAAGATTGCCCCGGACATGAGCGACGAAGAAACCGTGCTGGTCGCCGCGGCCTTGCTGGAGTCGGGGATGGATGCGGTGATCGCCACCAACACCACCCTGGGCCGTGAAGGTGTCGAAGGCCTGGTTCATGGTGACGAGGCCGGTGGCTTGTCCGGTGCGCCGGTACGCGAGAAGAGCACTCACATCGTCAAGGTGCTCTCGGGTGAGTTGGCAGGGAAGATGCCAATCATTGCCGCGGGCGGCATTACTGAAGGGCGCCACGCGGCAGAGAAGATCCAGGCCGGCGCGAGCCTGGTGCAGATCTACTCGGGCTTCATCTACAAGGGCCCTGCCTTGATTCGCGAGGCCGTAGACGCCATTGCCGCCTTGCCGCGCTGATTCACACGGGCATTAAAAAAGCGCCGGCATTAAAAAGGGCCCCTTGAAGGGGCCCCTGGGCCTCAGCCCGCCGCCCGGATGGGGCGTGCATGGTTGATGGGAAAGATTAAAAGTGTCCTCGTGATTCAGCCAACGGCGTGAAGTTCGTTGAGTCTATGGATACCCGCAGTGCCGGTCATACCGTCCCAGTTGTCGCCGCGTCCTTCGCGCCAGCCGTTAATCCAGGCTTGGCGTACTGACGGTAGAGTAAAGGGGCAAAGCTCACGGGATTTGCCATGGATGCCGTATTGGTATCCGCGTAGAAATGCTCGTTCCAACGGATCACGCTTAAGTCTTCTCATAGGGTGTTGCCCTCACTTGTTGACTGTAATGTCCCGTCGGCCTCGTTGAGGCCGGGCAGATTCATTCTGCCGGTGTTGCGCGCTCGCTGCCGGCGTGGCGAGCAAAGGTGTTGCCTCGTTGCGAGACAACCTGAGTTGATTTCTACCCAAGGCGTAGGGCTGTGTGAATGATCGATTTGTCATAAGCACGTAACCTTTAAGGTATACGAGCCATAAGTAAAAAATTGATTCAAGGATGGTTCGCATTCAAACCCCGCTATCATCAGGGTTTGCCCATTGCGTGACCTCAGAACGCCATGCCTTTTGGGTTGGCGAAAAAAAGTCACATGAAACGACGAAGGGTCATATATCGGCCTTTTGCCAAGGACATTTTTCACTGCCAAGCGATCAAAGGCATTTTGCTGGCGCAGAAAGCTGTCGATTGCGAGGCGGAAACGGCACCTTAGGGTGCCACGCGGGCGCCGTTTGAAAAGCGCTTGATCAAACATCGAACAGGCAATGCGTTGCCCGTTCACCTATTGCCAAGACTCTGGAAAAACCATGTCGGATCGTTACGAACTCTACCTCACCTGCCCCAAGGGCCTCGAAGGACTGCTTGCCGAGGAGGCCGCAGGCCTTGGCCTTGAGGATGTGCGCGAGCACACATCGGCGATCCGCGGCAGCGCCGACATGGAAACCGCCTACCGTTTGTGCCTCTGGTCGCGCCTGGGCAACCGCGTGCTGCTGGTGCTCAAGCGTTTTTCCATGAAGAACGCCGACGATCTTTACGACGGCGTCAATGACGTCGACTGGCAAGACCACTTGTTGCCCGACGGCACACTGGCGGTTGAGTTCAGCGGGCATGGTTCGGGCATCGATAACACTCACTTCGGCGCCTTGAAGGTCAAGGATGCCATCGTCGATAAATTGCGCACGCCCTCGGGTGAGCGCCCCTCGGTGGACAAGCTCAACCCGGACCTGCGCGTGCATCTGCGCCTGGACCGTGGCGAGGCGATCCTGTCCCTGGATCTCTCTGGCCACAGCCTGCACCAACGGGGTTACCGCCTGCAGCAAGGGGCTGCGCCACTGAAGGAAAACCTGGCCGCGGCGGTGCTGATCCGTGCCGGCTGGCCGCGCATAGCAGCCCAAGGCGGGGCGCTGGCGGACCCGATGTGTGGCGTGGGTACCTTCCTGGTCGAGGCAGCGATGATCGCGGCCGACATCGCGCCTAACCTTCGGCGCGAGCGCTGGGGTTTCTCGGCCTGGCTCGGCCACGTCCCGGCGATGTTCCGCAAGCTCAAGGAAGAAGCGCAGGCACGCGCTGATGCGGGTCTGGCACGCCAACCCCTATGGATCCGCGGCTATGAGGCCGACCCACGACTGATTCAGCCAGCGCGTAACAACGTTGAGCGTGCCGGCTTGAGCGAGTGGGTCAAGATCTATCAGGGTGAAGTGGCGACCTTCGAGCCGCGCCCGGACCAGAACCAGAAAGGCCTGGTCATTTGTAACCCTCCTTATGGCGAGCGCCTGGGCGACGAAGCGAGCTTGCTGTATCTCTATCAAAACCTTGGCGAACGCCTGCGACAGGCCTGCTTGAACTGGGAAGCGGCGGTATTCACCGGCGCGCCGGACCTGGGCAAGCGCATGGGTATCCGCAGTCACAAGCAGTACGCATTCTGGAACGGTGCCTTGCCCTGCAAGCTGTTGCTGATCAAGGTTCAGCCTGACCAGTTCGTGACCGGTGAGCGTCGCAGCAGCGAAGAGCGCGCCCAGCGCGAAATCGAAAGCCCAAAATCCAGCAACGCAGCTCCCGTGGTTGAGGAAGCGCGCCTGAGTGAAGGCGGGCAGATGTTTGCCAACCGCCTGCAGAAGAACCTCAAGCAGATGAGCAAGTGGGTGCGCCGCGAAGGCATCACCTGCTATCGCGTGTATGACGCCGACATGCCTGAGTATGCGCTGGCCATCGACCTGTATCACGACTGGGTCCATGTCCAGGAATACGCAGCACCGCGTTCGGTCGATCCCGAACGTGCCCAGGCGCGTCTGTTCGATGCCTTGGCAGCGATTCCGCAGGCGTTGAACATCGACAAGAGCCGCGTGGTGGTCAAGCGTCGCGAGCGCCAGAGCGGTACCCGCCAGTACGAGCGCCAGAGCACTCAAGGGCAGTTCCTTGAGGTCCAGGAAGGTGGCGTCAAGTTGCTGGTCAACCTCACCGATTACCTGGACACCGGTCTGTTCCTGGACCACCGGCCGATGCGCATGCGCATCCAGCGTGAGGCGGCAGGCAAGCGTTTCCTCAACCTGTACTGCTACACCGCCACGGCCAGTGTGCACGCGGCCAAGGGCGGCGCGCGCAGCACCACCAGTGTTGACCTGTCGAAAACCTATCTGGATTGGGCGCGTCGCAACCTGTCCCTCAATGGCTTCTCCGACAAGAACCGTCTGGAGCAAGGCGATGTCATGGCTTGGCTTGAGGCTAACCGGGAAGAGTTCGACCTGATCTTCATCGACCCGCCAACCTTCTCCAATTCCAAGCGCATGGAAGGGGTGTTCGATGTACAGCGCGATCACGTCCAGTTGCTGGACATGGCCGTCGCTCGCCTGGCGCCGGGCGGGGTGTTGTACTTCTCCAACAATTTCCGCAAGTTCGAACTCGATGCCAATTTGGCCGAGCGTTATGCGGTTGAAGAAATCAGTGCCCAGACCCTGGACCAGGACTTTGCCCGCAACAGCAAAATCCACCGCGCCTGGCGTATTCAGGCACGCTAAGCGTCATCCGACGGCTGGTCGAGAGCCCTGCAGTGCAGGGCTCTATAGTCACATGATTGCTAGGCAAAATAATGGCGAATAGCTATAAATCAGGGAAAGCCACTGTGAAGCTCCGTTCGCCGGCGTTGTGAGTTCCCTTTATGTCGTTGCAGGCCGTTCGCCCGAAGATTCTAGGCTTTATCAGTGAGGACGCCTCTGCCTGGATAGTGGCTGCCCTGGCCTTTGCCGCAGGTATCTTGTTGACGGCGCTATTGGCCCTGGCAACGCATGAGCTGTATCAGCGTCAGTTGCGCCAGCGTTTCGAATTGCTGGCCAATGAACGCTTCAGCCGGATTGAAGAACGCTTTGAAGACCAGGTGCAACGCCTGGAAGGACTTCGACGTTTTTTCGTGTTCTCCACAGACGTCACCCGCAGCGAATTCGATGGCTATGTCCGACCGCTCTTGGGTCGCACACTGGCCTATTCCTGGGCTCCCCGGATCAAAGGCGGCGAGCGCTCCGCCTTCGAGCAGTCGGAGCGCGAGCAGGGCATTGCGAATTTTTCCATTCGTGAGGCCAGCACCGCTGACCAATTGATCGCTGCGTCACCCCGCGACGAATACTTGCCGGTGCTCTACAGCCTGTCATTGAGCGCGCTGGAGCGGCCGTTGGGTTTCGATCTGCTTTCAGATCCTGCTCGCCGCGCAGCGGTTGTCAAAGCGGCTGCCGCGGACAGCATGACCGTTACCACGCCCATCGACCTGGTAGGGCTTGAACCCGACTATTCCCGCGGGGTGTTGATTCTGGCTCCGGTGTTCGCGCCCGGCACATCAGTACTCAAGGGTTTTGTGATGGCTGTGGTGAGCATGCGTCAACTGATGTCCGAAGGTTTACCGGCGACGGCGCCGGACAACCTTGAGGTCAGAATCCTGGACCTCTCCGCGCCAGGCGAACACGAGGTGCTGTTCGAGTCCAATGCCGACGACGACGTGGCCAAGCTCTCGGCAAGCCAGTTAGTGCGGATGGCCGACCATAATTACCGACTCGATATCCGCCCCAGCGCAGTCTTCATGCAGGCTAACCATTCCTCCGCGGCCAACGTGGTAGCGCTGTTCGGCGGCCTGCTCAGCCTGCTGCTCAGCGCGCTGTTGTACAACCTGGTCAGCCAGCGTCAACGTGCCTTGACCCTGGTCGAACAGCGGACGGCTGAACTTCGCGCCAGCGAACAGGAGCTGCGCGGCACCCACGGTCAATTGCGCAGCGTGCTCAATGCGGCCACTCAGGTGGCGATTATCGCCACCAACCTGCGGGGCGTGGTCAGCACCTTCAACGCCGGTGCTGAACTGATGCTGGGTTACCGAAGCGAAGAGGTGGTCGGTCGGTTGATGCTGGAGGACTTGATCTTGCACGAGGAGTTGCAGGCGCGCGCGACCGTGCTCAGTCAGCGCTATGGCCGCGAGATTCCGGTGGCCCAGGCCATGTTGGCCGAAACCATCGAGGACGGTGGCCGCCAGCCCCGTGACTGGACGCTGGTGCGCAAGAATGGCACTCACCTGACGGCCAATATGCTTGCCACCGCCGTGCTCGATGAGCATGGGCTGTGGGTCGGTCACCTGGCCATTTGCATCGATGTGACCGAGCGCAAGCGTGTCTACGAAGCACTCGCGGCGCGTGACAGGTTGTTGGAAAAGCTGACCGCGGAAGTGCCCGGCGGCATCTATCAATTTCAGCTCAACCCCGATGGCAGCTCATGTTTCACCTACGCCAGTGAAGGGTTGCGTGACATCTACGAAATCGACCTGGAGCATTTGCGCCGGGACGCCACGGCAATCTTTGAACGTATACACCCTGAGGACATTGCGCAGGTGCGGTCGTCGATTCGTGACTCGGCCACCTTCCTGACCCCGTGGCGCGAAGAGTACCGGGTGCAGTTGCCGCGTCGCGGCCTGCGCTGGGTGAGGGGAGAGGCCACACCTGAGCTCCTGCCGGACGGTGGCACACTGTGGCACGGTTACCTGACAGATATTTCCGACCTCAAGCGCGTTGAAGAGGAATTGCGCGCCTTGTCCATCACCGATTCCTTGACCGGCATCCATAACCGTCGTTATTTCCAGGAACGATTGAAAACCGAACTCGATCGTGCCCACCGGGAGCACCTGGACCTGGCGGTGATCATGCTGGATATCGATCACTTCAAAAGGATCAACGACCAGTATGGCCATGCCATGGGCGACCATGTGCTGAAAAGCCTATGTCAACGAATCAGCCAGCGACTGCGGCGTTCCGACGTGTTCTGTCGGCTGGGGGGCGAAGAGTTCATGGTGTTGTGCCCGGGCAGCAATGCCGAGCAGGCCCACTCGTTGGCCATGGAGCTCTGGCAAGGGTTGCGCGGCGTGCCTGTCGAGGGCGTGGGTTATGTCACCGCAAGCTTCGGCGTGGCGGGCTGGCGCCGTGGCGAGGGTGGCGATGCCTTGTTGTTGCGCGCCGATTCCGGGGTATATGCGGCCAAGCAGGGCGGGCGTGACCGGGTGGAGTGGGAATTGCTGTAGGAGCTAGGCTTGCCTGCGATGGCCATAGGTATCTACACAATTCTGGGGCAGCGCGGCTCTTGTAGCCGCTGCCGAGGTACGAGGCTGCGATCGGCGGCGAAGCCGTCGTAAATTCAGGCCCTTCGGTGTGCCTGATGGATTACGGTCTCAGGTTTTACGGCCGCTTCGCTGCCGATCGCAGCCTCGTACCTCGTCAGCGGCTACATTCGTAGCAGTAGACGAGTTCAGCGAGGCCAGGTCCGGGGACGTAGTCCTCGCAAAGCCTGTACTCGCGGTGTATCTGAATACTGAAGTGCCAGGTTTTACGACTGCTGCGCAGCCGGACGTGGCCTCGTTCTACTCGTCCACTGCTACGAAATGCAGTACACCAAAAGATGTGTAGATACCTATGCTGCGATGGCGTCACCGCGGTAATCAGTCAGGTCCGCGGCGCGCTCATCGCGAGTAAACTCTGCTCCTACAACACGGACGCCGTCTCGGCAATCTTCGGCTGGCGATACAGCTCCAGCAGCACTTGGTCGAGTACCGACGAAGCACCCCATGGGCGCGGGTCGTTGAGGATGGCAACCACCGCCCAGGTCGTGCCGTTGCTGTCGCGGCTGAAGCCAGCGATGGCGCGTACAGTGTTCAACGTTCCCGTCTTGATGTGGGCTTCACCGGCCATGGCCGTGCGCTTGAGGCGCTTGCGCATGGTGCCGTCCATGCCGGTCAGGGGCAGCGAACTGATGAATTCGGCGGCATAGGGGCTTTTCCAGGCAGCCTGCAGCATGCTGGCCATTTCCCGTGCGCTGACGCGCTCGGCACGCGACAGGCCTGAACCGTTCTCCATCACCAGGTGCGGAGCGGTGATACCTTTTTTCGCCAGCCACTGGCGTACCACCCGTTGCGCGGCCTTGGCATCGTCGCCGTCGGCGTCTGTGCGGTACTTGGCGCCCAGGCTCAGGAACAGCTGCTGAGCCATGGTGTTGTTGCTGTACTTGTTGATGTCGCGAATGATCTCCACCAGGTCAGGCGAATAGGCCCGAGCCAGTAACCGCGCATTCTTGGGCACGATTTCGAATCGGTCACGGCCCTGAAGGGTACCGCCCAGCTCATTCCAGACCGCCCGCACGGCGCCCGCCGCGTAGGTCGGGTGGTCGAGCAGCGACAGGTAGGTTTGTGAGCTACAGCCGTTGGCCAACTGGCCGGTCACTGTGATGCTGACGCCATCGGCCTGGGTCACCGGGTTGTAACGCACATCGCCGGTGCATTTGTTGCCGGCTGTGGATTTGACCTGATTGTCGATGCGGATGCTGGCGATGGGCGGTTCGACCGACACCAACACCTTGCCACCGTCGTTGCGAGCCACGAAGCGCAGGGCCTTGAGGTTGACCATGAGTGAGTCGGGCTTGACCAGGAAGGGCTTGTTATCATCGCCGCCATCATCATTGAACTCAGGCAGTTGTGGCTGATTGAAAAAGCTGCGATCGAGCACCAGGTCGCCGGTGATGTTCTGTACGCCGTTGGCGCGCAGGTCGCGCATCAGCAACCAGAGCTTTTCCATGTTCAGTTTTGGATCACCACCACCCTTGAGGTAAAGGTTGCCCTGCAGGGTACCGTTGCTCAGGGTGCCGTCGGTGTAGAACTCGGTTTTCCACTGATAAGTGGGCCCCAGCATTTCAAGGGCTGCATAGGTGGTCACAAGCTTCATGGTCGACGCTGGGTTGACCGACACGTCGGCGTTGAACACCGTTGGCGTGCCCGGGCCATTGAGCGGCAGCATCACCAGCGACAGGGCGTTGTCCTGCAGTTTGCTGGCCTTGATGGCTTGCTGGACCTTGGGAGGAAGCGTGGTATTAAGGGCGGCGGCATTGACCGAAAAGGTCAGGGGAACGAGCAGGCTGGCGAGCAGCAGTGGACGTAAAGATTTGATCATATGGAAGTAAAACCCTGCGGGCGAGGGGTGAAAATGCGAGGGCAGAAAAATGAACGCCCCCCCTGCGATTAAATGTAGCGGGCATTATGCCCCAAGCGCGGCCTTGTAGGGGTGACAGCATGTCAGTCCGATGCTCCAACCGGCCAGTGGCATGCTTTTTGTCAGGCAGGCGGCGGGCGAAACTGGTAAAGTGCCGCGCGATATTACTCAAGAGGATTGTTTCATGGCCACTAACCGTTCCCGCCGTCTGCGCAAAAAACTGTGCGTTGATGAATTCCAGGAGTTGGGTTTTGAGCTGAACCTGGACTTCAAGGAAGACCTGGCGGATGAAGCTATCGACGCTTTCCTCGATGCATTCCTGAAGGAAGCCATGGAGGCCAATGGCCTGGGCTATGTCGGTGGCGATGACTACGGTCTGGTCTGCCTGTCCAACCGTGGTTCGGTCAGCGAAGAGCAGCGCGCCCAGGTTGAAGCCTGGCTCAAGGGCCGCAGCGAACTGACTAACGTTGAAGTCAGCCCGCTGATGGACGTCTGGTATCCAGAAAAGCCGATCAATTCGGTTGCCTGATGCCTGATGGAGCGGCGCCCAGGCGCCGCTCCTGCTTCACCCCTCTCCCCTGTATCACCCTTCCAACCCTGCCTTTGCCAGCACCATGGCCGGATCAACCGTGTCCAATTGCTGGGCTTTCCAAAACATGCCCCAACGACTGGATAAACGGCCTCATACAGGCGACGCAGTTGCGGCAGCCATGGGCGGAGCTTCGCGCAAATACTGATCGAGTGCAGATTCCAGCGATACCATCGCTTGTGCAAGCACTCGACACTGTAGATTTATGTGCACCCAGTCTTCGTGCTGGGTACAGAGGCTTTCCAACTGCTCGCACGCTTGCTCCAGCGTGTGTGCTTCAACCAGCCGCGCCGCACCCTTGAGTTTATGCGCAAGGTCCTTGAGCCCAGGCACGTCCTTGCGGCAGACGAGTGCACTCAATAGGGCTCGATCCTCCAGGTTGCTTTGCAGCAGTGATTCGAGCAGGCGTCGTTGCATCAGTGGATCTTTGCCCGTCAGGTTATCCAGTGACGTCGCTGAAAAGACGGGTGCGTGATCGAGGCACCTGCCTGGCTTGCGCGAGACCTGCGCCAGTCGTTGACGCAATGTCACCAGGCTCAAGGGCTTTATCAGGCAATCATTCATACCAGCCTCCAGGCATCGCTCGCGCTCGCCAGGTTGCGCGTTGGCGGTGTAGCCCAGCACAGTACAGGGTTTGAGGGCATGCGCCTGCTCATGCTCGCGCAAGGCACGGGTGAGGTCGTAGCCATTCATCACGGGCATATTGCAGTCGACGATCAATACATCGAAATCGCCCCGCAGCCAGTTTTCCAGACCTTGTGCACCGTTCACCGCGGCGCTGTGGCGCAGGCCCAGGAAGTTCAGTTGTTCGGACAGCAGCAGGCGATTGGCAGGGTGGTCGTCGACCACCAGCACGTTCAGGGCCTGATCAGGGGTAGGCAGGGCAGGGGCTATGGGGGCAGGCAAATCACAGGGTTCAAGGCAAGGCACGGTCATGCTGATGTTCACGCAGGTGCCCCGGCCGGGTTCGCTGTCCAGGCTGAGCACACCCTTCATCAATTGGCAAAGATTGCGGCAGATCACCAACCCCAACCCTGCACCGCCGCGTCCGTTCTGGGCGGTATCGACCTGAGCGAAGGGTTCGAACAGCCGCTGCTGGTCGGGTCGACTGATCCCCACGCCGGTGTCGCTGACCTGGATATTGAGGCGCAACTGATCGCGTCCAGGCTCAGGTTCAGGCAGCAGGTTCAGTTTCAGCGTGACGCCACCCTGGTCGGTGAACTTGATGGCATTGCTGACCAGATTGCTGAGAATCTGCTTGAAGCGCAGAGGGTCGATCAGCACATCCCGATTGGCGCGTGGGTCCAGCTCCAGCGCCAGGCTCAGTTGCTTTTGGCGCGCCAGGCCGTCGAATACACGGACCACCGAGCCCACCAGCTCGCCCAGGTGGACCCGCTCGGGGCTCAGGACCATATGACCGGACTCGATACGGGCAATGTCGAGTATGTCACCGATCAATTCAAGCAGATCCTTTGAACAGTTGTAGGCCACTTCAATGGCGGGGCGGTCAAGGTGGCCATAGTCGGCCCGCTGGATGGCCAGTTCGAGCATGCCGATCAAGGCATTCATGGGCGTTCGGATTTCATGGCTCATGGTGGCCAGGAAGGTGCTCTTGGCGCGATTGGCCGCATCGGCCTGATCCTTGGCCTTGTGCAGGGCCTCAATGAGCTGGCGACGTTCACTGATATCGATCCATCCACCAATGATGCCTTGCAGTTCACCCAGCGAATCACGATACGGCAGAATCCAGTGGTAGATGGTCATCGAGCGACCATTGATGTGCATTTGTCGGTCCAGGATCATCGGCTGGCCGTTGTCCATGACGTGCTGATAGTCGGCATGCACTTGCCGGGCACGGATCGAATCAATGGGCAGGGTGTTCAATACGGCCTTGCCGATGACTGCCTCTCTCGTGGTGGAAAAGGCTTGCAGGTAGCTGTCATTGCACATTTGCAGCAGGCCCGCGCGATCGCGCACATAAATGGGGTGCGGGGTGCCGTTGACCAATGCGCGCATGAATTCGAATTGATCGTTCAGCGCGCGTTTGGATTCTTCTCGCAATTTGATCTGCCGGCGCATCCAGGCATTCCAGGCCAGCGAGAGCATCAGCAGGGCAGTGCAGCCGAGCACCACTTGGTAGATTAACCGCTCATGCCCTCGCCAGCCGTCGTTCGCAACGCGATAGCCGCGCCAGCGGCTATTGATGATGCCCAGCTCTTCGGGTGCGATGCTCAACAGTGCCTTGTCGAGAACAGAGGCCAGCGTGGTGTTGTGCGCGGCAGTTGCGAGGGAGAAGCTCGCTTGGTCGGTGCCCAGGGTTGAATTGATGGTGAGTTTTTCTTCGAAGGGTTGGCCATCGATCAAGTGATTGGCGATGACCAGTGCGCTGACGGCACCCTCAACCTGGCCTTGGGCCAAAAGTTGCGCTGCGCTGTAGGCATTGTCGGTTTGCACCAGGGTAATGCCAGGGAAGTGCTGGCGCAGATCGTCGATCAACGGGTTGCCGCGGCCGATGGCCAGTCGTTGACCTGTCATGTGTTCGAGCTTGGCGGGACCTTCAACATGATTTTGACGGGTGAGCAGTACATAGGAGTTTTCCAGATACGGGCGGCCAATGGCCAGTTGGGTGTCATGCTCGGCCGAGGTCGGCGCGGCCGCAATCAGTTCTGCCTTGCCTTGGCGCAGTTGCATGAGCATGTCAGCGACGCTTTCGCTTTTGACAATCTCGAAGCGCAGGCCGGTTCGTAGGCGAATCAGCTCGAGCAGGTCGGCGGTGATGCCGCGCAGGTGGCCATCCTTGTCGAAAAACGTCAGCGGTGCGTACTGTTCATTGACCACCACCCGGACCACCGGGTGCTCGCTGAGCCACTGCTCCTCGCGCCTGGAGAGCTGCAACTTGTGATCGGTCAAGAGAATATCGCTGCCCGCGCTCCAGCGTCGGAAGATGCGCTCGCGGGTCGTTTGAGCAATGGCCTGCAACGTTGCATTGACCATTTCCAGCAGCGCCTGGTTGTCCTGATGCAGGGCAAAGCTGAAACCGATGGGTTCATGGCGGCCAAAATTGGCCATCTTCACATTCTGCAAGTGGCCCTGGTTGATCAGGTAGTGGGTGGAAATAGTGTCGCCCAGAAACACATCGGCTTCTTCGAAGGCCACAGCATTGAGGGCGTTCTGGTAAGAGGGGTAGGTCTGGAGGATGGCGCCTGGGTAGTTGGATCGAACCTCCGCCAGTGGCAAGTAGTGGTAGACCATGCTCAGGCGCAATCCGTCCAGCCCCTCGCTCAATGAGCGGGGTTCGTTCTCCCGGGTCACCAGCACGGGCTGATCGACGGCATACGGCATGCTCAGGCGAATGTCGGACGTATCGGCCTCGAAGCTGTTGGCACTGCCCAGCAGATCGATCTTGCCATCGCGCAATGCCTGTACCGCCGCCTGCCGGCTTTCGAAGCGCTCGACCCGAACTTCAAGACCCACACTTGCCGCCACGATGGCAGCATAGTCTGCGGTCAGGCCTTCATAGTGGCGGCCATTGGAGGTCATGTCGAAAGGCGGGTAGTCGGGTGCCGAGGTCCCCAGCACCAACTCGTTGCGCGCCTGGAGCCAGCGTTGCTGGCTGGCGCTGGGTGTCAGCACCGGGTGATCCGGGCCGGCACGGCTCAGTAGCTGCAGCGAGGTGGTGGCTGGGCTGGCTGCAAGCTCCAGGCACAAGCACATGCCTGCCAGCAGTAGCCAGGCATCTTTGAGTCGGGTGGGCATGCTGACTCTCATACCAGCGCGTTGCGTTTCGCCATTTCGATCAGCTCAACCAGCGAGCTGGCCTGGAGTTTCTGCATCAGTCGTTTCTTGTAGGTGCTGACAGTCTTGTTGCTCAGGAACATGCCTTTGGCTATTTCCTTGTTGGTGCGACCTTGGGCAAACAATTGCAACACCATGAGTTCACGGTCGTTGACGGCCTTGAACAGTTCGATTTCGTCATTGGGGTCGACGTCCTGGCGCACGGTACTCAAGGCTTGGCTTGGGAAATAGTTGTAGCCGGACATGACCGCGCGAATCGCACTCAAAAGCTCGGTCAGGTCTTCTTGTTTGCAGACATAACCAGAGGCGCCCGACTGCATGCATCGGATGGCGAACAGGGTGGGAGACTGGGCCGTCAGCACCAGGATCTTCAAGGGCACATTCATCGCGTGGAATCGCGCCAGCACTTCCAGGCCGTCCAGTTTTGGAATGCTGATATCGAGGATTACCAAGTCTGGCATGCATTCGCGGACCATCTGCATGGCATCCACGCCATTGTCGGATTCGCCGACCACTCGATAACCTTCATTTTCCAGCAGTATGCGAACCGCCAGGCGAATGACCGGATGATCGTCGACGATAAAGACAGAGTTCATTTCAAGTTCCCGCACAGCTGTAAAGAAAAGCCGCACCTTAGCCCAGAAGCTTGATGGGGACATGGGGTGGAAGCGGGTTGGGAGCCATATAGGAATAGTCCTACAGAAAACGAAGTATATGCTTACCAAATTCAGCCGGGATGTAGCGCTGTCAAGGCTGAAGTGACAACTCTTCATGGCTAAAAAACAAATCTGTTTAACCTCTGCAGAAGAGCGTGGGACCTTTCCTACAACGGAAATATTCCACGCTCTTCATTTACGTCGATGGCGTGTGATGTGCTTATTGTGGGCTTGAGCGACCGGTCATTTCCCGGGCCATTTCGGTGGCATAGCTGTCGGTCATCCCTGCGATGAAATCAATCATCCGCAAAAAGGCGGCATGCAGCGGCCAGGACGGGTCGGGAGCGTTATTACCCAGCAGATCGAGGATGCGCTGATTCTTGAATGACAGGCTACGCCCACCGTGTTGCTCCAGTGCGGCGCCGCAAAAGGCGTTGAGCAGGATTTCGAGCGTGGTGTAGGCGCCGATTTCGTGGAGCGTCTTGCGTTTGTCCTGGAAGATTTTCTTGCGCGCCATGTCCTTGGCGCTCAGCACACAGCGCTTGGCCGGGCCGTGCATGTGTTCGACCAGATCGCCCGCCAGGCAGCCTTTGAGCAGCGCCTCTTGTTGCTCGACAAACGCCCGCGCGGCGGCGTTGGTCAGATGCTCGATCGCCTTGCCGCGCAGTATGGCCAACTTGCGCCGCCGGGAATCGCCGGGCCCCAACTGCCGATAGGTTTCCGGCAGATCGTCACCGACCAGCCCCAGCAGCAGTGCCTCGACTTCTGGATAGTCGAGCAGGCCCATTTCCAGACCGTCTTCCAGATCGATCAAGGCATAGCAGATGTCATCCGCCGCCTCCATCAGATACACCAAGGGGTGCCGCGCCCAGCGCTGGTCTTCGAGCTGGGGCAATTGCAGTTTGTGGGCGATCTGTTCCAGCAGTGCCAGCTCGCTCTGGTAGCAGCCGAACTTGTGTTTTTTGTAGCCGAGCGAATCGGCGTGCCTGGCGGTCCAGGGGTATTTCAGGTAAGTGCCTAAGGTTGCGTAGGTCAACCGGGTGCCGCCGTCGAACTGGTGATACTCCAGTTGAGTCAGCACCCGGAAACCTTGGGCATTGCCCTCGAAATTAAGGAAATCCAGGCGCTCGGCATCGCTCATGGCGTCCAGCCAACCGCGTCCTGCGGCCTGCTGGAACCAGTGGCGAATGGCATCTTCGCCGGAGTGCCCGAAAGGCGGGTTGCCAATGTCGTGAGCAAGGCAGGCGGACTGCACCACCATGCCCAGGTCACTGGGTTCACACCACTGTGGCAGCCGGTCGCGCAAGGTTTCACCCACGCGCATGCCCAGAGAGCGGCCAACGCAGCTGACTTCCAGCGAGTGCGTCAGTCGGGTGTGAATATGGTCGTTGCTGGACACCGGATGGACCTGGGTCTTGCGGCCCAGCCGGCGGAAGGCGCCAGAAAAAATGATCCGGTCATGGTCTTTGTGAAATGGGCTGCGCCCCAGTTCTTCGGGGCTGTGCAGGGATTTGCCGAGGCGTTCGCGGGTAAGCAGGGTTTGCCAATCCAAGGCAATTCTCCATGACGTGGGCTAGATGCTAGCTTCACGCGTTGGGGCGGCTGGTGCAAGGGTGCCGGGGCTTGGCGCAGGCGTCACTCTTAATAAAGGGGCGTGGTGTGCCGGAATGCCAGACCATCGCCCCCACAAGGGTTTCATCGTGCGATGTCTTAACTGACTGGCATTAGCCATTACATTCGATGTTATTTTGATCAGTTCCAGTACTTGATGAACAACGCGGAAAGTATATACGCCCAATAAAAGTAAACTTCTCGCGCCGGCTTACCCCGTCGGCCTTTCAGACATGACTTAGTTGTTTGGATAGCTGAATGCGTAAAATTTCTCTGGTGCGGTTCAATGAGTTATCGATATTCAGGTAAAAGTTCTTACAGAAATTTCATTCAAAAATTTCGGAATTTTTGCTATTGCTGAATGAATTTAAATGTGAAAGGCTAATCGTATGGATCGATTTGTGCGATTGATCTGTAATGGCTAGGTGGATGAGGGCCGGAGAAGAACCGGAAAGTATCTGAATAGCTCAGGATGTTGCAGTCATGCTTTTGGCCTCGTGGAGAAAATCTCTCCTGTTGTGGCTTGATAGTCTTCGAGTGGTAAATGGTCGAGTTAGGCATACAGAGGTCAGGGTGTTCGCTGGCCTGTTAAATGGGCTTGTCGTGCTTTACAGTGAGGTGGTTTATGTCAGAGCAAAAAAACAAGTACATAAATACTGCTAGGTCCGTAGAGATCGGAAATCCATCTTGGATGCTTGCGCAAGATTCGGGGTTAACCGATTTGAGTATAAGGCATCTGCGGGGAGGGCGGATGCAAGATCAGAATGGTCATGTGTTCATGAATATGTGCTCTTGTTCATATTTGGGCCTCGAGACCGATGAGCGTCTGGCGCGACGTGCTGCAGAGTATGTGTTGAGTTGCGGTACCGTGAATTTGCCTACGTCACGTATAAGAATAAGGTTGAAAGAGCTCGATGAGCTAGAAGAGGCCTTGTCTGTTCATTTCAACTGTCACGCATTCACTGCGACCTCCTGCAGTGCCGGCATCGTGGCGTCTTTGCCTTTACTGGCCGCGGGCATCTTTACTGATGGTCAGCGCCCTTTTTTGATTTTTGATAAGCATGCCCATTTTGCGCTAAATCAGGTTAAAGCCATTTGTGGCGATGAAACGCAGGTTGTCACCTGTAATCACAATGATGTCGAGTTCATTGAGGATATGTGTAAGCGCCACCCGCTGGTCGCCTATGTAGCCGACGGTGCTTATAGTATGGGAGGTAGTGCCCCTATCGAGCGCCTGCTGGAACTGCAGGAAAAGTATGGGTTGTTTCTTTACTTTGATGATTCGCACTCATTGAGTGCTTACGGCGAACGGGGTGAGGGATATATTCGTACATTCATGCCCGAACTCAATCCAAGAACAATGTTGGTTTACTCACTGGCCAAGGCTTTCGGGGCCAATGGTGGTGGCATATTCATGTCGGAGCATGCTAACTATCGGGAGATTTTCCGGCGCTTCGGTGGGCCGATGTCCTACTCGCAGTATGTCAATCCCGCCACCATCGGTGCGGCGATGACTTCCCTGGATATTCATAAGACTTCTGAGCTGGGCGTGTTGCAAGAAAAGCTAAATTCCAACATCCGCCTGTTCGACAGCTTGTTTGCGACTGAATATGCGGGTTCTGGTTTGCCGATTCGGGTTATTCCTCTGGACAGTCCAGACATGGCGGTTGGCGTTTCAGAGGGCGTCTTTAAACGTGGGTATTACACTTCAGCTGTCTTCTTCCCCATCGTGGCGAGGAACAAATCAGGTTTGCGCGTGATGATGCGTGCCGACATGTCACATGACGATATTCGGGAGTTCTGCGCCGTTGTTCGCGCCGAGATCGAACATGCCCGACTGAACCTGCAACCTGCCTGCAACTGAGAAAATGCGATGACCAAGCCCATACCGAGAAGTTTATTGTATTGCTCCGCGCTGAACCCAGAGCAATACGCCAAGAGCGCCTTGACGGATGTCATGGTGATTGATCTGGAGGACGGTGTTCCGCACTCACAAAAAGTCAAGGCCCGATTGTGTGTCGAGCATTTCTATCGTTCACACGTCTCACAACGCACGGCACTGCGTATCAATCCTCTGCGTCAAAACGAAGGATTGCTCGACCTATTGCTGGTGCAGTCGCTTGCACAACGCCCCGAGTTCATTGTTATGGCGATGACCGAAGCGGCTGCCGAGATAGACGTAGTTCGCGCCAATCTGAGTTGTGATGGAAAAAGTCCAAAAATACTGGTCACTGTCGAAACTCCTGCCTGTCTGCGAGACGTTTATGCCATTGCATCCTGCGCCGATGGATTGATTTTCGGGTCTGCCGACTACGCGGCCAGCTTGGGTGTGCAAATTGGCGGCTGGAGCAACATCTTGCATGCACGAGGCAGCATCGTTGCGGCCGCTAGCGCAGCGGGTATTCCCGCATTCGACACCGCGTTCTTCAATCTAGATGACGAGGCGGGGCTGCTGAAAGAGTGCCTGGACACTAGTGTGCTGTCTTCGAAATAATTTATCCCTATGGTACGGCCTCAAGTGCCTCGCGAGCTCGTTGGATTTTGCTCAAAATCTCCTCGCCTTTCGCGTTCCAAACGTACCGGGTCGGCTGAGCATTTCTTAGTGCCATGAACGTTGTTATCGAGGATTCCAACTCGCGCACCGAGGCAAAGCTACCGTCTCGTAGATACACCGTGATGTCTCGGAAAAATCGTTCGACCATGTTCATCCAAGAGCTGGACGTCGGTGTGAAGTGCATATGGAAACGCGGGTGCTTCGCCAGCCAGGTTTTCACGGCGGCGTGCTTGTGCGTCGCATAGTTATCGACGATCAGGTGAAGCTGGAGATTCTTGGGGGTCTGCTTGTTGATCTTCTTGAGGAAGGACAACCACTCTTGATGACGGTGTTGACGTTCGATGCTGCTGATCAATTTTCCCTGCAGATAATCCAGCGCAGCGAATAATGTAACCGTGCCGTGGCGGGTGTAATCATGTGATTTCGTCTGGATGTGGCCGATGCCCAGAGGCAATCCAGGCTGCGTGCGTTCCAAGGCCTGCACCTGGCTTTTTTCGTCGCAACACAGCACCAATGCCTTGTCCGGCGGGGCCAGGTAAAGGCCGATAACATCCCAGAATTTCTGTTCGAACTGCGGATCGTTTGAGAGCTTGAAGGTGCGAGTCAGATGAGGCTTCAAGTCATTGGCAGCCCATAACTTATGGACCGTACTCGAAGAAATCCCGACCGCTCTCGCCATACTCCTGCAGCTCCATCGCGACTCGCCAATGCGAGGTTTCGTGACCTGCTCCAAGACGCGGCGGACAGTATCGGCAGGCAGCGACGACTTGCGTCCACGACCTGGTTTATCAATCAATCCGTCGAGCCGGAGCAACTGAAAGCGTTGGCACCAGTTGGTGACTGTCGGGAGAGAAAACCCAGTCAGTCGTGCAATCTCTTCCCGTGTTTCGCCCTGTGCTGCAAGCAGCACAATGCGTGCTCTACGACCTTCACGCTGGGGAATGGTGGCGGAGCGAACGCGCCGGTTCAGTTCGGCCTTTTCTTCGGAGCTAAGCGTAATGTCCAGTGCGCTCACCTGAAGCTCTCCAAGGGGGAAATGACACCTGAAGTGTAGGTGAAAAATTAGAAAAGCTATTTCGCAGACAGCACACTAGGGAGTTGGGCTTCAGTGGTAAGACGGCTATACATCCACGGCAGATATCCACGATCAATGATGCCTTCACTCCAACCAGTGCTGAATACGAGCATGCCCTAGCAGTCGTGCAGGCTGCGGAAAACAGCGGTGAAAAAATCACAAAGCTAAAAAATCTCATGGTGGGACCGCCGTTTGTGAAGCAAGCCAGAAAATTGATCCGGCGCGCCCAAGAACTGGGTCTTTGAGGAGAAAAATTTATGGAACCGATGATTCTAGCGCATGAGCGAATCGGTGCTAATCGTTACCGTGAATCTTATGGCCTGCATTATGAGGAGTTTATCGTAGGCGATGTGTTCGAACACCGCCCCGGCCGCACTGTGACTGAGCTGGATAACATATGGCAGTCGTTGGTGAACATGAATAACCATCCTGCGCATATCGATCTTGCTTATGCGCAACGTACTGAGTTCGAGAAGTTGCTGGTCAACAGTTCGGTGACGTTGTCGATTGTCAGTGGTATGACGGTTGCGACAATGAGTGCACGGGCTATCGCGAACTTGGGTTGGGACGAAATTCGCCTGCCAAATCCGGTCTATGTTGGCGACACCTTGTACGCCGAGAGTGAGGTGGTCTCCAAGCGTGAATCCAAGTCGCGTCCAGGTCAGGGTATTGTCACTATCAAAGTTATTGGCCTCAAGCAGTGTAACACTCCGGTGATCACCTATTTGCGCACCTTTTTAGTTCCCAAACAAAGCCATTCCCAAGGCTACCCCATCGGATAGGGCGCCCGTTTACAAAGAAATTTCAGTCACAGAAAAATAACGGAAGGATGCCATGAGCAAGCTGCACTCGTGGGTATGACCCGAGCCGCAGCCCGGGAATATGCGCCCTTTGGCATTCGTATAAACGCAGTGTGTCCCGCGTTTGTCCGCACGCCACTATCGGTTGGCATTCTGGGAGGCGACCTGGAGGCAGTTGGCCGCTTACACCCATTGAACAGAATTTGCGAGGCAGAAGAGGTCGCCAGCGTGGTTTATTGGTTGAGCACTCAGGATGCGTCGTTTGTTACCGGGATTGCGATGCCGGTGGATGGGGGCACTCAAGCATGAGTGCTGTCGGCTTGAGAAAGGATGGACTCCGAAAAGCCTATAAGGAATAAAGAAAAGCCATGCTACTTCTTAATCGCCAAGATATTAGACGTTGTGTCGAGTTGCCAAACCTTATTCGTGCACTAGAGGACGCTCATCGGGGATTTGCATTATCGCCTCCCGTAGTTCCACAGCGTTCGATCATCACTCACCAGCGACAAACAGCGTTTTCTTTATTCATGCCTGCCTTATTGCCTGAGAATCAGACGCTCGGCATCAAGGTGTCGTCGTTTCATCCCCGCAACACCGTACAAGGGCTGTCGGCGGTCAATGGTGCAGTGTTATTGATCGATATTGAAACCGGGCAGTTGCTGGCTATGCTCGAGAGCGCAACCCTGACGGCTATCCGTACCAGTGCCATGAGTGCGCTGGCGACGGACAAGCTCTGCCCGCGGGCGCGACTCAATCTGGCAGTGATAGGTGCTGGGGCCCAGGCTGCTGAGCATATCAATGCGATGGCCGCTATCAGGGATCTGGGGTTGGTCAGGATATATTCCCGTCGTCTGTCCCAAAGTACTGCATTGGCCGAGCGATTAGCTATTGAGCTTTCGCTGTCGATCGAAGCTGTCAACAGCATGGATGAGGCACTAGCTGATGCGGACATTATCTGTACGACCACCTCCCATAACAGTCCGATTCCCTTGATTGGGGAGCATCAACTCAAACCCAATGCACATATCAATGCAATTGGTGGCAGTACGCTACAGGCATGCGAAATTGATCCCCGATTACTGCGCAATGCCCGGGTTCACGTTGATGATTTGGACGCTGCACGACGTGAGTCAGGGGAAATTGCGCAGGCGTTGGCGTTATCGCTAATGAGTGAAAGGGATATTCGCGATATCAGTGCTTTGGTCGTCGAACAGCCTTTGCCGGTAAGGCGAAAACAGGGTCTGAGTTATTTTCGCAGTGTTGGGCATGCGAGCCAGGATATGGTTATCGCTGCCTGCATCTACGACGCGGCCAAGGCAGGCCGCATAGGCTGGCACTGCGATTATTTCAATACTTGATAGGTATCAGGCGCGCAATTTGGAATCGGCAATGTAACTGACACGGAAGAAAGAAATGCCCATGAATATTCTGATGATCGATTCGCAGCGGGTAAACTATATTGAACCGGGGGAATACTCCCCGAGGGCGGAGCAGCATTATACCCTTGAGGTCACTTCTCAGCCCACTGATGAGCAATTGGCCCGGGCCGACGGAATTATCGCATTTCATTCGGTTGTCATCGATGCGCTGTTAATAGCCAGAATGCATCGATGCCGCGCGTTGGTGAAAGCGACCATCGGACTTGATGATGTGGATATCGAGGCGTTGAGCGCGAAGGGTATTCTTTGTTCAAACATCGGTGCTGTGGGAGCGGAGGAAGTCGCGGAACACACTTTGGCTCTGATTCTCTTCGCGCAGCGCAAGCTCCTCGATTACACCAGGCATACCCGGCAGGGTGGCTGGAGCTGGCGGGCCCACGCAGGGATAGTGAAGGCCTGCAGTGACACGGTTCTGGGTTTAATAGGCTATGGGGCAACCGGGAGGGCATTGGCGCGCAGAGCTGCGGCCCTTGGCTACCAGATGTGTTTTTACGATCCTCGGGTCGAGCGCTGTATCGAAGGTATTGCACAGAGTGAAACTCTCGAGTCTTTGCTCGACAGGGCCGATGTCATATCGCTTCATATTCCTCTTACCCAAGACACTCTGCATCTGTTGAGTGATGTGCGTTTTTCTCAGATGAAACGCGGCGCGACCCTAATCAATACCTCGCGAGGTGGTGTTGTTGATACCGAAGCTCTACAACGAGCCTTGCAGTCCGGGACGGTATCCTTGGCTCTGCTGGATGTCGTGCAGGAAGAACCAACACCTCCCAAGGCTCTGATCGAACATGAGCGTGTGTTGTTGACGCCGCATGCCGCGTTTTACAGTGAGCGCTCTCTGGGTCGGTTGAAGGGCGATGCCTTGGAAACAATGCTGGCTCTATTGCAGGGGCGAAAGGTCGAAACCGTGGTCAATCCCGATTGCGTCTCGGGTGAGGCATCAGGATATGTTTGAATTGAATCTTGCTGGACTTGAGCCTTCTCGGTCCAGGTTGCCGGCCTGGTTCGATCTACGGATCGGTAACAGTATTCTTCAATACGGTCAGCGTCTGGCAACACGTCAGCTGCTGGTCAATACGCTGGGCAATATCGCTGTGCGCAGCCATTGTCCGTACTGGAAACGCGACGTTATATACACCAAGCACCGTGGTCTCTCACTAGAAGAGTGCGGTCTAGAACACCTGGCTGTTCTGGACATGCAGTCCGATGAGCTATTGCACGGTTGTTACAGGCCCAGTCAGGGGCATCAGATGCACCGGGAAATCATGCGCTGTCGCTCTGATGTCAATGCCACCGTGCATCTTCATCCCAATGACGTTATCTCGTTCTTCTCCGTCATGCAGTGGCGGGAGATGGAGTACGTGTCGAACGATACGGCACTGGTTATGGGCAAGCCACCGTACATTCTCGGTGAGGGAGTGAATGTTGAATTGGATGTCAGCCCTATTGGCCAATGTGCCAATGACACCAACTGTATCGTCATGCCCAGTCATGGAATCACCTGCTTTGGCCACGACCTGTCCGAGGCGTTTCATCGCGCGGTGGCGTTCACTGCGGAAATCAGCCGGTTGATAACCTGCCAGTATTTGTCGGCAGCTACGGGGAAGTCGGTGGTGTATGCCAGCGACGAAGACGTAAGACAGATGTATGAACTTGGCGAGCAAGTGATTTATGGGGAAATGCACAAATGAAAATTGACGAGCAAATTTTGCGATCGGGACTATGGAGGGCGCCCGAGCGTGACCTGTCCTCAGTGTTGTTGGACTTGAACGAGAACCAGTTTTTACATGCGTTTCTGGCTCGGTTCGTTGCCACCGAGTTACAGCCCCTGGATTTGTTTACCTATCCAAACTATCAACCTCTGTTGGTTGAGCTGGCAAAGTACTGCAAGGTTCCCGTTGACAATTTGCTTCTGACTAATGGGGCGGACCAAGCGATCGACCTAGTGTGCTGTCTTCGAAATAATTTATCCCTATGGTACGGCCTCAAGTGCCTCGCGAGCTCGTTGGATTTTGCTCAAAATCTCCTCGCCTTTCGCGTTCCAAACGTACCGGGTCGGCTGAGCATTTCTTAGTGCCATGAACGTTGTTATCGAGGATTCCAACTCGCGCACCGAGGCAAAGCTACCGTCTCGTAGATACACCGTGATGTCTCGGAAAAATCGTTCGACCATGTTCATCCAAGAGCTGGACGTCGGTGTGAAGTGCATATGGAAACGCGGGTGCTTCGCCAGCCAGGTTTTCACGGCGGCGTGCTTGTGCGTCGCATAGTTATCGACGATCAGGTGAAGCTGGAGATTCTTGGGGGTCTGCTTGTTGATCTTCTTGAGGAAGGACAACCACTCTTGATGACGGTGTTGACGTTCGATGCTGCTGATCAATTTTCCCTGCAGATAATCCAGCGCAGCGAATAATGTAACCGTGCCGTGGCGGGTGTAATCATGTGATTTCGTCTGGATGTGGCCGATGCCCAGAGGCAATCCAGGCTGCGTGCGTTCCAAGGCCTGCACCTGGCTTTTTTCGTCGCAACACAGCACCAATGCCTTGTCCGGCGGGGCCAGGTAAAGGCCGATAACATCCCAGAATTTCTGTTCGAACTGCGGATCGTTTGAGAGCTTGAAGGTGCGAGTCAGATGAGGCTTCAAGTCATTGGCAGCCCATAACTTATGGACCGTACTCGAAGAAATCCCGACCGCTCTCGCCATACTCCTGCAGCTCCATCGCGACTCGCCAATGCGAGGTTTCGTGACCTGCTCCAAGACGCGGCGGACAGTATCGGCAGGCAGCGACGACTTGCGTCCACGACCTGGTTTATCAATCAATCCGTCGAGCCGGAGCAACTGAAAGCGTTGGCACCAGTTGGTGACTGTCGGGAGAGAAAACCCAGTCAGTCGTGCAATCTCTTCCCGTGTTTCGCCCTGTGCTGCAAGCAGCACAATGCGTGCTCTACGACCTTCACGCTGGGGAATGGTGGCGGAGCGAACGCGCCGGTTCAGTTCGGCCTTTTCTTCGGAGCTAAGCGTAATGTCCAGTGCGCTCACCTGAAGCTCTCCAAGGGGGAAATGACACCTGAAGTGTAGGTGAAAAATTAGAAAAGCTATTTCGCAGACAGCACACTAGTTGTGCGGTTACTGTTCTCATCAGGGGATCGGGTGGTAGTTCCTTCCCCGGTCTTTTCCTTCTATTACCAAATACTCGACATAAATGGCGTGACGCCGGTAATCGTGGGGTTTGAGAAACAGGCCCAAAGATTCGTACTGCCAATTGGAGCGGTCCTCGAAGCTTTGGATGCCAGCGAGGGATTGATCCTGTGCAACCCCAACAATCCGCTGGGTGTACGAACCGCCCCTGAACAATTGAGAATTTTGGTCGAGGCCTGCGTAAGGCAGGACAAACCGATAATCGTTGACGAATGCTACTTTGAATACCTGCAACAATCGTGTCTGGATGCATTCAGCTCGGTCAGGCAGTTGTTCGTAATTCGTTCGTTCTCCAAGTATTTTGGCCTGGCCGGATTGCGTCTGGGGTATGTCGTCACTCGTCCAGAATTGACTCGTGAACTGTTAAAGGTGCGTGGTCCCTGGGATGTAAATCATGTCGCGGTGAAAGCGGCTTTGTTCTGCTTGCAGAATCAGGAGGTTTTGCGGTTGGCTCACGATAATCTTGAACATGTCAAGGATGAAATAATAAAAGTCTGCCGAGACAATGGGATTGTTGTATACGAAAGTGATACGAATTTTTTGCTGATGCAGGATCATAGTGACGGTCATTTAGCCAACGCTTTCGCTCAGGCTAATATTCGTGTAAGCGACTGTTCACAATACCCTCATAGTTTCGGCTTGCTACGTAATATGCTGCGTGTGGCTGTTCCGGCGTCATCAGATCTCAAGGTTTTTCTGATGGCGATAACGCAAGGGAGTCGCAGTGCGGCTTGCTAGGGTGATAAGTCGCGGTCGGTAATTTTGCAGGCCGAGCATACGCTGTGGGTGCTAAAGCTCACTATTTCTACATTTAGAATGCATTTGTTGGGGTCTGGCATTGGGTGTGTACGGAGCGTCGAGGTGATCCTGAAGTGAAGAGACTCTTGAAAAGAACCAGTCTGGCGGCAGGGATGCGTAATATCATTTTGCTCCGGTTGCTTTTCGTCACGGCGAACGCCTTGGGGCCTTTTGCTGCCTTATTTTTCCAGCGTCACTACCAACTCGAAAATTCGGAGGTAGCGTTAGTGATTACGTTGATATCGGCCTTCTATCTCGCGGGTAATCTATTGGGCGGAGTGCTTGTCAGTCATTGTTCCTTTCGGGCGCTATTGATTAGTACCTCGTCCTGTTCAACGGTGTTTTTATTACTCGCCGTCGTGCTTGGCACATCGGTCGCCTCTATTGTTATGGTGCTGTTGTTCATGCTGTGCGCGGGCCTGATCACGCCCGTATTTAGTGTCCTCACGTCCTTGACTGCTGATGAAAATAATCGCATTGCCTCCTTTGGCTATTTGCACCTGGCCAGCAATCTGGGGGGTGCTCTTCTATTCGTAATGGGTGGGTATTTACTCGGCCTCGATAGCCACTACCTAATGCTTTTTGCGATGGTCGTGAGTGTGTTGTGCCTTTTGGCGAGTGCTTTTCTGGCGCTACCGGAGCGCCAGGACGGTGAGCCGAAAGCCAGAAGGGCTTCACTTGACGCAGTGGTCAATGTGCCTAGGATTTTGATCGTAGCTGGCGCCATATTCTTTGCGTTATCGGTGTTGGATGCCCAACGAGAGTATCAGTTGCCACTATGGCTGGACGAGGTGACGGCGGGGCAGGCTGCCAGCGTGTTCGGTGCTGTAGGAATCGTCAATGCGTTGCTGGTCATCCTGTTGACGCAACCACTGCTTGCGCTGACGTCGCGTTTCGGAGCGCTCACCAATCTGTCTCTTGCTGCGGTCTTTTACGGTATAGGATTTGGCGCATACGCGCTTTTTGAGCAGACAGCTGCAATTCTTGCGTTTGTTGCTGTGTGGACGCTGGGTGAGATTATCGGCATCACCTATATCACGGCGTTGATTTCGCAGAAATCCTCATTGCAAGCCCAGGCCAGTCTGTTCTCCCTTATTCCTGTCTTACAGGTGGGGGCGAGGATAGTGTCCGTAGGGATCGGTGCCTCACTGATCGCAGGGGTCGGCTTTCAGCTGAGTTGGATCATCTATGGACTGCTGGGCATCCTGTTCGGGGGCGTCTGTCTTGTGGGTATCCGCAGGGCGGAAGCGGCGCTCCGTGTTTCATCGCCGCAAAGGAGCTGAAACTTGCATCCGAAGCAGGCTGACTAGCCCGTTTCAAATATCAATGGAAAGAGGAGTGTTTGGGATGTGCGCGACAATCTAAAAATACCGATTTTTTGAACGGGTGCGTTTGAAGAATTTCACCTGTCTCGGGGCTCATCATATACCCCTGCAGTTCCTTGAAAAAATACTCACAGTATAAGGAGAGATTTTAACCAAATTTTTTGGTTGCCCATGGTGCTCTGCAATGATCGCTTACAGCGAAATATAAACCATCTCGTGCATTTATTTGGCCCGGTGGCAAACGTCCTCTTGTGAAGTCGACCGGAAACTTACAAGGGTGTGAATCGAGCGAGTCATTGTCGTTCAGCCCCAGCAATTTCAAGGAAGCTCTATGCGACCGCAGTATGATCCAGCCTGGGTAGAAAGTACGGCGCAGGCCAAATGGCTTCAAGATGACGTATTCAGAGCGGTCGAAGATGAACGTCGTCCCAAGTTTTATGCCTGCTCCATGCTTCCCTACCCATCGGGTAAGTTGCACATGGGCCATGTACGCAATTATACGATCAACGATATGCTGGCCCGTCATTTACGCATGAAGGGGTTCAATGTGCTCATGCCGATGGGGTGGGATGCCTTCGGTTTGCCGGCAGAGAATGCGGCAATGCAGTCGGGTGTTTCTCCCGCCCAGTGGACACGGCAAAATATTGCTGACATGAAGTCGCAAATGCAGCCGCTGGGGCTGGCTTTTGACTGGTCGCGAGAAATCGCCACCTGCGACCCGGAATACTACAAGTGGAACCAATGGTTTTTCTTGAAGCTGCTGGAGAAGGGCGTGGCTTACAAGAAAACACAGATAGTCAACTGGGACCCTGTCGATCAAACAGTTCTGGCCAATGAACAGGTGATCGATGGTCGAGGCTGGCGATCTGGGGCGCTCGTCGAGAAGCGGGAAATTCCCGGGTACTACCTGCGCATCACTCAATATGCCGAAGAGCTGCTATCGTCCATCGACACGTTGGATGGCTGGCCAGACATGGTCCGCACCATGCAGCGCAACTGGATCGGCAAGGCCACTGGGGTTCGCTTGGCATTCGCCCACAATATTCAGGACGCCAGTGGGCAACTGATTGATGCAGGCAAACTGTGGGTGTTTACAACCCGTGTAGATACGCTCACGGGAGTGACGTTTTGTGCCATTTCCCCCGAGCATGCACTTGCCAAACGCGCTCTGGAGATCAATCCCGGCCTTGAGTCGCAGGTGCAGGCGTGTCGGCAAGCGGCAGATGCGGGCACGGCTTTCAGAGCCCAAGCCAAGATTGGCGTTCCTACCGGTATGCAGGTCGACCACCCGTTGACTGGTGAGCCTGTCGCACTGTGGATTACCAACTATGTGCTCGGTGAATATGGTGAAGGGGCCCTGATGGGGGTGCCTGCTCATGATGAGCGTGACTTCGAATTTGCCAATCAATATGGTTTACCTGTTCGCCAGGTCATTGCCTACGACGATCAGGTATACGACCCGCGGGGCTGGTCAGACACCTACACCCGTCGGGACGGCCACCTCGTCAACTCCGGCACCTACGATGGACTGGCAGTCGCACAGGCCACCCAAGCCATCGTCGCTACACTGGTTGAGCGTGGGGTGGGCGAGGAAACCACCACATGGCGCCTGCGCGACTGGGGAATTTCACGTCAGCGTTACTGGGGTACCCCATTCCCCATTATTCATTGTGAGCAATGTGGCGACGTCCCAGTCCCTTACTCGGATCTGCCCGTGGTGTTGCCGACCGATTGCATTCCCGACGGCAGCGGCAATCCCTTGTCAGAGCATGACGGGTTTCGCCATGTGGCTTGCCCTCGCTGCGCGGCGCCTGCGCTGCGTGAAACGGACACCATGGATACCTTCGTGGATTCAAGTTGGTATTTCATGCGCTATTGCGATCCCGACAGTCATGCTTCGATGGTGGGGACCGGTAGTCGATACTGGATGCCGATCGACCAATACATCGGCGGTATTGAGCATGCGGTTCTGCATTTGCTCTACGCCAGATTCTGGACCCGGGCGATGCGTGACGAAGGGCTGGTGAGCTTCAGCGAGCCATTCATAAGCCTGTTTACCCAAGGAATGCTACTGCGTGAAAGTTATTACCGAAAAGCCGATGACGGTAGCCGACGGTGGTTCTATCCCGCTCAGGTATCGGTCGAATACGATGAAAAAAGCCGTCCGGTGAGGGCTACGGCGCTTGAGGACGGTTTGCCCGTCACCATTGGCGACGTGGAGAAGATGTCCAAGTCCAAGAACAACGTCGTCGAGCCGAAAGACATCATCAACAAGTTTGGTGCCGACACGGCTCGCTTGTTTACGATCTTTGCGGGGCCCCCTGACCAGAGCACGATTTGGAGCGACAGTGGCGTTGAGGGTGCCTATCGTTTCCTGCGCCGGCTCTGGCGTTTTGCCTGCGACGAACAGGCGTCACGTAATGGGGGTGAGCAGGTTGAAGACGTTGCCGAATCCAAGCGCGTGCGCTTTGAAATTCATTGTTTGCTGCAGCAGGTCAACAATGATTACGAACGGCTGCAATACAACACTGTGGTGTCGGGCGCGATGAAAATGCTCAAGGTTCTGGAGGGGGGCAAGGCGGCCGACCAGCAGACGTTCCGCGATGGCATGGCGATCCTGTTACAGGTTTTGCACCCTGTGACGCCGCATATCACCCAGATTCTATGGAGCGAGCTGGGGTTCGCAGGCGATATCTACGACAGCTCGTGGCCGGTGCCCGATAGCGAAGCTTTGAAGCAGGACGAAGTAAAAATGATGGTGCAGGTCAATGGCAGGTTGCGCGGAGAAATCATGGTCCCGGTTGATGCCAATCACGAATTGATACGAAGCCGGGCGCTTTCCGATGCTGCTTTGCGCAGCCACTTGGAGGGCGCAGGGAGGATGATCGTGGTACCCAACCGTCTGGTGAACTTTATCGTCTGAATACTCCGGGTCGATGCCCCTGCAAACGAAACCAAGCAGTACGGCTTAACTGATCTGCATTAGGGCAAGCCACCATAGGGTGGCGCTGAGGCAACATCCAGATGTGGGAGTGTGGCTTGCCGGAATGCCGGACCGCGGGGGATGCCATCGCCGGCAAGCCGTGCTCCTACAGGGCCTCAGTGTTTCGGCGGACCGCCTTGCATCACCAGCTTGATCAACGGGATCAGGCTGGTGCCCAGCTTGACCATCCGCGTGATCCCACCAGCGCCCCCGCGAGCGCCTTTGCCCGTCAGAAAGCCCAGCAAAATCACAGCCCCCATGCCCCACAAGGGGGCATGCTTGAAATCCAGGCTGCCCTGGATCTGGCGGGTCATGCCTTGCATTCGCTGCAGCGGGTTCACGATCTGGCGCGATTCATGGCGGATTTCCTGGCGGTGCATTTCCATGCGCAGGCGGATCAGGGCTTTGCGCAATTCTCGACGACTCTGGTTTTTCGGCATTTCAGGCAGGCTCATGGCAACAGGCGCTCCCGGTCATTGGCCAGCTCTTGCAGCGTGGCTTCGAAGGGTGACGACTCGTCGAAGATCGCCGCTTTGAGCCGGAGCGCGCAAAACACCGCCGCCAGTGCATAGAAGCCGCACAGGCCGATGATGCCCGCCATTCGATAACTGTCCCACACCAGGATAAGCAGCAGCGTCGACAGACCTATCAGCAGCAACAGGGCAAATACCAATGCGAGCCCGGCGAACAGCAGCAGGCTCACGGTACGGGCTTTCTGTTCCTGCAGCTCGATGCCGAACAGTTCGACGTGGCTGTGTAACAGGCCCAGGAAGGCAGCGCCCAGGCGTCGTGTCGAGGAGCCGGTGCCTGGCGAATCGTTTTCTGTACCCATGCTCATCTCAGCGCCGAGTTGCCAGCAGGCCCAGGACAAATCCAATGCCGGCAGCGATGCCTACCGACTGCCAAGGATTGTCGCGCACGTAGTCTTCGGTGGCGGTAACAGCAGCTTCGCCGCGTTCGCGCAGCGAGTCTTCAGTCTGCTTCAGGGTTTCGCGAGCGCGCAGCAGGCTGTCATGGATCTGCTCACGCAGTTCATCGGCCTGATCACCGGCCAGCGTGGCGGTATGTTCCAGCAGCTTCTCGGTATCGGCTACCAGGGACTGGAAATCTGCCATCAGGATGTCTTGAGCACTCTTTGCTGTTTTGCTGGCCATGGGTCTCTCCGTAAGGGTGGCTGGTGTCTGTTTCGAGTGGCGCGTGTCGTTGAAGGTTCAGTTCATCGCCAGAGTGGGCTTGAAAAGGGGTTTGGTACAGCTCTTGCTTCGGGCTGGTGCGTAAAGCTGGCAGGGGTGCGCTGAATTCGGGCAGAGGAATGAGCCCAAGCGCTTGAACCCTGGCTATATCAAATAAATCCCGAGGAAAATCTCGAGCGTCGATCGGTCCATGGCACTCAATTGGTTCACCGGTAGCAGGGAGAAAACTGCCGGGCGAGCCAAATCGGTGCAGCAGTTGGGGCCTCGACCTGCTTTGGTGCTTTTCCGTGAACAGGTCTGCTCCTTCCATGGATAATTTGCAAAGCGCAGTGGACACTCTGGTCCATGGCTCCAATACGCTGTTTCTTCTGACCGGTGCGGTGATGGTCCTGGCCATGCATGCAGGTTTCGCCTTCCTTGAAGTCGGTACCGTGCGGCATAAAAACCAAGTCAACGCCTTGTGCAAGATTCTCAGCGATTTTGCCGTCTCCACGCTGGCTTATTTCTTTATAGGCTACTGGATTGCCTACGGCGTGAGTTTCCTTCAGCCGGCGGCGGTGATCAGTGCCGACCATGGCTATGCGCTGGTGAAGTTTTTCTTCTTGCTGACATTCGCTGCAGCGATTCCGGCCATTATCTCCGGCGGTATTGCCGAGCGTGCCCGCTTTGCCCCCCAGCTGTGTGCGACGGTGTTGATTGTCGCCTTTGTCTATCCGTTTTTCGAGGGCATGATCTGGAACGGTAACTTCGGTTTCCAGGCCTGGCTGCTGGCGCGCTTCGGCGCCGGGTTCCACGATTTTGCCGGCTCCGTGGTGGTGCATGCCATGGGCGGCTGGTTGGCGCTGGCGGCGGTATTGTTGCTGGGCCCGCGCAATGGTCGCTATCGGGAGGGTCGCCTGGTCGCGTTTGCGCCCTCCAACATCCCTTTCCTGGCCCTGGGGTCGTGGATTCTGATTGTCGGCTGGTTCGGCTTCAACGTCATGAGTGCCCAGACGCTGCAAGGTGTCAGCGGGCTGGTGGCGGTCAACTCCCTGATGGCGATGGTCGGTGGCACGGTGGCGGCACTGCTGGTCGGTCGCAACGACCCGGGCTTTTTGCATAACGGTCCCTTGGCGGGCTTGGTGGCGATCTGCGCTGGTTCCGACTTGATGCACCCGGTCGGTGCGCTGGTCACGGGAGCGATTGCGGGTGCTTTATTTGTCTGGTGCTTCACCGCTGCACAGAATCGCTGGAAGATCGATGACGTTCTGGGGGTATGGCCGCTGCACGGGGTGTGCGGGCTGTGGGGCGGGATTGCGTGCGGCATTTTTGGCCAAGCAGCATTGGGTGGTTTGGGCGGCGTGAGTCTGGCCAGCCAGTTAGTGGGGTGTCTGGTCGGGGTCGTGGTAGCGCTGGTGGGCGGCTTCGCGGTTTATGCAGTGTTGCGCACGGTGACGGGGATTCGCTTGAGTCAGGAGCAGGAGTACTACGGCGCGGATCTGTCGATTCACAAGATCGGCTCGACCAATCAGGAGTGAGTCAAATCCGAGCAGCCGCGAGACCTTCGCGGCTCGACGACTCTATTATCTGGCCCTAGAATATTTTCCCTCCCACCCTGATAGCCGGACCCTGACCATGCTGCCTGAATGCAAACTGTTCGGTACCCTCGGATGCCATCTTTGCGAACTGGCCGAGGTAGAAATCATGCCGTTGGTTGAGCGCGGTTTGCTGGTCGAGTTAGTCGATATCGCCGACGATGAACAGTATTTAGCAGCCTACTCCTTGCGCATCCCCGTATTGCGTCGTGTCGACAATGGCGCCGAACTGAACTGGCCTTTCAACGGCGATCAGTTAGTTGCCTTTTTGCGCTGAAAACGCGCAAAGGTGGCCAGTGTCATCTGCTGATGCATTTCTGTCGCTGCACACGCAAACGGTTTGTGGAAAATGATTCGCCCCGGCCGAGACTCTGAAGCGGCCGGAAAAACACGAACATTTTCCTCAGACTGTGCCAAGGAGTGGCGACCATGTTCTTAAGCAAATTTTTTACCCTCGACGAACTGACCGTGTCGGAAACAGCCGCGCGCAAAGGTATTGATAACAATCCTGATCCGCAGATCCTGGCCCGGCTCAAGCGCCTGGCAGCGTTTCTCGAACAAGTGCGCGCCCTCACCAAAAGCCCGATCCTGGTCAGCAGTGGCTACCGTTCACCTTCGCTCAATCGATTGATCGGCGGTGCCGCCCGAAGTGCACACATGAGTGGCCTGGCCGCCGATATTTCCGCGCCGGGTTTTACGGCGCGCCAGTTGGCACAACTGATCGCCGACAGCGATCTGCCGTTCGACCAGGTCATTTTGGAGTTTGATCGCTGGGTGCATGTGGGCTTGAGCGAGGGGCCTGCTCGTCGGCAGGTGCTGACGGCGCGTCGAGGCCTTGGCTATCGAACCGGGCTTGTATGAATCCGACCACCTTGGTCGTTGACGAATAAAAGCTGTAGGCACTATGCTGTATATAAATACAGTATTAGTGGCGTGCCCGGCAGCACTGCCATGGAGGCCAAGCAATGGTCAATGTCGAACAATTGAAAAATAGCGTCAACCGCATGTCCGTCGACCTGCTCCGTGACGCGGTGCTGGAACTGCGTCTGGACGGGTTGGTGACAGAGGGCAAGACGCCGTTCAACAAGGTGCATTTCAACACCTGTTTTGCCGAGATCGAAGCCTTGTTCCAGCGCGCAGGCTATCACCGCCCGCTGGACGTGGTGGGTTATCAAGGCTTGCTGTACGCCTTGTATGACCCTAGCCGTTGGGAGGCGGTCGATGTGCTGCGTTGGCTCAAGGAGTTCACCGAAGCCGCCGCAACCCAGGCTGGCTGAGGGGCGAAGCTTGCTGGATAATGGCGCGCAATTGCCCTGTGAGTGTGTCCATGTCCAGCCTTCCTTTCGATCCGTCCCGTCTTCAGGCCAGCACCGTTTGCCTGCCACCTGGGCAGTGGTCGACGGTGTTGGACTGCCTTTGCGATCACTTCAAGGCTATCGGCCGGGAGCAATGGCTTGACCGTATCGCTCGTGGCCGGGTGCTGGATGCCATGGGGCAACCGATTGATGCCGCGCTGCCTTACAAGACTGGCCTGCGAATTCATTACTTTCGAGAAGTGCCGAACGAAAAGGTGATCCCCTTCCAGGAAAATATCCTGTTTGTGGATGAGCATCTGGTGATTGCCGACAAACCGCATTTCCTGCCAGTTACGCCAACAGGTGAATATGTCGAACACACCTTGTTGCGCCGCCTGATCCGTCGCTTGGACAACCCTAATCTGGTGCCCCTGCATCGCATCGACCGTCATACCGCAGGCCTGGTAATGTTCTCCGCCAACCCTCAAACGCGCGCGCTATATCAGTCGCTGTTCCCCAATCGAAAAATCGACAAGCACTACCAAGCCATTGCTGCACCTTTGCCGAACCTCGAGTTCCCTCTGGTACACAAAAGCCGGATGGTCAATGGCGAGCCGTTCTTTCGAATGCAGGAAGTGGAGGGCGAGAGCAACAGCGAAACGGTCGCGATGGTGCTGGAGAAGCGTGACCACTGGTGGCGCTACGGGCTGTCGCCGATCACCGGCAAAACCCATCAGTTGCGGGTCCACATGACCGCGCTGGGGGCGAGTATCTGTAACGACCCTTTCTATCCTGAAGTCAGCCCGCCGGGTGATGACGATTATACAAAGCCCTTGAAATTGCTGGCCAAGCGCCTTGAGTTCAGTGACCCACTGACCGGTGAGCCGCGAGTTTTTGAAAGCCGTCTGGAGCTGGACTGGCCTTAGTCGCTTTGTGAAAGTGGGGAAAACCGCCATCTCGGGATGAAATATCTTTCATTTGTGGCGGGAATCCGCCATTTCGCCGCCATGAAAACCTGGCAAAGCCCCGCGTCCGTTGGTCGCACGCAGTTCGGCACGCCGCTTGCTAAGCACGGCTCAGCTTTCATAACTGGACCGATTCAATGAAAAAATTCCTGCTGATGCTCGTCTGCCTGAGCGTCGTTGGCTGCTCCAAGCCTAATGAACCTGAGAAAACCGTTGATGTGTTGCTGATTGGCGGCGGCATCATGAGTGCAAGCTTGGGCACCTACCTCAACGAGCTGGAGCCGAGCTGGTCCATCGACATTTACGAGCGTCTGGACAAGGTTGCCGAAGAAAGCAGCAACGCCTGGAACAACGCCGGTACTGGCCACTCGGCCTTCTGTGAACTGAACTACACCTCCGAGGCCGCCGACGGCAGCATCGACATCAGCAAGGCGGTGGCGGTCAACGAGCAATTCGAAATCTCCAAGCAGTTCTGGGCCTACCAGATCGAGCAGAAGGTCTTGAATAACCCGAAGACCTTTATCAACAACGTCCCGCACATGAGCTTTGTTTGGGGTGATAAAAACGTCGAGTTTCTCAAGAAGCGCCATGCAGCGCTGCAGCACAGCTCGCTGTTCCGTGGCATGGAGTATTCCGAAGACCACGCGCAGATCCAGCAGTGGGTGCCGCTGGTCATGGAAGGCCGCGCTGGCGACCAAAAAATCGCGGCCACGCGGATGCCAATCGGCACCGACGTGAATTTCGGAGAGATCACCCGTCAACTCGTGGGTTCGCTGACCCGCCACGACAACGTCAAGCTGCATGTGCAGCACGAAGTGCGCGATATCGTGCGCAATGCGGACAACACCTGGACGGTCGTCGTCGCAGACCTGGCCAACAAAGGGGCTGAAACCAGCGTCAAGGCCAAGTTCGTGTTCATCGGTGCCGGTGGCGGTGCCCTGAAGCTGTTGCAGAAATCCGGCATCCCGGAAGCTGACGGCTATGCCGGTTTCCCGGTCGGTGGCCAGTTCTTGATGACCAGCAACCCTGAAATCGTCGCTCGCCACAAAGCCAAGCTGTATGGCAAGGCTTCGGTTGGCGCGCCGCCGATGTCGGTTCCGCACCTGGACACCCGCGTGATTGACGGCAAGGAAGTGCTGCTGTTCGGCCCGTTCGCAACCTTCTCCACCAAGTTCCTGAAGAATGGCTCGTTGCTGGATATGTTCAGCGCCTTGACCACTCACAACATCCTGCCGATGACCCATGCCGGTATCGACAACCTGGACCTGAGTACGTACCTGATGGGCCAGTTGATGTTGAGCTTCGACGAGCGTATGGCTTCCTTGCGTGAATACTACCCGCAAGCCAAAAACGAAGACTGGTCGCTGCTCAACGCAGGCCAGCGTGTTCAGATCATCAAGAAAGATGCTGAGAAGGGCGGCGTGCTGCAATTCGGCACTGAAGTCGTGGCCTCGGCCGACGGTACCATCGCCGCACTGCTGGGCGCATCGCCAGGCGCCTCGACCGCGGCGCCGATCATGCTGACGGTGCTGGAAAAGACCTTCAAGGACCGTATCCAGACTACGCAGTGGCAAGACAAGCTCAAAGAGATCGTCCCGTCCTACGGGCGCAAGCTTAACAATGACCTGGAGCTGACCAACCAGGTTCGTCAGTGGAGCAGCGCGCGCCTGCAGCTGAACTACCTGCCAGTGCTGCCGGAAGGCCTGTAGGAGCAGAGCTTGCTCGCGATGGCATCACCGCGGTGTCTGTAATGGCATCACCGCGGTCCCAGCGATGAACCGCGGTGACGCCATCGCGACCAAGGTCTGCTCCTACAGGGTGATGGTCGCACCGCGGTGCGTTTATCGCGGTAGCAACAAAAAAGCCCCGGCTCAGTGAGCCGGGGCTTTTTTGTGAGGCTTGTCTGGGGAGTTATTCCGAGATGTCGCCCATGGCGGTGGTGTTGAAGCCGCCGTCCACGTACATGATTTCACCGCTGACACCCGACGCCAGGTCGGAGCAGAGGAAGGCGCCGGCGTTGCCGACTTCGTCGATGGTGACGTTGCGACGCAGCGGCGTTTGCGCTTCGTTGGCGGCCAGCATCTTGCGGAAGCTCTTGATGCCCGAGGCCGCCAAGGTGCGGATAGGGCCTGCAGATACGGCGTTGACGCGAGTGCCTTCCGGGCCCAGGCTGCCTGCCAGGTAACGAACGCCGGCTTCAAGGCTGGCCTTGGCCATGCCCATGACGTTGTAGTTCGGCATGGTGCGCTCGGCGCCCAGGTACGACAGGGTCAGCAGGCTGCCATTGCGGCCTTTCATCATCTCGCGACCAGCCTTGGCCAGGGCGATGAAGCTGTAGGCGCTGATGTCGTGAGCGATGCGGAAACCGTCACGGGTGGTGACTTCGGTGAAGTCGCCGTTCAGTTGGTCGCCCGGGGCGAAACCGACGGAGTGCACGATGCAGTCCAGGCCGTCCCATTTCTTGCTCAGTTCTTCGAAGACCTTGGCGATCTCGTCATCGTTGGCAACGTCGCAGGGGAAGCACAGCTCTGCGTTCGAACCCCAGCCTGCGGCGAACTCTTCGACGCGGCCCTTGAGCTTTTCGTTCTGGTAGGTGAAGGCAAGTTCTGCGCCCTCGCGATGCATGGCGGCAGCGATGCCGGATGCGATGGACAGTTTGCTGGCGACACCGACGATCAGGACGCGCTTACCGGCGAGAAAACCCATGTGTTGTTCCTCTTCAGGTTAATCGACAGCTGTTGGAGCCAGAAAAGCGGCTTCCAGCAGCTGCTGTGTATAAGGATGTTGCGGTGCGGCAAAGATGCTGTGTGCCGACCCCTGTTCAACCACTTGACCTTGCTTGACCACCATCAACTGATGGCTCAGCGCCTTGACCACCGCCAGATCATGGCTGATGAACAAGTACGTCAGGTTGTACTTGGTCTGTAGCGAGCGCAGCAGCTCTACCACTTGGCGCTGTACGGTGCGATCGAGCGCCGAAGTGGGCTCATCTAGCAATATCAGTGCCGGTTTCAAAACCAGTGCCCGGGCGATGGCAATACGCTGTCGCTGCCCCCCGGAAAACTCGTGAGGGTAGCGATACCGGGTGTCCGGGTCCAGACCTACCTCCTTGAGCGCCTCAATGATGGCTTGTTCCTGCTCCGCTGCCGTACCGATCCGATGGATGCGCAGGCCTTCTCCGACGATCTCGCTCACGCACATGCGTGGGCTGAGGCTGCCAAACGGGTCCTGGAACACCACCTGCATCTGCCGGCGCAAGGGGCGTACCTCTTGCTGCGACAGGCAGTCTAGCGCCTTTCCCTGAAAACGGATGGCGCCCTGGCTACTCAATAGCCGCAGAATCGCCAACCCCAGGGTGGACTTGCCCGAACCACTCTCACCGACGATGCCCAAGGTCTGGCCCTGAGGCAGGCTGAAGTTGATGCCATCTACCGCTTTGACGTAATCGACGGTGCGGCGCAGCAACCCTTTTTTGATCGGAAACCAGACGCGCAGGTCTTCGACTTCAAGCAGCGGTGCCCCGGCTGTAGTGCCTGCCGGCTCGCCACTGGGTTCTGCGCCTAGCAGAACCTGGGTATACGGATGCTGCGGTGCGCGGAACAGCTCTTCGCATGATGCCTGTTCGACGATGCGACCGCGCTGCATGACACATACGCGGTGAGCAATTCTTTTCACCAGGTTCAAATCGTGGCTGATCAACAGCAAGGCCATGCCCAGGCGGGCCTGCAATTGCTTGAGCAACTCGAGGATTTTCAGTTGGACGGTGACATCAAGCGCCGTGGTCGGCTCATCAGCAATCAGCAGCTCAGGCTCGTTGGCCAGCGCCATGGCGATCATCACCCGTTGTCGCTGCCCGCCCGAGAGCTCATGGGGCAGGGCCTTGAGCCGTTTGTGGGGCTCCGGGATGCCGACCAGCTCCAACAACTCAAGGGTACGCGCGGTGGCGGCCTTGCCACGCAGGCCCTTGTGCAGGGCGAGAATTTCGTTGATCTGCTTTTCGATGTTGTGCAGCGGGTTGAGCGAGGTCATCGGCTCCTGGAAGATCATGGCGATGCGGTTGCCACGAATATGCCGCAAATGCTTTTCGTCCTGGCTCAGCAAGTCACGGGCGCCATAGGTGATCGTGCCGCTAGGGTGGTGGGCGATGGGGTAGGGCAGCAGGCGCAGGATCGAGTGCGCGGTCACCGATTTGCCCGAACCACTTTCCCCCACCAGGGCCAGGGTCTCGCCGCGACGAATATCAAAGCTGATGCCTTCGACCACGCGCTGACGCTGTTCGCCAACAATGAACTCGACGGCCAGGTCGCGGACTTCGATCAGATTGTCCTGATTCATCTTATTTCCTCGGGTCGAAGGCATCGCGAGCGGATTCGCCAATAAATACCAGCAAGCTCAGCATCACAGCCAGCACGGCGAAGGCGCTGATGCCCAGCCACGGCGCCTGCAGATTGGATTTGCCCTGGGCGACCAGTTCGCCCAGCGACGGCGCGCCGGGGGGCAGGCCGAAGCCGAGGAAGTCCAGGGCAGTCAGGGTGCCAATCGCACCGGTGAGGATGAATGGCAGGAAGGTCATGGTCGAGACCATGGCGTTGGGCAGGATGTGGCGGTACATGATCGCGCCATTTTGCATGCCCAGGGCGCGGGCGGCGCGGACGTATTCAAGGTTGCGCCCGCGCAGGAACTCGGCGCGTACCACGTCCACCAGGCTCATCCAGGAAAAAAGCAGCATGATCCCCAGCAGCCACCAGAAATTGGGCTGTACGAAGCTTGCGAGGATGATCAACAGGTACAGCACCGGCAACCCTGACCAGATCTCCAGAAAGCGCTGGCCGGCCAGGTCCACCCAGCCGCCGTAATAGCCCTGCAGGGCACCGGCCGCCACGCCGATGATGGAGCTGAACAGTGTCAGGCTCAGGGCGAACAGCACCGAAACGCGAAACCCATAGATGACTCGCGCTAGCACATCGCGGCCTTGGTCGTCGGTGCCGAGCCAGTTCTGTGCCGACGGCGGCCCGGGGGCAGGGACTTTCAGGTCGTAGTTAATGCTCTGGTAGCTGAACGGAATCGGCGCCCAAAGGATCCAGCTGTCCTTGGCGGCCAGCAGTTCGCGGATGTAAGGGCTCTTGTAGTTGGCTTCCAGCGGGAATTCGCCGCCGAAGGTGGTTTCCGGGTAGCGTTTGACGGCCGGGAAATACCACTCGCCGTCATAGCGCACGGCCAATGGCTTGTCGTTGGCGATCAACTCGGCACCCAGGCTCAGGCCGAACAGAATCAGAAACAGCCACAGTGACCACCAGCCACGCTTATTGGATTTGAACAGTTCGAAGCGCCGGCGATTGAGCGGAGAAAGATTCATCTCAATGCCCCCGGCTTTCGAAGTCGATACGTGGATCGACCAGGGTGTAGGTCAGGTCGCCAATCAATTTCACCACCAATCCCAGCAAGGTAAAGATGAACAGGGTGCCGAACACCACCGGGTAATCGCGGTTGATCGCCGCCTCGAAGCTCATCAGGCCCAGGCCATCCAGGGAGAAGATCACCTCCACCAGCAGGGAGCCTGTGAAGAAGATGCCGATGAAGGCCGACGGAAAGCCGGCGATCACCAACAACATCGCATTGCGAAAGACATGACCGTACAGCACGCGGTTTTTGCTCAGGCCTTTGGCGCGGGCGGTGACCACATATTGTTTGTTGATCTCATCCAGGAAGCTGTTTTTGGTCAGGAAGGTCATGGTGGCGAAGTTGCCGATGACCAGGGCGGTGACGGGCAATGCGAGGTGCCAGAAGTAGTCGAGGATCTTGCCGCCCAGGGTCAGTTCATCGAAGTTGTTGGAGGTCAGCCCGCGCAGGGGGAACCAGTCGAAATAGCTGCCTCCGGCAAACATCACGATCAGCAGAATGGCAAACAGGAACGCCGGGATGGCATAGCCGACGATGATGGCCGAGCTCGTCCAGACGTCGAAGCTGCTGCCATGCCGAGTGGCCTTGGCGATCCCCAGGGGGATCGACACCAGGTACATGATCAGGGTGCTCCATAGCCCCAGGGAGATCGATACCGGCATTTTTTCGACGATCAAGTCGATGACCTTGGCGTCTCGAAAGAAGCTGTCGCCAAAATCCAGTTGGGCGTAGTTCTTGACCATGATCCACAAGCGTTCCGGCGCCGACTTGTCAAAGCCGTACATGCGCTCGATCTCCTTGACCAGGGCCGGGTCCAGGCCCTGGGCGCCTCGATAGCTGGAGCCGGCCACCGAGACTTCCGCACCACCGCCGGCGATCCGGCTGGTGGCGCCCTCGAAGCCTTCGAGCTTGGCAATCATCTGTTCCACCGGCCCACCGGGCGCGGCCTGAATGATCAGGAAGTTGATCACCAGGATGCCGAACAGTGTCGGGATAATCAGCAGCAGGCGCCGCAGGATATACGCCAGCATGTCACTGTTCCCCGTTTTCAGGCGTGGACGCGTCTTGCGCAGGCGCAGGCGTCACGGCAGGCTTGGCATCGGGCTTGAGCCACCAGGTGGTGATGCCGACATCGTATTTGGGCGTCACCGTCGGGTGGCCGATGTGGTCCCAGTAGGCCACTCGCCAGGTCTTGATATGCCAGTTGGGAATCACATAGAAGCCCCACAGCAGTACACGGTCCAGCGCGCGGGTATGGTCGATGAGGTTTTGCCGCGAGTCTGCATTGATCAGGCTTTCGACCAGGTTGTCGATGGCCGGGTCTTTGAGGCCGATATAGTTGCGACTGCCGGGATTGTCGGCGCTGGACGATTGCCAGTATTCGCGCTGCTCGTTACCGGGGGAGCTGGATTGCGGAAAACCCCCGACGATCATGTCGAAATCACGTGAGCGCAGGCGATTGATGTACTGCGAGACGTCGACTCGGCGGATCACCAGGTCGATACCAAGGTCGCTCAGGTTGCGCTTGTAGGGCAGCAGCACACGCTCGAACTCGGTCTGGGCCAGGAGAAACTCGATGGACACCGGTTTGCCCTGAGCGTCGACCATCTTGTCATCCTTGATGCGCCAGCCGGCCTCCTGCAGCAGCTGATAGGCACGCCGTTGTTGGCTGCGGATCATGCCGCTGGCATCGGTCACGGGGTTTTTGAAGACCTCGGTGAAGACCTTGTCCGGCACTTGGCTGCGTAGCGGCTCAAGGATTTTCAACTCTTCGGGCGAAGGCCAGTCGCGGGCGGCCATTTCCGAGTTTTCGAAGAAGCTGCCGGTGCGTGTGTAGGCACCGTTGAACAGTTGTTTATTGGTCCATTCGAAGTCCAGCAGCAGGCTCAATGCTTCGCGTACACGAATGTCCTGGAAGACGGGCCGGCGCAGGTTATAGACAAAGCCTTGCATGCCCGTGGGGTTGCCGTTGGGAATTTGCTCGCGCAACAGGCGTTTTTCGCGAACGGCGGGGATGTCATACGCGGTGGCCCAGTTCTTGGCGCTCATTTCCAGCCAGTAATCGAAATTACCCGCCTTGAGGGCCTCCAGCGCCACGGTGTTGTCGCGGTAGTAATCAGTGGTCAGGTAATCGAAGTTGTAGAAGCCGCGGTTAATGGGCAGGTCCTTGCCCCAGTAATCCTTGACCCGCTCGTAACGCACCGAGCGCCCGGCCTTGACCGCGGCCACTTTGTACGGGCCGCTGCCCAGAGGAATCTCAAGGTTGCCCTTGGCGAAATCGCGATGTTCGTACCAGTGCTTGGGCAACACCGGCAGTTGGCCAAGAATCAGCGGCAACTCACGGTTGTTGCTGTGCTTGAACTTGAACAGGACCCGTAGCGGATCTTCGGCGACCACTTCGGCGACGTCGGCGTAGTAGGTTCGGTACAGTGGCGCGCCGTTCTTGATCAGGGTCTGGAAGCTGAACACCACGTCGTCGGCGCGCATGGGGTGGCCATCATGAAAGCGCGCCTCGGGGCGGATGTAGAAGCGTACCCAGCTGTTGTCCGGGGCCTTTTCGATTTTGCCGGCCACCAGGCCGTATTCGGTAAAAGGCTCATCCAGGCTCTGGCGGGCAAGGGTGTCGTAGATCAGGCCGATATCGTCGGCGGGCACGCCCTTGTTGATAAAGGGGTTGAGACTGTCAAAGCCGCCGAAGCCGGCCTGGCGGAATGTGCCGCCCTTGGGGGCGTCCGGGTTGACGTAGTCAAAGTGCTTGAAGTTGGCAGGGTACTTCGGCGTTTCGTCGTAGAGCGTGAGGGCGTGCTGGGGTGCCGCCAGGGCAAGACTGCTCAGGCCGGCCAGCAACAGACCGCCGACCAGCTGGCGCATTGTGCGCATGGGCATCATTGGGCTTTCTCCGAAGGCTTCAGCCACCAGGCGCTCAAACCCAGGGTATAGGGCGGCGTGGTGACGAAGGCGAACCGGTTGCGGTGCGCCAGGCGATGATAGTTGATGTACCAATTGGGGATCATGTAGTGCTGGGACAGCAGTACGCGATCAAGCGCCTTGACTGTCGCTATTTGCTCGTCACGGGTTTGGGCGCCGAGCAGATGTTCGAGCAGGTGATCGACAATCGGGTCGGCCACGCCTGCGTAGTTCTTGCTGCCCTTGATCGACGCCTGGCTTGAGTGGAAGTACTGCCATTGTTCCAGGCCGGGGCTCAAGGTCTGATTGAGGGTCATCAGAATCATGTCGAAATCAAATTGGTCGAGCCGTTGTTTGTACTGGGCTCGATCCACGGTGCGCAAGCGCGCATCGATGCCCACGCTGGCAAGATTTTCGACATAAGGTTGCAGGATCCGCTCAAGGTTCGGGTTGACCAGCAGGATCTCCAGGTGCAGCGGCTGCCCATCGTGGTCGAGTAGCCGCTGGCCGGAAAGCTTCCAGCCAGCATCGCTTAACAGACCCAGGGCGCGGCGCAAGGTTTCACGCGGGATGCCGCGACCTTCGGTACGAGGCACGCTGAACGGTTCGGTGAACAGGCTCGGCGGCAACTGTTGGCGCCAGGTCGACAGCAGTAGCCATTCACGCCCGGTCGGCAAGCCGCTGGCGGTGAATTCGCTGTTGGGGTAGTAGCTCAAGGCGCGCTGGTAGGCACCGCTGAACAGGGTGCGGTTGGTCCATTCGAAGTCGAACATCATCCCCAGCGCCTGCCGCACCCGGACATCACTGAAGGATGGTCGGCGGCTGTTCATAAACAACCCTTGGGTCTGCGTCGGGATCTGGTGCGGGATTTGTGCCTTGATGATCTCGCCACGGCGTACCGCGGGAAAGTTGTAGCCGTTGCTCCAGTTTTTCGCCTGATGCTCGATGTAGATGTCGAACTCGCCAGCCTTGAACGCTTCAAAGGCGACCTCACTATCGCGGTAGAACTCGACTTCGACGCGGTTGAAATTGTATTTGCCGCGATTGACCGGCAAATCCTTGCCCCACCAATCCTTGACTCGCTCGAACACCAGTCGGCGACCTGGCTGAACCTCTGTGATGCGGTAAGGCCCGCTCCCCAGAGGGGGCTCGAAGGTGGTGGCCTGGAAGTCGCGGTCTTTCCAGTAGTGGCGGGGCAGCACGGGCAACTCGCCCAAACGCAGGATCAGCAACGGGTTGCCGGCGCGCTTGAAGACAAAGCGAATCCGGTGGGCGTTGAGGATGTCAACGCGGGCAACCTCCTGCAGGTTGGTCCGATAGAGCGGATGGCCTTGCTTGAGCAGGGTACGGTAGGAGAACGCGACATCGGCAGCGGTGATCGGTACGCCGTCATGGAAGCGCGCTTGTGGGCGCAGATTGAACACCACCCAGCTGCGATCCTCGCTGTATTCCACAGACTGGGCGATCAGGCCGTAACTGGACGTCGGTTCGTCCCCGGAAGGGTCATATTGCCCTGTGCCCGCCATCAACGTCTGGTTGAGCTCGTTGACACCGTATTGCAGGAAGTTGGGCGTCGAGACCGGGCTGGTCCCTTTGAAGGTGTAGGGGTTGAGGGTATCGAAGGTGCCGGAAGCCATTGCCCGCAACGTACCGTCTTTGGGGGCGTTGGGGTTGACCCAGTCGAAGTGGGTGAATTTGGCTGGATACTTGAGCGTGCCGAACTGCGCATAACCATGGCTTTCGCTGATTGTTGCGCTCGCGGAAAAGCTCAATGCCAGGCTGATGAGCAGCAGGAGGAGGGGACGCTTCAAGTCAGAGATCCGATCCAGGCGGGCTTGGGCTTTATTGCAGCTACAGTAACAGTTTGTCTGGACTGGAAAAAGAGTGCCTTGCAGGGCTTTAGGCGGGCAGGTTTGCAAGCAAGCCACCAAGGTTGCCCTGGTGGCTTGGGTGGGATCAGTGAGGCTTGTAGACGGTCAGCGTCTGGCCGGGCTTGAGGGCGCGGGCGCTTTTCGGGTTCCAGCGCTTGAGGTGCTGCATTTCAACGTTGAAACGCTTCGCGACCAAATACAGTGAGTCACCCTTGCGAACTTTGTAGGTAGTGGCTCTTTTCTTGCTGGCGCTGCTGCGGCTGTTGTCTTGCATGACCAGGGTCTGGCCAACCTTGAGGTTTTTGCCGGTGACCTGGTTCCAGTGCTGAAGATCCTTGACGTCGACCTTGTTGGCCTTGGCAATGCTGGTCAGGGTGTCACCTGGCTTGATCCGGTAGTTGCGCGGACGGCTTGGCGAAGTGCTGGCAACCTCTTCGAAGACCTTCTGCTTGGGTTGCAGGCTCAGCAGTTCTTCGGGCTTCATGTTCGACAGGCTGGTGGCCAGGATCTGCGCCTTGGCAGTCGGGACCAGCAAGTGCTGAGGGCCGTCGAGCGTCATGCGTTTCTTGAACGCCGGATTAAGTTGGAACATTTCGTCTTCGTCGATATTGGCCAGTGCCGCGACTCGAGACAGGTCCATGCGACTATTGATTTCGACGACTTCAAAATAGGGTTCGTTGGCGATTGGGGTGAGGTTGACCCCGTAGGCATCTGGCGCCATGACGACCTGCGACAAGGCCAGTAGCTTGGGCACGTAGTCGCGAGTTTCCTGCGGCAGCGGAAGGTTCCAGAAGTCAGTGGGCAGGCCGACTTTTTCGTTGCGCTCGATCGCCCGGCTGACGGTACCCTCGCCCGCGTTGTAGGCGGCCAGGGCCAACAGCCAGTCGCCGTTGAACATGTCGTGCAGGCGCGACAGGTAATCCAGTGCCGCACCTGTGGAAGCCGTCACATCGCGGCGGCCATCGTAGAAATTGGTTTGACGCAGGTTGAAATAACGGCCGGTGGACGGGATGAATTGCCAGAGCCCCACCGCATGGCTTCGAGAATAGGCCAGAGGGTTATAGGCACTTTCGATCACCGGAAGCAGCGCCAGCTCCAGCGGCATGTCACGCTCTTCGAGGCGTTCGACGATGTAGTGGATATAAAGGCTGCCGCGATCACCGGCACCTTCAAGAAATGATGGATTGCTGGCAAACCAAAGCCGTTGTTGTTCGATGCGTGGGTTGACCGCGACGTCATCTTGCAACTTGAAACCTTGGCGCATGCGCTCCCAGACGTCCTGAGGGGCTTCCTGGGTTGCTTTCTGGGTCAGGATAACGGGTTTGGGCTTGGCCCGCGTAGCCAGGTTATGGGCACGCGGGTTTTCTGTGTCCGAGACTTGCCCGGTGCTCTGGCAACCGACCAGTGTAGCGGCGGACAGCGCGACGGCGATGGCTTGAGCCAGTCGCGTGAAGGCGTCTGCCTTGGTGGTTTTGCGTATAGAGGGTGACATTGGCTGGAAGAGAGTTCCGGGCAAAAATGTCGGCCGATTCTAGAAAGCAGCCTGTACATGGTCAACCTTTGAGAACCAAGCGAACCTTCAACGCACTGTTTAGAACGTATCCTTCCAAGCCCTTAGCCCCGCAAAAACGGCACTTGGACTGTCTAGACCGTGGCCTGCCCGTTTGTCTGCTTTTTCTTTAACAGATGTTTCGCCGACCCTCAGGAAGGGGTTTGTGAGTTTTTCAAGCGCTAAAGTTGATGGCAAAGTGATGCGATTCTGCTCGCGAAGTTGCCGAACCTCTTCGAAGCGACGCTGAACGTGCGGATTCTCAGGTTCCACCGCGCAGGCGAAGCGCAGGTTGCTTAACGTGTATTCGTGAGTGCAGTAAACCAGCGTGTCGTCCGGCAGGCTCGCCAGGCGGCTGAGCGAGGCGTGCATCTGCTGCGGCGTGCCCTCGAACAGGCGACCGCAGCCTGCAGCGAACAGGGTGTCACCGCAAAACAGCAACGGAGCGTGGTCGCAATGGTGGTAGTAGGCAATGTGGCCCAGGGTATGGCCAGGTACTGTCAGCACCTGGAATTTCAGGCCCAGTACTTCTACCGAGTCATTGTCGCCGAGTGCCTGGTCGCGGCCCGGGATGTTTTCAGCGGCGGGCCCGAAGACGCGGGCGCCGGTAGCCTGCTTGAGGCGTTCCACACCACCGACATGGTCATGATGGTGATGGGTCACCAGGATGGCTTCGAGCTGCCAGCCGCGATGGGATTCGAGCCAGGCCAGTACCGGTTCGGCATCGCCGGGGTCGACCACCACGCAGCGGCGAGTGACGTCGTCTTGCAACAACCACAGGTAGTTGTCGGAAAAAGCGGGCAGGGCATCAATTTGAATCATGGTGCAGTTCGCCAAGCGGGAAACAATGGTGCATCTTAGAGCTTCAAGGGTTCCAGGAGAACAGTGCGATGACCGACAACGCCTTCGCTCAAGCCGATCCGGACTGGCTGGAGCTGATCAGCCTGGCGCGGGACTGGTTCGCCGGGCCGCTGGGCCAGCAAATGCTGCGGGCCGAACAACGCCTGCTCGAGGATGAGCTGGCGCGTTATTTTGGTGGTTACCTTGTCCATTACGGGCCGAGCGCCGAGGCACCGCCCAATGCCGCCCAGGTGCAGCGCAATGTCCGCCTGGGGGCACCCTTCGCCGGCGTCGAAATTGTCTGCGAAGAGCAGGCCTGGCCGCTCAGCGAGCATGCCGCCGATGTGGTGGTGCTGCAGCATGGCCTGGACTTCAGCCTCTCGCCCCATGGGCTGCTGCGTGAGGCTGCCCATGCGGTTCGCCCAGGCGGACATCTGCTGATCGTGGGTATCAACCCCTGGAGCACCTGGGGGCTTCGACATGTGTTTGCTCACGATGCCTTGCGCAAGGCGCGTTGCATCTCCGCCTCGCGGGTCGGTGACTGGCTCAACCTGCTGGGCTTCGCGCTGGAGAAACGCCGCTTCGGGTGCTATCGTCCGCCGCTTGCGTCGCCGGTCTGGCAATCGCGACTTGAAGGTTGGGAGCGGCGCGCAGGGCGCTGGCAAAGTGCCGGTGGTGGTGTCTATCTGCTGGTAGCGCGCAAGCTGGTGGTGGGCCTTCGCCCGCTGCGCCAGGTTCGCCGTGAGCCGATGGGCAAGCTGCTGCCGCTACCATTGGCCAAGGTCAATCGGCGCGATTCCAAGCCGTGAAGCGTACGGCAATCATTGATGGAAAGTGGGTAGATGAGCGATAGCGTCGAGATTTACACCGATGGTGCCTGCAAGGGCAACCCGGGTGTTGGTGGCTGGGGCGCCTTGCTGGTGTGCAAGGGCGTCGAGAAAGAATTATGGGGTGGTGAGAAAGACACTACCAACAACCGCATGGAACTCACCGCGGCCATTCGAGGCCTGGAGGAGCTCAAGCGCGAATGTGAAGTGCTGCTGGTCACCGACTCGGAATATGTCATGAAAGGCATCAACGAGTGGATGGTCAACTGGAAAAAACGCGGCTGGAAAACCGCCGCCAAGCAACCGGTCAAGAATGCCGACCTCTGGCAGCAACTCGATGAGCAGGTTGGCCGCCATCAAGTCACCTGGAAGTGGGTGCGCGGCCACACCGGGCACCACGGCAACGAACGCGCCGACCAGTTGGCCAACCGCGGTGTCGACGAAGTGCGCGGCTATAAACAGTCCTGACCAAGACTGCCAGTAGCCGCCCTGTAGCCGCTGCCGAAGGCTGCGATGCGTCCCGCCAGGGGCGCCTTTCAAGATCCTGCGCCCGCGTTGCGGTCGATCGCAGCCTATCGGCAGCGGCTACAGGTTGCAGTCCGCTGCGTTTTTGTTCAGGCCGGCATCGGCGGCAAGGTTCCCAGCCAAGAGACCGCTGCAACAGCCCCCAGGCCAATCATCCACTCAAGGTTCACGCTGGTACGCAGGATTTGCAACCGCCCGGTGCGGCTGCTCTGCCGGTTGAGCAATGCCAGTATCAGCATTGCCACCACCAGCGATACCTTGACCAGCAGTATCAAGGCGAAGCCGGAAAACACCGGTGTAGGCCAGAAGTGCCCGGTCAATACTCGAACATTGACCAAGCCGGTCAAGATGATTGCGGCCACCAATCCATAGCCCCAGCCGCTGAAGCGGTGCAGCACGTGGCGTACGTTCGGTGCCTGGGGCGGCGCAAGCATCAGCGCCAACAGCATCAAGCCACCCAGCCAGGCGCCCACACACAGCAGATGCACCAATTGATTGAGCATCAACAACTGGCCGGCCAGGCCATCGAGCATGGCGGCGTGGCCAACCGGGGCGAGGGTGGCGAGGGCGGCGGCGCTCAAGCATTCTCGTAGTTTGCAGGGGTTGCTGCGAACAAACAGCAGGCAGCCGAGCAGGGCTACATTGAACAGCAGGTGCCAGCGCCAGACTTGGCCGAAGAAGGTGCCGTCCAGTACGCGCCAGAGCATCGAAGGTTCCAGGGCGGCGGGCCAGTTGCCGACCATGCTGGCGGTAATCAGCAGCAGCCATGCGACACCGCTCAGCAAGGCCAGTGCCGCCAGCCAGCGCAGAATATGCTCAAGCTTGCGCTGCAGGCCGCGAGATGGGTTGTCGCCATAGCCTGCATTGGCCAGCAGAGGCCTGAGCAGCATGGCCCCGAACATCAGCAGCACAATAGAGAAGTGCACAAACCGACAGAAGACTATTGCGCTGTGCATGAACTCAATTGCCTACCTTGAAGCCGTAGCGACCATCGCTCTTGTGGGTATCGATAGACAACACTTCCCATTTCACCTCGTAGTCACCGGCGCTCAACGGCTGTTCGGGAGTAACGATCAGTACTTTCTTGTCGCTGCCATCGGTGGCGACGCTTTTTACGGCAATGGCCGAGCCATCGCGGGTCAGGGTGACTTTACTGAACTTCTCTTCAATGCCTTCTGAGAAATTCAGTCGAACCTCTGCGGGGGCGGTCACGGTGCTGTCGGCGGCCGGGGATTCGCTTTTGAGGTGGGCATGAGCCAAAGCGGATTGAGCGCAGGCCAAGCCCGCCAGCAGGGCCAAGGACGTCAGCAAAGATTTCGCACCAATGGCGAGCATGATTAATTCCTTTTTCGATGGAAGGCGTAGGGGCATTGTAGGCGGTCGGACCACGCAAGCATGGGAGCAGGCCATGACGTGATTTTGCGGCATCCGACAGGGAGGCCCCGCAAAACTGCGAACGTTTGCAGCCTTGAGCCACTCTTATAAGCCGCGGGGTAGCAAATTTCAAAGCATCGCTCATGGACAGGAGAAGGCCCTTCATGACGACACACGACAAGCACTATACCCAATGGCTGGTCGAGCATTCCATGCTACAGGCCGCCACGGAGCGGGCGCGACTGTACGCGGGCCACGGGCGCCTTTGGCAGCACCCTTACGCCCAGGCCAGGCCACGGGACGCCAGTGCTATCGCGTCGGTATGGGTCACTGTGTACCCGGCATCAATCATCACTGCGCCAGAGGGCACGGTGCTGCAGGCGCTGGGCGACGATACACTCTGGACGAGCCTGTCGCAGATCGGCGTTCAAGGCATCCACAGCGGGCCTTTGAAACAGTCCGGGGGGCTGCGCGGTTACGAGCTGACACCCAGTGTGGACGGTAATTTCGACCGTATCAGCTCCACCATCGACCCTCGTTACGGCAGCGAAGAGCAATTGATCCAGCTGGCCCGTGTGGCGGCGGCGCATAACGCGATCACCATCGAAGATTCCATCCCGTCGCACACCGGCAAGGGCGCGGATTTTCGCCTGGCCGAGTTGGCCTATGGTGAATACCCAGGGCTCTATCACATGGTCCAGATTAATGAAGAAGACTGGCCCTTATTGCCCGACGTGCCAGAGGGGCGAGATGCGATCAACCTGTTGCCCGCGACTGTCGATGCATTGAGGGACAAGCACTACATTGTTGGCCAGTTGCAACGGGTGATTTTCTTCGAGCCAGGGGTCAAGGAAACCGACTGGAGCGCGACACCCCCTGTAAGGGGCGTGGATGGCCAAGTGCGGCGCTGGGTGTATTTGCATTATTTCAAGGAGGGCCAGCCGTCGCTGAACTGGCTGGACCCAAGCTTTGCCGCGCAACGGCTGATCATTGGCGATGCCTTGCAGGCCATTGATGTATTCGGCGCGCGCATCCTGCGCCTGGATGCCAATGGTTTCCTTGGGGTGGAGCGTCGGGCCGAGGGCAATGCCTGGTCGGAAAGCCACCCATTGTCGATCACCGGTAATCAACTGCTGGGTGGGATGATTCGCAAGGCAGGCGGCTTCAGTTTTCAGGAGTTGAACCTGACGCTGGACGATATCGCCGGAATGTCCAAAGGCGGAGCAGATCTTTCCTACGATTTCATCACCCGACCGGCTTACCAGCACGCCTTGCTGACGGGCGACACCGAATTCCTGCGACTGATGCTGCACCAGATGCATGGCTTCGGTATCGATCCGGCCTCATTGATCCATGCCCTGCAAAATCACGATGAGCTGACCCTGGAACTGGTCCACTTCTGGACCCTGCACGCCAACGATACCTATCTGTACAAGGGCCAGACGTTCCCTGGCAGCATCTTGCGTGAGCATATCCGCGAGGAAATGTACGAGCGCTTGGCTGGCGAGCATGCACCCTACAATCTCAAGTTCGTCACCAATGGGGTGTCCTGCACCACCGTCAGCATTATCACGGCCGCCCTGGGGCTGCGCGACCTGGAACAATTGAGCGCCTCGGACCTGGCCATGATCCAGCACGTCCATGTGTTGCTGGTGATGTACAACGCCATGCAACCGGGGGTGTTTGCCCTGTCCGGTTGGGACCTGGTGGGTGCGCTGCCGCTGGCGGCCACGGAGGTGGCGAGCATGATGGGTGATGGCGATACTCGCTGGATTCACCGAGGCGCCTACGATCTGGCGGACCTGTCGCCCGATGCCAGCCACTCCGCCGAAGGCATGCCGCGGGCCAGGGCGCTTTACGGCAGCCTGGTCAGCCAGTTGCAGCGACCGGACTCATTCGCCAGCACGGTGAAGAAAATTCTGGCCGTACGTCAGGCTTATTCGATCGCCGCCAGCCGGCAAATCCTGATCCCCGACGTTGAAAATCCGGCGCTGCTGGTGATGGTCCATGAGCTGCCGGCTGGGCGCGGCATCCAAGTCACGGCCTTGAACTTCGGCGCCCAGCCCTTGAGCGAAATGCTCATCCTGCCGGGTATCAGCCCGGGCGTGGTCGTCGACATGATCAACGAACGAGTGGAAGGGGATCTGACTGAAAACGGGGAGATGATGATCAACCTGGAGGGTTATGAAGGGTTGTCATTGCGAATCGTAAACAGCACATCCTCCGCGTAATGCTTGGCAGCAACCCGCTGCACGGTTCCCTGGTTTTTGCGCCATTGGGCGAAGGCCTGCGATTGCCGGTTGACCCGGCCGGCTGGGCGCGCTAAATACATGCTCGCCGATCTTTGCCCGGTGCCCGCGACCTGTAGCGGTCAATTGGGCATGCTTGCCCCTTAGGAGTTATGAAATGTTCAACCATGTGGCGCCCTACGCTGGCGATCCTATTCTTTCGCTGATGGAAGCTTTCGAGCAGGATCCGCGGGCGAACAAGGTCAACCTCAGCATCGGTCTGTATTACGACAATGAGGGCGCGATCCCGCTGCCGGCTGCTGCCCTGGCCGCCGAATGCGAATTGTTCGAAGACGAGCAGGGTGCATCCTTGTACCTGCCAATGGAAGGCCTGGGCGCTTATCGCTCCGGCATCCAGGCGCTGCTGTTTGGCGCAAGCCACCCGGCTGTGGACGAGAAGCGCGTAGCCACCGTGCAAACGGTCGGCGGTTCCGGCGCGTTGAAAATCGGCGCCGATTTCCTCAAGCGCTACTACCCCGACTCTCAAGTCTGGGTCAGCGATCCCACCTGGCAGAACCACCACGCGATCTTTGGTGGGGCCGGTTTTACCGTTAACACCTATCCGTACTTCGACGCCCAGACCGGCGGCGTACGTTTCGATGCCATGCTCCAGGCGCTGCAAGCCTTGCCAGCCCAGAGCATCGTGCTGCTGCACCCGTGCTGCCACAACCCGACCGGTGCCGACCTGCCCCCTGCGCAATGGGATCAGGTCACCCAAGTAGTCAAGGCGCGTGACCTGATCGCCTTCCTCGACATTGCCTATCAGGGCTTTGGCGACGGCATGGAGGAAGATGCCTACGCTATTCGTGCCATGGCCAATGCGGGTGTCAACTGCCTGGTGAGCAACTCGTTCTCCAAGATCTTTTCGCTGTACGGCGAGCGTGTCGGCGGCCTGTCGGTAATCTGTGACGATGCCCACACGGCTGAAAACGTGTTGGGCCAGCTGCAATTCACCATCCGCCAGAACTACTCCAGCCCGCCCCGTCATGGCGCTCAGATCGTGGCCAAGGTGCTGGGCGATGCTGCGCTCAAGGCCTCCTGGACAAGTGAAGTGGAGGCTATGCGCCTGCGCATCGTGTCCATGCGCCAGCAATTGGTAGAGCGTTTGAGCGCGGCCTTGCCTGACCAGGATTTCAGCTTCTTCCTGACCCAGAAAGGCATGTTCAGCTACACCGGCTTCAGCGCCGCCCAGGTTGATCGCCTGCGCGATGAACAAGCGGTTTACCTGATCGGTAGCGGGCGGATCTGCATGGCTGGCCTGAACGAAGACAATCTGGATGCAGTGGCCAGCGCGTTTATCAACCTGTACGGCGCACGCACCCAGTAACGTCGAGCCAGGAAAGCCTTCCCCCATCCGTGTTAAGATTCGCCGCTTGATTGACGGCGTGATGGGGGATTGCCACTAATGGCTCAGAGAATGGTTGTACTCGATACCGAAACCACCGGTATGCCGGTGACCGATGGTCACCGGATCATCGAGATCGGCTGTGTCGAACTGATGGGCCGCCGCCTGACCGGGCGCCATTTCCACGTCTACCTGCAGCCGGATCGCGAGAGTGACGAGGGCGCCATCGGCGTTCACGGTATCACTAACGAGTTTCTGGTCGGCAAGCCCCGTTTTGCCGAAGTCGCTGACGAATTCTTCGAGTTTATCGAAGGCGCTCAGCTGATCATCCACAACGCGGCGTTCGACGTTGGCTTTATCAACAACGAATTCGCGCTGATGGGCCAGGCTCACCGCGCCGACATCACCCAGCACTGCAGCATCCTCGACACCCTGTTGATGGCGCGCGCGCGCCACCCTGGCCAGCGCAACAGCCTCGATGCCTTGTGCAAGCGTTATGGCGTCGACAACTCCGGCCGTGAACTGCACGGCGCTTTGCTCGACTCCGAGATTCTTGCCGACGTTTACCTGACCATGACCGGTGGCCAGACCAGCCTGTCGCTGGCCGGCAACGCCACCGATGGCGAGGGCAATGGTAACGCCAACCAAGGCAGTGAGATTCGTCGGCTGCCCGCGGATCGGGCGCTGACGCGGATCATTCGCGCCAGTGACGATGAGTTGGCCGAACATGTCTCGCGCCTTGAGGCGATTGCCAAGTCGGCGGGTGCGCCGGCCATGTGGGTGCAACTGGAGCAGGCTTCGCAGTAACCACCCCTGTAGGAACAGACGGTTCGGCGCTCCGACTTGCTCGCGATGAATACGCCGCGGTCTGCCTGACGTATTACGGTGTGGCCATCGCAGGCAAGCCTGGCTCCTACAGCGATGAATGCGCCGCGGTTAGTTTGATGTATTGCAGTGTGGCCATCGCGAGCAAGCTCTGCTCCTACTATGCTTGCGCGTATGTACAAAGACCTGAACTTCCCCATTCTGATCGTCCACCGCGACATCAAGAGCGATTGCGTCGCCGGTGATCGCGTGCGCGGGATTGCTGCCGAGCTTGCCCAGGACGGTTTCAGCATATTGTCCGCCGTCGATTACGCCGAAGCGCGTCTGGTGGCCTCCACCCACCATGGCTTGGCCTGCATGTTGGTGGCGGCCGAGGGCGCCGGCGAAAACACCCACTTGTTACAGAACATGGTCGAGCTGATTCGCCTGGCCCGCACCCGTGCCCCGCATTTGCCGATCTTTGCCTTGGGCGAACAGGTCACCCTGGAAAATGCCCCCGCCGATGCCATGAGCGAACTCAACCAATTGCGTGGCATCCTCTATCTGTTCGAGGACACGGTGCCGTTTCTGGCGCGCCAGGTGGCGCGGGCCGCACACAATTATCTGGATGGTCTGTTGCCGCCGTTTTTCAAGGCGTTGGTGCAACACACCGCCCAATCCAATTATTCATGGCACACCCCAGGCCATGGCGGTGGCGTGGCCTATCGCAAAAGCCCGGTGGGGCAGGCATTTCACCAGTTTTTCGGTGAAAACACCTTGCGCTCGGACTTGTCGGTGTCGGTGCCGGAACTGGGTTCACTGCTTGACCATACCGGCCCCTTGGCGGAGGCGGAAGCGCGCGCCGCGCGCAATTTTGGCGCCGACCATACCTTCTTCGTCATCAATGGCACCTCGACCGCCAACAAGATCGTCTGGCACGCGGTGGTCGGCCGTGATGACCTGGTACTGGTCGATCGCAACTGCCACAAATCGGTGGTGCACGCGATTATCATGACCGGCGCCATCCCGCTGTACCTGTGCCCGGAACGCAACGAACTGGGCATCATCGGCCCGATCCCGCTGAGCGAGTTTACCCACAAAGCCATTCAGGCCAAGATCCAGGCCAACCCACTGGCTCGTGGGCGACCCGCCAAGGTCAAGCTGGCGGTCGTCACCAACTCCACCTATGACGGGCTTTGCTACAACGCCGAATTGATCAAGCAGACGCTGGGCAACAGTGTCGAGGTGCTGCATTTCGACGAAGCCTGGTACGCCTATGCCGCGTTTCACGAGTTTTTCAGAGGGCGCTACGGCATGGGCACCTCGCGCACAGCAAACAGCCCGTTGGTGTTTTCCACTCACTCTACCCACAAATTGTTGGCCGCTTTCAGCCAAGCCTCGATGATCCATGTACAGGATGGCGGTGCCCGGCAACTGGACCGCGATCGCTTCAATGAAGCCTTCATGATGCATATCTCCACCTCGCCTCAATACAGCATCCTCGCGTCGCTGGATGTGTCGTCGGCGATGATGGAGGGACCGGCCGGGCGTTCGCTGATGCAGGAGATGTTCGATGAAGCCCTGAGCTTTCGCCGGGCACTGGCGAACCTGCGTGAGCATATGGTGGCCAGTGATTGGTGGTTCAGCATCTGGCAGCCGCCGCAGCTCAACGGCGGTCACCGCCTGGCGACCGAAGACTGGGTGCTGGCGCCGCAAGCCGAATGGCACGGCTTTGGTGATGTGGCCGAGGACTATGTACTGCTCGACCCGATCCGGGTCACGCTGGTGATGCCGGGATTAAGCGCCGGTGGGGCCTTGAGTGAGCACGGCATTCCTGCTGCCGTGGTCAGCAAATTCCTTTGGGAGCGTGGCCTGGTGGTCGAAAAAACCGGGCTGTACTCCTTTCTGGTGCTGTTCTCCATGGGTATTACCAAAGGCAAGTGGAGCACCTTGCTGACCGAGCTGCTGGAGTTCAAGCGCAGCTACGACGCGAACATTGAACTGACCGCCAGCTTGCCGTGCGTGGCCAGGCTTGATCCGGCCCGCTACCGTGGCCTGGGGTTGCGCGACCTGTGTGACCAGTTGCATGCCTGCTATCGCAGCAACGCGACCGCTAAACACCTCAAGCGTATGTACACCGTGCTGCCGGAGATTGCCATGAAACCTGCCGATGCCTACGACAAGCTGGTGCGTGGCGAAGTGGAAGCTGTACCGATCAATCAACTCATCGGCCGTATCTCGGCTGTGATGCTGGTACCTTACCCCCCGGGCATTCCCTTGATCATGCCCGGTGAACGTTTTACCGAGACGTGTCGTTCAATCATTGATTACTTGGCCTTTGCCCGTGCCTTCAACAGCGGTTTCCCGGGTTTTGATGCAGATGTGCATGGTCTTCAGCACGACCCAGACGAACAGGGCGTGCGGGTTTACACCGTCGATTGCGTCAAGGCGTGAGCGGGTTGTCCACAACAGATGAGGGGGGTTATGAGTTCGTCTATTGCAGGGTTGAAAGTACGTGCGGCAGATGATGGCTTTGCCGACTACGTGCTGGGCAGCGAGTTTGGTTTGATGGTCACAGGCTACTTAACGGCGGTGTTCGGCCAGCCTGTGGGGCAATGGCCCGTCATAGCGGTCGAGCCCTATCGCAAAAGCTATGGCATCGACCCTGACGAATTCAAGAGCTACCGCAATGCGGTCGACAGCGCCGTACTGGTGGCGTACCTGCATGAACAGCCGGTCGGGCATATTGTGGTCAGCACCAACTGGAATGGCTACGGCCATGTGGACGAACTGGCCGTTGCGGCGCCGGCGCGGCGCGCTGGCGTTGCCCATGGCTTACTGGATGCGGCCTGCGCCTGGGCACGGGACAAGCGCTTGCCGGGGCTGATGCTGGAAACCCAGAACAACAACCTGGGCGCCTGCCACCTGTATGAGCGTTTCGGGTTTGAACTGGGCGGTATCGATTACCTGCGGTATCGCGGCATCGATGTGGATACCCGGGAAGTGGCGCTGTTCTGGTATCTGCTGTTCTGAGGCTCAACTGGCCAGCAGGGCGGTGGCCTTTTCGCTGACGATTTCCAGCAGCGCTTTTAGCGCGGGTGAGGCTTCGCTGTGCGTGAGTGTCAGCGCATACAGGGTGATCGGGATCGCCGGGGCGATCGGGCAGACATCGAGCCCGCTTGCCTTGGCGCCAATGGCGGTGAAGGGGTCGACCACGGCCAGGCCTTCACCGGCCTCGACCATGCAGCGCATCATCGGGTAGGTCTGCACGCGGGTCTGAATGAGCGGGGCGGGGCGTAGGGTTTGCAGTTTGCTTTCCAGCAGGCGGCGCAGTGGGTCATGCCCCTGCAGGCCGATCATGGTCTGGCCGGCAAGGTCTTGCAGGGCAATGTATTTCTGTTTCGCCGCCAGCCAGCCATGGGGCGCAAGCAGCTGCAGCTTGCCCTGGGCCAAAGGCACATCAGTAATGGCCGGTTGATCACTGGGCGCAAGGCTCAGGCCTACATCACTTTCATGCAGCAGCAGGCTGTGCATGATCTGGGCGTTACTCAGGCTGGACAGCGAGCAGGACGCCTCACGAAAGCGCCGATGCAGGGCCGCGATACTCTGGGGCAGCAGTTGCTGGGCCAGGGTAGGGGTACAGGCAACCCGCAGGGGTGGGTCTTGATGCTGGCGCAAGTCGCCGGCAAGCCTGCGAATAGGCTCGATGCGCTCGTACAAGCGGTTGAGTTCGGGTTCCAGCGCCTGAGCTTCGCGAGTCGGTTGCAAGCGCCCGCGTCCTTGCACGAACAGCAAGTAGCCCAATTGCTGTTCGGCATCTTGCAAGGTGGCGCTGACGGTGGCGGAGGAAAGATCCAGCGAAGCAGCTGCCGCCGTCAGATTGCCGGTTTGCAAGATCGCCTGGATCACTTCGATATGACGCAGTCGCATGAACTCCCTTTCTCTCAGGTAATGACCTTGCTGGGCCCTATCCTACGGCAGTTCAGGGAACGCGGGTGATCTCGACGCCGCTTTGGACCAATACGAAGACATCTTCCTGGAGATGATTGACGCGATCGCCAATGGCCAGGCGGTAGGTGGTGATTGGGGCGCTGGGGCTGCTGCCATCGGTTTGGAGCGTGGATTCCTGGTACTCATGCACGGGATAAATCCGGCCTTCGGCGTCCCTTGCGTGAAATTGTCCTACGAGTACTGCGGCCATTTGTTTAAGAACCTCTAGAAAAATCCACTATTTACGTCAGCTGTAGACCACTGATTTATCGACGAAGTTTTGCTGACACTGAAAAATAAACGTCTGGTCGACAGAACGAAAGCACCATACAGCGGAATAATCCTTTAGTGTCATCTATAACTTAACCTTTCCATGTCAGATAAGTCGGAAACTTTCATGAGCAAAGTCTATTCGGTGGCCGTGGTGGTCGGCAGTCTGAGGAAGGAATCGTTTAATCGCAAGGTCGCCTTGGCTTTGAAAAGCCTGGCGCCTGCCAGTCTTTCGCTGGAGTTGGTCGAGATTGGTGAGTTACCGCTGTACAACGAAGATATCGACATCGACCCGCCGCCAGCGGCCTATAGCACTTTTCGCGAAAAGATCCGTAACAGTGACGCGGTTCTGTTTGTCACGCCGGAATACAACCGTTCGGTGCCGGGTGTGATGAAAAATGCCATTGACGTCGGCTCGCGGCCTTATGGCAAAAGCGTGTGGAACAAAAAGCCGGGTGCGGTCATCAGTGTATCCCCAGGTGCCGTGGGTGGCTTTGGTGCCAATCACCATCTGCGCCAGTCCCTGGTGTTTCTGAATGTGCCGTGCATGCAAATGCCGGAGGCCTATGTGGGGCGCGCGGCCTCGCTGTTCGATGGGGCCGGCAAGTTGTCGGAGCAAACCCGACCGTTCTTGCAGGCTTTTATCGACAGCTACGGACAGTGGGTCGAGAAACAGCTCAGGGAATGAAGCAAAAGCGCCGCAACCCTTTTTCGGGGCTGCGGCGTTTTTGTATCAAAAAGCTCAGACCGCTTGCGGGGTCTCGCCTTTGGCCAGGCGACGGTTGATGTCGGCGACCACCTCTGGCAATTCGTTGATAGTGTCGATCAGGTAGTGCGGGCGTGAACCTTCGAACAGCGCGTGGATACGCTTGCGCTCGGCATCCAGTTGCTCCGAGCCCAGGGCGCGGTAGCCTTCATAGGTCAGGCCCAGGGCATTGCCGGAGCAGACCAGTGCTACGGTCCACATCCCGGCACGACGGCCTTCCAGAATACCCGGCACGGTGTCATCGACCTTGACGCATGCCGCCACGTCGTCGATGCCCAGTGCGATCACGTTGGCCAGGGCCTGGGCCGGCCATGGGCGACCGTTCGGTACTTCATCGGTGGCAACCACGTGGTCGGCGACATAGCCGTTCTTGGCCGCCAGTTCTACGACCTTTTCCATGACCACGGCCGGGTAGCCGGAGCAGGAGCCGATTTTCAGACCGTCATTGCGCAATTGGGTAATGATGTCCAATGCACCCGGAATCAGCGCCGAATGAGTGGCGATCTTTTCGATCTGCAGCGGCATGAAACGGTTGTAGAGGGCGGTCACATCATCATCGGTCGGGGTACGGCCAAAGACACTCTTGTAACGCTCGGCGATCTGCGGCTGATTGCACAGGGTGCGGATGTGGTCCCACTTACCCATGCCCATCGGGCCGCGCGCTTCTTCGATGGACACCTGCACGTCGAACTCACCGAAGGCTTCGACAAAAATCTGGGTGGGGGCGAAGGAGCCAAAATCGACCACGGTGCCGGCCCAGTCGAGGATGGCGGCCTGGAGTTGGGTAGGGTTCTGGTAGTTCATGTCGTAGGTTCCTTGATCAGTCGGGCTGCAAATAAGGGTTAACGATGCGGTTCGGTTCAGATGTCCAGCACTTCCATTTCACGCAACACTTCAGCGATGGCATTGACGGCGGCGCGCATACCCTCCGGGCCCACGCAGCCGATGCTGCCGACGCGGAAGGTTTCGACCTGGGTCAATTTGCCGGGGTAAAGGATGAAACCCTTGGCCTTGACGCGCTCGTAGAAGTCCTTGAACTGGTAGCGGACGTCAGTGGGGGCGTGGAAGGTGACGATGATCGGCGCCTGGATCTCGGCGGGCAGGAAGCTGCGCAGGCCGATGTCAGCCATGCCGTCGAGCAGCGTCTTGCAGTTGGCCACATAGCGGGCGTGGCGAGCGGGCAGGCCGCCTTCTTCGTTGTACTGCAGCAGCGCTTCATGCAGTGCCGCTACCACATGGGTGGGTGGGGTGAAGCGCCATTGGCCTGTCTTGGCCATGTAGGTGTGCTGGTCGTAAAGGTCCATGGCCAGCGAGTGGGCGTTGCCTTCGGCCTTGGCCAGCGAGTCTTTGGCAGTAAATACGAAGCCCATGCCCGGTACGCCTTCCAGGCACTTGCCTGAGGCGGCGATCAAGGCGTCGAAGGGGATTTCCCGGGCGTCGATGGGCAAGGCACCGAACGAGCTCATGGCATCGATGATCAGGCGCTTGCCATGTTGGGCCACTACCTGGGCGATTTCTGGCAACGGGTTGAGAATCCCGGTGCTGGTTTCACAGTGGATCAACGCCACATGGGTAATGGCATCGTCGGCGCGCAGCAGACGGTCGACGTCTTCGGCGGTGGTGGGTTCGTCTTCGCCGGTTTCAAAGGTGCTGAACGCGCGGCCCAGTACTTTGCAGATCTTGGCCAGCCGCTGGCCGTAAGCCCCGTTGATCAGCACCAGCACCTTGCCGTCTCGTGGTACCAGGGTGCCGATAGCTGCCTCTACGGCGAAGGTGCCACTGCCTTGCAGGGGGACGCAGTGGTGGCTGTCGGCGCCATTGACGATAGCCAGCAGTTGTTGGCAGAGGCTGGCGGTCAGGTCATTGAAGGTATTGTCCCACGAACCCCAGTCAACCATCATCGCCTGCCGGGTACGGCTCGAGGTCGTCAGTGGGCCAGGGGTAAGCAGGATTGGGGCAGCGGTACTCATTCTGGATTCCTCACAAGCGGTGGGCTGAACTTATGGTGCTTAAGTTGCAATTCTGCGGTCCATCAATCAAATTGTTTATTGTTATGCCAACCATAAGTCAGGCCGATAGTTATGAACCTGTTCCAATTGCGCGCATTCGATGCCGTGGCCCGTGAGGGCAGTTTTACCCGCGCCGCCGAGCGGCTGTTCATCAGCCAGCCAGCGGTCACTGGTCACGTTAAAGCGTTGGAGGAGCACTACCAGATCACCTTGCTACGGCGTACTGCCCGGCGAGTGGAATTGACGGACGAGGGCATTCGCCTGTCCGCCATCACCCGTGCCATGTTCGGTTTGGTCGAGGAAGCCCAGGCGATGCTGGAAGCCAACCGACAATTGCTGACAGGGCGCCTGGAAATCGCGGCTGATGGTCCGCACCAAGTCATGCCGATGCTGGCCAGCTTGCGTGAGCGTTACCCTGGCATTACCGTCAATTTGCGCCTGGGCAATGCCCAGGAGACGCTGACGGCGCTGCTCAGCGAGCACGCGGATGTGGCGGTGATGACCGATGTGGAGTTGCGCAAGGGCTTGCACCTGCAAGCAATGAGTCCGTCACGCATGTGCGCATTGGTGCCGGCTGGACACCCTTGGGCGGATGCGCAGGTGATCGAGCTGCACCAACTGCATCAGCAGATCATGGTGCTGCGCGAACCCAGTTCGATTACCCGGCGCACCTTTGACGACGCCTGTGCTTTGGCACAGGTCCAGCCCCGGGTGCTGCTGGAGTTGGACAGCCGTGAAGCAGTCACCGAGGCGGTGGCGGCGCATCTGGGAATCGGGACTGTGTCGTCGATAGAGGTTAGCCATGACCCGCGGGTGATCGCAGTCCCTATCGAGGGCGAGGGGTTGGTCAACCAGCATATGGTGGGATGCCTGGAACGGCGACGGGAGTTGCGCTTGATTCAGGCCTTCCTGGCATTGGCTCTGCTGTAGGAGCAGAGCTTGCTCGCGATGGCATCGCTGCGGTCTACCTGAAAGCTGCAGCGATTCCGCGGTCTACCTGAGAGTCGCAGCGATGCCATCGCGAGCAAGCTCTGCTCCTACAGCAGGCTCTCACGCACCATCTCCAGAAAGGTCGCCACCACCCGCCGCGAACCTTGTTCACGCAGGCACACCAGTGTTTCCGTGAGCCGTCGCTTGCAGTCGACAATCGGCAACGCGCACACCCTGGCATCGGCACCGAACTCCGCGGCGGAGACCACACCGACGCCGATCCCCACCACCACCGCTTCGCGCGCCGCTTCCCGGCCTTCGACTTCAATGGCCGGTCGAATTCGCAGGCCGGCTTGTTGCATTTCTTCTTCCAGCGTTTGCCGGGTGACTGACCCGACTTCGCGCAACACCAAGGGTGTGTCGTCCAGATCGGCGAGGCTGATCGAGTCGCGATGGGCCCAAGGGTGTTGCAGCGACACAAAGGCCACCATCGGGTCATTGCGCATCGGCACGCAGAGCAAGCGTTCGTCGGTCACATCGCGGCCAAGCAGGGCCAGATCGGCTTGGTAATTGAATAGGCGTAGCAGTGATTCGTCGGTGTTGCCGGTTTCGATCTTCACCCGGATGCCGGGGTAGCGCTCGCAGAAACGGGCGATCAACGGCAGCACGTGCACCGGTGCATCCACTGCCAATACCAGTGTGCCGGTCTGCAGGGCGCGGGAGGCCTGCAGCAGCTCGTGGGCTTCGGTTTCGCAGGTAAACATGCGCTGAGTGATCAGCAGCAGGCGTTCACCCAGATCGCTCAGGCGTACCGAGCGTTTGTTGCGGTGAAACAGCAATACGCCGAATCGCTCTTCAAGTTTACGCACCTGATCCGAGATCGCCGGCTGGGTGAGGAACAACCGTTCGGCGGCTCGCGTGAAGCTGCCATGTTGGGCGACGGCATGAAACGCCTTGAGCTGCGCGTGTGAAACCGACATACCTGCACCTCTTAAAAGCTGGACTTATATTTGAAATACGATAAATCGATTTTATTTATTAGCCAGTAATTGTTTCTAATCTTTTCGGCCTAACGCTGCTGGCGGCCGACTGCAGCGTAGGGCCATGGGCCTGGGCTGCGTCCATAGACCCAAAACCCATGCATGTCCGCCAGGTTCTTGACTGACCCAGCGGCGGCCCGACCGGCCGTCACTGAGAGTGCTCAACACAATAAAAACAGGCGTTTTTTCTCAATTCTGCCGGCACACTCGTATCCGAGGTCAGACTCATCATGAAAAAACAGATAGCTACCCTCCAGCGTTGGCGCGTACAGATCTTCGCCATTACCTGGTTGGCCTACGCGGCCTTCTACTTCACTCGCAAAGCGTTTTCAGTCGCCAAGCTTGGTATTGGCGAAGACCCTTTGTTTCACCTCGACAAAATGGCCATGGCCAACCTGGATGCCATCTACCTGGCGGCCTATGCCGTGGGGCAATTCACCTGGGGGATGCTGGCCGACCGCTTTGGCCCTCGAGTCGTGGTACTGGGTGGTTTGGTCATCTCTGCTGCCGCCGCCGTGGTGATGGGTAGTTTTGCAACCTTTCCGATCTTTGCCGCGTGCATGTTGGTCCAAGGCCTGGCGCAGTCCACTGGGTGGTCAGGGTTGTGCAAGAACATTGGCAGCTTTTTCCCCACCCAGCAGCGCGGGAGGGTGCTGGGGCTGTGGAGCTCCTGCTACGCCTTCGGCGGCCTGGTCGCCTCACCCTTTGCCGGTTGGTGGGCCTATACACTGATTGGCACCTGGCACGCGGCCTTCATCTCCAGCGCCGCGGTGGTGGCGTCGGTGGCCGTGCTGTTTTTCATCTTCCAGCGCAACAAACCTGAAGATGTCGGCCTGCCGGCGGTTGAGCCCGAGCCACAAACCATCGGCACCAGCGCCACGTTGTGCAGCGTCTGGGCTCCGTTCAAGGAGATCTTGCGTAATCGCACGGTGCTGACCTTGGGCCTGGCCTACTTTCTGCTCAAGCCTGCGCGCTACGCCATCTTGCTGTGGGGGCCGGTGATCGTGTTCGAACAAATGCCCACGGTGGGCAAGGTCGGGGCGGCGATTATCCCGACGGCGTTCGAGTTGGCCGGGCTGCTTGGCCCGATCATGATCGGCCTGGCTTCGGACAAAATCTTCGGCGCCCGGCGCATGCCTGCCTGTGTGCTGAGCCTGTTGGCCCTGACGGTCACTCTGGCTCTGTTCATGGGCGCGCTGCACACCGGCAGCGTCACCCTGGTGGTGTGCCTGCTGTTTTTCATGGGCCTGACACTGTACGGCCCGGACTCGATGATCAGCGGCGCGGCCGCCATCGATTTCGGCACCGCCAAGGCGGGTGCCACGGCAGCCGGCTTCGTCAATGGTTGCGGCTCGGTGGGAGCGATTCTCGGCGGCCTGCTGCCGGGCTACTTCGACACGGTCACTGTGTTCATGGTTTTCGCCGGTTGTGCACTGTTTTCGGCACTGGTGCTGCTACCGCATTGGAACAGTCGCCCGGCTGTCGTCAGCGATGTCCTGGTGGCGGCGCCTGAACAGCCGATCCCGCTGCGTACTTGATAGCTATCGCGCGGGCTAAGTTTTAAATTTGCAGGGATTGTCGATAAACTGGCGCAAAGTGCCGATCGCTAACGGAATCGGCGCACCGAGCAAGAGAGTCAGTAATGGGCGCACAGTGGAAAGCTAAACACCGGGAAGCGGCAGCCAACGCCAAAGGGCGGATTTTCGGCAAGCTGGTCAAAGAGATATCAGTCGCTGCCCGTGCTGGCACCGATATCGACACCAACCCTCGCCTGCGGTTGGCGGTGGAGCAGGCCAAAAAAGCCTCGATGACGCGCGAGACGCTGGAGCGGGCGATCAAGAAGGGCTCTGGCACCGGCGAAGAAGCCGTCAACTACACCCTGGTGACCTATGAGGGTTTCGCCCCTCACCAGGTCCCGTTGATCGTCGAATGCCTGACCGACAACGTCAACCGCACTGTCGCTCAAATCCGTGTGCTGTTCCGCAAGGGCACGATGGGGGCTTCAGGATCGGTGGCCTGGGACTTCAACCATGTGGGTATGATCGAAGCTACCCCCGATACTCCGGACGCCGACCCGGAACTGGCCGCCATCGAAGCGGGCGCCCAGGATTTCGAACCGGCTGATGAGGGCGCGACCCTGTTCGTCACCGAAATCACTGACCTGGACGCAGTGCAGAAAGCCTTGCCAGACCAGGGCTTTACGGTCGTTTCGGCCAAGATCGGCTACATCTCCAAGAACCCTGTGACCATCGAAGACGAAACCCAGCTGGCTGAAGTCGAGGCCTTCCTGGATGCCATCGACGGCAACGATGACGTGCAGAACGTTTACGTCGGCCTGGCCACCCTGTAGGAGCAGAGTTTATCGGGGCGCCGAACCGTCGCGATGGCATCACCGCGGTCTTCCTGAGAACTGCAGCGATGCCATCGCAGGCAAGCCTGGCTCCTACAATTGCAATTGCCGATGAATGTCGGCAAAACTTGGCCTGGCCATGACCGATGGCTGCACACAGGCCTGCTGCAGGGCGCGCAACGAAGGGTCACTGTCTTCGCAGCGCTCAAGCAACTCTTCCAGTAACAACCCGAATGCCCTGACTTCGATGCGCTGCAACGCCGCGGCATCATCGCTTGCGCGTGGGTAGAACGAAGCGGCACCAAAATCCCCGAATACCGCATCACCCTGTTCGCTGCACAGAATGTTGTGGGCGTACAGGTCGCCATGGAGGATGCCCAGGCTGTGGAGGTGCTCGGCCACCGACGCCATGGCGCAGGCGATACGCCGGGCTGCAGGCATGTTGAAGCGAACCTGCTCGGCGTAGATGTCGCGGGTGCAGGACTCAAGGCTTGGGGGGCCTGCGAGGTTGGCAAGTTGCGGATCGATAAGGTCCATGACCAGCCCGGCCTGGCCTTGCGGATGAGCGCAGACTCGCCCCTCGATACCGATCAGATGCCGGTGGTTGCCTGCGATCAATGAGGCGGTCATTTCATGGCTCGGCAAGCCATCGCTGGTGATATCACCCTTGTATAGCTTGACCGCCACTTCACGCTGGGAGGCTGCCCAACGGGCTTGGTAAATGACCCCTGAAGCGCCTTGTCCCAGCGTCGTATGCAGCTTCAATTGCGACCAGTCGATCAGTGCCGCCGCGGGCTCGGCAGGGGGCAGGAACCCTTCGGTCAGCGGGTTGCCGGCAAACGCGAGCCATGCCAGGCGTGGCATGTTCAACAGCCAGCCGGGCAGGGTGGTCAGGTGGTTGGCGGCCAGCCGGAGCAGCTCCAGTTGCTGGCAGCGAGCCAGACGCTCGGGCAGCGATCTGAGGCGATTACCGGCCAGCATGAGTTTCTGCAGCTCGGCACAGTCACCGATCTGTTCGGGGAGCGATTCGATCCGGTTGTCGGTCAGCACCAGGCTGCGCAAGCGCGGCGGCAGGGCGCTGGCCGGTACATGCTCGATCTGGCAGGCCCTGAAGCCCACCACCTGCAATTGCAGGCATTGGCCGATGCTGGCGGGTAATTCAGTGAACGGGTTGTTGGAGCAGAACAACACTCGCAGGTGTTTGAGCCGTCCCAGGTCACTGGGCAGGCTGCGCAAGTGATTGCCGGACAGGCTGAGCACTTGCAGGGTATCGGCCAGCGAAAAGATTTCCTGCGGGAATTCATCCAGCCCGCAGGCCAGGTCCAGGTGCGTGCTGCCCGCCAGGCGTCCGGCTTTCAAATCGTCGAGGGTATGCATGAGCTCTCCAGAAATCGCGTGCGCCATCATACCCGTGTAGGAGCCAGCCTTGCAGGCTGTGTGAAAACTCAAAATTTGGTTGATTTAGGGGGTACTTGACCCCCTCCCGACTAGTCGATCGTCGCGTGTACGCGATTACAGGAGGTCGTTTTTTGAGTGGGTCGACTTTTGTCGGAGTTTTCACACAGCCTGCTTGGCTGCGATGGCATCACCGCGGATCATCGCAGACCGCGGTGATGCCATCGCAGCATAGGTATCTACACAATTCTGGGGCAGCGCGGCTCTTGTAGCCGCTGCCGAGGTACGAGGCTGCGATCGGCGGCGAAGCCGTCGTAAATTCAGGCCCTTCGGTGTGCCTGATGGATTACGGTCTCAGGTTTTACGGCCGCTTCGCTGCCGATCGCAGCCTCGTACCTCGTCAGCGGCTACATTCGTAGCAGTAGACGAGTTCAGCGAGGCCAGGTCCGGGGACGTAGTCCTCGCAAAGCCTGTACTCGCGGTGTATCTGAATACTGAAGTGCCAGGTTTTACGACTGCTGCGCAGCCGGACGTGGCCTCGTTCTACTCGTCCACTGCTACGAAATGCAGTACACCAAAAGATGTGTAGATACCTATGGCCATAGCAGCCAAGCAGGCTGTGTGAAAACTCCGACAAAAGTCGACCCACTCAAAAAACGACCTCCTGTAATCGCGTACACGCGACGATCGACTAGTCGGGAGGGGGTCAAGTACCCCCTAAATCAACCAAATTTTGAGTTTTCACACAGCCTGCAAGGCTGGCTCCTACAGCAGTTGGCCCAGCCGGCTGCGGGTCCGTGCCAGGTCCGCGGCGGTGCCGCCCAGGGTTTCGCGCAGCGGCCGTTCGCCGATCAGAAACAAACGCTTGTCCTGGTCGTAGAGCACGTCTATCAAATTGATAAAGCGTTGTTGCGCGGCCTCCGTGCAATCTTCCAGATCGGGCAGGCGGTCAATGATCCAGGTGTCGAAGCGCCGGCTCAGTTCCAGGTAATCCATCACGGCAGTGGGGTGTTCGCAGATATCGCTGAAATTGAAGTGAATGGTCCTGTCCCGGCACAAGCGTGCCTGCAAGTCGCGGGTGCCGACCGCCACGGCAAAGGGCGGGCTGTCCTGGGGCGGCAGTTGCAGGGCCTGACGTTGGGCTGCACTGCCCGGCCAGATGTAATGGCCTTGGGTGAACAACTGACCGACTCCAGACTCCGGTTGGCTGCGATAGTCATGGGGGCCGCCCACTTCCATGACCTGCATATGCGCGTTGATCAGCTTGATGACCGGCAAAAAGCGTTCGTGGTAGAGCGGGTTAGGCAGCAGCCCTTCTGGCGGGTAGTTGGAGGTGACCAGCACAAAGATGCCGCGCTCGAACAAGGCGGTGAACAACCGCTTGATCAACATGGCATCGCCTATGTCATGGACATGGAACTCGTCGAAACACAGCAGCCGGCAATCGTCGAGCAACTCGTCCAGTGTCAGCGCCAGGGCGTTAGCCTTGCCGGTGTGGCGAAACATGCCTTGATGCAACTGGGCAAAGAAGTCATGAAAGTGCAGGCGACGCTTCTGGGTGAGCGGGATCGCCCGATAGAACCCGTCCAGCAACCAGCTCTTGCCGCGCCCGACCGCCCCGTGCAGGTACAGGCTGCGTGCGTTTGGTTCATGCAGTTGCCCGGCCTGTTCGGCCATGGTCTGGATCACCTGTTGTTGGCTGTGGCTCAGGGTGTAGCCCTGCTGGCTGGCCTTTTTTTGAAAGTAATCGGTGATGTGTTGGCCGTGCCGGCTGTTGCCGAGCGTGCGCAACGGTGTGCCCAGCCATGATTTTTTCGACGGTAAAACAGCCAATTGAAAAGTCCTCACATGCATCCAGGCTCGCCTGGCGCGAGCGCCGCTAATTTAACCGAGCGCTCGGCAAGTCGAAAGTGCAAGGGTCAAATCGGCCACAAATCCCCACTAGAGTGCCGGTCGTAGCCGCGCGGCAGCCTTCTCGTCCACCGGCAAGCTGAAGCGAAAGCTCGCCCCACGTCCAGGCAGGTCCAGCAACTGGATTTGCACGCCATGCAGTTGCAGGATCCGGTGGACGATCCGCAGCCCCAGCCCGCCGTCTCGGCGTGCGCCGCCAATATTGAACGGGCGCAGAAACAGGCCTTCGCGCAGCGCCTCATCAATGCCGGGGCCGCTGTCGCTGACGGTCACTTCGACCACGGGGCCGCGAGTGACCAGGCTGATTTCCACCTCGCCGCCTGAGGGGGTATGGCGCAGCGCATTGTCGAGCAGGTTGGTCAGCACGCGCTCGATCAAGCCGAGGTCTGCGCAGGCCGCCGAGACGCCCGGGGCAATGCTGGCCTTGAGTGCCACCTGGCGCGCTTCGGCGGTGAGTTCGAACTTCTGGAACACATCCTGGATCAGATCGGTCAGCGAGAAGCGCTCCAGCACCGGCTGCACAAAACCGTGCTCCAGGCGCACCAGTTCCAGCAACGACTGGGCCAAACCGCCGACCTTGCGGCTTTGGTCCAGGGCGATACCCAGGTAGCGACGACGTTCCTCTGGCGTGAGGCTGGCGTCCTTGAGCGACAGGGTCTCCAGATAGCCGTGCAGCGAAGCCAGGGGGGTGCGCAGGTCATGGGAGATATTGGCGACCAGCTCACGCCGTTCCTGATCCTGGCGGGTGAGTGAGCGCCATTGCTCGTTCAGGCGGATCTGCATTTGTCGGAAGGCGGCATCGAGCACGGCGATTTCGTCCTGAGTCACCTGTTTATCGAGCGCTTCGGGGGACGCAGGGGCAGGCGCTGTGGGTGCGCCGTCGATATCAAACTGGCGCACGGTTTCGGTCAGCCGGCGCAGTGGCCGGGTAATCAGGCCAAAGGCTGTGAGGCCTGCGATCAGGCACAGCAGGGCGACCATGCCAATGGACCACAGGGCGGTGTTCAACGCGGCACTGGTGGCGCCACGCTCCACGAGCCGGTCGTGCTCTTCACTGAGTAATACCACGTACAAATAGCCGCTTTGCTGACCATTGGCGCTCAGAGGCGCCACGCTGAAGACTTTGCGCCCATGGTCACTGCGCGGGTCATCGCCCAGCACCGGCAGCGGTGCGCCGGCCAACAGGCGTTGCAGGGGCGCCACATCGATTTGTTCGCGGCGAATGCGCCCAGCGGGTGCATCGTTGACCAGAATACGGCCCTGGTTATCCAGCAGATACACCTCGACGCTGGGGTTGACCCGCATCAGTTGGCCGAACAAACCACGCAGGGCATCGGGCTTCAGGCCGCTGGTGTCCACCAGTTGCGTATCGCGGGCGATGTGGGTGGCCAGGTCACGCGACAGGCCTTGCACCACTTCCAGTTCGTGCATGCGGTTGGAGCGCACTTGCATCCACACTGAGGTGCCGCTGCACACCAGCAACAACACGGCAAACACCAGTGACAAGCGCTGGGTGAGGGTCAGTCTCATGGCAGATCCTCGGGGGCCGCCATCTTGTAGCCGCGCCCCCATACGGTGAGGATTCGCGCGGGCTGGGCCGGGTCGGCTTCGACCTTGGCACGCAGGCGGTTGATGTGGGTATTGACGGTGTGTTCGTAGCCTTCGTGGTTGTAGCCCCAGACGGCGTTAAGCAAATCGATGCGCGAAAATACCTTGCCAGGCTGGCGAGCGAAGAAATACAGCAGGTCAAACTCTCGGGGGGTGAGCTCCAGCACCCGGCCGTGCAGTGATGCCTCGCGGGTCAACGGGTCGATGAACAGCCCGGCCAAGGTCAGGCTGCCGGCCTCCATCTTGAGGTTGCGTGCCATGGCATCGACCCGGCGTAACAGGGCCTTCACCCGCGCCACCAGCTCAAGCATGGAAAACGGTTTGGCCAGGTAGTCGTCGGCACCCAGTTCCAGCCCGAGGATGCGGTGCATTTCGCTGGAGCGCGCGCTGGTGATGATGATGGGCGTGTAGCGCGTCATGGCCCGCGCACGCCGGCAGATCTCTAGGCCATCGACACCGGGCAGCATCAAATCGAGGATCAGGGTGTCCCAGCCGCCTTGTTCGAGCAGGCGCAGCCCCTGGTTGCCATCGGCACAGTGGACGACGTCGAAATGCTCGTCGCGCAGGTGCAGCACGATCAGGTCGGCAATGTGCTGGTCATCTTCGACAACGAGAACACGTTTGGGTTGATCCATCGGGAGAATGCCTTTGAGCGTTCGCTTCATTGTGCAAGTTTTATCAAGGCGAAGTTGTCACGAATTGTTTAACTCTGCGTGAGGATTTGGCGATCAGCCGCGCATTAGGCTTTGTCTCAATACCTGAGGGTCATGCGGGAGAAGACCATGCTATCCAGACGACAATTGCTGCTGAGCGGTGCCAGCCTTGGCGCGACCGTGTTGGCCATTGGCATGTTGCCCAAATGGGTGGGCCAGTCATCGGCGGCCCCGACAGCCGCACCGACTGAGACTTTTGAAATCAGCCATACCGAGGCGCAATGGCGACAGATACTCAGCGCCGAGCAGTATCAGATCTTGCGTGAGCAGGGCACCGAACGCGCCTACAGCAGCCCACTGAACGATGAGCACCGTGCCGGCACCTTCGCCTGTGCCGGTTGCGCCTTGCCGCTGTTTTCGTCCACCACCAAGTTCGATAGCCATACCGGTTGGCCGAGTTTCTGGCAACCGTTGGAGAACGCGGTCGCGGTGAGCACCGATTCGTCCTACGGCATGGTGCGCGACGAAGTGCACTGTCGTCGTTGTGGTGGCCACCTGGGCCATGTGTTCGATGATGGCCCGCGCCCCACCGGCCTGCGCTATTGCATGAACGGCCTGGCCATGACTTTCACGCCAGCCTGAATTGATAACGGTGATCCTATGTGGCTTCTGATACTTGCTTACCTGGGCGGGGTACTTACCATCGTCAGCCCGTGCATCCTGCCCGTACTGCCATTTGTGTTCGCGCGGACCGGCCAGCCGTTTCTGCGCACGGGTCTGCCGTTACTGGTGGGCATGGCATTGACCTTCGCTCTGGTTGCCACCCTGGCGGCTGTCGGCGGTGCTTGGGTGGTGCAATTGAACCAGTATGGCCGCTGGCTGGCGCTGATCTTTGTCGCCTTGTTCGGCTTGACGCTGATGCTGCCACGCCTGGCCGAGCACCTGACACGGCCATTGGTCGCGGCGGGCAATCGCCTGTCGCAGTCGGCCGGTAACGATCCGCGCCCACGGTCGGGCACGTCCTTACTGATCGGTGTCGCGACCGGTTTGCTCTGGGCACCTTGTGCCGGCCCGATCCTGGGGTTGTTATTGACCGGCGCCGCGTTGCAAGGCGCCAATGTGGGCACCACCTTGCTGTTGCTGGCCTACGCGGCAGGCGCGGCCACTTCGCTGGCGCTGGCCTTGTTGATCGGTGGCAAGGTATTCAGCGCTATGAAGCGCTCGCTCGGCGCCGGGGAATGGTTGCGCCGCGGGCTGGGTGCAGCCATGTTGGCCGGTGTTGCTGCCATTGCGCTGGGCTTGGATACGGGCATCCTGGCCAGGGTTTCTACGGCGTCGACTGGGGGCCTGGAACAAGCGCTGGTCGATCGTCTGGCAGGCTTGTCCAACGACAGTGCAATGTCTGGGAGCGGTGCGATGATGGCGTCCGGTGGCACCATGAAAGCCGCCAACCAAAGCGCTTCGGCCTTACCGGTCGAAGGGACGCTGCCATCGCTGGACGGTGCTGTGCAGTGGCTCAACTCACCGCCCCTGACGGCCGAAGGCTTGAAGGGCAAGGTTGTGTTGGTGGATTTTTGGACCTACTCCTGCATCAACTGCCTGCGCAGCCTGCCTTACGTCAAGGCCTGGGCCGAGAAGTACCGCGATCAGGGGCTGGTGGTGATCGGCGTGCATGCACCGGAGTTCGCCTTTGAACGCGATGTCGATAATGTCACCCAGGCCATGCGCAAGCTGGGCATCGACTACCCAGTGGCCATCGACAACGACTACCGGATCTGGCGTGCCTTCAATAATCAGTACTGGCCTGCCCATTACTTTGCCGACGCTCAGGGTCGTATTCGCTATCACCATTTCGGTGAAGGGCAATACGCCGAATCGGAGCGTGTGATTCAGCAGCTGTTACGGGAGGCGGGCGCAAGCCAGGTCACCGCGGACATCACTAAAGTCAGCGCTCAGGGGGTGCAACAAGCGCCAGACATGGCGGCGGTGCGCTCGCCGGAAACCTACCTGGGCTTTGAGCGGGCCAAAAACTTCGTACCCGCTTCGGCGCTGGCCCCGGATCGTGTCGCCCGCTACTCCGTGCCAGACGGGCTGGCGCTCAATCAATGGGGGCTGCAAGGGCAGTGGAATATCGGTGCCGAACGCGCAAGCCTGGTCGCCGCCCATGGCCGGATCATCTATCGCTTCCATGCCCGTGACCTGCATCTGGTGCTCGGCCCAGGGGCTGACGGCAGGCCCGTGCGCTTCAAGGTCAGCATTGACGGCCAGGCCCCAGGCGCTTCGCATGGCAGCGACGTGGCCCCCGATGGCAGTGGCCAGGTCACCGAACAACGCTTGTATCAGTTGGTGCGTCAGATCGGCGAGGTGCAGGACCGCACCTTCAGCATTGAGTTTCTAGACCCGAACGTCTCGGCCTACGCCTTCACCTTTGGTTGATTCAGGAGTTTGAGCCATGTCTGTTTTCGCAAAATTGGCATCTGCGCTACTGGGCCTTTTGGCACTGGCATTCGCTGTGCCTGGCAGCGCCTTTTCATTCGGTGCGGGGGATGAGGCGGTTGTGATTGCTGCCCCTGCCATCGACGAACCGGCAAGGGGCGGGAGTGAAACCCTGGTGTTGGCCGGTGGCTGTTTCTGGGGTGTGCAGGGTGTATTCCAGCATGTCAAAGGCGTGACTCGAGCGGTGTCGGGCTACGCCGGAGGCAGCGCCGACACCGCAGATTACGAGCGCGTCAGTGGTGGCGATACCGGCCATGCGGAAGCAGTGCAAGTCACCTTCGACCCCACGCAGGTGAGCTACGGCACCTTGCTGCAGATTTTCTTCTCGGTCGCTCATAACCCTACCGAGTTGAACCGCCAGGGGCCCGACACTGGAACCCAGTACCGCTCGGCACTCTTCCCGCAGAGCGAGGACCAGCAGCGCGTCGCCCAGGCCTATATCGCCCAGCTCGACGCCGCAGGCTCGTTCGGCAAACCCATCGTCACGCGGCTGGAAAGCTTCAAGGGCTTTTATCCCGCCGAGGATTACCATCAGGACTTTCTGACCGAGCACCCGATGTACCCCTATATCGTGATCAATGACCTGCCCAAGGTTGCTCAGTTGAAAAAACTGTTCCCGGACCGTTATCGCAATGAGCCGGTGCTGGTCAAAGGCGGCTCCTGAACCTTGTTATTCGTCGTCGAGAAAGCGCTTGGGCATCTGATCCTTGAACGGGAAGAACTTGAACCAGGGCTTGGCTTCTTCCAGCACGCGCTCGACCGAACGGCGCTTGAGCAGGCGCTCGAAGTACGCCGTCAGGTTGCGGTGGCTGGCAGGGAACGGTTCGACGATCGAGGCATAGAACAGCGCAGGGGCGGCGGCACAGTCAGCCATGCTGAAGGGGTTGCCGATGGCCCAGGCTTTATCGGCCATGTGTTGCTCGATCATGCGGTAGGCGGTGCGCAGGTTGTCGTGGGCATCGGCCACGCCCAGCAGATCGCCGCCGCCTTCGGGTCGCAGGCGATCGGCGACGATCTTCTGCATCGGGACTTGCACGTAAAGGTCGAAGAACCGATCCCATAGGCGTGCCTGTAGCTGGGTGGCCGGGTCGCTGGGCAGAAACCGCGTCTTGCCGGGGTAATGCTGGTCGAGGTATTCGATGATGATGCTGGTTTCCGGCAGCATCAGTTGCTGGCTGGCGTCATACATCAGCGGGATCTTGCCCACGGGCCAACGCTCCAGAAACGCCTTGTTGGCCTCTGGGTCACTGAAGTCGACGACGTGGGCGGTGAAGGGCGTGTCGTTCTCATAAAGAGCAATCAGCACTTTGTGACAGAAGGACGCCAAGGGGTGCAGATAGACGGTCAGGGCCATGGGGCGGTTCCTGTGTGAGAGAGGGCTATCTGGATTCAGCGCAACCGGTCGACCAGATGTGCAAGCGTACTCAAGACATCCTTGCCCAATTGCGCCGAACGCTGGCCAGACCAGCCTGTGACGGGGTCGGGGTTATCGTCGTGATCCTTGAACGGCATTTCCAGGGTCAATGACAGGCAGTCGAATTTTTGCCCCACGGCATTGCAAGCCAGGGTCATATTGGCCTGGCCGGGTTCGTCGCGCGTATACCCGTGCACCGTTTGAAAGTCTTGAGTCTGCAGGCTTAGATGGCTGCGAAACGCCTGCTCAAGCTCAGCGATACGCGGTGTGTAGCCTGGGTTACCTTCACAGGCTGCGGTAAACACATGGGGGATTTCTTCATCGCCATGGGCGTCGAGAAACAGGTCCACACCGTATTTGTCCATTTGTTGCTGAACGAAAAATACCTCTGGGCTGTGCTCAGCGCTGGATGCCTGCCAGGCGCGGTTCAAGTCCGTGCCCATGGCATTGGTGCGCAAGTGCCCATGGAAAGCACCGTCGGGGTTCATGTTCGGCACCAGATACAGGTCAGCAGTCGCCAGCAGCGCCTTGAGTTCAACGCCGGTGTCTTGCTCCAAGCGCTCGATCACACCCTCCATGAACCACTCGGCCATGTGCTCGCCGGGGTGTTGTTGGGCGATGATCCACAGTTTGCGCTTGCCCGCTGCGCCGTCGCCTTTGCGCAACAGAGGTATTTCTCGGCCCTCGGCACTTTTACCGACTGCCAGCAATTCCAGGCCAGCATCGCTGACAGCGCGTTTAATCAGCTGCTCATGCTGGGCGCGGCTGTAGGGTTGGAAATAGGCGAACCAGACTAGGCCTTCCTGAGCTGGAAGGTCAAAGCGCAAGGCTTGGCCATCGAAGCGGCTGGGCACACGGAACCAGGTGTTTTGGTCGTAGGAGGCCGCGGCGTTGTAGCCGCTCCAGGCCTTGTTGTACGAAGACTGCCCGGCATTTTCCAGGCTGAAGCTGTAGTGCTCGCCCGGCGTCATGCCGTCGACCTTGAAGTGGAACCACTGGAAATGCTGGCTACGGGTATCGGGGCGGATGGCCAGGCGCACATTGCCGGCATCGCTGGCGTCGATCACTTCGATATTGCCGCTGTCGAAGTCGGCGCTGATCTGAACAGAGGGTGCTGGCACGGTAAGGGCCTCATCAAGATACGTGTGAGGCTTACTTTACACGGCTCGGCGAATGCTGCGTCAGTACCAGGCGCAGCCGAGCCCGAGCAGACCCAGGCCGAACAACAGCAGCGCCCAAGCGCCCACTCCCAGAGTGTGCCTTGGCTGGCGGTACCAATGGCCCTGGCCTAGTTCACGAGCAGGGGCCAACAGGGCGCGCCAGTGCAGTTCGGTGGCGTGAAAGGCGTGCAGATGGGCGGGATCGGCGTCCAGCCAACGGCGAAAGTCGATGCGTTCGCAGGCAGTGGTGGACGTGCACTGCAGTCGCACATACCACTGGCTGGCGGTATTCAGGTCTGACTGAAGGTGGTCACGTCCGTGAACGAGCACCTGGGTCATGTCTTTTTCTACTTGAGCTTGGGTCATGTGCAGGCGCAGCGCGATGTCGGCAAAGGACAGATCATCAAGTCGAGCCAACAGAAACACTTGCTGGATGCGGCGAGGTAGTTTTTTCAGCCGTGCACTCTGGCCATGGATCGGGTGGCGCTGGAAGGGGTTTTCAAACGACGAGAGCAAGCTGGCCATGGGTAAGCTCCATGCGAGGTGCGGCGAACGCTGAGCAGCTGGGAGGGGGGGCGTCTTCCCTGACGCTGCAGCAGCTTAGTATTTGTGCGATTGATTCTCAAGTGCTAAATCGGTGAATTTTGATATCACAGAGATGTTTCAGGCTTTTGCAGGCGATAGTCCTTTGCTATCATCGCGGCCATTCGAAACACCCTCTTCATTAGCCTGAAGAAACTAAAAAAAAGACCCGGCAAAAAGCCGGGTCAAAAACCGTGATTAGCCTGATGAGGAGATAATCTGAGAGTCCGACCTAAGGTCTTTCAGGTTATCCAACCAGTCTCGCGACCAGCTGATGCAATAATAATCGTTCTCGTTTAGAGATCAAGTGAATTTTCTGTCATTCATGAAAATTTCTGATTCTTATTGTCGCCTCATTGCCGCTGATATTGATCCAGGGCCCGTTCTACAAGGGTTCTGGTCATATCTGCCATGTGCACGACCGAAAAAGCCAAATCCCTTTTTGTCCCTTGCTGCGCATCGGCGACTTCATACGCCGTGGCGGCTGTGCAGCGCATCAACATCAATGCGTGGGTGAGCACCTGTTCGGTGCTCAGGCCGTCGCGCGCCATGAACGGTGGGCGTTGTGGCTCATTGGCCACAGGCTCCGGGTTCAGGTAGTAGTCCAGTGCGCGGCGAGCCGCTTCTGACTCGCTCAGGGCAGGGTGGCTGTCGGGGTCGATTGCCTGGGTGTCGCGAAACTGTGAATTCATGAAGTGCAGGCCGCCTTTTTGGGTTTGAAAAAGTCCGCCTCAGGGTAATACGCCTCGTATTTATTTCCATAATCTACATAATACAAAGTGTGTATTGAGTGGTTCAGTACAGACCGTATCGTGCCGCCATGGAAAAATGGATTGCTCTGATCAGAAATCGAATGCGCGACATGAATGTCACGCAGGAAAAACTCGCCGAACGCCTTGGGGTGTCCCAGGGTGCAGTCAGCCATTGGCTCAATGACCGCCGCGGGCTGAAACTGGACCGCCTCAACCGAATGTTGCATGCCTTGGGGCTCACGCCCTTGCAACTGATGCCCTCTGCGCAGGTGGCTGAAGCGGCGGCAAGCTATGGCCTGGAGGTCAAGGAAGCCCCGGCCATCTCCCAAGTGAGCGATGGCGTGCGGCTGGCACTGTGCTTTCGTTACCCGCTGATCAGTTGGGAGCAGGCATTGGATCCGGAGCAGCCCGCATTGCTCTCGGTGCCAGGGCAGCGCTTCGAACTCACCGACTATCAAACCGACGCCCACTGCTTCTGGCTGGAAGTGGAGGGCAATGCCATGAACGCTCCTGTGGGGCTCAGTGTGCCTCAGGGCATGCTCATTCTGGTAGACCCCACCCTTGTGCCCAAAGCCGGCAGTCTGGTGATAGCGAAATGGGATGACAGCCCAGTCGCCACTTTCCGACAAATTACGGAAGAGGGCGGGCAGCGTTATTTGACGCCGCTCAACCCCACTTATCCCAAGCAGCTTCTGACAGATCAATGCCGTGTTATCGGAGTGGTCGTACAGGCAACCGTAAGATTTCTGTAGCCAAGAACTGATGCGGCCTACAGGCCGCATCATCGTCCCCGCACGCTCAGACCGCGTCGTGTTCATCGGCGTAGGAGCACGGCTTGCCGGCGATGGGCACGCCGCGGTGCATCAGACAAACCGCAGTGCGTTCATCGCGGCTAAAGCCAGCTCCTACCGTCGATGGGCACGCTGCTGTGCATCAGACAAACCGCGGTGCGTTCATCGCGGGTAAACCCGGCTCCTACAGGAGCTCCACCAGCGCAGTCCCTTCACTGACCATCTCGCCTTCCTGGCAATACAGCGACTTGACCACGCCCGCCTGCGGCGCACGGATGCTGTGCTCCATCTTCATCGCTTCGAGTACCACCAGTTGCGCGCCGGCCTCTACCACCTGGCCGACCTCAACCAGTACTCGCACAATGCTGCCGTTCATGGGGGCGGTCAGCCCGCCCTGATGGCTATGGCTGGCCTCGGCCTCGGCAATCGGGTCGACGCGGGAGATGCACTGCAGGTCTCCTTGCCATTTCAGGTAGAGGTCGCCGCCGCGTCGAAGGGCCAGGGGGTTGTGGCACATGCCGGTGCTGGGGCTCAAGGCACTCAGCGAGATCATCTGCCGCTCGCCATTGCAGCTCAGGTGCAGGCTGATCTGGGCGGGAAGCCCGGCACGCAGGCCTTGAGTCGAGCTCCAGGGTGAATGGGGGTCGTCGCTGCGTATCCGCGCAGGTTCGCTCTGGATGTAAGCCTCCCCGGCCGCTTGCCAGAAGCTGGCAGGCAAAGGTTGTGGCGAGGGCAGCAGTTGCTCCTGATAGCGAGGGATAAAACCGGTGTCCAGCTCTGCTGCGGCAAAGGCTGGGTGAGCAAGGATTCTGCGCAAAAAAGCAATGTTGGTTTTAACGCCGCCAACGGCAAACTCGTCGAGCATGCTCAACAGGCGCAGCCGGGCCTGTTCACGGTTTTCACCCCAAGCAATCAACTTGCCCAGCATGGGGTCATAGAAGGGCGATACGCTGTCGCCTTCTTCGATGCCGCTGTCGACCCGCCGGCCAGGGCCAGGTGCCGACTCGCGATAGAGCTGCAAAGTACCGGTGGCGGGCAGAAAGTCATTGCTGGGGTCCTCGGCATACAGCCGTACCTCGATCGCATGCCCATTGAGCGGCACTTGCGCCTGGGTGATCGGCAGCGGCTCGCCACACGCAACGCGAATCTGCCAGGCCACCAGGTCCAGGCCTGTGATCGCTTCGGTGACCGGGTGTTCGACCTGCAGGCGAGTGTTCATCTCCATAAAGAAGAATTCGCCGCGTGAGTCGAGCAAAAACTCAACAGTACCGGCGCCCACGTAACCGATGGCCTGGGCAGCCCGTACAGCGCTTTCACCCATGGCCTGGCGCTGCGCCGGGCTCAGGCCGGGAGCCGGAGCCTCTTCGACGACTTTCTGGTGACGACGCTGAATTGAGCAATCGCGCTCGTTGAGGTACAGGCAGTTGCCGTGCTGGTCAGCGAAGACCTGGATTTCCACATGGCGGGGCTTGAGTACGTACTTTTCGACCAGCATGCGTGAATCGCCAAATGACGATTGCGCTTCGCGCTGGGCAGACGCCAGCGCCTCGGCCAGCTCGCTTTCGTGCTCGACCACTTTCATACCCTTGCCGCCGCCACCGGCAGTGGCCTTGAGCAGCACCGGGTAGCCGATGCGCGCCGAGGCCTCGCGAAAGGTTTCCAAATCTTGGGCCTGGCCGTGATAACCCGGCACCAACGGGACGCCTGCTGTCTCCATCAGGGCCTTGGCTGCCGACTTGCTACCCATCGCATCAATGGCGCTGGCCGGTGGGCCAAGGAAAATCAGTCCGGCCTCTTCAATGGCACGAGCAAAACCTGCGTTCTCGGAAAGAAAACCGTAGCCTGGGTGAATCGCCTGGGCGCCAGCGGCCTTGGCGGCAGCCAACAATTTGTTGATGTCCAGATAGCTTTCGGCCGCTTTGCTGCCGCCCAGGTCGACACGAATATCCGCTTCGCGACTGTGCCGGGCATCACGGTCGACCGCGCTGTGCACGGCCACTGTGGTCAAGCCCAGTGCCTTGGCAGTACGCATGATACGGCAGGCGATTTCGCCACGGTTGGCGACCAGCAGGGTGGTCAGTGGGGGGCGGCTCATGGGCGCGGCTCCTTCGCATGGGGGGCGGATTGCCAAGCGGGTTGGCGTTTTTCCAGGAAGGCACGCAAACCTTCCTGGCCTTCAGGGCTCACGCGAACGCGGGCGATAGTGCCTTCGCAGCTGTGACGCAGTTCATCGGTCAATTCACCGGCGGCCACTTCGCGCAGTAGAGCCTTGGTTGCACGCAGGCCTTGAGGGCTGTTCTGCAGTAAATTGCTGACCCAGGCCTCAACCTGCGCATCCAGCTCGCAGGCTGGATAAGCCTCGGCGAAAAGCCCCAACTCCCGCGCTCGCTCCCCGCTGAAACGCTCGGCCGTCAACGCATAGCGACGGGCCGCGCGTTCGCCAATAGCCTGGACCACAAAGGGGCTGATAACCGCCGGTGCCAGGCCGATGCGCACTTCCGAGAGACTCAGTTGAGCATCACTGGCGCCGATGGCCATGTCGCAGCAACTGATCAGCCCCAATGCACCGCCGAAGGCTGCGCCCTGAACCACGGCAAGGGTCGGAATGCTCAGCGCCGCCAGGTTGTACATCAGGTCGCCCAACTCATGGGCGTCTGCCAGGTTGCTGGCATAGTCCAGGCCCGCCGACTGCTGCATCCAGGCCAGGTCTGCGCCAGCACTGAAATGCCGGCCGCGTCCACGCAGCAATAGAAAGCGCAGGTCCGAGTCGGCCTGCACCTGCTCCAGCGCCACAATCAGTTCGCGAATCATCTGGGCGTTGAACGCGTTATTTTTCTCTTCGCGGCTCAGCCATAACGTGGCAAAGCCGCGAGCGTCCTTATGCAATTGCAGGGTTGCGAAGTTATTCATCAGTCACATCCGAAAAATGCCGAAACGGCTCTGTTCAATCGGTGCGTTGAGTGACGCGGACAAGGCCAGGCCCAGGATGTCACGGGTCTGTGCCGGGTCGATGACGCCATCGTCCCAAAGGCGGGCACTGGAGTAGTAGGGGTGGCCCTGGTGTTCGTACTGGTCGAGGATCGGCTGCTTGAGCTGCGCTTCCTGCTCGGCGCTGAAACTTTGCCCGCTGCGTTCGATCTGTTCGCGCTTGACCTGTGCCAGAACACCGGCGGCCTGTTCGGCGCCCATCACGCCGATCCGGGCATTGGGCCACATCCACAAGAAGCGCGGGTCGTAGGCGCGACCGCACATGCCATAGTTACCGGCCCCAAAACTGCCGCCGATGATGACGGTAAACTTCGGTACCTTGGCGCATGCCACGGCGGTCACCAGCTTGGCGCCATGCTTGGCGATACCCCCCGCTTCATATTTTTGCCCGACCATGAAGCCTGTGATGTTCTGCAAGAACAGCAGCGGGATGCCGCGCTGGCAGGCCAGCTCAATAAAGTGCGCGCCTTTTTGCGCAGCTTCAGAAAACAGAATGCCATTGTTGGCCAGGATCGCGATGGGGTAGCCATGCAGGTGAGCGAAGCCACACACCAGGGTGGCGCCAAACAAGGCCTTGAATTCATCGAAGACCGAACCATCGACCAGCCGGGCAATCACTTCCCGCACATCGAACGGTTGCTTGGCGTCCGCAGGCACCACACCGTACAGCTCCTCGCTGGCATACCGTGGGACGATGGGCGCGCGCTGCTGCACTTCACCCAGCTTCTGCCAATTGAGGTTGGCGACACAGCGGCGGGCGATGGCCAACGCGTGCTCGTCATTGTCGGCATAGTGGTCGGCAACGCCTGAGACCTTGCAATGCACATCGGCCCCGCCGAGGTCCTCGGCGCTCACCACCTCGCCGGTCGCGGCTTTGACCAGCGGCGGTCCCGCCAGAAAAATCGTCGCTTGCTCACGGACCATGATCGCTTCATCGGCCATGGCCGGCACATAGGCGCCACCGGCGGTGCATGAGCCCATGACCACCGCAATCTGGGCGATGCCCAAGGCGCTCATGTTGGCCTGGTTGAAGAAAATCCTGCCGAAGTGCTCGCGATCAGGAAACACTTCATCCTGGCGCGGCAGGTTGGCGCCGCCCGAATCCACCAGATAAATGCACGGCAAGCGATTTTGCAGCGCGATGGCCTGGGCGCGCAGGTGCTTTTTCACCGTCAGCGGGTAGTAACTGCCGCCTTTGACCGTAGCGTCGTTCGCCACGATCATGCACTCGACCCCTTCAACTCGGCCGATACCGGCTATAACACCGGCAGCCGGTACCTCTTCGCCGTAGACCTCGTAGGCGGCCAACTGACCGATTTCCAAAAAGGGTGAGCCTGGGTCCAGCAGGCGATCAATGCGCTCACGTGGTAACAATTTGCCGCGTGACGTATGACGTTGCTGGGCTTTCTCACCGCCGCCCTGCTGAACCTTGGCCAATAGGCCGCGCAAGGCCTGGACCTGTTCGAGCATGGCCGCACTGTTGCTGGCGTACTCAGGCGAGCGGGGGTTGATCTGGGTGTGCAGGACTGCCATTGGCGCGATTCCTTTTATTCGAGAGCTCAGCGAGTTTCGTTGAACAATTCGCGGCCAATCAGCATGCGGCGAATTTCGCTGGTGCCAGCACCGATCTCATACAGCTTGGCATCGCGCAGCAGGCGCCCGGTGGGAAACTCGTTGATGTAGCCATTGCCCCCCAGGATCTGGATGGCATCCAAGGCCATTTGCGTGGCGCGCTCGGCGGTATAGAGAATGACGCCAGCGGCGTCCTTGCGGATGGTTTCGTTGCGCTCGCAGGCCTGGGCTACCGCATAGAGATAGGCACGGCTGGCGTTGAGGTGGGTGTACATGTCCGCGACCTTGCCCTGGATCAGCTGGAACTCGCCGATGCTTTGGCCGAACTGTTTACGGTCGTGGATATAAGGCACGACCACGTCCATGCAGGCTTGCATGATCCCGGTAGGGCCGCCGGAGAGCACGACGCGTTCGTAGTCCAGCCCACTCATCAGCACTTTGACACCACCGTTGAGCACGCCCAGCACGTTTTCTTCCGGTACCTCGACGTCGTCGAAGAACAGCTCGCAGGTGTTGGAACCGCGCATGCCCAGTTTGTCGAACTTGTTGCTGCGGCTGAAGCCTTTCCAGTCGCGCTCGACAATAAAGGCGGTGATGCCATGGGGGCCTTTTTCAAAGTCGGTCTTGGCATAGATGACGTAGGTGTTGGCGTCAGGGCCGTTGGTGATCCAGGTCTTGCTGCCATTGAGCACAAAACGGTCGCCGCGCTTGTCGGCGCGCAGTTTCATCGACACCACGTCGGAGCCGGCATTGGGCTCGCTCATGGCCAGGGCACCGATGTGCTCGCCGCTGATCAGCTTGGGCAGGTACTTGGTTTTCTGTTCATGGTTGCCGTTGCGGTTGATCTGGTTGACGCACAGGTTCGAGTGCGCGCCGTAGGAGAGGGCGACGGAAGCCGAGCCGCGGCTGATCTCTTCCATCGCAATGACGTGGGCGAGGTAGCTCAAGCCCGTGCCGCCGTATTCTTCCGGGACAGTAATGCCCAGCAGGCCCATGTCACCGAATTTGCGCCACAGGTCGGCGGGGAAAAGATTGTCGCGATCGATCTGGGCGGCGCGCGGAGCCACTTCGGCGGCGACCAGCGCCTTGACCTGATCACGCAGCATGTCGAGGGTTTCGCCCAAGGCGAAATTCAAGGAGGGATAGCTCATGCGGGCACCTGTGCGGATTGTTTTTATGATGGCTGGGTGATGACCTTTACGTTAACGTAAACCTCGGATGAATTACTGTCAACTGTAGGTAGATTCTCTGGTTTATGTAGTCTGAATCCTACGATAGACGGATGGGGAGCAAACGCCATGACCCTTGCTCTAACGTAGGGTTGCGTTCATGGGCGTTCAGGGCTGCGAAGAAGAGGGGTGAGGCGTAGCAGAAACAGTGTGGGACGGGAACAAAAAATCCCCGCCTTGCACAAGGCGGGGATTGTATTGAACCTACTTTTTAGCAGTCGCTATCAGCAGTAGCGGTCCAGTCGGCGAACGTCCGAGCCGTCGGTGATCCCGTTCCATTCCTGCTTCAGCGTATGCAGCACGCGGTTCATGAAGTCCTTGTCGGCTGCGGCTTTCTTGCCAACATAGCCTTGGCCACGGCGGTACATTTTCAAACGTGCCCGCAAGTTTGGAGTGTTTTGTTCAAACTCGCGCTCTTCGCTGAAAGGCGCTAGGGCATCAATATGAACAGTGCCCGCCTCGCTGACCCAAAGTATATGGTTGTCGAGCGTATCTTTGCGTGCCGCGAACAGTTTAGCCAGTTCAGCAACAGTAGGTTGATCATTCAAATTCATTTGTAAGCCCCTTAGATCATTCGTTGATCTGCTTATGAGTTAACTCAAACAGGCGTAAAGGCCCATTGATGAGTGGCGAAGCAAATGGACGACACAGTGTGTTCGTCGAGTGAAGATCTGGCCCTAGCTTGATGTATGTAGCCTCGATAAGAAGCTACTACACCAGCGTCGCGTCATGGGGGGAGGGGATGATTCCCAGGTTACAGGTGACGGTGACAACGTCATCAAGAACGGCTCCCAAAACTGCTTTCCCATGCCGTACGATGATGCTAGTCATTCATCAAACTGCCTTTTGGGCAGTACACATCACTGAGCAGTTCAACGGCTTGTCGAGCCTGCCTGGATTACCTTTTGCCAGCACTCCCGATCTGGGAGATGGCTGCATCATGCAAGGCCGAAAGAGCGTCGTCAATAGGTTTTGTAGTGAATTTTTTCTGGTACTACAAAATTGTCGGACAGTCTGAACGGGGCGTTACGGCTTCAGTGGGCGCTCTTCATCCTGCTCGGACAGCTCTTTACCGTCGTCAGGGTGCTTCCAGGTTTGTGGCGGCGGCTGTTCGTCGTCGTCCGGCTCATCGGGAGGGGGCTGTTTGGAAGGTTCGGGGGCGGGTTTGTTGGTCATGGGGCACCTCCACCAGTGGCGAGTCGGGAGGTTTAAGTATAGCCAAGCACGGTTAATGCATCGAACGACACAATCCCAGGGTAGGGCTGACTTAGTAGCGGATCATCACCGACTTGAGCTCGGTGTAGTCGTCGATGAATGCATCGCCAAATTCCCGGCCGACGCCCGAGGCTTTCACGCCACCAAACGGCACGGCTGGGTCGAGCATGGTGTGCATGTTCACCCACACGGTACCCGCCTCGATCTGCGGCACCATGCGCAGTGCCTTGCTCAAGTCGTTGGTCCAGAGGCTGGCGCTCAGGCCATAGGGGGTATTGTTCATCAGCTGCAGCAGTTGCTCTTCATCGTCGTAGGGGAAGAAGGTCGCCACCGGGCCGAAGGTTTCTTCGTTGAGCAATGTGTCGTTGATCGAATTGGCGATGATGACCGTCGGCTCTACATAGCAGCCCGGGCCGTCGATGACGTTGCCGCCGCAGACGATGGTGCTGTTTTCGGCGCGCGCCTGGGCGAAAAACTGCCCGAGTTTGGCTTGGTGTTGCTTGTTGGTCAGCGGGCCGAACTGGGTGGCTTCGTCCAGGGGCGAGCCAATTTTCAGGGCGGCCAGGCGTTCGGCCAGCTTTTCAGTCATGACGTCCAGTTGCGAGCGGTGAACGAAGAAACGCTCGGCGGCCGCGCAGATCTGGCCGGAGTGCAGGAAACCGGCTTCGATCATGCCGTTGACAGCTTTGTCCGGGTCCGAAGATTCGCGAGATGTGGATGATCTTGCCCGATTGGCAGGTTTCGATCTGGGCCAGCTCCTCGCGATTGCGCTCCAGCAGATCGGCCAGTTTCAGCAGCACGCCTGCGCGTGTAGCCGGTGCAGTCTGCGACCAGACTTTAAAGCCACGGTTGGCCGAAGCTACCGCTTGATCGATGTCGGCCTGGCTGGCATCGGCAACCCGGCTGATCACCTCACCGTTGGCGGGATCGACTACATCGAGTGTTTGGGAGGAGGTGCTGGGTAGATAGCCGCCGTCGATAAACAGCTGGTGGTTACGCTTGAGGAAGGCTTCAACCTGGGGCAGAAGAGGAATCGCGCTCATGGGGGCATACCTGTGGGCAGGAAGAAAAACAGCAATGGCCTACCTTAGCGACTGGGTCGCGGGGCTGCTTGACTGTGCCTGCCGCCTAGATGTCTATGCGTGCCAAGTCCTTCGAAGCCCCCCGCATTTTCAAGTCTGTATCCGCCATGAAAAGTACAATCTTGCGTCTGGAAGTTGCATTCTCCACTTCGAGGTATCCCCCCATACTGGCCCTGTATCCAGCGCTGCCCTTTACTCCAGCGGGCTGAGCGCAAATTTAATAATAAGCAGGGCCACCCATGAAAAAGCCAAACCCGTTGCTCGAAGACCTGAAGTCGATTCTGCCCACCATCGCTGCCAATGCCTTGCGTGCCGAGCAAGATCGTCAGGTTCCTGCCGAGAACATCGAGCTGCTCAAAAGCATCGGCCTGCACCGGGCTTTCCAGCCCAAGGCTTTTGGCGGCATGGAACTGTCCCTGCCACAATTCGCCGATTGCATCGCCTTGCTGGCCGGCTCTTGCGCCAGCACTGCCTGGGCCATGAGCTTGCTGTGCACGCACAGTCACCAGCTGGCCATGTTCCCGGCCCAGTTGCAGCACGAGGTGTGGGATGAAAACCCACACGCTACCGCCAGCAGCAGCATCGCGCCGTTCGGCCGTACCAGCGAGACCGACGGCGGTGTGATGTTCAGTGGTGAGATGGGCTGGAGCAGTGGTTGCGATCACGGCGAATGGGCCATCGTGGGCTTTCGCCGCAAGAACGCCGACGGCATCCAGGACTATTGCTTTGCCGTGTTGCCACGCAGCGATTACCAGATCCGTGACGACTGGTACGCCGTGGGCATGCGTGGCAGCGGCAGCAAGACCTTGATCATCGACAACGTGTTCGTGCCTGAACACCGTATCCAGAAAGCCAAGGACATGATGGAAGGCAAGTCCGCAGGTTTTGGCTTGTACCCGGACAGCAAGATCTTCTTCACCCCGTACCGTCCCTACTTCGCCAGTGGATTCTCAACCGTGAGCCTGGGCATCGCCGAGCGTATGCTAGAGGTCTTCCGCGAGAAAACCCGCAACCGCGTTCGTGCCTACACGGGGGCAGCCGTCGGTGCCGCTACACCTGCCCTGATGCGTCTGGCTGAGTCCACCCATCAAGTGGCCGCGGCTCGCGCCTTGCTGGAAAAAAGCTGGGAGGACATCGCCGAGCACGGTGAGCGTCATGAATACCCGAATCGTGAGACCCTGGCGTTCTGGCGTACCAACCAGGGTTATGCCACCAAGATGTGCATCCAGGCGGTCGATCGCCTGATGGAAGCTGCCGGTGGTGGTGCCTGGTTTGAAACCAATGAACTGCAGCGCCTGTTCCGCGATTCTCATCTGACCGGAGCCCATGCCTACACTGACTATGACGTTTGCGCACAGATTTTGGGTCGCGAGTTGATGGGCCTTGAGCCCGATCCAAGCATGGTCTGATCTGCCCCATCCTCGTCGCCCATAACAACAATCAGGGCTGTCGTCATGGGCAGCCTGGGAGTCTTGCATGTCTACTCAATCTGAAACGGCGTTCGACAGCCGTGCCTTTCGTCGTGCCTTGGGCAACTTCGCCACTGGCGTTACCGTCGTGACTGCAGCGACCGAATCGGGCAGCCAAGTTGGCGTGACGGCCAACAGTTTCAATTCAGTTTCGCTAGACCCGCCGCTGATTCTCTGGAGCATCGACAAACGCTCCAACAGCCACCCCGTCTTTGAAGAGGCCAGCCATTTCGCTGTCAACGTGCTGGCCGCCGATCAGATCGACCTGTCGAACAATTTTGCCCGCCCCAAGGAAGACCGTTTCGCAGGCATCGAGTACGAGTCGGGCGCAGGTGGCGCGCCAGTATTCGCCGACTGCGCGGCACGTTTTGAATGTGAAAAGTACCAACAGGTGGACGGTGGTGACCACTGGATCATGATCGGCAAAGTCGTGGCGTTTGACGATTTCGGCCGTTCACCGCTGCTGTACCACCAAGGTGCCTACTCGATGGTGTTGCCCCATACCCGCATGACCCCGCGCGAGGAAGGTCAGCCGCCCAGCAGCAACTTCCAGGGCCGCTTGAGTCATAACCTCTACTACCTGATGACCCAAGCTCTGCGCGCCTATCAGGCCAGCTACCAACCGCGGCAACTGTCCACGGGCCTGCGCACCAGTGAGGCGCGGATGTTGATGGTGTTGGAAAACGATTCCGGCCTGAACCTGGTCGACTTGCAGCGTGAAGTGGCGATGCCCGCGCGTGAAATCGACGAGGCAGTGGCCAACCTCAAGCGCAAGGGACTGGTGACCGATTGTGAGGACAAGGTGCGCTTGACCGTGGCTGGCATCGACCAGACCGATTCGCTCTGGACCATTGCCCGGGAGCAGCAGGACAAGGTGTTTGGCGAGTTCAGCGACGAGCAGATAGAGACCTTCAAGACCGTCCTGAAGTCGGTGATCCAAAACTGCCCGTAGGAGCCAGGTTTACCGGAATGCCGGACCACCGCGATGGCATCACCGCGATTCATCGTATACCGCGGTGATGCCATCGCAGCCAAGGCTGGCTCCTACAGAGTGGCCTGTTCAAACCCCGTAATGCTTGAGCTCGCGCGCAATCAGCATCCGCTGGATCTCGCTCGACCCCTCGTAGATCTGGGTGATTCGCGCATCACGGTAGTAACGCTCCACCGGATAATCTTCCAGATACCCATACCCGCCGTGAACCTGGATGGCCTTGGAGCACACCGACTCGGCCATTTCCGAGGCAAACAGCTTGGCTTGCGAGGCTTCGGTTAGGCAGGGCAGGCCTGCGCTGCGCAACCGTGCCGCATGCAAAATCAGCAAGCGCGAGGCGTTGATCTGCAGGTGCATGTCGGCGAGCAGGTTGGCGATGCTCTGGTGTTCATTGATGGGTTTACCGAATTGCACCCGATCACGTGAATACACCAACGCCGCTTCAAACGCCGCACGGGCAATCCCCAGGGCTTGGGCCGCGATGCCAATGCGCCCGCCTTCCAGGTTCGATAAGGCAATCGCCAGGCCCTTGCCGCGAGCACCGAGCATGTTTGCTGCGGGTACACGGCAATTAGTCAGGCTGACGGCACAGGTGTCGGAGGCGCGAATACCCATCTTGTGTTCGCGGCGATCAACATTGAAGCCGGGTGTGTCGGTGGGTACTAGAAATGCCGACAGACCCTTCTTGCCCAGCTCAGGGTCGGTCACGGCAAAGACAATCGCCAGCTTGGCGCGCTTGCCGTTGCTGACAAATTGCTTGGTGCCATTGATCACCCATTCATCGCCTTGCAGTTCAGCACGGGTGCGCAGGTTGTGCGCCTCAGACCCCGCCTGGGGTTCGGTCAGGCAGAAGCAACCGATGACCTCGCCGCTGGCAAGGCGAGCAAGCCAGGTGTCTTTTTGCTCCTGGCTGCCGTACTGCAGCAATGGGCCGCAGCCGACCGAGTTGTGAATACTCATCAGCGCGCCGGTGGCGCCATCGCCCGCCGCAATTTCTTCCACCGCCAGGGCGTAGGCGACGTAGTCGGTGTAGCTGCCGCCGAACTGTTCAGGCACCACCATGCCCAGAAGGCCCAGCTCACCCATCTTGGCCACGACGTTATCGTCGATCCAGCCGGCTTTTTCCCAGGCCTGGGCATGGGGGGCGATCTCGCCACGGGCGAAGTCGCGCGCCATGTCGCGGATCATGATCTGCTCTTCGTTCAATTCAAGGTCTTGCATGGCAGTGCTCCGGCCCTCAGAGGCCTTCGAAAAATTGATCGACTCGCTCAGGCTTCAAGGCTTGCAAGGTGGGCGGATTCCAGCGTGGTTGTTTGTCCTTGTCGATCAACAGGGCGCGCACACCTTCGATCAAATCGCCATGCTCGAACCACTGGCGGTCCACATGCAACTCCATCGCAAAACAGTGCTCCAGGCTCAAATGGCGTCCGCGGCGCAACATCTCCAGGGTGACTGCCATCGCCAGTGGCGAACGGCCTTGCAGTACATCGGCGGTCTTGTGTGCCCACTCCTGGCTGCCTGCGACGTTCACCTGGCGCAGTTGCTCGAGCATGCTCGCGATATCGGGTAGCCCGAAGAAGTGATCGATGGCGGGGCGAAGCGCGGCCAGAGGAGGGGCCTCAAGCGTTTGAACGCCGACCTTGGCCAGCGCTCCCTGCAGGTCCTTGAGCGGGCTCTCGGTCCAGCTCAGATTATCCAGGCGCTCATCAAGGGTGGGTATTTTGCTGCTCTCCAGGAACCAGTCAGCCAAGCCGCAATACAGGGCGTCGGCAGCCTGAATCTGTACACCACTGACGCCCAGGTAAATACCCACTGCGCCCGGAATGCGCGGCAGGAAATAGCTGCCGCCTACGTCAGGGAAATAGCCAATGCCGGTTTCTGGCATGGCCAGGCGGCTGCGTTCTGTCACCACGCGCAAGTCGGCGCCCTGGGCCAGGCCCATGCCACCGCCGAGGGTGAAGCCATCCATCAGTGCGAGCACGGGTTTGCGGTAATGATGGATGCACAGATCGAGGGCATATTCCTCCTCGAAAAACGCTTCATGAACACTGTCACCGCTCTTGTAGCTGTCGTACAGCGAGCGAATGTCGCCGCCGGCGCAGAAGCCCTTGGGGCCGGCGCCGCGCAACACAACAGCGCGTATCCGGTCGTCCTGGGCCCATTCATCAAGGGCACGCTGCAGGCTGCGAACCATGTCCAGGGTCAGTGCGTTGAGCCCTGCAGGACGGTTGAGGGTCAGGTGGCCAACGTGGTTTCGAATCTCGCTCAGCACATGAGCATCCAGGGAACTGCTCGTGGATGAAGTGGTGGGATGGGCCTGGGCAGTCATCGCTATCTCCCTGCTTTGTTATTGATTTCCAAATGATTTGGAGCGGATTTGGGGGCATGGATGTCCGTACGATCGTAACAGTGCAAATTTGCCCGTTTCAATTCGTAAAACTGCAGGTGCTCTCTGCAATTTTGCATAGGGCATTTTCCGTCAGAAGCGCAGCCCTGCAACACTGGCAATAGTCACTATCGAAACGGTTGATTTCTGGCGACCTGAGCGGCGCTGTAGCCTTGTCTCATTGCTCCACGACACTCCCGACCAGGAGGCTACCATGATCCATCTGCCCGCCATGACCCTGTTATTTGCATTCGCCGTAGTGGCGGGTTGCAGCACCCATCCAGCACCGGAGAACCGACCCTACAGCGTAGAAGAACAACTAGAATTGTCGCTGGAGTCGTTGAATCGTCGCGGTTTGTCATTCGATGAGTATCAGCGAGAAAAGACGCGAGTCTTGCGTTCACAGCCAGCCTCATACGGTTTTGAGGGCATGGGGGCGGTGAACGCTGCTCGCACCGCCGCCAGCAAGGACCGTGAGGGCTGATCCGGGTTATGAATACCAAGGCGAGTGATGGGGATATTTGTCCAGTCGTGCACCGATCACCATCTCGCTGATCCAGGCCGTCAGGATCGAGCTGTACGCCTTTTGGCTGCTGTCACTCGATAGCCCGTGGTCGGCGCCATCGACGATGCGGTGAGTCAGCGAGTGGGCACTGACGAACGCTGAGCGGTAGCTCATCAAGGTGGCGTGGGGCACATAGTCGTCCTGCTCGGACTCCACCAGCAACACGTCGCCTGCAAACTCTGCACAGGCCGCCAGGGCGCGATTGTCGGCCGGGCTCAAGGCACTGGCGCGATAGGTCACCAGCTTCTGACGATTCAGGTCCTGCTTGGGCAGGCTCCACTCATCATCCCAATACAGCGCTGGCACCCGCAAGGCCAACCATTTCACTGGCCGCGCGCGGGTCAGAATGGTTGCCAGGTACCCGCCATAACTGCTGCCAATAATGGCAATGGCCGAGGTATCCACCGCCGGATGGCCGACCAGCCTATCGTAGGCGGCAATCAGGTCATTGAGGTTTTGCTCGCGCGTGACACTCATGCGTTGGCTTTCGGTTTTCTCGTGGCCACGCAGGTCGAAAGTCAGGCAGACGCATCCAAGCCCGGTGATGTTCTTGGCTCGAGCCAGGTCGCGTTGCTGACTGCCACCCCAGCCGTGCACAAACAAAATGCCCGGCACTTTCGGGCTCGGGCTTAGAATGGTCCCGGCAATCAGTTCGCCGTCGACCTTGATATCGACCGGCTCGCTATGGATGGTCATAGGGCCTGACTCGGGCGTATTTGGTGATGAATCCGACTTCACTGTCACCCCCTTGGTAGAAAAGCGTGGCATCGTCGGGCAATTGGACTGAGCCAAATACTTCGTGAGTCGATGCACGCAGTCTTTGTAGCGAAAGATCCTGGGCGAAGGCTTCAAGCGCAAGTACTTCAGCGCTGCTGGCGCCACCTATTCGCCAGGATTGCTCCAGCACCCCGCTGCGAGTCTTGCCTTGGGCATTGGTCCCACGGGCGACGTCGTAGTTGCGCCTGGACGCGACAAGTCCTGGGAGGGAAGTGAAAGCGGCTTGTTCATAAATCCTCGCCTGATTGATGGCCAGACGAAGGGGTTCTTCCATATCCAGTTGCAGTAGTTGGTCATAATCGCCGCGCACCACCACCAGCTCCGAGCCGCCATAGACCGTTTCCCCTGCATGGTCCTGGGTCAGGCTCTGGCTACCGTAATAACTGGCAAGCATGCCGGCGACCGTGACCTGCCCGACGCTGAAGGTTTCGACCTCGGTGAGGTTTTCTTCCAGCACCAGGCCCCAGATGCTGATTTCTTCTTCATCGAGCTGGCTGAGGATGGCGTCGAGTTCATTGCGATTATGAATGACGCATTGGCCGCGCCCGGCGGTTGCCCGCACGGGCTTGAGGCGCAGCGGGCCTTCGGTCAGCAATAGGTCCGCGGCCATTTGCGCATCGGCAAGGGTAAACACGCTATACCCGCGCAGCAGCGAATCGGCGGCCCGCAAGGCAAAGTCATCGCTCCATCCCAGTGGCGAAAAAGCCTCCCCTGGCAGTGGATGAGAAATGGCTTTGGTGGCCATGAACGGCTGGCTCACCATACCGCCAAAAAAATCATTCTCCGACTCGATACCCAGTTGGCGGTAGCGCTCAGGATCGATGAGCGTATCGGTGGGCAAGTAATAGCGATTTTCTCCAGCGGCCGCGCTGATCGCTTCAGGGAAAAATGCCGTGCCCAGTAATTTCGCCAGACGCTCGGCCAGCTTGATGTGGACTTGATGCTCGTGGGCGGGCTTTTCTTCTTGAGCGGTCAGCAGAACGACGCCGGTCTTCGCTTGAGTGGATGCAGACATAGGCATGTTCCTTGTGATGCTAAGGATGCTTGTGCAAGACATTCAGGATTGTGAAACCCGAGCGGGCCAGTAAGTTCACCGCAAGGGATGAGTGGTGGGCACTTCGGTGCAAGGTGATGTAACACAGCAGTGTTTGCCGGTGGTTGCTCAGGGCCTGGGGCTGCTCCATTATCAAGGGCCTGAGAACAGTCAATTGTGGTGACCCCGTGAGCAACCAGGCGACATCCGAGCAATCCGTGACAGCGCGTCTTGCGCGGGTCCGTCAAGTTATGAGCTGGGAAGGCATCGATGCGTTGCTCGTTCCTTCAGCCGACCCACACCTTTCCGAATACTTGCCGGGTTATTGGCAAGCGAGGCAGTGGTTGTCAGGTTTCCAAGGCTCGGTCGGTACGTTGATCGTCACGCCTGATTTCGCCGGGTTGTGGGCGGACAGCCGCTATTGGGAGCAGGCTGAACGTGAACTGGCCGGTAGCACAATCGAATTGATGAAGCTGATGCCAGGCCAGCCGGGGCCGCTCGAATGGTTGGCCGAATCAGCCCCCCAGGGTGGCTGCGTTGCAGTCGATGGTGCGGTGATGGCGGTGGCATCCAGTCGTCAATTGGAACACAAGCTGCAATTGCGCAATATCGCGTTACGCACGCGGGGTGATCTTTTGTCTAAGGTCTGGCAGGGCCGACCGTCGCTGCCGGAAAATTCTGTCTACCAGCACCTGCCACCCCACGCGACCGTGAGCCGCAAGGAAAAGCTCGAGCGTTTGCGCCAGGCCATCAAGGAGCGTGGGGCAAGTTGGCATTTCATCGCGACCCTTGATGACATTGCCTGGCTGTTCAACCTGCGTGGCAGCGACGTTTCCTATAACCCAGTGTTTTTGTCCTTTGCGCTCATTGGCCTGGAGCAGGCAATGCTGTTCGTGGCGGGCGCTAAAGTCGACGCCTCGGTGCGCCAGGCGTTGGAGGAGGACGGCATTACTCTGCGCGAGTATGAAGATGCCGGAACAGCCCTGGCTGCGCTGCCTGAGGGCAGTGCCCTGCTGGTCGATCCGGCACGGGTCACCTGCGCGTTGCTTGAGTGCTTGCCAGAGGGAGTCAACCTGGTAGAAGGCTTGAATCCGACCACCTTGTTCAAATCGCAGAAGACTGAAGCCGACGCAGTCCATATCAGGCAGGTAATGGAACAGGATGGCGCGGCGCTGTGTGAGTTCTTCGCTTGGTTCGAAGCAGCCCAAGGGTGTGAAACGCTGACTGAGTTGACGGTTGATGAGCGCTTGAGTGCCGAGCGTGCGCGTCGGCCAGGATTTGTGTCGCTGAGCTTCGCCACCATTGCAGCCTTCAATGCCAACGGTGCAATGCCACATTACCGCGCGACCGAACAGGCTCATGCACAAATAGAAGGTGATGGCCTGCTGTTGATAGATTCAGGTGGGCAATACCTGGGGGGGACCACCGATATTACCCGCATGGTTCCCATCGGCACTCCGAGCACGGCGCAGAAGCTCGATTGCACTCGGGTGCTGCAAGGCATGATCGCCCTATCTCGCGCCCGCTACCCCCGCGGGATCCTTTCGCCCCTGCTCGATGCCATCGCCCGCGCTCCGCTGTGGGCGCACAACGTCGACTATGGGCATGGGACGGGTCATGGGGTTGGCCATTTCATGAACGTTCATGAGGGGCCTCAGGTCATCGCCTACCAGGCCGCGGCCACTCCCCAGACCGCCATGAAACCGGGAATGATCACTTCCATAGAGCCAGGCACTTATCGTCCGGGGCAATGGGGAGTTCGCATCGAAAACCTGGTGCTCAATCGTGAGGTCGGAAAAAGCGAGTTCGGCGACTTCCTGGAGTTCGAAACCCTGACCCTTTGCCCGATCGATACTCGCTGCCTGGAACTGGACGAATTAACGGTCCAGGAGCGGGACTGGCTCAACGCTTATCACCAGCAAGTGCGCCTGCGATTGGCACCCTTGCTGGAGGGCGCTGCGCTTGAATGGCTGACCGTGCACACCGCGCCCCTGTAAGAGGATCGGGCGCCGCTCAAATGAGCGGCGCTGATTACTTGCAGATTACGATCATGCTGCGGCTGGTATAACCGGCTGGATTGAGGCCGAACGGGTAGTCGCCTGGGTCCTCGACACTGTCTCCGGACTTGGCGATGACCTTGTAGCCTTTTTCAGTGCATATTGACGCGGCTTTCGAGTAGCACTTGTTCCAGGACGAGGAGAGGCCCGAGCAGTTGATGTGCATGCCTTTTCTGCCGTGCTTGGTCTCTGTTCTTGCGGTCGCGGCGCATCCTGCGACAGCGATTATGGCTAGGATGAGCAAAATTCGTTTCATTCCTGTCCTTATTGCACTCGCGGAGATGTCCGCGTCTGTTTCTGTTAGTGCTCACCGTCGCTTTGGGTTTGCGCGTCTTGGTCAAAAAAAGCAAGGGTGCCGTTGGAGTCACAGCCTAAACATCGCTTGGCTGTGACGCAATTGGCAAATGCGCAGTTAATGAAATTAATTCTCAATCAGTCGGTGGCAACCATCGCTACGGGTTCCTTGCGCATGGTGAGCGTAGCACCGACAGATGCCACAATAATGGCTACTATCGCCATCCATTGCGCTAACGACAACACTTCGCCAAGAAACAGCAGCCCTGATAACGCCCCGAAGGCTGGCTCAATACTCATCAGTGTTCCGAACGTCCGTGCGGGCATGCGCGTCAACGCGACCATTTCCAGGCTGTAGGGGAGGGCGGAGGAAAGCACTGCAACTGCAATCGCCATTGGGATCAACGCCGGCGAGAGCAAGTCTGCGCCAGCGTGGGCGATGCCAA
>NZ_CM174477.1:0-4440000 GCF_057838865.1 Pseudomonas sp. KH_021 | reverse complement strand
CCTTCGGGAGGACGGTTACCACGGTGTGATTCATGACTGGGGTGAAGTCGTAACAAGGTAGCCGTAGGGGAACCTGCGGCTGGATCACCTCCTTAATCGACAGACATCAGCTGCTCATGAGCACCCACACGAATTGCTTGATTCATTGAAGAAGACGATTGGGTCTGTAGCTCAGTTGGTTAGAGCGCACCCCTGATAAGGGTGAGGTCGGCAGTTCGAATCTGCCCAGACCCACCAATTACGTGGTGCACCCTGTAGCGATACGGGGCCATAGCTCAGCTGGGAGAGCGCCTGCCTTGCACGCAGGAGGTCAGCGGTTCGATCCCGCTTGGCTCCACCATTACAGATGGCCATTATCGTAAAAGCTTAGAAATGAATATTCGCCTCGAATATTGATTTCTGAACTTTTTCAGAATCGTTCTTTAAAAATTTGGGTATGTGATAGAAAGATAGACTGGACAGCACTTTCACTGGTGTTTGTTCAGGCTAAGGTAAAATTTGTGAGTGATATTGCAAATTTTCGGCGAATGTCGTCTTCACAGTATAACCAGATTGCTTGGGGTTATATGGTCAAGTGAAGAAGCGCATACGGTGGATGCCTTGGCAGTCAGAGGCGATGAAAGACGTGGTAGCCTGCGATAAGCTTCGGGGAGTCGGCAAACAGACTTTGATCCGGAGATCTCTGAATGGGGGAACCCACCTAACATAAGTTAGGTATCCTGCACTGAATACATAGGTGCATGAGGCGAACCAGGGGAACTGAAACATCTAAGTACCCTGAGGAAAAGAAATCAACCGAGATTCCCTTAGTAGTGGCGAGCGAACGGGGACCAGCCCTTAAGTGGCTTTGAGATTAGCGGAACGCTCTGGAAAGTGCGGCCATAGTGGGTGATAGCCCTGTACGCGAAAATCTCTTGGTCATGAAATCGAGTAGGACGGAGCACGAGAAACTTTGTCTGAATATGGGGGGACCATCCTCCAAGGCTAAATACTACTGACTGACCGATAGTGAACTAGTACCGTGAGGGAAAGGCGAAAAGAACCCCGGAGAGGGGAGTGAAATAGATCCTGAAACCGTATGCGTACAAGCAGTGGGAGCAGACTTTGTTCTGTGACTGCGTACCTTTTGTATAATGGGTCAGCGACTTATATTCAGTGGCGAGCTTAACCGAATAGGGGAGGCGTAGCGAAAGCGAGTGTTAATAGCGCGTTTAGTCGCTGGGTATAGACCCGAAACCGGGCGATCTATCCATGGGCAGGTTGAAGGTTGGGTAACACTAACTGGAGGACCGAACCGACTACCGTTGAAAAGTTAGCGGATGACCTGTGGATCGGAGTGAAAGGCTAATCAAGCTCGGAGATAGCTGGTTCTCCTCGAAAGCTATTTAGGTAGCGCCTCATGTATCACTGTAGGGGGTAGAGCACTGTTTCGGCTAGGGGGTCATCCCGACTTACCAAACCGATGCAAACTCCGAATACCTACAAGTGCCGAGCATGGGAGACACACGGCGGGTGCTAACGTCCGTCGTGAAAAGGGAAACAACCCAGACCGTCAGCTAAGGTCCCAAAATCCTGGTTAAGTGGGAAACGATGTGGGAAGGCTTAGACAGCTAGGAGGTTGGCTTAGAAGCAGCCACCCTTTAAAGAAAGCGTAATAGCTCACTAGTCGAGTCGGCCTGCGCGGAAGATGTAACGGGGCTCAAACCAGGTACCGAAGCTACGGGTATCATCCTTTGGATGATGCGGTAGAGGAGCGTTCTGTAAGCCTGTGAAGGTGAGTTGAGAAGCTTGCTGGAGGTATCAGAAGTGCGAATGCTGACATGAGTAACGACAATGGGTGTGAAAAACACCCACGCCGAAAGACCAAGGTTTCCTGCGCAACGTTAATCGACGCAGGGTTAGTCGGTCCCTAAGGCGAGGCTGAAAAGCGTAGTCGATGGAAAACAGGTTAATATTCCTGTACTTCTGGTTATTGCGATGGAGGGACGGAGAAGGCTAGGCCAGCTTGGCGTTGGTTGTCCAAGTTTAAGGTGGTAGGCTGGACTCTTAGGTAAATCCGGGAGTCTAAGGCCGAGAGCTGATGACGAGTTACCCTTTGGGTGACGAAGTGGTTGATGCCATGCTTCCAAGAAAAGCTTCTAAGCTTCAGGTAACCAGGAACCGTACCCCAAACCGACACAGGTGGTTGGGTAGAGAATACCAAGGCGCTTGAGAGAACTCGGGTGAAGGAACTAGGCAAAATGGCACCGTAACTTCGGGAGAAGGTGCGCCGGTGAGGGTGAAGGACTTGCTCCGTAAGCTCATGCCGGTCGAAGATACCAGGCCGCTGCGACTGTTTATTAAAAACACAGCACTCTGCAAACACGAAAGTGGACGTATAGGGTGTGACGCCTGCCCGGTGCCGGAAGGTTAATTGATGGGGTTAGCTAACGCGAAGCTCTTGATCGAAGCCCCGGTAAACGGCGGCCGTAACTATAACGGTCCTAAGGTAGCGAAATTCCTTGTCGGGTAAGTTCCGACCTGCACGAATGGCGTAACGATGGCGGCGCTGTCTCCACCCGAGACTCAGTGAAATTGAAATCGCTGTGAAGATGCAGTGTATCCGCGGCTAGACGGAAAGACCCCGTGAACCTTTACTATAGCTTTGCACTGGACTTTGAATTTGCTTGTGTAGGATAGGTGGGAGGCTTTGAAGCGTGGACGCCAGTTCGCGTGGAGCCATCCTTGAAATACCACCCTGGCAACTTTGAGGTTCTAACTCAGGTCCGTTATCCGGATCGAGGACAGTGTATGGTGGGTAGTTTGACTGGGGCGGTCTCCTCCTAAAGAGTAACGGAGGAGTACGAAGGTGCGCTCAGATCGGTCGGAAATCGGTCGTAGAGTATAAAGGCAAAAGCGCGCTTGACTGCGAGACAGACACGTCGAGCAGGTACGAAAGTAGGTCTTAGTGATCCGGTGGTTCTGTATGGAAGGGCCATCGCTCAACGGATAAAAGGTACTCCGGGGATAACAGGCTGATACCGCCCAAGAGTTCATATCGACGGCGGTGTTTGGCACCTCGATGTCGGCTCATCACATCCTGGGGCTGAAGCCGGTCCCAAGGGTATGGCTGTTCGCCATTTAAAGTGGTACGCGAGCTGGGTTTAGAACGTCGTGAGACAGTTCGGTCCCTATCTGCCGTGGACGTTTGAGATTTGAGAGGGGCTGCTCCTAGTACGAGAGGACCGGAGTGGACGAACCTCTGGTGTTCCGGTTGTCACGCCAGTGGCATTGCCGGGTAGCTATGTTCGGAAGAGATAACCGCTGAAAGCATCTAAGCGGGAAACTTGCCTCAAGATGAGATCTCACTGGAGCCTTGAGCTCCCTGAAGGGCCGTCGAAGACTACGACGTTGATAGGTTGGGTGTGTAAGCGCTGTGAGGCGTTGAGCTAACCAATACTAATTGCCCGTGAGGCTTGACCATATAACACCCAAGCAATTTGACTCGCTCGAATGAGCAGCAGATTGCGGTGTTGTGAAGACGAAACGAACCGAAAGTTTGCAACTCACAAACATCACATGCCCGATTCGCTGGAACGTCGACCGAAGGTTGACGCGCTGGCTACAGAATTTCTTGACGACCATAGAGCATTGGAACCACCTGATCCCATCCCGAACTCAGCAGTGAAACGATGCATCGCCGATGGTAGTGTGGGGTTTCCCCATGTGAGAGTAGGTCATCGTCAAGATTAAATTCCGAAACCCCTATCTGCGTACGCAGGTAGGGGTTTTGTTTTTGCGCTCGTAAAACTACACGCCTAAAAAACCACCCCAAGGGTGGTTTTAAAGAGGCCAGCGCTTACTCGCCGCAGTACACACAACCGCTGGTGCAGGTCTCGTGAATACGGACCTTGGACAGTTCAGGCAGCAAAGGCTTGAGCTGATCCCAGATCCACTTGGCAACGTTTTCGCTGGTGGGGTTTTCAAGCCCAGGAATGTCGTTCAGGTAGTTATGATCGAGTTGATCATAGAACGGCTTGAAGATGGCCTTGATCTCGGAAAAGTCGCGAATCCAACCAGTATGAGGGTCTACGGGCCCGGTCAGGTGGATGGCGGCCTTGAACGAGTGGCCATGCAGGCGACCGCACTGGTGCCCATCAGGGACGTGGGGAAGGCGGTGGGCTGCTTCGAAGGTGAACTCTTTGAAAATTTCCACGGTATGCTGGACTCTGAAAGGTAATGCCGACCGCCAGTTTATCAGTTAGGGCACCGCCTTGCCCCCCTTGGCCGCTACAAGGCTTGCAAGCGGTCGGCTCCGGTCAATGGCGCGTGTCATGTTCAGTTTGAATTAAGTTGTCTTCGCTACTGTAGGCGCTGTAGACATCAACAACGCCTGACGGAGGCTTACCCATGAAAACTTTTACAGCTTTGATCACTGCCGCAGCCCTTACCTTGACTGCAGGCTTGGTTCAGGCACGCGACCTGGGCCCGGACGAGGCGCTCAAGTTGCGTGATGCCGGTACCATCATGCCGTTCGATAAACTCAATGCCGCCGCTATTGCCAAGCATCCTGGGGCAATCATTCACGAGACCGAACTTGAGCAGGAATATGGCAAGTATGTGTACCAAGTCGACATGCGTGATGCCCAGGGCGTGGAATGGGATGTCGAACTGGATGCTAGCAATGCCCTGATTCTCAAGGATCACCAGGACAAATAATGAAGTGTTCGTCGCGGCCTGCGCACTTTCTGATCGTTGGCCTGCTTGCCTTTTGCTCGTTGGCGGTCGCTCGCGACCTCGATCAGGACGAGGCCCTGCTGTTGCGCCAGAAAGGTGTGATCTTGCCACTTGAGCAACTCATGCAGCAGGCGCTGGCGCGATATCCCGGGGCGCGGCTGCTGGAAGCAGAGCTGGAAGAGGAACACGATACCTATGTATATGAAGTCGAACTGCTGACGGTTGAAGGAGTGGTGCGTGAGATCGAACTCGATGCCACCACCGGCCATTTGCTCAAAGACAAGGAAGACGACTGATGCGCCTGTTGTTGGTAGAGGACAACGTTCCCTTGGCCGATGAGCTGGTTGCGGGCCTGACACGCCAGGGCTATGCCATCGACTGGCTCGCCGATGGCCGTGACGCTGTCTATCAAGGCAACAGTGAGCCCTATGACTTGATCATTCTCGATCTGGGGCTGCCAGGTATCCCAGGTTTAGACGTACTGGCACAATGGCGGGCGGCTAACCTTGCGACACCCGTGCTGATCCTGACCGCGCGCGGCTCCTGGGCTGAGCGTATCGAAGGCCTCAAGGCCGGCGCTGACGACTACCTGACCAAACCCTTTCACCCCGAAGAGCTGCAGTTGCGTATTCAGTCGTTGCTGCGCCGAGCGCGGGGCCTGGCCAACCAGCCAACCTTGAGTGCAGCGGGCCTGCAACTGGACGAGAGCCGTCAATGCGTCTTGCAGGATGGGATCGAAACCCAGCTCACTGCTGCAGAGTTTCGCTTGTTACGCTATTTCATGTTGCATCCCAGGCAGATCCTGTCCAAAAGCCACTTGGCCGAGCACCTGTATGATGGTGAAACAGAGCGCGACTCCAATGTGCTTGAAGTGCATGTCAATCATCTGCGTCGCAAACTGGGGCGCAGCGTGATCGAAACGCGTCGGGGTCAAGGTTACCTGTTCGGTGGGGGGAGTGAGTGAAATCGATTCAGGCGCGGCTCAGCCTTGGTTTGATCACGGTGCTGATAGTCGTGGGGCTGGCTGTCGTGCAGTTGAGCCTATGGTTGTTCGAAGTCGGCTTGCAGCGCTATCTGGAATCGGGTCTGCGAAACGAAAGCGAGAACATTCTGGTTGCTTTGGCTCGTGGTCCTACGGGGCTTGAGCTTGAAGAGCGCCGGTTGTCTCCTGCTTACCAGCGACCGTTTTCAGGTCATTATTTCCGAATCGATTTCAGTACTGGCAGTTGGCGGTCTCGCTCCTTGTGGGATCTGGACATGCCGCGCCCGGACACCGTGGGGTTGCATTCGGATTTGACAGGCCCAAAGGGGCAACAACTGTTGAGCCTGCGTGCCGACTACCGACGGTTCGGTGAAACCATTTCTATCAGCGTCGCTCAAGACTACACGCCCGTGCGTGCCAGTTTTCAGCGTATGCAGACGATGGGTTTTGGCATTGGCCTGGGGGCCTTGGTGGTGATCCTGGTTCTGCAGCGTTTGACGGTAACGCATTCATTGCGACCGCTTGAGCGAGTTCGTGAGCAGATCGCGCAGTTGCAACAGGGCCAGCGTTCGCAGCTCGACGATCAGGTGCCGCCAGAGCTTGAACCCTTGGTCGCACAAATTAACCATCTGCTGGCGCACACTGAGGACAGTCTCAAGCGTTCGCGCAATGCACTGGGCAATCTTGGGCATGCCCTCAAGACGCCACTTGCAGTGCTGCTCAGCTTGGCCAGCAGTGATCGGCTGCAGGACCATCCAAGGATTCGGGCGCAACTTCAGGAGCAGCTCGAGCAGATCCAGCAACGCCTGACCCGTGAGCTCAATCGCGCTCGCCTGGCGGGCGATGCGCTGCCCGGTGCGCGATTCGACTGCGACACGGAGTTACCCGGTTTGTTTTCGACGCTGGGAATGATTCATGGTCAAGGACTCAACCTTGCCTATGAAGTGCCGCCAGGTTTGAAGTTACCCTGGGACCGGGAAGACCTGCTGGAGTTGTTGGGTAATCTGTTGGACAACGCCTGTAAGTGGGCGGACGCTCAGGTGCTGCTGAGCATCGAGACGCGCCATGAGCATTACTGCCTGTTGGTCGACGACGACGGCCCCGGCATACCGCAAGCGGCGCGTTCAGAAGTGTTGGAGCGCGGCATGCGTCTGGATGAGCAAATTGACGGTCATGGCTTGGGCTTGGGCATCGTGCGAGACATCGTCGAAGCCTGGGATGGTAGCCTGAGCTTGCTTGGCAGCCCGCTAGGGGGGCTGCGTGTGGTGATTGAGTTACCGCGACGCGTGGGGGGCTGATTTTATTCAAGCGCTCAATTCAGATGCGTCGTTTATGGTCAACGGTGCGACTTGCGCTGTCAGGAGCGCCCCTGCGCTTTGACATCGCGGTATCACTGCTTCAGAGTGTGCGCCCTTCATGAAAGCCCCCTCGTTCCGGTCGCTGCCTGCGCAGTCTGGTTGCCGTTGCCGAGCTATGGAAAAGGCTTTTTCAGGTTTCAGGTGCGCAAGAGGTACATAAATGAACGCAGTCATTGCCGCGGTCGGGGTCATGTTGATCCTGAGTCTCTCCCGCGTGCATGTGGTGATCGCACTGATCATCGGGGCGCTGGTAGGTGGACTGGTGGGCGGCTTGGGCATCGAAGCGACGCTCAAGGCCTTCAATGGCGGTTTGGGCGGTGGTGCGACAGTTGCCTTGTCCTATGCCTTGCTGGGTGCTTTCGCCGTTGCCATTGCCAAATCAGGTCTGGCTCATGCCTTGGCTGATCGTGCACTGGCCTTGGTAGATCGCAGCGCCTCGGGTGCCGGCGGTAAGGTCAAATGGCTATTGATTGGTTTGCTGCTCAGTGTCGCCATCGCCTCTCAGAACATTCTGCCTATCCATATCGCGTTCATACCACTGCTGGTACCCCCGCTGCTGTATGTGCTGACGCGTTTACACATTGACCGGCGCCTGATCGCCTGTGTCATGACCTTCGGCCTGATCACGCCCTATATGTTCCTGCCCGTGGGGTTCGGCAATATCTTCCTCAATCAGATTCTGCTGGCCAACGTCAGCAGTAGCGGTGTGGATGTGAGCGGCGTGAACGTCACCCACGCCATGGCCATTCCCGCTGCCGGCATGGTGTTTGGTCTGTTGGTCGCCGTATTGTTCAGCTATCGCAAAAAGCGCGTCTACGATCTGGAGAAAATCGAACAAGTCGAGCAAGTGGCCGTGAGTTACAACCCGGTTACGTTGCTGGTCGCCCTGGCTGCCATTGGCGCCGCTTTCATCATTCAGATCTGGCTCGATTCAATGATTATCGGGGCATTGGCCGGTTTCTTGATCTTTTCGTTATCGGGCATCGTCCGTTGGCGCGAGACCGACGACCTGTTCACCGAAGGCATGAAGATGATGGCCATGATCGGCTTTATCATGATCGCAGCTTCCGGGTTTGCCGAAGTGATGAAGGCCACGGGTGAGGTTCGTAGCCTGGTCGAAGCAGCGGCCGGTTGGATCAATCACAGCAAGGGCGTCGGGGCGCTGCTGATGCTGTTGGTGGGGCTGCTGGTCACCATGGGGATCGGTTCTTCATTCTCCACCGTGCCAATCCTGGCGGCGATCTTCGCACCGTTATGTTTGCAGCTGGGGTTCGAACCGCTGGCGATTGTGTGCATTGTCGGCACTGCCGGCGCACTGGGCGATGCGGGGTCACCCGCGTCGGACTCGACGCTTGGGCCGACCTCGGGCTTGAACGTCGATGGCCAGCATCACCATATCTGGGACACGGTGGTTCCGACCTTTATTCACTACAACTTGCCACTGTTGGCGTTTGGCTGGGTCGCTGCCATGGTGCTGTAGCCCGTCCCCCATCAACCAGGATCTACACTCATGGCACTCGGCCGCAGTTCGGTGGACTAACCCTCGGTACTCAACGCTTTTGCGCACTGGCAGGGATCGACATGAGTGAATCGTCGCTGCACCACCGCAGCTTGCTGCTATTGCTGATCCTGGTCACGCTAGCGTTTATCTGGATTATGTTGCCCTTCTATGGCGCCGTGTTCTGGGCGGTGATCCTCGGGATCATGTTTGCGCCGCTGCAACGGCAGTTGCTGCTCAAGTTCGGTTTTCGGCGCAATCTGGTGTCACTGCTGACGCTGGCGATTTGTGTGGTGATCGCCGTTCTGCCCGTGATTGTGATCAGCGGCTTGATGGTCCAGGAGTTCGCTACGCTCTACAAGCGGATCGAGAGTGGCGAACTGGACATTGCCAGCTATATCAGCCAATTCAAACACGCGTTGCCAGCTTATTTCCAACATCTGCTCGATCGTATGGGCTTGGGTAACCTGGAGAGTTTGCGACAAACCATTACCAAGAGCGCAACTCAAGGCAGCCAGTTTCTCGCCTCACAAGCCTTCAGCTTTGGCCAGGGGACCTTTGATTTCCTGGTGAGTTTCGGGGGCATGCTGTACTTGCTGTTTTTCTTCTTGCGCGATGGCGCCGAGCTTGCTCGCAAGGTACGCACAGCTATCCCCTTGGCTGAGCACCAGAAGCGCCTCCTGCAGCTCAAGTTCAATCGAGTAGTGCGCGCTACAGTGAAAGGCAACCTGTTGGTCGCTATCACCCAAGGCGCTCTGGGCGGGGCCATTTTCTGGTTCCTGGACATTCCCAGCGCCTTGCTCTGGGCGGTGCTGATGGCGTTTCTTTCGTTATTGCCGGCGATTGGCGCGGGGATCGTCTGGGCGCCGGTAGCGGTGTTTTTACTGGTCAGCGGCGCGGTGTGGCAAGGTGCAGTGCTGGCACTGTTTGGCGTCTTCGTGATCGGCCTGGTAGACAACGTGCTGCGGCCCATTCTGGTCGGCAAAGATACGCGCATGCCCGATTATCTGGTGCTGATTTCGACGCTGGGCGGCCTGGCCATTTTCGGTCTCAACGGCTTTGTCATAGGGCCATTGATCGCCGCGCTGTTCATGTCGACCTGGGATATTTTCGTCGGTACTCGCAAACAGGTGCAGTTGCCTTAGCGTGATTGCCTGGACACTGATTGCAGGGCGCTGATATCAGCGCCAACGATCATCGCCAAGTGTTCGCTGATCAGTTCGATGGGCCAGTCCCACCAAGCCAGCGCTTCCAGTGCTGCCACCTGTTCGGGCTCGAAGCGGGCTTTGATAGCTCGTGCCGGATTACCGCCAACGATGGTATAGGGCGGCACATCGTGGGTAACGACCGAGCGCGCCGAGATAATCGCGCCATTGCCTACCTTCACGCCGGGCATGATCAAGGCTTCATAGCCAATCCAGACATCGTTGCCTATTTCAGTATCACCCTTGTAGGGCAATTCATTGAGCTGGGGCATCACCTTTTCCCAGCCATTGCCGAAGATCTGGAAGGGGTAAGTCGAGACGCCGCTCATCTTGTGATTGGCGCCGTTCATGATGAATTTGACGCCACGCGCGATCGCGCAGAATTTACCGATCCGCAGCGTGTCGCCAATAAAATCGAAATGGTAGAGGACGTTTCGCTCGAAGTTTTCCGAATCGTCGGGGTCATCATAGTAGCTGTAGTCACCCACCTGAATGTTCGGACGGGTGACGGTGTTCTTGATGAAGCAGACTTGTGGGAACCCTTCCATGGGGTGTTTGTTGTCCGGGCTGGGGCCGTGCATGCGTCCTCCTTGGGTATCACCTGAAACTATAGGAAACCCCAGCATACACTCCGAAGCCTTCGCCTGGCGTCGAGCGGGCCACATCCAGGCCCTTGTCGTTGTAGCCCGGTGTGACGGTGGCGGCGTAGCGTGTGTTGGTCAGGTTGCGCAGGTCCAGCCAAGTGTCCCAGTCGTGCTTGGGTGAGGCATAGCCGAACGTGGCGCCAAACAGGGTGTAGTGGTCGGCGTAAAAGCTGTTGGCGTAATCCACGGCGATTTTCGAGGCCACCTGGGTGTTGATGCCAGCGTAGAAGCCCAGCGGGTGGTCGAAGCGCAGCTCAGCCTGGTAGTAATGGCGAGGGATGCCGGCCAGGCGGTTGTCGCCGAAGGTGTCGTCATTACGGTAGTGAAAGTCGCTGAATGTGTAGGCTTGGCGCAGCGACACCTTGCCCACGGCGGCACGCTCCCAGAGCAGGCTGTCCAGGCCAGCCTCGATGCCTTGGTGCACGGTGGGGCTGGCATTGACTTCACCGACGATCTGCGAGGTGGTGGCGGTGGCTGCCTGGGTTTCGATGGTGAGCAACTCATGACGTACGGCCGAATAGTAATAGGCCAGGTCCCAACGGCCGACAGCGCTTTCGCCCCGGCTGCCGATCTCGAAAGTGGTTGCGGTCTGGTTCTGCAATTCGACCGGGGTGCTCTGCAGGCCGGTGGCCGCACCGCTGCCGGCCGGGAAGTAGCGGTTGGAACTCCAGATCAGCGCCCATGGATGAGGCGGCTCTACCGAGCGGCTGATATTGCCATACACCTGCAGTTGCGGTGTGAAGTCGTAGCGCAGGCCAACCCGAGGTGCATAGTCCCAGTCGTGCTGGCTGACCTTGCCGCCGCTGGCAGGGTAGGTCAAATCACTTTCCCGGCGGGTATAGATCAGCGCCAGGCCTGTGGTGAGCCACAGGTCCGGTGCCAGTTCCAGGTCATTGCTGGCGTGCAGCGTGGAATCCGAGCCCTGATAGCTGAAGTCGCGGGTCTTGGTACCGGGGGCGAAGGCTGCGGTGTTGCCGACCGGAATTCGCACATACTCGGAAGAGCCGCTGTTGGGCAGGTGCTTGGTGGTGCGCCAGCCCAGGGTGGTCTTGCTTTCGTGGCCCAGCAAGGTATCGCGTCGGTGATAGTTCAGCGAGCCGCTGACGTCGGTGTAGGCCACCTTCAAACGGTTAGTGCCCTCTCGCAGATCCATCGGGTAGTCGTGGTAGACCAGCCCTGTTTCCAGTTGCGAGTCATCATCCAGGTAAAAGGTGGTTTTGTTGGCCAGCCAGGTGCTACCGGGTTGCGGGCGGTTGTAGTCACGCGCGACGTAGATCGGGTTGGCGGCGCGGGGGTGATGCTCGATCGAATCTTTGGTCACCCGGCCAGCCAGTTCGTTGTCAGTTTCCCGGTAACGTAGGTAGAAGCGGGTTTCCAGGTTCGGGTTGAAGCGGTAGCCGACGTTGGCCGCGATGCCCTGGCTGTTGCCTTGGGTATGATCCTGAAAACCGTCGTAGTCGGAGTCGGTCAAGGCGACGTAGTAATCGAGGTCACCCAGCACTTGCCCCGAGCTGACTTGACGCTTCTGGTAACCATGGCTGCCCATTTCATAACGCACTTGCAGGGGGGCTGCGTCGTAACCGGTATGGGTCACATAATCGATGGCGCCGCCCAGAGCCAGTGAGCCCTTGTCGAAGCCGTTGGCGCCGCGCAGCACTTCGGCGCGGCTGAGCCACAGAGGTTCGAGCAGCTCATAGGGCGTGCCACCCGGCCCGGTCAACGGCAGGCCGTCGAGCATGACGAACACGCCGGAGCCGTGACTGCCCGGCGCCCGGTTGATCCCCGACCCTCGAATCGACAACTTGACGCCCTCGTTACCGGCCGATTGCGCATACACGCCCGGCTGGTAGGCCAGTACGTCCTGGTTGGTGGCAACACGGCCCTGTTCTACACGGGACAGGTCAATGAGGTTGCTGGCGCCGGGTATCTGCTTGAGGCGCTCGCTGGCAACTTCGAGTTCCGACTGTTCGCTGTCGTTGATCACGACCTGGCCCAGTTCGACACCCTCGGCGGGCGCGCAAGCCAATGCCACGCCAAGCACGACGAAGGATGAAGAGAAGGGCAGGGGGGATCGCATCGAGCAGGCTCCAGAACGGCGGACAATGAGAGGTCAGACGTTCTAAGTGACGGACAAAGCACGGCAATCTTTAGCACCAGCGCTTATTTCGCCCGATAAAAAAACACCCCGCCGAAGCGAGGTGTCTTTGGGTGGAGCGCAGTATCAACCGATCAGTTGAAAGCCTGCGTGTTGCACCATGTCCAGCAGCGGCTGTGGGTAGACACCCAGCACGAACGCCAGGATGGCAATCGCCAGCAGCATCACACCGCCCGTGCGTTGTTCCCAGTTGAACGGAGCATCGTGGCGACGCAGGTTCGGTTCGATCAGGTACAGGGTCACCATCACGCGCAGGTAGTAGAACACGCCGATGGCGCTACCGATAACCAGGGAGCCGACCAACCACCAGAGTTGCGATTCGACACCGGCGGCAATGATGTAGAACTTGCCGATGAAACCCGCGGTCAGCGGAATACCCGCCAGCGACAGCATCATTACGGTCAGGACGGCGGTCAGGTACGGACGGCGCCAGAACAGGCCACGGTATTCGTACAGTGCATCCGCGTCACGGCCGTTGTACGGCGAGGACATCAGGGTGATTACCCCGAAGGCACCCAGGCTGGTGATCACGTAGGTGACCAGGTAAACGCCGATGGCTTCCAGCGCCAGGCCTTTGCTCGCTACCAGAGCGATCAGCAGGTAGCCGAAGTGAGCGATCGAGGAGTAACCCAGCAGGCGCTTGAGGTTGCTTTGTGTCAGTGCCAGCAGGTTACCGACAATGATCGAGAGCACGGCAATGATTGCCAGCACATCGTGCAGTACGCCGCTGCTCGCCGCTGGGGAGAGCTGGAACAGACGCACGACCACGGCGAACACTGCAACCTTGCTGGCGGTAGCCAGGAAGGCAGCCACCGGTGCTGGAGCACCTTCGTAGACGTCCGGTGTCCACAGGTGGAAAGGCACCAGCGACAGTTTGAACGCCAGGCCTACCAGCATCATCGCAAGACCCAGCTGTGCCAGCTGGCTTGGCATGCCAGTGGCAGCCAGGGCGGCACCGATACCGCTGAAGCTCAGGCTGCCGGCATCGGCGTACAGCAAGGCCATGCCGAACAGCAGGAACGCAGAGCCTGCCGCCGAGAGCACCATGTACTTGATGCCGGCTTCCAGCGAGCGCTTGTTGAAGAAGGCATAAGCCACCAGTCCATAGACCGGAACCGACAGCAGTTCCAGGCCTACGAACAGGCCCGCCAGATGCTGCGCGCTGACCAGGACCAGGCCACCGGCGGCGGCCATCAGGATCAGCAGGTACAGCTCTTCACGGTTGCCCGGATAGCCTGAACCGCCATCGCCCAGGTAGGCGTGGGCAAGGGTCACGCACGCCAGGGTGGCAACCAGGATCAGGGCCATGTACAGGCAGGCGAAGTTGTCGATCTGCAGCAGCGGGGTAACGGCCAGCGGTGCGACTTTGAGCGCCGGGATGATCGACAGCAATGCCAGGTTCAAGCCTGCTACCGAAAGCAGGAAGGTTTGCGAGTGATTGCGACGCCAGGCGATGGCCAGCATCACCACGATGATGGTGAGGCTGGTGATCAGCAGTGGCGCAAGCGCAATAAAGTGTTGAATCGTCAGGTCCATAGCGCTCTTACCGGGCCGAAGCGAGTTGAGTGAAAGCGGAACCGAGCCACTGCTGTACACCACTCATGGTGGCGGCAGAGGTATCGAGGAACGGCTGCGGATAAATCCCGAGCAGGATCAGCAGGCCAGCCAGGCCCAGCACCATGATCATTTCCCGACCGTCCATGCCAGCCAGGACTTCGTCGGACTTCGCCGGGCCGAAGTAGGCGCGGTGGATCATGATCAGTGAGTAGACCGAACCGAATACCAAGCCCGAGGTGGCGATGACCGTCACCCACGGCGAGGCCACGAAGCTGCCGATCAGGATCAGGAACTCACCCACGAAGTTACCGGTGCCCGGCAAGCCCAGCGATGCCGCTGCGAAGAACAGGCTGATCGCCGGCAGGTAGGCGATGCGGTGCCACAGGCCACCCATCTGGCGCATGTCACGGGTGTGCAGGCGCTCGTACAGTTGGCCGCTGAGGATAAAGAGTGCGGCGGCCGACAGACCGTGTGCCAGCATCTGGATCACCGCGCCTTGCAAAGCTTGCTGGGTGCCGGAGTAGATACCGATCAGCACGAAGCCCATGTGCGAGACGCTGGAGAACGCGATCAGGCGCTTGATGTCGGTTTGAGCGAAGGCCAGGAACGCACCGTAGAAAATCCCGATCAGGCCCAGGGTCATGGCGATCGGCGCAAATTCCGCAGACGCATTCGGGAACAGCGGCAGGGCAAAGCGCAGCAAGCCGTAGGCAGCGGTTTTCAGCAGAATACCGGCCAGGTCAACCGAACCCGCGGTTGGTGCCTGCGCGTGAGCATCAGGCAGCCAGGAGTGGAACGGAACAACCGGCAGCTTGACCGCGAAGGCGATAAAGAAGCCCAGCATCAGCACGTACTCGGTGCCAGCTGGCAACTCAGCCTTGAGCAGCTGCGAGTAGTCGAACGTCAGCACGCCGGTCGCGTTGTAGTTGACCAGCACCAGGCCCAGGATCGCCACCAACATGATCAGGCCGCTGGCCTGGGTGTAGATGAAGAACTTGGTGGCGGCGTAGATCCGGGTCTTCTTGCCGTCTGCCGAGCTATGGCCCCAGAGCGCGATGAGGAAATACATCGGCACCAGCATCATTTCCCAGAAGAAGAAGAACAGGAACAAGTCCAGGGCCAGGAACACCCCGACCACGCCGCCCAGGATCCACATCAGGTTGAGGTGGAAGAAGCCGACGTGACGCTGGATTTCTTTCCAGGAACACAGGACCGACAGCACACCCAACAGGCCTGTGAGCAGGATCATCAGCAGCGACAGACCATCAAGGCCCAAGTGCACGCTGATACCGAAGCGCTCGATCCAGAGCACTTTGAATTCAAGTGCCCAGGCAGGTTCCGCACCCGGAGCAGGTGCGAGGGTGTAGTCACCGTTTGCCCACAGCCAGAGGCCGATACCGAGCAACAGGGACATGGTCAGCAGCGCAATCCAGCGCGGCAGGGTGGCGCCGAAGCGCTCACCCAGCCAGCACAGCAGGCCGCCGATAAAGGGGATCAGGATCAGCCAAGGCAAAATCATGACGGGCTCGTTTCCTTTCGCAAATTCGCAAGGTTCATATCAGACCGCAAGCAACACAGCACCGAGCACCAGCACGGCGCCAGCGGCGATAGAAGCGGTGTACCAGCGCAACTGACCAGTCTGGGTGCGGCTCATGGTGTTGTGGCCGCCCTTGGCCAGTCGTGGGATCAAACCCATGGTGCGATCGACCGGATCACGGCCCAGCAGGCGAATGATCAGCAGATAAGGTTTGACGAACAACAGGTCATAGAGCCAGTCGAAGCCCCAGGCTGCGTACCACAAGGCCGACAGCACACGCCCCGGCGCGCTGTTGGCGACCGCGGTGGCGAAGCGACGCTTGCCCAGGAACAGCATGGCCGCCAGCAGGATACCGGCAATGGCAATGGCGCCGGAGGCGATTTCCAGGCTGTGCTTGGCTTCGCCACCGGCATGGCCGACGCTCTGCGGCAGCACGCCCGCCAGCGGTGGATGAATCCAGGCACCGACGAAGGTCGACAGCACGATCAGCACACCCAGTGGCAGCCAGTGGGTAATCCCGTGGCCAGCGTGGGCTTCGGTTTTCGCTTCACCATGGAAGGTAATGAAGATCAGGCGGAAGGTGTACAGCGAAGTCATGAATGCACCGACCAGGCCTGCGTACAGCAGGTTCTGATTACCGCTGGCGAAGGCTTCCCAGAGGATCTCGTCCTTGGAGTAGAAACCGGCGGTCAGCAGCGGCAGGGCAGCCAGCGCGGCACCACCGACGATGAAGCTGGCATAGGCCAACGGCAGTTTCTTCCACAGGCCACCCATCTTGAAGATGTTCTGCTCGTGGTGGCAGGCAACGATCACCGCACCGGAAGCAAGGAACAGCAGGGCCTTGAAGAAGGCGTGGGTCATCAGGTGGAAGATTGCGCCTTCCCAGGCGCCAACGCCCAGGGCCAGGAACATGTAGCCGATCTGGCTCATGGTCGAGTAGGCGAGGATACGCTTGATGTCGGTCTGGACCAGCGCGGCAAAACCGGCCAGCACCAGGGTCACGCCGCCGACCACACCGACCAGGTGCAGCACGTCGGGCGCCAGGGTGAACAGGCCGTGAGTACGGGCGATCAGATAGACGCCTGCGGTCACCATGGTTGCGGCGTGGATCAGTGCCGAAACCGGGGTTGGGCCCGCCATGGCGTCCGCCAGCCAGGTTTGCAGCGGCAGCTGTGCCGATTTACCGACCGCACCACCGAGCAGCATCAGGGTCGCCAGAACGATCCAGAAATCACCCTCCTTGAAGTGCTCTGGCGCCCGCACCAACAGTTCCTGAACGTTCAGGGTGCCCAGTTGCTGGAACAGGATGAACAGGCCGATGGCCAAGAACACGTCGCCGACTCGGGTGACGATAAAGGCTTTGAGCGCCGCGTTACCGTTGTTGCGATTGCTGTAGTAGAAACCGATCAACAGGTACGAGCACAGGCCCACGCCTTCCCAGCCGAGGTAGATGAACAGCAGGTTATCGCCCAGCACCAGGAACAGCATGCTGGCGATAAACAGGTTGGTGTAGGCGAAGAAGCGCGAATAACCGGCTTCACCACGCATGTACCAGGACGCGAACAGGTGGATCAGAAAGCCCACGCCGACAACCACACCGAGCATGGTCAGCGACAGGCCATCCAGGTACAGGGTGAAGTTGGGGGCGAAGCCGTCGACCGACATCCACTGCCACAGCAGTTGGGTGTAGACGCCACCCTCAGGCGGCGCGACATTGAACTGCCAGATCACGTAAGCGGCAACAATGGCCGACAGGCCAATGGAGCCGACACCGATCAACGCCGACAGGTTTTCGGACCACCGCCCGCGCGAGAACGACAGCACCAAGAAGCCGATCAGGGGAAATACGAAAGTCAGAAAGAGTAGGTTCATCCGCGCATCTCACTGGCTGCATCGATATCGAGAGTGTGGAAGCGGCGATACAACTGCAGCAGGATCGCCAGGCCAATACTGGCCTCGGCGGCTGCCAGGCTGATCACCAGGATGAACATGATCTGCCCATCCGGCTGCGCCCAGCGGCTGCCCGCCACAATGAACGCCAGCGCCGAGGCGTTCATCATGATTTCCAGACTCATCAGTACGAAGAGAATGTTACGACGCACCATCAGGCCAACCAGCCCGAGGCAGAACAGAACGCCGGCGACGGCCAGGCCGTGTTCGAGAGGAATTGCAGGCATGTCGTTACTCCTTCGCCTCGTTGCGGCCTAGGTGGAAGGCGGTGACGGCTGCCGCGAGCAGCAGCATCGAGGCCAGTTCCACCACCAGCAGGTAAGGGCCGAACAGGCTGATGCCGACGGCCTTGGCGTCCACAGTGGTGTGACCAATGCCGCCAGCGCTTGGCGCTACGAACAGCACATAGCACAGTTCGAGTAGCAGCAGGGCGGCGAGGAAAATGGGGCCAGCCCAGATTCCCGGCTTCAGCCAGGTGCGTTCCTGTTGAACCGAGGCCGGGCCCAGGTTCAGCATCATCACCACGAAGACGAACAGCACCATGATGGCGCCGGCGTAGGCGATCACTTCCAGAACCCCGGCAAATGGAGCGCCGAGGCTGAAGAAAGTCATCGCCACCGAGATCAGCGAAATGATCAGGTAGAGCAGGGCGTGCACGGGGTTGGTGTTGGTGATCACCCGAAGGGTGGACACCACAGCGACACCGGATGCGAAATAGAAAGCGAATTCCATCTTTCTTCCTTAAGGGAGCAAGCTCTTCACGTTGATCGGCTCGGCTTCGTTCTGCGCGGCGCCTTTCGGCTTGCCGGCAACAGCCATACCTGCAACACGGTAGAAGTTGTAGTCAGGGTTCTTGCCGGGGCCGGAGATCAACAGATCTTCTTTCTCGTACACCAGGTCCTGACGCTTGAACTCGGCCATCTCGAAATCCGGTGTCAGCTGGATCGCGGTGGTCGGGCAGGCTTCCTCGCAGAGGCCGCAGAAAATGCAGCGCGAGAAGTTGATACGGAAGAAGTCCGGGTACCAGCGACCGTCTTCGGTTTCAGCCTTCTGCAGCGAGATGCAGCCCACCGGGCACGCGACCGCGCACAGGTTGCAGGCTACACAGCGCTCTTCGCCATCCGGGTCGCGGGTCAGGACAATACGGCCACGGTAGCGTGGCGGCAGGTAGACCGGCTCTTCGGGGTATTGCAGGGTGTCACGCTTGCGAAAGCCGTGACCGAAAATCATTACCAGGCTACGCAGCTGAGTGCCCGTGCCTTTAATGATGTCACCAATATATTTGAACATGGGTCAAATCCTCACTGGGCCGCAACAGCTGGCGTGTTCAACAACACGAGCGCAGCGGTCACCAGCAAATTGATCAGGGTCAGCGGCAGGCAGAACTTCCAGCTGAAGTCCATCACCTGGTCATAGCGCGGGCGCGGGATAGAGGCGCGCAGCAGGATGAACAGCATGATGAAGAACGCGGTTTTCAGAGCGAACCAGACGAACGACAGTTGCGGCAAGATGCCGAACGGGCCGTGCCAGCCACCGAAGAACAGGGTCACCAACAGCGCCGAGATCAGGATGATGCCGATGTACTCACCGACGAAGAACATGCCCCATTTCATGCCGGCATATTCAATGTGGTAACCGTCGGCCAGTTCCTGCTCCGCTTCTGGCTGGTCGAAGGGGTGACGGTGAGTCACGGCCACGCCAGCAATGAAGAAGGTACAGAAACCGAAGAACTGCGGAATGATGAACCACAGGTTCTGGGCCTGGTACTCGACGATGTCACGCATGTTGAACGAGCCGACCTGAGCCACGATGCCCATCAGCGCAAGGCCCATGAACACTTCGTAGGACACGGTCTGGGCCGAGGCCCGAAGGCTGCCGAGCAACGCGTACTTGTTGTTCGACGACCAACCGGCGAACAGGACGGCGTAAACCGACAGGCCCGCCATGGCGAAGAAGAACAGCAGGCCGATGTTCAGGTCCGCCACACCCCAGGTCGGGGTGATCGGGATGATCGCGAAGGCGATCAGCAAGGCGCTCATGGCCACCACCGGCGCCAGGGTGAAGATCACCTTGTCGACGAAGGGTGGGTTCCAGTCTTCCTTGAAGAACATCTTCAGCATGTCCGCAGCAATCTGGAACATGCCGAAGGGGCCGACCCGGTTCGGGCCGTAACGGTCCTGCCACCAGCCCAGCAGGCGTCGTTCGACGAAGCTGAGCAGGGCACCGCAGACCACCACGGCCAGCAGAATGACCACGGACTTGATCACGGTCAGGAGCACGTCGATCACTTCAGGTGTAAACCAGGTCATTGTGCTGCCTCCTGCAGACCGTCGACGGATGCCCCGAAGATGGCTGGCGGAATGCCGTCCAGGCCTTTGGGCAGGGCCACCAGGCCTGCGCCCAGCTCTTCATTGATGCGCAGTGGCAGACGCAGGGTGGTGCCCGCGATATTCAGGCTGAGCAGCGCGCCGTCGTTGACACCCAGGCGATCAGCTTCGGACTTGGCCAGGCCCACATAGGCTTGCGGAATGCGCTCTTGCACCGGTGCTGCGCGCGAAGAGTTCTCTTCGCTGCCGAACAGGTGATAGAACGGCACAACCTGCCAGGTGCCACGAGCGGGTGAGAACGCGCCCGGGATCGTGGTGAACCACTGAAGGTTGTCGCCCTGGGATTCGATCAGGCGAGTGCCTGGGTCGCCTGCGCGCAGGTGACCACCGACCTCGTCCTGGAACTTGTTCCAGGCTTGCGGCGAGTTCCAACCCGGCGACCAGGCGAACGGCACCTGTTGGCGCGGTTCGGCCGAGCCCGAGTAACCTTCCATGGAGAAGGAGAACGCGGTGTCGTTGTCTTGCGAAGTACGTGGTTCATGCACGCTGATGTTGGCGCGCATGGCCGTGCGGCCGCTGTAACGCAGCGGTTCACGGGCAAGCTTCATGCCCTTGATGCGGAAGGATGCTGAAGGCGCGGCGTCGACGATGCCAGCCAATTGCGCGCTGCTGGCGGCGCAGGCATTGGTGACGTGGTCCAGCTGGGTCCAGTCCACCGGCTTGTTCAGCAGGGTCGCGCGCAGGGCATGCAGCCAGCGCCAGCCTTCGTGAACCAGGATATCGGCGTTCAGGTAAGTCGGGTCGAACACCTGGAAGAAGCGCTGGGCGCGGCCTTCCTGGCTGACCAGGGTGCCGTCGCCTTCAGCGAAGGTCGCGGCTGGCAGCACCAGGTGGGCGTGCTCAGTGGTGCGGGTGGTCTGGTGATCAGCAACGATCACGACTTTCGCAGCCTTGAGCGCGGCATCGACCTTGGCGGCGTCGACACGGGTATACAAGTCGTTTTCCAGCACCACGATGGCGTCGGCACGGCCTTCGATCACCGCGTCCAGCGCAGCTTCGACGGATTCGCCGCCAAGCATGGCAAGGCCCAGGCTGTTGGCTTCTGGTACCACCAGGCTCAGGGAGCCGGCTTTTTCGCGCAGTTTAAGAGCCTTGGCGATGTTGGCAGCCGCTTCGATCAGGGCGTTGGACGCCAGCGAGGTACCGGCAACGATCAGTGGACGCTGGGCGTTGACCAGGGCATCGGCGATGCGCTTGGCCAGTTCCAGTGCCTCGGTATCCAGGCCTTCGACGGCAGGCGCGCTCGGGTCAATGGCGTGTGCCACGGCAAAACCGATGCGGGCCAGGTCGTCGGGAGCGGCGTGTACGCACTCTTCGGCAACGTCGTCGAGCTTGGTTTCGGCCAGGCTGGCAATGAACAGTGGGTACATCGCGTGCTGGCCGATGTTCTTCACCGCGGCATCGAGCCAGGGTTGAACGCGCATGGCATCAGCCATGGCTTCGGCCTTGCCCTTGACCGACTGACGAATCGACAGCGCCATACGGGCAGCGGTCTGGGTCAGGTCCTCGCCGAGCACGAACACGGCGTCGTGGTCTTCGATTTCGCGCATTGTCGGAATCGGCAGCGGGCTGTCTTTCAACACTTGCAGGGCCAGGCGGACACGTTCCAGCTCAGCGGCTTCGATGCCGGAGTGGAAATAATCGGCACCCACCAGCTCGCGCAGGGCGTAGTTGCTTTCAAGGCTGGCACGTGGCGAGCCGATACCGACGATGGTACGACCGCGCAGCAGGTCGGCCGCCTTGTCCAGCGCCGCGTCCAGGCCCAGCTTCTGACCACCGGCCAGCAGCGGCTGGCGAGGACGGTCTTCGCGGTTGACATAGCCATAGCCAAAACGGCCGCGGTCACACAGGAAGTACTGGTTGACCGAACCGTTGAAGCGGTTCTCGATACGGCGCAGTTCACCGTAGCGCTCACCTGGGCTGATGTTGCAGCCGCTGGAGCAACCGTGGCAGATGCTCGGGGCAAACTGCATGTCCCATTTACGGTTGTAGCGCTCGGAGTGGGTCTTGTCGGTAAAGACACCGGTCGGGCAGACCTCGGTCAGGTTGCCGGAGAACTCGCTTTCCAGCGTGCCATCTTCGACACGGCCGAAATAGACGTTGTCGTGAGCACCGAACACGCCCAGGTCAGTGCCGCCGGCGTAGTCCTTGTAGTAACGCACGCAACGATAGCAGGCGATGCAGCGGTTCATCTCGTGAGCGATGAACGGCCCCAGCTCCTGGTTCTGGTGGGTACGCTTGGTGAAACGGTAGCGGCGCTCGTTGTGGCCGGTCATCACCGTCATGTCTTGCAGGTGGCAGTGACCGCCTTCCTCGCAGACTGGGCAGTCGTGCGGGTGGTTGGTCATCAGCCATTCGATGACGCTGGCGCGAAACACTTTCGCTTCTTCGTCTTCGATGGAAATCCAGCTGCCATCGGAGGCAGGGGTCATGCAGGACATGACGATCCGACCGCGGGTGTCGTTCTCGTCGGTGTACTGCTTGACCGCACACTGGCGGCAGGCGCCAACGCTACCGAGCGCCGGGTGCCAGCAGAAATACGGAATGTCGAGGCCTAGCGACAGACACGCCTGTAACAGGTTGTCTGCACCGTTGACTTCGAGCGCTTTGCCGTCTACGTGGATAGTGGCCATTGTTCAAAGTTCTTCGTTGGCCCGCATGGGCGGGCGTGGCTAATGGAAAGCTGTGTGCTTGCAGCTCGCCTCAGGCGTACCCGGGCGAGCGGTGCAAGTAGCGGATGGCACGGACCACCCGCTGTCGATTCTTTTACGCGCCGACGACGATCGGGCGCGCCAGGTCCGGGCGCACGCTGCTGGTGGCAGCAATGCCGGCCTCGAACTCTGGACGGAAATATTTGATCGCGCTGCCCAAAGGCTCCACGGCACCGGGTGCGTGAGCACAGAAGGTCTTGCCTGGGCCAAGGAACCCCACCAGACCCAGCAGGGTCTCGATATCACCTTGTTGCCCCTGTCCGTTCTCCAGCGCGCGCAGTAGCTTGACGCTCCACGGCAGGCCGTCACGGCACGGGGTGCAGAAGCCGCAGGATTCACGGGCAAAAAACTCTTCCATGTTGCGCAGCAGGGACACCATGTTGACGCTGTCGTCTACCGCCATGGCCAAGCCTGTCCCCATCCGGGTGCCGACCTTGGCGATGCCGCCTGCGTACATTTGGGCGTCCAGGTGCTCGGGCAACAGGAAGCCGGTACCGGCACCGCCTGGCTGCCAGCACTTGAGCTTGAAGCCGTCGCGCATGCCGCCTGCGTAGTCTTCGAACAGCTCGCGAGCAGGCACGCCGAATGGCAGTTCCCACAGGCCTGGGTTCTTGACCTTGCCGGAGAAGCCCATCAGCTTGGTGCCGTGGTCTTCGCTGCCTTCGCGGGCCAGCGACTTGTACCAGTCAACGCCATTGCCAACGATGGCTGGCACGTTGCACAGGGTTTCTACGTTGTTCACGCAGGTCGGCTTGCCCCAGACGCCAACGGCGGCAGGGAAGGGCGGCTTGGAGCGCGGGTTGGCGCGGCGACCTTCGAGGGAGTTGATCAGTGCGGTTTCTTCACCGCAGATGTAGCGACCGGCACCGGTGTGGACGAGCAGCTCGAAATCAAAACCGCTGCCCAGGATGTTCTTGCCCAAGAGACCTGCGGCCTTGGCTTCTTCAACGGCGCGGTTGAGGTGGCGGGCGGCCGTGGTGTATTCGCCACGCAGGAAGATATAGCCGCGATAGGCTTTCAGTGCGCGGGCACTGATCAGCATGCCTTCGACCAGCAGATGGGGCAGTTGCTCCATCAGCATGCGGTCTTTCCAGGTGTTTGGCTCCATCTCATCCGCATTGCACAGCAGGTAGCGGATGTTCATGGATTCGTCTTTGGGCATCAGGCCCCATTTGACGCCGGTCGGGAAGCCCGCACCGCCACGGCCCTTGAGGCCGGAGTCTTTCACGGTCTGGACGATGTCGTCCTGGGACAGGTCGGCGAATGCCTTGCGCGCGGCGGCATAGCCGTCCTTGGCCTGGTATTCGTCGAGCCATACCGGCTCGCCGTCGTCACGCAGACGCCAGGTCAGCGGGTGCGTTTCAGCGCTGCGGGCAATGCGGTTGGCCGGGCCGAAGGAAGTGATGGTCATGCGTAGTCCCCCAGCAATTTGGCTACACCGGCAGGTTGCACGTCGCCGAAGGTGTCGTCGTCGATCATCAGGGCAGGTGCCTTGTCGCAGTTGCCCAGGCAGCACACCGGCAGCAGGGTGAAGCGACCGTCTGCGGTGGTCTGGCCCAGGCCAATGCCCAATTCGCTCTGGATCTGGTCAACCACGGACTCGTGGCCACCGATGTAGCAAACCATGCTGTCGCACACGCGAATGATGTGGCGGCCGACCGGCTGGCGGAAGATCTGGCTATAGAAAGTCGCCACGCCTTCAACGTCGCTGGCGGGGATGCCGAGGAGCTCGCCAATGGCATAGACCGCGCCATCCGGGACCCAACCGCGAGCCTTCTGAACGATCTTCAGGGCTTCGATGGACGCCGCGCGCGGGTCTTCGTAGTGGTGCATCTCGTGCTCGATGGCCGAGCGCTCGGCTTCGCTAAGGGCGAAGCGGTCAGTCTGAATAAGTGGGCTGTTCATACTTAGCGGTCCACGTCGGCCATAACGAAATCGATACTACCCAGGTACGCAATGAGGTCCGCGACCATGCTGCCTTTGATCACCGAAGGGATCTGCTGCAGGTGCGGGTAGCTCGGGGTGCGAATCCGGGTGCGGTAGCTCATGGTGCCGCCATCGCTCGTCAGGTAATAACTGTTGATGCCCTTGGTCGCTTCGATCATCTGGAAGGATTCGTTGGCTGGCATGACCGGGCCCCACGAAACTTGCAGGAAGTGCGTGATCAAGGTCTCGATGTGCTGCAGCGTGCGCTCTTTGGGCGGCGGCGTGGTCAGCGGGTGATCCGCCTTGTACGGGCCTTCCGGCATGTTGCGCATGCACTGGTCGATGATGCGGATACTCTGGCGCATCTCCTCGACACGGACGATGCAGCGATCATAGGCATCGCCGTTGTGGGCCAGCGGTACTTCAAACTCGAAGTTCTCGTAGCCGGAGTACGGGCGCGCTTTACGCAGGTCGAAGTCGCAACCAGTGGAACGCAGGCCGGCACCGGTAACACCCCAGGCCAGGGCGTCCTTGGTGTTGTAGGCGGCGACACCGACGGTACGGCCCTTGAGGATGCTGTTCTGCAGGGCGGCCTTTTCGTATTCGTCCAGGCGCTTGGGCAGCCAGTCGACGAAGTCCTTGACCAGTTTCTCCCAGCCGCGTGGCAGGTCGTGAGCGACACCACCGATGCGGTACCAGGCCGGGTGCAGGCGGAAACCGGTGATCGCTTCGATCACGATGTAGGCGCGCTGGCGGTCGGTAAAGGTGAAGAACACCGGGGTCATGGCGCCCACGTCCTGGATATAGGTGCCCAGGAACAGTAGGTGGCTGGTGATGCGGAAGAACTCGGCCATCATGATGCGGATGGTGTCGACCTTCTGCGGTACCTTGATGCCGGCCAGCTTCTCGACAGCCAGTACGTAAGGCAGGTTGTTCATCACCCCGCCGAGGTAGTCGATACGGTCGGTGTAGGGAATGAAACTGTGCCAGGACTGACGCTCGGCCATCTTCTCGGCGCCACGGTGGTGGTAGCCGATGTCGGGTACGCAGTCGACGATCTCTTCACCGTCCAGCTGCAGCACGATACGGAATGCACCGTGAGCGGAAGGGTGGTTCGGGCCCAGGTTGAGGAACATGTAGTCCTCGTGGGTGCCGGAACGCTTCATGCCCCAGTCTTCTGGATTGAAGCGCGCGGCTTCTTCTTCCAGTTGCTGCTTGGCCAGGGTCAGGCTGTACGGATCGAACTCGGTGGCGCGCGCAGGGTAGTCCTTGCGCAGCGGGTGGCCTTCCCAGGTGGGCGGCATCATGATGCGGGTCAGGTGCGGGTGGCCGGCAAAGTCGATGCCGAACATGTCCCAGACTTCACGCTCGTACCAGTTGGCGTTGGGCCAGATGCCAGTGATGGTCGGCAGGTTCAGGTCGCCTTCGGACAGGGCCACCTTGATCATCACGTCACTGTTACGTTCGATCGACATCAGGTGGTAGAACACACTGAAGTCGGCGCCCGGCAGGCCGCGGCGCTGGGTGCGCAAGCGCTCGTCCACGCCATGCAGGTCATACAGCATGCTGTACGGCTTGCTGACGTTGCGCAGGAAGGTCAGGACCTCTTTCAGTTTGGCACGGGCAACCCACAGCACCGGCATGCCGGTGCGGGTTTCCTGGGCGGTGAACGCCTCGGGGCCAAAACGTTGGTTCAATTCGACGACCACATCCTGGTCGTCAGCCTTGTAAGGCGGGATATAAATAGCGTTGTCCGCTGTCATGGTCTCGGTCGCTTTGGGTCAACGTAAAGAATGAAGCCAGGGTACTTGCCTGCCGAAGCAGGCGACTTACAGCTGGATCAGACTTCGTCGGGGCTGCGCAGGTTGGTGACTGCAATGCGCTGTTCGCGGCGCTGTTCTTTCTGCGAGGGCATCTCGGCGCGGTAAACGCCTTGATCGCCTACGACCCATGAAAGAGGACGACGCTCCTTGCCGATCGATTCTTGCAACAGCATCAGGCCTTGCAGGAAAGCTTCAGGGCGAGGCGGGCAGCCAGGCACATACACGTCCACGGGGAGGAATTTGTCGACCCCCTGAACGACCGAGTAAATGTCGTACATGCCGCCGGAGTTGGCGCATGAACCCATGGAGATGACCCACTTGGGCTCCAGCATCTGTTCGTACAGGCGCTGGATGATCGGGGCCATTTTCACAAAGCAGGTACCGGCAATAACCATGAAGTCGGCCTGGCGCGGCGATGCCCGGATAACCTCGGCGCCAAAGCGCGCGATGTCGTGGGGCGCCGTGAAGGCGGTGGTCATTTCCACGTAGCAGCACGAGAGGCCGAAGTTATACGGCCACAGGGAGTTCTTGCGACCCCAGTTGACGGCGCCGTTAAGCACATCTTCGAGCTTGCCCATGAAGATGTTCTTGTGAACCTGGTCTTCTAGCGGATCGGAAACGGTTTCGCGTTCACCGATTGGATACTGCTCGTTAGGCGCATCCGGGTCGATTCGAGTGAGATTGTATTGCATTGCCAAAGCCTCATTGTTTCAGCTTCGCTTGCCGCATGCGACGACCCACGGGAGCCCAATCGAGCGCCCCGACCCGCCAAAGGTAGACAAGACCTGCCAACAGAATTGCTATGAAAACGAGAGCTTCGACGAATCCGGTCCAGCCGCTTTCGCGGACGGACACAGACCATGCAAAGAGAAAGAGGGCTTCAATATCGAAGATCACGAACAGCATCGCGACCAGATAGAATTTTGCGGAAAGACGCAGACGCGCGCCGCCGGTAGGCAGCATGCCGGATTCAAAGGGTTCGTTCTTGGCGCGGCCGAAGGCCTTGCTGCCGAGAAGGCTGGACAGGCCGAGCATGAAGGCGCACAAGCCAACGACACCCAGGAGGAAGATGGCAAAGCCCCAGTTGTGGGCAATGAGTCCTGTCGAATCGGGCATGCTGGAAATCCTTAACAGAGAGCAAGGTCTCTGAGCTTGAAAAAGAAGTAGAGCAGTGACGATATGTCGCAGCGGAATCTATCGCGCTGATTTTATGGGTAAAGCGGGTGCAAGTAAATTTTCTACAGCAAATTTATTCGTAGGATTAAGTACATATTCGGTCATGGATGCGACGCAAGCCCCGTAGACCGTGGATTAGCGCCATTTTTGTCAATTATGTTTCTTGGTCGCCGTAATGAAGCACCTTCATATTTGAATGATAATTAATATCATCTACAGGTGTTGCTTATGTTCGCATCCCATTAAACGGTCAAGTTCATATGTGGATTCTTGCGGCGTAGGTGCGCGCACTTGCACGATTGTAGCGGACTTTCTGGTGCCTGGCGGGTGAGTTGCATCAATGCTTCTGAGGATGCCGTTTTTAGTGTTGAGAATTCTCGGTGCAACGCGGCTCTTAGGTAGGAGTCAGGCTTGCCTGCGATGGGTCGCCCAGCGGCCCCCGGGTCTGCTTCGCAGCCCATCGCGGGCAAGCCTTGCTCCTACCCCGATTGGCGTAGCAGCGGGAGAAGGGTTCAAGCCTGCAAGGGCGATGAGGGCACATGGCCGCTGTAGTCCATCGAGTCGCCCAACTCCCCCAGCATGGCTGCGGCGCAGCTTCGTGCAGGCAGTGATGTCGTTGAGGCGTTGCTGTGCCAGGAACGGGCCACCCTATCAGTTCTGTGAGTTACTAATTCTTGCCCGGCTCTGTAGATTCTCAATTTCTGATCCCCTACCGTCAAAGGTTTCTTATGAACCATTCAGATGCGGGCGCTGCCGACAAAATTTATGCACGTATAGCCTTGTTCCTGGCAACCGACAGACAGAGCACGACGCTCGCGGAGCTGATCCCTTCAGGGAGGCAATTTATCGGCTATAACCCATACGGATTGAAATCGTCGACGGCGCAGGCGGTGGGGCGGATAGGATTCAATGGAGAGCCGGTAGAAGGTTTTGGTTCGTATTTGCTGGGTAATGGCTTTCGAATTTACAACCCAATATTGATGCGCTTTCAAAGTGCAGATAATTGGAGCCCTTTTGGTCAGGGAGGGGTGAACGCTTTTGCATATTGCGCGGGGGATCCAATCAATTACATGGACCCAAGTGGGCATATTTTTGCTCGGTTCTTCAGGGCTCCTCCTGTCAGGATCGCCGCAGCCGCGGGTGTTGCGGGAGGTGGGGCGCTGGGGAGCATGATGGACGTTCGTGATATGTCAGGTCGGTTTGTTAGTGCCGTGCGGAATCGGTTTACAGTCAAGGCAGGCAATGGTCAAAGTTCGGGAAGTTCGACCGGTTTTAGTGAAGATTATCGTGTCGGCGGCAAAACCGAAAAGGTGGTCGGAAAAACCAGTGCAGCTCCTACATATGTAGCGGAGCGTAAAGATGTCACTCCCTCGAAGCCGCAGCCCGTGCCAGGGTATACAAATAGATATTACGCGCCACCAGGAAGCCAGCAGGCTAAGAAAAAGAAAATAGAGTGCGTAGTCTCTGGGAGGAATATTCGCCACACGCGTCTCACTGAAAAAAAACAGGCCACTCAACGGTGGCCTGTTTTTGCTTCGGCAGTTTCTAATCAGTGGAACTGCTCTTCTTCAGTCGAACCCGTCAGCGCGGTCACCGAAGACGAGCCACCCTGGATCACGGTGGTCATGTCGTCGAAGTAGCCGGTGCCCACTTCCTGCTGGTGCGCCACGAAGGTGTAACCCTTGGCCGCGTCAGCGAACTCTTGTTCCTGCAGCTTGACGTAGGCAGTCATGTCGTTGCGGGCGTAGTCGTGCGCCAGGTTGAACATGCTGTGCCACATGTTGTGGATACCCGCCAGGGTAATGAACTGGTGCTTGTAGCCCATGGCCGACAGTTCGCGCTGGAACTTGGCGATGGTGGCGTCGTCCAGGTTCTTCTTCCAGTTGAAAGAAGGCGAGCAGTTGTAGGACAGGAGCTGGTCCGGGTATTCCTTCTTGATGGCTTCGGCGAAGCGACGGGCTTCGTCCAGGTCTGGCTTGGCGGTTTCACACCAGATCAGGTCGGCGTATGGCGCGTAGGCAAGGCCACGGGCAATCGCCTGGTCCAGGCCGGCGCGTACTTTGTAGAAGCCTTCCTGGGTGCGGGTGCCAGTCACGAACGGCTGATCGTACGGGTCGCAGTCGCTGGTCAGCAGGTCAGCGGCATTGGCGTCGGTACGGGCCAGGATGATGGTCGGTACACCGGCAACGTCGGCCGCCAGGCGAGCAGCGGTCAGCTTCTGGACGGCTTCCTGGGTTGGCACCAGTACCTTGCCGCCCATGTGGCCGCATTTTTTCACCGAAGCCAGTTGGTCTTCGAAGTGCACGCCGGCAGCGCCAGCTTCAATCATGCTTTTCATCAGCTCGTAGGCGTTCAGGACGCCGCCGAAACCGGCTTCAGCGTCGGCCACGATCGGTGCGAAGTAGTCGATGTAGCCAGCGTCACCCGGGTTCTTGCCGGCTTTCCACTGGATCTGGTCGGCGCGACGGAACGAGTTGTTGATGCGCTTGACCACAGTCGGAACCGAATCCACCGGGTACAGCGATTGGTCAGGGTACATGGACTCGGCGGAGTTGTTGTCCGCAGCGACTTGCCAGCCCGACAGGTAGATGGCCTGGATACCGGCCTTGACTTGCTGTACAGCCTGGCCGCCGGTCAGGGCGCCCATGCAGTTGACGAAGTCCTTGTCGGGGCGGAAGGAAGGCTTGGCGCCCTGGGTTACCAGATTCCACAGCTTTTCTGCACCCATGCGGGCCAGGGTGTGCTCAGGTTGGACCGAGCCACGCAGACGTACGACATCAGCGGCGGAGTAGGTACGGGTCACGCCTTTCCAGCGCGGGTTTTCGGCCCAGTCTTTTTCAAGGGCTGCAATTTGCTGTTCGCGTGTCAGTGCCATGGAGATAAACCTCGTCGCATAGGTCTTGGGTGAAAAATTCTTTGCTCTGTCAGGTAGCTGTACTCGACAGCATACCGGTGACTTCTCGCTGACCAGATGCCTAGGCACTCTAGTTGGGGTGTTGCGGGGTGGCGACGATTGAACGATGTAGTCGAGGTGGAAGTCGGCGGGTGTCGGGCGAGACTTGCGGGCGCACTGTGGCTCGTGGATGCCGGTGTGCAACCGAAAGGATCTTGCCGTGAACCTCTTGCATGCTTCCGTCCCTCAGGACAACTTCGTTCCAGTCGCAACCTCGTCAAACTGCCTTGTGGGCGGTACAGACACGAATCGGCTCAGGTGGGTAGGTTAGAGCGGCGATCCGAAGGCCTTTGCCAGGGCCTCTGATTAGCGGGAGCGAGGCCATCATGCCTTCGTGTTTTTTCGCCGTCAAATGTTTTGTAGTGGTTTTTTACTGGCACTACATATTTACTTTTTTTGGCACTACAGCTTTGGTCTTGTGCGACTTATCAGTCAGTTTCAATACCGTTGGTCGAGGCCTTGATTTCATTGGGCTGCGTCCAATGCGTCGACTTTGACCCTCAAGGTCATGTCATCGCGGCCCTGGGTCGAGTAATTGTGCCAATAGCTCTGCTGATTGCCTTGGCTTTGGTGGTTGATCCCGGCAAGCGTGATCCATTCCCCGATTCTGCCGCTGACATTGGTGTCGGTACTTTGCACGTTCACTACATCCGGGCGTTCCTGGCTCAGGCGGTCGTTGTTGGTGCTGATGCTCAGGTGTACGGTTTGCCCGGTGACGCTGGCGGTCACGTAGAAACCCTGGGTGACGTTGCGGTATTGAGTCTGGGCCTGGATCTGGCCATAGGGGTCGGTCTGGACACTGGTGAGCGGCACACTCTGGCCGATCTGAATCAGCGCGGGAGAGCCTTCGGTCGCCTGAATCTGCTGGACCCCGCCGCTGCGGTTGGTGGTGCTGTAGGTAATGATCCGGGCGTTGCCGGGCCCACCTTGTTGGGTATTGCTGTCACGGGTGTCGACGCTGATCAGCAATCGGCGCGCAGGATGGTCCAGTTGCGCAATCAGGGTGCGAAGTTCATCGATTTTGCGAGGATCGGCATTCACGATCAGTTGATTGCCATAGGCGCTGACCTTGCCTTCGGTGCCCAGAAACTGCTGCGCGATGGGTAGCAATTCTGCGCTCGGGCGATGATTCAGGGGGAGTACTTGCGTGTCGGCAAGCACGGGGAGGCTCAAGCTGAGCAGGAGGGCGGCGAGGAGGTGGCGTAGCGGCATGTCCATAATCTCCGCGAGTGGAGAGGACATGATGGCAAATTTTCAGTCGCAGCAGGAGCGACCAGGGTCACTCCTGCTGAAAACGATGAATCAGGCGCGCGAGTCGCGAACCATGTCGACGTGCGGAATACCTGCCTCCAGGAATTCCTCGCTGACGATCCGAAAGCCCAGGCGCTCGTAGAACGGAGTGGCATGGACCTGGGCGCTCAGCATTTGCTGCTTGAGGTCGCGGTTCTGGGCCTCGATGATCACGGCGCTCATCAGTGCATCGCCGACTTTCAAGCCGCGCCAGTCCTTGAGTACTGATACCCGGCCGATCTGGCCGTCTGGCATCAGGCGAGCGGTGCCGATCGGGTAGTCGCCTTCCAGGGCGAGAAAATGCACGGCGTCATTGTCGTCGGCATCCCATTCGAGTTCCGGGGGTACCGATTGCTCGGCCACAAACACGCTTTCGCGGATGCGGCGGATCTCAGCGTTGTCTTTTTGCCAATCGGCAACACGGACACGAATCTTATTCATCAGCAGCAAACCCCAGGCTTCCTTGTTTGACCAGTTGGCAGAGCAGGGTCAGGCTATCTTCGTCGCTCAGCCATGGTTCGAGGTTTTCGATGTGCAGGGCGTCGGCCGAGCAGATCAGTTTCAGCAGGTCGCGCAGCGCGCCTGGCAGCAGGCGGCTTTGACCGCTGGCAAACAGTAACAGGTCGTCGTCGACTTCCGACCAGGCCAGGCGCGCGCTTGGGTTGCGAATCAGCAGCGAGCCTTGTTCCAGGCTGTCGATCAAGTCCTGTTCGTGCAGATCGGATTCATCGCCACTGACCAGTTCCGGGTAGCGTGGCTCGGTCATGAACTGGCCGAACCAGGTCAGCAGCAGGCGTTCGTCGCTCATGTGCTCGGCGAGCAGGCGCTTGAGGCGATCAAGGGCGTCATGCTGGATCTGATGCGGGTCGGCGGCAGGCTGTACGTCAGCGTCGCTGTAGCGCTCTTCGTCAGGCAGGAACTGGCTGAGGAAGTCGGTGAAATGGGTCAGGACTTCGGCGGCGCTGGGGGCGCGAAAGCCTACCGAGTAAGTCATGCAGTCATCGACTGCGACACCGCAATGGGCCAGGCGCGGTGGCAGGTAGAGCATGTCGCCGGGCTCCAGGACCCACTCATCGGTCTGCTGGAAGTCGGCGAGAATGCGCAGGTCGGCGTGGGGCAGCAGTGGGCTGTCGGAATCGCACATCTGGCCGATTTTCCAATTGCGTTTGCCCTGGCCTTGCAGCAGGAACACATCGTAGTTGTCGAAGTGCGGGCCAACGCTACCACCGGGGGCGGCGAAGCTGATCATGACATCGTCGATGCGCCAGCTCGGCAGGAAACGGAAGTTCTCCAGCAGCGAGGCGACTTCCGGTACGAATTGGTCGACCGCCTGAACCAGTAGCGTCCACTCGCGCTCCGGCAGTTTGCTGAACTCGTCTTCGGCGAACGGGCCACGGCGCATTTCCCACGGACGCTCGCCGTGCTCGATGATCAGGCGCGATTCGACTTCTTCTTCCAGGGCGAGGCCGGCCAGTTCGTCCGCCTCGATGGGGTTCTCGAAGTCGGTGAAAGCCTGGCGAATCAGCAGCGGCTTTTTCTGCCAGTAGTCACGCAGGAATTCGCGTGCAGTCAAACCGCCGAGGAGTTGGAGTGGAGTATCAGGATTCATTTGTAACCTATTGAAAAAAAGTAATTTTCTTTCAGGAATAAAAACGCCCGGCACTGCCGGGCGTTCAGGCGGTGTAGGCAGCGTCAGATGCGCTTGGCTTGAGCCGCGGCGTTACCGATGTAGCTGGCTGGAGTCAGTTTTTTCAGCTCTGCCTTGGCATCGTCGGGCATTTCCAGGCCGTCGATGAACGTTTGCAGTGCCTCAGGGCTGATGCCCTTGCCACGAGTCAACTCTTTGAGCTTCTCGTACGGGTTTTCGATGTCGAACCGACGCATGACGGTCTGGATTGGCTCGGCCAGGACTTCCCAGCAGGCATCCAGGTCGGCAGCGATGCGCTGGGTGTTGATTTCCAGCTTGCTGATGCCCTTGAGGCTGGCTTCGTAGGCAATCACGCTGTGAGCAAAGCCCACGCCCAGGTTGCGCAGCACGGTGGAGTCGGTCAGGTCACGCTGCCAGCGCGAAACCGGCAATTTGCTGGCCAGGTGCTGGAACAGTGCGTTGGCGATACCCAGGTTGCCTTCGGAGTTTTCGAAGTCGATCGGGTTGACCTTGTGTGGCATGGTCGAGGAGCCGATTTCGCCAGCAATGGTGCGCTGCTTGAAGTATCCCAGGGAGATGTAGCCCCAGATATCACGGTCGAAATCGATCAGGATGGTGTTGAAGCGCGCGATGGCATCGAACAGCTCGGCAATGTAGTCGTGCGGTTCGATCTGCGTGGTGTACGGGTTGAAGCCCAGGCCCAGCTCGTCTTCGATGAAGGCGCGGGCATTGGCTTCCCAGTCGATCTGTGGGTAGGCCGACAGGTGGGCGTTGTAGTTGCCTACGGCGCCGTTGATCTTGCCCAGCAGTGGCACGGCAGCGACCTGGGCGATCTGGCGCTCCAGGCGGTACACGACGTTGGCCAGCTCTTTGCCCAGGGTGGTTGGCGAGGCCGGTTGGCCGTGGGTGCGCGACAGCATCGGCACGTCGGCGAAGCGGTGAGCCAGTTCACGAATGGATTCGGCAGTCTGGCGCATCAGCGGCAGCAGCACGCTATCACGGCCTTCGCGCAGCATCAGGGCGTGGGACAGGTTGTTGATGTCCTCGCTGGTGCAGGCAAAGTGGATGAACTCGCTGACCTTGGCCAGTTCAGGCAGCTTGGCAGCCTGCTCCTTGAGCAGGTACTCGATCGCCTTGACGTCGTGGTTGGTGGTGCGCTCGATTTCCTTGACGCGCTCGGCATGCTCGAGGGCAAAGTCTTCGGCCAGGGTGTTGAGCAGGGCGTTGGCTTCGGCGGAAAACGCCGGCACTTCGCCGATTTGCGGGTGAGCGGCCAGGCGCTGGAGCCAGCGTACCTCGACCAGGGCGCGGAAACGGATCAGGCCGTATTCGCTGAAAATGGGGCGCAGGGCCTGGGTTTTGCCGGCGTAGCGGCCGTCAACAGGGGAAACCGCAGTGAGCGAAGAGAGCTGCATGGGGTGTTCTCGGACAGTCGGGCAACGAAAAGGGCGCATATCATACATGAAAAAAGCGCCCGGGTTGGCAGTCGGACCAATGGCCGACTGCCATGAAGGGTGAAATCTGGACGAGCGGGCGGTCAGCCACGCATCATCGGGTACAACTCTTTGAGCAGCTTGCGCCGGCTGATCACCAATTGCCAACGGTGGCCGCCCAGTTGACGCCAGAGGCGCGCCGAACGGATACCGGCCAGTAGCAGGGCGCGAATCTTGGAAGCATTGCTGGTTTGTTGTAGGTGGCGCATGTCGCCGTGTACCTGGATGCGCTGGCGCAGCGTGCTCAGGGTGTCCTGGTACAGTGCGCCGCTGGCAGCGATGACGTTGTCGTGTACCAGGCCGAAATGTTCGACCTGCTGCTGGATCTGCGGCAAACGCTTGCCGATCACTTCGAGCAGGTCGCCACGCTTGGCCAGTTGCCGCTCCAGGCCCAGCATCGACAGGGCGTATCGCAGCGTCTCGCGCTGCAGGCTGGCCGGGTCACGCTCCAGGGCGCTGACCAGTGCGCGGTAGCCATCGCGCAGGTTCAGGTCGTCACCGCCGAACACTTCGAGGGTATTCTTTGGGTCAATGACCATCAGGCTGCCGAGCATGCAGCCCAGGTCGACTTCACTGGCGCTGCCGGTCTTGGCGATGCGGTCAACCAGCACGGCGGCCTGGAATACACCGCCCAGAGCGATCAGTTGCTCTTGCAAGGCATTCATCAGTGGCTGCTCCAGGGTTCGGCGGTTTCAATCACGCCGCCACCCAGGCAGATTTCACCGTCGTAGAACACTACGGATTGGCCGGGTGTGACAGCACGCTGTGGCTCGTCGAACACGGCGCGATAGCCGTGTTCGGTGCGCTCCAGCGTGCAGTCCTGATCACTCTGGCGGTAACGGACCTTGGCGGTCAGGCGGCGAGGGCTGGTCAAATCGACCGGATTGACCCAGAAAATATCCGAGGCAAGCAGGGCGCGGGAGAACAGCCAAGGGTGTTCATTGCCCTGGCCGACCACCAACACATTGCGCGCCAGGTCTTTCTCCAGGACATACCACGGCTCATCACCAGCGTCTTTCAGGCCGCCGATGCCGAGGCCCTGGCGTTGCCCGATGGTGTGATACATCAGGCCGTGATGGCGGCCGATGACCTCGCCGTCGGTGGTCTGGATCTCGCCGGGCTGGGCGGGCAGGTACTGCTTGAGGAAGTCGCTGAAGCGTCGCTCGCCAATAAAGCAGATGCCCGTGGAGTCTTTTTTCTTGGCGGTAGCCAGGCCATATTTTTCGGCGATGGCGCGTACTTCCGGCTTTTCCAGTTCGCCGACCGGGAACAGGGTCTTGGCGATCTGTTCGCCGCCGACAGCGTGCAGGAAGTAGCTCTGGTCCTTGTTCGGGTCCAGGCCCTTGAGCAGTTCGGTGCGACCGTCGAGGTCGCGGCGACGCACGTAATGGCCGGTCGCGATCAGGTCGGCGCCCAGCACCAGGGCATAGTCCAGGAAAGCCTTGAACTTGATTTCCCGGTTGCAGAGGATGTCCGGGTTGGGGGTGCGCCCGGCCTTGTACTCTTCCAGGAAGTGTTCGAAGACGTGGTCCCAGTATTCGGCGGCAAAGTTGGCGGTGTGCAGCTTGATGCCGATCTTGTCGCAGACAGCCTGGGCGTCGGCCAGGTCTTCGCGGGCGGTGCAGTATTCGGTGCCGTCGTCTTCTTCCCAGTTCTTCATGAACAGGCCTTCGACCTGGTAGCCCTGTTCGAGCAGCAGGAGAGCGGAAACGGAAGAGTCTACGCCGCCGGACATGCCGACGATGACGCGCAGCTTGCCGGGTTCGATGAGAGCGGAATCAGACATAGGGATAGGATGAGTATCTGGGAAAAAGGAAACGATTCTATCAGGCTGCGGGCGCCAAGGCGAAAGCCGTGCTTAATCGCGGATCAGCTCAAGGCTGTGCAGGGGGCCAGCCAGGTAGTCGTCGATGCAGCGCAGCAGCAGTTCGCTGCGCCAGCGCTCGGGTTGCGTGGCCAGTTCATCGCGCTCGAACCAGTGCGCGCCGAGTATGCCGGTGTCCAGTGGGCGTTGTGGGTGGTGCTTGAGCGGGCGGGCGGCAAAGCACACGCGCTGGTAGGTCACGCCGTTGCTGGGGGCGGTGTACAGGTAGATGCCAACCACGCCGGTCAGCTCGACATCCCAGCCGGTTTCTTCCAGGGTTTCGCGAATCGCTGCCTCGCGCAGGGTTTCGTTGGCCTCTAGGTGGCCGGCCGGTTGGTTGAGCACATTGCGCCCCCCCTTGAATTCTTCGACCAGCAGAAAGCGACCCTGGTCTTCGACGATGGTGGCGACAGTGATATGGGGTTGCCAAGACATGGTGGTGTGTCCTTTTGACAGGGTAAAAAGCAAAACCCCCGGTGCGTGGCCGGGGGTTCTGGTGTTACTTCAAGCGGACCTTAGGCCAACAAAGCGTTGATCGCGTTGTTGAGGGTCTGGCTTGGGCGCATGACCTTGCTGGTCAGCTCGGCATCGGGGTAGTAGTAACCGCCAATTTCGACAGGCTTGCCCTGGACTGCGTTGAGCTCGGCAACGATGGTTGCTTCGTTCTCGGTCAGTGCCTTGGCCAGCGGGGCGAAGTGAGCTTGCAGTGCAGCGTCTTCAGTCTGGGCAGCCAGGGCTTGAGCCCAGTACATTGCCAGGTAGAAGTGGCTGCCGCGGTTGTCGATGTTGCCGACTTTGCGCGCAGGCGACTTGTTGTTGTCCAGGAACTGGCCGGTGGCCTGGTCCAGGGTGTTGGCCAGAACCTTGGCTTTAGGGTTGGCGTAGGCGGTGCCCAGGTGCTCCAGGGATGCTGCCAGTGCCAGGAATTCGCCCAGCGAGTCCCAGCGCAGGAAGTTCTCTTCGACCAGTTGCTGAACGTGCTTCGGAGCCGAGCCGCCGGCGCCGGTTTCGAACAGGCCGCCGTTGTTCATCAGCGGTACGATCGACAGCATCTTGGCGCTTGTGCCCAGTTCCATGATTGGGAACAGGTCGGTCAGGTAGTCGCGCAGCACGTTGCCGGTCACCGAGATGGTGTCCTGGCCCTTGCGGATGCGATCCAGGGAGACTGCCATGGCCTCGACCGGAGCCAGGATGCGGATGTCCAGGCCGGAAGTGTCGTGGTCCTTCAGGTACTTCTGGACTTTCTCGATCAGCACGCCGTCGTGGGCACGCTGTGGGTCCAGCCAGAACAGCGCCGGGGTGTTGCTGGCGCGGGCACGGTTGACGGCCAGCTTGACCCAATCCTGGATCGGCGCGTCTTTGGTCTGGCACATGCGGAAGATGTCGCCCGCTTCAACGTTCTGTTCCAACAGCAGATTGCCTTGGCCGTCAACCACACGGACAACGCCGTCGGCCTTGATCTGGAAGGTCTTGTCGTGCGAGCCGTATTCTTCGGCTTTCTGCGCCATCAGGCCAACGTTCGGTACGCTGCCCATGGTGGTTGGATCGAAGGCGCCGTGTTGCTTGCAGTCTTCGATGACGGCCTGGTAGATGGTCGCGTAGCAGCGGTCCGGGATGATGGCCTTGGTGTCTTGCAGCTGGCCTTCGGTGTTCCACATCTTGCCCGAGTCACGGATCATCGCTGGCATCGAGGCGTCGACGATCACGTCGCTCGGTACGTGCAGGTTGGTGATGCCCTTGTCGGAGTTGACCATCGCCAGCGCTGGGCGCACGGCGTAGACCGCCTTGATGTCTGCTTCGATTTCGGCTTGCTGCTCAGCTGGCAGTGCCTTGATGCGAGCGTACAGGTCGCCGATGCCGTTGTTCAGGTTGAAGCCGATCTGCTCCAGCACGGTAGCGTGCTTGGCCAGGGCCTCTTGGTAGAACTCGGCAACGATCTGGCCGAACATGATCGGGTCGGAGACCTTCATCATGGTGGCTTTCAGGTGAACGGAGAACAGAACGCCTTGTGCCTTGGCGTCTTCGATCTGTTCGGCGATGAAAGCACGCAGCGCGCTTTTGCTCATCACGGCGCAGTCGATGATTTCGCCAGCCTTGACCGAGGTCTTTTCTTTCAGAACGGTGGTGTTGCCGTTCTTGTCCAGCAGTTCGATGCGTACGGCGTCAGCGGCTTCGATAAGCGCTGCTTTTTCGCTGCCGTAGAAGTCGCCCGACGACATGTGAGCCACGTGCGACTTGGAGTCGGCGGCCCAGGCGCCCATTTTGTGCGGGTGTTTGCGCGCATAATTCTTGACCGACAGAGGGGCGCGGCGGTCGGAGTTGCCTTCACGCAGTACCGGGTTCACGGCGCTGCCCTTGATGCGGTCGTAGCGTGCCTTGGCTTCTTTCTCGGCATCGGTCGCGACGGCTTCAGGGTAGTCAGGGACATTGAAGCCCTTGGCTTGCAGTTCTTTGATGGCGGCCTTGAGCTGGGGTACCGAAGCACTGATGTTCGGCAGCTTGATGATGTTGGCTTCTGGCGTCGTTGCCAGTTGGCCCAGTTCTGCCAGGTGGTCGGCCACTTGCTTGTCGGCGCCGAGCTGTTCAGGGAAGGCAGAAAGGATGCGGCCGGCCAGAGAGATGTCCCGCGTTTCTACGGCGATGTCGGCGGTGGCGGTAAAGGCCTCGACGATCGGCAGAAGTGAATAGGTGGCGAGTGCAGGGGCTTCGTCGGTCAGGGTGTAGATGATCTTAGAGCGAGTGGGCATATTCGGGTTAACTCTCTGTTTTGCTGAGCGTGCTCAGAATCTCGAGTTGTGCAGGGTATGTGCTTTTGCCCAAAGTCATCTATGAGCAGAAAGTCGAGGGTTTCTGTGCCGTGATGGTGGTTGCATCAGTCGAGTGCCGTGCGGCCGGGGTGCGGTAACAACCCGGCCCTTCGGAGCTAAATGCCTGATTTCTGGCGCTTTTGCCCCAGTGACCTACTGGTCACGGCGCGCATTATACCAAAACATGGCACTTAATCATCAACGCTATGTAAGAGAATGTCGCGTGTCTTATAGACCAAAGGTGTAGAGCCGTGCATGAGGTTCCCGTTGCCAGCCAACTGGGTTACGCTCAGGGAATTGCGGATGACAAACCACACCAGCAAAGCGGAGTGCAGCATGGGATACCAGAAAATCCAGGTACCAGCAGTCGGCGACAAGATTACCGTCAATGCAGACCATTCACTCAACGTTCCTGATAATCCGATCATTCCATTCATTGAGGGCGACGGCATTGGTGTCGACATCAGCCCGGTCATGATCAAAGTGGTGGATGCTGCCGTGCAGAAGGCCTACGGCGGCAAGCGCAAAATCTCCTGGATGGAAGTCTACGCCGGCGAAAAGGCCACCCAGGTTTACGACCAGGACACCTGGTTGCCGCAAGAAACCCTCGACGCTGTCAAAGATTACGTCGTCTCGATCAAAGGCCCCCTGACCACGCCGGTCGGTGGCGGCATTCGCTCCCTGAACGTTGCCCTGCGCCAGCAGCTGGACCTGTATGTGTGCCTGCGCCCGGTGCGCTGGTTCGAAGGTGTGCCGAGCCCGGTGAAAAAGCCGGGTGATGTCGACATGACCATTTTCCGTGAAAACTCCGAAGACATTTATGCCGGCATCGAGTGGAAAGCCGGCTCGCCTGAAGCGCAGAAAGTCATCAAGTTCCTGAAAGAAGAGATGGGCGTCACCAAGATCCGTTTCGACCAGGATTGCGGCATTGGTGTGAAGCCTGTTTCCAAGGAGGGCACCGAGCGCCTGGTGCGCAAGGCGCTGCAATATGTGGTCGACAATGATCGTGATTCGCTGACCATCGTCCACAAAGGCAACATCATGAAGTTCACCGAAGGTGCCTTCAAGGATTGGGGCTACGAAATCGCCAAGAACGAATTCGGCGCCGAACTGCTCGATGGCGGCCCTTGGATGAAGTTCAAGAACCCAAAGACTGGCAAAGAGGTCATCGTCAAGGACGCTATCGCCGATGCCATGCTGCAGCAGATCCTGTTGCGTCCGGCCGAATATGACGTGATCGCTACCTTGAACCTCAATGGTGACTACCTGTCCGACGCCTTGGCGGCAGAGGTGGGTGGGATCGGCATTGCACCGGGCGCCAACTTGTCCGATACCGTGGCGATGTTCGAGGCCACCCACGGCACCGCGCCAAAATATGCCGGCAAGGATCAGGTCAACCCGGGCTCGGTGATTCTCTCGGCCGAAATGATGCTGCGCCATCTGGGCTGGCTCGAGGCGGCCGACCTGATCATCAAGGGCACCAATGGTGCGATCTCGGCCAAGACCGTGACTTATGACTTCGAGCGTCTGATGGATGACGCCAAGCTGGTGTCGTGTTCCGGTTTTGGCGAGGCAGTGATCAAGCATATGTAAGGTGAGCGAGTACTAAAAAACCGGCTGCCTTAATAAGCAGCCGGTTTTTTTACACCTTTGCGAAAGGAGCGCCAGCGGTCAGGCGATCACTTTGTTTTGCTCTGCAGCGGGTGCAGCCGGGGCGATAGTCTGCGCCTTGAGAGGATCGCAGATGTTCACCGCGTGCAGCCCCTTGGGGCCCTGGATGATTTCGAAGGTGACAGCCTGCCCAGCCTTTAACGTCTTGTAACCGTCCATCTGAATGGCTGAGTAGTGGGCGAAGAGGTCCTCGGATTTACCTTCTTCATTGATGAACCCGTAGCCTTTGGCATTGTTGAACCACTTGACTTTACCGCTTGCCATGCTCATATCCCTCTGCAAAGGACTCCATCACTGGAGTATCATCCACTACATCCGCATCATCGCGACCGACGAAATTGTGGTTGACTGGGCGGATCTTTATTACCCAATGTGGGTTCTATTGTTTGTAACACCGTTTTGCCGATAGTCAAGGTCATGCGATGGCCTTGTACCATCGCCCATACGGAACCCACCATTCTGTTTGCCAACGATGAAACTATCTTTCCATGCATGCACACAGCCAGATTCGACTAACATTCAATCAGGATCGCCCGCAATCGCATGAGGACGACTCCTCGGGGCTGGCCTTGCAGGAGGCCAAGCCGGCGTTACAGGCTCCGCCTATGTACAAGGTGGTTTTGTTTAACGATGACTACACACCGATGGATTTCGTCGTCGAAGTGCTCGAGGTGTTTTTTAACCTGAACCGCGAGCTGGCGACCAAGGTCATGCTGGCCGTCCATACAGAAGGACGGGCAGTATGCGGATTGTTTACCCGCGACATCGCCGAGACCAAGGCCATGCAGGTTAACCAGTACGCAAGGGAAAGCCAGCATCCGCTACTCTGTGAAATCGAGAAGGACGGTTAACGCCGACCAGTTGGGTATGAGGTGAAGCTATGTTAAACCGCGAGCTCGAAGTCACCCTCAATCTCGCCTTCAAGGAGGCTCGTTCCAAGCGTCATGAATTCATGACCGTGGAGCACCTCCTGCTGGCTCTATTGGACAATGAGGCTGCCGCCACGGTACTGCGTGCCTGCGGCGCCAACCTCGACAAACTCAAGCACGACTTGCAAGAGTTCATCGACTCCACCACGCCGTTGATCCCCGTTCATGATGAGGACCGTGAAACCCAGCCTACCCTGGGGTTCCAGCGGGTGCTTCAACGTGCTGTATTCCATGTGCAGAGCTCCGGCAAGCGTGAAGTCACGGGTGCCAACGTACTGGTGGCCATTTTTAGTGAGCAGGAAAGCCAGGCGGTATTTCTGCTCAAGCAACAAAGCGTGGCGCGTATTGATGTCGTCAACTACATCGCCCATGGCATCTCCAAGGTGCCGGGGCACGGCGATCACTCTGAGGGCGAGCAAGATATGCAGGACGACGAGGGCGGTGAGTCTTCCTCTTCAGGCAATCCACTGGACGCTTATGCCAGCAACCTCAATGAGCTGGCGCGCCAGGGTCGTATAGATCCGCTGGTGGGGCGTGAAATGGAAGTTGAGCGGGTGGCGCAGATTCTTGCCCGCCGGCGCAAGAACAACCCCCTACTGGTCGGTGAGGCCGGGGTGGGTAAAACCGCCATCGCTGAGGGCTTGGCCAAGCGTATCGTCGACAATCAGGTGCCGGATCTGCTCGCCAGCAGCGTGGTCTATTCACTCGACCTGGGCGCCTTGCTGGCCGGTACCAAATACCGCGGCGATTTCGAGAAGCGCTTCAAGGCGCTGCTGCATGAACTGAAAAAACGCCCGCAAGCCATCCTGTTCATCGATGAAATCCATACCATCATCGGTGCCGGTGCCGCATCGGGCGGGGTGATGGATGCCTCGAACCTGCTCAAGCCGCTGTTGTCCTCGGGTGATATCCGTTGCATCGGTTCGACTACCTTCCAGGAATTTCGCGGCATTTTCGAAAAAGACCGGGCGTTGGCGCGGCGCTTCCAGAAAGTGGATGTCTCCGAGCCATCGGTGGAAGACACCGTGAGCATCCTGCGAGGCCTCAAGGGGCGTTTCGAGCAGCATCACAATATCGAGTACAGCGATGAGGCGCTGCGTGCCGCTGCGGAGCTGGCATCCCGTTATATCAATGACAGGCACATGCCCGACAAGGCTATTGATGTGATCGACGAGGCGGGTGCCTACCAGCGCCTGCAGCCGGTTGAGATGCGGGTAAAACGCATCGAAGTGCCACAGGTTGAAGACATCGTCGCGAAAATTGCGCGTATTCCTCCAAAGCACGTCACCAGCTCCGACAAAGAGCTGCTGCGTAACCTGGAGCGCGATTTGAAACTGACCGTGTTTGGTCAGGACGCTGCGATTGATTCCCTTGCGACAGCTATCAAACTGTCGCGAGCAGGCCTGAAATCACCTGACAAACCGGTGGGTTCGTTCTTGTTCGCAGGCCCCACCGGCGTGGGCAAGACCGAAGCGGCGCGGCAACTGGCCAAGGCTTTGGGTGTTGAGCTGCTGCGCTTCGACATGTCGGAGTACATGGAGCGACATACCGTTTCTCGTCTGATCGGTGCGCCTCCGGGCTACGTCGGTTTCGACCAGGGCGGTCTGTTGACTGAAGCGATCACCAAGCAGCCGCATTGCGTACTGCTGCTCGATGAAATCGAGAAGGCTCACCCTGAAGTCTTCAACCTGCTCCTGCAGGTGATGGATCACGGGACCCTGACCGACAACAACGGGCGCAAGGCGGACTTTCGCAATGTGATCGTGATCATGACCACCAACGCCGGTGCTGAAACCGCGGCGCGTGCTTCGATCGGCTTCACGCACCAGGATCACTCATCCGATGCGATGGAAGTCATCAAGAAGAGCTTCACGCCTGAGTTCCGCAACCGTCTGGACACCATCATTCAATTTGGTCGCCTCAGTCATGAGGTTATCAAGAGCGTGGTGGACAAGTTCCTTATCGAGCTTCAGGCGCAGTTGGAAGACAAGCGTGTGCTGCTTGAGGTGACAGATGCGGCGCGTAGCTGGCTGGCAGCCGGTGGTTATGATGCGCAGATGGGTGCGCGGCCAATGGCACGGTTGATCCAGGACAAGATCAAGCGTCCTCTGGCTGAAGAGATCCTGTTTGGCGAGTTGGCCGAACACGGTGGTGTGGTTCATATCGACATTGTCGATGGTGAGCTGACTTTCGAGTTCGAAACCACTGCCGAAATGGCATGAGGTAGCGCTTTTCATTAGCCCACACAAAAACGCCCGGCAGATGCCGGGCGTTTCAGTTTGCTGACACTCCCCCTGTAGGAGCCGGGTTTACCCGCGATGGCATCACCGCGGTTCATCGTAGACCGCGGTGATGCCATCGCGACTAAAGCCAGCTCCTACAGTTCATTCCAAAGCGCAAATGTGGGGTTTGTCATCAAACAAAAAACGCCCGGCAGATGCCGGGCGTTCAGGTTGCTGACACTCCCCCTGTAGGAGCCGGGTTTACCCGCGATGGCATCACTGCGGTTCATCGTAGACCGCGGTGATGCCATCGCGACTAAAGTCGGCTCCTACAGTTCACTCCAAAGCGCAAATGTGGGGTTTGTCATCAAACAAAAAACGCCCGTCAGATGCCGGGCGTTTCAGTTTGCTGGCGCTCCCCTTGTAGGAGCCGGGTTTACCCGCGATGGCATCACTGCGGTTCATCGTAGACCGCGGTGATGCCATCGCGACTAAAGTCGGCTCCTACAGTTCACTCCAAAGCGCAAATGTGGGGTTTGTCATCAAACAAAAAACGCCCGGCAGATGCCGGGCGTTCCAGGTTGCTGACACTCCCCCTGTAGGAGCCGGGTTTACCCGCGATGGCATCACCGCGGTTCATCGTAGACCGCGGTGATGCCATCGCGACTAAAGTCGGCTCCTACAGTTCATTCCAAAGCGCAAATGTGGGGTTTGTCATCAAACAAAAAACGCCCGGCAGATGCCGGGCGTTTTCGTTGGTGTTGCTTAGCGAGCGCGGTAAGTGATCCGCCCTTTGCTCAAATCATAGGGCGTCAGCTCAACACGCACCTTGTCACCGGTCAGAATACGGATGTAGTTCTTGCGCATCTTGCCGGAGATATGCGCGGTTACGACGTGCCCATTTTCCAACTCCACACGAAACATGGTGTTGGGCAGGGTGTCGACGACAGTGCCTTCCATTTCGAAGCTGTCTTCTTTCGACATGCAGTAAAGCCCTCGGTGTCCAGTTATTGGCCCGGTGCAACTGCGCCAGGCTAAAAAGTGGCGTGCATTGTGCCCGAAAAATGGGGATAACGCCAAGGGCTTCAGTTCAGGGTGACCCAGCGCTGGTTGATCAGCAACTCAATGGGGCGGTATTGGGTCTTGTAGCTCATTTTCTTGCAGTTCTTGATCCAATACCCGAGATAGACGGCGTCGAGCCCTAAACGAAGGGTTTCGGTGATCTGCCAAAGGATGGCAAAACGACCAAGACTGCGCCGTTCTTCATCAGGATCATAGAAGGTATAAACCGCCGAAAGGCCATTGGGCAACAGGTCGGTCACGGCCACCGCGAGCAGCTTTCCCTCTGAACGGAACTCGTAAAAGCGTGAAAAAGGCAGGTCGCGCACCAGAAAAGTTGCGAATTGATCACGGCTGGGTGGGTACATGTCACCATCGGCATGCCGCTGCTCAATATAGCGGCGGTACAGCTCGAAATATTCTTCGCTGAATGTCGGGCGTGCGGCGAGGACCTCAAGGTCGGCGTTACGTTTGAGAATGCGTTTTTGCTGACGGCTGGGTAAGAAGCGGCCGACTGGGATTCGTGCGGGCACGCAGGCGTTGCAGTTCTGGCAGTGGGGGCGATAGAGGTGATCGCCGCTGCGCCGAAAGCCCATTTCCGACAAGTCAGCGTACACGTTGACGTCCATCGGCTGGCTGGGGTCGAGGAATAGGGTGGTTGCCTGCTCTTCGGGCAGATAGCTGCACGAATGGGGTTGAGTGGCATAAAACTTCAAGCGCGCCAGCTCTGTCATGATCAACCCCTATGGATTAAGTCTTTTGATAAGTGTAAGCCAGTCGCGCAATCTCGCCCAGTCATCCAGCTGGCACCATTGGGTTCATCCAGGTAGCGCTTGAGGTAATCGGCAAATTCGGCGCGAGAAATGGAGCGGGCGCCAAGGCTTTGCAAGTGATGGGTTGGCATCTGGCAATCGATCAGAACAAAACCTGCCTCACGCAGGTGCTCCACCAGCGTCGCAAAGCCTATTTTCGAGGCGTTGTCGGAGCGGCTGAACATCGACTCGCCAAAGAACAGCTTTCCCATTGCCAGCCCATAGAGACCGCCGACCAGCTCGTTGCCATCGCGCACCTCGACCGAATGAGCAAAGCCTTGCTGATGCAGCTTGAGGTAGGCGGCCTGCATGGCGCTGGTGATCCAAGTGCCGCCAGCGTAGTCGCGCGGGGCGGCGCAGGCTTGAATCACTGCGGCGAAGTCCTGGTCAAAGCTGACCTGGTAGCGCTGCTGGCGAAGCACTTTGCGCAGGCTGCGCGACACGTGCAGTTCTTCAGGAAACAACACAGTGCGAGGATCGGGTGACCACCAGAGTATCGGCTGGCCTTCCTCGAACCAGGGAAAGCAGCCATGGCGGTAGGCTTGTACCAGGCGCTCCGCGCTCAAGTCGCCACCGGCAGCCAGCAGCCCGTTGGGTTCGCGCAGGGCTTTTTCCAGCGGAGGAAATGTCAGGGTGTCGCGGTTAAGCCAGGTCAGCATGGTGATGTTCGAGTCAGAAGGGGAGGGCGCGATAGCCGTGAACGGCTACTGTGCGCGGTTCATTCAATTGTTGTCGAGGAACAGGTTTACATCCAGCGGCATCGCTGAGCGTATCAATCCAGAGCGATTCGGTCACGCTGGTACCTTTGCAACTCTACGGTACGAATGTGGTCGTAGGTCCAATCGGCAGCTTGCTGTGCGTGCTTCATAAAAACACCTCATAAGCCTTTGTCACAAAAGATAATGCGTGCTCAAATTAAGCGATATGAAAGTGCTGTCGGCTATGCTGGTCCGAAGCCATTGAGGCGTGGCATCGGCGTTGCAAACCCGTACAATGCCGGGTGGCCTTGCGTCGGGCCAGGGGCCTTCGGGCACAATGGACTTGGCAGTATGTTAAAAATAGTTGGACATCAACTTTCCACCTGGCCCAAACGGTCAGTTTTTCGTAGTCAATCATTTGTTGGACGCGCTACGAGCGCAGGAAAAGACGCGTTTTGAAGAAATCCACCGCAACATCCAATCCCGTGCCGCTCTGGCGCCAGCAACTGCACTACCGGCTCAAGGAAGGTGCGTTGATCGCCATGGGCGCGTTGTGCCTGTACCTGTGGATGGCGCTGCTGACCTACGATCAGGCTGACCCTGGCTTTAGCCATACCAGTAATGTCGATCAGGTGCAGAACGCCGCTGGCCGTGCGGGCGCCTGGTTTGCCGATGTGCTGTTCATGGTGCTCGGCTATTTCGCCTATATCTTCCCGCTGCTGCTGGCGGTCAAAACCTTTCAGATTTTCCGCCAGCGCCATGAGCCCTGGCAGTGGAGTGGCTGGTTGATTTCCTGGCGCATGATCGGGCTGGTTTTCCTGGTCTTGTCAGGTGCTGCGCTGGCGCATATCCATTTCCATTCGGCTTCCAGCCTGCCGGCTTCCGCGGGCGGTGCGCTGGGCGAAAGCCTGGGTGAATGGGCGCGCAATGCCTTGAACGTGCAGGGCAGCACGCTGCTGTTCATTGCACTGTTTCTCTGCGGCCTGACCGTGTTTACCGACCTGTCCTGGTTCAAGGTGATGGACCTGACCGGCAAGATCACCCTGGACCTCTTCGAACTGATCCAGGGCTCCGCCAATCGTTGGTGGGCGGCGCGCAACGAGCGCAAGCAACTGGTTGCGCAACTGCGTGAAGTGGATGAGCGTGTCGTTGATAGGGGGGCACCAGTTGTGCCTGAGCGCCGTGAGCCGGCCAAGGCGCGTGAGCGCATCATCGAGCCATCACTGGCCAAGCCCATTATTGCCCGTGAACCGCAGAGCGCACCGGTCATCATTCCTCCGGCAGCCGCCAAGGCGCCTGAGCCCAGCAAGCGCGTGCAGAAAGAAAAGCAGACTCCGCAGTTCGTGGACAGCGCGGTCGAAGGCACCTTGCCGCCGATCTCCATCCTTGACCCTGCCGAGAAAAAACAGGTCAATTACTCGCCTGAATCCCTGGCCGGTGTCGGTCAGTTACTGGAGATCAAACTCAAGGAGTTCGGCGTCGAAGTCGCGGTGGATTCCATCCATCCGGGCCCGGTGATTACCCGTTATGAAATTCAGCCAGCGGCCGGTGTGAAAGTCAGCCGTATCTCCAACCTGGCCAAGGACCTGGCACGTTCATTGGCGGTAACCAGTGTGCGGGTGGTGGAGGTGATCCCGGGCAAGACCACGGTCGGTATCGAGATCCCCAACGAAGACCGGCAGATGGTGCGCTTCTCCGAAGTGCTGTCTTCGCCACAGTATGACGAGGCCAAGTCGCCGGTGACCTTGGCGCTGGGGCATGATATTGGCGGCAAGCCGGTTATCACCGACCTTGCCAAGATGCCGCACCTGCTGGTGGCCGGTACGACCGGCTCCGGTAAGTCGGTGGGCGTGAACGCGATGATCCTGTCGATCCTGTTCAAGTCCAGCCCCGAAGATGCCAAGCTGATCATGATCGACCCGAAAATGCTCGAGTTGTCGATCTATGAAGGCATTCCCCACCTGTTATGCCCGGTCGTTACCGACATGAAGGACGCCGCCAACGCCTTGCGTTGGAGCGTGGCCGAGATGGAGCGTCGCTACAAGTTGATGGCGGCCATGGGCGTGCGTAACCTGGCGGGCTTCAACCGCAAGGTCAAGGATGCCGAGGAGGAGGGCGCGCCGCTCAGCGATCCGCTGTACAAGCGCGAGAGCATGCACGACGAGGCGCCGCTGCTGAAAACCTTGCCGACCATTGTGGTAGTGGTTGACGAATTTGCCGACATGATGATGATCGTTGGCAAGAAGGTCGAAGAACTGATTGCCCGTATCGCACAAAAGGCCCGAGCGGCCGGTATCCACCTGATCCTCGCTACCCAGCGCCCCTCAGTGGATGTGATCACCGGTCTGATCAAGGCCAACATTCCCACGCGCATGGCGTTCCAGGTGTCGAGCAAGATCGACTCGCGGACCATCATCGACCAGGGCGGTGCCGAGCAACTATTGGGCCATGGTGACATGCTGTATATGCCACCGGGTACCAGCCTTCCGATTCGGGTGCATGGTGCGTTCGTTTCCGACGAAGAAGTTCACCGGGTTGTAGAGGCCTGGAAGCTGCGTGGCGCCCCGGATTACAACGACGACATTCTCAATGGTGTCGAAGAAGCCGGTAGCGGTTTCGAAGGTGGCGGTAGCGGCGAGGGCGGCGACGATGCCGAAACGGATGCGTTGTACGACGAAGCCGTGCAATTCGTGCTCGAGAGCCGCCGAGCCTCCATCTCTGCGGTGCAGCGCAAGCTCAAGATTGGTTACAACCGTGCGGCGCGTATGATCGAATCCATGGAAATGGCCGGTGTGGTGACTGCCATGAATACCAACGGCTCGCGTGAAGTGATTGCGCCGGCGCCGATGCGCGATTGATGAAAAAGTACCGGGCGCTGCAACAGCGGCCGGTTTATTGATTTTTGATGAGGATTCCCATGCGCCTGATCCGCATGTTGTTGGTTTCTGCACTGACGTTCGCCGTACTGCCGGCTCATGCCGATGAAAAAGACGTGGCCCGTTTGACCCAGTTGCTGGAGAAGTCCCAGACACTGAGCGCGAGGTTTTCCCAGTTGACCCTTGATGGCAGCGGTACCCAGTTGCAGGAAACGGCCGGGGAGATGTCAGTCAAGCGTCCAGGCCTTTTCTACTGGCACACCGATGCACCACAAGAGCAGTTGATGGTCTCCGACGGCCAGAAAGTCTCGTTGTGGGACCCGGACCTTGAGCAAGTCACCATCAAGAAGCTCGACCAGCGCTTGAACCAGACGCCAGCGCTGCTGCTGTCCGGTGATGTGTCGAAAATCAGCCAGAGTTTCGATGTCAGCGCCAAGGAAGCGGGCGGTGTGATCGACTTTACCCTCAAGCCCAAGACCAAGGACACGCTGTTTGACTCGCTGCGCCTGTCCTTTCGCAACGGGATGATCAACGATATGCAGCTTATCGACAGTGTGGGTCAACGCACCAACATTCTCTTTACCGGGGTCAAGGCCAACGAGCCGATCGCTGCCAGCAAGTTCAAGTTCGACATCCCCAAAGGGGCTGATGTCATTCAAGAGTAATCGAGGCTAGCCGCACGCCCATGGATCTGTTTCGTAGTGAACCCCTCGCCCAGCCGTTGGCAGCGCGCTTGCGCCCGGCCAGCCTGGACGAGTACGTTGGCCAGGAGCATGTGCTCGGGCGCGGTAAGCCCCTGCGCGAAGCGCTTGAGCAGGGTGCCCTGCATTCGATGATCTTCTGGGGGCCGCCTGGGGTGGGCAAGACAACCTTGGCGCGGCTTCTGGCGAAGGTTTCAGATGCACACTTCGAAACGGTTTCTGCAGTGCTGGCGGGCGTGAAGGAAATTCGCCAGGCGGTCGAAATCGCCAAGCAGCAGGCTGCCCAATACGGTCGGCGCACCATCCTTTTTGTCGATGAAGTCCACCGCTTCAACAAGTCTCAACAGGATGCGTTCTTGCCCTACGTGGAAGATGGCACCCTGATCTTTATCGGTGCGACGACCGAAAACCCTTCATTCGAATTGAACAACGCCTTGCTTTCGCGAGCGCGGGTCTACGTGCTCAAGAGCCTGGACGAAGCGGCGCTGCATAAACTGGTGCAACGTGCCCTTAGCGAAGAGCGCGGCTTGGGCAAGCGTCACCTGACCCTCGGCGTGGAAGGTTTCAAGATGCTGCTGGCCGCCGCCGATGGCGATGGCCGTCGCCTGCTGAATCTTCTGGAAAACGCATCGGACCTGGCTGAAGACAACAGCGAAATAGGCATCGAGCTGCTGCAAAGCCTGCTGGGTGATACGCGCCGCCGCTTTGACAAGGGCGGCGAAGCCTTTTACGACCAGATTTCCGCCCTGCACAAGTCGGTGCGCGGTTCCAATCCGGACGCCGCGCTGTATTGGTTTGCGCGGATGCTCGATGGCGGATGCGACCCCTTGTACATCGCCCGGCGCGTGGTACGGATGGCCAGTGAAGATATTGGTAACGCCGACCCGCGCGCCTTGAGCCTGTGCCTGGCTGCCTGGGACGTGCAAGAACGCCTGGGCAGCCCCGAAGGCGAGTTGGCCGTCTCCCAGGCCATTGTCTACCTGGCCTGTGCGCCAAAGAGCAACGCGGTGTACATGGGCTTCAAGGCGGCAATGCGTGAAGCGGCCGAGCATGGTTCGCTGGAGGTGCCGCTGCACCTGCGCAATGCACCGACCAAGTTGATGAAGCAGTTGGGCTACGGCGATGAATACCGTTATGCCCACGATGAACCCGATGCCTACGCCGCTGGCGAGGACTATTTCCCCGACCAACTTGAGCCGCGCCCCTATTACCAGCCGGTACCTCGCGGGTTGGAGTTGAAGATTCGCGAGAAGCTCAGCCACTTGGCCGAGCTGGACCGATTGAGCCCGCGACAGCGGAGAAAACCATGATTTTGGTGGTTGCCGCTGTCAGTGCTGGCGGTATTGCAGGGACCCTGTTGCGGTTTGCAACAGCCAATTGGGTCTCTGCCCACTGGCCACGCCACTTTTATGCCGGTACGCTGGCCGTCAATCTTGTCGGCTGCCTGCTGATCGGTGTGTTGTACGGGCTGTTTCTGCAGCGCCCGATCGCACCGGTGGAGTTGCGGGCGGGCCTGATAGTCGGTTTCCTTGGGGGGCTGACGACCTTTTCATCTTTTTCACTGGACACCGTACGCCTGCTGGATAGCGGGCAAGTGCCGTTGGCGCTGGGGTACGTGGGGCTCAGTGTAATTGGCGGGCTGCTCGCGACCTGGGCCGGCCTGTCCCTGACCAAATTCTGATAGACGAGAAACCGATATGCTCGATTCCAAACTGTTACGTAGCCAACTCCAGGACGTAGCGGATCGCCTTGCCTCCCGTGGCTTCAGCCTGGACGTGGCGCGCATCGACGCGCTGGAAAACCAGCGCAAGGTCGTGCAGACCCGCACTGAACAATTGCAAGCCGAGCGTAACGCCCGTTCCAAATCCATCGGCCAGGCCAAGGCCCGTGGCGAAGACATTGCGCCGCTGATGGCAGACGTTGATCGCATGGCTGGCGAGTTGGCCAACGGCAAGGTCGAGCTGGATAGTATCCAGGCCGAGCTGGACGCGATCTTGCTGGGTATTCCCAACCTGCCGGATGCTTCGGTGCCAGTCGGTGATGATGAAGACGGCAACGTCGAAGTTCGTCGCTGGGGCACCCCTGCCGCGTTTGACTTCCCGGTCCAGGACCACGTGGCCTTGGGCGAAAAGAATGGTTGGCTGGACTTTGAAACCGCCGCCAAACTGTCCGGTGCCCGGTTCGCTCTGCTGCGCGGCCCTATCGCCCGCCTGCACCGTGCGCTGGCCCAGTTCATGATCAACCTGCACGTCACCGAGCACGGCTACGAAGAGGCCTACACGCCTTATCTGGTTCAAGCACCGGCGCTGCAAGGCACTGGTCAATTGCCGAAGTTCGAAGAAGACCTGTTCAAGATCAGCCGTGAAGGCGAGGCCGACTTCTACCTGATTCCGACCGCTGAAGTGTCGCTGACCAACATCGTTGCCGGCGAGATCCTGGACGCCAAGGAACTGCCGATCAAGTTCGTGGCCCACACGCCGTGCTTCCGCAGTGAAGCGGGTGCTTCTGGTCGTGATACCCGCGGCATGATTCGCCAGCACCAATTCGACAAGGTCGAGATGGTCCAGGTGGTTGAGCCGAGCACGTCGATGGAAGCGCTGGAAAGCCTGACCGCCAACGCCGAGCGCGTTCTGCAGGCCCTGGAACTGCCGTATCGCGTCCTGGCGCTGTGCACCGGTGACATGGGCTTCAGCGCCGTCAAAACCTATGACCTGGAAGTGTGGGTCCCGAGCCAGGACAAATACCGCGAGATTTCCTCGTGCTCCAACTGTGGCGACTTCCAGGCCCGCCGCATGCAAGCCCGCTGGCGCAACCCGGAAACCGGCAAGCCTGAACTGGTTCACACACTCAATGGCTCGGGCCTGGCCGTTGGCCGTACCCTGGTCGCCGTGCTGGAAAACTATCAGCAGGCCGACGGTTCCATCCGCGTGCCAGAAGTATTGAAACCGTACATGGGCGGCCTCGAGGTCATCGGCTAAATGGACTTTCTGCCGCTGTTCCATAACCTGCGGGGCAGCCGAGTGCTGGTCGTGGGGGGAGGCGAAATCGCCTTGCGCAAGTCGCGCCTGTTGGCCGATGCCGGTGCCGTATTGCGCGTGGTGGCGCCCCAGATCGAGGCCCAATTGGCCCAGTTGGTCGATGGCAGCGGCGGTGAAGCCCTCTTGCGTGGCTACGTCGAAGCGGACATGGACGGCTGCCAGCTGATCATTGCCGCCACTGACGATCAGGCGCTCAACGCCCAGGTTTCCGGTGATGCCAAGCGCCGCTGTGTGCCGGTCAATGTGGTGGATGCGCCGGCCTTGTGCAGCGTGATCTTCCCCGCCATTGTCGATCGCTCACCCCTTGTGGTGGCGGTCTCCAGTGGCGGTGATGCTCCGGTGCTGGCGCGCCTGATCCGCGCCAAGATGGAAACCTGGATTCCGTCCGCTTACGGTGAGTTGGCCGGTTTGGCGGCGCGCTTTCGCGCACGGGTCAAGGGTTTGTATCCCGATGTCCAGCAGCGTCGGGCATTTTGGGAGGAGGTGTTCCAAGGGCCGATTGCTGACCGCCAGCTGTCGGGGCAGGGGGCTGAGGCCGAACGCTTGCTTCAGGCAAAACTCGACGGTGCACCGCCCCAGGCTCAAGGTGAGGTGTATCTGGTGGGTGCGGGCCCTGGTGACCCGGATCTGTTGACCTTTCGCGCATTGCGGCTGATGCAGCAGGCTGACGTGGTCCTCTATGATCGCCTGGTAGCCCCGGCAATCCTGGAGCTGTGCCGACGCGATGCTGAGCGCCTGTATGTGGGCAAGCGTCGCTCTGATCATGCTGTTCCGCAGGATCAGATCAATCAGCAGTTGGTGAGCCTGGCCAAGCAGGGCAAGCGGGTGGTGCGCCTCAAGGGCGGCGATCCGTTTATCTTCGGTCGAGGCGGTGAAGAGATCGAAGAACTGGCTGCCCATGGCATCCCGTTCCAGGTCGTTCCCGGTATCACCGCTGCCAGCGGTTGCGCGGCTTACGCAGGCATCCCGTTGACTCATCGCGACTACGCCCAGTCAGTGCGGTTTATCACAGGCCATCTCAAGGACGGTACCAGTGACCTACCGTGGGATGATTTAGTGGCGCCGGCACAAACCCTGGTGTTTTACATGGGGTTGGTGGGCTTGCCGATTATTTGTGAGCAGTTGATCAAGCACGGTCGCGCTGCTGATACGCCGGCAGCGTTGATCCAACAAGGTACCACGGTCAATCAACGGGTCTTTACCGGCACGCTGGCGGATCTGCCCGAACTGGTCGCCGAGCATGAGGTGCACGCACCCACGCTGGTGATAGTGGGTGAAGTGGTGCAGTTGCGTGAGAAGCTTGCCTGGTTCGAAGGCGCTCAGGCACAGAGCTGATTCGGCGATAACCCCTCTGCGCAATGCAGAGGGGTTTTTACTTTGGGGTAGGAGCCGGCTTTAGCCGCGATGAATGCACCGCGGTGCATCAGGCAAACCGCGGTGCATTCATCGCAGCCGAGGCTGGCTCCTACATCCTCCAAATCCCCTTGCCTGGCAACCGCTCCCGATCGTGGGGCGCGGTGAAGTCTTGCTGGGGGCCTTTGGGCACGATCGCGGTTGGATTGATCGTCAGGTGACTGGCGTAATAGTGATGCTTGATATGCTCGAAATCGACCGTTTCAGCCACGCCCGGCCACTGGTACATCTCGCGCAGCCAGTTCGACAGGTTGGGGTAATCGGCAATGCGGTGCAGGTTGCACTTGAAATGCCCGAAGTACACGGCATCAAAGCGAATCAAGGTGGTAAACAGGCGCCAATCGGCTTCGGTCAGGTATTCGCCGGCCAAATAGCGACGCTCATTGAGCAATTGCTCAAGGTGACCCAGTTCGGCGAACAGTGAATCAAACGCCTCTTCGTAGGCGCCTTGCGAAGTGGCGAAACCTGCCCGGTACACGCCGTTATTGATGTTCGGATAAACCCGCTCGTTCACCTCATCGATCGTGGTGCGAAGCGGCTCAGGGTAAAAGTCCAGGTGATTACCGGTCAGCTCATCAAATGCATTGTTGAACATGCGGATGATTTCTGAGGATTCATTATTGACGATCCGTTGTCGTTGTTTGTCCCATAACATCGGCACCGTGACGCGGCCGCTGTAGTACGGATCATCACGGGTGTAGCGTTGATGGAGAAACTGCAGATCATCCAGCTTGTCGCCGGTAGAGCCTAGCGCTTGATTGAAGGTCCAGCCGTTCTCGCCCATCAGCCAGCTGACTACCGACACATCGATCAGGCTTTCCAGGCCCTTGAGCTTGCGCAGGATCAATGTGCGGTGAGCCCAAGGGCAGGCCAGTGAGACGTACAGGTGATAGCGACCCCGCTCGGCCGCAAAGCCGCCATCGCCACTGGGACCGGGCGACCCATCTGCCGTCAGCCAATTGCGCCGTTGTGCCTGCTCGCGCTGGAACTCACCCTTTTGACTGCTTTCGTACCACTGGTCGCGCCACTGTCCTTCAATCAGCAAGCCCATTCTGAACGCCTCCGGTCATTTGATCGTTGGAGTCCAGTGTAAAGAGAACCGTTCGAACAAACAGCGCAAAGGCTGGGGCGTTATCATCGATTAAATCGATTTGTTGCGGTTTTCCCAGTAGCTGCGCGCCGTCTCAAAGCCCTCTTCACGCGTCGCCCCCAAGCCTCGGAGCGCTAATGCCATCGTCGAGATGAGGGCCATTTCGCCATAACTGTCGTTTTGTTCACCGCGCCATACCGCCAGCAATTGTGAAGGATCAAGGCTTGCGGGTTTTACGTGGCGCTGTGTGGCGAGTGCTGGCCATTCTTCGTCCCAGTCCTGTCCGCCCGTTGTACCGTAGAGATGGCTTGGGCTGTCGGGGTTTACTTCGATCTCGCCGCCATCACCCTTGATGACGATAGCGGTGTCGCCCAGCAGCGTACTGGCCGCGCGGTGAACGGCCTGGTAACCGGGATGGAATATGCTTTGCAGGCCGCAGCGAGCCCCCAAGGGGTTAAGCACGCGAGCCAGCGAGTGAATGGGCGAGCGCAGGCCCAGGGTGTTGCGCAAATCGATCATGCGTTGCAGGCGGGGCGCCCAGTCCATCAACGGATGGAACGCCAGGTGTTGCTTGTCTAGCGCCTGAGCGACGCTGGCCCAATCGCGGCATAGCGGGATATTCAGGGTTTCAAGCAGTTGCTCGGTATACATCCTGCCAGCCGTATGGGCGCCGCCACCGTGGATCAGGATTCGTACGCCATTACCAGCCAGGCATTTGGCGGCCAGCAGGTACCAGGGCAGGTGGCGTTTTTTGCCGGCATAGGTGGGCCAATCCAGGTCTACAGCGATGGCAGGCGCGTTCAGGCGCACGCGTAGGGCTTCGGTAAAGCCTGCGAGTTCGTCCGGGCTTTCTTCCTTGTGGCGCAGCAGCATCAGGAAGGCGCCCAGTTGGGTGTCTTCAACCTTGTCGTCGAGCAACAAGCCCATGGCTTCACGCGCTTCTTCACGGGTCAGGCTGCGCGCACCGCGTTTGCCCTTGCCAAGAATGCGGACGAACTGGGCGAACGGGTGTTCTTCCGGGGTTTCGGTGATCAGCGCAGGATGGTCGGTCATATGCAATTGGTCGGCTTGGGCAGGCCCGCCAGCTTGGCGGCAAGTTTGGCGGGGGTGCCATTGAACAGGCGGTTCAGGTGCAGGCTATTGCCTTTTTCCGGCCCGAGTTTCAGGGCGGTGTATTTGATCAGGGGACGAGTGGCTGGTGACAGCTGGAACTCCTGATAGAACTGGCGCAACAGCTCCAGCACTTCCCAGTGAGCAGGGCTCAGGGTCAGATCTTCGCGGACAGCCAGCGCTTGTGCAACCTGGGGGGACCAGTCGTTGAGGTCGGCCAGGTAGCCGTCTTTATCCAGCGGTATCTGGCGCTCGGCGATCATCAAGGTATTCATAGCCAGCTATTAACCTTATCGAAGCGAATGGACAGCTCGACAAAACCTGGGTAATCGACCTGTTGTACATCACTTTGGATTGCCCGCGCTTGCAGGTCTTCCGCAAGGGCAAACAGCCGAGTGCCCAGTGCGCTGAGCTTGCGCAGTGGCTCGCTGCCAGCTTGCAAAGCATAGGTGGCGTCGCCGGTCAGCAGAATCGCATCGTCAGCGCCCAGCAGGCGCAAGCAGCTGTCCAGGCGATTGTCACCGAACGGGGAATGGGACAATACATGCAAGGTAGTCATCAGAGCGTAATCACCTGGTCGTAGCGGCCAACAAGGGCTTTGAGCGCGTCATCAGAAAGCAGTTGCACGGGCAGGCTCAATTTCTGCGGGTCAATACCGCGCTCCAGCAGGCTGCTATTGCAGGCATAGAGGTCTTCGATGCCGAACATGGGCAAAGCCTGAAGATTAGCGGCGAGGTTTTTTTGCTGCACTTGGGTGGGCTGCTGGTTGCTCAGCAGTTGGAACACGCCGTCATCGAGAAACAACATGGCCAACGGCAAATCAAAAGCACCGCCGGCCAGCACGATATCCAGCGCTTCACGTGCGCCAGGGCCAGACCATGGCGCCTGACGGCTGATCAATAGCATCGATTTAGCCATCTCAGTGCCCTCCAAAACAAACGAGCCGGTCGGCGATTTGCGCCGCTTCATGCAATTGGCCAAGGCCGGACAACTCCCAGGGCGCAGGTAAGTTCACGGCGGAGCGTTGATAGCGTTGTGCTTCTTGCTCATCGAGCACGCCGCGGCGAAGAGCAGCGGCGATGCAGACCACCCCATCGAGACCGTTCTGGCTGACGAAGTCACGCCAAAGCGCCGCAGTGTCCTGCTCATCCTGGGGGCTGACGATATTACCTGAGGCGCTGTGCACGCCGTCCTGGTAGAAAAACAGACGGACAATTTCATGCCCGCCCGCCAGCGCTGCTTGAGCAAATAGCAAAGCGCGGCGGGAAGAAGGCGCATGAGCGGGGGCAAAAACGGCGATGGCAAATTTCATGGTTGACTCTGTCAGCAAATCTTCCGGAATGATAAAGCCAGCCGCCGCAAAAAGCCCGCGCCCGCGTCAATCAGGCGGCTTGGGGCTTGTGGGTTTCGGGCAGAAACCAGTTCAGCACCAGCGCACAAATGCCGCCGGTAGCAACGCCAGACTCCAGTACGTTACGCAGCGCCGACGGCATATGAGCCAGGAACTCCGGCACCTGCGCAACGCCCAGCCCCAGCGCCAGCGACACGGCGATGATCAGCAATGCACGGCGATCCAGATTGATGCTCGCCAGGATATTGATCCCCGAGGCCGCCACCGCACCGAACATCACCATGGCTGCGCCGCCCAGCACCGGCTCCGGGACCGCCTGGATGACCCCCGCCACGGCCGGGAACAGGCCCAGCAGTACCAACATCAGTGCGATCCAGATACCGATGTGGCGGCTGGCGATGCCGGTCAGTTGGATCACGCCATTGTTCTGGGCGAAGATCGAACTTGGGAAGGTATTGAACACACCGGCCAATAGCGAGTTGGCACCGTTGACCAGCACGCCGCCCTTGATGCGCTGCATCCACAGAGGGCCTTCTACCGGCTGGCGCGAGACTTTGCTGGTAGCCGTGACATCACCAATGGCTTCCAAGGAGGTGACCAGATAGATCACCAGCATCGGGATAAACAGCGACCAGGAAAAGCTCAAGCCGAAATGCAGTGGCATCGGCACCTGGAAGATAGCCGCCTCATGCATGCCGGTGAAGTTCAAGCGGCCCAGCCAGGCCGCCAAGGCATAACCTGCCGCCAGCGCGATGACAATGGCGCAGCTGCGCATCCAGACCACTGGAATGCGGTTGAGCACCACAATAATGGCCAGCACCATGCCGGACAGCATCAGGTTTTCGCCATTGGCGAAGGTGCCGTCAGCCATTGCCGAAAATCCGCCGCCCATGCTGATCAGGCCTACTTTGATCAGGGTCAGGCCGATCATCAGCACCACGATCCCCGTCACCAACGGGGTAATCAGGCGTTTGACGAAGGGTAGGATGCGCGAAATCCCCATTTCCACAAAGGAGCCCGCGATCACCACACCGAAAATGGCCGCCATCACCGCTTCCACGGGCGTGCCTTGCTTGACCATCAGCGCGCCGCCTGCGATCAGCGGCCCGACAAAGTTGAAGCTGGTGCCTTGGACAATCAGCAAGCCCGCGCCAAAAGGCCCAAGACGACGGCATTGCACAAAGGTGGCGATACCGGAAATCACCAGCGACATGGAGACGATCAGGTTGGTATCACGCGGCGAAACCCCGAGCGCCTGACAGATCAACAGCCCTGGCGTCACGATTGGCACGATGATCGCCAGCAAATGTTGCAGTGCAGCTAGCAGGCCAATCAGGAGGGGAGGCCGATCCTCCAGGCCCAGCACCAATTCATGGTCCTGTACGGGAGTGTCAGGCGACTTTTCGAGGGAACTCATGGGGGGTGCCTTTGGAAAAAAAGGCGCAATTCTACGGATAGCCCAGCGAACACGCAAAGAAAAGCCCGCCGAAGCGGGCTTTCTTTGCACCTTCTATCGATCAGTCGTCGCGGCTCATCAGGCCAAACAGCTGCAGCAGGCTGACGAACAGGTTGTAGATCGACACATACAGGCTGATGGTGGCCATGATGTAGTTACGCTCGCCACCGTGAATGATCGCGCTGGTCTGGAACAGAATGCAGACCGACGAGAACAGTACGAAGCCTGCGCTGATTGCCAGTTGCAGGCCGCTGATCTGGAAGAACAGGCTGGCCAGGACAGCGCCCATCAGCACAAAGAAACCAGCGGTGATGAAGCCACCCAGGAAACTCATGTCCTTGCGGGTGATCAGTACATAAGCGGACAAGCCGCCGAATACCAGCGCCGTCATTGCAAACGCAGAGCTGACGACTTCAGCGCCGCCTTGCATGCCCAGGTAACGGTTGAGGATCGGGCCCAGCAGGAAGCCCATGAAACCGGTCAAGGCAAACGTGGACACCAGGCCCCAGACCGAATCGCGCAACTTATTGGTGAGGAAGAAAAGGCCGTAGAAGCCAATCAGCACCACGAAAATGTTCGGGTAACCGACCCGCATCTGCTGCGCCACATAAGCCATGACGCCGCTGAAGAGGAGGGTAATGGCCAGCAGGCCGTATGTGTTGCGCAGGACCCGGCTGACTTCTTGCTGTTCGACCTGCTGGCCGTGGTTGACGGCGTAATCCTGTTCGCGCATGGCGACACTCCTGTGGGTTTTGAAACGTTCAGATGCAAAGATCATAACAGCTGATTTCAATCAGGCTACACAGAGAGTTTGACAGTGTGTTTCATTTCGGTATTATGGCGGCCGCAATACAGCTGGAAGCGTGGCCGAGTGGTTTAAGGCAACGGTCTTGAAAACCGTCGATGGGCAACTATCCTAGAGTTCGAATCTCTACGCTTCCGCCAATTTCAAAGCCCTGATTATTCAGGGCTTTTTGCGTTTCTGGGGGCAAAGAAATTCCGCTCCAGAAGCATCTTTAGAGCATGGGGTTCCGAAACTTTTCGGAATCAGTTCCGAAACTAAGCCTATTTGGACGGTTTCGCGATGGCGCCCACTCGCCGATAAACGCGCTCAGTGATGTCGCCCTTGGTGTGCCCAAGCAGCAGGCTGGCGTCTTCGATGTCCTTGATTTCAGATGCCGCTTTAGGCCGTATATCGCGGAACTGGAACTGTGTGATCCTGGCTGCCAGAAGCGTATCGCCATTGTCCAAAGCTGCCGCCTTGGCCAGCTCCCTGGCATCATCCCAGCGGTTGCGGAGCATCGGCGCCGACATACGCTTGCCCCTTTCGCTGACAATCAAGTAGCTCGATGTATGCTGCGCATTGCGCGCGGCCATCTGCTTGATCAGCACCCCCAGGCTGTTATCCATGCCATCGATCGTCAGCATGATCCGAAGCTTCTTCTGGGTTTTGTTCTGCTGCACCACCAGGTATTCACCCTCGATGTCATCCCGCCTCATCACCAGCACGTCCGCCGGACGCTGGCCCGTCAGATACGCCAGATCCATGGCGTCCTTCAGTTCAGGCACTGCCTTCTTGTACACCGCATTCCACACCGCATCGTTGGCGTAATAGTCGCGCGGCGTCTCCTTGTTCTTGCGCACACCCTGGCATGGGTTCTCTTTTGCGGTGAGCCCCCATTCCCTGGCCATGTTGAATACGTGGGACAGGGTGGCGATCTCGCGGTTTGCCCGAACCTTTGCCGTCCGGGCATCCCGGTACCGAGCGATCATTGCCGGCGTGATGGCATCGATCGGGGCGCTGTCGAAGGTTGGGCGAAGCTGGCGTAGCTCCGAAAGGTTGTCCTTCTGCGTGCGCGCACCTTTCTTGGGAATGATGTCGCGCTCGTACCGGTCGAAGATCGCCTTCATCACTCGCAGGTCCTGAGGCTTTTCCTTGGCCTCCAGTTCGGCCCATTTCATTCTGGCCAGGTCCAGGTCCGACCCCAGCGCAATTTCCTTGCCCAGGGCGTCGCGGTAGTAGTAGCCCACCCAGACCTTGCCGGTTTTGCGCTTTCGCTTGCGGCGGTAGACGTTCGGCGGCAGGTCTCGGTTTTCGGTTTTGCGCGGTCGCATTCAGTTCACTCGGGAAAAATCAGGTGTCCATGTCGGTGTCGGCAGAGATGGCGGGGCGACCGGCATCACTTCAAGGGTCACGCCCAGCTTCATCCGCGCGTATTGGCGGCCAACGAGTGGTCGGCCGCCGCGGCTCAAGATGTAGTGCCAGTTGCGCTCATCCAGCCAGCGGCGCTGCCAGCCCCTGGCCTTGTAGCCGGTCAGGTCGGCCAGTTCTTCGTCCGAAAGGATTTCGGTTTCCATGGGATAGGCTCCGCGCCGCGCGTGGCGGCAGAGGTGGGGAGGGGTTTAGGCGGTGGACTTGGCTGCTTTGGCGTGACCAATGCAAACCTTGGTCGGCTCGCCTCGGTCATTGAAGTGGGCGTGACACATGAAGCCCTTGTGGTCGTAAGCCATAAACTCGGCGTCGCAGGTGGTAATCGGGGATTGATTGGCAATTGAACCAAGGCGGTAAGCACACCCGTGACAAGCTCCGTCAGGGTCGCACTTGCTTGCCAGCTGAACGCCCTGGCATGCGCCAAAAATGGTTGGCAGGTTCACGCTATCGAACTTATCGGGATGGACGCCGCACTCATTGATGAGCACTGCATCGCTCATTTCGGCGCAGTTTGCCGCGACTGAGTTGGCCATGCCGATGAATTGGGCGAGAAGCTCTACCAGCCGGTCCGACCCATGTCGTTCCAATACGGCCCGTATCATTGTTCGCCGCCAACTCAGGTCGTGCTGCCCAATGGCGGCGATGATTAGTGCATCGTCAGCCGACATGCTGTATTCGGTATTTTCAGCCATAGGTCCTCCTGCCCGCCTACTGGCAGGCTTGAGTTGTTGTAGTGGGGAGGGGGTTATAAGGTGAGTTCGTGCCCGAAAGGCACTCGGAAACCTGCGGCGTTTCGGTGCCCGCCGCCGCCGTACTGGCTGGCGATCGCAGAAACATCCATCCCTTCATTTGTGCTGCGCAGGCTGAACACCCGGCCGGTTGGGGTATCCCAGTAGCAGGCTGCAAACGGCTCGCCCTGCGCCATCAGGTGGCCGGCATCACTGGTTAGGGTGTAGGGCAGGCTGGCGGCCGGTACGTCGTGCCCGCCGATTACCAGGCGGCGCTTTGTGACGGCCACCAGCTCGGCAATATCCTTGTGGTGCTTCCTCTCAATGGCGGCGCCGTCTGACCGGAGGGTCTCTACGTCGGCCGCCATCAAGTGATCCCAAACTTCGAAGTCGTAGGGGTAGCTGAACAGGTTCGCCTGGATCTCACGCGTTCCGTCCAACTTGAACAGCCAGAGATCCCGGTCCTCGATATGACGCAGCAACTGCGGTGGCTCTTGGCCGGGGAAGAAGTGATCCCAGGCCAGCATGGCTCCACTGCGCTCCATGTCGAAGCAGCACGCAATGGCCGGGGAGTTCTGCGAAGCCATGAAGGAATGAGCGCTTACACACCCCAGCGAGACGGAGCCGTCGGCGTTACGTCCGTCAATCCTGACGCCCGCGTGGAATGGCGGGAATCGTTGCAGGTCCTCGGCGGCAGACTTGTGGTGATCGAGCACGATAATGCTGCTGGCCTTCCAGCTCATCGATACCAGCACGTCGTACTTGTAGCTGAAGTCCACGATAATGACGTCTTTGCCTTCCACATCTGGCGGCTCTTCCCCGTAGACGCCGGCCACGAACTCGACAGAGTCACCAAGAGCCTTGCGAACAACCCAGGCGGCGCCGAAGCCGTCAGCGCAGTTGCCGTGATAGATACACATAGTTTTGTTTGCGGACATAGTTGATCCTCGCCCGCCTACCGGCAGGCTTGATTTGTTGTAGGGGGTTAACGCTGCTCGAGCGTGGTGGTGACAGCCTCGACCTTCACCTTGCCGATGATTTTGGTGCTGTCGATGTGATCTTTGAACAGGCGATTGAGGCGGCCGATTGCTGCCTCCCGCGCTTGGTCATGGACTTGGCCGGTGGTGCAGTCGGGCCCCCAGCTGCCCAAGTTGGAAAGCTCCAGGGTCACCGTTACCTTGGCGCCTGTGGTTGTTCGACCGTATGGCTTACTCATCGAGGCCCCCTGTAGATCAGGTAGGCCATGTAGGTGAGGGCGATCATGGCTTCGTCCCCTGTGAACGGGCCATGGCCCTGTCCATCAGGGCTATCGACTTGCGGCGCCGCTCTTGGACTTCAGCTCTGTCAGGGTCATAGCTCGGTCCCAAGTAGGTCTTTGGGTCCTTTTCCATGGCGCGTTTCACGCGCTGGAAGTTCTCGTCTCGCTGCCAGGCCCCGCTGTACACCAAGAACGGCTTCTTGCCCTGTGTCTCGGCCTCGGCTAGCTTCCAGATAGCCTGGCGGTCGAAGGTCATGAGCATGTCCATCGCGCAAACGGCGAGGCGGAGCTCGTCGTAGTCCGGGCGCTCGCCCGATCTCGCGGCCTCAATGATTTCGCCAAGTGTCTTCATGACTTCACCTCGCGCCGCGCCCACCAGCAGACCGGGCCGTCGTCGGTGTCGTTGATCGAAAGGCAGAACCAGCCTTCGCCACTTGGTCGTGCCGGCTCCCAGTAGCTGCAGTCCGGGTCCTGGCTCTCGAAGTAGCGATCGGCGATTGCTTCGTCAGCAAACTCAAGGCTGACCATGTCAACCTCCAGGCGCTGCTCCGCGATCCACGCTTTGCTCTTGTCGTCGTCGCCTTCATCGAAGGTCGGCAGGTCGGGATGCCAGAACATCCCGTTTTCGTCGCGGACAACTGCTACGGGCTGTATCAGCTTGATTTCTTCAGGCATGACTACTCCTGCCGCGGCTGCGGCTATTCGATCTGCTCAATAGAGGGGAGAGGGGTTTACGCATGCTGGAGTACAAATGTACTCCTAGGCGCCCGGGCAGCCTTTGAAGGCTAGCCAAATGTAGTGGCGCCCTTTGGCGGTGACCTTGATCTTGCCGGTCTTTTTGTTCCAGCTGATCAGGCGAAGCTCTTCCAGGATGGTGGTCAACGTGTGGCCCTGGTGCCAGGCGGCCAGGGCCTTGATGCAGCCTTGGGCCAGCAGGCCACGGTAATCGGTGTGGCCGAAGTTGGTGCCCTGGAATGCACACTGCATCTGCTCGTCGGTCACAAGGTCGGTGACGGCGTTTACGCTCGGGTCGCGCAGGTAGCACTTGTGGGTCATGGCCGCGGCACTGCAGCAATTTTGGGTGGCAGCGCGTCGCGCTCCGACTCGATGAAGCCCGTGCTCTTTGCCTCCCCGTCCGTTGCATTGATGAACATGACTTCAACCTTGGCCGAGTCCACCAGCACCTTGGCCACATCAGCTATCGCCTTGGCGCGCTCGATGTCCATTGGCTTGTCCTGGTCCTGCAGGGCCTCCAGCGTTGCGAACAAGTGATTCCGCAGATCAGTCATCTTGTTTTTCATTGGTTACCTCCCTGATAGCCTTTTTCAGCTTCCCGAGCTGGCGAATGGTGTCTTTCAATTCCGGCGGGTAGCGGTGGATGGTGTTGCGACGCATGTTCTCGGCCCGGGTGACGAGCTCAAGGTTGTCGATTTCAATGTGGGCAGTGTTACGATCGCGAAAGACCACGATGTGGCCGGCGGGGACAGGGCCGTGGGCTTCTTCCCAGATGATCATGTGCACCGACTTCCACCGGCGGTGTGCTGGCCCGTCGTCGTGCGTTTTGCGCTGCCTGATACCGTCTGCCGTGACGCGCTCGCTGCCAACTGGCACATGGTTGTGGGGCATCGCTCCAGGACTGAACCTAGTCTCGGCCGACCTGCCGCCGGAAACGAAGTTGGTGCCTTTGTTCCAGGGTTCTTGACCTTTCTGGAATCGAGAGCCGATCCCGGGATTGTTGTCGCGCCTGAGCCGGCAGGCGTGTTCGCTGGCGAGATAGCTCTCGCTTCGCTTCAGGCCGAGTGCGTATGCCTTGTTGTAGATCGCCCAGTACGGCCGCTCAAACACCTTGAGCAGCTCAGGCATTGGCGTGTCTGGGTACAGCTGGGTCAGTCGCTGCTCTTCCTCTGGCGACCAAGGTTTGCGGTCCTTGGTCTTTCGCGCTGGCACGCTACTGAGGCGCGCCCACGCGCTGTCCAGCGCTTGTTGAGCTATTGGGGTCATGGTGGCCTCGCCGGAGTGGCGTGATTCGTTGAAGTGGGTTATTGCTTAAGGCTCGACATGGCGCCGACTTGGGAGATACCCATGCTTGAGTCTGATATCGATGCAGAGCTTGTGAATGAATTCTTCGAGTACATCCAGGATGCGGAGGTACGAGAGGCGTTCATTTACTTAGTTGGCGCGTTCACCTGTCTTCGGTCAGTCAGCTGGACTGTGAAAAATCAGGGTGTGGTCCGATCTTTTCGCGTCTACCAAGATGGGAAACGGTATTTTTCCCTGATGCCGTCTCAGCAAAAGATCAACTTCCACTTCCGCCCTCCGGTGTTGAGGGACGGGATTTACCAGAAGGAAGAGATCAGGAGGATCTTCGATAGCTTTTACGATTCATCGCATAAGGATGACGAGCATTGGGCCGTCGATATTCGTAGCATCGATGACGCCCGACTACTAATTCGTACCCTTAACCTCCGATGATCAGTTTCGAGCGACTGCCAAATAGCCGAGGTAGGAAAAGGCGCTGGCGGGCTGCGCAGGAGGGTCAGGCCATGTAGGCCCGGTCGAAGTCGCTCGCTGAATGGCGCGGCCGCTGACGAAACTCCTTCAGCGCTGCCTTGTAGCTGGCCTTGGCTGCTTTCATGGTCGAGGCCCATTCACCCGCGACCTCAAGTGGTTCGTATGGCGGCCAGTAAGAGGATCTGGAATGGCGCCAAGCACTGCCGCGTGGATAGCGGACCATGCGATATTCGCGCTTCCCGTACTCGCCGCGATCTTGGAATTTCGGCTGGTTGATACCGAGGAAGTGGGCGAACCCGTCGTAGCACTCGCACTCATCCAGGTAGGCATCAAACTTGGTGCGTTTGGGTGGAGCAGGCAAAGGCGGCATCTTGGCCAGGGCGAATTGCTCACCATCGGCAGTTGCCCGGTAAACGACCTCATCCTGTGAACAGAAGGCCGGCGGCTTACCGCAGGTCATCAGGCCTGAGGCGACCAGAACGTCGAGGTTGTTCGCGTCGTCGTAGCCTGGGCTTGTCAGGAAGTGGTTGCGCGTGATGGTGCGGCGGTGGCGGTGTTCCGGGCAAATGCCTAGGGTGTGCCAAAGCAGGCCGAGCTGCTTGTCGGTGAATTCGGTCATGGTTTTCTCCATGCATGCACCGCGCTCCGTGGCTGGATGCGGCAGATGGTTTAGTGATGGCGTGTTGCTATATGATTCACCGCTTACCGATGGCTGCGGCCTAAAACAGAAGGGACTCACATGAAACTGAAGATCGTTGCGCTGGGCTTTATCGCCGCCTTGGCTGGCTGTAGCTCTGCTGGCCCGTATGTCACGAACATTTCGAGCGATGGCCGCAACGGCCTGAACATCGAGAAGTGCTCCGTGGAGCTGAATGCGTTCATGAGCACCGTGAGCACCACTGAGTGCACCATGCAGAACCTGCGTCTTAGTCGTACTGAGTGATTTCCGGCCCCAGGATATCGTCGCCTGGGTCACGCTTGATCTCGGCCAGGCTGGCATTCCTGAACTGACGCGCTAGTTTTGGAGTTACTTCAAAACCTGACGTGTCAGGGCGCAGGATCGAAGCCTGGTCCTCGATGCTTGCGTTGATCAGGTGAAGAGCCAGGCTCTGCCAGACCTCCTGCGCGTTGGTGAATCCGTGCAGCAGCATCACCTTTCGCAATCCCTGGCGAATGCCAGTGGGAACATCGATTTTCAGTGTCTCTATGCCCAGCTTCTCGCGCTCGGCATCCTTCTTTTTGCGATACGTCTTTGAGTGCTTTGCTGCTGGTGTAATCGCCTCGGCCATCGCCGTTACCTCCGATACCGCTTGGCGGGATGTTGATGTGTTGCCGGCGCCGCTTCTGCACCTGGTGGGAGATTCGTTTCAAGACGAAAGCTCCATGTCCTTGTCGTGCCAGCCGGCCATCCACCATGCGCCGATGACGCTGATAGGACTGAACGGGCAGGCCAGTCGGCTACAGCCGCTTTCACGACCAGAGCGCCCGGCGTAGTAAGCGTTGGGAATGTCGTCGCTCATTGCTTGGCGCCGTACCACGCGAATAGGACCATGATCGCGCCGGCTACCATTGCGAAGCGCAGCATGTTCTTGCTGAGCACCTTCGCTGCAGATGCGGTGTTGCCGATTGCGCACGTCTTGCGCTCCAGCTGCTGAGCGTAGCCGCAGGCGTTGAGATGGCCGAAGCGCGGACCACGGATGACGCCGGTATGGCGGTCGACGATCTCGAAGGTGTTCGCGCCCTTGGGCACCACGCTAAAGCGCAGCGCTTGGCCGGGAGCCGGTGTGCTGATCTTCTGGTAGAAGTCTGCTGTGGCCACCCTCAATTGCTGGCGAGCGACGTCGAGCAAGTTGCGTTGTTGGCGAATGGTCTGGTTCATGGCACGTCCTCATTGTGGTTTGCGTTCATTCGTCAGCACCCGAGCCAGGTGCTGGCGGATAAAGGCAGGCAAAAGAAAGCCCGGCGACCCGGGCTCTCGACTCACAAACGCCTCCGTATGCGAGCAATGTCCGACCGCGCATTGGGCGGTGCCGGTGGCTGTCGTTTACATGGCTGCATCCTCCGGTGTCGCCACTGGGAAGGCAGTGGCGCCTATGCGTGGAGCTCAACCGCTTCGGCCTTGCGGACGATTCGGACTTGAGCGGTGCGGCGATCCGGCGCGCGGCGATCGCGGCGCAGCGGGTCGGTGTCGTCGATGACGGCGTGCATGGCGATCAGGCTGGCCAGCAGGATGCAGATCGGGCAGATGATTTGCCTACGCATGGCCTCGGCCACCAGCGCGGCCTGGCGGTTCACGTCGAGTTTGAACATGGCGCTGGTTAGCCGCTTAGCGACGGTGCCCGGCGCGATGCCGATCATTCGGGCGATTTCCTTGGCGGTCAGGCCCTGGGCAACAAAGAGGGTGCATTCCAGTTCGCGCGGCGCCAGGCCCCGGCCGAGATAGCCAGTCCAGCTGCCGTTCTTGATCATCGATTCCATGCGGTGTTCTCAGTGAGGTTGGCTGCATTGGTCGTGACGCTCGCCCGAGCCGTGAAGCACCCGGACCAGGGGAGGGTAAACGTCACGGCCAATGCAGCCTGGTGATGGGGGGTACCAGGTGATTGGGCAGTTAACGGCAGGCTGCCGTGGCGCTGGTTGTTCAGTCGTAAAGGCCGTAGTTCAGGTCGTCCGGGGCGCAGTCAATGACCAGAATTGCATTGCCGAAGTACAGCGAAGCGATCATGCGTTCCCAGTCCGACCGGATTCGCATGTTGATTGCCACCTTCTTGTCGTCGAGCTGGGCCGAATACACATCGCCAAACTCGTCACACTTGCGCCAGTGGTTTTCAGCATCGCGCTTGCCAGTGATCTTCATGTGAATGCTGTGCTTCAGCTGGTAGTTCTCGCGGCGGCGGCCGGTGCGGTCTCGATCTTCAGGCTCCTCATCCAAGTAGATATGCATGAACTTGGCGTCCATTCCGTAGTTGTCGCCTTCTTCGATGCGGATCTCTGGGCGCTCCCAGTGCTCCTCGGCGGCCCGCTCTTTGTGGTCTTCGATGAAGGCCGAGAGCAGTTTGTACAGAGACACCTCGCCAGTGATCAGACCTTTGCCGGTCAGCACTTCGGCAATGGACTTGTCGGCCTGCTCGATGATGGAGGAGTGCACAGCGGCAGCCTCCCAGCGCTCGCGCAGTGCGTTGGCGATCAGCGCGTTGTAACGCTGAAGCTCGAATACGTCAGAGACGTTGGCCGGCAGTGCGGCCTTGACCGCCTCCTTGATCGCCCCGCCGAAATCGCCATAGGACCGGAACGTATCGCTCACGACTTCCTTGAACAGCTTCTCGATGCCTTCGTCGATCAGCTCGCGCGGGCGATCTGACAGGGCATATGCGGTGACTCGCTCGGCCAATAGTTCTTGAAGGGTTTGCTGGCTCATGAAGTGATCCATCCTTGTTTGGTTGATTTCCCGTCTGGCCCTGTCGCCAAGGCCAGCCAGTGAAATCAGATAATTGCCGTCATGGTCTTGGAGCCGTCGCCATGCTCGGTGGTGATCATCATCGGGGAGGGCCGTCGGCCGCGCCGGATGATGGCATTCGCTTGCGTAAACACCTGGTTGTGCTCACCGTCGCCATCTGGAAGCAGAGAGCTGCATACCAGGCCAGAGCAGTCCTCGCCGTTCGGGCCTTCGCCGTCGTGCGCAATGGCAAAGCTCGCCATCATTGCGATGCCTTGATCCTTGCAGATGCTGATGATTTGGAGCATCAGCGGGCTGATCAAGCTGTCGTAAACCTGTTCTTTGTTCATCTTTTGCTCCTGATACTGTTGGGCGCTTGTCATCCTAAAGCGCCCGGTCACCCAGGCGCTTCAGTGATGCTTTCCGGTCAGGCCGCTGCTTCCTTGACCTGCTCATCCTGGATGCGCTTGTAGATTTCTTGGCGGTGCACCGTTACTTCCTTCGGCGCTACCACCCCGATGCGTACCTGCTGGCCGTTCACTTCGAGCACCGTCACGGTGATGTCATCGTTGATTCGGATCGTTTCGCCGCGACGGCGGGTGAGTATCAACATGTCCTGCTCCTTGGTTGTCATCCCAAAGCACCCGGTTGCCCAGGTGCTTCAGTGATGCTTTCCGCGCTACTGCCTCCGACGGCGTTCACGCTCGATTTGGTTGGCCTTGAGCTTCCCTGTTCGCTGCGACCTGGTCGGCTTATCGCAGTGGTCATCGGGTACTGGTTCGCTACACGACTACCTGCAGCTCGGCGGCCGGCTGGGTATGGGCAGTTCGTCGTGGGCTGCGGGTCCGAATACCCGCTGGGCTTCCTACTTCATGGCGTGTTTCCTCCTGTGGTGTTTGTTCCGCTCCATGCGCTGCGCCCGATTCGTATCACTGGCCGGCGTCACACATTTCGTGTTCGGTGTTCTGTTCCGGCTGGCTTGCATGGTTTGGCGTCCTCGCGATTTGGCGAGACCGGCAGCTATCCAGAGGCTGCGTGGGCGACGATTTAGCTTGTCCCGACCCAGGTGTTTGCCTGGGTACGTCGCGGTGGTCACGTCATGTTGTGTAAAGAGCGGTGGCCGTGTTGCTGTTGGCTTGGGAGAAATATAGGGGAGCACATATTTAAAGTCTATGGGTAAACACATAATTTTTAGTGTTGCCGATAAAAAGCCCGCATCGAGCGGGCTTCGGTCAGGCTTCGCAGTAATCCTTCCAGGCTATTCGTACCGCCCCGTCCTCCAGTTCGTTAACGTGAATGCCTGCCGTTTCTGATATTTCGTCTATCAGCCGCCGCCAGTCGCTCAGGTTTTCATCGTCGCGGCGCCGGACAGTGACTGCCATAACTCGTTGCACCTTGGGGTCCGCCACCAGTGAGCGGATTCGATGGCCAATCTGTTCGTAGGACTGAGGGCTCGATCTGGTGAAGTCTGGTTGTACCAACATACTGCTCTTCCATGGGGTGTCTGTATGGATATACAGTATTTGCGCCGTAGGAAAATGGCAATAGGCCGGTAGTCTAAGGCGGGCCATCTGTAAGCTTTCGGTACCTATTGCTTGGAAGGCAGGCGTAAAAAAGCCCGCTCAGTGGCGGGCTTGTGCAAGTCAGGTGCTGTGATTGCTGAACTGTCGAGGGTCTCAGATGCCAAATTGCGTACCATGTGGGGCTTCCGAGATATTCAAGCCTTCGCAAAACACGTCTTCGCCATCCGCAATGACCGACAATGAAAGTTTGCCTGCAGTTGGTACGGCAAATGGAGCCATGACGCCCATAAGAACCATGGTCATATTTTTGCCGTCTGGTCGAGCCTTGAGGCTCGGGGCCATGATTTCTTCAATCTGTTCCTGATTCAAAGACATATTGAATACCTCGCTCCCTGCGTATACCCCAGAAACTGTGACGGAGGTTATTGGTGTGGCTCGTGGCGCGGAGATGCTCAGCGCCAAGCAAAGCTTGGGAAGGGCGCAAGGAATTGAAGGTACCAGGCATTGGCCCGCATAAATTCCCACAAGCGTTGTCTTTCCCCCGAGCTCCTGGCGAATGTCGTCACAAAAGATCGCGTGAGCATATCTGATCATTTTCTAGCCTTGGTTTCGTTGATCTCGGCCTGCCTCTCAAGAGCCTCGCCAATCACATCAAGCGATACACCCAGCGCGTTGCTCAGCTTGCGGCAGGTTGACATAACTGGTTCTTGTCGGCCCATTTCCATTCGGGCGACGTGCGGCTGGCTTGTTTCAAGGAGTGCTGCGAGCTGGGTTTGAGTCAAGCCGGCCTTCAGGCGCAACGTTTTCAGTGTTATCCCGTCTTCTGCATAGAGCGCATCAGCAATGAGTGCTCGGCTTTCAGATAAACCTTTTGCGTGCGCAGGGTCCCGCTCCAAGCGCTCGATGAAGGCTGAAAATTTTGAATGCTTTGCAGCCGCTTTGGATTTCTTTGCGGGAGGGTTTAGGTTAAACACCTTCGGTGCATAGCCAGACGCGGTTGAGGGTGCCTCCCTATAGCTCTTCTTCGATTGCTCTATAGCTGGCGAAGATGCGTCGAGAGACAGGGCTAGTAGGGTCATAATTCCATTCTCTTTCAATGATTGCCAGGATGTAGATCAGCTCGGCGCGCGGAAACACTGCGTACACAATCCTGAATTCGAAACCTTTTCTGGATAATTCAAAATCTCGTAGCGCCCAGAGATTCATGTTCTTCGCCTGGGCCTGCCCCCAAGCCCTGACATTGAATATAGCTCCAGGCGCAGGCCTTCTGGGCGACCCCCCGTAGCCATCGCGTAGTAGGTCATCGAGAAGGTCTGGATCGTCAGAAATCTGCCTGATCAGCTGAGACGCTTGGTAGACAATTTTAGGGTCCACCCCCATCAGCCTTTCAAGGTCTTCCTCCAGATCATCATGGGGGATAAGTTCGTACACTATATCGACCTAGGTATATTTTATCAATAAAGGTCAAATCTGCCAGCGGGCGGATTTCCCCTACCAATCAAAGCTTCATCAGGGCTCGCACGACTACCCCAACGATACGGCAGTCTTCCGCGCACACCTCGGTAGGGTAGGCGGGGTTCAGTGGCTTCAGGTATCGCCGGCCACCATCCTCAACCAGCTTTTTGAAGGTCGCCTCATTGCTGCTGGACAGCTTGGCGATCACCAGCTTGCCTGGGTACGCATCAGCCTCAGTGTCAACCAGGATGAACGTCCCTTCGGCGACGCTCTGCCCGACAGGGGAGGTCATGGAGTCGCCCTTTACCTCCAGCCAGAAGGCCGGGCCCTTGGCCTCATATTCTGAGAGCTCGTAGCGATCAGAGAACCCGGGGGGGAAAGGCTCAATTGCTTCAGCCCACGCGCCCGCGGCAACCCAGCTGATAACCGGGTAGCGGTAGGACATTTTCGGCTGCAGTGCAGGCCCAACGTTGCTCGGTTCGTTAGATGTGGCCGCGGCAAGCATTTCTCCTGTGCCACTCTCAAGCCATATCGCTGAAACACCGCATACCTGTGCAATGGAGGCGTTATAGGAAGATCGCCCGGAGCGGCCGCGCTCAAGGTCTGAAATCGATGCCTGGTCAATGCCGACCAGGCGTGCCAGCTCCACCTGGGTGAGCTTGGCGTGTTTGCGTGCAGCTTTAACTCGGTCTTTGTATTCCATCCATCGATTATTACTGGTGCTCCCATATTGTTGCAAAGTGGTATACCTATAATCTACGATATGGGTATTCACATATGGAGGGGCAGCATGAACGCCATTTTTAAGGACCTCGTTGCCTTCTTCGGAACGCAAGAGGCCACTGCCGAGAAGCTCGGTGTTGACCAGAGCACTGTGTCCGGGTGGGTTCGAGGCAAGCACGGTATGTCTCCTGCGGTGGCAAAAAAAGCGGAAGCGATCACGGCAGGCGCTTTCAAGAAGGAGGTGCTTTGCCCTTCGTTTCCTTGGGATGAGCTTGTCGCCTGACCGAGGTTCAAATTATCCGCCACTTGGCATTGCGCCAGTAGTACTGAGCTACAGCTGTGAATTTAACCAGTAAGGGGAAGGGATGAACCGCCTTGAAGTCGTTGCAGCAGTGGTGATGGGTGGGCGGAAATCCGCTTCATCCACTGAGCTATTCATTGAGTCAGAGATGGATTCAGATGAGCTATTTATTGAGCTTTGGGGGCAAGGCGGACTGCTTGGATACGCCCGTCTTGCCCGTGCTCACTCTGGTTGCGAGGTCAGAAAGGGCCGCCAGATATCAACGTTTGAAGTAGCGGAATTGCTTTCCCCGAATTCTCCATGCCCAGGTCCACTAGTTTCGTTATCAGTTGTTTTGTGGCCTCGGCGGGAGCTTCTCGGAGTGCTTGCAAAATCCCAGTTTTCTCAGCCTCGGGAAGATCTGCAGCTTCCAGCTTCGCCTCTACCAGGCGCAGAAGGGTGTCCTCATGAAGCCTAACGGTGATGGTGCTCAGAATCGCGCTCACCCCTCCGTCCTGCTCGAGAAAGTCGATTCCTTTGGCCGTGATCCTCGCTTGTCTTACGTCATGCAAGCCACTGAGGAATATCTCAGCATCCAGGGAAATGAGGCCGAGTTCGTCCAGGTAGTAAAGATTCTTAACGCAGTCATCCCAATCCCCCAGGCCTTCAAGGTCTTCAGAGCTATCGGGGTACGCATCTCGAAGATGCTCAAGGATTTGCCCCTGCAGATTTCTACAGATTGTCATGTCCGGCCTCCGAGGCCTTTTCGTGTGGAAGCAAAAAGCTATCACGGATGCGCCGGACACCATTAACGCCTGAATTCCAGGCATAAAAAAACCACCGGACAGGGTGGTTTCTTCAAAGCACAGAACAGGGACGATTATGCATACAGCATCCCCCACGATCAACACCCCTAGCGCGTCAGATTCTGAGCCATCTAAGAATCTAGCGCGTCAGGCGGAATCAATTTTAAGCAAGGGCAGATACAAGCCATTCCCAAGCATTGAGTTTGCGGATCCTATCTTCTCTGCCATGGCGGCGGAGGTTCGCATTAAAGCTGGGCTTCTCCAGCGCACTGACGATGTGGACGTCTTCTCCATAAAGAGTGCTCATACGTTTTTCGACCTCTTCAAGCGAGATCGAATCTTTCTCGGCACGAAGCTCGCACCAGCGACGCTTCATGTCTGCGTGCTTTGCGATTTTATCTCCTGGCGCGAGGAGATGGTCGATGATTGCAGCAAGAGCAATAGCCGCCCCCAGCCATGCGCCATATTCCTGGATGGCGTCCATTTTGCTGAATACGGCGGTCCCGCTGACCAGAAAAATGAAGCTGAAAATCCACTTCATATGCCGGAAAAGCTTCAGGTGACGAGCATTCAGCTCGATGGCGTAGTCGATATCCAAGCCTGCTTCATAGGGTGTGCGGCTATAGCTCATTCTTCAAATTACCTCGTTTGGCACCTGAGACGGAATCGGCTCGGGCGGCGGGTTTCGATACGGCGGCACCTGCGTTTTGTGTTCTACATCACCTGCGTTCATGAGGACTCCTTGCGTATGGTTAGGGTGCTTGGTAGCCCCGAAATCGTAGCATGCGAGTCCTCTCCTTTCTTCGTGGCAAATGCTCAGTTTTTTATCCGCAGCTCAACCCCTTGGGTCAGCACTCTGCTGAAGCTAGATTCGGCGCCCCTGCAAGTCGCGCGAGGTGTCGTGTGAGCACCATCATCATGAGCGCTTGCTGGCCCCTGCAGGGCATGAGTCCTGCGCAAAAGTCTGTCCTGATCTCACTGGCTGACAACGCCAACGATGAAGGCGTTTGCTGGCCGTCCATCTCGACTATCGGGGTTCGCACCTGCCTCTCTGAGCGAGCTATTCGCAATGCGTTGCGCTGGCTGGAAGAGGCGGGCGCAGTGAAGAGCAATCAGCGGTTTGGTCGCTCAACCTGGTACTCGATTACCCCGGCACGATATGCCCCCGGCAGCAAATGCCCCCCGGCACCAGATGCCCCATCACCCCGGCAGGATATGCCGGATACCCCGGCACCAGATGCCCCCAGAACCGTAAAGGAACCGCAAAGTGAACCGTCACAAGGTGGCGATCGCACTTCGCGCTCACCGTCATGCCCGGTTCAGGACATCGTTGATTTGTTCAACCGGCTGCTCTCGCCAACCCTTCCAGCGGTCGTACTCGTCTCCGAGGCACGCAAGAAGCAACTCAAGGCCCGCTGGAATCAGAGCGAGGTTCACCAGGACCTTGAGTTCTGGACTGAGTACTTCGCGACCATCGCCCAATCGGACTTCCTGATGGGCCGAGCCGCTGGCAAAAACGGCTCCGCACCATTTCGTGCCAGCTTCGATTGGCTGATTGCCCCGAGCAACTTCGTGAAGGTCGTGGAGGGCAATTACAGTGCGTGATCCGTATAGCGTTGAGGCCGAGCACGGCCTGTTGGGCGCGATGATGATCCGCCCGGAACTGATCGACACCCTGAGTGACGACCTGTCCCCAGAATCGTTTTACTTCTCCGAGAACGCTGAAGTGTTCCGCGGGATCATGGCAGTGCGGGCTGCCGGCAAGGCGGTGGACTTCCTGACGGTCGCAGACCAGATCGGAACCCTGTCGAATGGTGACCGCGCCTTGGCCTACTGCGCCGAGATCGTCGACAACACCCCAAGCGTGGCCAGCGCGAAGACGTATGCCGGCATTGTCCGCGAGCGAGCCATTGAGCGCGCACTGTACGACCTCGGCGGCCAGGCCATGGAGATCGCCCAGGGCACTCAGGACGTACAGGCCAAGATCGCCGCCATCCAGGCCGCCGCCATGGCGATCGACTGCGGCGCCGGCGATGACGACATCGTCAAGGCCGGCGACGTCATGGCCGATCAGATTGACGTCTGGCAAGAGCGCCACGATCGCCATGCCCGCGGCGAAACGCTGATCGGGATCTCCACCGGCCTGAAGGACCTGGACGAGAAGTTGGGAGGCCTTCAGCCAGACCACCTGTACATCGTTGCCGGCCGCCCAGCGATGGGCAAGACGACGCTCGCGATGGGCTTCGTTGCCGAGGCGGCGATTCGCCAGAAAAAGTCGGCACTGGTGATCAGTCTGGAGATGAACAAGGGGCAGCTGATCGACCGGCTGGTCGCGTCCGAAGGACGGGTACCGCTTGCCTTGGTCAAGAACGGCACCGCCTGCCAGGACCACGGCACACAGCTCGGCTATGCGGCCAACGCCATCCAGTTTGCCCCGCTGTACATCGCTGACCGCGCCGGTACCAGCATGAGCCGCATTCGCGCTCTGGCTCGTCGGCACAAGCTTCGCTATGGCCTGGATCTGCTGATGATCGACTACCTGCAGCTCGTTGACGGGGAGGGCGGTAACCGAACCGAGGAGATCAGCAGCATCAGCCGTGGCTGCAAGCTGCTCGCCAAAGAGCTCGGCATCCCCGTGGTGCTGCTCAGCCAGCTTTCCCGCAAATGCGAGGAGCGCCCCAACAAGCGCCCGATCCCTTCAGACCTGCGCGAGTCCGGAGCCATCGAGCAGGATGCCGACGTGATCCTGTTCGTGTATCGCGACGAGGTCTATCACGAAAACACCGAAGCCAAGGGCATTGCCGAAATCATCATTGGCAAGGGTCGTGACGTCGAGACCGGCACCGTGCGGGCTGCGTTCCTGGGGCAATACAACCGATTCGAGAACCTGGCTTCAGCTTGGGTTGAATCGCCGAAACCCGAAAAGGTCACCAGCCTGGCTGGCCGCTACGCAAGAAAGGAGAGCTTCTGATGGACCCGATGCTGCTCGCGCCCGATGCGACCGAGTACCGCTATGCCCTGTATTGCCGCGGCTATCTGTGGGGACTTACTGAAAAGCCCGAGCCCCCGATTGCCCTGTACCACAACAGAGAGTTCGCGACTGCCCACGGCCACAAAATGTGGCCAGGCACCTTCGTCGTTGTTGACCTGCACAAGGACGATCGCCCATGAAGCAATCCAAGTTGACCAAGGCCGCCCACGGCCGCGAGTGCCAGGTGCGCATTCCCGGCCTGTGCAACGGTGACCCCGAAACCACCGTCCTTGCCCATTACCGCATGGCTGGGACCTGCGGCGTCGGCATGAAGCCGAACGACCTGCAGGGCGCCTGGGCGTGCAGTGCCTGCCACGACGCTTGCGACGGCCGTAGCAAGGTCATCAATCGGGCCGATGCCCGCCAACACCACGCCGAGGGAGTCATGCGCACCCAGGCCATTCTGATTAGCGAGGGGGTTGTTGCCGCATGAAGCCAGTTACTCCAAAGCTGTTCAAGCCGAAACAAACCCGTACCAAACCTGTAGACCGAGAGGGGCAGGAACAGGCCGCCCTCATGCAAGAAATCGAACTGCGCTATCCGCAGGTTTTCGAGCTGATCTACCACGTGCCGAACGGCGGCCACCGCATCAAGGCCGTGGCCGCCAAGCTGAAGGCCCAAGGTGTGAAGGCCGGTATTCCTGACCTGGTGCTGCCGATGGCGCGAGGCGGGTTTTTCGGCCTGTACATTGAATTCAAGGCGACCGTCGAGCCAGCGCCGGTGTCGCCAAGTCAGTCATCCTGCCTGCGCCGTCTCAACGAGCAGGGTTATCTGGCGGTGGTGTGTCGCGGGCACTTCGATGCCATGGAGCAGCTGCGTGCCTACCTGCGCCTGGCGCCGACAGTGGTGGCCGCATGAGCCAGACTGCCCTCACCACTTTCTCCGACGCCGAAATTCGGCGCCAGGCCACGCAGCCGCATGTACTCAACCTGCGCGATGCTCGTTATCCGGGTGTCTACTTTCGGTTCAACAAGAACCGCGAGCGAGGATCCTGGTACCTGGTCACTGGCTCCAGGTGGCATAAGGTGGCTAAGTTCCCGGACCTGCCGACTAAAGGCCTGATCAATGTTCTGCCGAAGATCCGCGAGCGCCTGGCGGGCGACCCCAAGGCCTCGGCCGCCGCCGGCACATTGCACACTATGGGCCAGTTGCTAGATTGGTTCGCCGATCGCCAGAGCAAGGACCGCAGTCTGTCGTCGAAGCGCCGCGGCACCACCAGCTCAATCATCTCCTGCCACCTCAAGCCTCGACTCAACGACCTGCCGGTGGCTAGCGTGGATCGCTCCAGCCTGGACAAGTTGGTCATGTGGCCGCTGCAGGCCGAGGTCTCGTTGTCCTATGTGCGCTTGATGTGGGGCGTACTGGTCGTCGCGCTGCGCCAGGCTGAGAAGCTACACCTGATCAGCACGAATCCGATCGCCGGGTTCAAGTTCACCGATTTCACCAAGGCCCGTATTCAGCCCAAGCCAGCGCGCCTGCGCTCGGTCCAGTTGGAGGAGGTGCTCGAGCAACTGGGGGCTGGCTTCGATGACGCGCCGGTGGATTGCATGTTGGCCCTGCTGATGCTGTGCCACGGCACCCGCATTGGCGAAACCCGCATGGCCCGCTGGGCTCACTTTAATCAGGGCGAACAAGCCGAGTGGTTCATTCCGGCCGAGAACACCAAGACCCGCTGCGAGCATCGGCTGCCACTGACCGTCCAGGTACTGGGGCTGCTGAGCCGGTACCGCGAGTGGCAGGCGGGGAAGGGCTACCAGGGTGCATACCTGTTTCCGTTCAAGAATGGCCGGCCCATGACCGACAGCCAGGCCTGCGCGGTGTTCACTCGGCTGGGGCGTGGCGAGTGGACCAGCCATGACCTGCGCAAGGTGGCCCGCACTGGCTGGACTGACCTGGGCGTCGACTTCCTGATCGGCGAGATGCTGGTCAATCACACGCTGACCCGCAACGTGCAGACCTACATCCACACCTCGGCCGAGCAGCTGAAGCGCGAGGCGCTGGAGAAGTGGCACGGCTGGCTAGATGGGAAGGGATTTACCGCTATTCACGGGTCGATCATGGATGGAAACGGAAATTCGCATAATCCCGTCGAGGCCAATCAATCCGAAGCCTCCAGCCCAATCACGAAACTGTAAATGAGGAGGTTCAATAGCGTGGAAAAGAGCCACGGCCCGACCCTCCACAAGCAATTGATCGAGCTGGCCCAGTGCCCGGCGTGCCGCGGTAAGGCCGTTGTTTTGGGGGTGTTTTACGAGCGGGCCTGCGACCAGTGCAATGGCTCAGGCTGGGTTGTGGCAAGTACCGGCGATGCACTGGAGGAGCGCGAGCTGGTGACCCAGCTGAGTTTCAAGCTACAGGCAGCACAGCAGCAAATTGATGCACTGAAGCGCCCGGCGCCGGCTACCGGCCTCGAGCAGCACTACGAAAGGAACAACCGCCTCGGAGCAGGCGGTTCGAACTACACCGGGGATTGAGGGGAAGGACATGATTTATTCGAGCGTATCGGCAGCAGTTGTTTCGGCCTTGGCGGCAGGTGAGAAGGGCGCTGCAAAGGGGCAGGCCTGGCAGAAGCTGTACAGCCCGCATGAGGAGGACAGCAAGTGCCTGGCTTCATTGGGCGGGAATACCAGTGGGCTGGAGCGTATTCAGGTCGACTACTGGCTATCCGCGCGGCTGCATCACATGCTAATCCCGCGCCACTGGGATGCCCTGGCCGCCAAATACAGCACGAACAAGGCGAAGAGGCTCCAAGCCATAGCAGCAATCACACCCTTGGTCGCCAGCCCAGCCCCGGCGCTGTTCATTTACAAGGCGGTGACGGCCTGGGCTATTCCGAAGCTCAAGGGAGCACGGCGCAAAGGGCCTCGCTCCGTTTCAGTCGAGATCCCTCTGGAGGCTCCGGCGTGGCGGCGCGAAGCCCTGGTGAACTCCGCGATCGCCGCGGGCAATGCTGAAAAGCGGAAGATCGAAGCGCTCGATACCGAGGTGATCGTTCTTCCCGATGGCTTCTATGACATGAACACCTGGGACCTTGATGCTGTCCCGGAGTCGACGCGCTACCGCTGGAGGGATGGCATCAAGGAAAAGCTGAATGGCATGATCGACGATGCTCTGGCCGAGGTGAAATCGATTCTGGAGGAGGAAGGCCTGCTCATCAAAGAGGCCGCGTGATTGCTAGTTGACATTAGTGAGAGAGTGAGAGAAATTATCCCCATCCTGTCATTCCTGCGCGTGTTGAGGAGTGACCCAAAAAGCCCGGCCATTGAGTCGGGCTTTTTGTTGCCTTCAATTCAAGCCTCGCCATCGTGCGGGGCTTTTTCGTATTCGTCTCAACCACGCCCATCGCCCCGAGCTGGGAGTGCTGTTGCAGCCGAACCTTTCATCAGCCCCGAGAGGGCCATCGAGAATGGCGACCATGCCGGAAAAAGATCCCTCGAACTGGGTGATCGCGATTACGTGGCTGAGCCAGCATTCGCCGACTATCTATGCGGCACTGGCCTCTGCCTTGATGGCCGTGCTGCGAATCATCTACGGCGGAGGAACTCGGCGCCAGGCACTGCTTGAGGCGACGATCTGCATGCTGCTTACGACCAGCCTGATCTCGGTGCTTGAGTACTTCGGACTACCGTCCAGCCTTGCAACTCCGGCGGGCATCTGGACTGGCTTCTTGGGCGTCAAGAAGATTGCCGATATCGCCGACCGATTCACCGATTTCAAATTGCCCAAACGGCAGGAGTGACCATGCAACTGATCGATAACTGGAAACAAGCGCTGAGCATGACCAGCGTTCAAGCGGGCGGCGCCATCGCGGCGCTGGGTATCGCTGAGCAGTTGATGCCATCGCTCCAAGCGGTATTGCCGCCAGTGGCCTACACCGTGTTGGGCGCCCTGGTGATGATCTTCCGCGTCATCGTCCAGAGGAAACTGAGCAAGTAGGGGGTTAGTAATGGCGTGCACCGGATGCGCCGCCCGGCGCGAGTGGATCAAGAAGTGGAGCAAGGTGGCCTATGAGCGAGCGCAGCGAATTGTCGGTTCTGACACGACTAAGCCCGGAGCAGATGCAGCGGATCGAGGGGATGGAGCGGCAGTTTATGTTGATCTTCCAGCAGATGCTCCAGGAGCAGGTCAAGACGAACGCATTGCTGACAGCCCTGATCGAGACGCTGGCTGACGAACAGATTGAAGACGAGGATGGCGAACCGCTTACCTATATGGATGGCACGCCCATCGACGGGAGTGACTGATGGCCAAGTTGACCAGCCTCAAGACCAAATTGCAGGTCCAGCCTAACAGGCTTGCCACCATCAACCCGGATTCATGGCGCGCGGGCAAACAGACGGCCGCCCAGCGTGGCTATGACTACAAGTGGCAGAAGGCGCGACTAGCCCACCTGAAAATTCATCCGCTGTGTGTTTACTGCGAACGTTCTGGACGTGTCACGGCAGCAACGGTCGTCGACCATGCGACACCACACCGCGGGGACATGAATCTGTTCTGGGATCACTCCAACTGGGTGTCGCTCTGCACCACCTGCCACTCCTCGGTGAAGCAGCGCGAGGAAGCAGCTCCGCGCAATGCCTGACCAGCACGCCCGTCGCGGTCCACAATTGGCACTGAAATGGTGCGGCACGCCAAATCCCCTAACTTTAGGGGGAGGGGTGGGTCGAGAGTTCAAGCCTTTTGCGTCCTAGACCACCCACTCCCGCACGCGCGGATTTTTTCTCCCTGTGGAGTTTTTTGTTAATGGCTTTAACACCTAAAAAGCGTGCTTTTGCAGACGCTTTGAGGGGAGGTGCGTCCAATAAAGACGCAGCCATAGCCGCAGGATATGCGGCCTCCAGCGCATCGCAGGCCGGCGCAAGGCTGGCAAAGGATCCTCATGTGCTTGCCGAGCTGGCCAAGCAAGGCTTTAACAAAAAAGTTAAAGCCACCGAGCCTGCAGAAAAGAAGAGGCCACATGGTGAGCAGCCAGCCGCTGAGCCCGCCGAATTAGGGTTCGACCTCGCCAAGGCGATGACATTCTCGGACCCAAAAGCGTTTCTCATGGCCACCATGAACGACTATGAGGCTGAACCGAAATTGCGCGTCGATGCTGCGAAAGCGCTTATGCCTTTCGTTCATCCACGTAAAGGCGAGGGCAGCAAAAAGGACGAGAAGGACCAGGCCGCCCAGCGCGCCGCCAGCCGATTCGGAGCCAGCGCGGCGCCGCCGCTCCGGTCGGTGAAATAGATGGAGTGGACGACATCGTGCCCGGACTGGGCCAGGCGCCTGCGGGCAGGCGAATCCATCATCCCTCCACCCATTTTCCCAGCGGCTGCCGAGGAAGCCCTTGAGGTTTTCAGGCAGCTGAAAATCGTCGATGCGCCTGGCAGCCCAACTTTTGGCGAGGCTTGCGCGCAGTGGGTCTTTGACCTGGTGGCATCCATTTTTGGTGCCTATGACGCATCTACCGGCCGGCGCCTGATCACTGAGTGGTTTGTCTGCCTACCGAAGAAGAACTCAAAATCAACAATCGCGGCCGGGATCATGATGACCGCGCTGATCCTGAATTGGCGTGAGTCCGCCGAGTTCAGCATCCTTGCCCCCACCATCGAGATCGCGAACAACAGCTTCGCGCCTTCGCGGGACATGGCCCAGCGGGACGAAGACCTGGATGCGCTGATGCACGTTCAGACTCACGTCAAAACGATTACTCACCGTGGCAAAGGCGCTTCGCTGAAAGTCGTTGCAGCGGACAGCAACACTGTCGGCGGAAAGAAAGCCGTTGGCACCCTGGTCGATGAGATCTGGCTATTCGGCAAAATGCCCCAGGCCGAGAACATGCTGCGCGAAGCAATCGGCGGACTGGCCTCGCGGCCCGAAGGGTTCGTGATTTATCTCACAACCCAGTCGGACGACCCGCCCGCCGGCGTGTTCCGGCAGAAACTGCAGTACGCCCGGGATGTGCGCGACGGGATCATCGAGGACGTGAACTTCGTTCCCGTGATTTACGAGTTCCCCGAGGACATGATCAAGGCCGGCGACCACCGCAAGCCTGAGAATTTCGCGATGGTGAACCCCAATATGGGGTACTCCGTGGATCGTCTTTTTCTGGAGCGCGAATTCAGGAAGGCCACCGAGGCCGGGGAAGAATCGGTACGTGGCTTTCTAGCCAAGCACCTGAACGTGGAGATCGGCCTGGCACTGCGGTCCGACCGCTGGGCAGGTACCGAGCACTGGGAGCCTGCTGCTGAGAAAGGCATGACGCTGGAAAGCCTACTGAAACGATCTGAGGTTGTGACGGTGGGCATTGACGGCGGCGGCCTCGACGACCTTCTTGGGCTCACCGTGATAGGTCGAGAGATCGGCACGCGAAAGTGGCTGCACTGGGCGCACGCCTGGGCTCACAAAATCGTTTTCGAGCGCCGGAAGGACATCGCTACCGCGCTCGAGGATTTCCAGCGCGCCGGCGATCTGACTGTAGTAGAGCGACCTGGTGATGACGTTCAGCAAGTAGCGGACATCATTTGCGACATCCGTGATCGCGGCCTGCTTCCTGAGAAGCTGGCTGTCGGCGTAGATGCTGCCGGCATTGGCGATATTGTCGATGAGCTGACCACTGAGGACCGCGGAATCACCATGGAACAAATCGTTTCCATTTCTCAGGGCTGGAAGCTCAACGGAGCAATCAAGACGACCGAGCGCAAGCTGGCTGGTGGAGAAATGGTGCATTGCGGTTCCGGCCTGATGAATTGGTGTGTCGGTAACGCTCGCATCGTGCCCCAGGGCAATGCCATTTCTATCACCAAGCAGGCGAGCGGGTCGGCAAAGATCGATCCGCTCATGTCCACTTTTGATGCTGTTTCATTGATGGCCCTCAACCCTGCTGGCAGCGGTGACCTGCAGGGCTTTTTCGACAACCCGATCATGGTAGGAATCTGATGGCCAACAAGAAACCAGGTCGGATCAAAGCCGCGCTGCAGGACTGGCTGGGCGTGCCCATTGGCCTGAAGGATGGAGCATTCTGGCAAGAGTGGTTCGGCAGCTCTACCAGCGGTAAGCACGTTACTGTCGACAAGGCCATGCAGCTGTCCACGGTATGGGCGTGCGTGCGACTGCTTTCGGAGTCGGTATCGACCCTGCCGCTCAAGCTTTATCGTCGCCTCCCTGACGGATCACGCAAGTCTGCCACCGATCATCCGCTGTATCGGCTGCTGTGCAGGGTTCCCAATGCGGAAATGACCCCTCAGCGCTTTATGCTGCTGGTGGTGGCCAGCATTTGCTTGCGGGGAAATGCGTTCGTTGAGAAAAAAATGATCGGCAGCAGGATCGTCGCCCTGGTCCCGTTGCTGCCGCAGTGCATGAAAGTTAAACGCCAGGACAACGGACGCCTCAAGTACACGTATACCGAAAACGGCGCCGAGCGGGACATTCCCGAGAAGAACTTGATGCACATCCGGGGCTTTGGCTTGGATGGTGTCTGCGGAATGCTGCCAGTCACCACTGGGCGGGAGATTTTTGGTTCGGCCATGGCCGTGGAGGAGGCTGCGGCTAAGGTATTCGCCCAGGGCATGCAGGCCTCCGGCATCTTGACCAGCGACACCGCGCTCAAGCCAGAACAGCGCGAGCAGCTTCGGGCCAGCCTGGGCGCCTTCATGGGCTCAAAGAACGCCGGTAAGATCATGGTGGCCGAGGCAGGCTTGAAGTATCAGGGCATCACCATGAACCCTGAAGCGGCCCAGATGCTGGAGTCGCGGTCGTTCAACATTGAAGAAATGTGTCGCTGGTTCCGTGTGCCGCCGTTCATGGTCGGGCACATGGACAAGCAGTCCAGTTGGGCGAGCTCGGTGGAAGCGCAAAACCTCCACTTCCTGACCAACAGCCTTCGTCCGCTACTAGTGAACATCGAGCAGGAAATCACACGCTGTCTGATCGGCGAAGCTGATGCCGACGAATTTTTCGCCGAGTTTTCGGTGGAAGGCCTGTTGCGCGCCGACAGCGCCGGCCGCGGTGCCTGGTACAACACGGCCTTGCAAAATGGCTGGATGAGTCGAAACGAGGTTCGCCGGCTGGAGAACATGGCGCCTATCCCGGGTGGCGATACTTACACAGTGCAGTCCGCCCTGGTGCCGCTCGACCAGCTTGGCGCGCCGGCGGCCGGGGTATCACCGGCCGCGACTGCCTTCATGCTGCGCCTGGTATCGGCCAACGAAAGTGGCGATCGCAATGCCATCAAGCAAGCGATGGCTCTGGCCACCGAAGCACTGGAAAGCGGCAACCCTGACGGCCCGATGATGGCCCATGCGCTGATCTCTCTGCCGCTGCTCAAAGCAGCCTGACACCTGGAGTAACTCATGACCCTGAAGACCATTCCGGAGGCTCCGGTGGCCCGGCCGCGCGCGCAGATCCAGTGCGACTTGAGCGTCAAGGCTCTGGAGCGATGGAACCCGGCGATCAAGGCCGCAGCCACGGACGACAACACCATCACCATGTATGACCCAATCGGATACGACTGGTGGACTGGAGATGGCGTCACGGCGAAGCGCGTGAGCGCGGCGTTGCGGAATATCGGCGACAACGATGTGATCGTGAAGATCAACAGTCCAGGCGGTGATGTATTCGAAGGGCTGGCGATCTACAACCTGCTGCGAGAGCACAAGGGCAAAGTCACGGTACAGGTGTTAGGGCTCGCTGCGTCTGCCGCTTCGTTTATTGCGATGGCGGCCGATGAAGTGCAGATCGCCCGGGCCGGCCTCCTGATGATTCACAACAGCTGGACCGGCGTTGCAGGGGACCGAAACGAGATTCGAGAGGTAGCTGATTTCCTCGAGCAGATCGACGGCACCCTGGCCGACATCTACGCGGTCAGAACCGGCGACTCAATCGAGACCATGAGCAAGCTGATGGACGACGAGACCTGGATGGGTGGCAGCGCCGCAATCGATGCCGGATTCGCCGACTCACTGCTTGACTCCGACGCCACCAAGGAGGACGCCAGCGCCTCAGCTCCGCATCAGATTGCGGCGCGTCGCCTCGACGCCATCTTGGCGCAGCAGGGTATGACCCGCTCTGAGCGCCGCTCACTGATTCAAGAACTCAAGGCTGGTACGCCTGGCGCTACCCGCTCCGGCAAGCAAAACGCTGCCGAAACACCGGCCGAACTGGCCACCCCAATTGCCGAGCTACAGGCCGCGCTATCGCGGTTCTCGGCTGCAGCCATCCAAACCGGAGTAAAACCATGAGCGATACCACCGCTGACTTGCTGAAGAAAGTCTCGGCCGAACTGAAGACAGCCACCGATGACTTCAGCAAGCAAGCCGAAAACGCCCTGAACGAGGCCAAGAAGGCTGGCAGCCTATCCAGTGAAACCAAGGCCGCTGTCGACGAACTGGCCACCAAGTTCAATAGCCTCACCGAAGCCGAAAAGCAGCTCAAGGCTCAACTGGGTGAGCTGGAACAGGAATTCGCTCGCCTGCCTTCGCAATCGCGCCCCGGAGCTCAGGACTCCCTGGGTGGCGTGGTGATCAAAAGCGAGGCCCTGAAAGATTTCGCCAAGAACATCGAAGCTTCGAAGCGTCTCAGCGTTCCGGTGAGTGCAGCGCTGCTGACTGCAAACGTGCCCGGTACCATCGTTGCTCCTGATCGCCTGCCTGGTATCGACGTGATGCCGAAACAGCGTCTGTTCATCCGCGACCTGATTGCACCAGGTCGAACCACTTCGAACACCATCTATTGGGTGCAGCAGACCGGCTTCACCAATGCTGCGCGGGTGGTCGCGGAAAACACCGCGAAGCCTTACAGCGATATCGCCTTCGCTGAAAAAATCACGCCGGTGCGCACCATTGCGCACATGTTCAAGGCGTCCAAACAAATTCTCGACGATTTTGCGCAACTGTCGTCCACTCTGGACACCGAAATGCGCTTCGGCCTGAAGTACGTCGAAGAGCAAGAAATTCTGTTCGGTGACGGCACTGGCGCACACCTGGACGGTATCGTGCCGCAGGCCACCGCCTTCGGCGCGGCTTTCGCTGTGGATCAACAGACCGGTATCGATGATCTGCGCCTGGCGATGCTGCAAGCCCAACTCGCTCGCCTGCCAGCCTCTGGCCACGTGCTGCACTTCATCGATTGGGCGAAGATCGAGCTCACCAAGGACACCTTGGGCCGCTATATCTTGGCCAACCCACTGGGCCTGGCCGGTCCTGTGCTGTGGGGCCTTCCGGTGGTCGCCACCGAAATCGCCGCCTTCCAGGGCAAGTTCCTGACTGGCGCCTTCCAGACCGGCGCACAAATCTTCGATCGTGAAGAGGCGAACGTGGTGATCTCGACTGAGAACGCTGACGATTTCGAGAAAAACATGATTTCGATTCGTTGCGAAGAGCGCCTGGCCCTGGCGGTAAAACGCCCTGAAGCCTTCATTTACGGCACTTTCACCGTTCCTACGCCTTGACCTGAAAGGGCCGCCCACGTGGCGGCCCACCGGAGGAAGTCATGAAATTGAAGACTCTCAAACCGCTGTATCTGGGCGGCAAAACCCTCACTGAAGGTACGCCGTTCATCACAGACGAACAGCACGGCCGGCAGCTCATTAAGAAGGGGTTCGCGGAAGAGCATGACGGCGAGGAAGATGCAGCGGTCGATTTGACCGAGGCCGATGCACCTGCTGAAGCGTTGACCACTGATTCGGTCGACGCCAATGCCAAGCCAAAGACATCCGCCAATAAAAAGGCTGGCTGAAGATGAGTGTGATCTCCATCAATTTGGCTATGCACCACCTGCTTGCAGAGCCAGAAGATCAGGCGTTGGTCCAAGCTCAACTGGACGCAGCGGAAGAGGCTGCGATGCAGTTTCTGAACCGTCGATTTTATGCTGATCAGGAAGCGCTGGACGCAGCAAAGGCGGGGGTGGGCCTTGAGATCCAGACCGCCCTCGACACCAGCGCTGCAGCGGTAGAAGAGGCGAACGCCCAGCAGGATCACGGCGTGCGCTGCAGGATGCTCGAGCATGCCCGTCAATCCCTCGCGGATGCCTATGACAAAATCGACGCTAAGGCCTACGGCCTGGTTATCAACCCAGCAACTCAGGCAGCCTGCCTGCTGAAGCTGGGCCACCTGTTTGCCAACCGAGAAGAGGTGGTTACCGAGGGCTTAGCTATGGAACTGCCGCTCGCTTCGAAGTCATTGCTGATGCCATACCGCATCCGGATGGGTGTGTGATGCGCGCCGGTAAGCTTCGGCATCGGGTGACTTTCCAGAAGCCCCATTACGAGCAGGACGAAGTGACCGGGGAAGTGATCAAGACCTGGGTCGACCTGTGGCTAAAGGTGCCGGCGTCCGTTGAGCCGTTATCGGCCCGTGAATTCATTGCGGCATCCGCTATCCAGGCAGAGACGTCGGCACGGATCGTTATTCGTTACCGTACCGGCATTGATTCGACCCTGCGCATTTTACATCGGGGAAAAATCTACAACATCGCGGGGGTGCTGGCCGACAAAGGTAGCGGCCTTGATTACTTGACGCTCCCAGTGGGCGAGGGGGTCAACGATGGCTGACGCAATCTCATCCAGGCTTCAAGGCCTCGGTCCTGCCTTGGAAAACATGCGTAGCTTGGCACCGAAGCTACGACGCAAGGGTCTGCGAAAAGCGGCCAGGCAGGCGATGAACATTGTTCGCGATGAGGCTAAAGCTCGCGCCAGGGCGCTGGACGATCCAAAAACCAACGAAAAAGTCTGGAAGAACATCGTCACCCAGGAGTCCGCTAAACAGTCCCGCCTTGAGGGCGGCGTGGTAATGCGTGTCGGGGTGCGCGGCGGGGCTGGCGCGAACCAGCACAGCAAGGATGCCAGCAGTAACCCGGGCGGCGACACCAGGCACTGGCGCTATATCGAGTTTGGTACCCAGCACACGCCGCCTGCGCCCTTCATGCGGCCGGCCTTCTCGCAAAACGTCATGGCGGTCACTGACCGGTTTGCTTCTGTGTTGAGCCAGGAGATAGATTCCGTCCTGAGGGGGTCTTGATGGACGCGCCTATTTTCTTGGTTTGCTCTACTCAGTCAGAAGTCGCCGCGCTGCTTGGATCCGGCGGCAACTGCCGCCTCTACTCATACGGCGAAGCCCCGGAAAAGACCGCAAAACCTTATGCGGTCTGGAGCGTGATTACTGGCAATCCTGAAAACTACCTGGCCGGCCGCCCTGATGCTGATGGGGTCACTTTGCAGGTGGACGTATATGCAGCGACTGGCGGATCTGCCATAGCGGTTACCAAGGCACTTCGGGATGCCATCGAGCCGCAAGCCTACGTCGTGCGCTGGGGGGCGTCTGATCGAGACCCGAAAACGAAGGACTACCACCGAAGTTTCGATGTCGACTGGATAGTCCACCGCTGATTCAACTAAGCCCGCCCTGTGCGGGTTTTATTTTGCCCGACAATGGAGAAAACCATGTCTCAGAAAGCTCAGGGTGCCCAGCTTTACGCTTTGCTGCCCCCGCCAGGCGGTACCGGTCCGATGACCGTTCTGGAGATCGAATGCCTCACCGCATTCAGCCCTGGCGGGTCGCCTGCGGATCAGATCGACGACACCTGCTTGTCCGACTTGGACCGGAAGTACAAGAAGGGATTGCGAACTCCTGGCCAAGCCACCGCAACAATCTTGGCCGACTCCCGCAACGCCAGTCACGTCCGAATGTTCCAGCTTTCGCAGGATGATGGCGATGACGACATCAAGTGGGCACTGGGCTGGTCTGACGGGAAAGACATCCCGCCCACCGTAAACACTGAGGGCGACGATTTCGAGCTGCCGGCCACTCGCACCTGGTGCTTGTTCGAAGGCTATGTCGCGGACTTCCCTTTCGACTTCGCAAGTAACGCACTGGTCAGCACAGCGGCCACCATTCAGCGCTCAGGCAAGTTGACCTGGATCGTTAAAACGCCATAAGGACAAACCATGAATCTCAAGCAACTGAAAGAAAAAGGCGGGATTGTTGATGGCGTCCTGATCAAAAAGGATGTGACCTGGGTTCACCCGGATCCGAAGAGTGGCGAGCAGGTGACTGACAAGTTCGCTGTGCACATTCGTCGCCAGTCATTCGGCGTTATCGAGCGTCTGTTTGCGCCCGGCGAGGCCGAGGAAAGCCGGAATGCCAAGTACATTTCGGCCAGCGTCACCTTGGGCCTGTCTGGCGAGGAATCCATTTCTTACGAGGACGCTTTTGCCCTTGAGCCCTCGCTTGGCTTCGCAATGCTGTCCGCAATCAATGAAGTTAACGGCACCGGGAAGGTGCAGGAAAAAAACTAACGACCGTCGATGAGTTCTGGCATGAGTTGGTGCTGAACAACATCGGCGGGGCAACAGTTGCTGAAGCCAAGGAGCGGCTCAGCTATGACGAGTATCTGGGCTGGATCGCGTACAGGGCAAAATATGGAACTCTGGATCGAAACCGCAGGCTTGAGCGTGGGTTTGCAATGCTACTCGCCCAGGCAAATCGCATTTCAGGTGGCACCGCAGACCTCGATGACTTCATGATTTACAGTGGTGAGGTCACCCAGCCGGGCGTCAGTCTGGATACTGCGATGGCAGAGTGGATCTAACGTCTTCCCTGATGCGATCGGAGTACAGCTATACGTAATGATGGTAAATTGCCTTCACTTTCAATGGAGGTGAAATAATGCGGGCAATTCTTTCGTTAGTCGCAGGCGCTGTTCTATTGGCTGGCTGCGCAAACAGCCAGCAGACGGAGGCGCTTAGGGCGGAGGCACAACGAACCACGCCGCATTGCCTTTCAGAAGATGAATGTCAGGTGATGTGGTCTGCAGCGAGAAGGTGGGTATTGAATAATGCTGGGACAAAAATTCAAAATTACGGCGTTGATTATTTTGATACATACAATCCCATGGCAAATAGCCCAAGGCTTGCAGCGCAGGTCTCTAAAGAAGCTATTGGTTCGGGCAAGTATCGGATCGTAGCAAAGCTTTGGTGCGACAATATTTTCGGCTGCCAACCAGATTCGTGGCAGGCGCTGCTCGATTTCAATCGATCGGTAAGCTCGTCTGTCGGGACGAATTAAATAGCTGTCATTTTCAATATAAACCCGCCACGGCGGGTTTTTTTATACCTGGAGAAAACTGAATGGCATCCCGGTCTCTTGGCACTTTGACGCTCGATCTAATCGCCAGGATCGGAGGTTTTCAGCAGGGCATGGACCGCGCCGCGCGTGACGCCCAGCGCAGTATGAGCCAGATCGAGCAAAGTGTTCAGCGTGCCAGCTCGGCGGCAAGCGCTTCTATCAAGGCGCTGGGCGCGGCGGCCGCGGCCTATTTGGGCACCCGAGAAATAGCAGAGTACTCACAAATTTGGGTGGACGTGCAAAACCGGATCAAGCAGGTATCCGTATCGCAAGAGCAGTTCTCGACATCACTGGCTAACGTTTATCAGGTTGCTCAAAACTCTCATTCGGCCCTAGATGCGACTGCCGAGCTTTATCAGCGTATTGCCTCTTCCGCGGATGTACTTGGTGCCAGCCAAGAAAAAGTTACTCAGGTGACGCAAAATATCAGCAAGGCCATGTCGGCAAGTGGTGTCTCCGCCGAGGCGGCAAAGGGTGCGCTGATTCAACTTGGCCAGGCATTCGCCTCTGGAACTTTGCGCGGAGAAGAGTTGAACTCCGTCCTCGAGCAGTCGCCCGGATTGTCTCAGGCAATTGCCAATGGAATGGGGGTTGCTGTTGGTGATCTCCGATCGCTAGGTGAAGCCGGCAAGCTTGCTTCGAAGGCGGTTTTTGACGCGATCTTGAGCCAGACGCAGGCAATTGATGATCAATTCGCTCGCGCTCAAACGACTATCGCTGGTGCTTTTCAGGTTCTTGAAAACAGTGCTTCGAAGGCGATCGGCACACTGGATGATTCGCTCGGCGCAACCAAGGCATTTACCGAAGCAATGCTTGGCCTGTCAAGATCCCTAGACGAGGCCGGCCTACAGACAATCGTGCAGATCCTGCAGACCGGGCTCTACGTCGCCCTGGCTAGAGTTGGCGCAGCGCTGATCAGCTCATTGCAAGCATGGCGAGCCACAAGCGTAGCCGCAAAAGAACAAGCCTTCGCTAGCTCGGTTGCTGCTTCCGGAGAGTTGCGTCGCGCCGAGGCTGCTCAGGTCGCGGCTAGCGCCGATCTGGCAGCCGCTCGGCAAGCTGTTACTGCTGCGCAGGCGAAGGTGGCAGCAGATCGTCAAGTGATGGCTTCCGAGGTTGGCCGAATTCAGGCGGTTCAAGGTGCGATTGCTGCAGAAAAGCTTCTTGAGTCTCAACGTCTCAAGGCGCAGATAACCGATTTGGGGCGGCAGCAATCTGTTGCTCGCATGGCCGAGCTGCGCCTGGCGGAGTTGGCGATCACCAAACAGCTCACGACTGCTGAGGCTCAGTTGGCTGCGGTAACTGTCGCAGGCTCTGCACAAATGACCGCTGCATTGGCGCAACGCACTGCCGCGACCGAGGCGCTGGCAGTTGCCAATGGTCACGTCACAGCGACGCAACTGGCTGCGACCACCGCTACGACTGCAGCGATGGGAGCTTGGTTCTCTGCTAGTACCGCGCTGGGCGCCGGGCTGGTAGCTCTTCGAACGGCTGGTGCTGGCGTATTGCGTATGGCTGCCGGCTGGCCTGGCTTAATTCTTACTGTTGGTGCGTTGGCTTTTTCGTTTATTGATTTCGGCGACAAGGCAGAAGCAGGGTCTGGAAAGGCGGCTGATGCATTCGAGGATGCATCAACGCGCATTCGTCAGGCCTCCCGCAACATGCTCCCGGACAATCTTTCAGGGCAGTCGTATGACCAATTGCGGGAAAAGCTAAAAGGCTTGCAGGGTCAGCTGAAAGAGGCCGAAGCGCAGCAGGTTCAATTCCAAAAAGGGGTTGACGATAAAGGTGATGTGCCATTTGAGTCGTCTCTTGATTCCGCCAAGGAAAAAGCAGAAGCAATTCGACTGGCAATCCAGAATGTTCAGAAGGTTCTTAATGGTAACGAGTTCGCATCAAGCAAAAGCGGGTCAAGTTACCTCGACAGCCTGAGCAAGCAGGCTGTGCTGGCTGGAAAGTTGACCGAGACCGAAAAGCTTCGGGCGCAAGTCCAGGCAGGCATCCTGAAAATGAGCCCGCAAGATCTGGCTGACGCGGAGAAGAAAGCGGCAATTATCGATAAGGCGAACGCTGCGTTAAAGACTCAAAAATCCGGCATAAAATCAGACGCATCCAATCAGAAAGCATTCGACACAGCAGAAGAGAACTATCAGCGTCAGATCGAGCTGATCAATACCACGACCGATGCGCGAAAGAACGCGACGGAAGTTGCCAAGCTGCAGTTCGAGATAGAAAGCGGCAAGGTTGTCGGCATCAATGCGCAGCAGCAAAAGCGACTTGAGAGCCTGGCCGCCGAGCTAGACAGTCTGAAGAAGTTGAAACAGGCCAACGAAGACGCCGCCAAGCTGGCGGCATTCAGTGCCACTCTGAAAGATAGCAATCAAACGATCAGACAGGGCTTTGAAGTTGAGCTGGCTGGCGCGGGATCAGGCGACAAGCTCAAGGAGCGTCTGAAGGCCGACCTAGAAATCCAGCAGGATTACGACAAGCAGGTCGCAGACCTATTTAAGCAGCGCAACGCGGGCGATATCAGTCAGGAGCTGTACGACCAGGAAACTGAAATGCTCAGCGAGGCTCTCGCCGAGCGCATGGTTATCCAGCAGGACTATTACAACCAGCTCGATGACGCCCAGGTCAATTGGATGGATGGCGTGGGCGCTGCCTGGAACGACTATCTGGATCAGGCTCGGAATATTTCCGGCCAAACCAACGGCATGTTTTCGACCGCCTTCTCAGGAATGAACGATGCGCTCTACAACTTCGTAACCACGGGCAAGCTCTCGTTTTCGGATATGGCAGCAACCTTCGCTCAAACCGCCCTACGAATGCTCATTCAATGGGGTACGGCTCAGGTGGCCATGGCCGCTTTGAACGCCTTCACATCAACGGCTGCCATCCCCATTGTCGGCCCTTTCGCTGCACCCGCCGCGGCAGCTTCGGCCCTGGGGTCCGCCGGCAGCTTCATGGGCATGATCAACTCTGTCGCGGGCATGGCGCACGACGGTATCGACTCTGTTCCTCAGGACGGCACCTGGCTCCTGCAGAAAGGCGAGCGCGTTACCACTGCTGAAACCAGCGCGAAGCTTGATCGTACGCTTGACCGCGTTTCCAAGGATTCCAACGGAAGCGGCTCAGGGAATGCGCCAATTATCAATGTTTACGAGGACAAGAGCCGAGCTGGCCAGGTCAACACTCGCCAGCAAGATGGGCAATGGGTGATCGATATTGTGGCGGACAGCTTCTATGGAGAGGGCGATCTGCATCAACTTGGCACGCAGAAATACGGCTGGAAATCCCAAGGCAGCTGATCAATGGAGAGCCTCATGAACCCCATCAACGTCTGCTACGCCTCCGCAGGCAACGACATGCTCATCAGCACCCTGGAGGCGGTCTGTCCGATCTGGACAGAGCCTGTGCTCATCTGTGCAGGATTCGATGACTACACCTGCGGCACCGAGGACGGCCGAACTCTGACGTTTCCCGCCATGGGCTTTGAGGAATCATTGCCCAAGCGCGACAACAGTGGCTCGCAGAACCTCACCATCGTCATGGACAACGGCAATGGCCGGGTCCAGGAGAAGCTTGAAGAAGCCCGGGTAGCTGAAGCGCGAGTGACCATCACCTATCGACGGTACCTGGAAAGCGACCTGAGCTATCCCCAGGAGCGCTTTCACCTGTCACTGCTCAGTCGACAGTACGAAGGCATGCTGGCCACGCTCACATGCGGCCTGTTCGACTTGCTCAGTACCGAATACCCACGACAGAAACTGACGGCCAACATCGCGCCAGGGTTGATCTTCGTATGAGCGCGATCGCCAAGTACATGCGCGCACCGTACCGAGATGGCGGCCGAGGGCCTATGGCGTTTGATTGCTGGGGCCTGTGCATCGCCGTCCGGCACCAGGTGTTCGGCCTGGGACTGCTGCCGAGCCTGGGCAATGTTGGTCGCAACCGGCTGCGCGAGAACACCGCGGCCTACCACGACATCAAGGCCGGCATGGAAGAGTGCCAGCCAGAGCCCGGCGCAATTGCCGCAGTGTTTCGAGGTGATTATCTGGCGCATATCGGCGTGGTGGTCGAGGTCGACAACCAGTTGAAAGTGCTCGACACCAACCCTGGTGGCCCGCGGCTACGCCCCGCGCGCGACTTCGAATCCGACTACCCCAGAGTGATTTACTATCGTGATCGAATTTTTCCCGAACAAGATCGCCGACTCGATGCCGCTGGCGACCTATACGACCAATCGGCGGATGAGCCTTGAAGAATGGCTGATGTTGCAGTCGCCGGCCTATGAGCGCCGCGAGAGTCCACCCATCAGTATTGTCATCAATGACGAGCTGATCGATTCGCACCTGTGGCACAAGGTCAAATTCAAGCCGTCTGACCACGTCCAGATTTGGCGGGAGCCCAAGGGTACTGACCCGTTCTCGATGGCGATTGCGATGTTCAAGGGCATCCAGGCGGTCAGTAAATGGCTCATGCCGAAGATGCCCGGCACGCCATCCACGGTCGGCACCCAGCAGGGCAACCCGCTCGATGAGGCCAGCGCCAAGGGTAACAAGGTCAAGCTGGGCGAAACCATCCGACATATCGCCGGGCATCAGAAGGTGTTCCCGTCGTATCTGGCCGAGCCGCGCACCTGGTTCGCCGCGCCGCGCGAGCAGTGGGTTGAGATGCTGCTGTATGTGTCGGCGGGCGAGGTGGATATACCCCTCAACAAAATCAAGGTCGGCGATACGCCGCTGATCTCGCTGGGTGCCGATGCGGAGGTGACGATTTATCCACCTGGTGCAAGCGTGCTGGGCGATACCGCCTCGATGCTTTGGTACAACGTTGGCGAGGTAGGCGCGAGCTCCAGCGGATCAGCGGGCCTTGAACTGACGGTGTCGACGAGCATTACGCCGTCGGCCACGGCAGCGGCCTACCAGTTCAACGGCGATGCGATTTCAATCCCCGCTGGTGCTGGCAGCTTTCCGGCTGACTGGGCGAGCGGCTTGATCATTCGTGTCATGGCCCCCTACGAATACACCGTGCTCGATGGCGGGGCAGGACGCGATATCGTCCAGGGGCCGCTGTCCATGCTGAGCCCCACGGTGGGCATGTTGATCGAAGTGCAGGGGTCCAATGCCGGTAACTATGTGGTTCATAGTTACACCCCCTACGTGGCGCCAGTTCCACCCACTGCCGGTACCGCGTCGACGATTCTGGGCTCGAGCATTCCCTCGCGCTACGACTTCGACGTCACCCCTCTGACGTTTACGGTGACTCGCGGTTCAACGCCTTATTCGGTGACGCTGAACACCGACGCCACGGACCTGGCTGGATTAGTGGCCGCATTCAATACGGCGAAGGGCGCCGCTCCGTTTGTTGCCAGCGCCTCGTCTGGACGCGTGCTGATCACCGAGACCGGCACATTTATGGGGCTGGCCATGGTGGCCACTGGCGCTACCGACATCCTCGGCTCCAGCCCAACCAATACGACTGGTATAGCGGCCAGCAGCGGGACACCAGAGCAGCAGGCGCAGATGACGCTCAACTACGACGGCGGCGCACCGGTGAGCGGGCTTGCGCTGGGCTCCGGGCTGGCCACTATTGGTCCGCGCGGGCTGCGCTACCGGATCACCGCTTTTGGATCGTCGATCATGACGGTTGAGCGGCTGACCTCGGCGGGCGCGGTGGATGCTACATGGCCGGGTTTCAATGTGATGGAAACGGTCAACGGCGTGATCAATCTCGATCCCTCCAGCCTGGAGGGCGGATACCGCGGCCCGTTCGCCTGCAGCCCAGAGAATGAACTGGTGACGCACATCGAGTATTCGGTGTTCGCCCAGAACGGTCTGATAGGCATTGGTCGTACCGGCTATGAGTATGCGGTGACGTCCTCGCACCAGTTCGAGTACCGCGACATGGACGCGGCCGGGGCCTGGACGGTGTTGCCGCAGACAGTCAGCGGTCATTCGCGGGATGCCCAGGGCTTCACCTTCCGCCATGCGCTGCCATATCCGATGCGGCCTGAATGCCGGATCAAGCGCCTGCCGAAAATTGGCGGCGTGAATTCGGCCGAAGTTATCGACGACATGATGTGGTACGGGCTTCGCGGCCTGCGCCAGGTACGGCCGGCCAGCTATCCAGGCATGACCATTATTTCGGCCAAGATTCGCGGCGGTGACCGGCTCTCGTCGCAATCCGAAAGCCAGGTCAGCCTGGAGGGTACCCGCGTACTTCCGGTCCGCAGTGGCGGGGCGTGGCAGCCGGCGCAGCCAACCCGGCACATCGTGCCCTGGTGCCTGAATGTCCTCACATCGAGCGGCTACACCGATGCGGATATCGATCTGGCGGAGTGGGATCGCCATCACGACATCTTCGCGGCGGCTGGCCAGTATTACGACGAGACCATCGACGCCGGCAGCACGATGAAAGACCGGCTGAATGACGCACTGGCCTGCGGATTCGCCGAGCTTGTGATCAAGGACGGATTGGTCAGCCTGGTGCGTGACGAGCCGCGCTATGTTTTCGATCGCGAGTACGGCCCCAAGACCCAGACCTATTCGCCGCAGAACATGACCAAGGCGCTCAGCATCAACGGCCCCATGGCATCGACAAACGATTTCGACGGCGTCGACGTGGAGTACTACTCAAACGTGACCTGGGCATGGGAAACCGTGCCGTGCCGCTGGCCGGGCGATGCGGGCAACAAGGTCGAGAAAATCAAACTTCCGGGTGTCGGTGACCGGGACCGGGCGTATCGGTTTGGGATGCGCCGACGGGGGCATCAGAAATTCAGGCAAGACGTATATGCCTGGGAGACCGAGCTGGCCGGGCTCAACTCCGGTTATCTGAGCTTTTGCGCGGTGGCCAGCGACACTCCGGGACAGTGCCAGAGCGCTGAGCTCATCAGCGTCGAGGCGGCGGGCGGTGGGTTTGTGGTTGAGTCCACCGAGCCGCTGGATTGGACGGCCGGCGGCGTGCACAAGATCGCCTTCAGTCGTCCTGACGGCTCTTTGTCTGGCCCTTATGACGCGACCCTGATTGATGAGGTCCGCGTGCTAATCGCTGAGCTCGACTTCAGCCCTGACACCAGCATGGAAATCAGCCTGCCTCAGATCCTGTTTGGCCCAGAGAGCAAGTGGGCCTATCCGGTGCTGGTGACCAGGTCCGACCCGTCGAACGGAAACGTGTCCATGAAAGGGATGCCCTACGACGACCGTGTTTACACCTACGACAACGCCGTGGCGCCGGCTTGATGCTGGCGCTGCACACAGAAGGACGCCCGGCACATGCTTGCATTCCCTGACGCTCTGCCGATGCCCCAGAGAGAGGGCTACGGCTTTGAGCCAGTTAGCCCCATGGCGCGAACGCCGCTGGTTAATGGGCGGGCAATTCAGCGCCGAGCCTTTCGGAGCACTCCAACCGTTGCCACGGTTACTTGGCTGTTGTCGGACGCCCAGGCTCAGTTCTTTGAGGGCTGGTTCGAGCACATTCTGATTTCAGGAAGCGAGTGGTTTGAGTGTCCGCTCAAGACCCCTTTGGGAATAGAGCCGCATCGAGCGCGGTTCAAGGGCATGTACAGCGGGCCTGATCTTGTCGGCGTCAGCCAGTGGCGATTCACCGCCAGCCTTGATCTGTTCAAGCGTCCGCTGATCGACAAGGACTGGATGGTGATCGCGCCGGACTACGTGCTGCACTCCGACATTTTCGACCGTGCAATCAACCGCGAGTGGCCTGCGGGCTAGTCATGCGCAAACACGTCTACGTCGGCCTTTCCGACGACTGACACATTCTTCATTCGGCCTACAAAGTCTCCGCCGGTACACTGCCGACCGATCCTGTTTTGAGGTTGGTCGTAATGGTAAATCGCCGGCAATTGATAAAACTCAGCGCACTTGGTACCGCATCGTTTGCGGCGCCGACGGCATACTCCGTGAGTGAGATGACCATGAGCTACAACACCGGCAACCCGATCGGCAGTACCAATCCGAAGGATCTTTTCGATAACGCAAAGTGCCTCGATAACTTCGCCAATGGTCCGGCGGCCACGTACAAAGATCGGCTTGGGGTAAATCGAAAAAGCATCCCAGGGATGATTGCTGAATTCGACGCTGATCAATTTACAAGAGTAGGCGAGTTTTCATCGTTTCTTGAAGCAAGTGGCTTCGAAGCTCCAGTCGAGTATGTTGCGGACCTGGAAATTACACGACCAACGCAGACCGTGAGATTTAGTGGCGAACTGTACAGGGCAAAAGACGCGAGCTTGCCATTCACTACCACCGATTGGGTGACTGACGTCACGAAGTTCGTGGCTGTTGGCGATGCGGCGCTGCGCCAGGATCTCTTCAGCCATGGCGGGCCGCTTAATGCACCTTATGTCATTACTGGCCGCGCAAATATCCGAAACCCTTACTGGGGGTCGCCCATCATCGACACCGATGATCCTGCTGCGGCTTCGGCAAACGCAGCAGCCATCAATCGTATGCTCGCCAGTGGCAGCACCAGTTATGAGCTCGACGACTTCACTCGGTCTATCAACAGTCCTATCCTGATTCCTTCGCCATCGAGAATGGGGATTCACGGCGCAGGCAAGGAGGCCAACGGCTTGCTGTGGGTGGGCGGTGACGAGCCGATCATTGCCAGGTCGAACTATGCCGACCTGGACGCGGAGGGCTCGCACAATATCCGCATCTATGACCTTAGGATCACGGACCTGAAAGCCGACCGGGTGACGAACTGGTCGATTGACTTGACCAACGGAAACTCCTGCTCGCTCTACAACTGCCATCTGGACTTTCCGGTAGGTACATTGCGCACCTCAAAGAGTGGAGTCGCATTGGGTAAGGCTCGGGGCGGAACCTATGCGGGCACGACGTTTGTACCTGCACTTCAAAATACCCGGCTTGTAAACGGGACGGTTCTGCTCAACACCACTGACTGGGCAATAGATGGAGACAGTCAGATCTGGTCGCTAGGCCGCGACCATTCCGTCATGGCCAGCGGAGGTGGCACAATGGCGCCGGGCCTGCAAGTCGTACCAGGGCGCGAGGCAGGTCTTTACCTGTTCAGCGACGTCGGGTTCAACATTGGCACGCTGAAGGTTCTGGGCGTCTACTTCGACGGAAACACTGATCCGCTGAACTTCACTGGCTGGGGTATCCGCACGGCACCGGGTATCGCCATCGAGCGAGCCATAATCCTGGGCAACACTTTCTGGCACTTGAACCGTGGTGCCATCAATGCCGCGCATTTCTATGGCGGCCAAATCGCGATGAACGTGTGTGATGATTGCGATTCCGGCGATGTCGGAATTGCTGACATTGATATTCCGGACCTGTATGGTGTCAACATCAATAATACCCATATGCGCTCGGCCAATGCGCCCAAGACGGGGGCTGTGCGAGCGAATATCGCGCCGCCGGTGATCCTGGCTGGAAAGCCTCTATTTCCATCGTCGAGCATCGGCGGGGAAGTTGGATTCACCAATGTGTACACCGACGCCTCTATCACAAACCGCGATCTGTTCCATGAGATAACCGGGTCGTTCAAGTTTGAGCTGCCCCTGGCAGTTCTTCCAAGCGCTGCTCTGTACCGCGGGAAGAGCATCTCTCAAGGTGGTGCTCAGTGGTTCAGCGACGGCTCGATCTGGCATCAGACCAGTAACAACAGACTGCCGGCAGCTACGGGCAACTTCAAGGCGGAAACCTCGATATCCAGAAAGGTGCATATTCAGGACATTACCGTATGGACGAACGGGCCACCGGGGGCAATTGGCCCATGTCACCTTGATACCGAGTGGACATCGCCAGGCTATGCCGCCCTCGTAGTACGTCAGCTGTCAAACGGGGCCATTTACTCGATGAGTTATGCCGCAGGCGTTTGGCAGCCATGGATAACCAATAGCCCCACCTGAGTCAGCTGATCATCGAGGCCCGCCATTGAGCGGGCATTTTTTCGCCTGGAGAAAAAATGCCGATCATCCAGCAGCAACTACTGCAAATCCTCCCGAACGCCCGCTCAGTTGCGGCCGTTTTTGTTCCTGCGCTTAACGCGGCCATGGCCCGGTATCAGATTGACTCTGCAGTGCGCATGGCGGCTTTCCTGGCACAAGTGGGCCACGAGTCGGCGCAGCTGACGCGTCTGGTAGAGAACCTGAACTACAGCGCCAAAGGGTTGGTTGCGACATGGCCGGCACGGTTTGACGCCGAGCTGGCTGCGAAGTACGCCCGTCAACCGGAGCGTATCGCCGCGGTGGTCTACAACTCGCGCATGGGCAACACCGCGCCGGGTGATGGCTGGCGGTACCGGGGAAGGGGTCTAATTCAAATCACCGGAAAAACGAATTATCGGGATGCCGGCGTAGCGCTGGGCCTCGATCTGGTCGCCCGCCCAGAACTGCTCGAGCAGCCGGAGCATGCTGCGATGTCGGCGGCGTGGTTCTGGTCGGCCAATGGCCTGAACGAACTGGGGGATGCCGGGTTGTTCGCCAAGATCACCCGCAAGATCAACGGAGGGCTCACCGGCCAGGTCGAACGGCTGGCGTTGCGCGATCGGGCAGCGCAGGTGCTGGCATGATTTCCGCGAAGTGGGCGACAGCGCTGGCAGGCTAACAAGTTAGGCACCGAGCTGGACAGCCAAAAAAATCAGCGCGTCAGGCGGACCTGATCAGCATTGCCCCCTGCTGGTGTCGCCCAAGCTTGCCTGTCAGTAACAAGTAGTCGAGCAGAGTAGGAATTACTCGTCAGTCTTTCATCATCATTCGGTAGTAATGCGAGCCCTCCATCTTGCTTTTTATGGTGTCTTGCTCTTTTGCGATCTCATCCTGCAGCTCCTTAATTCGCTGGTGATGGGGGGCCAATTCTGCATCAAGCTCCTCTTTGGATTCCGACATAAGCTGCTCCCTTAGTTCCTCTTGCCTCTGGCTCATGGCGTCTTCCTCGAGTTGTGGGTTGGGCGACCCTTTGCTATGCCCAGGTCTCAGCATACCGAATTGGAACCTCCAGATGAATTTCTAACCGTCTAGCGCCGGGAGCGGATCGGTTACGAGCAGGAGTTGCTAACAGCAGTTGGAGCGTGTCGATGGGGATTGTGTTCGGTCGGCAGGACGCCGCTGGGAGGAAATAGCTGTCTAAAACTACCTAGGTCTGTCCCGGTTTTATTGGCCCAAGCGGGCCAATCTGGCAGTTCTGAATTAGACAACGTTCGGACGAAAGCCTTGCTCTGTATGGGTTTCGGTCTAATCGCCACACTACTGCTGCAGTAAGGAAGGCTTCCTTCTGTTAGAAATTCCATTCGTCGAGTTCGAACCCCCGCTGCACCAAATTTTCACGGGCGGCGATAATCGCTTCTCTAAGCCTGGCCGGATTGGAAAACTGCCTCTTGACCAGATCCTCTGCTGTAAGCACAGGCTGGTCGTCGTCATCAAATATTCGGAATTTCACCCGATGGCCATAATCCCAAGGCTCGGCCACACAGCGGAGCGGAGAAAATGCTGACGCGATAATGTGGGTGGCCTCATCTGCAGAGATGTGTTGGGTCATCGCGACTCCTCGCTCGCTTAGTTTTAAGACTCAAAGCTACGGCGTATCAGAAGTACTGTCCAGCCGTGCTGGGGGTGGGAAGCCACTCGAAGAGGTGGCAAAAATCAGTTCCAAAACCAGACGGCAGCATCCTTGAGGAATGCGCCCTGTAGCGGGGCGGTAATTCAAAAGTTTTGGAACCGAAATCCGAGCGGAGCGTGCGCCGCGCGGGGATCTTCGTATCGGTCTTGAAAACCGTCGATGGGCAACTATCCTAGAGTTCGAATCTCTACGCTTCCGCCACCTAACTCCTTGTTTTCATAGGAGTTTCTCAAAGCGAAAACCGTTTTGGGAACGATGTGGGAACAAACTGGGAATAACGCAGCGGGGAAGCACCTGAAAAGGGCTTCCCCGTTTTGCGTTTCAAAGCTCGATTGAGCTGCCGAGATACTTGCTCGCGCCAAAGTCGCGCGCAGACCTGAATGGGTAGCGCTATACAATAAAAGAGAGGTGTCTGTATGGATCGCCTGTTGAGTATCGAGGCGTTCGTCAGGGTCGCCGAGACAGGCAATTTTGCCCGTGCCGCACAGCAGCTTGGCGTCACTCGCTCCGTGGTCACCCATCGGATCCAGCAACTGGAAGCCTTTATCAATTCGCCACTCTTCCATCGTAGTACACGGCACGTCAGGCTGTCAGGTGGGCGCCTCGTACTATCGAGAGTGTGCTGACATGGTGGCTGGGTTCAACGCACTGACCGAACCGATGCGCAATCAACGAGCCAAGCCGGTCGGGAAACTCAGGGTGCAAATGTTGCCCGGTTTTGCAATCAATCGCTTTGGCGCGTTGCTGGCCGAGTTCACTGAGCTCTATCCGGACATCGAAGTCGATGTCGTCGTCAATGATCGTGTTGTCGATCCGATCGAGGAAGGCTTCGACATCGCTTTCCAGATGTTTCCGCCCAGGCTGAGACGCTGATCGAACGCAAACTCTTCACCGTGCGTCGCCTGTTCATGGCGACCCCGGCAGCGCGCGCAACCCGAGCCTCTTCCGGCGCCGGAAAAAGGGGGGCTGAAGAACCGCTAGACCATGTGCTGGGGCGAAGGCGCAGGGCTACTGGACGCTGAAGAGGCGCACGGCACGCTCCCACTCCCGCACGATCTGGTAGTCAGCCTTAAGCACATCGGTGTCGGCATGGCTCATGAAGACGATACCCGGACTGGAGAAAAGGTCGACGGTTTTGACCACAGTATCCCCGGCCTGCGGCGCACGTTGGAGCCACGCCTTACTCTTCAATGTCTTGAGCAGTTCATCGTAAGAAGAGCGGGTCACCACACCTTCCTGGTTCGAGATAAACTGCACCTGCCACAACGGGTAATGGTGCCCCTGCTGCGCTTCGACGATGGCGTCGATGGCCGACTCCCCCTCCCTGACCAGCTTACCGACCAAGTCCAGCTGGCTGGCGCCAACCGCGTAGTTGGCCGCCGGGCGGTTCAGCCCGCCGGATAAGCGCGAAGCACACTCGATTAGGGTCGGACCGGCCTCGGTGACGATCAACTCAGTATGGTTGGCACCGTAGCGGATACCCAAGGCATCCAGCACACCGTGAACATACTCGACAATTTCCTTCATCTCGGGGGAGGTAGGGTCGAGCAGCACGGCACGGTCATAGATCCAGCCACCATTCGGCGCCTGCAGCTTGTCGGCGCGCCAGATCTCGGTGATCACGTGCTTGCCATGGCCGCTGACACCGTTGATGAAGTACTCCGGCCCCACCAGCAGGCGTTGCGCCAGCACCGCGTCGTTGCGCTCGCCCAGTTGATTGATTGTGCCGAAAAGCTTGTCGAAGCTCTTCTCGAGCTCGCGCTGATCGGCACAAAAGGTCACCGAATCAGTGCCCGCGCTAGCCTGGGGCTTGATCACCACCGGCCAACTGCCACTGGCGGCCCATTCGCTCAGGACCGCCCGGTCACGGGCCAGAAAATGATCCATGCTGCGCAGGCCAGCAGCCTTCAGGCGATTGTGCATGGTGTACTTGTCACGTCGTGCGTGGCTAGTGGCCGGGTCATTCCCCGGCAGTTGCAAGGCGGCAGCCAGCAGGTCGGCAATAATTACCCCGCTCTCGGTACCCGGCAGTACGGCGGTTGGATGGAAGGCTTTGACGTCGTTCGCGAGGCGCTGGATGTCACCGTGGTACTCGAAGTGAGCAATGTACTCATCCTTGTGGAAGGTACGAAGGTAGTAGTCCGGCGGGTTGGCCGTCCCGCGCACGTGAATGCACTTCCAGCCGGACTCGGCCATCAGCGTTGGCAGCTGCGAGCCCGACGAATAACCATCGACCACGACGAGGACTTTTTCTATGGTTTGCGTCATTTTCTATCTCTCGTGAATTTCATCCATGTACCGAAAACAGTGACCAGGGCGATCACTGAACAGCCCAGCGCAGAGGTCATTGACCACTGGATTCGAGCATCGAATACCTGAAAGACGTATGTGAGCAGCGGCGCCCAAGCCAGCAACGCCGCCACGGTGAAGGGCTCCGAAAGCAGGATGCCGCGCTGCAGCAACCACAACGGAACGATTACACCAAGCAAGGTCGCAATCGCCAAACCACCGACCTGGGTGCTCGAGGCGAACGCGAAGCCGGGGCCGCTGTAGGCAAGCACTGCCGCGACGAAGATCAGAAGATAGAACCGGTGGGCCATGATCCGCGCGGCGGTCCAGCTACGCTCGCCTAGTTGTTTGGTAGCGATGGTGTTCAGCGCCTGGGACGTGCCGCCCAATGCCGCCGCCGCGAGGCCAATAAGGGTGTCGCCGAAGTTGATCGGGCGAATTCCCGACAGCCCAACCAGTGACGCCCAGGCCAGCAACGCCGTGCCGGATAGAACGCCCACCGCCACCGCATAGGTGTATCCAGGTAACTGCCGCCGACGCACTACCCGCTCCAGCAGGATAGTGCTCAATGGTCCGAGCCCGCCCATGATCGCGCTGACGATGGCCGGCTCGATATAGCGCAGTGCATAGAAGTAGCCGATCCAGTTCAAGGCGCTGGTGATGTTCAGAACTGTAAGCGGGCCCGCGGCATCGACACCGATTGCCACCCCCCGGGTACCGGCGATCAGCAATAACCGCGCCAGAAAGAAGCCGCTGGTGATAGCGAAACTCCAGAACAGGAAGGTGAACGGGTGCAACTGCTGCAGTAGGTTGCCCGAGAACACCGCGTTGGCATTGGCCAGCACTAGAAAGGCCGCCACATAGAGGATGCCGGCCCGAGCCAGCCCCTGACTCACGGGGGTGACGGTGCCGGCCAAGCTCACCTCAGGCTTGCCCATTGATGGTCTTCTCCATGAACACGCTCAGCGGATCTTCCCGGTAATTGGCGAACGGACCGCGATCACGAAAGCCGAAGCGACGGTACAAGGAAAGTGCCTCCGGCTGGCTGACCCCGGTTTCCAGCAAGAGGGTAGTAACTCCGCTGTGATGGGCGAGATGTTCGAGCTGCTTGAGCAGTCGCGCGCCCACGCCCCGGCAACGGGCATTGTCGTCGACGAACATGCGCTTGATTTCGGCCTGGCCGACGCTGATGACCACGACGGCACCACAACCCAGGACCTGGCCAGTGTGCAGGTCGCGGGCGACCACGAAGCTCACCCCCGGTGCCTTGAGCTGAGCCACGTCGAGCATGTGTACACGTTCATCCGGGTACAGGGAGCGCGCGTAGTCTTCGGAGCGTTGCAGAAGCAAGGCAGTCTGCATCTCCTCGGGGTCGCCCTGATTGATGCTGAACGTGCCCAGATTAGCCGTCGATGGCCGGATCATCAGCTCATAGTCCTGCAGCACCATGTCCGCGCCCTTCTCCGCGATCATCAGGGTGGCAGCGTTGGTGTTGCCCGAGACCATGGTTGGCATAATCGACCCATCGATCACCCGCAAACCTAAAAGGCCGCGAACTCGCAGGCGGTGGTCGACTACGGCCAGGGCGTCGTTGCCCATACGGCAGGTGCCGATGGGGTGATAGGAGGTATCGCCCTGACTGCGAGCAAATGCCAGCAACTCTTCATCGGAGGCCACCTTGGACCCTGGCGACAACTCATAGTCACAGTAAGCCTCCAGCGCCGGCTGCGCAGCGATCGAGCGGATGATGTGCATACCGGCAATCATCCTCCGTCGGTCTTCTTCATGCTCGAGAAGGCGCGACTCGATGACCGGCGCCATGCTGGGGTCGTTGGAGCGGATGTGAATGCTACCCTGGGACTCTGGACGCAAGGGGTACAACCCCACGGTCATGCCGGGTAAAGTGTCAAGCCGACGACTGGATCCCGGGCCGTAACTGGCCGGGGCGAAATGGAATTGCAGGTCGGGCCGCGGCTCCTGCGCACGGGACTTGACAAAGCCATGACCTAGGGCAATCGGCAGGCTCAGCACCCCGCGACGGTGGGTGAGGTAGTGGAGCACTTCTTTGAATAACGCCAAACCACGGGTGCGCTCGTTGAAGGTGATCCTCTGGCGGATACGCCATTTCAGGCGGGACGCGAAGTGGTCGCGGAAGTTCTCACCTACGCCAAGCAGTGCATGTCGCAGGGTGACGCCGGCCTTTTCCAGCACCGCTGGCGCGCCAACGCCGGACACCTCCAGCAGTTGCGGCGACTGGATGACCCCGGCACTGAGGATCACTTCACGGCGGGCTTTAGCGAGCCGCAGCGCGCCCTTTAGGTACTCGACGCCGATGCAGCGCTTGCCCTCGAACTGCAGGCGCTGCGCCGGCGCCTCCGTGATCACCGTCAGGTTTGCACGCTCGCGCGCAGGCAACAGATACCTTTCGTATGCCGAGGACCGACGCCCTTGGTCATGGTTGACTTGGTAATAGCCGAAGCCTTCTTGGTCGCCGCTGTTGTAGTCGGGGTTGCGGGCGTATCCGGCTTCTCCGGCGGCCGCGAGAAAGGCATCACACAGCTCGTCGCGTTCCCGTGGTAGGGCCACGTGGATTGGACCGTCCTGGCCACGGCTGCTGCCGCTCACCTCCACGCTCGACTCCAGGCGCTGGAAGTACGGCAGTACCTCATCCCAGGTCCAGCCAGGGTTGCCTTGGCTGGACCACTCGTCGAAGTCCTCACGCTGACCACGGACGAAGATCATCCCGTTGATCAGGTTAGACCCGCCGAGTAGGCGCCCACGGGGAATCTGCAGCGTGCGCCCACACAGCGTCGGGTCCGGCTGGGTCTCGAAGCGCCAATCGTACTTCGGGTTGCCCATCAGCAACACCTCGCCCATCGGTATTGACAGCAAGGGGCTGCGGCGTTCGGCGCCGGCCTCGAGCAGCAGCACCTGGACGGCTGGGTTTTCACTCAGGCGCGACGCCAGCACGCAACCGGCTGCACCGGCGCCGACGATGATGTAGTCGTACTCGTTCATGCCCGAGGACTCCTGCCCTGATCATCGGTGGTGCGTGCGCCGATGGTGGTGCGGTGCAACAGGCGACGATGTGCCAACTGGTCGTATACCGTGGCCTTGTGCATGGCGCTGCGGTTGTCCCAGAGGATGATGTCGCCCGCCCTCCAGCGATGCCGATAGGTGAACTGCGGCTGCACCGAGAACTCTTGCAGGAACGTGACTAGCGGCGCGCTCTCCTCCAGCGGCAAGTCCTCGATATGCCACGGCACGTTGCCGCCGGAATAGAGCGCTTTGCGCCCACTTACCTCATGGGTACGCACCAGAGGTTGCGGCACGTCGACCCACTCGGCCAGTTCACGCGCCGATGGCGCAGGCCGGTCGGGGTAGTTGTAAGGCCGCGACTGGATTCGACTAATCACCACCTTGAGGTTTTCGATGCGTTCTTTGATCGCCTCCGGCAGTGCCTCGTAGGCCGCGAACATGTTGGCGAACCAGGTGTCGCCACCTACCGGCGGTACTTGCAGCGCATGCAGCATGGAGCCCGCAGGTGGCATGTCCAGATAGTGGCCGTCGGTGTGCCAGACCCGGCCGCTGATCGGCGAGCCGATCAGCTTCCCGTCCTGGGTGATATTAGACAGGATGAGGATTTCCGGCTGAGACTTCTCGCTGAACTGCGAGCGTGTATAGCTCACCAGCTCGCCGAACTTGCGGCTGAAAGCCAGTTGCTGCTCGGGGCTCATGGACTGGCCACGAATTAGTAGGATGGTGGTGCCGATCCATGCATTGTAAAGTGCTTCGATCGTATCGTTACTGAGCCTGGCATTGGCGTCGATGCCACGCACTTCGGTGCCGATTGAATCGGTAATGGGGATTAGTTCAAGCATGCAGCCTCCTTGTTATCCATGGGATCAGACTTCCGTTCTGACAGTGCCTCACACCGCGACCCTGTTATCGACAATCCAGCGATGCATCTCCACCAGCTGGATCAACAGGTGCGCCGGGCTTGCTCCGCCCGGCAGCATTGAAGCCTTGAGCTGATGCGCCGCGATCTGCTCGATCAGTGCGCTGAGGCGAGGGGTATCGAACATCCAGGCGATCGGCGAATCCGGGGCCGTTGCGATCCACCGCGCTTCGCGAATCAGTGCCAGGTCGTACTCCGAATCCTGGATGTGCGGGTAGGCACTTTTCTTCCGCGACAAGGTGCTCGGCGGCAGGATGTCGCACATGGCTGCTTTAAGCAGCCCCTTCACGCCGCCATGGGATTTCATTTCCCAAGGTACATTCCACATGTACTGGATCAATTCCGGATCGCAGAACGGCACCCTCACTTCCAGCCCCTGGGCCATGCTCATGCGTTCCTTACGTTCGAGGATCACCGACAACGGGCCGGCCATGCCGAGGAACAGGACCTCGCGCATACGTGCCGCCTCGGTGTCCTCTCCAGGCAGGCGTGGTACTTGGCTCAGCCAGTAGTCATAGCGGGCGCGTTCGTCCTCGGCCACGCGCTGCGCGGAGATCAGGCTCGGTGACAGGTAATCGACCAGCTTTGGACCGTCACCCAACCAGGGAAATTGCGCACGGGCTAGTAGCTCGGGTTTGAAATAGTAGGGGTAGCCACCGAAGATCTCGTCGGCGGCCTCGCCGGTCAACGCCACGGTGCAACTGCCGCGCATGCGTTCGAACAGCAGATACATCGAGGCATCAAACTGCCCCCAACCGGGCAAGCCCCGGGCCTTGCGCGTGGCCGGAATGACGCCGAGCAGGTCCTGCATGGTGGCGCTGAGGGTCGTATGGTGCGTGCCCATGTACTTGGCGGCCAACGCGGCAAACGGAGCATCGATGTCGGGCCGCAGTTCGGTGGAAGTGAAAGCGCCCTCGTCACTGTCGAACTTTAAGCAAAAGGTATCGAGTGCAGCCTGGGAGCCCTGGCTCGCCAGCAGCTTCATCACCAGCGCGGCCACCGAGGTGGAGTCGATGCCGCCTGAAAGCATCGCCCCGCAGGGCACTTCGCGGGCGAACTGGCGCGCCACGATGGCTTCGAGCAGCTCACGGATATGGTCCTTTGTTTGCTCAAAGCCATGAGTATGCGGGGCACTCTCCAGTTTCCAGTAACGATGCAGATCATGGCCCTGCTCGCCGAAGCTCAGAACAGTGGCTGGTGGCAGTTCGCGCAGCCCTTGCAGGGGAGTTTCGCCAGGCAGCGCCATTCGCGGCTGAAGCACGATGGCCAGTGCGCTCGTGTCCAGTTTCGCGGTGAATTTCGGATGGGCCTGTATCCCCGTAGGCACGCTGGCGAAAATAATCCCACCGTCATAGAGGCTGTAGTACAGAGGTTGCAGGCCAAGGCGGTCACGTGCCAGCAGTAGCTGGCGCTTTTGGCTGTCCCAAATCGCAATGGCGAACATGCCTTCGAGCCGCTCAACGAAGCCAAGGCTCCACTGGGCATAGGCACGGCGAATGATCTCGGCGTAGGACCAGTTGTCGGGCCTCGGGCCATGGCCTTTGAGCTGCTGCTGCAGCTGCGGCGCGTTATAGAGCTGCCCCGTGTACATGATCGCAACGGTGGCGCCGTTGATCTCGCCAATCCAGGGTTGCTCGTCACAGTCATAGCGCGACGTGTTCCTCAAGCAATGCCCCAGCGCAGCCTCGGGACACAACCATACCGCCTGCCCATCGGGCCCCCGTCCGGCCATCGCTGCGACCATCGAATGAGGTACCGCCGCTTGCTGCCCAACACCATGAAGCAGGTCGACCCAACCGGCCATGCCGCTCATATAACACTCCGTGTCAAATTATCTATTTGCAACGCCTTAATTGGCGGCGGCCCCTGTAGTTCAATGACCTGAAGTACGGAAAAACAGGTTAATTACTGATTTCTTGAAGTGCGCTTCCTCAGTCTTAACAAACACTACTTCAAACAACACATCAATGACAAGCGCCTATCCGGCAAACGATAGTCCGACAGCTTAAACCTTATCGTCCAGAGTAATTTGCGCAAACAGCAAGACAAATTGGAGGTGCGCCAAAACAGCTCCAGCAATGCACCAAACAAGTGCGCACTTGAACATGCCATGTAACTATCGCTTACATTTCAATGCTTGCTGGTCACGTATTTCAGCAGTATCACGAGAGCGCTAAAATGGCATCATAAAAATACTAAGCAATTGATAGATTTATATTTTTATCGATCAAGCTGCTTATGAATTGATCGTTTGCAGATATTTCGCCTAGGTTCTGTACGAAAACCCTTGAAACACCGAAATGGTTAAAATCGTCGCCATTAAAGGCAGGAGCTCCTGATGGCCAAACGATACGAACTCAGCGATGCATCCTGGGAACTGATCAAAGATTTGATCAGCCAGCATCAGAAAACCGGACGTCCACGCAGCAACGACCGATTGATGCTCAACGGCATCCTTTGGGTGCTCTGCTCGGGGGCCGCATGGCGCGATATGCCTGAGCGCTTCGGTCCTTGGTCGACGGTTTATCAGCGCTTTCGCGACTGGCGAAATCGAGGCACGCTTGACCAGACGCTCAAGCGATTGCACATCAAGCTCAATGAGCAAGGGCTGATCGATCTGGACACCTGGATGATCGACTCCACCGCAGTGGCACAACCCGAGCCTCCTCCGGCGCCGGAAAAAATGGGGGACTGAAGAACCGTTAGACTATTCTCTGGGGCACAGTCGCGGTGGCCTCACGACCAAGATTCATATGCTCTGCGATTCGGGGAGCCGACGGATCGGTACCCTATAGGACAAACTGGCAAAAAGTTTTGGGGCAATGGTCTCTCTGATATGCACCATGAGGTATTTACGACATTACTTTTCGTACACCACCTAATTACTTGTCGTCAAAAAATTCGCTGTTATGCTGGCCAGCAAGCAACGTGGCTCTTCGTGTGTCACGACTTCACCTGGAAATGTGATTTAAGGAGTGTGTGGATGTTCATCTGTCCGTTACTGCACATCCGTTTTTCTGCACAGTCCTAGTTGCTTTGGCTTTGGGCTGCAATGCCAGCGCGACTATCTAATAGTCAAGCCCACTAGGTAGCACTAAATTAATTAGCTAGCTTAGAGTGCCATCAGTGGTATTTGCCGCCACTATAAACCACGGTCGTCCAAAACACCGTTCAGTTGCAGTTTCCGCATTCATGCTCGCGCCTGTTTGGTGGCGACGTACGCTGCCGTACATCATGTAGAGGGAGTAATAGATATGAATCGGTTCGACTATTCCAGTAATCTTTCCAAAGCCAGCTCCTACCGTGGTTATCGCAGTCTTTTCTGGCCACCGGCAAACAGCTACAACCTGACCCTGCTTGACCTGGTCACGGCCAGCCCTCGCCACGACGACACCTGGAGCGAACGCCTGGACGCGCTCAAGGCCGCGATTGATGCTCAATGGCGCAGTGCTAAGTCTCACGGCATGGCAGAAAGCACCCGCTTCAGCGAACCGGCCGCCGTGGCCCAGGCCTTGCGTGCACTCGGCGACGAGCTGGAGCACGATCATGACCGCCAGGCCGTGCTCCTCAGGGCCAAGGCCATCGAGCACGGCTACAACGACGAGATACTCAAGACCCTGGCCGGTTTGCAAGAGGATGTCTCACTAATCGCCGGGCAGATTGCCACTTGGTACGGAAAGCAACCGGGTGGGCTGCCAACAGCCTTCGGCTGCCGACACAATCAGGCACGGCAACAAGACGTGGAACACGCCATGGGTCTGGTTGACCAGGTGCCAGCCTACCTCAAGCAACTGCATACCGACCTGCGCCTGGGAGAGTTACCTGCATTCGCCGCGACCGACCTATTTTTCATGGCCGGCGAAGGCAACCTGCACCCAAAGCACGTGGCATATTTCCTCCCGGAAGACGAAGGCGTCAAACGTTCCCCGTTCAAGAAAACGTACTACTTCGCTAATACCCACAAGGCCATGGTCGAGCAGCTAGTGTGCTGTCTTCGAAATAATTTATCCCTATGGTACGGCCTCAAGTGCCTCGCGAGCTCGTTGGATTTTGCTCAAAATCTCCTCGCCTTTCGCGTTCCAAACGTACCGGGTCGGCTGAGCATTTCTTAGTGCCATGAACGTTGTTATCGAGGATTCCAACTCGCGCACCGAGGCAAAGCTACCGTCTCGTAGATACACCGTGATGTCTCGGAAAAATCGTTCGACCATGTTCATCCAAGAGCTGGACGTCGGTGTGAAGTGCATATGGAAACGCGGGTGCTTCGCCAGCCAGGTTTTCACGGCGGCGTGCTTGTGCGTCGCATAGTTATCGACGATCAGGTGAAGCTGGAGATTCTTGGGGGTCTGCTTGTTGATCTTCTTGAGGAAGGACAACCACTCTTGATGACGGTGTTGACGTTCGATGCTGCTGATCAATTTTCCCTGCAGATAATCCAGCGCAGCGAATAATGTAACCGTGCCGTGGCGGGTGTAATCATGTGATTTCGTCTGGATGTGGCCGATGCCCAGAGGCAATCCAGGCTGCGTGCGTTCCAAGGCCTGCACCTGGCTTTTTTCGTCGCAACACAGCACCAATGCCTTGTCCGGCGGGGCCAGGTAAAGGCCGATAACATCCCAGAATTTCTGTTCGAACTGCGGATCGTTTGAGAGCTTGAAGGTGCGAGTCAGATGAGGCTTCAAGTCATTGGCAGCCCATAACTTATGGACCGTACTCGAAGAAATCCCGACCGCTCTCGCCATACTCCTGCAGCTCCATCGCGACTCGCCAATGCGAGGTTTCGTGACCTGCTCCAAGACGCGGCGGACAGTATCGGCAGGCAGCGACGACTTGCGTCCACGACCTGGTTTATCAATCAATCCGTCGAGCCGGAGCAACTGAAAGCGTTGGCACCAGTTGGTGACTGTCGGGAGAGAAAACCCAGTCAGTCGTGCAATCTCTTCCCGTGTTTCGCCCTGTGCTGCAAGCAGCACAATGCGTGCTCTACGACCTTCACGCTGGGGAATGGTGGCGGAGCGAACGCGCCGGTTCAGTTCGGCCTTTTCTTCGGAGCTAAGCGTAATGTCCAGTGCGCTCACCTGAAGCTCTCCAAGGGGGAAATGACACCTGAAGTGTAGGTGAAAAATTAGAAAAGCTATTTCGCAGACAGCACACTAGCTGCGCCCCTGGCCCGGCAGTTCCTGTCGACCGGAAAATACTATGACCCGACCAGCGAGCACCTAACACGCATTCCGACCCTAGGCGTGCTCGGCCATGAACTGGGCCATTTCGTTCATCGCCCGGCCACCGAATACGCCTCTTTGAACACAGCCAGCCGTTGGGCTTCGGTAGTACTGCAAGAGGTGGCAGCGGATGTATATGGCATCCTGATCCTCGCCCAGGTGTGGGCGCCTGCCTTGCAGATTCCGCCCGAGCTGGTACTCGAATACTACTTGGCGGAATGCCTTCGCTACTTGAACCGCGGGCTCGGGCTATTTCCGGACTGCGACGGGATGTACCTGCAATTGTCGTATTTCGTCCAGCTCGGTGCCCTGACGCTGAGCCAGGACAGCACGGAACAACCGCAACTGGTGGTTGATCATGGCGCCCTGCTGGCTGGCTTGCGCTCGCTGGCCAGGGTCCTGGCCGATGCCCTGCTCGGTGACGACCCGGATACCGCCGTCGCCCTTTATCAGTTCTACGGCCCTGCACGGCCCCTGTCGTTGCAGCCTCTGGTCGCTGCGCTGGCCAAAGCGCCAGGGCAGTCCATCGAATACGTACAAGAGCCTGTGCGTGCACCAACGGATTGCGGCGCGACCTCGCTGAAGCCCCCTCTAAACAAGGAGAGACAGAGATGACCAAATCAATGCAGAACCTTGATCAGGTAAAAAACTACTACTGCACCGACCGCGAGACTGGCGATAGCAATGCAACCATCTACGCCATCTGGGAACAGGGTGGTGCCTTCAACGACTCCATCACGCCGTCCACCTACAGCCCTGAGTACCGCTCGCACATGGGTCTCAAGCTGATCTCCCTCAGCCCGGAACGAGCAACGATCTTCTCCATTGGCTGTGGCAACGGATTCGTCGAGGGCGACCTGGCCGAGACCAATCGCCGGGTGCTGGCCATCGACTGCAACGATGAAGCCGTGGTCCTGACCCGCAAAAAGGGAATCACCGCCTACAAGGCCGATTTCTTCGCGCTGGAGCCCGGCTCCCTGGCCGACGTCGACGTGGTCTACGCCGATGGCCTGCTGGGCCACCTCTTTCACCCCGAGCAGGAGCTCAAGCCGACCTTCGCCAAGCTCAAGGAGCTGGGCCTTAAATCCGGCGCACGCTTGGTGTTCTCCAATGACTCGCCACGCGACCCCGAGGCGCCTTTCGCGCCCCACGAGAAAGTCGAGGACTTCTGGTTCATCTCCAAGGACTACCTACGTGATGCCCTGAGCGCCTCCGGCTTCCAGCTCCTGGAGTCGTACTACTTCCCTTACAAGCGACCAATCAGCGGCCTGCGCAATCGCACTATGTGCGTCGCCCTGGTGCCCTGAGTCAACCCGTTCCTGCGCCGCGAGGAGAAACCTGCTGTGCCTATATCCGAAAGCTTCGCCCAGCGTTTGTTACCTCTGCTAGATGATCTGGCGGCACGTTACCCGACGCCCTTTCATCTCTACGATGAACGCGCCATCATCCAGACTCACCGACGAGTGGCTCAAGCATTTGCCGGCATTGCGTTTCGTCAATACTTCGCGGTTAAGGCGCTCCCAACCCCAGCAATCCTGGCCCCTCTGCTCAAGGAGGGGAGCGGCCTGGACTGCTCATCGCCGGTCGAGCTGATGCTGGCCAAACGGCTGGGCGCGCGGGGCGACGACATCGTCTTCACCTCCAACAACACTGCGCTCGGAGAGTACCAGACGGCCCTGGACGCCAGCGCCCTCATTACTTTCGATGACCGCAGCATGCTCGACCGGGTGACGACCTTACCCAATATCGTCGCTTTCCGGGTCTCTCCCCATGGGGTCATCGCCCGCTCGTCGCAAATGGGCAATGCGCAACAATCGAAATTCGGCGTACCCGAGGCCGACCTAGTCCAGAGCTACCGCCATGCACGCGACCTGGGGGGCCGACGCTTCGGTATCCACGGCATGATGTGTGCGAACGAACTGTCACTGGAGCGAGCAGTACAGGCCGGGGTGCAGGTCATAGAAATGGGGGCGAGGGTCGCCCGGGAAGCGGGCATCGAACTCGAGTACATCAATATTGGCGGTGGCCTGGGCATTCCCTATCGGACCGATGACCAGGCCCTAGACCTAACTGCCTATGCCGACGCGCTGAAACAGGCGCTTAAGCAAGCGTTCCCCCGGCACATGCCGAAGTTGCTGATGGAACTAGGGCGCTACATCACTGGCCCGCACGGGGTGTTGGTTTCCCAGGTGATCAACCGCTGTAGCAAAGGCCGGGAAATTGTCGGCCTGGATGCCTCGATGTCCGCCCTAATGCGACCGGGGTTGTACGGTGCCTATCACCACCTGACACTGCCTTTTGCAGACCAGCGTCCCGAGGGAGTGTTCGACGTGGTCGGAGCACTGTGCGAGAACTTCGACAAGTTCGCCGTCGATCGCACCTTGCCGATACCTGCCATCGGCGACCTGGTGCTGATCCATGACACCGGCGCCCACGGCCATGCCATGGGCTTTAACTACAACGGCCGCCTGCGTCCGGCAGAACTGATGCTGACCGACGACGGCGATGTCCTGGAAATCCGTCGGGCTGAGACCTTTGATGACCATACCGGACCGGTTCAATGGCAACCGGTCTCCGTCTTTAGCCCCACAAGGATCGTTAAATGAACAATCGCGCACTGATTGAAGAAGTCTTTGAACGGCGCACGCAACTGACGTCGGCAGAGCTGCAGGCCCTGGTGCCGATGATCGAAGCCGGCCTTGCCGCGCTGGACAGCGGCGGACTGCGGGCCGCTCGTCTGGAGGGCGGCCAGTGGGTCGCCGATACCTTCGTCAAGAAGCTCATCCTGCTGTTGTTCCTAACCCGCGAAAATGCCTTGGGCGAAACCCGCCCTGACCGTCCGAAAAGCTACGATAAGCTGCCGCTGAAATTCGAGCACTGGGACGATGGCGCGTTCCGTGATGCGCGCATCCGCGTGGTACCCGGTGCCGTGGTCCGGGCCGGTGCTCACATCGCCCCGGGCGCCGTGCTGATGCCCTGCTTCGTCAACATCGGGGCCTATGTCGGCGAAGATACAATGATCGATACCTGGTCGACAGTCGGTTCCTGCGCCCAGGTCGGGGCACGCTGCCATATCTCCGGTGGCGTGGGCTTGGGCGGTGTGCTCGAACCCATCGGCGACAATCCGGTGGTTATCGAGGACAACGTCTTCATCGGCGCCCGCAGCGAGGTTGCCGAAGGGGTGATCGTGCGTAGCGGGGCGGTGATCGGCATGGGTGTCTACCTAGGCGCCTCAACACCGATCGTCGACCGCGAGACCGGAGAGGTGCACTTTGGCGAGGTCCCAGCTAATGCGGTGGTGATCGCCGGGAATCGCGCCGACCCGAAATTGCCAGGAGTGTCGCTGGCTTGTGCGGTAATCGTAAAATACGTCGATGACCGCACCCGTTCGAAAACCGCGCTCAACGTCCTGGTCAGAGAACTCAGCCGATGACCCCCGCCGCCTCTGCCGCGCTCTGGCAGGACGACGCACATGTAGAGCAAAATAGCAGGCGCTGCTACGCAACTGGGACCTGGACGATAACTACCTGGGCGAGCCTGGTTACCGCCGCGCCCAGGCCGGATTCTTCTTGTGGCTAGCTGTCGCCGATGGCGAGGTTACCGCCCGCTGGCTGCAGGTGCTGCCGGACAAGGGCGATCCAGTACGCAACCCCCAGCGGCATAACCTTGTCGTTGAAGTCGTAGCGGGGGTTGTGCAACGAGCAACCGCCTTCGGCGGAGCCGTTGCCGATCCAGACATAGGCACCGGGCTTGCGCTCGAGCATGAATGCGAAGTCTTCGCCGGTCATGCTCGGAGCCAGCCCGGTGCCGACCTTTTCCCGCCCCACCACGGCGCTGGCGGCAGCAACACAATGGTCGGCATGAACGGCGCTGTTGATCAGCGGCGGTGAGCCGAACTCGAAGAACTTCAACGACGCGTGAACTCCCATCCCGGCAGCCAATTGCTCGACCAACGTGACCATTCGTTGGGAAGCGGTCTCGCCGGCCTCGGGGCGGAAGTAGCGCATGGTGCCACCCAGCCGGGCGCAGTCGGGGATGACGTTATGGGTGTCGCCGGCGTGGAATTGAGTGACACTGAGGACCAGCGCATCGGCCGGGTCGATATTGCGCGAGACTATGCTTTGCAGCGCTGTCACGAGGTGAGCTGCCGCCAGCAGCGGGTCGGAGCCCCGATGGGGCATCGCCGCATGGCAGCCGCAGCCGCTGACTACGATTTCGAATGGCCTGGCCCCGGCCATCACCGCGCCGTGGTGCACGACGAACCGGCCCACATCCAAGCCCGGCCAGTTGTGCAGGCCATACACGCATTCGGCCCGAAAATTTTCAAAAAGTCCCGCGGCCATCATCGCCTTGGCGCCCGTACCGATTTCCTCAGCCGGCTGAAAGACAAGATGCACCTTTCCCGCGAAGTTGCGATCTGCCGCCAGGCAGCTGGCCGCGCCTAGCAGCATCGCGGTATGCCCGTCGTGGCCACAGGCATGCATCCAGCCGTCATGGACGGAACGGTGGGCGAAGGTGTTCTCTTCCTGGATAGGCAGTGCATCCATGTCGGCGCGCAGGGCAATCTCGATGCCGGGCTGCTCGCCCTCGATGGTGGCGACGACACCGGTACCGCCGATGCCGATATGCGGTTGCAGGTCGAAACTGCGCAACTTCTCGGTGATAAAGGCGCTGGTCTTGGTCTCGGCGAAGCCCGCCTCGGGATGTCTATGTAGCCAGCGACGCCAGCCGACCATCCGTTCTTGCAATGCGAAATCCGTTTCCATACCCCTTTTCCCTGGATGTGCTCTTGAGTCCGCAGCGCGCCCATCAAACTACCCGAGCGCTCGATGCCGTGCAACCGCACCGCTTGGGCAGCTTGCTGATTCTGGTCCTAGAAACGGAATGTGCTGCGCAAGGAAATGAACTGGCTGTCCTTTCCTCCAGCAGTACGTATGGCTTTGCCAACGTCGTAATACTTGTAGTCGACATCAAGGGTCAGATTGCTCGATGCCAGCCACCGCACGTTGGCCCGCAAGATAGTGCCGATGTCCCGGCCCGAGCTTTGCCCGGGATCCGCGGCGACAACCATGTTGGGGAAGTACACTGCATCGTCGGGGCTTTGTTTCCACACTTTGAATACGCCCGGTTCGATACGCACATCCTGCCAGGGCGAAAACGCCATGACGGGCCCCACGATGATGACGTTGGACAAAGTGACCAATGCTGCCTCGCCATAGACGCCATTGCGTGGGAACAGGGGGTCGAAGGTTTCCACGCGATTGTCGCCAGCGTTTCGGTCGCCACTGGCCAGGTCGACCCGCAGACCCAGGCGTGGGCGCCAGGGCCCCGCATAGCTATAGCCGGTATCGGTGGAGAGTCCCCAGGCGCGGATACTGGCACCGGCCATCTCACCGAACTGCCCCGCCAGGTCCCAACTCCAGTCGTAGGGTCCCTGTTTGCCGAAAATCCTCGTGCCCAGGGTATAGCGATCCTCGGAACCGCTCAGCCCTGCAAGACGGCGCGTTTGGGTCTCAAGACCAAAGGCGTAGAGATCGATGTTCCAAGTCTTGTCGAGCGGCAGCGTTCCATAGAGGCCGTAGAATTTCACATCGTTGTTTGGGCCGTCATCGAAGGCGTCGACGTCGGTGCGGACGGGGCGCACCGCAAAGGCATCCAGCTTGGCGCCTTGCTGCCAATTGAAGCTAAGCCGCAGGCCATCGAAGGCCAAGCGTATGTTGGGCACATCGCGATAGGTGACCCAGGTTTGCGCGCCGTAGGCTATTTCCTGGCGCCCTATCCGGGCGGTCAGGCTGGCAGATGAGAAATCGACACGACTGTCGATGAACGCCTGATGCACATCGTTGCCGCTTTCGTCGGTAGGCGAATAGAGGTCCTTACCCCACGTGCGAGTGTTCTGTAGCTGTATGAACGCTCGCAAGCGTCCGTCCAGCACATGCAGGTCGGCATGGGATTGTAGTCGTTGCATGAAATAGGAATCGTCTTCGACGCCTCGCAGTCCAAAAAACGGCTCGTCGAGCACATCCGCGCGATAGCGAATCTCGCCACCGAGGTGCAGCCAGGCCGAGTCGGACAGCCGGTGATAGCGAAACGCGTCGAACGGCGCTGTTTCGTGAGGTGCGTCGAGGAATCGGTAGTCCTCCAGCCAACGTGGCAGGCCGGGGCGCAGAGGGCGTTGCTGTTCCAGTGGGTTAGCTTGGGCGATAGCGTTATCGGTGGCCAGGAGCAATGTCGCGAACAAACCCGTCAGTACGATGCCGCTTGAACGGCTCGTGAAGGGTAAGGCAGGCGATGGGCGCATGGTAAAGGCTCTCTTTTTGTATTTTTTGTCGACGAACACGCTCCGGCCCGGACCTGAACGAAAGGTAAGCCGATGTTTATTGAGCGCTGAAGAACAGGGATCAAAGGCGTGAGCGGGCCCGATCTTCTGTCGCCAACCTCCATCCGACCCGATGGGCGAGGGAGGTCGGCGGGGAAAGAACGGGTGGTTTGATCCTGGCGAAGGGGTTACTGGATGCAGGTCGTGAACAGGCAGGTCATCTGCCCGTATTTGTAGCGGATCGGTGCCGGAACCACACCTTTATCCCGGGCGTAGGCCTGCCAGTCGGCCGACAGTTCAGCGACCTTGTCAGGATGCTGGCTGGACAGCTCATGACTGAAGGCAGGGTCCTTGTTGAGGTCGTACAGTTCCAGTCCATGCCAACCCACGTAGATCTGGGTAGAACAGGGCTTCGAACTCAAGACGTCTGACCGAACTGAGCGGAGCGAATCGGTCTTGGTGTCTTCAACGGCGAGGATGCATTAAGTCGAGGAGGACTCAGGGGCGCAGGTACCCAGGCGTGAGCCCGTTGAACCAAAACAGGATCATCCCCACCAGGATCGTCACCACCACCAGCAACCCCGCACCCCAAACCGACGCGCTGTAGAGCACGCCGGGGTCTTGCGTCACGCGCATGAACCGGGGCAGGCCGACGAACAGCAAATAGGTGGCGTAAAGACTGGCAATGAGCAAGGCCGCGACAGCCAGCCAGCGGCTGGGGTAAAGCCCGGTGATGCCCGCCAGGAAATACGGTGTGGCGGTATAGGCGGCAAAGCCGATGCATTGGTTAAGGGTAGGGCGGGCGTGAAACGTGCGCGACATCCAGCGAATAAACATCCCCATCAAGACTGCGCCGATCACCGATGTCAAATAGAGCAGGATGCAGAGTTGCAAGGCACTGGCGCCGCTGAGCCTGACGTTCTCTTCCCCGGCCAGGCTCCAGCCGACGCCAGTCGTCCCGATATACAGGCAGGCAGCGGGTAATAACGCCCAGAGCAGCAAGTGCGGCAGATAGTGACGCGGATGCTGGTCTTCCTCGGTGCGGATATCGGTCCAGGCATCGCTGGGGTCGGTGAAGAGTTTGATCACATGCGGTTTCATGGCGGCCTCCGGGGGAAACAACCCTCTACTGCTATGGATTCAAGCGCCGAATGTGGGGTTCAAGCTTTCTTTTTTCCGACGGATGATCGGTCACCACTACCGCATGCCACATGGGTGTTGCTCCACCTGCGTGACGATCACACGCGTTTCAATCTTTCCCCATTGAGAAAAATCTCAAATTCAAATTCGCTGATCTGACTGACAGGGCCAAAGCCTAACGCTCTGAAGTAAGTCGACTTGGTAATCCATTGGGTTGCCCCATGCATGGTTGCCAATGACGTTTGACTGACAGATTCAAGGATCGTGTAGCGCTGCCCTGAGGTATCGATTGCGTCAAAGCGACCCACTTCTAGAATACGAGTTGCCATATTCTTGATCTCCTTATCGGCTGTGAAGCTTCAACCATAGCAGTGTGAGGCCGCTCCACCATCCAGCCGGCGCTTTTTTATCGTCATATGCGGCGAATGTCGCAAATCTCATCTGGAAAAGGGCTTGGAGTGGGTTATGCACCCTGCGTTCAGTCAGCATGACAGTCAGCCGGCTACGAATTGAAAGCCTCGGGTTTTTCGATGGTTATTCGATCGTCTATGCGTTTTTGAAACGGTTTTTCAACTCAATTTATTTTGAGCCAGAGGTGGAAGGCGGCACCCTCGCCCCCTCATCGGAAGTTGTGTAGCTAAATGCGTTGCGTGTAGACGTTAGCTACACGGAGCATCTATGATTTTCGTCAGGGGACCACGACAGCACGCGGCATCAAGGACCATCAAATGACCAGAGAAACATCTAGTGCAGTACCGGAAAAACCCAAAGCCGTCCCAATCAACATGCGTGTCGACTTCAAAAAGCGTGACTTGATTGATGTGGCGGCAGCACTGTCGGGAAGCGATCGAACAAGCTTCATCTTGGATGCTGCTTGCAAAAAGGCTGAGGAAGTCATCCTTGATCAGCGCCTTTTTGTCCTTGCTGACAGCGACTTTGACGCCTTTGAGCAAGCCTTGCAGTCGGGTTCTATAGGGAATAACGAATGTCTGCGCCGTTTGTTGGAAAGGCCGAACCGTTGGAGCTAACGGCTCCCGAAAAACTGAACGAGTCCCACGACCTCAGTGCATTCGATTGTGGTGATAACTCGATCAACGAGTACCTGTCGAAAAGGGCTTCTAAAGCCCAAATCGCTAAGTACGCTAGCGTATTCGTCACCTGCATCAAGGGCAGCAGGACTGTCGTCGGTTATTACACGCTTTCAAGCGGCATGATCATGCGCTCAGCGGTAGTGCCCAGAAGTGCTCAACGTAATTCGCCTGACCAGCATCCCATTACGATTTTGGGTCGAATGGGTGTATGCAAAACAGTACAGGGCACAGGGCTGTCTCGTGATTTACTCAGAGATGCCGTCATTCGAGCGATTAGTGCCTCAAGCCAGGTCGGTTCAACTGCTCTGGTCGTCCATCCCCTAAATGAGCAATTGGTGCAGTTTTATGAAAAGGCTGGCTTCATCCGAAGCCCCTACCTGTCGGCAATCACTATGATGCTTCCCCTACAGTGAATGACGAGCGCCTGTCGAAGTGCTACGTGCGCAACGTCAAGAGCAGGTCGACAGGGTCTATGTGGAAATCAGTGGCATGATTCAGACGACGGTCAGATTGTAGCCATGCCCATCACAGCTCGCGATGTTGTGTATTACTCGAACGTTCCCGTGCGCACCTCGCCGCTACGGGCGTAACGGGCAATCAGCACACCGGAAGGCGTACTGGTGGAGTGCACTAAGGTGAAGGCCGCCGCTTGAGCCTGGTCGTCGAACAAGCGCTTGCCGTGCCCCAGTATCAGCGGGTGAATCATCAGCCGAAGTTCGTCCACCAACCCCGCCGCCAGCAGTTGGCGTACCAGCTCGCTACTGCCCTGGGTTAACAGCGGGGCGCCGTCCCCCTGTTTGAGCGCGCGGATCGCGTCGGTAAGGTTTCCTGCCAGCGCATGACTGTTCTGCCAATCAAGGTTATCGCCACGGTGCGTGGCCACGTGCTTGGGTACACGGTTAAACAGCTCAGCGATGACGTGGTGGCTTGAATCGGCGGGTTGATGCGGCCAATAGCTTGCAAAAATATCGTAGGTGCGACGCCCCAACAGCAGCTCGAACGGCTGCGAGAACAAATCCTGTATGGCCTGGCCGAACACGGGGTCGGCATAGGGCACGATCCAGCCCCCCAGGCGGAAATCGCCGCTGGTATCTTCATCAGGCCCGCCGGGCGCTTGAATAATGCCATCCAGACTCATGAAAGCAGCAACGGTGAGTGTGCGCATGACCTTCTCCTGATTCGTCTTGATCAATAGGCTCGAACATCATTCCCTGATCAATAGTCGAACCAGACTTTGCGAAATCGACAATGCCCAACACCATGCGCTGGCAGGCTGCAGACAAACCCCGAAGCCGCTGCCGCGCCTGAATTCATCGCAGGCAAGCCTGACTCAAAAACGCGGTGCATTCATCGCGGCATAGGTATCTACACAATTCTGGGGCAGCGCGGCTCTTGTAGCCGCTGCCGAGGTACGAGGCTGCGATCGGCGGCGAAGCCGTCGTAAATTCAGGCCCTTCGGTGTGCCTGATGGATTACGGTCTCAGGTTTTACGGCCGCTTCGCTGCCGATCGCAGCCTCGTACCTCGTCAGCGGCTACATTCGTAGCAGTAGACGAGTTCAGCGAGGCCAGGTCCGGGGACGTAGTCCTCGCAAAGCCTGTACTCGCGGTGTATCTGAATACTGAAGTGCCAGGTTTTACGACTGCTGCGCAGCCGGACGTGGCCTCGTTCTACTCGGCCACTGCTACGAAATGCAGTACACCAAAAGATGTGTAGATACCTATGTTCATCGCGGGTAAACCCGGCTCCTACGCCAAGCGAAATACAGCGGTAGTAAATGTGTAACAAAATGGTCATTTGTATTTCATATGATTTCCATTTTGGGTAGATAACCTCCGTGCGCCGAGCTGTGTTCAATCAAAAGGGAGGCGTGGGTAAATCGAGCATCGCCTGCAATCTTGCCGCCGTGAGTGCTGCCGAAGGCTACCGCACGCTACTGGTGGACTTGGATGCCCAGGCCAACTCCACCCATTACCTGACAGGGCTCACAGGCGATGATGTACCCGTGGGAATGGCTGATTTTTTCAAACTCACCTTATCCAGCGGCCCAGCCAGCAAGAACAGCCGGGTGGGTGTCGTTCAGACCCGATTTGACAATTTGCACCTGATCACCGCCAGCGCCGAACTCTCGGAGCTGCAACCCAAGCTTGAAGCCAAGTTCAAGATCAAGAAGCTGCGCCGCTTGCTGCTGGAGTTGTCTGAAGATTACGAGCGCATTTACATCGATACGCCACCGGCGATGAATTTCTACTCCTACAGTGCCCTGATAGCGGCCGATCGGGTATTGATTCCCTTTGACTGCGACAGTTTTTCCCGGCAGGCGCTGTACAGCGTGATCGCCCAAGTGGCTGAACTTCGGGCCGACCACAATGAGTCGTTGGAGGTGGAGGGTATCGTGGTCAACCAGTTCCTGAACCGAACGAGCCTGCATCAAGACATGGTGGATGAATTGCTGGCAGAGCAGCTGCCGTTATTGCCGATCTACCTGAGCCAGTCGGTGAAGATGCGTGAGTCCCATCAGGCCTCATCGCCGCTGATTCATCTTGAGCCTCGGCACAAGTTGACCCTGGAGTTCAAAGAGTTGTTCAACGTTCTGGAACAAGCCGCCTGAAAAAAAGCCCGTGTGCAATCTGCAACACGGGCCTTGATTACACCAGAAGGCACTCAGGACTGCGTTGCAGCACTAGGCTGGGGCACGGGCGCTTTGTTGCGCACGGCCCGACACAACAGGCTGGAAACGCCAAAACCAATGATCGCCAACACACTCATCAAGCTGAAGACATAGTTGTAGCCCTCCTGCCCTGGGAAGCGATCGAGGATCGACCCATAGATCACGTAGGCAAACATCCCCGGCGCATAGCCAATCAAGCAGCCGATGCCGAACGCGGAACCTGTGATATGAGGCGCAATGCCCACTTCGCCCATCGGCGCCCAGAACACGCCGCGCATGGAGAACACGATCAACGCAAAGGAAAGCGTGGCGGCCATGCCGGCGTAGATGAACGTGTGGCTTTTGGGGATCAGCATGATCACCGCCATCGTCGGCAACAGGGCCAGGAATGCCCACTTCAGGTAGCGGCTGGGGCTTTTGAGGTGTTTGTCGGCAATGAAGCCCGCCGCAGGCCCACCCAGAATCTTCAGGAAATATTGGTTGATGATGCCGTAGGCGCCGACCAGGGCCACGGGCAGTTCATACATATCCTTGAGGTAGGGGATGAAGTAGGTCAGGCCGCAGTAGACGATGTAGACCATGAACACGTTGAGGCTGACCAGCCAAATGCCCGGTACCTTGATGGCTTCCAGCAAATTGGCCATGCCGTTACGCGGCTGTGCACCCGGTGCGGCGTTGCTGCTCTTGAGCAGCAGCCAGGTCAGGGTCCCGGCCAGGATATCGATGGCCGAGTAAAAGACGATGGCCGATTTCAAGCCATCCTCGCCCGAACCCATGGCAATGAACACACCCAGGGCCGAGAAGGCCACCAGCGTGTCGATGACTCCGCGGCCTCCCTCCAGCAAACCAAACAGTCGGCCTTGCTCTTTGTCATCACCCAGGTTGCGAATGGCTTTGAGCAGCGATGGCCAAAAGAGGCAGTCGGCGCAAACGGCCAATAGGCTGAAGACAATCAGCAAGTTACTGAACGGTGGAAAGGTAGCCAGATAAAGGCCCAGGCTGCCGGTGCCAATCAAACCGATGGGGATGAGCCTGCGGGTGTCGAAGCGATCAGCGAGCATGCCGCCGACCACGAACAGCGCCGTGGCAATGATGGCGTTGGCGCTTAGCAGCAGGCCGATTTCGGTATGGGTCAGGCCCATGAACTGCTGCATGGGTACATAAAAGGCGTCCTTGAGGTTCGCCAGTTTATAGATGGTGCCGCCACCGATGATCAGAATCAGAAATCTGAGCCATTTGGCCTTATCACGTGCTGTCATTTTTATTGTCCGTCAGGGATAAGCGATGCGGGGGGTGAGATCAGGCTTACGCGTTGGCGCGGGTGGCCAGCGTCAATTCGGCAAGCGTGCGCAGTTCGCCCAGCAGCCTGCGCACATAGCTGACTTGGTTATGAGCCCACTGATGTTCTTCATCCATCATCCGTTCCAGTGAGAACCCCGGCGGCAGCGCTGTTTCGCTCATTTCCCGGTAAGGGATAAACGGATCGGCCGCCTCATCCGACTGGCGGAAGGCCGGTGCGATGTAGTGGTTTTCCTGTTCCAGGATGAATGCGATGACTTGCGGGGACTGTTCGCCGAGCATCAGGAGTTCGAACATCATGCGTGCACCCGGCAGATCGTCCTGCTCGCTGCCCTGCAGCACACCGTAATGGCCAAAGCCGTTCTGCTCGGCGACGATGCGCACGCCCTTGAGGTGGGTCTGGCGAATATGCGGGCCGAGCGTGGCGAGGGCTTGTAGCGGTTGTTCGCAGGCGTTGATCATATTGCCGAAGTCGAACAGTGCATGCAGCCGAGGGTGGTTCAGGCGGTTCAGCAATTGGGCGATTTCGCCGCTCTTGAGTTCCTCGTGCTGTTCAAAGTCGAAGAACAGATCATGTTCGTCAGCTTGCTGGGCCAGGTAGTGCAGGTCGGATTCGATCAGGTCCATGACCCGCGACAGACTGCCCTCATAGCGTGAGTAGACGCGGATATTGCGAGTGCCGATGGCCTTGGCGATGGCGACCACCTGATCCACGTCCTTTTTCAACGTGCTGCTGATTTCCAGGTGGACGTCCAGGCCAAGATGAGCGGCTTTGTCCGCGAAGGCCTGGAGTTGTGTGGGGCTCATTTGGCCCAGGCTGTTCTGCTCGCCATCAAGCAAGTGCAGGCTCAGGCCCTGCAGTTCGTGACGGTAGGCGAAGTCGAGCATGTCCGCAGGTGTAATGCGGCCATGGGTCAGGTTGGTCAGCAGCGGATAGCCATGGGCAAACAGACGGATTGATCCGAGCCGTTCAAGCAGCCGACTGGCCAGTGGCACGGTCAGGACAGGAGGCGTTTGGGCTTGGACAGCCTTGTGGCTCAGCAAGGCATGAAATCGTTCTTGGATATTATTCATTCGAGTCATTCCTGGTTCAGGCACCGGGTCTACCGGTGCAACCTTTATCGCGCCAGACAGGAACTCTCGATAGATCCATTATGGTTTAAATATTAAGACCACTGTGCGCGGCCTCAGACGTCGTGACCCATTGAGCGCAAGGCTTGGACCAGTGCTTGGACTTTTTCCTCGGCCTGATCTTCTGGAGTGCCGGCAAAACCCATCAGCAGCGCTGGCGGCTGGCGAAGTTCCAGACAGTAGTCGCTCAAGGGATAGGTGTGGATATTGCGCTGCGCAAGCTGTTGGGCGATGGCCTGATCGTTCAGTTCGGGTGGCAGCCAGGCGATCAGGTGCATACCCGATTGCGCAGGCTGGAGGTTGAAAAAACCGCCGAGCTGGCGTTGCAGGGCCGCGGCCAGACACGTCTGGCGGCTCTGGTAAAGGGCACGCATGCGGCGAATATGGCCAAGGAAGTGGCCTTCGCGCATGAAGTCCGCTGTGACCGCTTGCAGCAACGTCGGCGGGCTGCGGTCCATGACCGCGCGAATGGTGCAGAAGGGTTCCACCAGCACGGGCGGCAGAATCACGTACCCCAGTCGCAAGGAGGGGTAGAGCACTTTGCTGAAGGTGCCGACGTAAATGACCCGCTGCGACGGGTCCATGGCATAGAGTGCCGGCAGCGGGCGGCCGCTGTAACGGAATTCACTGTCGCAGTCGTCTTCGATGATCCAGCTGTGGTTGCTGGCGGCCCAGTCAATCAGCCCCTGGCGCCGCGCATGGCTCATGGTGACGCCCAGCGGATGCTGGCGCGATGGCGTAGTAAACACCAGTCGGGCATCAGGGCATTGACTCAGGCCTTGTTGCAGGTCGATACCCTGATCGTCGATACGCAGCGGCACCAATTGTGCGCCCAGTGCCTGGAAGGCGATCCGCGCCGCAATATGGCCCGGGTCTTCCATCCATACGCTGTCGCCTGGGTTGACCAGCAGCATGCCCAGCAGGTTGAAGGCTTGCTGGGCGCCGGAGACGATCACCACCTGCTCGGCGTTGCAGTCGATACCGCGAGCGTCGAAGACATACTCGGCAATGGCCTTGCGCAATGCCATCAGCCCTTGCAGCTCGCCGTAACCGAGCATGGCCTTGCTTGGCTTGTGCAGGTGACGGTTCATCAGGCGCTTCCAGATGTGCTGTGGAAACGCCTCATAGGTGCTGTGGCTGGGCAGGAACGAGGTCGGGGTGGCAGGGTTCCAGTCTGTATAGGAGACGCCCTGGAAATGGTGGCTGCGCATCGACAGCATCGACTGGCTCAAGTCCGAGAGGCGCGGTGGTTGGCGAGGCGCATCCGCGTCCTGGTGGCCGCGATCTTCCCATTCATCCCCTACATAAGTCCCGGCACCGGTACGCGACACCAGAAAACCTTCGGCGATCAATTGGTCGAAGGCGTTGAGAATGGTGATTCGCGACAAGGCCAACTCTTGGCTCAAGGTCCGGGTCGAGGGCAGGCGTATTCCTCCTTGAAGACGGCCGGTCAAGACCTGCTTGCGAATCTGCAGGTAAAGCTGGCGATAGAGAGGCGTGGTGCTGGTACGGTCCAGCTCGATACCAGACAGCAGCAGGCCGGCAGGGGGCTTCATGGCAGGCTCTTTGGAAAGGATATGAACGAGCGTATCGGGCGGCAGGCCATAAGTCACGCCTGCCTTGTCATGAAAAGAGAAGTCGCTGTCGTCTGATGCGAAGCACCCCTGCAACCATCCGCTTAGAGTTCAATCAACGCAATTCGCCTAGATCGTTGATTGGAGATAATACAAGCATGGCTCAAGCAGTCCGTTTCTATGAAGCCGGTGGTCCCGAAGTCCTTCGCTTTGAAGAAGTAGAAGTTGGCGATCCTGGTCCGGGTGAAGTTCGTTTGCGCCATGTCGCGGTCGGCCTGAACTATGCCGACACTTATTTCCGCACTGGCCTGTACCCGGTCCCGATGCCTAATGGCATGGGCGTGGAAGCCGCCGGTGTCGTCGAGGCGGTGGGCGAGGGCATCACTAATGTGTCCGTCGGTGATCGGGTTACCTACACCGGTTTCCTCAATACCCTGGGCGCCTACAGCACCGAGCGCCTGATCCCGGCCGCACCGCTGATCAAACTGCCAGAAAACATCTCGTTCGAAACCGCCGCGGCCATGACCATGCGCGGCCTGACTTCGGCGTACCTGATGCGCCGCATCTACGACTTCAAGGCCGGTGACACCGTGTTGCTGCACGCCGCTGCCGGCGGCGTTGGCCTGATCGTTTCGCAGTGGGCCAAGCTGCTGGGTGTCAAGGTGATCGGCACTGTGTCCAGCGATGCCAAGGGCGAAATCGCTCGGGCTCATGGTTGCGAACATGTGATCAATTACAGCCATGAAGATGTGGCCAAGCGCGTACGTGAATTGACCGACGGTGTCGGCGTCAACGTGGTGTTCGACAGTGTCGGCCAAGCCACCTTCGAAGGCTCGCTGGACTCGCTCAAGCGTCGTGGCCTGCTGGTCTGCGTCGGTACTGCATCCGGCCCGATCCCGCCGTTCAGCCCGGCACAACTGGCGGCCAAAGGCTCGCTGTTCATGACCCGTCCAGCCCTGGCCGACTACATCGCCGACCCTGCCGAGAAAGCAGACCTGGCCGGTGAGCTGTTCGACCACGTCGGCAGCGGCCGGATCAAGATCGAGATCAACCAGCACTACAGCTTGCAGGACGCCGTTCAGGCCCACCGTGACCTGGAATCGCGCAAGACCACTGGCTCGTCGATCTTCGTCATCTAAGGAGGCTTGCGGTCATGCAAGTCGAACAACTTACCTGCAGCATTGGCGCAGAGCTGACCGGCGTTAACCTGGCCGATGCCATCCATGACGCCGGCCTGTTCGCCGAGATCCGCGCGCAACTGCTCAAGCACCGTGTGCTGTTCTTGCGCGACCAGGACATCAGTCGCGCCGAGCATGTGGCCTTTGCCCAGCTGTTTGGTGATCTGCAGGACCACCCCGTGGCCGGCAGCCACCCCGATCATCCAGGCTTGGTGCAGATCTACAAGAACCCGGACAGCCCGATCGATCGCTACGAGAATTCCTGGCACTCCGACGCCACCTGGCGCGACGCGCCGCCGATGGGGGCCGTGCTGCGTTGTGTCGAGTGCCCGCCGGTGGGCGGCGATACGATGTGGGCCAACATGGTGCTGGCCTACGAGCGCTTGCCTGCGGACGTCAAGGCCAAGATCGAAGGCCTGCGGGCTCGCCACAGCATCGAGGCTACTTTCGGTGCGGCCATGCCGATCGAGAAGCGCCTGGCGCTCAAGGCCCAGTACCCGGATGCCGAGCACCCGGTGGTGCGCATCCACCCGGAAACCGGTGAGAAGATACTGTTCGTTTGCAGCTTCGCCACGCACTTCACCAACTACCACACCGCGGATCGGGTGCGTTACGGCCAGGACTACACCCAGGGCTCTTCTGAGCTGCTGCACTACCTGATCAACCAGGCCAGCATTCCTGAGTATCAGGTGCGCTGGCGCTGGAAGCCCAACAGCATCGCCATCTGGGACAACCGCAGTACTCAGCATTACGCCGTGATGGATTACCCCCCGTGCCATCGCAAGATAGAGCGCGCCGGGATTATCGGCGAAAAAACTTACTGAGCCCGAACCCCCGCCCCCGTGAGGCGGGTGCTCAAAATAAAATAAGAACTGGAGACGAAAATGCAATTTTTCGACGATTCGCTGCACCCGGAAAACATGGACAAGGTCGTCATCACCGTCGCGCCTTACGCGCCTCAGTGGATGCCGGAAGACTTCCCGGAAGACATTCCGGTGACCATGGACGAGCACGTGCAAAAAGCGGTCGACTGCTATGAAGCAGGCGCCACCGTGCTGCACTTGCACGTACGTGAACTGGACGGCAAGGGCTCCAAGCGCCTGTCCAAGTTCAACGAGCTGATTGCCGGTGTGCGTGAAGCGGTGCCAGACATGATCATCCAGGTCGGTGGCTCGATTTCCTTTGCCCCTGAAGGCGAAGGCGCGGAAGCCCTGTGGCTGTCCGACGACACCCGCCACATGCTGGCGGACCTGACGCCCAAGCCGGACCAGGTGACGATTGCCATCAACACCATCCAGATGAACATCATGGAGATTCTCTACCCTGAGTTCGTCGAAGGCACCACCCTGGCCGACCCTGTTTTCCAGGCTGCCTACAGCGAAATGACCGTACCGGCCGGCCCAGCCTGGGTCGCCGAGCACCTCAAGCGCCTGCAGGCCAGCAATATCCAGCCGCACTTCCAGCTGACCGGTATCCATGCCCTGGAAACCCTTGAGCGCCTGGTGCGCCGCGGTATCTACAAGGGCCCGATGAACCTGACCTGGATCGGCATCGCCGGTGGCTTCGACGGCCCGAACCCGATGAACATGATGAACTTCATCAACCGCGTTCCGGATCGTTGCACCTTGACCGCTGAATCGCTGCTCAAGAACGTGCTGCCGCTGAACACCATCGCCATGGCCATGGGCTTGCACCCACGCCTGGGTACCGAAGACACCCTGATCGACCAGCACGGCAAGCGCATCTCGTCCGTGCAGCAGATCCAGCAAACCGTGCGCATCGCACACGAGCTGGGCCGCGAGATCGCCACCGGTAAAGAAGCACGCGACATCTACCGGATCGGCGTGCAGTACGAAACGGTTGAAGAAACCCTGCTGGCCAACGGCATGGCGCCAAACCGCGCCGCCGGTGAGAAGGGCGTGCCACAACGCGGATGAAGTAAAGCGGGGCAGGGGGCGTGACGCCTCTTGCCTCGCAGGCTGCACGGCAACACCCGAAAAAAACAACAAGAACTGGTGCAAGACACCGAGGAGGCTGCATGGCCTATCACCACAGCCCTGTGGACGATGGCGAGGACACGTCTGTCGGCATTCCCAGGCAGTACGCCTGGATCGTGTTTGCGCTGACCTTTGGCTTGTTGATTTCCGATTACATGTCACGGCAGGTGCTCAATGCCGTGTTCCCGATTCTCAAGGGCGAGTGGGCACTGAGCGACAGCCAGCTGGGTTTGCTCAGCGGCATTGTCGCCTTGATGGTTGGGCTTCTGACTTTCCCCCTGTCACTGATGGCCGACCGCTATGGCCGGGTCAAGAGCCTGGCACTGATGGCCTTGCTCTGGAGCCTGGCGACGTTGGGCTGCGCCCTGGCAGAAAATTACCAGCACATGCTGGTTGCGCGCTTTATGGTCGGCGTCGGCGAAGCGGCCTACGGTAGCGTCGGCATCGCGGTCGTGGTGTCGGTATTCCCTCGCAGCATGCGCGCCACCCTGGCCAGCGCCTTTATGGCGGGCGGTATCGTCGGCTCCGTGCTGGGCATCGCCCTGGGCGGCGCGATCGCGGCCAAGTTGGGTTGGCGCTGGTCGTTCGCCAGCATGGCGCTGTTTGGCTTGTTGCTCGCGGCGTTGTATCCGCTGATCGTCAAGGAAGCACGGATTTCCCCGCAGCGCCCGGCACTGACTGCCAACAAGAAACAAGCGACGGTCAAACGTCCCCTGCGTAGCTTGTACAACACCCGTTCGGTGATTGGCGCGTATATGGGCAGCGGCCTGCAAATGTTCGTGACCGCCACCCTGATGGTCTGGCTGCCCAGCTACCTGAACCGCTATTACGGCATGGACGAGGCCAAATCTGGCGGCACCGCGGCGATCATCGTGCTGTGCTGCGGCGTCGGCACTGTGCTGTGCGGCATGCTCAGCGATCGCTTGAGCCGGCATGCACCGCTGCGCAAGATCGACCTGTCGATTGCCTACTGCCTGGGCAGTTGCTTGTTACTGTCGCTGGCGTTTGCCCTGCCGACAGGGCCCCTTCAGTTGGTGCTGATCGGCCTGGGTGCATTGCTTGTAGCGGGCACCAACGGCACCAGTGGTGCCATGGTGGCAAACCTGGCCCATTCGTCGGTGCATGGCACCGCGTTCGCCACCCTGACTTTGGCCAACAACCTGCTCGGCCTGGCGCCGGGGCCTTTGCTGACCGGCAAGGTGTCCGATATTATTGGTCTGCACGGGGCGTTCCAGCTGGTGCCGCTGATCAGTATCGCGGCGGCGGCGGTGTTCTTTTATATCCGGCATCACTACTTGGCTGACCTGGCTCGGCCCCAAGGCGAGGCCATCGAGCCCGCGCAAAAAAAATCCGACATGAGGACAGCGACATGAGTCGTCGCATTGAAGTACCGGCCCAGAAAGTTCCTGCAGTAGGCATGCGTGCCTTATTCGACGCCGAGGGCAAGAGCGTGGCGTTGTTCAACGTTGCCGGCAAGCTGTATGCCATTGATGACAGCTGCCCGCACCAGGGCTCCTCGTTGTGTGGAGGGAAGTTGGAAGGCCGCGTGATCCAGTGCTGCGCCCATGGCCTGCGTTTTGACCTGGCCAGCGGCTACATGCTCAATTCGACTCAACTTAAGGTTGGCAATTACCCGGTCGAGGAAGTCGACGGCCAGGTGTTTATCGTTGTCGCTTGCGAGGAATCCGTATCATGACTGCCATCGCCCTGACTTCTGTGCAGAGCCGCGTGCGCGAGCTGGCGCCGGGCTTTATCGTCAGCCTGATCGTCGCGGCCGCGGCCAGCTTTCTGTCTGAGCACTACGGTGCCCCGGTGATGTTGTTCGCGTTGCTGCTGGGCATGGCGCTCAACTTTCTTGCCGGTGAGGGCAAATGCAAGGCGGGCATCGAGTTTACCGCACGCACGGTCTTGCGCATCGGTGTGGCGCTGCTCGGGATGCGCATCACACTGGAGCAGATCCAGGCGCTTGGCTGGAAGCCGGTGGCGCTGGTGGTGATTCTGGTGGCGGTGACCATCATCACCTCGATGGTGGCGGCGAAGGCCTTGGGCTTTCAGCGCCTGTTCGGCCTGCTCACGGGCGGCGCCACGGCCATTTGCGGAGCGTCGGCGGCACTCGCCATCGCGGCGGCCTTGCCCAACCACCCTCAGAAGGAGCGGGCGACCCTGTTCACGGTGATTGGTGTTTCGGCGCTGTCGACCCTGGCCATGATCGTTTACCCGATGATCGCCAACTGGCTTGAGTTATCTCCTCAAGCGGCTGGGGTATTCCTCGGCGCCACCATCCACGATGTGGCCCAGGTGGTGGGGGCTGGCTACAGCATGTCGACCGAAACCGGTGACACCGCCACGGTGGTCAAGCTGATGCGTGTGGCCATGCTGGTGCCGGTGATTGTCTGCGCGGCGATGGTGGCGCGCAAGCACGGTGTCGACCCGACCGGCAAACGCCCACCCTTGCTGCCGTGGTTCGCCGTTGCTTTTATCGTGCTGGCGTGCGTCAACAGCACCGGTTGGGTCGCCCCGGCCGTACAGAGCTTCACCAACGATTTGTCGCGTTGGGCCCTGGTAGTCGCCATCAGCGCGCTGGGCATGAAGACTCAACTGCGGGAACTGGCAGCGGTGGGTATCAAGCCGATCCTGTTGATGGTAGGGGAGACGGTCTTCCTGGTGGTGCTGGTGCTCTTGCTGATGCATTGGGGGTTGTAACTCACGCGACCAACCGTCTGGCGACCCAACCACTGGCGACCCAACCAATGGCGCCCAAACCACTGTAGGAGCAGAGCTTGCTCGCGATGAGGCCAGCATGAGCACCGCAATGCTCTGACCGAGGTGATGCCATCGCGATGGTCCGGCATTCCGGTAAACTCTGCTCCTACTGGCGTGGCGCGATCTTGTGTTCGGTGCGCCAGGCAGCCGGCGGCATGCCGAACTGGGAGATGAACCAGCGGGTGAATGAGCTGGGCATGGAGTAACTGAGCATGTCGGCAATCCGGCCCAGCGAATAATCCGGGTTCTCCAGATAGCGAATCACCAGGTCTTTGCGCACGCTGTTGATCAGGTCGCTGAAACTTGCCCCTTCTTCGCCCAGGCGGCGTTGCAGGGTGCGCACGTTCATGCCCTGGCTCAGGGCGATCTGCTCAATGGTGGCGCGGCCCATGGGTAGCAGCAGGTAAATGGATTTGCGCACATCGAACGCCAGGGAGCGGTCGTTCTTGTCTTGCAGCGAGTCCAGGTAGCGTTGCGCATGCCGGGCCATCGCCTGGTTGGCCAGCGGATTGGCGGTGTCCAGGTTAGCCGCGTGGCAGACAATGCCATTGAACTCGCAACCAAACTCTACCTTGCAACCGAAAATTCGCCGATGCACGGCCAAATCTGCCGGTGCCTCATGGGTGAAGCAGACTTGCATCGGTTGCCAGTGGGCGCCGAGCAGGGCGGCGCAGAAGCGATGCATGACGGCGATGGCCAGCTCAATGGACTGGCGGTTGTGAACGGCCTCGGTGACCAGCTCCTCGCGGATGATCACCGTCTTGCCGGTTTCCTCGATGTAGATGGCCAGCGAATCGTTGAGCAGGTGGCGGTATTGCACGATCACCTGCAGGGCATCGCGCAGGTTGTTCTGGTGGCTGAGCAACAGGCTCACTTCACCAAAATCCGACAGTTGACGCAGTTCGGCCATGCGCAGGCCGAAGGTGTCACAGCCGCTCAGTTGCGCGGACTTCTCCAGCAAGTTGACCCCCGCAATCGCCGGGATACGGTGGTTGGGGTCCTTGAGCATGGCTGCGCTCAGGCCCTCTTCGGCCAATAGCGTCGTGGTGTTCAAACGCAGGTGGCGACTCACTTCCAGATAGTTAGTCAGTACGGCGGCGCGAGAGAGAGCGGTCATGACGTGCACATATTCCATTGAGTGACAATTTGAGTCTGACTGGCGTAACTGGCTGCAGTTATAGAGCCTTGGTCGTTAAATGAAAAGCATCCAGTTGGATGGCTGTCGTCAAAAGTGAATTGTCTGACGCTAAATGTGAAGCGCCGCGAAGGGGCTAAATCTACTGTGCTACTACGAGGGGTTCGAGGCGTTGGCGGACCGTTCAACCGATAGTCTGAAGATGGATAATTCAATGAGTGAAACCACGATTCTGATTGTTCCCGGCTTGCGCGATCACGTGCCCGAGCATTGGCAAACATTGCTGGCAGCGAAGCTTGAAAACGTACGCTCGGTCCCGCCTCTTGAGCACAACAAGCTCAGCCTGGATGCGCGCGTCGAGGCCATTCAGCGCGAGATCGAGCAGATTGACGGGCCGGTGATCCTGGTGGCTCACAGTGCCGGCGTACTGATGACCGTGCATTGGGCCGCCCGCCATAACCGTCCGATCAAGGGCGCACTGCTGGCCGCGCCACCGGACCTCGCCGCCCAGTGGCCTGAGAGTTATCCGACGCCAGAGAGCCTGCGCAACCATGGTTGGGACCCCTTGCCGAAGGGGGCATTGCCGTTCCCTTCGATTGTCGCCGCCAGCACCAATGACCACTTGGCCAGCCTGCAGGCAGTGACTCAGATGGCACAAGACTGGGGCAGCGAACTGGTCAACCTTGGCGCTGTGGGCCACCTGAACCCCGCGTCCGGTTTCGGTGACTGGCCGCAAGCCCAGGACTTTGTCCAAACGCTGGATCGCTGAAAAGACACCTGATAGTCAATGCCCTGCTGTGGCGGTGTAGATCAGGTCGATACAGACCCCTACACCGACGCAGTTAACCTCAACCTGCCGCTGCCAGGACCGCGGCATGGTCACAGCCTCATTCAAGATCACGTTCTGATAGACACGCGAATTACAAAAATAAGAGGTTCTGATGAGATTCTTGGAAAGCATGCTGGCGGTCCCGCTGGCAGTCTTGATGGTCGCGCACGCCCAAGCCGGCGTACCGACTCAAGAAGCGGCCAAGCTTGGAGATAGCTTGACCCTGGTGGGCGCCGAAAAGGCGGCCAACAAGGATGGCTCCATTCCTGCGTACAACGGCGGCCTGACCACCCCACCGGCCAGTTTCAAGGCCGGCGACAGCATGCGCCCGGACCCATTTGTCGACGAGAAGCCTGTGCTGGTGATCGATGGCAAAAACGTCGATCAATACAAGGGTCAGTTGACGGCCACCACGGTGGAACTTGCCAAGCGCTTTCCCAGTTTTCGCATCGATGTCTACCCGACCCACCGCTCCGTAGCCATGCCTGAGGCGGTGCTGGAAAACAGCCGCAAGAACGCCACCGATGCCCAGTCTCTGAACGGCGGCCTGGCTATCAACAACGTACTGCCCGGCGTGCCATTCCCGATTCCGAAGTCTGGCAACGAGGCCATGTGGAACCACTTGCTTCGCTATCTGGGCGTTGACATCAACACCAAATATGACTCCTGGAACGTTGATTCGGCCGGAGTGCCGACCTTGACCACCACGGCGCTGTCGTACCTGAACTACCCCGTCTACGAAAACATGTCCAAGCTGATTACCAGTGACGACATTTTCTACCAGATGAAACTCGACTACACCGGCCCCGCTCGCCGTGTGGGTGAGGCGGTCATACTCAAGGACTCGGCCAACCCGCTGACCCATCCGCGCCGTGCCTGGCGATACATTGCCGGCCAGCGCCGGGTCAAGCGGGCACCTAACGTGGGCTACGACACGGCCAACCCCGGCACTGGCGGCGCCGGTACCTTTGATGACTTGTTTGTCTTCAACGGCGCGCTGGACCGGTTCGACTGGAAGCTGGTTGGCAAGCAGGAAATGTACGTGCCGTACAACACCTACAGAGTGACTTACGCCAAAGACGCCGAGCCCTTGGTCACCCCCAACCATCTTTCGCCTGACTTCGTTCGTTGGGAAAAGCATCGCGTCTGGGTGGTGGAAGGCACGATCAAGCCCGGCGCACGACACATCTACCACAAGCGTCGCATCTATCTGGATGAAGACAGCTGGATCGCCTTGGCCTCGGATCAATACAACGCCAGCGGCAAGCTCTACCGCGGCTCCTTTGCCTTCGTCAGCCAAAGTTACGACAAGGAAACCCCGGACTCCACGCCGTTCATGATCTACGACCTGGCGAACGGTTCCTACAACATCAACGGTGTAGTGGGGCCGCATGGTGGCATCAAGTACAACAACCTTATGTCCAGGGTGCGCTGGTCGCCTGAAACGATGGCCGCTACCGCTATTCGCTGAGCCGCTGGTGCTCAGTGATCACCTGCTATTCATGCTGTAGATGACCCTGGCGACTGCTGGCCGCGGCGTGGTGTGCTGGGTGTGGTCGCTGTAGAAGCCAGGCTTGCCTGCGATGAACGATGACACGTCATTGCTGAGTTACGGCGGTGAATTCATCGCGGGCAAGCCCAGCTCCTACAGGCGATGGAGCCACCCAGGCGCATCAGGCAAGAACCGTCGGCGCATGAACAAATTCCAAGAATCGGGCATCTGTCATGCCCTCACAACGACCGAGTAAGCCCATCATGTCTGAATATAAAGCCCCCTTGCGCGACATGCGTTTCGTGCTTAATGAAGTCTTCGACGTCGCCAACTTTTGGGCGCAGTTGCCCGGCCTTGCCGAAGTGGTCGATGAGGAAACGGCGGCGGCGATCCTGGAAGAGGCTGGCAAGATCAGCACCGGTTTGATCAGCCCGCTGCGCCGCAGCGGCGACGAGCAAGGTTGCACCTGGAACGACGGTGTGGTGACGGTCCCAGAGGGTTATGTCGCAGCCTATCAATCCTTTGCCGAAGGCGGTTGGGTGGGGGTCGGTGGCGACTCGCAGTACGGTGGCATGGGCATGCCCAAGGCGGTCTCGGCCCAGGTCGAGGAAATGGTCACCGCGGCCAACCTGTCGTTCGGCACCTACCCGATGCTGACGGCCGGGGCCTGCCTGTCGCTGGTTGCCCACGCCAGTGAAGCGCTCAAGCAAAAGTACCTGCCGAACCTGTATTCCGGCGTCTGGAGCGGTTCGATGTGCCTGACCGAGGCCCATGCCGGCACCGACCTTGGCATGATCCGCACCAAGGCCGAGCCCCAGGCCGATGGCAGCTACAAGATCAGCGGCGGCAAGATCTTCATTAGCGGTGGTGAACACGACCTGACCGAAAACATCATCCACCTGGTGTTGGCCAAACTGCCTGATGCACCGCCCGGGCCAAAAGGCATCTCGCTGTTTTTGGTGCCCAAGGTGATGGTCAACGACGATGGCTCGCTGGGCGAGCGCAACTCGCTGTCTTGCGGCTCCATCGAGCACAAGATGGGCATCAAGGCCTCGGCCACCTGCGTGATGAACTTCGACCAGGCCACCGGCTGGATCATCGATGCCCCGAACAAGGGCCTGGCGGCGATGTTCACCATGATGAACTACGAGCGCCTGGGCGTGGGCATCCAAGGCCTGGCCCAGGGCGTGCGCTCCTACCAGAGCGCTGTCGAATACGCCCGCGAGCGCATCCAGAGCCGGGCGCCAGGGGGCGCGAAGGCTCCTGAAAAAGCGGCTGACCCGATCATCGTGCACCCGGATGTGCGGCGCATGTTGCTGACCATGAAAGCCCTGAATGAAGGCGGTCGGGCTTTTTCCAGCTACGTGGCACTGCAACTGGATACCGCCAAGTACAGCGAAAACGACACTGAGCGTCAGCGCGCACAAGACCTGGTAGCCCTGCTGACCCCGGTGGCCAAGGCGTTCATGACCGACATGGGGCTGGAAGTCACCCTCAACGGCCAGATGATCTTTGGCGGCCATGGCTACATTCGCGAATGGGGCCAGGAGCAGTTGGTGCGTGACGTGCGCATCACCCAGATCTACGAAGGCACCAACGGCATCCAGGCGCTGGACTTGGCCGGGCGCAAGACCGTGGGCAGCGGTGGGGCACTGTATCGCCTGTTTGCCGACGAAATGCGTGAGTTCATCAACAGCGCCAAGGGCGAGCTGGTCGAGTTCACCCGGCCATTGGGCGCTGCGATCGATACCCTCGATGAACTGACCGCCTGGCTGCTGGATCGAGCCCGCAATAACCCTAACGAAATCGGCGCGGCGTCAGTCGACTACCAGCAGGTGCTCGGCTACACGGCCTACGCCTACATGTGGGCAAAAATGGCCAAGGTCGCGCTGGAAAAGCAGGCCGAGGAAGACTTCTACGCCATCAAACTGGGCACAGCGCGTTTCTATTTTGCCCGTCTGTTGCCGCGTATCCACTCCTTGAGCGAGTCGGCCAAGGCCGGTAGCGAAAGCCTCTACCTGCTGGATGCCGAGCAGTTCTGATCGCCATCCTTCAACGCTTCTGGAGTCGTCCATGCTGAAGACAAAAATAATTCCACCTGCACCCGGCGCGTATACCTACCCACTGCTGATCAAGCGTTTGCTGCTGTCGGGCGTGCGTTTCGAGCCCGATCAGGAAATCGTCTACGCCGATAAGCTGCGCTACAACTATCGCACCCTCAACGAGCGAATTTGCAGGCTGGCCAACGCCCTGACGGCAGCCGGCGTGAAGGCCGGGGATACCGTGGCCATGCTCGACTGGGACAGCCACCGCTACCTGGAATGCTTCTTCGCCGTGCCCATGATCGGTGCGGTGCTGCACACGGTGAATATCCGCCTGTCTGCCGACCAGGTGCGCTACACCATGAACCACGCCGAAGATGACGTGGTGCTGGTGCATGACGATTTCGTGCCCATGCTCGAACAGATCCATGACGGCCTCACCACTGTTAAAAGTTATATCCAGCTCACCGATGGCGACGCGACCGAGACCTGCTTGCCGGTGCTGGGCGAGTACGAAAACCTGCTGTCCCAGGCAGCGACCGAGTACGAGTTCCCGGACTTCGACGAAAACTCGGTGGCGACCCTGTTCTACACCACCGGCACCACCGGCAACCCGAAAGGGGTGTACTTCACTCACCGCCAGTTGGTGCTGCATACCCTCAATGCCGTGGGCTCCTTGGGCGTCTACCAGAGCCTGCCGCTACTGCGCTCCGACGACGTCTACATGCCCATCACGCCGATGTTCCATGTACACGCCTGGGGCGTCCCGTATGTGGCGACGTTGATGGGCATCAAGCAGGTGTACCCCGGCCGCTACGAGCCCAACACCCTGGTCAAGCTGTATCGCGAAGAGAAGGTCACCTTCTCCCACTGCGTGCCGACCATTTTGCAGATGATTCTGAGCTGCGAAGAGGCGACCCACACCGACCTGTCTGGCTGGAAAATGCTGTTGGGGGGCAGCGCCCTGACCCTGGGCATCGCCAGCCAAGCCAGTGCCCGTGGTATTCGCGTGCACAGTGGCTACGGCATGTCCGAAACCTGCCCGATGCTGTGCAAGGCTTACCTGTCTGCCGAAGCGCTCGAGCAACCGGCGCAGGAGCAGTTGGTCAATCGTATCAAGACGGGCAAGCCGATCCCGATGGTCGACTTGAAAATCGTCGACGCCAGCGGCAACGAGGTGGCCCAGGACGGCGAGTCGCTGGGGGAAATCGTGGTGCGCGCGCCTTGGCTGACCCAAGGCTATTTGAAGGAGCCGGAAAAGGGCGCCGAACTGTGGCAAGACGGTTGGCTACACACCGGCGACCTGGCCTCCATCGACCCGTTTGGGGTGGTGGAAATCAAGGACCGCCTCAAAGATGTGATCAAGACCGGAGGAGAGTGGATCAGCTCCTTGGACCTGGAAAACCTGATCAGCGAGCACGCCTCGGTGACTGCCGTCGCGGTGGTCGGCATTCCCGATGATCAATGGGGAGAACGCCCCATGGCCCTGGTGGTGTGCGAACCGGGGCAACAGCTGGATCGCCAATCACTCGAAGCGCACTTGCAGCAGTTCGTGGCCAGTGGCCGCATCAACAAGTGGGCGATTCCCAAGCAGTTCAAGTTTGTCGCTGAGATTCCCAAGACCAGCGTCGGAAAAATCAACAAGAAACTCATCCGTGAGACTGAGGCGAGCCCACAATGAACAGCCTGATCCACTACCGCTGCGAAGGGCCGTTGGCCCTGATCGGCCTGGCCAACGCCCCGGTCAATGCTCTGGGCCAGGCTCTGCGTGAGCAACTGCTGGCCGCCTGCGAGCGTGCCGCTGCCGACCCTGCGATCCACGCCATTATCCTGCACGGCGACGAAGGCCTGGCGTTCAGCGCAGGCGCCGACATCTCGGAGTTTGGCAACCCAGAGTCGCTTGCCCAAACCGATTTGCCGAGCCTGCTGGTGCGCTTGAGCGAACTGGACAAACCCCTGATCGCCGCCATTGGCCGTCTGGCCCTGGGCGGCGGGCTTGAGCTGGCGTTGGCCTGCGGCTACCGCGTGGCCGAAGCCGGTGCGCGCCTGGGCCTGCCGGAAATCAAGCTGGGCCTGTTGCCCGGCGCCGGTGGCACCCAGCGGCTGCCACGCCTGATCGGTGCTGCGGCGGCACTGGACATGATCGCCACGGGGCAACCGATTGACGCAGCCTTCGCACTGGAACTGGGCCTGCTTGACCGCGTGGCAGCCGATGCCGCCAGCTTGCTCGACACGGCTCGCAGCCTGGCCCAGGAACTGATTGCCTGCCAGGCACCCGCTTACCCAGTCAGCGCATACGTGAGCCCGGGCGCCGAACTTCCGGCCAATTACTTTGCGACCTACCGTGCGGCTAACCAGCGGCGCTGGAAAGGCCAGAACGCGCCCGAGCGTGTGGTCAAGGCCGTCGAGGCGGCCTGTAGCCTGTCCCTGGCCGATGGCCTGGCCAAAGAGACCGAGCTGTTCAATGAGGCCGAGGCGTCCAGCGAATCGCAGGCCCTGCGTCATGTGTTCTTCGCCGAGCGTGAGGTCGGCAAACTGCCGGGCCTGGATGCCAACACGCCGATCCGTCCGATTACCCAAGTCGCGATTATCGGCGCTGGCACCATGGGCGGCGGTATCGCCATGAACTTCGCCAATGCCGGCATGGCCGTCACCTTGCTGGAACTCAAGGCCGACGCCCTGGAGCGCGGCCTGGCGCAGATCCGCAAGAACTACGAAACCAGCGTGCAGCGCGGCAAGCTCACAGCCGAACGGCTGGAGCAGAACATGGCGCTGATCCAAGGCACCCTCGACTATGCCGACCTCGCCCAGGCAGACCTGGTGATCGAGGCCGTGTTCGAGAGCTTGCCGATCAAGCAACAGGTGTTCCGCACCCTCGATGAGGTGTGCAAGCCGGGCGCGATCCTGGCCAGCAACACCTCCACCTTGGACGTGGACGCCATTGCTGCTGTGACCAATCGCCCAGCAGACGTCGTCGGCCTGCATTTTTTCAGCCCGGCCAACGTCATGCGCCTGCTGGAAGTGGTGCGCGGCACCGCCACGGCCCCCGACGTGCTGGCCACGACCCTGAAGATCGCCAAGCGCATCGGCAAGATCCCGGTGGTTTCGGGGGTGTGTTTCGGCTTTATCGGCAACCGCATGCTCGAACCCTATTCGCGCGAAGCCCACCGCTTGCTGCTCGAAGGCGCAACGCCTGCGCAGATCGACCGCGTGCTGACCGACCTTGGCCTGGCCATGGGCGTAATCGCCATGCACGACCTGGCCGGTATCGATGTCAGCTACCTGGTGCGTGAATCACGTCGTGAGCTCATCAGCCATGACCCCAGCTACTGCAAGCTGGCCGATGAGTTGTATGCCATGGGCCGCTATGGGCAAAAGAACGGGCGTGGCGCCTACGTCTATGAAGGCCGCGAGCGCCTGGATGATCCGCTGGTGGTCGATGTGGCCAAGCGTCTGGCCCTGGAGCTGGGAATTGAGCAGCGCGAAATCAGCGATCAGGAAATTCACGACCGCTGCCTGCTGATGCTGGTCAACGAAGGCATCCAGCTGCTCGACGAAGGCATCGCCCAGCGCAGCAGCGACATCGACCTGGTGTGGATCAATGGCTACGGCTTCCCGGCCTGGCGCGGCGGCCCGTTGCACTACGGCGAAGATCTGGGGCTTGAGCATGTGCTCGAGCGCATCAGCCATTACCGCGAAGCGCTGGGTGCCTATGGCCAGATGTGGTTCCAGCCGGCGCCGCTGCTGGAACGCCTGGTCGCCAATGGCCAAAGCCGAATCGAGCGAATCTGACCTGCACCCGACTACTCAAGGACAATCCTCATGAAAGAAGCCGTCATTCTCTCCACCGCCCGTACCCCCATTGGCAAAGCCTTTCGTGGTGCCTTCAACAACATCAAGTCGCCGACCCTGGCCAGCCACGCCATTCGCGCGGCGGTCGAGCGGGCCGGGATCGAAGCCGGTGAAATCGAAGACCTGGTCATGGGCACGGCCCTGACCAGCGGCACCGCCGGTTGGAACCTGGGGCGCATGGCGGCGCTGGCGTCGGGCTTGCCGCTGTCGGTCAGTGGCCAGACCCTGGATCGCCAGTGCGCCTCGGGCCTGATGGCCATCGCCACCGCGGCCAAACAGATCATGGTCGATGGCATGCAGGTCGCCATCGGTGCCGGGCAAGACAACATCAGCGCCGAGCAGCAGCGCAATACCGGGTTGGCTTTCGCCGAGTGCGACCCACTGGTAGAACGCAATGCCGCCCACGCCTACATGCCTATGCTGCAGACCGCCGAGCTGGTCGCCAAGCGCTACGGCATCAGCCGCGAAGCGCAAGACCTGTATGCCTTGCAATCGCAGATGCGCACCGCTGCTGCGCAAGAGGCTGGCCTGTTCGCGGCGGAAATTATCCCGGTCACCAGCACCCGTAAAGTGATCGACAAGCTGACCGGCGTTGCGCGCCTGGAGTCGGTCACCCTGCGTGCCGACGAAGGCAACCGCCCGCAAACCCGCCTTGAAGACCTGACCAGCCTTAAGACCGTGATCGAGGGTGGCTGCATCACCGCTGGCAACGCCAGCCAGCTGTCCGATGGCGCCAGCGCCTGCGTGTTGATGGATGCGCGTCTGGCCGAACAGCGCAACCTCAACCCACTGGGCCTGTATCGCGGCATGACCGTGGCCGGCCTGGCCCCGGAAGAAATGGGCATCGGCCCGGTACTCGCGGTACCCAAGTTGCTCAAGCAGCACGGCCTGACCGTCGACGACATCGGCCTGTGGGAGTTGAACGAAGCCTTCGCCTGCCAGGTGCTGTACTGCCGCGACAAGCTGGGTATCGATCCAGACAAACTGAACGTCAATGGCGGCGCCATCGCCATCGGCCACCCCTATGGCATGAGCGGCGCGCGCATGGTCGGGCATGCCCTGCTCGAAGGCCGACGTCGTGGCGTGAAATATGTGGTCGTGACCATGTGTGTGGGCGGCGGCATGGGCGCCGCGGGGTTGTTCGAGGTGTTCCGGTGAGTGTCGTAGCTTCCATTAGCCGGCCGTCTTCCCAGCCACCGCGCTCGCGCGCTCGGCTGGAAGCCTTTCTATGCCAGCAGGCGGGGGCGGAGCGCGTCACGATCGAACAGCAGTTGCGTTTGTCAGGTGGTGCAATCCAGGAAAACTGGTTGCTGGAAGTGCGCATTGAGGGTGGCCGGCTGGCCGGTAACCAGCGTTGGGTGCTGCGCACCGATGCCCAGTCGGCCGTGACGGTCAGCCTGAGCCGTGCCCAGGAATTTGCCGTACTCAAGACCGTACACGGGGCGGGCGTAAAAGTGCCGCGCCCGCTCTGGCTGTGTGAAGACCTGTCAGTGTACGGCCGACCGTTTTTCGTCATGGAGTGGGTGGCCGGTGTCACGGCCGGCCACCGCCTGACCGCCCAGTTGGAAGGCGAGGGAGACCCGCAGTTGGCGGCCGACCTGGGTGCCAACCTTGCGCGCCTGCACAAGATTGCTCCGCCCGCGGCCCGCCTGAAATTTCTCGGTGACCCGAGCGAGGTGTCGGTGCAGGCGTCGATTGACGCCCGCCGCAGCGCGTTGGATCAGTTGCAGGTCTTCCACCCGGTGCTGGAGTGGGGGCTGCGCTGGTGTGAATTGAAAGCGCCGAAAACCGCCTCGGTTTGCCTGCTGCACGGTGACTTTCGCACCGGCAACTACTTGGCCAAGCCTGGCAAGCTACAAGCGATACTGGATTGGGAGTTCACCGGTTGGGGTGACCCGCGCGAAGACATCGGCTGGTTCACCGCCCGTTGCTGGCGCTTCGCCCGACCGGACTTGGAAGCGGGGGGGATCAGCACCCTCGAACACTTCATGCGCGGCTACAACGAGATTTCCCCGCTGGAGATCGAGCCCAATGAGCGGGTGTTCTGGCAGGTCATGGGCACCTTGCGCTGGGCCGTGATTGCCCTGCAGCAAGCCCAGCGGCATCTGTCTGGCGAGGAGCCTTCGCTGGAGCTGGCGCTGACGGGCAGGCTGGTGCCTGAGCTTGAGCGGGACATCCTCAACCTGACCGGAGGGCTGCGCCCATGATGATCCGTCCCGATGCAGGCGATCTGTTGCAAATCGCCCGCAAGACGCTGCTCGATGACCTGCTCCCGGAGCTGCCGGCCGGCCTGCGCTACAAGGCGTTGATGGTCGCCAATGCCATGGCGATTGCCACTCGCGAATACCACGGTGGGGAAGCGGCCGATACCGTCGAGGCGCAGTTGCTGGAACAAATGCTCGGCACGCGTGAGCCTTCGCTCACCGATGCCCGCCAAGCGCTGTGCCGGGCTATTCGCCATGGCCAGTTCGACAAGCTCGGCAGTGATCAGGAACATCTGTTCATGGCGCTTTCGGCCATCACCCAGGCGCAGTTGGCGATCAGTAACCCGAAGGCGTTGGCTTCATGAGCCCTCGCGCCCCCAGAATCAAGGATTAGCATGAACTTCACGATCCCCGCGCCATTGCTGGAGCTGCGCGAAAAAACCCGCGCTTTTATCGCCGAGCAAGTGATACCGCTGGAAACCGATGCGCGCAACACCTCCCACGGCCCCAGCGAAGACTTGCGCCAGGAGCTGATCGCAAAAGCGCGTCAAGCTGGTTTGCTGTGCCCCCATGCCAGTCACGAAATGGGCGGTGCAGGCTTGAGCCATGTCGCCAAGGCGATCGTCTTCGAGGAAGCCGGTTATTCACCGCTGGGCCCCATAGCCCTGAACATCCACGCCCCGGATGAAGGCAATATCCACCTGATGGACGAGGTGGCCACCGACGCCCAGAAAGACCGCTGGCTGCGCCCGCTGGTCAATGGCCAGATTCGCTCCTGCTTTGCCATGACCGAGCCTTCGCCAGGCGCAGGGTCCGACCCTTCGATGATGAAAACCATGGCCGTGCGCGATGGCGACCACTACGTCATCAATGGCCGCAAATGGCTGATTACCGGTGCCGACGGTGCGGGTTTTGCGATCATCATGGCGCGCATGGAAGACGGCTCGGCGACCATGTTCCTGGCCGACATGAACACCCCCGGGATCATCCACGAACGGCTACTCGATACCCTGGACAGCTGCTTTGCTGGCGGCCACTCCATCCTGCGTTTCGAGAACGTACGGATTCCGGCCACCGATGTGCTGGGCGAAATCGGCAAGGGCTTTCGCTACGCCCAAGTGCGACTGGCACCGGCTCGCCTGACCCACTGCATGCGCTGGCTCGGTGCTGCCCGCCGCGCACACGATATCGCCTGCGACTATGCGAGCACCCGCGATTCGTTCGGCAAGACCCTGGGTGAACACCAGGGCGTTGGCTTCATGCTGGCCGACAACCAGATGGCCCTGCACAGCACACGCCTGGCCATCTGGCACTGCGCCTGGGTGCTGGACGAAGGCGGGCGGGGCAATGTCGAGTCGAGCATGACCAAGGTGCTCAGTGCCGAAGCCTTGTGGCAGGTGGTGGATCGCTGTGTGCAGATTCTGGGTGGGCGCGGGGTGACGGGCGAAACGGTGGTCGAGCGCATCTTCCGCGACATCCGTCCGTTCCGCATTTACGACGGCCCGAGCGAAGTGCATCGCATGAGCCTTTCGAAAAAAATCCTCGACGGCCACAAGGACTTTTCCTGATGACAGGCACTCTGCGGTTCACCCTGAGAATGAAGGGAAGAAGGCCGTATCGAGGCTTCCAAGCGCTTGTCTTGGGTTTTGTGCTGTTGCATAGATCGAGCGCCGCCCGCGCGGCGCATTCGCCGGCGAAAGCCGGCTCCCACATTGGTTGCAACGTGCCATGGCCTGTGGGGTAGGGGTTGTTAGCCTTGGTGGTTCGGTTTTGGATCTTTTTGGGTTTCGGTGGGATTGCGCGTGACTGGCAACTCCAATCTCACAGGCCATGGCACGTTGCAACCAATGTGGGAGCCGGCTTTCGCCGGCGAATGCGCCGCGCGGGCGGCGCTCGATCTCAAGAGCAAAGGAACAACCAAGGCAGGCACCTCGTGGGGCTCATGCGATCTGTTGACAGGCACTCTGCGGTTCACCCTGAGAATGAAGGGAAGAAGACCGTATCAAGGCTTCCAAGCGCTTGTCTTGGGTTTTGTGCTGTTGCCTAAATCGAGCGGCCCCCACATTTGGATTTGTGTCCGTTCAATGCTTGAGGTACAGCCGGTGGTGCATAGCATATCGTTCTGGATGAACAATGTGTTCCGCATTCAGATCATCGAAAAAAAACATAAGTAACTGATTAATAACATAAAAAATAACGCGTGGTGCCTGGCTTCAAACACTGTTCCGGATTCGCTGCAAAGCGCTCGATTCAGCGCCTATGCAGGGCTTTCGCTGGCATAGAATCAGTTGTCCGCCCGCAAAAATGCAGCGGGAAATAGCCTGATAACAATAAGTCAAACCATCTATTCGCGAGGCTCTCATGTTGAAAATGGTATTTCAGACCACCCCGTCTCTGATCATCGAACCTGGAGCTTCCAAGCGACTCGCCGCCCAAGTTCAAACCATGGGTTGCTCTTCGGTGCTGCTGGTGACCGACGCAGGGGTCATTGCGGCCGGATTGCTGGATGCCGTGCTCGCCAGTTTCAAGGACTCGGCCGTTGCGGTCAGTGTCTTTTCGCAGGTCCAGGCAGACCCACCTGAGTCGGTGATCGAGGCCGCAGTGGGTGCGGCCATCGCTTGCCGCGCCGATTGCGTGGTGGGGCTGGGCGGCGGCAGCTCGCTTGACGCGGCCAAGCTTGCAGCGCTGCTCGCGCGCAGTGGCGAGTCCTTGAGTGAGGTCTACGGCATCAACCAGGCCAAGGGCCCGCGCTTGCCGATGATCCTGATACCGACCACCGCCGGCACCGGCTCCGAGGTCACCGCTGTCTCCGTGGTTACCACCGGCAGCGGCCAAAAGAACGTGGTTATCTCACCGATATTGCTACCTGACGTGGCCCTGCTGGACGCCGAGCTGACCCTGGGCCTGCCAGCCCACGTCACGGCGGCGACCGGTATCGACTCCATGGTCCATGCCATCGAAGCCTACACCACCCGCCACCTGAAAAACCCGATCTCCGACTGCCTCGCACGTGAAGCCCTGAGCCTGTTGTCCGCTAACCTGTTCCAGGTCTGCGAAGACGGCAGCAACCTGGCCGCACGGGAAAACATGTTGCTCGGTGCGTGCCTGGCCGGCATGGCCTTCGCCAACGCGCCGGTCGCCGCCGTGCATGCGCTGGCTTACCCTCTGGGTGCTCGCTTCCATATCCCACACGGGCTGTCCAACGCCCTGGTACTGGGCCCGGTGATGCGCCATAACCTGGAGGTGGCGGCCCCGCTGTACGCAGAACTGGCCGACATCGTCCTGCCCGGCATCAGCGGCACAGACGCAGAAAAAGCCCGCACCCTGGCCAACTACCTCGGCGCCCTGGCCGGCGAACTGCGCCTGCCAACCCGCTTGAGCCAACTGGGCATCACCGAGGCCGACCTTGAAGACCTGGCCGTCGATGCCATGAAACAAAGCCGCCTGCTTGGCAACAACCCACGTCCCCTGAGCCTGGACGACGTGCGCGCGATCTACCGGGAAATTCTATGAGCACCAAAAACGAGCGGCCGAGCCGGGAAGACTTTCGTCGCTTCACCCGGATGCCGACCCGCTGGGGTGATCACGACTCCTATGGTCATGTGAACAACGTCGTGTATTACTCCTACTGCGAGTCGGCAATCACCACGTTCCTGGTCGAAGGGGGCACCCTCGAGATCGACAGCAGCCCGGTGATCGGGCTGATCGTCGAATCGGGTTGCAGCTACTTTGCGCCGATTGTCTTTCCTGACCAGATCGACGTCGGCATGAAGATCACCCACCTGGGCAACAGCAGCGCGCGCTACGAGCTGGCATTGTTTCGCAACGATGAACAGCAAGCCTCTGCGGCGGCTCATATCGTCTACGTGTACGTCGACCGCGCCAGCAACCGTTCGGCGCGCATCCCTGATGCAATACGAGACGTCCTGGCGCAACTGACCGACTGATCACACGGGCTGGTCATGACTGAGCGGGTTGCCGCTCGTCTGATTCAGCCCAATCCTTGACCTCGCCAACTTGCTAACCGCCTGCGGCCAAATAATCTGGATGGTTAACCATCACGATACAGAGGTGCGTATGAGGCAACGAGGTGAACGCTACTGGGCATGGGCCGACCCAGTCTTGCACTGCCGCACCCATGACGAGACGCGCCAGGACGGCACCAATCTCGACGTGCAAGTCAGGCTATCCAGGACGGGCGCAACTCAGTTGTTTATCGGCGTTTATGCCTCGTGCGGCATGGCCTTGTATGAAGAACTCTATGACGCCAGGCCCAAAGAGTCCCTATCGCGGGCCCTGGCCTGGGGTGTGGGGCGAGCCCGATTTCTGGCAGAGGAAGCGAGCCTGGAGGAGCCGGTGTTGGCGCGCCAGGCTTGAGTTTTCAGCCGTGTAGCCGCTGCCGAAGGCTGCGATGCGGCCCGTAAGGGGCGCCCGCATTACGGTCGATCGCAGCCTTCGGCAGCGGCTACAGATTTTGAAAACGTTACGCTCGGGCATCCAGCAAACTGTCCACCAGCGCCTTGGCCATTTCGGTCGAATGCACCGCCGCCCACAACATGCCCAGCCCTGCATCGCTGGTGTGTTCAACAGCGTGCTGGGCCATGGAAAGGACCGTTTGCAGATGCAAGGAGGCGTGGATCAGCGCATCTTCAACGGGGATTCCCTCGACAACGGCAAACAACGGACCGTGCGGGACGTCGCTGCAGCCAAAGGGGAGGTGTTGGGTTTTAAGCGTATCGAACGGCGGATCGGGAAGGGCTTTTGTCATGACTTTATTCCTGATGAAGTCGCCCCCGATCGTTTCCACAGGATTGGGTGGCAACTGTACGCGGGGTGGAAAACCGGGAGGAACAAAGCGAAAACCCGGCAGGACACAAGGCCCTCCCACGTACAGCTGCCATAAAACAGCTGTTATTTGAATTCACTTTGTTTAACCGGGTTTCCACACCCGACCGCTGAACCTTCAGCGGCCGAGAAAGACTAGGGATCGTGCTTCCCGGGGGCAAGGTGATGACAGGCAACAGGGTTCGTAGGATATTTCCAACCCTTAGTTGGCCGTTACAGACTCTCGGAAGCTGACTGAAAGATTTCTATCTGGTGTGCGTAGGAATTGCCTGTAGGAGCACGGCTTGCCGGCGATAAAGCCACCGCGGTGTGTCAGGTGAGGCCTCTCGCGGGTAAACCCAGCTCCTACCCCAAACCTACATCAACACGCCATCGATGGGTTGTATCGCGGCCGGGGCTGGCTCATCGAGCAGCTCCAGCACTGCAATCTCGATGTTGCGGCACATCGCTTGAAGCGGCAGGTCGTTGGGCTGGGTGTCGAACGGGTCGCTGATCTGATCGCCCAGGGCGTCCAGGCCGAAGAAGGTGTAGGCCAATACACAGACGGCAAACGGGGTGAACCAACCGATGTTGTCCGCCAGGCAGAGCGGCAGCAAAAAGCAGTACACGTGCACCACGCGGTGCAGCATCAGGATATAGGGATAGGGGATAGGTGTGCCCTTGATCCGCTCGCAGCCGCCCAACACATACGACAGCGCCAAGCCTAGAGCCCCATTGCCTTGGCCGCCATCAACAGCGCTGCGATGATGCCAGTGATCGCAAAGCCTTGCTGCAGCCTTGGTCCGGCCAGGCGATGAGCGATCTGCCTGCCCGCGACCAGCCCGGCCACGGCGCCCAGGGCAAACGGGATTCCCGCCTGCCAGTACATGACCCCCGTCAGCGTGGCCGTGGTCACGCTGCCAATCGATACCAAGGCGATCACGGCGAGCGAGGTCGCCATGATGCTTTTCAGCTCAAGGTCCGTGTAGCGCTTGAGCGCGGGAATAATGACAAAGCCACCGCCCACCCCGAGCAACCCGGACAGCAACCCGCACAGCATGCCGATAAACGCCAGCGCTCGAGCGCAGGGCAGGGTCCAGCGCAAGCGCCCTTGGGCGGGGTTGAGGACACAGGGGAGCATCAGTCGCGGGGCGGGCGCCTGGCCCGCACGGCCCTCGAGCATTGCCTGTCGCAGCATGCGCCCACAGGCGTAGAGCATGACGGCCGAAAACACCAGGGCAAGCGGCGGGTTGGGTAGCCTGTGCGCCAGGTAAAGACCCAAGGGCGCAGTCAAAACGCCCATGACGGACACCAGCGCGGCGGCACGGTACCTGACGATACCCTGGCGCAGCCCCAGAATGGCGCCCACCGTTGCGGCCAGCCCGACCGCCAGCAAACCAACCGGAGCGGCCTGCACCATCGACAGGCCCAGGCCGAATACCAACAACGGTACGGCCAGAATGCCGCCGCCCGCACCCGTCAAGGCCAGCACGGCACCAATGATGGCGCCCAGGGCGGCGCCCAGCAATGGATGCTCAATCATGTACGGGCCAGTCGATTGCGGTAGCAGGAGAGTGCATGTGTGATCCTTGTCAAAGGCCGGCAGTCTACCTAAAAAGCCCTGACGTGTTAGCTTCTGCACCCTTCGCAGTGCAAGCGGTTCCCTTTACCTTTCAGTGATAAGGCCATAGCGGGTGAAACTTCATCAACTCAAGGCGCTGGTCGCCATCCATCAGTCGGGCAGCATCCTTGAGGCCTCGAAGATCCTGCACATCACCCAGCCTGCCCTGAGCCGGGCGATCAAGGAGCTGGAGCGCGAATTGGGTTTTGTGTTGTTGCAACGCTCGTACAAGGGCATGGCCCTGACCGATGAAGGCAAGCGCATCATCCGCCACGCCAACCTGGTGGTGGAAAGCATCCGCCGCTTGCAGATCGAGGCGGCCAATATCCAGGATGCGGCCTTGGGCGCGGTGTCCATTGGTGTGACGTCGCTGACGGCCATTCTCGATGGCGTCGATGAAAGCATCTTGGCGTTTCGGCGCAAATACCCGCGGGTCAAGATCACCATCACCGATTTGCGGCCCAGCCAAATCCTGCAACGGCTTCGCGACGGCAGCCTGGATTTTGCCATTACCTCCCAGCAACCGCTGACCCGCATGAACCTGGATTGGGAAGCGGTGGGCAGCATCAAGGGCAAGGTCATCTGCCATGTCTCCAATCAGCACAAGTTTTCCCAGTCGCTGCGCTCGCTGCAGTACGCCCACTGGATCAGCCTGGATGAATTGGCGGACCAGGCGTCGCAGTTTCATCAGCTGTTCGAGGTCAATAACCTCAAGGTGCCGCAGAGCGCAGTGGAATGCACCTCGATCATGATGGCCCTCAAGCTGCTCAAGAACACTGAATCGTTGATGACCATCAGCGAGCTGGCGGTTGATGACGTGTTGTCATTTAACGCCAGCCCGGAATTTTTCCAGGTGCCGGTGCAGGAGCTAGTGCCCGATTACCCGATCAATCTGGTCTGTATCGATCGACACAGTCTGACGGCGCCGGCCGAAGAGTTGTTCCACGGCCTGCGCACTCGGTTGTTCAAGACGGCGGAACATTGATTGCTTGTTCGGCACTGCTATGCCGATTGGTTAATAAGGGGGTTAGAACTGCCTTTTTCAGGAAAAACCACCCTGAAAAATGCTTGCAAGATAACGGCTGGCACGTCGTCAATAACGTCTCGGAACGGGTGAAGGTAGAGCGCCTAAGGATTCTGAGGTCATGTGTGCTCTGGCTTGAGGCAAAGCGGTAGCCACGGGGCTGCAAAAATTAACAATAGGTTAATTGATTGCATAAACCGCAAGTGTGTTGAGCGCAAGATTGGCTGATAGTCAATGCAAGCCGTGAACTCGACACCGGAGAATAATAATGACTACACCCGTGCCCGCACCGATCACCCACACGCAGCCGTCTGCCGCAGCCCAGCCCTCATCCTCGCGAAAAACGCTCATTGCCTGCTCATTGGGCAATGCGCTTGAGATGTATGACTTCACCATCTACAGCTTCTTTGCCGTCCTGATCGGCCACCACTTTTTTCCCTCGGACTCGGCAATAGCATCGCTGTTGATGTCGCTGGCGACCTTTGGCGTGGGCTTTTTGATGCGCCCGGTTGGGGCCATGGTGATCGGCCGTTTTGCCGACCGCCGTGGGCGCAAGGCGGCGCTTAGCCTGACGATCGGGTTGATGACCTTGGGCACGGCGCTGATTGCGTTTGCGCCGACGTACCAGCAGATCGGTATTTTCGCGACCTTGATGCTGGTCACCGGGCGACTGATACAGGGCCTGTCTGCCGGCGGGGAGATTGGTACCGCCTCGGTGTTTTTGATGGAGTCCAGCAGCACCGCCAAGCGCTGCCAGAGCGTCAGTTGGCAGGCTGCCAGCCAAGGCTATGCAGCGTTGGTCGGTGCAGCGTTCGGCTTCAGCCTGAGTCAGGTTCTCGACCCTGCCAGCCTCGACAGCTGGGGCTGGCGCATTCCGTTTATCTTCGGCCTGTTGATTGGCCCGGTCGGTCTGTACATCCGCAATCGCCTGCCGGAGACCCATGAGGCCGAGCCTGCGTCGCATGCAGCGCCTGCGGCCGATGCCCAGCTGTATAAGCGCATTGCCCTGGGCATCGGGCTGATGGCCAGCTCCACCATCGGCATGTACCTGTTTGTGTTTTACATGCCGACCTATCTGATCACCGTGCTGCATTACCCGCAAAGCAGTGCCATGGCCATTGCCTGCGTCAGCAGCGCGTGCATGGCGATCATCTGCCCGCTGGCCGGCAAGTTTGCCGACAAGCACCAATTGCGCAAGCGTCTGGTGATCTGGACCGTGGCCACCCCGGTGTTGCTGACATTCCCTGCGTTCTACCTGCTGGGCCAGGTCCAGAGCCTGGGGCTGGCAATGATGCTGGTGGCGGTCATGATCCTGCCCACCTGCATTGGCGCGGGTGCCTTTTTCTCCATGATCATGGAGGGCTTCCCCAAGGCCCAGCGCGCTTTTGGCACCTCCGTCAGCTACAGCTTTGGTGTCACGTTGTTCGGCGGCTTCTCACCGCTGATCGCCACATGGCTGACCTCTGCACTGGCGACACCACTGGCCCCTGCCTATTACTTCCTGGTGGGCGGCGCCTTGAGCCTGGTGTGCTTGAAGTACTTTCCTGAAAACAAAGGATGCGAGTGAAATGAGCCATTTCGAGAAGACCCAGAACCTGCACCCTGTCACTGAAGACATGGAAACCTTCGTGCAGATTCGCCGGCAGATCCACGCCGCCCCGGAGCTGGGCGGCGAGACCCCGGACACCGCTGCGCTGGTGGCCGAAAAGCTCGAGCAGTGGGGCTATGAAGTCCACCGCAACATCGGTGGCCATGGCTTGGTCGGTGTCTTGAAAGTGGGCGATGGCCCGCGCTGCCTGGGCCTGCGCGCCGACATGGACGCACTACCCATGAGCGAGAAAAACCCGTTCGCTCACGCCAGTAAAATTCCCGGTCGCATGCACGCCTGCGGCCACGATGGCCATACCGCCATCCTGTTGGCGGCCGCCTCGCGCTTGGCGGCCAGCCGCACTTTCAATGGCACCTTGAACCTGATCTTCCAGCCCGACGAAGAAGGCCTGGCCGGCGCCAAGGCAATGATCGACGACGACCTGTTCGAGCGCTTCCCGTGCGATGCAGTGTTTGCCTTGCACAACATGCCCGGCCTGCCGGTGGGTACCTGCGTGGTCCAGTCCGGGCCGACCATGGCTTCCAGTGAGCGGGTCAGCATTCGCATTACCGGCAAGGGTGGGCATGGCGCGATGCCGGAGCTGTCGGTCGACCCGATCCCGGCGCTCAACAGCCTGATCAGCGGCATCCAGACCATCAAGTCGCGCAACCTGGCGGTGGAAGAATATGCCGTCATCAGCATTGGCATGATCCAGGCCGGCACGGTTTACAACATCATTCCCGATGAGGCCAGCATGCTGATCAGCGTGCGTACCGACACCTCTGAGACCCAGCAGAAGATCAACCGCCGGATCGAAGAACTGGTGCAAGGCCATGCCTTGAGCTTCGGTGTAAAGATCGACCTGGACTTCACTCAACTGGCGCCGGCGCTGGTCAACAGCGAACGGGAAAGCGAGCTGCTGCGTGAAAGCCTGCGGCCGCTGTTCAAGGACGGCGAACTGCTTTCGCAGATGCCGAAGAAAGTCATGGGCACTGAAGATTTTGCCTACATGCTGCAGGCCCGGCCGGGGTGCTATTTCATGTTGGGTAACGGCACGGGCGAGTTTCATGGCTGCTCGGTGCACAACCCGCATTACGATTTCAATGATGAGCTGGTGAAGGTGGGGTCGGATTGCTGGGTGGCGTGGGTGGAGGACTATTTGATTTAACCCGTCGACGGCGGTTCCCCTTCGTGGTGGGTAATCAACTACACCGTTGCGTCCCACCACCATCTTGCAAATGACTCAATCCCCCTTCAGCCCCTGCAACGCCCACGAATTGCTCTTTCAAATGCGCGCCGGCGTCATTTTCAAACAGCTTTCGAAACAGCCACACGTATCTATAAGTCACACAATACTGCACTTGGATAACATTCTGAATGCCTAGGCTTCACACGACGCCCAAGAGCGGAGCGTGGTAACTTTAATTAGAAGTGGAAGGTTGGCTGCTGCACCATAGATGTAGGATTCTTCTGAAAACGGCTATGGATGGTGGCGCAAAGGGAATAGTCCGTCATACTTGTGCGGCTTGACGAGGGAGGGAGGAGATTAAGTGAAAGCAAATGGACTTTTGGTTGGCGTGTCTTGGATGAGTGTGAGCTTGTTATCATTTGTGGGTATGGCGGTTTCATCCAGAGAGTTGGCCGAGTCGTTGAGCATACCTCAGATGTTGTTTTTTAGATCCCTTGTCGGAGCGATAGTCATCAGTCCCTTTGTGTGGGGGATGCGGGAAAATATTTTGAAAGGGGTTGATTTTTATTTTCATGTGCTGAGAAATGGCTTTCATTTTGCGGGCCAGTACTTGTGGACTGTGGGTGTCACGCATTTGCCGCTAGTGATGGTTTTTGCTTTGGAGTTCACAACACCTATTTGGGTCGCTTTGCTGGCGATTTGTTTTCTAAATGAAAAAATGAATATCGCTAGGGTGATAGCTTCGCTGTGTGGGTTTGTTGGTGTTTTGGTTGTGCTGCGGCCTGGATTTGATTCGATTGAGGTGGCTACTTATTTTGTGCTTTTCGCGGCGGTCGCTTATGCCGCTTCGATTGTAATAGTTAAGCGTCTGGTGCTGGTCACATCCCCTACCATTATTGTGTTTTGGATGGTGATGTTGCAGTTGCCGCTGGGGTTGATATTTTCATTTGCCGACTGGCGAGTCCCGGGGCTATTGTCTGTGCCTTGGATAGTCTGTCTGGGGGTGACTGGATTAAGCGCTCATTTTGCCATGGCGAAAGCACTGAAGATCATGGATGCTTCAGTCGCCATGCCTATCGATTTTTTCAGAGTGCCTTTAATAGCTGTGATCGGCTATTTTTGTTACGGCGAAAATTTGAGTGGTTGGGTTTTTCTAGGGGGGGTAATAATTTTTCTGTCTAACTATTTTGCTTATAGGTATGAGTCGAGTCGATAGAGTTTTCATGTTCAGGGTGTGTGGTTTAAATAGGTCTCAAAGTCCCAGTTGGTTATTTGTGAAAGGAAGTCGTCCCACTCGTTGGTCTTAATGCTGATGAATAAATTTTCCATCTCGCCGGGGAGCGATGAAAGAATGACGTCATTTTTTTGAAGCTTCCTCAAGGCATCGCTTAAATTGTGTGGAATAAATTTCCTTTCAGCGTCTGTTGCGTAGCTGTTTGAGTCTATAGGCTCGTCAAGAATATATTGATTAGACAGTCCATCGTCTATTGCTTTAAGTAGGGCGGATGACATCAGGTATGGGTTCACTAATGCATCGGGTGTTCGGTATTCAATACGCTCCCATGAAGGTACCCGAATGGCGCAGGTTCTATTTTGGAAACCCCAGTTGGCGAGTATGGGGGCCCAGAAGCCCTTTTCCCACAAACGTTTATAAGAGTTGACGGTGGGCGCCGCAATAGCTGTCAATGCGTCCAGGTTTTTTTGAATCCCGGCAACAGTATGGCTGCCTATTGCTGTCAGCATTGTTTGATTTTCAGCGGATAAAAATTTATTTATGCCGTTTTCGCGATAACTATAAATGCTTTCCATTCCGCATATTCTTTTGAAAGCTTGTTCACGGAAAGCATCTTCGCCGCCTTCCCATAGCGAAATATTGAAATGACATCCAGAACCTGAAATGCCAGTAAAGGGCTTGGGTAGAAAGCAAGCAGTAAGATCAAATTCTTTTGCGACTTGAGTGCATATTTGTCGGTATGTGAGCAGGCGGTCACAACTTCTCAATGGTTCATCAAATGAAAAATTGAGTTCTAATTGCCCAGGAGCATCTTCATGATCGCCTTGGATCATGTCCAGTCCCATCAACTCAGCATATTCTAGAACCTTCATGTAAACCGGCCTTAGTTTTTCGAATTGACCGATGTGGTAGCACAATGGATCTGACGCGCCATGATATTGGTGAGCGCCCTGCGATTTTTTTAGCCACATCATTTCTGGCTCCATGCCAATGCGCATGTTTAGATTGTGCTTTTTAATAAACTCACAGTGCGCACTAGAAAGGTTACCGCGGCAGTCAGCGGTCAACCTAGACCCTGGTAGTAAAACGTCGTTTGGATTCTTGAATAACGTGCAAAATACGCGTCCAATCCGTCTGTCCCATGGCAGCTGCACCAAAGTGGCAGGATCAGGAAAAGCGATTAGCTCTGACGCGTTTGGAGGATACCCCAAGTGATTTCCAAATCTATCTAGGCTGACATTCACAGTGGCTCCATAAACCATGGAAAACCCTTTTTCGCAAATATTCATAAAGTGTTTCGTCGGAATACCTTTCCCTTGCAAGCGTCCTGTTATGGATACGAATTGCAGGTAAATATATTCGATTCCACTTTTCTTTAGAAAGGCGTCAGCTTCCAATACCTCTTTTTTGCGCAAAGGGGCATCGCGGAACATTTCGTAATCCATGGTGTATGCCTCTATCAGTTTGTTGATTTGGTTATTGTGGCTGCCGTTATTAGGATGTCTTCGATTGAAGTAAATAGTGGGTTGAACGAAATTCTTATTAAGTTGGGGTGGCGATACTCGGTGGCAATATTTTTATTGCTTAATACTAAATGTGTATTTTGGGCGTTGTTCAGCTCCAGTCCAATGTGACCGCTCATGTTTTTGTCATGTGGCTGAAAGGGAAGTCGAGCATTGCCTCTGTGGAGTATCGTATTTATTTCCTCTAGAAATATTTTTTGTAGCGTTCTGCTGTCCGTTTCGATATCTGTAATTCTGCTTTCTCTTAGCGTATTCATGCCTTCGTCTAATCCAATAAGAGAAAGCACTGGCGGAGTACCAACTTGGAATTGAGTCACTCCTGATGCCGGTACATAGGTGGGACTAAAGCTGAATGGTTCGGCGTGCCCCAGCCAACCTTGTATTGGATTTTTCAATTGACTCTGCAAGCGGGAATTTACGTAAATAAAGGCCGGAGCGCCGGGTCCTCCGCAGAGATATTTATAACCACAGCCTACCGCCATGTCCATGTCCAGCCTGTTGAAGTCTAAATTCATAATTCCAGCGCTATGAGATAAGTCCCACAATGTCAGTGCGCCTTCATTTCGAGCTTTTTGATTGATGGAGTCAATGCTATGAGCTTCACCCGTTCTATGGTTCACATGGGATAACAGGACAATGGCAACATCGTTGCTGATAGTGGAGATTATATGCTCGCTAGGTACTATTCTGACCTCAATGTGTTGGTTGGCTAGCGTTAGTCCTTGGGCGATGTAGATGTCAGTAGAGAAGTTTGCAATGTCGGTAAGAATTATTTTTCTGGGGCTGTTTAGAGTAAGGCCGGCGCTCAATAACTTGAACAGGTTTGTTGATGTGTTATCGCAGACGGTGATTGTATTGACTTCAGCGTTAAATAGCTGTTGTATTTTTTTGCCGACGGATGTTGGGGTGCCGAGCCAGTCGTTTTTTTTCCAGGCCCCTGCGAGGTTGTCGGTCCACTCGTTAGTGCATGCTGAATGCAACCGCGCCATCGTTTTTACAGGACAGGGGCCAAGTGAATTGCCGGTAAGATAGATAAGGTCTTCAGGTATCGAAAAATCATTTTTCCTAAAGCTTGCAAGCTTCAACGGCTGGATGGACATGCGGAATACCTTTTTATGAGGTTTGAATTTTGGCTTTTCTATCGGCATCGGCCTTGATGATAGGGGCCATGAATGAGTCAAAGTCTTCTTCATGCCACCAGTGTCGGACCAAACCCTCTTGAAATTCGAAAATATCTATACCTGTCAGAATGACCTTTGCGCCGGTGGCTTCAATCCCTAGAATGACTCCAGTATGAGTACCTTGAGCGATATATCGACCGACAAGTGTGTTGTTTTCAATGACTGTTTTTTGTATTTTGAAAATCATATCGGGAAAAGCTTGGTGCCAGTCAGCTGCCATCTTTTTGTGGCCCTCAATATTTCCAGGAAACTGGGGGATTGGTTTATGATCCTCAAAGTTGCTACAAAAAATAGAATCGACTAGTTTTGTATTTCCTTTGTTCCATACCTCTCCGATCCAGAGGGATTCATACACATGATTCATATGATGCGAATGATGAGGGTTTTTCATGAGATGCCTACGTGACCCAGCGGATCATTGTGTTAACAGGAAGGGTTGAAGGAGAATCCGCAAATGTCACGGTGTCCATCTTTTTTATCATTAATACAGTAAATTGGCGTGACGTCGTGCAACCCTTTTGTGTCGTCAAAAATTGCGCTTTCAAGCGGTGCTAGCAAAGTATGTTTTATCAGTGTGTTGCGTTCTAAGTTTAAAAACGAGCTTTCGCCTCCTTTGACATTGACTCTATTTATCAGCGTAATCGTTGTGAAGGCATGCCCGTCGCGGTGTGCACCCTCTGGTACAGGTAATCCCGGCTGCCCTTGTTTTGCAGTGATTCGATAAAGATGAACCCCTACGTCCCACCTGTTTGTCAATCGTTTTTGGTCGGAGGGTAGTAAGAGGTACATGTCCACAATTAATTGTTTGAAAAACAGGTTGCTTAAGGAGACGCTGCATAAATAGCCAACCGCCCCCGACCCTTGGCACACTGCACACCTTCAGCCAGCCATCCTCTTCGTGAGCCTCGTTACCCGACATGCAGAAGACCTTCTCCGAACTCGAATACGCCGGCAAGAAAAAGCGAACTCGCCGCGATCGTTTCCTGACTGATATCGAGCAGTTGGTGCCCTGGGCGCAATTGGAGGCGCAGGTGGCGCCGTTTTACGGCGACACCACAGGCAGGCGCGGGCGCCCCGCGATTGGGTTGTCGCGCATGCTGCGCATGTATGTCGTGCAGCAGTGTTTCGGTTTCTCCGATGAAGGTACCGAAGATGCTGTTTACGACAGCCAGGCCATTCGTGGATTTATGGGCATTGACCTGGGCCGCGAGTCGGCACCGGACGCCACTACCTTGCTGCGTTTTCGCCGCTTGCTGGAAACCCATCAGCTGACACGGGTGCTGTTTGAAACGATCAACCAGCATCTGGCCAATCGTGGTCTGTTGCTCAAGGAAGGCACCATTGTCGATGCCACCCTGATCGCCGCACCGCCCTCGGTCAAGAACCGAGAAGGCAAGCGCGACCCTGAGATGCATCAGGCCAAAAAAGGCAATCAGTGGCACTTTGGGATGAAGGCCCACGTTGGCGTCGACGCCACGTCGGGGCTGGTGCACAGCCTGGTGGGGACGGCGGCCAACGTGGCCGATGTCACCCAGGTCGACAAGCTGCTACACGGTGCCGAAACCTATGTCTCGGGAGATGCTGGATACACCGGTGCGGACAAGCGAGCGGAGCATGCTGAACGGGACGTTATCTGGTCGATTGCAGCACGGCCAAGCAGCTACCAGCATCACGGCAAAGACAGCGTGCTGTACAGGGCCAAGCGCAAGATCGAATACGCCAAGGCGCAACTGCGTGCCAAGGTAGAGCATCCGTTCCAAGTGATCAAAGTGCGCTTCAATCATCGCAAGGTGCGTTACCGCGGGCTGGAAAAGAACACCGCGCAGTTGTTTAGTCTGTTCGGGTTGGCCAATCTGATGCTGGCCAAGCGGTATTTCCAGCGCATGGCGGGATAAATCCGTCTGAAAGGCGGGGTTGGCCCGCTAATTAGCAAAATGGGGCCTGAAATCGGCCCCAGAAACGTGGAATAAGACCGGTAGGGCGAAAAAACCGGTTTGAAAATGGGGCTCGGTATGAATCGGTGATTTGTTCAGCGTCTCCTTAATGTTTGTTGTTCCAGTGGCTCGTAGTTTCGTATCAAGTCGCCCGAGTAATTGTTTATATCGGAGGATTGGTAAAAGCCTTGCTGTGGTTGGAGCTGCAGGGTTATGTCGACTTCTGACTCCGTTAGCAAATATTCACTGAAGCGTCTTTGTCTGTATGTATCTCCATTTTTCATGTATTGGTCGAGAGGTAAATTTTCAAAGTCCAATTGAAATTTTTCAAACTGCGCCAGCAGTACGGGCGTTATACTGGGCGACCCTTTTTTTATCGCTACTTGGGCGTTGAGAAAGTGTAGGTCGTCGCTAAATAGTTCTAATTTTTTTTGAAGTTTGATAAGGTTTTCTATAGGCATGATGCTTTCTCGTTGATGTATTGTTTTTCTATAGTGTGCATCCGTGATGCTTTTATTGGTCCTGTTGAATTCCTCTTTTTATGGTTTTGGTATGATGTTCTATGCAGTTGAGTGATTCATGTATATAGTTAAAAGCTTTTTCTGGGTCGCACTTGCTCCCGCAGGTGAAAATGTCAAGAAACAGGGATCCCAGCTCCGGGTATGTATGAAATGAGGCGTGTGACTCCTCAAGTAAAACCAAAACTGTCACTCCCTGAGGTGAGAATTTTTTTGATAGGGTTCCGCATACAGTTGCACCCGCTTCGCTAGCGGCGGCGCAAAGAAGTTCGGTCAAGAAGTTAATGTCATTGAGTGTGTGAGGGTCAATATTGTAAAGCTCACTAAATGCGTGTTTTCCAGAAAACTCGACGTGAGGAAATTTCATATAAGTCCGTGTGGTGTGTGTTTTTGGCAGCTGTGCGGGTGCCGTGTTAAAGATAAACCTTCGGTTTTTCTAAAATGTGTAGGCGGTATATTTTCTGTCTAGGTGTTCAATTAAACTGCGCTTTTTGTGGCCGACGGAGCATTCCTTTCTTGTTTAAGAATTTTCGGCCGCTGTTAATGGGTTGTTAATTTTTATTTTTAAATCAGGTGCGTCAGGGATACTACCTCAAGTCGTTTTTTTTAAATCAAGGGATCCGTACGATTTTCAGAAACTTCCGAAATTTCCTGCGCGATAGATTCAAATTTCCTACAGGTTTATCCAATAATTAGCCTGAGGCGATGGGTTTCTTGCGTAATTTTTCGGTTCATGGGCTTGGGCAAGGGAGGGCATGACGTGATGCCGGGGCTGTGGGTCGACCTGATCTCGGCGCTCAACAGCCTGATCAGTAGCATCCAGATCACCAAATCGCGTAACTAGGCGGTGGAAGGAGCGGGAAAGCGAGTTCCTGCGTGAAAGCCTGCGGCCGCTGTTCAAGGACGGCGAACTGCTTTCGCAGATGCCGAAGAAAGTCATGGGCACTGAAGATTTTGCCTACATGCTGCAGGCCCGGCCGGGGTGCTATTTCATGTTGGGTAACGGCACGGGCGAGTTTCATGGCTGCTCGGTGCACAACCCGCATTACGATTTCAATGATGAGCTGGTGAAGGTGGGGTCGGATTGCTGGGTGGCGTGGGTGGAGGACTATTTGGCTTAGGCCAAAGGTGAGGTTCCTCACATCAGGATGGGGGGCAATCAACTATTGCCCCATTTCCCATCCATAGCGGTTCAACACACTCAAACTCCTTAATAGGCTGAACACGGCCAAACCCCGGCAAGCTTTCTACATCCAAGTTTTGAGCATGAGGTAGCAGGCCACCCCAATGCACACTGCGGAAAAACCGAGTTGTATCGCTTTGGCGGGAATCCTCGGGGAGAGAATTCTGCCCAACAACATCCCGCCGACACTGGCGGCGATAAACACGCCACCGGTCGCCGTGATGTGTGCGCCGGCGTGAATAGCGCCCGTCACTGTAGTGGCTGAGATCAGGGCAATGGCCATGAGCGAGGTCGCCACGATGCCATGCATCCTGATGTCTGAAAGCTGTTGAAAGGCCGGCACGATCAAGAACCCGCCCCCCACGCCGAGCATCCCTGTGAGCACCCCTGAGACTGAGCCGACGGCGGCCAGGGTGGTTGAGCATTTCAGGGTCCAGCGCAGTCGGCCGGTCTGGGGGTTGAGCATGCAGTTTTTGTGTTGCCAGGGCTGTTCATCGTCTGCGGTTTTAGCCTGGCTGCCGCACACCTGCCGGATCATGCGCATCGCCACGATGACCATCACCAGACTGAACAGGGATATCAGTACGGCGTTGGGTAGCGAATGGGCAAGGTACACGCCCAGGGGCGCGAATACCGTCCCCAATAGCGCCATCAGCAGGGCGGCACGATAGCGGACCAGGCCTTTGCGCAGGCCATCCATGGCCCCGACAGTGGCGGCGGCGCAGACGGCAAACAGCGCAACGGGGGTTGATTGCGTCAGGGTCCAGCCCAGACCGATCACCAGCGCCGGTATGGCCAGAATGCCGCCCCCTGCACCGGTAAGGCCAAGAATGATGCCGATGACTATTCCGAACATTCCACCCAATAGCATGTTCGTCCCTCACTCAGGCTGTGAGAGACGAGTCAGCCACTCACGGCCTTTGAGCATGCCGTTCCAGTAAAACCAGGGCAGGAATCTGGCTTTCAGGAACCAGGCGGATTGCCGGGCGACCGTCGGGTCCAGGGGGAATGAGGGCAGCAATTTCCCGCCGTAGCCGAACTCGGCCAGCACCACTTTGCCTTTTTCAACCGTGAGTGGGCATGACCCGTAACCATCGTAGCGCAGCGGCATGAGCTGATGGCCGCGCACAGCCAGGAGGTTCTCGGCTACCACGACGATTTGCTTGCGGGCGGCGGCAGCGGTTTTGGCGTTGCTGGTGGAGCAGACATCTCCCAGAGCGAATACGTCCGGATAGCGGCTGTGTTGCAGCGTCCCCGGATCCACCTCGCACCAGCCGGCAGAGTCCGCCAGGGGGCTTGAGCGAATGAACTCGGGGGCTACCTGAGGTGGCACCACATGGAGCATATCGAAGCGTTTGGCGTGCCGAGTGAGGTTGCCCTGCTCGTCCCGGCTTTCAAACCAGGCGGTTTTACCCGGGCCGTCGACTTTGACCAGGTTCGAGCCAAATACCAGCTGCGCCTGATACTTCTCGATGTACTTCATCAATGGGGGGACGAAGGCCGCTACCCCGAACAACGTTGCGCCGGCGAGATTGAACTCGACGTCCACATCCTGCAGGACGCCTGCCTTTTGCCAGTGATCACAGGACAGGTACAGCGCCTTTTGTGGAGCGCCAGCACATTTGATCGGCATGCCGGGCTGGGAAAACAGCGCTTTGCCGCGGCGTAAGCCCTGCACCAACTGCCAGGTGTAGGCGCAAAGATCATAGCGGTAGTTGGACGTCACTCCATGCTTGCCCAGGGTTTCTTCCAGCCCTTCGATCTTCTCCCAAGCCAGCCTCAACCCCGGGCAGACGATCAGGTTTTGATAGGCGACGCTTTGACCGTTGCTCAGCGTCAAGCGCTTGTTGTCCGGCAGGACCTCGACCACCGCGGCCTTGATCCAGGTGACGCCGCGCGGAATGACTTGCGACATGGGCCTGACGGTCTTGCGCACGTCATATGCCCCACCGCCCACCAGCGTCCAGGCCGGTTGGTAGTAATGCTGGTCATTGGGCTCAATCAAGGTGATCCGTAGGTCCGGAGCCCGCTTGAGCAGGCTGGCCACGACGCCGATGCCCGCCGACCCAGCGCCAATAACAAGGATGTCGGCAGTGATATCGGGGACGCCAAGCGTAGCGTTGGCCGCAGTGGTGCTCGCGGACGCTTTTTGATAGAGCTGGGTTGAGCGATTACCGGTGCGGCAGAAGGCCAATACCGGTGCTGGCAAGCTGTCCAATAGTTGACCAAAACCTAGTACGTCACGGTCGTTGATGGCATTGGGCTGAACCGGGAGATAGGCAAACTCAAGGCCCAGCCGTTTGGCTTCGGCTTGAATGGTCGCGCTGGCAGGTTGATCCGCGCCACCTTCATGATCGGGTCGGTTACAGATGATTGAGCGAAACCCTAGCTTGGCTGCTTCGTGCAGATCTTCCGGAGTGACTTGAGCGGTTGTTGAAAATTCTGTGCTGTGGGTGGTGACTTGCATGCCAATTCGACTCTTGAAAGAGGTTATCCATGTCGCTCTGCCTGAATGCCATGAAGCTATTCAGAACATATTGAGCGGGATCTTCAGGTAGCTGATACCCGTGGCCTTTGCGGCGGGTGTCCCGCCGGCCCGCATATTGATTTGCACTGACGGCAGCAGTAGCCGGGGCTGGCTCAGGGTTTTGTCTCGCGTTGTGCGCAGGGTAACGAAATCAGCCGCGCCGACGCCTTGGCCAACATGGATGTTGTGCGCACGCTCTTCGGCCACCGTGGTCTGGTAACAGTAGTGGTCACGACTGGGTGATTTGTAGTCGTGGCACATGAACAGGCGGGTATCGTCTGGCAGCTCGAACAGCCGGCCAATCGAACGGTACAACTGATGAGCGTCGCCACCGGGAAAGTCGCAGCGGGCGGTGCCGCAGTCGGGCATAAACAAGGTGTCGCCAACGAACACCGCATCTTCGATCAGGTAGCTCACGCAAGCCGGTGTATGGCCGGGAGTGTGCAGCACCCGGACGGACAGCGCGCCTATATGGAATATATCGCCGTCGGCGAACAGACGGTCGAACTGACTGCCGTCTACCCTGAACCCGTCTTCGGCGTCGAACAGCCTGGCAAAGGTGTCCTGCACCTGAGGGATGCGATCGCCAATGCCGATCTGTCCGCCCAGTTGCCCTTGCAGATAACGGGCGGCCGAGAGGTGGTCGGCATGCACGTGGGTTTCCAGAATCCATTCGAGTACAAGCCCGTTGTCGCGCACATGCTCAATCAGGCGATTGGCACTCGCGTACGAGATGCGCGCGGCGGCGGCGTCGTAGTCGAGCACCGGGTCGATGATCGCGCAACTGCGAGTCAGTGGGTCGCTGACCAGATAGCTATAGGTGCAGCTCTGCGGGTCGAAGACAGGTTCAACGTTAAACGGCATAGTCATTTTTCCAATCTCAAATCGTTTGGGTCACGCCTACTGCGATGTACAGCAGCAGCGCAACCAGCCCCGCAGCCAGGCAGTACGGCAGCTGGGTTTTCATGTGGTCCATGTGGTCGTTGCGAGTTGCCATTGAGGTCACGATACCGGTGTCACTGATCGGTGAAATGGTGTCGCCGAGAATCGAGCCTGAGATGGCCGCACCGATGATCAAGTAGGGATCGGCCCCTGAGGCCGCGGCGATCTGGATACCAATTGGAATCATGATCGAGAAGGTGCCCCAGGATGTCCCGGTGGACAGGGAAATCACAGCGGCAACGATAAACACAAAGGCGGCGCACAGGCTCACCGGCACATAGCCATTGATGTGCTCCGAGAGGTAGCCGCCAACGTTCAATTCGCCGCACACATTGCCGATCAGAAATGCCAGGGTCATGACCACACCCAGCGGGACCATCGACTGGTAGCCAATCAGCAGCTCGCGGAAATACTGGTCCACGGTCAACACGCGTTTGACCAGGATGTAATGGAGCGCCCCGACCACTTGGCCCACCAGTACGGCCCAGAGCACTGCAGTGGAGCCCGAGCCTTTGCTGAGACTGCCGTCACCGGTGATATACAGACCCACTGGCACGCTGACAATCATCGCCAGCAACGGCAGCAGTAGGTTTGAGGTGCAAGGGGCACGGCCTTGCTGTACTGGGCTTTCGTCGAGCTCTGTCACCAATGGTGTGGCGCCTTCGCGCAACTCGATACCCTGGGCTGCACGCGCATTGGCGCGGCGCATGGCGGGAAAGGAGAAACGGGTGAAGATACTGAGCAGAACGAAGGCCAGGGTGACCCAGGCGAAGAAGTTGTAGACGATGGAGTGAGCCAGGATGCTGAAGGGCTCTCCACTGATGAAGCCCTTGCCGGCTTGCACCGCGATCACCCCCATCATTGCTGCGCCCCAACCGTTGAACAGGACAGATGACCACACGCTCAGGCCGGTGTTCTGGATAACGTAGCCCATCTGCTCACGGGAAACCCGATACTTGCTCGACAGGCCGCCGGTCACGGTGCCCGAGGTGAGCAGTGCCAGATTACTCTCGATAAAGATCAGCCCGGCGATCGCGCACCCAAGCAACTGTGAGCTGACCGGGCCTTTAACAATGCGTGCCTTTTCGGTGAGCAGCCTGACCAGGCCTTCCATGCCGCCTGTTATGCGGGCGAGGTGGATGACCCCACCCACCATCAGACCGAAGAGAATGGTTTTCACCGCGCCCTCGGACTTGAACACATCCACCATGCCTTGTACCGAGTTTCCCAAGCCATGTCCGACCTGGAAATTCGAAAGCACCAGGAAGCCAGCGACCACCCCTGCGAGCAGCGACAAGATAACCTGACGGGTGAACACCGCCAGGCAAATGGTCACGATCGGGGGCATAAGGGTCCAAACACCGAAATCAAACATATTGCTTACACTCGTATTGAGTTATTTATTGTTGGTTTTTAAGGCCTTACTCCGAGGTTCGCTGAACCTCGGGACTTGTGGCTATTTGAATCGATAGTCGAACTGATTTCTGCCTTGTCGTTCAAGAGGCCTGTGACAGACCCCCGGCCCATGGGGAGCGAATATCGGACAGAAAACGCTGCGCGCGCGGGTGTTCCGGTGTCTGGAAGAACGACTCGGGGGTCGCTCGTTCGAGCACCCTGCCCTGATCCATGAAAATGACCCGGTCGGCCACTTCGCGGGCGAAGCCCATTTCGTGAGTGACGCACACCATGGTCATGCCTTCCTTGGCCAGACCTTTCATCGCTTGCAGCACTTCACCGACCATTTCCGGGTCCAGTGCGGAGGTGGGTTCATCGAACAGCATCACCGGCGGGTTCATGGCCAGTGCCCGGGCAATGGCCACGCGCTGTTGCTGGCCGCCCGATAGCTCGGCCGGGTAGGCGCAAGACTTGTGGGCCAGCCCTACGCGTTCCAGCAGGCTCATGGCCAAGTCGTTGGCTTCTTTGGCGGGGAGTTTGCGCAGGCGGCGTGGTGCCAGGGTGCAATTTTCGAGCACGGTGAGGTGCGGAAACAGATTGAACTGCTGAAACACGAAGCCAATTCGGCTGCGCAATGCGTTCACGCTGATGCCGCGCGCATGGATGTCCACGCCGTCGATAAAAATGTTGCCACTCTGGATGGCTTCCAGCCGGTTCAGGGTTCGAATCATGGTCGATTTACCTGAGCCCGATGGGCCGCATACCACGACGACTTCACCCTTGGCGACGGTTTCGTTGATGTCGGCCAGAGCATGGTAGCTGCCGTACCACTTATTGACGTTTTTCAGTTCGATCATGGGATTAAACCTTTGCAGAACGGACGGCGAGATGTTTTTCCAGCCAAAAGGCGAAGCGCGACAGGCTGAAGCACATGACGAAGTAAGTGAGGCCGAGCACGGCATAGATCTCGACGGGCCTGGTCAGCAGTTGAGCGCTGATCTGCGATGCGACGAACGAAACTTCGGACAGGCTGATGATGTAGCCCAGCGAGGTCTCCTTGATGGTGGAGACAAACTGGTTCACCAGCGAGGGCAGCATGTTACGAAAGGCCTGGGGCAGTATCACCAGCAGCATCGCGGCCAGGTACGAAAAGCCTAGCGAACGGGCGCTTTCCATTTGTCCGCGGGGCAAGCCAAGAATCCCGGCGCGGATGATTTCGGCGAGGTAGACCGCATCGAAAATCACCAGGGCAGCCAGCATGGTGCCGAATTGATCGGTGCGTTGACCGGTAATAGTCGGCAGGAGGAAATAGGCCCAGAAGATCACCATCAACAAGGGGGTGCCGCGCAGTACATGCACCAGGCCGGTGACCGGCACCCGCAAGATCGCGTACGGGCTGATGCGGCACAGCGCCAGTAGCACCCCGACCGGGAAGGCCAGTACCAGAGCCGACGCAGCCAGGATCAGGGTCATCAACAGGCCACCCAAGGGGCCGTTCGGGTACTGGCCGATCAGGTAGTACAACCCATAGGTTTGGATGATATCGAGCATCGTCAGGCACTCCTCACGGGATAGCGTTGCTGGTACCAGCTGGACAGCAAGGTGATGAAGATCGAAACGCTGACGTAACCTGCAGTGGTCACGGCGAACGACTCGAACCCCCGGAAGGTCGCGCTTTCCACCTGTTGGGCCTGATACATCATTTCAGCGACGCCGATCACCATGGCGATGCTGGTGTTCTTCCACAGGTTCAGCGTCTGGCTGATCAGCGGTGGCACCGTCACCCGCAGCGACTGCGGGAGGATCACCAGGCGCATGGTGCTGATGAAACCGAAGCCGAGGGTGCGGCCGGCCTCCATCTGCTCCTTGGGAATGGAGCGCAAGCCGCTGCGGATGTCCTCGGCCATATAGGCGGCGGTGTACAGCACCAAGGCGATCACAGCACTGATCGCTTCAATATTGTGTTGGTAAACCCATGCCTTGATGCCGGCCGGCAACAGCTCCGGTGCGCCGAAATACCAGAACAGCATGTGCGCCAGCAGCGGCACGTTGCGGATCGCTTCCACGTAGGTCATGGCGATGCCGCGTAGCGGGGCGTAGGGGGCGAGCCGCAAGACGGCGATGAGAATCGCCAGCGGCAGGGCGATGACCAGAGAGATCAGGGCGAGCTGGATGGACAGCAGGAAGCCACTGACCAGCCATTCGTGATACTCCCCGGAGAGCACGATCGACAAATCAAACATATTCATAAGTAGCTCCGTGGCCCGACCGAAGGTCGGGCCCCCAACGAAGTTAGTTGATGTTGTCGGTTTCGATCTTGAACGAGCGGCTGGCGAACTTCATTTTGGTATCCGGGCCAAACCACTGGGTGAAGAGCGCATTGGCTTTGCCGGAAGTTTCCAGCTCGCGCAAGACCTTGTTCACCTGTTCCTGGAAGGCCGGTTCGCCTTTCCTCAGGCCCAGCGCCATGTGCTCGGTGGAAAGGGACTGGGCAAGAAGCTGATATTCCTTGGCCGCATCACCGAGCTTGGCGAAATTACCGGCCAATGACGTTTCGTCGTTGGCGTAAGCCAGGCCTTTGCCCTGTTGCAGGGCGAGCAAGGCCTGAGGGTTGCTGTCGAACGAGACGATCTGGGCGCCAGGGATAGCCGATCTGACGCTCTGCTCCATCGTCGAGCCCTTGATTGTCAGCACCTTCTTGCCTTCCAACTGGTCGAGCTGGCTAATGCCGCTGTCAACCTTGACCATGACCTTCTGGCCGGTAACGAAGGTCGAGATCGAGAAGTTGATCAAGGCCTCGCGCTCCTTGTTATGGGTCAAGGAGGCGGCCAGCAGGTCGACGCGACCCTGCTGCAGCTCGGAGATGCGGGCCGAGACCGCCAACTGCTTGAGCACCGGCTTGACGCCGATGCTCGCGGCGATGGCGTTGCACATATCCACGTCATAACCGACGATTTCGCGAGTCGCCGGGTTCTGCATGAAGCTGAATGGCTCGTCGGTGCCTAGCACGCCACAGACTAACTCCCCCTTTGCCTTGATATCGCTGAGTTGGTCGGCGGAAGCCGAGACGCTTGTGGCAAGCGCCAGGGCCAGTGCTGCAGTTTTCCAGTGGTTTTTGAGTACGCCGTTCGTTTGCATTTTTTGACCTTATTGTTTGAGAAACGGAACGCCAGTTTTAGCGGGGTGTGCGTGGAACGAACTTCAGGGGCCTCTCGTAGTTGGATCGGAAATTTCTGTTAGTCGACGCGGGTGTCGCGCAGCCGCTCGAAGCCTGCATTCAAGTCGGCGATCAGGTCGTCGATGTGCTCAAGGCCAACGGATAGCCGGACCAGGTTCTCGCTGATGCCGAGGCTGATTTTCTGTTCATGGCTCAAGGAGTTGTGCGACATGCTGTAGGAGTGATTGATCATGCTTTCCACCCCGCCCAGGGAATCAGCCAGCACAAAGATCGACAGCTGCTCGATGAACGGGGCCATTGCCTTGCGGTCTGCCTTCAATTTCAGCGAGACCACCGCGCCGCCGGTACGCATCTGGCTTTTGCACAGTGCGTGCTGCGGATGGCTTTCCAGCCCCGGGTAGAACACGGCCTCGACCTGCGGGTGGGTGCTGAGGTAGTGCGCGATCTGCGCCGCATTGCTGCACTGGCGCTCCATGCGCACATCAAGGGTTTTCAACCCGCGCAGGGCCAGGTAGCAGTCGAATGGGCCCTGGACTGCACCGATGGCCATGCTGATGGCGCGCAGGCGGTTGAACACGTGCTCATCGGCCGCCACAACAACACCACCGATCAGGTCGGAGTGCCCGCCGATATATTTACTCGCCGAGTGCATCACCAGGTCGACGCCGAACTCTATGGGGCGCTGGTTCCAGGGCGAACAGAAGGTATTGTCGACGCAGGTCAGGATACCGTGGTCACGGGCAAAGTCAGTGACGCGCTGGATGTCCACCAGCTGCAGCAGTGGGTTGGTTGGCGTCTCGATCCAGATCAGTCGGGTGTTTTCGCGACGGCTGGCAGCCAGTGCCTCAAGGTCGTTGAGGTCGATGTAGCTGGCGCTCAACCCGGAGGTCTTGCTGCGATAGTCCTCCATCAGGCGGAACGTGCCACCGTAGACGCCAGCCATCACGATCACATGGGAGTCCTTGGGCAGGAGCTCAAGCACAGTAGCGGTGGCGGCCATACCCGAGGCGCAGGCTACCGCGCCACATCCCTGTTCCAGCTGGGCAATGCAGGTTTCGTAGGCATGGCGGGTGGGGTTGCCGACCCGCCCGTAGGCGTAGTCTGGACTGTCGTCGAGGCTACGCTTGATGAACGAGCTGGAGGTGACGATCGCCGGGAAAAGCGTATTGTCCGCGTAGGTCGACTGTTCGCCCGCGTGGATCACTTGGGTCGAGAAGTTGTTCTTGCTCATGTCGGGGATGCCTCGCGCGGGCTAAAGAAAGCGATTGAGTTGTTGGGTATACGGGGTGATGTCGCCGATATTGCGCGCGACCCAATCACGGTCGTAATAGGTGTCCAGATAGCGTTCGCCGCTGTCGCACATCAGGGTCACGATAGAACCCTGTAGACCTTGCTCCTGCATCCGCAGCGCAACACTCAGCGCACCCCACATATTGGTCCCGGTGGAGCCACCGGGTTTCTTGCCAAGCAGTTTTTCAAGCCAGTAGAGGGTGGCGATGCTGGCCGCGTCGGGCACTTTGAGCATGTCGTCGATCACGTCCGGCAGGAAGGACGGCTCCACCTGGGGCCGCCCGATGCCTTCGATGCGGCTGCCATGGGGGCTGGTCAGGCTCGAGTCGCCTGTACGATAGCTTTCATAGAACACCGAGTTTTCGGGATCGACGACGATCAGCCGGGTGTCGTGGCCCTTGTAGCGAATGTAACGACCGAGGGTCGAGGAGGTGCCGCCGGTGCCCGCGCTCATGACAATCACGTGGGGAACCGGGTGCGGCTCGCCAGCCATCTGCTGGAAGATGCTATCGGCGATATTGTTGTTGCCGCGCCAGTCCGTCGCCCGCTCGGCGTAGGTGAACTGGTCCATGTAGTGGCCCTCGCTCTCGCGCGCCAGTCGCTCTGCTTCGGCATAGACATGGGACGAGTGATCTACGAAATGGCAGTGTCCGCCGAGTTGCTCGACCTGTTCGATTTTCTTGCTTGCGGTGTTGCGCGGCATGACCGCGGTGAAACGCAGGCCCAGCAATTTGGCGAAATAGGCTTCAGACACGGCCGTGCTACCCGAGGAGGCCTCGACCACATGGGTGCCCTCGCGGATCTTGCCGCTGCAGATGGCGTGCAGGAACAGCGAGCGTGCCAGTCGGTGCTTGAGGCTGCCAGTGGGATGGGTACTTTCGTCCTTGAGATAGATGTCGACGCCCTTCAAGCCCGGGATGTCCAGCTTGTGGATATGGGTGTCGGCGGAGCGTTGCAGGTCGCAGGAAATACTGCCAATGGCCATGCGGATCCAGTCATTCATCATGGTCGGACCTTGGCTCAGCATGCGGCCACCGCGATCGCATCCACTTCTACCAGCGCTGCTCGCGGCAAGCTGCTCACACCGATCGCCGCGCGCGCCGGATAGGGTTTGACAAATAGCTCTTCCATCACCCCATTGACCAGGGCGAAGTGGCTCAGGTCAGTCAGGTAGATGTTCAGTTTGACCACATCGGCGAAGCTCATCGCGGCTTCTTCGAGAATTGCCTTGAGGTTGGCGAAGGCTTGTCGGGTCTGCGCTTCGATGCCTTCGACCATTTGCATGCTTTTCGGGTCGAGGGCGATCTGGCCGGAAACATAAAGGGTATCTGCGCACTTCACTGCTTGCGAATAAGGGCCAATCGCCGTGGGCGCGGCAGGGGTGTCGATGATCTTCTTGTTCATCTCGGGGGTCTCCGGACAGGTCTTGTGGGGATAAATATTACTGCCGGCAGCGGGAAAAAGAATTTCCATTTTTCTAGTGTTCACGCTAATTTGTAGAAAAATTTCCTACAAAATAGGCCATAACAAGAATGGATAGTTTCGATCGCCAGATCCTCTCGCTCTTGCAACGCGATGCCTCCATTTCCCTCAAGGATCTCGCCGAAGCCGTCAACCTCTCAACGACTCCCTGCTGGAAACGCGTGAAGAAGCTAGAGGAGGAGGGCTATATCCGGGCCAAGGTGGTCTTGCTGGATCCGGTCCGATTGGGCCTGGGGTTATCGCTGTTCGTGCAGCTCAAGACCCAGCGTCACGACAGTCCCTGGCTGGAGAAGTTTGCCGAGACTGTGATGCAGTTCGAGGAGGTGGTGGAGTTCTACCGGATGTCTGGCGAGTGGGACTACATGCTGCGGGTAGTGGTCAAGGACATTGGAGCCTATGACAGCTTCTACAAGAAACTGATTACCTCTACCGAGGGGCTGTCCAACATCACATCGAGCTTTGCGATGGAGCAGATCAAATACACCACGGCGCTGCCATTACCTCGATGAGGCGCGCTGGAGGAAAGCACTCGGCAGCGTGCCGAGTGCCCTTTCCTGGTGATCTCGCGTACTCAGCAAAGGCGCAGAGCATTGTCCAGGTCGGCGATCAGGTCGTCCTCATGTTCGAGGCCGATCGAGATTCGGATCAGCCCTTCGGACACTCCGGCCTGGCTGCGCAGTTCCTCCGGCACGCCCGATTGCGTGGTTGAGGCCGGATGGCAGACCAGGGACTCGGTGCCGCCCAGGCTGACCGCCGATTTGAACAGATGCAGGGCGTTGATGAAGCGGAAGGCCCGTTCGCGACCACCGTCCAGCACGAACGAAAAGGTCGAGCCAGGTCCACTGCATTGCCGACGGTAGACCGCTTGGTAGGTGTCATCCTGGATCAACTCGGGATGCAGAACGACGACTTTCTGATGGGGGTTGCTGGCCAGCCAGTGGGCGACCGCAGAACCGGTTCTGGCGGCCTGTTTCATGCGCAGGACCAGGGTTTCCATCGAGCGCGAGATCATCCATGAGGAGTGTGGGTCGAGTTGCGAACCGAACGCGCTACGAATGCTGCGTACTTTGCCGATCAGCTCCTTGTTGCCGGTGATGCCCCCCGCAACCAGGTCACTGTGCCCGCCCACGTACTTGGTCAGCGAATACACGCACAGGTCGACCCCATGCTCAATGGGCTTCTGGAAAATCGGCCCCAACAGCGTGTTGTCGCAGACGGTGATGGGCCGGTAGCCATGGCGCGTCTCGAAAGCGTCGATTTCCAGGCGTAGCCCCTGCAGATCCAACAGTGCATTGGTCGGGTTGGCTGGAGTCTCGATAAAGCAGAGGCGAACCGGTCCCTTGGCGGCAGCCGTTTCCAGTGCCTCGGCCATGGATTCTCTGGACAGGCCGTCAGCAATGCCGTGAGAGCCGATACCCCATTGCGGAAGAATCTTGGCAATCAGAGTCTCGGTGCCACCGTACAACGGTGCCGATTGCACCAGCTGATCACCGGGACGCAGAAAGGCTAACAGCACAGCACTGATGGCGGCCATTCCGCTGGAGGTGACGGCGGCCGCTTCCGAACCGTCCAGCAGCGCCAGGCGATCCTCGACGATTTCGAGGTTGGGGTGATTGAAGCGGCTGTAGACCAGGCCGGCAGACGAATCCTGCGGAACCGGTTTACGACCGGACACGACATCGAAGAATTCAGCGCCGTCCTCGGCCGTGCGAAACGCAAAGGTAGAGGTCAGGAAAACCGGAGGTTTGACGGCGCCTTCCGAGAGGAATGGGTCGTAGCCATAAGACATCATCAATGTCTCGGGGTGCAGCGTATGGCTGCCGATGGTTTTCTTGTGGTAGCTGGAGTAAGACATGGACCGCCCCTTTTTGAAGTTATGATCGAGATCCAACGATGAAGTCGCTGTTAACGAAAATAGTGTATGTAGAAGGGGAAGAAAGATTTTTCCATTTATGCCCTGATTTCAAGCCAATGAGAAAAATCCTTCCTTGATTCGATGGTTTCCATAGCCGCTGCCGAAGGCTGCGCCCATTCAGGAGGACTTGAGGTGGTTTTCAATAAAGCCTTTATAGAAACTGCGTGAGGGTCGTATCCCCGCGCAAAATCGCCGCTACCGGGTCGCTCGACCTTAATAACAAGGGCGCCAAGGTCAGCCAGTTGCCGTGTGGAAAACGGCGCAGCAAATCCCGGAAAGCATTGAGGGGAGCCTAGGCTCCCCTCAAAATTTGTCGCGTGCTCTTTGTTTTTATTGAGGGGCGGTCTGTTGTTGTTTTTGTCGACCGTGACCCTTTACCGCATTCTGTGTGACCCCCATTCGGGGTCAAGAGCAAACGTATTTTTTTGATCGCTGATCTGCCTTCACCATCGCTGGTCCAACCGACTCGGGAGCTACCTTGGGGTAGTTTTGTTGTTCTCTGTCCGGCTGCGGGGCAAGCCCCTGGAACGCACATCCTCTCCAAAAAAATCTGTTAGCTTCGTCTCTGTCGTGCTTGTTCTTGTTATGTCAGAGTCGTTTCATCTTGTTTTTATTGGGTGTGTCGCATTTATTGTTTTTGTTGTACAGAACCTATAGCAGGTCCCGTGCCAACTTTTAGAAACCCAATGAAAGCGGGGGTTTCAGCCAAAAGCTCCGCGACCGACGCAAAAAAATCCTGACGATTTGTTTCCGCATGACTCGGTTTGCGCGGGGGAGGTGACAGCCTGCGGTAACAGACGCGTCACCCTGTAGGAGCACGGCTTGCCGGAACGCCGGACCGCGGCGATGGCGCCCGGAAAATCACCGTCGGCGGCAAGCCGGGCTCCTACAAATCCCGCAAAGCATTGAGGGGAGCCTAGGCTCCCCTCAAAATTTGTCGCGTGCTCTTTATTTTTATTGAGGGGCGGTCTGTTGTTGTTTTTGTAGGCCGTGACCCTTTACCGCGTTCTTGGTGACCCCCATTCGGGGTCAAGAGCAAACGTATTTTTTTGATCGCTGATCTGCCTTCACCACTGCTGGTCCAACCGACTCGGGAGCTACCTTGGGGTAGTTTTGTTGTTCTCTGTCCGGCTGCGGGGCAAGCCCCTGGAACGCACATCCTCTCCAAAAAAATCTGTTAGCTTCGTCTCTGTCGTGCTTGTTCTTGTTATGTCAGAGTCGTTTCATCTTGTTTTTATTGGTGTGTCGCATTTATTGTTTTTGTTGTACAGAACCTATAGCAGGTCCCGTGCCAACTTTTAAAAACCCAATGAAAACGGGGGTTTCAGCCAAAAGTTCCGCAGCCGACGCAAAAAAATCCTGACGATTTGTTTCCGCATGACTCGGCATGTCGGTATGAGGTAACACTCTGACGCAATCAGACTGTTACCCCCGCAGGTTTCAGTGTGCGGCGCTGCGCGCACGGGCCACGCGTGAGCCGCTGGGGCGGCCGAGCACCTCGCTGATACGCAGGCCCGCGGCGATCAGGCGATCCAGATCAATGCCAGTGTCGATGCCCAGGCCGTTGAGCATATAAACGACGTCTTCAGTGGCAACATTGCCCGTAGCGCCTTTGGCGTAGGGGCATCCGCCCAGGCCTGCGATGGAGCTGTCGAACACCGAAATACCTTCCAGCAGGCTGGCATAGGTGTTGGCGAGCGCCTGGCCATAGGTGTCGTGAAAGTGCCCGGCCAGCTTTTCTCGTGGCACAAAGGCGGCCGCGGCTTCGAACATCGTGCGGGTAGCCCCTGGCGTACCGGTGCCGATGGTGTCGGCCAGCGACACTTCATAGCAACCCATGGCGAACAGCTCGCGCGCGATGCTGGCCACTTGTGCCGGGCTCACTTCACCTTCGTATGGGCACCCCAGCGCGCAGGACACGTAGCCGCGTACCGTCAGGCCATGGACCTTCGCCGCGTCCATGATGGGCATGAAGCGCTCCAGGCTTTCGCTGATCGAGCAGTTGATATTGCGTTGCGAAAACGACTCGGACGCCGCGGCGAAGATGGCCACCTCTTTCACCCCGCATGCCAGGGCATCCTCGAGCCCGCGCACGTTGGGGGCCAGCGCGGCATACGTCACTCCCTGCTTGCGCTTGATGCCGGCGAACACTTCGGCGGATCCGGCCATCTGCGGCACCCATTTGGGCGACACGAAGCTGCCCACCTCGATGTAGCTGACGCCAGCATCGGTCAGATCATCGACCAAGCGCACCTTGTCGGCGACTGCGATGGGTTGGGCTTCATTCTGCAGGCCGTCACGGGGGCCGACTTCAACCAGGCGTACCTTGCTGGGCAATGACATTGCGGGGGTTCCTGTGGCAGGGGCCATTACTGGCCGTTGTTCTGATTTTTCACGGTTTCGGCCAGCGCCATCACACAGCGCTCTTCGGCGGTGTCCAGTTCCAGCTGCATGTGCTGGATGTCCAGCAACTGCTGCTCGAGCTGGGCACGCCGTTCGGCGATTTTTGCCAGCATGCTGTTGAGTTGCTTCTGGTTACCGCTGGTGGGGTCGTAGAGCTCGATCAGTTCGCGGCACTCGGCCAGCGAGAAACCGATGCGCTTGCCGCGCAGGATCAGTTTCAGGCTGACTTTGTCGCGGCCCGAGTAGATGCGCTCAAGGCCTCGGCGTTCGGGGCTGAGCAGGCCTTGTTCTTCATAGAAGCGGATGGCCCGGGTGGTGATGTCCAGCTCGCGGGACAAATCGGAGATGCTGTAGGTCTGGCTGCTCATGGGCATGCTCGAAAAGAGGCGTGGCACTAACCTAATTGCAGCTTGACGTTTACGTCAAGGCGCATCGTTGATTCAAGCCGGCGCGGCCGCCTTGATCGCTTTGTCATCCTGGGCGGTCACCCATTGGCACAACTCGATTATCTGCTCGCGCATCCAGCGGTTGGCCGGGTCCTGGTCGGTGCTTTCGTGCCAGTACAGGTGGGTTTCAACGGCGGGTACGTCGTTGACTGGCAGCGTCGCGTAGGCCAGCCCGTGGTGACGAGCAAAGCGCTCCGGCACGGTCATGACCATGTCGGTGTGCGCAATCACTTGCGAAGCCATCATGTAGTGTTGCGAACGCAGGGCGATCTTGCGCTTCAAGCCCATTTTGCCCAGCGCCAGGTCGACATAACCCAGGCCGTTGCGTCGGCTGGAAATGTGAATATGCGTCAGGGCCAGGTATTCATCGAGGCTGAGCGTGCCTTTGTTCTGTGGGTGGCCCTGGCGCATGGCGCACACATAGGCATCTTGCATCAGCTTGACGTGACGTACCTGCGGGTCTGTGTTGAGCGGCGCATCAACGGCAAAGTCCAGGCGGCCTGCGGCCAACTCCTTGGTGGTTTCTCGGCGTTTGCACAAAAAGCTTTCAATCGCCACCGTCGGGGCCAGCCGGCGCAGGCGCTGGAACAGGGGCGGCAGCACCACGGCCTCGGTGAGGTCGGTCATGCTGATGCGAAACGTCTTATTGGCTTGCAGTGGATTGAAGATGCGGCTTTCCTGAACCGACACCCGTAGCAACGACAGCGCATTGCGCACTGGCCCGATGATGTTCTGCGCCATGGGGGTGGGCACCATGCCTTGGGCGGTGCGCACGAACAGCGGGTCGTTGAAGGTTTCGCGCAGGCGGGCGAGGGCGTTGGACACGGCTGGCTGGGTAATGCCGATGATCTGCCCGGCTCGGGTGAGGTTCGCTTCGGTATAGATAGCATCGAAGACGATGAACAGATTCAGGTCAACCTTGCTCAGGTTCACGGGCGGCGCCTCTTGTTGTGTTATTGGCCGATCATATATCGGTGATGAATGTTTATACACGCCGAGAATAGGCTAGGTAAATCCAGATCACTGCACTAGCCTCTTTTCCATGTCTCCCGCTTCCCTCATTTCGAGTAGGTAACTGCCATGGATTTCGCGTATTCCCCCAAGGTTCAGGCGCTGCGTGAACGTGTCACCGCGTTTATGGATGCCTATGTCTATCCGGCTGAGCCGGTGTTTGAGCGTCAAGTGGCCGAAGGCGACCGCTGGCAGCCCACGGCGATCATGGAAGAGCTCAAGCAAAAGGCCAGGGCTGAGGGTTTGTGGAACTTGTTTTTGCCCGAGTCGGAGCTGGGAGCAGGGCTGTCCAACCTTGAGTACGCGCCCCTGGCGGAAATCATGGGTCGCTCCCTGCTGGGTCCCGAGCCGTTCAACTGCTCGGCCCCGGACACCGGCAACATGGAGGTACTGGTGCGTTACGCCAATGAAGCGCAGAAGCGCCAGTGGCTGGAGCCGTTGCTGCGGGGTGAGATTCGCTCCGCCTTTGCCATGACCGAGCCGGATGTCGCCTCCTCGGACGCCACCAATATGGCGGCGCGGGCCGAGCGCCAAGGTGATGAGTGGGTCATCAATGGGCGCAAATGGTGGACCTCGGGCGCCTGTGATCCGCGCTGCAAGATCCTGATCTTCATGGGTTTGAGCAACCCCGATGGCCCGCGCCATCAGCAACATTCGATGATTCTGGTGCCGGTCGATACCCCTGGGGTCAAGATTGTTCGCCCCTTGCCAGTGTTCGGTTACGACGATGCACCTCATGGCCACGCCGAAGTGGTGTTCGAGAATGTGCGAGTGCCCTACGAGAACGTGCTGTTGGGTGAAGGCCGTGGTTTTGAGATTGCCCAGGGGCGCCTGGGGCCAGGCCGTATTCACCACTGCATGCGCTCGGTCGGCATGGCTGAACGCGCCCTGGAACTGATGTGCAAGCGTTCGGTGGCGCGCACCGCATTCGGTCGCCCGCTGGCACGCTTGGGCGGTAACGTCGACAAGATCGCCGATTCGCGGATGGAGATCGACATGGCCCGGCTACTGACGCTCAAGGCCGCCTACATGATGGACACCGTGGGTAACAAGGTTGCCCGCAGCGAAATCGCCCAGATCAAAGTGGTGGCGCCGAACGTGGCCTTGCGGGTGATTGACCGTGCGATCCAGATCCATGGCGGCGCCGGGGTTTCCGGCGATTTCCCGTTGGCCTACATGTATGCGATGCAGCGCACCTTGCGCCTGGCCGACGGCCCGGATGAAGTGCACCGCGCCGCTATTGGCAAGTACGAGATCGGCAAGTACCTGCCCAAGGAGATGCAGCGCAGCGAGCATTGATCAGCGGACCCAGACTTCGACGCGACGATTCCTTATCCGGCCCTCGTCGCCGTCGTTGTCGGCCACCGGCAAATGGGCGCCAAGGCCGTGAATGTCGCTTACGATCAGTCCATGGCGAGCCAGTTCGCGACGCACCGTCAGGGCGCGCAATTTCGACAGCAACGTGGCGCGAGCCAGGTCACTCTTGGCATCGCCGAAACCGGCCAGGCTGACTTGGCTGGCCGACTTGTCATGAGCCTGCAGGTAGTCCACCACTCGCTGCAGATCGGCATAGGCTTTGTTGTCCAGCTCGGCGCTGCCTTCGGCGAAGCGAAAGTTCACCGACAGGCGCACCGCATCACGGGCCAGTTGCCGGTAGGCGACGGGCATCTGTGCCTGGGGCTCTACCTTCATGGCCTGTACCGTCTGCGACACAAACCCCACGTCAGCGACCAGCGCCTGGCCTGCCGGGCTTTGGGCAAAGCTCACCAAGGCCTGCGCCCAAGGGTTGTGGGTGGTTTGCGGCAGGTAGAAATACAGCCGGCGTGACAGCGGATAATCCTCGGTTGCGATCAGTCGCGGGGTGGGCGCCAGTGGTTGGCCTTCACCGTCGGACACGGCGATGGGTTTGGCTCGGCGTACATAAGGCAAGCCGATAAAACCGATGCCTTGTGGGTCATTGGCCACCGCGTCGGACAACGCTTCGCTGGACTCGAAGCGCTTGGCGCTACTGCTTAATTGTTGTTGCTGCGGGTCCAGTACTAACGACTTGAAGGTGTCGAAGGTGCCGGAACGGTCATCTCGAGCGTACAGGTGAATCGGCCCTCGGGGGGCGCCAAGCTCGCTCCAGTCGGTCACTTCGCCTGCAAAGATCCGGGCCAGTTGCAGCGTATCCAGCTGCGCCAGACGGTTGTCCGGGTGCAGGATGATGGCGATGCCGTCGATGGCGATGACCTGCTCGGCCTGGCGACTTTGCAGGTCGCCCAGGCCCAGCAGGGCATCGCGCTCACTGTTTTTGATCGGCCGCGACGAGGCGGCGAGGTCTGCCTGATCGTGCTCCAGCGCCTGGAAGCCGGTGCTGGAGCCGTGGGCATCAACCTCCACCCAGACGGGCTCGCCCTTAGCGGTGGTGCCCTGAACCCTGACCTCGTTGAAGGCTTCGGTAGGGAGTACCTGCACATTGTTCAGCCCTTGCTGTTCCATCAGGCCTTTCACCAGGGCTGGGCCCAGTACTGCACCGATGGTGTTCGAGCCCTGAATCCGCAGCACCGGCGCATCGCCCCGCGCGAGCGGCAATGCCGCGTTTGCCGAGGCTGTCAGCAACGACACGGCCAGCATGAAAATCAACGGAAGCAGCGGAGGGCGGAGCATGCGGCAGCACCTTCGAAGGATGTGCCGGGAGAATAAGTCAGTCAGATGACCGAAGGGTTACAGCTGATACCGACCTTGCCGGAATGCCGGACCATCGCGATGGTATCGCCGTGGCTGTTGTAGGAGCAGACCTTGGTCGCGATGGGATCGCCGCGGTTCATAGCAGACACCGAGGCGATCCCATCGCGACCAAGGTCTGCTCCTACAGGCGATGGCATCAGACCGGTACAAAGGGATTGGCATCAGAGCGGTACAAAGGGATAGGCATCAGGCCAGTTCAAGGAGATGGAATCAGGCCAGTTCCAGCCAGATCGGGGCGTGGTCGCTTGGTTTTTCCATGGCCCGTAGATCGTAATCCACACCAGCGTCCTTGATCCGTGGCACCAGCGCTTGCGAGGCCATGATCAGGTCAATGCGCAGCCCGCGCTTGGGCTCGTCCTCGAATCCGCGGCTGCGGTAATCGAACCAACTGAAGCGGTCGCTCACCTGTGGGTTCAGGTGGCGGAAACTGTCCACCAAGCCCCAGTTTTTCAGGCGCGCCATCCATTCGCGTTCCTCAGGCAGGAAACTGCATTTGCCAGTTTTCAGCCAACGCTTGGCGTTGTCCGGGCCGATGCCGATGTCGCAGTCTTCAGGGGAGATGTTCACGTCACCCATCACGATCAGCGCCTGGTCATTTCTGAACTCGGATTCGAGCAGGGTTTGCAGGTCGCGGTAGAAACGTTCCTTGGCCGGGAACTTGGTCGGATGAGCACGGCTCTCACCCTGGGGGAAGTAGCCATTCATGATGGTCACGGGCTGGCCGTTGTGGTCGGCAAAGGTGCCCCAGATAAACCGACGCTGGGCATCTTCCTCGTCGCTGCTAAAGCCTTTGACCAGGCTCAGGGGCGGTTGGCGCGACAGCAGGGCAACGCCGTAGTGACCTTTTTGGCCGTGGTAATGAACGTGATACCCCAGGGCCTGGACGTCGGCGAGCGGGAACTGCTCGTCGCTGACCTTGGTTTCCTGCAGGCCAATCACGTCGGGTTGGTGTTTTTCGATCAGCGCCGCGAGCTGATGAGGCCTGGCACGCAGGCCGTTGATGTTGAACGAGACAATCTTCATGGGGCGGCAATCCTGGTGCAAAAAAAACGATGCTAGCCGACATCGATGGCGCCTGCCAGCGTGGCGGGCCAGTGGATCGCCTGCTAACGTCGCAGGAGCGCTCAGGCGCCGACCGAGCGCACGCTTGTGGATCGAGGAGTCATGTGCATGTCCGAAACTGCTACTGTTGATGCCGTCGCCACGATTCACCTACTCGATGGCGGCTACAGCCGAGAGGCGCGCTCGCTGCTCTATAACGCTTACCGCCATGAACCGACCTTCGCCTACTTGTTCGACGCCCAGAAGTCCGGCTATGAACAGCGGGTGAGGGCCACGGTACGCGAACTCGTCAAGCAGCACTTTCTGCAGGATTTGCCGGCCTTGGGCCTGATGATCGATGATCGCCTGATCGGAATCGCCCTGATTGCGCCACCGCAGCGGCGCCTGGAGGTGACTGAAAGTTGGGCGTGGCGCCTGCGGATGTTGCTCAGCACGGGCCTTCGTTGCACACGGCGTTACCTGGATTACCACATGGCTGTTTTGGCGTGCCTGCCGTCCGACGCGGTGCATCAATTGCCGCTGTTGGGCATTCATCCACAGTTCCAGGGGCAGCACTACGGCGAGCTGTTGCTCGCGGCGGTTCACAACTGGTGTGCCCAGGATCCCCATTCCGACGGGGTCGTGATTGATACCGGTAACCCACGATACCTGGCGTTCTATAAGCGCCAAGGCTATGAAGAGATCGGTGAGGTGGCCATCGGCCCGATACGCGAGCATGTGTTTTTTCATCCCAACCCACAGGTTGCGGTCTAGGCTGCAGTCAATTCGGGCTCTATTTCGGCCCTTTGCTCGTGTTAGCATCCGCGCCTATGAAATGTTCAGGACGATTTTTCAGCGCGCTTATCCTGTCGCTCAGCAGTCTGGCGGCCCATGCCGAAAGCGAGCTGGTGGTACGGATCAAGCCTGCCAATAAGGAACTCAAGACCAATGTCGAAGGGTACATCGGCAGCCTCGGCGAGCGAGACGAAGAAGCGTTGCTGCGGTTTAGCCGCGGCGCCGAGGAGCAGGCGCGCAAAGCCGCCCAGGCGCTGGGTTATTACCAGGCGCATATAGAAAGCGAGGTCAAACCCTCCAAGGACAAGAAGCACCTTAACCTGGAACTGACAATCGAGCCCGGTGAGCCCGTGCGCTTGCGCGAGGTGACCCTCCGTATCCAGGGCCCTGCCAGCGAGCTTAAATCTTTTCGGATCCCCAACAGCCAGGACCTGCGACCTGGCGTTGTGCTCAACCATGGTCATTACGAGGATGCCAAGCATCTGATCCAGAGCCAGGCTTCGCGCTACGGCTTTTTCAATGGCCGTTTTGTGCGCCAGCGGCTGGCCGTCGATCCCCAGGCCGGTGTCGCGGATATCGAATTGATCTACGACAGCGGCCCGCGCTTTACCCTGGGCAAAGTCAGCTTCGAGGGTGACACGCCGTTCGACGAAGACCTGCTGCAACGCATGGTGCCCTTCAAGGAAAACACCCCCTACGACTCGCAACTGATCGCCGAGCTGACTCAGGCCCTGCAATCGAGTGGCTATTTCGAGGGCGTGCGCGTGAATGCAGCGCCCACTGCGGCCTCTGCCCAGACGATTCCGGTCAGTGTTCAATTGCAGACTCGCAAGCCACGGACCATGGGGCTGGGGCTGGGCTTCTCGACTGACGTCGGCCCGCGCGGCAAGGCCAACTGGACCCGGCACTGGGCCAACCCGCAAGGCCATAGCTACGGCACTGAAATGGAGCTGTCGGCGCCGCGCCAGAACGTCGGCCTGTTCTATGACATTCCATTGGACCCGCCACTGACCGACAAGCTGCGTTTTGCCGGTGGCTATCAATATGAAGAAATTGCCAACACCGACAGCGTCAGTAAATTACTGACCCTGGGCCCTGAATGGCACAGCAAGTTGCCCAGCGGCTGGCAGCGGGTGATTTCCCTCAAGTGGCAGCACGAGGAGTACAAGCTGGGCGATGACTCGGGCCTCAGTACCTTGTTGATGCCGGGTGTTAGCTACTCATACCTGCGCAGCGACAATCGAATCGATCCGCACAACGGCTATCGGTTGCAATTCGACGCGCAAGTGGCCAAGGAAGGGCTGTTGTCGGACACCAACCTGCTGCACGGCAACGTGCTGGTCAAGGGCTTGACCACCATCGGCCAGAATCATCGTTTCCTGGGGCGGGTGCAGTTCGGCGGCAGCGCCACCAATGGCTACAAGAAAATCCCCCCATCCCTACGTTTTTATGCCGGTGGTGACCAGAGCGTGCGTGGCTATGACTACCAATCCCTGTCGCCGGAGAACTCCGACGGTGACAAGATCGGCGGCCGTTATCTGCTGACCGGCAGCCTCGAATACCAATATTCAGTCGCCGAAAAATGGCGGGTGGCGACTTTTGTCGATCAGGGCAACTCCTTCAACACGCTTGAACTGCCAAGCCTGAATACCGGTGTCGGTATTGGCCTGCGCTGGGTGTCGCCGGTCGGGCCGCTGCGCCTGGACCTGGCCCATGCGCTGGATGACGAGGGTGGCATTCGTTTGCACTTTTCCATGGGGCCAGAGCTGTGAAGCGGGGTTTGAAGATTGTTTTGTTGGGGCTTGTGGGCCTTGTAGTGCTGGTGGCTGTCGGCCTGGCCCTGGTGTTGGGCACCGAAACCGGCAGCCGCTGGGCACTGGCCCGAGTGCCAGGTTTGCAGCTGGAAGGTTACAGCGGCCGGTTGGGCGGCCAATGGCAGGCCGATCATCTGCTCTGGGAGCAAGGTGCCAATCGGGTTGAGCTGAACAAGCCGTTGTTGGCCTGGTCGCCGGGGTGCCTGTTGCGCATGACCCTGTGCATCGATCAGTTGCATGTGGATCAGATCAGCCTTGATCTGGCCCCCTCCGAGGCGCAGCCAGACAAAGGCCCGCTGCAATTGCCCGACCTGCAACTGCCCTTGGCTATTGAACTGGGGGATGTGCGTATTGGCAGCCTGCGCCTGGACGGCAACCAGCAGTTGAGCCAGCTGCAATTGGCGGCCGCCTGGACAGTGGCGGGGTTGCAACTCGAATCGCTGACCCTGCAACGCGATGACCTGCGCCTGGACCTGCGCGGCACCTTGAAACCTGGCGGTCGTTGGCCACTGGAAGCCAGCGGCCAATTGCAGTTGCCGGCCATGGGCGAGCAGTCCTGGCAATTAGCGTTGAAAATAACAGGCGATCTGCTCGACACCCTGCACCTGCAAGCCGACAGCAGCGGTTATCTGCAGGGTCAGCTCAAGGGTGATCTCAAGCCGTTGGCCGAAAATTTGCCGGCGCACCTGCGCCTGACAGCCGATGGCTTCAAGCCTGAAGCCAGCCTTCCTGACACCCTGCAACTCAATCAGCTTGAACTGACGGCCGAAGGCGATTTGGCTGCCGGTTACATCCTCAATGGCAAGGCCAGCCTTCCCGCCGAGCAAGGGCCTGTTGCATTGCTACTACGCGGGCGGGTGGATGCCAAGGGGGCGGATATCGCCGCCCTGGACCTGACGGCCAGTGCCGAGCAGCGCCTGAATGTCATCGGCAAACTTGATTGGGAAAAGGGCTTCGCTGCCCAGGCCAAGGTTGACTGGCTCGACTTTCCCTGGCATCGACTGTACCCGGTGATCGAGGAGCCGGGCGTCAGCGTCAAGCGATTTAACGCCCAAGTGGATTACCGAGACGGCCAGTACCTGGGCAATTTCAGCGGCGATCTGCAGGGGCCGGCGGGCGCATTCAGTCTCAAAAGCCCGGTCAGTGGCGATCTGACCCAGGTCTTCCTGCCGCAACTGGAGCTCGATGCAGGGCAGGGCAAGGCGGCGGGGCACCTCAATGTGAAATTTGCCGACGGTATCGGTTGGGACACAGCGCTGGAACTGAGCGCCTTGAATCCAGCCTATTGGCTTGCCGAACTGCCCGGCACGCTGGCCGGGCCCTTGCGCAGCAGCGGTGAATTCAAGGATGGCAAGCTCAAGCTCGACGCCGACCTGGACCTCAAGGGACGTTTGCGCGGTCAGCCGGCGGTGCTGCAGGCCAAGGCCCAGGGCGCTGACCAGCACTGGACCTTGGCTGCGCTGGAAATCAGCCTGGGTGCCAATCGTATTCATGGCAGCGGCAGCCTGCAGCAGCGGCTGGCGGGCCAGATCGATATTGAGCTGGCACGCCTGGGCCAGTTATGGCCCGGCCTGCAAGGCCAGGTCAAAGGACGCCTGGATGTCGCTGGCAGCCTCGACAAGCCTGAAGGGCAGTTGAAGCTGCAAGGCAGCCAGTTGGCCTTTCAGGAGAACCGTGTTCAAAGCCTTCAATTGTCGGCCATCCTGGATGCTGCCCAACAGGCCAAGGTTGATCTGGACGCCAACAGCATTCGCGTCGGCGACACCTCCCTTGGGACGCTCATCGCCAAAGGCCAGGGCGATATTCGCCAGCAGGCCCTGACACTGGCGCTGCAGGGCCCAAAACTGAAGCTCGACCTGGGGTTTGATGGCCGCCTGGACAAGGGCGATTGGCGCGGGCGCCTGGCCAGCGGCGATGTACAGACCGGTGGCCAGGACTGGCGCCTTCAAGGCCCGGCAAAACTAGCGCGGCTGGCCAACGGGCAGGTGGACCTGGGGGCCCACTGCTGGGCCGCAGGCACCGCCACCCTGTGTGGTGACGATCAGCGCCTGCTGCCGGGGCCGAAACTGCGCTGGCACCTCAAGCAATTCCCATTGGAAAGCCTGGCGCAATGGATGCCCAAGGATTTCGCCTGGCAGGGTCGCCTGAACGCCGATGTGCAACTTGACCTGCCGGCCGCTGGCCCCAAGGGGCAAGTGCTGGTGGATGCCAGTGGTGGCACCCTGCGCCTGCGCGAGAAAGGCCAGTGGCTGGATTTCCCCTATCAGACCCTGCGTCTGGACAGCAAGCTTGGGCCCAAACGCATCGACACGCGGCTCGACTTCATCGGCGCGCGCTTGGGTGAGCTGGTGGTCAACACCCAGATCAGCCCATTGCAGAAAAACAAACCCCTGACGGGTGATTTCCGCCTGAGCGGGCTGGACCTGGCCATCGCCAGACCGTTTGTGCCGATGGTCGAACGCCTCAATGGCCAGCTCGATGGCGCGGGGCGTTTGTCCGGCAGCCTGCTGGCGCCGCTGGTGAACGGCAGCGTGACCTTGAAAGATGGCGAAATCAGTGGCGCAGAGTTGCCGACCGCCCTGCACGACTTGCAAGTCCAGGCCTTGATTGCCGGTGAAAGCGTGCAACTGCAAGGTCACTGGAATGGCGGGGAAACCGGCCAGGGCAACGTGAGCGGGCAAATCAGCTGGGCCCAAGCCCTGGATGTGGACCTGCGCGTGCAAGGCACCCGCCTGCCGGTGAGTGTCGAACCTTACGCGGTGCTTGAAGCCACCCCGGACCTGACGATTCAGGTCAATGGCGAACGCATCGCCATTGCCGGCAAGGTTCTGATTCCCAAGGGGGAGATCGTCATTCGCGAGTTGCCACCTTCGACGGTCAAGGTTTCAGAGGACACGGTTATCGTCGGTCATCAAACCGAAGAGGGCAAAAAGCCGATCCCGATGGCCATGGATATCGACGTCGAGGTCGGCCAGGAAAAACTGTCGTTCAAGGGCTTTGGCCTGACCGCGAACCTGGCAGGTCAGGTGCATATCGGCGACAACATGGATACCCGCGGTGAGCTGAACCTCAATGATGGTCGCTACCGGGCCTATGGCCAGCGCCTGACCATTCGCCGTGCACGCTTGCTGTTTGCAGGCCCGATCGATCAGCCCTACCTGGACATTGAAGCCATTCGCAAAACCGACGACGTGGTGGCCGGTATTCGTTTGACGGGCAGTGCCGAGCAACCCACCACCCAAGTGTTTTCCGAGCCTGCCATGAGCCAGGAGCAGGCGCTGTCGTACCTGGTGCTGGGGCGTCCACTGGCCAGCAGCGGCGAAGATAACAACATGTTGGCCCAGGCGGCTCTCGGCCTGGGGTTGGCCGGTAGCTCCGGCCTCACCAGCGCGGTGGCTAACCGGCTCGGTATCGAAGACTTCCAATTGGACACCGAGGGGGCTGGCAACAGCACCAGCGTGGTGGCCAGCGGTAACCTGTCCGAACGCTTGAGCCTGCGCTATGGCGTTGGCGTCTTTGAGCCGGCCAACACCATCGCGCTGCGCTATCTGTTGAGCAAGCGCCTGTATCTGGAAGCGGCCAGCGGCCTGGCAAGCTCGCTGGACATCTTTTACAAGCGCGACTTCTGATCGTTTGAGCGAACCTTGGCGGCTTCAATGAATTCGTTGGAGTCGTCAGTGGGTGCAGGCGGCGGTGCTATGCGAATGGGGCTGATCAGGTTGGTGTATTCCTCGATCAGCCGGTTCACGGCTTCCGGTGGCTCGCACGCCTTGAACACCAGGCTGATCTGTACTTCGTCGGGGTCCCGATCATCACTTCGGCGCTTATCGGCGCCAACGGTCACGAAAAAGCGTTCACTTTGCAGGCTGCCGTTTTCCAGTTCATGGCTGGCACTGGCCAGCTCCGTGGCTTGAATTCGCACCGACAAATCCACTTGCATCTGCTCCAGCGCCAGGCCGCGAGGCGCCACCAGCGCCACCAGCGGGATGCGCATATGGTGGTGATCATCCAGTGCGACCTCCACCATCTTGGCTTTCATCGGCGTGCCGAGGTCATCAGCGTCGTAGTCAAAAAACTGATCGAACAGCTTGATGTACTGCTGGGCAATCAGGTTATTGGTGGCGGCGGCGGCTTCTTGCAGGCCTCGGGTGATATCACGCAGGTCGCTGGCGGTCATCGGCTCTTTCTTGCGGGAATAGAAGGCCACGAAAGTCGGCTCCTTGAACTAACGAGAAAGCCCCGCCAAAGGGCGAGGCATTGAACAGGGCGGGGTGAAGGTGGAGGTCAGGAAGAGGCTGCCGGTTGCTCTTGGTCGGGCATCGGCAGCGCCGACGGCGGTAAGGCTTCGGTGTTTTGCGGCGCGGCATCTTTCATGATGGTCGGCTTGGTGGCGGCGTCGGTCAAAAACTCGATCACTCGCTGCAAGGCTTCCGGTGGGTCCTGGCGTACGACGCGGGTATTGAAGGCGTATCGGGCGCGGGTGTCGGTCTTGCGGGTCTGGCTGGATTTATGGCTGACCTGACCCTTGACCGAAACACGCACCGGGCCCCAGCCCAACGATGCCTGGAACGAGGCTTCGCCTGCGGTTTCAGACATGCTCTCGGCTTGTTGGCTGATGGTCAGCTCAAACTCGATATTGCCTTCTTCGATGCAAATGTTGGGGTGAGTAATCGCCGCCAATAGCGGGATCTGCATTTTCTTGGAGACAGTGCCTTTATAGACACCTTGCTCATCGGTGATGGTTTCATCGTAATCGAACTGGATCGCGACAGCTTTGCCATCCTGGATACACACGCCCATCAGGAAGTCGGCGTATGACTTGCTCGCCGAAATCTGCGCCGTGATCATCGCTTGCAGTGGGCCGCCGATCATGCGATCCAGCGGTAATGCGTTCATGACCGAGCCGATCAAGCCGTTATCGATTGTTGCCATGGGAGATGTCCTTGTCTGTGTCTGAGAATTCAGCCAGCGCATGATCAAGCATCGAGAGAGGGACTATCAGCAGGAAGGGATCACCCAGGCAATCGCTCAGCGCACATGCAAAATGAAAGCAGAACCCCAACATCGATTGTTCGCGAGCATTGGGGCAGTCGCACCGTTGCGCTGATCGGTAGCGAGCGTTACTGCGCAAGGCTTCACGCAGTAACACAGCGCTCAGACAGCCTACGCCAGCCTGCGGATATTCCCGATCTGACGCAAACTAAGCCCGTACTTGTCTGCCAGTACACTTCGTGAATAGCCGTCGGAGCTCTCCTGTTGAATTTGCTGATTTCGCAGTTGCCGGAAAAAGTGATCGGCCTTGGGGATTTCCAGTGCCATTCCGGCGCAGCGCTTGATCAGGGCCTTGAGTTCGTCCTGGGGCAGGATTTCGGCCAGGGAGGTGCGCTCAGCGTGTTTGGGGATGTACTTGGGGCGCCCGCCATAGATGCAGGTCAGGCGGTAGGCATGTTCCAGGCCGATACAGTCGACCAGCATTTGCAGAGTGTGCGGGAGTTGGGAGATATCGACTCGCTTGAGGTCTGTGACGTCCATGTTGACTTCCTGTATCGATGATTGGCCTGCAAACGGTTTCGCGCCGCGGGCGTGGTTGCCTCCACCCTCAAAAACAGGCTGAGGCCCTGAGTCGATTCTCGACCAAGCCCTGTTTGCAGATCTAGGCTGCAAGCGACTTGCGGTGAGTAGCCGTTTTGGCATTCAGCCGGTAGGCAATGTGCAAAGTGCGCGAAGTCCCTGGGTGCTGATTGGCGGCGCAAGCCTTGGTTTTATTGATAGGGGAAATTTTTCCTGCATGTGCGGGTAGGCAAAGTTTGAAGGGCTCATGTGCAGGGTTTGGTCAGTAGCAGGCTGGCCTGGCTGAGTGCCGTCGCATCATGGCTGTTAGCGCCTTCGGCCACCGATCGCCAGTCGACCCAAATGCAAATAGCCGTTAACGGTTGATCGTGATGCTGGCCGACGATTTGCGGGGTGAAATCGTGCCGGTAGCGGGCCTGCGTGCGTTTGAGGGGGGTCACGTTTTGAGCCTGGCCCAGTGTGGTTGCCACCAGGGCAGGCAGCTCATGGGAGGCTGTGCTGAAAAACGGCTGGTTGGACGTCGATGTGAAATGGCCCGCCTGACGAGTGCGCTGCCAAAGCTGCTGCCACTGGCTGGCGCTGGCATTGGCTGCCAGCGTTGCTGCAAAGGCAGATAAAGTGTCGGGGTCGACGGATTCGGTTTGCATGGCCTGCGCTGGGCTGATCAGCAGGGCCAAAACAGCGGCCATTAAGTGTCTGGGCATGGGTGGACTCCTTCAGGGTTTGAAGAAGCATGTTTGCATGCTTGAAATGTTGCCCTACAGCCGGAAAGGATTCAGTGGCAAGGCTCAGGTAATATGTGCGTTTTGAATCGTCAAGCAGGAAACCCTTAATGAATCAGTCTCAACGCCTGAAATACTCCATCCTCATCTCCCTGATCGTACTGGGGATGATGTTCGGGCTCTCCTATCTGCAGACCGCGGGTGTGATCAGCGAAAAAGTTTTCCAGTACATTGCCATTGGCGTGGCGATAGTGGTGGTGGTCATCAACGGCATCATGCGGCGTAAAGTGAAGCCTTGAGCCGCCTCGTCGAAGGCGGCTCGGGTGATGCGCTCAGCTGGCATCCAGCATCGCCCGCGCTTGCGGGTTGAGGCTGTAGGCCTTGTCGTTGCCCAGGCTGATGACGCCTTCGGCGCTGAGTCGCTTGAGCGCTTCACGCACGCTTAGAAATGACACCGGGATGTCCAGCTCCGCCAACTGACTATGAACGCCACGCACGCCAATCGAGCGGCCCTCCCGAGAGGCGTGCAGCAGTGCATCGATGACCTTCAGGCGGATCAGGCTGGTGCGTAAGCCAAAATGCTTGAGTAATTCCCTGATCTGTACATTGGTGCGGCGGTCGGAGGCGCGGGCGTGGTGTTGGCCGATGAGCCGGGTGCCGGCTGGATTTCTATCGAGAAGGCGATTGAAGCGGCCAAATCCAAGGGCTACGTCACGATTCATGGAATCGAAGCGGACCACAATGGCTATTGGAAGGGCGAGGGGAAGAAGGCCGACGGTTTGAGATACGAATTTCGGATTGATGGCCAGTCGGGCAATGTTTTGCGCGACCAGAAAGACTGAGCCTTGAGTGATTCGCGCGTAGCCTGGCTACGCGCGAATGGGCGAGCGCCGATCAGCGCCCGAAGCGATTAGCCCAACCCAGGATTTGCTTGGGACGCGGTTGAGCGTAGGTCCTGACCTTGGAGGTCGAAAGCCCCAGGCGCACCAGTGATTCGGCGAGCATCACGGCAGCCGTGACCCCATCGACCACGGGCACACCCGTACGCTCGCGGATCTTCTCGTCCAGTCCCGCCATGCCGCCGCAGCCCAGGCAAATGACTTCGGCACGATCCTCTTTGACCGCAAGCTCGGCCTGAGTGACGATCGCTTCCACGGCCCGTTGCGGATCCTCTTCAAGCTCAAGCACGGCCAGCCCGCTGGCCCGCACCGAAGCGCAGCGCTGCGAGAGCCCGGCCAGCATGAGCCGGTCTTCGATCAAGGGAACAGTGCGATCCAGCGTGGTGACCACCGAATAGGCATGGCCCAGCAGCATCGCCAGGCTGGCGCCGGCTTCAGTGATGTCCACCACCGGTACGTTGAGCAGCTCCTGGAGCCCTTCACGACCGTGTTCGCCATAGCCCGCCTGGATGACCGCATCGAAAGGTTCGTCGTAGGACATTACCCGGTCCATGACCGCGATGGCGGCCAGGTAGCTTTCGAAATTGCCTTCTACGGACTCGGCGCCAAAATGCGGTGTCAGGCCGATGATTTCAGTGCCGGGAGCGGCTACGCGACGGGCTTGCTCGGCGATAGCCTGAGTGATCGATTCGGTGGTGTTGACGTTAACGACCAGAATTCTCATGCAAATGATCCTTTACAAACAAGTAAGCCAGGGCCCGAGGGCCCTGGCACGTATCAGTGGGCGGCGTTGGCGACTGCGATGGATTCGCCGTCCAGCTCTTCAAAGGCGCGGCGACGGTCAGCGATGCTGTAGTAGATCGCCCCGGCGATGCCAGCGCCAAACAACCAGGAGAAGGGGGACACCTGCTCGAACATCGGCATCAGCGCCAGGGCAATGGCAATCACGGCAGCGGGAACAAAGGCGGCAACGGCCCGCAGATTCACGCCGCGGCAGTAGTAGTACGCGCCATTGGGGTCTTCGGTGTAAAGCTGGGGTACGTTGACCCGGCCTTTGCGCACCAGCCAGTAGTCAACGGTGATGATGCCATACAGTGGGCCGAGCAGGGCGCCCAGGCCCGAGAGGAAGTAGACGATCACCAGTGGGCTGTTGTAGAGGTTCCACGGCAGGATCAGCACGCCGATCATGGCGCTGATCAGGCCGGCACGCTTGAAGCTCAGGACGCGTGGTGCCAGGTTGCTCAACACGAACGCCGGGGCCACGAAGTTGGCCATGATGTTCACTGCCACTGTTACGATTAGAAACGCCAGGCATCCCAGGGCCAGCATGAACGTGTTGGGGATGGCGCGGATAATGTCGGTCGGGCTTTCGATCATCTGCCCGTTGAGGGAGAACTGAGCACCGCACAACATCACGGTAATGGTGGCAAACACCAGGATATTGACTGGCAGGCCCCAGAAGTTCCCAATCCGGATGGTCTTGCGGCACGGCGAGGAGCGGGCGAAGTCACAGAAGTTGAGAATCAGCGTGCCGTAGATCGCAAGCCACAGTGCACCGCCTGCGAGAATGCTGCGCCACATGGCTGCCCCGGTCAGCGGGTCGCGGCTGGCCCAAGTGATGTTCCCATCGACCTTGAAGTACATCCAGGCTGCCAGGCTTGCGACCGTCAAAAGGATAACGGGGCCGGCGAAGCCTTCGTAGCGGCGGACCATTTCCATGCCATAAGCCATGATCACCAGTTGCACCAGCCAGATGCTGACGAAGCAGGCCCAACCCAGGCTGGATAGGCCCAGAATGGAGTCATGGTCAAAGGCGCCCAAGCTTGGCGCCACCGCGGTCACCAGTACTCGCAACACCACAGAGGCCAGGTAAGTCTGGATACCGAACCATGCAATGGCAATGACCGCACGGATCAGGGCGGGGATTTGCGCGCCATGGATGCCGAAACTGATGCGACTCATCACCGGGAAGGGCACGCCCGTCTTTTGGCCCATGTAGCCGGACAGGTTCATGAACAAGTACACAAGCATCGCGCCAATGGCGAGTGACATGACGATCTGCCAGCCACCCAGCCCCATGGCATACAAGCCCATTGCGAACGAATAGTTTGCAATGTTGTGTACATCATTGGTCCAGAGTGCGAACAGGCTGTAGAAGCCCCATCGTCTTCCTTCCGCTTTGGTAGGTGCCAGGTCGTTGTTGTGCAGCCGCGGGCTCAACGGCAAGGCCGCCTGGCGAGAGCTGACAGGAGAGGGGGTGAGAGCGGTGGTATTGCCTACAAGTGAAGTCGCAGAACTTTGTATGGGCATGCCGGCTGGCTCCTGATCCCTGCTGTCACCGAAGCAGGGGTTTGTCGATTTGGCCCTTGCTTACCCGCACTGAACGTGAAGGCAGCAAAGCATTTGTATTTATTGTGGTTGGATTATGTATACAAAACGCTCATCGACTAAAGCCATATGTGTGCCAGTTTCAATCACCCACAAATGTCACTAGCTTTTGATTTTTAAGTAATTTTTCTTAAGTGACTAAATTTAAAGAGTTTTAAGCTGATTACTTGATCAGGAATAAATTTTTGAAGGCGAATCTGGCCATGTAGTGCCGATCCATTTTTACTCCAAGAGCACCATAATGGTGCGTTAAATGTTACTTTTGTATGCAAATAGCTTGTTACGGGTGCGCGCTCACACCCTCAATAAGTGTGTAGGCGCATAGGTAGGCTTGATTTAGAGCGGTGCAAGCGGCAAAAGCCGCTCGCAAGGAGGGTAACGCTTAGTTTCGACGGCCCAGCAGCAGGCCAACCACCAGCCCGAAACCTGCCGAAATGGCGACGGTTTGCCAAGGGTGCCCACCTATGTAGTCCTGGGTGGCGGTGACTACAGGTTGAGCGCGGGCGCCCAGGTTTGAAGCCGATTCGCGGACTTGCTTGAGTTTCAGGGCCATCTGTTCGCGCAGGGTCTCGGCTTCATCTCCGACCAGCGAGGCGCTGTCCTTGAGCAGTTTTTCCGACTCCTCGATCAGCGCCTGCAATTCGCTGAAGGCCTGGTCTTTCATTTGATCTTCCATTGCTGCAACCGATTTCCTGGCCATGCTGAAACTCCCGTGGGTTATGAAAGGTACTGTTCAGTGGAAAGCGCGGGGGGAAGAAAGTTGCGTTGCCTTGGGGCATGGAAATGGCCGACGACAGTGTAAGATATCGCCCAATTACCAGTAACAGGTGTTACCGATGAGCTTCAATCTGGCCAACAAGAGCCTCGCAGAGCGGGCGACGATCGAAGACGAGAAGTCCCGTCTGTTCGAGCTATGGCAAACCAACCTGGGCAAGGCCAAGGGCGATGCGGCGCGATTGATCGGCGAGAAGGCCAAGCGCAAGGGCAAATGGGCTGAGTGGGTGCGTACCGAGCTGGATGCCATGTCGCCGCCTGAATACGCCAACATGGTCCGCAGTGAAGTCAATAGGCTGATGGCAGCTGCGCGCTGAAAAAAAGCGCTCGGTGCGCCCATGTGTGCGATCAGCGCACGTTCCGACGCGACCGCTCCTCAGCCAAGCCTTTAATTTTGTTACATAATCCCGGACAATCGCGCCCCTCTTCAGGGTGGGGGCTTGATTGTTACGGTTTGTGACCGCTCCCGGCCCTGGTGGCAATGACCGGCAAGCGGAGATTCGACCGGATGAATGAGCAAGCCCAAAGCGTTGAACAACGCTTTGAAGCCACACCTGCGCAGCTGAGTGCCTGGAGTCGTCATGACACCACCTGGATGCTGGGCCTGTTTGGTACCGCCATCGGTGCCGGTACGTTGTTTCTTCCCATCAATGCGGGTTTGGGCGGTTTCTGGCCGCTGATGATCCTGGCGCTGCTGGCGTTCCCCATGACCTATTACGCACATCGTGGCCTGACCCGCTTTGTGTTGTCTGGGCGTGAAGGTGCTGATATCACCGAGGTTGTAGAGGAGCATTTCGGCATCAAGGCCGGCGCGCTGATCACCTTGCTGTATTTCTTTGCGATCTTCCCCATCCTGCTTATTTATAGCGTTGCCCTGACCAACACGGTCGGCAGCTTCATGGAGCATCAACTGCACATCCAGCCCCCGCCGCGTGCGCTGCTGGCCTTTGTGCTGATCCTGGGCCTGTTGGCTGTGGTTCGTTGCGGGGAAACGGTCATCGTCAAGGCCATGAGCATGATGGTCTATCCCTTCATCGTGGCCTTGCTGTTTCTGGCGGTGTACCTGGTGCCACACTGGACCGGCGGCATTCTGGCCACCGCCAGCACTGTGCCATCGTCCTCGGCGCTGCTGCATACCTTGTGGTTGGCGATTCCGGTCATGGTGTTCTCCTTCAACCATTCGCCCATCATCTCGGCGTTTGCGGTGGATCAGAAGCGCCGCTACGGTGAGCATGCCGAGCAGCGCAGCAGCCAGATCCTGGGCCGGGCCCACGGCCTGATGGTGGTCATGGTGCTGTTTTTTGTGTTCAGTTGCGTGTTGACCCTCTCGCCTGCGCAACTGGCTGAAGCCAAGGCTCAGAACCTGTCGATCCTCTCGTACCTGGCTAACCATTTCAGCAATCCGACCATCGCTTTTGCCGCACCCTTGATTGCCTTCGTGGCCATTGCCAAATCGTTCTTGGGTCATTACATCGGCGCCAGCGAAGGCCTCAAGGGCCTGGTGCTCAAGAGCGGCAAACGCCCATCGGCCAAAGTCCTGGACCGCTGGACCGCAGGCTTTATGCTGGTGGTGTGCTGGGCGGTGGCAACCTTGAACCCGAACATTCTCACCATGATTGAGGCGCTCGGCGGCCCGATCATTGCGGTGTTGCTGTTCCTGATGCCGATGTACGCCATCCGCAAGGTGCCAGCGATGAAGCAGTACGCGGGGCCTATGTCGAACCTGTTCGTGGTCGTCATCGGGTTGATCGCCCTTTCTGCGTTGATCTACTCCCTGTCTGCCTGACCGAAACAGCGGCGATCTGGAATTACCTCTCGCGGGTAGGAGCAGAGCTTGCTCGCGATGAATGCGCCGCTGTTTTACAGGTAGACCGCGTCGATCTCATCGCGAGCTAGCTCTGCTCCTACAGAAAACGACGGGCGGTTTGGTCTGTCGGGATGGGCGTTCGACGGAACTGTCTTGGCTGAATCGTTTAATTCTTTGCATGATGGCTTGCAGTAATCACGATATTTCTTTTGATTGAATCAATCATCCCAACGGGTATTGGCGAGCCCGTTTGGGCAGGTATATACAGAGAGACGACATCCCCTTTACTGTCTCTCTGCCTGAGGAAGTGAACCATGATGTGCCTGGGTCTTTGTTCGCTCGAACTTCGCAATATCATCGAATGCGCATTTCTGCCGCGACACTGCACTTGTGAGGTCGGCCCGAATGAGACGCTCACCGTCCAGATTTCGGACCCTGTGACTGGCCGCGTCCAGTTGCGAGCCGAGGGTATTTCCACCGATCGCCTGGCCAGCAGTCGCGATATTTCCGACTTGATCGCTGAATTGCGCGTGCGCCTGGAACACCCCAGGATGCCTGCGCGTGAGCTGCTGCGTGCCACCGGCCGCTGATCGACAGCGCCGCGCAAAGCCCACATTGCCTCGTGTTCAACAAATTATTCCGCTCCCATAGGTGGGGCGGAATAATTTGTGTTTAACTTCCGATCCCTTACAAAAACCTTCACAAGGATTTCGTTCATGGCTCAAGTGACTCTTAAAGGCACTCCGGTTCAGGTCAATGGTCAATTGCCACAGCCCGGCGCCAAGGCGCCTGCGTTTTCGCTGGTGGGCGCAGGCCTGGCCGACGTGTCGCTGGAGAATTTTGCCGGCAAGCGCAAAGTGCTGAACATTTTCCCAAGCGTAGACACCCCGACCTGCGCGACTTCGGTTCGTACGTTCAATGTCAAGGCCAATGAGTTGAACAACACCGTCGTGCTGTGCATCTCGGCTGACCTGCCGTTCGCCCAGGCGCGCTTCTGCGGTGCCGAAGGCCTGGACAACGTTCAAAACCTGTCCACCCTGCGTGGCAGTGAGTTCATCGAAAACTACGGTGTTGCCATTGCTGACGGCCCACTGAAAGGTCTGACTGCCCGTGCGGTGGTGGTACTGGACGAGAACAACACTGTGCTGCACAGCGAGCTGGTGTCGGAAATCGGCCAAGAGCCGAACTACGATGAAGCGATCGCCGTTCTGAAGTAAGGCTTCGCGAAAGGGCTACAGAGCCCTTGAAGTGATACAAGTTGTGGCGGCCTGGCATTGTCCAGGCCGTTTTTATTTGTAGTTCAGATGCTTAGCCTGCGTCAGCAATACGTAAATTGCCGGTAAAGGCGCTTTGCTAATCCCGCCCAACTGCTTATCGTTCAGCCTCCCCCAGAAAAAGCCTCTCGCGCACAATGGTTGACCCTTCCATGCAATCGTCCGGTACCCGAAAATTCCCTCGCTGGCTGTTTGGCCTGCTGATCCTGTTGATTGTGGCTGCCGTGTGCTGGTGGTTTTGGCCGGCTTCCAAGGCCACCCAGTCATCTACCTCTGCTGCATCGTCCGCGGCACCCTCCCATCGGGCCGGTGGTTCGGGCAGAGGCCCAGGCGCCGGTGGTCGTCCTGGTTTCGGCGGCTTTGCCGGCGCAGTCCCTGTGCGCGTGGCAGCAGCCACCCAGGGGGACTTTCCGGTGTATTACAAGGCGTTGGGAACCGTTACCGCCACCAATACGGTCAACGTGCGTAGCCGGGTAGCAGGGGAGCTGGTCAAGGTAGCCTTCCAGGAAGGTCAGATGGTCAAGGCGGGGGACTTGCTGGTCGAGATTGACCCACGCAGCTATCAGATAGCCCTGCAACAGGCTGAAGGCACGCTGCTGCAAAACCAGGCGCAGCTGAAAAACGCCCAGTTGGACCTTGAGCGCTATCGCGGCCTGTATGCCGAAGACAGCATTGCCAAACAGACCCTGGATACCCAGGCCGCCCTGGTCAGTCAGTTCCAAGGCACGATCAAGACCAACCAGGCCGCGGTAGGCGATGCCAAGCTTAACCTTGAGTTCACCCGTATTCGCGCGCCGATCTCCGGGCGTGTGGGCTTGCGTCAGCTGGATGTCGGCAACCTGGTCGCCGCCAACGATGCGACCGCACTGGTTGTCATCACGCAGGTCCAGCCGATTACGGTCAGTTTTACCTTGCCCGAAGCCAGCCTGAGCCCGGTGCTGGCGCGTTATCGCAGCGGTGCCGCTCTGCCAGTGGAGGCTTGGGATCGCGGTGATCTGAAGCAGCAGGCCAGCGGCGTGCTGCGCAGCATCGACAACCAGATTGACACCACCACCGGTACGCTGAAATTCAAGGCGCGCTTTGAGAACAAGGACGAAGCACTGTTCCCCAACCAGTTCGTCAACGTCAAACTGCTGGCCGACACCCTCAAGGGCGTGGTGCTGGCCCCAACGGCGGCGATCCAGTTCGGTAACGATGGCACCTTCGCCTATGTGATGGACGGCGAGAAGAAGGTCAAGATTCGCAAGCTGACCGTGGGTGCCAGCGATGGCGTTCACACCGTCATCACTCAGGGCCTGGCTGCAGGTGATCGCCTGGTGCTGGAAGGCACCGACCGCCTGCGCGATGGCAGTGATGTCGAGATCGTCAACGATAGCTCCGAAGTGCCCTCAACCCCTGGCCAGCATTTGCAAGGGCAGGGCGACTCAGCGGCAGTGACGAAACAGGACAAGGCGGGCGCATGAATCTCTCGCGGCTGTTCATCCTGCGCCCGGTGGCGACCACGCTCAGTATGCTGGCCATTGTCCTGGCCGGCCTGATTGGCTATCGGCTGTTGCCCGTCTCGGCCTTGCCCCAGGTCGATTACCCGACCATTCGGGTCATGACGCTTTATCCTGGCGCGAGCCCGGAAGTGATGACCAGCGCCGTCACCGCACCCCTTGAGCGCCAGTTCGGGCAAATGCCCGGCCTGACGCAAATGGCCTCCACCAGCTCCGGTGGTGCTTCGGTGCTGACCCTGCGCTTCAGCCTGGACATCAATATGGATGTGGCCGAGCAGCAAGTGCAGGCCGCCATCAATGCCGCGAGCAACTTGTTGCCCAGCGACCTGCCGGCACCGCCGGTGTACAACAAGGTCAACCCGGCGGATACGCCGGTGCTCACCGTCGCCATCAGCTCCAAGACCATGCCGTTGCCCAAGCTCAACGATCTGGTCGACACCCGCATGGCCCAGAAAATCGCCCAGATCAGCGGCGTGGGCATGGTCAGCATTGCCGGTGGCCAACGCCAGGCCGTGCGGATCAAGGTCAACCCCGACGCATTGGCGGCCAATGGCCTGAACCTTTCCGATGTACGCACCTTGATCGGTGCCTCCAACGTTAACCAGCCCAAGGGCAATTTCGACGGCCCGACCCGGGTCTCGATGCTCGATGCCAACGATCAGCTGCGTTCCCCCGAGGAATACGCCAACCTGATCCTGGCCTATAAAAACGGTGCGCCACTGCGCCTGAAGGACGTCGCGCAAATCGTCGATGGCGCCGAAAACGAACGCCTGGCGGCGTGGGCCAACCAGAACCAGGCTGTACTGCTCAATATTCAGCGCCAGCCGGGGGCCAACGTCATCGAGGTGGTCGACCGCATCAAGGCGCTACTGCCCTCGATCACCGATAACCTGCCTGCCGGGCTGGATGTCACGGTACTGACCGACCGCACCCAGACCATTCGTGCCTCGGTCAAGGATGTGCAGCATGAGCTGTTGATCGCCATTGCCCTGGTGGTGATGGTGACCTTTCTGTTCCTGCGCAGGTTCAGCGCCACGATCATTCCGTCGATTGCCGTGCCGCTGTCATTGGTCGGCACCTTCGGGGTCATGTACCTGGCCGGGTTTTCGGTCAACAACCTGACCTTGATGGCCTTGACCATCGCTACAGGTTTTGTGGTCGATGACGCCATTGTCATGCTGGAGAACATTTCCAGGCATATCGAGGAGGGCGAAACACCGCTGCAAGCCGCACTCAAGGGTGCCCGGCAGATAGGTTTCACCCTTATCTCGCTGACCTTCTCGTTGATTGCGGTGCTCATCCCGCTGTTGTTCATGGCCGATGTGGTCGGCCGGTTGTTCCGCGAATTCGCCATTACCCTGGCCGTGGCCATCCTGATTTCCCTGGTGGTGTCGCTGACCCTGACGCCGATGATGTGCGCACGCTTGCTCAAGCGTGAGCCCAAAGAAGCCGAGCAGAGTCGTTTCTACCGTGCCAGCGGCGCCTGGATCGACTGGATGATCCAAGCCTACGGGCGCAAGTTGCAGTGGGTTCTCAAGCACCAGCCGCTGACCCTGCTGGTGGCCGTTGCGACGCTTGGGCTGACGGTGATTTTGTACATGGTCGTGCCCAAGGGCTTCTTTCCGGTGCAGGACACCGGCGTTATCCAGGGCATTTCAGAAGCACCGCAATCGGTGTCGTTCGCGGCCATGAGCGAGCGTCAACAGGCATTGGCCAAGGTTATCCTGCAAGACCCGGCCGTGGTCAGCCTGTCATCCTACATCGGCGTGGATGGCGACAACGCCACGCTCAACAGCGGCCGCTTCCTGATCAACCTCAAGCCTCATGCCGAACGCGACCTGACCGCTACGCAGATCATTGCCCGACTGCAGCCGGAGGTCGACAAGCTGGTAGGGGTGCGCCTGTTCATGCAGCCGGTGCAGGACCTGACCATTGAAGACCGGGTCAGTCGCACCCAGTATCAGTTCAGCCTGTCGTCACCGGATGCCGACCTGCTCGCCCTGTGGAGCGGCAAGCTGGCCGATGCCCTGGCGCAACGCCCGGAACTCACTGATGTGGCCAGCGACCTGCAAGACAAGGGCCTGCAGGTGTACCTGGCCATTGATCGGGACGCCGCCAGCCGTCTGGGCGTGCAGGTGTCCGATATCACCAATGCCCTGTACGACGCCTTTGGCCAACGACAGATTTCCACCATCTACACCCAGGCCAGCCAGTACCGCGTGGTGCTACAGGCGGCCGCATCGACCACGCTTGGCGCCCAGGCGCTGGAGCAGATTCATGTCAAGACCACCGATGGCGGCCAGGTGCGGCTGTCGAGCCTGGCGCGGATCGAGCAAAAGCAGGCGCAGTTGGCGATTGCCCATATCGGCCAGTTCCCGGCCGTGATGATGTCGTTCAACCTGGCGCCCGGCGTGGCACTGGGGCAAGCCGTTGAGGCCATCGAGCAGGTGCAGCAGGACATTGGCATGCCCGTGGGTGTACAGACCCGCTTCCAGGGCGCCGCCGAAGCCTTCCAGGCGTCGCTGTCGAGCACGTTGCTGCTGATATTGGCGGCGGTGGTGACCATGTACATCGTGCTGGGGGTGCTCTACGAGAGCTATATCCACCCGGTGACGATCCTTTCGACCCTGCCATCGGCGGCGGTGGGCGCCTTGTTGGCCCTGCTGATCAGTGGCAACGACCTGGGAATGATCGCGATTATCGGGATTATCCTGCTGATCGGTATCGTCAAGAAAAACGCGATCATGATGATCGACTTTGCCCTGGAGGCCGAACGCACGCGTGGGCTGGACCCGCAGACGGCCATCTATGAGGCGGCTTTGCTGCGCTTCCGGCCCATTCTGATGACCACCCTGGCGGCCTTGTTCGGTGCCGTGCCGTTGATGCTCGCCACCGGTTCCGGTGCTGAACTGCGCCAACCCCTGGGCCTGGTCATGGTCGGCGGCCTGCTGGTCAGCCAGGTGCTGACGCTGTTCACCACCCCGGTCATCTATCTGTACTTTGACCGACTCGGGCGGCGCTGGGGGCGTCAGTCACAGAGCAACGAACAGGCATCGGCATGAATCTCTCCGGCCCGTTTATCCGTCGCCCGGTGGCGACCATGCTGCTGAGCCTGGCGATCCTGCTATTGGGCGGGGTGAGTTTCAATCTGTTGCCGGTGGCGCCGTTGCCGCAGATGGACTTCCCAGTCATCGTGGTTTCGGCCAGCTTGCCCGGTGCAAGCCCCGAAGTCATGGCCTCCAGCGTCGCCACACCGCTGGAGCGCGCATTCGGCAATATCGCCGGGGTCACGACCATGAGCAGCCGTTCCAGCCAGGGTTCGACGCGGGTCAACCTGCAGTTCGACCTGGGCCGGGACATCAACGGTGCCGCCCGCGAGGTACAGGCCGCCATCAATGCCTCGCGCAACCTGCTGCCCAGTGGGATGCGCAGCATGCCCACCTACAAGAAAATCAACCCGTCCCAGGCACCGATCATGGTGCTGTCGCTGACGTCCGATGTCTTGAAAAAAGGTCAATTGTACGATTTGGCCTCGACCATTTTGTCCCAGAGCCTGTCCCAAGTGCCGGGCGTGGGCGAGGTGCAGATCGGTGGCAGTTCGTTACCCGCGGTGCGCATCGAGCTGGAGCCGCAACTGCTCAACCAGTACGGTGTTTCGCTGGATGAAGTTCGCCAGACCATTGCCGATTCCAATGTGCGCAGGCCCAAGGGCTTTGTCGAAGACGCCGAGCGCAGTTGGCAGGTGCAGGCCAATGACCAGTTGGAAAAGGCCAAGGACTACGAACCGCTGGTGATTCGCTACACCGACGGCTCGGTGTTGCGACTGAGCCACGTGGCCAAGGTCAGCGATGCAGTGGAAGACCGCTACAACGCCGGGTTCTTCAATGACCAGGACGCGGTGCTGCTGGTGATCAACCGCCAGACGGGCGCCAACATCATCGAGACCGTGGCCCAGATCAAGGCGCAATTGCCGGCCCTTGAAGCGGTGCTGCCGGCCAGCGTCAAGCTGGACCTCGCCATGGACCGCTCGCCGGTGATCAAGGCCACCTTGCACGAAGCCGAGCAGACGCTGCTGATCGCCGTGGCGCTGGTGATCCTGGTGGTGTTCCTGTTCCTGGGCAATTTCCGAGCGTCGTTGATACCGAGCCTGGCCGTACCGGTGTCGCTGGTCGGCACCTTTGCGGTGATGTACTTGTGCGGGTTCTCCTTGAACAACCTGTCGCTGATGGCGCTGATCCTGGCCACGGGGCTTGTGGTGGACGATGCCATCGTGGTGCTGGAGAACATTTCCCGGCACATCGACAAAGGCATCGAGCCCATGCGCGCGGCGTATCTGGGCGCCAAGGAGGTGGGGTTCACGCTGTTGTCGATGAACGTGTCGTTGGTGGCGGTGTTTGTCTCCATCCTGTTCATGGGCGGCATCGTCGAAAGCCTGTTTCGCGAATTTTCCATCACCATGGCGGCGGCGATCATCGTCTCGCTGGTGGTGTCGTTGACCCTGACCCCGATGCTCTGCGCACGCTGGCTCAAGCCTCATGTGCCGGGCACCGAGAACCGCTTGCAGCAATGGAGCCGTACTCTCAACGAACGCATGATGCGCGCCTACGATCACAGCCTGGGTTGGGTGTTGGAACACCGGCGCTTGACCCTGTTCACCCTGCTGGTCACCGTCGTGGTCAACGTCGCCCTCTATGTCGTCGTGCCCAAGACCTTCATGCCCCAGCAGGACACCGGCCAGTTGATAGGCTTTGCCCGCGGTGACGACGGGCTGTCATTCACGGTGATGCAGCCAAAAATGGAAATCTACCGCAAGGCCATCCTCAAAGACCCTGCGGTGGAAAGCGTTGCCGGCTTCATTGGGGGTAGCAGCGGTACCAATAACGCGTTCATCCTGGTGCGGCTCAAACCCATCAAGGAACGCAAGATGTCGGCGCAGAAGGTGATCGAACGCCTGCGTGACTCGATGCCCAAGGTGCCGGGGGGGCGGTTGTTCCTCATGGCCGACCAGGACTTGCAGTTTGGCGGTGGCCGCGAGCAAAGCACTTCGCAGTTCCAGTACATCCTGCAAAGCGGTGACCTGGCCTCCCTGAGGCTCTGGTACCCGAAAGTGGTCGCGGCGCTTAAAGCATTGCCGGAGTTGGCGGCCATCGATGCCCGTGAGGGTGGCGGCACCCAGCAAGTCACCCTGGTGGTGGATCGCGATCAGGCCAAGCGCCTGGGTATCGACATGAGCATGGTGACAACCGTGCTCAACAACGCCTACAGCCAGCGGCAGATTTCGACCATCTACGACAGCCTGAACCAGTATCAGGTGGTGATGGAAATCAACCCCAAATACGCCCAGGACCCGCAGACCCTGGAACAGGTGCAGGTGATTACCGCGGATGGCGCCAGGGTGCCGTTATCGACCTTTGCCCGCTACGAAAACAGCTTGGCCAATGACCGCGTCAGCCATGAAGGCCAGTTCGCGTCCGAAAGCATCAACTTCGACCTGGCCGAGGGCGTCAGCCTGGACAAGGCCATGGTCGCGGTGGAGCGTGCCATTGCCCAGGTGGGTTTGCCCGAAGAAGTGATCGCCAAGGTCGCCGGCACCAGCGATGCGTTCGCCGCCACCCAGAAAAGCCAGCCGTTCATGATCCTCGGTGCCTTGCTGGTGGTCTATCTGGTGCTGGGCATCCTGTATGAAAGCTATATCCATCCTTTGACCATCCTTTCGACCTTGCCGTCCGCCGGAGTGGGGGCCTTGCTGACCCTCTATGTGCTGGGCAGCGAATTCAGCCTGATTTCGTTGCTGGGATTGTTCCTGCTGATTGGGGTGGTCAAGAAAAACGCCATCCTGATGATCGACCTGGCGCTGCAACTGGAACGTCACGACGGCCTTTCGCCGTTAGAGTCGATCCGCCAAGCCTGCCTGTTGCGTCTGCGACCGATCCTGATGACCACCCTGGCGGCCATCCTGGGCGCCTTGCCGCTGCTGCTCAGCAGCGCCGAGGGCGCCGAAATGCGCAGGCCATTGGGCTTGACCATTATCGGCGGCCTGGTCTTCAGCCAAGTCCTGACCCTTTACACCACCCCCGTCGTGTACCTCTACCTCGACCGCCTGCGCCATCGTTTCAATCTTTGGCGTGGCGTGCGCACCGATGCTTCTCTGGAAACCCCGCTATGACCGAACGCCTGCCTTCTGTAGCCAGCCAGCCCCTGCAGCGCTTGTTCTGCGCCCGTGGCTCGCGCCTGTTGAGTCTGAGCCTGAGCGTGCTGATGCTCAGCGCCTGCGCCATCGGCCCGGATTACCAGCGCCCTGAAGTCACCACGCCCGCGCAGTTCAAGCAGGCCGAAGGCTGGCGCCAGGCCCAGCCGGCCGACTCACTGGCCCGCGGTGCCTGGTGGGAGCTGTATGGCGATGCCCAGCTCAATGGCCTTATCGAACAGCTCAACAGCGCCAACCAGACGGTCGCACAGTCAGAAGCCCAATACCGCCAGGCCCAGGCGCTGGTGCGCAGCGCTCGCGGGGCGTTCTGGCCTACCGTGGATCTGAGTGCGGGCAAAACCCGTTCAAGCCAGGGGACCGGCAGTAGCAGTTCGAGCCTGAGCAGCTCCAGCAGTGGCATCCAAAATACCTACAGCACCCAGTTGGGGGTCAGTTGGGAGGCCGATATCTGGGGCAAGCTGCGTCGGGGCCTTGAGGCCGACAAGGCCAGCGCCCAGGCCAGCCTTGCGGATTTGGCCGCCGTGCGCCTGAGCCTGCAGTCGGAGCTGGTGCAGAACTACCTGCAGCTGCGGGTGATGGACGAACAGACGCGCCTGCTCGAAGCCACCGTGCAGGCGTACCAGCGTTCCTTGACGATGACCCAGAACCAGTACAAAGCGGGTGTGGCCGGCAAAGATGCAGTGGCCCAGGCACAAACCCAGCTCAAGAGCACCCAGGCTGACTTGATCGACTTGGTCTGGCAACGGGCGCAGCTGGAAAACGCCATCGCCGTCCTGTTGGGCAAGGCGCCGGCCGATTTCAGCCTGGTGGCGCGTGAAGACATCCCGGCCTTGCCGCAGATTCCGCTGGCGCTGCCTTCGCAGTTGCTCGAGCGTCGACCGGATATCGCCGCGGCCGAGCGTTCGATGATGGCGGCCAACGCTGATATCGGCGTGGCCAAGACCGCCTATTTCCCAGACCTGACCTTGAGCCTGAGCGGTGGTTACAGCAGTAGCACCTTCCAGAACCTGATCAGCCTGCCGAACCGCTTCTGGTCGGTCGGCCCGCAGTTGGCAATGACCTTGTTCGATGGCGGCCAGCGCTCGGCCGAAGTCGACCGTACCGAGGCCGCCTACGATCAGACCGTGGCCCAATACCGCCAGACGGTGCTGGATGGGTTTCGTGAGGTCGAGGATTACCTGGTGCAACTGAAGGTTTACGAGCAGGAGGCGGGTATTCGCCAGGAGGCGCTGGACGCGGCCCGTGAATCCCTGCGCCTGACCAACAACCAATACAAGGCGGGCCTGATCGCTTACCTGGATGTGGTCAATGTGCAGACCACTGCGCTCTCCAATGAGCGCAATGTATTGACCTTGCTGCAAGGCCGGTTGATTGCCAGCGTGCAGTTGATTGCGGCATTGGGTGGCGGCTGGGAGGCTGAAACTGCGTTCGCCAAGCAAGACTGAGGGCGAGAATTCCGGGTGATGGCCAAATGAGATTTACGTGCGTTTCCTGAAAGCTTGAGTACAATTATTGCCTTATCTCTGGCATGGATTGCCGTTCGACGTTTTTTCCCGCGGAATGCCTCATGCTGATCGGCAGCTACTCTCCCTCATTGGTTTTTATCTCTCTGTGCGTGGCTATCCTGGCCTCGTATACCGCTCTGGATCTGACCGGGCGTATCGCCACCGCGAGCGGGCGAGCCGTCCAGTTGTGGACCGCTGGCGGCGCCTTGGCGATGGGCGTGGGCGTCTGGTCAATGCACTTTATCGGCATGCTGGCCTTCCGTTTGCCGTTCGAGCTCGGATACGACCTGACCCTGACCCTGTTGTCCTTGCTGATCGCCGTGATGTCCTGCGGGTTTGCCTTGTGGCTGGTCAATCAACCCAAGTTGCCGGTAGCCCAGTTGGGGTTTGGCGCCTTGATCATGGGCACCGGCATCAGCTCGATGCACTACACCGGCATGGCGGCGCTGCAGATGCAGCCCGGCATCGAGTATGACCCCGCGCTGTTCGTGGCTTCGCTGCTGATAGCCGGCGGTGCCTCCGCGGTGGCGCTGTGGATCGCATCGAGGCTGCGCAAGCAGATGCCTTATGTGCGGCTGGTGCGGGGCGGGGCAGCGGTGATCATGGGCGTGGCCATTGTCGGCATGCACTACACTGGCATGGCGGCGGCCCAGTTCCCCGAGGGCAGCTTTTGTGGCGCGGGCTTGAGTGGCTTGAGCGGCGACGGCCTGGACTATCTGGTGTTGATCACCAGCCTTTCGGTGTTGTTGATCGCCTTGCTCACCTCCGTGTTGGATGCGCGTCTTGAAGTGCGCACCGCCGCCTTGGCCAACTCCCTGACATTGGCCAATCAGGAACTGACCAAGCTGGCGCTGCATGACACCTTGACCGGGCTGCCCAACCGCACCCTGCTGGCTGACCGCATCGATCAGGCCATCCACAAGGCTGACGAGGCGGGCGGCTGCTTTGCCTTGATGTTTATCGACCTGGATGGCTTCAAACCGGTCAACGACGCGTTTGGCCATCATATGGGCGATGAACTGTTGCGAGCGGTTGCTGCGCGGCTTCGCGAACACCTGCGTGGTCTCGATACCCTGGCGCGCATCGGCGGCGATGAATTCGTCCTGCTGGTTCGCATGGACGAGCCCAACGACGCGCCAAGCCTTGCCGCCAACCAGGTCAATCTGGTCTCGCAGCCCTTTCAGGTCGGCGAGCACAAGCTGCAAGTCTCGGCCAGCATCGGCATTGCCTTGTACCCTGGCAATGGCACCGACCAGCACGAACTGCTGATGAACGCCGATGCCGCCATGTATCACGCCAAGAGCGCGGGCAAGAACGGCTACAGTTTTTTCGATGGTTCCATGAACACCAATGCGCGCAAGCAGTTGCAGCTGTTGCAGGATTTGCGCGCCGCCGAATCGCTAAACCAATTGCGGCTGCATTACCAACCCAAGTTCGATGCCCTGAGCGGCCAGCCGATCGGCGCCGAAGCCTTGCTGCGTTGGGAGCACCCGACACTGGGGCTGTTGCAGCCGGACAAGTTCATCGTGCTGGCCGAGAAAACCGGATTGATCATCCCCATCGGCGATTGGGTGCTTAATGAGGCCTGCCGGCAAATGCGCATCTGGGTCGACCAAGGCTATGGTCATTGGCGCATCGCCGTTAATCTGTCGGCCTTGCAGTTCTGCCACATCGGCCTGGTCGACGGCGTGGCCAACGCGCTGGCGACGCATGGCTTGCGGGCCAACAGCCTGACCCTGGAGATCACCGAGTCCACCGCCATGAGCGATGCGGACGCCAGCATGACGGTGCTGCAGCGCCTGTCGGAAATGGGCGTGGACCTCTCCATCGATGACTTCGGCACCGGTTACTCTAGCCTGATGTACCTCAAGCGCTTGCCGGCCAACGAACTGAAAATAGACCGCGGCTTTGTGCGAGACCTGGAACAGGACAGCGACGATGCCGCCATCGTCTCGGCCATCGTCGCCCTGGGTCAGGCCCTGGGCCTGCGTATTGTTGCCGAAGGGGTCGAGACCGACCGTCAGCAAAGCTTTCTTACCGAGCTGGGTTGCAACTCGCTGCAGGGTTACCTGTTGGGGCACCCGCTGCCCGCTGGGAGTTTCATGGAGCGGATTCGTCAGGGCGAAGGGGTGATGGCTTGACAGGCCGTAGGAGCAGACCTTGGTCGCGATGGCATCACCGCGGTTCATCGTGAACATCTCGGTTCCTCGCGGACACCACCGATACCACGGGCACCGCGGTGATGCCATCGCGACCAAGGTCTGCTCCTGCAGAACGAGAATCAATATGAATACCCAGGCAACCGCATGATTGAAGTCACCGAAGTCTCCATTGCCCAGCTACGCGCTGCGCTCGAATCCGGCCAGGTCACGGCGCTCGAGCTTGCCCAGGCCTATCTTGCCCGGATCGACGGCTATGACGGCGCCGACACGTCCACTGCACTTAATGCGGTCGTGGTGCGCAACCCCGATGCACTTGAGGAGGCGCGGGCCTCGGATGCTCGTCGTGCCAAGGGCCAGGCGTTGGGCCCGCTTGATGGCATTCCCTACACAGCCAAGGACAGTTATCTGGTCAAAGGGCTGACGGCCGCCTCGGGCAGCCCCGCCTTCGCCAACCTGATCGCTTACCGCGATGCTTTCACCATCGAACGGCTTCGCGCCGCCGGGGCGATCTGCCTGGGCAAGACCAATATGCCGCCCATGGCCAACGGCGGTATGCAGCGTGGGGTGTATGGTCGTGCAGAGAGCCCGTACAACGCAGACTTTCTCACGGCGCCTTTTGCTTCAGGTTCTTCCAATGGTGCAGGGACCGCAACGGCCGCCAGCTTCGCAGCCTTTGGCCTGGCGGAGGAAACCTGGTCGAGCGGCAGGGGCCCTGCCTCGAACAATGGCCTGTGTGCCTATACCCCATCGCGCGGCGTGATATCGGTGCGCGGCAATTGGCCGCTGACACCGACCATGGACGTGGTGGTGCCGTTTGCCAGAACCATGGCGGACTTGCTGCAAGTGCTCGATGTGGTGGTGGCGGAAGATCCCGACACCCGCGGCGACTTGTGGCGGTTGCAGCCCTGGGTTCCCATTCCCAGCGTCGCTTCAGTGCGGCCGGCTTCCTATCCTGCGCTTGCCGCCGACTCATCTGCCTTGGCGGGCAAGCGTTTCGGCATACCGCGCATGTACATCAATGCCGACCCGCAAGCGGGCACGGCCGATGAGCCGGGCATTGGCGGCCCCACCGGCCAACGCATCATCACCCGTGACTCGGTCATAGGGCTGTGGGAAGCGGCGCGCAAGGCACTTGAAGGTGCTGGCGCTGAAGTCATCGAGGTCGATTTCCCGTTGGTGTCCAATTGCGAGGGTGATCGTCCCGGTGCACCTACGGTGTTTAATCGCGGAATTGTTTCCAAAGAATTCCTTCATCATGAGCTGTGGGATCTGACCGCCTGGGCGTTCGACGATTTCCTGCAAGCCAATGGCGACCCCAAGCTCAACCGTCTGGTTGATGTGGAGGGGGCAAAGATCTTCCCTCATGATCCTGGTACGTTACCGAATCGGGAAGGCGACCTGGCCGCTGGCATGGATGAATATGTGCGCATGGCCGAGCGCGGCATCACGCCCTGGAACGAAATCGCTACGCTGCCGGATGGCCTTCGAGGGCTTGAGCACACGCGCAAGATCGACCTTGAAGACTGGATGGAACGCTTGGGTCTCGATGCCGTGTTGTTCCCGACGGTCGCCGATGTGGCCCCGGCCAATGCCGATATTGACCCGGCGGCTGCCGATATTGCCTGGAGCAATGGGGTATGGGTCGCCAATGGCAACCTTGCCATCCGTCACCTGGGCGTTCCTACCGTCACCGTGCCGATGGGCATCATGCCGGACATCGGTATGCCAGTGGGGCTAACCTTCGCAGGCCGTGCCTACGACGATTCGTCGCTGTTGACCTATGCCTCGGCGTTCGAGTCGACAGGTTCCAGGCGCATGATCCCACCGCGCACCCCGCCCCTGTAGGAGCCGACTTTAGTCGCGATGGCATCTCCGCGGTTTGCCTGATGCACCGCGGTGCGGCCATCGCAGCCAAGGCTGGCTCCTACAGAAATGCGCTTTGTGCTTCCGATCTGTAGTAAGTGCGGGCACAATGCGTGTCCTTTTTTTGGCTGGCCAGGCCTGGGGCCTCGAAATGATCAAAACGCCGTACTACCTCATCGATAAACAGAAGCTTCTGACCAACCTGCAGAAGATCGCCTACGTGCGCGAACAGTCGGGCGCCAAGGCCCTGCTGGCGCTCAAATGCTTCGCCACCTGGTCGGTGTTCGACCTGATGGAGCAATACATGGACGGCACCACGTCCTCGTCGCTCTATGAGCTCAAGCTCGGTCGCCAGAAGTTCGCCGGCGAGACCCACGCCTACAGCGTGGCCTGGGCCGACGATGAAATCGAAGAGATGCTCGAGAATTGCGACAAGATCATCTTCAACTCTATCGGGCAGTTGCAGCGCTACACCGAAGCCTCCCAGGGCAAAGTGCGCGGTCTGCGGGTCAACCCGCAAGTGAGCAGTTCCGATTACCTGCTGGCCGACCCGGCGCGCCCGTTCAGCCGCCTGGGCGAGTGGGACCCGGTTAAAGTCGAGCAGGTCATCGAGCAGATCTCGGGCTTCATGTTCCACAACAATTGCGAGAACGGTGATTTCGACCTGTTCGACAAGATGCTGTGCACCATCGAAGAGCGCTTTGGTCATCTGTTGCACAAGGTCGAGTGGGTCAGCCTGGGTGGCGGTATCCATTTCACCGGCGAAGGCTATGCATTGGACGCATTCTGCGAGCGCCTCAAGGGCTTTTCGCAGAAGTACGGCGTGCAGGTTTACCTGGAACCGGGCGAAGCGGCGATCACCCAGAGCGCATCGCTGGAAGTCACCGTGCTCGATACCCTCTACAACGGCAAGCACCTGGCCGTGGTCGACAGCTCCATCGAGGCGCACATGCTCGATCTGCTGATCTATCGCCTGAACGCCAAGCTTGCGCCAAGCGCCGGTGAGCACACCTACATGGTCTGCGGCAAATCCTGCCTGGCCGGGGATATCTTCGGTGAGTATCAATTCGATCGTCCGCTGGCGATCGGTGACCGGCTGTCGTTCATCGACGCAGCGGGTTACACCATGGTCAAGAAAAACTGGTTCAACGGCTTGAAAATGCCGTCCATCGTGGTGAAGCAGCTCGACGGCAGCGTCGAGGTGGTTCGTGAATTTGGCTACAACGACTACATGTCCAGCCTGTCGTAAGCTGGCAGAGCAGAGAAGGAGAGAGACACAAATTGAAGAAGAACGTACTTATCATTGGTGCAGGAGGTGTCGCCAAGGTGGTGGCCCACAAGTGCGCGCAGCACAACGATGAACTCGGTCGTATTGCTATCGCGTCGCGCAACATCTCCAAATGCCAGGCCATCATCGAAAGCATCAAGGCCAAGGGCAGCCTCAAACAGCCCGCAGAAATCCAGGCCTTCTCGCTGGACGCCCTGGATGTAGAAGCAACCAAGGCACTGATTCGCGACACCGAGTCGCAGATCGTGATCAACGTTGGTTCCGCCTTCCTCAATATGTCGGTGCTGCGTGCCTGCATCGATACTGGCGTGGCCTATCTGGACACCGCCATCCACGAAGAACCAGGCAAGGTCTGCGAAACGCCGCCCTGGTATGGCAACTACGAGTGGAATCACCTCGAAGAGTGCCAGCAGAAGAACATCACCGCCATTTTGGGCGTGGGTTTCGACCCGGGTGTTGTCAACGCCTATGCCGCGTTGGCGCAACAACAGTATTTCGACCGCATTGATTCGATCGACATTCTCGATGTCAATGCAGGCTCCCATGGCAAGTATTTCGCCACGAACTTCGACCCGGAAATCAACTTCCGTGAGTTCACCGGGCAGGTGTGGAGCTGGCAGAACAGCCAGTGGACCAGCAACACCATGTTCGAAGTCAAGCGCACTGACGACTTGCCGGTGGTCGGCTCGCAGAACCTGTACCTGACCGGTCACGATGAAGTCCACTCGCTGTCCAAGAACCTGAACGTGCCGAACGTGCGTTTCTGGATGAGCTTTGGCGAGCACTACATCAACGTGTTTACCGTGCTCAAGAACCTGGGCCTGCTCTCCGAGCAACCGGTCAAGACCGCGGAAGGCCTGGAAGTGGTGCCGCTCAAGGTGGTCAAGGCCGTGCTGCCTGACCCAGGCTCCCTGGCACCGGGCTATACCGGCAAGACCTGCATTGGTGACCTGGTCAAGGGCACCAAGGATGGCCAGCCTCGTGAAGTGTTCATCTACAACGTGGCCGACCACGAAGAAGCCTTCGCCGAGACTGACAGCCAGGGCATTTCCTACACCGCAGGCGTGCCACCGGTAGCGGCGGCCCTGTTGGTCGCGCGTGGCGAGTGGGATGTGCAGCGCATGGTCAACGTCGAGGAGCTGCCGGCAGAGCCGTTCCTCAAGGCGCTGGACGTGATGGGCCTGCCGACTCGTATCAAGGACGAGAACGGCGATCGTCCCTGGAACTGAGTTGACACAAGGTGCGCCGAGGCCGGCGCACCTTGTTGGTTGAGCAGTTGAAAACACTAAGTTGCTGTTTTAAAAAAATTTATTTCAATTTTTGCTTCCCAAGCCAAGCAAATGTTGGTAAATTTGCGCGCATTCTTGCACAGGGCCTCACGCAGCAGCGTAGCGGGTACTTGTAGCATCAGATACAGGGGCGTCGCCAAGCGGTAAGGCAGCAGGTTTTGATCCTGCCATGCGTTGGTTCGAATCCAGCCGCCCCTGCCATTTTCGTTTTACCCTTCCTTTTTGATCCCACCAGATCGTCTATCTGTTTGTAGGAGCAGAGCTTGCTCGCGATACAGACACCGCCGTCTATCTAATTCACCGCGCCGATACCATCGCAGTGGTCCGGCATTCCGGCAAGCCTTGCTCCTACCCGATGGCATCAACCCGCCAGACGCTCGATCCTGTAGGAGCCGGGCTTGCCCGCGATAAAATCACCGCGGATTACCGCCAGACCGTGGCGCTTGAATCGCAGGCAAGCCTTGCTCCTACAGGGGCCGCGTTATTTCGGGGCCTTGGTGGTGCGCAGGTAAGGCAGCTTGATGTCGATCGCGCCGTACTTCTCCCGCGCCTGATCATCGTTGAGCGCCAGGGCCACGATGACGTCCTGCCCCTCGGTCCAGTTGGCGGGGGTGGCCAGTGGCACGTTATAGGTCAATTGCAGCGCATCAAGCGCACGCAGTACTTCGGCAAAGTTGCGACCTACCGACATGGGGTAGGTCATGGACAGTTTCACCTTCTTGTCCGGCCCAATAATGAACACCGAACGCACGGTGGCGGTGTCGGCCGCGGTGCGGCCATCCGGCAGGTAGGCTTCGGCAGGCAGCATGTCGAACGCCTTGGACACTGCCAGGCCTTCATCGGCAATGATCGGGAAGCCCGCTAGCGTACCGCAATAGCCTTCAATGTCGGTTTTCCATTGTTTGTGGGCGTCCACGCCATCCACCGACACGCCAATCACCTTCGTACCGCGCTTGGCCCATTCGTCCGCCAGCTGCGCGACGACACCGAACTCGGTGGTGCACACGGGCGTGAAATCCTTGGGGTGGGAAAACAGAATCGCCCAGTCCGAGCCTATCCAGTCATGAAAGCTGATAGGGCCCTGATCGGTATCGGCGTTGAAGTTGGGTACCGAATCGTTGATGCGCAATGCCATGGAAGTGCCCTCGCAGGTGTGATGAAGAGTAAGCCTGGAAAGACTAGACGGGTTTTGCCGAACCGGAGCGTTGATTCACTGCAATGGCGCGATATGCCTAGGCGCGCCATCGCGTCAGTGCCCGCAACCCCAGAAGCGTCAGTAAAAATACCCCAACGCCAGACACCCCGCCAACGGCATAGGCTGCCCCGCTGGCGACCAGCAGCGAGAGCGGCGCCAACCAGCGTTTGGGACGGCGCTGCAACGGGCACCAGTAATACGGGTCGCCGTCGACCACTTCCTGGTGTAACAGCGGATAGCCCAGTTGCAGGCGATCGGCCAGTTGATGGCAGGCAGCCCAGTCATCGCTGCCGAAGTGACGGGTCAGCAGCGTGCGTTGTTCGTCGTTCATCGGTTCAAGCAGCAATCGCGCCGCACGCCCGGCCGGGGTGTCTGCCGCCAGCCGCGCCAAGCGGCGTTGCTCGTTGAGAAACGCCTGGCTCTGGCTGCGTTGCAGTAATCCGTTCCAATGCGGTGGCGGGCGGCTCTGCGGATCATTCCAGCCTTGCAGACGGCTGACGGTATCGAACAGTTCTTGTGACCATGACTCGCTGCCCAACAGCACCCGGGCGAGGGTGCTGTCCAGCCATTCGCGGCGGCTGTGCGCTTGCAACCAGAGTGTCTGGTCAAGCTGGTGATACACCCTGAGAAATGCTTGTGGCTGGTTGTGACACAAGGCATTTTCCAGAGCTTGTTCACTGTGCGCCTGCAATTGCCAAAGCAGGCGCTCAAGATCAGGGGAGGGTAAGTCAGTACGCTGCCAGGGCGTCAGCCAACTGAACCGCTGCATGCCCCATTCGGCCAGTTGATGAGCGTGGTGGGTGGCGGCAAGGCAGGTGTGTAGCAACGTCGTTTCAAACTCGGCTTCGCAGTAGCAGGCCTGAGCCTGAGCCCAGCGCTGGTCAAGGTCTTCGGCGGTGGCATCTTCCAGTAAATGTTCGGCGAGCCATTGGGCGGGGGACGGCTGTTCGAGGGCTGGCTCACCGGTAGCGGTTAACGCGGTATCCAGGATTGCGCGGCGATCACTCAGCGCCAAGGCCTCTTCATAAGCCTGGCGCAGGCTTTGGAAACCCTGGGGGTCGGTGTCGGGACGGCAGCGCTTGAGCAGGCAGGCATAGCGGCGCTTGATGCTACGCGGGTCAGCATCGGCAGGCAGGCCCAGCAGGGTCCAGCAACTCAAGGCCAGACGCCTTGTTCAAGTGCTTGCAGACTGGCATTCAACTGCCGGCGCAGGTCCTTGATCTGCTGCTCGTCCTGGCTGTCGAGGACGTGCTCGAACTGCGAGGTCATGACATCGATCCGCTCACGCACAGCGCCGAGGCTGGCTTGGTAAAGATGCTCCAGACGGGCGATCAACAAGGTATTGGCTTGTTGCTCACGAGGGTGAACCTTCAGCGCGGTGAGGGCCTCTAGGCGTTGTTCTATTTCGATACTCGTCAATACGCCTGGGTTGTTCTGAATCACCAGTCGGCGTTTTTCGCCCAGTACCGGGCAATCGACCTCCGCTTCCAGCAATCCATTATGGTCGTAGCTCAAGCGCACCTGCAGGCTGATCTCGCCGGCCTGGCGTGGCGGGACTTCGATGCACAGTTGGCCTAAATAGATGTTTTCTCGCACCCAGCGACTCTCGCCCTGATACACCTTGAGCAAGACTTCGGTCTGTTGGTCGTGCAGGGTCATCACCCGCCGTACACGGCTGACAGGCACTACCGTATTGCGCTCGATGATCGGCAGAAAATGCCCAGGCTCCACTCGGTTGCCCAGGCTGACCGAGGTTTCGATGCCCAGGGAATACGGGCACACATCGGTCATGACCACCTCATCCAGCGCGGCATCATGGTTGGCCAGTGCGGCTTGCACGGCAGCGCCCAGCGCTACCGCATGGTCGGGGTCCAGGCGCAACGAGGGCAGGCGGCCAAACAGCCCCGCCACTAACTTGCGAATCTGCGGCATGCGGGTCGCGCCGCCCACCAGCAGGATCTCGTCGAGCTCGCCTGGACGGATCCGGGCATCGGCAAGGGCCGTTTCGATGGGGGCTCGCAGGCGTGCAAGCAGCGGCGCATACAGGCTTGGCAATTCGTCCTGGGAGAATGGCCGCTGCCACTGCCGGTCGTGATGGCTCAAGGTGAACGTGACCTGCGCCTGATGCCCCAAGGCGTGGCGCACCCGCTCGGCTTCGCGGCGCAAGCGTGCAGCGATCAGCGGCTCAGTGAGGTCCGGCAGTGCTGGGGCGCCCCCTTGCGCGGCAATGAAAGCCTGGGCCAGCAGGGTGTCGAAGTCCTCGCCACCCAGAAAATTGTCACCGGCACTGGCTCGCACCTCCATCACCCCGTCAAACAACTCCAGCACCGACACGTCAAAGGTACCGCCGCCCAGGTCGAATACCAGCAGGCTGGTCGTGCTGCCGTGCAATTGCAGGCCATGGCCAAGGGCCGCGGCCGTAGGCTCGTTGACCAGCCTGAGGACGTTGAGCCCTGCCAACTCGCCAGCGGCTCGGGTGGCCTTGCGTTGGGCGTCGCTGAAGTAGGCCGGCACACTGATCACCGCCGCCTGGATGGGTTCGCCAAAGTGTCGCTCGGCATCCTCGCGCAGGCTGCGCAGTACCAGTGCCGACAGCTCCTCGGCGCGCCATGACTGATCGCCCAGACGGATCGGCCGAGCGCTGCCCATGGCGCGTTTGAACAAGGCGGCGGTTTTGTGTGGATGAGTTTGCAGGCGCTCGCGGGCAATGTGCCCGACGATGATTCGGCCTTCATCGTCCAGCCCCACCACGCTGGGCGTTTGGAAGTCGCCCAGGGCATTGGCGACCAACTGAGGGACGCCATCGCGCCAAGCGGCAATCAGGCTATAGGTGGTACCGAGGTCGATGCCGACAATCATGCTGGCTCCAGGTCCGAATGGCGCATTTCAGCATAGGACAGGAGCGCGGCCTGGTGATATGTCGGCCGTCTGGATGTCGTGGTCGGGCATGGGGCTGGCGTTTTATCGACAGCGCCCTAAGATGGCCGACACGGGATACCGAACAGGATGCACGGCGCGCCATGGCGGAAAAAGACACCATCTCCATTCAACTGGTCCGCGAGGCCCTGCTGCAAAGCTGCCCACCGGGGGAGGCGACCCACGAGGCACTGCTGCGAGTGGGCATCGCGCCAGCGCTTCTGGATCACCCCCAGGCACGCGTGCCGGCACTGGCCTATGCTCGGCTATGGCGCCTGCTCGCCCGGCAACGGGATGATGAGTTCTTTGGCATGGACCCACGGCGCCTGAAATCCGGCAGCCTGGCGTTTCTTTGCCGCGCCGCCATGGCCCAGCCAACCCTGGCGTCGGGGCTGGCCTTGGTGCTGGAGTTTCTTTCTCTGATGTTCGAGCACCTGCAAGCGGACCTTGGGCGCCAGCAAAGCCTGGCCGAAGTGGTGCTGCGTGAGCAGGACCGAGCCCCGCGTCGCGCTTTTTGTTATTTCACCTACTGGATGCTGGTGCATGGCGTCGCCTGCTGGTTGGCCGGGCGACGGATTCCGATCCTGGCGATCGAATTGCGCTGCGCCGAGCCTGAATACTGCGACGATTATCGAGTGATGTTTTCGGACAACCTGCGCTTCGGTCGCGCCCGCACTCGGATGATTTTTGCCGGTGACTGCCTGGACCTGCCTATCCGCCGAACAGAACAGGAATTACAGCGATTCCTGGCTCACGCGCCGGCCAATATTTTGGTCAAATACCGCAACCAGGACAGCCTGGCCTGGCGCATCAGGAGTGATTTGCGTCAATTGCCGGCCAGTCAATGGCCAGAAACCGAAACCCTGGCGCGCAACCTGTGCATTTCGGCGTCGACATTGCGCCGTCGCCTGGCTGATGAAGGCCAGACTTACCAAGGCCTCAAGGATGCGGTACGCAAGGAGTTGGCCGTGCACTGGCTGGCCGAGGCGCAGATCAGCTTTGCCGAGATCGCAACGCGCCTGGGGTTTGCCGACACCAGTTCGTTCTACAAGGCGTTTCGCAAATGGACCGGTAGCAACCCCGGCCACTACCGCAGCCTGATTTTGTCCCAGGGCGGGTCATAACCTTTTAGCCACCCAGTGCCTACCCGATGAATACTTCCACGATCGGCTCATTGAACAGGCCTTGCCAGCAATGCAGATTGGCGAGGATGAAGTCTGCAGAGCTTGATTATCCACTCAAAGGGTCATAAGCATTTAAGCGCAATGCCAAGGTGAGTCGCTCTACTCTCGAGTTTCCCTCAAGGAAGAGCGCCTTACCATGACCCCATTAAACCAAGCCGCTGTCGCGCTGGCCCATACGCACTATCACGATCACCTAATCGAGCAAGCCTTGCCGGACTGGCTGGGCAGGGCCACGCCTGCGCAAGTGGATGTCTTGCGCCAGAGCATGCAGCAAAGCCTTGCGTCTGGGCGAAGACTCAGCGAGCTGTTGAGCAACCTCATGCCTATCCAGGCATTTTGCAAACCCTTGTTGACCGAGGCTTTGTTTAGCCGCTTCGGGGACGGGCTAGACAGCCAGCAGGATATTTTTGTTGCCACCCACAAAGAGCCGGTCATTACCTCGCAGCCTATCGGTGTGCCGGTCACCGAACTGATCGAGCAGCGCATGAACCTGTTTGAGGCCGCCTTGCGCAACTTCAGTTCCGATCAAGCTAGCGCAGCGGGCTTGATCGCCGGCACTCGTATGATCGTCGCCCGACCCCAGACGCCATCAACGCTGGATTTTATTGATTGCTGCCGTTCGCTGGACCTGGGTGGCGCTTATCAAATCTATTTGAAATCGGTGCTGAGGCCCACTGAAGAATCCGGTCAATCCAACGGCCCTGCAGCGCAGCGGGTGATCTCGATGATTGCCTTGAGCTTTCGCCAGGCCATGTATGTTGATGCGCAACTTGCACAGCTCAAGCAAGCGCTGAGCACTGATGACTTTCACATCATTGAACAGGCGTGCACGCTCAAACCCGTGCTGGATCGCTCGGGTACTGCTGTGGAAGTTCGCCGTCTGAAACTACTGGGTGTCAAGCTTGACGACATCGTCGTCTTCGACTTGGCCGATGGTCGCGTTATCGCCTATTTGCCTGGCGACCCTGTCAGACCAGTGCAAGCCTTTGGCTCTTTGCGCCTTTTGGCCAACGAATTGGAGCGCCGACTTCGCAACCGACAATACCAGCGTTTTTTCAGCCGGTTTGTGCCTTATGCGGGCTATGGAAAATTTTTTGCAACCTTGCAGCAACGTTTTGGCAGCGTTTCGGATTTGGCCATCATCGGGTTGGACGAGCGCTTACTGAGCGTGGACGGCGCGCTCTATGACAGCCTGGCGCGCAGGCGTATCCAGCGAATTCTTGATGACGCAGCCATGCTGGCCGTACCCACCTCGACCCTCGACCACCAGGCCGCCCTGGAGCATGCCCGCCGCAGAGCGGCCGAAGGCCTGACGCTGCTAAATCTGGCCGGCCTGTTCGTGCCAGGGCTTGGCGAAGTCATGCTCGGGGTGGCGGTTTGGCAGTTGCTGGGCGAGGTGTACCACGGCGTGGAAGACTGGCACGACGGCGATATCGATGAAGCGATGGGGCATCTGTTCAATGTGGCCGCCAACGTCGCATTGCTTGGCGCGACTGTCGTCGGTGTAACCGTGGCCCGAGGCGCTTTTGCGCGATCGGCATTCGTCGACAGTCTGGAGCCGGCGGAGTTTGAAAATGGTCGCACGCGATTGTGGAAAATGACGCTGGCTCCTTGGCAGCAAGCGTTACCGCGATTTTTGATTGCTGATGCTTTCGGCCTATACACCGATGGCCCGCTGCGTTGGGTCTACATGGAGGGTCACTTCTACCCGGTGAAAAAAATCGAGGCCTCTGGACGCTGGCAGTTGCGGCCCATCAACGGTCTAGCCCCCATGTTGATCCAAAATGGGGCTGGCGCCTGGCGCGCAGTGGCCGAAGACCCCTTGCAATGGGACGGTTCGCATTACCTGTTTCGGCGCCTGGGTGAAGCCTTTGCGCACTTCGACGATCTGAGCATCGACCGCATGCTGGAAGTGACAGGGATCGATGCCGCGCGGATACGCCAGTGGCATGTGGAAGGCCTGCCCGCCGATGCCAGCCTGGAAGACACTCGCATTCGTTTTGCAATCAATGAGCGCCTTGAATCCTTCCTGGCACTGTTGAACGCCGGTCAAATACCCGCCAGAGGTCATGATGAGCTTCTGGATGTTGTCCTGGATACGCTACCTGATGGCGATGCCCCGGCGTTGATGGCGCAGTTGCAACGCCAGCGTGTCGACCTGTTCGAGTCGGCGTACCGTCAGAGCCAGGCAAGCGAGGACGCTCAGGTGTTGTTGCTGCGCCGGGATTTTCCCTCGCTTACCTTGGCCGCGGCGCATGAAATCCTGGCCACTGCCAACGCTAACGAGTTCTTATCGATGCGTGCCAACGCTCGAATACCTTTGCGACTGGCGGAGTTGGCGCGTGGCCATGTGCGCGAAACACGCATCACCCGGGCACTGGAGGGGCGCTACCTGCAGAGTGCCCAGAGTGCGGAGCTGGAAGGGGTTGTAGCGACAATGAGTCGCGACCAGGCGGCGACGTTTCTGCAGATGCCAGTCACCGGACAAAGCTTTCGCGGGCTGATACGAACGCCGAGTGGAAGGCTTGGCTATCCCCTGAGCGGCCGCGGGCAGGGTAGGCCGCGATCGCTGACCAGTCAGGTTCGGGAAATTTACCCGAGCATGAGCGAAGACGAAGTTGACCTGTGGATATCGCAAACGCTGACAGAGGGCGATCTGTGTGCTCGCCTCGACACGTTGCGTCAGCATTCACGGCTGTTGAGCGAAGCCTTGCAGAGCTGGATCAACGAAGTTCCAGGGCCGCAGCGCCGCCTTGAGCGCACTCAGCGCGAGCGGGTGGCGCGTTATGTCGAAAATTGCTGGCATCGTCGCAGTACGCGGGTTTTCGACGGTGCCGGCAATGTCGTCGGTTATCGCCTGGTTATTGCTCACTACAATCTGTCGAGTTGGCCCTCCCTGCCCATGGCGATCGACTTCAGCCATGTCCACGAGCTTTGCCTGACTTCTGTAGGGTTGACTGATATGCCGGACAGTTTTTTCCGCAGTTTTACCCAGTTGCGACAACTGGAATTACCCAATAATCGCTTGCAGCGGCTGCCGACGCACCTGGCTCGTTGTTCTCAACTGACGACCCTTAACCTGAACGACAACTTCATTCATCTGAACGAGGTGCAAAGTGCAACACTGGGGCGGCTGAGCGCGCTGACAACGTTGAGTTTGTCGGGTAACCCAATTGGTCCAGCTCTGGACCTGACTTCACTTGATCAATTGACCAGCCTGTACTTGCGCCGAACTCAGATCGACGCATTGCCCAGGGGCCTGCTCGATTGTCGGACGCTGGATGTGGTTGATTTACGCGATAACCAGATTACTACGCTGCCAGAAGCGTTCTACCGGGCGCCGAGATGGGTGACTCGCAATATCGCTCTAAGGGGCAATCCGCTTCAGGAGCAGGTCGCGTTGCGTTGGAGCAACCACATGGAGGTGCTGTTCAGGATAGCGGCGGTAGCTGAAGATGCGGCGGCACGTTCCAATGCCCGGCTCAGTTGGCTGGCAGGCAGTGCTCAGGCGCTGCGGGCCGAGCGCACGGTGAACTGGGACCTGCTGGAAGCCGAGGAGGGCTCCAGTGCGTTTTTTTCCGTGCTGGTCGACCTGCAAGACACCGCTGATTTTGCCGATCATCGGGCCGACTTGAACCGCCGAGTGTTTGATCTGGTGGAGGCCATGAGCTCGAATGCACGACTGCGCCGAGAGATATTTGACTATGCCATGGCACCGCTTACCTGCCATGACAGCGTGGCGCTGGTGTTCAGCTCGCTAGAGATGCGGCGCTGGGTCTGGTGGGCAAACGAACAGGCAGCCCAAGGCGCTCAAGGGCCTGCTTTATTGAGGCTGGCTCGCCGCTTGTTCCGTCTTGACGAGGTCGTGCGCATTGCGGCTGAAGATGTCCAGGCCCGGCGCGAAAGTGGCGCCAACCCCGATGAAATCGAAGTCAGCCTGGCCTACCGCACGGGTTTGCGTGACTCCCTCGAATTGCCCGGTCAGCCCATGGGGATGCTTTATGGCGGTATTTCCGGGGTCACCGGCCCGCGATTGAGCGCGGCTCGTCGACGTGTCCTGGCCGCAGAGCGTAGCGAGCAGTTGGCCGCGTCGATCAGCCAGCGCGATTTCTGGGTCGATTTTCTGCGCGTGCATCATGCGCAAGCGTTCGAGGCGATGGATGCCCCGTTTCATGCTCAGGTTGACACCCTGATGGATAGCGAGTCCAGCCTGCAGGATGCCGACTATCTGAAACAAATAGACGCTATCGCCGACCAGCGTCGTATTGCTCGTGAAGCGCTGATCCTGAGGCTGACGCGTGAATCGTTGGCAACGAATCCTGAGGTGGGGCATTGATGTATCCAGGCAGGCGGATCTTGCAGCCCTGCGGGTCATAACCTTGTAGGGGCTGGTTGTCGGTGGGGCGCTTTATCCTCGGGTTTTCTCAAGGATGAGTGCCCCAATGACCGACTACGTCCCGCAATCTCCTGCTCTTGTGCACGAGCACTTCCATGATCACATCATCGAACAGGCCCTACCAGCTTGGGTAAGCCAGGCTACGCCAGTGCAAGTCGCGACACTGCACCAGCGCATGCGGGCCAGCCTGGACTCCCAGCGCGAGCTCTCCACATGCCTGAGCGCTCTCGAGGCTATGGAGCCGTTTTGCGCACCCTTACTAAAAAGGGCCTTGCAGCAGCATCTGGGCGATGGGCTGAACCTCTACAAGGACATTTTTGTCGCCACTCATAAAGAGCCGGTGCTGACCTCAATGCCCATCGGTGTACCGGTGACCGACATTGTGGAAACACCCATGAGCCTGTTCGAGGCGGCGTTGCGCAATTTCAGCCCGGATCAGGCGCAGGCCAATGGCCTGTTTTCCGGCTCGCGCTTGCTGACGGCGCGCACCGTAGCCCCGACTGCGCAGGGCTTTGTCACCTGTTGTCGAGCCGTGGACCTGGGCGGTGCCTATCAGGCCCATCTGCGCTCGAAACTACTGACGCCGACGGCACAATCGTTCATTGCCGAGAGCTTTCGCGATGCCCTGCGCCTGGACGCGCAAATCGCCTTTCTTAAGGGCGAACTGCAAGAGCATGAATTTCAGGTACTTGAGCAAGCCTGTTCGTCCTCGGCGGGTCACTCGACACAGGCACACCGCCTGAAGCTTTTGGGCGTGGAGTTGAGCGATATCCTGGTGTTCGACTTGCCCGCAGGGGATGTGATTGCGTACCTGCCTGGTGACTCATCCAAACCCTTGCAAACGTTCGGTTCGCTGCGTTTATTTGCCGATGACTTGGCGCATCGTCTTCGCGCACCGGCGTATCAGCGTTTCTTCAGCCGCTTTGTCCCTCGTGCCGGTTATGTCCGGTTTTTTGCCACCTTGCAGGCGCGTCTGCCCATGCCTTCTGGCTCCGCCACGTTTGGCCTGGACGAAAGGCTGCTGGGCGTTGAAGAGGGCCTGTTCGACACTGTGGCTCGCCTGAAAATATCGCGCATTCTTAATGACGCAGCGCTGCTGGCGGTACCGACCGCGACCCTGGACCGAGAAGCCGCTATCGAGCACGCCCGGCGCCGCCGGCAAGAAGGCTTGACGCTGCTGAACCTGGCCGGCCTGTTCGTCCCAGGCCTGGGTGAAATAATGCTTGGGGTCGCGGTGTGGCAATTGATGGGGGAGGTGTATCACGGCGTCAAGGATTGGCGAGACGGGGATGTCGATGAGGCGCTGGGGCATTTATTCAATGTCGCGGCCAATGTTGCCCTGATCGGCGCCACGGCGATCGGTGTGACCGTTGCGCGACAGGCGTTCAGCCGTTCGGGTTTCGTCGATGGGTTGCTGCCGGCCGATCTGGAGAACGGCCGCGCCCGACTTTGGGACATGAACCTGGCCGCCTATCGACAAGCCTTGCCTCGCCTGCTTGAGGCGGATGCAACTGGCCTGTATCGAGACGGGGCCAGGCAATGGGTGGGCATGGGGGGCGAGTTCTACCCCGTGCGCGCTGTCGCCGACACGCAGCGCTGGCAATTGTTGCCTCATGACGACCTGGCACCAGCCTTGGTGCATAACGATGCCGGTGCCTGGCGACTTCGAATGGAAGACCCTTTGCAGTGGCGCGAGCCCCATGAGCTGTTTCGTCGGTTGGGTCACCTGTATTCGGGGGTGGATGGGCAAAGTATTGATCGAATCCTGGAAGTCACCGGTATCGATGCCCCGCGCCTGCGTCAGTGGCACGTCGAATGCTCGCCACCCGATGCCAACTTTCAGGACACCTGCGTGCGGTTTGCGATCAATGGGCGGATTGAAGCGCTGTTGGCCCGGCTTAATCATGCAGATCTGCCCGTACGCGGTGCCGACGATCTGTTTGATGCGGTCGTGGATTCGTCGGGCGAAAGCGACGCCGCCGCGCTGGTGGCGCAGTTGCAACGCCAGCGTGTAGACCTGTTCGAATCCCAGTACCGCCAAAGCCAAGCCACTGACGACGCCCAGGCATTGCTGCTGCGTCGCGATTTTCCGTCCCTGACCCTGGCCGCGGCCAAGGAGATGCTGACCACGGCCAACAGCGAAGAAATCCAGCGCATGGACATCAAGCGCCAAGTGCCTTTACGCCTGGCGGAGCTGGCGCGCCGGCATGTCCGTGAAACCCGCATCACCCGTGCCCTGGAAGGCCGATACCTGCACACACTCAAGCGTGCGGAACTGGCGCAGGCGCCGACAGGTTTGCGGCGCGAAGAGGTCGCCACCTTCTTGCAATTACCCGACCTTGAGCCCCATGTCCGCTGGCCGACGCGTTCGCCCAGCGGCCGGTTGGGATATCTCTTGAGCGGACGCGGGCAGGGTCAGCCACGGGCCTTGCTCAGTCGGGTCAGGGAGATTTATCCAGGCCTTGATGAGGATGAAATCCAGTGGTGGATCGAGCAGCAACCGGGCATGGACCTGAGTATTCGGCTCGATAATCTTCGCAGGCAGTCGAATTTTCTGGCGATAGCGTTGCAAGAGTGGATCGACGCCGTCGCCACGGCGCCGATGGCCGCTGAACGGCTGTTGCGCCGGCAGGTGGCGCGCAGTATCGAAGATGCCTGGTGTCGTCGCAGCCCGCGTTGCGTTGATGAAAACGGACGCTTCAGCGGCTACAGCCTGACCCTGGACCAAGGCGAATTGCCTCACTTGCCGTCATTACCCTTGTCGATCGATTTCAGCCACGTGAGCGAGCTGTCCATCACCGGTATAGGGCTCGATAGCATGCCGGACAGCTTCTTTCGCAGCTTTACCGGCCTTCGCCAATTGGTGTTTGCCGGTAACCGCTTGCAGCAACTGCCGGCGCATCTGGATCGCTGCCTGCAACTGACGACGCTTGATCTGCGCGACAACTTCATTCACCTGGATACTCGGCAGAGTTTGGCCTTGGGGCGCCTGCGAAACCTGCAAAGGCTGGACCTGTCCGGCAACCCGATTGGCCCCACTCTGGACCTGAGCAGTTTCGACCGTTTACGTAGTGTGATGCTGTGCCGAACCCAGATTGAAACGCTGCCGACCGGTTTGCTAAGCCGCTACACCCTGGAATTGGCTGATTTGCGCCACAACCGCATCCGCAGCTTGCCGCAACAGTTCTTCCAGGCGCCACGCTGGGTCTCTCGAAACCTGGTGCTGTCGGACAACCCGTTGGAGCGTTCAACGGTTGCAAGGCTGGATAATTTCCGTGAAGCACCCTATAGGGTAGGGCCAGAAGTAGGAGACGCAGCGGCCTTGTATCGCGCACGACTCAACTGGCTGGCGGGCAGCCCCGTCGTTGATCAGGCGCAGCGTGGGGCCTGTTGGGATGCGTTGATGGAAGAAGCGGGCGGTTCACCGTTTTTCGCGGTACTGGAGGATCTCCAAAGCACAGCCGATTTTCTTCGTCACCGCAATGAACTGACGGCACGTGTGTTCGAGCTTGTGCAAGCCATGCACGACAATGCCCAGCTACGCAGGGCAATCTTCGAGCATGCACGCCTGCCCAGGACCTGCCAGGACAGCGTGGCGGGGCTTTTCAGTGCCCTGGAAATCAAGCGCCTGGTCTGGCAAGCCAATGCAACGGCTGGCGCAGGCACTCAAGGGGCTGCGCTGCTGCAACTCGCCCGTCGACTGTTTCGGCTGGACGAAGTCGAGCGCTTCGCCCTGAGGGATATCCAGAGCCGAGAGAACGCCGGCGTGGATGGTGATGAAGTCGAGATCAGCCTTGCCTATCGCATCGGTCTGCGCGAGTCGCTGCAATTGCCTGGCCAGCCCATGAGCATGCTTTTTCGCGGTGCGGCCCAAGTCGACAGATACACCTTGGGCCTTGCACGCCGACAGGTGCTGGCAGCCGAACAGGGCGAAGCGTTGCAGGCGTCCGTCAGCCAACGCGACTTCTGGGTCGAGTACCTGCAAGTTCGCCATCGCCAGGCGTTCGACGAAACCGACGCGCCTTTTCATGAGCAAGTCGAGCAACTGATGAACCCCGCGCTGAAATTGCCCGATGCCGAACACCTGCGACAGATGGAGGCCATCGGCAAGGCGCGCAAGCTGGCGCGCGACCAACTGATCATGACCTTGACCGAAAAGGCGCTGGGCAGGCATTCAAGCTGACGCTCTAACCCGCCCGGTAGCAGTGGCCAAAGCAGTCAGTCAGGTTGGCGGCTTTGACTATTGCCCGGGCGCTGATTGGGCGCGACCATCTTCAGAACTTTCAAAGCCTGAAAACACGCGGCTGAACCCTAAGGAATAGAGCAATGCACATAGCCAATAACGTCTTTATCGTGACCGGTGCCGCCTCCGGCCTGGGCGCAGCCACTGCGCACATGCTGATCGATGCCGGCGCTCGGGTGATGTTGGTTGACCTCAATGCCCAAGCGGTAGCGGATAAGGCCCAGGCCTTGGGCGCCAATGCCCGTTATTCGGTCGCCGATATCAGCCAGGAAGCGGCCGCCCAGGCGGCCGTTGACGCTACCGTCGAGGCCTTTGGTGGGCTGCACGGGCTGATTAACTGCGCAGGCGTGGTCGGGGCCGAAAAAATCCTCGGCAAGAACGGTCCCCACGGGTTGGAAAGCTTCAGCCGGGTGATCAATATCAACCTGATCGGCAGTTTCAATATGCTGCGACTGGCCGCCGCCGCCATGGCCGAAGGCCCGGTGGGCGAGGGCGGTGAGCGCGGGGTGATCATCAATACAGCGTCCATCGCCGCCTACGACGGCCAGATCGGCCAAGCCGCCTATGCGGCGTCCAAGGGCGCGATTGCCAGCCTGACCCTGCCGGCTGCGCGAGAACTGGCGCGCTTTGGTGTGCGAGTGATGACCATCGCCCCCGGCATTTTCGAAACGCCGATGATGGCCGGCATGACCCAGGAGGTCCGTGATTCGCTGGCCGCCGGGGTGCCGTTCCCGCCGCGCCTGGGCAAACCCTGTGAATATGCAGCCCTGGCCCGCCATATCATTGAAAACAGCATGCTCAACGGTGAGGTGATCCGTCTTGACGGTGCCTTGCGCATGGCGGCCAAGTAATCGAGGAATAAATGACATGACACTCGCCAATGATCCCATCGTAATTGTCAGCGCCGTGCGCACGCCCATGGGCGGCTTGCAGGGTGACTTCAAGGCATTGACCGCCCCGCAACTGGGCGCCGTCGCCATCAAGGCTGCGGTGGAGCGCGCCGGTGTGGAGGCCGGGGCAATCGACCAGGTGTTGTTCGGCTGCGTGCTGTCGGCCGGCCTGGGCCAGGCCCCCGCACGCCAGGCAGCACTCGGTGCTGGCCTGAATAAAGCCACCACCTGCACCACCCTGAACAAGATGTGTGGCTCCGGCATGCAGGCGGCCATCATGGCCCATGACCTGCTGCTGGCCGGCAGCGCCGAGGTGGTGGTGGCCGGTGGCATGGAGAGCATGTCCAACGCCCCCTACCTGCTGGACCGCGCCCGCAGCGGCTACCGCATGGGCCACAGCAAGATCATCGATCATATGTTCTTCGATGGCCTGGAAGACGCCTACGACAAGGGCCGCCTGATGGGTACCTTCGCTGAAGACTGTGCCCAGGCCAACGGTTTCAGCCGAGAAGCCCAGGACGCCTTCGCCATCGACTCACTGACCCGCGCCCAGAACGCGATCAAGGACGGCAGCTTTGCCGCCGAGATCGTTCCGGTGACGGTCACGGTCGGCAAGGAGCAGCACCTGATCAGCGATGACGAACAGCCCCCCAAGGCACGCCTGGACAAGATCACCCAGCTCAAGCCTGCGTTTCGTGAGGGCGGCACCGTAACGGCGGCCAACTCAAGCTCCATCTCCGACGGCGCCGCGGCGCTGGTGATGATGCGCAAGTCCCAGGCGCAATCATTGGGGCTCAAGCCGCTGGCGGTGATCCATGGCCATGCGGCGTATGCCGATGAGCCGGGGTTGTTCCCGGTAGCACCGGTAGGCGCTATTCAAAAGCTTATGCAACGGACTGGCTGGACCCTGGATCAAGTCGACTTGTTCGAGATCAACGAAGCGTTCGCGGTGGTGACATTGGTGACCATGGCCAAGCTTGAACTGCCCCGTGAGAAGGTCAATATTCACGGCGGCGCCTGTGCCCTGGGCCACCCGATAGGGGCTTCGGGCGCACGGATTCTGGTCACCTTGCTGTCGGCCCTGCGCCACAAAGGCCTCAAGCGTGGTGTGGCGGCCATCTGCATCGGCGGCGGCGAAGCCACGGCGATGGCCATTGAATGCCTGGAGTGAGGTGAGCGCATGTTAGTCAATGACGAGCAACAACAGATTGCCGAAGCAGCCCGCCAGTTTGCCCAGGAACGCCTGCGTCCCTTTGCTGCCGAGTGGGACCGCGAACACCGTTTTCCCCGCGAAGCGATCACCCAGATGGCCGAACTGGGTTTCTTCGGCATGCTGGTGCCGGAGCAGTGGGGCGGCTGCGACACCGGTTATCTGGCCTACGCCATGGCCCTGGAAGAAATTGCCGCAGGCGATGGTGCTTGCTCGACCATCATGAGCGTACACAACTCGGTCGGCTGCGTGCCCATCCTAAAATTCGGCACCGATGAGCAGAAACAGCAGTTTCTTGAACCCTTGGCGAGCGGTCGCATGCTGGGTGCCTTCGCACTCACCGAACCGCAGGCCGGCTCCGATGCCAGTAGCCTGAAAACCCGTGCCCGCCGCGATGGCGACCACTATGTATTGAACGGCTGCAAGCAGTTCATCACCTCCGGGCAAAACGCGGGGCTGGTGATCGTGTTTGCCGTGACCGATCCCGCGGCGGGTAAACGCGGTATTTCAGCCTTCCTGGTGCCCACCGATTCTCCTGGCTATAAGGTCGCGCGCATCGAAGACAAGCTTGGCCAGCATGCCTCCGATACCTGCCAGATTCTGTTCGAGGACGTACGAATCCCTGTCGCCAACCGCCTGGGTGAAGAAGGTGAGGGCTACAAAATCGCCCTGGCGAACCTGGAAGGCGGGCGAATCGGCATTGCTTCCCAGTCGGTTGGCATGGCCCGTGCGGCTTTTGAAGTCGCCCGCGACTATGCCCGGGAACGGACGAGTTTCGGTAAGTCCTTGATTGAACACCAGTCTGTGGCGTTTCGACTGGCAGACATGGCCACAAAGATTGCTGTGGCCCGGCAAATGGTCCATTTCGCTGCTAGCCTGCGTGATGCAGGTCGCCCAGCACTGGTGGAAGCGTCGATGGCCAAGCTGTTTGCCTCGGAAATGGCTGAAAAAGTTTGCTCTCAGGCCTTGCAGACGCTGGGTGGTTATGGCTATCTCACCGACTTTTCGCTGGAACGGATTTACCGCGATGTACGGGTGTGCCAAATCTATGAGGGCACCAGCGATATTCAGCGCATGGTCATTGCGCGCAATCTTTGAACAGAGAGGTTAATTGATGTCATATGAAACGATTCTGCTTGAGGTACGTGACCGGGTGGGTTTGATCACCCTCAATCGGCCCCAGGCACTCAATGCCCTCAACGCCCAGATCATTCGCGAATTGAACCAGGCGCTGGATTCACTGGAAGCCGACCGCAATATTGGCTGTATCGTACTGACCGGTTCAGCCAAGGCCTTTGCTGCCGGCGCTGATATCAAGGAAATGGCCGAGCTGACTTATCCGCAAATCTATCTGGACGACCTGTTCTCTGACAGCGATCGCGTGGCCAACCGTCGCAAGCCGATGATCGCCGCGGTGTCCGGTTTTGCTTTGGGTGGCGGTTGCGAGCTGGCGCTGATGTGCGACTTTATCCTGGCAGCCGACAACGCCAAGTTTGGTCAACCGGAAATCAAGCTGGGTGTATTGCCGGGCATGGGGGGTACTCAGCGCCTGACCCGTGCGGTGGGCAAGGCCAAGGCCATGGAGCTTTGCTTGACCGGTCGCCTGATGGGCGCCGAAGAAGCCGAGCGTGCGGGCGTCGTGGCGCGTATTGTGCCTCAGGCAGAGCTGCTGGACGAGGCGCTGACGGTCGCCGCCGAAATTGCCAACAAGTCGCTGCCGGTGGCCATGATGGTCAAGGAAAGCATCAACCGCGCCTTTGAAGTGAGCCTCTCCGAGGGTGTGCGCTTTGAGCGTCGGGTTTTCCATTCGACTTTTGCCATGCATGACCAGAAAGAAGGCATGGCCGCTTTCATCGCCAAACGTGAAGCCAAGTTCGAGAATCGTTGACCCCATGCTGAGCTGATCCTAGCTCTAGCTCTAGCTCCAGCTCCAGCTCCAGCTCCAGCTCTTGATCTAGCTCTTGATCTTCGAGCCCAGAAAGTCCAAACACCGCGGATCGTCCCTTCAGGAGGCCGAGCGGAGCACTTGCGTAGTGGGGCGAGGGCCATGGATGGCCCGAGAGCGCCGTAGGGCCAGGGACGGCCCGTCGGCGCGGTCCCCACGTAGCAAGTGCGGGAGCGAGGGAACCCGGAGCGCAGCGTAGGGCCGTATGCGGGGACGCGGCGTTTTGGTTACTTTTTCGCCAAAAAAAGTGACCCGCCGTCAGGGCGGAAAGGTGAGTCCGCGTCTGCGCGTAATCTGGATATGTTCTCCATTAGTTGAACCAAAACCCTTGAATCGAGAACTTATCCGTTGGCGAGGGTGACGCTTAGTCACCTTTCCGCCTTTACGGCGTCCTACTTTTGTTGGGGCAAAAGTAGGCAAAACCCCTGGTCCCCGCATCCGGCCCTACGCTTCGCTCCGGGTTCCCTCCCTCCGCACCTGCTCCGTGGGGCCGCGCCGACGGGCCGTCCATGGCCCATCGGCGCTTGCGGGCCATCCATGGCCCTTACCCCACTACGCAGGCGCTCCACTCGGCCTCCTGAAGGGACATCCGCGTCGTCTGATCGTTTTGTGCATGAAGATCAAGATCAAGATCAAGATCAAGATCAGGATCAACGGCGCTTTTTAATCATCCCTGACTCATCGCGGTGGCTTTATCGCCGGCAAGCCGTGCTCCGACTGTCACATTTTTTCGCTATACCTTCTATGCTCTTTATTCCGTTGGCGATGCCTGCTCGGCAGGCGCGTCGCTGGGCGGGTCGCCGACCGTGGGGGGCATGATGGAAGGTGCGTAATAGCCTTGGACCGGCATGAATAAGCAATGACTCCGATTTTTGCCGATGTACTTTTTGCAGCTCAATCCGTCTGAACTTTTGCCCGTCCCTCCTGCTCGGAACTTAGGCAGGGGGTGCCGGTTTTCGCGGTGCTGATCGACACCAGCCAATCCAGTGAAACCCGCGTCCATAGGGCGTAAGGAGCGATGCTCGATGACGGTAGATGAGCCTTTCGAAGCGGGCCAGACGGCCCATGCAAGCGACAGTGCAACCCAGGTGCTGGGCATTTCCCAAGCCTTGCTGCTGCCAAGGCTTGTGATTGAAAACACCATGCCGGTGCTCGAAGGCGGATTGTTTGCCGCCAAGGCCATCATGGGCCACCCAGTCACGGTAGACAGCAAGGTCTTCGCCGACGGTCACGATAAGCTGGTGGTGAACCTGCGCTGGCGCCACAGCCACAGTGAGCACTGGCAGACGGTGCCCATGGTTGACCTGGGCAATGACAGTTGGCAGGCGCGATTCTGTGCCCCGACCGTCGGCCGTTACCTGTTTTGCATAGAAGCCTGGATCGACCCGTTCGCCACCTACCGCCATGAGCTGGAGAAAAAGTACTTGGCCGGTGTGCCCGTGGCACTGGAGCTCGAAGAAGGGCGCCGTCATTTATTACAGAGTGCCAAGCGCAGCCATGGCAGCCTGCGGGTGCAACTGCAGCAATTGCACGATGAACTGCTCAGTGCAGAGCAGGATGACCAGGTCGGGCTGTTGCTCAGCCCTGAGACGGCTGAACTGATGGCGCTGGCTGACCATCGTGCCTATCTGACTCGCAGCCATGAATTCCCCCTGGAGGTCGAGCGTGAGCGTGCCCAGTTTGCCAGCTGGTATGAACTGTTTCCGCGCTCGATTACCGATGATGCCAGCCAACACGGCACCTTCAACAACGTTCACAGCCGCTTGGCGATGATCCGCGACATGGGCTTTGACGTGTTGTATTTCACCCCCATCCACCCCATCGGCCTGGCTTACCGCAAAGGCCCAAACAACGCCCTGCAGGCGGGCCCCGACGATCCTGGCAGCCCCTATGCCATCGGCAGCCCTGAAGGCGGGCACGAGGCCATTCACCCGCAATTGGGCAGCCGCGAAGACTTTCGCCGGCTGGTGGCTGCAGTGGCCGACCATGGATTGGAGATCGCCCTGGACTTCGCCATCCAGTGCTCCCAGGACCACCCTTGGCTCAAGGAGCATCCCGGCTGGTTCTCATGGCGCCCGGACGGCACCGTCCGTTTTGCTGAAAATCCGCCGAAAAAATACCAGGATATCGTCAACGTCGATTTCTACGCCGCCGACGCCGTGCCCAGCCTTTGGCTGGCCTTGCGCGACATTGTGCGGGGTTGGGCGGAGGAGGGCGTGAAGATCTTTCGCGTCGATAACCCACACACCAAGCCCCTGCCGTTCTGGCAATGGTTGATCGATGACATCCGCACCCAGTTCCCGGACGTGATTTTCCTGGCCGAGGCCTTCACCAAGCCGGCTATGATGGCGCGCCTGGGCAAGGTCGGTTATTCCCAGAGCTACACCTATTTCACCTGGCGTAATACCAAGGCCGAGTTGCAAAGCTATTTCACCGAACTCAACCAGCCCCCCTGGAGCCATTGCTATCGGCCGAATTTCTTCGTCAATACGCCCGATATCAACCCGTTTTTCCTGCACGAATCCGGGCGCCCTGGCTTTCTTATTCGCGCGGCCCTGGCCACCATGGGCTCGGGCCTTTGGGGCATGTATTCGGGCTTTGAGTTGTGTGAGTCGGCACCGGTGCCGGGCAAAGAGGAGTACCTGAATTCAGAAAAATACGAAATTCGGCCCAGGGATTTCACTCAGCCTGGAAATATCATCGCCGAGATTGCCCAGCTCAACCGTATCCGCCGCTTGAACCCCGCGCTGCAAACCCATCTGGGCGTGGCGTTTTACCACTGCTGGAATGACAATATTCTGTATTTTGGCAAGCGCACTCCAGACCGTGGCAACTTCATCCTGGTCGCGGTCAGCCTTGACCCGCACAATGCCCAGGAGGCGCATTTCGAATTGCCGCTGTGGGAGTTGGGCCTGGCTGACGATGCCGATACTTACGGTGAAGACTTGATGACCGGCCACCGCTGGACCTGGCACGGAAAGACTCAATGGATGCGTATCGAGCCCTGGCACCTGCCGTTCGGTATCTGGCGCATCGAAAAGGCCCTCTAGCATGCCGGGAAGGACACTGACATGACCAGGAAACCGCATGAGACAGCGTTTATCGATGACCCGCTCTGGTACAAGGACGCGATCATCTACCAAGTGCACGTCAAATCGTTTTTCGATTCCAACAACGATGGAATCGGCGATTTTCCAGGCCTGATCGCCAAGCTCGACTACATTGCCGACCTAGGTGTCAACACGGTGTGGCTGCTGCCGTTCTACCCGTCGCCACGTCGCGACGACGGCTACGATATTGCCGAATACAAGGCGGTGAGCCCCGATTACGGCACCCTGGCCGACGTCAAGCGCTTTATCAATGAAGCGCATAAGCGAGGCCTGCGGGTGATCACGGAGCTGGTGATCAACCACACCTCGGACCAGCATGCCTGGTTCCAGCGCGCCCGGCACGCCAAGCGTGGCTCCAGGGCGCGGGACTTCTATGTGTGGTCCGATGATGATCAGAAATACAGCGGTACCCGGATCATCTTCCTGGACACCGAAAAGTCGAATTGGACCTGGGACCCGGTCGCCGGCCAATACTTCTGGCACCGATTCTATTCCCGCCAGCCGGACCTGAATTTCGACAACCCGCAGGTCATGAAAGCGGTGATCGGCGTGATGCGCTACTGGCTGGACATGGGCATCGATGGCCTGCGCCTGGACGCCATTCCCTACCTGATCGAACGCGATGGCACTAACAACGAAAACCTGCCCCAGACCCACCAGGTGCTCAAGCAGATTCGCGCCGAGATCGACGCCAACTACCCCGACCGTATGTTGCTGGCCGAAGCCAACCAATGGCCGGAAGACACCCAACTGTATTTTGGCGATGGCAATGGCACGGACGGTGATGAATGCCACATGGCGTTCCATTTCCCGTTGATGCCGCGCATGTACATGGCGCTGGCCCAGGAAGACCGCTTTCCGATCACGGACATTTTGCGCCAGACCCCGGAAATCCCGGGCAACTGCCAATGGGCGATCTTTCTGCGCAACCACGATGAGCTGACCCTGGAAATGGTCACCGACCGGGAGCGCGATTACCTGTGGAATCACTACGCGGCCGACCGCCGGGCGCGGATCAACCTGGGCATCCGGCGCAGGCTAGCACCGCTGCTGGAGCGGGATCGTCGGCGAATCGAACTGCTCAACAGTCTATTGTTGTCGATGCCGGGAACGCCGACCTTGTACTACGGCGATGAAATCGGCATGGGCGATAACATTTACCTGGGGGATCGCGACGGTGTGCGAACACCCATGCAGTGGTCGATCGATCGCAATGGTGGTTTCTCTCGAGCCGACCCTGCAAGCCTGGTATTGCCACCGATCATGGACGCGCAATATGGTTACCCGTCGGTCAACGTCGAAACCCAGGCCAGTGATCCACATTCGCTGTTGAACTGGACACGTCGGCTGTTGGCGGTGCGCAAGCAGCAACATGCCTTCGGGCGCGGCAGCCTGAAAATGTTGTCGCCCTCCAACCGCAGGATCCTGGCCTACTTGCGTGAATACACGGCGGCCGATGGCAGGCTGGAAACGATCTTGTGCGTGGCCAATGTATCGCGCGCCGCGCAAGCCGCCGAGTTGGACCTTTCGCCCTTCGCAGGCCGGGTTCCGGTGGAAATGCTCGGCGGCAGCGCATTTCCGCCCATCGGCCAGTTGCCATTCCTGCTAACGTTGCCGCCCTACGGCTTCTACTGGTTCTTGCTGGCCTCGGCAGACCAGATGCCCAGTTGGCATGTGGAGCCCGCGCAGCCGCTCCCCGAGTTCACGACGCTGGTGGTGAAAAAACGTATGGAAGAGTTGCTCGAAACGCCCGCCCGAACGGCGCTGGAAACCCAGATCCTGCCGCAGTATCTGCCCAAGCGCCGCTGGTTTGCCGGCAAGGACGCTGGCATCGATACGGTTCGCCTGGCCTATGGGGTACGTTTTGGAACACCCGAAAGCCCAGTACTGTTCAGTGAAATAGACGTGCAAGCAGCCGGTCAGAGTAGCCGCTATCAGTTGCCGTTGGGCTTTATCGCCGAAGAGCAGATCAATACCGCGCTGCCCCAGCAATTGGCCCTGGCCCGCGTCAGGCGCGGCGGTAGCGTCGGCCTGATCACAGATGCCTTTACCCTGGAAACCTTTATCCGGGTCGTGCTGCAGAGCATGAACCAGGGCACGCGCCTGGTGCTGGAAGATCAGGGCGAGCTGCAGTTCAAGGGCAGTGACCTGCTGGAACGGCTGGGCCTGGGCGATAGCGCCGAGGTCCGTTATTTGTCGGCCGAGCAGTCCAACAGTTCGGTGGTGGTGGGTTCAAGCCTGGTATTGAAAATGATCCGCCGCGTCAGTGGCGGTATCCACCCCGAGCTTGAAATGGGCGATTACCTGACCGCTGCAGGCTTTGCCAATATCTCGCCCTTGCTGGGCTATGTCAGCCGAGTCGATGCCCAGGGCCAACCGCACCTGCTGATGATCGCCCAAGGCTACCTGAGCAATCAGGGCGACGCCTGGGACTGGACCCAGAACAGCCTGGAGCGGGCCACCCGTGATGAGCTTGAGCCTGCCGGCTCAGCCCAGGAACAGCACTCCAACGCGCTGGCGGAACTGGCAAGCTTTGCCGGCCTGCTCGGCCAGCGCCTGGGTGAAATGCACCTGCTGCTGTCCGCCAGCACCGACAACCCTGACTTCAGCGCCCGGCGCAGCACCGCACAGGATGCACAACAATGGAGCGCGAGCATCAATGCGCTGGTCGCCCGTGCACTGGATTTGCTCGCCAGCCATCGCCATGCACTGCCAGAGGACGAGCAGGGGCTGGTCGATGACGTGCTGCGCCAGCGCGACGGCTTGCATAGCCATGTCGATGACCTGTGCCAGCGCGCGGTGGGCGGGCTGATCATGCGGGTGCATGGCGACTTGCACCTGGGCCAGATTTTGGTGGTACAAGGTGATGCCTACCTGATCGACTTCGAGGGCGAGCCCGCTCGTCCACTGGAGGAACGTCGGGCTAAATACAGCCCTTATAAAGACGTGAGCGGTGTGTTGCGCTCCTTTGATTACGCCGCGGCCATGGCCCTGCGCAATGCCCAGGGCGTGGATCAGACCCCTGAAGCCCGACAGGCGCGCCAGCGCGTTACCCGTCAGTATCTGCATGCGTCCCGGCATGCCTTTATCGAGGCGTACGGGTTGGCCACGGCCAGCCTTGGACACGCCTGGACCGATGCCGAGGGCGAAAGCGCCGCGCTTGAATTGTTCAGCCTGGAGAAGGCTGCCTACGAAATTGTTTACGAAGCCGAGAATCGCCCGAGCTGGCTGGCCGTGCCTTTGCATGGTCTCTATGGGTTGTTGAGTACGTGGGGAGAGCAGTAGATGAACGCGCACAAGGAACAAGGCATGAGTCGTAGCGGGGCATTACCTCATCAGCGCGATATCGAAGCGCTGGTGCGAGCAGAACACCAAGACCCGTTTTCAATCCTTGGCCCACACGGCGATGGCGCCGGTGGGCAGTATATCCGGGCCTTTTTGCCCAATGCCTTAAGCGTGCAGGTGCTGAGCCGAGATGGCCAGCCGCTCGGTGCCTTGGAACAGAGCAAGGTGCCTGGCCTGTTCGTGGGCCATTTCGACCAGGCCCAACCGTATTTGCTCAAGGTTCAGTGGGCGGGCGGCGAGCAGATCAGCGAAGACCCCTACAGCTTTGGCAAACTGCTGGGGGACATGGACCTCTACCTGTTTTCCGAAGGTAATCACCGTGACTTGAGCGGTGCCTTTGGTGCCCAGTTGATGCAAGTGGACGGCGTCGACGGCGTGCGTTTTGCCGTTTGGGCACCCAATGCACGACGAGTCTCGGTCGTGGGTGATTTCAACGTCTGGGATGGCCGTCGCCACCCCATGCGCTTGCGCCATGCTTCAGGCGTCTGGGAGATCTTCATCCCCAGGCTCTCCGCTGGCGATGCCTATAAATACGAGATTCTTGGATCTCACGAAATTCTGCCGCTCAAGGCCGACCCCGTGGCCCTGGCCACGCAAATGCCCCCCGAGACGGCATCGGTGGTGGCCAAGCGCTTACAGTTTGACTGGCAGGATCAGGAGTGGCTGCAAACCCGTGGCGAGCGCCAGCGGGTCAACGCGCCGCTGTCGATCTATGAATTGCATGTGGGCTCCTGGCGTTGCGAAACCGACGACGCGGGCGAGGTGGTGCGCCCGCTCAACTGGCGCGAATTGGCCGAGCGGCTAGTGCCCTACGTGCAGCAATTGGGCTTCACCCATGTGGAGCTGATGCCGATCATGGAGCATCCGTTCGGAGGCTCCTGGGGCTACCAGCCGCTGTCGCAGTTCGCCCCCAGCGCGCGCTACGGTTCGGCGGAAGATTTTGCCTTCTTCGTCAACGCCTGCCACCTGGGCGGTATTGGCGTCATCCTGGACTGGGTGCCTGCGCACTTTCCCAGCGACGCGCATGGTTTGGCGCAGTTCGACGGTACTTCACTGTACGAATACGGCAACCCGCTGGAAGGCTTCCACCAGGATTGGGACACCCTGATCTACAACCTGGGTCGTACCGAAGTCCACGGCTTCATGCTGGCGAGCGGGCTGCATTGGCTCAAACACTTCCATGTCGACGGCTTGCGCGTCGATGCCGTCGCCTCGATGCTGTATCGCGACTACTCGCGCAAGGCCGGGGAGTGGGTGCCGAACCGCCATGGCGGTCGCGAAAATCTGGAAGCCATTGATTTCGTGCGCCACCTCAATGATGTGGTCGCCCTGGAAGCCCCCGGAGCTTTGGTGATTGCAGAAGAGTCCACGGCCTGGCCCGGCGTTAGCCAGTCCACCCAGCAAGGTGGCCTGGGCTTTTCGTACAAATGGAACATGGGCTGGATGCACGACACCCTGCACTACATCCAGAACGACCCGATCCACCGTGCCCATCATCACAATGAGATGAGCTTCGGGCTGATCTATGCCTATTCCGAACACTTCATCCTGCCGATTTCCCATGACGAAGTGGTGCATGGCAAGCATTCGTTGATCGACAAGATGCCCGGGGATCGCTGGCAGAAATTCGCCAACCTGCGTGCTTACCTGACGTTTATGTGGGCGCATCCAGGCAAGAAGCTGCTGTTCATGGGCTGCGAGTTCGGTCAGTGGCGCGAATGGGATCACGATAACGAGTTGGACTGGTACCTGCTGCAATACTCCGAGCACTTGGGCGTACAGAAACTGGTGGGCGACCTGAACCGCATGTACCGTGATTTGCCCGCCTTGCATGAGCAGGACTGCGTGCCTCAGGGCTTCCAGTGGCTGATCGGCGACGATGCCCAGAACAGTGTGTTCTCCTGGCTGCGCTGGAGTTGCAGTGGCGAGCCGTTGTTGGTGGTCGCCAACTTCACCCCGGTGCCACGCGAGGCTTATCGCATTGGCGTGCCGTTCGCCGAGCGCTGGAGCGAAGTACTCAACAGCGATTCCCAGGTGTATGCCGGCAGCAACTACGGCAACCTGGGCAGTGTGGAAACCGAGGCGGTCCCAAGCCACGGTCAGCCGTTGTCGTTGTCGCTGCGCTTGCCACCATTGGGGGTGTTGATCCTCAAGCCTGAGTAAGGGTTGAGAGGTAGGAGCCGGCTTTAGCCGCGATGAACGCACCGCGGTTTGCCTGATGCACCGCGTCATTTTCATCGCGGCTAAAGCCTGCTCCTACCGACCTTACCACCGTATGCGCATCCCGAAATTGCCGATCATGCCGTTCAAATCGTTGTCATCCACGTTGCTGCTGTAGTCGGCGCTGACAAACAGGCTGACTTTCTGATTGACCCGCGCGACCAATCCCAAACCCAGTTCCACGGTGGTGGAATTGCGGCCGCTGCTGATCTTGTCGACCTGATCCAGGCTCAGGCTCTCGCCGCTGGAAAATTCATGCCAGACGTTGGTCCGTACATAGGGTTCCAACGGCATGCTGTTCACCAGATAGCGCCCGGACAACCGTGCACCGATACGCCCGGTCCAGCTTGGCATCGAGTCATACGCCTGCAGCGTCGCGGCATGATCCTGAGCACCCGGAAAAAATTGCTGGTTGATCACCTGCGCCTGAGGCTCGATCACCCAGTTTTTCGACAGCGCGATCGGGTAGCCGCCTTCCACCGACAAGGTCAAGGCATGGCCGTTGCCATCGAGCCGGCTGCCGTCGTCGGCACGGCCGCTACCGTCAAAGCGGGTACCCATGGCGACCGCATCCAAATGCCAACCCTGCGGGTGAGCCATGGTCCAGTACACCCCCAGGCTCTGGCCTTCGAGCCGTACCGCCCCTTTGTTGTCGTTGCCCCGAGGGCTCATGCCATCCAGGCCGCTCTGCAACCGGTTATGGCCCACGAAGAAGCCGGCGCGATGGGTGTTGCCATTGAGGCTTTCACGCACGATCAATTCAGGGCTGACCTGCACATTGGCATTGGTGTTTGTGAAGCGCGGTTCTATCGGCGTCGTCGCTCCGACCTGGCCGATCGTGGGGAATAACTGGCTCCAGGTACTGGTGATGTCCGCGTTCTGGCGCTCGACATCGCGATCGTTCAATCGATCCTGCAACGAACCCAGGGTGTTGCGGGTCATGCCGGCAGCAGTGGGCGGGGTAAGGGTGAGCATCGCCTGCGTGCTAACAAAATACGGGTCGTCCTCCAGACTGACAGCACGGGTTTCCACAGGGGTAGCTAGCAGTACCGACGTGGAAATCGCGAGAAAAACATAGTCTAGGCCCGTAGGGTTCGAGACTCTTCTCATGGCGGATCTCCTTTTGATATTACAGCCAAGGGTCTGGCCATGAGTCACGCCGGCTGCAAACATAAAACAGAAGGCGGCAGAAGCCAGCAAGCCAAACCCAAGCCTGCGCAAAAAGCGCGAGCTAGAGGCCTGGCCAGTACTCTTTCGAGAATGTATGTACCTTGTAGCTAAGGAGATATAAAGGGTTGCGTCAAGAATATGAACTTGGCCGTTAGCAGGCTAAAGATGCAACCTAAGCTTTTGAATCGTATTACATTTGCAGCAAGGATAGCCCCCATCGGAATTTAAACGCCGCAGGCTATCTCGAATCATTGCTACAGATGAACTTCCACGGCCAAAGGAAGATGATCGGAGAGGTGCGTCCAGGGCTTGTTGCCCAGAATGCGAGGTTCATGGCTGCGGGCGTTGCGCAGGTAAATGCGATCCAGGCGCAGCAAAGGGAAACGTGCCGGGTAAGTTTTTGCCAACAGGCCATGGTGATGTTCGAAGGCCTCATGCAGATCCGGGCATTGGGTCAACTGCGCGTTGCCACGCAACTGCCAGTCGTTGAAGTCGCCGGCGATGATCACCGGCGCGCTGTCGGGCAAGGATTCGAGCAGGCGTCGCAACAGGCCCAATTGCAATTGGCGATGGCTTTCGAGCAGCGACAGATGCACGCAGATCGCATGCACTTCAGCATGCCCCGGCACCTGCAAGACGCAATGCAGCAAACCGCGTCGCTCGGGGCCGGTGATGGACACATCAAGGTTGCGATGGTGAACGATGGGGAATTTTGACAACAGCGCATTGCCGTGATGGCCGTCGGGGTAGACGGCATTGCGACCATAGGCAAAGTCGCTCCACATGCTGTCGGCGAGAAATTCGTATTGGGAAATGGGTGGCCAGTTATTGACCCTTGAGGCATGCCGTTCGTGATCGCCCAGCACCTCCTGCAGAAACACAAGGTCGGCTTGGGTGCTGCGTACCGCCTCGCGTAGCTCCGGCAGGATAAAGCGTCGATTGAGGGCAGTAAAACCCTTGTGGGTGTTGACGGTCAGGACCCGCAGGCGCTGCACGGCGGGCTCGGGGGTGCTCGGGTCCTGGTTGATGGGATCAATCAGCGGGTCGAAAGACACGGTCGTTCCTTGAAGACGCGGTACCTACTACTGCGACTGTCAACACCTCGAACAGTTCCGGTCAATGGCTCAGGCGCTGGGTTCCTGCTCAGCCGTGGTGGGCGCGGGCCTGGCTTTGAGTTTCAGTTCGCTGACAATCACTGCGGCCACGATCAACACCCCACCCAGCAGCGCGATGCCTGGCAGTCGTTCACCCGCCATGCGCCCGAAAATACCGGCCCATACCGGCTCGCCGGCATAGATCAACGTGGCCCGAGTGGGGGAGACGGACTTCTGCGCCCAATTCATCGCCACCTGAATGATCGCGCTCATGGCGCCCAGGCCCACAGCGCTGAGTACCAGCAGCCAGGAAAAGCCCGGCACCGCTTCCTGGGTCGGGACCATCATCAAGAACGCCAGCAGCGAAGCGGTCGCCAGTTGCACCACCGTCACGCGGCGTACATCGACCTTGCCAGCATAGCGGCTGATCAGGATGATTTCAGCGGCAATGGCCACGGCGCTGACCACTGTGACGAGCTCGCCCGGGCTCAAGGACATGGACGTACCCTCAGGACCTGCCAGCAGCATCAGGCCGATAAACGCCAGGGCAATCCCGACGCTGGGCATCAACCCTGGCCGGCGGCCGAGCACCAGCCATTGCAATAACGGTACGAAGGGGACGTACAGGGCGGTAATGAAAGCCGACTGGCTGCTGCTGATCGTCTGTAGGCCCATGGTCTGCAAGCCATAGCCGAGCATGATCGAAACGCCAATCAGGATACCGGCCTTGAGTTCGAGCCGGGTCAGCCCCGCCAGCGCGCGATGCGACACGATACCTACGAACAACGCGGCAGCCGCAAAGCGCAGGCCGACAAAAAACATCGGGCCACTGACGGTCATGACGTTGTGGACCAGCAAAAAGGTGCCGCCCCAGAGCACGGTGATCAACACCAGGATCAGTTCGGCTTTGCGGAGGCCCAGGCGGGCTGATAGACGGGGGGAGTTCTGGGTAATCATGGCCTTGCACACGAAGGAGGGGAGACGCACAATGCGGCGAAGTGGGCAGTATACTGCGCAAACCCATTAAGTGAGCAATATAGTGCACAAAGATTCCAATTCCAGGGCATCCGTGCTGCAGCACGTCAGCCAGAACGTCCGTCGCCTGCGCTTGGCTTGCGAATTGAGCCAGAGTGCGCTGTCAGAAAAATCCAATGTCAGCCGGCGCATGCTGGTGGCCATCGAGGCGGGCGAAAAGAACGTCAGCCTGACCACGCTGGACCGAGTGGCCGAGGCATTGGGGGTGGCATTCAGCGATCTGATCAGGGCACCTGACAATCGCGACCCTGGCCGTATCAACGAATTGGCCTGGACCGGCGAGCGGGTTGGCAGCAAGGCAGTGTTGCTCGCCAGCGCGACCGCCAGCCGCGAAGTGGAGCTGTGGGAGTGGCGGCTGGAGCCTGGAGACAGTTACCAATCGGAAGCTGACGCCAAAGGCTGGAGCGAGCAGCTCTACGTGATCGAAGGTTGCCTGACCTTGCGGGTTGCCGAGCAGGAGCATCGGATCGCAGCAGGCGAGTTTTTCATGTATGCCAGCCACGTTGACCATGGTTATCGCAACGACGGCGACGTGGCGGTGCGCTTTGTGCGTAATGTGATTATCTGAGTTCGCGGGGGCATTCGCAAAATGATGGGTACCTGCGTTTGTAGGAGCAGAGCTTGCTCGCGATGGCCTCACCGCAATACATCAGGAAAACCGCGGCGCATTCATCGCGGCTAAAGCCGGCTCCTACAGTTCGTGTATCGACGGCTACCTAGCAGTTCTGTGAGTAGGCAACATTTCCGTTTTGATGAACTCTTGAGGCTGCCATCAACGAAGATCGGGAGAGCTCTCAATGGATAACAGAAACGGATCAGTGCGCATGCTGGCGACTGACCAGCAGCAATCGGTGTTGCAGGTACACGGGCGTCCTCGGGCGGCGTATTCGGCGTATGGGTTTCGGGCATCGGGCAGTGGCCTGGGGTTTAACGGGCAGTGGCCGGAAGCGGGGACGGGGAGTTATTTGCTGGGGAGTGGATATCGGACGTTTAATCCGGTGTTGATGAAGTTTAATAGCCCGGACAGTTGGAGCCCGTTTGGGGAGGGGGGCGTTAATTGTTATGCGTATTGCAGTGGGGATCCGGCGAATTTTTCTGACGAGTCTGGGCATATGCCCAAGCCTACTCCTAGCTGGACTACGGCAGGGCAACAAAATACAAAACTTCAAAATAAACTTAAACTTCAAGACCAGTTGAACAAGCGCGCTGCTGAACGCAGTCAGAATAAAACTAACGATCAGTCCGTTGGGGCAGGCAGTGCAAGTAAAACTACTCGGCCACAAAATAATGATGTTCAGCAACCATCAGGGTCAGGGAACTCTGAAGCGGGCAAAAAATTACCATTAACCGCTGCGGAGAAATATAAGTATCAGCAGCGTGAAGATAAGTATGAGGAATATTTGGATCCTAAATACCGTCAGGATAAAGACTTGTTTATGGAGACAGGGGAGGCCGGTAGAAATCTTAAAAAGCTGAACGCTATGAGAATTAGACAAGGTTTGGCAGTGCATCCGAGGTATGACTTTTGAGAGTGTCAACGTAGCGATTGGCTATCTGGATAGCGTGCATGTAGGAGCAGAGCTTGCTCGCGATGGCATCACCGCCGCTGCCAATATGACCGCGGTGATGCCATCGCGGGCAAGCCCAGCTCCTACCCTCAGAACAGCGCCATTTGGCGGTTGATCAGGCGGCTGAAATCGTCACCCACAAACGGCAGTATCGCGTCGGCCACGGGCTGTAATTGCCGGGTCAGGTAGTGTTCGTAATCAATGGCCGAGCGCCGGGTCTCCAGGGGTTCCGGGCCGGCCTTGGTGATCACGTAGCTGATCCAGCCACCATTCTGGTATTGCCGTGGGCGGCCCTGGCGGTCGTTGTAGTCGTCGGCCATGCGGGCGGCACGCACGTGGGGTGGGACGTTGCGTTGGTAGTCGTCCAGGCGCCGACGCAAGCGCTTGCGGTAGATCAGTGCTTCGTCCATTTCGCCCGCCAGGGTTCGGCGCACATAGTCGCGGATATAGTCCTGGTAGGGTTGGCGCAGGAAGATGCGCTGGTACAGTTCCTGCTGGAACTCGCGGGCCAATGGTGACCAGTCGGTGCGCACCGTTTCCAGGCCCTTGTAAACCATTTCCTGCTGGCCATCGGCGCGGGTCACCAGCCCGGCATAGCGTTTCTTGCTGCCTTCTTCGGCACCTCGAATGGTCGGCATCAAAAAGCGGCTGTAATGGGTTTCGTATTGCAGCTCCATGGCGCAGTCCAGGTCCAGCGTTTCGCGCAGGTGCTCGCGCCACCACTGGTTGACGTGCTGCACCAGCGCTTTGCCGATGACATCGGCTTCAGATTCGGCGTGCGGGCCCTTGAGCCAGACGAAGGTTGAGTCGGTATCGCCGTAGATCACCGTGTAGCCCTGGGCTTCGATCAGTTCGCGGGTCTTGCGCATGATCTCGTGGCCGCGCAGGGTGATGGAGGAGGCCAGGCGCGGATCGAAGAAGCGGCAACCGCTAGAGCCGAGCACGCCGTAGAAGGCATTCATAATGATCTTCAGTGCTTGGGACAACGGCTGATTGTGTTCGCGCTTGGCCGTCTCGCGCCCCTGCCAGACGCGCTCGACAATCGCCGGCAGGCAGTGTTTGCTGCGGGAAAAACGCGCCCCTCGAAAGCCCGGCACCGACTCACTGTCAGACGGGTGCTGCAAGCCTTCCACCAGCCCCAGCGGGTCGATCAGAAAGGTGCGGATGATCGACGGGTAGAGGCTTTTGTAATCGAGCACCAGCACCGACTCATACAGGCCGGGCCTTGAATCCATCACGAACCCACCGGGGCTGGCCTCGGGCTCCAGCGTACCGAGGTTGGGGGCCACAAAGCCCTGGCGATGCATCAAGGGCATGTACAGGTGACAGAACGCGGCCACTGATCCGCCGCTGCGATCGGCAGGCAGGCCGGTGACGCTGGCTCGTTCCAACAGGAAGGTCAGCAGTTGGGTCTTGGCGAAAATCCGCGTGACCAGTTCACAGTCCTTGAGGTTGTAGCGCGCCAGGGCCGGCTTGTCCTCGGCGAACATGCGGTTGATTTCATCCATGCGCTGGTAGGGTGTGTCGATGGATTTACCTTCGCCCAGCAGAGTCTGGGCGACGTTTTCCAGGCTGAAGGAGGGGAAGTTCCAAGTGGCCGAGCGAAGCCCTTCGATCCCGTCGATGATCAACCGCCCGGCTGCCGCGGCAAAGTAGTGGGTGCGGCTGCCGTGTTCGCGCCAGCCCATCACCTCGCCGCCCCGGCCCAGAATCAGCGGCACCTTCAGGCGTTGAGCGTGTTCGTGGAGAATGCGCAGGTCGAACTGCACCAGGTTCCAGCCGATGATTGCATCGGGGTCATGACGAGCGAGCCACTGGTTGAGGCGCTCGAGCAGTTGCGCGCGGGTGTCGCAATACTCAAGGTCAAAGTCGAGGTCGCCGGCCTCGCCATTGGCAGGCCCGAGCATGTATACCTGGCGCTGCCCGCAGCCTTCCAGGGCGATGGAGTACAACTCGCCTTGGGCGGTGGTTTCGATGTCCAGTGAGGCCAGTTTGAGGGCCGGTCGATAGTCTTCGGCGGGTTTGAGATGGGCATCGCTCAAACTGCCATCGGCCTGGGGTGTACCGCTGAACCACACGGGCGCTGTGATGAAGCGCTCCATCAGGTAACGCTCGGGCGGGCGGATGTCGGCTTCATAGACCTCGACGCCGGCAGCTTTGAGTCGCTTCTCAAGGTTCATCAACTGCCGGTGTTGCTGGCAATACAGTCCCAGCACCGGCCGGTGATGAAAGTCGCGCAGGCCCAATGGGCGCAGCTCGGCGCCGCGCTCACCGCGCAGCACCGCTTCAGCTTGAGCGCGTTGTTCGACCGGGATAAAAGCCACCGAGGGTTGGACGGGCAACAGCACCTGTCGCGGGCCGTTGTCGGTCGCAAGCCAGAAACCGACTTGCGTACCCTCGGGGGTATCGTGCCAGTGGCGGGTCAGGACAAAGCCCTGTTGTACATCCACCGTGGTGGCCTCGAAGCAAGAATATGTCGAGATTGTACAGGGACTTGAGGTCGTTCGCGGCGCGGCTATTTTTACCGGCACGCAACCTGAATTCCGGACCACTGCGCTGTAGGAGCAGACTTTAGTCGCGATGGCATCACCGCGGTTCATCGTAGACCGCGGTGATGCCATCGCGACTAAAGTCTGCTACAGACCCTCGGCCCCGTCCAGCAACGCTTCAGTCAACCCCATCGCCACCTCAATGGCATTCAATGTCGCCCAGTGTAGTCCTCGGCTGCCCTGGGGCATCCCCATGCACGCTTCATCCGCTGTCGCATACGCCGCTTGCAAACACAGCGACACATGCACCAGCACATCCTCCGCCAACACCCCGCCGCGCACGCTGAACATTGGTGAATCACCCCCGTCGAAATGCTTGAACGACAGCTCGGCGGTGTGGCGAATCGCTGGGTCGGCGCCCTTGCGCAAGGCATCGACCAAGGCTTGGGCCGTCTCGATAGACCACAGGGTCGAACGTTGTAGTGCTGTTTCGGTGAAGGGAGAAAGCACATAGGTCCGGCCAGCTGTTTCAGCCGCGGATTGCAGGTGTTGGGAGATCTGCACCAGCGCGTCTTCGGCAGGGATGCCAGCGTGGACCTGGAACAGCGATTCGTGGGCATTGTGGCAGGAGCAGAAGGGCGATTGGGCGGTGTTCAGGACGGTAGGGGGTAAATCGGTAGGTGGGTCTGGAACAATCTTCATTATGAGCAAGCTCCTTGATTGTTGGAGCCTCAACCTGTCGCTACCAAACGATCAGGGTGACGGCTGTGCGCAGGTTGGTAGACCGGGAATCAAGGAACCCAGCGCACTCGAAAGCGCCCTGCGCACATCCGCCATAACGACAAGCCTGTACGCCTTGATTTCAACCGAGCTACCAAACCCGATCGCTGCAGTTGGCAGCGACCGGGAAAGCCTAGGGATATGGCTTCCCAGGGACAAGCTCACGGAGGGCGACAGGTTGCGTAGGATATTTCTGGTTCAGTGATCGCGCTAGAGAATTTCTAACCGTTTGGCGAAGAATCTTCATCGCCAGATCATAGGAAGAATCACCACCTTTTGCCTTGTCACGTCCGGGGAGGGTAGACACTGACGGTTCGGCGCTCTGACTTGTTCGCGATGAACGCTACATCACTCATTCGTCTCACGGACACGGGTGCGTTTCTTTCGCGGCTTTTTCTCTGGTCGTTTACCGGGCCGGACTGCCCACAAATGGGCATTGGCGCGCAAACGCTCCTGAATCTCGGGTGGGTAGTCAGCCAGGGTGGTTTGCGGCGGTATTGGCTTGCCGGGCAACCCTGCCTGGCGGATCACCTTCGGCCAGCGCGGTTTCCAGCACAGCATCAGGCTCAGCCAATGGCCCAGACCGAAGATCAGGAAAGCGGGCGAGATCAACAGCAGGCCGATCTTGATTGTCCGGCTGGCATTTCGGAAGTAGTGGGTCAAACCCTCGAACTGCGGAGTGAACGCCTGCCAGGGCCAGGGGAAGTGCGAGGTGATCCAGGGGCGAGGCAAGCCTTGTGGTCCTTCGTCCATGAAGCGGCGGATAAACTCCCATTCGTCTCGTAGCTCGGATAGGTTATTGGCGGCTTTGCCAACACCGACGATGACGGGATGCAACGTACCGGTAATAGTTTCCGACCAGCAGAGTATTAACGGTACGCCAACGGCTGCGGCTTCGCTTTTTTTCTGGCTGGCTCCTTCGGAGATAATGCCCTTCCAAGGCAATGTGATGATGCCGCCACAGGATTTGGGGCGGTGCAGGTAGACCTGCTGGGTCTTGCGATTGAAGCGGATCAGTTGGTGGCGGGAGGTGAACATTTCAAAGCGGCTGAAGCGAAAGCCGTACTTGAAGTAGAACCAGCTCACCAACATCACGACGATGGAAAAAAAACACACTTGATATAGAAGGGCTCCTCTGTAAGGGACGATCACCCCGGACATTAAATCAATGACATCAGGAATCAACTCCAGCAAGGCTATTGAAAAACTCAAGATCAAATAGATTGGCATGATTGAAAGTAAAGTCACCAAGCCGCGCTTGGGCTCCCAGAGCCCACAACGCATTTCCAGCACGCTGTCGTTGTAAACATAGACCGGCCCACGCAACTTTGGTGCCTCGCTGACTGAGAGCAGGGATGCGGCTTGATCTTTTTCATCCTCACCTTCGTAGATGCCTTCGTCTTCAATGCCTAATTGTTTTTCGATTTCATGATCGTTCTTTCGATCTTCATCCGTTTCCAGCATCGCTCGCCAAGCGATCCATTCGAGGTAATACATCACAGCACTCCTTTGATCGCGCCAAACAGATCATCCAATTCGTCTTCATCTTTCGCGTACTGCTTGGATTCCTTGTCTCGACTGAAGCAGCAACGGTCGCACCATTTTTCCAATGCGTCGTCATCCAGAATCAGCAACACAATGGTGGTGCCGATAACGAAGGCACCGCCAATCCAGAACATGCGACTGAGCAAGAGCATCGCGGTTTGGTTGGCTGCAAGGCGCGCTGACGACTTGGCCAACTTATGAAACATCACTTTTGCTTTTGTATGATCGGTTTTTAGTGCCAGCCAACGGAAATACGCACCCGCCTGAGCAAAAGCGATTCCACCCTGACCACTCAACAGCGCAACTGTGGCGATCGCACGAACGGTATAAGCCGACCCCATTTCACCTTTTCTCGAGCTCGATGCTTTTGCAGCCTTCTTGAACGCATCCCTGGCATCCACCACATCCCAGCCAATACTCACCAACCCGCCCGCCGTGGCCAACCCCGCCCCCCACAATCGAAACCGTCCCAAACTGATCTGCGCCCCGCGTGCCGCCGCCGCATTGGGATTGAGCGTGTTCAACACCTGTTCGGTCCCCACCGCCAGCAACTCCAACCCGGCCGCTGCCATAAACAGGACATTGCTCAGCACCTGGGTCACGAAACGTCGATCCATCTCATCGCGTCGCCCCTGCATCAGCAACAAACTCGCCTCCAGCAACAGCAATGCACTGGCCACGCGCAGTTTGTAAAACGAGTTGCTGCGGGCATTGCGCAGGTTGTCGGCGTAGGCCGCGTCCAGACTCCGCAGGATGGGGGCTTGGACCCGGCCGGGTGAGGCTGAGTGGCCGTTTTGGTTGAGTTCGGTCAGGCGCAGGTTGAGGGCCTGGCTGCCCAGCGAGGCGGTGAGGAATGTGCTCAGGCGTCGGTGCAGGGCGCGGTCCAGGTGGTTGGGTGAGCCGGTGCGCATCATTTCCCGGCCTAGGTCACCCAGCCAGGCCAGGGCACCGGCGGTGTTGATCTGGCCGTTCTGGCCGAGCCTGTCGAGAAAGCCGTCCACCCGGTCGAACTCGGCTGCCAGTTCCTTGCTCAGCAGCAAGGCGGTGTTCAAGCTTTCCAGGTCGCTGCCAGCTTCTGATTGAGCCGTGAGGCGTGCCAGCGTGGTCTCCAGCACCTGGGCGATGGCGTGCTGATTGAAGGTGTAGGCCCGCAACCCCAGGTTACCGGGCTCCACCGCCGTTGCCTGCCACCATTGACTGAGCAGTTGCGAGCCCGACGGCACGCCGCTCATGCCGATCATGCACAGCCCGGTCTGGTGGGTGAAGCACAGGCCGCTGGCCACGTCGCTTTCGTCGTAGGCCGCCAGTGCGGCGAGCAGCCCGGGGTGTTGCAGCCAGCGCAGGTGGTCGGCGGAGCGCTCTTCTGCCAGGGCTTGGGCCAATTGGCACCTAGCGTCGAAGGCGTTCAGGTAGGACTGCATGGCCAGCTCGTCGACACGGGGCAGGTAGCGCTCGTTGAACTGGCGGGCAAACTCTCCGCTTTGGGCGCGGGCCTCAAGCGCCGGACGGTTCAAGGCGTCGCCCGCATTGAGGATGGCTTCCTTGCCCCTCTCCCAGCGCGGTGAGGGCATTACCAACGCGGCAGCTTCATCCTTTGTGCTCAGGTACTGGCGTCTCAACTGGTGGTCTTTATCGGCCAACGCCGCCATCTTGCGTTCGGTGAAGGTGCGCTGCAGTTCAGTGAACGCCTGGGCCACCAACAGCTTGCGTTCGTTGCTGGCCATGGAGGTGGTCCCCGGCGCCGCCACCGCCGGCGCGTCCAGCCAATCCTTGACTTGCTCCAGCGCCGCGTTGCGCCAGCCATTGAGTTCCTGGGTAATGCCAATGGCATCGTCCACCACCACGGCCACGCCACGGGGGATGCGCTGGCCTTCGGCGGGCTTGAGCTGCAGGTGGACGGCCACCTTGGGCATCATGTGCGGCGACTGGAACACCTGGGCGTCGAGCAACTGCTTGAGCGCCGGGTTGTTTTGTGCGGCGAAGTCGGCCACCCAGTCGAGCTGGTCATGGGTCAGGACATGAGGCTGCTGCACGGGGCAAGACGGTGCGGCGAACGGGGCGATGTCGATGGCGGGCAGATGCTCGCGGTTGCCATGGTCGAGGCGTCGATAACGCTCCAGCACCGCGACGGTCAAGCGGTCCGGGCTGAACAGCAGGCGCAGTTCAACGACGTCATCGAGGTCATATAGGGCAAAGCCCCAATGCAGGGGTCGAATAGTACCCGGTGGGTCGGCCGCAGGTTCGGGAGCGGCGGGGTCGAAGCGGGTCAGCGCGGCGCTGGCGTTGACCTGGTAGGCGCCTTCCCACTGGTAAAGGCCTGTACTTTTACGCTTGACCAGTACATGCAGAAAGCCTTCACGCAGGGTACGAATGGCGTAGCCGCTGTGGCTCAGTTCACCCACCTGCAGCGGATGGCGCAGCAGATGCTCGGGCAGTTCCGGCAGGTGCCGGCGTTGGCCAGCAATAGCGCCCACGGCGGCGTAGCGCAGGGGCAGGATGTTGAAGCGGCGGGTGCAGGTGACGGCGGGGTTGCGTTCCTGGGGCTGGTTCAGTTGGGCACTGATTTTTTTCCAGATTTCGGCAACGGTGTCGAAGTCGTTCATGGGGGGCCTTCGTCCGGTTTGAGATGGATGAAGGCGACAGGGCAGGATTGATGCCGAAGTGAGAAGTCGAGATGTAAGTTGATATAAAAAACCTTTAAAAACAGTCTATTAGGATTGTTTTTAAAGGTTTATCAAAATGTTTTTTGGCGCGCAGGCGGGGGTCGAAGCATGAAAAACACAGGATTGCCGAGACAGAATTCGCCTACTGTTCTTAATAGCTTGGTTTTACTGGGGTTAGTCGGGCCAGATTTGGCTTGATGGCAGAAAAATCAGGTCAGAAATGGCCCTGTAGGAGCAGAGCTTGCTCGCGATGATATCGACGCGGTTTTCCTGATGTATTGCGTCGTGCCCATCGCAGGCAAGCCTTGCTCCTACAACGGTCCGGCTATTTGGTTGGCCGGAATGCAATCAGAAGCGGGTATCCACCGCCACCTCGAACGTCCTCGGCGCGCCTTGGTAATACAGCGTGCCGTAGGCTTGCTTGGCGTAGATCTCATCCGTCAAGTTGCGCACTCGGGCGGTGATGGCCGTGTTGGCGTCGAGCTTGAACCGCGCGAAGGCGCCGTACAGGGTGTAGTCCGGCGCCTTGAGGGTGTTGGCGTTGTTGGCATAGACCGACGCCACGTAACGTGCATCCACTCCCACTTGCCAGGCCGGGTCGATGTCGTAGCTGAGCCAGGCATTGGCAACCTGGTCTGGCACGTTGGTCGGGGTGTTGCCCTTGCGTGATACCACCTGGCCTGCGACGTTCTCGCTGAAGTCGTCGTACTGCGCATCCACATAGGCGTAGTTGGCTTCGGCCAACAGCCTTGGCGTGATCTGCAGCTTGCCGGTCACTTCAATGCCCCGTGAAGTCTGCTGGCCCGCCTGGACCGTGTTGTTGATGTTGTTTGGGTCGGTCACCGAGAAGTCCTTGCGCACGATCTGGTAGGCCGCCACGGTCGCGGCGCCGCGCCCATCGAGGAAGTCGAACTTGCTGCCGACTTCTATCTGCTCGCCCTTGGTCAAGTCGGTGTTCTGGACCTGGGAGAAGGTTGCCGACGCCAGGGAGCCTGCCGGTGGATCGGCCGCGGTGCTGTATTGGACGTAGACGTTGGCCGCCGGCGTCAACTCGTAGACTAGGCCGATGCGTCCGGTAACGGGTGTCCAGGTGCGCTCGAAGAAGCGTGGGCTGGTCGGCGTGATGGCGCCGTAATTAGTCACCTCCATGTGCAGGTGGTCGTAACGCAATCCGGTCACCAGCGACAGGCGATCGGTCAGTTCCAGGCGGTTTTCCAGAAAGCCTGCCAACGTCGTGACTTCATGCTTGCGCACTTTCTTCAAGCCGCCATTGACCCCGGGGATGTCGTAGAAACTGCCGGGCTCGAAACTGTCGGCGTTGATGGTGTCATAGGGCGAGCTGCCAAACGCGCTGTTGGGATACAGCGTCTGGCGGTTGATCGAGTAATCAACGCCTACCGACCACTGGCTTGCCAGCCCGAACAGGCGGTTGTCATGGCGCAATTCGAAACGGTTGCCGTCCACTTGCTGCTCGTGCCGTTGTAGGTAGGCGGAGTAGCGGCTGACCTGGCTGTTGTCGGCGTTGTAGCGGTAGTTCTCAAGGTTCCGGTAATCACGCTGGGCATCGTAGTGGTAGAGGGTGTTCTGCCAGCTGGTGGTTTCGCTGACCTGATAATCGAGGATCGAGCGTACCCAACGTACCCGTTGTTCGTAACGGCCATCGGCGACGTTGTAGTTCTCGAAGCGTCGGCTCTTGTCGATCTTCATGGTGTCGCCGACCGGGTTCAAAATGGGCGACCCCCAATAGGGACTGTCTTCCTTGTCTTCCTGATATTCCAGCGCCAGGGTGTGGCTGAGCTTGTCCGTCAGGTCGCTGAGCAAGGAGAACGCGGTGCTGGTCGATTCGCGCTGGTTGCGGTCCATGTAGCCGTTGCTGGCGGTGCGGCTGACATCAATGCGGGCGAAGTGATGGTGCTCGGGGCCGCTGTCCAGGGCGTGGTTGGCACCGATGGAAAGCTCGGAGCTGTCGTAACTGCCATAGCGCACACGGCCTTCGACGCTTTGCTCGTCGCGACTGGCGAGCTTGGTGATGTAGTTGATCGAGCCGCCCACCGCACCGGCACCATACAAGAAGGTCGAAGGCCCGCCGATCAGTTCCACGCGGTCATAAATCCAGGCATCCACCGGGCGTGTCGCACTGCTGTAGCTCATACCGATGCCGTTGTAGAGCTGGGTGATCTGGTTTTGGGTAAAGCCGCGATAGGCCACCAAGCCGCCGTAGCCTGGGTTGGCCGAGGCGTTGATGCCGGTCATGCCATTGATGACGTCCTGAGTGTCCTTGGCACCACGCTCTTCGATGATGGCTCGATCGGCAACGCTGACGGAGGCGGGGGTTTCCCGCGAGGTGAGGCCCAGGCGCGAACCCGTCTTGATGGGCTGATCGAGGATCACGCCCGAAGGCTGTTCCTGGACGGCACTGACCGTACTGGTGGGCAGGTTCAGGGCCGTGTCTTGCGCCCAGGTGAAATTGCAGGCGCCAAGCAGCAGCACCAGGGAGGTGTTGGTTTTTTTCATGGGTGTTACGTCCACGCAAGAATATGAAAGGCACACGCGCCTGCGCCCATTGATGGGCGCAAGCGGTCAGGCCGAAAAAGTCATTTCAGCGTGGAAGCGAGGTGGGGCGCGGGGGTTGAGCGAGGGCCAGATAAAGCGTGGCGGCGGCTGCGCGAGGCTGCGCAGCACCACCGGGGCGATGGCCTCGCCGGGCACATAGTCCAGTGCCCAGCTGTCGCTGTTGAGGGTGACGGCCAGGCCAAAGGATGAACACAGGGGGCAAGTAAATGGCGCCATGTGCTTGGCGTGGTCGCTGTTGTCGCCTTGATCGTGGCTGGCGCCATGACCGTGATGCTGCTGGGCTTGTTCCGAGCAGACTTCGTCGCTCAGAGCGGCCAGTTGGGTCGCACTCATTTGCCCGTGATGAAAACCGCAGGCGATGACCGTGAACAGGACGCTGGCGTAGAGCATCCATGCAATCAAGGGTCGAGGTCGGCGAGTGCGGTTCATGGCGCGCGACTCTAGCATCCAATGTTGCGGCGCACTAGCGAGATTGGGTGGCGAATTGCCGCATCTGGCCCCAGCTTTACAACCTCTTCAACAACACCAATCATTGGCGTTATTTGTGCCTGCGTTTTTTTCATGGTGGCTGCGTGCGGGAGGCCTTTGGGCCTACCGGGCTCCTTTCGCCCCGGTCTTGCAGACCCGCACGTAGCCGCCACCCATCTTGCCGCGCCGTCAAACCGACCTGTTTGAAAGCATCAGCAGCCTCGCAATATCACGCGCTCGCTCGCGCAACAACTGCGGTGCCTGGCTACACGCCTCGGCCAGGGTCATCGGCCCTGATGCCAGTGAAAACGCTGCGGTAATGCCATGGTTGTAGAGCTGCTCGTAGCCTTCGCCCAACGTGCCGGCAAGCACCACCACCGGTATGCCGTATTGACGCGCCACGCGCGTGACGCCCAAGGGTGTCTTGCCGCGCAATGTTTGCGCATCGAAACGACCTTCGCCCGTAATCACCAGATCCGCATCGCGCACGTGGGCATCCAGGCCGGCGAGTTCGGCAACCACGTCCACGCCCGGGCGGAAGGTGGCATTCAGGAAGGCCTTGGCAGCAAAGCCGATGCCACCGGCTGCGCCAGCGCCAGGTTCTTCGCGGCGGTCGGTGCCCAGCACCTGCGCACTGCAATCGGCGAAATGGCCCAGCGCTGCGTCCAGTTGCAGTATTTGCTCGGGGCTGGCGCCTTTTTGTTTACCGAAGGTATGTGAAGCACCGTGGGGGCCGCACAGGGGGTTATCGACGTCGGCGGCCACTTCGAATTGCACATCGGGCAGGCGCGCGTCCAACCCTTGAGTATCCAGGGTCACCAGTTGCGCCAGCGCCAGACCGCCAGGGGCGAGAGGCTGCCCACTGGCATCGAGCAGGCGGGCGCCGAGGGCTTGCAGCATGCCGGTACCGCCATCGTTGGTGGCGCTGCCGCCGATGGTCAGGATCACTTTCTGCGCTCCAGCTTCTAGCGCCTGCAGAACCAACTCGCCGGTGCCATAGGTCGAGCTGACGCAGGCATTGCGTTGCTCCAAGGCGACCAATTGCAGGCCGCTGGCTTCGGCCATTTCGATGATTGCGGTGCGGCTTTCCGGCAGCCAGCCCCAGCGGGCAGTGACCGGGCTACCCAGCGGGCCGCTGACCTGGCTGCTGCGATGTTCCCCGCCCACGGCGGCGAGAATGGCGTCGACGGTGCCTTCGCCGCCGTCAGCCATTGGGCATTCGACCAGCGTGGCATCGGGAAAGACGTCCCGGAGCCCCTGCGCAATGGCGGCAGCGACTTGCGCCGCGCCCAGGCTGTCCTTGAATGAATCGGGTGCGATGACGACTTTCATGGAATTCTCCGGCTTCAACGATGGCTCATGCTGGCATGCTTCGCGCAGCGCGCGCTTTGGCTAAATGTACAACAGAGTGCGGCACCCACTGTGCAGTCTGACAAACGCCCTCAGCCGATATCGTTAGGTAGCAACTGCACCGCCAGATACAACTCGACCAGATCATCCAGGCGGGCGAGGTCCTTGCCGGTCAGTTCGCTGATGCGTTCAAGCCGGTAGCGCAAACTATTGCGGTGAATACCCAGCGCATCGGCGCAGGGCTGGGGCTGGCCATTGTGTTCGCACCAACTGCGCAGGGTACGGATCAACTGGCCGTTGGCATCCTTGGCGACCACATTGTGCAAAGGGGCCAACAACTCATTCAGGGTGTCTTCGGCGCGGTGGGTCCAGAGCAGCGTCGGCAGCCGATAGCGAGTCAGCGTCAACACGGGTTCCTGGGGCTTGACCGCTTGCCCGTAGGCCATCAATTCGGCGACGCGATGGCAACCACTGCGGAGGCTGTGGATGTCGGCGGCGGGTGAGCCGACGGCGATGCGCCTGAGCGCCCAACCTTGAGTCTTGAGACGTTCGCCCAAGCGCAGCGGATCGAGGTTCAGGCTCGAAGGGCAGCACCAGAGAATCGAGCCTGCCGCTGGCAGGACACACCAGCTGTCGATGAAATGGCTCTCTAGCCAGGAGCTGACGGCAGTGGCGAAGCTCGGATCTTCCAGCTCAATCAGCAAAGGTGTACGCCCCAGTTGCGGCTTGAGGCCCAATTGCCGGGCTTCATCAATCAGCCGCTGGGAGCCACCGGTTTCGCCCAGTAACACCGACAACAAGTCATCACGGCGCTGTTGGCGCCACTGCTGTTCGGCCTGGATATGGCTCTGGTCGACCAGCATTTCGGCGGTCATGCACACCAATTGCGCAGACGTGCGCAGTGCTTTGGGGTCGCCGGAAATTCCCAGCACGCCGATCAATTGCCCATCGTGGAACAACGGCAGGTTGATGCCAGCCTGTACGCCCTTGAGATTCTGCGCGGCCTGCTCGTCGATCTCGACAATACGTCGGTTGGTCAGGACCAGTTGCGCCCCTTCATGGCGGGTGTTGATGCGATGGGCTTCGCCACTGCCCAGGATCAGGCCCTGGCTGTCCATGACGTTGACGTTGTTGGGCAGGATCGCCATCGCGCGATCGACGATGTTCTGGGCAAGTTGGTGGGTGAGCTCAAACATCCTGGCGACTCTGGCAGTGAACGGATTGTTCAAAGATACAACACTTCGGACGGCTTCGTGCTTAACCATCATTTTCATGTATTTAAACGCGTTACGCTGTTATCGGCACCAGTCAGTTCATTGGCGCTGTAGTTGATTGCGTTTGATGTTGTAGGATATTTCCCAAAGTTCGCCAGATAGTTGGCGTGGCTCTTGTAAATTGACATACTCCAGCGTGATTGCGTAAAGGTCGCAAACGAGGAGTAGTCATAATGAGGACAGATTTCAATTTCAATCGAGTACTGGCCTTCTTGAAAGTCGCCGAGTTAGGGTCGTTTTCTGCTGCGGCGAAGGTACTGGGTATCAGCATTGGGATGGTAAGTGTTCACATAAGGGAGCTGGAACGCACGCTTGGAGTTTCTCTGCTGGTGAGAACAACACGAGCGTTATCGTTGACCGACGTTGGGCAAAAATTCTACGAGAGATTTTCTGATATATCCCAACAGATAGAAGTTTTCCTAGACCACCTGAGTGCCATTTCGAAAGAGTGTTCTGGCGTATTGCGGATCGTATCGCCGCATGAGTTTGGAAGTAAATTTATAGCGCCTTTGATTTTTGAGTTTTCAGTGCTTAATCCAAAGTTGGAAATTATCTACGACGCGGGAAGATCTAATGAAGCACATGTGGCTGGCCAATATGATTTGACGGTTTTTGTGGGCGAACCACTCAGCTCCTCAAAAAAGGGCAGGAAAATTTATGAGTTTGAAATGTACTTGGTGGCCTCTCCGAATTTGGTGGAGGGCGCAGATCTCAAGGATGTAAGCATTCTTAATGCGCTACCCTGGGTTGTCAATAATGAAAAGTTAACAAACGATGGGTGGATTTTAAGAAGTGATTGTGTCAGCAATTTTGAAGTTAAACCAAGCGTAAAGTACCAGTCGAATGCCTTGTCTATTGTAAGGCAAATGGTAGTTTCCGGGCTTGGGGTTTCTTGTCTGCCTGCATGGATGGTGCAAAAGGATATAAACAATAAAAAGCTTGTTCGGCTGTTCAGGGATTATCAAATACCATCCGTATCGGTATACGTTTTGTATCCCAATGCTGTGAAAATTCCCGTCAGGGCGAGAAAATTTATAGATTATTTAGGAGACAAAATCGGCCGAGATTAATGAGTCGTGTCTATTTGTGGTCCTTCAGATTAGCCGCGACTCAAGTAAACGCCCCGAATGATTGGCTTCGAGGCATTATACCCGGCGCGAGCGGAGGACGAGTCTCGCTGGCTGATCAGATAATCAGCCTCCCGTTAAAAGCAGGCGCTTCGCTTTCACCCAGGCAATAAATATAGCCAGTTTTAAAGCTCTGCGATTCATTGTCGGTGTGAGATTGATATGAGATATATTTCTCCAATAATGCAATGTTTTTGCAATGTCAAAGTATCGAGATAAGATTGATTGATTTTCAATGATGGCCAACTCAACATCCAAGAACCACTCGTTTTTCATTAAGTGCAATCGATCGATTGTTTGCCCGCATCCCAGTTTGGGTAGTTGCATTAATTCCTTGGAAAAATACCGGCTTGCCATGTTTTTTAAAATCGGCTTGCATGTAGAGGATGACAAGCAGCACTTGAGTTTGGTCGGGATGCTAGCCGCAAACTCCATTAGCTCTTTGTCAAAGAAGGGTGATCTATATTCTAAGCTATAAGCCATTCCAACAGTATCCCCCAGCGAGGCACTGTGTGTCATTCCGAAAAACAAGTCATAAAATAAGCGGCCGTCCAGCGGATCTTCATAGTTGGCCATGCCAAAGATGCTGTCCATATAGGTGTTCATGCAAAAATCGTTGGCGAGTTTTTTAAGGCTTTTTGAGTAGAGAAAATGAGCATCTTCTTTAATGCCGCTAAACACAAGGGTTTTGATGTGTTTGTCTATTACGTCTTTACCCCATTCTCTACTTGGGCACTCGCGTAAAAAGTCCAGATAGCCTGAGTACCCGCCGAAGCTTTCGTCAGCTCCATTACCCGTCAAGGCAATTCGATGAGTTTTACTTATAAAGTTACTATGATGTAACAGGTAGACAGCATCATAGACAGCCACAGGCTCATCAAAAAAAGCCATTGCCTGTACAAGATCACTAAATGTAGTTTTTGTAACGGTGAAGCGAACAGGTGTTTTCTTGTAAAAGGCTGCTACCCTTGTTGCTCTATAATATTCGGGGTCGTCGATGTACTTGGAAGATAACGAGTGATAAGTTAGCTTTCTTTTAGAGTGGCGCTCTGCATGTGCAAGCACCAGTGAAGAGTCTACCCCTCCTGACAAAGTTATTGCCATGGGATGATCGCTGAATACCATATTGTCCAAAGCGGCTGACATTTTTTCATCAGCGGCCTCGATCAATTCTGATTCGTTCAATTGATTTTTTTTAGCGTAATCAAGTTGCCAGTAGTTGATCAGATGATATTCTCCGTGTTCGGAGAATTTTAGATAGTGCGCAGCAGGTACCTTTAAAATGTTTTCATAAAAACTTGTCTGGGGGCCTGCTTGCGTGGTGGAAAAATATTGAATAATCGCAGGGTCGCTAATTTTTATTTCTAGCCCTTTCAAGCTTAACAGCGAATTTATGGTGGATGAAAAATACAAGCTGCCTTGATGTTTTGTATAAAATAATGGTTTTTCGCCTGCACGATCACGATAAAGATATAGTTCAGAATTTTTTAGATCATATAATGCAATTGCAAACATTCCTTCGATTTTACTGATGAAGGAGGGGCCGAATAGGTGGTACAGATATGTAATGATTTCTCCGTCCGAATAGCCACTTAAATTATAGCCTCTGCGCTTCAGTTCTTGCTGCCAGAGACGATGATTGTAAATCTCCCCGTTGAACACTACGATGACATCTTGAGTGCATGAAATGAATGGTTGTTCTCCGCCCAGTAAATCCAATAGAGAAAGTCTACGGTGACCGAATATGATTTTTTGGTTTGCGTAAATCCCGACTCCATCGGGTCCCCTGGACACCATGGTATCTAAAAAGGCGGAAATCAGCTGTTCAGCATCATCAGGGAGCGCAGAAAAATTTACTACACCGGCAATTGCACACATAGTGACTCCATTAACGTTGGAGGGGCGGAGGTTGATGTATGTTTGATAAAGAAAAAAACAAAATAAAAGTGCTGAGCACAAGGAATGCGCCAAGCGAGTAAGTAACCGAGTGTTGACTTATCAATAGGCCGGCCAATATCGATCCCGTTATAGCGCCAGATTGAAAGAGTATTTGCAAAATTGCAGCTGCATCCCCTCGGGATTTGTTACTCGCTGTTTTTTGAAAGTATATATCCCCATAAGTCAGGGCGAGAATTTGCGCTAAAGACCACGAAAGGATAGCTAGTGCAGCACTCCACAAGCTGTAGGAGAATAGGTATATCCAGAAAAAACTGCTTGCATATAAGAGAGCGGCAATAGAGAAATTTGTCTGTGCCCGATAACGGTTACATAACCTTAACAAAGCAGGTGTCACGACAGTTGTGCAGATGGCAGATATAGCCAGAAACCAACCAAATTGTACTTCGGCATTCCCCGATGCGCTGGCTTTGATATGTTGTGGGAAGCTAAATAGAAATGAGCCATGTGCAATGAAAAGGAACGTGATTATTAACGGAGGAACGGCTCGGAAAAAAACTAGCGATCTGGCGCCCGTAGAGGGTTTTAAACTTTTGTCTGCGCTGCGTACGGGGGTGTTTGGAATAGCTAATAAGACGAGGCAGGCAACAAAAGTCAAACTGGCGTCGAATATAAAAAGTGCGGCTGTGGAAATAGAAAATAAAAAACCCGATATGGCGGCCCCTATCGCAAAACCAAGATTGAAACAGATATAGCCTAAAGCATAAGCCTGGGGGCGCTCATGTTCCGTTGTTAACTGAGTTGTCGCAACCGTAAAGCACACTAAAAAAATACCTGCTAATAAACAGGCCAACCCTACGCAGAAAAAAAAAGAATAAACCTCTCCCGGCAAACTTCCGGTGATGAGGGAAAGGCAGAATAAGGGGATGGTGATCAGTACGATGGGTTTCCAATGCATGGACCTGTTGAGGAGTCCGCCGATGTAATGGCCTAGCAAAATCATTGACGTAAAACAAGCCATGCTGACAGAAATGGTTAACGAATCGAGACCAAAATCTCGGGATAAAATAAATATCATCATCGGTGGCACTGTGCTGGCCGATGCACACAACAATCGAATAATGCAGATAAGTTTTACAGAACGTTGCAGGCTTAGATAGGAATTCATCATTTTAGTATACTTCAGGGGTGAGAATATAAAGGTCGAGATTATTAACTGTTAACCTTTGAGAGATGAAAATGCTAGATATTAAAACGATTAGAACCCGTCCTGAGTGGGTGCAAATGGTCTGTACCCATAGAGGCGTTACCGTCGATATTTCTCGAATCGTGACCTTGGATGAAAAAAAACGACGTTTGCTACGTGAGCTTGAGGGCCTTAGGCACAAAATCAAGACGAATGCCAAACAGAATTTTAATGATTCACTTACCCAAGAGAACAATACAGCGAATGTTGGTAGAAAACTGAAGCAGCAGACGTTAGCACTAGAAGCTTCGGTGACCGAGACCAATAATGAACTAGAAGGGCTAATGCTGCAGGTGCCAAATCTATACTCAGATGATACCCCTGTGGGTAGGTCGGACAGTGAAAATGTCGAGAGTGAAATTTTTGGTGACCCCCCCGATTTTTTTTTCGAACCCAAGGACCACTTAACACTTGGCGGTATGTTGGGGATGGATTTTGACGCTGGCACAAAAATAAGTGGGGCTGGCTTTCCGTTACTCAGGGGGGATCTCGCAAAACTTGAGTTGGCCTTATTGCGATTTGTTTTGGATCGTGCGACTGCAGTAGGTTTCGAGCCGATTAGTGTGCCGCTCATGGCAAGGCCAGAAATAATGCGCGGCATTGGTTTTACGCCTCGTAATTCTGCAGAGGGGAATGAGCTTTTTCCTATCATGAACGACAACCTATTCATGATAGGTACGGCAGAAATTCCTTTGGTTGGCCAGTACGCAGATACCATTTTTTCAACAACCGATTTACCGATTAAAAACGCTGCGATGAGTGCATGTTTCCGAAGAGAAGGATCCAGTGGAAGAAGGGACGCAGGTTTATATAGGAATAGAATGTTCAACAAAGTTGAACTTGTTTGTCTGGTGACGCCAGAAACTTCGGGGTCAATTTTGCAGGATATTCTAAATTTCGAAATAGAAACATTTAAGCAGCTAGGCTTGCACTTCAGGGTTTTGAAGATTTGCACAGCAGACCTCGGTGCACCGGCATTCCAAAAATATGATTTGGAAGCCTGGATGCTCGGTCGCAGTGAGCAAGGCAACTGGGGGTGGGGAGAGTTAACAAGCTGTAGTAATTGCACTGATTTCCAATCTCGAAGGTTAAAAATCCGTTATAAAAATGAACAGGGCGATACGCGTTTGGTCCATACATTGAATGGCACTGGAATAACGACTCGTGCGATTATTCCTGTGCTGGAACAGTACCAGCAATGCGATGGTCGTGTTCGTGTTCCTGACGTTTTGGTTTCCTATCTAGGTAAGGAGTATCTTGAGCCACGCTGATTAAGGTACCTGAACTTTTGCCGCAGGAAATTTATTCCAATTTCCTGCGGCGTCAAATCGAACTCTGACCATTCTTTGGAATTGCATATCCTAGGGGCCATGTCGAGCAGACTGAAATCAGGCGCATGCGATACAGCGTTCATCCATGTCGAATAGTTTTGCCTAAGGTGTACCAGGTTAGTGGTACTCAATAGCGGAACGAGTTGCCGCGATTTTAACCAGTTTAAAGTCATTTCAAGGGGGCTGAGGCCGGCCGTACTAGACAATTTTTGAAGAGACGAATCTTTGAAAATCTTACCGCATGCAAGGCAACTGTGCGCGAGAATGGTTATTTGGTTTGCGTGACAATAATTAACCAGGTCGTTTTCAGGGAGGTAGGGGTGGATTTCGTTTTGAATATATTTTATGGGAAATTCCTCACGTTTTAATAGTTTTAGATGCGCTTCTGCGAAATTTGAAACCCCATAATTTAGTATCCGCTTTTCATTTGCCAAGTCATCAAGCCCTGGTAATGCTTCAAAAAAATTGACTGCTTTGGGTGAGTGGATTAAAAAAATATCAATAAATTGAATTCGCGAGTGGGTGATCAACGTTGCTAATTTTGAATAAACTTGAGATCTAGACAAGTTCCCTATGGGTGATTTTACAATCAGTTTGTACTCGTTTCTTGGATAGGCGCTGAGCGCCTTGAACACACTCGCCGCGTTCCTGTATGGAATGGCAGTGTCAAAGTGACGGTAGCCAAGCTCCCACGCGGCGCTGATGAATTGAGAAGTATAATTCGCTGGAATGTGCTCAGTTCCCAAGATACAGTGGTTTAACATTTCTACATCCCCATCATTATTAAATGCTTTTTGACCACTCTGGTACGTAGGTAATAGCAATGACTCGTCGCATTTCGTTTGAAAGGTTTGGACCTGTACCATGTATGAGGCGCGGATTAATAATGATCAAGTCACCCGCCTTTACGGTGGGAGTGTAAACATACTTTTCGATTAGATCGGTCAAAATGTCTGGCTGATAATCTTGGTGGAGAAAATTATGTGAGTGGGGAACAATATGTATCGGGCACTTGGTGGGTGAGAGGTCATCCAGATAGTAAAGTGCTCTCAGCGCTGATGGGTGATTAGGACGGTACCGCTCAGTTTTATAAGGAGAGTAATCAGTGTGAAACGGGAGGCTCGGATGTCCCGGCTTACAGTTTGCATAGGTTGAGGTCCAACAAATTGGCTGACCACCGACGGCTGCAGAAATGATGTTGATTCCAGTCCCTGTCTCAATAAGTTGGTTAAGCGCGCAACAGTTTCGATCGTATAGCGAATGAATCATTGTTCGTGTGGCTGACAAAATGATTGTGTCTTCAGCAGGATTAAACTTTTCCGATACCTGCGTCTCGAGCTCATTTAGTTCGTGCGTTAGAATCTCAATTAGCTCTTTTTCCAGACAACCGCGCACGTGTAAAAAGCCTTGTTGCTCTAGGTTTGATATTTTTGTTTGTAAGTTGTCTAGCATCAGAGCTTCTCGACGTTGTCTGGACGGTTTGAAGTACGGTCGATGAGGTAGGACATGCATTGCATTTTTCCAATAGATTGTTTGAGCGTTTTGCCAGTCAGCATTTTGATATAAGATTCAATATCGCCATCGAGCAAGTAACGCCCCGAAATATAATCTTTTTGCATAGTCAACTCCACTAAAGCGGCACCACCTATTTGAGTCTTGTTGGGGCGTGTGTATAACGAGATTTCTTGGCTACTCATAAAGTTTTTGAGGCGATTAGCGTTCATTAGAATGGTTAGGTAATGATCTATTGAGTCTTGTTGGCTTGAGCCCCCTAAAGCTTTTATTCCACTCGCTAAACAGCGAAGGGTGTAGCCTAAAAAGCGATCGCAAAAAAGGTCGCCGCTTTTCAATATTCGAATTAAATGTTGTCGGTGGGTGGTTGTTATTATTTTGTGGTCGGCGCGCTTTCTAAGAGTGATGACATCAGAGCCTCCACTCAGGATAACTCTGTGCAACCGATGGCCATCATTAAAGTAAAAAAAATCCGTTAGGTCATGGCCTAGTGTCAAATTACTTGTAGAGTTAACAAATTTTTGCTTTTCACTTAAAATAATATCTCGAACGTCAGGTTCAAATACCATGCGAGATATCAGGCTGTCTCTCATACTTAAATGTCGACACATCAATTCATTTGTGAAATATTCATCCAGGAACAGAATGTTCACTCCGAGTGATTTACGCAGGGTTTTCAATAATTTTGTGTTGATGGCGAAGTATGCAGCTTCAATACTTGGATATGTTAAATTGCATATATCTTCAAGGGTTTTGCCCCACGCCGAACTGCGTGCGAGATCGGAGTTAAACTGAAAGGGTTTTGGCAGCGTACAAAACGAGGCTGCTTGCAACTTGGTTTTTGTCAAGTTGGTTAAAGGTATTGACCGTTGACCATCAAATAAAAAAACAGGTCCGCGTAAAGGGGCGCGGCTTGTGATGCAACTGACGGTGGAGCATTGGAGAGAAATTCCGTGGTTTATATTGTTATTGAGAAGAGCTTTGGAGAACAAAAGATTATTTAAAAAACTCTCTCTCTCGAGTACTAAGCTTGAGTGATCAGCCTGTTGGAGTATTGGGCATTTGTTTAGTGCGTTTATAAAACCTTCGCTTGGAATCTGTCGGGAGAGTAAATATTGCTCAAGCGTATCGTTGAAATCGTCAATGGCTGATTTTTCGTTCTCGGAAGGTACGCACGTTATCGAATGGGTTAAAAAAGTGTCCAGCGAGTGTGACAGGTGTGGTGATATCTGGGCATGAATTTTTGAATTAATCAAGTATAGCCTTTGCAACAGTGCAGGCTGTTCATCCACTATCAGCATAAACCACTACCTCAAAAATTGAAGGAAGCGCTCGACTCCGAAATCGATCGTCTCATAACAGTATTGTGGTTTTTTCAACCTACTTCTCTGTTGCTCTGTCTCGTTTAGATAATAGTTAAAATCCTTTTTTCCTACAGCAATGTTTTTAATGAGCTTGACAAGTGCCTCGACGTGTTCTGCTTCACCGCCTAATTTTGTAATCTCTGCCAGTGATGATCTTAATCCTGAGCCAAAATCTCCAGGGAAGCAGTCCACTCGGTTAACGAGTATCCCGGCTTGGCATAATTTATAAAAAAGATCATTTGTGTTGATTGCTTCATGCCTGAACCATACTTGGTGTACCAAATTACTATTTGACTCAGGAAGTGCAACTGTGAAGCCATGCTCTTTGAGCAAGGTAGAAAATAGATTGGCGTTGACTACAATCTGATGACTGTATTTTTTTCCGTCACAGTTAACGAATTCGCTAGTGTGCTGTCTTCGAAATAATTTATCCCTATGGTACGACCTCAAGTGCCTCGCGAGCTCGTTGGATTTTGCTCAAAATCTCCTCGCCTTTCGCGTTCCAAACGTACCGGGTCGGCTGAGCATTTCTTAGTGCCATGAACGTTGTTATCGAGGATTCCAACTCGCGCACCGAGGCAAAGCTACCGTCTCGTAGATACACCGTGATGTCTCGGAAAAATCGTTCGACCATGTTCATCCAAGAGCTGGACGTCGGTGTGAAGTGCATATGGAAACGCGGGTGCTTCGCCAGCCAGGTTTTCACGGCGGCGTGCTTGTGCGTCGCATAGTTATCGACGATCAGGTGAAGCTGGAGATTCTTGGGGGTCTGCTTGTTGATCTTCTTGAGGAAGGACAACCACTCTTGATGACGGTGTTGACGTTCGATGCTGCTGATCAATTTTCCCTGCAGATAATCCAGCGCAGCGAATAATGTAACCGTGCCGTGGCGGGTGTAATCATGTGATTTCGTCTGGATGTGGCCGATGCCCAGAGGCAACCCAGGCTGCGTGCGTTCCAAGGCCTGCACCTGGCTTTTTTCGTCGCAACACAGCACCAATGCCTTGTCCGGCGGGGCCAGGTAAAGGCCGATAACATCCCAGAATTTCTGTTCGAACTGCGGATCGTTTGAGAGCTTGAAGGTGCGAGTCAGATGAGGCTTCAAGTCATTGGCAGCCCATAACTTATGGACCGTACTCGAAGAAATCCCGACCGCTCTCGCCATACTCCTGCAGCTCCATCGCGACTCGCCAATGCGAGGTTTCGTGACCTGCTCCAAGACGCGGCGGACAGTATCGGCAGGCAGCGACGACTTGCGTCCACGACCTGGTTTATCAATCAATCCGTCGAGCCGGAGCAACTGAAAGCGTTGGCACCAGTTGGTGACTGTCGGGAGAGAAAACCCAGTCAGTCGTGCAATCTCTTCCCGCGTTTCGCCCTGTGCTGCAAGCAGCACAATGCGTGCTCTACGACCTTCACGCTGGGGAATGGTGGCGGAGCGAACGCGCCGGTTCAGTTCGGCCTTTTCTTCGGAGCTAAGCGTAATGTCCAGTGCGCTCACCTGAAGCTCTCCAAGGGGGAAATGACACCTGAAGTGTAGGTGAAAAATTAGAAAAGCTATTTCGCAGACAGCACACTAGCTGTAATCGCAAGTGATAGCATGCTTCCGGTGTTAGGGTCAGCCCTTTCAAGGTCTTCGTTTAAACTCTCTCCCATCTACGGTCCAGGATGACGAAACGATGTGGGAAGAAGTCTTAGCGCGGTTTGAAAAAAAAGCACCGGCCAGCGTCATGGCCAAGTTGGCGTTGGAGCAGGCCATCCCGGCCGAGTGGGTCGATCAGGTGTTCGAAAACCATCGCCAACGCCAGTACCCGCGTGAGCTTTTGTTTTCGACCATCGTTGAGCTGATGTCCCTTGTTTCATTGGGTTTACGACCTTCACTGCATGCCGCTGCACGTCAGATGGAGGACCTTCCGGTTACCTTGGCAGCGCTCTATGACAAGGTCAGCCGCACAGAACCCGCGTTGCTGCGGGCCCTGGTCACCGGCAGCGCAGAGCGGTTGACCCCGACCATAGAAGCGTTGGGCTGTTCAGCCATTTTGCCCGGCTGGCAACTGCGTATCGTCGACGGCAACCACCTGCCTTCTACCGAAAAACGTCTGGGGGCTTTGCGGCGTGAACGAGGCGCCGCGCGGCCTGGTTTTTCGGTCGTGGTCTATGACCCCGACCTGGATCAGGTCGTTGACCTTCAGCCCTGCGAAGATGCCTACGCCAGTGAACGCGTCAGCGTACTGCCGTTGCTGGCGAGTGCGAGGGCGGGACAGCTGTGGATGGCCGATCGGCTCTATTGCACGCTCCCCGTCATGGAAGCCTGCGAGGAGTCGGGCGCCTCGTTCATTATTCGTCAGCAGAGTCACCATCCACGCCTGATCCAGGAAAACGACTGGCAAGAACCCGTGTCTGTCGAGGCTGGAACGGTGCGTGAACAAACCATCGAATTGAAAGGCGGACGCTGCTGGCGGCGAATTGAACTGAGCTTGCGAACGCCCACTGAGTCGGGTGACTCCACGCTCTTATTCTGGAGCAATTTGCCCGACAGCATCAGTGCTCAGCAGATCGCTGATTTGTACCGTCGTCGCTGGAGTATCGAAGGGATGTTCCAACGCCTGGAATCGGTGCTGGACAGTGAAATCGCAAGCCTGGGCAACCCCCGAGCGGCCTTGCTCGGTTTTGCCTCGGCGATCTTGGCCTACAACGTTTTGTCGGTCCTTAAGCGCAGTGTTGAACAGGCCCATCGCCAGACGCAGCCCGAGGGCTGGGAAGCTTCGATCTTCCACCTGGCGGTGCAGGTGCGCAGCAGTTATGAGGGGATGCAGATCGCGTTGCCCTCGGATTACCTATCACTCCAAACGACCTCAGAAACTCTGGCGGAGCGTCTGTTGGCGCTGGCCAGGAATATCCAGCCCCGACAGGTCGCTAAAAGCAAACGCGGCCCCAAAGTAGATAAACCCAAGGAATGGCTCGAGGGCAAAGCTGCGCGTGCTCATGTATCGACGGACCGGGTGCTCAAGGCCAAAAAAGATGAAAGACCTTGAAAGGGCTGGGTGTTAGGGTGGCTTACAAAGTGATCCGTGCTTTTCTGGATTTTTTGATACAGTTCTTTTGCTCGAGTGCATATAAAGCCTTTATGTGGTCCCGGAAAGGTTTTATGAGTAGAACCGCATAGCAAATCGGCGCCTTGATCTAATGGATTTTTGATGTTTTTACCAAATACCAAACCACCGGTATGACTAATATCATACGCAATTTTTGTTTTGGGAGAATGATGTTGTATAAGCTTGATAATAGAAGTGGGATCTATAGGTGTCAGAAATGTAGATTGATCAACGTAAATCAATGCGGGTCGGTGATTAATAATGAGCTTCTCCAACGCGGGGATATCCAACATGTCTAGACCTGCAAATGGCATATACACAGTTGTTCTCGACATTGATGTCACCACACGCTCTGTGCTTGCATGACCACCATCGGCTGGAAAAATTGAGAAGACAACATCATTCGGGGCGGTTAATGCAGCAATGCTGATGGTCATTGCACTCAAGCCTGATAAAGGTCTGGCATCTATATAGTCGGCAGCTGTTAATTTTTTTAAGCAAGGATACAGCATGCCCTCAATAATTTTTTCAATTTCCATGCCTGAAGGGAAAACAAATTGGCCGAATTGCCTTAGGTCATCTAAATAGTATCGGGATTGGATGTCTAGTAAGTAAGGGATTCTCGCCAATGGGGAAAGACAGTTTTCACTGGGTATGAGGTTCAAATGGGTTTTTGGGAATATAGACAGTGTACCCATCATGTCGACCAATTGTTTAAGATTCATGCTAGCCTCCCCCTTAGATACCTTCAAATAGAATGGTCTATATAGTTATTTATGATCTCGATCAGTTTGCTTTCTTCGATATATGTCGGTGTGATAGTTGGAATGTGGTCATTGACGACAATATTTCGTGACCAAGATCTCCCACTGTTAGCTTTGCAAATGAGCGTTGCGGTCATAGACGTACAATTGTTTACCAACACACGATGTAAAGTCTCCGTAGGGCAGATATACGTGTCGCCGCTGTTGTAGATGATGTGTTTTACCCGTTCAACGCTTGTTTCTCCCGCCGCGATGAACTCGCTATTTTTTCCCATATAGAAAATTTCACGATATTGAGTGGCTTCCGGGAGTGCTGAGTCTTCCCATATTTCTGTCGACAAATATCCGTCCGTGATTAAGGAAGCGAACCACCAACGATGGCTGTGCAGGTTTTCCTCTGCGCTATGGTCTTTAGTGTATAAATGGAACCTAATGCTAAACTTTTTTCCTTGATAGAGGGGGATTTTATAAAACCCATTACCCTGAAAATAGCTATTGTTGGCTATTTTTTTTAATTCTATAGGGTCGTTGATCAAGGTTTTTAGTTTGGCAATTAAACCATGCTTACCAAACGACTTCAGAATTAACGACACCTGCTGCATCAGCGTATCACTGCTTGCTGCGTTGCTGAAAGCAAATTCCAGATCTTTAATTAACTTATAGAAAACACCAGTGCTAGCAGGCAGCTTTGATTTGCAAGGCTCTATAGCGTCTGGATGCATTTTTATTCCCCTGTTTGTTGGCAAAGCGCACCAATGTGTCCTCCGGAATGCAGTAGTACGATCGACCAGGATTTTTGTATGAGATTTTTTTTAAGTATTTTTTTCATTCCAATTATAGTTTTAGTCATGTAATTAATATCGGCAATAAATCCATAGTGTTTAAGGAGACGCTGCATAAATAGCCAACCGCCCCCGACCCTTGGCACACTACACACCTTCAGCCAGCCATCCTCTTCGTGAGCCTCGTTACCCGACATGCAGAAGACCTTCTCCGAACTCGAATACGCCGGCAAGAAAAAGCGAACGCGCCGCGATCGTTTCCTGACTGATATCGAGCAGTTGGTGCCCTGGGCGCAGTTGGAGGCGCAGGTGGCGCCGTTTTACGGCGACACCACAGGCAAGCGCGGGCGCCCCGCGATTGGGTTGTCGCGCATGCTGCGCATGTATGTCGTGCAGCAGTGTTTCGGTTTCTCCGATGAAGGTACCGAAGATGCTGTTTACGACAGCCAGGCCATTCGTGGATTTATGGGCATTGACCTGGGCCGCGAGTCGGCACCGGACGCCACTACCTTGCTGCGTTTTCGCCGCTTGCTGGAAACCCATCAGCTGACACGGGTGCTGTTTGAAACGATCAACCAGCATCTGGCCAATCGTGGTCTGTTGCTCAAGGAAGGCACCATTGTCGATGCCACCCTGATCGCCGCACCGCCCTCGGTCAAGAACCGAGAAGGCAAGCGCGACCCTGAGATGCATCAGGCCAAAAAAGGCAATCAGTGGCACTTTGGGATGAAGGCCCACGTTGGCGTCGACGCCACGTCGGGGCTGGTGCACAGCCTGGTGGGGACGGCGGCCAACGTGGCCGATGTCACCCAGGTCGACAAGCTGCTACACGGTGCCGAAACCTATGTCTCGGGAGATGCTGGATACACCGGTGCGGACAAGCGAGCGGAGCATGCTGAACGGGACGTTATCTGGTCGATTGCAGCACGGCCAAGCAGCTACCAGCATCACGGCAAAGACAGCGTGCTGTACAGGGCCAAGCGCAAGATCGAATACGCCAAGGCGCAACTGCGTGCCAAGGTAGAGCATCCGTTCCAAGTGATCAAAGTGCGCTTCAATCATCGCAAGGTGCGTTACCGCGGGCTGGAAAAGAACACCGCGCAGTTGTTTAGTCTGTTCGGGTTGGCCAATCTGATGCTGGCCAAGCGGTATTTCCAGCGCATGGCGGGATAAATCCGTCTGAAAGGCGGGGTTGGCCCGCTAATTAGCAAAATGGGGCCTGAAATCGGCCCCAGAAACGTGGAATAAGACCGGTAGGGCGAAAAAACCGGTTTGAAAATGGGGCTCGGTATGAATCGGTGATTTGTTCAGCGTCTCCTTAAGTATTATGTTTGTCATATCTAGTTCTTCTTGAGAAGGAATGTCGTAGGCTATACCTAATCCATCATCATGAAAAAACAGATTTCTGCACGACCGTTTGATTCTGTGGTGATCGTGCCAGTCGTCGATAAAGAATTGCGCTTTTCTATCGACAGATCTGGCATCCTCACCGATGCATATTCCGTGTACTTGCCATGGTAAATTTAATAGCTGCCATGCAATTGATAGTCCTGCCGCTGTTGCGCCTGAGCCAGCACATACAAATATTGCAACATCCGTTTTCATTTCTGGCATTTGTAGAAAAAGCTCTATGCCCAACTCTATGCTTCCCAATAAAGCATGGGTACTTGTTACCCCAGAGGGAATGTATATTGCGTTCCTACCTTCATTGCAAAGCCACTGGGTATGTGAGAGGGCAATATTTTCGAGATCAATCCAAGGAGCATTGTCATGCCAAATGATGTTGTCGGTTAGCCGCGTGGCGAGATGGTAATTGGCATTGAATAGAGAATGATTAGTTGGCTTGTCCCCGCCATAGATCAGGTGTGAATCAATATTTAACATATTGGCGAAGAATGCTACTGATTTCGTCTGATTCGACGGCAAGCTGCCGATGGTCACAACGTCAGAGATTTTAGCTGATTTAACCTCATGTTCTAGATAACTTAGCCTTCTTAATTTATGACCACACCCCAGGGAGTCGATTAAATCCTCACGTTTCAGGTAGACATTATAACCCGTTGTGGTGGACATTTTTTCATGTCGTCCGAAGGGGGGTAGGTCGTTGCCCAAACTTCCCTGAAGGGGGTTCAAGGTCGCCCACTAGTGTGCTGTTTTATAAATAACTTTTCTTGAGTCTTGGCTACACTTCCTCTGTCATTCAGCGCTCGGGGGAACGCAAGTGAACGCCCAAGAAATTATCCTCAGCCCAGAAGAACAGGCCGAACTGAGCCGCCGAGTTCGCTCGGCCACCATCAGTCAGCGCGACGGCCGTCGCGCCCGAGTAATCCTGCTGGCAGCCCAAGGTTGTTCGCGGATAGAGATCGCTCGCTTGACTGGTTTTTCACTTCCCACAATCACCTGTTGGTGCCAGCGTTTTCAAACGCTTCGATTGGACGGTTTGCTCGACAAGCCGGGGCGTGGGCGCAAAATGTCCTTGCCGGCTGACGCCGTGCGTCGTGTCCTTGAACAGGTGACTCAGCCGCGAATCGGTGAGCCTCGATGGAGCTGTCGGAGCATGGCGCGAGTCGCTGGGATCTCGGCCACCAGCGTGCACAGACTTTGGGCCGCCAATGACCTGAAACCGCACCTGACCCGGACCTTCAAACTGTCCAATGATCCGCATTTCGAAGAGAAGTTTTGGGATGTGATCGGGCTGTATCTCGACCCGCCAGACAAGGCGTTGGTGCTCTGCTGCGATGAGAAAAGCCAAGTTCAAGCCCTGGAGCGAACGCAGCCTGGTCTGCCTCTGGGGATCGGTCATATCCGTACGCAGTCGCACGATTATATCCGCCATGGCACCGTCACCTTGTTCACGGCGCTGGATTATCTTCAGGGGCGTTTGATCAGTTGCATCGAGCGCCAACACCGGCATCAGGAGTGGCTGGAATTTCTCAAAAAGATCAATCGCGAAACGCCCAAGCATCTTCAGTTGCATCTGATCGTGGACAATTACGCCACGCACAAACACCCGAAAGTGAAGGCGTGGCTTGAGAAGCACAAACGCTTCCACATGCATTTCACCCCGACCTCCAGCTCGTGGATGAACATGGTTGAGCGCTTCTTTCGCGACATCACGGTGTATTTGCGCGAGGGCAGTTTCAGCTCGGTTCGCGAATTGGAGAGCTCGATTACCACGTTCCTGGCCCTGCGAAATGCGCAGCCCACCCGCTACGTTTGGAATGCCAAGGGAGAAGATATCTTGAACAAGATACAGCGAGCCCGTGAGGCGATGGCCTCACAGGCTCGCAGGTAAATTATTTCTAAAACAGCACACTAGACTGCTAAGTATTTTTCGAGTTTTCTGAAGTAAATTCTGCTCACGCATTGGGTTTTTCAACGATTAAAGAGAAAATGTAAGGCAGCGTCTGCGAGTTGTTCTGCTCGGTCCATACGCCGTCGTTAACTTCTGTTAGTGAAGAAACGATAGGGTATGGTGCGAAACTATGCTCATCGAAGTGGGTGATTTTCAGTTCGCAGGCGATAAGTGATTTGATGATAATGGCAATGGAGTACGTCCATCTGATTTCTTCATACGTCAATGAATTACTTTTGTCCGCATAGGTCCCTGTTGAACTGGAGTAAATGCCTTCCGTGTTCGGCAGATATCGTTTTTCACCTGATAAACTGCCCGGAAATAAAACATTCAACAGCGGATGATAGTCGATCAGGACCAGTTTTCCGCCCGGCTTTAGAGAGTTGGCTATTCCTTTTGCCCATCTGGACAAGTCCTGTACCCAACATAACACACCGTAAGAGGTATAAATTATATCGTAGTGGCCGGGCGCCACTACTTTTTCTAGGTCGTGTACATCGGCAGTAATAAACGCTGCCTCCAATTTTGTTTGTTCGGACAGTAAATTGGCTTTTTTTATTGAGGCACTTGAGATATCCAGGCCCAGGCAATTTGCGCCTAATCTGCATAGGTTGAGTGTGTCGAGTCCGAAATGACATTGCAGATGTAAAAGATTTTTATTTTTTATATTCCCTAGTAGCTCTAAGTCAAGCTTTTGTAATGTTTGAGCACCGTTCAGAAATTGTGCAACGTTATAAAACTCGGATTTAAAGTGGACGTCGGTGCGCTTGTTCCACGCATTGGCATTTATCATTACATCGTCGCGGTTCATTGGTTTTTACCGAGCGTTGATGTGTTCGGATTTCTGATGATGTAGTTTTCCATGACTAAATAGTCTATGCCGGACGAAAAGAATGAGTTGATTGCGTCTTGCGGGGTTAAGTCAATTGGCTTGCCACGTACGTTCAATGACGTATTGATGAGTACGGGAATATCGGTACGGTCTTTGAATTCGCACAACAATTGATGCAAGAACGCATCATCCTCTCGGCTAACGGTTTGCACTCTTGAGGTTCCATCATTATGGACTACGGCGGGAATCAAATGAGCTGTTTTGTTTCGTGCTGTTGCCGTCGTCATCATGTATCGATTAGGCTGTCCGTCAAAAAAATCATGGAAATATTCGCTCGTGATTAACGGCGCCAGAGGTCTAAACATCTCTCGATCTTTTAAGATGTTGAGTTTTTCTCGAGTTTTAGCCGACTTTGGTGAGGCTAGTAAGCTACGGTTACCGAGCGCCCTGGGGCCAAACTCCATCCGTCCCCTAAACATTGCGACGATGTGTTCATCAGCCAGCAGTTGGGCCACTTCAGCGGCGAGCTTGTGCGGTGAAACTCTTACTGTTTCCAGACCCGCTAGGTGGATAGCTTTCTTTATAGCGTCGTCGTCGTAAGAAGGCCCGAGAAACATAGATGAATATTTTATTTGTGGGGAACCGCCTGAGGCGACCCATGATAATGCGGCAGCGCCGAGGGCGGTGCCTGCATCATGCGCTGCGGGTTGAATAAACACATTGTCAGTATCTGGAATGTCGTGAAGTTTGCTGTTGGCTAATACATTCAGGAATGTTCCGCCTGCCACGCATAAATTTTTTTGCCCTGTCTTTTTTTAGGTAATAGCTGATTATCGAAACCAAGCACTCCTCTAACCGGCGTTGAACACTGCATGCCAAATCGAAGTGTTGTTGAGTGAGTTCTGCACCGTGGGTGCGACTCGGTATTTTTTTTCCTAGGGAATCAAGGTGCGCTTGATGGTATTGGAAATAGCCTTCTGAAGATATGTTTAAGATGGCACGCATTTCGCTCTTGTAGTTGTCCTCACCATAAGCGGCTAAGCCCATTACTTTATATTCATCGGCGAACGGTTCGAACCCTAAGTGTTTTGTCAGGTCAGCGTAAAAAAGACCTAACGAATGTGGCAGATCGATACTGGCGAGGGGGATGAGTTCATTTTTAGTCCCTACGTAAATAGAGGTCGCACTTTTTTCTCCACTGCCGTCTGATACCACGATGAGCGCAGAGTCCATTCCAGAAAAAAAGAATGCGGATGCGGCATGGCTTAAATGATGATCCCACTCTGTGTACTGTGCATTGGAAAGGCTGCCTGCAGGCAGGTAATCGCTATATCGCAAAGGAAGCTCATATTTTCCACTGAGCAAGTATTTGATATGTTGGGCGCTATGGTAGGCGGCTAATTCTTCACCAAACGTGCTTCTTCTTTTGCCATTGAAACAGTTTTTCAATTCTGCTCGATGATGAACCGTTGAATACGAATATGATATTTCGTCTATTTCACTTGCGTGGATATCGCAATATTTCAGTGCGCAGTAAATAGAATCAAATGGTATATATGTTTTGTAGGGTGAGTAGCTTTTACCATGCTTGATTCTTGTCAGGCGTTCATCCTCTACAGCGAATATTAATTCCCCGTTTTTTATCAGGGCAACGGCAGGGTGTTCAAAAAAGCTATTGACTCCAAGTATGATCATCGTTCATTTACCTTTGTTTTTAATATCTATTCGATTTCCTCATTTTTGAACGTGCTTCTGGGGGGCGTCAAACACAATTATGTGTCGCCGAGGGAACGATGGCGTTGCTTGAGGGTTTTTATCGTTAAATCAAGCTATTATGAATTGTTGATTATTATTAAAAACTCTTTTCAACGAACAACAGAGTTGGCCGCATCTGCAAACAGCACTGTGCGCCTCGCACCGTATTGCCCTTGAGGTTCTGCGCGGCCGTGCCGTCATTCTCGACGATTCTCATCCTGGGGCAGGATCGCCATCGCGCGATCGACGATGTTCTGGGCAAGTTGGTGGGTGAGCTCAAACATCCTGGCGACTCTGGCAATCAACGAATTGTTCAAAGATACAACAACTGCCTGCCCTGGTTGTGATCTCGCCTAAATGAACGGAGGGGGCTGCGCCCTACACTTGGCCGGCACTCAACCTCAGGATGCTTTCAATGCGTAAACGCCGAACCAAAATCGTTGCCACACTCGGACCTGCCAGCAACAGCCCTGAGGTGATCGAGCAGATGATCCTTGCCGGGATGGACGTCGCTCGCCTGAACTTCTCCCACGGCACGTCGGCCGAGCACATTGCCCGGGCCCGGTTGATTCGGGAAATCGCCGCGCGCCATGGCCGCCATGTGGCGCTACTGGGCGACCTGCAAGGGCCGAAGATCCGCATCGCCAAATTTGCCGGCAAGCGCATCGAGCTCAAGGTGGGTGACAGCTTCACGTTGTCGATCAGCCATCCGTTGACCGAAGGCAACTCGCAAATCGTCGGTATCGACTACCCGGACCTGGTCAAGGATTGCCAACCGGGTGATGAACTGCTGCTGGACGACGGCCGGGTGGTGATGCGGGTCGAGACGGCCAACAGCGAAGCGTTGCATTGCGTGGTGCTGATCGGCGGCCCGCTGTCGGACAACAAGGGCATCAACCGTCGTGGCGGAGGCCTGACCGCACCCGCGCTGACCGACAAGGACAGGGCCGACATTCTGCTCGCCGCGCAGATGGACCTGGACTACCTGGCCGTGTCGTTCCCCCGTGACGCCGACGACATGCACTATGCCCGTCGCCTGGCTCGCGAAGCCGGCTGCCAGGCTTGGCTGGTGGCCAAGGTCGAGCGCGCCGAGGCGGTGGCCAGCGACGAAACCCTCGATGGTCTGATTGAAGCCAGCGATGGGGTCATGGTCGCCCGAGGTGATCTGGGCGTGGAAATCGGTGATGCCGAACTGGTCGGCATCCAGAAGAAAATCATTCTGCACGCACGCCGCCACAACAAGGCGGTGATCGTTGCCACGCAGATGATGGAGTCGATGATCGCCAGCCCCATGCCGACCCGCGCCGAAGTCTCGGACGTGGCCAATGCGGTGTTCGACTGCACCGACGCGGTCATGCTCTCGGCTGAAAGCGCCGCAGGGGAGTACCCGGTCGAGGCGGTGACCGCCATGGCGCGGATCTGCACCGGCGCAGAACTGCACCCCAGCAGCGAAACCTCGGGCCATCGCCTGGGCGGCGAGTTTGTTCGCTGTGACGAAAGCATCGCCTTGGCGTGCATGTACACCGCCAACCACTTCAAAGCCGTGAAGGCCATCATCGCCCTGACCGAAAGCGGTTACACGCCGCTGGTGATGTCGCGCATCCGCTCCAGCGTGCCGATCTTTGCCCTCTCGCCGCACACCGGGACACAGGGCAGGGCGTGCCTGCTGCGCGGGGTTTATCCGGTGCCGTTCGATCCAGCTGCATTGGCGCCGGAAGAGGTTGATCGGGCGGCGGTGGCGGCGTTGGTCGAGCGGGGTGTAGTCAGCAGCGGGGATTGGGTGATCCTGTCCAAGGGCGATAGCTACAACACCATGGGCGGCACCAATGGCATGCGGTTGTTGCAGGTTGGGCAGGTTATCTACTGACGCGTGTCATCTGATACACCGCGGTGAGAACCATCGCAGCCAAGTTTGGCTCCTACCGGACGGTGGCGCTCTGGTAGGAGCCGGCTTTAGCCGCGATGAACACGCCGCGGTTTTCCTGATACACCGCGATGCCACCTCAGGGACATGGGGCTGCTTTGCAGCCCATCGCGACTCAAGTCGTTTCTACGCCAAAGACGCGCTGAAGGCTGAAGAGAACGTAGGGCGTATTGGGTTACGGTGGGCTGCAAAGCAGCTCCGGGCAGGCGGTGAAACAGACTTCGCTGCTTTAGATTCTTGTAGGAATCTTCTTGATTTTCTTCTGGTGGTTGGTTCTTTGCTTGTAACTGAAGACACTCGCTCTCGTGATCACATCTGCGAACGGCTACACGCCTCGGCTCAGTGGCTCTTCAGGGGCATATGAATGCTTTCAAAGGGAATAAGAAGATGACTGTCAGAGTATTAATATTGCCGGGCCTGTTCAATTCGGGTGAGACTCACTGGCAGTCACAATGGCAGCGACAGTTCCCAAGCCTGCGCAGGGTTGAGCAGGAGGACTGGGAGACGCCCGTCGCTGAGGATTGGGTTGAGCGCCTGAATGAGGAAATAGCGGCAGCCGACGGAGAAGTGGTCCTGGTAGCCCACAGTTTGGCTTGTACCCTGGTAACCCGCTGGGCGCAGCGCTATCCCGCGGCGAGTAAGGTACGCGGCGCGTTGTTGGTAGCTCCGAGCGACACTGAAGCGCAAAGCTATCCTCCCGGCACTCATGGTTTTACACCGATGTCGACGGAGCGGCTGCCGTTTCCAACGATCATGGTGGCAAGTACTGACGACCCGTACGTTACCCATGAACGAGCCAAGGCCTTCGCACAAGCGTGGGGCAGTGACCTGGTGTGGGTGGAACGTGCCGGACATATCAATGGCCAAACCGGGTATGGGGCGTGGCCGGAAGGGGTTGCGTTAATGTTGAAACTGACGGGCGATCCGCAGTTTCGCTTGCCTTAATGCCAGCCAGTTAAGCCATTGAATGACACAATCCAAGGTAGGAGCCAGCCTTGCAGGCTGTGTGAAAACTCAAAATTTGGTTGATTTAGGGGGTACTTGACCCCCTCCCGACTAGTCGATCGTCGCGTGTACGCGATTACAGGAGGTCGTTTTTTGAGTGGGTCGACTTTTGTCGGAGTTTTCACACAGCCTGCTTGGCTGCGATGGCCACGCCGCCATCTCCCCAGTAGACCGCGTCGCCTGCATCGCGGGTAAACCCGGCTCCTACCCAAGCACGCGCACCGTCAGGGGTAAGAGCCGGGCTCGTTAAATGCGCCGCCCCACCACCTGTCGACTGCTGGGCACAGTCACGCCAACCAAGCCTCTAATCGTTATCGCCTGCACTGCACAGGCCCTGACGAGCCGAGGTACACCATGAGCAATCATTCCCTGCCAGTGGACGACCCACTCTCACCCCAATCGCCAGTCAACCCACACGACCCAGTGATAGACCCCAATCACCCCAACAGGCCAGAACCAGGCAAGGAAGACCCCACCCGCGTCAAGCAAGTGCCCGAGGCCGACGAGCCATCGCCGTTGTCTGACGATCTCAGGTAGCGTCTTTCACTCCACGCTCAACGCCGGTTCATCCAGGTGGTCGATGCGCTTGAAACGCTCCACCAGAAAGTCGATCAGGCTGCGCACTCGCGCCGATAGATGCAGCTGTTGTGGGTACACCGCATAGACGTCGGCGCGAGTCGGTGTCTGGTCTTCCAGCACCAGGCGCAAACGCCCGCTGCGCACGTAGCGGGCGATGTCCCATTCGGCCCGCAGCAGAATCCCGTAGCCTTCCAGTGCCCAGTTCAGGGCCACTTCGCCGTCGTTGCAACCGAGCGCGCCACGCACCTTGACGTTTTGCGTGCGTCCGCCGTTGGTAAAACTCCATACGCCATAGGGCGTGTCGTTCTGGCGCAGGAAGATGCAATTGTGCCGGGGCAGGTCGGTCAGGCGTTCAGGGGCACCATGTTGTTCCAGGTACAAAGGCGAGGCACATAGCAGCCGGCGGTTGGAGGCGATCTTGCGGGCATGAAAAGCGGCGTCCGGCAGGGTGCCGAAACGAATGCCCAGGTCGAAGCCGTGGGTGGCCAGGTCCAGCGGGTGGTCGGTGATCTCCAGCTGGATTTCCACTTCTGGGTAGCGTGCATAGAACGCTGCCAGCGCCGGGCCGATATAGCGCCGGCCGAAGCCCAGCGAAGCATTGACGCGAATCAGCCCCTTGGGCGTGGCGCGGCTGCTACTGACCATCTGCTCGACCTCGTCGATTTGAGTCAGGATGCGCGCAGCATGGCTGAAATACAGTTCCCCTTCGGTGGTGAGGCTCATCGAGCGGGTGGTTCGGTTGACCAGTCGAATACCCAGCCGGGCTTCCAGCGCACTCAGCCGCTTGCTGATCGCAGGGGGCGTTACGCCCAGTTCGCGGGCGGTGGCGGCCAGGCTGCCCTGGTTGGCCAGCAGGAAGAAAAACGACAGGTCGAGGGTCTTGTCCATTGGTAACTCAAAGTTAATTATGTAGTGATTTTGAGTAACTCACGCCTTTGCGTTCACTACATATACTCCGCTCACACCCTGATTGAACAGCCCGGTTCTACAGGAATAACAAGAGTGGAGTGAATTGATGAGCGCCTACAAAATTGCTGCGGTTCCAGGTGACGGCATTGGTGTTGAAGTGATTGCAGCCGGCGTTGAAGTGCTGCAGGCCCTGTCGAAAAAGTCTGGCTTTGAGCTGTCGTTCAAGCACTTTGACTGGAACTCGGACAACTACCTGAAAAATGGCTACTACATTCCCGAAGGCGGCCTGCAGGAACTGAAAACCTTCGATGCCATTTTCTTTGGCGCCGTCGGTGCCTTGAACGTGCCGGATCACATTTCGCTCTGGGGCCTGCGCCTGCCGATCTGCCAGGGTTTCGACCAATACGCCAACGTGCGCCCGGCGCGTGTATTGCCTGGGGTCAAGAGCCCGCTGCACAACGGTGATCAGATCGACTGGGTGGTGGTGCGCGAAAACTCTGAAGGTGAATACTCCGGCAATGGCGGCCGCGTCCATCGGGGCCTGCCCGAAGAGGTGGCGACCGAAGTGTCAGTGTTCACCCGTGCTGGTGTCGAGCGTATCCATCGCTTTGCTTTCGAGCTGGCCCGCAGCCGCCCGCGCAAGCACCTGACCATGGTCACCAAGTCCAATGCCCAGCGTCATGGCATGGTGCTGTGGGACGAGATCTTCTACGAAGTCGCCAAGGACTTCCCGGATGTAAAAATCGACAAGGAACTGGTCGATGCGGTCACCACGCGCATGGTGCTCAAACCCTCGACCCTGGACGTGATCGTTGCCACCAACCTGCATGCCGACATTCTCTCTGACCTTGCCGCGGCACTGTCCGGCAGCCTGGGCATCGCGCCGACCGCCAACCTCAACCCGTCGCGCAACTTCCCGTCGATGTTCGAGCCGATCCACGGCTCGGCGTTCGACATTACCGGCAAAGGCGTGGCCAACCCTGTCGCAACCTTCTGGACGGCGGCCATGATGCTGGAACACTTGGGTGAAGCCGCCGCCGCCAAGCAATTGATGTCGGCCATTGAAGCGGTGACTGAAAGCGGCCTGCACACCCCTGACCTGGGCGGCACCGCCACCACGCGGCAGATTACCGATGCGGTGATTGCCTTGATCAATCGCTGATCGGACCCGGCGTCACAGCAGCATCGCGGCACAGCGCCAGGGGGCAGGCTCCCTGGCATTTCCTGACAACAATAAAAAATCAGGGCCCCGTCATGAAACGCATTCTAGGAAAACTCTACGTCCAGGTACTGATCGCCGTTGTCCTCGGTGCCGTTATCGGTGTGTTGATGCCTGACACCGGCACAGCGCTCAAGCCCCTGGGCGATGCCTTTATCAAACTGATCAAAATGCTGCTGGCCCCGGTGATCTTCCTCACCGTGGTCACTGGCATTGCACGCATGGAAAACATGAAGGAGTTGGGGCGTGTCGGCTTTCGAGCGCTGTTGTACTTCGAGGTGGTCTCGACCCTGGCGCTGGTGGTCGGCCTGGTCGTGGTCGATGTGTTCAAACCGGGTGCGGGCATGAACATCGACGCTGCCTCGCTGGACACCTCAAGCATTGCCACTTACACCACCGCGGCCAAGCACACGACGTTCATGGATTTTGTGATGAACATCATCCCCGACACCATCGTCGACGCCTTTGCCAAGGGCAATGTGCTGCAGATACTGCTGTTCTCGATTTTGCTGGGTGTCGCCCTGGCGCATGCAGGTCCTCGGGCGAAACTGTTTGTCGATACCCTCGACAGCCTGATGCAGGGCATGTTTCGCATCGTCAACATGGTGATGCGCCTGGCACCCATCGGGGCGTTCGGGGCGATTGCCTTTACCATCGGCAAATACGGCTTTGGTTCGCTGTTCTCGCTGGGCAAGCTGATGGCCTGTGTGTACCTGACCTGCGCGCTGTTCGTGATCTTCGTGCTGGGGCCAATCTGTCGTTATAGCGGCTTCAGCCTGTGGAAGTTCCTGCGCTTTATAAAGGAGGAGTTGTTTACGGTGCTGGGCACCAGCTCGTCCGAGTCGGTGCTGCCACAGATGATCTCGAAGATGGAGAAAGCGGGCGTGTCCAAGCCGGTGGCCGGGATGATTATCCCATCAGGGCTGACCTTCAACCCGGACGGGCAGGCGATCTACTACACCATTGCGGCCATCTTTATCGCCCAGGCGACCAACACACCACTGACCCTGACCGATCAGTTGATTGTGCTGGCCGTGCTGATGTTCACCTCCAAGGGCTCGGCGGGGGTCACGGGTTCGGGCTTTATCATTCTGGCCGCAACCTTGGCGTCGCTTGGGACCATTCCGGTGGCGGGCATGGTGCTGCTGCTGGGGGTTGACCGATTTATGTCCGAGGCGCGGGCGATTACCAATACCATCGGCAATGGTGTGGGCACCATGGCCATTGCCAAGTGGGTGGGGGCGCTGGACACCGAGAAGATGAACAGGGCGCTCAACGGTGAAGCAGAACCGCCTAAACCGGACGTGCTGACGCCTGCCATTGCCAAGCCGCTGGCAGCCCAGCCACAACGGGCCTGAAGCGCTAGGCCCGCGTGACAATCGGGCCTGCATCCTGTATAGAATCATGCCACCAAGGGGAGCCCGGTATCGGGCTGAGAAACCGCTACTGCAGCGCGGTGACCCTTCGAACCTGATCCGGATCATGCCGGCGAAGGGATGGGGCTTTTCGATCCTGCCTTTTTGCCGGCCTCACTGCGAGGCCGCCCCTGCTTGATAGCCGCGGTCTCGCTGTTGCCAAAGAGAGCACAGCACCATGACCGAGCGCTTTACCGAAACCCTTCGCCGCAAGAGCGAGCCCTTCTGGTCCGAGGCGGTCGAGCACCGCTTTGTCAGCGAACTGTTTGCCGGCACCGTCGATAACCGGGTCATGGCCAACTACCTGATCCAGGACCACCGCTTCATCGACAGTTTCCTGACGCTGCTCGGCGCGGCCATCGCCAGTGCCGACACCTTCGAGGCACGTCTGCGCCTGGGCCGTTTTGCCGGCATGGTCTCGGGGGAAGAGAACACCTACTTTTTGCGCTCCTTCGAGGCGCTGGGGGTGACTGAGCAACAACGCCGTGATGCACCCGATGCGCCCTCGACTGCTGGCTTCAAGGCGATCATGCGTGAGGCGGCCGAAACCCGTTCCTACGTTGCAGCACTGTCGGTACTCAACGTGGCGGAATGGCTGTACCTGGACTGGGCCACGCGAGCGCCGAAAGTGCTGCCGCCCAACTTCGTGCATGCCGAATGGGTGACCCTGCATGACAATCCGTTCTTTTGCGAATTCATTGAATTCCTGCGTTCGGAGCTGGATCGGGTAGGGCCTTCGGAAGAAGCCTTGAGCACCGACTTTTTCCTGCGCGCGGTGAAGCTTGAGCGCGAATTCTTTGATGCTGCCTACGTGATCGAGGATTGATCGATGGATATTTTCCTGCGGCTAAAAAACGCAGCGGCTAGCGAGTGGACCAGTTACGTCGATCACGACTTCGTGCGCCAGATGGGTGCGGGAACCTTGCCTGAGGCAGCGTTTCGTCAGTATCTGGTGCAGGACTACCTGTTTCTAATCCAGTTTGCCCGGGCCTGGGCGCTGGCCGCCTACAAGAGCCGCACCCCGGCGGACATCCGCGCCGCCCAGGCCGGCCTGGCCGCGATCCTCGACGAGACCGAACTGCATGTGCGCTTGTGCGCACACTGGGGACTGTCGCGTGAGGATATTGAGTCGGCGCCGGAGCATCAGGCCACGGTGGCCTACACCCGTTATGTACTCGACTGCGGCGCGGCAGGTGACCTGCTGGAACTGCATGCTGCGCTGGCACCCTGTGTGATCGGGTACGCCGAGATTGGCCGTGCCTTGGCGCCTGATGGCGTCGAAGCCTTGGGTGATCATCCGTACCGCGAATGGATCGGTGAGTACGCCGGGGAGGGCTACCAGAAAGTGGCTGCCGATGCCCGCCGCCACCTCGACGAACTGGCCGCCCGGACCATGACCGAACAGCGCTTTACCGAGCTGACCGGCATATTCGCCACAGCTTCACGGCTGGAAGCCGACTTCTGGCAAATGGGCCTGGATCAAGCATAACCCCCGACACACCACGATGGGCCATACCTGACACCCCGCGTTGGCCCAATCGCCTGTAGGAGCCGAGCTTGCTCGCGATGGGCCATACCTGACACACCGCGTTGGCCCAATCGCCGGCAAGCCGTGCTCCTACCCGCGCGGCCAACCCAGACACACCGTGCAGATTCAGTGGCGCAACCGATACCCGGTCTTGAAGATCCAGCTCACCACCAGGATGCACGCCAGCAAAAAGCCCAGGGTCATGCCGATGCTGACCCAGACGTTGACGTCTGCCACGCCATAAAAGCTCCAGCGAAAACCACTGATCAGGTACACCACCGGGTTGAACAGGGTGATCTTCTGCCACAGTGGCGGCAGCATGCCGATGGAGTAGAAACTGCCGCCCAGGAAGGTCAGCGGGGTGACGATCAAGGCGGGCACCACTTGCAGTTTTTCCCAGCCATTGGCCCAGATGCCGATAATGAAGCCGAACAGGCTGAACGTGACGGCCGTCAGCACCAGGAACAGCGCCATCACCCAAGGGTGGGCGATCTGGAAGTCCACGAACAGCCGCGCCGTGACCAGGATCACCAGGCCCAGGATGATCGACTTGGTGGCGGCTGCACCGACATAACCGATCAGGATTTCCAGGAACGAGATCGGTGCCGATAACAACTCATAAATGGTCCCTGAATACTTGGGCATGTAGATGCCAAACGAGGCGTTGGAAATGCTCTCGGTCAGCAGTGCCAGCATGATCAGGCCCGGCACGATAAAGGCGCCGTAACTGATGCCCTGCACCTGGGCCATGCTTGAGCCGATGGCCGAGCCAAACACCACGAAGTACAGGGACGTGGAAATGACTGGGGTGGCGATACTTTGCAGCAGCGTGCGCCAGGTGCGCGCCAGTTCGAACAGGTAGATAGCGCGGATTGCGTAGAAGTTCATGCCGAAGTCCTCACCAGGCTGACAAAAATATCTTCCAGTGAGCTCTGGCTCGACTGCAGGTCCTTGAAGTCGATGCCGTGGCGGTCCAGGTCCTTGAGCAGCTCGGCGATGCCGGTGTGCTCGCGCTGAGCGTCGAAGGTGAACACCAGCGCATGGCCGTCATCGTCCAGCTCCAGCGGGTAACCGGCGAGGGTGGCGGGCAGGGCGGTCATGGGCTGCTTGAGTTGCACGGTAAGTTGTTTCTTGCCCAGCTTGTGCATCAGCGTGGCCTTGTCTTCGATCAGGATGATCTCGCCCTTGCGGATCACGCCGATACGGTCGGCCATTTCCTCGGCTTCTTCGATGTAGTGGGTGGTGAGGATAATCGTGACCCCACGCTCGCGCAGGCGCCGGACCATGTCCCACATGTCGCGGCGCAACTCCACATCGACGCCAGCGGTGGGCTCATCGAGAAAGAGAATGTCCGGCTCATGGGACAACGCCTTGGCGATCATCACCCGGCGCTTCATGCCGCCGGACAACTCGAACAACTTGGCGTCGCGCTTGTCCCACAGCGACAGGTCGCGCAGCAGTTGTTCCAGATAGGCGGGATTGGGCTTCTTGCCAAACAGCCCGCGGCTGAAGCACACGGTTGCCCAGACCGTCTCAAACACATCATTGACCAGTTCCTGGGGCACCAGGCCGATTTGCGAGCGAGCGGCGCGGTAGTCGGTGCGAATGTCCTTGCCGCCAACCAGCACCTGGCCTTCGCCGATATTGACGATGCCGCAGATGATGCTGATCAGGGTGGTCTTGCCGGCGCCGTTAGGGCCCAGTAGGGCGAAGATCTCACCTTTTTGGATTTGCAGGTTGATGTTTTTCAACGCCGGGTGGCCGGACGCATAGGTTTTGTTCAGGTTCTGAACCGAGATCACCGACTGCACAGGAGCTCCTTGTCGGGCGGGGAAACATTGTAGGAGCAGAGTTTACTCGCGATGAAATCGCTGCGGTTCTCAGGTAGACCGCGGTGATGCTATCGCGACCAAGGTCTGCTCCTACAAGACAGGGGTATTTGACCAGGTCTGCAACCTGGCTTGAGCGCTCTTGCGCAGGCGACCTGGCGCCACTTGGAAAAACTCGCGGAAACACCGCTGGAAATGGGCAATGCTGACGAAGCCCGTGGCCACGGCGATCTCGGCCATGCTCTTGTTGGTCTGCAGCAGCAACTGCCGGGCGCGGGTCATGCGCAGTTCCAGATAGTAGCGGGTCGGCGAGGCGTTCATATGGCGCATGAATAACCGCTCCAAGTGGCGGCGGGAGATGTCGGCGCAGCGGGCAATTTCGTCCATGCTCAAGGGCTCGTCGATATTGCTGCTCATCAGCTCCAGGGTCAGTTTCAGGGCTTGTGGCAGGGTCGGGTTGCGGTCGATGGCTACCACCGACACATCCAGGACTTCCTGCAGCTTGTCGCAGCCCAGCACTTCATCGATGGCGCTGACAAAACCATCGCCAAAACTGCGCCGCACTACTTCTAGCATCATGCCCAGCGAGCTGTTGGCGCCGGCACAGCTCATGCGGTCACGGTCGACCACAAAGGAGCGTGATGACAATGGCGTACGCGGGAAGTCTTCGCTCATCACGGCCCGACCGTCGGGGTGAAAGGCGCATTGATAGCCGTCCATCAGGCCTGCCTCGGCGAGAAAATAGGCACCGTTCCAAAGCCCGCCGAGCATGCGGGCATGAGTGGCGGCCGATTTCAGCCGATGGCGGATCAGCGCCGTGGACTGCAGCTTGACCCGATAGCCACCGCAGACCACCAGCATGTCCAAGGCACGATCATCGAAGTGTTCAAGGTTGCAATCGGTGGCCACCTCGATGCCCAGGTCGCTCAAGGCGCGCTGGCCACTGACGCTCACCACTTGCACCTGGTACAGCGGCGTGGGGCTCATCAGGTTGGCGGTGACCAACGCGTCTACCGCGCCGGTGAAGGCCATCATGGAAAAGTGATCAAGCAGCACAAACGCGACCCGTTGGGTGCTGACGGGTTGATCGGGCTGGGGGGCACCCAGATGAGCCATGTTCTTGGTTTTTAGCAGGCTCTCGAACGAGGTTCGCATGGGAATTCCTGAAGCGACTAAAGCAAAGTGTCCATGCTGCCCGATTGGCGTGGATCTGGCGAGCGAGGCGTCAGTTGGACTCGCGCTCGAGCAACTGGCGCTTGCGCTCCACGCCCCAGCGATAGCCGGACAGATCACCGTCACTACGCACGACGCGGTGACAGGGAATGGCTACCGCCAAACTGTTGGCGCCACAGGCCTGGGCCACGGCCCGATAGGATTTGGGCGCACCGATCATCGCGGCGATTTCAGCATAGCTGGCCGTCTTGCCCGGCGGGATTTCCCGCAATGCTTGCCAAACTCGCTCCTGAAAGGCGGTGCCGCGCAAGTCCAACGGCAGGTCCAGGCCGATGGCCGGTGCTTCGACAAAGCCGACTACTTGCGCAATCAACTGTTCGAAGGCCTGATCGCCACCGATAAAGTGTGCCTTGGGGAACTTGTCTTGCAGCTGGCGGGCCAGGGTGTCGGGTTCGTCGCCCAGCAAAATCGCACAAATACCGCGATTACTCTGCGCCACCAGGATCGCCCCCAGCGAACACTGGCCCACGGCAAAGCGGATCTCGGTGTTGGCCCCGCCCGCGCGATATTCGCAAGGCGTCATCCCAAGCACATTATCGGACGTCTCGTAAAAGCGGCTGGTGGAGTTGAAGCCGGCGTCGTACATCGCCTCGGTGACCGAGTTGCCGCGCTTGAGCCGCTCGCGCAGCTTGCGCGCCCGATGGGCACTGGCATACGCCTTGGGCGTAAGCCCGGTGGAGGCCTTGAACACTCGGTGAAAGTGATAGGGGCTCATGCCCAGGTGCTCGGCCAGGGCATTGAGGCCGGGGGCAGGCTCTGAGGCTTCGATGATTTGGCACGCGGCTGTCACCAATGCAGCGTGTTGGCGGGCCATGCTGCTCTGGTCGGCGCCAGCCCGCCTGCTGGGGCGGTACCCGGCGGCCTCGGCTTGGTCTGCGCTGTCGAAAAACTCGACATTTTCAAGCTTGGGCAAACGAGAGGCGCTGCTGGGCTGGCAGTAGACACCGGTCGTGCGCACGGCATAGACGAACTGCCCATCAAAGGACGGGTCGCGGGCCAGGATGGCTTGCCAGCGCGGGTCGTTGGGGTTGAGTGGTTTCATCGTCAAAGACCTTAAGGCACGAAGTGAACATCAGCCTACGTCGGCCCAGTGTACTGAACACTCCGAGTCTTGCGGTTGAATTCTGCGGGGGTGAACACACACACACTGTAGGAGCCCAGCTTGCTGGCGATGGCATCACCGCGGTGTATCTGGCATACAGCGGTGATGCCATCGCCACGGTTCGGCGCCCCGACAAGCTGGGCTCCTACCTAAAGAAGGTGCCAGGGGCCGCTGTTGCGAACATTCCCGACGGCCTTGTCGACCTTGAACCATTCAAAACAATCGGCCGGGCTGCCCTGTAACAAGGCAATTTGTTCAGCACGTTCACGCGGTGTGTCGCAGCTCAACCATTCTTGCGCCAGTTCCGGGGCCAGCACCACCGGCCGACGATCATGGATATCGACCATGCCACCTTCGGCATCGGCCGTGAGTATGACAAAGCCATCTTCATCGGTAGGCTCTGCGTTCGGCGGGCTGAACTGGCCGATGCTGGCGCAGAAAATCGGTTCGCCGCTTTTGAGGCGGATCAGATACGGCTGTTTCTGTTTGGGGTTTTCAGGGTCGGCTACCCATTCGAACCAGCCGTCGATGGCGGCCAGCGCGCGATGTGGCCAGATTTGTCGAAAGTAGGGGCCGTGGGCGACTTTTTCGACCCTGGCATTGATGCGCCGCACCTTGCTTTGGTCCCACTGCGGCTTCCATCCCCAGCGCACATCCGCGGCCAGCAGGTGCTCGCCTTCACAGCGCAACACAGCGGTCATCCCGGTCGGGGGCAAATTGTAACGCTGCAGTGGCTGATCGCCGACGGTGTTGACCAGCGCGTTGGGCATGCTCAGGGCATCGACGAAGTCGTGAATGCCGCGGTATTGGGACAGCCTGCCGCACATGGTTGCCACCCTGATGTACCGGGCCGGTCGCCGGTCTACACAGTCAAGACCGGGACCTGTGCGAAGGCAATGCCCTCAGCGGTAATAGCGACGATCGTCACGGTAGCGGTCGCGGCGATCGTCGCGGTCATCGCGGTCATACCGATCGTAACCGCGTGAATGCCGGTGATCCCGATCGCGCCAGCCATCGTCGTGATCGCGGTGATGGTGATAACAGCCGGTCAGGCTGAGCAACAGGGCCACCAGGGTGAACTTGGGCAAATGGGTCAGCAATGTCGTCTCCTTGCAACACGGTGGGTGTCCGTGGTTGAGGCTAAGACCTTGTTTTTGTGGCTGTGTTTGATGGTGGGTGGAAAATATTTCACGTCTGAGGAGCGGGCAAGAGTGTCTCGAACTTAAAAGGGTCGAATGAAGACTTATGTGTCGCATAGACAGAATATGGAAATTTCCTACCTAATTAGTCGATTTTCCCGGCATTCACTCTTGCGCCCCTCTTGCTAGCTTGCTCGGCCAAACCGCTTGCTCATGCCTTCATGGAATGAAGTTCGCGCGGTTGTCGTTCTCAGCTCAAGGATCAAGCTATGTTCGCGCCGGCCAATGTTGCTCATTTCGAACTGAAAATCCCCACGGTTCGCAACGATTTCAAGGTACTGGCCTTTGACGGTACGGAAGCCATCAGCACCTTGTACGCGATCCACGTCGAGTTGGTCAGCGAGCGTCCCGACGTTGATCTGGAAAGCCTGCTCTGCCAGCCGGCGTTCCTCCAGTTCGGCCTCCATGGCGAAGGCATTCATGGTCGTATCGAAGAGGTTTCCATGGGGGCGGTGGGTAAGCGCCTGACCCGCTATCACCTGACCTTGGTGCCGGTGCTGCACTATTTGCAGTTCAGCCACCAGCAACGGATTTTCCAGAGCCTGACCGTTCCGCAAATCATCGCCCAAGTCCTCAAAGGCCATGGCATTCTGGCCGACGTGTTTACCTTCCACGTCACCCCCGGACCCGCGCGCATCTACTGCACTCAATATGCGGAAAGCGACTACGAGTTCGTCCAAAGGTTATGCGCCGAGGAGGGCATTGCCTGGCACCACCAGCATTCACCCGACGACCATAGACTGGTGTTTACCGACCATCAGAGCTTTTTCCCCAGGCTGGATGGTGCCACCCCTTATCACCCCGCCTGCGGCATGGTCGCGGAGTGCTCGGTGATCGATCGTTTTTCCATGCGCTTCAGCACCCGAACCCGCACGGCCACGCGCCGCGACTACGACTTCACCCACCCGATCCCGCCCCACCAAAGCCGCGTCACGACCGAGCATGGACCTGAACTCGAAGACTATCGCTACCCTGTTTTCATCGACAATGAAAAACACGGTAAACAGCTTGCCCGGCAAGCGCTGGAACGGCGTCGCAGTGATTACCAACTGGCCGAGGGCAGCAGCGATCAAGCGAACTTACGCAGTGGCCACTTGTTTGAACTGACCGAGCACCCGCGTCAACCGTACAACGATTTGTGGTTGTTGCTCAGTGTCCATCACGTTGGCAAACAACCCCAGGTGCTTGAAGAAGCACTCATCAGCGACGTTAAGTCAGAAGACGGCTTCACCCAGGGTTACCGCAACAGCTTCAGCGCGATTCCCTGGGACGTGTTCTATCGTCCGCCGCTGGTCACCCGCCAAACACTGGTCAGCCAGACCGCCCGTGTCACCGGGCCTGCGGACGAAGAGATCTTTTGCGATGAATACGGGCGGGTCAAGGTCGAGTTCCATTGGGACCGCGCCAAGTTGGGCAGCGACAAGAGCAGTTGCTGGCTACGGGTTTCATCCAACTGGGCAGGCGACCGTTTCGGCTCGGTGACCATCCCGCGCATCGGCATGGAAGTGGTGGTGACCTTCCTGGAGGGCAATCCGGATAATCCGTTGATTACCGGTTGCGTGCCCAACGAGATCACCTCCGTGCCGTACCCCTTGCCGGAGCACAAGACCAAAACCGTGCTGCGCAGCCGCAGCTCCCCCGCCAATGACGGATACAACGAGCTGTCGATTGAAGATCGCGCCGGACGGGAGCTGATCTACCTGCGCGCCCAGCGCGACCTCGAGCAGCTGATTCTCAACGACAGCGCCACCCTGATCGGTAACGACCGCCGTGAGCAGATTGCTCAAAACAGCCACAGCTTGATTGGCAACGACCGTTTTGAACAGGTCGAGAACAACAGTGCCAGCCTGATCAAGGGCGACGAACTGCACACCACCCAAGGTCTGCGTCACACGCTGATCGGGGGTAGCGAGCAGATCAGCATTACCGGCAACAGCAGCACGACGGTCAGTGGCACGTTGGTGATTCAAGCCGGCCCCCAGGTCCATGTCACGGCCGCCCATGTGGTGATCGATGCTGGCATGAGCCTGACGCTCAAAGCTGGTGGCCACCACCTCGTGATCAGCCCTGGGGGGATTTTCAGCAGTGTGCCCATCGTCGAGGGCGGCGCTCCGTTGGTGGGGGTGCCGCCGATCCTGGCGTCGTCTGCTGAAGGGGCGACATCAGCAGCCCTTCAGGCGCCCTTATTGGCCTCCACGCAGCGATCGGCCCTGATGGCCAAAAAGCCTATTTGCGCGGTATGCGAAGTCGTCAAACCGCAGAGTGAGGCAGCCCATGCTTGAGTTACCGCCATTACCCGATGATCTGCCCTGGTCGTTGCCGGCCTATCTGCTGTTGGACGGGGTCAGCGCCTCGAATCTGGCGCAGCGCCTGCACCGCTGGGATAACCCGGTTTATTGCCTGTACCAAGGCACACGCTGGCATGAGCTGGCGGACATCTCGCCCTGCTTGATCACCCTCAAGGGTGCCGGTGATTCACTGCTGGCGTACTTCCTGGAAAATGCCGCGCTGGAATGGGGCTATCTGCTGTTCAGCGAGGCCGACGCGCTAACGCTCTGCAAGCACTGGCGTCACCTGCTGAGCGTTAAACACCCGAGTGCGGGCGAGGTCATGCCGCGCATCGCCGATCCAGCGGTCATGCATCACCTGTTCGACCTGGCGCGGCAAGCCAACAGTGCACGCTGGTTTGGCCCTGTTCAGCACCTGTGCCTGCCTGATGGGTTGCAGGCGGCCTGGTTACAGCACACACGCCCCGAACAGCCTGCATTAGCGCCTACCGAAGCCTATCTGTTGACGGAGCAGGAGCTAACCGCCTTGGGCGAGGTGCAGTTTCATCATGCGGTCATCAGCCTCAACGATCACCTGCAGCGGTACTTTCCCAGCTTGATGGCGTCCTGCTCAGCCCAGGAGCGCCTGCGGTTTGCCGAACAAGTCGCCCAGCAGGCTATCCGGCAAGGCTTTACCTCGGAACAGGAAATCACGCTCTATGCCAACGTACTCGGCTATTTGGCCGGGCAGCCGTTGGCCAGCCACCCGGACATCGTCGAGACCCTGACGGCGTCGTCACCCTCCCCGTTGATCCGTGTCCAACGCGCTGCCGAGCTGGCGTATGCCCGCACGGCCACGCCAGCAGGAGACTTGCCATGACCGCCGAACCACCGCTCAAAGGCCCTGCCAACATCGCCGCCATGGCCAAGAGCGCCCAAGACATCCGTTCACCCCTGGGGCTGTGCCCTTTGATGAGCTCAAAAGTGCAGTTGCTGCCGGTGCGCTACGGCCTGGTCGAACACCTCGACCCCTCGGCCGAACTGAGCATGCCGCTCACCCTGACCAGCCAGCCCTTGGGCTTCCGGCTGCTGCGTGACGGCTACCTGTACATCATCGATCACGGCACCGGCTACCTGCACGAATACCACGTCGAGCAAGGACAAATCAGCAAACTGCTGTGGCAGGGCCGGGAAGTGGCGGGCGACACGCGCACCGCGTCGGTGGGCGAGCCTCATTTGATCTTCACCCGGCAACACCGGTTGTACGCCAGCTATTCGGAACTCCAGTGGACGGCCTACAAATGCGCGCAAGTGCTCAAGGACACCGCCGAGCGTGAACGCTTGATGCAACGCATCGATCTGGCGAGTGCTTGCCCGACCAATGGGGGAACCCACTTGTTGACCCAACGCCAGGCCCAGGACTGGCTGGCGGAGGTCGCGCAACACAACCCGCCACCGGCTGCATTACCCGAGGGCGCCCACCCGCAAGAGCGCCAACCCTATAGCTGGGAAGCCACGCCCCTGTTCCAGGACACGCCGATCGAAGCGCTCACCAGTCGGGTGCTGGGCGCCTACCAGAACGATTTTCTGTTTTTGGTCTTGCGCGACGATTTTGGCGTAATGCGCGACCTGGCCAGCGCCCAACTGCAAGTGGCGGACTGGCTCAAGCAGTGGAGCGCCGACGAGACTGCCCAGCGCAAATACCTCACCGGCGCCTACATCCAGTCTTTGTACGAGATGAGTCCGGCGGGTATGGAGACCTTGGCCAGCACGGATTCTGCTGTCAATGCCCTGAAGGCGGACCTCAACCCGGAGCAGCAGACGGCGGTTCATGATTATCTGCGGGCCAAGCGTGACCATGACGGACAGTCCATCTATGGCGACGAGCAGTCTTGGCGCGAAGCGGCGAAAAGCAATCCTTACGCACGCGCCTTCGTCAGTCTGCTCGATGGCCTGGGCGAAGGGCTTTGGCAAAAACATCGAGACGCCATCGCCGGCCTCCACCTGCGCACCTGGGAGGCGTTAAACGGCAAGGCCATCGGGGAGCGTGGCATTGATCAGTTGGTCAACCGGGCGGAGATGCAAGCGTTCGTCCACCAGCAGCAAACGCTGCTCAGCCATTGGCAAAGGCGCCTTCAAGCCATTCGCGAAGACCGCCTGAACATGATTACCGGCGGCCACTTTCACCGTGCCGCCTGGTATTACGACTTCCGGTACGACGCGCAGATCCAGCATCGCCTGGAAACCGAATTCGTCTGCGTGGCGGCCCTGTGCGGCGATCGCGCCGCGATTGAAAAACTCGCCGCCTTCCTCGAGCAAAACCCGCTCACCGTCGTACCGGGGCTGGAAACCCTGCCCCTCGCCGATCAGTTGGATGTGAGCAAGAAGCTCCTGGACCTGAGCAGCTTTTGGATCAAGGTCGTCACGGCCCCGGACAACTTGGCCGGCGTCAATGAACTGGCCAATCAATTCAACAGCCTGATGAGCGAACGGCTGCCCAACTATGCGGATCTGAATACGCGGTTCAAGGGGCTGCAGAGCTTGTTGGATGGGGCGTATAACCCAGCGCATCAGCTTTTTGCTGCCGATCAGTTAGATCGAGCGCACCATGATTTTAAACAACGACAACCCATCGACCCCAATAGCTTCCTCCGTGGCCTCGGCCAGCCGGCACGCCTGCAACTGTTGCGCGAGTTTTCCCGCAGCGGCTTGACCCTGCGGGCAGCGTCGGCTGCCGAAATCCAGGCCTTCAATAAGACCCGCGATGCCGCCTTCGATCTGCGCCGCCAGCTCAAGCGCACCTACACGCTGCGCCGCCAGGAGTTGTCGCGGCAAACCCACGGCTTGGCCACGCCGGGCAGCGAGCAGGTGCATAACCAGCGGATCCAAGAGCTCAAGGCCACGCTGCTGCCGTTGGAGGACCGCATCAGCCGGGCGTTGACAGTCGGCAGCGACGGGCGGCGGCAGATCGGTACGGTAATCGATGGTATGCCTCCGGAACTGCGTAGTGAAATGCAGCGCACGGTGCGAGATTTCCGCGCGACGGGGACGTTTGGCAAGCCACTGAGTAGCGCCCTGAGATCCTGGGGGGATGGAATTGGATTGTTGTTGTTTGTTTATCAAGGGCACAAGTTTGTTGAGGCGTTGAGTGCGTTTAGTAAAAAAAAGGATCGCACCTTGTCAGACCTGGGTGCCGTCGCTGAATCATTCATTTTTATGTCCGCTGCGGGTTTTGCCGTGGTACAGGGCTTGTCAATAACGATCTTGCAGGCGCATATCGCACAAATGGACAGTGCCGCTGGCAAGCTCAATACCATGAGCCGCCTGGGGCGCTGGGCCGGAATTGCCGGGGATGCTGCGTTTGGGTTTGGCGCGCTGGCCGCCGCCATCGACTTAGGCAGGCATTCCCAGCAATGGGGCAAAGCGCTGGTCAAAGGCAATCACCAAGCCTTGGCGGCCACGACCCTGCAAATTGCTGGCGACGCTATTCTCGTGGGCACCAATACCTGGGGCGCCAAACACACGACGTCGATCATCAGTCAAATCCTCAAGAAGCCCGCCGAACTGCGGGCGCTGGCCTGGGCCGAAGCCAGCCCGCGGCTGCTGAGCATCGCCGTCAGAGCCAACCTGGTGGGGCTGATCGGCACGGCCCTGCAACTGCTCGGCGAAGGCTTGTACCGCTACTTCAACCTGAGCGACCTGCAAAAATGGCTGCAAGCCAGCGCCTGGGGCACGGCCAACCTGCACCGCAGCCTGCCCGAGGACTGGAGCGCCTTGGCCCGGGTGGTGCAACAACCGACCTGTGAGTTGGTTCGCAAAGGCAAGCGCACGTACCTGCAACTGCGACTGCCCGGTGTCCGCACCCGGGAAATGGACAGCCGTCAACTGCACCTGCAGGCCTTTCATCAAACCCGTGCTCGGCACATACCCCAGCCCTACAGTCGGCATGCACCGCCCCTCCACTGGCAGGCACACAGCGCGGCATGGGCCGCGGTCACCGTGGTTGCCAGCCAGGAAGACGAGGCGCTGACCCTTCACCTGCCGATCAGCGAAGCCCAGCAAACGACGGATTTCGCCCTGGCCTTCACCCTCGGTTACCAACTGGAAGCCGAACGCGACTTGCTGCACCGCACCAGTTTTGTCCTGCGCGACCTGCGCATCGCGACGGTGCGGGGCGTACGGTTGCCGGCCCAGGGCCGGTTTATCCTCGACGCCGTGGAAACCTTGCCCAGCGGCATCGACCAAGCTCCGTTCTGGCGGTTCAAGCGAGAACAAATGGCGGCGCTCGATGATTAGCACACTGTTCAAGCGCAGAAAGCCGCCGAAAACCCCAGAGCCGACACCGGACATTCGCAGCCAGCGGCCCCGTGCCGGTGAACTGCGGGTCAGGGGGTTGAATGAAACGTTGTTTCTGGCCCCGTTGCCGGTGTACACCGGGCAGATGCAAGTGTCGCGGCGTAATTTTTCGGCGATGAACGAGACCTATCTGGAGTTGGGGGGGAGCAACTACGGGATGGTTGAACTGGGGAAGAGACTGGCGATCCAGATATGGATGGCCTTGTTTACAGCATTTATGGCTCCCAGCTTTGTAATTCTTTATGGAGTGCTTTCCTATCCAGAAAATTTCCCTACCCCATTCAAGGATCTCATCGATGCTATCAAGGTATTTTCCAGTTACGCGCTGCTATTCATTCTTCCCATCGGCGCCTTCATCTACGGCATGCTCTCCAACGTCCGAACCCTGGCCAAAAGCTACCCGGTCCGCTTCAATCGCCAACGCCGCGAAGTCTGCTACATCGACGACACCACCCATCGGGTGCTGATCGTGCCGTGGGAGAGCGTGGTGGCCTGGGTCGCCCGCAGCCAGGGGGTGACCAGCTACGGCGCGATGCGCGATTACACCTTCGGCATGGGGCTGGAGGACGAAGAGCACGATACCGTGCAGTTTATATTGTCGGCGCAACCCAGCGATGCGCATGCGCTGGGCATGTGGACGTCCATACGCAACTACATGGAAGAAGGGGAGCTGGTGGACACGCCCAACCCCATGCTTGCCATTCTGGGGCTTACCCCCACCGAAGACGAACTCAAGCCCTACGAGGGCCTGCACACCTTTGAGATAGAACGCAAGGGCGCACGTTTCATGGGATCTTTAGACGATGACGGCGCGGATCTGACTGCCGAACAGCGACACCAATACGGATACGGCAAGCGAACCCCATGGCCTCTGCGCTGGTGGTACGTCAGACGGGTGATCGTGTTCTGGAAAATGCCCTACCTGATCGCCGAGTGGGCCCACCGCAAGGGCCGCCCGACCCTGCCTGAACGTGTGCAAGCCTGGTCGCAACCGCTGCCCCCCGAACAATGGGCCCAACCCAGCCCCGCCCTGCAAAAAGCCAACGCCCTGGTCAAGACCGCCATGGACAAAAAAGGCGTGAACTTCGTCGACGCCTGCAAGGCGGCGGGGCTGCATTGAATCCACCACTGCACGCCTTGCTGCAACGCCGCCCGCCCGCTGGCAGGCAGGCAAACAGCGCGGCATGGGCAGCTGTTACCGTGGTTGCCAGCCAGGAAGACGAGGCGCTGACCCTTCACCTGCCGATCAGCGAAGCCCAGCAAACGACGGATTTCGCCCTGGCCTTCACCATCGGTTACCAACTGGAAGCCGAACGCGACTTGCTGCACCGCACCAGTTTTGTCCTGCGCGACCTGCGCATCGCGACGGTGCGGGGCGTACAGTTGCCGGCCCAGGGCCGGTTTATCCTCGACGCCGTGGAAACCTTGCCCAGCGGCATCGACCAAGCTCCGTTCTGGCGGTTCAAGCGAGAACAAATGGCGGCGCTCGATGATTAGCACACTGTTCAAGCGCAGAAAGCCGCCGAAAACCCCAGAGCCGACACCGGACATTCGCAGCCAGCGGCCCCGTGCCGGTGAACTGCGGGTCAGGGAGTTGAATGAAACCCTGTTCCTGGCGCCATTGCCGGTGTACACCGGGCAGATGCAGGTGTCGAGACGTAACTTTTCGGCGATGAACGAGACCTATCTGGAGTTGGGGGGGAGCAACTACGGGATGGTCGAGCAGGGGAAGATCCTGGCAACTGGAATCTGGATGGCTTTGTTTACAGCATTTATCGCTCCCAGTTTTGTAATCCTTTATGGGGTGCTTTCCTATCCAGAAAACTTTCCGACCCCATTCAAGGATCTCATCGATGCTATCAGGGTGTTTTCCAGTTATGCGCTGCTATCCATTATCCCCATTGGCGCCTACGTCTACGGCATGCTCTCCAACGTCCGAACCCTGGCCAAAAGCTACCCAGTCCGCTTCAACCGCCAACGCCGCGAAGTCTGCTACATCGACGACACCACCCATCGGGTGCTGATCGTGCCGTGGGAGAGCGTGGTGGCCTGGGTCGCCCGCAGCCAGGGGATGACCAGCTACGGCGCGATGCGCGATTACACCTTCGGCATGGGGCTGGAGGATGAAGAGCGCGACACCGTGCAGTTTCTATTGTCGGCGCAACCCAGCGATGCGCATGCGCTGGGCATGTGGACGTCCATTCGCAACTACATGGAAGAAGGGGAGCAGGTGGATACGCCCAACCCCATGCTGGCCGCGCTGGGCATCACCCTGACCGAGGATGAACTCAAACCTTATGAAGGGCTGCACACCTTTGAAATCGAACGGCTCGACGCCAGGGCATTGGGTAGGCTGGACGACGGAGGAGGCCATCTGACTGCCGAAGAGCGCAAGCGTTGGGGATACTCTAAGCGTTCCCCTTGGCCTCTGCGCTGGTGGTACGTCAGACGGGTGGTCGTGTTCTGGAAAATGCCCTACCTGATCGCCGAGTGGGCCCACCGCAAGGGCCGCCCGACCCTGCCAGAAAGCGTGCAAGCCTGGTCGCAACCGCTACCCCCCGAACAATGGGCCCAGCCCAGCCCAGCCCTGCAAAAAGCCAACGCCTTGGTCAAGACCGCCATGGACAAAAAAGGCGCCAACTTCGTCGACGCCTGCAAGGCGGCGGGGCTGCATTGAACTCACCGCTGCACACCTGGCCCGGCGGCCGACTGATCGCTGGCGAAGCCATTCGCGTGGGCACCAACACCTGGGGCGCCAAACACACGATGTCAGCCCTACAGTTGGCATGCACCGCCTGCCCGCTGGCAGGCAAACAGCGCGGCATGGGCCGCTGTTACCGTGGTCGTCAGCCAGGAAGAAGAGGCGCTGATGTTGTTATGGAGCATGGATGATTAAAGTTGATTTTTCGGCCGGAGATAAAATTCCGGCGCTTCTTTTGGTGTTGTCAGCAACAGTATTTTTTGTTGGGTTTACTGAGTTTATGCTCTCGTCAATGCTTTCACCTCTTGCGGAGGCGTTTGGGACTACACCAGTGGGGGCGTCATGGCTGGTCTCGAGCTACGCTTTTTCTTACGCATTGGCGGCTCCACTGTTTGGTTATTTTTCGGATCGTGCGAATAAACGAAAGCTTTTGTTGGGTGCAATGCTTTTTTCTGTACTGGATGGCATTGCAATTATTTATTCCTCGACGCTGGAGATGGCGATTGCGCTTCGGGTTTTTGGCGGCATCGCTTCTGCGGTTTTGATACCCATGGTTTTTTCTCTGCTGTCGGATGTCATCCCTGCTTCTCGGCAGGCGGGTGCGATGGGAGTAGTGATGTTAGGGATGACGTCAGGCATTACGTTGGGACCTGTCCTGGCCGGTGTTCTTACAGATTACTTAGGCTGGCAGGCACCTTTTTTGTTTAGCTCAATAGGTTGCTTGATTATTTTTACTGCAGGGTTCTTTTGTCTTCCCGAACAACCCAAGCCTCTGAGTTCTAGAAAAATGGTTGCTCATTGGTATCGAAATTGGGAGGTGCTGAGACCCCTGATTGCAAAGGGGGCTTGGAATGGTACAGGCGTTTCAGCATTCCTTCTTTCAGGGGAAGTACTTCGTGAGCGCTACGAATTTGGAACCTCGGAGGTTGGCTTCACGGTGATTGCGTTTGGGGCTGGGTTGGGTCTTGGGAATTTGTCCGCTGGCCTGGTACGGCAATGGTGTAAGCATGAGGAGGCAGTGCTTATATGGGCTGTCGTATTACTACTCGCAAGTATTACCGTTTTTATGATGTGCGAGCTCAGTGTGTGGGCGGCAGTGAGTTGCTTGTTTGTTTGGGGAGCTGCATTGGGGGTCGGCGCGCCTTTAAGTACGGTCATCTTGGCCTCGCGGTCCACGTCTGACAAAGGGATGGTCTTGGCGTGTGCGGAAACTTTTAATAATGTGGGGATATTAAGTATCCTGCCAGTTGCCACGTCATTGCTCGTGGTCGGCGGTGCTCGCTTGGCAATGGTTGTTATTTTTATCGGTTTGATGACGGGGCTTGTATTGTCCGTCGTTGATTTCTTTGTCACTGGGCGTAGGCTTCTGTGACCTGTGGTTGATTTGGAATACCGAACCGCCTCTTTTGAGGATTTACCGAATCGGCGGGCAGACAGCCCCCGCGAACATTGACCTCCCCCCACGCACTGCGTAGCCTTGCACCCTCGAGGTTCTGCGGCCCAGGTCGCAGCTAAGACGGGAACGCGGTCAATGCCGCGGCTGCCCCCGCAACTGTAAGCGACAAGAGTCAGGGCAAAGCCACTGCGCACGGCGCGGGAAGGTGCCCGGGCCGCCGACCAACGGCATGCCGCAAGCCAGGAGACCTGCCTCGGACAGCTTCTCACTTTCAACCGGGCGGGGTGATCCGGTGGCGAACGCGCCCGCGTGCCCAACACGCGCGGTTCTCGTCCTGCATGCCCGCCATTTTGCCAAGGGCATCGACATGAAAACACTGGCTAAACTCCCCGTCACCATCGTTACCGGCTTCCTCGGCTCGGGCAAGACCACCTTGCTGCGGCATATGCTCGACAACGCCCAGGGCCGGCGCATTGCCGTGATCGTCAACGAATTTGGCGAGCTGGGCATCGACGGCGAGATCCTTAAGCAGTGCAACATTGGCTGCACCGAAGAGGAAGCCAGCGGTCGCGTCTATGAACTGGCTAACGGCTGCCTGTGCTGTACCGTTCAGGAAGAGTTTTTCCCGGTGATGCGTGAACTGGTGGAACGCCGCGGCGACCTGGACCATATCTTGATCGAAACCTCGGGCCTGGCGCTGCCAAAACCGCTGGTGCAGGCCTTCCAATGGCCGGAAATCCGCAATGCCTGCACGGTGGATGCGGTGATTACCGTGGTCGACAGCCCGGCCGTGGCCGCGGGCACCTTCGCTGCCTTCCCCGACCAGGTCGACGCCCAGCGTAAACTGGACCCGAACCTGGACCACGAATCACCTCTGCATGAACTGTTCGCCGACCAGCTGGCCAGCGCCGATCTGGTGATTCTCAACAAGGCTGATCTGATCGAGCCCGCTGCCTTGGCCGCAGTGCGTGCCGAAGTCGCCGAAGAATTGCCACCCGCGGTCAAGGTGATCGAAGCCAGCAGCGGCCGCCTGCCACTGGACGTGCTGCTGGGCCTGGGCGCGGAGTCGGAAGCCCACATCGATGGCCGGCGCACTCACCACGATCATCATGATCATGAAGAAGACGACCACGATCACGATGCCTTCGACTCGATCTCCATCGAAGTGCCGGCTTCCGATGAAAGCCAATTGCTCGATGCCCTGACCTCGCTGGTGGTTGAACACAGCATCCTGCGCGTCAAAGGGTTTGCTGCCATCAATGGCAAGCCAATGCGCCTCCTGATCCAGGGCGTGGGCACGCGTTTTGACAAGCATTTCGACCGCGCCTGGCGCGCCGATGAACCTCGCAGCAGCCGCTTGGTGCTGATCGGTCAGCAGCTCGATGCTGCGCTGATCGAGCAGCAACTGCGCGCCGCGCTGGTCTGACCCGTGCACCTGCTGCGGACCCAGCCCGGCGGCTTTGTGCCGGACGACAGCATTGCCGATCTCGGCCAGACACCGGCTGAGCTGGTGATTCTCTGCAGCGGCGATTCACACCTGGCACTGCTGGCCGAAACCGCCCAGCAGTTGCCCCAAGATTTTCCCAGCCTGCGCCTGGCCAATCCCATGCAGGTGCAGAATCACGCCTCGGTCGATCTTTATATCGACCAGGTATTGCGCCACGCCAAGGTCATCCTGGTGTCGCTGCACGGTGGCGTCGGTTACTGGCGCTATGGTGTCGAGCAATTGGTGGCGCTTGCCGAGCGCGGTGTGCAATTGATCATGGTGCCGGGCGACGACCGGCCCGACCCTGAGCTGACAGACCTGGGCACCGTCACGGGCCCAGCGGCTGAGCGGCTCTGGCATTTCCTGCGCCAGGGCGGCAAGGCCAATGCGCTGAATCTTTATCGTTGCCTGGCCAATCAATGGCTGGGTCGCGACTATGCCTGGGACGAACCCGAGGTGCTGCCGCGCACGGCGCTGTATCACCCGGCCCATGCCCGGGCGGACCTGGATGACTGGCGCCGTGACTGGCGCGTCGATCAGCCGGTGGTGCCGCTGTTGTTCTATCGCTCGCACCTGCAGGCCGCCAATACCGCATTTGTCGATGTGTTTTGCCAGCGTATGCAGTTGGCTGGGCTCAACCCGCTGCCCATTGCCGTCGCCAGCTTGAAGGAGCCTGCTTGCCTGGCTCAGGTCGAGGACTGGCTGGATGAGGTTAACGCCTCGGTGATTCTCAACACCACAGGGTTTGCCCAGTCGAGCCCTGAAGCCCCGCACCTGCGGCCGTTTCGCCGCGACATTCCAGTGATCCAGGCCATCTGCGCGCAAGACAACCAGCCCGGCTGGGAGTCCAGCGAACAGGGGCTGGGCCCGCGGGACCTGGCCATGCATATTGCTTTGCCGGAGCTGGACGGGCGCATCATTAGCCGGCCGATCAGTTTCAAGGACCTGGCCTGGCGCAGTGAGCGCAGCCAGTCGGATGTGGTCTGCTACCGCGCCCACCCCGAACGTATGGACTTCGTCGCTGAGCTGGCGCGGCGCTGGGCGGAGCTGGCGCGCTTACCCAATCCACAGAAGCGCGTGGCGCTGGTGCTGGCCAACTACCCGACCCGGGACGGTCGCATTGGCAATGGCGTCGGCCTGGACACGCCGGCCGCGGCGCTGAATATTCTGCGTGCGCTGCAAGCCGAGGGTTATCCGCTCCACAGTTTGCCCGACAGCGGCACCGCGCTGATCCAGGCGTTGCTCGGCGGCGTCACCAACGATCTGGACAGCCTCGACCAACGCCCCTGTGCCCAGAGCGTGGCGCTGGAGGATTACCTGGCAGCGTTCGCCCGATTGCCCGAGGCTAACCAACAGGCGGTGCGTGAACGTTGGGGCGAGCCGCAGCAAGACCCGATGTTTCGTAGCGGCCGACTGATGGTCGCAGGCCTGCGCTTTGGCCTGACGTTCGTCGGCATCCAGCCCGCCCGTGGTTATCAGGTTGATCCCAGTGCGGTGTACCACGACCCTGAGCTGGTCCCGCCCCATGGCTATCTGGCGTTCTATTTCTGGCTGCGATACAGCTTCGGTGCCGACGCGCTGATTCATGTGGGCAAGCACGGCAACCTGGAGTGGCTGCCGGGCAAGGGCGTGGGCCTGTCGCAACAGTGCTGGCCCGACGCGCTGCTGGGGCCGATGCCGAATATCTATCCCTTTATCGTCAACGACCCAGGCGAGGGCGCCCAAGCCAAGCGGCGGACTCAGGCGGTCATTATCGACCACTTGATGCCGCCGCTGACCCGTGCTGAAACCTACGGGCCATTGCGCCACCTTGAGCTCTTGGCCGATGAGTACTACGAGGCGCAGTTGCTTGACCCGCGCCGCGCCCAGGCCCTGCAGCGTGACATTCTGGCCTTGGTGCGCGAGACCCATATCGACCGCGAACTGGCGTTGGAAGGTGAGCTGGACGGTGATGCCGATGCGTCAGTCTGGCTGCCACGGTTGGACACGTATTTGTGCGACCTCAAGGAGTCGCAGATTCGTGATGGCCTGCATGTGTTTGGCGAGTCACCGGTGGGGCGCCTGCGCATCGACACCTTGCTGGCGCTGCTGCGCATTCCCCGGGGAGACGGTCGAGGCCCTCACGCCAGCCTGTTGCGCGCATTGGCCACGGCGTTCGGACTGGCTGTCGACCCGCTGGACTGTGATCTGGGCGAGCCCTGGAACGGGCCGCGACCAGACGCTTTGCAGGCATTGGACAGCGCGCTCTGGCGCACCGCCGGCGATACCCGCGAGCGCCTGGAAACTTTCGCGGCGCTACTGATCGAACAGGCCATGGCCGGCACCGAGCAGTTGCCGCAAAGCGATGCCTGGTTGCCAGTGGCTGACATCATTCAGGGCCTGAAAGACACCGTCGCGCCGCGCTTGGACGCCTGTGGCCCGGCCGAGATCGCTGGCTTGCTGGCCGCCCTGGAAGGGCGCTTTGTCCCGGCCGGGCCCAGTGGCGCGCCCAGCCGCGGCCGAATGGACGTGCTGCCCACCGGGCGCAATTTCTTCACCGTCGATGTCCGCAACCTGCCCACCGCCACGGCATGGCGGATTGGCTTTGCCTCCGCCAACCTGATTCTTGAGCGCCATCTGCAAGACCATGGCGACTATCTGCGCCAGCTTGGGCTATCAGTCTGGGGCACCGCCACCATGCGTACCGGTGGCGATGACATTGCCCAGGCCATGGCGCTGATGGGTGTACGCCCGGTATGGGCGACTGGCAGTCAGCGCGTCGATGACTTTGAAATCCTGCCCCTGAGCCTGCTCGACCGCCCGCGCGTGGACGTCACGCTCAGGGTCTCCGGGTTCTTTCGCGACGCATTCGCCAACCTGATCCGGCTGTTCGATGCGGCGGTACAGGCGGTGGCTGCGCTGGATGAGCCGGACGACATGAACCCGCTGGCCGCCAGGGTCCGGCAAGAACGCGAGCAGTTAGTGGCCGAGGGCTTGAGCGCCGACCAGGCCGCACGCCAGGCCGGTTGGCGTATCTTTGGCGCCAAGCCTGGGGCCTATGGCGCCGGCGTGCAGAACGCGATTGATGGCCGGTTGTGGCACAGTCGTGAAGACTTGGCCGAGGTCTACCTCAACTGGGGTGGCTTTGCCTATGGCGGTACTGATGAAGGCACACCGGCACGCGAGCACTTTGCGCGACGCCTTAGCCAGGTGCAGGCGGTGGTGCAGAACCAGGACAACCGTGAACACGACCTGCTCGATTCCAACGACTACTATCAGTTCCAGGGTGGCATGTTGGCCGCCGCCGAAACTTTGGGCGGCGGCGTGGCGGCCAGTTATCACGGTGACCACAGCCAGCCGGATGTGCCGCGAGTGCGCACCCTGAAAGAAGAGCTCAATCGGGTGGTGCGCGCCCGGGCGGTCAACCCGAAATGGATCGAAGGCATCAAGCGTCACGGCTACAAAGGTGCCTTTGAACTGGCCGCTACCGTCGATAACCTGTTCGCCTTCGATGCCACCACGCATCTGATCGACGATCACCATTACGCACTGCTGGCCGACGCCTATGTGCTGGACAGCGATACCCGGGCCTTTATCCAGCAGCACAACCCGCACGCGCTGCGCGATATCACCGAACGCCTGCTTGAAGCCCAGCAGCGTGGGCTATGGGAGGCGCCTGGCGACTACCGACAGGCACTGGAAGAGGTGCTGCTGGACAGTGAAGAAGATGCCTGAACGAGACTCTGCAATGAACGAACTGCCGCATTTCCCCCTGGCCGCCGTAGTGGGGGCCGACGACTTGAAGCTGGCACTGTGCCTGACCGCCATCGACCCGAAGATCGGCGGAGTGCTGATCGAAGGCCCGCGTGGCATGGCCAAGAGCACCTTGGCGCGCGGGCTGGCCGACTTGCTGGCGAGTGGGCAGTTTGTGACCTTGCCTTTGGGCGCAACCGAAGAGCGCTTGGTCGGCACACTGGATCTTGACGCGGCGTTGGGCGAGGGCCGCGCGCAATTTTCCCCGGGTGTGCTGGCCAAGGCTGACGGCGGTGTGTTGTATGTGGATGAGGTCAATCTGCTGCCTGATCACTTGGTGGACCTGCTGCTGGATGTGGCCGCCAGCGGCGTCAACCGCATCGAACGCGACGGCATCTCGCACCGGCATAACGCGCGCTTTGTGCTGATTGGCACCATGAACCCGGAGGAGGGCGAGCTGCGCCCGCAACTGCTCGATCGATTCGGCTTGAACGTGGCGCTAGATAGCCAGCCGCAGCCTGAGGCGCGCGGGCAGATCATTCGACGAAGACTGGCTTTCGACACTGACCCCGAAGGCTTTTGTGCGCAATGGGCTGCGCCCCAGCAGGCCTTGCGCGAGCGTTGCCAACAGGCTCGCGAAACACTGCAAGAGATCGCCCTGGACGATTGGGCGCTGGAGCAAATCACCGCTCGCTGTTTTGCTGCGGGGGTTGATGGCTTGCGAGCCGATCTGGTCTGGCTGCGCGCCGCACGAGCGCATGCCGCTTGGCGTGCAGCATTGGCCATTGAAGCCTGCGATATTGATGCAGTGGCCGATTTTGCCTTGCGTCACCGTCGCCGCGAACACGCCAATCCCCCCTCTAATGCCACAGGGCAGGCGCCCAGCCCCCAGCAGCCGGACGCCGCTGAGCGTGCGCCGGGCCAGTGGGGTGAGTTACCGCCCCAGCCGGTGGCCATCGGCGCGCGCCGCGAAGTGCCGAGCTGGCCAAAAAAGCCCTGAGCATCCACCCGCGACCCGCTCGCGGGATGGATGCCAGACCTCGTGCAGGCCGAGTCGACCAAGGCAATCAAGGGCGCTCGCGCGCGGCTAAACAAGGCTCAGTAGATTGGCTGGCCACTTTACTGGCTGGTCGTCCGAAACGAGCGGTCGATTTGCGTTGGCGTACCCGCAAGGCAGCCCCAGCCCAATTGTGGCTGGTGATTGTCGATGCCTCGGCGTCTACGCGTCGGCACCAGGCATTGAGCCAGGCCAAGGGAATGCTCGTGCAACTGTTCGATCACGCCTATCGCAGCCGCGCACGCCTGGCGCTATTGACCGCCAGTGGCAGCCAGCCCCAATGGCAGCGCCATGGCTTGAAAGCGTCTAGGGCGCTGCGGCCCTGGCTCGATAACCTGGGGGCTGGGGGCGGCACACCGCTGACCGAGGCACTGGAGCAGGCAAGAGCGTGGTTGAGTGTTCGGCAGAAAAGCCATGGGACTGAAGAGCGTCGCTGTATCGTCGTGACCGATGGACGCATTAAACAATGGCAAGACCCTCAAGTCATGGGTTGCCCAAGTATGGTCATCGACATTGAAAGTGGCCCGATCCGATTAGGTCGAGCGCGCCAGTTGGCCAATCAATTGCAGGCCGAGTACCGGCATATCGAAAGTTTGTAAGTAGGAGCCGGCTTTAGCCGCAATGAAAACACCGCGGTTTGCCTAATGTACCGCGGTGCTTTCATCGCGGCTAAAGCCGGCTCCTACTTCGAGCTTACGAAGGCATCGACCAACTTTTCAGGTTATACCCTTGGCCGCTAAGTTCGGCGCGAACTTCCTCGATCAAACTGGCCAGTTGCACAGGATCGGAATAAGTGCTGCTGGACATCTGTTTGGAGCCCAAGGGATTGCTGGTCTTGTCGATGACCCGCAAGCTCAGTTCGCCACTGCCATCACCCCATACAACGCACTGGAAGGGTTCGAAGGCGTGGCCGGCAATCAGAAGTGCTTCGTTGATACGCAGCGGAGCGTTCATGGGGTCAGTCTCTCTGTGTGCCCAAACATGTGTTTTGTCCACCGCGTCGTTGCGGTGAGTTATTGGTTGATGCCCGGTGAGGGGGAGGGAGTCACATAACGTCGAAAGATTTTTTCAGTGTCAGTTTTTTTTACAGTAGTGCTCGCAGCCTCAGACGTTGAATTAACAGGAAAATTCAACGGTACGATGACAAAGTGTCACGCCGGCAGACCAACGGTAGTGGGCCGCGTCAAGTTCATTGCTACTGTTACACACGGGCCAGCCAAACTACTGTTTCTACTCATATTTCCAATAATTGGCGCCAAGGAACGGTCATGCTTGAAACAGCAACCACCCGTCGCCTGTTGATTGTTGATCCATGCGATGACTGTCATCAGTTATTGCCGGGTTTGCGTACCGTGGGTTGGGATGTCGACAGTTGCACGCTCGAAGGTGCTGCAGAGCGCCGTTGTGATGTCGGCCTGTTACGTTTGCAACCCGAACACCTTAAACGCCCAGAAGCGGTCAAAGACCTGATCAGTCGAAGCGGCACTGAGTGGATTGCCGTGCTGAATCAGGAAGTGCTGCGGGTACAGAACGTGGGCGATTTTGTCTGCGAATGGTTTTTTGACTTCCATACCTTGCCCTTCGATGTCTCCCGCGTCCAAGTGACTCTGGGGCGAGCCTTTGGCATGGCACGTCTGCGCGGCAAAGGCTCGATTTATGTGGATGAAGAGTCCCATGAGCTGTTAGGCGACAGCCGACCGATTCGTGATCTGCGCAAACTGTTGAGCAAACTGGCACCCACCGAATCGCCGGTGTTGATCCGCGGTGAAAGCGGTACCGGCAAGGAGTTGGTTGCCCGCACACTGCATCGTCAGTCGCACCGCCATGCCAAGCCTTTTGTGGCCATCAACTGCGGGGCTATTCCAGAACACTTGATCCAGTCCGAGCTGTTCGGGCATGAGAAGGGCGCTTTTACCGGCGCTCACCAACGCAAGGTCGGTCGGATCGAGGCGGCCCATGGCGGTACTCTGTTTCTTGACGAGATCGGCGATCTGCCGCTGGAGTTGCAAGCCAACCTGCTGCGCTTTCTGCAGGAAAAACATATCGAGCGTGTCGGTGGCAGCCAGCCGATTCCGGTGGATGTTCGCGTCCTGGCGGCGACGCACGTGGATCTGGAAAATGCCATCGCCAAGGGGCGATTTCGCGAAGACTTGTACTACCGGCTCAACGTACTGCAGGTGGTGACCGCTCCCTTGCGCGAGCGGCATGGTGACCTATCGATGCTGGCCAACCACTTTTCCCATTTCTATAGCCTGGAAACCGGCCGGCGTCCGCGCAGTTTCAGTGAAGATGCCCTGGTTGCCATGGGCAAGCATGACTGGCCGGGTAACGTTCGCGAACTGGCCAACCGGGTAAGGCGTGGCCTGGTCCTGGCCGAGGGTCGGCAAATCGAGGCCCAGGACCTGGGCCTGCTCAGCCACCACCCGGTGGCACCGTCGATGGGCACACTCGAAGATTACAAGCACCGGGCCGAGCGCCAGGCATTGTGCGATGTGCTCAATCGTCACGGTGACAACCTGAGTATCGCGGCCAAAGTACTGGGTATCTCGCGGCCCACTTTTTATCGGCTGTTGCACAAGCATCAGATCCGCTGACTGAACGATAAATGCCGTTGTGTGCCCATCGCAGCCCTGGCTCCTACCCAAATCTGTAGGAGCTGGGGCTTGCCCGCGATGAATGCGCCACGGTTTGCCTGATGCATCGCGGTGTGGCCATCGCCGCATAGGTATCTACACATCTTTTGGTGTACTGCATTTCGTAGCAGTGGACGAGTAGAACGAGGCCACGTCCGGCTGCGCAGCAGTCGTAAAACCTGGCACTTCAGTATTCAGATACACCGCGAGTACAGGCTTTGCGAGGACTACGTCCCCGGACCTGGCCTCGCTGAACTCGTCTACTGCTACGAATGTAGCCGCTGACGAGGTACGAGGCTGCGATCGGCAGCGAAGCGGCCGTAAAACCTGAGACCGTAATCCATCAGGCACACCGAAGGGCCTGAATTTACGACGGCTTCGCCGCCGATCGCAGCCTCGTACCTCGGCAGCGGCTACAAGAGCCGCGCTGCCCCAGAATTGTGTAGATACCTATGGCCATCGCAGCCAAGGCTGGCTCCTACACGGACCTGTAGGAGCCGGGTTTACCCGCGATGAAAACACCGCGGTTTGTCAGCAACCAAAAAGCCCGCCGAAGCGGGCTTTTTCATGTGGGGGTGCTTAGAAGTAGTACGGGAATTTCAGGCTGAAGGAGAAGTCTGGCGAGTCGTCGGTCAGTCCAATGGACAGGTTGGGGACGATCGTCAGGTTGTCCATAGCGGCAAGGGTCATGCCGATGTTGAAGTTGGCCGCGTTGAAGTCGCTGCTGGGCACCGACTGCCAGTCGCCACCGTCGGGCTTGATCTTGCTCTTGTCGGAGAATTGGTCGGAGAACGAAAACGACATACTCATCTTCTCGTTCAAGGCAAACGCAATACCGGCACCGATCTGCCAGGAGTTGCCAAGTTTCACGTCACCCGGGACTTTGGTGTCGATCTGCGAGCTGATGTCGTCGAAAGAGTCCTGCATGTTGTAGGTGTAGGCCAGGCTGCCGAAGAGCACGGCAGGGTCGTAGGTCTTGACCAGCGAGATACCCGGAGTGATCGACCAGACGCCGTTGCCGGTAGGGAGGTCCTGGGGCACCGACAAGTTGTCGTTGTCGGGGTCGTTGACCAACTTGATGCCGTACGGCTCCTCACCGGTCGGCGCCTTGAGACGCAGCGTGAAGACCGCGTCGGGAAGGTAGGGCGATTCATCCAGGAACTTGTACGCAACACCAAAGTTGACATCGCCGATGTTGGGGTCGCGGGTGACGGTCGCATCGGATGTCACTGGGCCGGCGCCACCTGCGCCGCCAGACGAATAGGTCGACTCGCGGTAGACCACTGGGAGGTTCACATCGAATTGCCAACGCTGATCCAGGTTGTAGCGAGCGGTCAGGTCCAGGGTCCAGTTATCGGCCTTGATACGGTCGAGGTTGATGTTGCCGAGAAAAATCGAGTCCAGTGCCAGGAAGCCATTGAGCGTCAGGGCACGGGTGTCGTAGTGGGTGTAGCTCAAGCCGGTTTCGACGCTGAACTTGCCCCTGCCAAAGAAACCGCTGGCCTCGTCATACAGGTTGGAAACGCTTTGTGCAGGTTCCGAGTCTTCTTTGAGCGATTGCCCGTAGGAGCTGGTCCCCGGTGCCCCTGCGGCCAAGGATTGCCCGCCCTGGGTCTGTTCGGCCGGGGATTTGGTGAGGCGTTTGGGGGCGGGTGTCGCAGGTGTTTCTTCGACTTGGCGAACGCGCTGTTCGAGCACCATCAGCGCGTTCTGTTGTGCTTCGTAACGCTGTTTCAGCTCCATGAGTTCTTGTTTTAGGGCTTCTACCTGTGCGTCCGGTGCTGCTTGCAGCAATGTGGCCGGGAACAGGGTACTCAAACAAACGACTGCTTTTAACGTTCGGTGCATGGGTTAGCCGTCCCTTCTGACTACAGGTGATGAGACAGAGCGTAGATCAGTATCCGAAAGTGCGTAGGCCTTTGAGTTGATCGAGATTTCCGTTGAGCGTGCTGGCTGTCGGCAGGTTGTCGCGCAGCACCACGTTCAACGAAGTGAAGTTGTTGACCTTATTGCCCCCTCCCAGCAAGGTCGTGTTCTGCATCAGTCCACCCTGGGCCAAGCGTTGCGTGGTGGCGCCCTGATTGTTGTTGGCCACGATGTTCAGTTGCACGCCGGTACCGGTGGAGGAGACGCTCAGGGTACCTGCCTCGTTGGAGCTGACCAGGGTCGCGCCCGCGGCCAATGCCTGGCCTATGGGTTGTTGCATGGCGGTTGCCTGGCTGGCCTCTTGGACGTTGATGTCCACGTTGTTGTAGGCAGTGTTATTGTCGCCGGCAGCACGCACGACCTGAGTCACGCCTTCGGTGCTGTTGAGGCCACCACCGCCTGTGACGGTACCGGTGCCCTGTGATTGCATCGAACCATTGCCGCCTTTTTTGTCGATCATCGCGACATAGAACTGTGGCTTGATGGTAGATTGTTGAATCTGCATCGAAGAGGTTGCCCCGATCATGTCACCGTTGGCATTTTGCCAGGTGCTGGTCATGACAATCCCGAAACTGATGATCCTTCCTGGCATGACATAGCGACCCCGCAGGGTGGCCAATTCCGAATCCTTCAGTTCAATGGGTTTGAACGTTTGTGCCTGGGTCGGCAGGCTGGCGGCAATGCAAAGGACAGCCAGCCAGTATGGAGTCTTCATTGGATACTCCCGGAGCTTCATGCTCCCTTGTCATTAGAAGAAGTCGCTTTGGATGAATCCGAAATCCATCAACTCTGCGTCTTGCACCGGGCTGAAGGTGTTGATGCGGTTCTTGGCGGTCAGTGGCAGCGGTGGGTCGAGCAAGGCATTGGCCTTGTCGTAACCCTGGCCTATGACGGCGAAGACGATACCGTTCCAGCCTTTAAGAAAGTCGTCGAAGGTGTAGCGTTTGTGACCCAGGACCGGGTCACCGATATACACCCAGTCTTTGTCGGCTTTTTGCATGACCACAAAGTGTTTATAGCCACGAACGTCCATCAGTACCACGACAGGGATACGGATACTGTGCAGCGTTTCCGGCGCTACCCGGTAACCCCGGGCCCGCATGCCGATGCTTTCTACGTAGTTCTTCATGTCAAGCATGGAAAAACCCTGCACCTGCACCAGATTCTGGTCGGCGTGAGCCAGCATGCCTTCGATGAGTTGATCTTCGGTCACGTCCAGCCAATAGGCCTGGCGCAATATGCTCGCCAGGGCAGCCGCGCCGCAACTGAAGTCGGTTTTCTGTTGAACCAGGTCGGCAAACTTGCGCTCGCGAATGCTTTGGATCGGCTTGTATACCACCGCCCCGCCTGGCAAGACAGAGAGTGGCATGGGTGCGGCTTCACTCAGACTGGCTACACAAAGTAAAAACGCCAAGGCGATAATGCGCATGGTGGGCCGCCTTCTGGTTGGGTTGAAAAAAGGCCCCCAAAACGGGGGCCTCGAGTGTGTTGCAATTACATGGAGGTGTTGGCGATGGCCAACGAGTTGCTTTGTTGGTTGCCTACACCTGCTGCCACGTTGACGCCCACGTTGCCGCTGGAGCCCGTTACCGAGCCGCTCAAGGTGGCGGTGTTGGTGACAGGGTTTGCCCAGCCAGTAGGGGTCAGCACTTGCCAGGTCACGGTGTTGCTCAACTCCCACTCACTAGACTGACTGTAGCTCTTTTCTACGTCCAACGAGTGTTTAGACGATTTGTCGAACGATTTGGCGAACGACGATTTGTACTTGTTATCAAACGAGGACTCGTGTGAATTTTCGTAAGTTTTTTTGATCGATGCGTCGAGCGATACATCGAGGTCTGCTTCTACAGCCACGCTCTTGCTGTGCTGGTGGTAGCCATTGGTCCAAGTCTTGGTTTTGGAAGCGTCAAGTTCAACGTCCAGGTCAGCACTCAAACTGACTTTTTTTGTGTTTTTATAATCCGATTCATGAGAACCGCTCGAACTGTATTTTTTGTAGCCGCTCACATCAAAGCTATGCTTGGAACTTTTATCAAAGCTGAAATCGGATTCCCAATCGGAAGACTGCGAACCGCTGTACGTTGTGGTCAGCGACAGCGTATCCACGGTGTAGGTCCGATCGCCGTTGTTAATCACTACCAGGCCAGGGCCGCTTTGGTGGGCGGAGGCGGAGGCGGTGGCGTTACCCAGCGGAGCGTTGGAGTTGGCAATCGCCATGGTGTTTTTCTGCTGGTTCAGGTCGCCGGCAGCAAGGTTGACACCAAGGTTGCCGCTGCCGCCATTGGCCGAGCCGCTCATCACAGCAGACGCGGTGCTGTTGTAGTTGATGACTTTGTTGTCATTGCTGTATTGCCTCACTTTGGCGGTGGCGTCGGCATTGCCAAACACGAAGGAGTTATCCAGGTCATAATTTGAGGATTGGGCGTTGGCGATGGCTGCCGCGTTGTCTTGTTGGTTGCCGTCGCCTGCAGCCACGTTGACGCCAACGTTGCCGCTGCTGCCCGAAATCGAGTCGGTGATCTTGGCTTTGTTTTGCGTCCCCTCGTTTTTGATGAAATTGTACGTACTGGATTGCTTGTCGTACGCCTTCGCCGTGGCATCGACGTATACTTTTTTGGCAGGTTTTTTGTAGTGATGGCCGCCGCCGTGATAGCCACCTCCGTAATAGCCGCCGTTACCACCTTCTTCCGCTTGTACAGCAACAGCCATGACCGCAGCAATTGCGAAAACCAGAGGCTTTAGTGCCATTGAAGGTTTCATGGTGATTCTCCGTACTTGATTTTTTTTAGGTTAAGTGTTGTTCTTTCCTGCTTGGGTCAATCAACGACCCGTACGCTTAGGGTGTTGGCCATTCGGTTTCCCACCCCGGCGCTCTGATTCAACTGAACCACCCCACGACTACCGGTGAAGGCCTGGTCGCTAGTAGCGACCTGGCGATAGCCGGGTGCGGAATCAGTTGAATCGGAGTTGTTGCGCAGCGCCACGTTCTGTTGCTTGAGGACGCTGTCATCGATACTTTGCGGCTGAGCACTGACGCTGATCCGCAGGGCATTGGCTTGCTGTGTGTTGGCACCCGCGCTCTGGTTGACACCCAGTACGCCATTGCCGTGACTAAAAGAGTCGCCTTCAATACCGGATCGGGCGCCGACCCTAGGGTCGGCAGGGGTGCGCAACCGTTGGCGAATCTGGGTGGTTGCGCTGGCATCACGACCAATGGCGATTGCCCGGGCATTGGCCTGTTGCTGTAGATCGCCTGCAGCCTGGTTGACGCTGAGGTTGCCCCGGTACTGCTTGCCAGAGTTGTCGATGTTGGCGTTATCGATCACAGGGACTTGATAGATCACAGGGGACTGGGCATAAGCCTGCGCACTGCAGAACATGGCCAGGATCAGTAGAGTGCGACTCATTTCACCGGCCTCCGGTTATGATTTTCAGAGCGCCCAGGCCTTGCTGGACGTTTGAATTGACCATGTCGGCGATGCCGCTACCGGAGTTTCCAGAACGCCCACCGGCCATATTGGGCAGTTGCGTCTGGTTGTTGATATTGCTGCCCAGGTTGTTGGTTTGTTGAGTGATCATCGAGGAGATGCCGGCACCGCTGGCGACGCTGGCAAAGTCATCATCGCTCAACTCGTTCGTCTGCCTGAGGATCTGCGCGGACGGGTTGGCATTGACGGTGGTGGGGTTCGGGTCTGGAATCAGGGGGGCACGCGTTGCATTGCGGGTTTGGACATCACGGGTAATGGTGATGAGCCCATTGTCGGCTTGGACAGGCAGACTGACGGTCGATCCCAATGCACATCCGATCAGCAGGAGGCGATAAATGCCTTTATCAAATTTCCCCACGACGGCAATTCCTTCTGTAAATAGATCGCTGGCCCTTTCAGCGTTATGAGGGAGAGAGCAGAAGGTGTGCCGTTTTTTATTTTTTGTTTTAAAACAGTCGGTTGTGATTTTTAATCGGATGAGTCAATAAATAGATGTAACGCCCCTGATACAGATATCCCGTGATTGCCCCGTTCATCTGTCCGGCATTGCTCGTTATTGGCGCTGCTTGATGACTGTATCAATGGCTTAACACATTGCTGCCCGGCAGCCTGAGGAGCTTTATTTGGCGGGTTTGCGGGGAGGAGAGTGTTTCAAAAATGAGCATTTGCCCCGTTTCAGGCGAGCCAGGTCGGGTAATGACCAAACAGGGTCTGGCTCGTTCTGCAGGTGCGTATCGAGAATCACCAGTGACGGTTGTCTGGCGCGAACCAACGTGAAATCTGCGCAAAGCGCGGATCAGACCGCAACGTTTGCCAGGAAGGTCTGTTAGCATTCCGGCCGCGAAACGGTTGCTTACAACCTAACCCCGTAGGAGCAGAGCTTGCTCGCGATGGCATCGCTGCGGTCTACCTGAAAACCGCAGCGATTTCATCGCGAGCAAGCTCTGCTCCTACAAGGGCGCATCAATACATATAGAAATGGGTCCTGCTCGGAGCATGGCCTCATGGGGGAATGATGGATTTTTGGACCGCCATACAGGCATTGATTCTTGGTATTGTCGAAGGCTTGACGGAATTTCTTCCGATTTCCAGTACCGGTCACCAGATCATCGTCGCCGACATGATCGGCTTTGGTGGCGAACGGGCCATGGCCTTCAACATCATTATCCAGTTGGGTGCGATTCTGGCGGTCGTCTGGGAGTTTCGGCGTAAGATTCTAGACGTTGTCGTCGGCTTGCCGACCCAGCGCACGGCGCAACGCTTTACCGTCAATCTACTGGTGGCGTTCATGCCAGCGGTGGTGCTCGGGGTGTTGTTCGCAGACCTGATCCACCACTACTTGTTCAACCCGATCACCGTGGCCGTGGCATTGGTGGTGGGCGGTGTGATCATGCTCTGGGCCGAGCGGCGCAAACACCAGATCCGCGTTGACCACGTCGACGACATGCGCTGGACAGACGCCCTGAAAATCGGCCTGGTCCAGTGCCTGGCCATGATTCCAGGCACCTCGCGCTCCGGCTCGACCATTATCGGCGGCTTGCTGTTCGGCTTGTCACGCAAGGCGGCAACCGAGTTTTCGTTCTTCCTGGCGATGCCGACCATGGTTGGTGCGGCCGTGTACTCGGGCTATAAGTACCGTGACCTGTTCCAGCCGGCCGACTTCCCAGTGTTCGCCCTCGGTTTCGTGGTGTCGTTCATCTTCGCCATGATCGCCGTGCGAGGCCTGCTGAAATTCATCGCCAATCACAGCTATGCGCTGTTCGCCTGGTACCGAATTGCCTTCGGCTTGCTGATTCTGGCGACCTGGTACTTTGGCTGGGTCAACTGGGCGACTGCCCAGGGCTAAAGCTTCAGGCCGATCTGCGGGCGTGCCTTTTTCACACAAATCGCTCCCCGCAGCCTTTGAATATTTCCTCCAGATGGTCGATCCAGGCTCTCACCGCAGGCGATACGCCGCGCCGATGCGGATAAACCGCCTGCAGCCAGCCCCCCGGCATCGACCAGTCCGGCAGTACATGGACCAGCTCGCCGCTGGCCAGGGCGTCCTCGCAATACATGATCGGCAGTTGAGTAAAGCCCAGGCCCGCCACGGTGGCGGCCTTGCGTACCACGAAGTCATCAATGCCCAGCCGCGCTTCCAGTACCAAATCGTGCTTGTTGCCCTGTTCATCGAGCATGCTCAAATGCACCATGCGATCAGCCTCCAGGGCCCCCAGCACGGGCATTGACGCCAGATCTTCGGGGCTGCGGATGCTGTGTTGAGCAAGCAAGGCAGGGGAGGTGACCAGAATGGTCCTGGCCTGGCGCAGGCGTTTGGTGACCAGCATCGGGTCTTCATCCCCCAATTCGCGCACCCGCAAGGCCACATCGATGCCTTCGGTGATCAGATCGACCCGGCGATTGAGCAATACCATTTCCAGTTGCACGTGAGGGTAGCGGGCCAGAAAGCTGGTAATCGCCGCAGGCAATAGCTCATGGGCCAGGCCCACCGGGCAGGAGACGCGCAAACGGCCGCGTGGCTCACTGGCCATGCTGGCGACCGCTTCATCGGCCATTTCCGCCTCCAGCAACATGGCCTGGCAATGGCGCAGGTAGCGTTCACCCACGGCAGTGAGCTTGAGTTGCCGGGTGGTGCGTTGCAGCAATCGCGCGTCCAGGCGCTCTTCCAGCTCAGCGATACGTCGTGACAGGCGCGACTTGGGAATGCCCAGCAGCCGGCCGGCAGCGGCAAAACCGCCGGCTTCCACAACTTTGGCAAAGTAATAGAGGTCGTTGAGGTCTTGCATGGCGAGGCTCGATTGTCCTGTGTGTGGGACAAACTAGCGCATTTATACCGACTAATCATCCATTGCTTGCTTGTGTAGGATTGTCTCCAGCTTGATCGCCCTTGGCGCGATCCCACTCTCAGGAGACTACTCATGAAACTGTTGCATATCGATTCCAGCATCCTTGGCGACAACTCGGCTTCGCGCCAACTGAGCCGCAGCCTGGTAGACGCCTGGCAAGTGGCTGAACCCGCCGTGCAAGTGACCTACCGTGACCTGGCAGCCGACGCTCTAAGCCACTTTTCCGCCGCCACGCTGGTGGCCGCCGGCACCCCGGACGAGCTGCGCGACGCTGCCCAGCAGCACGAAGCCAAGCTGAGCGCCGACACGTTGCAGGAGTTTCTGGACGCTGACGCGGTGGTGATCGCAGCACCGATGTACAACTTCAGCATTCCTACCCAGCTCAAGGCCTGGATCGACCGGATTGCCATCGCTGGCAAGACGTTCCGCTACACTGAAGCCGGCCCTGAAGGCCTGTGTGGTGGCAAGAAAGTCGTGATCGTATCCACCTCCGGTGGCCTGCACGTGGGTCAACCGACCGGTGTTGGCCATGAGGAATTCCTCAAGGTGTTCCTGGGCTTTATCGGCATCACCGACGTCGAAATTGTCCGTGCCCACGGCTTGGCGTATGGCGACGATATGCGCAACAAGGCCATGAGTGATGCGCAGGCGCAAATCAGCGAGCAGTTTGCTGCCGCTTGATAACCTGTCGTAGCCGCTGCCGCGAGGCTGCGATCGACCGCACAGCGGGCGCGGTATATTGAATACCGCATTGGCGCCCCTGACGGGCCGCATCGCAGCCTTCGGCAGCGGCTACAATGCAGACCGACGATCAGTCAGTGAGGTATTGCGTGCCAGTACCAAGGTCAACAGCACGCCCGCCACTGACAACAAGGCGGCGTAAAAGAAAATGGACGAATATCCCTGGTGGAGGGCAATGGCCCCCATCAACGGCCCGGCCATTGCCAACGCCAAGTCAAAGAACACCGCATAGGCACCCAGGCCAGCCCCTCGGCTTGAGGGTGGCACGCGGTTGATCGCTTCCACGCCCAGCGCCGGATACACCAGCGACAGGCCCAGCCCAGCCAAGCCGGCACCGATCAAGGCAAACACCGTCGAAGGTGCCAACCACAGAGACGCCAGGCCCACGGCTTCGATGCTCATGCAGGCGACCGCCACTCGAAAGCCGCCCCATTGCTTGACCGCATTGACGAACAATAGCCGTGAGAGGATGAAACAGATGCCGAACACCGTCAGGCACCAGGCCGCGCCGTCCCAGCCTTTTTCCAGGTAGTACAGCGTTATGAACGTGGTCAGGGTGCCATAGCCGATCGACGCCAGGGTCAGGCTCAGCCCGAAGGGCGAGACGCGTGCAAACGCCGACCAAAAGGGCAGGCGCTCCCCACGCACTATGGCCGGGGCTGACTGTCGGCTGATCACCACCAGTGCCGCCAGCGCCAGTATCATCAAGGCCACGCCCAACCAGGCGAAGCCAAAATGCTGAACCAGCAGCACCCCCAACGGGGCGCCGAGGGCGATGGCGCCATAGGACGCAATGCCGTTCAGCGAAATCACCCGTGCGATATGGTCGGCACCCACCTGGCCAATACCCCAACTGAGCGAGCCGACACCGATCAGGCCTTGAGCCACGCCCAACAGCACGCGTCCGCCCAACAGTAGGCTCAGGCTGAGCAGCGGCTGGCTATCAGCCCAGGCCGACAGCCAAGTCAGGCCACCACTCAAGACAATCCCAATCAAGCCCAGTGTGACTGCCCGCCGCGTCCCCAGGGTGTCGGCCGTGCGCCCGGCCAATGGCCGGCTGAGCAGGGTGGCCAGGTATTGCAGGCCAATGGTCAGGCCCGCGATGACCGCACTGAAGCCCAGGTGATCGTGCACATAGCTGGGCAGCACGGCAATCGGCAAACCGATGCACAGGAAGGCAATAAAGGTGTGAAAAACGATGGCAGTGATCTGCCAGGTTATCGACAGCGACGAAGGTGGGGCAGGTTCGTGCACAGACATGGGCTCATTCGCGGGCAGGCGGTAGAAGAGTTTCATCATGGCTGGGGATGGGCATAAAAGAAAGGTAGCTAACGATTTTCTCTGCCATTCATGCCTGGGCAGGCTGGCGATACAGGCCGCTGGCCATGGTCCGCTCGACAGCGCCCAATACCATGTCTTCCATCAGCGCAAGGCGTTGCGACTCGGCCAAGGGGCTGCTGCCCAGCCAATCGGGCAGGCTGTTGAGCAGCGTGGCGATGGCATGGCCAGCGGCCTTCGAGGTGGGCGTACCCAATGCAGCATCAGGCGCTATCAGCTCCAGCAGGCGCTGCTCGTATTGGTCGCGCAAGCGGCTGACGTGGGCTTGCTGGGTTTCGCTCAGGCAGCACAGGTCGCGCTCGGCCAGGCGAAATTGCAGTGGGCGCTCGCGGTGCAGCGTCCAGTGCGCCAGGATCAGCTCGCGGCGCAGGTCATGGCTGGCCGACAGGCGGCGCTTACTCACCACCAATGCGGCCTGCAGTTCCTCGAACAGCTCTTCGATCAATTCAAACAGCAGGTGCTGTTTGCTGGGGAAATGGTGATACAGCGAGCCTGCGGTCATGCCCAGATGAGTGGCCAACTCGCGCATGCTGACTTGGCCAAAGCCCTTCAAGGCGAACAGCTCCAGCGCCTTGTCCCGGCTTTCTTGATAACGTGAACAGTAGTCGTCGGGACGGGACATGGCGCAGGCTCCAGAGGTTATCAGTAGGTGTGGAAACCGCGACCGCTCTTGCGGCCCAGGTAACCGGCGGCAACCATCTCCTTGAGCAGCGGGGCGGGACGGTATTTGCTGTCGTTGAAGCCGTCGTAGAAGGCTTCCAGGATTGCCAGCAGTGTGTCCAGGCCGATCAGGTCGGCCAGTGCCAATGGGCCGATCGGCTGGTTGCAACCCAGGCGCATGCCGGTGTCGATGTCTTCGGCGCTGGCCAAGCCTTCCTGCAGCACCATGATCGCTTCGTTGATCATCGGCACCAGAATCCGGTTGACCACGAAACCTGGGCGGTTGCCGGCGGTGATCGGGGTCTTGCCGACTTGGGTCGCCAGGTCGAGGGCCAACTGGTGGGTGGCATCGCTGGTCTGCAAGCCACGGATCACTTCGACCAGTGCCATCATTGGCACCGGGTTGAAGAAGTGCAGGCCGATAAAGCGCTCAGGCGCGTTGACACTGGCCGCCAATTGAGTGATCGACAGCGACGAGGTGTTGGAGGCGATCACGCACTCGGTGCTGACCTGTTCAGCGATCTGCTTGAGGATGCGCAGCTTCAGATCGAGGTTTTCGGTGGCCGCTTCGATCACTACCTGGGCAGCGCCCAATTGGGCATAGTCAGTGCTGGTCTGGATACGCTGACGCGCAGCCTCCGCCTGCTCGGCGGTCAGCGTCTGCTTGCTGACCTGGCGCTCAAGGTTTTTGCTCAAGGTCGCCAAGCCGCGCTCCAGGGCAGCGGCCGACAGGTCGATCAGCGTCACGGAGTAGCCCGCGAGGGCGCAGACCTGGGCAATGCCGTTGCCCATGGTGCCGGCACCGATCACCGCAATATTTTGCACAGTCATGTTCTTGCTCCCCAAGGGGTCAAACGCGTTCGAAGATAATGGCAATGCCTTGGCCGCCACCGATGCACATGGTTGCCAGAGCGTAGCGGCCCTGCACCCGGTGCAATTCGTGGATAGCCTTGGTCGCAATGATGGTGCCGGTGGCGCCGACCGGGTGGCCGAGGGAGATGCCCGAACCGTTAGGGTTGACCTTGGCTGGGTCGAAGTCGAGCTCCTGGCTGACGGCACAGGCTTGCGCCGCGAACGCTTCGTTGGACTCGATCACATCCAGGTCGCTGATGGACAGGCCAGCCTTTTTCAGCGCCAGGCGCGTGGCCGGGATCGGGCCCAGGCCCATCAGTTCTGGCTCGACGCCTGCGTGGGCGTAGGCGACCAGGCGGGCCAGCGGCTTGAGGTTTTCACGTTGAACGGTGGCACCCGTGGCCATCACCAGCGCCGCGGCGCCGTCGTTGATGCCCGAGGCATTGCCCGCGGTGACGGTGCCGTCTTTCTTGAACGCCGGTTTCATTTTTGCCAGCTGCTCGGCGGTCACATCACCGCGTACATGCTCGTCGACCTGGAACAGTTGGGTGCCCTTGCGGGTAACCAGCTCGATCGGCACGATCTGCGAGTCGAAGCGGCCTTCGGCGATGGCGCGGGCGGCGCGCTGCTGGCTGACCAGCGCCAGGTCGTCCTGCATTTGGCGGGTGATGCCATTGCGAGCGGCGACGTTTTCGGCGGTGATGCCCATGTGGAAGTTTTCGAAGGGGTCGTGCAGGATGCCAGTGGTGTAGTCGATAGCCTTGAAGTCACCCATGCGTGCGCCCCAACGGGCTTGTTGCAGCAGGTAAGGACCGCGGCTCATGGATTCGGCACCGGCAGCGATCACAGCGCCAGCGTCGCCGAGCATCAGGCTCTGCGCCGCCGAAACGATGGACTGCAGGCCCGAGCCGCACAGGCGGTTGACGTTGAAGGCCGGGGTTTCCTTGGGGATGCCGGCGTTCATGGCCGCGACACGAGCCAGGTAGGCATCGCGAGCTTCGGTGGGCATCACGTTACCCATGACCACATGGCCGATCTGCTCAGGGGCGAGGTTGGAGCGCTCCAGCGCGGCGCGGGTGAGGGCGCTGGCCAGGTCTGCCAGCGGCAGGTCCTTGAGCGAGCCGCCGAAGGTACCGATGGCCGAGCGCACGGCGCTTACTACATAGATGTCATTATTGTTCATGGTCGACTCCGCTGATCTTTGTCAGGGGCTACTGGGAAAAGGGCATTGGCAGTCGGACAGCGGCATGCTATTTGTGCCGGTCGATTGTGCGCAGGGACAGGCGCCACCCTTCAGATACATTGAGTCTAGGGGTGTCGATCCTTTGACACTATGCCGAAACTGTCCACTTGGCCTGGCATTTTTTGCCATAAACGGCCGTTGCCATCACTGGGAATGCAATGCGGGATAATGATTCGGTCGCGGCCTATTTCGTCCAGACCATGCTTTATCGATTACAGGATCGGCCCACCGAAGTGGCGCGCATGTTGGCTCAGGCCGGGATCGCCGCAGACGCCTTGGTTGATCACACAGCTCGGGTGTCGGCCCCCGCCTTTGCGCGCCTATGGTTGATTTTGATCCACGAGCTGGAAGATGAATTTTTCAGGCTCGATTCCCATGGCATGCCGCTGGGCAGTTTTGCTTTGATCTGCCGCGCTCTGATCCAGGAGCCAACCCTGGGCAAGGCGCTACGCCAATGCCTGAGTAATTTTGCGCTGTTTTTACGGGATATGCGCGGTACTTTGAGCATACGCGGCCAACGTGCGGTGATCAGCGTGCACAGCCAGCAAAGCGATAAACAGGCACGCGTGTATGCCGAAGAAACCTTTCTGGTGTTGATAATCAGCCTGTTGTGCTGGCTGGGTGGGCGACGTATTCCCATTGATCGCACCGAGCTGCGCGATGCAAGGCCTGCGCTGGATGATGATCCGTTCCTGTGGGGGCCTAACCGGGTGTTGGGTGCCGGGCGCACCGAAATCGAATTTGCCGCTGAATATCTGCAGTTACCGGTGGTCCAGGACCTGGCGGCGCTAAAGACCTTTTTGCGCAGTGCCCCGCAGTGGCTGGTGATCCGCTTTCGAAATCAGGGCGGGGTTGCCAACCAGGTCTATCGACGGTTGCGAGCCAGTCAGTACGGGCATTGGCCGACCTTGCTGGAGATGGCTGCACAGATGACGTTGACCCCGACCACTTTTCGCCGTCAATTGGAGCGTGAAGGGCGTTCGTATCAGGCGATCAAGGACGAAGTGCGTCGCGCGATGGCGTTCGAGCGTTTACACGACAGCCGCCTGAGCATTGCCGAAATCGCCGAACAGACGGGCTTCCAGGAGCCCAGCGCATTTCACCGGGCGTTCAAGAAATGGACCGGCGAAAGCCCGGGCAGCTACCGGGCCCGGGTCACAGGCACCTAACCGTGCGCCTTTAGGCGGAACCATGGCAAAGCCGACGCCAAAGCGGTTCCAGGCGTTGATGGTGGCGATGGCGAGAGTCAGGTTGGCCACCTCCGGCCGGTAGGAGCACGGCTTGCCGGCGATGGAGCCACCACGGTGTGTCAGGCATGACGCTTCGCGGGCAAGCCCAGCTCCTACTCCGGCCGATGGAGTTCGCGCCGGTAGCAGCACGGCTTGCCGGCTGACGGCCATCGTGGCCGTTTATCTCCTCGAGCGTCACGGTGTGGATCCAGGTTCCACACTGAATGGATGACGGCGGTAGCCAGCACACCTGCAGGCCCGATCCGCCGCATACCCTGGAGAACCGTCATGAATATGCGTTTTTGGCTGGGTAGTGGAGTATTGGTACTCAGTAGTGTTGTTACGGGCGTTCAGGCCCAAAGCCAGGAAACCACCTATCAGTACGGCATGAAGCTGGACATTGCCAAAGTGGTGAGGATGGAAGCGCCCGACCCTATGGTCTGCGAAGTGGTGCACGCCAAGATGATGTACCTGGATTCGAGCGGCCAGCTTCGGACCCTGAATTATCTGAAATTGGCCGATTATTGCAGTCAGGAAGGTTAGTCCCAGTCTGCTATCAGCTCGCGCGTTGGGTTGAGGAGGGAGCACCGCATAACCCAGTTGCATGGCCCAGGCCAATGTGACTGGGATGGGTGTTGTCTGGTGTTTGTCAGCACTATTCCCCACGCATCAAGGAAGCTGCGACTGACACGGGCGTCTGATAGCCTAGGCGACGTTTTGGGAAAATGGACGTACCAATGGCTAACCACAAGATCGAAATTCGCCGCCGCAATGTGGAAAAAATACTGTTGGCGGCTGAAAAGGTCTTTGCCGAGAAAGGATTCGGCGGCGCGGCGATGGCGGATATCGCCCAGGAAGTCGGTTTGCCTCGCACCAACCTGCATTATTACTTCTCTACCAAGACCGAACTGTACGAAGCCGTATTGCTGGGCCTGCTGGATTTGTGGAAGCAGGACGCGCTGAGCTTTGAGATGTACGACGATCCACGCGTCGTGCTCAGCAGTTACATTCGCGCCAAGATGGAACACTCACGGACCCGGCCGCATGGCTCGCGGGTGTGGGCGAGCGAAATTATCCACGGCGCGCCCAACCTGGGGCGGTCTCTGGACGCCAGCCTTTATGATTGGGCCAAGATGAAGGAAGCGAAGATCCGTGGCTGGGTCGAGCAAGAGCGGATTCTCCCGGTGGAGCCTTCTGCCTTGCTCTACATGATTTGGGCCTCGACCCAGCACTACGCCGATTTCAACCATCAGGTGACACTGCTCAATGAGCATCAGCCCTTGTCAGACCTGCAGTTCGAGCGTGCCGTGCAGACCGTCACTTCGGTCATCCTGCGGGGTATTGGCCTGGCGCCCTAGCGGTGATGTTCCGGGAGCGGGTCCGGTGCCTCTCCCTGTTTCATGCCCAACAGCACAGCGACCTTGTGGGACTCGCCTCGCAGTCCTTTTTTGCGACCCGCCAGCACGTGATAGGTCGTGGTGGGGTCAACGCCGTGTTCGCGCGCGAACGCCTTGACCGATTTGCCTTGATAGTCGAGCCAAGCCTTGGCTTGTGCGGCAGTCCGTATCCCGTGCATAGTTCAAATCCGTATGAGTTTGTGGAATGAAATCACCCGTTAGGGTTATTTATAGAAGGATTGTACATTCAAATGAATGGAATCGGATCGCGTATCAGGGAAGAACGAGAGCGGCTCGGCTTGACTCAGCGGTTGTTTGGCGACATCGGTGGTGTGGAGCCCAATGCCCAGGGTAAATATGAAAGCGGCGAACGCACGCCCAAGGCTGACTATCTGGCCGCGGTGGCCGCACGGGGCGTGGATGTACTTTATGTGCTCACCGGCGTGCGCACTCCGCAGCCGCTGGCGTACCTGAGTGGGGCTGAAGAGCAGCTGTTACACGGCTATCGTGTCCTGGGTGGCCATGATCAGGAGGCCCTCAGTCGACTGGTTTTGAGCCTGGCCGAAGCGACAGTTCACCCGGGCGCAAGATCAAGGCCGATGATGGTCCGCTCCTGAAATTGTCGTCTTTTCGCCCAGTTGCGATGGACACCTGACGCTTTGAGCTAGGTTCGCCACGGTTTTTTTTGCTAAGGTGGCGGCAATTTAAAAGAGCTAAAGGCGAGGTATCTGCTTGATCAGGGTGCTGGTAGTCGATGATCATGACCTGGTGCGAACGGGCATTACCCGGATGTTGGCCGATATCGACGGGCTGCAAGTCATCGGGCAGGCCGAGTCAGGTGAAGAGTCCCTGAAAATCGCTCGCGAACTCAAGCCGGACGTGGTCCTGATGGACGTCAAGATGCCTGGCATCGGCGGCCTGGAGGCCACTCGCAAGCTGTTGCGCAGCCAGCCTGACATCAAGGTCGTGGCGGTCACCGTCTGTGAAGACGACCCATTTCCCACCCGGCTGATGCAAGCCGGGGCTTCGGGCTACCTGACCAAGGGCGCGGGCCTGGATGAAATGGTCCAGGCCATTCGTTTGGTGTTTGCCGGGCAGCGCTACATCTCGCCGCAAATCGCTCAGCAATTGGCGCTCAAGTCATTTCAGCCCCAGACTAGCCAATCACCTTTTGATTTACTCTCGGAGCGAGAAATCCAGATTGCCCTGATGATCGTCGGCTGCCAGAAAGTCCAGATCATTTCCGACAAGCTTTGCCTGTCACCCAAGACCGTCAATACCTACCGCTACCGGATCTTCGAGAAGCTTTCGGTCACAAGCGACGTAGAGTTGACTTTGCTCGCCGTGCGTCACGGTATGGTCGACGCCAACCTCTTCTGATCATGACGGCTCCATTCGATTCCAGTGCCTTTCTTGAAACGTGCAGCGGCAGGCCCGGTGTCTATCGCATGTTCGATGACGCGGCGCGGCTGTTGTATGTTGGCAAGGCGAAAAACCTGAAGAAACGCCTGGCCAGTTACTTTCGCAAGACCGGCCTTGCGCCCAAGACGGCAGCCCTGGTGGGGCGTATCGCCCAGGTCGAGACCACCATCACCGCCAACGAAACCGAAGCCTTGTTGCTGGAACAGACCCTCATCAAGGAATGGCGGCCGCCCTATAACATCCTGCTGCGCGACGATAAGTCCTACCCCTATGTGTTTTTGTCCGACGGGCAGTTTCCGCGTTTCACCATCCATCGCGGGGCGAAGAAACAGAAGGGCAAGTACTTTGGCCCGTACCCCAGCGCAGGGGCGATTCGCGAAAGCCTGAGTCTTTTGCAGAAAACCTTTCATGTGCGCCAGTGCGAAGACAGTTTCTACAAGAACCGTACCCGGCCGTGCCTGCAATACCAGATCAAACGCTGCAAGGCGCCTTGCGTCGGTTTGGTCGAACCTGAGGAATACGCCCAGGACGTCCGCCATTCGGCCATGTTCCTGGAAGGGCGCAGCAACCAACTGACCGACGAATTGAACGCCGCCATGGAAGAGGCCGCCATGGCGCTGGAGTTCGAGAAAGCGGCCGAGTTGCGAGACCAGATCGCCTTGCTGCGCCGGGTGCAGGATCAGCAGAGCATGGAGGGCGGTACAGGCGACGTCGATGTGGTGGCCGCTTTCGTCAACCCGGGCGGTGCCTGCGTGCATTTGATCAGCGTGCGCGGCGGCCGTGTGCTGGGCAGCAAGAACTTCTTTCCGCAGGTAGGCATCGAGGAAGACGTATCCGAGGTCATGCTCGCGTTCCTGTCGCAGTATTTTCTCGCCAGCCCAGAGCGTGAACTGCCCAATGAAATCATCGTCAACGTTGTGCATGAGGACTTCGAGGTGCTGAGCCAGGCACTTGAAAGCCTGCGTGGCCGGGAGCTGACCATCAGCCACCGGGTGCGTGGCACGCGGGCGCGCTGGCAGCAATTGGCGGTTACCAACGCCGAACAGGCGCTGGGGGCACGGCTTGCAAACCGTCAACATACCGCCGCCCGTTTCGAGGCCTTGGCTGAAGTGCTCAACCTCGATGAGCCACCGCAGCGGCTTGAGTGCTACGACATCAGCCATTCCAGCGGCGAAGCCACCGTGGCTTCCTGCGTGGTGTTCGGCCCCGAAGGGCCCCTGAAGTCAGATTACCGGCGCTACAACATTGAAGGCGTCACGCCGGGCGATGATTACGCTGCCATGCACCAGGCACTGACGCGTCGCTTCAGCCGGCTCAAGGAAGGCGAGGGCAAGTTGCCTGACGTTTTGCTGGTTGACGGTGGCAAGGGCCAGTTGAACATGGCGCGTGATGTACTGCAGGAGCTGGCCGTGCCGGACCTGATCCTGCTGGGCGTCGCCAAGGGCACCACGCGCAAGGCCGGTTTCGAAACCCTGTACCTCAATGATGCAGCCCATGAATTCACCCTCAAGGGTGATTCGCCCGCGCTGCACCTGATCCAGCAGATTCGCGACGAAGCCCACCGCTTCGCCATCACGGGCCACCGCGCTCGACGCGGCAAGGCGCGCACTACATCGAGCCTGGAAGATGTGCCGGGCGTTGGCCCGAAACGTCGGCGCGAACTGCTCAAGCACTTCGGTGGATTGCAGGAGCTGGGCCGCGCCAGCGTCGATGAAATCGCCAAGGCGCCAGGAATCAGTAAAAAGCTCGCTGAGTCGATTTATGCCAACCTGCATAGCGAGTAGAATGCCCGCTCACCTTGCAGCCAGTTGTGCCATGAATATTCCGAATCTTTTAACCGTACTTCGCGTTCTGCTTATCCCGTTCTTCATTTTGCTGTTCTATTTGCCGTACCACTGGAGCTATATGGCGGCCAGTACTGTGTTCGCCATCGCGGCCGCCACTGATTGGCTGGACGGCTACCTGGCACGCCGGCTGCAGCAAAGCACCCGTTTCGGTGCCTTCCTGGACCCAGTGGCCGACAAGCTGATGGTGGCCGTGGCCCTGGTGCTGCTGGTGCAAGAACACGCCAACTTCTGGCTGACCTTGCCGGCTGCGGTGATTATCGGCCGCGAGATCGTCGTCTCGGCCCTGCGCGAATGGATGGCAGAAATCGGCGCCCGCGCTCATGTTGCCGTCTCCAACCTGGGCAAATGGAAAACCGCCGCACAGATGCTGGCGCTGGTGATCCTGCTGGCCAACCCGGCATCGCTGAGCTTCTGGGTGATCGTGGGTTACTCATTGCTGATGATCGCGGCGGGGCTGACGCTGTGGTCGATGCTGCACTATCTGCGCGCTGCGTGGCCGCATTTGAACGCGGACGTCGAGAATAAATAAAAGTTTTTTGAATCAAAGGGTTGACGGCAATTATTGATGCGATAGAATGTCGCCCGTCAACACGACAATGCGGGAATAGCTCAGTTGGTAGAGCACGACCTTGCCAAGGTCGGGGTCGCGAGTTCGAGTCTCGTTTCCCGCTCCAAATTATGATCTGCAGAGTTCCACGGAATTCTGTAAGTCTTTGAAATCAGGACCTTCGGGTCCTTTTTTCGTTCCAGCGAGTTCCACTGGAAACCACCGACAGCCACGACTTTTAAGTCCATTTTTAAGTCCATCAATACGGGTGTCACGGTTTCCGGATTGTTGCTGGAGGAGCGAGGCCTGCGCGACCAGTATCTAGTCCTGACCAAGAGTTCAGGAGCTAGAGCATGGCACTCTCAGATCTGGCTGTCCGGCAAGCAAAAACAACCGGAAAGCCCTACACCATCGGCGACCTTGATGGGCTGTCCCTGGCGGTGGCACCTGAAGGCGGAAAGTCGTGGCACTACCGCTACTACTGGGCCGGTAAGCAGAAACGCATGTCGCTGGGCACTTACCCCGAGGTCAGTCTCCGGGAAGCGCGTGCCCTACGCGACGAAGCCCGAGCTCTTTTGGCCAAGGGCATCAACCCCCGAGCACACCGTAAGCAGAAGCGGCAGTCCGTCCGTCTCGCGGACGAGAACACATTCAAGGCCGTGTTTGACAAGTGGGTCGAGCATCGTAGGCTCGTTCTCAAGGAAGGACGGCAGAGCACGCTTTCACAGATCCAGCGCATCTTTGGCAAAGACGTTCTTCCTACTCTTGGGAAGCAGTCAATCTATGAGATCCAGCGCCCCGACCTGTTGGAAGTCGTTGCAAGGATCGAGCGTAGAAAGGCGCTCACTACCGCCGAAAAGGTCCGTACCTGGTTCCGGCAGATGTTCCGTTACGCACTGATCATCGTCCCCGGGTTACCGCTGAATCCGGCGTTCGATCTGGACGTCGTCGCGCTGCCCCAGCCGGCTGTGCGCCACAATCCATTCCTGCGCATGCTCGAGCTTCCGGCCATGCTCCAGATACTACGCAAGTATCCCGGTAAGCTGCAGACCCAGCTTGGCCTTCGGTTGCTGCTTTTGACGGGAGTGCGTACAGGGGAGCTGCGGCTGGCTACGCCGGATCAGTTCCATCTCGATAAGGGTCTTTGGATCATCCCCCCTGAAGTGGTGAAACAGTTACAGCTCGAACTGCGCAAGGAGGGTAAGCGTCCCGGCGATATCCCGCCCTACATCGTGCCGCTGTCGGTGCAGGCTATAGAGGTCGTTCGTCACCTGCTGGATCAAGTGAAGCCGGCCCAGAGCTATCTATTTGCCCACTACAGTGACCTCAGCAAGCGCATCAGCGAAAACACGCTCAATGCTGCGCTGAAAAGGATCGGATATAAAGACCAGCTGACAGGCCATGGGATCAGAGGGACCATGTCCACCGCACTTAACGAAATTGGCTATCCGAAGATCTGGATAGATGCGCAACTCTCGCACGCCGATCCTGATAAGGTGAGCGCAGCGTACAACCATGCCGAGTATGTCGAGCAGCGCCGCAGGATGATGCAGGATTGGGCCGATAGACTGGATCTCTTCGAGCAGTGCCAGGTTGAAGCGGCTAGCATGCCGATCACCATTCACCTAGAAGGTGTTCCGCAGTTGGCGGGAGGTTTTGACGAAGTGGTCCCTACCGCGACGCGCGCTCCCATCCTGGGGGTGACAAGCGCAGGAAGCACAATGCCCACGCTGCCTGTAGCCGCTCAACGCATATCGGCTGTTTCGGGGCCAACGCCTGAGTTTTCGGATATTCAGCGTGAGCGGATGGAGATGCTGGAGATGTTCAATGCCCCGCATAACCTGCCGGCTACGGTGTTCGCTGAGATGGCCGGCAAATCACGCAGGTGGATCAGCTACGAGATTCAAGCCAAAAAAGTGCTAGCGTTGAGCCTGGGTAACCAGGGGCAGCGCGTTCCAGATTGGCACCTAGATCCCCTGAAACATAAGCTGGTGCAGGCTGTGCTGAAGCATTCGCCGGACGCTGATTCCTGGGAGATCTACCGAGCATTACTGAATCCTCACCGAATGCTGGACGGCAGCGCGCCGATCGAGGCCATTACGTCAGCGAATTTCCATGAGGCTGTTATGGCTGTGTGCTTTACGCTGAATAGCCGTGGAGTCTGGCACCTTCAAAGGGCATGAACACTTTCCCATAGGTTCGGTCTGTGTTGAAATTTCAGGATGATCAGATTTGTACTCACAGATGCCCAGTGGGCAAAGATGGAACCACACTGCTTAGGCAAGCCAAGCGATCCCGGCCGCAGTGGGACGGACAATCGGCGTTTTATCGAGGCGGTTCTGTGGATTGCCCGCACAGGTAGTCCATGGCGCGATCTGCCGTCTGATTTCGGAAAATGGAATACGGTCTTCAAGCGCTTTTGTGACTGGGTAAAGGCTGACGTCTTCAAGCGTCTGTTCGATGCCGTAAGCGATGAGCCCGACATGGAGTATGCAATGGTCGACGCTACGATTATCAAGGTTCATCGTCATGGCCAGGGCGCAAAAGGGGGACTCAAAATCAGGCCATAGGCAAATCCAGAGGCGGTATGACGACCAAAATCCTGGCATTGACGGATGCCTTGGGCAATCTGGTGCGTTTTGTCCTGCTGCCCGGTCAGCGTCACGATATGGTGGGTGTTGCTCCATTGCTCAAAGACGTGGAGTTCGACGGTTTGATCGCCGACAAGGCGTTCGATGCGAACTGGTTGATAGCGGACTTGAACCAGCGGGGAGCCAAGATCGTCATCTCACAAATGCCTCAACGCAGGGCCCTTTTGGGCATTGACCTGCACGTTTATAAATGGCGGCACTTGATCGAGAATTTTTTCTGCAAACTCAAGGAGTTTAAGCGTATCGCAATGCGTAGTGATAAGACCGATACGAGCTTTTGTGCCATGGTCAATCTCGTCTCAGCCATTATCAACTCGCGCTGAATCTCAACAGCCCCTAGACGGCTGAGTGTAAACAGCGTTGATCCCGTGGCCTCTTTGAGGGCGAGCCCGCCCCACAATGGATCTTGTGACCCTGTGGAAGCGGGGGATTGTCCGAGCCAACAATTACAATTACACCTACACCGGTTTCAGTGCCTGCGCTGCAGCTTTACCCGCCAGATAGCCAAACACCATTCCCGGCCCCAACGTTCCGCCGGCTCCGCCATAGGTCATGCCCATTGGTGAGGCCATCACGTTGCCGGCGGCATACAAGCTTGGGATGATTTTGCCGTCAACATCTAATACGCGTGCATCAGTGTCAGTCTGTGGCCCGCCTTTGGTGCCCAGGCAACCGCTCTTGACCTCAATGGCGTAGTAAGGGCCTTCTTCGAGTGGTGCCAGGGTGGCGCTCTTCTTCCCGCGCAAGCTGGGCTCACCCCACCACAGGTCGTTTGCGCTGTCACCACGCTGGAAATCCGGGTCGTTGCCTTGGGCGGCAAAGCCGTTGAAGCGCTGGACGGTGTCAGCAAGCCCTGTGGCATCAATGCCCAGTTGCTCGGCCAACTGGGCCAGGGTGTCGCTTCGGGTGACCCACTGCGGCACCGAGATGCCGCCGCTGAAGGAGTCGGCCAAGCCACCAATAAAAGGGTACTTGGAGTAGAACGCCTGAGTGAAGATCAACCAGCAGGGCAGGTTGGCATAGTCGAAGCGGCTGACGTTTTGCTCGTGAAAGGCAGCACCGAAGGCATTGTAATTTGCCGCTTCATTGGTAAAGCGCTTGCCGGCGCGGTTGACCATGATCGAGCCGGGCATGGTGCGTTCATAGGTCAGTAGCTGCTGACCGGCGCTGTTGACGGTGGTCGGAACCTCGATCACCGGCATCCACCAGGCTTCGCGCATGTTGCCCAGCATGGCGCCGACCCGCATGGCCATCTTGAGCCCATCACCCGTATTGCTCTGCACTGAAACCGGGTGAGTCAGTGGCCCGCGCACAAAGGCGCGAACCAGATCGCGGTTCCATTCGAACCCGCCAGTGGCGAGGATCACGTTGCCTGCACGCACTTCACGAATACCCTGAGCAGTCTCGAATCGCACGCCGCAGACGCGTTTGTCATCGTCCATCAGCAGCTCAACTGCTCGATGTCCGGTGTACGGCTCAATGTCGCGGTCCAGGCAGCCACGCAGCAAGCGAGCAATCAACGAAAGCCCCAAGCCGCGCTCATCGTTGGCTTTGCGCCGTTCTTTAACCTCATGGGGGACTTCGGTCGGCACCGGCTGCCCCAGGGTGGTTTCGCCAACGGTAATGTTGTGGTCTGGCCAATAGGGGGAGGTTTGTACCCGCGTCGCCCAATGGCCGAGCTCACCGAACGGGTAGGGGGGGCATTCCAGTGTCCTGCCGCCTTCGGGTTTGCCACCGGGATGCTCGGGGTGGTAATCGGGAAAGTCCGGGATCGAGCAGAATTTTACCGGTGTACAGGCTTCGAAAAACTCGATCATTTCCGGGCCGGTATCCACATACTTCGTTGCCATTTCCTCCTGGATCATCCCGTGTGAGAGCGACATCAGGTAAGTGATCGCCTCCTCGCGGCTGTCTGCCTTGCCGAGCGCCAACTGATGAGGGTTGTTCGGAATCCAGATCTGCCCGCCCGACCAGGCGCTGGTACCCCCCACCAGGTCGGCCTTTTCGAAGACTCCCACCCTCGCACCGCCTTCACTGGCGGCAATTGCGGAGGCCAAGCCAGCAGCGCCGGTGCCCAGCACTATCACGTCGTAGTCGCTCATCTGCTCACTCCTTCTTGTTATTTTTCGGAATAGACAAAAACAAACAAAAACGTTTTTAATTGTTCGAAGACAGTAGGCAATTTCGGTTGTCAGGGCAAGCCCCACTGTCCTCGCACGTTGTCCTGTCAGGCCACCGCCTTGACCATGTCTTCGATGGTTTTCTTGGCATCGCCAAACACCATCATGGTCTTGTCCAGGTAGAACAGTTCGTTGTCCAGGCCGGCGTAGCCGCTGGCCATCGAGCGCTTGTTGACGATGATGGTCTTGGCCTTGAACGCCTCGAGAATCGGCATGCCGGCAATCGGCGATTTCGGATCGTTCTTCGCGGCCGGGTTGACCACGTCGTTGGCGCCCAACACCAGCACCACATCGGCCTGACCGAATTCGGAGTTGATGTCTTCCATCTCGAACACCTGGTCGTACGGCACTTCGGCCTCGGCCAGCAGTACGTTCATGTGGCCAGGCATCCGACCGGCCACCGGGTGGATCGCATACTTCACGGTCACGCCGCGATGGGTCAGCTTCTCGGTCAGTTCTTTGAGTGCGTGCTGTGCCCGGGCTACCGCCAGGCCGTAGCCCGGAACGATGATCACGGTGTCGGCGTTGGTCAGCAGGAAGGTTGCGTCGTCAGCCGAACCGGATTTCACCGGACGAGCCTCTTGCGAGCCAGCCGGGCCGCCAGCATCGGTAGCGCCACCGAAACCGCCGAGCAGTACGTTGAAGAACGAACGGTTCATCGCCTTGCACATGATGTACGAGAGGATGGCACCGGACGAGCCCACCAGGGAGCCGGCGATGATCAGCATCGAGTTGTTCAGCGAGAAGCCGATACCGGCCGCCGCCCAGCCCGAGTAGCTGTTGAGCATCGACACCACGACCGGCATGTCGGCACCGCCGATCGGGATGATGATCAGCACACCCAGCACGAAGGCCAGGGCCAGCATCAACGCGAAGGCGGTGTAGCCGCCGGTGAGCATGAAGGTAATGCCCAGGCCGAGCGTGGCCAGGCCGATAATCAGGTTCAGTTTGTGCTGGCCGGAGAACTGTACCGGTGCGCCCTGGAACAGGCGGAACTTGTACTTGCCTGCCAGCTTGCCGAAGGCAATGACCGAACCCGAGAAGGTGATCGCACCGATGGCCGCACCCAGGAACAGTTCCAGGCGGTTACCCGCCGGGATCGCATCGCCGAGGTTCTGCACGATGCCCAGCGATTGCGGCTCGACCACAGCAGCAACGGCGATGAACACCGCAGCCAGGCCGATCATGCTGTGCATGAAAGCAACCAGCTCAGGCATCTTGGTCATTTCTACGCGCTTGGCCATGATCGAACCGGCGGTACCGCCAATCAACAGGCCGACGATCACGTAGACGATGCCATCTTGGGCCAGCTCGGAGCCCAGCTTGTAGATCAAGCCGACGGTGGTCAGGATCGCCAGGCCCATGCCGAGCATGCCGAAAAAGTTGCCGCGACGGGACGTGGTCGGGTGCGACAAACCCTTGAGCGCCTGGATGAAGCAGACAGAGGCGATCAAATACAGGGATGTAACCAGGTTCATGCTCATGCTTGCTGCACCTCAGCCTTGACTGCTGGGGCCTTGGCGGCCGGAGCTTTCGCCGCTTTCTTCTTGAACATTTCCAGCATGCGCCGGGTGACCAGGAAGCCACCGAACACATTCACCGCGGCCAGGGCCACAGCCAGGGTGCCCATGATCTTGCCCAGCGGGGTCACGGTCAGGGCGGCGGCGAGCATGGCGCCGACGATGACAATGGCCGAGATGGCGTTGGTCACGGCCATCAGCGGGGTGTGCAGCGCGGGTGTCACGTTCCAGACCACGTGATAGCCGACATAGATCGCCAGCACAAAGATGATCAGGTTGTAGATACCGTGGGAAATCAGCATGTCTTCCATTGTTTTTATCCTCAGCCGTTTTTGCGCACGATCTGGCCGTCGCGGCACATCAGGCACGCGGCGACGATGTCGTCTTCGAGGTTGATCAGCAGCTGCCCGTCTGTGTCGAACAGCAGCTTCATGAAGTCCAGCAGGTTGCGTGCATAGAGTGCTGAGGCATCGGCTGCGACCGCGGCTGCCAGATTGGTCGGGCCGACGATGGTCACGCCGTGCTTGACCACGACCTGATCGGCCTCGGTCAGCGGGCAGTTGCCGCCTTGGGCCGCTGCCAGGTCGATCACCACCGAGCCCGGTTTCATCTGGGCGACGGTTTCGGCGCTGAGCAGTACCGGCGCCTTGCGGCCCGGGATCAGTGCAGTGGTAATGACGATGTCGGCCTGCTTGGCGCGCTCGTGCACGGCCACGGCCTGACGCTGCATCCAGCTGGCCGGCATAGGTCGCGCATAGCCGCCGACACCCACTGCGCAGTCACGCTCTTCATCGGTCTCGTAGGGCACATCGACAAACTTGGCGCCCAGCGATTCGATCTGTTCCTTCACCGCAGGACGCACGTCCGAGGCTTCGATCACCGCGCCCAGGCGCTTGGCCGTGGCAATGGCCTGCAAACCGGCCACACCGGCACCGAGGATCAGCACGCGAGCGGCTTTGACGGTACCGGCTGCGGTCATCAGCATCGGCATGAAGCGCGGATAGTGATGAGCGGCCAGCAGCACGGCTTTGTAGCCGGCGATGTTGGCCTGCGAAGACAGCACGTCCAGGCTCTGGGCACGGGAAGTACGAGGCGCGGCTTCGAGGGCAAAGGCGGTAATGCCGCACTCGGCCATTTTGGCGATGGTCTCGTTGTTGAACGGATTGAGCATGCCCACCAGAACGGTGCCGCTCTTGATCTGGATGAGTTCGCTGTCGCTGGGAGCCACGACCTTGAGAATCAGCTGCGCGCCGAAGGCATCGGCAGCGCTTCCAATAGTGGCACCGGCTGCTTCATAAGCACTGTCGGTGACGCTGGCACTGATGCCGGCACTGCTCTGTACAGTGACTTTATGACCCTGGCCAACCAATTTCTTGATGGTTTCCGGGGTGGCTGCAACCCTTGTCTCGCCCGTCTGCGTTTCGAGAGGAACACCAATGTGCACGTGATGGTTCTCCACCTTTGTTCTGAGTAGAAAGGCTTATGGCCTGCCTGGGATGTCAACGATGCTTGAACTGCGCTGCACGCTTCTCGACGAAGGCTGCCATGCCTTCCTTCTGGTCGGCGGTGGCGAAGATCGAGTGGAACACCCGGCGCTCGAAACGGATGCCTTCGCTGAGGCCGGTTTCGAACACGCGATTGACGCACTCCTTGACCATCATGCTCGCCGGCAGCGATTTTTCGGCGATGATCCGCGCGGTTTTCAGGGTTTCTTCCAGCAGGTTGTCGAGAGGCACGATGCGCGCGACCAGGCCTGCACGCTCGGCTTCCTGTGCGTCCATCTGGCGCCCGGTCAGGCACATTTCCATGGCCTTGGCCTTGCCCAATGCGTGGGTGATGCGCTGCGTGCCACCAATGCCAGGAAGTACGCCGAGGGTGATTTCCGGCAGGCCGAAACGGGCGTTATCCGCGGCGTAGATGAAGTCGCAGAGCAGCGCCAGTTCACAACCGCCGCCCAAGGCGTAGCCGGCTACAGCGGCAATCAGCGGCTTGCGTCGGCTGGCGATACGGTCGGCAGCCGTGAAGAAGTCGTCCAGGTAGACCTGCGGAAAGTTGAAGTCGACCATTTCCTTGATGTCTGCACCGGCTGCGAACACTTTGGGGGAGCCTGTGATGACCATGCAACCAATCCGAGAGTCATTTTCGAAATGGTCCAGGGCTAGGTTCAGTTCGGCGATGACCTGGCTGTTGAGGGCATTGAGGGATTTGGGTCGGTTGAGGGTGATCAGTCCGACGCGTCCTTGGGTTTCCACTATCAGGGTTTCAAGTTCCATGCAGTTGTCTCCCGCACCATGCGGCGCTTGATGTTGTTTTTGTACTGCCGTCGTAAAGCCTAACAGTGCAAAAACGCATTTGTTAACGGCATAAATCGCACCTCCACTTTGCAAAAATGCATACCCGGCGCAAAGCCACGTGGTTGGCATCCCGGCACCCGACGGCCGTGAAATTTGCGTGGAGGTGGGTTGCTCAAGCGGAAAGTCGGGTGTAGGGTAATAAAAAACGTACATGTCGGTTTTTATTTTTAGCTCTCCACGAGCCGACTTTAGAGCCGTCTGAACAGCTTCCAGCAGGAGGAAATGATTGGGCTGAAAAATAAATACAAACAAAACGATCATGTTGGTTTTTTAAGATAAACTCACGGCCGAGGCGCAGACCTCACGTTCGGAGCATTCATGAACAAGAACAACAACAAGAAAACCAAGTTCAACCACACCGCAGGCTTGCTGCGTCGGGCGGGAAGCGCGGCGGTGGTCCTTGCAGCGTTGCCTGCTTATGCATTCAATATCGATACAGGTAACCCCGACCTCGCCTTGCGTTGGGACAACACCCTCAAATACAACCTCGGCTGGCGGGCCGAAGGGCGTGACAGCAACCTGGTCAATTCGCCGGGCTTTGACAGCTCAACGCTCTACCGTGACAAGGGCGATGTGGTCACCAACCGGGTCGACATCCTGACCGAACTCGATTTCGTCTTCAAAGAAGCCCATGGCTTTCGCGTGTCGGCCGCTGGCTGGAACGACTTTGCATACGATGATGACGTCAAGTACAACGATTCTCTGGGCGTTGCGCCGACCTACCCGGATCGCAAGTTCACCAGCAATGTAGAGCGTTATTACGATCGTTCTGGCGAGCTGCTTGATGCATTCGCGTTCACCAAGGTGGACATTGGCGACATGCCACTGAACCTTCGCGCCGGTCGTCATAACGTGTATTGGGGGGAGTCGCTGTTCTCCTTCGGCGACAGTATTGCCTACGGCCAGGGCCCTCTGGACCTGCGCAAGGCCACCTCGACACCGGGGATCGAGGCCAAGGAGCTGTTCCTGCCACAGAGCCAGCTGTCCGCCAGCCTGCAGGTAACCGACAAGATCAGCGTCGCCGGCAACTATTACCTGGAGTGGGATCCGCACCGCCTGCCCGATGGTGGCACCTACCTGGGCTCCAGCAACGTCAGTTTGCTGGGCGACCAGAACGTCGGCGGGCTCTCCTATGTCGGCGATCTCCACAACGGACCTAATCGCACACCGAAAAACACGGGCAGCTGGGGGCTGAACACGCTGATCCAGTCTGATCTGCTGGGCGGCAACATTGGCCTGTACGTGCGCAACTTCGACGACCGCCTGCCAACCATTCTGTTGTCCAATGAGGGCTTCGCCTTCAACGCCTACGCCGAAGATGTACGGCTTTACGGTATCAGCTACAGCCGCTTGATCGGGGCTGTCTCGGTTAGCGCCGAGCTGTCCCGGCGGGAAAACACGCTATTGAGCACCGTTGGCTTCTCGCCCGAACTCGCCCGCGGTGATACCTGGCACGCCCTGGTCAACATGGTTGCTTATATAGGCAAGACGCCGTTGTTCGACTCTGCGCCGCTGATAGCAGAACTGACCTACTCGCGCCTTGATTCGGTGAAAAGCTCCACCAAGGCCTTTTTCAACCACGAAGACTACGCCTGCACGCAAGGCGTCGACGCTGGGTGCGCCACCGACGACGCCTGGGGCATGAACGTCGCGTTTACCCCGACCTGGTACCAAGTGTTCCCTGGGGTCGACATGACCATGCCAATGAACTTCGGTATCGGCCTTAAAGGCAATTCGCCCGCAGCGCTGGGGGCTGCTGAAAACTCCGGTTCGTGGAGCGTGGGCGTGGAGGCTGACGTCTACTCCCGCTACAAGGTCGGCCTGGCCTACAACGACTACTTCGGCGAGTACACCAAGAATGCCACCGGGCAGATTGCCGGAGCCAATGGCAATGCACTGCTCAACGACCGTGGCTGGGTCTCTTTGACGCTGAAATCCACGTTCTGATGAGCAATCGCGCGCCTGCCGTGTTTACGGTAGGCGTCATGAGGAGAGTGTCTATGCGTATCTTTGATCCCCATGGCTTTCGGGGCGTGCTGTTGGCCGTTGCACTGTCGGTGGGTGTTCCGGCGCTGGCGTTTGAAGACCCCAGCGACGTGTCGGCGATCACCAGCGAACGCTTGCTGATGAGCCCGCTGATTGCGGTGGCGAGTGTGGGCGCGCGCACCGTCGCAGTGGGCCAGCGGGGGCATGTGGCCTTGTCCGATGATGGCGGCAAGACCTGGCGCCAGGCGCAGGTGCCGGTCAGCAGCGACCTGGTTGCGGTGTCCTTCGGCGATGAACGCAACGGTTGGGCGGTTGGTCAGGGCGGGGTGGTGCTGCGTAGCGCCGACGGTGGTGAAACCTGGACCAAGCAGCTGGACGGGCATGACGCAACTCGCCTGATCAACACCTATTACGGGTCCGGTGGCGGCGGCAGTTCTCTGGCCGACGCCCAGACCTACCTGGATCGCGAAGCCGTACTCAGCAGTTATGGCGGTACCCAGGCATTGATGGCGGTGCATTTTATCGACGCAAACACCGGCTATGTTGCCGGCTTGTTCAACCGGCTGCTGCGCACCGACGACGGTGGCAAGACTTGGGAGCCCTGGCAGCACCGTATCGATAACCCGGGCGAGCTGCATTTCTATGCCATGAGCGCCGACCGGCACGCGCTTTATATCGCCGGCGAGCAAGGCATGGTCTGGCGCATGGGCAAGGGCGACGCGGCGTTCGTGGCCAAGCCCACCGGCTATGACGGCACCCTGTTTGGAGTGGTCAGTGACGGCCGGCATCTGGTGGCGTTCGGCATGCGCGGCAGTGTGTTGCGTTCGATCAATGGCGGCGACAGCTGGGCCCGTGTCGAGGCGCAGACCCAGGCGGGGATTACCTCCGGTGCCTTTTTACCCGATGGCAGCCTTCTGCTCGGCACGCTCTCCGGCGACATCGCCCGCAGCCACGACGGTGGCAAAACATTCAAGGCCATGAAGCTTGCGCACAGCATGCCGTTCTTCGGGCTTGCCGCCCGTGAAGACGGTCAGTTGACCCTGGTCGGCGCCGCGGGCGTGCAACACGAAGCGGTGGCGCTGGAAAAACCCAAGGTCGCCAATCCCAACGTGGTGGTGAAGAACGCCAGCGCGACCAGCGCTCAGCAAGGGGAGGGCAAGTATGGCTACTTCAATTAACCAGCCGAAGATGGACGTGGTGCGCGAGCTCAAGGATTTTGACGGGCGCTCGGGCAGCCTGCTGGAACGGCTGATCTTCAATAACCGCTTGTTGATCGTGCTGGTGTGTGTGCTGGTCACCCTGTTTTTGGGCTACCAGACCCGCGACCTGCGCATCGCTGCCAGCTACGACAAGATGCTGCCGCACGGCCACGAATACATTAAGAATTTCCTCGCCAACCGCGATGAGTTACGCGGGATGGGCGACTCGGTGCGTATCGTGGTGGAGGCTCGGGATGGGGACATCTTCAATGCCGAGTACCTGGCCGAGTTGGCTGCGATCAACGATGAAGTGTTCATTCTGCCTGGTGTCGACCGGCCATGGATGAAGTCGATCTTCACCCCGGTGGTGCGCTGGACCGAGGTGACGGAGGAGGGCTTCACCGGTGGCCCGGTGTTGCCGAACGATTACGACGGCTCGGCCAAATCGATTCGCGACCTGCGCATCAACATTGGCCGCGCCGGTGTGGTCGGTAGCCTGGTTTCGCGTGACTATCGATCGAGCATGATCGTGGTGCCTCTGCTGCCCACCGATGCCGACGGCAACCCCATCAACTACCAGAAACTGTCCGATGCCATAGAAACGATCCGCCAGCAGCATGCCCAGGGCCCGGACGCCAAGGTCAATATCTACGTGATCGGCTTTGCCAAGCTGATTGGCGACCTGATCGCGGGCCTGGAAAAGGTCATGGTGTTCTTCCTCGTCGCGGTGGTGGTCGCGGTCGCCATTATCTACCTCTATACCCACTGCATCCGCAGTACCTTGCTGGTGCTCAGTTGCTCGATTGTCGCGGTGATCTGGCAGCTCGGGCTGGTGGTGTCGCTGGGTTACAACCTCGACCCGTTCTCCATGCTGGTGCCGTTCCTGGTGTTCGCAATCGGCGTGAGCCACGGCGCGCAAAAAATGAACGGCATCATGCAGGACATCGGTCGCGGTACCCATCGCCTGGTCGCGGCGCGCTTCACCTTCCGGCGCCTGTTCCTGGCCGGTGTCACCGCGCTGCTGGCTGACGTGGTGGGTTTTGCCGTGTTGATGATCATCGATATTCCGGTGATTCGCGAGCTGGCGCTGACGGCCAGTATCGGTGTTGGCGTGTTGATCTTTACCAACCTGATCCTGATTCCGGTGATGTTGTCCTTTGTCGGTGTCTCGCCTCGTGCGGCGCGCCGCAGCCTGGCGGCCGAGGCCGAAGAAAATCAGGCCAGAGGCCTGTGGCGCTGGCTGTCGCGCTTCACCGAGCGGCGCCCAGCACTGCTGGTGATCGTGGTGTCATTGGTGCTAGGGGTTTGGGGGTTTGTCACCTCGTTGCAGCTACAGGTGGGCGACCTGGATGCGGGGGCTCCGGAGCTGCGGGCGGATTCGCGCTTCAACCTGGATAACGCCTTTATTACCTCGCACTACGCGATATCGAGCGATGTGTTCGCGGTGATGGTGAAAACCCCGCCCGATGGGTGCCGCAGCTACGAAACCCTGACCGAAGTCGATCGCCTGGGCTGGCAGCTGGCACAAGTGCCCGGCGTGCAGCGCACGGTATCGCTGGCTGACACGATCCGCACCTATACCGCCGGCATGTTCGAGGGCAACCCGAAGTGGGCGACCATCAGTGACAACCAAAGCATCATCGATGCCCAGATCGGCAATGCGGTGTCATGGAACTCCGAGTTTCTCAACACCAGTTGCACCATGACGCCGGTGCTGGCCTATCTCGCCGACCACAAGGCCGACACGCTGGAACGCGTGCTCAACGTCGCCCAGGCCTTCGCGGCCGAGCACACCACCCAGGACCGCGAGTTCCTCCTTGCCGCCGGCAATGCTGGCGTCGATGCGGCGACCAACATCGTGGTCAAGGAAGCCAATCGCAAGATGCTGCTGTATGTCTATGCCGCCGTGGCCTTGCTGTGTCTGATCACCTTCCGCAGCTGGCGCGCGGTCATCGTCGCGCTGGTACCGCTGGTGCTGACGTCGGTGTTGGCCGAAGCGCTGATGGTGCACCTGGGCATCGGCATGAAGGTCGCGACCTTGCCGGTGGTCGCGCTGGGGGTCGGGATCGGCGTGGATTACGCGATTTACCTGCTCAGCACGCAACTGGCCTTTCAGCGCAGCGGGCTGTCGGTAAGCGAGGCCTATCGCAAGGCGCTGGCAAGCACCGGCAAAGTGGTGGCGCTGGTCGGTGTGACCCTGGGTGCCGGGGTGGTTACATGGGCCTGGTCGCCGATCAAATTCCAGGCTGATATGGGCATCCTGCTGACCTTCATGTTCCTCTGGAACATGCTCGGCGCACTCATCCTGGTGCCGGCACTGTCTCACTTCCTGCTGCGTGGCGAGACCCGCCACAGCCCGCAGGCCGCAGCGACCGACGCCCTCGATAACACCGTTGCCGGAGCCACCCGATGAGCACAGCGCACACCTCACAACCGGGGCGTATCGATTGCGTCTTGATCGCCGCTGGCAAATACCACGACATCGATTTCGCGCGCCTGGAGCTGCTCAAGCTGTTGGGGGAAAACCCGCGTATCCGCGTGCGGGTGTTCGAGGACTACGCCAACCTTGAGGCCATTCGGGCGGCCAGCTTTTTGGTCACCTACACCTGTGAAGTGCTGCCCAGCGACAGCGAACAGGCGGTGTTGCGCCAATGGCTTGAAGACGGTGGGCGCTGGTACGCGCTACACGGCACCAACTCGATCCTGCGTTTTCTCGAGGACGGGCGGGTCGACACCCCGGACAGCGAACCGCAACTGATGCAGATGCTCGGCTCGCAGTTTGCCGCGCACCCGCCCATCGAGCCATTTCGTGTCGATGTGGTGCAGCCGCAACACCCGCTGGTGGCAGGCATAGACTCCTTCGAGGTGACCGACGAACGCTACCTGATGGACATGAAGGCCGAGGTCCAGGTGTTGCTCGACACCGGCTTCGAAGGCCAGACCCCAGGCTTTGTCCGCGAACACTGGGCATACCAGCGCCACCCGGTGCTGTACCTGCGAGCGCTGGGGCAGGGCGGGGTGCTGTACCTGACCCTCGGCCACTGCCGTGGCCACTATGACCTCAGGCCGCTGATGGAGTTTTGGCCACAGGTGGACCGCTGCGCCTGGGACAGCCCGATTTTCTACGAACTGCTGCGCCGTGGCCTTGGCTGGGCGGCAGGTACCGATCAAACGCACGCGTCGGCGGGTTGCGCGCCGAGCGAAATCTAACCAAAGGAAGCGACTATGGAACTCGGACTACGTGGCAAGAAGGTCATCATCAACGGTGGCAGCCGTGGCATTGGCCGGGCGGCGCTGGAGCTGTATGCCGACGAAGGCTGCGACATTGCCTTCTTCTCCCGTGACGCCAAGCGCGTGGGGGAGACCATCAAGGTCTTGCAAGACAAAGGCGTGAAAGCCTATGGCGATGCTTTTGACATGAATGACAGCGCCGCTTACGAGGCCTGGCTGCGCAGCGCCGCCGAACGTCTGGGCGGCTGCGACGTGTTCATTCACAACGCCAGCTCGTCGGGGGCACAGGGCACCATGGACTGGGAGATGAGCTTTCGCCTGGACATGATGGGCGCCGTCACCGGTTGTCAGGTGCTGGAGGAGGCCTTGAGCGGTGGCGATGGTGGGGCGGTGATCCTGATGTCCAGCACTGCGGCGGTGGAAACCTTCATTTACCCGCAGGCGTTCAACGCCATCAAGGCAGCGATCATCACTTACGGCAAACAACTGTCCGAGCTGTGGGCGCCAAAGAATATCCGCGTGAACATGCTGTCCCCCGGGCCGACCGAGTATCCGGGCGGCAACTGGGCGGCGATCAAGGACGCGATGCCCGAGCTGTACAGCAAAACCCTGGGGGAAATTCCCATGGGCCGCTTTGGCAAGGTTGAAGACGTCGCGCGTGCGATGGTCTTCCTGTCCAGCCCCATGGCCGCCTATATCACCGGCACCAACGTCATCATCGACGGTGGCTTTACCAAGCGCGTGCAGTTCTGAGCCGGGGGTGAACATGAAGCTCTACAGCTCCATTGGGCCCAACCCCAGGCTGGTCAACATGCTGCTGGCCGAGAAGGCGCTGACGTTGCCCTGCGAGCAGGTGGATATCGTTGCGGGTGTCAATCGCCAGCCCGACTTTCTGACCCTCAACCCAACGGGCACCACGCCGGTGCTGATGCTCGACGACGGCACCGGTCTGGCCGAAACCTGGGCCATTTGCGAGTACCTCGAGGAGCTGCATCCCGACGTGTCACTGATTGGCCGTAGCGCCCGGGAACGCGCCGTCACTCGCATGTGGTGGCGGCGTGTTGACCTGGCGGTGGTCCAGCCGCTCACCAGTGGCTTTCGCGGGGCCGAGGGGCTGGGTTTGTTCAAGGACCGGGTGCGCTGCTACCCCAGCGTCGCCGATGAATTGAAATGCGCTGCCCAGGAAGGCCTGACGTGGCTTGACAGGCAGCTGGGCAGTCAGCCATTTATGTGCGGCGAGCGCCTGAGCGTGGCCGACCTGCAGCTGTTCGTGTTCATCGAGTTCGGTATGTTGGTCGGCCAGCCGTTCGACGCTGCACGCTGCCCGAACCTGGCGCGCTGGCTGGATACGATGAGCACACGCCACAGTGCAATCAGCACCCGATAACAAGAGAAAACAGGTGTCCATCATGAACGCAGACGTCAAACACCAGCAGTACAACCGGATTGCCGCAAAGCTATTGGATTACATCGACCATCGCTCCACCGACCAGGCCGATGACATCATGCGCGTCGACAGCAGCAGTTATGTTGACAGGGCGCGCTGGGACGAGGAAGTCGAGAAGCTCTACAAGCGCCTGCCGATCCTAGCGGCAATGTCCGGAGAGTTGCCCGGGCCAGGCACCTACATGACCCGCAATCTGCTGGGCGTGCCGTTGCTGCTGACCCGGCTCAAGGATGGCAGCGTGCGGGCCATGCTCAACGTCTGTGCCCACCGTGGCATGCAAGTGGCGGACGGCAAGGGGAAATGCGAGAAGTTTTCCTGCCCATACCACGCCTGGCTGTACGGCAATGACGGCAGCCTGTTGCGCATCTATGCCGAGGACACCTACGGCGATGTCGACAAGGCGGCGATGCCCTTGACCCAGCTGCCGGTGTTCGAGCGCGGCGGGATGATTTTCGCGGTACTGACGCCGGGCCAGGAAACCGATTTCGAGGGCTTTCTGGGTGGCATGATGGATGACGTCGCGTCGCTCGGCTTCAAGGATTGGCACTACTGCGGCAGCCGGGTCATCCACGGGGCGAACTGGAAAATCACGTACGACGGCTATCTGGAAGGCTATCACTTTGCTGCCGCACATCCCCAGACGATCAACCAGCGCACCTACTCTAACATCATGCAGTTCGAGGCTCATGGACCGCACCTGATGATTGGCTTTCCGCAGCGCAGCATGGGCAAGCTCAAGGACGTACCCGCGGAGCAGTGGTACCGGCACGAAAACGATGGCTATGACTTCGTGCGCACCTTCTTTCCCAATAGCTCGATATTCGTGGCGCCGGAAATCACCCAGGTCGCGCAGCTGATTCCGGGGCCGACACCTGGCGTGAACACCACCATCCTGCACTATATCCACCACACGGCGCCGACCACCGACGAGGAGCGTCAGGCGCTGGAAACCATGATGGACTGGCTCAAGGACGTGGTCGACGAGGAGGACTACAAACTGGGCCTCAAGGTCCAGGAAGGCCTTGCCAGTGGCGCGCACAAGCATGTGATATTCGGGCGTAACGAGCGTGGCAACCAGTATTTCCATCGCTGGATCGACTACTACCTGAGTGACGATCCGCAGCGCGTCGAACCGACACTCTGAACCTCTGGGCCGGTGTCGTAGTACTCGATGCCGGCACTCATTCGCCAAGGAATCCCCCATGTCGCTTGTCAACCGCCGGATGATTTTGCAACAACGCCCCCAGGGCTTGCCCACCGAACGTGACGTGGTGCCGCGCGAGGACGTCGTGCCCACGCTGCAGGAAAACCAGGTGCTGGTGCACAACCAGTTCCTCTCCATCGACCCGGCGATCCGCGACTGGATGGCCGAAGGCCCCAGTTACTTGCCACCCATCGAACTGGGGGCAGTGGTGCGCAGCACCAGCCTGGGCCGGGTGATCGACAGTCGGCATCCGGGCTTTGTCGAAGGCGACCTGGTGATGGGGCTCAACGGCTGGGAAACCTACTCCATCGCCGAAGGCGCCGCACTGGCGAAAATCGACAACGCCTTCGATGACCCGGAGCAGTACTACCTGAGCATCTTCGGGCCGGTGGGCCTGACCGCGTATTTTGCCTTGCTCGAAGTGGGGCTGCCCAAGGCCGGGGAGACTCTGTTGGTCAGCGCTGCGGCCGGGGCCGTGGGGTCGCTGGTCGGGCAGATCGGCAAGATCAAGGGCTGTCGGGTCGTGGGCCTTGCAGGCAGCGAACAGAAGTGCCGCTGGTTGTGCGACGAACTGGGCTTCGATGCGGCGATCAATTACCGAGAGGTGGGCGACGTGTCGGCGGCGATTGCCAGCACTTGCCGCGACGGTGTGGACATCTACTTCGACAATGTCGGCGGCGCCATCCTCGATGCAGCGCTGTTGCACATCAATGACCGGGCGCGCATCGTCTTTTGCGGGGCAATCTCCGGTTACAACAGCACGGTGCCTGTGCCCGGGCCGTACAACATGTGGCAGATCCTGGCCCACAGTGCACGCCTGGAAGGCTTCTTGATCCGCGACTATTTTCCGCGCTTCGGTGAAGGTGCGGCGCAAATGCGCGAGTGGCTGCTCGAAGGGCAGATCCAGTTTCGCGAACAGTTGGTCGATGGCCTGGACAATTGCCTTCCAGCCTTTGCCAGCCTGTTCGATGGCAGCAACACGGGCAAAGTGGTGGTGCGCCTGTAGGCGCCTGACAAGCAATCATCCGGAGGAATGCGTCAATGGCTGTGTTTTCCAGAATGCAGGACCGGGTTGCGATCATCACCGGGGCGGCTTCGGGTATCGGTCGCGCCGCCTGCGAGTTGTTTGTGGCCGAAGGGGCGCGCGTGGTGGCGGTGGACCGGCCCGAGTCGGGGATCGAGGCGCTGTTTGCCGAAACGTCGAAAGTGGTCGTCCTGGCCAGGAGCGTGACCGATGCCCATACCCCGGCATTGGCGGTGGAAATGGCACTGGAGCAATTCGGCGGGCTGGACATTCTGTTCAACAATGCCGGCGTCGCCCCTGTTTCACCGGTGGTGACGATGCCTGATGCAATGTGGCACGACACCTTCGAGGTGAATGTGAACGCGGTCTTCCGTCTGTGCCGGGCGGCAATTCCGCACCTGATCGAGCGCGCCAGGCGCAACGGGCGCGCGCGGATCATCAACACTGCCTCGATCACCGCGCAATTCAGCGACAGCAACATTGCCGCCTATGCGGCCTCCAAGCATGCACTGGCCGGGCTGACCAAGACTCTGGCACATGAGCTGAGCCGGCATGGGGTCACGGCCAACTACATCATGCCGGGGGCGATCACCACCGGCATGACCGGTTGGTTGTTCGACCAACCGCAGATACGCCATGCCTGGGAAAACGCTGCACCGGCCAAGCGCCTTGGCACCCCGTTGGACATTGCCAGGGCGGCCTTGCTGCTGGCCAGCGATGAGGCTGATTTCATCACCGGGCATGGCCTGGTGGTGGACGGCGGCCTGAGTCTGCGAGCCGGGCCGGCCATGCCTGAGTAAGAACCGGCGCCGCACGGCGCTGGCCCCTCACAGGGCCTTTGGCGGCGCTTGACGCATCGCCGAGGCCCTTTTCCAAAAAGCAAAAAAATGACGTGATTTAACCATTGGCACAACGGCGGTTTCGGTATAAATTATTAAAAAACGAACAGATCTGTTTTGTTTTGAAGGTGTCCCGAAAACCTCGTTCCTCTGGGGTTTCACGCTCCAGCATTACTCAAATAAGAACAACAGGAGATGCATATGAGACGTCACTTCGCACAGATCCTGACGGTGGCGATCGCAGGGGCATTTTGTGCCTCGGCGTTTGCCGCTGCCACACCTGATGAAGTCAACCAGATCGGCAGTAAGTACCTGCCCTGGGGCGCCGAGAAAGCCGGCAATGCCGATGGCAGCATCCCGGCCTACACCGGTCCGATCAAACCGCCGAAAAGCTACGACCCGAGCAAGCCCGGCATTCGTCCCGACCCGTTTGCCGATGAGAAGCCATTGTTCTCCATCGACGCCAAGAACATGGCTCAGTACAGCGACAAGCTCACCGACGGTATCAAGGCGATGCTGCAGAAGTACCCCAGCTATCGCCTGGACATCTACCCGACTCACCGCACCGCCAATTATCCACAGTACTTCCAGGACAACGCGCTGAAAAACGCCAGTACCTGCAAAACCAAGAATGATGAGTTGGGCCTGGATGGCTGCTTCGGCGGCACGCCGTTCCCATTCCCGAACACCGGCAACGAAGTGATGTGGAACCGCTTGCTGAAATTCGACCAGTACGCGTTCAAGACCGCCGGCATGAGCGGCAGCGTCATCGATACCCGTGGCACCCGCACGGTCACCGGTGTGGGCGCCATGTCGGTGATCTACCCGATCTTCGATCCGCAGCGCACCGAGCCGATCAAGACCGATGACATCTACGAGATGATCCGCATCGACTTCAATGAGCCGGCGCGCAAGAACGGCGAGAAACTACTGGTCCATGACTCCATCGACATGGTCGACACTGGCCGACGCGCTTGGCAGTACCTGCCTGGGCAACGTCGGGTGAAACTGGCGCCAGATATTTCCTACGATACGCCTAGCCCGACCGGCGGTGGCGCGAGCGTGGTCGACGAATCGGCGGTCTTCTACGGCGCACTGGATCGCTACAACTTCAAGCTGTTGGGCAAGCGTGAAATGTACATTCCGTACAACGCCTACAAGATGCGCGATTCGTCTGTCTGCCCAGACGCTAAATCCGAAACCAAGAGCCATCTCAACCCGGACTGCATGCGCTGGGAGCTGCACCGCGTCTGGGTCGTGGAAGCCACGGTCAAGCCTGGCAAGCGCCACGTCTATCCGCGTCGGGTCCTGTACTGGGATGAAGACTTGTGGAGTGTGGGCGTCGGTGATGCCTATGACAGCACTGGCAAGATCTACCGGGTCACTCACAACATCCCGCTGAGTTTCTACGAGACCACTGGCCACATGACCGATGAGTGGGTGACCTACGACCTGGCGACCGGTGCCTACACCCGTCAACAAAACGCGGCCATGTACGGCGGCTGGGAAGTCATCAAACCGCCGGCCAGCGGGTTCTTCACCCAGGGAGCCTTGTCCGGCGGCGGCATTCGCTGACGCTGAGCCAGCACTCGGGGCGCAGCGAGCTGCGCCCCTCTACTTCAGGAGAGTTGGACCATGGGCAAATTGCAAGGCAAGGTCGCGGTGGTGCTGGGAGCGGCGGGGCGCGACAACATGGGGCAGGTCATCGCCAGACGCCTCAGCGCCGAAGGGGCACGGGTCGTTGTGGCCGGGCGTCAGGCCCAGGAGCTGGAGCACTTCGCCGCGCAGATCGGCGGTGTGGCCAAGACCTGCGACATCACCCAGAAGGATCAGGTAGACGCGCTGTTCGACTTCGCAGCGTCCTGGGGCGGCAAGGTCGACATCGCCCTCAATGCCACCGGCTGGGGGCTGCTCAAACCGTTTCTGGAGACCACGCTCGATGAGCTGCAGCGCATGACGGCGTTGCAGTACATCGGTCCGTTTCTGTTCTGCCAGGCCGCGGTAAACACCATGACCGATGGCGGCTCGATCATTCAGATCAGTTCGGCGACGGCCACCGTGATGTTCCACGACCATGCCGCCTATATGGGCACCAAGGCCGGGACCGATCACGTGATTCGCTGTGTGGCCAACGAATTTGGTGAGCGCGGCATTCGGGCTAATTCGATTTCCCCAGGCCTCACCGAAACCCCGATGACCGCCGAAGCAGGTCAGGTGCCAGGGGTATTCGAGAGCTTTGTCGCCGGTTACCCCTTGGGGCGCATCGGCACCAGTGCCGACATCGCCGCCGCCGTGGTCTGGCTGGCCAGCGACGAGTGCTTCATGACTGGTCAGAACCTGCAAATCAACGGTGGGCTGACCCTGCGCGGCAACCCGAGCAAGACGGCCATCGCCGCCGCCGTCGCCAATGCAACTCAGGAGGCTTGACCCGATGAAGCAATCGTCTTCGCTCTCTCGCCTGGGCGATGTCATGCAACTGGCCTTTGTGCCCCAGGACATCGACGCGGCGCTGCGTTACTGGACCCAGACCATGGGCGTGGGTCCGTTCTTTCACTTCGATCATCTGGTGCTGGAAAAGGCTCAGTACCGTGGCGAGCCTACCAGCATCGATTTCTCGGTATGGATCGCCTATTGGGGCGACATTCAGATCGAGCTGATCCAGCAGCACAACGATGCCCCGTCCATTTACCGCAGCTGGCTCGACCAGGGGCGCGACGGCCTGCACCACGTCTGTGTGGTGGTCGACAGCATGGCCGAGGCCCGTCGCCAGTGTGCCGAAGCCGGTGCGGTGGTGATGCAGGAAGCCTGGTTGGTGGGCGGTGGCGAAGCCATCTATGTGGACGCAGGCGAAGGCTTGATCGAGCTGATCGAGCTGCCCCAGGCCAACCGGGACTTCTTCGCCCTGATGAAAACCCAGGCCCGCGAATGGGACGGCCGCGACCCGATACGTACGCTCGGCTGAGTGCGTAGTCCATAACAACAAGGAGAAAGGCATGCATCACATTCAGGTTTATCACGATTTCGCCGCACCGGCCGCGATGCTTTGGGAAATTCTGGCGGACTTCGGCAACATCGAACGCTGGTGGCCGCAGGACGAACCCAACGTGCAGATCGAGCGCGTCGAACTTGAAGGCCAGGGCCTTGGCCTGACCCGGCATATATACAACCGTGGCTTTGCCGCCCCGGTTAGTGAGCGTCTGGATTTCCAGGACCCACAGACGCTGTTGTACAAGCTCTCCAACATCGGTGAGCGCCCCGCGGGGTTGACCGAATATCAGGCGACCGGGCAGATCGAAGCGCTGGCGCCGACGCGTTGCCGACTCAACTACAGCAGCGTGTTCACCACTGCATCGGGTCGGCCGGAGGAGGCCGAGGAGTTTTTACGGATGGCCTACGCACTGATGTTCAAGGGACTGGCTCAGGCCGTGCAGCGGGAACAACTGATCATGAAGGAGGAGCACTGATGGCGGTCGATGCATTTGACTACATCATCGTCGGTGCGGGATCGGCCGGCTGTGTGTTGGCCAACCGACTGTCAGCCGACCCGAGCAAGCGTGTGTTGTTGCTGGAGGCCGGCGGCTGGGACAAGAGCCCGCTCGTGAGTATGCCCAAAGGCATCGCCAAGCTGGTCAGCGACCCGCGTCATGCTTGGCACTTTCCGGTGCAGCAGCCACGTTTGCCAGGCACCGAGTCGGCCGAGATGTGGGTGCGCGGCAAAGTGGTCGGCGGCTCAAGTTCGATCAACGGTATGATCTATGTGTGCGGACAGCCTGAGGACTATCACGTCTGGGAGCAGGAAGCCGGTGCCGAATGGGGCTGGAAGGCGATGAAAGCGGCCTTCCGTGCCATCGAAGACCACGAGCTGGGCGCTGATGAAATGCGCGGTGCCGGTGGCCCGCTGCACATCAGCACCGGCAAGTTTCGCTACCCGGTCAGCGAGGCGATGGTGCGTGCTGGCGAGCAGATGGGCTTGCCACGTGTAGAGGACTTCAATACCGAACACCAACAAGGCGTGGGCTACTACTCGCACACCATCAAGAACGGTCGACGGGTGAGTTCCGCGGCAGCGTTCCTGCATCCGGTGCTGACGCGGTCCAACCTCGAGGTGGTGACCGGTGCTTTTGTCGACCGTGTTCTGTTCGATGGCAATCGTGCCGTGGGCGTTGCTTGCCGGGTGGAAGGCCGGGCAACGCAGTTTGCCTGCAAGGACGAGATAGTGTTGAGTGCCGGAGCCTTGCTGTCGCCCAAAATTCTTCAGCTGTCCGGTATCGGCGCTAGCGAGCACCTGCAACCATTGGGTATCGACCTGGTGGTGGAAAACCCCGGCGTTGGCCAACGCTTGCGCGACCACCTGGGCTTCTTGCTGCCGTATCGGCTCAAGGGCGACAAGGGCTTGAATGCGCGCTTCCAGGGCCTGGGCCTGGCCAAAAGCCTGCTGCAGTACTACACCCTGCGCAGCGGTCCGATGGCCACTGGCCCCTTCGAGGTCGGTGCGTTCTTTCGCACGCAGCCCGAGGTCGAACGGCCGGATGCACAGCTGTACCTCAGTGCCTTCACCTACCCGCGCAGTGACGACAATTTCCCGGTGCCCGACGGCGTCGAGGACAAACCGGGCATGACCGTCTACGGCCAGTTACTGCACCTGACCAGCGAAGGCTCGATCATGGTGCAGTCCGCCGACCCGGATGTTCCGCTGGCAATCACCCCCAATTGGTTGAGCACTGAGGAGGACCGTCGGGCGGCGGTGGCGATGGTGCGTTACATGCGTCAGTACATGGCGCAGCCGGCCTTGGCCGAGTACGCGGGCGAAGAACTGATGCCGGGCGCTCAATGCCAGAGCGATGAGCAGATTTTCGATTTCTTCCGCCGCACTTCCTTGTGTGGCACCCATGCCATCGGCACCTGCCGCATGGGCCTGACGGAGGATTCGGTGGTCGATGAGCACTTGCGCGTGCGCGGTGTGCAGGGGCTGCGGGTGGCCGACTGTTCGGTGATGCCGGCACTGGTGTCAGCCAACACCAACGGGCCGGCCATGGCTCTCGGCTGGCGCGCGGCAGACCTCATCCTGGGTGCCAGCGCCTGATACTCCCGAATCACCTGACGAGGCAGTACCTGCTATGAGTGAGTTGATCGACGCACTGTTCCAACCCTTGCAGATCGGCAAGCTGCACCTGAAAAATCGCTTGGTGATGGCGCCCATGACACGCAACCGTTCAAGCCTTGACGGCGTACCCACGGCACTGAACGTGGAGCATTACCGCCAGCGCGCCAGCGCCGGGCTGATCGTGACCGAAGGGGTGTACCCCGAACCGATGGGCAACGGTTACCTGTTCGCGCCGGGGCTGTGTAACCCGGCACAGGTCGATGGCTGGCGGCAGGTCACCGATGCGGTGCATGCCGAGGGAGGTGCGATTTTTTGCCAGATCATGCACGTCGGACGGCTGACCGACCCCTTGATGCTTGCCGGCGCACAGCCGGTGGCGCCGTCGGCGATACAACCGGACCCGCTGGCGCGCCACTACACGGTTAAGTGCCCGCGGCCAAAGCGCGCCTACCCGCAACCACGAGCCTTGAGTAGCGCAGAGGTTTATCAGGTCATCGACAGCTACCGCCAGTGCGCGGAGCTGGCCCGCGAAGCGGGTTTTGACGGGGTGGAAATTCACGCCGGCAGCGGTTACCTGCCCATGCAGTTTCTCTCCAGCAACACCAACCTGCGTGACGACGAATTCGGCGGCAGCCTGGAGAATCGCACGCATTTTTTGCTCGCCTGCGTCGATGCCATCGCAGCCTCGCTGGGCAGTGATTTCGTCGCTGTCAAAGTCTCGCCCGGCTGGACCTTTCACAACGTCTTCGATGACGACCCGGTGGCGACCTACAGCTACCTGACGCAGCAGCTGTCCAAGCGCGCCATCGCCTACCTGCAGGTGGGCGACTACGGCATGGACTGGGACGTCTACGCCACCTTGCGGCCGCTGTTCGACGGTCCCTTGATGACGGTCGCCAGCTTCACTCGCTCGCGCGCCGCGCAGATGATCTTCAGCGGTCAGTGCGATCTGGTCGGGTTTGGCCAGGCCTATATCGCCAACCCTGACCTGGCCGAGCGCTTTCGCCATGGCTGGCCGATCAACCGGCCAGACATCGCGACCTACTACACCCAGGGCACAGCTGGCTACACCGACTACCCACGCCATGGCGAAAGCCGGCGCGATGACCTGCTGGAGGTCGATGCCGCGCTGATCGCAGTTTCCGCCGACGTTACCGGTTAACGGCACAGAACCCGTTCACAACAATAAAAACCACAGGTGAATAGCATGACCCAGAAAGCCCCCGATTTCGCCTCGGTGGCCGCCAAGATGGCGATCACCGAGGTGATCCATCGCTACTGCCGCGGCATCGACCGCATGGACCGTGCCCTCACGCTGTCCTGCTGGCACCCCGACGGCACGGACGATCACGCACCGCTGTATTCAGGCAGCGCCGAAGGCTTTGTCGACTGGCTGTGGCCTGAGCACCAGCGCATGACGGTGACCCGCCATGTGGTCAGCAACACGATGATCAGCCTCGACGGTAACGTCGCCGGGGCCGAAACCTACTGGACTGTGGTGTTGCAGGCACCCGATGGCAATGAGCTGTACGACATCGTTGGCGGCGGTCGTTACCTGGACCGCTTCGAGTGCATCGACGGCACGTGGGCGATTCGTCATCGCCAGTCGGTTCTGGACTGGCACCGGGTCGATCGAGTCGGCTTGAGCATGGCCGACTTTGTCGAGCGCCCGCTGATTAACCCCAACAACCCCGAAGTCGCCGCCACCCTGGGGCGCCGCGACCGTGAAGATTACTCCTATCGGTTGCTCGGCACACCGGGAGCGCAGGCACGATGATCAATATTCCCAACAGCGGCGAGGTTGCGGATCGTCTGGCCATCAGCGATGTAATCATCCAGTACGCCGCCGCCCTCGACCAACGGGATTGGCGCCTGCTGCGCTCGCTGATGCTGGAGCGGGTATGGATCGACTACCGCAGCTTCGACCCGCAGTTGAACCTGGAAATGTCCGCTGCCGACTGGGCTGAGCGGGTGCGCGGGCTGGAAGGCTTCGATGCCACCCAGCACATCAGCAGCAACCATTTGCACCGCATCAACGGCCATCAGGCCAGCTGCACCTCCTACATGCAGGCCGGGCATTTCCTGACCCGACCGGACGGCGACTACCACTGTTTCCTTTACGGCCATTACATCACGGATCTGCTGCGCACCGCCGAGGGCTGGAAGATCGTCAAGGTCACCTTGACGATCACGGCGCGCCACGGCGATCAGCGGGTGTTCGACTGGGCCTTTGAATCCGTGCGCAAGGCCGGCTGACAGCCGGGCAGGGCACGTACAACAACAACGACAGACAAGGGTGTGAACATGAGCGGGCAATTTGACAACAAAGTGGTACTGGTCACTGGTGCGGGGTCAGGGATCGGCGCGGCCACGGCGCAGGCGTTTGCACGGGCCGGAGCCAGGGTGATGCTGGCCGACATCAATGCCGACCAGGGCCAGGCCTGTCAGGCGGTTATCGAAGCGGCTGGCGGCACGGCGGCCTTTCTGCGCACCAACGTCACGCAGGCCGAGCAGATGCAGGCGCTGGTGGCGCAAACGGTGGAGCGTTTCGGGCGGCTGGATATCCTCCACAACAACGCCGGTATCAGCAGCACGGGCAAGCTGTTGGCAGACATCGAAGAAGCCGATTTCGACCGCATTGTGGCGGTCAATTTCAAGTCGGTCTGGCTGGGGATGAAGTACGCGATCCAGCAGATGGAGCACCAGGGCGGCGGGGTCATCGTCAATACTGCTTCGGCCCTGTCGCTGACTGTGTTGCCCGGCTCCAGCGACTACAACGCGACCAAGCATGCGGTCGCCGGCCTGACCAAGAGCGCTGCGGTGGAATACGCCAGCCGCAACATTCGCATTAACGCCGTGTGCCCCGGGGTGATCCGCACCGCGATGCTCAATGCCAACCCGAACCTGGCTGAACTTGAACCCAAGCTGGTTGCTGTTCACCCGGTCGGGCGATTGGGCGAGGTGCATGAAGTGGCTAACGCCGTGCTGTGGCTGGCTTCGGACGCCGCGTCGTTTGTCCACGGCAGCCTGATGACCGTGGACGGCGGATGGACCGCTCAATAACTGCGCAGCACAGCGCCCTGACAAGGAAAACCAGATGACTCTGCTCAATCGTGAGTTTTACCTGCACAGTCGCCCCCAGGGGGTGCCGACCGACGACGACATCCGCCTGCGCAGCGTACCGCTGCACCCGCCGGCTCCCGGTCAAGTGCTGCTGCAAAATCTCTACCTGTCGATGGACCCCGGTGCCCGCGGCTGGATGAGCGGCAAAGCCAGTTATGCGGCCCCGCTGGCGCTGGGCGAGGCGATGCGCGGCTCGACCTTGGGAAGGGTGGTGGACAGCCGGCACCCGGGTTTCAAGGTGGGCGATTTCGCCGTGGGGATCGCGTGCAACACCTGGGCGGATTACACCTACGCCGACGGCGAGCAGATTCATGTCGTACGCGGCGACCAGGGTTACCCACTGAACTACCACCTGAGCATTTTCAGTGCCGTGGGCCTGACGCCGTATTTCGGCGTGCTCGATTTCGGCAAGCCACAGCCGGGTGAAACCCTGCTGGTCAGCGCCGCCGCCGGTGCGGTCGGCTCGCTGGCCGGGCAAATCGGCCAGATCAAGGGCGCGCGGGCCGTGGGCCTGGCCGGCACGGATGAGAAATGCCGCTGGATCGTCGATGAGCTCGGCTATGACGCCGCCATCAACTACAAGACCTGTGGCGATCTGAAAGAGGCCATCTCCAAGGCCTGCCCGGATGGCGTCGACATCTATTTCGACAACGTCGGCGGCGAAATACTGGACGCCGCCTTGCTCAACATGAACCGCTTCGGGCGCGTGGTGTTCTGCGGCGCCATTGCTCAATACAACACCGACCAGCCAGTGCCCGGGCCATACAACTACTGGCAGATTCTGGCGCGCAGCCTGACCGTGCGCGGCTATATCACTCCGGAAATGCAAGACCGCTTCCCTGAGGCGCGTGAGGTCATGGCGCGCTGGCTGCGCGAGGGCCGCATGACCTTTGCCGAAGACATTGTCGAGGGTCTGGAACACACCGTGGCGACCTTCGCCCGACTGTTCGACGGCAGCAACAAGGGCAAATTGCTGGTCAAGGTCCGCGACCTTGCCGAGCCGGCACCCACACTTGAACAGCTGCGCAACGCCTACAAGGAGCCCGCTCATGCCTGAGTCAACCCACAAGGTCGCCATTGTCACTGGCGCTGCCGGCGGTATCGGCCTGGCGCTGGTTCGGCGCCTGCTTGCCGATGGCCAGCGGGTGGTTTTAGTCGATCTCGATCAGCCCGCGCTGGCGCGGATCGTCGAAGACAGCGACTTCGATCCCTCAAGGGTGCTGACGCTGGGTGCCGATGTCTCCATTGAAGAGGACGTGCGCCGCTGCGTCGAGCGCAGCCTGGCGCATTTCGGGCGCATTGACGCCTTCGTCAACAACGCTGCCATCGAAGGCCGCCAGGGGTTACTCGAAGACCTCTCGGTGGAAGCCCTGGATCGGGTCTATGCGGTCAATGTGCGCGGTGTATTTCTGGGCCTGAAGTACGTGTTGCCGGTGATGAAGCGCCAGGGCAGCGGTGCGATCGTCAACCTGTCGTCGCTGGCGGGCATTCTCGGCGCGCCGACCCATGGTGCCTATGTCATGTCCAAGCACGCCGTGCTCGGCCTGACGCGAGTGGCGGCAGCTGAAAGCGCGGCGGCCGGGGTGCGGGTCAATGCGGTGCTGCCCGGCACGATCAATACTCAGATGATGCGGCGTATCGAGCAGGACTCCGGCGACGCCGCGGCGACCCTGGCCGGCAACCAGGCTGCGACCCCGATGGGGCGCTACGGCGAGCCGGACGAGGTGGCGGTGGTCGTTGCCTTCCTGCTGTCCGACGCAGCGTCGTTCGTGACCAGTTCACTGTATACCGTCGATGGCGGCATGAGCCCGGTCTAGGGCAGCGCCCGTCTCGTTGGACCTGATAAATCAAACAATAGGGTGACAGACACGATGAACGCTAACGTCGAAGCGACCGACATGGCCTTGCTCGAACAGGTGGAAGCCCAGCAGGCCTTGCACCAATTGAACGCCAAATTCTCCCGCGCCCTGGACCGCATGGACCGTGCCCTGCTGGTCTCGTTGCTCAGCGACGATGCGCAGATCGACTGTGGCGCGCACAAAGGCCCGGCGGCCGCCTTCGTGACTGCCGTGACCTCTGCCGACCCGGCCCTGGAGCGCAGTTTTCACTCCATCTCCAATGAGTATTTTCAGGTCGATGGAGACCAGGCGGTGGGCGAGGTGTATGTGATCAACATCAGCACCATCGTCGAGGCCGGGCAGAAGCTCGACCGTTTGATCGGTGGGCGCTACCTGGACCGTTACCAGCGTACCCATGGTCAGTGGCAGGTGACCCAGCGGGTTTTCGTGCATGACTGGAACATGACCCGTCCCAGCACCGCCGTCTGGGACGAAGGCCTGTTCGGGCAGTTCAAGCTGCGCGGTACACGCGACACCCGTGACCCGGTCTACGAACTGCTGGGGGCGTGAGCATGGGACTCAGTGAACGGATACGCCAGGCCCTGGATCACCAGGCCATCCTCGAGCAGATGGCGCGCTATATCCAGGCGGTCGATCGCTGCGACCTGGCCCTGCTCAAATCCACGTTTCACAGCGATGGCGAGGTGCGCTTCGGCATCTTCAACGGTAATGCCCACGCCTTCTGCGACTTCGACATTCCCTTCATCCAGGAGCACCTGGTGATGGGCTGGCACCGTTTCACCAACGCCAGCATCGATTTCCAAAGCGACACGCGCGCCGTGGCCGAGTCCTACATGCTCGGCAATGCCGCCGCCCGGTTGCCGGACGGTGCGCTGATCAATTGCCCGGACAACATGCGCTACCTGGATATCTGGGACAAACGCGACGGCACCTGGCGCATGGCTTCGCGTGACCTGGTGCTGGATTGGAACGCCAGCTGCCGCTACACAGGCCGCGACGATGGTGTATTTGCCCAATGCCCTCAGGGCCGCCGCGACCGTGCCGACCTAGCCTACCATTTCCAGCTGCTGTCCTGAGGGCAGCTGCCAATCACACCCGCTATGTTCTTGTCGCGTAGCGAAGAGGAGAAACCATCATGAGCCATCTATCGCTCGTCGAACGCACCCGCGAAGCCATGGTTGATCAGGATTTCCTGCGGGGTGACCCGATCACCGGCGACCGCTATTACTCGCCCGACTTCATGCAGCAGGAGTGGGACCACATGTGGACCCGCACCTGGCAGATCGGTTGCACGCTGGCCGAACTGCCGGAGCCCGGCTGTGTGGTCACCACCCAGATCGGCCACGAATCGATCATTCTGCTGCGCGACGAAGAACAGCAGGTAAGGGCCTTCTACAACGTCTGCCAGCACCGGGGCAATCGCATGGTTCAGTGCGAACACGCCAAGGTCAAACGGCTGGTCTGCAACTATCACAGCTGGGCCTATGGCCTCAATGGCAGCCTGCTGATTGCCAAGGACAGCGAGGACTTCTCCCGGGGCAACCCGGTCGGCAAGCTAGGCTTGAAGCCGCTGCGCTGCGAAACCTTCGGCGGGCTGGTCTGGTTCAACATGGATGAACAGGCACACAGCTTGCGCGAATCGCTGGGGGTGGTGGCCGAGCAACTGGAGGCCTACGAAATGGAGCGGATGGTGCGGGTGATGCACTTGACCGGCGAAGTCAATTGCAACTGGAAGGTCATTCAGGACAACTTCAACGAGTCCTACCATGTGCAAAGCCTGCACCGCGAGTTGTCGACCCACATCGACGACGCCTACCAGAACACCGAGTTCGAGATCTACCGCAACGGCCACAGCCGCATGAAGATGAAAGGGGCGTTGCCGGCAGGCAACGGCAAGTCGAAGAAGGTCCAGGCGCCGCTGGACGACATCATGCGTGGCTGGGGGCTGAACCCCGACGAGTTCGCCGGACGTGCCGGCGACGTGCGCCTGGCCATGCAGGCGCAAAAGCGCGCGTTTGGGGAGGGGCGTGGTTACAGCCAGTACGGCCGGTTGAGCGATGACCAGCTGTCTGATTATCACCACTACACGCTGTTCCCCAACCTGTCGCTGACCATGGCCGCTGAGGCCTATCAGATCCTGCGGCCGATGCCGCACCCCACCGATCCGCAAAAGTGCCTGTTCGATCATTGGTATTTCGTACGCCCGGCCCATGGTGAGACCGAGGCGGCCACGCCGCTGGGCATGATGCCGATGGCGCCCGGCCCGCATGATGTATTCGTCCACGGCGAGAAATCGCTGGGCTTCGTGGCCGACCAGGACTTGAGCGTCGCCGTGGCGCAGCAAAAAGGCTTGCGCTCGTGCGGTTACAGCGATGCCTACCTGGCCGACCAGGAGTCGCGTGTGCGTCGCTACCACGAAGTGATCAACGATTACATTGCCGGCCGCATATGAGCCGCGCTGACACCTGCCCAGCGAGGCGATCATGAACACTGAACAGTTCCTCCTGCACCTGCAGGCCCAGCACGACCTGCAGGTGCTCAGTGCGCGCTACTGCAATGGTGTCGATCGTCGTGATCTGGCACTGCTCCAGTCCCTTTGGTGGCCTGAGGCACACCTGGATTTCGGCGTGTTCGCCGGCCCCGCGCGAAAGTTCTGCGAGCTGATCGCCAGTGGCGACCCGGCCGTGGAGGTCAGTTTTCACTTCACCGCCAATGCGTTGTTTCAGGTCGACGGCGAACAGGCCAGCGGCAGCAGCTATGTGATCACCGTCAGCGCCCTGAACGTTGACGGCGTCGCCACCCAGCAACTGCTCGGCGGGCGTTATCTGGATCAATACCAGCGCCGCGACGGCGTCTGGAAGTTCAGCGAGCGCCTGTTCGTGCTCGACTGGAACATCAACCAACCCAGCGCTGCGGTCTGGGACGCCGGCATCGGCGCCATGGCCCGTCGCGGCTGGGCCGGGCCGGACGATCCGGCCTGGGGCCAGCAGCACTGACACAACAGTAACCACCACGGGCCTGTCGTCCTGGGGGATTTATGGAGGCGTTGAACATGCGTGTAAAAGACAAGGTTGCATTGATTACTGGTGGCGCATCGGGGTTGGGCAAGGCCGATGCCCAATTGCTGGTGCGCGAAGGCGCTCACGTCATCATCACTGATGTTGACGAGCGCAGCGGGCACGCGACGGCCGAAGAACTCGGTTGCCTGTTCATCCGCCAGGATGTGTCGCGCGAAGAAGATTGGCAGGCCGTGATGGGCACTATCGTCGAGCGCTTTGGCCGGCTCGATATTCTGGTCAACAACGCCGGCATCGTGGCGCCCATGGATATCGAATCCACGTCACTCGAGTACTACCGCCTGACCCAGGCCGTGCATTCGGAAGGCACCTTTCTGGGCTGCAAGTACGCCATTGAGGCGATGCGCGAGCATGGTGGCTCGATCATCAATATGTCCTCGCTGACAGCCATTCGCGGCTTTCCGCTGGTGCCGTCCTATGCCGCGGCGAAAGGGGCGGTCCTGGCGCTGACGCACACCGTGGCCGTGCACTGCCGTGAGAAGGGCTATCGCATCCGCTGCAACGCCGTGTTGCCGGGCATCATCGCAACGCCCTTGGCCCTGTCGGTGGTCGAGTCAGCAGAAGGGATGGGCCAGCCCGAGGATGTGGCGCAGCTCGTCCTGTTTTTGGGCTCAGACGAATCGAAGTATGTCTCGGGGGCTCAGCTGGTGGTGGATAACGCGTCGTGCATGGTTTCTCCCGCCTGATCGATCGGGGCGATGCCTTAAAAACTCAGGAGTTTTCAGGAAAAAGCGGCGCACTGGCTTGCTGTCTTGTCCTTATCACTATATTGTAAAAAAACAATCTTGTCGGTTTTGTGTTGCATAGAAGCCGACCTCGAATGGCAACAAGAAAAAACAAGAGCATGCGAGGGCAACCATGAAAAACGCCTCAACCCCGGGCACTGACGTGCTGCTGGATATCTACCGCAGGGCGCATCTGATCAAGACCGCCGATGACCGCTTTATCGCGCTGATCAAGGCCGGCCAGATCGCTTCGCCGTATTACTCCACGCGTGGGCAGGAAATCATTCCGTCGGCCATTTCGGTGAACCTGAACGCCGACGACTACGTGATCACCACCTACCGTGGCATTCACGACCAACTGGCCAAGGGCATTCCGCTGCGCCCCTTTGTGGCCGAGTTCATGGGTCGTGCGACCGGCACCTGCAAAGGCAAGGGCGGGCCGATGCACATTACTCACCTGGCGTCTGGTTTGCCGGTCACGACCGGGGTCGTGGGGTCGGGCCTGCCAATTGCCAACGGTCTGGCCTGGGCTGCGCAACTGAACAAGACCGGGCAAGTCACGGTGTGCAACTTTGGTGATGGTGCCACCAACATCGGCGCTTTCCATGAAGCGCTCAACCTGGCGTCGGTCTGGAACTTGCCGGTGGTGTTTGTGTGCCAGAACAACGGCTATGCCGAGCACACCAAGTACGAGTTCGGCACCGGTGCCCGCGCCATCGTCGACCGTGCCATCGCCTACGGCATGCACGGCATTCAATGCGATGGCAACGACGCGGTGCAGATGTATGACGCGGCCAATGAAGCCATCGAGCGCGCACGCTCAGGCAAAGGGCCGACGTTGCTTGAAGCCAAGACGTTCCGCTTTCGTGGCCACCTGCTGGGCGACGACTCCCACTACATCGGCAAGGAAGAAATGGCGGCGGCCGTGGCGGCCGACCCGATGCCGGCCCTGCGCGCCTGGTTGATTGAACAGGGGCATGCCGACGAGACCGCGCTGCTTAACCTGGAACAAAGCAATACCGAAGCATTCGAAGACGCCGTGCAATTCGGGCTTTCCAGCCCCTGGCCGGACGTGTCTGAACTGAGCAAGGACGTCTACGCAGAGGAGGCGCACGCATGAGTGAAGTCAAAGCCAAACGCATGAACATGTCCCAGGCCATTGCCATGGCCATGCACCATGCCATGGAAATGGATCAATCGGTCGTGGCCCTGGGCGAAGACATCGCCGACCCGCAAGGCGGCGGTGTGTTCAAGTGTACAGCCGGCCTGTCCAACGCCTTTGGCACCGAGCGCGTACGCTCTACGCCGATTTCCGAGCAGGCGATCATCGGCGCTGCCGTGGGCGGCGCGCTGGCCGGCTTGCGCCCGGTTGCCGAGATCATGCTGATGAACTTTATCGCCGTGGCCATGGACCAGGTGGTCAACCATGCGGCCAAGCTGCGCTTCATGACAGGCGGCCAAACCCACGTGCCACTGACCATTCGCACCGCCACGGGTGCCGGTTTCGGCACCGGCGGCCAGCACGCCGATTACCTGGAAGCGTGGTTTGCCCACACCGCCGGGATCAAGGTCGTGGCGCCGTCGACGCCGGCCGATGCCTATGGCTTGCTGCTGTCGTGCATCTTTGATGATGACCCGTGCATTTTTGTCGAAAGCCTGCCGCTGTACTTCACCATGGGCGAGGCACCGATCGCCGGTGAACGCATTCCGCTGGGCAAGGCCAAGGTGACGCGTGAAGGCAGCGACATCACCGTGATCAGCTACAGCCGAACCATGCTCGAAGTGCAGGCGGTGGCCAAGGAGCTTGAGCAGCAGGGTATCTCGGTGGAGGTGGTCGACTTGCGTTCCATCGTGCCGCTGGACATGGACACCGTGCTGGCATCGGTGCGCAAGACCGGCCGTGCCGTGATTGCCCACGAAGCCCAGGTCGATTTCGGTGTTGGTGCTGAAATCGCCACCCGGCTGCACAACGAACTGTTCGGTGTACTCAAGGCGCCGGTCGGGCGGGTAGGCGCTGCCCGTTCGCCAGTACCGTTCTCCAAGGCCCTGGAAGACCAGTTCATCCCCACCAAGGCCCGCATCACGGCGGCCATCATGGCTGCCCTCCAATAACAATAAGGAGATCATCAATGACGACTGCAATCATTCTTCCCAAGCTTGGTTTTTCCGTGAACGAGGCGACCTTGCTCGAATGGCTGGTCGAGGACGGTGGCGAGGTCAAGAAGGGCGACCCGCTCTACAGCCTTGAAAGCGAGAAATCCCAGGAGGAAATCGAGGCGCCCGCCGACGGCGTGCTGCGCATCCTGAAGGTGGCCGACGCCACCTACGACGTCGGCACCGTGATCGGGGAGTTGCTCTGATGAACGCGCAGAACCCTGCTCAGGCGCCTGTCTGGCCAGCCAACCTGCCGCCCATGCCGCAGGTAGATTTCAGCCAGTTCGGGGCGACTGAAACCGTCGACCTGTCGCGCAACCAGGTGTATGCCGGGGCTTTTCTGGGGCGCAACTGGGCGCAGATTCCGCATGTGACTCACCATGACGAGGCCCCCATCGATGCCCTGCACCAAGAGCGCCAGCGCCTGGCCGATGAGCTGGGGCGCAAGCTCACCCTGCTGCCGTTTCTGATCAAGGCACTGGTTAATGCGCTCAAGGCCTTCCCGCAGTTCAATGCGTCGTTGGCGCCTAACGGCAAGCAGCTGGTGCTCAAGCGCTACTTCAACGTTGGGGTGGCGGTGGAAACGCCAGGCGGCTTGCTGGTGCCGGTAATTCGTGACGCCGACGGCAAGTCCATCGCCGAGCTGGCCGACGAGCTAGGCGAGAAGGCCCGTCGCGCCCGTGACAAAGGCTTGCCGATCAGCGAGATGTCGGGCGGTTGCATGACCATCAGCTCATTGGGGTCGATTGGTGGCACGGCCTTTACGCCCATCATCAATGCGCCGGAGGTGGCCATTCTTGGTATCACCAGCGAAGTTGAGCGGCTTTACCTGGACGCTGGTGAAGTCCGCAGCCGGCGGCTCTTGCCGCTCTCGCTGAGCTATGACCATCGCGTGATCAACGGTGCCGAGGCCGCGCGATTCTGCCGTTTTCTGGCCGAACAACTGGCCAGCCCTGGCCAATTGAAGTAAGCGACTGGGAGGTCAATATGAGCACACATCAAATAAACAATAACAGCGTGCCAGACCGTTTCTCTCTGCATGGAAAAGTGGCGCTGGTCACAGGGGCGGGGTCAGGCCTGGGCGCGCATTTCGCCCAGGTGCTGGCGGCTGCCGGGGCGCGGGTTGCGTGTGTTGCGCGCCGCACTGAGCGGGTTGAAAGCATCGCCACGAAAATCCGTGCAAGGGGAGGGCAGGCGCTGGCGTCGTGCATGGACGTGACCGACAGAACCTCGATCAAACTGGCCTTCGACCTGGTCGAGGCCGAGTTTGGTGCGGTGGATGTACTGGTCAACAATGCCGGTCTTTCCAGCCCTGCGCCGTTCGAGAGCATGAGCGAGGAGCAGTGGACGTCGCTGCTGGACGCCAACCTGTCAGGGCCTTTTTTCGTGGCGCAAAGCATGGCCACGCGACTGATTGGCCGGCAGCAGCCGGGCAGTATCATCAATATCGCGTCAATCCTTGGGCACCTGGCCAAGGACAAGTTCCTCAACTACGGCACCACCAAGGGTGGCCTGATCCACATGACTCAGTACATGGCACTGGACTTGATCGAGCATGGCATTCGAGTCAACGCCATTGCGCCGGGGTATTTCCCCAGTGAGATGACCGATCCGTTCTATGAGTCCGAGGTCGGCCTTGCGGAAATCGCCAATTTGCCGGCCAAGCGCCTGGGGCGCCACGAGGAGCTGGACGGGCCATTGCTGTTGTTGGCCAGTGACGCCTCTTCTTACATGACCGGAAGCGTTATTACAGTCGATTCAGGGCACTCAATACGGCTTTCGTGAGTCCTGTTTGAGCGTTTTTGGCGCGAAAGTCGGGATGGCGGGGGTTGGCAAGCCGTATTGCGTTAAACTAACTCGCGTGCTTTACAGCACAGTCAAGCGGAAACTGGTTCAGAAAATATGGACGGATACCTTAACGTGGTAACACCCTCAGCCAAATCGCGCCGCCCAACGCGTCGCTCCAAGCCGGAAAACGGAGGCTGGCAGGCCGAGAAAAGTCATCTGATGCGGATGCACATTCTCGATGCCACCATGCTGTGTCTCATCAATATCGGCTACACGCAGACCACCACGGAAAAAATCGCCAAACAGGCGGGCGTTTCCCGTGGGGCTATGAGCCATCATTTCAAGTCGCGGGCCGAAGTGTTCGCCGCGGCCGCCGCGCACATCACCGACATACGTGTGGTGGAGTACGATACGGCGATCCAGGGTGTGAGCCTGTCATCGGGCAGTTTCCCGACCGATGCGAACATGCTGCAAACCCTTCGGGTGCTGCAGGAGTACTTCATGCAGCCGTCGTTTATTGCGTTTCACGAATTGATGCGCGGTGCCCGTACCGATGTCGAGCTGCAGCAGGTCATGACGCCGCTGGAGCAGTCGCTGGACGAGCAGATCAACACCAGTATGGTCACGCGCTTCCCGATCTGGGCTGAAGTCGAGCTGCGGGAAACAGGCCAAGTGCTGCGCGACTTGATCATGCACACCCTGCAAGGGGTGGCGCTGAACCCGACGCCTTACCTTACTGGCGATCGCCTCGACCGCTTGCATGTGCTGTTGGCCAATACCGCGATGGCGGAGTTTCGCAGCTCCTACAACCGGATGAGCAGCAGAGTCGAGACGTAAAGAGAGACGGACACTTGTTGTCCGTCTTTTTTAGAGCTATAAAAACAATCATGATTGTTTCAAGCAGGGTTGATCGATGAATACTTCTTCTCCCTTACCCCATCTAGCCACCGCGCATCTGCTGCGTCAGGACAACGGCGGCCTGAGCCTGCTGGGCAGCCGCTGCGGCGACTGCAACGAGTTGTACTTCCCGGCCAGTAGCAGTTGCACAGCCTGCTGCGGCAGCGACATGCACGGCTGTGATATGGGCAAATACGGCCACCTCTGGTCCTGGACCGTGCAGGCCTTCCAGCCCAAGGCGCCGTACAACGCCCATGAAGCCGACGGCGAATTCCAACCCTATGGCGTTGGCTATGTCGAGATGCCCAACGGGGTCAAGGTCGAGAGCCGCCTGACCTGCGCCGACGCGACTCAATTGCGCATCGGCATGCCGATGCGCCTGTGTGTGGTGCGCTATGGCCAGCGTGCAGATGGCACTGCGCTGCAGACCTTTGCCTTTACGCCAGCCGACTCTGGAGACTGCTGATGGACGATATCGCGATCATTGGCGTCGGCTTGCACCCGTTTGGCCGCACCGATGGCTTGTCCGGGCAGGCCCAGGGCGCTTATGCCGTGCGTGAAGCGTTACGCGACGCCGGGGTGAGCTGGGATCAAGTAGGCGTCGCCTATGGCGGCAGCCAGGATGCCGGCAATGCCGATGCCCTGGCCAACCACCTGGGGCTGACTGGCATCCCCTTCGTCAACGTCGCCAATGGCTGCGCCACCGGCGGCAGCGCGTTGGCCAGCGTGGTCTCGGCGATTCGCTCAGGGATGGCCGAGATCGGCGTGGCCGTAGGTTTCGACAAACACCCGCGCGGCGCCTTCAACCCGCGCCCGGCGGATTGGGGCATAGAGGATTGGTATGGCGAAACTGGCTTGATGCTGACCACCCAATTCTTCGCCTTGAAGACCCAGCGCTATCTGCACGAACACGCGATTGCCGAGGAAGCACTGGTGCATGTCGCCCAGCGTGCCTTTCGCAATGGCGCGCTGACACCCCATGCCTGGCGTCGGCGTGAACTGTCGTTCGAGGAGATCGCCGCCTCGACCCCGGTCAACCTTCCGCTGCGCAAGTACATGTTCTGCAACCCCGCCGAAGGTGGTGCGGCGTTGGTGCTGTGTCGCGCAAGCGAGGCGCACAAATACACCCAGCACCCGATCATCGTCCGTGCTGCTGTAATGCGTACCCGCAGCCACGGCTCTTTTGAAGTGTTCAGCCCCGGGCTTGCGGCGCGCCAGTCCCCGGCACCGACGGTGACCGCTTCGCAAGCTGCCTTTGAGGCTGCTGGCGTCAGCCCGGGCGACATCGATGTGATTCAACTGCAAGACACCGACAGCGGCTCGGAAATCATTCACCTGGCCGAAAACGGCTTCTGCGAGCACGGCGAGCAGGCTTCCCTACTGCGCAACGGCGACACCGACATCGGCGGGCGCCTTCCGGTGAACACCGATGGCGGCTGCCTGGCCAACGGTGAGCCGGTCGGCGCCTCGGGCCTGCGCCAGGTCATCGAAGTGTGCCTGCAACTGCGCCAGCAGGCCGGTGCCAGGCAAGTTCCGGGGCAACCACGGCTGGGGTACACCCATGTCTATGGCGCGCCGGGTGTCAGCGCCGTCAGCATTCTGGAAGGGCCGCCCAGCTAAACACCGAACCTATACCGCAAACCGCCACCATAAAAACAAGAGGGCAGCGAGATGAACAATCCCAAACATGCGAAATTCACCGTCCTTCCACCGGAACTGGCGGGCGACCCCAACCTCTTCCAGCAGTTGCTGACCGAGGAGAAGGTACCTGTACCGGAATATCTGAAACCTAATTTCCCCGGTTTCGGTGACGAAGACCTGTCGGTGGAACGCTACAACAGTCGCTGGTTTCACCAGCTGGAAACCGAAAAGCTGTGGACCAAGGCCTGGCAGATGGTCTGCCGCGAAGAGGACCTGAACAAGCCCGGTGACCATGTTGTGTATGACATCGTCAACACCTCGATCATTGTCATGCGGGGCCAGGACGACGTCATTCGTGGCTTTTACAACTCCTGCCTGCACCGTGGTCGCGCCCTGCGCATGAGCGGGGGGGCGGTCAACCAGTTGAAATGCCCGTACCACGGCTTCACCTGGGACCTGCAGGGCGAGTTCAAGAGCATGCCCACCACTTGGGATTTCAAGCACCTCAAACCCTGCGAGCTGCAACTGCCGCAGGTGCAGGTGCAGAGCTGGGCCGGTTTCGTGTTTATCAACCCGGATCTGGAGGCCAAGCCGCTGCTCGAACACCTGGACGTTCTGCCCGAGCACTTTCGCGATTACAGTCTCGATCGCTCGGTGTCCATCGCCCACGTGCAACGGCGCATGGCCTGCAACTGGAAGGTGGCCCAGGAGGCGTTCATGGAATCCATGCACACGCGCGCCACGCACCCGCAGATCATGACCTTCACCGGTTGCGTGGACAGCCAGTACGACATGTACGGCGACAACATCAGCCGCAGCGTCACGCCCATGGCCGTAACCAGTTCCAACCTCAAGGACGTGGATGAAGCGCTGATCCTGCACGATATCCTTGAAGAATCCGGGCGCATGGCCGACTCCGACAGCAGCAAGCACGTGCTGCCCGAAGGCATGAGCACCCGCGAGTACATCGGCGAGCTGAACCGCAAGATCTTCTCTGAAGCCTCCGGGGTCGACCTGTCTCATGCCACGTTGGCGGAGCTGCAGGACGCCATCCTTTATTCGATCTTCCCGACCACGCAGGTTTGGGCCGGCTATTACGCCAACATCGTTTACCGCGCCATTCCCGATGGCGATAACCACGAGGCCTGCCTGTTCGACGTCTGGTTGCTTGGCCGTTACCCAGAAGGTTCGCCTCGCCCGGCCGGCGCCAAGCTTGTGCGTCTGCCGGACGAATGCGCGTTCGCCGATGCCCCTGAGCTGGGCGCGCTGGGGCCGGTGTTCGATCAGGACATGAATAACCTGGATGCCATGACCAAGGGGCTTAAAACCTCTCGCAAGGGGACCGTGAGCCTGGCCACCTATCAGGAAAGCCGCATTCGTCATCACCATCTGACCCTGGATAAGTACCTGGGGCTGAACACGTAATTTTGCCGGCCGGGGCAGCGCCTCGGCCGTGCTTACCTCTCACGTGAAGAGACCTGTCATGAACAATCAAGTACGCGAGCAGGCCGAGGGCCTGCGCGAAGAGGTGCGGTATTTCTGTAAACATGAAATGCCCGCCGCCTTGCGAGACAAGGCCCATCGCCATCAGGTGCTGGACAAGGACGACTACGTTCAGTGGATGCGCTTGCTGCAAAGCAAGGGCTGGGTAGCGGGGCATTGGCCCAAGGCCCACGGCGGCCAGGAGTGGACACTGTTGCAGCGCTTCGTGTTCGAAGATGAACTGGCGCGCCAGGGTTGCCCCTGGATCATCCCGTTCGGGGTCAAGTATGTGGGTCCGGTGATCTACGCCTTTGGCAACGAGGAGCAAAAACAGCGCTTTTTGCCCGGCATCCTCAGCACGGAGGATTTCTGGGCCCAGGGGTACTCGGAGCCCAACGCCGGTTCCGACCTGGCAGGGCTGCGCACCCAGGCGGTTCGCGACGGCGATTACTATGTGGTGACCGGCCAGAAAGTCTGGACCACCTACGCGCAATGGGCCGACTGGCTGTTCTGCCTGGTGCGCACCAGCAACGAGGGCAAGCCCCAGAGCGGCATCTCGTTTCTATTGATCGATATGAAAACCCCCGGCATTACCGTCAAGCCGATCCACACCATGGACGGTTACGCCCATGTCAACGAGGTCTGGCTCGACAACGTGCGTGTGCCGGCCGAGAACCTGGTCGGCCAGGAAGGCGCCGGTTGGCATTACGCCAAGTTTTTACTAAAGAATGAGCGCACCGCCGGTGCCATCGTCGGTCAGGCCTGGCATGTGCTCGATCGCCTGAAAAAGCTGGCGCGCGAAGCGGATGCCCAAGGTCACAGGCCCATCGATCAGGCATTGCTGCGCCAGCGCATCGGCCGCTTCGAATTGCGTTTTATGGCTTTGCAGGAAGTCGCTTACCAGGCTGTGGAGGCCATGGTCGCAGGCAGCGACAACGGCGGTGAAGCCTCGTTGATCAAAATCCGTGGCACCGAGCTGTACCAGGAGGTCGCCGAGGTGCTGGTCGACCTGCTGGGGCCGGCCGGCATCGCCTTCGACGTGCAGGCGTTGCACAGCGCTGGTGCACCGCCACTGGGGCCGGCCGACGCCGGCGGTATCCTCAAGGAACACTTCTACAACCGCGCTGCGACAATTTTCGGTGGATCTTCGGAAATCCAGCGCAATATTCTGGCCAAGGTGGTATTGGGCTTATGAGTACAGACATCGAAACCATCGGCATGCTGCGTGACAGCCTGGAGCGCTACGGCGCAGACCAGTACGCCATGCTCAAGCGAGCGCCGCGCCTGGCCCTGCCGGGCGGCTTTTGCGCCGACACCTGGCAGCAATACGCCCAGTTCGGTTGGCTGAGCCTTTGCCTGCCGCAAGAGCAGGACGGCCTGGACGGCGATGCCGTGGCCGTGGGCGCCGTGCTGGAAGTAGTAGGCAGTCGCCTGCTGCTCGAACCGGTTCTAGCCAGTGGGGTACTGGCCGTCTCGTTGCTGCGCAAGCAAGGCTCGGCCCAGCAACAAGCCGAGTTGCTGCCGGCCATCGCCGAAGGGCGGCTGATCATCGTGCCGGGCTTTGGTGCCAACAGCGCCACCGAGCAGCTCTGCCGGCTGGAAGATGGCCAGCTCACGGGCGAGCAACCTGCGGTTTTGCATGGCGACATTGCCCACCAGTTTCTGGTCCCTGCTCGCGATACCCAGGGTCAGCTGCATATTTGCCTGGTCGAGGCCAGCGCAACCGGCGTCGAGCGCAGCGCTTTTGCCCTGGTGGACGGTCGCGGCGCGGCCAACCTGCGTTTCAACAATGCCACGGTGACGCTGCTGCATCCGCAGGCGGGCGCGCCGTCGGCGGAGACGGCCCTGGCCGAGGTGCGCGATGAGGCCAGTGTGGCGCTGTGTGCCGAAGTCTTGGGGATCGCAAGCAGCCTGCTGCGCATCACCACCGATTATCTGAAGGTGCGCCAACAGTTCGGCAAACCGCTGGCGGCCAATCAGGCCCTACAACATCGCATGGCCGACCTCTACCTGCTGACCGAGGAGATCCGTGCGCTGACCCGCGCCGCCCAGCGCGCCATGACCGAACCCGCCGGTCAGCGAGCGCGGCTGCTGCACGGCGTGCGCAGCTACATCAGCGACGCCGGGCGCAGGATCGGCAACGAAGCGGTGCAATTGCACGGCGGTGTCGGCATCACCGAAGAGCTGGAGGTCAGTCATTACTTCCGCCGGTTGATGGTCAACGCCGCGTTGTTTGGCCGCCATGACGAGCACCTGGCGCGCTTTATCGAACTGTCTCTGGACTGTGTGGAGGAGCCTGCCCATGCGTAAGGACATTAGTGGCTGGCGCGTGCGCCTGGACGACGATATCCAGCAGCGTTACAGCGGTTGCAGCGAATGGATGGGCCGTACTGTCGCTGAATCCGCAGTGGCGATTGCAGCGCAGGAGCCTTCGCGCATCACCCACGTTTTCGACGGCCAGCCATGCCGGGTCGATGCCCTGTTGCAAGACGCCTGGCTGTTGGCAGGTGCCCTGCAACGACGCGGGCTGCTCGCCGGTGATGTGTTGGCATTCCAACTGCCCAACTGGCGCGAGGCGGCGGTGATCGATCTGGCCGCCAGCGCGCTGGGGCTGGTAATCGTGCCCATCGTGCCGATTTACCGTGATGCCGAGGTGAGCTATATGCTGGCCGATTGCGGGGCCAAGGCCGTGTTCTTCGCTGGTGACTACCGTGGCTTTGATTTTGCCGCCATGTACCGGCGCCTGGCAGAGCAGTTGCCAGCACTGCAGGTGCTGGCCGAGGTTCGGGGGGGCGATGCAGGGCCAGACAGCTATGAGGCCATGCTCGCTGAAAACCAGCCGATTCAGGTGCCGGAGTCGGTGGACGCCAATGCCGTCAAACTGATTCTCTACACCTCCGGCACCACTGGCCGTCCCAAGGCCGTGCTGCATTCGCACAACACCGGGCCGACCCGGATCAAGCGGGCCTTCGAGCACTGGACCGATGGCTCGCCGCAAGTGCTGCTGATGGCGTCACCGGTCACCCACGTGACCGGCTTGAGCGCCCTCGAGCTGCCGTTCTACCTGAATGCGCGCACGGTGTTCATGGACCGTTGGGACGCTCTCGAAGCGCTCGACATCATCGAGCGTGAGCAGGTCACCATCGGCCTGGGCGCCACCCCGTTCCTGCATGAACTGCTGGCTCAGGCGCTACGTCAGGGGCGGCGCCTGCCCAGCCTGCAGCGCTTTGCCTGTGGCGGCGCGGAAGTCCCGCCCGCGCTGATCCACAAGGCCAGCGAAGTGCTGGAGAACTGTCGCGCCTTTCGGGTATTCGGCTCCAGCGAAGCCCCCTTGGTGACACTGGGCTTTGTCGGTGCGGAGCAGCTTGAGCAGGCTGCTAGCAGCGATGGCGAGATCATCGATTACCAGGTCCGCCTGCTCGATGACGATGGCCATGAAGTGGCGAAGGGGTCGGAGGGTGAAATCTGCGTGCGCGGCGCCGCTATGTTTCTGGGCTATGCCGATGCCGAGCAGACCGCTGAATGCTTCGATGCCGAAGGCTTTTTCGCCACCGGTGACCTGGGCCACGTCACTGCAGACAACAGCATCATTATCACCGGCCGGAAAAAGGATCTGATCAATCGCGGCGGCGAAAAAATCAGTGCCAAGGAAGTCGAAGACATCCTTCATCAGCACCCGGCCATCGATGAGGCGGCGGTGGTGTCCATGCCCCATGAGCGTCTGGGCGAAACTCTGTGTGCCTATGTAATCCTGCATCCGGGCCAGGAGTTGAGCCTGGACGACCTGATCGAGCAGGTCAGCGTCGTTGGTGTGGCGCGCCAGAAGTATCCCGAGCGCCTGATCATCGTCGAGGACTTCCCGCGCACCGCCTCGGGCAAGATCCGCAAGGACCGCTTGCGCGCTGACATCCGTACCCGGCTGGCCACTGCCAACTGAATTCCAAGAACCAGAAACAGGAGCATCCAGTGATGGACTCTACTTATCTCGATGTACGCCTGGCCCGCAAAGGTGCAGAGGCGCTGGATATCGTCACGCTGGAACTGGAACCCTTCAATGGTCACTTGCCGGGGTTCAGCGCAGGTTCCCATATCGACGTGGAAATCAGCCCTGGGATGGTGCGCCAGTATTCGCTGTGCAACGACCCCAGCGAACAGCATCGCTACATCATCGGCGTGCTGCTCGACCCGCAATCGCGTGGCGGCTCGGCGGCCGTGCACGCGCAGTTGCAGGAAGGTCAGACGATTCGGATCAGCCCGCCGCGCAATCACTTCCCGCTGGTGGCGGGCAAGCGCGCATTGCTGCTGGCCGGTGGCATCGGTGTGACGCCGATCCTGTGCATGGCCGAACGCCTGGCCCACAGCGGCGGCGAGTTCGAGATGCACTATTGCGCGCGCTCGCCCGAGCGCATGGCTTTTCGTCAGCGCATCGCCGACGCCCCGTTTGCCGAACGCGTGCACCTGCATTACGACGATGGCGATGCCGGGCAGGCGTTGAACTTGCCCGCCGTGCTGGCGGCGCAGCCGGCCGACACGCATCTGTATGTGTGTGGGCCTGGTGGCTTTATCGACTTCGTCACCAGCAGCGCCAGGGCGGCGGGCTGGCGGGATGAACGGGTGCATTTCGAGTACTTTGCGGCCAAGGCGGTGGACACCTCGGCCGACCAGTCCTTCGAAGTGCAGGTGGCGAGCACGGGCAAGGTCTACGTGATCGGTGAGGACGACAGCATCGTTTCGGTGCTGGAGGCCGATGGTGTGGAGATCTCCACGTCCTGCCAACAAGGCATTTGCGGGGCTTGCATCACCCGTGTGCTGGAGGGCCGGCCGGATCACCGTGACCAGGTACTTTCGGACAAGGAACGTAACGACGAGAACTGGTTCACACCTTGCTGCTCGCGGTCGCTCAGCGCGCGGCTGGTGATCGATCTGTAATCAAACTCTCGCGGGCCGTACGATACGGCCCGCGAGGTGCAGCACTCAGTGGCCGCTGAAGCTCGCCGGGCGCTTGTTTAAAAACGCATCGACCCCTTCATGAAAATCAGCACTGGCAATGCAGCGGCCAAACGCCTGCTGTTCGGCCTGTAGTTGCGCGGCGAAATCCCGCTCGCCTGAGTGGCGCAAGAGTTGTTTGAGTTGGCCCAAGGCAATCGGTGAGGCGACAGCCAAGCGCTCGGCAAACGCTTGGGTCTGCTGCTCCAGTTCCGCCAGAGGCACAACCCGATTGACCAATCCCAGGTTCAGCGCCTGAGCGGCGTCTAGCGGGTCGCTGATCAAGGCAATCTCCAGGGCTTTGCGCAAGCCCACCAGCCGCGGCAAATGCCAGGATATCCCCAGATCGCAACTGGCGCCCAGCTTTGGGTAGGCAAAGGTGAAGCGGCTGTTGTCGGCGGCGATGGCCAGATCGCAGGCCATGGCCAGGCTCATGCCGGCACCGGCGACAGCACCGTGCAGGCTGGCGAGCACCGGTACCGGTAACTCGGCCAGCAACAACAGGGCCTCATGCATGGGTTCAATCAGTTGCTCACAGACCTGCTGCGGTGCGCTCTGAAACTGGGTGACATTGCCGCCCGCCATAAACGCGCGGCCTTCGCCGCTGATCACCAGCACACGGGTTTGCGGGCGATCGGCAACCGCCCGACAAGCCTCCAGAAAAGCGCTGGCCATCGCTGTGTCGATTGCGTTCAGTCTGTCTGCCTGGGTGAAACGCAGGCGGCTGATGGCGCCGTTGTGTTCCAGTACAAGCGGGTGGGTGGACATCGGGTCACTCCTGGTCGGCGGCCGCTGAACGCGGTCGGTAGCTGCGCCAGACTTGTTCCATGACTGTCAGGCGTTGGTGCTGACGAATCGGATCATAGGCAGCAAGGTTGATACAGCGAATCAGGCAGCGCGGGCTGCCGTCAGAGCCGCTTTCAAGGCAAGGATCGGCCTCGAGGATATTGATGGCGGCAGGATCTTGTTCGAAGGCTTTGAGCCCGGTGAGGCCGCTACCGGCGATATGACTGAGGATGACCCGGTTCACGGCATCGTGGGCGACCAGCAGTAGGTTCGACCAGTCGCTGCTGCGCAGCAACTGCACCCAACCCTCCAGTACCCGTTGGGCGAAAGCTTGCCATTGCTCGCCACCGATAAAGCGGCTGTGCGCTTCGTCAGCCGTATCATAGGCGAAGGCGATGGCTTGCTCGCGTTGCTCAGGGGCAATCTCGCGCAGTCGTCCGGCGCGAATCTCCTTGAAGCGCTCGTCGTGTTGCAACAGCAGCGAGCGCTCGCCTAGCACCCGGCGTGCGGTTTCTTCGGCGCGGGGCATGCCGGAGCATATCGCCCGATCGAAGGGCACCCCGGCTAGCATTTGTGCCGCTGCCTCCGCTTGCTCGCAGCCGCTGGCATTGAGCGGCACGTTGCGCGGGTCGAGGGGTTGCCCTTGGGCGTCGAAATAGCTCACGGCGCCGTGGCGCATCAGGTAGATGCGCCGCCGTTCGGGGCCGCTCATGTCTGGCTTGCCAGGGCGCGCGGGTTGCTTTCAGCAAGCTTTTGCCGCGTGCCCTGGATCAGGTGGGTATAGACCTGTTGTCGTCGTTCGCCAGCGTCGGCATCGCCTGCGCGGATCAAGCGGCAGAGCTTGCGATTGCCATCCAGCAACTGCGCTGTCAGTTCGGTCTGTTCCGCTGGCCCATCTTGCCCCAATAGCGCAGACAACGCAGTCCGTTCAATGCGTAGCGCCTCCTCGCCGTTGCGCAGTTGGCGCGCAGCGATGCCCATGGCCTTGGCAATCATCAGCCCGGCCTGGCGCTGGTTGGTCGGGAGTAATGCCAACAGCTGCTCGCGCAGCAGTCGCTCGGCGCTGTCCAGCAGTTGTTCGCCCGTGGGTTCGTCGCGCATCAAGGCATCTCCGTCATCTGCAAGAGGGTGTATTCAAGCTCGGGTACCAGTTGCCCAGTCAGGGCTAACAGCAAGGAATCCTCTTCACCGGACAAGTGGCGCTCGGCCTGTTGCAGCGCGATGATGGCCCAGTTCATGTGGGCCATGACTTCCCAGTAATGGATCTGTTCGCGTGGCAGGGAACGCCCGCTGACACGCTCATAGCCACGGTAGAAATCCTCGCGCGAGCCTACGCCGCCGGCCTCCAGTTCAACGCGGCCAAATCGCCAGCAGCGGGCACAGAACCAGCCGATATCTTCCAGTGGGTCGCTCCAGCCGGCGAACTCCCAGTCCAGAATCGCCGTCAGGCCTTGTTCGTTGACCATGTAGTTACCGGTACGAAAATCCCGGTGGCAGAGCACCAACTCATCGCGCGGTGGGGCATGCAGTTCCAGCCAGCGCAGGCTCCACTCAAGTGCCGGGTAGGCGCCGCGATGGCTATCAAGAAACGCTCGGTAGCGCTGCACCGAATGCAGCGCCGGCACTTCATCGCTCAACGGCAGAAAGCTCAGTTCGGGGTGAGGCGGGCGGATGGAGTGGATGCGAGCCAGCTCTTCACCCAATTTGCGGGTGAGGGCAGGGCGGTCCGCTGCTAATTTCAGATCCTTGACCAGCACATGCCCGGCTGCCTGCCCGCCGACCCGGCGCATAACAAAGAACGGCCGGCCGATCACCGCTGGGTCGCTGCACAGCCACAATGGTTCGGGCACTGTGACACCAGCGTCGAACGCGGTGCTGAGCAGGGCAAATTCCTGAGCGCGGCCATGGCTAACTGTTACGCCACTGGCGGCGTCCAAGCGGATCACCAGTTGCAACTCACCCGCCAGTGGCCCACCGGCGATCTGCGCGATCGCCAGCCAGTTTTCCTGAATGGCGCCGCCCGACAGCAGTCTGAACTCGCTGAACTCCACGGCACGGGCACCGGTCTGGGCGGCTATATACGCCTGCAAGGGCGCTTGGATGGCGGCGCTCATTGGCTGTATTTCTTGAAAATGCGTTTGGCCAGGCTCCAGCGATGCACTTCCGACGGGCCATCGTAAATACGGAACGCCCGCATGTCGGCGAAGATCCGCGCGACAATGGTTTCGCCGGTCACGCCCTGGCCACCCAGTACTTGCACGCTGCGGTCAGCGATGCGCCAGGTGGCTTCGGAAGCCAGCACCTTGGCCATGCTCGATTCGGTCAACCCCAAGTCGCCCTGATCCAGTACCCAGGCGGTGTGCCAGATCGCCAGGCGGGCGCTGTGCAGGTCCATTTCATTGTCGGCGAGCATGAAACCGACCCCTTCGTGGCGGCCCAGCTCCTTGCCGAAGGCCACGCGCCGGGTGGCGTAGCGGGCGGCAATGTCGTGGCAGCGACGGGCCTGGCCGAGCCAGCGCATGCAGTGGGTCAGGCGGGCCGGGGAGAGACGCACCTGAGCATATTTGAACCCCTCGCCGAGGGCGCCGAGCACTGCGCTGGCCGGTACCCGCAGATTGTCAAAGGCCACTACGCAATGGCCCCCCGGGAAGCACGTGTCGAGCGAATCCATGCTACGTTCGATATGGAGCCCGGCACTGTTCATATCGGCCAGAAACATGGTGGCGCGGCCGTCCTCAAGCTTGGCCATGATGATTGCCAGGCTGGCGCCTTCGGCACCGGTGATAAACCACTTGCGGCCGTTGATGATGAAATCGTCGCCGTCACGCACCGCCGTGGTTTGCAGCATCGAGGGGTCAGAACCTGCGCCGGGGTCCGGCTCGGTCATGCAGAAGCAGGAGCGTATCTGCCCGGCAGCCAGCGGGCGCAGCCAGCGTTCTTTCTGATCGTCGGTGGCGACGGCTTCAAGCAGGTGCATATTGCCTTCGTCGGGAGCGGCGATGTTCAGCGCCACCGGGCCAAGCGTGGAATAGCCGGCTTCCTCGAAGAATATCGCCTTGGCGCGGTGATCCAGGCCTAGGCCGCCATAATGGGGGGAGACGTGAGCGGACAGTAGGCCGACAGCGCTGGCCAGTTCTATCAGCTCTCGGCGCAGCGATTCGTCAGGACCGTGCGGGCCGCAACGAGAGTCTTTTTCGCGAGGGATGACTTGAGTGGCGATGAAATCGCGCACTTTTTGCTGCAGTTCGCGCTGTTCTTGAGTCAGGGTGAAGTCCATGAAAGTTCTCGCTGGCAGTGAGCGTTTGGCGATTAGGCGTAACGGAAGAAACCACGACCGCTTTTGCGACCAAGGTAACCGGCAGCGACCATTTCCCGTAGCAGCGGAGCAGGGCGATATTTGGAGTCATTGAAGCCTTCATGAAGCATTTGCATGACCGCCAGCAGCGTATCCAGACCGATCAGATCGGCCAGCGCCAAAGGGCCGATCGGGTGGCCGCAGCCCAGGCGCATGCCGTCGTCAATGTCCTGAGCGCTGGCCAGGCCTTCCTGTAGTACGAATACCGCCTCATTGATCATTGGCACCAGAATGCGGTTGACCGCAAAGCCCGGACTGTTTTTAGCGCAGAGGGCGGTCTTGTGGATCTGCGCGACGAATGCTGCTGCCGTGGCCTGGGTTTCATCACTGGTCTGCAGGCCGCGAATCAACTCTACCAGTGCCATGACCGGGACCGGGTTGAAGAAGTGCATGCCAATAAAACGATCCGGTCGACCACTGGCAGCAGCCAGTGTGGTGATCGACAGCGAAGAGGTGTTGCTGGCGATCAACGCGTGTTCAGGCAGGATTTGGCCAATCTCCGCGAGGATCTTCAGCTTCAGCTCCTGAGCTTCGGTCGCGGCCTCGATCACCAGATCGCTGTCAGCAAGCGCCTGTTTGTCGGTGCTGCTGTGAATGCGGTGCAGGACCGCCTGCCGTGCCTCCTCGTCAAGAATTTCCTTCTGCACTAGCTTGTCCAGGCTTTTACCGATGCAGGCGAGGCCTCGGGCCAGCGCTGCCCCGGAAACGTCTTGCATGATCACCCTGAGCCCAGCCATAGCGCAGACCTGCGCGATGCCGTTACCCATGGTGCCAGCGCCAATCACACCTACCGTTCTGATATGCATCTGCTTGCTCCTGTTGTTATTGCCGTCAGAGTCGTTCGAAGATGGCAGCAATACCTTGACCGCCGCCGATGCAGAGGGTGACCAGGGCATAGCGACCGCGACTGCGGTGCAATTCGTGAATCGCTTTGGTCGTGATGATCGCGCCGGTGGCGCCGATCGGATGGCCGAGCGAAATGCCCGAGCCATTGGGATTGACCTTTTGCGGATCGAGGTCGAGTTCCTGCATCACCGCGCAGGCCTGGGCCGCGAAGGCCTCGTTGGCCTCGATCACATCGATCTGTGCAAGGCTTAGTCCAGTGCGCTCCAGTACCTTGCGTACCGCCGGGACTGGGCCGATACCCATGTAGGCCGGGTCCACCCCGGCGCAGGCATAACCGACCAGCCGAGCTAGCGGTTGCAGGCCAAGCTGGCTGGCACGCTGCTCTTCGACCAGCACCAGGGCTGCTGCGCCATCGTTCAGGCCGGACGCATTGCCAGCCGTGACGGTGCCGTCGTATTTCCGGAAGACCGGCCGCATCACCGCCAATTGATCCAGGCTCAATTCAGGGCGGATATGTTCATCGCAATCGAACAGCAGAGTGCCTTTGCGGGTCTTGATTTCGACTGCGGCGATTTGCTCCCGAAAGTAGCCGTTGGCGGAGGCGCGCGCCGCCCGGCGCTGGCTCTCCAGGGCCAGCGCGTCTTGCTGCTGGCGGCTGATGCCGTAGCGTTCGGCGACATTCTCGGCGGTGACACCCATGTGAAAATTCCCCCAGGGGTCATGGAGGATGCCGTTCATGTAATCGATGATCGGGGTGTCACCCAGACGGCTGCCCCAACGCATACCTGGCACCATGAAAGGCCCGCGGCTCATGCTCTCGGCGCCGGCCCCGATGGCCACATCGACGTCGCCCAACAGGATGCTCTGCGCCGCGCTGATGATGGCCTGCAAGCCTGAACCACACAGGCGGTTGACGTTGAAGGCCGACGCGTGCAGCGGTACACCGGAATCAATCGCCGCGATCCGGCTCAGGTAGGCATCCCGGGGTTCGGTGGGGACCACATTGCCCATGGTCACCAGACCGATCTCTTGTGGATCAATGTTCGAACGCAGCAGCGCCTCACGGCATGCCGTGGTTGCGAGCGTGCTTAAGGGGATATCTTTCAATGCTCCACCGAAGGATCCGATGGGCGTGCGGACGGCGGAAGCGATAAGAATCTGACGCGAAGCCATGGTCTGTCCTGTGCTGGGGCGCTCTGTCGAGCGGTGTCTGGAAGGGAAGGCGAGGTCAGTGCTTCGCTTCGGAGAACAAGGTTGTAGCTACGCTAGATTAAAAAACAATTTTGTTCGTTTGTAAAACATTGCGTATCCCCAGCTTTTGTCCTAAATTCAGTTGACTCCTCGATTAGGGGTTGAATTGGCTTCACGAACCCAGAAGTAAACGTACAAGAAAAGAATTGGCGTCTGATTAATCGTATGACTGCGTTCCGGCCTGAGAACCAGGGCGTGGTTGTGCATGCGGAGAAAAAACATGAAAATAAAAACAATTCTGATGTGTTTTTTGTTTGTTGGTGCGTGGGCGGGGGTCATAGCTTCTGGCCTTACTGACAGACGTATGCCCATGCAGTACGCGTCGTCGTATTGTCAGCAGGCCAATGCGGCTTGCTCTCTACCTGTGGGCTTCAAGGGTTGGCCCCAGTTGTAGGGGCATGCCAACCCGTCAGGAGGTCACCGTGGCGAGGGATCGCTAAGGTCCGGGAGTCCTTGAGGGATGATCTCGGACGGAATGTAAGGCGAAATTGTAGTCCTGGCTGCCTGGCTTCATGCGTGCCAGATAGGCGGGTTTCACTGGCGCCCGTCCGAACTCTTTGGGGTTGTCCAGGTTATCCTTATCCGCCAGCGTCGCCGTCAGCTTCTCATGCGACGCATTGGGACTAATACCAAACTTGCCTACGGGCACTTTTAACGAAACCATGCGGGTATCGCCGGGAAATTGCTTGTGAGATTTGGATTAATAGCATGAGATTGGAATAAGTTTTCTCTCCTTGGCTTAAGTCAGCAGTCGCTCAATTTACGGGGAGAAACATCTGCCAAGCCTTCCGGCTATTTTAACCTATGAGCGTGCCAGATATTTTTTGCTCAAGTCTGTGCAGCGATTTTCAGCCGCAGGAAATTGCGTACATCCAGCGGGCTTTGCAGCGAGGGGCCACGCTTGAATACGCGCTGCTCAAGGATGAGCAATGCCTGTTCGATGATTTGGTCGTCGTCCGGTGTGCCGACGGGATTGAGTGAAGCACTACCACTGATCATGGCGAGAGATGTGGACATGGGAACCTCCTTCAGGAATCGGAGGCAGCCGTCCCTGGAGGGCGGACCCTCCGGGGACTGTGACGATAGGCATCCACCACCGCTTGCGCGGATGGCCGTTCGCATCGGGGGATGCGTGGCGAACTGGCGTGCAGTCAGCGCGGTCGAAACCGCGCCATAGCCTTGAAGACCGCGGGCTATCTGGGCATGTCGCCGACGACGTCGGCAGGCATTTGGTGATGAGGTTGTGCTGTTCTTGGCGCTGTATCGTTGGCCACCAATAGGTCCAAGGCTGACAGCAACGCGTCGCCTTCGGCCGGGCCGGCCAGGGTCAGTGACTGGCCGCTGTAGTGGTCGATCAGGTGCAGGGTCGGGGTGGCGCTCACGCCGTTGTGGCGTGCTTCGTTGGCCTGCCCCTGGATGATGGTGTCGGGCCGCTCACTGGCGAGGCAGGCTTGCACGGTTGGGTCCTGGCCGTGGTACTCGGTGTCGGGCGGCAGGCCCTGGCCGTCGCTGGGGGTGTGCTGGTAGATCCAGGTGATGGCTTGCCAGAACGCTTCATGGCCGTGGGACTCGCCGATGCATTCGGCCAGACGCGCCTGTCGAGTCGCTGCCGGCTCGTGCATGGCTAGCGGCAGGTGGTGCCATTGCAGATTCACCTCCGGGTGCTGGTCGATCCAATGCCGCAGGATGGGGTCATAGGCCTTGCAGTAGGGGCATTCGAGGTCGGCGTATTCGACAATGGTGAAGCGCGCATTCATGCGTCCATAGCGCCAAGGTGGGCCGGCCGGGTGCTGGGCAGCGGTGGCGTCCGACGTGTGGGTTGTCTCATGCGACTCGTCGGCCCATGACCAAAGCCAGAGCACGAGCAGGCCAGCAATCACCCAGCCCAGCAGCCAGACCCCGCACGGCCACCGGCGGTAGAGGAGAAGAGTGGGCGAAGGCATGGCGGGCTCCTCGGCGTCAATCAAACAGGTCGTAGCGCAGCAGCTCGATGCCCCGCGCCCGGTCGATCTGCTCGGCAACCCGTAACGCGGCTTCCAGTTCACTGATGCCGTGCTGCTGCATCAACTGAAAACGTTCGGCTTTCTCTTCGGGTTCCGTCATTGCCAGCGCCAGGTACAGGCTGGGCGGTACCGCCCGGAACAGCAACTCCATTGATTTTGACAAAATCACCCCCTCGGTGAATTTTCCGGCTTCCTTGCGCGCGGACAGCATCAGGGCCTTTTGCGAGGCGTTCAGTTCGCGGAACCGGGCAATCTTCTCCACCTCGTCGGGCGGCATGCTCAGGCAAATCCACCACTCGATCATGTTGAGCATGGGTTCGGCGGCTTTCGGCAGGTCGTCCAGGTTCTGCGTGGCCAGCCAGTACCAGGCGCCCAGTTTTCGCCACATCTTGGTGATCTTGACCACGTAGGGCGCGAGCAGCGGGTTTTTGGTGATGATGTGGCCCTCATCGGTGATATTGATGATCGGGCGGCCGAGGAACTGGTCGCGCTCGGCGATGTTGTTGACGGTGTTGATCAGCGAGATGTAGGCAATCGACAGTTGCGCGTTGTAGCCCTCGCGCGCGAACGTGGCCAGGTCGACAACCGTGATATCGGCTTCCGGCCAGGGTGTACCCGGCCTGTCGAACATCTCGCCATCGACGCCTTGGCAGAACATGTCCATCGCATCGGCCATTTCCAGCAGACGGGTACGACGTGTCTCGGGCAACGTCGAATCGTGACCGCGTTCGCGCAGCGCATTGCGTACATCACGGGTCAGTACCGTGCGTGTTGCTGCCATGCAGCGATGGGCAGCCTTGAGGATGCACTGGCGGATCAGGCTGCGATCGGCGCGGGTCATCCTGGCTTCCTCTTTGTCCTCCCCGCCGGTGATCATCAATCGCGCGGTGATTTCCAGTTCACCCAGCACGTCGCGTTGCTCGTCAGCACTGGCATCGCCCTCGGCGGATTCTTCATCGAGCGCGTCGGCGTCAAGTGTCTGGACCTGGCTGGGTGTGTCGACCAAACGCCAGGCGTCGGCGAAGGGCGCGAGGCTCACGCCTGCACCGGGCGAAAGCCTGACGCGATGTACCGACAGCCCCAGGCGCGCGGCGAACTCACCATAGAGACCAAAGCTGTTACCGGCTTCCACGATGAACAGGCGTGGCCGGTAGATGGCGGTGACCTGGTTGAGGATGTTGTTGAGCGTGGCCGACTTGCCTGAACCGGTGGGGCCGAACAGGAACAGGTGTGCATTCATCTGGCGGTCGAGTCGGTTCAACGGATCAAAGGTAATGGTGCCGCCGCCACGGTTGAAGAAGGTGATCCCGGGGCGGCCGGTGCCGGCACTGCGCCCCCAGGTCGGTGCCAGGTCGGCTACATGCTGCGCGAACATCAGCTGCGTGTACCACTGACGTTTGTCTTTGCCCGGGTCATAGACACAGGGCAACCAGCGCAGATAGCTGTTGAGCGGCGCGACTTCATCTTCTTCGCGTACCGGTTGCAGGCCTGCGTTGAGCAGGACGTTGCCCAGTTGCAGATCGCGGGTATCGAGGTCTGCCATGTCCTGACCCCGCAGGTAGAACGCCAGCGAGGCGCGATACAGCTTGTGTGCACTGCCAATCAGGCCGCGCGCCTGCTGGACGTCCTTCAATGCCTGTTCCGAGGCCAGGGTTTCACCAACCGCCTTTTTCGCCAGGTGATTCAGGTGCGCCTCAAGAATGTCCTGCGGCGTGACGACCATCGTCAGGCACATCACGGTGTCTTCGGGCATCTGATCCATCAGGGCATTGATCGCATCACCGCCCTTGCGGGTTTCCCCGGTGATGTGCCCGGTGTTGGGCGGCGTGCGCAACCGGTCGACAACAACGGTTCGGTGGGGCAGGTCGTCGAAGTACCACAGGCCGTTTTCGACGTCAGAGCGGGGCTGGCCGAAAAACAGGCGCTGCGCGAAATCCGTACCACTGGCCAGTTCCAGCCCGCCGGGTTCGGACTCCGTCGGATAGGCCGTGAGGCGGTAGAAGCGTTCGCGGTCTTCTAACGTGGGTCCGAGCATTGTCGGCCGAGGGTTGAACCAGAGCACCAGCCAGGCATGAATATCTGCCGCCTGCAGGCGACGGGCGCGTATGCCCGCATTGGACAGGCCGCCGAGCAGCCGGTCGCAAATGACATTCAATGCCTGCTCGGGGGATTGCCCGCGTCGGGCGGGCGTACTCCCAGCACGCCGATACACCACCAGGCGCACGCGGCGCGTTTGGCCGCGCCAGGGTAACTTGGTGACTGTGCGGTCCTCGAACAGGCCGCCCTGCTTGGCAACGGCCCGCAGATGGTGACCGAAAAAGCGCAGGTAGAACTCGCTGAAGGCGCTGCCCTGTGCCCGTGGCTGGAGATAACTGCGCAGGGAGGCAAGGTACGGGTTCCAGTCGGTCTCGTCCTGAGCGTAAAGCTGCATCACCCAGGGCGAGTCATCCAGTTCATCGAAACTGTCCTGTAGTGCGTTTTCCAGGGCGTCGCGCGCCTGGGCAAGCCAGGCCGCCTCACGGCCCTCTGTACCGACGGGTATCAACTCAAAAAATGCCGCGACGGAGACGCCGTCTTCGAGCAACATGCATTTTGAATCGGGCAGGTATTCGACCCAGGGCAACAGATCAGCGAACGAGGGCGCGACGTCATAAAGCGCCAGCTCGTCAGCCTGGGTTGCGGGACGCCGCCGCGTGGCACCGGGCTTGCCCGGCGGCGGAATGCCGTGCGCCTGCAGTTCGGCAATATGCCGCTCCCAGACATCTGGCCTGTCTGCCTGAGCCGCCTCAGGTACGCGACGGGAGAATGGCCAGCGCATCAGTAATCCTCGACCCGTTCACCGGGCATGGCGTACTGAACCCGCTGGTACAGGGGAAAGACGGTTGTATAGCCGGGGACGGGAGCGGGATCAGTGCCTGCCAGATGGGGAAAGACGTACATCATAAGGTCCGGATTGGGCAGGCGGTGAAACTGCCGGTAGATCTCGTTCTGTGCGGTGCGGGTATAGCTTGCGTTGACGGTCGGCGCCGCGTTCACATCGTCTTGCGTGAGTGACCTGCGCAGCGACTGCCGGGCGTCCAGCAACTGCTGCGCGCTCTGCCCGCTACGCGCGGCACCGCCGGTCTCCTCGTTCCAGATATCGAGCATGGTGTTGCCGTCATGCGGCAGCATCTTTTCCTTGCTGGTCGAGCAGCCGGCCAGCGCCACGGCCACCATGAGGACCGTCAGGCCGTTAATCCAGATCCTGTGCATGGGGAGCACCTCCAAGACGGTGATCGACGCGGCGACCGTTGGGGGCGTAGTCGATGCTGAGGGGTTGTTCGAGATGGACGGCGACCTGGGCGCCGGGCTTGACATAGACGGCCGCGAAGGCCTGCCCGTAGAGCTTGTTCACCCACTGCGACATGTCCTGCACACCGCCCGCGAGGATGCGGCCCATCGCTTCGTTGCCGGTAATACCCACGGTGCCCATTGAGCCGTTGTTGTTGGCCACCACGGCCACGCTGTCGTTATCCGATTTGATTAGCGAGGCGGCGCCGGCACCCGCGGCAGTAATCAGCGCCTGACTGCCGAGGTACTGCTGGGCGTTGCTACGGCGCTCTCCAGAGACGCACGGGATGCCGTAGGGGTCGCTGATCCAGCCCAGGCCCTCCTGGGTAGTGTTGCTGCCCCTGTTGTCTTGCTGCCGGTTATCGCCGCGTTCGCCCTCTTCGGGCACGGTGCGGATGGTGCCGTCATGGAACACAAACGTCACACTACGGACCTGGCCGCGCACGCAGGACAGCGTCCAATCGCCCGAGGCGGTGCCGCTGACCACGGCACCGGCCACCTCAGGGAGGTCGATGCCGTTGGCGGTGAGGTTGTCGGGACCAATGAGGACTTTGAACGGGTAGGGGTCGTTCACCGTACCGTCTACCGGCACGCGCCCGATCAAGGCGGTCATCGCGATCGAGCCCATCAGCGTCGCGTTGGTCGGTACGGTGTAGACCGGCGTTGCAGTGGATACACCCGCCGCCTTGCTGCCAGCTTCCACGACGGTCTCCCGAGTCGCTTCCAGCGTCTTCTGCGCGGACCCGAAACGGGTGGGGAAGCTGAAGCTGTCGCGCTTGCCGGAGGAGCCACTTTTGCCATCGCGCCTGGCGTCATCCGGTTCAATCCAGCGAATGCCGTCACTGCCGAGTCCATCGCCGTCCCCGGGTTGCAGGCCCAGACCGATGGGAAGGTCGGCATCGTCACGCTAGCTGGACAGCCCTTCGATTTGGCGCTGCAGGTCCTGCAACAGTCCCTGGGCTTGCTGCCGCTCACTGGAGACCTGTTCGCGGTCGTTGCGCAACTGGTTGCGTTCGGTCTCCAGCGCACTCTGGATGCGCCGGTCGATTGCACCTTCACGCTGACGTAACCGCTCGTTTTCAGACTTCTGCGTCCTGTTAACAGTCATCGCACTCTGTAACTCAGTACGCAGTTGTTTGACCTGGCCTACCAGCGTCGCCACGGTGTCGCGGGGCGTGTCGCCCTCGATACCCAACACCTTTGCCTCTTGCGGTGTCAGCCGGGGCGTTCCCTCACTGGCCGGTTGGCCGTTACTGCCAGAAAACAGCTTGATCCCGACGAACACCAGCAAGAGCGCCATGGGCACCATCAGCCACTTCAGTAGACCGTTACCTTTCATGACGACCTCCGTCCTTCGGGGGCGGCGTTGAGGGGGGCGACAGGTTCAGCGCCGCATTGATCGGGCTGACTGTCGGCAGCAGAGATTCGGCCACGCCATGCCCTCGGGTCACCAGGTAAACCACCGAGGTATCTTCCGGGGTAGCGGCAGGTCCCAGCGTTGAATGCTGAAACGCTGCGGTCATGAAATCACCCTGTAGTTCGCGCAGATCCACAGCTCATCCGCGGTAAGGCCGCGGACGACCACAGGGTGACGGTTGAGACGGTGTGGAAGAAACACCACCGTCCCGTCAGGTCGGATGTCCTGATGCGCGCTCATGGCATGAGTCCTAGAGGACGCCGGTGGCTTCAGTGAGCAGCCAGATACCGACGACCAGCAGGACGGCGCCCACCGCCACCGTCAGGCCGAATTGCCCCCAGGTTTTGCGGCCCGTGTGGATTTCCGCATAGGTTCCGTAGGCGTGGTAGCAGACGCCGACAAACATCGACGCGACCACCAGCAAGGCGACGAGCATCACGATGTCGTAACCGTAATTGCGCAGCGTCTCCATGATGCCCGAGCCCGTGCCCCGTGACGGATCTTCCAGGGTTGGGAGATCGGCCCGGGCAAGCACTGGCAGCATCGCGAGTGCGGATGCCGAGGCCAGGACGGCCATACGTACCGAATGCAAGCGATGCGAGAGCGGGTTCATAGATGTGAGCCTTTACATTAGGAGAGCAGGAAAAAAGTCAGCACGACGTACATCGCGATAAATCTCACCGCAACGCCGAGGAACTGACGCTGGGAAATCCGCTGTTCCGACCAGCCGACATAGGCTGTGCGCAGGGCCCATACGCCCCACAGCAGCAGGACTGCGAACACGACACCGAGCAGTACGCCGGCGACAGCAGAGGGGGTGAAGCCTGCATTGGCCTGAAAGGCGGCAAGCTGGTTGGCGTTCATCGGTCATCCTCCTGTTCGGCGTCCTGGCGGTAATCGCCAAGCAGTGCAGAGGGATCGCGTGGCTGTGCACGCTGGGGCGTCAGGTAGTCGTTGATGCCCGACTGCATGCGCTGCAGGTCAGCGTCCAGACGCCGATAGTCGAAGTGATAGCGGGATCGTGACTCGGGGGCGGTGCTGGCGGATTGTTTGGCCAGACGGTCAAGCAGGTCGAGCTGGCGGGCGACGGCCGCCAGGTGTTCACGCTCATACCCATCGTCAGCTGCGGCGACGAGCTGAGTGATGAAGATACTGGTGAGCAGCAACGCTACGACAGGACGTCGCCATGCGTAAGCCGAATTGTGAAACCTTGCCATTGCGCCATTTCCGATGGACTCGAATGGCTCGATGCTGCGGGGATGGCTGGTGGAAAGCCGCAAACAATGGGGAGTTACTCCTCACCACTTTCCTTACATACATTTTTTCGGTGGTGTTGCGTTGTGCATTCTGAAGAGAGTGGCAGGGGCGACTGTTTCATCGCAGAACAGCTATCTCTTCATCTGTGTCTCTGCGTATCGAAATCGTGGACGCTAAGGGCTGATATATTGTCAGATTTCACTTTAGCATTCTGATTGGAGTGCTAATCGCTTACTAGCGCTCCCATGGGATGTTTATTGACAACAGTAACGAGGCGTGAGGTAATTGTTCTCATGGGAACTGATAATAGCCTTAAGCGTTCCTATAAGGATGATAAATGAGTACACCACTGCCGTTACCCGTCGAGCGGGCGCTCCGCAAGCTCGGCAGCGACATTGAGCTTGCACGCAGGCGTCGACGGATTTCACAGGCCTCGCTTGCAGAGCGAATGGGGGCTTCTGTATCCACTGTTCGGCGCATGGAGAAAGGGGATATGCGGGTGCCTATTCATTTCTTCGCCCGCGCCTTGCACGTGTTCGGTGAGGTACAGGCGCTGGCCAACCTGCTGGATACGGCGCACGACGACATCGGGCTGACGCTGATGGATGAACAATTGCCTAAACGTGTACGCAGTAAACCGCCGACATCGGGGGCATTATGAAGTCGGTTACTTCAGTTCGCCAGCAAGTTCAGGTCTGTCTTGGTAAGGCGGAAATACCTGTTGGCACTCTTATTTACGTCAAGCAGGGGCGCCGCGAGAACACCACCTTTGCCTATGAGCAGGGATGGTTGGGGAATCAGGATCGGTTCAATGTCTCTGCCGATCTCAGCCTGATCTCGGGTTATCAGCCACGTAGAGCTCCCTCAGCTCACGATTCGGTCTTTCATTTCGCCATTGCCGATACGGCACCGGACGCTTGGGGACGCCGGGTCATCGCACGTGACCATGCCAAGCGTCGTAAGGGTAATCCATCGCTCGCGTCGCTGACAGAGATGGACTACCTGCTGGCGGTTGACGATTTCAGCCGGATCGGCGCGCTGAGACTGCGCGATCAGAATGGACGATATTGCCGGACGATTGAAGATGGACGGCGCGCTACACCGCCACTGCTGGAATTGCAGCGCATCTACCAAGCCAGCCGGGCAGTTGAGAAAGGTCAGGAAAGCACTGAAGATTTGCGTTACCTTCAGGGCAAAGGCACATCGCTCGGCGGGATGCGCCCCAAGAGCACGGTGGTCGACGAAGATGGCGCACTCGCCATTGGAAAATTCCCAAGCGTGGGCGACACCCGTAGCGTGACGCGCGGCGAAGTGCTGGCCTTATGCTTGGCAAAACAAGCAGGTATCAATGCCGCCCCGGCCCGTATCATAGAGCTGGATGGCGTACCGGTCGCTATCATCCGCCGTTTCGATCGCGATGGTGCTGATGGGCGTATTCCATACCAGTCCGCCGCGTCTTTGCTGCAGGCGTCGCGCGAAGAGGATCGAAGCTATACCGAAATTGCCGATGCTATCCGTTCCGTGGGGCATGCACCGACCGCGGATGTGCAGCAGTTGTGGCGGCGACTGGTTTTTAACCTACTGATCACCAATGTGGATGACCACCTGCAGAACCATGGCTTTCTTCATGTGGAAAAGGGGCTCTGGCGGCTGGCACCGGCATTCGACGTCAATCCCTTCCCGGACAAAGAGCGAGAGTCGAAAACCTGGCTGTCGGAGGAAGATGGACCGATCACCGATCTTGAGATGCTGCTGGCGCGGAGCACCTATTTTTCGTTGAGTCGGGCGGATGCGTTGGCCGTGCTGGCAGAAGTGTATGACGCCGTGCTGGACTGGCGACAGATTGCGCTCAGTGCTGTGGTGGGGTTGCAAGCGAGCGAATTGGACGATTTTGCGCCAGCGTTTGAGCACGAGCAAATGGAGGCGGCGCAGGCATTACTGGCCTGAAATACCGGTCAGCACGTCGGGTAGCTCCGTATCATTAGTGGTTCGGAGCTACCTAAGTGTAATGGCTTGCAATCGAAAACAGCCGTGCTCGCAATCAACGCGATTTCCAGCTCAGATTAACTGTGACTGACGATGCCCCAAGGCTCATATTAGCTGCGAGCGAACTTGCATTCAGCCGCGTCGGCTTGCATTCCATCGGTTCCGGCTTACAACCCAATATGCGTCAAGCGCGCGGGTGATCGCACCTGCTCCTTGCGAGCAGGTGCGGTCAACTTTCGGTTATGGCATCGCCGGCGGCATATACTCCAGCGTCGTCCCTAGGGCCCACAGCAGCACCAGTACCAGCGGCGTGTGTACCAGCAACTGGACGAACGAGAAGCCGATCAGGTCTCGCGCCTTCAGTCCGAGTACGCCCAGCAGCGGCAGCATGTAGAACGGGTTGATCAGGTTGGGCAGGGCTTCGGCGGCGTTGTAGATCTGCACGGCCCAGCCGAGGTGGTAGTTTAGGTCGTTGGCGACTTGCATCACATAGGGCGCTTCGATGATCCACTTGCCGCCGCCGGACGGGATGAAGAAGCCTAGCACTGCCGAGTACACACCCATCAGTAGGGCGTAGGTGTCATGGGAGGCAATGCTGACGAAGAAGGTCGAGATGTGATGGGCCAGGCTCTGCCCGTCGCCACCTTTGACCACCGTCATCAGTGCGGCGATCGAGCCGTACAGCGGGAACTGGATCATCACCCCGGTAGTGGTTGGCACTGCGCGGGCTACGGCCTCAAGGAAGCTGCGTGGGCGCCAGTGCAGCAGTGCGCCAAGCATCAGGAACAGGAAGTTGTAGGTGTTCAGGCCGGAAATCGCACTGATCGCAGGCTTGGTCGAGAACTCATGGAACAGCCAGCCGGCCGCCAGCAACACCAGTAAAATCGTCAACAACGGACTGTATTCCAGCCATTCGCCGGGGCGGCTGCGCGGTGGTGGCGCCGGCAGGCTGAAACTGGGATCGACCCCGCAGGCCTTGGCGTCACGCGCGCTGTTCGGACCCGGGGCGGTGGCGTAGGCGATGATCAGCGAGACCACGATCAGCGCCAGCAACAGTACCCCGGACTGCCAGAGGAAGATGGTCTGGGTGAAGGGAATCACCCCGGTGATTGACAGGATCGACGGCGGCAGGCTGGCCGGGTTGGCCTGCAACTGCGCGGCGGAAGATGATAGCCCCAGCGCCCAGACTGCGCCGAGCCCCAGATAAGCCGCGGCACCGGCGGCGCGGTAATCCATGCGCAAATCGGCGCGACGGGCCAGCGCCCGCACCAGCAAGCCACCGAACACCAGCGACAGCCCCCAGTTCAGCAGTGACGCGACCATGGAGATCAGCGCCACCCAGGCCACGGCCGAGCGGCCGTTTTTCGGGATTCGGGCCAGGCAATCGATGAGCTTCACCGCTGGCGGTGAGCTGGCGACCACGTAGCCACCGATCACCACGAAGGCCATTTGCATGGTGAACGGGATCAGGCTCCAGAAGCCGTCACCGAACGCCATGGCCGCGTCAGTCGGTTTGGCGCCCATGATCATGGTCGCCACGGCGACGATGATCACGGCCAGGGCGGCAAACACCCAGGAGTCGGGAAACCAGCGTTCGGCAAAATTTGAACAGCCCAAGGCAAAGCGCGCAGAGCGGCTGTCTTGGATATCAGGGGGCACGCAAACAGAGCGGCTGTCTTGGATATCAGGGGTCACGCAAATACCTCGTTTCTTATGCTTATTGTGCTGCCGCAGAACCTTGCAGGCCCTTGCGGCCAATCCCCAAGAATAAGTCAAGCAGGCGGTTTGGGCGGTGCTATTTTGCGCCTATAAGACTTTGGTCTAACGGGTTGTTCCCGGGCGTTTTTACGTAGACCATGGGCGCCATAATGAGATGGTCAGCCCGGCGAGAGTCGCCAAAAACACACGTTGGAAGTTGTTTGGCCAAAAGACAAATCACAGCATGCTGCTGGGGCGAACAGTCTTGAAAAACGCCGTGTAGCGCGTTATTAGCCGACGATCCGGCGTTGTACGAGAAATGCCTAATCCGGCCGGGCGGGAGAGTCGACCGCCAACTCATCGTCAGTGAGAAGGCGAACATGGGGTCATGCCGAGATAAGGGAAAAATTAGGACAACTGCGCCGTAAGCGGTTGATCTATAGGGGCTCGCTCAGGACATCCCCTCCTGGCCTGGCACCCACGCAGTCATTAGGCCCCAGCGGTAGGCTGGTTGCGCGGTTTGATTGGCGAGCAAGCCCTGGATACATCCAAAACCAGAGCCTAAACTCTAAGGTCCGTTGCCGTTTCGTCGCCTTCACGGCATAGCGTGAACCCATCGTTTACAGGAGACCAGCATGAGCGAGCGATTGAGTGATAAAGGGATCGATTTGCTGTTTCGCCAGGCGCGCACTCATAACGGCTGGCTGCCCACGCCCGTCAACGACAACGTGTTGCGCGAACTTTATGAGCTGATGAAATGGGGGCCTACGAGCGTCAACTGCTCGCCGGCGCGTATCCCCCGGTGTCAGGATAGTTGTCGCCTCTCCGATTTTTCCTAAAAAAGCATATCGGGGGCGGAAAGAGACTGGTCGTGCCGTATTATTCACCTGAACGCAGAGCCGCATTGCTCAAGATGCTGCTTCCCCCACTGAGCCTGTCGATGGCCGAGGTTTCTCGGCGCGAAGGGGTCAGCGAAATGTCTTTGTCCAACTGGCGCAAGCAGCTCAGTTCTGAAGGAAATGCAGTGTCCGAAAACAAGCCGTTGACCGAGAACTGGTCAGCCGAAACCAAGTTTGCTGTCGTCCTTGAAACCGCCAGCTTGTCCGAGATCGACCTGGGCGAGTATTGCCGGCGCAAAGGCCTTTACCCCGAGCAAATCAGCGCGTGGCGACAAGCCTTCATTACCGGCCAGAAGTCGGATAAAGCCCTGCAAAAAGAGGATCGAGAGCAGTCGCGCAAGGATAAGAAGCGTATCCAGGAGCTTGAGCGAGAACTGCGCCGCAAAGATAAGGCGCTCGCTGAAACAGCCGCGTTGTTGGTGCTGCGAAAAAAGCTCAACGACTACTGGGGGACCGACAACGAGGACAACTGACGTCTTTGCCGCAACGGCAGTTGTTCGTTGACTGGCTGAGTGAAGCGGTCATGGCGGGAGCCAGAAAAATCCGGGCCTGCCAGGAGGTCGGTTTATCGCCGCGAACCCTGCAACGCTGGACCGAAACTGAAGTCGTTCAGGCCGATGCTCGAACGACGGTCGTGCGGCCAACGCCCTGTAACGCACTGAGCGAGGGCGAGCGACAGGTGATTGTGACGCTGTGCAACAGCTCTGAGTACGCCCATCTACCGCCGAGTCAGATCGTGCCGCGCCTGGCCGATCAAGGGCGTTATCTGGCGTCGGAGGCGACGTTTTATCGCGTCTTGCGGGCGGCGGGTCAACAGCAACACCGAGGTCGTAGCCAACGCCCCAGGCGGCATGCCGCACCGACGACGCATGCGGCCAAAGGGCCCAATCAGGTGTGGTCGTGGGACATCACCTATTTACCGTCGCCGATACGTGGAAAGTATTACTACCTCTATTTGATCGAAGATATTTACAGCCGCAAAGCCGTGGGCTGGGAGGTCTACGACGCGGAAAGCGGCGAGAAAGCCGCTGCGCTGCTGCAACGCAGCGTGAGCGGCGAGCAGTGTTTGCGCGAGCCTCTGGTGCTGCACTCGGACAACGGAGCGCCGATGAAATCGGTGACGCTGTTGAGCAAGATGTATGACCTGGGCATCACGCCCTCGCGGGGCCGACCGCGGGTCAGCAACGACAATCCCTACTCGGAGTCGTTGTTTAGAACGCTGAAATACTGCCCGCAATGGCCGCCGGATGGCTTTGCCAGCTTGGACGCTGCACGCGCTTGGGTGAGGGATTTCATGCGCTGGTATAACCACGAGCACCGGCATAGCCGTATCCGGTTCGTCACGCCAGCCGAGCGGCATCGAGGAATGGACCATCAGGTCCTGGCCCGACGGCATGAGTTGTATGAGCGAGCCAAGGAGAAAAAGCCGGAGCGGTGGTCAGGCCGGACGCGTAACTGGCAGCCGATCGGTACCGTGTTGTTGAACCCGGATCGAGAGCAACAGGTCGAGAAAAGAGCGGCATAGTTAGACGGTTGAAGCGACAAGTACCTTGAAAAACGCCGGTATCTTGTTCTTGCGCACCCCAGAGGCGAAGCAACGGCTTCTGCCCGCCTTGTCACCGGGCAATATAGAAAAAACGATGAGCGCGCCCGTCACCGCCATCATCGCCTATGACGGCAAGTTTTACGAAAAGCTGCCCAAATTGTTTCCGCACACGGATGCACGAGCCTGGTTCGTGGACACACCGGAACTAGCCGAAGTAACCGCGCGGCGCAACAGCTCGCTGCAAGGCGCGTATTTCATGCTCGCCGCACGCGCCGTTGGACTGGACTGTGGCCCGATGTCCGGCTTCGACCAAGCTCTGGTCGACCATGAGTTCTTCCCATCTGTTGGGTCCCATCCTGAGCTCCAACAGGAGCACTTTTCCGACAGCCACGTCAAAACCAACTTTCTCTGTAATTTAGGTTACGGTGATCCAGCAAAATTGCACCCCCGAAGCCCACGCCTAGACTTCGACGAGGCGTGCAAACTGCTCTGAGCGACGTCTTGAGCCTGCGTGGCAGTCCCGAGCGAAATGCTCCAAGGTGTCCCGGAGATCGACTTCACGGTGACCCGCCGGGTCGCTGAGAACCGTATAAGCCGGAAACGCAAAAGGGGTGTTGAATTGAAGTCCATTCGACACCCTTAAAGGACATTCAACACCTGCCGGCGTCAAGCCTTCATGCGTGAGACTGGCAGAAGCCGGGAAGTACCAGGAGCCGAAGAACCTTCCACCACGCCGGCTTCCGTCCGCAACCGGGAGGCCCGGCATCTCAGGCTGTGTGCACGACCGCGTGGTCCAGGTGGTTGAGCGTGCTGAGGATCTGCTCGGACGCGGCGAGGGCCGGTGCCATCGACCAACGGTTGAAGCGGTCGTTGCCGATCCGCACCATGCCGGTATGACTGGCCTTGTTGTCGTCGATCAGGGGATCGGGATCGTAAAAACCCAGCCCGTAGCGCAGCCGCTCCATATCGGCAGGATCGCCGGTGAGAAACTGCCAGCCCGGTTTGATCCGGTGCTGCTCGGCGTACTCCTTGAGCATCCGCGGGGTATCCAGTTCCGGCTGCAGGGTCAGGGAGTAGAGGAAGACATCGCGTCCGGCCCGATCGCCGAGCAGTTTCTGCACGCCCTTCAGGTTGGCGGTGATGGTCGGGCAGCGATCGCCGCAGGAGGTGTACATCATGTTGATCAGCACGACTCGATCTCGGATCAGGTCGTCGTAGAACTTCACCGCTTTGCCTTCGTGAGTGTACAGCGTCACGTTCGGCAACGGGTTTGCCAGGTGGCCGTCGCCACTGGTTCGCGTGGTGCGCGGCGTGAGTTGCCAGTCGGGGCTGCTGGCGTGCCAGGCGGCCAGTCCGAGTGCAGCGGTACCCAGGCCAGCCAGGAGGTTTCTGCGAGTGTTCATCGATTCGTTTCCGAAGTCAGGGATGAGGGCGCGCGTTCAACTGCTGCTACCACTTCCGTCACTGCCACTGCTGTCGTCCTCGGCCACGATGTCCCAGCGCACCATCATCATGTGGTCCTCGTGGATCATGTTGTGGCAGTGCATGACGTATTTGCCGACGAAGTCGCGAAAGCGCAGGAAGACGCGCGTTGACGAGTTCTCCCCAAGGACGAAGACATCCTTGCGCCCTTGCTCATGGGCCGGCACCGGCACGCTCTTGCCATCGACGACCTTGCTGAGCACGCGCCCTTCCTCGAAGTGGATATGCACCGGGTGATGCCAGCCACCGCTCGGGCTGACCAGCTCCCAGATTTCGCAGCTGCCCTGTCGGATTTCCGCGCTGCGTTTCTGGACGTTGAAGATCCGGTCATTGACTGTCCACAGGCCGCCCTTACGGCCGAATTCCCAGCGCCGCACCTTCGCCTTCTGCAGTTCCTCGGCGGTAATGGGCCGCAGTTCGCGCAGTTTGGCCGGGACACGGCTGTTGTCGGGGGCGGCACGGTTGACCACCAGTTTGAGGATGGGCGTGCCTGGCGCGCGGATATCCTTCGGGCCGCGGGTACTCTCTTGGCGCAAGCGGTTGACCAGGTACAACTCGGTGCCCAGCGGGTACTGGGAGAAGTCGACTATGATGTCGCCGCGTTCGGCCACACCCAGCTCCACCTTGGTCTGGTTGTACAGTGGCGCTGGCAGCAGATTGCCGTCGTTGGCGATGTAGGTGAATCGCTGCACGCGGTTGTTCGCGTCGACCAGGTAGAACGCATAGAAACGGCTGGGGCCGCTGTTGAGTAGGCGCAAACGGTACTTGCGCGCCGCCACGTTCAGCACCGGCTCGATCTTGCCATTGACCAGGACCTTGTCGCCGAGGGTGCCCTCAGGGTTGAGCTGGTCGAAGTAGAGCATGCCTTTTCGGTCGAAACGGCGGTCGCAGATATTCAGTGGATAGTCGTAAATGCCAGCGGGCAGACGCAGTGCGTTAGGGTTGGGGTCGTTTTCGTCGCCCGAATCCAGTTCGTCGTAGAGCAGGTAGAAACCCGCCAGGCCGCGATACACGTTGGCGGCGGTGAAGTCCAGGCAATGGTCATGGAAGAACAGCGTGCCGAGGGCTTCCCGTGGATCCCCGCGGCCATTGCCCAACTCGTCGTAGCCGGCGCAGATGTTGGGGTAGAAATGGTCCTTGTAACTACCCGGGGCGGAGAGAGTCGGCCCGGCCTTGTTGGCGCTGTAGTAGTCGCCGGGGAAGCCATCGCTCTCGGACGGTGCATGCAGATTGTGCAGGTGGGTGGAAATTTCCGGGGTGCCGAAGCCCTGGTGATCGTGCGGCAGATCGTTGTGCATGCGCAGCAATAAGGGGCTCCCGTAGCGGGCCACGATCACCGGACAGAACATCTCCGGCGCTGGCACGCTGGGCTGGTAGCTCCACACCGGCTGCGCGGGCAGGGCGGGGTTGAACACCCAGCTGCGTTCCACCGCATGCAGCTCGTATTGGGCCGGTTCGACTTGGCAGAGCTCGTCATAGCGCTGATGGGCGTCGCGGCCACATTCGCCATGTCCCCGATCGGCTTGCACCTGATGCTCGGGGCTCAGCGCGCTGATCGCCTGGAGCGGGGTGATCGCATTCGGCAGTTGCTCGACCCAAGGGGTGGTCGGGGGGCTGGGTGGTACCACCGGCGCGCCGATGTCATCGTCACCGCCTTTACCGAGGGCCGCACCCTGCCTCAGGAGCACGGGCGCGGCCACGGCTGCGGCTCCCAGCTTCAGAAAGGAGCGTCTGCTCGGGCGGTCATCGACAGGTGCGGGTTGGGCATCGGGGGATTTGCGGTCACTGGTGTTCATCGTCCTTCTCCGGCTACTCGTCAGGCGTGGGGCAAGGCAAGGCCATGGCGAGCGGCGGTCCGTGAAGGGCGGAGCTGAGGCGGGTTGGCGAGAGTAGCGTGGCTACCCGGTGATGCATTGCAGTGCTGTCCATGCTGGGTCACCTTATGCTGCAGGTTGCGGCGCGGAGATAGGCGTAATGGCAGGCCCCTGCAGTGGGTCATAGCAAATGCCATGCCACCGACGGCAGCTGCTTCGGCAGTGCGCGCGCAACCACGGCGTGCGCGGCGTTGCGCCCCGTTGGGGGGGATCGGGGGGGGGATTGGGTGGGAATGTCCCCAGGTCTGGGGGTGAACGGGGGGCACAGGGTCGCTGTTTGGAGGCATGCCCTCCACGACCCGGGCCCGGACGGCGGGTGTGGCTGCCCGCTGCCTTTACTTCTTCAGAATCTGTGCCTCACTGCAGTTACGCGTTGCCTGCGACGCTCGACCTCGCTCAGGAGAACCTCCCGTGTCTGCGCTCATCGACCAACTGAATACGCTCTGGGCCCCGCGCCTGTTGAGCGTGCTGCGCATCGTCACCGCCTTCCTGTTCCTCCAGCATGGCACCGCCAAGTTGTTCGGCTTCCCGCATGTCGCCTTTTTCGATGGGTTGAATCTGTTTTCCCTGATTGGCTTCGCCGGGGTGCTCGAAGTGGTAGGCGGCCTGCTGCTATTGCTCGGCCTGCTCACTCGGCCGACCGCCTTTATCCTGTCTGGTGAAATGGCCTTTGCCTACTTCATCGGCCATGCTCCCGGGGGGTGGATTCCGCTGCTGAATGGGGGCGAGCCGGCTATCCTGTTCTGCTTCATCTTTCTCTACCTGGCGGCGGCCGGGGGCGGCGCCTGGAGCCTCGATCGCCGGTGATGCCGGAATAAGCCGGGGTGCGATTGGGCCTCGCGCGGTCGCGCCGAAGGGGCCTGTCCGGCCGGGATTCGGCGTCGCACGCCGCGCGGCGCCGGCGGTGTCAGCCGCGCCAATGCGATGCCGGCTCAATCCCGCGCGCGGCTGAACACGTAATCGTGGTTTTTTCGGAGGTGTGGCAGGCAAAACAGGCCGCGGCAGCATCGCTGCCGACCACACGCCGCGCCGGCTCACTTTTACAGCGTCAACGACCACGATAGTTGTTAACCCAGCCCGATAAAAGGCATAGTAAATTCAATCATTTATAGAACCAATGTCCTAATTTTCCTTTATCTCGGCATGCCCCCTGATACGGCATCCATCGCTGGTCAGTGCCAATGCAAATGGGTGGTATGCCTGGTCAACGGGAATGCTTCTGGTGGTCAAATGGCGTGCGATTTCGCACATATCAAGCGAATTACGTCGGCCCACCCGACTCGAACACAAGACAGAGGGAATATCCGAGTCCAACTCTAAGCAGAAGTGGGCGAGGGAAATTCGATGGCGGCCTTTCGTCAAGGGCCGCTTCTGGCCGTTATCTACCTGATGCAAAAGCCAGTTATCCTTGGCAACGCAGCCGGCCCGATGCGCTCGGCTATCGGTCCAGCAGAGGTGCCAGCAGTGCACACATGCCGCGCCAGTGCGAACCCTCCCAGTAAACCCGTTGGCAGGCGTCGCAGCGCAGGAAGTGCGAATAGAGGGCGCCAATGCGTGGCGGCACCTGCGGCCGGGCCAGTTCCGGGCTGATCTCGTGCAGCGGCAGGTTGCAATGAAGGCACAGGCTGAATGGTGAATTAATCAGCGCCTCCCTAGAGGGTGTAGACAAAATTATGTAGTGAGTCGGCGCGCCAATATGCGAGCCTCGGCCAGCCTCACTCACGGTGAGCGCCGGTCGTGGCGCATGATCAGTCGCCAGACTCTGACGCGGCACGAGCGGCCGGCCTGACGCCCGGTTGGGGCAGACTTCAACCGGACGCAACAGTGCCGGACAATGCTTGCAGCAGATCAGCATGGCTTAGCGTACAAACATCTCCATTTTCTGCGATTACCCCAGACGCAGCGACCGGCCCTGATAACGTCTACTCTCGATTAAACACAAGCTGTCAGAGGGCGCCCCGATGGACATTGAGCAGAGCACAGCCAAAGCGCGGTCAGAGCCAGAGCAACGTATCGACGACGATGGCGGTCTGCCGGCGAAGTGGCGGGTGATAGGCCCTGGGCTGGTGGTTGCCGCTACGGGCGTCGGCGCCGCCGACATGGTGGCGACCTTGGTCGCCGGCTCACGCTACGGCTACGGGCTCTTGTGGGCGGTGATCCTGGGTGTGATCCTCAAGATCATCCTGGTCGAGGGTGCTGGCCGCTACACCCTTGCGACCGGCAAAACCATCTTTGAGGGTTGGCAATCGCTGGGGCGGTGGACGACCTGGTATTTCGGCCCCTACATCATGATCTGGGGCTTCGTATACGGCGCAACAGCCATGTCTTCGGCGGCAATGCCTCTGGCAGCACTCTTCCCGGCTATTGATCTGAAGATCTGGGCGGTGGTGATGGGGCTCGCCGGCTTCACCATGGTGTGGTTCGGCCACTACGCATTCTTCGAGAAAGTCACGGCCGTGCTGGTCGGCCTGATGTTCGTGACCGTCGTCGGCCTGGCCGTGATCGCCGCGCCGAATATCCCGGAGATGTTCCAAGGACTCGTGCCAATGATCCCGGCCGGCGGCCTGATCTACACGCTCGCATTGGCGGGCGGCGTCGGCGGCACCATCACCCTGGCCGCCTATGGCTATTGGCTGCGCGAGAAGGGCTGGTACACACCAAAGTGGATGAAGGTCATGCGCATCGACAACGCCATGGCCTATGTGCTCACCGGCGTCTTCGTGATAGCGATGCTGATCGTCGGTGCTGAAGTGGTCCGAGCTGCCGGCGTCTCATTGAGCGCGGGCGACGCCGGTCTGCTCGACCTGACCGCCGTTCTGAACGAACGGTACGGCAAATTCATTGGCACCGCCTTCCTGGTTGGCTTCTGGGCCGCAGCGTTTTCTTCCGTCATCGGTGTTTGGAACGGAGTGTCGCTGATGTTTGCGGACTTCTGGGGCAACATGCGCGGCAAAGCGTCAGGCCATCCAGACACCCGCATCGGCGGTAAGTACTTCCGCTTTTACGTGCTCTGGCTAACTTTTCCGCCCATGGTGCTCTTTCTCCTGAACCAGCCCATCGGCCTGATCCTGGCCTACGGCGTACTGGGCTCCATGTTCATGCCATTCCTGGCGGTGACGCTGCTTGGGCTCCTCAACGGCAAACGCGCGCCCAAGGGCTGGGGCAACAATGTGTTGAGTAATGTGCTGCTCGGCTTCACCGCGCTGCTGTTCATCGTGCTGGGCGTCCAGCAATTGCTGAAGGCGCTTGCGCCGCTCTTCGCAGCTTGAGGATCTGCGGTCGCGGCAGAAGCCGCCTGGCTTTGCCGCGCGACGCGCATTCGGGGGCATGCCGAGATAAGGATGCCGTCGGTGAAACGGCTGGTTTTGCCGATATGGGTGAACGCGCCATGACGGGTGATGAACCGGGCCCGGAGATTCGGTCTTCCGGGAGCACTCTGGAGAGCACGCCGGCTTCTTGCAGCAACCGGTCGTTGGTCAGGGCTTCCAGGGCGTAAGCGGTTTGCAGGTCCTCGGGATCGAGCACGTCTTCAAGCAGGGTAAACGGTGGAAACGTGCTGTTAATCATCCGGTAGGCGGTCCCACTCCGGGAGCGTCTGTTCCGGCACCATCAGCCGCGGACTCCATCGAGGTAGCGACGCACGACAGCGATGTCCACCACCCGGCCGGCCAGCATATAGGCAAGTGCCGACTAACCATTGAACGGGGCGGCGGTGTTCGGGCTACTGACCCATTTGTAGGCGCGGTCGCGGTTATTGCTGAAGATGATGCTCAGGGTGTCCAGCAGCGCCTGGATCATCGACGCCAATGCGCTCGGTTAGGCCTGTGTCCATATTTTGATCGTTTTGGCTTGTAGACGGTTTCCTTAATTGGCTGTAGTTGGCTCTCAGTAGCACAGCATGGAATAATTTTTCCTGTAGCTGTTGACAGGTCGGTCGAACAAGTCCATTCCTGAGAGGGGAATACGAAAAAACCTTTGTTAATCAAATGGTTATAGACTAGATTAAAGTCTCGTTTCCCGCTCCATATATAGATTTGCAGGGTTCCTTTGGATTCTGTGAGTCATTGAAAAAAGGACCTTAGGGTCCTTTTTTCGTTTCAGTAATTCCACTCGATACTGCGGCATGCTCAGTGTTTCTCTTTCGCGGGGAGGGTTGCCTCCAGGCTCAAGCCCTCAAGGTAGTGCTCCAGATCCCCTTCGTTCAACTGAGTAAAGCGCCCGTGCTCAAGATCCATGATGCCGATCGAGGTCGCCTGACGCAGGGCCTCAATTTTGGCGGTGTCTTCGGCGACGCGCTGTTCCAATAGCCGCAAACCTTCTCGCATCACTTCGCTGGCATTCTGATAGCGGCCGGACTGCACCAGGTCATGGATAACCTGTTCCTGGTGAGGGGTGAGCACAACGTTTCGCGTCGCCATCATTAGCTCCAACTGTGGACAAACAGGTTATTTCGAGCAGCTTGGCTCCTACAGGAAACGTAGGAGCGCGGCTTGCCGGCGATGGCATCACCGTGGTGTGCCTGTTACAGCGCGGTGGCTGCATTGCAAGCAAGTGGCATATTTTGCCAATTTGCCAGTTTGGCAATCAAGGTCGGTGCCTAGGTGCAATCATTGATCTGTTCTGCGGTGATTTCAAACTCGATGGGTAGGCCACCGCCAGCGAAGCTATTCTGTAATTGCGATGTACTACGTCACGACTCGACGGGTTACCTGAGGACAAGCTCGTGGACGATGAGCAGAAACTGATCAAACGGCTGCGCGAAGGTGACAGCGACGCCCTTGAGGCCGTTATCAAGCTTCATCATGGCTTCCTGGTCGCCATGGCCATACCTTTGGTCGGACCGGAGTCGGCTCATGATGTAGCGCAGGAAACCTGGCTGAGGGCCTTGGCCGCGATAAACAAGTTCGAGGGTCGGGCCAAGCTGCGAACCTGGCTGGCCCGGATCGCCATCAATGAGGCTCATGCAATGAGGCGCAAGCGAGGGCGTGAAGTTCCCCTGGAGAGCTGGAGCGACGACGCCAGTTCACCGATCAGCCAACGCTTCAACGAGCAGGGCGCCTGGGAAACCCCACCCTGCCAATGGCATCACGAAAGCCCAGAGGCGCTGTTGACCGAGACAGAGTTGCACGCGTGCATCCACAAGCACCTGCGCCTGTTGCCTGGCAACCAGCAACTGGTGGTACTGATGCGTGAATTGGGAGGCCTGGATTACGACGAAATCGCTCAAGCCCTGGGTTTGACCGAAGGTAATATCCGCGTGTTGTTGCACCGGGGGCGTCAGCAAATGCAAGTTATGCTCAATCACTTTCAGGAGGAAGGAACATGCTGACCTGCCACGAAGTCTCGGAATTGGGCTCCGAGTTTATCGAGGGGCATCTGAATTTTCGTACCCGCTGGGCAATGCACATGCATCTGCGCAGATGCTCGCGCTGCGAACTGTACATCAAGCAACTCGAGCTGACCTCCCGAATGCTGCAGAACATTCCCTTCAAGGATGAAGCCGTAGACAGCCAGGCCATCATGAAGAAACTCAACCAGTCCGATCGATAGGTCGTGCTGTAAACAGCGCGTGAGGTGGGGGGCATTGGGCACATCCGTGTGCCGGAGATGAGGATACTGGCTGGGCTAGCATCTCGTGTCTTGATTCATGCTGCACGTACATGTCCTCAATGGGCGCTGCGATAGAGCTTTCTGTCCCTCAGGATGGGCGACTCGAAATCGGGTTCCGACATTTGGAGCTGCTGGTCTTGCTGATCGAGCTCAACCCCGGAAGCGGTAGGTTGTGTCTTGATCATTTGAACATAAGGATCGCTGGTGTCCTGGCTGGGACTATTGCTGAACAACCCTTGTGTTTGCAGGCGAGAATCTATCAGGCGGTCGCTGCCGTTTTCGCCCAGTGCCATGCCCGGCCCCATCATGAGTGCCGCCAGTGTAGTCACGTACAGTATCGATTTCATGGTGCGATCCTCCATTTATGGTGTTCCCGTATTCGGATGGATGGGAAGGCGCTTTGTTACAACCGCCCCGCCAAGTTTTCCTGTTAGCCGACGGACGTACCTTGCCTGTTGACCGGGCAAGGCCTTATGGTGGAAATGCCTGTTGAGTTCTCTCAGCAATAATCTTTTGTCACATGCCATGGTGCCTTGGAGAGTTACTTGATAGGACTGTACTTTCTCGTGTCGATTTTGGTGGAGCACCGGCGGAAAATGCTGCTCGGCCTGCTGTTGAGTAGCGGGCTGATCGTGGGTGTCGCCAAAGCCGCGGCAGCCACACCGAGCGCGCATCGAAACGAGCAAGCCACCCATCGGCTCCAGGACTGGCATGCCCTGATCGCTGATTCGACCGCACTGAGCGACGCTGAAAAACTGCAGTTGGTGAATACGTTTTTCAATCGCCATATCCGTTATGGCGAAGATTCAGACGTGTGGGGGCAAGTCGACTACTGGGCCTCGCCGCTGGAAACCCTCGAGCAGGGCGCTGGCGACTGCGAGGACTTCGCCCTGGCCAAGTACTTCACCTTGCGACTGCTCGGCATTTCCGAGCAGAGTCTGCGTCTGGTCTACACCGTGCAGACTTCGGCAAAACAGGCGCACATGGTGCTCGGCTACTGGTCGGATACCGCGGCAGCGCCGGTACTGCTGGACAACATCACCCCGGCCATTCTTCCCATTGCTCAACGCCTTGACCTAGAGCTGCAGTTCGCCTTCGGGGACGTTGACCTCTATCGGTTCGAGCACAATCAGTTGCAGAAGGTCGGCACGGCCGAACGGCTGCCGCATTGGTCGAACCTGATGACCAAGCTCAGGCACGAAGGCTTTACCATGGTCAGTGGCCAGGGGATCAGCCTGTCGCCGCCACTTCACCTTTCAGCCATTCAAGGAAGCGTGCTGAGATAAAGCGACCACGAGTCGCTCTAATTCGAATGTCTTGCCCAGAAAGTCGATCAACGAGCGTATCGAGGACCGGACGGCAACCGAAGCGCATCCGACTATGCCGATGCTCGTGGTCTTAAAACTGGACATCCATCAAGGGATCACGGCGGCGGCTTGCTGGTACTCCTGCTCGAATCGCTGGATCAGCCTCTCTACGCTCGGAATATCGTCGATGCTGCCAACACCCTGCCCGGCGGCCCAGATGTCTTTCCATAATTTATGACCATTGTGCCCGCTGGTTCCTCCTTGTTCAGGCACAGGCGGAAGATTGTCCGGGTCCAGGCCGCAGCGCACGATGCTGTGCCGCAGGTAGTTGGCACGCAGGCCGCTGAACAGTGCGGTGTTGACGATCTGGTCGGCATTGGCGGCGAGCAGCATCTTTTTGTAGTCGGGATCGACTTCACATTCCTGGGTGGCAAGGAACCGCGTGCCAACGTAGCCCAAGTCCGCGCCCATGATGCGGGCGGCCAACAGGTCCTTTCCAGAGGTGATGCCCCCGGCGAGCAACAGGATGCCATTGAAGAAACGGCGTATCTCATTGACGAAAGCCAACGGGTTGAGGGTGCCGCCGTGCCCGCCGGCACCAGCGCAGACCGCGACCAGGCCATCGACGCCAGCCTCGGCCGCTTTGTGGGCGTGGTGCACGCTGACCACATCGTGGAATACCAGGCCGCCGTAGCCATGTACGGCATCGACTACCTCACCCGGCGCACCGACGCTGGTGATGACGATCGGCACCTTGTGTTTGACCAGCAACGCCAGATCCTGGTCCTGGCGGGTGTTGCTGCGCCGGACAATCTGGTTGATGGCGAACGGCGCAGGCACAGCCGCCAGTTGCTCGGTGAGTTGCGCCAGCCAGTCATCGAGCTGTTGCGGGCTGCGAGCATTGAGCGCAGGCATGGCGCCGATAATTCCGGCCCGACACTGGGCGGCAACCAGCGCCGGGGTCGAAGCAAGGAACAGTGGAGCGCCCAGCATTGGCAGGCGCAGTCGCTGACGCAACGGGTCAGGCAGTGGCATGGGCGTTGCTCTCCACTGGCGGGGCTGGCAAGCCCAGATCGCGGGAAGTCAGGCCCGCCCAAAATCCTTGGCTGCCCGCCGCGATGGCCGCCTGGCCAAGCACATCGGCCCACTGCGCATCGCTGCCGAACTCGTCGCGCCACGACCACAACCGTCGGGTGCTGTAGTGCAAGCTGTGTTCGTGGGTAAAGCCGATGGCGCCGTGGACCTGATGGCTGACAGACGCTGCCAGCGAAGCCGCTTCACCGGCACACACCTTGGCCACCGCAACATCGAATGCCAGGCTGCTGCGCTCATCTGTTCCTGCCTGCAGCAGTTGGGCAGCGCTGTGCAAGGCGACTTGGGTCGCGGTACGTGCTGCTCCAATGGCACCGGCCATGTGCGCCAGTTGCTGCTGGATCGCCTGGAACTTGCCAATGGCCTTGCCAAATTGCACGCGCTCATTGGCGTAGGCCACCGCCTGGTCGAGGCTTGCTTCCAGGGCGCCGACCATCATGCAGGCCCGTGCCAAGGCGCCGAGTACCCAGGCAGGTTCGTTTATATCGGCCAGTTGCAGCGGCGCGATGGCCTGCACCGGGGCCGCGGCAAACTGCAATGTGCCGCGCTCCTCGCCCGCAAAGTTGCTCCCGGCTTCGTGGCTGACCTCGGCCTGGTGGAGGTCGACCAGGGCCACCCGGCCCTGGCCATCGGCGACGGCTGCCCACTGGCAAGTGCCTGCCCAGGGCACATTGATGCAACGGCCATGCAGCAGGTTGTCGTTGTCCAGGCGTAGATCGCCGAGGCGGCCGATCTGGATCAGGCTGATGGGACCGTCGGGCACCGGCAGGCCGGCACAGGACAACAGCAGGGCGGCGAGCATGGTTTCGCCCAAGGGCAACGGCACATTCCAATAACCCAGGGCACGCAGTACCGGAGCGACTTCCAGCCAGCTGGCGCCACTGCCACCGGCGTCTTCGGCCGCCAGGGCCATGGGCAGGCCGAGGTCGACAACCTGTTGCCACAGCTCACTGGCCGGTTCTCCGGCCTCGAAGCGCGCCAGCAACTGGGGAGTAACCTGATCGGAAAAAAGACGCTGAACGCTGTCGGCGATCAGTGATTGCAAGGGCGACGGGGCGCTGCTATCGGCGTTTTCAATGTTCATGGGCTGGTTCATCGCAGGCCTAATCCTCGGGCAATGATTCCACGAAGAATTTCGCGGGTGCCGCCACGCAGGGAGAACGACGGGGCGGTTTGGGTCAGGTAACGCATTACCTGGTCGAGAGAGCTGCCGGGTTGGCGACTGCCGCCAAACAGCTCGTGGGCAAGGTCGGGCAATGACTGTTCGAGCAGCGCGCCCTGGTCCTTGACCAATGCCGCGGGTGTCGCCGGGTTTTCACCGCGGGCAAGCATGCCTGCCACGCCTAGGGACATCTGCCGCAACGCGGCATAGCGCGCCGCGACCCGGCCGAGGCTGACGCGATGACGGGCGTCCTCGGGGTCGGCGGCGTCGAGCATTTCCAGGTACAGCTGGGTGCAACTGAGGTAGCGTTCGGGGCCGCTGCGTTCCAGCGCCAGCTCCGCGCCCACTTGCTTCCAACCATCGCCTGGCTGGCCGATGAGGAAGTCGTCGGGAACAAACACGTTTTCCAGGAACACTTCGTTGAAATCGTGCTCGCCGAGCATGTTGTAGATCGGCCGCACCGTGACGCCAGGGGCCTGCATGTCGATCAGCAGCTGCGAGAGACCGGCATGTCGGTTGTCGGCCTCCTTGGGGCCGGTACGCAACAAGGTCACCATGTAGTGACAGCGCTGGGCGCCGGTGGTCCAGACCTTGCTGCCATTGACCCGCCAGCCACCCTCGGTCTTTTGCGCACGGGTGCGCACCGAGGCCAGGTCCGAGCCAACGTCTGGCTCACTCATACCGATGCAGAACAGCAACTCGCCTCGGGCAATGGCCGGCAACAGTCGAGGGGCGAGCACGTCGGGGGAGAATTTCATCAGCAAGGGGCCAGACTGGCGTTCGGCGATCCAGTGCGCATTCACGGGTGCGCCAGCGGCCAGCAGCTCTTCCAGCACCACGTAGCGTTCCAGGGCGCTGCGTTCATGGCCGCCGTAGCGCTTGGGCCAAGTCATGCCCAGCCAGCCGCGCTCACCCAGCTTGCGGCTGAAGTCGGGGTCAGCCCCGTTCCAGTTGCGTGCGCGTTGTTCGGGGGGGAAATCCTTGAGCGCATCGGCGAGAAATTCGCGCACCTCGGCGCGCAAGGTATTGGCCTTGGCGTCCAGGTGACAGCGGCGGATATCGAGTGCCTGCATGGCGTTGTGCTCATGTCGTTGAAGGGGCGGGTGTGGTTTTCTAACTTGCTGAACGGATAGCAAGTAAATAAGCTAGCAGCAACTCCGACAGCGAATCAAGTGGCTGCCAGGCGTTATTCCTGTGTTCAGATCTGGAGCGTGCATGTCTACTCAATCCCCCTTTGTTCCTGGCCGCGGCCTTACCCTGGCGCTCGACGGCCATGTTGCGACCTTGCGTTTTGGCCGCCCGCCGCTGAATTTTTTTGATGCCGAGTTGATCAAGGACCTGGCCGATACCCTCGACTACCTTGATCAATTGCCCGCCTGCCGGGTGACCATCCTTGAAGCCGAGGGCAACGTGTTCTGCGCCGGTGCTGATTTCTCTGGCGCCGACGCGGGCGACCCGCAATACCCTCGGCGCGTCTACAAATCGGCTGTGCGCCTGTTCCGCACCCGCAAACCGCTGATCTGTGTGGTCGAAGGCGCGGCAGTGGGTGGTGGCCTGGGCCTGGCGCTGGTCGGTGATTTTCGTGTGACCAGCGAAAAAGCCCGGTTCTCGGCCAACTTCAACCGCCTGGGGATTCATCAGGGCTTCGGGATTTCGGTTACCATGCCGCGCTTGATCGGCCCGCAGATGGCTGCGTTGCTGATTGCCACTGGCCGGCGTATCGATGGCCGTGAGGCGGTGCGCATTGGCCTTGCCGATGTGCTGGCCGAGCCTGGCCAGGAGCGCCAGGCCGCCCGCGCGCTGGCAGAGGAAATCGCGGCCAGCGCGCCAGGTGCTGTGATGTCGAGTCGCGAAACCTTGCGCATGGGCCTGGCCGATGCCGTGGACCAGATCATTGACCGTGAAGCCAGTGAGCAGGAGTGGCAGATCGTCAGTGCCGATTTTGCCGAAGGCACCCGTGCCATGGCCGAACGTCGCCAACCCGTTTTTACTGGTGAGTAAGGAAATACCCGATGGAACCCGCTGATAAAACTGTCCCTGGCGGTGCGCGCCGTACCCAGGCCGAGCGCCGTTGCGAAGCTGAACAACGGTTGTTGCAGGCGGCGCGAGAGATCGTGGCGCGCAAGGGCTGGGTCGGCATGACCCTGTCTGAAGTCGGCGAGGAGGCCGGCTACAGCCGTGGCCTGGCGACTCACCATTTCGGCAGCAAGGCCGGGCTGCTGCGGGCCCTGGCGGGGTACGTCAATGACAACTTCATGAGCCTGGTGCAGGTCGAGGCGCCCAAGTGGCGTCCTGGCCTGGATGCGCTCAAGGGCTTCGTCAGCGTCTACCTGGGGCGCAGCGACAGTGGCTGGGTCAACAGCCGCGCGCTGTTGTCATTGATGACTGAAGCGGTGACCCAGGACTCGGAAACCGCGCCGATCCTGGCGCAGTACAACCGCTCGGTGCAACAGCACCTGGCCACCTGCATCAGCGAAGGCATTGCCAAGGGCGAGATTCGCGCAGGCATTGACCCTCTGGCCAGCGCCGTGCTGATCCTCGGCACGCTGCGCGGTTCGATGTTGCAGTTTCTGCTCGATCCAGAAGGTGTAGAGCTGGCCGTGCTGCACAGGCAGTTGCTCGATTTCCTCGACACGGCCTTGGCTTGCTGACCCTCGATCAGTCGAGCCAGCCTCGGGTCCGGGCAATCGATACGGCTTCGGTACGGCCGCCCGCGCCCAGCTTGGTATTGATCTTGCGCAGGTGGGATTTGACTGTCAGTTCCGAGAGGAACATTTTTTCGGCGATCTCGCGGTTGCGATAACCCAGTGCGAGCAGGCGCAGCACCTGCAATTCACGCGCAGACAGACTGTTGGGCGTACTGTCCTCGGCTTTGGCTTGTGGCGCGGCCGCTTGTTGGTTGCGTTGCAGCAAATGGGCGACGAAACGGGCCTCGATCCCCAGTGCGGTTTCCTGGCCATGGTAAGTCACTGACCAACGTTCCAGCACCGCCGCCAAGGTGGCGCCTTCATCGAGAAAGGTACGGATAAAGCCCACTGCACTGGCGGCACGCAAGGCACGGGTCAATTGCTCCAGGGCCTCTGCAGGCTGTTTGTGAGCTTCAAAAGCCAATACCAGCAATAGGCGCAGCTTCAGCGCGCGTCGGTGCTGATTGCGCTGTAACGCTTGCTCCAGGGCTTGCTGGATGTCCTCCGGGTTGCTGACGCCCTGAGCGATATTCAGGCGCTGGCGAGCGATGAAGGGGGTGTCCACATCGTTGGCCGTCATCACGACCCCAGGCTGGTCCCAATCACTGAGTTGCTCGGCCGAGCGCATGGCATGGTCGGCGGTGTCCAGGCGTTTTTCCAGGGTGGCGACGCGCGCTCGCTCAAGCCAGGTGGAACACAGAATACGGGTGGAACCGGCGATTCGACCCAGTTGGTCCAGGTCGGCCAGGTAGCGCATCCACCCCGGTCGATCCCCGTGCAGGTAGGCGATACGGGCCAACAGCACATGGGTGGTGATCAACGAATCCGGACCCCCATAGTCCCGGGCGTAGGGCAACAGTTCGATGAGTTTGTGTTGCACCTGCTCCAGGGCGTCGGTTTCGTACATCACCAGGCACAAAGTGGTCTGCAACACCGGAAAGCCCAGCGGGAAACCGAGCGGCGAGGTGCCGGTCAGCGTCTCTCGATTGCGTCGGTGGGCGGCCAGCAATCGGCTTAGGCCGTTGTCGAGCTGCCCTTGGGTAATATCCAGCATGGCCTCCAGGCCATCGGTGACATCCCGCAAGTAGGGCGACTCGCCTTGGGCTTCACGCAGTTTATCGCTGCCAAGCAATTGCCGGGCCTCGTCGTAACGACCGCTGAAGAGCATGCAAGAGGCGAGCACGAAGGCGGTGACCCTAAAGGCTGAGCCGGAATGCGTCGGCAAACGCTTCAGCAGTTCCTCACTGGTTTGCATGGCCTCAGCGACCCGATCGTTGATCAGCAGCAACAGGCAGCGAACATGGTGGGGTTGGTCAGCCAATGCCGGGCTTTCCATGAGGTGCAGGGCTTCTTTATAGCGACGGGCATGGGTCAGTGCCCAGGCGTAGGCGATGCCCAAGCCGGGGTGTTGCTCACGAATGTGCTCGGGGATACGCGCCAGCCAGCGCATCGACAGGCCGGCGTGACCGTTCTCGAGCAATGTGTCGATATGCAGGACCAACTGGCTGGCGGCTTCATCGAAATCCTCGGCGGCGAACAGGTGTTCCAGCGCCTCTACAGGGCGGTCGGCAGCGAAATACCAACGCGCCGCGTCGTGGTGCAACTGCGTGAACCGGTCGGGATGGCGTTGCTTCAGGGTGTGGCGCAGGAACTCGGCAAACAGGCCGTGATAACGAAACGTGTGGCGTTGTTCGTCGGTTGCGGCAATGAACAGGTTGCCTTGTCCCAGGGCCTGGAGCATGGCCTGGCTGTCGTTGCGCGCGCCGACGGCATCGCACAGGGCGGGAGTGAGCTGCTGCAGTACGCAGGTCTCAAGCAGAAACTGGCGACTGGCTTCATCAAGCCTTGCCAGCACATCCTCAGCCAGGTATTCGGCCAATGCCGGGCTGGCGCCGCTGAAAGCATCGATAAACGCTGGCGCATCGTCGTGGCGCTGCAACGACAGCGAGGCCAGGTACAGGCCGGTGATCCAGCCTTCGGTGCGCTGGTACAGCCTGGTGATGTCATCTTGGCTCAATGACAGCTGACGGACCTCGCGCAAATACTGGCCGGCTTGCTCAAGGCTCAGCTGCAACGCCTCGTTGCCGATTTCCAGCAACTGACCTTGAGCACGCAAGCGCCCCAGGTTGAGCGCCGGAGTGCTGCGCGAGGCCAGGGCGAGGGTGGCGTGGGTGGGTAGCATGGTGAGCAATTGCTGGAAAAAGCTGAGTACCTGAGGGTTGTCGATGGCCTGGACGTCGTCCAGCAGCAGCGCAAAGGCGTCCGGGCACGTGGCGATTTGCTCCAGCAGGGTCTGGGCTGGGTCGGCGGTGCCAAAGCTATTGGCCGCCAGGCCCAGCTCACCCAAGCCGCGCCCCAGGGTCGCGAGCAGGCGCGGCAGGTCGTTGTCCGTCTCGTCCAGCGTGCACCACAACACCCGCTTGCCTTCGGCGAGGCTCTGCGCCTGGTACTGCGCGAGCAGGGTGGTTTTGCCTGCGCCGGCGCAGGCGCTGATCAACAGCAGGCGCAGGTCCTGCTGGTGCTCGCCAGGAAGCAGGGCAGGGCGTTCCAGTCGCCCCGCAAGGTACGACGGCGCAAGGAATTTGCCCGGTCGAATGAACGGCACTACTCCCTGTACTGGTTCGTTGGAACTACGTTGAAAACCTTCCATGCATCCTACCTTTGGTTGTCGTCGGGGCGGTGTCGGCCTTCCTAGTATCAAACATCCAGAGCAGCCCCCGAATCGCGGTTCTAGCCGTGAGTGTAACGGCGCCTATACGCGATTGGCAGCTCTCGAACCGATCCCTTTTTAAGGAAGACGAAACCGCATGAGTGCCCAAGAAAACCTGAGTGGTGTCGACGTTCGTGCCCTGTTGGAAAAACAACGTGTTGCGAGCCTCGCCAATGAGCCCTGGACCGCCGGGCAGCGCTGCGAACTGATCGATCGTGCCATCGGCCTGCTCGTGGATCACCACGAGGAGCTGATTGCTGCCCTGGTCGCCGACTTCGGTCATCGCAGTGAGGACTTCTCACGGATGTTCGACGTACTGAGCCCCCTGGCATCGATGAAGTACACCAAGAGCAAGGTTGCCGAGTGGATGGCCGATGAGCCGCGCCACACCGACCGCGGCCAAGCCTGGGTGCGGTACCAGCCGCTGGGTGTGGTCGGGATCCTCACGGCCTGGAATTTTCCCGGCAACATGATCTTCAATGGCCTGGCCGGCGCCCTGGCGGCGGGCAATCGGGTGATGATCAAGTTGTCAGAATTCAACCCGAACACCAACGCCGTGATCGCGCGGATCTTCCCCACGGTGTATGCCGAAGACGAAGTGGCCATCGTCACCGGTGGCGCCGCTGTCGGCCAAGCGTTCTGTGGGCTGGCGTTCGACCACCTGCTGTTCACCGGTGCCACCAGCATCGGCAAGCAGGTCATGCGCGCAGCGGCCGAGAACCTGGTGCCGGTGACCCTGGAGCTGGGTGGCAAGTCGCCGACGATCATATCCCGCTCTGCTGACCTGCCAGCGGCAGTGACCAAGATCATCACCGGCAAACTGCACAATGCAGGCCAAATCTGCCTGGCCCCGGATTATGTGTTCGTCGCCAAGGAGCAGGTGGAAGAGTTCGTCAGCTTGGCCAAAGCGGCGGTGGCCAGGCTGTACCCGTCTCTGAAGGACAACCCGGATTACACCTCGGTGATCAACGCCCGGCATTTTCAGCGGCTGCAGGATTACCTCAGTGAAGCCCGCGCTGGCGGTGTGGAAATCCTCGAACTGAACCCGGCCGAGGAAAACTTTGCCGACCAGCCCCACCACAAAATCGTGCCGACCTTGCTGATCGACCCTGATGACAGCCTCAAGGTCATGCAGGACGAGATCTTCGGCCCCTTGCTGCCGATCAAGCCCTACAACGACATTCAGGACGTGGTCGCCTACATCAACAGCCGTCCGCGGCCACTGGGGCTCTACTACTTCGGCAACCATGCCGAGGAAGAAACCTTCGTACTCAACCGCACCACGTCCGGTGGCGTGTGCGTCAACGATGTACTGCGTCACGCAGGCGTTGAGACTTTGCCATTCGGCGGTGTCGGTGCCAGTGGCATGGGCGCCTATCACGGCTTCGATGGCTTCCGTACCTTCAGCCACGCCAAGGCCGTGCTACGTGCCGCCGATAGCCCGGACCTGATGCGTCCGCCCTATACCGATCAGGTGCGCCAGTTGGTCGGCTCACTGATCAAGCGCTGAATCGCCCTCGTCACTGTCCGGCCCCGCTATTAAAGAGAACAATAATATGAAAGCTGCCGTATTCCATACCCCTGGCTCGCCCTTGACCATCGAAGAGGTGGGTATCAGCAAGCCCGGCCCGCGCGAAGTACTGGTTCGCACCGTTGCCGTCGGTGTTTGCCATTCCGACCTGCACTTTGTCGACGGCCACTATCCCCACCCGGCACCGGTGGTGCTGGGCCACGAAGCCTCAGGCATTGTCGAACAGGTCGGTTCGTTGGTGCGCACGGTCAAGCCGGGTGACCATGTGGTGACCTGCCTGTCGGCCTATTGCGGCCATTGCGAACACTGCGTCACCGGCCACCTGTCGCTGTGCGTATCGCCAGACACCAAGCGTGGCAAGGGCGAAGAGTCGCGCCTGACCTACGTGCAAAAGCCGATGACTCAGTTCATCAACCTGTCGGCCTATGCCGAGCAGATGCTGGTGCATGAGAACGCCCTGGTTGCCATTCGCCGCGACATGCCCCTGGACCGCGCGGCCTTGCTCGGCTGTGCGGTCACCACCGGTACCGGCGCGGTATTCAACACGGCCAAAGTCCGTCCTGGCGAGACGGTGGCGGTGATCGGCTGCGGCGGTATCGGCCTGGCTACCATCAACGGTGCAGCGCTGGCCGGGGCCGGGCGCATCATCGCCATCGATATGCAGGACTCCAAGCTGGAACTGGCCAGGCAGTTCGGCGCCACCGATGTGATCAACCCGAAAAACGGCGACCCGGTCCAGCAGGTGCAGGAACTGACCCGGGGCGGCGTACACCATTCTTTTGAGTGCATCGGCCTTAAGCAAACCGCCGAACAGGCGTTCACCATGCTCGCCCGTGGCGGCTGCGCGACCATCATCGGCATGATCAAACCGGGTGTAAAACTGGATATCGACCCGTTGATGCTGCTGCACGAGCGCCGTATCCAGGGCTCATTCATGGGCTCGAACCGCTTCCCGGTCGACCTGCCACGGCTCACCGACTTCTATATGCAGGGCCGCCTGAAACTCGACGAGATGATCTCGCAGCGCATCAAGCTTGAGCAGATCAACGACGCCTTCAACGAACTGCGGCGGGGCGAACTGGCCCGCTCGGTCATCGTCTTCGACCAGTAACTGCCCGCCGCCGCAGTGCCTTGGCCTGCGGCGGCCGACCAGCCTGACAGCGATGAGCGCAGTCGCACCCTGGCTGCCGCCAAGTTTGTTGTCTGCCGCGCGGCGCGCTATGTCGCCGACCAGGGCATTCAACTGCACGGCGGTATCGGCTTGACCTGGGAATACGTGCTGTCGCATCACGCCAAGCACCTGTTGATGGTCGCGCGGCAGTTGGGTGATGACGACCATCACCTGCAGGCCTACAGCGAACTGATGGCCGCTGTGTAAAAAGGCTTCCAAGCGCTTGCCTTGGTTTTTCCTTTGTTCTTGAGATCGAGCGCCGCCCGCGCGGCGCATCGCGACCAAGGTCTGCTCCTACATTTGTTGCAACGTGCCATGGCCTGTGGGGTAGGGGTTGTTAGCCTTGGTGGTTCGGCTTTAGGTCTTTGTGGTTTCGGGGGGGGGGCGCGTGGCTGACAACTCCACTCTCACAGGCCATGGCACGTTGCAACCAATGTGGGAGCCGGTTTTAGCCGGCGATGCGCCGCGCGGGCGGCGCTCGATCTCAAGAGCAAAGGAACAACCAAGGCGGACACCTTGTGTGGCTCATGCGATCTGTTGACAGGCACCCTACGGTTCACCCTGTGAATGACGGGAGGAAGACCGTTTTAAGGCTTCCAGGCGCTTGCCTTGGGTTTTGCGCTGTTGCCAAAATCGAGCGCCGCCCGCGCGGCGCATCGCGACCAAGGTCTAGGCGCCCCCGTCGCTCCTACATTTGTTGCAACGTGCCATGGCCTGTGGGGTAGGGGTTGTTAGCCTTGGTGGTTCGGCTTTAGATTTTTGTGATTTCGGGGGGGGCGCGTGGCTGACAACTCCACTCTCACAGACCATGGCACGTTGCAACCAATGTGGGAGCAGACCTTGGTCGCGATGCGCCGCGCGGGCGGCGCTCGATCTCAAGAGCAAAGGAAAAACCAAGGCAGGCACCTTGTGTGGCTCATGCGATCTGTTGACAGGCACTCTGCGGTTCACCCTGTGAATGACGGGAGGAAGACCGTTTTAAGGCTTCCAGGCGCTTGCCTTGGGTTTTGCGCTGTTGCCTAAATCGAGCGCCGCCCGCGCGGCGCATCGCCGGCTAAAGCCGACTCCCACATTGGTTGCAACGTGCCATGGCCTGTGGGGTAGGGGTTGTTAGCCTTGGTGGTTCGGCTTTGGATTTTTGTGGTTTCGGGTGGGGGGCGCGTGGCTGACAACTCCAATCTCACAGGCCATGGCACGTTGCAACCAATGTGGGAGCCGGCTTTAGCCGGCGATGCGCCGCGCGGGCGGCGCGCGATCTCAAGAGCAAAGAAAAAACCAAGGCAGGCACCTTGTGTGGCTCAGGCAATCCAGCCACGTGCCCGGGCAATGGCGAGGGTTTCGGTGCGGCCTTTGGTGTCGAGCTTGGCGTAGATCTTCTGCAGGTGCGATTTGACCGTGAACTCGGAGAGGAACACCTTTTCGGCGATGTCGCGGTTCTTAAGGCCAACAGCCAAGAGCTGGAGGACCTGATACTCGCGCCCGGTCAGTACTTTATGCGCACCGTTGTCGTCCTGGACCGTTTCCATATCACCCGTGCGGGCCCCCAGGTGCTGTAGCAGGTCGTCGACGAAGCCAGGCTCGATACCCAATTCCTTGCAACGCGGCTTGCCCGCCAAGGCCCAGCGTTGCATCAGGCTAGCCAGGCGTTCACCTTCTTCGATAAAGGTGCCGAGGAAGCCCTCGTGACTGGCAAGGCGCAACGCATCGTTGAGCGCCAGGAAAGCCTCCTGGGGTTGCTGCAGGCTGTCCAGGGCCATGGCCAGCAGAATGTGCAGTTTCAGTTCGCGGCGCACATGCTGCCACTGTCGGGCCTGCTCAATGGCGATGCGCAAGCATTTGGCCGCCACCGCGCCTTCGCCCTGAGCGATGCGCAAACGCTGGCGGGCGATACTCGGGGTGTCGACATCATTGGCAAAACGAATAAAGTCCGGCCGGTCCCAGTCGCCGTTCAGTTCGGCCGAGTGCAGGGCCTGGCTAGCCACATCCAGGCGCTGTTCGAGAATCGCCACTCGCACCCGTTCCAGCCAGGCCGAGCACTGCAAGCGACGGGAGCCGACCTGTTGACCAATCTGCTCCAACTCCACCAGACAGCGCATCCAGGTAGTTCGGTCGCCATTGTTGTAGGCAATACGCGCCGTCAGTACATGGGTGATGATCTGGTTCTCTGGGGAGATCACCTGCTTGGCAAAGTACAGGCAGCGCGACAGGTGCGCCTGCGCCTGATCGAAGGCGGCAATCTCGTACATCAGCAAACCGTTGAAGATATCCAGCGAGAGTTTGGCCTCGTGGGGTTTGCGCTGGCCGCTACTGTGCGGGGTTTCCACCGAACTCTGCATGCGTACCAAGGCGTTGCTCAAGCGCCCCTGGATAAGGTCGAGGATGCTCTCGTTGACGCTGAAGGTATGGCGCAGGAAGCTGACGTTGATCCGAGGATCTCGCCGCAGTGCTGTCGACAACAAGTGGCGGGCCTCGTCGTAGCGGCCATTGGCTACCAGGTTCATGGCCACTGAGCTTGCCAGCACCATGTACAGCTCGACTTCATCGGCGGGCATACTGGCCAGCAGCGCCAGCCCCAAGCTGCAGCACTGCTCGGCGTGATCAGTAGCCCCCAGTTGCAGGCAGTGCAACACCTGGGCGACGTAGGCGTAGTCAGGTCCGCTCACCTGTTCCAGACGGCGGGCGACGTGCATGGCGTCCTTCATGCGTGTGGTGGTGGCCAGCAGCCAGGCATAGGACTTGCTGAGGTCGGGGTAGGCTTCCCGGGTTGGCTCGGCAATGCGGTCCAGCCACCGCAGCAGCAGGCGTGTGCGGCCGATGGCAATCAGGGTGTCCAGGTGCTGGTTCAGGCATTTGGCGGCTTCGTCGTGCAGGCCTGCGCTAAACAGATGCTCGATCGCCGGAATGGGCTGCTCGACACTGAAAAACCAGTGGGCCGCGGTTTGGTGCAGGCCCTTGACTTGATCGGGATGCAGGCGCTCCAGCGCGTGGCGCAGGAAACTGGCAAACAGGTGATGGTAACGGAACCACTGTTGCTGGCTGTCCACAGGCACCAGGAACAGGTTGGTGCGGTCCAGGTGTTCGAGCATCGCCGCGCTGTCGCTGCGCCCGGTTACCGCCTGGCACAGCGGTACGCAGAACTCTTCGAGAACGCTGGTTTGCATCAGGAACAAGCGACAGTCTTCGCTCTGGCGCATCAGGATGTCTTCGGTCAGGTACTCGGCCAACTCCAGGTTGGAACCTGAGAACGAGTCGATGAAGGCAGCGTGGTCGTCGCGATCCTTGAGCGACAGGCTGGCCAGGTACAAACCGGCAATCCAGCCTTCAGTGCGCCGGTACAAAGTGGCCAGCTCGTTGTCGCGCAGCGGGATCTGGCGCTTGTCGCGGATAAACGTCATGGATTCTTCCGGGGTCAAGCGCAGGTCCCCCGGCCTGATTTCCATCAACTGGCCACGGGCACGGATGCGGCCCAGGCCAATGGCGGGGGTGGCGCGCGAGGCCATGGCCAGGACGCTGCCCGACGGCATCACCTCTACCAGTTGCTGGAGGAAGTCGAGCACCTCGGGGTTCTGAATGACCTCGACTTCGTCCAGCAACAGGGCAAAGGGCAGGGGGCTGGCAGCCATCTGCTCGAGCAGGTCGTCGATCAGGGGCGCTGAGTCCGGCTCCAGGACCAGCGGTAGAAACGGCGCCAAGCCATCGACCAGCAGGCGCAGGAACCGCGGCAACGCATTATCAGCGGGCTCAAGGTTGATCCACAGCGTCAGTTTACCGGTCGCCAGGCAATGTTCACGGTATTGCTGCATCAGCGTGGTCTTGCCGAAGCCTGCGGCGGCGCGAATCAGGATCAGGCGCGTGGTGTCGGCCTGGGCCATTTGCTGCAGCAGGCGCGAGCGTGGCAGATGGCTCTCGGCGGATTTTGGGCAGGCATATTTGGTGGAGGTTCTGGAGGTAAGAACCCCGTCATGTGCAACTGGCATTGAAACCTCCACGGGTGTCCCCTGCGGCCCAGACTGCCGGCGCAGGCGATCGAATTATTATTCTGCGGCGGCGCATAGTGCCATGCGCCGCCGATGAGCGGGTGCTGCCTGCGACAATGGTCTGAGGTGCATCCGGGCGGTGCTGCCCGATTATTGTGCACAGGGCCTGCCTTGGAAACAGGCCCACCCGGTGGGGGTGGCTCTCGTCGAGCCACTGCGCATGCAACGATGACCAGGACACGATGCAACGGGCTTTTCCCGTTCTCGCCTTGTAATCGGGCTGCGGCACAAAAGGTTCCTGGATGGACGTTCAACGCACGCTTTACCGCGAAGACCACGAGTTGTTCCGCACGACAGTGCGCCGGTTTATCGAGCGCGACTACCTGCCGCGTCTGCGGGCTGGCGAGAGCCTGGACCGACCGCTGTGGTTGAAGGCCGGGCGTGAAGGACTGCTCTGCGTGACCCTTGCGGCGCAATTTGGTGGGGGCGGTGATTTCGGTCATGCCGCGATTATCAGCGAGGAGTTTGCCCGTGCGGGCATCTATGACCGGTCGCTGGCACTGCATTCAGACACCCTGGCCCCCTGTGTTGAAAGCCTGGGCAGTGACGAGCAGAAGCAACGCTGGCTGCCGGCTATCTGCAGCGGCCAAGCCATTCTAGCCCTGGCCGTGGCCCAGACGGCCAAGGCCGTGCGCGAGGGCGACACATGGCGAATCAACGGCAGCACCTGCACACAAGGCACTGCAGGCGACTTCGACCTGTTGCTGCTCGCCTGCCAGACCGCAGCGGGCGATGGCGAGACGGGGATGAGCTTGATCATGGTCGAGCGCAACCGTGGGGGCCTTCACTGTGTCCCAGGCCGCGAGCATACCAGTGGCATCGACGTTCGTCTGCTTGATGTGTGTGTGCCGGTGGCCAACCTGCTCGGCGCAGCGGGCAAGGGCCAGGCCTACCTGGACGCGGCATTGAGCCAGGAGTCCCTGTTGGTGGCGATTTTTTCCGCAGCCTACCTCGAGCAGTTGCTGGCCTTGACCCTGGAGCAGGCCAAACAGGCTGATGACCGCGCCGAGCGCCCCTGGAACCACCCGGCTACCCGCCGTCAACTGGCCGACATCAAGGCGCAAACGGTGGCCCTGCGGCTGATGGTCGACCACTACCTACTGAAGCACCTGGAGCAGCCACTGGCGGCCGGCCAGGTGGCCATCGCCGCGGTGTTTGCCCGGCAAACCCTGAACAACTGCGCAGAACAGCTTTTGCACCTGTTGGCCGACAGCAGGGGACAGTCACCTGGTCCTGCGTCGAGCCCGGGCCACTGGCCCCTGCATGAATTCATCGCTGACGCGATGTGACACCCCCATCGATTGACCCACCATCCAGGACATCATCATGAGTGAACACGTACTCGTAGCCGGGGTCGGCATGATCCCGTTCAGCAAGCCAGGCGCCAGCCCCAGCTACATCGACATGGGCGCAGAAGCCGTGCGCCTGGCCTTGGCCGACGCCGGCCTTGACTACAACCAGGTTCAGATGGCCTTCGCCGGCTACGTCTATGGCGATACCAGCTGCGGTCAAGCCGTGCTGTACCGGGTCGGGCGTAGCGCGATTCCGGTGTTCAACGTCAACAATGCCTGCGCCACCGGCTCGAGTGCCTTGTACCTGGCTCGCGCCGCGGTACAGAGCGGCCAGGTCGAGTGCGCCCTGGCGGTAGGCTTCGAACAGATGCGGCCGGGGCCGACCCGTTCCAACTTCGACGACCGTCCGCTGCCACGGGGTGACTACCTGCCGATCCAGGATGAACTGTGTGCCGATGCCGGCGACATTCCCCGCAACCTGATCACCTTCGGCGGTGCCGGGCGCGAGCACATGCGCAAGTACGGCACGCAGATGAGCACCTTTGCCGCGATCCGCGCCAAGGCCAGCCGCCATGCCGCCAATAACCCGCTGGCGTTGTTCAAGAAAGTCGTCACCACTGATGAGGTGATGAACGACCAGCTGATGTGGGAAGGGGTGATGACTCGCATGATGGCCTGCCCGCCGACCTGTGGTGCAGCGGCGGCGATCATCTGCTCAGCGGCATTTGCCCGCAAACATGGCCTGCGCCGCGACGTGGCGATCCTCGGCCAGTCCCTGGTGACCGATCCTGTGGAGTCTTTCGAGCCCAAGACCATGACCGGCTTTGTCGGTGCCTACATGACCGAGCGCGCCGCGGGCGCGGTGTATGAGCAAGCCGGTGTCGGCCCGCAGGACATCCGCATGGTCGAGTTGCACGACTGCTTCGCGCACAACGAATTGCTCACTTACGAAGCCCTTGGCCTGTGCCCGCAGGGCGGCGCCGAGCAGTTCATCCTCGATGGCGACAACACCTACGGCGGTCGGGTGGTGACCAACCCTTCGGGTGGGCTGTTGTGCAAAGGCCATCCGTTGGGCGCCACGGGCCTGGCCCAGTGCTATGAGCTGACTCATCAACTGCGCGGCAGCGCGGGTGCACGCCAGGTTGAAGGCCTGCAGCACGGTTTGCAGCACAACCTCGGCTTGGGGGGCGCTTGCGTGGTCACCCTGTATGGCAAGCCGTAACGCTTTACTCCCTCAACAACAAGAGACAGGTTCCATGGAAAAGACACTGGAAGGAAAAGTCGCCATCGTCACCGGCTCCGGCCGTGGTATCGGCCGCAGCGTGGCATTGAAATTTGCCGAAAAGGGCGCCCGGGTGATCATCAATGACCTGGATCAAGCACCGGCTGAAGAAGTGATCGCCGAGGTTCGTGCCCTGGGCAGCGACGCGGTTGCCTGCATCGGCAACGTATCGGATGCAGACTTTGGCGAGCGCATTGTGCAGACCGCGCTGCAAGCGTTCGGGCGCATCGACATCATCGTCAATAACGCAGGTTTTACCTGGGACAACGTCATCCAGAAGATGGGCGACGAGCAATGGGACGCCATTCTCGATTGCCACCTCAAAGCGCCGTTCCGCATCCTGCGTGCTGCCTACCCGTACTTTCGTGAAGCCAGCAAGGCGGAAGCCGAGGCCGGCCAGGAGGTGTTCCGCAAGGTGGTCAACATTTCCTCGGTATCCGGCACTCAGGGCAACGCCGGTCAAGTCAACTACTCCTCGGCCAAGGCCGGCATCATGGGCATGACCAAGACCCTGGCCAAGGAGTGGGGGCGGATGAAGGTCAACGTCAACTGCGTGGCGTTCGGCTTTATCGAAACCCGCTTGACCCAGCCCACCACCGAAGAGAAGACCGTGCAGGTCGAAGGCCGCGACATCAAGGTCGGTGTGCACCCTGACCGCATCGCTGCCGCCAGCCGCGAGATCGCCCTGGGGCGTCCGGGCACCGCCGAAGAAGCGGCCGGCTCCGTGTACATGTTCTGTATTCCAGAATCGAACTATGTATCCGGCCAGACCATCATCTGTGGCGGCGGTCGCGGCGGCTTCTAAGCCTTGCTGGCGTGCCGGGAACGGCCTGTCGTTCCCGGCACACACCCGCCAATCGTGCGACCCGGCTCAAAGAGAAGCAGTCCTATGACGACTACCACGCCAGCGTTCACCCGCACACTGCTGCACACCCGTGAAATCCTTTGCCAGGGCTACCAACGCAGTGACGGCCTGTTCGATATCGAAGGGCGCCTGCAAGACCTGACCAACGCGCCCACCGACCTGCCGTTCCACACGGTGGGTGAGGGCGGCACCATCCACGACATGCGCCTGGTCATGACCATTGATACCGACATGGTCATCCAGAGCATTGCCGCCACCACCGCGGTAGGCGCCAGCCCGTTCTGCGCCGAGATCAGCAGCGCCTATTCGCGGCTGCAAGGGCTGAAAATTGCCCCGGGCTTCAAGCGTCAGATGAAGGAAATCGTCGGTGGCGTGGGCGGCTGTACGCACCTGTCTGAGTTGCTTGAACGCATGGCCACCACGGCGATGCAGACCCTGTTTTCCACCTACCGGGCCCAGGCCAGCCTGAGGGCCGACGGTGGCCAGCAGCGCGAAATTGTTGTGCGCCCTTGGGTGATTGGCACCTGCCACGCCTATCGCGAAAACGGCGATGCCGTACGCCTGTTGTGGCCCCAAGGGCTGCCCAAGGCCTGACATTATTTCCAATTGGAGCCTTTCTTATGCTGCCACTGCACTCCACCGCCTCAAGCCTGTCGCCGGAGCACCAAGAAATTCGCCAGGCGATCCTGAAAATCTGCGAGCGCTTCGACGCCGACTACTGGCTGGAAAAAGACAAAGTCGGCGGTTTTCCCGATGACTTCCACCAGGCCCTGGCCCGGGACGGCTGGCTGGGCATCTGTATTCCCGAAGCCTACGGGGGTTCGGGGCTGGGCATTAGCGATGCGACGGTGATGATGCAAGCCATCGCCGAATCGGGGGCGGGCATGAGCGGCGCTTCGGCGGTGCACATGAATATCTTCGGCTTGAACCCGGTGGTCGAGTTCGGCACCGAGGAGCAAAAGCTGCGCATGCTACCGCCATTGATTGCAGGCGAGCATCGCACCTGCTTCATGGTCACCGAACCCAACACCGGCCTGAACACCACCCAGCTCAAGACCCGCGCCGTGCGTGATGGTGATCACTATGTGCTGCACGGGGTCAAGACCTTCATCTCCACCGCCAGCGTCGCCGAGAAAATGTTGATCCTGGCGCGCACCACGCCACTTGAAGAGGTCAGGAACAAGAGCGAGGGCTTGAGCCTGTTCTATACCGATTTCGATCGCAGCTGTATCGATGTGCATGAAATCGAAAAGATGGGCCGTAAGGCCGTCGACACCAACCAGGTGTTCATCGATGGCCTGCGGGTGCCGGTGGCTGATCGTATCGGCGAAGAAGGCAAGGGCTTCAAGTACATCCTCCATGGCATGAACGCCGAGCGCATCCTGGTCGCGGGTGAAGCCGTGGGCCTTGGCCGCGCGGCGCTGGCCCGCGCGTCCAGCTATGCCCTGGAACGGGAAGTCTTCAACCGCCCGATCGGCCTGAACCAGGCCATCCAGCATCCGCTGGCCAAGTGCTGGATGGAGCTTGAGGCCGCCAACCTGATGGCCTTTCACGCAGCGGCCCGCTTCGATCGCAACGAAGAGTGCGGCGTGGAAGCGGGGGCAGCCAAGTACCTGGCCGCCGAGGCCGGATACCACGCCTGCGAAACGTCGGTGATGACCCACGGTGGTTACGGCTATGCCAAGGAGTACCACGTCGAGCGCTACCTGCGTGAGGCAATGATCCCGCGCATCGCCCCGGTCAGCCGGGAAATGATCCTGTGCTTTATTGCCGAGAAGGTACTTGGCATGCCCAAGTCCTATTGAGGGGTGGCTATGACCATCGATGAACCTTCAGTCTTGTCGTTACACGTCGGTATCTACTGCGATGACCTGCCAGTGGGCACTCGCTTCTACAGCAAAAAACGGACGGTGACTGAAACCGACCTGGTGAATTTCGCCAACTTGACCTGGCTCACCGAAGAGCTGTTCACCAACGCCGAACCTTGCGACAGGGAGGAGATGGGAATCCCGGGAAGGGTGGTTCCGGGTGGGCTGGTCTATACCTTCGCCGAAGGCCTGGTGGCGCCCTCGTTCCAGGCCTCGGGATTGGCCTTTCTCAACGCCAACTTGAATATGCAGGGGCCGACGTTTGTCGGTGACACCCTGCAGGTGCAGTGCGAGGTGGTAGAGCAACGCATCAGTTCCAACCCTGGGCGGGGGCTGGTGCGCACTCGCAATTCGGTGGTTAATCAGCGTGGTGAGACAGTGATGGTGTACACGCCGTTGCGCATGATGCGCGTGCGGCCTACATCTTGAGCAGACAATGCGGGGCGACTCTGGTTGTCCCGCATTGCAGTCCTGGACAGGGTACTGCGTTACTGCGGGTTGTCGCCCATCACGCCTTGAGCGGTCCATCGCGCGATGCGCTCATCATTCAGCCAGCCCGCCAATGCCTCGGTGCTACCGGCGACCGTAGCGGCTCGAGGTGGTGTCGGCGTAGACGCCGGTGTGCGGCTGAAGCGCGGCGCCGGTGCTGGCTGCACGACCCCATCCACCTCGATGAACGTACCACGGGCCTTTGTTAGCCTTGGTGGTTCGGCTTTGGATTTTTGTGGTTTCGGGTGGGGGCGCGGGGCTGACAACTCCAATCTCACAGGCCATGGCGCGTTGCAACCAATGTGGGAGCCGGCTTTAGCCGGCGATGCGCCGCGCGGGCGGCGCTCGATCTCAAGAGCAAAGGAAAAACCAAGGCAGGCACCTCGTGGGGGTCATGCGATCTGTTGGCAGGCACTCTGCGGTTCATCCTGAGAATGAAGGGAGGGAGGCTGTATCAAGGCCTCCAGGCGCTTGCCTTGGGTTTTGCGCTGTTGCCCAAATCGAGCGCCGCCCGCGCGGCGCATCGCCGGCTAAAGCCGGCTCCCACATTTTTTGCAACGTGCCATGGCCTGTGGGGTAGGGGTTGTTAGCCTTGGTGGTTCGGCTTTGGATTTTTGTGATTTCGGGGGGGCGCGTGGCTGGCAACTCCACTCTCACAGGCCAATGGCACGTTGCAACCAATGTGGGAGCCGGCTTTAGCCGGCGATGCGCCGCGCGGGCGGCGCTCGATCTCAAGAGCAAAGGAAAAACCAAGGCGGGCACCTTGTGGGGGTCATGCGATCTGTTGGCAGGCACTCTGCGGTTCATCCTGAGAATGAAGGGAGGGAGGCTGTATCAAGGCTTCCAGGCGCTTGCCTTGGGTTTTGCGCTGTTGCCCAAATCGAGCGCCGCCCGCGCGGCGCATCGCGACCAAAGGCGCCCCCGTCGCTCCTACATTTGTTGCAACGTGCCATGGCCTGTGGGGTAGGGGTTGTTAGCCTTGGTGGTTCGGCTTTGGATTTTTGTGGTTTCGGGTGGGGGGCGCGTGGCTGACAACTCCACTCTCACAGGGCATGGCACGTTGCAACCAATGTGGGAGCCGGCTTTAGCCGGCGATGCGCCGCGCGGGCGGCGCTCGATCTCAAGAGCAAAGGAAAAACCAAGGCAGGCACCTCGTGGGGGTCATGCGATCTGTTGGCAGGCACTCTGCGGTTCACCCTGAGAATGAAGGGAGGGAGGCTGTATCAAGGCTTCCAGGCGCTTGCCTTGGGTTTTGCGCTGTTGCCTAGATCGAGCGCCGCCCGCGCGGCGCATCGCGACCAAGGTCTGCTCCTACATTTATTGCAACGTGCCATTTTCTGTGGAATCGGCGTTGTTAGCCCTTGGTGGTTCGGCTTTGGATCTTTTTGGGTTTCGGTGGGATTGCGCGTGGCTGGCAACTCCAATCTCACAGGCCATGGTGCGTTGCAACCAATGTAGGAGCAGACCTTGGTCGCGATGCGCCGCGCGGGCGGCGCTCGATCTCAAGAACAAAGAAAAAACCAAGGCAGGCACCTCGTGGGGCTCATGCGGTCTGTTGCCAGGCACTCTGCGGTTCACCCTGAGAATGAAGGGAGGAAGGCCGCATCAAGGCTTCCAGGCGCTTGCCTTGGGTTTTGCGCTGTTGCCTAAATCGAGCGCCGCCCGCGCGGCGCATCGCGACCAAGGTCTGCTCCTACATTTGTTGCAACGTGCCATGGCCTGCGGGATCGGGGTTGTTAGCCTTGGTAGTTCGGCTTTGGATTTTTGTGGTTTCGGTGGGATTGCGCGTGGCTGACAACTCCACTCTCACAGGCCATGGCGCGTTGCAACCAATGTGGGAGCCGGCTTTAGCCGGCGATGCGCCGCGCGGGCGGCGCTCGATCTCAAGAGCAAAGGAAAAACCAAGGCAGGCACCTCGTGGGGGTCATGCGATCTGTTGGCAGGCACTCTGCGGTTCATCCTGAGAATGAAGGGAGGGAGGCTGTATCAAGGCCTCCAGGCGCTTGCCTTGGGTTTTGCGCTGTTGCCCAAATCGAGCGCCGCCCGCGCGGCGCATCGCGACCAAGGTCTGCTCCTACATTTGTTGCAACGTGCCATGGCCTGCGGGATCGGGGTTGTTAGCCTTGGTAGTTCGGCTTTGGATTTTTGTGGTTTCGGGGGGATTGCGCGTGGCTGACAACTCCACTCTCACAGGCCATGGCACGTTGCAACAAATGTAGGAGCCGGCTTTAGCCGCGATGCGCCGCGCGGGCGGCGCTCGATCTCAAGAACAAAGAAAAAACCAAGGCGGGCACCTCGTGGGGCTCGTGCGATCTGTTGACAGGCACTCTGCGGTTCACCCTGAGAATGAAGGGAGGAAGGCAAGGCGAGGTGGCAGCGAACAATACTTTAGATGTCTCGCCCGATAAGAATCCTGTATCGGCAAGCACAGCAATAGCCCTTACACTGTGGCGTCGCGTTGCCCGCCCTCCTGGAAGCTTTCGATCATGCCGTTACCGCCCGATTCAGGCACTGCACAGCGTCCATCGACCCACATCGACCACACAGATCATTACAACGTCGACACTAAAGTCGTTCCACCCCGTGGTGCGCGCCGCCTGGTCGCCCGTGAAGGCCTGCTGGGACGACTGCTGGAGGCGCGTCGTCAGCGCTGTGTCGTGATCCAGGGCCCGGCGGGTTCAGGCAAGACCAGCACCTTGCTGGCCTGGCGACGAGAATTGTTGGCGTTGAATTTCGATGTCGCCTGGCTGTCGCTGGCGGCCGAAGACAATGATCTGGAGCGCTTCTCCCATTGCCTGCAAGCGAGCCTTGCCGAAATCAATGCCGACCTGGTGCGTGATGCCGGTTTCCTGCTCGGGCGCGACAACGGTGAAATGGCGGTAGAGCATTGGATCATCACCCTGGTGCAAAGTATCGAGCAGCATGGCCGTGAACTGGTATTGATGCTCGACGACCTGCACCATGTGCAGGATCCGCGCATCGTCCAGGCGCTACAGTGGCTGCTTGATTACGCACCGCCCAGGCTGCACCTGGTGTTCTGTACGCGCATCAGCATGCCACTGAGCCTGGCGCGGCAGCGGGCACGTGGGCAGGTGAGTGATTTCGACCTGCGCGACCTGCGTTTTAGTGCTGAAGAATCGGAGCGCTTTTTGCGTGAGCAACTGGGCAGCATCGACCCACGCGATGCCGCCGTGTTGCATGAGCTGACCGATGGCTGGGTGGCCGGCCTGCAGCTGTTTGCCGTCGACCTCAAAAACAAACAGGGCACTCGCTTTGACCCTGTACAGGTCCGCGATCCGGGCGCATTTGCCAGCTATTTCGAACGTGAAGTGCTGGTGCGGTTGCAACCTGATGACTTGCGCCTGTTGACCTGCGTGTCCATCTGCGAGCGCTTCTGTGCCTCGCTCTGTGCAACGCTGCTCGGCAAACCCCAGGCCATTGCGAAAATGCTCACCCAATTGACCCGACTGGACAGCGACAACCTGTTCATCACCCAGGTCAAGAGTCACGACCGGGAAACCTGGTATCGCCTGCATCCTTTGCTCGGTAAAGTGCTGCGCGAACGCCTCGAGACGCAGCCGGAGGAAAACCTGTCGGCCCTGCACGCCACCGCCCGTGTCTGGTTCAGTGAGCATGGTCATCTCGACGAGGCTGTGCGTCACGCCGTTCAGGCCGGCGACGCGCAAGCGGCGGCGGACATCGTCGAGGCCTGTGCCTACGACCTGTTGAGCCGGGGCAATCTTAGTCAGGTTTCGGCGTTGTTGCGTCGCTTGCCTCAGGAGCAGACTGATACCCGGATCGGGCTGCAACTGGTATTGGCGCACTTGTCGCTGTATGCGCGCAATTTCCCCGCGGTTCAGCAGAGCATGGCGCTGCTGCAACGCCAATATCCAGCACTGGATCGCAAGCAACAGCATGTGTTCACCGTGCTGCAAGCGAGCCTGGCGTTGTGCCGGGACGACAGCGAGGCAGTGCTTGAGGTGCTGCCCGAGTTACTCGCCATTCCGGCCGACGCCGATGAATTTGCCTATTCGGGGCGCAGCAATATCCTGGCCTGGTTTTACATGTACCAGAGCGAATTCGAGCAGGCCAGGGCCGTGCTTGAAGGCGGCGAATACCTGCAGGGCTCGCCGCGTCGCAGCCTGATGGGCCGCTGCCTGAACGGCATGAGCCTGGCACTTGAAGGTCGTATCACCGAGGCTGAGCAGCTGTACCGTGAGGTGCTCACCGAGGCCGAAAGCCATGGCGTTACTTATTTGATCGTCAGCAGCATGGCAGCCGGGTTACTCGGCACCGCCCTCTATGAACACGGTGATTACGAGGCCGCGATCGAGCTGCTAGAGCCGCGGATGAAGCTGTTGGAGCGGGTGGCGATTCCCGACGGCGTGTTGCAGGCGATGCAAACCTTGGCCATGGCTCATTGGCTGGCCGGCCGACAGTCACAAGCCTGGCACTGGGTTGAGCGCCTTGAGCAACATGCCGAGCGCTATGGGCTGGATCGGTTGCGGGCCTCGGCTCTGGTCCTGCGTATGCGTTGGTCGCAACACAGTGGTCATGAGCAACAGGCCGATGCTGCGCTGCAGTGCCTGGAGCAAATAGACGTGCGACTCAATCCGCAGGGGCCGGGCACAGCCCTGGAAACCCGGACCATCGTCCGTCGCGCCGCCAGCGAACGGTTGCTGCACCGTGGTGACTACGCGGGTGCCAGCGCGGGCCTGGCGGCATTGATCGACACGTCGGTGCGCGAGCGCCGGTGGCGGCGGGTGGTGCCCATGCTGTTGCAACGGGCAGTCAGCGAGCAAAGGTGCAACCACCCGCAGGAGGCCCGCCAGCTGATCATCGAGGCCCTGCACCAGGGCCATCGACTGAGCCTTGTGCGCAGCCTGCTCGATGCCTGGCCGGGGGTGTGCGCCCTGCTTGAAGCGGTCCAGAGTGAGCAGGTGCTCGACCCGGTACTGGCGTTCTACACCCGCCGCCTTCTGGAGATTGCCCGCAACAGTGCGTCCAGCGCCGAACCTGCCGAGGAAGACAGTGCGCCGAAACTGCTCAGCGCCCGTGAGTGCGATGTGCTCAGCCTGGTGGCCCGGGCACTGCCGAACAAAAAGATTGCGCGGGTGTTGAGCCTGTCACCGGAAACGGTGAAGTGGCACATGAAGAACATCTTCTACAAGCTGGGGGTCACAGGCCGCGACGAGGCGATTGCCAAGGCGCGCGACCTGGACTTGAAACTGCCCGACAACACCGCGCTGTGATCAGCGCTGGCGCAAGGCGTTGCCAATAAAGGTCGCCTTGCCACGGGCCACCAGACGCTCGCCGTCGACAATCAACGCAACGCTATCGGGAATGGCGGTGTTCATTGGCGTTCACTCCTTGCCGACCGTGGCCAGCGATACAGGAAGGGCTCCTTGCGCATGAAACGCGCGGTCGCTTGCTTGAAATAGTCGCAAGACATGGCAATAGCCTGCGCGCTGGCTTCGTCGGCTAACTGGCGACCTAAGTCATTGTTCAGCGAGTGGTCCAGCAGGCGCTTGGTCATCTCGAACGCCACCGGCGACAGGGCGGTCATGCTCAGCGCCAGCTCCCTTGCCCGTGCGTGCACCTCGCCGTTAGGCACGACCTCCAGCACGATGCCCATCTCCAGGGCCCGCGCTGCATCGATTTCGCGTGCCGAATAGATCAGCTCGCGGGCCTTTTGCAGGCCAACCAGGCGCGGCAGCCTGTAGGTGGCGCCCATGTCGGGCACCGCGCCAATACGCGCGAATGCCATGCAAAATCGCGCCCGCTCGGACGCCACAATGAAATCCGCCGCCAGCGCCAGGCTGAAACCCGCACCCACGGCCACACCATCCACCGCGGCGATGACCGGGCAGGGCAGTGTGGCCAGGGCGATGACTGTGCGGTTGACGGCCTCCATGCGTGCGCGCAATTGTGCTGCGGTAAATTCCATACGCGACATATCGCCCACATCGCCGCCTGCGCAAAAATCGTCGCCAGCGCCGGTCAGTACCACCGCGCGTATCTGCGGATCGCGGCGAATCTCCTCAAGGGCATCGAGCAGGGCGGTGTTCATTTCGGCGTTGTAGGCATTTTTGACACCCGGGCGCGACATCACCAGGGTTGCCACGCCTTCGTGCCTTGAAAACTCAAGTATCGGCATGAGAAATCTCCGTTCCAGCGTCACAGTCGCCCCGCTATCAGTAGCCGGGGCGAGCCGAAGCTTTAAAAAGTGCGCGCGATCAGCTCTTTCATGACCTCATTGGAGCCACCATAGATGCGCATTGGGCGGGTGTTGATGTACAGCCGAGCGATGGGGTACTCGAGCATGTAGCCATAACCGCCGTGCAGTTGCAGGCACTCGTCGATGATTTCGCACGCCTGGGTCGAGGTCCACCACTTGGCCTTGGCCGCCGTGGTTGCATCGAGTTGGTGGTTGACCATCTTGTTCATGCAGTCGTCGATGAAGGTCCGGGCGATGGTCACGGTGGTCTGCATTTCTGCCAGTTTGAAGCGGGTGTTCTGCATGTCCAGCAGCGGCTTGCCGAACACTTTTCGGTCCTGGGTGTACCGCAGGGTCTCTTCCACCGCACGCTCCATGGAACCCAGCGCATTCATGGCAATGAACATGCGCTCTTCCGGCAGTTGCTGCATCAGCTGGACAAAGCCCTGGCCTTCCTGCGGGCCGAGGAGGTTTTCGACCGGTACGCGCATGTCATCGAAAAACAGCTCGGAGGTGTCCTGGCCTTTCTGGCCGAGCTTGTCGAGGATGCGTCCGCGGCGAAAGCCCGGCAGGTCCTTGGTTTCCAGGACGATGATGGACATGCCCTTGGCGCCCAGGCTCGGGTCTGTCTTGCAGACCAACAGGATCAGGTCGGCCAGGTAGCCGTTGGTGATGAAGGTCTTGGAGCCGTTGATAACGTAGTGGTCGCCGTCGCGTATGGCTTTGGTCTTGACGTTCTGCAGGTCGGTACCGGCACCGGGTTCGGTCATGGCGATGGCGGTCACCAGCTCCCCGCGGGCCATGCGCGGTAACCAGCGTTGTTTTTGCGCCTCGCTGCCATAGCGCAGGATGTAGTGGGCGCTGATGGCGCTGTGCACGTTGGTGCCCAGGCTCGTGGCGATCGCATAGGCCAGCTCGTAGCCGACGATGGCGTTATGCGCGTGACTGCCACCACCGCCGCCGTACTCCTCTGGGATGCCGGGGCAAAGCATGCCCATCTCGCCGGCCTTGTACCAGGTCTGGCGGTCGACGTGCTGCTGCTTGGCCCAGCGTTCTTCATGGGGCACCAGCTCTTCGGCGGCAAAGCGGCGCACCGATTCTTTGAAGATGGCCATGTCTTCGGTTAGCCAGGAGGGTCTGTAGTCGCTCATTGCGGTCCTTGGGGTCGATGGGGATCGGTACAGCCATCCTAGGGAACCTCCCCCAGCGCCGGGGAGTGCCAAAGGGATGATGCTGCGGACTATGCGCAGCATCGTTCGTATGGGTGTCATGTAGGAGCAGACCTTGGTCGCGATGGCCTCGCCGCGGTGCATCAGACAAACCGCGGTGCGTTCATCGCGAGCAAGCTTGGCTCCCACAACATCAAAAGCTCACTGCTCGATATCGGGGTAAAACGGAGATCGGCGTGGGAGTAAAGCTTGCTCACGATAGCTTCACCGCGCTCGGTCAGATACACCATGGCGTCTGCATCGCGACCAAGGTCTGCTCCTACTCCCTCGCCACGTTCCTTTGAACGCCTCCCGGTTGATCTGCAACTTCATCCCTTCGACGGTCGTAGCACCACCATTACCACTTCTAGGATGGCCAACAACGACCACCAGCCGGCCGGCGGGTACCCAACTGAACGTGCATGGCAAAGGACACAAATCGATGAGCGACAAAGTGGTGGTAGCCGGGGTCGGCATGATCCCTTTCTCCAAGCCCGGTGCGAGCCCGAGTTATACCGACATGGGTGCTCAGGCAACGCGCTTGGCGCTCAAAGATGCCGGCATTGATTATGACAAGGTACAGATGGCGTTCACGGGCTATGTCTACGGCGACTCTACCTGCGGCCAGACCGCCCTGTATGAAGTCGGCCGCACCGGCATCCCGATCGTCAACGTCAACAACAACTGCTCCACCGGCTCCACGGCCCTGTACCTGGCCCGCGCTGCGGTGCAGAGCGGCCAGGCCGAGTGCGTGCTGGCATTGGGGTTCGAGCAGATGCAAGCCGGTGCGCTGAAGTCGCACTGGGACGATCGCCCCATGACCCGTGCCAGTGTCATCCATGTGATGAACGACCTGACGAGCGATGTCGACCTGCCGCGCGCCCTGAAAACTTTTGGCGGCGCCGGTCGTGAACACATGCAGAAGTACGGCACACGCATGGAAACCTTTGCCGCCATTCGCGCCAAGGCCAGCCGCCACGCCGCTAACAACCCACTGGCGTTGTTCAAGAACGTTGTCAGCACCGAAGAGGTGATGAACGACAAGGTCATGTGGCCGGGGGTCATGACCCGCCTGATGGCGTGCCCACCGACCTGTGGCGCCGCCGCAGCCATCGTCTGCTCGCCCGCCTTTGCCAAAAAGCATGGCCTGCGCAGCGATGTGGTGATCCTGGGCCAATCGCTGGTCACCGACCTCGTGGAGTCGTTCGATCCGCCGTCGATGATCGCCTACGCCGGTTTTCACATGGCCCAGCGCGCCGCCAACCTGGTCTACGAGCAATCCGGCTTCGGGCCGCAGGACGTGCGTGCCGTCGAGCTGCATGACTGCTTCGCTCACAACGAACTGCTGACCTACGAAGCCCTGGGCCTGTGCCAGGTCGGTGGCGGGGAGCAATTCGTGCTCGATGGCGACAACACCTACGGCGGCCAGGTGGTGACCAACCCGTCCGGCGGCCTGCTTTCCAAGGGCCATCCATTGGGCGCCACGGGCCTGGCCCAATGCTACGAGCTGACCCATCAATTGCGCGGTAGCGCCGACAAGCGCCAGGTCGACGGGCTGAACATCGCCCTGCAACACAACCTGGGCCTGGGTGGCGCCTGCGTGGTGACAATGTACGGCCGCAACTGAGCCGGTTTGTTATTTCCCCACAACAACAAGAGGAATGAGACACATGGCTGACAAGAATCTGATCGGGCACAAGCTCGGGTCATTCGCCGTCGACGTCGAGAAGGGCCGCTTGCGCTTCTTTGCCAAGGCCATTGGCGAAACTGACGCGGTCTACACCGACGAAGCCGTCGCCAGGGCGGCGGGGCACAAGTCGCTGCCGGTGCCAGCGACCTTTCTCAAATGCCTGGAAGGTGAGGGGCGCGACCTGAACACCTTTCTCACCCTGGTGGATTTCGACCTCGGTCGCATCCTGCACGCCGAGCAGTCGTTTGAGTACCACCAGATGGCCTATGCCGGCGACGTGCTGACCTTCGAGGCGGTGATCTCGGACGTCTACGAGAAGAAGGGCGGCGCCCTGCAATTTGTGGTCACCGAGTCACGGGTGACCAACCAGCATGGCGAGCACATCGCCGATGTCCGCTCGTCTCTTGTCCAGCGCTGAGGAATTGCCGATGTCCCTTGCCAATCACATTCAGTATTCCGATATCCAGGTCGGCGATGAAGTACCGCTGCTCAAGCTGCAGCCCGTCAACCGTACCACCCTGGCTTTGTACTGCGGCGCCTCGGGTGACCACAACCCGATCCACGTCGACATCGACTTTGCCCGCAAGTCGCGCATGCCGGATGTATTTGCCCACGGCATGCTCTCGGCCGCTTACCTGGGCCGGCTGCTCACCCAATGGGTGCCGCAACAGCAGGTCCGCAGCCTGGCTGTTCGCTTCACCGGTATCACGCAACTGGGTCATGTCCCCACCTGCAGCGGCAAGGTCACCGAGAAATTCGAAGAGAACGGCGAAAAGCGTGTACGCCTGGCCATTCGCTGCGCCAACCAGTACGGCGAAGACAAGCTGCTCGGCGAAGCCGTGGTTGCCCTGGCCTGAACCTCTACTCACCCGCATTTAAGGAATCGATTGATGAAAAAGCTTGAAGGCAAAGTGGCTCTGGTGACTGGCTCCGGTCGTGGTATCGGGCGTGAAGTAGCCCTGCAACTGGCGGCCTACGGCGCCAAAGTGGTGATTAACGACCTGGACGCGGAACCGGCCGAAGCCGTGGTCGCGACCATCCGCAACGCCGGTGGTGAGGCTGTGGCTTGCGTGGGCAGCGTCACCGCCGCCGACTTCGCCGAGCGCCTGGTCAAGACGGCAGTCGACAACTATGGCGCTGTCGACATCATCATCAATAACGCCGGCTACACCTGGGACAACGTGATCCAGAAGATGAGCGACGAGCAGTGGTACGCCATCATGGATTGCCACCTGACGGCGCCGTTCCGCATCCTGCGCGCCGCTCAGCCTGTGATCAGCGCCGCGGCGAAGAAAGAAGCAGCCGAAGGCCGCGAGGTGCTGCGCAAAGTGGTCAACATTTCCTCCGGTGCTGCCGGTGGCAACATTGGCCAGAGCAACTACTCCTCGGCCAAGGCCGGCCTGCTCGGATTGACCAAGACCCTCTCCAAGGAGTGGGGCCGCCTGAAGGTCAACGTCAACGCGGTGGCCTTCGGCTTGATCGAAACCCGCCTGACCCAGGCCCTGGCCGGTGAAGACAGCAAGACCGTGAATATCGAAGGGCGAGAAATCAAGGTGGGCGTGCAGCAGTCGCGCCTGGACAGCGCCGCCCTGACCATCCCGCTCGGTCGCCCAGGCAAACCCGAGGAAGCCGCAGGCGCCGTGGTGATGCTCTGCCTGCCTGAATCCGATTTCTGCTCCGGCCAAGTCATCTACTGCGGCGGCGGCCCCGGCTCCAACTTCTGATCGCTCCTTTGCCCTGCACCCCTGGCGCCGAAGCAGCGCCAGGGGCGCTTTGAACATGAGGTCTGTGCAATGCTGGAAAACTACCGTTCACCCTGGATGACCGAAGACCTGGAGCAGTTTCGCGACATGGTCCAGCGTTTTGCCAAGGAGTACATGGAGCCGAACGAACTGCACTGGCGCGAGCAGCACTACGCCGACCGATCGGCCTGGCTCAAGGCCGGCGAGCTGGGTCTGATCTTGCCCGATGTGGCCGAGGAATACGGTGGCGCTGGCGGCAACATCGGCCACTACGCTTGCGTGGTGCAGACCATGAGCGGTTTCGGCGGCGGCCTGGGACTGGGCCTGAGCCACATCGTGGCGCACTACATTCTTGAATCCGGCACCGAGGCGCAGAAAAAACACTGGCTGCCGAAGATTGGCTCCGGCGAAATCATTTGTGCCATTGCCATGACCGAACCCGGCGCAGGTTCCGACCTGCAGTCGGTGCGCACCCGCGCGGTGAAGGAGGGCGACCACTACGTTATCAATGGCGCCAAGACCTTTATCAGCAACGGCCAGACCTGCGACATGGTGCTGGTGGTTGCCAAGACCGATCTCAGCCAAGGGTCCAAAGGTGTGTCGCTGTTCATGGTCGACACCACCACCCCGGGGTTCCGCCGTGGCAAGTTGCTGAGCAAGGTCGGCATGCACGCCCAGGACACTTCCGAGATGTTCTTCGATGACGTCAGGGTGCCTGCCGACTGCCTGCTCGGCGAAGTGGAAGGCAAAGGTTTCTACACCTTGATGAGTCAGCTGCCCTATGAGCGAGCGCAGATTGGCGTGGGTGCCGTTGCGGTCATGGAACGCGCCCTGCGCCTGACTGTGGAATACACCAAGGACCGCAAGGCCTTTGGCAAACCGGTCATCGACTTCCAGAACAGCCGCTTCGTGCTGGCTGACGTCAAGGCCACGGTGCTGGCCGCCAAGACCTTCGTTGACCTGATCGTGCAGCGCTGGATCGACGGCAGCCTGGACACCACCCTGGCCTCGATGGGCAAGTTCTGGCTAACCGAGCGCCAGGGCGAAGTGCTCGACCGCTGCCTGCAACTGTTCGGTGGCTACGGCTACATGAACGAATACCCGATCGGACGGATGTGGGCTGATGCGCGGGTCGCCCGCATTTATGGCGGTTCCAACGAGATCCAGCGCGAGGTGGTTGCCCGCTCATTGTGACCTTCAACGCAGGCAGGGCTGACCCCGTCGGCCCGCCGCACAGCGCCACTCGATCCAAATCAGTCCAACAAAAAAAGTTATTTGGAGATCAGTAGTATGTACATCACTCAAGGGCTGCATCGCCATTTGCAGAGCCGACCGCAAGCGGTGGCCATTCGATCCCAGGGCCGTAGCGTGACTTACGCCGAGTATGGCGACCGGGTGGCACGGCTTGCCGGTGCACTGAAAGGCTTGGGCGTTGCCAGTGGTGATCGCGTGGCGATGCTTGCCTTCAACTGCCAGCGTTACCTGGAGTACTACCTGGCGGTGCCTTGGGCCGACGCGGTGGTCAATCCGGTGAACTTTCGCTGGAGTGCGGCGGAAATCATCTATTCGCTGGACGACTCGGAAACCACCGTGCTGATCGTTGATGATCACCACAAGGACCTTGCACAAAGTTTTCTCGAACAGGCCAAGACCCTGCGGGTACTGATCTACGCCGGCGACGGCCCGACCCCGCCGGGCATGCTCAACTATGAAACCCTGATCGCCAATAGCCAAGCCATTGAAGACGCGCGCCGTGGCGGCGATGCATTGCTGGGCATTTTCTACACCGGCGGCACCACCGGCTTTCCCAAGGGCGTGATGCTCAGCCACACCAACGTCAGCTTCTCGGCGATGAACTCGGTGAGCTCGGGCAAGTGCTGCGCCGATGCGCGCTTCCTGCACTCGATGCCGATGTTCCATCTGGCTGATTTCGCTGCCATGGTGGCGTTGTTCATCAGTGGCGGCACGCACATTGTCCTGCAGTCCTTCACTGCCCAGGGCGTATTGGAAGCCATTGAGCAGGAGCGGGTCAACGAAGTACTGCTGGCACCGACCATGATCCAGATGCTGCTGGACTGGCACCAGAACCAGGGTCAGCACATCGATGTCAGTGGCCTGAAACGCATTGGTTATGGCGCATCGACCATCACGCCGGTGTTGCTCGACCGTGCTCGCGCGCTGTTCACCAACGCCGACTTCTCCCAGGGTTACGGCATGACCGAACTGGCACCGGTGGCCACGACCTTGGGACCTGAATACCACACGCCCGAGTACCAGGCCAACGGCAAGATGTATTCGGCGGGCCTGCCGGGGATCTGCGTGGAAGTGCGGGTGGTGGATGCCCTGGACAACGAAGTGCCGCGCGGGACGCTGGGTGAAATCATCGTTCGTGGCCCAAACGTGATGCTGGGCTACTGGAAAAAACCCGAAGCAACGGCCGAAGCCTTGCGTGGTGGGTGGATGCACACCGGTGACGGCGGTTACATGGATGCCGATGGCTTTATTTATGTCTGCGATCGACTCAAAGACATGGTGGTGAGCGGTGGGGAGAACATCTACAGCGCCGAGGTCGAGACTGCCATTGCCAGTCACCCGGCCGTGGCGCAAAGCGCCGTGATCGGTATTCCGTGCAAGAAGTGGGGAGAAACCGTGCACGCGGTGATCGTTCTCAAGTCGGGAGTGACCATTAGCAGCGAAGAAGTCATCGCTCACTGCCGTGAGCGGATCGCCGGGTACAAAGTGCCACGCAGCATCGAGTTTCGCGATTCGCTACCGCTGACCAGCGTTGGCAAGGTGTTGAAGACCGAACTGCGCAAGCCCTTCTGGGAAAACCGCAAGCGTGGGGTTGCCTGAGTCTTGAGTGCCGCGCGGCCAAGACGGCCGCGCTTTTCTTCCGTTCCCGCAGAGACCAGAACCGCACCGATGCGTGTGGCACGCCTTCCTTGCGCCCCAGTACCCGGAGTACCCATGAACCTGACGAGATTGCGTGGAGCCCGCGCTCCGCACCTGTTGGCCGTCGCCGTTGCCATCGCCGTTCATTCCCAGGCCAATGCCAAGGACTTCAGCATTGGCGACATCAAAGGCAGCTTCGATTCAGCACTGTCGATCGGCGCCAGTTGGGCCGTGCGTGGCCCGGATCCGGACTTCATCTCTAACTTCAACTCACAAGGTGTCAGGGGCAATTCCGCCTCGCGCACCAGTGATGACAACCGCCTCAACTTCAAGAAGGGTGAAACCTTCTCGAAGATCTTCAAAGGCGTGCACGACCTGGAACTCAAGTACGGCAAGAGCGGCGTGTTCGTGCGCGGCAAGTACTGGTATGACTTCGAGCTCAAGGATGAAAGCCGCTCGTTCTATGACATTGATGACCATGGCCGTGATCGCGCCGCCAAGTCGTCCGGGGCGATGTTCCTCGACAGCTTCGTCTACCACAACTACAACCTCGGCTCGTTGCCGGGCAACGTACGGGTCGGCAAGCAGGTGGTGAGCTGGGGCGAGAGCACCTTTATCGGCAACTCGATCAACAGTATCAACCCGATCGACGTCGCCGCTTTGCGCCGCCCCGGCGCCGAGGTCAAGGAAGGGCTGATCCCGGTCAATATGTTCTACCTGTCCCAGGGGCTGACGGACAGCCTGACCGCCGAGATGTTCTATCAGATCGAATGGCAAAGCTCAGTCATCGACAACTGCGGCACCTTCTTCGGCAACGACGTGACACCGGAGGGCTGTACTGACCGAGCCGTGCTGGCGGGCCTGGACCTGCCACCGGGCGTGGCCAACAACACCGGCCTGCCAGGGGTGGCCGACGATGCGTACATTCCCCGCACCAAGACCCGCGATGCCCGTGACAGCGGCCAGTACGGCCTGGCGCTGCGCTGGTATGTGCCCCAGCTGAACGAGACTGAGCTTGGCTTCTATGCCATGAACTACCACAGCCGTAACCCGAGCGTGGACTTTACCCGTGCCACCAATACCAGCAACGCAGTCACGGCCATCCGCACTGCCAGCTACAACGTGGTCTATCCCGAAGATGTGCGCCTGTACGGGGTGAGTTTTGCCACCAACATCGATGGCACCTCGGTCGGTGGCGAGATCAGCTTCCGACCGAACATGCCACTGAACTTCAACGGTGCCGACACCAACCTGGCCGCGCTGGGCAATGTTGCATCGCCGCTGTTCCTGAGTGGTAACTCAGTGAACGTCGCCGGTGCCGACATCGATGGCTATAAGCGCATGCCAGTCTTGCAGGCCCAGGTCAGCGCGACCCGTTTCTTCGATCAGGTGCTGGGCAGTGATCGCCTGACCCTGATCGGCGAGGTTGGCTACAACCGCATCAACGGCCTGGGCGCAAGCGATGGCAGTGACCTGCGCTTTGGTCGCAGTACTGTGTTTGGCGCAGGGCAACTGGCCAACCAGGCGGTCTGCGTCGGGTCCATTTCGCCAGTCCCTGGGCAGCCTGGGGTGAATGCGGCCAGCAACCCACAGCAGGAATGCAACAGCCACGGCTTTTACACCAGCAGTTCCTGGGGCTACCGGATGCGCGCCAAGTTCGATTATCCCAACGTGATTGCCGGCATCAACTTGTCGCCAAACCTGGCCTGGTCCCATGACGTCGACGGCGTAGGGCCGAACTTCGAAGAGGGCACCAAGGCTGTCAGCCTCGGCCTGGATGCCGAATACCTGAACACTTACACCGCCAGTCTCAGTTACACCGACTACTTCGGCGGCAAGTGGAACACCAACACTGATCGTGACTACGTCGCCCTCAGCTTCGGCGTGAACTTCTGACCCATCAGCGAGAGGAAAACAACAATGAAACCACTACGCTTTCTACTCACCGCCTGCACCCTTACCCTGATGGCGTCCAGTGTCATGGCCGCGGTTTCCGAACAGGAAGCCGCCAAGCTGGGCACCAGCCTGACCCCCGTGGGGGCACAACAAGCGGGCAACGCCGATGGCAGCATTCCGGCCTGGACCGGCGGCGTCAAGCCCGGTGCTGCGCCGGTACAAAACGGCTTCATGGGCAACCCCTATGCCAGTGAACAGCCCCTGTTTGTTATCACCGCGGCCAACGTCGAGCAGTACAAGGACAAATTGACCGCAGGCCAGCAGGCCCTGTTCAAGCGCTACCCTGACACCTACAAAATCCCGGTGTACAAGACACAGCGCAGCGCTGTCATGCCGCAATCGGTGTATGACGCGGCGAAGAAAAGTGCGGTAACGACCGAAGCGATCAACGACGGCTACTCGCTGAAAAACTTCGACCAGATTCATTATTTTGCCTTCCCGATCCCGAAAAACGGGCTGGAAGTGGTGTGGAACCACCTGACTCGCTACCGCGGTCACAACTACATCAACGTACAGGTCCAGGCCACCCCGCAAGTCAATGGTGACTTCACGCCGGTGCATATTGAAATTGCCAGCGGCTTCCCCTGGATCATGGCCGACGCCAAATCCAAGGACACCAGTAACATATTGTTCTTTGTCAAGCAGACGGTCACTTCACCGGCGCGCATGGCCGGTAACGTAACGCTGATCCACGAGACCCTGGACCAGGTCGCGGAGCCGCGCATGGCCTGGGCTTACAATGCCGGCCAGCGTCGGGTACGGCGCGCTCCTCAAGTGGCTTATGACGGCCCGGGTACTGCCGCTGACGGCATGCGGTCCGCCGACAACTCCGACATGTACAACGGCGCACCGGATCGTTACGACTGGAAACTGGTGGGCAAGAAGGAAATCTACATTCCTTACAACAGCTACAAACTGCAGTCGCCTTCGCTCAAGTACAAGGACATCATCCAGCCGGGCCACATCAACCAGGACCTGACCCGCTATGAGCTGCATCGGGTCTGGGAAGTGGAGGGCACGCTCAAGCCGGGCTCGCGGCACATCTACGCCAAGCGCCACATGTACTTTGACGAAGACACCTGGACGGCCGTTGAGATTGACCACTATGACGGTCGTGGCCAACTGTGGCGGGTCAGCGAAGGGCACACCTACACCGACTACGTGCAACAGCTGACGGCCTTCGCCGGCATTGCCACCTATGACCTGATGGCTGGGCGCTACGTGGTATCGAACCTCGGCAACGAGAACAAAACAGGCATTGATTACGCCTATCAGCCGAGCGTCAACGACTTTACCCCGGCCGCGCTGCGCAACGCCGGTATTCGCTAAACCTGCCTGTACTTGCCATTCGCCCTTCAGGGGCGAATGGCACCTTCCTGTGTGAACCTTTCTGATCCTGGAGAACGAGTGATGTCGCAAAAACCTTATGTCGTCGGCGTCGGTATGATTCCTTTCGTCAAGCCTGGCACCAGCGGTACCTATATCGAGATGGGGTCCCAGGCGGTGCGCCTGGCCCTGGAAGACGCCGGCCTGGATTACAGCCTGGTGCAACAGGCCTATGCCGGATACGTATACGGTGACTCCACCTGTGGCCAGGCAGCGTTGTATGAAGTAGGCATGAGCGGTATTCCGGTAGTCAACGTCAACAACAACTGCTCCACCGGCTCCAGCGCGCTGTTCCTGGCACGCCAGGCGGTGGAGAGCGGGGCGGAGGAGTGTGCCCTGGCCTTTGGTTTCGAACAGATGCAGCCCGGTGCCCTGAAGTCCGTCTGGGGTGACCGTCCAGGTGCGACGACGCACATGACTCAGCCGGTGATCGATGAGCTGACCGCTGAAGTCTCCAGCATGCCCAGTGCATTGCGTATGTTCGGCGGCGCGGGTCGCGAACACATGCAGAAGTACGGCACGCAGATGAGCACCTTTGCCGCTATTCGCGCCAAGGCCAGCCGTCATGCCAGCAACAACCCACTGGCCCTGTTCCGCAAAATCATCACGACCGAAGATGTGATGAACGACCCGGTGATCTGGCCGGGCGTCATGACCCGCCTGATGGCCTGCCCGCCCACCTGCGGCGCGGCGGCGGCGATCATTTGCTCCGAAGCGTTCGCCAAAAAGCACGGCTTGAACACCGATGTGGTGATCCTTGCCCAGTCGTTGACCACCGATACACCGATTTGCCATGAGTCGATGTCGATGATTGAAGTGGTCGGCTTTGACATGGCGCAACGGGCTGCGAACGCGGTGTACGAGAAGGCGGGTGTCGATCCAAAGGACATTCGCGTGGTCGAACTGCACGACTGCTTCGCTCACAACGAGCTGTTGACCTATGAATCCCTGGGCCTGTGCCCGGTGGGAGGCGCCGAGCGTTTTGTTCTGGATGGCGACAACAGCTATGGCGGCCAGGTAGTCACCAACCCGTCTGGCGGGCTGTTGTCCAAGGGGCATCCACTGGGGGCCACCGGCCTTGCCCAGTGCTACGAGTTGACCCACCAGTTGCGTGGCACTGCCGACAAGCGCCAGGTCGAAGGTGCCAGCCTTGCCTTGCAACACAACCTGGGTTTGGGCGGCGCCTGTGTGGTGACCCTGTACGGCCGCAGCTGATCGATCGCGCACCTTTAACCGGGCCATGTGCCCGGTTTTTTTTGCCTTGTGTAGGAGCCAGCCTTGCAGGCTGTGTGAAAACTCCGACAAAAGTCGACCCACTCAAAAAACGACCTCCTGTAATCGCGTACACGCGACGATCGACTAGTCGGGAGGGGGTCAAGTACCCCCTAAATCAACCAAATTTTGAGTTTTCACACAGCCTGCTTGGCTGCGATGGGCATAGGTATCTACACATCTTTTGGTGTACTGCATTTCGTAGCAGTGGACGAGTAGAACGAGGCCACGTCCGGCTGCGCAGCAGTCGTAAAACCTGGCACTTCAGTATTCAGATACACCGCGAGTACAGGCTTTGCGAGGACTACGTCCCCGGACCTGGCCTCGCTGAACTCGTCTACTGCTACGAATGTAGCCGCTGACGAGGTACGAGGCTGCGATCGGCAGCGAAGCGGCCGTAAAACCTGAGACCGTAATCCATCAGGCACACCGAAGGGCCTGAATTTACGACGGCTTCGCCGCCGATCGCAGCCTCGTACCTCGGCAGCGGCTACAAGAGCCGCGCTGCCCCAGAATTGTGTAGATACCTATGCTGCGATGGCCGCACCGCGGTGCATCAGGAAGACCGCGTCGAATTCATCGCAGCCAAGGCTGGCTCCTACCTAAAGCAAATCCTTGGCTGCGATGGCCTCGCCGCGGTGCATCAGGTGGACCGCGTTGACTCATCGCGGGTAAACCCAGCGCCTACCTAAATAAAAACGCCCGGTGCAAGGCACCGGGCGTTTGTGTGCTTCAAGAAGCGCTACTGGCGCTTGGCGACCTGCTCGACCTTCACCATGCGGCTGGTGTCCATCAACACCAAACCGAAGGCCATGCCGTACATCAGGCGACCCTGGGCATCGACTTTGATCGGCGCATACATGCCGTTGAACACCGGATTACTGCCCGTGGCGATTTCCAGCACGGTTTTGCCGGTGTCCAGGTCCATGCCGATGTGGTAACCCTCACCTTGACGCGCGGTGTACACGCCGTTGATCAAGGCCATGCGACTACCACCACTGATCATCGGTACCACCGAGACGGAGCCGACGTCGGTACGGGTCCACAGGGTGCTCCACTGGTCCTTGGCGCTGTCCCACTTGAGCATGGCCACGCCCTTGGCGGCAGGGCGAGTCATGCCGTTGAGCATGGTGACGTAGTAGCCAGACTTGGCCAGTGTCGGCTTTTCTTCAGCCGGAATGTTGTTGACCACGAAGGCATGGCCGTCAAACACCGCCACCGATTGCTCGGACTGCACGGTCGATATCCCGTCCCCCAGGTCCACCTGATGTTGGTCGGCAATACGGGACGACAGGGTGCCCGGCTTCTGTTTCCAGCCTGCCGGGATCTGGTCACGCCACATGGCAACCAGATTCATCTTTTTCGAACCGTCAGTGAATACCACCAGCTTGTCTTCATCCGGGCCGTAGCCCATCAGGGTTGGGGTGGCACCGGTGCCGTCGGCGATCTTCACTGAAGAGAAGCGTACGCCGCGCTCGTAGGCGGCTTTCCAGGCGCCGCTGGCTTCGTCAGCGTGGATCTTGCCGTCTTTGTCGACCACCAGCCGATACATGTTCTGGTTGGAGGCAACATAGACCGCGCCGCCATTCACTTCAGGGCCCGTGGAGAAGGAGTTGAGGAACACCTCGTCACTGCCTTCGATGCGGTAGCTGTCAATCAGCTTCAGCGTATTGCGGTCAAGGGTGGCCACGGTACCGCCCATGGTGTTGACCACCAAGTAGCCATTGAGGGTCATGCCCATGCCGAAGGTCGTGTCTGCAGGCATGCCGATAGCGCGTTTGGTTTTCTCGTTATCGAACAGTGCGTCCGGCAGTTGCACTTCCTGGGTCAGCTTCATGCCCGAGGCGGGGTCTTGGGGGGCGTTCTGGTCGATACGGAACACGCGACGGGCACTGGCGCCGATAAAGGCATTGTCGCGAGTCAGCAGTGAATAGATGGCGCCTCCCAGCAGTTGGTCGGTGGTGGCTGTCAGCATGCGGTTGGGTTGCGTCTGCATGTATTCGAGCAAGCCTTTTTCATCCTTGGCCTCGAGAAACTGACGCGTCTGCGCGGCTTGTTGCAGGCGCTCCTCAGGGGACACCGCCTTGTAGTCAGGCAGTTTCACCGGCAGGTCGACACGGGCGATTTCACTGAACGTGAAGTCGTTGTTGATCTTCAGCTTGCGCAGGGAAAAGCCCGCCCAGTACCAGTACACATCAGTGCCAGCCACTTTGTCGGTGTACTGCATCAGACTTCCCGACTCGTTGGGCACCACCCGATAAGCGTCTGGCGTCATCTTGTACGAACCGCGCGCCACACTGATGGCAGTGCTGTCTGAAGCGCCATCGTTCCAGTGCGTCTGGTTGTTATAGGACTGCGCCAGGTAGGGGTTGGCCGGGGCGACCTGAGCTTGTGCGTTGGCCAGTGCAGGAACGCTGAGGCAGCAGGCTGCCCACAGGGCCCAATGAGGAGGTAACTCAAACATACGCTGTTTTCCTTTTGTTGTTATTGCTGACGGGTGCCGGGCCAGAGTAGCCACCCTTATCCGCCGTCATAGCCCCCCTTGGCGGGGGGCACGATTAGCAGGTCTTCCTCTGCTAGCGTGCCCCCATGACAACAAGGTTACGGATAAGGAGTGCACATGCTGTCGGGTATCAAGATCGTCGAAATCTGTGGTATCGGCCCAGGGCCGTTCTGCGCCATGCACCTCGCGGATCTCGGGGCTGACGTGATCGCAGTCGAGCGCGGGGCCTCCACCTCGATTACCGGCCAACAAAGTGCATCGAGCAACCCACTCAATCGTGGCAAACGCTCGGTGGTGGCGGACCTGAAAAGCGCCGAAGGGCGTGAGGTGGTGCTTAAACTGATCGAAAGCGCCGACGTGCTGATCGAGGGCATGCGCCCGGGTGTCATGGAGCGCCTGGGCCTGGGCCCGGAGCATTGCCAGGCACGTAATCCGCGTCTGGTCTATGGGCGCATGACCGGGTGGGGCCAGCACGGGCCAATGGCCAATGCTGCCGGTCATGACAATAACTACATCGCCTTGTCGGGCGCGCTGTACCACAGTGGCACTGCAGGGGAGGCGCCGTCATCGCCCATCACCTTGATCGGTGACATCGGCGGTGGCGCGCTTTACCTGGCCATCGGGGTGCTCGCCGGTGTGCTCAAGGCACGGCAGACCGGGCAGGGCAGTGTGGTCGATGCCGCCATTGTCGACGGCTCGGCGCACATGATGCAGTTGATGATGTCCTTGGCAAACAAAGGCCTGCTCAACGAACAGCGGGGCAAGAGCGTTCACGATGGCTCGCATTTCTATGCCACCTATCGCTGCGCTGACGACCGCTATGTCGCCCTGGGTTCGATGGAACCGCAGTTCTATTCGCTGCTGCTGAACACGCTGGGCCTGCAAGATGATCCGCGCTTTGCCCGGCAATGGGACGCCAGCGCCTGGCCCGTCATGCGCGAAGCCCTGGCTGAGCTGTTCGCCAGCCAACCCCGCCAGCACTGGTGTGATCTGCTTGAAGGCAGTGACGCCTGTTTTGCCCCGGTGCTCAGCCCTCGGGAGGCGGCCCAGAATCCGCACATGGTCGAACGCAATGTGTATTTCGAGCGTGATGGTTTGCTGCAGGCGCACCCGGCACCCCGCTTTGATGGCCAAGTGGTCACCCCAGGGCCGATTCCCACCCGCGGCGCGCATACCGAACAGGTACTCAGCGCACTTGACGCGCACGACCTTGCCGGGGTCTGGGGCCGCTGAAGTTCTCCTCGACAACGACAACAACAATCCAACAGGAACATTCAATGAAAAAGCTTGAAGGCAAAGTCGCGCTGGTCACAGGCTCCGGTCGTGGTATCGGCCGCGAAGTGGCCCTGCAACTGGCCGCCTATGGTGCGCGGGTGGTGGTCAATGACCTCGACGCCCAGCCGGCCGAAGACGTGGTCAGGGAGATTCGCGAGGCGGGCGGCGAGGCGGTTGCCTGCGTGGGCAGCGTGACCGCTGTGGATTTCGCCGAACGACTGGTGAAAACCGCAGTTGAGGCCTACGGCGGTATCGATATTCTCATCAACAACGCGGGCTACACCTGGGACAACGTGATCCAGAAGATGACCGATGAGCAGTGGTACGCAATCATCGACTGTCACCTGACCGCGCCCTTTCGTATCCTGCGCGCCGCCCAGGTCGTGATCAGCGCTGCGGCAAAAAAAGAAGCCGCCGAAGGCCGCGAAGTGTTTCGCAAGGTCGTCAACATCTCCTCAAGCTCAGCAGGTGGCAACCCCGGACAAGCCAACTATGCCGCCGCCAAGGCGGGCATTCTCGGCCTGACCAAGACCCTGGCCAAGGAGTGGGGGCGGCTGAAGGTCAACGTCAATGCCGTGGCCTTCGGTCATATCGAAACCCGCCTGACGGTACCATTCGCCGGCAAGGATAGCGCCACCGTGGACATCGAAGGCCGCCAGATCAAAGTGGGCATCAGTGAGCAACTGGTAGAGGCCTCGCGTTCGGCAATTCCACTGGGACGGCCAGGACAGGCACGGGAAGCCGCGGGGGCGGTGGTGCTGTTGTGCCTGCCGGAGGCGGATTACCTGTCGGGGCAGACCCTGTACTGCGGTGGCGGCCCCGGCCCGGCGTTCTGAGGGTGGGCGGGGTAAGGTCTACTCTGTGAATGAGTTCACTGAAAGCGCAGTGGCGGGAGGCTGAAGTACCGCCAAACCAACATTCACCGAGCTTGTGAGCCAACCCGCTCTGGCAAGTAATGGCCGGGTCGGCGTGATTTCGGGGATGCCAGGCCAGACGCAGGGTGAAGTCTGGCGCTGAAAACGGCAGCTCGAAGGTATCCAGCACGTCCGAAAAGCGAGTCAGCTGTATGGCGGGCAAGGTACAGACGTAGTCGGAGTGACGCAGGATTTCGGGGGCCAATATGATCTGCGGAATCGAATAGACAACGGATCGCTGCCGCCCAAGCCCCTGCAGTGCTTCGTCCATATAGCCGCGAATACTGCCCACATCGCTGGACACCAGCAGGTGTTTTAACGAGCAGTAGCTGTCCATATCCAGTGCGCCGGTGATCAACGTCGACCTGGCCAACGCCTGGACCCGTCCGGGGAATCCCTTCACCTGTGAAAAAATCGACGACGAGATCATTCCCGGCGTACAGAAGTTGATGAAGCCAAGTTCGCCGATGTGGAAACCGTCGATACTTGCCTCGACTACCTCGCCACGGCGGGCCAGAATTAAGCGCTGTCTTTACCCGGCAAACCCTTAAACCCCGGTAGGATTATCCTCCGGGGTTTTTGTTTTTTTGAGGGGAGGGCAGGAGCTTCATCGTCACCGTACGACGGCTTATTGCGGTCGGACACCTTCATAGGCGTCCTGGAGCAATTGGCGGATCGCCGCAGCTTCAATGGGTCTTGGGTTCCAGTAGGGGTTGGACAGCGCGATGTCTGTGGCGCGATCCAGGTCGGCTTCGGTCAAGCCCAGATCCTTGAGGCGGGTCGGTGCCCCCAGTGAGCTGGAAAGATCGAACAGAGCCGCCGCCGGGCTGCAATGGTCGACCCCAAGTGCCCGGCATATGCGCGACAGGGCAGGGGCAGCGGCAGACTGGTTGTAGGCGATGGCGTGAGGCAGCACGATGGTATGGGTTTGTGCATGGGGCAAGTTAAAGCTGCCGCCCAGGGTGTGGCACAGCTTGTGGTGCAGCGCCATGCCGACATTGCCCAGCACGGTGCCGCAAAGCCAGGCGCCGTAGAGGCAATCACCACGGGCATCGAGATCCCCCGGGTTTTGACGGATCGTTTTCATGCCTTCGGCTAGCGCACGGATGCCTTCTTCGGCCATCAGCGACATGACTGGGTTGCCATCCTGGGCGTACAAGCCCTCGGCGGCGTGAGCGATGGCATTCATGCCGCTGGTGATGGACATCTCCACGGGCAGGCTGACAGTGAGTTCAGGGTCATAGATCACGGTCTTTGGCAGTACGCGCGGGTCCTTGCCTGTGCGCTTGATGCCGTTTTCGGTCAGGCCAAATACGGGCGTCATCTCGGAACCTGCGTAGGTGGTCGGTATCGCCAGGATCGGCAAGCCCGAGTCCATCGCGATCGCCTTGCCCAGGCCTGTGGTCGAGCCACCACCGATGGCTACCGCGCAGTCGGCACCCAGCTTGCGTGCGACCTCACGGGCTTCGCGGGCGGTTTCGATGGGCACGTGCATGACCGCTTTGTCGAAAATATCCGCGGCACGGCTGCCCAGCAATTGGGCAATGCGTTCAGCTTGGGCGCGCTGTTCTGGTGTACAAAGCACCAGCGCCCGTTTGGCGCCCAACCGATCGATTTCCGCTTCCAACTGTTGCAGCGAACCCTTGCCGAAAATGACGCGCGACGGTTGGCCGTTATAGATAAAGGGGGCTGTTGACATTGTGCTGTTCTCCGGGGGGCAGGGGTTACGCTGAAAGCTTTGCGATAGGCGTGGGGTGATAGGCGAACAGGCGCCATTGCACACCCGTCTGAAGCCAGACAGTCATCGTGCGGTTATGGATCGATTTGGTGGTGCCATGGGAAATGATATCGGCTGACATTTCGCCAAAGACAAGCGCGGTATTGCCTGAACAGCGCACTTCATGAACCTGGTGATCGATGCGGTGATAGACATAAAGGCCATTACGGCATTTGTCCAAATAACTGCTCAAGCTATCCTTGACACCATTCGAGTGAATATAAGTAAGCTCGGGGTGCGACAAGTGTTCAAAAGATTGCAAGTCACCGCGCTGCATGGCCAAGTAACGTTGAGCTTCGAGCGCGCTGATAACAGAGGTAATGGATGCGTCGTTAATCATGGGCCCCTCTAGGTAGAAGAATAACTGCGCGCAACTCGCGCCACATCAAATCCGGGCGATTCATTCCCTGGCCAGGACGAAATCGAACGCCAAGGTATAAAACACCTCGCTGCTCAGCGTGCCGTCCGGCGTCGGGCCGGGTTCTTGCCGGACCCATTCGGCGATCAACGAAGAGCGCACGCCAAACACCGCATCAGAATCCAGATACGGGTCGCCTTCGCGAAACACCTGGGTGGTCAAGCGCCGGTAGCCGGGTGCGCTGATGGTGAACTGCAGATGTGCCGGGCGCCACGCATGGCGGTTGAGGGCAGCGAGCAGATTGCCGATGGGGCCATCGCCGGGGATGGGGTGACAGTCCGGCACGATCGTCGAGAAATGGTATTGGCCGGTCTCATCGGCTTGCAGCAAGGCTTGGCCGCGTTCGTTTGCACCACGACCGTTACCGGCGGCTGGGTAGACTTGAATGGCAGCGTAGGGGATGGGATTGCCATTGACGTCACGTATCGCGCCGCGCACATACCACTTCGGCCCGGCCAACCCCGTATTGATGTCCGCGCCCAAGTCGTAGAGCGCGGCGTTGGAGGGTTGTAGCGCGGCGAAAGCGGTGGCCTCGGTGCACCCCGCCGGCTTCTTGTCATTCTGCGCCAACACCAGGGTCGACAGTCCCAGCGTGTGGGACAGGAGCGCGAATTCCTGGCGATCGGGCGAACAAACCTTTGCTACCTGACCGAGAAAGTCAATTCCGTATTGCCACTCCTGCTCCGTGAGTTTGATATCGCGAGCAAAGGCATGCAGATGTTGTACAAGGCTGGTCATGACTTCACATAAGCGCGCGTCAGCGGCGCCGCTATGACGCGCTAATACGGCTTGTGTGATGCTCGCTTCGTCCAGATTACGCATCGTGTGACTCCTCAGGTTTTTTTGCCAGCACGCACTGTTGGCGATTACGGATGGGCCACCGGCTGTTCTTTTCAGGCTATAGCGCCGCACGTTATAGTTCCGCTGATCGTAAGAAAAGTCCGTATATGGAATTCTTTATTTCCTATATGAAAAAATAAAAAACGGAGCACATGAATGGATCGGCTGACCGAATTGGAGCTGTTTGTACTGACGGCGGAAGTAGGCACCTTGAGCAAGGCGGCTGAAATACTCGGGTTATCCAACGCTGCGGCAAGCCGGCATTTGGTCGCACTGGAACAACGGCTGAACGTCAGGCTAGTTGACCGCAACACCCGCCGCCTGGCGCTGACCAATTTAGGCCACCAGTTTTATGCGAGTTGCAAGAGCCTGCTCGGCGAGTTGAAGGAAGCCGAAGCCTCGCTCAGTGAATCGCTGGTACAACCGGTTGGCACCCTGACCGTTACCTCGTCAATCTCGTTTTGCACGCTGCATATCGCGCCCCTGATTCCGGCGTTTCGCAAGAAGTACCCTCTCATCAACATCAAGTTGTTGGGCGAAAACCGCTACTACGACATTATCGATAGCGAAATCGACCTGGCGATCAGGACCAAGGAATTCGAGCCAGACTCCAATATCACCATTCGCCGCCTAGCTGAAACGCGTCGAGTACTGGCCGCTTCACCCGGCTACCTGCAGCGCAAGGGCACGCCGAAAACCATCGATGACCTTGCCCATCACGATCTTTTGCTCTACAGCCACGCCAACCAGCCTCGGGTCATGCGCTTTACCAAAGGGGCAGAAGAAGTTGCGATCAAGGTTGACCCCATCCTGGAAACCAACGACGGGCAGATTGTCCGGGCGGCGGCATTGGCTGGCGGCGGTATTCTGGTGCAGCCCAAGTACATCATTAATGCCGACCTGGTTGCCGGGCGCTTGATCCCGGTACTGGATGATTGGGACTTGCCTCGCCTGACGATCAATATGGCCTTTCAGAGCCGCCGGTACATGCCAACCAAGCTGCGCGTCTTCATCGATTTTCTGCTGGCAGACTTTACCGAGCATGAATACGAGCGTTATTGGACGCGCTAAATCAGTTTTCCACCAAGCGGAAAACACATTTGCCGAAGGGGCATTTTTTTTCCGTTTCAATGGCAGTAGTCTGAATTCCACTGAGTGCACACAATAACTTCAAAAGGTTGACCTCATGTTGAACAGTCGAACTACTGCGAGTGCTTCGTCAAAGATCCTCTGGCGCATCGCAGCCATCACCACCATGGGGTCGCTGGGATTCGGTTACGACACAGGTGTCATTTCCGGAGCGCTGCCTTTTATGACGCTGGACGCCAGCCAGGGCGGTCTCGGCTTGACGCCTGTCTCGGAAGGGCTGGTGGCTTCTTCATTGATATTTGGCGGGGCGTTTGGGGCTCTGTTCGCCGGTCAGTTATCCGATCGTTATGGCCGCCTCGGTGTACTCAAGGCCTTGGCCCTACTGTTTGCATTGGGCGCCCTAGGCACCTCGGTAGCGCCGGACATGTGGACCATGGTCATCACTCGCTTCATTCTCGGTATCGCTGTCGGTGGCGCATCCTCCACTGTGCCGGTGCTGATCGCCGAGCTGGCAGCGCCCAAGCACCGCGGTCGGCTGGTGTGTCAGAGCGAGTTGATGATCGTTTCCGGCCAGTGCCTGGCCTACATCAGCAGCGCCGGCCTGGCGCACCTGTTTGACAGCCCGTTCATCTGGCGCTACATGCTGGCTATTGCCCTGATCCCGGCGGTGCTGCTGTATGTCGGCATGCATTTCGTCCCCACCTCGCCACGCTGGCTGGTCAGTAAAGGCCGTATTGCAGAAGCCAGGGCTACCTTGGCCGGAATCCGTGACACCCAGCGCGAAGTGGACCACGAACTGAAGGAGATCATCGCTCAGTGCAACGTCGAACGGCACTCTACCGGCATGCTCAGTAAGCTCAATGAACCCTGGCTACTCAAGCTACTGGCCATCGGCATCGGCTTGGGTTTCGTTATCCAGTTCACCGGCGTCAATGCCTTCATGTACTACACGCCGATGATTCTCAAAGAGACAGGCATGGGCACGAATGCCGCACTGACTGCAACGATCGGCAATGGCGTGATCTCGGTGATCGCCACCTTGATCGGCATGTGGCTGATCAACCGCATGGGGCGGCGCTCGATGTTGCTGCTTGGGCTGGCCGTCGTGGTCCTGGCGCAAATCTTCCTCGGAGTCGTGCTCAACTTCATGCCGCATTCGCTAATGCAAAGTTATCTAGCGTTGTCCGGCGTGCTGGTGTTCCTGTTCTTCATGCAGATGTGTATCGGCCCGGTGTATTGGTTGCTGATGTCGGAACTGTTCCCCACTCACGCCCGCGGTTTGATGAATGGCATTTCAGTGAGTGTATTCTGGATTTTCAATGCCATCGTCGCCTTCGGTTTCCCGGTCCTATTGAGTGTGATGGGCGGCATGACGTTCTTCCTGTTCGCGGTGGTGAACATCGGCTCAATCGTCTTCTGCACTTTGTGGCTGCCAGAAACCAAGGGGCTGACCCTGGAAGAGATCGAACAGCAAATGAAGCAGCGCTTCAGCGGCCGTCAACGGCGTCCTGTCGAAGCTCAAGCGTATTAAGTGTTGCCGGGCGCCTGCCGGTGCCGACGTTAAAAATCCTCGGCCCTCAAGAATAACGATCAAGGAACTCACATCATGACTACTCACCTGGATACCGACATTGCCATTGGCGGCCTTTTCGAAGAGGAAAACTCCGCTGAGATCGTCAATGCCCGAATCTCCACCGACGCCAACCCGCGCTTGGCAGAAGTCATGGCGGTATTGACCCGGCACCTACATGCAGCTATCAAGGAAATCGAGCCTACCCATGATGAATGGTTTAAAGCCATCGAGTTCCTGACCCAGACGGGGCAGATGTGCACCGACTGGCGCCAGGAATACATCCTGCTGTCGGACGTGCTGGGCGCGACCATGCTGATCGACGCGATAAACCATCGGCGACCCAAGGGCGCCACGCCCAATACCATCCTCGGCCCGTTCTATGTGGCCAACGCGCCGCACTACGAGAACGGCGCGAACATCTGCCTGGACGGCAAGGGCGAGCCGACCCTGGTCAGTGGCCGGGTCTTGGACACGGCCGGCCGGCCGATTGCCGGCGCGACCCTGGATATCTGGCAGACCAACGACGATGGCTTCTACGACGTGCAGCAAAAAGGCGTGCAACCGGACTACAACCTGCGCGGGCTGTTCACCACTGATGCCGAGGGTTACTACGCGTTTCGCACGGTCAAGCCGCGTCATTATCCGATCCCCGCCGATGGGCCTGTAGGCAAGTTGCTGGGCGATCTGGGCAGGCACCCGAACCGCGCCGCGCATTTGCACTTTATCGTCACCGCCGAAGGTTACGACCCGGTCATTACTCATCTCTTCACCCCCGACTGCCCGTACTTGCACGAAGACACCGTATTTGGCGTGAAGAAAGAATTGATCGCCGAGGTCAATACTGAAAGCGACCCGGTCATCGCCGAACGCTACGACTTGCAAGTGCCGTTCCTGGCGATCAATTGGGACTTTGTCCTGACCCAGGCTTGATTAATCGACAACTGTTTACGACCGCTCAAATTACTCACTCATAAGTGACCGTCATGCCAACTAAAAATATTGAACTGCTTGCCGCCTACTGGACCCTCGCCGGTGATACTTACCCCGGTGCTCCCAGCGAAATCAGTCCCTTCTCCCTGCAGGAGCGTGCACAAGTCGCCTCGAAAGCCGGGTGGCGAGGCATGGGGCTGGTCCATGCGGACCTCCTGCATAACGTGGACAAGCTGGGCATTTCGACGGTACGCAACATTTTCCAGGACAACGGCATCAAGCATCTGGAAGTCGAGTTCCTGACCGACTGGCACCTGGACGGCGAACGCCGAGCAGCGTCGGACAAGATGCGTGATGAACTGCTGGAAATTGGCGGTGAACTGGGCGCCCGCAGTCTCAAGGTCGCCGCCGGCTTATTTGAAGACGGGACACCCGATGTGCCGCGTATGCGCGAGGCCTTTGCCCTGTTGTGCGACCGGGCCAAACCCTTCGGCATCAATGTTGTGATCGAGTTTCTGCCGTTTTCCAGCGTATGCACCATCGATCGCGCCATTGCCGTGGCCGAGGGCGTACGCCCTAACGGCGGCCTGCTGGTAGACACCTGGCACGTCGCGCGTGGTGGTATGAGCTTTGATGAAATCGCCAAGATTCCTCTGGAATTGATCAAGTCCATCGAGCTGGATGATGCCAATCACCGCATCGTCGAATCGCTGTTCAACGACTCTACGCACCACCGTAAATGCTGCGGCGAAGGCGAGTTGGACGTACCTGCGTTTATCCAGCAGGTAGTCAACGTTGGCTACCGCGGACCCTGGGGCGTCGAGCTGATCTCCGCCGAGTTGCGCAAGCTGCCGCTGGAAGTGGCGGCGAAGAAAGCCTTTGACACAACCATCGCGCAATTCGAAGGGATCAAGTTCCCGAGTTGATACGCCGAAGCACACTTAAATCTTGCTCGTACACACCCACGAATATTAGCGCTTCAAGGAGTTAAAAATGGTAGGTATCGCAGTTCTCGGCGCCGGTCGTATCGGCAAGATTCATGCGGCCAACATTGCTGCGAGCAAGTTCGCCAAACTGGTAGTGGTGGCGGATCCCTTCGCCGATGCCGCACAGAGCCTGGCCGATTCGCTGGGTGCAGAGGCTATGACCGATTGTGAAGCGGCAATCGATCGCGACGATGTGCAGGCTATCGTCATCGGCACCCCAACACACACTCATATCAGCCTGATGCTGCGCGCCGTGCGCCAGGGCAAGGCGGTGCTTTGCGAGAAGCCGATCGACCTGGACATGGCCAAGAGTCTGGCCGCTGTGGAGGAGGTGGAGCGCCTCAACGGGCGGGTCATGCTGGCGTTCAACCGCCGCTTCGAGACCACCTTTGCCGAAATGCGCGCCGCCATTGAAGCCGGCGATATCGGCGAAGTGCGCCAGGTGATCATCAGCAGCCGCGACCCGGGGCTCGCGCCTGAAGACTACATCCAGCATTCGGGCGGCATTTTCCGCGACATGACCATCCATGACCTGGACATCGGCCGTTGGCTGCTGGGCGAAGAACCGGTCGAACTGACCGCCATCGGCAGCCGCCTGATTGACCCTGCGATGATGGAAAAGTACGACGACTACGACACCGCGATGGTGCAGATGCAAACGGCGTCGGGCAAGCAGTGCCATATCAACAACTGCCGCCAGGCGGTCTACGGCTATGACCAGCGCATCGAGGTGTTTGGCTCCAAGGGCATGTTGCAGATGGACAACCTGCGCCCGACCACCATCCGCCGCTGGAGCCAGGAAGTGACTGACGCGCGCGAACCGCTGCTGAACTTCTTCCTCGAGCGTTATCAGCAAGCCTACAAGGCCGAGCTGGATGCTTATATCGACGCGTTGGTGAAAGGCACTCCCATGCCCACCACCGTGCAGGATGGTCTCAAGGCCCTGAAGTTGGCCGATGCCGCTGTCGAGTCAGTCAAGACCGGGCGTGCGGTCAGGCTCTGAGGCTTGAAGCCTCGTTCGCTATCTCGGACTAGAACACCAGGAGATCATCATGTCCTACAAGCTTGAGAAAGGCGCCACCATTGGCGTGGCCTGCCTGGGTATCACCCACCCGCACACCTCTGGACGCGTCAAAGCCTTCCAACGCATGCCCGACGTGCAGTTCCTTGGCGCCTACGATGACAGCCCGTTGCTTGCGCCGTTCTGCGATGCGTTGGGCCTGCAGGCCCGCAGCAAGGAAGAGATCCTTGCTGACCCGAACGTGCATGTGGTGCTGGTGCACCCCAAGAGCTATCTGATGGCCGACTGGACCATCGAAGCACTGGAGGCCGGCAAGGCGGTACTCTGCGAGAAGCCGGCGGGTCGCGGTACCCTCGACACCCGCCGTATCGTTGAAGCGGTCGAACGGACCGGCGGGTTGTTCCAGGTGGGCTACTGCTGGCGCTACGCGCCGTCGGTTGAAAAAATGCAGCAGGTGCTGCAGAGCGGTGAAATCGGCAAAGTCCTGCAGGTGCGCGCCCACGCCGGCTGCTCCCACGACGAGGCCGACACCAACCACATGAAGCAGCCTGGCGACCGTGGCGGGGCTTTCTATGTGATCGGCTGCCACACTATCGACCGTTTGTTGCTGCACTTCGGCATGCCTAAATCGGTCAATGCACGAATCACCAAGTTCGCCGGGCAGATGTGTGATTCGGCACGTGAAGACGCGGCGGGCGCGGTGCTCAATTACGACGACAAGCTGATCACCATCGACTTCATGTCCTGGGACCCAATGCCTTGGACCGAGAGTTGGGACATCACGGCCTATGGCACCCATGGGGTGATGCATTCCACGCCGATGCCGGCGTCCTACAAGCTTTATCACGATGGCAAGAATGGCCATCAGCAAGGTTGGACGCACTGGAACGAGAACAGCTTCCCGGAGATCTGGGCGGTCCGCAAGACCGTCTATTCCCCGGAGATCGCCGAGATCGGCAACCCGGTGTATTTTGATCGAGAGGCCGCAGCCTTTGTCCAGTCGTTGCGCACCGGTGACCCTTCTACGGTGCCCGCCAGCCAGGCGCATAACATCAACGTGATACTCGAAGCGCTGTTCGAGTCCGCTGAGTTGAACGGTCAGGAAGTCAACCTGGCTGGATAACCCTCTGTAGTCCAATAGATGAAGTAACCCGGCCGGCTCTGTTTACAGGGCCGGAAGGGAGTTTGCATCCCCGAGAAATGCCAACAACAAAAAGAAGAGGACACTATGCATAAGATCATCAAGATTGCCGGTGCAATATTGTTGGGACTGGCCGTCAGTGCCTGCGATAAAAGCGCTACCAGCACCAAGGGCACCATCGGCGTCGCAATGCCGTCGAAAACCGAGGCACGCTGGGTGTCGGACGGTAGCAACATTGTCGATTCGTTGAAGAAACTCGGTTACGACACTGACCTTCAGTATGCGCAGTACGAAGCACCGACTCAGCTGTCGCAAATTGAAAACATGATGGTCAAGGGCATCAAGGGTCTGATTGTGGCCCCGATCGATGGTACGACCATGGCTGATGTGCTCAAGCAGGCCAAGGAAAAAGGCATCAAGGTTATTTCCTATGACCGCCTGATTCGCAACACCAAAGACTTCGACTACTACGTCACCTTCGACAACTATCGCACGGGTGTGCTGCAAGGGCAGTCCATCGTCGACTCGTTGCAACTCAAGCAGGGTAAAGGTCCATTCAATCTGGAAATTTTCGCCGGCTCCACAGACGACAACAATGCTCATGTGGTGTACGCGGGCGTGATGTCACAGCTTAAGCCCTACATCGACAGTGGCAAGTTGGTCATTCGCAGTGGCCAACAAGCCATGGAAAAGGTGGCGACGCCTAACTGGGATGGCGCCCAGGCGCAGGCACGCATGGATAACCTGCTCAGCGCGTTCTACAGCAACACCCACTTGGACGCGGTGCTGGCCATGAACGATCAAATCGCGACAGGTGTGGTGTCTTCATTGCGCGGCGTGGGTTACGGCACTGGCAAGGCGGCGATGCCGATTGTGACCGGCCAGGACGCTGAGATTTCCAGCATCAAGTCGATCATTCGCGGCGATCAGTCTTCGACCATTTTCAAAGATACCCGCGCCCTCGCCGAAGCCGCAGCACAGATGATGGATGCGTCTTTGACGGGCAAGACGGTCGTGATCAACGACTCCACATCCTACGACAACGGCTCCATGGTCGTACCGACTCAATTGCTGACGCCGCAACTGGTCGATAACAAGAATTGGCAGAAAGTCCTCGTCGATGACACCCAGTTCTACACCCCTGAGCAGTTGCGCTGAGGCAGCCCGGCCGGTGAGTGCGGGCAGGAGAGAAAAATGACAAAAACTATTCTCGACATGCGTGATATCCAGAAATGTTTCGGCCCGGTCAAGGCGCTCAGCCGGGTCAATCTCAAAGTCGGCGATGGCGAAATCCATGCGATCTGCGGTGAAAACGGCGCCGGCAAATCGACCTTGATGAAGATCCTCAGCGGCGTCTATCCGCATGGTAGCTACACAGGTGAAATCATCTTCGAGGGTGCACAGCGTACCTTCCAGGGCTTGCGTGACAGTGAAGCGCTGGGGATCTGCATCATTCACCAGGAATTGGCCCTGGTGCCGATGCTGTCGATCACCGAGAACCTGTTTCTTGGTAACGAGATTGCCCGTCATGGCGTGATCGACTGGGATCAAGCGCACCAGCGAGCTCGCGAGCTGCTCGCCCGGGTGGGCCTCGATGTCAGGCCGCAAACACTGGTAGGCAATCTCGGCATCGGCCAGCAGCAAATGGTGGAAATCGCGAAAGCGCTGGCCAAGGACGTGCGCTTGTTGATTCTTGACGAGCCAACCGCGAGCCTCAACGAAAAAGACAGCGACACACTGCTCAAGCTGATGCTCGAACTTAAGGGGCGGGGCATCACCTCGATCATCATCTCGCACAAGCTCAATGAAATTGGTCGAGTGGCTGACGAGATTACCGTGATCCGCGACGGCAGTACTGTCGACGTCATCGACTGTCGTGCCGAGCCTATTGATGAAGGCCGGGTGATCCGCTCCATGGTCGGGCGCGAGCTGTCCGATCGTTATCCGGCGCGAGTGTCCGAAATTGGCGAAACATTGTTCGAGGTAGAGGGCTGGTCGGTCGGCGATCCAGAGCATCCAGGGCGCGACCGCATCCGCAATATCAATTTCCACGTACGTCGTGGCGAGGTAGTGGGCATCGCCGGGTTGATGGGTGCAGGCCGTACCGAGTTTGCCATGAGCGTGTTTGGCCGCTCCTACGGTTCGAACATACGTGGCAAGGCGCGCATTGACGGGCAGGAAGTCGACCTCGGTACCGTGCGCAAGGCCATCGATCACGGCCTGGCGTATGCCACTGAAGATCGCAAGGGTGCTGGCCTGATTCTGGGCGAGAGCATCACCCGCAACACCAGCATGGCCAACCTTGCGGCTGTATCCAAACGTTGGGTGATGAACGAACTGGCCGAGACCGCGGTGGCTGTCGACTTCCAGACGCGACTGCGCATCCGCACCCCCAATGTCTTGCAGACGGTGGACAAGCTGTCCGGTGGTAACCAGCAGAAGGTCGTACTGGGTAAATGGCTGTTTTCCGATCCCAAGGTCTTGATCCTCGACGAGCCCACCCGCGGCATTGATGTGGGTGCCAAGTACGAAATCTACGGCGTGGTCAATCAGGTCGTCAGCGAGGGCCGGGGCGTCGTCATGATCTCTTCGGAAATGCCCGAATTGCTGGGTACCTGTGACCGTATCTATGTGATGAACGAAGGGCGCTTTGTCGGCGAGTTTCCGATCGCCGAGGCATCGCAGGAAAAAATCATGCACGCAATCATGAAAAACGAGGTGATCCAGTGAGCGAAGTAAGCGTACCTCTCACATCCAAACCAACGGTGCTCACGTCATTCAAGCGCGGCGCTCGTGAATACGGTCTGCTGGCATCGTTGATCGTCATCATGGTGTTCTTCCAGGTGGCCACCGGTGGGGCACTGATGCAGCCGCTCAACCTCACCAACCTGTTGTTGCAGAACAGCTACATCGTGGTAATGGCGCTGGGCATGCTGATGGTGATCGTCTGCGGCCACATCGATCTCTCGGTCGGTTCAGTGGTCGGCGTGATCGGCGCGCTTGCTGCCGTGCTGATGGTCCAGTATCGATTGGATTTCTTCACCGTAACAGTGATCTGTCTGGCGGCGGGTGCACTGATTGGCGCGGCGCAGGGGTATTGGGTGGCGGTCTGGGGCATGCCGTCGTTCATTGTCACCCTGGCCGGCATGCTGATCTTTCGCGGCGCAACCATCGCGATCTCACAAGGGCAGTCGATCGGCCCGTTTCCGCCGGCGTTCACGGCGATCAGCTCGGGCTTTATCCCCGATTTTTTCGCCAATGAAAACCTGAGAGTCACCTCCTTGTTGCTGGGCATTGCCGTCGCAGCGATGTTTTGGGTAGTCGAATATCGCAGTCGAAAACGCACGCTCAAGAGCGGCGGTAACGTCGCGCCCATGGCCCTGTTTGCGCTTAAAAATGGCGTGATCACAGCGCTCCTTGTGTACTTCTGCTACCTGCTCTCAACGTATCGCGGTATCCCCACGGTGCTCGTCATCATGAGCGTGTTGATTGGCGTGTACACCTTCATCATGAATCGGACGGTGATGGGGCGTTGGATCTATGCGGTGGGCGGCAACCTCAAGGCTGCCAGTTTGTCTGGCATCAATACTTCGCGGGTGACGTTCTTCGCCTTCGTCAATATGGGCGTGCTCGCTGCGGTGGCCGGATTGATTTTCGTTGCTCGCCTCAACAGCGCGACGCCGCGCGGCGGCACCGGTTTTGAGCTGGATGTCATTGCAGCAGTATTTATCGGCGGGGCCTCGGCTTCCGGCGGTGTAGGCAAAGTGGTGGGGGTGGTGATCGGCGCTTTCATCATGGGTGTGCTGAACAACGGCATGTCGATCATGGGCATCGGCATTGACTACCAGCAGATGATCAAGGGCGCTGTGTTACTGGCGGCGGTATTCGTGGATGTATACCAGAAGAGCAAGAGTTGAGATGGCAGGCATGACTCACAGCGCAGGGGGCAGGGATGATTAAGCACATCGTCATGTGGAATGTGGAAGGAGACACGCCTGAGCAGAATAGCCAAGCTTGCCTGTTTCTAAAGGAGCGTTTCGAGGGGCTCGCGGGGTTAATTCCGGGCCTGTTGAAGATAGAAGTCGGAGTGGATATCAGCAAGATCGACTACGCCTGCGACGTGGTGCTCTATACCGAGTTTGACTCTCAAGAGGCGCTGAACGCTTATGCCAGTCACCCCGAGCACCTGCGGGTGAGAGGCGAGTTAGGAAGTTTACGTATCGCAAGACACCAGGTCGATTACGTTCCGGTTTAGCGTGAGCGACACAATTGATAGAGGAATGGATGCCTCATCACCTTGGTTTTCAGCCAGCGAAAAACACAATTCCCTAGAGCAGGTTTTTCTTTTTGCCTAGTGGGGATAGGCTGCCCCACAACTGAATACACATAATAAGTCTAAAGAAGGTAGATACCATGCACCACGGTGATCAAGCCGCGTCCCGATCTCAATCTCGGATCCTCTGGAGAGTTGCGGCCATCGCTACGATGGGGTCTCTGGGTTTTGGATATGACACAGGCGTTATTTCTGGGGCACTCCCTTTCATGACCCTGGATCCTTCTCAGGGGGGGCTAGCCTTAACGCCTGTGACCGAAGGTGCTGTGACGTCTTCGCTGATTTTCGGTGGTGCGTTCGGCGCCTTCTTCGTTGGCCAGCTATCGGATCGTTACGGCCGCCTGGCCATGCTCAAAGTACTTGCGTTCCTTTTCGCACTCGGCGCCATAGGCAGTGCCTTGGCACCCAACCTTTGGGCCATGATCCTCATCCGTTTTGCCCTTGGATTCGCTGTGGGCGGCGCGTCCTCCATCGTGCCGGTATTCATTGCTGAGCTGGCGGGGCCCAAACATCGTGGCCGACTGGTATGCCAAAGCGAATTGATGATTGTCTCTGGTCAGTGTCTGGCCTACGTTTCGAGTGCCACGCTTGCGCACCTCTTCGAAAATCCGGTGATATGGCGTTACATGCTGGCTATTGCTCTGATTCCTGCTGCTTTGCTCTACATCGGGGTGAACTTTATTCCCACCTCCCCACGTTGGCTGATTGCGAAAGGCCGCATAGATGAAGCGCGCAAAATTCTGCTTAACCTTCGTGACACTAAGGCTGAGGCTGAGCAAGAAGTTCGCGAGATCGCCGAGCAATGCACCTATGAAAAAACGCATTCCGGTATGTTTAGTAAGCTCAATGAGCCTTGGTTAGTAAAATTGCTTCTGGTCGGCATCGGACTTGGGTTCATGATTCAAGCGACGGGTGTCAACGCCTTCATGTATTACACACCGATTATCTTGAAATCCACGGGGATGGGTACAAACGCAGCCTTGGTGGCGACGATGGGAAATGGCATCATTTCTGTCATTGCCTGCCTTATCGGAATGTGGGCGATCAACCGGATGGGACGGCGCCCGATGTTGCTGATGGGGTTGGTGATGGTGGTCGTGGCTCAAGTGTTCCTGGGTGCAGTCCTGAACTTCATGCCCAGTTCTATGTTGCAAAGTTACCTGGCGTTGTCCGGTATTCTGGTTTTCCTTTTCTTCATGCAAATGTGCATCGGTCCAGTGTATTGGGTACTGATGTCTGAAATGTTCCCGACCCACTCCCGCGGATTAATGAACGGGATCTCAGTAGGGCTGTTCTGGGTGTTTAATGCGATTGTGGCGTTTGCGTTCCCGATCACGCTTAGCGTCTTTGGTGGGATGACATTCTTCTTGTTTGCATTGGTAAACATCGGCTCTCTTATTTTCTGTGCCCTGTGCATTCCTGAGACGAAGGGTTTGTCGCTTGAAGAAATTGAAAAGTTGATGGAGCGCCGGTTTAGCAAAAAAGCCAACGATGAAAGCGAGTCGCCAGAGGAAAAGGGGGCGGCCAGCATAAGTTGGTAAGGGCGGTACTTGCTTAGTTAAGAGAGAACTCGTGGGCCATCGGTGAGTCCAGCCGGCCTACGAGGCTTCATCGTTTAGTCGAATCAAACAGTCAACCCCTTTCAATAAATGCCCATTATGGATCTTGAGCCCGTGATGCGCGGGCGCTTGTCTGATGATGGCGTAAAATAAAAAATGGAGAATGAGATGCTTGGCGTGAATCCTGTACGCGCGGTCAGTCCTCGCCTGATTGTTGGAATGGCACTGCTTGGATTAATCGGAACTGTTTCCGATCAAGTCGTCGCTGACAGTAATTTTGATTCATCTCGGTATGCCTTTGGGGATTGGGGCGGTGTGCGGTCGGACCTCTATGCAAAGGGTTACGACTTCACGCTGGAATACACCAATGAAATAGCAGCCAACCTTCACGGTGGCTATAACGATGATCGCACCGCACGTGATGCCGACCAAGTTGCGCTGGGAATGCATGTCGATCTGGAAAAAGCGTGGGGCTGGCACGGTGCACAGTTTCAACTCATGATCACTGAACGCAGTGGCCGAAATTTGGCACCTGATCGAATCGGTGATCCTCGGGCCGGGATGCTCAGTTCAACCCAGGAAGTCTACGGCCGTGGTCAGACCTGGCGTCTCACACAGATGTGGCTTAGCCAAGAATTTCTTGACGGCGACCTAGACGTTAAATTCGGACGTTTTGGTGAAGGCGAAGACTTCAACACCTTTCCCTGCGACTTTCAGAACAACGCATTTTGTGGTGCTCAAGCCGCCAACTGGGCGGGATCGGTCTGGTACAACTGGCCGGTCAGCCAGTGGGCGCTGCGAGTCAAGTACAACCTCTCCTCGGAACTGTACGCCCAAGTGGGTGTTTTTGAAGTCAACTCTTCGAACCTGGAGATTGGCAACGGCTTCAAGCTCAGTGGTAGCGGAACTGAAGGCGCTCTCATTCCCGTGGAACTGGTCTGGTCTCCTCAGGTGAATAAACTGCCTGGAGAGTATCGTCTGGGCTATTACTACAGCACGGCAAAAGCAAACGATGTTTATGACGGTGCTGACGGTCAACCCCAACCCGTTTCGGGGGGCGATTTCCAAAGTCATGGCAGCAAGCACGGAGCATGGATTGTGGCGCAGCAGCAGTTGACGAGTCGAAACGGCAACTCCAAACGCGGCTTGGGTGTGTTCTTCAATGCCACGGTACATGATCAGGCGACCAACCTCGTGGATAATTTCCTTCAGGTTGGTTTGACCTATAAAGGGCCCTTTGATGCACGACCCAACGATGACTTCGGCGTCGGGGTGGCTCGTATCCATGTCAATGAAGAGGTTGCCCGGCATGCTCGACTGAGCAACGAGTTAGCCGGTATTGCCGATTACGATAATCCGGCGTTCATGCCGATCCGTGATACTGAATACGATGCTGAGATCTATTATGGATTTGCAGTGACTCCGTGGCTAATGGTGCGCCCGAACGTGCAATATATTCGTCATCCGGGCGGGGTAAAGGAAGTCGACGATGCATGGGTCGCCGGCCTGAAGATTCAAACTCGCTTCTGATAATCGAGGGTTGCCCTCGATTAATCTAGAAGATACTCCAATGGCAGGGTACCCCAGGCACTCTGCCATTGCTGCTTACGGGTGAAGCTCACAATAATTTACCAGGTCACGTCTTAAATCTATTTGATGATTCAAGGGGGCAGTCTCTGGCGGGTTAACGTTAAGACTTTAAGAATCTCCTTGAATGCTGTCAGTCGCCTGAGTGGAAAACAGTTTTTCACCGCGCGTGTGTTTTGCTGTTGCCAGGGGATGTAGTCTGATTTGCCAAGAGATTCATACAGCCTTTAAATGAGCCTTTCTGTGACGACAACTAAGTGTAATTGGCAGCCGGTCATAGCGCTGGCGTTGGCAGCCTTTGTGTTCAACACCACCGAATTCGTTCCTGTGGGCCTGTTGAGCGCCATCGGCAGCAGCTTTGACCTGTCGACAGCTCAAGTGGGACTGATGCTTACTATCTATGCATGGGTAGTGTCCCTGACGGCGCTCCCCGTCATGTTACTGACCCGTAACATCGAGCGGCGCAAGCTGTTGATCGTCGTCTTTGCAATGTTCATTCTCAGTCACGTCCTCTCAAGCCTAGCCACGAACTTCGGTCTACTGTTGTTGAGTCGGATCGGTGTGGCGGTGTCTCATGCCTTGTTCTGGTCGATCACCGCGGCATTGGCTGCGCGCCTGGCTCCACCGGGTAAGCAGGGGCAGGCGCTGGGTTTGCTGGCAACCGGTACCACCCTGGCGATGGTGCTGGGTGTTCCGCTTGGCAGGTTGTTGGGCGAGGCCATGGGGTGGCGCACCACCTTCACCGTGATCGCTGTGGTGGCGACTACGTTAGTGTTCTGGTTGGCCAGGACCTTGCCGTTGTTGCCCAGTGAGAATTCCGGTTCCCTCAGAAGCCTTCCCTTATTGTTCAAGCGGCCTGCGCTGATGTCACTCTATGGCCTGACGGTAGTGGTGGTAACTGCTCAGTTCACCGCCTACAGCTACATCGAGCCCTTCGTCCAAACCGTGGCCGGCATGAGTGGAAATGTCGTTACCCTCATGCTGTTGTTGTTTGGGGGGGCTGGTATTTTCGGGTCGCTGCTTTTCGGCTGGCTACACCGGTATAACCCACAGCGCTTTCTGATCGTGGTCGTGGTCATACTCACGCTCTGCCTGGCATTGCTGTTGCCATTGAGTGGCAAGGTGTCGTACTTGGGAGCGCTCAGTCTGATCTGGGGTATGGCGATCATGAGTTTTGGGCTGGCTCTGCAGTCGAAGATCCTGGTGTTGGCTCCAGACGCTACCGATGTGGGGATGGCGCTGTACTCGGGAATCTATAACGTCGGCATCGGTGCCGGAGCGCTGCTTGGCAGTTGGGTAGGCGGCCAGCTAGGGTTCGCCCATATAGGGCAGGTTGGAGGCTTGCTGGCGGCCTTGGCACTGCTGGTCTATTGCGCGTCAATCTATCGCTTGCGCCAGACCGAGGCTGCGACTTGATGCCCTCAGTCCCGTCGGCGATTTTCCTGCCTACCTGACTTTGATCGGCTGCTGGCTCAAGCCATACAGGCCAATAACCAGGAAGCCGAGCAACGGCACGATGAACGCCCACTGGGTGCCGAAGCGATCACCTAGCGCGCCCATTACGAGGGGAAGTATGGCGCCGCCCACGAGTGTCATGACGAGTATTGAACCCGCTCTTTTGGTTCGTTTACCCAGGCCTCGTGTGCCCATGGCGAAGATCGTCGGGTAAAGCGTCGACATGAACAGATAGATAGCGGCAACAGCCAAAGGCGAGATCTTCGATACCCCCATGATGGCGATGCCACACAGGATGGCCGCGACCACGCTATTGAGGATCAGCAAGTCCCTGGCGGGAATGTAGCGCAGGATCAGAATACCGGCGAACCGACCCACCATGTAAGCGAGCATGCCGCCTGACAACTGGTACGCGGCATCCCGAGGCACCATGCCTGGCCAGTGATCAATTGCGTAGTTGATGAAGAATGCACCAATACCGACGTAGTTACCGACGAAGAAAAACTGTGCGATCAGCGCGCCGGTGAAGTTGCGCTTTCTCCACAGGCTACCCGAGGCTTCAGTTATACCGCCGATTTTGACTTCTTCGACTTTGACTTCGGGCAATGGGTAGGTGACGAAACACCAGCATCATCAGTACGACCACTGCTGCCAGCACAACATAGGTGAGCGAAACCGGCTCGACGGTGAAGCCGCCGATATTGAAGGCAGGGAGGAAGAATACCGACCCACCGATGAGGGGGCCGATGAAGGCGCCGAGGCCGTTGAAAGATTGCGCAAACGTGAGTCGCTGTTCTGCTTTCGCCGGATCACCCAGGGTCGCGGCATACAGGTTTGCAGCGGTTTCCAGGCATGCCAGGCCACTGGCCAGGCCGACCAGAATGGCAGTTCGGTAGCCGCAACGCTCGATCATTACGCCAACCGGCAGCGCTACGAATAAATACGCGGCGAAATAGGACGTCTGGATCAGTGCCGATTGGGCATGGGAGATGCTCAAGGTGTCCTGGAAATGTTTGTTCAATACGTCCAACAAACCATGGGACAAGCCCCAGATGAAAAACAGACTGGTGATCAGGATGAAAGCAAATTGTTTGCTGGAAAGCTTGCGAATTGAAGTGGAGGGGGAGAGGGCCCACCGGGGAGGAGCGCAGCTGGCCGATAAGGTACCAGCGTGATTATCGCGACGGTGGCGAGCGGCAGAACTGGGTGTCGCTGGGTGTGCGTCCGGTGTATGCCATCAGCGATGAGTTCAAGCTGGTGGCGGAGGTCGGGCACGACCAGATCGAGGCCAGCGAGGGCACCCGCAAACTCAGCAAATTCACCGTGGCGCCCATTTGGTCACCCCAAGGGCCGGACTTCTGGGCACGTCCGGAAGTGAGGCTGTATTACACCTACGCGGTGTGGAACCGCGCCGCGCAACGGGCGGCGGATGAAATGGCACAGGGCTCGGCACTGTCGAGCAGCGGCGCCTTCGACACCGCGCGCCATGGCAGCAACTTTGGTGTGCAGGTCGAGTATTGGTGGGAGTGATGTAGCCCGCACAAAATCGGTTTGAACGCAGATCGACGTGTAGGAGCAGAGCTTGCTCGCGATCCAGGCGCCGCGGTCAACCTGACCCACCGCCTCGCGGGCAAGCCGTGCTCCTACTCGAACCTCACAGCGATTTTTTTATGCGTGTCGAAAAAGCAGGTGACCGCGAAACTTCCCATTTTGGCAGTGAATGGGCAGTGAGTTGAGAATGGGCCTGATTGGACGGCTTGATATCACGCCACATTCTAGTACTCAGATCTGCTTGGAAAGGGTTAGCTACATGGGGCGGGCTGCTATGGAAATCGGTGTGCGGACGGTCAAATGGAACTTGAAGAACATGTTCATCAAGTTGGAAGTGGGAGCATTGCACCTCCTTTGAAGCACGTGAAGTGGGGAGGGGTCGTATACCCCCCATTGAGGGTAGCGCCTGGAAACCGTCGTGCTCACTAGACTATTGCTGAAGCGCGATATATGGATTTCCTGCGAATGGAGTGGCAATGAAAAACAACAAAAAACAAGAGGCGCACCTTGAGCGACAGGCTATCGGCATGCCTCGCGTATTGCGTGCTCACCAACCCGACCGTGAGGCGCGAGCATTCCTGCGCTTGGCCAACCTCTCCATGAGCCTGCGCCCTGCCGAAGATTACTCGCTGCCCAGGCTGCGCCAGGGCTGGCGATTGGCAGCCCTTGCCCTCGGGCGTAATCCGGCGCTGGGCTCGGTGACCGAGCAACGGATCGAAGGGCCGGGCGGCGCAATCGACCTGCGTATCTTCAAGCCCGATAATGCTGAACAGCTGCAGCCTGCGTTCATGTGGTTTTTCGGCGGTGGGTTCATCATCGGCGATCTGGACACCGCCGATGGCATCTGCCGCAGCATTGCTCTGGCCGCCAACTGCATCGTCATTGCCGTGCGCTATCGCCTGGCGCCGGAGCACGATTTGTCTGCAGGCCGAGCCGATGCCCTCGCGGCGCTCGAATGGGTGGCAAAAAATGGCACGCAGTGGGGTATTGATACGACTCGCCTCGCGATGGGTGGTGATTCGGCAGGCGGCAATATCTGTGCTGCCGTCGCCCAGGAAAGCCTGCGTCGCGGCGGCCCGGTACTGAGCCTGCAAGTGCTGGTTTACCCGGCGACCGAGTTGGTGGAGAAATTCCCCTCCTATGCGGAGAACGCGCACGGGCGCGCGCTGTTGACCGATCATGCGATTCAATGGATCGAACAGACCCTGGCCCCTTCGCTCGACACACTGGACCTTCTCGACCCCTGGTATTCGCCACGCCGCAGCCCTGATCTGCGCGGCCTGGCGCCGGCAGTAGTCGTCAGTGCCGGTTTCGATCCGATCCGCGATGACGGTCTGGATTATGCCGCCCGCCTGCGCGCTGCCAACGTACCGGTGGAACTGTTGCACTACAGGGGCCAGTTCCACGGGTTCCTCAATTTCGATTCGGTCAACGGTGCCAGCCGCGATGCGCTGCAACGCATCGCAGATGCGCTGACGGGGGTATTCGCCCAGCAACCGGCTGCAGACAGGACGATCGAGATCGCCGACAAAACGCTACGCAGGCATTCGCGTCTACGCGCCACCGCCGGCGAACTGGCTACCTCAACCCTGACCACCTGGGTTGTCACCGAGCGGTGGGGTATCGCCTTGCTGCGCCTGCTCTCGCCAAAGACGGCCAAGGCTTGCCGGCGGTTAATCAAACCTTTGCTCATGCCCACCGTAATGATGCGCCGCAAAGCCATTCGCGGCCTTGATCGGCTGGCCGCGCGGCAAACCTATCCGACCGAGAAAAACTGCACTGTGAACCCTTGATCGAGGAATACGTCATGGCATTACCTGATCCGTTGAAACTGTATCGCGAGGCCATTACCCGGTTCGAAAACGGCATCAATGCCCTGGCCGCCCGTCATCTCGACTCGAAAGAGCTTGGCCTTGTGATCGACCAATATTCCAAGGTCTCACTTGGATTGCAGCACCTGAAGCAGACGTCGCTGGAGCGCTTGTACAAGCGCATGGACCTGCCCAGTCGCTCCGAAATCGACGCCCTTACCATCTCCTTGCTGCGCGTAGAAGACAAGCTCGACCAATTGTTGCCAGCGCCAACCAGTACGCTGATTGCACCTCGTCCCCCACGCACTCGGCGCCCGCTGGCTGCAGTGCGCCCGGCGCCCCTCAAGCCAGCATCCAAACGTAAAGGAAAGGAAGGAAGTGAAGATGACTCGGCCGCATAACCATCAGGTCGCCGGCATGTCGTTGGCCGATAGACTGCGCTCGGAGGTCAGCATGATGGTCCAGCGCAGACTCAACGCCCTCGAATACCTCAGCACTCCGCCGCCGGCTGTTGGCTTGACGCCCAAGACACTACTGCACCGTCGCGGCACCCTGTGCCTATACCACTATCACGCAACATCGGACGAGATCTACCGCGTGCCGCTGCTGTTTGTCATGGCGACGACCAGCAAGGCTGCCATCTTCGATCTGGCAAAGGGACAGAGCCTGGTCGAGTATCTGCTTGCACGTGGTTATGACATCTATGTCATGGACTGGAATGCGCCGAGCCGGGAAGAGTCCCACCTGAAGTTCGAGCACTATGTGCTCGACTTCATTCCCGATTGTATCCGCCGAGTGCAGCAAGACTCAGGCGTGGAAGACGTCACGCTGATTGGTTATTGCATGGGCGGTGTTCTTTCGACCCTCTACGCCGCGCTGCATCCTGATGGCCCGCTGAAGAACCTGGTGTGTTTCACAACGCCCATCGACTGGACCAAGATGCCGTTGGCCAAACAGCGCCACTTCAAGGCCGAGCGCTTGATCGATGCGACGGGCGTCGTGCCACCACAGAGCATCGTCAAGGCAATCGAACTGCATCGCCCCGCAGGCCGTATCGCCGGCCAGGCCCGGCTCTGGGACAACATGTGGAATGACGACTACGTCAGGGGTTACCGCATGATGGAACGCTTCAGTAATGAGACCTTGCCACTTCCAGGCGAATACTTCCGACAGATCCATCAGGAACTGGGGCAAAAGAATGGGCTGTATGAAGGCGGCTTGCGCATCGGTGGCCAAGAGGTCGACTTGAAGAATATCGAGGTGCCGCTGCTGCACGTCATCGCGCAATTTGACTCCCTGGTGCCGCCGGCCTGCGCGCAGCCTTTGGTGGCCAGGGTGAGTTCGCGCGACAAGGAAGAAGTCATGCTGCCGGGCGGCCATGTCAGCCTGGTGGCGGGCCCGGCCGCGGTCAAGCGGATGTGGCCCAAGCTCGATCAATGGTTAGGGGGGCGATCCGTTTGAGTACGTTGAAGCAACGCCAGACGCTGCATGAAATCAGCTAGCGCACAGACCTGGGCGTAGGTGGGGAGGGGGGGACGATTCCCCCCGTAGGTGGTGGGTCAGCCAAGGCGCCTTGCGTCTAGTGTCTTGGGCTGCAGCGAACAACCCCCTAATACGGAAGAGAGCCCTACGATGCCCGGACCTTTGGCAGGTGTGAAAGTATTGGAAATGAATGCGATCGGCCCTGTGCCGTTCGCAGCCATGATGCTGGCGGACATGGGGGCTGAGGTCATTTGCGTTGATCGTCATGTGGCAGGCTTTCTCAATGCCGATGGCAGTCTGCTTAAACGAGGGCGGCGCAGTATTGCCATCGATCCGCGCAAGCCTTACGCCAATGAAGTCCTGCTCAAGCTGATCGAAGACGCTGACGTGTTGATCGAAGGGTTTCGGCCCGGCGTGATGGAGCGACTGGGGCTGGGGCCTGAAGTGTGCCTGGAGCGCAATCGCAAACTGATCTACGGGCGCATGACCGGCTGGGGCCAGACCGGGCCGCTGGCCCATGCAGCGGGTCACGATATCAATTACATCGCGCTTTCGGGGGCTCTCAATGCCATGGGGCATGCCGACCGACCACCGACGCCGCCCCTACACCTGGTGGGTGACATGGGCGGTGGTGCGATGTTTCTGCTGGCTGGCATTCTGGCGGCGCTGTTTGAAGCACAGAAATCCGGTCTCGGGCAGGTGGTGGACGCGGCCATCTGCGACGGTACGACCCTGCTGTGCAGCATGTACTACGACCTGCGCCAGCAAGGCCAATGGTCGGATCAGCGGCAGAGCAACATGCTCGACGGCGGTGCGCCTTTCTATGGTTGCTACGCCTGTGCCGACGGCAAGTTCGTGTCCATTGGCGCGATCGAGCCGCAGTTCTATCAGCTCCTGCTGCAGTTGTGCGAGATCGATGATCCGGACTTCTCGGATCAATGGCGACAGCAAGACTGGCCGGTGCTGCGCGAAAAGCTAGCGGCCGTGTTCCGGACCTGTTCGCGCGATGCCTGGGTCGAGCTACTCGAAGGCACGGATGCCTGCTTCGCACCGGTGCTGGATTTCGGCGAAGCGCCTGGGCACCCGCATAACCGCGCCCGCAATCTGTTCATGGAGTCTGCCGGTGTATTGCACCCGGCACCCGCGCCACGCCTGAGCCGTACGCCGGTCGAGGCCGGTGCGTTGGTGAAAAACGGTGAACACACCCTGGAAATCCTTGAGCAACTGGGCTTCGACGCTGCGCAGATCGATGCGCTGCGCAATGTTGGCGCGATCGTTTGAGTGCGATTGCCGATTGATAATGTGAGGAGTACATCAGTGGACATCCAATTCACCCCTGCCGAATTGGCCTTCCGAGAGGAAGTCCGTGGTTTTTTGCGTAACAAGCTCCCGGCCGAAATCGCGGCGCGCGGTCGGCATGGCAAGCGTTTCAACAAAGAAGATCAAGTCATCTGGATGCGCCTGCTCAGTGAGCAGGGATGGTTGGCGGCCAGTTGGCCGGTGGCGTTCGGCGGCACCGGCTGGGGCACGGTGGAGAAACACATTTTCGAGGAGGAGTGTGCCGCTTTCGGAGCCCCGTGGGTCGTGCCGTTCGGGGTCAACATGGTCGCTCCGGTGATCATCAAGTTCGGTACGCCTGAACAACAGGCGCGCTTCTTGCCCCGTATCCTCAGCAGTGAAGATTGGTGGTGCCAGGGTTATTCCGAACCGGGCGCCGGTTCCGATCTGGCCGCGGTAAAGACACGCGCTGTACGCGATGGCGACCACTACCTGGTCAACGGCCAGAAAACCTGGACCACCCTGGCGCACTACGCCGACTGGATTTTCTGCCTGGTGCGTACCGACCCCGAAGCGCAGCAGCAGCGCGGCATCAGCTTCCTGTTGATCGACATGAAAACCCCGGGCATCACCGTGCGCCCGATCATCACCCTCGATGGTGAACATGAAGTCAACGAAGTGTTCTTCGACAACGTCCGCGTGCCGGTCGAAAACCTGGTCGGCGAGGAGAACCAAGGCTGGACGTGCGCCAAGTACCTGCTCACCCACGAGCGCACGAGCATTGCAGGCATCGGCCAGGCCAAGCAGATGCTGGGCCGGCTCAAGCACATCGCAAGCCAAGAGGAGCGAGACGGCCTGCCATTGATCGATGACATTCAGTTGCGCATGCAAATAGTCGAGCTGGAAATCCAGCTGATGGCGATCGAAATGAGCAACCTGCGCATTGTGGCCGCCGCCCGCGACGGCGGGGTGCCAGGCACTGAAAGCTCGTTCCTGAAGATCAAGGGCAGTGAAATCCGCCAGGCCATCACGTACCTGATGAGCAAGGTCCTGGGCCCGTATGCCATGCCCTTCGTCGAAGAAGAACTGGGCTATGCCAAGCAAGCGGATCTGTACCGCGACTACAGCACCACACCGGCCAGCCAGTACCTCGATATGCGCAAGACTTCGGTCTATGGCGGCTCCAATGAAATCCAGAAAAACATCATCGCCAAGATGATTCTAGAGCTGTAAGGGGTGTATCGATAATGGACTTCAAACTTTCCGAAGAGCAGCAAATGCTGCAGGACACCGCCGCGCGCCTGGTACGTGACAATTATGCGTTCGAAGCGCGCGAGCAGTTCGCCAAGAGCGAGCCGGGCTATAGCCTTGCCTTTTGGCGGCAGCTGGGAGATCTGGGCCTGACCGCCGTGCCATTCGCCGAGGAGTTCGGTGGCTTTGGTGGCAGCGGCGTGGAAACCCTGCTGATCATGACTGAGCTGGGCCGTGGTCTGTGTCTGGAACCCTACCTGCATTCTGTGATCTTCGCCGGTGGCTTGCTGACCCAATTGGGCAGTGAAGCGCAACGTAGCGAATGGCTGCCGCCCGTTGCCAGTGGGCAATTGCAAATGACGGTGGCCGTCGACGAACCGACCAGCCATTACCAGTTGCACGACGTGCGCACCCGTGCCGAGGCCGTGGACGGGGGCTGGAGGCTCAACGGGCGTAAATCGGTGGTGGTCGCGGGGCACAGTGCCGGGTTGATTCTCGTGTCTGCGCGTACTGCTGGCAGTGATCGGGATGAAAGCGGTATCAGTTTGTTTTTGGTCGATCCGCAAGCAGCCGGCATGAGCCGTCGTGTCTACCCGACGATGGACGGCCGCAAGGCCTGCGAGCTGCACCTGGACGACGTTTTCGTCAGTGCCGCCAGTGTGCTCGGCGAACCCGGTCAGGCCCTTGACGCGTTGCGCTATCAACAAGGCCGCGCGCTGGCTGCGCAGTGTGCCGAAGCGGTCGGCAGCATGGAAGCGGTGTGCGGCCTGACCCTCGATTACCTCAAGACCCGCAAGCAATTCGGCCAGGCGATCGGCAAGTTCCAGGCCCTTCAACACCGCATGGTGGACATGCGCATCGAACTGGACCAGGCCACCTCCATGGCCATCCTCGCCGCATGTGCGGCCGATGCACCGGACAGCGACGAGCGTAGCCGCACCCTGGCCGCTGCCAAGGTGTTGATCGTACGCGCCGCCCGATTCGTCGCCGACCAGGGTATTCAATTGCACGGTGGCATTGGCTTGACCTGGGAATACGTGCTGTCGCACCACGCCAAGCACTTGCTGATGCTCAGTCATCAGTTCGGTAACGATGACCATCATCTCAAGACCTACAGCCGACTGATGCAGGTCCACTGACAACCGGGGCTTCGGGGTAGGAGCCAGGCTTGCCGGAGTGCCGGACCACTGCGATGAAGGCCACGCGGTCTGTCTGATAGACCGCGGTGTGGCCATCGCAGCATCGGTATCTACACATCTTTTGGCGTACTGCTACGAATGTAGCCGCTGACGAGGTACGAGGCTGCGATCGGCAGCGAAGCGGCCGTAAAACCTGAGACCATAATCCATCAGGCACACCGAAGGGCCTGAATTTACGACGGCTTCGCCGCCGATCGCAGCCTCGTACCTCGGCAGCGGCTACAAGAGCCGCGCTGCCCCAGAGTTGTGTAGATACCACTGCGATGAAGGCTACGCGGTGCGCCTGAAAGACCGCGGTGTGGCCATCTGGGGCCTTCGGGCCCTTTTTTATCAGGCCTGCATGTCCTCATCGCTTATTTATCCAACCCCCCCGTATTCCCCCTCCCGCGGGTGGGCGAGATGCTCGGTCCGGCTCTTAGGATCGAATCGCTCTACTCAAGAATTACAAGAAAACACTGAGGAAGACTTACACGTGGATATCGCCAGCAGAGCGACCTTCAACCCGCTTGCGCAGCCGTCGCGGTTTGCAGCGCAAGCCCACTCGCGTCGTACTTTTTCGCACAATTGGAGTGCCGCATGACAAAAACAATAATGCAGGGTGGCTTTCGCCTCCAACTGCTGGCGGCAGCTGTTGCCATGGGTTTGGGCACCCAGGCTTACGCCGTGAATTTCGAAATCGGGGAAATCAAGGGACAGTTCGATACTTCACTTTCCATCGGCTCCAGTTGGGCGCTGCGCGGCGGCGATCCTGACTTTATTTCCAATTTCAACTCGCAGGGTGTACGCGGCAATTCTTCGTCCCGGCTGTCTGACGACAACCGCCTGAACTTCAAGAAGGGCGAAACGTTTTCGAAGATATTCAAGGGCATCCATGACCTGGAGTTGAAGTATGGCGACAGCGGTATCTTCGTGCGTGGCAAATACTGGTACGACTTCGAATTGAAGGACGAGCACCGGCTGTTCTATGACATCGACGACAGCGGCCGCAATGATATGGCCAAGGCTTCCGGCGCCGAATTCCTCGATGCCTTTGTCTATCACAGCTACAACATCGGTGAACTGCCGGGCAACGTGCGCCTGGGCAAGCAGGTGGTGAGCTGGGGCGAGAGCACCTTTATCGGCAACAGCATCAACTCGATCAACCCGATCGATGTGGCTGCCTTGCGCCGCCCGGGTGCCGAGGTCAAGGAAGGTCTGATCCCGGTCAATATGTTCTACCTGTCGCAGAACATCACCGAGAACCTCAGTGCCGAGGCGTTCTATCAGCTGCAATGGGAAAGCACTGTCGTTGACAACTGCGGTACCTTCTTCGGCGCCGATCCCCTGGCCAAAGGTTGCAATGACCGTCAGGTGGGGGCCGGGCTGGATCTGGCCCCGGGGCTTGCAAACAACACGGCCAATCCGCCCGGTTTCAACAATAACACCGACGACGCCTACACCCCGCGGGTGAAGGACAACGACGCTCGTGACAGCGGCCAGTACGGTCTGGCCTTGCGCTGGTTCGTGCCAGAGCTCAACGACACTGAGTTCGGTGCTTACCTGATGAACTATCACAGCCGCAGCCCGTATTTGAGCACCCTGCGTTCGACAGTGCCATTCAACGCGGCCAACCCGGTCGCCGCGCTTCGCGCTTCGCGCTATTTCGTCGATTACCCCGAAGATATCCGCCTGTATGGCCTGAGCTTCCAGACCAACGCCGGCGGCACTTCGCTGGGGGGCGAGATCAGTTTCCGTCCAAACATGCCGCTGCAGCTCAACAACACGGACCTGGCGGGCGCCACGACGGGTAACCCGACAGCGCTACTGAATCGTATCGGCTTTGGCAGCACTTCCCTGGGCGGCGAAATAAACGGCTACAAGCGCATGCCGGTGCTGCAAGCGCAGATGTCTGCCACCCGGTTTTACGAGCAGGTCATGGGCGCCAGTCGCCTGACCCTGTTGGGAGAGGTGGGCTACAACCGCATCAATGGTCTGGGCGAAGCCGACGGCACTGACCTGCGCTTCGGCCGCAGCGGGATTTTCGGTGTCGGCGTTCAGCCAGGGGCATCGAACACCGCCTGCCTGAACACGACGACCAACCCGCAACAGGAATGCAACGACAAGGGCTTCTACACCACTGACTCCTGGGGCTACCGCGCTCGCGCCCGTCTGGATTATCCGAACGTGATTGCGGGTATCAACCTGGCGCCGAACCTGGCGTGGTCGCATGACGTCAATGGCAACGGCCCGAACTTCGAAGAAGGCCTCAAGGCCGTCAGCCTCGGTCTGGATGCCGATTACAAAAATACCTACACCGCAAGCCTCAGTTACACCGATTTCTTCGGTGGCGATTTCAACGTCAACGGTGACCGTGACTTCGTCGCGTTCAGCATGGGTGTGAACTTCTAAAAAGAAGACAGTCGAGAGAAACCAAGCATGAAAACGACAATGATGCATATAGGCGCACTCGCATTGACCCTGCTTGCCGGCCAAGTGATGGCGGCAGTTTCTCAGGAAGAGGCGGCAAAACTGGGTACTGTCCTGACCCCGCTCGGGGCGCAGAAGGAAGGCAATGCCGATGGCAGTATTCCGGCCTGGACGGGTGGTTTGAAACCCGGCGCGGCGCCGGTGACCAATCGGTTCCTGGGCGATCCGTTCAGCGGTGAAAAACCGGTGTTTACCATCACGCCGGCCAACGCCGAGCAGTACAAGGACAAGCTCAGCGCCGGTCAGTTGGCCATGTTCAAGCGCTACCCCAACACTTACAAGATTCCGGTCTACAAGACCCACCGTACAGCCGCCGCCCCGCAGGAAATCTACGATGCGGCGAAAAAGAGCGCGTTGAATACCCTGCCGATCGATGGTGGCAATGGCTTGAGCAATTTCAGTGACTCTCGCAGCTTCGCGTTCCCGATCCCGAAGAACGGCGTCGAAGTGCTCTGGAACCACTTGACTCGCTATCGTGGCCTCAACCAGAGGCGCCAGATGGTCCAGGCCGCGCCACAGGTCGATGGATCGTTCACCATCGTCGAGTTCGAAGACGAAATGGCTTTCCCGCAATACATCAGCGGTGACGACAAGGATAGCTCTGCCAACATTTTTGCTTACTACAAGCAGCGAGTGACTGCGCCGGCACGTCTGGCCGGTACCGTCGTGCTGCTCCACGAGACCATCGATCAGGTCAAGGAGCCCCGTCTCGCCTGGGTCTACAATTCCGGTCAGCGTCGCGTACGGCGTGCGCCGCAGCTTGCCTACGATGGACCGGGCACTGCCTCGGACGGCATGCGGACTACCGATAACGGCGACTTGTTCAACGGTGCCCCGGATCGCTATGACTGGAAGCTGATCGGCAAGAAGGAGATGTACATTCCTTACAACAACTATCGTCTGGCTTCGCCTTCGCTGAAATACGCCGACATTCTCAAGGCCGGGCACATCAATCAGGACCTGACTCGCTACGAGCAGCACCGTGTGTGGGAAGTGGAGGGGACCCTGAAGCCGGGCCAGCGTCACATCTACGCCAAGCGTCATATGTACTTCGATGAAGATACCTGGCAATTGGCAGAGGTCGACCATTATGACGGTCGTGGTCAGTTGTGGCGTGTTGGCGAAGGTATGGCGATGAATGACTACGAACAAGGCGTCGGGACTTACGCAGGTCAGGTGCTGTATGACCTGATTGCCGGTCGCTACCTGGCCATGGCTCTGGGTAACGAGTACAAGCAAGGGATCGAGTACGGCGTCAAGCCGAAACTGGCTGAATTCACTCCGGCCGCTTTGCGCAACGCAGGCATTCGTTAATCGTGCAATGCCAGGCATCGCCCTGTGTTCGGGGCGATGCAGCTTGCTCACGAACCCTCGCTCTCATAGAACATGATTTTAAATGTGGGAGCGGATTCATCCGCGAATAGGAGCACCGCGGTGTATCTGACAAACCGCGGCGTCTCTATTCGCGGATGAACCGGAGTGCCGGACCACCGCTCCCACATGGGTTCTATGCGCGACAGCGCGGCGCCGGGGGCGACGGGCGGACTCCTACAAGTGCTCTTTTAGCGGGGCTCGCTGCTTTAAGCCCCCCTATTGCTCGGCCCGTTGTCTCAGCGCGGTGAGTGCTTCGTAGCGGGACGAGACACCCAGCTTGGTGTAGATATTCTTGAAGTTCCACTTGATGGTTTCCTGGCTGAGGTTCAGGGTCTGAGCGATACGCTTGTTAGGCATCGACTGCTCAAGCAGGCTGATGATTTCCAGTTCCCGCTTGGTAAACAGCGAGGATTCACCCGCCGCCGAATCTTTCGTCGCACGTGCCGATGCCGGGCCAGTGCTGGCGCAGTTCAGCGGGACGGCCGCCAACCGACTGCAGTAGCTGTCCAGCACCGGGTCGTCTCGACAATCCAGATTGGCCAGCAGAGCCAGCAGGGAGGAGCCTTCATCCAGCAGGGTGCGCACCAGGCCCAATCGATAGCTTTCGCCGACGACTTCACGCAGTAACACGCTGGATTCTGTGTGGCGTCCCAGATCATTCAGCGCAATGGCTCGCAGCAGGCTCGACTGGACTCGCCATTTTCCTCGACTGTAGCGGCTGGCGAACTGTTCGACGATGTCCAGGGCCAGGAGCGCGCGATCCGGCTCTTGCCTGACCAGGCAGATGCGGGCCCGCGACAGGGCCGCCAGGGCACTGATTTCATGCGCGAGAGGGGTGTCGCCCGAGTGGCGGTGGGTCAACGCGTCGAGGCCGGCTCTTTGGCTTTCGCACTGCCGCCAGTCGCCATTGCCAAGCAGAATGCGAACTTGCTCGGTCAGGTTGTGCGCCAACGCACGATCGAAACCTCTGGCGCGGAACTCCATCGCCATCTTGGCCAGGTAAGTCAGCGCATTCGCTGGCGACCCTTGCAGGTAGTTCAAGCGGGCGACGCTGACCATCGCGGAGATGATCACCGACGGCGGGGCGAAGCGTAAAAGATCCAGGCGGTTGCTCAGGACTTCGCGCACGTCGTCGATGCGATCCATCTCGTAGTGCACCTCGGCGACCCCCACCGCGCAGGTGCAGGCGCTGACCGAACGATGACCGTGATTGCTCTCCGCCAGGAGCAGGACATCGATGAGGTGCCGTGAAGCCTCGAGGACATTCCCGCACTGCAGAATGCCATGGGCAATCGTGGCGACGATCATCAGCGCCAGCTCGTCATGACTGGTGCGAAGCGTTTCGCATTCGGGGCTATTGAGGTACTGCAAGGCCTGTTGCTGCTGCCCGAGGTAGACCAGGCAGTTGATGTACAGACAAACTCGCATCCGCTCATCGAACGGATGCGTAAAGGCTCGCTCGGGCAAGCCCTGAACAAGCTGGCTGCAGCGTGCCAGATCATCATGTTGCAGAGCGATCGCCGCCCTGACCAGATCAATGCTTGGCCCCCAGGTGGCCTTGGCTGCTGTGCTTTTTTCGAGCACGTCGATCCAGGTTTCAGCCTTGCTGGTGAGCATCGTCAGCACGCAACCCCAGGCGCCTTGCAGAAGCACCTTGGGGTGCTGTGTCAGCTGTTCCAAAGGCACACAATCCAGCCAACGCATGAATTGGCCAAGGTGACTCAAGCCGTGATAGGACGGTTGTTTGCGCTCCAGCAGGCGCACCAATTCCTCAAGGTTTTCGCTGAGCACCGCATGACGGGTCGCCTCGCTTACCATTGCGGCCTGTTCGAACCACTGCGCGGCACGCAGGTGCAACCGAGGCACGTCGGTGTCCGACGTGGTCAAGCGTTGTTGCAGGAATTCGGCGAATAGCGGATGCAACCGATACCACTGCTGCTGGCTCTCCATGTCGACAGGCAGGATGAACAGGTTGTGGGCCTCGATGCTGGCAATCAGGTCGGCGGCTTGCGGTGCCTGGCTGACATGCCCGGCTACTTGCGCATTGAAGCGGCGCAGAATCGAGATTTTCTCGAGAAATCCAATAATCTCTGCGGGTAGTCCGTCTACCACGTCTTCGGCCAGATAGTCCCGCAGATCGCTATTGCCCGGTAGCAGTCGATGGATCTTCGCTTCCTTGCGCGGGTTGGCCTTGAGAGAGATGGACATCAATTGCAGACCGATGGGCCAGCCGTCCGTGTTGTCGTGGATGGCGTGCGCCAATTCCATATCAACGCCATCGTCCAGGTAGGCCTTGAGGAAAGCCAGGGACTCGTTGAAATCGAAGCCAAGCTCGGTGGCGCCGATCTCGCAAAGCTCGGCCATCGCCCGCAGTCGTCCGAGTTTCAGATTGGGATTCACACGAGAGGCCAGCACGATGTGCAGCTGCGCCGGAGCGCCATCTACCACTATTTGTACCAAGCGCGAAATGCGTGGATCGGTGGCGAAATGGAAGTCATCGATCATCAAATACAGCGCACTGCTGACCCGCGCCAACGTGTTGATCATCACCGAAGCCAGGGCGAGCAAGCCGTCTAGTGACTCGCGTTCGATCAGCAGCAACAGGTCATCCTCAAGGGGGACGCCGGCGTTTTGAAGGGTGCAGATGAGGTTGGCGCAAAAGGATTCCAGAGCGCCATCCTCCTGCGCAAGGGACAGCCATACAACGCTGTTTCCCTCTTTGATCAGGCTTTGTCGCCATTGCGCCATTAGCGTGGTCTTGCCGAAACCTGCGCTGCCATTGATCAGTGTCAGGCGGCAGTCCCGAGCCGCCTGTAGGCGGGCCAGCAGCATTTCCCGCAGCACCGCGTGACTGCTGATGCGTGGCGGCGAGAAACGGGTGGTAATCGGCGGGGAAGTCGGGGGCATGGCTAATCCAGTCTGCAGCGGATTTGAAGGGCCTTGGGGAGATGCCCCGTGAGGGTTGGGCATGTAGTGTCATCGATAATGCGCTACCGCCAACACTGCGAGTTGTTATGTTTTGCAGGATTTTAGGCTGATTACTACAGGTTTATGCAATGACAAAATTACTGACGGGGCCAGATGCAGATCGGGACAAGTGTGGGGGGGCACCCCCTATACCCCCCGCAGGGAGCGGGTACAGCCTGCAGCTGCTTCGCAACGATGGCAGCTCGTATTGTTCGGGCTATCGAGCAGCAGAAGCGAGAAGCTGAAGCGGGCTTAACTTTTTATGGAGAATGTAATGACACACAAACCGTATGTTGCCGGGGTTGGCATGATCCCGTTCCTGAAGCCCGGTGCCAGTGGGTCTTACATCCAGATGGGCGCTGAGGCGACTCGCCAGGCATTGAAAGACGCAGGCCTGGACTACCACCTGGTTCAGCAGGCTTATGTCGGTTACGTCTATGGCGACTCCACCTGCGGTCAATCGGCGCTCTACGAAGTCGGCATGAGCGGTGTGCCGGTGGTGAACGTCAACAACAACTGCTCCACCGGTTCCACTGCCCTGTACCTGGCTCGCCAGGCAGTAGAAAGCGGGGCGGTCGAATGCGCCCTGGCCCTGGGCTTCGAGCAGATGCAACCCGGTGCCCTGGGGGCGGTGTTTATCGATCGTCCGGCCTGCATGGGCAAGCACCAGGATGTTTCGGACGAGCTGACTGCCGACGCCGGTGCGATCGGCGTACCGATGACCCTGCGCCAGTTCGGCGGCGCCGGTCGCGAGCACATGCAACGCTACGGTACCGAACTCAGTACCTTTGCCGCGATCCGCGCCAAGGCCAGCCGGCATGCCGCCAACAATCCGCTGGCACTGTTCCGTAAAATCGTCACCACTGAAGACGTGATGAACGATCAGGTACTCTGGCCTGGCGTGATGACGCGCCTGATGGCTTGCCCGCCGACCTGTGGTGCTGCTGCCGCGATCATTTGCAGCGAAGCGTTCGCCAAAAAGCATGGTCTGCGCACCGATGTGGTGATCCTGGCGCAATCGATGACCACTGATCGCGGGATTTCCTTCGAACCGGCATCGATGATCCAGGCGGTCGGATTCGACATGACCCAGCGCGCCGCCAGCGAGGTGTACGAGCAGGCCGGCGTCGGTCCGCAGGACATTCTGGTGGCCGAGATGCATGACTGCTTTGCCCAGAATGAGCTGCTGACCTATGAATCCCTGGGCCTGTGCCCGGTAGGTGGCGCCGAGAAGTTCGTGCTCGACGGAGACAATACCTACGGCGGTCGCGTGGTGACCAACCCGTCCGGCGGTCTGCTCTCCAAGGGCCATCCACTGGGCGCCACGGGGCTGGCCCAGTGCTATGAACTGACCCATCAGCTGCGCGGCACCGCCGACAAGCGCCAAGTGGAAGGTGTGCAGATCGCCTTGCAGCACAACTTGGGTCTGGGTGGCGCCTGTGTCGTCACGCTGTACGGCCGCGCCTGATGCCGCTCGCGTGCGCTCCCTTGGACGCACGCGTTCCTTCTGAGCGCAGCAAATCAGTATGGCGTACCCTCTGCATTAAACTGTCAGTCTGCACTTGAAGGCGATTGCCTCTGGAAATTCGGTCGATGCCCATTCCACCCCCAGGCCCCAAGCTCCACCTGTCAGCCGACCGGCTGCTTCAGCTCATCCCTGACACCAAGGTCATTCCTCCTCGCGGCGCTCGCCAGCTGATGCCTCGCGCGGCACTGATGAGCCGCCTGATGGAGGCGCGCCGGCAGCGCTGTGTGGCCATCCAGGGGCCTGCCGGGAGTGGCAAGACCAGCACCCTGCTGGCCTGGCGCCGAGAACTGGTAGCAATCGACTTCGATGTGGCCTGGCTGTCGCTGACCGGCGAGGACAATGAGCCGGCGCGGCTGGCCAACTGCTTGTTGGCTAGCGTTGCCGAGGTCGACGCCGCGCTTGCCCGGGAGGCCGCCCTGCTGCTTGGGGAGGGTGGCGGCGAGTTGGCGCTCGAACACTGGATCATCGTCCTGCTCCAGGCTATTGCTCAGCACGGCAATGACCTGGTGGTAATGATCGACGATGTTCATCACCTTAACGACCCCGACATATTCAAGGTTCTGGGCTGGCTGCTCGACTATGCACCGCCGAACCTGCATCTGGTGCTTGGCACGCGCAGCGTTTTACCTGCCACGCTTCCGCTCGCCCGCCTGCGCACACAAGGCCAGCTGACCGAGTATGACTTGCAGGATTTACGCTTCAGCGTCGAAGAGTCAGAGCGCTACCTGCGCCAGTTCGGCGAAATCAGCACTCACGATGCCGAGGTCTTGCACGACTTGACCGATGGCTGGGTGGCTGGCTTGCAACTGTTCGCGATTGACTTGAAATCCAAGCACGGTAGCGGCTTCAGTCGCATGCAGGTCCGTGGTGCCGGTGCCTTTGCACAGTACTTTGAGCAGGAGGTGCTGGTCCACCTGCCCATCGCAGACCGGCAGTTGCTGACCCATTCTTCGATTTGCAACCGCTTCACGGCACCCCTGTGTGCCAGGCTGGTCGGCAAGCCTCATGCCATCGCCGGGATGATGAACCAGTTGACTCGCCTGGACAGCGATAACCTGTTCATCACCCAGATCAAGAGCCACGACCGGGAAACCTGGTACCGCCTCCATCCGCTATTGCGCGAGGTACTGCGTGACCATCTGAGCCGCGAGCCCGAAGAAGAGCAGAAAAAACTCCATGCGGTTGCTCGGGACTGGCTCTTTGAACAAGGCCATATCGACGAGGCCGTTCGTCACGCCGTACTGGCTGGCGATTTTCAGATCGCTGCCGAGATTGTCGAAGCCTGTGCGCACGAACTGATGGCGCGTGGCTCCCTGAGCCAGCTACCCAACCTGCTGCGCAAGTTGCCCATGGAACAGATGCGCGAACGTTACAGCCTGCAATTGGTGATGGCCCAGTTGCAGCTCCATGCGCATAACTTCGCAGAAGGGCAACAGATACTCGACCAACTGGAGGCGCAACAGCACCGGCTCAACGTCCAACAGCGCCAGGGCCTGCTGGTCACACGCGGTACCCTGGCCATGCAACGCGACTTGACCGAGGCGGCGTGGTCCCTTGCTCCGGAGCTGGAAGCAATACCTGACGATGCCGACGACCTGATACTGACGGGTCGCGCCTCCATTCTTGCCTGGCTGTCTTTGTTCAGCGGCGATCACAAGCGGGTGCGCGCGATCATCCAGCACAGCGACCGCCCGAATACATCGCCACGCCGGACCTTCATCGGCCGTTGTATCTATGGCGTGAGCCTGGTTCACGAGGGACGTATCAGCGAAGCGGAGAATATTTTTCGCAACACCCTGGAAGAGGCAAAGCCGCATGGCAGCAGTGCTGCGGTCGCCGGACATACGGCCGCAGCGTACCTGGCCAGCCTGTTGTACGAGCAGAATAACCTGGCGGAGGTCTGCCACCTGCTGGAGCCTCGCCTCGACGTCTTTGAGCGGATATCCGTGCCCAACATCGTTCTTCACAGTCTGCTGGCGCTGAGCCGGGCTTACTGGCTCAAGGGCGAGCAAACCCAGGCGCTGGAATATCTGGACCGCCTGAAAGAATACGCTCAGCGCTACGACCTGGGCCGTCTGCTCGCTTGGGCACTGTACGTGCGCATGCGTTGGCACTTGGAAAAATACCAGTCCGCACAGGCCGAAGTCCTTTTGACAGAGCTCCAGGCGCTTGCCGACAAGCATGCTGGTATTCATCGCGGCACTCCAATGATCATCCAGCTAGTGGCCATGCGGGCCGCTGTCGAGATGAGTCTGTATCAGCGCAACTTCAGCATGGCCATCCAGCAAATCGCACCGCTGATTAACGGGTGCGAAACTGCAACCCACTGGCAGTTGGCGGCCATTGTGCGACTGCAACTGTCTATCGCCGAAAAAGGTCTTGGGCATGACGAGCAAGCTCACCAGCAACTGATGGAGGTCCTGCGCCTGGGGCACCGGCTGGGCCTGGTACGCAGCCTGCTCGATGTTGCGCCGCAGCTGCCCCGGCTGCTGGACGACTTGCTGCAAGCCAACGCGCTCGACCCGGTGCTCGCCTTCTATGCGCAGCGGTTGATCGCAGCGGCCCAACCTGCAGAGAACACCGAGCGCAAGGTGGCTTCGCCGATTGCATCGCTGAGCGAGCGAGAGACGGAGGTTCTGCAGTTAATGGCACAAGCCATGACCAACAAGAAGATTGCCCGGACCCTCGGCGTATCGCCGGAAACGGTGAAATGGCATATCAAGAATCTATTCGCCAAGCTCGGCGTAGCCGGCAGGGTAGAAGCGATTGCCAAATGGCGCGATCTTAATATCGGGTAGGAGCCAGCCTTGCCGGAATGCCGGACCACTGCGATGGCCGCACCGCGGTCTTCCTGAAAACCGCGGTGCGGCCATCGCAGCATAGGTATCTACACATCTTTTGGCGTACTGCTACGAATGTAGCCGCTGACGAGGTACGAGGCTGCGATCGGCAGCGAAGCGGCCGTAAAACCTGAGACCATAATCCATCAGGCACACCGAAGGGCCTGAATTTACGACGGCTTCGCCGCCGATCGCAGCCTCGTACCTCGGCAGCGGCTACAAGAGCCGCGCTGCCCCAGAGTTGTGTAGATACCTATGGCCATCGCAGTGGTCCGGCATTCCGGCAAGGCTGGCTCCTACGCCATTGTGATGCGCCAGCGGGAGTTATTGATCCCACTGGCATCGGGCATCAGTTGACATTGCTCAGGCGATTTTCCCAGAACGGTTTGCGCAGTTCGTTTTTCAGTACCTTGCCGACGCTGGACATCGGCAAGGACGCGCGAAACTCGATACTGCGCGGCACCTTGTAGCCGGCAATTTTTTCACGGCAATGCGCGACGACTTCATCTTCGGTCACACGGGTGCCGGGCTTGAGTACGATCACGGCATGCACCGTTTCCCCCCATTTATCGCTAGGGATGCCAATCACTGCGGCCTGGGCAACGTCCGGATGGCAGACAATGGCGTTCTCGACCTCGGCGGTGAAGATGTTCTCCCCACCGCTGACGACCATATCCTTGAGGCGGTCGCAGATATAGATGAAGCCATCGGCGTCCATGTAGCCGCCGTCACCGGTATGCATCCAGCCGCCTCGCAACGCTTCGGCGGTGGCCTCGGGCTTGTTCCAGTAGCCGAGCATGACGTTCGGTCCGCGCACCAGGATTTCGCCGACTGTGCCGCGCGGTACTTCACGGTCCTCGACATCGGCGATGCGGATTTCCACGCAGCTGATTGGCAGCCCGGCCGAATACATCTTGCCGCTGCGCTGATGCTCCTCGCAGTGGTATTCGGCGCCAAGCATGGTGATCCCGGGCGCCATTTCGGTCATGCCATAGCCTTGGGCGAACTGGGCCGCCGGGAAGGTCTGACGGGCGTGGTCGAGCAGGGCGGGCGTGATAGCCGAGGCGGCGTAAGTGATTTCCCGAAGCGAGCTCAGGTCCAAAGCCGTGTTGGCCGGATTTGTCTGGCGACAGTCGAGCAGCATCTGCAGCATGGTCGGCGCCAGCAGGGTGTCGGTGGCCTGCTCCTGGCTAATCTGTTCGAGCACATCCTGCGGCTTGAAGGTCGGCAGCACAATATGCGAACCACCACTGGTGAACAGCACGACCATGGCGGCCAGGTCAGCCAGGTGGAACATCGGCATGGCATGCAGGTAGCGCGTATGCGCGCCATACCCCACCCGATCCTGGTTGGCCAGGGCGGAGATGCCGATGTTGTTGTGGCTGAGCATGACGCCTTTGGGGAAACCAGTGGTGCCGCCGGTGTAGAAAATTCCCAGCAGGGAGTCACCGCAACGGTGTGCGTCCTCCACCGGTTCATTCTCGGCGATCAGGGTTTCGTAGTTGAGCATGCCGTCGGGCGTTTCGCCGTCGCCGGCATAGATCACCCAGCGGATGCTCTTGGCCTCGACGGCCACCTGGGCCCCCAATGTGTGGAAGGCGTCATCGACGATCAACACGCAGGTTTGCGAGTCATCCAGTGAATAGACGATTTCTGCCGCGCTCCAGCGGATATTCACCGGATTGAGCACGGCATCGGCCCATGGCACCACCTGGTAGTACTCGATGTAGCGTTGCGAGTTGAGCGAGAGCATCGCCACACGCTCACCACTGGCCACGCCCAGGCGTTTGAGCGCGCCAGCCAGCCGGGCAACGCGATCACCCAATTGAGCGAAGGTCAGACTACGGCCCTGATAACGAATTGCCGTGGCATTGGGGCGTTGCTGCCGATGGCGCTGTAGCCCTTGGGTCATGTACATCGAAACCTCCAATCTTGTTTTTGTCGAGAGTCTATTGGCGAGGTGTCTGCATGCCGTGATCTCATTGACCGGGCATTCTTCCAACCTTGGGAGGGACGAGTGCCCGGGGAATTTCACGACCGCTTAAAGGTTGCCGTAGCCACCGCCACAGACCAGGGCCTGACCGGTCACGTAGTCGGCTTCCGGCAGGCAAAGCATCACCACCGAACCCGCCGCTTCTTGCGCCGTGCCCGGACGACCCAGAGGAATGGCAGAGCTGGCGCTATCGAGGCGTTCTTGTTGTACGCCGACCTTGATTTCACGACCTTCGATGTTGACGGTCTTGCTCTCGTTTCCGGCCAGCGGCTGGGTCAGGCGGGTTTCGATGAAGCCGAAGGCCACGGCGTTGACGTTGACCTTCAAACGGCCCCACTCCTTGGCCAGGGTTTTGGTCATGCCGACGATGCCGGCCTTGGCTGCGGAGTAGTTGGATTGACCGGCGTTGCCGCCAGCGGCAACCGAGGAAATGTTGACGATTTTGCGGAACACTTCGCGACCTTCGGCGGCGTCTTTTTTGGCCTGGGCGCTGATGATCGGCTGAGCCGCACGCAGGATGCGGAACGGTGCGGTCAGGTGGCAGTCGATGATCGCGTACCACTGTTCATCGGTCATTTTCTGGATGACGTTGTCCCAGGTGTAACCGGCGTTGTTGATGATGATGTCGACGGCACCGTAATTCTGTACTGCGGTTTGTACGAAACGATCGGCGAAGTCGACGGCGGTGACGCTACCGACACAGGCCACGGCTTCGCCACCCGCTTCACGAATCTCGGCGACGACTTCTTCGGCCGGGGCCGCATCGAGGTCGTTGACCACGACCTTGGCACCATAGGCTGCCAGTTGCAGAGCGACGCTACGACCGATACCACGACCGGAACCGGTGACCAGGGCGACTTTACCTTCAAGTTTTTTCATTGTGTTGTTCCTGAGAGTGTGTGGGTTGAGTCATCAAGCGAGGGCGACGACGGCTTCGCCGGCCAATTTCTCTTCGCCATGCTGGTTGGCACAGCGAATCGCCAGGCGCACCCGCTGCTCGCCGGCCTCGAAGAACTTCTCGATGATCGTGCCGGTGCAGGTTGGTATGTGGCCGAGTTGAGTGATTCCTGTGAAACGGACCGACAGGCTGCGCACCTGGCTCTGCGCAACCCAACCTGTCAGTAGGCGACCGAGGTAGGCCGCGGACAACATGCCATGGGCGAACACATCGGGCATCCGCGACTTGCGGGCGAAGTCGAGGTCGACGTGGATCGGGTTGTGATCACCTGAGGCGCCGCAATACAGGGCGAGGGTGGTGCGGTTGACCGGCTGCAACTTGAGCAGCGGGATCTCGTCACCGACCTGGATATCGGAAAACTGAACGCTCATGACGACTCCTTAGCGCTGCACAAGGGAGGAGCGGACATCGGCGATGTGCTCGCCATCCTGATTGGTTACCCGGGCCTCCATGACCACGAACTGCAGGGCGCCGCCTTTCTTTTCGTAGATGTCGCAGATGCAACCGTCGAACGTCAGCACATCTGCGGCGTAGGCCATCTTGTGGTAAACGAAGGACTGCTCGGCGTGAAGGACCCGGCCCAGGTCAAAGCCGACCAGGTTGAGCAGTTCCACCGTGTTCCGGCCTTCGCTTTCCAGGCACTTGAGGAAGGTGGGAGGTACCGGCAAGGATTTGTGGCCGGCAGCCTTCGCGGCGGCTTCATCGGTATAGACCGGGTCGGTTTCGCCGATGGCTTTGGCGAAGAGGCGCAGGCGACCCTTTTCAACATCGACGCTGAACACGCCGGTTTTGTGCCCAATCAGATTTTTGTCTGCCATGTTCACTTGGCTCCTGTGTGAGAACGAGCGCCTTCACAAGGCGCGCGAGCGGGGCGATCAGTTCTTGCCAAACAGCGTGACGACGCAGGCGCCACCCAGACCCAGGTTGTGCTGCAGGGCGATCCGAACACCTTCCACTTGGCGCTTGTCGGCGGTGCCGCGCAGCTGATGGGTCAGCTCATAGCATTGGGCAAGACCGGTCGCGCCCAGCGGGTGGCCCTTGGAGAGCAGACCGCCGGACGGGTTGGTCACGACCTGGCCGCCGTAGGTGTTGTCGCCATCGAGAATGAAACGTTCGGCGCCGCCGATCGGGCATAGCCCCAGGGCTTCATAGGTCAGGAGTTCGTTGTGGGCGAAGCAGTCATGCAACTCGACCACGCGGATGTCCTCAGGGCCGATGCCGGCTTTTTCGTAGACCTGGCTCGCGGCAGCCTGGGCCATGTGAAAACCGGCGAAGCTGATCATCGAGGGTGGATCGAAAGACTCGACCACGTCCGTGGTCATCGACTGGGCCAGGATCGCCACGTCGCTGCGCAGGCCGTGTTTCTTGGCAAAGGCTTCGCTGCAGACGATCGCTGCGGCGCCACCGCAGGTCGGCGGGCACGCCATCAGACGGGTCATGACGCCGGGCCAGATGAGCTTGTCGTTCATCACCTCTTCGGTGCTCACCACGTTCTTGAACAGCGCCAGCGGGTTGTTGGCGGCATGGCGGCTGGCCTTGGCGCGGATTGCGGCAAAGGCTTCCATCGTGGTGCCGTAGCGTTGCATGTGCTCGCGACCGGCACCGCCGAAACCACGCAGGGCCTGAGGTACGTCCGCGGCATCAGCGGTGAGCGACTCGAGTACGTGCATGAAGCGTGCACGGGGACGTGGACGGTCATCCCAATGCGATCGCAGCGCACCGGCTTGCATCTGCTCGAAGCCCAACGCCAGGGCGCAATCGACCTGACCGCTGGCCACGGCGGCACGGGCCAGATACAGGGCGGTGGAACCGGTGGAGCAGTTGTTGTTGACGTTGACCACCGGAATACCGGTCAGGCCCACCTCGTAAAGGGCGGTCTGGCCACTGGTGGAGTCGCCGAACACGTAGCCGGTAAAGGCCATCTGGATTTTGTCGTAGCCAAGGCCGGCATCCTTCAGTGCAAGGCGCAGCGCCTCTGCGCCCATCTCGGTGTAGCTCGGGCTTGCGCCCGGCTTGCTGAACGGAATCATGCCGACGCCGGCGACGATAACTTTATCGCTCATGTCTTGGGTCTCGGTAGAAGAAGAGGGGATTACAGTTTGCGAGCGATCAATTCGCGCTGGACTTCGTTGGTACCACCGAAGACGCGGGATATGCGCAGGTCAACAAAGGCGCGAGCAATCGGGTACTCGAGCATGTAGCCGTAACCACCGTGCAACTGGACCATGTCGTCCAGGTGCTTCCACAGGGTCTCGGTGGCGAACAATTTGGCGATGGCGGCTTCTTCCACGGTCAGCTTGCGACGCATGTGTTCGCTGATGTAGTAATCGACCATGGTGCGTACCGCGACCGAGGCGGCCTTGGCATCGGCCAGTTTGAATTTGGTGTTCTGGAAATCCCACACCGACTGGCCGAAGGCCTTGCGATCCTTGACGTACTCGATGGTCTGCTCAAGCAGACGCTCCAGGCGAATCGCGGCGTAGACGGCGATACCCAGTCGCTCCTGCGGCAGCTCCTGCATCATGTAGACAAAGCCTTTGCCTTCCTCGCCCAGCAGGTTGCTGACGGGTACGCGCACGTCGTCGAAGAACATTTCGGCAGTGTCCGAGGCACGCTGGCCGACCTTGTCGAGCTTGCGGCCTCGACGGAAGCCTTCGCGGGTGGCTTCCACCATGATCAGGCTGATGCCTTTGGAACCCGCCGTCAGATCGGTCCGGCAGGCCAGCAGAATCATGTCGCAGTTCAGGCCATTGCTGATGAACGTCTTGCTGCCGTTGATGACATATTCGTCGCCATCGCGGATCGCGGTGGTGCGCGCAGCCTTCAGGTCACTGCCGCTGCCTGGCTCGGTCATGCCGAGGGCCAGGATGGTTTCGCCTCTGCAGATGCTCGGCAGCCAGCGATGCTTTTGCTCCTCGGTGCCGATACGCAAGATGTACGGCGCAATGATGTCCGAGTGCAGGCCGAAGCTGACGCCGGAGACACCCGCGCGGTGCATCTCCTCGTTAATCACGGTCCCGTGGCCGAAGTCACCGCCGCCACCGCCATATTCCTCAGGAATCATGGTGCACAACAAACCTTCGCGACCGGCTTTCAGCCAGGTCGCGCGGTCGACTTTACCGGCCTCGTCCCATTCGGCCTGGCGGGGGACGCATTCGCGCTCGAAGAAGCGGCGGGCGGTTTCGCGGAGCATTTCATGGTCTTCGCGGAAGACGGATCGTTGAATGTGCATTACGGACTCCAGTGTCTGTAAAAGGATCGGCAAGCGACTCAAGGGGGGAGTCAAGTGTCCGAGGGACTGGAGGAATGCTGCCGGGGTGCCTGTCGCAGCATCCCTCCCCGCAGTGGGGGGGTGAGGAATTTGCCCATCGGGCAGGGGAGTGCTTTTCAGCAGTGCCCTACTCATTGTGGGGGGGGTAGTGAGTGAGACGGGCTTCGTAGGCTCTGCGTTGCTGGTGTCGTTCCAGCGCGGTTAGCGCTTGGGCACCGAGTTCATTCCCTCAAGGAGTTCCACAATGAGACGCATAACAATCACAACATGTCGCTTCGCACGAGTGGGGGCGGGCCTGGCATTGGCCGGTTTGTCCGCCATGGCGGCTGCCCAGTCTGCACCGCCCATGAACCCTTATCTGGCTCAATCCTTCAGCAACCAGTCCCATTGGAACAGCGCGCAGACGGACAGCACAGAGATTGCCGTGCCCCGTGGCTCCTTTGAGCTGACACCGGAATCGGTGACTTACCTGCCAAGCGATTCCGTCGGCATGCCGCATTTAGTCGACAAGGTCGGTGGCACCATGGTGACGTGGTGGTGGTCCGGCCTTGGCCTGCGCAAGTACAACAGCGTCGATGGCAAGTTGGTCGAAGTGGCACGCACCGAAATGCCGCTGAAGTTGCCGGGCTTTGAAAAGGTCAGCGACGATCAACGTCTGAAGCAGACCGAAGAGGTCCAGCGGTTGCTCGACAACAAGGATGAAAAGGGCTTGCTCGACTACATGCGCACGCAGCCGAACCGGATGATTAGTAGCATCACGGATCAGCTTCGTGGCGGCGCCCTCTATGCGATGTTGACCCGCGATGATGGCTTCATTGGTGCCGGTGGCCGGCAGATTTACCGCGTTGATCAACTCGATCCGAAAAAACCTGCCTCGGGCATGGGTGCGCCGTTGGTCCGTGTGCTGCCGGAGGCGCTGTACGACAACGAGAAGGTCAAGCGTGGCACTGACTTCCCTGCCGATTTCAACCTTGGCATGGGGATGACCTTCAACGGCTTCATGGTGCTCAATACCGTCGGCGGCAAGGTGATCACCCTCGACCCGAAAACCCTGGAGATCGTCGACACCTATGCCGTCGATGGCGCGGACGAATTGTTCCTCAACGGTTTTGCCAATGGTGATGAGGCGGGTGGTGGCGCGGTCTATGTAGCCTCGAACCAGAACATGTATCGCCTGGTGGTCGATGCCAAGGGCAAGATCCACAGCGACGAGGCCAGCGGTGCCTGGAAAGCCGCTTATGACCGCGGCATACGCATCTCCGCCTTGAAAGTCGCTGACGGTACGGGCTCGACACCGACCCTGATGGGCTTCGGGCCGGACGAAGACAAGCTGGTGGTGATCACCGACGGCGCGCAGAAAATGCGTCTGGTGGCCTTCTGGCGCGACCAACTGCCGGCTGGCTGGAAGCAGAAGCCCGGCACGCTGTCGGCACGTATCGCCGACCAGCTGCATGTGGACATGGGCGCGGACGTCGAGACCGTGCAGTCCGAGCAGTCGGTGTCGACCTATGGCGACTATGCCTTTGTGGTCAACAACATCATCAGCAAGGATGCCCCTTACCTGGCGCGTGACAATTACTACGTGAGCATGCTCAACGGTGCCACGCGTCCCGGGCCCAAAGGTGTCTCCATGCTGAAGTGGGACCAGAAGAACGATGGGTGGAAACAGCTGTGGATGCGCAACGACGTGTCGTCGATATCGTCGGTGCCGATGATCAGTGGTGGCGGCCGGATGGCGATCATTGATGGCTACTTCACCCGCGACTGGAATGACCGCTACCACATCGGCATGGACCTGGACAGTGGCGACACCGTGTTGAAGATCCATACCGGCAGCGACCCGCGCTTCAATGGCATGTATTCGGCGATCAAGGTCAATGAATCCGGTGCCATTCAGTACGGCATGGCCTTCGGCCTGGTCCGTCTGGATACCACCAAAATGAAGAAAGTCGATTGACCAGCGTCGGCGCGGGACCCGTGCCCGCGCCGAGCTCAATGGTCGCAAAGACCCACAATGAGAAGGTACAACCTCCAATGAGCACGATCGAAACTCCCGAAGTGGAGCGCATGCGTGGGATCCTCGCCCTGCAGCGCACGGCTTATCTGTCGAATGACATCTGGAGCGCCGAGCAGCGCTGCGAATTGTTCGATCGCCTGATCGGCATGCTGGTTGAGTACAAACAGGAAATCGTTGAAGCGGTGGCGGCCGATTTCGGTCATCGCAGCCACGACCTGACGCGCATCGTTGACCTGTTGGGCCCACTCTCGGCGCTGAAGAAAACCAGGGCCAGAATTGCCGAGTGGATGCAACCCGAACAGCGTGCCGCCGACCGTGGCGAGGCCTGGATCCAGTACCAGCCGTTGGGCGTGGTGGGCATCGTCACCGCCTGGAACTTCCCGGTAGGCATGGTTATCCAGGGGCTGGCCAGTGCGCTGTCGGCCGGCAACCGGGCGATGGTCAAGGTTTCCGAGCTGAACCCCAAGTGCGCCGAACTGATGCAGCGGATGTTCAGCGCCACCTTCGCCGAGGACGAGATTGCCATCGTCACCGGTGACGCCGAGGTCGGCCAGGCGTTCTGCAGCCTGCCATTCGACCATCTGTTGTTCACCGGTGCCAGCAGCGTTGGCAAACATGTGATGCGCGCCGCTGCCGAGAACCTGGTACCGGTTACCTTGGAGCTGGGTGGTAAGTCGCCAACCATCGTGTCGCGTTCCGCCGATCTGAAGGCCGCTGCGAGCAAGATCATGGCCGGCAAATTGTTAAATGCCGGTCAGGTCTGCCTGGCGCCGGATCATGTGTTTGTTCCCGAAGAGGCGATGGAGGATTTCATCGCGCAAGCCAGAGTGGCGGTCGCCAAGCTCTATCCGAGCCTCAAGGACAACCCGGATTACACCTCGGTGATCAATGGCCGCCACTTCGACCGCCTGCAAGGCTACCTTGCCGAGGCCCGTGCGGCTGGCGTGGAGTTGATCGAGGTGAACCCCGTGGATGAAGACTTCTCCGACCAGCCTCATCACAAGATGATCCCGACCTTGCTGTGCAATCCGGGGGACGAGCTGAAGATCATGCAGGACGAGATCTTCGGCCCGCTGTTGCCGATCAAGCCTTACAAGGACATGCGCGAGGTGGTGGCCTACATCAACGCTCATCCGCGTCCGCTGGGGCTGTACTACTTCGGCAACGATGCAGCTGAGGAGCAGTTTGTCCTCGAGCGCACCGTCTCGGGTGGGGTGACGATCAATAATGTGGCGCTCCACTCCAGTGTGGACAGCCTGCCCTTCGGCGGGGTCGGCAACAGCGGCATGGGCAGTTATCTGGGGCATCAGGGCTTTATCACCTTCAGCCATCCGAAGCCGGTACTGCGCGCAGCAGAGGGGCCGGACATCACCCGTCCACCCTTCACCGAGCAGGTGCGGCAGATGGTTGACGCGATGATCAAGCGTTAAGCCGTGCAGGTGTAGCGCTCACCGGTGAGAACCGGTGGGCGCCTTGTCTTCGAACACGTCCATGAACGTGGTGCTGCCGAAGTGGTGCGTACCAGGCCGCGGCTGCAACCGGTTTGCTTGTTCAGCCATAACGTGAACGGCCTGATCGATCACGCCAATAAAACAAAAAATTTATCGAGGTCAATCATGAAAGCTGCCGTTTTCCATACACCGGGTTCCCCGCTGATCATCGAGGACGTCGGGATCAGCAAGCCGGGCCCGCGCGAAGTGTTGGTGCGCACTGTCGCTGTTGGTGTTTGTCATTCGGACTTGCATATCGTCGACGGGATGTACCCGCATCCCGCGCCTGTGGTGCTCGGTCACGAGGCTGCCGGTATCGTCGAGCAGGTGGGCTCGGACGTACGTACCGTCAAACCCGGTGATCATGTGGTCACTTGCCTGTCGGTCTATTGCGGCCACTGCGCCCATTGCGTCACCGGCCACCTGTCGCTGTGCGTCTCGCCGGAAACCCGCCGCAGCAAGGGCGACGAGCCGCGCCTGACTTACATACAAAAGCCCATGCCGCAATTTGCCAACCTGTCTGCCTATGCCGAACAGATGCTGGTTCATGAGCATGCGCTGGTTGCCATCCGCCGTGACATGCCACTAGACCGCGCCGCGCTGCTCGGTTGCGCCGTCACCACGGGCACCGGTGCGGTATTCAATACCGCCAAAGTACGCCCCGGCGAGACCGTGGCTGTTCTGGGCTGCGGCGGCATCGGCCTGGCCGCTATCAATGGCGCGGTACTGGCCGGTGCCGGCCGCATCATTGCCATCGACATGCTCGACTCGAAGCTGGAGCTGGCCAGGCAGTTTGGTGCCACTGATGTCATCAACGCCAGTAATGGCGATACGGTACAACAGGTGATCGAGCTGGCCAGGGGCGGTGTCGATCACTCGTTCGAGTGCATCGGCCTCAAGCAGACGGCCGAGCAGGCATTCGGCATGCTCAAACGCGGCGGTTGCGCCACGATCATCGGCATGATGAAGCCGGGAACGAAGCTTGAGCTCGACCCTTTCCAGCTTCTGCAAGAGCGCCGCATTCAAGGGTCGATGATGGGCTCCAATCGCTTCCCGGTCGATCTGCCGAGCCTCACCGATTTCTACATGCAGGGTCGACTCAAACTCGACGAAATGATTTCGCAGCGCATCAAGCTGGAAGACATCAATGTGGCCTTCGACGAGATGCGACGTGGCGAACTGGCGCGGTCGGTGATCGTCTTCGATCAATGAGTTGCGGGTGAACAATCGGGCGAGGCTTCGCACGTAGACGTGCTCTGGCCTCGCCTCGCATAGCAATCTGACGAGAAAAGAGAATGCCCATGCTTGGCGACATCAAAGTTGTAGAAATTTGCGGCCTCGGCCCGGGGCCGTTTTGCGCCATGCACTTGGCAGATCTGGGGGCGCAGGTCATTGCCGTTGAGCGCGGTGATCCCACGTCTATTACAGGCGAGAAGCAAGCCTCGAAAAGCGCGATGAATCGTGGCAAACGCTCCGTCATAGCCGATCTGCAAACGCCTGAGGGCCGCGAGGTCGTACTTAAACTGATCGACAGCGCGGACGCGTTGATCGAAGGCATGCGCCCAGGGGTGATGGAGCGCCTCGGGTTAGGGCCAGAGGTGCTGCTGGCACGCAACCCGAAGCTGGTCTACGGGCGTATGACGGGCTGGGGCCAAAGTGGCCCGATGGCACACGCGGCAGGCCACGACAACAACTACATCTCGCTGTCTGGGGCGATGTACTACTGCGGCACTGAGGGCGAAGCACCGTCTTCGCCCATCACGTTGATCGGCGACATTGGTGGCGGGGCACTCTATCTCGCGGTCGGTCTGCTGGCTGGCATCCTCAATGCGCGCGCTACGGGTAAAGGCACAGTGGTCGATGCAGCGATCGTCGACGGATCGGCGCACATGATGCAGCTGCTGATGTCGATAGCTTCCCGCGGGGGAGTTCAAGAGCAGCGAGGCAAGAGCATGCATGATGGCTCCCATTTCTACGCCACTTATTGCTGCTCTGATGGTCGCTACATTTCCCTGGGGGCGATAGAGCCACAGTTCTATGCGCTGCTGCTGGAAAAGCTGGGCCTCGTCGACGACCCTCGCTTCGCCAAGCAAAGGGATAAGAGTCGCTGGGGCGAAATGCGCGCGGCGTTCGAAGAAATCTTTATCAGCCGTACTCGCGAACAATGGTGCGAAGTCTTCGAAGGTACTGACGTGTGTTTCGCTCCGGTGCTCAGCCCGCGTGAATCTTCCGAGCATCCGCACATGGTCGAGCGAGGCGTGTATTTCGAGCGCGATGGCACATTGCAGGCTCACCCCGCGCCGCGCTTCGATGGTCAAGTGGTGACCCCGAGGGCGACACCGATCCGTGGCGAACATACAGAGCAAGTCATGGCGGCGCTTGATGCCAATAGCGCGGGTCTTTGGTCCTGAGCGCATCGCTATTGAATGTGCCTCCTTGGTCGCATCCGTCACTCGACTACCCACCCACTTCGGGGAGGCATTCAGGGAAGTCGCAAGCACAATAATCGTTGCCAAGCGTCGCGATGCGCCACCCTCTCAGAGATTTCCGCTGACTGAAGCGCGGGTCTATCGACGCCCCCATTCGACCGTGTTTGCGAAACCGGCCGGCAACAAAGGACAAGCAACGGGGTTTGCAATATCACCCTTTAGCTGAACGATCCTACCTAATAGCTCCAAAGGAGACACATGACTACAGTCTTTCGCGAAGATGCCCTGGCGGGCAAGACCGTATTTATCGCAGGCGCGTCGTCCGGCATCAACCTTGGCATCGCGCAGCGCTTCGCGCGCGCAGGCGCCCGGCTGGCGTTGATCAGTCGCGATCCGGAGCGGATCGCGGCAGCAGCGGCCACTATTAACGATGCCGGCGGCAAGGCGATCGGCATTGCCGCTGATGTGCGCAACTACGGCGCCGTAGAAGCTGCCATGACGCAGGCGCGCGATACACTGGGGCCATTCGATGCAGTCATCTCCGGTGCTGCGGGCAATTTCCACGTACCAGCGCTGGACATGTCGCCTAACGCTTTCAAGACCGTCGTCGATATCGACCTGATCGGCACCTTCAATGTATTCCGCGCCTGCTTTGGCTTTCTGCAGGCGCCGGGCGCATCACTGATTGCGATCTCTGCGCCACAGGCCGTACAGCCCAAAATGTTTCAGGCCCACGCATGCGCAGCCAAGGCCGGCGTCAACATGCTGATCAAATGCCTGGCGATGGAGTGGGGCCCGCTCGGCGTGCGCGTGAACGGTATTTCGCCGGGCCCCATCGCTGACACCGAGGGCATGGCCCGGCTCGCTTCCACGCCTGAGAAGCAAGCACGCATCAGGAGCATTCTGGCCCTGCGCGCCTACGGCACTAAGGAAAACATCGCCGATGCCGCGCTGTTCTTGTGCTCGGCTAACGCCAGTTATATCACCGGCACAATCCTCGATTGCGATGGCGGAGCCTTGCTGGGCGACACCTCGGCGTCGATGAGTTGAAAAAACTCGCCTGACTCATCGCTATTTTTCGAAGCGCTCACCTCTTGGCAGGAAAGACACCCCATGACTGAATCAGTGCTCTATCACGCCAGCGAAGGCGTTGCCACCATTACCCTGAACCGCCCTGAGGTGCTCAACGCCCTCAGTCGCGAAATGCGGGAGTCGCTGCGCGAAGCAGTCGAACGTGCGGCGCAAGACGCCACCGTGCGCGCGGTGGTGTTGACGGGTACTGGCCGGGGCTTCTCGTCTGGCTCTGACTTGAGCGCGAAATCCGACCACCCCGCCGTGGACCTCGGCGACTCGCTGCGCGAGCGGCTTAACCCGATTATCCTCGCGCTGCGCAACATGCCCAAACCCGTCATCACCGCAGTCAACGGTGTGGCGGCCGGTGGCGGCATGGGCATCGCGCTGGCGGGGGATATAGTGCTGGCCGGCAAGTCAGCCAGTTTTTTGCAGGCATTCTCGAAGATCGGTTTGGTGCCTGACTGCGGCAGCACCTACTTTCTGCCTCGTAGCGTTGGCGACATGCGTGCCCGCGCACTCGCCATTCTGGCCGAGAAGATTGATGCCGACGAGGCGCAACGCATCGGCCTGGTGTGGAAGGTCTACCCCGACGAAACGCTGCAGGCGGAAGCAGCCAAGTTGGCGAACCATCTTGCCAGCATGCCGACGATGGCCTACGCCCTCCTGAAGCAGGCGCTGAATGCCAGTGTCGGCAACGACCTTGCCACGCAGTTGGAATGGGAAGCCGCGCTGCAGTCACGAGCAGGCCGCACCGAGGACTTTCGCGAAGGCGTGAAGGCCTTCGTCGAGAAGCGATCAGCGCAGTTTAAAGGCTGTTGAACAAGGCGCAAGGCGATGTCCCGGGCAGCGCCGGCAGCAATTAATCGCAGGGCAAGGTCAGCAAGGTCTTGATGAGTCGACGCAGTTGTTTATGCAGCCGTGTCGGGTCAGCCCCCGATGGATCGAGCAGAAGCTGAAGCATCATGCCGCGCATCGTTCCGATCAGCATGGTTGCGGCTGCCAGCGGATCGGTATCGGCATGGATCTCTCCGTTGGCGATGCCGATTTCCACCTGCTTTGCCAGGGCCATCCGCACCGAATTGTTGTACTCGGCAAGTATCGCTGCGGATTCCGACTCAACCGTCACACCCTCCGCCATCAACGCCAGCAAAGCACGGGCGTTGGTCCAATCGGCGTCGTCGCGCAGGAAGTACGCATCGATGTATCCGAGCAAGGTGTCCAACCCTGGCTGGCGCCGGGGTGCCTTGTCCTCGACGACGTCCATGAACCTGGTATTCACGAACCCGGCCAACGCACGCAGCAGGCCGGATTTGCTACCGAAGTGATGCGTTACCAGGCCGCGGCTGTAACCGGCCTGCTGGCCCACCTCGGCCAAGGTGATGCCGATCCAGCCCTTGCGCGCGACGATCTGGCGTGCGGCCTCCAGCATGCATTGTTCGGCTTCGGCGCGTCGTTCCACCTGGGTTCGACGGGTGCTGTTGGGTGTGCTTTGGTCGGGGGTGTCCATGGATGAGTTATCAATTACCGGTGAATTCAGGATCGCGACGCTCGCGCATCGCCTTGTTGCCCTCGGCAAAGTCGTTGGTGAGGACTTGCCACTCTTGCTCGGAGGCCTCGCGGTCGATGATTGCATCCACTGAATCGGCGAGGCCGCTACGTAGTGTTTGGCGACTCGACATGACTGCAAGCGGTGCACTCATGGCGATTTCTTCGGCCAGGGCGCGAGCAGCCTGGCGCTCCTGACCCGGTTCGGCCAGCACGTCCGCCAGGCCGATGCGTACCGCTTGCCTGCCGTCGATACGGCGGCCGGTGGCAATCAACAGGGAGGCCATCTGGAGGCCGACGACGCGCGGCAGCGTAACAGAAATGCCAAACCCCTGGTGCATGCCCAGGCGGTTGAAGTTGGCTGAGAAACGGGCTTTCTCGCTGGTCACGCGGTAGTCGCCCACCAGCGCCAGGCCCAATCCCCCGCCGATGGCGGCACCTTCCACCACCACAATCAGTGGCTTGGCCGTGCGGAACAGGCGCACCGCGTATTTGTACAACTGGCGAGGAAGAATTTTTTCACCGGTCTGTCCCAATCCACTGAAGTCAGCGCCAGCACAGAACGTCTTGCCTTCAGCCTGCAAGACAACGACGCGGCATGCGGGCAACTGGTCCAGATACTCCAGTGCCGCTACCAGATCCATGATCAATTCCTGATCGAAGAAATTCAGTGGCGGACGGCTGAATTCAAGGGTGGCGACATGTCCCTGCAGATCGAGCGTCAGGCCGCGACCAGGAATGAAGGTGGGGAGGGTAGTCATCTGATGCTCCGTATGGGTAGGGAAATGGGCTGGATCGATGGCGCTTGATCCCGTTACGAGAATGCTGATAGCTTATTTGCTTGTTGGCCGACCAGCAAGTTTATTGAGTCGGCCGTTTTCCAACATCACATGAGCAGAGACCATGCAGGCACTCGAAATCAGGCCCTGTAGGCTAGACGCCAAGGCGCAAACGCTACGCGCAGAGGTTCGTGCGTTTCTCGCCGAAGAGCTCAAGCACTATTCACCGGCCGAGCGTGCCAAGGGGCTCGTCGGTCTTGTTCCGGAGTTCACCCGCAAGCTCGGCGAGCGCGGCTGGTTGGGCATGACCTGGCCCAAGCGCTACGGCGGTCACGAACGTAGTGCGCTGGAGCGCTACGTAGTGTTGGAGGAACTGCTCGCGGCAGGCGCACCGGTTGGGGCGCACTGGGTGGCCGAACGCCAGAGCGGTCCGTTGCTGATCAAATTTTCTCCAGAAGTGTTGGCCCCGCAGATCGTCCCGGGTATTACCCGCGGCGAGACATTGCTGGCGATCGGCATGAGTGAGCCCGACGTCGGTTCGGACCTGGCCGCTGTCCGTACTCGCGCGGAAAAAACCGAGGGTGGCTGGATCGTCAACGGCAGCAAGGTCTGGACGTCGGGAGCCCATCTGGCTCACTACATGATCACGCTGCTGCGGACCGGGCCGAAAGAAGAGGACAATCGCCGCGCAGGGCTGTCGCAACTGCTGATCGACCTCAAGGCCACGGGCGTGACCGTGCGCCCGATCTACAACATGCTCGGCGAGCATGATTTCAACGAAGTATTCCTGGAAAACGTCTTTGTTCCCGATGATTTCGTCATCGGTCAGTTGGGCAATGGCTGGCAGCAAGTCACCGCGGAACTGGCATTGGAGCGCAGCGGACCGGAGCGCTACCTGAGCTGCACCCAGTTGTATCTGGCCATGCTCGACGAGGCCGACCCGCAAGACAACCGTCACGCTATCAGCCTCGGCCGCCTGGCGGCACGCTACGCAGCGCTGCGGCAGATGTCGCTGGGCGTCGCTGGCATGCTCGCCCGGGGAGAAAATCCGGCCATCCCGGCGACCGTGGTCAAGGACCAGGGTGCCTTGCTCGAACAGGCTATTCCAGAAGTCGCTCACGATCTGTTCGGTGATCAACGTGAGCCTGGTTCCGACCTCGACCAGGTGATGCGATTCCTGACTCAGAGCGCGCCGTCCTTCTCGTTGCGTGGCGGTACCCGTGAAATTCTGCGCGGCATTATTGCCGGAGGCCTTGGACTGCGATGAATACAGCAATGAATCAGCAGGGTGTGGACGATGGCACCCCTTCGCAATTGCAAAGCATGATCGCCGACAGCGTCGAGCGTCTGTTTGCCAAACACGTCACACGTGAGTTGCTCGAGCGCTTCGATGCTGGTCACAGCGCAGACTCGTTATGGCAAATGGTCGTCGACAACGGCCTGCCCGGCGCGCTGGTACCGGAAGCCTCGGGTGGCAGCGGCGCTAGCTGGCTCGATGCCAGCCCGGTGCTGCGCGCCATCGGCTACTGGCAGGCGCCTCTGCCGTTGTCGGAAACCATGCTCGGCGCTGCATTGCTGGCGCATGCCGGGCTGGAAGTGCCAGAAGGACCGATCACCCTGATTCAAGCGGGACGCCTTGGCGATCTGCGACTTGATCATGAGGGCCATCGCCTCGAAGGCCGAGCCGTCAATGTGCCGTGGGCCCGCAGTTGTCGCTGGGCGGTCGTTGCCGATGGCCAACGCCTCGCGTTGGTCGACTTGCGCCAGGCCGCCATCAGCCTGGCAACCGGTAGCAACTTCGCCGATGAGGCGCGCGACACCCTGGTTTTCGCCAACGCCAGCAGCCAGGCCATCGGTCACCTGCAACTGGCCGATCTGCATGAGCCGGTATGGCTGCTCGGTGCGCTGCTGCGTGCCTGCATGCTGGTCGGCGCGCTGGAATCTGCCGTTGACAAGGCGGTGCTGTATGCCAATGAGCGTATGCAGTTCGGCAAGCCGATTGGCAAGCAGCAGGTGCTGCAGCAATACCTGGCACAGATGGCCGGCGCCACCGGCGCAGCGCGCATGGCGGTGCAAGTGGCCTTACGCAGCGCGAGCGACGTATTCGCCGGGGCCGCTGGCAGCCGCAGCACCCTGGCATTCGACATCGCAGTGGCCAAGGTGTGTGCCGGCGAGGCCGCGACGCTGGCCGCATCGGTGGCGCATCAGGTGCATGGCGCGATTGGTTTTACCCATGAACACACCCTGCATTTTGCCACGCGTCGCCTTTGGTCCTGGCGTGACGAGTTCGGCAGTGATGCGCTTTGGGCCAAGGTACTGGGGCAGGCGGCCATTGCTGCGGGTTCCGAGGGATTCTGGGCAGGGCTGACCGATCGAAGTTTGTGAAGTGCTTTTGCTTGTCTAGTCACAGCGTGAACGGCCTGACCGATCACGCAAAGAAAACAATAATTTTTTTGTCGAGGTAAATCATGAAAGCTGCTGTATTCCATACGCCGGGTTCCCCTCTGGTCATCGAGGAAGTCGGGATCAGCAAACCGGGCCCGCGTGAAGTTCTGGTTCGCACGGTCGCTGTTGGTGTCTGTCATTCGGACCTGCATATCGTCGACGGAATGTATCCGCATCCAGCCCCAGTGGTGCTTGGCCACGAGGCTGCCGGTATCGTCGAGCAGGTGGGTTCGGACGTACGTACCGTCAAACCCGGTGATCATGTGGTCACGTGTCTCTCGGTCTATTGCGGCCACTGCGCACATTGCGTCACCGGTCACTTGTCGCTGTGCGTATCGCCGGAAACCCGCCGCAGCAAAGGCGAGGAGCCGCGCCTGACGTACGTGCAAAAGCCCATGCCGCAATTTGCCAACCTGTCTGCCTATGCCGAACAGATGCTGGTTCACGAGCATGCGCTGGTTGTCATTCGCCGTGACATGCCGCTTGATCGTGCTGCGCTGCTGGGCTGTGCCGTCACCACGGGGACTGGTGCAGTATTCAACACCGCCAAAGTGCGTCCCGGCGAGACCGTGGCTGTTCTTGGCTGCGGCGGCATTGGCCTGGCCGCGATCAATGGCGCGGTACTGGCTGGCGCCGGCCGTATCATTGCCATCGACATGCTTGACTCGAAGCTGGAGCTGGCCAGGCAGTTCGGCGCCACCGATGTGATCAATGCGAAAAATGGCGATACGGTACAACAAGTGGTGGAGCTGACCCGAGGCGGGGTGGATCATTCGTTCGAATGCATCGGCCTCAAGCAAACGGCCGAGCAGGCGTTCGGCATGCTCAAGCGCGGCGGCTGCGCCACGATCATTGGCATGATGAAGCCGGGTATCAAGCTTGAGATCGACCCTTTCCAGCTTTTGCAAGCGCGCCGCATCCAGGGTTCCATCATGGGCTCCAACCGTTTTCCGGTCGATCTGCCGAGACTGACCGATTTTTACATGCAGGGCCGACTCAAACTCGACGAGATGATTTCGCAGCGCATCAAGCTGGAAGACATCAATGTTGCTTTTGACGAGATGCGTCGCGGTGAGCTGGCGCGTTCGGTGATCGTCTTCGATCAATAAGTGTTTGCCTTGGGTTTTGCGTTGTTGTCCAAATCGAGCGCCGCCCGCGCGGCGCATCGCCGGCTAAAGCCGACTCCCACATTGGTTGCAACGTGCCATGGCCTGTGGGGTTGGGGTTGTTAGCCTTGGTGGTTCGGCTTTAGGTCTTTGTGGATTCGGGGTATTGCGCGTGGCTGACAACTCCACTCTCACAGGCCATGGCACGTTGCAACCAATGTGGGAGCCGGCTTTAGCCGGCGATGCGCCGCGCGGGCGGCGCTCGATCTCAAGAACAAAGGAAAAACCAAGGCAGGCACCTCGTGGGGCTCATGCGATCTGTTGACAGGCACTCTGCGGGTTCACCATGGGACCATGAGAATGAAGGGGGGAAGACCGTTTCAAGGCTTCCAAGCGCTTGCCTTGGGTTTTGTGCTGTTGCCCAAATCGAGCGCCGCCCGCGCGGCGCATCGCCGGCTAAAGCCGGCTCCCACATTGGTTGCAACGTGCCATAGCCTGCAGGATCGGCGTTGTTAGCTTTGGTGGTTCGGCTTTAGGTCTTTGTGGTTTCGGGGGTGTTGCGCGTGGCTGACAACTCCACTCTCACAGGCCATGGCACGTTGCAACCAATGTGGGAGCCGGCTTTAGCCGGCGATGCGCCGCGCGGGCGGCGCGCGATCTCAAGAACAAAGGAAAAACCAAGGCAGGCACCTCGTGGGGCTCATGCGATCTGTTGACAGGCACTCTGCGGTTCATGACGGGAGGAAGACCGTTTCAAGGCTTCCAAGCGCTTGCCTTGGGTTTTGTGCTGTTGCCCAAATCGAGCGCCGCCCGCGCGGCGCATCGCCGGCTAAAGCCGGCTCCCACATTGGTTGCAACGTGCCATGGCCTGTGGGGTTGGGGTGTAGTGGTCAAGTTTTTCCGGACACCTTAATCGGTGACTATTCAGGCTGCCTGGCGCTCGTACTGATTGGGTGAGACATACCCCAGTGTCGAGTGCAGGCGGCCTTCGTTGTAAAACCGCATGATGTAATCAGTAATGTCCTTGCTGGCCTCACCATGGTTGGCGTAATCCTTTCTCCAGACCCGTTCCATCTTCAGGTTCAGGAAGAAGCGTTCCATCACCGCATTGTCCCAGCAGTTTCCTTTTCGACTCATGCTGCAGAGCATCCCGTGGCGCTTCAACAGATCCTGATAAACGCTCCCTGCATACTGGCTGCCTCGGTCGGAGTGCATGATCAGGCCTGGCTCAGGTTGTCTTTGCGCAATAGCCAGTTGCAGGGCGCTGCACACCAACTCAGCACGCATATGAGGCGCCATGGACCATCCAACGATCTTGCGAGAGAACAAGTCCATGACTGTGGCCAGGTAAAGCCAGCCGCTACGTGTTCGGATGTAGGTAATATCCGCGACCCAGGCCTGATTGGCGCGCTCAGGATTGAACTGGCGATCAAGTAGATTCGCCGCTACTGGCAAGTCATGATTGCTGTCGGTGGTATGCACGAATTTGCGTTTCCAGATCGGTTGTAATCCCAGCTTTTTCATAAGTCCACGCACCTTGAAACGACCAATCGACGCGCCCTTGGCACGCATTGCCTCCAGCAAGCGTCGGCTGCCAAAGCAGCTTTCATTACTCTCGAAGAGAGTCTTGAGCTGGAGCGAAGTCGGGCATACAACGTCTGGCTGCAGGCTTCGCTGATGGGCTTCGTAATAGCCTGAACGACTGATCCGCAACACCCGGCAAACACGCGCCACCGGATAGGCCTTACGTTGTAATTGGTGAACCACCTGATGGATCACTTCAATTCGCGGGCAAAGAAGGCCGTAGCTTTTTTTAAGATGTCGTTGTCCATTTTCAGCTCACGAACCTGCTGTTCAAGCTGGCGAATGCGTTGCTGTTCACTGGTCAACGGTTTGCCGATTCCAGGACCCCCCTGTAGCTCGGCCTTGTACTGCTCTACCCAACGTCGAACCGCCGTATCGCTCAGGTTCATGTCGATGCAGACCGAGTTCACACTCTGGCCTTGATCAACGATCAGCTTGCAGATATCTAGCTTGAAAGCGGCATCGAATTTTCTGTATTTCTTGGTCATAGGGGACTCCTCTAGGGGTAGTTTCACCCATTGAGGTGTCCGGAGCTATTAGACCAGCTCAGGGTTGTTAGCCTTGGTGGTTCGGCTTTGGATTTTTGTGGTTTCGGGTGGGGGGCGCGTGGCTGACAACTCCAATCTCACAGGCCATGGCACGTTGCAACCAATGTGGGAGCCGGCTTTAGCCGGCGATGCGCCGCGCGGGCGGCGCTCGATCTCAAGAGCAAAGGAAAAACCAAGGCAGGCACCTCGTGGGGCTCATGCGATCTGTTGACAGGCACTCTGCGGTTCACCCTGTGAATGACGGGAGGAAGACCGTTTCAAGGCTTCCAGGCGCCCCCGGTGTCAGGATAGTTGTCGCCTCTCCGATTTTTCCTAAAAAAGCATATCGGGGGCGGAAAGAGACTGGTCGTGCCGTATTATTCACCTGAACGCAGAGCCGCATTGCTCAAGATGCTGCTTCCCCCACTGAGCCTGTCGATGGCCGAGGTTTCTCGGCGCGAAGGGGTCAGCGAAATGTCTTTGTCCAACTGGCGCAAGCAGCTCAGTTCTGAAGGAAATGCAGTGTCCGAAAACAAGCCGTTGACCGAGAACTGGTCAGCCGAAACCAAGTTTGCTGTCGTCCTTGAAACCGCCAGCTTGTCCGAGATCGACCTGGGCGAGTATTGCCGGCGCAAAGGCCTTTACCCCGAGCAAATCAGCGCGTGGCGACAAGCCTTCATTACCGGCCAGAAGTCGGATAAAGCCCTGCAAAAAGAGGATCGAGAGCAGTCGCGCAAGGATAAGAAGCGTATCCAGGAGCTTGAGCGAGAACTGCGCCGCAAAGATAAGGCGCTCGCTGAAACAGCCGCGTTGTTGGTGCTGCGAAAAAAGCTCAACGACTACTGGGGGACCGACAACGAGGACAACTGACGTCTTTGCCGCAACGGCAGTTGTTCGTTGACTGGCTGAGTGAAGCGGTCATGGCGGGAGCCAGAAAAATCCGGGCCTGCCAGGAGGTCGGTTTATCGCCGCGAACCCTGCAACGCTGGACCGAAACTGAAGTCGTTCAGGCCGATGCTCGAACGACGGTCGTGCGGCCAACGCCCTGTAACGCACTGAGCGAGGGCGAGCGACAGGTGATTGTGACGCTGTGCAACAGCTCTGAGTACGCCCATCTACCGCCGAGTCAGATCGTGCCGCGCCTGGCCGATCAAGGGCGTTATCTGGCGTCGGAGGCGACGTTTTATCGCGTCTTGCGGGCGGCGGGTCAACAGCAACACCGAGGTCGTAGCCAACGCCCCAGGCGGCATGCCGCACCGACGACGCATGCGGCCAAAGGGCCCAATCAGGTGTGGTCGTGGGACATCACCTATTTACCGTCGCCGATACGTGGAAAGTATTACTACCTCTATTTGATCGAAGATATTTACAGCCGCAAAGCCGTGGGCTGGGAGGTCTACGACGCGGAAAGCGGCGAGAAAGCCGCTGCGCTGCTGCAACGCAGCGTGAGCGGCGAGCAGTGTTTGCGCGAGCCTCTGGTGCTGCACTCGGACAACGGAGCGCCGATGAAATCGGTGACGCTGTTGAGCAAGATGTATGACCTGGGCATCACGCCCTCGCGGGGCCGACCGCGGGTCAGCAACGACAATCCCTACTCGGAGTCGTTGTTTAGAACGCTGAAATACTGCCCGCAATGGCCGCCGGATGGCTTTGCCAGCTTGGACGCTGCACGCGCTTGGGTGAGGGATTTCATGCGCTGGTATAACCACGAGCACCGGCATAGCCGTATCCGGTTCGTCACGCCAGCCGAGCGGCATCGAGGAATGGACCATCAGGTCCTGGCCCGACGGCATGAGTTGTATGAGCGAGCCAAGGAGAAAAAGCCGGAGCGGTGGTCAGGCCGGACGCGTAACTGGCAGCCGATCGGTACCGTGTTGTTGAACCCGGATCGAGAGCAACAGGTCGAGAAAAGAGCGGCATAGTTAGGGAGACGCTGCATAAATAGCCAACCGCCCCCGACCCTTGGCACACTGCACACCTTCAGCCAGCCATCCTCTTCGTGAGCCTCGTTACCCGACATGCAGAAGACCTTCTCCGAACTCGAATACGCCGGCAAGAAAAAGCGAACTCGCCGCGATCGTTTCCTGACTGATATCGAGCAGTTGGTGCCCTGGGCGCAATTGGAGGCGCAGGTGGCGCCGTTTTACGGCGACACCACAGGCAGGCGCGGGCGCCCCGCGATTGGGTTGTCGCGCATGCTGCGCATGTATGTCGTGCAGCAGTGTTTCGGTTTCTCCGATGAAGGTACCGAAGATGCTGTTTACGACAGCCAGGCCATTCGTGGATTTATGGGCATTGACCTGGGCCGCGAGTCGGCACCGGACGCCACTACCTTGCTGCGTTTTCGCCGCTTGCTGGAAACCCATCAGCTGACACGGGTGCTGTTTGAAACGATCAACCAGCATCTGGCCAATCGTGGTCTGTTGCTCAAGGAAGGCACCATTGTCGATGCCACCCTGATCGCCGCACCGCCCTCGGTCAAGAACCGAGAAGGCAAGCGCGACCCTGAGATGCATCAGGCCAAAAAAGGCAATCAGTGGCACTTTGGGATGAAGGCCCACGTTGGCGTCGACGCCACGTCGGGGCTGGTGCACAGCCTGGTGGGGACGGCGGCCAACGTGGCCGATGTCACCCAGGTCGACAAGCTGCTACACGGTGCCGAAACCTATGTCTCGGGAGATGCTGGATACACCGGTGCGGACAAGCGAGCGGAGCATGCTGAACGGGACGTTATCTGGTCGATTGCAGCACGGCCAAGCAGCTACCAGCATCACGGCAAAGACAGCGTGCTGTACAGGGCCAAGCGCAAGATCGAATACGCCAAGGCGCAACTGCGTGCCAAGGTAGAGCATCCGTTCCAAGTGATCAAAGTGCGCTTCAATCATCGCAAGGTGCGTTACCGCGGGCTGGAAAAGAACACCGCGCAGTTGTTTAGTCTGTTCGGGTTGGCCAATCTGATGCTGGCCAAGCGGTATTTCCAGCGCATGGCGGGATAAATCCGTCTGAAAGGCGGGGTTGGCCCGCTAATTAGCAAAATGGGGCCTGAAATCGGCCCCAGAAACGTGGAATAAGACCGGTAGGGCGAAAAAACCGGTTTGAAAATGGGGCTCGGTATGAATCGGTGATTTGTTCAGCGTCTCCCTAGACGGTTGAAGCGACAAGTACCTTGAAGTGCGACACGAAGTCGTTTGTAGAAGTTGTTCCCGCTTCAACTGAGGGAACCACCAATGTCACTTGGTGAATCTAGGAGTCTGAATAAAGAGCGACTCTGACAATGTAACGAAGCACTGCGAGGTGCGGGGTATCAATCGCGAGAGGCGTACTCTTCTGGCAGCCATACGCCGGTGTAGTGCTAGATAGTTGGTATGGTGAACACATGTGAATCTGCGCTAAAGGTCGTTAAGTTGAACAAGCGGAAATGGCTATTGCGCTTGAACCAAAACGGTAACGGAGGTGGGAAGAGCGCTTTTCAAGTGCGCCTTCGTGACCCGCACGCCTCCCGGCTCATAGCAGGCACCTAACCCGACATACTTCTGCAAGTGGAACGTGGGAACCCCGTATCGCGCCCTGCGGGGACAGTAGGCCGCAAGGTCTGCCAATGGCGGTGCGGGAACAGGATCGAGGACAAAGCGAACGCCGCCCTGTAATGGGACGGATAGGGATTGCAACATCACCCCACGCGAAAGCGGGCAGACTTCCTCTTGGTCTCTCTTCACAAGAGAATTTTTAGAACCATCTAAACGGGAGGAGAGCAAATGAATGCTGCAACACTGGCGTGTGCACCTTCCGGCGTGGCATGGGACGGCATTAATTGGATCGATGTCCAGCGCCATGTAAGACGGCTGCAAACGCGTATTGTGAAGGCCACCCAGGCCGGCAGGCACAACAAGGCGAAAGCCTTGCAATGGCTGCTGACCCACTCGTTTTGTGGCAAGGCATTAGCCGTCAAGCGAGTGACTGAAAACAAAGGCAAGAATACCCCCGGCGTGGACAAGGTGACGTGGAAAACGCCGAGGGCAAAGACCAACGCGATTGCGTCGTTGAAGCGGCGAGGTTACTCGCCTCTTCCGCTTCGGAGAGTGATGATTCCGAAAAAAAATGGCAAGACGAGGCCGCTCGGCATACCCGTGATGAAGTGTAGGGCTATGCAAGCGTTGCACTTGCTGGCCCTGGAACCGATCGCGGAAACCACCGCCGACCTGAATTCTTATGGGTTCAGGCCGGAACGCTCAACTGCCGATGCCGGTGAACAATGCTTCACTTGTTTGGCGCAAAAGGCGAGCGCGCAGTGGGTGCTGGAGGCTGATATTCAAGGCTGTTTCGACAAAATCAGTCACGACTGGATGATCACCAATATCTCAACGGACAAGGTGGTTTTAAATAAGTGGCTCAAGGCGGGATTCGTGTATCAAAACAAACTCTTTCCCACCGACTCCGGCGCCCCGCAAGGGGGCATAATATCGCCAGTGTTGGCAAACATGACATTGGATGGCCTCGAACTGATGCTCTCGGAAAAATTCCCGAAAGCGAAGAGAACAGGCCGGAAAATGAACATGGTGCGTTACGCGGATGACTTCATTATTACTGGTAATTCGAAAGAGTGGCTGGAACAAGAGGTCAAGCCCGCAGTGGTTGAATTTCTGGCAGAGCGTGGGCTAGTCCTGTCACCTGAAAAAACCAAAGTAACGCACATCAAGGATGGGTTTGACTTCCTCGGATGGAACATCCGCAAGTACAGCGGCAAGCTGTTGATGAAGCCGTCGAAAGCGAACGTCAAAGCGCATCTTGACAAAATCCGCGAAGTCATAAAGGCCAACAGGCCGGCTAAACAGACTGACCTGATAAAACAGCTCAATCCTGTGTTACGAGGATGGGCGAATTACCACAGCCATGTAGTCGCCAAGAAAACCTTTAATCGAATCGACTCCAACGTATGGTCAATGCTATGGCGATGGGCGGTAAGAAGGCACCCGAACAAAGGAGCCCGGTGGGTTAAGGAGCACTACTTCAAGACCAGAGGCACCCGAACTTGGGTATTTGCCGCAACAGAAGAAAGAAAAGATGGAGCGAAAAGGGAGCGCATCCTGCTCGCAGAGTCGGATACGCCAATACAGCGGCACATCAAGATCAAAGCGGACGCGAACCCGCACGACCCACAGTGGGAGCAGTATTTCGAGTCCCGATGGAGCAAGAAAATGCTGTACTCGTCGAAAGGTCGCGGGAAGCTTTACCGTGTCTGGCGGAGGCAAGATGGCATGTGCTCTACCTGTCAGAAACCAATCACAAAGAACACCCCTTGGGATGTTCGCTGTATTGTAAAACGGACTGACGGCGGATCAGATGCAGCAAGCAACCTGCAAATGCACCATCTCAATTGCCGTAGAAATCAGCAACACGCCTAAAACGAAGTTGGGTAACCGGGTGTCGAAAGATGCCTTAGTAGAGGCTTGAGCCGTGTGCGTTGAAAGGCGCATGCACGGTTCTTAGGGGGCTGGACGCGGGCAACCGCGTCTGGCTACCCGACAAACGCCGGGAGGAAGACCGTTTCAAGGCTTCCAGGCGCTTGCCTTGGGTTTTGTGCTGTTGCCCAAATCGAGCGCCGCCCGCGCGGCGCATCGCCGGCTAAAGCCGGCTCCCACATTTGTTGCAACGTGCCATGGCCTGTGGGGTTGGGGTTGTTAGCCTTGGTGGTTCGGCTTTGGATTTTTGTGGTTTCGGGTGGGGGGCGCGTGGCTGACAACTCCACTCTCACAGGCCATGGCACGTTGCAACCAATGTGGGAGCCGGCTTTAGCCGGCGATGCGCCGCGCGGGCGGCGCGCGATCTCAAGAGCAAAGGAAAAACCAAGGCAGGCACCTCATGTGGCTCATGCGATCTGTTGACAGGCACCCTACGGGTTCACCATGGCCCAACGCACAACTGGACGAGATAAGAGAAAACCCATGCTGAGCGACATCAAAATTGTAGAAATTTGCGGCATCGGCCCTGGGCCGTTTTGCGCAATGCATCTGGCCGATCTGGGGGCGCAGGTCATCGCCGTTGAACGCGGTGATCCCACCTCAAGCACGGGTGAGAAGAAAACCTCGAAAAACGCGATGAATCGTGGCAAGCGCTCTGTAATAGCCGACCTGAAAACGCCCGAGGGGCGCGAGGTCTTGCTGAAGCTGATCGAAAGCGCGGACGCGTTGATCGAAGGCATGCGCCCCGGGGTGATGGAGCGTCTCGGGTTGGGGCCAGAGGTGCTGCTGGCACGTAACCCGAAGCTGGTCTACGGGCGTATGACGGGCTGGGGCCAGAGTGGCCCGATGGCGCATGCGGCAGGCCACGACAACAACTACATCTCCCTGTCTGGGGCGATGTACTACTGCGGCACAGAGGGTGAAGCCCCGTCTCCCCCCATCACGCTGATCGGCGACATTGGCGGTGGGGCGCTCTATCTCGCGGTCGGTCTGCTGGCTGGGATCCTCAATGCGCGCAGTACGGGTAAAGGCACTGTGGTCGATGCAGCGATCGTAGACGGCTCGGCGCACATGATGCAGCTACTGATGTCGATGGCTTCCCGTGGCGGGATTCAAGAGCAGCGAGGCAAGAGCCTGCATGATGGCTCCCATTTCTACGCGACTTACTGTTGCGCCGATGGCCTCTACATTTCCCTCGGGGCGATGGAGCCACAGTTCTATGCGCTACTGCTGGAAAAACTGAACCTCATCGACGACCCTCGCTTCGCCAAACAATGGGATATGAGTCGCTGGGGTGAAATGCGCGCGGCGTTCGAGGAAATCTTTATCAGCCATACTCGCGCGCAATGGTGCGAGCTTTTCGAAGGTACAGACGTGTGTTTCGCTCCGGTACTCAGCCCACGTGAGTCTTCCAGGCATCCACACATGGTCGAGCGAGGCGTGTATTTCGAACGTGATGACATGTTGCAGGCGCACCCCGCACCGCGCTTCGACGGTCAAGTGGTGACGCCGGGGGCGATACCGACCCGTGGCGCACATACAGAACACGTCATGGCGGCGCTTGACGCGAATAGCGCGGGTCTTTGGTCCTGAGTGTATCGCCAGCATGGTGTTGGTAGCACGGCTATCCCCGGATTTGGCTTCACACAATCTGCACGAGGTCGCCTTTTTTCCGTGTTATGGAATCTCGACGAACATGCCCATCATGATGTTTCGCGCGCAAGCACCGTTGAGAGTGGAGTAGTACGCGGATCACCGGTAGCGATCCGCGCGAATGCTTACTCTGGCATTGTCCAGGATTGCAGCTTGTAGCCCTCCTGGCTTAACTCGGCGCGCACCTCTTCCAGCAGGCTTTCCAGCTGTGCCGGGTCGCAATAGGCACTGCTTGGAATCTGTTTGCGGCCAATACGAGTGCTGGCCCGGTCGATGATGGTCAGGCTAAGTTCGCCATTACCGTCTTGCCCAGCCCAGGCGACGCATTGAAAAGGTTCGAATGCGTTGCCGGCAATCAAAAGTGCTTCGTTGATGCGCAGCGGGGTGCTCATGGGGCTTCTCTCCTTGTACCCAAATAAATGATGTGCCGTCGGGGCTTTGTCAGCGACCTGAAGCCCGCACAAGGCGGGCTTCATTACTCGTTTTCGATCAGTCTTACTTCGACACAACCCACATCTGGCCCACAGCCGTCTTTCATTGCTTTACATAACTGCCTGGCGCCGGCTCCAGAGGCGGGAATTTGGTATTCCCGGTGTGCGCAACCGCGGGTTGGCGCTCACCAGAGTGCCCGGCCAGCCAGTTGAACCAGTCATTCCACCAGCTGCCAGGATGCTGTTCGGCATTCTTGAACCAGGTCTCCGGGTTTTTAGTGACCCGATTGTTGGTCCAGTAATGGCGCTTCTGCTTGGCAGGCGGATTGATGACGCCGGCGATATGCCCAGAAGCACCCAGTACAAAGCGCTTGGTCCCGGAGAGCAGGTTAGTGCTGGCGTAGGCACTCTTCCAGGGCACGATATGATCGTCATGGGTGGCAAGGATGTAAGCGGGAGCGTCAATTGCACGAAAATCCACCGTGTTCCCGCAGCACTCCAGCTCTCCTGATTTCAAATCGTTCTGCAGGTAGGTGTGGCGCAGGTACCAGCAGTACATCGGGCCCGGAAGATGGGTGCTGTCGTTATTCCAGAACAGCAGATCAAGCGGAGTCGGCTTCTGCCCCTTGAGGTATTTGTCGACGTTGTAGTTCCACCACAAATCGTTGGGACGCAGCAAAGAGAAGGTATTGCCCATGTCCTCGCCACGAAACAGACCGATGGGGCCATTCACGCCACCGATGGTGCGCTCGCGGTAGGTCACCAGTTCTTCGTCGACGAAGATGTCGATGGGACCGGTATCCAGGTAATCAAGGAACGTGGTCAACAGGCTCACGCTGGCGATCTCTCGGTCGCCACGTGCAGCAAGTACGGACAGTGCAGTGCTCAACAGGGTGCCGCCGATGCAAAAACCCACGCAATTGAGTCGCTGCTCGCCACTGATATCGCGAGTCACTTGCAGTGCGTTAATCACGCCGTGCTCAATCAGGTCATCCCAGGTTGTGCCTGCGTGCTCCTTATCAAAGTTGCGCCAGGACATCATGAATACGGGATGTCCCTGCTCCAGCAGGTGGCGGACCATCGAGTTGTCCGGGCGCAGATCAAGGATGTAGTACTTGTTGATCGACGGGGGTACTACGAATACCGGGTGCAGGTACTGGGTTTCGCTTTGCGGGTAGTACTGAATGAGTTGGAAGAGGTGATTCTCGAAGACGATTTCGCCGGGGGTGTTGGCCAGGTCGACGCCAACCTTGAAGGCGCCGCTATCGCACTGGCGCATCTTGCCTTGGCTCATGTCACTGGCCAGATGTTGCAGACCTGTAAACAGGCTGGCACCTTGAGTGTCAACCACACGCTGGAGCGCATCAGGGTTACTGACCAGGAAATTGCTTGGCGCACTGGCGGCAATGGCTTGCTCCACCAGATAGCGCAGGCGTTGGCGCGGTTTTTTTTCGTCGATCAGCAGCTTGTCGAGCAGTTTCAGAAGAAAGTTGGCATTGAGCAGGTAAAACGCAGCGAGGGAGCCGAACAGTGGCGCGCTCCAGTTGCCACTGGCGAAGCGTCGATCGTCGAAGCTCAAGGGTTGTCCGGTCAGCAGCTGTTGGCCGAGTTGGCCCCATTGCAGGTGGTAGTCCGCTTGAAGACTGTTCAGGGTTTCGCCAGGCAGCTTGAACCAAGCGTCGTGATCATGCCCGGAAAACCAGGGATTGGTGCTGACCCATAGGCGCAATTGCTGCACTGCAAAAGACGCGACGAACGGAATCTGGCCTGACCAATAGGCGTTGAATGTATGCGCGTTGTTGTCCATAAAGTTCCTTGCCCATACAAATGAGCCGGGCAGAAAAAAGCCGCGCTTGCCGGACTCCGGCGTAGCGACGGCCGGAATGCGGGCCGCATTGTGTGACGCCAATGTGATGCGCGGACTTGGGGCCCAAGCCCGCGCATGGGTCACTGGATGCCGTGGATTAGCGCTCGATGGCCAGGCCGACGCCTTGTCCGCCACCGATGCACAAGGTGGCCAGACCCTTCTTGCCGTCGCGACGAATCAGTTCGTGCACCAGCGACACCAGGATACGAGCCCCTGACGCGCCGATCGGATGGCCAAGGGCGATCGCGCCACCGTTGACGTTGACTTTGCTGGTGTCCCAACCCAACTCTTTGCCAACCGCCAGCGACTGGGCGGCGAAGGCTTCATTGGCTTCGATCAGGTCCAGGTCCTCGACGCTCCAGCCGGCTTTTTGCAGAGTCAGTCGTGTCGCCGGGACCGGGCCAATGCCCATGATCGACGGGTCCACACCGGCGCTGGCATAGGCTTTGATCCGTGCCAATACTGGAAGGCCCAGCGCTTGTGCTTTGGCGGCGCTGGCCAGCAACAGCACGGCCGCACCATCGTTGAGGGTCGAAGCGTTGCCGGCGGTCACGCTGCCGTCTTTCTGGAATGCCGGCTTGAGTTTCTCTAAGGCTTGCGCAGTGCAGTCGATACGGGGCTGTTCGTCGGTGTCGAAGACCAGTGGTTCGCCCTTGCGCTGGGGAATCAGGATCGGGGTGATCTCGCTCTGAAAGCGCCCACCCTCAATGGCCGCTGCGGCCTTCTGTTGCGAGGCGGCAGAGAAGGCATCCTGTGCTTCACGAGAGATCTCGTACTTTTGCGCCAAATTCTCAGCGGTGATGCCCATGTGGTAGTCGTTGAAGGCGTCCCACAGGCCATCCTGGATCATGCTGTCTTGCAGTTGCGCATGCCCCATGCGCAGGCCAGTGCGTGCCTTGGGCAGGACATAGGGGGCCAGACTCATATTTTCCTGACCGCCAGCGATGATCAACTCGGCGTCGCCGCAACGGATTGCCTGAACGGCGAGCTGGACCGCCTTGAGACCGGAGCCGCAGACCTTGTTCAGGGTCAGGGCGGGCGTGGTATGTGGCAAGCCAGCCTTGATCGCTGTTTGACGTGCCGGATTTTGCCCGGCGCCGGCAGTCAGTACCTGGCCGAGGATCACTTCATCTATCTGAGCTGCATCGATACCCGTCTGCTCCAGCAGGCGGCGAATGACTGCGGCACCCAGCTCGGTCGCGGGAATTGCAGACAAAGCACCCTGGAAACTGCCGATGGCGGTACGAGTAGCGGCAACGATTACAACTTCGTTCATGCGTGACCTCATGGAAAAGACAAAACTCGTCGAACAGGCCGGGGCATTCATGCCCTGGTCGGGGTTACTGCATGTTCATGCCGCCGTTTACCGAGAAGTCGGCGCCGGTGCTGTAAGCGGACTCATCGGAGGCCAGCCAGGCCACGATTGAGGCGATCTCTTCGGGTTGGCCAAGGCGACCGACCGGTGTTGCTGCGATCATGCTGTCGAGAATGTCCGGGCGTATTGCCGCAGTCATTGAGGTCTGGATGTAGCCTGGGGATACGGTATTGACGGTCACGCCCTTGCCGGAGACTTCCCGGGCCAGGGCCATGGTGAAGCCATGGATGCCGGCCTTGGCGGCGCAGTAGTTGGTTTGACCGAACTGACCGCGCTGACCGTTGATCGAGGAGATGTTGATGATCCGCCCCCAACCGTTGGCCAACATGCCTTCAATGACTTGCTTGGTGGTGTTGAACAGGCCCGTCAGGTTGGTCCCGATCACGCTGTTCCAGTCTTCTGGGGTGAGCTTGCGAAAGGAGGCATCGCGAGTGATGCCAGCGTTGTTGACCAGCACATCGATCGGGCCGAATTGTTCACGAGCCATCTCGAAAGCCTTGCAGGTCGACTCCCAATCGGTGATGTCGCCATAGATGCACTCGAACTGATAACCCGCCGCCAGTTGGCTGGCAATCCAGTCGTTCTTGCGGCTGGAGTCAGAGCTGCAGCCGACGATTACCTTGAAGCCTTCCTTGTACAGGCGTTGGCAAATCGCCGTGCCAATCCCACCCATACCACCGGTTACCAACGCAATACGACTAAGTGACTTCATACACTTGTTCCCTTTGATATGGTGCGTTGCAAGATGGGTGGATTGTTCGGTACGACGGGGGTCAGGAGGAAGTGTTGGGAGGTGACTGCTTCGTGTCCAACAGTGCCACTGGGGTGTTTTGGTCAGCTGGCAAAAATGGAGGCGTATCTATACCGGGATCAATACTTCAAACTCAACGAGCCGTTCATATTCGTGCAACATTGCTGAAATATGTTCAACGCATATCAGTAACGGCTCCCGACAGGATGTTCGGTTCCACAGGTCATTGAGGACGCCATGTATAGAATGAGTTCAGGTTATGCCAGCGTGCTGGCGAATACGCTCTCGGCTCAAGGACTGGATATTGCCAGTCTGTGCCAGGCGGCGGGACTTGATGGCAAGGTCGCGATTGAACCGGGTGCATTCTGCGAGCGAAGCGATATCTATTCTCTTTGGGGCCTGGCAGCCCAGGCCCTGGAAGATCCGAACATCGGTTTGAAAGCCTATGGGAATCTCCATCCCGGCGTTTTTCAGATCGTGGGCTACACGATGATGTCCAGTTCGAATCTGAAAAGGGCGTTCGAACGTCTGGTTCGTTTCAGCCCGTTGATTGGAACTGGATTCAGCCTTTTCTTTGTCCAGGAGCAGCAGCATTACCGTCTGGCCAGCCTCGATCATCTGCAATGTGGCTCGGTCAAGCCTCGTCAATATACCGATGCAAAACTGGCTTCTCTGCTGGGTTTCTGCCGCTGGCTGGCAGGTGGCAAGTCGCCGCAGCCGCTGAGTGTTGAGTTCACTTATCCGGAACCTGAAGACACCTCGGAGCATCAGCGGCTTTTTGGCTGTCCGCTGCATTTCGGGGCTGCTTATGACAGCATCTTGTTCGATGGTGAGGAGCTTGTGCGTCCTCTGAGTATGGCCAACGAGGCGCTGGCTGTACTTCATGACAGTTTTGCCGAGGCTCAGCTGGACCTGTTGTCCGGCTTCTCCATTGCGGGCAGGATTCGCGCGCTGATTACCGAACGTTTGAGCCAGGGGCAAGGACAAGGGCCATGTGATATGGAGTCGATAGCGCAGGCACTGAGCCTCAGCAAGCGAACGCTTCAACGAGGCCTTGAGAAGGATGGCACGCAATTCAAGGATGTCCTGAACGATGTACGCCGGCAGTTGGCCGACTTCTATCTGCGCCATTGTCATTTCAATATGAAACATGTGGCTTATCTGCTCCGCTTTCATGACCACAGTAGCTTCCATAAGGCGTGCACCCGCTGGTTTGGTATGACCCCCGGTCAGTATCGAACTGATGAGTCATCGTTTGAGGTCGAGGAAGCCGCGCAGATCCTGTCCATGAACCCCGTCGATCTGCGCAACGGTCAAAAGATCGCAGGCTCCTACGCCGAACGGGTACACCCGTAATTCCTTGATTAATATTCATTTGGGCTTGGGGGCTTTCGACCTTTTGCTCACTTTGCGTTTTGGTTTTGTAACAACGAGGGTGTCTGCTTCACCGGGCGGTTGGGTCAGGCTAAAACCTGGCAGGGGGACTTCGAGTAGCGCGTGCAATTCACGCCATAATTCGCCGCAAGCGTAGGTAGTTGTCAGCAGTTCAGGCATTAATTGCCCAACGACCGTCAGAACCTGTAGGCGTGACTTGGCCTCTGGAAGTAGCAAGGGCAGGTTGTGCAAGCTTTCTTGCGGGTGGGCAAAAACCAGCAGGTTCTGCAATCGGATGGCTTCGCGCAGGGCGGCGGGCGTATCGCTGTGGTCCTGGACCAGCAGATGCACCTGCTGGATCAGTTTTTCGATACTTTCCTTGCTTGCACTGTCACTGTTGCGGGCCAGCAGAAACAGAATCCGCACCAAGGCCTCCAATGGGCCGCCAAGGGGCAGCGCATCCTGCAGGCGCTCGATCAGAGCCTGGTCCTGCAGGTCTGCATGTGCCTGGAGATTTCGCGCAGGCTTGTTGCTGGCAAAGGTACTCAGCGCGCCGTAAACGCCGTAGAAACACAGCTCCTGGATGGCGCCACGCACATCGCGATACGCATTCAGGGCGTCTTGCGCCTGGTTGGAGAACAGCTCCTGCCAGGCAAGCAGCGGGTTACCTTGGCTTGCGGGACGACGGTCGCTGCGCGTTTGGGCGGCGCTTCCTGCCAGCCACCACAGTGCCGGATTCAGGCTGCTCCATAACACGTGTTGCTGATGGAAGGGGTGGGCTTTGCGCATCAGTTCGGCACTGGACTCGTTGATCATCTGGCGCAGCCAAGGACGTACGAAAACGTCGTAAACCGTGCTGTTGATTTCAGAAGCACGTTCTACTAAAGCGAATTCACGATCATCATCACGGGGCGGCTTGCCGTCACCGTGGATATCAGCGATACGCCTCGATTCGAAACGCACAGAATATTGTGTGTCACCGCCCTCTGAAGGCTCAGGCAGATCGTCAATCAGCATTTCATACAGCCCCGCCGGCAGCGCGTTGAGGGCGTCAACCGCACCGAGCAACTCACGGTGCTCACGCCGCGCCACCTTACCGGAAACGAATATCCCCAGATGGCCGATGCTGGCATGCCGCAGATAGACGATGGTGCGTCCAGCGTCATGCAAAGCGAGATCACTGGGGTAGACATCGGTGATCCAGTTCAATGCCTGCTGTGGAGGGGTGATGTTGTCTCCATAGGAACAGAACACCACCACCGGTACTTCGATCCGTTTCAGGTCGATGCCGATGCTCTTGCGGCCAAGTCCGGCGGACAACTGGTTGCCGATGAAAAGGTCATCGACAATCTTCTCGATTTCTTCGCCATTGAGCAGGGTTGGGCTGCCCCACCAGCGTTCGAAGTCGAGAAAACGCCCGGCCTCGCTGTCGATCTGGCTGAACAGCTGGTAGTACTTGCCCCAATAGGTGTTGGCCGGGTCCAGGTTCTCGAAGTTGCTGACCAGCCAGGTACCGTCGAAGCGGTTATTGCCCAAGTCGCTGCCCAGGCGAGTCATCCAGCCTCCACCCAGCAGTCCACCGGTATAGCGCATCGGATTGCGTCCATTGACACCGGCCCAGTATGACAAGGGGGCACCGTTGATAATGATCAATCCCGGCAGTTCCGGTCGAGTTGCCGCCAGTCCCATCAAGGCCCAGCCGGCCTGGCAGTTACCGATGATGATCGGCTTGCTGTTGGCCGGGTGACGGGCGCTGACGACTTCGATGAACCGGGCCTGGGCTTGGGCGATATCAGCCAGGGTTTGCCCAGGCTGTGGTGAGTGACTGAAAGAGATGAAATAGGTGGGGTGGCCGGCTCTGAGGCTTTCACCTAATACCGAATCCTGTTTGAAGCCGCCGATGCCCGAGCCGTGGCCGCCGCGTGGGTCAATGATGATCACCGGCTGGCCGTTGCTGTCGATTCTTTGCTCAGGTCCTGGGAGGATTCGCAACAGAGAATAGTTGACCGGGCGTGGGAGATCGGAGCCTGCGATCAGGGTTTCATGATCGAACTTGAGCAGCAGCGGATACCCGGCGCGTGCATGGGCCAGCGTGTTGTCGCCGCGCTGGCGCAGGGTGTCCCAGAACAGCAGGCTGCGTTGGCTGAGGTCGGTGAAGTATTCCAGCCAGTCAGCGGGCGAGGGTGGTCTGAGTTGACCCCGAGTCAGGGGCGCGAGGGTTTTTTCCCGGCGCTGGCGCAAAGCATCGAGGACGTTCAGGGTATTGAGGCGCTGCAGATGACTCAGGTGTTCGAACAGGCCGTGTTGAAAGGAAAGCTTTTCATATTGCGATGCAATAATTTCTTCCTGGTCCATGATGCTCTCCTGGCGTTATGCATGAGAAGCCGCTGCCTGCGCCTCATGAATCAAGAGTGCTTGGCTGCCGTTCGATGCTGGAGTCTAGAACGAATAGAGGAAGGCGGGGGAAAATTTTGTGCGGCGCACAAAAAAACGTTGCCAAAGGAATTTGTGCACTGCAATATCAAGGCTAACGTGATGATCAGCAGGATCGCTATCGCGTCCTCAGGCCTATGTCGGTCTTTCAGAATCAGGAGATTCAAGCATGTCTTTTTTTAACTCGGAAAAATTGCAAGAAGCTCAGAAAGCCAACCTAGACGCCCTGCAGCAAATCAGCGGCAAAATCTTCGCCAGCGTTGAACAGTTCACCCAATTGCAGATCAAGACGCTGCAGGCTTCCACCGAGGAGCAGTTGGACGGTTTTCGCAAACTGCTGGCAGTCCGTGATCCACAAGGGTTCGCTGAGCTCCAGGCTTCTTTCACCCAGCCAAATGTGCAAGCCGAACGCCTGGCTGAGTTCAATCGCCAAGTGCAAGCGCTGATTGTTGGCACCCAGTCGGAAATCGCCGAACTGACCACGCGTCAGGTCGAGGCGGGCACCCAGCAGGTGCAAGAGTTCGTTGAAGTGATCAGCAAAAATGCGCCGGCTGGCTCCGAGCCTGTTGTGGCAGCGTTCAAGTCGTCGCTGGCGAATGCCGGCACCGTTTTTGAAAGCGCACAGAAAGCCGTAAAACAGGCTGCTGACGTTGCCCAGAGCGGTTTTGACGCAGCGACTGCAGCAGCCGGCAAAGCCGCCCCAGAGGCAGGCAAAGCAACAAGCGGTAACAAGTAAGTCACATTAGAAAGGTTACACTGATGGCGATGGGTTTATTCCCCATCGCCATTTTTTTCGGACCGCCACCTGGCTTGCCTGGTGGCATGCCGCCGAACAGGCCGAAGAGGTTCTGAGTGTTCAGGTAGAGGGCTTTTGACTGGTCGAACAGGGGACCCTCGACATTGGCCGCGCGCAGCGCGCAGGTCAATGGGCAAACAACGACTTGCTCTGTTGCCCAACCATCCTCTGCGGCTTGATTAGAAACCGCGCCAACGCTGGCAGCAGCCACAGCGCGCCGAACATGTTCCACAACAGCATGAAGGTCAGCATCAGGCCCATGTCGGCCTGGAACTTGATCGCCGAGAAAATCCACGTCGCCACGCCGATCGCCAGGCACAACCCGGTGAACAGCACCGCCTTGCCGGTGGACTTGAGCGTCTGATAGTAGGCCTCCTGCAACGGTAGGCCGGCCCGCAGGAAGCTTTCCAGGCGGCTGTAGATGTAGATCCCGTAGTCCACGCCGATGCCCACGCCCAGGGCGACGACGGGCAGTGTCGCGACCTTCACGCCGATGCCCATGAACGCCATCAGCGCATTGCCCAGCACCGAGGTCAGCACCAGCGGCAACACGATGCACAAGGTGGCGGCGAACGAACGGAAGGTGATCAGGCACATCACCGCCACGCAGAGGTACACCAGGATCAGGATGGTCAGCTCGCTGGTCTTGATCACTTCGTTGGTGGCCGCTTCGATACCGGCATTACCGGCCGCCAGCAGGAACTCGAGACCGTCCTGGTCGTGGTCCCTGGCGAACGCCTTCACGGCCGCGACGGCGCGGTCCAGGGTTTCGGCCTTGTGGTCGTTGAGATAGATCAGCACCGGCGCCAGCGAGCAGTCGGCGTTGTACAGGCCGTCGGCACGGGCAATGGAGTTGTTCAGCACATCGGGGTTGCGCGACAGCGTTTCCCATTTCAGGTTGCCCTCGTTGATGCCCTTGATCATCTGCTTGGACACGGTCACCAGGGAAACCGCCGACTGCACGCCCTGGGTGTTGTTCATTGTCCACATCAACTCGTCGATCGGCGCCATGGTCGCGTAGGTCGAACAGCCTTCAGCCTGGGTCTTGACCATGACCACCAGCACATCCGAGCTGGTCGAGTAGTTGTTGATGATGAACTGGTTGTCCTGGTTGTAGCGCGAGTCGGGGCGCAGCTCCGGGGCGCCCTGGTCGAGGTCGCCGATCTTCAGGTTTTGCCCGTACCAGAGGCCACCGACCAGGGCCAGCAATGCCAGGACGATGGATACCGGTGCCACTTTCGCACTGGCAAAGTTCGACAGCGCACGCCAGAACGGATGCTCGCGCACGGCGTCCAGCTTGCTGCGTTCGATGGCGCGCTTGCTGATGCCAACGTAGGAGATCGCCACCGGCAGGAGGATCAGGTTGGTGAAGACAATCACGGCCACGCCGATGGAGGCGCCAATGGCCAGTTCGCGAATCACCCCGATGTCGATAATCAGCAGGGTGATAAAGCCCACGGCATCGGCGAGGATGGCGATCATGCCCGGCAAAAACAGTTGACGGAAGGTGCGCCGCGCCGCCGTCAGGGCGTTGTCTGCTTCACCGGACTGCTGGGCAATCCCGTTGATTTTTTGCACACCGTGGGAGATGCCGATCGCGAAGATCAGGAAAGGCACCAGCATCGAGTACGGGTCCAGGCCGAAGCCTGCGGCGTGCATCAGGCCCAACTGCCAGACCACTGCCACCAGGGTGGTACTCAACACGGCGATGGTGCTGCGGATACAGTGAGTGAACCCGTACAACAGCACCAGGGTAATGACAAAAGCCACGCCGAAGAACATCACCACCATGTTCAAGCCGTCGATCAGGTCACCGACCTTCTTGGCGAAACCGACAATGTGGATTTTGACGTTGGGGTTCTGCGCCTGGTACTTGTCGCGGATCTTTTCTTCCAGGCTGTGGGAGAACATCTGGTAGTCCAGCGCAACCTGCTTGCCTTGGTCGTCAGGGTCCGGGTAGGACTCCTGCAGCGGAATCTCGACGATGCTCGACTTGAAATCGTTGGACACCAGGCGCCCGACCTGCCCGGACTTGAGCACGTTGTTGCGCAGCTGTTCCAGGCTACCGGCCGAGCCATTGTAGCTCTGTGGGATCACCTCGCCACCGGCGAAGCCTTCCTCGGTGACTTCGGTCCAGCGCACGCTGGGGCTCCACAACGACTTCATGCCCGAGCGGTCGACACCGGGGATGTAGAAGACTTCGTCATTGATCTGGCGCAGGGTCTCCATGTAGTCCTTGGAGAAGATGTCACCCTCGACCGCCTCCACCGAGATGCGCACGCTGTTGCCCAGGTTCGCCAAGTCATTGCGGTGCTCCAGCATCTTCTCGATGAAGGGGTGCTTGAGCGGGATCATCTTCTCAAAGCTGGTGGAGGGGCGGATCAGCGTGGCCTGGTAGAACAGGAAGCTGCTGACCAGCAGGCAGATGAAGATCACCGCCGGCCGGTTGTTGAAAATCAGCCGCTCAAGGAAGGTGGCCTGATCCTGCTGGTGTTGACTCATCGAAAACTTCTCACGGCTGCTCATCGTTGTCCCACCTGTTGGCCCAGTTCAGCGCCGGTCGTAGCGCTCGTGTGTATGCCGCCCTGGCCGACCAGGATCAGCTCGCCATTGGCACCGCCGGTGACGGCAGAAAGCGAAAGGCGGTCTGGCCGGTTGAGCACGCTGAAGTGTTGGCCGGCGTCGTCGCTGCGCAACACGCTGCCGCCGTTGCCGACCAGCACCAGGCTGCCGTCAGTGAGCAGGCTGGCGCCGGACAGGCCGAACTCCAGTGCACCACGGGCGCCTTGGAGCGGGATGCTTTCCCAGCTGTCGCCGAAATCCGTGGAGCGGAACAGGTTGCCGCGCAGGCCATAGACCAGCAGCGTGCGGCCTTGCCCCGTGCCGATCATGCCGAACAGCGAACCTTGATAGGGGCCCTGCACGCGCTCCCAGGTCTGGCCCCAGTCGGCGGAGCGGAACAGGCTGCCCTGTTCGCCGACGATGAACAGGCCGGTGTCCTTCACGGCACCGATGGCATTGAAGTGATACTGGTCTTCGTTATCGAGGCGCTCGCTGGCGTCACTCCAGTGCTGGCCGCCGTCGGTGGTTGCGAGGAACTGGCCATAGGCACCCACGGCAAAGCCGGTGCTGGCGTCCTTGAACCAGACGTCGAGCAACGGTGCCTCACGCGCAAGGTCTTGGAATTGACTGCGCCAGGTGGTGCCGCCGTCGGCCGTGGCCAGGATCTGGGCATCATGGCCGACCGCCCAGCCATGCTGGTCGTCGACGAAAAATACCGCCGTGAGCATTTGCCGGGTCGGCACTTTTGCCTGGGCCCAGGTTTGGCCCTGGTCATCGGAATACAGGATATGGCCACGGTCGCCCACGGCCACCAGCCGAGTACCGGCATGAACGACATCCAGCATCAGGCTGCGCACAGCCTTGGCCGAGTCGATGGCATAGCGGTCCGTTGCGACCGTCGTTTCCACAGCGCAGGCCGACATCATCCAGAGTGCGCCACACAGCGTGAGTGCGGTTGAAAGCACCGCCCAGCGGTGTGTCATCAGCGGGCGAGCGTCGCCCTTATCCGTAGCCATTGAGCTCTCCAGTTTTATTGTTATTCGATCAGCTCTGCTCCATAAGCAGTCATTCGCGCACAGCGGCTGCGCCTGCCGTTGCGCATGCACCAGGGCGAGGCGCATCGAACGGGCGCAGCCGCGAGGGTGCTTATTGCAGATTGCCTGCCACGGCGATGGTCTGGGCTGTGATGTAGTTCGACTCGGGCGAGCAGAACAGGTACACAGCATCAGCGGCTTCTTGCGGCGTACCGGGTCGGCCCAGTGGGTTGCGCTGGGAGTGCGACTTGGCCGCTTCCGGGCTGATCCCGACGCGGATGTCACGGCCTTCGATATTCACGGTTGCACCCGCGTTGGCGTCGGCCCGGGTCATGCGGGTTTCGATGAAGCCGAATGCCACCGCGTTGACGTTGACCTTGAAGCGCCCCCATTCGCGGGCCAGCGAGCGAGTCATGCCGATCACACCCGCCTTGGCCGAGGAGTAGTTCATCTGCCCGGCGTTGCCATTGAGCGCCGAGACCGAAGAGATGTTGACCACTTTGCGGAACACTTCCAGACCGTCGGCAGCTTCGGCCTGGGCCTGGGCCTTGATGATCGGGTAGGCGGCCCGCAGGATGCGGAACGGCGCGGTCAGGTGGCAATCGAGGATGGCGTGCCACTGCTCATCGCTCATCTTCTGGATCACATCGTCCCAGGTGTAGCCAGCGTTGTTGACGATGATGTCGATGCCCTTGAAGTTGTCCATCGCGGTCTTGATGTAACGCTCGGCAAAATCCGGAGCGCTGACATTACCGTGGCAGACAGCCGCTTCGCCGCCCATTTTTCGGATCAGTTCCGCGGTCTCGTGAGCCGGGTCGGCGTCCAGATCGTTGATGACGATGCGGGCGCCTTCGCTGGCCAGTTTCAGTGCAATGGATTGACCGATACCGCGGCCGGAGCCGGTGACCAGTGCTACTTTGCCGTCGAGTTTTGCCATGGGGGTGTACTCCTGTTGAGTGGGAATCAGACGGCGATCACAGCGTCGCCGAGGATTTTCACGTCGCCGTATTGGTTGGCGGTCTGGATTTCTACCTTGATGCGTTGTTCGCCGTCGGCCGTGAACTTCTCCACAACCTTGCCGGTGCAGGTGATCTGGTGGCCGAGGTGGGTGATGCCGATGAAGCGCACGCCGAACTCACGCAGTTGGCGTTGGTCGACCCACTGGGTCAGCAGGCGACCGAGGTAGGCCATCGACAGCATGCCGTGGGCGAACACGTCGCTCATGCCGGCCTTGCGTGCGTAGTCGAGGTCGATGTGGATCGGGTTGTGGTCGTTCGAGGCGCCGGCGAACAGCCCCAGGGTGGTGCGGTTGATCGGCGCCAGGGCCAGTGCCGGCAGCAGGTCGCCGACCTGGAGGGAGTCGAAAGTCACGGTGTTCATCAGGATTCTCCGCTTCAGCCGTTGCGATGGACGAGGACGCTGCGCAGGTCAGCCACGTGCTCGCCACGTTGATTGGTCACGCGCGACTCGCGCACCACGAACTCCAGGGCGCCACCTTTTTTGGCGTAGATGTCGGCGATGCGGGTCACGAAGTGCAGGGTGTCGCCGGCGTAGGCCATGCGGTGGTACTTGAACGTTTCCTCACCGTGCAGCACGCGGGCCGGCACGATACCCAGCTCGTCGCGCCAGGCTTGCGACGGCAGGAGGAACTCCAGCGAAAACAAAAAGGTGGGTGGCAGCGGCAGGCTGGGGTGACCGGTGTCGCGCGCGGCTTGCTCGTCAAAGTAGATCGGGTTGGTTTCGCCAACGCTTTTGGCGAACAGGCGCAGTTGGCCCAGCTCTGCGGTGACGGTGAAAGAGCCGATCTCCTTGCCGATGTGTTTCTGGTCGATCATGTCGCTCACTCCATGGGTCTGTCAGTTCTTCTGGAATACGGTGACCACGCAGGCACCGCCCAGGCCAAGGTTGTGCTGCACAGCGACGCGCGCGCCCGCCACCTGGCGATCACCGGCCGTGCCGCGCAGTTGGTGAGTCAGCTCGTAGCATTGGGCAAGACCGGTGGCACCCAGCGGGTGGCCCTTGGAGAGCAAGCCACCGGACGGGTTGGTCACCCACTGGCCGCCGTAGGTGTTGTCGCCGTCATGCACAAACTGCTCGGCGCCACCCTCGGCACACAGGCCCAGGCCTTCGTAGGTCAGTAGTTCGTTCTGGGCGAAGCAGTCGTGCAACTCGATCACCTGCACATCCTGGGGGCCAATACCGGCCTGCTCGTAGGCTTGCTGGGCGGCCAGACGGGTCATGTCGAAGCCGACCACGCGGATCATGTCCTTGGCGTCGTAGGTGCTCGGCAGGTCGGTGGTCAGTGCCTGGCCCGCGATCAGCACGTCGGCGCGCAGGCCATGCTTCTTGGCGAAGGCTTCGGAAACCACGATCGCCGCCGCGCCGCCACAGGTCGGCGGGCAGGCCATCAGCCGGGTCATCACGCCTTCCCAGAGCATCGGTGCGGCCATCACTTCTTCGGTGCTGACCACATTGCGAAAGACCGCCAGCGGGTTGCGCGCGGCATGGCGGCTGGCCTTGGCGCGGATCGCCGCGAAGGTCTCCAGCCGAGTACCGTACTTCTGCATGTGCGCGTAGCCGGCACCCCCGAACTGACGAATTGCGTTGGGCAGTTCGGTCATGCCGATCAGCTCGTTGCTCACGTGGAGCGCGCGCTCGGTGGCCGGTGCGCGGTCGCTCCAGGCGGATTTCAGCGCACCCGGGTTCATCTGTTCGAAGCCAAACGCCAGCGCGCAGTCCACCGCGCCGCTCTGTACCGCCTGGCGAGCCAGGAACAGTGCGGAGGAACCGGTGGCGCAGTTGTTGTTGACATTGATCAGCGGGATGCCGGTCATGCCGACGCGGTACAGGGCCTTCTGGCCGCAGGTGGAGTCGCCATAGACGTAACCGGCGTAGGCCTGCTGAATGTCGCCAAAATCCAGACCCGAGTCGGCCAGCGCCAGACGAATTGCCTGCTCGCCCATGACATCGTAGGTCTCGCTGGTACCGGGTTTTTTGAACTGAATCATGCCGACGCCGGCGACGAACACTTTCTGGCTCATGGAGTTTTCCTTGTTGTTGGAGGGATCAGCAATTGCGGGCGATCAGTACGCGCATGACTTCGGGTATCGCCGTTGATAGGCCTCTGCTGTCAGGCTTTACGGTAGGTCGTGACGACCTGGAGAACTCCACCCAAGGTGGGTGGTCGGCACTCATCTCAGGTCTCAGGCCTGGCGATCCCAGTCGAAAGGCGCGGGCTCGCCACGCAGGAAACAGTTCACGGCCTGGGGGTGGTAGGGCGCGGTCGACACCAGGGCCTGGGCCAGGCATTCCAGCTCGGCGAGGGTGGCGTAGGGGGTCTCGAAGCTTTTGTTAAGCAAGCTCTTGGTCTGCGCCAGTACTTCCCGAGGTCCATCGAGAAAGCGTCGAGCGAAATTCAAGGCTTGGGCCGGCAGTGCTTCAGGGTCGTAGACGGCATGCACGATGCCCAGCGCCTGGGCTTCGCTGACGTCGACGCGGCGTGCGGTCAGCATCAACTCCTTGGCCATTTGCAGGCCGACCACCCGGGGCAGCATGTACAGCGTGCCCGAGTCCGGGACCAGGCCAACCTTGGCGAAGGACATGCAGAACGAGGCGCGGCGCGAGGCGAGCACGAAATCGGCGGCCAGCGCGAGGGCGAAACCGGCGCCATAGGCCGGTCCGTCGACCGCCGCGATGACCGGGATTTCCAGGTTGCGCAAGCGCTCCACCCAGACGTGCACGGCCTGCAGGCGGCGGCGCATGGCATCCGCGGAGTTGAGTTCGGGGTCGGTGCTGGTCTGGCGTTCCTTGAAGGGTTTGAGGTCGCCGCCTGCGCAAAAGCTGCCGCCTGAACCGGTGATGACCAAGGCGCGAATGCTGCGATCCGATTGCACGCGGTCGAGCATCTCGCTGTAGTCCTGGCGCAGGTCCAGCGACAAGGCGTTGCGCGAGCTCGGGTCCTGGTGCGAGAACTCGGCAATGCCGCCATTGATCAGAAGTTGGGCTTTGCGCAGCGTGATCAGCTCGGTCTTCATTGGGCGTCCTGGTGTCAATGGCGGGAGGGCTTGCGCCATGCTCGGACTTGCCGGGTCACTCAGCGCCACCCGACTCGGGTGGTCGCCCGCCACGCTGGCGGCGCCGGCTCGAATCGACGAGCAACCTCGGATTGGCTTTTCTGCCACCCAATGCGGGGGGCTTTTTACCCCCCCCTCGTCACTACATTCGGTCCAGGGATCAGGCTCGGCTCTGCCAGCGATAACCCGAATACGGAAGCTGTTGCACGAGGTCTCAAACCACCCATTCGGGTATCAGGGCCATCGGGTACATGGCCTCACCCTTTCATCCTTAATCGGAGAAACCGCATGACAAGAAAAAAAATCCGCGGAGTCTTCCAGCCCAGTTTGCTGGCCGTAGCGGTAACCGCAGGAATGAGTACTCAGGCTCAGGCGATTGATTTCAATATCGGGGAGATCTCGGGCCAGTTCGACTCCTCGCTGTCGATTGGCTCCAGCTGGTCGGTGCGCGGGCCTGATCCGTCGTTGATTTCCAACTTCAACTCGCAGGGCGAACGAGGAACCTCCTCGTCGCGTACCGTCGATGACAACCGCCTGAACTTCAAGAAGGGCGAGACCTTCTCGAAAATCTTCAAGGGTGTGCATGACCTGGAGCTCAAATACGGTGAAAGCGGCGCCTTCGTGCGCGGTAAGTACTGGTATGACTTCGAGCTCAAGGATGAGCACCGCCCGTTCTACGACATCGACGACCGCGGCCGCGAGCGTGCGGCCAAGTCCTCCGGCGCGATGTTCCTCGACAGCTTCGTCTACCACAACTACACCCTGGGCGATCAGGCCGGCAACGTGCGGCTTGGCAAACAGGTAGTGAGCTGGGGCGAGAGCACCTTTATCGGTAACTCGATCAACAGCATCAACCCGATCGACGTGGCAGCCCTGCGGCGCCCGGGGGCCGAGGTGAAGGAAGGCCTGATCCCGGTCAACATGTTCTATCTCTCCCAGGGGCTGGCCGAGAACCTGACGGCCGAAGTCTTCTATCAACTGCAGTGGCAAAAATCGATCGTCGATAACTGCGGTACGTTCTTCGGCAGCGACGGTATCGCCAAGGGCTGCGACGACCGTCTGGTGGTCGCCGGCCTCGACTTGCCGCCCGGCGTCTCGGACAACACCGGCCCGGTCGATGCCAACACCAACGCCTACATCCCGCGCCTTAACGACGATGAGGCGCGTAACGACGGGCAGTATGGCCTGGCCTTGCGCTGGTTCGTGCCGGAGCTCAACGAGACCGAGTTCGGCGCCTACGCGATGAACTATCACAGTCGAGCCCCGTTTTTGAGCGTCAATCAGATGTCTGACCTGAGCGGCGGTCTCGCTTCTGCCCGCAGCGCGCGGTACTTCATCGACTTTCCCGAGGATGTCCGCCTCTATGGCCTGAGCTTCCAGACCAACCTGGGCGGCACCTCCCTGGGCGGTGAGGTCAGTTTCCGGCCGAACATGCCACTGCAACTCAATACCGCCGACCTGCTGTCCGCGGCCACCTTCAGTGCAACCTCACCGCTGATCACCACCGGCTTTGCCGGACGCACTCCCGGTGCCACGGTGGAGGGCTACAAGCGCATGCCGGTGACTCAGGCACAGGTCACCGTCACCCAGTTCGTTGACCAGGTGCTGGGTGCCAACCGCCTCTCCCTGGTGGGTGAAGTGGGCTACAACCACATCGGCGGTCTGGGCAAGGCCGACGGCACCGATCTGCGCTTCGGTCGCAGCCCGGCCTTTGGCTCCGGTGAACTGCCGGGTGCGCAAGGCCTGGCCGCGTGCACAGGCACTGCCGCGGGCCTGCCAACGGCCAGTAACCCGGCGCAGGAATGCAACGACGACGGTTTCTATACCAGCAACAGCTGGGGCTACCGGGTGCGGGCCAAGCTCGACTACCCCAACGCGATCGCGGGCATCAACCTGTCGCCATCGCTGGCCTGGTCCCATGACGTCTCGGGTAATGGCCCGAACTTCGATGAAGGCTCCAAGGCCGTCAGCCTCGGTCTGGATGCCGATTACCTCAACACCTACACCGCCAGTCTCAGTTACACCGATTACTTCGGTGGCGACTTCAACACTAACGTCGACCGTGACTATGTCGCGCTCAGCTTCGGCGTGAATTTCTGATGCAACCTGGGCAGAGGAACTTAAGAATGAACACGATCACTATGCTGCGCGTTGGCGCAATGACCCTGTCGTTGTTGGCCACCGGCGTGATGGCGGCGGTTTCGCCGCAGGAAGCGGCCCAACTGGGCACCACCCTGACACCGCTGGGAGGTCAGAAAGCCGGCAACGCCGATGGCAGCATCCCGGCCTGGACCGGCGGCCTGCAAAAGGGCGCCGCACCTTATGAAAACGGTTTTTTGGGCGACCCCTTCAAAGATGAAAAACCACTGTTCACCATCACCGCAGCCAATGCCGGCCAGTACAAGGACAAGCTGACCCCAGGCCAGCTGGCGATGTTCACGCGCTACCCCGAGAGCTACAAGATCCCGGTGTACAAGACCCATCGCAGCGCATCGGCCTCTCAGGAGATCTACGAGATTGCGAAGAAGAGTGCCGTCAGCACTGAGTTGGCCGATAACGGCAACGCCTTGCGCAATTTCTCCGACACGCGTTTCTTCCCTTTCCCGCTTCCCAAGAGCGGCATCGAGGTGCTGTGGAACCACACGACCCGTTACCGGGGGCCGAACTTCAAACGCACCACCGCGCAGATGACGCCCCAAGCCAACGGTACCTACACCGTCGTCGAGATCGAGGATGAAATGGGCGCCCCGCAATACATGCAGGGTGTGGACAAGAACCAGGCGCAAAACATTATTTATTACTACAAGCAGCGGGTCACCGCGCCGTCGCGCCTGGCCGGTAACGTGTTGTTGGCGTATGAAACCATCGACCAGGTGAACGAGCCGCGCATGGCCTGGCAATACAACGCCGGTCAGCGCCGAGTGCGCCGTGCACCTCAGGTGGCCTACGACGGGCCGGGGACCGCGGCTGACGGCTTGCGAACCACGGACAACGCAGACCTGTTCAACGGTGCGCCCGACCGTTACGACTGGAAGTTGATTGGCAAGAAGGAGGTCTACATCCCCTATAACAACTACCGGTTGCAGTCGCCCAAGCTCAAGTACGACGACATCATCAAACCCGGGCATATCAACCAGGACCTGACTCGCTACGAGCTGCATCGGGTCTGGCATGTGGAGGCGACGCTGAAGGCCGGCCAGCGGAATATCTATGCCAAGCGCGACCTGTACTTCGACGAGGACACCTGGCAACTGGCCGAGGTCGATCACTACGATGGCCGTGGCCAGCTGTGGCGGGTCAGCGAAGGCTTTGCACTGAACGATTTCGAGCACGGCATCGCCACCTACGCGGCTCAGTCGATCAATGACCTGACGGCCGGGCGTTACATCGTGATGGGCTTGACCAATGAGTCCAAGAAAGGTGTGCAGTACGGCATGTCCGCCTCCCTGAGCGACTTCACCCCAGCGGCGCTGCGCAACGCAGGCATTCGCTGATTTTTCTTGCCGTAAGCGGAACAGCGTCTTGCTCGCAAGGCGTTGTTCTTGAGGTTCTCAGGCCGCCACCTGATACGGGTGGCGCAGTCCTGAAGTTGATCGACAACCATGAACCCAGCACGACGCCGACAGAACAATAAGAGGAATGTGTATGAGCGCTATTGAAAGCCCGACGCATGCAGATATTCGCGCAATTCTGGAACGACAACGGTCGGCCTACCTGGCCAATGAACCCTACAGCGTGGAACAACGCTGTGAATTGATCGACCGCGCCATAGGGCTGCTGATTGATCACGAACAGGACATCATCGATGCACTGACGGCCGATTTTGGTCATCGTAGCCCGGCTTTCTCGCGGGCCAGCGAAGTGCAGTCGCCTTTGGCAACGCTCAAGCAGACCCAGGCAGAGCTGGCCGAATGGATGCTGCCACAAACGCGCCAGACCAAGGTTGGTGAGGCCTGGGTGCAGTACCAGCCACTGGGCGTGGTGGGCATCGTCACGGCCTGGAACGTGCCCGGCAATATGATCTTCAAGGGCTTGGCCGGAGCACTGGCGGCCGGCAATCGAGTGATGATCAAGCCCTCGGAGTTCAACCCGCACACCTCTGCCTTGGTCGCCCGGCTGATCCGTTCGGTCTACGCCCCCGAGGAAGTTGCGGTGATTACCGGAGGCCCGCAAGTCGCCCAGGCATTTTGCAGCCAGCCGTTCGATCACCTGCTGTTCACGGGCGCGGCCAGCATCGGCAAGCAGGTGTTGCGTGCCGCAGCCGACAACCTGGTACCCGTCACCCTGGAACTGGGGGGCAAGTCGCCCGCCATTATTTCTCGTTCCGCCGACTTCAAGACCGCGGTCGCCAAGGTCATTTTCGGCAAGTTGCTCAACGCCGGTCAGCTCTGTGTGGCGCCGGACTATGTCTTTGTTCCGCACGAGCGGGTGGATGAGTTCATCGCGGTGGCCAAAGCCGTTGTGGCCAAATTCTTTCCTACCCTCAAGGATAATCCCGAGTACACCTCGGTGATCAACACGCGGCACTTCGAGCGCCTGCTGGGCTATCTGAGCGAAGCCCGCGCAGCCGGTGTCGAGCTGGTCGAGCTGAACCCGGCTGGCGAGGACTTCAGCACAGCTGCAAACAACAAGATTGTGCCGACCTTACTGCGTGACCCCGGCGACCACTTGCAGGTGATGCAGGACGAGATCTTCGGCCCGCTGCTGCCGATCAAATCCTATGAGCGCCTCACCGAGGTCGTGGCCTCTATCAACGCCCGACCACGCCCGCTGGCGCTCTACTACTTCGGCCACGACGCGGGGGAAGAAGCCTTTGTACTCAACCGTACCTGCTCCGGTGGGGTGACCCTGAACGAGGTCATGCAGCACGTAGCGGTGGAAAGCCTGCCCTTCGGTGGCGTCGGTCACAGCGGCATGGGCAGCTATCACGGTATCGATGGTTTCCGCACCTTCAGCCACGCCAAGGCGGTATTTCGTTCCCCGGTAAAGCCGGCCTGAACCCCCTACGCCCACTCTTGAGAGGTATGTCATGAAAGCTGCCGTATTCCACCAGGTTGGAGCCCCGCTGGTCATCGAACAGATCGGTATCAGCAAGCCAGGTCCGCGTGAAGTCCTGATCCGCACCCAGGCGGTGGGTGTCTGCCACTCCGACCTGCATGTGGTTGATGGGTCTTATCCGTTTCCGGGCCCCCTGGTGCTGGGGCACGAGGCTGCCGGTATCGTCGAGCAGGTCGGCTGCGACGTGCGTTCGGTCAGGCCGGGCGACCATGTTGTCACCTGCCTGACCGTGTTCTGCGGCCATTGCGAACACTGTGTCACCGGCCACCTGTCGCGCTGCGTCTCGCCGGAAACCAAGCGCGACGCCGATGACGAGCCGCGCCTGACCTATGCCCATAAGCCGATGCCGCAGTTCGTCAACCTGTCCGGCTTTGCCGAACAGATGCTGGTCCATGAAAACGCCTGTGTCGCGATCCGCCGTGACATGCCGCTCGACCGCGCGGCGCTGCTGGGCTGTGCGGTGACCACCGGCACGGGCGCGGTCTTCAATACCGCCAAGGTCCGCCCCGGTGAAACCGTGGCGGTGATCGGTTGTGGCGGTATTGGCCTGGCGGCCATCAACGGCGCGGCGCTGGCGGGGGCAGGGCGGATCATCGCCATCGACATGCTCGATTCCAAGCTGGAATTGGCCAAGCAATTTGGCGCCACCGATCTGGTCAACGGCAAGGACGGCGATGCCGCCAAACAAGTGCTGGAGCTGACCCGCGGTGGCGTGCATCACTCCTTCGAATGTATTGGCTTGAAGCAGACCGCCGAGCAGGCCTTCGCCATGCTGGCCCGCGGCGGCACCGCGACCATTATCGGCATGCTCAAGCCGGGTCTGAAAATTGAGCTGGACCCTTATCACCTGTTGCACGAGCGCCGGGTCCAGGGTTCGTTGATGGGCTCCAACCGCTTCCCGGTGGACATGCCGCGCCTGGTGGATTTCTACATGAGCGGCAAGCTCAAGCTCGACCAGATGATTTCCCAACGAATCAAACTGGAACAGATCAACGAGGCCTTCGATGAGTTGCGCCGTGGTGAGCTGGCGCGCTCGGTCATCATTTTCGATAACTGATCCACGACGCGCCGGCCGGCTGATGCGCCGGCGCGCCAACAGGTGTGCGGAGTAGAGAGATGGACATTGATTTCACCCCGGAGGAACAGGCCTTTCGCAAAGAAGTGCGAGCCTTCCTCGAAGCAAAACTGCCGAACGAATTTGCCCAGCGAATCCAGCAGGGCAAGCACCTGAACAAGCACGACCAGGTCCAGTGGATGCGCACCCTCAACGAGCAGGGCTGGCTGGCACCAGGCTGGCCGGCCGACATCGGCGGCACGGGCTGGAGTGCGGTGCAAAAACATATTGTCGAAGAAGAGTGTTTCGCTGCCGGCGCGCCGCGGGTGGTGTCCTTTGGCGTAAAAATGGTGGCGCCGGTGATCATCAAATTCGGCACGCCCGAGCAGAAAGCACGGTTCCTGCCGCGCATTCTCAGTAGCGAAGACTGGTGGTGCCAGGGGTATTCGGAGCCGGGTGCGGGCTCTGACCTGGCGTCACTGAAGACCCGTGCGGTGCGTGATGGCGAGCAGTACGTGGTCAATGGTCAGAAAATCTGGACCACCCTGGCGCACTACGCCGACTGGATGTTCTGCCTGGTTCGCACCGACCCCGAGGCTCAGCAGCAGCGCGGCATTTCCTTCCTGTTGATCGATATGAAGACCCCGGGTATCACCGTACGGCCGATCATCACACTTGACGGTGAGCATGAAGTCAACGAGGTGTTCTTCGACAACGTGCGGGTGCCGGTGGCCAACCTGGTTGGCCGCGAAAACGAAGGCTGGACCTGCGCCAAGTACCTGCTGACCCATGAGCGCACCAGCATTGGTGGGATCGCCCAGAACAAAGCGATGCTTGAACGTCTCAAGTCTATCGCCAGCAGTGAGCTGCGCGACGGCCGGCCGCTGATCGAAGACCCGTTGTTTCGCACCCAGGTTGCCGAAGTGGAAATGCAGCTGATGGCGGCCGAAATGAGCAATCTGCGGACCCTGGCCGCTGCCCGTGACGGCGCTGCGCCCGGCGCTGAGAGTTCGATCCTGAAGATCAAGGGCACCGAGATCCGCCAGACCATCGCCTACCTGATGAGCAAGGCAGTGGGGCCCCATGCGTTGCCATTCCTCGAGGACGAGCTGGGCTATGGCGATGATGAGTTGCTCTACACCGAATACAGCGCCTCGGCCACCTACCAGTACCTGGATGCCCGCAAGGCCTCGATCTATGGCGGCTCGAACGAGGTCCAGAAGAACATCATCGCGAAAATGATTCTTGAACTGTAAGGGGCAACGACCATGGACTTCAAATTGACGGAAGAGCAGCAGATGCTGCAAGACACGGCAGCCCGTCTGGTGCGTGACACCTATGGTTTCGAGCAGCGCGAGCAGTTCCGCAAACGCGAGCAGGGCTTCAGTACCGAGTTCCTGCAACAGCTGGGAGACCTGGGGCTGTGCGCTGTTCCGTTTGCCGAGGCCTATGGCGGTTTTGGCGGCAGCGGTGTGGACAGCATGCTGGTGATGACCGAGCTGGGCCGCGGCCTGTGCCTGGAACCCTACCTGCATTCGGTGATTTTCGCCGGCGGCCTGCTGGCCCAGCTGGGTTCTGAGGCGCAAAAGCAGGAACTGCTGCCCCAGGTCGCCAGTGCCAGGTTGCAGTTGGCCGTGGCCCTGGACGAGCCACAGAGCCATTACCAGTTGCATGACGTACAGACCCGCGCTGATGCCGTGAGTGGTGGTTGGCGACTCAATGGCCGTAAATCGGTGGTGGTCGGTGGGCAGAGCGCGGGGTTGATCCTGGTGTCCGCGCGCATCAGCCACGGCCCGCGTGACGAGGATGGCATCAGCCTGTTCCTGGTCGACCCACAGGCCAGCGGCGTGCGACGTCGTTGCTACCCGACCATGGACGGCCGCACCGCCTGTGAACTGTACCTTGACGATGTGGAGGTCGGCGGCGCAGCGCTGCTCGGTGAGCCTGGCCAGGCCCTGGCCGCGTTGCGTTACCAGCAAGGCCGGAGCATCGCCGCCCAGTGCGCAGAAGCCATCGGCAGCATGGAGGCCGCCTGCGCGCTGACCCTCGACTACCTGAAGACGCGCCGGCAATTCGGCCAGCCGATTGGCAAATTCCAAGCCTTGCAGCACCGCATGGTGGACATGCGCATCGAACTGGATCAGGCCACCTCCATGGCCATCCATGCCGCCTGCGTGGCTGATCAGGCAGACAGTGACGAGCGCAGCCGGGTTCTGGCCGCTGCCAAGTTCATCGTCAGCCGTGCCAGCCGATTCATTGCAGACCAAGGTATCCAACTGCACGGCGGCATCGGCCTGACCTGGGAATACGTGCTGTCGCACCATGCCAAGCACCTGCTGATGGTCGCGCGACAGTTCGGTGATGACGACCATCATCTGCAGGCCTACGCCAAATTGATGCAGGTTGCTGGCGACCAATAACAATAACGATGGAGAGTACGGTATGTCCCGGATCGGGAAAGGGTTACAGACGCTCGCCCTGGCGAGCTTGCTGCTGGTGACGTCACTCGGCGCCATGGCCGCCGACAAACCGAACGTCCTGGTGATCTTTGGCGATGACATTGGCTACTACAATCTCAGCGCCTACAACCAGGGCATGATGGGTTACGAAACCCCGAACATTGACCGGATCGCCAAAGAGGGCGCGCTGTTCACCCATGCCTATGGCGAGCAGTCCTGCACCGCTGGGCGTTCGGCCTTTGTCCTCGGCCAGCATCCCTTTCGTACCGGCCTGTTGACCGTTGGCATGCCGGGCTCCGAGCACGGTATCCCGGACTGGGCGCCGACCATCGGTGATGTGATGAAGCAGCAGGGGTACACCACCGGCCAGTTCGGCAAGAACCACCTGGGCGACCGTGACAAGCACCTGCCCACTAACCATGGCTTCGATGAGTTCTTTGGCAACCTGTACCACATGAACGCCGAGGAAGAGCCGGAAACCTACTACTACCCCAAAGACCCGGAGTTCCGTAAAAAGTATGGCCCGCGTGGCGTGGTTCACGCCTATGCCGACGGCAAGATCGAGGACACCGGCGCGCTGACCCGCAAGCGCATGGAAACCATTGATGGCGAGTTCCTGCAGGCCACCGAAAACTTCATCGACAAGGCCCACAAGGCCGACAAACCGTTCTTCGTCTGGTTCAACAGCACGCGCATGCATGTCTGGACCCACCTGACCAAGGAAGCCGAGGGCAAGACCGGCATCGGCCTGTATCCCGACGGTATGGTCGAACATGACGGGCAGGTCGGTCAGTTGCTGAAGAAACTCGATGACCTGGGCATTGCCGACAACACCATCATCATCTACACCACCGACAACGGCGCGCAAAAACTCAGCTGGCCGGACGGCGGCACTTCACCCTTTGCGGGCGAGAAGGGCACCTCAAATGAAGGTGGGCATCGCGTGCCATTGCTGGTGAAGTGGCCAGGGGTGATCAAACCGGGCACTCACTACAACAACATGATTGCCCACAATGACTGGATGCCGACCTTGGCGGCGGCGGCCGGCGACTCAAGCCTGGTGGCGGACATGGCCAAGGGCACGAACCGCAACGGTAAAGAGTTTCGCGTCCATCTGGACGGCTACGATTTCTTGCCATTCTTCAAAGGCCAGACCAAGGACAGCCCACGCGAAGAGTACTTCTACTTCGGGATGGCCGGCGAGTTGAATGCCTTGCGCTGGAAGGACTGGAAACTGAGTTTTGCATCGGTGGACGGTGATATTGGTACCGGGACCCGCAAAGTCACCAACTTTCCAATCCTTACCAACCTCAAGGCCGACCCGTTCGAGACCGCGCGCAAGGAGTCACCGATGGCGCGGCGCTGGGCCTCCGATCAGCTGTGGTTGTTCGTGCCCGTCCAGGCGCAAATCCAGACGTTCATGGCGACCATCGGCCAGTATCCATTCCAGGAAGGCGTCAATCTGAACCCCGCCAACATCAGCTACCAGAGCCTGGCGGTGAAGCAGGCCATGATGCGTTTGCAGAAATTGCCGGCACCCATCTCGAACTGACCGCGTACTCGCGAAGGTCACGAGCTGTTGACTTTGCCGGGCGTCAGGCCCGGTTTTTTTTTGCGCGTTATTGTGCAGGATCCTTCCATGAGCCATGCATTCGAGCAGTCCTTGCCGGCAACAGCCGAGCACGCCACACCCGAGGCCCGGGCGGTCTATCGCAAGGTGATCTTGCGCTTGCTGCCGTTCCTTTTCCTGGCATACGCCATCAATACCATCGACCGTCTGAACGTGTCCTTCGCCAAGCTGCGCATGGCCGAAGACATAGCGCTCACCGATGCGGCCTACGGCATCGGTGCCGGCATCTTCTATCTCGGTTACATCCTCTTCGAGATTCCCAGCAATCTGTACCTGCAGCGGGTTGGCGCTCGCGCCACTCTGACCCGGATCATGCTGTTGTGGGGGTTGGTCACCGTGGCCACGGCGTTTGTGACCACGGCGAACCAGTTGATCGTCGCGCGGTTTGCGCTTGGCATCGCTGAAGCCGGCTTTTTCCCGGGGGTCATTTTGTACCTGACCTTCTGGTTCCCACCCGCGCTGCGAGCCCGAATCACCGCGGTGTTCCTGATGGCCGCGATGGTCGCCGGGATCGTCAGTGGGCCGCTGGCCGGTTGGATCATGACCCACTTCGACGGCTGGATGGGGCTTGGGGGCTGGCGAGTGCTGTTTGTCCTGGAAGGTATTCCAGCCATGCTGCTCGGGGTATTCGGCTGGTTCTGGCTGGTCGATAAACCGGCGGATGCCCGTTGGCTCACAGTGCGAGAAAAGCAGCTGGTGGCCGCAGGGGTTGCGCAGGGACAACCGGCTGACATGCCCCAGGCCAGCCTTGGCAAGGTACTGTGCAACCCCCGGGTGTATATCGCGGGCCTGGTGTTCTTCTGTATCTACAGTGGCTCCAACACGGTGTCTTACTGGATGCCGACCCTGATTCGCGGGTTCGGCCTGGAAGACCTGAAAACCATCGGCCTGGTGGCCAGCGTGCCGTACATTTGTGGCTTGTTCGGCATGTACCTTCTGGCCCGCAGCTCCGACAAACACCTGGAGCGTCGCTGGCATGTAGGCGTGACCCTGCTGGTGAGCGCCAGTTGTTTCTTATCGCTGGGCCCGGCCCAGGGCAACCTGCTGCTCTCGGTGTTCCTGATGAGCGTGGGCGCCGCTGCAGCCATCTCCGCCTTGTCGCTGTTCTGGACCATCCCACCGGCCTTGTTGCCGCCCTCATCGGCGGCCGTCGGCATTGCGGTGATCAGCTGCATTGGCGGTTTGGCGGGGGTTATCAGCCAGGTGGTGGTGGGCGCTATCAAGTCTGCGACGGGAGACCTGTACCTGGCGTTCGACGTGATCGCGGCTGTCCTGGTGGTGGGGGCGCTGATCCTGCTGGTGGCCATACCCGCTTGCCATTTGCAGGAGCGTGTAAAGCGGTAAATGCAAAATGGCCAGGCCCGCTATACGGGCCTGGCCATCTTGTGCAAGCTCGCCTCTCATAGAACAAGATTTTATTTGAACGAAGAATTTGTGAGCGCTGGATCCTGTGGGAGATTTCATGGTTGACGGGAATCCCGCAGGGCGGCTTTTGATTCATGTGGGAGCTGGCTTTGCCAGCGAATGAATGCCCCGCGATTTTTCAGTTATTACGCGTAGTCTTTATTGGCGGTGGTCCGGCAATCCGGCAGAGCCCGCTCCCACAGACCACAGTCCACAGCCATAACCACAGCCACTGCCTGAGCTAGGGATGATCGGAATCCCGCAGACGGCTCTTGATTGATTTGGGCTTTAGCCGGAATGCCGGACCATGCGAATGAACGATAACGCGCAATGCCTGGAAAACCGCGGTGTTTTCATTCGCCAATAGCCTCACCGCAATCACGATCCCTGCGTGATATCCCGCTCCAGCGCCGGGGGCTGTGTTGTGTGCCACTGTTGCGTTAGCACCCTTGCAACGCTACTCTGCGCCCCGTCGCTGCACATCAGCGACCGGGTTTAGCAGCCCGCTTATCTTGCACCGCAGAACCGTCAACGTTCCGTGAGCTTTCGCGTTCCCGGGCACCACGTTATGGCGGCTGTGCGTGGGGCACCTTCGGGTGCGCTGGTTGCTAGATACCGGTCTGCTAACCCGCGTACAGTCGCCACCTTAAATTCGTTTAGCAGCGGACCAGGTGGCGCTTATCTAGCTTGTCAGGAGCACTATCGATGCCTGAATTCATCCCGCTCTACTGTCCGACCACCGCACCTGCCGTTCTCCACCTCGACGCCAAAGCCGACCTGCTCGACCTTGTGCTCTGCGCCAGTCAGCGCGTAAACCTGGGCCGCGACCTGCTCAACCACCTGCCATCGAGCACCGAAAAAGCCGACTTATGGGCCGCGCTCGACGCCGCTGCCTTGCTGGTAGCCGAGGGCGCAAAAGTATTGGAAACCATCGAGTCAAGAGTGGTTGCCCTACTGCCTCAAACGCCCCCCCTGTAGAAGCAGGCTTTAGCCGCGATGGGTCCCGCAGGGGCCCCAATGGTTAGGCCTGCTGTGCAAACCATCGCGATGCAGACGCCACGGTGTATCTGGCAGAGCGCGGTGAAGCTATCGTGAGCAAGCTTTACTCCCACGCCAATCTGCGTTCACCCCGCTATCGAGCAGTGAGCTTTTGATCTTGTGGGAGCCAAGCTTGTCGGGGCGCCGAACCGTCGCGATGCAGACGCCACGGTGTATCTGGCAGAGCGCGGTGAAGCTATCGTGAGCAAGCTTTACTCCCACCCCGATCTCCGTTCACCTCGATATCGAGCAGTGAGCTTTTGATTCTGTGGGAGCCAAGCTTGCTCGATGCAGACGCCATGGTGTATCGGGCAGAACGCGGTGAAGCTACCGGTCGCCGGTAGCTGCAGAGAAGCTGGCCGGCACGAAGACCTAAACGGGTGTCCAAAATCTCTTGACCGATTCAATTCATCCGCGAATAGGGGCACCGCGGTGTATCTGACAAACCGCGGCGCCTCTATTCGCTGATGAGCCGGAGTGCCGGACCAGCACTCCCACATGGGTTCTATACGCGACAGCGCGGCGCCGGGGGCGGCAGGCTCCTACAGTTCATTTCAAGCGTAAGTGTGGGGTTTATCATCAGTTTGAGATACAGGGCTGCTTACAGCCCTGTATCACCTTGCTTAGACGCTGAAGTGTTGCTCAACAGTCGATTGGATCTTCGCCTGCCGAAAGGCCTCCCGGTTTTCCGCAAGGTCCAGCCACTCGCCGATGAGCGCGTGAAGCTCATCGCTCGCAGTCAGATCTCCAAAAACATCCTGCCATGTCAATTGGCGTTGGCCCTGCGCAGTCAGTCGCTTTTGCGCCCGGTTCAAGCCTTTTTTCTGCTTTAGTCGCAACGTCTCCATTTCAACCAGCCCCTGTTCGAACAACGTGCGTAGTTCGATTTCGCCCATTTTCTCCAGGCGTGGCTGGGGTTGCAGGCGCAACTTTTGCCGAAACTGAACGTAGGTAAGGGGGATGGGCTGGCTCATGGCTTCCTGCAAAGGCTCGATTTGCCCGCCTAATTTCTTGCGCTCCCTTTCGGTAAACAGCTCGCCACCGCGATGCATCACGCTGGTGTGCCAGCGCAGCAAAGTGGTCAACGCGCCCCGGCTGTACCCACTGTTACTGGAGTGCTGGTTCACCGAGGCCAACTGCACCAACAAACCTTGGCGCTTGGGCATATCGCCGTGAAGGTCGATATCCCCCGTGAACTCAGCGCACATCTTCTGTTCGATGGCGGCGCACCCGGGTTGCCAGAGGATCGAGCTGAAGCCGTTGGCGTTTTGCTTGCGTGGCATGAAATGCCATTGCTCGCCATGGTGCTCGTAATTATCGCCACGCAAGTTCATCAGTCCGCCCAAGAACAGCGCGGCGCCTAACAAGGGGGAACCCACGGAAGCGACCAGCATCAGCGTGCCGGGCAGCGCTAATTTCCATTCGGCGTCCATCCAGGTGGAAGGCACGCCGGGCACCAGGTCGTTGTGATTGACGATGCGGTGATGGGGCAGATCGGCAGCGGCTTTGACAAAGGCACTGTCGCCTGCGCGGGGAGAGCCGAAGGTGTAGAGCTGAATATCGTCCGAGTATTTGCGACGAAGCCATTCAGCCAGCAGAAGGGCAATGGCGCCTCCCAGGCTGTGGCCGCAGACCAGGATGGTTTGCTCTTTTCGGTGAAAGGCTCGCATGTATTGGTCAATAAATTCCTTTGCTTTGACGAAGGCATCATGAAATCCGCGGTGGGCCTGACCCAATCCATCCTCATGGGGAACCTGACGCGCATCCATGTCGCGCAGCGCGTCGGCCACAAGCTCTGCAGTCCCGCGAATGGAAATGATCACGAACTTGTCGTTGTGAGTAATAAAACCCTGGGTATCGTTGTCGTCGTTGAGGAAATGGACCTGCTCTGGGTACTCCCAACCCGAAGCGGCTTCTTTTTGATAGCGCTCCCGGTCATAGGGCACGACTTCCAGTCGTTTGGAATAGGGGACTTCTTCGCAGAGCAAGTGATAGGGGCCGGCACTTTCAAACAGCGTGGGCTTTTCTAGATGGGCCAGTTGGTTGTGCAAGACGGCGCCGATACAGCCGGGTACCTGATAGGGCGGCGGCTCGGGGGGCTGGCTGGCAGAGCGCTTTTTATGAAACGGCGCATAGCTCAAGACCGACATCATCGACAGGTGATAGGCATTCAAGGCGCAGAACGCTTTGTCCCGTGAGAACAACGGGCTGTAGGCACGCAGAGCTTTAATTTCAAGAAGAGTGTGCTCGTTTGCCATCAGGGCAATGCCTGGTCGCTGATTGGACCGTCCGCAGACTTCTTTAAGAAATGAAGAGGGACGAGGAAAAAGAGAGGTATCAGTATCAGGTAAGTGAGCTGCTGCATCGGGTTTGACGAAGTCGCGTACTTCAACTTGGTAGAACTCGGCCTGTTCATTTTCGGCGCGTTGTTTGGCGAGGTAGGTTTTACCGTTGTCGCGAGGGCCTGAGGGGGATTGTTCGGCGACGACCTGAAGGGCTGTGAGCGGGATTTTGAAATGTTTTCGAATCTGTAGCTCGTCGTACCAAGGGTCCACTAAGCCTTGGTAAGGCATCGACAAATCGAGAACCAAAGGCCCGCAATAAAAATTTTCGATTCGGGCATAGCCCTCATCGTCCAGATAGCCTGAGTAGGACTCGCCCAGCCGGTCGTGAAACGTATAGCCAAGACCTGCATAGGGCGAGCTGCTGCCATGTTCATCCACCAGTCGAACGCTGCACCAGTAGCCGCGTTTGGGGCAAGTTTCCTTGATATAGAATGTCATCCGTGTTTACTCCGTGCAGCCGGGATAGACCGTGCAGGTCTGTCCGTTCATTTGGAAGGTTTTGAAAGTCGGCGGGTTTTGGCATCTGATCCAACCACCTTCCTTGGGTAGGCAAGGTTTCCAACCATTGGGAAACTTGACCCAAGTGTCATCGTGGGAAGGCTCTTCTTCTGGATTGACCGAAATCGCTAGCTTCACCGTCTTACCGGCCAGTTGATCCCATTGCAGATAGGCTCCGGCACCTTTGCAGGTCAATAACTTCTCGAGCTCTCCAAAGCGAGACTTGGCTTGGCTTTGCTGAAAAAGCCAATCACACCGCCCCCTGATTTGAAGTGCGTTGTTCGAGTCGAACCCTGGCGCGCCTTCGGGAAGAATGTCCAGGATACGAAGCCCCCCGCGACCAAACGTCTTCTGCCAGTCCTGATCGCCATGCCGACCTCGAATCCTCAAATCAATGGCCGCTAGTTGCATCTTGCAAAGACCAACGCTGTAGCTCAGTGGGATGTTGAACTTGAAGTTGTGTGGCTGGCCCTGGATGTTGCTTTCGTAGGACTGCACATGGCTGCGCTCTGCCTTGTTACTGCTTCCAAAACGCTCGACCTCACAGCTTGCACTCGGCGTGATGGGGGCGTAGCGAGTTATTGCTTTAATCCCGAACTGAGTGGGCAGCTCTCCCGCAAAGGTGAAGGTGTCCCAGCCGTAGCGGCCGGTGGCAGATATCGCACCTTCCTTGGCGAGTGAGCCGATCACGCCGCAGGCGCTGAGGCTGAGGGCCGCGATGCCAAGACCTGCTAGTTGTATGTATGAAGTGATTCGCCAGAAGGCAGGAGGGATGTTGGTTTTGATCATGGACTCTTCCAGTAGGACCTGCGCTTCCTGAGTGTCATCCGCAATGGAGCATGCGGATTTGAGTGACGTGGGATAAGCAGCCAAGGCTGGTGGAATCGATGCTCTTCGTATACGGACCATTTCCCAAAGTTGAGCGGGAAATTTCCCAAGCGGCAGGTAAACTCCTGAATCTAGATGCATGTGTGAGCGGCTTTAGCCGGAATGCCGGACCATGCGAATGAACGATGACGCGCAATGCCTGGAAAACCGCGGTGTTTTCATTCGCCAATAGCCTCGCCGCAATCACGATCCCTGCGTGATATCCCGCTCCCGCTCCCGCGCCGGGGGCTGTGTTGTGGACCACTGTTGCGTTACCGCCCTTGCAACGCTACTCTGCGCCCCGTCGCTGCACATCAGCGATCGGGTTTAGCAGCCCGCTCAACTAATCGCACAGAACCGTAACCGTTCCGTGGGCTTTTATGTTCCCGGACCCTGCGTTATGGCGGCTGTGCGCGGGGCACCTTCGGGTGCGCTGGTTACTAGTTGCCGGTCTGCTAACCCGCGTACAGTCGCCACCCTAAATTCGTTTAGCAGCGAACAAGGTGGCTCTTAACTAGTTTTAGTGAGGAGCACTATCGATGTCTGATTTTATCCCGCTCTACTGTCCGACCACCGCACCTGCCGTTCTCCACCTCGACGCCAAAGCCGACCTGCTCGACCTTGTGCTCTGCGCCAGTCAGCGCGTAAGCCTGGGCCGCGACCTGCTCAACCACCTGCCACCGAGCACCGAAAAAGCCGACTTATGGGCCGCGCTCGACGCCGCTGCCTTGCTGGTAGCCGAGGGCGCAAAAGTATTGGAAACCATCGAGTCAAGAGTGGTTGCCCTACTGCCTCAAACGCCCCCCTTGTAGGAGCAGGCTTTAGCCGCGATGGGTCCCGCAGGGGCCCCAATGGTTAGGCCTGCTGTGCAAACCATCGCTGTGGTCCGGCACTCCGGTAAATCGGAACGCCGAACCGCCGACTCCTACAGTTCATTTCAAGCGTAAGTCTTGGGTTTATCCTCAGTTCGAGATACAGGGCAGCTTGCAGCCCTGTATCACCTTGCTTAGACGCTGAAGTGTTGCTCAACAGTTGACTGGATCTTCGCCTGCCGAAAGGCCTCCCGGTTCTCCGCAAGGTCCAGCCACTCGCCGATGAGCGCGTGAAGCTCATCGCTCGCAGTCAAATCGCCAAAAACATCCTTCCACGTCAATGGGCGTTGGCCCTGCGCGGTCAGTCGTTTTTGCGCCCGGCTCAGGCCCTTTTTCTGCTCTCGTCGCAACGCTTCCATTTCATCTAGCTCTTGGCCGTTCATTTGGAAGGATTTGAAGAAAGGAGGTTGCTGGCAGCGAGCCTATTTCTCGGTTCCGAGGCAAGGTCGCCACCCCGCCTCAGATTTGATCCATCTGTTTCGCATGTACGGTCTTTCGTCTGGATTGACCTCAAACTGCGAAATTGCACCCTACTTGACCACCCGTTTGCATTGCATATGACCCCCATTTGCATTCGACCTGACCAGTCATGTGCACCGTATTTGATCAGCAAGATTCGTGCAGACATGACCGGCAGAGAAGGCCAAGAGCCGCCGGTGGGCGGAGCGATGGCGATTGAATAGCTATGCTGAGTCTGTTGCCGGAACTGATTGAGCAGATTGGGCTATCCGTTCGTGGCGTATAACGTTCTTCAGTGGCAGCCAATGTCACAACGCCTGGCCTAGTCAGGGCCCGGAGACCTAACCCTTCGGTGCAACGGACTGCGTTCGGCAGCCGCTAAACTCAAACATCAGGGCTCGTCAGCAATGTCACCACTTGCCAATCTCGTCCAAATCCTAGCCGGCCTTCTTGTCACGTTCTTGCTCGGCCTGACGGTCAAGCTGTTGTTGACGCATGCGACGAAGTCAATGTCTCTGCCACCGCCAAGCAGCGCTCTAGCCAGCGAATGGGCGAGGGTGGTGTCTGGGAACGAAGGCGGCAGTGTGCTGGGCTTTTTAGAGCGTTTTCTGTTCTTCTGCGCTTTTTTGGCAAATGCTGATGTAGTAGTGGCCGGTTGGCTTGCCTTCAAGGTCGCATCAAAGTGGAACGCTTGGACAAACGTCGTCTCTGTACCGAAAGACATCCTGGGTGTCGACCCCATCGGTTTCTTAATCGCCCGTCGTAGCTGGGCGTCACACCTTCTCATGACGTTTCTCGTCGGCACGCTAGCAAACGTAATCGCGGGGTTTCTTGGCGTCGTTGTCGCACGCCACGGTTATGCACTGGCGATGAGTATTCTATGCTGAGACAGACGAGCCCTATAACCCTACAGTCGAGGGGATGCTTCACGATGAAGCCGCGTACCGCCCCTCACTTCCACGTTAGGAGTTCAGACGCTAGTGTTTTGCGAGCCTAATCAGGTTGATCCGCCCCCACTTATGCTCGCATCCTGGCCTCCTCTACGGGACGCCTGCGGTTAACCGATTGGTCTAGTTACCGCTTCACGCCCTGAGTCGTTAGCGGTCTGACGGGTCCGCCATGCCTTCGACAGGTTCGTCAAGCGAGCGAGCTTGCGGCGGGTCCTGTACCCACTGCCAGAACAGCTGATAGCCTACTGCCAGTGCTACCGGCCCGATAAAAAGTCCGAGGATGCCGCTGGTGACCATGCCCCCGAGGGCGCCGATCAGCACCACTGGCATGGGCACATCGACACCGCGACCCAGCAACAATGGCTTGAGGACATTGTCTACTAGCCCGGCAACGAAAACATAGATGGCGAAGACGATGGTCGCTGTGCTGGCACCCTCGGTGGCGAAAACGAAAGCGATGACCGGCAGGGTAATCAGCGTGGCCGGAAGCTGCATGATGCCGATCAGCAACACCGCCAAAGCCAGCAGGCCAGCGCCAGGGATGTCCTTGAGCACGAAGCCGATGCCAATCAGCAGCATCTGGATAAAGGCGATGCCGACCACCCCTAACGCTACCGCCCGAATGGTGGCAGTGCACAGTCCAGAGATTTGCGGTCCTTTGATCGGCCCGCTGATGCGCGAAGCAATCTGCACCGCACTGCGGCTGCCGCTCTCGCCATAGGCCATGAAAATCCCGGCGATTATCAGGGCGAAGATGAACATGAGGAACCCCATGCCGACCCCGGCGAGCTTGCTCAACAGGCTCAGGCTGATGCCCTTGATTTGCGGTATGTACTTCCCGGCTAAACCGGGAAGATCGGTCGCGGCCTGCAACCATATGGCATACAGAGGCTTGCCCACCAACGGCCAATCGGCGACTGAAGCGGTCGGTGGAGCAATGTTGAACTCACCGTTCTTGATCACGATCATGGCACGCTCGACGGAGTCGGCAATCGAGATGCCCAACAAGTAGATGGGCACCATGAGGATTGCAATGGCGACCAGTACGATCAGCGTCGCAATGCGCCCCTCTTTGTAGCCGAGCATGACTTTGAGCCGTCGTTGCAGCGGATAGAGGGTGATCGCCAGGATCAGCGACCAGAGCATCAGGTCTCGGAATGGATGGAAAATTTCGAAACAGAATATTGCCATAATGGCGATCAGCCCGGCGCGAATCAGGACATCAAGCAGGCCTTGGGAAAACGCCTTTCCGGAACTGGGCATGGGCTCCATTAATTGTCTCCTTGCAGTGTATTGCACAGGGATGAGGTCGGTACGGCCAGCATAGACCCCTTCTGCGAAGCCCATCGCGACTCAACCTGGCTTGCACAGCGTCACGGTGGTCGAAACAACCGGGCACCCGTTGTCCCTAGGTGTAACGACCTGCAAACGAAAACGTTCCGACCTGCAATCAGCGCCGTTTTCGACCAGGATTAACTACGACTGTCCGGCCCGGCAAACCAGCGTTAGCTGCGAATGAACCTGCATTGAAAGGTGCTCACCGGCCACGGTGCGGCCATCGACACTACCACTGCGGCGGGAAAGCTGGTGTTCGGGATCTTCGCGGCACTGGCAGAGTTCGAGCGGGAGTTGATTTCCGAGCGGACGGTCGCCGGGCTCGTCTCGGCGCGTGCTCGCGGCAGAAAAGGGGGGCGCCCGTTCAAGATGACCGCTGCCAAACTACGCCTGGCGATGGCGGCCATGGGGCAGCCGGAAACCAAGGTGTCGGATTTGTGTGAAGAGCTGGGTATTACCCGTCAGACGCTCTATCGACATGTCTCGCCCAAGGGCGAGCTGCGGCCTGACGGAGCGAAATTACTGGAGAGAGTCCAATGAGTGGCTCAGAACGGCCGATTCTGTTGAAAAAGTCGGATTTTCAACTCACCAGAACTCAGGCACGACCACCCCCCGGAGAACCTACTCACCACATTGAGTGGTTTCTCGGCCCTTCGTTGACCTTTGCTGCTCTGTTAGTGGGTTAGTTTGAGGTTTTTTGCTTCGTGCAGGCGCACCTATCCCGTAGAAGGTGGCCCTTGAGATGTAAGTTTGGCCAGACGTCGCAGGTTCTGTACCGCGGCCGCCAGCGTGAACTCATCGGACGCGCCACTCATGCCGCGTAGTCGCAAGCGATCCAGTTTCAGGATGCGCTTGAGGTGAGCAAACAACATTTCGACCTTCTTACGTTCGTGGCGAGAGCGCACGTACTCCGGCGTCGCTGCAATGCGTCAAGCCACATCACGAGCGGCTTCATGGACGCTGCGGACGATCTTGCGAATCGGAGTGTTCGGGCAGCACTTGGCTTTCATCGGACATATCGCGCAGTCGGTCTGTCTGGATCGGAAGATGATGGTGTTGGCTTTTGTGACGTGCGAACGCTCGTTCTTGAAGGCACGCCATTCGCTGCGTAATACGTTGCCGGCCGGGCAGCGGTATTCCTCAGTCTCTTCATTCCAGTGGAAATCGTTGCTCGAGAAACTGTCGTTCTTGCGCTCGGTTTTGTCCCATACCGGCACATGCGGCTCGATGTCTTTTTCCTCCACCATCCAGGCCAGCATCGGCGCTGTACCATAAGCGGTGTCGCCAATGAGGCGTTCCGGCTTGATGTCGAACTGCGCTTCGACCCGCTCGATCATCGTCTTGGTGCTCTCGACTTCTGCGGTTCGATGAGCCGGTGTGGGTTCCACATCCATGATCACGCCGTGCTCGGTATCGATCAGATAATTCGTAGAGTAAGCGTAGAAAGCTGGGCCGCCTGGAGCAGCGGTCCAGCGGGCCTGAGGATCCGTCAGCGACAGGCGCTTCGGTAGCGTTTCGGCCAAAGCCTCTTCATCGAGGGCTTCAAGGTACTCACGCACGGCGCGGGTGCTCAGGGGCGGATCGCTCCAGTTGACCGGTTCATCACCCGGTACGCCGCGCTGCCGACTCGCATCCGCTTTGATGATGCTGGCGTCCACGGCAAAGCCTTCGCCTTTAACCAGGCCTGCGTCCATGCAGCGACGCAGCACTTCATTGAACAACCAGCGAAACAGATCACTGTCTCGAAAACGGCCGTGTCGATTTTTGGAAAACGTCGAGTGATTAGGGACTTCATCTTCAAGGCTCAAGCGGCAGAACCAGCGATAAGCCAGGTTCAAATGGGCCTCCTCGCACAACCGCCGCTCTGAGCGAATGCCGTAGCAATAGCCCACGATCAGCATGCGAATCATCAGTTCAGGATCAATCGACGGACGCCCGATCGGGCTATAAAAATCGGCGAGGTAATGGCGCAGGTCGCTCAGATCGAGACACCGATCAATGCTGCGCAGAAGGTGATTGGCGGGGATGTGATCTTCAAGGCTGAACGAGTAAAACAGTCGCTCCTGCCCACTCGATAACTGTCCCATCATGCTGTGTGATCCCCCTCCGGCCAATGGATAGATTTTGCCGGAGGCCAGTCAGGGGCGCTACTTTTTCAACAGAATCGGCCAAAAGGTCATCCGATTCGTTAATGCCTACGGCTCATTTGTGTTTACCAAAAGCCCAGTCAGAATCAAATCTGATGAGGAGCTTAGCCTCGTAAGCCTGGAAAATCTGCGCTATTAATAGCTGCCCACCAGCTTCTGGACTGGCCACACTTCCTCCTTCAGTCGCACCATCCACACTGTGCCAATCCTAGGCCTCTGGGCTTACTCGTTGAGAATTTTGTTTTGGTTGGCGAAGCGAGGAACCTTCCAACTTTCCGTACTCAGCACCTTCCAGTTTTGGTGATACCCGTACGACCATCGACTCGGACTCGATGGCAATCACCTTTAATCGAACAAGGTATGGATATCTGCCCGTAACAGCAGGCCCCTGGCAACCCCGACAAACTGGTCTATGTGTTGGAGTGCGCCCTTAAGGCGAATGCTTGGGATCTGGAGCAACTGCACCCGAAATTCTATGCGTTGTACATTTTGAATTACCTCAACCAGACGGCATTCAAAACGTTCGTTGATGAACAGCTGTTCACCCTGGACCTTGTTCGACTGGAAGATAGCGAACGGGTCGGTGTCGAACAGGCAGAAACGGATCCAACATCCGCTGGTTATGCCCGTCTAGTGGGGCTTGGACAGCTTTGAGGTACGTTTTTTAGGTACGTCAAGGGGGGCGCCCCATCGACCGCGCATTAATAGAGACGGTGTAAGAAGGGCAAAAGGCTAAACGGGCTACAAGCGCTCACACGCGATCCTGGGAATGCCCCCGGTCGTGGAAGCTCAGTAACAGCCCTTATAGCTTTGGCTTAAATGTTAAACTGACCAGCGTGCGCTGTCGACCGGTTCCGGGAGAAGTGGGTCATCGTTTTTGACGCATATCAGAGACAAGAATGGCGGCAGGCGCTATTATTATTGGAAGTTCGCTTTTTAGAGCTGTGGCTGGAATGTATCGGAACCCGTTGGGCTCCCACAAGGCAGGTGCAACCAAGTTCTGTTTGCGTCTAACATTAATTTAAACTGACATGCCCACAGTGTCCGCTTAAATCAATCGTCAGCCACCGCAGATGCACTAGTTTTTCGTCGAAAAAAATAATGGAGGACACCATGGACTCAGTTGAGGTGGCTGTCGCGTTAAAGTCTTTGCAGCAAGAAAACGCGAGCCTAAAAATACTACTCCGAGAACTAGAGGATGCCACTCGATTCAAGCGAGAGCAGGAACTAGTTGAGTCAGCAAAAGCAAATTTAACTGGGTGGGCAAAGCGGATTGCCGCAGTATTTACATTAGCCGCTACTGTCTTGGGTGTCTCAACTTTTTTAAGCGCCAGAGATGCTGCCGTCTCTACGTTTCAAAAAATCACAGAACCTAAGCTTCGACAGATTGTCACTGAGGAGATGCTGCCTCAGATCAAGAGGCAATTGGAGTCTGATGCCGCTAGGCGAGTCGACGAGTTCACCTCAGCTGGCACAAAGCAGTTCGATCAACAAATGAATGTTCTGTTCGATGACTTGGCTAAGTATGCCCGAAACAACAATTTTCCAGAGCCCGAACGGCCTGTAGCTATTGATGCACAAGCCAGACCGATGAGTGGCTACGTTCTCAAGGCGTTTCTTACACATTCGGTCGACGATACTTACTTAATAAACACATTTCGCCTAAATGTCCGAGATGCGCCTGGGGGAACAATCATCGGCCGCCAAGTACAAAACGCTCGAGTAAAAATAACCGAGCACCAGGGTGACTGGGGGCGAATAGAGGTGCAGTAGCGACTGCTATGCAGTTTCTATCCTCCCATACTAGTCGATTGCTGACAGTCGTGAAGAGCAGAAATCGACCATTGCGGTCAGTTATATGCGCTTAGGCTGGTTAATTTAGGTTAGTCTCGCTCGTTGTCACCGCTGCAATACCCGCGTTCGCCGCCATTCTGTGCGATATGGAATCAAGGCAGAATGGCGGTATTGACGTCATTACAAATGCCATATTTCCACAGAGTCGTACAAATTCTTCTCCGACTGTATCGACAGGTGGAAATGGTGCGAGTGCGGGTTCTTTCCGTTGTAAGGCCTCCAGACCCAAGGCTTAACGGCTGAACTGATAATTTGTTTGTTCCAAATGATGTACTTAATACGTACATCTTTACTTGCAATCAGTGCCATCACTATCTGCTGTGCGTCGCAACCATCCACTGGATCATGAGTGATGTCGATGGCTGTAACAATACCGATAGGCCCTTCCTTTACCCACGGATTATGATCTGATGTTGAGGCCGCATGTGCGGCATCCCCAATAGTTCCGTCATTGGCCTTACTTCGCTTGGGTGCTTTAATGTCTATTTGCTGACGAAGCTGGATAAGACTCTTAGCTACACGCCAGGTCATTTTATCTGTCCTCCACGTTATAGCATTCATTTGACGAGACTCGCTCACTTCCAATATTGAAGTCAGGTAGAACGCCAGAAGTTTGAGTCGCAGGGTCGGATTGTATTGAGCGCACCTGCTGTTTCTTCAGTTCTTTAACTTGGAGCAGGTAACTAAGAATAGCATTCCAGAAGGCTGAGCCACCACTTGCAAGCAGGCCTATCGAAACAATCGCTATATTGTGACCCTTTATGTTATTGAGACTCTCCGCCAGTATGGGCGAAGCGAGGAACGCTGTAATAACTCCTGCAACAACAGCGAGGATCTGTAATGCCGACTTTCGGCGCCCTTCAGTTACAGGGTCTCCGTGCGCTTCATTTAGCCACGGAATATACCCTTTCACGATCTCAACAAGTCTTTCTGATGCAATGCTTACCGCAAGCAACAGACCGACAATGGCTTGTATATCAGGCGAAATAACATCAGACATCACTAGCCCTCCATGTTATAAAATGCCCACAGCGAAACTGAACCTTGAAAGCGTGCTCTAGCAGGTCCGATCACTATGCTGCTTGCGAGAATTACATGAGATATCCGCGTTGCAGTTTTAACTTTTATCATGAGCCCCCCCTGTTTTATATCTCTTGATCACGCCTACCGAATGACGAACCCATTAATTTCCTTGTGGAATACTTGGCACGGCAATTTCGTATACAATACATGCAGACCTAGCTTTCATTAGTGCATCACGACGTTCATCGAACGTCTTGCTTCCATCACTAGCTACCGCTATAGTCTCGTCGATTTTTTGAATTATTCGATTTCGAGTCTCTGCGATTGTTGAGCCACTCAGGCCTGAGGTTTTTAGCGACTGCCCTGCGAAATTTGTAGCCCCAGCCCATCCACCCAGGCTGGCTATTGCAGCTGCGTTACCACTAGCACTAGCAGCTGTTAGGCCAGGAACCAGAACCGACCCTGCAATGAGACCGCTCATTGAAAGCCAGTACGCCTTTTTGGCCTGTTCAACGGACACTATTTCATATCCTGATAAGCGTGGGCGGCAGAACTCCAAGACCTCACTGAGTTTATCTTCTAATAGCACTCTATTTTCTTCAGCAAGTACCGCTGGTGGCTTCCCTGTTATTTCTACCACGGAAAAAGTTGACGATATTGACCTGTTCAGACTCGGCTGCGGGTTAGTGGTACAGGCCAAGGGGGTCGCTACAAGAAACAACCCTATAATCTTCGAGCCCAATTGTAGCGCCATAGAGTATCTATAACAGCGAGAAACAAGACGCTCAGCAGGCCTTAAAATATCTTTATGAAGTAAATACATGATTGTTCTAAATGGCATTGCATTCCTCTAGCTGCATGCTAATTTAGGATGAACACGTCACCTTCCACATCCGTATCGCCGTGTTTACGACTCTCCGCCGCAGAGTCGTAGACGATCAGCAGAACCTCTCCAGCCTGCCCAGCCTGCCCAGCCTGCTCACCCGGGTCGAACAGACACATGCCCTCAGCGTGATCGTCGCCTTGCCCGAAGGGCACCTCCAGCACCATCTCCAATTGATCGGTAAAGACCACGCTTTCCTCGGCGGACGCGAAACCACCGCGCCAGCGGAAGACCGTTACCGGACCGTCCAAGTCCATGGTGGGCCCCGCCAGGATCAGCAGATCGTCGCCGCTCGTGCACAGGTCACGCACACCCAGGCCGTTCAGCGCGAAGAAGTGTTTTCGGTAGCGGCGCCCATCCGGACCGATTTTCTTGAGCACCAGCGTGTCAGTCGAGTCGGCGCTTATCTCGGGCTCGATCTCTAGTAACAGAGCCCAACCGCGAATGACCGGTCCACGTAGCCCCAGAAAAAGGCGCGAGCCGATCACCGCCAACCCTTCGATATCGAAGCCGTTGTCTTTACCCGGGATATATAGAAAGTCGCGTAGCTGACGATCTTTAGCAATTTCCTTGGTCAGGTCGTTACTGTCCCTATCGCCATGTAGCTGCGCTGCCGTAAGTCCATCGGTATCCACTTTTCTGGCGAGTACATAGCCGTCGTTCTGCTGTACCACAGGGATGCGGGCGAGCATAAAGCGATTACCATCCGCCTCTACCGTCGATAACCGATTGATATTCTTCTGTGCAGGTCTGTCGACCTCGGCCTTCTTGCGCTTCAGGCTATGGGAGCCCGCCACCCAGAGGTAACCACTGCCAGGGGCATAGGCCAACCCCTCGATATCGATCTCGGTGTCTTGCGTCGGTATGGGTAGGTCCAAATACTCCAAGAGATTGAACGAACGGTGCTCATCGCACATCACCACTTCGCCGCGCGCAGCGCCCTGAACTTTCAGGCGTTCCAGACTCGTAGTTTCGTCGTTGGCCACCCAAAGTGTGCCGCCAATTTGTAGAGCGACCGAAAGGCCATCGCGCAACGAGGCAAATGCCGGGTCAAAGCGCAGCATCGCAGCAGTGATTCGATCGCTCATGATGGCTCTCCTCTCTTCTTGTCATGGCGTTCACGGCGGATATTCAGAACCAGATTTTCCGCGTCTTCTTCGTCCAGTCCTTTCGCTCGTCCAAGCCGATTGCTCCACCATTGATAGCTTTGGTCACTTCGGTGACGCTGTCCCGGTCCGCGTACTTGTTACAACCGCTAGCTTTCCATTTCGCCGCGGCAACGTGCAGGCACCACTCAGGGCCCAGCACCGCGTCCGGATCCATAACGAAATCAGGGGCAGACGGCATCCACTGGCGCAGCCAGGTCGTGACATCACGGTAACCTTCCTTTCCAGTGAGTTGCAGCAACCCCCTCCCGCGGTACTTGAAGCCTTCGCCGGGCTGATCGTTTCCCAGCCGTCCGCCGTATACCACTTCGCCCAGTTTTTCTTCGTTGTAGGCGTACTCCTTGGGCTCGAGTTCCCCCCCTGGTTTGAACCGCTTAGGCCACACTTCCGGAAGGCGATTGGGTGTGTAGTAGAGCGATTCCCATTGGATCTTTAGCGCGCCGCTTTCGTGGAGCACCTGAGCCATGAAGTGGACGACGCGCAACGGGTTATCGCTGATTCCATAATGATCCAGGATCGGTTGCCCCACATCAAAAGCCGTGCTGTAACTGGAGCGAATGTTCGGCGCTAGTTTCCTGATTTGAGCCAGCATGACGATGACTGTCATCGATGCCTTCCTTGCGAGTGCTTGCGAGTGTTTTCGGAAGTGAAGAACCTGTTGTGGAGGCTAGTGACTGTCCGATGATAATCAAGGCTATCTGTTAGTATGTTTTCTCACAGTTGATAGAGCGCCGGAGAATAATCCTAGCGAGCAAAAAGTGATCAAACAGGATGGTTCTGATTTGTTGAGAACGCAGGAACCGAAGATGATGCTGATTGCGTAATGAGCGGAGGATCAGGAACGGGCGTTACACCCCAACCTTCCAACGCGGGGACTTTAGAAACAGCGATGCCTTTATCGCCTTCCTGGGAATGGATTTGAAAGTAGCTAAATCGGGACAAAAAGAAGGTCGTCGCTGTTTAACCAAGCGAGGCGACTCAGAAGCGCGTCGACTTTTGCACAATGCTGCCATGTCTGCCAGTCGAACCGCAGCATTGAAAGAATTTTATGAGTATTAGCGGGGGCGCGGCTTCAGCACGACTCAAGCCTTGGTCATGCTTGCCCGGAAACTGGCGCAAGTCGTATTCGCCCTGCTGAAAACCCAGAGCGAATACGTATCTAAAGGCAGCTTGAGGGCTTCTCCTCAACCATAGAATCTCCAACAGGGGTGCGGCGAGCCCCGAAGGCCGGTTATGGCCGCTTACTACCGGCCACAACAGGTGAGTATCGTCCAACAGCTTCTGGCAAATCTTGATCATCCGATTCACCTGTTCGTCGAAGCACTGAATTTAGATGCATGTGTGAGCGGCTTTAGCCGGAATGCCGGACCACGGAATGCCGGACCACCGCTCCCACATGAGTTCTATACGCGACAGCGCGGCGCCGGGGGCGGCGGGCGCCTGCGGATCACGGGATCCTGACTGACGGGTTCACCGCCGAACATCACCTCGTTGCGCAAGAATACGGTCCAGTGTCCTGCTGATGGCCGTGCAGTTTCGAACCATCTCCATGCGCGCCCATGTGGCTTGCTCACCTTCGTGCACGATCTGTTTCAGCGCCGGCAGCGGCATGGGCGCCAGCAGTTTCATGGGGTTGTGCCAGCGTTTTGCGAGGAAGATATTGATGTCGGCGGTGTAGTCCTGGGCCAGTACGTTGTAGCTCAGGTGTTGCCAACGGCTGAGGGTCGGATGGCGCAGGCGCAGGTGGTCTCGGCTGAATTTCAGCACACTGGTTGCAAGGTTTCTGCTGAGCTTGAGGTGCTGGTTAAACGCCGTTTGTAGCAGCCCCGGGCGAGCGTCCGGGTTGGGCGTGAAGAGCAGCGCGGCCGGGTTGGCCATGCTGGAGATGAAGTGGTTGACGCCATACAGCCGCCCGAGGCGCTTGGCCGGCAGGTCGTCCATAAAGGAGCCATCGATCCACTGCAGTTCAGGCAGGTACGGCACCTGGGCGCCCGTGACGTCCCGGGCCTGTAGCGTCACGGCGGGGTAAAGGCCGGAGAGGGCACAAGAGGCCATCACCGCCGAGCGGATCAGCACATTGGGCGCGGTGATCGCGTTGAGCAAACGAGGTGCCTGGTGGGGTTCCAGGCCGGTGACCGTGATGTTCAAGCGACGCCCGCTCAGGCGCCAGGCTTGATCGAAGGTCAGGTCAGGAATGACCCGCTGCAGATAATCGCGCAGGTGGCTGCTGTCGAGCGGGGGCTTGCCGTTGAGCAACCCCGGGTATTGCCGTTTTGGCGGCGCGACTATCGCCAGGTTTTCTGGCCGCAGTTGTTTGAGCAGGTCGTGGTCAGCATGGGTGCAGGCGATGGCCGCCAGGATTGAGCCGGCACTGGAACCGGAGATGATGTCCGGCAGTAGGCCTTGTTCGAACAGCGCCTTGAGCACGCCGGCATGGAAATACCCCAGCACGGCCCCCCCACTGAGCATCAGCGCCGAACGGCCGAAGCAGTGGCTGGCGCGCCGAAAAAAATCGTCCTTTTCCGCCCGCGTAATGATTTTTTCGTCGGTCTCGTCGATGGCGCAGAGTGCCTGGCAGACTTCCTCGATGTACTGGTGGATCAATTGCTTGGTGCCCCGCAAGGCCTGGCTGTACAGCTCGGCCTTGCCCATGCCGGCAAGGTTGCCGTGGATGCCTTCATTGAGGGCGAACATCAGGCCGGGGTAGTCGCGGGCGTAACGCAGGCTGCGCAAGCGCTCCAGGCGTTGACGGACCGTGCGGTGGTCGTAGGTGTCGCACGGTTCAATGTGTCTCCAGTGGTCCAGGCCGGTGTGCTGGTCATGGGCGGCGGCGTACTCCGCCCACTGCTGAAAGTGCTGTGCCTTTTCCATCTTGTTTTGCAGGTGCCTGGCGGGCGAGTGGAGCCAGAACATCGGGTGATCTCCCTAATGATTGAAAGGCGCCATCGCCAGCGATGGCGCTGAGTGAGGTGTCAGGTGGGTTCCGGCTCAGCCTCTTGAGCAAGGGCCGCTGGACGTTTGCGGGCATTGGCGGTTTGGGCGTTTTTTGCCGGGGCCTCGACGGTTGGCGTCTGGCCCAGGGCCAGATACTCCTCGGTCGATTGCCGGATGCAGTCGATGTAGACGTCCATGTCCGGGAGCACCTCACGATCGGCCATGACGCCGAGGGTAAGCTGCCCGTAAAGTCCGGTGATGCCATGGCATAACCCCACGCCATCGAGCACCGGCACGATCGGATAGATCGCCAGCAATTGCGCCCCGGCGATGTATTTTTTCCCGGAGCCGCTGGCAGGGCCCGGCACATTGGTGATGAGGGTATTGAACAGTGGCAGGCGCTTGCTCAAGCGGACCTGGCCTTGCAGCCAGCCATTGAGCATACGCAGCGGCGCAGGCACCAGTTCGCCCAGGGAGGTGATGAGTTCATGGACCACTTCCTTGGCCAGCGGACCACCGCGTTGTGTACGTTGGGTGACAGAGGCCAGGCGCTCCAGGGGATCGCTGATGTCGGTGCCCATGCCGATCAGCATGACGGAAATCAGGTTGCCCATATCCCGAGTCGCGCTGTCTGGACGAATCGACACCGGGCACAGGGTGACCAGTGATTGTTCGACCGGCAAGGCCTCGCGGCGTATCAGGTAGCGGCGCAGGCCGCCAGCGATGATGGCGATGATCGTATCGTTGACCGTGGCACCCTCCACGCACTGGCGGATTTGCTTGAGGTCGCGCAGTTCCCAGTTGAAACCACCGTAGCTGCGGTGCGGCGAGATCGTGACATTGAACGGCGTGCGCGGCACGCGATGCTGGTCCGGTCTGGATTTGCCCTGCAAGCGGCCGAGCAGCTGGACGCTTTTACGCGCCACGCTGACCCCGGCGCGGACACTGCGCCGACCTTGCCCCATCAGCCGGGGCAGGGTATGTGCCCACCGCTGGGCCTGGCTCGGCAGGCGCTCGCGGTAGGGCGTTTGATACTGGGAAGGGTCGTGTTCGGGCTGGTCATCCATCAGCAGGGTGGTGAGTTCAACCCCGGACTTTCCGTCCACATACGCGTGGTGCAGGCGCAGCATCAAAGCGAAGCTGCCGGGGGGAACGCCCTCGACATTGTTCAAGCCTTCGATGATGGTGATTTCCCAAGGCGCGCGCTCCATATCCAGGGTGCGGGACATGGCGCGGGCGGCGAAGATGCACAGTTGGCGCCAGTCGCCGGGTTGTGGCAAGCCAACGTGGCGGATGTGGTATTCCAGATCGAAGTTCTTGTCTTCAACCCAGTAAGGGTCGTCCAGGCGCAGCGGCGCGTGTTGCAGGCGACGGCGGAACAGCGAGGTGGTGCTCAGCCGGTTGTTGATGTACTGGATGATGTCCTTGTGTCGTACCAGCCCGTTGGGCGCGGTGCTTTGATCGCATAGCCACAAGCCGCCGATGACCATGGGTTGATGCGGCGCATCGTAATAGAAAAACTGTGCATCCAAGGGGGTCAGTTGCTTCATGTGGGTTATCCGGGTTGGGGTTGCTTGAAGCCTGCAGCGGGCATTCGTGGGGTCACAGCTTGCGGGCGATCAGTTCACGCATGACTTCACTGGTGCCGCCGTAGATGCGATTGACGCGCATGTCGACAAAGGCGCGGGCGATCGGATACTCGAGCATGTAGCCGTAGCCACCGTGCAGTTGGACCATGTCGTCAAGGGCCTTGCCCAGGGTTTCGGTGGCATACAGCTTGGCGATGGCCGCTTCTTCCAGGGTCAGGCGACGGCGCATGTGTTCGCCCAGGTAGTAATCGACCATCAGCCGCACGGCGGTGGCCTGGGCCTTGATGTCGGCGAGCTTGAACTTGGTGTTCTGGAAGTCCCACACGGTCTGGTTGAAGGCCTTGCGCTCCTTCACGTACTCCAGGGTCTGTTCGAGGCAGGTCTCCAGGCGTGCGGCGGCGGAGATGGCGATGGAGAATCGTTCTTGAGGCAGTTCGCCCATGAGATAGGTGAAGCCTTTGCCTTCTTCGCCGAGGCGGTTGCTCACCGGCACGCGGACGTTATCGAAGAACAGTTCGGACGTGTCAGCGGCCGGCTGGCCGACCTTGGCCAGTTTGCGACCCCGCTGGAAGCCCGCGCGACTCGCCTCTACGGCGATCAGGCTGATGCCCTTGGCGCCAGCCTCTGGATCGGTCTTGCAGACGACGATGACCAGGTCGCAGGTCAGGCCGTTGCTGATGAACGTCTTGCTGCCGTTGATCACATACTCGTCACCGTCGCGCACGGCGCTGGTGCGCACGGCCTTCAGGTCGCTGCCGGTACCCGGCTCACTCATGGCGATGGCGAGGATGATCTCGCCCGAGCAGATGCCCGGCAGCCATTGCTGCTTCTGTTCTTCGCTGCCACAACGATTGATGTAAGGCGCGATGACGTCGGAGTGCATGCCGAAGTAGGCGCCACTCACGCCGGCCCGGGCGAACTCTTCGTTGAAGACGGCACAGTGACCGAAATCGCCGCCGCCACCCCCGTATTCGATGGGCAGCGTGATGCCCAACAGGCCTTCGCGGCCGGCCTTGAGCCAGGTTTCACGGTCCACCTGACCGGCTTCATCCCAGGCGGCCTGGCGCGGCAGGCATTCGCGCTCGAAAAAACGCCGCGCAGTGGTGCGAAAGATCTCGTGGTCATCGCGCAAGACCGTACGGTGAATAAGCATCGGATTCTCCAGGTTGTCCGCAGAGTGCGGGCGCTACCAAGCAAAGTGCTTGGCGTGGAGAATGAATGTAGTGGTGAACAGGGGGGCGGACTTCCCCCCTAGTCGGGTGGCGGATGAGCGCTAGCTTTCGCTAAAAGCCAGGCCGAGGCTCAAAAGTATTCAGCCCCTTAGCTGGAGCCGAGTTCCTCTTCGCGCAGCCTGGCGACAGCTTCATCGCGAGTGGTGACGTCGAGCTTGGTGAAGATATGTCGCAGGTACCATTTGACGGTTTCAGGGGACAGCGCCAGGGCGCGGGCGATTTTCTTGTTGGGCAGTGCCTGGGCCAGCAATCGCAGGATTTCGAGTTCGCGCGCGCTGAGGGTTTTGATACCGCTGGCCAGTGGCTTGCGCAGACTGGGCTTGATGGGGGCGGTCTCGACAGCCTGCGGCGGGAGGGGCGTCGCTTGCAGGCGTTCTACATAGAACGTCAGCACCGGATCAAGGGTTTCGGCCTGTGCAATTTGCGTGATCAGCGCCATCGCCTCGGGGTGGGCGTCCAGCAGGCTGCGCACCTGTCCGTAGCGGTGCCCGGCGCGTAATGCGGCGAGCACTTTCTCTCGTGCCATGTCCATGAGCCCGCGTTGCGCATCGTATATCGCGCCGATCATTTTCAGGCGAGTCACGCCCAGCTGGCGACCACCGGATTCGCACAGGGCGATGACGTGCTCAAGTCGTGGCGCCGCGCCTTCCAAGTCACCCTTGGCCGCTAGCCAGCGGACATGGGCATGCCCGGTCAGGATCTGAATATCGCGCAGCGAGCTGCGCTCTGTATTGGGGTGGCGGGCATTGATGGCATCCAGGCGGGCCAGCGCGTTTTGGGCGGCGACTTTCTCGCCCAATTGCAAGTGCCAGTAGGTCTGGTACATCAGGCTGTAGGCTTCCAGGCGATCCAGACCCAGCTTGCTGGCATACACCTGCAGCCGATCCAGGTAGGCGAAGGCACCCTTGTGGTCGCCGACAAACCAGCGGGTCTTGGCCAGGGTCTCCAATACGCGCAAGAAGGAATCGGGAATCGACACCCGTTCAAAGACATCCACCCAGTTGGCCAGCAGTTGGTAAGCGGCATCAACCTCACCGTTCTCGTACAGCACTTCGCCGAGCAGCGCCGTGGCGAGGCAGCGGGCATCGAAGCAAGTCTTGCCGCCTCGATCGGCCTGATACAGCACCTCGCGGTAGATGCGTTCGGCCTGGCTCACCTGGCCTTCCATGGCCAGGCTCAGGCCGATCAGGCAGCGACCCAGCAGGCTGCCGCCGGTGGTGCCCAGCAGCGGTACGCCATTGACCAGCAGGTTCGGGCGATCCAGTTGGATCAGCCTGGCCCGCTCGAATTCGCCGCGGTGCATGTACAGCCAGGACAGCACGTTGAGGCTGCCACCGATCATCACCGCCGGCATGTCCTGGGGCGGATGCAGCAGTTGCGGCAGGAGCGCCACGGCGCTGTCGGTGTCGTCGCGCTGGACCGCCAGGATGGCGTGCAGCATGGCCAAATGGAAACGCATCTGCGCCTGGCTCTCGGGAACTTCGCGCTCAAGCCGCTCGAGTTCCTCGGCGCAGGTGGCGAAATCGCGGGCATAGATCTGCATGCGAACCAGCGCCATGCGCAGCGGTACGCTGGCCTGGACCTGTTCCATGGGCAGTTGGCGAACAAGATCGATCAGCAGGCGCAAATCGCTTTGGGCGTACAACGCTTCAATGCGCTCTTCAACGAAGGTGGCCGCCGCGTTGGCTTCGCCGCCACGCACGGCGTGCCCCACCGCTTCGCTGAGCAGGCCGCGATCACGAAACCAGACCCAGGCGCGGCCGTGCACGGCCCGTTGCTCGGCTTCGCTTGTGCACGCGAAGAGCTTGAGCAGCGTCTCGCGCAGGAGGGGGTGGAAACGGTACCAAGCGTCGTTGTCGAGGTCGTCAACGGCAATCAGGAAAAGGTTGTCGCTCTCCAGGCGCTCGAACAGTGCTGCCGCTTCGTTGACGGCCGCCGGATGGTTCACCAGTGCAGCGCACAGGGTCGGACAGAACCGGTTGCACACCGCCAGGGGTAGCAACAGTTCGAGCTCGGCCGGGGTCAGCTGTGACAGGACTTCATCCTCAAAGAACCTGGCGAAAGCCCGGTTGTCTTGCAGTTGGGCCAGCGTCAAGGCGGCGGATGACACTTCGGATTGTCGCGTGCGGCCCTTTTTTTTGGTTCTTCACGGAATCCTGGGAAATAGACAAAAAAGAACGGCGATTTGACCGATGATGTTCGTGCGAGCAAACCCATCAACCAAACCGCCGTTCTCATGCCAGATATTAATACGATCCTGCCTTTTTGGGATGGATTTTCTGTGGCTTCCGCCCAAGTCGTTGGCGGCTCTCTCCAGATCAACCTAACCCCTCGACCTAATCAGATTCCTCTTTGCAGCGGCTGCCTCAAGCCCTGCCTTGCTGTCCACGACCAGTCAGAGCGATCCATTCGGGATCTGCCAATTCTTGGCCACCCTGTCACGCTTACCGCTGTTTTTAGACGCCTGCGTTGCCTGGACTGCGGGACTCGGATGGAGTCGGTCAGTTGGCTTGATCGGTACGCCAGGCTTAGCGCAAGGCTTTGCCAAGCGGTCATCAAAGCCTGTCGCCAGATGGCAACGCTCCATGTCGCTCAACTCTTTGGCCTGCACTGGGAAACAGTGCGCGTCCTGGAGCGTCGCGCGCTTGAGCAAACATTGCATGAACTACCCGAGGCCGAGCCCAAGCGCTTGGTGATGGATGAGTTCGCCTTGTTCAAGGGGCATCGCTACGCCAGCGTGATCTTGGATGCCGATACGCGTCGCGTTTTGTGGGTGGGTGAAGGGCGCAGCCGGATAGCTATACGCTCGTTTTTCGAGGATCTGGGGCCAGAGCGGTGTTCACAAATCGAAGCGGTCGCCATGGATATGAATACGGCCTTCGATCTGGAAGTGAAACATCACTGCCGCAATGCGCGAGTGGTCTACGACCTGTTTCATGTCATCGCCAAATACGGTCGTGAAGTCATCGACAGGGTACGAGTCGACGAGGCTAACCGACTGCGCCATGACAAACCGGCGAGAAAGGTGGTCAAGCAGGCCCGCTGGCTCTTGCTGCGCAACCCCGAAAATCTGAAGAGCCAAGAGCAGCAGGTACATCTGCAGGATTTATTGGATGCCAATCAGTCGCTGATGACGGTCTATATCATGAAGGCTGAGCTCAAAGCGCTATGGTCGAGCGAAACAGCGTGGGAATGGCGTAGGGCGTGGAAACAATGGATGGGGCATGCCAAGCAGAGCGGCATTCCTTCGTTGATCCAGTTCGCGAAAAGGCTGAGCGGTTACTGGCGAGGCATTTTGAGCAGAGTTCGATGGCCAATGCACACAGGCCAACTAGAGGGGATCAACAATCGGATCAAGGTCATCAAGCGAATGGCTTACGGCTACCGGGACAGCGCATTTTTCTTCTTGAAGATCAAATGCGCTTTTCCCGGCAATCCGTGAAGAACCTTTTTTTTATGGCTGGCGGCGAACAATTGCAGGCCGGCGATCCAGCCATCGGTCATCTTGTAGATGAGTTGGGCGTCACTTTGGCTGATCTCACCCAACTGATTTTTCAGGAACTGTTGCGCCTCTTCCTGGGTGAAGCGCAGGTCGCGCAGGTCCAGTTCAAGGGTGAGCCGCTGGCTGCGCAAGCGTGCCAGCGACACGGGCACGGCACTGCGCGATACCAGCGCCAGATGCAGGTTGTCAGGTGCGTAATCGATCAGCCATTGCAGGGTTTGGTGAATGCCTGCGTCGCTCAGGGTGTGCAGGTCATCCAGCACCAGGATGAGCTCGCGCGGATGCGCTGCAATTCCTCGCACCAGGGTGACGATCGAACGTTCGACGGCCTGTCTGTCACTGCTGTAGCCCTCGAGCAGTAGCGTGTCGCGCACGATTGCAGGATCGACCCGCGCAATGCTGGCGAGCAGGTAGTCGAGCAAGCGCGTCAACGAGTTGTCATCGCAGGTCAACGTCAGCCAGGCCACGTCAAACCCGAGTGAGAGCTGCATCTGTCGCCAGGAGGCCAGCACCGTGGTCTTGCCACAGCCGGCGGGGCCCTTGAGCACAATGCAGCGCCGGTGACGGGCGTCGCGCAACTGCTCATGCAGTCTGTCGCGGGTCAGGATTTGAGTGCTCAGACGGGGTGGGGACAGTCTGCTGCTGTCGATCGGGTTGAGAGAAGCCGGTCCTCCTGGACGAGTTTCCCCGGCGGCAGTGGTGGGTGCAGGCAGTTGGGCTTTTCCTGGCATATCCATAGTGATCCAAGGGCTTCTTATTATTAATAACGACTCAAGCCGAATGAGATCAAGCATGCAGCATATCGCTCAAGGATGGCTAGGGAGAGTTGCGCGAGCGTGACCACAGGTGGTCGGTCAGCGGGGTGCCACCCGACATGGGGGGACGCCCATCAATCCCTTATTGCTCTAGTTTTCTGTCAAGAGCATCGGCTCGCTCGACCAGAGCGGTGCCGGATGGATTGACTGTTTCAGGGCGCCCGAAGCGGCCCCTGCTTATCGACGAAGAGGCTTATAGATGGGCGTACTGAGTGGAATTCGTGTGCTGGAATTCGAGGCCATAGGCCCGGCGCCGTTCGGCACCATGATGCTGGCCGACATGGGCGCCGACGTGGTGCGCATCGACCGCCCGGTTGCCCCGGGCGACCTGGGGCCGAAGCTGGACGGTCCACGGATCGATATCACGGGGCGCAACCGTCGTTCGGTGACCCTGGACCTCAAACGCCCAGAGGCGGTGGCGACCGCCCTCGAGCTGATCGAGCGCGCCGACATCCTGATCGAAGGGTTCCGCCCCGGCACCCTGGAGCGACTGGGCCTGGGCCCGGAGGTGGCGCTGGCGCGCAACCCACGGCTGGTGTACGGGCGCATGACCGGCTGGGGGCAGACCGGCCCGCTGGCCGAGCGTGCCGGCCACGACCTCAACTACATCGCGCTGTCCGGTGTGCTCTCCGGCATCGGCCCGGCGGGTGGTCGTCCGGTGCCACCGCTGAACCTGGTTGGAGACTACGGCGGTGGCGGCATGCTGCTGGCCATGGGGGTGTTGGCGGCGCTGCTGAATGTGCAGCGGGGCGGGGAGGGGCAAGTGATCGACGCTGCCATGACCGAAGGTGCGGCCCAGCTGGGCTCGGTGTTCTGGGGGCTGCTGGCCAGCGACAACTGGCGCGAACAGCGCGGCAGCAACCTGCTTGACGGCGGCGCGCCCTGGTACGACACCTACCGGACCCTGGATGGTCATTACATGGCCATTGGCCCGATTGAGTCGCGCTTCTATGCCGAACTGTTGGAAAAGTTGGGCCTGGACTCTGCCAACTTGCCCAAGCAGCACGACCGTAATGGCTGGCCGCAACTGCGCGAGGCCTTCATCGAGGCGTTCGTCGGCCGCACCCGCGAGGAGTGGTGCGCGGTGTTCGAAGGCAGTGATGCCTGTGTTGCCCCGGTGCTGGGATTTGCCGAGGCCGCTAATCATCCCCACAACCAGGCGCGCGGCAGCTTCATCGAAGTCAATGGGGTGGTACAACCCGTACCGGCGCCGCGCTTCCTTGGCACCCCGTCGGCAGCACCGCGTGTGGCGCCGCAACGAGGTGAACATGGCGATTGCGCACTGCGCGACTGGGGCTTCGATGCGGTCGCCATCGAGCGCCTGCAAGCGCAAGGGCTGGGTTTACGACCCTAAGTACAGGGCCCAAACAGGCTGTCATCCTTCGAATAAAAACAAGTCATAGGAATTTCAACATGTACCTGACTCAAGGCCTGCAACGTTCGCTGCAACAGACACCGGATCAGATCATCACCACCTTCGGCGAACGCCGGCGTACGTTTCGCGAATTCGGCGAGCGTGTCGCGCGCTTGGCCAGTGCGCTGCGTAGCTTGGGCATGGACGCAGGGGACCGGGTCAGCATGCTGGCACTCAACTCCGACCGTTACCTGGAATACATGCAGGCGACCTGGTGGGGGGGCGGTGTGCTCAACCCGGTCAATACCCGCTGGGCTGTACCGGAGATCGTCTACTCGCTGGACGATTGCGACACCGGCATCCTGCTCGTCGATGACTATTTCTTGCCGATGGTCGAAGGCATTCGCGCCACGGCCAAACGTGCGCCGATCTTTATCTACTGCGGTGAGGGCGAAGCGCCTAGGGGCATGCTGTCACAGGAACAGTTGATCGCAGACTCAGCACCGATCGAGGATGCCGGACGCGGTGGCAACGACCTCGCGTGCGTGCTGTACACCGGCGGCACCACCGGCTTTCCCAAGGGCGTGATGCAGTCGCACATGAACCTGTGGTCGGCCTGCGTACAGCGCATGGCGGAGCTGCCGCCGCCGCTCGAAAACCGCGACCTGCACGTGATGCCGCTGTTCCACTGCGCTGGGCTGGCGCGTGCGTTGTGCGGCTTTATCGCGGGGGGTTCGCATGTGATCGTGCCGACCTTCGAGCCTGGGGCGGTGCTGGCGACTATCGAGCGCGAGTCGATCACCGATACCTGCCTGGTACCGACCATGATCCTCGCCATGTTGGCTGACCCCAGGTTCGACGAGTACGACCTGAGCAGCCTGCAGCGCCTGACTTATGGGGCATCGCCGACGGCGGGGGAGATGATCGAAGAGGTCCTCGCCAAGCGGCCAACCCTTGAATTGGTGCACGGCTATGGCCTGACCGAGGCCTGCCCGATCGTCTCCACCAACCCACCGCAGAACCATGATGAGGCGGCGCGCAAGAGTGGCCTGGTACGCTCGGTGGGTCGCGCGGGCTACGGCGTCAACGTCAAGATCGTCGATGAACAGGGGCGCGAAGTGCCGCGCGGTACCGTGGGGGAGATCATCGTGCGCGGCCCGAATATCATGCAGGGCTACCTGAACAAGCCTGAAGAAACCGCCAAGGCGCTACGTGACGGCTGGCTGTACACCGGCGACGGCGCCTATATGGATGAGCAGGGCTACATCTTCATCGTCGACCGGCTCAAGGACATGATCGTCAGTGGTGGCGAGAACGTCTATTCGGCGGAAGTCGAGAACGTCATCGCCCGGCATCCGGCGGTGCTGATGTGCGCAGTCATCGGTATCCCTCACGATCAATGGGGTGAGGCGGTGCATGCGCTGGTCGTCTGCAAGTCCGGCGTCCAGGTCGGCGAAGAGGAGCTGCGGGCGTATTGCCGCGAGTTCATCGCTGGCTACAAGTGCCCGAAGGCCATCGAGTTCCGCCGCGAGTTGCCACTGTCCGGTGCCGGCAAAATTCTCAAGCGCGACCTGCGTGAACCGTTTTGGGCGGCCAAGACATTGGGAGTGAACTGATATGCACCTGACCCAGTGCCTGCACCGCGCGCTGCAGCAAACCCCGGAAAAAATCGTCACCGTCTTCGGTGAACGGCGCCATACCTACCGCGAGTTCGTCGAGCGCGTTGCCTGTCTGGCCGGCGCGCTGCAAGGCCTGGGCATGGGGGCGGGGGATCGGGTTGGCATGCTGGCGCTCAACTCTGATCGTTACCTGGAATACATGATGAGCGTGTGGTGGGGCGGTGGTGTGATCAACCCGGTCAACATCCGCTGGAGCGTCGCGGAGATTGTCTATTCGCTGGACGATTGCGACACCGGCATCCTGATCGTCGATGAGCAGTTCCTGGCGCGGGTTGACGGCATACGGGCCAAGGCCCGGCGCGCGCCGATCTTCGTCTACGCCGGTGAAGGGCAGCCGCCTGCCGGGATGCTGGGCTTTGAGCAGTTGATCGAGGCGTCGGCTGCGGTGGAGGATGTCGGCCGCGGTGGCGACGACCTGGCGTGCATCATGTACACCGGTGGCACGACCGGCTTCCCCAAGGGGGTGATGCAGTCGCACCTGAACCTGTGGTCGGCCTGTATGCCTCGCACCATGGACATGCCACCGATCCACGGCGGTGTCCTGTTGCATGTGGCGCCGTTGTTTCACGTGGCCGGCATGGCCCGCGCGCTCATTCAGTTCTTTGCCGGTGAATGCCACGCGGTCGTACCGACCTTCGAGGCTGGCGAGGTCCTGCGCCTCATCGAGCGCGAACGGGTGAGCGAAACGCTGTTGGTGCCCACCATGATCCTTGCGCTGCTGGCCCATCCGGACTTTACCCGGCATGACTTGCGCAGTCTCAAGCGCCTGACCTATGGCGCCTCGCCCAGCGCCGGTGCGATGGTCGAGCAGGTGTTGGTGGCGCTGCCCTGGATCGAGCTCAGCCATTCCTACGGGCTGACCGAAGCCTGCCCGACGGTGTCCTGCAACCTGCCGCACAACCACACCGAGGCGGCACGCCAGAGCGGGCTATCCCGTTCGGTGGGGCGCAGCGGCTACGGCGTGTTGGTAAAGATCGTCGACAGTGACGGGCATGAAGTGCCGCGCGGAGCGGTGGGCGAGATCATCGTCCGCGGGCCGAACGTCATGCAGGGGTACTGGAACAAGCCTGAGGAGACGGCCAAGGCGCTGCGCAACGGCTGGCTGTATACCGGCGATGGCGCCTACATGGACGAGCAGGGGTACCTGTTCGTCGTCGACCGCCTGAAGGACATGATCGTCAGCGGTGGCGAGAATATCTATTCGGCTGAGGTCGAGAACGTCATCGCGCGTCATTCGGCCGTGGCCATGTGCGCCGTGATCGGTGTTCCGCACGCGCAGTGGGGCGAGGCGGTGCATGCGGTGGTGGTGCGCAAGCCGGGAGCGCAGCTCGACGAAGCACAATTGCGCGGGCATTGCCGCGAGCTCATCGCAGGCTACAAGTGCCCGAAGACCGTGGAGTTTCGCAGCGAGTTGCCACTGTCGGGCGCCGGCAAGATCCTCAAGCGCGAACTGCGCGAGCCGTTCTGGGTGGTGTGAGCAAGCCCGGATGCCAGTCAGTCACGGCATCGAACGACACAAATCCTGTGGGAGCGGCTTTAGCCGCGAATGCCGGACCACGCGAATAAACGATGACGCGCAATGCCTGGAAAATCGCGGTGTTTTCATTCGCGGCGCGCTCTGCCAGATACACCGTGGCGCCTACATCGCCAGCAAGCTTGGCTCCCACAAAATCAAAAGCTCACGGCTCGATATCGGAGTGAACGAAGATCGGCGTAGGAGTAGAGCTTGCTCACGATAGCTTCACCGCGCTCTGCCAGATGTACCGTGGCGTTTGCATCGCGAGCAAGCTTGGCTCCCACAGGATCAAGAGCTCACAGCTCGATATCGAGGTGAACGGAGATCGGCGTAGGAGTAAAGCTTGCTCACGATAGCTTCACCGCGCTCTGCCAGATGAACCATGGCGTCTGCATCGCGACGGTTCGGCGCCCCGACAAGCTTGGCTCCCACAGGATCAAAAGCTGGCTGCTCGATATCGGGCTGAACGGAGATCGGCGTAGGAGTAGAGCTTGCTCACGATAGCCTCACCGCGCCCTGCCAGATGGCACTGTGGCGTCCGCATCGCGAGCAAGCTCTGCTCCTACAAGATTGTGAGTCTTATGACTGGTATTGGGGCAAGGCCCGGGCTCCACCCGATGCGGGGGGAAGTTGTAATACCCCTATCGCCACTAAATTCACTCTCTGAACCAAGCGCCTGCCTGGCCAATACCCGAGATGTTTGCGGACCACTGGGAGAACACAATGCATATTCAACGTACCGTCTACCGTGACGATCACGAAATGCTGCGCGAAACCGCGCGGCGCTTCTTCGAGCGTGAATGCCTGCCGCGCCAGGCGCAGTGGGACAAGGACGGTCAGGTCGACCGTGAGACCTGGCTCAAGGCCGGTCAGCTGGGCCTGCTGTGCCTCACTGTACCGACCGAGTACGGGGGAGGTGGCGGGGATTTCGGCCATAGCGCCGTGTTGATCGAGGAGCTGTATCGGGCCGGCGTTTCCGGCTGGAGCCTGGGTGTGCACTCTGACATCTCAGCGCCCTATATCGTGCGTCTGGGCACCGAGGAGCAGAAGCACAAGTGGCTGCCGAAAATCTGTACCGGTGAAACCCTCCTGGCGATCGCCATGACCGAGCCGGGCACCGGTTCTGACTTGAAAGCCATCCGTACCACGGCCGTACGCGACGGTGACGAATGGGTCATCAATGGCAGCAAGACCTTCATCAGCAACGGTCTGACCTGCGACACAGTCATCGTGGTCTGCAAGACCGATCCCAGCGCCGGCGCCAAGGGCTGCAGCCTGATCGTGGTCGAATGCGACCGCGAGGGTTTCCGTCGTGGCCGCAAGCTGGACAAGGTCGGCCAGGCGGCTGCCGATACCGCCGAGCTGTTCTTCGACGACGTTCGTGTGCCGGTGGGCAACCTGCTGGGCGAAGAGAACAGGGGGTTCATGCACTTGATGGAGGAGTTGCCCCAAGAGCGACTGGTCATCGCCCTTTACTGCGCCGCCAAGCTTGAGCGTCTGCTCGAACAGACGGTGGAGTATGTCAAGGATCGCAAAGCCTTCAACCAGACGGTGTGGGACTTCCAGAACACCAAGTTCAAGCTGGCCGACATCAAGGCGCAGGCCACGGCCACGCGACTGACCATCGATTACTACATCGCCGAACACATGCGTCGTCGCCTGACCGTCCAGGAGTCGGCCATCGCCAAGCTGTTCGCCACCGAAACCCTGTGGAAATGCCTCGACGACATGGTCCAGCTGCATGGTGGCTACGGCTACATGCTCGAGTACCCGATCGCTCGCGCCTTCGTCGATATGCGAGTCACCCGAGTGTTCGGTGGCACCAGCGAAGTGCTGCGAGAACTGATCGCGCGACAGCTTTGATCCTTCCTCTCATTTTCAGGTGACAACATGAGCGAAAAAGTCCTGGTAGCCGGGGTTGGCATGATCCCGTTCAACAAGCCCAGCGCCAGTGGAACCTACGTCCAGATGGGGGCCGAAGCGGTGCGTCTTGCGCTTTCCGATGCGGGCATCGGCTACGAGCGGGTGCAGGAGGCTTACGCCGGATACGTCTACGGTGACTCCACTTGCGGGCAGACCGTGCTGTACGAAGTGGGGATGACCGGTATCCCAGTGGTCAACGTCAACAACAATTGCTCGACCGGCTCCACCGCGCTGTACCTGGCGCGCAAGGCCATCGAGTCAGGCGCAGCCGATTGCGTGCTGGCCGTCGGTTTCGAGCAGATGCAGGCCGGTGCACTGAAGTCGCATTGGGACGATCGCCCGCCGACCCGCGAGCGTTTTCTGCCGATCCTCCGTGGCCTCACCGCCGACGTCGCCAGCGACATGCCGCAAGCCCTGCGCACCTTCGGTGGGGCCGGGCGCGAGTACATGCAAAAGTACGGCACCCGGATGGAAACCTTCGCCGCCGTGCGTGCCAAGGCCAGCCGGCATGCCGCCAATAACCCGCTGGCGCTGTTTCGCAAAGTGCTCACCACCGACGAGGTGATGGCCGATCCAGTGCTCTGGCCGGGCGTGATGACCCGCCTGATGGCCTGCCCGCCGACCTGCGGTGGTGCGGCGGCAATCCTGGTGTCCGAGCGTTTCGCCAAGCAGCACGGGCTGCGCCGCGATGTGCAGATCGTCGCCCAGGCGATGACGACCGACACGCCGGAATCCTTCAACTTCGAAAAGCCCTCGCTGCTCGATTGGGTCGGCACCCACATGACCCACGCTGCCGTGGGCCAGGTCTACGAGCAGGCGGGTGTCGGCCCGCAAGATATCGATGTGTGCGAGCTGCACGACTGCTTCGCCCAGAACGAAGTGATCTGCTATGAGTCGCTGGGCTTTTGCCCAGAGGGTGGCGCAGAGAAGTTCGTGATGGAGGGCGACAACACCTACGGTGGCCAGATCGTGATCAACCCGTCCGGCGGTTTGCTGTCCAAGGGGCATCCGCTGGGCGCCACCGGTCTGGCGCAGTGCTACGAGCTGACACAACAGCTGCGTGGCAACGCCGAACAGCGCCAGGTCGAAGGCGCCCGGCTGGCCATGGCACACAACCTGGGCCTGGGTGGCGCCTGTGTGGTCACCCTCTACGGCAAGATTGATGGAGGTGCCCGGTGAGTCATCTATTGGATGCCTTCCGCCTGGCCGCACTGCCTGAGCATGCCGAGGCGTTCCGTGAGCAGGTCAGGGGCTTCCTGGCCACCCACCTGGAACCGGCGCCGGCGGATATTCGCGCTCGCACCTGGACCGGCTTCGACGCCGGGTTCAGCCGCAGGCTGGCTGAGCGTGGCTGGGTCGGCCTGACACTGCCCAAAGCCTACGGCGGTGCGGGACTGGATGCCTACAGTCGCTTTGTGCTGGTCGAGGAATTGCTGGCGGCCGGAGCACCGGTTGCCGCGCACTGGATTGCTGACCGCCAGAGCGGTCCGTTGATTCTCAAGTTCGGCACTGAGGCGCAGAAGGATTTCTACCTGCCACGCATCTGTGCGGGGCAGGCGTTCTTCTGCATTGGCATGAGCGAGCCCAACGCCGGTTCCGACCTTGCGAGCGTGCGCAGTCGAGCGACGCGCTGTGAAGCTGGCTGGCGCTTGAGCGGGCGCAAGATCTGGACCACCAACGCCCACCACGCCCACTACATGATTGCGCTGGTGCGCACCTCCGGTATGCCTGAGGACCGCCAGAGTGGCCTGTCGCAATTCATCATCGACCTCAAGCAGCCTGGCGTGACCGTCAGGCCTATCGCCGACCTGGCTGGCGATGCGCATTTCTCGGAGGTGACCTTCGACGACGTGCTGTTGGGTGAGGACGCATTGGTAGGCGAGGAGGGCAGCGGCTGGAAACAGGTGAATGCGGAGCTTGCCTTCGAACGCAGCGGCCCGGAGCGTTTCTATTCCAGCGTCGTGCTGCTCGATCAGTGGGTCGCCAACCTGCGCCGTAACGGGGCGACCCCCGCAGAGGCGACCCTGGTCGGCAGCTTTATCAGCCAATTGGCCAGCTTGCGCAGCCTTTCACTCGCGGTGACCGCCAAGCTCGCACGCGGCGAGAGCCCGGTGGTTGAAGCTGCGCTGGTCAAGGACATCGGTACCGAGTTCGAGCAGGCCATCCCGACGGCCATCGCTGCGGCGATCGGTGCCAACCCCGATGGCGAGGTCGATGGGGAGCTGTATCGCACGGTGGCCTATCTGAACCAGGTTTCACCCACGTTCTCGCTACGCGGCGGCACCCGGGAAATCCTGCGCGGCATGATCGCCCGTGGGCTCGGCCTGCGTTAATTCATATCGGAGAGGAGCCCCGAGCATGTTTACTGAAGCAATTGAAAAAATCCTGACCGATGTCTGCACGCCTGCCCAGATCCGCGCCATCGAGCATGGCGAATCTGCCGCGGCGCTGTGGAGTGCGCTGGAAGCCCCAGGCTTTCTCGAACTGCTGACGCCGGAAGCGGCAGGCGGCGCGGGGCTTTCCCAGGACGCGCTGTTTCCCATTTTTGTCGCTTTCGGTCGTCACGCACTGCCGGTTCCGGCGGCCCAGAGCATCGCGGCGCGGGCGCTGCTGCGCGATTGCCCGGTGCCGGCCCCGGCGGGCATGCTGACCCTGGCGGGCACGGCTCGCCGTGATGCCGATGGGGCACTCTGTGCACCCTCAGTGGCCTACGGATTACTGGCCCAGTTTGCCTTGGTCAACCTTGAGGGGGATCTGCTGCTACTCGATTGCGCGCACGCCCGGCGCACGCCCAGTGGTGTGCACGGCAGCCTGAGCGCCACGCTGCTGTGGCCGCCGCAAGCAGTCCCGCAGCCACTGGGTGGGAACGGTGAAGAACTGCGTGCCTTCAGCGCGGCTATCCATGCGGCGGCCATCGCCGGGGCCATGGAGTGGGCGTTCGGCAAAACCCTTGAGTACTGCAACGATCGCGTGCAGTTCGGCAAGGCCATCGGCAAGTTCCAGGCCGTCCAGCATCAACTGAGCGTGATGGCGGAGCAGGTCGCGGTGGCCGGGGTTGCCGCTGAGCTGGCCTTTGTCGGCACAGGACCGGTCCCGGCTTCGGTTCCGGCAGCCATCGCCAAGGCGCGCACCAGTATGGCTGTGCCACAGGTAACAGCGACCGCCCATGCGTTGTTCGGCGCTATTGGTGTCACCGAAGAATTTGACCTGCAACTCTATACCCGACGCCTGCACGAGTGGCGGATCGGCGAAGGTTCGGAAACCTACTGGAACAGGGTCGTGGGTGAAGCTCTGCTGTCGCAGGCACACACAACCTCCAGCGAATTCGTGCGTAACGCCCTCCAACCTGCGTAAGGACAGCATCCATGAGCACCTAATGCCTGCCCGCCGGAATACAAGCGCCCTGCCCGGGCAATGCGGCGATGTCCATAGGCCAGGCAGACTGAATACGGGCGATAACTATCTATCGCCAAGGCTCGACGCTGATCGGGCTATCTGATGCGACACCCACCATCAGGTAACCCGGCCATGACCGATACCCTCCAAGCACTTCCCTTTCATAAAAAACGTCTGAGCGCGGCCTTGGAGCCCAGGCTTCGCCATCTTGATCGCAGCAACCTGCAAGGCTTGTTGCACAGCCAGCGCGCCATTCATGTCAGTCCCGACGGTACACATCAGCGCTGGTTCAGTGACAGCAGCGAGACACTGCAACGCGCATTGCTCGATGCCCAGAGTGCGCAACAAGCGGCGCGCTGGACACTGGCCAACAGCTTGTCGAACCTCAAGAGCATCACCGATTTCGCCACGCCCTTGCTTACCCAGGCGCTGTTCGACCAGCATGGTTTACAGCTGAACGTCAGGACAGCCCGGTTGCATCGTTGGGGTAGCGAAAAAATCGGCTCGCGATGGGTAATCAAAGAGCCTGCACGACACTCCAGCCTGCTGGAAGCTGCACTACAGAATTTCGAGGCCGATGAAGACTTTCACTTCAGCTTCCTGACGCTCCAGGGCAGAGAGGCCGACAAGCTCGACCTGGAAAGCGCGGAGTTTGCGCGCCTGTGCCGTACGCTCGACCTGGGCCAGCGCTATCAAGAGCATCTGCAGCAGGTGTTCGACAATGCAGGAAGCAAGGCGCGCCTGGGTGAGCAGATGGGGGCCGCCATCCGCACCGATTTTCAGGTGCTGCTGCACTGTGCGCACATGAAGCGTGAGATCAGTGATTCGGTCTATCAAATGCTCCAGACCTTGACCGCCCAAGGCAGCGCCTCGCTGGACGGCAAACCGGTGGTTTGCCGGCGAATTGCCATTCTGGGCAGTGAGCTGAGCGATGTGTTACTGATTGGCCCAGACCCCAGCTCCAGTACTCGCACGGAGCGTTGCGTTGCATGGATCGCGGGTGCGCCCTTGTATCCGCTCAAGGAGTACAGTTCGACCAGTGATTTTGCCAAAGACCTGGCCATTAGCCTGCAATCGCCCGCGTACAGTGCCGCCATCGCGGCAAAAGTGCCTCAATCACGCAAGGCCGAATTTATCCAGCAGCTGCAAAACACCCTGTTCGAGGTGCGCTACCGGGGCGATGTAGAGGTTCGCCAGCCCATTGCCCAGCCGCGCCTGCAGGTGGTCGAACGGACGCTGTCAGGGGCACTTTGGGCCACCCTGCAAAGTTTGCAGGTACAGCGACTGAAAGCCAACGCCCGGGTGCTGGCGGTGCCAACCGATGATGAAAACTACGCCGCTCGGTTACGCCGACTGGACAGCTGGTTGGGCATTGCCCTGAATGTACTCAATGCGGCCGCGTTCGTGGTGCCCGGTTTGAACCAGGTCATGCTGGCGGTGGCCGGGGCCCAGATGATGGGTGATCTGTTCCTCGGTGTTCAAGCCTGGGAGGCCCATGAAACCGCCGAAGCACTGGCGCATCTGGAGTCGCTGGGTCTGAACCTGGGCTTGGTGATCGGTTTGGGGGCGGTGGGCGTGGCCGTGCACCCTTCGCCGTTTGTTGACAGCCTGGCCAGTGTGGCGGTGCCCAACGGCCAGACGCGATTGTGGAACGCTGACCTGCGCGGCTACGCCAGCGACGTCGCGGTCCCGGAAACGACCCAGGCCAACGAATTGGGCCAGTACCTGCACCAGGGGCAACACTACCTGCGCCTGGACGAGCGCTGGTACCAACAGCGCTTCGATGCCCAACAGCAGCAGTGGCGGTTGGTGCACCCGCAGGATGCGCAAGCCCATCAGCCACTGCTCGAACACAATGGCCAGGGTACCTGGACCTTTGAGGGCGAGCAGCCCCTGCAATGGCCGCGCCGCCAGCTGCTGCGGCGCATCGGTGTGCTGAGTGAGGGCCTGGACGATGCAATGCTTGAGCGCGCGGCCATTATCAGCGGTAGCGACGATCAGGTCCTGCGCCATATGTATGTGCATAACGAACCGGTGCCGGCCTTGTTGGCCGATACCTTGCGGCGGATGCAGCTGGACCGGGCGATTACCCGGATGTGCGATGAGATCCGTGCCGGGAACCCGCTGCCACCGGGAATGACGTATCCGGCCGCGTTGATCGTACAACTGCCACGCTGGCCGGCCAATCGCGTGCTGCAGGTGTTCACCGGGCCGGAGTTGTGGGGCGCTTCCATGACCTATGGGTCGGAGCGCTGGCCGCAGGGGCGGGCACTCAAGCTGCTGGCCAGTGAAGTACGCCAAGGCCAACTGCCGCAGCGTGTCCTGGCGCAGCTCGATGAAGGCGAAATCACTGCTTGGCTCGGTGATGGCGTGGCCAGCACCGATCGACTGCAACGTGTGCGTGACACCCTGGCCGAGCAGGCGCAGTGGCGCCGCCACGAGATCCTCGACAGCTTGCATGCCGGCCCGGTCGACGCCCAGTCGAGCGGGGTCAGGCGTTTGCTCCGGGACTACCCGTCATTGCCGCCACGGCTGGCTGAGGAGATCGAAAGCCATGCCAACGCTACAGAGCATGCGCAACTGACGCGCGCTGACGGGCGAGTGCCTTTGCGCCTGGCCGAAGAAGTGCGCGCCTACCAACAACAAGTGCGTATTAGCCGAGCGATCGAAGGCACGCAATGGCAGAGCATGGGCAACCCGGACAGCGAGCGGCTGGCGCTGGGATTACTGGAGTCGCTGCCAGGGTGGAGCGGGACTGTGCGCCTGGAACTGCGCGAAAGTGTCGCCAGTGGTCGCCTGCTCGCCAGTGCCGGTCGTGCCAATGGCGAACTCAAGACCCTGGTCCGCCAGGCCGGGCGCTACAGCAGCTACGATGCGCAGGGTAACGAGCTGTATATTGGCGCGGATTTCTTTGCCGCCGTGCTCAGGGCGCTGCCGAATTCCGAGCGTTTGAATCTGTCGATTGACGTGTTCGAGTCGCCAACCCTGCAGGAAAATGTCCAGCAGTTGGCGCTTGCCGATCGCGAGCGGGTTTCACGCTTGCTCGGCCAGCAGCCCCGCCGTCCGTGGCATCGTTCGCCATTGCGCCTGGCCGATGGACGCAGCGGTTACCGCTTGGGTGGCGCGGTCGGTACGCTGAGAGGGGAAGCGTTTCAGCGCCTGGGACGGCTCTACCCGGACTTGAGTCCGAGCCAGATTACCCAGCTGGCGAATGAGCTAGGCCAGACGAGCAGAGGCTTGGCCGAAAGCGTCGAGGCGTTGGAGAGGGCGTTCGACGAGTTTAAAAGAAGACTGAATTATTGGGCCATGCGAGGTGCGCAAGGCAACTCACGTAGGGTGGTTGTCACACGCCTGAAAAAAGCCTGGCAACGTGCCGGGGGCTCAAGAAGCCATGCTCTGGACCTCAAGGATATGGACCTTGCCGACCTGCCGACGCTGGACGTACAGCTCAAACACATCACTGAACTTGACTTGCGCTCCGTGAACCAGGGAGTCATTCCGCCGAGATTGCTGGAGTGCTTTCCCCGATTGCAATCATTAGAGCTATCTGACAACCGACTTGAGACAATCCCTGAAGCAATTTCCCATTGCACCGAGCTGAGAAAACTGGTGTTGGCGTATAACCGACTGACGCCATCAGAGACACTCTTCGAGCCTTTGAGCAGCCTGCGCCGGCTAGAGGTTCTGGACCTGGGGTCGAACCACTTCAACCAATTGCCTGATGCCGCTCTGGAGGCGCTGTGGGGTATGAGGTCGTTAACCGACCTGGATCTTCGGTTCAATAACTTGCTGCTCGAGACCCGACATTTGCGCGGCATGTCCCGCTTGAAGTTAAGTAAACTCGATCTGAGCTTCAATCGCATCACCCTGGATGAGGCCGGTGCCGAGGTGTTTGTTGATTTTATCTATATGCGCAAGTTGGACCTGACTTGGAACCCGTTGAGGCGTGCCCCGAATCTAAGCTCCATGGGCTGGCTGCAGAGCTTGAATCTGTCGATCTGCCAGCTCACCGAATGGCCCGACAGCCTGACCACCTTGATGAACCAGAACCAATACCAGCTGCGTTGGATCGATCTGTCCGACAATGCCATCATGCAGATTCCAGAGCTGGTCAGCACCCGTTTCGGTCGACACTTGCGCGATGGTGGGCCGAGCACCGGGCTCTCGTTGCGCGTGGACAACAACCCGCTTCTGGACGAGGGGGTACGGCGCCTGAACGCTCTTGGCCTGGGGCATGTGTTTGCTGATGAGGATCAGTCGAACCTGTGGCTTGAAGGCGCCGATCAAGCGCGTCATGACCTGTGGGAAAGCCTGTTCGCTGAACGGCGCTATGAATCATTGCGGATTGCCTTGAATACCCTGGAGAACTCGCAGGAGGCACAAATCGATCCGGTACATCTGCGCCAGCGGGTGTGGAGCCTGCTCGACAGTGCCGCGCAGGATTGCGCGTTGCGAGATAGCCTTGAAGCTATCGCCGACGATTTCCCGCCAACCTGCGGTGATGCCGGCACCGATGTGTTCAGCGCTCTGGAAATCGAGCTCATGAGCTTTCGCCTGGCCTCGCGGGCGATACATGAGCAGGGCGCGCTGGCAGAACTCAAGGGGTTGTTCAAAAAACTGTACCGACGTCATGAAGTCGAACAGATTGCCGCCCGCATTACTGCGACGCGCTTGGGGCGCCGGGATGCGCTGGAAAACAATCTGTCGTTGTCGGCGTTCCCGTTAGACCCATTGGATGACATCAGCGATGCTGATCTGGCTTCCGGTGTCGATGATATCGAGATCCGTCTGGCGCTGCGCCGGGCGCTGGCGGGGCCGCTGGACTACCCCGAGCCGTCCTACGGCATGTTGTTTCGGGATATGGCCTTTGTCAGTGACCAGCTTGCCGATAAGGTGGCGCTCGAGGTCCGCCAGATCGAGAGCCCTGCCAAGCGTCAGAATTGGCTTGTTGATCAACCCAGCTGGATGCGCTTCATCGAGGAGCGTGACACGGCTCAGTTTGAGGAGTTGAGCAAACGCTGGCATGAAGGCACGGAGTATGCAGATTATTGCCTGCTTACCGAGCAAGAGGCGAAAACGGCGCTGCAGGAAGGTAAGGCGGTAACGACGCTGCACGACAGCGTTGTTGCATTCTTGGCAGGCCAGGCGGGTGAGGCGTCGTTTCAGGACGCCGGGATCACCCCGCTGGCCAAGGACGATGTCGGGAGATTGTTGAGGCAAGCCTTCACCGACCACCAGTACGTGGTCTTCCTCAACAGCCTCAAGGATGGCAGATTGGCTGCCAAACGGTCATTGATTGCAAGGTTGACCGCTCCATTGGACTGATCGGACGGTTCAGGTTGGCGGCCGCCTCGGTCGCCAGCCCTTGTTGCTTTCAGTTCGCGGCGAGCGTCTGCTGGGTGTGGCCAATGCCTGCCCAGTGCGCAAGCTGCTCAGCGGCAGCATTGTCATCGATAGTTCGCTCAGTGACTAGCGAGCCTCGCTTTTGAGCTTGGCGAAAACAGCGGATTGCTGGAGGTAGCCGGGACGCGACGCGAACTCGGGTTGCAGGTGGGCTTTGCCCCGGCAGCCTGTACGCCACGCCTGGCAAATGGCGGGGTAGTCAACTTCGGGCGTATCCATTCACAGCAGCTGGCCCGCGATGGCGTCACGAAGATGCAGCGCACGCTGGCGTTGAGTGTCCTGTGTGATGCGCCCACCCGTTTTGCCTTCACTGCCAGGGACAACCGACCCAACGCTGTGCGGGCGCCTTCGGCCGAGGTTGAAGCTGGGTAATGGCCTTCGGCCCTGGCCGCCAGGCTGGCCATGCATGGCATTGAGCGCGCTTCCATCACTGTGGGCATGGTGGTCCAGCCAGGCGGTGTAACTACCGAGTTCCTGTCCAGCGCCAGTCTTGCCGATACCGAACAGTGCGCCATTCGGGGATTTCTACTGGAGCAGCGTAGTCTGCGAGACGAGATACAGCACTGTGCCGATATCCGGCTGAGCTTCAGCCGCTAGCCCCGCGCCGACGTCATTTGTCCAAGGCGTCTGCCATGGATCTCCAGCACTTACCGTGCTGGAGATCTTGGTCAATCAGGTGAGTACCGTCAATAACCCAATAGAGCGGGGAGGGTCAGGCTGATCGCCGGCACGTAGGCGATGATCAAGGTCGCGATAGTCAGGATCGCCACGAAAGGCAGGGCCTTGTACGATATCTCCTCGATGGCGGTGCCGGAGATGCCGGAGGCGATGAACAGGTTTTCACCCATCGGTGGGGTCATGAAACCGATGCTCAGGCAGCAGATCAGCACAATGCCCAGGTGCACCGGGTCGATACCCAGGCTGTAGCCAATCGGCAGCAGCACCGGGGTAAGGATCATGATCGCCGCCAGGGTTTCCATGAACATGCCGACAAACAGCAGGAAGCCGATAATCAATATCCAGATGAGATAGAGGTTGTCGGTCAGGCTGAGCATCGAGTCGGCGACCACGGCCGGAATCTGGTTCTCCACCAGCAGGCGGCCGAATACCGTGGCGGTGAACAGAATCACCAACACCCGCCCGGTGATCCAGGTGGTGGTCTCCAGCGACTTGAACAGCGCCTTGAGGTGGAGTTCCTTATGAATGAACACGCCGACGAACAGGGTGTAGAAGATGGCCACGATGGCCGATTCGGTCGGGGTGAACAGGCCGGTGTAGATGCCGCCGAGAATCACGAAGGGGGCAAGGATCGACCAGAAGCCATCACGCAGGGCCTTGCGGATCTTTGCCGTGGACCAGCCTTCACCACTGCCGGTGTGGCCCAGCTTTTTGCAGCGCACGTAGTTCATCAGCAGCAGCCCGCCGGCCATCAACAGTCCGGGCACGACGCCTGCGATGAACAGTTTTGGAATGGATACCGAGTCGAAGGCGCCGTACTTTTCTATGGCCTGCGATGTCGGCAGCAGGCCCATGGCCGAGATGCCGAAGATCACCATCGGAATCGACGGCGGGATGATGATGCCCAGGCCGCCGGAGGAAGCGGTGACCGCCGAGGCATAACCCTTGCCGTAACCACGCTTGACCATGGCCGGAATCATCAGCATGCCGACCGCGGCGGTGGTGGCCGGGCCGGAACCGGAGATGGCGCCGAAGAACAGGCAGGCCATTACGGCAGCGGCGGACATACCGCCAGTGATAGGCCCGGCGAAACTTTCCGCCAGGGTCACCAGGCGTTTCGAGATGCCCGCCGCCTCCATCAGGGCACCGGCGAGAATAAAGGCCGGTAACGCCATCAACGGAAAGGAGCCCACCGAGGTAAAGGCAATCTGCACGAACTTGATCGGGTTTTCGCCCAGGTAGACGAACGACGCCAGGGCCGAGACGGCCAGTGAGATGCTGATCGGGGTGCCGATCAGCAGGAGCAGGAGGAAAGAGCCGAAGAGGATGTAGACGATATTGGTGTCAAGCATGGGCCCGCTCCCGGAGTTTGTCATCGTCGTGCTGTGAGGACTCTTGAATCAACTTGTTGAGCTCCGCGGTTTCCGGGTCGCGGATGTCGATGCCCTTGACCAGCTTGTAATAGTTGACCTGAAGAACGCGCACAGCCATCAGGCTGAAAGCGATGGGCAGAATCAGGTACAGGTACTTCATGGGGATGCCCAGGGTCTGGGATTTCCAGAACACATTGGCCTTCATGAAGAAGATCACACTGAGGTAGACGAAGTAACTGTTGAAAGCGACCCAGACCAGGTCGGATAACACTTCCAGGCCCACGGCCATCTTGCGCGGCATGAGCTTGAACTGGAAAGTGACGCGGTTGTGCGCTGCCAGCTTGGCGGCGTAACTGGCGCCGAAAAAGGCGAACCAGACGAACATGTAAGTCACCAGTTCTTCGGTCCAGGAAATCGAATAGTTGAACAAGTTACGACTGAGAATCTGGACAAACAGGATGACCACAAACAGTGCCAGCAGCGTGCGGCAAATGTAGTTTTCCAGGTTGTCGATAATCTTGAGCAGGGTACTGGCCAGTTTCATGGGGCACCTTCTGAAGAAACGAAAAGTCATGCTTTGCCGGTTGGCGGGATGGCGGATTTGAGTCGAGGACGCCGGGCAGCTCTGCCGCCCGACGTTTGCACGGTGATCTCTGGATACGTGCAGAAGACTAGATCGGGGCGCGACCGAGCGTTTTGAGGGACTTGTTCAGGTTGTCCTTGCCGAGTTGGTCGTAATACTTCGGCCATACCTGGGAGATCGCATTATCTATCCATTCCTTCTCACCATCGGCCGGATCGACGATGACCATGCCCTTGGCGGTCAGCTCCTGTTTGATTTTGTTTTCCTCGACCACCAGGAACTTGGCGCTGTATTCGGTGGCGGCCTTGCCGGCGTCGAGGATGGCCTTCTGTACATCGGCGGGTTGCTCCTGGAACACCGACTCGCTGATGATCAGCGGTTCGATGGAGAACAGGTAGCGAAGGTTGGTGACGTACTTTTGTACTTCGTCGAACTTCATCGAGTTAACAGTGATGTAGGGATTGTCCTGGCCGTCTACCACTTTCAGCTGCAGACCGGTGAAGGTCTCTGACCAGGCCATCGGCGTTGGGTTGATGCCCCAGGCGCGGTAGGTATCGATCATGATCTCGTTCTTCGGTACACGGATCTGCAGGCCTTTGAGGTCGGCAAGCGTAGTGACCGGACGCTTGGAGTTGGTCAGTACGCGAAAGCCCGAGTAGGCCCAGCCAACGATGCGCACACCGGCATCACGCACGGTGTTGTCGACCAGCGTTTGACCGATTTCGCTCTGGGTCAGGGTCACGGCATCATCCAGGCTCTGGATCATGTAAGGCAGGGTGAGCACACCGACCGAGGGGGAGAAGGGGGTGACGTTGTTGATGGCCAGGACGGAGAAGTCCAGAGTGCCCATAGCGGCGTTGCTGACGGTGTCCTCTTCGCTACCCAGTTGGCCGTTGGGGAACAATTTGGCGTCGTGTTTCCCACCGGTTCTGGCTTTGAACTCCTCGGCAAACTTGAGGCCAAGCTGATGCTGGGTGCCGCCTACGTTATCGCCCAAGGCCATGCGGAAGGTCTGGGCCTGAGCCAGACCGCTGCTGAGGGCTGCGGCCGAAAGGCACAGGACCAGACCGAGCGGGCGGGTAAAGCGCTTGCTGGATGGCATAACTGTGTGCTCCGTTGTAGTTTTTGTTGTAATTGTTGTTGGCTACGAAAGTGCGGGAGGGGCTTGTTGCGACGCGCCGCTGGGTGCAGGAGCTCGGCGAGACGTTTGGGTGAGAGTCTCAGGGCGACGACAGCGAGGCTGTGCTCTGCGCAGTATCAGCCTCGCTGGAACAATCCCTTCGTTCCCTTCAACCGGGCTCAATACTCTCCCTAGGATGTGAACGTTGTTTAGGGCCACATTATGTCCACGCGTGGGGCCAGAAAATGAGTGCGTGAATACAGTGCGCAAGTGCTTACAACTTCACTTCAGGCTCGTTTTTTGCACTTTTCAGGGCGTTTTTGCGTGGCGATAGCTTGGCGATGGCGTGAGGATTTGTAGGAGCTGGGCTTGCCCGCGATGGCTTCACTGCGCAGCATCAGGCATACCGCAGCGCCAGTATCGCGAGCAAGCTCTGCTCCTACACCCTCGCTTATCTGTTCGCCCCGTTATTCGATTCGCGGGTGTTGCTGCGCGAGATGTTCACGTTTAGCTTCCAGCTCGGCGATTTCTGCTTCGATGTCCTTGATTTTCTGCTCGATATTGTCGTGATGTTCCTGAAGCATTTCGCGCGCTTCCTCAATGTCGGAAGCCGCCGGAGCTGCACCGTGCAACGGTTTGTTCGCCGTTTCTTTCATCGTCACGCCGGTGGTCAGACTAACAACGCCGATCCCGCAGGCCATGGCACGTTGCAACAAATGTAGGAGCGACGGGGGCGCCTAGCCCTTGGTCGCGATGCGCCGCGCGGGCGGCGCTCGATTTGGGCAACAGCGCAAAACCCAAGGCAAGCGCCTGGAAGCCTTGAAACGGTCTTCCTCCCTTCATTCTCAGGGTGAACCGCAGAGTGCCTGCCAACAGATCGCATGAGCCCCACGAGGTGCCTGCCTTGGTTTTTCCTTTGTTCTTGAGATCGCGCGCCGCCCGCGCGGCGCATCGCCGGCTAAAGCCGGCTCCCACATTGGTTGCAACGTGCCATGGCCTGTGAGATTGGAGTTGTCAGCCACGCGCAACACCCCCGAAACCACAAAGACCTAAAGCCGAACCACCAAAGCTAACAACGCCGATCCTGCAGGCCATGGCACGTTGCAACAAATGTAGGAGCAGGCTTCAGCCGCGATGCGCCGCGCGGGCGGCGCTCGATTTGGGCAACAGCGCAAAACCCAAGGCAAGCGCCTGGAAGCCTTGAAACGGTCTTCCTCCCTTCATTCTCAGGGTGAACCGCAGAGTGCCTGCCAACAGATCGCATGACCCCCACGAGGTGCCTGCCTTGGTTTTTCCTTTGCTCTTGAGATCGAGCTACGATGCCCCCATGCCGACGCCGGCAAGCGGCTCGCACGATCGTCGCGTGGCGGTACCACCGCCCCGCCCGCGCTATGAGCAGGGGCTCTGAAGTCGTTTCAATTGGGCAGTAGCATTTCCGTAAACAGGTCAGCAATTTTCTCCATGTCCCGGCAATCACCCATGCGTTGATTGATGACAAACCCGTCAAAAGCCATCCACAGGATGTGTGCCAAGAGGCCGTCGGTCACCAAGTGATGGCGGTCCTCAGGCAGCGCATCGAGCAGCATTTCGCTGATCTGCTGCTCCGACCACTTGAGTAAGTCATTGGGTTTGCCCTGTTGGCGGGGAGCACTCGCCAAGGCTTCGATCATGCAGTTGGCGAATGCCTGGTCGGCAACGGGGAGCTCCGACCAAACCCCGATCAAGATTCGTTTTAGTCGTGCTCGTTGCTGGCGCAGACGACTGACGGATTCCTTTAATCGGATGACCTGGTCTTGAAACCACGGCGTGTAGATCTCGTAAAGAATCAGAATCTTGGAATCGAAGTAGACGTACAGGTTCGACACCGTCACGCCGGCTTCGCGCGCAATGCTGCTCATCGTGGTCGCTGTGTATCCCTTGTGTTTGAACAAGGTGAATGCGGATTCGACGATGGCATCGCGGATCTCCATTTTTTTTATCTGCGCCACGCTCTACTCCTGTTGGATCGGCCTCGCACACACGTGCAATGAGGGGCGAATCATATCAGCTAGTGCCGTTCGGCTGGGCAATCCCTTCCTGCCGATCCTTTCCTTTACAGACTGTCAGTCGTTTTATAAGAGGTTTCTGTCGAATTACCCTTGGTCTTATGGGCTATTGACAGGCTCATACGCTCAAATACAGAATAGCATTCGTTAATAAGGCGAACTGATGAGGTTTGAGAAAAATAATGAGCACAAAGCGCACCTTTATCACTGACGACTATCCCGAGCTGGGTAAAGGCCCGGTGCCGGTAGAGCCCTACATTTCTCCTGAGTACTACGCGCGAGAAAAAGAGCACATTTTCAAGAAAACCTGGCTTGAGGTAGGGCGGGTTGAAGAAATCCCCAACGCCGGGGACTACATGGTCAAGGACCTGGCGTGCGCCGATGCGTCCATCATTGTTGTGCGCAACAAGAAGGGCCAGATCAATGCGATGCACAACGTCTGTTCCCACCGGGTGAACCAGATTGCCTACGAAAAATGCGGCAATACCCGCAAGTTTTCCTGCAAATTCCACGGTTGGGCGTTTGACCTGGATGGCAACCTGACCGGCGTGCCGGAAGAGGAGTGCTTCTTCGACCTGGACAAGTCTGCCAATGGCCTTGCGCGGGTCGCCTGCGAAATCTGGCAGGGCTTCATCTTTATCAATATGCAGGCAGAGCCTGTTCAATCGCTTGAGGATTACCTCAAGCCCATGTTCGGTTCGATCGAGGGTTACCCGTTTGAAAAACTGACCTCGGGTTTTTCCTGGGTCAGCGAAGTCGAGTGCAACTGGAAGCTGGCCCTGGACGCATTCCAGGAGGCCTACCACGTGGCTTACATCCACGGCCTGTCGATCGCGGATGCGGTGGAGAAGGACGAACATGGCGCCATGCCGCCGCTCGGTGCGCTGTGCGGCGAATACCACCGTCGATTGTCCCTGTCGGGCAATCAGAAGTCGGTCTATGGCAACCCCAAGGCCATGACCGAGGGCGGGGCCGCCTTTGAAGAAGCGCTGGTCGAGGCGAGCAAGTCCAAGCCGATCTCGGCGGCGGCGCTGCGCGGTGCTGCCGGTAGCGCCAAACATGATTTCCCCATCGAGGCATTGCCCGAGGGCATGAACTGGACCAAGAGCCCCAACTGGTTGTTCGACATTAATGTCGTGTTTCCAGACCTGTACCTGTCCCTGCGTCCCAATTACTTCCAGTGCTACACCTTCCGCCCCACGGCCTACAACCGTACGCGCGTCGAATGCCGGGTGTTCTACCCGGAAATGACCACGGCCGGTGGGCGCTTCTTCGTCGAGTACATGAAGGTCGCCTTGCGTGATGTGCTGCTCGAAGACATGAGCACCGTGGAACGTACGCAAAAGGCCGCTGAAACGGGGGCCAAGCGTTTCATGTTCCTGCAGGACAACGAAGTACTCGTGCGCCATAACTATCACGCTGTCGAGCGCATGCTGGAACGCAATGCTGCTCAAGCCGCTGCGGAGTGAACACCATGAATATGATTGCAACTTCGCAGGCGGATCACCCGGTAAACGTGCTGTTGCCCGAACCGTTCCAGTCACTGCAGGCCTATGTCGGTGTGTGGGCACTGGAAACTGAAACCGAACGCAACATTCAGCGTCACCGCCAGTCGATGCACAGCATCATCGCGTTCAAGGACGCCATGATGGCGCAGGTCGATGTGGTGCTTGAGTTCGTCAATCGAAAACCCTTGGCAGCGCTCGATGAGGTGGAGACCACCTTGCTCAAGCTGCTGCTGTCTTTGGCAGAAATCGCCCCCACCGTTGAGTGTTACAACCAGCAGGAAGTGGTGTACGGCTTTGATCCGCGCCGCTTTGTGGCGGAAGAAGATTTCTCTCTCAAACCTGTGTATTGAGCGCGGAGATGACGATGGCCAAGTGCAGAGTTTTTGGGATCGACGACGGGCTCAAGGAAGTCGTCGCCGACGGGTTGTACATGAAACACCTGTTCGGCAAGCACATCAGTGTGTCGGTGGTGAAGTTTGTGGAAAAAGTCGGGCATGACTTACCGGCCAAGGCGCACGTCCATGGCGAGGAAGCTTCGTTGCAACTGGTCGGCGAGTGCACTGTTTTTGAAGGCACTGGCCAGTCGGATGACGTCGCGGTGCCAATGCAGGCGCGCAGCGCAATGATCATTCCCGCGCAGTTGAGCCATTACGGCAGTAATCGTTTTGGCTCGCAGGGCGTGAGCATGCGGCTGAATGTGGTCACGCCGCCGCGGCCGGAATTCGGCCCGGAGGATACCGTGCCTTATTACCCACTCAAGGATCGGGGTGATCAGCCATGAGCACTCAACAGTGTCTTGTCACGCCACCTCTGGAATCCTCTGAGGGCAGCGCTGTCAGCGGTGATGCATTCGATTTGCAGCTGCGTCCGTTTGTTCAGGGTGAAGCCGTCGAAGGCGGCATCAGCGACCTGGGCGAGGAAGTCGGCGCGATCGTTGAGGGCAGTTTCGATGTATCTGCCGCCGACGAGTTCTACAGCCTCAGTGCGGGTGAGGCGATCGTGATACCGGCACACGAGCCGCGGCGTTGGGTCTGCACCTCGGCTCAGGGGCTGCTCTATCGCGCCATTGTGCGCAATAGCGCTGTACAGGAGCGCACGCCATGAGCGTTCGGCGAATTGCTATCGTCGGCGCCGGCCATGCCGGCGGTCGAGTCGCTCAGCATCTGATGGAGCTGGACGACAGTTGTCAGGTCCTGCTGATCGGTGATGAGCCTTATGCGCCGTACGAGCGTCCGGCCTTGTCCAAGGCGGTGTTGGCGGGCGAGCAGGCTTGGGGCGAACTGATGATCGCTGCAGATGAATTTTGGACGGCCCATGCCCGGCTGGTCCGCATGACCGCGCGTGTGGTTGGGCTTGATAGCGACCAGCGTTGCTTGCGGCTCGATGACGGCCGTCAGGTCGAGTTCGATGAACTGGTGGTGGCCACCGGCGGCGCGGCGCGGTCTTTGAATGTGCCGGGTGGTGATTTGCCAGGCCTTCATGTGCTCAGGGGCATCGGCGACTGTGAGAAGTTGGCCACGGCCTTGGTCAGTGGCTCGCGGTTGTTGGTGATTGGAGCGGGCGTCATTGGCATGGAAGTGGCGGCGACAGCCTCGAAGCTGGGCGTTGCGGTGACCGTGCTGGACGTGTCTGATCAAATCATGCGCCGTTGCCTGCCAGCTGCTGTGTCGCAGTGGCTGGCGGAGCAACATCAGCATCAGGGGGTTTCCCTGAAGTCGCAAGTGGGGGTGCAGTCCATTGCCCATGACGGTGCTGTTTACCAAGTGCAGGTGCAAGGCGCCAACGGTGTGTGTGAGGTCCTGGAAGCAGAGCAGGTACTGCTCGCCATCGGTATCGACTGCGAAACCGGGTTCCTCGAACAGGCTGGAATCAGGTGCTTGAACGGCGTCGTAGTCGACGCTTTCTGCCGCAGTCCCGATGCCTCCTGGTGCTACGCAGTGGGTGATGTTGCCCATTGCGACAATGCTTTCTACGGTCGACCTTTGCGTCAGGAGACTTGGCGCAATGCTGAAAACCAGGCACTGGCCGTCGCTCGACAGATTGCCGGGGCTTCGCAGCCGTACAGTGAAATTCCCTGGATGTGGACCGATCAGTTCGGACACAACATCCAGGTCGTCGGGTTGATCGACGAAGCGGACGGGCACGTCTGGCGTGGCGATCTCGCGCAAGGCAAGGCGACGATGGTGCTGCTCAAGGAGCGCCGGGTGGTGGCGGCTGTCATGGTCAACCAAGGCAAGGAGCGCAAGGCGCTGGAAGCGCTGATTCGTGACCGGCGACAGGTTGACGAGGCGCTGCTGAGCGACGTGTCAGTGTCCTTGAAGGGGATGGCGGCATGAGCGATTTCTCGCAATTGACCGAGCGCCTGCAGCGGCTGGAGGCCTGCGAGGCCATCAGGCAGCTCAAGGCCCGTTACGCAGCCCTGGCCGACGCCAAATACACAGCCGATTACCGCCAACAGGAGCCCGTGCGCCTGAGTGAATTGGCCAAGGCGCAAGCGGCGTGCTTTACCCCGCAGGCGGTCTGGCATGGCGCCGAGTTCGGTGGCGATCGGGTGGGACGGGAGGAACTGGCGCAGTGGTTCGAGCATTCCCCATGGTGCTTTGCTGCGCATTACTACGTCGGGGCGGATATCGCGGTCGACGGCCAACAGGCCAAGGCGGCCTGGCGCTTGTGGCAGTTGGCCCTGCGTGCTGACAACGCTGAGGCCGTATTGCTGATGGCTCGCACCGAGGAAACCTATCAGTACAGCGAATCTGAAGGCTGGCTGATCGATTCGATGCGCTTTTGTGACGTCCAGGTGACGGCGCTGGGCAATGGCAGCTTGCCGCTAGCGCCCGGGCTTGACGCATTGCGCGAGCGAACCCGTTTTTCGATGCGCACCGCGCACTAATTGATGGAGCGATATTTCCATGACTGCATCGCAAGCATTGATTTTTCCTGAACAAGCGAAAAGTGGGCAATGGATTGCCGTAGGGGCGGTCGCTGAACTGTTCGGCCAGGGTGATTGTGCTGGCGTTCAGGTCAATGGCCGCAAAATCGGTCTGTTTAAAGTCGACGACGAGTTCTTTGCCGTTGACGATATTTGCACCCATGGCAATGCGCTGCTCAGCGACGGTGATCTGGATGGCTATGAAATCGAATGCCCGCTGCATGCCGGGGCGTTCGACCTGCGTAGTGGCAAGGCGCTGTGCAGTCCATTGGTCAAAAACACGCGATGCCATTCGGTCAAAGTCGAAGACGATTGTGTGTTCGTACAGCTCGGGGAGGTCTGATCGATGAGTGTTGAGCGTAGACCCAAGATCGCCGTCATAGGCACCGGCGGCACGTTCGCCATGCAGGCCCGCGACACTTTCGATTGGGTTGAATACAGTGAAAGCGGAGTGGTCTTGCCGATTGATCATTTGCTTGAGCAATTGGGCGAAGTAGCGCCACATATCGAATGCGTGCCGGTGCCATTCCGGGCATTGGGCAGTACCGCGATCACTCCGGTCGATTGGCTGGAGCTTGCTCGCCTGATCGAACGCACGGCGAGCGAGCGCCCGGATATCGACGGTTTTGTCATTACTCACGGCACAGCCACGCTGGAAGAGACCGCTTATTTCCTCGACCTGGCGCTGGATCTGGATGCGGGGCTGGTATTGACCGGTGCCCAGCGCCCGGTCAATACCGCTGGCAGCGATGTGTTGGCCAACTTGCGCGCCGCCCTGGCGGTGGCGAGTTGCGCGCAGGCCAAGGAGTGCGGTGCGCTAGTGGTCATGGATAACAAGGTTTATTCCGCTCGCGACGTGACCAAGAGTTCGAGCTTCGATCTCAATGCGTTCGACGCCATCCCTTATGGGCCGCTGGCGCAAGTGGATGCCTTGGCTCAGGTTCACTGGCGCCGGTACATGCCTGTCAATGAATGGCATGCACGTTTTCAGTTCGAGGGCGTCAACGCGCTTGCACGGGTTGATATCGTCACCTCTTACGCAGGTGCCGACGGTGTGGTCATTGATGCCCTGGTCGCTGCCGGAAGCCGGGCAATCATTTGTGCAGGCTTAGCCCCTGGTCGACCGGCCTCGGGCGAGGTGGCCGCTATCAAGCGGGCAACAGACGGAGGTGTCATCGTGGTACAGGCTACCCGAGCCCTGCGTGGGAATGTCCCGCTGCAGGCGTTTCTCGAACGCGATGGTGTGATGGCCGGTAGTGATCTGAGCCCTCACAAGTTACGCATATTGCTGATGCTGGTCTTGACCCAGAATTTACCGGCGTCGCAGTTGCAGGCTTGCATTCTCGCGGCATAAAACAATTGGCCACCGTGGGCGGTGGCGAGGCGTAGTTCCAAAAATAATAAGTATTGCATATGGGTGCCCGGTTGCCGGCCGCCCCGGCTTTTATCGAGCTTGGATAACAATAATGAACCGATCTTGTATTGCTGTGCCTTTGATTTTTTCCTTGGGTACTTCCATGGCCAACTGTGCCTTGGCAGCCTTTGTAGAAGACAGCAAGGCGACTGTGGAATTACGCAACTTTTACTTGAATCGTGATTATCGTCAGGACAACGCGCCACAGGCGAAAACTGAAGAGTGGGCCCAAGGTTTCACCACCCGGCTGGTTTCCGGATTTACCGAAGGGACAGTGGGTGTCGGTGTCGATGCGCTTGGCCAGCTGGGGGTGAAGCTCGACTCCAGTCGCGATCGACGCAATTCCGGCCTGTTGCCGTTTGGCGCCAGCCAGGAAGCCGCAGACAGTTACAGCAAGCTGGGGTTGACGGCAAAGCTGCGTGCCGGCAAAACCGTGCTGAACGTGGGAACGTTGCAGCCGACGTTGCCCGTGGTGATGTATAACGACACTCGCCTGCTGGGTTCATCGTTTCGCGGCGGTTTGTTGAACTCCCAAGACATTCAGGGGCTTTCTTTCAATGCAGGGCGATTAACCCAGGCCAGCCTGCGCGACTCTTCCAGCAACGAAGATATTGGCTATGGCGCTGCATCGAGTGATCATTTTGATTTTGCCGGCGGCACCTATGCGTTAACGCCACGGTTAAACCTGAGTTACTACACGGCGAACTTACACGATATCTACCAACAGCAATTTGCGGGGTTGACTCATCGTTGGCCGTTGGCCGAAGGCGTGCTGTTGAAAAGCGATATTCGCTATTTCGACAGCCGTGACGAGGGCCGAAAGCTCGCAGGGCATATCGATAACCGCAACTTCAACGGGACAATCAGCCTGGGATATAAGGCGCATCGGTTTTCCACGGCCTGGCAGTACCTGTCGGGGGACAGTGATTTTCCGTTCCTCAATGGCGCAGAGCCTTATGTGGCTAACCTTGTGACCTTCAATCTGTTCACCAAGGCGCAGGAGGACTCGTGGCAACTACGTTATGACTATGACTTCGCCGCGTGGGGCATGCCCGGTTTGACGTTCATGACCCGCTACGTAGAGGGGCGCGATGTCAAAACCGCCACCCGGGATGATGGTCGGGAGTGGGAGCGCGACACCGACCTCGCCTATACCGTGCAGGACGGTCCTCTGAAGGGCGTGAATGTACGCTGGCGTAACGCCACCTTCCGTTCGGGTAACGGCTTGACTACCGATGCCGACGAAAACCGACTGATCGTCGGGTATACCCTGGCGATTTGGTAGCGCCTGTTTAGTGGTGACTGACCTCTGAGGGCCATACTGGTCCTCAGAGGTTTTTCTGTTTTAGCCTGTACAACTCATTAAAAGGAAAGCCCCGTGAACCCAGGTATCGGTACTTTGGCGCGCATTGGCCAGCTCTACCCGTCGGGCGGGATCTGCGACCACGAGCCACAATTGATGGCCCCTGCGGGGGTGCGTTTTGTCACGACTCGCGTGCCTTTCCGGCAGACCTCGCTGGAGGCTGATCGCGCGTTTTCTGAAGGCCTTGAGTTCCACGCGCAATTACTCGCAGATGCCAGCGTGGATCTGCTGGCGATCAACTGCACTGCAGCGACCTTGCTGGCAGGGCCAGAGAATTTGCGCAAGCGTCTATTGGAGGCAACCGGGCTTGATAGCGTCACCACGATTGAGGCGGTCATTGCAGGGTGTCGTGCGCAGAACATGCGTCGAATCGGCTTGTTGACGCCTTACCCGCAAGAAGTGGTGGAGGTTGAGCGCGAGTACTTCGCCGGCCTTGGCATTGAAGTGGTCAGTGCTCTGGGGAGACCCTGCACAACCCCGGTGGAGCAGGGTTGCTTGCCGCCTCAGACATGGCTTGAGTTGGCTCAAGGATTCGCTGGCAAGGGCTTGGATGGCGTATTGATTAGCTGTGCCGGAATCCAGGTGGCCGAAGTGCTGGCGACTATCGAGGTGCAACTGGATCTGCCGGTGGTCAGTAGTAATCAGGCGCTGGTGTGGATGTGCTTGCAGCAATTGCACATCGAAAGCCAGGTGCAGGGTTTTGGTTCCTTGTTTTCCCGCCATTTGTAGGAGCGTGTGAGGTCAGCGGGGGGCGGATGCGGTCCCGCTTCAAAGCCAAACTGCGTCCCAAAGCGGGTAGTCCCCCAGTCGTTTCACCACCTTCGCGCGCAAAGGATTAGCGACAACATACCGGGCAATATCTATCAATTCGTCTTCTGCCCGTACGGCTCGATCATGAAAGCCGTGTTGCCAAACGGCTCCACCACTTTGACGCTGGATATTAATCGCTCGGGCGCTACAAGCTTTGGCCTTGCCGACCAGATCCGACAACGATTCCGACTCAAGGCTCAACAGCCAGTGAAAGTGATCGGGCATCACGACCCAGGCCAGTGACTTGGCGTGCCCTTGCTGTTGAGCATGCCTGAACTGTTCGACCACTAATCGGCCAAGAGCGATGTCAGTGAAAATTGGAGCGCGTCGCGCGGTAACTGCTGTAACGAGATAGATTCGACCTGTTTCGCTGTAACGGCCTGTACGTAATCGATGGGCGTGCATTGGCGAAGACTCGAAGGGGCTAACGTCGCAACGGTAGTCAGGCGGGCAGGCAATCGTTCGAGAATTACTTGTCTGGAGATTTCATTGTGTTCAGGGTTTCTGGGGCTGCTCGTAGGAGCGGACCTGTAGTGGCTTAATTTTTCTAGACCATCCTGTAGGAGCTTCAGGCCGCCATTGCCTCGAAGTGCACTGGCGGCAGGTAGTTCAGCGAGGAGTGGCCCCGCTTTAGGTTGTAGTAGGCGATGAAGGCAGTAAGGTCCTTTATCGCTTCTTTGTGCGACGGATACACGGTATGTGGCATCCAGTCGTGTTTTAGTGTCTTGAAATAGCGCTCGACGACAGCGTTGTCCCAGCAATTGCCGCGGCGACTCATGCTTTGCACAAATCCCTGCTCGGCCAGGTAATTCACGAACCTGTTCGCGGTGTACTGGCAGCCCTGATCGGAGTGAAACACCAAACCGGTTACCGGCCCTCGAAGACCCACTGCGACGCGAAGCGCCCTGAGTGTCAGGTCTACATCTGCGGTTCGCGAGTGCGCCCAGCCCACGACCCGTCGAGAGAACAGGTCAAGCACAATCGCCTGATACACCCACCCTCGAGAGGTCTGGATGTAGGTGATGTCACCCGCCCAAAACGTGTTTGGCTGGCTTGGAGAAAACTGCCGATCTAGAATATTGGGGGCGCTAGCCGCAGGTTTGGTTGCACGTCGATAGTGGCTGTAGCGCTTGCGCCGCAGCGTTAAGCCCGCAGACTTCATGAGCGTGCCAGCCCGGTATCGGCCTACTGAAAAGCCTTCTCGGTGCAAAGCTTTGGCCATGCCGCGCGTGCCAAGGGCCTGGCGACTCTCTGCATGTAATTGGCGCATGGTCTTGTCCAGCTCGGGGTCGATGGTTTTCTGCGGCACAGGTTTGCGCGCTGCGTAGTAGCTGCTCTTGGGCAGATCCAGCAGACGGCAAACATGACGAATCGACAATGTCCCTCTCACTTTGTCGACCATTTCCGCTGGGGAAATAGGACTTTCAAATGAGAGGGCAACTGTTTTTTTAGTACTTCGTTCTCCGCTTCGGCAACTGCCAGGCGCGCTTCTAGCATTTGCACGTACTCATCTTTCGCGGAGTCGACGACAGGTTTTTGGGGGTTGTTGACGCTCTTCCAGGCGGCGATCCACCGCCGCAAGGCTGTACGCCCAACACCGGTGAGCTCGCTGACCTGTGGCACTGAGTAACCTTGCTCAACAACGAGGCGGATGGCCTCGGCTTTTGCTTCGTTGTTGATGATGCGATATCCCACGGTATTTTCCTTTGGCCGGGGCTCCTACGTGATGGTCCAAGGATACCAGGCCACTACAACCTGGCCGCGATGGGCTGCGAAGCGGCCCTTGCGATGTTGAAAGCGACTCAATCTGCAGGTCTGCATTGCAATGCCGCTGGCCTCTGGGGCTGCTGCGCAGCCCATCGCGGCCGGGTCCGCTCCTACGGCAGATTGTGCGAGGTGCTGACAAGCCCTGAGGCAACCCGCCATTCGTAGGAGCGGACCTGGCCGCGATGGGCTGCGAAGCGGCCCTTGCGATGCTGAGAGCGACTCAATCTGCAGGTCTGCATTGCAAGGCCGCTGGCCTCTGGGGCCGCTGCGCAGCCCATCGCGGCCGGGTCCGCTCCTGCGGCAGATTGTGCGGGGTGCTGACAAGCCCTGAGGCAACCCGCCATTCGTAGGAGCGGACCTGGCCGCGATGGGCTGCGAAGCGGCCCTTGCGATGTTGAAAGCGACTCAATCTGCAGGTCTGCATTGCAAGGCCGCTGGCCTCTGGGGCTGCTGCGCAGCCCATCGCGGCCGGGTCCGCTCCTACGGCAGATTGTGCGAGGTGCTGACAAGCCCTGAGGCAACCCGCCATTCGTAGGAGCGGACCTGGCCGCGATGGGCTGCGAAGCGGCCCTTGCGATGCTGAGAGCGACTCAATCCGCAGGTCTGCATTGCAAGGCCACTGGCCTCTGGGGCCGCTGCGCAGCCCATCGCGGCCGGGTCCGCTCCTACGGCAGATTGTGCGGGGTGCTGACAAGCCCTGAGGCAACCCGCCATTCGTAGGAGCGGACCTGGCCGCGATGGGCTGCGAAGCGGCCCTTGCGATGCTGAAAGCGACTCAATCTGCAGGTCTGCATTGCAAGGCCGCTGGCCTCTGGGGATGCTGCGCAGCCCATCGCGGCCGGGTCCGCTCCTACGGCAGATTGTGCGAGGTGCTGACAAGCCCTGAGGCAACCCGCCATTCGTAGGAGCGGACCTGGCCGCGATGGGCTGCGAAGCGGCCCTTGCGATGCTGAGAGCGACTCAATCTGCAGGTCTGCATTGCAAGGCCGCTGGCCTCTGGGGCCGCTGCGCAGCCCATCGCGGCCGGGTCCGCTCCTGCGGCAGATTGTGCGGGGTGCTGACAAGCCCTGAGGCAACCCGCCATTCGTAGGAGCGGACCTGGCCGCGATGGGCTGCGAAGCGGCCCTTGCGATGCTGAGAGCGACTCAATCCGCAGGTCTGCATTGCAAGGCCACTGGCCTCTGGGGCCGCTGCGCAGCCCATCGCGGCCGGGTCCGCTCCTACGGCAGATTGTGCGGGGTGCTGACAAGCCCTGAGGCAACCCGCCATTCGTAGGAGACACCCTGGCCGCGATGGGCTGCGAAGCGGCCCTTGCGATGTTGAAAGCGACTCAATCCGCAGGTCTGCATTGCAAGGCCGCTGGCCTCTGGGGCTGCTGCGCAGCCCATCGCGGCCGGGTCCGCTCCTACGGCAGATTGTGCGAGGTGCTGACAAGCCCTGAGGCAACCCGCCATTCGTAGGAGCGGACCCGGCCGCGATGGGCTGCGAAGCGGCCCTTGCGATGCTGAGAGCGACTCAATCCGCAGGTCTGCATTGCAAGGCCACTGGCCTCTGGGGCCGCTGCGCAGCCCATCGCGGCCGGGTCCGCTCCTACGGCAGATTGTGCGGGGTGCTGACAAGCCCTGAGGCAACCCGCCATTCGTAGGAGCGGACCTGGCCGCGATGGGCTGCGAAGCGGCCCTTGCGATGCTGAAAGCGACTCAATCTGCAGGTCTGCATTGCAAGGCCGCTGGCCTCTGGGGCCGCTGCGCAGCCCATCGCGGCCGGGTCCGCTCCTACGGCAGATTGTGCGAGGTGCTGACAAGCCCTGAGGTAACCCGTCATTCGTAGGAGCGGACCCGGCCGCGATGGGCTGCGAAGCGGCCCTTGCGATGTTGAAAGCGACTCAGTCTGCAGGTCTGCATTGCAATGCCGCTGGCCTCTACGGCAGATTGTGCGGGGTGCTGACAAGCCCTGAGGCAACCCGCCATTCGTAGGAGCGGACCTGGCCGCGATGGGCTGCGAAGCGGCCCTTGCGATGTTGAGAGCGACTCAACCGCAGGTCTGCATTGCAAGGCCGCTGGCCTCTGGGGCCGCTGCGCAGCCCATCGCGGCCGGGTCCGCTCCTACGGCAGATTGTGCGAGGTCAGCGCGGGTTGTTATCTTTCGTGAGCTGGCGCAGGTGTCATGATGATTGCGATAGCGGCAGCGATTGCGGCAGTGGCAAAGACCATGAAGTTCCAGAAGCTATCGAGCTGAAGTCCGGCAACGAAGCCTCCCAGAATCGGCCCGCCCATGGCCCCGAAGCGCCCTATGCCCACCGCCCAGCCCGTCGCCGAAGCTCGTGCGTGCGGTGCATAGTAGTTGGCGATATACCCCAGTTGCACCAGGGCCACGGCGATGCTGCCGAAGCCTGCGCAGGCCACCAGCACATAGTTCACCATTATCGAGTTCTTGAACGACAGTGCGGCAATGGCGCAGGCACCAAAGGTGAAGCCCAGGGCCAATGTGCGGCGCGCTCCGAAGCGATCTGCTATCCGTCCGATCACGATACCGCCCACCGCGGCAGCCAGGTTGAAAGTGGCGAAGAACATCAGGCTAGAGCCTAGGTCGTAACCGTTGTGTCTCATGTATTGCGGCAACCAGGTTCCCAGCCCGTACACCACCATGACGGCAGTGCACTGCGCCAGCCACAGGCACAACGTGCCTCGACGATTTCTCTGGGAGAAAACCTCGGCCAGGATTTCCTTGAATGGAGACTGCTGCGCCGACCCTTTGTTGTCGCGAGGGGTAGGCAGTTCGCTGATCCCCAATCGTATGGCAAGTGCTTGAGCTTGCCGGGTGCGTTTTTTCGCCACCAGAAACTCCAGCGATTCGGGTAGCCAAAGCAACATGATCGGGATGAGCAACAGCGCCAGGGCACCGGCGGCTACCACCGTCCGCCAACCATGATCGGGCATGAACGTCATGCCGACCCAGGCTGACAGCAGGGCACCGAGCGGGTAGCCGGAGTACATCAGGGCAAAATTGAGGTTGCGTCGGTGTGGTGGCGAGTATTCGACCGTCAAGGCTGCAGCCACGGGGATGACTCCACCCAGCCCCAGGCCACCAATGCCTCTGACCAGTGAGAAGATTTCCGGGGTGGGTGCCCAGGCTGCGGCCAGCATAGAGCCTGAAAACAGCGCGATACAGAGGATTATCAGCGGTTTGCGCCCGATGATGTCACTCCATGGGCTGATGAAGTAGGCACCAATGAGCGTGCCGAACAGGGCAGAGCTGCTCATGGCGCCGATTTCCAGTGGGGTCAGGCTCCATTGAGGGTCATTTAACAGGGCAGGCACGATGGTGCCCATGACGCCGATGTCATAACCCTCCGAGAGGATGGCGGCCCAGCAGAGGCCTAGCACTAGCAGCATGGTTGAGCGGGGAAGGCTGGTGACCTTCCCGGCATGGCTCGTCTCGGTGATATGCACGTATTTGTCCTTTTGGTGATGTTCTTATAGGCAAGGTTTAGCCAGCGCCTCAATCGGGGTGGCTAAAAAAATACAATGATCGTTATTGCTGTGGCTTTCATGTCGGTTTTTTCCGAGTTTAACCACGCAAGGCTATTTTTATAGGTTTAACGTCATCTGCAGAGACACCAAAAGAATACATGATTCGTTTTTGAGGCGTTAGCCCCCACTTAGAAAAAAGCTGGCGCAGGCGCTCAGTGGTAAGGCTGCCATTCAGGCGATCAATCAACGATGCCTGTCATGAAATGATCATGCGTTGTCATCTCATGGGAAGCGCGCAGAAATCCCGCGGCTTACATTCCAGTCAACAAAAACTGCAGCGCACAGAATGCTGATTGGAGAATAAAGCATGGCCCAAGTCGTACGTTTTTACGAAGCCGGTGGTCCCGAGGTTCTTCGCTTTGAAGAGACTGAAGTCGGCGATCCCGGCCCGGGTGAGGTTCGGCTTCGTCATGTCGCCGTTGGTCTGAACTATGCCGACACCTATTTTCGCAATGGCACTTACCCAGTCCCGATGCCTAATGGCATGGGCGTGGAAGCCTCCGGTGTCGTCGAGGCGGTGGGCGAAGGCGTCACCAATGTGTCCGTCGGTGATCGGGTCACCTACACCGGTTTTCTCAATACCCTGGGCGCCTACAGCACCGAGCGCCTGATCCCGGCCGCGCCGCTGATCAAACTGCCAGAAAGCATCTCGTTCGAAACCGCCGCGGCCATGACCATGCGCGGGCTGACTTCGGCGTACCTGATGCGCCGCATCTATGACTTCAAGGCCGGTGACACCGTGCTGCTGCACGCCGCTGCCGGCGGCGTTGGCCTGATCGTTTCGCAGTGGGCCAAGCTGCTGGGTATCAAGGTGATCGGTACCGTGTCCAGCGATGCCAAGGGCGAAATCGCTCGGGCTCATGGTTGCGAGCATGTGATCAATTACAGCCATGAAGATGTGGCCAAGCGCGTGCGTGAATTGACCGACGGGGTCGGCGTCAACGTGGTGTTCGATAGCGTTGGCAAGACCACGTTCGAAGGCTCGCTGGACTCGCTCAAGCGTCGTGGCCTGCTGGTCTGCGTCGGTACTGCATCCGGCCCGATCCCGCCGTTCAATCCGGCGCAACTGGCGGCCAAAGGCTCGCTGTTCATGACGCGTCCGGCCCTGGCCGACTACATCGCCGACCCTGCCGAGAAGGCTGACCTTGCCGGTGAAGTGTTCGATCTGGTCGGCAGCGGCCGGATCAAGATCGAGATCAACCAGCACTACCGGTTGCAGGACGCCGTACAGGCCCACCGTGACCTGGAATCGCGCAAGACCACTGGCTCGTCGATCTTCGTCATCTAAGGAGGTCTGCCGCCATGCAAATTGAACAACTTACCTGCAACATTGGCGCGGAACTGACCGGCGTTAACCTGGCCGATGCCATTCATGACACCGGCTTGTTCGCCGAGATCCGCGCCCAGCTACTCAAGCACCGCGTGCTGTTTTTGCGCGATCAGGACATCAGTCGCGCCGAGCACGTGGCCTTTGCCCGTCGCTTCGGCGACCTGGAGGATCACCCGGTGATTGGCAGTCACCCCGATTACCCAGGTTTAGTGCAGGTCTATAAGGACCCGAACAGCCCGCCTGATCGCTACGAAAACTCCTGGCACACCGACGCCACCTGGCGCGAGGCGCCGCCGATGGGCGCCGTGCTGCGTTGCGTCGAATGCCCGCCGGTGGGTGGCGACACGATGTGGGCCAACATGGTGCTGGCCTACGAGCGCTTGCCTGCAGACGTCAAGGCCAAGATCGAAGGCCTGCGGGCTCGCCACAGCATCGAGGCGACCTTCGGCGCGGCCATGCCAATCGAGAGGCGCCTGGCACTCAAGGCCCAGTACCCGGATGCCGAGCACCCGGTGGTGCGCACTCATCCAGAGACGGACGAGAAGGTGCTGTTCGTCAATGGCTTCACGACCCACTTCAGCAACTATCACACGCCCGAACGGGTGCGTGTCGGCCAGGACTTCACCCAGGGGGCATCCGAGCTGCTGCGTTACCTGATCAATCAGGCCAGCATCCCGGAGTATCAAGTGCGCTGGCGCTGGAAACCCAACAGCATTGCTATCTGGGACAACCGCAGCACACAGCACTACGCCGTGATGGATTACCCGGCCTGCCATCGCAAGATGGAGCGCGCCGGGGTGATTGGCGAAACCACCTACTAAGCCACTTCGCTTGCACCCCGCAAGCGCCCGTGCGCAAAGCCTGTCGCACGGGCAACCATAAAAAAGGAGACGAAAATGCAGTTTTTCGACGATTCGCTGCACCCGGAAAACATGGAAAAGGTGGTGATTACCGTCGCCCCTTACGCCCCAGAGTGGATGCCGGAAGATTTCCCGGAAGACATTCCGGTGACCATGGACGAGCAGGTGCAGAAAGCTGTCGACTGCTATGAAGCAGGCGCCACGGTGCTGCACTTGCACGTACGTGAACTGGACGGCAAGGGCTCCAAGCGCCTGTCCAAGTTCAACGAACTGATCGGTGGTGTGCGTGAAGCCGTGCCGGACATGATCATTCAGGTCGGTGGCTCGATTTCCTTTGCCCCTGAAGGCGAAGGTGCGGAAGCCCTGTGGCTGTCCGACGACACTCGGCACATGCTCGCGGATTTGTCGCCCAAGCCGGATCAGGTCACGGTGGCGATCAACACCACGCAAATGAACATCATGGAGCTGCTGTTTGACGAATACATTGAGGGCACCTCGCTGGGTAACCCTGCCACCAAGGCCGCTTACAGCGAAATGACCGTACCGGCCGGCCCAGCCTGGGTGGCCGAGCACCTCAAGCGCCTGCAGGCCAGCAATATCCAACCGCACTTCCAGCTGACCGGTATCCATGCCCTCGAAACCCTTGAGCGCCTGGTGCGCAGGGGTATTTACAGGGGCCCGATGAACCTGACCTGGATCGGCATTGGGGGTGGTTTTGAGGGCCCGAACCCGATGAACATGATCAACTTCATCAATCGCGTACCCGATGGCTGCACGCTCACCTCTGAGTCGCTGCTCAAGAACATGTTGCCACTGAACACCATGGCCCTGGCCATGGGCTTGCATCCGCGGGTGGGTAACGAAGACACCATTATCGATCAGCACGGCAAGCGTTTCTCTTCCGTGCAGCAGATCCAGCAAACCGTGCGCATCGCTCACGAGCTGGGCCGCGAAATCGCCACCGGTAAAGAAGCGCGCGACATCTACCGGATCGGCGTGCAGTACGACACCGTTGAAGAAACCCTGTTGGCCAATGGCATGGCGCCGAACCGCAAGCCGGGCCAGAAAGGTGTGCCGCAGCGCGGCTGATGGGGCGCGGGACGGGAGGCTTATGGCTTCCCGCCCCGACCTGCCTTGCGCGGGTCGGGAATGACAAAAAACAATAACAAAACAGGTGCTGGACGCCGAGGAGGCAGCATGGCCTTTCACCACGATACAGTGGGCGATGAAGTGGATAGTTCGGCCGGCATTGCGCGCGGGTACGCGTGGATTGTGTTTGCGCTGACCTTTGGCTTGTTGATTTCCGATTACATGTCACGGCAGGTGCTCAATGCCGTGTTCCCGATTCTCAAGGGCGAGTGGGCACTGAGCGACAGTCAGCTTGGCTTGCTCAGTGGCATTGTCGCCCTGATGGTCGGGCTCCTGACTTTTCCCCTGTCACTGATGGCCGACCGCTATGGCCGGGTCAAGAGCCTGGCACTGATGGCCTTGCTCTGGAGCCTGGCGACGTTGGGCTGCGCCCTGGCAGAAAACTACCAGCACATGCTGGTTGCGCGCTTTATGGTCGGCGTCGGCGAAGCGGCCTACGGTAGCGTCGGCATCGCGGTCGTGGTGTCGGTGTTCCCTCGCAGCATGCGCGCCACCCTGGCCAGCGCCTTTATGGCGGGCGGTATCGTCGGCTCCGTGCTGGGCATCGCCCTGGGCGGCGCGATCGCGGCCAAGTTGGGTTGGCGCTGGTCGTTCGCCAGCATGGCGCTGTTTGGCTTGTTGCTCGCGGCGTTGTATCCGCTGATCGTCAAGGAAGCACGGATTTCCCCGCAGCGCCCGGCCCTGGCGGCCAACAAAAAACAAGCAGCGGTCAAGCGTCCCCTGCGTAGCTTGTACAACACCCGTTCGGTGATTGGTGCGTATGTGGGCAGCGGCCTGCAGATGTTCGTGACTGCCACCGTCATGGTCTGGCTGCCCAGCTACCTGAACCGCTATTACGGCATGGACGAGGCCAAGTCTGGCGGCACCGCGGCGATCATCGTGCTGTGCTGCGGCGTCGGCACGGTGCTGTGCGGCATGCTCAGCGATCGCTTGAGCCGGCATGCACCGCTGCGCAAGATCGACCTGTCGATTGCCTACTGCCTGGGCAGTTGCTTGTTACTGTCGCTGGCGTTTGCACTGCCGACAGGGCCCCTTCAGTTGGTGCTGATCGGCCTGGGTGCATTGCTTGTAGCGGGCACCAACGGCACCAGTGGTGCCATGGTGGCTAACCTGGCCCATTCTTCGGTGCATGGCACCGCGTTCGCCACCCTGACCCTGGCCAACAACCTGCTCGGCCTGGCGCCGGGGCCTTTGCTGACGGGCAAGGTGTCCGATCTTATCGGTCTGCACGGGGCGTTCCAGCTGGTGCCGCTGATGAGTATCGGGGCGGCTGCAGTGTTCTTCTACACCCGGCGTTACTACCTCGATGACATTGCCCGCCCGCAGGGCGAGCAGGTCGATGAAACGCCACCTGGCCCTGCGCTTGAGGTTTCGCCGTGACAGGTACTGTGCCGATCAGGTGGCAGCGGGAGGCGTTATCTGCCTTTCCTTGCGCGGCACGATCTTGTGTTTATTGCGCCAGGCCGCGGGCGTCATGCCGAACTGGGAAATGAACCAGCGAGTGAATGAGTTGGGCATGGAGTAGCCGAGCATGTCGCTGATCCGTCCCAGTGAGTTGCCGGGGTTCTCCAGGTAGCGAATCACCAGGTCGCGGCGCACGCTGCTGATCAAGTCACTGAAACTGGCGCCGTCTTCTTCCAGGCGGCGCTGCAGGGTGCGCACGTTCATGCCCTGGCTCTGGGCAATCTGCTCAATGGTGGCGCGCCCCATGGGTAGCAGCAGGTAGATGGATTTACGCACATCGAGCGTCAGGGAGTGGTCGTCTTTGGCCTGCAGTAAATCCAGGTAGCGCTGCGCATGTCGGGCCATGGCTGCATTGGCCAGGGGGTTGGGGGCGTCGAGGTTGGCGGTGGGACAAACGATGCCATTGAACTCGCAGCCGAACTCCACCTTGCAGCCGAAGATTCGCCGATGCACGGCGAGGTCCGCTGGCGCTTCATGGGTAAAACAGACATTGCTCGGGTGCCAGTGCGCGCCGAGCAGGGCTGCACAAAAACGATACATCACGGCGATGGCCAACTCGATGGATTGTCGGTTGTTGGTGGCCATCTCGGTGACCAGTTCCTCGCGAATGATCACCGTATTGCCGGCTTCCTCAATGTAGATCGCCAGTGAGTCATTGATGGTGTGGCGGTACTGCACAATGACTTTCAGCGCGTCGCGCAGCGTGTTCTGGTGACTGAGCAGCAGGCTCACTTCACCAAAGTTCGATAAGTGGCGCAGCTCGGCCATACGCAGGCCGAATGTTTCACAACCACTCAGGTGCGCTGACTGCTCCAGCAGGTGAATGGCGGCGCTGGCCGGGATGCGTCGATCGGGATCGCTCAGGAGCGAAGGGCTCAAGCCCACTTCGGCCAACAGAGCGTTCACGTTCAGCCGCAGATAGCGAGTCACTTCCAGGTAATGGGTCAGTGCGGCGGATCGGACTAGAGCGGTCATGGTGTGCATTTTTCCATTGGGGACAAGTGAGGACTCCCTGTCGCTACTGCCCGCCATTTTATAGAGACTTGGTCGCAAATTGAAAAGCACTTGTCGGTAAATTTACCTGATCGATCCTCAGCGCGTTGTCATCAAAAGAGGACGGACTGACGCTTTATGGGAAGCGGTCCGAGCAGGCGAAATTTACTGTGCTGTTGCCCGGGCTCCAGGAATAAAACTGCCTGAAAGAGACTCGCATCACCGCCAAGACCGTGTGAGTCGTTGTGAGCATCAACAATAAAAAAACAAAATGCGGAGACAACGTAATGCGCACCACTACAGGACTCAGCCCCCTGCGTCGCAGCTTGCTGTCCACAGCTATTCTGCTCGCCACCCTGCCGACCGCCCATGCCTTTGAGCTCAGCGGTGATAGTGAAGACTGGGCCGTGCGCTTCGATAACACCCTCAAGACCAGTGTCGGTCAACGGGTAGAAGGTCAGAACTCAAAGATCGCCAACACCGCCAACCTCAACGACGGCGACAAGAATTTCAGTGTTGGCAGTGCCGTGAGCCAGCGGGTCGATCTGTTGACCGAGCTGGACGTGGTCTACCAAGACAGCATGGGCTTTCGTGTCAGTGCCGCGAGTTGGTATGACCATGCCTATGACGATGTCGGTTCAAGCTCCAACCCGTTCCCGGGTCAGGCGGGCAATGCCGGTAATCTGGTGGCCGCGCGTCCGGCCGGTGTGATTCAGCCCGGCGATTCGCTGAACGGCCGCGTTGCACGCAAGCATGGGCTGAGCGGTTATACCGATCGTTATTACAACGGGCCTTCCGGGGAAATCCTCGATGCCTTTGTGTTCTACAGCACCGAGGTCGGCGAGGAGTCGATGTTCAGCGCCAAGCTGGGCAAGCACAACGTGTACTGGGGTGAAACCCTGTTCAACGCGGCCAACGGTATCAACTACGGTCAGTCGGCCCTGGACATTGCCAAGCTGTACAACGTGCCAGGCATCGAAACCAAGGAACTGTTCCTGCCGCGCAACCAGCTGTCCATGTCGTTCACGGTCAATCCGGAACTGACACTGGGCGCGCAGTATTTCCTGGAGTTCCAAAACTCCCGTCTGCCCGAGGGTGGCACCTACATGGGCGGCTACGACATGCTGGGCGAGGGCGCTGACGTGTTCTGGCTGCCAGTGCCAGGGCTGCTGGGCGGGGCCGGTGCTTTTTACGGCGCACCGCGCGGGCATGACATCAAGCCGCACAACTCCGGTGACTTCGGGCTGATGGCCAAGTGGAGTCCAGAATGGCTGAACGGCACCCTGGGCTTCTACTATCGCAACACCTCGGACCCGATGCCGGCGGTACTGATCAACGCGCCTAACCTGCATCAGCCAGGTTTGTCGGGCCTGCAAGGCGTCGAGTACATGACCGCCTATGCCGATGACATCGATATCTACGGCATCAGCCTGTCGAAGAGTGCGGGGCCGGTCAGCGTCGGTCTTGATGTGAACTATCGCGAGAACATGCCGCTGCTGAGCAACTTCAGCACCGTCAACTCGACCCTGGATGCACAAGCAGGCGCGGGCCTGATCAACGGCGCCAACATTATTGGTGCCATGCCGGGCAAGGGCGAAACCGGGTTAGCCCGTGGCAAGACGCTGCATGCCGTACTCAACGGCCTGGTGACGTTTGGCAACACCCCGTTGTGGGATGCCTCCGCACTGGCCATTGAAGGCTCCTGGACCCATCTGGTCAGTGTCGACAAGGGCGAGCAGACCTTCAAGGGCGACTCCAGTTACCGGGGCGTCGACAAGGTCGATACCAATGCCTACACCCTCGCGGCCAACTTCACGCCGACCTGGTTCCAGGTGTTCCCGGGTGTCGATATGTCCATGCCGCTGGCCTACAACGTTGGCCTGAAGGGCAACTCGGCGGTGCAGCTGGGTGGCAACGAAGATGCCGGCAGCTACTCCATCGGCGTCGCGGCGGACATCTATCAGAAGTACAAATTCGACCTTAAGTACGTCGATTCCTTTGGCCCGTTCGATACCTGTGAAACCGGGTTTGATAACAACACCCCAGGGGCCAATGGCCTGTACCAGTGCATCCCCGGCCAGATCACTTCGCAGGCAGGCCTGTCGCCTCTGCTGAAGGATCGCGGAATGGTCACGGCCTCGTTCAAAACCACGTTCTGATTGACACACAGATTATAAAAACAAGTGGAGAGAATTCAGATGAGATTTATAAACAGCGTGCTGGCAGCCTCTCTGGTGACCGTCATTGCCGCTCAGGCCCAGGCGGCTGTATCGGCTCAGGAAGCGGCGAAATTGGGGACCACCCTGACCGGTGTGGGCGCCGAGATGGCGGGTAATGCCGATGGTTCGATTCCAGCCTACAAAGGCGGGCTGACCACCCCGCCAGCCAACTTCAAGGCGGGTGACAGCATGCGCCCGGATCCCTTTGCCGACGAGAAGCCGGTATTAGTCATTGATGGCAAAAACGTCGATCAGTACAAGGGCCTGTTGACCGCCACCGCGGCGGAGCTGGCCAGGCGTTACCCCACTTACCAGATCAATGTGTACCCGACTCACCGTACGGTCGCCTTGCCCAAGGCGGTGCTGGACAACAGTTTGAAGAATGCCGCGGGTGCCAAGTCCCTCGACGGTGGCCTGGTCATCGATAACGTACTGCCCGGCGTGCCGTTCCCGATCCCGACCTCGGGCAGTGAGGCCATGTGGAACCACCTGTTGCGCTACCTGGGGGTCAGTCTCAGTTCCAAGTATGACTCCTGGAGTGTCGATGCGGCGGGTGTGCCAACCCTGGCCACCACGGGTAAGTCGTTCATGAGCTATCCAATCTACGAAGACATGTCCAAGCTGATCAGCAGCACTGACACCTTCTATCAGATGAAGCTGTATTACACCGGCCCCGCGCGCCGTGCGGGCGAGGCGATCATGCTCAAGGATTCTGCCAACCCGCTGGCGCAACCACGCCTGGCCTGGCAGTACCTGCCTGGCCAGCGCCGGGTCAAGCTGGCGCCGGACCTGGCTTATGACACGCCTAACCCCGGTACGGGCGGTACCAATACTTACGACGATACGTTCGTGTTCAATGGGGCGTTGGATCGCTTCGATTGGAAGCTGGTCGGTAAGCAGGAAATGATTATTCCCTACAACACCTACAAGCTGACCTACGCCACGGACGCCAAGGCATTGACGACCCCCAACCACATCGCTTCCGACTATGTGCGCTGGGAGAAACACCGCGTCTGGGTGGTGGAGGGCACGCTCAAGTCCGGCTCGCGGCACATCTACCACAAGCGCCGTATCTACCTGGATGAAGACAGCTGGATCGCCTTGGCCTCTGACCAGTATGACGCGAGTGGCAAGCTCTACCGGGGCTCCTTTGCCTTCCTCAGCCAGAGTTACGACAAGCAGGTCCCCGATACCTCGCCGTTCATGATTTACGACCTGGTGGGCGGCAACTACAACATCAATGGCATCGTTGGCCCATACGGTGGCATCAAGTACATCGAGCCTCTGTCGAAGGCGCAGTGGGCGCCGGATGCCTTGGCGGGATCGGGTATCCGCTAAGCAGCAGGTGACTGAAGTGCGGGGCGATCGATTGTGATCCCCCGGCCGTTTTCCAAGAGGGTGCGGTATGGATTCCGTGAAAAAGTTCGCGCTGGTGCTGCTGTGCTCGATGCTAATGCTGTTGCAAGGTGCCGCTCAGGCGGCCAGTTTTGTTGATGTGCTGGACCTGCCGGCGATGCCGAGTGCGTTGGCCGTGCGCAGTCCCTTGATCGGCATCGCTCGCGCCGGTGAGCGGCTGGTCGCCGTTGGCCAGCGTGGCCATATTCTGTATTCCGATGATGCGGGCAAGCACTGGGTGCAGGCCAGCGTTCCACTCAGCAGTGATCTGACGGCGGTTTTTTTCCCGACTGCACAGCAGGGTTGGGCGGTCGGTAACGATGGTGTCGTGCTGCACAGCAGCGATGCCGGGGCCACCTGGAGCAAGCAGCTCGACGGTCGCCAGATCGGCGATTTGCTGGTCAAGCATTACACGGCGTTGGCCAGTGCCGAGCCTGCCAACGAGCAATGGCCACTGCTGGTTGCTGAAGGCCAGAACCTGATCGAGCAGGGCGCCGATAAGCCGCTGCTGGACGTGTGGTTTGCCAACGACAAGCTTGGCTATGTGGTGGGTGTGTTCAACCTGATCCTGCGTACCGAGGATGGTGGCCAGAGCTGGACGCCCTTTCAGGATCGCATCGACAACCCGCAAGGCTTTCACCTCAATGCCATCGCCTCGACCGGTGACGCACTGTACATCGCTGGCGAACAGGGACTGTTGCTCAAGTGGGACGACCGCCTGCAACGCTTTGCCGCTCTGCAAACCCCTTATCGCGGCAGCTACTTCGGCGTGATCGGCAAGCCCGGTGAAGTGCTCGCCTATGGTCTGAACGGCAACGTCTTTCGCAGCACCGATGGCGGCGAGCACTGGACCCCACTGACCAGTGGCCTGCACGTCAGCATCACGGCCGGCCTCGTCAATGCCCAGGGTCAATACGAGTTGTTCACCCAGGCCGGGCACGCGCTGGTCAGCCACGCGGGCGATACACGGCTGCAGTTGCTGGCGCAGCAGGATCCGTCTCCCGTGGCCGGTGCCGCCTTGGCTGCTGATGGGTCGCGGGTGCTGGTGGGTAGTCGTGGTGTACAGGCACTGTCCGTCGAATAAGACCTCGAAAATTTAGAGCGAGTACCCAGACATGGGCAATATCAAACAAGACGCCATGCCGGTGATCCGCGAGCTGCGTGACTTCGATCGCTGCTCCGGCAACCGGTTGGAGCGGTTGGTATTCAACTACCGGCCGCTGTTCATGGTGCTGATGACGCTGGTCACCCTGGTGTTGGGCTACATGGCCGTCACGCGTCTGGAGCTGCGCCCCAGCTTCGAGAAAATGATTCCGCAGAGCCAGCCGTACATCCAGAACTTCCTGGAGAACCGCCAGTCGCTGCGCGGCCTGGGCAACTCAGTGCGGGTGGTGGTCGAAAACACCCAAGGCGATATTTTCGACCCCGGCTACCTGGAGGTGCTCAAGCAGGCCAATGACCAGTTGTTTCTTACTGAAGGCGTCGACCGCACCTGGATGAAATCGCTGTGGAGCCCTGGGGTACGCTGGACTGAAGTCACCGAGGAGGGCTTCCAGGGTGGGCCGGTGATGCCCGATACCTATAAGGGTTCGCCCGAGGACATTGAGCGCCTGCGCCAGAACATCAGCCGTGCCGGCCTTGTCGGCAGCCTGGTGGCCAGCGACTTCAAGTCCAGCATGCTGATCGTGCCGCTGCTGGACAAGGCCTCGGCCACAGGCCAGAGCATCAACTACCAGCAGTTCTCGCAGATGCTTGAGACGCAGTTGCGCGACAAGATCGAGTTCGCTGGCGACAGCGCCGCGCGCAAGGCCGGGGAAGAGGGCAAAGGCCCGTACAAGGTGCGGGTGATTGGTTTCGCCAAACTGATGGGCGACCTGATCGACGGTTTGATTCAGGTGATGATGTTCTTCGGCCTGGCCGTGGTCACCTCGCTGGTGATCATCTACTTCTACACTCGCTGCGTGCGTAGCACCCTGCTGGTGGTGGGCTGCTCGCTGATCGCGGTGGTCTGGCAACTGGGCATCGTCGCCTGGTTGGGCTATGCCATTGACCCTTATTCGGTGCTGGTGCCGTTCCTGATTTTTGCCATCGGCGTGTCCCATGCGGCGCAAAAGATGAATGGCATCATGCAGGACATCGCCCGTGGCACCCACAAGCTGATCGCGGCGCGCTACACCTTCCGCCGCCTGTTCATTGCTGGGGTCACCGCGCTGCTGGCCGACGCCGTGGGATTCGCCGTGTTGATGCTGATCGACATCCCGGTGATCCAGGACCTGGCCATCACCGCCAGCATTGGTGTGGCCGTGCTGATCTTCACCTCCCTGCTGCTGATGCCGGTGGCGCTGTCCTACATCGGCGTCGGGCGCAAGGCGGCCGAACGCGCCCTGAAGATCGATACGCGGGCGGACGGGCATAAAGGCGTTGGCAAACTGTGGGACCTGCTCGATCGCTTCACCACCCGCAAGTGGGCAACCGGCGCGGTACTGGTGGCAACACTGATGGGCATTGGCGGCTTTATGGTCAGCCTGCACCTGAAGATCGGTGACCTGGACAGCGGCGCTCCAGAGCTGCGCGCCGACTCGCGCTACAACCGCGACAACGCCTACATCACCAGCCACTACGCGCTGTCCAGCGACCTGTTCGCGGTGATGATCAAGACCGCGCCAGAAGGTTGCCTGAACTATAAGACACTGGTCCTCGCCGACCGTCTGGCCTGGGAGCTGCAGCAGTCTCCCGGGGTTCAGGCGACGTCTTCGCTGGTGAACGCCGTGCGTCAGATCACAGCCGGCACTTATGAAGGCAACCCCAAGCTCAACAGCATCCAGCGCAACCAGGACGTGCTCAACTACGCCGCGCAGCAGGCCTCGGTCAACTCGCCGGAGCTGTTCAACACCGACTGCTCGGTGATGCCGGTGATCGCCTTCCTCAAGGATCACAAGGCCGAGACCCTGGACGAAGTGGTAGCCATTGCCGACAAGTTCTCCAAGGCAAACAGCACCGAGGATCGCCAGTTCCTGTTGGCCGCCGGTACCGCGGGTATTGAAGCTGCGACCAACATCGTGGTGCGCGAAGCCAACCGGACCATGCTGCTGTACGTCTACGCGGCGGTGACGCTGTTCTGCCTGATCACCTTCCGCAGCTGGCGCGCCACGCTGGTGGCACTGCTACCGCTGGTGCTGACCTCGATTCTCTGCGAGGCGTTGATGGTGGTGATGGGTATCGGCGTCAAGGTCGCGACCCTGCCGGTGATCGCCCTGGGGGTGGGGATCGGCGTGGACTACGCGCTGTACCTGCTGAGCGTGCAGCTGCATCACCAGCGCCAAGGCCTGTCGCTGGCGGAGGCCTACCGCAACGCGGTGGCCTTCACCGGTCGGGTGGTGGGCCTGGTGGGCATTACCCTGGCCGCGGGCGTGGTGTGCTGGGTGTGGTCGCCGATCAAGTTCCAGGCCGACATGGGCATCCTGCTCACCTTCATGTTCCTGTGGAACATGCTGGGAGCGCTGATCCTGATCCCGGCCCTGTCGTACTTCCTGCTGCGCGGGCCCACGCTGAGCCTTGTAGGAGCAGACCTTGGTCGCGATAGCATCACCGCGGTAGACAGTCAGGACCGCGGTGCGTCCATCGCGGGCAAGCCCAACTCCTACACGCGGGCCAGAGTTGAACCCTGTAGGAGCAGACCTTGGTCGCGATAGCATCACCGCGGTAGACAGTCAGGACCGTGGTGCGTTCATCGCGGGCAAGCCCAGCTCCTACATGTTGCGCGGGCCAGAGTTGAACCCTGTAGGGGCCGGCTTTAGCCGCGATGAAAGCGCTGCGGTTTGCCTGATGAACCGCAGTGCGTCCATCGCGGGCAAGCCCAGCGCCTACATGTTGCGCGGGCCAAAGTTGAACCTTGTAGGAGCCGGCTTTAGCCGCGATGAATGCGCTGCGGTTTGCCTGATGGCCCGTGGTGCGTCCATCGCGGGCAAGCCCAGCTCCTACATGTTGCGCGGGCCAGAGTTGAACCCTGTAGGGGCCGGCTTTAGCCGCGATGAATGCGCTGCGGTTTGCCTGATGGACCGTGGTGCGTCCATCGCGGGCAAGCCCAGCTCCTACATGTTGCGCGGGCCAGAGTTGAACCTTGTAGGAGCGGCGGGGGCGCCTAGCCTTTAGCCGCGATGAATGCGCTGCGGTTTGCCTGATGAACCGCGGTGCGTCCATCGCGGGCAAGCCCAGCTCCTACATGTTGCGTGGGCCAGAGTTGAACCCTGTAGGGGCCGGCTTTAGCCGCGATGAATGCGCTGCGGTTTGCCTGATGGACCGTGGTGCGTTCATCGCGGGCAAGCCCAGCTCCTACATGTTGCGCGGGCCAGAGTTGAACCTTGTAGGAGCCGGCTTTAGCCGCGATGAAAGCGCTGCGGTTTGCCTGATGGACCGTGGTGCGTTCATCGCGGGCAAGCCCAGCTCCTACAGAAGATCAGTGAAACCGAAAATCCCAAAAAATGGGCATGCGTCATGCCCTTACAATGTCCGAGTAAGCCAATCATGTCTGAATACAAAGCCCCCCTACGCGATATGCGCTTCGTCCTCAATGAAGTCTTCGAGGTGTCCAAGCTATGGGCCCAACTGCCCGGCCTTGCCGAGGTGGTCGATGAACAGACGGCTGCCGCGATTCTTGAAGAAGCCGGCAAGATCAGCGCAGGTATCATCGCGCCGCTGAGCCGCAGCGGCGACGAGCAAGGCTGCACCTGGAACGACGGTGCGGTGACCGTCCCGGAGGGTTATGTCGCGGCCTATCAATCCTTTGCCGAAGGCGGCTGGGTGGGGGTCGGTGGCGACCCGCAGTACGGTGGCATGGGTATGCCCAAGGCGATCTCCGCCCAGGTCGAGGAAATGGTCAACTCGGCCAACTTGTCGTTTGGCCTCTACCCGATGCTGACGGCCGGTGCCTGCCTGTCGCTCAACGCGCATGCCAGCGAAGCGCTGAAAGAGCAATTTCTGCCGAATATGTATGCCGGCCTCTGGACCGGTTCGATGTGCCTGACCGAGGCCCATGCCGGCACTGACCTGGGGCTGATCCGCACCAAGGCCGAGCCCCAGGCCGATGGCAGCTACCAGATCAGCGGCAGCAAGATTTTCATTACCGGCGGCGAACACGACCTGGCAGAGAACATCATCCACCTGGTCCTGGCCAAACTGCCGGATGCGCCCGCCGGGCCCAAAGGCATTTCGCTGTTTCTGGTGCCCAAGGTGATGGTCAATGCCGATGGCTCGTTGGGCGAGCGCAACGCGCTGTCCTGTGGCTCCATCGAGCACAAGATGGGGATCAAGGCGTCCTCCACCTGCGTGATGAACTTCGACCAGGCTGTGGGTTACCTCGTCGGTGAGCCGAACAAGGGCCTGGCGGCGATGTTCACCATGATGAACTACGAGCGCCTGGGTGTGGGTATCCAGGGCCTGGCGCAGGGCGAACGTTCTTACCAGAGCGCCATCGAGTATGCCCGTGATCGCCTGCAGTGCCGTGCGCCGACCGGCGCGCAATGCCAGGACAAGGCTGCCGATCCGATCATCGTGCACCCGGACGTGCGCCGCATGCTGCTGACCATGAAAGCCCTGAACGAGGGCGGACGTGCCTTTTCCAGTTATGTGGCCTTGCAACTGGACACGGCCAAATACAGCGAAGACGCACCGACACGCGAGCGCGCACAAGCGCTGGTGTCTCTGCTGACCCCGGTCGCCAAGGCGTTTCTCACTGACATGGGGCTGGAAACCACCCTGCATGGCCAGATGATTTTCGGCGGCCATGGCTATATCCGCGAGTGGGGGCAGGAGCAACGGGTGCGTGATGTGCGCATCACGCAGATCTACGAAGGCACCAATGGCATTCAGGCGCTGGACCTGGTAGGGCGCAAGATCGTGGGCAGCGGCGGGGCACTCTACACACTGTTCGCCGACGAGATTCGCCAGTTCACCGCGACCGCCAGCGCCAACCTGGACGAGTTCACCCAGCCGCTGAATGCGGCGCTGCAGACGCTCGACGAACTGACCGCCTGGCTGCTGGACCGGGCGCAAAACAACCCGAACGAAATCGGCGCCGCCTCGGTCGAGTACTTGCAGGTGTTCGGTTATACCGCTTACGCCTACCTGTGGGCACGGATGGCCAAAACGGCCTTGGACAAACAGGCCGAAGATGATTTCTACGTCAGCAAACTCGGTACCGCACGCTTCTACTTCGCTCGCCTGCTGCCGCGCATCCAGTCGCTGAGCGCATCGGTCAAGGCGGGCAGTGAATGCCTTTACCTGCTGGATGAGGCGAAGTTCTGATCGCGGTGTTTCAAGCGAAGCAATCGCCTCAACAACAGTATTAAGAAGAATAACCATGCTGAAGACCAAAATAATCGCGCCGGCACAAGGCGCGTACACCTACCCACTGCTGATCAAGAGCTTGCTGCTGTCGGGTGTCCGATATGAGCCCGGGCAGGAAATCGTCTATGCCGACAAGTTGCGCTACAGCTACAAGACCCTGATCGAGCGGATCCACCGGCTGGCCAACGCGCTGACGGCGGCCGGCGTCAAGGCCGGGGATACGGTGGCGATGCTCGACTGGGACAGCCATCGCTACCTGGAGTGTTTCTTTGCCGTGCCCATGATTGGCGCGGTACTGCATACGGTCAATATTCGTCTTGCCCCGGATCAGGTGCTCTACACCATGAACCACGCCGAGGATGACCTGGTGTTGGTGCATGACGATTTCCTGCCCTTGATCGAGCAGATCCACGGCGAGCTGAGTACCGTCAAGGGCTACATCCAGCTCACTGACGACATCGCGACCGGCACCCACCTGCCGGTGCTGGGTGAGTACGAAAACCTGCTGACCCAGGCGGCGACCGAATACGAGTTCCCGGACTTCGATGAAAACTCGGTGGCGACCCTGTTTTACACCACGGGGACTACCGGAAGCCCTAAAGGGGTGTACTTCACGCATCGTCAGTTGGTACTGCATACCTTGAATGCCGTGGGCACTCTGGGCGTCTACCAAAGCGCGCCGCTGTTGCGTTCCGATGACGTTTACATGCCGATTACCCCGATGTTCCACGTGCATGCCTGGGGCGTGCCCTATGTGGCGACGTTGATGGGCATCAAGCAGGTGTACCCCGGTCGTTACGAGCCCAATAGCCTGGTCAGGCTGTATCGAGACGAGAAGGTCACGTTTTCCCATTGCGTGCCCACTATTTTGCAAATGATCCTGGCGTGCGAGGAAGCGGCCCAGACCTCTTTGCAGGGCTGGAAAATGCTCCTGGGCGGCAGTTCGCTGACCTTGGCAATCGCAAGCCAAGCGAGTGCCCAAGGCATTCGTGTGCACAGCGGCTATGGAATGTCCGAGACCTGCCCAATACTGTGCTTGAGCTACCTACGCGCAGAGGAGCTTGAACACTCCACACAAGCGCAGTTACCTGCTCGAATCAAGACGGGCATGCCCGTACCGATGGTCGATTTGAACATCATCGATGCCAGCGGGCAGAGCGTTCCTCACGACGGTGAATCCCTGGGCGAGATCGTCGTGCGTGCCCCCTGGCTGACCCAAGGCTATTTGAAGGAGCCTGAAAAGGGCGCTGAGCTTTGGCACAACGGTTGGCTGCACACCGGAGACCTCGCGTCTATCGACCCTGATGGCGGCGTGCACATCAAGGATCGAATCAAGGATGTGATCAAGACCGGCGGGGAGTGGATCAGTTCGCTGGACCTGGAGAACCTGATCAGCGAGCACGCGTCGGTCATTTCTGTCGCGGTGGTTGGCATTGCGGACGAGCAATGGGGCGAACGGCCCATGGCCATGGTGCAGTGCGTACCTGGCCAGTACGTCGATCAACAGATGCTCGAAGCTCACCTGCAACAGTTTGTTCAGAGTGGTCGGATAAACAAATGGGCGATCCCCAAGCAGTTCAAGTTCGTCGCGCAGATCCCTAAAACCAGTGTGGGCAAGATCAACAAGAAGTTAATCCGGGAAAGCGAGTTGAGTTGAAGGGAATCCGGTTATAGATCTGCAGCGTTCCACTGGATTCTGTAAGCCATTGAAAAAAAGGACCTTCGGGTCCTTTCAGGCTGCTGACAAACCAACAGCGGGTTGCTTCAATCTGTAGCCGCTGCCGCCAGGCTGCGATCGACTGCAAAGCGGTCGCAGGATCTTGAGCCCCCCATTGGCGCCCCTGGCGGGCCGCATCGCAGCCTTCGGCAGCGGCTACAGGTTTGTCAGCGGGTTGCTTTGTAGCCGCTGCCGCCAGGCTGCGATCGACTGCAAAGCGGTCGCAGAATCTTGAGATCCCCATTGGCGCCCCTGGCGGGACGCATCGCAGCCTTCGGCAGCGGCTACAGGTTTGTCAGCGGGTTGCTTTGTAGCCGCTGCCGCCAGGCTGCGATCGACTGCAAAGCGGTCGCAGAATCTTGAGATCCCCATTGGCGCCCCTGGCGGGACGCATCGCAGCCTTCGGCAGCGGCTACAGGTTTGTCAGCGGGTTGCTTCAATGTAGCCGCTGCCGCCAGGCTGCGATCGACTGCAAAGCGGTCGCAGAATCTTGAGCCCCCCATTGGCGCCCCTGGCGGGCCGCATCGCAGCCTTCGGCAGCGGCTACAGGTTTGTCAGCGGGTTGCTTTGTAGCCGCTGCCGCCAGGCTGCGATCGACTGCAAAGCGGTCGCAGAATCTTGAGATCCCCATTGGCGCCCCTGGCGGGACGCATCGCAGCCTTCGGCAGCGGCTACAGGTTTGTCAGCGGGTTGCTTTGTAGCCGCTGCCGCCAGGCTGCGATCGACTGCAAAGCGGTCGCAGAATCTTGAGATCCCCATTGGCGCCCCTGGCGGGACGCATCGCAGCCTTCGGCAGCGGCTACAGGTTTGTCAGCGGGTTGCTTTGTAGCCGCTGCCGCCAGGCTGCGATCGACTGCAAAGCGGTCGCAGAATCTTGAGATCCCCATTGGCGCCCCTGGCGGGACGCATCGCAGCCTTCGGCAGCGGCTACAGGTTTGTCAGCGGGTTGCTTTGTAGCCGCTGCCGCCAGGCTGCGATCGACTGCAAAGCGGTCGCAGAATCTTGAGATCCCCATTGGCGCCCCTGGCGGGCCGCATCGCAGCCTTCGGCAGCGGCTACAGGTTTGTCAGCGGGTTGCTTTGTAGCCGCTGCCGCCAGGCTGCGATCGACTGCAAAGCGGTCGCAGAATCTTGAGATCCCCATTGGCGCCCCTGGCGGGACGCATCGCAGCCTTCGGCAGCGGCTACAGGTTTGTCAGCGGGTTGCTTCAATGTAGCCGCTGCCGCCAGGCTGCGATCGACTGCAAAGCGGTCGCAGAATCTTGAGATCCCCATTGGCGCCCCTGGCGGGCCGCATCGCAGCCTTCGGCAGCGGCTACAGGTTTGTCAGCGGGTTGCTTTGTAGCCGCTGCCGCCAGGCTGCGATCGACTGCAAAGCGGTCGCAGAATCTTGAGATCCCCATTGGCGCCCCTGGCGGGACGCATCGCAGCCTTCGGCAGCGGCTACAGGTTTGTCAGCGGGTTGCTTTGTAGCCGCTGCCGCCAGGCTGCGATCGACTGCAAAGCGGTCGCAGAATCTTGAGATCCCCATTGGCGCCCCTGGCGGGACGCATCGCAGCCTTCGGCAGCGGCTACAGGTTTGTCAGCGGGTTGCTTTGTAGCCGCTGCCGCCAGGCTGCGATCGACTGCAAAGCGGTCGCAGAATCTTGAGATCCCCATTGGCGCCCCTGGCGGGACGCATCGCAGCCTTCGGCAGCGGCTACAGGTTTGTCAGCGGGTTGCTTCAATGTAGCCGCTGCCGCCAGGCTGCGATCGACTGCAAAGCGGTCGCAGGATCTTGAGACCCCCATTGGCGCCCCTGGCGGGACGCATCGCAGCCTTCGGCAGCGGCTACAGGGTTTGTCATCAACCTGAAAGGACCTTCGGGTCCTTTTTTTCGTTCCGGCTCAATCGCGAAAAAAATCGAACGCTTCAGGCCTGCCAATCATCCAACCTACAAGCCTTGGATAATCAAGGCTTGAGGAGAAAATATGAACCATGATGCTAGTCATCGAGAGGGGCGATCAGGCGTTTCACTGCATCAAGAACGCTTTGTGGTTTTTCTCGATGGGGCACATGCCGGCAATCGCGGAGTATGAGCAGCGCTACCTCGTTTTGACCGAGCTTGGCAAATCGTCGGGGATGGGAGAGCGAGCCGAATTCGTCCTCTTTTCCATGGATCACCAGCAACGGGCATCGAACCACTGGATGACTTTGCTCGATGGTCCAGCCGGCATAGGACGGGGCGAGCCAAGTCTGTGTCCAGGCATTCAGGACCCAGTGGGCTTTTTGGCCGTGATATTTTTGCAGCCGCTCAATTTGCCCGGGCATTTTGAACTGCTCCTGCGAATGCCGTATGCCGAGCAGCGTCCGCTCCTCTACGAACGCTTGGGCGGATTCGATCACGAGCGCCAGGCAATGATCTGGAAATGATGCAGCGCATTGGGTGGCCATGGCGCCGCCGACGCTGTGGCCAAAGGCGATGAAGTCGCTGATATTCAGGCTGGCGCACAGGAAAGGGAAGTAGCGCCCTGCTTCCTCACGAATGAACTCATCGGACAAATCATGAGGGTGAGGGTCTGAGCGGCCAAAACCCAACCGATCGTAGGCGACCACGACCCGGTTGGTCGCCTCGGCCAGTCGTGTGGGGAAGTCCCGCCACAATTCCACAGACCCGAGAGAGTCGTGAAACAGAATGATGGGGGCTGTGTGGTGAGCTGAAACCCCAATGTTCGGGTACCAACAGCGTGCGAACAGTTGCCCATTGGGTGTCTGAACCCAATGATCTTCGTGAATGACTTCGACCTTCATGCTTGATCCTCAGCTGACTCTTCTTCCATAGCCACAGAACAGCGGTGAAGCGTGGGGAGCGATCACAGCCTATGATCGCTCCCGACGTTCATCTATCAGTGCTGGGCTGCTTTATCTGCGCCCCAACCGGTTTCTGCCCTCACACACTGATGATCGAATGCCTCGCGCTCAGCGTTCGCGCGCGGGCTTCGATCAAGGCAGGAGACTGACCAGGCAATGACGAATGCCAGCGGCATCGAGAACAGTGCAGGGTAGTCGTAAGGGAACAGCGCCTCAGGATGGTGAAGAACTTTGACCCATACCCCAGGAGAGAGCAAGACCAGCACCAGTGAACTGATCAACCCGCTTAATCCACCCCAGATGGCACCGCGACTGGTCAAGCCTTTCCAGTACATGGCCAGCAGCAGAATCGGGAAGTTCGACGAAGCGGCGATGCCGAACGCCAGCGCTACCAGAAAGGCCACGTTCTGACCTTTGAAGAGAATCCCCAGGGCCACGGCGACGACGCCCAGCCCAACCGTTGCCCATCGGCTGACGCGCATTTCACGCTTGCTGTCGGGTTTGCCCTTGCACAGCACATTGGCGTACAGGTCATGAGAAATGGCCGAGGCGCCTGCCAGGGCAAGTCCCGAGACCACGGCCAGAATGGTTGCGAAAGCCACCGCCGCCAAAAAGCCAAACATCCAATCGCCGCCCAGCGCCTGGGCCAGGTGCATGATCGCCATGTTCACACCGCCCAGCAGCGGGCCGCCAATCACGCCTTGTTCAAAATACTGTGGCTGCTGCCCGACAATGCTGATGGCGGCCGTCCCCATGATGCAGACCAGTATGAAGAACAAACCGATCAAGCCGTAGGCAACCAGCACAGACTTACGAGCGGCCTTGGCGTCGGGCACGGTGAAGAAGCGCATCATGATATGGGGTAGACCGGCGATACCAAACACCATCCCAAGGGACAATGAAATCATCGACAGTGGATCGGTGGCGATCTTCAATGGCCCGAGTATCTGCTTGCCGCTCTGGTGGCTGGCAACGGCGCTGTCCAACATGCTCTCCATGCTAAAGCCAAAATGCCTGAATGCCAGGAACGTCAGGAAAATCCCGCCGCTCAGCAACAATACCGCTTTGATGATTTGCACCCACGTGGTGGCGACCATGCCGCCAAACGTCACGTAGACGACCATCAGCACACCCACGCAGATCACCGCGACTTCGTAGTCGAGCCCAAACAGCAAATTGATCAATTGCCCGGCACCGACCATTTGCACAATCAGATAGAAGCACACGATGACAAATGAGCTGAATGCCGAAAACAGGCGTGTCCCTACCGGGTCCAAGCGATAAGCGATGATGTCGGCCAGGGTAAAGCGCCCCAGGTTGCGCAGCCGTTCGGCCATCAGAAACATGATCAACGGCCAGCCCAGAATGGCACTGACCGAATAGATCATGCCGTCGAAGCCTGTGGCGAACACCATGCTCGAGACGCCCAGTAGAACAGCGGCCGACATATAGTCCCCGGCAATTGCAAAACCGTTTTGTACACCGCTGATCCCGCCGCCTGCCGTGTAAAAATCTGAAGCCGAGCGCGTGCGACCCGCCGCCCAATAAGTGATAGCGATTGTCGTGACGACAAAGGCCAGGAATATACCAATGGCCGTCATGTTAGGCGCTCGCACGCTGGGCAGAACGTTTTGAGCCAGCGCCGTAAAGCTGATCAAGCACAGCAGGGGGGCGATGATCAATCGAGTTGACGATTTCATGCTTTCACCTCGGACAGCAGTGCAAGGGTCAAACTGTCGAATGCATTATTAGCGCGTAATACATACAGCCCAGTGAGTAACCAAGAGCCGACGATAAGTATCAGGGCAGACCAGATGCCGAGCGTCAATCCGGTAGATTGCGGGGCATACATTAATATTTCGGGGAGCCATGAGACGACGGCGACAAATAACCCAAAGAGGCTCAATACAATGGCGCTCAGGCCGAATGCCAATCGGCTGCGGCGTTGAACCAATGATTGATAGAGCGGGTTATCACGAATGGATTGATAGATCGAGTGCGAAGACATGGAGACGCTCCTTGATACTTTTTATCGTTATTGGTTGGAGTTTTTTGTTATGGGACTTTAGGTCTCCTTCATTTAGCCAGTGTGTTCTCAATGTTGAAATCACCCGATCCGCCGATTCAGTTGCACAATAAGCCACGGCATAAATCAGTTTGAATGTGGATCCCAAAGGGCGGTGTGTGGAATAACAGGCTTGCTATACACGCTCCAGAATGGCTGCAATGCCTTGCCCACCGCCAATGCACATAGTCACCAGTGCATAGCGCCCGCCGGTGCGGTGCAGCTCGTGGATTGCCTTGATCGTAATGATTGCGCCTGTCGCACCCACGGGGTGCCCTAGCGAAATACCCGACCCATTGGGGTTGACCCTGGCTGGATCGAACTCCAGCTGTTGGGCGACTGCAAAGGCCTGTGCGGCGAAAGCCTCGTTGGACTCAATGACATCGATATCCTGAATACTCAAGCCGGCGCGCTTGAGCGCCAGGCGCGTGGCCGGCACCGGGCCGATGCCCATGTAGTCAGGCTCAACGCCTGCATGCGCATAGGTCACCAGGCGAGCGAGTGGCTGAAGGTTCTGCTGCTTGACGGCATTTGCGCCTGCCAGCACCAGGGCCGCTGCGCCGTCATTGAGGCTTGACGCATTGCCCGCCGTCACGCTGCCACCGGCTTGAAACACGGGCTGCATTCTGGCCAGTTTGGCCGCGTCGATATCGGCACGTACGTTTTCGTCGGTGTCAAACCGCACCGTGTCTCTTTTCGACGGCACTTGCAGGGGGACGATCTGTGACGTGAAGCGACCTTCGGCAATAGCGCGTGCGGCACGCTGCTGGCTGACCAGGGCCAGTTCATCCTGCATTTCGCGGGTGACGCCATAGCGTTGAGCGATATTTTCAGCCGTGACCCCCATGTGCACTTTCTTCCAGGGGTCGTGAAGAATCCCGTTCATGTAGTCCACGGCCTGGGCGTCGCCCAGGCGACTGCCCCAACGCATGGCTGGCAGGATGTACGGGCCTCGACTCATGGATTCCGCACCACCGGCGATGGCGACGTCGAAATCACCGAGCAACACCCCTTGCGCAGCAGAAATGACAGCTTGCAAGCCGGAACCGCACAGGCGGTTGACGTTAAAGGCCGGCACCTCCTTGGGAACACCTGCATTGATCGCCGCCACTCGTGACAGGTAGGCATCTCGCGGTTCTGTCGGAATAACGTTACCCATGACCACGTGACCGACGTGTTGCGGGTCAACACCGGCATGAGCCAGCGTCCCTTTGACAGCGGCGGTTGCCAAGTCTGCCAACGGAATATCTTTCAGCGAGCCGCCGAAGCTGCCGATGGCCGTGCGGGCGGTACCGACAAAGTAAATATCTGCTTGGGTCATTGGAGTCTCCAGTGTTCAGAGCGGGTAGTTGACCAGTTCGCGCGCGATCAGCAGCCGCTGAATTTCGCTCGAACCTTCGTAGATTTGGGTGATACGCGCATCTCGGTAGTAACGCTCCACCGGATAGTCTTCCAGATAGCCGTAACCCCCATGAATCTGCACGGCGCTCGAGCACACTCGCTCGGCCATTTCCGATGCAAACAGCTTGGCTTGAGAGGCTTCTGACAAGCAGGGCAGGCCCGCGCTTTTCAAGCGTGCCGCATGCAGAATCAGCAACCGGGTGGCATTGAGCTGCACCTGCATGTCGGCGAGCAGGTTGGCAATGCTCTGGTGTTCGGCAATCGGCTTGCCAAATTGAATTCGATCACGGGCGTAGACCAAGGCCGCTTCGAAGGCTGCCCGTGCGATACCCAGGGCTTGGGCGGCGATGCCGATGCGACCCCCTTCGAGGTTGGAGAGCGCAATCGACAGACCCTTGCCGCGAATGCCCAGTAGATTGGCTTCTGGGATGTGGCAATCGTTGAGGGTGACCGCGCAAGTATCCGATGCGCGGATGCCCATCTTGTGTTCGCTTCGATCCACTGAAAACCCGGGGTTGTCAGTGGGTACAAGGAAGGCCGACAAGCCTTTCTTCCCCAGTTCAGGATCGGTCACGGCAAATACAATCGCCAACTGGGCGCGTTTGCCATTGCTGACGAACTGCTTGGCGCCGTTGAGCACCCATTGACCGTTGCGCAGCTCGGCCCGTGTGCGAAGGTTGTGCGCTTCGGAGCCTGCTTGGGGTTCTGTCAGGCAGAAACAGCCGATCGCCTGGCCGCTGGCAAGATCCGCCAGCCAGGTGTCTTTCTGTGTCTCGGTTCCGTACTTGAGCACCGGGCCACAACCGACCGAATTGTGGATGCTCATCAGCGCGCCGACGGCGCCGTCACCGGCGGATATTTCCTCCACTGCCAGGGCATAGGCCACATAGTCAACGTAGGTTCCCCCCCATTCTTCTGGTACCACCATACCCAGCAGGCCCAGTGCTCCCATCTGTGCGACCAGGGCGTCGTCGATCCAGCCAGCCTTTTGCATGGCTTCGGCTTTGGGCGCGATCTCGCCGCGGGCAAAGTCACGGGCCATGTCGCGGATCATGCGTTGCTCTTCACTCAGTTCGAGGTCGTGCATCGGGAATCTCTCTTGTCAGGGGCTCAGGAACAGGCGGTGCGCGAACGCGCGCCTGTGGCCGGCTCGAAGTCTTTGAAAAGCGCTTGCACGCGGGCGGGGTCAAGCTCAGCCAGGCTCGGAGGGTTCCAGGCGGGCTTTTTGTCTTTATCGATGATCAGCGCGCGGACACCTTCCATCAGGTCGCCCTTGTCGAACCATTGGTACCCCAGGTGCAGTTCCTGGGCGAAGCAGTCGGCCAAGGACAGCTGGCGGCCGCGGCGCAGCAGCTCCAGGGTGGTGGCCATCGCAACAGGAGAGCGACTGTCCAGTACCTCGACGGTTTCCTCGGCCCAGTCTTGAAACTGCGGGGAGGTTTCGCTCAGCAGCGCTGCGCGTATGGCTGGCAGGTCGGGTTTTGCAAAATACTCGTCGATTGCTGGGCGCATCGCCTTGAGTTCCGAGCCGGGCAACTTGTCGACCCCAAACGTTGCCAGCAATGCCTGCAAGGCTTCCAGCGCTTGCCCGTTCCAACTCATGTTGTTCAGGCAATGATCCAGCTCCGCGATCTGCGAGCGGGTAATGCACCAATCGGCCAACCCGGCATAGAGCGCATCGGCGGCGCGAACCTGGATGCCACTGACCCCCAGATAGACCCCGAGTTGCCCCGGCAGACGTGGCAGAAAATAGCTGCCGCCAACGTCAGGGAAGAAGCCGATCCCCACCTCTGGCATGCCCATGCGGGTGCGCTCGGTGACCACCCGCAGCGCCGCCCCTTGCACCAACCCCATGCCACCCCCCAGCACCAAGCCGTCCATCAAGGCCAGGATCGGTTTGGCGTAGGTGTGGATGTGTTCGTTGAGTGCATATTCTTCTTCGAAGAACACTTCATGCTGGCGATCGCCGGATTGGTGACTTTCGTAAAGCATGCGGATGTCGCCACCGGCGCAGAACGCTTTATCGCCTTCGGCCCGTAGCACCACCGCGACGATGTTCGGGTCCTGCTCCCAGGTTGTTAGCTGTTGCTGGAGCAGGCGAACCATGTCCAGGGTCAATGCATTGAGGCCACCCGGGCGATTGAGTGTCAGGTGGCCGATGCGGTTGCGTACGCCAGCCACAACCGGCGCTTCGACATCGCTCATGCTCAGGCCTCCTTGCGGTACAGGTTGATGATGGCGGAGAAGTCCAGGCTGCCATTGCCTTGGGCGCTGAAGGTTTGATACAGCTGTTGGGCAAAGGCGCCGAGCAGTACCGGTTGGCCGATTTGCCTGGCGGCTTCGCTGGCAAGTCCCAGGTCCTTGAGCATCAGGTCGGTACCAAAGCCGCCGCTGTAGCCACGCGAAGCAGGGGCATTGTCGAGCACGCCCGGGAAGGGGTTGTAGGTGTCCGAACTCCAGCAGCGACCGCTGGAGGTGTTGATGATGCCAGCCAGCACGCTGGCTTCCATGCCCAGCGAAACGCCGAGGGCCATGGCCTCCGAGACACCGATCATCGAGATGCCCAGCAGCATGTTGTTGGCGACTTTGGCCACCTGGCCATTGCCTGCGTTGCCGCAGTGCACGATGTTTTTGCCCATGGCAGAGAGAACGGGCTGGGCCCGCTCAAAATCATGGATCGAACCGCCGACCATGAACGTCAAGGTGCCTGCGGTGGCGCCGCCCGTTCCACCCGACACCGGAGCGTCGAGCATGGGGTTGCCGTGGTCCGCCGCGGCCTTGGCCACTTCGCGGGCCGTGAGCGGGTCGATGGTGGAACAGTCAATCAGGAAAACACCCGGCTGAACGTTAGCCAGGAGGCCGGCGTCCCCCAGATACACGGATTTCACGTGAGCTGCCGCTGGCAGCATGGTGATGATCAGCTCCAAGTCGCCTTGTGCCAGGGCTGCTGGCGATTGAGCGATGTCGGCACCGGCTTCGCTCAGGCGTGCCAGGGACGCGGGTGACAGATCGAACACGGTCAATGTGTGGCCGGCCTTGATCAAGTTCAGAGCCATCGGCCCACCCATGTTGCCAAGACCTACGAAACCTATTTTCACGATGAATCCTCGCTGCTGGGATGGGGGTCAGAGGTGCTTGAACTGTGCGGGGCGCTTTTCCACGAAGGCGGCCATGCCTTCTTTTTGATCGGCAGTGGCGAAGATCGAATGGAAAACACGGCGCTCGAAACGCACGCCTTCACTCAGGCTGGACTCGAAGGCCCGGTTGACGCTTTCCTTGACCAACATGGCGGCGGGCAGGGATTTTTCAGCGATGGCGCCGGCGACCTTGAGGGTTTCTTCCAGCAAACGCTCGACGGGCAGAATTCGCGCCACCAGGCCCGCGCGTTCAGCTTCCTCGGCACCCATGTGGCGGCCGGTCATGCACATTTCCATCGCCTTGGCCTTACCAACAGCGCGGGTCAGGCGTTGGGTGCCGCCAATGCCCGGCAGCACGCCGAGGGTGATTTCCGGCAAACCGAAGCGCACGTTATCGGCGGCATAGATGAAGTCGCACATCAGCGCCAGTTCGCACCCGCCACCCAGGGCATAGCCGGCCACGGCTGCGATGAGCGGTTTGCGGCGGTTGGCAATACGGTCGGCCGCGCTGAAAAAATCGTCGAGAAACACCTGGGGGTAGGTGAAGGCGGCCATTTCCTTGATGTCCGCACCGGCCGCGAAGGCTTTGGCGGAGCCGGTGATGACCATGCAGCCGATGGCTGGGTTTTGCTCCAGCTGATCGAGCGCCTGGTTCAGTTCGGCGATGACTTGGCTATTGATGGCGTTGAGGGACTTGGGGCGATTGAGGGTGATCAACCCCACGCGTTCGTGGATTTCCAGCAACAAGGTTTCAAAAGACATGACGCATACTCCCGAGTCAGGCAGGTGCCGGCAGGGCACCTGCCCGTTGGTTTATTTCAACGTGATGGTGGTGTTGACGGCACCGCTGACATCGTCTTCGTTGAACCAGCGTTCGGTGATGGTTTTGGTCTGGGTATAGAACTGCACCACCTGCTTGCCATAGGGCCCAAGGTCACCGAGCTTGGAGGCGCGCGAGCCGCTGAATGAAAACAGCGGTACTGGCACCGGAATCGGCACGTTGATACCGACCTGGCCGACGTCGATTTCTTCCTGGAAGTGACGGGCGGCGGCCCCCGAACGGGTAAACAGCGCCGTGCCGTTGCCGTTCGGGTTGGCGTTGATCAACTCGATGGCATCGTTGAGGGTGTCGGCGTTCAAGACGCAGAGCACCGGGCCGAAGATTTCTTCCTGGTAGATCGTCATGTTCGTGGTGACCGCGGAGAAGATCGTCGGGCCAACGAAATTGCCTTGGGCATAACCGGCCACTTCGGGGTTGCGACCGTCCAGCTCCAAGGTTGCGCCTTGTTCAATACCGGTCGCGATCAGGCTGCTGATCCGATCCAGGGCCGAGCAGGACACGACCGGGCCGATGTCGGTGCCTGGCTCGATGCCGGCGCTGATTTTCAGCCCTTTGGTTTTTTCGATCAGGTCCGGCAACCAGCGCTGTGCTTCGCCGACCAGGATCACCACTGGCAACGCCATGCAGCGTTGACCGGCAGCGCCAAAGGCGGCGCCGAGCAAGTTGTTCAAGGTTTGCTGCTTATTGGCATCGGGCAGCACAACGGCGTGGTTCTTCGCGCCCATCATGCATTGCGCGCGCTTGCCGTTCTGGGTGGCGCGGTTGTAGACGTGAGTACCGACCTTGGTCGAGCCGACAAAGGAAACGGCCTTGATGTCCGGGTGATCGCAAATCAGGTTGACCGCGTCGACGCCACCGTGAATGACGTTGAGCACACCTGGCGGAACACCGGCTTCCATGGCCAGTTCAGCCAGGCGCATGGTGACCATCGGGTCTTGTTCGGAAGGTTTGAGAATGAAGGTATTGCCGGTGGCGATGGCCATCGGGAACATCCACAACGGGATCATCGCCGGGAAGTTGAAGGGCGTGATGCCTGCACAAACACCCAGCGGCTGCAGCAGGGTAAAGGTGTCAACGCCACTGGCCACATTGTTGGCCAGTTCACCGAGCTGCAGGTTGCCAATGCTGGCGGCATGCTCGACCACTTCCAGGCCACGGAACACATCGCCTTCGGCATCTGGCAGGGTCTTGCCCTGTTCGGCGGTCAGGATCGCCGCCAGCTCCTTCATGTTTTCGCGAATCAGTTGCTGGTACTTGAGGAAGATCCGGGCACGGGCGCCGATTGGCGTTTTACGCCACGTCTTGAAGGCTTCCTTGGCGCTGGCCACGGCGGCGTTCATTTCTTCGCTGGTAGCAAAAGGCACTCGGGCCAAGACTTCCTGAGTGGCTGGGTTGACCACATCACGCCATTGCGTGGTTTGGGACTCGATGAGCTTGCCGTCGATCAGGAGCTTGACGGTAGGAATGCGATTGTCAGCCATTGTTTTATTCTTCCGGGGCCTGAAGCCCTTGTCGTATGGAGGTTGTGGCGAGTTTCGCCAGTACTGCTGGTACGGCGAGACGAGCGTGCTTTTGTGCCTTCGAAGGCGCCGAGCAGGGAAGCTGCGCTTTCAAACAATTTGCATTACCAGCCAGATTCTTAGAGCGTTTCCAAAGCTGACTTTCGAAGTCGATTGCTTTGGATAACGATATGGGCCTAGCTTAGCGAGCGTGCCGTCGCGGTTGAAATAACTCGATCCGCCGAATAATTTGCATATCACGCCAGATCGGTGACCGGTTGAGGAGCGAATCAGTGGATCATTCAGTGGACAACACATTGCCCATGGCTTTTGCCCAGGGCCTGCTGCAAGGCGCGTTGAACATCTGCAGCCCAGCGGATATTCAAGCCTTCATCAGCGCTGCGGGCATCGCCAACCACTTGCTGGAGGCGCCGGGAGCAAGGGTCACTTATGACCAGTTCGTGCGTTTGTATCAGCAGGTCGCGTTGGGGACGGATGACGAGGTGATGGGCCACTTTTCCCGTCGGATTCGCAGCGGTACGCTCAAGTACCTGTGTTCAAGCCTGCTCGATGCGCGATCGCTTTCCAACGCGATGTATCGCTTCACTCGGTTCTGGAATCTGCTGCTCGATGACTATTTGCTCGACTACAAAGAGCAGTCAGGTCAGATAGTCATCACGCTTGAAGCACGCGATAGCCAGGCCAATGCCCAGCGCTTCGGGCACGAGTTGATGATGAAGCTTGCCCACGGCGTTGCTTCCTGGTTGGTCGGCCAGGAAATTCCGCTGCACAGTGTGATGTTCTCGTTCGAAAAGCCGGCCTATGCCTCGGAATACATGCACATGTTTCCGGCCCCCATCAGCTTTGAGCAGCCCTGTACGGCGTTGTGTTTCGATAGCCACTGGGGGGAGATGAAGTTTCGTCGCAGCAAGGCCGAATTGTTGCCCTTTCTCCAGGCGGCTCCGCGCTATTGGTGGTTCACCACGTTGAAGGAACGGCTGGTGGCGCAGCAGGTTCGCCAGTATCTGTTGGCCCATCTCAAGCAGGACGACAGTATCCAGGACGCCGCCAACGCGTTGCTGCTTTCTACCCGCACACTCACGCGCCGGCTCAAGGAGGAGGGGACCAGCTACCAGTTGGTCAAGGATGCCTTGCGACGAGACATTGCCGTGCAGCAGCTCATTCACACCGATCTATCGATCACTCATATCGCGGCAGGGCTGGGGTTTGATTCCACGGCCGTGTTCCATCGCGCGTTTCGGGGTTGGACGGGAAGTACACCTGGCGCGTATCGGCGGCCGGGCGGCGATTTTTAAGGGACTGGCGAAGGCGCGCCCTACCATTCGTAGGAGCGGACCTGGCCGCGATGGGCTGCGAAGCAGCCCCTGAGGCCCTGGCATCTACAACGTAGACTTGCGGGTTGAGCCGTTTTTAGAATTGCAAGGGCCGCTGCGCAGCCCATCGCGGCCGGGTCCGCTCCTACAACAGATCGTGTCAGTCCCCGAGGCACATCTGTTCTGCTTCGCCTCAGGTCCCAGTGATTGAAGAAAACCGGCTGCGGTAAGCGGCAGGCGTGGATCCCACCTGTTTGCGAAACAAGCGGGTGAAGGAGCTGGCGTTCTGATACCCGACTTGATTGGCGATCTCCTCGATACTCAAGTCACCGCTTTCCAGCAACTTCATGGATATCTCGATGCGCAGGTTCTGCAGGTACGCCAGGGGAGTGGTGCCCAGCACGCTGTTGAAATGGCGGATCAAGGTACGCACGCTGACCGACAGTGCGGCGGCCAATTCGGGCAGGCTCACGTCTTCGGCGAAGTGTTTGAGCAGCCAGTGCTGCGCTTTCGAGACCATCGTGTCGCTATGGACAGACTCCATTTGCAGAGGCAGGTAGGGCAGTTGGGTGGTCTGGCTGGTATCAATCAGCATGGTCTTGGCGGTCAGCTTGGCCGTGTTCGCCCCACAGAAATGTTCGACCATCCTCACGGCTTGCAACAAGTACGAGGCCGAAGCGCCAGCGCACCACAGGCGATCTTCCTCGGTCACCATGGCTCTCAGTTGCAAGTTAACGCTGGGGTAACGTTCACGAAACAGTCGTTCGAGCCACCAGGTGGTGGTGGCTTGGCGCCCGTTCAGCAGGCCAGTTTCGGCGAGCAGAAAGGTGCCCGTGCAATTGGCAGCCACCACTGCGCCTTCTCGCCATTGCGCCTTGAGCCATTCGCGTTGCGGTTCGGCGGCTTCCAGCATGGCCTGGAAAGCGTCCTGGCCTGCGTAATACAACCCGGGAACGAAGATGATATCGAGTTTCTCTTCAGGCAGTGGCGCCGGTGAACCCAGCGTCAGCCCGTTGCAGGCGGTTACCGTCTTGCTGCTTTCTACCCGCACACTCACGCGCCGGCTCAAGGAGGAGGGGACCAGCTACCAGTTGGTCAAGGATGCCTTGCGACGAGACATTGCCGTGCAGCAGCTCATTCACACCGATCTATCGATCACTCATATCGCGGCAGGGCTGGGGTTTGATTCCACGGCCGTGTTCCATCGCGCGTTTCGGGGTTGGACGGGAAGTACACCTGGCGCGTATCGGCGGCCGGGCGGCGATTTTTAAGGGACTGGCGAAGGCGCGCCCTACCATTCGTAGGAGCGGACCTGGCCGCGATGGGCTGCGAAGCAGCCCCTGAGGCCCTGGCATCTACAACGTAGACTTGCGGGTTGAGCCGTTTTTAGAATTGCAAGGGCCGCTGCGCAGCCCATCGCGGCCGGGTCCGCTCCTACAACAGATCGTGTCAGTCCCCGAGGCACATCTGTTCTGCTTCGCCTCAGGTCCCAGTGATTGAAGAAAACCGGCTGCGGTAAGCGGCAGGCGTGGATCCCACCTGTTTGCGAAACAGTCGGGTGAAGGAGCTGGCGTTCTGATAGCCGACTTGATTGGCGATCTCCTCGATACTCAAGTCACCGCTTTCCAGCAACTTCATGGATATCTCGATGCGCAGGTTCTGCAGGTACGCCAGGGGAGTGGTGCCCAGCACGCTGTTGAAATGGCGGATCAAGGTACGCACGCTGACCGACAGTGCGGCGGCCAATTCGGGCAGGCTCACGTCTTCGGCGAAGTGTTTGAGCAGCCAGTGCTGCGCTTTCGAGACCATCGTGTCGCTATGGACAGACTCCATTTGCAGAGGCAGGTAGGGCAGTTGGGTGGTCTGGCTGGTATCAATCAGCATGGTCTTGGCGGTCAGCTTGGCCGTGTTCGCCCCACAGAAATGTTCGACCATCCTCACGGCTTGCAACAAGTACGAGGCCGAAGCGCCAGCGCACCACAGGCGATCTTCCTCGGTCACCATGGCTCTCAGTTGCAAGTTAACGCTGGGGTAACGTTCACGAAACAGTCGTTCGAGCCACCAGGTGGTGGTGGCTTGGCGCTCGTTCAGCAGGCCAGTTTCGGCGAGTAGAAAGGTGCCCGTGCAATTGGCAGCCACCACTGCGCCTTCTCGCCATTGCGCCTTGAGCCATTCGCGTTGCGGTTCGGCGGCTTCCAGCATGGCCTGGAAAGCGTCCTGGCCTGCGTAATACAACCCGGGAACGAAGATGATATCGAGTTTCTCTTCAGGCAGTGGCGCCGGTGAACCCAGCGTCAGCCCGTTGCAGGCGGTTACCGTCTTGCCCTTGTGCGACACGAATTGCCAGGAGAACGGGCGCGCGATGGCATTTCCGGTCATGTGCTGTTGGCGACTCAAATGAGCATTGGTGACATGGAGCACGTCTCCAAATCCGGCAAGGCTGGAGGAATAACAGCCATCGATGGCGAGAATGGCGGCGCGAAGCGGGTTGGTTTTCATGTTGGCAAAATACGCATAAAAATAGTCAATAATGCCAATTTAGCACTGCCGTCCGGTTCCGTACAGTGACCTTATCAGTCACCCAAACCGGAGTTTCCATGAACGTATTGATTGTCCATGCACACAATGAACCCCAGTCATTCAATGCGTCGATGTTGAACCTGGCCGTCGAAACATTGAGCGGCCAGGGGCACGAGGTCGTTGTCTCTGACTTGTATGCAATGAAATTCAACCCGGTGGCCACCGCCGATGACTTCGGCCAGCGCGCCAACAGCGAGCACCTTGTTTACGCGCTGGAACAGCGCAACGGCTACAACAACGGCACGCTGGCGCCCGATATCCTGGCCGAGCTGGACAAGATCAAATGGGCCGACCTGATCATTTTTAACTTCCCGATCTATTGGTTCAGCATGCCGGCGATCCTGAAGGGCTGGATCGATCGGGTGTTCATTTCCGGCTTGTGCTACGGCGGTGTGCGTATCTATGACCGGGGCGGTCTCAAGGGCAAGAAAGCGATGCTGGCGTTCTCGTTGGGCGGCCAGGACCACATGTTCGGCCCAGGCGCTGTGCATGGCGATCTGCAGACATTGTTGCAACCCATCCAGCGCGGCGTGCTGGGTTACGTGGGCCTGACGGTTCTGCCGCCATTCGTTGCCTTCCACGTGCCGTACATCAGCGCAGAGGCGCGTCACCAATACCTGGAGCAGTACCGCCAGCATTTGCTGACGCTGGATGAGCGGCCGTCGCTTGAATTCCCTTCGCTGGACGACTACGACGAGCTGCTGCACCCAAAGGTTTCGCCTGCCTGCGCCTAAGGGCCAGCAAGCGGTTATCAGTTATCGGAGGATGCTCATGATCGAACTCTACAGTTGGCCAGCGCCCAATGGGCAGAAGCTACATCTGTTGATGGAGGAATTGGCGATCCCTTATCGGGTGGTGCCTATCGATATCACCCGCGGTGCCCAGCACACCGCGAGCTACAGGGCGATCAATCCCAATGGCAAGGTGCCGGCCATCGTTGATCACTCGCCCATGGACGGCGGTGCACCGGTCACCGTGTTCGAGAGCGGGGCCATCATGGTGTACCTGGCCGAGAAGGAAAACCGCTTCGTGCCGCAGGACCCGCGTCAACGCCTGGAAGTGATGCAGTGGCTGTTCTGGCAGGTCGGTGGCCTGGGGCCGATGATGGGGCAGGCCCAGCACTTTTTCCGCTATGCCACGGAGAAGGTTCCCTACGCCATCACCCGCTACCAGACCGAAACAAAGCGCCTGCTGAAGTTGCTGGATGATCGGCTTGAAACCCGTGCCTATATCTGCGGCGATTACTCGATCGTCGACATGGCGTGTTTTCCCTGGATCCGCGTACACAAAATGACGGGCGTCGGGCTGGATCAATTCCCGAATGTACAAGCCTGGTACGGCAGGGTGCGAAGCCGCCCAGCCGTGGGGCGGGCGATTGATCTGCTCAGAGACCGCTGGGTCGATGTCACCACCTCGGAGCAGGCCAAGCACAACCTGTTTCGTGCCGTCCAGGAGTGAGCCATGAACCAGCCCTGTGATCGGGGGGTCACTGCGTTTATCGATTTGCGCAGCCCTTATTCCTACCTGGCACTGCGTCCAGCCCTGGCACTGGCTCAACAGAGCGGCGTGGCGTTCGACTGGTGGCCTTACATCACCGACTTTCGCTCGGCGTACGGCGGTGAAGTGGAGCAGCGTTCTGATCGAGAAGTTGCCAAATTGAAGTACCTCTATATGGACTGCCGGCGGCTGGCCGAGCAGCAGGGGCTCACTATTCACGCCACCACCAAGCTCTGGAACGCGGAGCTTGCCAGCCAAGCCATGTTGTTTGCCAAGTCCCAAGGCCGTCTTTGGGCGTTTTGCGACCCACTGCTGGCAGCGTTCTGGCATCGCGAGTTTGACCTGGAATCAAACGCCGAGATTCAGGCGGCCCTGATCCGCGCCGGCTTGCAGGCTGGCGATTGGCAGCGATATCTCGAATTGCAATCGCAGCAGGATTTAGCCCAGGCAGTGCAGCTTGCCGAGCGTCTGGGGGTCTTTGGCGCGCCAACCTTCGTCTATCAAGGCGAGTTGTTCTGGGGAGGTGACCGGCTAGATCTGCTCGCCGCCCGCATCAACAAAAACAATCTGTGACGTCAGTCAGGAAGGTCCCATGAGTATTTCCATACCGGAACCGGTAGACACCCCCGGTGTGCATCTGGAGCGCCAGGGCGCACTTTGCTACATCACGCTGGATCGACCTGCGACCCGAAACAGCTTCGACCTCGCCATGGGGCTTGCGTTGCGAGATGCCGTCCGCGCGTTGGTGGCTGAGCCACCTCGAGTGGTGATCCTGCGCAGCAGTGGCGAGCACTTCATGGTGGGGGGCGATGTCCGTCATTTCGACGCATTGCTCAAGGACTCCACGACAGCCTGCGCGCAAGAACTGGAGCAACTGATCAGCGCCGTGAACGAGGCCGTTATCGGGCTCACCACACTGCCTTGCCCGGTGCTGGGTTTGATCAGTGGATCGGCGGCAGGGTTTGGCCTGTCGCTGGCGTTGGCCTGCGACATTCTCATTGCCGCCGAAAATGCCAGTTTCATCCTGGCCTACAGCGCCATCGGCGCCACACCAGACGGCGGCGGGACCTGGCATCTGACGCGACATTTGGGCTTGCATCGCGCCATGGCCATCGCCCTGTTGAACACAAAGATCGACGCAAGTCAGGCCAGGGAAATCGGACTGGTCGCTGATGTGGTCGAGGCTGGCGAATTGCAGGTGGCAGGCCAGCTCATGGCTCAGCGGCTAGCCAATGGTGCTGCATCCGCCCAGGCCGGTATCAAGCGGCTCTTGCGTGAAGGTTTGAACACTGATCTTCAGACGGCCCTTGAAGCGGAAAAAAGATCCTTTATCGAGATGTCCGCGACCGCGGATTTCGCCGAAGGCGTGAGCGCGTTCTGTCAGCGGCGCAAGGCCCAATTTGCTGTGTCGGTTTAACAACTACAGGAAGGTGCTAATGAATATTCAAGACGCTGTTTTTCTGATCACCGGTGGTGCTTCAGGGCTTGGAGCTGCAACGGCCAAAAGGGTGGTCAAGGCAGGCGGCAAGGTCGTGCTTGCAGACCTTAATACCGCTAGCGGAACGGCTCTGGCAGAAGAGCTGGGCGCATCGGCGCTGTACGTGCATACGGATGTGGTCGATGAGGATTCGACACGGGCGGCCATCGACTATGCGGTGACCCATTTTGGCACCCTGCACGGTTTGATCTGTTGTGCTGGTGTCGCACCTGGGGAAAAGGTGCTGGGCAAGGAGGGCGCGCATGCACTGAGCACCTTCACGCGCGGCATCATGATCAACCTCGTGGGCACCTTCAATGCCATTCGGCTCGCGGCAGAAGTGATGAGCAAGAACGCTCCCAACACTGAGGGTGAGCGTGGGGTGATTATCACCACCGCTTCGGTCGCGGCATTCGACGGGCAGATTGGGCAAGCCGCTTACGCGGCGTCAAAAGCTGGCGTGGTCGGCATGACACTGCCAATCGCACGAGAACTTGCGCGCTTTGGCATTCGTATCATGACCATTGCGCCGGGCATCTTTGAGACACCGATGTTGTTGGGGTTGCCGCAGGACGTGCAGGCCTCGCTTGGCAAAACGGTCCCCTTTCCCTCCAGGCTGGGCCGTGGCGATGAATTCGCCCAACTGGTTGAGTCCATTGTTCAGAACCCCATGCTCAATGGGGAAGTCATTCGCCTGGATGGCGCACTACGAATGGCATCCAAGTAAGGACAAACAGCAGTCTTCGCCTCGCAGTCGTCAAAACAAAAATAAAAACAGCCATAACAATAAAAAGAGGAAGACTTACCATGCAGTACGCCTTGAAAACCATCATCCATGTTATTTGCACGGGCGCTATGTTGGGTATGGCCGCAGAGGCCAGCGCCGATTTTATTGCCGACAGCAAGGCCAACCTGGATCTTCGCAACTTCTACATGAACCGCGACTTCCGTCAGCACGGTGCCGCGCAAAATAAAGCCGAAGAGTGGGCGCAGGGTTTTGCCTTGCGCTTGGAGTCTGGATACACGCAAGGCCCTGTAGGCTTTGGCCTGGATGCCATCGGCTTGCTTGGCATCAAGCTGGACTCAAGCCCCGATCGAATCGGTACCGGGCTGCTGAAAAGCGATCGCGAAGCGCCCAAGCGCGCTCAAGACGAGTACGGCGAAGCGGGGTTGACCGCGAAGCTGCGCGTGTCCCAAAGCACGCTTAAACTCGGCACTCTGCAACCGGTGCTGCCGTCACTGATGCGCAACGATTCGCGCCTGATGCCACAAACCTTCCGAGGTGCCTGGCTCAACAGCAACGAGATCAATGGACTGACGCTGGACCTGGGCCGCATTGATCGCGTCAACCAGCGCGACTCTTCCGACAACGAAGCCATGACGGTTTTCAATGCTGGTAAACGCAACATCGTGCTTGGCCAAGCCAAGACAAGCGATGAGTTCATCTTTGGTGGCGGTCGCTATCAATGGAACCCGCAGCTTGCCACCAGCTATTACTACGGCGGTCTTGATGGCATTTACCAACAACATCTGTTCAATCTCGTTCACCAACTGCCGTTGGGGGAGGGGCAAAGCCTCAAGTCAGATGTGCGCTTTGCGCGGTCCAGCGATGATGGCGGCAGTAACGTCGACAACGATGCCCTTGGTGCGATGTTCACCTACAAGCTCGGCGGGCACAGCGTCGGTGCCGGTTATCAGCATCTGAGCGGCAATACGGGCTTGGCCTTTGTGAACGGCGCAGACAATGCGTTGCTTAATCTGATGCAAATCAACGATTTCGGCAACCAGGATGAGCACTCCTGGCAAGTCCGGTATGACTATGATTTCGCCGCGTTGGGTCTCCCTGGCTTGACCCTGATGACCCGCTACGTTTCGGGTGACAACGTCGATCGAGGCCCAGGCCTGAGCGACGGCAAAACCTGGGAGCGTAATATGGACATTGGATATGTCATTCAAAGCGGGCCACTGAAAAATATCGGCGTGAAGCTGCGAAATGCCACGACCCGCAGCAACTTCCTTAGCGACATGGACGAAAACCGCTTGATCGTCAGTTACAGCCTGCCGTTGTGGTAGGCCTACCCGTGAACGCGTAGAGGAGCGAGGCATCAGCTTGGCGAAATTGGCATGAAAAACGTCAATATTGCCAATGTTGTGTCGGTTACCGTTCTCGTACAGTGAAGCCAATGGGAAGCTGCGTTTTCAAGGCCGGATGTTCGTACCAAGAAGATCAAGTGAATCAAGGTTGAGACAACAATAATGAACACTCTGAAAGACAGTTATTCTCGTGGCGCTACCGACACCCCGCTGATTGAACAAACCGTGGGCATGTTTTTTGACGATATCGTTGCCAGGTTTCCTGATAACGAGGCGTTGGTCTCCCGCCATCAAAATATTCGGTATAGCTATTCCCAGTTGCAACGTGAAGCGAATCGCTTGTCTAGCGCGCTCCTGGGCCTTGGCCTTGAGCCAGGAGATCGGTTGGGTATCTGGGCCAATAACTGTGCCGAGTGGCTGATGACACAGCTGGCCACCGCTAAAGTCGGCCTGATTCTGGTTAACTTGAACCCGGCGTATCGCGCTGCCGAACTTGAATATGCCTTGAACAAATCCAGTTGCAAGGTGTTGATAATGTTGTCGAGTTTCAAGACAACAAACTATCTGGAGCTGATCAGAAACCTGGCACCGGAAATTGACAGTGCCACACCGGGTCAGTTGGATGCCGTCAAACTGCCCTTTTTGCGTGCGGTGGTTCAACTCAGTGACGCGGCGGTCCCGGGGTTTATTCGTTTCAGTGATCTGATGGCCCAAGGCGACCCGGACGATGAAAATGTTCGCCGCATTGGCGTGATCCTAAAGGCCACCGATCCGGTCAACATTCAGTTCACCAGTGGCACGACGGGCTCACCGAAAGGTGCCGCCTTGACCCACCGCGGGATCCTCAATAATGGCTTCTTCCTGGGAGAGGCCATCAAGCTGAGCGAAACGGATCGACTGTGCATTCCGGTGCCGTTGTTCCACTGTTTCGGGATGGTGGTGGGCAACCTGGCGGCGCTGACCCATGGCAGCACCATTGTCTACCCCAACGATTCGTTCGATCCGGTTTTAACCCTGCAGGCGGTACAAGACGAGCGTTGCACCGCGCTTCACGGCGTTCCGACGATGTTCATCACCGAACTCGATCACCCACGCTTTCATGAATTCGACCTGAGCAGTTTGCGCACCGGGATCCTGGCGGGTACAGCATGCCCGATCGAAGTGATGAAACGGGTTGAGCGAGACATGCATATGCGCGAGGTGACCATCGCTTACGGCATGACGGAAACCAGCCCCGCCAGTTTCCAGAGCACAACCGACACACCGCTTGCAAAGCGCGTCTCCACCATCGGCAAAGTGCATCCGCACCTGGAAGCGAAGATTATCAATTCTGAGTCCGGCGCTGTACTTCCCGTGGGCACGGTGGGTGAACTGTGCGTGCGTGGCTATTCGCTGATGCAGGGCTACTGGCAGGATCCTGAGAAAACGGCGCAGACCATTGATGCCGATGGCTGGATCCACAGCGGCGACCTCGCCACCATGGATGAGGAGGGCTACGTCAGTATCACGGGCCGCCTGAAGGACATGGTGATTCGGGGTGGAGAGAACATTTCTCCACGTGAAATCGAAGAGTTCCTTTATCGCCATCCCGCCATTCAGGACGTGCAAGTCATCGGTGTTTCGGACCGTAAATACGGCGAAGAGCTGTGCGTCTGGATTGTTCAGCGCAGCGGGGCGAGCCTGTGTGAGGATGACATTCGCACTTTTTGCGACGGCCAGATCGCCCGCTACAAAATCCCTCGCTATATCCGATTTGTCGAAGGCTTTCCGATGACACTGTCTGGCAAGGTTCAGAAATTCAAGATGCGCGAAATAATGGAAGAAGAGCTCAGTTTGGCAACGTGCTAGAACCGTCGCGGTGCTGCAATAGCTTGAGCGATATTGAACATATTGCGCCGTTGCGACGGCGCAACTGAGGAGGAAAATAAGCATGGCTTGGCAGATTGATGTGATCGATGATTGCGCCGTGGTGCGCATGAACACTAACAAGGTAAACGTGCAAAACGATGCCTTCTTCAAGGATCTGCACGAGGCCTTCGACCGGCTTGAAAAAGAATTCAGCGAACTGCCCGTTATTTTGACAGGGCAGGGGAATGTCTTTTCTGCAGGGATCGATTTCAAATACAGCTTCGATGTGTTCGGCAGTCAGAACCCAGAGCGTATTCGCCAGTGGTACGCGGAGTACCGCGCCACCAATCTGCGGATTTTCCAATATCCAAGGCCGACGGTCGCGGCCATCAACGGCCATGCCATCGCGGGCGGGCTGATCACTGCATTGGATTGTGACTTTCGAATCGCGGCGCGTAAAACCGCCAAGTTTGGTCTGAACGAAGTCCCCATCGGCATTCCGATGCCGGCGGCCTACGTAGAAATCATCAAGTACGCGTTGGGCAGCAAGGTCGGAGCGTTGACGACGCTCAAGGGCGAACTGTATTCGCTGGAACAGGCCGAGAAGCTTGGGTTCTTCCATGAAGTGGTGGAAGAGTCCGAATTGCTGTCCACGGCCATTGCCTATGCGCGGTGTATCACGGCGGACTGCAATGTGGCGTATGCGATGTCCAAGAAGGCCTTGCAGGATTCAGTCATTCAGCAGATCGAGCAACGTACGACGTTGCTGGATCAGCAACTGCCCAATGGCATGAGCGAAGAGGGTAATCGACGTGCCCAGGATCGGCGTCGCCGGGAAATCATGGGCGCTTGATCAGTCTCGGAGGGATAAAAAGTGGCCGAGATTATTGACGCCTGGATGCAGTTTCCCAACACGCCTTATCTGCTGGACCCCATGTTTGACTCTTTGCGTCGCTGGCCGACGACCTGGAGGACGTTGGCAGACAACCACCCTGAAATTACCTGCGACGAAGCGTTGGCAACCCTGCGTAGCCAAGGTGTGTCCAAGTCGATTGCCAGCGCCTGGTGGGGGCCTAGGGGCCCGATGATCACCAATGACGAAGTGGGCGCCGCCGTTCTAGCCCATCCCGAGCACGTGGTGGGTGTGGCTTGCGTTGATATCAGCCGCCCGATGGATGCGGTCCGGGAGCTTCGCCGTTGCGTGAAGACCTATGGCTTCAAAGGCCTGCGCGTGTTGCCTTGGCTGTGGGGCTTGCCGCCGGACGATCGTCGATATTATCCGCTGTATGCCGAGTGCATCGAACTGGATATCACGTTTTGTCTGCAAGTCGGGCACGCCGGGCCGATGCGGCCGTCAGAGCCAGGTCGCCCGATACCCTATCTGGACAACGTGGTCAGCGAGTTTCCAGAACTGCGCATCGTTGGCGGGCACATTGGTGTGCCGTGGTTATCGGAGATGATCTCGCTGATGATGAAATACCCCAACCTCTACGTCGATACCTCCGCCTACAAGGCGTCTCGCTTTCCTCCAGAGTTGGTGGCGTATATGCGCGGGCCAGGGAAAAACAAGGTCTTGTTTGGCTCCAACTACCCCATGTTGACACCGTCGGAGTGTTTGGCAGGGCTTGAGGATCTGGCGTTGGGGCCAGAAACAGAGCGCCTGTTCCTCGCAGAGAACGCTCGGCGTGCTTTCAAGCTTTAAATGAACAAGCGCGAGTGTCGGGATGCCACTCGCGTTATCAAAGGGGCAGGGCTCTGTTGTGGATCACCTGCTTCATGACCAGCGTCGAAGTCAATCGCTGGACGTTGGGCAGCGATGAAAGTCTCTCGTCGTAGAGCTTCTGGAAGGTCGGCAAATCTTGCGTGATCACATGGAGCATGTAGTCCGGCTCTCCAAAGAGGCGCTGCGCATCGATCACCTGCGGTATATCAATGAGGGCTGTTTCAAACGCCTCGACTGCTTGTCTATCGCCTTCCCGAAGTGTGGCAAATACCACCGCTGAAAAATTCAGGCCCAGCGCGGTTGCATCCAATTGCGCTCGATAGCCCAGCAGCACCCCGGATTCCTCCAGGGTGCGTACCCGTCGGTGGCAAGGTGAAAGGCTCAAGCCGACCCGTTCAGCCAGTTCCGTAACGGAGAGTCGACCATCTTTTTGGAGTTCAGAAAGAATCTTCCGATCAATCCGATCCATTTAGAAGAATCTCCTATTGAAAGGGGGCTGGGTAAGGATCTTTGGCAGAAAATTCTAGCAATATTTCATTATTCTTTCTTCGGTAACTGACGGCCGAGACGGCCTTTTTCGTGGGATAGGGCGATGAAGAAAAATGCACTGAACACTTTCAACAGGCAGGTCCAGCCATGACCCTCACCGTGCTCGCTGCTTTCTGGGCGGTGTCGTTTCTTTTCGTGATCACGCCTGGCGCCGACTGGGCTTACGCCATTTCGGCAGGTCTACGGGGGCGGGTTGTGGTTCCCGCAGTGGCCGGGCTTTTGTTGGGGCACGTGCTGGCGACGTTGATTGTGGCCGCTGGCGTCGGAGGGCTGGTGGCGAGCAACCCAGTGGCCATGTCGGTGCTGACCGTTGCGGGCTCCGGCTACCTGCTTTGGTTGGGGATCAACATGCTGCTTCATCCTTCAACAGCGCAGGCTGATGAGTCCCATGAGCCTGTGTCATCGACGCGCTGGACGATCAAGGGGCTGTGCGTCAGTGGCTTGAATCCAAAGGTTTTTCTTCTGTTCCTGGCACTTCTGCCTCAGTTCACCGATGCCACGGCAGTGTGGCCCGTTCCCCTTCAGATTATTGCGTTGGGGTTGGTGCATGCCTTCAGTTGTGGCGTGATCTATCTGCTGGTTGGGTTTGGTTCACAAAAGGTTTTACGTGCACGCCCAGCTTCAGCTCGCCTGGTGAGCCGGATCTCTGGTGCAGCCATGATCGTCATCGCAGTGATTTTGCTTATCGAACAGTCATTCAGTTAACCCATTTTTCACCGAGACGATCTCCATGAACGACCAGCCTTCTCCCTATGACAATGCGGCCTCGGTAGCAAAGAGAGTTCGAATTCCGCACCTGAAACAGATGAAAGTAGAGGGGAAAAAATGGGCGATGCTGACCGCCTATGACATGTATACCGCTGCCCTGTTCGATGAGGCCGGAATCCCCGTGCTGCTGGTGGGCGATTCTGCTGCCAACAATGTGTATGGCCACGAGTCCACACTGTCGGTAACGGTCGATGAGCTGCTTCCCTTGGTCCGCGCCGTCAGCAAGTCGAGCAAGCGATCACTGGTGATTGCCGATCTTCCGTTTGGGTCTTACCAGGCTTGCGCAGAACAGTGTTTCCACACGGCTGTCCGTTTCATGAAAGAGGCGGGTGCGCATGCCGTCAAGATCGAAGGTGGAATCGAGGTTTTGCCTCAGGTTGAAAAACTGGCGAGTTCGGGTATTCCGGTGATGGCTCACATTGGATTCACACCTCAGCTTGAGCATCAGTTGGGTGGGTATCGGGTCCAGGGAAGAGGGGAGGACGCGCAGCGTCTGATCGACACGGCAAAGGCTCTTGAACGCGCAGGCGCTTTCGCCATTCTGATCGAGATGGTGCCCAATGAGGTAGGGGCTGCGATCACCGCCGCTGTATCCATTCCTACAGTGGGGATTGGAGCGGGCAATCAGTGTGATGCACAGGTGCTGGTGTGGCAGGACATGGTTGGGCTACGGACTGGCCGCCTGCCGCGATTTGTCAAGCAGTATGCCGATATGCGCTCTGTGCTCCAGTCGGCAGCGAGAGACTTCGCGAAAGAGGTAGAGCAGGGGACGTTTCCAGGGGCTGATGGCAAACCGAAATGCATGGATCTGTGTGGGTGAGCCAGGTAAAGCCTTTGATTTCAAATTTTGCTGTTTCGCACGCGTCGGTAAGCGTTGTAATTAAACGGCGCTCGATCCGCGCAAGTTCACGTTTGCCTAAGGGCATAGCGGGCTCCTTTGGAGATCAAAAAATGGGAGGCGCTCTGCACCGGGTGTGTAGGGAGACAGTAGCAAAGGGACTCAATGAGAGCCCCTTGCCCTAGAAATCAGACAGGTCGAAACTCGACAGTCAGATGGCTGACTTCGTGAACAGGTTTGAGACGTTCACGAATGCTTTCGGCGTTCGCACTGGCTTCGCCAATGACGCTGACGATAGCCGCATGCGCTTCTGGCCCAACCCGCCAGACATGCAAGTCTGTGATGGTTGCATCGCCTGGCCTCTCAACCAGCTCTCGGATTTCCTCTGCAACGTGCTCATCCGTTTGATCCAGCAGTACACCCGAGGTGACACTCATTAAGCTCCATGCCCAACGCGCGATGACAATGGCACCCACAATGCCCATTACAGGATCCAGCCATACCCATCCGAGGTATCGGCCAGCGAGCAATGCCACAATGGCCAGGACGGAGGTCAGAGCGTCCGCTATGACATGGGCGTAGGCTGATTTCAGGTTGTTATCGTTTCCGTGGTGTCCGTGGCCATGATGATCATGATCGTGCCCATGACTGTGACCATGGCCAAGCAGAAGTGCGCTCACAATGTTGACGATCAAACCGACAATCGCAATGAGCGTAGCAGTTCCGAACTGAACCTCTGTTGGCTGCAAGAGACGCATGACTGACTCTACGCCGATTGCCAGGGACACTATTGCGAGAATGAGCGCCGAAGCGAATCCACCCAGGTCTCCAACCTTTCCCGTACCAAAGCTGTAACGCTTACTGGAGGCGTGGCGCTTTGCGTATCCGTAAGCCGCCGCCGCGATACCCAAAGCGCCGGCATGGGTCGCCATGTGAAAGCCATCGGCAAGTAACGCCATCGAGCCTGTGATATAGCCGGCGGTGATTTCGCCAACCATCATCACCACTGTAAGCGCCACGACCCAAAGGGTGCGTTTGGCATTTTCTTCGTGCGCAGACCCAAGGAATACGTGGTCGTGTACGTGATTAATGTTGATGTTGGTGCTGCTCATGAACTTGTACCTGTTGACTTCACTTGGAATAGCGGCGAATAGCTTCAAGAAGCTCTTCAACACCTTTGTTGCGCTCTTCTTCGCTGAGTGCAGGGTTCGCTACATGCTCTCGGGCGTGATCCTCAATGATTTCCTCCAACAATCCGTTGATAGCTCCACGTGTGGCAGCTACTAGATGCAATGTTTTTGCGCAGTCGAGATCCGATTCCAGCGCACGCTCAACGGCTTGGATTTGTCCGGCGATGCGTTTAACGCGCTTGAGAAGATCGCCTTTATTGGAAGCTATATGACCCACGGGATACCCCCCCTACCTATGCAGATCATATGATAGGCATACCCCCTATACCTATACAAGGGCCGTTTGACGGAGAGATCATCCACAAGTTCTCGACTGGAAAATGAGGCTTCACGGATGAGGGTGGAACGAGGTGGCTGGGAGATGTCCGTTTGGCCGTTTTCTGCCCTGCGTGAAGCATAGGTATCTACACAACTCTGGGGCAGCGCGGCTCTTGTAGCCGCTGCCGAGGTACGAGGCTGCGATCGGCGGCGAAGCCGTCGTAAATTCGTCCACTGCTACGAAATGCGGTACGCCAAAAGATGTGTAGATACCTATGCTGCGTGAAGTGCAGCAACAGATCATGCTTAGATGTTGGGGTGGTAAAAAATGATACTGGTTGCGACGGCCGTTGCAGCAGGAACTTCAGGGTATTGGCCAGGTCAATAGCGGCCCTGTATCGGAAATGCCGAGCAGCGCTGTGGTCTGTTTTACGGCAGTGCCGTCCGAGTTCAGTCGAGTCCGCCCCCTGATGCCAACCAAGAGTTTTCTGCCGGGCCTCATCCTGGTGTTCTGCGCCGTCGCGTCGTTTTGTTCTGTCGCTGCCGAGCGAAGAGCGCCCGCGCAAAGCAACAGCGCATCAACCACCCTGATCGAAACAGCCTCGCGGCAGTATGAAAATGGCCAACTGGACCAGGCCGCTGCCACGCTGGAGCGTGCCCTGCATATCCAGCCGAACAATCCCGCGACGCTGCATTACCTCGGTGTGTTGCGTCTTCAGCAGGGGCAGTACCAGCAGGCTGAAACCTTGGCGGCGCGCTCGAACATGCGGGTTGGTCGCAACATCGAGTTGCGCAACCGCAACTACCAATTGATCCAGGCGGCGCAGCAGGCCCAATCTTCGGGTACCCCACCCAATGCCAAAGAGGACCTGGTCGCAGTACAGAAGGGGCTGGAAGAGGCGACCCAAAGGCGCCGCGAAGCGGAAATGGCGGTTGTTGAGCAATCCACTCCGGACACTGGACGCGACGCTGGCAACTTCGCTAGCGCAGAGCCAGAGCGGGCTTACGCTGAGGTTGAGATTCCCCGTGGCCAAATGCCGCCTCCGGGCAAATGCCGAATTTGGTTTCCTGATCGTCCGCCGGGGCATCAGCCTGCACCCGGCAAATGCAAGAAGCTGCGATATCGGGTTCCCTCAGGGGCCTACCTGGTGCGCGGTTGAGTTTCTGAGTGTCCACTTCTGGCCGATTGCAGCAGCATCAACCCAACGGTTGCCTGCTGTTCGTTTGAACATCAATGTGATTGTTGGCGCCGATACAAAGTGAGACCCAACGCGAGCAGGACAAGCATTCCAGCACAACTGCGGTTGATCCACTGCATGACGCGAGAGGAAAACCGACGCATGGCGAGTCGTCCACCGAAAGCGTAGGCAAGCATCATCACGCAATCGACCAAGGCACTGATTATGGCTAGGAGCCTGTCGGGCTTAGAAAAATCAGGCGACGCTACGTGATTTCTAAGCAAGTCGCAGAAGCTTGATGCCGTAGAAATCACGTAACGCTCAATTTTATGGTTGTTTTTTGCTCATTTTCGGGTTTTGCACGGAAAGTCCGACAGGCTCCTAGAGGCTTGATCGCTGGATAAAAATAGCAGAGCCGCCGACATTGATCGACGACGCTACGCACAGGCTTAGTGACCGGCGCTCTGACCGCCATCGACGTGCAGTATTTCGCCGGTGACAAAACCGGCGGAGTCCAGATAAACGATGGCCTGGACGACGTCGCTCACCTCACCCATGTGCCCGACCGGGTGCAGCCGCCCAAGCGCTTCATGGGTTTCTACGCCGTGCATCGGGGTTTTGATGATGCCGGGGGAAACCGCGTTCACACGGATGCCGCGTTTGGCGTACTCGATGGCCAGGGATTTGGTCGCGGCATTGAGGCCACCTTTGGTCAACGACGCCAGTACCGACGGCACACCTTCGATGGCGTGATCCACCAGGCTGGTGGTGATGTTGACGACATGGCCGCTGCCCTGTTTTTCCATCACGGCGATTGCGAGTTGGGAAATGTAGAAGAAGCCACCGAGGTTTACCGCCAGCGCAGCGGCGTAGTCATCGTGGGTATAGCTGGTGAACGGTTTGGCGACGAAGATCCCGGCGTTGTTGACCAGGGTGTCGATACGGCCAAAGCGTGCCATGCCTTCACGAATCACTCGCTCGGCAGTCGCCGGGTCGGCGATGTCGCCTGCCACGGTGAGAATGTCGGGATCGGTGGACGGTTGGATCGAGCGCGAGGTGGCGACTACCCGGTAATCCAGATCACGGAAGGCCTTGACCACAGCGGCGCCGATACCTTGGGATGCACCAGTGACGACAACGACTTTTTTCGAATTGCTCATGATGAACCTCGTGAAAGATTGAAGAAAGTGATCACTCAGGCTGCGGTTGGGGACTGGGCCATTTGCCTCAACATTTGTTCATAGTACTCGACCGAGGCCAGGTTCTCGATGGCCTGCTCCAGTGCCGTCACGTCCAAGGCGCACCACGGGCACACCACATCGGAGACGAAATCGATGGTGACGGACTGGGTCATGACTGATCCTCCGCGAGTTGTTTTCGGTACGCGGTGGTGGTCATCCCAGCATACCTCCAGTTATCGGTGTCGACTTCTTCGATCACGATGTGGGTCAGGTCCGGGCGTTTGTGGAGGACGCGTTCCAGGGTTTCAGTGATTTCAGCGATCACCTGAGCTTTCTGCTTCGAGGTAACGCCATCGCGGGTAATGCGCATGCTGACAAAAGGCATGACATCTCTCCTGTGGCCCCCCTTCGACATGATGGGTAGGCAAGTGGAGGTCAATGTAGAACGTTGTTTTGGAGGGATAAAGACGGGTGCGAGAACATCATTTGTGATGTGGTGTAATAAGTTTGGGTGGGCATTCAGCATCGATTCGGAGTCGAATGTAACCGTGTATCCGCGACAATCCAGGCACTGCAACCGAGAGACCGTCCCGATGAGCCGCTTCGTCCCCGTTGACCGCGACACTGCGTACCTGCTGCCGCCCTCGGTGGACGAATGGTTGCCGAATGATCACTTGGCGCGGTTCGTGTTCGAAGTCATCGAGCAACTCGATCTGAGCGAGCTGACCCGCCAATACGCCGGCCGGGGGTCGGCCGCGCACCATCCGGCCGTACTACTGGGCCTGCTGATCTACGGCTATGCCAACGGCGTGCACTCCAGCCGTAAGCTTGAGCGAGCGACCTACGACTCGGTGGCGTTTCGCTACGTGGCGGCCAACACTCACCCCGATCACGATACCCTGGCCACGTTCCGTCGGCGCTTCCTGAAGGAGGTCGAATCGCTGTTCGTGCAGGTGCTGATGTTGGCGCGCGAGATGAAGCTGCTCAAGCTCGGCCATATTGCGCTCGACGGCACCAAGATCGATGCCAACGCCAGTAAACACAAGGCCTTGTCCTGGGCACATGCCAACAAGATCGAGGCGCAGTTGCGTCAGGAAGTACAACAGTTGTTGGCACTGGCCGAGGACAGCGACCGTGCCGCCGTGCCCGATGGCATGGATGTACCGGCCGAGATTGCCCGGCGTGAAGATCGACTCAGCGCCATTACCCAGGCCAAGGTCAAGATTGAGCAACGCGCGACTGAGCGGCACGCCGTCGAGCAGCAGGACTTTGAGGCCAAGACGGCCAAACGTCAGGCCCAGCGCAAGGCCGGCAAAAAGCCGCGCGGCAAGGATCCCGAGCCACCCGAGGCGGGCCCCAAAGACAGCGACCAAGTGAATCTGACGGATGAAGAATCCCGCATCATGCCCACCTCCGGCGGTGGCTTCGAGCAGAGCTACAACGCTCAAGCCGGGGTGGACATTGAGACGATGCTGGTGCTCACGCAACATGTAACTCAGGCCTGCAACGACAAACGTGAAGTGGCCCCCACGCTGCAGCGCATTGCTGCCTTGCCCGCAGCGCTGGGTGAGTTGCAAACGCTGATCGCGGACAACGGCTTCTTCAGCCAGGCCAACGTGAGCGCCTGCCACGAAGCAGAGATCGAACCACTGCTGGCGCTCAAGCGCGAGTCACATCACCCGCCAGTGCTGGAGCGCTTTGCAGCCGACTCGCTGCCGCCGCAGACGAACGACCCGGTCGAACAGATGGCCCACCGTCTGAGCACGCAAGGCGGGCGAGCGCTGTACAAGATGCGCAAACAGACGGTCGAGCCAGTGTTCGGCATCATCAAGCGGGTGATGGGTTGGCGTCAGATGAGCATGCGCGGACTGGCTAAGGCCCAAGGCGAATGGAGTCTGGTGACCATGGCCTGGAACATCAAGCGCCTGTATGTGCTGCGCGCAGCGTAAAAGCTAGAAAAGTGCGCCCCGACGACACCTCAAGCAGACGCTCAGGCGCGCTAACACGCCGTTCCAGTGCCGTGCCAACCAATTCAGATGCCTGAAAGGAATGGCGCCGCGTCGAAAAACACCTTGATCCCACCCGGCAGCCTCTTGCGGGGTCAAGTCCGACAGGCTCCTAGGAGCACATATTGCGGGGCGATGGGCTCGGTGGGCCGAACGAACTGCGGTAGAAATGCTGCGAAGAACAGTAAGCCCTTGGGGAACAGAGTGGAAGCATCCATGGGTAAAGGATCCGGTGTTTGTGCTGTTGGGTTGAGGTGCCGCGCATATAGCTATTTGCAAAAGCGAAGGGCAGGATTTTTCACCTGCCTGTACGCTGTTCTTGATCGGCTGCTATTGGTCCAGGCTGTGTGAAAACGCCGCGGAGCAACTGAAACGTTAAAAAACAGACCACATTTCTCGCACCTACGCAAATCCAGCTCTATTCACAAGCGCAGACACGGGCAGATTTTACGTATGCACGCCGAGTTCAAATGGGTGCCAGCGTTTTCACACAGCCTGGGCCGATAGCTGGCGGTTGCAAAGGGCAGCAATCGATCCGAGGCGGATCTTACCTCGCACCGATACGCTGCCCAAAAGCGGCTACGTGTTATCCGCGTTATGACATGCGCGATTCGCGTGTCGCGCTGCTCAAGCTCTCGGCCGTTACACCGATGCGCGAGAACACCAGCCACACAAAAAGCAGCACACTGCAGCCAATGAGGATTGATGCGACGGCAATCAATGGTTCGACTGACGGGAAGCCCTTGAGGCGCAGCGTCAGTGCGCCGAGCATCACCGGGACGCCAACGTTGTACGCCCAGAACTGCGCTGCAGCAGCGCGCCCTTCGGTGATTGACGGGTTCATTGTGCCGATGAGTCCGAACAGTGCCATCGACACCCATCCCAACAAATTGACATGGGCATGTACCGCGAAGAGCGAGTGGTCGCCGGAGGCGCCCATCGCCACACCCAGCAGCACGCCAATGGCAAAGTAGATGGCAGCGAGCCGAAACCAGTTCCGCGAACGGGGATTGTGATTCATGGCATTCACCTCATGCGCCTTGAGGCGCGCTCAGTTGCTAAAAATCCATGTGATGTTGTTGTGCCCGGCGTGGCGGTTGTGCCGTCCGCAGGGCCTGTGGCAGATCCCGTGACATCGTGTTCGATGGCGTCGACCAAGGTGTTCGATTCACCGTCGACAGCGTCCGTGGGCTTGAAATGGAAGCGACGGTCAATCATTCGATCGACCTGCGGTTGCTCTGGGGGGCTCATAATGGGCGACCTCTTGTTGGTTGGTAGCCATGTGTCTATTATGAGACTTAAGTCTCATTACAAGACTGAGTATCATTTATACCATGTCGATCCCGAAGTCAAGCCCGTCGATCCGTGAGGCCGATTCGCAAGGCCGTGCCAATCAGAGGCTCCGAACGCGTCAAGCGCTTATCGATGCCGCCATCGCATTGCGCGACGAAGGCCATAGCCCCACTGTTGCGCAAGTGGCCGAACGCGCAATGGTGTCGCGCGCCACGGCGTATCGTTACTTTCCCTCGCTTGAGGCGTTGATCAGCGAGACTGCAGCCGATCGTGAGATGAGGCCGCTGGAGCACATCTGGCGGCCGGGAGACGATCCGGTAAAGGGCATTGGTCTGGCGGCGAACGCGTTGAACAAACTCTTGATCGACGATGAGATCGGCCTGCACGTGATGGAACGTTCATTCATGACGGTGTGGCTCGAAAGTGAGTCCCACGAGACATGTCTGCGTCCGGGCCGACGCATGAGATACATTGAGCCGATTGTCGACTCGCTGAAGGACGTGCTCTCTCCCCGGGCACGCAAACGACTGAAGCAGGCACTGTCGATAGTCATGGGCACGGAGGCGTTGATTGCAGTGCGCGATATCAGTCGAGCGAGCATCGAAGAATCACTCGACACCGCCGCCTGGGCGGCTCGGGCGCTCGTTCACCAGGCACTGGCGGAGGATGAACAAGCGCGACGAAAGCGCAACACTATGCAGACAAGCTCGCGGTCGTCTCCTCCATCAGACTGAATCGCCTACCTTGCTTCAGGCAGTTATGACGGTCTAGCATCGACCGTCGCAGTGGGTGGTTAGACTTCTGTCTGCTCCGCCATTTCCAGGGCATCATCGACCTCGATTCCCAGATATCTGACGGTACTTTCAAGCTTCGTATGACCAAGCAGGAGTTGGATTGCTCTCAGGTTCTTCGTCCTGCGATAGATCAGCGATGCTTTCGTTCTCCGTAGCGTGTGAGTACCGTACATGGTTGGGTCAAGACCAATGGCGGTCACCCAGGCTTTGACTATTCGAGCGTATTGCCTGGCGGAGAGATGATCTGAGCCGTGCAACCGGGTCGCAAACAAGAAGTCCTCGCTGCGGAGGTGGGCCTGATGCATCCAAGCTTCCAGAACCGTTCGGGTTTGCTCAGTGATTTCAAATTGCACTGGGCGCTGAGTTTTCTGCTGCGTCACGATGGCTCGTGACGACACATGTTCCCCATGGGCTATGTCTCGTACACGTAGCTTGGTTAAGTCACAGGCACGCAGCTTGCTGTCGATAGCCAAGTTGAAGAGAACCAGATCCCGTGGCTTTTCCGCGAGCTGGAGTCTTACCCGGATGGCCCAGATATCTCTGACTCGGAGCGGGGCTTTCTGCCCGACAAGCTTTCCCTTGTTCCAAGGCTGATGGCTGTATGTAGCAATAGTGTTCATGGCTTGTCCTCCACGTTGAGGGAGGACAAGGGTGGATCAGTCACGGTGCGTGGTCGCTATCCGACCCAAAGCTGACGGTGGCGACAGGCACAAATCGGCCAGTTTCTGCCTGTCAGCTTCCGCCCAGACACTTTTCCCGACCGGCAGTTTTCAGCAAAGCAGTCATTCAACTATCGAACTGCTCTCCCGTGATCCAACAGGCCGCGTGATGCCTGTATGCCCTTCTTAAAACGCGAGCGCCAGCATCCCGCCACCCCAGATGAGCAGAGCGACGCCGGTCGCGTAGCAGAGCCAGTGCCCCGCAGGGACAGTCTTTTCGAACAGTACCAACAGCGCGAGGCCAGCGATCCAGTAGAGGTTCATCACGCCTCCGAAAAACATCAACCCCATCAGGAACCAGCAGCAGCCGACGCAGAAAGCGCCGTGCAAAAGACCCGTGCGGAGCGCGCCACGGGCGCCCTGCCGCCAATGGGTACTAAGAAATGCAAGCGGCGATCGGCAGCGACGAAGACAGGCATGCTTGATCGGGGTGAGCTGGTAGATGCCGGCGGCGAGCAGCAGGAAACCGCCGAAGATCGCGTTGGTCGCGACGAGCATCGGTGAAAGGATACCGGTACGCTGGAACCCCCACTGCAGGATCACTGCGGCCAGGCTGAAGCCAGCCCAGGCGGCGAGATAGCCAAACGCGAAAATGCTCGTCGCGACATAGGGATGGCCGGTGTCGCGCTGCTTGCGATTGACCGTCGCAAACAAAAGGATCATCGGCGCCGCGCTAGGCAGCATCATCGCGATCATCATGACCCACCACATGAAGAACATCAGGACTGCGTAGCCGGGCGTCCAGACTGCGAGCGCCACCATCGCCATACCGGCCATGCCCTCCTCGGACACGCCCCCTGCCATCCCGAGCGGCGACATGCGGGTCATCTCGAACGCTGACATGCCCATGCCGGCACCGGCCAGCAGATACGCCCACGACAGCGCGATGACCGCAATAAGCACTGTAATGACAACCACACGATCGCGCCTGATCACTGCCTCAAGTGTGGCGTCGACGGATACTCTCCTCACTGTTCACCCAATCATGTTCGCCCAATTCAGGACATGGCTTTTCTGCGCCACCTCGACACCGGTCCGTTCCGGACGTCACCTACCAAGCCATGCCGTGAGCCTTGATCTTTCGCGGACCAGCCCATCCTGATTGAAGTGGTGAACGCAAAAATGGGCCCATGAATCCTCGAACGCCATCTCCATGTCGCCCGTCACCGAGGTCGTCCCTTGTCCGATCTCTGCGTAGGTAAACTCGAAACTGCCACTAGGGCGCGCCAACGCAATGTGGAACGGTTGACCAGTAAACTCGTTGATGATTGGTCTGCCGCTGCTCCTCATGATGCCTGGTATATCAACTTTTGCGGTTCTGAGTTCCAAGTTCGCCTCGAGATGTATCGGCAGGAACAATGTCTCGCAAGACTCCGAGCATGTGGACGCGAATACGGAGAATAAATTGCTCAATGGTTCGCATGCGCCGCCCGAGGTAATTGTTTCCAGAGCTATCCGTTGAGCTTCATCCGCACGTTCGTCGATAACGATCTGGCGTTTTCCGTTTCCGTCCTTGATCTCGCCAGGCCACTTGTAGAGCGCCGCCCAATTCAGCCCCGCGAGCGGCGTATCGTTGAAATGGCCTTCAACGATGTTGCCGACGAAGGCCGACTGACAATAGCCGTGGGTGCTAGGTATGTTGAACTGGCAACCGCAATTCACAGCGCAATTGCAGTTGTCATAGGTTTCACTCTTGAAAAGCCATTCATCGCTCATGTCGTCGATTCTCCTGACTGGACCGTGATGCTCAGCGTCGATTCGCTGGAGCGATATTCTGATTGATGTGGAAGAGGTTGTCCGGGTCAAGGGTCGCCTTCACTGCCGCGAGCCGCTCGTAGTTGGCGCCATAGTTTGCGGGCGCACGGTGATCGTCGTCGCTGGACATGAAGTTGACATAGCCCCCATCGCCGCCCGAGTGGGGATGAATAGCGGCGTAGTAGTCCTTCACCCACTTGATGTTGGCCTCGTTGTCGGCAGGGTCCGACCAGATTCCCACGATCACCGGGGCAAAGCTCTTGTCCCGATGACCGAACGCTGTCTCGCTGGCGCCGACCCGTTGCGCCGCACCGTTGATCGGATGGAGATGCATGCTCGAGCTGATGTGCGGTGTCTTTTTGCCATGCTCGACGTGAGCAGCGATCGCCGCGTCGGTGAGCTCGGTGATGAAGTCTGCTTTCCAGTAATGCTGCATGCCCTTCGGGACCACGCTGTCGAAGGCGCTTTGCAGGGCCGGGAACGGCATGACGCCGACCTGCTCCGCCTTCACTTCGGCAGCGTCGCGTAGTGGCTTAAGTACTCGCTCAGCCTCCTCGTGTGGACCGTTCCAGCACGTGACCAATACACAGAACAGATCCCCGACCCGGTTCTTGGGGATAAACGGCAGGTCAGGGGCAATCTGCCAGCCGAAAAAGCACCCGAGCTGTTCGGGTGCATTCGCAATGAATTCGCGGTAGCACTGCAGGACCGCCGCGGCATCGTCGAACTCGTAGAACAGCGGGCCGCCCACGATGTCACCGACCTCGTGGAGCTGAAACTCGAAGCTGGTGACGACACCGAAGTTGCCACCGCCGCCGCGCAGGGCCCAGAACAAATCTTCGTTCTGGTAATCGCTCGCGGTGACTTGCCGGCCATCGGCGAGAACGACATCGGCCGCCAACAGGTTGTCGATGGAGAGACCGACGCCGCGGGTCAGGTAGCCGATGCCGCCGCCCAGCGTCAGGCCACCCACCCCGGTCGTCGAGATGATCCCGCCGGGTGCCGCCAGGCCGAACGGGTAGGTCGCATGGTCGACATCACCCCACGTCGCGCCGCCCCCAACCCGGGCGATCTTCTTGACCGGGTCGACCCGCACGTAGTTCATCCTCGACAGGTCGATGACCAGACCGTCGTCCACCGTGCCGAATCCGGGAACGCTGTGGCCCCCACCGCGAATTGCCAAGTCGAGGCTCGTGTCGCGGCCAGCCCTGACCGCGGCCATCACGTCGGCCGAGTCGACGCACTGGATGACGGCGCGTGGTTTGCGGTCGTGCATGGCATTGTAAACAGCACGAGCGTCGTCGTAGTCAGAATCGGACGGGGTGATGACGCGACCCCGTACCGTTTCGCTCAATGCCTTGATTATGTCGCTCATTGGGTGCTCCTCCGCTCCGCTTCACCAAGGATGCGCCAAGGCTGCGCCCTCGGGCGTTCCAAAAGCGTTCCCTCTCAACCGGACTCGCTCAGAAGGACGGTGGCTGCCCGGAACGCCGGGAGATCATGGCCCGACGCAATGGTCTCGAGGAGGTCCCCAAGTTGCTCACGCAGTGTCTCATCGGGAAATCGACTGGCGAAGGAGTGGAGCGCCCGAAGCTCCAGCCAGCCCGCCCCTTGAGCGCTGGCGATCTCAACGGCACTGCGCAAAGAAGCGGCGGCGGCTTCGGTTTCCCCGCTGCGATAAGCCAGCTCACCGTCGACTCGCCACAGCTCGGCCTCGAGATAGCGCTGGTTGCAGCGGTGTGACCACGAGAGCCCCTCGCGTGTGGCGGCTCGTCCCTGGCGGAACTCGCCGACCATGTTGCGAGCCCGGGCGAGGAGAAGGAGTGTGTAGGTCAGATGAAGGGTCTCCCCTTCGGTACGCGAGCGTGCCACCGACCGTACGATCTTCTCGATGCCACCAGCCGATCCCCCGCAGACGTCTAGCCAGCCCCGAAGGGCTTCCAGGACGACCATGAAGTAGCGGTCCGAAAAACGCTTCCATAAAAGGTCGGCGTCCGCGAGGAGCTCGGCGAGGCGCGCGAGATCTTCGGATTCGGCGGCGAGAATCGCCGCGTAAGTGATGACGTACCCCAACGTCATCAGATGATCGAGATCCACGGCGATATCAAGTGCAGATCGAGCTGTCTGACCGGCCCTGCCGGCATCTCCGGCCCACAGCTCGACGAGGGCCAGCCGTACGAGGCAAACCGCCTTCGGGTCCTGGGCGTACAACGCCAGATGCTCGTCGCGATGGGATAGGTCATAGGCTTCGATAGCGCCATCAAGATAGTGACGAGCTCTGGCCAGATCGCCCCGCCAGAACGCGCTGACGCCGAGGAGATATTGGCCCTCTGTCCTGGCGACCGGATCATGACTCTCATGCTCGAGAAGGGCCCGGGCGAGCTCATCGCAATCGTCGAAGCGGCAGCCCTGCAGCCGGGCGAGGCCCAGACCACGGAGGATCGGCGGCTCCACGGGTCTGTGAAGCTTGCGGCAAAGTGAAAGGGCTCGCTCGTAGAGTTGGTGCGCACCCTTGGAGCCGTAACCGTCGAGGGCAACGAGCGGGGATCCGAGGGCGATCCGGATATCGAGTTCGAGTGCATCGCGGTCGGGTGTCGGTGGCAGGTCGGCAAGCAGTGCGAGCGCGCGCCGAAACATGGTGACCGCTTCTTCGAGGGCCGACACGGCCACCGCTCGGCCCCCCGCCACGCGGTAGGCATCGATGGCCGGTTCGACCATGCCGGCCTGGTCGTAGTGTGCGGCCAGCTGCGGGCTGGCCGCGTCGATGTCGCTGTGGCGTTCGACCGCGATCGCCTCGGCGACAGCCCTGTGGAGTTGGCGTCGACGAGCTGGGCTGACCATCTCCAGCGCGACCGCCCGAAGCTTGTCGTGACTGAAATCGTACGTGAGCCCCTGATCGCGGATGATCCGTCGACGCCAGAGTTCGTCGACGTGATCAATGAGTTCGTGCTCATCGATCCCAGTGGCCGAGACCATCAGACCGACTGAGAAGGGCCGACCGATAACGGCCGCCACTTCGGCCAGTCGCCGAGCGCCGTCAGTTAGTTGGCCCAGTCGGGCGCGCAGCACCGCCCGCATCGTCGGTGTGAGCACTGCTTGACTTCCATCAGAGGAAATCCCGGTGCGAAGAGCCTCAATGACAAAGAGTGGATTGCCTTCGGTCTCGCTCCAGAGTCGTGCCGCCAGTTTCGCATCAATCGTGTCCTCAGCGCGTAGCCGAGCAGCGAGCGTCGCAGTGGTGGCTTGGTCGAGCCGGTCGAGTGGCACGGTGGTCACTGCCTGATCGTGGCCCAAGGCGTCGACGAGTTCAACGAGGGGATGATGCTCTGGGATCTCCTCCGAGCGGACGGTGCCGACGATGAGGACAGGTGCGGTCTGTCCGGAGCGGACAACGAAACCGATCAACTCGATGGTCTCGGCGTCACACCACTGGAGATCGTCGATGATCAGCACGCGCGGGCGCTCGCCGGCGACAATGGCTCGGCTCACAGCATCGAACAACCGATGGCGCTGAGCCAAGTCGCCCGGCTGGCTCCGTTCAGACGGCTGGGAAACGTCGCGGAGTTCGGGCAGCAGACGAGCGAGCTCGGCCCTCCAGACCGTGTCGAGCGTGTCGATGTGGCTTCGCAGAGCATCCGATCGAAGTAGGTCGACGACGGGACCCCACGGCAGTCTGCCCGCAGCCTCGTATGCACGAGCCGATGCCACCACATGTCCCTCTGCTCGAACGCGGCGGCCGAGTTCCAGCGCGAGACGCGACTTTCCGATCCCCGGTTCCCCCGTCACCAACAAGAGATGTGCCCGACCCGCCCGCGCGGCGTTCCATGCCTCGTTGAGCTGGTTCCATTCGAGTTCACGGCCGACGAAAGGCGATTCGGCGACGGGTGACAGGTCCTTGCCCTGCACTTCGTCGCGGTTTAGTGTGCCAGCCCGGAGCTGTTGGTACATGGCTCTGATCGCCTCGCCCGGTGCCACCGCGAGGTCACGCTCAAGCGCCTCCGCGTACCGGTGGTAGGCGCGCAGCGCAGCGGCTCTATCGCCAAGCGCGAGATGCGCTTGCATCTGAATTCGAACGGCTGCTTCATCGGTCGGCTCAAGGTCGATGATGCATTGGGTATACCTGAGCGTGGCTTTGTGGTCGCCGCACCCCGCAGCCTCTTCTGTCAGCCGCATGAGGACCGCATACGCCTGCGCTCGAAGTTTCGCTCGCTCGTCCAGGACCCAGTCGTCATAACAAGCTGGAAGGAGATCGCCCGAATAGAGGCGCGCAGCGAGCTCGAAATCACCCGCGGCCATGGCATCCTGGAACCTCAGCACGTCGACTTCGCTCGGCCCAGTCGCAATCCACCGCACAATCTCGTTGTCGATCTCGACGAACTCACCGATGTCGGGAAGGGCATGACGAAAGTCGTGGAGTAGCTTTCTGAGGTTGGTGCGCGCCTGAGGTTCGTCGGAGTCGGGCCAAAGCTCGAACGCGAGTCTTGAGCGGTGCTGCGGGTCTCTGCGCAACACGATCAACGCCAGGAACCGTTGCAAGCGAAGCGAGTTGAAGGCGCGAATACACCGGCCGTCCAGGATTAGCTCGACTGCACCAAGAAGTCGGACCTGTAACCGCGCCGGCGGTTGGCCACCGACCCCGCTCGTGTCGCTCGGCATATGGCTCCTCTGGTTGCGGTCCAGCTCTGAAAGTCCGCTGTCTGCCCCGCCTCTGTCGATAACAAGCCGATCAGCAGCTTGATGAGTGTCGACTCCGAGTTTCCGGGCCGGAACCGCGGGATTGTGTTGTGGTGTTCACATCCCTCCTGGCTCAGTATCATTGTAGGTCCATTCCCGCGACCGTTGCCGGGTCGGGCCAAGGTGTTGCTGCAATGCGCCGAGCCACATCACGAGCGGCTTCATGGACGCTGCGAGCGATTTTGCGGAACGCAGTGTTCGGGCAGCACTTGGCTTTCATCGGGCACGCTACGCAGTCGCTCTGCCTGGATCGGAAGATGATGGTGTTGGCTTTGTCTTAGTGCTCTCGACCTCGGCCGTTTGATGAGCAGGTGTTGGTTCCACATCCACGATGACCCCATGTTCGGTATCGATCAGATAGTTCGTGGAATAGGCGAAGAACGCAGGGCCTCCCGGAGCAGCAGTCCAGCGGGCAAAGCCTTCGCCTTTAACCAGGCCTGCGTCCATGCAGCGACGCAGCACTTCATTGAACAACCAACGAAACAGATCACTGTCTCGAAAACGGCCGTGTCGATTTTTGGAAAACGTCGAGTGATTAGGGACTTCATCTTCAAGGCTCAAGCGGCAGAACCAGCGATAAGCCAAGTTCAAATGGGCCTCCTCGCACAACCGCCGCTCTGAGCGAATGCCGTAGCAATAGCCCACGATCAGCATGCGAATCATCAGTTCAGGATCAAACGACGGACGCCCGATCGGGCTATAAAAATCGGCGAGGTAATGGCGCAGGTCGCTCAGATCGAGACACCGATCAATGCTGCGCAGAAGGTGATTGGCAGGGATGTGATCTTCAAGGTTGAACGAGTAAAACAGTCGCTCCTGCCCACTCGATAACTGTCCCATCATGCTGTGTGATCCCCCTCCGGCCAATGGACAGATTTTGCCCCAGGCCAGGCAGGAGATCTACTTTTTCAACAGAATCGGCCAAAAGCGGCCGGTGGTCGTTGCATTTCTCTCGTCGCCGGCGTGTGGCTAAGCTTAATAAACCGGGGTGAATTGAAACCTGGGTGATAGCGGCCATCAGCGGATCTGGATAGGCATCGAGACGCTGCTCCCAAAGGAGACGACTATGTATGCGGTTATAAGAACCTACTTGGGTACTGGAGCAAAGCAGCTTTTCGAGCTTTTGGAAGAGCGCAAAACCGACGTCGAAGCTACCCTGCGGACAGTGCCTGGCCTCGTAAGCTACACACTGCTGAATACTGGTGATGGTGGTACGTCGGTGACTGTTTGCACGGACAAGGCCGGCAGCGATGCAAGCTTGAAAGTCGCACGTGAGTGGATTCAGAAAAATGCATCAAATATCCACGCGGACCCACCGATCGTAACGGAAGGTCCGGTCATTGTGCAGATCAATTAACGCGCCCTTTTGATTGATCTCACGACACTATCGCTGATGCAGGTTTTGTATGTTTGCTTCGCGCAGATGTGATCGTCCGCAAACCATCAGATGGGTTTGATTGCGGTGGAAGCGAACGACTGCTCTGGGCCCAGGCTGTGTAAAAACATCAGACACCAAGCGGGTGACTAAAAAACGAACAGAAAAACGCGTCGCTACGTAAATTCTAGGTCCGTACACCGCTCGATCTTTTTCAGAATTTAAGCAGGAGCGCGTAGTTCTATTTTTCGCGAGTGTTTTTACACAGCCTGGGTCGATAGCTGCCGGTCATGTAGTGCGACTAACGGCCAAAAAGCTGGCTTGCTCAGCCTAATGTGAACTGCCTGAACAGCATCAACACGAGTACAACCACACATTGTGGCTCCCAGCTCGGTGATGGACTCGTTTTCTGGTGTATCCGCGCACCATACCGTTCTATCCGGTCGCCTTCCCAATAGTACGACCTTGATGAACGCCCAGCCTGCTGGGTAGCCAATGACGCGGATAACAATTTCAAGCAGTACATCCAGCATCGAAGCTCCATGGCATAGTCAATTTCAACATGATTACGATCGTAGTTTGGGGCCTGCCGGAGAAGATGTCCGGACTGGACTCGCTCATCCTGCTGCCCTGCCATACTGTTCAGCATGACCAGTGCAACCTTCCGCTTCTACGAGGAACTCAACGATTTCCTGCCGGCCGAACGGCGGCGGCAGTCCTTCACCTGCGAGTGCGCGCGAGGGGCGACGGTCAAGCACATGATCGAGGCGCTCGGGATACCGCACACCGAGGTCGAGCTGGTGCTGCTCAACGGCGAGTCGGTGGGCTTCGAGCGGTTGATCTTCGACAGTGACCGGCTGGCGGTGTATCCCAAGTTCGAAGCGCTGGACATCAGCCAGCTGCTCAAGGTTCGTGCGCAACCATTACGGGTGCTGCGCTTCGTCGCTGATGCGCACCTTGGCGGGCTGGCCAGCCTGCTGCGCATGAGCGGCTTCGACACCCTCTACGACAATGGCTTCGAGGATGGCGAGATCGCCGAGATCGCTGCGCAGCAAGGACGCATCGTGCTAACCCGCGACCGCGAACTGCTCAAGCGGCGGATCATCAGCCACGGCTGTTACGTGCATGCCCTGAAACCGTCGCTGCAGCTGCGCGAATTGTACGAGCGCCTCGACCTGGCGCGTAGCGCGCGGCCATTCAGCCTGTGCCTTCATTGCAACCTGCCGCTGCACGAGATCAGCCCGGAACTGGCCCTGCCGCAGGTGCCGCCACGCATTGGCGCCCTCTATTCGCACTTCCTGCGCTGCGACGCCTGCCAACGGGTTTACTGGGAGGGTTCGCACTGGCGCGGCATGTGTGCACTGCTGGCACCTCTGCTGGACCGATAGCCGAGCGCATCAGGCCGGCTGCGTTGCCAGGGATAACTGGCTTTGGCATCAGGTAGATAACGACCCAAAGCGGGCACATTGCGTGCCCTTTGATAGCCGCTTCACCTCAAAGAGGCCCAGGCGTCAGACAGACCGTGCTTCAATCACCGCCATTCGGGTAGGAAGCTTTTCCAGTAAAGCGTCCACTGCCACACGTGTTTTCAATGGCAGGTGGGGTGTATGCGGCCACAGGGCGTTAATCGCAAAGGTTACGCCCGAGTGCTCGGGCAGCACTTCTTGCAACTCTCCGCGCAAAAGATGATCGCGAGCCAGCCAGGACGGAAGCCATGCAACGCCCAGGTTGGCGAGCGTGGCATCTGTCACAGCGCGCAGGTCGTCCATCAGCATACGGGCTTTAGGCATGATTTCCTGAACCTGGCCGTCGATGCACAACTGCCAATTGTGCACCCGGCCAAAGCGCATATAAGCCACCGCGTCGTGCTGCCTCAGGTCTTCAATAGTCTTCGGCTCCCCGCATCGCTGCAGGTAGGCTGGCGAAGCACAAAACGCCATTTGGTGCTCACCTAGCCTGCGGGCCACCAGGCCGCTGCTGTCCGGCAATGAGCCGTTGCGGATAGCCAGATCGAATCCTTCTTCGACCAGATCCACCATCCTGTCGCTGAAGGACATCTCCAAGGTCAACCTGGGATGCTCTTGTGCCAACTCGATCAGGATGGGCGCTATGTACAGATGGCCGAACAGTACTGGCATCGAAACTCGCAAGCGACCGCTCACCTGCCATTTGCCGCTTTCCAGCAGCGCCTCTCCAGCCCGGATCTCTTCAAGGCCCCGCAGACAATGCTCATAGAACAAAAAGCCCTCATCAGTAAGGCTTTGGCTGCGTGTCGTACGGTGGAACAGCAACACCTCTAGCCGGTGCTCCAGGCGGGCAATGCTCTTGCCTACTGCAGACCGAGTGACGTGTAACTTGTCAGCCGCCTGAACGAAGCTGCCTGCTTCTACGACTGCCACGAAGACCTCGATTCCGCTCAGGTTGTCTCGCATAGATTTGTAGCCGAAAAGGAACCAATAATAGGAAATATTATCGTAACTGGGGATAAAAAGGAGATGGTAAGATTTTCGCATTCAATAACCAATGCGCTTGGAGCTCATTTATGACCAAGGTTCTCGTACTCAAGTCCAGCATCATGGGCAGCAACTCCCAGACAAACGCCCTGATTGATGCCTTCCTGGTCGAGCGCCAAACCAAAGGGTTCAATGACGAAGTGGTTGTGCGTGATCTGGTCACTCTTGACCTGCCAGTTCTCGACCATGAGCTTTTTCATGCGCTGAGGGGGGCCGAAAACCTGAGCGAGCGTGCGAAAGGCGTCGTGGCCTTGTCTGACGAACTGGTAGCCGAACTTAAGGCGAGCGATATGCTGCTGATAGGGGCTCCCATGTACAATCTCAACGTGCCAACCCAGCTGAAAAACTGGTTCGATCTGGTTGCGCGTGCCCGGGTTACCTTCAGGTATACCGAGACACATCCAGTGGGACTCGTTGAAGGTGTGAGTGCCGTGGTCATCAGTTCCCGTGGTGGTGTGCATGTCGGTCAGGAATCCGATGCGGTCACCCCATATCTGCTGGCTGTGCTCGGACTGATGGGCATCACCGATGTGAAGTTTGTCTATGCCGAAGGACTGGATGCGAGACCGCAGGGGACGGCGAAAGGACTGGCTTACGCTCGCGCACAAATAGCTGAGCTGATCGCCTGATTGCAGGGCTGCGAATGTAAGGACCGGCATGATGCCGGTCTTTTGCGCTCTACTGATCTCCTCAACGGCATTTCGCTCAGGTTCAGCATTGGCGATTGCCAATGTCCGTATATGGCCGGGTGCAGCCTGCCGTCACAGGCAACAGTCGACCCAAAGCAGCCGGTCACAAATGAACGAAATTGACCTATTGCTTCCTGTTGCGCAGGGCAGGCTCGCTAGCATGTGCAATTTTGAAGCAGAAACGGTATGTGAACCGAAAAATTCTGAGCAGCAATTCAATTAAATGTATTGATCGGGACCAGTGCATTCATCTGATTATCCGCATCGGGGCGGCCGCTGCCTTTCGCAACAGGCAGCACAGCCAAAAGCAGCCCCGATGTCGTCTAGGAAACATGGGGCGATTTAAACAGCACCTCGAACAGGTCACTCGGATCGACAAACCGGTGTATTGCTCAGAGACGGCAGTGTGCGTGGGGACACTGGCTATACACATGAGAGATGCGCTGAGTAGAAAGGGTGTCAGGTATTTTGGAATCACTGGCTTGCGCAGACGGCGAGAGGAACCGTAGACTTTTTTCGTACTCAGCGTTGAGGTCTTGGCCAGGCTCGGTCGAAATATTCGGACTTGACCAGTAACTTGGCGGCGTCTTAAATTATTCGAGCCCCTGTTGTGAGGCGCATATGCACTCGCATAGTTTACCGGGCAGAGCGGAACTCCTACCAGATTGGTAAGGTGTAGCTGACGATAAAACGGTTTTCATCCAGATCGCTACCAAAATTGGTCGAACGCACAGTCGCGTTGCGCCATTTCACCCCGACGTTTTTCAGCAGGCCGCTTTGCACAACGTAGCCGATGTCGGTATCGCGCTCCCATTCCTTGCCCTCTGGCCGGTTTCTGCCCAAGTCAATGTTGTCGCCGTTGATGTAGCGGGTCATGAAGGTCAGGCCAGGCACTCCGATGGCCGCGAAGTTGTAGTCGTAGCGAACCTGCCAGGACTTTTCGTCCTTGCTGGCGAAGTCGCCGATCTGCACGAAGTTCACCAGGAACGCGTCGGCGCCATTAACGTACGCATAACCGGTGTCACCGCTCATGTCTTGATAGCCCAGGCCAAACGCATGTCCGCCGAGGTTATAGGTGAACATCGCACCGAACGCATTGTTGTCCACATTGCTGCCGCCATCGTCCTTAGAACGGGCGAAGCGCAGATCCGACTTCAGCGACTGGCCCGTGGTGATCGGCAACAGGTAGGTCAGGTTGACCAGGTGTTGGCTATAGAAGTTGTCGAGGTGTCCATAGCTGTAGGCTGTAGCGAGATTGCCGGTCCATTTGTAATTCAGGCTGGCGAAATCGAATTTGTCGCTGGCGACAGTCTGCGTCGTGATGCCTTTGGCACCCGTTCGGGTGATGCCCATGTCCTCGTAGTTCGAGGAGTCGCGCTGATTGACCTGTGTCAGTCGCCCGGCATCCACCGTCATGCCTTCAATTTCCAGCGACGTCAGCTGACCTCCCTCGAACGTTTGTGGCAACAGCCGTGAATCGTTGGCCAATATGGTAGGCAGTTTAGGCTGCAGCGTGCCGAGTTTCAGCACACTCCTGGAGGCGCGTAGTTTAGCGGTAAGGCCCAGTTCGCCATACTCGTCCTGGGAACCAATACGGGTGTTGCTATAGCGCTTGAGCAGGCCGGAACCCGCGCGATCAGGGCTGGAATCGAGCTTGACGCCCTCCAGGCCGAGGGCATCGAAACCCACGCCAATCAAACCTTCGGTGTATCCCGATTCATAGCGCAGCAGGAAACCCTGCGCCCACTCCTCTTGCTTGGCTTGCGCGGCATTGGTTTGGCGAAAGTCACGGTTGAAGTAGAAGTTGCGCAGTTCAAGGCTGGCCTTGCTGTCCTTGATAAAGTCAGCAGCAGCCGGGGCTGAAAGACTAATGACGCCTCCAGTGAGCAGGATTCGCGTAGCGAGAGTGCGGGTGTTGCGGTCCATGGTGAAGCTCCTTTGTTTTTTTTTTGGAATCATGGGTCTGCCACCGGGCGACTGGGGCGCGATGTCCGTGGGGCTGTGGGTGTGAAGCAGCCCTCGCCAGAGGGGCGAGGACTAATGGATAAAAAACGCCAACGCCCAAAGAGAGGAGTTTTTGACGCGGCGTCGGTTCAATCGTCAGAACTGTTCAGCGCGCAGGCCATACAACGAGGCACTGCCGGCCCGAACGGATTGTTCCAGGCTCAAAATGCGTGGTAGCAAGCGGTGGATGTAAAAGTCGGCGGTGGCGATTTTCCCGTCGTAGAAATCTTCGTCTTCGCTGCGTTTTTGCCGGGCAACCCGAGCCATGCGCGCCCAGAGCCAGGCGTAGGCGACGTAACCGAACAGGTGCAAATACTCCACCGAGGCAGCGCCGACTTCGTTGCGGTTGGTTGCGGCTTTGTCGTGTAGCCAGTCGCTGATGTCCTCCAGCCGCTGCACGGCATCGAGCAGCTGTGTGGCATAGGGGGCTTCGGGCTGAGCGGCGAAACGGCGAATCTCGCCGGTGAACTGGCGCAGCGCGACGCCTTTATCGGCGAGTACCTTGCGGCCGAGCAGGTCCAATGCCTGGATGCCATTGGTGCCTTCGTAGATCTGTGCAATGCGCACATCCCGGACCAATTGTTCCTGGCCCCATTCGCGGATGTAGCCATGGCCGCCGAAAACCTGCTGGCCATTGATGCAGCTTTCCAGGCCGGTGTCGGTAAAAAACGCCTTGGCCACCGGCGTCAGCAGCGCCACCAGGTCTTGCGCACTGTCGCGCTCGCTGGCATCGCAGGAAAACTTCGTCAGGTCCAGTTGTTGCCCGACATAGCTGGCGAATGCGCGGCCGCCTTCGGTCATGGCTTTCATGCCGAGCAGCATGCGCCGCACATCCGGGTGAACGATGATCGGGTCGGCCGGTTTGTCCGCGGCCACGGCACCGCTGGGTGCGCGGCTTTGAATGCGTTCGCGAGCGTAGGCGACGGCGCTCTGGTAGGACGCCTCGGCGCAGCCGATGCCCTGAATACCGATGGACAGCCGCTCGTAGTTCATCATGGTGAACATCGCCGCCAAGCCTTTGTGCTCCTCGCCGACCAGCCAGCCACTGGCGCCGTCGAAGTTCATCACGCAGGTGGCCGAGGCCTTGATGCCCATCTTGTGTTCGATCGAGCCGCAACTTACGGCGTTGGCGGAGCCGAGGGAACCGTCGGCATTGACCAGGACTTTAGGCACGACAAACAGCGAAATGCCTTTCGGACCGGCAGGCGCATCCGGCAGTTTGGCCAGTACCAGATGCACGATGTTCTCGGTCAGGTCCTGGTCGCCGCCGGTGATGAAAATCTTGCTGCCGGTGATCGTGTAGCTGCCGTCAGCCTGCGGTTCGGCGCGGGTGCGGATGAGCCCGAGGTCGGTGCCGGCATGGGCTTCGGTCAGGCACATGGAACCGGCCCAGCGGCCTTCATACATCGGGGGCAGATAGAGGTTTTTCAGGGGCTCGCTGGCGTGGGCATCCAGTGCCAGGCAAGCACCGGAACTCAATGCCGAATACAGCGCAAAACTTGAGTTGGCGCCGTAGAGCATCTCTTCGAACTGCACGGCGAGCATTTTCGGCATGCCCATGCCACCGAACCCGGCGTTGCCGGACAGGCCCACCCAGCCGCCTTCGATGTAGGTAGCGTAAGCCTGTTTGAAACCGCTGGGGGTGGTGACTCGACCCTCATGCCACTGCGCGCCTTCTTCGTCGCCGCTGCGATTGAGGGGCGCAATCAGTTGCGAGGTGACTTTAGCCGCCTCCTCAAGAATGGCGTCCGCCGTATCGGTGTCGATGCTGTCGGCCAGGGCCGGCAGGCGCGCCCACATGGCCGGGGCATCGAACACCTCGTGCAGCACAAAGCGCATGTCGCGCAGCGGAGCTTTGAATTGGGGCATAACGTAAACCTCGTTGGGACGGTTGTGTCACGGGCGCAGCGCCGCTCAGGCGGGCCGTGCCCCTTCAATCAATGGTTGCTGGCGGCGGCAGCGCCGAGGCCGGTCTGAGCTCGAACGAATTGGTCGGCGTAAGCGTCACGCTCCTTGTCGGCGCGCGCACTGCGGTCGAGTCTGGACACCACGATGATCACCAAGAAGGCCAGCGGCATGGAGAACAGCGCTGGATGGTCGTACGGGAAGATCGCTTGAGCATGACCGAGTACGGTCACCCAGACAGGTGGCGACAGGATTACCAGTACCAGTGCGCAGATCAGGCCGGCAAAACCGCCCAGGATCGCGCCTTTTGTCGTTAGGCCTTTCCAGTACATGGCCATGATCAGTACCGGGAAATTGGTCGAAGCGGCGATGCCGAACGTCAGGCCCACCAGAATGGCGACGTTCATCTTCTCGAACACAATGCCCAGCACAATCGCGATGATGCCCAGGCCTACGGTGGCCATGCGGGTCACGCGCATTTCCTGCTTCTCGTTGGCGGTGCCTTTCTTGTACACGGTGGCGTAAAGGTCATGGGAAATCGCCGAAGCACCGGCCAGCGCCAGGCCGGACACCACCGCAAGGATGGTTGCGAACGCTACAGCGGCGAGGAAACCGAAGAACAGATTGCCACCGACAGCTTTGGCCAGGTGCATGGCGACCATGTTGCCGCCACCAATCAAGGCGCCGCCGACTTGGCCATTGACGTAGTACTGCGGATCGGTGCCGATGATCACCATTGCGACAAAGCCCAGAGTGCAGACCACGAGGAAGAAGAAACCTATGAAACCGGTGGCGTAGAACACCGACTTGCGGGCTTCCTTGGCGCTCGGCACGGTGAAGAAGCGCATCAGGATGTGCGGCAGACCGGCAATCCCGAACACCAGGCCCAGCGACATCGACACAGTGTTTATCGGGTCGGCGAGCATTGAGCCCGGGCCCATTATGTTCCAGCCACTGGCGTGAACCTCGACGGCTTTTTCGGCCAGGGTTTCATAGCTGAAACCGAACTGCGACATGGCCATGACCGCGAGGGTGGTGCCACCGACGAGCAGCAGCACAGCCTTGATGATCTGGACCCAGGTGGTGGCGATCATTCCGCCGAAGATCACGTAAATCAGCATCAGCGCGCCAACGATCATCACCGCAACCGGGTAGTCGAGGCCGAACAGCAACTTGATCAGTTGACCGGCACCGACCATCTGCACGATCAGGTAGCAGCACACCACCGTCAGCGAGCCGAAAGCCGCGAAGATCCGCACCTTGTTCTGGTCCAGTCGATAGGAAACGATGTCAGCGAAGGTATAGCGTCCGAGGTTGCGCAGACGCTCGGCCATCAGGAAGGTAATGATGGGCCAGCCAACGAAGAAGCCGATGGTATAGATGAAGCCATCGTAACCCTTGGCGAATACAAGGCTGGAAAGTCCCAGCAGGGTGGCTGCGGACATGTAGTCGCCAGCAATCGCCAAGCCATTCTGAAACCCGGTGATACCACCGCCCGCCGTGTAAAAGTCCGAGGTGGATTTGGTTTGGCGCGCGGCCCACCAAGTGATGGCCAGCGTGCCGAGGACGAACACGAAGAACATGCCGATCGCATTCAGGTTCAGTGGTTGCTTTTCCACAGCGCCCATAGTCGGCGCGGCGAGTGCAATGGAGGCTGGCAGCAGACCGGTAGCGGCGAGGATCAGTTTGCGCAACAGAGTCATCACTTGCTCTCCTCGATAATGGCCGCGCCCAAGGCGTCAAAACGGGTATTGGCGCTGTAGACATACCAACCGGTCAGTAACCAGGAAAACACGATGATTGCCGCGCCAACCGGCATGCCCAAGGTCAACATCCGATGTTCGCCCAGTGGTGCATGCAGCCACTGCGGGGCAAACGCCACCACCAGCATGAACAGGTAATAGGTGCCCAATACAATGGCGCTCAACGTCCAGGCCAGGCGTGAACGGCTGCTCACCAGTTGAAGGAATTTCGGATTGCGCCGAATGCGTTCGCAACGTTGGGTATCGGTTGAATGGATGTCGATCATCGCTAGCTCCACATTGTTTTTGTTATCGGTGTGTTTGGGCCGTGCAACGCCGAATTCGGCCTGCACGAACCCGCAGCAGCAGGTCAAAGACCTGCTGCTTGATGGTTGCAATGTCAGATGGGGTTAGAGCGCCTTGGCCCGGTCGCGCAACACGTACTTCTGGATCTTGCCGGTGGACGTCTTTGGCAAGAGGGTGAAGATCACCGTGCGCGGTACTTTGAATCCGGCCAGATGCTCACGGCAGAAACCGATAATGTCGGCCTCGCGAACATTCTGGTGATCGGCCTTCAAGGTTACGAAGGCGCAGGGCGTTTCGCCCCATTTCTCATCGGGACGAGCGACCACGGCTGCTTCCAGCACGCCCGGGTGGCGATAGAGCACGCCTTCGAGTTCGATGGTGGAAATGTTCTCGCCGCCCGAGATGATGATGTCCTTGAGCCGGTCCTTGATTTCGACGTAACCGTCGGGATGCCAGACGGCCAGGTCACCGGTGTGGAACCAGCCGCCTTCGAACGCTTCGGCAGTGGCGCTCGGGTTCTTCAAGTAGCCCTTCATGACGGTGTTGCCGCGCAGGAAGATCTCACCGATGGTCTGGCCGTCACGCGGGGTTGGTTCCAGCGTTGTGCAATCGCCGACCATCACACCTTCCAGCGTCGGGTAGCGTACGCCCTGTCGCGACTTGATTTGCGCCCGCTCCTCCAGAGAAAACTCATCCCATTCGGCGTGCCAGGCGCAGACCGTCACCGGGCCATAGGTTTCGGTCAGGCCAAACACGTGAGTGACCTTGATGCCCATTTCTTCGACGGCACCGATCACTTTGGCCGGTGGCGCAGCGCCTGCGACCAAGGCATTGACCGGGTGGTCGATGGCCGCTTTGGCTGATTCGGGCATGTTCACCAGTGCATTGAGCACGATCGGCGCACCGCACAGGTGAGTGACCTGATGCTCGCGGATCAGCGTGAGGATTTTCTGCGGGTCGACCCGGCGCAGGAACACGTGCACACCTGCCAGGGCGGTGATGGTCCATGGGTAGCACCAGCCATTGCAATGGAACATCGGCAGGGTCCAGAGGTACACCGGATGGTTGCCTATGGCCCAGGTCATCTGGTTGCCCAAGGCACTCAGGTAAGCGCCGCGATGGTGGTAAACCACGCCCTTGGGGTTGCCGGTGGTGCCTGAAGTGTAATTCAGCGAAATGGCTTGCCACTCGTCGACCGGCCACTTCCAGTCGAATGCCGGATCGCCTTCGGCCAACAGCGCTTCGTAGTCCAGGTCACTCGCGGCCTGGCCTTCACCGTATTCCGGGTCATTGACGTCGATCACCAGAGGCGGGTGATCGAGCATGCCAAGCGCCGCCTGGATCACGTCATGGAACTCGCGGTCGGTAATCAGCACCTTGGCCTCGCCATGCTGCAGCATGAAGGCGATCGCCTCGGCATCCAGGCGCACGTTGAGCGGGTTGAGCACGGCACCGATCATCGGCACACCGAAATGCACTTCCAGCATCTCGGGAATGTTGGGCAGCATCACCGCCACCGTGTCGTCTTTGCCGATACCGCGACCGCCCAGCGCCGAGGCCAGCCGTCGGCAACGGGTGTAGGTCTGCGCCCAGGTGCGACGAATCGAACCGTGGATCACGGCGGGGTGGTTCGGATAAGTGCTGGCGGTGCGCTCGATGAAGCTGAGCGGAGACAAGGCAATGTGGTTGACAGCCGAAGGGCCTAGGCCTTGGTCATAGATAGACATGTGCGGGTACTCGATGGCTGATTGTTAGCTCTATGGTTGACCTTGCCGAGGTCACCTTCAAAGTCCGGTTTACCTTATATAATATTCTTCCGTTAGTATGGAAGTACAACCTACGTAGTATAGTATATATACTATATTTTATTCTTCTGACTCCAAATCGCCGCCGCCAGCCCTCCAAGGCTGGTATATGCTTGGTTTCCCTGACAAAGCGGACCCGCAATGACCCTGACTCCCGTTCGATTGCACAGTTGGCTGCGCCTGCAGCGCGAGGGTGTATCTCTGGCCGCCCGGGCCGATGCGTTGTGTCGGGCACTGCAGGATTGCCCGGAGGTGCAACGGGCGTTTTATCTGAGTTGGCAGCCCAGTGCGCGGATCTACAGCCATGAGGGCGCCGCCCAGCATTTTCCGCCGGGACTTGGCGACCCGGCGCTGGCCAGCGACCAGTTGCTCTTCGAGCATCTGGTCGAGGCAGGGCGCCTGGACCTGGCTCAAGTCCGTCAACTCGATTGCTGGTTATCCGGCCGGTTGCGCCGGGCGGCGATCAGCCATGGCCAGGTTTTTGATCTGGCCTTGCAGCCGGGCCAGCCGGGGTTGTTGCTGGTGGAAGTGTGCGAGGGGGTGAGTCTCGATTGGCTGGGATGGGTGCAGGATTTGCTGACGACGCTGCTGAGCAGTATCAATGGCATGCTGCGTGGCTCACCGCTGCTGGGCCACGATCCGCAACCGAGTCTGTTGCTCGATGCTCAAGGCCGACCGCTGGAGTTCAACGCGGCACTGTTGGCGCTGCTCGCCGAAAAGCCGTTGACCGATGTGTTGGGCTTTCTACCGGTCAATCATCGGGTGCTGGTGCGTGCCTGTCTGGACCAGCAACGCGCCGTCGAGGGCGTCGAGGCCCAGTTTGAAGCGCAGATCCTGATCTGGACATTTATCCCCGACCCCCAGGACAACCGAGTGCTCGCCCGTTGCCGCGACGCCACCGCTCAAGTGCTGGCGGAACGTGAAGCGGCCACCGCACGGCGGCTGTACCGGCTGATCATCGAAAACACGACCGACCTGATTTCCCGCCACACGCCGGATGGGCGCGTTATCGATGCGTCACCGGCATCCTGGACCTTGCTCGGTTACTGGCCCGAAGAGTTGCGCGGACAATTGGCCCAGGGCCTGTTTCATGGCCAGGACCTGGCCAGTCTGGTGCAGCGCGCGCGTGATGCGCTGGAGCAGGATGGCTATCACACCATGACTTATCGCATCCGCCATCGCGATGGCCATTACCTGTGGTTCGAAACTGCCAGCCGGGCAATCCGGGAAACTTACACCGGGGCGGTGGTCGAAGTCGTCAGCGTATCCCGGGACATCACGGCCCGGGTACAGGCCGAGGAAAACAAGCGACGCCTGGCCGAAGTGGTCGAAGCCAACATCGATCCGGTGTTGTTCATCGCCCCCGAGGGACAAGTCACTTACCTCAATCCGGCCGCGCGGCGCATCCTTGGGATTGATGAGCAACAACCAATGCCGACCCTGGCCGCGCTGTTCGCAAGCAGCGATCTTACGCGTCTGCAACGTGATGGCTGGAAGTGCGCCGAGCACGACGGTGTCTGGAGCACCGATGCGCGATTGCAACCACCGGGCGGCGGCACATCGGTGCCGGTGTCGCTGGTATTGTTGGCGCACCGTTCCGCCAGCGGTGAGCGTTATTACTCGTTGGTCGCGCGCGACATGACCGAACGCGAGCTGCGGGAAGTGCAACAACGCCGACATCAGGACGAACTGGCACACACCGCGCGGTTGGTCACGCTCGGTGAACTGGCCTCGGGGATTGCCCACGAAATCAACCAGCCGCTGGCTGCCGTGGTCAACTATGCGAATGCCAGCCAGCGCTATTTACAGACGCTGGGCTCCAATCCCCAGGCCGCCGCAAGAGTGGCGCAAGGCCTGGAACGCATTACCCATCACGCCACCCATGCCTCCGAAGTGATCCGGCGGTTACGCTCCTTTTTGCGAAAGGGACAGCGTCGCATGCAGGCGCTGAATTTGACCGACCTCGCCCGCGAAGCCGTGCGTTTGTGTGCCTGGGAGGCGAGTAATTGCCAAGTGACAATCGAGGATCGACTGCCGGATAATCTGCCACCCGTTTATGCCGACCGCGTGTTGCTGGAACAGGTGCTACTCAATCTGTTACGCAATGCCATCGACGCCAACCGTGAACAACATCCCGGGCAGCCTTCTCTGATCGTGATGACCGCGGAGAATGGCAATGGCACTTCATTGGAAATCCATGTGCGAGACCAAGGACCGGGCGTCAGCGAGCCGGAACTGGAACAGATATTTACCCCGTTTTACACCAGCAAGGCCGATGGCCTGGGGCTCGGTCTGTCCATGAGCCGCAGCATCATCGAAGGTTTCGGTGGCGAGTTGAATGCCCGGCGCCAGCCTGTCGGGCTGCTGATGTGTTGCCGTTTGCCGCTTGCCGGCTCAATAAAACAACAATAGGAAACAGGTAATGGCAGGTGTAACGGAGCACGTTGTGTATGTGGTCGATGATGACCAGGGCATGCTCGAATCGACGGTCTGGCTATTGGAGTCGGTCGGACTCAAGGCCTTGCCGTTTACCAGTGGCGTTGCGTTCCTCGATGCCTGCGATTCAAGTCTCGATGCCTGCGTGCTGCTGGACGTTCGCATGCCCGGTATGGGCGGGTTGAACGTGCAGGAAGAAATGCGCGTGCGCCAACTGAACCTGCCGATCATCTTCGTCAGCGGGCATGCGGATGTGCCGATCGTGGTGCGTGCGTTCAAGGCCGGCGCCCATGATTTTATCGAGAAACCCTACAACGAACAGCTGTTACTGGACAGCGTGCAACAGGCGCTCAGCAACTGTGCCGCCAACCGTTCGGGCAACCAGGGCCACGAAGCCTTGCAGGCGCGCTTGCTGACTTTGACCCCGCGGGAGCGCGATATCCTGTTACCGCTGGTGCAGGGCTACACCACCCGCGAAATCGCGGAGCAACTGGGCGTGAGTGCAAAAACCGTTGATCTGTATCGCTCGCGCGTCATGAAACGTATGCAGGCCAACACATTGCCGGACTTAGTGGGCATGGCAATCGCGGCGGAGATGGTCGATCCGCTGAAATTGCGGTGATCCCTTGCTCTTTGTATTTCCAATGTTGTCGGTTACTTAGTCATTTACCTCGCGGATTGACGTTGACTGGCAAGCCGGCGTTGGCCGACTCACAGCGACCCTGCCCGTCGCGAGAGGCTGAAAACGACCCAATGCGGACAGCAATGATGTCCGCACTCAAAGTCTTCCAGACTCACCCCAGGGCTAGCTCGCTGTCCTTGATATTGGCGATGGGCCCTAAAATCGACGGGTCGAAATCAGTGACCGGATGATTGACGGCCAGTCGCCTGGGAAAGTCCGGGTTCGCCAATGCAGCCTTGCCCAGGGCAATGACGTCAGCCCCATCATGAAGAGCCAGTTCCGCGTGCTGGAGGTTGTGAAGTCCACCATTGGCAATCAGCGGAATGCTGGGGGCGTAGCGTTGAGCCAGCTTCACCAGGCTGGAATCACCACCGCTGAATGCCGGCTTCCAGGCTTCGAACTCGGTGACGTGGATGAAATCGACCCCAGCGTCAGAGAGTGCCCCGAAGATGACCTCGGCGGCGGCTTCCCCCTCAACCCACTTGTGGTCGTAGTCGTTGACCTTGCTTTGCGAGATACGAACGCCCACGGGAGCGCTACCTGCAACCTTTTTCACTGCCTTGATCACTTCAAGTGTCAGGCCGATACGGCTACGAACATCGCCGCCCCAGCGGTCGTTGCGTTGGTTGGTGTAGTCGGTGAGGAACTGGTCCAGCAGGTAGCCGTTAGCGCCGTGAATCTCGATACCGTCAAAGCCCGCAGTACCGATAGCCAGCTTCGCGGCCTGGGCGAATCCGTCTATGGCATCCGCAATATCTTCATCGGTCATGGCTTGCGGAATGGGGTACTCACCCTCGCCGTAGTAGAACTTCATTTGCGTCCCCTTGGGCCGCACGGCGGATGGAGCGGCAGATCTGCCTAGAAAGCGGTTCCCCTGATTGAGGGCACCTGCGTGCATGATCTGCGCAAAAATGGCGCCTTGATGGCAATGGACCGCGTCAGTAACAGCACGCCAGGCTAAGGCTTGTTCTTCATCGGTGATACCCGGCTGGAACGGGTAGCCCTGGGAGAACAACTGGTCGGTATAGATCCCCTCGGTGATCACCAAGCCGAAACCGCCCTTGGCGAAGCGCTCGTAGTAGCGAGCCATTGCCCCTGTGGCATTTCCGCTCTCTGTCGCACTGACGCGCGTCATTGGGGCGACAGCGAGTTTGTTCTTCAGTGTTAGGCGGCCAATATCTAAAGTGGTTAAAATCTGTTTGCTGGTCGTGCTCATGCTTGAAGCCCTCGCTGTTCCAAAGTGCGTGTGCTATTTCAATGAGCAGAGAAGATAGGCCTTAAAATGGTCGTGCAGAAGACGGTAGAATCGATAAGCCGCTTTAACGAAAAGAGATATAAACGATGCGGATTCCTGAGGTGGAAGTGTTCTCTGCCATCGCTGCCAGCGGCAGTCTCTCTGGGGCCGCACGGCGGCTCGGCTTATCACCCATGTCGGTATCTAGGCGGCTGGCATCGTTGGAGCGAGAGCTGGGGGTGAGGCTTGTTCACCGAACTACTCGTTCCGTGTCGCTCACTCCCGAAGGGGAAGTGTTTTTACCTTACGCCAAGACGATGCTTGAGGCCGACGAGGCTGCCCGTACGACGCTGAGGGCCAATGCCGGAACGGTCAGTGGCGTCTTGAGGGTCACCGCGCCCACGGTGTTCGGCCAGGCCGTGATCATGCCGCTGATTCCATCTTTGCTCGCGGATAATCCGGCCCTGCATGTAGACCTGACGCTCTCGGACAGCATCGTGGATATCGTCGGCCTCGGAATTGATGTGGCCATTCGCATCGCCACGCTGCGAGACTCGGCCCTGGTCGCTCGCCCTCTGGCCCCTAATCCACGTGTTCTTTGTGCAAGCCCTGGCTATCTGGCTCGTCGCGGGACGCCCGCTACTCTCGACGAGCTCAAGGATCACGAATGCATCGCTTTGCACGGAATGCCCGATTGGCCTTTTGTCCGACAGGGTGAAAATGTAGCTATTCGGGCCGAAGCTTCATTTTCGGCCAACAGCGTCGAGGCCGTACGAACAGCGAGCAAGCACGGGCTAGGACTGGCCATGCTGACCTATTGGGACATTCGGAATGAGCTGGACGAAGGCAGCCTTGTTCTTGTTGATCTGAAGGATGTTGTTCTCGAGCAGCTTTCCATCGCCGCTGTGCTGCCTACACGTCAGCAAGTCCCTTACCGGGTGCGAGCCTTCCTGGAACGACTCGAAGCTGCTCTTGAACGAGGCCCATGAGGCGGTGAGTTGAAGCTGTCGCTTTCGACTCTGCGCCGACACTGGGACATGTCCGCTTCTGGCCGATTTCTGCCTGTCGCCACCGGCAGCAGTGCTGCAGCTCTCAGCCAATCATGGTTACTAAGCGTGCCGGTCAAATCCGATGCAATCGGTGGTCAGATCGAATGCAAACGCCTGGTCAAGTGCAATGCAAACGAGTGGTCAGTACCGATGTAATCAGGTGGTCAAGTGGAGTGCAATTTCGCAGCCTGAGCAGTTAATTCATTTATCTACCGGTAACGACATACTATGCGTCCAATGTCATGGATTGGTTATGCGCATGGCCCGACCGACTTCCCCCTTCGCTTTAACGCCTCCTGATCTCATCGCCCTGCAAGGTTGGTTGCGTATGAGCACGCTGGAGCAGAGCCTCGCCCAGCGAGCGCGCATCCTGCTTCTACTGACTGATGGCTTGACGACCAAGGCCGTCAGCGAGCAGTTGCAGGTCACGCCGCCGACGGTATTCAAGTGGCGAAAGCGTTATCTGGAGGCGGGAATCGAAGGGTTGAGCGATCTGCCGCGCAGCGGCCAGCCACTCAAACTCGGGCCCGAAAAAATCAACGAAATCCTGACACTGACCACCCGGCGTGTCCCCCAGGAAGCCACTCATTGGAGCGTTCGATTGATGGCCAAGTATGCGCGGGTCACCACGTGGCAGGTGCGGCAGGTCTGGGCCGCTTCCGACCTCAAACCCCATCGCCTGAAGACCTTCAAAATCAGCAACGATCCTCATTTCGCCGACAAGGTCGTCGACGTGGTCGGGCTCTATCTGAACCCACCGGATAATGCCCTGGTGTTGTCGGTTGACGAGAAAACCCAGATCCAGGCGTTGGATCGAAGGCTGGTTTGCACAACTGGAAAGGCGAGCGCTGTACCGGGACGCCTTCACCAGCGTCGCCGACCTGAAGGCGGCTATCCGCCAATTTATCGAGGCTCACAATGAGCATTCCGCCAAGCCGTTCAAGTGGAATAAAACGGCTGAGTCCATCATAAGCTCGGTACATAAGGCGAAGCTGAGCGTGATAAAAAATAAATTAATGGATTAACCGCTCAAGCCACTAGCCTGCCGCGGCTGGAGCGCTCAGCACACAGTCGAGCAAGGGCATTCGCTGTAGAGAGGGCCCACCCCAGTGAGCGTGTTCACTGAGGGGGCCTCTCTCAGGCCTTCCGATCCGTGATGACCTCTGATTCGAGCGATCAATCAATTGGCCGACGAGCGAACCTGCAAGGTCACACCAGCACCCGCCTCTTGGGTGTCGAAGTAGCTGAAACCGTGGCCATTCGGCAGACGGCCGCGCAACAGTAGCTCTAGACCCAGGGCCTGCGCAGCATTCTCACCTTCGTTGCACTCCTCCACTTGGAAGCCCAGGTGAAAGACACCTTCGCCATGGCTCTCCAGGTGATGTCGCTGTGGTGTATTCCCGGGAGGTGGTGCGCACAGTTGCAGTTGCACATTCTCAAGGTTGCAAAATCGGTAAGGCAGCTTCAGGAAGTCCTCCGTTGAAGGCGCCTGCAGGTCGCCTGCAAACGCCTCCAGGGATGGAAAATGTTGCCAGGGGCCGATACCTAGTGACTCGTAATAGGCGACTGCGCGGCCCATATCGCTGACAACGATACAAACATGATGAAGTCGGCGAAACGGGCTCACTGCTTAGGGCTCGGGGTGAACTGCGCTGCAGCCTGCAGTTTGGTTTGATCCGCCCGTGGGTTCCATTGCACGCCTGACTTGGCGACTACGCCGGGCTTGAGCCGTTGCGACTCGTCGTAATCCTCCCATGGATGGAAGAAGAGCGGTTCGCGGGTGTCCAGGTTTGTAAGGTGTTCGGCATAGCCCTGGAGGTAGTCATCGCGCTCCTTCTCCGAAACGCGCGCGGGCATCCAGGCTGCATAAGGTGGCAGCACGGTGAAGCCGGTATAGGCCAGCAGGCCGTTGTGAATGGGCCACAGAATATGGTGCAGATCACCATCAATCCCGTTGGGCTCGTACAGCGTCGAGGCCGTGCCCGTGGTAATGCACAGCATCGCTTTTTTGCCTTTGAAGTGACCGGTGGCGTATTTACGCCCCGTCGAGTAAGCAAAGCCGCGCGCAAAGACTCGGTCCACCCAGCCTTTCAGGATCCCCGGCATGGAGAACCACCACACGGGGAACTGGAACACAATCAGATCCGCCTGGCTGACCTTGTCTTGCTCCGCCTTCACGGCTTGGGCAAAAGTGTGGTTGGCAAACGCATGTTCTTGCTCTCGAGAGAGGTCAAGATAGTTCCTGTCGGCTCGTTCCCCCTCAAAATCGCTGGCGCCGAGCGCTGCCTGCCAGCCCATGGCGTAAAGGTCGCTGACCACGACGGTGTGCCCAGCTTTTTCCAGCGCCTCAACGGCGGTGTTCTTCAGTGCTGCGGTAAAAGAGAAGGGCTCTGGATGAGCCAGGACGATGAGCACATTCATATCGCAAGCCTGTGTTGTTCACATGAGTGGTTCATCAGACCACAGAGGTCATTCTGTGGCTTGTGCGCAGCAGGGGTGCGGGCTGCGGTATTTTGCATAGTCGAGTCAGGCCGGAGCCTTGAGCTGTGTGGCGAAGGGTGACTGTGCGAAATACCGCCCTGCATACACGGTCTGTCCTCAAGTCAGATGACGCCGTTCTTGTAAAGCTTTCTCCTCACAGACTGGCTTGCGATCGAGGAGATACGATGAAACATCAAGGTAAAGTGGCACTGGTAACCGGTGCGGCACAGGGGCTTGGCCTGGCGTGTATCGAGCGCTTCGTAGAGGACGGTGCCAAGGTTGTCCTGGTGGATGTACAGGCCGACAAGGTAAAGGCTGCGGCAGAGCGCTTCGGTGACAAGGCCACCTGGCTTGTCGCAGACCTCAGTGAAATCGACAGCGCACTCGCCGCAAGTATCGTCGGCAAAGCAGTCGAACACTTTGGTGCTCTGGATATCGTGGTCAATAACGCCGGCATCATCCACACCGCCGACTTCGTCGATTTTCCAGAGGACATGTTCGACAAAGTCATGCGCGTCAATCTGAAATCCCAGTTCCTGATCGGCCAGGCTGCAGCGCGGGTGATGATCGAACACAAGATTCACGGCTCCATCATCAACATGTCCTCGATCAATGCCGAGTTGGCCATCCCGAATTCGGTAGCCTATGCGGTCTCCAAAGGGGGTATCAAGCAACTGACCGCCGTCATGGCCGTAGGGCTGGTCAATCATGGCATCCGGGTCAACGCCATCGGCCCGGGCACCATCGCCACCGACCTGGTGCTCAATTCCGTGATGTCCAACGAGGCGCAACGCAAGACTGTGTTGTCACGCACCCCCATGGGACGTTGTGGGGAAGCGTCGGAAGTGGCCAGCGTCGCGTCCTTCCTGGCCAGCGATGACGCTTCCTACATCATTGGCCAGACGATCTACCCCGATGGCGGTCGGTTGATCCTCAATTACACCGTCCCGGTCAAGGACTGAAAGCCTGCCACCCCATGAGCCGCGCCAGTCTGGTGCGGACTTCACACGACCTGATAACAAGAATGGAAGTGATGTTTCATGACCGTTGATGTTCGGCGTATTGACCTCAACTCAGACATGGGTGAGGGGTTTGGTGCCTGGGAAATGGGTGATGACGACGCGATCCTGGATATCGTGAGTACAGCCAATGTGGCGTGCGGGTTCCATGCTGGAGACCCGCACATCATGGCCAGGACGTTTTCACAGGCAAAGATCAAGGGCGTTGCGGTTGGCGCTCACCCCGCTTTCCCGGATCTGTGGGGGTTCGGCCGTCGCCGCATGGCGTTCTCGCCCGCGGAAATCGAACGGATGGTGGCCTATCAGGTTGGCGCTGCCCAGGCGCTTGCTGCCTATGCCGGGCATCGACTGACCCATGTCAAGGCGCATGGCGCGCTGGGCAACCTGACCCAGACCGATGAGCGCGTTGCGACTGCAGTCTGTCGAGCCGTCAAGGCTGTCGACCCTTCGTTGGCTTGCCTGGTCATCGCACTTGGGCACCAGGCTCGAATAGCCGAAGAAATGGGGCTTCAAACCCGCTCGGAAATATTCGCCGACCGTGCTTACAACGCGCAGGGGCATCTCGTGCAACGGGGTATCGAAGGTGCGGTGATTCACGACCCGCGACAGGCTGCCGAGCGAGTCGTGAGGATGGTTCGCGAGCAGGCCATCGAAGTCCTGGGTGGCGGCACGCTGGCCTGTCGGATCGATTCGATTTGCGTTCACAGCGACACCCCCGCAGCCGTTGCCATAGCGCGGGCGGTACGCCAGGCCCTGGAATCGGAGGGGTTGGAAATCGGTAGCTGGGTCCAGCCAACGCCATGATGCGAGACGATGCAAACATGAAGATTGAATTGATTGAGCGCCTGGTGGATATCGCCCAACAGGCGGGTGTGAGCGTTCTTGAGTACAGCGACGCAGAAGGGCGTGTACGTTTGCAGCTGCAGAGCGAAGAAGGGCTCGTGCGAAACGCCACGAGCCAGGCGGTGGAGCCTCCAGTGACCGCCGCCGAACCTGCGCCAGGTGGGCGGATGATCAATGCCTCCATGACGGGCGTGTTTTATCGCGCTCAAGCCCCCGACCAGCCGGCTTTCGCCGAGGTCGGTGATCTCGTCAATGAAGGACAGACGCTGGGGATCGTGGAGGCCATGAAGATGCTCAACCCCATCGAAGCACCGTGTTCGGGACGGCTAGCAAAGGTTCTCGTGAGCGATGGACAGAGCGTCGAGTATGGAATGCCGTTATTTGTCATCGAGGAGAACCGGGTATGAGCGCTCGAGCATTCGACAGCGTGCTGATTGCAAACCGAGGCGAGATTGCACTGCGTATCCTGCGAGCCGCCCGTGAATCGGGTATTCGCACCATCGCCGCCTACTCCGAAGCGGATGCGGGGCTTCGGCATGTACAGTTGGCCGACGATCGCATTTGCCTGGGGCCGGCGGCGTCACAGCACAGCTACCTGGACATCGCCCGCGTGCTGCAGGCCGCACGATTGACAAACGCCCAGGCCATTCACCCAGGTTACGGCTTTCTTTCCGAAAACAGCGTGTTCGCCGAAGCGGTCGAAAGCGCAGGGTTGGTGTTCATTGGGCCAACGGCCGCCTCGATCCGACTGATGGGTGACAAGGTATCGGCCAAGCAGGCAATGCTCGAAGCCGGGGTGCCGTGTGTGCCTGGATCGCCCGGGGCGTTGCCAGAGGATCCGCAGGAGATCACGGCGATTGCCGCAGCTTGTGGTTACCCCTTGATCATCAAGGCCGCGGGTGGAGGCGGCGGGCGCGGCATGCGCGTTGTGCGCCAGGCGCAAGATCTGCAAGAGGCGGTGGCCATGACACGTCAGGAGGCCGGTCGAGCCTTTGGTAATCCGCACGTTTATCTGGAGCGCTTCCTTGAGCGGCCGCGGCATATCGAGATTCAAGTGTTGGCGGACACTCACGGTCAGGCAGTCTGGCTAGGTGAGCGGGACTGCTCGATGCAGCGCCGTCATCAGAAAGTCATCGAGGAAGCCCCGGCGTCAGGCATCGCGCGTGAGCAGATCGCCGCCATCGGTGAGCGCTGTGCGCAGGCGTGTCGCCGTATTGGTTACCGGGGCGCCGGCACCTTCGAGTTCCTTTACGAGGAAGGAGAGTTTTTCTTCATCGAGATGAACACCCGGGTACAGGTCGAGCACCCTGTCACCGAACTGGTCACCGGGATTGATATTGTGGCTGAACAGTTGCGGATCGCGGCCGGGCTGCCGCTGTCGATCACGCAGTCCGACATTCATATCAGTGGCCACGCGATCGAGTGCCGTATCAATGCCGAAGACCCCTTCAACTTCCTTCCGGCTCCCGGCGTGGTGACGCAATGGATCAGCCCCGGAGGGCCGGGCATTCGCATCGATAGTCACCTCTACAGTGGCTATCAGGTGCCGTCCAACTACGACTCGCTGATTGCCAAGTTTCTGGCCTTTGGCAGCGATCGCAGCGTTGCCGTCAAGCGGATGCAGGGGGCATTGAAGGAGGCGAAGCTTGAGGGGATCAAGAGCACGGTCGCGCTGCATCAAGCGTTGATGACCGAGCCTGGATTTGTCGAGGGTGGGTACGATATCCATCATCTGGAACGCTACCTGTCGGAGAACAAGGCATGAACATCGAAAGGGTGGAGAAAATGGCCGAGCTCTTGCGTCGACGCTCTCTTGTTGCGATCGAGTTCGAGTTCGCGGGGCAGAGTATCTCGCTGGTTGCCAGTCCAACCCGCTCGGTCAAGACTCCGGCAACCGTTGCAGAGTCTTCGCGTGTGGCGACGCCGGCGGGGGGACAGGTTCAGTCCCCTGGCATGGGATTCATACGCCTGTCTCATCCCCAACGACAACAGGAGAGATTGAGCAGCGGTGATTGCGTAGCGCTCGGGCAGGTTGTCGCCTGGCTCGAGGATGATGGCCTGCTGACCGAGATCAGTGCAACGCAGCCGGGCGTGGTCGGCCAGATACGCGTCCAGGAGGGGGAGCGGGTCGGTTATGCGCACGTGTTGATCGAATACCGCTGAAAGCGCCAGCCCTGCGCTCAGAGTGAACGCAGGTCGGTCGTAGTGGGGTCGGTGGAGAGGCGGTACTGCATGGGTGTGCAATGCAGCGCTGCCTTGAACTGACGGCTGAACGCGCTGTGGTCCGAGTAGCCACATTCGGTCGCGACGTCTGTGATGCTCATTTGCGTCTGTTCCAGCAATTCGCAGGCTTTTTCAATGCGCGCCTTCATCAGGATCTGTTTGGGCGACAGCTGGAATACTTCACGCGTCAGGCGCTGCAGCGTGTCCATTGACAGCCCAAGGTGGTCGGCAATATCGGAAATGAGCTGGGGCTGGCTCAGGTTTTCCCGAACCAGGCGAGAAAAGTCCATGAGCCGCTTGTAACTCAGGTGCTTTTCATCCGGCCGGGTGAGAATTCGAGAGATGCCTACCAGGCCCGTGACCTGATTGTGCTGATTGAAAATGCCGAACTTTGAGCTCAGGCACCATTGTTTTTGCCCGTCGGCCGAACGGAACAGGCGCAGCGCATCGACCACGTCCTTCCCGGTCCCTATCACTGAAAGGTCCTGCGCCATGATGCTCGAACTGGTAATGGGGAACAGTTCGTCGGCGGTCAAACCGATCACCTCTTCCTTTGACCGCTTGCCGCTGTATTGCACCAGGGTCTGGTTGATCACGACATACCGTCCATGGGCGTCTTTTACGTAAAACATCACGTCGGGCATGCGATCGAAAAGCTTGTCCAGGAGCGTGAGGTCCTGGTCTATCCAGTGCATGAGTTCCTTGCCTTCAATCATCGAACATTCCCCTCGATAACGATTGAACTACGACGTTCGCGTCACCCTAGCAGTTATGCCTGATGCAACGCGAGGGTGGCAGGAAAAATCCTGAGCAATATGCAGAAAGCCGAGGCTTGATTCCCGGTTTTACCGGGTAGCGCAGCCGTCAGGCGGCCTGCGCGTCAGTTGACTACTCGCTCACTGTGCAAAAAGCGGCGTGACCTATGCGGGTTCGATACAAGCCAGCAGTCGCCGCTATACGCACAATCCTGAGTAGGCGACACGACATTGGGCACTGCTCGATTTTCCTGAGGTAGACGAATAAAAATGAATACAGAACTGCTGTCGCAGGCAATCCAGCCTCGCCTGTTTCAAGCGGGGGCCCGTGGTTTGCTGATGGATGTGGTGGAGGGCGCGTTTAACGCGGATCTACAGGTGCGGTTGCTTGGATTCGCCACCGTGGCTCGCCTGCACCCAGATATTGAGCAAGTCGTACCGGGCATGAATAACCTGCTGCTTGTCCAGCGTTCAGTGGGTGTTGACCGCCCGGCGCTACAGGCGTGGTTACTCAAGCAATGGGCGGTGTTGTCCCAGGTGCCCCAAACCGGGCGCACTCTCGAGATCCCGGTGACCTATGGTGGCCCTGGAGGTGAAGACCTGCCGCTATTGGCAGAACGGACCGGGTTGAGCGCAGCCGCCTTCGTAGAGTTGCACAGTGCGGCGCAGTATCAAGTGGCGTGCCTGGGGGCGATGCCGGGCTTTCCTTACCTCAGCGGGCTCGACCCTCGTTTGGCTATCCCTCGTCGCGCTGTACCGCGACTGCGCCTTGAACAAGGGGCTGTGATCATCGGTGGCAACCAGGCGGGGATAATGCCTTGTTCGGCGCCTTCCGGTTGGCATGTGATCGGGCACACCCCGTGTCAATTGTTCGATCCGACGTCGCAGCAACCCACGTTGTTGCTGCCGGGTGATCGTGTTCGGTTCAAGGTTGTGGAGGTGTTGTCATGATCGAAGTGTTGAGCAATGGAGCTGCCAATTCTATACAGGATCTTGGGCGCCCAGGATTTCTGCACCTGGGTATCAGCGGTGGCGGTGCCATGGATATCCCGGCGTTTCGTCTGGGCAACCTGTTGCTGGGAAACCCCGCAGAGGTTGCCGGCCTGGAAATAGCCCTGTTTCCTTTTCGACTGAAATTCCACACCGACTGCCCGTTCGCGCTGACGGGTGCCGATTGCGAGGCGACGCTGGATCAACGTCGAATCTATCCCTCCTGGCTTTGTCATGCCAAGGCCGGGCAGGTGCTGACGCTCGCAGTCCCCACGCGTGGAGCCAGGAGTTATCTGACCTTCGGGGGAGGTATTGAGGTAGAGCCCATTCTCGGGTCTCGCGCCACGGACCTTAAAACCGGCTTCGGAGGGCTGAAAGGTCGGGGAGTGCAGCGCGCAGACAGGCTCAGCCTCGCCCCCACGTCGACCCACCCTGGAAGAGAAGTTGGCGCTGCAATCCACCGCCCTTTGGCTGAGCGTGGAGGGGTTGTGAATGTTCAAGTGTTGCCTGGCGCAGAGTGGAGCGCTTTCGACGAGGCGTCGAGACAAGCGTTTGTGCAACAGGAATGGACCATTACACCCGACAGCAATCGCATGGGCATGCGGTTGAAAGGCGAGGCCGTCTCATTGCTCCGGCCACTGGAGATGCTTTCACACGGCATCTTGCCTGGCACGGTGCAAGTGCCGCCTTCAGGCCAACCGATCATCCAGCTTGCCGACGCCAATACCTGTGGCGGCTATCCGAAGATCGCCCATGTCATCGACGCGGACCTGTGGACGCTCGCCCAGGCGCCGATCAGCGCGAAGGTGCGCTTTGTAATGGTTAGCGCTGAGCAGGCAGAACTGGCGCAGGAAGCGCTGGATCAGGAGCTCGCATCGATCGATCGAGCCTTGCAGTTACGGCGTCGCTACTCATGAGTAATCCTACCGCGCGCCCGGTTCAACGAACCGATGAAGCAATCATCTCGGCGGCCCATCAGTTGCTGGTCGAGCAAGTTTTTGGCGGCATGTCGAGTGGCAGAAGGAGCAGCCGCAGGTGTGTTTTCCGTGAGCTGCGTTGAATTGGCAGCGCGCACCCTGCGTCGATTGCTCGACTGCCTCGAGGGGCCAGAGCACGGTGACGCCAATGAATGCTGGCAAGCTACGACGCGCTGGATGGTCGAGCTGTCGGCGCAAATCTTACAGGTGAATCCTGATGCCAAGTGTTGACAGCAGGCGAGGGGGATCGATGAGGGGTAATGACAATGGCTGATTTCACAGCACTACCGCTGGAGCGCATTCGGGAGTTACACCTGGAAGTGTCACAGCGGCATGCGCAGTTTTGTGACAAGCAACTGAAGATCAATATGGCCAGAGGGGTGCCCAACGGCGAACAATTGGACCTGTCCAGCCCAATGCTCGAGCTGGAACATTACCTCGCCCAGGATGGAACCGATTGCCGGAACTACATGGGCCAACAAGGGCTTCCCGAGGCACGGGTGCTCTTTGCACCGGTGCTGGGTTTGCCCGCTGAGCAGGTCGTGGTTGACGGAAACTCCAGCCTTGCGCTGATGTACGACTGTATTTCGCATGCCTGGCGTAGCGGAACCTGCGATTCAAACGCACCGTGGTCGGCAGAGCAGAGCATTGCCTTTCTGTGTCCGGTACCGGGTTATGACCGGCACTTTGCGATCTGTGAAGCCTTTGGCATCCGCCTGATCCCGATCACCCTGCACGACGACGGGCCGGACCTGAACGAGGTTGCAACCTGGATTCAGGATCCGACCGTCAAGGGTATGTGGTGTGTGCCCAAGTACAGCAACCCGACAGGTGCCGTTTACAGCGATGAAGTGATCGATTTCCTGGCCAGGATGGAGACGGCGGCAGCCGATTTTCGGCTGTTCTGGGACGATGCCTACACGCTGCATCACCTGACGCCAGAGCCGATACAGATTGCCAATATCAGTGAGCGTTGCGCGCGCCACGGGCATGCCAACCGGCCTCTGGTGTTCGCCTCCACGTCGAAGATGACCTTTGCCGGTGCTGGCCTGGCGTTGCTGGGCGGGTCGGTGGAAAACATCGCCTGGTGGCTACGCCACGCGTCGGTGCGAAGTGTGGGCCCGGACAAACTCAATCAGCTGCGCCACGTTCATTTCCTGCGGGACATGGGCGGGCTCGAAGCGCTGATGGATGGGCATCGGGAGATCCTGGCGCCGCGGTTCGAGGCGGTACAGCAGGTGTTCGAGCGGGTCTTGGCTAAGTGGCAGGTGGCGCGCTGGACGTCTCCGCGAGGAGGATACTTCATCAGCCTGAATGGCCTCCCGGGTACCGCCCAACGGGTGGTGGAGTTGGCCAGGCACGCCGGTGTGCAGTTGACCGCCGCTGGAGCGGCGTTTCCCTATGGTCATGACCCACTGGACAGCCATCTTCGCATCGCCCCTTCATCACCGTCGATAGACGATCTTGAAGCAGCGGCACAGGTCATCAGCACCAGCATCCTGCTTGCAGCGTGTGAGACACGACTCACCTCATCCTGATCCGCCCCCCGGCGTTTTTTCCAACCAATAGGCTCTGCCGTCCCGCTGGGTGACGGCAGGGCCTTTTCATTTCAAGGCTTGCTGTGACTTCGCTGTGCAGAAAGCCGCAAATAACCCCTCCTGTTGATTCAAGCCAGCCCCTTGTCGTCGCCGCACAATGAGTGCGCCCAGGCAGACAAATCCAAATAGCCGCATGGGCCAGGCATCGACCCAGCCGTCGACGCCTGTAAACCTTTTACTGCCGATCCAAATTGGTCCCGATGCCCTCAGCAGGCGTTGGGAAAAATCCAGAACAAAAAAGCAACTGGAGCAGGCGATATGAACAAGCACTTTGGCAAATGGGGCGCCGGCCTCGCCGTAGCAGGCTACTTGTTTATGCAGACGGCGAACGCTGATCTGCTGATAGGTGTGGCGGGACCTATGACCGGTCCCTATGCCTCTGGAGGAGAGCAGATGCGCAACGGTGCCGAGCGTGCCGTTGCTGACATCAACGCCCGGGGGGGAGTACTTGGCCAGCAGTTGAAGCTGGTGGTGGGTGACGATGTGTGCGACCCCAAACAGGCCGTGGCGGTTGCCAATACCCTGGTTAACAAGGGCGTGGTATTTGTCGACGGGCATTACTGCTCCAGCTCAACGATGCCCGCCTCGGAGGTTTATGCCGACGAAGGGATTTCCATGGCGACCATTTCCACCAACCCGCAAGTCACCGAACGAGGCCTGACTAATCTGGTCCGCGTTGTTGGGCGTGACGACCAGCAGGGTGGCGTCGCGGCACAATATCTGGTCAAGCATTTTGCCGGTCGCAAAATCGCTGTGGTCGATGACAAAAGTGCCTATGGCAAGGGATTGGCCGACGAAGTCGCAAAAAGTTTGCAAGCCCAGGGCCTGACGCCCGTCTTGCGGACCTCCATCACGGCGGGCGAGAAGGACTACAACAGCCTGGTCAGCCGCATGAAGGCAGCCGGTGTCGAAGTGCTGGCATATGGTGGTTACTACACCGAGCTCGGCCTGATCCTGCGCCAGGCGTCACAAAACGGCATGAAACTGACCACCATTGGTGGCGATACCCTGACCAACTCGGAACTGCTGGTGGCTGGGGGCGCAGCGGCCGATGGCACGCTGTTCACGTTCGGGCCTGACCCACGCACTTCACCCGCGGCCGCAGAGGTTGTCAGCCGCTTGCGCAAAGCCAATATCGAACCCGAGGGTTACACCCTCTACTCCTATGCAGCTGTCCAGGTATTCGCCCAGGCAGCGGAGCAAGCCGGCTCGACACGTCTGGCAGACATCCAGAAAGCCTGGCGCAGCCGGACTTTCGACACCGTGGTCGGTCCGCTGGCCTTCGACGCCAAGGGTGATATCACCCAGTCCGCTTATGTGGTCTATCGCTGGTCTGGCAGCCAGTACGGCTACGCCGAGTGAGCCGTTGGTCGTGGGCCCGACGGGCCTTCGACCTGATGTCGCCTTGTCTGGAGTCAACCCATGTATCTCGCCATTCAACAACTGATTAACGGCCTGACCCTGGGGTCGGTCTATGGCTTGATCGCCATCGGCTACACCATGGTGTACGGGATCATCGGCATGATCAATTTCGCCCACGGCGAGATCTTCATGATCGGTGCGTTCATCGCCATCGCCTGCTTCACTCTGCTGGCCGCGCTGGGCGTGACCTCGGTGCCGCTGGCCATTATCAGCGTACTGCTGATCAGCATCTTGCTGACGGCCGCCTACGGCTGGGCGGTCGAACGCACGGCCTATCGGCCGCTGCGTGGCTCAAGCCGGCTGGCACCGCTGATTTCTGCCATCGGCATGTCGATTTTCCTGCAGAACTTTGTCCAGCTGAGCCAAGGCGCCCGGGTCAAATCCATTGCGCCTGTACTGTCTGGCGGCTGGCAGTGGGATGTCGGTGCCGGGCAATCGGTCTACGTCTCGTACATCCAGATGCTGGTGGTGGTCACCACGCTGTTACTGCTGGCGCTGTTCACCTGGATGATCACCCGTACCTCCTTTGGCCGGCAGCAACGTGCGTGCGAGCAGGACCGAACCATGACCGGCTTCCTGGGTGTCAATGCCGACCGGATCATTTCCATGACGTTCATGATCGGTGCCGCACTGGCTGCGGTGGCTGGGGTGATGGTCACGCTCTACTACGGCGTCATTGATTTCAGTATTGGTTTTCTCGTTGGCATCAAGGCTTTTACCGCTGCGGTACTCGGCGGCATTGGCTCGCTGCCGGGCGCCATGCTGGGTGGGCTGCTGATCGGGATTATCGAGTCCTTCTGGGGGAGCTATTTCTCTGCCGAGTACAAGGATGTCGCCACGTTCGTGATTCTGATCCTGGTCCTGTTGGTACGGCCTTATGGACTGCTGGGTCGCCCTGAAGTGGAGAAAGTCTGATGAACCCTACCTCTCTGAACCTGCAGTCGCGACTGGCCGACGCCTTGCGTATTGCCATCGTCGCGATCGTCCTGGGCATTCCGCTGGTCGGGCTGTACACCAGTGACAGCGGCGGGGTTCTGCAGCTGCATACCCGCTGGCCCCTGCTTGCGGCCGTGGTCGCGGCGGTGTTTTGTCTGCGCCTGGTGCAAACCTCTTTGTTAAGCGGTGCGCGCGCCCGGCTTCAGCCGCGGGCGGCGAGCAGGCCGATGCTGCGCAAATCGCGCCCGATCGTTCAACCGCTGGGCTGGGTCCTGCTCGTCAGTGCCTTGATGCTACCTCTGTTGTTCTCCGGTAACCGGTATGTGATCGACATCGCCACCACGGTGCTGATTTACGTGATGCTCGGTTGGGGACTGAACGTGGTGGTCGGGCTTGCTGGGCTGCTTGACCTCGGCTATGTGGCCTTCTATGCCGTCGGGGCCTACAGCTATGCCTTGCTGTCGCAATACTTTGGCTTCTCATTTTGGTTGTGCCTGCCGATTGCGGCCGTGTTCGCGGCTATTTTCGGCATGTTGCTCGGTTACCCGACCCTGCGATTGCGCGGTGACTACCTGGCCATCGTGACCTTGGGTTTTGGCGAAATCATCCGACTGGTGCTGGTCAACTGGACGGAGGTGACCGGCGGCCCGAATGGCATCTCCTCGATCGAACGGCCGGGTTTGTTCGGGTTGACGTTCGGTGCCAACGACCCCAACAGCTTTTCCAGCTTCTTCGGCCTTGAGTACTCGAGCTCCCAGCGAATCGTCTTTCTGTATTACGTGATTCTCTGTCTGGCACTGCTGACCAACGCTTTGGTGTTGCGCATGCGCAAGGTACCGACGGGGCGTGCCTGGGAAGCGGTGCGTGAGGATGAGATCGCGTGCCGCGCCTTGGGTATCAACATCACCAATATCAAGCTCTCAGCGTTTGCACTAGGCGCCATGCTGGGGGGGCTTGCAGGTGTGTTCTTCGCGGCCCGACAAGGCTTTATTTCGCCGGAAAGCTTCACCTTCAACGAAAGTGCGATCATCCTGGCCATCGTGGTGCTGGGTGGCATGGGCAGCCAGTTGGGCGTGGTGCTCGGCGCTCTCGTCCTGGTGCTGTTACCCGAACTTGGGCGCAACTTCTCCGAATACCGGATGTTGCTGTTTGGCGCGGCCATGGTGTTGATCATGGTCTGGCGGCCAGGTGGCATCTTCTCTTCGCGTGAGCCAAGCCTGCTCTGGTCGCGCCTGCGCAAGTCCTCTGAAACCGGCGCGACCAGCGCTGCCACCCTGGAGGTCAGCCGATGAACGAGGTATTGATCGATATCCAATCGTTGGACATGACCTTTGGCGGTATCAAGGCCATTGAAGGGTTATCCCTGCAGGTGCGCCGCCGGGAAATCACTTCGGTCATCGGCCCAAATGGCGCGGGTAAAACCACGTTGTTCAATTGCCTGACCGGCTTTTACCGGCCTACCGGCGGCAACCTTCAGATGCGCCATCCTGAGCATGGGACGCTGCAGCTACAAAAGCTGGCGACACTCGACGTTGCGCGCAAGGCCGGGGTGGTGCGTACCTTCCAGAATATTCGTCTGTTCCCAAGGATGACGGTGCTGGAAAACCTCATCGTTGCCCAACACAACGCGCTGCAGCAGGCCTCCTGTTTTTCCATCGCGGCGATCCTTGGGCTCAAGCGATACCGCGATGCCCAGGAGGCGGCTGTCGAGAAAGCCCTACGGCATTTACGTGCATTGAACCTGGAGCGGGTGGTCGACGAGCCGGCCGGCGCGTTGTCGTACGGCATTCAACGCAAAGTGGAGCTGGCCCGGGCGCTCTGCGTCGACCCGGTCCTGTTGTGCCTGGACGAGCCGGCGGCGGGGCTGAACCCGAAAGAATCCGCGGAACTCAACGAATGCCTGCAGAAGCTGGTTCGCGAGCAGGGCCTGAGCGTACTGCTGATCGAGCATGACATGAGCGTGGTGATGAACATTTCCGACCATATCCATGTGCTGTGCTACGGCAAAAAAATCGCTGAAGGCAGCCCTGCACATATCCAGAACGACCCACAGGTCATTGCAGCTTACCTGGGAAGCCCAGACGAGGAGGTCGCCTGATGTTGCAACTCCGTCAACTCCATGTGCATTACGGGCATGTGCATGCGCTACGCGGCATCGACTTGGAGGTCGAGCAGGGTGAGATCGTCACGCTGATTGGCGCCAACGGTGCCGGCAAGTCGACCTTGATGACCAGTATCCTGGGCAGTCCCAGGCCGAGCGCGGGCGAGCTTTCATTCAAGGGCCGTTCGCTCATTGGTCAAGCGCCGCACCAGGTAGCACGGCAAGGGATCGCGATATCGCCTGAAGGCCGCCGTATCTACTTGCGCATGACCGTGCTGGAAAACCTGCTGATGGGCTGCATCCATGCGGACCCCAAACGACGTGAAGACGATTTGCGGCGCATGTATGACCTGTTCCCGATCTTGCAGACAAGGCTGCATCAGACCGCAGGCACGTTGTCTGGAGGCGAGCAGCAGATGCTGGCAATCGCTCGCGCGCTGATGAGTCACCCGCAATTGTTGTTGCTGGACGAGCCGTCGCTGGGCCTGGCACCGATCTACATCCAGAAAGTGTTCCAGATCATCAAGCGGCTCAACAGCGAGTTGGGCATGACCATTTTGCTGGTGGAGCAAAACGCCCGCCAGGCACTGGCGGTCGCCCATCGTGGCTATGTGCTGCAACACGGCGAGATCGTCATGCAGGGCACAGGCCAGGCGCTGGCCGGCAGCTCAGAAGTGCGCGCGGCCTACCTCGAAGCGGGGCACAAGGTCAGTGCCTGATTTGAACCATCCGACATCAGTCCAGGGTCTATCCATGACACGAACTTCAGAAACAGTGGTCATCATCGGCGGCGGAGTTATCGGCAGTTTTGTTGCGTTTTTCCTGCGCAAGCAGGGCTTCGCGGGTTCGATCAAGGTCGTTGAGCGCGACAGTACCTACCAGTACTCGTCCACGGCTTTGTCTGCCGCCTCGATCAGGACCCAGTTTGGCTGCCCGTTTAACATTGGCATGAGCCTGTTCAGCGCTGACCTGTTCAGAAACATCAAGAGCTGGTTCGGCGAGGACGCCGACATCGGCTTCGAAGAGCGCGGCTACCTGATGCTGGGCTCCCCTGAACATGCCGATGTTCAGCGTAATAATGCGCTGATGCAGCGCCAGCACGGCGCGGTGGTCGACATCTTCACACCGGAGCAAGCCGGGCAACGCTATCCATGGTTGAACGTCGATGACATCGGTATCGCCACCTATGGCGCGGCCAATGAAGGTTGGTTCGATGCCTGGGCGTTGCTGCAGTTGGTTCGCCGGGAGGCTCGGCGCCTGGGTGTGGACTACATCGAAGGCGAAGTCACCGGTATCGATACCCAAGGGGCGCGGGTCACTGGCGTGCGATTGCAGGACGGTGGGCGACTGGCCTGTGACTGGTGCGTGAATGCCGCAGGTGCATCCGGCGGCAAGGTTGCGGGCCTGGCCGGAATTGACCTGCCGGTGGAGCCGCGCAAGCGCACGGTGTTCCATATCAAGGCCCCCCTGGAGGGTCGGGACTTCCCCATGCTCTTCGACAATTCGGGTGCCTGGATACGGCCGGAAGGCGATGGCTTCATCGCCGGTATAGCACCGGCATTGGCGCGAGACCCTCACGCCGAAGGTGATTTCGAGCCCGACCACTATCTGCTGGAAGAAACCTTGTGGCCCTTGCTGGCCCACCGGATTCCCGCGCTGGAGCAGCTGCGCGTGCAGCGCGCATGGGCGGGGCACTACGAGATGAACTTGCTCGATCACAACGGTGTCGTCGGGGCGCATACAGACATCGCCAATTTCATCCAGGCCACCGGTTTTTCCGGCCATGGCGTGATGCATTCACCGGCCACCGGGCAAGGCGTTGCCGAGCTGATTGTCCACGGCGGTTTCCGCGCCCTGGACCTTTCAGCCCTCGGGTACCAGCGCATCGCCTCGAACCGACCGATCGTTGAGGCCGTTGTGTATTGAACAGCGGATTTACCGGGGCGGCCTCGGCCAACCCTTTCGTGATGCACAGAGCATCAATAGCCATCGTTGAGGAAGTAACTGATATGACTGAAATCAATTGGCCCGCGCAGATCTATGCGCAGTTCAAGGAGCTTGATGTGCGCCAGGTCGCCTACGTCCCGGATGCCGGTCATAGCCGCCTGATCCAGCTGTGCGACGCCGACCCGCAGATCCAGTCGGTTTCCCTGACGACCGAGGAGGAGGGCGTTGCACAACTGGCAGGGGCCTGGATTGGCGGCCAACGTGGTGTCCTGTTGCTGCAGTCCAGCGGTGTCGGCAACTGCATCAACATGTTGTCGCTGCAGCACGAGACCCGCATCCCGCTGATCATGATCGTGACCATGCGCGGTGAGTGGGGCGAGTTCAACCCCTGGCAGGTGGCAATGGGCAAATCCACCGAGCAGGTCCTGGAGGACTCTGGCGTCCATGTCTTTCGGGCCGAGAACGCTGACGACATTGCCCCCACGGTGGCCGCCTGCGCGCGCTTTGCCTATCAGACCGGCCGCATGGCGGCCGTACTGATCGGACAACGGATCATCGGTACCAAAAACTTCAACAAGTGAGTCGACACCATGCCTTCAGAACAGATCAGTTTGAATCGACGGGCCGTGGTCGCCCGCATCCTTGAAAACCGTGGCGATGCCCTGGCCATTACCAGCCTTGGCAACCCCACGTTCGACGTGGCCGCCGCAGGAGATTGCCCACAGAACTTCTACCTGTGGGGTGCCATGGGGGGGGCGGTCATGGTTGGCCTCGGGCTGGCGCTGGCCCAGCCGGACAAGCGCGTCATCGTCTTTGTCGGCGACGGCGAGATGATGATGGGCATTGGCTCGCTGGCGACCGTGGCCTGCCACGGTGCACGTAACCTGAGCATCGTCGTCATCGACAACGAACATTACGCCGAGACGGGTATGCAACCTGCCCACGCCGGGCGTGGCGTGAGCATCTGCGAGGTGTCACGTGCAGTGGGCTTCAAGCAGTGTGGCGTGGTGCGTACCGAGGGGGAATTGGAGGAGGCCGTGGCGTTGATCCTGAAAGGGGAAGGGCCGGTACAGGTCACGGTGAAGGTCACCACGGAGCCGGCGCCGACGGCGCTGCCACCCCGTGACGGGCCTCATCTGCGCAGCCGCTTCCGGGAAGCCCTGCTGGGTGCGGACGCACATCGCTAATCCTGTCCTGCGTGGCCGAGCACCTGCTTGAGTTGCCACGCTCCTTCTGATCGAGTCGCAGACGAGAACACCGATGAACAACACGCATACCCTCGCTGAATTTCTGTCCGGTCTTTGTTTCGAGGACCTGCCGGCCCCTGTCGTGGCGCGGACGGAAGACCTGTTTCTCGACTGGCTGGGCTCGGCGCTGGCCAGTCAGGGGCAGCATCCGATCCCCTTGTTCGAAGCGTACGCACAGCGCATGGGACCGAGCCAAGGTTCTGCCCGGATTTTGGTCAGCAAGCGCAGCACATCGCCGTATTTCGCCGCGCTGATCAATGCGGCCAGCTCGCACCTGGTGGAGCAGGACGATCTGCACAACAGCTCGGTGCTGCACCCGGCCACGGTCGTCTTCCCTGCCGCGTTGGCAGCGGCACAGGACCTGGGTAAATCGGGTCGGGAACTGATCGTTGCCTGTGTGGCGGGTTACGAGGCGGGCATCCGCATCGGTGAGTTCCTGGGCAGGTCCCACTACCGCATCTTCCATACGACGGCCACCGTAGGCACGTTGGCCGCCGCCGTTGCAGTGGGCAAGCTGATGGGCTTCAACACCCGCCAATTCGTCAACTGCCTGGGCACCGCCGGTACCCAGGCAGCAGGGCTGTGGGAGTTCTTGCGTGATGCCGCTGACTCCAAACAGTTGCACACCGCCAAAGCCAGTGCCGATGGGCTGCTTGCAGCCTACCTGACCGCTGACGGGCTGACCGGGGCGAAGAACATTCTGGAAGGTGCGCAGGGGATGGCGGCCGGGATGTCCAAGGACGCAGATGCGAAGTGGCTGGTCGACGGGTTGGGCACGCGGTGGGCATTGACCGAGACTTCGTTCAAGTTCCACGCCTCCTGCCGCCATACCCATCCCGCGGCGGACGCCTTGCTGGCGTTGATGCAGCGCGAAGGGCTCACGCATGAAGACATCGCTCGGATCACCACCCATGTCCACCAGGGCGCCATCGATGTACTCGGGCGTGTGACTGACCCGCAAAGTGTGCATCAGGCGAAGTTTTCCATGGGCACGGTACTGGGCCTGATTGCAGTATTTGGCAAGGCTGGGCTGGTGGAGTTCCAGGAGTACGCGCTGACCCACCCGCAGGTGATCGCACTGCGCGAGAAGGTCACGATGGAACTGGATGAGGAGGTCGATCGCGCTTATCCGCAACGCTGGCTGGGTCGTGTAGAAGTGCTTACCCGCGATGGCCGCACCTTGCATGGGGCCATCGACGAACCCAAGGGCGACCCTGGCAACACCCTCGACCGGCAGGAACTGGAGGATAAATTCCTTCGATTGTTGGCGTTCTCCGCCGCTCGCACCCCTGAGCAGGGCCAGGCACTGATTGCCCGGGTTTGGAGACTGCACGCACAGGTCGATCTTCAGGTCTTTGCCTGAGGCATCACGAACCCTTCATGGAACGCTTGCACCCCGTGGGGTGGTGCAAGTGGGCTGGCAGTGTTCGCGTGCACATTCCACTCCAAACCACTCAGCAACTTAACCGTGCACCAGCAAGGCTCCAATCGGAACCCGATGTCGCAGCTTCTTGCAGTTACCGGGTGCGGGCTGATGCCCCGGCGGGCGATCAGGAAACCAGATTCGGCATTTGCCCGGAGGCGGAAAATGGCCGTGGGGAATCTCTACCTCATCGTACGTGGGCTCGGTCTCGACGGAGGCCACTTGCAATTCGTCTTCGTGGTGCCGGGCTTCCTCTTCCAGCACCTTCTGTACTGCGCCCTGTTCCTCATTGGCGCTGGATGGGCTGCTTGAAGCCTGGGCATGCTGTGCCGCCTGGATCAATTGGAAGTTGCGGTTGCGTAACTCGACGTTGCGCCCCACCCGCAGGTTCGAGCGCGCCGCCAAGGTTTCAGCCTGCTGGTACTGCCCCTGCTCAAGACGCAACACGCCAAGGTAATGCAGCGTCGCGGGATTGTTCGGTTGGATATGAAGGGCGCGCTCCAACGTGGCGGCGGCTTGGTCCAACTGGCCATTTTCATACTGCCGTGAGGCGGTTTTTATCAGGGCGGTTGATGCGCTGTTGCTTTGTGGGGGCGCGCTTCGCTCGGCAGCAACCGAGAAAAGCGACACGACGGCGCAGAGTGCGAGGAGGGGACCCAGCAGAAAATTCTTGGTTGGCATCAGGGGGCGGACTCGGCTGATCTCGGACGGCACTGCCATAACACAGGCCACCAGCGCTGCTCGGCAGCGCCGAAACAGGGCCCCTGTTGACCGGGTCAGTGCCCTGAAGTTCCCGCTGCTTAGGTAACAGCGCAAAACCCCAGGCAAGCGTCTGGAAGCCTGGATACGGCCTTCCTCCCTTCATTTTCACGGTGTACCTGTAGGGTGCCTGTCAATAGATCGCATGAGCCACACAAGGTGCCTGCCTTGGTTTTTTCTTTGTTCTTGAGATCGCGCGCCGCCCGCGCGGCGCATTCGCCGGCTAAAGCCGGCTCCCACATTGGTTGCAACGTGCCATGGCCTGTGAGAGTGGAGTTGTCAGCCACGCGCAATCCGCCCGAAACCACAAAAATCAAAAGCCGAACCACCAAGGCTAACAACCCCCACCCCACAGGCCATGGCACGTTGCAAAAAATAATGAAATGGTAACCCCCGCCGCCCCCTGTGCTAGCCCACTAAGCTTTCACAGGGGGCTCATCGGAGACCGTTGCCATGAACAAAGTAGCTATCGCCGCCATTGATCTGGGAAAACACTCCTTTCACCTGCATGTGCAAGATGATCACGGCTATGTGCTTTATCGGAGAAAGTTTACTCGTGCGGCACTCATGCAGCACCTGATGAATCTCGATCCGTGCACAGTTGTGATGGAAGCCTGTGGCGGTGCTCACTTCATGGCACAAGAGGTCAAAAAGCAGGGGCATACGCCCAAACTGATTGCGCCTCATCTCGTTCGCCCTTACGTGAAAAGCAACAAGAACGACTTCGCTGATGCCGAGGCGATTGCTGAGGCAGCAACCCGTCCAACCATGCGCTTCGTACCGCCTAAAACGCAGGACCAGCAAGCGCTGGCCATGCTCAACTCGACACGCGAGTCGTTCATCAAGGATCGCACCGCCACCGCCAATCGGATTCATGCCGCGCTGTTGGAAGTTGGCGTCAGCCTGGCGCAAGGCTTCAAATCAATCAAAGCGCTTCCAGTGCTGCTCGACGAGCACCCGATCCCGGAGCCCATCAAAAAAATATTGATGAGGCTGTATGAGCACTTCAACTACTTGGATCAACAGATCAAAGCGTTGGACAAAGATGTGGAGTGCCAGGTCGCTGAAGATGATCTGGCGACTCGCTTGATGACCATGCCGTGCGTAGGCCCGATCACCTCCAGCGTCCTGGCTGCAGAGTTGGGCGATGGCAAGCAGTTCAAATGTGGGCGAGGCTATTCGGCCTCGATCGGATTGGTACCCAAGCAGCATTCCACTGGCGGCAAGACCGTACTGTTGGGGATCAGCAAGCGCGGTGATCGGAACCAGCGGCGCCTGCTCGTCCAGTGCGCCCGTGTCTACCTGATCCAGTTGGACCGACAGAAAGGCTGGCTGGCGGACTGGGTTCGGCGGCTATTGGCCCACCATCACTCCAACCATGTGGTCTGCGCGCTGGCCAACAAGCTGGCGAGGATCGCCTGGGCGATTGCGGCACACCACACTGAATTCGATGCAGGGCCATGCGCGATGAACGCCTGACCCTGCTGTCACCCAAGCACCACCCACCTGGTTTTGCGATGCTGGATAACAGATGACGTGAACGGCTAACCGGCCTGGCGACAACCCTGGGCTCCCACACGGCTGCAAGGCCGTCATAATATTCAGGATCGTCGGGCATCGAGTCTCATCAAGGCGCGGGGGGCCAAAATCCCCACTCAGACGCCGGATAGATGAAAGCAAGCCAAACACTCATCAACAACAGTATTGCAGAAAAGGGGGTAACCATAGATGTGGGAGCCGGCTTTAGCCGGCGAATGCGCCGCGCGGGCGGCGCTCGATTTAGGCAACAGCGCAAAACCCCAGGCAAGCGCTTGGAAGCCTTGATACGGCCTCCCTCCCTTCATTCTCAGGGTGAACCCGCAGAGTGACTGTCAACAGATCGCATGAGCCACACAAGGTGCCTGCCTTGGTTTTTTCTTTGTTCTTGAGATCGCGCGCCGCCCGCGCGGCGCATTCGCCGGCTAAAGCCGGCTCCCACATTGGTTGCAACGTGCCATGGCCTGTGAGAGTGGAGTTGTCAGCCACGCGCAATCCGCCCGAAACCACAAAAATCAAAAGCCGAACCACCAAGGCTAACAACCCCCACCCCACAGGCCATGGCACGTTGCAAAAAATGTGGGAGCCGGCTTTAGCCGGCGAATGCGCCGCGCGGGCGGCGCTCGATTTAGGCAACAGCGCAAAACCCCAGGCAAGCGCTTGGAAGCCTTGATACGGCCTCCCTCCCTTCATTCTCAGGGTGAACCCGCAGAGTGACTGTCAACAGATCGCATGAGCCACACAAGGTGCCTGCCTTGGTTTTTTCTTTGCTCTTGAGATCGAGCGCCGCCCGCGCGGCGCATCGCCGGCTAAAGCCGGCTCCCACATTGGTTGCAACGTGCCATGGCCGGTGAGAATGGCGTTGTCAGCCACGCGCAGTCCGCCCGAAACCACAAAAAACTAAAGCCGAACCACCAAGGCTAACAACTGCCCGATACACCGTGGCGCCTGCATCGCGAGCAAGCTAGCCGCGATGGATGCGCCGCGGTTTGCCTGATGCACCGCAGGCCTTTCATTTTCTGAACTGTTTCATTGCCTCCTGTTTGCTCACCACATCGCCGTACTTGCTATCAATGTCGAACAGGTTGGCTTCGTGGGGGGCCGGGTGTCGATCGCCGACGCATTCGCGCACAACGATGGTTCGAAAGCCATGCTGCACGGCATCCACCGCCGTGGCGCGGATGCAGCCGCTGGTTGAGCAGCCGGCCAGTACCACGGTGTCGATACCTTGGGCGCGCAGCATCGACGCCAGGCTGGTGCCGAAAAACGAGCTGGCGTATTGCTTGCTGATCACCACCTCATCGGGGGTGGGCAGCACGGGCTCGCAGAAGGCTGCCAGTGGATTGCCCTCGACCATGTCTTTCATAACCGGCGCTTTCTTGACCCACATGCCGCCGTCGGCAAAATGCCCTGGGTGATAGCGAATGTTGGTATGCACCACCAGGATGTCGTGTTGGCGGGCGCAGGCCAGCAGTTCGACGCTCTCGGCGACAGCACTGACCACGCCCGGCGCATACAGCGGTGCGCCTTCGAGGGTGTAGCCCTGCATGAAATCGATCATCAACAGCGCAGGCTTGTTGCCAAAGCCGATGCGCTGGCCCCACACACCCTGATAGTTGGAGTCTGCACTTTGTTCTTGGCTCATGACAGGCTCCTATTTATAAGCGCCAGACAGCAGCGCGCCCGCACCCGGAACGATGGGCTCAAGGTTCAGCGCCTTGAGCATTGCATAGGTGGTGGCAATGGCGGCGGTGAGCACCGGTTTGCCGGTTTGCGCCTCGACTTGCGCGACCACGCCCAGCGATTGCATCTGCACGCAGGCCGACAGCACGATCACATCCACGCCTTCAAGGTCCATGTCGCGCACAATGGCCGGCAGGTTGGCGGGGTCGTGACGGGCGACTTCCAGGTTGTCGGGGATTTCCAGTGCGCGCCAATCCACCACCTCGAAGCCTTCCTCGCGGATGTAATTCACCACAAGTTCCGTCAGCGGCTTCATGTAAGGCGCGACGATGGCGATGCGTTTGGCGCCCATGACCTTCAGGCCATCGATCAAGGCGCCCGCGCTGGTGATGACCGGTGCGTTGGCGTCATTGTCGGCGGTGGCCTGGCGCAGGCGTTTCTCGGACTGGCGATGGTAGCCCAGGCCCATGGCCATGATGGCGACCAGGCAGGCATAACCCAGGACATCGACCTTGGCGTCGGACAGCTCAACGGCGCAGCGGTCGGACTCACCGTCCATGGCCGCCAGTTCCTCCTTGCGCACTTGCTTCATGCGCATGCGGCTGGAGTGAAAGGTGAAGCGTTCGGGGCGGATCAATTGGCGTGCGGCCAGCATCGCCGGGATCTCGGTTTCCATGGTGGTGTTGGAGCTCGGCACAATCTGGCCGATACGATAAGGCTTGCTCATAAACTCTCTCCTTTGCAGGTCAGGGGCTGGCCGAGGAAATCGCCAAACGCCGCGAAAAATCCTTCGAGGTCATCCCACGGAATCATGTGCCCGGCGTTTTCGACGTGGGCGATCTGGACAGCGGGTTGTAGGTCGCGAATCTGTGCTTCGTCCCCGGCCTGAATCACGCCGCCGCGACCGGCAACGATCAGCAGGGCAGGGACGGGCAGGTGCGGCAGGTCTTGATGAAAGTCCACGTCATGGAAATCGTTGAAGGCACGCACGATGGCCGGCTCAAAGCAGGTATGCAGCCATTCGGCGCGCAGTTGCAGTTGCTCCTCGGTCCAGGTCGGGCAGAAGGCACGCATGGCGTTGGCGTCCATCCCGGTCAGTGATTGGCGGATCGAGTCCACATACCACGAAAGCTTGCTCGGGTACTCGCGCCGGCCGGGGCCGGAGACGGGTGGGTCGATCAGTACCAGGCTTTGCAGGCCCGCCGGATTGCGCACGGCGCTGCGCACGGCAAAGCGCGCGCCCATGGAGTGGCCCACCACGTGATAGGCAGTGATGCCCATGGCCTTGGCGAATGCGCCGATGTCATCGGCGCAGGCATCGGTGCCGTAGTCCAGTTCCGGCCCGGTGGAGGACAGGCCGCGGCCACGAACGTCCAGCACAAAGGTGTCGAAATGCTCGCCCAGGCGCTCGGCGACAAACCCCCAGGTGACCGCCGGGCTGGTGATGCCCGGAATCAGCAACACGGTGGGTTTGCGGGTGCTGCCCTGGCCGCCATAGCGCAGGTAATGCTGGCGGATACCGTTGGCCTGCACGTGGCCGCCATGAATGAATGTGCTCATGCCGGCACTTCCGATTTCAGTTCGTGACTGTACAGGTCATAGCCGTAGACCCAGGCCGGATCCTCCTGGGTGCGCAGCCAGGTATTGGCATTGGACACCGCCTGTACGCGCGAGGCGCGGTCCTTGCGGTTGGTTTCGTAAAGCTTGAACGCGGTGCGGTAATCGGTGAGGCCGGTTTCCTGCAGGCAGCGGGTCAGCATGGCGGCGTCTTCGATGGCCATGCCCGCGCCTTGCGCCATGTGCGGCTTCATGGGGTGGCAGGCATCGCCCAGCAACACCATCCGGCCACGGCTCCAGAGCGGCAGTGGATTGCGGTTGAGCAGCGGCCATTTGGTCACGCTTTCACTGGATTCGATCAGCGCCTGGACGGTCGGGTGATAGCCCTGGAAAGCGTCATGCATTTCTTCGCGGCTGCTATCGACAAAGCTGCCCTGGAAGTCCCAGGCCGGGTGCGGTACGCCGGTGACGTAGTAGTACTCATCGCGCTTGCGGGTGGTGTGGTAGACCATCATGTGACGGTCTTCGCTCCACCACTTCACGCAGTTTTCAAAGTCCATGTCGTACTTGGCCAGCACCTCGCTGCGAATCAGGGCGCGGTGAGCGACCCAGCCGCTGTACAGCGGTTTCTCTGCGCCGAGCAACTCTTCGCGAATCCTGGAGTTGATGCCATCGGCGCCGATGACGATATCGACCTCTGCGGTGGTGCCGTCGGCAAAGTGCAGGCGCACCAGGTCATCGGTTTCTTCCACGCGGGTCAGGCGCTTGTTGAAGTGCACGGTGCCCGGCGCAATGGTCGACATTTGCAGGGCATGCAGATCCCCGCGGTGCACGGTGATATAGGCCGCGCCATATTCCTTGCGAGCGAACTCACCCAGGGGGATGCGGGACAGGTAATCACCGCTGCCGCCGTCGCGGCTGAACCAGAAGTCCGGGTGTGAACCCATGTCGCTCAACTGCTGCTCGATGCCCATGCGACGGAAGACTTTCATGATGTTCGGGCCCATGTGAATGCCCGCACCCAGACGAGAAAACTCTGGCGCCTGTTCATAAATATCAACCTCGAACCCGGCTTTCTGCAACAGCGTGGCAGCAGCAGCGCCACCTAGACCGGCGCCGACGATTGCGATTTTTTGTTTGATTCGCATGGGGCTTTTCCTTCGATGTGAATGTGTGGCTGAGCTTGGCGTCCCTCAGTGAAATAGAGTGTACACATTGTTATTTTGAAAATGGAATAGCTTGGCTGAAAAATAAAAAAATCAGCATGGATTTCTGGCCTAACGCTGGATTGCCGTAAAAGCCTTGAGCTGTGTTGCTTGGTAACGCACTGCTCATGCTCTTGAAGACTCCTCGATTTTTATTTTTCATCGCTCATAAATGGTGTGCACACCTTTGTTTTTGGGGTGCTTTCAATCGCGACGCCTTACTTTTCGGCGCCTTGGCAGCTGATGGCGGGTTGGAACGCGTGCGCGGCCTGTCATTCACCGCGAACCTGATGGGGGCAGAGAAGGGCGGTCAATATTTTCGGGCGGGCGGGATGGTCGACGGCTGGGAAGCACCAGCGCTCAATGGCGCTGCGCATCTCCTAAAGCGTCTTTGATCAATTCGCGTAGCCAGGTATTGGCCGGGTCGGCGTTATTTCGGGGGTGCCAGGCGAGGCGAAGGCTGAAGTCGGGTGCTGAAAATGGCAGCTCGAAGGTATCCAGCACATCCGAAAAACGAGTCAGCTGGATGGCGGGCAAGGTACAGACGTAGTCGGAGTGACACAGAATGTCGGGGACCAGGATGAACTGTGGCACCGAATAGACAACGGATCGCTGACGCCCAAGCCCCTGCAGTGTTTCATCCATATAGCCGCGAACACTGCCCACATCGCTGGACACCAGCACGTGCCTTAACGAGCAGTAGCTGTCCAGATCCAGTGCGCCGGTCCCGCGCGGGTGACCTTTACGCTGGGCCATGACGAAGCGATCCCGCACCAGCAGGTGGGTCTTCATGTTGTCTGGCATTTGGCGCTGGGCATCGACCAGCAGGTCGATGCGGCCTTCCTCCATCTGTTCGGCGATGCGGCGTGGGTCTGGCGAGCGGAACGCAATGCGTACTTCTGGCCCGACCTGAGTGGTAAGCCGTTGGATCAGCGGGAGGCTGATCAGCGCCGTGGCGTTTTCGCTGGCCGCCACATGAAAGGTTCGCGCGTCCAGCAGCGGATTGAACGCGGGTTGCTGGCTGACCACCGAATCCAGGTGTTTCAACGCCGATCTCAGCGGTGTCGCCAGGGCCAGTGCCCTGGCCGTCGGGATCATGCCGCGGCCGATTTCGGCCGGCAGCAACAAGGGGTCGTTGAATATCCGCCGCAGGCGCGACAGCTGCGCCGACATGGCCGGCTGGCTGATGTGCAGGCGTTCAGCCGCCCGAGTCACGTTGCACTCATTGAGTAGCACATCCAGCGAAACCAGCAGGTTGAGATCGATCTGGCGCAGGCTCATAAGCAATCCATGGTGGTTATAGCTTTTATAACGGCAATCTATTTCATTGATCCGTTGGCTGCCACCTATATTGGGCCTCACGAAGCAGGCAGAGCGTACCCCAACGACGGCTCAGCTGGCTGTCAGCTCGCGAGTCTGGAGAGAATATGAATAAGCAACGCGTATTGGTCACCGCAGCAGCGTCCGGTATCGGTCGGGCGATTGCCGAGGCTTTCGCCGCCCAAGGCGCACAGGTGTTCGTCTGTGATATCGATGCCCAAGGTCTCGCAGCATTGGAGGAGGCGGTGCCTGGCGTTCGCAGCACGGTCTGCGACATGAGCCGTGGTACTGATATTGAACAGATGATGGCCATGGCCATCGAGTCCCTCGGCGGCCTGGATGTGCTGGTGAACAATGCGGGCATTGCAGGGCCTACAGCACCCACCGATGAGCTCGACCCGCAGGACTGGGAAAAGGTCATGCAGGTCAACCTTACCGGTACGTTCAATGTCACTCGCCTTGCCATCCCCCACCTCAAGCAGTCGCAGGCGGGGGTCATCATCAATATGTCCTCGGTGGCGGGGCGTTTCGGCTATGCCAACCGCATCGCCTATGCCACGAGCAAGTGGGGCATCGTTGGCTTCACCAAGACCCTGTCGATCGAACTGGGCGAATTTGGCATTCGAGCCAACGCTATCCTGCCCGGTTCAGTGGACGGGCCACGTTTCCAGAGCGTGCTCGCCGGACGTGCCCAGGTGAGCGGCAAGTCCCTTGACGAAGTGAGCCGCGAAACCCTGACAAACCAGTCGCTCAAGCATCTGGTCGACCCCAGCCATATCGCTGATCTGGCCGTGTTCCTGGCTTCTGACAGTGGTCGCTCGATTTCGGGGCAGATGCTGCCGGTTGACTGCGACATGCAACGCATTTGAGGCCAGTTCCATCCTGCAGTCAGGCATTAACACCCAACCCCTGTGGAAACTGTGGGAGCGGCTTTAGCCGCGAATAAACGAAGACGCGCAATACCTGGAAAACCGCGGGGTATTCATTCGCTGGCAAAGCCAGCTCCCACATAGGGCGAGCCCTGTATGAGCAACCTGACACCCATGAATAAGGCGCATTTGTAGACCGTTAAATGTGTGATCCCGATGCGGGGCAGTTTCGCTCGCCCCGGAGAGTAAGAGAGCCCTAATACAATAATTACACTAGGAGCTGTTCTCGTGATGACTGAATCCTTTCCGTTGAGCAACGGAGCCCCTCTCACTGCCGACGCGAATCAAAAAGAGCAAAATGCTGTTTGGGCCAAGGTCAGCCTGCGCATTGTCCCGGTGATCCTGATCGCCTACATGATGGCCTTCCTGGATCGCATCAATGTGGGCTACGCCAAGCTCGCCATGCAGCAAGACCTGCACTTTTCCGATGCCGTCTTCGGTCTGGGTGCCGGTATCTTTTTCATTACCTACCTGATGTTCGAAGTCCCCAGCAACCTGTGGCTGGAGAAGATCGGCGCTCGAGTGTCCTTCCTTCGGATCATGGTGTTGTGGGGCCTGACGTCGGCCGCCACGGCCTTTGTGACGACCCCTGCCGAGTTCTATGTGGTGCGGCTGCTGCTCGGTGTCTTCGAAGCCGGTTTCTTCCCCGGTGTCATTCTCTACCTGACCTATTGGTATCCGAGCGCCAGGCGCGGACGGGTCACCGGTCTTTTCCTTTTCGGCATGCCGATTACCGGGATGTTGGGTGGACCGCTCTGCGGCATGATCATGAAGCACTTCGATGGGGTTGCAGGGTGGCATGGCTGGCAGTGGCTCTTTGTCATAGAGGGCCTGCCGACGGTACTGATCGGGGTGCTTGTCTACCTGTTGCTGGCCAATAAACCGGAGCAGGCCAAGTGGCTGTCCGAGCGCGAAAAGCAGGTCATCAAGCAGGTGATGGAGGCGGACTGCAAGCAGGACGGCGACCCCCATGGCCGAGGCAAACTTAAAGCGGCACTGGCTAATCCCAAGGTCTGGATATTTGCTTTCGTCTATTTCACCGGCGCCTGTGCCGTCTACACCATCACATTCTGGTTGCCAACGACGATCAAGGGACTGGGTATTAGCGATATTGCCCAGATCGGCTGGTATTCGGCGATTCCATTCGGTTTCGGCGCCCTGGGCATCCTGCTCATGGGCTGGAGCTCCGACCACTTCAAGGAACGCCGCTGGCATGTGGCGAGCGCATTGACTATTGGCCCCGTGGCCCTCTATGCCGCGCAGATTATAGGCGCAGAGTTCGTTGCGACCCTGTTCACGCTTTCGATTGCCGCCTTCTTCATCTTCAGCATCGCATTATTTTGGGCCATTCCTCCGGGCTACTTGAGCCCATCCGAGTCTGCCACGGGGATCGCCGTGATCAGCTCGATCGGCATCCTGGGAGGGTTTATCAGCCCGACCTTGATCGGTTGGATCATCACCACGACCGGCAGTATGTCCAACGGACTGCTGTTTGCCGCCGTGCTGAGTTGCCTTGGCGCAGCGACCTTGTTGCTCGCTATTCCCAAGAACGCTCCGAGCGTGGGCGATATTACCCACGACAACACTTACTAAGCATGGATTGAAGGGAGTAAACGAAATGAGCGGGAACAAAGTCATCGTGACCATCGCCCCTACTGGCGGAATGGCTAGCAAAGAACAAAATCCGCACCTTCCGACTCAACCCGACGAGATCGCCCGCGACGTCTACGACTGTTACAACGCTGGCGCCAGTGTGGTGGCGGTGCATGCCCGCAGGCCTGACGGGCTAGCGACCTGCAATCCGGCGATCTATCTGGATATCAACCAGCGGATTCGCGACAAGTGCGACATCGTCATTAACAACTCCACGGGCGGTGGCGTGAATGGGGACATGGTGCGCCAGGCCGAGAATGGCTACTGGGAAATTCTCTGGGAAGAACGCCTCAAGGGGATGGAGGCGGGGGCCGAGATGTGCACCCTGGACGCCACGACCATCAATGCAAGCTTCGGTGGTCGCGAGTTTTTGATGAATACGCCGCCTTCTCGTTGCCGTGAACTCGCCGAAGGCATGCGGGCGCGAGGCATCAAGCCTGAGTGGGAAGTCTTCAGTCCTACGCACATTGTCCAGGACGTCACCGCCTTGATCGAGGCGGGCTTCGACGAGCCCCCGTACTTCATCAACATTGTGCTGAACGTGCATAAAGGGTTTCAGAATGCGATGCCGTACTCACCCAAGGTGCTGCAGAACATGGTGGATCTGCTGCCCAAGGAGAGCCTCTTTTGCGTCAGCGGCATCGGGCCGAGCCAACTGCCCGCGGCCATGAACGCCCTGTTGCTCGGTGGCCACGTTCGCACGGGCCTGGAAGACAACCTTCACTACCGCCAGGGTGAATTGGCCAGCAACGTCCAGCTGACCGAGCGAATCGTCCGGCTGGTCCGTGAGATGGGCTTTGAACCGGCGACGCCTGCCGAGGCGCGAGAAATCATGGGCCTATCGTCTAAAAAAGCCATCGTTCGGCCGCAGTTCGCCCTGGCGTGAAAGGGAGTCATTTGATGAACCATGACATCAAGCGAGTGGCCGTAGTTTCGACCGGCGTGATCGGTGCCAGTTGGGTCACGACCTTCCTGGCGCGAGGTCTCAGCGTCGTCGCTACCGATCCTGCGGCAGAGGCGCAGGCCAGGTTGCTCGCGACCGTCGAGGCCCAGTGGCCGGCGATGGTGGCAGCAGGATTGGCGCCCGGGGCTTCTCTGGCCAACTTGCGCTTTACCCCCTCGCTTGAAGAAGCCGTGGGCGACGCGCAGTTTGTCCAGGAAAACGGCCCCGAGCGGCTGGATCTCAAGCGCGAGTTGTTCGCTCGCCTGGATGCTGCCGCACCGCCTGATGCCATTCTGGCCAGCAGCTCGTCCAGCTTTGTCGTCAGCCAGTTCCAGGGGGCCTGCGCCCGTCATCCTGAGCGTGTGGTGCTGGGGCATCCGTTCAATCCACCCCACTTGATTCCGCTGGTGGAAGTCGTGGGTGGCGATCAGACCTCAGCCGTGGCGATCGAGCAGGCGATGAGTTTCTACAGGGCCATCGGCAAGCACCCCATTCATCTGCGCAAAGAAGTGATGGGGCACGTGGCGAATCGATTGCAAGCCGCGCTATGGCAAGAAGCGTTGCACCTGATCGAGACCGGCGTTGCCAGTGTGACCGATATCGATGATGCCATTGCCCATGGCCCAGGGCTTCGTTGGGCGCTGCTGGGCCCGATCATGAATTTGCATCTATCGGGCGGTGAGGGCGGTATCGCAGGCTTGTTTGAAAAGCCGCTCTGGCAAGCCGTTGAGGCCATCTGGGCTGATCTGGGCAAGGTCTCGGTTGGGCCAGCACTCGCGTCTCGGGTAGCGGCTGGCATCAGGGAAGAAACCTGCTCCCTGGATGTCGAAGGCATGCTGCAAGAGCGCGACACGCTCCTGATGGAACTGCTTCGTGGTAAATCCCAGGCGCAGTGGCTGCCCTGAGCTCTTCTCGATATTTACAAGGAAAGTGTCATGAAGTTCACCACCCGAAAGATTGTCCGCTTCGCGCATTGCGATCCTGCGGGGATTGTCTTCTACCCGCGCTATGCCGAGCTTTGCAACGAGGTTGTTGAAGACTGGTTCCGAGAGGGGCTGGGCATCGACTTCCGTCATCTTCAGGAGGTGCTTGGCCTCTCCATCCCCGCTGTTCGGCTGGATGTGGAGTTCATCAACCCCAGCGTTTATGAAGACGTGCTTGATTTTTCTCTGCAAGTGATGGCGATCGGGCGTTCATCGCTAAGCCTGTCCCTGGTTGCCCACTGCAACCAACAGGAGCGAGTGCGCTTTTCGCTCAAGGTGGTCATGGTTTCGAAGGACTCCTTGCGTGCGGAACCGATCAATGACCCATGGCGGGAGCGGTTCTCTGCCTACTTGAACTAATGGGCCTTCTCCCAAGCGTTTGGACGCTCGACGTCTAGAGCGGTTTGGCAAGGGCGAGCCGGTGCGCGACTACGGCCGTGCCGGGGCGACCGCGAAAGTGAAAGTGTCGAAAACCGAGTTGCGGGTCGGCGAACATCGCCCGACCTTGCCGGTGGCCTACACTGACGACTCTCGGCAGTTGGTGACCACCTACGAGGGCGCGACCCTGCAGTCTCGTGAATGGCAGAACCTGACGCTGGACGCTGGGCGGTTCTGGAGTATCACCAGCCGCGAATCCACCAACAGAGAGAAGATCTTTCTGTTCGGCGACAACCCGGCCCATCGCAGTCAAGGGCTCGATTTCGCCGGGGGGCGCTACAACTTCACGCCGGCGCTCAACGCGACGTATTTCTATGCCCAGCTGGAAGACATCTATCGCCAGCACTACCTGGGGCTGAGCTACGCCCTGGCCCTGGGCGGTGGTTATAGCCTCAAGAATGACGTGCGCTATTACCACAACCGCGGGCAAGGACAGGCGCTGGCAGGCGATCTGGATAACCGGGCGCTGGGCTTCCTGACGGCCCTGAAAAAAGGTGGCAACACCTTCACCCTGGGCTATCAGCGCATGTATGGCGACGATGCCTTCCCGCTGTTCAACGGCTATGCCCCACAACCCTACCTGGTGAACTGGTCGACCGTGTCCTTCTTCAAGGCCGGCGAGCGTTCCTGGCAAGTGCGTTATGACTACGATTTCACGGCGTTGGGCGTCCCGGGCCTGAACGTGATGGCCCGTTACCTGCGCGGTACGAACATCGAGCGCGGGCCCAACCTGCCAACTGACGTAGAGAGCGAACTACACCTGGACGTTCTGGTAATGAGCCCTGGCACGCCCTGGGGTGTGCGGCGGCCAAGTGCCGTACACGGGCCTCGGTCGCCGCCAAGATAGGGATCAATCCTGCGGCAAGTTATTGAAGATGGTCTCCAGCGTGCCGTTGAGTCGGGTGATCTGCGCTTCGGTCAAGCCTTTGAAGCTGCTCTTGAAGATATCGCTGGTGCAGACCTGAATCTGTTCGATGGCCAGCCAGCCAGCCTCTGTCAGGGACACCAGGGTCACGCGCCCGTCGTTGGGGCAGGGGTTGGTGTTGACCAGGCCGTCGGCTTTCATGCGGTAGACGATCTTGGTGATGGTCGATAGCTTGGCGATGGCGTGGATGGAAATTTCCGAAATGCTCGACTCGCCGTTGTCCTTGAGAATTAACAGGGTTCGCCAGCGCGGGATATCCATGTCAATTTTTTTCAGGGCTTTTTCCATGACCTGGGAGTAGCGGCCATGTAAACGGGCGAGCCAGTAAAACGGGAATTCTTCTTTTTTGAAATCCTCGCTGGCAGGGTTGTAGCGATTGAGGCGTTTTTTCGGGGTGGTCATGCAGAGAGTTCGACTTGGTGGTAGCAAATGAGAATAGATTTATAGGGGATTGACGCGTGGCTGTCGACAGGATCAATGCTCTGCTCCTACCCAAAGCCGTGAGTGATGGGCCGCCGCGATGGCGTCACGGCGCTGCATCAGACATACCGCAGCGCCGAACCGCCGGCTGAATGCCAGGGTGACTCAGGTGACAAGCATCTCCTGATGCGTGCTGGCCAGCCCCAGGTAAGCCTCGATCACTCGCGGGTCATCGGCCAGTTGTCGGGCGGGGCCTTGCATGGCGATCTGCCCGGTTTCCAGTACGTAGGCATAGTCGGCGACCCGTAGCGCCGCGCGTGCGTTTTGCTCGACCAGCAGGATCGATACGCCCTGTTCACGCAGCGCTGTGATGATGCGGAAGATCTCCCGAGTGATCAGGGGAGCCAGACCGAGACTTGGCTCGTCCAGCATCAGAAGTTTGGGCTTGGCCATCAAGGCTCGACCGACGGCGAGCATTTGTCGTTCGCCCCCGGATAAGGTGGCGGCCAGTTGCTCGCGGCGCTCCCATAGGCGCGGGAACAGCTCGTAAATTTCCGACTGGGTTTTGACGTGGTCACGCTCGCCCCGTCGATGCCGAGCAAACGCGCCGAGTAGCAGGTTGTCGGCCACGCTCATGCTGGCGAACAGCTCGCGCTTCTCCGGCACCAGGCCTAGCCCGCGAGATACCATTGTTTCGACCTCTGGCACGGCTTGCAGGCTGCCGTCGAAGTTGACCTGCCCCCGGGAACCGAGCACGCCCATGATTGCCGAAAGCAGGGTGGTCTTGCCCGCGCCATTAGGGCCGATCACGGTGACGATCTGCCCCTGGCCGACGCGCAGGCTGGCATTGCTCAGGGCTTCGACCTTGCCATAGGCGACACTCAAGCCCTTGATCTCCAGCACCGGATTGATGGCGAGGTTTTCCGGCGATTGTTGCGGTGCTATTGGCATGTTCATCACTCTGCCCCTCCCAGATAGGCTTCCAGTACGGCGGGATCTTTTTGCACCTCCTCAGGCAGGCCTTGAGCGATGCGTTGGCCAAACTCCATCACCACCACGCGATCCACCAGCCCCATGACGAAGTCCATGTCGTGCTCGACCAGCAGGATCGCCATGCCTTCGCTGCGCAAGCGGCTGAGCAGAACCCCTAGAGCCTCTTTCTCCTTCAGGCGCAGCCCGGCTGCGGGTTCGTCCAGGAGTAACAGGCACGGGTCGGCGCACAGGGCGCGGGCGATTTCCAGGATGCGCTGTTGGCCGAGAGCCAGGCTGCCAGCTTCTTCGTATAAATAATCACCGAGGCCGACACGCTGCAATTGACGTCTGGCTTCGTTGAGCAAGCGCGTCTCTTCCTGTCGATCCAGGTGCAATGCGGCGGCGAGCACACCTTTGCTGCCACGCAAATGTGCGCCAATGGCGACGTTCTCCAGCACACTCATCGTCGGTAGTAGCTTTACATGCTGGAAGGTGCGGCTCATGCCCATCCTGGCAACCTCGCGAGAGGTCATGCCATTGATCCGCTGGTCCATGAACAACACATCGCCAGAGGTAGGCGTATCGACGCCAGAGAGTTGATTGAACATCGTGCTCTTGCCGGCCCCGTTGGGGCCAATCAGTGCCAGGATTTCCCCGGCATGCACTTGCAGGTTCATGTCGTTGTTGGCCACCAGGCCGCCGAAGCGCTTGGTTACGTTGCGCGCCTGGAGAATCCTTTGGCCGTGCTGTGGCAATTCGCGGCGCGGCAGCTCCTGGACATTGGCACTCCCGGCCAGCAAGGTCTTGCGGGTGCGGTAACGCTGGGGGACGAGGCGGATCAACATTGGCCACAGCCCACCCGGTGCACGCTGCATCAATACGACGATCAACAGGCCGAAGACGATGGTTTCGTAGTTGCCGTTATTGCCCAGAAGGTGCGGGAGCAGATCCTGTAGCCATTGCTTGAGCAGCGTTAGAATTCCAGAGCCCAGTAGCGCGCCCCAGACGCTGCCGACTCCGCCGATCAGCGCCATGAACAGGTAGTCGATGCCCATGCTCAGGCCGAAGGGCGTCGGGTTGACGAAGCGTTGGGTGTGCGCGTACAGCCAGCCGGAGAGGGCGGCAAACACTGCCGAGATCACGAAAATCACCATCTTCGAGCGAAAGGTATTCACGCCCATGGATTCGGCCATCACTTGGCCCCCCTTGAGGGCCCGGATCGCCCGGCCTTCTCGGGAGTCGAGCAGGTTCTGGGTGATCAACATCGCCAGCAGTAGGACGACCCATATCAGGTAGAAAATCTTCTCGCCTTTGTCCAATTCAAGGCCGAACACAGCAATCGACGGCAAACCACTGACGCCGGTATGCCCCCCCAAGGAGTCGAGGGTGCCGAACAGGTAATACAACGACAGGCCCCACGCAATGGTGCCCAGGGGCAAGTAATGCCCAGACAGTTTCAGGGTCATGGCGCCGAGGAAAAGTGCTACCAGCGCGGTCAGCACCACGCCCACCAGCAGCGTTAGCCAGGGTGAGGCGCTAGTCCATGCCAGCCATGCCGGCAATGACTCAGCCGTGGTCAGGTAGGCCGTGGTGTAGGCGCCGAGCCCGACGAAGGCTGCCTGGCCGAAACTGGTCATGCCGCCGACGCCAGTGAGTAGCACCAGGCCGAGCACCACCAGGCTGTACAGGCCGATGTAGTTGAGCAAGGTCACGTAATACGGCGGTAACAGCAGTGGGGCGATGCCCAATACCAGCACCAGAGTGAGTAGCAGGTAGCGCGGATTCATTCCTCTTCCTCCACGTGACGTTGGGCGAGCGAGCGCCAGAGCAGGAACGGGATGATCAAAGTGAACACGATGATTTCTTTATAGGCACTGGCCCAGAACATCGAAAATGCTTCGAGCAGGCCCACCGCCAGTGCGCCAATGGCCGCCAGGGGGTAACTGGCGAGGCCGCCGATGATCGCGCCGACGAAGCCTTTGAGGCTGATGATGAACCCAGAGTCGAAATACAGGGTGGTGATCGGAGCAATCAAAATCCCCGACAGCGCACCAATAAATGTCGCCAGCAGAAAGGTCGCTTTGCCCGCCAGTGCTGGCGAGATACCCATCAAGCGTGCGCCCATGCGATTGACCGCCGTGGCGCGCAGCGCTTTGCCGTATAGCGTGCGTTCAAAGAACAGGAACAGGCTGATGATCAGGGCGAGGGACACCGCCAGGACCCATAGGGTCTGGCTGTTGAGGGTCACCGGACCCAGCTCCAGGCCCGCCTCGGAAAACGGCTCGGTGCGCGCGCCCTCCGGGCCGAACAGCAACAAGGCGATGCCGACCATGCTCACGTGAACGGCGATGGACACAATCAGCAGCACCAGGGCGCTGGCCGAAGCAATCGGCTGGAACACCAATCGGTAGATCAGAGGGCCCAAGGGTACAACCAGCGCCAGCGTCAGCAGTGCCTGAATCGCCATCGGTAGTGTGGCCAGCGGCAAGGTGCGTATCAGTACCACCATCAGCACGGCGTAACCGAGTTTGATCAAAATGCGTTTGGGAAAGCGCCACGCATGATTCGAGCGAGCGGCAGCGATCAGGTCCAGCGCGCAATCAAGCAAGGTCAGGCCCAGTAGCAGCCAGACCAGTGCCGTGGGATGCCCGGCCTGAAGGGTGGCCATGGTCAGGGCGCCATAGGTGACGAATTCGCCCTGAGGAATCAGCAAAATTCGCGTGACGGTGAAGACCAGGAGAATCGACAGCGCCAGCAGTGCGTAGATCGCCCCGTTGGTGATCCCATCCTGGCCCAGCAGCATGGCTATCTGGAAATTCATAGTGATGACTCTTTTGTGCGTAGTGAAGCCGCAAGCGTTTCCTTTCAGGCGGAGCACCACCTGAAGGGAAGGCAAGGGTTGATCAGTGGTTGCTGATCATTGGTTTTTGAGCAGGGTCCAGGTGCCGTTTTTCACCTGTATCAGCTCGCGGCCGCGTTCATCGAAGCCGCTGTGGTCTGCAGGCGTCATGTTGAAAACACCTTGGGTGCCCGCCAGTTCGTGGCTTTGCTCCAGCGCGTCACGCAAGGCGCTTCGAAACTCGGGGGTGCCCGGCTGTGCCTTGGCGGCGGCAACGGGGATGGCTTTTTCCAGTAACAGGGCGGCGTCATAGGTATTGGCGCCAAAGGTCGCAGGCTTGCTGCCGTTGAGCTTTTCGTATTTGGCAATGTAGTCGCCGGCCACTTTCTTTGAGGCATTACTGTCAGGGATCTCATCGAGTACCAGCATCAAGCTGGCGGCGAGGATCGTGCCCTCGACTTTCTTGCCGCCAAGCTTCAGGAAGTCCGGCAGTGCGGCGCCATGGCTCTGGTAGATCTGGCCACGATAGCCCTGGTCGAACAGCGTCGTCTGAGGCATGACCGCCGCGCTGCCGGGGGCTGCGATCAGTACCGCGTCAGGGCGGCTGGACAGCACTTTGAGGCTTTGCCCGGTGACCGAGGTGTCCTGACGCTGGAAGCGTTCAGTGGCGACGACTTTGATGTTGTGCTCGGCCGCCAGGGCCGCGGTGACCTTGGCCCAGTTCTCGCCATAGGGGTCGGCGGTGCCGATGAAGCCCAGGGTTTTCACGCCCTTTTTCGCCATGTTCTCAAATAGCGCCTTGGCGATCAGCTCATCGTTCTGTGTGGTCTTGAACACCCACTTCTTCTCGGCATTCATCGGCAACACCACCGAGGCGGTACCTACGGGGGCTAGCAGTGGCACGCCCGCTTCGGCGACGAACTGAATCACGCCCATGGCGTTGGGCGAACCGCTCGGGCCGATGATTGCATCGACGTTGTCCTCGCTGATCAGCTTTTTCAACGCCTTGACGCTGGCTGTCGGGTCGCTGGCGTCATCCAGCGCAATGTAGGTCACGTCCTGATCGCCGGCTTTGGTTGGCAGCAGCGCGATGGAGTTTTTTTGTGGCAAGCCCACCAGTGCGAGAGGGCCGGAGGAGGAGGTGATGATGCCGATCTTCACTTGTGCCTGCGCAAAGGATACGCAGGCAGCACTCAACAGCAACGTGGACACGGTTTTCTTGAAGAGCATGTTTTTCTCCGAAGAGTTGCAGGGCGATGCAAGAGGCGATTTTTGTTTGTGGACGTGTGCTCTTTGCCTTTGAAGCGGAATTCTCCTGCCGGGCGATGAACGATTAGGGCGATAGCAGATTGCATGCCAGAAGCTGTGTCGCATCGGCTGGCTGATGGCGTTCGCCCATGACGTCCTGATGACTGAATGTGGTCGTAGGCAGGGCGGTGAAGAGCCGGCCCGAAAACCTGGCCGAGTGAGAAGCGGCGTGGCTTTGATCTGAATCGGCGTGCGATTGAAAGTCTTGTTTTTAGTGATTAAAAGGTGTTTTTTATCGTAAAAAAAAGCAATTTATTACGGTAATTTTCACGTGAAAAATATTTTTAGAGGCTTGATTTTAAAAGCGCATTCTTAGGTGTTTGGTTTTGATGGGAAACACATTTTTCGGGCTTGGTTTTATAGTTAAAATTATGATTTATAAGGATAAAAGTAAGTTTTTTGCCATTTTTTGATGGTGTCGAGAGTGTTACCTCTGTGCGCGATGGTGGTGCGGCCTGTCGTAACATGTACCGAAAATACACACTATTTATTTGATGAAAATTTAATTGACAATTCACGTAATAATTACGATTTTAGATTTAAGCGTTCGACAGGCTTTTCGGTCGAGCTCATCGGTTAAAGCGCACTGCGCGACGGATAGATAAACAGGTGAAAGGCATGACGATCGTCGTCGAAGAGTTGGCATTGGGAGGCGCCGGGCTGTCAGTGATGGTGAAAGACACCATTGATATCGCTGGCTGGCCGACCCGCGCATCTAGCCGTGCATTGGCCGATGCACCGGCCGCACCTAAGCATGCTCAGGTGGTCACGGCGTTGATTGATGGCGGCTGCCGGATCCTCGGTAAAACCAGCCTGCATGAACTGGCATTCGGCACTACCGGTATCAATGAATGGCTGGGCACTGCCGACAATCCACATTATCCAGGACGTATTCCGGGCGGGTCTTCCAGTGGCTCGGCGGCAGCCGTAGCGGCTGGCCTTGTCGATTTTTCACTGGGCACCGACACCGGTGGTTCGGTGCGCGTTCCGGCCGCCTGCTGCGGCGTGTTTGGCTTCAAGCCCACGTTCGCTCGTATCAGCCGTGCCGGGGTCATGCCGACGCACAGCTCTCTGGATTGCGTCGGTCCGTTCGCGGCGAGCATGGGCATGCTGATTGAAGCCATGAAGGTTATCGATCCCACCTTTATCGAACTGCCGGGCACAGAAAACATCACCTTGGGTGTGGTGCCGGTACAGGCTCACGCCGAAGTGCAAGCCGCCATTGACGAGGCGCTGAATCGCTCAGGTTTCCCTTTGCAAACGGTGCCGCTGCCCGACATGAGCACGGCCTATGACGCAGGTCTGGTGGTGATCAATCGCGAGACCTGGAACGCCTGCGGCCACTTGCTGGAAACCGGTCTGGTCGGCAAGGACATCGCCGCGCGCTTGCTCGCCGCCCAAAACACCACCGATCTTGCCCTGGCCGCCGCGGAGCAGGTGCGACTGATGTTCACCACGCAAGTGGATGCAGCCCTTGCACGCTGCCCGATCCTGGCGATGCCGACCATGCCCGACTACCCGCTGCGGGTCAGCGATGCCGCCGACACCCGCGCCGCGATTGGTATGACTGCCTTTGTGCGGCCTTTCAATCTTTCCGGTCATCCGGCCTTGAGTATTCCACTGGTCGGGGCTTCGGGTTTGCCGGTGGGCCTGCAACTGATCGCCGCCAAGGGCGCCGACGAATTGCTGTGCGCAGTCGCCCGTGAACTGGTCCGACGCCTTGAACAGCACCACAACCCACAAAAACCAGCATGAATACCTTGGAGAAACCCATGACTGTACTCAGCGAGCTGAATCACCACCGCTCCGTGCCGATTACTGAGAGTGATGGATTTGCGCAGTTGCTCGTCGAGATTCGCGAACGAGCCCGGACTGAAGAATTCGACCAGCAAAAGTTTATCTCCCAGGACGTGATCGAGCGTTTTCGCGCGCTCGGCGTCTACCGTGCGTTGGTGCCCAAGCGTTTTGGTGGCGACGAACGTTCACCTGCGGAATTTTGCCAGATGGTCGAGGAGATTTCCCGCGCCGACGGTTCTGCCGGTTGGGTCGCAAGCTTTGGAATGAGCTCGGTGTACCTGTCGGCGCTGCCGCTGGAAACCATCAAGAAAATCTACGCCGACTCCCCGGATGTGGTGTTCGCCGGTGGGATCTTCCCGCCACAGCCCGCGGCTTATGTTGAAGGCGGCCTGGAGGTGAACGGCCGCTGGAAATTCTCCAGCGGATGTATGGGGGCGTCGTTGATCGGCGTCGGTATCGCGCCGAAAAAAGGCGACATGCTCGGCTTGCCTCGTCTGGCCGTCATGCCTCGGGAAAAGGTGCGGATCGAGCCGACCTGGGATGTGGTCGGCCTGGTTGGAACCGGTAGCCATGACGTGGTCATCGAAGGGGTGGTGGTCCCGGAGGAGTGGACTTTCGTACGCGGTGGCCCGTCCAGCCTTGACGAACCGTTCTTCCGCTATCCATCGCTGTCGTTCGCAACCCAAGTGCTGTCTGTGGTGGGGCTGGGTGTCGCCCGCGCGGCGCTGGATGAGCTCGCCGGCATGGCCAGCGGGCGGATCTCGGTAACGGGCGCGCCGTCGCTGTCTGACCGACCGTTGGCACAGGTGGAAATGGCCAAGGCCGAAGCTTCATTACGTGCGGCCCGCGCCTGGTTCTATGAATCCATCGACGACGCCTGGAACAGTGTTCTGGCCGGTGACGCAGTGAGCGTTGCGCAGACCAACATGCTGCGCCTGTCCTCGACCCATGCCACCCGTGTCGCCGCCGAGGTCGCGCGTACCGCACAGATGCTCTCGGGCATGAGCGGGGTGTATCGCAGCAGCCCGCTGTCACGCTTCGTCAACGACACCCTGGTGATTACTCAGCACGCGTTCATGGGCGACATGACCTATCAGAACGCCGGTGCGATTTTCTTCGGTAACAAGCCGTTGCCCGGTTACCTGTAATTTTTCTTTGACTGGATTGGTGAATTCATGAGCGACAAAAAAGCGTTACGCGTCCTGTTCTGCATCGGTATCAACCAGAACTTCTTCGACGCCCCGCGCGACGAGCAACTGCAGGTCTGGGCCGCGTTCAGCGAAATGTGGAACGGCATCGCCGACCTGTCAGGCGTCAACGTCCTGGGCAACATGGACGATGACCAAAGTATGGTCGGCCCATCCACTGGCTACCCGTGGACCACGTATTTGCTGGCCGACGTGCCGGACATCGAAACGGTCAACGCAGCCTGCAACCTGTTCCGCACCACGCCGGTCGGCGACGGTACCTACAAGCTGTGGAAGTACACCAAAGTCGAGGCCCGTGTGGGTCGCGAGCTGATCATTCAACGCTGAGCCGGACCTCCCACATGGCATTTGAAGAACGGGTACAACAGTTGGAGCAAAGGCTGCGCCACCTGGAAAGCGAGAACACCATCCGCGCCTGCATGAACCGCTACATGGTCCTGTGCGACGAGCTGGGCGTTAACTCGCCGCTGGACGAATTGGCCAGCCTGTTCACCCAGGATGCGGTGTGGGAGGGCAAGGGCGCCAAGTACCAGAACGCTTTTGGGGGCTACCGTGGCCGCGAGGCGATCAAGGCAATGTTCGCGACCTATAGCGTCGAGCCCGCGCACTTCGCGCTCAACGTGCATTTCCTCACGTCCGAGCTGATTCGAGTGCAGGGCGATGTCGCTGACGCCAGCTGGGTAATGTTGCAGACCTCGACATTTGCCAGCGGCGCCTCGCACCTCAATAGCGCGCGGCTGACGGTGACGTTTCGTGAGGACGAGGGGGCGTGGCGCATCGCGCACTTTCAGACCGAGAACCTGTTCAGCCGCCCGGTAACCGCCTGGAACAGCACCGCCGAGCTGCCGGTACCGGCCAAGTCGGGCGAGTAACAACCAGAATTTTCCAAGAGTCGGCGAGATACGCTGACGAGGAGTGATCGTGAATAACCTGATCCAAACTACCACGCTGCAAACGTCCCCGGCAGACCTCGTACTGCATGATCGCGTACACACCTCGCTGTACACCGATGCCCAGGTTTTCGATCAAGAGCTGGAGAAGATTTTCTACAGCACCTGGATCTGGGTTGGCCACGTCAGCGAAATCCCTGAGGCGGGCAGCTACAAAACCACCTACGTTGGCAAACAGCCAGTGATCGTGGTGCGCGACCGCAAGAAAGACATTCACGTGCTACTCAACCGTTGCCGCCACCGCGCCGCCACGGTCTGCGAACACAAGAAAGGCAAGACCAACAGTTTCGTCTGCCCGTACCACGGTTGGAGCTACGCGCTGGACGGTTCGCTGCGTGGCGTACCGCACCCGGAAAGCTATGCCGATATGCTCGACAAGGCCGAACACCCTTTGGTCAGCCTGCGGGTCGAACAGTACAACGGCATGATTTTCGCCACCTTCAAGGATGATATCGAGCCGCTGAGCGACTTCCTCGGTGCCGCGAGAAAATGGATCGATCTGTTCATGAAGCAGGGCGGTGGCTACCCGATCAAGGTTGCAGGCGAGCACCGTTTCCGTTTCCCGGGAAACTGGAAAATCCAACTGGAAAACACTACCGACGCCTACCACTTCCCGCTGGTTCACAAATCGTTCCTGTCCTCAGTGGACAAGCAGACCGAAGAGATGCTCGATTTTGTCGGCGGCAGTGGTTATGTCGAGGATCTGGGTAACGGTCACAGCGTGATGGTGATGATTCCCGACCTGATCGATCTGGAAGCCAACCTTGACCTGCCGATCCCGGCCCGTTTCGAGGAACTGGCGGGGCAACTGCGTGCTGAAGGTCATGAAGAGCTGGAAGTGCGCCGCATTGTACGGGCGGTCGGTGGCTCGGGTTTCAACCTCAACCTGTTCCCTAACATTGCGTGCTCAATGGCGTTCTTTCGAGTGTTGCAACCGATAGCCGTCAATGAGACCGAGATCCATCACGCGGTGATCACCATGGACGGCGGCCCGGCCGTGGCCAACCGTTATCGCCTGCGTTTGCACGAGCATTTCCAGGGTCCGATGGGTTTCGGTACACCGGACGATTCCGAGGCCTGGGAGCGTGTGCAGCGGGGGGCCAGTGCCGGTACTGATCTGTGGATCATGCTCAATCGCGGCCTGCCCGGCGAGCAAAAAACCGAGGACGGCGTGGCCGGTGATGTGAGTGCCGAAACGGGCATGCGCGCCGGTTACCAGCAGTGGAAAAAGATGATGTCGGCCCAGGGAGAACAGTGATGATCGACGTGCAATTGCTCAATCAGGTGAGCGCCTTTATCTGGCAGGAAGCGGACATGCTCGACCATGGCGAGTTCGCCGAATGGCTGGGGCTATGGACTGAAACCGCGACCTACATCATTCCTATCGACCCACTGGAAACCGACTTCGAGAACACGCTGAACTACGCCTATGACGATCATCATATGCGCCAATTGCGGGTCACGCGCCTGACCAGTGGTGAGTCGATTTCCACCACGCCACGGGCCCGTACCGTGCGTTCGTTGTCGCGTTTTCGTGTGCTCTCGGACGAAGGCGAGGTGGTCAGCGTGCGCTGTGCGCAAAACCTGCGCGAGTTTCGCAAGGACGTGCTCAAGCACTACACCGCCGACATCACGTTTCAACTGGTGCGCAACGGCAACAGCTTCAAGATCCAGCGCAAGCTGATCCAGCTGATCAACTCCACCGATACCCTTGCCGGTATCGGTTACATCCTCTGAGGGACGCGCCATGACGCACACAGCATTGGTGACCGGGGCGGCTCAAGGGCTGGGTAACACGATTGCACGCGGTCTGTTCCAAGCCGGTTATGCGGTGGTCATCACCGATCTCTCGCTGGAATCGGCTGAGGCGGCTGCTCGCGAACTCGACCCCAGCGGCGAGCGTGTGCTGGCACTGAAGCTGGACGTTGCCAGTAAAGCCGACTTTGAAGCAGCGCTGGCGGCAGTCCTGGCGCAATGGGGGTCGCTGCAAGTGCTGGTGAACAACGCCGCGATGACGATGACCACGCCGGTCATGCAGATCAGCCCGGAAGAATTCGATCGGGTGATCGGTGTCAATCAGCGCGGTACCTTCGTCGGGTGCCAGGTATTCGGTACCTACCTGGCGGCCCAGGGTTACGGACGCATTATCAACATGGCTTCGCTGGCCGGACAAAATGGCGGCACCGCCACGGGTGCGCACTACGCCGCCTCCAAGGGCGCGATCATTACCCTGACGAAAATTTTTGCCAAAGAGTTGGCCGCCTCAGGGGTGACCGTCAACGCTATCGCGCCGGGGCCTATCGAATCCCCGGCGGTGCGTGCGGCCGTGCCACCCCAGCGTCTGGAACAACTGATCGACGCCATCCCGGTGAAGACCCTCGGCGACGCTGGGTTTATCGCCAAACTGGTCGTGCAACTGGCCGGTGAAGACGCCTACTTCACGACCGGGGCGACCTGGGATGTGAATGGCGGGATCTTCATGCGTTAAGCACGAACTCAAGACTCAACCGACGCAGCTCGCCAGGCGGGCTGCGTGTAACGCGGACAAAAGCTATGAGTGAGCAAACATTGAAGGTCGTGGTGAGCAAGCGCGAGGAGCAGGGCGACGGTGTCGTGGTCCTCGAATTGAGTGATGCCTCGGGTAAACCGTTGCCGGTTTTCGACGCGGGCGCGCATGTGGATATCCATCTGGAGCCCGGTCTGATTCGCCATTATTCGCTGTGCGGCAACCCATCCGACAGGTCGACCTATCGTTTGGGCGTGCTCAAGGACCCGGCCTCTCGCGGCGGGTCGGTGGCGGTGCATGAACAGCTGCACGAAGGTGTGCAAGTCCAGATCAGCGCACCGCGCAATCTCTTCCCGCTGGCAGTGGAGGCACGGCGCTCGATCCTGATTGGCGGCGGCATCGGTATCACGCCGATGGTGGCGATGGCCTATGCGCTCAATGCCCGGGACAGTGACTTTGAACTGCACTATTGCGGGCGCTCGCGTAGCCGCTGCGCGTTTCTCGGTGAGCTGGGCAGTGCGGATTTTGCCGCTTGCGTACACACCCATTTCGACGACGAAGACGCTGGGCAGAGGCTCGATCTGGCGGCCGTACTTGGCACGCCGCAAGCCGGTGTGCACGTTTATGTCTGTGGCCCGGCCGGGTTCATGGACTGGGTGATCGGTGAGGCCGGCAAGCTGGGTTACGCCGATGAACATATCCACCGCGAATACTTTCAGATCGAAGTCGACGCTTCAGGCGAAAGCTTCGAGGTAGTGGCTTCACGCAGCGGCAAAACGGTGCAAGTCGCCGAAGGCCAGAGCATTGCCGAGGCGTTGGCCGGGGTCGGGATCAAAATCGAGATGTCCTGCGAGCAGGGTGTTTGCGGAACGTGCTTGTGCGACGTCCTCGACGGTGAGCCGGATCATCGTGACGTCTACCTGACCGACGACGAAAAATCCGCCAACGACCAGATGTTGGTGTGTTGCTCACGAGCCAAATCCAAAACGCTGGTGCTGGATATCTGACAGAGGTCACTACCATGGTCGACACGACTGGATTTCGTAATTCAATGGCAATGCTCGGTGGCGCCGTTTCGGTGATCACCACCGACGGTGTGGCGGGTCGTTTCGGCTTTACCGCCTCTGCCGTGTGCAGCGTCACCGATCAACCGCCAACGCTGTTGGTGTGCATGAATCGCTCGTCCTATTCCAACGTGCACTTCAAGAGTAACGGCGTACTCAGCGTCAATGTGCTGAGCGCTGAGCATCAGGCGATTTCAGGTGTATTCGCCAATCGCGAACTGGACATGGAAGCGCGTTTCGCGCGTGCCCACTGGAGCACCCTGGAAAGCGGTGCGCCGCTGCTGGACGAGGCACTGGTCAATTTTGATTGCCGTATCGCCCAGGCCCATGAAGTGGGCTCGCACACGATTTTCTACTGTGAAGTCGTGGGGATTCGTAATGGCGAAAGCCAGGAAGGCCTGGTGTATTTCAATCGCGCTTACCACCGCTTGGGGGATGCATCGAAAGCCGTAAATTGAAGTAATTCCTCCAGTAACGAAACGATAGAAAACAACAATAAGTAACAGGGTGTTTGGCGCTCCTTGTCGGGGCTGCTCAGCTCTTTTTGCAGTAAGTGGTTTATAAAAATAACAAAGTAGATTGTCCGCATACATTGTTTTTGCTTATTAATCTGCTCCCACTGTTAGTGCCTTCGTGCATGTAAAAAGGAAATATCCGATGTTTCAGACGCGCTGGGTAAGTCACGCTGTCACGGCGGTGAGTTTGATGGGGTCGTTGATGCCGCTGATGGCCAATGCCGATTTCATCGACGACCGCCAAATCAGCCTGGGATTGCGCAATTTCTATCTCGACCGGGATTATCATCAACACAATGCGCCTAAATCGAAGATTGGCAGTTGGAGCCAGGGTTTCGATGGGCAATTCATTTCAGGCTATACCGACAGCCCCTTGGCGATTGGCCTGGATGTGAACGCGCAATATGCTGTGCGGCTGGATTCATCGGGCAATGATGGAACGCTGCCTTTCAGTGTTCGTGACCAGCAAGCGGCGGCAGACTATAGCCGGGCAGGCGCCACGTTGAAGATGCGCTACAGCAAGACCGAGTTGAAAGTGGGTGATCATCGCCCGCAATTGCCAATCGCGTTCGATGACCCCAGCCGACAATTGGACACGATCTATCAAGGTGCAGTGATTGATTCCCGCGAGATCGAGGGGCTGACGTTAACCGGGGGGCGCTTCTGGTCTGTCGTGACCCGTGAGTCTTCCAACCATGAAAAACTCTATAAGTGGGGAACGAGCGACGCACTCGATAGTGAAGGGCTGGATTTTGCTGGGGCGACCTACAATCTGACCAAAAATTTGCAGCTTAGTTATTTCTACGGGCTGCTGCATGATATTTATCAGCAGCACTATTTTGGCCTGATGCATATGGCTGATCTGGGCAATGGTTATAAGCTGAAAACGGAGGTGCGCTACTTCAATAACAATGAAGCTGGCAATGCCGTGGACGGTGAGATCGATAACCGTTCTTATGGCGCGTTATTTACCTTGACCAAAAGCGCACATATGTTCGGTGTCAGTTACCAGCGCATGCTCGGTGAAAGTGTATTTCCGACCCTGAACGGGTATATCCCCCAGCCCTATCTGGTGAATTGGTCGTCGTTGGCGTTTGTCCAGCCCGGGGAGCGCTCCTGGTCGGTGCGTTATGGCTATGACTTTGCAGCCATGGGCATGCCGGGGCTGAAGTTCAACGCCCGTTACACCAAGGGCACCCACTGGAACCGTGGCGGTGATCTGAGCGACAACCAGGAGAGCGAGCGCAATCTGGGGCTTGGCTATGTGGTGCAAAGCGGTCCGCTGAAAGATCTCGGTTTTGAGTGGAAGCGCACCGATGTGAAGACCCGTTTTGGCAAAGGTGGCGCATCGGGGCAGAACTATGGGGAAAATCGCCTGATCACGACCTACGTCTTCAAGTTTTAAGTCCTTCCAGCCCACAGAGCACCCATGAGCGACGGTGCAGGCGTCTTGCTGCCTGCCGCTGGGGCTTTCTGGTTATCGAGTACACGTCACGATGATCTTATACGAGTTGATCACCTTTACTGTGCGGGTGCGCACCACCGCAGCGGTTATGGCCCGGTTAGAGCAGTCACTGGGTGTTGCGGTTCAGGGTTGCAGCCTGATCGGATGCTGGGCGTCGGAGATAGGTCCGTTGAACCAGGTTGCGGTGTTGCGCGGCTTTTGCGACGAGCGCTCGCGCCAGAGCGAACGCGAGCGCTATCTGTTGGCCCATGATGCCTTTGGCATAGAGGCCTTCATGACCGATATGCAGGTGGAAAACTACACCTTGTTTCCTTTTCTAAAGCCCCTGCCAGCGGGTGCTCATGGCCCTTTCTACGAGTTGCGTGTCTACAACCTGATCCCCTCAGGACTTGGGCCCACTCTGGACGGCTGGGAGAGCGCCATCGGTGAGCGCACGGGTGAAAACTATTCGCCGGTTTATGCCGCGTTTTATGCAACGGATGGGCGCACTCCGCGGTATTTGCATATCTGGCCTTATCGCAGCCTTGAGCAGCGTCTCGAGGTTCGCACTCGTGCGGTTAACGATGGGGTATGGCCGCCGGAAAACTCGGGGCCTCAGCTACGCGACATGCACTCCACGATTTACTTGCCTGCAGCGTTCTCACCGCTGCACTGAAGCACATAAACCGCCCGTTATTAAGGATGTACGTCATGTACAGTTGCCAGCGTCAAAGGTCTACTGATGCCAACCTCTTTTGCCGGGCTCTGCGCCTGGGCTTGCTCGGCCTGGGGCTTGGCGCGTGTGCGCAGCAAGGCTTCGCCGCTGAAGTCAACATCAAGCGCGACCAGTACGGTGTCCCGCATATCTACGCTCAGGATCTACGTGGGCTGTATTACGGATATGGCTATGCGGTCGCCCAGGATCGTTTGTATCAGATGGAAATGGCCCGTCGTTCCAGCAATGGCACGGTTGCCCAGGTGCTGGGCAAGGGCTATCTGGAGGCTGACAAGGCCACGCGTTCAAATTTTGATCCCGCCAGTATTCGTGCGCAGTTACAGGCCTTGTCTGCCGATGATCGACAGATTTTTGAAGGCTATGCGGCTGGTTTCAATGCCCGCATCAAGGAGGTCCTGGCTGACAAGCCACGCTTGCTGCCGATAGAGTTTGTCGAGGAAGGTTTCGAGCCCGCACCGTGGAGTGCTGAAGATGTCGCCAGTATTTGGGTTGGGTTGATCCTTAACCGATTCTTTGCCGGTACCCAGGAAGTTGCCAACCTGCAATTGCTAGAGCGACTCAAAGCATTGCGCGGTGATCTGATTGGGCAACAACTGTATGACCAGATGCGCTGGCTGGAAGACCCGACAGCACCGACGACCTCGGCAAAGGCTGCAGGAACGCTGCGAAACTACAATGCGGTGCAAAACCTGCGGCCCTTGTCGGTCGCGGCGGCACACGATTGGCGTAGCCTGCAGGTCGCCCGTTTAGGTGAAGCCGCAGCGGATTCGATGCCTACTGCCAGCAACGCCTGGGTCGTCGCCCCGGCGAAAAGCCAGGACGGTCGTACAGTGCTGTTCAATGGTCCACAGCAGGGGTGGTTCAACCCCAGTATTACCTACAGCGTTGGTTTGCACGGTGCAGGCTATGACTTTACCGGCAGTACCCCGGTAGCCCTGCCGGCCATTCTGTTCGGCAGTAACGGGCACATTGCCTGGGGATCGACTGTCGGAGCCCTGGACACCAACGACGTCTATCAAGAGCAACTCAACCCGCAGAATCGTTTTGAGTATCGCTATAACGGTCATTACCAGCCGATGCACAAGCGAACCGAGACGATTGCCGTGAAGGGCGAGGCGCCCTATACGCTTGAGGTGTACTCGACTGCCCATGGTTTTGTCAGTACCTGGGATGTACCCAATCAAACGGCTTACAGCCAGAAGCGCAGTTGGGAAGGGCGTGAAATCGAAACCCTCCTGGGGTGGGCCAACCTGGCCAAGGCCCGCAGCTGGGATGAGTTTCTGCTTCAGGCCGAGCGGGTCAGCGTCTCCATCAACTGGTTCTATGCTGACACCCAGGGCAATATCGGGCACGTGGCTGTGGGCAAGCAACCCAAACGCCCGGACAACCAGCCCGTACAGTTTCCGGCAGTGGGTGATGGCAGCATGGAGTGGCAAGGTTTCCTGCCCTTTGACGCCAACCCGCGCAGCTACAATCCAGACCAGGGGTATCTGGTCAGCTGGAACAACCAACCAGCACCGGGCCTACGCGCCGACGGTGCCAACTACTCCTATGTCGATCGGGTAAACGAGTTGATCGAGCCTTTGCAGGCCAAGGCAAAACTCAGTCTTGACGACATCTGGAATGTGGATCGCCGTGGCGCATTTGCTGACCTCAACGCGCGCTATTTTGTGCCTGCGATTGTTGCGGCCACCCGCAGCCTGCCTGGCTCTGATCCTGCGCGCCAAGCGGCCGATATTCTGCAGCAGTGGAATCTTCAAGGCCGTGACGATCAGGGCAAGGGCGTCTATGACAGCCCGGCGGTGCCGATTATGCGAGCGTGGTTGCCGGCCATGTACAGTCGGGTATTGCAGGATGATTTGCCGGCAGAGGTGTTTCAAGCCTATGCCCAGACCGGTTACCCGGAGCAATACAGCGGTGCCTCGCCACAACCGGGCAAAGCTTCGAAGTTGTTGTGGAATGCGCTACAGGGCAAGCAAGCCGGCGTTCCTCAGCGGTTTGACTTCTTCAATGGGGAGTCGCCTGATACGGTAGTCCTGGAAGTGCTGCGGTCAACGCTCAAAGCCTTGCAAACCACCCAGGGTGCTGACATGCAGGCGTGGCGCACACCGGTGACCAGCATGCGTTTCTCTGCCGTCAACTCGATCGGCGTGCCTTGGGCTTCGAAAAACCGGCAACCCACCCTTGCACCGTTCATGAACCGTGGCAGCGAAACCTTCAGGGTTAGCCTGGGCACTGACGGGGTGAGCATGTGCTCTGCAGCGCCTCCAGGTCAGAGCGGCTTTGTCGCGGCCAATGGCGAGGCGAACAAGCATGTCGCGGATCAGTTGGCACTTTATCGCGAGCATGCCTGTAAGCAGGATTGGCTGAGCGCAGAGCAGGTCAATGCAAACCTTGAGTCGAGCACGACGCTGCATGACTGATGATTGATGGCGGATCGTTCCTGATCCGCTTAGAAGTTCACACCCACACTGAGTGCAACGAAGTCCCGGTCGATCGAGGTGTTGTAGGTGCCGCCGAAGAACTGGGTGTAGGCAAGGCTGGTGGTGTAGTTCTGGTACTCGGCGCCCAGGCCCAGGGTGACTGCCTTGGCGCCTTCAGTGAACAGCCCATTGGGACCGTAGCCGTCCACGTCGTGAGACCACGTCAGGTTCGGCTTCAGGTTGATACCGGGGAGGACGTTTTTGTAGTCCCAGATCGCCTGGACTCGGTAGCCCCAGGCAGTGCGGGTGGCGAAGCCTTCATCCTTGCAGTAGCGGGTCAAGTTCTCGCCATTGGCGCCAACCGTTCCCAGGTTGAGTTGCCGACACGTATCGATCGCACCGTCCCCGCTGGCCGGTAGCGGGCCGGGTCCGAATATCGGGTCACGGCCATAACGGACCTTGGCACTACTCTCCAAGCCTCCAATATGCACGACGCCCACCTTGCCGATCAGAACCAGGCGCTCAGCCCCCATCACCTGATTGAAGACCTGCGTGAGGGTGGTCTGGAGCTGGGTAATTTCCTTGCGACGATAACCGTGGAGGTCGTTGCTCGGGGAGCCATCGAGCAACGAGGCATTGCCGTACAAGGCATTCACGCTGGCTTTGAGTGGGTCAACAACAGCAAACAGGATGTCGGTGGTGTTCAGCTGCAACGGCGCATTGGGCCTATAGCTGATTTCACCCTGCCACGCTGTGCCAGTGGGGAGCGTGGTGGAAAAACTCAAACCGTACAGGCGGATGTCTTGCGGGTACTCCATGAAATACTGTGAGTTGCCAGCCACCACCAGCGGTGCTGCGGCTCCGAATGCGGCAGCAGCGTTGTAGACGCTTTGTGCCGGGGCGGTGTCGCTGAAAAATGGCGCGCGACTGTGGTAGTTGACGAAGTAGGCGCCGAACGCGGTGTTCAGCGGGTTGAACAGGTAGCGCAGGGCCAGGCCCCACTGCCCGATGTCGCGCGCATCACGATCTGGCCCGCGAGGTACTCGCGTGCCTTCAACGTTCTGGTCGATGTCAAGCAGGGTGCCCGGCAAGCCGTCGTTTACCCAGTCACCTACCGCCGGATTATTGGTCAGCAGGCGCAGGTTGTCGTTGCAACCGTGGGCGATCACGTCTGACTGGGCAAAGAAGGTGCCGCAGTTGTCCAGCACGGTTGGCTTCCACGTGATCTGGTAGAACGCTTCAAGGGACAGGTTCTCGGTCAAGCCCTGTCGAACGAAGAACATATTGACCGGGACCAGGCCTTCCTTGGCTTGTGCGCCGGGACGTCGGGAGGCCGGCACGTCGACAGGGTTGATCGAGTTGATGCCGTTCTGGAAGGAATTACTCTCACCCCAGCTCAGTACCTGCTTGCCTAACCGTAGGCTGCCTGGCCGTTCGCCGAGGGTGTAGTTGTGATAGGCGAAGGCATCGAGCAGTTGATAGCCGGCCGACTTGGCCGCTTGCTGGCGACCCTCGTCGTCGATGTCCTTGAACGGACGGTTTTCGTCCTTTAGTTCAATGTCGTACCAGTACTTGCCGCGCATAAACACACCGGTATCGCCGTACTTCAACTCGAGGTCATGAACACCTTTGAAAATTTTCGAGAAGGTTTCGCCCTGCTTGAAGTTCAAGCGGGAGTCGTCTGATGTCTGCGACAGCCCCTTGCCGCCGTTGTTGACGCCGATCAGGTTGCTGTCCGGGCCTGCTGTCGACCAACTGGTGCCGACCGACAGCGATGAATCCAACTGACCTTCGATGGCTCCGATGTTGAAATCGACGGCCTGGATGTCGGTCACGCCACCGAGGGCAATGACGCTAGCAAGTGTCTTCAGATTGAACGCTGCACGCTTTGTTATTTTTTTCATGCGGTTCCCTACTCAACCCTTGCCAGCCGCAACCCATAGTTGCGGATGGCTGGAAGGACAGTGTTTTTTGCTAGAGGGAAGGTGTTTCCAGGCTTTTGGCGCCGCCTGGCAACTTAGAAGAACCCCTGCGGGTTGATGTCGTAACTGACCAGCAGGTTCTTGGTCTGCTGGTAGTGTTCCAGCGCGACTTTGTGGGTTTCGCGGCCTATACCCGATTTTTTGTAACCGCCGAACGCGGCGTGCGCCGGGTACAGGTGGTAGCAGTTGGTCCACACCCGACCCGCCTTGATCGCCCGGCTCACGCGGTGGATGCGGTTGATGTCGCGAGTCCAGAGGCCAGCGCCAAGGCCGAACTCGGTATCGTTGGCGATCGCCACGGCTTCGGCTTCGTCCTTGAAGGTGGTTACGCCGACCACCGGGCCGAAAATTTCTTCCTGGAATATGCGCATTTTGTTGTGGCCCTTGAGCAGGGTCGGCTGGATGTAATAGCCGCCACTCAGGCTGCCATCGAGGTGTTCCACGCCGCCACCGGCGAGCAGTTCGGCGCCTTCTTGCCTGGCGATTTCCAGGTAGGCGAGGATCTTGTCGAACTGTTGCGCGCTAGCTTGGGCACCGACCATCGTCTCAGTGTCCAGCGGGTCGCCGCGTTTGATCTTCTCGATCTTTTTCATCACCTCCTTCATGAAGGTCGGGTAAATCGACTCCTGTACCAATGCCCTCGACGGGCAGGAGCACACTTCGCCCTGATTCAGGAATGCCAATACCAAGCCCTCGGCAGCCTTCTCGATGAACGCAGGCTCTGCCTGCATGATGTCTTCGAAGAAGATGTTCGGTGACTTGCCGCCTAACTCGACGGTGCTCGGGATAATGTTCTGCGCGGCGTGCTTGAGGATTTGCACACCCACTGGGGTAGAGCCTGTGAAGACGATCTTGGCGATGCGTTTGCTGCTCGCCAGCGCTTCACCGGCCTCCTTACCAAAGCCTTGGACGATGTTGACCACACCCGGTGGCAACAGCTCGCCGATCAGCTCCATCAGTACGCTGATGCCCAGCGGCGTTTGTTCGGCGGGCTTGAGCACCACGCAGTTGCCCGCGGCCAACGCCGGGGCGAGTTTCCAGGCGGTCATCAGCAGCGGAACGTTCCACGGGATGATCTGGCCGACCACGCCGAGCGGCTCATGGATGTGGTAGGCCATGGTGTTGCCGTCAATTTCGGCGGCGGCGCCTTCTTGGGCACGCAGGCACCCTGCGAAGTAGCGGAAGTGATCAGTGGCCATCGGAACATCGGCGCTCAGGGGTTCGCGCACGGGCTTGCCGTTGTCCCAGGTTTCGGTGACGGCCAGCAGCTCAAGGTTGGCTTCGATGCGGTCGGCGATCTTCAACAGGATGCCTGAACGCTCCTGCACTGAGGTCTTGCCCCAGGCGTCGGCAGCGGCATGCGCCGCATCCAGGGCCATTTCGATGTCCTCGGTGCTCGAGCGCGGGAACTCGGCGATCGGCAGGCCGTTGACCGGCGAGAGGGTGGTGAAGTACTGACCTTTGACGGGCGCGACGAACTCGCCGCCGATGTAGTTGCCGTAGCGGGCTTTGAACGAAACGATGGCACCGTCTGTACCAGGGTGTGCATAACGCATGGCTAAACTCTCTTGGCTGTTGTTCTTGTTGAAAGGAGGCGCATTGGTTTCAGGCGGGCGGTGACTGTTCGAAGCACTTCAAATCGCGATCGATCGGTACCCAAGGCAGCGCCGAGGCGCACCAAAGGTGCATGCCGGGGTTCGCTTGCGCTGCATCGGTCAAGGTTCCGGCTTTGATGGCCAGCACACCGGGCATGGCGCCCACTTCGGAGTACAACGCCGAGCCGCAATGGCTGCAGAAGAAACGCCGCACGGGGAGGCCGCTGCCGCCGGGTTTCGAGTAGCTGGCGAGGGTTTCACCCTTCACGACGAAACCTTCGGCCGGCAGCAGCAGGTTGATCGAGAAGGCACTGCCTGACTGCTTCTGACAGTCCGTGCAATGGCACACGGCGGTGGTCAGCGGTGGCATGTCGCTGGAATAGTGGAGGCTGCCGCACAGGCAACTGCCATGGGTATAGGTCATGGGGAACGCTTCCTTATGGAGGGAACAAACAGGTGTCATGACCGCGGCTATGAGGCCGCGGCTGCTAAAGCAAAGGTGAGCGACTGGGGCTGGTCATGCCGCCTTGGCCAGGTGGGACAGGCTCGGGCTGCCAATGGGCGGCGTGACGTTGGGTGCACCCGAACGATGCGAAACCACTCCTGAACAGAGCACAGGCCAGTAGCCCCGACACCAGGCAGACCATCAGCATGGCGTACCTGATACCGGCAAAGTCATGCAGGACGTAATCAGTCAGCACGCCCACCGCGACCGGCCCAAGCCCCGCTCCCAATAGATTGATCATGCCGGTGTACAGGGCTGCGACCTGTCCTCGCATGGGGGCGGGCGCACTCTCCTGAATGGCCGCGGGGCCTGCGCCAAAGAAGATGAACCAGAAGGGGCAGGAGATCGCCAGGAAGGCTAATGCCCAAGAGGCGCTAGGCATCAATAACATCGCCGCACTGCTTAGGGACAGGCCGAGGCCGCCGACCAGGGCAACCCGCAAATTGCCATGGACGACGCCCTGTTTGCGCCAGTAGTCGCCCAGTGAGCTGCCAACGATTGCGCCCAAAGGACCGAGCACGCAGAGGAACAGCCCCAGCAGCTTACCGATCTCGGCATAGGTCCAGCCGAACTCGCGGACGAAGAAGGTCGGTACCCAACTGCTTATGGCGTACACACCCATATAGAAGAAGCCGCCGCCCAGCATCAAGGCCGCGTAGCTTCTGCGGTTCGCCTGCAAAAACGCTAGGACTTGCGAAAACGGCAGTTGGCCGGCACAGATTGACCTTTGCGCAGGCCTGGCTTGGCGGATCCGCGGCTCGGGTATGACGGCGACGAGCAAGGCGATCAACAGTCCCGGTAGACCCACCGCCAAAAAGGTCAACTGCCAGGCTTGCAGGCTGCCCAGTAGCGGCAACGTGGGGGGAGAGGCAGAAAATATTCCCAGTACCATGCCACCGATCAGCAGGCCGGCCCCGGCGCCGAAAGGACCTGCGGCGCCGAACACACCCAAGGCCCGTCCGCGTCGTTCGGGGGCGAACAGATCGGCCAGCAATGACACAGTGCCCGGAATAAGAACGGCTTCACCGACCGCTACACCAATACGAGCGAGCAGCAGATGCCAGTATTCGCTGGCCAAGCCACCGGCGGCAGTGGCCAGGCACCACAGGGCAACACCGATGGCAATCACGATTCGCCGGTTGCCATGGTCGATCAGGCGGGCGATGGGGATACCCACCACGGCGTAGAACGCCGCGAACGTGAACCCGTGCAACAAGCCCATCAGGGTGTCGCTGACGCCTAGAGACTGTTGAATCGGACCGACCAGCAAGGTCAGGATTTGTCGATCCATGATGGAGAAGACATAGGCCAGCAACAGGGTACAGACGGCATACCAGGCACTTTGCCGGCTGACCCCCAGCCAGGGTTGTTCACCGATTGCTGCATCGGATTTCTGGATCATTGGACTTGCCTCGTTGTTCTTATTTTTAACGGAGGTGCATCGGCACGACGCCTCGCGGGTAAACCCGGCTCCTACACCCAGCCGCGCCGCCGCCAGTGTAGGAGCCAGCCTTGGCTGCGATGAAGGCACCGCGGTGCATCAGGCAAACCGCAGCGCGTTCATCGCGGCTAAAGCCGGCTCCTACACCAAGCCGTGCCGCTATCAGGCACGACGCTTCGCGAGTAAACCCGGCTCCTGGGCCCAGATGTTGTTGTCGCGCCAGAAGTTTTCCTTGCGCCAGCAGGCCGGCAGTTCGCTCCCCGTCGAGCGGATGACACGCTTGAGCAGCACCTTGAGCAGTTGCGCCTCCTCGAAGTTCAGGCACTGCTCGGCAGACGTTTCGGCGGCCTTGGCAAAGGCCAGCAACTCAATGGCGAAGCGTCGGCCCTGCTCGGTGAAATGCACGCGCCGATCCTGGTCGAGGATGATCAGGTTGCGCTCGATCAAGGGATGCAGCGCTTTCGCCGAGACTTCCTGGCCCGTGATCGCGATCAGGTGTTGCAGGTCGGCCAAGGTGCGGCCGTCGCCCATGCTCAGCACGGTCAATAGCTCGTAGTCGAAGTCCCGCAAGCCCTGTTCCCTGAGGCGCTCGCGAATCGGCATCAGCAGTTGGTAGTAGGTACGCCCCAGGAGAAAGCCGAGCCAGTCATCACCGAAGTTCGAGCTGGCGTCCTCGATATCGCTGGTCTTCTTCAGCAGCAGGCCATAACCCCCGCTGTGGAAGACCAGGGGCGACTTGTCGAAGCTGTCGAAGGCGACCACTTCACCGACAAAGATAATGTGATCGCCGCCTTCATAGCGGTAGGCGGTGCGGCACTGGAAGCGTGCCGAGCAACCTTCCAGCAATGGGATATCACCCGGCCCCCGCTGGATCGGTAGCGTGGCGAACTTGTCCTCGCCACGTTTGGCAAAACGGTTCGACAGGGCCTCCTGGTCCGACGCCAGGATATGCACCGCAAAATGTTCGGCGCTCATGAAGGCCGCAGCGCTGGAGGATGCCTTGCTCAAGCTCCAGAGCACCATGGGCGGATCGAGCGAGACCGAGTTGAAGCTGTTGGCGGTCAAGCCATAGTCCTGCCCATCCTCGCCACGGGTGGTGACAATCGTTACACCCGTGGTGAAAGCTCCAAGCGCCTGACGAAACTGTTTTGGATCGAAGTGAGAGGTGTTCATTGGCGTGCTCCATCGCCGCCGGAGAGCGGCAGCGAGTTGTCGAAGGTCAAAGTGGCTCAGCGATCAAGCAGTGGCATGACCAGGCGGCCAAAGCGCTCAGCTTCTTCGTGGTGCGGGTAGCCGGAGAGGCAGAACCCGCTGCAACCTGCGTCGACAAACGCCAGCAATTGATCCGCGACCTGCTGCGGGTTACCGACCACCGCGACACCCGCGCCAGGGCGGACTTCAGTGATACCGGTCCACAGGTGCGGGGTCATTTTGCGGCCCACGGTCTGGGAGAGCTCTTTCTGCCGTTGGTTGGCCACAGACTCTGCCATCATGGTCTTGACCTCGCCGAGCCAGGTCGGATCGGCACCCGTGATCAACGCGTCTGCTGCAGCCCAGGCTTCTTCTTCGGTTTCCCGACAGATGATCTGCAGGCGCATGGCGAATTCGATTTCTTCGCCACGCCCGTACTTGGCTGCACGCTCGCGCATTTCCAGGATTTGCTCGGCAATACGTTCCGGGTAGTCACCCCAGAACAGATGCACGGCCGAGTGCTTGGCGGAAATTTCCGCTGCCTGCTCTGAGCCGCCCCCCAGGAAGAACGGCGGGTGCGGCTTCTGGAAGTTTTCCAGGGTCTTTCTCGGCCCATGCACCTGATAGTACTTGCCGTTGTATTCGACCCCTTCCTCTGTCCAGAGGCGTTTCATCAGTTCGACCTCTTCCTCCATTTGCTCGTAACGAGCCTCCTTGGAGGCGATTGAGCCTTCGGCGTAGGCATCCTTTTCGCTGAGGCCTGCGATCAGGTTGACGTAGATACGGCCTTGAGAAAGCTGGTCGAAAGTGGAAAACATCCTGGCCTGCGCCACGGGGTGGATGATGCCAGGCTTGACCGCGACCAGCGCCTTGAGCTTTTGGGTGCGAGCAATCAAAAACGATGCGGTCACCCAGGCGTCCCAGCAGTAAGGCGTGACCGGAACCAGCACATAGTCAAAACCGGCTTTTTCAGCAGCCAGGCCCACTCGCTCGAAATGCTCCATGGATTGAGGAAGACTTTTGCTGGGATCACTGAACGCAGTGGTATCGCCTTGTGTAGGGATGAACCAACCCATTTGAAGCTTTTTGTTGTTATTCATGATTCGTGCTCTCGCGTTAATAAAGCGACGAGATGTACTAAATCAAACCCTGGACAATGGTGGAAATGAATAGGTAGCATTCAGGGTATGCACAACATAAATACCAAGACGCTGGATCTGAACCTACTGGTGGTGTTTGCCACGCTGTGGGAGACGCGCAACGTTACGCGTGCGGGCGAACGCCTGGCGCTTAGCCAATCCACTGTCAGCCATGCCTTGCGCCGATTGCGCGAACGCCTTGACGATGAATTGTTTGTGTTGGGGAGTAGCGGGCTTGTGCCGACTCCACGCGCGACTGAATTGATTGCACCCGTGCGCGAGGCGCTCGAAAAAATCGATCAGGCACTGCAGGGCGGTGACACCTTCCATCCCGCTTCAGCGCAACGCAAGTTCCGCATCGCCGCCGGCGATTTTGTGGAGTTTCTGATCCTGCCGAAGTTGATCCAGCACATCTCCCGTGAAGCTCAAGGCGTAATGATCGAAGTGGTTCCGTTGCCTGCGGCCAATGGGCTGTCGACGATGCTGGAAAGTGGTGAGATCGACCTGGTGATCAATACACCCATGACGCTTGGCGCTGGACTGCGCATTGAGCCGATCACCGCCATCGAGTTGGTGACGATGATCTGGGCGCGTGAAGGCGTTCCACCTGGGCGCTTTCCGCTGGAACTCTATCTGCAGCGACCCCAAGTGATGATCGAGATGCATCAACGCAACGGCAACATTATCGATCGAACGCTCACTTCGCTGGGGCTTGAGCGACACATTGGCGCGCTGGTGCAAAACTTCATGGCGATGCCGGTGATCGCAGCGCAAACGGGCTACATCTGCAATTTACCGAAGCTGATCGCAGAGGTGTTTGCCGACGACTTCGGGCTCAGTTGTCATGAGCCACCGGTGGACATTCCTGAGCCCGAATTGGTGGCGTATTGGCACACACGATACGATGCCGATCCTGGGCTGGTGTGGTTACGGGAACGGGTGAAGGACTGCATCGTGAGGTAGGAGCCAGCCTTGGCTGCGATGAACGCACCGCGGTGCATCAGGCAAACCGCAGCGCGTTCATCGCGGCTACAAGCCGGCTCCTACCGACCTGTGTAGGAGCGAGGCTTGCCCGCGAATGCAGTCACCGCAATGCACCAGGCAAACCGCAGCGCGTTCATCGCGGCTAAAGCCGGCTCCTACACCAGTTTAATAGAGGCCGACGGACAACTGTGTCTCCAGCGCTTCGCGATGATCGGGATGAGCGATGTCGAGCATTTTCACAACGCGCTGTTTTACCGTTAACCCGCGCAAGTCCGCTACCCCAAACTCGGTCACGAAAATACCTGCGTTGCTGCGGGCCAGGGTGACCGGCCCTTCAAGTTTGGCGACGATTCGACTGCGTTTTCCAGCGATTGAAGGGAGCGCAATAATGGGCAGCCCGCCTTTGGACAGGTGGGCACCGCGTATAAAGTCATCAGCGCCGCCCACCGCACCGACGTAGTGTCCCGATGCGACTTCCGAGTTAACCTGGCCTGTCAGATCGACCTCCAGCGCCGAATTGATCGCCACCAGGCGATCAATACTCGCCAACACCGAAGCGTCATGGGTGTACTGAGTCGATCGCAGCTCAATGGCCGGGTTGTTGTGGGCAAAGTCATGCAACAAGCGCGAGCCCATCAGGATGCCGCCAATGCTGACACCGCGATCAATGGACTTGCGCCGATTGTTGATGACGCCAGATCGCATCAGGCGTGCCACGCTATCGCCGAGGCTGCCTGAGTGCACCCCCAGGTCTCGATGGTCGCCCAGCGCATCGAGTACCGCATCCGGTATGGCGCCGATGCCCATCTGCAAGGTTGCCCCGTCTTCGACCAGGCCTGCGATATGGCGGGCGATACGCTGATCACTCTCTCGTCTACCCGTCGCCGTGCTTTCCAAGGGTGGGCGGTCGGTATGGACAATGACATCCAGGTCATCATCGCCCAGCGTTCGCTCGCCGTAAGTCCAGGGCGCCTGCTGGTTGACTTCGGCGATGACCAGGCGGGCACTGTCAACGCACTGCAGCAGATACTCGCAGGCCAGGCTCAGGCTGTAGCGACCGCTCGCATTGGCGGGGGCGACCTGAAGCATCAGCACATCGATGCGCAGGGCGCCACTGGCGAGCATTTGGGCGAACGAGGAGTAGTGGCTGGGCAGGATATCCAGCACGCCGGCATCGGCGAGATCCCGATTGCCACCGGCACCGCAATAGGCGAGGAAACTCACGCAATCGGCATGTTCCACTTTGCAGGTCGCACTCTTGTCGATGCCCAGTACGACGGTGAACGCTCCGATGCTGTGACGCTGCTCCATCAGCGCCTGGGTCAGGGGGAGGGGCTCGGCGTTTGCCTGCCCCCACATGACCGTATCACCCAGGCGCACCAGCGAGGTCAGATCCAAGGTTTCCAACGGCAACTGCACCGGCATCGCGAATTCCCTGTCATCAGAATGTGAGTGCGGCCCCTGGGGTTTGCACCCACAAGGGGCCCAACGATTTAAACGATAGAGGAGGGGTGTTTGGCCAGAGGCGTGACCTGAATGGTCATGAACGGGAACAGCGGCAGGCTGGACAGCAAGGCGTGAAGTTCGTCATTGCTTTCGACGTCCAGGATGCTGATGTTGGAATACTGGCCGACGATCCGCCACAGGTGCGGCCACTTGCCGCTTTCCTGCAGTTCGGTGGCGCGCTTCTTTTCGGCAACCTTGATGGCTTCCACTTCTTCGACTGGGATATCGCGCGGGATGTTTACGTCCATTTTTACGTGGTAGAGCATGTGAATCTCCTTGTTTTTATGGATTCAAATGTTCAAGCGTTGTGAGATGAAATCAGAAGGTCCTGGGCCATGCTTGCCACGAGTCGGCCGTCGCGCTGGTAGATATGAGTCATCGTCAGGCTGCGTCCAGACACGCTGCGCACAGCCTCGTTGACGAACAGCAGCCAATCGGTCACATCAAGGTCCGGGCTGTGAAACCAGAGGCTGTGATTCAGATGGCTCACGTAATCGTGTTGCCACAGGTCATCCTGAGGCCGTGGGGCGAAATGGCCGTTGAGCCAACTGCCGGACATATACGCCAGGGCGGCATAGTGCAGGCCTCCTTCGCTTGGCAGCGGTTGATCCAGACGAATCCAGTAGGCGACTTCACTCTGGTCGGCAGCATCCAGGTAACGCTCTGGATTGATCAGGCGGATGTCGAGCAAAGGCCGGGCACTGGCGCGCAACTGCAGTGATTCAGGCTGCAACGCCGTGCTGGCCGTAAGCTCGGACAGGGTCGCCAGGCCCTCGGGGCCTGGGACCTGGCGCGTCAACCTGTGGGTGGTGTCCGCACCGGCCAGGGGCACCTGGAAGCTGGCATTGGCGCTCATGACCATTCCGGTCCCTTGCACACCGTAGATATGGCGGCTGGACAACCTGCGACCGTCCTGCAACGGCTCGACGCTGTACTCAATGCTGTCCTGTGGCCGTGCGCCGTGCAGGAATGTCATCTGCAACATTGCGGGGCGGCGGCCCTCGACAGTCTGCGTCGCCGCCCAGAGCGCTTGCCCCAGCAATTGACCGGCGTAGACCCGACCATTGGCGTTGGTATCGCAGACATAACTCTGCCAGGTGTTATGACCGACGGGCTCAAGGGTCAACAGCTCAGTCAGGTCACGCTGGTCCCAGCTCCAGTGCCCGTTCACCTTTACAGTTCCGCGTGTTCGTGGGTAGCGGCGTGCTGTTGCCTTGAAGGCGTCTTGGCGCGCAGTGCTGAAAAGTCCAGCGGTACGCCCGTCACTTCCTGCAAAAGCTCAGGCGTCATCTCGCCGATCAACTCGATGACCTTGACGCCTTCGGGGGTGATGTCCATCGTGGCCAGTTCGGTGTAGATGCGGCTGACGCAACCCAAACCCGTCAAGGGATAGGTGCAGGCAGGCAACAACTTGCTGTGGCCATCCTTGGCCAGGTGTTCCATCATCACGAACACGCGCTTTGCGCCGATGGCAAGGTCCATGGCGCCGCCAACGGCTGGAATGGCATCGGGGGCACCGGTGTGCCAATTGGCCAGATCACCGGTGGACGATACTTGGAAGGCGCCCAGCACGCAGATATCCAAGTGGCCGCCGCGCATCATGCCAAACGAATCGGCATGATGAAAAAAGGCCGCTCCCGGGCTCAGTTCGATAGGCTCCTTGCCCGCGTTGATCATGTCCCAGTCTTCTTCCCCGGGCGCTGCGGCCTGCCAGCGGCCCAGCACACCATTCTCGCTGTGCAGGAAGTAGTCCTTGTCTTCGGGCAGGTGGTTGGCCACCAGCGTCGGCAGGCCGATACCCAGGTTGACATAAGAGCCCTCGGGAATGTCACGCGCGACCCGCATGGCCATGGCGATTTTTACGTTGTTGTCCATGGTTGCTTATCCTGCCTGGTTCAGAAGATTGGCCGGCGATTGGCGAAGCACCAGGTGCTTCACGTAGATGCCAGGGGTGACCACGGTTTCCGGGTCCAGATCACCCAGCTCGCAGAATTGCTCGATAGAGGCAATGGTGTTTTTGGCGGCCATGGCCATGACCGGGCCGAAATTGCGTGCGGTCTTGCGAAAGGTCAGATTGCCCCAACGGTCTCCCGATTGAGCCTTGATCAGCGCGTAGTCGACGTGAATCGGCAGTTCCAGCACACAGTGGCGACCATCGATCAGCCGAGTCTCTTTGCCTTCGGCCAGCAAGGTGCCGAAACCGGTCGGGGTGTAGAACCCGCCGATACCACAACCGGCGGCCCGCAGGCGCTCCGCGAGGTTGCCCTGGGGGACGATTTCAAGCTCGATCTTGCCGGCCCGATACAGGGTCTCGAACACGTGCGACCCAGCCATCCGCGGGTAGGAGCACAGGATTCGACGCACTTGCCCGGCCTTGAGCAACGCGGCGAGCCCTGAATCGCCTTGGCCGGCGTTATTGCTCACCAGGGTGAGGTCACGTGCGCCTTGTTCGATCAGGGCATTGATGAGCTCGTCAGGCATGCCAGCGCCGCCGAATCCCCCGATGGCAATTGTTGCACCATCCTTGATACCGGCCAGGGCGACCTGGGCGCTGGCGCAAAGCTTATTGATCATGGCTTATGTTCCTAATTGGAAGTTCTTCGCCACAGCTTGCCCAAGGGTGTCGAGCGCTACAATTTCGGACTTCAGAAGCCCTGATTAATCTTTGATTAAGGCCTACGGTAGGAACCGGCGGTTCGGCGCTCCGATTTACCCGCGATGAAGACAGCGCCGTCTGCCTGATGCACCGCGGTGTGGCTATCGGGGTAGGAGCAGAGTTTACTCGCGATGAACGCACCGCGGTTTGCCTGGTGCACCGCGGTGTGGCCATCGCAGCCAAGGCTGGCTCCTACAGGACGTGCGGGGATCAGGCAGGTAGGGTAGGGAGGAGGGGATTGCGGTAGTAATCAATCAAGCTGTTGGCAAACTCGCGAGCGAAGGCCGAAAGGCCCTCGAAATCCTGGGCGCATAATTGGAAGGTGCGAACCGCCCAGGGGTCGAGCAGGCCGCACGAACCGATATGATGATGGCCCTTGAGGCGGTTATAGACCGCTTGCGGCACCACAGCGATGCCGGCGCCCGCTTCGACCATACGGAAAATGGCGTCTGAACTGGCGACCTGTACACGAATGGTGAAGGGGATGTGCAGCGCTGAGGCGGCGCGACTGAGAAACACATGAATGGCGCTGCCTTCCAATAGCGACACGAATTCGTATTGAAGTGCCTCCTTGAAAAACACCTCACTTTTTTCCAGCAGGGGATGGCCAACGGGAGCGATGATCATCAAGCGGCTGGAGACCAGCGGAACCGTTTGCAGGCCTTCGGTGACCACACTGCCGGAGACAATCCCAAGGTCGGCACTGCCTTCGCGGATGCTGCGGATAATGTCATCGCTCAACCGCTCGCGCATGTCGATATGCACATCCGGGTGGGTCTTGAGGTACTCACCCACCACCGGCGGCAAGTACTCGGTGATGGCAGTGGTATTGGCCTGAAGGCGGAACTGGCCCTTTAGCCCGATAGCGAATTGCTGCAATTCGCCGGTCAGCATTTCCAGTTGGGCCAGGACGATACGCGCGTGTTGCAGGTAGGTCTTTCCGGCGTTGGTCAGCGTCACACCCTGGGGTGAACGCTCCAGCAGGCGCATCCCCAGATTGTCCTCCAGGTTCTTGATGCGGTTGCTGGCCGCAGGAACGGAAAGAAACGAGCGCTCGGCACCTCTGGTCAGACTGCTGGTTTGCGCAATGTTGATGAACAAACGGAAATCAGTGATATCGAAATGCATCGCCATGATGAATGCTTCTAGCCAAGGAATAAAACACGGTACTGCCTTGTTGCTTGGGCTGTCCAGAAAGGCGCTCTGCTAGACCCGTTCCATAACGGTGAGCCCTTTCTGGATTTTGCCTACCAGGCCGAGGGCTCGAAGCTGAAACCATCGCCCTGGCGGCGAATGAAGCCGCAATGTGGCTCGCCAAAATGCACGGGCATGATCAGGGCTTCTCGATCGGCGGCGCGGTTGAGAAACGCAAGGCGCGTCTGACGGGCGGTGTCCGCCCAGATGCAGTAGCCCGAGTTCAGGTCGGGCCGGGCGATCTGCAAGGGGCTGTGCAGAATGTCGCCGCAGAACAACCCTTCCTCGCCACCTGAGCGAACGCGGAACGCCACTTGCCCAGGACTGTGCCCCGGCGCGGGCTCGACCACCAGGCAATCGGCAATCTCTTGTGTGGGATCGATCATCACGCCAAGCCCCTCATCGATGATGGGCATGACGCTGTCGAAGAAGGAATCGCCGAACACGTCGATCACCCCAGGCTCCTTGTTTTTGCCTTCCTTGCAGAAAACAAAATCCTCCTTGGGGATGTAGTAGCGTGCATTGGGGAACGTCGGTACCCAACGCCCGTCCTGCCAGGTGGTGTTCCAGCCCACATGATCGGCATGCAGGTGAGTCAGTACCACGTGAGTGACCTTTTCTGGCGGCGCACCCGCGGCAATCATCCATTCGCGCACCAAGGTGTTGAGCATGTTCATGCGTGGGATACCGGCCCTGGGTTTGAAGTTGCCCACGCCAGTGTCGACCACAATGATGTTGCTGCCCGCGTGGACCACCCAGAACTGAATGGTGACGATCAATTTGTTCATGTGCGGCACCCAGTGATGGGGTGCCATCAGTGCCTCGTGTTCTTCCAGCACGCTGCGATCGATATCGGGAAAGAGAAAGGCCGGGTCATGGGTAGGGCCTGCGTATTCCAGGATCCGGGTAACCTTGATATCTCCGATCATGCGTGACTGCATCATGTGGCTATTCCTTCAATCGTGTTTGAGTTCGCGGTTAACAGCTTCAAATTCGCTCGAACAGGGCGGCCATTCCCTGGCCCCCACCGATGCACAGGGTTTCCAGGCCGTAGCGGGCATCGCGCCGACGCATTTCATGCAACAGCGTGGTCATTATCCGTATGCCGGTGGCGCCGATAGGGTGACCCAGGGAGATACCGGAGCCATTGACGTTGACGCGATCGATATCGTCCATGTTCCAGGCCCGCAACACGGCCAGCGCTTGGGCGGCGAAGGCTTCGTTGACTTCGATCAGGTCCATGTCGGCCAGGCTCAGGCCGGTACGTTGAAACAGCCTGGCCGCTGCCGGTACCGGACCAATCCCCATGCGTGCCGGATCGCAGCCCGCCGCTGCCCAATCCACCAGCCGGGCCAGTGGCCGCAGGTTATAGCGTGCCGCGTATTCAGGTGAGACCACCAGGCAGCCGGCGGCGGCATCGTTCTGTTGGCTGGAGTTGCCAGCGGTGCACACACCGTCAGCCAGTAAAGGGCGAAGTTGGCCCAGGGTATCGTGGCTGGCGTCGGCGCGAATGCCTTCGTCGGTCGTGACTTGCACGCTTGCACCGCGTTTACCCGGTACGTCCAGGGGGATCACCTCATCCAGGAATCGACCCTGCTGCCAAGCGCTGGCTGCATTCTGATGGCTGCGCACCGCAAAGCGATCCGCCTCAAGGCGGCTGATTGAGTAGTCGCGAGCCAGGTTTTCGGCCGTTTCCGGCATGCCGGAGATACGCCCAAAACGGGACTCTGGCTGAGACCGCTCGCGGCCGCGCTCCAGGCGATCATGCAGTTTCACGCTGCCGGCACGGGCGCCCCAGCGCATGTCGGTGCTGTAGAACTCGATATTACTCATGCTCTCGACACCGATCACCATCACCGCTTGCGCATGGCCCGTCTGTACTTGCATGGCCGCATTGACGATGGCCTGAAGCCCCGAGCCGCAGCGGCGGTCGAGCGTGTAGCCGGGCACTTCGAGGGGCAAGTCGGCCAGTAGCGCTGCGTAGCGGCCCATGCAGGGCGCTTCGCTGGACGCATAGGATTGGGACACGATGACTTCGTCCAGAGACCCCGGCGCAATGTCCAGGCGGTCCATGAGGGTACGGATGACCGTAGCCGCCAATTGGTCGGCGGTCAGCGAGGCGAGGGCGCCGCCAAACTTGCCGATGGGAGTGCGCAGCGGCGAAACGATCAAAGCGTCCTTCATATCGCAAGAGCCTCTTGTTGTTGTGATGGGATGCGGTGCATGGGTAGCCAGCATGGCGGCCGCTCCGTGCGCTAACAATTCGATTTAGCGAAAGGCCCTCTTTCAGTGTGCTTAAGGCATGGCTCCCGCGGTGCTCATGTTTCGCTGTGCGCAAGTTCTGCTTAAGCAAATCCCAATACCCAGCGCACGACGGGCTCACCATGCTGGGGCTTGCGATCCGTGCGGTCGGGTAACTAATAAGAACAACGACAGGAAACAACCCCCATGCAAAAGCATCGTCTGGCGCGGTCTTGCGCTTTGTATTGCATCACCCCCGTCATGGCGTTTCCCGCTATCGCCAAGGCTGACTTCGTTGAAGGCAGCAGCGTCAATCTCAACCTGCGTAACTATTACTTCAATCGAGATTTCCGTCAGGACAATGCGCCGCAGTCGCAGCGGGTGGAGTGGGCACAGTCATTTATGCTTGACGCCAAGTCCGGGTACACCGACGGGTTGGTCGGCGTGGGCCTGGACGTGTACGGGGCCGTCGGCCTGAAGCTTGATTCCTCGGATGCCCATGCAGGGACTGGCCTGCTGCCTAATGCATTCGGTGACGCAGGGCCTGGGGAATACAGCGATGTATCGGGTGCCTTCAAGGCCAAGGTCTCGAAAACAGTGCTCAAGGTCGGTGGCCTGATGCCCAAGTCGCCGGTGCTGCTGTCCAGCGATGCGCGGTTGATGCCGCCGTTTTTCAACGGCTTGTCGGTGGTGAGCAATGACATCGACAACCTGGTCGTCGATGCAGGCCAGATCCGCAGTGTCAATTTTCGAAATGCCAGCAGTAATCATGATGACCTGCGCACGGCGAATTTTGCCGCCAGCAGTGACCGCTTCAATTACGCAGGCGCCGCCTACAGTGTCTACCCGCAGCTCACAGCCTCCTTTTGGCGCGCCGAATTGGAAGACGTCTACCAACAGAATTACTACGGCTTGCTGGCTTCGCAAAAATGGGGGGATTGGACACTGGGGGCTAACGCGGGTTATTTCGACAGTTCTGAGGTGGGCGGGCGGCGAGCCGGCACTATCGACAACGGTCTGACCACCCTGCTGTTATCCGCCAACAGGGGGAGCCACACCTTGAGGCTGGGCTACCAGGACAACCGCGGGCAAACGGCTTTTCCCTTTTTGCAGGACGCAGACCCCAATGCTGCAAACGTCGTGCAGATTCTCGACTTTACCCGTGCGCAGGAGCGTTCCTGGCAGGCACGCTACGACCTGGACTTCGCCGGATTCGGGGTGCCTGGGCTGACGGCTTTCACGCGCTATCTGCGCGGTGATGGTTATTCGGTGGCCGGCAGTGATGGCCATGAGTGGGAGCGCGACCTGGACGTGAGCTATGTCGTCCAGAGCGGCCCGCTCAAGAACCTGGGCGTGCGCTGGCGCAATGCAATGGTGCGTTCGGACATGATCGGTGAGCTGAACGAGAACCGCTTGATCGTCTCCTACAGCATTGCTCTGAGGTAGGAGCCGGCTTTAGCCGCGATGAACGCACCGCGGTTTACCTGATGCACCGCGGCGAGGCCATCGCAGCCAAGGCTAGCTCCTACAGGACGGTGGCACGCTTTGGGTAGGAGCCGGCTTTAGCCGCGATGAACGCACCGCGGTTTACCTGATGCACCTCGGTGTGGCCATCGCAGCCAAGGCTAGCACCTACAGGACGGTGGCACGCTTTGGGTAGGAGCCGGCTTTAGCCGCGATGAACGCACCGCGGTTTGCCTGATGTACCGCGGCGAGGCCATCGCAGCCAAGGCTAGCACCTACAGGACGGTGGCACGCTTTGGGTAGGAGCCGGCTTTAGCCGCGATGAATGCACCGCGGTTTACTAAGACGGCCCTGACTGATTAGGGAAAGCAAAAGGCAGGCTTTCAATAACTCAAATAGGCGCACACGAGAATCTAAGAGAAGCTCGACGGCACTGAGATACCCATAACAATAAAGGATGCTCCCATGTTCTCCTGGTACAAGAGCGGCTCCGCACGTGAGAAAAAAACCTTCTGGGCCTGCTATGCAGGATGGGCCCTGGATTCCTACGACATGCAGATGTTCAGTTTCCTGCTGCCAACCCTGATGGCCATCTGGGGCCTGACCAAGGGCGAGGCGGGCATCGTCGGCACCTCGGCGCTGCTGTCCGCCGCGCTGGGCGGCTGGGTCGCGGGTATCCTGAGCGATCGCTTCGGGCGAGTACGCATCCTGATCTTTACCGTGTGCTGGTTTACCTTGTTCGGGGTCGTTGCCGGGTTTGCCCAGAACTTTGAGCAACTGCTGGTGGCGCGAACGCTTCAGGGGCTGGGTTTCGGGGGTGAGTGGGCGGTAGGCGTGGCCTTGATGGCTGAGGTGATCAACCCGAAAAACCGCGGTAAGGCGCTGGGCTTTGTCCAGTCCGGCTTCGCCCTGGGGTGGTCGGCTGCGGTGCTGATCGTGACAGCCATTCTGGCTTATGTCCCGGCGGAATATGCGTGGCGTGTCGCTTTTTGGGTCGGGGTGCTTCCGGCGCTGGTGGTCATTTTCATTCGCCGCAACGTCAAGGATTCCCAGGCGTTCGAGCAGGCACGCCAATCCAATGTCGAAAAGGCCACGATCTGGACGGTATTTTCCAAGCGATACATTCGAGTCAGCATGTTGTCCAGCCTGCTGGTGATCGGCTTGCAGGCCGGGTGCTACGTCATCCTGGTATGGACACCTTCACTGATGGCGGAGCGCGGTGTCGAGAAGGGGTCGCTGATCGTGACCATCCTGATCATGGCTGCGGGCAGCTTCTGCGGATTTTGCGCCACCGCCTACCTCTCTGACCGGCTCGGTCGTCGCCCCACCCTGATCATGCTGTCGCTGGGCTCCTGGATCGTGACCGTCGCCTATATGTTTGTGCCCTTCAACGTATTCGTGGCGCATTTGATGGGCTTTCTGGTCGGCGCGTTTGCGATCGGGATGTTCGCGGCACTGGGGCCGTTCCTGAGTGAACAATTTCCTACCCAGGTTCGAACCACCTGCATGGGGTTTTCCTACAACGTCGGTAAATCCATCGGTGCGCTGGCTGTGACGGGCGTTGGCCTGCTGGCGGCCAAATTTGGCCTGGCACAAACGGTCGGCGGATTTTGCCTGGTCGCTTACGCACTGGCGGTGTCGGCCCTGATGCTGCTGCCTGAAACCAAGGGCATCCGCCTGGACACCATCGTCCCGGATACTGACGAGCCACTGCTGCAACCCTTTGCGAACAACGTAGTCGAGAAACTCAAATGATCAGAATTGTCTATCTGCTGGTAAAGCCTGAAACCATGAGCGACGAAGTCTTCAAGCGCGAATGCATCCTCCACTTCGACATGAGCGAGGGCATGCCGGGCCTGCACAAATACGAAGTACGGTTGGTGGCAAGCAACCCAAGCGATACCCACGTCCCCTACCTGGATGTCGGCCCTGTGCATGCCATTGGTGAGTGCTGGTTCCTGGATGACGAGCATTACCAAGTCTACATGGAGGCCGACAAGCGAAAGGCCTGGTTCGAACACGGCAAGACTTTCATTGGGCAGCTCAAGCCATTTGTGACTGAAGAAATAGCCAGTACTTGATCGTGATCTTGATCCTCAAGCACAGAAAATCCAGACACCGCGGATGTCCCTTCAGGAGGCCGACTGGAGCGCCTGCGCAGTGGTGCATGAGCCCCACGAGGTGCCTGCCTTGGTTTTTCCTTTGTTCTTGAGATCGAGCGCCGCCCGCGCGGCGCATCGCGGCTAAAGCCTGCTCCTACATTTGTTGCAACGTGCCATGGCCTGTGAGATTGGAGTTGTCAGCCACGCGCAATCCCACCGAAACCCAAAAAGATCCAAAGCCGAACCACCAAGGGCTAACAACGCCGATCCCACAGAAAATGGCACGTTGCAACAAATGTAGGAGCAGGCTTTAGCCGCGAATGCGCCGCGCGGGCGGCGCTCGATGTAAGCAACAGCACAAAACCCAAGGCAAGCGCCTGGAGGCCTTGATACGACCTTCCTCCCTGGGGTAAGGGCCATGGATGGCCCGCAAGCGCCGATGGGCCATGGACGGCCCGTCGGCGCGGCCCCACGGAGCAGGTGCGGAGGGAGGGAACCCGGAGCGCAGCGTAGGGCCGGATGCGGGGACCAGGCGTTTTGGTTACTTTTGCGCCCGGCAAAAGTGACACGCCGTAAGGGCGGAAAGGTGACTAAGCGTCACCCTCGAAAACGGATATGCTCCAGATTCAAGCACATTGGTTTTAGCAGCCCCGTGATCAGATGATCACGGGGCTTTTTTGTACGGTGAAACCAGGGTTGGCTCAAAGCGGCACAGTCAACTTCAGCCAATACGCCTGCCCATCGGTACGGTTACGCACACCGGATTCATCCTGCCATTTGGCGCTGAAAAACCAGCCATCCTTGCTGGCGTATTGCACCGCCGGCCCAATTGAGAACGAACTACCACGATTGCCATCAGTAGCATCAACCAAGCCCGCAGCCGCGCAATGGGAAGCACCGCACTGGTCATCACTCACCTGCTTATAGGCATGGCCACCAACGCCGAGTACCCAGCCATTACCCAAGCCCCAACCAAGGGTGTAGTCGGCATGAAGCTCGCGACCAGACTGGTAGTGAGTGTCCTGATTCTCGAAATTGTAATCGTACATCAGGCGCATATCAGCGTTGAAACCCTTGGGGTCCATGTAGGTCATGGCATACACCGCCTGTACGGTGTAGTAGTTATTGCCGAGGTTGACCAGGTCGTCCTTGTCGTACTCGCTGGCGGTGGGCAGTACGAAGTCGACACCCACAGCAGTATGAAACTTGTCACTGTGGTGGAAACCGACCACCGGGCCAAGGTGAGCATCGCCAATGCCGCGCTTGTGGTCGTGCGGGCCGTTCTTGATGTTCAGCCGCGCGTCATTGAGCGGTAGCAAAGCGTGAAAGCCCAGATTGCCCCCGAGCACTTGCTGTTCGGTGACCCAGACAAAACGTGGCACAAGGGTGGTGACGCGCAGGTCAATGTCGGCCACTTTATCGCCCGCGTTATCACGCACGGTATCGGCCAAATAGTTGCCGACGAATAACTGCCCGTAAGTACCCGGCGGAGGCAGAATGCCCATGCCGTAGATTTCGATGCCCATCGGCCAAGACGATATCCCGCCTTCGGTAGCCTGAGCCAGTGAAGCGCTGGTGGCCAGAATCAAGCCAGCGCTGAGCGCAAGAGGTGTGCGGTGGTTGAATGTCTGATGCATTAGAGTCCGTCCTTTTATTGTTGTTAACGAGGCGAAATTTTTAAATTCACGCAAGGACTGGATCAAATTTCGTGCCAAACTTTTTTTGTTTTTTTATGTTTTATTTCAATGATTTACGTGGCATCTGGATTGTTGTGCTGCTTGATTTAACGCGGGATGTCCGTTTTTGTTAAGAAAACTCTACTGGCTGCGGAAAATTCAAATGTAACGGTCATGATTCAGCGGGGAATTCGGCTATCCAGTGCCTGGCAATCTCTTCCCGCCGGCAGACCCACACCGAGTCGTGGCCTTGCACGTAATCGAGAAAGCGCGCCAGCGCCATCGCGCGCGCGGGATGACCGCTGATCCGGCCATGCAGGCCGACGCTCATCATCTTCGGATGTTGCGCGCCCTCTTGCCACAGCAGGTCGAAAGCATCCTTGAGCAGCCGGAAGAAGTCTTCCCCGCAAGAGAAACCGTTCGGCAGCAGATAGCGGGCGTCGTTGTTGACCAGCGTGTACGGGATCACCAGGTGTGCGGGCGAACCTGGGAGCCAATAGGGCAAGTCATCGTTGTAGGCGTCTGAGCTGTAGAGGAGCCCGCCGTCCTCGCGCAACAGGCGGCGGGTGTTTTGGCTGACCCTTCCTGTGTACCAACCTATGGGGCGCTTGCCGCAGATCCGCTCGATCACGTCGAGGGTCAGGCGGATATGGCGCCGCTCTTCGTCTTCAGGGATGTCGCGATAGTCCAGCCAACGGTAACCGTGCCCGGCGACCTCATGCCCGGCAGCGCAGAGCGCATGGCCGATCTGCGGATTGAGTTCCAGTGCCTGGCCGACGGCGAAGGCGGTCAAGGGCAGGCCACGGGCGCTGAACAGCTCCAGGATGCGCCACACGCCTGTGCGCGATCCGTATTCATACATGCCCTCGACGCTCAAGTCCCGTTCTCCCGTGCGAGGGGGGCGGCCCGGCAGCTCGTGGAGATAGGCCTCTGACTGGGCATCGCCATTGAGGATGCACGACTCCGCGCCCTCCTCGATGTTGAGCACAAACTGAACCGCGACGCGAGCCTCACCCGGCCATCGCGGAGGGGGTGGGCAACCGCCGTAACCGACCAGATCGCGCGCCGACATCAGCCCAGCTCGAAGGTCGTGACGCCGAACACACGTTCGTGCGCGAGCGCCGGAGGAGGGCCGAGATACATGCGCGCGCAGCCGAAGACCTCGATCATCTGATGCTGGTGCACGAGTTCCATCGCGGCGCAGTTGTTCTGTGGGGCGTCGAGGAACAGCGGGCCACCCGCGGCAAAGCCTGCCAGGTGCGAGTAGAGGGCATTGGCCGCCAGGGCGTCATCGGCGAACAAGGGGCCGATTTTGCAGCCTTCCCTGCAGCGTCGCACCACGCCAAATCCGCTCAACCTTCCTTCGCGCCGGCAACCCAGGGCGAGCGCATCGGGTTGGGCTATCCACCCTCTCAGGAAGGTCGGGCGCGAGGCGGGGAAGCAGGTGCGGTCGTAATCGAGCACCTGATCGAATGCAAAGGTAGCCAGCGGGACGATGTCTTGGCCGTCAACCAGTGAGGTTTCCGGACGTTCGGGGATCTCGGCACGAAAACGCATGTTGCGATGGGAGAAGACGAAGCCACCCTTGGCGTAGTAGTCCTGCATCGCGAAGACACCGTCCATGCCGATGCTCGCACCCGGGCGCAGGCGGGCGAGGAGTCGCTCGCGGCGGGCATGCCAGAGTGCATTGCCCAGGCCCTGCCCGCGATATTCGGGCCGAACGATGAAGAAACCCATGAAGCCGAATTCGCCGTTGTAGGACGTGATGGCGCCGCCGCCAATCAACTCGCCATCAAGGTCCGCCGCGATGAAAGCCTCAGGGTCCGTCACCCAGAACAGCTCGGCATCGTGAAGGCCGGGATTCCAACCCTCGCGTGCAGCCCAGGCGACGAGCTCGTCCAGCTCGGAGCGGGTCATGTTGCGTATTACCAGCTGATTTGACACCGCAATGTTCTCCTCAGTCGGGCACCTCAGGCATCGCGCAAGAGGTCATGGACATCGAGCAGCCTGTAGGCAATCTCCGGTCGCTTCTCCAACCCTCGGCGAATCGCTGCCGGGATCGACTGGCGGGTTTTACGACAGAGTCCGGGCAGTTCGTCGATGTGAATACCGATGCCGCGCATGGTGCGCACTTCGTTGTGGCCTGGGGCGATTTCCAGGCGGATGCCCAACTGCTCGAACATCCGCAGTTGCATATGCTCGAGGTCGGCCAGGCACTCGATACTTTCCAGCCGGTCGAGCAGGCGCTTTTCCTCCTGGCGCGTCAGGCGCAGGATGCGCAGATCGGCGCCGGGAGTGTCCAGCAGTCGCTCAAGCCCGCAGGTGCAGGCTCCGGGCGGGCAGGGTTGGCGGATCGGGAATGGGGGCTTCATGAACTCCGATCTGTTCGGCTGAGCAAGAGTCAGACGCCGTTTTGGTTGATGGCCACCTCAAAGCTTCTCTGGCATTGCAGAGGAGTGGTGGCTCGTAATCAACCACTGCGTTCCGTCCCACTTGTAGGTGTAAGTGTAGCGAGCTTTGACTTGAGCACCCGTAGTGCCAAAGTTGAACGTATAAAGCCCAGCATCAACCGCTGAGTTACAGCCAATCTCTATGGTTCTCGAGTCGATCCTGCCGGTGGGCTTGTTTGCCAGGAAGTGATGGAAGTAGTCCTCTTTTTCCGCCGCGGTTAATCGCGGTTTGTTCGACACGGTAGGCAGAAGGACCGAGCGTTCGGCATAGTTGGCGACAACCTGGTGTGGGTCACCGGTTTGCAGTGAGCGATTCCATCGGTCAAACAAGCCCGAGATTTCTTGCTCATTGGTTGCCTTGCATACTTCCGTGTGTGCAGTACCGGGCTCGAGCCCTGATGGGGCTGAGGCACAGCCTGCAAGAGCGACTGCAAAGGCAACTGACAGGACAGATAGGTTTCTCATCGGCGATCCTCGTGACGGTTAAAAACGCTGAGGGTCTAACGCTTCTTGTCATTTTGCAAGTCTGTGTTTTGCCTGAGTGTGGTCACTGCGCGTACGACATTGCTCGAGGAGAGCCACGACAAAGATGGCAAACCCGAACTGCCCGGTGAGTATAGGTGGCAAATCGAATGACGCTGCTGGCATGCCGGCAGCTTGTCCACTGTCCGCTATTGGCTGTGGATTCAACTGATCGACGCAACAGTCATCGATCCGTTGCAGCCAATCGCGACAGGCAGAAATCATCCAGCGGCTGCGATCATGAGCTTGATCCAGTCGGCGCGACTCGTTCAAAATCATCCATGCTGGGCGGTTGCAGGAGCTGAGTTACCGTAAATACAAAGCGCACTTCTGCCACAAGTCCGTCGATGTCTCCCTCACAGCGTGACGTCGACGTGCGCTGATCGTGCCGGGTATAGGGCAAGGCCCCGGAAGTGGGGGCGACCCATGTACTCGATCCCAACCCGCTACTTGCGTCACGGGTGGGTCCGCGTTTATCTGAACCATAGGCGCGGGTTGGCTGGCACTCGCAGTCACTGTCGCACGTTCTGGTACAACATCAACCTTGAGGTTTCATGCATTCCGCGGGTCAGCTGCACCAGGCGTTTGAACTCTTCAGGGTTTTGCCGAGCCACGTCGTCCATCGGCGTCAGTGAGGCCAGGTCGTGGAGAGTCGGCGAGCTGCCGTCGTGCTCCATCTGCACCATATAGTGTTGAGTAACGCCCGCAATTAACGGGAACGTGCCCTCACGTAATACCAACGGTACCACGCGTTCACCCTCGGGCGCTGGCTGCTGAATATCACGACCCATGCCGCTGTTGCGAAACTCAAGGCCGGCCATACCCGCCACGGTTGGCAGCAAGTCCACCAGGCCGACCGCTTCCTTGACGTTACGCGTCCCGAGCAAGCCAGGCGCGTGGATGATCATCGGCACCGCATTGCTTTCCAGACCTAGTTGCTCATAAGCCGGTGCCAGGAAAGGGATCTGGGCGATACGGGTGTTATGGTCGCCAAACAGCACGAAAATGGTGTTGTCGTAGTAGCCACCTTCCTTGGCAATTTCCATCAAGCGTCCGATGTTGAAGTCCAGCAAGCGCACTGCGTTGTACTGCTCGACACTGCGCGATCCTGCGGCCTGTACTTCTGCCAAGGTAGGGTGCTTGACCTCGAACCCATCATTGCTCTTGGGAATCGTGAAGGGACGATGGTTACCGGCAGTCTGTACATACGCAAAGAACGGTTTGTCCTTGGGCAGTGCTTGCAGGATCTTGTCGGTTTCCTTGAACAGATCCAGATCTGAAATCCCCCAGACATCCACCACCGGGGATTTCCAGTCCCGCTCTTCGAACAAACGAACTCCGTCGATGCTTTGCCGAATCAAGGCATTCATATTGGCCCAGCCGGAGTTGCCGCCGATGGTGTAGATTTTCTCATAACCGCTGAAGGCATTGATCACTGTGTGCTGTTTGGTGATCAGCGGATTACGCGTCGCGGTTTCCTGACGCGTTACGTCAGGCACCCCGGTAATGCTAGCCCAGACGGTTTTTGCGGTTCCCGTAACCGGAACATAGAAGTGTTCGAAAAACCAGCTCTGGCTGGCCAGGCGATCGAGATGGGGCGTCGGATTGATCGGGTTGCCGTAGGCCCCGACGGCGCTCGTACCCAGCGACTCAAGCATGACAAACATCACGTTCGGTGGCCGGGAGCCCGGTATTTTGTAGGATTGTGGCGTCTGGTTACGTACGAAGTTAAGGGTTTGTGGGTCGGGCTGGTCGACCCCCAGGTAGTTCGCCATCACGGCGTAGTGTTCGCGCACCTGCGCTTCGTCGTAGCGCGACTGGCCGACCTTGACCGTGTCGTAGAGGAAAATTACCGGGTTCAGGCCTAACGCGGCGATCTGGCTATTGCCCGAGAAGAACGCATCGCTCCAGCGCAACGGGACAGGGTTTTCAAGGTTCATGTTCTCGACACGGCCTAAAATACCTGACAGCACCACCACGACCATCAACGCGCCACCCCATGTGGCGGTGATCGGGTGAATGGGTTTGCGGCGGCGGTCCAGCGTCACGCGTTCCAGCCGCACCAGGGCCAAGGTCACCAGTGCGACCGTTGCCAGCCAACCCAGGGAAATCCAGATAACCGGGTAGGTTTGCCAGACCATATCGCGGGATATTTGTGCATCCTCGATGAAGCGCAGCACGGTGGCGTTGATCCTCACGCCCAGGTACGCGTAATGGCCAAAATCGATGATATAGATCAGCAGCAGGACGCTCAGGGTTGCTGACACATACACGCGTGCCATCCGGCGAAGCAGGCGGCTGCCGATAAGATTCCAACGAGGAATCCAGGCCAGCAGCGCCAACGGCAACATCACCAGGATGGCCAAGCGCAAATCGAAACGAAAGCCGATGCCTAAGGTTTCCAAGACGGCATTTTCGTCGATCAGGGCTCTGGCGTCGAAACCGGAAAAGCCGAAAAAGAACACCACCCGTAGCAGTGCAAACAACGCAAACGCAATCGCTGTTGCGCTTACCCAGTAATGCAAACGTCTCGATTGCAGCCAACCCATCCATGTTCCCCTGTCAAAAATGTCGTTAAGTCTCAAACGGATTTGGATACGTTTCGCACTGAGCCGCGCAGCTTGTTTAGCCAACCATACGTCCAGCGCGTGGCAAGCATCAGTAGTGTCGCGCAGCAATACAGACCCAGCAGCGGATCAACCAAGTAATCCCAATAGTTTTGCGAAGGCTTTATCCCGGCGATGAAGGCCAGGGTCGCGCTGGCCAGCATCACGACTGCCAGGCCGTTGCGCAGGTAAAACAGGCTTAACGTGAGCAGTGCGACGAAAATCAACATAGGGCGCGGGCTGTAGCCAAACCGATAAGGGTCCAGATAACTCAAACCCAGGGTTGCCGGATAGAGCATCAGGGCCATCGAGGCAAAGATGATCAATACGCTGGTTTTACCTTGCTGCGCAGGCGGCAAGAAACCCAGTCGACGTAAACAGCCCCACCCCATGAAGACCAGGGACGTGACCGCAAGGTCATCAATGTGGCTGCGCAAGTAAGCGGCCAGCGACAACCCGTCCAGCGGTATGAAGCTGGCTGCCAGCAAAGCGACCAACAGCGCGATACCCCTAACCCGGTTTAAACCAAAAGAAGGCAGCAGCAGGAAGATGATCATTGCGAAGCTGACATGGGCTTGCCACAGGTTAATCATTTGAGACGCTCGGACAGCCACGTATCATTGAAGGTGACGTGCTTGATGAAAGTGTTGTTCCAGGAATAAACCAAGTGATACATACCGTCGGGACTACGGATGAAGTACGGGTATTCATATTCAAACTTGCACCCTTGCTCAGTACATGTCCGGCTGTCGAGGTTGCTCAGGAACTGCGCCTCTAGCGGTTGGCGAAGCGCGCCACTGGAACTGCGGAACTCATTGCCAATGATTTCCTTGTAGGCCCGGGGTGGAAACGGATCGCCCTCTGGATCAGGTGATTTGTCCAGGTCCGGCAACGAGCGCCAATCGTCCATTTTTGCGTCGGTGTTATAAAGACTCAGCTTGAAGCGGCCCTCCCGCAGGTCATTGAGGGCCACCAGCAACCCATGTTCGGGAGTCGCAACGGCCGCCAATGAGGAATTCGGATTCGATGGTTCGAGCGGATAAGGTTCACTCCAGGTTTGTCCGGCATCATCAGTGCGGGTCGCCAGCACACGGTGGTGGGTGTTGCCGGCATAGCGCAACAAGGCGATGCCGCGCTGCCCATCCAGCGGAACTACCGTGGGTTGCAATGAATTATTGCCGCGGCTGATGCGGAATTTATCGATCACATCACCGTCTGCGCTCAGGTACAGGTACTCGGCAAACTTGCCCAGAAATTCGTGGTAGACCGGTAAACCGATGGAGCCGTCGGCATGAAACACCGGTGCCGACCGGACCAGGGTGCTGATATTCAGAAAGGGTGAAGTGATCAATTGGCGTGGCGCGGACCAATGGCGACCATAGTCGTCCGAGACCATCACATTGACCGCACTGCCGGCCCAGCCACCCATGGACACGGACACGTAGAACAACCAGAGGCGATTGTCCGGCGCGAGTGCAATGACCGGGTTGCCCAGTTTTCGAATGTATTTCCGAGTGCCCTGTTGAGTCGAATCCCGAGTCGCCAATACCTGTTCCGCACCCCACTCGCTGGTGCTCGCGTCGAAACGGGCAGAGCGCACCTGCACGTCGGCTGCGCCTTCGCGAGAGCCGGCGAACCAGACCGCCATCAGGTTACCGTCAGGCAAGGCTGTTACCGCCGAGGAATGCACGAAGTCCACCAGCCCAGATGAGGCGAAACGGCTGGTATAAATGGGCTTGGCCACTTGTTCAGCCACAGCCATCACCGGATTCATCAGGGCAAAGGAAGAATGCGTAGGAGCAGGGTGGGTGAACCATGCGCCCGCAAAAAGGCAAGAAAGGGCAAGGTAAGCACCGAAGGCAGGAAGGCTGGGTAGTTTGAAGCGCATAATTAAAGCTGAGCATCTCATGGCCCGATCAAGCGCAGTAACCTAACACTGTAAGTTACAAACTCGGTCTTTAACGAGCTCCTGTTTTGTAAGCAAATGTTCGCAGTGCGCTGACCGACCCAAAGCTGCAGCCGCGACTCCTTGTAACTCAATAGCTTGCAGCCTTCAGCAGGTGCCTGACCGTTAATCAAAAACTTGGTTTCGACGGTGACCTTCCTGAGCATAGGTATCTACACATCTTTTGCCGTACTGCTACGAATGTAGCCGCTGACGAGGTACGAGGCTGCGATCGGCAGCGAAGCGGCCGTAAACCTGAGACCGTAATCCATCAGGCACCCCGAAGGGCCTGAATTTACGACGGCTTCGCCGCCGATCGCAGCCTCGTACCTCGGCAGCGGCTACAAGAGCCGCGCTGCCCCAGAGTTGTGTAGATACCTATGCTTCCTGAGGTTCTGTCCGCTTTTGGCCGATTTTTGCCGGTCGCCACCGTCAGCTTTGGGTCGACTGCCGTTGGTCGTGACAGACTGAAGTCGACCCATAGCTGCCCGTGGCTCAGGCCGAAAATGGCCAAGAGAGGCGTCCTCGCCCTGACCTTGCAGCAGGCTGCACAGAGAAGCTCGATCGGGCGTTCCTGGCCTTCTTGAACTTTGTGTGGAATTTTGATCGCGGTTACCGCCCAGGAATCGAGGCAGTGCGCTTGGCGATAGGCCCGCAGATACCTGCGGTGCACTTGCGGGGAAGCCGGCAGATTGCTGCATTTATCGATAGCTTGCCCGCAACGCCTGAAAGCTGCCTTGAATAGATGAGCAGCAAGAGGTATCTAGCCTGTACGTGGTTACAGATTGAGCCTGCCTTCATCGCTGATAACGCTCGGACACTCTTGCAGAAAGTCTGTATCAGCCTTGGGCAATTCAGCCAGCGACAGCCAGCTAGTTCCGAATTGGAATGCAAGCTGCAAAGGCTCCTGCCCAGGCACACGGCTATCAGCCCTTGCGATTTCCTCCTCGTAGGATTAGGGTCTGGCGTTCTCCGTTGCCTGTTTCTGACCGGCAACATGCTGTCTTTCCTTCACGTCCTGTAGCAGCAATCACCTGTATGTCCAGAAAGCTATTACCCTCGATGGCGGGTCTCGAATGTTTCGAGTCCACAGCGCGGCACTTGAGTTTCACTCGCGCGGCCCAAGAACTTAACCTGACTCAAAGTGCGGTGAGCAAGCAGGTCGCCCAGCTTGAGCAGATGCTGCAACAGCGGCTGTTCCACCGTATCCGTAATAGCCTGAAGCTGACGCCTGCGGGCGGGTTGTACTTGGTCGAGGTAAATAAAATCCTCGCGCAAACGGACATTTCCAGCCGCTACATGGTGTCTTTTAGTGGAGAGACAGAGGTCCTGCGTATCGCCACTCAGCCCACGTTCGGCTCGCGTTGGCTGATTCCCCGATTGCCGGAGTTCGCTGAGCGCTTTCCCCATATTCGCTTGGACATACGAAACGAGCTTGAGCCTTTCGACCTCGTGCAGGCCAAGGCCGATATCGCGTTCTTCTACGGAGGCGGCTCCTGGCCTGGGGCGACCTGTGTTGAGCTTTTCGGTGAAACCGTTGTGCCGGTCTGTTCGCCGACATTTATTGAGCGGCATCCTATCGCCAGCGCTCAGGATCTCACCCACTGTATGTTGCTGCAGTGCACCTCACGGCCAGAGGCTTGGCACAATTGGTTCGATGCGCAACAGATCACCTCCAACAGCAGCTATCACGGCCCACAGTTCGACACCTTCGATATGTGCATTCGTGCGGCAATGACAGGCTTTGGCGTGGCACTGGTGCCAAGCTTCATGGTCGAAGTCGAATTAAGCCAAGGCACACTGCTGGTGCCCTGGCACTACTCAAGCCCCAGTCCCGGTGCGCATTACGTGGCTTATGCAGAGCATCACGACGATCTGCCCAAGATCAGAAGCTTCATAGACTGGGCCAAGGCCATTACTCAGTCGCAGTGACCCGTTCAAGCCTGCCGAAATTGTTTTTCGTCCCAGCCCCCCCTTTTTTGCGGGGGCGCCACCTTCCTTGATGAGACACACCCCGAAACCACAAAGACTTAAAGCCGAACCCCCAAGGCTCACAACGCCGATCCCACAGAAATGGCACGTTGCAACCAATGTGGGAGCCGGTTTTAGCCGGCGATGCGCCGCGCGGGCGGCGCTCGATTTAAGCAACAGCGCAAAACCCTAGGCAAGCGCCTGGAAGCCTTGATACGGCCTTCCTCCCTTCATTCTCAGGGTCAGCCCTTTCAAGGTCTTCGTTTAAACTCTCTCCCATCTACGGTCCAGGATGACGAAACGATGTGGGAAGAAGTCTTAGCGCGGTTTGAAAAAAAAGCACCGGCCAGCGTCATGGCCAAGTTGGCGTTGGAGCAGGCCATCCCGGCCGAGTGGGTCGATCAGGTGTTCGAAAACCATCGCCAACGCCAGTACCCGCGTGAGCTTTTGTTTTCGACCATCGTTGAGCTGATGTCCCTTGTTTCATTGGGTTTACGACCTTCACTGCATGCCGCTGCACGTCAGATGGAGGACCTTCCGGTTACCTTGGCAGCGCTCTATGACAAGGTCAGCCGCACAGAACCCGCGTTGCTGCGGGCCCTGGTCACCGGCAGCGCAGAGCGGTTGACCCCGACCATAGAAGCGTTGGGCTGTTCAGCCATTTTGCCCGGCTGGCAACTGCGTATCGTCGACGGCAACCACCTGCCTTCTACCGAAAAACGTCTGGGGGCTTTGCGGCGTGAACGAGGCGCCGCGCGGCCTGGTTTTTCGGTCGTGGTCTATGACCCCGACCTGGATCAGGTCGTTGACCTTCAGCCCTGCGAAGATGCCTACGCCAGTGAACGCGTCAGCGTACTGCCGTTGCTGGCGAGTGCGAGGGCGGGACAGCTGTGGATGGCCGATCGGCTCTATTGCACGCTCCCCGTCATGGAAGCCTGCGAGGAGTCGGGCGCCTCGTTCATTATTCGTCAGCAGAGTCACCATCCACGCCTGATCCAGGAAAACGACTGGCAAGAACCCGTGTCTGTCGAGGCTGGAACGGTGCGTGAACAAACCATCGAATTGAAAGGCGGACGCTGCTGGCGGCGAATTGAACTGAGCTTGCGAACGCCCACTGAGTCGGGTGACTCCACGCTCTTATTCTGGAGCAATTTGCCCGACAGCATCAGTGCTCAGCAGATCGCTGATTTGTACCGTCGTCGCTGGAGTATCGAAGGGATGTTCCAACGCCTGGAATCGGTGCTGGACAGTGAAATCGCAAGCCTGGGCAACCCCCGAGCGGCCTTGCTCGGTTTTGCCTCGGCGATCTTGGCCTACAACGTTTTGTCGGTCCTTAAGCGCAGTGTTGAACAGGCCCATCGCCAGACGCAGCCCGAGGGCTGGGAAGCTTCGATCTTCCACCTGGCGGTGCAGGTGCGCAGCAGTTATGAGGGGATGCAGATCGCGTTGCCCTCGGATTACCTATCACTCCAAACGACCTCAGAAACTCTGGCGGAGCGTCTGTTGGCGCTGGCCAGGAATATCCAGCCCCGACAGGTCGCTAAAAGCAAACGCGGCCCCAAAGTAGATAAACCCAAGGAATGGCTCGAGGGCAAAGCTGCGCGTGCTCATGTATCGACGGACCGGGTGCTCAAGGCCAAAAAAGATGAAAGACCTTGAAAGGGCTGATTCTCAGGGTGAACCGCAGAGTGCCTGTCAACAGATCGCATGAACCCCACAAGGTGCCTGCCTTGGTTTTTCTTTTGTTCTTGAGATCGAGCGCCGCCCGCGCGGCGCATCGCGGCTAAAGGCTAGGCGCCCCCGCCGCTCCTACATTGGTTGCAACGCGCCATGGCCTGTGAGATTGGAGTTGCCAGCCGCGCGCAATACCCCGAAACCACAAAGACTTAAAGCCGAACCCCCAAGGCTAACAACGCCGATCCCACAGAAAATGGCACGTTGCAACCAATGTAGGAGCGGCGGGGGCGCCTAGCCTTTAGCCGCGATGCGCCGCGCGGGCGGCGCTCGATATAAGCAACAGCACAAAACCCAAGGCAAGCGCTTGGAAGCCTTGATACGGCCTTCCTCCCTTTTCTCAGGGTGAACCCGCAGAGTGCCTGTCAACAGATCGCATGAGCCCCACGAGGTGTCCGCCTTGGTTGTTCCTTTGCTCTTGAGATCGAGCGCCGCCCGCGCGGCGCATCGCCGGCTAAAGCCGGCTCCCACATTTGTTGCAACGTGCCATGGCCTGTGAGAGTGGAGTTGTCAGTCATGCGCCCCCCCCGAAATCACAAAAAACTAAAGCCGAACCACCAAGGCTAACAACGCCGATTCCACAGAAAATGGCACGTTGCAACCAATGTAGGAGCGGGCTTCAGCCGCGATGCGCCGCGCGGGCGGCGCTCGATTTGGGCTACAGCGTAAAAACCAAGGCAAGCGCTTGGAGGCCTTGATACGGCCTACTTCCCTTCATTCTCAGGGTGAATCCGTAGGGTGCCTGTCAACAGATCGCATGAGCCACACAAGGTGCCTGCCTTGGTTTTTCCTTTGCTCTTGAGATCGCGCGCCGCCCGCGCGGCGCATCGCCGGCTAAAGCCGGCTCCCACATTTGTTGCAACGTGCCATGGTCTGTGAGATTGGAGTTGTTAGCCACGCGCAAGACTCCGAAACCACAAAGACCTAAAGCCGAACCACCAAGGCTAACAACCCCAACCCCACAGGCCATGGCACGTTGCAACCAATGTAGGAGCGGGCTTCAGCCGCGATGCGCCGCGCGGGCGGCGCTCGATTTAAGCAACAGCACAAAACCCAAGGCAAGCGCTTGGAAGCCTTGATACGGCCTTCCTCCCTTTTCTCAGGGTGAACCCGCAGAGTGCCTGTCAACAGATCGCATGAGCCCCACGAGGTGTCCGCCTTGGTTGTTCCTTTGCTCTTGAGATCGAGCGCCGCCCGCGCGGCGCATCGCCGGCTAAAGCCGGCTCCCACATTTGTTGCAACGTGCCATGGCCTGTGAGAGTGGAGTTGTCAGCCATGCGCCCCCCCGAAATCACAAAAAACTAAAGCCGAACCACCAAGGCTAACAACGCCGATTCCACAGAAAATGGCACGTTGCAACCAATGTAGGAGCGGGCTTCAGCCGCGATGCGCCGCGCGGGCGGCGCTCGATTTAAGCAACAGCGCAAAACCCTAGGCAAGCGCCTGGAAGCCTTGATACGGCCTTCCTCCCTTCATTCTCAGGGTGAACCGCAGAGTGCCTGTCAACAGATCGCATGAGCCACACAAGGTGCCTGCCTTGGTTTTTCCTTTGCTCTTGAGATCGAGCGCCGCCCGCGCGGCGCATCGCCGGCTAAAGCCGGCTCCCACATTGGTTGCAACGTGCCATGGCCTGTGAGATTGGAGTTGTCAGTCACGCGCCCCCACCCGAAACCACAAAAATCCAAAGCCGAACCACCAAGGCTAACAACGCCGATCCCACAGAAAATGGCACGTTGCAACCAATGTAGGAGCCGGCTTCAGCCGCGATGCGCCGCGCGGGCGGCGCTCGATCTAGGCAACAGCACAAAACCCAAGGCAAGCGCCTGGAAGCCTTGATACAGCCTTCCTCCCTTCATTCTCAGGGTGAACCTGGGAGAGGGCAGGCTCAGAACTGTTCGTCGTTGATCAACAAAGCCGCTTCACCACCCTGGATCACGCAATGGGCCAGGCCTTGCGCGCGGGAAAGCAGGTGGTCGGCATAGAAGCGTGCTGTCACAAGCTTGCCGCGATAGAAGTCCAGCTCCTGGCTGCCGTCATCCAGTCGTTGCTGGGCCACCAAGGCCGAGCGCGCCAGTTGCCAGCCACCGGCGACCGTGCCGAACAGCTCAAGGAAGGGCACCGCGCCCACGGATACTTGGGCAACCTGCCGGTCGTAGTTCGACACGATAAACCCGACGGTTTGCTCCAGTGCGTTTACACCCTGGCCCAAGGCACCGGAAATAGTGGCCAGCGTTGCGTTGTCTGCGATAAGCAATTGCTGCTCGACCTGGCGCATCTGTTCGATGACCCGGCCAATGGCCAAGCCTTGGTCGCGGGCGATCTTGCGCCCGATCAGGTCGCCGGCCTGGATGCCGGTGGTGCCTTCGTAAATGGTGGTGATGCGGGCATCGCGCAGGTGCTGGGCCGAGCCGGTTTCTTCGATAAAGCCCATGCCGCCATGGATTTGTACGCCGAGGGAGGCGATATCGATCGCGTTCTCGGTGCTCCAGCCCTTGACCACCGGGATCATCAGGTCGACGAAGGCCTGGCTGCGCTGACGCTGCTCGATCTCGGTTGCACGTTCGGCACTGTCCATGGCCGCGGCCACGCTGCAGGCCAGGGCGCGCATGGCTTCGGTGCGCGACTTCATCGACAGCAGCATGCGCCGCACATCGGGGTGGCGCAAAATGGCGACCTTGTCGCGGCTGCCGGTGCCTGCCTCAGTGCCCTGTACCCGCTCGCGGGCGTAGGCGAGGGCCCTTTGGTAGGCGCGCTCCGACAGGCCGATGCCCTCGATGCCCACCGAGAAACGCGCGGCGTTCATCATGATAAACATGTACTCCAAGCCACGGTTTTCTTCGCCCACCAGCCAGCCGGTGGCGCCTTGCTTGTCGCCGAAGGCCAGTACGGCGGTGGGGCTGGCATGGATGCCGAGCTTGTGCTCGATGGAAACGCAGCGCACATCGTTGCGCTCGCCGAGGCTGCCATCGGCTTCGACCATAAACTTCGGTACCACGAACAGCGAGATACCCTTGACGCCCGCCGGTGCCCCCGGCACTCGAGCCAGCACCAGGTGCACGATGTTGTCGGTGAGGTCGTGCTCGCCGTAGGTGATGAAGATCTTTTGCCCGAACACACGATACGTGCCATCTGCCTGGGGTTCGGCGCGGCTGCGCACTTCGGCCAAGTCGGAACCGGCCTGGGGTTCGGTGAGGTTCATGGTGCCGGTCCACTCGCCACTGATCATCTTCGGCAAGTAGGTTTCTTTCAAGGCGTCGCTGCCGCGCAGCTCGATGGCTTCGATGGCGCCCCGGGTCAGCATCGGGCACAGGCCGAATGACAGGTTGGCGCCGTTCCACATCTCCTCCACCAGCGCCGAAACCAGACGCGGCAGGTCCTGGCCACCGTGCTCAGGTGCACAGGACAAGGCATTCCAGCCACCCTCCACAAATTGCTCATAGGCTTCGCGCCAGCCCTTGGCGGTGATGACTTGGCCATCGATCCAGCGAGCGCCCTCAAGGTCGCCGCTGACATTGAGGGGCGAGAGCACCCCTTGGGCGAATTTGCCAGCCTCGACCAGGATAGCGTCGGCAAGGTCGGGGCTGAGCTCTTCGCAGCCGGGCAGGCGGCTTACAGGGTCCAGATGGCCCAGTTCGTTGAGGACGAACTGCATGTCACGTAATGGCGCGGTGTATTCACTCATGGATGAACCCTCCTGTCGGGCATTGGCGCTGAGCAGACGAGTAGACCAGAGCGCCGGTAGCCTCGCGCCCACCCGTTGAGGGTGGGCATTTGCCGAACCCGCATGCCAGCCCAATACCCATTGGCTGCAATGGCGCCACCGCTGTATGCCAGATAGACCGCGGTGATGCCATCGCAGCATAGGTATCTACACAATTCTGGGGCAGCGCGGCTCTTGTAGCCGCTGCCGAGGTACGAGGCTGCGATCGGCGGCGAAGCCGTCGTAAATTCAGGCCCTTCGGTGTGCCTGATGGATTACGGTCTCAGGTTTTACGGCCGCTTCGCTGCCGATCGCAGCCTCGTACCTCGTCAGCGGCTACATTCGTAGCAGTAGACGAGTTCAGCGAGGCCAGGTCCGGGGACGTAGTCCTCGCAAAGCCTGTACTCGCGGTGTATCTGAATACTGAAGTGCCAGGTTTTACGACTGCTGCGCAGCCGGACGTGGCCTCGTTCTACTCGTCCACTGCTACGAAATGCAGTACACCAAAAGATGTGTAGATACCTATGGCTATCGCAGGTAAACCTTGCTCCTACATCGACCCAGCCCCAAGGCGACTAACAAGTAGCGCGGGTAGAGCAGGGGGGTGGGGCCGCGCAACAGGAAGCGGTGTAACTCACTCAACGATGGCAGGCGCTTGACCATGCAGCCCATCAAACCGGCCGAAATAGCTCAATGACTGAAGCGTAGAACCGCTTGCGGACTCCCTCCGGGAACATAGGCCCGCCGGCCATGATTCCGGCCGCGAAACAGTCCAATATCCAGATATCCTCCATCAGCTGCGTTTTTACACGCTTTGTATTCGGTAGCGGGCGGCAGGTTTGTGAGCCACGCTTGTAGGGCGGCTGGGGCAGTCTCGCCCCGGTCGGCGCGGTCCATGAGGGTGAAATCCGATGAGACTACCGCTTCTTGTGCGCTGGCTGTTCGGGCTGGCGCTGGCGTGCGTGTTGCACGCTGCACAGGCCCAGGACCTGCCGAATGTGGAGCTGAGCGCCGCCGAGGAGGCGGAAGTTACTGCGTTGGTATTGCCGGTTCCGGGTGCCAGGACTGGTGATTTCGATAGCATGCGCGAGCGCCGGCTGGTACGCATTCTGGTGCCCTACAGCAAGACCTTCTTTGCGGTGGACCGTGGCCGCCAACTGGGCATCGCCTATGAGATCGGCAAGGCGCTGGAGTCCTGGCTCAACAAAGCGTACCCGTTCACGAACAAATCCCTGCAGTGGCGCGTGCTGTTCATTCCCGTCGGCCGTAATGAGCTGCTGCCGAAGCTGACGGAAGGTATCGGCGATATCGCTGCCGGTGGTCTGTCCATTACCCGCAAGCGCCAGGAAGCGGTGGATTTCAGTGCGCCCTTCGCCAGTAACATGCAGGAAGTCCTGGTTACCGGGCCGAAGAGCATGCCCGTGGCAAAGCTGGAGGACCTGGCCGGCCTGGAGGTAATGGTTCGGCCTTCCAGCAGCTACTTCGAGCACCTTACCGAACTCAACGAGTCCTTCCGGCAGAAAGGCCTGACGCCCATTAATATCAAGCCGGCGGACGAGAACCTGGAGTCCGAGGACCTGCTGGAGATGGTCAATGTCGGGCTGGTCAATGCCACGGTGGTGGACCGCTATATCGCCGAGACTTGGAGCAGCATGCTCCATGAGCTGGTGATCCATGACGACTTTCCCATTCGGGTCGATACCGAGCTCGCCTGGGCCGTGCGCAAGGGCAGTCCGGAGCTGCTCAAGGTGCTGGCGAAGTTTGCCGAGGGCCACAAGCTGGGCACCGTCTTCGGCAACGCTGAGTGCGTGGGGGCGCTGCATCGTCCGGGCTTTGGACATCCCGTCTTGACCTGTTACAACGCAATACATCGGCAACGACTAAGCTTTTTCGAGAAAACCTCGTCTCTCTAGGAGATTTCCATGAGCGCCGCCCCCCTCTCCGAACTCGATGCCACTCTGCCCGGCTTGGCCCGCAAGATCCGCGTGCTGGATGCCCTGTCTTGGCCGGATGGAGTCGAGGAAGTCTTCCTGGCGCATTGGCGAGGCGGGAAAGCAGAATTGCCCAAAGTCGAGCTGCGCCCGCGCGAGCACAGCGCCGACATTGCCGCCCTGGAAGCCTTTATTGGCCGTTGCGATGTGGGGCATCCGGCCGGGAACTACCTCGCCATGACAGCGCGTAGCTATGCCACGGCTGGACGCATGCTGGGTGCCATTGGCACTCCCGCCTTTACTCAATATTCGTCAGCGCTGTACCGGCGCCCGGATTTCTATTACTCGAACCTGAAATTGAGCATGCTGGACGCGGCCCATTTCTTCCTCAAGACCACCGACGCCCTTCTGGGCGGTGCTCAGATTCCACCGAGCCAGGCCGACATCCCGGCCGAGGTCTTCGCCGCCTGGATGCAGCCGGAACTGGACCGCTTCTTCGGCGCGGGCCGGATCACGGTCATGCTCGATCCGAGCCTGGCCGCCAAGGCCATCGCCGGGGCGAGCCGCATCCGCCTACGTGCCAGCGCTCTGTTCTCGGAACTGGACAAGAGTCAGTTATTGCAGCACGAGGCCTTCGTGCATGTCGCCACGGCACAAAACGGCGCGCTCCAACCCAACCTCAAAAGCCTGGGCCTGGGGGCGCCACGCACGACCCAGACTCAGGAGGGCATTGCCACCCTGGCCGAGCTGTTCACCGGCAGCATGGACATCAACCGCTTGCGTCGCCTCGCCCTGCGCGTGCTCGCGGTCCAGCAAGCGCTGGAGGGTGCCGATTTCATCCAAGTATTCGAAGGTTTTCTTGATGCCGGTCAGTCGCAAGAGGAGTCCTTCCGCTCAACCCAACGGATTTTCCGCGGCGCCGACCTGCATGGCGGTTCGGCGTTTACCAAGGATGCTGCTTACCTGACCGGTTTGCTCGGCGTCCATACCCTACTGCGCATCGCGATCCGCGACAACCGGCCGGAACTGGTGGGCCGTTTGTTTGCGGGGCGCCTCGGTCTGGGTGATACCGTACGCCTGGCTCCTCTTTTCGAGTCGGGCTGGCTCCAGGGACCGGTCCATCTCCCGGCCTGGGCCGCCGATCTGCGGTTGCTCGCCGCCAACCTGGCGTTCTCCGCCTTTATCGCCAGGATCAAGCTGGATGTGCTCGATCTGGAGGTACTCCTGGCCTTTGCAGACGAGCATGAAGCCGATGCCAGCGCCATGTGATCTTGCTTTTTTCGTCCTTGGCGGCAATTTTTGGAACAAAGTTCGCGCGCTGTTCATCCGAACCACACGGGTGGTCAATTTGGAAGCAGACTGAGTATTAAAGCGCTGAAGCACAGCGTCCTTAGCGTCAGAGAGGTAAATGATTATGAAAACTTCCAGCCTGGTGGTGGCCGTGTTAGTGCTGATGCAGGGCTGCGCGATGGCACCGCCGCGGCTGCCGGCGGTGCCGCACGAGTTGACGGCGAGAGCGGAGATCCCAGGCATGGACGGGGTGCGTTATGTCGCGGGCGGAAACATGACAGAGCTGACCCGAGTCGGGCTTGACTCGCTACGGCGGGAACAGGCTTACCTAGTGAAACAGGGGCACAAGGGGCCCCTACCGCCGGCGGTCTATCTAGCCATTTCGGGCGGTGGTGACAACGGTGCGTTCACCGCAGGATTACTGAATGGCTGGACGGCCACAGGAACGCGCCCTGAATTCAAACTCGTTTCCGGCATCAGCACGGGCGCGCTAATTGCGCCGTTCGCCTTTCTTGGGCCGAAGTACGACGCGGAACTGAAGAGGGTCTATACCACCTTATCGCCCAAAGACGTCATTTTGCATCGCAGCTTTTTAGCAGGCGTTTTGGGCGATGCGATGTCGGACAACGCACCGCTGTTGAAGCTGACGCGCAAATCGGTGACCGATGTCATGCTCAAGGAGATCGCCGCCGAGTACGCGAAGGGCCGCTTTCTGTTGATCGCCACCGCCGACCTTGATGCGCGACGCCCCATTATCTGGGACATGGGGAAAATCGCGACCTATGGTGGTCCTGAGGCCTTGGACCTTTTCGTGAAAATCATGATCGCCTCCGCCTCGATTCCGGGAGGATTTCCGCCCATGATGATCGATGTGGAAGTCGACGGTAAAACCTATCAGGAAATGCACGTGGACGGTGGCATCATGGCGCAGGTATTCGCTTATCCGGCCGGGATCCGTGTCAATGAAGAGGCGGTAAAAGCAGGAGTCACCCGCGAGCGCAGGCTCTACGTGATACGCAACTCGCGACTCGACCCGGACTGGGCGCACGTCGAGCGCAGCACCTTGAGCATCGCCGGGCGCGCAGTCGCCTCGTTGATCCACAGCCAGGGCATCGGCGACCTCTACCGGATCTATGCCACCACCCAGCGCGACGGTGTGGACTTCAACCTCGGGTTCATACCGTCGAGCTTCAACGCCCCCCACAAGGAAGAGTTCGACAACGAATACATGCGCAAGCTCTACGACACCGGTTATGACATGGCGTTGCAGGGTTTCTCGTGGCTCAAAGTTCCGCCAGGATTCGCTCCTCCAGGTGCAACAGCAACGGGAAAATAGTGAGTGTGCGATGTGATTTACCTGAATGGGTATGGCTTTCCAGCCTGGCGCGGCGGCCCGATGTTCTATGCTGACAGCCTGGGCCTGGACCAGGTACTGGCGCGTGTTCGTGAGTTCCATCAGCGCTTTGGCGCATGGTGGAGGCCGGCGCCATTACTGGAGAAGTTGGCCGCCGAAGGCCGTCGATTCTCCGACTGGAACCCGGGCACATAACAACACGATGATAGTTGCGTCATCACGATAGTTTCTGCGCTGGCGCGATAACCTTGCGCTGGCGTAGATACGAATACTGGCCTTCTACAACAACTATAAAAATGTAGAGGCCACAATGAACTCAGTTCTTGGCAAACCCCTGAAAGCAATCAACCTCATTGGTGTGCTTCTGCCCTTGGCGGCGCAAGCCGAGATCCTCGACGACAGCCACTTGAGCCTCGGTATGCGTAATTTTTACGTAGACCGTGATTTCAAGGGTGATAACCCCAGAGTTTCCCGCGATGGAAGCTGGTCCCAGGGTTTTGACCTGCGGTTCACCTCGGGCTACACCGAAGGCGTCGTGCAATTTGGCCTGGACGCTGCAGCGCAGTACGCGGTGCGGCTCGACGGTGGTGGCGGGCGCTCTCCAGACACCGTGCTCCCCTTCGATCACGACACGGGCAAGCCGGTTCACGACTACGGGCGCGGTGGCCTGACGGCGAAAATGAAGTACTCCAAGACCGAATTGAAATTCGGTGAACTTCGCCCCGTATTGCCAGTGGTCTCCATTGACGACTCACGCCAGCTGGTCAGCACCTTCCAGGGTGCGCTGGTCACTTCCAATGAAATCGATAAGCTCACCCTGACCGCGGGGCGACTCACCGAAATCAGCAGCCGTGAGTCTTCAAACCGGGAAAAAATGTACCTGTTCACCGGGCTGAACGGCCCACGTCGCACCAGTGACGGGCTGAACCTGGGCGGGGCGACCTATGCCTTTACCCCTGGGATCTCTGCCAGCTACTTTTACGGCCAGCTGGAGGACATCTATCAACAACATTATCTGGGCCTGACGTTTAATTCAGACCTGGGCAGTGGCTATGCGCTCAAGACCGACTTGCGCTATTTCAACAACCGTGAAGACGGCGACGCGCTCTATGGTGAAATCGATAACCGTTCCTACGGTGCGATGACCACACTCAAGAAAGGCGGGCATTCGTTTGGCGTCGGCTATCAGCGGATGCTGGGTGACAGCAGCTTTCCGACATTGAACGGCTTTACGCCACAACCGTTTCTGCTCAGTTGGTCGGCCTTGGCGTTTATCAGGCCTGATGAGCGCTCCTGGCAAGCGCGTTACGATTACGACTTTGCCGCCATGGGGGTGCCTGGGCTGCGACTGTTGGCGCGTTATCAGCGCGGCACAGGGATTGATCGCGGGGGTGACTTGAGTGACGCTTCGGAAAGTGAGCGCGATCTGTTCCTTGCCTATACGGTGCAGAGCGGGCCTTTGAAGGGCCTGGGTGTTGAGTGGCGCAATATCGACGCGAAAGTTCAGCACAACAATGATTACACCGAGAACCGGCTGATCACGACCTATACCTGGAACATCTGGTAGGGCTTAGCGCGGCCTGGCCAGGGTTTGAGACGGTAACTCGTCAAACGCCTGCTTATAGGCCGCGGTGAAATGGCTGGGTTGAGCAAACCCCCATTGGAACGCCAGCTCGCTGATCTGTAGCTCTCCGGGTTGGTGCTTGTGCAATAGCTCACGTATCGCCCGCAGCCGGTGGTGCTGGATATAGCGCTGCAAGGTGCTGCCCATGTTCTTGCGAAACGCCTGCTCCAGGCTGCGCCTGCTGGCGCCGCTGACATAGACCAGGTCGGCGATCAGCAGCGGTTCGCTAAGGTGGGCGTGAATGTAATCCACGACCCGTTTGACCGTTCCGGGTAATAGGCAACGTTGTGGCAGCGTGTCGAGCGACGGCACCAGTTGTAGAAGGTTTTCGCAGAACAGGTGCTGGATGTGGGACTGGCTGACAGGGGAACTCAGCAACCCGGACGGGGTATTGCCTTCCATGTCCACCAGTCGCAGCAGGCTCCCAAGGCTCTGCAGTGCCGGGTGCAACCGGTCGATCAGGATCGCTTGGGCAGGCACCCCTGGCACTCTGGATTGATGGTGGCGATCCAGATGATCAACCAGCAATGAATTTTCCAATGAAATGACCACGGCCTTGGTCGACTCATGCCAGATAACATCCACCTGATGCCCCGGCGTGAATACCAGCAACTGACCGGGAATGGCCTGCAGCCCGGCGGGAAGGCTGGTGATTGCACCTTGTAGGGGCAATATGCCGTGCCAACAGCTGAGCGGACTTGAACTCACGCGAACTTCATTGCCCCAGCTGGCGCCGAACAACTTGAGTTGTGGCAAGGCCTGCAGGGTGAAGTTGACTTCCAGTATGCCTTGGCCCATCAGATGAATGCGCCGCTCTTCGATCTGGTGGTTCAGGCACGCCTGGGCTTGATCCAGGCAGCCGGTACGCAGCATCGGTTTGGCCGCAAACGGAAAGTTCGAGCTAGCGTATTGATCCATCATTGGAGCGCACCTGCGAGGCGGGCCAGTCGATCAGGCATCGCGTGGATATTCATACAAAAACCTTTCTTGTTATAGAGCTGGCTTGCGCCCTTGTTAGCGTTGACTCATCGACACAGGCCTCTCTGGGGTCTGATAGTACGCGCGAGTACCCGAAACGCCCATGATGAGCGACGCTCGGTCATCCCCCCATAGCGCGCAGAAAAAAAAGACGCGCACAGATAAGGCCTTGCGCGCCTGCATTATCGGCGCCAGCTTCACGGTCCACATACTGCGAACTCCATCCAATAAGAACAACCGAGGAGCCCCCTATGAGAGGGATGAAGAGTCTTTGGATTTGCGCGCTGGCCGCTGCTTTGAGCCAGGCGGCATTGGCCAGTGACGAGCGGCCTAACTTCCTGGTCATCATTGCCGACGATCTGGGGTACAGCGACCTGGGTAGCTATGGCAGTGAAATCGAAACCCCCAATCTCGACTCCCTTGCCAACCAAGGGATGCGCCTGACCAATTTTCACACAGCCCCAACCTGCTCTCCAACCCGTGCCATGCTGCTTTCCGGTGCCGATAGCCACGTCGCGGGGCTGGGCAATATGGGAGAGCTGCTGCAGCCGTTCCAAAAAGGCGTACCCGGTTATGAGGGCTACCTCAACGATCGCATGGTGACCGTGGCCCAGGTCCTTCAGGATGCCGGCTACAACACCTACACCACGGGCAAATGGCACTTGGGACGTACCGAAGAAACCAGCCCGAAAGCCCGTGGTTTTGATCGCTCGTTCATTCTGGTCCAGGGCGGCGCCAGCCACTTCGACGACCAGCATGCAATCATTGCCGCCGACCCCAAGGCCATTTACCGCGAAGACGGCAAGCCGGTTGAAGTGCCCAAGGGTTTCTACTCCAGCGAGTTCTATACCGATCGCCTGATTGATTACCTCGAAGCCGACAAGGATAAGCACAAGCCGTTCATGGCCATGCTTTCGTACACCGCGCCGCACTGGCCTTTGCATGCACCCGATGAGTGGCTGGACAAGTACAAGGGGCGCTATGACGGCGGTTACGATCAGATCCGAGAGGCTCGGCTCAAGCGTCAGAAAGCGCTCGGCATCGTGGGCGAAAACGAGCGTCCCAATATGCCGATGGCCAAAGGGCTGCCTGACTGGAATCAGTTGAGCCCCGAGCAGCGCAAGCGTGAAGCGCGCAACATGGAAATCTACGCGGCGATGGTGTCCAACATGGACTACAACATCGGCCGTCTGCTCAAGTACCTGGAAAAAAACGGCAAGCTGGATAACACCTTTATTGTGTTCATTTCCGACAACGGCGCAGACGGTAACAGCCCTCTGGACTTGCCAGGCAACAAGGAATGGATGGCAAAGGAGTTTGACAACAGCCTGAAAAACCTTGGCCATAAAGGCTCTTATGGCGACTACGGTGCCCAGTGGGCGCAGGTCAGCTCTACGCCGTACCCGCTGTTCAAGGGGTTCACCACCGAAGGCGGCATTCGTGCGCCGGCCATTATCAGCGCCAAGATGCTCAAGCAGGCCCACCTGCAAGGCACACTTCGCGACGATATGGTCCATGTGATGGACCTGATGCCGACCCTGCTTCAGGCTGCCGGTGTGCCTGCCTTGGGTAAGACCTTCAAGGGGCGTGAGGTCCAGCCCATCAGTGGCAAGAGCATGATCCCGATGTTGGAAGGCAAGCCGATGGGCGAGCGCCAGATTGGCTGGGAACTGTTTGGCCGCAAGGCGCTGCGCAAGGGTGACTGGAAAATCACCTGGGTCAACCAGCCTTATGGCGACTCCGCCTGGCGTCTGTTCAACTTGAAGGAAGACCCCACCGAAAGCCGCAACCTGGCGAGCACCGAGCCTGCCAAGATGAAGGAAATGCTCGTGGCGTGGGATCAGTACGTGAAGGAGAACAACGTTCTGGAGGGCAACTTCGAAATGAAGTATGGGTTCCAGACGTGCCTGTATGAGTACTGCTTCAAGTAAGCCGTTTCGCGGGTTGATGATGAATGCACCGCGGTTTGTCTGATGTATTGTGGTGACGCCATCGCAGGCAAGCCTGGCTCCTACAACGGTCTGTGTAGGAGCCAGGCTTGCCTGCGATGCAGGCGCTGCGATTCAATTGATGGCCATTTGCCTTAGGCTGCGGTAACAGGGATTGTCTAACAACTGTAAGATAGTGCGACTAACCGCAAGGTCCATTTCACTAAACAGACAGTAACAATGACAAATATGCACCGCAGCTCGACCTTATTTAGCGCTCTCAAAATTGGCCAACGTATCGCAATCAGCGTAGTGCTGTTGCTTGTCCTCACCGTCGCTGCCCTGCTGACGGTGTTCTTAAGTCGATTTGACAACGTGATCGCCGAGGCCGAACAACGCGAATTGCGCGGCTTGTTCAATAACATCAGCACTGCCATCGCCTCGGAAGCGCTGATCTGCGGGTTCACGAGCCGAAAAAATTTGGCGATGACTTGTCCGATATCCGCAATACGGTGGTTCAGGTCAACACCCAGCACAGCGCCTTGAGAGGGATTGAGTCTGGCGTTGCAGGCTTGGGTATTCGTGGCGTTGCGCCGATTCAGGCGCATGGCAAACACGTCGGTTCTGTCGAGTTCGGCCTGTCGTTCGGCCAACCGTTCTTTGAGTCATTCAAACAACGCTACAACGTTGACGTAGGCTTGATGCTCCGCAAATCTCCTGACCAATACGTTGCCTTCGCCACGACCTTCGATGATTCCAGGATCTTCTCCAACGCTCAACGCGAAATCGCCTTTAGCGCAAAGGAGGTGACCGTTCAGGGAGAGCTCAATGGCCGCTCAGTTGCTTCTTATGCAGGACTTGTGCGCGACTTCTCCGGCCAGCCTCTGGGCGTGTTGGAAATCGCCATGGACCGGACCTACTACGCCAACGCCCTCAGTGACACGCGCAATACGGCATTTCTGGTGGCCGCGATCGCCTTGGCGATTGGTCTGTTACTGGCCGCGCTGATCGCTCGTAGTATCGTGCAACCGATTCGGGCCGCCGCCGCTGCCATGCGCGACATTGCCGCCGGTGAAGGCGATCTGACGCGCCGCCTGGCGGTCAAGGGCAGCGATGAGCTTGCCGAATTGGCACAGGCCTTCAACAGTTTTGCCGAGAAAGTCCGTTTGCTGATCGGTAGCGTTGCGGGCTCCACCGCGCAGGTGGCCTCGGCCGCCGAAGAAATGTCGGCCATTACCGAGGAACTCAAGCGCGACCTGGCCAACCAGCGTGGCGAAATCGAGCAAGTGGCCACCGCCATGAACGAAATGACGGCCACCGTCCAGGAAGTGGCGCGCCACGCCTCAGAGGCGGCACACTCGGCGGACAGCACTGACCAGCAGGCGCTGCATGGCCAACAGGTCGTGGCGGGTGCGGTGAATGCGATTGACGGAGTCGCTGTCGAAATCGAACACGCCGTCCAGGTGATCACCCGTCTGCAAGATGACAGCCAAAGCATTAATAGCGTATTGGGCGTGATTCGTGGTGTCGCCGAACAAACCAACCTGCTGGCGCTTAACGCTGCCATTGAAGCAGCACGTGCCGGCGAGCAAGGGCGTGGCTTTGCCGTGGTGGCGGACGAGGTGCGCACGTTGTCCTCGCGCACACAGCAGTCGATCGGAGAAATCCAGACCGTGATCGAACAACTGCAGACCAACGCCCGCGAAGCCGCCGTGGTCATGCAGCAAAGCCAGACACGCGCCCAGGACAGTGTCACCCAGGCACAGCAAGTGAGCGACTCGCTCAAACAGATCACCCTCTCAGTGACCCGTATCAATGACATGAACGCGCAGATTGCCAGCGCCGCCGAAGAGCAGAGTTCGGTGTCGGATGAGATCAATCAGAACGTGGTCAATATCAACGATGTTGCCGATCGGGTCACCGATTCCGCCAGCCAGACGGCCCAGGCCAGCAGTCAGCTGGCGCGCTTGGCAGTCGATCTACAAGGGCTGGTCGGTCAGTTCAAGTACTAGGTTCTGTACGTAATTCGCGGAAACCGTGTCGAAGCCCTGCCAGACCCGTTTTTTTATAGAGTTCCCAGCTATCTATGGAAAGGAATCCTGTGATGGCAAAGCGATACGAAATCTCGGATGAAGCATGGGAGCTGATAGCGGATCTCTTTGTGGAACCACGTCGGCCCGCGCCGTGATGACCGCCTCATACTCAACGGCGTGCTTTGGATTCTCTGTTCGGGCGCTGCGTGGCGCGATATGCCAGAGCATTTCGGACCCTGGTCAACGGTTTATCAGCGATTCCGAGACTGGCGAAATCAACGGGTCTTCGACCGGATGCTCCAGCGTTTGCACATCAAGTTGAACGAGAAGGACTTGATAGACTTACAAACCTGGATGATCGACTCGACAGCGGTACGCGCACCCCGAGCTTCTTCAGGAGCCGGTAAAAAAGGGGGCCTGACGAACCCACTGATCATGCTCTAGGGCGCAGCCGCGGCGGCCTTACCACCAAGATCCATATGCTGTGTGATACCAACGGTACGCCGTTGCGCTTTCTGCTTTCTGCTTTCTGGTGGCCAAGCCAGCGATATCAGCTACGCCGAGCCGCTACTGGACGGGGTTTGTATTCCCAGCCTGCGGGGCCGTCCACGCAAACGATGCCGATGGCTGTTAGCGGACAAAGGCTACGATGCCGAAGCACTACGTCGGTACTGCGACAGGTACCGCATGCAGCCCGTGATCCCGTTGCGCAAGATGAAGCGCAAGCCTAAGCCAGGCTTGCCCAGACTCTTCGATCGTCCCAAATATCGGCAACGGAACATCATCGAGCGGATGTTCGGATGGCTGAAGGAAAGCCGTCGAGTGGTGACACGTTTCGACAAGCTCGCAAAAAGCTTCGGCGCCATGGTTTCGCTTGCTTGTGCTATGCGGTGTCTGCGGCATTATTTTTCATACAGAGCCTAAAGACCTAAAAGAGGTAAAACTCGAATCTGCTGGCGATTCGATTTTACTGCCTTGCGCCAGAAATCGCGGTTTCCTTATATGTTCAAATGATTATGTTGAGTGATTTCGCGCAGTGAAATGGATGTTTGTATTTTTCGAATGCACGGTATGTCGCGCAAGGTGTTTTCGATGAAAAAATTATAGTCGTCCATGCTTTTACAGATCATCTGAACGAGAAAATCGCAATCGCCCGTAACGTTATGAAATGAAAACACTCCGGGGTGTGACTTGATTTTTTCTTCGAGTTCGCGAGTAGCTTCCAGGGTATGAGCGTCCACGGATAACTGCACGAAGGCCTTGATACCATAGCCCAGTGCTTCCTTATTAAGAACCGCTTCGTATCGAGAGATGAAACCACTTTCTTCGAGTCGTTTCAGCCTTCTCCAACAAGGTGTTTCACTCAGTGAGAGCAACCTAGCCAAGTCTGAGGTTGTGGTTTTTGCGTCCGCCTGCATGGCTTTTAGTATTGCGATATCAACAGCATCCAACATGTCGGAGGATTTTTTCAATTTTTGCCCTTCCATAGGAAATTTTTTTGGAAAACTATCAATGAAGACTGCGAAAAGCAATATTTTTTTTCACTCACTTATCTATAATTAATGGCGTCGTAGAAGAATGTTTCCAATCAAGTCTTAATTGGAAATTGGCTGTGATTAGCGAACCAAAATCTCACTGGGGCCAAACAGCGGGTGTCACAGGAGTGAAATCCCCCCCTTGATCAGAGCGGCAACTAATAGGGATGCTATCTTGACAATGCACTCAATGCTTAAAGTCACCGACTGCACTTTACGCGACGGCGGCTACGTTAATAATCATGACTTCAGTCAGTCCCAGGTTACGCATACGGTCTCACGCCTGTTGGCTGCCGGGGTTGATCTTGTGGAGCTCGGTTATTTTCGTCGCGATACTCAAGACCTTGGGTTGACGGCCTATTGCCCCCCTTCATTGCTCGAGTTGCTGCCTCAGACGGGAGCCGGTCGGTTGGCGTTGATGCTGCGGCCAGACCATGTGCAACCTGGTCACCTGGCGGCATTGCGAGGGTACGGCATCAGTCATGTGAGGATTCCTGCACGCCAGGATAACCTTACCGCCAGTATCGCCTTGGCCCGCGCGGCCCGCGAGGAAGGTTATGTGGTCTGTCTGAATATCATCCGCGCCAGTGAGCTGGCGGATGACCAGCTCACTGATATTGTGCGCCAGGCCAGTCTCCTGATGCCGGATGTACTCTATTTCGCCGACTCCAACGGTTCGATGTTTCCCGCTCAGGTCGAAGCCCTTATTCGCTTTGTCAACCGTCGCTGTGACTTCCCTTTGGGCTTTCATGCTCACGACAATCTGAACCTGGCCGTTGCGAATTCGATCGCGGCCATCAGCGGCGGAGCCCGTTGGATTGATTCGACATTGGGCGGGTTGGGCAAGGGAGGTGGTAACGCCGCCACGGAAGTCATGTTGACGCTTGTTGCGCGTCTGACCGGGCGAAAAATCAGTCTTGCATCATTGCTCGACATTATCGTCCATCACCCTGGCGGGTTGTTTCCTCCTCGGATGAGAGATCGGCTCCAAAGCATCATTTATGGTTTGCAGGACTTTAATGTTGACGCGATATCCACTCTCAATGGGAATGCCTCGGCGTACCATGAAGACATTGATGAATGGGTAAAAATAATTACAGCTTGTCCCAGCCCTCGGTTGGCTACGATGTTCTCGTCCGCACCGTTTAAATAAACGGCGAGACAGATTTTGCATTGCAAATCCAGTCGTAAATTATTTGATTAAAAGGTAATAAAAAATGAAATTTATTGAAGAGCTGCACGCTATGATCGGTGCCCGCAAGAAAATGACCAGTCAACTTTATCAGGTGATAATGGCTGGTGACGCTTCCCAGCATTTGCTACGTAACTTTGTTATTCATCGCTACCCGATAAAGAACTTCTGGACCCGTAATATCATGGGGATTGCCTCCCGGGTAGAGGACTATGAGTTGCGCGCGTCCTTAGTGGAAAATATCTATGAGGAAGAAACGGGAGGCCTAACAAAGTCACAGCGTCACCTGAATTCTTTTGCCGCCTTTGGCAAGTCGGTAGGCGTGCAGTCGCAAGAATTTATCGAAACGCCTTTATTGCCAGAGACCCAGGCCGTTATTGAGCATAATGTTTCTGTGTGTAATGGCAGTGAGCACTTCACCTATGGTGTCGCTTCGGTTCTGTTGTTAATGGAAGGGCAGCCGCCGATTATTTCAAGCCGCAAAGAGAGCATGCTCTCGGTGATGCAGGAGAAGTATGAGCTTCCGGAGTACGGGTGTGAGTACTTTGTTCATCATGCCAGTGCCCAGGCCGGTGATGAACATGTCAGTGAACTGGAAGATGAACACGCCAAAGTCGCCGAGGAACTGCTAGTTCGTTATTGCAATACCCGCGAAATGCAAGAGCGCGCCAAGTTTTTCCTGGCCCGTGCAATTGAGCGTCGTCATGCACACTTTGATGCGATCTACCGAAACTTCAGTCGCCCCGAAGACAAACCTTTTCGTTTTTGCCAATAAAGCGGGCCCAAGATAAGGAAATCACCCAACTATGAGTCAGGTTCCCGCAACACCGACGGTCTTTCACTTGGGCGAGTATGTTCGCGCCGATCAAGCCACGGTCAATGTCAACGCCTTGGCGATGCGGTATGGCTTGTCCGTGTTTGAAGGTGTGCGTGGCTACAAGCAGCAGGATGGACGTGTCCTGCCGTTCATGCTGGACGCGCACTTGCTGCGCTTGCAGAGATCGCTGAAGTTGATGTGTCTGCCCGATCCCGGGGTGAGCCAGATCCCGGACATCATCCAGCAGTTGCTGGCGCGCAATGTCCTGACCGAGGACGTTTATGTGCGGCCCAGTGTCCACGCCGTTAATGCCGGTGACCTGCACGTCGCGCCGGTGTGCGGCATGACCGTGAATATCGGGGCCATGGGGCGCAAAAAGTGGTTCAACAGCGCAACGGGTATGCGTACGACCGTGTCGTCCATTCGCAAGTTATCCCACGACGCGTTTCCCTCAAGCGCCAAATGTGTCGCGGCGTATGCCAATACGTTTATCGCCAGCACGCTGGCCAAGGCCTCGGGTTTTGACGTGCCGCTGCTATTGAATCAGTCAGGCTTCCTGACCGAAGCGCCGACGGCGGCGTTGTTTGTAGTCAAGGGCGATCGCCTGTACACGCCGTTTGAGTCCGATGGGGTATTGCCCAGCGTCACGGCCCATGTCATCGCTCAACTGGCCAAGGGTTTGGGACTCGATGTGCAGCAGCGTCACCTGCGAGCCGAAGACCTGGTCAATGCCAGCGAAGCGTTCTTGTGTGGTACGGGCCTTGAGATAGCGGCCATCGAGTCACTTGAGCAACACCGTATTGGCGATTTTGCCCACCGACCGGTGACGGCACAGTTGTCCAAGGACTATTACACATTGGTGCGCGGCGAAACCACTTACCAGGGAGCTCCTTATGATATTTGACTGGCAACTCTATTTTTCCCAACTGGGCGAAGAGCTCGACTGGCAGCGGCAGGACAAGTGCGCCCAGGCCGCGCAGATGGAGGCGCGGTCGCCGGTGTTTCGCAATATCGACTATCCCCTGGCACTGACGCCACTGGTGGTAAAACGCGAATGGGATCAGCAGCATCAAAGAAACATCGTGAAGTACCTTCAGGTGCTGGAGAAGACCATTGGCCTGTGTGCGCAGCAGCCGGCAATGTCTGCATATCTCGAGCATTCGGAGATGGACCGGGCGTTTATCTGCACGCCCTTGAAGCAAGAGCGCTACATCACAATCTGTCGGCTTGACGGTTATGTCGATCGGTGCAGCGGCGCGTTGAAACTGCTGGAGCACAACACCGACTCACCCGCCGGAATCCTCTTTACGCCTCGATTGAATGCCCTAGTGCGCAGTGTCTGGAAGGCCTTGGGCAGCGGTGCGCTGGAGGAAAGAATCGCGTCCCGACAATTTGATCAGCCCAGCCAGACCCAGGCGCTGTTCGCGTCCTTTGCCTCACGCGGTGCCGGGGCCGAAATGGTTATCTTGCAAGAGCAGGACAAGTCCAATGCCGAGAGCCGTGAAATGGCCCTGGCCTTTAGCGAAGCCGGCTTGCCTACCCGGGTCTTCGACCCTCGGCAGATCGACTTTGATGGTGCTCACGTCAGTGCGGCGGGTCGGCGAATCGACGTGATTTGGAACAAGATCAACACAGTCTATTGGCAGGATTACCTCAAGCGCTTCCCCGAGCAGGCGCAAAAGTGGCAGCAGATTTTTGCCCAGGCCGATGTCTGTCACCTTAATCATTTCGGTGCTCGCCTGGTCACGGAGAACAAGCGCTGTTTGTCATTGCTTCAGGAGCGTCAGTTTGCCCACCTGTTCAGTGAGGAGGAACACCAGGTCATTCACCAGATGCTGCCTTGGGCGAGCAAGTTCGAGCCCGGCAAGACCGTGCAGTGGCAAGGGTGCGACCTGAATATCGGCACATTGGCGCTTGAACAGCGACACGATTTTGTCATCAAGGAGCCTTATGACATCCGTGGCGAGGGCGTCACCGTAGGCCTCGAGTGCACGGCTGCGCAGTGGGCGCAAAAGGTCGAGGAAGCCTTGAGCAAGGGGTTCATTCTTCAAGAGTACATTGCTCCCCTGCAATTACCGGTGTTCAACGATCACCATTGGAACCATGTGCGCCAATGCAACCTGAGCCTGGATACGTTTGTCTTCGACGGCGAGGTGGTGGGCTACGGGGCCAAGGCCAGCACCAAGCACCGCGTGAACCTGTTCAAGGGCGGGCAAAAGATTTCGGTATTGACGTCAGCCTTATGAATCTGGGGAAAGCAATGACCAGTCCGCTGGCTAAAAGCGTCAAGATCAGATTGTTCCTGCATTTTGTAGAGAAGTTCATCGAGGGAGCAGTCGCGCCGTTTTTCATCATCTACCTGTCTCAGCGCCTGGGCGAGCTCACGGTGGGGGCGGCGCTGGTCGGGGTGATGGTGTTGGCCGGTGGGGCCAGCTTGGTGGGAGCGCACTTTGCCGACGCTCGCGGGCGTCGGAGGGCGTTGTTGCCCACGGAACTGATCAAGGCTGGTGTCCTACTCATGCTGGTCGGGCTGTTGCTGCTGGATCGCGGACAGACTCCGGTGCTGGGTTACGTAATGCTGTTCCTGTACGCCTGGGTGCTGGTTTGCAACGGTATCGGCGTGCCAGTCAGCGAGGCCCTGGTGCTCGATGCGGTGCCCCCGGGGGATTTACGCCGGGTATATTCCTACCTCTATTGGATTACCAACATGGCGCGTGGTGTAGGTACGGTAGCCGGGGTGCTGCTGTACGAGTTCAACTTTTCTGCTGTCGTTGCAATGGCTGCGTTGCTGGCGACCGCCGGCGCCTGGGTCGTCGCCTTTCGCTTGGAAGAGACCGCGCAGTTGGGCACTCGACGCCCCGTTCGATTTGTCGAAATGCTCAGTGAGTATCGGGCGATCCTGCAAGACCAACTGATGCTGACCTATGTCGCCGCCACGACCCTGAACTTCGGCATCGCGGTGCAGTTGGCTTACTACGTGGCAGTCCGTTTGAGTCGTGAGTTCGGTACGCAGACGCTGTGGAGCCTAGGTGATTGGCAGCCCGTGATAACCGGCGTGGTGATGTTCGGCATCCTGCGGTTGGAAACCAACGCCATTGCCGTGTGCCTTACTCATCTGGCACAGAAGCTGACCAAGGACATTTCACCGTTGCTGCTCTATGTGGTCGGTCCTGTCGTCGCTACCGCAGGGTTTATGGTGTTGATGGTCAGCAACGATGCCTGGACGTTGGTCGCCGCCATGGCGCTCTACACCCTGGGCGAACTCCTCTATGCGCCGGCCAAGATGGCCTTGATCGCTCGTATTGCTCCGCCGCAGGCCCGCAGCCGTTATGCCGCTGTGCGCGCCTTCGATTTTCGCTTGGCACTGATCCTCGGTGCCGCCAGCGTGGCCCTCGCACCCTTTGTCCCCTCTTGGGCGATGGCCGTGTTGGTGGCGGCAATGGGGCTGGGCGTCATCGTGCTGCTGATCACGGTCGAGCGCAGGCTGCGCATACGAGAGAGCGGGATGTCGCGAGAGGTTTTTGCCGCGACGGCATTAAAACCCCAATAACTGAAATTATCGTGAACAGGTGAAAGGTCATGAATGTAGAAAACAAAAACCTGCTGGTGGTCGTGGCTCATCCCGGAGATTTCGTCTGGCGCTCGGCCGGGGCAATCGCCGTGCACTTGGCCGTCGGTTGGAACGTCGAGGTCGTGTGTGCTTCCCTCGGTTCCAAAGGTGAAGCCGGGGCGTTGTGGAAACAGCCCGGTGCCACGCTCGATACCGTGGCCGCCATCCGCCTGGAGGAGGCTCACCGTGCCGCCGATATCCTTGGCGTGCAACTGCACATGCTCGGCTTGGCCGATTACCCGCTGGTCCTCGAAACAAAGGACACCCAGGCTCTAGCACAACGGATGCGCAGCTTTCGCCCCGCCATTGTACTGACCCATCCACCGGTCGACCCGGGCAATTCAGATCATGTCAACGTCAGTGCCTGCGTCAGGCAGGCCCGGGTCCTGGCGACGGCGCCCGGTTACGGCGCTGACACCATCACGCCACCCAACGTCTACTATTTCGAGCCTCATCAACCGGAACAGAGCGACTTCAAGGCGGACCTGTTTCTCGATATCACCTCGGTATGGTCGATCAAGCGGCGTACATTTGAAGCCATTGCCTCGCAAAAAGGCGTCTGGGACTATTACGAGCGCGTTGCTTTGCAGCGCGGCGCCCAGGCGGGCCGGCGGTCGACGCGGCCGATCCAGTACGCAGAAGCCTATTCGCGGGCGTTCCCCAGCGTGACAGAACTGTTTAGCGAGTGATCATGTACCGCATTCTAGCCAATGAGTCCGTCCAGGCTTTCGTCAATACCCGCCAGGGCGGGAATCGCTCCCATGTGGTGGTGGCCGTCGGAGAGGAGGATCCCGGCTTGATGCGCCATTGCTGCGTAGCGTCTCGGGCCCTGGGCTGTGAGGTTACGCTGGTGTTACGTGCACCTGGCGATGACGCCATGGCCGTGTACTTCTTTGCCGCCGGCCAGGAAATCAGCTTCTGCGGGCACGGTACCCTAGCCGCTCTAGACTGGATGGCCCGTCACGACGGCCTGGTGGGTGCGCGCACGTTACTCTGCCGCACCGCCAGCGTCGAGGGTTTTGCCGAGGCCGATGGCTTGTGTGGTTATTACGAGGAGGAGGGCCAGTACACCGCGCTGCCCACCACCGCTGCGCTGTTGGCCCAGGTGCGCTCGGCACTGGGTTGGGAGGGCGAGGCAACCGACGACTTCACCCTCGCTATTGGTGGGCAGAGTCGCCTCAAGTTATTGGTGCAAGTGCGCGACGCTGGATTGCTGGAGCGCGTCGAAATCAACCCCTGCCGAAGGGACCTGCTCTGCGATCAGTTGCAGGTGACGGGGTTCTACCTCTACTCCCTGGAGGATGCGCAGGCGGTATTGGCCCGTCACTTCCCCCAGGCATATGGCGAGGCCGAGGATGTCGCCACTGGCAACATTGCCCCAACCATCGCCCGGCGCCATCGTTCCCGCTGGCAGAGCGACCGGGTGGGTATTTTCCAAGGGGGCAGCGGCTGCAACCAGTCCCATCTGATCCTGAACACCGAGGCCCGTCGATGGCGGGTGTCGGGGCACGTTCTTCCTACTAGCAATGATTAAAAGGACCTTAATCGATGAATAATCCCGTGTTGATCCTGTGTCGTGAATGGACGCGCGATGTGCGTTGCCTGCATGAAGAACTCCTGCGCCGTGAGCTGGAGGTCCTGGTGTTACGCCCCGCCCAGATACAAGTGAAGGCCGAAGGCCAGGAACTGCAGCTTTGGTACGAGGGCGCACTGCTCAAGCCCGCACTGGTGGTGGGTTGGACGTCGGGGCTGGAGGGCCACTACGGCAATTTTCTGCTCAAAATGTTCAAACAACAGGGGTATACCGTGATAAACGATGGGCCGACCCTGGAAGCGATGCAATCGAAGGCCATGAACTCGGCCTTGCTGGTCAGGCACAACTTGCCCCATGTCTCGGCGCTTATTTGTGGGCGCGATACCCCGGTGCGCTGCATCGTCGAAGCACTGGGCTTACCCTTGGTGTTCAAGCCCGATAGCGGCTCCAAAGGCGAAGGGGTGCGACCGCTCTACAGCGAAGCCGAGGTGCTTGAAGTGCTGGCCAGTGCAACTGACTCACAGGCGCCCTTGTATTTTCAGCAGTTTGTCGACAAGCCCGGGCGGGATATTCGAGTGCAGTGTGCGGACTTCAAGCCGGTCTTTGGCTTCTACCGGTATGCCCAGCCGGGTGCGTTCCTGAGCAATATCGCAGTGGGCGCAAAGATCGTCATGTCCGAGCCATTGCCTGATGAGGCCTATCAACTGGCCGAACGCGCTGCCCGCGCCTTCAATGCCGCGATGGCGGGGGTCGATCTGATTGAAACCACTGAGGGACTGAAGATTCTGGAAGTGAACTCCGTGCCCGGTTTCCAGACCGTTGCCCCCAAGGCCGGGGAGTTCTCCGCGCTGCTGACGCCGCTGTGTGACAAGGCAACGGTAGTTTTTGGCGACATGATCGAGGCGCGCCTCAATGCCGCTGTCACATCGGTGAGTACGGTGGCTCTGTCGGCCTGATATCCCGTTTCGACTCCCCCCTCGGGTGCAATGCCTTGTGCAAAAGGTAACGAGCAATGGCTGTCTATGAAATCTGCGAAACCGACCCCGGACGGCGTGGCGAAGCCTATGGTTTCGCTGCCCGGGACCTTATCCGATCCTTCCTCGACGATGGCCTGGCGCAGGTCAACCGCCTCAGGCGCCTACCATTGGCGCCTGAGGCGGCGGCGGACATCAGTCGCCGGTTTCTGGCGGTGCTGCACGACCATCTTCCCGACCTCGGCCAAGAGGTGCTGGGGCTGGCCAGAGGCGCTGGTATCACCCCAGAGCAAGCCATGCTGCTGCAAATCCGCCGAGAGCTGACAGGCTGGGGCGAAGATTGCACCACCTTGGCGTTCGTTGATCCCGAAGAGGGGGGCACGATCGCGCAGACGATCGATTTGTCCGGTGATCTGCGCGACTACCTCTGCGCCCTGCGTTATCGAGGGGCGACTGAGCACGCAGGGGACATCTTGATGTGGGCCTATGCCGGCTTACTGGGGTATGCAGGCATCAACAGTCACGGTCTGGCGGTAGGCATCAATATGGTGATCAGTGGCGGATGGCGAGTGGGCGTGCCGCCTTACCTGTTAGTGCGCCAACTGCTGGGCAAAACCTCGATTGAGGCTTGTCTTGAAGAAATAGCACGGATACCCCGTGCCTCCTCGCGCAGCTTGACGCTGGTGCAAGGGGAGCGCTTGGTTATCGTGGAGATGACGGTATTGGGGCATCGGGTGTTCGAAGGCTCGCTGCTGACCCACTGCAACCACTTTCTCCACCCGGACTTTATCGGCGAGGAGCTGGTGTCGTCGCAGTCCACCACCTATCTGCGGACCCAAGTGCTCGACAGTGCCTTGTCCCACTGTCCGCGATTGGATATCGCTCGGGCCAGGACCTTGTTAGCCGACCACACCAATAGTCCGGCTTCCATCTGCGCTCACGGGCGCGAATTCAAACAGGGGAAAACAGTCTCGGCACTTGTCATGAGCCCGGCCAAAGGTGACCTGCAGATCTGTTTCGGCAAGCCATGCTCAGCCCCGTTCGAGCGCTTCTCCTTGTAAGCCCATAGCCCTTTATTTCAACTTGATGCTGAATGGAGCAGGACTGATCAATGACTGATGAAAACACGACGCAAGGCACACCCTCGTACTACCGGCGGCATATATTTTTCTGCGTGAACCAGCGTGACAACAACCGCGATTGCTGTGCGCAACGCCAGGGCAAGAGCGGCTATGAGCAGTGCAAGGCGTTCGTCGCCAGCCGTGGGCTGAACGGTCAGGGAAAGGTGCGGGTCAACCAGGCCGGTTGCCTGAGCCGTTGTTCAGAAGGGCCTGTGGCGGTGATTTATCCCGAGGGCATCTGGTACCGCTACGTCGAACCCGGAGATATTGAGGAAATCGTTGATTCGCATCTGAAAAACGGCGACATCGTCGAGCGTCTACGGCTGCTTTAAGCCCCAGGCGGTACTGAAATGATGGTTCAGGTCATGCAGAGCAGGACCTTGCACTTTCATGGACAAATCCTGCCATGGACCGAAGCCTGGGCTACGCCGTACGGCTTTGGCGGTCTGGCTGCCGAGGACTCGGGGTTTTGTATGTTCCAGCGCGGGGCGGTAGACCACGGCCCACGGAGTGCACAGGAAGCGGCTGCGGTAGCCCTGGTGGAAGCGTCCTTGTTGGCGGTAGTGTCGCTGGTCACCGACTCTTCGAGGACTTGCGGCTGTAAATATCCTCGATCAGGTACGGGTAGTAGTACTGGCCTTGTACCGGCGACGGACAATATGTGATGTCCCGCGACCACACCTGATTCGGTCCTTTGGCCGCGTGAGTCGTCGGCGTGGCGTGGCGCCTGGGGCGCTGGCTACGACCACGATGCTGTTGTTGACCCGCTGCACGCAGTCAGAAAAGCCGCTGATCATCGCCGTCGCTCTTGACGGCGTTATCCGCCGTTTGGCCGGCGCGGTCGTCGATAACTACCCAATCCCAAGAACCGCTACTAAGGTTTATCCACCACGTTCATTGGCGGGTATGCACGATGAAAAAGGTTCTGGGTGTCTACGCCAGCCCCGGCCGGCACTGGGTGGGGGATGGGTTTCCGGTCCGCTCGCTGTTCAGTTATGACACGCTGGGTGGTCAGATCAGTCCGTTCTTATTACTCGATTACGCAGGGCCTGCGGACTTCCCGCCTTCCCAATACCGGCGTGGCGTTGGACAGCATCCTCACCGGGGTTTTGAGACGGTCACCATTGTCTATAAAGGCGAGCTCGAACATCGGGACTCCACCGGCGCTGGTGGCAAAATCGGCCCCGGCGATGTGCAGTGGATGACCGCCGCGGCCGGCATACTGCATGAGGAGTACCACTCAGCCGAGTTCAGCCAAACCGGTGGAACCCTGGAGATGGTGCAGCTGTGGGTGAATCTACCGGCAAAAGACAAAATGTCTGCACCTCGATACCAGACGATTCTGGATCGCGATATCCCGCAGGTCAGCCTGCCTGACGATGCAGGTGACGTGCGCCTGATTGCCGGTGAGTACGCCGGACACAAAGGCCCCGCACTGACTTTCACGCCCATGGATGTCTGGGACATACGCCTGAAGGCAGGCAAGCGCCTGTCCTTGCAAGTAAAGGCAGGCCATACCTGTGCAGTCATCCTCCTCAGTGGGGCGGCTGAGGTGAATGGTACCGCTCTGCAAGATGCACAAGTAGCACTGCTTGCGCGAGAAGGCACCGAACTGGTTCTGCAAGCCAGTAGCGATTCAAAGCTGGTTCTGCTCTGTGCAGAGCCCATTGACGAACCCATCGTTGGCCATGGGCCGTTTGTCATGAACACCCAGGCAGAGATAGCCCAGGCCATCACCGACTTCAACAGTGGTCATTTTGGGCAAATCAGCCCCTGATCATTGACGAAGCACCCGTTGCCAACGCTCCGAGACCGTTGGCAGCTCAGCCGTCTTCTCTAAAAAGGAGCACGTCATGAGTACCCCTGCAAACTTCAACAACCAGAGACCTGTTATCGACCCAAACAACGCCGTCATGTTGCTGATCGATCATCAAAGCGGTCTGTTTCAAACGATCGGTGATATGCCGATGCCTGAACTGCGCCTGCGCGCTGCAGCGCTGGCAACGATGGCGACGCTGGCGAAGATTCCGGTCATCACCACCGCTTCCGTGCCACAAGGCCCAAATGGCCCCTTGATCCCGGAAATTCATGAAAATGCGCCGCACGCCCAATACGTGGCACGTAAGGGCGAGATCAATGCCTGGGACAACCCCGAATTTGTGGCCGCCGTGAAGGCCACGGGCAAGAAGCAACTGATCATCGCCGGCACCATCACCAGCGTGTGCATGGCCTTCCCGGCCATTAGCGCTGTGTATGACGGTTATCAGGTCTTCGCTGTGGTGGATGCCAGCGGCACCTACACCAAGATGGCCCAGGAAATCACCCTCGCTCGAGTGGTGCAGGCAGGCGTGGTGCCGATGGATACCGGCGCTGTGGCGTCTGAACTGCAAAAATCCTGGAACCGCGCCGATGCACAGCAATGGGCTGAGGTGTACACCAAGATTTTCCCGACCTATCAGTTGCTGATCGAAAGCTACATGAAGGCTCAATCTGTCGTGAGCAACCATGAAGTATTGGACTCCCAGCGCAAATAGCTGAACCCAATACCAAGGCGGGTCCTTCCCAATCCTGGAGAATGAAAATGTCCACTGCCTATAAACGTCTCGATAAAGATCAAGCGGCCGTGTTGTTGGTCGACCATCAAACCGGCCTGTTGTCGCTGGTGCGCGATATCGACCCGGACAAGTTCAAGAACAATGTGCTGGCGCTGGCGGATCTCGCCAAGTACTTCAAGTTGCCGACCATTCTCACCACCAGCTTTGAAACCGGCCCTAACGGCCCGTTGGTGCCCGAGCTCAAGGCGCTGTTCCCGGACGCCCCTTATATTGCACGGCCAGGGCAGATCAACGCCTGGGACAACGAAGATTTCGTCAAGGCGATCAAGGCCACCGGCAAGAAGCAATTGATCATCGCAGGCGTGGTGACCGAGGTCTGCGTGGCGTTCCCGGCGCTGTCTGCGATCGAAGCCGGTTTTGAGGTGTTTGTGGTGACCGACGCATCCGGCACTTTCAATGCCTTGACCCGTGATTCGGCGTGGAACCGCATGTCGTCCGCTGGGGCGCAATTGATGACCTGGTTTGGCCTTGCCTGCGAGCTGCACCGTGATTGGCGCAACGATATCGAAGGGCTGGGAACGCTGTTCTCCAATCACATTCCCGACTATCGAAACCTGATTACCAGCTACACCAAGCTGACATCCGACTAGCTGACGTCCGACTAGTAGAGCCGGCTTTAGCCGCGATGGCATCACTGCGGTTTGTCTGATGCACCACGGTGAGGCCATCGCAGCCAAGGCTGGCTCCTACAAGGGTAGGAGCCAGGTTTACCGGAATGCCGGACCATCGCGATGGGCGCGGCGCGGTAGCGGGTAGGTCCGCAAGGACGCCCCTTGTCATGAAATGAAAAGCCATTGTCGTCTGATGCGAAGCGTACCTTTGGCCTGCGGCATACATTCCACTCAGCGCATATCGCCGTAACGTATCCAGAACGCTGATTGGAGAATAAGAAGAATGGCCCAAGTCGTACGTTTCTATGAGCCCGGTGGTCCCGAAGTCCTTCGCTTTGAAGAAGTAGAAGTTGGCGAGCCTGGTCCGGGTGAAGTTCGTCTGCGTCATGTCGCGGTCGGCCTGAACTATGCCGATACTTATTTCCGCACCGGCCTGTACCCGGTCCCGATGCCTAATGGCATGGGCGTGGAAGCCGCCGGTGTCGTCGAGGCGGTGGGCGAGGGCGTCACTAATGTGTCCGTCGGTGATCGGGTCACCTACACCGGTTTTCTCAATACCCTGGGCGCCTACAGCACCGAGCGCCTGATCCCGGCCGCGCCGCTGATCAAACTGCCAGAAAGCATCTCGTTCGAGACCGCCGCCGCCATGACCATGCGCGGCCTGACTTCGGCGTACCTGATGCGCCGCATCTACGACTTCAAGGCCGGTGACACCGTGCTGCTGCACGCCGCCGCCGGGGGCGTTGGCCTGATCGTTTCGCAGTGGGCCAAGCTGCTGGGTGTCAAGGTGATCGGCACTGTGTCCAGCGATGCCAAGGGCGAAATCGCTCGGGCTCATGGTTGCGAACATGTGATCAATTACAGCCATGAAGATGTGGCCAAGCGTGTGCGCGAATTGACCGACGGCGTCGGCGTCAACGTGGTGTTCGACAGTGTCGGCCAAGCCACCTTCGAAGGCTCGCTGGACTCGCTCAAGCGTCGTGGCCTGCTGGTCTGCGTCGGTACTGCATCCGGCCCGATCCCGCCGTTCAGCCCGGCACAACTGGCGGCCAAAGGCTCGCTGTTCATGACCCGTCCAGCCCTGGCCGACTACATCGCCGACCCTGCCGAGAAAGCAGACCTGGCCGGTGAGCTGTTCGACCACGTCGGCAGCGGCCGGATCAAGATCGAGATCAACCAGCACTACAGCTTGCAGGACGCCGTTCAGGCCCACCGTGACCTGGAATCGCGCAAGACCACTGGCTCGTCGATCTTCGTTATCTAAGGAGGCTTGCCGCCATGCAAGTCGAACAACTTACCTGCAGCATTGGCGCAGAGCTGACCGGCGTTAACCTGGCCGATGCCATCCATGACGCCGGCCTGTTCGCCGAGATCCGCGCGCAACTGCTCAAGCACCGCGTGCTGTTCTTGCGCGACCAGGACATCAGTCGCGCCGAGCATGTGGCCTTTGCCCAGCTGTTTGGTGATCTGCAGGACCACCCCGTGGCCGGCAGCCACCCCGATCATCCAGGCTTGGTGCAGATCTACAAGAACCCGGACAGCCCGATCGATCGCTACGAGAATTCCTGGCACTCCGACGCCACCTGGCGCGACGCGCCGCCGATGGGGGCCGTGCTGCGTTGTGTCGAGTGCCCGCCGGTGGGCGGCGATACGATGTGGGCCAACATGGTGCTGGCCTACGAGCGCTTGCCTGAGGACGTCAAGGTCAAGATCGAAGGCCTGCGGGCTCGCCACAGCATCGAGGCGACCTTCGGTGCGGCCATGCCGATCGAGAAGCGCCTGGCGCTCAAGGCCCAGTACCCGGATGCCGAGCACCCGGTGGTGCGCATCCACCCGGAAACCGGTGAGAAGATACTGTTCGTTTGCAGCTTCGCCACCCATTTCACCAACTACCACACCGCGGATCGGGTGCGTTACGGCCAGGACTACACCCAGGGCGGCTCCGAGCTGCTGCACTACCTGATCAACCAGGCCAGCATTCCTGAATACCAGGTGCGCTGGAGCTGGAAGCCCAACAGCATTGCCATCTGGGACAACCGCTGTACTCAGCACTACGCCGTGATGGATTACCCCCCTTGCCATCGCAAGATGGAGCGCGCCGGGGTGATTGGCGACAACACCTACTAAGCAACTTCGCTTGCACCCCGCAAGCGCCCGTGCGCAAAGCCTGTCGGACGGGCAACAATAACAAAGGAGACGAAAATGCAATTTTTCGACGATTCGCTGCACCCGGAAAACATGGACAAGGTCGTCATCACCGTCGCGCCTTACGCGCCTCAGTGGATGCCGGAAGACTTCCCGGAAGACATTCCGGTGACCATGGACGAGCACGTGCAAAAAGCGGTCGACTGCTATGAAGCAGGCGCCACCGTGCTGCACTTGCACGTACGTGAACTGGACGGCAAGGGCTCCAAGCGCCTGTCCAAGTTCAACGAGCTGATTGCCGGTGTGCGTGAAGCGGTGCCAGACATGATCATCCAGGTCGGTGGCTCGATTTCCTTTGCCCCTGAAGGCGAAGGCGCGGAAGCCCTGTGGCTGTCCGACGACACCCGCCACATGCTGGCGGACCTGACGCCCAAGCCGGACCAGGTGACGATTGCCATCAACACCATCCAGATGAACATCATGGAGATTCTCTACCCTGAGTTCGTCGAAGGCACCACCCTGGCCGACCCTGTTTTCCAGGCTGCCTACAGCGAAATGACCGTACCGGCCGGCCCAGCCTGGGTCGCCGAGCACCTCAAGCGCCTGCAGGCCAGCAATATCCAGCCGCACTTCCAGCTGACCGGTATCCATGCCCTCGAAACCCTTGAGCGCCTGGTGCGCCGCGGTATCTACAAGGGCCCGATGAACCTGACCTGGATCGGCATCGCCGGTGGCTTCGACGGCCCGAACCCGATGAACATGATGAACTTCATCAACCGCGTGCCGGATCGTTGCACCTTGACCGCTGAATCGCTGCTCAAGAACGTGCTGCCGCTGAACACCATCGCCATGGCCATGGGCTTGCACCCACGCCTGGGTACCGAAGACACCCTGATCGACCAGCACGGCAAGCGCATCTCGTCCGTGCAGCAGATCCAGCAAACCGTGCGCATCGCTCACGAGCTGGGCCGCGAGATCGCCACCGGTAAAGAAGCACGCGACATCTACCGGATCGGCGTGCAGTACGAAACCGTTGAAGAAACCCTGCTGGCCAACGGCATGGCGCCAAACCGCGCCGCCGGTCAGAAGGGCGTTCCACAGCGCGGCTGATTTAGGTTGCGGGGCAGGAAACCGCTGGTATCCTGCCTCCGCCAACCTAGCACGTGTTGAGCAAGACCAAAAAAAACAAGAACAAAACGGGTGTAAAACACCGAGGAGGCAGCATGGCCTATCACCACAGTGCAGTGGATGATGGAGAGGATACTTCGACCGGTATTGCGCGCAAGTATGCGTGGATTGTGTTTGCGTTGACCTTTGGCTTGTTGATTTCCGATTACATGTCACGGCAGGTACTTAATGCCGTGTTCCCGATTCTCAAGAGCGAGTGGGCTCTGACCGACGGGCAGTTAGGTTTGCTCAGCGGTATCGTCGCCTTGATGGTCGGGCTTCTGACGTTCCCCCTGTCGCTGCTGGCCGACCGATTTGGTCGAGTCAAAAGCCTGACGTTGATGGCGTTGTTGTGGAGCCTGGCAACCCTGGGCTGCGCCTTGGCAGAAAACTACCAGCAAATGCTGTTTGCTCGCTTCATGGTAGGTGTCGGCGAGGCGGCTTACGGTAGCGTCGGTATTGCCGTGGTGCTGTCGGTATTCCCCAAGCATATGCGTGCAACCCTGGCCAGTTCCTTCATGGCTGGCGCCATGTTTGGTTCGGTGCTGGGTATTTCCCTGGGTGGTGCGATCGCCGTCAAGCTGGGCTGGCGTTGGTCGTTTGCGAGCATGGCGCTGTTTGGCCTGGTGCTGGCGGCGATTTATCCGATCTTCGTCCGTGAATCTCGTATTGCCCCGCAGCGCCTGGCTGCAGCCGCCAGCAAGGTTCAAGCGGCGGTCAAGCATCCGCTGCATACGATCTACAATACACGCTCGGTCAAACTCGCCTATCTTGCCAGCGGGCTGCAGACGTTTGTCGTCGGTAGCATGATTGTGTGGATGCCAAGCTATTTCAACCGCTACTACGGGCTGGGCGAAGGCAAGGCCGGTGTGCTTGCGGGTGTCATGGTGTTGTGCTGCGGTGGGGGCGCGATCATGTGCGGTATGCTCAGCGATCGACTGTGCCGTCAGTCGCCTGTGCGCAAGGTCGAAATCTCCATTGTGTTTTGCCTGCTGTGTTGCGTGTTGTTCTCGTTGGGCCTGGTGATGCCGGTCGGTCCGATCCAGTTGACGCTGATCGGCATGGCCATGCTGGTTGCAACGGGTATCAACGGCACGACCGTTGCCATGATCGCCAACCTGACCCACTACAAGGTGCACGGTACGGCGTTCGCTACCCTGACCCTGGTCAACAACCTGGTCGGCCTGGCGCCGGGGCCTTTCTTCACTGGCAAGGTGTCCGACATCATTGGACTGCACGGCGCTTTCCAATTGATCCCGATCATGAGCATCGCGTCAGCGGTGGTGTTTTTCTGCATCCGTAGCAGTTATCTGAAGGACATTGCTCGTCCACAAGACGAGAAAGTCGAGAAAAAGGAAGCAACGTCGACTAATGCCAAGATGGAGGCATCTTCGTGACCCAGGTTTTGCGCATTGATGCGTTCTTCGATTTTATCTGCCCTTGGTGCCTGATTGGCAGGCGCCAGTTGGAGCGCGCGCTTGTGCAATTGCAAGCGAGTCGCCCGGAGGTTGAGGTGCAGGTGGCTTGGCATGGGGTGCAATTGTTGCCGCATTTGCCGGTGCAAGGCGTGCCCTTTGTCGAGTTCTATCGTCAGCGCCTGGGCAGTGACGAGGCAGTGCGTGCGCGCCAGGGACAGGTGCGACAGGCTGCGGCGACCGTGGATTTAAGCATTGACTTCAGTAGCATCAAGACCATGCCCAACACAGCCGATGCCCATCGTCTGTTGGAGCATGCCTTTGAGTTGGGCAGCGCAGCGCAGCATGACAGCTTGCTGGAGCGGCTACTGGCCGGTTATTTCAACCTGGGTGAAAACTTGGGCGACCGTGCCACCTTGCTGGCGATTGCCGAGTCCTGCGGTTACTCGCGCGAGGCCTTTGCAGACTGTCTGGAGGGGCCTCACCACCCCTATGACGACGGCGGCATGGGCGCCAAGGGCGTGCCCTATTTCATCTTCAACCGCCGCCAGGCGGTGACCGGTGCACAGCCGGCGGAGATGTTGCTGCAGGCCATGATCCAGGCCCTGTAATCGCCCACGCGGCTTTCCCGATATACCGCGGCGCGACTATCGCGGGTAAACCCGGCTCCTACCAACCCGTGTAGGAGCCAGGCTTGCCGGAGTGCCGGACCACTGCGATGGTCGCGCCGCGCGTTTACCTGATGCACCGTGTTCCGGCAAGTCGGATCGCCGGAACGCCGGTTCAGTGATCCTTGCGCGCGTGGATATTGTGTTCGTGTCGCCAGACGGCGGGCGGCATGCCGAACTGGGCAATGAACCAGCGGGTGAATGAGCTGGGCATGGTGTAGCCGAGCATGTCGGTGATTCGTCCCAGCGAATATCCCGGGTTTTCCATATAGCGAATCACCAGGTCTTTGCGCACGCTACTGATCAGCTCACTGAAACTGACCCCGTCCTCTTCCAGGCGACGTTGCAGGGTGCGCACGTTCATGCCCTGGCTCTGGGCGATCTGTTCAATGGTGGCGCGGCCCATCGGCAGCAGCAGGTAAATGGACTTGCGCACATCGAGCGTTATCGAGTGATCGTTCTTGTCATGCATTGAATCCAGGTAGCGCCGCGCATGCCGGGCCATGGCTTCGTTGGCCAGGGGGTTGGCGGTGTCCAGGTTGGCGGCGGGGCAGACGATGCCATTGAACTCGCAGCCAAACTCCACCTTGCAACCAAAGATTCTTCGATGCACGGACAAGTCTTTCGGCGACTCATGGGTGAAGCAGACACTGGTCGGTTGCCAGTGGGCGCCCAGCAATGCTGAGCAGAATCGGTGCATTACCGCAATCGCCAATTCAATGGATTGGCGATTCTGCATGACCTCTGTCACCAACTCCTCACGAATGATGACGATCTTGTCTGTTTCCTCGATGTAGACCGCCAGCGAGTCGTTGAGCAGGTGGCGGTACTGCACGATCACTTTCAGCGCGTCACGCAGGTTTTTCTGGTGGCTGAGCAACAGGCTCACTTCACCGAAATCCGACAGCTGGCGCAGCTCGGCCATGCGCAGGCCGAAGTTTTCACACCCACTCAGTTGTGCTGCTCGCTCCAGCAAGAGGATGCCAGCGCCCGCCGGGATGCGTTGAGTAGGGTCGCTCAGGTGCGAAGGGCTCAAGCCCGCTTCGGTCAACAGGGTGTTCGGGTTTAGCCGCAGATGGCGAGCCACTTCCCGGAAATTGATCAGTACGGCGGATCGGGCTTGCACAGTCATGGCGTCTATTTATTCCATTGGTCACACATGAGATCTTGCGGCGTCCGCCAGTTATAGAAGTTTGGCCGAGAAATGAAAAGCACCCAGCGGTCATTCAATGGGTCGAATCCAAGGGGTTGTCATCAAAAGAAAAGCAACTGACGTGAAATGTAAAGCGCGGCGCCTAGGCGAATTCTACTGTGCATCTGGCGGGGATCGAATAGTTGGCGACCCCGTAATGCTTGATCGACAGGCGCAACTATCTGGAAGAACCAGCCTGAAAGTCACTCGCATCATCGCCAAGGACCGGGTGTGAGTCGTTGTTAGTACCAAATAAAAAAACAACAAAAAACGGAGACAACGTAATGCTATCCATGACAGGACGTAGCCCACTGCGTCGCAGCCTGCTGGCCAACGCTATTCTGCTTGCCTCGATTCCCGCTGCCCAGGCTTTCGAATTCGATACTGGCAACGAGGACTGGGCCGTGCGCTTCGATAACACCTTCAAGGCCAGTTACGGCCAACGTGTGGAAGGTGAGAATTCGAAGATTGCCAACACGTCCAACTTCAACGACGGCGATAAAAACTTCAGTGTCGGCAGTGCCGTGACCCAACGGGTCGATCTGCTGACCGAGTTCGACGTGATCTACCAACGCAAGATGGGTTTTCGGGTCAGTGCCGCCAGCTGGTATGACAATGCCTATGAGAACGTAGGTTCCAACTCCAACCCGTTCCCTGGGCAGGAGGGCAACGCCGGCAACCTGGTGGCGGCCAATTCGACCGGCACGATTCAGCAGGGCGATTCGCTCAACGGCCGCGTCGCGCAGCGCCACGGCCTGAGCCGCTACACCGACCGTTACTACAACGGCCCTTCGGGAGAGCTGCTCGACGCCTTCGTGTTCTACAGCACCGAAGTGGGCGAGGAGTCGATGTTCAGTGCCAAGCTCGGCCGGCACAACATGTTCTGGGGCGAGACCCTGTTCAACGCCGCCAACGGTATCAACTACGGCCAGTCGGCCCTGGACCTGGCCAAGCTGTACAACGTACCCGGTACCGAAACCAAGGAGCTGTTCCTGCCGCGCAACCAGCTCTCCATGTCGTACACGGTCAACTCCGAACTGGTCCTGGGCGCTCAGTACTTCCTGGAGTTCCGTAACTCCCGGATGCCCGAGGGGCAGACCTACATGGGCGGCTACGACATGCTGGGCGAGGGCGCGAACATATTCTATGTGCCAGTACCCACCGCACTGGGCGGCGCCGGTGCCTTTTACGGTGCACCGCGTGGGCATGACATCAAGCCGCGTAACACCGGCGATTTCGGCCTGATGGCCAAGTGGAGCCCGGAATGGCTGGACGGCACCCTGGGTTTCTACTACCGCAAGACTTCCGACACCCAGCCGATTGTGCTGATCAACGCGCCTAACCTGCATAACCCAGGGCTGGCAGGGCTGGTTGGCACTGAGTACATGGCGGTCTACGCCGATGACATCGACATTTATGGCATCAGCCTGTCCAAGAGTGTGGGCCCGGTCAGCGTCGGCCTGGACGTGAACTACCGCGAAAATATGCCGCTGCTGAGCAACTTCACCACGGTCAACTCGACACTGAGGTCGCAGGCGGACCAAGGCTTGATCAGTGGCGCCAACCTGATCGGCGAATTGCCGGACAACGGTGATACCGGAACGGCCCGCGGCAAGACCTTCCACGTGGTCCTCAATGGTTTGGTGACCTTCGGCCGCACGCCGTTGTGGGATATCTCATCGCTGGCGGTGGAAGGCGCGATGTCCCACCTGGTCAGCGTCGACAAGGGCGAGCAGACCTTCAAGGGTGATTCCAGCTACCGCGGTATCGACAAGGTCGACACCAACGCCTACACCCTGGCGGCCAACTTCACCCCGACCTGGTTCCAGGTATTCCCAGGCGTCGATATGTCCATGCCGATGTCCTACAACGTGGGCCTGAAAGGTAACTCAGCCATCCAGCTGGGCGGCAGTGAAGATGCCGGCAGCTACTCGGTGGGTATCGCCGCGGATGTCTATCAAAAGTACAAGTTCGACCTGAAATACGTCGATTCCTTCGGCGGCTTCAACACCTGTGAAACCGGGTTTGACAACAATACTCCCGGCAGCAGCGGGCAATACCGCTGCATCCCAGGCCAGATCACTTCCCAGGCAGGCCTTGCAGGTCTGCTCAAGGACCGCGGAATGGTCACGGCTTCGTTCAAAACCACGTTCTGATGCTCGATTACAACAACAAAGTGGAGAGAATTCAGATGAGATTCATCAATACCGTGTTGGCAGCTTCCCTCGCAGCTGTGATTGCAGGTCATGCCCAAGCGGCTGTAACGGCTCAAGAAGCGGCCAAGCTGGGTGATAGCTTGACCCTGACGGGCGCCGAGAAAGGGGCCAATGCCGACGGCTCCATTCCTGCCTACAAGGGTGGCCTGACCACTGCGCCCGCCAGTTTCAAGGCCGGTGACGGGATGCGCCCTGACCCCTTTGCCGACGAAAAGCCTGTCCTGGTGATCGATGGCAAGAACGTTGACCAATACGAGGGTATGTTGACGGCGACGACTGTGGAGCTTGCCAAGCGCTATCCCACCTACCATGTCAACGTTTATCCCACTCACCGCACCGTGGCCGTGCCACAGGCAGTGATGGACAATAGCGTGAAAAATGCCACCGGCGCCAAGTCGCTTAACGGTGGCGTGGCCATCGAGAATGTGTTGCCTGGCGTGCCGTTCCCGATCCCGACCTCGGGCGCCGAGGCCATGTGGAACCACCTGCTGCGCTACCTGGGGACCAATCGCGCGGTTAAATACGACTCCTGGAACGTCGATTCGGCGGGCGTGCCGACCCTCTCCACCACCGCTATGTCGTTCGCCAGTTATCCGTTCTACGACGACATGTCCAAGGCGTTCACCAGCACCGACGTGTTCTTCCAGATGAAGCTGTATTACACCGCCCCTGCGCGCCGTGCGGGCGAGGCGATCATGCTCAAGGACACCGCCAACCCACTGGAGCAACCACGTCGCAGCTGGCAGTACCTGCCTGGCCAGCGTCGAGTGAAACTGGCACCGGACCTGGCCTATGACACGCCAAACCCAGGTACAGGCGGTGCCGGCACCTACGATGACGTGTTTGTCTTCAACGGCGCGCTGGATCGCTTCGACTGGAAGCTGGTCGGCAAGCAGGAAATGATCATTCCCTACAACACCTACAAGCTGACCTACGCCACCGACCCCAAGGCGCTCACGACCGCCAACCACTTGGCTTCGGATTATGTGCGCTGGGAAAAACACCGTGTGTGGGTCGTGGAGGGCACCGTCAAGCCCGGCGCACGTCACATCTACCACAAGCGTCGCATGTACCTGGATGAAGACAGCTGGGTTGCCTTGGCGTCCGATCAGTACGACTCGAACGGCAAACTCTACCGTGGCTCCTTCGCCTTCCTGAGCCAGAGCTACGACCAAAAAATCCCCGATACCTCGGCCTTCATGATCTATGACCTGGTCGGCGGCTCCTACAACATCAACGGCATCACCGGCCCTTACGGTGGCATTAAGTACGGTGCGCCTCTGTCCAAGGCACAGTGGGTGCCGGATGCGCTGGCGGGGTCAGGTATTCGCTGAGTAGCGCAGTGACTGGAAGAGGGGCGGCCGGAGTGCCGCTCCTCTTGGGTTACTGACTCCGACGCCTGCTCCTGCAGCGTCGCTTTCCTGGAAGGTGGGGTATGGGTTCCTTGAATAAATTCGTGCAGACGCTGGCGTTTCTGATGCTGGCGCAGCTGTCAGCTGGCGCGTGGGCCGGTGCTTTTGTAGATGTGCTGGAGCTTCCCGCAGCCCCTAGTGCGCTGGCGGTGCGTAGCCCCTTGATCGGCATCGTGCGTGCCGGTGATCGCCTGGTTGCTGTGGGCCAGCGTGGTCATATTCTTTATTCCGATGACGACGGCAAACAATGGTCGCAGGCCGGTGTGCCGGTCAGCAGCGACCTCAATGCGGTCTTTTTTTCGTCGCCCAGCCAAGGCTGGGCGGTGGGCAATGACGGCGTCGTGCTGTACAGCGACGACGCCGGGTTGACCTGGAACAAGCAACTGGACGGCCGCCAGATCGGCGATTTGCTGGTCAAGCATTACACCGCGTTGGTGCAGGCTGAGCCTAATAATGAGCAATGGCCGCTGCTGGTCGAGGAAGGCCAGCGTCTGGTGGAACAGGGTGCTGACAAGCCGCTGTTGGACGTATGGTTCGCCAACGACAAGGTCGGTTATGTGGTCGGGGTATTCAACCTGATCCTGCGCACCGAGGACGGCGGCCAGAGCTGGACACCGTTCCAGGACCGCACCGACAACCCGCAAGGTTTTCACCTCAACGCCATCGCCTCGACCGGTGACGCCCTGTACATCGCGGGCGAGCAAGGCCTGTTGCTCAAGTGGGACGACCGCCTGCAACGCTTTACCGCTCTGCAAACCCCTTATCACGGCAGCTACTTCGGCGTGGTCGGCAAGCCGGGTGAAGTGCTGGCCTATGGGCTGCGCGGCAACGTATTGCGCAGCACCGATGGCGGTGCCAGTTGGAGCCCGATGCAAACCGGGATGCAGGTCAATATCACGGCGGGCATCGTCGATGGCCACGGCCGCTATCGCTTGTTCTCCCAGGCAGGTCACACCCTGACCAGTGTGCCGGACAGCACGAAGTTGCAAGGATTGCCCCAGGCTGACCAAGCCTCGGTAGTCGACGCCGTCCTGGCGGCCAACGGCTCGCTGGTGGTGGTTGGCAGTCGTGGCGCCCATGCATTGGCCGTCGAATAATCATTCAGAGCGAGTACCCAGACATGGGCAATATCAAGCAAGACACTATGCCGGTGATCCGCGACTTGCGTGACTTCGACCGATGCTCCGGCAATCGCCTGGAGCGGCTGGTGTTCAACTACCGTCCGCTGTTCATGCTGCTGATGACGCTGGTCACCCTGGTGTTGGGCTACATGGCCGTCACGCGCCTGGAACTGCGGCCCAGCTTCGAGAAGATGATTCCGCAGAGCCAGCCCTACATCCAGAACTTCCTGGAAAACCGCAAGTCCCTGCGCGGCCTGGGCAACTCGGTGCGGGTCGTGGTGGAAAACACCGAAGGCGATATTTTCGACCCGCAGTACCTGGAGGTGCTCAAGCAGGTCAACGACCAATTGTTCCTCACCGAAGGTGTCGATCGCGCCTGGATGAAGTCGTTGTGGAGCCCGGGGGTACGCTGGACCGAAGTCACCGAAGAAGGTTTCCAGGGTGGCCCGGTGATGCCTGGCACCTACCAGGGCAAACCGGAGGATATCGAGCAGCTGCGCCAGAACATCAGCCGCGCCGGTATCGTCGGCAGCCTGGTGGCCAGCGACTTCAAGTCCACCATGCTGATCGTGCCGCTGCTGGACAAGGCTTCGGCCACCGGCCAGAGCATCAACTACCAGCAGTTCTCGCAGATGCTTGAGACGCAGTTGCGCGACAAGATCGAGTTTGCTGGCGACAGCGCCGCGCGCAAGTCGGGTGAGGAGGGCAAGGGCCCGTACAAGATCCGCGTGATCGGTTTTGCCAAGCTGATGGGCGACCTGATCGACGGCTTGATTCAGGTCATGATGTTCTTCGGCCTGGCGGTGGTCACCTCTCTGGTCATCATCTACCTCTACACCCGCTGCGTGCGTAGCACCCTGTTGGTGGTGGGCTGCTCGCTGATTGCCGTGGTCTGGCAACTGGGCATCGTCGCCTGGCTGGGCTATGCCATCGACCCGTACTCGGTGTTGGTGCCGTTCCTGATTTTTGCCATCGGCGTGTCCCATGCCGCGCAGAAAATGAACGGCATCATGCAAGACATCGCCCGGGGCACCCACAAGCTGATCGCGGCGCGCTACACCTTCCGCCGCCTGTTCATCGCCGGCGTCACGGCGCTGCTGGCCGATGCCGTGGGCTTTGCCGTGCTGATGCTGATCGACATCCCGGTGATCCAGGACCTGGCCATCACCGCCAGTATTGGCGTGGCGGTGCTGATCTTCACCTCCCTGCTGCTGATGCCGGTGGCGCTGTCCTATATCGGTGTCGGGCGCAAGGCTGCCGAGCGCGCGCTGAAAATCGAGACTCGCGCCGACAACCACAAGGGTTTTGGCAAGCTCTGGGACCTGCTCGACCGCTTCACCACCCGCAAGTGGGCCACTGGCGCGGTGCTAGTGGCGACGCTGATGGGGGTGGCCGGCTTCGTGGTCAGCCTGCAACTGAAGATCGGTGACCTGGACAGCGGCGCACCGGAGCTGCGCGCCGACTCGCGCTACAACCTCGACAACGCCTACATCACCAGCCACTACGCGCTGTCCAGCGACCTGTTCGCGGTGATGGTCAAGACCGCGCCGGAAGGCTGCCTGAGCTACCAGACGCTGATCCTCGCGGACCGGTTGGCCTGGGCGCTGCAGCAGTCGCCGGGCGTGCAGGCCACCAGTTCGTTGGTCAACGCCGTGCGCCAGATCACCGCCGGCACCTACGAGGGCAACCCCAAGCTCAACAGCATCCAGCGCAACCAGGACGTACTGAACTACGCGGCGCAACAGGCTTCGGTCAACTCGCCAGAGTTGTTCAACACCGACTGCTCGATGATGCCGGTGATTGCCTTCCTCAAGGACCACAAGGCCCAGACCCTGGACGAGGTGGTGGCCATTGCCGAGCAGTTCGCCAAGGAAAACAGCACCCCGGATCGCCAGTTCCTGCTGGCCGCCGGCACCGCGGGCATTGAAGCGGCAACCAACATCGTGGTGCGCGAAGCCAACCGGACCATGCTGCTGTACGTTTATGCCGCGGTGACGCTGTTCTGCCTGATCACCTTCCGCAGCTGGCGGGCGACGCTGGTGGCACTGCTGCCACTGGTGCTGACCTCGATTCTCTGCGAGGCATTGATGGTGGCCATGGGCATTGGCGTCAAGGTGGCGACCCTGCCGGTGATCGCCTTGGGCGTGGGGATCGGCGTGGACTATGCGCTGTACCTACTGAGCGTGCAATTGCATCACCAGCGCCAGGGTCTATCGCTGGCAGAGTCCTATCGCCGTGCGGTGACCTTCACCGGCCGAGTGGTGGGTCTGGTGGGCATCACGTTGGCCGCGGGCGTGGTGTGTTGGGTGTGGTCGCCGATCAAGTTCCAGGCCGACATGGGTATCCTGCTGACCTTCATGTTCCTGTGGAACATGCTCGGGGCGCTGATCCTGATTCCGGCCCTGTCGTACTTCCTGCTGCGCGGGGCTGAGTTGAGCCGCAAGGCCGTGCTGGCAGAAGAACCGCCAGTCGTCGTCAAAGAGGCCCAGCAAGTAGTCAGGCGTTCTGCCCTGACCCTGTAGGAGCCGGCTTTAGCCGCGATGAACGCGCCGCGATTTGCCTGATGCACCGTAGTGCGCTCATCGCAGCCAAGGCTGGCTCCTACAAAGTGCGATGGCGCCACCGCGGTGTGTCAGGTATGACACGGCTGTGGTGTAGGAGCCGGCTTCAGCCGCGATGAATGCGCTGCGGTCTGCCTGAAAGACCGCGGTGCGTCCATCGCGGGCAAGCCCAGCTCCTACGCGTTGCGGAGCCACCGCAGGGCGTCAGGTACGACGCCTTGCGGGCCGGGTACCCATTCAGTAATGCAGGCAGATCTTGCCGAAGTGCTTGGCGCTCTGTTGATGGGCAAAGGCTTCGGCAATCTGTTCCAGCGGGTAGCTGCTGTCGATTACCGGGCGCCAGCTGAAATTCTCCAACGCACGCACCATGTCCTGCTGCTGTTCGCGGCTGCCGACGATCAGGCCACGCAGGGTCTGTTGCTTGCGCATCATCTCGACCGTAGGCACGACGCCGGACGCGCCCGTCAACACACCGATCAACGCAATGTGGCCCCCGCCAGCACAGGCGCGGATGGATTGGGGCAGGGTGCCCGGCCCACCCACTTCGACCACGATGTCAACACCGCGCCCACCCGTGGCAGCCAGCACCGCGTCGCCCCATTCAGGTGTCTCTTTATAGTTGATGACTTGATCGGCTCCCAATGCCAGCAGGCGTTCTTGCTTGGCCTCGGATGAGGTTGTGGCAATCACTCGAGCGCCCATGGCCTTGGCCATTTGCAGGGCAAAAATGGAGACGCCGCCAGTGCCCAGCACCAGCACGGTGTCGCCAGCTTGCAGGCGCCCGTCCACCACCAGCGCACGCCACGCGGTCAAGCCTGCGGTGGTCAGCGTGGCAGCCTCCTGATGGGTGTAGCCCTTGGGCGCCAGGGTAAACGCATGGGCGGGCATGTTGACCTGTTCAAGGGCAAAGCCGTCCACACCATCGCCGGGGACGGTCTGGAAGGTCGTTGGTACGTTGCGGCCTGATTGCCAGTGAGGGAAGAAGCACGACACCACGCAGTCGCCCACGGCGAACTCCGTTACACCGTCGCCCACCGCGGTGACAACGCCGGCACCGTCGGCCATGGGGATGCGACCCTGCGGGGTTCGGATGTGGCCGATGACGACACCCAGGTCGTGGTAGTTGAGGGAGCTTGCATGGATGCGCACCTGGATCTCGCCGGCCTTGGGCGCGCCGGGGGCGGGTAGGTCGACGAGGTGAAGTTGGTCCAGGCCAGCGGGATGTTGGAGCTGAATGGCTTTCATGGGTCAGTCCGTGCGGTAGGGGGAGCACGGGCTGTAGCTGGTAGGCGATGGTGGGCTTTGAGGGCCTCATCGCGAGCGAGCTCGGCTCCTACATTAAAGGCAAAGGGTGGAGGACGCTGCGGCGATGCGCGCCGCAGCGTGGGGAGATATTACAGGTTTACGTCGCGCATTGTGTTCATGTCGATCACGAAGCGGTACTTGACGTCGTTGCGTTGCAGGCGGTCGAACGCGGTGTTGATGTCCTGGATGCCGATCATTTCGCAGCTTGGCAGCACCTGGTGTTCAGCGCAGAAGTCCAGCAGCTCCTGGATACCCTGGATACCACCGATGAGCGAACCGGCCAGGGTGCGGTTATTGCGGATCAACAAGCCACCATGGATGGGCTCCAGTGGTTCGATGGCGCCAACCAGGACCATGACGCCTTCGCGGCCCAGCAGCATCAGGTAAGGGTTGACGTTGTGGCGGCTAGGGATGGTGTCGATGATGAATTCGAACGTATTGGCTGCCGCCGCCATCGCCGCCGCATCGTTGGACAGCAGCACATGATTGGCACCCAGGGCGCGGGCGTCGTCAGCCTTGCCGGGTGAGGTGGTGATTACGGTGACGTCAGCACCCAGGGCAACGGCCAGCTTCACGGCCATGTGGCCGAGCCCGCCAAGGCCGACGACCGCGATTTTCGAGCCCTTGCCTACACCGTAACGGCGCATAGGCGTCCACACGGTGATGCCGGCGCACAGCAAGGGGGCGGCAAAGCGTGGGTCGAGACTTTCGGGCATGCGCAGAACGAACTGCTCGCGGACCACGATATGTTGGGAATAACCACCGTAGGTGATCTCGCCGGTCTGGCGATCCTTGCCGTTGTAGGTGGTCGTCGGCCCGTGGACACAGAGTTGTTCCTGGTGTTCGGTGCAAGGAGCACACTGCAGGCAGCTGTCGACCTGGCAGCCTACAGCGACCCGGTCGCCGACCTTGTAGCGGCTGACATCGCTGCCAACGGCAGTGACGTGACCGACGATTTCGTGGCCGGGTACGCAAGGATAAACCGTGTTGTTCCAGTCGTTGTGGACCTGGTGGGCATCGGAGTGGCAGACGCCGCAATAGGCGATATCGATGGCGACGTCATCGGGGCGCAAGGCGCGGCGATCGAATCGGAATGGCGTAAGGGGCCCGTGGGCTTCGTGTGCGGCAAATCCTAGGCAAGTGGTGGTCATGGGCGAATCCTGAGAATGATCAAACAAGTACCCCGACAAGCGTCGGGGTACAGGCTACAGGGGGGTTAGATCGAAGGGCGCAACCAAGGCGCCGGTACCTTTTCAGGCGAGGCGATCTGGTTGACGATCCACTTGCCCATGCGACGCAGTGGCTCGATCGAGTCCTGCGGGCCGGCCCATTTCAGACCTGCCGCGTAGCCCAGCGAAACGATGCGCTGAGCACCGTACAGCGGCAGGATGTCCTTGATTTCGTCCTTGACGCTTTCCGGGTAGACGCCGACGGTCTGGGTGTAGGCATCCACCGCATCCATCATCTCGTGCAGCTCATCTACCGGCACCAGGTTGGCGGTGCGGTCGTCGAGCTTGGTGGCAAAGGATACCGACTCAGGAATTTGCGAGCAGATAACCGCGCCTTCGCCGTCCTGGCCACCAATCACCTTGTACCACTCATCGTCCAGGCGCAGTGCGTCGACTTCGGCCTTCAGGCCCTGGTCATAGCGCTTAGGCTGGGTGCTGAGGGTGTTAGGCAGGGTCTGCATGGCGTCGTAGACATAACCGCCGAACTTGTTCAGGTTCGCAAGGCCAGCCTCATCAGTGCCGCTCTGCACGTAGACCACTCGGGCACATACGCAGGCTTTCTGGTTCAGCGCGCCGATATCGCTGGCCAGACGCACGGCGGCTTCGCGCATGGTCTCTTCGCTTTCAAAGGTGCCCTTGCCCAGGATACTGGCGCTGCGCTTAGGGTCCAGGGAGATCAGTTCCAGGCCTGGCTGGATGTAGCGGGTGACGTGCTTCATCGAGTTGAAGCCGCCCCAAGCCACGATCTTCTCGAGGTTCTGTGGCTGGTACAGGCGTTCTTCGAAGGCCTGGTCACCGCCTTTCCAGTAAGCGACGCTGAGGTGTTTGGTCAGCGGGTGGTCCGGTGCCATCTCGACCATGGTGCGGGCAATGGCCAGCGCGGTGAACGGGTCGTTGGACGGCGCCTTGATGATCGCATCGCTGCGCAGCACCATGTTGCGCAGGATGGTCAGCAGGGACAGGCCAGTCGCGTTACCCGCAACGATATGCAGTGTGCGTGCGCCGAAGCAGCGTACTTCAAGGTCTGTGCCGTCGAGCAGGCGATGGTTGACCCAGCCTTCCAGGTATTTGACGCCTACCGAGTTCTCCACCTGTTCGGTGACCGATTCACGGGTGAGCATGTGGCGCAGACCCATGTAGCTGCCCTTGACCATGGTCGGGGTGACCGGTGCAGTCAGGTAGGACAGCTCGCAGGCTTCTTGCAGGTAGATGTTTTTGTCGAACTCCAGGCGCTCACCCAGCTCTTCGCAGTAGTCCAGGATGTCCTTGAACTTCAGCGTGTACAGGTCGGCCAGCTTCGCCGGGTTACCCAGCGGCAGTTGGTCGAGGTACTTGTGCGCATCCGGGGTCTGGAAAACCAGGTCGCCGCCACGGCCACCTACGTCGATCAGGTTATCGGTAATAACTTTGCCGCGGATGATCATCGGCGCAATAGGTTTGCTCACGGGGTTAGCCCTCTAATGTGTTCAGGAAATCCATCGCCTGACGATGGGAGTCTTCTGTTGCTGCACAGGTGATCTTGTCGTCACCACCATTGAGTTCGCTGTAGCGCTGGATCGGCCCGACTACGTAGGCGCTCGGCCGGCCGCAGGAGCATGGCTTGTCCCATTCGACGGTGATTTCATCGCCGGTGATAAAGCCGCCCCAACGAATCTCTGCGCCGAGGTCGAAGAACGCTGCGCGACCGGTTACGCGGCCAGTGCGTGGCAGCGGCTTGCTGGTTTCCGGGTCGAGCAGGTAAGGGATGACGGTAGGGGCAAAGTGGAAGTGGCCCGCTTCACATTTGGTATGGGCGCCGCCAACGATTTCCGACATGGCGTAGGATTCGTTTAGAACCTTGGCACCGGTGAAGCGCAGTACGTCTTCACGCCAGCCTTCAGGTTGCACCACACCCTTGCCACCGCCAGCGGTGTGCACGTAAGAGTCAGGGTGGAAGACACCTTCCAAGCCGCGCTCAAGGCCGGCCTTGGCCATGCTGTGCAGCAGGTTCCAGGTCGCGCCGATGTAAACGCGCTGGCCCGCGAGTTCGGTGGACATATGATCGAAGAAGGTTGCCAGGTGCTGAGGCATTTCGGCCTGCAACTGGTCGAACGCTTTCTTCTTCTCCAGCAGTTCCGGGCTGATCACCAGGCGATCGAGGGTACCCTTGGACTGCGCCGCGCGCAGCTTGGCGCCCAGGTGCAGCACGTCGGTGCTCAGGGTGGTCGGGTAGGCCGCGTGGAAATGCGACTCGTCCGGCAGCAGGGCTGGAATCATGGCGGCGTGGACACGCACATGGCTCAGGTAGCCTTTGCGGTAGTACGGGTAAATCGTGTGCAGGTTAGGCTCTGGAGTATCCGGGCCTTCCATGTTCCACACACTGATCTTGCGCAGTTGAGCGAATTTTTCCCACTCATGTACGCCTTGGGGCAGGAACGACAGGGTGCCCGAAGTGCCCGAAGTGTGGCTGATGCGCAGTTGCGGCACGCCTTCGTCCATGGTTTCGAACCACTCGTCCAGGCCCTGGCAATGGCTGACGTTGACCGCTGCGATGGCTTCGGCAACCTCGGGTACTACCAGTTTGCCCAGCCACTTGTTGATCTGGCTGAAGCTACGCTTTTCCAGCAGTGATGGCGGGTAGGACTTGTAAACGGTGTGTTCGAACAGCAGGGGTACCACGTCGTCCAGTTGCTCGATGGTGTCCACGCCTTGGGCGTCGGCGAGTTTCTGCAGGACTGGAATCCGGTTGCGAAGTTCTTCGAAGCGTTGCTTCAGGCCGTTAATCTGCAGCGCGTCGATTTCGGCGCGGGGCATATTGTTCCAGGCCTGCTGGGAGTAGTTGACCAATTCTGCCGGGTTGTTCAGCAGCTGCTGGGTTTTTTGTTCTATCGACAGTTGTGCAGTGGGCATTTTATGGCTCGCTGTTCACTCGTGAAAACCGGCGGGGCCGGAGTTGGGTGTGAATCCAGTATGGGTCTGCGGCCTTGGATTTTGTTCCGGATTGCGGGGTGACTATTTGTTTGTCTAAATTGTTGAAAAATAACAAGAAAAACTTAAATTTCGCTTCGCTGGCACAGCATGTTCCGTATTCCTGGTGAGAGGTCGGCTTCAGGTGGGCGAGGGGTATCGCGAAACGGCAGGTATAGAGCACACAAGACTCGCTGACTAAGCAGGCTGGCTCGGTCATACTTCAGGTGGCTGCGCGGCGGGTCTGTCACCGTCGCATTGGGCAGCACTCTGGAGAGGACACCGTGATTAAACCCAACAATGACAAACAAGGCGTGCAGGTGGAAATTCCTGCCCAGCCTCGTAAGGAGCCACGCCAGGCACGCTCGATCGCGCTGGTCACGGCCGTGAAGCAAACCGGCCGGCAAATTCTCGAAAGTGAAGGGCGGGAAGCCTTGAACGCCATGCGCCTGGCTGAAGACTCAGGAGTGGCGATCAGCTCGATCTATGAATACTTCCCAACGATGGAGGCGTTGATTGCGGCGATTTTTGATGATTATCGGGCTGAGGCGCGTACCGAGCTGTACACCGACATCATGACGATGGCGCCTGGGGCTACGTTGCTGGATGGGATATTGCTGACGTTGAAGGTTGTATTGGCCAGCCATTACAAGAAGACGCTGTTCGATCCTGCGTTCAGCGTGCGCTCCACCCATTATGACGAGTTGGTGCGCCTGGATGTGGTCAAGGCCAAGCAGCTCTGCAGCACCACAGCGGCTTCGGCTTTGATGACACGATTTGCCGACGAGATTCGGGTCAAGGATCTGGAGAAGGCAGAGTTTTTGGTGTACCAGACGTGGTCGGTACTGCCACGGGCCATGCTATTGGAAAGACCGTGCTACCTCACTGACGAGGACACGCCCAAGTTGCTGGCACGCATGCTTCACGCAATGTTGACCGATCCGCTGTGATGACCGGTTATCGCAATCGTTGTAGGAGCCGGCTTTAGCCGCGATGAACGCGCCGCGGTCTATCAGACAGACCGCGGCGTGTTCATCGCGAGCAAGCTCTGCTCCCACAGGAGGCGCCGCGGTCTATCTGATAGACCGCAGCGTAGAGGTGGGTCAGATGCTCAGGCAGAGGTACTTGATTTCCAGGTAATCCTCGATGCCGTACTTGGAGCCTTCACGGCCCAGGCCCGAAGCCTTGATGCCGCCGAATGGCGCCACTTCGTTGGAGATGATGCCGGTGTTGACGCCGACGATGCCGTACTCCAACGCCTCACCCACACGGAACACACGGCTCAGGTCGCGGGCATAGAAGTAGGAGGCCAGGCCGAACTCGGTGTCGTTGGCCATGGCGATCACTTCGGCCTCGTCCTTGAAGCGGAACAGCGGCGCCAGTGGGCCGAAGGTTTCTTCCTTGGCGACAGCCGCGCTCAGCGGTACATCGACCAAGACGGTCGGCTCGAAGAAAGTCCCGCCCAACGCATGCGGTTTGCCACCGGCAACCACGCGAGCCCCTTTGCTCACGGCGTCGTCAATGTGTTCCTGGACCTTGGCCATGGCTTTGGCGTCGATCAACGGGCCTGTGGTGATGCCATTTTCCATGCCGTTGCCGATGTTCAGCTTGGCCACGGCAGCGGTGAGTTTTTCCACGAAGGCATCGTAGATACCGTCCTGGATATACAGGCGGTTGGCACAGACGCAGGTCTGGCCGTTGTTACGGTATTTGGAGACCAGCGCGCCTTCGACGGCCGCGTCCAGGTCAGCGTCATCGAACACGATGAACGGAGCGTTGCCGCCCAGCTCCAGGGAGACCTTCTTGATGTCCTTGGCGCATTCGACCATCAACTGACGGCCAATCTCAGTGGAGCCGGTGAAGGTCAGCTTGCGTACGATCGGGTTGCCAGTCAGTTCGGCACCCACTTCGCCGGCGCTGCCGGTGACGACGCTGAACACACCTTTAGGAATACCGGCGCGCTCGGCCAGTTCTGCCAGGGCCAGGGCTGAGTAAGGGGTCTGCGAAGCGGGCTTGAGGACCATGGTGCAACCGGCGGCCAGAGCCGGGCCGGCCTTGCGAGTGATCATCGCCGAAGGGAAGTTCCACGGCGTAATGGCTGCCGTGACGCCAATTGGTTGCTTGAGCACCATCAGGCGCTTGTCGACCTGATGGCCTGGGATCATGTCGCCATAAACACGCTTGGCTTCTTCACCGAACCATTCCAGGAAGGAGGCGGCGTAAGCGATTTCGCCACGGGACTCGGTCAGTGGCTTACCTTGTTCCAGGGTCATCAGGCGAGCCAGGTCTTCCTGGTTGGCCATCATCAGGTCAAACCACTTGCGCAGTCTGCCAGCGCGGTCCTTGGCGGTCAGTGCGCGCCAGGCCGGCAGTGCCTTGTCGGCGGCTTCGATGGCGCGGCGGGTCTCGGCGGCGCCCATCTTTGGCACGCTGCCGATGATCTCACCGGTGGCTGGGTTGTTGACCTTGAGGGTCTGGCCGTTGTCGGCATCTACCCATACACCGTCGATGTAGGCTTGTTGGCGGAACAATTGCGGATCATTGAATTGCACGCGAAATTCCTCTTTACCGGTTTACGACACTAGCCGCCGTTGGGGCAGGCCGGGGTTTGACGAAATGAGCGCCCGAGTTTGCCAGCTGCTCACGGACTTTGTCGACAATGTGTGCACCAATCGGGATCGCGGAGGTTGCAGCGGGCGATGGTGCATTGCATACACTGATGCTGCGCGCGGTGTTGACGAACAGGAAGTCATCGATCAGCTTGCCGTCCAGCGACACGGCCTGGGCACGGACCCCGGCCGGGTACGGGGTGAGGTCGCTTTTGACGATGCTTGGGCAATACTTCTGTACCTGCTTGAGGTAACCACCCTTGAACAGCGAGTTTCTCATCTCGATCAGGCCGGGGCGCAAGTTCTTCATCAGCACCTTGAGAATGCCTGGCGTGGTCAGGGTTTCGAAGGTATCGGCCAGCGAGATATCGGTCTTGCGATAGCCTTCGCGCTTCATGGCCAGCACCGCGTTAGGGCCGACGGTGACGGTGCCGTCGATCATGCGGGTCAGGTGCACGCCAAGGAACGGCATCGATGGATCCGGGATCGGGTAGATCAGGTGGTTGACGATCTGGTTGTGCTGCTTGGGCAGCAGGTAGTACTCGCCGCGGAACGGGCAGATGATGAAGTTGGGCTTGACCCCGAGCATGCGTACCACGCGGTCGGCCATCAGGCCAGAGCAGGTGATCAAGAAGCGCCCGTGGTGCTCCTGTTCGCCAGTGCGCACGACCACTTCATCGGGGCGCTCATCGATGGCGACCACTTCGCTGTTGTAGCGGATCTGGCCACCGGCGGCTTCGAACTCGCGGCCCATGGCAGCGGTGACCTGGGCGTAGTTCACGATGCCGCTTGAAGGTACGAAGATACCGCCCAGGCCGACGATGTTTGGCTCGCGCTCGCGCAGTTCGGCGGCCGACAGCCAGTCACGCTTGATACCGTTGGCTGCGGTGCGCTCCCACAGCGCGCTCATGCGCTGCATCTCCAGCTCGTTGGTGGCCACCAGCAGCTTGCCGCATTCGTCGTACGGGATGCTGTGTTTGTCGCAGAACGCCTTGGTGGCTTTGTTGCCTTCCAGGCAGAAGCGTGCCTTCAAGCTGCCCGGGGTGTAGTAGACACCGGCATGAATGACACCACTGTTGTGGCCAGTCTGGTGCCGGGCCGGGCCAGACTCTTTTTCCAGCAGCAGGATGGAGGCGTCTGGGTAAACCTGGGTCAGTTGCATGGCCGTGGACATGCCCACGATGCCGCCACCGATGATAATGAAGTCGTACACAGCCATTAGCTTGCACCTACCTGAATGAAATGCTTGTGGGAAACACGACGAAGGCCACGCATGGTGGCCATCGTCGGTTCAGCGCTGGGTAGGCCTTATTGGCCGCGCTGGTATAGGGTTTTCTCGTAGCTGATGTAGCCGCGCTGACGCATCAGCTCACGACGCAAGCCCTGGTGAGCCGTGAAGCGATCACGGCCGTGCAGCCAGAACATGTTGTTGACCAGCACGAAACTGCCCACCGGCACCGGGACCGACAGTGTGTTTGGGCAGCTTTCCAGGGATTCGCTCAGGGCGTTCAGCCAGATGCCTTCCTCGAAATCCTTGGGCTGCACGAATTGATCGATGTAGCGCATGGTCGGGCGGCCTACGGCGTCGTTGTCGAATACCGCATGGAATACATCTTCACGCACGTTCTTGCTCGGCGGTGCGGTGAAACGCATTTCACGGCGAGCCAATGGGTGAGTGTAGAAGTGGTTCAGATCTTCCCAGTCGTCCAGGTGCAGCAGCAGGGAATTGCCACCTTCCATGTTCTGCTCGTCGATCTTCATCATCATCACGTAGTCGGTACGCTCCTGGACGAAGGTGCCGTCGTTGTGCAACTCCATGACCCGATGGGGTTGGCGCAGGTAGCTGTCGGAGTTGTCGGTGTTGACCACTACGAAGCGTGCGTAGAACTGACCGCTCATGGCATCGAAGTTGGAGCGACCGATCAGGTGCGCAACGGCTGATGAGAGTTTGACCATTTCGTCGGCCTGGGTCACATCATCCAACCCTTCGGGCGTGACCAGCATGCCGCCGGTTGCACGGTCCAGGATCGTGTTGATCAGTACTGGGCGCAGAGTGCCGTCACACAGTTCGTCAAGGATCTGACCGACCCGAAAGCGCAGGAACGATTTGTATTCCAGCGCCTGTACTGGCCATTCGGCGACGGCCTTGACGAAGGCATCGACGGTCTCCTTGGCGAATTTCAGTTCAAGCAAACGCGGCGACTGGCGGGAAGGGGAAAGGGTGAAACCCTTGCACTCCACTGGCAGCGGCATCACAAGGTCCTGAATCTGAGTAAAGGCGTTCATGGCATTTCCTGGGCATAAGGTGGTGATTAGCGCCGTGAAGCCGGAGGGTTGGATCAGGGCGTGAGGTGAAAGTATCGCCATCACTAGAAAATGTCTACATTTTTATATTTGAACGACAAAACAAATTTTCATCGAAAGTTTTTCGACTGATAGATGTTTGGGTATGATTGGGACTTTGGCGAGCTAGGAGCTGCATCTTGAACAGCCTCACCACCAGGCCTAACGCTGCAATCAGTGGGTATGAGCGACTCAAGCGGGACATCATCCGTGGTGTTTTCAAGCCCGGTGAAAAGCTCCTCATGAGTGGGCTCAAGGAGCGCTATGATCTGGGTGTCGGCCCACTGCGCGAAGCGCTTTCGCAACTGGTGGCCGAGCATCTGGTCGTGGTGATCAGCCAGAAAGGCTACCGGGTAGCGCCCATGTCGCTACAAGAAATGCAGGACATCTACGACGCTCGCGCCAATCTGGAAGCGATGATCGTGGGCCTGGCCATCGAACGAGGCGATGACAGCTGGGAAGCTCAGATCCTGGCCCAGTCCCATACCTTGTCCAAGGTCATGGACGTGACCACTCGCGAGAAAGTCCTCGATGTCTGGGATGAGCGGCACAAGGCTTTCCACAGCGCCATTGCGGCGGGCTGTGGTTCCAAACATCTACTCCAGGCACGTACTTACCTGTTCGATCAGGCTGAGCGCTACCGTCATCTGTGGCTGACTCAAACGGTGTTCTCTGAAGAGGCGCTGGAGCTCAAGCGCAAGGAGCATGCCGCGTTGGTCGACGCGATCCTCGCGCGCGATACTGCTCAAGCCACGGCCATGATGCGCAGCCACCTGATGACCCCCGTACCCATTATTGTCGAGGTCATGAAGCGCAACGGGTGAGCCTGAACAGTGGGGGGGGCGAGGGAGCGAGAAACAAATTGACAATATATTTTTATGGTATAAGTATATTCCTAAAAAATATTACAGCGCTTTCGTAAATGCTACCCCGTGAACGTTCGGCAGGGCACTCAAAGCAGTCGATTGACGCTGTGAATTAGCCCGAGGAGCCTGAAAAAATGATGAATCTTGTAAAGAGATTCGGCGTCGTCACAGCCGTGAGCGCGTCTGTTTTCCTGGTGGCGTTAGCCGCCCATGCCGAACCCCTGGGTCAGAAAATCTACACCCAAGGAGGGAGTTCGCCCGCAGCCATGGCTTGCGCCACGTGTCATGCCGCCAATGGCATGGGCACCGGCAGCGCCGGGTTTCCGCGTCTGGCGGGCCTGCCAGCGGGGTATCTGGTCAAGCAGCTTGAGGACTTCCGCTCTGGAAAACGCGCTAACGCCGTGATGCAACCCATTGCAATGGCACTCGACGATGCCGAGGCCAAGGCTGTTGCCACCTATTTGAATGGTTTGCCTATTGCTGCTTCCAGCGCTCAGCCTGCCAAGGCGGGAAATGCTGGCAGCACCGCTGAAAAGCTGGTGAAAAAGGGTGATTGGAGTCGTGATATTCCGGCCTGTGTCGCCTGCCATAGCACGGGCAACAAAGGCGTCGGGGAGAGCTTTCCTCCCTTGGTCGGACAGTCTGGCGTGTACATCGCCGCACAGCTGAATGCGTGGCGTAATGGTACGCGCAAAAACGACCCCAACGAGTTGATGAGCCATATCGCCCGCTCGTTGAGTGACACCGAAATCAAAGACCTATCCGCCTATTTCGACACCCAGAGCGGGGAGGTAATCCAATGAACTTCCCAACAAAAATGCTGATTACTGTGGTGGTCGCAGTACCGTTGTTGGCGGCCAAGACATGGTACGAAGAGCGTGACATGCCATCGATGGTGGCGACTGCACAGGCACAGCCGAAAGCGGACGGGGCTGCCAACGATTCTGCGGCGCCGGCCAAGCCATCCAGCACTTCATTTACGCCACCCAATGAGTCGCAACTGCCAGACAACGCCTTTGGTGAGTTGGTGCTCGAGGGGCGAGATATTTTCGTCAATACCCAACAGAATGCCGCAGGCTTTGTGGGTAACGGCCTCAACTGCAGCAACTGTCACCTGGATGAAGGTCGAAAAGCGGGCTCGGCGCCACTGTGGGGTGCGTATGGCATGTATCCGGCCTATCGCAAGAAAAACAACAAGGTCAATACCTTCACCGAGCGTATGCAGGGTTGCTTTGAGTTCAGCATGAACGGCAAGGCGCCGCCCAGCGACAGTCATGTGATGAAAGCGCTCGGCACCTATGCCTATTGGTTGGCGAGCCAGGCGCCTGTGGGGCAGGACCTGCCAGGGCGTCTTTACCCCGTGATTGCTGCGCCTGAAAAAGGCTACGACCTGGTCAAAGGCAAACAGATTTATGCCGCACAATGCGCCATTTGCCATGGTGGGGAAGGGCAGGGCCAGAAGTCCGCTGGCAAATTCGTGTTTCCACCGCTTTGGGGCAAAGACTCGTATAACTGGGGCGCGGGCATGCATCGCATCAATACGGCCGCAGGTTTTATCAAGCAAAACATGCCGCTAGGCAAGGGCGGTTCGCTTACCGATGACGAGGCCTGGCATGTAGCCGCCTACATCAACAGTCATGAAAGACCACAGGATCCCCGCCTGGTGGAAGGCTCCGTTGAAAAGACCCGCAAGAAATACCACGAAGGCGATGGCGTGAACTTGTACGGTGAATCCGTCAATGGTGTGCTGCTGGGGCAAGGTATCAAGTAACTGTCTGTATCGAGCGGGCCAGCGTTGGCCCGCTTCTTTTCCCCCTATGCGCTCGCACTGTCATCACTGCCATGCGGTTGATCGTAAAGTCGTCGGCTCGGCCTATCACGAGGTGGCGGCCAAATATGCCAATGACTCGCAGGCGCTGGCCAAGGTGACGGCCAGCATTGAGCAGAGCGGAACCGGTAAATGGGGCAACATCCCGATGCCGCCCTTCGCTCAGTTAAGCCCTGACGATTTGCAGACCATGGCGAAGTTCATCTTGCAGCAGTAGCCCCAGGCATCACGCCACTGAGCAGGGCGAATTGGCGCTTTCCACCAAGCCTTCGGCGATCTGCGCGATGTGCTCGCAAGCGCGCCAATAGCTTTGCTCGGCCAGTTCCAGTTGGTAGGCGTACTGCAGCGCTTGGTCGTCCAGCGGCGTATCACCCAACCTTGCAAGCTCGGTGGCGATGTTCTGCCATTGCGCCCGAGCGTCTTTCAGGCGGTCGACACAAAGGGATAGGTCGCTGGATTCAATCATCGTCATGGCCAGGATTTCCTTAAAGTGTTTGTATCAATGCGATGTTTGGCAATGATAGGCGCTGGCATGGGTATGCGCTGGCGAAGGGAGTCTAACAATCGAAAAATAGATAGCTAGCTTGCTAATTGATAAGGTATTTCCCATTCTCTGCAACAGTGCGTCAGGGTGACGCCGGCATGCCCTGGGGTAGGAGCCGGCTTTAGCCGCGATGAAAGCACCGCGGTTTGCCTGATGCACCGCGGTGTGCCCTCGATTGTTCAGGCTACTACCTGTAGATGCAGCGTCCCCTCCACATCCTTGACCAGGCCACTGGCGATAAACAATGGCAACAACCGCTGGTGCAGCGCAGGCTCAACGAATTCCTTCACCGCGCTAAGGTCTAGCGGTCCGCTGACCCCCATCTCAGCCTTGGTATAGGACAGCCAGGATTTTTTCAGAACCAGCAGCACGTCGCTGGCAGCTGTCAGGGCAAAGCGGCGGTGGGTGACCTGGCCACCGAAATCGAAAGTGTGGCGGTATTCATAGCCGCTCTCATCACCCTCGCTCGCGACACAACGGATGCAGGTGCATTTGCCGTCACCGAAGGCGCTGCGCAGGTAGGTGTTGAAGTCCACGACGGGCTTGAGCCCCAGGCGCTTATCGACCTCAAACAGATCCCCGGTCATTTTTTCTTCAGAACTCAACGTCAACTCCCCCGCAATCATTCGGCGTATTCAAAGCGCTGCACAATACCAGCAGGCCCACCGCTGTGTGGGCTTTTCCGACTACCAAGCAAGATGCGGGTTGACCTTGCCTGGTATTTGCGGTCTGCTGCACCCGCGCAACTGCTCCTGAAGGCCTGCGATGATTTTTTTAAAATCAAGGGGTTGCAAGCATCTTCGAATGAGTACATAATTGCGTCCATCGAAAGGGCAGAAGGGTAAAAACTTCAATCTTTTCAAGGAGATAGAGTTGAGATAAGATCTCGCTCCTGATCCAGTTGCAATGAATCTTGAAGCGTTTTTAACGGTTCAGATTTTTGAGGCCGAGTAGCAAAATGGTTATGCTGCGGATTGCAAATCCGCCTACGCCGGTTCGATTCCGACCTCGGCCTCCACTATTAGAAACCCCGTAGATTAACGTCTACGGGGTTTTTTCTTGTCTGTCCGAAAATGGCAAAGTCCCAAAACTTTTAGGGGTGAGTCCCAAAACTCTCTCATTTTGAGGGTTTCGCGATCGCGCCGACCTGACTGCCCAGGCCTGCGACCATCAGCTCTACAGTCTCAAGCGCTCCACGGTGCGGGCCAGCGTGCTGCAAATGCAGATCGACGATCCAAGCGCTCTACAACACCATGCTCGACACGCTGTTGGGGCGGGATCTGCGCCGGGCGGTCGGCAAGCAACTGGATGTGCTGGGGCGGATCGTCGGCCAGGGCCGCGAGGTGGTGAGCCGTAGTGAAGCCCAATGGCTGCGCGCGGACGATGTCCTTGGCTCGCCCGATAACGCGCCGGTCTGGCTGGCGGGCGTTCCCTCGTTCGACAAGCGCCGAGCTGACGATGATGAGTTCCGCCTGCGCATCTACGGCAAAATCGCCAAAAACGCCACCAAACACGGCTCATTCCGGAAGTGCTGTGGTTTGTGCGCCAGGCTTTTGGCATTGACTGCGGCCTGCAGTGCATTAGCCCGCTGGAAGGCGTTTTGCTGGTGCGGGACAAAATTCCGCGCTATCTACATCTACTCCAGGAGCTGACCAGCGTGTTCAATAGCCCCGCAGACGCAGGGCTATTTATTTTTAACTTACGATTCATTCAGCGCGGATGCTCACTCACATACTCTTTGAGCGCCTGATCAAGCCGTGTTTGCCAGCCACTTCCGCTCGCCCTGAAGTAGTCCACCACCTCCGGCGACAGGCGTAGCGACACGCGCTCCTTGACGGGAGTTTTCTGTGGGCCACGCTCACCGCGACGGCGCACTGTCGCCTGGTCGAAAAAAGCATCTACGGCACTTGGATCATTCGGATCGTAACGATCGTCAGCATCATGCTCCACCGGTTTATCGGTAGCGGCTTCGTGCTTAACGCGATCCCAGTCAGTCTTGTTGGAGGCTTGCATAGCGTTTCCTCTCCTGTTTCGATGCGCGACGCAGTGAAATAGCTCGAATATCCTGGCCGCGCTCTACGTACACCAGTACGAGAACCACGATCTTCGTCCTGACGAAGCGAGCAGAGCGTAATTTTATTCGGCGCGTCATACACCAAGTCGGCATCTGCCAAATCCAGCCCATGCTTCACGAGGTTGGATTGGCGCTTGGTTTCGTCATAGATGATCATGGCTTTTATCGTGCGTACAAAAAAATAATCAGGCAAGGGTATTGACGCCCCGGCTACCTTGCTGCATCCACTTAAGGCTCAAGTCCTGAGCTTTCAAGAGGAGGACCAGGATTCCCACTTATAGGTGGAGTAAAAATCAAACTCACGACCGCCGATGGCGGTTTTTTTTCGACTGGAGAAACCTGCATGGCAAACGTTGATCGCCCCCTATCACCGGTGTTTTTGCGGCTGACGCGCAATCCATCGTCCTCGCTAACCCGGTACCGGGAGTCTCCTATCGTGATCCAGTGAGTGGCACCAGCACCATCGGTCTAGGCTGGCCCTTTCAACGGCTGGTGAACTCTGCCGAGTTTAACGAGGTGATGTTTCGGATCACGTCGCTGTTGGATGTTGTGAATAGGACTGCTGGCCTGGCATGGTCAGAAGAAGTCAATTAGACAGTTCTCCGGCTTGGCTGCTGGTGCTGATGTGGGGGATGTGAAAGCCGTAGCCACCGAGGAACCGCCATTCGGTTGGGGTCAACGGCCGGATAAGAGTGTTGACAGGCCGCGCTTCGCAGAATACCTTCCGCTCGTCGTTGCTCATTCAGCGATACAGGATTGGCGTCCTGTGAGGTACAGGAGTGGATGCACAAGCCGCTAAGAGCGGTTTTTTTGTGTCCGCAGCATGGTTCACCCGTTATGGGCGGGCCGTGCGTGGGAGCCTTCGGGCTCGCCGGATCCTGTAGCCGGTACGCCAACCCGCACGGTTCCGCTCACCCATATTGGCGTAGCTGAACTTGAGGCGCTGAGTCGACATTCTGTTCCGCAACCATAACCAATAAACACGCCCGATCTTTTTTCAGGCAGATGAGAGAGCAGTTCGTCACGCGTCAGGTCGAGGTCGCTCGCCGGCACCGTACGTAAGGTGGTATGAGAGGGTGGCGGATGTGAATCCGCCTCCTCCAACGATTGCGCGGTATTTCTCCACTCATGCGCAACCCAGATGCATTCGTAATCAGCCGAGAGCTACGGATGCCTGATAGCGATCTACGCTCCTGCAGGGCGCCAAAAATGCCCCAAGCCCTGTCGGTGGAATGCCAGGAGCATGGCGACGCGCACGTCGTAGCGGCGATGGATTGGCGCCAAGGCCATTTTATCGGTGTTGCTGGATCGAGTTTCTGTGGGCACGAGGACATGTCTCGGTGCTCACAGGAAAAATTGACTAAGCTCAGGCGGTCAACTTCTCAGGGGTTACAGCCATGACGAGAAAGCTCATCTGCCAGCAATGCAAACAAGAAACGACCGTAGAGCTATGTTTTGACGAGGACACTGATAGTCAGGTCTTCAATTGTGAGCACTGTGGCGGGAGGCATATTGAGGTCGAGACCAGCAAGCTGCTGGGATGTCTTGTTTTGGGCAGGTTTCGATTAGATGAAAATGAGTGATGGTGCCGTCGACCAAGCACCCAGTCTACGCTAGCGATTCAGGAACGCTGCTCGAGCGTGGTAGTGACGACCTCGACCGTCACTTTGCCGACGATCTTTCGCTGCGTCATCTGGCGCGCCCGGTGGCGCCGGGCTGTGGCGGATCGCTTCAGGCAACTAATCGCTGCACTGCCTTAGCGATTTCTTCCCCGTGCTCCTGTTCAGCTTTACGCAGTTCGTAGGCTGTTTGCAGGTTGAGCCAGAATTCAGGGGTAGTATTCAGGCAGACGGCCAGACGAAGCGCCATGTCAGCAGACACTCCGCCGCGCTCAAGCAAAATATTGTTGACGGTAGGGGTAGCCACGCCCAGTGCGCGAGCTAGGGCCGCAGCGCTAAATCCCATTTCGTTCTGGAAGTCTTCACGAAGGACTTCGCCAGGGTGTATGGGTCGCATGCCATTCTTGAACATGATGCACCTCAGTGATAGTCAATAATTTCAACGTTTTCAGGGCCTTCATCAGTCCACACGAAGCATACGCGCCAGTGATCGTTGATCCGAATGCTGTGCTGCCCGGCACGGTTCCCACGAAGAAGCGCAAGCGTTCAGTGCAACCAGCTAGTGCTCAGCGATTGACTTGATGTCGTTCCAGCGCCTTGTATTCTCTGAGTCGAATAATGCCTCGGTGTCCCTAAAACTCGAAACTAATCTCATGAGTGAGTATGTAGAGCGCTGGCGGATGCTCACGTTGCGCATGGACTCGATGAGGCGAATTGACTGATACCTGTGCTGCAACTAAAATCAGTTGCACTCCAGGAGGCTTGATGTCAAAGCATGAAAAGCTACTCGCCAAGCTGTTGAACAAGCAGGCCGCATTCACCTGGTCGGAGCTGGTCACGCTTCTGGCAGGGTTTGAATATCGCCAAATCGAAGGCGACGGCAGCCGAGTGAAGTTCGACAACGGAAATCCGCAAGCGATGATCAGCCTGCACAAGCCGCACCCCGGCAATGAGCTAAAGACATATGTCAAACGACAAGTGATTGACCACCTGAAGGCAGGAGGAGTGATCTGATGAGTACCCTGTTGCAGCATCGAGGCCACTACGGCTCGATTGAGGCCAGCCCCGAGGATAATTGCCTGTTTGGCAAGCTTCAGTTCATTCGTGCGCTTGTTAGCTATGAGGGCGAGACGGTTGCCGAGCTGACGCAGGCCTTTCAAGAGGCAGTGGACGACTATCTGAAGGATTGCGAATCGCGCGGCCAGCAAGCAGAGGTTCCCTGCAAGGGGTCGTTCAATGTGAGGGTAGGGCATGATCTGCATCTGGCAGCCAGCATTAGCGCCACTACACAAAACATCTCTTTGAATGATCTTACCCGCAGGGCCCTGAGCGAGTACCTGCAGCATCACGCATGACCACTGCACAGCCCCGGTCAGCCCCATCTGTTACTTTCGCATAAGGCGATTAGTTGCGAGAGTATCGCCCCATCGACGAGCGTGCAGGAATTTGAAATCCCCCCCCAGTTACCCAGCGAACAGAAGCGATAGAAATGAAGCAAGAGCTTCAAAAGCAGATAGCCGATGCGCTTGAGCAGTTATTCGATGCCGTCTCGAAGCTTCAAGCCGCGTATCCAGGGAAGCCTTTTACTCCAGACGGTAGGTTGGTGGGCGATATCGGGGAGGTCGTTGCAAGTCTGAATTATCAAATCACTCTGAACGAGGGGCTGACGAAGCATCATGACGCGGTTGCTGATGATGGCCGTATGGTTCAAATCAAAACCACATTCAGCGATCACCTCACCTTTCCCGTGCACCATGTCCCTGACTATTATTTAGGCATCAGGCTTCGGCTGGATGGGTCATTCGAAGAGATCTACAACGGCCCCGGCCAATAGATTTGCGATCAATTGGTGAATCGAAAGCCTACAAGAACAGGACTGCACGGCAGCCTGATGAGCATGTTGAAGAGAATTAACAAAGATGTTCCCGACGCGCAAAGAATCCCGCATCGATAAGAGCGTGTTGCTTAAGGGGGTGGATTGAGCATCAGGCCTGATCGCTGAGGAAGCGATGGCCGCCTAAAAAAATGCAGCCATGGGCCAGCCCTGGGGTTGCCTGGGTGCCCCAGCGATATTGCCTCGACAGCACAGCCCATTGCGATAAGATTGCGGATTCTGAAAAATGCTATCCGCCAGCCGGGTCTAGAAAAATAAGACGAGAAACTAATGAGTAGCGGCACTTCATTGAGAAATGACATTCAGGGTCTCCGCGCTGTTGCCGTACTGGGGGTCATTGTATATCACTTCAACCGGCATTGGCTGCCGGGTGGCTTCACGGGCGTTGACATTTTTTTTGTCATATCAGGGTATCTGATTACTCAAATCATCCTTCGTAAAAAAGAGGATAGAACATTTTCTCTTTCGGGATTTTATCGAGGGCGAGTACAGCGCATCGTGCCTGCCTATGCAGTTATGTTGATGGTCGTCGCTGTCGCGATGTCTGTTTTTCTTATACCCAAAGACTTTGATACGTTTGACAAAAGTTTGAGGGCGGCGCTGCTGTTTAACAGTAATGGATTTTTTGCGACGCAAAATGATTATTTTGCGCCGGCGGCTTATGAGTTGCCATTACTGCATACGTGGTCGCTCGCCGTTGAAATGCAGTTTTACCTGATTTTGCCATTGCTTTTGCTTGCACTTCCTAAACGATGGTTAAATCCAGCGCTGCTATTGTTGATGGTGTCTCTATTTCTGTTGGCGGAGTACTGGCTCCAGCAAAACCAGCGGCAGGCTGTTTATTTTTCGCTAATGGCAAGAGCTCCAGAGTTTCTGATAGGCAGTTTGGCATTTGTACTGTGCCACGATCGACGACTATCAAAGCGTTCATCCAATATTGTCGCAAGCCTTGGGGCGGTACTGGTGTTCTCGAGTTTTTTCTTGGTGGCAGAGACCCATGGTTTTCCAGGTATTTTGGCGTTGGTACCTTGCCTGGGGGTGGCCTGCCTGCTCGTCAGCCCGCGCAGTGGATTAAATCGTGCGTTGTCGTTTCCCCCGTTGGTCTGGCTGGGGGCGCTTTCCTATTCCTTGTACCTGTGGCATTGGCCCGTTTTGGCAGCGATACGTTATGTCACTGGAGCCTATGCGCTTGATGGGGTTTCAACGTTCGTATTTGCGGTGCTGACGCTGGGACTCAGTTATTTGTCCTACCGATGCATCGAAATTCCCTTTAGAGCGAACGCTTCCCTAAAGCAGGTCGGGGTTCGCATGGTGGGGTTGGTGGCTATTGCAATGGTGTCTATTGTGATTGCAATCCAAGTGAATCCCCGCTTGGTGGAGCCCCTTTCGATTGAACTTACGCGGTATGCCAAGGGTGATGAAATATGCCATGGGAAGCGGGTAGGGGATTGTATTCGGGGTGATAAAGCTTCTGATCGTACGTTGTTGCTATTGGGTGATAGTCATGCGGCACAGCTCAATTATTTTGCTGACGTGGTAGGAAATGCTATCCACGCAAAAATAGAAGTTATTACCTCCAGCAGTTGCGTGACCATTCCTGGCTTTGATGCAGAGCGTATCATTGAGGGGGCTCGTCAAGATTGTCTTGATCAAATAGAACAGGGCGTCAGGGATACACCGGGCGCCGATGGGATCATTATTGCTGGCATGTGGCAGTACCAAGCGCCCAGCGCGAAATTCATGGAGCAGCTTGATCGCTTCATCAGCCAGGCCGCAGCAAGAAATCAAGAAGTTATGGTGTTGGCTCAAGTACCCATGCTGTTGTCGAATCCACAACGCATTCACCGTGCCAATTCAATGGGGTTTCATGCGTCGGCTGCGATAGGGGCGGAGTGGATTGAGGCCAATGCAAAAGTCGAGGCATTGGTTGCTCGGCATAAAAACGCATTCTTTTTGAACTTATCAAATCAAGATTTTTTTGCTCAAGCGCCCATGCAAAATAATACTTTGATTTATCAGGACACCCATCACTTGAATGAGATCGGATCGGCACGATACGGGGAGATTGCCGTGCCGTTCTTCAAAGCGTTCATGGATAAAATCAGCCTCTCCGGGAAAGCTGCCGCAGGATTGACCTCTGCGGCGCACCATCCTTGATCTAAGGATCTACCTGGCTCATCAGTTCGTTGACTGATTCCTTGCGGTTGGCGAACCGTTGGGCCAGGACTGCACAGACCATCAACTGGATCTGGTGGAACAGCATCAGCGGCAGGATCAAAATGCCAATGGTGCTGCCGGCAAACAACACTTGCGCCATCGGCACACCGGTCGCCAGGCTTTTCTTGGAGCCGCAGAACAAAATGGTGATGCGGTCTTCCCGGTTAAAACCAAAAGCCTTGGCCAGCAGGGTCGATGCCAGAAGCGCCAAGGCCAGTAGCACACAGCAGGCCAGCACAAGGCCGGCCAGATCCATAAGCGGAATCTGATGCCAGATGCCTTCGGTCACCGCTTCGCTGAATGCACCATAGACCACCAACAGAATTGACCCTTGATCGACGAACTTCAACCCGTTCTTGTTGTGCGCAACCCATGCGCCAATCCAGCGCCGGGCGATCTGGCCGGCGATAAAGGGCAGCAACAATTGCACGCTGATTTTTACGATTGCATCCAGGGTCGACCCGCCATCGCCGTGAACGTTGAGTAACAGGGTGACCAACAACGGGGTGAGGAAAATGCCGAACAGGCTGGACGCCGCTGCACTGCAAATAGCCGCCGGAATATTCCCTCGCGCCAATGAGGTAAAAGCAATCGCCGATTGCACCGTGGCGGGCAGGGCGCACAGGTAGAGCATGCCCATGTACAGGTCATCGCCAATCAGCGGCGACAGCACGGGCTTGAGCGCCAGGCCCAGCAGGGGGAACAAGACGAAGGTGAGCCCAAACACCAGCAGATGCAGGCGCCAGTGGCCGGCGCCAGCGATGATCGATTCGCGCGACAGTTTGGCGCCGTGCAGGAAAAACAGCAAAGCAATGGCGATGTTGGTCAGCCAGCCGAAGCCGACCGCCACTTGACCACTGACGGGCAGGAAGCTGGCCAGAATCACCACGCCGACCAAGGTCAGGGTGAAGTTGTCGGGCAAGAAGCGAGGGCGGCTCATAGGCATGGTCATCCGGGGGTTGCCAAGTGTGTAGAAGGGACTCTAACGTGCTTGCAGATTACCGACTAACGCCGAAGAGCCCACAGATGTCGCCAAAAGGACATGACAAAGCAGTCCGGCGCAGTATTCCCGGACTGCCCAGCCTGCCAAGACCCGTATACGGTCGCACCGAATCGCTGCCCAATCGAGCGTTGACCCGGCGCCATAGCCATCCGTGGGTCCAACTGTCCTATGCGATACAAGGCGTGCTTGAAGTCCAGACCAGCTTCAGTCGTTTTGTCGCGCCGCCGGAGCGCGCTGTGTGGATTCCGGCAGGCATGCCTCATCGGGTATTCAGCTCGGCGCGTACGGAGATGCGCAGCCTGTACCTTGATTGCAGTGTCACCACTTGGGCGCCAGAGCGTTGCCAGGTGCTGGGCGTCAGTGACCTGTTGCGCGAGCTGATCCGGGCGTTCAGCAAGCTGCCGGTGGAGTATGACCTGGAGGGCTCGGACGGGCGGCTGGCCCAGGTGATACTGGACCAGCTGGCGGCGGCGCCGCAGATCGACTTGATGCTGCCACTGCCTCAGGATGCCCGACTGCGACAGATTTTCCGCAGCCTTCAGTTGCACCCCGAACAGCAGACGACTTTGGGCCACTGGAGTGAAAAGTTCGGGGTGACCGAGAAGACCCTCACGCGCTTGTTCCAGCGTGAGACGGGCCTGACGTTCCGCGCCTGGCGCCAGCGCTTGCGCTTGTTGGGGGCGCTCACCCCGTTGGAGCAGGGCGAGCGGGTCACCGATGTAGCGCTGGCCTGCGGCTATGACTCGACATCAGCGTTCATTGCAGCGTTTGGTCAGCAATTTGGCGCTACACCGGGGGAGTTTTTTCGCTAGCCAGTCAGTTGCGCGGCTATGCGCTCAGGTGGGAAATCACGCCACTCAACCCCACGGACAGTTGGTGCAGGTCTTCGCTCGCCACTTGCGTGCGCCGCACATTGCCTTCGTTGGTCGTGGCAATCGTAGTGATCTCGGTCAAGTTGCGAGAGATGTCTTCGGCCACTGACGTCTGCTCTTCGGCAGCGGTGGCGATTTGTCGGTTCATGTCACGAATCGCTTCAACCGCTTCGGTAATACGCGCGAGCGAGTGACCTGCCAGGGTGACGTGTTCAACGCTTTGCTGGCTGCGCGACTGACCCGTTTCAATGGCGTTGGCAGCATCGATCGCACCGGTCTGTACCGTATTGATGATTTGATTGATTTCGGCCGTCGAAGCCGCGGTGCGTTGTGCCAGCGTGCGCACTTCATCGGCTACCACAGCAAACCCGCGGCCTGCTTCACCGGCCCGAGCTGCCTCTATGGCGGCATTAAGCGCCAGCAAGTTGGTTTGCTCGGCGATTCCGCGGATCACTTCCAACACCTTGCCGATGCGGCCACTGTCGCTTTCCAGGCGGCGTATCACCTCGGCGGTATGAGTGATTTCATCGCGCATCTGGGTAATGGAGTGGATAGTGGCATTCATGACCTTGGCGCCTTCCTGCGCGCTCTGGTCGGCCTCATTGGCAGCCTCTGCCGCCTGCACGGCGTGGCGTGCCACTTCTTGAGCGGTGGCTGACATTTCGGTCATCGCGGTGGCGACCTGGTCAGTTCGGTCAAATTGCTCGCGAGTGCCGTGGGCCATCAGCGCGGCAATGGCCTTCAGCTCACTGCCTGCAGTGTCCAGATGAGTGGTGCTGATCTTCAGTCGGTTGAAGGTTTCAGACAGAAAATCGCGCAAGGTGTTGGCGGCAGCCGCCAGCCGCCCCAGTTCGTCCTGGCGGTCGACATTTACACGGGCCTGAAAGCGCCCATCGCTCATCTGTGCGACATAGTCGATCAGCAAGCGGATGGGCGAAATGATGTGGCGATTGACCCTCCACAGCGCCAGGGCGCCTACGAGGAATGCCGAGCCCAGAATCACCAGTGCACCTAGCAAAATGGTGCGATGGGCGTTCTGGTTGATGAGTGCTGACTGGGTTTCACTTTGCTGGCGTAGCCCGCTGACTAATGCATTCATCTGCTCGCTGGTCGCGCGATCCATGCCCTGGACGGCACGATCACCCGCCACGGGGTCCGCATCGGATGCAATGAAGGCATCCCGGCCCTTGCGATAGGCAATGCCCAAGTCATGGTGCTGGGTGCGCAGGCGCTCGATCTTGTCTTTTATCTGCGACTCGATCCCGGCCAGCGCGCTCAACTGGCCAAGCGTGTCCTGCACCTGTTGTTCCTGGCCTTCGAACTGGCCCCAGTACTTGTCTCGATCCGCGAGGTTTTTACCGCGCAGCAGGACGTTTTTCCATTCTTGTACTTGTACCTTGAATTGCAGGTTGGCCTGGTCGATCAGTTGTGAGGCGTGCAGCGGGCCTTCTACTAAACCGCGATAGGCCTGGACGTTGTTGGATAACAAATGAAAACAGAACAAGGCAATGACCAGTACCAGCGCCAGGCTACCGCCCAGCAATGCCAGAATTTGAAATCTCAGGGATTTCGACATAAACACCACTCGACAAAGAAAAAGGCCTGCAGCGTAGAGCGCAGATATTTCAGTATTCACCACTTCCCTGTGCCGTTCAGGGCGAAGGCCACGAGACGGAGACAGCTCATATCTTCGGCCGTAAAGCATTGATCTTGAGCGGTTATGACCATAAAGGCGACGATTGGTCATCCTCGAGCAGCAAGGCCATTGGTCCGATGCACCGCACGAATGCGCGGTGCAAGTTTCTGATGAATTGGAGGCGCTCAACAGTGAGCGTCCAGGAGGCGGAAATGAGCGCCAAAACACCCACTGGTCCACATTCCTCGGAACACACCTCTGGCGACAAGGACTTGGGCTTCGATCCTGACTCTCCGGATGTCAGCGATCCACAAGTAGACCCGATCGGCCCGGCTAAAGCGCCTCGTGACCCCTCTGTCGAGCGTGATAAAAAGCCCGCCCGAATCATTTACGACCCCTTGGCTGATCTGAAACATTGAGCCCTGAAGGAAGGTGCCTATGTCGACCGATTCGAGTTTTGAAGACCAGCGTGCCAAACCTGGCAAGCAAGCAGAAGAGGCTGCACGAAAACTGGACAAAACCCTTAAGTCAGACCCGCTGGCGAGGCCTGACGTTGTGACCCGAGAACCTTCCAAAGGCCAACGAGATCCGGCGACTGGCGACGGCATACCCGATGATAAGGACATGCCACTTCCCAATGATTAGCGACACGCTTGAACGCAAACCGGTGCGCCTTGTCGCACCGGTTTGCGTTCAGAGCCTTTTGTAGCTCTGCTCACCGCAATCGGGATAGGGCTCCATTTTGCCTTGGGTGCCAGGAATTGGCTGAGTTTGAGCGGGGAAGGGTGGTTTGGGGTAGTCGGTCATCGCTGTTCTCCCAACGGCTACGCAAATCAAAGCGCTGTTGGAAGGAGGACCGGAGTGCCTTCATCGGAGTTCAAGTGGATAGGCAGGCTGGCTTGGTATTGCGCGGGGCGCATCGAGACTTGAGGTGCACATGATTGATTTACAACGACTTTACTGACAAGGCTCGAAGCGATTGCAGCGCATAAAACAAGATTTTTGGCTTGATTCGTGACAGCTGACTGTATATATTCGATCACTTGTCAGGCGCGAGGTCGATCTGCCTAATCGTTATTAGGGGCATCGCCAAATTCATCGCAGAATGCGCCCGGCCGCTGTATAGCGCTACCGCCCGAATGGCGAAACTGGTAGACGCATGGGACTTAAAATCCCCCGCTCGTAAGGGCGTGCCGGTTCGATTCCGGCTTCGGGCACCATTTAAAATCAAAGGCTTACACGCTTTCAGGCGGGTAGGCCTTTGTTGTTTTCTGGTCCGCAATTCTGGCTTTGGTCCGCAATTCATCTTGTGGGTGTCACTTTTTTGCCCTTGCGCTCCCTGATGTACTGCTCGGTCATAACGACTGTCGTATGCCCACGTCACTGATCGGGATATCGCCCTCAGGGCTGTTGCGCAGGGTCGAGGCCTGGACACGCCAGTCGGGAGATCATGCCCAAGCCAGTCTGCTACTGCACCGAAGATGATCTGGAGGCGGTGCCAGCAATATGGTCGACATCAAAAAACGCCTGGACCCGCCTAGGTTGACGAAGCACCGCTGTGAATCTTAGGCGCAGAGCGCGCTACAGCCGATCTTGTCTTGGCGAGTATAAAATCGATAAACGTCGATACGGCTCGCGTGTGATGGTGGTTAGGCATGTAGAGCATGTACATGTTGCTCTTGCCGAAGATGCTCATCCGCCACTGGTCCAGGGCAGTGATCAGCCTGCCGCAGCGCAGGTCCTCTTGCACCATATAGTCAGGCACCAAGCCCACACCCAAGCCTGCCAATATAGCCTGGCGCAGGAAGGTGAAATTCTTGGAAATCAGGGTTGGCTCAAGGAGCACCTCGTGTCGCTCCTCGTCCAAATAGGCCGAAAAGCGCAGTTGCCGTCCGGTGACGACAGCGGTGATCAGCGGTATGGCACGCAGATCGTCAAGCTGCAGAGGTAGGCCGTGTGCCTGGGCATAGTCCGGCGTTGCGCAAGCGATGTAGCGTACCGCCCCCAAATCACGTGCGACAAGATTCTGCGGTGGCTCCGACGTCACTCTGATCGCGATATCCACTTCATCGCGCATCAGGTCTTCGACACGGTTCTCGAACATGACGTCCAGCACGATGCCTGGGTAGAGGCGCTTGAACTCAATCAGCCAATCCGACATTACCAGTTGGCCGTAGCCGCTGGGCACACTCAATCGCACCCTGCCTTGCAGACTTTGACCCAGTGAAGAAATCGACTCCTGGGCGGCCAACAACTCGTTCTGAATGCTTCGACCATGTTCGTAAAGGCGTAAACCGATCTCGGTCGGTTCTATGCGTCGTGTGGTGCGCCGCACCAATTGCAGTCCAATCGACTGCTCCAGCCGACTCAAGTGATAGCTGACATTGGCCCGACTGACCTTGAGCCTGCGCGCGGCTTCACTGAGGTTGCCAGCATCGATGATTTCCACCAACAAGGTGAGTAACTTCAGGTCCATGTCAGCCACTGTCAAATTATTTTGAACAGACTGTCAATCGTATGGGTAATTGTCAATAAAGCTTTACCTCCAGATAATCCGTCGCACCTAGACAGCCCTCTGGCTATCTGATCATGCGAAGCGCTTTGTAAGGGTTGACCCGCAATGGCGCGCTGTTTATCAGGAGTTGAAGTGATGAATGAAGCGATGCTTGTACGCCGGGAAGGCGCGGTACTCGTGCTTTCAAACAACAATCCAGCTATGCGTAACGCTCTGCGCCCAGAATTTTATGCCGCGCTGCACGCAGCCTTGGCCCAGGCTCAAGCCGATCCTGCAATTGGCGCGATCGTTTTGACCGGTGAGGGTGGTGCGTTCTGCGCCGGTGGTGACTTGCATCGACTCGCCCAGCGGCGAACGATGGCATTGGACGTTCGTCGAGAGAGCGTCGAAGGTCTGCATGACCTGATCCGCGCAATCCAGAATTGCAGCAAGCCGATCATCGCCGCCGTCGAAGGCGCAGCAGCCGGCGCAGGCCTGGCGATTGCGCTGGCTTGCGACATGCTGGTCGCCGCCCGCGACGCTTCGTTCTCGGTCGCGTATGTCAAAGTCGGCCTCACGCCTGATGGCGGTGCAACGGCCTTCCTCTCTGAGTTTGTCTCCCGGCAGGTGCTGACTGAACTGTGCCTGACAGGCGAACGTATCAGCGGCGAGCGCTTGCATGCGCTAGGCGCCGTGAATCGCCTGGTCGACGGCGGGGATGCGCTAGGTGCTGCCATCTCTCTCGCCGCGAGCATTGCGAGCGGCCCACAACGGGCCATGGCTCGTATCAAACACCTGTGCCGTCACGCCAGCGGGGCAACGCTTGAAGAGCAACTTGAACTTGAAGCCCAGTACATGGCGCTGTCGCAGGGCGACGACGAGGCGGCCGAAGGCATTGGCAGTTTCTTTGAAAAGCGTTCGGCAAATTTCTCGGCACTGCGCCATAGCACGGATAAAACCCCTTGCTCGTGACGACCCTCAAGCGGCGGCAGTGCATGTTTGCGAAGAGATAGTGCAAAGCCACCACTGCGTACATTGATTAACCCAACATCAAAGCACAATAAGGGTTCTGGAATGTTCAATCGTCACCTGCCTTACTGGCCCAAGGACTTACCCCATCACCTGACGCTTCCGGCCACCAGTCTTTTCTGCAACCTGGAAACGTCCGCCCGGCGCTACCCCGGCAAAACCGCGATCATCTACTACGACACCCTCATCAGCTATGCCCAATTGCTCGATGAAGTAGAACGTCTGGCAGGGTATTTCCAGTTCCAGGGGGTGAAGCGTGGAGACCGAGTTCTGCTCTATATGCAGAACTCCCCTCAATTCGTCATCACCTACTACGCCGTGCTGCGTGCCGATGCCATGGTGGTACCGATCAACCCCATGAGCCGTGCTGCCGAACTCGAACACTACCTGGCCGACACCGAAGCGCACATGCTGGTCTGTGCCCAGGATTTGGCGCCTCATATCACGCCCATGATTGGCCGCTTTCAGCTCAAGCAGGTGATCACGACCGCTTACTCCGAGTACTTGCGCACCCGCACCGACCTGCCCTTGCCCCCAGAGCTGCAAACCGAGGTTGAGACAGCACGCCTACCCGGCGTGGTTGGCTGGCAGGCCGCGCTCGATTGCGGACAGCCTCCCACCCCACACATGAGTGGTCCAGACGACCACTGCGTCATGCCCTATAGCTCCGGCACCACCGGTGGGCCCAAGGGTTGTCTGCATACCCATCGTTCCGTGATGGCGACGACGGTTCAGCGACAGGCCTGGACGCCGATCAACTGTGAAGACGTCTTACTCAGTACCTTGCCGCTGTTCCACGTTGCAGGCATGCAATCGTCAATGAACGGGCCGATATTTTCGGGTGCTTGCCTGGTGATCATGACTCGCTGGAACCGCGAGGTCGCGGCCGAGTTGATGCAGCGCTACCGCGTCAGTGGCTGGACCAATATCGCCACCATGGCGGTGGATTTCCTGACTCAGAGCAATCTTGAACACTTCGACTTGTCCAGCCTGAAGAATATCGGCGGCGGTGGTGCGGCCATGCCGGGCCCGGTCAAGGAGAAACTCAAGCAACTGTTCGGGCTGGACTATATCGAAGCGTATGGGCTGTCAGAAACCATGGCTGCCACCCACATCAATCCAAAAGAACGCAGCAAACCGCAATGCCTGGGCATTCCGGCGCTTGATGTGGATTCGCGGGTGATCGACAGCAACACCTGCGAGGAACTGCAGCCTGATCAGGTCGGGGAAATCGTCTGCCATGGCCCGCAATTGTTCAAAGGCTACTGGAAACGTCCCGAGGAAACCGAAAAAGCTTTCATCGAGTTGGACGGTAAGCGTTTTCTGCGCACCGGTGATTTGGGCTACTACGACGAAGACGGTTATTTCTTCATGGTCGACCGGATCAAACGAATGATCAACGCCTCCGGCTACAAGGTCTGGCCATCCGAGGTCGAGAGCCTGATGTACCGTCACCCTGCGATTAGCCAGTGCTGCGTCATCTCCACTCCCGACCCACGCAGGGGGGAAACGGTGAAGGCTCTGGTGACCCTGCAACCGAATCAACAAGGCACGAGTGCAGCAGCCATTATCGACTGGTGCAAGGCCAACATGGCTGCCTACAAAGTGCCTTCATCCATCGAGTTCCGCCAGCAGTTGGCCCAGTCGGCTACCGGGAAACTGCTCTGGCGACAGCTACAGGACGAAGAGTGGAGCCGGTGCGCAGTGCACAGCCCAACTGCGACGCAATAAAGCCCTCAACAGACAGCCCCACCTCTGCTCACTAGAACAGGAACTTGATTGATGTCCGACGCCGTTATCATCTCAACCGCACGCACCGCACTGGGAAAGTCCTACCGTGGGGCCTTGAACGATACCCACAGCGTCGATATGGCCGGGCATGTGATTCGACATGCCATACAACGCGTCGATATCGACCCGCAGTTGATTGAAGATGTGATTCTTGGCGCAACCTTCCATGAAGGTGCCCAAGGCAAGAACATGGCCCGCTTGTCAGCCATTCGCGCGGGGCTGCCAACCTCTATTGGTGGCCTGTCGATCAACCGCTTTTGCAGCTCGGGCCTGCAGGCCATTGCCCTCGCGGCGCAGCGTATTGTTTCGGAAAAGGTCCCGGCAATGATTGCCGGTGGGGTGGAGTCCATCAGCCTGCTGCAAAACGACAAAATTAACCTGTATCGAGGCCCCAATCCCTGGTTGATGGAGCATAAGCCTGAACTCTATTTGTCGATGATCGAAACGGCCGATATCGTTGCCCGGCGCTATGGCATCAGCCGTGAAGCCCAGGACGAATATGCCTTGCTCAGCCAGCAGCGCACCGCCGCAGCTCAAGCAGGCGGCCTGTTCGATGATGAAATCGTCCCGATCACAACCCAGATGCAGGTCGTGGACAAGCACAGCGGCGAGGTCACAAGGCAAACCGTGACCTTGAGCCGTGATGAGTGCAACCGTCCGTCCACCACCCTCGAGGGCCTGTCCCTGCTTGAGCCGGTGCGCGGTGTCGATCAATTTATTACCGCGGGCAATGCCAGCCAACTGTCCGACGGCGCTTCGGTCTGCCTGATCATGGACAGCCTCTATGCCGAACGCCATAACATTGAGCCTCTGGGCATCTTCCGTGGTTTTGCCGTCGCCGGTTGCGAGCCCGACGAAATGGGCATCGGCCCGGTCTACGCCATTCCCCGTCTACTCCAGCGCAACGGTCTGAAGATCGACGATATCGACCTTTGGGAACTCAACGAGGCCTTCGCCTCGCAAGTGATCTATTGCCGTGAGCGCCTGGGTATTCCACTGGAGAAAATGAACGTCAATGGTGGCTCCATCTCTATCGGTCACCCGTACGGCGTTACCGGCTCACGCTTGACTGGGCATGCGCTGATCGAGGGCAAGCGACGGGGTGCGAAGTATGTCGTTGTGACCATGTGCATCGGTGGCGGGCAAGGCGCCGCCGGGCTGTTCGAGGTGGTTTGACAAGTCCACATCCACACCCGACGGAAAGCGGTGTGGGTGTTTCATAACAACAATAAAAATAAGCGCAACAACAAGGGCCGCATCATGGAGATTAATACCCACATGATTACCTCTCGCCTGCTGTTAGCCAGTGGAGTGATAGGTCTGTCTGAACCCATTGCAGCGGATAGTTTCCAGGACAGTAAGGCCAGCCTTGAGCTGCGTAATTTCTATTTCAACCGCGACTTCCATCAAGCTTCCGCCTCCCAGTCCAAGCAAGAGGAATGGGCCCAGGGTTTTCTGTTTCGCTACGGGTCAGGCTTCACCGAGGGCACCGTAGGTTTTGGGGTTGATGCCCTTGGCCTGCTTGGCTTGAAGCTTGACTCCAGCCCCGACCGCGCCGGCTCTGGGTTACTCCCGCGACAAAGCGGTGCAGGTGGACGTGCCGTGAACGAAGACAGTCGGCTGTACCTGACTGCCAAGGTGCGTGCCGCCAAGAGCCTGCTTAAACTCGGCACTTTGCAGCCCAGGTTGCCTGTGGTGCAGGCCAACGATGCACGTCTGTTGCCGCAGACTTTCCAGGGTGTGCACCTGAACTCCCTGGCGTTCAGCGGCATCAACTTTGACGCCGGCCAACTCCAGCAGGTGACCCAGCGCGACTCAACCAATAGATCGGACATGACTCCGTCAGCCACGGGGGTGAAGAACATTCGGGTGCGCCAAGGTGCCAGCAGTGATGCATTTAACTTCGTCGGCGCCAGCTACAAGTGGGGCAGTCATTTAAGCACCCAGTACTACTATGGCGAACTGGATGGTTTCTATCGTCAGCACGCCTTCAATCTGCTGCACGTGCTGCTGCTCGGGGGTGGCCAGGCGCTCAAGAGCGACCTGCGTTATGCCCGCTCCAGCAGCGAAGGCGGCAGTAACATCGACAATCATGCTTTTGATGCGATGTTCACCTACAGCCTTGGCGCCCAAGCGTTGGGCTTTGGCTATCAAAAAATGAGCGGTGATACCGGCTACGCCTATATCGGCGGGTCCGATGCCTTTCTGGTCAATTTCGTTCAAAACAATGATTTCGCCAGCAAGGATGAGCAGTCCTGGCAGGCCCGCTATGACTTCGATTTTGTTGCGCTCGGCATCCCCGGCTTGACCTTGATGACCCGTTATCTTCGTGGCAACGGAATCGACTTGGGAGAGCATAAGCAAAACGGCGCGCAATGGGAGCGAGATACCAATATTGCCTATGTGTTCCAAGGAGGACCCTTAAAGAATGTCGGCGTCAGGTGGATGAACTCCACCGTGCGCACTCGCCATTTTGGCAGCGACTTCGACGAGCACCGCTTGATTATCAGCTACACACTGCAACTGTAATCGAGGCTATGGCGCCCGATATCGGTGCTGCCAAGTCTACCCGGCATTATAAAAATAATGAGATCGGAGCGACTATGAAAAACCTGTATCCCTCACGTTCACGCGCCTGGTTCACCATCTTTGTGCTGATGCTTGCATTCGTTTTATCGTTTGTGGACCGGCAGATTCTCAACCTGCTGGTCGGACCGATTCGTCAGGACCTGGACATCAGTGACACGCAGATGAGCTTGCTGATGGGCTTGTCCTTCGCGATCTTTTATACCCTGTGCGGTATCCCGTTGGGCCGGATTGCCGATAACAAGAGTCGGCGCAACTTGCTGGTGTGCGGCATCCTGGTCTGGAGTGGCATGACGGCAGCTTGCGGGATAGTCAAAGGCTACTGGCAATTTCTCTTCTGCCGCATCGGCGTGGCCGCTGGCGAGGCTTCCCTGAGCCCATCCGCCTACTCGATGATTGCCGACAGCTTTGCGCCGGAGCATCGGGGAACGGCCTTCAGTGTGTATTCAACGGCTATTTACCTAGGCTCGGGACTGGCCCTTCTGTTGGGCGGGGTGACAGTGCATTTCGCTACCAGCCAAGGGGATATGGTGTTGCCGTTGATTGGCACGATACGCCCCTGGCAAATGGTTTTTCTGATTCTGGGTGCGTTTGGCGTGGTCTTTTCCTTGCTCGTGCTGACGTTGCGCGAGCCCGTGCGCCAGGGCGTCGGTGCCGGACTGAAATTGCCGTTTTCCGAATTCGTCGATTATATGCGCAAGAATCGCCGCACCATGCTGTGCCACAACATTGGTTTTGCTTGTCTGGGGTTCTCTGCCTATGGCAGCAGTGCCTGGATTCCCACCTTTTTCATTCGTTCATTTGACATGACTGTGCCCGAGATAGGGATCACTTACGGCAGCATTATGGCGATCTGTGGGTCTCTCGGGCTGCTGGTGGGGGGGCGACTTTCCGACTGGTTAATCAAGCGTGGCTATAAAGATGCACCGTTACGTGTCGCGATTCTGTCGGCCTTACTGACCCTGCCATCAAACCTGGGTTATCTGGTAGAGGACAAAAACCTGGCATTGGTGTTGATTGGATTGCATGTCTTCACCGTGAGCATGCCATTTGGTGTCGGCCCGCTTGCCATCCAGGAAATCATGCCCAATTCGATGCGGGGGCAGGCCTCTTCCTTTTATCAATTCGCAATGACATTGATCGGCCTGGGTATTGGACCGACTGCGGTGGCCCTGGGAACTGACTATGTGTTTGGCAGCGACTCTGGCCTGCGTTACTCATTGGCGGTGATAACGGCCATCTCACTGGTCCTGGCTGTGGTGATTCTAATGAGTGGCCTGCGGTCGTACCGCCAGAGCCTGGAAAACCTCAAGCGCTGGACTCCCAAGGAGCAAAGCGTTGGGTTGCCGGATACCCAAGCCCAAACACAAGCGTCGGGCGCCTGATACTGACAGTGTCGATACCGCTGTTTTGCACTGCACCTTTTGCCAATAAACAAAAAAATCTTGAGGTTAGAATGAACTCCAGCGTGATCTATGAGCGTCAAGGTGACATTGCTCTCATTACTGTGAACAACCCTCCCGTCAATGCGCTGGGTCAATCGGTGCGTGAAGGTCTGCTCCATGCGTTGCATGAAGCACAGGGCGATGCTCAGGTCCGGGCGCTGGTGCTGCTGTGCAGTGGCCGGACCTTCATTGCGGGTGCCGATATCAAGGAGTTTGGCAAACCGCCCCAGGCACCGAGCCTGTCTCAAGTCGTCAATGCCTTTGAGCAAAGTGACAAGCCTTGTGTCGCGGTGATTCATGGTACCGCGTTGGGCGGGGGGTTGGAGGTCGCTCTGGGGTGCCACTACCGGATTGCTCGCCAAGACGCCAAGGTCGGATTGCCGGAGGTCAAGCTTGGGCTGCTGCCCGGCGCCGGTGGTACCCAGCGTCTGCCTCGCCTGGCAGGCGTGGCCAAGGCATTGGAGATGATTGTCTCCGGTGCCCCTGTTGCTGCCGCTCAAGCCTTGGAGCACCACATCGTCGATGAGTTGTTCGAAGGCGACCCGCGTGCGGCGGGGATCACCTTCGGGCAGCGGATGCTAGCCGAGTCTCTTGGCGTGCGGCGTACCGGCGAACAGACGGCCGCGCTGGGTGCTGCGGATAATGCGGCTCTGATCTTGGCCAAACGTGCCGAGGTGGAGCAACGATTGCCAAATGCTTTTTCTCCCTCTCGCTGTATTGCCGCGGTGGAAGCGGCGACGCGTCTACCACTTGCCGAAGGCCTGCAGCATGAGCAGGCATTGTTCCAAGAGTGCCTGGCGTCTGAGCAACGCGCGGGGTTGGTGCATGCCTTTTTTACCGAGCGCCAATGTGCGCATATCGCTGATGTGCCAGCGCAAACACCTCTGCGTTTAATCGAGAAGGTCGGGGTAATCGGTGGCGGCACCATGGGTGTTGGCATTGCGCTGTGCTTTGCCAATGCGGGCATTGCCGTGAAACTGTTGGAAGTCAGCGGCGAAGCGCTGGAGCGCGCCTTGCAGCGAGCTCGCGATATCTATGCAGCCAGTGTCAAGCGCGGCAGCCTGAGTCCGGATGCGATGGAACAGCGCCTGGAACTACTGCAGGGCGTGCTGGATTACAGCGATCTGGCCCAGGAGGATCTGGTCATCGAGGCGGTGTTCGAGAGCCTGGAGGTCAAGCGCCAGGTCTTCGAACGCCTGGATCAGGTTTGCAAACCAGGGGCCATCCTTGCCAGCAACACTTCCTCGCTGGATCTGGACGCCATCGCGGCGTTCACCTCACGTCCACAGGATGTTGTCGGCCTGCACTTCTTCAGCCCGGCCAATGTCATGCGCCTGCTGGAAGTCGTGCGCGGTCGGCACACCAGCGCTGAGGTGCTGGCAACGGCGATGGGCTTGAGCAAGGCACTGAAGAAAGTCGCGGTCGTGGTGGGCGTCTGCGATGGGTTCGTCGGTAACCGGATGATCTTCCAGTATGGCCGCGAGGCCGAGTTCCTGCTGGAGGAGGGGGGGACGCCAGAACAGGTGGATGCAGCCCTGCGCCATTTCGGTATGGCCATGGGGCCGAACGCCATGCGCGACCTATCGGGCCTGGACATTGGCTGGAGCATTCGCCAGCGCCAGCGCGAGACTTTGCCTGCCGATTTTCCACTGCCGCTGGTGCTCGACAAGCTCTGTGAGGCGGGCCTGCTGGGGCAGAAAGCCGGCAAAGGTTTCTATCGCTATGCGCCGGGTTCGCGCCAACCCGAGTCCAACCCGCAGGTTCTGCCGCTGCTGGAAGCCGCGTCCCGCGAGCAAGGCATTGAGCGCCGTGTGCTCAGTGACGAGTACATCGTCGAACGTTGCATTTTCGCCTTGATCAACGAGGGCGCGAAAATTCTCGAAGAGGGCATCGCCCAGCGAAGCGGCGATATCGATGTGATCTACCTCAATGGGTATGGCTTTCCAGCCTGGCGTGGCGGCCCGATGTTCTATGCCGACAGCTTGGGTCTGGACAAAGTACTGACGCGTGTCCAGGCGTTCCACCAGCGTTTCGGCGCGTGGTGGAAGCCCGCACCGTTGCTGGAAAAACTGGCCGCCGAAGGTCGTCGCTTTGCCGACTGGAACCTGGATTCATAACAGCCCGCTTCACGGGTTGCTTCATCGATTGGAGGAATAGCATGGACATTCATTTTAGCGCTGAAGAGTTGGCCTTTCGCGACGAAGTAAAGGCCTTCCTGAAGAACAAACTGCCCCAAGATCTTGCTGACAAGGTGCGACTTGGCAAACACCTGTCCAAGGCCGACCACCTGCGCTGGCAGGCTATCCAGAACGAGCAGGGCTGGTATGCAACACACTGGCCAGTGGCTTTGGGCGGTACGGGCTGGAGCTCAGTGCAAAAGCATATCTATGAAGAAGAGTGTGCAATTGTCGGGGCACCGCGCAGCGTTCCATTCGGGGTCAGCATGGTTGCACCCGTGCTGATCAAGTTCGGCACCGCGCAGCAGCAGGCCCACTACTTGCCGCGCATCCTCAACGGCGAGGACTGGTGGTGCCAGGGTTATTCCGAGCCCGGTGCCGGTTCCGACCTGGCCTCGCTGAAAACTCGCGCGACTCGCGACGGTGATCATTACATCGTCAATGGCCAGAAAACCTGGACCACCCTGGGTCAGCACGCCAACATGATTTTCTGCCTGGTGCGCACCGATCCGCAGGCGCAGAAACAGCGCGGCATTTCCTTCCTGCTGATCGATATGAACAGCCCTGGCATCAGTGTACGGCCCATCATCACCCTCGATGGCGAGCATGAAGTCAACGAGGTGTTCTTCGACAATGTGCAGGTGCCGGTCGAGAACCTGGTGGGCGAGGAAAATCACGGCTGGACCTGCGCCAAGTACCTGCTCACCTACGAGCGCACGGGGCTTGCCGGAATCGGCGGATCCAAGGCGGCGCTGGCCCACCTCAAACGCATTGCTCGCCTGCAGCTGAGCGAGGGTAAGCCCATGCTCGACGATCCGTTGTTTCGGGCGCAGGTCGCTGAAGTAGAAATGCAGCTCATGGCCACCGAGATGAGCACACTGCGCACCCTCGCGGCGGCCAAAGACGGCGGCGTGCCCGGAGCTGAAAGTTCGATCCTCAAGATCAAGGGCACCGAAATTCGCCAGGCCATCAGCCACCTGCTGCGCAAGGTGATCGGCCCCTATGCGTTGCCGTTCCTGGAAGATGAATTGAGCCTGGACGGTCCAAGTGAACCATTGCATGCCGACTACAGCGCCACGCTGGCCAACCAGTATTTCAACCTGCGCAAGCTATCGATCTTCGGTGGCTCCAACGAAATTCAGAAAAATATCGTCTCGAAGATGATTCTCGAACTGTAAGGGGGCACTGATCATGAATTTCAAAATGACCGAAGAGCAGCAGATGCTGCAAGAGACCGCCGCACGTCTGGTGCGCGACGCTTACAGTTTCGAGGCTCGCGAGCAATATGCACGCAGTGAGGAAGGTTTCAGTCGCGCCTTCTGGCAACAGCTCGGCGACCTGGGGCTGACAGCCGTGCCGTTCCCTGAAGCGCTGGGCGGCTTCGGTGGCAGCGGTGTCGAGACCCTGCTGCTGATGACCGAGCTGGGTCGGGGCTTGTGCCTGGAACCCTATGTGCAATCGGTGATCTATGCGGGTGGGTTGATCACTCAACTCGGTAACCCGGCTCAACAGCGAGATTGGCTGCCTCGGGTAGCCAGTACTGAGTTGCTGCTCACCGTAGCCTTTGAGGAGCCGCAGAGTCACTACCATTTGAACGATGTCCAGACGCGTGCCGAAAGCGATGCGCAAGGCTGGACGCTGACCGGTAGAAAGGCTGTGGTGATCGGCGGCCATCAGGCCGACTTGATTCTGGTCAGCGCCAGGGTCAGCGGTGAGAGCCGTGATGAGCATGGCATTGGCCTGTTCCTGATCGACCCGCAGGCCGATGGCGTCGAGCGTCGCAGCTACCAGACCGTTGATGGCCACAAAGGCTGTGACCTGTACCTGGACAAGGTGCGGGTGTCCAACGACCACGTGCTGGGTGAGCCGGGCAAGGTCCTCGCGGCGCTACGTTATCAGCAAGGCAGGGCGATTGCCGCGCAGTGCGCCGAAGCGTTGGGCAGCATGGAGGAGGCGTGTCGCCTGACACTGGATTACCTGAAGACTCGCCAGCAGTTCGGTGCGCCGATCGGCCAGTTTCAGGTGTTGCAACATCGCATGGTCGATATGCGTACTGAGCTTGAGCAGGCCACCAGCATGGCCATCCTGGCCGCTTGTTGCGCCGATCAGGTGGACAGTGTCGAGCGCAGCCGTACCCTGGCGGCGGCCAAGTTCATTGTCACCCGCGCTGCGCGCAGTATTGCAGAGCAGGCCATCCAGCTGCACGGCGGAATTGGCATGACCTGGGAATATGCACTGGCACACCACGCTAAACGTCTGGTCCTGCTCAGTCATCAGTTTGGGGATGACGACCATCACTTGAAGGCGTATTCGACATTGCTCAATGTCGCCTGAATAGATGTTCACAACGGGCCGAAAGGCCCGCTCAGGCTAATGACAAACCCTGTAGCCGCTGCCGAAGGCTGCGATGCGGCCCGCCAGGGACGCCAACGGGGATATCAAGATCCTGCGCCCGCTCTGCGGTCGATCGCAGCCTAGCGGCAGCGGCTACAGATTGAAGCAACCCGTTGTTGGTTTGTTCGCAGCCTGAACGGGCCGAAAGGCCCGTTTTTCTGGAGGTGATTAATGATGGGGGCGCTGATAGAATCTGGCCCATGTCAATTCAACACGCACTCCTTACCTCACTCTTGGAAAAGCCTTCGACGGGCTACGAATTGGCTCATCGATTCGACCATTCCATGGGCTATTTCTGGCAAGCCACCCATCAGCAGATTTATCGAGAACTGGGTCGTATGGCCAAGGCTGGATGGGTCATCGTGCAGGACGATGAAGAGGCGGACAGACGCCGAAAAAAACTCTATCGAGTACTTCCCGAAGGGCGTGACGAGCTGGTTCGTTGGGCCGCTGAGCCGGGTGGGGCGTCTGACAGTACCCAGACCTTGCTGATCAAACTTCGCGCTGAAGCAGTGATGGGCCCGCTGGGGCTGCACACAGAATTGCAGCGCCTGATAGAGCAGCACAAGGCGCGTCTGGACCTGTATCTGAAAATCGAGCAACGCGACTTTTCAGCCGATCAGATGTCGACCGCACAGCGTTTACAGCATGTGGTCCTGCGGCGCGGGATCCTGACGGAACAGAGCTGGCTGGAATGGGCCAACGAAGTGCTACCGCTGGTACAACCCCTGCCGCAGTAGTGCCCATGCTTTGCTTGAAGCGCAGCATGGGGCATTCGGGGGATGCGCTTAGAGGCAAGCCTCAGTGGCTTTTGCTCTTGTTGTGGCAACAGCGGGTGTGAGCCCCAGCCGCTTGCGTGATGCCTGATACTGTTCCTTGAGACGATCGATCAGATCTGCAGCACGCACCACCTCCTTGATCGCGCCAATGCCTTGGCCTGCTCCCCAGATATCCTTCCAGGCCTTGGCTTTCGCCGTTTCACCAGAACCGAAATTCATCTTCGATGGGTCTGACTCGGGTAACTCGTCCGGGTCTAGGCCACTGTTGGCGATGCTTTGTCTCAGGTAGTTGCCATGTACGCCAGTAAAGAGGTTGGAGTAAACAATGTCGACGGCTGAGCTATCGACAATCATCTGTTTATAGGCGGCTTGTGCATTGGCTTCTTCAGTGGCAATGAAGGCGGAGCCGATATAAGCCAGGTCAGCGCCTGCCGCTTGAGCGGCGAGGATAGCGTTGCCGTTGGAGATAGCGCCTGAAAGCAGGAGAGGGCCATCAAACCATTCACGAATCTCGTGGATGAGTGCAAACGGCGAAATCTTCCCCGCATGCCCACCCGCACCCGCCGCTACGGCGATCAGACCGTCAGCGCCTTTTTCAATGGCTTTTTTCGCGTAGGCATTGGTGATGACGTCGTGCAGCACAATGCCGCCGTAGGCATGCACGGCGTCATTTACATCTTCGCGAGCGCCTAATGAAGTAATGATGATGGGGACTTTGTACTTCGCGCATAACGCCAGGTCATGTTCGAGTCGGTTGTTGGATTTGTGCACTATTTGATTGACGGCAAACGGGGCGGAAGGCCGATCAGGGTGCAGAGCATCGTATTGCGCGAGTTCGGTGGTGATTCGCTCCAGCCACTCACCCAGAACATGGGCAGGCCGGGCATTCAAGGCCGGAAATGAACCCACTACACCCGCCTTGCACTGAGCAATCACAAGGTCTGGATTGGAAATAATAAACAGTGGTGAACAGACCACTGGAAGCGATAGACGGCCATTCAGAATAGTAGGGAGAGACATGAAGGCTCCAAGAAGTAGGATGTAAATCGCAGAGGTTAGGCTGAATTTGCCTCGCCGTGAGCTCTGTCTTCAAAGGCGCGAAGGGGTGGTAAGCGGCGACACCCCTTATGCAACCAGTTGCATGAAAGGTAGCAGGTCGATTTTTTATGTGCAACCAGTTGCATATAAAGCGTGAGGCCGGGATTGCGTTGTCGTTCGATGTGAACCTCACGTGCCGCGCTTCATCATCGAGCGGCGCCGTGACGCCGCCATCCATCAGGAAATCGCTGCCGGTGATGAAGGTGCCTTCCGGACCCATGAGCAGCGCGCCGAGGGCGCCCACTTCATCGGGTGTGCCGCCGCATCCGGCCGCACAGAGGTCGATCATGCGCCGGTAACCTTCGCCACGTGGGCCGCTCAATTCGTCTCACGCGAGCGGGGTGAAGATGATGCCTGGGCTGATGGTGTTCACTCGCGATTGCCCTGCGCTTGTTCGCCCAGGCCGTCCGGGATTGGGCGAGTCAATCTCAATTGCCGGGGGGCAGGGGGCTAGCGTTGACGCCGATAGTCGCTGGGTGAGAAACCGGTGTCCTTGCGAAAAATCCGCGTCAGCTTGAAGACGGATTACATCGACCGACATCAGCAGTCAGACGTCCGATACGCGCGGTGGCGACTTTGCGCTGTACTCATCGAATCTATGTGATTTTGGTATTAGTGCTATGTAATTGGCGCTGTTTATCTATCAATGCTTGAAAGGTACTTTGCTTCTCTGCGATATCAAATCGAGAGCAAGTCATGACTCAGTGCTCCATCCACCGATGCGTGTACGCCGTTGCAAAGGCTGGCACGCTTTGTTTCGCGTTGTGCGCCGCCGAGGTCGTCAATGGCTCTGATCGCCCGCCTCTGGTGATCAGGGATCAGGGAAGTCTGGTGGCCGGCGGTGGACTGATCACTCAGCCGGGAGTCTTTGATCCCTACAAACCGATGATGCCCGATGGCCAGTCCTACCACGGCGACCACGTGTACGCGTTTTATCAAGTGCCCGTCGACGCTCGCCCGCTTCCGATACTCATGCTGCATGGCGCGGGGCAGTCCGCGAAATCCTGGGAGACGACGGCGGACGGACGTGAAGGGTTCCAGAACATATTCCTGCGACGAGGATTCTCCACGTATCTGATCGATCAGCCTCGCCGTGGTGATGCGGGACGCAGTCTGGTTGAAGCGACGATCAAACCTTTGCCCGACGAGCAGCTGTGGTTCAACCAGTTCCGCATTGGCTTGTGGCCCGATAGCTTCGAGGGCAGTCAGTTTCCGCGTGGGCAGGCGGCGCAGGAGCAATTCTTCCGTTCGATGACGCCCAACACCGGGCCTTACGATATTGACGTCGTATCCAACGGCGTCTCCGCTCTGTTGGAAAAGACCGGACCGGCCATCTTGTTCACCCATTCTCAGGGCGGCGGCCCGGGTTGGCTGACGGCGATCAAAAGCTCAAATGTGCGAGCTATCGTGGCGTTCGAGCCGGGTAGCAGCTTCGTGTTTCCAGAGGGGGAGGTGCCCGCTCCGATTCCCAGCGCGTTCGACACGCTCTCGGGCCAAGCCGTATCGGCGGAACAGTTCAACGCTCTGACCCAAATCCCCATCGTCATTTTCTACGGCGACAACATCCCTGACCAACCGGTTCGGTTACCCGCCCAGGACAGTTGGCGCGCACGCCTTGAAATGGCGCGCCTGTGGCGCGATGCGGTGAACCGTCGCGGTGGTGACGTCAGGCTCGTTCACTTGCCGGAGATCGGCATCAAGGGCAATAGCCATTTCCCGTTTTCGGACATGAACAATGTCGAGATCGCAGATCTGGTTTCGAAGTTTCTCGCAGAAAAAAATCTGGATTGACCCGGTGCGTGGCGTAGTCAGCCACGCCGCTCACACACTTGAAATGTCAGGAGTATTTTTATGATGCGAACCACGTTAAAGGCCACGTTGATGGCCGCGATGATCGGGATGGGGGGCGTCGAAGCCGAGGCCGCAGACTACAAGCAAAATCCCTTCACCTTGACCTACGGTGGCGCGCTGACGAAAAACGAACAGGGCAAGGTCAACATCCATCCGGTCACCTACAAACGGGGTGGCCTGAACATTTCCGCCAACGTGTACACCCCGGCAAACTATGACGCGGCGAAAAAATACCCGGTTGTTGTCGTGGCGCACCCCAATGGCGGGGTGAAGGAGCAGGTCGCGGGCCTGTATGCCCAGCGGCTGGCGGATCAGGGCTACATCACGATCACGGCGGATGCGGCGTATCAAGGGGCCAGTGGCGGTAAGCCGCGCAATGTGGACAAACCGGCGCATCGCATCGAAGACATCCATGGCATGGCGGACTTCATCACCAGCTATCCCGGCGTCGATAGCAAGCGCCTGGGGCTGCTGGGGATCTGCGGCGGTGGCGGTTATTCATTGGCGGCGGCGCAAACCGACAAACGCTTCCAGTCCATTGCGACATTGAGCATGTTCAACTCCGGGCTGGTTCGCCGTAATGGCTACCAGGATTCGCAGCTGTCGACGATTCAAGAGCGTTTGCAACAGGCGTCGGCGGCCCGTGCGCAGGAAGTGGCGGGTGGCGAGGTTCGTTATGTCGGTGACGCCAAGCTGTCCGATGAACAGATCGCCAAGCTGCCGTTTGATCTGTATCGCCAGGGTTTCGAGTACTACGGCAAGACCCACGCCCACCCCAACTCGACCTTCCGTTACACCCAGAGCAGCCTGATGGACCTGATGAGCTTCGATGCCACGGATCAGATCGAGTTGATCGACAAGCCGTTACTGATGATCGCGGGCAGCAAGGCCGACAGCCTGTACATGTCGCAACAAGCCTTTGCCAAGGCCACCGGCACCCAGGACAAAAAACTGTTCACTATCGATGGCGCGACCCACATCGACACCTATTGGGTGCCTGCGTATGTGGATGTCGCCATGGACCAGTTGACCGCGTTTTACGCCAGAACGCTCTGACTTGAAGGGATACATCCTTATGAAAAACACCTTGATAGGCATCGCGGTGTGCGCCGCCCCCTTTGCCGACGCCGCGGGTGCAGACAATGCCAGTGACTCTCGTCGGGCCGAACAACAGATCAGCCGCGCGGGTACTCAGGCTGCGGTTGAGGGGCCTGCGGACTATTTTACCGGGCGGGTACGCGTCGATCCGTTGTTTCCCGCTACGGGCCCGATCAATGCCTCCGGCGCTTACGTCAGCTTCGAACCCGGTGCTCGCTCAGCCTGGCATACCCACCCCGCAGGACAGCGGTTGGTGGTGACTTCCGGCGTGGGCCTGGTTCAGGAATGGGGCAAGCCAGTGCAGGAAATCCTCCCGGGTGATGTGATCGTCTGCCCACCGGGCGTCAAGCACTGGCATGGCGCCGCACCGGCGAGCGCCATGACGCACCTGGCCGTGACGGGCTCGGTGGATGGCAAGAGCGTGGAGTGGCTGGAGAAAGTGACCGACGAGCAATACAGCGCCCAGAGCACGACGATGCCAGCCGCCATGCCCGCGGCACCACCTGTATCGCAAACGCTGTCCGCCAAACAGCAGGCCATCCCGTTGATTGCAGCCGCCATGGCCACAAGCAACATGTCCGGGCTCAATGCTGCGTTGAATCAAGGACTGGAGGCGGGGCTGACCGTCAGCGAGGTGAAGGAGACTCTTGTGCAGCTCTACGCCTACAGTGGTTTTCCACGCAGTCTCAACGCACTTGGCGAGCTGATGAAAGTGGTCGAGGCACGCACGCAACGCGGCGTTCGGGACGATCCGGGGCGCGAGCCCCTACGTGTTATTCCCACCGGCGATGAATTGCTCGCGGCGGGCAAGGCCAACCAGACGCGCATTGCTGGCGCACCCGTCAAGGGCCCGTTGTTCGACTTCGCGCCGGTAATCAATCAGTACTTGCAGACGCACCTGTTCGGCGACATCTTCGAGCGAGACAACCTGGACTGGCAAAGTCGTGAGTTGGCCACCGTCGCCGCATTGGCCGTTACCCCTGGTGTCGAGGCGCAACTGCGCTCGCACATGGCGGCCAGTCTGCGGGTTGGCCTGACCGCTGCACAGTTGCGTCAACTCATCCAACTGCTGGCCGTCCAAGGCGATGCTGCTGCGGCCAAGCGTGCCGGCGAAGCGTTGGACACAGTGCAGGCCAATCAACCCAAATAGCGCAGGGTTTCGCGCAGTAAACTGAAGGCCGGTGAACTCTGGCGCCGGCTCGGATAATAGAGGTGGTAACCAGAGAACGGTTCGCACCAATCCTCAAGCACGCGAATCAACCGACCCTGCGCCACCTGCTCCTGCACCAGGTCCTCCGGCATATAGGCCAATCCCAATCCCTGAAGAGCGGCTTCCAGGCGCATGGCGATGTTGTTGAACACCAATTGGCCTTCGACCCGCACTTTCAGTTCTTGCCCGTCTTTCTCGAACTCCCAGAGGTAGAGGCCGCCGTAAGTCGGCATACGTAGGGTGATGCAGTTGTGCGCCGTGAGATCACTCGGGATGACCGGCTTCGGATATCGGGCGAAATACGCCGCTGAGCCAACAACCGCCATGCGCATGTCGGGGCCGATGCGCATGGCGATCATGTCTTTAGCCACCTGCTGGCCCAACCGTACACCGGCATCAAAACCCTGCGCAACGATATCGGTAAAGCCGTAGTCGACGATGATTTCGATATTGAGATCGGGATTGTCGGGCAGCAGTTTCGCGAGCACCGGCTGCAGAAGGGTGATTGCCGAGTGTTCACCTGCCGTGATGCGCAATTTACCCGCCGGCTTGTCGCGAAACTCGCTGAGCAGAGCCAGTTCACTGTCGATTTCTTCGAACCTGGGAGCGATCACCTGCAGCAAATGCTCGCCGGCTTCGGTGGGGGAGACGCTTCGAGTGGTACGAGCCAGCAACCTGACCCCCAGTCGCTCCTCCAGTTGGCGCATGGCCCGGCTCAAGGCCGGTTGAGACATGCCGAGCTTGGCGGCGGCGCGGGTGAAACTCCGCTCTTTGGCCACGGCTGAGAAGATCGCGAGTTGGTCGTAACTTTCGACGGTCATTTATGCGCCCCTGTTATAAACAGCTTGCGATTATGCCATCTCGAACTTTCCATGGTGATTTTTCAGTGGAAACCGGTAGCAGCAACGCTCAATACCGAGGCAGCTCGCATGCTGAGGGTACATATAGAGGTAGAAAAATACCCACCAGCATGAGTTTGAAATTGATGGGGAAAGTTATGGCGTACCTGAGCCAGGTTGGGGCCCGGCGGCGGTCTCGGAGCAGCGCAAGACGCTGATCAAGGTCTTGTACGCAAAGAAGACGTTTCGCTATGTCTATGACTTCGGCGATAACTGGGAGCACCGCATCAAAGTTGAAAAAAACCTTGCCTGCCATTGTTTTCCCTCAAGTGCCGTACTGCATCGAAGGCGCCAATGCTCGCCCGCCAGAAGATGTGGGTGGCGCACCGGGATACGAAGACTTCTTGGCGGCATTATTGGATCCCAATCACCCTGAGCACGAGGCGATGTCAGAGTGGCACGGGAATGACAGTTTTGATCCGACGGCGTTTGATTGTGATCGCGTTAATCAATGGTTGAAGCAGGTCAAGGTCTGATAAGTAAGAGGGGGCGGACGGTTACTACAAACACGCCCCTCCGTGGCTGGATATGGCATTGGATGAGTGAACTTCAGTGCTCAATGTCGTCTACATTGGAGGGGCATTCCTCTTTCTGAGAGTACGGATATGTTCAGATCGAAAACATTGATTTCAGTGCTTACCAGCTTCGCCTTGGTCGTAGGCTCAGCCGGGGCCTTGGCCGATCCAGGAAATGGAAAAGGGCAAGGTAGCGGGAAAGGTAATCCGCACGATGTTCAAGGTCATGGCCACCAAGGCAGCGGCGGGAAGGGAAAAGACTCAAACCAGAACGACTGGGGGCATGGCCCCAGTATTGATCGGGGGAGTGTCTTGAACGTCTTGAATAGCTACCACAGCTATTGGAGCCCAGGGCTTGCACTTCCTCCTGGAGTCCAGAAGAATTTGGCCCGGGGGAAGCCCCTTCCACCCGGCATTGCGAAGAAACTCGATGGGCGGTTGCTAGGTCATCTACCGCGTTATGAGGGGTATGAATGGCAACAAGCCGGGACGGATCTGATTCTGGTGGCAATAGCCACAGGCATCATTTACGAAGTACTTAATGGCGCTTTGGACTAGGCACATGGCTTGTATTCTTCAAGCCTGGAACTCTCGATCTTCGGACATAATCGCTGAATAAACAGCCACCCTCAGCCTCGCTAGAGCAATCTACCGGGGCTTCGTCATATCTGCATGACATGAAGTTGTAATTAGCCCGCAAGTGCCGTGTCCGAGTGAGAATTAGACTCTACTATGTAAATATGCCGAAGGAGTGGTGTGAATCCAGGACATCTTGACCCTTGAGGGCGTGCCAACGTCCCCGGAGCCGCCGCATGAGCCACATCTATTGGGCATATATCGTTTTTGGCATCATGCTGATCAGCTCCGCCCTGGTATTGGCTCTGGGCATGGCCGTTGCCCGTCGTAGAAGCCGCGAGGAGTCCATCAGCCGGCGGCGGAACTCGCAGGACAAAAAGTGAGCAGTTGTTCGGGCCGATTACCGGCACTGGATTAATTTCTTCGCAGGCGCCATCCTCCCCGTTTTTTCAGGCATGTCTCAAGAGAGACGTGCGAGCCGCGCAAGGAATTTTTCATGCAAGCCCAACCCCTCGACGCCCAAGACTTCGAATTTATCGAAGACGTTCTGCTCAAATACGGCAGCGACCACTCCGTGCTTAATCCCTCGGAGCTGGACGGCTACTTCACAGCGCTGGTTTCCGGGCCCGAGCAGGTGGACATTGCAGTCTGGTTTCCAGGGATCTGGGGTGGGCAAACGCCCGAGTGGGAAAGCCCGGATGAGTGTAAACAGTTCATTGATTTGAGCGTTCGCCACCTGAACACCCTCGCTGGCCAACTGGCCCTCAATGCCCAGGCATTCAGCCCGCGCTTCGAGCAAACCGAATATCAGGGCCAAATCCTGACGTTGGCTGAAGAGTGGTGTTTTGGTTATCTGCGCGGTGTTGCTGAGGGCGAGTGGCCTACGCTTTCAGAAATGCCTGCGGCAAGGCTTGAGACCATTGCTGAATGTGCAGACCAGGACAATTTCGAACTTCCCGCTGATCTGGATGTGGGGCAACACCTCCAAACGGTCGCGGCGATCGAGCCTGCAGCCCGCGCCTTGCATGATTACTGGCTCGCGCAACGCCAGCCGGTACTGGGCACTGTCCACTGATCCGTATTTTTTATCGTTATCTGCCTCTGTTTCCAGATCAGCGACCGCTCGACAATAGCGCTGTGACTTCCCCTGAGTATCAGGGTGGGCGCAGCACTTATTGCACTGTCGATGTGTGACTGAGGAGGCCTAATGGCGAAGCTTGCGTTGTTTCTGGGAGGGGCCTTGACCCTGACCATTCTGCTGGGTGCTTTGGCGACTATTTCTCCCTTGTGAGCGAAGAATAGCGGCGATGACGCCTTTTTCTGGCGCGTCATTGCTGTTCGCAACTATCCAAGTATCAATTTGCACGCGCTTCAGACGTGGGGTTGGCCAGCAAACCCGCGCGGCAGACGATGAGTGCCCGGCATGGCAGCCAGGCGTTTGATCCAGTCGCCTCGCCAGTCAGTGGCCGCATGGGCGGTCTTGGCCTTGCGTGCGGCCCTGCGTGCAGCGTTGCGTTGGTTGCGTCGCGCTTCCTTGAATACATCGGTGTTCTTGCAGCTACGGCATTTAACCCGTGCAAGTTCGGTGGTGGAGGGGAGGTTGCTACCGTGGTGCCCGCAAGCCAAGTGTCCGGCAGTCTTGTAGTGAATGACCATCAGTGGTTCTCCTGAATGCTTCATACACTCTTTGAGACAACCACTGGTCCGGCGCGTTCATCAATCATTCATGAGTTCGGCGATACCGCGAGTGATGTGCTCCAGGTTGTCGTCGATTTTTGCCAAGGCCTCGCGAACGTTTTGCGCAACTTCCGCCGAGCCGTGCTGCTCTGCCCACAGCGACAGCTCCTCGACAGCTGCCGCAATGGCCAGCTGGTTTTCGTTGAGCTTGAACAGCAGGGAGGGAATGAGGTCGTTGGTCGGCATGACATTCTCCTCCGGTAGGAGCTGCCTGGCGCGTTATCGAAAGCGGGGTAGAGGCCGCTCGACGTTCAGGGACGTGAGGGTCTTCTTCACCAAGACTTCGTCAGCCTCGACCGCCTTGAGGCTGTCGCGGATCTTGCCGGCCACGGGTACGTCACCCTGGCGGTCAATCCAGTCGGCAATTTCCTTGCAAGCAGAAGCCAGCCGATCCTGGCGGTGATTGATTAATGAAAGCAGGTTGGTGAGCTCTTTATCGGCCATTTGGAATTCCTCCGTTTAGCGAACAAAGTGTAGCAGCCGCCTTGAAATGTGCTCGCGCAATGCTCGAGAGCGGCGGCGGCCTTCTTTGAGGGGTTTGCGATAAACGGTATCAGGCAGAAGGTCCGTGGACCTCAGTCGCTTAGGTTCAGATGCCGTCTTTCTCGGCTGGAGGCGTTGTGTCAGGCCAGGTACTTTCATCGCTCAGCACGGGCTTGCAGGTGCACTGCGAGCTTGGGCCTTCATGCAGCAATTGTTCGCACAGCCTGACGCCCAAGACGCTTGCTTCAAGCAGGCCTTCGTCGACCCATTCATCCTGTGGGTCAAGGACCGAGTCGTGAGGATCATCCCAGCTCATGAGCGCGCTCCAGTGATGGACGACTCCATCACTGTAAGCGCAACCCCGATTGGCCGGGACAACAACTGATCGCCGGTCAATCAGCCAGATGCCAGGGGATGGCATCTGGCTTGGGTAGGTCAGATCTTGACGATCCAGCCTGCAGGCGCTTCAACATCACCTTTCTGAATACCGGTGAGTTCATCGTAAAGACGCTGAGTGACCGGACCTACTTCTGTCTTGCTATAAAAAACGTTCAGTTTGCCTTGGTACTCGATACCGCCGATCGGGGTGATAACCGCGGCAGTGCCGCAGGCACCGGCTTCCTTGAAGTCGCCCAGCTGGTCGATGTACACGTCACCTTCGACCACTTCCAGGCCCAGGCGCGATTGGGCGAGTTCGATCAGCGACAGGCGGGTGATACCTGGCAGCACAGAAGGAGATTTTGGCGTGACGAACTTCTTGTCGCCGGTAATGGCGAAGAAGTTGGCCGAGCCGACTTCCTCGATTTTGGTGTGCGTCATCGGGTCAAGGTAGATGCAGTCGGCAAAGCCCTTTTCCTTGGCTTCCTTGCCTGGCTTCAGGCTGGCAGCGTAGTTGCCGCCGACCTTGGCGGCACCGGTGCCTTGAGGGGCGGCGCGGTCGAAGTCGGAAATCAGGAAATTGTGCGGTTTCATGCCGCCCTTGAAGTAGGCACCCACCGGAATGCAGAACACCGAGAAAATGAACTCAGGGGCTGTACGCACGCCAATGTTGTCGCCTACGCCGATGACGAATGGACGCAGGTAGAGGGCGCCGCCAGTACCGTAGGGCGGGATGAATCGCTCGTTGGCCTTGACCACTTCCTTACAGGCTTCGATGAACTGCTCGGTGGATACACCCGGCATCAGCAGGCGATCGCAGCTGCGCTGCATGCGCAAGGCATTTTGGTCCGGGCGGAACAGGTTGATGGAGCCGTCCTTGCAGCGGTAGGCCTTCAGGCCTTCGAAACATTGCTGGCCATAGTGCAGGGCGGTCGAGCCTTCGCTGATGTGAAGCTGATTGTCTTCGGTGAGCGCACCTTTTTCCCACTCACCATTGCGCCAGTGTGCAAGGTAGCGTTTGTCGGTCTTGATGTAGTCGAATCCCAACGTGTCCCAATTAATGCTTTCGTTACCCATGACACCCTCGATCAATTGACATCGCCTGGCGCTCCAGACGTCTTGTTCGCGCAAGAAACCATGATCATACCTTCAAGCCTTGCCCTATTTGCACCCCTTTTATCGTTGGAATGCAGTACAAAGGCCTGTATCTGTGATTTTCACTTGAATTTGTGCTGCACGATCGAAGGCGCGCATCCCTTCAAGGCGGCTCAGGATGGTCGTGATTGCTCAAATCCAGGGCGGCAAACTCGTCGGTGCCACTCAAGCGCCAGCGCACATCGTCCACGCCAAATTTTTCTGCCCAGGGCCTTGTGGTCTTTTTGACTTTTTCCCGGCCATAGCGGCCTATCCTGCCAATACCGGCATCGCAGGCGGCCCAATGCCAGGCCTCGGTGCTGTCCATTTTTTCGGCGCGGATGATAAAAGACTTGGGTGCACCGTGCAGTCGATAGTCAATCACGTAGAGTTTTGCGTTAATCATGAATCATTCTTCCCTCCCGGTTGTTTTCAAATGAGTCGTTGGGCGTAAAAAAATTCAGTTGGATTGTCTGAAGGAGGGTATGAAATTAGGCTTATGCTAGCTTTTGTCAACACGCGCCAGATGGAATCACAATGGATCAACCCAGCCGGCCCTCACTTGATTCGCTGCATGAAAGCCGTTATGAGCGGCTGGTTCAGACGGTTGTGGACTACGCCATCTATATGCTTAATCTCAAGGGCGAAGTGATTTCCTGGAACGCTGGCGCTGAACGCATCAAAGCATAGGTATCTACACAATTCTGGGGCAGCGCGGCTCTTGTAGCCGCTGCCGAGGTACGAGGCTGCGATCGGCGGCGAAGCCGTCGTAAATTCAGGCCCTTCGGTGTGCCTGATGGATTACGGTCTCAGGTTTTACGGCCGCTTCGCTGCCGATCGCAGCCTCGTACCTCGTCAGCGGCTACATTCGTAGCAGTAGACGAGTTCAGCGAGGCCAGGTCCGGGGACGTAGTCCTCGCAAAGCCTGTACTCGCGGTGTATCTGAATACTGAAGTGCCAGGTTTTACGACTGCTGCGCAGCCGGACGTGGCCTCGTTCTACTCGTCCACTGCTACGAAATGCAGTACACCAAAAGATGTGTAGATACCTATGCGCATCAAAGGCTACCGTGCTGAAGAAATTATCGGTCAGCACTTTTCAGTGTTCTTCACACCTGAAGACAAAGAGCAGGGCAGGCCTGCGCATTTGCTGGAGACGGCGCTGCAAACCGGCAGGGCGCATGATGAAGGCTGGCGTCAGCGCAAGGACGGCTCACGCTTCTGGGCGTTGGCCGTGCTGGACGTGATCCGTGACCCTGAGGGCAGGACCATTGGTCTTGCCAAGATCACCCGTGATATTACCGATCGACATGAAGCCGAGATTCAGCTCGATGAATACCTCGCTCAACTGTTCCAGGCGCAAAAACTCGAGGCGCTTGGGCAACTGACCGGTGGCATGGCCCATGACTTCAATAATGTCCTGACTATCATCCTCGGTTCTGCCCGTTTGGCGATGAACAGCAAGGACCCGGCACGCACGCTCAAGCTGCTGGAGCACATTGTCAGTGCAGGTGAGCGGGGCAGTCAGTTGACCCAGCAATTGTTGACGTTCGCCCGGCGCAAAGAATTATTGGTCCGTCGGGTCAATATCGTGGAACTGTTCGAGTCCACCCAGGCTCTACTCAGACACGCATTACCGAACCCTATCAGCTTGGATGTCCGATTGGCGCCACGGCTTGACGACGTTGAGGTAGATCCTGCGCAGTTGGAAATGGTCTTGCTCAATTTGATCTTCAACGCTCGGGATGCGATCGACGCTGACGGTGAAATCATTCTGAGTGCACACAATCGCGAACTGTCGGGTGAGTTCGAAGGCTTGCAGGGTGCCTACGTACTCATCGAGATCACCGATAACGGTCGTGGTATTGGTCCCAAGGCATTGCCACGCATTTTCGGCCTGGAGTGGCGGCGATTATCCGGCGTGATGGCACTGGAGTTGATTCAATGTCCACTACATCAAATCATCATCAAGGCAGGCCAACTTGGAACAGCTAAAGCGTGTCCGAAGCGGGATCGAAGGGCTCGACTCGTTGCTCAAGGGAGGGCTGGTGGTCGGTGCTTCCTATATTATTCAGGGCCGCCCGGGATCGGGCAAAACCATTCTGGCCAACCAGTTGGCGTTCAATCATATCAAGGACGGCGGGCGAGTACTGGTCGCGACCATGCTGGCCGAGTCTCATGAGCGATTGTTCCAGTTTCTCTCCACGCTGAGCTTTTTCGATGCCTCTCGCGTGGGCGATGACATTCAGTTCGTCAGCGCCTTCGATACCCTCGAACAAGAAGGCCTGGATGAGGTGGTCAAGTTGCTGCGTGGGGAAATTAGCCGACACCAGGCCAGCGTGCTGATCGTCGACGGTCTGCTCAATGCCCGCTCCAAGGCCGAATCGCCACTGGACACCAAGAAATTCATTTCTGCATTGCAGGGGCATGCCGCATTTGCAGGTTGCACGGTACTGTTTCTCACCAGCTCCCGGCTAGAAGATGGCAGCCCTGAACACACCATGGTCGATGGTGTGATCGAATTGGGTGAAGAGTTGCTCGGCAACCGCTCGGTACGCCGCATTCAGTTGCGCAAGACCCGCGGCAGCGGCGCGTTGTCGGGATTGCACGAATGTGAAATCACCGACCACGGGCTGGTGGTGTATCCGCGGCTTGAAAGCCTGTTCAGCCATCCTTCGCGGCCCGACAATTCGGACATGAGCCGTATCAGCAGTGGCATTCCCTCGCTGGACTTGTTGTTGGGGGGTGGGCTGGCGCGCTCCTCGGTATCGTTGGTGATGGGGCCGTCCGGGATTGGCAAGACGTCCCTGGGTATCAGCTTTTTGTCGGCCTCGACAGTGGCTGAGCCAGGCCTGCACTTTGGCTTTTATGAGTCTCCCATCCGTCTGCAGATCAAGGCCAAGGCCCTGGGTTATGATTTTGAAAGCCTGCACAAAAGCGGGGCGCTGCACATTGCCTGGCAGCCCACCACTGAAGGCTTGCTGGACGGTTTAGGGATGCGTCTGCTCAATCTGGTAGATGAGCACGGTATCAAGCGCGTGATGATCGACAGCCTTGGGGCCCTGGCACGTATCTCGACCAATTCGACCCGGCTCAATGAATTTTTCAGTGCCTTGACTGGCGAGCTGCGTGCCCGTGGCGTCACGGTATTTGCCACGTGGGAGATGCGCGACATTTTTGGCTCGGAGATCAATGCGCCGGCGCCCGATCTGTCGAGTATCGTCGACAACCTGCTGTTAATGCGTTTTGTCGATTATGAATCTGAACTTAAACGGCTGCTGTCCATCCTTAAAGTAAGGGACAGCCTCTATGATCCAGCGTTAGTGGAGGTCGTCATCAATGGTCACGGAATCGATCTGAAGAAGGCATTCAAGCATGCGACCGCCGTTTTGTCCGGCACTGCTGCTCCTAGCGCCAAGCCTTGACGCGTTTCACCGGGCCGTCTGAGATGAGCACCATTCTGATAATCGACGATGAGTATCTGATCGCGGAGATTCTCGGCATGGCCCTGGAGGACGAGGGCTATGAAGTGGTCAAGGCAACCAATGGGCGCAAGGGGCTGGAGCTGTTCGAAGAGGTACAACCGAAGCTGGTGATCACTGACTTCATGATGCCGGTGATGAATGGCCTGGAGTTTGCCAAGGAGCTCAGGGAGAGCGGCAACGAAGTGCCGATCATACTCATGAGCGGTGCCCAGGCCAGTGAGTGCCGTGATAACAGCCTGTTTGCCGCCGTGTTCGACAAGCCTTTCAAGACCGATGAGATTATCGACACAGTGCGCAAGTTCGTCGAACCGACACAGTGATTCTGGCCTACCGCGGGCAGGCCATGACCGTCTGGCATTATTGCTGGCTGTGATCTTTTTCCGGTGGCGGGCTGCCTGCCTGGATACGCTTGTAGATTTCCTCGCGATGGACCTGAACGTCCTTTGGCGCGTCGATGCCGATTCTCACCTGCATCCCTTTGACCCCCAGAATGGTGATCTTGATGTCATCGTTGATGACAATGCTTTCTCCAACCTTTCGGGTGAGTATCAGCATGAATTACTCCTTGAGTACTTGACAAACCTGGACAGTCGCTCCTTGCGGATATCAACCTGGCAGGTCCTTAGGGTTCGGAATGCATCCGTCTTACTCATCATTAAAGACGCATCCTGAAACTTTTAATTCCTGCCGATGGAAATAGCGCAAACAAGTCCTGACATTTTTCAAGTGTGGCACGCTTGACGCTCTTTTAGAAAGCATGGCTCCCCCTGATTAAGCGGTGCTAGCCATAATTCTCGAAAAAGAGTACAAATGTGCTCTATGACGACTTTATCTCCCCGCCGCAGTGCCATCCTGACCTTTATCCGCGACCGTATCGCGCAACAGGGCCAACCACCGAGCCTGGCTGAAATTGCCCAGGCCTTCGGTTATGCCTCGCGCAGTGTGGCGCGCAAACATATTCAAGCCCTGACCGAAGCCGGCTTTATCGAGGTGACGCCGAACCAGGCCAGGGGGATTCGCCTGGTGCGCTCGCTGCATCGTCCCGAGCCGCTGGATATCCCCGTGCTGGGCCAAGTGGCTGCCGGTGCGCCGATCGGCCCGGATGCGCGTGTACATGAGCGCTTTTTGCTGGACCCGCACTTGTTCAATCGCAGCCCTGACTACCTGTTGCGGGTGCGCGGCGACTCGATGATCGAAGACGGTATTTTCGATGGCGACCTGGTCGGCATCCTGCGCCAGCCCGAGGCACGAGAAGGGCAAATCATCGTTGCGCGCCTGGACGGCGAGGTGACGATCAAGCGCTTTGAACGCATCAAGGGTGGCTACCGACTGCTGCCCCGTAACCCCGCGTATTCACCCATTGAAGTCGGGCCAGACCGTGATTTCGTGATCGAGGGCGTGTACTGCGGCCTGGTGAGGCGCGACTGATGGGCGCCCAAGTCAGTCTCGATAGACTGCTGGACGAGCGGCGGGTCTGGAAGGGCCGTGCAGTCGCTCGACCCGCGGGCGTGCAACCGACCGGGCATGCCACCCTGGACGCCGCCTTGCCCAGCGGTGGTTGGCCTGCGGCTGCCCTGACCGAATTGCTGTTGCCCGCCGATGGCTGTGGTGAATTGCAGCTGCTGTGGCCAAGCCTGGCACGACTGACCGCCGGCAGTGAGCGAGTGGTGCTGATCGCACCACCGCATATTCCTTACCCGCCGGCCTGGCAGGCGGCGGGGGTCGATCTGCGTTGGTTGTCGGTCATAGAGGCCGGCGAGCGCGATGCGCTCTGGGCGGCGGAGCAGTGCCTGCGCTCAGGCAGTTGCGGGGCGGTCTTGTGCTGGTTGCCCAAGGCCGATGACCGGGCATTGCGGCGTCTGCAGGTAGCGGCAGAAACCGGTCAGACCCTGGCTTTCGCTTGTCGCCCGCAGCAGGCCGCGTTGACCCCTTCGCCCGCCGCCTTGCGCCTGGCCATCGACACCGCCCCGGCGCAGTGCCGAGTACTCAAATGCCGGGGAGGCCTGGCCCCGGCGATGCCAATTCCGTTCAACGGGCGAGGCTGATGCCATCATGTTGTGGGCCTGTATCCTACTGCCGCAATTGGCACTCGAAGGCGTCTTGCGCCAGTGTCCCGACCCGCATGCACCGCGGGTATTGCTCAGTGGGCCGCCCCAGCGCCGGGTGCTGCAGGCCGTCAACCCGGCGGCCCGGGCCTTGGGCCTGCGCCGTGGCCAGGCCCTGACAACGGCGCAGGCATTGGCCGGCGATTTTGCCTGCGTGGCTGAAGATCCGGCCGCCGTCGAACAACTGCAACAACTGCTCGCCGCCTGGGCCTATGGATTCAGCTCGCAAGTCAGCTTGCATTACCCTCGTGCATTGCTGCTGGAGGTCGGGTCGAGCCTAGGGTTGTTCGGGCCATGGCCAGTACTCGAGGCACGCTTGCGCCAGGAGTTGACGGCGCTCGGTTTCAGCCATCGTATCGTGCTGGCCAGTAACCCCCTGGCGGCGCGCATGCTGGCCAACGTCCACGATGGTTTGGCCCTGACCACTGCCGAGCAGACACGCCAGGCCCTTGAGCAGATGCCATTGGACCGTATCGGCCTGCCACCCAACGCTGCTGTTGCACTGGCGAGCATGGGCCTGCGCCGTGTACACGAGGTGTTGGCCTTGCCCCGAGACAGCCTGGCCCGGCGCTTCTCGGCCCAGGTGCAGTTGCATCTGGACAGGTTGCTGGGGCTAAGGCCCATGGCGCTGGCCTGCTATACGCCGCCAGACTGCTTCGATGTCCGCCTTGAATTGAATTTCGACGTTGAATCCCATCAAGCCCTGTTATTCCCCTTGCGTCGCCTGACCGCCGACTTGTCGGCGTTTCTGGCCGGGCGTGACGGCGGGGTACAACGCTTCACCTTGCACCTGGAACATGCCCAGGCGCAGGACACCTGTGTCGCGGTCGGCTTGCTGGCCACCGAGCGGGATGCCGGTATGCTCTTCGAGTTGGCACGAGGGCGATTGGAACAGGTGCGCATTCCAGAGCCGGTGCGCAATGTTCGGCTGGTGGCCGATCAATTACCCGCCTTTGTACCGCTGCGCGGCGAGTTGTTCGAGGCCAGGCCCCAGCAGACTCAACCCTGGGAGCAATTGCGCGAGCGCTTGCGGGCTCGCTTGGGCGATGAAGCAGTGCGCAGCCTGCAGGTGCGCGCGGACCATCGTCCTGAGTGCGCCTGGCAGGCCGGTCAATTGAATACAGCATCCTGTGTGCTGCCGGGTGTGCCGCGCCCGGGCTGGTTGCTGGCCGAGCCCTGCGCGCTGGATATGCCGATATCACGGATAGTGGCCGGGCCTGAACGTATCGAGTCCGGCTGGTGGGATGGCGCCGACGTGCGCCGCGATTACTATCTGATCGAAACGGCCCAGGGCCAGCACGGCTGGGCTTATAGAACCGTGGGCGAGGAGGGGCCGTTGATCCTGCAAGGCTGGTTCGCATGAGCCAGGGCTATGCGGAACTGCACTGCCTTTCCAATTTCAGTTTCCAGCGCGGAGCCTCCAGTGCCCGTGAGTTGTTCGAGCGCGCGCGCCTGCACGGCTACGAAGCCCTGGCGATCACCGACGAATGTACCCTGGCGGGTATCGTCAGGGCCTGGCAAGCAGCCAAAGAGGTGGGGTTGCCCCTGATTGTCGGCAGTGAAATACGCCTGGAGGCCGGGCCGAAAGTGGTCTTGCTGGCTGAGAATCTGGCCGGCTACCAGGCCCTCTGTCGGCTCATCACCTTGGGCAGGCGCCGTGCCAAAAAGGGCCAGTACTGCCTGCGTCGTGAAGATTTCGAGGGCGCGCTGGAGGGCCTGTTGGCGCTCTGGGTGCCCGACGATGAGCACAAACCGGAGCAGGGCTTATGGTTGCGCGAAGTGTTCCCCCAGCGCCTCTGGCTGGCGGTGCAGTTGCATTGCGGGCCGGATGACCGCCAGCGGCTCAAGCGCTTGCTGCAATTGGCGCACACGCTGGCCATTCCTGCGGTGGCCTGCGGTGATGTACATATGCATGCTCGCGGCCGCCGTGCTCTGCAAGACAGCATGACTGCGATCAGGCATCACACCACCGTGGCTGAGGCCGGTCACCGTTTGTTCCCCAATGGTGAACGCCACCTCCGGCCAATAGCGCAATTGGCGCAGCTCTATCCTCCCGAGCTGCTCGAAGCTTCGTTGCAGATTGCCCGGCGTTGTCGTTTTGACCTGGGGCAGTTGCGCTACCAATACCCTCGCGAGCTAGTCCCGGCCGGGCACAGCGCGGCATCCTGGCTACGGGAACTGACCGAACAGGGTATTCGTTGGCGCTGGCCAGAAGGCATCGAGGATGCGCCGCGCCAGATGATCGAGCGTGAGCTGGGCCTGATCGTCGAGCTTGGCTATGAAAGTTATTTCCTGACCGTCCACGACATCGTGCGCTTTGCGCGTGAGCGCGCCATCCTGTGTCAGGGGCGCGGCTCGGCGGCCAACTCGGCGGTGTGTTTCGCCCTGGGGATTACCGAGATCGATCCGGCGCGCATGAACATGCTCTTTGAGCGGTTTATTTCCCGCGAGCGCAATGAGCCGCCCGACATCGACGTCGACTTCGAACACGAACGCCGCGAAGAGGTGCTGCAGTACATTTTCACCCGCTACGGTCGTCATCGCGCAGCACTCACCGCCGTGGCCAGCACTTACCATGCTGCTGGCGCGGTCCGCGATATCGCCCGGGTGCTGGGCTTGCCGGTGGAGCAGATCAACGCCTTGGCCGATTGTTGCGGGAGCTGGAGCGACCGTGTGCCCACGGCGCAATACCTGCGTGAAAACGGCTTCGACCCGGACAGCCCGATCCTGCGTCGGGTATTGGCGTTGACGGGCGAACTGATCGGTTTTCCGCGTCATCTGTCCCAGCATCCGGGTGGCTTCGTGATTTCCGAGCAGCCCCTGGACACCCTGGTACCGGTGGAAAACGCTGCGATGCAGGACCGCACTGTCATTCAGTGGGACAAGGATGACCTGGATGCGCTCGGTCTGCTCAAGGTGGATATCCTGGCCTTGGGCATGCTCAGTGCCTTGCGCCGCAGCTTTGACTTGTTGCGCCGCTACCGGGGGCGCGACCTGAGCATTGCGACCCTCCCCCCGGAGGACCCCGAGACCTACCGCATGATCGGCCGGGCCGACACCATCGGCGTGTTCCAGATCGAGTCGCGGGCGCAAATGGCCATGTTGCCAAGGCTCAAGCCGAAGAACTTCTATGATCTGGTGATCGAGGTCGCCATCGTGCGCCCGGGGCCGATTCAGGGCGACATGGTTCATCCTTACCTGCGTCGGCGTAACCATGAAGAGGAGGTGGTGTACCCCTCGCCTGAGCTGAAGAAAGTCTTCGAACGCACCTTGGGTGTACCGTTGTTCCAGGAACAGGTGATGGAACTGGCCATTGTCGCCGCTGGTTATTCACCCGGCGAGGCCGATCAATTGCGCCGCTGCATGGCGGCCTGGAAGCGTCACGGAGGCCTTGAGCCCCACCAGAGGCGCCTGACCGAAGGGATGCTTGCCCGAGGCTATAGCGCCGACTTTGCCGCGCGTATCTTCGAGCAGATCAAGGGCTTTGGCAGTTATGGCTTTCCCGAGTCCCATGCCGCCAGTTTTGCCCTGCTGACCTACGCCAGTTGCTGGCTTAAGTGCCATGAGCCCGCGGCCTATGCCTGTGCCCTGATCAATAGCTGGCCGATGGGGTTTTACACGCCGGATCAGATCCTGCAAGACGCCAGGCGCCACCAGATCGAGATTCGCCCCGTGGATGTGCGCTACAGCGACTGGGATTGCAGCCTGGAGCCGCAGGATGAGCAGTTCGCCATTCGCCTGGGGCTGCGGCAGATTCGCGGTTTTCGTGAAGACGATGGCCGGCGTATCGAGCAGGCTCGGGTGTCGCGTGCCTTTACCGATGTGGCCGACTTGAGCCTGCGTGCCGGCCTGGACCGCCGGGCACGTGAATTGCTCGCCGATGCGGGGGCCTTGAAGGGCTGGGTAGGGCACCGCTATCAGGCGCGTTGGGAGGTGGCGGCGGTGCAGGCTCAACTGCCTCTGTTCGCGGGTATCCCGGCGCCACAGGAAGCCCCTGTGCCATTGCCGTTACCCAGCGTTGCCGAAGACCTGTGCGCCGATTACGCGACCCTGGGCACCACCCTGGGGCCGCATCCATTAGCGTTACTGCGCCGGCAGTTGAATGGGCTGGGCTGTCGCAGTTCGAAGGCGATGGAGGAGGCGGTGCATGGCGACACCGTCAGCGTTGCCGGGCTTGTCACCGGACGCCAACGTCCACAAAGCGCCAGCGGCGTGACCTTTGTCACCCTTGAAGACGAACACGGCATGGTCAATGTAGTGGTCTGGCGCGATCTTGCCGAGCGCCAGCGCCGGGTGCTGGTCGGGTCCCGGCTGTTGCAGGTGTTCGGCAAGCTTGAGTGTGAGGGCAGCGTGCGACACCTGATCGCTCGCCGCCTGCACGACCTGACGCCGCTGCTCGAGGGGCTCCGACCTGCTGTGCAAGGGTCTAATGCCTTTAGAAAGCTTTAGGAAATTTCCCGAAATCTTTCGGAAGGATCCTTTGATCTTTCAGAACCGTCCTCTTCAATTGCGATGCCGTTCACCTTTCTACTGTCAGCTCCCTTCGAAAAGGAGCGTCGAAATGGCGAACCCCCCACGCCTGTTCTTCAACCACAGCCGCCATACCCTCAAGATCTACCGCCAGGACGCCACCTTCGACGTACTCGCCTTCCACGGCGAAGAACGCCTCAGCCAGCCCTTCAGCTACCACATCGAATTCACCTGCACCGTGCAGGACCTGCCGCTGGAGCAAATCCTCAACAAGCGCGCCACCTTCACCCTGCACGAGCGACCTGTTAAACCCAGCCGCTATCTGCCCAAGTCCCCAGTAGTGGGACCGCTGCGGACCTTTCACGGGGTGATCACCGCCTTCAAACGCCTGTCCGCCTCCAAGGACGAAGCCCGCTACGAAGTGACCCTGCAGCCGCGCCTGGCCCGGCTCGAGCGGGGCCAGCAGTACCGCATCTACCAGGACAAGTCGGTGCCGCAGATCGTCGAGCACATCCTGCGCAGCCGCCACGGTTTTCGCGGCCAGGACTTCTACTTCAATATCGAGCGCGAGTACCCCCGGCGTGCCCAGGTCATGCAATACGGCGAAAGCGACCTGGCCTTTATTGATCGACTATTGGCCGAGGTCGGCCTCTGGTATCGCTTCACCAGCGACGACCGGCTGGGCATCGAGGTGGTCGAGTTCCACGACAGCCAGGCCCACTACCAGTACGGCATCGAGCTGCCCCACGGCCCGCCGACCGGCCTGGACAGCCACGCCAAGGTCGCCGCCTGGCAGCTGCAGGCCGAGCACCGGGTGGTGGAAAAACACATCAACATCCGCAGCTACGACCCGCGCAACGCCAAGGCCTTCCTGGACGGTGAAATCGACCAGACCCGCGGCGCCAAGACCACCTACGGCGAGGCCTACCACTACGCCGAGCCCTACACCGAACTGGGCGACCGCTACGACTTTGACCACAAGGTGCAATGCGAAAGCGGCTATTTCTACGCGCGGCTGCGTCACCAGCGCTACCTCAACAGCCAGACCGTGCTCAAGGGAGTCAGCAACAGCCCGAGCCTGGCGCCGGGCCAAGTGCTCAAACTGACCGGCAATAATGTGCCGCAGGCCTTCGCCGAACGCGTAGTCATCACCCACCTGAAACCCTGCGCCGCCCGCGACCGCAGCTTTATCAGCCACTTCGAGGCCATCCCGTACTTCCCCGCCAACAACCTCTGTTACCGGCCGCCATTGCTGCCCAAGCCGAGCATCGCCGGCACCGTGCCCGCGCGGGTCACCAACCCGCAAAAAACCGACCCCTACGCCGATATCGACAGCCATGGCCGCTACCGGGTGCAGTTTCTCTTCGACCGCGACGAATGGCCCGCCGGCCGCGCCAGCTGCTGGCTGCGGCTGGCCCGGCCCTACGCCGGCGACACCTACGGCCTGCACCTGCCATTGCTGGCGGGCACCGAAGTGGCGGTGGGCTTTGAACAAGGCGACCCCGACCGGCCCTACATCGCCCATGCCTTGCACGACAGCAACAACCCCGACCACGTGGCCTTGTACAACTACAAACGCAATGTATTGCGCACTCCGGCCAACAACAAACTGCGTTTGGACGATACGCGGGGGCAGGAGCACATCAAGCTCAGCACCGAGCAGGGGGGCAAGAGCCAGCTGAACTTGGGGCATCTGGTGGATGGCGAGCGCAAGCCGCGCGGGGTGGGGTTTGAGCTGCGCAGCGACAGTCATGGGGCGATACGAGCAGGTGGTGGTCTGTTGATCAGTGCCGAAGCCCAGCCCAAGGCCCAGGGCCAACAGCTGGAGATGAGCGCGCCGATCAGTCGCCTGCAACAGGCCTGCGAACAACTGCAAGAACTCTCGGTCGATGCCCAGGCTGCCGGCGTCGAGCCCGCCGACGTGGCTGCGCAGGTCAAATTGCTGCGCCAGGAACTGGAACAACTCAAGGCCTCGGTGCTGCTGCTCAGCGCGCCTCAAGGTATTGCCTTGAGCAGCGGCGAACACCTGCAACTGGCCGCCGAAGACAACCTGATGCTCAACGCCGGTGGCCAGGCCGACTTCAGCATCGCCAAGCGCCTGTTCATGGGCGTTGGCCAGGGCCTGAACCTGTTCGTCCGCAAGCTGGGGATCAAACTGGTCGCCAACCAGGGCCCGGTCAGCGTCCAGGCCCAGAACGACACCCTGGAACTGTTGGCGCGCAAAGGCCTGCACATCACCAGCACCGAAGACGAAATCTTCATCACCGCGAAGAAAAAGATCACCCTCAACGGCGGAGGCAGCTACTTCACCCTCGACCAATGCAAGATCGAGGCGGGCACCCTGGGCGACTACAACATCAAGGCGCCGCACTTCGATTACTTCAGGGTCAAGGCCCCGGATCCGGTCGAACTGCCGACACTACCCATCGCCATCGACCCGCCGCGGGAATTCACCCAGCAGTACCACATCTTCGAAAGCGATGGCGAAACCGTGATGCCCGGCGTGCGCTACCGGATCACCTCCGAGTCGGGTCAGGTCTGGAAGGGCATCACCGACAGCCAGGGCTGGACCGAACGGGTCAGGACCGTCAAATCGGAAGCGCTGTCGCTGGTCTACGACTACGAGGAGGAGGAAGAGGAAGAAGAACTGCCGGTGGGCATTGTCCTGCGCCTGGGGCTGTTCTTTGACGGCACCGGCAACAACGAGGCCAATGCCGCCCTGACCGCCCAGTGCCGGCGCGAGGACCTGGCGTTGTTCGAAGAGAGCGAACTGGAGGCCATCGTCGAACTGTGCGAGGCCCATGGCTTTGGCGAGTTTGATGGCGATGGGTTCATGAGCGGGCCGGATAACAGCTATGGGAATGCGCCGAGTAATGTGGTGCATCTGCATGAGTTGTATCCCGACAGCACGGCGACGCCAATAACAAGTGATGAGCAATTGGGGTATGTGAAGGTGTACCTGGAGGGAATCGGGACGCATACCGGCGGCCCGGACTCCATTTATGGTCAGGGTTGGGGCCAGGGCGAGACCGGGGTGGTGCTGCGGGTCAAGCAGGCGTCGGCTGTTCTCGAAAAGACGCTACTCGATTTCGTACTAGCTAATCCTGGCGTCTACATTCGCAAGGTCGAGTTTGATATTTTCGGCTTCAGTCGCGGCGCCGCCGCGGCTCGCCATTGCGTCAACGAATTGCTCAAGCCAGGGCGCGGGGTGTTTGCCGAGCTGTTGCAGCCTGGCCGCTTTACCCTATTGACCACCTTTGACCCCGCGGTGGATGTCAGCCTCAACCTGATCGGTTTGTTCGACACGGTCGCGGCCATTGCGGGGCTCTTGCAGGGCAATCTCTCCGTGGCCGATGACATCAACCCCGGGGTCAACCTATACCTGCCGCCCGGCTGTGCGCGCCAGATTATCCAGTTGCAAGCTCGCGACGAGCATCGCCACAACTTTGCCCTCAACAGCGTGCGGAAGGGCCATCGGGAGATTTGCTTGCCCGGCGTGCATTCCGACATCGGTGGCGGCTACCGGCCGCGCAGCCGTGAGCGACTTTGGCTGAGCATGCCGCGTCGCTTGACCCTGCCCGTCAACACGCCGCTGGAAAGAGTGTCTGAGTGGCAGCAAGCCAACGGCCAGGCCAAGCGGCTACGCGCCAGCGGTCTGGCCGGTGACGGCAGTATCGAAGTCAAGATGACGCCGATCGTGGCGGCGCCACAGGGGGATCGCCAGCCCACTCAAGAGGCGTTTTGGCTGGAACTTATTCTCGACCGGCCGGTGCGTGGCGAGTTGGGTTTGATTGGGTTGCGGGTGATGCATGAACTGGCAGTGCTGCATGGTGTGCCGTTCAAAAGCCTGGACGAACGCCCGGATTGGGCGCTGCCGGAGGATCTACAACCCATCGCTGCTCGGATTCTGGAGCAGGTACTGGCGGGCCAAGAGGTCAGCCTGGACCCGGAGCAGGAACTCCTGCTGCTGGGCCGCTATATCCACCGTTCCGCCCACTGGACGCCGAGTAAAGGTCTATGGATCAACAAACCCACTAAAGACGCAAAGCGCAACGTCTACCCCAACCAACCGCAGGAGGGGTATCCGCAATGATGCGCCTGACCGTTTTATTTGCCCTGTTGTTCAGTCTGACGGCCTGCGCCAGCGGGATCACACCGCCCAAGCTGCCCTACCCCAGCTGGTACGTCGGTCTGGCGGCGCCACGGCACATGGAAGTCTGGGTCGAGAGCATCGATGTGCTCGACCAGCGGGGGCTGGCGTTTTTCCATGTGTTCGGTGGCGTGGCCAGCTATACCGGCAAAGTCGAAGGTTGGCACAACGGCGTAGGGGCGACGAAAACGGTCAACAACGTCGATCTGCCGCTGCAGCTGTTTGTGCGCTGGCAATCTCTGGCAGAGCCGCAGACCTACAAGATTGGCATCAGGATCCCGCAGTGGGTGCGTGACGAGATGGTCAAACCCCATCGTTTGTTTTGCAAACCCGCGCAAAAGGAAATGACGCTCTATGAGGACACAATCAACCTGGGGCTGGCCCCAGGCGGAATCGTCAAAGTATGGGTTGGAGGTGCATGCCTAGGCTACCGGGAAGTCGGCCGTTTCCAGGCCGAGATTGAGCCGCTGGGCCCCTACAAGGGCCGGAGCAATGGTCGATATGTACCCATCGAGCCCGAGAACAAAGCCTACATCGACGAGCATGGAATTCCTTATGACACTTGGTAAGCGTATTCCAGCAAAGCGCAAATGCCTGATCGGTGATGGCGCTATTGAAGTCAAGGTGACGCCGATCATGCTGGTGTCGAAGGGGGATCGCCCGCCCATTAACGAGGTGTTCTGGTTGGAGACCATTCTCGACCGGCCGGTGCGCGGCGAGTTGGGGTTGATTGCCTTGCGGGTGATGCGTGAGCTGGCAGTGCGGCATGGCGTGCCGTTCGAGGCCATCAGCGCCGAAGACGATCGCTTTAGCATGCCGGAAGAGCTGCAACCCATTGCCGAGCGGATTCTGGAGCAGGTGCTGGCGGGCCAAGAGGTCAGGCTGGACCCGGACCAGGAACTCCTGTTGCTGGGCCGTTATATCCACCGCTCCGCCCACTGGACGCCGAGCAAAGGCCTGATGGTCAACAAGCCGACTCACGACGCCAAGCGCAATGTCTACCCCAACCAGCCGCAGAAGGGGTATCCGCAATGAGGCGCCTGACAGTGCTGCTCGGCTTGCTGTTTAGCCTGACGGCCTGCGCCAGCGGGATCAAGCCGCCGAAGCTGCCGTACCCCAGTTGGTACGTCGGCTTGGCCGCACCACGGCACATGGAGGTCTGGGTCGAGAGTGTCGATGTGCTCGATCAGCGCGGACTGGCGTTTTTCCATGTATTTGGCGGGGTCGCGGGTTATACCCGCAAGCCCGAAGGTTGGCACAAAGGCGGAGGTGCGACGAAAACGGTGAACAATGTTGATTTGCCGTTGCAGTTGTTCGTGCGTTGGCAATCACTGGTGGAACCGCAGACCTACAAGATTGGCATCAGGATCCCGCAGTGGGTGCGCGACGAGATGGTCAAGCCCCATCGTTTGTTCTGCAAGCCCGCGCAAAAGGAAATGACGCTCTATGAGGACACAATCAACCTGGGGCTGGCCCCTGGCGGTATCGTCAAGGTGTGGGTTGGAGGTGCCTGCCTAGGCTACCGGGAAGTCGGTCGCTTTCAGGCCGAGATCGAACCGCTGGGGCCCAATAAGAGTGGTCGAGGAATCTATTACCGCGCACCCAATCCAGAGGCGCAGGCCTACATCGACGAGCACGGAATTCCTTATGACACTTGGTAAGTGGATTCCAGCAAAGCGCAAAGGCCTGGCCGGTGACGTCAGTCTCGAAGTCAAGGTGACGCCGATCGATGCGGTGTCGAAGGGAGATCGCCCGCCTAGTAAACCATTAGTCGGCAACCTTGCCTTCCCTAAAGCAGATCAGTCGATCTGGCCTCTAATGAATCGACTGATAAACAAGTCGAGTCGATTCCCGGCTCAAATCAGGAGAAATACCATGTCTTATGTCGATGGTTTTGTGATAGCCGTACCCACCGCCAAGCGTGAAGAATTCAGGCGCCATGCCGCCGCCGCGGCCCCGGTTTTCAAGGAATACGGGGCGTTGAGCGTGGCTGAGTGCTGGGGGGACGATGTGCCGGAAGGCAAAGTGACGTCGTTCTCCATGGCGGTCAAACGCAAGGAAGATGAGACCGTCGTGTTTTCCTGGATCATCTGGCCGTCGCGCAAGGTTCGGGATGAGGGCATGGCCAAGGTCATGGCTGATCCGCGGCTGCAGCCTGACGTCATGCCGATGCCGTTTGATGGGCAGCGGATGATCTTTGGTGGGTTTGAGATGATAGTCCAGGCTTGATAGCGATAGGCGTCGGTTGGGCCGTCGAGCACCGTGCAGTTCCGGTATTGCGCGCCTTCGTTCATCGCGTGCAAGCACGGCTCCTACAGGGGCCCGAGGTGCGGCCGTCGCCGTTCCGCGGCTACTCCTTGACGTCCATGAACTCTTCAGCCCAGACGATATAGTCCTCAGGCTGGGTATAGGTGTGGGTCAGTTCGGTGGCGCTCAGGTCTGCGCTGTTGCTGACGATCTGGCGTTGCTCGCGCAGGCAGTCGTAGGTGGCCTTGATCGCGGCGAAGTAGGCGCCATGGCCATCAACGACGATGCGCACACCCAACTCAGCCAGGCGTTTGTCGTCGCGCAGCAGGGGGTTGGCGTAGGTCACCAGCATCAAGGGGACGGTCAGGTGTTCGGCAATCTGTTCCAGGTGCTCGAAGTCGCGCACACCGACGATGCAGATGCCATCGGCACCGGCTTGCTGGTATTGCTGGGTGCGGCTGATGGTTTCTTGCACCGGGATCAGGGCGGCATTGGTCCGGGCGATAATGGCCAGCTCCGGGTCAACGCGGGCTTCCAGCGCGGCGCGGATCTTGCCGACGCCTTCGGCAACGGTGATCAGGTCGGTCGACTTGCGGCCAAACTGGGCGGGCAGCAGGGTATCTTCGATGGTGAGCGCGGCGACGCCGGCACGTTCCAGCTCGATCACGGTGCGCATCACGTTCAATGCGTTGCCATAGCCATGGTCGGCGTCGGCAATAAACGGCAGTTGGGCCACACGCCCGATGCGGGTGGCCTGTTCGGTAAACTCGCTCAGGGTGATCAAGGCAAAGTCAGGTGCAGCCAGCACCTGCAAGGAGGCGACCGAGCCGCCGAGGATGCCGACCTCGAAGCCCAGGTCTGCGGCAATTCGAGCCGACATCGGATCGAATACAGAGGCGGTGTGATAGCAGGTGGTGGAAGCGAGCAGCGTGCGGAAATTGCGACGCAAGTCGGTGTGAGAGGCCCTTGGCATAGTGACTCCGGTGGAAGTTGATTCGACATGCTCGATCGAATCGACGAATCTAATAGTTCATTTGGGTGCTGAAACGATACGGCAAAATGGCCATAACCACCAAATGAATGGACGATGAAGTTTAACGGATGCTGAGAGGAAAGATGACCAAAGCGACAGGTTCAGGCGCTAAATCTCTTGTTTTGACTGGGCGCAGCCTGGTTCAGGGCAGTGCGTGGGGTGAGCTGGTGTACGCCGAGGTCGGCTTGAGTTTCTGGGGCGGAGTGGACGCCTCCAGTGGTGAGGTGATCGACCGCCATCACCCGCTCAGCGGCACCTCGCTGGCCGGTCGAATACTGGCCATCCCGAGTGGACGCGGCTCCTGCACGGGCAGCAGCGTGATGCTGGAGCTGATCCTTAATGGCCATGCCCCCGCGGGGCTGCTGCTGGCCGAAGTCGATGAAATCCTGACGTTGGGCGTATTGGTGGCCGAGGTGGTCTTTGGTCAATCCTTGCCGGTGATCTGCCTGGGAGCCGAAGGGTTTGCCCGTTTGAAAGGCACTGACATCGTTCGAATGCAGGGTGAGCAGGTGGTACTGGGGCAGTCGGTCGCACCCTCGACACCGTCAGTGAGCACGAAATCCCGCCATCAAAAATTAAACCTGAGCCCATTCGACCGCGAACTGCTGGACGGGCGACAGGGCAAGGCGGCCCAGATGGCGATGCGGCTGCTGGTGCGCATGGCCGAGTTGCAAGGCGCGGTTGAGCTGGTGGATGTTACCCAGGCGCACATCGATGGCTGCATCTATACCGGCCCCGCCAGTTTGCGTTTTGCCCAGCAATGGGTGGCCTGGGGGGCTCAAGTTCGCGTGCCGACGACCCTGAATGCGATTTCGGTCGACCAGCGCCGCTGGCGCGAGCAGGGCATCGACCCCGCCTTGGGGGAACCGGCCAGCGCCCTGGGCGACGCTTACCTGCACATGGGCGCACAGATGAGCTTTACCTGCGCGCCCTACCTGCTGGATACCGCGCCGCAACGGGGTGAGCAAATTGTCTGGGCGGAGTCCAATGCGGTGGTGTACGCCAACAGCGTGCTCGGCGCACGCACGCTCAAATACCCCGACTACCTGGATATCTGCATTGCATTGACCGGCCGGGCGCCGCTGGTGGGCAGCCACTGCGATGAAGGTCGCAAAGCCACGCTGCGAATCGATGTGTGTAAGCCCAAAGGTGCCGATGACGCGTTTTATCCGTTGCTGGGCTATCACGTGGGGCTGCTGGCTGCGACCGAGATTCCCGTGATCTGCGGGTTGGAGCAGGCGCAGCCCAGCCTCGATGATTTGAAAGCATTTGGCGCTGCGTTTGCGACCACTTCGGCGGCCCCCATGTTCCATATCGTTGGGGTGACCCCCGAAGCCGAGACGGCCGGACAGGCGCTCGGTGGCACGGCGCCGCGTCGGCAGTGTGTGGTTCGCGCTGAAGACTTGGCCCGCTCCTGGCGGGAACTGGACAGTGCAACTGACGTGGCGGTGCAACTGGTATCGCTTGGCAATCCGCATTTTTCGTTAAGCGAATGCGCACGCCTCGCGCAATTGTGCGCAGGCCGGCACAAGCATCCAGACACCGCGCTGGTGGTGACCCTGGGGCGCGAAATACTGGAGCGTGCTGCCGCTGCGGGGTACGTCGCCACCTTGAGCGCCTTCGGTGCGCAACTGGTGACCGACACCTGCTGGTGTATGGTGGGTGAGCCGATCATCCCGCCGCATACCCGCACACTGATGACCAATTCCGGCAAATACGCCCATTACGCCCCAGGGCTGACCGGGCGCCAGGTGCATTTCGCCAGCCTGGAAAACTGCGTAGACGCCGCCTGTACTGGCCGATGGCAAGGCGGGTTGCCAGAGTGGTTGGCCGTGTGACCGCGATGACGCCATCGATGTAGGAGCCAGCCTTGCAGACTGTGTGAAAACCTAGCAATTTTCGCAGCGATTCAAGAAAATGCCTCGTATTGAAAACACGGGGCATTTTTCAGTGGCGTACATTCAAGGCGAAGCGCGGCACCAGACCAGTCTCTTTCCGACTTCCCTGGAAGATCTGATACCTGAAGATCATCTCGTGCGCGTGATTGACGCCTATGTCGCCAGGCTGGATCTAGTGCAACTGGGCTTCGGTAAAGCGATTCCCAAGAGCACAGGTCGCCCTTCCTACGATCCTGCTGATCAGCTCAAACTGTACTTCTACGGTTATTTCTACCGGATTAGATCCTCACGCCGGCTTGAAGCCGAGTGCCAGCGTAACGTCGAAGTTATGTGGCTGATCAATCGACTCAAGCCTGACTTCAAGACCATTGCCGATTTTCGCCGCGACAACAAAGCAGCCTTCGTTAAAACGTGTCGAGCCTTTGTCCAGTTTTGCCGCAAGGCCGGCTTGATTGCGGGTAATTTGGTGGCCATTGATGGCAGTAAATTCCAGGCGGTAGCCTCTGCACGGCGTCATTTAAGCCTCAAGCAACTCAAACTGCAGGAAGAAAAGCTGGACAAGCGCATTGGCGAGTATCTGGCACAGCTGGATGAGGCCGATAAGTCTGAAGACAGCGAAACAATTGACCCCAGCGCTATCAAAACAGCGCTGGCTCGACTTGAAGACAAGCAATCAAACAACCGGGCTCGCCAAGCGTTGCTGAAGTCCAAGGGGCTAGAACAGTTCAACACCCACGAAAGTGATGCCCGCATGATGCGCACTGCCAAGGGCTCGCAGGTTGCTTACAACGTGCAAACGGCGGTGGACGCCGAGCACTGCCTGATCTTGCACCATGAAGTGACTCAGGATGGCGAGGACAGGCGCCAATTAGAGCCGATGGCCAAGGAAGCCAAAGAGCTGTTGCAACAGCCTGAGCTAACGGTGACTGCCGATGGTGGTTACTCCAATGGCAAGCAATTCCAGGCGTGTGAAGACGCGAGCATCACCGCTTATGTCCCGCCCAGCCGCTCAAAAAACTCCAGCAAAAAGGGTCAGGATTTTTTTGAGCGAAGCGCTTTTACTTACGACCAAGAGCAAGACCACTACACGTGTCCTGCGGGTCAATTGCTGATATTTAAACAGTTGCACAACGATGGCCGGGTCTATAAGGCCGTCAGCGATTGCACATCGTGCGCGTTAAAAGGGCAATGCACCGACGCTAGGCGTCGATACCTCTCGCGCCATGCTCACGAAGATGCTTTTGAGCGAATGGCGCAGCGAATGCAGGCGCATCCCGAGATGATGGTCAGCCGAAGATCGATTGTTGAACACCCTTTTGGCAACCTCAAACAATGGCTATTTGGTAATGGCCGTTTCTTGTTGCGACAACTTGAGGGTGCGCGAGCGGAAATGGCGCTTGCGATAACCGCTTACAACCTTAAAAGAGCAATTAACGTGCTCGGGGTACGCCAAATGATGGCGCTAATGGACTGAAAGGTCTTTTTTCGTCCATATTTTCGATTCAAGCAAACACCCCGAACAGGTCGGGGCGCTTGCTTGAATCGATGGCCGCGGGTTTTCACACGGTCTGCTTGGCTGCGATGAACGCACCGCGGTGTGCCTGATGCACCGCGGTGCGTTCATCGCGGCATAGGTATCTACACATCTTTTGGTGTACTGCATTTCGTAGCAGTGGACGAGTAGAACGAGGCCACGTCCGGCTGCGCAGCAGTCGTAAAACCTGGCACTTCAGTATTCAGATACACCGCGAGTACAGGCTTTGCGAGGACTACGTCCCCGGACCTGGCCTCGCTGAACTCGTCTACTGCTACGAATGTAGCCGCTGACGAGGTACGAGGCTGCGATCGGCAGCGAAGCGGCCGTAAAACCTGAGACCGTAATCCATCAGGCACACCGAAGGGCCTGAATTTACGACGGCTTCGCCGCCGATCGCAGCCTCGTACCTCGGCAGCGGCTACAAGAGCCGCGCTGCCCCAGAATTGTGTAGATACCTATGCTGCGATGGCCACACCGCAATTCGTCAGACAAACCGTGGTGACGCCATCGCAGTGGTCCGGCACTCCGGCAAGGCTGGCTCCTACAAGGTGCGCAAGTGCGCAAAATCGTTCAAGCCATCGATCGTAACAACTGGCAAAGTAACGCCTCTTTTCCTGATGCAGTTGAGCGTTATGTCTGACCATCATTTACCGCGCGCCGCTTTCTTGCGCGGTGCCATTGCGATTGTGCCGTTGTCGCTGGCAACGGCGCCCTGGGGGCTGCTGGCCGGCTCCATGGCCATTGAAGCCAACCTGACTCCTCTGCAGGGGCAGGGGTTGTCGAGCATTGTCTTTGCCGGAGCGGCGCAACTGGTCGCCATCGGCATGCTCAAGGGCGGTGCCGGGATTTTTTCCATTCTGCTGACCACGTTGCTGCTGACTTCCCAGCACCTGCTGTATGGCATGAGCCTGCGCCCGGCCATCTCCTCCTTGCCGGGGCGCTGGCGGGTAGGGCTGGGCTTTTTGCTCACCGATGAATTGTTTGCCCTGACCAGCCAGCAGGATAAGCAGCAGTTCAATCGCTGGTACGCCCTGGGGGTCGGGCTGACGTTCTATGTGGCCTGGAACCTGTTCACCCTGGCCGGCATTGTGTTGGGCAGCAGTATTCCGGGGCTGGATAAACTGGGCTTGGATTTCTCCATTGCCGCGACCTTTATCGCCTTGATCACACCGCTGGTGAACAACGTGCCGACCGTGGTGTGCGTGGCCACTTCGCTGTTCTGCTCGGTGTTGTTCAGTTATTGGCAGCTGGGGCCGGCGTTGGTGTTGTCGGGGCTGGCGGGCATGAGTGCAGGGTTTATCTGCAACAAGTTCTATAGGGGGCGGGCATGATGGTCTGGGCAGTGATTTTCGGCATGGGCCTGTTGGTGTTCCTCAACCGCTACGTGTTTCTTGAGCCACGCTTGCCGGTGCGGCTGAGCAGCAATGTCCGGCAGTTCCTGGGCTTTGCCGTGCCGGGCATGTTGACCGCGATCTGTGGGCCGATTGTGTTCATGCCTGAGCATCAGCTCAACCTGGCCTGGGACAACCCGTACCTGCTCAGCTCACTGGTTGCCATCGGCCTGGTGCTGTGGACGCGCAACACCTTGCTCAGCATGGTGCTGAGCATGGCGTTTTTCTTTGTCTTGCGCGCTTGGTTGTAACGCTCAAAGGGGGGCGGCGGTATAGACCGGGGTCCCTTCCTTGATGGTTTGCAGCACACGCAAGTCCTTGAGGGTACCGGGCTCGACCTTGACCGGGTTGCGATCCAGGATCACCAAGTCTGCCAGCTTGCCTTTGCTCAGCGTGCCCTTGCTGTCTTCTTCAAAGTACTGGCGCGCGGACCAGTCGGTGATCGCCTTGAGGGCGATGTAAGGGCTGACCCGCTGATCCGGGCCGATCACTTCGCCACTGCGGCTGGTGCGGTTGACGGTGGTGTGCAGCACCATCAGGCTGCTGGGCAGTGCCACGGGGGCGTCATGGTGCTCGGTAAACCACATCTGTTTCTTGAGCGCCGAACCCGTGGGCGAAATGTGATAGGCGCGCTCCTTGCCCAAGGTTTCGTCACGGTGCCAGTCACCCCAGTAGTAGGTGTGCATCGAGAAAAACGACGGCACGATACCCAGGGTTTTCATGCGGTCGAGTTGATCGTCACGCACCGTCTGGGCGTGGATCATCACCGTGCGGCGGTCGTCGTTGCCGTAGGCCTGGGCGGCTTTGTCGACATCATCGATCAGCTGTTGTGCGGCGGCATCCCCGTTGGTGTGTGCCATCAGTTGCCATTTGTGCTCGAACGCCAGATTGATCAGGGCCTGCAGTTTTTCGTTATCGGCGAAGGCCGGATAACCGCGGTAATCGGCAGGTTGGCCGTGTGGCGGATGGTAGTAGGGTTGGCTGAGCCAAGCAGTCTTGCCCTGGGGCGAGCCATCCAGGCTTAGCTTCACGCCAGCCACCCGGAAGTGGTTGCTGTAGGTGGGCTGGGTACCGTTTTCCAGCATGAAGGCGCGTTCGGTCTGCAAGTCTGGGTAGGCGGCAACGTCGATCTTCAGCCGTCCTTCCTTGGCAAGCTTCTGGAAGGTCTGGACCACATTCTTGCTCGAGCGACCTTCTTGGGCGGTGGTGTAGCCGAACTCGCTGTAATACTCGGCACCGGCCAGCGCGATAGCTTCATTCGTCTTGGCGTCCAGATGGCCCATGGGTTTGCCGAGCGAGATAAAGAACGCATTTTCCTCGAGCACGCCATCGGGTGTCTTGCCATCGGCTGCCCGGCGAATCGAGCCCCCGGCAGGGTCTGGCGACTGGGCCGTGATGCCGGCCAGTTCCAGGCCCTTGTGGTTCATCACGCCCAGGTGGCCGGACTGATGCATGATCACCACCGGGACTTCGGTAGAGACCAAATCCAGGTCGGCGGCGGTGGGGTGACGCTTTTCCTTCAGCTGCGAATCGTCATAGCCAAAGCCGATGATCCAGCCGGTCTTGGCGATAAAGTCGGCGTTTTTGGCTTGCCATTGCTTGAGCTGCGCGACCAGTGCCGGAACATCCTGGCCAGGGCCATCGGGCGGCGGCAACAGGTTGGCGGTCAGCTTCTGGAAACCCGTCATCCAGGCATGCCCGTGGGCATCGACAAAACCTGGCAGCAGCGTGTGGCCCTTGAGGTCAATGGGCTGGGTGGTTTTGCCCTTCAGAGCCTCTGCGCCTTTAAGATCACCGACGTAGATGATCTTGCCGTCCTTGACGGCCAGTGCTTGTGCATAGTGCGGGACCATACCCTCCATGGTCAGGATATCGCCACCGTAATACAGGCTATCGGCAACGGTGGCGCCGTCTTTGGCATGCAGAGGGCCTGCCGAAAACAGGGCAGTGAGCAGGCAGAGCGATGTCATTTGACGCATACGGACATTCCCTAATAGCGATCATCAGCTCGAGTTGAGACATCGAGTCTTTATAGTGTTTGCGACTGATTTACGCAGCCGGGCCGCGGTTGCGTCAACGTCCATTCAGACGACGACAGCCGGGTGCCATGCACAGCCTGGTTCACTCGGTATCGGATGCGACCAATTGCAGGTCGCGTCCGTACAAAAGTTACCCCAGCTGATCTGTTGGAATGCAATTCAGGCGGCCGGCCTAAAGCGGCGACCCGAATCGTGAACTATTCCAAGGAACACAGATCATGCAAATGCCGAAAACCCTGAAGATTCGCAATGGCCAGAAAGTCGAGGCGACTTTTTCCCAGCAGGAATACTTGGACCGTCAGGGCAAGCTGCGGGCCTATATGGCCGAGCAGAATATCGATGCTGCAGTGTTCACCTCCTACCATAACGTCAACTATTACAGTGACTTTATCTACTGCTCGTTCGGCCGCCCTTACGCATTGGTCGTCACCCAGGATTCGGTGGTGTCGATCAGCGCCAATATCGACGGTGGCCAGCCATGGCGCCGCACCGTCGGCACGGACAACATTGTCTACACCGACTGGCAACGCGATAACTACTTCGTGGCCATCCAGCAAGCATTGCCCAAGGCTGGCCGTATCGGGATCGAGTTCGACCATCTGAACCTGCAGAACCACCAGAAGCTCGCCGCCTGCTACCCACAAGCACAGCTGGTGGACATTGCCGCACCGTGCATGCGTATGCGCATGATCAAGTCGGCCGAAGAGCAAGTGATCATTCGCCATGGCGCACGCATTGCCGATATCGGTGGCGCAGCGGTGGTGGAGGCCCTGCGTGACCAGGTGCCGGAGTATGAAGTGGCGCTGCATGCCACCCAGGCCATGGTGCGGGAAATTGCCAAGACCTTCCCGGACAGCGAACTGATGGACACCTGGACCTGGTTCCAGTCCGGTATCAACACTGATGGCGCACACAACCCGGTGACCAGCCGCAAGGTGAACAAGGGCGACATCCTGAGCCTGAACTGCTTCCCGATGATCGCTGGCTACTACACCGCCCTTGAGCGCACACTGTTCCTGGATCACTGCTCGGACGAGCATCTGCGCCTCTGGAACGTGAACGTTGAAGTGCATGAAGCCGGCCTGAAACTGGTCAAGCCAGGCATGCGTTGCAGCGATATCGCCCGCGAGCTGAACGAAATTTTCCTCAAGCACGACCTGCTGCAATACCGCACCTTCGGTTACGGCCACTCGTTCGGTACGCTCAGCCACTACTACGGCCGTGAGGCCGGGCTTGAACTGCGCGAAGACATCGACACGGTTCTGGAGCCTGGCATGGTGGTGTCGATCGAGCCGATGATCATGCTGCCTGAGGGCCTGCCGGGTGCCGGTGGCTATCGCGAGCACGATATTTTGATCGTCAATGAGCGCGGCGCCGAAAACATCACGAAATTCCCTTACGGACCGGAGAAAAACATCATCAAGCAATAACGTGTCGCGCCGCACAGTCCCCCTGTGCGGCGTTTTTTGTCTGGCGCAAGAACGTTGGCGAATGCCCCTCAAGAGCGCATCGCCTGATTGACCCTTCAACCCTGCCAAGTACAACAATAGAGGGTAATTGTCATGTCCATCCGTTCTCCATATTCGGCACACCTGATGGTGCGTCTCGATACCGCTCGCTCATTGCGTGGAGGTGTCTGATGCAGCACTCTAATGCCACCATGACCGCAGACTTTACCGTCCAGGAACAGACCGCCGAACGCCAGGCCTTGCGCAAAGCCGCGCGGGCCAGCTTCATGGGCAACTTTGTCGAATGGTTCGACTACGCCGCCTACGGCTACCTGGCGACGGTGATCGCCGCCACCTTCTTTCCCCAGACCGACAAGGCCACCGGCCTGCTGGCGACCTTTGCAGTGTTTGCCCTGTCATTTATCGTCCGCCCGCTAGGAGGGCTGGTATGGGGCCACTTTGGCGATAAATACGGGCGCCGCAACGCGCTGTCCTGGTCGATTTTGATTATGTCGATCTCCACCTTCTGTATCGGCATCTTGCCCACCTATGGCCATATCGGCCTATGGGCGCCAGCATTACTGCTATTGATTCGCCTGGTCCAGGGGTTCTCGGCCTCGGGTGAGTATGCAGGCGCCTCAGCGTTTCTGGCTGAATACGCACCCCAGGGCAAGCGGGGGTTGTACACCAGTATCGTGCCGGCCAGTACCGCGGCGGGTTTGCTGTTTGGCGCCGCTTTCGTGGCGGGCTTGCATGCGGTACTGACGGTTGAAGACCTCAACAGTTGGGGCTGGCGGCTGCCGTTTTTGTTGGCTGCGCCGTTTGGGCTGGTCGGGCGCTATATCCGCATGAGCCTGCAGGACACCCCCAAGTTCCTGGAAATGGAACAGCGCCTGGAAAACAAGGAATGCGCCACGCCTGCGCCGATTCGAGAACTGCTGACGGTACACCGCCGTAGTGTGTTCATCGGTATTGGCGCCACGTGCCTGAACGCGGTGGCGTTTTACCTGCTGCTCAGCTACATGCCGACGTACCTGTCGACGGAAATGGGCATGAGCGAGAACGATTCGTTCATCGCCTCTACGGTGTCGCTGGCGACCTACATCGGCCTGATCTTCCTGATGGGCAAGCTGTCGGACTACCTGGGGCGCAAGACCATGCTGTTGATGGCCTCAGTGATGTTCCTGTTGTTGACCTTCCCGCTGTTTGGCCTGCTTGATCATCAACCGCTGGTGATCATCCTGATGATCCAGATCGCCTTCGGCGCGATGCTGGCGATGAACGACGGCACTTTACCGAGCTTTCTGGCAGAGATTTTTCCGACGCGGGTGCGTTTCAGCGGCTTTGCCTTTAGCTTCAACATCGCCAATGCGCTGTTTGGCGGGACGGCACCGTTTATTGCGACCTGGTTGATCCAGGTCACCGGCAACAAGATGGCACCGGCCTGGTACCTGCTGGCCGCCGCGCTGGTGGCACTGATCGCGATGTTGGCCAGTCGGGAGACGGCGCATAAGGCCCTGCAGGACTAAAACATAACCACGGTACCGCTGGCTGTAGGAGCCAAGCTTGCTTGCGATGGCCACACCGCCGATCCAGCAGACAAACCGCAGCGCACTCATCGCAGGCAAGCCTGGCTCCTACAGGCGATGGGTACGGTACCGCTGGCTGTAGGAGCCAAGCTTGCTTGCGATGGCCACACCACCGATCCAGCAGACAAACCGCAGCGCACTCATCGCAGCATAGGTATCTACACATCTTTTGGCGTACTGCTACGAATGTAGCCGCTGACGAGGTACGAGGCTGCGATCGGCAGCGAAGCGGCCGTAAAACCTGAGACCATAATCCATCAGGCACACCGAAGGACCTGAATTTACGACGGCTTCGCCGCCGATCGCAGCCTCGTACCTCGGCAGCGGCTACAAGAGCCGCGCTGCCCCAGAGTTGTGTAGATACCTATGCTCATCGCAGGCAAGCCTGGCTCCTACCGGCGATGGCCACACCGCCGATCCAACAGACAAACCGTGGCGCACTCATCGCAGGCAAGCCTGGCTCCTACAGGCGATGGGCGCCCGGTCATTCAGGAAAGCCGCGTTACAGGTTCAGCGAGCCCTGCTTGCGTTCACCCATCGGCGATATGCCAAAGAAGCGGCTGTAGCACTTGGAGAAATGCGCGGGTGAGGTAAAACCGCACGCCAGGGCGATATCGCGCACTTGCGATTCGCTTCTGAGCAACAACTGCCGTGCGCGGGCCAGGCGCAGTTCAAGGTAATACTGGCTCGGCGTGCGTTGCAGGTATTTGTGGAACAGCCGCTCAAGCTGGCGGATCGAGATTTCGTTGAGCGTCGCCAGCTCGTCCAGGCTGACCGGCTCTTCCAGATTGGCTTCCATGATTGCCACCACCTGGCTGAGCTTGGGTTGTGAGGTGCCCAGGATGGTGCGCAGCGGCACGCGCTGCTGGTCGCGCTCCCCGCGCACTCGGTCACACAGCAGCAACTCGGCGGCGCGAGCTGCTATCGCGGTACCACCGGGCTCGCGAGCCACCAGTTGCAAGGTCATGTCCATCGAGGCCACGCCACCGGAGCAGGTGTAGCGGTCGCGATCCAGTTCGAAAATCTGGTTGGAAATGATGATGCCGGGAAAGCGCTCCTTGAGCGCCTCGATGTCTTCCCAGTGAATGGTGCAGCGATAACCCTTGAGCAGGTCGGCGCGTGCCAGCAGATGGCTGCCGGTGCAGATCCCGCCCAGGGGGACATGCTGCCCGGCCAGCTTGCGCAGCCAGTTGAGCAAAGGGCGATGGCCGGGGCCGGACACGATCGGGTTGGCACCGACCACAAACAAGGTATCGAGTTTCGGCGCATCTTCGATGCTGTGGTCCGGGAGGATGCGCATGCCATTGCTGGCAATCACCGGTTGCAGGTCGGCGGCGATCACCAGGGTTTTGTACAACGTCTGCTGGGCGGCCATATTGGCGATGCGCAGGGTTTCGATGGCCGAGGCGAAGCCGATGGTGGTGAAGTTGGGCATCACCAGAAAACCGATGGTTTTCACCGGCCGTTGCAGTTCGGGGGAACGCCGGGTGACAGGCGTCTTCTGGTAGGTCTTGGCCATCCTTTGTTCCTGCGCAGCAAACTGTTTTTATTAAAGTTTTCACATTCGAGCAGGCAGAATCTTACACCCGCAAGCCAGGCTGCTGTCCATCCCGACAGCCGGTGCCCCACAGAATGTGGTAATGATGGCAAGGTCTAGAGAGATAACTGCTGAGAGGCTTATGAGGTTCACGTCAAGCGCCACGCTGCAAACACTTCGCGGGTTTGAGATTTCGCCAGCGGACATCACCATCGTGCCGACGGCAGAGCACTATCGCCAGCGCCTGCTGGCGATGATCGCATCGGCAGAACAGCGAATCATGCTGGTTGCGTTGTATTTGCAGCAGGACGAAGCCGGCCAGGAAATCCTTGATGCGCTGTGCCGCGCCAAGGCTGCGCGCCCAGCGCTGGAGATCGTTGTCGTGGTCGACTGGTTCCGTGCCCAGCGTGGCCTCATTGGCGCAGGCAAGCAACCGGGCAATTGCGCCTGGTATTGTGCCGAGCGCCAGCGCCAAGGGCTGGATATCCCGATCTATGGCGTTCCCGTACAAACCCGCGAGTTGTTTGGCGTGCTGCACCTGAAGGGCAGCGTGATCGATGATTGTGTGGTTTACACCGGTGCCAGCCTCAACAACGTCTACCTGCACAAGTTCGATAAGTACCGCCTGGATCGCTATCACCTGATTGACAGCAAGCCGCTGGCCGATGCGTTCCAAGGCCTGGTACAGCATGTACTGGACTCGAAGGCCGCCAACCGGCTGGACCTGCCTTCACCGCCCACCTCCCGTAGCCTGCGCACCGATATCCGGCAACTGCGTGCCAGCCTCAAGCGCATGGCCTATGAAACCTTCAAGGGTAGCGAGAGCGCTGAAGGCATGCGTGTCATCCCGCTGCTCGGCGTTGGCAAGCACAACCCGCTCAACCGCACCCTCTGCCAATTGATTGCTGCCAGTCGCGAGCACCTGACCTTGTGTACGCCGTATTTCAATCCGCCCAAGGTGCTGATCGATGAAATCAATCATGCGCTGGCCCGCGGCGTGACGGTCGACATCATTGTGGGCGACAAGATCGCCAACGACTTTTACACGCCTCCGGAGGAGCCGTTCAGCATCAGTTCGGTACTGCCGTACCTGTATGAGAAAAACCTGCGCCATTTCGCCCAGAAACATCAGCGGGCAATCGCCGAGGGATGCCTGAACCTGTTTGTCTGGAACGACCCAGGGCATTCGTTTCATTCAAAAGGGATCTGGGTTGATCAGCGCTACACCTTGCTGACAGGCAACAACCTGAACCCGCGCGGCTTCCGCCTGGACCTTGAAAATGCCCTGCTGATCGACGACCCCAAGGCCCAGTGGGCAGCCGAGCGTAACCAGGAGCTTGAGCAGATCAAGCAGCACGTCAGCCGCGTCGAGCACTTTGAACAGCTGCAAGCCTTCAGTGAATACCCCACGCGGGTGCGGCGTTTTCTGCAGCGTGTGCGCTTTACCCGAATCGAGCGCTTGCTCTACCGCATGCTCTGATCAACTGGCTGCCAGCAATGCCGCTACGCGATCACGGGCGGCGGCAGCGCAGTCGCTGTCAACCTGCTCGCTGGCGCCGGAAACACCAATGGCGCCAATCACCGCATCCTCCCAGATAAAAGGTTCGCCGCCACCGAACAGTGCCACGTCGGCTTGCAGCGCCAAGCCATGTTGCACACCGGGCGAGGATTTGCTCAAGCGCTCGTCCCAGACGCTGGTCGAGACCTTGAAGCCTGCTGCGGTGCGAGCCTTTTTCAAGGCTATTTCACGGCTCTGGTTCGCCGCACCGTCCATGTGGCTCAGGTGAATGAGCTGGCCGCCGGCATCGACCACGCTGATGCTCAGATTCACGCCCAGGCTTTGGGCGAGCTGTTGCGCAGCTTGGCTGGCGTGCGTGGCGAGCAGCAGGGTGATTTGCGGTTGTTGGCGCAGTAAACCGTTCATGGGGACGTCCTTGAAAAAGAAGAGGATGCAGGATGATGAACATCCGGCGCAGAGGCAACTGTTTGCGATACTTGCGAATCGCGGTGCGTCAAGCGCCGGGGGCGGGGTTTCTCGGTAGTGGCCGATGAGGTCAAGAAGCTGGCCGAGAGTACCCGCCAGGTAACTCAAAAAATCCAGGCCATGCTCAGTGAACAGGTGGCCAGCGGCCGCAATTGATGCGGCCGCTGGGGAATGGTTTCAGGTCAAGGGCAACGGCACAATCCTGTAGCCTTGCTGTAGTTCACCGTTCACCTGACGCTGCGCCAAAATCAGTACGAATGTGTCGCTAGCCTGTGAATCGGGTACGTAGACACCGTCCTCGCTGATCTGGCCGGGGCCGTCGCAGGCGATGGTCCAGCTCGAAGTGACAGCCGCCCCTCGATAGGATGCCTGCAAGCGCAGGTGGTTCTGCGCCGTTTCAATGACTGAGACCTGTAGGGGTGGCGAATAGCGCTCTACCAGCACATGTGTGGTAGCGGCATCCGTTGCTGCTTGCGCCTGAATGGTTTCGATAAACAATGCGCTGTCAGAGTCCAGCCCCTGCGAACGAGGGGAGTAGAGGCACCTGTCCGCTGAGCTGCCCGCTTGCAACTCCCCACTTTCTCCGGCCACCGGGTCCTTGATGGACCACAGGGGCTGAGCCTCTGACAGGGTGTCGCATTGAAGCTCTACTTCTTCGCCCAGCATGCAATGCCGAATCGTTTGGGCGATTCGAATGGGTTCTGATTGCACAGTGAGCAAGGCGGTAGCGCTGAGGGTGCCGTCGGCGAGCATTGCCTTGACTCGTACCCGAGCATCGCGTCTACGCAACTGCTCGGCTTCTGGTGCCTGGTAGAGGCCTGACTGATTGATGCGGCCCAATGGAGTGTCGTGATCATCGACCGGTTCAAGGCTCCACTGCAGCTTGCGCTGTTTGGGCTGGGCCGTGAATTGTTGGCAACTGCCAGCATTGAGGGTGGACTGCAGAGGCATCACGCTGAAACGCTCGACGCCAAGTTGCACAGTGCCGAAGCTGGCAACATCCAACGGACGAGAGATCAGGGCCGAATCCAGTCGATAACCGCCGTTGAGCCTGAATACCTTATTGATGTCTGGCTCGCTACCTGGCCCGGGGCTGAGTTCGACAGGAACGCGGGCGGAGTCGATCATCAGTGTGTACGGGGCATTCGACTGGAGATCCTCGGCGATCAAATAGTGGTGGCCACCGGAGGCTGAGGGATAATTGCCGTCAGGTTCGCCGCGCATGGCAAACAGAATGTTCAGGCAGCCGTCTGGGTGATCGGATTCTGGATGCTTGGCCTGACTGCGCAGTGCAAAAGTTGCTGGTGTCAGCAGAGGGTTATCGGTAGTGACCCAGGCCAGCTCGAAGTTCAGTTGCTCGCTCGGCTGCTCGCGTAGCAGGCGCTGGAACAGACTGCCGGCAATGGCCTGGGCGAAGCGGCTATCGGCAATCTCCAGCCGGAAGTTCTCACCTTTGCTCAGGTCAATGTAGACACTGCCGTCGCGCTCAAGGCCTGAACCCTGATGATTCAGGCGCAGATCAAAACTGAGGGTAGGGCCGGTGCAGGCATTGAAATCAATCACCCTACGAGCCTGCCACTCATTGGCCTCTCGCTTGTAGGAGGTCTGTCGGCCGCCGATAACCTTCATCTTGACCCGGACCACTGCATCGTTTGCCTTGAGCTGTTCGAATGACAGTTGCGGGGCACCGAGCCTGCATTGTTCAAATCGTATTTGCATATCGCCGGTGATTTGGGCTGTGCCTGATAGCGCAGGCAGGGCTTGGCCCAATGCAAATCTGGCGATGTAGGCTTGGGTCAACAGCGGGTTCAGCGCATCACGATCCAGCGTGAGGTTGGCGCCCCAGTTCATCAGCCGTGATTCGGCCTTCATCCAGTGGAGCAGGTCGGTACTTGAGTGTTTGTGCATGTTCATGAACTCCTTGTGAACGTCTCGGTGTTTACCCCCAGCCTTCAGGCGGGGGGGCTTTGAGTTCTACGTTCGCAAGGGTGCTGCGCCAACTCGCTCTTTTAGGAGGTTGACAGGGTAAATGGCCGATCTGAAGCGCGGTGCCGGGTGAGTTGAATGTGCGCGCCATGCCGACAACCCTGGCAGCCAGCAACAAGTCCCTCGGCAGGCACGGGCAAGACGCTGGACCAAGAGCGGTGCAAAGTGGTTACGTAAGCTTCCCGCGGTCAAGGACGGGTCGACGAGCTAATAATCATAATCATCTGCTTTCGAGGTCCAACACGATGTCGATCAATGCCAAGCTCACCGCGCATTTGAACCGCGGGACGGTCGGCTTTCCTACGGCACTGGCCAGTACCATTGGCCTGATCATGGCGAGCCCGGTGATTCTGACGGCCACCACGGGGTTTGGTATCGGCGGCAGTGCGTTCGCCATTGCCATGCTGATCGGTGATCATGATGTTGGCCCAGGCCAGCGCCTTTGCCGAGGCGGCTTCGATCCTGCCGACCACCGGCTCCGTCTACGACTACATCAACTGCGGCATGGGCCGATTCTTCGCGATTACCGGCACCTTGTCGGCGTACCTGATCGTGCATGTGTTCGTCGGTACCGCTGAAACGATTTTGTCGGGTGTGATGGCCCTGGTGAACTTCGAACACCTCAATACCCTGGCCGAATCGGCAGGCGGTTCCTGGATGCTGGGCGTGGGTTTCGCCGAGGCTGGACGCTTGGGTGGCACGCCGGGCCAATTGCATTGCGACCGATTGAGCGAACGCTACGAAAGCTCCTGGCACTTGCGGTTTTTGTTGCGCACGGCCTTCTTTCCGCCTGCGGAACTGCGGGTGACGATCTGCCGGGATTTCGAGGCTTATCTGGCGCGAATGGCCGAGCTGTTTCGCGAGGCATTGCGTGGCACGTTGTTGGAAGTGGACGAGGCGCAGTTGGCGCTGTACAGCGACGCCTACCTTGGCATCATTGACAGCCTGCATGTGGAATTGGTGTACGCCGGGCCTGAGAGTTATGCACGGCGATTGAAGGCGCTGTGGCACATTTTTGCCTACTCGCTAAACGCCAAACCGTGATGATGCTATCGCGTGTAGGAGCAAGGCTTGCCTGCGATGAACGCACCGCGGTGGTCCGGCATTGCGCGGTGCGTTCATCGCAGGCAAGCCTTGCTACATCCGCCATGATCTGCCCACCGTTGCGGCCGGTGCCACCAAAGCCCAGGTAGCGCGCTTGGAGCACGACGATATTGGTGATGCCTTTCTCAGCCAGTTCCAGCGCAGTGTTGATACCGGAGAAGCCCCCGCCGATCACGACGACGTCAGCTTCTACATCCTGCTCCAGGGTCGGGAAGCTCAGGTTGTATTTCTTGGTGGCCGTGTAGTAGGTGGGCGTTTCGATATTGATCATGGAGCAGCCTGAAAGAGTCGGTGGAGATAGGGTCTATTAACGCGCTGAACAGGGGCGAGTGTCTTGACCCTGTCTGCCGGATTTTTTGCACACGAGTGCCAGTGCCCGTGTTTTGGTTGGATATTTGGTAAAGTGTCAAAAACTTATTAAAATGTTAATTAATTAAATTGTGATCGACCCATTATGCTCAAACCTCGCCAGTCCCTGACCCTTACGATGCTGCAGGCCCGTGAAGCGGCCATGAGTTTCTTTCGTCCTTCCTTGAACCAGCACGGCCTGACCGAACAGCAGTGGCGGATCATTCGCCTGCTCAATCAACATGGGGATATGGAGATCTATCGCTTGGCAGAACTGGCCTGCATCCTCAAGCCGAGCATGACGGGAGTGCTGGTGCGAATGGAGGCGGCCGGATTGATTCGCCGACGTAAGGACGACCAAGACCAGCGACGGGTCTGGGTGACCCTGGACGAGAAAGGAGAGGCGATGTTTGCCTCGATGAGCCAGAGCATGGAGGCCAATTACCAGCGGCTGCAGTTGAAGTTGGGCGAAGACAAGCTGCAGCGTTTGCTGGAGTTGCTGGATGACTTGAAGAAGGTCAAACGCTAACGTGCCTGGCGCACCGCGGTGCCTTCATCGCTGTAGGAGCGACGGTGTAGTGGCTAGCCCTTGGTCGCGATGAACGCACCGCGGTTTGCCTGATGCACCGTGGTGTGTCCATCGCGGCTGAAGCCGGCTCCTACGTGGAGGGGGCGGTCGCGGTGGCGGTGGGTCGACTCGGTTTGCACAGCGGCTCCAGTCGCGAGCCGTTGTAGCGGGCTTGGCGGAACAGCTTGAAGCGCCCGAACAGTCCGTAAACATGTACGGCACGGCCTTGCTCTTGATAACCCATGCGGATATGCAACTTAAGCGCCGGCACATTATGGGTTTCCACCACATCCACCACTTTGTTGCAGCCCTGGGCCTGCATGGCGTGCCAGAGGTTGAGCTGAGCATCCACTGACAGGCTGGTGCCAAAATACGGTCGTGTCATTTCGCCGCCAAACTCAAAGAACTCGCCGGGCTTTACCGCAAAGGTATAGCCGTAATAGTGACGGTCATGGTAATCACGGGGGCTGCCCCAGATAAAGGCGATGGCATCGTTATTTGCGTCCAGGTACATGTGCCCGGTGTGCCCTTCACGCGCCAGTTCCTGCATGGTGTGCACCCGGTCGCCAAAGTACCTGGCAAAGGCTGAGGCATTGCTTTCGGTGATGGTGAGCAGCCGCGCCGTGGGGTAGGGCCGCAAGCTGTGGGGTCCCACGGGGGACACCAGGTCACGCTCCATCCACAACAGTTCCCAATGAAAGAACACATAGCGTTCCCACAAGGTTTTGACGGTACGACGCAGGCCTTTTTGTTTTATCCGTTCGCTGAGCTTGCGATATGCGCCCATGGAGCCTCCTGAGTGGCCGTGGCGAAATAACGAGGGGTCGAAGAGGAAAATGCAGGTCGCTTCCAGCTTCTGGAGAGTGGTATAGAGCAGCGACGGAGCAGCCGTATCAAAGGGCCGTCTATGAGTTTATTTCAAGATGTTTGCAGGTGCTCCTGAGAGAAGTCAGGAATGACGGTATAGAGCGGTATTTCGGGCTTTTGCGGGGACTAGAGTCATTGCTCAAAACGATGAGCGGTTATGCAAAGTGCGCTTGACAGCGCACTCTTGATTGTGATGGCGACCTATTGGCGTCAGAAATTCGCGGGCGTGTTGGCGCTGACGATCTCGGCCTCGTCCTGGCCAATATTCTTGAAGCTGTGGGGCAGGGTGGTGGGGAAGTAATAGCCGTCACCGGTGTTGAGAACGCTCACCTTGCCGTCGATGGTCAGCTCGACCGTGCCACGCGTCACCAGGCCACATTCCTCGCCCTCGGCATGCACGATCGGGTCTTCGCCGGAGCCTGCGCCGGGCGCGTACAGCTCGCGCAGCATGCGCATCTGCCGGCCCGGCACGCTGGCACCCACCAGCAACAGGCGCAGGCCGTGGCGACCGAGGTCTGGCTGGTCGCCATTGCGAAAAATATAGGGCTCCTGCCGGGACGGTTCATCAAAGGAGAAGAACTCGGCCAGCGACATGGGAATGCCCTCCAGCAGCTTCTTTAGCGAGCTCACCGAAGGGCTGACGCGGTTCTGTTCGATCAGGGAAATGGTCGAGTTGGTAAGGCCGCTGCGCCGGGCCAGCTCCCGCTGGGAAATCTGGCAGCGCTCACGCACCAGTCTGAGTCGTGTCCCTGTGTCCATAGCCGCCTGATGTCAAAGATTTTTGGGCGGGCCATTAAAACATAAACAGAACCGCAAGCCACAGATCAAACGCCGAAGCGATCACGCAGCGCGTAATAGGCCGCCCCCATCGCCGTGAGCGGCACCTGGAAGGTGCGGCCGCCTAGCATTGGCATGTGCGGCAGGCTGGCGAAGGCATCGAAGCGCTCGGCATCACCGCGGATCATTTCAGAGATCAGCTTGCCGGCCAGGTGTGAGCAGGTCACGCCGTGGCCGCTGTAGCCCTGCATGAAGTAGGCGTTTTTCTCCACCCGGCCAAATTGCGGCATGCGCGACATGGTCAGCAGGAAGTTGCCGGTCCAGCGGTAATCGATCTTGATGCCGGACAGTTGCGGGAAGGTCTTGAGGATCTTCGGCACAATCAGTTGTTCGATGTCCTTGGGCTCGCGCGCGCCATAGACCACGCCGCCGCCGTACAGCAGACGGTTGTCGGCGGTGATGCGAAAGTAATCCAGCAGGTAGTTGCAGTCTTCGACGCAGTACTGGTTGGGGATCAGGCTCTTGGCGACTTTTGCCGGCAAGGGTTCGCTGACCACGATCTGTGAGCCGCAGGGCATGCTCTTGCGGGTTACCCGTGGGTCCAGTTCGTCGCTCAGGTAGGCATTGCCTGCGAGCAGCAGGTACTTGGCGCTGACCTGGCCCTTGGCCGTGCGGATCACGTGCGGCTCGCCGTACTGAATGTTGATCGCCGCCGACTGCTCAAAAATACGCCCACCCCGCTTGAGCACCGCCGCCGCTTCACCCAGGGCCAGGTTCAACGGGTGCATATGCCCACCACTGCGGTCCAGCAAGCCACCGATGTAGCGTTTGGAGGCGACTTCCTGGCCGATCTGATCGGCCGAGAGCATTTCCAGTTGCCGGTTGCCGTAGCGCTCCCAGGTCTTCTTCTGGTCAGCCAGGCCTTTGAGCTGCTTGTTGTTCAACGCCGCAAAGATGCCCCCCGGGCGATAGTCGCACTGGATGTCGTATTCCTTGATGCGCTGGCGGATGATAGTGGCGCCTTCGAAAATCATGCTGCCCAAGGCCTCGGCCGATTGGGCACCGTAGCGTTGCTCGATGACGTCGACGTCGCGGCTGTAGGAGTTGACCAACTGCCCGCCATTGCGCCCGCTGGCGCCGAAGCCGACCTTGGCCGCCTCCAGCACCACCACCTTGAAGCCGGCTTCGCTCAGAAACAGCGCCGAAGACAGGCCGGTGTAGCCGGCACCGATGATGCACACGTCACAGTCGACAGCGCTTTCCAGGGTCGGAAATTCAGCCATCGGGTTCTTCGACGCGGCGTAAAAACTGTTCACATAAGTTTGCATTATTGTTATTTCCGCAGGCAGTTACAGCTTGATCCAGGTGGCCTTGAGTTCGGTGTACTTGTCGAACGCATGCAGGGACTTGTCGCGGCCATTACCCGATTGCTTGAAACCCCCGAATGGGGCGGTCATGTCGCCGCTGTCATATTGGTTGACCCACACGCTGCCGGCGCGCAAGCGCCGGGCGACGTTATGGGCCTTGCTCAGGTCCCGAGTCCACAGGCCTGCAGCCAGGCCGAAAGGCGTGTCGTTGGCGATCTCCACGGCTTGATCGACGGTGTCGAAGGCGATCACCGACAGCACGGGGCCGAAGATTTCCTCGCGGGCGATGGTCATGGCGTTGTCCACGCCATCGAACAGCGCAGGTTCCATATAAAGGCCGCCGGTTTCTTCCAGGGTGCGTTGGCCGCCGATCAACAGTTGGCCGCCTTCGGCCTGGCCGATGCCGACGTACTTGAGCACGTTCTCCAGTTGGCGGCTGTCTACCACGGCGCCCACACGGGTGGCCGGGTCCAGCGCATGGCCAGGCTTCCAGGCCTTGAGGGCCTCGACCACCATGGGAATGAAACGCTCCTTGATCGAACGCTCCACCAATAACCGCGAACCTGCCGTGCAGACTTCACCCTGGTTGAAGGCGATGGCGCTGGCGGCTGCCTGGGCGGCAACTTCCAAGTCTGGTGCATCGGCGAACACGATGTGTGGGCTCTTGCCGCCTGCTTCCAGCCAGACGCGCTTCATGTTGCTCTGGCCGGCATAGACCATCAGTTGCTTGGCCACGGCGGTGGAGCCGGTGAACGCCAGGGTGTCGATATCGTTGTGCAGCGCCAAGGCCTTGCCGACGGTGTGGCCAAAGCCCGGCAAGACGTTGAACACACCGGCCGGAATGCCAGCCTCAAGCGCCAGCTGGGCGATACGAATCGCAGTCAGTGGCGACTTTTCGGACGGCTTGAGAATGAACGAGTTGCCCGCCGCCAGTGCTGGGGCAAATTTCCAGGCGGCCATGATCAGTGGGAAGTTCCACGGAACAATGGCCGCCACCACGCCGACCGGTTCTCGGGTGACCAAACCCAGCTGGTCGATCGGCGTGGGAGCGACTTCGTCGTAGATCTTGTCGATGGCCTCGGCGCTCCAGCGGATCGCGTTGGCAGTGGCGGGCACGTCGATGGACAGCGAATCGCTGATCGGCTTGCCCATGTCCAGGGTTTCGAGCAGGGCCAGTTCATCCTGGTGCTCAAGGATCAGGTCGGCAAAGCGAATCAGCGTGCGCTTGCGCTCGGCCGGTGCTTGTTGCGACCAGACACCCGACGCGAAGGTGCGCCGGGCAACGGCCACGGCGCGCTCGGCGTCTTCAAGGTCGGTGCTTGCCACAGACGCCAGCCGGCGCCCGTCCACAGGGCTTGTGCACTCGAAGGTCTCGCCCGACGCTGCCGGGCAGTAGTGGCCGTCGATAAACGCCCGGCCCTCGATATTCAACGTCTGGAAGTACTGCTCCCAGTCGTGCTGGTTTTTGCTCATGATGGTTCTCGGCAACGTGGGTAAGGCTTCAAGTTCGATCAGACGGTGTGCAAGTACCAGTTGTACTCAAGGTCTGAGATGGAGTGCTCGAACTCTGCCAGTTCGCTTTCTTTGCACGCCACGAAGATGTCGATGTAGCGCGGGTCGATGTAGCGGGCCATGACCTCGCTGTCATCCAGCTCGCGCAGGGCATCGCGCAGGTTGTTGGGCAGGCTCTGCTCGTTCTGCTCGTAGGAGTTGCCTTCCACCGGCGCGCCGGGTTCGATCTGGGTGGTCAGGCCGTGGTGGATGCCGGCCAGGACGGAGGCCAGCAGCAGGTACGGGTTGGCGTCGGCGCCAGCCACGCGATGCTCGATGCGCACCGCATCGGCGGAACCTGTCGGTACACGCAGGGCTACGGTACGGTTATCGATCCCCCAGCACGGAGAGTTCGGCACGTAGAACTGTGCGCCGAAGCGACGGTACGAGTTGACGTTGGGGCACAAGAACGCCATCGATGCAGGCAGGGTCTCCAGCACACCGCCGATCGCGTGGCGCAGCGCGGCGTTCTGCTCGGGATCCTCGCTGGCGAAGATGTTCTTGCCGTGCTTGTCCAACAACGAAATATGCACATGCAGGCCGTTGCCCGCCTGGCCGCGATACGGTTTGGCCATGAAGGTGGTGTCCATTTCATGGTCGTAGGCGATGTTCTTGATCAGGCGCTTGAGCAGTACGGCGTAATCGCAGGCCTTGAGCGGGTCGGCGACGTGATGCAGGTTGACTTCGAACTGCGCCGGGGCGCTTTCCTTGACGATGGCATCAGCCGGGATGCCTTGCTCCTTGGCGCCTTCAAGAATGTCTTGCAGGCAATCGACGTACTCGTCCAGGTCATCGATCAGGTACACCTGGGTCGACTGCGGGCGTTTGCCGGAAATCGGCGAACGCGGCGATTGCGGCCGGCCGTTCACGTTTTCCTGGTCGATCAGATAGAACTCAAGCTCGAACGCCGCGCAGATGGTCAGGCCCAGGTCGTCGAATTTTTTCACGACCTGGCGCAGCACTTCGCGAGGGTCGGCAAAGAACGGCTCACCTTCCATTTCGTGCATGGTCATCAGCAGTTGCGCGGTGGGGCGCTTCTGCCAGGGCTCGTTGCACAAGGTGTCGGCAATGGGGTAGCAGATGCGGTCGGCGTCGCCGATGTCCAGGCCCAGGCCTGTGCTTTCCACCGTCGAGCCATTGATGTCCAGGGCAAAGAGCGAGGCGGGCAGGTTGATGCCTTTCTCGTAGACCTTGTGCAGGCTGGCCCGCTCGATGCGCTTGCCGCGAACCACGCCGTTCATGTCGGCAATGAGCAGATCCACGTAGAGGGTTTCGGGATGTTTTTTAAGAAAGACGTTCGCTTCGTTCAGTTGAACGGTTTGCGTGGGGACCGCCATTTTGCAACACCTATTATTGTTTAAAATATTGTTCACCGCCCTTTCACTATTTCAGTCAATCCGAAACACCTGAGGAAGTCAACAGGCGGATTAAGTCCACAAAAAGTGAGTGATAATGGCATTTAAGGCGTTAGTTGGCGCATTAGGCACTTTAATAGCCCAATTTGGCCCTGCCGTTGTTCTGAATTTTTGACGGGGTGGTTGTTAATTAAAATCAACGAAGATAAGCTCCAACTCGCTCGAAGCTGTCCATTCTTTCAGGGGGTGAACATGGCCACTCAGCCATGGGTTGGAGTTACGGCGTGCGTCAAGACCATCGGTTTGCACGCCTACCACGTCAGTGGTGACAAGTACCTGCGCGCCGTCAGTACAGCCGCCGAGGCGGTGCCGGTGGTGTTACCGGCGCTGGCGGAATTGACCGATATCGCAGCGTTGCTGGCGCGTCTGGATGGGTTGCTGTTGACCGGCTCGCCGTCCAACGTCGAACCGTTCCACTATCAAGGCCCGGCCAGCGAGCCTGGTACCGCCCATGATTCGGCGCGTGATGCGCTGACGCTGCCGCTGATTCGCGCTGCGATCGATGCCGGGGTGCCGGTGTTGGGCATCTGCCGCGGCTTTCAGGAAATGAACGTGGCGTTGGGCGGCAGCCTGCATCAGAAAGTCCACGCGTTGCCGGGCTTTCTCGATCACCGTGAACCCGCCGACCAGCCGCTTGAGGTGCAGTACGCTCCGGCTCACGACGTCAACGTGCAGCCTGGCGGCGAGTTCTCGCGACTGCAATTGCCGCCGACCTTCAAGGTCAACTCCATCCATTCCCAGGGGATTGATCAATTGGCGCCGGGCCTGCGTGCCGAGGCGTTGGCACCCGATGGCCTGATCGAGGCGGTGTCGGTGACCGGCAGCCGCGCCTTTGCACTCGGTGTGCAGTGGCACCCGGAATGGCAAGTGTTGGACAACCCGGTTTACCTGCAAATCTTCAAAGCCTTTGGCGCGGCCTGCAAGGCGCGTGCGCAGCTGCGCCAGGGCTGATTTGAGTTTGTAACGTCAAGGTATTCAGCCCAGTGAATACCGCAGGCCACGCCGCCTTGCAGCGCGGTCAGGTGAAAACAATAAATCAAGGCAGGCCCTGATGGCCTTGCCGCAAACACCTGTTGGGAGTTTCACATGGCTAACGCCTCCAGCATTTACAGGAAGGCTCTTGAAGGCGATCAGCAACCGAAAAAGGTGCTGCTCAAAATCGATCGCGTCACCAAGAAATTCGACGAAACCGTCGCCGTGGATGATGTCTCCCTGGACATTCACCAGGGCGAAATCTTTGCCCTGCTGGGCGGTTCGGGGTCGGGTAAATCCACGTTGTTGCGCATGCTGGCAGGCTTCGAGCGGCCGACCGAAGGGCGCATCTATGTCGATGGCGTCGACATCACCGATATGCCGCCCTATGAGCGGCCGATCAACATGATGTTCCAGTCCTATGCGCTGTTTCCGCACATGACCGTGGCGCAGAACATTGCTTTCGGTCTCAAGCAAGACAAGATCCCGGCCGCTGAAATCCAGGCGCGGGTCGATGAAATGCTCAAGCTGGTGCACATGAGCCAGTACGCCAAGCGCAAGCCGCATCAGCTGTCCGGTGGCCAACGCCAGCGTGTGGCGCTGGCTCGTTCGTTGGCCAAACGCCCGAAACTGCTGCTGCTCGATGAGCCGATGGGGGCGCTGGACAAAAAGCTGCGCTCGCAGATGCAACTGGAGCTGGTGGAGATCATCGAGCGGGTCGGCGTGACCTGCGTGATGGTGACCCACGATCAGGAAGAAGCCATGACCATGGCTGAACGCATCGCCATCATGCACCTGGGCTGGATTGCCCAGACCGGCACCCCGGTGGATGTCTACGAGGCACCGACCAGCCGGCTGGTGTGCGAGTTCATCGGCAGCGTCAACCTGTTTGACGGCACGGTAGTGGATGACCAGGAAGGCTTTGCGATCATCCAGAGCCCGGACCTTGAGCGCGACATCTATGTCGGCCACGGGGTCAGCACCCCGGTTGAAGACAAGCGCATCACTTACGGCATTCGCCCGGAAAAACTACTGGTCTCGACCACCCAACCCGAGGGCCGCTACAACTGGTCCCGCGGGGTGGTGCATGACATCGCCTACCTGGGTGGCCATTCGGTGTTCTACGTCGAGTTGCCGGGCGGCAAGATCGTCCAGTCGCTCATGGCCAACGCCGAGCGCCGTGGCGCACGGCCGACCTGGGATGATGGGGTGTACGTCTGGTGGGAGGATGACAGCGGCGTGGTACTGCGCCCATGAACAGCTCAATGAACCTGCTCCAGCGACTGCTGCCCAGTGGCCGGCAACTGGTGATCGGCGTGCCGTTCATCTGGCTGTGCCTGTTCTTCCTGCTGCCGTTCTTCATCGTCATGAAGATCAGCTTTGCGCAGGCGGAGGTCGCCATTCCGCCTTATAGCGAGATCTATACCTTTGTCGATCAGCATGTCCAGCTGCTGCTGAACTTCGGTAACTATGCGTTGCTGGCCGATGACGGGCTGTACGTCATGGCTTACCTGGGCTCTTTGAAAGTGGCGTTCTTCAGCACGCTGATGTGCCTGCTGATCGGCTTTCCCATGGCTTACGCCATTTCCAAAGCGCGCAAGGAAGCGCAAACCGTCTTGCTGCTGTTGATCATGATGCCGACCTGGACGGCGATCCTGATCCGCGTGTATGCCTGGATGGGCATCCTCAGCAACAACGGCCTGCTCAACGCTTTTCTACTCTGGACCGGCCTGATCAGCCAGCCGCTGGAAATCCTCAACACCAACATCGCGGTGTATATCGGCGTGGTGTACTCCTACCTGCCGTTTATGATCCTGCCGCTGTACGCCAACCTGGTGAAGCACGATGCGAGCCTGCTCGAAGCGGCTTCGGACCTAGGGTCGAGCACCTTGAACAGCTTCTGGAAAATCACCGTGCCGTTGGCCAAGAACGGCATCATCGCCGGCTGCATGCTGGTGTTCATTCCGGTGGTGGGCGAGTTCGTCATCCCTGAGCTGATGGGCGGCCCGGAAACCCTGATGATCGGCAAGGTGCTCTGGCAGGAGTTCTTCAACAACCGTGACTGGCCGGTGGCGTCTGCCCTGGCGGTGGTGATGCTGGCGATCCTGATCGTGCCCATTGTGCTGTTCAACCGCAGTCAGGCCAAAGAGATGGAGGGCAGGGCATGAGACGTTTCGGATTTTCCAGCGCGATGCTGGTGGCGGGGCTTGCGTTTATCTACCTGCCGATGTTGATTCTGGTGATCTACTCGTTCAACGCCTCCAAGCTTGTGACGGTGTGGGGTGGCTGGTCGGTGAAGTGGTACGCGGGGCTGTGGGACAACACCCAGTTGATGAGCTCGGTAGGGCGTTCGCTGGAGATCGCCTGCTACACGGCGGTGGCCGCCGTGGCACTGGGCACCTTGGCCGCCTTTGTGCTGACTCGGGTGACTCGCTTCAAGGGCCGCACGCTGTTTGGCGGCCTGGTGACGGCGCCGCTGGTGATGCCTGAGGTGATCACCGGCCTGTCGCTGTTGCTGCTGTTCGTGGCCATGGCGCAGTTGATCGGTTGGCCGATGGAGCGTGGCATCGTCACCATCTGGATTGCGCACACCACCTTCTGCGCAGCTTACGTGGCGGTGGTGGTCTCGGCGCGTTTGCGCGAGCTGGACCTGTCGATCGAAGAGGCGGCGATGGACTTGGGGGCGCGGCCTTTCAAGGTGTTTTTCCTGATCACCATTCCGATGATTGCGCCGTCGTTGGCGGCGGGCGGGATGATGTCCTTTGCCTTGTCGCTCGATGACCTGGTGTTGGCCAGCTTCGTGTCTGGCCCAGGTTCGACCACCTTGCCGATGGAAGTGTTCTCGGCGGTGCGCCTGGGTGTAAAGCCTGAGATCAACGCCGTCGCCAGCTTGATCCTGCTGGCGGTATCCTGCGTGACCTTTTTGGTCTGGTGGTTCAGCCGCCGGGCCGAAAACAGCCGCAGACGCTCGATCCAGTTGGCGCTGGAAGAAAGCGTTGCGCAGTCCTCGCACAGCGAGCGGCCCGCGCGTGAATCAACAAGAAAAGTGGAGTTGTACACATGAGAATGTTTGGCAGGACTCTGATGGCCGCTGCCTGTATTGCAGCTGCGGCCAGCGCCGTCGCCCAGGCCGATGACAAGGTGCTGCACGTTTATAACTGGTCCGATTACATCGCGCCCGAAACGATCAAGCGTTTCGAGACTGAAACCGGCATCCAGGTCGTGTACGACGTTTATGACAGTAATGAAACCCTGGAAGCCAAGCTGCTGACGGGCAAGTCGGGCTACGACATCGTGGTGCCGTCCAACAGCTTTCTGTCCAAGCAGATCAAGGCCGGGGTCTACCAGGAGCTGGACAAGTCGCGCTTGCCAAACTGGAAAAACCTCAATCCGGCCTTGCTGAAAAACGTGGCAGTCAGCGACCCGGATAACCGCCATGCCTTCCCGTATATGTGGGGCACCATCGGTATCGGCTACAACCCAGAGAAAGTCCGTGAAGTGCTGGGCGCCGACGCACCGATTAACTCCTGGGACTTGCTCTTCAAGCCGGAATACGTGGAAAAGCTCAAGGCCTGTGGCGTGAGCTTCCTCGATTCGTCGACCGAAGTACTGCCCATTGCCCTGCATTACCTCGGTTACCCGACCGATAGCCAGGACAAGCAGCAGATCGCCGAGGCCGAAGCGTTGTTCCTGAAGGTGCGGCCGGCGATCTCCTACTTCCATTCGTCCAAGTACATTTCGGACCTGGCCAACGGCAATATCTGCGTGGCCGTCGGCTATTCGGGTGACATCCACCAGGCCAAGGCACGCGCCGAAGAGGCTGGTGCACCGGGGCGCGTGGCGTTCAGTATTCCCAAGGAAGGGGCGGGGAGCTTCTACGACATGGTGGCCATGCCAAAGGATGCCACCAACGTCGACGGCGCCTACCTGTTCATGAACTACCTGATGCGCCCTGAGGTGATGGCCGAGATCACCAACAGCGTGGGCTACCCCAATGCCAACGCTGCCGCTACACCGCTGGTCAATGACGAGATTCGTACCGACCCCGGCGCGTATCCGCCAGAGCAGGTGCTGTCGACCCTGTATGCGATTGCGGACTTGCCCATGGCCTCCCAGCGCTACATGAACCGCGCCTGGACCAAGATCCGCTCGGGGCTCTGACGACCAAGAGTCGTGCTGAACTTCAAATAAATATTGTGGGAGCGGGCCTGCCCGCGAATGAAGACACCGCGGCGTATCAGGTGTATCGCGGTGGATCTATTCGCAGGCAAGCCTGCTCCCACATGTAGGGGTCAGTCGTCGATTTTTCTACCCAACCACTCCAGCGCCGTACGCCACAGGCAGATGCCCAGGAAATAAGCGGACATCGCCAGCCAAGTGTTCAATACCAGCGCATTGCTGAAAGGATGGCTGAGCACCAGCAGCGCACTGCACAGCAGCCAGATAAAGGTCACTGTGATGTTGATCGGCATGAATTTGCGCACCCGAAAGGGATGCAAAAATTTCATCCGGGTAACGGTCAGCAAGGCCAGTGCGACGATGCTCAGCAGCGTCCACCACGGGCCGGGCGACAAGGTATAGAAACACAGCGCAACCACGTTCCAGGCAGCCGGGAAGCCCTGGAAGTAGTTGTCCTTGCTTTTCATGTTGACGTTGCAAAAGCAGAACAGCGAAGAGACCAGGATGATGATGGTCGCCAGCAAAGCGGTGAAGTCCGGCAACGGTATATAGCGGTAGATAAACAGGGCAGGGATGAAGACGTAAGTCAGAAAATCGATGACCAGGTCCAGTACCGAGCCGTCGAAGTGGGGCAGCACTGACTTCACATTGACTCTGCGGGCCAACGAGCCGTCGACGCCATCGACAATCAGCGCCACGCCCAGCCACAGCAGGCAGGCCTTGGGCTGATTGTCGAACAGTGCCAGGGTCGCCAGGAACGCGGTGATCACGCCGGTGGCGGTAAAACCATGGGCGCCCCAGGCCTTGAGCCTGGCTGTGTCGAGAGTCGAAATCAAAGGCGTTCTCCAGCAATCTTGGGTGCTTGAAGCGATTGATCTGAAGGATAGGCACATTTGCGCTGTTTATCTCGAAGCCCAGGCATCAACGTTCAAGGGGATATCAGCGCTTGTGCCAGCAAACGGTAGCTTTCAATCCTCGTTGAAAGGGCGTGGGTCACGGTCACGATGCCGATCTCATCCGTTGAGAACGCCTGTGCCAGCGTCAGGATCTGCTCGCGGCAGGTCGCGGGCGCCCCCACCACCATGGCATCGAGCGTTTCATCGAACTCAGCGCGGTCGGCAGCACTCATGCGCTGGCGACGCAGTTCAACCTCTTCGGGGCTGAGCAACGGCTCGCGAGGGCCACGCCCGGCCATCATCTTGCGATAGACGGCGGTGCCTGCGATAAACCGGGCCTGATCGTCCGTCTCAGCGCAGATCACCGCCAAGGCCAACAGTTTGGGTTTTGGACTGTGGCCCGCATGCTGCAAAGCTTGGGCATGATGGTCAAAGATCACCGGCGAGCACACCTGCGGGGCAATAAACCGCGCAAGCGCCAAGCCCATCCCCAATTGCCCTGCCAGCCCGGCACTGCCGCCGCCGGAGCCCAGCATCCATAGCTCGGGCAGGGCGTTGTCGTCGGGCAGGCAATGTAATTGGGCGTAAGGGTGGCGGTCCGGGAAGCTGCCGCGCAAAAAAGCGCACAGTTCACTGGCCTGTTGCGGGAAGTGGTCCTGATGGCTCAATGGGGCAGGGGATGCCAGAGCGGCCGAGCTCAATTGACTGCCACCAGGCGCACGGCCGATGCCCAGGTCGATCCGACCGGGAAACAGAGTGGCCAACAGCCGAAAGAGCTCCGCGACCTTGTAGGGGCTGTAGTGACTCAGCATCACGCCGCCGCTGCCAATGCGCATGTGCTGGGTGGTGGTGGCGATTCGCGTCAGCAGAATCTCTGGAGCGGGGCCTGCAAATTGAATGCTGTTGTGGTGTTCGGCCAGCCAGTAGCGGTGATAGCCCAAGGTGTCGCAGGCCGAAGCCAGTTCAACCGAGGCCAGCGGCGCGGCGCTGGCGGGTCGATCACCGTGGACGGGGGTTTGATCAATGACGGTCAGGCGCAGAGACAAGGTGCGGGTCCTTCCTGAGGGGAAAGTAGGATTGGCAATAAAGTTAAGATGTTAACTTGTTTTTTGCAAATCAGGGCGCCGAACCATCGTGATGTAAGACCGCAGTGAAGCGATCGCGACGGTTCGGCGTCCTGACAGGTTCGGCTCCATCCAGCATCAGATAGTGAGCGCGAAAATTTATAGCGGTCTGGCTTGGGCGACTTTGATTTGTCTTGATGAGGTTGCTCCCCGATCGTTTCCACATAATGGGTGGCCAACCGTGCGCGGGGTGGAAAACCGGGACGAATCGCCGCTAAAACCCGGTAGGACACAGAGGTCCTCCCACGCACAGTTGCCATAAAAACGGGGCGATCCGTTCATTTTACTTGAATATATTTATATCAATGTCCTCAGTTGCCAAGGCTCGTTGCACGGCAGGTCGCTCCATTACCGACTGAACGAGTTGAGTCCAATTGGGGAAATAGGTGCCCATATCTATATCAATCCACTTCCCCCACATCCAGAAAACAAGAAGAACGGGGTGTACAATACTATAAGTACTTAGTAAGGAACGATCACTCTGTGCAGCGATATGCTGCTCGATAAACGTGTAGTTATCCATAACGTTGCTGCGGCCTTTTTTAACAATGACAGGAAACAGACTTTCATCGTCAACAAACCGTTGTGGCCGCCAGACCTGTCCATAAGAAAGGCTGTGCACTGTCCCTGACAACCAGTTCAACCACTCGACGCATCGCCCTAAATCGCCTGGAGTGTCGGGGATAAAGCGTACAGGTGTCGATTGCTTCGCTAGGTAAAGCAAGATGGCAGGTAACTCTGTCAAAACACCGGTTGTTTCACCGATGGGTCTATCAAGGCAAAGTAGGGCTGGGACTCGGCCTTTCGGATTAATGCTCAGGTATTCCGGAGTTTGGGTGCCGATGCTTTTCAGTGCTGAGCGCAATTCCAGCTTGAACGGTTTTCCAAGTTCTTCAAGAAGTATATGTGCTGCAAGTGAGCCCCCGGTGTCAGGATAGTTGTCGCCTCTCCGATTTTTCCTAAAAAAGCATATCGGGGGCGGAAAGAGACTGGTCGTGCCGTATTATTCACCTGAACGCAGAGCCGCATTGCTCAAGATGCTGCTTCCCCCACTGAGCCTGTCGATGGCCGAGGTTTCTCGGCGCGAAGGGGTCAGCGAAATGTCTTTGTCCAACTGGCGCAAGCAGCTCAGTTCTGAAGGAAATGCAGTGTCCGAAAACAAGCCGTTGACCGAGAACTGGTCAGCCGAAACCAAGTTTGCTGTCGTCCTTGAAACCGCCAGCTTGTCCGAGATCGACCTGGGCGAGTATTGCCGGCGCAAAGGCCTTTACCCCGAGCAAATCAGCGCGTGGCGACAAGCCTTCATTACCGGCCAGAAGTCGGATAAAGCCCTGCAAAAAGAGGATCGAGAGCAGTCGCGCAAGGATAAGAAGCGTATCCAGGAGCTTGAGCGAGAACTGCGCCGCAAAGATAAGGCGCTCGCTGAAACAGCCGCGTTGTTGGTGCTGCGAAAAAAGCTCAACGACTACTGGGGGACCGACAACGAGGACAACTGACGTCTTTGCCGCAACGGCAGTTGTTCGTTGACTGGCTGAGTGAAGCGGTCATGGCGGGAGCCAGAAAAATCCGGGCCTGCCAGGAGGTCGGTTTATCGCCGCGAACCCTGCAACGCTGGACCGAAACTGAAGTCGTTCAGGCCGATGCTCGAACGACGGTCGTGCGGCCAACGCCCTGTAACGCACTGAGCGAGGGCGAGCGACAGGTGATTGTGACGCTGTGCAACAGCCCTGAGTACGCCCATCTACCGCCGAGTCAGATCGTGCCGCGCCTGGCCGATCAAGGGCGTTATCTGGCGTCGGAGGCGACGTTTTATCGCGTCTTGCGGGCGGCGGGTCAACAGCAACACCGAGGTCGTAGCCAACGCCCCAGGCGGCATGCCGCACCGACGACGCATGCGGCCAAAGGGCCCAATCAGGTGTGGTCGTGGGACATCACCTATTTACCGTCGCCGATACGTGGAAAGTATTACTACCTCTATTTGATCGAAGATATTTACAGCCGCAAAGCCGTGGGCTGGGAGGTCTACGACGCGGAAAGCGGCGAGAAAGCCGCTGCGCTGCTGCAACGCAGCGTGAGCGGCGAGCAGTGTTTGCGCGAGCCTCTGGTGCTGCACTCGGACAACGGAGCGCCGATGAAATCGGTGACGCTGTTGAGCAAGATGTATGACCTGGGCATCACGCCCTCGCGGGGCCGACCGCGGGTCAGCAACGACAATCCCTACTCGGAGTCGTTGTTTAGAACGCTGAAATACTGCCCGCAATGGCCGCCGGATGGCTTTGCCAGCTTGGACGCTGCACGCGCTTGGGTGAGGGATTTCATGCGCTGGTATAACCACGAGCACCGGCATAGCCGTATCCGGTTCGTCACGCCAGCCGAGCGGCATCGAGGAATGGACCATCAGGTCCTGGCCCGACGGCATGAGTTGTATGAGCGAGCCAAGGAGAAAAAGCCGGAGCGGTGGTCAGGCCGGACGCGTAACTGGCAGCCGATCGGTACCGTGTTGTTGAACCCGGATCGAGAGCAACAGGTCGAGAAAAGAGCGGCATAGTTAGACGGTTGAAGCGACAAGTACCTTGAAAAACGCCGTGAGCACGCGCCGGGTGAGTAATAAAGAAGGTACATGTAGGCCTCGAGGTTGAAGTAGTTATTTTGAACGGAAACGCCTATGGCGACCGAGTCTTAGCACTCTTCATGTGGCGCGTGTAAGGCGCAAGCCAGGGTTGCCAACAGAGGTGTCGTATTGGACAAGACCGAGCCTGGCTTGGCTGAAACCCGAAACTATTCATCCAGCATCGGATAGTGAGCGCGTAAATTTAAAGCGGTCTGGCTTGGGCGACTTTGTCTTGCTCGGCCTCCAGCCCATCGAGCAAACCATCAATCAACGCCATGGCCATTTCGGCTGAATGCACGGCTGACCACAACATTCCACGGCCTTGGTCGTCAGTATGGCCAACGGCGTGCTGGGTGGTGGCGAGGATGCATTTGATGTGCAGGGAGGCGTGGATCAGGGCGTCTTCGGCGGGGATTCCTTCGACGACGGCGAACAATGGGCCGTGTGGGGCGTCGCAGGAACCGAAGGGGGTTCTGCGGGTTTTTATGGACTCGAGGGGTGGATCAGGGATCGTTCGTTTCATCCTAATGTTTCCTGCTGAGGTCGTACCCGTTCGTTTCCACACGATTGGGTGGCAACTGTACGCGGGGTGGAAAACCGGGGGAAACATTGAAAGCCCGGCAGGGCACGAGGCCCTCCCACGTACAGTTGCCATAATGCACAGCAAGCTGTCGCTATCAATATTTCAAACCGGGTTTCCACACCCGACCGCTGAACATTCAGCGGTCGAAGAAGACTAGGGATCGAGCTTCCCGGGGACAAGGTCATGGCTGGCGACAGGTTTCGTAGGATATTTCTTTTACCTGATTGCCGGCGACAGCGTTTCAGAAGCAGCGAAACGGAATCCGGAGATGTTCGTGTAGGGCTATTCGCGGGCAAACCGGGACTTGTTCGCGAATGGGTTCAGAGGGTCAAATGCATTGTGCAGAGCAAGGGCGCTTAACTTATCTTTATCATAATAACGGCCGCTATGGCCCAAGCGACAGCGACGCAAACAATGAGCCTATCAATAATTAAAAGTCGTTTAAGGTGCGCTGGGAAGCTTTCAATGTCACTAGGGTTCAAGTCGCCAGTACGGATAAGTGTACGTGGCATGATCACAAATCCTGCAATTTTACTGATGAGATAAATACCGCCCATCCAACCGCTTTTCTGCCAGCTGACACCCCATGTCTGCATATATGAGCAGTTCTTCAGCGCCTCCATCATTGCATTGAGATGATAGCGGCTCAGGTACAAGCTGAACGCAAAACTGATGATGGCCATGCACATAGGCGTCGCCACGAAAAAAATGGCAGCCCAAGGGTTCCAAGTGTCTATCACGGGAGGGTTACTTCATATATTTTTTCCCCCGTCCACTCTCCCGCCATTCCGCCACCGGTTGCTCCGGCCCATGCACCCGTACCTACTCCAACCGCAAGGCAAACAACTCTGCCAATAGGTGTAATGGATAGGGATGCACAAACAGAGCTGGCGGCCGATGAAGATAATGAACCACTGATAAAACCAAATGTGGTGGAACCGATAAACGACCCACCTTGAGTGAATTTTATTTTCTCACACGCTTCTGCCGATCCAGTGTTGCAAACCTCCCGAATCGCCAGCAGCGAAGAAATACCCCCGACGGCAATCGCGATGTAGCCACCCCTCTGCATATACTTCATGGCACGACTCATCGAGTCCACATGCTGGGTATACCCCGGTATTTGCCCCGGTGCTCCAGCCTTATCCCAATGGTGAACAAGGCTGCGGCTGGAGATACCGAGCGCCGACTTCAATTTTTGGTGGCCGCCAAAACTCGTGCGATCCCTCAAGCTTTTGGAGTTGAGCAGATGGGCGTCCAACCGAGTCAGCAGCGTTTTGCGTTCCGCGAAAAACTCCGCAGACTTCAAGTGGCCGTGTTGGCGATAGCTGTTCTGGTGCAGGCTTTCGATGTCTTGCAGGGTCTTGCGCAAATCGGTCAGGTGCTTTTCCAGTACCACCGCTGTGATGCCCAACCAAGTCGAGGCTTGCCCTGTGAAGGTGACGATTTCAGCGCCATAGCGGTACATGAAGTCGGCTTCTTCCGGGGTCAGCGGCTCCAGGGCTTTTTTGACCTGTTCGGCCGCCTGCATCAGTTGCGCTTCCTGAGCGGTGCAGAACTTGTTGTTTGGGTCGCTGAGCACCAGCAGGGTGCCGGCCTTCACCACGGGGTCGAGGTTCGGGTTGAGCCTGGAAAACATCCACACCCATTTATCCGGGTCTTCTTCGAACAAGTCATCGTAGAAGTCTTTTAAGGGCAAGCTCTGGGGCAGGACGTAGAAGCCGGCTTCAACTGCTGGCTCCGGCGCAGGCTCATAAAATCCACGCTCGGGAAAGGGGCGGGGGACTGCAGGGGTATCCATGTTCGGCCGGGCCGGCGTACACACGCGAGGCATGGGGCTGTACAGGCGCTTGTCGTCTAGCCAGTGGGGTTTTCGATCAGTCATGGGGCCGGTTCCTTTTGGCGGAAACGGCGGAGGCTAGCAAGACTGAGTAGGTGATAGAGGGGTATGGATGAAAAACAGAAATGTCCTACAGCTTCGCCCGCGTTTGGAAAGCTCGGTATCTATGTTGGTTGATGCAATTTCGTGCATGACCCATCCTAGGTAGCATTTTCTGACGCCAGATACGGACACCTGCCGCATGCTCACCACCCTGGCCGTGGCCAACTATCGATCGATCAATAACCTGATCGTGCCCTTGGGCCCGCTCAATCTGATCACCGGCGCCAATGGCAGCGGTAAATCCAATCTGTACAAGGCCCTGCGACTGTTAGCCGAAACGGCCCAAGGCGGGGTGGTAGAAGCCTTGGCTCAGGAAGGCGGGCTGGATTCCACCTGGTGGGCCGGGCCTGAAGTGGTCAGCCGGCGCATGCGTAGCGGCGAGGTGCCGGTGCAGGGCGGTCACTCGAATAAAGCCAAGCGCTTGCGGTTGGGCTTCGCCCGCGAGGACTTTGGTTTCGCCATTTCCCTGGGGATGCCAGAGCCGTTGCCCTATCCGACGGCCTTCAAGCTAGACCCTGAGATCAAGCGTGAATGTATCTGGGCGGGCACCTCTTATCGTCCCGCCAGTTTGCTGGTAGACCGCCACGGCCCGGCGATCCGCACCCGGCAAGGCCGCGAATGGGATGTGGTGCAGATGCATGCCCAGGCGTTCGACAGTTTGTTTGATCAGGTCGGCAACCTGCGGGCCTCCCCGGAGGTGCTGGTGCTGCGCGAGAGCATTCGTGGCTGGCGCTTCTATGATCATTTCCGTACCGACCGCGAGGCTCCGGCGCGCCAGCCGCAATTGGGCACGCGTACCCCTGTTCTGCACCACGATGGCCGCAATCTGGCAGCTGCGTTGCAAACCATTATCGAGGTGGGCGACGCCGAGGCCCTGCAGGCCGCCGTGGCGGACGCTTTCCCTGGGGCGCGCCTGGAAATCGATGCACCCGCGGGAGGGCTGTTCAGCCTGCGTTTTTATCAGCAGGGTTTGTTGCGCCCCCTGAGCGGCGCCGAGTTGTCGGACGGGACCTTGCGCTATCTGCTGTTGATGGCTGCCTTGCTGACCCCCAGGCCGCCTTCGATGATGGTGCTCAACGAGCCGGAAACCAGTTTGCACCCCGACCTGCTGCCGGCTTTGGCACGCCTGATCGTCAGTGCCTGCGAGCGCTGCCAGGTTTGGGTGGTGTCTCATGCCAGCCGTTTGATTGCGGCGCTTGAGCGGCATGAGCACTGCAACAGTATCGTGCTGGAGAAAAACATGGGGCAAACGGAGGTGGCGGGGCAGGGGCAGTTCGATGGGCCGGCGTGGCGTTGGCCAGCGTAGGAGCCAGCCTCGGCTGCGATGAACGCACCGCGGTTTGCCTGATATACCGCGGTGTGGTCATCGCAGCCAAGGCTGGCTCCTACAGGGTATAGGTTAGGCGACCTCTTTTTCGCAGTTGACCATCCAGGCTACGCCGAATTTGTCGGTCAGCATGCCGAAGCGCACGGCCCAGAAGGTGGTCTCCAGCGGCATGTCGATCTTGCCGCCTGCGGTCAGGGCTTTGAACACGCGCTCGGCCTCAGCGACGGTGTCCACATTCAACGACACCGAAAACCCTTGGAAACCGCTGGTTGCCCGGTCTGGTGTGGTGTCGGAGCCCATCAGCGCTTGGTCGCCCACGATCAGCCGGGTATGGATGATCAGGTTATGGAGTTCTTCCGGCATATGGTCGCACGCTGGCGACTCGCCGAAGGTCATCATCATTTCCAGCGTGCCTTGCAGTGCTTGTGCGTAAAAGGTGAACGCTTCTTTGCAATTGCCATTGAAGATCAGGTACGGATTGATTTTCATAGTCGGCTCCATTAAGACCTATTTGTTTTTTTGCGCAACCTGTTCGCGCAGGCGTTGTTCTTGCTCGCGCAGTTCTGGGGTAAATTCTTCGCCGAAATCTTCGGCTTCGAACAACGGTCGGATCTCGATCTCACAGCTGGATTCCATTGGCGGCGGGCAGCGTTTAATCCATTCAATGGCTTCATCGAGTGAGGCGACCTTGAACAGCCAGAAACCGGCGATCTGTTCACTCTCCGGCCGGAAAGGTCCGGCAATCACTTCCCGAGAATCTCCATCGAATCGCACACGCACGCCTTTTGAGGTGGGATGCAGGCCTTCTCCAGCCTCCATGACACCGGCCTTGACCAGCTCTTCGTTGAAGTTGCCCATCGCTGTCATCAGCTCCTGGCTTGGCATCACGCCGGCCTCTGACTCCCGGGTGGCCTTGACTATCACCATGCAGCGCATCGTCATCTGCTCCGTGTAAGGTTGAGGAAAATCCAGTCTAGTCGAGCGGTGAGCGAGGATACTGCTGGTCGTCTGAACAGACGCTGTCAGAAGGTCGATGAGCTGATCTGAACTCCTCGATTCGGCGGCGCTCTCTACAACAAAGGAGGGCGCCGCCATGAGTCAGTCCCTGAAGGAATACCACCGCAAGCGCAACTTCGATGCCACGCCAGAGCCTGCTGGTGCTGGGCACAAAAAAAAGGCGGCCCACGCCTTGCAGTACTGCATTCAAAAGCACGACGCCTCGCACCTGCATTATGACTTTCGCCTGGAGCTGGACGGCAGCCTCAAGAGCTGGGCCGTTCCCAAGGGGCCATCGCTGGACCCTAAAGTGCGGCGCCTGGCCGTCCATGTCGAAGATCACCCGCTGGACTACGCCAACTTTGAAGGCCATATCCCCGAAGGCCACTACGGCGCAGGCGATGTGATTGTCTGGGACAGGGGCGTGTGGTTGCCCATCGGCGACCCACAAGAAGGCTATGAAAAGGGCAAGCTCAAGTTCGAGTTGCAGGGCGAAAAGCTGGGCGGAATCTGGAACCTGTTTCGAACCCACCTGGACGGCAAGAAGGAGCAGTGGTTTCTGGTCAAGCACCGTGACGAGGCGGCGCGAGCGCAAGGGGAGTACGACGTGCTGGTCGAGGCGCCCGACAGCGTGATCAGCGATCGCAGCATTGTCCAGAGCAAACCGCCCGCCAAACCCGTGGCCAATCAGTATAAAGATGCCCGCAAGGCAAAAATGCCTGAGCTGCTAAAACCGCAACTGGCGACGCTGGTGACTTCAGCGCCCGAAGGCGACTGGCGCTATGAGATCAAGTTCGACGGCTACCGGATCGTGGCGCGCATCGAAGGCGATAAGGTCCAACTGATTACCCGCAATGGCCATGACTGGACAGCCAAACTGCCGCACCAGGCCAAGGCGCTGGCGGGCCTGAAGCTTAAGTCGGCTTGGCTCGACGGTGAGATGGTGGTCAACAACGACAACGGTGTGCCGGATTTTCAGGCACTGCAGAACGCCTTCGATGAGCACCACAGCGAAAGCATCCTCTATTACCTGTTCGATGTTCCCTACCTCAATGGCATGGACTTGCGCGATACCCCGTTGGAGCAGCGCCGCGAGGCATTGGGCAAGGTCCTGGCGGGTAACAAGGACGACAGGCTGCGCTTTTCCGAAGATTTCGACGAGCCCGTCGACGACCTGCTCAATAGCGCCTGCCAGATGCAGATGGAAGGCCTGATCGGCAAGCGCCGGGGCAGCCTGTACGTGTCACGCCGCAGCACTGACTGGATCAAGCTCAAGTGCAACCGGCGCCAGGAATTCGTGGTGGTCGGCTTTACCGATCCGAAAGGTTCGCGCAGCGCTTTTGGCGCATTACTACTGGGTCTGCACGATACCGACAATGGCGAATTGCGCTACGCCGGCAAGGTGGGCACCGGTTTCAACGAAACGACGCTCAAGACCCTTTACCAGCAGCTACTGCCGTTGGAGGTCAAGCAGCCTGCGGTGGTCAACCCGCCGACCGGCTTCGAAGCCAAGGGTGTGCACTGGCTCAAGCCTGAATTACTGGCCGAAGTGGCTTATGCCGAGATCACCCAGGAGGGGTCGGTGCGTCATGCAGTCTTCCATGGGTTGCGTACAGACAAACCGGCCAAACAGATTACCCAGGACAAGCCCAAGCCTGCCTCGCGCATTACCCATCCCGACCGGGTCATTGATCCGTCCTGCGGCGCCACCAAGCTTGAATTGGCCGAATATTACGACCGGGTTTCAGCGTGGATCCTGCCGCACCTCAAGGATCGGCCCGTGGCGTTGGTGCGGGCACCGGAGGGCATTGTCGGTGAACTGTTCTTCCAGAAAAACGCCGAGAAGCTAGCGATACCGGGCATCGTTACCTTGGACAAGGAGCAGGCCGGGCAACCGGCAATGATCATCAACAATGCCAAGGCGCTGGCCGGCGCGGTGCAGATGAATGCCATTGAACTGCACACCTGGAATGCGACGTCCAAGGATCTCGAGCGGCCGGATCGCTTTATCCTGGACCTGGACCCGGACCCGGCATTGCCCTGGAAAAGCATGCAGGAGGCGACCCAACTGACCCTGACGCTGCTCGACGAACTGGGCCTGAAATCTTTCCTTAAAACCAGCGGAGGCAAGGGCATCCATATTTGTGTGCCCCTGACTCGCAAGCACGATTGGGATGAGGTCAAGGCCTTCAGCCACGCCATCGTCAAGCACATGGCGCAGTTGATGCCCGAGCGTATCAGCGCAGTCTCGGGGCCAAAAAATCGGGTCGGACGCATTTTCATCGACTACTTGCGCAACAGCCAGGGCGCCACGACCGCCTGTGCCTATGGGGTGCGCAGCCGTGAAGGGCTGCCGGTTTCAGTGCCGTTGTTCAGGGAAGAACTGGCGCAGATCAAGGGCGCCAATACCTGGAACATTCGCAACCTGTTCGAGCGTCTGGACGAGCTTTCTGAAGACCCCTGGGTGCAGCTTGCCAAGACGCGTCAGTCGATCACTGCCGAAATGCGCCGACGTCTTGGTTTGAAATGACGCCTCGCTCCTACAGGGCCATTTCTGACCTGATTTTTCTGCCATCAAGCCAAATCTGGCCCGACTAACCCCAGTAAAACCAAGCTATTAAGAACAGCAGGCCAATTCTGTCTCGGCAATCCTGCGCTTTTCATGCTTCGCCCCCAGCTGATGCGCCAAAACACATTTTGATAAACCTTTAAAAAAATCATAAATCAATGTTTTTAAAGGATTTTAATATCAATTTACATCTCAACTTTCCACTTCGGCATCAATCCTGCCCTGTCGGCTTCATCCATCAAAATCGATGGAAATGCCACCTTCAGGCCGCCGGAATCGCCCCCCATGATCAGCTACAAAAAAGCCCTGCAACCTCCACACCCCAGTGAGCCCGTGGTGGGCCAGTTTATTCGCAACCTGCCGTGCCAACGCTGCATCCCGCTCTACCCGTTGCGCTATGCACTCACCGACCGCCCCTTCGACCGGACGGCATTGCCGCACCTCGACACCACGGGCTATCCGCCGCTGCAAGGCAACAAGCCCTATGGCCTGCGCGTGTTGCGCCCCGGCAGCTATGTCTACCTGTTCTATTTCAAGGGCGGGCGCATGTGGACCCAGCATTATCAGGTCACCGAGGACGCGCGCTTCGCCGCCCTCTGGTGGAGCGCCGAAGACGAGGCCGACCCGACGCCCGGTCGCCATTCTCGCCCGGATGTGTTCGGTGCCACCGCGTATCTCCCCGCCCCCGAAACCCACATGGCCGACACGGTCTGGCTACTGGTCAGCGAAACCCTGCTCAGCCATTCCACCCTCTGGCAGATCGAGGAGGACACCCATCAGCTGCGCAGCCGCCTGGCCACCGCAGTGAAGCCGGCCGCAGGCGGCGGGCAACCCCACACGCTGCTCAGCACACAGCTGGGCGAACAGGTGCCGGAACTGGCCGCACCGGGACTGACGTCTTTCCAGCCCCACACCTTGAGGCCTGGCGCCGCGCCGCTCATGCCCTGGAGTGAACAGCAGTCACTCCCGCTCAAGGCTGGGAGGATCGAGGCCGAAATGCGCCGGGCGCTGATGATGCGCACCGACCTTGAGACCCTGGCGGTCGTGCTGCACGATCCCATTGGCCTCACCAGCGAACTCAACTACCTGGCCACCCAGGCCGTGCAGGCCAAGACCCGCTTTGCCGCCGACAACGCCCATAAACTCACCAGTGCCCAGTTGATCAAAGGCTACTTCGAGCAGAATCACCCCCTCCACATGAGCGCAACGCTGGCCGAGCAGAAGGAACTGGTGAAATGGTCTGAGCTGCAGCACTTCCGGGACACCTATGCCCAGCGACTCGCCGTGTTCGAGCCACCCATCGACCGGGCGGTCGCGGACGTCAGTGCCTGGGTCCGGCTGCTACAAACCGATCAATCACTGAAATTGGCCTTCAGATGTTTCGACCTGACGGTGCTGGGCAATGCCCAGGCGTACGAAGAAACGGTGTTCCAGTGCATCGGCGCGTTGGTGCACAGCGAGCCGGGCCGCCGACAGTTGGCCGCCCTGATCGATGCGCCCGTCGACACCAGCCCCTACTGGCAGGCCGTGTCCCAGGGCAATCCCGACCTCCTGTTCCGGCTGGCGAAATCCAGTGACGTCAGCAAAAGCGTGTTCAACGTGCTGGACACCTACCTGGAGGAACACGCCGCCACCCCCGCCACCAATGCCTTGGTTACCCTGTTCCAGGCCCTGCCGGATGCACACCGCGCGGACGTGCTGGTGCGTCGGCTGCGCCATGTGTTGGAAATGCGCTTCAACGCCACATTGATCGAGCACGAGATCAGCCTGGGCAAGTACCTGCACTACGTGCGCGAGCTCGAAGGTTTCAAGAAGCTGGGGCCGGAGCTGGCGCAGCGTTGGAACTTGAGTGTTGTCAGCAGTTTGAAAGCGGACAGTGTCGGTGTGCGGGTCAAGATCTATGAGTGGGTGAAGGTGGGGGAGACTGACTACCGAGTGCTGGACAAGGCGCCGGCTCAGCGTACGGCGTTACCGCCGACTCGCGCGGTGCCGCTGGAAGGGAATCCGTTGATCAGGGCTCTGGAGAAATTACGGGGGCCAGCGGGGCATTTGTTTGTAGGGGTGGGTGGGGTGGCGGCTGTGTTGGGGATGTGGATATCTATCAATGGGCTCATGAAATCCCCTGAAACATCCACTGTGACTTCAGCTATAGCTGCGACGTTGACCTTGATTGGATCGAGCATAGAAGTCGGCGCTGCTGGTGTAGCAATTGCGGCCACCCGAAGAGGAAATACATCGCTCGTGACTACTGCAAAATTTTTATCCGCTAAATATGGGGCGGCTACTTTTGGAGCGGCTGGAGCGGGTGTATATGCGCTGACTGACGGGATCAATACAGCTAATGCCCTTCGTGAGCGCAATCACCAGCAGGCTCGGATGTACCTGGGAGCCACGTTGGCGGGCTCTGCCTTGACGCTGGCGACAGCCGCCGGGGGGATCGCCACAGCCTCAACGTTGATAGGAGGCGCAGGGGTCGTTGCTGTACTGGGGTTGACCCCGGCTGGTTGGGCGATTGTTGCGCTGATCGCATTGGGCACCGCCATCTACTTTACGGTGAAGGCCGAGGACGCCAAGCACGGCCCCGTAGCAACCTGGCTAAAGCATAGCGCCTGGGGCGAGCATGCGAAGCACTACGAGCATCACGAGGAACTGGACGCTTTCTACAGCCTGCTCTACCGCCCGCGGATCAGCGCCGATTGGGAGAGCAGAGTTGGCTCTGATATCGGCCTGCTTACCATCGACTGCACCCTCCCCAGTTCCATGGAAGGCGAGCGATTTGCCTGGAAACTCAAGGTTACGCTCGATCAACAAGCGCTCACCCTGATAGAAGGCCCCATTGTTCACGCTATGGGCCACCCAGGTATTGATTATCGCCGCCAGTACCTGCTTCGCCGTGATGAGGAAATGGGAAGTCATCGTGATTGGAAGATCACTATGCATGAGAGTGCACAGGTTTCCCTTGAGTACCTGTATCACCCCAACTTCAGTGAGCAGCCCGATTTGGCGCTGACTCAGCCCAATGCCCCCGCACCCTTGGTCTTCACTTCCAGTGGATGGTTTAGCGACCCCATTGATGAGTCGATACTTGAACCAGTGAAGGGCCCTGCATGAGCACTATCAAACGCCTCCCCAAAAGCTTGCGTTACGGCGGCACGCCGCTTCATCAGGCTTACTCCACCGGTGAACCGCCGCAAGCGGATGGAGTACGCCGGGTAAACGATCACTGTATCGAGTTGGAAACCTTTTCCAACCTAAATAAAAATGCCTCCTCTTTCTTTATAGGTATGGCATTGAACGTGGCAATGATTTGCATCGCACTACTTTCTTCCATCGTCGATAGTGAAAAGCTGACAGTCGATCTGATGATCACGATAGTGTCGTGTTCGCTGCTCTGCCCATTGTTCGGAGCTCTGTTCTATCTTCTCAGCGGCAGCCACCGCAGTCGCGGCTCGTTCATCCGTATCCATCGCCGTACTCGAAAGCTCTACTTCGTCTTCCCCGGGCAAAAGCATCTGCATGTCCTCGACTGGGATCGTCTGGAAGTTCTGGCCGGCTATATTCCCGCCATCAACACCAACACCACCCGCCACCCCTTGTACCTGATCGGAGTCAACTTCAGCCTGAAACAGCCCGCAGAAGTGTGCATCGCCTGCGGTAATCTGGGGATATTGGATGGCGATAAGTCCGCCAAATCGCTCTGGTCTTACCTGCAACACTTCATGGCCAACGGCCCTCAGGGCCTACCCGAGCCGCCACCGCTGCGCCCCAAAATGACCCGCCGACAAGCCACCTTCCGACGCTTCCACGAATGGAAAAAGGCATTGCTCAACAGCCTCTCCAGCAGAAAAGGAAAGTGCTGGGCCCCCATCATGGTACCGCTGCGAGTCTTGTGGCTGATTTGGGATGTCTTCCCGGAGTGCTTGGCCGAGTTCATCCAGTACAACGTGCCCTACACCACTTTCCCGAGGGCCATCGACGAATTGTGCGGCTTTGCTGAAAAGCGCAGACCAGTCATCCGCGTCAATGGAAAAATTGTCGATGAGTAAAACAATACATCGGCGGTGAACGGGCCACCGGACGAATGGCCGGCATGTGTGACTGTATGGTCTAGGATGGAAACAGTCAGTCATCGACCCAGGAGCAAGCCTATGAGTGAAGAGTTGGAGATCTTGAAGTCACCGGAAGAAGATGGATCGCAGACAGGTCATTGCTGCCTGGGCGAGTATCGATTGGGTTCTTCGTTGCCGAAAATGGCCTATCGGTCCGACGAGGAGGAAGAAGAGGAAGAGGAGTAGCGATCCCGATATAAAATTTCAGAGTCACAGTCTGTGGGAGCTGGCTTGCCAGCGAATAACTTCACTGCGGTATGTCTGACACACCGCAGTGAAGCTATTCGCTGGCAAGCCAGCTCCCACATTTGTTAGGGGGGGCCAAGAGATTGCCAATCCCCCACACGGGTTTAGGATTTTGCCAATAGGCCCTTCAGGATGGCTCTTGCCTCTGGGGTATTGAGCCGCTCCACAAACCGCTTGTTCTCCTCGCGCAGCGTTTCTTCCAGCAGTGCCTGCTGCGACGCTTTCATCAACCGTTTGCTGATCCGCACCGACTCCTGAGGCAGCGCCATCACGCGCTTGGCGGCGTCGTGCGCGGCCTTAAAGCACTCTGCGCCGGTTTCGAACGCTTCATTGGCCAGGCCCCATTCCACCGCCTGGGCACCATTGATGCCATCGCCCCACAGCAACAATTTTGCCGCCCGCGCGTGGCCGATACGCTGGGGTAGCAACAGGCTCGCGGCGAACTCCGGGCACAGGCCCAGGTTGACGAATGGCATGCGCAGTTTGGCGGCGCGGGTGACAAACACCTGGTCGCAATGCAGCAGCACGGTGGTGCCAATGCCGATGGCCGCGCCACAGACAGCGGCGATCAGCGGCTTGTCCAGCGCAACCACTGCGCTCATCAGCCGAAAGGCGGGGCTGTCCATGTCCTTGGGTGGGTTGTCGAGAAAGTCCTGAAGGTCGTTGCCCGCAGTAAAGCATTGTTCACTGCCGGTCAGCAGGACGGCCTGCACGCTATCGTCTTCAGCCGCTGCGAAAAACAAGTCGGCCAGCCGGTCGTACATGGCATTGCTCAAGGCATTGAGCTTGTCCGGGCGGTTGAGGGTGAGGGTGAGTAGACCAGCGCTTTGTTCTTTTTGGATCAGGTCGTTCATGAGTGGCCCTGTAAACGTTGTCAGAAGGTCGGCGGGGTGATCACCCAGATCACCACCGCATCGACCTCGCCGGGGTTTCCATAACGGTGTGGTTCCTGGCTTGAAAAGCTGAAACTGTCACCTTCTTCCAGCAAAAAATGCCGCTCGCCAACCCAGAGTTCAAAACGTCCGCTGAGCAGGTAGCCGGCTTCCTCGCCTTCGTGGCTGTAATTCTCGTGGCTATACGTGCCGGGGGGAAACCTCGAATGGAGTATCTCCAGCTGTCGATTGGGTTGCGGCGTGAGTAAATGGTCGACCATGCCGTCTTCGTAATGGATCGCCATGCGGCTGTTCTTGCGCACCACGTAGCCATTGTCATCGGGGTCGCTGTTGGTTTCGCTGGCGAAAAACCACTGGATGGTCACGCCCAGGCTGCGGGCGATATTGAACAGCGCCGGGATCGACGGGTAGGCGAGGTTGCGCTCCAGTTGGCTGATGTAGCCTGCGGTGAGCTCACAGCTGTCGGCAAGCTCGGCCAAGGTCATGCCGCGGCGCTTGCGCAGGCCGCGGATGCGGGTGCCCAGAAAGTGCGTCTGCGCGGCATCGGCGGCAGGCGCCACGGGGATATGGCGAGAAATCATAAGCAGCTCGAATCCGCAGCAAAGCGTCGGAGTATAAACAACCTCACAGCCCCCAGGCGACTTGCAAGCCTTCGAAAATCGCCTCTTCGGCCGTGCGCGGCGCCAGGCAATCGCCGATGCGGTGCACGTCGGTCAGCCCTTGTAGCTGTTCGGCCAGGGTGTCCACGGGCTGGTGGCCATTGCACAGCACCAACGTGTCGATGCCCTCGAACAGCATCGGCTCGCCGCTGGCGGTGTGTTGCAGGTAGACCGTGTTGTCGTCGCAGCCATACAGGCGGGCGTAAGGGGTGATGGGCAGGCCCAGCCGGTGCAGTTCACCGGCCATCTGGTCGCGCACGTACAGCGGCAGGTTTTCGCCACAGTGGGTGCCATTGACCGCAAGCTGTACCTGATGGCCGCTGCGCAGCAGGCGTTCGGCAATGCCCGGGCCGATCCAGTCGCAGCGCCAGTCGAAGACCAGCACCGAGCGCCCCAGCGTCACTTCCTCACGCAGCACTTGCCAAGCGTCGACCACTTGCAGATCGCCCGCCCGCTCGAAGGTGGGCCAATAAGGCGCGGCACCGGTGGCGACAATCACGCAGTCTGGCTGTTCACGCTCCACCATCGCCCGGTCGACGGGGGTGTTGCGCAGTACCCGCACGCCGGCCAAGGCCATTTCCCGCTGCAGATTGGTGCTGGCCCCTCCGAACTCGGCGCGGCGCGGCAGCAGTTGCGCCAGCAACACCTGGCCACCCAACTGGCTGCTCGCCTCACACAGGGTCACGTCATGGCCGCGCTGGGCGGCGACAACGGCAGCTTTCATGCCGGCCGGGCCGCCACCGGCCACCAGCACGCGCTTGCGTTTTTGCGCAGGTATCTGAGTGCCGAAGTGTAACTCCCGACCGGTTTCCGGGTGCTGGATGCAGGAAATGGGCAGGCCCTTGTGGAAGTGCCCGATGCAGGCCTGGTTACAGGCAATACAGGCGCGCACGTCCTCACTTTGGCCGTTCAGGGTTTTGCCGGGCATTTTCGGGTCGCAGATCAAGGCGCGGGTCATGCCGCAGACATCGGCCTGGCCGCGGGCAAGCATCGACTCGGCTTCCTGGGGCTGGTTGATGCGGCCGGTGACGAACAGCGGGATATCCAGGGCCGCCTTGAAGGTACCGCCATTGCCAGCCAGATAGGCCGCTTCAACCGCCATCGGCGGGACAATATGCACCGCGCCGCCCAGCGACGCCGAAGTGCCTGCCACGATATGCAGGTAATCCAGCAGCCCTTGCAGGGCAAGGGCTGCGGCCAGCGACTCGTCTTCGTTCAGGCCCTGTTCGTCGCGCTCATCGGCGCTGATGCGCAGGCCAATGACAAAGTCTTCGCCGGTGGCGGCCCGTACCGCTGCAATCACTTCCCGTACAAACCGCAGCCGCTGATCCAGCTCACCGTTGTAACCGTCGGTACGGCAGTTGACGCGCGGGTTGATGAACTGCGCCGGCAGGTAGCCATGGCTGGCAACGATCTCTACGCCGTCCAGCCCCGCTTGATACAGGCGCCTGGCCGCAGCGCCGTAGCCGGCGACAATTTCGTCGATCATGCTCTGGTCCAGGGCGCGGGGCATGACTCGAAAGCGTTCGTTGGGCACCGCCGATGCCGAATAGGCGACGCTGAGCAAACCGTCGGCCGACTCCATGATCTCCCGCCCCGGATGGAACAATTGCGAGAACACCACCGTCCCCTGGGCATGGCAGACGTCCGCGAGCTGGCGGTAGCCTTCGATGCAACGATCATCGGTGGCCATCAGCACATGGGAGGTGTAGCGGGCGCTGTCGTGAACGCCGGCGACTTGAAGCACGATCAGCCCCACGCCACCTTCGGCGCGAGCCCGGTGATAGGCGATCAATTGTTCGTTGACCAGATTGTCGGTCGGCATGGAGGTGTCGTGACCGCTGGACATGATGCGGTTTTTCAGGCGCTTGCCCCGGATCTGCAACGGTTCGAACAGGTGCGTGAAGGCGGCGGGCGACGGCATGGACAAGCTCCTTTTTTGCCCATTCGGGCGGTTTTGTTTTCCCTATAGAAATTTACCGCCAGTAAAAAATCAACTTGTTTTTTTACTTGGATGGATTAACGTCTGGCAACCGAACCTATCCTCCGAGGAGCCCCGCCGCATGAACGACCTCGCGCACAGCGCCGCCACCACTGAACGTCAACTGCGTGAACAATTGGCTGCCTGTTATCGGCTGATCGCGCATTTTCGAATGACTGATTTGATATTTACCCATATTTCGGTGCGCGTGCCGGGGCCTGAACATCACTTCCTGATCAACCCCTACGGCTTGATGTTCGAAGAAATCACGGCGTCCAACCTGGTCAAGATCGACCTTCACGGCAACCCGGTCGAACCGTCCGAATTTGTCGTCAACCCGGCAGGCTTTGTCATCCACAGCGCCATCCATGCCGCGCGCGCGGATGCCCAGTGTGTGTTGCACACCCACACCCGCGCGGGCTGCGCGGTCGCAGCGCAAAAGGCTGGGCTGCTGCCCGTCAACCAGATTTCCATGGAGTTCTACGGGCGCGTGGCCTACCACGACTACGAAGGCATCGCCCTGAACCTGGACGAGCAACGTCGCCTGGTGGCGGACCTGAGCGATAAATCGGTGATGATTTTGCGTAACCACGGCCTGTTGTCGGTGGGCAGCAGCGTGGCCGAGGCGTTCCTGCGCATGTATTACCTGGAGAAGGCTTGCGATATCCAACTGGCGGCCCAGGCCGGAGGCGAGCTGGTGCTGCCGTCGCATGAAGTCTGTGAACACACCGAGCGCCAATTCAACGCCCCCGCGCGTGCCTTGGCGCCGGGAGAACTAAGCGACCCGGATGGCCTGCAACTGGCCTGGGCCGCGCTATTGCGGCTGGCGGATCGAGTGGCGCCCGGTTATCGCGATTGACGTTGTGCCCCCTGCTTGCTGTACAGTCGTTCAACGCACACCCAGGCAAATGACCTGGGTCGAAGAAGACCGACAACAGCACAGGTGCACGCATGAACCAGGAAGCTCGTTTTTCCCGGCTGGAGCCGGAGTTGCGCAAGGCCAATCTGATCGAGGCGACGCTGACCTGCCTCAAGCTCTATGGCTTTCAGGGCGCCTCGATCCGCAAGATAAGCGCCCAGGCCGGGGTTTCGGTGGGGCTGATCAATCATCATTACTGCGGTAAGGATGAACTGGTCGCCGAGGCGTACCTGTCGATTACCGGCCGCGTACTGGGGCTGTTGCGCGGCGCCGTGGACGCCGCGCCACCCGGCGCCCGCTCACGGTTGTCGGCGTTCTTCAACGGCTCGTTCTGTGCCGAACTGCTCGACCCACACCTGCTCGATGCCTGGCTGGCCTTCTGGGGCGCGGTGAAAACCGCCGAGGCGATCAGCCTGGCTCACGAACACTCCTATGGCGAGTACCGTGCGGTGCTGCGCGAGGTGTTGCTGGAGCTGTCCACCGAGGAGGGCTGGCCCGCCTTCGATGCCGAACTGGCGGCCATCAGCCTGAGCGCTTTGCTCGATGGTTTGTGGCTGGAGTCGGGCCTGAACCCCGGGACTTTTTCACCGGCCCAGGGCATCCAGATTTGCGAAGCTTGGGTGGACGGCTTGCAAAGTGGCGGTCATCGGCGATTCTGCGCGGCGACCGAGAACTGTTGATCACCCGTTCAGCAATGGCTACTCTGCCTCGGCGCGGCCCTGGCCGCAGGCAAAACTTCTAATAAGAAACGACCCCCGGCCCAGCGGCCGGTGGCACTGGCAGGATTCCAAGCGATGACTCCTCGGGTACTGATCGTTGATGACGATCCGCTGATTCGTGAACTTCTACAGACCTACCTGCAACAGGAAGGCTACGACGTGCACTGCGCCAGCACGGCCGAGCAGGCCGAAGTGTATCTGGCCAGCTCCCCGGTGGACTTGGTGATGCTCGATATACGGCTGCCCGGCAAGGACGGCCTGACCCTGACCCGTGAGCTTCGGGTGCGTTCGGAGGTCGGGATCATTCTGATCACCGGCCGCAACGACGAGATCGACCGAATCGTCGGCCTTGAATGCGGCGCCGATGACTACGTGATCAAACCCTTGAACCCCCGTGAGCTAGTGTCGCGGGCCAAGAACCTGATTCGCCGGGTTCGCCATGCACAGGTCAAGGCGCCGGTTGCTGCGGTGCAACGCCCGTCGCTCAAGCAGTTTTCCCATTGGGCACTGGACACTGATCGACGCCGACTGATCGACCGCGACGGCGGCGAGACCCTGCTGACCCATGGCGAATTCCAGCTGCTGTGCGTCTTTTTACGCAACAGCGGCCACACCTTGAGCCGCGATCAATTGATGGATCAGATCCGCAACCGTGAATGGGTGCCCAACGACCGTTCCATCGACGTGCTGGTGGGGCGCCTGCGCCGCAAACTGCATGACGACCCGGCCGAGCCGCACTTGATCATCACCATTCACGGCGCCGGCTATCTGTTCAGCGCCAGCGTTTCAGCGGCCTGACCCGCGTGCGCTGGCTCGCGCTACTAATGGTGCTGCTGGGTGCAAAGGCCCTGGCGGCACCCATAGTGCGCTATTGCGACTACCCGGTGTACCCGCCGATTTCCTGGAGTGACGGCACGCAGGTTCGCGGCCTGGCGCCGACGGTGGTCAAGGCGGTGTTTGCAAAGCTTGGGTACGAGGTGCAGATCGTGGTGCTGGGTAACTGGCAGCGTTGTCTGCTCGATGCGGCTTCGGGGCGAGTCGATGTGGTGCTCGCCTACAGCTCGCCCTCGCGCGAAAAAAACCTTCGGTTTTCGACCGTGCCGGTGTTGCGCGAGGAGGTCGCGGTGTTTGTCAATCGTCGCCATCCGCTGCAATTCGAGCGCCTTGAGGACTTGGCCCAATACCGCGGCGGCCTGCTGTTCGGAGAAAGCTACGGCCCGGATTTCGACCGTTTCGTGGCGCGCCACGGCAACATCGAATGGGTCTCCGACAGCCAGCAGAACTTCGGCAAACTGATTCGCGGGCGCATCGACTTCATCACCCATGAGCGTCGCACCGGCGAGCTGTATGTCGAGCATCTGCCGGGCGCGGCGGATATCCAGGCCTTGCCCAAGGCGCTGAGCGTGGACTCTCTGCGTTTGGCAGTTTCTCGCCAATCACCGCTTGCCGAGCGGATGCCAGAGATCGACGCGCAGCTCAAGCAGATGGTCGACAGCGGCCAGATCCTGCGCTGGCTGGATGAAAGTGAAGCGAGCTACCGTGACATGCTCAAACAGCCGGCAGGTGCCCGATGATTACCCGTCCCAGTGGCCTGTTGCGCCGCCTGTTGCTGTATATCCTGCTGTTCAGCCTGTGCTTTACCGTGCTGGCCAGCAGCGTGCAGCTGTACATTGAATATCGCCGGGAAATGCGCGACATCGATGCACGCTTGCAATTGATCCGCGACGGCTATCTGGCAAGCCTCGACCGCAGCCTCTGGGACCTCAACCAAGAGCTGCTCACTGTTCAGTTGCGTGGCCTGGTGGACTTTCCCGATGTGGCGCGGGTGCGCTTGAACAGCGCTGATTTTCAGTTGCTGCAAGGCGTGCCTGATCCTGCCGGCCCGCTGCGTATCGAGCGCTTTGCCTTGCGCTACCAGCCGCCGAGCGGCGAAGTGCGAGAGCTGGGGGAGCTTGAGGTCAGTGTCGATCTGGGCGCAGTGTATCGACGCCTTATAGTCTCAGGCTTGACCAGCCTGTTGTGGATGGGGGTGTTTCTCTGCGGACTGGCCGTGGTGTTGTCCGGCTTGTTCTACCGCCTGGTGACGCGGCACCTGCAAGTCATGGCCGATTTTGCCCGGCGCATTGCCGACGGCGACTGGCAAGAACCCCTGCATCTGGCACGGCGCCCTACTGACGCCGCGGATGAAATCGACACCGTGGCCCATGCCCTGGATGATATGCGCCAAGCCATTCTCAGCGATATTCATCGCCGCGAAGAAGACCGCCTGGCCTTGCAGGACAAGCGCGACGAACTGCAGCGCCAGGTCGAGCGACGCACGGCCAGCCTGCTACGGGCCAAGGACGACGCCGAGGCTGCCAACCTTGCCAAGTCACGCTTTCTGGCCACCATGAGCCACGAATTGCGCACGCCCTTGAACGGCATTCTGGGCATGGCCGAACTGTTGCGCGAGGCGCCGCTCAGTGAGCTGGATGCACGCCGGTTGCAAGCCTTGAGCAAGGCCGGCGAGGGGTTGTTGTCGATTCTCAACGAGGTGCTGTACTTCGCACGGTTGGAGGAGGGTGAAAGCCGCCCGCAGCCGGTGGATTTCTCCTTGCGCCAGTTGTGCGAAGAAGTCATTACCTTGCTGGAGCCCAAGGCGCGGGAAAATGGTACAGCGTTGCACTTGCGCGTCGATCCCTCATTGTTGGAACACTTTTGGGGGGCTGAGCAGTTCCTGCGTCAGGTCCTGAGCAACCTGCTGGCCAATGCCATCAAATTTACCGAGCGCGGCGAGATTCGCGTCGAACTGGACGTGCTCGACAGCCTGGAAAGCGGGCAGCGAGTACAGGTCAGTGTCAGCGACGATGGCATCGGTATTGAACCTGCGATGCAAGAGAAAATCTTCGAGCGATTTACCCAGGCCAGCGAAACCGTGGCGCGGCGCTACGGCGGCACCGGATTGGGCCTGGCGATCTGTAAGCATCTGGTCGAGCGCCTGGGTGGCAAGATCGGGGTCGACAGCCAGCTGGGGCAGGGCAGTTGCTTCTGGTTCGAATTGCACCTCGATGCGGGGCGTCAGACGTTACCTCCCGTGCAGTCGTCCCAGGCAGGGCCCGCCTTAAAAGTGTTGGTGGTAGAAGACGTGGCACTGAACCGCGAGGTGGTCAGCGGCTTGTTGGCACGTGATGGGCATCGCGTGAGCCTGGCCGCGGATGCCGAGTCGGCACTGCTGCTGTGCCAACGCGAAGCCTTTGAATTGATCCTGCTGGATGTGCATTTGCCGGGGCGCTCGGGCGTGGAGCTGTGCCGGCAACTGCGCAGCGAACCCGGGCCTAATCGCCATGCGCGGATCTTTGCCTTGACGGCTGGGGTACAGCCGGCGGCGGTCAGCGAATATCTGGCCGCGGGCATGCAAGGTGTATTGGCCAAGCCGTTTCGTCTGCCGGACTTGCATCAGGCGTTGGCGGGCCAACCGACGACCGCGCCAATGCTCAGTGATGATGAGCAGATGGACATGCAGCTACTGCAAACCCACCGCAGCTTGTTGGGCGAACAGAAACTGCTGGGTTTATTGGGCGTACTCCAGGGATTACTCGGCCAGCATCGGCAGGCGTTGCTTGACGCTGTGCAGGCTGGTGATTGCGCAGAAGCCGCGCATCTGGCGCACCGTTTGGCGGGCAGCTGCGCCTCGCTGGGCTTCAGTGGCCTGGCCCAAACCTTGCGCGCGATGGAGCAAACAGCACTCAATGATGACGTTGAGCGGCTGCAACGGCTGCTACCCGAGTTCAATACCCGTCTGAAAGCCTGCGACGACACCTTGCAGACCCTGCTGCAGGCCTGATTCTGCGCGGCCTGCACAAAGTTGTTACGTTTTTTTACATCTTTGATCCTGATGTACATCGCGCGCTTACATGGCTTTCCAATAATCGCTAGCAACCGTCCCTTGGGCGGTCTTCAAGGCTTATTGGAGATAATAATAATGACAGACCGTAACGCTGATCCTTTCCTTCGTGACGACACCCCGTCGTCATTTGCTCACCTCACCGCTGTGCGGGAGGTGTTCCATGTCTGAAGCCAAAGAACGAGATGGCATTCACCTGAAGCGGGCACTGAAAAGCCGGCATATCTTCATGCTGTCCCTGGGGGGCGTGATCGGTACCGGGTTGTTCATGGGCTCGGGCGTCACCATCAACCAGGGCGGGCCGTTTGGGGCAGTGCTGGCCTACCTGGTGGCGGGGCTGCTGATGTACCTGGTGATGGTCTGCCTGGGCGAGCTGTCGGTGCAGATGCCGGTGTCCGGCTCATTCCAGGCCCACGCCACGCGCTATATCGGGCCGGCGACCGGCTTTATGATCGGCTGGGTGTACTGGATGAGCTGGGCCACCACCGTGGGCCTTGAGTTCACCGCCGCCGGCATGCTGATGACCCGCTGGTTCCCCGACACGCCGATCTGGTACTGGTCGGCGTTGTTCGTCGGCGTGCTGTTTGGCCTCAACGCCTTGGCGACCCGTGCTTTCGGCGAGGCCGAATACTGGTTCTCGGGCATCAAGGTGGCCGCGATCCTGGGCTTTATCGTGGTCGGCGTGATGGTCATTTTTGGCGGCATCCCGCTGAGCAGCGGTGAACCGGCGCCGATGATGTCCAACCTGCTGGGCGATTCGCTGTTCCCCAACGGCTTCTCGGCGGTGTTCGCAGTGATGATGACCGTGGTGTATGCCTTCCAGGGCTGCGAGATCATGGGTGTTGCGGCGGGTGAAACCGACGAGCCGGAGAAAAGCATTCCGCGCGCCGTGCGCAACGTGGTGTTCCGTGTGCTGATCTTCTACGTGCTGGCGATCATCGTGCTGTCGGCCATCGTGCCATGGCAACAGGCTGGCTTGATGGAAAGCCCGTTTGTGCAGGTGTTTGACATGGTCGGCATTCCCTACGCCGCCGATCTCATGAACTTCGTGATTTTGACCGCGATCCTCTCGGTGGGTAACTCGGGCCTCTATGCCTCGACGCGTATCCTCTGGTCCATGTCGAAAACCGGCATGGCGCCGCGCAGCCTGGCGACCATCAACTCCCGTGGCGTGCCGCTGCGAGCGTTGAGCATCACCCTGTGCTTTGCCCTGCTGTCATTGCTGACCAGCTTCGTCGCGGCCGACACCTTGTTCATGGTCCTGATGGCCGTCAGCGGCATGGCCGGTACCGTGACCTGGATCGTGATCGCGCTGGCCCAGTACCGTTTCCGTCGTGAGTTCATTCGTGACGGTGGCAAGGTCAGCGACCTCAAGTACTCCGCGCCGTTCTTCCCTTGGATACCGCTGGCGTGCATTGCGCTGTGCTGCTCGCTGTTCGTGTTCCTGGCGATTGATCCCACGCAGCGGCCTTCGCTGTATTGGGGCGGTGGATTCATGGCCCTGTGTTATGGCGCGTACTTCGTGATTCAGCGTCGGCGCCGGGGTGAGGTGGCGGCCACTGTTCCATCGGTCTGAAACCGTTGATGGATTGCGGTGGCCACACCGCAATCCATCTGGCAAACCGTGGTGCGTTCATCGCGGTGGTCCGGCATTCGTGTAGGAGCCGGGTTTACCCGCGATGCAGACGACGCGGTCTTCCTGATACACCGCGGTGCGGCCATCGCAGCATAGGTATCTACACAATTCTGGGGCAGCGCGGCTCTTGTAGCCGCTGCCGAGGTACGAGGCTGCGATCGGCGGCGAAGCCGTCGTAAATTCAGGCCCTTCGGTGTGCCTGATGGATTACGGTCTCAGGTTTTACGGCCGCTTCGCTGCCGATCGCAGCCTCGTACCTCGTCAGCGGCTACATTCGTAGCAGTAGACGAGTTCAGCGAGGCCAGGTCCGGGGACGTAGTCCTCGCAAAGCCTGTACTCGCGGTGTATCTGAATACTGAAGTGCCAGGTTTTACTACTGCTGCGCAGCCGGACGTGGCCTCGTTCTACTCGTCCACTGCTACGAAATGCAGTACACCAAAAGATGTGTAGATACCTATGGCCATCGCGGTGGTCCGGCATTCCGGTAAACCCTGCTCCTACAGAGAGTGATGCCCATACCGCAATTCATCAGGAAAATCAGGGGTTTGTCATCAATCACAGACCCCGCTTTGTCACGAGTTGTTCGAAGATGTAACAACCTCAATTACCCCATTGCCGCCTTGTTGAACACTCGTTTAGTATCGCCCTCAAGTCGTCTCCCACCTCAAGACAAACACAACAATCCGAGGACTCGCATGACTGTTCAATCGTCTCTGCTCAGCCAAGTAGAAGCTGGTGTGGCCTGGATCACGCTCAATCGCCCAGCCCAGCGCAACGCGCTGGATATCCCGACACTCAAGGCCCTGCATGCGCTGCTCGAAAGCCATGCGGCCAACCCTGCTGTGCGCGTGCTGGTGCTGACCGGCAGCGGTCGCAGTTTCTGTGCCGGGGCAGACCTCGCCGAATGGGCCGACGCCGAGGCCCGCGGCGCGTTGGAAACCTATGGCTGGACGGAAACCGCCCACGCTTTGATGGCCTGCTTGCATCAGATTGGCAAGCCCACCATCGCCGCCATCAACGGCACAGCGGTCGGCGCCGGCATGGACCTGACCCTGTGCTGTGACTTTCGAATCGCCGCGCAGTCAGCGCGCTTCAAGGCCGGCTACACCTCCATGGCTTATTCCCCCGATGCGGGTGCCAGCTGGCACCTGCCACGGTTGATCGGCAGCGAACAAGCCAAGCGCCTGCTGTTCCTCGACGAGTTGTGGGGAGCCGACCGGGCCCTGGCAACCGGGCTGGTCAGCGAGGTTTGCGCCGACGATCAGTTGGCCACCCAGGCCCTGGAACTGGCTTCGCGTCTGGCCAGCGGGCCGACCTTCGCCTTCACCCAGACCAAACAACTGATTCGCGAGGGCGCCCAGCGCACGCTGGCCGAGCAGCTCCAGGCAGAACTGGCCGCAGGCTTGCTCTGCGGGCGCAGCCAGGACGGCGCGGAAGCACTGCGCGCTGCCATCGAAAAACGCACCCCTACCTTCATTGGCCAATAACCAACAATAAGGAATCGCCATGAACTTTCAGCTCACCCAAGAACACGAAATGCTGGTTGAAGCCGTCAAAAGCTTCGTCGCCAAAGAATTGCTGCCCCATGAAGAAGAAGTCGATCGCGCCGATGCTGTCTCCCCGGAGCTGGCCGCGCAGATTCGCGGCAAGGCCATCGCTGCTGGCTTCTACGCTTTCAACATGCCTGAGGAAGTGGGCGGCGGCGGCCTGGACTACTTCTCCCAGGCCCTGATCGAACGGGAGCTGTCCAAGTGCTCCTGGGCCCTGCATGTGTTTGTCGCGCGGCCTTCGAAGATCCTCATGGCGTGCAAGGGCCAACAGATCCAGGACTACCTGCTGCCGTGCATCCAGGGTGAGAAAACCGACTGCTTCGCCCTGACCGAACCGGGCGCGGGCTCCGATGCCAACGCCATCAAGACCCGTGCAGTGCGCGACGGCGATGACTTTGTCATCAATGGCAGCAAGCACTTTATCAGCCATGCCGGCCATGCCGATTTCGCCATTGTCTTCGCCGTCACCGACACCTACGAGCACAACGGCAAAAAGCGCAACGCAGTGACCTCCTTCCTGGTCGACCGCAATACCCCCGGCATGACCATCCGCCGTGGTCCCAAGTGCGTCAGCAACCGTGGCTATCACACTTACGAGATGTTTTTCGACGACTGCCGCGTGCCAGCCTCCAAGGTGCTGGGCGAAGTCGGCAAGGGCTGGGAAGTGGCCAACGCCTGGCTGACTGCCGGGCGCGTGATGGTCGCGGCCAACTGCGTCGGCCAGGCTCAGCGGGCACTGGACTTGTCGCTGCAATGGTCGGCGGATCGCAAGCAATTCGGCCAACCGATCGGCACCTATCAGGGCGTGTCGTTCAAGCTGGCTGACATGGCTACGCAAATTCGCGCCGCTGAACTGTTGACCTTGCACACCGCCTGGAAGATGGATCAGGGCAGCATGACTGACGGCGAGGCTGGCATGGCCAAGTTGTTCGCCAGCGAAACCCTGGGCCGGGTTGCCGATGAAGCGGTGCAAATCTTTGGTGGCATGGGGCTGATGGACGAAGGGCCGATCGAACGCATCTGGCGTAACGCCCGAATCGAGCGGATCTGGGAAGGCACCTCGGAAATCCAGCGCCATATCATTTCCCGCGAACTGCTGCGGCCGTTGCTGCGCTAAGCCGGGAGAACAGTCATGACGCCAACATTGCGTGAAAACCTCAAGCGTCTGCTCGCCCCACGCCACTTGGCGTTCGTGGGCGGACGCAGCATGGCCCGGGCCCTCAAGCGCTGTGCCGAAGGCGGCTACCAGGGCCAGATGTGGCTGGTCAATCCGCAGCACGAAAGCCTTGAGGGCATTCCCTGCGTGCCTTCGGTGGCGGCCTTGCCCTGCGCACCGGATGCGGTGTTTATCGCCACCAACCGCGAGCTGACCCTGACCTGTGTCGCTGAACTGGCGGCCAAAGGCGCAGGCGGCGCGATCTGCTACGCCTCAGGCTTTGCCGAAACCGGCGCCGAAGGCCTGGCGCTGCAACAGCAGTTGCTTGAAGCCGCCGGCGACATGGCGCTGCTGGGCCCCAACTGCTACGGCCTGCTGGACTACCTGCACAGCTCGGCCCTGTGGCCGGTGGCCCATGGCGGCAAGTCCGTTGAAAAGGGTGTGGCGATCCTGACCCAGAGCGGCAACTTCGCCTACAACCTGTCCATGAGTGACCGCTCGCTGCCAGTGGCCTACATGGCCTCGGTGGGTAACCAGGCGCAACTGGGTGTGGCTGAACTGATGGACGTGCTGCTCGATGAACCGCGCGTCACAGCTATCGGCCTGCACTTGGAAGGCCTGAAGAATGTCCCGGGCTTTGCTCGCGCCGCCCATAAAGCGCTGGAGAAGGGCATCCCGATTATTGCCCTGAAGACCGGCGTTTCGCAGCTGGGCGCAGAACTGGCGCTCAGCCACACCAGTTCGCTGGCCGGCTCCGACGCCTTGTACGACAGCCTGTTCGAACGGCTGGGCGTGATTCGCGTCACGGGCCCGGTCAGCTTTGCCGAAACCCTCAAGGCTGCGGCTTGCGGTAACTTGCCCAAGGGCCAGAGCCTGGTGGCACTGGCCTGTTCGGGCGGTGACGCGGGGTTGATTGCCGACTACGCCGAGCGCAACGCACTGACCTTGCCATCGCTGGATCAATCCCAGTGCGACGAGCTGGCGCAGGTATTGCCTACTTACGCCAACCTGGTCAACCCGCTGGACTTCACCACCGCTATCTGGGGGGATGAAGCCGCGCTGGAGCGTATGCTCGACAGCGCCCTGCGCACGCCGGCCGATGCCGCGATGCTGGTCCTCGATTACCCCGCCGAGTTCACCGGGGAGCGCAAGGAATGTGACCTGTTACTGTCGCTCTATTGCGCAGCCCTGGAACGCCACGGCAAGACCGGCTTTGTCACCTCGGCCTTCCCGGAACTGTTGCCAGCGTCGGCTCGCGACTATCTGCACGGGAAGGGTATTGCCGCGCTACAGGGTGTTGAAGATGGCCTGGCCGCCTGGGGGCGAATTGCCCGCTACCAACAGCGCCGTACCGCTTTGCTGGCGTTGGGCGAATCGGCCTTGACGCCGATCTGCCCGCAAGCCCTGGAAGGCGAAGGCCAACTGCTGGATGAATGGCAAGCCAAGCAAGCCTTGCGCGCCTTCGGCCTGCCTACGCCGCAAGGCCAGCTGTGCACGGCTGATACAGCACAGGCGGCTGCCGCCCAATTGGGTTATCCGCTGGTACTCAAGGCGGTCAGCGCCCAGTTGCCGCACAAGACCGAGGCGGGCGCTGTAGCGCTCAACCTGAAAAACGATGAAGCCTTGTTGGCTGCCATCGATGCGATGCGCCAGAGCATCGCCGACTACGCGCCGCAGGTGCCGTTCGACCAGCTGTTGCTGGAGCGCATGGCGACACCACCGCTGGCGGAAATGATCGTGGGTATCAAGCGCGAGAACGGTTTTGGCCTGGCGCTGGTGATTGGCGCGGGCGGCATCCTGGTGGAGCTCCTCAAGGACAGCCGTAGCCTGCTGTTGCCGACCACCGACGGCGCTATCCGCGCCGCCTTGCTGAGCTTGCGCAGTGCGCCGTTGCTGCAAGGCTTTCGCGGTCGTGAGGCGGCAGACCTGGAGGCACTGGTCAGTGCTATCCGTGCGGTGGCCGACTACGCCTGCGAAAACGCCGCAACGCTGCTGGAACTGGACGTAAACCCATTATTGATCGGTGCCCAGGGCACGGTCGCAGTCGATGCGTTAATTCGCCTGGGCTGATGAGTGAGGAACTGAACATGCAAGCTGAAACGACTTTGACTGGAGGCCAGGCGCTGGTGCGCCTGCTGGCCAACTACGGCGTCGATACCGTGTTCGGTATCCCCGGCGTGCATACGCTTGAGCTTTACCGTGGGCTACCCGGTAGCGGTATTCGTCATGTACTGACCCGCCACGAGCAAGGCGCGGGTTTTATGGCCGACGGCTATGCCCGGGTCACTGGCAAGCCTGGTGTGTGCTTCATCATCACCGGCCCCGGGGTCACCAATGCTGCCACGGCCATCGGCCAGGCCTACGCCGATTCGATCCCGATGTTGGTGATTTCCAGCGTCAACCACACGGCGAGCCTGGGCAAGGGCTGGGGCTGTCTGCACGAGACTCAGGATCAGCGCGCCATGACGGCGCCGATCACCGCGTTCTCGGCCGTGGCCCTGAGCGCCCAGGACCTGCCCGAGTTGATCGCCCGTGCCTTCGCCGTGTTCGACAGCGAGCGACCTCGGCCGGTGCATATTTCCGTACCCCTGGACGTGCTGGCAGCGCCCGTGGCTCGCGATTGGAGTAGCGACGTCGTGCGTCGCCCGAGCCGTGGCGTACCTGCCAGCAGCGCGCTTGAGCAAGCGGTGGCTGCCCTCAACAAAGCACGCCGGCCAATGATCATTGCTGGCGGTGGCGCCGTGGAGGCGGGCGCTGAACTGCAGGCATTGAGCACCCAACTGGCCGCACCGCTGTTCAGCACCGTGGCCGGCAAGGGCTTGCTGGCCCCCGATGCGCCGCTTAACGCAGGCTCCACCCTGTGCGTGCAACCCGGTTGGGACCTGATCGCACAGGCCGATGTGGTGTTGGCGGTGGGCACGGAAATGGCCGATACCGACTTCTGGCGCGAGCGCTTGCCGCTGAGTGGCGAACTGATTCGGATCGATATCGACCCGCGCAAGTTCAACGACTTCTATCCGTGCGCCGTGGCCTTGCAGGGCGACTCCCGTGCCACCCTGGCCGCGTTGCTGGCGCAGATGCCGGATGCGCCACGCCCCAGCCAGGCTGCGATTGATGCCGTCGCCACGTTGAAGGCGGCGGTTGCCCAAAGCCATGGGCCGTTGCAGACCATCCACCAGGCGATCCTGGCGCGCATCGAGGCGGAACTGCCTGACAACGCCTTTATCAGCACCGACATGACCCAGTTGGCCTACACCGGCAACTACGCCTTCGCCAGCCGTGCGCCGCGCAGCTGGTTGCACCCGACCGGCTACGGCACCCTGGGCTATGGCTTGCCCGCCGGTATCGGCGCCAAGTTCGGTGCGCCGCAACGGCCAGGCCTGGTGCTGGTGGGCGATGGCGGTTTTCTCTACACCGCTCAGGAATTGGCCACGGCGGTGGAAGAGCTGGACAGCCCCTTGGTGGTGCTGCTCTGGAACAACGATGCCCTGGGGCAGATTCGCGACGACATGCTGAGTCTGGATATCGAGCCGATTGGCGTACTGCCGCGCAACCCGGACTTCGCCGCCCTGGCCCGTGCCTACGGCTGCACAGTGAGCGAACCGCAAAGCCTGGATGAACTGCAAGCGTCCCTCAAGGCCGGCTTCGCCCACCCCGGCGTAACCCTGATCGAACTCAAGCACGACTGCGCCCGATGACCTGTAGGAGCAGAGCTTGCTCGCGATAGCATCACCGCGGTCATTCATACAAACCGCGTCGATTTCATCGCGAGCAAGCTCTGCTCCTACACAAGGGCAGGGCATTGCGACCAAGCCCGAGGGCAGGACATCGCGATCACCCCATTCAAGGACACACCAAAAATGCCATTCAACCGCACACTTCTCGCTCTATCCCTGGGTCTGGTGCTCTGGCAAGCCCAGGTCCAGGCCGCTCCACCCCTGACCCTGGACAACGGCACCTCGACGCTGACCGCGCACAACAGCAACGCCTGGGTCGAAGTCAACAAGACAGCACTGGAACACAACATCCACACCTTGCAGGCTGAGCTGGCTGGCAAGTCCAAGCTGTGCGCCGTGCTCAAGGCGGATGCCTACGGCCATGGCATCGGCCTGGTGATGCCGTCGATGATCAAGATGGGCGTCCCCTGCATCGCCGTGGCCAGCAACGAAGAGGCCCGTGTGGTGCGCCAAAGCGGCTTCAAGGGCCAGCTGATCCGGGTTCGCACCGCAACGCTGTCTGAAGTTGAAGACGCCCTTGCCTACGACATCGAAGAGCTGGTCGGCAACTTGCAGTTCGCCCGCAACGCGGCCGATATCGCTCGCAAGCATGGCCAGACCCTGCGTGTACACCTGGGCCTGAACTCCAGCGGCATGAGCCGAAACGGCATTGAAATGGCCACCGAACAGGGCCGTCAGGATGCCGTGGCGATCACTCAGGTTCCCGATTTGAAGGTGGTCGCGATCATGACCCACTTCGCCGTCGAGGATAAGGATGACGTGCGCAAGGGCCTGCAGACCTTTAACGAACAAGCCGCCTGGCTGATGGACACGGCGCGCCTGGATCGCAAGAAGATCACCCTGCATGCCGCCAACTCCTTCGCCACGCTTGAGGTGCCTGAGTCACGCCTGGACATGGTCCGCCCCGGTGGCGCGCTGTTTGGCGACACCGTGCCCTCGCACACCGAATACCGGCGAGCGATGCAGTTCAAGTCACGTGTGGCCACGGTCAATGCCTACCCGCAAGGTAACCCCGTCGGCTATGACCGCACCTACACCCTGAGCCGCGATTCGAAGCTGGCCAACATTACCGTCGGCTACTCCGATGGTTACCGCCGCGTGTTCACCAACAAGGGCGCCGTGGTCATCAATGGCCATCGCGCACCGGTGGTGGGCAAGGTCTCGATGAACACCCTGATGGTCGACGTCACCGACCTGCCGGACGTGCGTGCAGGCGATGAAGTGGTGCTGTTCGGCAAGCAGGGCGGCAGCGAAGTCAGCCAGACGGAAATCGAAGACATCAACGGCGCCTTGCTGGCTGACCTCTACACCGTGTGGGGCAATTCCAATCCCAAGGTGCTGGTCGAAGACTGATGTAGGAGCCGGGCTAGCCCGCGATGGCATCGCCGCGGTTCATCGCAGAGACTGCGGTGATGCGATCGCGACCAAGGTCTGCTCCTACACCCCAATTTGTAAGGAGAACGACATGCGTTTTACCTCCCTGACCAAACGAATCGCCGGTGACGGCGCCGCCGCCTGGGATATTCACTACCGTGCCCTGGCCAAGCGTGCCGCGGGTGAAAATGTATTGTTGCTGTCGGTGGGCGACCCGGATTTCGATACCCCGGCGCCCATCGTCAAGGCCGCCGTCGACAGCCTCAATGCCGGCCACACCCATTACTCCGACGTGCGCGGCAAACTGGCCCTGCGTGAGGCCATCGCCCGCCGCCATCAGCAACGCAGCGGCCAGGCGGTAGACGCCGATCAGGTCGTGGTGCTGGCCGGTGGCCAATGCGCACTGTTCAGTGTGGCCCAATGCGTATTGGAAGCGGGCGACGAAGTGCTGGTCGCAGAGCCCATGTATGTGACCTATGAAGCCGTGTTCGGCGCCTGTGGCGCTACCGTGATCCCGGTGCCGGTGCGCCCGGAAAACGGCTTTCGAGTCATGGCCGAAGACGTCGCCTCACGCATCACCCCCCGCACTCGTGCACTGGCCCTCAACAGCCCGCACAACCCCTCGGGCGCCAGCTTGCCGAAGGCGACCTGGGAGGCCCTGGCGCAGCTGTGTATCGCCCACGATCTGTGGCTGATCAGCGATGAGGTCTACAGCGAGCTGTTGTTCGAAGGTGAGCACATCAGCCCCGCCAGCTTGCCGGGCATGGCCGAGCGCACGGCCACCTTGAACAGCCTGTCCAAGTCCCACGCCATGACCGGCTGGCGACTGGGTTGGGTGGTGGCGCCCCCGGCGTTGGCGACCCACCTGGAAAACCTGGCGCTATGCATGCTCTACGGCTCCCCGGAATTTATCCAGGACGCCGCCGTGGTGGCGCTGGATACGCCGATTCCCGAGCTTGAGACGATGCGCGAGGCGTACCGCCAGCGTCGTGACCTGGTCTGCGACTGCCTGGCCGATAGCGTCGGCGCACGGCCATTGAAGCCCGATGGCGGGATGTTCGTGATGGTCGATATTCGCGCCACCGGACTTTCTGCCCAGGCTTTCTCCGAATACCTGCTGGACCACTACGGGGTGTCAGTGCTTGCCGGTGAAGCCTTTGGCCCTAGCGCCGCCGGGCATATCCGCCTGGGCCTGGTCGTGGCCGAGGAGCACCTGCGTGATGCCTGCCAACGTATTGCTCGCTGCGCCGAAGCGCTGATCAAGGAAAAAAACCATGCATAACCATACCGCGCTGTTTATCGACGGTGCCTGGCAGCGCCCGTCCGGTGAAGGCTTTGCCCAGGTGTTCAACCCCGCCACAGAGCAAGTGATCGGCCAGGTGCCGCTGGGCGATGAACGCGACGTGGACCGCGCCGTGGCGGCGGCTCGCAAAGCCTTTGCCAGTTGGTCGCGTACCCCTTCGAGCGTGCGCGCCGGCTTTATCCGCGATCTGGTCGAGCAGTTGACGGCGCGTGCCGATGAGATGGCCTCGGTCATTACCGCCGAATTGGGCATGCCGGTGCAGTGGTGCCGTGCGGTCCAGGTTGAAGGGCCGATTGCCGGCCTTGCCCACTACATCGAGATTGCCGGGTTGATGGATCAGGTGCGTCAGGTCGGCAATTCGCAGGTAGTGCGCGAAGCGGTCGGCGTCTGCGCCTTCATCAACCCCTGGAACTACCCGCTGCACCAGTTGATCGGCAAGCTGGCGCCGGCGTTGGCGGCGGGCTGCACGGTGGTGGTCAAGCCGAGCCAGGAGACCCCGCTGCACGCCTTCTTGCTGGCAGAGATGCTCGAAGCCATCGGCTTGCCGGCCGGTGTCTTCAACTTGGTCAGCGGGCCGGGGGCCAAGGTTGGCGAAGCTCTGGCCCGCCACCCGGATGTGGACATGGTCTCGTTTACAGGCTCCACCGGTGCTGGCGTGCGCGTGGCGCAAGCGGCGGCGCCATCGGTCAAGCGGGTGTGCCTGGAGCTGGGTGGCAAGTCACCGTTGCTGATTGGCGAGGACGCCGACCTGGCCGCTGCCGTGCGCTACGGCGTGCAGGACGTGATGATCAACTCCGGGCAGACCTGCACAGCGCTGACGCGCATGCTGCTGCCGGCCAGCCGCTATGCCGAGGCGCTGGAGTTGGCGCGTGCTGAAGCCGAAAGCCTGGTGATGGGTGACCCACTGGATCCAGCGAGCTTTCTGGGGCCTATGTGTTCGGCCGGTCAACGGCGCACGGTGCTCGATTACATCCGCATTGGCCAGGAGGAGGGCGCACGGCTGATCGCAGGCGGTGCTCCGCTGCCTAGCGGGTTGGAGAAGGGCTTCTACGTCCAGCCAACGCTGTTTGCCGACGTCGATAACCGCATGCGGATTGCCCAGGAAGAGATCTTCGGCCCGGTGTTGTGCCTGATTCCTTACCGTGATGAAGCCCACGCGGTCGAGCTTGCCAACGATTCGCCGTTCGGCCTGTCCAGTGGGGTGTGGGCCGGTACCACCGAACGCGCGGTGCAACTTGCACGGCAACTGCGAGCCGGGCAGTGCTTCGTCAATGGTGGCGCGTTCAATTACCAGGCGCCCTTCGGTGGCTACAAACAGTCGGGCAATGGCCGGGAGTGGGGCGAGGAAGGCCTGGCCGAGTTCATCGAGACCAAGGCCATCCAGCTCTGAATCATCAACCTTCGGCCCGCTCCTTTTCCAGGGGCCGGTCGAAGGCGACAAACAGATGGTCAGCAGTGATTTTTTCAAGGTCCAGGCGCATGTTGTCCTCAAGCATCGCGAACAGTTGAGTGAAGACTTCGAAGACCCTGCAATGGTCTTCCATTCCCGAAAACGGGTTGTCGATTTTTTCCGCGATCAGCGAGCTTTCCTGAACGGCGTCATACACCTCGCGCAGGGTGATTTCCCGTGCCGGACGGGCGAGGGTGAGGCCGCCGTGGGGGCCGCGCAGCGACTTGAGAATATTGGCCTTGACCATTTGCGAGACCAGATTGCGCACGCGGGTGGGGTGCACCTTGACCCATTTGGCGATGGTTTCGGTGCGCAGCTTCTGCGGCGCATTGGCCGCCACGAAAGACAAAATGTAGGACGCGGTAATCAATCGAGTCGATTGGCTCATGGGGCGATCTCAAGGTGAAAAGCTTGGGCTGCTCGGCAGTGTAAAGGTCATTTGATGACTGTGGATTTTGCCTGTTGCATTTATTAATGTATTTGTTACGGTAACAAATAGAAATTAGAACAAGCAACGCCAATCCCGAACCATTTTTCTCTGCGATCCAACAGGGGCAAGGCAATGAGCGATAACAACAACAAAATCATTCAAACGCTTACGAATCACACTCGTCGCGACTTCTTGAAAACCAGCGCCGCCCTGGGCCTGGTCGGTGCGGCCATGTCCATGGGCTTGCCGCTCGGGGCCTTTGCCCAAGAGGCGACGCCCAAGGCCGGTGGCATCCTGCGCCTGGGTCTGGCCGGGGGCAGCAGCACCGACTCTTACGACCCGGGTGCCTGGAGCGACACCTTTACCTTTGTCGGCTTCTCGGCGGTCTACAACACCCTGGCTGAAATTGCCGTGGACGGCACCGCCATCCCAGAGCTGGCCGAAAGCTGGTCCGCTTCGCCCGATGCGCGCATCTGGACCTTCAAGATCCGCCAGGGCGTGCAATTTCATAACGGCAAGACCCTCACCAATGACGATGTGGTCGCCTCGATCAACCACCACCTGGGCGACAACACCACCTCGGCGGCGAAGACCGTGCTGGGCGATGTGGCCAGCGTCAAGACCCAGGGCAACGATGCCGTGGTGTTCGAGTTGCGCTCGGGCAATGCGGATTTCGCCTACGTCGTCGCTGACTATCACCTGGCAATCATGCCCAGTAAGGATGGCGTTGCCGACTGGCGCGCGGGCGTAGGCACTGCGGGCTACCGGATCAAGTCGTTCGAGCCGGGCGTGCGCATGGTGCTGGAGCGCAACCCAGGCTACTGGAAGCCTGGCCGGGCGCATTTTGAAGGCGCCGAATTGCTGGCGATTGCCGACGGCGCTGCTCGGATCAACGCCCTGGTCACAGGCTCCGTAGACGTGATCAACAAGGTCGATTTGAAGACCATTGGGTTGCTCAAGCGCAACCCGAACCTTGTGATCGAAGAAACCGAGGGTGCACAGCACTACACCTTCCCGATGCTCTGCGACAGCAAGGAGTTCGGCAACAACGACATCCGCATGGCGATGAAGCACGGTATCGACCGTGAGGCGCTGCTGGCCTCGGTGCTCAAGGGCTACGGCCTGGTCGGCAACGATCACCCGATCCAGCCCACCAGCCGTTTCCTCAACACGGCGCTGGAGCAGCGCAAGTATGACCCGGACAAAGCGCGCTTCTACCTGCGCAAGGCGGGCATGGAATCGCTCAAGGTCCGTTTGCAGGCCTCCGATGCGGCCTATACCGGCGCGGTCGACGCCTCGGTGCTGTTCAAGGAGCAGGCGCGCCAGGCCGGTATCGACATTGATGTGGTGCGCGAGCCCGCCGACGGCTTTTTCACCAACGTCTGGAACAAGCAGCCTTTCACCAGTTCGTTCTGGTACAGCAGCCTGACCGCCGACCGCATGTTCAGCATCGGCTACGCCAAGGGTGCCAGCTGGAACGAAACCCATTGGGACAACGCACGCTTCAACCAGTTGCTCAACGCCGCCCGGGGTGAGCTCAACGAGCCGCTGCGCCGCGAGATGTACAACGAGATGCAGCAGATCTGCCGCGATGACAGCGGGGCCATCGTGCCGCTGTTCGCAAGCTCGGTGGCTGCTCGCTCCAACCGCGTGGTGCATGGCGGGCAGACCGCGCCTTACGGCGAACTGGATGGCTTGCGAGTGATTGAGCGCTGGTGGCAGGCCTGAGTGCCGTGCTCGCCAACCCTCGCTGAGTCCCTGTAAGGAGTGTTTAGGTGAAAAGTCTTGCCAAGTTGTTGCTTCAGCGCCTGGCGCTGGGCGTGCTGTCGCTGTTCGCAGTGGCAGTGATTATTTTTCTGGCGGTCAGCATGCTGCCCGGCGACATCGCCCAGGCCATGCTTGGGCAGTCGGCGACCGCGCAAACCGTGGCCGCCTACCGGACCCAACTGGGTCTGGACCTGCCGCCGCTGACCCGCTTCGGGATGTGGTTCTGGCATCTGTTGCAGGGCGACCTGGGCATCTCGCTGGCCAACCAGCGACCGATTGCTGATCTGATTGGCTCGCGCCTGGGCAACACCCTGTCGCTGGCCGCGCTAGCCGCCCTGGTGTCAGTGCCGCTGGCGCTGGTACTGGGGATGCTCGCGGCGCTGTACCGCAACTCCTGGTTCGACCGGCTGCTCAACACCACGGCCTTGAGCGCGGTGTCGTTTCCCGAGTTCTTTGTGGCTTATCTGCTGATTCTGTTCTTTTCGGTGAAGCTGAATTGGCTGCCCAGCATTTCCAGCCTGCCGCCTGATGCCTCGTTTGGCCAGGTGCTGCAAGTGTCGATCCTGCCCGTCGCGACCCTGAGCCTGGTGGTGATTGCGCAGATGATGCGCATGACCCGCGCCTCGCTGGTCAACCTGCTGGCCAGCCCCTACATCGAAATGGCGCGGCTCAAAGGCGTCAGCCAGAGCCGCATCATCTTCAAGCACGCACTGCCCAACGCGCTGGCGCCGATCGTCAACGTGGTGGCCCTGAACCTGGCGTACCTGGTGGTGGGTGTGGTGGTGGTCGAGGTGGTGTTTGTCTATCCGGGCCTGGGCCAGTTGCTGGTCGACTCGGTGGCCAAGCGCGACATTCCGGTGGTGCAGGCCTGCAGCCTGATTTTTGCCGCGACTTACATCCTGCTCAATACCCTGGCCGATGTGCTCTCCATCGCCAGCAATCCACGCCTGATGCATCCGAAGGGGTAGGCCATGAAGCGCTTGTTGATCGAATTGGCCCGGGCACCGCTGAGTGCGCAGTTCGGGGTGTTGATGATTGTTGTTTATGTGCTGGTGGCGGTGTTCGCGCCGCTGCTGGCGCCGTATGGCGAAACCCAAGTGGTGGGCGATGGCTTTGAGCCCTGGGGCGGGCAGTTTCTGCTGGGCACCGATAACCTGGGGCGCGACATGTTCAGCCGCCTGGTGTACGGCGCCCGCAATACCTTGGGCATTGCGTTCATGACCACGCTGCTGGCGTTTGCGCTGGGCGGCCTGGGCGGCCTGGTAGCGGCACTGAAGGGCGGTTGGGTCGATCAGGGCTTGTCGCGAGTGGTGGATATCCTGATGGCGATCCCGCAGTTGATCTTTGCCTTGCTGATCCTGAGCGTGGTCGGTACCACGGCCACTTCACTGATTTTGGTGATTGCTTTACTGGACGCAACCCGAGTGTTTCGTTTGGCGCGGGCCGTGGCCATGGGCATTGTCGTGCAGGACTACGTCGAGGCTGCACGGCTGCGCGGGGAGGGCCTGTGGTGGCTGATCCGTCGCGAAATCCTGCCTAACGCCGCCGCGCCGTTGATTGCCGAATTCGGCCTGCGCTTTTGCTTCGTCTTTCTGTTTATCAGTGCGCTGTCCTTCCTGGGCCTGGGTATCCAGCCGCCGACCGCCGACTGGGGCAGCATGGTGCGTGACAACGCCGTGCTGATCACCTTTGGCGATGTCAGCCCATTGCTGCCGGCCCTGGCCGTTGCGGTGATCACGGTGAGTGTCAATTTTGTCGTTGACTGGATGCTGCACAAATCCAGCGGCCTGAAGGAGTGCTGAGCATGACCACTTCGAACCATGAAGCACCCTTGCTGGTGATCCGCGACCTGCATATCGAAGGCCATTACGAGGATGCCTGGCACCCGCTGGTCAAGGGCATCGACCTGACCCTGATGCGCGGCGAAGTGCTGGGCCTGATCGGCGAGTCCGGTGCGGGCAAATCGACCCTGGGCCTGGCGGCCATGGGTTACACCCGCGACGGCTGCCGGATTACCCAGGGCTCGGTGCATTTCGACGGCCTGAACCTGCGTAACCTGCCCGCCAACCAGTTGCGCAAGCTGCGTGGCCTGCGCATCGCTTATGTGGCCCAGAGCGCGGCGGCGTCCTTCAACCCGGCGCATCGGTTGATCGACCAGCATATCGAGACAGCCGTTCAGAACGGCGGCATCAGCCGCGAGCAGGCCAAGCGCGAGGCCATCGAGCTGTATCGCTTGCTGCAACTGCCCAACCCCGAGCAGATTGGCCAGCGTTATCCGCATCAGGTGTCTGGTGGCCAGTTGCAGCGGGTGATGACGGCCATGGCCATGGCCTGCCACCCCGACTTGATCATCTTCGACGAACCGACCACGGCGCTTGATGTGACCACCCAGATCGAAGTGCTGGTGGCGATTCGTGACGCGGTCAAACGCTTCGGCACGGCCGCGCTGTACATCAGCCACGACCTGGCGGTGGTGGCGCAGATGGCCGACCGGATCATGGTGCTGCGTCACGGCAAGCTGGTGGAACAGGCCCAGACCCGCAACATGTTGGCTGCCCCTCAGCAGGACTACACCAAGTCCTTGTGGGCGGTACGCTGCTTTAACACCGAGGCTAAAACTGCGCCTGCCCAAGAACAACCCTTGCTGAAACTGGACAAGGCCTGCGCCAGCTACGGCGTCCAACCGGTGCTGCACGACGTCTCGTTCGAGTTGTACCGTGGCCAGACCCTGGCCGTGATTGGTGAGTCGGGCAGCGGTAAAAGCTCCACGGCGCGCCTGATCAGTGGCTTGCTGACTCCAACATCCGGGCAGGTGCTGTACAACGGCGAGCCGCTGCCAGCGGACTACCGTCGGCGCAGCAAGGCGCAGCTGCAGCGCGTGCAGATGATCTACCAGATCCCCGACACCGCCCTGAACCCGCGGCAGACCATCGGTGAAATCATCGGCCGGCCCTTGAGCTTTTACCTGGGTCTCAAGGGCAAGGCGCTGTATCAGCGCACCGCTGAACTGCTGGACATGATCGAACTGGACCCGGCCAAATTCATGCATCGCCAGCCGCGCGAGCTGTCCGGTGGGCAAAAGCAGCGGATCTGTATCGCCCGGGCGCTGGCGGCCGAACCCGAGCTGATCATTTGCGACGAAGTCACCTCGGCGCTCGATCAACTGGTGGCAGAAGGCATCCTCAAGCTGCTGGACCGGGTCCAGCGTGAGCTGGGCGTGGCCTATCTGTTTATCACCCATGACGTGGCCACAGTGCGCGCCATTGCCGACCAAGTGGTGGTGATGCAACGCGGCCGCGTGGTGGACCAGGGCCCACGCGAACGCATATTCACCCCTCCGCACCAGGACTACACGGGCCTGCTGTTTTCCTCGGAACCGCAGATGGACCCTGACTGGCTGCAGCGCTTGCTCGACCAGCGCGACATCGCCCCGACTGCATCGCCTCAACTTATCAAGGAACTGCCATGAACGTACTGATCGTCCACGCCCATCCCGAGCCGCTATCGTTCACTGCCGCCTTGCGCGACGAGGCAGTGCAGACCCTGACTGCCCAAGGGCATCAGGTCCAGGTCTCGGACCTGTACGCCATGAACTGGAACCCGGTGGCCAGCGCTGAAGACTTCTCGACCCGGGAAAACCCGGAGTATCTGGTCTATGCCCTGGAACAACGACTGGGCGTGAAAAGCCAATCGCTGGCCAGCGACATCCGCGAGGAACTGGACAAGCTCTTGTGGGCAGACCTGCTGATCCTCAATTTCCCGATCTACTGGTTCTCCACCCCGGCAATCCTCAAGGGCTGGATCGACCGGGTGCTGGTCTCGGGTGTGTGCTATGGCGGCAAGCGCTTCTACGATCAGGGCGGGCTGCGCAACAAAAAGGCCTTGGTGACAGTCACCCTGGGCGGGCGCGAGCACATGTTTGGCGAAGGCGCGATTCACGGGCCACTGGAAGACATGCTACGACCACTGCTGCGCGGCACCCTGGCGTACACCGGCATGGAAGTGCTCGAACCCTTCGTGGCCTGGCATGTGCCGTACATCAGCAATGAGGCACGCGAGGAATTCCTGCAGGGTTACCGCCAGCGCCTGGAGCATCTGCAAGATGACCAGCCCCTGAAATTCCCGCGCCTTGAGCAGTTTGATGAGGCCTTGTATCCCCTGTAACCCAGCGGTCTACCTAACCACCGCGGTGATCGCCACAAATCCCCTGGCGACCACCGCAACCCCTTGTAGGAGCAGACCTTGGTCGCGATGGCATCACCGCGGTTCATCGTAGACCGCGGTGATGCCATCGCGACCAAGGTCTGCTCCTACAAACCCTCGGCCCCGTCCAGCAACGCTTCAGTCAACCCCATCGCCACCTCAATGGCATTCAAGGTCGCCCAGTGCAGCCCTCGGGCATCTCCATGCAACTCCACTCTCACAGGCCATGGCACGTTGCAACCAATGTGGGAGCCGGCTTTAGCCGGCGATGCGCCGCGCGGGCGGCGCTCGATCTCAAGAGCAAAGGAACAACCAAGGCAGGCACCTTGTGGGGCTCATGCGATCTGCTGACAGGCACCTTCGGGCGGGTGCACCATGAGAATGAAGAGGATCGCATCAAGGCTTCCAGGCGCTTGCCTTGGGTTTTGCGGTGTTACGTAAATCGAGCGCCGCCCGCGCGGCGCATTCGCCGGCTAAAGCCGGCTCCCACATTTGTTGCAACGCGGCGTTTGTCGGGTAGCCAGACGCGGTTGCCCGCGTCCAGCCCCCTAAGAACCGTGCATGCGCCTTTCAACGCACACGGCTCAAGCCTCTACTAAGGCATCTTTCGACACCCGGTTACCCAACTTCGTTTTAGGCGTGTTGCTGATTTCTACGGCAATTGAGATGGTGCATTTGCAGGTTGCTTGCTGCATCTGATCCGCCGTCAGTCCGTTTTACAATACAGCGAACATCCCAAGGGGTGTTCTTTGTGATTGGTTTCTGACAGGTAGAGCACATGCCATCTTGCCTCCGCCAGACACGGTAAAGCTTCCCGCGACCTTTCGACGAGTACAGCATTTTCTTGCTCCATCGGGACTCGAAATACTGCTCCCACTGTGGGTCGTGCGGGTTCGCGTCCGCTTTGATCTTGATGTGCCGCTGTATTGGCGTATCCGACTCTGCGAGCAGGATGCGCTCCCTTTTCGCTCCATCTTTTCTTTCTTCTGTTGCGGCAAATACCCAAGTTCGGGTGCCTCTGGTCTTGAAGTAGTGCTCCTTAACCCACCGGGCTCCTTTGTTCGGGTGCCTTCTTACCGCCCATCGCCATAGCATTGACCATACGTTGGAGTCGATTCGATTAAAGGTTTTCTTGGCGACTACATGGCTGTGGTAATTCGCCCATCCTCGTAACACAGGATTGAGCTGTTTTATCAGGTCAGTCTGTTTAGCCGGCCTGTTGGCCTTTATGACTTCGCGGATTTTGTCAAGATGCGCTTTGACGTTCGCTTTCGACGGCTTCATCAACAGCTTGCCGCTGTACTTGCGGATGTTCCATCCGAGGAAGTCAAACCCATCCTTGATGTGCGTTACTTTGGTTTTTTCAGGTGACAGGACTAGCCCACGCTCTGCCAGAAATTCAACCACTGCGGGCTTGACCTCTTGTTCCAGCCACTCTTTCGAATTACCAGTAATAATGAAGTCATCCGCGTAACGCACCATGTTCATTTTCCGGCCTGTTCTCTTCGCTTTCGGGAATTTTTCCGAGAGCATCAGTTCGAGGCCATCCAATGTCATGTTTGCCAACACTGGCGATATTATGCCCCCTTGCGGGGCGCCGGAGTCGGTGGGAAAGAGTTTGTTTTGATACACGAATCCCGCCTTGAGCCACTTATTTAAAACCACCTTGTCCGTTGAGATATTGGTGATCATCCAGTCGTGACTGATTTTGTCGAAACAGCCTTGAATATCAGCCTCCAGCACCCACTGCGCGCTCGCCTTTTGCGCCAAACAAGTGAAGCATTGTTCACCGGCATCGGCAGTTGAGCGTTCCGGCCTGAACCCATAAGAATTCAGGTCGGCGGTGGTTTCCGCGATCGGTTCCAGGGCCAGCAAGTGCAACGCTTGCATAGCCCTACACTTCATCACGGGTATGCCGAGCGGCCTCGTCTTGCCATTTTTTTTCGGAATCATCACTCTCCGAAGCGGAAGAGGCGAGTAACCTCGCCGCTTCAACGACGCAATCGCGTTGGTCTTTGCCCTCGGCGTTTTCCACGTCACCTTGTCCACGCCGGGGGTATTCTTGCCTTTGTTTTCAGTCACTCGCTTGACGGCTAATGCCTTGCCACAAAACGAGTGGGTCAGCAGCCATTGCAAGGCTTTCGCCTTGTTGTGCCTGCCGGCCTGGGTGGCCTTCACAATACGCGTTTGCAGCCGTCTTACATGGCGCTGGACATCGATCCAATTAATGCCGTCCCATGCCACGCCGGAAGGTGCACACGCCAGTGTTGCAGCATTCATTTGCTCTCCTCCCGTTTAGATGGTTCTAAAAATTCTCTTGTGAAGAGAGACCAAGAGGAAGTCTGCCCGCTTTCGCGTGGGGTGATGTTGCAATCCCTATCCGTCCCATTACAGGGCGGCGTTCGCTTTGTCCTCGATCCTGTTCCCGCACCGCCATTGGCAGACCTTGCGGCCTACTGTCCCCGCAGGGCGCGATACGGGGTTCCCACGTTCCACTTGCAGAAGTATGTCGGGTTAGGTGCCTGCTATGAGCCGGGAGGCGTGCGGGTCACGAAGGCGCACTTGAAAAGCGCTCTTCCCACCTCCGTTACCGTTTTGGTTCAAGCGCAATAGCCATTTCCGCTTGTTCAACTTAACGACCTTTAGCGCAGATTCACATGTGTTCACCATACCAACTATCTAGCACTACACCGGCGTATGGCTGCCAGAAGAGTACGCCTCTCGCGATTGATACCCCGCACCTCGCAGTGCTTCGTTACATTGTCAGAGTCGCTCTTTATTCAGACTCCTAGATTCACCAAGTGACATTGGTGGTTCCCTCAGTTGAAGCGGGAACAACTTCTACAAACGACTTCGTGTCGCACTTCAAGGTACTTGTCGCTTCAACCGTCTAACTATGCCGCTCTTTTCTCGACCTGTTGCTCTCGATCCGGGTTCAACAACACGGTACCGATCGGCTGCCAGTTACGCGTCCGGCCTGACCACCGCTCCGGCTTTTTCTCCTTGGCTCGCTCATACAACTCATGCCGTCGGGCCAGGACCTGATGGTCCATTCCTCGATGCCGCTCGGCTGGCGTGACGAACCGGATACGGCTATGCCGGTGCTCGTGGTTATACCAGCGCATGAAATCCCTCACCCAAGCGCGTGCAGCGTCCAAGCTGGCAAAGCCATCCGGCGGCCATTGCGGGCAGTATTTCAGCGTTCTAAACAACGACTCCGAGTAGGGATTGTCGTTGCTGACCCGCGGTCGTCCCCGCGAGGGCGTGATGCCCAGGTCATACATCTTGTTCAACAGCGTCACCGATTTCATCGGCGCTCCGTTGTCCGAGTGCAGCACCAGAGGCTCGCGCAAACACTGCTCGCCGATCACGCTGCGTTGCAGCAGCGCAGCGGCTTTCTCGCCGCTTTCCGCGTCGTAAACCTCCCAGCCCACGGCTTTGCGGCTGTAAATATCTTCGATCAAATAGAGGTAGTAATACTTTCCACGTATCGGCGACGGCAAATAGGTGATGTCCCACGACCACACCTGATTGGGCCCTTTGGCCGCATGCGTCGTCGGTGCGGCATGCCGCCTGGGGCGTTGGCTACGACCTCGGTGTTGCTGTTGACCCGCCGCCCGCAAGACGCGATAAAACGTCGCCTCCGACGCCAGATAACGCCCTTGATCGGCCAGGCGCGGCACGATCTGACTCGGCGGTAGATGGGCGTACTCAGGGCTGTTGCACAGCGTCACAATCACCTGTCGCTCGCCCTCGCTCAGTGCGTTACAGGGCGTTGGCCGAACGACCGTCGTTCGAGCATCGGCCTGAACGACTTCAGTTTCGGTCCAGCGTTGCAGGGTTCGCGGCGATAAACCGACCTCCTGGCAGGCCCGGATTTTTCTGGCTCCCGCCATGACCGCTTCACTCAGCCAGTCAACGAACAACTGCCGTTGCGGCAAAGACGTCAGTTGTCCTCGTTGTCGGTCCCCCAGTAGTCGTTGAGCTTTTTTCGCAGCACCAACAACGCGGCTGTTTCAGCGAGCGCCTTATCTTTGCGGCGCAGTTCTCGCTCAAGCTCCTGGATACGCTTCTTATCCTTGCGCGACTGCTCTCGATCCTCTTTTTGCAGGGCTTTATCCGACTTCTGGCCGGTAATGAAGGCTTGTCGCCAAGCAGTGATTTGCTCGGGGTAAAGGCCTTTGCGCCGGCAATACTCGCCCAGGTCGATCTCGGACAAGCCGGCCGCTTCAAGGACAACAGCAAACTTGGTTTCGGCTGACCAGTTCTCGGTCAGCGGCTTGTTTTCGGACACTGCATTTCCTTCAGAACTGAGCTGCTTGCGCCAGTTGGACAAAGACATTTCGCTGACCCCTTCGCGCCGAGAAACCTCGGCCATCGACAGGCTCAGTGGGGGAAGCAGCATCTTGAGCAATGCGGCTCTGCGTTCAGGTGAATAATACGGCACGACCAGTCTCTTTCCGCCCCCGATATGCTTTTTTAGGAAAAATCGGAGAGGCGACAACTATCCTGACACCGGGGGAACGTGCCATGGCCTGTGGGGTAGGGGTTGTTAGCCTTGGTGGTTCGGCTTTGGATTTTTGTGGTTTCGGGTGGGGGGCGCGTGGCTGACAACTCCAATCTCACAGGCCATGGCACGTTGCAACCAATGTGGGAGCCGGCTTTAGCCGGCGATGCGCCGCGCGGGCGGCGCTCGATCTCAAGAGCAAAGGAAAAACCAAGGCAGGCACCTTGTGGGGCTCATGCGATCTGTTGACAGGCACTCTGCGGGATCACCCTGAGAATGAAGGAGGGAGACCGTATCAAGGCTTCCAGGCGCTTGCCTTGGGTTTTGTGCTGTTGCCAAAATCGAGCGCCGCCCGCGCGGCGCATCGCCGGCTAAAGCCGACTCCCACATTGGTTGCAACGTGCCATGGCCTGTGGGGTTGGGGTTGTTAGCCTTGGTGGTTCGGCTTTGGATTTTTGTGGTTTCGGGTGGGGGGCGCGTGGCTGACAACTCCAATCTCACAGGCCATGGCACGTTGCAACCAATGTGGGAGCCGGCTTTAGCCGGCGATGCGCCGCGCGGGCGGCGCTCGATCTCAAGAACAAAGGAACAACCAAGGCAGGCACCTCGTGGGGCTCATGCGATCTGTTGACCACCACCGCCTACCGGGACGCCACCACCGGGTTAGGTTGCCACCCCCCGCCCAGCGCCTTGTAGATCGCCACGATGCCTCGGTACAGGTCCACTTCGCCCTGGGCCTGGGCATCTTCGGCGGTCAGGCGTTCGCGTTCGGCGTCGAGCAATACCAGGTAGTCGACCGTACCTTCGCGATAGCGGATCGAGGCAAGGTCCGCGGCGGCGCGGCTGGCTTCGCTTTGGCGCAGCAAGGCCAGTAGGCGCTGTTGGCGTTTGCTGTAATCGCTGAAGGCGTTTTCCGACTCTTCCAGTGCCAGCAAAACCTGTTGCTCATAGCTGGCCAGTGCCCCTTCGGCGTCGGCGTCGGCGCCACGAATCCGGGCGCGCACGCTGCCAAGGTCAAAGGCCGCCCAACTGATGCTCGGCCCCAGGCTCCAGGCCTTGGCTGCTGCCGAACCCAATTGCGAGCCGCGCCCAGCGGTAAAGCCAAGGAAGCCGCTCAGGCTGACCCGCGGAAACAGGTCGGCCGTGGCCACGCCAATATTGGCCGTGGCGGCGGCCAGCTTGCGTTCGGCACTGCGCACATCGGGCCGGCGCTGCAGCAGCTCGCCCGGATCGCCGATGGGCAGGGCCTTGGCAATGGCGGGCAGTTGCGCCGGGCTCAGGTCGACACTCAAGCTGTCCGGGCGTTCGCCCAGCAATGTGGCGATACGATTGCGCGCGCGCACCTGTTCGGCCTGCAGTTGCGGCACGGTCGCCTCGACGGCCGCCAGACGGGCATCGGCCCGCACGACGTCCAGTTCGTTGCCGACACCGGCATCGCGCAAGGTTTGGGTAATGCCTCGCGAATCCTGCTGGTTCTTGAGGTTGGCCAGGGCGATCTTCTCCCGCAGCTGCGCCCCCCGCAGTTGGCCGTAGGCATCCACCAGCTCGGCAATCAACGTCACCTGAAGCTGTTGCAGGTCAGCCTGGGCCACTTGCTCCTCGGCTTCGCTGGCCTCCAGTGCCCGCTGGATTCGGCCGAACAGGTCGATCTCCCAGGCCATATCCAGGCCCAGGTCATAGCGTTCGCTATTGACCCGGCGCTCGGTCTGGCCCGGAACCTGGCCCTTGCCGATATCGGCGCTGGCGCGGCTGGTGACCGTCGGCAGAGCGTCATTGTCAACATCGTCGCGGATCGCCCGGGCGGCCTTCAGGCGGGCAAACGCCACGCGCAGTTGGCGGTTGTCCTGCAGGGCCTTGCCGACCAGCCGGTTGAGGGTCGGGTCATCGAATTGCTGCCACCAGATGGCATCGAAGCGGCTGCGGTCAAACTGGCTGGCAGCGGTTTTTTCATCGGCAGCAGCCAGGTGCGCCGCTGCGGTTTGGGGGGCTTTGTAGTCCGGCCCCACGGCGCAGGCGGCCAGGACCAGGACCAACAGGCTGGGCATTAACAGTTTGAGAGTCATGCATGCACCTCCTGAGCCAGCGCCTTGGCGGCCTTGCGGGCCTCGTTGCGCTCGACCCGACGACGAATCAGGACAAAGAACACCGGTGTCAGCAGCAGACCGAAGAAGGTCACCCCGAGCATCCCCGAGAACACCGCCACGCCCATGGCATGACGCATCTCGGCACCGGCACCGGACGAGAACACCAGCGGTACCACCCCCATGATGAACGCGAACGAGGTCATCAGGATCGGCCGCAGACGCAGGCGGCAGGCTTCCAGCACCGCGGCCAGCGGGTCGAGACCTTCCTCTTGCTTATCCTTGGCGAACTCGACGATCAGGATCGCGTTCTTGCACGCCAGACCCACCAGTACGATCAGGCCGATCTGGGTGAAGATGTTGTTGTCACCGCCCGACAGAATCACCCCGGTAATGGCCGACAGCAGGGTCATCGGCACGATCAGGATCACCGCCAGTGGCAGGCTCCAGCTTTCGTATTGAGCGGCCAGCACCAGGAAGGCCAGCAGTACGCAAAGCGGGAAGACGAACAGCGCCGTGTTGCCGGACAGGATCTGCTGGTAGGTCAACTCGGTCCATTCGAAGGTCATGCCGTTGGGCAGTTCCTCCTTGAGCAGTTTCTCCATGGCTTTTTCGGCTTGGCCGGAGCTGTAGCCCGGCGCCGCTGCGCCGTTGATCTCGGCGGTGACGAAGCCGTTGTAGTGCATGACCCGATCGGGACCTGCGGTGTCGCTGACCTTGATGAAGGTCGCCAAGGGAATCATCTCGCCCAGGTTGTTGCGCACCTTCAACTGGCCGATCTGTTCCGGCTCCAGACGGAATTGCTGCTCAGCCTGGACGTTGACCTGGTAGGTGCGTCCAAAGCGGTTGAAGTCGTTGGCATACAACGAACCTAGGTACACCTGCAGGGTGTCGAAGATATCGCTGATGGCCACGCCGTGGGTCTTGGCTTTTTCCCGGTCGATGGCCGCATCGACTTGCGGCACGTTGACCTGGTAGCTGGTAAACAACCCAGCCAGCTCCGGCACGTTGTGGCTCTTGGCAATAATGTTCTGGGTTTCCTTGTACAACGCTTCGTAGCCCAGGTTGCCGCGGTCTTCGATTTGCAGGCGGAAGCCGCCGATGGTGCCCAGCCCCTGAACCGGTGGTGGTGGGAAGATCGCGATGTAGGCGTCTTCGATACCGGCAAACTTGGCGTTCAGCGCGGCGGCAATGGCCGCTGCCGACTGGCTCGGGTCCTTGCGCTCATCGAACGGCTTGAGCGGGGTGAAGACGATGCCGCTATTAGGGCTGTTGGTGAAGCCGTTGATCGACAAGCCAGGGAAGGCCACTGAGTTGGCAACACCCGGTTGCTCCAGGGCAATCTGGGACATTTTCTTGATGACTGCTTCGGTACGATCCAGGCTGGCCGCGTCGGGCAACTGGGCGAAGGCCACCAGGTACTGTTTGTCTTGCGGCGGCACGAACCCGGTGGGGGTGTTGGCAAAGCCGAACCAGGTCAGGACCATGAAGCCTGCGTACAACACCAGGGCAATGCCACTGCTGCGAATCACCCGCGCCACGGTGCCCACATAGTTATGGCTGGCACGGTCGAAGAAGCGGTTGAAAGGGCGGAACAGCCAGCCGCCCAGCAGCTTGTCGAGGAACCGCGAGAAGCGATCCTTCGGCGTATGATGATCCTTGAGCAAGACGGCGGCCAAGGCCGGCGACAGGGTCAGCGAGTTGAAGGCCGAGATCACCGTGGAGATCGCGATGGTCAAGGCAAACTGCTTGTAGAACTGCCCGGTAAGGCCAGAAATAAAGGCTGCCGGCACGAACACCGCACACAGCACCAGGGCCGTGGCAATGATGGGCCCGGTCACTTCACGCATGGCGCGCTGAGTGGCTTCGACCGGTGCAAGCCCCAGCCCGATATTACGCTCGACGTTCTCCACCACCACGATGGCGTCGTCCACCACGATACCAATGGCCAGCACCAACCCGAACAGCGACAGGGCGTTGAGCGAGAAGCCAAACAGATGCATCACTGCAAAGGTCCCGATCAGCGATACGGGTACCGCCACCAGCGGAATGATCGAGGCACGCCAGGTTTGCAGGAACAGGATCACCACCAGTACCACCAGTACCAGCGCTTCGAAGAGGGTGTGTACCACCGCCTCGATGGAGCCGCGCACGAAGATAGTCGGGTCGTAGACGATGCTGTAGTCCATGCCTTGGGGGAAATCTTTCTTCAGCTCGGCCATCTTGGCGCGAACTTCATTGGAGATGTCGATGGCATTGGAACCTGGGCGCTGGAAGATCGGGATCGCCACGGCCGGCTGGTTGTTGAGCAGCGAACGCAGGGCGTATTGACTGGAGCCCAGCTCGACCCTGGCAATGTCTTTCAGGCGAGTGATTTCGCCATCGGCACCGGCTCGGATGATGATGTTCTCGAACTCTTCCTCACTGACCAGGCGGCCTTGCGTGTTGACCGACAGTTGGAAGTTGGTGGCACTTGGCGCGGGTGGCGCACCCAGTTGACCGGCCGCCACCTGGCGGTTCTGCTCACGGATGGCCGTGACCACATCGGTCGCAGTCAGGTTGCGCGAGGCGGTCTTGTTCGGGTCCAGCCAGACCCGTAGCGAGTAGTCGCCCATGCCGAACAGCTGCACATCGCCGACGCCACCCAGGCGCGCCAGTTCATCCTTGATATTGAGGATCGCGTAGTTGGACAGGTAGAGCATGTCGTAGCGGTTGTCCGGCGAGGTCAAGTGCACCACCATGGTCAGGTCGGGCGAGGCCTTGTCGACGGTGATACCGATGCGCGTCACTTCCTCGGGGAGCTTGGGCTGGGTGCGCGTCACACGGTTCTGCACCTGCACCTGAGCGTTGTCCAGGTCCGTGCCCAGGGCGAAGGTGATGGTCAGGGTGATCTTGCCGTCGGCGGTCGACTGCGAGGACATGTACAGCATGTTCTCGACCCCGGTGATCGCCTGTTCCAGCGGTGCGGCCACGGTTTCACCGATCACCTTGGGGTTGGCGCCAGGGAAGTTGGCGCGCACTACCACTGTGGGCGGCACGACTTCCGGGTATTCGCTGATCGGCAGCTGGAACAGCGAAATGCTGCCGGCAATCAGGATCAGCAACGACAGCACAGCGGCGAAGATCGGCCGGGTAATAAAAAACTGGGAGAAGTTCATGGGCGTGTTCTCTTAACCGCGTGGTGTCGTAGCGCCGGCGACTTTGACCAGCGCCTCGCGCACAGGCTGGGCGTCGTTGCTGGCATCGAGGGCCTGGCGCTGGCGGGCGAGGGCGGCCAGGGTCGCTTCGCTGGCCATCGGTGTGTCTTGCGGGTCGATCGCAGAACCTGGGCGAACTCGCTGCAGGCCCTTGACCACGATGCGATCGTCCTTGTGCAAGCCGTTGCGCACGATGCGCAGGCCTTCGAGCTTGGGGCCCAGCTCGACCGCGCGGTACGTCGCCTTGTTATCGGCGTCCATGACCAGCACGAACTTCTTGCCAAGGTCGGTCCCGACCGCTTCGTCGTTGATCAGCACCGCCTGATAGGTGCCGCTGCCGACCAGCTTGAGGCGGGCGTAGAGGCCGGGGGTGAAGTCGCCATCACGGTTATCGAACACCGCCCGGCCACGAATGGTGCCGGTCTTGGGGTTGACCTGGTTGTCGACGAAGTTCATATGGCCCAAGTGCGGGTTGCCTTCCTCATTCGACAGGCCCAGGTACACCGGCGTTGTCTGGCCACGTTGGCCGGTTTTGGCAAGCTCGGTGTACTTGAGGTAGACGCGTTCGTCGGCGTCGAAATAGGCGTAGACCTTATCGGTCGAAACAACGGAGGTCAGCGGCGTGATATCGGCGCTGACGATGTTGCCAGCGGTGATCAGGGCGCGGCTGACGCGTCCGCTGATCGGCGCCGTCACGCGGGTAAAGCTCAGGTTCAGGCGGGCGAGATCCAGTTGGGCCTGGATGGCGGCAACACCGGCGCGGGCTTCCTGGGCGGCGGACGTACGGGATTCGGCAAGCTCGGCCGAAATCGCATTGCTGGCCCGCAGGCGCTCGCCACGCAAGGCTTCGTTTTCACTGCGCAAGGCCGTGGCGCGGGCTTGTTGCAACTGGGCTTCGAGCTGGCGTACCTGGGCCTGGAAAGGGCGTGGGTCAATCTGGAACAGCAAATCACCTTTCTTGACCAGCGCCCCTTCGCTGAAGGCCACCTGATCGATCTGCCCGGAGACCCGTGGGCGCACTTCGACGGTTTCTGGCGCTTCCAGGCGCCCGGTGAACTCATCCCACTCGTTGATCGATTGCTCCAGAACCTTGGCGACACTGACCTTGGGGGCGGCAGGGGCCTGGACGGCTTCTGGCGTCCGGCCACAGGCGCTCATCACCAGCACCGCCAGGGCAGCGAGGGGATAGCGCAAATGTTTGAGTGACTGTTCCATGGGGGGAGTCCGCCAATTTATTGATAATGGGCGGATTCTGCGAGTTGCAACCTTCAACAACGAATCGAACGAGGCGAAGATAAATATCAGTCTGAATGATTGTAGGAGCCAACCTTGGTTGCGATGGCGTCGCTGCGGTGTATCGGGTGGACCGCGGCGCGTTCCCTGTAGGAGCGAGCCTTGGCTGCGATGGCCACACCGCGGTGCACCAGGCAAACGGCGGCGCATTCATCGCGAGCAAGCTCTGCTCCTACAGTTGTGGGTAATCCTCGCCGCAGGTCATCAAGACTTCCAGCAGCGCTTGGGCAGCCGCCGACAGCTTATGATCGGTCAGTAACACCACGCCGATACGGCGTTGAACCGTAGGCTCCACCAGTCGCACGCAGTGGGCGCCCAACTCTTGCATCTGGCGAATGCACAAGGCCGGTACCGCGCTCACACCCAGGCCATTGGCAACCATTCTTCCCACCGTCGACAGCTGATGGCTTTCAAAGGCTACCGCCAGCCCGCCTTGACCCACCAGCACTTGTTGCTCAAGCATCAGGCGCACCGCCGAAGGCCGTTGCAGGGTGATGAAGTCTTCCTCCAACAACTGCTTCCAGGTCACTTCCTGTTGTGTCGCCAAGGGCGAATTGACCGGCACCACGGCAACGAAACGGTCCATGTGGAAGGGCATGAACTTCAACGGGTCGCTGCTCTCGGGCTCAAAGCCGATGCCCAGTTCGACGCGTCGATGGCGAACCAGCTCCAGTACTTGCTCGTTGATCACGTCATGCACCGCCACATTAACCCGTGGATAACGGTCGCGGAACGTTTTCAGGGCGGCCGGGAGCAGGTTGCCGGCGAAGGCGGGCATGGCGGCGATGGCGACTTTGCCCAGTTGCAAGGTGAAGCGCTGGCGCAGCAATTCCTCGGTGTTGTCCCAGTCGGCCAACAGTTGACGCGCCAACGGCAAGAGCGCTTCACCTTCGGGTGTAAGGCTGACGCTGCGGGTGGTGCGGCTTAACAGCGGGCCGCCCAAATTCTCTTCCAGCGCCTTGATCGTCAGGCTCAAGGCGGGTTGGGAGAGATGTAGCCGTTCCCCGGCCTGGGCGAAGCTCAGGTACTTGGCGACGGTCACAAAGGCACGAAGTTGTTTTACATTCATTTGATCGGCCAATTAATTCATCAAAAAAACAAAATTAACAAATTACTGCGAAGGGGTGAAGATGCGTTCAACGCTCAACGACATTGCGTCGTTCCCCAAACAACGATAAAAGGCGGATCAGCATGGCCGGACTCGACAAGCGAGTTGCAACCTACGAAGAAGCCCTGGAAGGCCTCACCGACAACATGACCGTATTGTCCGGTGGATTCGGAATTTGCGGCATCCCGGAAAACCTCATCAACGAAATCAAGCGTCGTGGCGTTCGCGGCCTGACCGTGGTTTCGAACAACTGTGGCGTCGATGGCTTTGGCCTGGGTGTGCTGCTCAAAGACCGTCAGATCCGCAAGATGATCGCCTCCTACGTGGGCGAAAACGCCCTGTTCGAGCGCCAGTTGCTCGACGGTGAACTGGAAGTCGAGCTGACCCCGCAAGGTACCCTGGCCGAGAAAATGCGTGCAGGCGGTGCTGGCATCCCTGCGTTCTTCACCGCCACCGGCTACGGTACGCCTGTGGCAGAAGGCAAGGAAGTGCGTGAGTTCAACGGGCGCAAATACATTCTGGAAGAAGCCATCACCGGCGACTTCGCCATCGTCAAAGGCTGGAAGGCCGACCACTACGGCAACGTGGTCTATCGCAATACTGCGCAAAACTTCAACCCGCTGGCTGCGACCGCCGGCAAGATCACCGTGGTTGAAGTCGAGGAAATCGTCGAGCCGGGCGTGCTGCTGCCCAGCGAGATCCATACCCCAGGCATCTACGTGGACCGGGTGATCGTCGGCACGTTCGAGAAACGCATCGAAAAACGCACGATCAAGGCCTGAACCCCTTCCCGCGAATAACAAGAGACCCTGACTATGGCACTTACCCGCGAACAAATGGCACAGCGCATTGCCCGTGAACTCAAGGATGGCTACTACGTCAACCTGGGTATCGGCATCCCGACCCTGGTGGCCAACTATGTCCCCAAGGACATCGACGTGATGCTGCAATCGGAAAACGGCCTGCTGGGCATGGGCGAGTACCCGACCGAGTCGGAAATTGACGCTGACATGATCAACGCCGGCAAGGAAACCGTGACTGCCCGCCGTGGCGCATCGATTTTCAACTCCGCCGAATCCTTCGCCATGATCCGTGGCGGCCATGTCGACCTGACCGTGCTGGGTGCCTTCGAAGTGGACGTGGAGGGCAACATCGCCTCCTGGATGATCCCAGGCAAACTGATCAAGGGCATGGGTGGGGCAATGGACCTGGTAGCCGGTGCCGATAACATCATCGTCACCATGACCCATGCCTCCAAGGACGGTGAGTCCAAACTGCTGTCGCGCTGCAGCCTGCCGCTGACCGGTGCCGGTTGCATCCGCAAGGTCCTGACTGACCTCGCCTACCTGGAAATCGAAAATGGTGCTTTCATCCTGCGCGAAACCGCACCGGGTGTGAGCATCGAGGAAATCGTGGCCAAGACCGCCGGTAAGCTGATCGTGCCGGACGACGTCGTGGAAATGACTTTCTAACCCAGCAAGTTCCTCGGCCCCATCGCGGCCTACATTGCTTTTCTGATCGGCCACGCACCGATCAGAGAAGCAATGTAGGTCGTTTTGGGGCCGTTGTCGTTTCAGGAAAATCATAAAAAGGACTTCCCATGGCCGCCGATATCGAAGATGCAGGTGGCCCGTTTCGCCCTCGTTTGTTCCAACTTTGCCGAGCGCTGGTTCCCTGACTCCTGGGTGTTCGCAGCCTTGGCCGTGGTGATGGTTGCTGTGGCCGCCCTGGCCATGGGGGCGGCACCGGCCGCTGCCGCCACAGCCTTTGGTGACGGCTTCTGGAGCCTGATCCCGTTCACCATGCAAATGGTCTTTGTGGTGATCGGCGGCTACGTGGTTGCCAGCTCACCGCCCGCCACCCGGCTGATCGAGAGCCTGGGCGCGGTATGGGCGCTGGGGCTGTCGTCTTCGGCGGCGCAATTGCAGGCCAACCCTGCCAGCTTGCCGCCGTCGATTCTGGCCATCACCGGTGTGATTCCCTTTACCGAGACCATTTTCCTCTGGCAGTCCGGTGTGCTGCTGGTGGCATTGCTCGTGGTCTCGTTGGTCGTGGCCTATGCCACCGCGCCGGGACCCAACAGCGCCCGTGATGCACAGTCCTGTGGCGTCGATCCAAACTTCAGTGCACCGCCCATGCCCAAGCGCACACGTCCAGGTGAATGGCTGGAATACAGCCCGATCCTGACCCTGCTGCTGGTTGCCCTGGCGGCGGGCTGGTTGTGGCACGAGTTTTCGACCAAGCCTGCAATCACCGCGATCTCCGGGCTCAACACCTACAACTTCCTGTTCATCATGGCCGGCGCTTTACTGCACTGGCGCCCGCGCAGCTTTCTGGATGCAGTGACCCGCGCGGTGCCCACCACCACGGGCGTGTTGATCCAGTTCCCGCTGTACGGCTCCATTGCGGCGATCCTGACCACGGTCAAGGGCGCCGATGCGCAGACGCTGGCCCATCACATCTCGACCTTTTTCGTGCAGATCGCCTCCCACGATACCTACGCGGTGTTGATGGGCGTGTACTCGGCGGTGCTGGGGTTCTTCATTCCCTCGGGCGGGGGCAAGTGGATCATCGAGGCGCCTTATGTGATGCAGGTGGCCAATGACATGCAGTATCACCTGGGCTGGGCGGTGCAAATCTATAACGCCGCCGAAGCGCTGCCGAACCTGATCAATCCGTTCTACATGCTGCCGCTGCTGGGCGTGCTGGGACTCAAGGCCCGCGATCTGATCGGTTTCTCGTTCGTGCAACTCTTGGTACACACGCCGCTGGTACTGTTCCTGCTGTGGGCACTGGGCACCACCTTGAGCTATCTACCCCCGGTCATGCCCTGAGCCCTGTAGGAGCCGGCTTTAGCCGCGATGGCATCACCGCGATCTACGATGAACCGCGGTGATGCCATCGCGGCTAAAGCCGGCTCCTACCGTTCATCCCAAGCGCAAATGTGGGTGTTTCAGCAGTCTGAGTCCAGTAAATCCGGGCTGTTGAAATTACTCAGGCGTGGGTCGTCCACGTCGCATTCCAGCGCTTGCAAGCCTTGAGCGAGCAAGGCCCGCAACAGGCTGCGCTCGCCGTCGTGCCACGCCTGAGCCAAGGCAGGTAGCAACGTTGCAGGGATCAGGCTGAACATCGGTTGCCACTGGCCCGCCTGGCGCACCATCACCGGTTGCGGCGGTGTGCCAGCACCGGCCAACAGCGATTCAAGCAGGTGCCGGTCGATCTTCGGTGCGTCGCAGGCCAGCACCAGGACTGCCCCATGACGAGCCTGTTGCAGGCCAGCCAACACACCGGTCAAAGGGCCGGGGTAGCCGAGCTCATGATCCTCGACTAAATGATCCGCGTACGGACGATACTGATCCTGATTGCGGTTGCAGGAAATGATCAGGTCGTCCGTCAGAGGGCGCACCACCTCATGCACATGGGCAATCAAGGGCCGCTCGCGCCAGCGCACCAGACCCTTGTCGCGCCCGCCCATGCGCTGGCCACGGCCGCCAGCCAGCAGCAGGATGGAGCAGGGGGGCACAAGCAAGGAGGAATTAGCGTTCATGGTTGACACTATTAGATGTGGCATTGTGGCTTGCACAGGGTTTCATAGACGGGTATTAAATCCCCATGACGACTCCATCGCAATTCTGGCGTGACCCAGCCGTACCCTTTATCGAAGCCCGTGGCGTCGAGGATGGGCGCAAGGTCTGCTATTCCCGGCATTCCCACCGAAACCCAAAAAAATCCAAAGCCGAACCCCAAGGCTAACAACCCCAACCCCACAGGCCATGGCACGTTGCAACAAATGTGGGAGCCGGCTTTTGCCGGCGAATGCGCCGCGCGGGCGGCGCTCGATCTCGGCAGCAGCACAAAACCCAAGACAAGCGCTTGGAAGCCTTGATACGGCCTTCCTCCCTTCATTCTCAGGGTGAACCCGTAGGGTGCCTGTCAACAGATCGCATGAGCCCCACGAGGTGCCTGCCTTGGTTTCTCCTTTGCTCTTGAGACCGAGCGCCGCCCGCGCGGCGCATTCGCCGGCTAAAGCCGGCTCCCACATTTTTTGCAACGTGCCATGGCCTGTGAGATTGGCGTTGCCTGCCACGCGCAATCCCACCAAACCCACAAACAACTAAAGCCGAACCACCAAGGCTAACAACCCCAACCCCACAGGCCATGGCACGTTGCAACAAATGTGGGAGCCGGCTTTAGCCGGCGAATGCGCCGCGCGGGCGGCGCTCGATCTACGCAGCAGCACAAAACTCAAGGCAAGCGCTTGGAAGCCTTGATACGGCCTTCCTCCCTTCATCCTCAGGGGGAACCCGTAGGGTGCCTGTCAACAGATCACATGAGCCCCACGAGGTGCCTGCCTTGGTTTCTCCTTTGCTCTTGAGACCGAGCGCCGCCCGCGCGGCGCATTCGCCGGCTAAAGCCGGCTCCCACATTTTTTGCAACGTGCCATGGCCTGTGAGATTGGCGTTGCCTGCCACGCGCAATCCCACCAAACCCACAAACAACTAAAGCCGAACCACCAAGGCTAACAACCCCAACCCCACAGGCCATGGCACGTTGCAAAAAATGTGGGAGCCGGCTTGAGCCGGCGAATGCGCCGCGCGGGCGGCGCTCGATCTACGCAGCAGCACAAAACTCAAGGCAAGCGCTTGGAAGCCTTGATACGGCCTTCCTCCCTTCATCCTCAGGGGGAACCCGTAGGGTGCCTGTCAATAGATCGCATGAGCCCCACGGGGTGCCTGCCTTGGTTTCTCCTTTGCTCTTGAGACCGAGCGCCGCCCGCGCGGCGCATTCGCCGGCTAAAGCCGGCTCCCACATTTGTTGCAACGTGCCATGGCCTGTGAGATTGGCGTTGCCTGCCACGCTCAATCCCACCAGAGCTTTTCCATCGGCGCGATCACCGCCGGGTGCAGCACCTATCTCAATGGCGACGGTTCTGGGCTTGAGCGAGGGCGGGGCATTCCAGCCGTTCTCCTGTACCCACACCCATGACGCTGAGGTATTTGAGGGCGTTGTTTCGTTGTATTCGAGTTTGGTCGATGCGGCATTGTCGGTAGAGCAAAAGAGCGCTGCCGCCGTCGCATTCTTCACCCGACTGCACCGGTTACTGCCCACCCAAGGACCTCATTTCGGATAGATAAGGCCTCACGTTAAAGAGATGCGCCCGAGCGGTATTGAAGAAAATGCCCCTATTAAGTGTTTGACTTGCCAAGGCTCGCTGGGATAGTTTCCTACCCATGACGACCTACATGCACCTGCCACAGCACAGCATTATTACCGCCATTATTCGATTGGCGGGCTAGCTGGCAGCTGCACCGAACCCGCCCTGGAGGCGGGTTTCTTCTCTCTCTCCTGGGCATTTTTTAAAGGACCAGGAGCGCTTCATGACCACCTTCCAGGCTTTCACCCCCACCGATCAAACGGCCTTGTCGCTGTCCAGCTACGTGCGCAAGATCCTCGCCGCGCCGGTCTATGATGTCGCTCTGCAAACGCCGCTGCAGAAGGCCAACGCCTTGTCTGCCGCACTGGGCAATCAGGTATTGCTCAAGCGTGAAGACCTGCAGCCGACCTTCTCGTTCAAGATCCGCGGCGCCTACACACGCCTTGCCGCCCTCGATGCCCAGCAGCGTGCCCGTGGAGTCATCACCGCCTCTGCCGGTAATCACGCCCAGGGCGTCGCTTTGGCCGCACGCAAGCTCGATATGGTGGCGACCATCGTGATGCCGACCACCACGCCGGAGCTGAAAGTCTCGGGCGTGCGTTCTCGAGGCGGCAATGTGGTGCTGCACGGCGACAGTTTCCCTCAATCGTTGGCCTATGCACTCAAGCTTTCCGAGGAGCAGGGCGCCACCTTTGTACCGCCCTACGACGACCCGGACGTGATCGCCGGGCAAGGCACTGTGGCCATGGAAATCCTGCGTCAGCACCCGGGTGAGCTCGACGCCATTTTCGTGCCGGTCGGCGGAGGTGGACTGATCGCGGGTATCGCCGCCTATGTGAAATACCTGCGCCCGGAAGTCAAAGTGATCGGCGTCGAGCCGCAGGACTCCAACTGCTTGCAAGCGGCAATGGCCGCCGGTGAGCGAGTGGTACTTTCTCAGGTCGGTACCTTTGCCGACGGCGTGGCGGTCGCGCAGATCGGCGCGCACTGTTTTGATATCTGCCGCCATCATGTGGACGCCGTCATCACGGTCAGCAGCGACGAGCTGTGCGCTGCGATCAAGGATATCTACGACGATACCCGCTCGATCACCGAGCCGTCGGGTGCGCTCGCTGTCGCCGGCATCAAGAAGTACGTGGCTCAGACCGGTGCCCGCGGCCAGACCCTGGTGGCCATCGACTCTGGTGCCAACGTCAATTTCGACCGCCTGCGCCATGTGGCCGAGCGCGCAGAGTTGGGTGAGCAGCGCGAAGCGATCGTTGCCGTGACCATCCCTGAGCAGCCGGGCAGCTTCAAGGCCTTCTGCCAGGCGCTGGGCAAACGGCAGATCACCGAATTCAACTATCGCCTGCACCCGGGCAAGGATGCGCAGCTGTTTGTTGGCGTACAGACTCACCCCTTGACCGACCCACGTGAGCAACTGCTGGCCAACCTGAGCGACCAAGGCTACACCGTGCTGGACCTGACCGAGAACGAACTGGCCAAGCTGCACATCCGCCACACCGTCGGTGGCCATGCGGTGCCTGCAGCCGACGAGTTGGTGCTGCGCTTCGAATTCCCCGAGCGCCCAGGCGCCTTGCTGAATTTCCTGGATCGCCTGGGCGAGCGCTGGAACATCAGCATGTTCCACTACCGCAACCACGGCGCCGCGGATGGGCGTGTGTTCACCGCCTTGCAGGTGCCTGCGGATGAGCGCGAACTGGTGCCGGCAGTGCTTGAGAGCATGGGGTATCGCTGGTGGGATGAGACTGAGAACCCTGCGTATCGGTTGTTCCTGGGCTGAGGTAGGAGCCGGCTTTACCGGGATGCCGGACCACCGCGATGGGCACGCCGCGGTACATCAGGCAAACTGCGGCGTGGCCATCGCGGCTAAAGCCGGCTCCTACACCAATGCAGTGAGTTCAATTCCTTTAATGAAATGCAACATTTCAGTCGCCTAATAAAACGCTATTCCTACCGTGATACCGGCACAATCGACCGCCTCTACGAACAAGGAGTTCACGATGCCGTCGATCAAGGAGACTTCCCATCCTGCAAGGGCCAGCACCAGCCGCTGGCTCGCCCTTGCCGTCCTCATGCTGCCAGTGCTGCTGGTCACCATCGACAACACCATCCTCAGCTTTGCCCTGCCTAAAATCGCCGAAGCCCTGGCGCCCAGCGCCAGCCAACAGTTGTGGATGATCGATGCCTATTCCCTGGTGCTGGCGGCGCTGCTGGTGACCATGGGCGGTATCGGTGATCGGGTTGGCCATCGTTTTATGCTGCTGTTGGGCGCGCTGGGCTTTGCCGTGTGTTCGGTATTGACGACGATGTCGACCACGCCGGGGCAGTTGATCGGCGGGCGGGCATTGATGGGGGTATTCGGCGCGATGTTGATGCCTTCGACGCTGGCCTTGATCGGTACGCTTTTCCAGGACCGTGAGCAGCGGCGGGTGGCGGTGGCGGTATGGGCGACGTGCCTGACCGTTGGTTCTGCCTTGGGGCCATTGATCGGCGGGGTGTTGTTGCAGTTCTTCAATTGGCCGTCGATCTTCTGGCTGGCGGTGCCCGTGCTGGTGCCGTTACTGCTGCTCGGGCCTGCGCTGTTGCCGGAATCCGAGCGAGCGACTTCGGGACGGATCGATCTGTACAGCATCCTGTTGTCGATGCTGGCACTGACCGGGGTTGTTTTCGCGATCAAGCACGTGGCAGCGACAGGGGTGGATGCCCAAGGCGCGTTCGCCTTGTTGGTCGGTGCCGTGGCGGGCGTGTTGTTCGTGCGTCGGCAACTGCGGCTTGACGTGCCGTTGCTGGACATCGCGTTGCTGCGCAATAGCGCGTTCAGTGGCGCGGTGCTGGTCAACCTGCTGAGCCTGGCGCTGCTGGTTGGCTTTGTGTTTTTCGCCACCCAACAGCTTCAAATCGTGCTCGGCATGGCGCCATTGGCCGCAAGCCTGGCGTTGGTGCCAGGGCAGGTGCTGGCCATTGTGGTCGGTATAAGCATCGTGCCGGTAGCCCAGCGGGTTGCGGCTCATCGCCTGATTCCCTTGCTGCTGGGATTTACGGGTGCAGCTTTTCTGCTGGTGGCGCTGGCGGGCGGTGGAATCACCACCTTGGTCATCGCTTTTGCGCTGCTGAATATTGGTGTCGGTGCAATTGCTTCGGTGTCCACGGATCTTGTGTTGTCTGCAGCGCCAACCCACAAGGCGGGTGCAGCTTCGGCGATCAGTGAAACGGCTTATGAGGTGGGGGTGGTGTTTGGCACGACTGTTCTGGGTGGGTTGCTGGCGGCCAGTTACCGCCATGCGTTGCAGCTTCCCGCCGAGTTGAGCGAAGAGCAGGCATGGCTTGCAAGCGAAACCCTGGCCGGTGCGGGCGTGGTCGCCGCGAGTCTCGGTGAGTTGGGCAGGGGCCTGACTGACGCTGCGAATGGGGCATTCGGTGTAGCGGTCAATCAGGTCAGTTGGTTGGCTGTGGCGTTGAGCCTGATCGCCATCGGCCTTGCCCGGCGCGCCTTCAAACCCCACGCAGGGAGGTAGGAGCCAGCCTTGGCTGCGATCGCATCAGCGCGGTATATCTGGCAAACCGCGGCGTCTGCATCGCGAGCGAGCTCAGCTCCTACCCCCCACAAGGTGCTGGGCTCAGACCACCAGCGACAGCAACATGATGAAGATGATGGCCACCACCGACAGGATGGTTTCCATCATCGACCAGGTCTTGAAGGTTTCGGCCACGGTCATGTTGAAATACTGCTTCACCAGCCAGAAACCGGCGTCGTTGACGTGGGAAAGAATCAAGGATCCGGCACCGGTAGCCAGCACCAGTAGTTCGCGGTTGACGCCCGGTACCATGCCCACCACCGGTACAACAATGCCGGCACCGGTGATGGTGGCGACGGTCGCGGAGCCGGTGGCAATGCGGATCACCGCCGCTACCAGCCAGGCCAGCATGATCGGTGAAATCTGCGCATGCACGGCCATTTGGCCGATCACGTTACCCACGCCGGTATCCACCAGCATCTGCTTGAAACCGCCACCCGCACCGACGATCAGCACGATCGCCGCGGTCGGCGCCAGGCTTTGGTCAAGCATCTTCATGATCTGCTGGCGGTTGAAACCACGCGCCGAACCGAAGGTGTAGAAGGCCAATAGCAGGGCCGCGAGGAGGGCGCTGATCGGGTGGCCGATCAAGTCCATCCACTGGCGGAAGATATGCTCCGGTGGCAGCACCACATCGGCAAAGGTCTTGAGCAGCATCAGGAACACCGGCAGCAGCACGGTGATCAGGGTGACGCTGAAGCTCGGTAGATTACGGTTGTCCGACTCCTTGGCGATCTGGTCCATCAACTCCTGGGACGGGTTGCCCGGAATGTACTTGGAAATGAAATTGCCGAAGAGCGGGCCGGCGATCACGGCCGTTGGCAAGCCAACAATCAAGCCATAGAAAATGGTCTTGCCGATGTCGGCACCGAAGATGCCAATGGCCAGCAGCGGGCCCGGGTGTGGCGGCACCAGGCCGTGAACCACCGACAGCCCGGCCAACAGCGGAATGCCGATTTTGATCAGCGACACCCCGGAACGCCGGGCAACGATGAACACCAGCGGAATCAGCAGCACAAAGCCGATTTCGAAGAACAGCGGGATACCGACCAGAAAGGCCGAAAACATCATCGCCCAGTGCACGTTCTTTTTACCGAACGCGCGTATCAGTGTCTGGGCGATCTGGTCGGCCCCGCCGGAATCCGCCATCAGCTTGCCGAGCATGGTGCCCAGTGCCAATACGATGCCGACAAATCCAAGCACGCCACCGAAGCCGTCCTGGAAGGATTTCATGACTTTGACCACCGGCATGCCTGAGGTCAGGCCAAGGAAGCCCGCCGCCAAGGTCAGGGCGACAAAAGGATGGACTTTGAATTGGGTGATCAGCAGCACGAGGCCGACAATGGTCACCAGTGCATCAAGAAGCAGGTAGGTATCAGTGGCTAAACCAAACATGGGCGCAGTGCCTCGAGTTGTTGTTGTGGCGGTACGGTAAAAGGTAGCGCTGTCTTTAGTGGGCCGAGCAAACCGTTAAGGTCACGCGGAACGAGCATTGCTGATGTTTTGGCTGTGCAGCCAGGTATGGACCTGTTCGGCCAGGGTCAGGATAGGTTGTGTGGCATCCAGTGCCAGGGTCAGTGATTCACCCACGGGGGACTCCAGCGCAGCGAACTGGCTTTCGATCAGGCTGACCGGCATAAAGTGACCGGGACGCGCCTTGACCCGGCGCGCAGCCTCTTCAGGTGAAAGCTCCAGGAAGACAAAGCCCAGGTTCGGAACGGCGTCGCGCAATGTCTCGCGGTAACGGCGCTTGAGTGCCGAGCAGGTGAGGATCGGGCGCTCGCCGTTGGCAACGGTGGCGCTCAGCTCTTGACCCAGGCGCACAAGCCAGCCGGCGCGATCTTCATCGTCCAGAGGAATGCCGGCGCTCATTTTGGCGATATTGGCCGCAGGGTGGAACGCGTCGCCTTCGATCAGGCGGCCGCCACTGTGGTCAGCAATGGCTTGGCCTATGCAGCTTTTGCCACATCCGGCGACACCCATTACAACCAAGGCGGGCAGAGGGGAATTCATCGGAACCTCCTGCGGGAAGACAGCGCTATCTTGGTCGAATGGAATCGACCGCCGCAGGCGCTGCACCCTGATGTTATTAGTCTTGTCCAAGCAGTTTGAAGCGCTCTCATAAAGCCCGGAAACAAATGACGATTGCTCCCAGCCAGAGACAGCGCTACCTTAGTGCCGGTTCCCCATTCTTGGCAAGTCGAAAATAATCATACCCATGACCCGCATTGGCTCTCGAACTACAGGTCGTCCCACCCTGGCGGAAGTCGCAAGGCTTTCCGGGGTGTCTCCCATCACCGCCTCACGGGCCTTGCGTGGTGTCGCCACGGTCGCGCCGGAACTGGTCAAAAAGGTCCAGGAAGCGGCATCGCAACTCGGTTACGTCGCCAACCCGGCAGCCCGCGCCTTGGCGTCGGCCAAGAGCCAGTCGATCGTGGTGCTGATCCCTTCGCTTTCCAACCAACTGTTTATCGATACCCTGGAAGCCATCCACGAAGTCATGCGCCCTCGCGGCCTGGAAGTGCTGATCGGCAACTTTCACTATGATGTCGACGTCGAAGAAAACCTGATTCGCAACTACTTGGCCTATCAACCTGGCGGTATTTTGCTGACTGGCTTTGCCCGTACCGAGGGATCCCGGCGCATGCTGGCGGCCAGCGGTGTACCTTGTGTGCACATGATGGAACTGAATTCGGCACCCGGTGTGACATCGGTCGGCTTTTCCCAAGTCCAGGCTGGCGCCGTGGCGGCCCAGCACCTGATCGACAGCGGTCGTCGGCGCTTGGCGTTCGTGGCAGCGCAACTGGACCCACGGGTGATGCAGCGCGGTGAAGGCTTTCGTCAGACCCTGCGCGAAGCGGGCCTATACGATGAAGCCTTGGAGTTTCTGGCGCCCGAGCCCTCGTCTATTGGCTTGGGTGGTGAATTGTTCAGCGACCTGATGCGCCGCCATCCTGACGTCGATGGAATTTTCTTTTGCAACGACGACCTGGCTCAGGGCGCCATTCTTGAAGCCTTGCGCCAGGGCATCGCGGTGCCGGGGCAGGTGGCAATGATCGGCTTCAACGATTTGCCCGCATCGGCCCATTTGGTGCCGCGCTTGACCTCGATTCGCACCCCCCGGGCAGCCATCGGCCGGCGAGCCGCGCAACTGCTGCTGGCGCGAATGGATGGCAAGCTCGATGGCGGGCTGACGCACGACCTTGGCTTTGAATTGGTGGTTCGCGAAAGTACCTGAGGCCAAATAAAGCCGCGCTGATGGCAATGTGCTTGCAGTTGCCACGCGGCTGGATCATGCTTGTATTAATTTGTAATTAGTCATTAAGAAGGGGGGCGTGCCCCCGTTTTGTGGTGCGTGGATTTTGCGGTTCTGATTCAAGGTTTTTAAAGCTCCGTTAATAACAATCGCGCAAGGAGTGGTCAGCCCATGTTTGATTCTCGCCGCAAATCCGATCGGGCTGAAATTGCCCGTGTTTCTGCAGCATTGGCAGCCTCCCAGGCCAAACTGGCAGCAATCAGCCAATCCATGGCAATGATCGAGTTCACCCCTGAAGGCATCATCCTGGATACCAATGAGCATTTTTGCCGAACCGTGGGCTATAGCGCCGATGAGATCCTCGGCAAGCACCATCGGTTGTTCTGTGACGAGAAGTACGTTAAAACCCCTGATTATCAAGGCTTCTGGCAGGCTCTTGCCCGTGGTGAAGCGCTCAGCGGCACCTTTTCGCGGGTCGACAAGAAAGGCGCCGATGTCTGGCTCGAAGCCAGTTATATGCCGGTGTTGGATGCCCAGCGCCAAGTGGTCAGTGTGATAAAGGTTGCCAGCAACATCACCGAACGAGTCAATCGAGAGCACGAGAGCAAAGCCTTGATCGACGCCATCAGCCGCTCGATGGCGACCGTCCAGTTCACCTCTGAAGGCAATGTCATCAGCGCCAACGAAAATTTCCTCAACACCATGCATTACTCGCTCAACGAGGTGGTAGGTCGACATCACAGCCTGTTTTGCCATCGCAGTGAAGTTGACAGTGCACAATACAAAGCCTTCTGGGCGTCATTGAATCGCGGGGAGTATCACGCGCATCGATTCGAGCGCGTCAATAAACAAGGCCAAGTGGTGTTTCTGGAGGCGTCCTACAACCCGATCTTTGATGCCAAGGGTCGGTTGTGCAAGGTGGTGAAATTCGCAAGCGACATCACCCAGCAAGTCATCACCCAGCAGACCGCTGCCGATTCTGCCCACGCCACCTCGGTACAGAACGATGCTTGCGCGCAAAAGGGCTCGCACGTTGTCCAGCAGACTGTGCAGGTGATCGAGCAGATTTCCCAGGAGTTGAACGAAGCTGCGCGCAGCATTGATGCGGTCAGCAAACAATCCCAGGTGATCGGCAAGATCGTCCAGACCATTCGCGGTATTGCCGATCAGACCAATCTATTGGCCCTCAACGCCGCAATCGAGGCGGCGCGGGCCGGGGAGCACGGACGCGGCTTTGCGGTGGTCGCCGATGAGGTACGCAGTTTGGCGGCACGTACCAGCCAGGCCACCCTGGAAATCGTCGAGGTGGTGCGCCAGAACCACGACCTGTCACTCAGCGCCGTGGCGAGTATGCAATCAAGCCTGAGCCGTACCGGCCTAGGTGTGGAGCTTGCGAACGAGGCCGGTGAGGTGATCCTGGAAATCCAGCAGGGCTCGCGGCATGTGGTCGATGCGATCGGTCAGATCAATGCGACCCTACAACTGCATTGAGCCCTGCCAAGGGGAAGCGCTCAGAACAGGGCTTTCCCTTGATCAAGCTGTTGGTCGACCAGCCACTTGCCATGGGCGATGGACGCGTGTTGGGCGTTTTCAAGGTCCGATAGAAATGCCATCTTCACCGGCAATGGCAGGCGCCTGGTGGTGTGGCCTTCGGGGTCGGTAATCAGGCAGCCTCCGGCCCATGGTGTTGGGATGCCGGGATGTTCTTCGATGTTGGCGACAATGGTGTAGTTGCGGTGCACACAGTGAAGGGTGTTCATTAGATCAACCTCGCTGTTAGGTGGCCATCTGCCTGGCCCGGGAGTTTCAATCAGAGATCCTCAAGGGGTTCGAAGGTTCCACTGATTTGATCGGGTATACCACAGTTATCGACGGGCATGGCCTCAGCCGACGACCGTTTTGCCGCGCCGCTTGAGTCGCAGGTATAGCCAGGCAGCCGTGAAAGTCAGGACGCCCCAGCAGCCGGCATTGAGTAGCCGCCATGAGCCATGTTCGTGGCCGGCCATCCAGCGTTGATCGAGTGCCAACAAGGACGCCGGAAGGTTCAGCACGGCGAGAACCACTTGGTGATGGGAGAGGAAGGCGCAGGGCTCATCCAGATTGGCGCACAGAAACAGACTCGCTTGTACCGACAACGTGAGCAACCCGTTGATACCGCCTACGGCAATGGCCAGCAGCAAGGGCAGGAGCAAGTGGCGACGGGGAAGGCGGGAAATTAGTGTCATATAAGATTGGATTTGCAAAAAAGAATTTATCTTAATTGGATTTTGTTACGAACCGAAATCCCTTTCGTCTGGATCGGACTTCAGGTGACGGCCGAGTTGATCGGCCAGATTCGCCAGGCTTGATTGTAAATTCTCACTCAGAGCCTGGATGTGTGCCGGACTGGCGCCTGCTCGGCAAGCCTGTTCCAGGGCCTCGCAACGGGCAACGATCGTCTTGGCCTTGAGCAATTGCGCGCCGCCAAGAATGCGGTGGGCCAGGTCGGCAAGCGCCGTCAGGTCGCAGGCTTGGGTCAATGCCAGAAGTGCCTGATATTCCTCTTGATTGCTGCGAGCAATTTCCTTGAGCAAGCGCTCGACCAATAAAGGATCGCCCAGGCTCAACTGACGTACCTGGTCCAGGTCCAGGCCTTCATTGACTGGCCCCGCTGGCGCCAGGGGTGTCAGGGGTGTCAGGGCATTGAGGTGCAGGTTGAGCTCGTTCAAGCCAATCGGCTTGAACAGGCAGTCGTTCATGCCAGCTGCCAGGCATCGCTCCCGTTCTTCGGCCTGGGCGTTGGCGGTGAAGCCCAGAATCAGGCAGGCCTGTCGACCCTGGGCCTGCTCTTGAGCACGAATGGCCTGGCTCAGCTCATAGCCGTTCATCACAGGCATGTTGCAATCGCTGATGACAACGTCGAAATGCCCACGACGCCAGGCCTCAAGTCCCGCCACCCCATCGGCGGCCTCGCTGACCCGATGACCCAGAAAGGTCAATTGCTTGTTCAACAGCATCAGGTTGGCCGGGTAGTCATCCACCACCAGGACGCTCAAGCTGACCTTCGCCGCCTGCACTGCCGGTGCCTCCTGGGTAACCGGTGCACGGCTCAGCGGTACGTTCAGGTGCAAGCGCACTCGGGTGCCTTGGCCAGGCGTGCTTTGCAGGGTCAAACGGCCGCCCATCATTTCACACAAGGTGCGACTGATGACCAGGCCCAGGCCGGTACCCTGGCGGGTTGCGGGGCCATCAGCCTGGGCGAAAGGGCTGAACAGGCGCGCCTGATCCTCAGCACTGATACCGATGCCGGTATCTTCGACCAGCACCATCAGTTCCAGGCTGTCGGCATCGTCCAGGCGTTTACCGCGCACCACCAGCCGCACCTGGCCCTGCTCGGTGAATTTCAACGCATTGCTCAGCAAGTTCGACAGGATCTGCTTGAAGCGCAAAGGGTCGATCAGCACCGTCTCAGGCAAGTCCGGCTGCAGCTCGACGATCAGCCGCAACCCCTTGAGCCGGGCATTCCCCTCGAACATTCTCCCCGCAGCCAGAAAGAGCGCACGCAGATCGGAGGGCTCGGGGTTCAGGCTCATGTGGCCAGATTCGATTCGAACGATATCGAGAATATCGCCGATCAGGGCCAACAGGCCGTTGGCCGAATCGAAAGCCACTTGCAGCGCGAAGCGATCCAACTGGCCCTGGTCGGCTTTTTTCAAGGCCATTTCCAACAAGCCGATGACAGCGTTCATGGGCGTACGGATTTCGTGGCTCATGGTCGCCAGAAAGGTGGTTTTGGCTCGGCTGGCGTCAATCGCCCGCTCCTTGGCCTGACGCAGTTGCTCAAGCAGCACGGCGCGCTCTTGGTTGAGCTTGCGCAAGTGGGTGTTCCAGGCCAGAAAACCCAGGAGCAAGGCGCCAGCACCCAACAGAATCTGAATGATCAACGACCGGTAGTTTCGCCATGAACTGTCATTGATCACCGCGTTGGTGCGCCAGCGATTGGCCAGTTGGACCATTTCATCGGGTGCAATCGCCAGCAGGGACTTGTCCAGGATGGCCAGCAGGACTGAGTCATCCGGCCGGGTGGCAAAGGCCGTTGTGGCCGGTATATCGCCAACGGTGGCGACAATCCGCAAGCGGTCCTTGAACAGACGATTGACGAAATAGCTGGCGCTGATCTGCGCGTTCAGCGCCGCGTCCGCTCGCCCTTGGGCGACCCTTTCCATGGCATCCAGAGCGTTGCGAGCCGGCACCAGGGTGATGGTCGGAAATTGCTGTTGCAAATGCGCTTCCAACAATGTGCCCTTCACCAGTGCCAGGCGCTTGCCCTGAAGTTGTTCCAGCGTCATGGAGCCTGGTCCATCCTGGCGGGTGATCAGCACAAACGAGTTGGCAAGATAAGGGCGGGTAAAGTGCAGCGCCTGCTCGCGCCTGTCACTGCGATTGATCGCACCGATCATGTCTGCCTGGCCTTGGCTCAGCGCGTCGATCATGGCCTGGACCGAATCGACCGCACTGATCTCGAAGCGCAAACCGGTGCGCAAGCTGATCTGTTGCAGGACATCGGCGGTAATACCGCGAAATCGCTGGTCGGCGTCGAAAAAGGTCAAGGGGGCGAAGCTTTCGTTGATCACCACTCGGATGACCGGATGCTGCTCGATCCATTGGCGTTCTTGCGGGCTTAGGTATAACGCGGCGTTACTCATCAGCATGCTGGTGCTACCGCCACTCCAGCGCTTGAGAATATTCAACCGATCGCTTTCACCAATGCTGAGCAAGGCGCTGTTGATCAGCGCTAGCAACTCGGGTGTATCGCGATTGAGGGCAAAGCCGAAGGCCTTGGGTGGCTGGCGAACGAAGTGGGACAAACGAACGCTGTCCAGATAGTTTTTGCTGACCAGGTAATCAGAGCTGATGGCGTCGCCCAGATAAGCGTCCGCGGCGCCAAAGGCAAGGGCGGCCAAGGCGGCTTGAATGGAGGGGTATAGCGTGAGTCGGGCCTGCGGATAGAGCTTTTCTACGTCTGTGGTGGGTAAGTAATGGTCCACCATGGCCAAGGTTGCGTCTGCCAGGCTGTCATCAGGAAGACGCGGCTTGCCGGCCGGCGTCACGATCACCGATTGGTCTTCGGCATAGGGTTGGCTGAGCACAAGGTTCGCATCAGCCGCCTCGAAGCTGTTGGAGCTGCCCAGTAAATCAATGCTGCCGGCATGCAGGGCATCAATGGCTTCGCGCCGGCTGTCAAAGCGCCGCACCTGCACGGCTACATCCAGGCGCTCAGCGAGCAAGCCGATGTAGTCCGCAGTCAAACCCTCGTATTCGGACTGGCTGACGTTAATGTCGAAGGGGGGATAGTCCGGTGCTGATGTTCCAAACACCAATACCTGCTTGTGCTTGAGCCATTGCAGCTGCGTCGCGCTCAAGATGGGCTGTTCGTTGCCGATTCCAGGCCGCGCCAATAGCTGGCGCGCTTGCCCAGGCTGAGCCATGGCTGCCTCCGGGAGCCCGAGCAGCAGCCAGAACGTCAGTAGCGCAGCGCCAAGGTTGGGCATGCAGGTTCAGATCGGTGTCAAGCGCTTGGCCATATCGACCATTTCAACCAGCGAGCTGACCTGCAGTTTCTCCATGATACGGGTCTTGTAAGTGCTAATGGTTTTCGGGCTCAGGTTCATGACTTCACTGATGGCGTTGTTGCTCAAGCCTTTGGCCAAGTGTTCCAGTACCGCCAGCTCTCGGTTGGACAAGGTCGAGAATAAATGCTCCTCACTGTGCAGTTTGCGACTGCGTGTGCGCGGGGAGTTCATCAAGTCAGGGAAACAGCTGTAGCCGGACATCACGGCGCGAAGTGCGCCGAGCAGTTCTTCAAGATCTTCGCCTTTGCGGACAAAAGCGGCGGCGCCGGCTTGCTGGCAGCGCTTGGAGTAAAGGGCCGGTTCCTGAGCGGTCAACACCAGCACACGTGTCGGAGAGTCGAGGCGCTTGAGCCGTTCTATGACTTCCAGGCCATCGGCTCCCGGAAGCCCGATATCAAGAATGACCACATCGGGATGGGTCTCGCGAGCCAGTTGGATTGCCCCTGCGGCGTCGCCGGTTTCACCGACCACTTTATAACCCTTGCGCTCCAGCAGCAGGCGAACGGCAAGGCGGATCACGGGGTGGTCGTCGACGATGAGTGCCTTGTGCATCGAATGGCTCCTTGACAGTGCCTGAAAGCAATGCGGGCACCGGGGTGGTGGGGTAGGCCGCACACCTTAAGACGATTTCTCCATTTTGGATATTCGAAGTATAGGCTGAAGGAAAACTCCACATAATAAATAGGAAAATTCCTACATCGATATCTGTCGAACTTGAAACTTTACGACTTTCAACGGGCCGAGAGTGCAGAAAACCCGTTATTTATCTCGTGATCAGGCGAACTGCACGACTCTGCGCTGGCTTGTTTTCCAAGTCATTGAAATAACGGTGAGTTTGCTTTGCTGTGGAATGGCACAGACTATGCGGCCACTCCCTCAAAGGCCATTGGCCACTGGCGGGAGTAAAATAACAATGATTACTAACGACACTTATCCGACACGCTTTACGGAAACTGACCACAGTTCGGGTGTGACATGGTCGGCTATTTTTGCCAATCCGGGTTTCCCCGCGAGGTATCGTGCCTGACACATCGCGGTGTCCTCATCGCAGCCAAGGCTGGCTCCTACCCTGGTATTAGGGCTCGCTTAGAGTCCAGATAGTGCAAATTGCTTCAGTCGCTCGCCATCCAACCGGTAGCGCACCCATTCATCCTGCGGCTCGGCACCGATGGATTGGTAGAAGTCGATGGCCGGCTGGTTCCAGTCCAGCACACTCCATTCAAACCGTCCGCAGCCTTTGTCGCAGGCCAGCTGGGCCAGATACCGCAGCAACGCCTTGCCCGCCCCGCAGCCACGGTACTCGGTGGCCACGTACAGGTCTTCCAGGTACAGCCCGTTTCGGCCTTGCCAAGTGGAGTAGTTGAAAAAGTACACCGCAAACCCGACGGGCTGATCGCCCTGGTAGCACATCAGCGCGTGGGCGCTGGCCTGCTCGCCAAACAGGCTTTGCTCGATGTCGGCGACGCTGGCGACGACTTGCTCGGCGGCTTTCTCAAAGACAGCCAGCTCCGTGATAAAACCCAGGATCTGTTCAACGTCTTCGCGGGTGGCCGGGCGAATGGTCAGGGACATGGTAGCTCCTTGGGTCAGTTGAAACGCGCTGCGCTGTAGGGTGTGGGGTCGGTAAAAGTGGCTGCGCCGGTCATCATTTCCGCCAACAGGCGGCCACTGACCGGGCCCAGCGTGAGGCCGTGATGAGCGTGGCCGAAGTTAAACCACAGGCCTTTGTGACGCGAAGCGGGGCCGATGACCGGGCGCATGTCCGGTAGACAAGGGCGGCGACCCAGCCAGGGCGTGGTCTCCACAGGTTCGCCCAAGGGAAACAGCGAGCGTGCCAGGGTTTCGCAACGCTTGAGCTGGATCTCGTTGGCCGGATCTTCGCTCGCCGCAAACTCGATGCCGGTGGTCAGGCGGATGCCCTGCGCCATGGGCGCCAGCACGTAACCGGCCTGGGCATCGCAGATCGAATGCGCAAGCACCGCACCGTCGCGCGGGCGATAGTGGCGGTGGTAGCCGCGCTTGATCTCCATCGGAATGGCGTAGCCCAGGCGCTTGAACAAGTCCCCAGACTGCGGGCCGAGGGCGATGACCACCTCGGGGGCGGTGATCGGGCCTTGGCGCGAATCCACCTGCCATTCACTGTCGAGCTGGCGCAGGCTGCGCGCATCGCCGTGGATGAACAGCCCGCCGCGTTTGACGAACAGTGCATTGTAGCCACGCACCAGTGCGCCAGGGTCGGTGACAGTCTTGGGGTCCAACCAGTGAATGCCGCCGATGGCATTGGCGCTCAGGTCGTGCTCGCGCTCATGCAGTTGCTGGCGGTCGAGTATCTCGAAGCGCAAGCCGTAACTGACCAGGGCGTTGGCATCGGCCTTGGCCTTCTGGAAGGCGTCGTGATTGCGGTACACCTCGATCCAGCCGTGGGCCTTGATCAGCGAGCCCAGTTCGGCGGCTTCGACCAGTGCATCATGTTCCTCGATGCAGCGCTCCACCAACGGCAGCATGGCCTGGGTGGCAACGGCCAGAGGACCGGGCGCGGAGTTTTGCCAGTACTTAAATAGCCAGGGGACGACCTTGGGCAGGTAGCGCCAGCTGTAGCGCACGTCGGACTGCTGGTTCAAGCCATAGCGCAGCAAGCTCGACAGCTCTCGAGGGAAGGCATAGGGAATCACGCTTGATCGTTCGATCAGGCCGGCGTTGCCGTAGCTGGTGCCGCTGCCCGGCGGGTTGCGGTCGATCAGCACCACTTTGCGCCCCCGTGCTTGCAAGTGCAGGGCCGTGCAGACGCCGACGATACCAGCGCCCAGAACGATGGTTTGGCAATCCATGGAAAATAATCCTCCTGATTAAACGTGGGTTGATCACAGCCTGGCGGCAGCGGCGACAGATTGCAATCCGCTGTTGGTTTATCAGCCATCTGCTGTTTACACTCCCACTATTAACAATGGAGCTCCAGATGTCCGCGCATACCGATCACGTTGGCGAACACATTGCTTTCAATGACCTGCAGGCAATGCTGCAGACGATTTTCGAGCGACATGGCACTTCAGCTGAAGTGGCCCGGGTATTGGCTTTTAACTGCGCCAGTGCGCAGCGTGACGGCGCCCACAGTCATGGTGTGTTCCGTATCCCAGGCTACGTGTCGACGCTGGCCAGCGGCTGGGTCAATGGCAAGGCCGTGCCAGTGGTGACCGATGTGGCCTCAGGGTTCGTGCGCGTCGATGCCGGCGGCGGTTTTGCCCAGCCGGCGCTGGCTGCTGCGCGAGCATTGTTGGTCAAGAAAGTGCGTGAGGCGGGCATCGCCGTCCTGGCCATTCATAACTCTCATCATTTCGCCGCCTTGTGGCCGGATGTCGAGCCCTTTGCCGAGGAAGGGTTGGTGGCACTGAGCGTGGTCAACAGCATGACCTGCGTGGTGCCGCATGGGGCGAAAAAACCGTTGTTTGGCACCAACCCCATCGCCTTCGCCGCGCCGTGTGCGGGCAGTGACCCGATCGTCTTCGACATGGCCACCAGCGCCATGGCTCACGGTGACGTACAGATCGCGGCGCGTAAGGGCGAGCTACTACCCCCAGGCATCGGCGTGGACTGTAACGGCCAGCCTAGCTGCGATCCGAACGCCATACTGGATGGCGGCGCGCTGCTACCCTTCGGCGGGCACAAGGGTTCGGCGCTGTCGATGATGGTCGAGTTGCTGGCTGCAGCACTGACGGGTGGGAACTTCTCCTTTGAGTTCGACTGGTCGCAACATCCGGGGGCGAAAACGCCGTGGACGGGGCAATTGATCATCGTCATCGATCCGCAAAAATCCGGTGGCGGATTTGCTGAGCGCAGCCATGAGTTGGTCCGTCAGATGCAAGAAGCCGGTTTGCAACGGTTGCCGGGTGAGCGACGCTTTCGCGAGCGCGAGGTCTCGGCCCGGGAAGGCGTCACGGTCGAGGCTGAAGAAATGGCGCGGCTTCGCGCCCTGGCGGACATTTAAGCTCTATTTCGTTAGTGATTTTCCTGTGCCGCGCTGGCGGTGGCGTTGCGAATTAGGGTTAGCGCGTCCTGTCGCGTCAAAGGCTGTTTCATCCGCTGCGCCAACAGGGCCATGGCCGCGGGATATTCGCAGGCCACCACCGATTCGACCTGCTCATCGATGCACAGCAGCGCGATAAACGTCCAACTTTCCGGGTTGCCCTCATAGACGATGCGGTCCCAATGTTGGGCGTGGCCCAACACTTCCAGCGTCTTGCCGAAGTGGTAGGTCCAGAAGAACGGAACGCCATCGAATGTCTGCTGCTGGCCGAGCATGTTCAGTGCCGCCACGCGCCCCTGATGCTGGGCCACCCGCCAGTGCTCGATGCGCAGCCTTTGGCCTGCGATGGGCACGTTCGCCAGATCACCCGCGGCCCACAACCCCGGCACAGCCTGTAGATATTCATCGACCTTCACAGACTGGTCATCGGCCAGGTCCAGGCCTGTCAGCATTTCGGTAGCGGGTTTCACGCCGGTGCCGAACAGCACCAGATCGGCGCTCAAGCGCAAGCCATTTTCCAATTGCACCGCTTCGACCCGACCGTTGCCGATCAGGCTGTGCGGTTCGGTTTGCGTCTGGAATATCACACCCTGTTGTTTGTGCAGGGCTTGCAGCGTTTCACCGATACGCTCGCCCAATTGACGGCTCAAGGGCACCCTATGCCGGGAGACCACCTGCACTTCAAGGCCGCGCTCCCGTAAGGCCGAAGCAGCTTCCAGGCCGATAAAGCTGTCCCCGATGATCACGGCCTGCTGGCCCGGTTGAGCGGCGTCCAGCACCTGTTGGGCGTCGTCGCGGTTGCGCAAGACAAAGGCGCCTGGCAGGTCGGCACCTTCGATAGGCGGCCGTTGCGCCACTGCACCGGTCGCCAGCAATGCGCAGTCATAGGCCATTACCTCGCCGCCGTGGAGGTGGATCTGGTGTGCCTGAGGGTCGATGCGCTCTACCTTGGCGTGGATCCGTTCAAGGCCCGGGTGCTGGTAAAGGCTGTCACCCAGCAAAGCAGGAATTTCGGTGTCGGGCATTTCCCCGGCGATGACAAATTTGCTTAGCGCGGTGCGGTCGTAGGACGGGCGCGGTTCCTGATCGATCCACAGCAGCCGACCGGCAAAGCCTTGTTGATACAAGGTGGCTATGGCTGCACTCCCAGCGGCTCCAGCGCCGATGACGGCCATGCAGCGCTGAGCGTCCTTCACCGGGCGTTGAGGGTGGGGCAGCGGCTGATCGTCGACCCACACAGCATTTTCGATCACGCGTACGGGATAGCGCTTGAGGTCCGCCAAGGCGGGGGGCTCGCAGACGTGGCCATCCTTGAGATCAAACATCGCCTTGTGCCACGGGCAGATCAGCCGACCTTCACACAGCACGCCTTCTTCCAGTGGCGCCCCGGCATGCGGACAGTCGGCTTGAAAGGCCTGCACCTGATCGCCTTGTCGCACCAGTATCAAAGCGATGCCATTCAATTCGATTCGGCTTGGATGCTGATCGCTCAGTTCATCCAGACGGGCAACGGCTTGCAGTGTCATGGGGGCACCTGCGGTGGATGTTCATGACCTATGAAAACACCGATTCTCGGTTGAGTTCCGCTGAGGTGCCCGACGGCTTTTCATCCGTCAGCACGCAACAAGCAATTGCATTTGAGGGAAAAGTTCGCGATGATTCTGTTAACCAATGGTTTAATGTTAACCAGTGGTTAACAGATAAAACCAAAAAGAGGATCGATCGTGAATACCACCGTGAAGCTGCCAGCCGATTTCTGTCAGAACCTGGACGAGGCCTACACCATTCCTGCGCCGTACTACACGCAAGCGGCTGTGTTCGAAGCAGAAAAGGAGGCCATCTTTGCCAAGAGCTGGATGTGCGTGGCGCATCGCAGCGAAGTCGCTGACAGCAATGCCTACATCACCCGCGAAATCATGGGTGAAAGCATCATTGTGGTCAGGGGGCGCGATGGCGTATTGCGGGCGTTCTACAACGTCTGCCCGCACCGTGGTCACCAATTGCTGGCCGGCAGCGGTAAGGCCAAGAACGTGATTACCTGCCCCTACCATGCCTGGGCCTTCAAGCTGGACGGTGAGCTGGCACACGCTCGCAACTGTGAAAACGTGGTGAATTTCGACAAGGAAAACTCAAGCCTGGTGCAACTGCGGGTCGAGGAATACGCAGGCTTCATCTTCATTAATATGGATAGCCAGGCTGACAGCGTCGAAGCGCAACTGCCTGGCCTCGAAGCCAGCATGCGCAAAGCGTGCCCGGTGATCGACGACTTGCATCTGGCCGCGCGTTTTGTCAGCCATACCGCGGCCAACTGGAAATCCATCGTCGACAATTATCAGGAGTGCTACCACTGCGCGCCTGCGCACCCGGGCTTTTCCGACTCGGTGGACGTGAGCCAGTACGGCCACACGCTGCATCAGAACTGGTCGATGCAGTCCGGCAAGGCCAAGTCCTCCGAGCGTTCTTTCAAGTTCGACGAAGCCAACGGCGGTGCCGAATACGCTGGCTACTGGGTGTGGCCGTGCAGCATGTTCAACATGCCGCCGGGCGGGAACTTCATGACGGTGATCTATGAGTTCCCGGTGGATGCCAACACCACCTTGCAGCACTACGATGTGTACTTCCTCAACAAAGACATCACCGCTGAACAGCAAGCTTTGATCGAGTGGTACCGGGACGTGTTCCGGCCTGAAGACCTTCGCTTGGTCGAAAGTGTGCAAAAGGGCCTGAAGTCCCGTGGCTACCGAGGCCAGGGGCGGATCATGACTGACCGCGGACGCACCGGCTTGAGCGAGCATGGCATTGCCCATTTCCACAATATTTTTGCGCGTAGCCTGGGGTGAGTGATGGCCAACAAATATGAACTGTTTGCGGTCACCGTGATTTCGATTGATCAAGTCACACCGCAGATCAAGCGCTTTACCCTGGCCCGCGAAGACGGGCAGTTGCTGCCCGGCTTCACGGGAGGTAGCCATATTCTGGTGCAGATGCAGGCAGCGGACGGGCGCCAGCACAGTAATGCCTATTCGTTGATGAGCGACCCCTTCGATACCCGCCACTACCAGATTGGTGTGCGCCTTGAGGAAAAGTCCAAGGGTGGCTCGGCGTTCATGCATCAGCAGGTGCAGGTGGGGACACGGCTGATGATCTCCAGCCCCAATAATCTCTTTGCGCTGGACGCTGGTGCAGAGCGTCATGTCTTGATCGCCGGTGGCATCGGCATCACACCTTTCCTGTCGCAGCTGTATGAGCTCAAGGCGCAAGCAGCGCAGTATGAACTGCATTACGCGTTCCGCAGCCCGGAGCAGGGGGCGTTCCATCAGGCGCTGAGCGAAGGCTGTCATGCGCCGCATACCCGGTTTTATATTGACAGTCTTGGGGCAGGGCTGGATCTGAAGGCTTTGCTGGGTGATGTGCCGGATGCGGCGCATGTGTATGTCTGCGGTCCCAAGCCGTTGATCGATGCTGTGATCGACATCGCCCGGCAATTGGGTATCCAGGAGCGGGTGCACTGGGAGCAGTTCGCGGCGGCACCGGCCGAAGGTGGAGCGTTCACTGTGACACTGGCCAGGTCCGGGCGTGAGCTTCGGGTCGAAGAGGGCATGAGCATTCTGCAGGCGATCGAGAATGCCCAGGCCGCCACCGTCGAATGCCTGTGTCGGGAAGGCGTCTGCGGTACCTGCGAGACCGCCATTGTTGAGGGCGAGGCCGAGCATCGTGACCAGTACTTCAGTGATGAAGAAAAGGCTGCGCAAAAGAGCCTGTTGATCTGCGTGTCGCGAGCCAGGGGCGGCTCGCTCATTCTGGATTTGTAACCCCTCACGGCTCTGGGCAACCCATCAGGTAAACCGCGTCATCTTCATCGCGGCTAAAGCCGGCTCCTACCGACCCTGTAGGAGCCAGGCTTGCCTGCGATGGCCGTTACGCAATTCACCAGGCAAACCTCCGCCAATTTGTTTAAGCGGTCAGGCCGCAAAGATGGTTGCCATAGCGCTCGCGCAGCAGTTTCTTGTCGATCTTGCCAGTGGCTGTCAATGGAACGCTGGCAAAGATGATCGCATCGGGCATCCACCACTTGACGATGTTAGGCTCCAAGTGCGCAATCATCTGCGTCTCGCTCAATTCGGCGTCTGAATGCAGCTCAACCACCAAGAGGGGGCGTTCATCCCATTTGGGATGATGGACGCCGATCACAGCGGCCACTTTGACGCCGCTACAGGCCGCCGCGACGTTCTCAATATCGATCGAGCTGATCCATTCACCCCCCGACTTGATCACGTCCTTGCTGCGGTCGGTGATACGAAGGAAACCAAAGGTATCGAGCGTGGCGATGTCACCCGTATTGAACCAGCCTTCGGCGTCCAGGGCGCTGACCTCGCTGCGATAGTAGCGCTCAATCGTCCAGGGGCCGCGAACCATCAGCGTCCCCGAGCTTTGTCCGTCCGAGGGTAACGGTTGGCCTTGTTCATCGATGATCTTGATCTCGATCCCGAACTGCAGGCGACCCTGGCGGCTCCAGATTCTATCGTTGGTAAAGGCTGTGCCCATCGCTTCCAGTTTAGGTGTTGATGTCGCCACCACCCCAAGCGGGCTGGTCTCGGTCATGCCCCACAACTGCAGTACGGATACACCATATTGATTCTGGAACTTCTCAGCCATCGCCTTCGGTACCGCCGAGCCACCGATCACCAGGCGACTCAACTTGCCCGCGTCCTCAGGGTCGGCTTCATACGACTTTTCCTTGAGGGGGGTTGGGTTCAAGTTGGAGGTGACGGCGACGCATCAGGCGATAGGCTGCCGGAATGACAAACAGGGAAAGCAAAGGGGCCGTGACCATGCCGCCCACCATGGGTGCGGCGATGCGGCTCATCACCTCACTGCCGGTTCCGCTGCCCAATAGAATGGGCAGCAGGCCGGCAATGATGACGGCCACGGTCATTGCCTTGGGTCGAACGCGCTGCACAGCGCCTTCACGAATCGCCGCAACCAGCCCGCGTTCAGTGTTGTCGCCGAGGTCTACACGTTCCGCCCAGGCGCTCTTCAGGTAGAGCAACATAATCACACCAAATTCGGCAGAAACCCCAGCCAACGCGATAAAGCCGACCCCGGTGGCGACCGACAGGTTGAATCCCAACAGATAGAGGAACCATGCTCCGCCGGTTAGTGCGAATGGCAGAGTGGCCATGATCAGTAGGGCCTCATCGAAGCGGGCGAAAGTCAGATAGAGCAACACGAAGATGATCAACAGAGTGGCAGGCACCACCAGTTTGAGTCGTGCGTTGGCCCTTTCGAGAAATTCGAACTGCCCTGAGTAACTCAGGCTCATGCCGGGCTGTAACTTGACCTGCTCGTTGATGACCCGACGTAGATCGGCAACCACCGAAGCAATGTCCCTACCTCGCACATCGATGTACACCCAGCCTGAAGGCCGTGCGTTCTCACTCTTGAGCATCGGCGGACCGTCCGTGATCTTGATCTTCGCCACTGTGCCAAGGGTGATCTGGCTGCCTGACGAGGTGTAGATTGGCAATTGCTCCAAGGCACCCGGAGAGTCACGCCACTCACGTGGATAACGTACGTTGATTGGGAAGCGTGCGAGCCCTTCAATGGTTTCACCTACATTTTCACCACCTATGGCACCGGCCACGATGGACTGCACATCGACGATATTCATTCCATAGCGGGCAGCAGCCTTACGGTCGATATCCACGTCGATATAGCGGCCACCGGTCAGGCGCTCTGCCAGAGCAGAACTGACACCAGGTACGCCTTTGGCCACTCGCTCAACCGCCTGGGTGACCGCATCAATATCCGTCAGGTTGGTGCCTGCAACCTTCACGCCGATGGGACTTTTGATACCCGTAGCCAGCATATCGATGCGGTTACGAATCGGCGGTATCCAGATGTTAGTCAGGCCGGGCACACGTACCACGCGGTCCAGTTCCTCCACCAATTTTTCCTGGGTCATGCCTGGGCGCCATTGTTCATGTGGTTTGAATTGAATGGTGGTTTCGAACATCTCCAGTGGCGCCGGATCTGTCGCAGTTTCAGCGCGACCAGCCTTACCGAAGACGTGTTCAACCTCTGGCACGGTCTTGATCAAGCGATCAGTCTGTTGCAGCAGTTGCGCGGCCTTCTGCGCCGACAGCCCCGGCAGGGCCGAAGGCATATAGAGCAGATCACCCTCGTCTAGTGGCGGAAGAAACTCCCCACCCAAGCGAGACATTGGCCATAGCGCACTGACAAACACCAATAGCGCCACCAGAAGAGTGACTTTGGGGCGACGCAGCACCGCGTCCAAGGCGGGTTGGTAGATCCGAATCAACCACCGATTCAACGGATTCTGTTGTTCACTCGGGATTCGCCCACGAATCCAGTAGCCCATCAACACTGGAACCAAGGTCACTGACAATCCCGCCGCTGCGGCCATAGCGTAGGTTTTGGTGAAAGCCAATGGGCCGAACAGTCGCCCCTCTTGTGCTTCCAGGGTGAACACCGGTATGAACGACAGGGTGATGATCAACAGACAGAAAAACAGCGCTGGCCCCACTTCAGCCGCGGCTTCGGTCATTACATGCCAATGACGCTCACCCTTCAGTTCCTCCCCTGGATTGGTCACGTGCCACACTTCAATCTTCTTGTGGGCATTCTCGATCATCACCACGGCGGCATCGACCATGGCGCCAATGGCGATGGCGATGCCACCCAAGGACATGATGTTGGCGTTGATGCCCTGGTAGCGCATGACGATGAAGGCAATCAGCACCCCCACCGGCAGAGAGATGATCGCCACCAGCGATGAGCGCAAGTGCCAGAGAAAGATCCCGCAGACCAACGCGACAACGATGAACTCTTCGAGAAGCTTGTGGCTGAGATTCTCCACCGCGCGGTCGATCAGCTTGCTGCGGTCGTAGGTGGTGACGATTTCCACCCCGGCCGGCAGACTGCTGTTCAGTTCGTCGAGTTTGGTCTTGACCGCTTCAATGGTCTCGCGAGCATTCTTGCCGCTGCGCAAAATCACCACGCCGCCGACGGTCTCGCCTTCGCCGTCGAGTTCGGTGATGCCACGCCGCATTTCCGGTCCCAACTGAATCGTAGCGACATCGCCAAGAGTCACCGGCACACCGCCCGAGCCCAGCTTGAGCGGGATCGCCCGAAAGTCATTGAGCGTCTTCAAGTAGCCGGAAGCCCGCACGATGAACTCGGTCTCTGCCATCTCCAGCACCGCGCCACCCGTTTCCTGATTGGCCTTGCCGATAGCTTCGGTTACCTCAGCCTGAGTGATGCCGAGGCTGGCCAGCTTGAGCGGATCAAGCTGCACCTGGTATTGCTTGACCATGCCCCCCACGGTGGCCACCTCCGCAACATTGGGCAGGGTCTTGAGTTCGAACTTGAGGAACCAGTCCTGAAGTGCGCGCAGCTGTGCCAAATCGTGTCCGCCACTGCGATCCACCAGTGCGTACTGATAGATCCAACCTACTCCCGTAGCATCCGGCCCCAACGCAGGCTTGGCGCTAGCCGGCAACCGACTTTGTATTTGGCTCAGGTATTCCAACACCCGCGAGCGGGCCCAGTACAAGTCAGTGCCATCTTCAAACAGCACATAAACAAAGCTATCGCCAAAGAAGGAGTAACCACGCACGGTCTTGGCTCCTGGCACCGAGAGCATGGTGGTGGCCAACGGATAGGTCACCTGATTCTCGACAATCTGCGGCGCTTGTCCCGGATAAGGGGTGCGGATGATCACCTGCACATCGGAGAGATCAGGCAGCGCATCGATAGGTGTGCTCTGCACCGACCAGATGCCCCAAGCGGTGACGAACAGGGTCGCCAACAATACGAGAACGCGATTGGCCACCGACCAACGAATCAGGGCAGCGATCATGGCTGGCCCCCCGATTTATCCAGGTGCTCGACACGCAAGCCATCGTCCGTCTGGCTCACCGCGACCCGAACCTTGTCACCAGCCTTGAGGCCCTGCATCAGCGCCGGGCTGGCGAGTGGGAAAGTCATCGTCATGCCAGGCATGCCCAGCGTCTTGAAAGGACCATGGGCGAGCGTGACTTCTTTGTCGTTGATCTCAACGATCTGCCCATCCGCCTCATGAAAACTGGAAGCTACCGCGCTGGGGGGTGACTCTTCCTCTGGGCGTGCAACGATGCCCTTAAGACTGGCCTCCGAATCGAGTAGAAACTGACCAGACGTAACCACCTTCTGGCCTTCGTCCAGACCTTTCAAAATCGCCGTCTTGCCGTCGCTCTCCTGCCCGAGTTGCACCTCCACTGGGCGGTAGCGGCCCGCGTCTTCGGCGAGCATCACCAGGGCACGTCGGCCAGTGCGAATCACCGCTTCGCTCGGCACCCACAACACACTTTGCTCAGTTGCACGATTCAGGCGGACCTGCGCCGTCAAACCTGGTCTCAGGCGCCCGTCCGGATTGGGTAGTTCCACCCGCACCCGAAGCGTGCGACTGTCTGGATTGGTTTCAGGCAAAATCGCACTGACCTTGCCACTGAGCATTGCCCCTGGAAAGGCTGGCAAGCGCGCTTCGACTGCCTGCCCCACGGTGATAGATCCGGTATCCGATTCTGGAACGGCCACGGCTAGCCAGACACTACTCAAGCCATTGACGCGCGCCAGAGTGTCGCCAGTCGCCACGGTCATACCCGCACGTATATTCAATTCTTGCAGCACACCACCAATAGGGCTGGTGAGCGTCAGGTAGGGCTGAACCTTTGCGCCACGCTCTACCTGAGTAATCAGTGTTGCCGGCATCCCTGTGAGCCGCAGTCGCTGGCGGGCCGCAGCCAACAGGTCAGCATCACCGTTGCGCTTCAGGGCAAGAAACTCTGTCTGGGCGGCGGCCCACTCCGGCACCAGGATATCCGCCAACGCCGCGTTGGCTGTAAGCACATCACCGGGAGCATGGGCATAAACCCGCTCCACAAAGCCAGGGGTGCGTGCCTGAATGACAGCGACATCACGTTCGTTGAATTCCAAGACACCTGTCACATCGAGGCTCGAATCAAAGATCCCACGGGTGACCGTTGCAAAACGCAGACCGAGATTCTGGGTCAGACTTGGATCGATACTGACGGTCGCACGGTCCCCGGCACCGCTGGTGTACTGGGGGACCAGTTGCATGTCCATGAAAGGGGACTTACCTGGCTTATCGAACTTTTGCTGCGGGTACATGGGGTCGTACCAATACAGTGCTTTGCGTTCGTCCGGCGACTTGAGGTTCTGCTCCGGGGCGTTACTTGGTACTCCGCTCATACGTTGGTGAGCGAACCAATAACCACCGGCAACACCCAATGCCAGTGCGATGCCTACCAGCAATGTCCCGTTCCATTTTTTAAGGATCATTGGCTGGACTCCCCATAAGCAAAATACAGACGCGCACTGGTCAGCGCTCGCTGCTCTTCCACGTCGATCTGTTTGAGGCGGGCCTCGATGAGTTCACGTCGGGCGGCAACAACGGCGTTTAAATCGCCTTTTCCGGACCGGTAGCTAGCCATGCTGAGTTCGACCTTTTCCTTGGCCAGCGGCAACAGGCTTTCCTGGTTCCGGCGTACCGCACGATTCAGGCGCTCATAGTCAGCCAGTTCGTTCTCCAGTTGCTGCGTGTGCTCGCGTGACAGGGCTTCGCGCTCGGCCTCAAGCTGGCTGAGTTCAGCTTGTTTGGCTGCGATTTTGGGATTTTGGCGAGAGTCAGGAAACAGCGGTAGGTCCCAGGAAAATTGCACGCTGAGCATATCGCCAAACTTACGGCCACGGTGCTGGTAATCCAGTTCCCAGCTCCAGTCCGACTGCTTCTGCGACACGGCTTCACGAACCTTGGCTTGCGCTTCGCGGGTCATCGGCGCAAACGCTGCCAACTCGGGGTGGTGTTGCAGCTTATGTGAGTAGCTCGATGTATCGACGGGCCATTCAGGCAAGCTGCCCACAGGTTTATCATTGGCTGCGGAGCCAATCCAGCGTTTGAGAGCCGCTCGGGCCTGTGTGCGCTGGCGAATCAGATCATCCTGCTGCTCTGCCAGTTGAGCCGCTTCTTGCTTGGGTGTCACTGCATCGGCGGGTTGAGCGCGGCCACCGGCAATCTGTGCCCGGACGGTATCGGTCAGCAGGCGGTTTTCTTTGTACAAGTCCTGGAACAGCGCATCTTTTCGCTCAACCGAGTAGCTGCTGATCCAAGCCAACGCCGTGGATTGGCGTACGTTCAGGCGTTCGACTCGACGCTCTGCCGCAGCTCGATCAACGGCGGCATAGGCGACCTCAATGCGCGCTTTGCGTTTGTCGCTGTTGGGCATTTCCTGTCGGACCCCGATCATTTGCATGGTCATGAAGTCCTGGTCGAGGCTCCAGCGATCCGGACCGCCAATGGGATAGTTCTGCACGCCCAGCAGTAGTTTGGGGTCAGGTAACTCACCGGCTGGAATAGCTGCACTGCTGGCAGCCTGAATTTTGGCATCTTGTGCGGTCAGCGACGGTGCATTGTTTTCGGCCAGCCGCAACGCTTCATCGAGTGTCAATGCGGCAGCGAAGCTCGGCAATGCCAGTACGCTTGCCGCCAGACCGGCCACGAGGGACCAACCTGTGCAATAGCACTTGGAGTTCATGTATACGATTCCTGTGATCATCCACTGCACGCGTCAAAAGGCATGCGCGCAGCTAGTCCATCCCGCCCATGCGGAATGAGTCTGAATGTGTGAAAGGAATCAAACGCGAGGCGGTCGCCATACCCCGGACGGGGTGTGTACGGGTAGGGAATCGCTGAAGAAGGAAAGTACGACGGGGCTGAATACGGTTACAGGAGGCTTGAAGATCGAGACTTGCAGCATGCCGCCCGTCTTGCATTCCTCGCCCGGCTTACAAGGTTTGCCGTGCTCGGAAGGGCTGTTCATATCGTTGCAGCAGTCCATCCCCATGTCGTCCATCATCGCCATGCCCATCGTCTTCATTGGGCAAGGTTCTGTCAGTGCCTGAACGCCCGCCATCCCGCTGAGTGGAAGCGCCAAGCTAATCATGAAGATGATGCAAAACCGCAGATAGCGTTTCATGGGCTGGAGTTTAGTCGCTGAAAATGGCTCTTACAATTGAATGCATGTTCTCAACGGCCTGCCGACGGCCCTGATTCAGGCGATATCACCGTATCTGAATTAAGCCAGCATTATCGCTAACATATGATTTACGCAGCAGTGAGCGTGAAGGTGACTGGCCGGTATTGGCTGTGGATTCAACTGATCGACGCAAAGGCATTCAAGCGTCGGCTCGAGTCAGCAACCGGCCATTCAACCCGCAATGTGGCCGTTTCTTGTTGGCGTCTCACCGCTCACATGCGCTTTCCTTTGAGAGCCGGTCTGGCTATTTTTTTTGCTGAGGTCTCACGGCGATTGCGAATTTCCTTTAGATCCCGAATCGATAATATTCCCAGATAAAGAAGTAGCGGGGCAGGGATTCCACAAAAGCGCGGTGAAGTAAGTGAAAAATACGGCTTCGAGGATGCACGTTATGAACGGTAATAACGGCCAGGCTACTTCCTTCAGACGAAAGCTGACCCTAAATCTCCCCCCCGAAAACGGGATTCCCCACATGTGGAGGAACATTCGTCCGAATGCCACAGCATCCGCGCTGCTCCTGGATCGGAGGGCACTTCATCGAGCCAAACGAGCAGAACACACAGCAGTCACCGGGATTTGGGCGTAGCAGAGTCCTGCAATTGTCACATTCGTAGAAAAACTGACAGGCATCCGTGGGCATGGCTTCCTGCTTGGCGAAGCTGCAATGCGGGCAGGTCAGCACGGATTCGAGGATGACGGGACTCATGGCTGCCTCATTTGTGCACGGTGGAGGGATAGCCTGCATTCGTCGTCGCTTTGGTCAGCGCCTCGGGATCGGCTTTATCGGGGTCATAGGTGACGATGGCCATCTTCTCGGCCAAATCGACCTTGACGGTACTCACGCCGGGCAGCTGCTCCAGCGATCTCTTGACCGTGATCGGACATACCGCACAGGTCATGTTCTGCACGTCGAGCCTGATGGTTTCTACTGGAGCGGCCATCACGGATAGGGACACGGCGGTGAGTGCGGCGATCAGCAGTTTGCGCATGGCGAGGTTCCTTCAATAAAACAGTGGGGCAAACCACGGAACGGCCAGCAGGCCAAGTAGTAGCCCAGTAACGATCCAGAACACGGTCCGCTGACGTGTAATAGTGCGCGGACTGCAGGTCGTGCCCGCTGCGCAGACCTGTGGCATCAGGTAGAGCTTGCGAAAAGCCAGCCCGAGAAACACTAGCGTCAAGCCAATGAAGAGGGGCCGGTATGCTTCCATCGCCGTCAGGTTGCCGATCCATGTGCCGCTGACGCCGAGCGCCAACAGTACCAGTGGTCCGACGCAACACACCGACGCACTGATAGCGGACAAAGCGCCCGCGACCAGTGAACCTTTGCCGATTTGTTGCGCCATCGTCTTCTCCATTGAGTCGATCTAACCTAGAGTCACTCTACACTCCGTACCCAAGTACAGAATCAAGGGGCGTGTGATGGCGACAGGAATGAGTATCGGCAAGTTGGCGGAAGCTGCCGGCGTGAACATCGAGACTATTCGCTATTACCAGCGACGCGGCTTGCTGGATGAGCCGCCAAAGCCGCTCGGCGGTTATCGGTGTTATCTACCGGAGCAGGTCAAACGGCTGCGCTTTATCAAACGGGCACAGGCGCTGGGATTCACGCTGGATGAGGTGGGTGCACTGCTGACACTGGATGCGGCCTGCAGTTGTAGCGAGACTCGGGCACTGGCCGTGCGCAAACTGGCGCTGATCGAACAAAAGATGGCCGACCTTGCGGCAATGCAGCAGGTGCTGGGCGGACTGGTGCGGCAATGCGATGTAAGCGGCGGCGGGGCCGTATGCCCTATCATCGATGCGCTCGACAGAGAGTGATGCCTGGTTGCAGGGCACCCTGCATAGGCCTTCAGGCCAGCACCCCCGTGCAGTGTACGCAGGGCCGAGCGTGCTCGCTCTGCCATTCACAGCTTGTAGCCAATCTGCCGCAACAGGTTCTTGCGCCACAGGATGTCTTCATCGCCTTCAATGTTCTTGGCACAGAAGCCATCCACTACCCCCAGGATTGCTCGCCCTTGTTGCGTCTCGGCGAGAATCACTTCGGTTGGATTGGCTGTTGCACAAAAAATACGGCAGACCTCTGGAACCATTTTGATGGTGTTCAAAACGTTCAGTGGATAGAAACCGTCGCCCAGGAAAATGATGAAGCTATGGCCTGCGGCGATGGCTTTCGCATTCTTCTGTGCCAGTTCAATCATTGAGGTATCGGTGCCAGACCATCGCACCAGGCATTTGCCAGAGGCTTCACAAAAGGCCACGCCAAACTGGATACCTGGCACGGCATTCACCAGCGCTTCGTGGATGTCCTCGACGGACTTGATGAAGTGCGTCTGACCCAAAATGAAGTTCGTCACATCCGGCTTTTCGATTTTCAACGTGATGAGTTGCATCTCAAACGCCTCCTTTCACGATGTTGCTACCAGAGTCTGGCAACAAAACAAGCATAGCTACTCATTTGTTATTGCTCCGTCCACTGACGGCTTCTGGCCGATTTCTGCCCATCACACAGGTCTGCATCCAAGCTATTGCCGTCAGTCAGGATCAAGTCATGGGGTGCTAATCCGAGTCCGCGGGCTTCACGGCTGACGCTTACCTTTTCGCCAGTGAGGACGGATAGATGGCCGAGTAAAGGTTTAGCGGCATCCAGGCCGTCATTCGCGGGTACCAACAGGGGCAGCGTTTGCAAAAAAAGGATTGCAACGATAGGCCACCCACAACCCACCGTGTGAGATGTGCGGCCGATCAGAATGACTGACCGTACCTGGATCATCCTGCACTGAAGCGCCCACCACCGACTTCGTCGTGAGTGAAGGTCCGCGCCAGATCATTTTTCTTTGACATTGCGTGAGACCCCTCTGCTAGAAACCGCCTTTGTGTTGCGAAAAACATGAATTAGAATTAATCTCATTCGCGCTCTAGCTTGGGCAGATTCCTTGACATGATTGAAGCAGCGACGCCATCGGAGCACAGCCTACACGCCCTGTACCGTGACCACCGGAGCTGGCTGGAGAGTTGGTTGCGCCGGCGCATGGGCAATGCGTGGGATGCGGCCGATCTCAGTCAGAACACCTTTTTGCGGGTGCTCGGCAGTTCGCAGTCAATCGTGGAAATGCGTGAACCCCGCGCGTATTTGCTAACGGTCGGGCGTACAGGACCTGGCGGAGCGCCCGGTGGACGCGTTGTCCGGCGGTCAGCGTCAGCGGGTGTGGATCGCCATGACACTGGCTCAGGGCACGGACATCGTATTGCTCGACGAGCCCACCACGTTTCTCGATCTGGCTCATCAGATCGAAGTGCTGGACTTGCTGCGTGATCTCAATCGCCAGGAAAACAAAACCATTGTCATGGTGCTGCACGACCTCAACCTGGCCTGTCGTTATGCCGATCACATGGTTGCCGTGCATCAACGCACCGCGTTCGCTCAGGGCCGGCCGGCGGACATTCTCACGGAAGAACTGGTGAAGCAGGTCTTCAACCTCAATTGCCGGATCATTGACGATCCGTTTTTTGGTACGCCGCTGTGTATTCCATTCGGCCGGGAGCTTGCGCAATGAAGTTGAGTGATGCCTTCAGTGCCGCTGATTGGGCTGTGCTGACTGGGCCGTTGCGCTTGAAACCCATGATGCTGTGCGATACGCAGCCATCCATCAGCGCCCGTCAATTGCTTGATGACGAAAGCTGTGTGCGATTGCTCGACAACCTGGGGCCGGTCATCGGCTCGCCGACGCGGGCTATTACCGCTTCGTTGCTGGCCAAACGGTTTTCTTTCCTGGCGACCGGCGCGTGCCTGTATGCGATGTCGGTTTGCGATCGGGGGCTGCTGTTGTCGCTGGATGATTGCGTGATCGAGTACGGCCACGATGGGGAGCTCTGGACGTCGTCGATGCCGTTGCCGGATCGGATGCCGCAAGGGGTTGAGACGGGTGAACGCGATGCTTGGCGCGAGTCGATTGTCAGCGCTCTGTTTGCCGGGCTGCTTGCGCCGCTGTGGCAAACGCTCAATCGGGTCAGCGGCATTTCTCGGCGCATTCTCTGGGAAAACACGGCGGTACGGGTCTATTCGTTGTATGAGAAGCGCATGAGCGAAGTGGCTGACCCGCTGATTCGGCAACGTCACGAAGCGGATTTCCACTGGCTGCTCAATGAAGCCGACCCAGTACTGTTCGGCCTCGATTACAACCCGCTCAAACACTTCCGTCGCCCGTCGACGCCGTTGGAGGCGGGCGGCAGCATCCGCTTTCGCCGCACTTGCTGCTTCTACTATCAGGCCTGTGACCCGGTGGAGTATTGCTCCGCTTGTCCGCTAATCCGGCCGAAGCCTGCACGGCCGAAGAGATGCTCATGATCCAGTTCGTTAATTAGCACGATACAGGCGCGACGACGCTGGATCGCACCCTGTACGGCATTACTGGAGAATAGGTATTTTTCCACTCCGAGGTCCGTTCAAGGAGCCCCTACCCATCCATGTCCTGGAGCTTGTGATACCTAGGCTGGCCTCATTGCCGTCAAGCCTGCTCTCACAGGGACTGAGCAGGCCTCTAGCCTAGCGCGGTAACGGTGGGAGCGAGTTCACTCGCGAACACGGGCGAAGCCCGTGCCATGCAGCGCGGTTAATTGACCGTCCGTTTTGGGTTGCTTCGTGACCATGACCGGCAGAGAACGACCCGATGCTGCCGGTCAGGATCGTCCGCATTGGGGCATCCAAACCTGTTGATCGGTGCGACACGCTGCCACTGTGGCAATAGGCTGCTCAGTCCCTCTGGGAGGACATCCCGGCACCCGCGCCAGAGTTCGTCTTCGATCAGCGCCTGGGCTGGTAACCCAGCGCACACTTTCATGCGCGCTGTTTGCCGAGCCGTTCCGACCGGCTCGTCGGCCAAACTTTGCCTGGCTCGCCCAACACCGCGACGCTCACCCGCCTGTCATCGCGGTGCCCCACAGTTGACTGGCCCCAGGCACCTCTCTCGAGCGCTTCGCCAGCCCCCGCAGGCCAACCCGACACCCAGGCTTGAGCCCTCCCGCGACACGTTGCCCTCATCAGGCCGCCTTCGGCAGCAGCCTCGGAAACGGAGCCCCCAGGCCGCACGAGGGCCACGCGAACTCTCCTGCGGACAGCGTTGACTCGACGTCCCGCAGCTGTGGGCATCGGAATCCCCGTCATTCACGGTTTGTCAGCGACTTCTTATCGGATAGCTTTTTCAACTATCGAATCGGTATAAGGACCAGCCCTTTCAAGGTCTTCGTTTAAACTCTCTCCCATCTACGGTCCAGGATGACGAAACGATGTGGGAAGAAGTCTTAGCGCGGTTTGAAAAAAAAGCACCGGCCAGCGTCATGGCCAAGTTGGCGTTGGAGCAGGCCATCCCGGCCGAGTGGGTCGATCAGGTGTTCGAAAACCATCGCCAACGCCAGTACCCGCGTGAGCTTTTGTTTTCGACCATCGTTGAGCTGATGTCCCTTGTTTCATTGGGTTTACGACCTTCACTGCATGCCGCTGCACGTCAGATGGAGGACCTTCCGGTTACCTTGGCAGCGCTCTATGACAAGGTCAGCCGCACAGAACCCGCGTTGCTGCGGGCCCTGGTCACCGGCAGCGCAGAGCGGTTGACCCCGACCATAGAAGCGTTGGGCTGTTCAGCCATTTTGCCCGGCTGGCAACTGCGTATCGTCGACGGCAACCACCTGCCTTCTACCGAAAAACGTCTGGGGGCTTTGCGGCGTGAACGAGGCGCCGCGCGGCCTGGTTTTTCGGTCGTGGTCTATGACCCCGACCTGGATCAGGTCGTTGACCTTCAGCCCTGCGAAGATGCCTACGCCAGTGAACGCGTCAGCGTACTGCCGTTGCTGGCGAGTGCGAGGGCGGGACAGCTGTGGATGGCCGATCGGCTCTATTGCACGCTCCCCGTCATGGAAGCCTGCGAGGAGTCGGGCGCCTCGTTCATTATTCGTCAGCAGAGTCACCATCCACGCCTGATCCAGGAAAACGACTGGCAAGAACCCGTGTCTGTCGAGGCTGGAACGGTGCGTGAACAAACCATCGAATTGAAAGGCGGACGCTGCTGGCGGCGAATTGAACTGAGCTTGCGAACGCCCACTGAGTCGGGTGACTCCACGCTCTTATTCTGGAGCAATTTGCCCGACAGCATCAGTGCTCAGCAGATCGCTGATTTGTACCGTCGTCGCTGGAGTATCGAAGGGATGTTCCAACGCCTGGAATCGGTGCTGGACAGTGAAATCGCAAGCCTGGGCAACCCCCGAGCGGCCTTGCTCGGTTTTGCCTCGGCGATCTTGGCCTACAACGTTTTGTCGGTCCTTAAGCGCAGTGTTGAACAGGCCCATCGCCAGACGCAGCCCGAGGGCTGGGAAGCTTCGATCTTCCACCTGGCGGTGCAGGTGCGCAGCAGTTATGAGGGGATGCAGATCGCGTTGCCCTCGGATTACCTATCACTCCAAACGACCTCAGAAACTCTGGCGGAGCGTCTGTTGGCGCTGGCCAGGAATATCCAGCCCCGACAGGTCGCTAAAAGCAAACGCGGCCCCAAAGTAGATAAACCCAAGGAATGGCTCGAGGGCAAAGCTGCGCGTGCTCATGTATCGACGGACCGGGTGCTCAAGGCCAAAAAAGATGAAAGACCTTGAAAGGGCTGGGTATAAGGACGGATTACCCACGCGAGCTTATCGATAAACTCGTTTCCAAATAAGTACTGCGGTGGACCGGATTCGGCAGGGTCGAGCTCTTCTTCGACAATCACATTACCCAAGTGCACCCGCTTGACGGTGGGGGGGGCTTGAACCGGATAACGATATCCACGCTTTGCGAGCTCAGCAAGACCATCCGCTCGCTTCTTCTCCCTCCATTCTAGCGTCTTTGATGAACTGAACTCATATCCGAAGTCTACGGCCAGGTTTTCATACGCTTCGGCAATTTGGAGAATACGACTGTATCCTAGCAGACCCCCTGGATCTTCCATGCCTCGCAGCCGAAATGGAGTGACACGATTCTTAAGATTCAAGTTCGCGTCCATATAAGACCACCCTGCCACACCAGCCGCCACCCCTTTCGCAAAACCCTCTTTGGTGAATTTGATCTGAATCTTCCTGATTGCCTCCCGAGCTGCAGCTACGTCTGCGACGCGAAGTAAGGCGTCGGGAATCACGGTCGCGGCAATATTCCCAGCACTGAAAGCCTCCTTTAAACCCGCTTTGGCGCCTGCCTTGGTCGCCGCCCAAAAGCCAGGTTCGGGTTCTAGCACCGGCGTCGACGTAGGGATCCCGCCCCGGGGAGCCTCCATCGGAGATTTCGGAGCAGGCATTCCGCGTTTCGCGGTTTCATCGACGATCACGCTCTCGGCGACATCGCCCGCGACCGTCGCCACGCTCTTGTCCACGGCGGTGATCTCGCCGACGGTGACGGTTGATCTCCCCACACTCCCCCAACCCTTCTTCGGTTTCTGGCGGTAGGGTTTCGCCGGATTGATATCGACCGCGGTGGTGGTGACCGGCCTTGCGATACTCCCAGACGGAGTTATCGATCCGCGGGACGGCACACTTGGATTGCCATGGGTGACACCCGGACTGTGCTCTGCCATCTGGGCGACGCAGTCCACGCATCCCAGATTGGAACTGGCCAGCAGCGAATCCGTAAGTCCTCCCGCTTTCGCTGTTTGGCTGAGCGGCGGCTCCGCGTGGGCGTGGGCGTGTCCTGTCTTCTTTGGCAAGTCCGTCCGTAGATTGTGAGCGGTGAGCTCAACGGAAGGAACGATTCGTTCTCCCGGTGTTACCGCGCGTTCGAGATAGGGCTCGAACTTCGGATCGTTTCCGCCGACCAACGTGACGATCTTGCCGTCCTTCACGCCCTGGAGCACGCCGACCGTGAACTGGCCGTTGAGCTGTTCCAGCGTCATTCGGCTCCCGGTCGCCTTGAGATATGCGGTGCCGGCCCTTCTGAAGATCTCTTTGGCACGCGCCACCAGCTGTTCGACGGAGAGGCGATTGAGTTTGAGCGGTGCCCGCAGCAGCAAAGAGCCCGTCAGGCTTCCGGCGCCCTCCTGCTGCACCGTGTGCACGAGCTCGTGCGCCAGCAATCGCTGGCCGGGGGCCGTGTGGGGCGCATAGCGACTGCGCGCGAACACGACATCGCGTCCGACCGTGTAGGCAAGGGCATGAACGGCATCGGCCGACTGCGCGGCGAGGGCATCCGAATGCACGCGCACGTCGCCGAAGTCGTGCCCAAAGCGCGGCTCGAAGTAGGCGCGCGTCGCCGAGTCGAGCGGCTGACCGGACGAGCGCAATGCCTCGTGAACGATGGGCGGCGCGGCAGCGGGTTCCAAATGACTGCCACCCATGCGCTTCATCTGCGGGGTTCTGTGCTGGTCGGACTTACACCGGGGACACGCTCCGCCGCAGGCGCAGTTGCGCTGCAATGCGGGTTCGGGCATCCGCATCACCTGTTCGGCGACGCGGTCCGCCTGATGCTCCAGCGGATCGTTGACCTGTCCGACTGCGAGCTTTCGCTGGAGGAGCGTTGGTCGCGCTTCAGGTCCGCTTGGCCGATCCGGCGCAAACAGCGGGATCTTACTGAAATCCCATGACGGGCTTTGGACGCTCGCTCGACTGCCTACCCGATCCGGGTCAGCCGCTTGCGACTGACAATCGGCAGGGGTGCCCGCGGTAAGGTGCGGTTTAGAAGCATGTGCCAGGGGAGCCTGCGAAGCCGTCTTCGCCTTTGGTGCCTTGATCGGACGAGCAAACATGGCTGCATCTCCTCGTCAGCAACATTCGCCACACAGATGGCTAACCAGCATCTGTCTTTGCGCATTATAGCCCCCTGGAGGGACCCACGAAAATCCAAAGGATAAGCGAAATAAGCAGAGTGCGAGAGGGGAGCGGCGTTTGCGGAGTCGCATAAGACGGTTTCTGTTGCCCGACAGTCCAAGTTGGGGGTGGTTCTCTCGGGCGGAATTGACTCGGTGAGATTGGTGGCGGAGTTCTCGGGAGGCTGGTACTGCATCCGCGGAGATTGCCTGGCAGGTGAACTGTTTGATTTCAAACTCGAGAATGCAAGGATGCGGACCGTTGCGGTGGTGCCAGAGCCCCCGCCAACAACGTTGGTGGCTGCAGGCATCGCAGGCTTAGTTATCCTCAGGCGACGTTGGCGGCCCAGTTAGCCACGCTAGGCATCGCGTCGGCTAAGCCAGTTTTTCAACAAAGACGAAGCGGGGTAAGACGAATGGCCGCTGTCGGGCAAGGAATCTGGCTTGGTCTATGACGGAAATTGGCCGGTTTCGGCCTGTCGTCACTGACGACAGTCGACCCAACGCTGCCGGTGGCGACAGGCGCCTAGGTCGGCCAGCATGTCCCGGTATCGACCATCATCGCGTCGACCACCTCGACTTTCCTGGTCACCGAGTTGAGCGAAATGGTCAGTGAGCCGCAGCGAAGCCACCTGCCCGCAGGTGGTCGAACGACTGCTGCAACTGCTCCAGCGGATCGGCAAGGTGCCGGTGGGTGGTGTGCAATCCGGTGGCTGGCTACATCGTGCCGCGCGTCCAGGCATTGGTCATTAACGAAGCCGCGCGGAGGGTGGAAGAGGGCGTGGCCTGCGCAGAAGATATCGATACCGCGGTGTGTGTCGGCTTTGGGTTGCGCTTCTCGGTGCTGGGCCTGCTTGAATTCATCGATTGGGGCGGCGGCGACATTTTGTACTACGCCTCGCGCTACCTGAGTGGAGCGCTGTCACCGCGCTTCGAATCGCCACAGGCACGTGGTTGCTGGCGCATGGATTCAAGCGTTGCGGGTCTGGACTTACTGCTCTGCACTTGCGCCCGATGCCGGATTCGCCCTGAAGCGCGAGGGCTTCTCCTCCATGACCCGCCCTTGCATCGTCTCGAAATCGGCCGTGGCGAGCAGATAGGCGCGCAGCTTCGGATCGACGATTTGCTGCTCATCCAGCGCGGCGATCAACGTGGGCAAGTGTTCGGATGCCCACGCCGGGCCGGTCACGCCAGGCACCTTTTGCAGATCGGGATTCGGGCTCTGGAGCAGCCCGAGATAGACGGCATAGCGCGTGTTGATCTGTTGCAGTTGTGACGTGCCCCCGCTCACCAACCGCCGGGCACGACTCAGGTCATTCTGTGCAAGCGCCTGCGTCAATTGGCCTTCGCGCTCCTTGACAACGCGCACCAGGATCGCAGCGGCCACTGTCGGTTGCGCCGCCTTGTCGGGATCAGCGATCAGGTCGATGCCTAACTCCGACCCATAGCGCTGATAATTCGTGCGCCCGGTGATCATGAGATAACCGCGACCGCGAAACTTCGCCCCGTCGCCCGGTTCGATGTTACCCAGACCTAATCTTCCCTCGTAACGTTCGAAGCCCGATGGCAATGGCGTGAATTCGATCAACGCCTTTTTCGTCTCGGCCGAGAACGGCACGCCGGAGTACTTGTTGAGGACTTCCGTTGCCCAGTCGCGCAACCCGGCCTCCTGCTTGCTCGGCTCCTCGCGCAGGATCTGAACGGCCAACTCGACGAACCTGCCCTGAATCTCACGTTCCTTGAGCGCCTTCGAGAAGCCATCGCCGACCCAGGCGACCGCGAGCGGAATGACAATCGCGGCGATGACTGATGAAATCGACTTGAGTTTTTCCCAAGGGTCCATCCTTGGTGCGACCGGCGCTGTTGAATTGATCGGCGGAGCAACGTGCGGCTGGGGTTCGGGCATGTTGCCTCCGGTTGTCATCATGGGGCACTGGCATCGCTTTCATGCTCGTCCGCAAAGCCCATGAACACGTCCAGATCGAGCACATCCAGATTGATGTGGGCGATAAAGGCGGAGAAGGCCAGGTTGGCGGCGAGCAGGCGTAGGTCGCAGGCCCAGGCGGGAACGTAGGTGGGGGCCTTGAGCCAGCCGCATTCGAAAAGGGGGGCCAGGCGCACGGTGTCACCCAGGCTGAGGCGCCCGGCAAACAAATGGCCCACCAGGTCCGGCCGGTTATCACGGATCGCAATGCGCAGCAGGGTGTGGACGCCGAGCATTCCGGTCAGGTAGGCGGCGTCTTTGGTAAAAGCGGAACCGCCACGCAGGTCGGTGCCACGGAAAACCCGTTGAGTCGAGCGGAAGGACTCCTCCTGTGACTGCCCGCCCGCCAAAAAGCCTTCAAATACTTGAATGAAGTCGGCGCCATCCTGCGCCTGCTGCACCGCGAGCACGCGCAGCGCCAGGCGCCGCAGACGGTTGATGTCCATGCTGCCCGTGAACAGCTCGGCCAGGGTGGCTATACCCTCCTGAGTCTGGGTGGTGCGCGGCGCCCCCAGGCCCAGGCTTTTGAGGTTGGGTTGCAGTGCACCGTTTTGTGCCGTGGCCACGTGCACGAACGCCTCGTGCTGCAACAACTGATTCTTGTCCAGTTCCGAAAACAGCGCGCTGGCCCGCAGGCGAATACGGCTCGCCCCGGCGATGGCCTTGGCGGCGAGGGTTGCATCGAGTACGACCTTGATCCGCCCCTCACCGAAGAAACAGTCCAGCTCCGGTTGAATCCAGGCGGCGAAGGCTTCGGCCGGTATATCGGCCTGGGTCGGCGGAATCCGGGCACCGCCCAGCAGGGCGTCGGTGGTCTTGAGAAAGAAACGGGCCGCGTCCAGCATGCTCAGCTTCAGGTGCGTGTAGTAGAAGTCCGGGCGGCGGTATAGCGCTGACGAATATTGAGTAAAGGCCGGCGTACCAATGGCACCGAGCATGCGTCCGGCGGTGGCATAGCTGCGAGCGGTCATGGCGAGAAAATTGCCGGCCGGATGGCCTGGATCGCAATGGCCAATAAAGTCTTCAAGTGCGGCGATATCGGCAGTGTGATCGGGGCGGTGGAGTTCGACTTTGGGTAACTGTGCACGTCCGGTGCGCCAATTTGTCAGGAAGACTTCCTCGATGCCGTCGGGCCAGCTCAAGGCATCCAGTACGCGAATTTTGCGGGTCAGGCTGGGTAGGGTGGCGTCGAGGTCGGATAAGGAGAGAGTCATGGAAGGGTCCTTGGTTGACAAGGTTTGATCGTGAAAGCTTAGACGTCGGCAGGAGAGTGCGTTAACCGGCGCATTTCGTGGTTATGATCGGCAGAGAACAGCCCATAGCTACCCTTCGCACAGGGCTGCTGTCGGCCAAAAGCGGACTCAGCCCTTGGGATTCGCATCCAAAAAGCAGCTTCAAAGTTACCTGTGGAATCTCTATACCCGCTATCAAGGGAAACTACCCCGTTAACGGGGTCTAGCACCCGCTTCCTACGTCCGGCCATTTCTGCCGCTGCAGTGGGCACATGAACAGTCTGCGCCCCCAATAGCGCGTCGCTGCATGAATATTGGGCGCTGCAGCCAGGAATTAGGAGGCGTTGAATCTATTGGCATAGAGAATGCTGTGCATCTATCTAGCGCGTCACTAAGCGGTTGAAGCTGCTACAACTGGATAAGCAGCACACCTAGGGCCACTCCATATGAACGCAACCGCTGCATTGTTTAAACGCTTGCGCCGGAGAACGGCTGACTCGAGTGCGCCCACAAAACAACTCAATCTCCTGCGGTGGTTTTCGATCGTGAGCTTCCTTCTCATTAGCGTGATAGCTTTTGGGCTGGGCTCTGTGTCAACACGCTTTCTAGTAGCAGAGAGTCTTGAACGTGATGCCCTGTTGTCAGCGCAGTTCATTCAGACCATCGCAAAAGATGAGATACATAATCACGGGCTGACTGGTATACAGATCGGGAAAGCTCTCCCATCTTCTGAATATGAAACGCTGTCGGAAGGAGTGCAGAACGGGCAACGCGTGCGCACCAAGTTTCTAGACTACCTTTCGCGCTACCCAGACTCGCTCTTGATCTCCATTTACTCCCCACATCGAACTGTGGTTTGGTCAACCAATCCGGAGTTAGTTGGGAAAAAAATTTTGAACGAAGAGCTTGAAGAAGCATTTAGCTCAAAAGATCGGGTATCCACTGAATACAATGAAGTAGATGAAGGCCGTAGGGAGCAGCAATTTTTGCGCGCCCCCAGAATGCTTTTCATTGAGAGCTACATTCCCCTTGTAGACGACCAGGGGAACATTCTGGCAGTAATTGAAATTTACAGGGAGCCGTTCGATCTGATTGAACGCCTTAATCGAGGGCACTGGATAATAGGGCTGTTCACCATGGGAGGCCTGCTTCTGTGCTTCGGACTTTATTGGATTGCCCGACGAGCATCAATGCTGTTGGCATCACAAGAGGACCAAGTTGTTGCCAACAAGACCTACGTTGGCTTAAGCGAAATGTCTACTTCGGTTGCCCATTGCCTTCGCAACCCCCTTGCCTGCATCCGCTCAAGCGCAGAATTGGCGAACAGCATGGATGGCCAACCTGCGAAGAAAAACATCGACGATATCGTCAGTCAGGTGGATCGGATGTCGCGATGGGCGAATGAATTGCTACTGTGTTTAAGCCCGATCCGCAGTGAGGCAGAATTGGTGAAACTGATGCCGATGGTACAAGCCACACTTAACAGCTTCAGCTTGCAGCTGACTCAATCAAGCATTCAGGTCGAGTTCAAAAATGAGCCCGCCCCTAAAATCATCGCCAATCCTGTTGTGCTTTCTCAGATCTTAAGTAGCGTCATTGCCAATGCCATAGAGGCGATGCCGACAGGAGGTAAACTAACCATCCAGGCCTGTGTGGATGAAGCCCATCAGTGGTTACATCTAACCTTTGGCGACACCGGGGGTGGCGCGTCGCGACAGCTAGGAATGATGGATTTTAAATCCATCTACACCACTAGGCACGGCAGTGTAGGCCTAGGATTGACCATGGTGAAGCAGATCATGGAAAGCTTTGGTGGAGAAGCGAGCCTGACCAGCCACGAACAACGGGGAACATCAGTACGATTAAGTTTCAGAGTAGGAATAGAAGAGCTAGCTTATTGCGGTAACTAACTCAAGTGAATCGCCCCCTATGCGCTATATGAGCCGATAGTCCTTACTTTGATACTTATTCTCTTCATTTTTGCCATTGAGGCAGCCTTGACGCTTATCAGCTTTTTTGTCGATTGAAAGTGAGAGAGCAGCAACTGTCACCTGTCGATCGACTCCGATGTCCGTTATTGGCCGATTCTGTTGAAAAAGTCGACCGTGTTTTCTAAAGCAGAAAAGTACGCGTCGGAGATTGAAATCCTGAATGTCCGCAGAGCCTTTCAGGCTGATATTTCACGTAGAAGCGTGCTGAAGAGGCGCTTTCACCGATCCATCCTACGGCATTCTGAAAAAACCGACTTTTTCAACAGAATCGGCCGATTTCTGCCTGTCGCCACCGTCAGCTTGGGTCGTGTGCGGCCCATCGCGACCGGCAGAGAACGACCCCAAGCGGTCGGTCGTAGCCGGCAGACATTTACCCAGCGAACCGTTGAGGGATTTATTTTCCATTGATTCGATCCCGCAGCCGATGCTGTCTGACGGCCAAGCCGAGTCAGATAAGCGAACGAGGCTGCTGATAACGGAACATAGGGTAAATACGGCGTGAGGAATGTTGACAAAATCTCGTTGCTGTATGGGCCGCCTGTCAGTCGAATGCGGATGGACGCAGGCAACCGATAGCCATGGCGACCAGGCTGTCGAGCAAGGCCGGATGCTCCAGCTGCGCCGGAATATCCTCCAACACCGACCGGATTACACTGCGCAACCCCTGTCCGAGCAAATAAGCCGCCGAGGCGGGGTGCTCCGTGGTGATCTCATGCTCGTACAGATGCAGGAGCGGCAGCCAGGTCGCTTCGATGAATTCACCTGTCGTGTGGTAAGGACCGCGCCACATTCCCAGGTGCAGCGCGGAGTGGTAACGCAAATGAAAGGCTTTGTTCAATTTGAACAGGCGTGTTTCGACACGAATGATGTTGGCCAGAATATCGTGCAGTGCCGATTTTAATGGCACACCAACCAGCCTTTCGCGCACCCTCAGTAGTTCCTCGGACTCCTCGTCGAGAACACGCTCGTAAAGTAAGGCAACGATCGCGTCCTTGTTGGGGAAATATTGGTAGATCGAGCCGACTGCGACCCCTGATATTTCCGCGATGCGCGCGACGGTCAGCGCTTCCTCGCCTGTCTCATCCAGAATCAGCAGGCACGCCTGCTCCACGGCATCGACCAGTGCGCGAGAGCGTGACTGGGTCGGACGCTTGCGTAACGCGGGAAGCCGCTCCGGCGAAGACTTTGGGCCCATAGTGGTTTCATCACCTTTCTTATTCATGGGAATCCGAGTGCTGAATTTATCGCCGTACTAAAACTTTAATATTTATCAATTAAATCAATTAGTTAATAACAAATTTTGTCGCATTATTGAATGCGAATATCTCAGCCGTCGCGACGTGAGTATGATCGTTTTCGTCAATCAGACAACGTCTAAACGCGTAGTAATGCGCCCCATAAGATCGGATGTTCCAACCCTTCAGGGAGATTGTCCATGCCTTCATCTTTCATTGTCCGGCCCCTTGGCCCAAGCCTGGGTGCCGAAGTGCTTGATCTAGATCCGGCTTCATTAGTTTTGCCAGAAACACTGGCGGCGCTTGAGGCGGCTCTTTTCAAACATGAAGCCATCGTATTGCACGTCCCGGGACTAACACCCGAGCAACATTTGGCGATTGCACGGTATTTCGGTGAGCCAGAAGTCCACACCTTCTATCCCAACCTGGGCGAGGGCTTTGAACAGATCACCGTGATCGACTCCAAGCTGGGCGATCGAGCTGATATGTGGCACCACGACGAGAGCTTTCTGCCCAGCCCACCGATTGTCACAATGACTCACGCCCAGATCCTGCCGCCGTGTGGCGGCGACACCTGCTGGATCAGCATGACCACGGCCTACGACGCGCTGTCCGAGCGCATGAAACACTACCTCGAAGGCCTCAGCGCCTGGCACGACATGAACGGGCCAATGACGGCAGCGCTGCGCCAAAACGTCGTCACGCACGAGCGCTATGTCGAGGTCATCAAAGCGAACCGACGGCACCTGCATCCGCTGGTCATTCAGCACCCGGTGACAGGTCGCAAGGCGCTGTATCTGAGCCCGACCTACACCACCCATATCGACGGCCTGGCCATCCCCGAGGGCGATGCCATCCTTGCCTACCTGCATGCGCATTGCCAACACGTTCAATTCGGTTTCCGCCATCGCTGGCGCGTCGGTGACATGGTGCTCTGGGACAACCGTAGCGTGCTCCACAACGCCATCCTGGACTATCAACCGCACCAACGGCGCATGCAGCGCACCTCGGTTTTCGCTCGCGGGTCTTTCCATGGGTAATTCATTGATTGGTCAATCACAGCTTGAGACAGTCGTTCAAGAGGAAACAACTATGTTGAAGGACTCGCTTAACATGGATTTGCTGGCCCGCTACGCTCCCAAGCCAGGTCGATATGCGCTGCTGCCCGAATTGACACCACACCAGACCGTGGCATTGCTGTGTCGGGTTTTGTATCGCGAGGGTTATAACGACCACATTGCCGGCCACATCACCGTTCGCCAGGACGATGGCACTTACCTGGCCAACCCATGGGAACTCACCTGGGGTGAAGTGACCGCCTCGGATATCGTGCGCCTCGATACGCACGGCAAGGTGATCGAGGGTGAGTGGAACATCACCCCGGCCATCAACCTGCACATAGATGTACACACCGCCCGGCATGATGTCGGGGTAGTGATCCACAACCATCCGCAGTGGGGATCAGTGTGGTCGGCGGCTGGGCGTATTCCGCCGATCTATGACCAAACGTCCGCCTTGGTTGACACTGACCCGGTGCTCTATGACGAGTATCAGGGCACGGTAGAAGACACCGAACGAGGCCGCGCCGTCGTGGACGCTCTCGGTACGCAAAAATGGGCGTTGCTCGCCAACCACGGCGTGCTGGTGGTGGCCAACGGCATCCGCCAAGCACACTTGCGCGCTATCACACTGGAGTGGCGCAGCCGTCTGGCCTGGCATGTCGAAACACTCGGCGGCGGCTCACCGTTGCCCGCCAGTGTCGCGCTCGCAACCGGAGAGCGCACCGATGCCAATGGGTTCCCATTCCTGTGGGAAGCCATGGCTCGCGAGGAAATCCGGCGCGATCCAACCGTTCTTGAGTAAGCCCCTCCCACTTGTCGCGGCGGCATGGCAGACGTCCACGCCGCTGATACTTCGTACTTTACCGAGACATGACAACGCGATGAAACCCACTTTGTTACTGCTTTCCCGCATGCCCGATAGTTTCATCATCCGCCTGCGCGAGCATTTCGACTGTCACTCGTATTCGCTTCTTGACGAAAAGCGGCTCATGGAACTGGCTCCCACTGTGCGAGGCATTGTTGCAACTGCCGAATCCAGCGTGCCCCGTGTATTGATCGCTCGACTGCCAGCGCTCGAAATCATCTCGGTGCTGGGTGTCGGTTACGACGGAATCGATCTTGAAGCCGCGCGCGAACACAACGTTTGGGTCACCCATACCCCTGAACTGTCCACTGAAGACATTGCAGATTTCGCTATCGCGCTGTTGCTGTGTACCGCACGCCAAGTGCTAACCGCCGACCGATTTGTGCGACGAGGTGAATGGACAGCCGGCCGCCATCCGATGACTTCGCGGGTGTTTGGCGGACGAATGGGCATCGTCGGTTTGGGCCGTATTGGCAGAGCAGTGGCTTTACGAGCCCAGGCGTTCGGTATGAGCATTGCGTATACGGGGCGCACGCCAAAGGCTGATGTGCCCTATCGCTGGTGCAACGATGTACAAGCACTGGCGGCGAGTGTCGATTATCTGGTGGTGTGCGCGAGCGGTGGCTCCGACACTCACGGCATGATCAACGCGGCCGTGCTGGCAGAGCTTGGCCACTGCGGTTTATTGATCAATATCGCGCGCGGCTCCATCGTCGACGAAGATGCCCTTGTCGAGGCCTTGCGCGACCGCAAGATTCTCGCGGCGGGGCTCGATGTGTTTTGCGATGAGCCGCACGTTTCGCAGGCATTGCTAGCGTTGCCCAACGTGGTGCTGACACCGCATATGGCCAGTTCTACTCATGCGACAGTTCAGGCAATGCTGGATCTGACTTTCGATAACTTGACAACTCATTTCGCGGGGGAACCTGTATTAACTCCAGTAAACTAGCGCTGCTACCGGCAGACCTTGCAATGAGGTTCAACCTTGTCGCGGCCGCTCTGACTGACTGCTTGTGGCCGTTTTCTGCCTGTCGTGAAGGGCAGAAATCCACAACCAATAGCAGACGTTGCCGCGCTGAAATATAGAACGCTCAGCTTCTATATTTCAGCGCCTCCACCAATGCAGAAAAGGCGGGAGACGCCTGGCGTCTGTTGGGGTAATACAAATGGTAGCCCTGAAACTCAGGACACCAGTCGGCCAGGACTTCTTTGAGTCGGCCGTCGGCCAGATACGGTGCGACCAATTCCTCTGGTACGTAGGCCAGACCAACGCCATCAACGGCGGCATTGAGAACATGCATGATGCTGTTGAAAACGAGTTGCCCATCTGCCTTGACCGCAAACGCCTGGCCATCTCGTTCAAACTCCCAGGCGTAAATCGCCCCTGATGGCCTGTGTCGAATATTGACGCAGTCATGGGCAGTCAAATCATGGGGCGTCGCGGGTGCCGGTTTGCGTTCGAAATACGCCGGAGATCCCACCACCGCCAACCGCCAATCCGGTCCTATGCGAACCGCAATCATGTCCTTGCTGATCGATTCGCCCATGCGAATACCGGCATCGAAGCGTTCCTCGACCACGTTGGTGAATCCATAGTCGACGTAGAACTCCAGTGTGATATCCGGGTAATTCTTCAAGAAGCCTGCGAGCATCGGCCGAATGCACAACTCAATCTGATCGTCAGTGCAGGAAATACGAATCGTGCCACTGGGCTTGTCCCGTAATTCGCTCAAGGCTTCAAGCTCAACAGCGATCTGATCAAAAAGCGGGGCGATCGAGCGCATCAATCTTTCTCCCGCCTCTGTCGGCGACACATTGCGTGTCGTGCGGGCCAGCAGACGAATCCCAAGTCTTTGTTCAAGTGCCCGGATCGTATGACTCAGCGCAGAAGGCGTAATGCCCAGTTTGGCGGCGGCTTTGGTAAAGCTTTGATCGCGCGCCACTGCCAGAAAAGCTTGGAGATCGTTGACTTTGGTATTGGCCATTGCTGAGTTTTTCTCAAAGCTACATGAAGATTACACCTACTAATCAGGGTATCTCGAATCCGTCAAGCTCTGTCACCTATCTGGAACGGAGTACTGATGATGAGCGAGACACCTGCAACTCTTGTAGCTACAGAAGCCTTGACCCCTCCTGGGCTTGATCGGCGCGAATTCGTAAAGGCTGCGGGCGTCAGCATTGCGGCTCTGGGCGTCCTTTCGATCGCAGGCGGCTCAGCCTTTGCGGCTGACTCGAAAAACGCTGTCAACCCGCCGGAAGGTGCCGACAATTTTTATAAAAGCGACAAGGTCACAGTGCAAAAGGTGACTTTCAAGAACTCATACAATCTTCAGATTGTGGGCAATCTTGTTACGCCCAAAAATCTGGCTCGAAACGTTAAAGCGCCGGCGATTATCGTCGGTCATCCCATGGGAGCAGTCAAAGAGCAAAGCTCCATGCTCTACGCACAAAAGCTGGCGGAACAAGGCTTCATCACGCTGGCGATTGACTTGCCATTCTGGGGAGAGAGTGAGGGCCTACCTCGTAACCAGGTCGCGCCCGAAATGTATGCCGACGCTTTCAGTGCCGCCGTTGACTACCTTGGCATGCGGGACTTTATCGATCGCAACCGTATCGGCGTACTGGGTATCTGTGGCAGCGGTGGCTTTGCCATCAGTGCGGCCAAGATGGATCTGCGTTTGAAAGCCGTGGCCACCGTCAGCATGTACGACATGGGCGCCGTTACCCGTCATGGTCTGGGGCGCTCAGTGACTGTCGAGCAACGCCAGGCCATGCTCGCCAAAGCCGCCGGGCAACGCTACGACGAGTTTTCTACCGGAACAATGCAATTTCTGAACTATCTGCCTGCGCAGCCTGGCAAGGAAACCGACCCGGTAACTCGCGAGTTTTGGGACTTCTATCGCACGCCACGCGGTATCCATATCCCTCATGGCAGAACGTTGGAACTGACGCAAAACCGCGCTTTGACCAGTGAAGTCAGGTTCGTGAATTTCTATCCATTCAACGATATCGAGACGATTTCCCCGCGTCCGCTGCTGTTCATCGCTGGCGATCAGGCGCACTCCAGGGCGTTCAGCGAGGACGCCTACCAACGCGCCGCCGAACCTAAGGAACTGGCCTGGGTTCCCGGCGCTGGTCACGTAGATCTGTACGACCGCGTGAACTTGATTCCCTGGACAAAACTCACTGCCTTTTTTACCCGGCACCTGACGGTGGTTGGCTAAAAGGCCAGTGCTTCAGCCAACAACTGTTTGAAGAGAGGTTTTTGAATGACGGCTCAAGTATTCGACACCCCGGCAGGTAATGCCCTCGGCACGCAGGAGACTGGGGAACTGCCGGCTTACTGGAGTGGCATCTTTGCGATGACACTGTGCGTATTCGCGCTGATCGCTTCGGAGTTCATGCCTGTCAGTTTGCTCACGCCGATTGCATCGGATCTGCAAATCAGTGAAGGACTGGCCGGGTATGGGATCGCCATCTCCGGCGCTTTCGCGGTGCTGACAAGCCTTTCGATTTCTAGGCTTGCGGGCTCAATGGACCGCAAGACGCTGTTGCTTCTACTGACAGGGATTATGTGCGCGTCGGGGCTGGTGGTCGGTCTAGCGCCAAACTATACGGTGTACATGATTGGCCGTGCGCTGATCGGCGTGGTGATCGGCGGGTTCTGGTCGATGTCGGCGGCAATGGCCATGCGCTTGGTACCGTCCCATAGCGTGCCCAAGGCTTTGGCAATCTTCAACGGCGGCAATGCTTTGGCAACCGTAGTGGCCGCACCACTGGGAAGCTATCTGGGGAGTGTCATCGGTTGGCGGGGTGCTTTTTTCTGCCTGATTCCGGTAGCGATCATCGCGTTGATCTGGCAGTGGATCAGCCTGCCAGCCATGACGGCGGCGCCGCGCAAAGCGGGTGCTGGCAATGTCTTTCGATTGTTCAAGAGCCCATTGGTCAGTTTCGGCATGTTGAGTGTGGGCACTTTCTTCATGGGGCAGTTTGTATTGTTCACCTATCTGCGCCCGTTCCTGGAGACCGTCACTGGTGTAGATGTCTCCATGTTGTCGATGATCCTGCTGGTCATCGGCGTGGCGGGTTTTGTCGGGACCATTCTGATCGGCACTTTCCTGAAAACCGGCATGTACCGCGTCCTGGTCTGCGTTCCACTCTTGATGGCCGCCATTGCACTTTCCTTGATCGTCCTTGGCGGCGGAGTCGTGGCAGCTTTCGTATTGCTGGGGCTGTGGGGCCTGATCGCGGCGGCGGCACCTGTGGGGTGGTGGTCGTGGTTGGCCAAGGCGTTGCCCAAGGATGCTGAAGCCGGTGGCGGCCTGATGGTGGCAGTCATTCAGCTATCCATTGCGCTGGGCTCTACCCTCGGCGGACTGCTGTTCGACGGGAGCGGCTACCGCATGACATTTCTCGCAAGCTCTATCTTGTTGATACTCGCCGCAGTGACGGCCTTTTTCACATCGCGAAAACAGGATTAATAGAAGGCAGATTTGAGTAAGGCTGGCAACTGTCCGCAATGTGTCAGATCGGATTTGATCCAACGTCGCTATTGGCCAACACGTATGCCAGCGCTCACTGGCTAACACCAATATTCAGGTTGGTGATTATGTGTATTGGAGTGGCTGCATTTATCAATACTCATTCGTTGGACATGATCTACCCACTCCAAAAACAACAACACCGTGGGTACGAACATGAACAAGCCTGCCTTGCGTATTGGCATCATTGGTGGCGGCATTTCCGGCGTCGCCTTGGCCCTTGATCTCTGCCGTCATTCTCATCTCGACGTTCAGCTTTTCGAATCCGCCCCGGCCTTCGGTGAAGTGGGCGCGGGCGTGTCCTTTGGTGCCAATGCTGTGCGGGCCATCGCCGGTCTCGGCCTCGGCGAGCCTTATCTGGAAATTGCTGACCGCACGCCCGAGCCCTGGCAGGACGTGTGGTTCGAGTGGCGCCGGGCCGCGGATGCCGGTTACCTGGGTGCCAGTGTGGCACCGGGTGTGGGTCAGTCTTCGGTGCATCGGGCGGACTTTCTTAATGCCCTGGCTTCGCGTCTGCCCAAGGGCGTCGCACAATTCAGGAAGCGCGCTGAAAAAGTCGAGCAATCTGACCATCAAGCCCGAGTCGTTTTCACCGATGGTACCGACTACTGCTGTGATCTGCTGATCGGTGCCGATGGCATCAAGTCTGCCCTGCGTGGTCATGTGCTGGAAGGGATCGGCGCTGCTCCTGTCGCGCCGCGCTTCAGCGGCACCTGCGCCTATCGCGGCCTGATCGATAGCAATCGCCTGCGCGAGGCCTATTGCGCTGCCGGTGTCGACGAACACCTCGTGAATGTGCCGCAAATGTATCTAGGGCTGGACGGCCACATTCTGACCTTCCCGGTCAAGCAGGGCCGTATTATCAATGTTGTGGCCTTCGTCTCTGACCGTGGCCGGCCGGACCCCGTCTGGCCAAGCGACGTGCCCTGGGTTCGCGAAGCCAGTCAGGGCGAAATGCTCGACGCCTTCTCTGGCTGGGGCGACGCTGCACGTGTCCTGCTGGAATGCATTCCGGCGCCAACCGTTTGGGCCTTGCATGACCTCGCCGAGCTGCCCGGCTATGTCCATGGTCGTGTCGCACTGATCGGGGACGCCGCCCACGCCACGTTGCCGCACCAGGGCGCCGGGGCAGGGCAGGGGCTGGAAGACGCCTATTTCCTGGCCCGTTTGCTGAGTGATCCGCAGCTCAACACGGACACGCTCGTCGGCGTGCTGGCGGCTTACGACGCCTTGCGTCGCCCCCGTGCGTGCCGTGTGCAGCGCACCTCCCGGGAAGCCGGTGAGCTGTACGAGCTGCGCGATCTGTCCGTTGGTGACAATGAAAAAGCGCTAGGCGCGACGCTGGCAAGCCGCTTCGACTGGCTCTGGAATCACGATTTGGATGCCGATGTGGCCGACGCCCGGATACGTTTGGGTTGGGACGCCCTGAGCAATTGCGCCTGAGTAAGGCTTCCAGACCGGAGCCTGCCCAGCCGGAGTCTCCGGCTCGATAACAATGACTAGAAGAGCCATGCCATGCGAGCCATCAATGTTCCCGCCCTGCTTGACGGGGCCCGTTTAAATACCTTTCACGCACGCGTACTGTTCTGGTGCGCACTCATCATCATTTTCGACGGCTATGACCTGGTCATCTATGGCGTGGTGCTACCCGCGCTGATGAAGGACTGGGGCTTGTCAGCGCTGCAGGCCGGAATGCTCGGCAGCTGTGCGTTGCTGGGCATGATGCTGGGGGCCTTATTCTTCGGGCCTCTGTCGGATCGCATTGGGCGACGCAAGACCATCATGACCTGCGTGATGCTTTTTAGTGGCTTCACCGTGCTCAATGGCTTCGCGCGCAATCCGGAAGAGTTCGCTGTGTGCCGCTTCATTGCCGGCCTTGGCATCGGCGGGGTGATGCCTAACGTTGTCGCACTGATGAACGAATACGCGCCGAAGAAGGTGCGCAGCACCCTGGTCGCTATCATGTTCAGTGGTTATTCAGTGGGCGGGATGCTTTCTGCCGGACTGGGAATGCTGCTGATGCCGAAATGGGGCTGGCAGGCGGTGTTCTTCGTCGCGGTAGTCCCTCTGCTAGTCATGCCACTGCTCGTGCGGCGGTTACCGGAGTCGATCAACTTTCTTATCCGCCAGGGCAAGCACGAACAGGCCAAGAGGCTGCTGTGCCGTGCCGCACCCGATTACAACCCACAACCCGGTGACCAGTTGAACCTTGCCCACGGTCAGGCTGGGCAAGCGTCGATTCGTCAGCTGTTCCAGGACGGTCGGCTACTGAAAACCCTGATGCTTTGGCTGGCGTTCTTCTGTTGTCTGTTGATGGTTTATGCGCTGAGCTCCTGGCTGCCCAAGTTGATGAACGCCGCTGGCTATGGCCTCAATTCCAGCCTGGCATTCCTGCTGGTGCTGAACTTCGGTGCAATTTTTGGCGCCATTGGCGGTGGTTGGCTGGGTGACCGTATAGGCCTTGGGCGGGTGCTGCTGGCTTTCTTCGCTATTGGGGCACTTTCCCTCAGCCTGCTGGCTCTCAAGTCTCCACTGCCGGTGCTCTACCTGCTGATCGGGATCGCAGGTGCCAGCACCATCGGTACCCAGATCCTGGCCAACGCCTGCACGGTTCAGTACTACCCTGCGCACATCCGCTCTACCGGGCTTGGCTGGGCGATGGGCATCGGTCGCATTGGCGCGATCATAGGCCCACTTCTGGGCGGCGCAATGCACGCGGCGCAGCTGCCACTCCAGGCCTGCTTCCTGGCGTTTGCCGCGCCGGGAGTCGTCGGTGCCCTGGCCATCCTTATCTTCCTCTGGCAGCGGCCGGCCCAGCCGGTACGTGCCGACATGGCGTCTCTGCCCGAATAACTGGCAGCGCCCCTCTGCGCCCTGCCGTTTTATAGCAGGGCAGTACTCAGTCACACCCTCGTTATGTGGCAGTCAGTTGCACATTGGCGTGCCGACGCTGATACAAAACAAAAATAAGAGAACACTATGAACAAGCATCTGCAACCCGCGCGCCTTGCTCTGGCCACCACTATTGCCATGGCCATTTCGCTGACCACCGAAGCTGGCGAAAGTGGCTTGCTGGGCGACTCAACCGCTACCCTGACCGCCCGCAACTACTACTTCAGCCGGGACTTCTCCGACATCGTCGGCCCCAGCAAACAATCCAGGGCAGAGGAGTGGGCCCAGGGCTTCATACTCAACTACAAATCTGGCTACACGCCTGGGTTTGTAAGCTTCGGCGTTGATGCCATCGGCCTGTTGGGCATCAAGCTCGACAGCAGTCCCGACCGTGCAGGTACTGGATTGCTGCCCGGTGCCTTTGGCAAGACGGCACCTGATGACTACGGTCGTGCAGGCATGACTGGAAAGGTCAAAGCATCAAAAACCGAGCTTAAGGTCGGTGAGCTACAGCCCAACCTGCCAGTGCTGAGCCTCACCGATAATCGCCTTCTGCCCAACACCTATGAGGGGGTCTCGGTGACTTCCACAGAGATATCCGGACTGACCCTGCAGGCGGGTCAGTTGCGCTCAATCAGCTTGCGCAGCGAGGCTGGCGACGAAGAGATGGGTGCCATCGTCGGCTTCGCCCCCAGGCGTGATGCCCGACAGCGCCTGATCACATCTGATCGCTTCAATTACACCGGCGGCGACTATGTCTTCAACCTGAATCGCACCAGTGTGAGCGCGTGGTATGGCCAGCTGGAAGATATCTATCATCAGCGGTTCCTCGGCCTCAAACACAGCGAGGCCATCGGCTTGTGGACGCTGGGTGCCAATCTTGGATACTTCGACTCTTCGGGCGACGGAAAGGCGCTGGTCGGCGAACTCGACAACCAAGCTCTCTATGCGCTGATTTCCGCTAAACGCGGTGGGCACACGTTCTACGTCGGCTACCAAGGCATGTACGGGGACCAGGGTTTTCCTCGCGTGTTCGCTACTGTCTCCCCGCTGGGCAACGAGGTGCCTACCTACGAGTTCGCTTCCGCTGACGAGCGTTCCTGGCAAGTACGTTACGACTATGACTTTGCAGCACTAGGCATGCCTGGCTTGGTCGGGGGCGTGCGCTACATCAAGGGCGACAATGTCGACGCTGGAAGCTTTGAAGGTAAGGACTGGGAGCGCGACCTGGACATCGGCTACACCGTACAGAGCGGCCCTTTGAAGAACTTTTCGGTCAGGGTGCGTAACGCCGTAGCGCGCTCCAACTATCGCACGGACATCGACGAGAACCGCCTGATCCTGAGCTATACGCAGACCCTGTTCTGATGTCTGTGCTCACCCCTGATGACGCCTGATACTCGTCGTCACTTCATGGGACGTCAATCCGAGAACAGCTCGAACATGAGTTGTCGCAACCAGCGGTTTGCCGGATCCCTGTGGTACTTGGCGTGCCAGAAAAGATTGATTGCGATTTCCGGCAGGTCCATTGGGAGGGGCAGGATGACGAGATCGAAGGGCTCCACGCAGGTGTCTGCGAAGCGCTGGGGTACGGTGGCCAGCAAGTTGGTGCGCTGGAGGATGTGACCCACTGCGACGAAGTGAGGTACTTCCAGGCGAATGTCACGTTGAACGCCTGCCCGTGCCATCTGGGCATCCACTTCTCCGTGCCCGGTGGCGGCGGAGATGACTTGCACATGTCCGTATGCGCAGAACCGCTCCAGGGTCAGCGGTTCGCGAGTGGCCGGGTGGTCCTTGTGACACAGGCACACGTAGTGATGATGAAACAGCCGGCGCTGAAAGAATCCGGCCTGAAGGTGGGGCAGGAGCCCCACGGCCAGGTCAACGGTACCGTTTTGCAACGCTTCGATCAGGGCTACCGAGGTATTGCGTACCGTACTGATCCGGCATTTGGGAGCCAGTCGCGCTAGAGCATCCATCAGCCTGGGCGTGAAGTAGATCTCGCCGATATCGGTCATTGCGATGGTGAACGTACGTTCGCTCGTATGCGGATCGAAGCTGTTTTGCTGGTTCAGTGCTTCGTGCAATGTGTGAATGGCCAACGAAACAGGCTTTGCCAGCTGTGCCGCATAGGGCGTGGGTTCCATGCCTCGGTAAGTACGCACGAACAGATCATCCTGCAGCGAAGTGCGCAACCGCTTGAGCGCATTGCTCACGGCGGGCTGGGTCAGGCCCAGATTTTCCGCGGCAGTCGACACGCGCCGGTCTATGAGCAGTTGGTTGAACACCACCAGCAGGTTCAAATCCAGATCACGCAACTCCATAAGGCCCTCGCACCGTTGAGTCATCAGCCAGTCGGCCGACAGGAGTATTCACATCTGTAATAGCTTGTACGGTAACTGCTGCGATTATCAATACGGCCGTGTTCCAAGGTTCAGTTGTTTGAGTCGGCTCCCGCCTTTGGCGAGGTCGGGGCGGGTGTCTCCTTTGGCGCCAATGCAGTACGCGCCATTGCCGGTTTGGGCATTGCCGAGCCCTATCGACAGATTGCCGACCGCACCCCTGATCCTTGGCAGGACATCTGGTTTGAATGGCGCCGCGGCGAAAATGCCGGTTACCTCGGCGCCAGTGTGGCCGACGGTGTAGGGCAGTCATCAGCATAGGTATCTACACAACTCTGGGGCAGCGCGGCTCTTGTAGCCGCTGCCGAGGTACGAGGCTGCGATCGGCGGCGAAGCCGTCGTAAACTCAGGCCCTTCGGTGTGCCTGATGGATTACGGTCTCAGGTTTTACGGCCGCTTCGCTGCCGATCGCAGCCTCGTACCTCGTCAGCGGCTACATTCGTAGCAGTACGCCAAAAGATGTGTAGATACCTATGCAGTCATCAGTGCACCGCGCTGACTTCCTCGACGCTTTGGCCAGCCAGTTGCCGGAGGGTATCGCTCAATTCGGCAAGCGTGCGGAACGTGTAGAACAGATTGCCGGACAGCCGCGTGTGTTTTTTACCGATGGTAGCGAGTACAGCTGCGACCTGCTGATCGGTGCCGATGGCATCTTCCTGGGAAGCTGGGGAACTCTACGAACTACGTGACCCGGTGGTGGCCGATAACGAACCTCTGCTGGGGGCAAGTGCACGCCTAATGCTTTGATTTGGCATGCAGGGGAGGGCTGAATTGACCCTGCATCAGGCCCGCTCAGGTAGCTTGAAATGGCTGCTCGGAGGAACCTCAACGTAGGTGCCTGCACCGCCCCCGCGGAGCACCTGGTTGAGGTTTGCGTCATCCAGCTTGCCATTCTTGATCAGCCGATCGGCAATATGAACCCGCACGATTTGACCAAACACCATGCACGCATCGGTTTGCTCAAGGCCAAGGTCGTGGATTTCAAGTTTTTGAGTGAGTCGACACTCTAGCGCCACGAGCGCGCTCGCCACTCTGGGGGCACCTGTTTCATCGCACATTAGAAAATCCAGGCCGGCATGAGCAAACTCGTCTACGCCATAAGGCAAACGCTCACCGGTAGCCTCTATGTGCTCAACCAGGTCTTTTGTTGCAAGGTTGCAAACAAAGACACCCGTTTCCAGAACGTTTTTTAACGTGTCTTTCACGCCGATGCTGGAAAACCCAACAATCGGCGGCGTGAAGGAAAAAATATTGAAGAAGCTATAGGGGGCCAGATTAAGTTGGCCTTCTTTGTTGCGTGTCGAAATCCAGCCTATCGGCCGAGGGCCAACAAACGAAGGCAAGGGGTCTCGAAGAAGGCCGTGGCCCTCTTCAGGGCGGTAGGCATAGTATCCATTCATTCCAAAACCACCTGGGTGACCTCTGTTTGTTGCTCCAGAATTTTTTGAATTCCAAAACCCGTTTCTCGATAGTGCTTGGCGAGTAACTCACAGGCCAACTCAGCATCTCCTGCTAATGCTGCATCGACGAGTGCAAGGTGTTCGGCATCAATATCCCGCGCACTCTCTCCCCTCATCTGTGCCAGGCTGGGTCGGCGATAGCGCTCTGTATGGCTGTACAACTGCGAGGCATAACCCATCAGCCACTCTGATTCGCAGGCAGAAATAAGTGTCCGATGAAATTCACAATGCTGGGTTTCCAGCATTTCATAGCAATCAGTCGACAGGCAGCCCGCGCTATTGCGTTCACGTTGAGCCTGGCGGAGCGAGTGATAGGCCTGCATGACATCCATCTGCCATTGTTTGTCATGACGGGCGATCGATAGACGCAACGCTTCACATTCAATCAGCACGCGAGTGTTGATCGCATCCCACATCTCAGTGATTGAAATGGGTTTTACTCTGAAGCCTTTGGACGGTGCGGCGACCACCAACTTTTCAGCCTGAAGGCGGTTTAACGCTTCGCGGATAGGTGAAAAACTGATGCCGTAGCGTTCTTTCAATGCTTCCAGGCGTAGTGCTTGGCCAGGTTTATAAAAGCCCGCGATGATGTCGTTTCTGATCATCGTGTGAGCCTTTACGCCAAGGGTCTTCTCACCTTGGCCAGCGTCGTCACCCGCGGTGAGAAGAGACAGCCTGGAGGTATTATCGTTTTGGTTCATTGCGTGCCCTTAAATTGACAATACCGCGGAGTGGGCGACATTTTACAATTCCTCGCACCGCCGTGCAGCCTCAGTATCGGCCAGACAGGAGTGAGCCGTAGCCTGGAGCACAGGTTTTGAGGCCCAGCTGTCTGAGCATCATGTAGGTGGTCGCCACAGCAGACGAGATCACTGGAATACCCGTCCGATCTTCAATCAATTGGATCGAGGGCAGGGAGGGCATTTGTACGCAGGCGGAGCCAACGATTGCATCAATGCCATGGGTGTTCAGGCGTTTGGTGATTTCGGCAGGCGCGTAGGGGTCTTGAAGTCCAACTTCGAGATTGTCGGATATCTCCAGCGAGATACTATCAACGACCTCGATGCCCTCGCTTTCGAGATACTGGATAACCAGGTGGGTGAGGGGTTTCATATAGGGGGTCAGTATCGACACCTTTTTGGCGTTCAGCGCTTTCAAACCGTCAACCAACGCGCCTGCGCTCGTGACAACGGGCGCTGGCCCACCGTTATCCAGGGTCTGCTGTTGAAGACGCTTTTCAGCGATGCGGTGATATCCAATTCCCATGCTCATGATGGCGACCAGGCACGCATATCCCAGGACATCCACACGTGCATCCGACAACTCAAGCGCACATCGATCGCTGTCCTTGTCCATCAAGGCAAGCTCTTCTTTCGTCACATGCTTCATCCGCATGCGACTGGAATGAAAGGTAAAACGCTCTGCCTCAATGGCTTCGCGGGCTCGAAGGATTGCCGGGATTTCAGTTTCCATCGTGGTGTTCGACGACGGAACGATCTGCCCGATACGGTAGTTAAGCTTATTCATAGGTCGCTTTTTCCTTGTCGGCAGGCAGATTAAAACCCTCGTCGCCAGCCAGGTCGGGCTCTGGCGTTTCGTCGAACCTGGCAGGTACCAGAGCCTTTCGGTTAACTCTCAGATCGAAAATGTCGAAGCGGTTATACCCACCGGTGATGTCGTGCATCTGGCGCGGCTGTATGCATCGCGATAAATCGATGTCGGCGTAAACAATCCCTTCGCTGTCGATCAACGGCTCACCGATGACTCTGCCATCCGGGCCAATGACGCCGCTGAAAGCGCTATTTTTTCGGCTGAGCGTTTCTCGTGCGTTCGGGCAAATGTGCGACATGGCCTCAATGATCTCTTCAGAAATCGTTGAGCATGAGACGACCGTGAACAGCTTGCCCTCAAAAGAGTGAGCCGCTGCCCGCAGCTTGATGGCCTCGGCCATGTCATAGTCTGCTGGAGCGACCGGCAGTGATATATAGGACGCAACATGGATGAGTTCGCCTTGGGCCAGCAGGCTGAACCGAGCGAGCGTGTTGGTGTTTTCCCCGCAAGCCAAAGCGCCCAACGGCCCTACACTGGTCTTGTGGACACGAAGGCTCGATGCATCGCCGTTAGCCCATGTCATCTTCTCTGCCCAAGTAGGGACGAGCTTTCGGTGCCGACCCAGAAGCTTGCCTTCATCGGAAATCGTAGCGACGGTGTTGTACAGCGTTCCGATACTGTGGGGGCTGCGCTCATTCAGACCAATCACGACATTGATCGCATTCGCTTTGGCTGCCTGTTGAAGCCGGGTGAACTCGGCACTCGGAATTTCGATGGCTGATTTGCACAGTTTCTCGAACCACGGGCTGCCAACCAGTGGGTTGGCCAGCCAGCTCCAATAGGGATACGCCGAAACAAACACCTCTGGAAACGCGACAAGCTTTGCCCCGTTCCCAGCGGCTTCAGCAATCAGTGCACAGGCTTTGTCGATCGTGGCATCGGTGTCCAAAAATACCGGTGATGCCTGTACAGCAGCGCACTTGAAGGTGGGTAAATTCAACATGGGTTGACTCCCTAGACGGCGACGACAGGGTTACGCAGATAACCGATGGACTGCACGTGCGCTTCAATGACGTCGCCCGGCCACACCCACTCCTGAGGCGTTCGACCCGCACCGACGCCCTCTGGGGTACCGGTGGCGATAATGTCGCCAGGTTCAAGGGTGATGCCAGCGCTAATGTCAGCAATCAGTTTCGGTACTTTGAACAGCATGTGACGCGTGTTGGAGGATTGCTTGACCACGCCGTTGACTTTCAGGCTCAGGTCAAGATTGTGTGGATCAGGGATCTCATCGGCCGTCACGATGACCGGGCCAAAAGGTGCGTAGGTGTCTTGGCCCTTGGAGTAGATCCACTGACCTGCGCGGCGGCAATCCCGGGCGCTCATGTCCACCATGAGGCTGTAGCCAAAGACGTAGTCCAGCGCTTGTTCTTCAGTGACCGATTTGCCACGCGTGCCAATGATGACGGCAAGCTCAACTTCCCAGTCCAGCTGCTGAGTGATCTTCGCGTTGTGCTCGATTGCATCGCCTGGGCCAATGACGGTGGTCGGTGGCTTTGAGAAAATCACGGGCTCTTTAGGCAGTTCCCTGGAGGTGTCGAGTGACAGGCTGGACTCAGCAACGTGCTCAACATAGTTCAGGCCGATGCCGAAGATGTTTTTCTTCGGACGTGGGATCGGGGCAAGGACTTTTACGTTTGCCAGCGGGACGGCAGTGCCTACCGGGAACACACCTTCATAGGACGCCAGCAGCTGAGTGGTCGAGCGGATTGCCGCCGGGCCCAAATCGATGAAGTCGAGCATGTTGTCAGGCAGAACTTGACCGGCAGCACCGCCCAACTTGTTCAGGTCAACAACATAATTTTCTACAAGTGCGCCCAAACGAGAGGCGGCATTCACTTCAGCGCGGAATGTGACGAGACGCATATCAGCTTCCTTTTATAGGTTTTATGGGTGGGCCAGTTGGTAGCCATCATTCTCTTGGAACGGTTTTTCTCGGTACAACCCGAGGGCTTCAATCGTCGGCAGGTCGTTGAAGCAAAAGAGGCATGCGTCGTCTGTTTCAGAACTGTTTACATGCTCATGCACAGCCCAGGAGGGCACGCAGAAAATGTCGCGCTCTTGCCAGTCGAAGCGCTGGCCATCAATGATTGAATAACCGCGACCCTTGGCAACGTGGTAGACAAAACTGCCCGTGTGTTGATGGGCTTTGCCTTTGAAGCCTGGCAGGAGCCGTTGCATGCTGGCGCCGATGGTCGACATGACATGACCACCGGTGGCGGGGTTGGTGTACTGCATGATGTGACAGTCGAACGGATCCGGAGCTACTTTTTCTGCGTACGTCAGCAGCGCCTGATACGTGTCTTGCCAGCTGTATTTGAAAAGAGGCGAATACGGTTTGTCCCATTTCACGAAGGATGGCCGTATCCCTGCTGCTCCCCAGATACCGACTGAGTCGTCCACCGGGGCAATAATTTTTTGCGTCAGGTCCGGATGTACTGCGTAGAAGCCTGCCTCGAGCGCATTGACCAACGGAATATCCAGCCCGTCTTGCCAGATACAGGTCTGGCCGTCCGCTTCAACCCCATGTTCATGCCAGGTGCCATTGGGCGTGATCACGAAATCATTCACGCCCAGCGTCATCTTGTGGCCGTCGACGATGGTGTACGCGCCGGCTCCTTCCATGATGAAGCGCAGTGCTGAGGACGAGTGTGCGTGAGCGGAAGCTGATTCCCCAGGGTGCATCACCTGAAGACCGGAATACAGCCAACCGACTGCGGCAGAGACGTCCTGGCGGCCCGGGTTGTTCAGATAAATAACTCTACGCCCAGCCTTTTCCGGCGTGACGAGATCTACCGAGCGCAGAACAAGCTCGCGCAGGTCTGCATACTTCCAGATCACTGGGACGGACGAGGACTTCGGCGCCCAGGGTTCGATTTTGTTAGCGACAGTCCACAGTGCGCCTGTCTTCAGGCGCTCGAGCTCTGCGTAGTAGGCGATGAGCTCTGGGGTGTCCTCTACATCAGCCCTGCCGGCGACGGATTCCCGGTGTGTATCGAAACGACGATTGTCAGACATGTCTACCTCCGTGCTGAATTGAATATTTTATAAAAAGTTTTTCGGTATTCGGCAATATCCTTGTTTGAAATTGTCGGTGATGGGCATGATCGTGTCGTAAATACGCATGTATTTTTATTTTAAGTAAGATGATTGTTAAATATTTTATAAAATCATCCGTTAAAGCATCGAGCGACACATTCCCTGTAGGAGCTGGGCTTGCCCGCGATGGCATCACCGCGGTTTACGATGAACCGCGGTGATGCCATCGCGACTAAAGTCTGCTCCTACCTAGGATTTGTGTCGTTCGATGCCAGCAGGTTAAGCCCGCTACCGTTGGCTTTTTATTGAATTAAAATTCAGTAGTGACGATTTTTCTATTGAATAGAATTTCAGTAATGGCTAGCATCGCCTCAGCCTGAAAACAATAAATGAGGTAGTGCTGTGTCGCAGTCCAAAGACCGGGCCTATTGGCTTGGAAAACGTGAAACCCTGCACATCGAAGGGCGAGCCTTTATCGACGGTGCCTACGTCGATGCTTGCGATAACGCCACCTTCTGGTCGCACAGCCCGATTGATGGTCGCCGTCTGGTGGCCGTGGCCCGTTGCGGTGCCACCGAGGTCGATCTGGCGGTTGGCGCTGCTCGTCATGCGTTCGATGCTGGCGTGTGGGCCGAAAAGTCGCCCCGCGAACGCAAGGCGATCCTGCTGCAGTGGGCTGACCTGCTCGACGCGCACAGTGAGGAGCTGGCGCTGCTCGAATCCCTGGACAGCGGCAAGCCTATCGCTGACACAACCTCGGGCGACTTGCCGGGCAGCGTCTATTGCCTACGCTGGTTTGCCGAGCTGATCGACAAGGTTCACGGCGAAGTACCGCCCACCGATCCTGCGTTCTTTGGCACGGTCACCCACCAGGCGCTGGGTGTGGTCGCGGCTGTGGTGCCTTGGAACTATCCGCTGTTGATGGCCACCTGGAAGTTCGCACCGGCCTTGGCCGCAGGCAATAGCGTGGTGCTCAAGCCTTCTGAAAAATCGCCACTGAGCGCATTGCGCATCGCCGGCCTGGCACTGCAAGCCGGTATTCCCGCTGGCGTTTTCAACGTCATTGCCGGTGACGGCGAAGCTGGTAGGGCATTGAGCCTGCACCCTGATGTGGACTGCATCGCGTTTACCGGCTCCGGCAAAGTGGGTCGCGAGATCGCCAAAAATGCGGCCGATTCGAACCTCAAGCGCGTCTGGCTGGAGTTGGGCGGCAAGTCGGCCAACATCGTCATGGCGGACTGCCCGGATATCGCCCAGGCAGCCCGCTCGGCCGCAGCCGCCATCTTTGCCAACATGGGGCAGGTGTGCAGCGCAGGGTCGCGTTTGCTGGTGCAGCGGCCGATCGCCCAGGCGTTGATTGAACAATTGCTGGAAGCGGCACAGGGTTATCGCCCCGGCCATCCGCTGGACCCCGCCAGCGTCACCGGCGCGATTATCGACGCTGCTCAGTTCGAGCGTGTCTGCGGCTATATCGAGCTGGGCAAGCAACAAGCGCAACTGTTGTGCGGCGGCGAGCCCGTCGCGTTGGAGGAGGGCGGTTTTTACCTGCAACCGACTATCTTCCTGGCAGATGACGCGAGCGCCCGGATCGCCAATGAGGAAATCTTCGGCCCGGTCCTGGTCATCATCCCGTTCGACACACTGGACGAAGCCATCGGCATCGCCAACCAGACTGAATATGGCCTGGCTGCCGCCGTGTGGTCCAGCGACCTTGCCACCCTTCACAGCGCTACTCGCCAGCTGCGAGCCGGCACCGTCTGGGTCAACTGCTACGACGAATTGGTGGACATGAACTTCCCGTTTGGTGGCTTCAAGGAGTCAGGCAACGGGCGGGACAATTCGGCCCATGCGCTGAGCAAATACACCGAATTGAAATCCACCATTATTCGTTGCCGTTGAGGTCAGCCCCATGCACAACACGCTTTCTGCCCTGAGCCCGCAAACCTGGACCGTACCATTGCCGATGGAATACGGCCCAGGCGCTTGCAGCAAACTGCTTGAGCTTTGCCGCACCTTCAATATCGCCCGGCCGTTTATCGTTACCGACCAGGGCAGCGTCAACCTGCCGTTCGTTGCGCAGATGCAGCAGGCCCTGAACGACGCGGGACTTGCCTGCGGCCTGTTCGGTGGCATCGAACCCAACCCCACCGACGCATCGGTGGTCGCCGGCGCCCAGGCGTATCGCCAGTGGGAGGCCGATGGCATCATTGCGCTGGGCGGCGGCAGTGGCCTGGATGGCGGCAAGGCCGTTGCATTGATCGCCCGCCAGCAGCGCTGCTCGCTGTGGGCGTTCGACTTTGACAACCCGGTGCCCACAGGCTTTGTCGCCGCTGATTTTCCGCCCGTGATCACCATCCCCACCACCGCTGGCACGGGGGCAGAAACCGAAAGCACGGCCATGCTGACCGACACCCGTCGAGGCATCAAAGGCTGCGTCTGGCACCCGCATGCACGTCCGTCGGCGGTCATCCTCGACCCTGAACTGACCCAAAGCCTGCCCGCCAACTTGACCGCATGGACCGGTTGCGATGCGATCATTCACGCGCTGGAGGCTTATTTCGTCCCAAGCTTCAACCCGCTGAGCGACGGCGCTGCCCTACAGGGCCTGAGCCTTTTGTGGACCTCCATCGATACCGCTGTGAACGACGGCCGCAATCTTGAAGCACGCGGCAAGATGCTGATCGGTTCATGCCTGGCGGGTGTCGGCTTCCTCAAGGGGTTGGGTTTGGTGCACGCACTCAGCCACATGGTCGGTGCGACGTACAACACCCATCATGGTTTGACCAACGCCATCATCCTGCCGGTGGTGTTGCGCTTTAACCAACAGGAGATCAGCCTGAGACTCAAGCCGGTGGCCCAGGCGCTGGACCTGCCGGACGCCGAGTTCGACACCTTCTATAGCGCGATCTGCCAGTTGCTTGATCGCCTGAACATTCCCAAGTCACTTTCGGCGTTGGGCGTGCAGCACTCAGACGTGGCTGCCATCGCCAGCAAGGCCATGGGCGACCCTGCTCGCGCGACCAACCCCAGGGACAGTTCACTCGAACAGTTGCAGGCGCTGCTCACCCAAGCCATCGACCATGCCCGTGATTAATCCACCCACCCGATAACGTCACGCTTGCGTGCTGCCCATACCAATAAAAAAAGGTGCAACGATCATGTCATCTTCCAGTGCCAACGCGTCCAAGGGGCGCATGAATCTTGAAACCCGTTCTATCGATTATGTGCCCTTGGCCGAGCGCCACGGCAAGGCCTGGCACTTGTGGCCGATCTGGTTCTGCGGCGAAGCGCACCTGACCACCCTGGCGGTCGGCATCATCGGCGTGGGCATGGGCGCCAATCTGTTCTGGTCGGCCATTGCGATCTTCCTGGGCTGCGCATTCGGCACCCTGTTCATGGCGGGACACTCCACCCAAGGCCCCCAGATGGGCTTGCCGCAACTGATTCAATCGCGTCCGCAATTCGGCTATCTGGGGGCTCTGCTGGTGTATGTGGTCGCCATCGCCACCTATGTCGGCTACAACGCTTTCAACCAAGTGCTGGTGGGGCAGACATTGCATGAGCTGTTCGATGCGCCTGAAAGCGGCTCGGCCATCGCCTTTTCATTGTTGGCGATCATCATGGCCATTGCCGGCTACAACACCTTTCACAAGGTGCAGCGAGCCCTGGCATTCGTGTTGATTGCGGTGATGTTGGTGTTCACCGTGGGGCTGTTCATCTTCGTCAAGTTGCCGGCTGAGCAGATGACGGTCTCCGGCTTCAAGGCCACGCCTTTCCTTGCGCAGTTCTTTGTGGCAGCGGCCTATCAACTGAGCTGGGCGATCTATGTATCGGATTATTCGCGCTACCTGCCGCCCAATGTCAGTGTGCGCTCTTCGTTCTGGTGGACGTACCTGGGCGCCATGATCGGTGGTGTCTGGATGATGCTGATTGGTGCGCTGGCGGCCGCGTTGAGCCCGGGGCAGAACCTGGCCAAGGGGCTGGTGATGCTGGGCAACATGCTGTTCACCGGCTTCGGTGAAATACTGTTGATTCTGGCGGTGCTGAGCCTGCTCACCAGTGCGGCGCAAAACTTCTACGGCGCTTCGATCACCTTGCTAAGCATTGCCGACACCATCAAGAGCCAGACCTCGACCCTGCTCAAGCGTGTCATCTCGATGCTGATCGTGGGCGGCACCGCCATTTTCATTGCGATGACGGCATCGGATAACTTCGTCAAAGACTTTGGCGACTTCCTGGCGATCCTGTTGTATCTGTTCACGCCCTGGACCGCGATCAATCTGGTTGATTTCTACAAGGTTCGTCACGGCCAGTTCTCGATCAAGGAGATCTTCAAGCCCAACGGTATCTACGGTAAATGGAACCTGCGCGGCATCGGTGCCTACTTCGCAGGCTTTGTCGCCATGTTGCCGTTCTCCAATACCGGCATTTACACCGGCTACGTCGCACGTCTGTTGGACGGTGCCGATATCAGCATGCTGGTGGGGTTGATTGTCTCGGCACTGGTGTATGGGTGGTTGTGCCGCTCTCAGGATATCCAGACTGAGCTGACCCAAATCCCGCTGCTGGACCGCGGGCTGGAAAACGGCGTCTAACCTCCATCATCACTGCACAACTGTCTGTGGGAGCGACCCTGGTCGCGATGGGCGCGCGTAGCGACCCCCAAGGGCCACTCCCACGGAATTTGTGCGCGCTGTGTGCCTTAAAAATTGCTAAATTGGCCGCTCATTTCGGTTTGTTGGGCGGTTAGATGAGTGATGACAGTTTCGCGTTTCGCCTCAAGGAGCTTCTGGAACTTCGAAAGCTGACGCTGCAGAGCGTTGCAGAAACCCTGGGCGTGTCCCGTACCGCGGTGCACAAATGGACACGCGGCGGCGAAATAGATTTTGAACTGCTCAAAAAGCTGGCCAGCCTGCTACAGGTTAACTGGATCTGGTTGCGTTATGGCGAGCAGGCTCAGCAAGAGGCGCAGCAGGCCACCGCCGAACCGCTTCCCATGACCGATGTGCGCCGAAAACATACGGCGCAGATCATGGAGAGCGAAGCGCGCATGAAGCTGGCCCAGGAAAATGCCCGTATCGTGACCTGGGAATGGAACCTGCTCACCGATGAAGTGACCTATTCGAGCAACGTCGAAAGCGTCTACGGCTGGCAGGTCAAGCGCAACGAGGATTTCTGGCGCCATATTCCCCCTCAGGAAGTGCCTGCCCTGCAGGCAGCTTTCGATCAGTCGATCAGCACCGGCAAACCCTGTGATACCGACTTTCGCATGCTCACGCCGAACGGTGAAACCCGCTGGATTTCATCGCGGGCCATGCCCTTGGTCGATGACGAGGGCAGGGCGCTGAAGATGATTGGCATCAGCATGGACACCACCGCCCGCAAAATCGCCGAGGAGTCGGTTCGCCAGAGCGAGGAGCGGTTGCGCACCGTCTTCGAACTCGCCAATGACGCCATGGCTTTCCTTGATCTTGAGGGGCGTTGGCTAATGGTCAATGACGCCTTCAGTCGGCTTACCGGCTACAACATCGATCAATTGGCGAACATTGGCCTGGACGAATTGTTCGGCGATACAACGCTGTTGACCGCAATCCTCGACAAGCCCAAGGACGTCTTTCAGCGCACCGTCCACCTGCAGAGCCAGGGCGTGACGCTCAAGGCCAAGCTGCATCAGGACCAGGAAACCGGCAAGCCGTCACAGCTTGTGCTGGTTTTGGCTGCCCTTTGACGCCTTTTAATCTGCTTTCGAGAATCGTATGAACAGCGACGCCAACCTGCCTGAGATCAAGAAACGCCGAACCCGTATCGACCCACAGGCACGGCGCAAGGCCATTGTCGAAGCGACCATGCGCTGCATCACCCGTTTCGGCCACGCCGGCAGCACGATTGAGCGAATCTGTGCGGAGGCGGGCATCTCTGTTGGCTTGATCGGGCATCATTTTTCCGGCAAGGATGAATTGATGCTGTCGACCTACCAGGAACTGACTAACCAGCTACGTGAAGAAACGCGCAAATTCATCGAAGCCAAAGGCGGTTCAGCAGAGGACCGGATGCTGGCAATCATCCGCTCCTCCTTTCGCGGCAAGATCTTCAACGAGTTCATCCTCACGACCTGGCTCGGTTTCTGGGGCGCGGCGGTATCGTCCGATCAGCTGCGTGCGCTGAATAAAAAGCTCTACAGCGATTACCGCAAGGAACTGGAGTCGGTGTTCAAAGAAATCGCCGTCGAGCGTGATGCTGTGATCGATGCCAAGACCGCGGCACTGACCATCACCGCGTTGATCGACGGCTTTTGGCTGGAATGGGCGCTGGACCATAAGGCTTTCAGTGCCAAGAAGGCGGAGAAGTGCTGCGTGATGACAGCGCAGATGTTTTTGCAAACAGCCCTTTCGGCGAAGTAGGAGCGAGCCTTGCAGGCTGTGTGAAAACTCAAAATTTGGTTGATTTAGGGGGTACTTGACCCCCTCCCGACTAGTCGATCGTCGCGTGTACGCGATTACAGGAGGTCGTTTTTTGAGTGGGTCGACTTTTGTCGGAGTTTTCACACAGCCTGCTTGGCTGCGATGAATACCCCGCGGTGAATCAGGCAATCCGCGGTGCGATCATCGCGGCTAAAGCCTGCTCCTACACTCCGCTTTTCACTGCATTGATCAAGTCCTGGCTCAAGACTTGGGCGGGCGCTACCTGCACACTCTGGGTATAGAACGGCGGCAGGTTTTGGGCCAGCTGTGACAACGCCTGCGCCGTGGTACTGCCGGGCAACAGCACATATTGCAGATTGGACGGATAGCCTTGCGGTACCGGGCCTTCCATGGTCGAGCCGTAGGCACCGAAGGTCATCACTGCCTGCGGGGTGGAAGGGTCTGGTGCGTACAAAAACACAAAGGTGCCGTACTTGGGATGCGTCAGGTACTGCTCGGCCTCGGCCCGAACGGCCGGGTCGGGATCGTTCATCAGGGTCCAGCGCATCACCGCATAGTTGCGAGTGGTTTCCATGAACGCCGTGCGAATGGGCGACAGCTTCTCCATGCCGCCCAAGCACACCAACAGATTGCCGAACGGGTCGATCAAGGCCACCGAGTTGAACACGGCGCTCTGCTGTGCGGTCACCAGCAGCGGTTTAGCCAGCTCCGGGCCCGGGTCGCGCGGGTTGGCACTCTGCACCGTCAGGGCGAAGGGGCTGAGCTTGGTCAGTGCCTGGCGCACCGGGCTGTTGCCTGGCAACGTGGCCGGGTTCTGCAGTTTCGAAGGTTCAAGGCCACTGTTGTTGCTCGCATCGCGCACAGTGTTGACGCTGGCGGAGAAGATCGAGCTGGTGAGGTAATACGCTGCCGAATCAATGCTCTGGCCACCGAACACTGGGCTTTGGGAACCCTGATAAGGCCGGCCGACCGGATCCGAGACCGCATAATACGCCCAGCTGTTTTGCGCCTGCAGACGCACTGCTGGCGGCAACGTCGGGAACGTGAACGCACTGTTGTAGTTGATACCGGCGTAATCATCGATCGCACTGACAGCCACATTGAAACCTGCGGTCAGCAGCGAGCCTGCACACATGGCGCAAGGGTCCAGGGTGGTGACGACGGTCAACTGACTGGGCGGGGGTAGCTTCAGCGGCTCGGCATTATCGAAATACCAGTCCACCAACTGGCGCTCGCCATGGGCGGTCGGGTCGTGGGGGAGGAAGTAGGGCGTGCTGCTACCGGGAAATGGCATCAGCACATTGTTGTGCAAGGCCGCGATCACCTCGCCTGTAGCGTTATTGATAATGGCCCCGCCAACGGCAAAGGTCTGCTGAAGGGCGGCGAGAATGGCTTGGTTGGCAACGGTATCGACGGCTTCCTGTGCATTGTTCACTGTGGTCATGGTGTTCAAGCTCCCTGCTGTTGTGTGCGCCAGAGATTTCTGGCGCTTGCAACGATAGTTCAGGGATGGGTCTTTACAAGGTGGTTGGTCGGTGCGGAACTCCTCCAGCTGCGGTGTGTCAGGTATGACGCCTCGCGAGCAAGCTCGGCTCCTACCTCGGCCGGTGGAATACCGGTCGGTAGGAGCCCGGCTTGCCGGCGATGAAGCCACCGCGGTGTGTCAGGTATGACGCCTCGCGAGCAAGCTCGGCTCCTACCTCGGCCGGTGGAATACCGGTTGGTAGGAGCCCGGCTTGCCGGCGATGAAGCCGCCGCGGTGTGTCAGGTATGACGCCTCGCGAGCAAGCTCGGCTCCTACCTCGGCCGGTGGAATACCGGTCGGTAGGAGCCCGGCTTGCCGGCGATGAAGCCACCGCGGTGGGCCAGGTATGACGCCTCGCGAGCAAGCTTGGCTCCTACCTCGGCCGGTGGAATACCGGTCGGTAGGAGCCCGGCTTGCCGGCGATGAAGCCACCGCGGTGTGTCAGGTATGACGCCTCGCGAGCAAGCTCGGCTCCTACCTCGGCCGGTGGAATACCGGTCGGTAGGAGCACGGCTTGCCGGCGATGAAGCCACCGCGGTGTGTCAGGTATGACGCCTCGCGAGCAAGCTCGGCTCCTACCTCGGCCGGTGGAATACCGGTTGGTAGGAGCCCGGCTTGCCGGCGATGAAGCCGCCGCGGTGTGTCAGGTATGACGCCTCGCGAGCAAGCTCGGCTCCTACCTTGGCCGGTGGAATACCGGTCGGTAGGAGCCCGGCTTGCCGGCGATGAAGCCGCCGCGGTGTGTCAGGTATGACGCCTCGCGAGCAAGCTCGGCTCCTACCTCGGCCGGTGGAATACCGGTCGGTAGGAGCCCGGCTTGCCGGCGATGAAGCCGCCGCGGTGTGTCAGGTATGACGCCTCGCGAGCAAGCTCGGCTCCTACCTTGGCCGGTGGAATACCGGTCGGTAGGAGCCCGGCTTGCCGGCGATGAAGCCACCGCGGTGTGTCAGGTATGACGCCTCGCGAGCAAGCTCGGCTCCTACCTCGGCCGGTGGAATACCGTCCGGTAGGGGCACGGCTTGCCGGCGATGAAGCCACCGCGGTGTGTCAGGTATGACACCACGCTAAAAAACCGGCAACGGCTCTTCAATCCGCAACAATCGCCCCGCATTGGCCAACGCCAGCAATGTACTGAAGTTATGCAGCAGCGCTGCAAGCAACGCAGGTTGGGCAATACGGAGGGTCGTGTTCATGGTTTGAACCTTTCAATGACGGCCGATTGTGTAGGGGATTCAATCGATAAATAAAAGGCGCTGGAGTTAAAGCTTGTCGGGGCACCGAACAGGTGATGATGCTGTGCTTAGGGCTAGAGCTTCGCCTTGCTAAACATCCGAGGGTCATAAATGAAGTCGTAAACCTCAACCACTTTTATCCGGCTCACCGTCTGCGTGCACGAACGTTTCCAAGCAGTAGATCGCGGGTGTCAGGCCCAGATACAGAGCTGGAACGTCCTGGTCGTTCCAGCGTCCTCCCTCGATGGCAGCGCCCATTCCCGAAAGTTCGGTAGCTCGTTTGGCCTTTGCAATTCACCAAGCCATCATCAGGCAACACCGCCCCATTCCAGAGCTTGAAGCACAAGCCGAACCTGCTTGGCTCCTATCTCTGTTTCACAGAGCATAATGGGCGTGCTCCCGCCGAGGGCTTTATTCGTCCTCGACATCCAGCTTGCCGCTGACTCCCTGCTTTCGAAGACTTCTTCGGCCAAGTGACAGACAGCGGCAATCCGATCTAGACGTTCGGATGCGACCGAATCAAGGTTCTTCTTGAATTTGGCTCGCTTCACGTTTCATGCCCTACAGGCTGCATTGCACTCCAGGCGGCAAGATCCGCTGGTTCTGGCGCGTTTAAATCACATTGCGCAATCAGATCTGCCAGCCGGTAATGCGATTTGGCTATCGTCGGTTTGTGCGTCATTGCCTCGGCAGATACATCGAGCGACGGAGCATCTGCGCTATCCATACTCATTTGCTTGAGCACAGTGGCTGGCAAGTGAATCGCCTGATGTGCAAGGAGGCGTGGATCAAGGCGTCTTCGGCGGGGATGCCGTCGACGATGGCGAACAGCGGGCCGTGTGGAGCGTCGCAGGAGCCGAAGGGGGTTCTGCGGGTTTTGATGGAATCAAGGGGTGGATCGGGAATGCATTTAGTCACGTCGATTTGTCCTGATGAGGTTGCTCCCCGATCGTTTCCACATGATGGGGTGGCAACTGTGCGCAGGGTGGAAAACCGGGAACATCGACGCAAAAACCCGGCAGGACACTGAGGTCCTCCCACGCACAGTTGCCATAAAAGCGGGCAATCCGTTGTCTTGAGCGAAGATTGATCCGGGTTTCCACACCCGACCGCTGAACATTCAGCGGCCAAAGAAGACTAGGGATCGGGCTTCCCGGGGACAAGGTCATGGCTGGCGACAGGTTTCGTAGGATATTTCTTTTGCCTGATTGCTGGCGACAGCGTTTCAGAAGCAGCGAAACGGAATCCTGAGATGTTCGTGTAGGGCTATTCGCGAATCCCGCTATAGGCCGGCACTCTGCGATTGCTGAGTAAACCACTCCACCACCGCTTGCCGCGCCGGATGCCGGTCGCAGCTCGGTTGCAGCCACAAGGTATAGACACCGCCGGTGCTGAGTGGCGGGCCGAATGGGATGATCAAGTCGCCGCGCTGAATCAGTTCCTGGGCCAGTGTCAGGTCAGTCATGGCCACGCCCAGACCGCGCCGAGCAGCGTCGAGCGCCAGCTCGTCGAGGTTAAAAGTGATGTGTTTGACGTTTTTCCAAGGCTCTTTTCCCATGGCCTGTAGCCAGTGGGTCCATTCCAGGTGGCCTGTCGAGCCATGGATCAACGGGTAATGTTCCAGCGTCGAGAGCGAGGCGGGCGGTGCTTTGCCATCTACCGAGTCGCGTGCGCAGACAGGTATCAGCACTTCTTCGAAAAGTATGTAGTGGGCCTGATCGGTGGGTGCTTTGGGCAGGTAAAGGATGCAGGCGTCGCACTCACCCGAGGGGTCGACCTGCTCGGTGGCTACCGTTTCAATCGAAAGGCTCAGGCCGGGGTGGCGGGCGTAGAAGTCAGTCAGGCGAGGCAGCAGCCAGCGCACGGCCAACGACACATGAATCCGAATACGAAGCGGGCTGTCCCGAGGCGCCAGGCGCGTTTCGATGGCTTGAAGTTCGGCCATCAGGCGGCGCGCAGTGTCGAGAACGTCCAGGCCCTCGGCGGTTAACTTGACGCTTCGGCTGTTGCGCAGCACCAGGGCAACACCGTAGTGGCTTTCCAATTGCTGGATTTTGCGGCTGATCGCACTCTGGGTCAGGCACAGGTTCGCGGCCGCTTCGGTGAAATTGCCACAGTCGGCGACTTCAATCAGTGCTTGAAGGGCGTGCATCGAGGGCGGGCGGAATATTTTATCCATGCGTAAACCGAATGGTTGGATGCGTTAATAGCGTTGGATTGACGCCGGCATTGCTCATAAATTCTAGCCATGGCGGCCGACTTGAAGCATGTGAGCATGCTAATTGTTCATGGCGGCAGCGTCCAATGCTGGCTGAGGTGGCGAAATGACTGAGAACGTGTGTGGCTGGATCGCACAAGCTGGCGAGGCGCAGGCAGCGCCCAGCCTCAAAGGTGTACAACGGGCTGACTGGCTGATCATCGGCGGTGGATTTACCGGGCTGTCGGCGGCGCTGACACTGGCCGAACGGTTCCCGCAGGCAAAAATCGTGTTGGTCGACCGTCAACGTGCGGCGCAAGGCGCATCGGCGCGCAACTCGGGTTTTGTCGTTGCCCATGAAAAGCCCAGTGCTGAAGAAATGCTCGGCGAGCGCCAACATTCTTATTTTCGAGCGAGCACCGCGATCAGTTGCGCGGCCAACGAGGAAGTACGCCGCCGTATCAGCAGCCTGGGCATCGACTGCGACTGGCGTGATGACGGCTATTTTTTCGCCGTTCATGATCCGGCAAAAATGCAGCACGCTGAGCTGAGTGTGCAAACGCTTCAGGAAGTCGGCGCCGATGCCCGGTTTCTTCAAGGCAAGGACTTGGCGCAGTGCCTGGGCACCGACTTCTACCAGGCGGGCATCTGGTGCAAAGGTGGCAACGCCTTGCTGCAGCCGGCGAAGTACGCCAAGGGTTTGCGCGAGGCCTTGCCGGCTAACGTTCAAGTGTTCGAATACACGGATATCAACGCGCTGGAGCGCCTGGCCAATGGCAATCTTCGGGCGGTGTCCATGCAAGGCAGTGTTGAGTCGGGCAAGGTGCTGGTGTGTGTAGGGCCTTTTCTGCCGCGCGTGGGGCTGGGCAATCAGTCTGTGTTCCCGCTGGAGTTGAGCGCTTCCTTGAGCCGCCCTCTAACCGATGACGAATACAGCCAAATGGGCAGCCCAGTCCCTTGGGGGGTGCTGTCGACCCGGCCGGGCGGCGCGACGATGAGGCTGACCAATGATCGCCGATTGCTGATGCGCAATACCGTGGAATACCGCAACAAGGACCTGGACGGGGCGTCTTTGGGCGTGCGCCGGCAGACCCATTTGCGCGGCTTGCAACGGCGCTTCCCGTGGTTCACCGAGCAACATTTGCAGTTCACCTGGACCGGCCATTTGAGCGCCACCCGCTCAGGCGAACCGCGTTTTGCCCAGGTCGAACCCGGCATCTTTACGGTGGCCGGTTGCAATGGGTCGGGCGTTGCGCGGGGCACCTTGTGGGGGCGCTTGCTGGCCGAAATGGCCTGCGGTGATCAGTCGCCACTGTTGACTCAAGTACTGAGCCAGGCGCAGCCCGGTTGGATACCGCCCAAGCCGTTTTTCGATATCGGTGCATCGGTTCGGCTGTGCTATGAGGCCCGGCGTGCGAAAACCGAGTCTTGAGTGAGCCCACATTCCCTTTCTGCGTGCTGATAACGCCAATAAAAACGAGACCGCCATGATCACTTTCAAACAGCTTGCCATCACCCTGTGCGCCGCCACCAGTGGTGTTGCCGTTGCTATCTACGCCGCCACAAGCGGTGGCGAACCCGCCACTGACACGGTGCGTATCTCCAACTGGAGCAGCTACATCGCCAGCGACACCCTGAGCAACTTCACCCAACAGACGGGTATCCGCACGACCTATGACTTGATCGACAGCAACGAGATGCTGGAAGCCAAGCTGTTCACAGGCAGCAGCGGCTACGACGTGGTCAGCCCTTCCAACCACTTTCTGGGACAGTTGATCAAGGCCGGCGCCCTGCAGAAGCTGGACAAGAGCAAATTGCCCAACTGGAAAAACCTGGACCCGCAGATGATGAAAATGCTGGAGGTCAATGACCCTGGCAATGAGTACGGGTTTCCGTACATGTGAGTCACCGTGGGCATCGGCTACAACGTCGAGAAGATCAAGGCGATCTTTGGCAATACCGATGTCACCCAGAGCTGGAACCTGCTGTTCGACCCGAAGAACATGGAGAAGCTGCGCCAGTGCGGGGTTGCGTTTATCGACAACTCGACGCAGATGCTGCCCATCACGCTCAACTACCTGGGCTTGAAACACGACAGTGAAAGCCCGGATGACTACCGTCAGGCAGAAGCTGCGCTGCTGCGCGTCAAACCCTATATCCAGTACTTCCATCAATCCAAGTACGTCAGTGACCTGGCCAACGGCAATATCTGTGTGGCTATCGGTTTTAGCGGCGATATCGCCCAGGCGGCGACCACTGCCCATGAAGCGAAGAACGGCATCGAGATTGGCTATTCGATTCCCAAAGAGGGCACGACACTGGCCGTCGACATGGTCGTCATGCCCCGCAATGCGCCGAATCAGGACAACGGCTATGCCTACATGAACTACTTGCTGGAGCCTAAAGTGATAGCCGATATCAGCAATGCCATTCACTACCCCAATGGCAACAGTGCGGCGACGGTGTTTGTGAGCCCTGCCTTGCGCAACGACCCGACGATGTACCCGCCTGCCGAGGTCATGGGCACCTTGTTCCCGCTTAAGGCCTTGCAACCGAAGACCATGCGCCAGGCCACACGGTTGTGGACCAAGGTCACCAGCGGGCAATAATCCAATCGGGATTGACCTAATGCCGATCAGTTAAGCTTCAAAATAATGTGGGCTTTTGATTGATGTGGGAGCTGGCTTTGCCGGAGTGCCGGACCACAGCGAATGAAAACACCGCGGTTTTCCAGATATTGCGCGTTATCGTTTATTCGCTGGCAAAGCCAGCTCCCACAGAATCACTCAAGAATGAGATTTGCCCATAACCATAGAATCTCCCACATTGGTTGTGAGTATTAACTGACTGGCATTCAGGCAAGCCTGCTCCTCAAGCTTTGCTCTTTTTCTTCAAGCTCTTGAGCCGCTCATTGGCGCGTTGCACGGCGGTCATTTTCTCTGGCCGCTTCATGCGTTTCCATTTCTTGATCTCTTCTTTGCTGCGTCCGCAGCTCACGCACAAGTCGCCGCTGAGTTGGCACAGCGAAATGCAGGGATTTTCAATGTCCTTGGCCACGCATCAACCTCGGCCAGGGCGTTTGCGCGACAAACGCTGCGGCCAGTTGCCGGCATTGGCGCGAAGGCATTGTTCTTCGCTGTCAAAAAGCACATGCCCGGACACCGGGTCGAGCAGTACCTCAGACTCCATCAGGGCACGGGCGGTCAGTTCGATCATGCGCACGTTTTGCCCATTGCTGATGGCGACGTTTTTGTTGGCTTCGGTGTCAAACACCCAGACCACCACCAGGCTTGAGGGAAACTGCGCGTAATCGACCTCATGGGTCAGCCAGCAAAAGCCGATCAATTCTGCCTTCGCCGTTTCGCACGCTTCGGTCAGGGTCGCAACCAGGCGACGCTCCATGTGCGCCTGTTCGCGTTTGTTTAATGGCATGGGAAGTCCTTGAACGATGGAAGCGGCCAATGATACGCCTATCACGTAGAATCTCCCCGCCTGCCAACAAGAATCAGCTGAGTTCAAAATGCCGAAACTCCTACAACGCCCCCTCTGGCAGATTTACTTGCTGTTTCTGGCACCGATGGTGCTGTCCAATTTTCTGCAATCGCTGTCCGGCACCCTCAACGGTATTTATATCGGCCAACTGCTCGGTACCCAGGCGCTGGCCTCGGTGTCGGGCATGTTTCCGATCATGTTTTTCTTTGTTGCACTGGTCATTGGCCTGGGGGCGGGGGCGTCGGTATTGATCGGGCAGGCATGGGGGGCCAAGGAGCCTGCAACCGTCAAGGCGATTACCGGCGCTACGCTCACCCTGGGCGCCTTGATTGGTCTGTTCGCAGCGGTGCTTGGCAGCCTCTTTGCCCGACCGGCGCTGCAAGGGCTGGGGACGCCGCCGGACGTGCTCGATGACGCAGTGGCGTATGCCCAGATGATGATGCTGTTCATGCCGATCCTGCTGGTGTTCGTGCTGTTCACCCAGCTGTTGCGCGGGGTCAGCGATACGCTTTCGCCGCTGCTGGCGCTGATGGTCTCCACCGTGGTCGGCCTGTTGCTCACCCCGGCGCTGATCCAGGGCTGGTTGGGCTTGCCGCCGATGGGTATCCAAAGCGCGGCGGTGGCCGGGCTTGCCAGTAACGTGCTGGCCATGGCGTTCCTGGCGTTGCGCCTGCGCGGGCAGAACCACGTCATGGCACCGGATCGGTCACTGCTCAAGGCGATGCGACTGGATCGGCAGATTCTCGGCAAGGTCCTGCGCATCGGCCTGCCCACGGGGCTGCAGATGGTGGTGATCTCTCTGTCGGAGCTGGTGATTCTGGCACTGGTCAATGGTCACGGCTCGCAAGCGACGGCGGCTTACGGCGCGGTCACTCAGATCGTCAATTACGTGCAGTTTCCAGCCCTGTCGATTGCCATCACCGCGTCGATTCTCGGTGCCCAGGCCATTGGTGCCGGGCGTTCGGAGCGATTGGTGACGATCCTGCGCACGGGGCTTGTGATCAATATCGTGTTGACCGGCACCTTGGTGCTGCTCGGTTATCTGCTGTCGCACTGGCTGTTGGGGCTGTTTATCACCGACCCTGCGGCTCGGGCCCAGGCCGAGCATTTGTTGCACATCATGCTGTGGAGCATGTTGGTGTTTGGATTCCAGTCGATTATTGGCGGGATCATGCGCGCCACTGGCACGGTACTGGTGCCGGTCGGCATTTCGATTGTGTGCATTGTCGCGGTCGAACTGCCGGCGGCCTACCTGCTCAATGCCCATTTTGGGCTTGAAGGCGTGTGGATGGCATTCCCGGTGACCTACCTCGCGATGCTGGTGTTGCAGAGCACTTATTACTGGAGCGTGTGGCGGCACAGGCCAATCGAGCGGTTGGTCTGAAGCCATCAATGGCTTGGGCGGTCGATTTTCCAACGCTGCCTGAGCTGTTGCAGCCGGCCCTCGCGGCCCATCTGATGCAATGCCTGTTGCCAACGCTTGATCAGCAAGGGATCGGTGTTGGGTGAAAAAGCGATATAGCCGCTTTGAGTCAACAGCGTCATTTGATAGTGCAGCTCGCCAGGGTTGAAGCCAGCTGCTTCAGCCCACTGGTTGGCGCTGGAAGTGTCGGCTACCACCAGCAACGTCCGTCCCAGCCGCAGTAGATGCATCATTTGTTCGGGGCTATCGACACCGTAGAGGTTTCCCCAGCCCTGATCCTGCAGATATTGGTAGGCCCACCATTTGCGCGGCAACACGATCATCTCGGCGGCCTTGGCATCTTGCAGGGTGTGCAGGGAAGGGGCGGGGCCGACACCGGAATACAACGCGGTTTCAATGTCCATCAGTGGGCCGACCCACTGGTACTGCGACTCGCGCTCGGGGGTGCGCAAGATGGTGAACACCGCCGTGTCGGGCTCTATGCTGGCGTCGCGCAATGCCCTGCGCAGTGGCAGTTGTTCCAGATGCGCCGTATCGCCCGTGCGTTCGGCCAGCTCGCGTACCACATCCACGCCAAAGCCGACCATTTCCTCGCCTTGCATGAAGTGCAGCGGCGGGTGGTGGTCGCTGAGCATGTGCAGGTCTGCCGCCTTGGCTGCCAGCGAACAGGCAGCCAGCAGGCAGACGGCGAGCAGCTTCATGGCGCATTCCTGACATTAGGAAGCACAGCTTAGTACGCCTTCATAATCGATGCACAGCCAATTGCCATCACTGCTGTTCAGGTGGTCTTGTTATCACGTCGGTCGCTTATCCAGCTGTGTAGTTCAACACCGAAGGCCGGAGGTGCCTTGCGCCCTACACGGCGGGCCAGGTCCAGAATAGTCTGCTGCGCCAAGGCCTCTTCCATACGTTTTTGCGCGGTCATCATGGTGGCGTGGATCGCACAGATCCCATCCATTGCCCAATCCGGTGGGGAGCCTTCAAACAGTGCGCAGCGGCTGCGGATTTCGCGGCAATCGAAGATCGACTTGCGCCCGTCGATTGCCGTGACGATATCCAACACGGTGATTTCATCCGATGGCCGTGCCAGCTTGAAGCCCCCGCGCACGCCTTCGGTCGCCGCCACCAGCTTGGCCTTCGCCAATTTGGTGAAGACTTTTGCCAAGTATTCCTGCGGCACGCCTTGTAGCTCGGCCAGATCACGCACACTGGCCTCGCGGCTTTCGCCCAGGTCATCGACCAGAAAGAGTAGGCAGTGAATGCCGTACTCAACCCCTGCGCTATAAAGAGACATTTATAACTCCGACTTACCAAGTCGCATAAGGCTACCGATTTCAACCGGTTCATTCAAGGTTTGTGGTCGGCGGTATCTGAGCGTACAGACCGTTCGTCGCCATTAAAGAGCTATTTAAAGCTCGATTTTCATTGTTTTAGAGCACTTTTCCGGTTTTTCCCCAGGCTCCACGGACACGCTGGTCGGGTAGAGGCTTGCGAGATTTAACTACGATCAATATAGTCGTAGTTATTGGCGCTGATCTCCAGGCCTCATTGGCAGGGACAGTGGCCCGGATTGATTCCACTCAGGCATTTGACATCCATCACGGAGCTAATAAATGAAACAGCAGATTCTGATTATCGGTGCGGGGTTCGGTGGTTTGTGGAGCGCGCTCAGTGCAGTGCGCCTGGCAGATATCCATGACCGCAGCGATCTTGAGGTGACCGTATTGGCGCCGATCGCTGAACTGCGTGTTCGCCCGCGCTTCTACGAGCCGGCGGCCCATCTGATGGAAGCACCTCTGGGCGAGTTATTCGAGGCGGTTGGGGTGACGTTCGTCAAAGGCTCTGCACACCGTATTGATGTTGAAGGCCAGCGAGTCGGATACACCGATGCACAGGGTATCGAGGGCACACTGGCTTATGACCGCTTGGTGCTGGCAACGGGCAGTAAGGTCTGGCGGCCGAATTTGCCAGGTGTGGCCCAATTCGCTTTCGATGTGGACCAGATCGAAGAAGCCGCACGTCTGGAGCAACACCTCCACACGCTGGCCGATCAACCGGAGTCGGCGGCCCGTAACACTGTCGTGGTGTGCGGAGGGGGCTTTACCGGTATTGAAACCGCGACGGAAATGCCAGCGCGCTTGCGCGCTATGTTCGGCGCACACGCCAAGGTCGATGTCATTATTGTTGACCGGGGAGCGCAGGTCGGCGCGGCGCTGGGTGACAACATTCGCCCGGTGATCGAGCAGGCCACTGCCGAGTTGGGTGTGCAATGGCGAGTCAATGCCTCGGTGGTGTCGGTCGATGCCGATGGCGTCACCCTGTCGGATGGACAGCGCATCGACGCCAGGACCGTGATCTGGACCGTGGGCGTACGTGCCAGTTCGTTGACCGAACAGGTTCCGGCCGAGCGCGACCGTTTTGGTCGCTTGCATGTGGATCGCAACTTGAAAGTGATTGGCCAGGACGCGATCTATGCCACCGGCGATGTGGCGTACGCCGCGACCGACGATGAGGGCAACTTTGCGTTGATGACCTGCCAGCACGCGATTTCGCTGGGGCGCTCTGCAGGCAACAATGTGGCTGCTGACCTTCTGGGGATCAAGCCGATTCCCTACAGCCAGATCAAATATGTCACCTGCCTGGACTTGGGCGCCTGGGGTGCGGTCTATACCGAGGGCTGGGATCGTCAGGTGAAATTCGTCAAAGACCAAGGCAAGCAGATCAAGACCCAGATCAATACGGTATGGATCTACCCGCCGGCAGCGAATCGCACGGCAGCGCTAGCGGCTGCGGACCCGCTGATCCCGATTGTGGCGTAAACAGCGCGCAGTGGCCCGAGGCCGAAAGCATCGCGGCGGTTTATTCGCGGCGGTTTATTCAAAGTGCCGTGGTGCTGCTTTGGCAGTTACCTGGGCCTGGGCATCAATCACATTGTCCTGCGTGGCCTGTGCTGGCGGGGGTGTTTCGTCATCGGTGTTCATGCTTTTGCGAAAGCCCTTGATCGACTCACCCACATCGGCACCGATGTTTTTCAAGCGCTTGGTGCCGAACAGGACGATTGCGATCGCCAGAATGATTGCCAGTTGCCAGATACTGATTCCACCTAAGCCCATTTGCCTTATTTCCCTATTGGTCGTGTGCCTGCCCAAGTTGCGCTTCACGCGGCAACTCATTGAATTTGCGGGTCTTATGCTGACCGCAATACATGACCACGGGATGACATTTTGATGTCCTGCAGGTTGTTTGCCACCGTTTTGAAACATCCATCGCGTTGACTGTGGCCACCCTCAATGGAATACGGGACGCATGGGCAAATTCAGGCAACAAGGTGTGGCACTGCTGATGGTGCTGGTAGTACTGGCCCTGTTGGCGGGTGGCCTTACCTGGGTCGTCGAACAGGGGCGCCAGCAATTGGAGGCCACTCGACTGTTCAAGCAGCGGGTACAGGCCCGGGCTATCGAAAGCGCGGCCCTGGCGTTTGTCGAACAGGCGCTGCGCAGCCGTGAATGGCGCCTCAATCCGTTGTTCTGGCAGGCGTTGCGCGGGGCCGAGTTGCCTTATGGATTTGAGGGCGGCACAGCCCGCCTACGTATTCGCGACCTGCACGGGTGTTTCAACGTCAACGCCTTGATTGGCGCCGACCACGAACGTGCCCTGCGCCAACTCCAGTACCTGTTGGGGGGCGATATGGCGGCCGAACAATTGGCCCAGCGCCTGGCCGACTGGCTGGACCGGGACAACGACACACGCCTGATGGGCGCAGAGAGCAATCAATACCTGCGCCTGTTGCCACCGCGCCTTGCCGCCAACCAAATGATGAGCGACATCAGTGAAATCAATCTGCTGATGCCGGCCGACCCCGGTCGCCAACTTCGTTTCCCGCAACTCTGTGCATTGCCGGAAACCGCGTCCTGGCGCCTTAACGCCAATACAGTGCGCATGGACATGCTGCCGTTGCTGGAGGCGATGTACGAAGGAGAGGTGTCGCGTTCGCTGTTGACCCGCTTGATCAGTGCCCGGCCTGAGGCTGGGTATCGCACCCCGGACGATCTGCGCAAGGCGTTGGGTGCCTTGGATGATGCGCTGTTCAATCGGATCACCGAAGGCTTGCTGCTCAACAGCGGCCACTTTCTAGTGGTGTTGGAAATCGACCTGGACGGGCGTGTGCTACGCAGTCAGCATCAGGTGCAAGCCAGGGGGGTAGTGGATTGGCACAGCGTGGTGCCGGTCCAGCAGGTCATGTTCAGAAGCCGTGAGCCGATGGTGTTTTAACCCCGTTAGTGGGGTGCATCAGTCATCTCGGCCACCTTGGCCGCCAACAGTTCAAAGGCAAAAGGCTTGGTGATCATCTGCATGCCAGGGTCCAGAAACCCACCGCGTACCGCCGCATATTCCGCATAACCGGTAATGAACAACACCTTGAGCCCCGGCCGCAGTTGCCGGGCGATCTCCGCCAATTGCCGGCCATTCATGCCCGGCAGTCCCACGTCACTGATCAACAGGTCAATTCGCTGCTTGCCATTGATGATCGGAATCGCCGTGTCGGCGTTGGCGGACTCCAGATAGCTGTAGCCCATTTCACTCAAGACTTCGCACACCAGCAGGCGCACGGCGGAGTCGTCCTCGACAATCAACACGGTCTCGCCGTTCAGCGCCCGTGCGGGGATGCTTTTGTGGGGGATTTGCGCCAGCGGTGGCGGGTCCAACTGTCGCGGTAAGTACAGGCTCACGGTGGTGCCTTTGCCGACCTGACTCTGGATCGACACATGCCCACGAGACTGCTTGGCAAATCCATAGATCATCGACAACCCAAGGCCTGTGCCCTGGCCGATGGGCTTGGTCGTGAAGAAGGGGTCGAACGCCCGGTTGATGATGCTTTGCGGCATCCCGCAACCGTCGTCGCTGACGCTTAGCAACACGTAGTCACCGGCCGCAAGGTTCGCTTGTGTACGGCTAAAACGCTCGTCCAGATGCCGGTTTTCAGTGCGTACGGTCAGGTGCCCACCGTTGGGCATGGCATCGCGGGCATTGATCACCAGGTTGAGCAGGGCGCTTTCCAGTTGGTTGGGGTCGGCCTCGGCCACCCAAAGGCTGTCGTTGAGTGCCAACTGCAGCTCCACACTCTCATTCAGGCTGCGCTGGAGCAGTTCGGCCATGGAATTGACCAGTTGGTTTATTTCCACCGGGCGGCTATCCAGCGACTGGCGCCGGGAAAAGGCCAGCAGGCGATGAGTCAAGGCGGCCGCTCGGTTGGCGGACGTCACGCCCATATCAATCAGGCCGGCCAAGTCCTCAAACCGGCCTCGCGCCAGGCGCCTGCGCATCAGCTCCAGGCTGCCAATAATGCCCGTGAGCATATTGTTGAAGTCGTGGGCAATGCCGCCAGTGAGCTGCCCGACCGCTTCCATTTTTTGCGCCTGGCGCAGGGCGTCCTCTTTCTGGCGTATTTGCGCCGTGCGTTCTTCGATCTGCTGCTCGAGGTTTTCATTCAAGCGCTGCAGTTGTTGTTCGGCCTGCTTGCGCTCTGTGATGTCCGAGGACACACCCACCAGCGTCACGACGCCCCCTTGCGACCGGCTGACCACGCGGGCGCGCAAATCCACCCAGTTCAACGAGCCGTCGGGCCAGACATTGCGAAACTGAGCGATGTAATCGGTGCCGAACTGCAGGCTGTGTTGCAGGGCCTGTTGCATGGCCGGCTGGTCGGGCGGGTAAACCCCATTGAGCCAGTCCGAGTAGCTGAACGGCTCATGTTCGGTGCGTCCAAAATGAGACTTGCTCAACGCCGAGCATTCAAGCACCCGATCGTCGACGCTTAATTGCCAAGTGCCCAGGCGCCCGGCGGCGAGGGCGTTATGCAGGCGCTGTTCGCTTTCACTCAAGTCTTGCAGGCGGTCACGGGCTTCATACTGTCGACGACGACTGCGGATGGCAGACGTCACCAGGCTCAGCAAGGTCGCAGGATGGAAGGGGCGCTCTAGAAAAGACACGTTGCCCAGTTGCGGGCTGATGGCGTCATGCTGCGCCGGCCGGGCATCGCGCTGGGTCAGTAGCACAATAGGGAGGTCTGACCAGGCCGGCTGCTGGCTCAGATAGATATGCAAGGCGGTCAAGTCCACACCTTGCAGTGCCTCGTTGGCAATCAAGGCCATCCCGGCACCGTCCTGTAACAGGCAGCACAGTTCATCGAGGTCGCTGGCAATCGTGGTTGCGAAGCCAGCCTCGTTGAGCAGTAGGGTGGCGATCTGGCTGTCACGACCCAGAGGCGCCAGAATGACCGCGCGTTCCGTTGCGCGACGTAATTCGCTCATGTGTCCTCGTCCTTAAACAGGGCGTGCTTTTCATCAACGCGCGTACTCGTCGGAAGGCGCAAGCGCGCAGCGCCACTCTCTATCACTTGACCATGGGCGAAGAGTGCGGTTCCAAAGAATAAATCGCGGGATTACAGGCCTTGTTGGAGGGAAGGGTCGTCGGGGTTTTGTTGTTCGAGTTCGGCTTGCAGGATCTGCACGTTTTGCAGTTGCCCGGTTTCTTTCCAGTACTCGATCAACAGCACACGCGCCTTGCGGTTGGCCGGCTGGCGACGAAGGATGTCTTCCAATTGCTGTTGCGCCGGGCCGACCTGATCCAGATCGTGCAGGGTCTGGGCCAGGGTGTAGCGATAGTCATTGTTGTCGGGTGCCAGCTCCAGAGCCCTGGCGAAGGCGAGCAAGGCGTATTCGCTCTGGTCGTGGTGCAATAACCATAAGCCCAGCTCATGTTGCAGAAAGGCCGAGTCGGGGTGCCGGGTCAGTTGGTCGGCTAACAGCTGGCGCGCCTGGTCGGTCAGGCCTTGGCGGTCCATGAGCTGGACTTGCGCGGCGATGGCCGGAAAATTGCCCGGATCAAGCTTGAGGGCAAGCGTCAACGCCTGGCTGGCTGCTGGAAAGTCGCCATCGTGCAGATACAGCTTCGCCAGTTGCAGCTGTGTGGTGCTGCTCTGAATTTGCTCTTGCAGCACCTGTTTGTACTCATCCAGAACAGAGTCCAGTGGCGCGGAGTACAAGCCCAGCTCATCGGGGCTCAGGCCCAGCAGAGCACGGGTGGCAGCGAAGCGAATGGATTGTTCCGGGTCATCGAGCAACGGCCCAAGCAGCAGGCTGCGCTGGGGGCTGGGCACCAGCCCGACCAGGCTGTCGATGGCGGCCAGGCGGACGTCAGCCGAGTCATTGGCAAGGTCTGTGCTTGCCAGTTTCAGAGCCTGGGAGCTGGGGTAGTTGGGCAACTGGGCCAAAAGTGCGATGCGCTGTTGCGGGGTGAGGTCCGGCCGGGCCAATTGTTGGTACAACACCCGCGCCGCGCCAGGCTGGCCGTTGCGGGCCTGGGTCAGGGCATGGCTGTAGCTGTGCTTGGGCGTCTGAACGGGGGCGGGTGTATCGTCGCTCCGCCAAAAGCTGCCCAGGCCCAGTGCGATCAACAGAGCGAATCCCAGGGCAGCGTAGCGAGAAGCATTGGACATGTGCGGTTCCGAAGCACGGCGACAAAGGGATCAGCTTCGGTCAGACAGCATTGGGAGTCAAACGTCCCATAGTCATGCCTGAAAAATACTACAACGATAATGGGTCTACTTAGGTGCAAATCTCGCACCGATGCGGCTGGCCAGCCACGACAACAGCGCACCGCCCGCGCCGCCGCCCAGCATACTGGTGAGGATCGCGGAAATATCCAGTGGGCCAGTGGCGTTCGCGGAAGGCTCACCCAGCCAGGCCGCCAGCAATTGGCCGACGATGACCCCACCCACGCCACCAAAGATGGAGTTCAGGACAGGGCCCAGGTTTTGTTTGCTGAAGCCGGCAAAATTACCGCCAACGACACCGCTGACCAATTGAAGTGCAAGGCTGATGAGATCCATGGTGAGTCCTTTGAGAGCCGAATGTGATAAGGCCCGGATATCGTCATACAGCCGATGAGAAATCGATACTGTCAGAAATGACAGGCTGTAGGAGCAGAGCTTGCTCGCGATGGCATCACCGCGGTCTTCCTGAAAACGGCGGCGATGCCATCGCGACCAAGGTCTGCTCCTACTGGGTGTTAAACGCGGTTGATCGCAATCTCCGTGCCGTCGATGCGCTGGATCACTACGGTCGTCGCCCGTGGTCGCACCGTGGTGCCGGTCGGGGTGACGTCGGTGGCGACATCGGTGTAAGGCCAGTTACTCGGGTGCTGGATGTTCACAAACAGGCTCTTGTTGTCGGGCGTGAAGGCCAGCCCCGTGACTTCGCTACCGTTGGGGCCGACGAAGAAACGGCGCAGGTTACTCTGGTTTTCGGCGTTGACCGGTACTTGGGTGCCCTGGGCGTTGACCAGTTGAGTCGGGATGACGGCCAGCAGTTGGTCGTTGGTGTAGCTGGTGATAGTCGACTCGCCGTTGTCGGTCTGGATCCACATCACACCGCGGCTGTCGAACGACATGCCGTCGGGGCTTGCGAACTGGTTCAGTTCGGTCAGGCCCGAGCGGTTGAGGTCCGGGGTGCCGCTGGCGTTGGCACCGAAGACGAAGATGTCCCAGGAGAAAGAGGTCTGGTCCGCGTTGTCGTGCCAACGAATGATGTGGCCATGCTTGTTGTTGATGCGCGGGTTGGCAACGTTGGCCGTGGTGCGGCTGGTGTTGTTGGTCAGGGTCAGGTACACGTCACCGTTGAGCGGGTTGACGGCGGTCCACTCCGGGCGGTCCATCGGCGTTGCACCCAGCGCATCGGCAGCACCACGGGTGTTGATGATAATGGTCGCCAGGTCACCGTAGATTGAACCCAGGGTGCGGCCATCGCTGGTGGCGCTGTCGACCGTCAATGGCAGCCACTGGCCGACCCCTTCGGCCGTAAAGCGGGCGACGTACAGGGTGCCGTTGTCCATGTACTTGGCGCCGGTGGCCAGGCGGTCGGACGGAGTGGCATCGGCGGCTGACCAGAGCGCGGCGGAAACAAACTTGTACAGGTACTCGTTCTGCGCGTCGTCGCCACAGTAGAACACCACCGGCTTGCCTTCCTCGACATTGCCCGGCCAGCAACCTTCGTGACGAAAGCGCCCCAGGGCGGTGCGCTTGACCGCCCGCTGGGTGGCGTTGTAGGGGTCGATCTCGACGATATAGCCGTAGGTGCTGGCTTCGTTGCGATAGTCGTCTTCGGCGCTGGCACCGCTTGGGGTCACGTCGAAGCGCAAGAATTCTTCGTTGACCTCACTGGCATCGCCCGCTGCGGTTTCCCAGCCATAGCTGCTGGATTTACCCACGCCAATGCGGCGCTGGTCTTCAGGGATGGTGCCGCGGTTGACAAACACACCCGGCCAGTTTTCTTCGCACGTAAGGTACGTGCCCCATGGGGTGTAGCCATTGCCGCAGTTATTGTTGGTGCCGCGCGCCTGGGTGCCGTTGCGGGAGAACTTGGTTTTGACATGGGCAGTGCCACGCAGCGGGCCTGCGATGTCCATGACGGTGGCGGTGGTAAAGCGCTGGTTGAGCGGGTCGTTGTCGACGACCTGCCAGCGACCGCTGACCTTACTCACACGCACCACACCCGCGCCGTGGGCGTTGATTTCCTTGCGCACTTCTTCAGCCGGGCGTTTGCCGCTGGCGTCCTTGGTGGCGCCGGCGGGGTGCAGGGCTTTCTGGTCGATGTATTCGAAGTTGATCGCGATCAGGCCGTCGTCGGAGCTGCCATTGATCGGGAAGAAATGCATGCCGTCGTGGTGCATGCCCATCGAGTTGGCCTGATCAATGGAGGTGTTGCTGCCGTCGTCCTTCCAGGGGTTGGCCTTGCTGTTGAGCGGCGTGCCCCAGGGCGCCAGAACGTATGCGGTGTAGCCGGCGGCAAGGGTGCAGGCGTCGGTGCGCGAACCCGGGATCGAATCGAACGCCAGGGTCATCTTGGTCGGAGCCGGCTCAGGTTCAGGCGTCGGGTTAGGGGTAGGTGTCGGCGTCGGCGTTGGCGCCGGAGCTGCAGCCGGGTCGTCGCTGCCGCTGCTGCTGTCAAAGCAGCCGGTCAGGCCGGTGCCGGCGATCATGGCGATGGCCGCGCCCAGGCTGCCCTTCATCATGCTGCGGCGGCTCAGAAAGCCGTTGATCACCACGTCCATGGGCTCGTTGTTACCAGGGTTCAGGTCACGGTTGCTGCCAGTTTCTCTGCTCATCAGGTTTCAGGTCCTTCTAGGAATGGCTTAACGGTAAAAAGAGCCGTGACTGTAGAAAGCTAATGTGATGATTCATTTACGGTTTGTTTAAAGTACTTAGAAAAGTGTTACTTATTGCAAAAAGAAATTAGGACATTAAACCGTCATTTTTCGCTCGTAACCTGCGCGCCATTGAATCGTAACAATTTTTGGATGGCGCATAGATGAAACGGCGAGAGGTGATGGGCCTGATGGCGATGGCGGCGATGGCCCCCTTGATAACGGCCTGCTCGTCCCTCAAGGCACCTGGCGTCTCAGCCGATTCTGCCGTTGAACTGTTATATGTCGCCGACACCCTGGATGCCCGCCAGCCGGGTTTGCCGGTGGTGCCACGAACGCGCCTGGGGCCAGTCGCCCGGGTGGGTCAGGCGCCTTGGCTGACAGGCGCCAGCGCCCGAGCGCAATTCCCGCTGAACCCTTCGATTGCGCCCCTGTTGGATGCCGCCTTGGCCAGCAACCAGCCCACCGGGGGCTACGCCGTGCTGGCGGCGATGCTGCAGCGCTGGCGCGAACAGGCCGGTGCGGATAATAGCCTGACGCTTGAAAATGGCCAGTGCTGGAACGGCAGTGGCTTGGCCTACCTCACCCGTGGTCTTTCCGGGGTTCAGGGCAGTGCGCTGCTGGGCAGCGAGGTGCGGGTCAGTAGCGATGAGCGTCAACTCTGGCCTGGGCAATGTGCGGGTCTCTATCGGCAGTTCAAACAGCCGGTGCTGGGCGCTGGCTTGTCCGCCGATCAGGCTCGCCAATTGGGTACTGAAGGCTTCCGTGTGTTCCAGCGTGGCGGAGTGCGTATCGCAGTGGTGGGCATCACCGATCCGTATGCGAAAGATCAGGCCGCAACCCTCAGCCAGTGGCACCAGCGGTTGCAACCGGTGTTCAAGCAAGCGCGCGAACAGGCCGACCTGGTCGTGGGGCTGGCGGATGTCGGCACCGGTCCGGGCTTCTGGCTGGCCGAGCGCATCAGCGACCTCGACATTCTGTTGTGCGCCCGTGGCCAGGACCTGTGGCCCGCGCCTATCGAGGTGATGCAAGCCTCTGGCAAGCGCGTGCCACTGCTGTTGGCGGGCTCGCGTGCCAGCGGTGCTTTTCGTATTCGCTGCGAGCAACGCCTGGGGACGTGGCAGTTCACCGCGCAGTTTCAACCGGCTTATGCCCAGGCCCTGGACGAAGCTGGCCAGCGCCATGCGCAACAGTTCCGCCAAACCCTTGCCCAGCAGCGCGCTGCCCATGCAGGCTGGCTTGACGAGCCACTGGGCCATGCGCCCGAGCCACTGTGGCGCCGCGACGTGCGTGCCGGCAGTTGGGATCGCCTGATTCATCAGGCACTCGCTGACGCAGGGCAACCGGCCGTATTGCTGCCGGGCCTGCGCTACGACAGCCCTTTGGCTGCCGGTGCGACCATCACCCGTGAACATTTGATCAACCTGACCGGCAGCTACCCGGCAGCGGTGCTTGATGCGCCGGCCGATCAGGTCGGCCGGGTGCTGGAAAACGCCGCCGAGCAACTGTTTGGTGAACCCTTGCTGCTGGACAACAGCCAGGATCTGCCGCGCTGGCTCGGGCAATCCTGGGAGGTCGCCTACAGCCCCGGCGGGCGCCGAATTACTGGCCTGGAACCCATGACAGGTCAATGCCGAACGTTCGCCCTGGGCCTTGATGCGCAGGCGGGCGAGCCGCTCTGGCAGCGCCTGGAAACCTTTATTCGCGAACAGCCCACGGGTTGGCAATTGGCACAAGTGCCCCTGCCGCAGCTGCGTTATGTGCAAGGGCATCCCGGTTGGCATCCGCACGGTGTGCTCAGTTGAGCCGCGTCACCAGCCTGTTGCTGACCACCTTGGCCGCCTGGCTTGCTGCCCAGTGCGTGCTGACCCTGTGGCACGGACCGGCACCGCTGCCCAGCGTTTCACCCGCACCGCCACCGGTGCCGGACTTGCTGGCCCGGCACTGGAAGGCAAAACCGATCAGCGATGTGCTGCCCCTGACCACCCTGGCAGTGGAATACGTGGGGGGCCTCAAGGCCACGCCGATCGAAGCGACGGTGGTGGTGCTGCGCTACCAGCAGCAACAACGTGCCATGCGCCGCGGCCAGCGCCTGGCGCCCGGCATTGTGCTGGAAACGATCAATGAACAAGGCCTGATTTTCGATCACAAGGGGCGGCGCGAGCGATTGCCGTGGCCCCCGCAACGACCGCTGAACGGTCTGAAGCGTCAAGGATGAACTGACCCGATGAAACTGCTGAATCACTATACGCTGCTGTTTTTGATGATGTTTGCCTGGAACATCGGCCAGGCCATCGGCGAAGAAAAGCTCTTGTATGAAGTCAACTTCATCGACACCGACCTGATCGAGTTCATCGACAGCGTCTCGCAGATCACCGGCACCACTTTTATTGTCGACCCCAGGGTGACCGGCAAAGTCACCGTGCGCAGCGTTGATCGGCTGGGCAGCGAAGACATCTACGGGATATTCCTGGCCCAGTTGCGCGCCCAGGGCTTTGCCGCCGTCGACTTGCCCAATGGCACGGTCAAGGTGGTGCCTGACCAGGCCGCGCGCCTTGAGCCTGTGCCCGTGGAAACGGCCAATCGCAACAAAAGCGACAGCAGCGACGGTATGGCCACCCGCGTGTTCAATGTGCGCAATGCCGCCAACGAGCAGATGCTCAATATCCTCAAGCCCTTGATTGACCCACGGGTCGGCGTGATTACCCCGTACCCGGCCGCCAACCTGTTGGTGATCACCGACTGGCGCAGCAACCTGGACCGTATCGACAGCTTGCTGTCGCAATTGGATCAGGTCAGCGAAGAGCCGATGGAAGTGCTGGCCCTAGTCAATGCCAGTGCCAACGACACCGCACAATTGCTGACCCGGCTGTTGGCCCGCGAGCAAGGCGTGGACGGGGTGCAAGTGATCGCCGACCCACGCAGCAATGCCCTGTTGGTACGCGGCAGCGAAAGCGCCCGCAACCGGGTAAAGCTGCTGCTGCGCAAGATCGATACACCGCAAAGCCTGGTGCGCAGCAGCAACACCCAAGTGATCTACCTGCGTCATGCCAGCGCCGTGGAAGTGGTCAAGGTGCTGCGCGGCCTAAGCCAGGACGTTGCCGCGCCCGCCACTGAAACCGGCAAGGCCGAAGAGGGCGGGGCGACACTGGTGTCGGCCGAGGGCTCTACCATACGGCTGGAATCCGAAGAGGCCACCAACGCGGTGGTCATGGTCGGGCCCGACAGCGAGCTGGCCAACTACCGCAGCATCATCGAGCAACTGGACATTCGTCGCGCCCAGGTCATGGTCGAAGCGATCATTGCCGAAGTCTCGGAAAACCGCGCCCGTGAGCTGGGCGTGCAATGGCTGTTTCTCAATGACGGCAACAGCGGCGTGCCGGTGGGCAGCGTGAGCTTCGGCAACTCGGGCATCAACAGCATTGCCGCAGCGGCCGCCACCGGAAACGATACCGCGCTCGGTGCATTGCTGTCGGGCATGCAAGGGGTGACCGCGGGTGTCGGTCATATCGGCAGCGGCTTCAACTTTGTCGCGCTGCTTAATGCGCTGAAAAGCGAGAGCGGCTTTAACCTGTTGTCCACGCCAACCCTGTTGACCCTGGACAACGCCGAAGCCTCGATCCTGGTCGGCCAGGAAGTGCCCTTTGTCACCGGCTCCGTGACCCAGAACAACAGCAACCCCTACCAGACCATCGAGCGCAAAGAGGTCGGGGTCAAACTGCGGATCAAGCCGCAGATCAACATCGACAATACCGTGCGCCTGGACATCGTCCAGGAAGTGTCCTCGATTGCCGACAACGCTTCGGCCAGTGACGTGATCACCAACAAGCGCGAAATCAAGACCAAGGTCATGGTCGAGGACAACGGCCTGGTGGTCCTCGGCGGGCTAATCGGCGACGAGCAGAACGCCAGCCGCCAGGGTGTGCCCTTTCTGGCCGACCTGCCACTGGTGGGCGGGCTGTTTCGTTCCACCACCAACAGCCAGGTCAAACAGAACCTGATGGTGTTCATCCGCCCGCGAATCATTCGCGATGCGGCCACCCTGGCGCAGTTGAGCAACGACAAGTACCGCAACCTCAAGCAGAGCACGCCGCTGGACTTGCCGGGCATTGCGACTAACAAGAGCCTGCTGGACCTGTTCCCGGCCAGCCGCGAGCGCATGGATGGGCTGACCTGGTGATCAATCTTCTGCCCTATCGGCTGGCGCGTCAGGCCGGTGTTTCGATCATCCCGCAAGAACAGGGGTGGCGCCTGATGCTACGCGCCGAGGCCGACCTCAACCAGCTGCAGGAAGTGTTGCGCGTGCACGGCCAGCCCTGTGCCGTCGAGCAGCTGTCGGTGGCTGACTTCGACCTGCGCCTGGGGCAGTTGTACGAGTCCGGCGAGGACGCCACCGCGGCTCTGATCGAAGGCATCGCCGAGCATGTTGACCTGGACAGCCTGGTCAGTGAGCTGCCGAAAATCGAAGATTTGCTGGAAAGCGACAACGAAGCGCCGGTGATCCGCCTGATCAACGGGCTGTTTGGCGAGGCGCTGCGGCTGCGCGCCTCGGACATCCATATTGAAACCTTCGAGACCCGACTGGCGGTGCGCCTGCGGGTCGACGGCCACCTGCGCGAAGTGCTGTGCCCGCCGCGGGCGTTGTCAGCCATGCTGGTGTCGCGGATCAAGGTCATGGCGCGGCTGGATATCGCGGAAAAGCGCCAGCCCCAGGACGGTCGGATCGGCCTGCGCTCCGGTGGGCGAGAGGTGGACATCCGGGTCTCGACCTTGCCGAGCATCCATGGTGAACGAGTGGTGATGCGGGTGCTCGACAAGCAGGCCAGCCTGCTGGACCTGAGCAACCTGGGCATGCCCCTGGCTGTGGAGCAGCGCTTGCGAGCCTGCCTTGCCCGGCCCAACGGGATTGTGCTGAACACCGGGCCGACCGGCTCCGGCAAAACCACCACGCTGTACGCCAGCCTCAATTCGCTCAACGACGGCAGCCGTAACATCCTCACCGTCGAAGACCCGGTCGAATATGCCATCGCCGGCATCGGCCAGACCGCCATCAACCCGCGTGCCGGCCTGACCTTCGCCAGCAGCCTGCGCGCCATCCTGCGCCAGGACCCGGACGTGATCATGCTCGGCGAAATCCGCGACGTGGAAACCGCGCAGATTGCCGTGCAGGCCAGCCTGACCGGGCACCTGGTGCTGTCGACCCTGCACACCAACAGTGCCGTGGGCGCCGTTACGCGCTTGCGCGACATGGGCGTGGAACCCTTCCTGATTGCCTCCAGCCTCAAGGGCGTGATGGCCCAGCGCTTGGTCCGCAAGCTGTGCCACTGCGCCATCGCCAAGCCCTTGCTGGCCGCCGAACAGGCTCTGTGGCCAGAACTGGCCGGGCTTGCCGAGAGCTTCCATCCCCAGGGGTGCAGCGTCTGCCAGGGCAGTGGCTACAACGGCCGGATCGGGCTCTATGAGTTCATCGAACTGGATAACACGCTGGTGAGTTTGCTCTACGACGGCGCCAGCGAAGTGGCCATGGAAGTCTACTTGGCCGACCAGCGACAAAGCCTGGTGCAGATGGCGGTGGAGCGGCTGCGACGTGGCGAAACCAGCCTGGCCGAGGTGTTGCGTGCCGTCTCGGGGTAATCACTGATGCCAACCTATCGTTACCTGGCCCTGGACGCCGAGGGTCGCCGTTGCCGTGCCAGCCTGCAAGCAGAAAGCGAGCGCCACGCACGCCAATTGCTGCGCGAGCAAGGGCTGTTTACCCGCGAGCTCGAACTGCAGAACGGCGCTGCAGGGGTACCTCGGCGCCAGCGCCTGAGCCATTCGCAACTGTGCGAAGTGACGCGCCAACTGGCGACCCTGGCCAGCGCCGGGATTGCACTGGTGGATGCGCTGGCGACCCTGGAACGGCAACTGGCCGAACCTGCCATTCGCAACTTGCTGGTGGCGGTGCGCGCCAGTATTGGGGAAGGCCATACGCTTGCCGAAAGCCTGCGTCGCCAGGGTGGGCTGTTTACCGGGTTGTACTGCGCGCTGGTCGAGGCCGGGGAAAAGTCCGGGCGCCTGGCGCCAGTCTGGGAGCGCTTGGCCGAGCATCTGGAACAAGTCGAGCGCCAACGCCACAAGGCCCGCGCGGCGCTGATCTACCCGACGATGTTGATGCTGGTGTCGCTCACGGTGGTGGTGGGCTTGATGACTTTCGTGGTGCCCAAGTTGACCGAGCAATTCGCCCACGGTGGCCAGGCATTGCCGTGGGTCACTCAAGTGCTGATCGGGCTGAGCGATGGGCTGTTGGTCGCAGGCCCCTGGCTGTTGGCCATGACCGTGGCGGGGGTCGGTCTCTCTCTGTTTCTGCTGCGCAAGCCCGTCTGGCGCTTGCGTCGCGATGGCTGGCTGCTGCGCCTGCCGAAAATTGGCGTGTTGTTGCAGGTGCTAGACAGCGCCCGGGTGTCGCGCAGCCTGGCCATTTTGGTGGGCAGTGGCGTGCCGCTGCTCGAGTCCTTGCAAGTGGCCACCGCCACGGTCGGTAACCGGCAGATTTTGCTGGCCTTGCAGGCGGCGCGCGAGCAGGTCAAGGGCGGGGTCAGTCTGCACCGCGCCTTGAGTGCCAGTGGTCACTTCCCGCCACTGCTGCTGAACATGGTGGCCAGCGGCGAGGCCAGTGGCACCTTGCCGGACATGCTTGAGCGCGTCGCCGACAACCAGGAACGCGGCTTTGCCCGGCAAGTAGAAATGACCATGGCACTGTTCGAACCGCTGATGATTCTGGTCATGGGCGCCGTGGTGCTGTTTATCGTCCTGGCCGTGCTGCTGCCGATCATGCAGCTCAGCCAAGGCCTTACTTTTTGACAAGGAGTTCCTCGTGATTCGTCTATCCCGCCAGCGTGGCTTTACCCTGATGGAAATCATGGTGGTGATCTTCATCATCGGCCTGCTGATCGCCGTCATCGCTCCCAGCATCCTCGGCAGCCAAGACAAGGCCATGAAGCAGAAGGTGCTGGCCGACCTGTCCACGCTTGAGCAGTCGCTGGACATGTATCGCCTCGATAACCTGCGCTATCCAACCACCGAACAAGGCCTGCAAGCGCTGGTCAGCAAACCGGCCGTGGCGCCGCTGCCCAAGGCCTGGCGCGCCGATGGCTATGTCCGCCGCCTGCCCGAAGACCCCTGGGGCTCGCCTTACAAATACCGTTCACCCGGCCAGCACGGTCGTATCGACATCTACTCGCTCGGTGGCGACGGGGCCGAAGGCGGAGAGGGCACCGACGCCGATATTGGCAACTGGAACCTCTGAACGTGCGCCGCGCAGCCCAAGGCTTCACCCTGCTTGAACTGATGGTGGTGCTACTGATTGTCGGCCTGATGAGCAGCCTGAGCGTGGCTTGGCTTGAGGGCGGTCAGGCACCGGTGCGCCGTGCGCTGCAAGCACTGGCCAGTGAAAGCGCGACCCAGGCAGCCCGTGCCCGGCATGAGGGGCGGGTGCTGGGGCTGCGCTGGAACGGCACGGCGCCCGAGTTTGTGTCCCTGCAAGTGCAGGGCGCCCAAGCCTTCTGGCGTGCTGATGTGACAAGCAAAACCCTTTGGCCTGCGCAATTGCGTCCCGATTGGCCCGTCAGTGCGAAGCCCCAGGTGGTGTTCACACCCTGGGGCCTGCAGCAGCCTGCAACGGTCACCTGGCACTGGGCCGACGGCCAGGCCCGCTGGCGCTGGGGGCGTGACGGGCGCCTGGACATGGCAGGTTCGCCATGAAGCGTCAGCGTGGATTTACCCTGCTGGAAGTCACCGTGGCCCTGAGCATTGCCGCGCTCATGGCGGTGATGGTCAGCCAACTGTTACGCCAGCGCATTGCCCTGCAGCACAGCCTGGAGGGGCAGCGCCTGGGCAGCCTGTGCGCGCGGGAACTGGAAACCCGCTTTCGCGTGGAAGGCTATTGGCCAACGGCCCGGCACGTTGAGGGGACGTTGCGCCAGGGGCCGCAGATTTGTCACTGGCGCATGACCCTGGGCAATACCGGCGTTGAGCGCACACGCCGCGGGGAGCTGGCCTTGTCGGCCGACGCGGCTGGGCTAGATCCGATCGGTCATTACACGCTGTTTTTGGTGCAGCGATGAAATCTCGGCAAGTAGGGCTGACCTTGCTGGAAATGCTGGTTGCCCTGGCCCTGACCGCCGTGCTGGGTGTGCTATTGGCCACCTTGGTCAACGGCTGGCTGCAGACGCGCGAGCGCTTGCAGGCGCTGGATGCCGGGCCGCAAGTGCTGGAGTTTTGCCTGTCGCTGGAGCGGCATTTCGATGCTCTGAACCTGCGTCAAATGTACGACCAGCGCCTGCCACGCACACTGCAATGGCTGGACTGGCAGCCGGGCACCCGACAGCTTGAATGGGTGGCCGCCAGCCACTGGCCAAGCGCCGACAACCCCAGCCGTCTGCAGCGCTTGCGATTGGGCTTCGATCCCGCAGGGCAACGGTTGCAGCTATGGCAGTCGGCAGACCTCTACGCGGCGGGTGTGCCGAGCTGGGCGTTGGCGCTGCAATTGCCAAACGTCGAGCGCCTGGCCTTCAGTTTTCATCAAGGCCAGCGCTGGCAGGCCTTTCCCTCCACTGTTCTAGCCCAACCCAATCGGGGGGTGCGCCTTGAGTTTCAACGCCAGGGCGAACCCTATGTATGCACCTTTGCCTTGCCGGACAGCCGACCATGATCGCCTTACCTTTCTCTATGAATGCCTGGCTGGCGGGCCGCCGTATGCCTGAATGGCTACTGTTGCGACCGGCCGCCGATGGCCACTGGCAATGGCTGCATTGGCGTGCTACCGGCCAGGGTGGTCAAGGCGACTGGCCGCCACCGGCCCACTGTCTCACGCTGGACATCGCCCTGGTTTTGCCAGCCACTGCGTGCAGCCATTTCGACGTGCCGGCACCGCCTGGCCTAAAGCCTTTCGAGTGGCCGCAGTTACTCGAAGAGTACCTTCTGCAACCGCCCCGAACGCTGCAAGTGAGCTGCCTTGGCAAACTGCATAAGCGCCTGCAATTGCTGGTGGTACAGCGTGAACAACTGCAGCAATGGCTCAGTAACTGTGAGGCCCAAGGCGCGCGGATCACCCGTGTCTGGGCCGAGCCACAACTGCTGGCGGAGGGTGTACAGGCCTGGGAGCGTGAGGCTGATCATGTGCTCAAGCTTGGCGCTGGGGATGAACGTCGGCGCTGGTTGGTCTGGCCCAAGGCGCTTGGCGATTTACCCACTGGCACCGGCTTAGGGCCGGTCGAATCCGGGGCCTGGCCCGCGGTGACGGTGGACTTGAACACACTGCCCAGCGTCTTTGCGCTGGGTCGTCCTGCCATGCGTCGCTCGTTGCCGCTAAGCAGAGGCCACTGGCGACTGGCAGCCCTGTGCCTGGGGTTGGCGCTGACGTGGGGCACATTGGGGGTCTGGCAGGATTGGCAGTCCAGTGCCTTGGCCCGCGCCCAGGTCATGGCCGTGACCGGGCCGGCGGCGACTGCCCAGCAGGCCGGGCGCCTGTTGCAGCGAATGCAGCGCGAACAAGCGGATGCCCGGATACGCCAGCAGCAGATCGGGGCCTTGGAAAAGGCCATCGACACTTGGCTTGAGGGTGAACCGCAGTGGCAGTTATCCAGCAGCGACTACAACGGCAAGCGCTGGCACATCAGCCTGGCCGGTGCGGGCAGCATACCGCCTGCGATGCAATGGCAAGCCCTGGCCGAAGACGCCGGGGCTCGCTTGCAAACCGCCCGCAGTGATGCGGGCCTTGAGCTGAGTTTTGAATGGGAGGCGCCCTGATGGCTGTTCAGGCGTGGTTGCAGTCGATACGCGAAATGCCGCCCGCACGCCGCCGATTGTTGCTGGGTGGTTGGGCGCTGGTGCTGTTCTTGATGGCCTACCTGGCTGCCAACCCCCTATTCCACGCCTGGCAAGAGGCGCGGCAATGGCGTGACCTGGCGCAGCAGGCCCGCGCCATCGGCCCCACCCAGAGCCTGAGCGCCGAACGTCTGCAGTCGCTGGCCTCTGCCCGGCACATTGTCCTGACTCGCCTGGAGGCCGTGGATGGCCAGTGGCATCTGCAGGGTGAAGTGGACCAACCGCAGGCGATACAACAGCTGATGCGCGGCGTGCAGGAGCAGGGCGCGGTGGTGCAGCAGTGGCGGATCGAACGTCAGGGCCAGCGGTTGAGCTTCAACCTGCTCGTGGCGGTGCGTCCGTGAACCTGTGGTTATCGGGATGGGCAGCGCTGGTGTTTGGCCTGACCCTGCTGGTACAAGCACCGGCGGCCTTTTACCTGCAGCGCATTGCCTGGCTGGGTGCGGCACAGCCGCAAGGCATCAGCGGCACACTCTGGCACGGGCAAATGGCTTCGCTGGGTGAGCTGGATCAACTGGCCTGGAGCCTTCGCCCGTGGGCCGGCGAAGCACGCTTGCGAGCGGGATTGCAGCAACAGGATTGGCAATTGACCTTGAGAGGCTTGCCATGGAACTGGCGCGCCGAGTTGCAACCGACCATCCATGGCCGAGCCGTTCAGGCCGACTGGCAGATGGATGGAGAGTGGCAAGGCCGCGTGCAGCTTCAAGGCAGCGGTCTGCAATGTCGCGCCGCTCAAGGGCAATTGGTAGGGCGAAACCTGGGGCTGCTGGCGCCATGGACGATACCCTTGGGGGCAGGGCGCTTGAGTCTTACGTGTGAGAACGGCCAGGTTCAGCTGGCAGGCCAGCTTGAACGGGCGCAGCAGCATTCGATTACCTTCAAGGCTGATCTGGCGAGTCGAAGTGTACAGCTGTCGGGAACTTTGGAGTCGAATGCGACCTTGCAGGCGCCGTTGCTGCAGGCGCATTGGTTGAAGGCGGGAGAATCGGGTTTCAGTCGCAGGATACAGTGGTGAAGTCGGGACCGTGAAACGGCCCCAGTCCTGCGCCTCGATTACCGTCAACCGCGGCCCATGCCGATCAGGGGTAGGAGCCGAGCTTGCTCGCGAGAGGCCATATCTGACACCGCGTCGACCCAATCGCCGGCAAGCCGTGCTCCTACCGACGGAGGGGCCATGCCTGGACGTCGCGGTGAGCCGATCGCCTGTAGGAGCCGAGCTTGCTCGCGATGGCGTCAGTCCTGACCCACCGCGTTGGCCCAATCGCCGGCAAGCCATGCTCCTACCGGCTCAAATCCGCGCCAGCGCCTGGGCCAGATCAGCCCGCAAATCCTCGACATCCTCGACTCCCACTGACAAGCGCACCAGTGCATTTCACAGCCTCATAAATGATATCGCCTGACCACTCGCCTACCTTGTACATGGCGGGCTAGAAAAGGCCGAGTGCGTCGAGTGCGGAAAGCCCCAATAATACCGATAGGAAAAAAACACCGGCCCAGTGCAATACGATCAGCCTGCGTTTAAGATCGGCAGGAAAGTTCTTTAGATCCTCAGCGCTGGCCCCTCCGTCGCGCAGGTAGAGACGAGGTATAGTGGTTACACCTATTATCGCGCCCAGTACAAACAATTTCCCGCAAGGGCCTCCGCTTTTTAAGGGGGCTCGGATCATAACAGCGGGACAATTTTTCAAATAATCTAACATTGCATCGAGCTTGGTGTAGGCAAGGTGCAATGCAATGCCAAGGAATACGAACACGCCTCCAAACCCAAATAAGCTGACACAGAGGAAAACCTTGTCAGCAGTACTAACGCTCATTGAGTGACCTCGTAAAAAGCAGTAGTTACCCCCTAGTGAGTTTGCCGAAGATAAATAGCACTATCATCACAGTAATAAGCCCCCACAAGATCCACTGCATCACTGCGAGCTTTCGTTTAAGTGGCGCGGGGAAGTTTTTTAAGTCGTCGATACTGACCCCACCATGTTTGAGATAGATGCCGGGGAATGTAACGACCCCTGAGATACCCCCCACTAACAGCAATTTACCCCAGGGGCCTCCGTACCTGAGCGGTGCCCGCCTCATGATCGCCGAGCAATTTTTCAGACGCTCCAGCATCTCGTCCATCCAGGTATAAGCCAAATGTAGCGCAACCCCGAACCAAAGAATAATTCCCCCAAAATCGATTAACGCAACACTGAGAAATATTGTGTCAGCGGTGTTCAGGCTCATTTTACAGCCTCATAAATGATATCGCCTGACCACTCACCCACCTGTGAACCTACGGCACCTGCACCCAAAGCGCCGACGCCTACCACTACCAGACCACACACCAACAGCCCAGCCCCACCAGTTGCCACCCCTAACCCTACACAAATAGCTCCCGTTGTAGCCCCTGTTAGCCCTATGCCGACTGCTGCCCCACCAACTACTGCGCCAATGAAACTGCCGCCTTCAGTAAATTTCGCGCGCTCGCAAGCCTTGGCATCACCAGCCGCACACACGTCTTGAACTTTCATGTATGAGGCGCCGCCACCGACTGCGGTGCCTAGCCAGCCGCCGTACTTGACGTATTTGGCAGCCTTGGCCACCCCGTTTATATGCGTGGCATAACCGGGGATCTGACCGGGCGCTCCGGCCTGGCTCCAACGATGTACCAGGCTACGGCTGGAAATCCCCAGGGCGCTCTTGAGGTTTGGGTGGTCGGGAAAGCCGATGCTCTTTTTAGTCAAGCCTGTGAGGTGGGTATCGAGCTGACCAAGCAAGCGCTTACGTTCGGCAAAAAACTCAGGTGAACGCAAGTGCCCATCACGCTGGAAGGTGCGTTGGTGCAAATCCTCAATGTCGCGTAGCGAGCCCTTCACGCTTTCCAGGTTCTTGGCAAAGATTGCCTCTGCGATGCCGATAGCGACGGAGCCGTGAGTGAGGAACGACACTATTTCGTCGTGGTGACGCGTCATGAAATCAGTCTCCTCAGGTGTCAGGTCCTGAAGCGTTGCATTCACTTTCTCCGCGGCTGCCATCAATTTCGCTTCTTCATGCGTACAGCGCTGGTTGTTTGGGTCGCTGAGCACGATCATCTGCCCCGCTTTGACCTGATCCAAATTCGGGTTGAGTGCCCTGAACTTGGCGATGACGGCGGGGTTAGGCGAGGTGAACAACTGAGCTTCTAATTGGTCCGCCGTCGTGCTTTTGGGGACGATATAGAACCCCGGGGCGTGTTCTTCGATCGGTGCAGGCCAAAGCTCACGAGGGAAAAACTTGAGGCTTTCGGCGGGGGACGGCGGCGGTGCGGCTAGCTTTGTGGGCTCGGTATTGGAGTTTGTCTTGAGGTTTTGAGCGTGAGCAAAGCGCAACAGCCGCTCGGGGTCGCGTTTTAATACGCCTCGGGTGAGCCCCATCAGCGGGATGCGCTTGACCGAATAAGGGATTGCGTCCTGGCCGTTGCGCGCTAGGACTCGCGACTGATTCAGGAGGTCGCGCTGCTCGTGCAGTATGGCCTGTATGGCTTGTGAAGGGGTCTTGTGACCCAGCGCCACATCATCGGCAATACGCTTGGCGTAATAGGCGACTTCCCGATTGAACTGTACACGCGCAATACCGAAATCTAGATGGCGAGCACTGATCGTGTGGGCCTGTGCGATCAGCTTGCCAGCGGCACTCTCGACATCCCAATAGTCATAACGGTTCGGATTCATCCCTCCTCACCCCACGCACTGTAGCCTGTGGTCCCTGCCAAGTGGTGGGTCCAGTACACGTCACGGTAGCGGATCGCCAACTGTTCTTCAGGCTCGGCGTCACCGTGCAATACCGCATGAGGCATCTCCAGTGTGAGATCGGCAATGACGCCACCCGTGATCGACACCGAATAGAATTTTTCCTGGATGCCGAAGCTAGACACGCGGTAGAAATTAATTGTGCAGTTGATTTCCTCTCGGCTTGAGAGTGCTTTAGCGAGTAGTGGAGATGATTTATCAATGCCTTTGGTGATGATGATCGGGCTGTGGGTGGGCTTATTGATATTTCCAATATTCGCCAGGTTGTGGTGGTAAGCCAGCACCATGATCTCGTCGGTGTGGGCAGATTGATACTTGTTGCCGATGGAGTCCGGGGTTGAACAACCCGCTGAAATCAATCCTTGAGTCTTACCGGTGATGGTCATGTAACCGGGGTTCGCCATACGTGCCACTCCTTATTTTCAGGCCGGCAGTCTATGGCGAAGGGGGCGGGGCAGGCTGTAGGACGGTTCCGAAAAAATATTCAAAATATGTCGCGCTTAGGCCTCCAGGCCCAGTCCTGCGTCTTGATCACCGTCAACCACGGTCCATGTCGATCAGGGGTAGGAGCCGAGCTTGCTCGCGAGAGGCCATATCTGAAACACCGCGGTGGCTTCATCGCCGGCAAGCCGTGCTCCTACCGGCCTAGATCCGCGCCAGCGCCTGGGCCAGATCAGCCCGCAAATCCTCGACGTCCTCGACCCCTACCGACAAACGCACCAGTGCATCGCCAATACCCAGCGCTGCCCGGGTTTGTGCCGGGATAGTGGCGTGGGTCATGATTGCCGGATGCTCGATCAGGCTTTCAACGCCGCCCAGGCTTTCGGCCAGGGCGAATATCTGCACCGCCTCCAGAAAGCGCTTGGCGCCGGCCAGGTCTGTGTTCAAGTCCAGGGAGATCATCCCGCCAAACTTACGCATCTGCCGCTTTGCCAGCGCGTGTTGTGGGTGGGAGGGCAGGCCGGGGTAGTACACCCGCGCCACTTGCGGTTGGCGCTCCAGCCAGGTCGCCAGTTCCAGCGCGTTGCTGCAGTGTCGCTCCATGCGCAGTACCAGGGTTTTCACCCCGCGCAGGGTCAGGAAGGCATCGAAGGGGCCGGCGATGGCGCCCACTGCGTTTTGCAAAAAGCCCAGGCGCTCGGCCAGTTCGGCGTTGTGACCGACCACCGCAATGCCGCCCACCACGTCGCTATGGCCGTTCAGGTATTTGGTGGTCGAGTGCACCACGATGTCGAAGCCCAGCTCCAGCGGGCGCTGTATCCAAGGGCTGGCGAAGGTGTTGTCGGCTACGCAAAGGATGCCTCGCTCGCGACAGATGCGCGCCACGGCAGACAAGTCGACCAGGCTCAACAAGGGATTGCTCGGCGTTTCGACGCAGACCATGCGCGTGTCTTCCTGGATCGCCTGTTCGAAGGCGTGCAGGTCGGTCAGGTCGACAAAGCTGAAATGATGCCCTGCGCTGCGTCGGCGAACCCGTTCGAACAGCCTGAAGGTCCCGCCATAAAGGTCATTGCCGGAAATGATATGCGACCCTGCATCGAGCAGTTCCAACACCGAGGAAATCGCCGCCAGCCCGGAAGCAAAGGCGAAGGCCTGGGTGCCGCCTTCCAGGTCCGCCACACAGCGCTCCAGCGCCCAGCGCGTGGGGTTGTGGGAGCGGCCGTAGTCCAGGCCCTTGTGTACGCCGGGGCTTTGTTGCATGTAGGTGGAATTGGCGTAGATCGGCGGCATCAGCGCCCCGGTGGACGGGTCCGGTGATTGGCCTGCATGGATCACTCGGGTCGCAAAGGCCCGTGGCGGGCCCGCCTCGTCATGCTGGCTCATGGCAGGGATTTCCTCAGGTGGTTGAGCAGGTCGACGCGGGTGATCAGGCCATGGAAGCCCGAGGCGTCGGCGATAATCGCCACCAGGCCACGGTCGAGTTCGGAGCGCAGTTCGGCAAGGCTGGCACTCGGCGCAAGCGTCTCCAGGGTGCCAGTCATGGCGCTGGCGACCGTCATACGCAGGTTGGCAGGGTCTTCGTGGATGCCCAGCAGGATATCCGACTCGTCGATCACACCGATCAACCGGCGTCCGTCGACCAGCACCGGCAGTTGCGAGACGTCAGCCAGGCGCATGCGCTGAAAGGCAGTCAACAGCGTGTCGTCCGGGCCCACGCTGATCACCCGGCCATCCTCGAAGCGCCGTGCGATCAAGTCGCGCAGATCGCCGTATTGCTTGCGCTGCAGCAAGCCCTGGTCGATCATCCACTGATCGTTGTAGACCTTGGACAGATAGCGGGTACCGGTGTCGCAGACAAAGCTGACCACCCGTTTTGGCGAGGTTTGTTCGCGGCAATAACGCAGGGCTGCTGCCAGCAGGGTGCCGGTGGAAGAGCCGCCGGGAATGCCTTCGGCGCGCAGCAGTTGGCGGGCATGCTCGAAGCTTTCTTCATCGCTGATCGAGTAGGCATGGCGCACGCTCGAGAGGTCGGCAATCGAGGGGATGAAGTCTTCGCCGATGCCTTCCACGGCCCAGGAGCCGGGTGTGATGAGGGTGCCGCTGCGGCTGTATTCGGCCATCACCGAGCCGATCGGGTCGGCCAGCACCATGACCAGGTTTGGCTGTACACGACGAAAGAAGCGGGTCAGCCCCGTCAGGGTGCCGGCCGAGCCCACGCCGACGACGATGGCATCGAGATCATGCTGGGTTTGCGCCCATATTTCCGGGGCGGTGCTGCATTCATGCGCCAAGGGGTTGGCGGGGTTATTGAACTGATCGGCAAAGAATGCGCCGGGAATCTCGGCGGCCAGTCGTCCGGCAAAGTCCTGGTAGTAGTCGGGATGGCCCTTGCCGACATCGGAGCGAGTGATATGCACTTCAGCGCCCATGGCCTTGAGGTGCAAGACCTTTTCGGTGGACATTTTGTCGGGTACCACCAGCACCACCCGGTAGCCTTTGGCGCGGCCCACCAGCGCCAGGCCCAGGCCGGTGTTGCCGGCGGTGGCTTCGACGATGGTCCCGCCCGGTCGCAGGCTGCCATCGCGTTCGGCGGTGTCGATCATCGCCAGACCAATGCGGTCCTTGATCGAGCCACCGGGGTTCTGTGATTCAAGCTTGAGAAACAGTGTGCACAACCCGGTATCAAACCGGCTGACGCGCACCATTGGCGTATTGCCAATGAGCGCCAGGACGGCGGGACTGGAGTGGTTGGGCATGTGTCACCTCCCTGCGGTCAGTCTTGCCTGCAGGTGCAGGCAATGCCTCGCTAGGAACATAGGCGGGGATTGCCCCCGCCGCAACCATGCCCGACCAACCGGTCGTTAACGCAGTGCGGTGTGTTGCGAGCCGCGCACCTGGATCAAACCACGGGTAGTGCCGATGTAGAGCGCTCCGTCCGGGCCGATCGACATTGAGCTCCAGTTGTTGTCGAACGCCTTGCCTTGGCCGGTCGGGATCTTCAGGACCTGTTTGCCGGTCTTGAAATCCAGGCCAACCACTGACCAGTCCTGAGTGCCCTCGGGGTGGCTATCAACGTTGTAGTAATAGGCAATACCGTTGCCGGTCGACAGCTTGGCGACCGAGGAGGGTGCCTTGATCGGCGACGTCCAGACCGTATCGCAGCCGCTTTCGTCTTCCCGGACATCGACCCGCACGACACCCCCGCTGATGGCGCTCCAGTCCTTTTGCAGGTGGGCGCTTTTGTACCCGGAGTTGTTTTCCAGCAGGATCGAACGTCCCCAGCCGATCATTGAGTTATCGGTGGCGCTGTGGTTGTCGGTAAATACCGGGACGCGGCAGATTTCGCGCTGCTCACCTGCTTGCAGTTCGCCCCTGCGCAACACCACGATATTGATCCTGGGGCTGGCGTTGTCGGCGAAGGTGATGTAGCGCTCGCCCAACAGCGTCGGGGTGGTCCCGCTGCCCTGGTTGATGGTGCCGACCTTGCGTTCGTCGCCCCGGTCATAGGCTTGGCGCCACAGTTGCTGGGGCATGCCGTGTTCATCGGCGGCAAAGGCGTATTGGGCATGGTCTGACAGCACGTAGACGGCGCGGTTGTCCATGGCGATGGCGTTCTGGATTTCTTCATTCGCCAAGCGCACCTGTTGCACGTTCCCCGTCTCGGGGTTGAGCGTGCCGACACGACCGTAGCGCGTCAGCCACCAGTATTGCCCCTTGGCGTCAGGCATCACGGTGGTGATCATGTCGCACTCACCAGACGGGAACCAGTTGTCGTAGTTCTGGCAGTCGTGGGGCACGTGAGGGCGCATGTCCCATTGTTTTTCAAGCGCAAAGTGCCATTGACCGGCTTCTTCCTTGACGGCGATGCGCTGGATGATCTGGCGGCTGTCGCCCAGGACAATGCGATCCTTGTTGTCGAGAAACAGGTAGGCGCCGCCCGAAGAGTCATTCATCTGCAGGCTCATGTCGCGATGCACCAGCGCCTGGAAGGAGCTGGGACGCAGCGGCAGGTCGTAGTAGGCCAACATTTGCAGCGAGTTTGGATCGAGCAGCACCAGACGAAAGCCGGTCAGGCCGCCGCACATCGAGATGATCTTGCCGTCGCTGCGGTAGACATAGGTCGCGCATTGGCGTGGCAGCCAGTTGCCGGCCTGGCGTGTGCGCACTTCCATGGAGGTCCCCATGGGCGCGCTGGCCGGGTGGGTGTCGGACTGGAATCCGTCACCGTGCATGGTGCCTTGCCCTGATGGCGCGAGATAGGGGTGGGCTTCTATCGTGCCGGGGACCGGTGCGGGCTTGAAGCTGTTGTCCCATTGCACGGCTGCCGAGGATTGGCCCTGGATAGGCACCGCTTCGGTACGTTCGTGATTGGCGAAGGGCAGCAGTGCAAAGGGCAGTAAAAAAATGGCCGCTGTGCTGGCGGCCAGGATCCATCTCTTTTTCATGATCAGTTCCTTGTAGGAGCACGGCTTGCCGGCGATGGCGATCTCTGGGACGCCATCGCGAGCAAGCTCTGCTCCTACAGGCGACTTCAGGGACGCCATCGCAGGCAACCAGGGTTTTAGCGGCCTTCAGCTCGCAGGGCATCCGGGGTGTACATGTCCGCTGTGAGCTTGAGGTTGTTCATGATCGGGCCTTTGCGCTCTTCGTTGGTCAGCCCGTACGCGGTGTATTGCAGCGAGTTGAGGTCATAGAAAATCTGTACCCCCGAAATCGGCAACTTCGCGTCTGGATGCTGGAAGTAGTTCATCATCGCGTGCTTCCAGATTTTGCCTCGGGCGTCAAAGTTGTCCGCCAGGGTGCCCGCCCAGGTGTCTTCGTCCAGGTAGATGACCCGTTTGCTGTAGACATGGCGATAGCCAGGCTTGAGCGTCGCTTCCAGCACCCAGACCCGGCGCAGCTCAAAGCGCAGGTAGTCGGGGTTGGGGTGAACCGGTGTCAGCAGCTCGCTGTACTTGACCTGGCCGCTGTTGACGCGAAAGGCGTTGACCGGAATGTAGATTTCTTTCTTGCCCAGGTTCTTCCACTCGTAGCGCTCAGGCGAGCCGTTGAACAGGCGGTCATCGTCGATCACCATGGTGCCGTTGGTGCCGATCATCGGTTGGTCGAAGCCAAACCCTGGCAGTTGGCGGACGCGTCGGGTGCCGGGGTTGTAGCTCCAGGCATTACGGCCCTGGGTGCTCCAGTCGTAGAAGTCCTGGGCCACGGTATTGACCCCGGCTTCGCGTTGCGGCTGGATGGTGAGGTTCCAGGAGAAGGCCCGCACGCCCTCCGTTGCCGCTTGCGCATCGGGATTGTTGGCCGGGTTCAAGCCGCGCAGGCGGGTCTTGCCCCAGCCGATGCTGCCGTTGGGCAATACCGAGGCGTTCGAACGGGTAACGTCCTGAGTCCAGGGGCCGGCAATCAGCGCGTGGTTCCACAACAGTTCCAGGCCGCTTTTAGGAATCGGGAAAGGCACTTGCCCCAGACCCTTGACGCCCATGCCGTCGTGTTCAAGCTGCGCGTTCAGGGCATTGACTTTGACACGGTCGCACACGTACTTGGGCACGCCAAAGATGCGCTTGCCGGCATAGATATTCATCTTGTAGCTGCTGGGGTATTTCTCGAACAACACTTTCTGGCCGTCAGTCAGGTGTTCGGCATGTTCCTTGTAGTTCTTCTGGGTCAGCACCCGCAACGGCGCCTCATCCTTGAAAGGGTCCACCGGTTGTTCACCGGAGTAGAGCTTATGATCCCAGCCCGGCACACGGTCGACGAACTCGCCGGTGAAGGCCGGAATGCTCCCGTCGGCATTGCCGGCGCGCTCGGCGCCCATGCACGTGAGGTTCTTGCCGAGTTGTTCGGCCTCCTCGGGAGACACTTTGGCAAAGGTACCACCGCTGGCCGCCATGCCGGTGAGTAGAGACAAGGCTAACGCGATTTTATTTTTATTAACGTTCATTCAAAACCTGCCCATATAGAAGATCAACGTGAAGCTGTTTGAGGGAGGGGTTGCTGACCCAGGTGCTTGAGTTTCTGCTTGAGGCTGAGCATGTGCTCTAGATAAACCGTGACTTCCTGGGTCGGGACACCTGGAATAATGCGTTTGGCGTACGCATCCAGGGACACTTGTAGAACCTCCTTGTTATCGGGTGCTGCAAAGTACGCCAGGTCCGCCAGCTTGCAGGCCAGGGCTGGGTTCGTGCCCTGCAACAGGCGAATGCGAGCGACGACTTTGTCGATCCCGCCGCTCAATTCCACCATCTCGCTGCCAAGGGCCGAGAGGGGGGCCGGCGACCAGTCGGATGGCACGCCATTCCACCAACCGCCGTCTTCCTTGATGACCATTTTGGCCACGTCCTGAAAGCGGTTGTAGGTTTCGGCCATGTCGGCGCGACCCTGCAACTGCTCGGGCAATTTGACCGAGGCAACAATCTCGTCGGGACGCTTGTCGGCATTCAGCCCACGGGCCACCTGGTTGACCGCCGAATCGAGCATGTCGGCGGAGGCCAGCAATTTGTCTTGGGCATCACTGGCCGACGTCATGGCTGCACCGTGCATCGGCAGTACCAGGGCTGGATTGGCCGCAGCCATCTCCCGCAACGCCTGTGCCCACTCGGCGACATGGCGCTGGCGCCGTTTGCCATTGCCGGCATTGAGCAAGAACGGCTGCCAATAATCGGCGCTCACCACCACTTTGCGCGTCGGCACATTGACCCACAGTTGATCGGCCGACTCGCCGCGGGCCTGGGTCAGGATGAAGTCCTCACCGCCAATGGTCAGGGTTTTTTGGCCGCTGAACGTTTCGGTCGGCAGGATGGTGTCTTCCATTCGCCTTGGCACATCGCGCGGGTCTTGGTTGTTCAGGCGCACGATCGAAAAGTTGACCAGGCGGGTGTCGATCGCCAGTTCCGAAAGATAAGCGTCGGTGGCGACGATGCGCGGCTTTTCACCTGCAGCCAACAGCGCCCAGGCGCCAAAGGCATGGTCGGCGTGGTGGTGAGTAATGATGATGGTATTGACGGGCTTGTCGCTGATCTTGCGCAGGGCCTCCAGCAGTGCCGGGCCTGCCGGGGCATAGCCGGAATCGACCAACACCAGGCCCTCGGAGGTCTCGAACACCGCGACGTTCACAAAGGGGAAGCGCAGCAGCCAAGTGCCCTTGCCGTGTTGCTCGACTTTGAGCATCGACCGGGCATCGGCTATCGCCGCTTGATCAGTGCGGCTGTACATGTGGTTGGCGATGGCTGGGGACATCGCGCCACCGAAGCCAGCGTTCGGGTTTGAGCGCAGGGTGTCGAGCACATTGGGGTATTGCTTCATCAGCTCGCTGCGCAGCTCAAAACGCTCGACGGCTTTTGGGTCGGGTGTTGTGGGTGCGTCGGCGTTTGCGCCTTGGAAAGCGAAGGTCAGGCAGAGCGATAACAGCGTTTTTTTATAATTGTTATGCATGTTCAAAAATAGCCTTCAGAGGATAAAGGACGTGCTCAAAGTGGGCGAGTTGGAGGGGTTGTACATCGTCCAGGTGGACTAACGCAGATGGTAGGGAAAATCGCGGGATCAAACGCTGGGCAAAGGCTGTCTACACTGCTTCTCACTTCCTGTTCTGGAGAACCTCAAAATGTCCAGCAAAAGCAAAAACACGATCTGCCTCTGGTACGACGGCGCTGCCTTGGAGGCTGCAACCTTCTACGCCAAGACATTCCCGGACAGTGCCGTCGGCACGGTCTATCGCGCGCCCGGTGACTATCCCGCGGGCAAGCAGGGGGATGTCTTGACGGTCGAGTTCACGGTGATGGGCATCCCTTGCCTGGGGCTTAACGGCGGCCCGGAATTCAAGCACAACGAAGCGTTCTCGTTTCAGGTGGCGACGGACGACCAAGCCGAAACCGACCGCTTGTGGAACGCCATTGTCGACAATGGTGGCCAGGAAAGCGCCTGCGGCTGGTGCAAGGATAAATGGGGGCTGTCGTGGCAAATCACGCCAAGGGTCCTGACGACTGCGATCGCCGACCCTGATCCCGCCAAGGCCAAGCGTGCGTTCGAAGCAATGATGGAGATGGGAAAGATCGATATCGCTGCGATTGAGGCCGCTTTGAAAGGCTGACCCAGCAAAGGCTGCCGGAAGCAGCCCTTGCTGGGGATCGGTAAAGGTTGGGTAAACCTAGTGCGTATTACCTTCCCACCACCAATTCCAGAACCCGGGCAATTGGACGGGCTGGGAGGTGTCTTGCACGGTGCGCGCCATGGCGGCTCGCAGCAGCGGCACTCGATCGTCGTAGAACGGCTTGTCCGCCGTTTTCACGCCGGTCTGGCGTGCACAGTCCATCAGGATCTGCAGGTACTCCTGCATATGCCGGGCGGTGTAGCGGTTGAGGTCGTGGAAGGTCACTACCACCGGAATCACCCCATCGACCACGGGTTGTTCCCCAGCGGCAATCTTCTCGCGCAGTTCGGCCAAGTGCTTGAGCAGGTTGGCCCGCCGTTGCGGGCTGGCGGTGATACCCCAGACCTTGCCGTCATTGGCACTCAGGTCGGTCAACAACACATGCAGGCCATGCCGTTGATAGGCGGCAAAAGTGCGTTTGTCGTAATTCCAGAAGGGCGGACGCACCAGCACCGGTGGCGCTCCGCTGATCGCGGCAATGTCGGCGGTTCCGTTGGTGAGTGATTCTTCCAGTACCTGTGGGTCTAGGGAGCGATGGTTGGTGTGCCAGGGCGTTGCTGTGTGAAACCCCAGGATATGACCTTCGTCATGCTCGCGGTGCATGATTTTCTTGCCAATCTCGCTACCCCCGGCCCTGGGTGCACGGGTCTGCACAAAAAAGACCGCCTTGATCCCCGGCTGTACAGGGTTATCGGCCAGGTCGTCGAGCACCGAACTCGAGGGGTTGTAGAACGAGGAGGCGCTGGGGCCGTCGTCAAAGGTCAGCAAAAAGCGGATAGGCGGCTGCGCCTGCAGCCGTTGTGCGGTTTGTGGCGTCAAGGCCATCGGCGGCCCGATACAACCGCCAAGGCTCGCTGCAATCGCCAGCACGCAGAGAAGGGTAAACATCGCTTTCATAGAGACACCAAGGTCCGATCAAACAGACAGAGGCGCGATTGTAACCTCTATTCCTCAAAACGACCGGTGGTGTCCCGATCGGTGCGCTCCGGGTAGGAGCCAGCCTTGCAGGCTGTGTGAAAACTCCGACAAAAGTCGACCCACTCAAAAAACGACCTCCTGTAATCGCGTACACGCGACGATCGACTAGTCGGGAGGGGGTCAAGTACCCCCTAAATCAACCAAATTTTGAGTTTTCACACAGCCTGCTTGGCTGCGATAGCCATAGGTATCTACACATCTTTTGGTGTACTGCATTTCGTAGCAGTGGACGAGTAGAACGAGGCCACGTCCGGCTGCGCAGCAGTCGTAAAACCTGGCACTTCAGTATTCAGATACACCGCGAGTACAGGCTTTGCGAGGACTACGTCCCCGGACCTGGCCTCGCTGAACTCGTCTACTGCTACGAATGTAGCCGCTGACGAGGTACGAGGCTGCGATCGGCAGCGAAGCGGCCGTAAAACCTGAGACCGTAATCCATCAGGCACACCGAAGGGCCTGAATTTACGACGGCTTCGCCGCCGATCGCAGCCTCGTACCTCGGCAGCGGCTACAAGAGCCGCGCTGCCCCAGAATTGTGTAGATACCTATGCTGCGATAGCATCACCGCGGTTCATCGTAGACCGCGGTGATGCTATCGCGACTAAAGGCTAGGCGCCCCCGTCGCTCCTACAAGGTTTTGATGTAGGCGATCAGGTTCTGGCGGCTTTGCGGATCGGCCTGGCCAGGGAACATCATCATGTTCCCCGGCAGCATGGTCGCCGGGCTGGTCAACCATTTGTCCAGGTTGGCTTCATTCCATTGAAGGTTAGCGCCTTGCAGGGCCGGGGTGTATTTGAACGCCGGTGCCTGGCCGCTGGTGCGACCAAATACCTGGTGCAGGCTCGGCCCCATCAGGTTTTTACCCGCGTCCGGGCTGTGGCAAAAGCCGCACTGGGCGGTAAACAAGGCTTTGCCTTGCGCAGCGTCGCCTTGGGCCAGGGCAAAAGGAGCGGTCAGCAGCAGGGCGCTGGCCGCGAGCAGTTGGGTGTAAGTCATGGTGTTTCCTAACGGTCATAAAAACCCGCCAGACAAGGCTGGCGGGGTGGGCAAGAGCATTCAGAAGTTGTTGGCGAGGTCGATACCGGATTTGCCCGGTGCCAGGATGTTGTTCGGGTCCAAGGCACGCTTGATGGCATGTTCCACCTTGCGCTTGACCGGGCCGTAGCTCTGCGCCACACGCTCCTGGAAGGCGGTGTTGACGCGGTACACGGCGTAGCCTTCTTTCTCGAACACATCCAACAGCTCAGCAAAACAGGCGTTGGCACGCTTGGTTTCTTCAGGGTTTGAGCGGTCGTAAAGCACGTCGATCACGTGGTGCATGTCGCGCCAGCCGACGATGAATTCGCCGACATAGTCCAGGCCGTGCTTGTTCAGGGTTTTCTTGGCCAGCGCCTGTTGCTTGTCGCACTCGCTGCCACGGGCCTGGCTCACCGGGGCGAACCACATCGAGCCACCACCGCCACGCCAGTTGTACAGGCCAAACTCCTGCAAGTTCGGCACGCCCGACATCAACTGCGCACGGTACTTGAACGGCTGGGTATCACCGGCTTCTTCCTGGGTGATGATCTTTCCCTTGCCCAGTTGCTTGAGGGCGCCGGTGACGATGTTCCAGTTCACCTCGACCTGCTCTTTAGTGCCGTACAGAGCGGCGTAGACGTTCCAGGCGCCAAGACCCTTGTCTTTCTGGATCTGCTTGAGGATGGCGTCGGAGGTCGCGCCCGGCTCGGTGGTGTAGTCGGAGCGACGGACGTTGCAGGTCGCGGCTTCCCACAACACGCCGGCGATCACCACCGAGTTGGGGATGACCTGGGCGATACGCAGCGGGCGGATGAATTCGACGATGTCGGCAATGTCCGAATCTTCGTCGAAACGGATCTCGAACGGCTTGAACACCGGCGGCTTGGGCATCAGCCAGAAGCCCATCTTGGTGCAGATGCCGTAGTTGGCCTGGGTGAACATGCCGTCCAGGGTCGGGCCATAGCCCCATTTGAATACTTGCCAGGCGTTGTCGCCTTTAACCCCACCCATGCCGGTGCGATACACGTCGCCGCTGGCCAGCACCACTTCCATGCCGCACTGCATCAAGAAGTGCTCGCCATAAGGGGTGTAGCCGACGCCACGGTCCATGGTATTGCCCAAGGGCCCGGCGATGGCCGATGGCGCGGAAAACGACAGCATCAAGGGCAGGTTGTTTTCCTGCAGGTAGTCGTAGAGCTGCTGGTAGGTCACGCCCGGTTCGACCAGGGCCGTGCAGAGTTCGGGGTCGACATGAAGAATCTTGTTCATCTTCTTCAGGTCCAGAATGATCTGGCCGCGTTGGCCAGGTGCCGCCGAGCCGTAGCCGAAGTTGCGACCGGTGGAAATGGTCCACACCGGGATCTTGTGCTCGTTGCAGATTTTCACCACGCCCTGCACCTGTTCGACGGTGGTGGCGGTCACGGCGGCAGACGGGACGTGCTCGGCGGTGTCCACGGCCATCATTATCTTGGTGTAAGGGACCAGTTGATCATCCTTGACCAGCACGTTTTCATCGCCCAGCAGCGCGCGGAACTTGGCAATGGCTTGGTCGAAGTGGGCGCTGTTGACGCCACGTGGGAGCAGCTTGTTGTTGGTATTGTCAGACATCGATCAGCTCCTTCAAGCCTCTATCGAAAACGAAACGAAATGACCGGTCATCGGCGACGGACGGCTACCGAGCAGCGGTGCCTGGCCAAGGTCGGCGGTGCCCAGGGTGGCCAGGGTGTAGCCCAAGGTGGCGGCCCATTGCTCAGAACCTGCGTTGCTGCGCGCGGCGGCCGACAACTGCAGCGGTGCAGGTCGCCCCTGCAGCCGTTGCTCATGCAGCTTGAAGCCTGTGCCGCAGGCGTTCAGGTTCAGGCCCAATTGCGCAGCGCAGCCGCTGGCGGCTTCGGAACTGAGCAACTGGTGTTGTGAGCTGTTGGCCGTGGCGTGATGCTGGCCAACCCACTGCACGCGTGCGCCGGCACTGCGCGCAATGTCCAGGATCAGGGCAGCACTGGCATCGTCGACCAGGCCGATGATGCGTTGTGGCTGGCCACTGCGCAGGCGCTTTTCCAGGCCCAGGACAAAGTCCAGGCCCAGGTCGGTGCGTTGTACCTTGGCCTGCCGAGCCGTAGGGCTGGCGTTGATGCCTTCGACAAAGGCCGACTTGGCCACTTCGCCGCTGACCAGGGCCAACGTCGGCAGGGCCGTGCGGGGCCGGGTACCCAATACGCTATCGGCCATGGCCAGGCCCGAGCTGCCGATGGCAACACTCGCCAGGCCGCCCAGGGCCATGCCCTTGAGCAATGTACGACGTTCGACGTTCATGGTTGGATCCTCAAGGCTTGGCCGCCGGGGCCGGGCTTTTGGAAATGTACTCGCCCACTTGCTGCAGCGAGTTGTCGTCGATGAACGAGGCGGGGAAGGCGGGCATGGCCCTGAAACCATTGCGCACGATGGCGTGGATGTACTCAGGCGGCAATTGGCGGCCGGTAATCTGCGGGCCCACCTGATGTTCGTGGCAGTGGCCGCAGACTTTTGCGTAGACGTTTTCACCGCCTTTCCAGACGCCGTCGCCATCGGCAGCGGCGTGGCCAGCCAGCACAAGCAATGGCAGGGCAATACAAGCCGCCAAGGATCGTTTCGCCGCTGGGCGGTTGAGGAGTGAGGACATTTCGTACTCCATTTTCTTATTGGTAATGGGGTTCATCAAAGGCTGGGCTCAGAACGGGTAGTGCCGTGGCGCGTGCTGCAAGGTTATCCAGTGGTCGGTGGTGAACTCTTCGATGGCCCAGTCGCCGTTGAAACGACCCAGCCCCGAGTTTTTCTCGCCACCGAACGGCGCGTTGGGTTCATCGTTGACCGGGATGTCGTTGACGTGGGTCATGCCTGCGTGAATGCGCTGGGCGAATTGCACACCACGCTCAAGGCTTGAGGTGAACACCGCGCTGGACAGCCCGTATTCACTGCCATTGGCCAGTTCCAGGGCATGCTCGGCATCGCGGGCGGCCTGAATCCCGACCAGTGGGCCGAAGATTTCTTCGCGAGCGATTTCCATGTCGGCGGTCACGGCGCCAAACACATGGGGTGGCAGAACGTTGCCTTGGGCTTGCCCGCCGACCAGCATTTGCGCGCCTTCGGCCTGGGCGATGGCGATTTTTTCTTGCAGGCCAGCCAGTTGCTTGCTGTTGATTACCGGGCCAACGACGGTCTCGGCCTTGCTCGGGTCGCCATAAGGCAGTGCCTTGACGCGCTCGACGAAGCGTTCTGTAAAGGCTTCAAGCAGCGGTTGCTCGACGATGATGCGGTTGATCGCCATGCAGATCTGCCCTTGGTGCAGAAACTTGCCCACCACGGCGGCATTGACGGCCAGTTCGACGTCGGCATCGGCCAGGACCACGAACGGGCTGTTGCCACCCAGTTCCAGCGCGACATGCTTGAGGTGCTCGCCACCACTGGCGATGCGGCCGATATTGCGGCCCACTTGAGTGGAGCCGGTGAAGGAAATGAAGGCTGGAACGGGGTGTTCGACGAAAGCATCGCCAATCTCCGCGCCGGAGCCGACCACCACGCTGAGCACGCCCGCGGGCAGGCCGGCTTCTTCAAAGATTCGCGCCAGCAGCAGGCCGCCGGTGACGGGGGTATCACTGGCCGGCTTGACCACCACCGCGTTGCCCAGTGCCAGGGCGGGCGCCAGGGAGCGGGCGGTCAAGTGCAGCGGGAAGTTCCAAGGGCTGATGACACCGATGACACCCAAGGCTTTGCGGTAGACGCGGCTTTCCTTGCCCGGGACATTGGATGCCATGATGCGCCCATGCACACGGCTTGGCAGGCTGGCCGACTCAAGCGTAATGGCGCGCGCGGCGCCCCATTCGATCTGAGCCTTGATGCGGGTACTGCCAGACTCGCGAATGATCCAATCGATGATTTCTTCACGGCGCTCGTCAAAGATCCTGACGGCGGCAAGCATCACCTTGGCGCGCTCGGCAGGCCCTTTGGCGGCCCAGCCGGCCTGGGTTTCGCGCGCTTTGCGATAAGCCTCATCAAGGTCCTGACGATTGGCTTGGCGGATCTCAAGTAAGCGGATTTGGGTAAACGGGTCGAAGACTTCCAGCACACGGTCGGTACTGCCAGCACGCCATTGTCCGGCCAGCGGCTGTAAGTCAAGATTCTGATAGGCGAGGGGATTAGCGTTCATGGACTTCTCTCTCTTATTTGGGGCGACAGCACATCACTTGTCTTGGTTTTGAAAGTGTCTGGTATGCCTTAAACAACTTTCGTGCCAATGTTTTGATAAGAAATAAAAACCAATAAAAACAGAAGCTTATGTTGATTTTCAAAGAGAAAAAATTTTGCTACAGAAAAAAACAAAGCCGCCGTGCGCAGAAATTTATGCAGAGAAGTCATCAGGCTGCAGAAACCTCGACAGGCATAGAGTCTGGGCGATTATCGGATTAGTTATAGCTCAGCGCCGTCAGGCCAATGAACCGAAGATTGACCCCCTGAAAGGTCTGGGCATACTGAAAGGCTACTACCTGCCTCTTGTTGACTGTTTATGACTCGTACACCCCCGCTCAAGCCCGGACGCCCTGCTGATGAGGAGTTTCTCAAGCAGATGCTGAGCCGTCAGAAACGCGTGATCGTCGACCCGGCCAGCCAGTTCGGTGCCAGTGGCCTGCCCTCGGCCGAGCAATTGGCCGAGACCGTGGCATTCGCGCCGCAGGACGGCAGCATCTGGCTGTGCGGCCAGCGCGTGATGTTGCTGCAAGGTTCGGCCTTCGGCGCCATACGTCGGGAACTGATCGAGGCGTTGGGGTTTGACAAGGCGCGGGGGCTGCTGACGCGTATTGGCTGGCAGGCCGGGGCACGCGATGCCGCGCAAGTCAGCGAGCAGTGGCCAGAAGGTGATCACGCCAGCCTATACAGCGCCGGGCCTCGGCTGCACATGCTCGAAGGCATGGTCAATGTCGAGGTGGTGCGATTCGAGATCGATTCCAGTGTCGGCCATTTCTATTCCGAGTTTTTTTGGCACAACTCACTCGAAGACGATGAGCACATCGCGGCCTATGGCCTGGGTGGCGAGCCAGCTTGCTGGATGGAGATCGGCTATGCCAGTGGCTATGCTTCGTCATTGCTCGGTCGATTGGTGGTTTTTCGCGAGCTGGAATGCCGCGCAATGGGCCATCAGGCTTGTCGCATCGTCGGCAAGCCATTCGATCAGTGGGACGATATCGACGCGGATCTTGCCTATCTGGACCCTGGCGACTTTCTCAGCCACAGCACCTATGCCTCGGGTACCGAGACCCTCGTGGCTGACCTTGAGGAACCGGCCGATGGCAAACCGTTGGTGGGCATATCCGCAGCCTTCGTGGCGGCCAGTCAACTGCTGCAGCGCGTGGCGTCGACCCAGGCCACGGTGTTGCTGACTGGCGAATCGGGCGTGGGTAAAGAGCTGTTTGCCCGCACCTTGCATCAGGCCAGTGCGCGTGCTCAAAAGCCGTTGGTTGCCCTGAACTGCGCGACCTTGCCGGAAAACCTGGTGGAGGCCGAGCTGTTTGGCGTGGAGCGGGGGGCCTTTACCGGCGCCGAGCGTTCTCGCCCCGGCCGATTCGAACGGGCCGACGGCGGCACCTTGTTCCTCGACGAAATCGCGACCTTGAGCCTCAGCGCGCAAAGCAAGATCCTGCGCGCCCTGCAGGAAGGCGAGATCGAGCGCGTGGGCGGCAGTGCGCCAATCCATGTGGATGTCAGGGTGATCGCCGCGACCAACCTGGACCTGCGCCGGGAAGTCGAGGCGGGGCGCTTTCGGGAAGACTTGTTCTACCGCCTGAATGTCTTCCCCATTCACCTGCCACCGCTGCGTGAGCGCCGCGAAGACATCCCGCTGCTGATGAGCTATTTCCTGCGCAAATTCAGCCTGCGCCATGGCCGTCAATTGGCCGGTTTCAGCACGCGGCTGGTCAATGCGCTGCTGACGTACCGCTTCCCGGGCAATATCCGCGAGCTGCAAAACCTGATCGAGCGCGGTGTGATTGCCGCAGGGGAAGGCGAGGCGATTGATGTCGTGCACCTGGCCGAGGCCGGCGCACCGTTGATGGCCACGGCCGTCGGTTTGACCCCTGAGGGCCGGTTGGCGGCGACCGAGGGGCAAGCGCAGAAGCCCTCGGCGCCTGCGGCCGAGCAAGCAAGAGAAGCCGCACCACGCGAGCCGACGCTGGAGAGTTTGCAGGACTTTGTGTCCGGTCGCCAACGGGTCTTGAGCACCTCCCTGGAAGAGATCGAGCTGCGCCTGGTGCACCTGGCCATGGAACGTTCAGGGGGCAACATCACGGCGGCGGCGCAGATGCTCGGCATGAGCCGTGCGCAGGTCAGTTATCGCCTCAAGGGCGGTTAATCGAGGGCAAGGCCGTGCAGGTGCTGACTCAAGTCACCCACCATCTCAAGGTGAGAGTAATCGCGAAAGCTGAAGCGCCAGCGCTGGTCCACGCGCTCGAACTCATCCCAGTAGCGGCCCGCGGCAATGGGCTGCAAGGGGAGCTCCTCGGTGGCCTGCAAGACGGTGTAGTAGGAACGGACCGTAGCCTTGCCTGATGCCTCATCGATTTCGATGATCGGGTTGCTGATGACGTGTTTGGTACGCGGCGTCCCGCAGGGGTAGATTCTGATGTGCTGCTGCCAGATCAGTAGCAATGCCCCCGCATCCAGCCCTTGTTCGCTGTTTTTGACCTGCAAGCGTGCGTGCTGGAAAAGGGCGGCGGCGCCTGTGAAGTCTCCGTCATCCATTTTTTCGGCGTACAGGTACAGCAGGTTGGCAATTTCGACGGCGCTGGTACTCATCACGGATCCTTGCTCACAGAGAATGGCTCATCCTCACAAGCACGCCACGGTCCTGCATCGTCCAGATGGACGACTGTAGGAGCAGGCTTTAGCCGCGATGGGGGCTGCGCAATTCATCAGGCAAACCGCAGCGCGTTCATCGCGGCTAAAGCCTGCTCCTACCGACCTGTGTAGGAGCGAGGCTTGCCCGCGAATGCAGTCACCGCAATACACCAGGCAAACCGCGGCGCGCGTTCAGCAACCGCAGGCCATTGAGGATGACCAGCACACTGACGCCAACGTCCGCGAAGACCGCCATCCACATGGTCGCGATGCCCATCAGGGTAAACACCAGAAACACTGCTTTAACGCCAATCGCGAAGGCGATGTTCTGTTTGAGGATCGCGGCGGTTTGCCTTGATAGCCGCACGAACGCCGGGATTTTACGCAGGTCATCGTCCATCAACGCAACGTCTGCCGTTTCGATGGCTGTCCCGGTACCGGCTGCGCCCATGGCAAAGCCGATCTGCGACTTGGCCAGCGCCGGGGCGTCGTTGATGCCGTCGCCGACCATGCCCACGACATGGCCAGCGCCTTGCAGTTCGCCAATGGCGGCCAACTTGTGGTCGGGCAGCAGGTTGCCACGCGCTTGATCGATGCCAACCTGACGAGCAATGGCTTGGGCTGTGTGTGGGTTGTCACCGCTCAACATCAAGGTCTTGATGCCAAGCTCATGGAGTGCTTGGATTGCGGACTGGCTTGTGTCCTTGAGCGTATCGGCCACGGCGAACAGCGCCAGAACCCCGGTGTCGCAGATCAGGGCGACAACGGTTTTACCTTGGCTTTCCAATGTCTGAAGCATTTGGTCCAACGGTGCACTGGCAAAGCCCAGCTCTTCCACCAGGCGCTGATTGCCCAGGTGATAGACCTGCCCCTCGATACTGCCCTTGACGCCACGGCCGGCCAGCGCCTCGAAATGCTCGACGGATTTGAAGATGGAAGTTTGTTTGGCGATGGCCTGCGAGACCGGGTGATCGGAACGCGCTCCAAGGCTTGCGGCGATCAGTTGAGGGGCCAGGCCTTGCGTTTGTGCCAAGGGCAGATAATCGGTTTGCACCGGTTTGCCATGGGTCAGGGTGCCGGTCTTGTCCAGGGCGATGAAGTCCAGTTTGGCGCCGATCTCCAAATACACGCCGCCCTTGACCAGAATGCCTTTGCGCGCCGCTGCCGCCAAACCGCTTACAATCGACACCGGCGTGGAGATTACCAGCGCACAAGGGCAGGCCACCACCAACAGCACCAGCGCCCGATAAATCCAGTCGGTCCACAGCCCGCCCAGGGTCAGCGGCGCTACCAGCGCAATGGCCAGGGCGAACACGACCACGGCGGGTGTGTAGACCTTGGCGAACTGATCGACGAAGCGCTGGGTAGGTGCACGGGTAGCCTGGGCCTCTTCGACCGCGTGGATGATGCGCGCCAGCGTGGTATTACCGGCCAGTGCCGTCACGCGGTACTCGAAAGAACCGGATTCATTGATGGTGCCCGCATAGACCGCATCGCCCTGCGCTTTGTCGACCGGCAAGCTTTCGCCTGTGATCGGGGCCTGATTGACAGTGGACTGACCGAGGACCACCTCGCCATCCAGCCCGATACGCTCGCCGGGGCGTACCCGCACATGTGCCCCCAACGCGAGGGTTTTGACATCCACCTCAAGCCAACTGCCATCGGGCTGGCGAGCCGTTGCCCGTTCAGGGGTCAGGTTGATCAGCCCCTGGATGGCATTGCGTGCCCGGTCCAGCGAGTGCGCTTCGATCAGTTCGGCAACGGTAAACAGAAACATCACCATGGCCGCTTCCGGCCACTGGCCAATCAGCACCGCGCCGGTGACTGCGATGCTCATCAAGGCATTAATGTTCAGGTTCAAGTGCCTGATCGAGACCCAGCCCTTCTTGTAAGTGGTCGGGCCGCAGAGCGCAATAGAGACCAGAGCCACCAGGGCCACCGCCCATGACGGGGCGGCATTGGTGAAATGCAACACTTCAGCCGCCGCGGCCGCTATCCCTGCCAGTGCCAATACCCACCAGCCGCCTTTGTCGGGTACGGGATGGTCATGATCATCATGGGCGGTGTCGCCCATAGCGGGTTCGACTTTCAGCGGTTCGGCGCGCATGCCCAGGGTAGCCACCGCCGCTTCAATGCCCAAGGTGTCCGGCAACTCGTGCCACACGCCCAGCGTGCGATTCAGGGTGTTGAATTCGAACTTATGAACACCGCGCATCTTGCCCAGTTTGCCCTCGATCATGGTTTGCTCGGACGGGCAGCACATATCGCTGATGCGAAAGCGGCTCAAGCGAGCAGACGCACTCAAGTCGATCGAGGGTTGGCGGGAGGAAGTGACATTGCTGGCAGGCGCGCAGCATCCATGCCCATGAGCATGGGGAGCAGGCTTCAACGGCTCCCTCAGGGTGTACAAGGTGGAGGCGGGGCGCAGAGTCCCCGTCTGGTTTTCCTTTCCTCGCTCGTCGCCGCAGCAGTTCTTCATCAATGCTCACTCTTGGCAAGTTATGCGCTGAGTGAACACCCTGTAGCGGCTACAAGGTCAAGCGGATTGTTCGGTGACCCAATACGTCAGCAAGTCATGCTCATCGTCCGGTTCAATAGCCTGCACCGGGCGTTGTAGGAGCCGAGTTTACCGGAATGCCGGACCATCGCGATGGCATCACCGCGGACTATCCGGTATTCGCGGTGATGCCATCGCGACCAAGGTCGGCTCCTACAGGGGTCAAGCTCGGATGTAGCGCTGTCGGCTCCAGCCGCTTAGCGCATCCACGGCAAACACCAGCACCAGCATGGCCAGGATCACCGTGCTGGCCTGGGCTTCCTGGAACAGGCTCAGGCTGACGTAGAGCATCTGGCCCAGACCGCCCGCGCCCACAAAGCCCAAGACGCTGGCCATACGGATGTTGTTTTCCCAGCGGTAGAGGGTGTAGGCCAAGACTTGCGGCCAGAGGTTGGGAAGGGTGCCGTAACAGAACGCCTCGATCTGGCTGCCGCCCTGCAGACGAATGGCTTCGGCCGGGGCAGGGGGAGTATTTTCCAGTGCTTCGGCAAACAGCCGGCCCAACACGCCCGTGGTGTGCAAGGCCAGGGCAAGGGTACCGGCATTGGGGCCAAGCCCTGCCGCCAGCACCATCAGCGCGGCCCAGACCAGTTCGGGAATCGCACGCAGGCAGTTGAGCAGCAGCCGGGTGATGCCTTGCAGCAGCGTGCCGAAATGCCCCGCGGCGGGCAGTGCCAGGAGCATACCGGCCAGTGCCGCCAGCAGGGTGCCCAACGCGGACATGGCCAGGGTTTCCAGGGCGCCGCGTGCGATGGCGAGCAGGTGCGCCTGGCTCAAGTCCGGCTGCAGGAAGCGGGCGGCGTATTGGCCCATTTGCTTGAGGTTGGAGGACTCGCTGATGGCCGCCAGGTCAAGGCCCAAATAGGCAAAGGAGGCGATCACGGCCACGATGATCGCGCCGATCAAGGTCAGGTTAACCAGGCGCTTCATGTCAGTCTTGTCCGCAGCAAGCGGCTGAGTTGGTCAGCCATCAACACCAACACCACGAACGTCAGCAACATGCTGGCGACTTCGCCCCCGGCAAACATGCGCAGCGACAGATCAATTTGCTGGCCCAGGCCACCGGCGCCGACAAAGCCCATCACCACCGAGGCGCGGATCGCACACTCCCAGCGGTACACGGTGTAGGAAACCAGTTCGGCGCCAGCATTGGGCAGTACGCCATACAAGAAAGCCGGTAGTCGACCACTGCCGCTCAGCAGCAGGGCGTGCATGGGGCGTTGGTCGATGGACTCGAAGATTTCCGCATAGACCTTGCCGAGCATACCGGCATAGGTGATCGCGATCGCCAAGACACCGGCCGTGGCGCCCAGACCGACCGCGCGAACAAAGAGCAGCGCCCAGACGATTTCTGGCACGCTGCGCAAGAAGATCAACAGGCCGCGCACCGGCCAGCGCAACGCTTGGCCCAGCGCACTCGGTCGACCGCCGCGTGAGGCCGCCGACAGCGACAGGGCCCGGCTGGCGAACAGGCTGGCTGGGATGGCAATCAGCAAGGCCAGGGCCATCCCTGCCGTAGCGATGGCCAGGGTTTGCAAGCTGGCGTCCCACAGCAGTTGCAAGAACTCCGGTGAGTGCGCCAACGGCCAGAAGCCCGCTACAAAGCGACCTATCTCGCTTCGGCTGTCGGACTGCACCAGTACGCTCAGGTCGAGTTCCGAAAGGTGGATACCCGGCCACAGCAGCGCCACGGCCAGTAGGGTCAGCAGCAGGCGGGGCAGGGTGGCGGGGTCGCGACGGTCAGCACTCAGCATTGCGGAATCTGCAGGTTCAGGGTGACGGCAACGGGTTCTGGCGGCACCAGTTGTTCGTTGGCATAAAGGGCATCGAGCAGGCTTTGATCGACCTCACTGGCCACTTTGTCAAAAACGATGCGCCCCTCGCGTATGCCGACAATGCGAGGGAAGTGCGCCAGCGCCAGTTCCACTGCGTGCAAACTGGCAACCAGGGTAACGCCGCTTGCCTCGGCGTGGCGGGCGAGAACGCTTAAGGTATGGTCGGCCAGCACCGGGTCCATGGCGGACACCGGCTCGTCCAGCAGCAGCACTTCGGGGGCCTGGTACAACGCGCGGGCGATACCGACGCGCTGCAACTGGCCACCGGAGAGTTGCTGGCAACGGACGAACAGCTTATCGGCCAGGTCCAGTCGCGCCAGTACTTCGCGGGCGCCCGGGATATCCAGCGGATGCAATAGGTTCAAAAGGCTGCGCCATAGCCCCCACTGGCCCAGCTTGCCGGCCAACACAGCAGTGATCACCCGCTGGCGTGGGGGCAGTGGTGGCGCCTGATGCACCAGGCCAATACGCGCGCGAAGGCTTTGGCGGGCGCTGACGCCCATTTGCCACGGATCTTGTCCCAATACTTCGATACGGCCAGCGCTGGGCGCTACCGCACTGGCCAGCAGGCCCAGCAAGCTCGATTTGCCGGCCCCGGACGGGCCAATAATGGCCACCCGTTCGCCGGCGGCAATGGTGAGGTCCACGCCGCGCAGGGCGTGGACGCCGTTAACGTGTTGCAAGGTGGCGCTTGAGGCTTGAAGACTCATTTCAACAGTTCGGCGGCCCGGGCTGCCTCTTCGATGCCTTTATAGTTTTCCGGGCGAGTCTCGATAAAGCGGCTGGCGGCCTGCAGGTCTAGGATCTCTTTGTGCGCGGGATTGGCGGGGTCGAGTGCCAGGAAGGCCTGTTTGATTTTTTCGGCCAGGGCGGGGTCCAGGGTGCCGCGTACGGTCCAGTTGTAGTCGAAATAGGTCGGGGTGGTGGCGAACACCTTGACCTTGCCTGTATCGACCTTGCCGGCCTTGACCAGCTTTTCCCAGACACTGGCGTTGAGTACACCGGCATCGACCTTGCCGGCCTGGACCCAGGCGACCGTGGCGTCATGGGCGCCGGAATACCCCACACGGCTGAAGTAGGTTTCTGGCTTGATGCCGTCCTTGATCATGAAGTAACGCGGCATCAGGCTGCCGGACGTCGAAGAAACCGAGCCGAAGGCGAAGGACTTGCCCTTCAGGTCAGCCAGCGACTTGACGCCAGGGTCGGCGGTAATGAATTTGCTGGTGAACTGGGCGTCCTGTTCACGCTGTACCAGGGGGATGGCATTACCGGTTTTCAGGCGCGCCTGGACGAAGGTGAAACCGCCGAGCCAGGCCATGTCCAGGCGATCCGAGGCCAGTGCCTCGACCACGGCTGGGTAATCGGCCACCGGCACGAATTCCACTTTCATGCCCAGTTGTTGCTCAAGGTAGGTGCCCAGCGGCTTGAACTTGCGCAGCAACTCAGTCGGCGCCTCATCGGGTATGGCGCTGACCTTGAGCACGTCGCTAGCCTGAACCAGGCTTGCCGAAAGGGTCAAGGCAGCACTTGCCAGAAGCACCAGGGCTCGCTTGAGCATGAGTATTCTCCATCACTGAACAGGTCGATTTGCTGGCGATTATAGGAGCGCCCCGATGAAAGGCCAGCTTTGTTAGAATCCGCGTTCTCAGTGATGCGAGGTATACGATGAGCGAGCCGATCCGTTTGACCCAATACAGCCATGGCGCAGGCTGTGGCTGCAAGATTTCTCCCAAGGTGCTGGAGGTGATCCTGGCCGGCAGCGGCGCACAAAACCTCGACCCCAAACTCTGGGTGGGCAACGCCTCGCGGGACGACGCAGCGGTGTATGCCCTGGACGACGAACGCGGCGTGGTATCCACGACCGATTTCTTCATGCCCATCGTTGATGACCCATTCGACTTCGGCCGCATCGCCGCCACCAACGCCATCAGCGACATCTATGCCATGGGCGGTGATCCGCTGATGGCCATTGCCATCCTCGGCTGGCCGGTCAACCTGCTGGGCCCGGAAGTGGCTCGCGAGGTGATTCGTGGCGGCCGTGCGGTGTGCGACGCGGCGGGCATCCCGCTGGCCGGCGGGCATTCGATCGATGCGCCCGAACCCATCTTCGGCCTGGCCGTGACCGGCGTGGTCGAGAAGCGCCATATGAAGCGTAACGACACGGCCAGCGCCGGGTGCCGGCTCTACCTGACCAAGCCATTGGGCATTGGCATTCTGACCACCGCCGAGAAGAAGTCCAAACTGCGCGCCGAAGACATCGGCCTGGCGCGGGACTGGATGTGTACCCTGAACAAACCCGGCAGCTGCTTCGGCAAGCTCGCCGGCGTGCAGGCCATGACCGATGTCACCGGTTTCGGCCTGCTGGGCCACCTGGTCGAAATGGCCGACGGGGCCAACCTGACCGCACAGCTGGACTACGCCAGCGTGCCGCGCCTGCCGGGGGTGGACTATTACCTGGCCGAAGGCTGCGTGCCCGGTGGCACCCTGCGCAACTTTGAAAGTTATGGCGAAAAGATCGCGCCGATCAGCGAGGCGCAACAGCATTTGCTCTGTGACCCGCAAACCAGCGGTGGGCTATTGGTGGCAGTGGCGCCGGAAGGCGAGGCGGAGTTTTTGGCGCTTGCCGGCGAATTGGGCCTGAACCTGTCACCCATCGGCCAGTTGGTGGAGCGACAGCGTTACGCGGTCGAGGTCCTGTGATGCGTGGCGATACCGCAGACTACCGAGAACTGTTTCTGAACGACCGGCCGATGATGGACGCCCGTGCGCCTGTCGAGTTTGCAAAGGGCGCTTTTCCACACACGGTCAACTTGCCGCTGATGACCGACAGTGAACGCGAAAGAGTCGGGACTTGCTACAAACAACAGGGCCAGCAAGCCGCCATTGAACTGGGCCATCAATTGGTCAGCGGCCGCACTAAAGAGGAGCGCCTCCAGGGTTGGGCCGAGTTTGCCCGTGCCAACCCGGCCGGTTACCTGTATTGCTTTCGTGGTGGCCTGCGTTCACAGATCGTTCAACAGTGGCTGAAAACCGAGGCGGGCATCGAATACCCGCGCGTGGTGGGCGGCTACAAGGCCTTGCGTACGTTCTTGCTGGAAACCACCCAGCAGGCCGTGGAGCAATGCGATTTCGTGCTGGTGGGTGGCCTGACCGGCACCGGCAAGACAGAGGTGATCCATGCGCTGGATAACAGCCTGGACCTGGAAGGCCACGCCAATCACCGGGGCTCCAGCTTTGGCAAGCGTGCCACCGGCCAGCCGGCGCAGATCTCTTTTGAAAACAACCTGGCCATCGACCTCCTCAAGCAGCGCGCCGCGGGCACCGAACAATTCGTGCTGGAAGACGAAGGGCGGATGATTGGCAGCTGTGCAGTGCCCCTGGAGCTTTATCAGACCATGCAGCATTTGCCGATGGTCTGGCTGGAAGACAGTTTCGAGAACCGAGTGCAGCGTATCCTCAACGACTACATCATCCAGTTGGCGAGCGAATACCGCACCGTGGACGGAGAAGAGCAGGGGTTTGCCCGCTACGCCGAACGGCTGCTGCAAAGCCTGGACAACATCCTCAAGCGCCTGGGCGGCGAGCGCCATGCACGCCTTGCGGCAATCATGCGGCAAGCGCTGGAAGAGCAGGCGCAGAGTGGCGCGGTGGATTTGCACCGTGGCTGGATCGAAGGGTTGCTGCGTGAGTACTACGACCCGATGTATGCCTTCCAGCGCGAGCACAAAGCGTCTCGTCTTGAGTTTTCAGGCGACCATGCTGAAGTGGTCGCCTACTTGCAACAGCGCAAGGCGCGGCGCTGAGCTTGGCTAGCTTAAAAGCCAACCTGTGACGCCACTTCTTGAATGTTGGTCATCGATGGCCATAGGTATCTACACAACTCTGGGGCAGCACGGCTCTTGTAGCCGCTGCCGAGGTACGAGGCTGCGATCGGCGGCGAAGCCGTCGTAAATTCAGGCCCTTCGGTGTGCCTGATGGATTACGGTCTCAGGTTTTACGGCCGCTTCGCTGCCGATCGCAGCCTCGTACCTCGTCAGCGGCTACATTCGTAGCAGTACGCCAAAAGATGAGTAGATACCTATGCATCGATGGCCTATTGCAATAAGGGCAGGCAGTGACAGCCTTATATCTGATGAGGGCTCGATGATGAACACCCTTGAGCAGGTCCACGCCCTGCATCGCGATGGCTATACCCTGTTGCCGGCCCTGATCAGCCCTGCGCAGGTCCAGGCGGTGCGTCAGGCCATCGATGCGTTGCGCCCCCTGCACTGGGATTACCAGGGCGTGCTCGATCACTACAAATGTGTCTTCAATCGTGATCCATTCTGGTTGGATTACCTCGACTTGCCCACAGCCATTACCCTGGCCGAAGCGGTGTTGGGCGAGGATTGTCATGTGATCGGTCAAACGGCCTGGCGCTGTCACCCAGGGTTCATCGGCTCAGACTTGCACATCGATTACTTGGCGATGGCACTGCCCCAGGCCTTGCTCGATGACCCGACCTTCGAGTTGCCCCTGTCTATCTGCACCCTGCAACTGTACCTGGACGACATTGACGAGGCGCTGGCACCCACCCGGGTCGTTCCTGGCAGCCACCGTTCTGGACGCGCGCCGCTGGCGGGAGAGAGCCAATGGCGGGGTACGCCGGCCCAGCCGGTCTACTGCCACGCTGGCGATGCCCTGATGTTTCGCAGTGAACTGTGGCATGGCGGTAGCCCGAATCTGGATCCGCATCGCAGCCGCTATATGCTCCAGGTGCACTACGGTCGGCGCATGGTGGCGCAAAAGTTCTCGCCCTATTTGCAATGGCAATTCAACCGGGCAGTGATAGCAGCCGCCACCGCGCGCCAGCGGCGGCTGTTGGGGGATCATGACGAAGCGGAATATGACTGACGGGGAGGGTGAGGCTTTGCGTCAGGCGACATCCACCAAGACGATCTCGCTGTCTTCGATCGCCGTCACGCGCAGCAGCGACTCCTCCTCAACCGCCACCCCATCCCGTGCGCCAGCACGCAAGCCATTGATGTCGATGATGCCGGTGGCGGGTACCAGATAGGCCCGGCGGCCTTTATCCAATCGATATTCAGCCGTCTCGCCTGCCTTCAGGGTGGCCGCCACCAAGCGCGCATCAGCGCGGATGCGCAGGCTCTGATCGTCGCCGGCCTTGCCGCTGGCGAGGGTCACGAAGCCTTCACCGCGCTCACCCTTGGGAAACGGGCGCGCGCCCCACGACGGCGCGGCGCCGCTTTCGTCGGGAATGATCCAGATCTGGAAAATGCGGGTCGGCCCGGCTTCCAGATTGTATTCGCTGTGGGCAATGCCGGTGCCTGCGCTCATCACCTGAACATCACCGGCCTCGGTTCGGCCCTTGTTACCCAAGCTGTCCTGGTGGGTAATCGCGCCTTCACGTACGTAAGTGATGATTTCCATATCGTGGTGGGGGTGTTGCGGGAAGCCGGTGCCCGCTGCGATCACGTCGTCATTCCAGACACGCAGGTTGCTCCAATGCATGCGCTTGGGGTCGTGGTAGCTTGCAAAGGAAAAATGATGATGAGCATCCAGCCAGCCATGGTTGGCCGCACCGAGGGATGCAAACGGACGCAATTGCAGCATGGCGGTCTCCAGTTCAGTTCGTCACAGCGCCATCATCCATCAATTTATTATCGAAAATAAGCGGATAAACCCGCTGATAACGATCGAATCAGTGGATAAATAAACGTTGAGCAAATTATGCGATTGATCGTCTAATGACCTGATTTTCCTGTAATTGGCTGGCAGTCCTGACGCAATGGAGCGAACATGGACACCAGTTTTCCGTCATTGCTGGAGGCCGCGTGCCGCAATCCCATCCCGAGCTGCCAATCGACCTGACACCCCCCGCCCAATTGCCCTGGTTCAAACGCCTCACCGCGCGCCTGCTGGGTCGCGGCTTGAGCCGACTGCGCGCCCAGCATCGCGACTCCTGGTTTCAAGGCCATGTGGTCGGGCAGCGCAATGGCCATGCCGACGGTCATCGAGAGGGCTACGCGCTGGGTCGGGTCGAAGGTATAGAGGAAGGGCGCCAGGTGCTGGTGATCCGCGATACTCGCCCAGACGGTCATGGGGTGCCGGGCGTGGATGACCACCTGTTCGATGATTGGCGGTTGCCGATGACCGCTGAGCTCAAGAAGCGCATTAAGGCTGATGTCGCCCAGCGCCTGCCGGCCCATGCACAGCCCAGCACAGCGCAATGGAAGCTGATATTCAGTGATACGCCCTCTACCTGCGTCATTGCCGGTGCCGGTGCTGGCAAATCGACCTCGCTGGTGTTGCGGATTCTGCTGCTGAACCATTACCTGGGCTTTGAGCTGGAGGCGATGACGGTGGTGACCTTCACGCGCGAGTCTCGTAAAGACTTTATCAAGAAGCTCTTGGAAGTCTTTGATTTATGGGGAATTGAGCTTCACAAGGCTCAGGCGACTGAACTGGTCCGCACCTTCCATTCGCGGATTCTGCCGATGGTCCGCAGCCTACCCGGTTTCAGCCAGTTGCAGGCGTTCGAAAACCTGGGCAGCAACCAGGCCCCTGGGGGCGAGGCCAACAGTGAAAGCAACCCATTCGACTTGCGCATCAACGAAGCGCAACGCCAACAATTGAATGCGTGCTATCGCGATTTGCATCACAGCAGCGAGCGATTTCGCGAGCTGATCGGCACCTTGCGCCGCCATGCACTGCAGCTCAAGCCTCTGGAGCGGGACCATCCCGATGTGCAGAAACGTGTGGCGGTGACGCAACTGTCGGCCACGCGTGACGAAGAACTGTGCGACATGGTCGAAGACCTCTGGTTTCGTGCCGGCTGCTGGCCGATCAAGGGCATCGAACCTAACCGTGAAACCATCGACATCAACGGCAGCGCTTTCCATTGTCACGGCTATATACCCCAGATGGATGCCTGGGTGGTGCTGGGCTTCGACCCCAGCGAAAACACCGACTTCAAACGCAGTGGCGCCAAATTACCGGTCTGGGCGGAGTGGGTAATAAAGCGCACCCTGTTTCAAGCTTTCTGCGGTAAGCCTTTGATATGGATTGATAATTATTCAAGCGCCAAGCGCTTGATACAGGCCTTGGCGGCTGATGCGGTGGCAGGCCCCGGCTTCGATTACAAGGTCAAGGGCGAGCTCAGCAGCGCGCCGTTGCTGGACTGTTTTGTCGGCGCGGCCACCTTTATCGAAAACCTGGGGCTGGACGTCAGCACCGCGGTGGGGCAAATGAGCTTTCCCCGTGATGACACCGACCGCGAGTTCTTCGAAGCCTTGAGCCTGTTCTGGAAAGCGTTTGAAAGCCATTTGCTTGATCAATCGCCGCCGATCATGACCTATAACCGTATGTTCGCGTTGTTCGGCGAATCATCGCCCCAGAATCTGCGGCAGGTCAGTGATCCCATGCTCAGGCCCTTGTCGCACCTGATGATCGATGAATTCCAGGACGTATCGCCGCAAATCGTCTCGTGGTTGCGGGCCAGCCTGCGAGAGATTCGCCGACGTGGGCCGGACCTGAGCGTGGGGCGCGTGGCACGGCATTCCTCATTGATGTGCGTGGGCGATGACTGGCAATCGATTTACGGTTGGCGCGGCAGCTCACCGAAGTATTTCATGGAGTTCGCCAAGGAGTTTGCTTCACCCGCAAACACACGCGTCATGCTCAGTGATAACTTTAGAAGTCATCAGTATGTGATTGATGCAGCTGAACATATTGTCAAAGCGGCGCCCGCTATCAGTGGCAAGAAAGCCAAGGCAAATGGCCCGGCCGCCCATGACCCGGTACCGGTCAAGGTGTTTGATCGCGATGATGCGGGCTTGGCGCAGACGCTGCTTGAGCACTATCGCAGTGGGGACTCGGTGATGCTTTTGTACCGCAAGAGCAGCGACAGGGCTGCGATCGCCGAACATTTACAACCTTTGCTCAACCACGAATCAGGGCTTGCCCCTGAGCAACGGCGTTTTCGGCAACTCACCTACCACAGCTCCAAGGGCTTGCAGGCCGATGCGGTTTTCATGCTGGGTGATTGCCAGCATGTTACCCATTCGCCTTACAAGAATCAGGTGTATCGTCAAGCTGGCTTGGGGCACGAGGGCGATGCCGAGGCATTCGACACGGCTCAAAAGGACGAAGTGTTGCGCCTGGCCTATGTGGCAATCACCCGCGCGGTTCGCCATTGTTATTGGCACGTCGAGCCGGTGCCGGCGCAGGCCCCCCCAGTGCCGCGGGCTTCAGCCCATGTGAGCGGGGAGAAAGTATTTTTTGAGGATGATCGTGCCCGGTAGGAGCAGGCTTCAGCCGCGATGGCCTGCACAGCAGGCCCCAATGGTAGGGCCTGCAGCCATGCGTCAGGCGGATAGCAGATCCGGCGGCCTGAAGGCCTCCATTTCCGCTTCTATTGCTTCAATGATGCGTTCCACATCCGCCGCGTTCATGACCGTTGCGCAGGGGATGCCTGCGATGGCGATCAGGGTGATACCGGTCGCTCGGTCGAATAGCCGGGCCACCATGCTGCTGGGCGCATCCATGTTGCCTTCAAAGCCCAGCGGATGAAAATGCCAACGCATGACCTGGCATGCATTGGGGAACGTCAGTTTGTTCATGAGACCCACCTTGTTATCCGCACGGTAGGGAGCCAGAGGTTTCTGACCTGGATCCTAAAAATAGCACTGCATCATCGCACCTAGAAGTTTTTTGATGACCGTTCGGTCATTGATTCTCGATAGCATGACCTCGATCATATTTCTTCCCGGCCAAGGGCTTGCGCAGCGCTTTGAACGATTGGCGATAACCTCAATTTGCATAAACGTTTCTGCGGGATTTTTATCTCAAGAAAACGCAGCTTCCCAGTCAGCAGAAGTACTCGATGCAGCTATAAAGATATGACGCGGATTTGACCGATATTCGATGTGTGCCGGACGGATCCGATGGTAGGGTGGCACCCCTCGAATGCGCATTGTCGACAAGGAGACTCGCATGCGTTTTTCCGCTCTCACTCAAAGAATTGCCGGCGATGGCGCAACAGCCTGGAACATCCACTATCGCGCCCAGGCCATGCAACGACAGGGCCGGGATATTTTCCTGCTGTCAGTCGGCGATCCAGATTTCGATACCCCCTCCCCAATCGTCGAAGCCGCCGTGCACAGCTTGCGCGCCGGCGACACTCACTACACTGAAGTGCGCGGCAACCTTGCGTTGCGCCAGAGCATCGCGCGTCACCATGGTGAACAAAGCGGGCGCAAGGTCGATGCGAGCGAGGTGTTGGTGCTAGCGGGTGCTCAGTGCGCGGTGTATGCAGTGGTGCACTGTCTGCTTGACCCGGGCGATGAAATCATCGTCGCCGAACCTATGTATGTGACTTACGAAGGCGTGTTCGGCGCCTGTGGAGTCAAGGCGGTTCCGGTGGCGGTAACGCCTGAGAACGGCTTCAGGCTCGACCCTGCGGATGTTGGCGCTTTGATTACCCCGCGCACCCGTGCCCTGCTGATTAACAGCCCGCACAATCCGACCGGCGCCTGCCTCTCGCGTGCCACCTGGGAGCAATTGGCCCTGTTGTGCATCGAGCACGATTTATGGCTGATCTCCGATGAGGTGTACAGCGAGCTCTTGTACGAAGGCCAGCACATCAGCCCCGCCAGCTTGCCGGGCATGGCGCAGCGCACTGCAACCATCAACAGCGTTTCCAAGTCGCATGCCATGTCGGGATGGCGCATTGGTTGGGTGATTGGGCCACCGGCATTGATGGATCACCTGGCGAATCTGGCCATGGCGTTGCTTTACGGCTTGCCGGATTTTGTCCAGCACGCCGTTAAGGTCGCCCTGGATACCCAAGGCCCGGCCGTGGCGCAGATGCGGGATATCTATCGCCAGCGTCGAGACCTTGTGTGTGCGGCCTTGAGCGGGTGCCTGGGGGTGCGTGCACATCGGCCCGATGGCGGAATGTTCGTCATGATCGATGTGCGTGAGACTGGCCTGAATGCCCAGGCCTTTGCTGACCGATTGCTGGATGACTATGGCGTCGCCGTGCTGGCCGGCGAGGCCTTTGGCCCCAGCGCGGCCGGCCACTTGCGCATGGGGTTGGTGCTTGATCAGGAGCGCTTGATCGAAGCCTGCCATCGAATCGTCCAGTGCGCGGCTGATGTGCTGCAAGAACGGATTGCCCTGGCAGTCTTGCAAGGGCAAACCGTGATTTCAAAAGTCGGCTAGTGTGCTGCCCATGCCTTGGGGTTGACCAGGTTGGGCGGGCGCCGACCCGCCAGGGCTTCGATCAAGTTGTCCACGGCGCAACAGGCCATCGCTTCTCGTGTCTCATGGGTGGCTGAGCCGATATGAGGGGTTGCCAGCACATTATTCAGTTGCAGCAGGGGTGAGTCAGGGGCCAAGGGCTCTCGTTCGAACACGTCCAGCCCGGCGGCGCGCAATTGCCCGCGCTTGAGCGCATCGATCAGCGCCGCTTCATCGATCACCTTGCCGCGGGCAATATTGATGAAAATGCTCGAAGGCTTCATCAAGGCAAATTCCCGGGCAGCGATCATGCCCTCTGTGGCGGCCGTCAAAGGCAAGGTCAGGCAGACAAAATCGGCTTGCTCAAGCAACTCATCCAGGCTGACATGACGGGCATTGAAACGCTGGTCCACGGCAGGCTTGGGGCTTTGGCTGTGGTAGATCACAGGCATGCCGAAGCCCAAGTGGCCGCGTTGGGCCAGGGCTTCGCCAATGCGGCCCATACCGATGATCCCCAGGGTTTTGCCATGCACATCGGTGCCAAAGTGCAAGGGGCCAATATTGCCTGTCCATTGCCCGGCGCGTACCAAGTTGGCCATTTCCACCACGCGCCGGGCGGTGCCCAGGATCAGCGCAAAGCCGGTGTCGGCGGTGGTCTGGGTGAGCACGTCCGGGGTGTTGCTCAATAGGATTGAGCGTTGGTTCAGGTAGTCCAGGTCATAGTTGTCGACGCCTACCGACACACTGGCAACCGCTTGCAGGTGCGGCGCCAGATCGAGCAGTTGGGCATCGAGCTTCAGGCTCGCCCCCAGCAGGCCGTGCGCTCGAGGGAGGGCATCGCGCAGACGGGCCATCCCATCACCGGACACATCAGGGATGTGGGTGATCTGCGCATGTTCGCTCAAGCGATCGAGCAGGGCGGGTGACAGTTTCTTGTACAGGACGACGTGCTTTTTCATGTGAGGTCTCGGGTCAGGAATGAGCGGCCAAAGGGCGATGGCGGGGCGTCAGGGGTACCTTGCGACGGTCGCTGTCACTTGGGCTCAGCAGCAGCGTGAGCACAGCGGACAGCAACAGGGCACCGCTCATGAGCAGGAAGGACGCAGCGGGAGTGCCTGTGGTGCTGTTCAGGGCGTACTCAAACACATACGCAAAGTTTACGGTTGCCGTGGTTGTGAAGCCGCGCCGGTCACCGCAGACAAACCCGCTCAGATGATCGAAAAGAGCATGGCCAGCCCCAGCGTATTGGCCATGCTCTTAACCACCAAGTACGTCGATGGCCTGCCGTTGCATCGTTTCGAAACCGTGCTGAGTCGACACGGTGTGGATATTCCAAGACAAACACTGGCGCGCTGGGTCATCCAGTGCAGCGAACACTTCCAGCCTTTGCTGAATTTAATGCGCGACCGATTATTGGAAAGTCCGGTCATCCACTGCGATGAAACAAGAGTCCAGGTACTGAAAGAGCCGGATCGAGACCCAACCAGCCAATCGTGGATGTGGGTGCAGGCCAGCGGGCCGCCGGATCGAAAAGTTGTGCTATTTGACTACACCACCAGCCGTGCGCAGGAAGTGCCTCTACGCCTGCTGGAAAGTTATCGCGGCTACGTGATGACCGACGATTACGCGGGTTACAACGCGTTGGCGTTGCAGCCCGGTGTTGAGCGGTTGGCGTGCATGGCTCATGCGCGTCGTAAGTTTGTCGACGCGCAGAAAGTGCAGCCCAAGGGAAAAACCGGACGTGCCGATATCGCGCTGACGATGATCAATAAGCTGTACGGCATCGAGCGCGAACTCAAGGACGTTGGTGATGAGCAGCGTTTTAGAAGTCGTCAGGAGAAGAGCCTGCCGATCTTGGGGCAGTTGAAAAGCTGGCTGGATAAAACGCAGTCGCAGGTGACGCCACAAAGCGTGCTGGGCAAGGCTGTTAACTATCTGGCTAATAACTGGAGCCGGCTGGAGCGCTACGTAGAGGCCGGTTTTTTACCGATCGACAACAACACGGCGGAGCGCGCGATAAAGCCGTTTGTGATCGGGCGTAATTATCCACAGTCGGAAATTATGTCGGGTATGCGGCGGCGGTGGCAGCGCAGCCTGGCTTCCCGCCACTGCCGACTTTGCATAATTTCAGAGACTTCCAAAAGATTCAGCAGGGCGTCAATCGGACGATAGCGCGTGCGCTTGGTTTCGAGTGGCAAGAAAGTCTCGCCACGTATTGATCCGCAGGCCTGGTGTGCTCATATAGAGGGGGCTCTATCTAAAGGAAACCACTGAAAATTATGGCGTGTCGGAAACTCTCCAGGAGACCCGGAAAGCAGGCGGACTATGCGGTCACGAAACCGGGTTGGGGCGAACTGAGCATAATTTCCGACTGCGGATAATTCTTATTATGCCAAGCTTGGCATAATAAGAAAGCATGGCTGTTCAGTGATACGCCCAAAGGCGCTACCGCCAGTGCGCAGATCTACAGCTTGGTCGAGACTGCCAAGGTCAACGGCCAGGAGCCTTATACGTGGCTGCGCCACGTACTGGAAAGACTGCCGCAGGCACAATCGGTTGAGGATTACGAAGCCTTGCTGCCATGGAACTGCTCGCCAGAGATGCCACGGTAAACGACTGCCTTATCTTGAGGTATGTGTAGTTCGTGGATCGGTTACCGTCAACCTGTCAACCAACTTTAAAAATCCAGCCGCTAACACGGGTTCTTCGCTCCGTATTCATGCCAATTGCGCAGGGTCCCCAGCTACCGGCCATACGATGGGGCAAATACTCAGGTGAACAGCAGTTCACCAGGTGCCTGTTCACTAAGCTGTGAACCTTTCCTCTAACACAGCCGCACGGGTTTCCGACCCCATGTGGTAGATGACTTTGCAGGGCTCCAGTCATGACCGAGCTCTTGGTCAAGCTCGCGCTGCTAAAAGTGGTGCTGGCGCTGATGGCGTATTCTGAAGTTGGGTAGCGGGGTGGAATCAGAGCCCCTCTCAAAATATGTGTAGCAAGTGTAACGTCTTTACTTAACCTATTGAATGTATTTACTTTTTATTTATTATATTTGGTTTTTTTGGATAGGTTACACTGGGTTGGAAGAGAGGAGTTCATGTAACGGGTGAAATGTATCTCACCAATGCAATAGGACAATTCTGGCCAAGATAACGCCGAGTGTTGGACTGAGTAGCGGGGCCTTAAAAACGAAAAACGAGCGCACTATTGGACAGTCCAAAGCTTATACATGATCAGCTGGTATGGCGGCGGCAGAGCTTGAAAGGCGGTGTTGACCTGCAAAAAAAGCAAGCGCATTGCACTTCTCTGTTGCTATGAACGCGGTAGATGTGGCGAAATCGAGTGGGCCATAAAAGGCCCCGAAATTGCCGTCCGCAGAGACGTGGCACGCACTGAATTAAGGAAGTATTTCAATGTCCGACAGCATGCTCGTTCGTGCAAGCCGCGATGGAGACCAGTTTCATTACCTGTGGGCGGCACGCCGGGCGCTCCGATTATTGACTCCGCAGTCAGGGCTCGTAGCCATCACCATCGAAGGTGCATCGACAAATGAGCTTCAGACTGCCGAGCCAATCGAGGCCGGTGAAGAACTCATAGACATTGCGGAATACTTCGCTAGCACTGAAATCGAAAAGGCAACGCTCGTCCGGTACATGCAGCTGAAGCATTCGACTTTGCAAGTCGAGGAGGTATGGCAAGCAAGCGGTTTAAAAAAAACAATCTTGGGATTCGCCAAGCGCTATACAGCACTTCGAAAGACGTTACCGGCCGCTCACCTGGACGAAAAACTTGAGTTTTGGTTTGTCACAAACCGGCCGATTAATATCAATTTCGTCGAAGCCGTCGAAGACGCGGCGGCGCAACGTGAGTCCCGTCATCCTACTGACCTCGCCAAGCTGAAAAGCTTTACCTCTCTTGACGGTCGGGAGCTCGCGTCGTTCTGTTCGATGCTCCGATTTGAAGGCCGCCAAGACGACTACTGGAACCTACGAAATATCCTTTCGCATGATGTGTCCGGGTACTTGCCGGATCTTGACATAGATGCACCGACACGCCTGAAAGAACTCGTCACGCGCAAAGCGCTTTCTGAAAGCGCTACAAATCCGGCCATCACCAAGATCGATGTACTTCGTGCACTTCAGACTGACGAGAGTAATCTATTTCCCGCCCCTTGCTTGATTGATCGGATCGATGAAGCGGTTCCCCGTGAGCAGGAGTCAGCGCTCGTCGGCTCAATTGTAGGTATGGCCGGAAGACCCGTAATCGTGCATGCGAATGCAGGTGTTGGAAAGTCGATCTTCTCAACACGGATTCACCTTAGTCTGCCCGCAGGTTCAGTGAGTATTCTCTACGACTGCTTTGGAAATGGTCAATATCGGAGCGCGACGGGATACCGACATCGTCACCGTACCGCCCTCGTTCAAATCGCCAACGAACTTTCGACTCTCGCTCTCTGTCATCCCCTCATCCCTACCATGAACGCCGATGCTTCGGCCTATATGCGTGCATTCATGCATCGCATCACGCAAAGCGTTTCTGTGCTGCGTGCGCGGAGCGCTAATGCAGTGCTTTGCATCATTGTGGACGCTGCGGACAATGCGCAGATGGCGGCGGAGGAAATTAGTGAACCGCGTTCATTCGTACGCGATCTCCTGCGCGAGAAACTGCCTGAGGGCGTATGTGTCGTTGCGCTTTGCCGCCCACACCGCCAAGCGATGCTGGATCCACTGCCCGGTACCTTAACACTCGAATTGAACGCCTTTAGTCTCGAAGAGACGGCTGCGCATCTGCGGCTACGGTACCCGGAGGCGAACGAGCGCGACGTAGATGAGTTTCACCGGCTCAGTTCACACAACCCGCGTGTGCAGGCCTTGGCACTATCGAGTAAGGCGCCACTTCCCGAAATCCTCCGCCTCCTCGGGCCGAACCCAGCGACCGTAGAAAGCGCGATTGGCGCTATTCTGGAAAGGTCGATTGCAATACTGCGCGATGCGGCGGGCCAAATCGAACGCACTCAAGTTGATTTGATATGCGCGGGTCTCGCCGCACTTCGTCCGCTGATACCGATATCCGTGCTAGCAGCGATGTCTGGTGTGAGCCCATCAGCAATTAAAAGCTTCGCGCTAGATCTTGGGCGTCCTCTCATCGTCAATGGCGACACGATCCAGTTTTTTGATGAACCTGCCGAGACTTGGTTCCGCGATCGATTTCGACCCGACGCGACGAGCATCAAGGGCTTTGTAACACGATTGAAGGTTCTAAGTTCAAACAGCACCTATGTAGCAGCGGCATTGCCGCAGCTCATGCTGGAGGCCGGTCAGTTTTCCGAACTGGTGGAGCTGGCGCTAACATCCAACGGCTTGCCTGAAACGAGTCCCGTGGAGCGCCGAGATGTTGAGTTGCAGCGTCTCCAGTTCGCGTTAAAGGCCAGCTTGCACATCCAACGGTATACAGACGCTGCCAAGCTCGCCCTCAAGGCCGGAGGAGAAAGTGCAGGCGACGACCGGCAACGCAGACTTTTGCAAGCCAATGCTGATCTAGCCGCAGAGTTCATGGATAGCAATGGCGTTCAAGAGCTCGTCTCGCGCCGCATCTTTGATTCCGGCTGGGTCGGTTCTCATCATGTCTATGAAGCAGCAGTTCTGTCGGGGCACACTGAACTGATTGGCGAAGCTCGCAGTCGTCTTCGCATGGCGGAGGAATGGCTCCGGAACTGGAGTAAATTGACGCCGGATGAGCGCGACAAAGAACCCGTCTCTGACGAGGACCGCGCTGTGATGGCTATGGCGATATTCAATATTCATGGGGCTAATGCCGCCGCTCAAAGTCTTCGGAGGTGGAGTCCACGTGAACTCTCCTATAAAGCAGGCAGGATTTTAGCCCGTCGATTCCTGGACCATGGGCGCTATCGCAATTTGGAGGAGCTGGCAGTCGCTGCCGACAACGATCTAGCGTTGATCCTTGCTATCGTGGTGGAGGCAAGAAATCTTCATTACTTGTTGCCGAAGGAAGCGGTGGTGCGAGGGTTCAAACTTCTATCCAACCGGCGCATAAAGGTTGATGATGTGGACCCCATGAGTGAATCCGCCGTGTCCGCAGTGACTGCGATGGTTGAGACTGCGTACCGGCATGGCCTTTGCGACGTAACTGCAGCGAAGGCTCTACTCGAACGCTATCTTCCAGCAACACCCCCTCGCAACCTTTCATCCCAATACAACGGAATACGCGCGCACTACATGCGGGCCTACGCGCTACGTTCTGCCTTGACTGGAGTAACATTAGAACTGATCGATGTTGCCACCTTAGAAGTGCGGAAAGAGATTGAAGCTGGCAATCGACACAGCGAATCACGCGAAGCTAAAGAATTTAAGGAAGACATTGGCGCATTGGTTCCATGGTTCAATTTGTGGGCACGAGCATTTCTTGGACAAGTTTCGAAAGCGCAGTTAGCCCAAGCAATAGCGGAGGCAAGGGCTGTATCTGACAAGGCAGAAGGCTTTCGGTATCGCGAAGATTCGTATACGTCCAACGAGGTTGCCGACTTATGGATCGACATCCTTCTTGAGGCTGGCGGTGTAGAAAAGCCTGCGATAGAGGAGATTTTAGAATGGTCGAAATCTCTGAAGCGTCAACTATTTACGCCCACTCTGAACCGACTGGGCCGCCTTTGCGCACAAACTACCGGTTCGGAAGATGTGGCGTTTGAGCTGGCGCAGACTGCGTTTTCGTTGCTGCGGGAGGAGCGGTCTGATGCGCAGAATAAGGCTAAAGGCTATATCGATATCGCAAGATCGATCCTGACAATTAGCCGATCTGAGGCCGAAGCATACTTCAATCAAGCCGTAGAGGTCTCAAGCAAGATCGGTGACGAAAACCTAGCCCGTTGGGACGCACTCATTGATCTGGCCGAGCGCGGAGCTAGGTCTGACCGGTCGTCGCCTGAAATTGCCTACAAGTTTGCACGTTGTGCAGAGGTCACTTGGCATTATGTTGTACGCGATAAGCATTTTGCATGGGGCGCAACGATTGAAGCCCTGACCGGGCTTTGTCCCTCTTCCTCGCTCGCAATCATCAGCCGGTGGCGCGATCGACAGTTTGGGAATGGCGGCCGGGTGTTGGCCCTAACGGTTGAGGCGCTACTGGCACGCGAGAGCATCAACCCATTGGATACTCTCCCCTTGGTCGGCTTCCGAGCAGAGTGGGATGAAGACAAACTGATCGAGGCGGCGCTTCCACACTGTATCGGAAAAGAAGCCAAGTCGACTGCGCTTCACCTCATCTATCGCTACATGACGCTCGAAGTTCAAAGCGCAAAGAAGTGGCAGAGACTGGAGACTATCGCTGCTTCATTCGGATTCGAACTCCCGGGACTGAAAGCACGTATAGCCGACAGTGAACCGGACGAAACGACGCTCGGCAGGAATCCCACATCCCAGGGCGATTCAACTACGACGGAAATCAAGGAGGCGCGGGATTGGGACGAGGTGTTTGCCGGGTGCGATCTGACAACCGCAGTCGGCATATCCGTTGCACATCAGCGGTTCAGAGCCGGCGATGCACCTTTTTACATGGACGCGTTTTTTCATAAAGCGATTGAGTATGTCCAGGTCGGGAAAGAAGCCGAGTTTGTCGTAGCGTTCGGCGCCACCGCCGAGTTTGAGCTGTATGATCTTCGGAGCTTCCTCGAAGCATTTCCACCGCAATGGAGGGCCCGTCTAGGTATCCGAGCGTCACTCGGGACCATGCTGAAAAGTTTCTGTCGCCGATTCTGCATGAAAATTAAGCGAAGCCGATACTACGAGGTGATTCCACTCAGGCTGGCGTACGAGCTTTCCGGTGTTGATGAAAACGAATTGCGCGATGTGATTTTGGCGGGGATCAGCGAGTCCACTGAACTAGTGTGCTGTCTTCGAAATAATTTATCCCTATGGTACGGCCTCAAGTGCCTCGCGAGCTCGTTGGATTTTGCTCAAAATCTCCTCGCCTTTCGCGTTCCAAACGTACCGGGTCGGCTGAGCATTTCTTAGTGCCATGAACGTTGTTATCGAGGATTCCAACTCGCGCACCGAGGCAAAGCTACCGTCTCGTAGATACACCGTGATGTCTCGGAAAAATCGTTCGACCATGTTCATCCAAGAGCTGGACGTCGGTGTGAAGTGCATATGGAAACGCGGGTGCTTCGCCAGCCAGGTTTTCACGGCGGCGTGCTTGTGCGTCGCATAGTTATCGACGATCAGGTGAAGCTGGAGATTCTTGGGGGTCTGCTTGTTGATCTTCTTGAGGAAGGACAACCACTCTTGATGACGGTGTTGACGTTCGATGCTGCTGATCAATTTTCCCTGCAGATAATCCAGCGCAGCGAATAATGTAACCGTGCCGTGGCGGGTGTAATCATGTGATTTCGTCTGGATGTGGCCGATGCCCAGAGGCAATCCAGGCTGCGTGCGTTCCAAGGCCTGCACCTGGCTTTTTTCGTCGCAACACAGCACCAATGCCTTGTCCGGCGGGGCCAGGTAAAGGCCGATAACATCCCAGAATTTCTGTTCGAACTGCGGATCGTTTGAGAGCTTGAAGGTGCGAGTCAGATGAGGCTTCAAGTCATTGGCAGCCCATAACTTATGGACCGTACTCGAAGAAATCCCGACCGCTCTCGCCATACTCCTGCAGCTCCATCGCGACTCGCCAATGCGAGGTTTCGTGACCTGCTCCAAGACGCGGCGGACAGTATCGGCAGGCAGCGACGACTTGCGTCCACGACCTGGTTTATCAATCAATCCGTCGAGCCGGAGCAACTGAAAGCGTTGGCACCAGTTGGTGACTGTCGGGAGAGAAAACCCAGTCAGTCGTGCAATCTCTTCCCGTGTTTCGCCCTGTGCTGCAAGCAGCACAATGCGTGCTCTACGACCTTCACGCTGGGGAATGGTGGCGGAGCGAACGCGCCGGTTCAGTTCGGCCTTTTCTTCGGAGCTAAGCGTAATGTCCAGTGCGCTCACCTGAAGCTCTCCAAGGGGGAAATGACACCTGAAGTGTAGGTGAAAAATTAGAAAAGCTATTTCGCAGACAGCACACTAGCAGGGCCAGATCGACTCTTCAGTCTCGTCGGTCTGCTTTCAGTAAAGCTGTCCAGCGATGAGGCGCTCGAAGTCCTGACATATGGGTTGGATCTGTTTAATACTGTTCTGGAAGACAACGATGGCGACGGCCGCTGGACGGCGCATCTCACACCGCCAGCAGCAGTGGAAGATGCGCTTGCAGGATATATATGGGCGGGCCTGGCGTCACCGGTGGCGGCAACCCGATGGGAAGCCGCACACGTCGTAGTTGCCCTTTGTGCAATGAGGCGAACACGCATCATTGATGGACTCGTGAATCATGCGACCGCCAATACCACGATGCCATTCGGAGACGTCCGGTTCGCTTTTTATAGTCTGCACGCCCAACAGTGGCTGCTGATCTCGGCAGCAAGGGCGGCACAAGAGCATGGTCCTGTGCTTGTTCCGCACTTGGATTATCTTCTGGCGCACGCAAGCGTGAACCAGCCGCATATTATTATCCGTTTATTCGCGGCTCGAGCCGTCTTAAAGCTTGACGCACAAGGGCTCATTACCCTAGCGTCGGACATTCGGCAACGGTTGGTTGACATCAATTCCTCACAGTTCGACACCGAAAAGTGCGATTCATTGAAAGAACGAGTTTCCGATGAGACAGGAGTGCCTGACGAAGAAGAGCTTCCAGAGAACGACCGGTACTTCTTTGGGATAGATTTCGGTCCGTATTGGCTGGCGCCGCTCGGCCGATGCTTTGGGATGTCGCAGTCCGATGTGGAGCGGGAAACGCTAAAGGCAATTCGCGGCGATCTTGGCTATGCGGGGCCACATCGTTGGGACGTAGACGAACGGAATAGGCTGCGCCTTTATCAACACGAAGGCACACACCATAGCCACGGTAGTTATCCACGAGTAGATGACCATGGATTCTACCTTTCGTACCACGGAATGATGATAGCAGCCGGACGTCTACTGGCGACAAGGCCGCAGATCGAGAGCTCCAACGATTGGGAAGACGATAAGTTCTCGGACTGGATGACACGTCACGACATTTCGCGCACAGACGGCCGGTGGCTTGCAGATCGGCGCGATCCACAACCAACGGAGCGCCCCGATTGGCGAGACGACTGCAACAAAACCGAGTGGTTGGGCTCGATTGCGATCAGCGACTTCGAACGAGCGCTGCACCCTGAGGCAGGTTTTATGACCGTTTGGGGGCGGTGGTCAGACTTGGACACAAGTAGAAAAGAGTCGATTCTAGTTCACACCGCTTTGGTGTCACGCGAACGCTCTGCATCGCTGCTTCGAGCACTTCAGACGACAGATAATCCGCACGACTTTCGAATTCCCAATTTCGATGACGATCTCCAGATTGATCAGGGGGCCTATCAGTTGAAGGGGTGGATCGTCGACCGGCCAAACGAAGGTGGCATCGACGAAAGTGATCGGTGGGCTGGTGATATACGCTTCCCCGCACCTGAGCCCGCTCCCTTCGTTGTCGAAATGATGCGTTTACTCACAGACTCCGACCGCCGGATGTGGCTATCTCCCTCAAGTCCGACGCCGATACTTCAATCCGAAACATGGGGGTATTTTCCCGAAAAAGATAGTACCGAACAGTCGAACGGGCTTAGGCTTGAAGCTTCCGTCCAGTTTGTTGTTAATTTCCTGACGGCAATCGGCATGGACTTGGTTGTCGAGGTCGAAATTCAGCGACGATCTCGTCATCAACATTATGAAAAACGAGGCGACGATGAGCTCCGAAACATTCCACCAAGCACCAGAATCTTCATTGTTAGAAGTGACGGAACAATCCGCTCGCTCTGAAGCGGTAATCGCCCTTGGGAAAAAGCTCGTTGGCGAGTTAGGGCTCGGCGACTCCGTAGATACTCTCGGACGCTGGATGGCGCATTATGTTGCGGAGCTTATGCAGGAAGCAGAGGCCTCGACGGGCGAAGATCGAGTGGCTAAGCAAGCACATCTTCGCGATGCGATTCTGGCTCTGTGGGCTCAACGCTTTGCACTGCCACGAGGCATGCGGCCATTCGAAGAATTCGAACCGATTTTGAGGGCTTTAGCGAGTCTCGATCCAGAAAGCCAGTCCCCCCGATACTTTTCACCATCTCGCGCACCGGAAATGGAGTGCAGTGAGGCCAAGGAAACGCAGCATTGGGTTGAGTTGGCGAGCGCCTTCGATCAAATTTCGAAGGTTCTCATCGACTATTGCCTGACCTTGGCGGCGGACGCGGCGCTGGATAAGTCAATGGAATGGGTCGAGCTTGCCATGGAAGCGGGCATCGACGAAAGCTTTGAATTCAGCGTGATCCGTTTCATCAAGGATCAGAGCGATCTGATGAAAGAGCCGGACCCGAACGCATACCAGCGAAGCGTCCTTACTGACCGAAAAAATAAGCTGGAGTCGTTTCTCGCTAAAGCGACGATGTTGGTAAACGATATAGACGACCGCCTGGAGGGGTTGCCACCCTCTATCGGCGATTCCGATGTGGACCGCGGGCAGTCGTGAATTTATTAGCACATTTCACTAACGGCTATCGCTGAGAGTTAACACATAACCTCAGGATTGTATTTTGAATTTGAAAGTTCTCAAATGCTTCCTGTTTTTTGATGTGTGCACTAAGTAATTGTCATGCGTATCATGAAAGGCTGCTCTCGTCTAATTTTCGTTGATTGGAGGTGCGCGGTAAATACCAGAAGCTGCTGGTAGAAAATTTAATGAGGGAGCCGTAGCATGTCGATCCGAACAAAAAATGAGCTTTGCTACGGTTGGTATTTAGCTGTTAGGTTTATAGGGAAAATCAGTGCAGTTCAGTCTTAATCAAGTAATCATCGGGGGCTTTGCCTTAGTTGGGGCGGTAGTCGCAGCCACTTGGAATGTGCGCAATGATAGGATCGAAGAGTTATCGTCTGTTGTGGATGGATATGAAAGGTCTGAGAAATGGAAGTTGCCGGAAACAATTAAAAGAATTGAAACTGCTTCGAGTCATTTGGATGGTCAAATAATTTTTATTCTTGATAATAAGAAGCTCAAGGAAGATCTTGAAAAGGTTAAAATCGATTTTCATCAAAAGGAAGCAGAAATCGAATCAATTAAGTCGTTTCATGAAAAAAAAGTTGGTGAGCTAAAAAAGCAGCTTTCTGAGCTAAGCGAAAAGCTTAAACAGAAAAATGATTTTATCTCAAGCCTCTATAGTGAGGCGTCTGAGTTCTCTCTGACTAAAAGCACCTCCAAGAAAATTTTTGGTTTGGATGTGGTTGTGTCGGTTACCGATATTGTATTGAATGATTATGCTGAGATTATTGTTAATAACAAAAGTTGGAGAATGTACCCGGGGAATATTGTAGGCGTAAGTTATAAGGATGAGGGTTGCAAGCTGTTGCTGAATCAGATTTCAAATTATAAGTTGGTGGATTTCACTTTTGTCTGTGACAAATAATCTGGCGAGCTTGCTCCGGATACATAAAAAGCCGACTGAGGTCGGCTTTTTTGGAGCGTTTATCGTACTACGTAGCTAGCTTGCGAGAACATCCTCTGCGCTGTGTTTGGTGGGACCGATCTTCAAGGTGACGCTGGTTCCAACTGCCGGAATTTCCTCCGTGCTCAGGGATGTCGAGGTTCATCAAAGTTACGGCATCTCGCCCGATCAGTTTGGTCGCAGTATACAACTTGCCGCCAATGTCTAGCGCCGCTTCTGCGGCGGTGTTCCATTTATCCTCGAGCGTATCATGTGCAAGATGCAAAGTCTTCGTTTCAATCTTCTTGTATTCCTCTTGCGCCTCTGTGATGTGCTGATCGACCGTTACGAGCTCTTACTCCAGCGCGGTGATAATCAATTGCTGACGACGATGCTGCTCCGTAGTTGTTGTGAGGTTGTTACCAGCGTTTTGCGCATCGGCACTGGCTGCTCTTTCACTCTTTACATCACCCCATGCGATCGCTTGGGCATAGCTGTCGCCGCATCCGTTTCCACTTGTCGAGCTTTGGTGATTTCCGCTAGGGCTTATTTTCTGAGCTCCTCAAGCCGATTGTGGAAGCTCTGACGTTTTATCTTGAGTTCTTCCTCATCGGCCTTCCAGTTCGCCATGGTGACTTTGTACTCAGCGATCAAATTTGCATGATCAGATAGGATTTCTCTACGTTGGAGAGTTTTGTCCAGTAAAAGTACGCGGTGGGCAATGGCATCTATCTTGAGCTTTCGGTTGCTAGCAGCCGTCAGTCGCGCTCGCGCATGAAGAACCCGGCCACGTATTTGCGGAACGTCTCCAGGCTCTTGAAGTCTGCGAAACGTTTGAAGGTGTCAGAACTCGGCTCTGGCCCTTGTGGCTGTTGCACCAGTGATACCGACAAAACTCGGTCCAAGTCAGAGCTCAACACCAGCTCATCCATTTCATCGCCGCCGATCATGGGCCTGCGCATGACGACCTTGACCCCTTTGCTGGCCATCCAGTCGATCAGGGACACCAGCATCTTCAGCGGTTCGCGCTCTTCGTTGCGGTAGACCGGAAACAGGTGCCCTCGCGACAGCACGGGCAGGGTGGCGACATGGATCATTTCGTAGAAGTGGCTGCCCGCCGTGGCCGGAGAGTAGATCGCCAGGGCCAGCAGCGGGCCGCTCGCCCTGGCGCCTCCCCAGAGCAAGTGATGGCCCTGGAAGTCGAAGCCGTCTTCGCTGCGATCATTGAACAGCTTGCGCGCGCGGACATCGTTGACGCAGTCGAGCAATAGCCCATAGCGGCGATGGTTGCCGAACAGCGATGTTTCGCGCAGGCGGGCCTTGAGCATCATCATGTGCTTCATGTCGATGCGTGTTTCAAGGTAGTTGCTGGCCGGCACGCGGTCGACCAGTGGGTAGCGCGCGGCCACGCTGCGCAGTTCGGCGAACTGCTGGGTCAGATCCTTTTTCAAATGGGTCGCATAGACATTCAGGCCGCTGGCTTCGATCCAGGTCACCAGCAATGACAACAAGCGTTGCTGGTCGCGGCGCTGGGCGGGCGTCAGGGGGCCGCGCTCGCCTTCGGGGTTGTCAGTCTTGCGGAACTCGCCGATCAACTTCAACGGCATGTCCGGGGGTAGCCAGGCGGCTGGCGGTGCTTCACGTTCGGCCGCTGACGCGCTGTGATATTCGTCCTTGATGAACGGGCAGTCTGGCGCATGCTCCGGGGTGTCTGGGTTGTTCTTGAGGAACACCGTACCGGTGTTGCTGTTGAGCGTGACGTTCATGACCGGCAGCGCGTGGGGCTGGCAATCGCAGGCCAGCCAGTGGCCTTCGGTGCGAAGCTTCATCAGCAACTGGTTGGCTTGCAGTTGGCGGTGACCCTCCAGGGTTCCGCTGGCAAAGCCGCGGGCCAGTACTTCTTCAGCAGGGGTCAGGGTGCGCACCAGGGTGCCATTTTTCTCGATGATTCTCATAGGCTATCCAGGCCGGGACCCTTGCGCTAAAGGTGTGCAGTGCGGTCAAGGTAAGGCAAAAATCGACTGCCGTCACGGGCTGCTCACCGGCACAGGCCGGTGAGCAGCATTCAGTCAGCTAGCCTTGCCGCCGAACATTTCGGCAGCACGCTGCCTGATTTGCTCGGGTGACAGATCCTCTTTGTGAGTGGCGACAAACCAGAGGTTGCCATAGGGGTCTGTCAAGGTGCCGCTACGGTCGCCGTAGAACTGATCCTTGACTTCGCTGACCTGAATGCCCCCTGCATCAATGGCCTGCTTGAACTGGGCATCGACGTCAGTCACGTACAGGTGCAGGCCAATGGACGGCTGCTGGGATTGCGAGCTGCGCAATGGGCTCTGATCACACGGCTCGCCGAGCATGATCGAAGAGTCGCCGATACGAAGCTCGGCGTGGCCGATCTTGCCGTCTGGGGTGGTGAGGCGAAACATTTCGGTGGCGTTGAAGGCGCGTTTGTAGAAGTCGATGGCTTCGCTGGCATTGGCGATGCCAAGGTAGGCCGTGATGCTGTGTTGGCCCTCCGGGATGGGTTTGACGCTCATGGTAGTTCCCTCCGTTCGATGTTGATTGGCCACTTGGCGAAGACACTCGCCAAGTAATCTGTATGTTTATACAGTATTTTGCCAATTGCAAGCTCGCCGGACCCACAGGTGATCCAGCGACTCCTACATCAGACTCCGGTACCCGTCAAAAGATGTAATCGGTGGTCAGGAAACTCGACGCTCGGTTGCGAATGATTTCGCTGATCAGGGTTTTGTTGCTGTCCTGGAATTTGGTGGCGACCAGGGTGCGGATCGAGAACACCCGCAAGGCGTCATGGACCGACAAGGTGCCTTCGGCCGAGTTTTTGCGACCGTTGAAGGGGTAGGTGTCCGGGCCGCGCTGGCACTGGGCGTTGAGGTTGATACGCCCGACCTGGTTGGCGAAGGTATCGACCAGGCGCCCGACTTCGGTCGGGTCGGTGCCGAAAATACTCAGTTGTTGGCCGAAATCCGAATCCAGCACGTAATCGATCACCGTCTGCAGGTCGCGATAAGGCACCACCGGCACCACCGGGCCGAATTGCTCTTCATGGTAGACGCGCATCGCCGGGCTGACCGGGTAAAGCACCGCCGGATAGAAAAACGATTCGCGCACCTGACCACCACCGGGGTTGACCACCTGTGCGCCATGAGCAATGGCGTCGCTCACCAACGTGGTGAGGTAGTCGACCTTGCCAGGCTCCGGTAGCGGCGTCAGGGCGGCACCGTCCCACGGCATGCCCGGTTTGAGGGTCGCCAGACGCGCGTTGAATTTGCTGATAAAGCTGTCGGCAATGTCTTCATGGACAAACAGGATCTTCAATGCCGTGCAGCGTTGACCATTGAACGACAGGGCGCCGGTGACTGCCTCGTTCACGGCGTTGTCGAGGTCTACCTGAGGTAGCACGATGCCGGGGTTCTTGGCATCCAGGCCCAGGGCCGCGCGCAGGCGGTGAGGGCGCGGGTGAAGTTTTTTCAGGTCGCTGGCGGCCTTGTTGGTACCGATAAAGGCAAAGATGTCGATCTTGCCGCTGGCCATCAGGGCGCTGACGGTTTCGCGGCCGCTGCCGTAGATCACGTTGATCACCCCGGCCGGGAAGCTGTCTCGGAAGGCCTCCAGCAGCGGGCGAATCAACAACACGCCGAACTTGGCCGGCTTGAACACCACGGTATTGCCCATGATCAGCGCCGGGATCAAGGTGGTGAAGGTTTCATTGAGCGGATAGTTGTAAGGGCCCATGCACAGGGTCACACCCAGCGGCACGCGGCGAATCTGGCCGAGGGTGTCCTGTTCCAGTTCGAAGCGGCTGGAGCGTCGGTCCAGCGTCTTGAGTGCCTCGATGGTATCGACGATGTAGTCGCAGGTGCGGTCGAACTCTTTTTCTGAATCCTTGAGATTCTTGCCGATTTCCCACATCAGCAGCTTGACCACGGCGGTGCGCTGTTCGCGCATCTTGGCCAGGAAGGTTTCCACATGGCGAATCCGCTCGGCCACTCGCAGGGTCGGCCATAGGCCTTGGCCATTGTCGTAGGCGCGTACGGCGGCATCCAGGGCGGTGAGGGCGGTTTGCGCATCCAGTTGCGGGGTGCTGCCCAGAATCACCGCTTGATCGCCCTCGGCGCTGGCCAGGCAAATAGGGCTGCGCACCGATCGCAACGGCCCTTGCCAACTCAGCAGTTGGCCATCGACCAGGTATTCGCGTTGTTCGATCGGGCCTTCCAGGCGCCAGGCCTCGGGGATTTGTTCGGCGGTAGGGAACAGCTGGCTGAGAATCGTTTCTTGGGACATGACGGCCTCTTGGAGTTAGATGAAGCGTTTCAGCTAGTATTCTTGTAACGCAAAATTTCAATTTCGGCTAGCGCTCTGGAAGACAAGGCGACTGGTAGGAGCAGGCTTTAGCCGCGATGAACACGACGCGATTTGCCTGATATGCGCGGTGAGCCCATCGCGGGTAAAGCCGGCTCCTACACCAAGGGATCGATCAGCGGCGATCGCGCAAATGGCGTAATCGCCTGTTTTTAGTGCGCTTTTGCCCTCGGTTTGACCGATGGCGCTATAAGGGTGCGCGTTGAAGAGGGTTTTTTCTGGTTGCCGGCTGTTTTCCGCTTGCCAGCCGATCAGGCACAGGCTTTGCTGTGACAGTTCAAAGTCTCGGGCAACAGGGAATTCGGCATGGACCGTACGTTTTACAACGAGATGTATGAGGCAAACGGTAAGTGTCGCGCGCACTATCAGGCGTTTGAACGCTGGCTGGCGAGCACGCCGGTTGAATTGCTGGAACAGCGTCGGCGGGAGGCCGACCTGTTGTTCCATCGGGCAGGTATTACCTTCACGCTTTACGGTGATGCGCAGGGCACCGAGCGGTTGATTCCATTTGACATCATTCCCCGCAGCATCAAGGCCAGCGAGTGGGAAGTCGTGGAGCGTGGTTGCATCCAGCGGGTGCAGGCGCTGAACATGTTTCTGGCGGACATCTACCATGACCAGCGCATCCTCAAGGAAGGTATCGTGCCTGCCGAGCAGGTGCTGGCCAACGAGGGCTATCAGAAAGTCATGCAGGGCCTGAGCCTGCATCGCAATATCTATTCGCACATTGCCGGGGTCGACCTGGTACGCGACGGGGACGGCAGCTATTACGTCCTGGAAGACAACCTGCGCACCCCCAGCGGCGTGAGCTACATGCTCGAAGACCGCAAGATGATGATGCGCCTGTTCCCGGAGTTGTTCGCCGCCCAGCGAGTGCGTCCTATCGACCACTACCCCAACTTACTGCTCGACACGCTTAAAAGTTCCTGTGTGCTGGATAACCCAACGGTGGTGGTGCTCACGCCGGGGCGCTTCAACAGTGCCTATTTCGAGCACGCGTTCCTGGCCCGCGAGATGGGCGTGGAACTGGTCGAGGGCGCGGACCTGTTCGTGCGCGATGAGCGTGTGTACATGCGCACCACCGCAGGCCCGCAGGCAGTGGATGTGATCTATCGTCGCCTGGACGACGCCTACCTCGACCCGAAGTTCTTCAACCCTGATTCGATGCTCGGGGTTCCCGACCTGATGGGCGCCTACCGTGCAGGCCATGTGATCCTGGCCAATGCCGTCGGCACGGGTGTGGCGGACGACAAGTCGATCTATCCCTATGTCGGCGACATGATTCGTTTCTACCTCGATGAAGAGCCGATCCTGAAAAACGTGCCGACCTGGCAATGCCGCAAACCTGAAGAGTTGTCCCATGTGCTGGCGCACTTGCCAGAACTGGTGGTCAAGGAAACCCAGGGCTCCGGTGGCTACGGCATGCTGGTAGGGCCTGCCGCCAGCGCCGCCGAGATTGAAACCTTCCGTGCCCGGCTCAAGGCCCGGCCGCAGGACTACATCGCCCAACCGACCCTGTGCCTGTCCACGTGCCCGACCTTCGTCGAGCAGGGGATTGCCCCCAGGCATATCGACTTGCGCCCGTTCGTGTTGTCGGGCAGCGAAACCCGCCTGGTGCCCGGTGGCCTGACTCGCGTTGCCCTGCGTGAAGGCTCGCTGGTGGTGAACTCGTCGCAAGGCGGCGGTACCAAGGACACCTGGGTGGTAGAGGACTGAACCATGCTTTCTAGAACTGCTGCCGATCTGTACTGGATGTCCCGTTACCTTGAGCGCGCCGAGAACCTGGCGCGGATGTTGGAGGTCAGTTATTCGTTGTCCTTGATGCCCCAGGCCGGGCGCGGAGAAGGGCACACCGAGCTTGCCATGGCGCTGTTGTCTACCGGCACCCTGGAGGACTACCACGAGCGTCACGGCGAGTTGAACGTGGAGCGCATGCTGCACTTTTTCGTCCTGGATGAGCACAACCCTGGCAGCATCTACAGCTGCCTGCGCGCTGCCCGAACCAACGCCCACGCGGTTCGTGGGCGGATTACCGCCGACATGTGGGAAAACATCAACGCCACCTGGCTTGAGATGCGCAGCCTGGCAAGCCAAGGGCTGGGGCGCTATGGCATCAGCCGCTTCTGCGAGTGGGTGAAAGAGCGCTCGCACTTGTTCCGCGGTGCCACCAGCGGCACCATCATGCGCAACGAAGCCTACAGCTTCATTCGCCTGGGCACTTTTATCGAACGCGCCGACAACACGCTGCGTTTGTTGGATGCACGCTACGAAATGTTCGGTGAAGAGTCCGAGGAAGTCAGCGACGATTCGGCCCGAGGTTACTACCAGTGGAGTGCCTTGCTGCGGGCCTTGTCGTCGTTCGAGGCTTACACCGAGACGTATCGGCATTCGCCGGCAGCTCGCCAGGTGTGCGAGTTACTGCTGCTGCGCGCCGATGTACCGCGCTCCCTGCATGCCTGTGTCGAGGAACTGGACCAAATCCTCGCCGACCTGCCAAGCACCACTGGCCGCCGCGCCCAGCGGCTGGCGGCAGAACTCAATGCCCGGTTGCGCTACACCGGGATCGACGAGATTCTGGGGGCGGGGCTGCACGGGTGGCTGACCGAACTGATTGAGCAGGTGCGGGCGTTGGGGCAGATGGTGCATGAGTCGTATTTGGAGGTGGTGTAAGGCCTGAGAATGAAGGGAGGAAGGCCGTGTCAAGGCTTCCAGGCGCTTGGCTTGGGTTTTGCGCTGTTGCCCAAATCGAGCGCCGCCCGCGCGGCGCATTCGCCGGCTAAAGCCGGCTCCCACATTGGTTGCAACGTGCCATTTTCTGTGAGATCGGCGTTGTTAGCCTTGGTGGTTCGGCTTTGGATTTTTTGTGGTTTCGGGTGGGGCGCGTGGCTGACAACTCCACTCTCACAGGCCATGGCACGTTGCAACCAATGTGGGAGCCGGCTTTAGCCGGCGATGCGCCGCGCGGGCGGCGCTCGATGTCAAGAGCAAAGAAAAAACCAAGGCAGGCACCTTGTGTGGCTCATGCGATCTGTTGACAGGCACTCTGCGGTTCACCCTGAGAATGAAGGGAGGAAGGCCGTGTCAAGGCTTCCAGGCGCTTGGCTTGGGTTTTGCGCTGTTGCCTAGATCGAGCGCCGCCCGCGCGGCGCATTCGCCGGCTAAAGCCGGCTCCCACATTTGTTGCAACGTGCCATGGCCTGTGGGGTAGGGGTTGTTAGCCTTGGTGGTTCGGCTTTGGATTTTATTGGTTTCGAGTGGGGGGCACGTGGCTGACAACTCCACTCTCACAGGCCATGGCACGTTGCAACCAATGTGGGAGCCGGCTTTAGCCGGCGAATGCGCCGCGCGGGCGGCGCTCGATCTCAAGAACAAAGAAAAAACCAAGGCAGGCACCTTGTGTGGCTCATGCGATCTGTTGACAGGCACTCTGCGGTTCACCCTGAGAATGAAGGGAGGAAGGCCGTATCAAGGCTTCCAGGCGCTTGGCTTGGGTTTTGCGCTGTTGCCTAGATCGAGCGCCGCCCGCGCGGCGCATTCGCCGGCTAAAGCCGGCTCCCACATTTGTTGCAACGTGCCATGGCCTGTGGGGTAGGGGTTGTTAGCCTTGGTGGTTCGGCTTTGGATTTTATTGGTTTCGAGTGGGGGGCACGTGGCTGACAACTCCACTCTCACAGGCCATGGCACGTTGCAACCAATGTGGGAGCCGGCTTTAGCCGGCGATGCGCCGCGCGGGCGGCGCTCGATCTCAAGAGCAAAGGAACAACCAAGGCGGACACCTCGTGGGGTTTTGCGCTGTTGCCTGCTTCGTGACTTCCGACGGAATACATGTCGATAGGTGAACCGTTTCATCTCGGTCATTAACGCCGATATTCCCCATCAACGACGCTTTTGTCGACTTGCACATGGGCTGACATCCGAGTGGCATCAAAATGATGGCACCCTTTCTCGACTACTCTCCCTCGCGGCTCGCGCTGAAATGCCCCCGGCCCCCACGACAGGACTTGTTCATGAAATTCATGAAAGGTGATCTCTCGCTGTTTGCCGCCGTTGATCTGGGCTCCAACGCTTTTCGCATGATGATTGCCCAGCCGGTCAAACGAGATCGCCGTCTGGTCATCGAAGAGGTCAAAACGTTGCGCGAGCCGGTGCGCTTGGCCGAGGGGCTCGAAGGGGATGCACTCGATCACCTCGCGCTTGAGCGTGGCTGGCAGGCGCTGGAGCGATTTGGCAAGCGCCTGCGCGGGTTTCATGCAGGAAGGGTCCGAGCGGTGGCTACCAGTGCGGTTCGCCAGGCTAATAACGCCTGTGTGTTTCTGGCCGGCGCGGAGCAGCGCCTGGGTTTCCCTATTGAAGTCATCAGCGGCCATCAAGAGGCTCAACTGGTCTACAAAGGCATCGCCCATGCCATGCCATCCGAACAAGCCACGCGGTTGGTGGTGGACATTGGTGGCGGCTCAACTGAGTTTATCGTGGGGCAGGGCGATCATCCGCTGCTGACCGAAAGCCTGCCCATTGGCAGTGGCACCTTTGGCAAACGCTACTTTGCCGGGGGACGGGTGTGCAGCCTGTCACTGCAGGAGGCCGAGCGGGTGGCGTGCCGGTATATCGAACAAATCGCCGGGCGCTACCGTGCCCAAGGCTGGGAGCAAGCGCTGGGTTCGTCGGGAACGGTGCGCATGCTGGCCAAGATCCTCAAACTCAATGGTCTGAACGATCCGGGGCAAAGCGGCATCACCCATGCCGGGCTGTTGCGCCTGGTACTGCGCCTGTTGGCGGCGGAAAACGTCAACCGTTTGCGCCTGGTGGGCTTGCAAAGCCAACGGCTGAACATGTTGCCGGGTGGACTGGCAATCATGCTCGCCGCCTTCAAGACCCTCGGTATCGACAGCATGACGCCGTCGGAGCCTGGGTTGCGGCTAGGACTGTTGCACGGATTGGTACATAACTAAACAGTTTGGGTGTACTCCTGCAATTTCTCTTAACTGTACCGGAGCAAACAGGTTCTATTCCGATAATGTCGTGACTGTCGCATTCACTTCGTTCAGGATGAAATCATGTCGCTCTCCATCAATCTGCTCTCGGCGTTCGCCTTGTTTGCGTTCGTGTCTTCGATCACACCGGGGCCCAACAACACCATGTTGCTGGCGTCGGGCGTGAACTTCGGTTTTCGTCGCACCATCCCCCATGCGGTGGGTATCAGCGTCGGATTCATGGTGATGGTGATGGCGGTGGGCTTTGGTTTGGGCGAGGTGTTCAAGACCTTCCCAATGGCCTATGAAGTGCTGCGCTACATCGGCGCGGCTTACCTGCTTTACCTGGCCTACAAGATTGCTACCTCGGGCCCGCTGGCCACAGAGATGGCTGGCAATCGCAAACCAATGGGTTTCTGGGGCGCTGCCGCGTTTCAGTGGGTTAACCCCAAGGCGTGGGTCATGGCCGTGGGTGCCATCACGACCTACACGCCCTCCCAAGGTTACTTGCTCAATGTCATTACCATTGCGGTGGTCTTCGCGGTGATCAACATGCCGGCGGTGTGCGTCTGGGCCGGGTTTGGCAGTGCCCTGCGCAATGTATTGCAGAACCCCCGCTGGTTGATGGTGTTCAACCTGTCGATGGCGACCTTGCTGGTGCTGTCGCTGTATCCCTTGTTTTTTGCCTGATGAGTTTGAATCGGCACACATGACCGCCGCGTAACATGCATTCCAGGTGCTCGACCTCGCCATGCCCCAAGGCACCTATCAGGGCCAGGTCCAGTTCACAGACTTGCGGGTGCACCTTGGCCAAATGGTGGAAGACGCAATTGTGCGCGACGATCTCGGTTTGTTCGCTTGAGCGAAAAAATACCTCGGCTTCGTAGCCTGCCTGGTTCATCTGTTCGGCAATCTGAGTTTCGTTCAATTCCTGGCTAGCCATCCCGGCCGCGAGTTTTTTGCCCAGGCTGCGCATCAGCGCGACCAACCCAGGCTCGCCGAGCAGTTCGGCCACTTCCCCGATCAGCAGGTTGGCCAGCAATTGATATTGCCGAGGAAACAGCTCACGGCCCTGTGGGGTCAGTTGGTACAACTGCTCCGGGCGTCGGCCGGTCGGCCGGGTTTCGCCCCGCACGACCAGCCCGTCGCGCTCCAGCGCTGCCAGGTGCTGGCGGATGGCCGTGCGGGTGACGGCCAGATGATTGGCCAGTTCGTCGATGCTCATGCCATCGGACTGGTAGAGCAGTGCGCTCAACAAGTCTTGTTGGGTACGACCTAAACCCTGAAGCATGGGATGACTCCTTACCTTGGAAACACTCTAGAACTTGTCGGGAAACTGTTTGACCAGCGCCGCCGTCAAGGTATCGGCCAGCATCAGGATATGCGTGCGCATGGCCGCCCATGTCTGAGCTTCGGCGTTGTAGTCTTTTTTCGCCAGCTCGTCGATCTGCGCGACGTGATGCCCACCATGGGCGGCCAGCAAGTTGACCAGCGCCTGCTCTGGCAAATTGGGGTTGGCTTTGGACAGGAACGCTGCAATGGCCTTGGCGTTGCTGGTCAGCTCCTTGACGGCGGCGTCCTTGTTCTTGGCGTTCTGGCTAACGGTAGCATCGCTGTATTGCTTGACCGCACCCCAATGCCCGGCAAGCAATGTGAGCAATTGGTCGGCCGCAGGTTGGCCATACAGCGGCGCAAGGCTGTTGGCGATGGCGGTGGCATTGGCCACGACTTGCTTGGCGGCGCTGTCGGCCTGGGCCTGTTGCCCGGTCTGATTGGCAATGACGTAGGTGCGGATCCAGAAGATATGCTCAACCCAGAGGTCGCGCAAAGCGAGGCGGGTGGTCAATGCTGCGGAGTCGGTCGTGGGGGTGGCGGCAAGGGCTTGCTGGGAAGGGCTCCAGGCGGGGCTGAAGGACAGTGCCAACACCAGCAGTGCCAATGTTTTGATGTTCATGAAAGTCTCCTCGATAAGGTGGATGAGCTTACAAGAACAATTAAAGCATAAAAATATGCCATTAATGGTCTTGGCCTGTTTTTGCTCCCACCGTTCATCGTGTCGCTATAGTTACCCAGATGAAACGGTCATTCCGAGGCCAGAGGTCAATCCATGGCACTGATCAGTCGAGAAGTCTGGTGGTTCGAGCCGCCCAAGCCAGGTCAGACCGAAGCGGACCTGAAGTGGGGGTTTCTGGAAATTTATTCCGACCGCCCACCGGTATTTGTCCATGAGCGTCCGTCGCCCGAGCAGATGGCCAAACGCAAGAGTTGTCGCTATTTTCCTGATCGAGACGATCCGCTATAACCGCCACATCAGGCCATCGGCGGCAAGCGGCGCTTGACCGGGCTCTTCTTGACGATCGCCGTATTGGTCTCGGCATAGCCGTTGAGCCGGTCGAGCAGGGCGTCCAACTGCTCCATTGAGCGCACGTGCAGGCGCGCAATAAAGCAATCGTCGCCGGTGACCTTGTCGCACTCAGTGAACTCAGGAATGGCCACGATCTGGCGCTCCACTTCCTGTAGCTTGCCCGGCAAGGGGCGTATGCGGACGATGGCCTGGAGTTGATAACCGAAACATTTGGGATCGACTTCTACCGTGTAGCCGGTCAACACACCGCGTTCCTCCAGCCTGTGCAGGCGCTCGGCGACACTGGGAGAAGACAGGCCGCTCAGTTGCGCCAGCGCCTTGAGCGAACGCCGGGCGTCCTCCATCAAGGCGCTGATCAGTACTCGGTCGATTTCATCGGTCATCCTTATTCCCTCTCGGTACTTTTGCCAATCTGCCTTTATAAAAAAGGCCAAGGATCAGTTTAGCCTGCGCCAAGCGCTGGAACCGCGCCTACTCGGCTTGGGATACTGATGCCCTGACAAAAGGAGGCTTATTATGCTGACCTCATTGCAACGCGGTTCGTTGGAAATGGTCGCGGCCATGTTGATTTCAGGAACCATCGGTTGGTTTGTGCTGGTGTCCGGGCAGGCCGTACTTGATGTGGTGTTCTGGCGCTGCCTGTTCGGGGCTATCACTTTGTTTGTGATCTGCGCGCTGATGGGCTTCTTGCGACCGGGCATTCTGACCCGCAAAAGCTTTTGGCTGACAGTGCTCAGCGGCGTGGCCATCGTGGGCAACTGGGTATTGCTGTTTGCCTCCTATTCCCGTGCGTCGATTGCGATCGGCACGGCCGTCTACAACGTTCAGCCCTTTCTGTTGGTGGCATTGGCGTCGCTGTTTCTCGGTGAAAAATTGACTGCGCCGAAGCTGTTCTGGTTGAGCGTGGCCTTTGTCGGCATGCTCGCTATTGTCAGTGCCCATGGTGAGCAAGGGGCTGCAGGCAATGACTATCTGGTGGGCATCAGCCTGGCGCTGGGTGCGGCGTTGTTGTATGCCTTCGCGGCCTTGATCATCAAGCGACTGAGCGATACGCCGCCGCATCTGATTGCGCTGATCCAGGTCACGACCGGGGTCTTGCTGCTGGCACCCTGGGCGAATTTTTCGACGTTGCCACAACTGCCGCAGAGTTGGGCGGCACTGCTGACGCTTGGGATGGTGCATACCGGCCTTATGTATGTGCTGCTCTATGGCGCCATCCAGAAGTTGCCGACCGCCTTGACCGGTGCGCTGTCGTTTATTTACCCGATCGCAGCGATCTTCGTTGACTGGCTGGCCTTCGATCATCGGCTGGATCTGCTCCAGTGGCTCGGGGTGGCCGCGATTCTGGTGGCGGCAGCCGGCATGCAGCAGGGTTGGTGGTGGCGCAGCGTTGATCAGTTGGAGGTGCGTTCACACAACGCCTGCAAGCGCCCCAGCAATAAATGCCCGGCAGCGCCCAGCCCAGTGCGGGCGTATAAGGCCAGGCGCATGCCTTGAATATCCGGCAAGCCGCTTTCTGGGCCCAGCACCCGATGCCCTTCACCCAATACCCGCAATGGCAACAAGCTGACCCCCAGGCCCGCAGCCACCGCTGCACACACGCTGGCCAAACTGGCGCTGGAATAGCCGATGCGCCAATGCCAGCCTCCCACGTCCAAATGGTGGAGCATCTCGTTGCGGTACAACCCATCGGCCGGGAAAGCCACCAGCGGTAAGGGCGTGCGGCCCATGGCTGGATGCTTGAGGCTGTCCACCCAGGCCAGCGGCTCGGGCCAGGAAGCGACGCAGTCATCGCTGCTGCCTCGCTGCTTGATCAGCAGCAGATCCAATTCACCGTCCTGGTAAAGACGGTGCAGTTGGGTACTGAGCCCGCTGCTGACCTCCAGACGTACCGAGGGATACTCCCGAGCAAATTCGGCCAGCAGAGGCATCACGCGCTCGCTGACAAAATCTTCCGCCAAACCCAACCGCAACACACCAACACCCGATTGCTGGCTGATGCTCTCGGCGGCTTCTTCGTGCAGGGCCAGAATGCGTCGGGCGTAACCCAGCAGCCGCTCGCCTTCGACCGTGGGCATGACCTGGCGCTGGCTGCGGTCCAGTAGCTGGCAACCCAGGCTTTCTTCCAGCCGACGCAATTGCTGGCTGACTGTGGATTGAGTCAGGTGCAGCCGCTGGGCCGCGCGGGTAAAACCGCCGGAATCCACGACGGTGACAAAGCTTCGCAACAGGGAGTGGTCGAACACGGCGGGATCATTCTCAGAGCCACTGATAGGCATCACTATATTTAATTTCTGAATACTTTGCTGGCTGGCGATAATTCGATTTTCACAATCGGCGGGAGCCCATGAACAACGTCAAACCTATTCCGGCCTGGTTGGGCTGGGCTTTGCTGGTGGTGATTGGTATTAACCTGCGGCCGATCCTCAGTTCCGTCAGCCCGTTGCTCGGCGAAATCCGCGAGGCCACCGGCCTTGGCTTTCAGGGTGCGGCACTGCTGACCACCTTGCCGGTGATGTGCATGGGGCTCGTGGCCTTGGCCGCCGTGCGGGTGGAAGCTTGCCTGGGGGAAAGGCGTGGGGTGGCGCTGGGGCTGGTGTTTATCTTTACCGCTTGCCTGCTGCGCTGGTGCTTTGGTCAGAGCGGCGTGTTGCTGGGCACGGCGCTGCTGGGAGGGGCCGGTGTGGCGTTGATCCAGGCACTGCTGCCGGCGGTGATCAAGCGTCGCTTCGCCAGTCGCGTACCCTTGGCGATGGGCGTCTATTCGGCGGCCTTGATGAGCGGCGGAGGCCTTGCAGCCTTGTTGAGCCCAATGGCAGCCCATTATTTCCAGCACTGGCAGCCTGGCCTGGGCATCTGGCTTGTGCCGGCCCTTCTGGCACTGCCGCTGTGGATGGTGATAGCCGAAAAACGCAGTGGCAATAGCCAAGCTGTTGCGGGCCTGCGCTTTTATCGACAGCGCAGGGCCTGGCTGCTGGCCCTGTATTTCGGCCTGATCAACGCCGGCTACACCAGCATGGTGGCCTGGTTACCTGCCTTTTATGTGCAGTTGGGCTGGAGCGTCACGAGCAGCGGCTCGTTGTTGGCCTTCATGACCATCTTCCAGGTGCTGGCGGCGTTGGCGATGCCGGCCCTGGCGCAGCGCTGTGTGGACCGACGAGGCCTGCTGACGGTGAGCCTGCTTGCCCAAGTGATTGGCTATTGTGGTCTGGTGGCTCTGCCGGGTGAGTTGGCGTGGGTGTGGGTGGCGTTAATTGGCTTCGGCCTGGGCGCCTGCTTTGCCTTGAGTTTGATACTGACACTGGATCATCGTGCTAACCCACGCGAAGCGGGGCAACTGGCAGCATTCGTGCAAGGCATTGGCTTTCTGATCAATGCCGTTTCGCCCTGGTTCAGCGGCTGGTTGCGCGAGCAGAGCGGTAGCTTTGTCAGTGCCTGGGTGGCATTGATCCTGGTGTGCGTGCTGATGATCGGCTTGACTCGCGTCTTCAGCCCGGTCAGTTACCGACCGGGGGCATGCGCCGCTGAGCCTGGGCTGTCCTGATCTTCAACCGCATCGCTCAGCGCGCGCAAAGGTTCAGGACAGGAAACCGCCATCAACATTCAAGGCAACGCCGGTGGTGTAGCTGGAAGCATCGCTGGCCAGATAAAGCACGGTGCCAGCCATTTCCTCTGGCGCCGCGACGCGCTTGAGGGGGATCCGTTGCAGGGCCACATTCAAAATCGCATCGTTCTTGACCAGTGCTGAAGCGAACTTGGTATCGGTCAGGCCCGGCAGCAGGGCGTTGCAGCGAATGCCGAACTGGGCGCATTCCTTGGCGAATACCTTGGTCATGTTGATCACCGCGGCCTTGGTCACCGAATAGATGCCCTGGAACTCACCCGGCGAAACACCATTGATCGACGCCACGTTGATGATGCTGCCACCGCCATTCTCACGCATCAGCTTGCCGGCTTCGACCGACATGAAGAAGTAACCCCGGATGTTCACATCGACGGTCTTCTGGAACGCGCTCAGGTCAGTATCCAGCACGTTGCAGAACTGCGGGTTGGTGGCCGCATTGTTGACCAGGATATCCAACCGCCCGAATTGCTCGCGAATGCCGGCGAACACTTCGCTGATCTGCTGCATTTCACCAATATGGCAGGCGACGGCCGTGGCTTTTCCGCCGGCTGCCGTGATGGCGTCCGCCACGTGCTGGCAGCCTTCTATTTTGCGGCTTGAGACAATCACATGGGCGCCTTGTTGGGCCAGCAGCCGGGCGATCGCCTCGCCAATGCCGCGGCTGGCACCGGAGACGAAGGCGATCTTGCCGTCGAGGTCGAACAACTGGGTCTTGGACATGGTTTTTCCTTGTTGTAATCGCAGGTTACAGGCTGGATTTGTCAATGACTTGCAGGCTCATCTGTTCCAGTAGCTTGTTCATGTGGATGAACTGCGCGAAGCGTTTGTCTTGGGTCTGGCCGTGATAGAAACGGTAGTAGATTTGCTGCACGATCCCGGCCAGGCGGAACAGGCCGTAGGTGTAGTAGAAGTCGTAATTGTCGATGGCGATGCCCGAGCGCTCGGCGTAGTAGTCGACGAACTGGCGACGGGTCAGCATGCCGGGCGCATTGCTGGGTTGGCGTCTGGTCAATTGCACCGGCGCCGGGTCGTCGGCTTCGATCCAATAGGCGAGGGTGTTGCCAAGGTCCATCAGGGGGTCGCCGACAGTGGTCAGTTCCCAGTCCAGCACGCCGATGATGCGCATGGGGTTGGCAGGGTCCAGGATCACGTTATCGAAGCGGTAATCGTTGTGGATGATGGCAGGTCGAGCGTGATCGGCAGGCATCTTGTCCACCAGCCACGCCTTGACCGCTTCCCAACGCGGGGCATCGGGCGTCAGGGCCTTTTCGTAACGGCTGCTCCAACCACTGATCTGGCGCTGCACGTAACCTTCAGGCTTGCCCAGGTCGGCCAGGCCGCAAGCGTTGTAGTCAACGCGATGCAGCTCGACGAGCTTGTCGATGAAGTTCTTGCACAGCGCCTGTGTCTGCGTTGCATCCAGGTGCAGTTCCTGTGGCAGATCCGAGCGCAGGATCACGCCGTTGACGCGCTCCATCACGTAGAACTCGGCACCGATCACCGACTCGTCCGTGCAGTGCACGAAGGCTTTGGGGCAGTAGGGAAAACCCCTGTTGAGCTGGTTGAGGATTCGATACTCGCGGCCCATGTCGTGGGCCGACTTGGCTTTTTGCCCAAAGGGGGGACGACGCAGTACGAACTCCTGGCCTGGGTATTCGATCAGGTAGGTCAGGTTCGAGGCACCACCGGGAAACTGACTGATGGCAGGCATGCCCTCAAGGCCTGGGATATGGGCCTTGAGGTAGGGATCGATCAAGTCGGCATCTAGCTCTTCGCCGGCACGAATCAGGGTGGACTGGTCGGTAAGTGCCATGCTTTTCCCTTATGAATGAGGCTCGTGATTATTGACCAATCTAATGCGTGGCAAGCGGGCTCACAAGCGTCCGGCTGCCTTATAGGTACCCGTGTTGCAGCCCGATCAATCGCCTTGATGAGCGATGGACATTAAAAAACCGAAGCCATTGGGGGCTTCGGTTTCAGGATGCTGACAAACCTTGTAGGAGCAGGCTTTAGCCGCGATGGCCTCACCGCGGTCTACCTCAGACACCGCGGGAAGGCTATCGCGGTGGTCCGGCACTCCGGTAAAGCCGGCTCCTACATACAGGCCGCAGGCCAGGTTTCAGACTGGAAACAGTTCGCTGAGCTTCATCGCCAGCATCATGTCGCCTTCGGCGCGCAGCTTGCCGCCCATGAAGGCCTGCATGCCATCGGTATCACCGCTGACGATACCCTTGAGGGTTTCGCTGTCCATGACCAGGGTCACGTTGGCGTCCGGGTTTTCGCCTTCTTGCAGATCGCACGTACCGTCCTTGACGATCAGTGCGTAGTGCTTGTCTTCGTCGGTGATATTGAAACCGAATACCAGATCCAGCCCTTTGGCAGCGTCCGGGTTGAACTTGGTTTTCATGGTTTGAACGGCGTCAGCTACGGAGGTCATGATTCGATCCTTTTTGGGGGTTACAGCGACCACTCTGGTCGCCATTTTCCGGGCTCAGCGATAGGTAATGAGACCCGGTGTCTTCAATAACTGCAAGTGAGTCTGGTTGTTGAAGCAAGCCAGCGCCACTTCGTTGCCACGGAACTTGAACTGGTTCAGCGAGGTGTTGGTGACCTGCCAGTTCAGCGCGAAGGCTTGCTCGGCAGTCATACCCGTCACCAGGTGGAGCAGGGCGGCGAGGGTGCCGCCCGAGGTGAAGACGGCGATGTTGTGATGGGGCTCGGCGATCTCCAGGAGGCGGGCCAGGCCGGCTTGCACCCGCTTAACGAAATCAAGCCAGCTTTCCAGCGGCGGGATATCATGAGCGCCGCCATGCCAGCGGCTCACCAATAAGGCGAAGATGCGCTGGAATTCCCCTCGGTTGTCGCGAGCATGCTTGAGAACATGCAGAGCGTTGGGTTCGCTGGGCAACAAACCTGGCAGCAGCGCGCGAATGACAGCATCGGCATCGAACTCGTCAAAGGCGGCATCTACTTCCAGCGCGGGTATCTCAAGGCCAGCGGCGGCCAAAGGTGCCAGCGCCAGCCGGGCAGTGTCTTGTTGACGGCGCAGGCTGCCGGAGAGGCAGCGGTCCAGGCGCAAGCCTAATTGGGCCAGGTGTTCGCCCAAGATTTGCGCCTGACGTTGGCCCAGGTCCGACAGCACATCGTAGTCGTCCGCACCAAAGGAAGCCTGGCCATGTCGTATGAAATAGATACTGCCCACGTCCGTCGTCCTGGCACGTTGAAGGTTTTGCGAGGTTATGAGGATGGCCTTGAGCTGTCAATGAAAAAACATACGCTCGTTTGAAAAGACTGTTTGAACTCAATTGCCAGGTATTTCCCCCGACTGGCAGACGCAGGAGCGCGCCGGTATGCTGGAGCCATTACCCTGGCCCCGGCGTTTTCGGGGCGTATACCTGTAAGGAGATACCGTGGAGTTTCTTGCCGAATACGCAAGCTTTCTGGCCAAGACCGTGACCCTGGTGGTGGCGATCATCGTGGTACTGGCCGCCATCGGCTCGATGCGCGCCAAAGGCCGGCGCAGGTCATTGGGCCAGCTGGAAGTGACCCGCCTGAACGATTTCTATAAAGGCTTGCGCGAGCGCCTTGAACACACGCTGCTTTCCAAGGAGCAGCTCAAGGCCCTGCGCAAGGAGCAGGGCAAGGCCGACAAAAAACAGAAGAAGAAAAACCAGAAGGCCGAGGCCAAGTCTCGGGTATTCGTGCTGGACTTTGACGGCGATATCAGGGCCTCGGCCACCGACAGCCTGCGCCATGAAATCACTGCCTTGCTGACCCTGGCCACGCCGCGCGATGAAGTGGTACTGCGCCTGGAAAGCGGTGGCGGCATGGTGCACAGCTATGGCCTGGCCTCATCACAACTGGCGCGCATTCGCCAGGCAGGCGTGCCCTTGACCGTGTGCATCGACAAGGTCGCTGCCAGTGGTGGCTACATGATGGCTTGCATCGGCGAAAAAATAATCAGCGCGCCGTTCGCCATCCTCGGCTCCATCGGGGTAGTGGCGCAGTTGCCCAACGTCAATCGCCTGTTGAAAAAACACGACATCGACTTTGAAGTGCTGACCGCCGGTGAATATAAACGCACCCTGACGGTGTTTGGCGAAAACACCGAAAAAGGTCGTGAGAAGTTTCAGGAAGACCTGGAAATGACCCACGAGCTGTTCAAGAATTTCGTGACCCACTACCGCCCGCAACTGGACATCAACCAAGTGGCGACTGGTGAAGTCTGGCTGGGCATCGCTGCGTTGAACAAGCAATTGGTCGATGAACTGAAAACCAGCGATGAGTACCTGGCAGATCGGGCGCGCGAAGCTGAGCTTTATCACCTGCACTATGCCGAACGCAAAAGCCTGCAGGAGCGCATCGCCGGGGCGGCAGCCCAATCGGCCGAAGGCGTTGTAATCAAAGCGTGGGGCAAACTCAGCCAGCAACGGTTCTGGTAGTCATTTTTTGCACTGCACCACCAAGCTACGACTTTTATAGTTGCCCACATCCTGCCCCAGCGTCTTTTCGCTTTCCTTCAGCGCTGGGGTGCCGCTGGTGCCAATAATGTCGTAGCTGTGGGGGGCACAGGACTCCTGGGCTTTTTCATAGCAACTTTCCCAGGACATGGCTTCACCGGAGCAGTCGATTTGCACGCCTGGCTTGCCGTCATTCAAGTAGGTGGTCGACGCGGTAGCGCAGCCTGTGAGGCTCAGCACGACCAGAAGTGCCAGCGGCTTGCTCATGGACACTCGAATCTAACGAAAAGGGATGGCGTAATGCTATAGCAGGCCATGGCCCCGGCATAGCGGTACCTCGTTGGTGTCTCGAATATTTGTAGGAAAAGGGAACTATCTATTCGGATATTTCTCTATCATGCCATCGTTTTACATTAATCTCGGGCATTGTCAGACAAGACCCGTCTGATTAGACTTCGCCGAATTCGTAAGCAACGCCCTTATCAAGGACATTTATGATCAAGAAATGCTTGTTCCCTGCCGCCGGATACGGCACTCGCTTCCTTCCAGCGACCAAGGCGATGCCAAAGGAAATGCTCCCGGTCGTCAACAAGCCATTGATCCAGTATGGCGTTGAAGAAGCCCTGGAAGCCGGGCTGACCGAAATCGCCATCGTTACCGGCCGCGGCAAGCGCGCGCTGGAAGACCACTTCGACATCAGCTACGAGCTGGAAAACCAGATCAAGGGCACCGACAAGGAAAAGTACCTGGTTGGTATCCGCAAGCTGCTCGACGAGTGCTCGTTCTCCTACACCCGTCAGACCGAAATGAAAGGCCTGGGCCACGCGATCCTGACCGGTCGTCCGCTGATCGGCGACGAGCCCTTTGCCGTGGTGCTGGCGGACGACTTGTGCGTCAACCTGGACGACGATGGCGTGCTGACCCAGATGGTCAAGCTGTACAAGCAGTTCCGCTGCTCGATCGTCGCCATCCAGGAAGTCGACCCGCAAGAGACCCACAAGTACGGTGTGATTGCCGGCGAAATGATCCGTGACGATATTTACCGCGTCCACAGCATGGTCGAGAAGCCAAAACCGGAAGATGCGCCGTCGAACCTGGCCATCATCGGTCGCTACATCCTGACCCCGGACATCTTCGACCTGATCGAACAGACCGAGCCAGGCAAAGGTGGTGAAATCCAGATCACCGACGCCCTGATGAAACAGGCCCAGAACGGCTGCGTCATGGCGTACAAGTTCAAAGGCAAGCGTTTCGACTGCGGTGGCGCTGAAGGCTACATCGAAGCGACCAACTTCTGCTTCGAGAACTTCTACAAGACTGGCAAGGCTTACTGATAGATGCACCGCGGTTTGCCTGATAAATTGCGTAACGCCTATCGCAGGCAAGCCTGGCTCCTACAGGGCGATTGCACCGCGGATTATTTGACGAACGCGTAGCGCCCATCGCAGGCAACCAGAAAAGCCACCTTCGGGTGGCTTTTTTGTTCCCTTTCGTAATGTGGACGGTATGCTTGGAGCCCTGCCAAGGAGATAGACATGGCCTACGATTTTGATTTGTTTGTAATTGGCGCCGGTTCCGGCGGCGTCCGGGCTGCGCGGTTTGCGGCGGGCTTTGGCGCCAAGGTGGCCGTGGCTGAAAGCCGCTACCTGGGCGGTACCTGTGTGAATGTCGGCTGTGTGCCGAAAAAGCTTCTGGTCTACGGCGCTCATTTTGCCGACGATTTCGAGCAAGCCAAAGGCTTTGGCTGGTCGTTGGGCGACGCAGACTTTGATTGGGCGACCCTGATCGCCAACAAGAACCGTGAAATCGAGCGCCTGAACGGCATTTACCGCAACCTGCTGGTCAACAGCGGCGTGACCCTGCACGAAGGTCATGCACGCCTGATCGACCCGCATCAGGTGGAAGTCAACGGCCAGCGTTTCACGGCCGAACACATCCTGATCGCTACCGGTGGCTGGCCGCAGATCCCCGATATTCCGGGGCGCGAACATGCCATCAGCTCCAACGAAGCCTTTTTCCTCAAGACCTTGCCCAAGCGTGTGATCGTGGTGGGCGGCGGTTATATTGCCGTCGAGTTCGCCGGAATCTTCGAAGGGCTTGGGGCCGATACCACCTTGTTGTACCGGGGTGAACTGTTCCTGCGTGGCTTCGATATTGCCGTGCGCAAACACCTGCATGAAGAGCTGGCCAGACGGGGCATGGACCTGCAGTTCAATGCCGATATCCTGCGAATCGACAAGCAGTCGGACGGCAGCTTGAACGTCACCCTCAAGGATGGCCGCACGCTTGAGACCGACTGCGTGTTCTACGCTACCGGTCGCCGCCCGATGCTCGACAACCTGGGGCTCGAGCACACCGACGTGAAGCTGGACAAGCGCGGCTTTGTCGAGGTGAACGAGCAGTATGAAACGGCAGAGCCTTCGATCCTGGCCATTGGCGATGTGATCGGCCGGGTGCAACTGACGCCCGTCGCCTTGGCTGAAGGCATGGCTGTGGCCCGTCGGCTGTTCAAGCCAGAGCAATACCGCAAGGTCGATTACCAACATATTCCGACTGCAGTGTTCAGCCAGCCGCCGATTGGCACCGTGGGCTTGACCGAGGAAGAGGCGCGCGAACAAGGCCATGAAGTGGTGCTGTTCGAAAGCCGCTTCCGGCCGATGAAGCTGACCCTGACCGAATGCCATGAGCGCACGCTGATGAAGCTTGTGGTCGACAAGAAAACCGACAAGGTCTTGGGTTGCCATATGGTCGGCCCCGACGCGGGTGAAATCGTTCAGGGCCTGGCCATCGCGATCAAGGCGGGGGCCACCAAGCAACTGTTCGATGAAACGATTGGTGTTCACCCGACGGCAGCGGAAGAGTTCGTGACCCTGCGCACGCCAGTGGCATAGCGTGGCTTTCTCCAGGCTGCGCCTGGCTGCGTTGGGCGTTTTTCTGGTGCTGGCCGGCTGCGGCTCGTTGCGTCAGGAGGAGGCGCCCGAACCCACCCCTGATGAGGTGCGCAAGCTGATTGTGCGCCTGCTGCCACCCGAAGCCTCCGACCGCCAGGGCTGGGCGACGGACATTTACGCAGCTTTTGCGGCGCAGAGCCTGAAGCCTACTCGTGAGAATCTCTGTTCGGTGCTGGCTGTGACCGAACAGGAGTCGACCTTCCGGGCCGACCCCAAGGTGCCGGGTCTATCGCGCATCGCTCGCGAGGAAATCAATCGCCGCGCCGCCAAGTTGCACATGCCGCAATTGCTGGTGCGCGGCGCCTTGGAACTGCGCTCGCCAGGTGGCAAAACCTATAACCAGCGCCTGGACAGCGTGCGCAGCGAGAAAGAGCTGAGCGCGATGTTCGACGACTTCATCAGCATGGCTCCGATGGGCCAGACCTTGTTTGGCGGCCTTAACCCGGTACAAACTGGCGGCCCCATGCAGGTCAGTATCGACTTTGCCGAAAAGCACGCCCAAGGCTATCCCTATCCGGTGGACGGGACGATTCGCCGGGAAGTGTTCAGTCGGCGCGGCGGAATGTATTTCGGCATTCTGCACCTGTTGGGATATGCCGCCCCTTATGACAAGGCCATCTATCGGTTTGCCGATTTCAACGTCGGCTGGTACGCCAGTCGCAATGCGGCTTTCCAGAACGCCGTCAGCCGGGCTTCGGGGATCGAGCTGGCGCTGGACGGCGACCTGATCCTGCATGGCTCTCTGTTTCCCGGTGCAACCGAGCTTGCGGTGCGCACGCTGGGCAAGCGCATGGGCATGAGCAACTGGACGATTCGTCGACAATTGGAGCAGGGTGATCTGGCCGATTTCAACGACACCACCTTGTACGAGCGAGTGTTTGCCTTGGCCGACAAGGCTGAGCGTAAGCCGTTGCCACGGCAGATGTTGCCTGTTATCAAATTAGAGAGCCCGAAAATCACGCGGCAATTGACCACCGCCTGGTTCGCCAAGCGGGTCGATGATCGCCGCCTGCGCTGCCTGGCACGCGGCCGCTGATTCAGCGCGGGTGCAGGTGCCAAGTGGCTACCGGTCGGCCCCATCGCCCGGTAGGAGCCGGGTTTACCCGCGATGAAGGTCATGCAGTCCTCCTGACACACCGCGGGGCGGCCATCGCAGGCAAGCCTGACTCCTACCCGAGCGCGGTGTGGCCATCGTAGCGTCAGAACAACGCCAGGGTGTAGCCGAGGATCACCCGGTTTTCGTTGGCATCCGTGGTCAATCCATTGCCGGATCGGAAGGTTGCGTTGCGCAGGCGAACGTTGAAGCCCTTCATGAAGCCGTCCTGGAAGGTGTACACAAGGTCAGTATCACGCTCCCACTCGGTGCCGCCTTCGACCGCCACGGTGTTGCTGTGGCTGCCGCTGACATAGCGGGTCATGAACGTCAGGCCGGGCACACCCAGGGGCGCGAAATCATAGTCATAGCGCGCTTGCCAGGCATCGGTTTCGGCTTTGATGAAGATGTTGAAGGTCACCAGGTTGACCGAGTAGGGGTCCAGCCCGGAGAAGGCGAAGTCGCCGTCGCCTGAAAGGTTTTGGTAACCCACACCGAACTTGTGCGCGCCCATGCCCAGGGTGACCATGCCGTTGAAAAAGCGGTTGTCGATATGCCCGCCATCCACTCGGGCGGCGCTGCGGTAGCGGTGATCGCCGCTCTCGGAAGTGTCGAAATAGCGCAGGTCGGTCTTGAGCGAAATACCCGGGGCCAGTGTGGCCGTGTGCACCAGGCCGACGAAATGTTGCTGGTAGATGTTGTGCATCTGCGCGTAGTAGTAGCTCAGCGCCAGGGACGGATTAATGGCGTAGCTGCCACCGGCCAGGTCCAGGCGCGAGCTTTGCACGCCGTTGTAGTTCATTTCGTCGTTGCTGGTGGAGTCGCGCAGGTTGAGCTTTTCCAGGCGGGCCGCATTGAATGTCAGGCCAGCGATGTCCTGTGAGGTCAGCTGGGTGCCCGAGTAGGTAGACGACAACAGGCGTACATCGTTGTAGGCCGCCACGGGCAACATGGGTTGCAAGGTGCCGACTTTCAGCACGCTTTTAGACATTCGGAGTTTGCCCGCAACGCCCAGTTCGCTGTAGGTGTCTTCGGGCGCAAGGCTCGAACCGTAGGCCAGCAAGCCGCTATTGCGATGGCTTTTGCTCGAATCAAGCTTGATCGCGGTCTGGCCGATAGCGTCAACCCCCACGCCCACGGTGCCTTCGGTGAACCCTGACTCATAGCGCAGGGTAAAGCCCTGGGCCCATTCCCTGGGCTGGGCCTTGGGCGCGTCGTGCTGGCGAAAATCGCGGTTGATGTACATGTTGCGAGCTTCGAGGCTCGCTTTGCTATCGCCCAAAAAGTCGGCATGTGCAGCGCCGCTCAGGCCACAGGTGCTGACGAGCAGGCAGGTCAGTGCCGGGAAGGTGCTTGGGTGCCTTGTCATTATTTTTATCTCTAGGACTGTGTAAAAGGCCGACCTGGCAGAAGGCGCGGCTGGCGTAATCTACACATATAATTAACCTATTAACAATATCCTATTTAATGTTCTATTGGCCTCTGTTGACATTAACTTCAAGAAGGTTAATGTATTAACAAAATCGCCGATTCACGACCTCCCCGTACTGGCGTGACTATAAAAACAACGGAGCCATCACAATGAAAACAACAAGCATCGCTGCACTGGGCCTGGCGCTGACCTGCGCCGTCTCGGCCCACGCCGAGACCGTTACCCTCAAAGTTGCCCACTTTTTGCCGTCCACCTCCAATGCTCAGGTCAACATCATCGAGCCGTGGTGCGAACAGCTGCGCCAGGAGTCCAATGACCGAATCAAATGCCAGATCTACCCCTCGATGCAGTTGGGCGGCACACCGGCCAAGCTCGCGGACATGGCGCGCAATGGCGTCGCCGATATCGTTTGGACGGCACCTGCCTATTCGGCGGGCAAGTTCCCACGGGTAGAAGCACTGGAGCTGCCGTTCGTGCTGCCTTACGGCGGCAAGGCCGGCAACCAGATCATCTGGAATTTCTACCAGCAGTACGCCAAGGAAGATTTCAACGGCTACAAGGTGCTGGTGGTGCACGGCGATGGCGGCATGAATCTGCACACGCGCGGCAAGGCCATCCAGAACGAAGCGGATCTGGCGGGGCTGAAACTGCGAGCTTCCAGCCGCACGGCGGCAAAAACCTTGGAAAGCCTGGGCGCAACGCCCGTCAGCATGCCACCTGCGCAAATGACCGAGGCCATTTCCAAGGGGGTGGTTGATGGCGCGCTCGCGGCGTGGGAAGTGGTGCCGGCGACCAAGTTGGATGAAGTAACCGAGTTCCACAGCGTGACGCCGCCAGGGCAACCCGCCTTCGGCTACACAGTGCTGGCGATGCTGATGAACCAGCGCAAGTTCGACAGCCTGCCGGCCGACCTTAAGGAAATCATCGAGCGCAACAGCGGTCAGGCTTTGTCAGAGCGCTTTGCCACGGCCTGGGACAAAGCTACCGATAACGCCCTGAGCGCAAGCCCCGCGGCCTCGCTGGTCAATATCGACAAAAATGCCTATGCGGTAATGGAGAAAACTTCTGCCAGCGCCGTACAGCAATGGGTCGATGAAGCCAGCAAGAAAGGCCTGGATGGCAAAGCGCTGGTTGACGGCGTGCGCACCCTTGCCGGCACGGCGCAGTAATTGCCATGAAGGAATCACTGGATTTCTCGATTGATCTGAACGCCTATCAAGGGCGGGGAAGGCTTGCGTTGTTGCAGGTCACTCATGGCTTTGCCTTGGCCGGCGGGATGATCCTGATGGCTCTGGTGGCGATGTCGATTGTCTCCATCGTAGGTCGCAAGCTGTTTTCAATGCCGGTGCGCGGCGACATGGAATTGATGGAGGTGGGCGCATCCGTGGCTATCGCTGCTTTCCTGCCGCTGTGCGAACTGCGTGGCACCCACATCAAGGTCGATGCCCTGACCGGTTGGCTGCCCAAGGGCGTGCGAACGGCGCTGGATGGCATCGCTCATCTGCTGTGTTGTGCCGTGGCCTTTATCCTGGCCTGGCGCACCAGCTTGCAAATGATCGACAACCACGAGTTTGGCGATGCGACAACCCTGTTGTCCATTCCCCTATGGATCCCGCTGATGTTGATTGTGCCGAGCCTGGTGTTGTTGGGGATCTGTGCACTGGCACGGGCCTATGAAGTTTTTGCTCCTGGAGGTCGGTCATGAGCGGTCTGGCGATGGGTTTGATTGCCCTGGGTATCACCATGAGCCTGTTGCTGCTGCGGGTGCATATCGGCATCACCATGTTGGTGGGCGGAACGGCGTGTTTCTGGGCGGTGAACAATGGCGATCTGTCGTCGTTGCTGTTTACCCTCAATGATCTGGCCTATTCAAGGCTGTCCAACTATGACTTGGCTGTGATTCCACTGTTCGTGATGATGGGCCAGTTTGCGACTCATGGGGGGCTGTCGCGAGCGATCTTCCGCTGCGCGTCGACGTTTATCGGACACTGGAAGGGCGGCATGGGGATGTCGGCCATTGGCGCCTGTGCAGGTTTTGGCGCCATCTGCGGCTCGTCCCTGGCGACGGCGGCGACCATGAGCCATGTGGCATTGCCAGAGCTGCGCCGGCACAACTATTCCGGGCGTCTGGCGACGGCGACGGTCGCGGCGGGCGGTACCTTGGGTATCCTCATCCCGCCGTCGGTGCCGCTGATTATTTATGCGGTGCTGACCCAGGAATCGATTGCCAAGCTGTTCATGGCGGCCATCGTGCCAGGGGTGATCGCCATCATCGGCTACATGATCGTGTTGCGCATCATGGTCGCGCGCGATGAAACCCAGTCCACCGTTTCGCCCAAAGCGTCAATGGCAGAGCGGGTCAAGGCACTGATCAATGTCTCGCCCGTGATCGGTGTGTTCCTGGTGGTGATCGTGGGTATTTATGGCGGCTGGGCCAACCCCACCGAGGCGGCGTCACTGGGGGCGGCGGCGTGCGGCATTCTGGCGGTGGTTCAAGGCGGCATGCGTTGGTCGGGTCTGCGTATCAGCCTGCTGGGCACGGCCGAAACCTCGGCGATGATCTTTCTGGTGCTGCTGGGGGCTGACCTGCTCAACTCCGGGCTTGCGCTCACGCAGATGCCCGGCGAATTGGCGGCCTGGGTCATCAACAGTGGCCTGGCACCCATGCTGGTGTTGATCATTATCCTGGGGCTGTACCTGCTGCTGGGCTGCGTCATGGACTCGCTGGCGATGATCCTGCTGACCATTCCGATTTTCTATCCGATGATCATGGGCCTGGATTTCTTCGGTCTTAGCGAAACGGATAAGTCGATCTGGTTCGGGATCCTGGCCTTGATGGTGGTGGAGATCGGGCTGATACACCCGCCGTTGGGGATGAACCTGTTTATCGTCCAGCGCACGGCCAAGGATGTGCCGTACAGCGAGACGGCGATCGGCATCGTGCCGTTCCTGTGTTCGGACTTGATGCGGATCGTATTGTTGGTGGCGTTCCCGGGGCTGAGCCTGTGGTTACTGTCGTTCTGATGTGTTTCAGGACCCGGCGCCATGGCGCCGGGGGTGTCAATCCTCCCGCGTCAATACTTCAAGTAGCTCAATCTCGAAAATCAGGTTTGAATGCGGCTTGATATGCGCTCCCATCTGGCGCTCGCCATAACCCAGGTGTGAGGGCACGAACAGTTTGCGTTTGCCGCCTACCTTCATCCCCATCAGGCCTTGATCCCATCCCTTGATGACACGCCCAGTACCGATCACGCACTGGAACGGTTTGCCTCGCTCGAAGGATGAATCGAACACCGTGCCGTCTTCGAGCCAGCCGGTGTATTGGGTGGTGATCAATGCGCCCTTGACGGCGGCTTTGCCTTCACCCACGACAAGGTCGGTGATGGTCAGTTCAGTACTCATGGGGAGCCTCGGTTGAACGCAACAAAATTCAGGCGCCAAGTGTGAAGGGCTTGGTGTGTGGGTTCAAGCTGAGGAGCGGCCGGGAAACCGCGGCGCACTCATCGATGTAAAGCAGGCGATTAGGCGCTCAGAGATGTCTGGAGAAATTTTTATTTGAGAAATTGCCTACGCCACAAAGTAAAACTTCTTTGGATCATCTGGCGCACTCTCATGGCGCTGCCGAAAACGATGGCAACTGGCGAAAAATTGCTTGTGGTGCTGCAGGGCGGGGGGATGAGATGAAATTCAAATGGATTCGAGAGTGGGGTGTCAGCAAGGTCCAATCTTTATTGGGCTCGCCTACCATTGGCGTCAGAGCTGTTTTATTGAATAGCCAGCGTCAGGTTTTATTAGTCAAACATACCTATAGATCCGGCTGGCACACCCCAGGTGGAGGCTTGATCGTGGGCGAAACACCGCTGGAGGCCATTTCAAGGGAGCTGCAAGAGGAAGCGGGGTTATGCCGTTTAGGGAATATGGAAATATTCTCGATCTATTTGAATAGGTGGAAGTTTCAGCATGATTACGTGATTTTATATAAAGCTACATCCTATGATGCTCAGCCGCAGATCATGGACAAAGATGAAATTCTTGACGTCGGATGGTTTGATCTCGACCAGCTTCCTGCCGATACCACACCGAAGACAATTCGACGGATCCGGGAAATTATGGGTGAAGAAGAGATCAGTGAGTGTTGGTGACTGGAGTATCGGCGTTCAGCCGCATTCACCGGCACGCCCGCTCCACGTGCCTTCCCCTGTTGCAGGGGATCGTGAGAGGGACGAGTGTAGGAGCAGAGCTTGCTCGCGATGCGGCATATCAGGCACACCGTGGCGCGCTCATCGCGGCTAAAGCCAGCTCCTACCTCAGAGGGCGGCGCAGGGCTTAACGAAACGCCGGCACCACATGATCAATAAACAGCTTCAGCGACTTGCGCTTCTCTTCATGCGGCAAGCTGTTGTCGCACCAGAAGCTGAACTCGTCCACGCCCAGTTCCTGGTAGTACTTGATGCGGGCGATGACTTCTTCCGGGGTGCCGATCATGGCGTTCTTGCGGATGTTGTCCAGTTCGAACTCCGGGCGCTCGGCGAATTTGGATTCCGGGCTTGGCTCCAGGAAGCCGTTTTGCGGCACGGTCTTGTTGCCGAACCAGGCGTCGAAGGTGCGGTAGAAGCGCGAGATCGCCTTGGCGCCCACCTGCCAGCCTTCCGGGTCGTCGGTGGTGTGGACGTGGGTGTGACGCAGCACCATCAGTTGTGGGCGCGGGACGTCCGGGTTGTTGGCCAGGGCCGTTTCGAACTTGTTTTTCAGGTCGACGACTTCTTCGTCGCCTTTCATCAACGGCGTCACCATGACGTTGCAGCCATTGGCCACGGCGAAGTTGTGCGAGTCCGGGTCGCGGGCGGCAATCCACATCGGCGGGTTAGGCTTCTGGATCGGCTTAGGCACGCTGGTGGAGGTTGGGAACTTCCAGATATCGCCGTCATGGGCGTAGTCGCCATTCCACAGTGCACGTACCACCGGGACCATTTCGCGCAGGGCGGCGCCGCCGCTGGAGGCAGGCATGCCGCCGGCCATGCGGTCGAACTCGACCTGGTAAGCACCACGGGCCAGCCCGACTTCCATGCGACCGTTGCTGATCACGTCGAGCAGGGCGCATTCACCGGCTACACGCAGCGGGTGCCAGAACGGCGCGATGATGGTGCCGGCGCCCAGGTGAATGGTGGTGGTCTTGGCGGCCAGATATGCCAGCAATGGCATGGGGCTCGGCGAGATGGTGTATTCCATCGCGTGATGTTCGCCGATCCAGACGGTGCTGAAACCGCCGGTTTCGGCCATCAGCGTCAGTTCGGTCAGGTCCTCGAACAGTTGACGATGGCTGACGCTTTCGTCCCAGCGTTCCATGTGCACGAACAGGGAAAATTTCATGACGCGTTCCTCGAATCTCTGGTCTTTTTAATAATGATGCGCAGGGGTCAGGCAAAGGCGGGCAGTGCGCCCATTTTGCCGCGGCAATACACCAGTGGGCTGATGGACTGCTGCGGGACGATGAGGTTTTTCACCGCACCGACCATGATGGCGTGGTCACCGCCTTCGTATTCACGCCACAGTTCGCATTCGATGATAGCTGTGGCATTGGCCAGCAGCGGATTACCCAGTTCGCTCAGCGTCCACTCGATGCCGGCGGCCTTGTCTTTGCCCTTGCTGGCAAAGGCATAGGCTTCTTTCTGCTGTTCGGCCGACAAAAAGTGAATGGCAAAGCGCTTGTTCTTGATCAGAACAGGATAGGAGTCGGAGCTGTAGTTGGGGCAAAACAGCACCAGCGCCGGGTCCATGGACAAGGAACTGAAGGCGCTGGCCGTCAGACCGACGATCTGGCCGTCGTCGTCCAGGGTGGTGATGACGGTTACGCCGGAAGGGAACGAACCCATCACATGCTTGTAGACGTTGGCATCGATCATTGCGGAAATCCTCGCGGGGAGCGGCTAGGGCGCTTTTTATAAGCTTTGTTGTCTGATGGTATACCGTAAGATTGACTTTGCAAGTCCTTTTTCCAGAGAAGGCGACAAACGTCGTAGAAGGCGGTCAAGCGCCTGTTTGCTGGGGCTGCGGCGATCGATAGGCAATAAAGGGCATTGAAGGAAGCGGATCAGTTGGTCGTGCAATCAGCGGATCAGTCTTGCCAAAATATTGGAATACCATAATATGGTCTGCAACTACTGAGCTGCCGGAGAGCAGCCAGCGTGCCAGGGGTTGGCTTCATACAAAGATAAGAACAGGCATTTTCGAACTCATGAACGATTCACAGCAGACCGGTTCCAGCCAGTTGATCGAAAACCATACGGTCGACTATGTTCCACTCGCAGAGCGCCACGGCAAGGCCCGTGACCTCTTCACCCTTTGGTTCAGCACCAATATCGCGCCACTGCCTATCGTCACTGGCGCGATGGTGATCCAGGTATTCCACCTGGATCTACTGTGGGGGCTGCTCGCCATTGTGCTTGGCCACATGATCGGCGGTATCGTCATTGCCCTGGCCTCGGCCCAGGGGCCGTGCATGGGCATTCCGCAGATGGTTCAGAGCCGTGGCCAGTTTGGCCGATATGGCGCGTTGCTGATCGTGTTCTTCGCCGCGATCATCTACCTGGGCTTCTTCATTTCCAACATCGTGCTGGCGGGTAAATCCATTACCGGGATTGCCGAGTCGGTGCCACTGCCGGCCGGTATCATTATCGGTGCGCTGAGCGCCACGGCCATCGGGGTGATTGGCTATCGCTTCATCCATACCCTCAACCGTATCGGCACCTGGGTGATGGGGACCGCGCTGCTGGCGGGCTTTATCTATATCTTCGCCCACGAGCTGCCGGCAGATTTCTTCACGCGCGGCGCCTTTAATCTTTCGGGTTTCCTGGCCACCGTATCGTTGGGGATTATCTGGCAGATCAGCTTCTCGCCCTATGTGTCGGACTACTCGCGCTACCTGCCGGCCGACATCGGTGTGTTCCGCCCGTTCATGGCCACTTACCTGGGCGCTTGCCTGGGCACCATCCTGTCGTTCAGCTTTGGTGCTGTCGCGGTGCTGGCAACCCCGGAAGGTACTGAAGCAATGGCCGCGGTCAAGCAGTCGACTGGCTGGCTGGGCCCGATCCTGATGGTGCTGTTCCTGCTCAACATCATCAGCCACAACGCCCTCAACCTCTATGGCGCGGTGTTGTCGATCGTGACGTCGATCCAGACCTTCGCTTGTAACTGGACGCCGAGCATTCGTGTGCGGGTAGTGCTCTCGACGGTGGTGCTGGTGGGTTGCTGCCTGATGGCACTGAGCGCCTCGTCCGACTTCATCTCGCAGTTTATCGGCCTGATCCTGGCGCTGCTGCTGGTGTTGGTGCCATGGGCGTCGATCAACCTGATCGACTTCTACCTGATCAAGCAACGCCGCTACGATATCAACTCGATCTTCAGTGCCGATGGCGGCATCTATGGTCGTTTCAACATGCACGCGATCGTGGCGTACTTCATCGGCATCCTGGTGCAGTTGCCGGTTGCCAACACCTCGATCTATGTCGGGCCGTACGCCAATATCATCGACGGCGTGGACCTGTCGTGGCTGGTGGGGCTGGCCGTGACTTGCCCACTGTATTACTGCCTGGCGACCCGTGGTGAGTCGCGAGTAGGCGCAGTGGCCCTGGCTGACTGATGTAGGAGCAGAGTTTACTCGCGATGGCCCCACCGCGGTCTACCTGATACACCGCGGTGGGGCCATCGCAGCATAGGTATCTACACAATTCTGGGGCAGCGCGGCTCTTGTAGCCGCTGCCGAGGTACGAGGCTGCGATCGGCGGCGAAGCCGTCGTAAATTCAGGCCCTTCGGTGTGCCTGATGGATTACGGTCTCAGGTTTTACGGCCGCTTCGCTGCCGATCGCAGCCTCGTACCTCGTCAGCGGCTACATTCGTAGCAGTAGACGAGTTCAGCGAGGCCAGGTCCGGGGACGTAGTCCTCGCAAAGCCTGTACTCGCGGTGTATCTGAATACTGAAGTGCCAGGTTTTACGACTGCTGCGCAGCCGGACGTGGCCTCGTTCTACTCGTCCACTGCTACGAAATGCAGTACACCAAAAGATGTGTAGATACCTATGGCTATCGCAGCCAAGGCTTGCTCCTACAGGGAACGCAGAGCACCTTGATACAACACCGGCCCCGTGGGCTGGCCGGTGGGTGAGCCTGCCAGGGGCTCAAGGCTGACCGCCAACGCTGTGGCCGTTTGCAGCGCGGTCTGCTGGGTTTTGTCCAGTTCAAGTTTCGCCGCGCCTTGGCGAGGTAACAGTCCTAGTGAAACAGGTTTGCCGTCAGCAGGAATGGCCCACAACTCCAGGCTGCGATCGCTATCGACAGCCGCCAGTTGCATCGGTTCGATCAGCAGGTGGTCGTCATAACCATCAATGACCATGACCGCTTGCTGGTTGGCAGCCATCAAGGTGGTGGTGTAGCGCGGGTCGGCTTGGTGGAAGTACAAGCCGATCAGCAGCACCCCCGCGAACAGGGCGGCCATCGCAATGGCGCGCATCCAGCGCAGATCCCACAGGCTGGGTTTGGACGGCGATGCACCTTTAAATAACCGGGCCTCGATGGCCCTCCAGACCTGTTCTGGGACGGGCTGATCAGAAACAGGCTCAAGGGTGCTGATCAGCGATTCATGCCACTGGGCCACTTCGATTCCCAAGGCTGGATCATCGCGTAGCAGGCGCTCGAACCGCTTGCGCGCCAAGGGGGACATCAAGCCGATGCAGTAGTCGGCGGCCAGCGCTCGACGAAGGGAGGGGGATTGGTAGTTCATGATTCAAGGCACCTGCGCAGGCGCTCCATGCCTCGACGAATCCAGGACTTTACCGAGCCCAGGGGTGCGTTCAGATGCGCGGCGATCTGTGAACACGACAACCCTTGGAAATAGGCGGTGGTGATCGTTGTGCGCTGGGCCTTGTCCAGTGTTTGCAGGCAACGATTGAGGGCGCGGGCATCGCGCTCGGCACTCAATTGCTCGACAGCGCCGGGGGCCTGGTCCTCAAGCTCCAGGTGCGGGTAGTCGTCCAGTTGTACTTCACGACGCTTGCGCAGTTGGTCGATGGCCAGATTGCGGGTGATGCTGAGTATCCAGGTCAAGGGCTGCGCCAATTCGGCGTTGTAGCTGGCAGCGTTGTGCCAGATGCGCACGAAGGTTTCCTGCACGATTTCCTGGGCTACATCGGTGCGCCCCAGGCATTTGAATGCGACGGCATAGGTGCTGGCACTGACGCTTCGGTACAAGGTTTCGAACGAGCGGCGGTTGCCCAACGAAACGTCGGCCAGCAAGCTCTGCAATTGAACGGCGTTTACGGTCGAAATAGCCAGGCTCCTGAACGTTCGATTCAAGGGTGGGGCGGCATGTGGCCAAGGGTTGCCAACCTGCGCATTCGGTTGCATGCCGCACCTTCCAGTTATAGCTGTTGCGCAGAAAATCAGCTTTTTGGCATCAGCACTTTATCGATCACATGGATGACGCCATTGGATTGAGTGACGTCGTAAGTGCTGATATCTGCCACATCGCCTTTCTCATCCTTGACCACGATGTTGTGGGGGCCGTTCATCATCAACCACAGTTTGCCGCCGCTGACGGTGGTCAGTTCGGTTTTGCCGCCACCGGCCTTGATGCGCTTGGTGAGCTCCATCATGTCCAGATTGCCGGCGACGACATGGTAGGTCAGCACATGGGTGAGGGTGTTTTTGTTTTCTGGCTTGAGCAGGGTGTCGACCGTTCCTGGGGGGAGGGCTGCGAAGGCTGAGTTAACCGGCGCAAACACGGTGAACGGGCCTTTGCCCTTGAGCGTATCCACAAGGCCTGCGGCCTTGACCGCTGCGACCAGGGTGGTGTGGTCAGCCGAATTGGCAGCGTTGTCGACGATGGTCTTGGTCGCCAGCATGCTCTGCCCGCCCACCATCACGCTAGGGTGTGACATATCTGCGGCTTGAGCTGTGCTGAAAGTGAACGCGCTGAACATGGCCAGGGTCAGCAGGCTGGCAATGACTGGACGCTTGATTGAAGAGCTGTTCATGGTGATACCCCTTGTGATGGTCAGAAAAGCTCTGGCCTTAGTGGATATACGCAGGGGCGCGTCCAGTGGATGCAGCGTGTGCGAGAAAATTTTCTGTATCGCGAGATTGGCCATTTGGCGGAGAAGTGGCGGCGTCATAGACGAAGGTCTAAGTGACATTTTTCAAATGTATAGAACATCCATTTGGCGGGGGACACTTGCAGCTTTTTTGTATTATGGTATACCGGTACTAGTGCTGTTCATCCCACGGTCGATTATCCCCCATGAACAATCGATTCAACCCACCTGCTGCACTTCCGCTGCCCGGTATCGAGTTGGCCTACCTACGTGCCAATTCGACCACTTCGCACGTGCGCATCAAACGTCTGCGTCCAAGCGTCTCCGCTAAGCAGAACGGTTTCTGGCAAATAGTTTCCTGAGCCCCTCCCATCAGTGGAATTCTTACGTCGTCCGGCTTTTTGAGCCTGGCGATTGGAGTGTGCTGGACGCCTGGCGTCCTTCCCTGTGATCAGGTTTGCCATGAACAAAAATAACGCGCTGTTGATCATTGATATGCAATGCGAGAACGGTTTCGCCCTGGAAGGGTTCGATTCCGTGGTTCGTAATACCGCCCATCTGCTGGCCGCTGCCCGCCAGCAGTCCATGGGTATTTTCTACACCCGCCACATCAACCAGGCCGATGGAAGCGGGATGCCGCCCAACGAGCCCCTGGCCGCCGACGGTGGGCCGGCTACTTATCGTAGCGGCACCGCTGAAGTCGAGATCCTTCCAGTACTGGCCCCGATTTCCGGTGATACGGTCATCGACAAAGCCCGCTACAGCGCTTTTTTCCAGACGGATCTGCACGAGCGCTTGCAGCAACAGGGTATCGACACACTGACCATTTGTGGTGTGTTGACTGATGTCTGTGTGATGACCAGCGTGTACGACGCCTTTGCCTTGGGATATCGCATCCGCCTGGTGACCGATGCTTGCACGGCGACCACGGAAGCGGCGCATTACTCGGCGCTGTTGATTCTCGCCAACTGGGTCTATTCGCTGGAGCTGTTGACCACCGATCAGTGGCTACTTTCGCTGGCAGGCCAGGCCTATACCGGCTGCGCGCCTGATTCTCCCGATCAGTTTGCCCATCAACCACAAGAGTTGCCGGGGGCTATCGCCCGCTTGCACAACTGCCTTCAGGCTCAGGAGTAATCCGTATGAACGTCGAAAAAAGAAGCATCGATTTCATCCCTGAAGCCGAGCGTTATGGCAAACCGGGCTCGTTGTTTTTCATCTGGTTTGGCGCCAACATGAACATCACCACCATTGCTTCGGGCGTGCTGCCCGTCGTAATGGGGCTGAACCTGTTCTGGAGTGCCCTGGCAATCGTACTGGGGTCATTGTTGGGGGCGATTTTCATGGCCTCGCACTCGGCCCAAGGGCCTAAGCTTGGCATCCCGCAAATGATCCAGAGCCGTGCGCAGTTCGGTGTGATCGGTGCAGTGCTGCCCTTGCTGTTCGTGATGTTGATCTACCTGGGCTTTTTCGTCAGCAACACGCTGTTGGCGGCGCAAGCCATCGAGTCGGTGAGCCCATTGTCGGCTGACGGCAATATCTATCTGATCGGAGCGCTGTGCTTTGTCGTTGCCTTGTATGGCTACCGGCTGATCCATCGCTTGCAGAAAGTCTTGTCGTTGCTGTCGCTGGTGGTCTTCGTGGTTGCAACGGTGTTGGCGTTGAGCTTGCAGATACCCGCAGAGCAGTGGGCGGCTACAGGCTTTTCACTGTCCAAGTTCCTGGTGGCAGTCAGCATCGCGGTAACCTGGCAGTTGTCGTATGCACCGTATGTAGCGGACTACTCGCGGTACTTGCCGACCAACACGCCTACCTCCAAGGTGTTCTGGTACAGCTACATCGGTACCGTCACTGGCGGGGCCTGGATGATGATTTTGGGCGCCATCCTGAGCGTGGGTATCGCAGGGTTCTCCGATAACGTCGGCAACCATGTCGCCGGCCTGTTTGGCCCGGCTGCAGTGTTGCTGTTCGCGTTTATCCTGTACGGCCAGATCTCGATCAACGTGTTCAACCTGTACGGTGCGTTCATGTCGACCGTCACGGTGATCGAGCCGTTCTCGCGGCTGAGCGTTACGCCTCGGGTACGCGGCGTGTTCATGCTGGTGATCAGCCTGGTCGCTACTGCGCTGTGCACCATTAGCCAGGATGACTTCATTGCGTTCTTCCTGAACTTCATCTTCTTCATGAGCTACTTCCTGATCCCGTGGACGGCCATCAACCTGGTGGATTACTACTGCCTGCGCAAAGGGGTGTATAGCCTGCCGGATATCTTCGACATGAACGGGCAATACGGGCGCGTCAATGGTATTGCCTGTGCCAGTTTCGTGGGCGCGATCCTGCTGGAAATTCCGTTCATGAACACGACCCTGTATGTCGGGCCGGTGGCGCAAGCGCTGGATGGCGTGGACTTGGCCTGGGTAGTTGGGCTGGTGGTGCCAGCACTCACGTACTACGGGTTGATGAAGGCTAAAGTGGCGAAGTTGAAGCCGGTGGCTGGTCATTAACAGGGCATGGGCCGCATGACGGAATGATCGCGGCCTTTGTAGGAGCCAGGCTTGCCTGCGATGAAGACGCTGCGGTGCATCAGACAGACCGCATAGCCCCCATCGCGGTGGTCCGGCACTCCGGTAAACCCGGCTCCTACATTAGGGACAATAAAGACATCAGGGCGATGCGAACTGTTGGCGAAACCAATCGTCGAGCATCGCCTTTTCCGAATACAGACGGTCGCTATGGGCCATTCGACCCGGACGCTGCAGGTAGAACTTGTCGCTGATCTGTGCATCCGCCTGGCGCACCACCTTGCCTTGCTGGCTCAGCACATAATGCAGATCAATCGAAGGCCAGGTGATATCGCGCATAAACCGCACGTCATTGGCATTGTAGTTCCAGGGCTCGAAACGACCGGCCAAATCGACATTGCGAACATTGATCAGCAGTTGCTGGCCGGGTTGCAGGTAGCGCCTGCCAAGCTCTTCGAAATCGTTTTGCAGTGCCTTGAGGACGCTGGGGTCAGCCCCGCGCTGGTAGCTGGAGCGTAGGCTGGCGTCGCTGTAATGCTCGGGGTCTGTGAATTGCACGACCACAGGCGACGTGGCAGCAAAGACGCAACTGGTACTCAAGCCCAGCAGCAGTACCGGTAAAATCTGCGGGCGCATGGCGCACCTCCAAGTGTGGCACTACAACTTCACCTTTAAGAGTCTACGCCCTTGCCAGTGAGCGACAAGTCGACTCAGGCCATGGCCTATGCTGAACAGTGAGTACACAGGTAAGGGCAAGACCATGAGCGCCTTCCTTCATTTTTCAGCCAATGCGCAACCTCAGGGCAGGGACTGGGCCGTGGGGGATATTCACGGGCATTTTGATCGCCTGCAACAAGCGCTGGACGCAGCCGGTTTCGATCCTCGCACTGACCGACTATTCAGCGTGGGAGATCTGGTGGACCGGGGCCCCCAGAGTACAGAGGTGCTCGACTGGCTCGATAAACCCTGGTTTTTCGCGATCCAGGGTAATCATGAAGCCTTGGCCATTGCCCATGTCCAGGGCTGTTGGCTGGACTACGATATGTATCGATCCAGCGGCGGCGGCTGGTTTCTTGACCTTCCCAAATCCGATCAGATTGCCTTCGCCCGGCGTTTCGAGCAGATGCCGTTGGCCATGGAAGTCGCAACAGCGGCAGGAAAGATTGGCTTTGTGCATGCCGACTGCCCCTATGCCGATTGGCAACAGTTGCGCGACGCCATCAGCACGGAACAATTGCCCGCCGACGCAAGGGAAACCTGCCAGTGGTCCAGGCGCCGCTTGCAGCGCGAGGATCACCACCCGATCAGCGGTCTGCGGGCATTGATCGTCGGTCATACGCCGTTATCGCAAGTGACGGTGTTGGGAAATGTCTATCACATCGATACCGCTGGCTGGAGCAGAGGGCATTTTACCTTGCTGGACCTTGCAACCCTCACCGTGGTTGCCTGAGGGGCGGGCACAAGGCTATCGTTGGACGAATCCTTTTGCTGTGGAACACCGTCATGGATCTCGCAACCCTCACCCTGTTCATTCCCGCCTGCTTTGCACTCAATATGGCGCCTGGCCCCAACAACTTGTTGTCGCTCAACAACGCCAGCAGCCATGGGTTGCGCAAGGCGTGCCTGGCCGGGATTGGCCGTTTGATTGCGTTTGCCGGCATGATTGCCTTGGCCGCCATGGGGTTGGCGGTGGTGCTACACACCAGTGAAGTCTTGTTTACCGGCATCAAGGTCCTGGGCGCGGCCTATTTGTTCTATATCGCTTGGCAACTGTGGCGTGCGCCGGTCGATCAGATCGCAGCGGCCTCTACACACAACCCCCGGCTGTTTCGCCTGGCTCGCCAGGAATTCTGGGTTGCAGCGGGCAACCCCAAGGCCATCCTGATCTTTACCGCGTTCCTGCCGCAGTTCGTCAACGTCAATGGCGCTACGTCCGTAGCCGAGCAGTTCGCCTGGTTGGGTGGGATGTTCCTGTTGCTGGAGTGGGTGGCCATTGCCATCTACTCCTGGGTTGGCGCCTATTTGCGCCGCTGGTTCAGCGAGCCACGCCGACGTCAGGTCTTCAACCGCTCCAGCGCCGCTTTGTTGAGCTGCGCCGGGCTTGGCTTGTTGGCGGCCCGGCGCGGGTGAGGGGTTACCAACGCAGGCGAATACCCAGATCGCCGGCCAGGTATTTCTGCTGGTTGCCGTCCAGATTGGCACCGTAGCTGACACTGGTGTAGACGCTGACCGCAGGCGCCAAGTCCACCGCGACACCGGTATCGACGTTAAGCCAGGTCGCTGACTGCTGGGTATCGATCTGATCGATGCTGTCGTAAGTGACCGTGTTGGTGGCGTTGAAGGTACGCCACAGGTTGGTCCGGACCCAAGGGGTGATGGGCATCCCACCGGCTTTGAAGTTTCCCCGTAGGCGGGCGCCCACACGCCCGCTGACGCTTGGGTCGTTGTCGAAGCTGATATGGGAAATACCGTCGTTCTTGTTGTCCAGCGAGACCTTTTGGACAACTAACTGCGCCTGGGGCTCGATATCCCATGTCTCGTTCAAGGCAATGGGCAGCCCCGCTTCGGCAGAGGCCGAAACCACCTGGCCGTCCAGGTCCAATTGGACCCCGCGGTCGGAGCGACCACGGCCGTTGAGCCGGGTGTACTGGCCGACCAGGTCAACATAGGCACCCGATTGTTGCACCAGCGTCCAGTAGGCGCCCACCGAGTCGCCCAGCAGTTTCAGGTTGCCCACCTCATTGTCCTCAAACCCCAGCGCAAAACCCTTCACGTCCCCCCGGATACGCGATTTGCCGACATACAGCCCCACTCGCTGTGAGTCCGATGCCCAGAGATCGTGGCCCACCTGTGCGCCAGTCACGCTGCCGTTGAACGAAGGCGACACGTCGCCCTCGAGTTTCTGATCGACGTTTACGCCATAGACACGCGCCCAGCCAGCCTGGACGTAGCCCGTTTCATTCAGCAGGCGCTGCTCGCCCTGGCGTTGGTGGAAAGTGCTCAGTGCTTCACGTCCCAGTGCGCTGGCGGCCGTGGCGGCAATCGAATACACCGGCACTTCAGGCCTGTACAAGGCAATACTTTGGCCGGCGACCGGCTCAGGCAAAGGCGGCGTGCCAATGGCGGCGACCGGCACGCTGGCAGCCGGTTCCGGGAGCGGCTCCAACTGGGGAAACGTCGGCTCCACCGGAGGGGCAGTCGGGTCTGGTGTGGGTGTGGCAGCAATCGCAAGCGGCGCCACGACGCTTGAGCGCAGGTACCAACTGTTTTCGCTTCCGGCAGAGACACCGCCCTTGAACAGATAATACTCATACGCCCCAGCTGAAAGCGGCGTGCCGAGGGTAAACGCGCTGCTATTGCTGGTCGCCCCCTGATTGGCCTCGACCACCTGGATGCCATTCTGGGGCGTCAGCGCTCCGGCGCCATTGAAGTTGCTCACCTGGATGACAGTGTTGCCCGACAGCGTGCCCTTTGACACCACCAGCCTGTCCGAATCGGCCCCGTCGCCGGCCAGGACACTGTCGACTTTGAGCTGGCCATTACCCTGATAGTCACCCACCACCGTCAAGCGTCCGGCAGCGCTATTGCCCGTAAGGTCAATGACACCGTTGTTGACCAGCGTCGCGTTTTGCGCGGTATTGAAGGGCGTCACCTGACCTGTTGCAGAGCGCAAGGTGCTGGTGCTGTCGAGGGACAACACCCCCGTGCCCGTCCCGCTGTCACCCAACACCAGCGAATCGTTGAGCGTCATCTCGGATTGGTTGGTCAGTGCCACCGTTTCCCAATTGAGCAACGTCGCCGCGCGATCCGGTTTGCTGTTTTCGAACGTCAGGCTATCGATGCCCGTGCCGCCGTCGATCGAAGTCGGTTGTGACAGCAGATTGGCTGGCATATTGGTGATGAGCGCTTTATCGGTGCCATCGGCCAGTTGGATGGCGCCTTTGATGGCGCCAGCGTCTTTCCAGGTAAAGACGTCGTCGCCAAAGCTCATGAGGATATTGCCGCCGATATCGCCCCCACTGACCGAGACACTGTCGTTGCCACCGCTGACGCTGATATTGCCGCCGATGCTGCCACCAGAAACGATGATGGTGTCTTTGCCAAAGCCTGTGACCAGGTTGCCGATAATCCTGCCACCCGACATGTCGTAGGTGTTGTCATCCAGCTTCATATCGACCCGGCCGATGGTTCCACCGGTCTGTTTGGCGATATCTCCGTCTTCGAAAGCGCCGGTGATGGTGCCGCCGGTCATCAGGAAGTTATCCAGGCCATCACCCTGGGCGAGGGACCGAATGGTGCCGCCATTGATCTCGGTATAGTCGATGCCGGTGCCCATCTGCACGGCGCCACCAATGGTGCCGGCGTTAATGATCAGGCTGTCCTGCCCGGCACCAAAGACCACGGCACCGTTGATCGCGCCGGTACTGCCGACGGGAAACAACAGTGAGTTGTTGCCTGCATTGTCTGTCAATGAAGGCGCGGTACCGCTGTCACAGACGAAACTGTCATTGCCTGCGGTGGGTGTGAAGATGCAGGCTGCATTGGCCTGTTGGATGGCAAGGGTGAGCAACAGCAAGGTGCCGGAATGCTTGAGCAGTTGCAGGGGCATGGCTTTATCCTTATCCATTTAGGTAGGGGAAACACCACTGCATCCGGTAGGGCACTAGCCGATAGGGAAGATGTTTACCCTGCGTTATAAGGGTAAACAACAAGGTACAGAAGCTGTCATAACTGACAGTTGTGCCCAGATTATGAGAGGACAATACTCAGGGGTTGAATAGGCTTGATCAACGTCAGGAAGCCTTGGGTGGCTTACGGGCCGCTGACTTTTTACTGGCCTTTGCGCTGTCGGCCTTGGCAGGCGCCTTGCCTCCCAGGCTGCGTTTGTCGAGCCAGTCAAAATCCACGCCCTGGCTTGATGTGGCCGATACCAAGGCCACCGGGATATGCACTAAACCGAAACTGATCGCCCCTTTCCAGATTGCCCTTGCCATGGCTGCTGTTCCTGCCGATGCCTTGATAATCAGCTGACTGCACAACAGCGGGCAAAGTTTCAGTCACCGGATTGGCGTGCGTCCGATTGGCAAATTTCTAACAATAACCAGCGATCAGTGCCAATTTTTCCTGCATGAAATGGAAATCAGTCCTACGCTTGTCCGGGCGGGATGAACAGCAAGGAAACAGGTACTGATAATACAAGGAGGGATTTAAATGCTTTCAACACTGGAACTGCGAAATATCATCGAAAGCAGCTTTCTGCCCATGCGCTGCCAATGCACTCAAGCGCAGGACAGGTCGCTGACCGTGAGGATTTTTGATCGAGCCAGCGAGCGGGTCGATCTGCAGGTCACCGGTATTTGTGCCGAGCAACTCAATAGCAATCGGGCGATTTCCAATCTCATTACCGGGTTGCGTCACGACCTCAAGCACCGCAATGTAGCCCAAGCCAGGCGAATCAGCGACAGCCTGTAGCCAGGGAGAGCCATCAGGTCACTGACTCCACTCAAGGGAGTCGTGACCTGTTTCATAAATGCACAGACGCTCTACGCCGATAGCGTCTCTATAACCTCGCCGAAGTCGCTCAGCGGCAGTGGCAGAATAAGATAGCCCTCATATTGAGCCGACGCTTCAGGCTTGGTTTTGGCGAAAATCAAAACATATCGCTGAGAAGCGGTGTCATCGGCGACATACACGCCGCTTGAAGGATCAACCTCCCCAGGCCCCAGACCAATCCGCCAATCGACTTCCAACAAGGCGCCTCGGCGCTTGGCTTGCAGTTTGACCTGTCCTGGTGGCAACGCCTCATTCGCGTCAATGCTGAGTGTTAGCTCTGGGCCCCATTGAATGACCAGGACATGAGCCGCCTGGCTTTCCCCGGTGAGCGGGTTTTTGACTTCTATCTCATCAATGACAAAGTCTTTATCTGCAACAGGCGCAGCGGCAATGTAAACACGATTGTCCTCTGAGCTTTCGCTGGCCTCCAGCCGGCCGCTCTCGCCCTCGATCGGGTTCTTGATCGACCATTCAAGCGAAGCTCCGCCCAGGCTTGCGGACATCAGCTCTACGCGTCTACCGGCATCACAGGTCTGTATCAGTGGATTGATACTGATCGATTGACTCACCACGGTGAGTAACGCCTGGCTCATGTATCCCGATGATGAATGCGTAGCAACGATTCGCACACGAGTGAAAGTGCCCCTCACAGCGCTGCGCGGTGGGGCTTGATAGAGCCCGGTAGTCGCGTTGATCGTACCGGCCACAGGGCTGCCAGACAGCGCCTCCAATCGCCATCTGACGCCAGGAACGGAGGGCGCGGTGGTGAACTGTAGTGAGGCATCGCATTCAATGATCGGCTCCAAAGGGGAGATCACGAAAGCGGTCTGCCTGGGGCTGACCTCTGAGAAAAGGCCGTAATCGTAGGGCGCATGAAACTCAGTGCCAGTTATGAGGTGGTCAAAGTTCAGCTGGATGTTTTTTTCCAGGAAATCCTGCATAGAAAGTGTTGTCGGCAGGAAATCATCGAACTTGGATTCCAATGCACTTTCAATGTGAGCAGGATTGGCCATCTGTTGCAGTTGGCTTAACAGTTGCTGCAACGGTATTGGAATAGATGTGGCGCTGATCAACGTGTCATCGTTCGCTCCGATGTTGGGCAAAAAGACTTGGGCGTTGCAATCAAATTGGGTGAGCTCCAGGTCGAGATGGGTGTTCTCGCGGGCCGTGTACTCTGCCGTGAGGGAAACATTGAAGCGGGCGCGTGAAAATTCTAATTCATCCAGTTTTTCCGATGACCCATAATACGTAATCCACGCCCGGACCCTTGATGATGCCGAGGCTGTCCACGTAACAGTAATCCCGTGGGCATGTCGGCTGACATTCATGGCATGCCCAACCCTCAGGGCCGGCGCGTCAATTTGCATGTGCCCGCTGTAGAAGTCTCCGCCAGCCCCGATGAGAACATGGGTGTAAAAATCTCCAATAGGCGATGTTCCGTTTATTGCCGTTGCGCCCACCACTGAGCCGGCATCATTGGTGTGTATCTCGAAGTCGCTGATACGAAAGTGCTTCGCCAGCGATTCCATGACCTCTGCCAGCCTCCATCGACTCTCGTCATACAGCACCGTCGCTGAATAGTCTCGATCCGAGGGGGAGGGAATCAGATAACGGAATCCCGACTCGTTGCCTGGAAGGCTCCCCTCCACCCGGCCTCGCATTCGGACAAAGGCGAGCACTGCACCGCTGCCGTATCCTTCAGAATACGGGTCGCTGGAGCCCCGAGGATTCGCTTGAGTACGTAAGGCAAATGATTGAGGGGCTACTACGGCATTGGATCCTGGCCGAATGCTGCCCCATGTATACACTCGTTGAGCAGGCGGCAGGCGACCGAACAGTTCTTTGAAAATCAATCCAAGCTGCAACTGCTGGTCAGGCGTCGCGGGGGTGAGTAATTCGAAGTTGTCGCTGTTGCTCAAGTCCAACTGTAGTCGGCCATCATCCTGGACGTTGCCGGAAACTTCGCTAAAGGACAAATCGAGCAATAACCGTGTTGGGTCGAAGGCGTACCATTCGCTAATTTTTGTCGCGCTCCATTGTCCAAAGGACTGTCTCAGGGTTAATTGCCGACCGTCCATGATTGCCATGCTCAACTTGGCTTTTGAATGGCCAAGGTCCGCGTTCTCGAATGAAAGGCGTGGGGTGTCCAACACGAACTGGCTGAGGTACTCTTTTGTATCGGAAGTTGTGTCAATACTGCCTGTGATTGGGCTCAGGTAGGACGCCGAGTTGAAGCGGCGTATATATTCCTGAGTGAGCAGCTTGTTAAGTAATTCTCTGTCCAGCGCAAAAATAACATCCCAGCCCATCATGCGGGAGGTGTCTTTCATCCAGTCAAGCAGGTCTTCGATGGACCCGTTGGTTGAAGTGGCAATAGGTTGATTGTTCAACTGATCATCCAGGCAATAATTGAATATGCCTGGATGAGACCACGCCGACACAGTTTCAACTACTAGCACATCTAACGGGTTGACGTGGGTTGTGGCTGTGCTGGAGGAATGACTCCATTAATCCCAGTCGACTTATTCCGCAATGGCCTTGCCCACTCGCTCTGAAGCCGACCAGACGCGATAGCGAACATCGATGCCCTTGGGCACATACACCACGATCGGCAATTTGCTGTTATAGCGAAGCAGGAAGCCATCGCCGGTGACCGGCACAAACGTCTTGGTTTTCTTGCCATCCGGGCAGGCCATCAAGGTGCTCATGGGGCCTTTGACTTCGCTCAGGCGGTAGTAGGAATAGCCCCAACCTTCCAGGGTTTTTTCTTCGAGCGTACCACCGAGGCGCTGGCGATTGCAGTCGACCTCCAGGGTCTTGCCGGCGAGTATTTCGACCTTGTGGGCCGACTCGTCGGTTTGGTGGGGAAGGTGAATGATCTGGCGGGTAAAGCCGGCCTCCGGTGCCGGAAACGGGGCAATGTCTTTCGGGCCGCTAGCCTGGGCACCGGTGGCTATCAGTAGCGGAAGAATCAGGGTCAGCGCTACGCGCATGGAGCCTCCTTGCGGGCTGAAGTAAGAGAGGAGCGGGCACAAGCCTAGTCGCGATAGAACACCTGGACCAGATGATAGCCAAATTTGCTTTTGATCGGCCCGTGGACGACACGCACGGGCTTTTTGAAGATGACCTGGTCAATGGCCCCGACCATTTGCCCCGGACGAACTTCGCCCAGGTCACCACCGCGTTTGCCCGAAGGGCAGGTGGAATACTTCTTGGCCAGCACATCGAAGGCTTCGCCCTTGGCGATGCGTTGCTTGAGTTGTTCAGCCTCTTCGGCGGTTTTCACCAGAATATGGCGAGCGAGAGCTTTCATGACGCGGTTGCCTTGCACTGTGCGAGTCTAAAGCACCAATTATGCCCCATCATCCCAGCGCGCGCTTGCCGCAAGCAACCCGGTGGCCCAAGCTATCGGCTGTCACCTACGCCACAGGGCCGTGCATATGGATATAAAAGCACTATTGAAGACACTCGCAAGCCAAGATGGCTCTGACCTCTACCTGGCGACCGGGGCGCCGCCCTGTGCGAAGTTCAATGGCGTGCTCAAACCCCTGGGCACTGAAGCGCTAAAACCCGGTGAAGTGGCGGCGATTGCCGCGAGCATCATGGATGCCGAACAAGCCCGGGACTTTGCCCGCGAGCTTGAAATGAACCTGGCCATGTCGATGCCCGGCATTGGGCGCTTTCGGGTCAATATCTATCGCCAGCGCAATGAAGTGTCGATCGTCTTTCGCAATATCAAGCTGGATATCCCCCGCTTCGAAGACCTCAAGCTGCCGGCGGTGTTGCTCGATGCGGTGATGGAAAAACAGGGGCTGATACTGTTCGTGGGGGCGACTGGCTCGGGCAAGTCGACCTCGCTCGCCGCCTTGATCGATTATCGCAATCGTCACAGCAGTGGCCATATCGTCACCATCGAAGACCCCATCGAATACATCCACCGGCACAAGAAGTCCATCGTCAGCCAACGCGAGGTCGGGGTGGATACCCGCAGTTTTCACTCGGCTCTGAAAAACACCTTGAGGCAAGCACCGGACGTGATCCTGATCGGTGAAATCCGAGACCGAGCAACCATGGAGCATGCCTTGGCCTTCGCCAACACCGGTCACCTCGCCATTTCGACATTGCATGCCAACACGGCCAATCAGGCGTTGGATCGGATCATCAATTTTTTTCCTGACGAGCGCCGTGGGCAGTTGCTCAATGACCTGGGTAACAACCTTCAGGCCTTTGTTTCGCAACGCTTGGTGCAAACGCGTGATGGCCATCGCCGGGCGGCGGTGGAAGTCATGCTGGGCACGCCGGCGGTTCGTGATTTTATCCAGCGCAATGAGTTTTCCGAGCTCAAGGGACTGATTGAGCGCTCGCGAGAGCTGGGCATGCAGAGCTTCGATCAGGCGTTGTTCGACCTGGTGGTGGAGGGCGCGATCGACGACGAACAAGCCGTACGCCAGGCCGACTCGCACAACAACCTGCGCTTACGCCTCAAGCTTTATCGCGATGGCGTTGGCGAGCATCGGTCGACGCCTCAATCACCCACCAGCACCCTCAACCCGAGCGCGTCGGACTGGGGCCTGCTGGATGAGTAGGAGCAAGGTTTACCTGCGATGAATGCACCGCGGTGTATCAGGCAAACCGCGGCGCGCTCATCGCGAGCAAGCTCTGCTCCTACAGCCCTGCGCGCGGCCTATTGAGCCAACCACCCCCCATCGACATTCCAGGCCGCGCCACGCACCTGGCTGCCTGCCTCACTGCACAAAAACAGCACCAACTCACCCAGATGCTCAGGTGTGACAAAACTCAATGACGGTTGTTTTTCGGCCAAGAGGTCATGCTGGGCCTGCTCGGGGTCAGTGCCCTTGGCGACACGTGCATCGATCTGTTGCTGCACCAACGGTGTCAGCACCCAGCCGGGGCAGATGGCGTTGCAGGTAACGTTGCTGGTTGCCGTTTCCAGCCCCACCACCTTGGTCAACCCGATGACACCATGTTTGGCCGCTACATAGGCCGCCTTGCCGACCGAGCCGACTTGGCCATGCACCGAGGCGATATTGATGATCCGCCCCCAATCCCGTTCGCGCATTCCCGGCAGGGCCAGGCGCGAGGTATGGAAGACCGCCGACAGGTTGATGGCGATGATCGCGTCCCACCGCTCGACGGGGAAGTCTTCAACGGCGGCCACATGCTGGATGCCGGCGTTGTTGACGAGGATGTCGACACCGCCCAACTCCTGCTCGGCGTAGGCAAATAGTTCGGCAATTTGCTTCACATCGCTGACGTCCGCCGGATGATGGACCACGCTGACGCCGTGCGCGGCCACGGCTTTTATCGCAGGTGCCGCATCGCCAAAGCCGTTGAGAATCAGATTGGCTCCCGCCTGGGCCAGGCGCAGGGCGATACCCAGGCCAATGCCGCTGGTGGAGCCCGTGACCAGTGCTGTCTTGCCTTTAAGTTGCATAGAAATCCTCCAGTTGATTTCGCTTGCTTACGCGCGCGGGTCGAAGGCGTCGCGCAAGGCTTCTCCGATAAAGACCAACAGCGAGAGCAAGAGTGCCAGGGTAAAAAATGCGGTAAAGCCAAGCCAAGGTGCTTGCAGGTTCTGTTTACCCTGGCTGATCAGTTCACCCAGCGAGGCGCTGCCTGCTGGCATCCCAAACCCCAGAAAGTCCAGCGCCGTCAGGGTTGAGATGGCGCCGGTGAGAATAAACGGGACAAAGGACAGCGTTGCGGTCATGGCATTGGGCAGGATGTGTCGCACGATGACCCAACGGTCGGGCAACCCCAAGGCGCGCGCTGCCATTACGTATTCCAGATTGCGCCCGCGCAGAAACTCGGCACGCACCACGTCCACCAACGCCAGCCAGGAGAACAGCGCCATGATTCCCAGCAGCCACCAAAAGTTGGGCTCGACAAACCCGGACAGGATAATCAGCAAGTAGAGCACTGGCAGCCCTGACCAGACCTCCAGCAAGCGCTGGCCCAATAGGTCGACCCAGCCACCGTGATAGCCCTGAAGGGCACCGGCGGTAATGCCGATCAACACGCTGATCAACGTCAGCGCCAAGGCAAACAGGATCGATACCCGAGCGCCGAAAATCACCCGTGCCAATACATCACGGCCCTGATCGTCGGTGCCCAGCCAGTTCTCAGTCGAGGGTGGGCTGGGCGCCGGTACGAGCAAATCATAGTTGGGGGTATCGGCGCTGAAGGGAATCGGGGCAAACAACATCCAGCCGCCCTGGTCGGCCACCAGCTTGCGCACGTAATGGCTTCGGTAGTCGGGTTGGAAGGGCAGTTGCCCGCCGATGTCCTGCTCGGTGTAGCGCTTGAGTACCGGAAAATACAGCTCACCCTTGAGGCTCAGTACCAGCGGTTTGTCATTGGCGATCAGTTCGCCGCCCAGGCTCAAGGCAAACAGCAGGCCAAACAACCACAACGCATACCAACCGCGCCGATTGCGGCGAAAGCGCTGTAATTTGCGAACGCTCATGGGGGAGAGGGCGAACATCACTGGCTCCTGGCATGGAAGTCGATGCGCGGATCGACGAAGGTGTAGCACAAATCGCCAATCAGCCGGACCAACAGGCCGAACAGAGTGAAGATGAACAGCGAGCCGAACACCACCGGGTAGTCACGCGAAACTGCTGCCTCATAACTCATGCGGCCCAGGCCATCGAGGGAGAAAATCACCTCGATCAGCAAGGAACCTGCGAAAAAAACACTGATCAATGCCTGCGGAATACCGGCCACCACCAGCAGCATCGCATTGCGAAACACATGCCCATACAGCACCCGCGACTCGCTCAAGCCCTTGGCGCGGGCGGTGACCACATACTGGCAGGTGATCTCGTTGAGAAAGGCATTTTTGGTCAGCACGGTGAGGGTGGCAAAGCCACCGATCACCAAGGCGGTGACGGGCAATACCAGGTGCCAGAAATAATCGGCCACCTTGCCCAGGGTGGAAAGCTGCGCGAAGTTTTCCGACACCAGCCCACGCACCGGGAACCAGTTGAGCGAGGTGCCACCGGCAAACACCACGATCAGCAGCAAGGCGAATAGAAATGCTGGCATGGCATAACCGATGATGATCGCCGTGCTGGTCCAGACATCGAATCGGCTGCCATGACGCACGGCCTTGCGGATACCCAGCGGAATGGACACCAGATAGGTGATCAGCGTGGCCCAGACTCCGAGCGACAAGGTCACCGGCATTTTGTCCAGAATCAGATCGGTCACTTTGGCGCCACGAAAGAAACTGCTGCCGAAGTCGAGCGTCGCGTAGTGTTTCAACATCAGCCAGAGCCGCTCTGGGGCGGATTTGTCGAACCCATACTGGCGCTCGATTTCCTTGATCAGCTTGGGGTCAAGGCCGCGGCTGGCCCTGGAACTTGCGTGTACCGTCTCGCCTGCACTGGCGATGGCGCCGCCGCCAATGCCTTGCAGCCTTGCGATAGCCTGTTCAACCGGCCCACCGGGGGCGGCCTGAATGATGGCGAAGTTCACCAGAAGGATAATCAGCAGCGTGGGGAAGATCAGCAGCAGGCGACGCAGGATGTAAGCCGTCATTGCGCCTCCTTGGCAGTCAGGTCCAGGCGTTCGGCCATTTGTGCATTGGTCAGGGGCACAGGGCTGACCTCCCACCAGGTTTCCACGGCTTCGTCGTTACTGGCTTCAATGGCAGGCCGGCCGAAACGGTTCCACCACACGGTTGAGGTGCCGGGTGGGTAATAGTTGGGAATCCAGTAGTAATTCCATTGCAGCACCCGGTCCAGGGCCCCTGCGTGGGCAATCATCGAGGATTTGCTGTCGGCCTTGATCAAACCATTGAGCAGGCGGTCCACCGCGGGGTCCTTGAGGGCCATGTAGTTGTTCGAGCCAGGGTCGTCGGCGGCGCTGGAGGCAAAATAACTGTACAGCTCCTGGCCCGGAGACGGCGACACCGGGTAGCCGGTCACGATCATGTCGTAGTCGCGGGCCATCAGGCGGTTGACGTACTGGGCCGAGTCGATGCGGCGAATCTGCAAGTCGATGCCGATCTGCGCCAGGTTGCGCTTCCAGGGCAGCAGCAGGCGTTCGAAGCCGTTTTGAGCGTTGAGAAACGTAAAACTCAGCGGCTCACCCTGGGCGTTGACCAACTGGTCTCCCTTGGGTGTCCAGCCAGCCGCTTCGAGCAAGGCCAGGGCCTGCAACTGCTTGTCGCGGATAAACCCGCTGCCATCGGTTTTCGGGGCTTCGAATACCTGGCTGAACACTTCCTCGGGCACCTGGCCGCGCAGCGGCTCCAGAAGCTTGAGCTCCTGGGCATCCGGCAATTGCCGGGCGGCCATGGGGCTGTTGGAAAAAAAGCTCTGCTGACGGATGTACAGGTCACGCATCATCTGCCGGTTGCTCCACTCGAAGTCCCAGAGCAGGGCCAGTGCCTGGCGTACACGGCGGTCCTGGAACAGCGGTCGCTGCAGATTGAACACAAAGCCCTGGGCGCTTTGCAGCGAGTTGGGTGCCAGGTGAGCGCGCTGCAGACGGCCGTCGTCCAGTGCCGGACCCCGGTAGCCGAGGGTGTAGCCGGTGGCGGAAAACTCCCGGTTGTAGTCGTAGCTGCCGCCGCGAAGAATCTGCCGCGCCACATCGGTGTCACCGAAAAACTCCACCGTGAAGGTGTCGAAATTGTAGCTGCCACGATTGACCGGCAAGTCTTTGCCCCACCAGTCCGGGTTGCGGATGAAGGTGATGCTGCGACCATTGTCCATTTTGCCGACCCGATACGGACCGCTGCCCAGCGGCGCCTCGAAGCCGCCACCGTTGGCAAAGTCTCGGTCTTTCCACCAGTGCTCGGGCAGCACTGGCAACGAGGCAAGGTCCAGGGGCAGGGTGCGGTTTTCGTTGGTCTTGAAATGGAAACGAATCTGCCTCGGACCTTCGACTTCAACGCTGGCGACATCGGCGAACTGAGTGCGGTATTTAAGGCTGCCCTGGCTCATCAGCAGCTCAAAGGTATATCGCACGTCCTGGGCGGTGATCGGTGTGCCGTCGGCAAAACGCGCCTTTGGGTTGAGGAACAAGCGTAACCAGCGCCCGTCGTCACCCCGTTCCATTTTTTCAGCGACCAGGCCGTAGACCGTATAGGGCTCGTCGAGCGAGCGCACCGCCAGGGGCGAATACAGCCAGCCGTCGACCTGTGAAACGCCCACGCCTTGGTCGATGTAGGGCAATACGTGATCGAACTGTCCGATCTCAATGGCCGAACGGCGCAACGTGCCACCCTTGATGGCTGCGGGGTTGGTGTAGTCGAAATGAGTAAACGAGGGAGGATACTTGGGCGGTTCTGCGTAGACGGTCAGGGCCTGTTGCGGTGCGGCCAAGGCGTCAGGCAGGTGCAGGCTCAGCAATATCCAGAACGAGAGGAGGAATGCCCGGCGCAGGGGGCTGATCGTTGCGATCAATCGCTGTTTCCTTACACGGAGTGAGGAAAGATATGCCGCAATATTCGGCAATCATTACAGCTGCAAACATACGCGCTAAGCCATTGCGATTCCACCGTGACGGGCTGGCGAATGTCAGGCCCGCCACGGTGGCGTAAAGCTGTGATCAGTCCTGACGGCTGGTCACTTCCAGCAGGTGATAACCGAACTGGGTTTTCACCGGACCTTGCACCACGTTGAGAGGGGCGCTGAACACCACGGTGTCGAATTCCTTGACCATCTGGCCTGGGCCGAACGAGCCCAGGTCGCCGCCCTGGCGGCTCGATGGGCAGGAGGAGTTGGCTTTTGCAACTTCGGCGAAATCGGCACCAGCTTCAATTTGAGCTTTCAGTTCATTGCACTTGTCTTCGGTGGAAACCAGGATGTGGCGGGCAGTGGCTTTGGCCATGGGAACAACTCCTTTGACAGAAAGGTTGAAAGCCTACCGCAATCGGTAGGCCCTGTCTCATGCCGAGACTGCAATGCCCGCGTTCTGGCGCTGCAATTGTTGTGCAGCGCGGCGCAACAGCTGTTCGGTGGCATCCCACCCCAGGCAGCCGTCGGTAATCGATACGCCATAACGCAGGTTGTCACTCAACGCCTGGCAGCCGTCGAACAAATGGCTTTCCAGCATGACCCCCACGAGTGAGCGGTCGCCTTCAAGGCGCTGGGCCAGCACTTCGCCGAACACGTGAGGTTGACGGCTTGGGTCTTTGCCACTGTTGGCATGGCTGCAATCCACCATGATCCGCGCCGGTACCTTGATGTTCGTCAGCTGCTGATGGACGTCGCGGATGTTCTGGCGGTCGAAGTTCGGACCACGGTGGCCGCCGCGCAATACCAGGTGGGTATCGGGGTTGCCCTGAGTCTCGATGATGGCCGGGTGCCCTTGGGCATCGACGCCGAAGTGGCGGTGCGGGTGCGCGGCGCTGCGCATGGCGTCGCAGGCGATAGCGACGCCGCCGTCGGTGCCATTCTTGAAGCCGACCGGTAACGGCAAGCCGCTGGCCATTTCGCGGTGGACCTGCGATTCGGTGGTGCGTGCGCCAATCGCTGCCCAGCTCAGCAGGTCATCGAAGTAGCCTGCGGCCATCGGTTGCAGCAGCTCGGTGGCAATCGGCAAGCCGAGCTTGATCATTTCGCGCATCAGCTCGCGAGACAGGCTGAGGCCTGCGAGCATGTCGTCGCTGCCATCCAGGCGCGGGTCGTAGGCCAGGCCTTTCCAGCCCACCGTGGTACGAGGTTTTTCGACGTAGGCGCGCATCACCAGCAACAGTTGTTGGTCGACGTCTTTGCTCAACGCGGCCAGGCGTTCGGCGTATTCGAGCGCCGATTGCGGGTCATGCAGGGAGCAGGGGCCGACCACGACCAGCAGGCGTGGGTCACTGCCGTCAAGAATGGCGCGCACGGCCTGACGGTGGGCGCTGACTTGGGCATGCAGGGTATTGGAGAGGGGCAGTTGTTGCTTGAGACCATGGGTGCTGGGCAGGCGCTGGCTGGCGGCATGATTGGCGGCAAACGGCAGTTGCTGGGCGTTCAGCGAGGTCAGGGACAGGGCAGAGTTGGACGAATTCATGTTCGGGGTTCCCTGGGTTGGCGGCGGGCTTCATCCCGCGCTCAACCCTATCGAGGTGTTCGACAATTGGCCGTGATGGCGTCGTGTGTGTGCTTGCCACCCATGAGTGACCGATCGGAGGCGGCAGGCTGTCCCGAGCGGAGCTGGCTAAATCGCCATGCGCTGAAGCTGTCGTAACGGTAATAGGTGGCGTAGTTCATGGTGTAATCCTCAAATGTTGATGGCGTTGGGGGCCTTAAAAAACAAAACCCCCGGTCGGGGAGCCGACCGGGGGTTAGATTTCTCTGCCTGGCGACCCCTTGAGTTGCGGGCGCCGTGATGGGTATCAGGCGCGCCGTTGGCTAAACCAATACCCAAAATAAAAGTTGACTGGGGAAGCTGTCGCACAGGCAGCCGCTACGGTCAGGCAAGGAGCGCTGACGGCAGTGAGGGCGTAGGTGCGAGTGATGGGCGACATGCTGATCTCCAGTGAATGCGACCGAGCTTACTTCACGATCGTGTGGTGATTCAATGGGTTTTTGCTATGGGTGCGATTGAAATTTCTGCATGAGCCCCACAGGGTGCCTGCCTTGGTTTTTTCTTTGTTCTTGAGATCGAGCGCCGCCCGCGCGGCGCATTCGCCGGCTAAAGCCGGCTCCCACATTGGTTGCAACGTGCCATGGCCTGTGAGAGTGGAGTTGTCAGCCACGCGCAAGACTTCGAAACCACAAAGACCTAAAGCCGAACCCCCAAGGCTAACAACGCCGATCCCGCAGGCCATGGCACGTTGCAAAAAATGTGGGAGCCGGCTTTAGCCGGCGATGCGCCGCGCGGGCGGCGCTCGATTTTGGCAACAGCGCAAAACCCAAGGCAAGCGCCTGGAAGCCTTGATACGGCCTTCCTCCCTTCATTCTCAGGGTGAACCGCAGAGCGCCTGTCAACAGATCGCATGAGCCCCACGAGGTGCCTGCCTTGGGTTTTCCTTTGCTCTTGAGATCGCGCGCCGCCCGCGCGGCGCATTCGCCGGCTAAAGCCGGCTCCCACATTGGTTGCAACGTGCCATGGCCTGTGAGATTGGAGTTGCCAGCGACGCGCAATTAGCCATGGTAGCGATTTGAAATATTTTTCCAGTGTCGGAAAAGGTAGCTGCAATTGTAGGATCTTCCCCCGTTTGAAATTCAGGTAGATATGACTTCCTTCTCGGAGCCTCCCAGTCCAAGGCCATCCTGGCCTGCTTTAACCCCTTCTGATCACCCTTGCTCGAGTACTCGCCCATGGAATGGCTAGCCGACCCTACCGCCTGGCTGGGCCTGGCGACGCTGATCGTCCTGGAACTCGTCCTGGGTATCGACAATCTGGTGTTCATCGCCATCCTTGCCGACAAACTGCCACCCCATCAGCGTGACCGCGCGCGGGTGCTGGGCCTGTCGTTGGCATTGATCATGCGCCTTGGCCTGCTGGCCAGCATCTCCTGGATGGTGACGCTCACTGAACCTTTGATCGACGTCTTTGGCAAGGCCTTCTCCGGCCGTGACCTGATCATGCTGTTCGGTGGCGTGTTCTTGCTGTTCAAGGCGACCATGGAGCTGCACGAGCGGCTGGAAGGACATATTGCGCAGAGCAGCAGTAGCACGCGTTACGCCGCATTCTGGCCCATCGTGGCGCAAATCGTGGTGCTGGATGCTGTGTTCTCGCTCGATGCGGTGATCACCGCCGTGGGCATGGTCGAACAGCTGTCGGTGATGATGATCGCCGTGGTGTTCTCCATTGGCCTGATGATCGTGGCAAGCAAGCCGCTGACCCGTTTCGTCAACTCGCACCCGACCGTGATCATGCTGTGCCTGGGCTTTTTGATGATGATCGGCTTCAGCCTGACCGCCGAAGGCCTGGGTTTCCACATTCCCAAAGGCTACTTGTACGCAGCGATCGGTTTCTCGATTCTGATCGAGGTGTTCAATCAGGTGGCTCGTGTGCGTCGCAAGCGCAGCCTGCAACTGCATCGCCCGTTGCGCGAGCGTACCGCCCATGCGGTATTACGGCTGCTGGGTGGGCGCAGGCCGGATGCCGAGGAAGTGGGGGAGGAGATTGCCGACATGCTCGGTGACAGCGACGAGGGTGCCCTGTTCGATCGCCGTGAGCGGGTCATGATCAAGGGTGTGTTGAACCTTGCCGAACGACCGATTCGCACGGTCATGACGGTGCGCTCGGACGTCGATGCCATTGACATTGATCAGTCACCCGAACAAATTCGTACATCGCTGATGCACTCGTCCTACTCACGTTTGCCGTTGATTCGACAGGGTCGAATTGAGGAGCCCTTGGGGTACCTGCACAAGAAGGAACTGCTTAAAGAGTTGCTGGCCGGTAACGAACCGGATCTGGAGTGCCTGGTACGTAAGCCGCTGCACTTGCTGGAGAGCTTCAGCATTCTCAATGCGCTGGAGCAGATGCGTGCCGACTCGACGCATATCGCGTTTGTGGTGAATGAATTCGGTGACTTTACCGGCATTCTGACCATGACCGATATTCTCGAATCCATTGCCGGCGAGTTACCCGATGCCAGCGAGGTGGTAGGGCCAGATATCGTGCAACAAGCAGACGGTTTTATCGTCAATGGCGCGTTGAACCTGAGCCTCGTCCAAGCCCGTACCGGCTTTGGCGCAAAGGCCACCGAGGACTACCAGACCCTCGCGGGTCTGGTGATGAGCTTGCTTGACCGCCTGCCTGTGGTGGGGGACACCCTGCGTTGGCAGTCCTGGCAGTTGCAGGTGATGTCGGTCGAGGAGCGCCGCGTGCGGCAGGTCTTGCTTACACAGAAGGGCGACGCTGACGCAGCAGGTGCTTGAACCCCTCAAGCACCAATACCACCACTGCCAGCCAAATCGGCAGGTAGGTGAACCACTGGTCGGCCTTGATGCTTTCCCCCAGCAACAGGGCCACGCCAACCAGCAATACAGGCTCGACATAGCTGAGCAGGCCGAACAGGCTGAACGCCAGCAACCGGCTGGCCAATACATAGCTGATCAGCGCCAGGGCGCTGATCATGCCCAACCCCGGGATAAGCCAGTACAGGCTGGGATGCTCTAGCAAGTCAGCGGTGGACAACGGCCCGGTCAACACGAATGCCAGGGCCGCCGGAATCATCAGGCCCATGTCGACCCACAGCCCTCCCAGATGGTCGGTGCGCAACTTGCGCCGCAGCACGAAATACAGCGGATACCCGCTCGCCACCAACAGGGTTTCCCAGGCAAAACTGCCATGCTGGTACAGCTCGTGGCCCACGCCTACCATGGCGCAGCAAACGGCAACCGTCTGTAACCAGGACAGGCGTTCGCCGTACACCAGGCGCCCCGTCAGGACCATGGTCAACGGCAGCAGGAAGTAGCCCAGCGAGACCTCAAGGCTGCGCCCATGCAGCGGCGCCCAGAGAAATAGCCACAGTTGCACGCCCATCAGGCTCGAAGTGGCGAGGGTGCCCAGCAGTAATATCGGCGTTTTTAGAATGCGCCGCATCAAGCCGATGGCCAGCGCAAAGTCGCGGCTTGCCAGCATGAATAAAGTGACGCAGGGCAGGGTCAGCAGCACACGCCAGCCGAAGATTTCTTCACCGCTGAGCGGGGTTAAAAGAGAGGTATAAAAGTACATCACGGCAAATAAGGTGGATGCCGTGACGGACAACGTGATGCCTTTGGACAAGGGGTGCCTCGCGAAGCGGATTTTTGACAGGTGACACAGGTGGCTATGATCTCAATTCCGGGCCTATCTATACAGTCGGCAGTTGTTTCGCGGCAGTCGTTAAAAAGCGACGTACAATATTGCGACCGGCAACAGTGTTCATGATAGAGGTGCTTTCACAAAGCGTTTGCGTAATGCGTTACGCTGTGTAGAATCGGCTTACGCATACAATAATAAGGTCCGCCGCTCGGCAGACCCCAAGAGAATGGGTCCACATGAGGCAGTACGGGTTCAAACTCATCTATGGTGACTTCCTCTCCCGCAGCGTGAGGGGCATTTCCTGCGCGCCACCCGCCATCCTCGACCGCTATAGCCGTTAACACCTGTTAAACACCTATACCGTGATGAGGAAACAACCATGGCTGACCTATTCGAAAACCCAATGGGGCTGATGGGCTTTGAATTCATCGAATTCGCCTCGCCTACGCCGGGTACCCTGGAGCCGATCTTCCAGATCATGGGCTTCACCAAAGTGGCCACCCACCGTTCCAAGAATGTTGACCTGTATCGTCAGGGCGACATCAACCTGATCCTGAACAACGAGCCACACAGCCTGGCTTCGTACTTTGCTGCCGAGCACGGTCCTTCGGTGTGTGGCATGGCGTTCCGGGTCAAGAATGCCCAGCAGGCGTACGCCAAGGCATTGGAAATCGGCGCACAGCCAGTAGAAATCCCGACCGGGCCGATGGAGCTGCGCCTGCCTGCCATCAAAGGCATTGGCGGCGCGCCGCTGTACCTGATTGACCGTTTCGGTGAAGGCAACTCGATTTATGACATCGACTTCAATTTCATCGAAGGCGTGGATCGCCATCCGGTCGGCGCGGGCCTGAAGATCATTGACCACCTGACCCACAACGTTTATCGCGGTCGCATGGCGTATTGGGCGAACTTCTATGAGAAGTTGTTCAATTTCCGTGAAATTCGTTATTTCGATATCAAGGGCGAATACACCGGCCTGACCTCCAAGGCGATGACTGCACCGGATGGCATGATCCGGATTCCTCTGAACGAAGAATCTTCCAAGGGCGCGGGCCAGATCGAAGAGTTCCTGATGCAGTTCAATGGCGAGGGCATCCAGCATGTGGCCTTCCTCACTGACGACCTGCTCAAGACCTGGGATCAGCTCAAGGGCCTGGGCATGCGCTTCATGACAGCCCCACCGGATACTTACTACGAAATGCTCGAAGGGCGCTTGCCTGGGCATGGAGAATCGGTGGAGCAACTGCAGTCACGCGGCATTCTGCTGGACGGTTCTTCTGAGAAGGACGACAAGCGCCTGTTGTTGCAGATTTTCTCTGAAACCTTGATGGGACCGGTCTTTTTCGAGTTCATTCAACGCAAAGGTGATGACGGCTTCGGTGAAGGTAATTTCAAGGCCCTGTTCGAGTCGATCGAGCGAGATCAGGTCCGTCGTGGCGTATTGAGCACTGACTAACCTGTAGGAGCCGGCTTTAGCCGCGATGGGGCACACCGCGGTGCATCAGGCAAACCGCGGTGTGCCCCATCGCGGCTAAAGCCGGCTCCTACCCGGCAGGCGAACACGTCTTGCATTGTGGCGCATAAGAGCGCCTGCACACCCAATAAAACACCCCGCCGGTCAACAATCCGACCAGAAAAAAACTGCTGGCGAATACGCTTGCGCGCTGCAGGTAGACCGTTCGGACGGTGCCTTTGGCGTAACCGCCGTGGACATTGAAGCCGTAGCGGGTTGAGCTGAGTTCTACGTGATGCTCGGGATTCTCCGGGATCGAGTCTGTACGCACGTTGCCCAACCGGTCGAGCCAAGCGTTGCCCAGCTCCAGGATCAGCGCAGTATCGTTGCCGCGCAGGTCCAGGGCGTCGAGCAATGTCTGGCCATCGACGATAGCCGCCACGCCTTGTGTACCGTTATAGAGTCGATAGTAGAGGATCGAGCTGTCTGGCGTGGTCGGGTTACCCTGGCGCAACCAGAACTTACCATTCTGGAACGCATCCGGCGCCAGATGGGCCGACATGACTCCATCCAATGAGCTGCAATAGATGGTGTTATTGCGCAGCAGCATCAACGAGCGCAGGTAGGACTCGCTGACCACTTCCATGCGCAAGGTGGGGAGTGCCGCATCGCAGGGCTGGCCGGCAAGATAGCGAATTTCCCGGGTTGCAACCGTGACCCGATCCATGACCGCTTCGGTCTTGTGCAAGCCTTGAATGGTAGCTTTGGCGGCGCTTTGGCCCAGGGACTTATCGACTTGCAGATACAAAACCAGTAACCCGGCGACAATCGGAGTCAAGCCTACCGCGAGGGAGAGAAACAGGATCTTGCGTTTTTCACGAGTGCCGAGGCGTCGTGGTGTCATGGCATTCCCTTATGTTGAGGTGACAAGAGTCAACCGCACGTTTGCCACCGAGGCGTGGCGTGGGGCTGACTGCTTGAGCATAAGTTCATGCTGGAAATGCTTCGAGGCCATGACTGTGGCCTCCTTAAGCGCATGCTGTGGGCGTTTTCTGCGTGTTGAGTAGGCAGTGTCAGTTAATACCGAGCTTGGCCAGAACGCTTTGGGCAACCGCTCTGCTCGAGGCAGGATTTTGCCCGGTAATCAATCGCCCGTCTTGCTCGTCGGCGACCACATAGGATTCCCACGGATCTTCCGTCTTACTGTACACGCCGCCCCGTGCCCCGAGTTCATTCTCGGTGAGGTAGGGCACGACCTTGTCCAGTTCGACCAGTTGCTCTTCGATATTGGAAAATCCGGTCACCTTGCGATCCTTGAGCAGCAGCGAATTGTTGGACAGCTTGATGTTCAGTAGCCCCACCGCGCCATGGCAGACCGATGCGACGATGCCATTGCGCTCGAAGATATCGCGTGCCAACGCCTGTAGCCCAGTATTTTCCGGAAAGTCCCAGATCACGCCGTGCCCGCCGGTGTAATAAATGGCTGCGTAATCGCTGGCCTTGACCTGTCCGGGTGCAAAGGTTGCGCCCAGGCGATTCATGAACGCCTTGTTCTGGTACCACGCCCATTCTGTCTGGTCGGCCATGCACATGCTTTTGGGGTCGATCGGTACATAGCCGCCATCGGGGCTGACAAAGTCGACCTGCACACCCTTGGCCTGAACCGCGTCGACAAAGTGCACAGCCTCACCGAACCAGAGTCCCGTGGCACGATTAAGGCTGGGATATTTGGCTACATTTGTGACTACCACCAGAATTTTCTTGCTCATTGGCGCTCTCCTTGAGTGGACGGTACATCCATTACCCACGAACCCTTTAGGCAAACCGTATAAAGCATAGCTGCCTTGGCAAATCTGGCGGGGCCCGGTCGTCTGCCGGAAAATTTCTGCAGTAAACGTGTTGTTGACTCGTTCACTCTGCTAATTTCTTGAAATATATCTTCATCGCAAGGAACCGGACATGAGCACTCATTTATCCGACAGCGCAGCCGCGAACCACGACCCTTTTTTGCAGGCGGCTATTGAAGAGGCCCGGAAGGGACTGGCCGAAGGCGGTATTCCAATCGGCTCGGTGATCGTCCACGACGGCAAGATCATCGGCCGTGGTCACAACCGTCGCGTGCAGGATGGCAGCGCCATTCATCACGGAGAAATGAACGCCTTCGAAAATGCCGGTCGGCAACCTGCGAAGGTTTATCGTGAAGCCACCCTCTACACCACCTTGTCGCCCTGTGCGATGTGCAGTGGGGCGATCCTGCTTTACGGAATCAAGCGCGTTGTCATTGGCGAAAACCAGACCTTCCTGGGTGAAGAAGCGTTGCTCAAGGACCGCGGTGTTCAATTGGAGGTTCGCCAGGATGCAGACTGCATCCAGATGATGCAGGACTTTATTGCAGCGCAGCCGCAACTCTGGAACGAAGACATTGGTGAGTAATCCTTGGGTTCACTGGCACAGGAAGTCGGCATGAGGGTCATGATCTTTGAATCCTTCCCCTATCAACGCAGTGAGATGAGCGAAAAAGTTCGCACCTTTGATTGGGGCGCGACTTCGCTTGGGCCGATGCAGAGTTGGCCCCCAGCCTTGCGCATTGCCGTGGATATGCTGCTGGTCTCCAAGTTTCCGGGATGCCTGGTGTGGGGACCGGAGATGGTGGCTATCTACAATGATGCCTTTCGGCCAATCCTTGGGGATAAGCCAGAAGCGCTTGGCCGGCGCTTTGACCAGATCTGGGCTGAAGCCTGGGACACGATCGGGCCCATTGCCTATAAGGCCTACCGGGGGGAGGCCACCTTCATCGAGAACTTCCCGTTGGTGGTCAACCGCAATGCGCCTGAGCAAGCGTATTTCACTTTTTGCTACAGCCCGGTCCGTGACGAAAACGGCAGGGTGGTCGGCATGCTCGACACGGTGGTCGAAACCACAGCGCAAGTGCTTGCTCAACAAGAGGTCAAGGCGCTGGCGGACAAATTCGAAGCCCAGGTGGCCGAACGTACCGCTGACCTCAACCGTTTATGGCAAATGTCTGCCGATCTCATGCTGGTGACCCGCTCGGACCTAGTGATCACGGCGACCAATCCGGCCTGGCAACGGTTGGTGGGCTGGAACGAAAGCGAGTTGTTAGGGCGCTGTGTGTTGGATTTCGTACACCCCCAGGACTTGTTGGTCGCCCAATATAACGCTGCGCGTCTTGAGCGCGGAGAGCGGGTGATCGATGTCGACTGTCGACTGTTGCACAAAGATGGCAGCACCCGCTGGATAAACTGGGCGGCTGTTCCAGGCATTGATTGCTTCAGTGCGGTGGGGCGTGATGTAACCGATGAGCGACAGCGCCTGGAGGCATTGCGTCAGGCAGAGGAACTGTTGCGTCACAGTCAGAAGATGGAAGCGGTTGGACAACTGACAGGCGGGCTGGCTCACGATTTCAATAACCTTCTGACCGGTATCAGTGGCAGCCTGGAATTGCTCAAGCGGCGGGTCGAGGAAGGCCGACTCGATGAGTTGCAGCGTTACATCGAGGCGGCCCAGAGCACGGCGGTGCGAGCAGCCACGCTGACCCATCAGTTGCTGGCGTTTTCTTGTCGTCAGTCATTGTTGCCGGAGTTGACGGATATCAATCAGCTCGTCGAAGGCATGCACGTATTGATCCGACAGACCATTGGCAACAACGTCAACCTGAAAATGGACTTGGCCACCGACCTGTGGCCAGTGATGGTGGACATCCACCAGTTGGAAGGTGTGCTGCTCAACGTGTGTCTCAACGCGCGCGATGCGATGCCTGATGGAGGGCAGTTGTACATCAGTACGCGTAACTACCGCCATGACGCGGCCCCCATGGCTGATGAGGATCTGCTAGTGGGTGATTATTGCTGTCTGAAAATCCTGGACACGGGCTTCGGCATGAGCAGCGACGTGATGGAGCGTGCCTTTGATCCCTTCTACACCACTAAGCCAGTGGGGCAGGGGACTGGCTTGGGGCTTTCAATGGTCTACGGCTTTGCTCGGCAATCGGGTGGGCAGGTACGCATTGAGTCGATTCCGGAGCAGGGTGCAACGCTCAGTCTTTATCTGCCCAGGTTTCAGGAGGGTTGATCGGTCTGGCGGGCGTTTGCGCCTCGATTGCGACGTTCAAGCATCAGGTACACCACGCAGGCGACGGCCAACGGCACCAGAAAATACAGGACGCGATAGCCGATCAATGCAGCCAGCAGCGTGCCCTTGGAGTACACGCCTTGCTGCAGGGTGATGAACACCGTTTCAAGAACGCCAAGGCCGGCGGGGATGTGCGTGATAACCCCGGCAATGCTGCTGATCAGCAGGGTGGCCAGAATGCTGGGGTAAGCGGCCTTGTCGGGCAACAACAGGTAGATCAGCGCCGCCATCAGGCACCAGTTGGTGGTGCCCAATGTTGCTTGCAGGGCGGCCAGCTTGAATGAAGGCAGGGTGATGGACTGTCTGCGCAAGGTCCAGGTGCGTCGCTTGGCAAAGCGGCACGCCGCCAGATAGAGCACGGCGACCAGTACCAGCAGCACCCCGATCCAGCGCAGCCCACTGGCGCCAACGTTGAAGCTGCCGGGTAGTTGAGGAAATCCCAGCGCAAACACTGTCCCGGCCACCAGCAGATACCCCAACCAGTTGGTGATCAGCCCAAACGTCAGTATTCGGGTGATGGTCGCCACGTCCAGGCCCATTTTGGAATACAACCGATATCGCAGCGCGACGCCCCCTACCCATGTGCTCAGATTAAGGTTGAAGGCATAGCAGACAAAGGCCAGCGGCAGGATTTTTCGCGCCGCCAGCGTATGTTGAGTGTAACGGCGTCCCAGCAGGTCATAGCTGCTGAACACCCCGTAACTGACGAAGGCGATCACTGCCCCCATGGCCAAAGTGGACGCACGGTAGGATTGCAATGCGTGCCTGACCTCCTGCCAGTCCAGGTTGCGTATCAACATCAACAACAACAGTGCAACCAAAACAAAGAACGCCAGGGTCAACAAACGCTTTGCCCATTTCCATTTATTGGCCGATGGATGGCGGGCTGTCTTATTCATGGATGAGCCTGCGGCGTATGCTTCAGGTCTTGAACCTTGGCGCTGAGCGGCGCGAGCCTTGGGGAGTGGGCGGGCAGCCAGCCGACGATGGCCGGGAAGTGGCGCAGGAAGTGAAAGGTTAAAAATATCAACGGTGCACGCCACCAATAGCCGCGCAGTACGCGTTTGAGGCTGACGGACTTGCATTGGCTGCTCGCCAGCTCCTGAAGATGGGTATGCAGGCGCTCATTGAAGGTGCGGTCACGGATGAACAAGTTTGCTTCAAGATTCAGGGAAAGGCTCAAGGGGTCCAGGTTGCTCGACCCTACTGTCGACCATTCGTCGTCCACCAAGGCAACTTTGCCATGCAGGGGGCGCTCGCAATACTCAGCAATCACCACGCCATCGCGCAACAAATAGTTATAAAGCAGCCGTGAGCATAAACGCACCAACGGCATATCCGGCATGCCTTGCAGGATCAGGGTGACCTTGACCCCGCGGCGGGCCGCATTGCGTAGCTCGCGCAGCAATCGGTAACCGGGAAAGAAATAGGCGTTGGCGATGACCAGGCGCTGGCGGGCGCTGCGGATGGCGCGCAGGTAGTGCTGCTCGATGTCGTTGGGGTGGTCTTGGTTGTCACGAATGCTCAGGAGCATGTCGGCATGGGCGCTGTCCGGGTCGATGGGGGCAGGGTGGCTGCGCCAGGGGCAGGGCGTGCGCCGGACTCGACTGGTCTCATCGAGTAAAGTCAGGGTGGCCTTGTGCAAGTCGGCCACGATGGGGCCGCGTACTTGCACGGCATAGTCCTGCTTGGCCATTTCACCGAAGTCAGCCAAGTGATCGGCGCAGTAGTTGAGGCCTCCGATAAACCCGACTTCGCCGTCTATCACGACGATTTTTCGGTGCATTCGCCGGAACAGATTGGTACGCATGCCCATAAGCTTCGGGCTGGGGTCGAACGCTTGCAAACGTACGCCGGCAGCGGTCAGGCGCTGCAGGAATGCTGAGCTCAAGTCGGCGGTGCCATAACCATCGACCAGTACTTCAACGCGCACGCCACGTTCGGCGGCTTCAATCAATACCTGCTGCAACTGCTCGCCAACCTTGTCTTCAAATATGATGAAGGTTTCCAGCAAGACCTCTTCGCGCGCGTGTGCAATGGCTTCGAACACCGAGGGGTAATACTCTTCACCATTGATCAGCAGTTGCACCTGATTGTCTGACTGCCAAGTGTTTTTCATAGAAGCACCTCGACAGCCAGGGGCAGATGGTCGGAAAGGTGGGTCCATGGTTTGCGGGACAACACCTGAGGCTTGCGAGCAGTGGCATTGCGCAGGTAGATGCGATCCAGGCTCAAGAACGGCCAACGAGCCGGAAACGTTTTGGCCGGCGCGCCGGTGGCCTGGCTGAACACCTCAGTCAGGTTACTTGGCGCCAGTTGTCGGTCTGCGCGCTGGCGCCAATCGTTGAAGTCGCCCGCGACGATAACGGGGGCGTCGGTCGGCAGTTCGTCGAGCAACTTGCACAGCAGCCGAAGTTGCTGGCGACGGTGATGTTCACTCAAACCCAAATGTACGCAGACGGTATGGACTTCTGCCTGCCCAGGTACCGCCAGCACCGAGTGCAGCAGGCCGCGAGCCTCGGTACCCTGGAAGCTGACGTCCAGGTTCTGGTGACGCAGGATAGGGAATTTGGACAACAAGGCATTGCCATGCTCCCCATCCGGGTACACGGCATTGCGACCATAGGCGAACACCGGCCACATGGAGTCGGCGAGAAATTCGTAATGGGGGATGTCAGTCCAATTATCGAAGCGCTTGCCGTGTTGGCGATGAGTCCCCAGCACCTCCTGCAAAAAAACCACGTCGGCTGACAGTGTGCGCACGGCATCACGCAGTTCCGGGAGCACAAAACGCCGGTTAAGGGCGCTGAAACCCTTGTGGGTGTTGACTGTCAGGATCCGCAGTGAGCGGACCGCGGGCGCCTGCGCAAGATCCGGGCGGGGATGGGGCGTCGTCATGCGCGATTCCTGGGAGCTGTCTATTTTCCGACTCGAAGCCACCCAGGAAGTTCTGTAGGAGCTGGGCTTGCCGGAATGCCGGACCACCGCGATGAGCGCGCCACCGTTTACCTGATGCACCGCGGTGCGTTCATCGCAGCCAAGGCTGGCTCCTACACCGACCGGTAGGAGCCAGGTTCACCGAAATGCCGGACCACCGCGGTGAGGCCATCGCAGCATAGGTATCTACACATCTTTTGGTGTACTGCATTTCGTAGCAGTGGACGAGTAGAACGAGGCCACGTCCGGCTGCGCAGCAGTCGTAAAACCTGGCACTTCAGTATTCAGATACACCGCGAGTACAGGCTTTGCGAGGACTACGTCCCCGGACCTGGCCTCGCTGAACTCGTCTACTGCTACGAATGTAGCCGCTGACGAGGTACGAGGCTGCGATCGGCAGCGAAGCGGCCGTAAAACCTGAGACCGTAATCCATCAGGCACACCGAAGGGCCTGAATTTACGACGGCTTCGCCGCCGATCGCAGCCTCGTACCTCGGCAGCGGCTACAAGAGCCGCGCTGCCCCAGAATTGTGTAGATACCTATGGCCATCGCAGCCAAGGTTGTGTCATTGGCCCAGGACGGCCTTGACCTTGTCCCGCAGTTGATCAATGGAGAAGGGTTTGCCTATCACGTGCATATCCGCCGGCACGTCGATGCTTTCGGCGTAACCGCTGGCAAACAGGATGGGCAACTGCGGGCGCAATAGACGGGCTGCGGCAGCCAGTTCCCTGCCGTCCATGCCCGGCAAGCCCACGTCCGTCATCATCAGGTCAATATCCGTTTCGGCGTCCTTGAGTAGGCGCAGCGCTACGTCACTGCCGTCTGCCTCCAGCACCCGATAGCCAAGCTCTTCGAGCACGTCGACGATGAGCATTCGGACAATGTCGTCGTCTTCGATGACGAGAATGCTGCGGGAGGTGGATTCGGACATCGTGGTTATCCCAGGTCAATATTTTCAGGAAAGCGGCTCGGGGCACCGTCATCGTTGGGCAAGGAGGATAGCGCTGCTTACAAATGAAGGGAATTTATCTTACAGCCAAGCGCTCCAATGCTGGCCAAATGCACCTATCCCGACTAGAAAGCCTAGTGAAAAAAAGAAAAATATGCGTAAGAAAAAACTGGCTGATAGGGCAGAAAAAATAGAATTAATACTCGAAACTACGGCACACTCGGCCCTTTGTTCACCGTCAATGGAACCTGCACATGACCCAGCCCGTCTCGATCGAGGAGCATAGTTTTCGCAAGCTGCTGGGTCGCAACCTGGCGCTGCCACTGGGCGTTGGGGTCTTCAGTGCAGCGGTGTTCGTGGCGATCATCGCCTATCTGCTGATGGTGATTCAGTGGGTGGAGCACTCCGATCGGGTGATCCGTAACGCCAACGAAGCGGTGAAGTTGTCCATCGACATGGAAACCGGGATGCGCGGTTTTTTGATCACCGGTGATGAGCGTTTTCTCGACCCCTACGAGGTGGCCAAGCCGCGCGTCGCGGCCGAGCTTGTCAACCTCAAGGCGCTGGTGGCAGACAATCCGCTGCAGATTGATCGCCTCAATCGTCTCCAATCATTGATCAGTGAATGGAACCTCTATGCCCGCCAAATGATCGATTTACGTCGCAATGATGGCGATTACCGTGGGGCTATCCAGGCGGGGCGGGGCAAGCGTCTGACCGACGAGGTGCGCAAGGAGTTCGATGACTTCTTGGCCATGGAGCATCAGTTGCGTGTCAGTCGCAATGCCGACGTTACCCGTACGACGATTCTGTCGATCATTCTGTATGTCGGCTTCGTGCTGTTGGTCAGTGGCGCACTGGCGTGGTTTGGCCGGCGTGACCTGTTGAACCTTTCGTCCCGTTATTCAACCAACCTCAAGGCCCAACTCGACGCCGCGGATCGCCTGCAGTACCAGGCCTGGCTGCGTGCTGGGCAAACCAGCCTGGCTGAGCAGGTGCTGGGCCAGCTGAGTTTGCAAAAGCTGGGGAGCAATATCCTTCAATACTTGGCCAATTACTTGGGCGTCGTGGTCGCGGCAGTCTATGTGCGCGATGAGCACGGTGGCTTGCGCCGGGTGGCCACCTATGGCTTTTCCAGTGAGCAAGAAACGCGCGAGCAGTATCTGCAACCAGGTGAAGGGATGCTGGGCCAAGCCGTCTTGCAGGGGACGTTGTTGCGCCTGGACGATGTACCGATGGATTACTTCAAGGTTAACTCGGGGCTCGGCGACGGTGCGCCGCGCAGCGTACTGGTGGTGCCAACACGCAACGATGAACAGGTCAATGGCGTGGTCGAGCTGGGTTTCCTGCGCGCAGTCAGCGCGCGCGATACTGAATTCATGCAGTTGATCGCCAGTAATATTGGCACGTCCATCGAGGCCGCGCGTTATCGTCAGCGCCTGCAGGAAGTACTGGCAGAGACCCAGCAACTGAATGAAGAGCTGCAAGCTCAGCAAGAAGAGCTGAAAGCCGCGAACGAAGAGCTCGAAGAGCAATCCCAAGTGCTCAAGGAGTCCCAGGCACACCTGGAGACCCAACAAGCGGAGCTGGAGCAGACTAACGAACAACTGGCCGAACGCACCGATGCGCTCAAAGCCCAGCGTGATGCCCTGGACCACAAGAATGCTGAGCTCAAGCAGGTTCAAGTCGAGCTTGAAGCGCGGGCTCAGGAGCTGCAGCGTTCCAGCAAGTACAAATCCGAGTTTCTCGCCAACATGTCCCATGAGCTGCGTACACCGCTCAATAGCTCGTTGATCCTGGCCAAATTGCTGGCCGAAAACCCTCAAGACAATCTCTCTACCGAACAGGTGAAATTTGCCGAGTCGATCTACAGCGCCGGCAACGACTTGCTCAACCTGATCAATGACATCCTCGATATCGCCAAGGTCGAAGCCGGTAAGCTGGATGTACGCCCGGAAAACACTAACGTCACTCGGCTGGCCGAAGGCATGCGGGTGTTGTTCGAGCCACTGGCGGTCGAGAAACAGCTGTCCTTCAGTGTGGTGGTAGAACCCGATGCACCGGTGCAGCTGTTCACAGACCGTCAGCGTGTCGAGCAGATCATCAAGAACCTGCTGTCCAACGCCGTGAAGTTCACCGAGCGCGGCGGCGTCAGCCTGACCATTGCCCGCGACGGCAGCGATGGCATTGCCTTGCGTGTTCAAGACAGCGGCATCGGTATTGCGCACGATCAGCAGCAAAGCATCTTTGAAGCATTCCACCAGGCCGACGGCACCACCAATCGCCGTTACGGCGGTACGGGGCTTGGCCTGTCGATTTCCCGCGACCTGGCAGGGCTGCTGGGCGGGGGTATCCAAGTCAGTAGTACGCCGGGGCAGGGCAGTACGTTTACGCTGACGCTGCCTGAGCGTTATGAGCCGTCGACCGCTCATGAGCCGCCAAGCCCACCCGCCAAGCCTGTGGCGACACCGCCGATGGTCGCGGGGCCGCAACAGGCTGAACCGATCGTCAAGCGGATCAATTTTGCCGATGATCGCGCGCTGGCGCCCTTTCAGAAACGCTGCATCCTGGTGATCGAGGACGAACCCAACTTTGCCCGGATCCTGTTCGATCTGGCCCATGAGCTGGGTCACAACTGCCTGGTCGCCCAGGCGGCTGACGAGGGCTTTGACCTGGCCACCTGCTTTTTGCCCGATGCGATCCTGCTCGATATGCGCCTGCCGGACCATTCCGGCTTGACGGTGCTGCAACGCCTTAAAGAGTTGGCGCCTACCCGACATATCCCGGTGCACGTGATTTCGGTCGAGGATCGGGTCGAGGCGGCCATGCACATGGGCGCGGTCGGTTATGCGGTCAAACCCACCAGCCGCGAGCAGCTCAAGGAGGTGTTCGCGCGCCTTGAGGCCAAGCTGACCCAGAAGGTCAAGCGTATCCTGCTGGTGGAAGATGACGATGTGCAGCGTGATAGTATCTCCCGCCTGATCGGCGACGAAGACATCGAAATCACCGCCGTAGGCTTGGCCCAGGAAGCGTTGCTGCTGCTGCGCCAGAACGTCTATGACTGCATGATCATCGATCTCAAATTGCCGGACATGCTCGGCAACGACCTGCTCAAGGCTATGTCCAGCGCAGACATCTGCTCCTTCCCACCGGTGATTGTCTACACCGGGCGCAATTTGACCCGCGATGAAGAGGCCGACCTGCTCAAGTATTCACGTTCGATCATCATCAAGGGCGCCCGCTCACCGGAGCGTCTGCTCGATGAAGTGACCTTGTTCCTGCACAAAATCGAATCGCAGTTGTCCCATGAAAGACAGCGCATGCTCAAGACCGCGCGCAGCCGGGACAAAGTCTTCGAAGGCCGCAAGGTGCTGCTGGTAGATGACGATGTGCGTAACCTCTTCGCCCTCACCAGCGCCCTGGAGCACAAGGGCGCCATTGTCGAGATCGGCCGCAACGGCCGTGAGGCCATCGAGAAGCTCAATAGCGTGGAAGATATCGACCTGGTGCTGATGGATGTGATGATGCCGGAAATGGACGGCTTTGAAGCGACCCGGGAAATCCGCAAAAATCCACGCTTTCGCAAGCTGCCGATCATTGCGGTGACGGCCAAGGCCATGCGTGATGATCAGGAGCGTTGCTTGCAGTCGGGGGCCAATGACTACTTGGCCAAGCCCATTGAACTGGATCGGCTGTTCTCGCTGATTCGCGTGTGGCTGCCGCAACTGGAGCGTATCTAGTGTCTGCCAGTCTCACTCCGCAACCGAACAGCGATATCGAGATCCGCCTGCTGATCGAGGCGATCTACCTCGAGTACAGCTACGATTTTCGTGACTACTCAGGCGCTTCGATCAAACGCCGCATCCACCATGCGTTGCGCCAGCTGGAGTGCAACACTGTCTCGGCGCTGCAGGAGCGAGTGCTGCATGACCCGACCATGTTCATGCAATTGCTGCAGTACCTGACGATTCCGGTCAGCGAAATGTTCCGTGACCCTGAGCACTTTCTGGCGATCCGTCGGGAAGTGGTGCCCTTGCTCAAGACCTACCCGTCGATCAAGGTTTGGGTGGCCGGTTGCAGTACGGGTGAAGAGGTCTACTCGATGGCCATCTTGCTGCGTGAAGAAGGGCTGTTGGAACGCACCATCCTTTATGCGACCGATATCAACCCACGCTCGTTGGAAAAGGCCAAGCAAGGCATCTACTCGCTCGACAGCATGCGCACGCACACGCAGAACTACCAGCGCTCGGGCGGCAAGGCCTCGCTGGGCGATTACTACACCGCCGCCTATGGCAATGCCATTTTCGATTCGAGCTTGCGTGGCAACGTGACCTTCGCCGATCACAGTTTGGCGACTGACAGTGTGTTTTCCGAAACCCAGTTGATCTCCTGTCGCAACGTGTTGATCTATTTCAACAAGAAGCTGCAGGACCGAGCGTTCGGGCTGTTTCACGACTCCTTGTGCCATCGCGGCTTCTTGATGCTGGGCAGCAAGGAAACCCTGGATTTCTCCGGCTACAGCGATCAGTTCGAAGCACTGGTTCGCCAGGAACGGATCTACCGAAAATCATGAACAGGCCCGACACTGCTCGCCGAGCTGGAATCAAGTCAATGCTAAGTCACATAAAAGTCAAGCTACTGCTGGTCGATGACCTGCCGGAGAATTTGCTTGCCCTCAACGCCTTGATTGCAGGCGATGACCGCGAGGTTCACCAGGCGTTGTCGGCCGACCAAGCCTTATCGCTGCTGTTGCAGCACGAATTCGCGCTGGCCATCCTGGATGTACAAATGCCGGGCATGAACGGCTTCGAGTTGGCCGAGCTGATGCGCGGCACCGAAAAAACCAAAAATATTCCCATTGTGTTTGTCAGTGCTGCCGGGCGAGAAATGAACTATGCCTTCACCGGCTACGAAAGCGGTGCCGTGGATTTTCTGCAAAAGCCTTTGGACACCCATGCGGTCAAGAGCAAGGTCAATGTCTTCGTCGACCTTTATCAGCAGCGCAAAACCCTTAAGCAGCAGCTCGAAGCCCTGGAACACAGTCGTCAGGAGCAAGAAGCCCTGCTCAAGCAGTTGCAGATGACCCAGAACGAACTGGAGCACGCGGTGCGGATGCGCGATGACTTCATGTCCATTGTCTCCCACGAGGTCAGAACGCCACTCAATGGGCTGATTCTGGAGACCCAACTGCGCAAACTGCACCTGGCTCGGGGCAACGCCGACGCGTTCACGCTGGATAAGATGCGTGCGATGGTTGACCGTGATGAACGGCAAATCAAAAGCCTGATCCGGCTGATTGAAGATATGCTGGATGTTTCGCGTATTCGCACCGGCAAACTGTCTATCCGCTCCACGGAGTTTGACTTGGCAGCCCTTGTGGGGCGTTTGCTGGAAAGCTTTTCCGCGCAGGTTGCCGATGCAGGCGTAAGCCTGGACTTCTCGGTCGACGGGCCGGTGGTGGGTGTGTGGGATGAATTTCGTATCGAGCAAGTGATCGCCAACCTTCTGACCAATGCATTGCGCTACGGTTGCAATGCGCCGATCCAGGTACGGGTCTATCGCTACGAGGCCTTGGCCTGCGTTGAAGTGATCGACCATGGCGTTGGCATCAGTGCAGCCAACCAGAAGCGGATTTTTCAACAATTCGAGCGCGTTTCTTCAAACCATGCTATTGCAGGCCTGGGATTGGGTTTGTATATCTCCGAGCAGATCGTGGTTGCCCACAATGGCACCATTGACGTGGAAAGCGCCGAAGGCGAGGGCGCTCTGTTCCGGGTCAATCTCCCGCTGGCCACGGAACCCTCCACTTAGTCGCATCATTTTGGCAACCTCTGCGACCGGTCATGGTCGTATCAGGCAGTTGAGAAAGAACGTAGGTTTCCCATGAGCGAAGATGCACAAGATGTAGTCCTGATTGTCGAAGACGAACCGGTGATCCGAATGGTGTTGGTCGATTACCTGTCAGGCCTTGGATACAGGGTGCTGGAAGCCGAAGATGGCGAACAGGCTTTTGAAATCCTGGCGAGCAAGCCGCACCTGGACTTGATGGTGACCGACTACCGATTACCGGGCGGGATTACGGGTGTTCAAATTGCCGAACCTGCGGTCAAGGTCAGGCCGGACCTGAAGGTGATTTTCATCAGCGGCTATCCGGCTGAAATCATTGAATCCGGCAGCCCCATCACGCGCAAGGCGCCGATCCTGGCCAAGCCCTTCGACCTCGATACCTTGCACGAACAAATCCAGAAATTGTTGGCGTAACCGACCTGCCTTGGTCGCTACTGCATCACCGCGATATAAACATTGACCGCGGTGACGCCATCGCGACCAAGGGCTAGGCGCCCCCGTCGCTCCTACAGGGCGCTTAGCGCACGGTTGAGGCATCCTGGCCGAACAGTAATTTGCGCGATTCTTCATCCACCACGGGATCTGCGTTGATACGCTCGGCCACGGCATAGGCCCGTGCGGTCGCAGGCCTGGCCTGGACGCGCTCAAACCAGCGCTTGAGGTGAGGGAAGTTATCCAGGTCCTGCTGCTGTCGCTCGAACGGCACAATCCAGGGGTAGCAGGCCATGTCGGCAATGGAATATTCGCCAGCAATATAGTCACGGCCATCGGCCAGATGCTTGTTCAACACGCCGTACAGCCGCGAAGTCTCCTTGACATACCGCTCCATGGCATAAGGGATGGGCTCGGGTGCGTACTGCACAAAGTGATGGTTTTGCCCCGCCATCGGCCCCAGCCCCCCCATCTGCCAGAACAGCCACTGCAAGGCTTCATTGCGCCCGCGCAGGTCCGCGGGAATGAAGCGGCTGGTTTTATCCGCCAGGTACAACAGAATGGCGCCGGATTCGAATACATGCACTGCCTGGCCATTATCGATCGGCGAATGATCAAGAATGGCCGGAATCCGATTGTTTGGGGCGATTTTCAAGAAATCAGGGGCGAATTGTTCACCTTTGCCAATGTTCACCGGCTTGACCCGATAGGGCAGCCCGGCTTCTTCCAGGAACATCGTGATTTTGTGACCGTTAGGCGTGGGCCAGTAGTAGAGGTCAATCATGGCAGTCTCCGTTATTCAGCCGAACGGCAATTGTGCGATGACGTGGCGCCAGATCGCAACGAACAATCTAGATCAGGTGTACCGACGTTCGCTGCGGGCCCTCGCCTGTACGGTCTTCGATGAGCCTGATCACGCCCGGCAAGGCCGCCAGTGCTGCGCGAACGTGCAAGTGGTGCTCGGGCACACACAACACATGCACGTTCGGGCCTGCGTCTACGGTGGCACACACATTGAGGCCTTCGGCGCGTAAACGCCGGACAGCTTCCAGTACGGTAAGTGTTGCCGAGTGCCAGTAAAAGGTGGCGGGGTGGCCCGTCATGGCAATCAGATGTAGCTCAATGGCTTCCTCCTCGACCACCTCGGCCAACAATCCGAAATCCCGTCTGCGCAGGGCGATTTGTAGACGCTCCAGGCGCTCGGCCAGCAATTGCTGGCGTCTGGTGAAATGTGGGCTGGAATGCGCACGCTGGTGTCCTGACCGCGAACTCACCAGCTTTGGCCGATCATCGACAATCACCACCCAATCACAGAGCGGCCAATGGTTTGCCGGGGCCAACTGATGAGCAGGAGACTGCCCATCGACGGGGTTTTCGGGCCATTGCACAAAGCCACCGAGCAATGAGCGAGTGGCCGAACCTGAGCCTGACATGCGTGTCCAGCGCGACAATTGCGTCATGTCCGGGGTAAGTCCCAAGGCATCGCAAGCTGCTAGCGTCAAGGCGGCAAAGCCGGAGGCCGATGAAGCGATGCCTGCTGCAGTGGGGAAGTGATTGCAGGTAGCGACGCGAAACCCGCAGGGGCTGGCGGCGATCTCGCGCAGCCGGTGCAGTTGGGCAATGACCTGCTGGGCGAATAACGGTGGCGCTGGTATCAGCTGCCGTCCTGCATGGATCAAAATTTCATCGCCAGACTCAAGCCGAGCCTGGACAGTGGTATGGGTGACGCACTGGCTGAGCGTCATCGAAATCGAGGGATTGCAAGGAATCATCAACTCATTGTCACTCAGCCCCCAGTATTTGATCAGAGCAATATTGGCCGGTGCGATCACCGAATGAGGGTTCATAGACAACCCTGCGGCTGAATACTAACGCCTGGTACGTTCAGCTTGGCGTGCAGCCTAGGCAGGTTGTCCAGTGCGGGAGGATGGCAGGCCGGCACTTGCGGCCAATACACCAATAGCGCTCCGGCTCCTGTGCCGCTCAGCGCTCCGGCTCCGGATATTTTGGCTGCGCCGCCTGCCGACTCGACCTGGCGAACCACTTGGCGCACGGCATCGGGTACGACGCCCAGTTGCTCCAGATGGTTCTGGGCATCGCGGATCACTTCCAGCACCGCCTGAGGGCAGGGTGAGAATTCGCCCAGCAGCTGAATAAAGCGCAATGTGCAGTTTTCCATTTGCTCTAGCAGGCGGCTTTTGAACGCTGGATCAGCGTCCAGCCGTTCCGCCACATCGGTGACCACGGCACCCGTGGATTCGTTGGGTGTACCGGTGTGGTAAATGCTCAATTGCCGCAGGCAGTGCGAAGGCTGCATCGACAGCAGGGACAGACAGCCATCTACGCGTACCGCCTTGAGCAAACCGCCGGATAACACACAACCGTGGTCGATACCTGAAGGCTGCCCGTGTTGGCTGCGCTCGACTTCCAGAACGATTTGGCGCAGCGACGGTATCGAAGGGGGTTGCTTGCACAAATTAAGCAACGCCACCGCCGTAGCGCTGGCCACAGCCGCCGAACTGCCGAGCCCAGAACCGGGAGGAATCGCCGAGTCGACCTGAATACTTATCCCATGGGGGGGCTTGAAGGTGCACCAGCGCAGCGCCTGACCCAGTGCAATCTTGACGATGTGCGCAGGGTCGGTGCCACGCAGGCGAGCGAAATTCGCTGCCGAAGGTTGCTGCACAAAGTCCCCCCAACGGGCTTCGGCGGCGTGGGTATAGCGCTCGATTTCCACCCAACTGTTTTCAGTGAAGACGTTGATATCGGGCAACAGCAACCGGACGCCAGGCTCTACTTCCCGGTGGATGCTAACCTGGCACTGTAGGTCGATACTCGTGACCAGCGCGGGTCTGCCATAAACTGCCGCATGCTCGCCCATGAGAATCAACTTTCCCGGCGCACTGGCCATGACAAAATTTTGCTCGACGTCATCCACTAAATCGCCCCAGGCGCTGGTGAGCGCGAGCCAAGTGATGTGAGGCCATGGCAGCAAGCAGCGACAATTCACCCGCCAGTACCAGCGCCCCAAGTATTTCGGCCAGTCGACACACGGCCCAACCAGGCTGATTGGGGTCGGGCAGGGCTCCCATCAAACGCAGCGCAGTGCGCTGGGTGCAAAGGCCTGTACCACCGCCGATGGCCGCCAATGGCACATCGGGCAGATGCACACTGGCATAGACCGATCCGTTTTCCCGCGCTTCGATACAGGTAACGCCCAGGGAGCCTTCAGCGGTGTGCGCCAGATCCTGGCCGGTAGCCAGGAAAAAACTGGCGATTACATTGGCGAATTGAGCGTTGTAACCCAGTGCTCCAGCGCTAATGGAACCGAGTAGATTCTTGCGGTACTGAACCTCGCACAGTGCCTCTGAGTTGGTCTTGAGAGTCTGCTCTAGTATTTTGGCTGGCACGATTACTTCGGCCGAAATGCGATGCCCTCGACCTTCGATGAAATTTACGGCGCTTGGTTTTTTATCGGTACAGTAATTTCCCGACAATGCCACGCAATGTACGCCGGTGGCAGGTTCTATCAACTCACGAACAACTTTGTCGCAAGCCAGGGTCACCATATTCATCCCCATCGCATCACCACAACTGAAGCGAAAACGTAGGAATATGGTGTTGCACAAGCTTTGTGGCTTGATTTCCAACAATCGCAGGTGCCGGCTGGTACCTTCCGCCAGCTGGCGTATCTGGTCAAAGTGAGACTGTACCCATTGCAAAAAACAGGCGGCCTGTTCAAGACCTGAGCAGACGAAAACGGGAGCCCGTGTCATACCCACCTGCTCGACAGATGCCACGGCACCACCGGCCTCACGCACTGCTCGGCAGCCACGCGCAATACTCGCAACCAGCGCCCCTTCAGTCGTGGCCAGCGGCGCGTAGATCAGGTCCTCCCGTTCAGTGCATTGCCCTTGCACTGACACCGGGCCCACTACACCCAGCGGCACTTGAATCACACCAATCAGGTTCTCGCAACGGGCTGGCTTGAGATCCATGGAGTATTGCCCCAGCGCTTCAAGTGAACGCCGGGTCATGCACTCCAGTGCTTGGCGACGAACCTGGGCGGCCTGGTCAGCACTGAGTTCGTCGGGCAATTCATGCCACTTGCGTTGTCCGCTGACGATCTGGTCGCGGCAACTGTCGATCAGTTGAGTGTGGGTGGGCATGCGAGATCTCCAGTTCAGTGCTGGTCGTTGAGCCACCTTAGGCCTGGCATATGGAGTTGTCTGCTGTCAGAAATAACAGTGGACGATCATGGCAGTCTCCATTGCGCAGCGGTTTGGGCCTTGTGCGATGGTGCCCCGGCTGTTCGCAATCACTGCAAGCCTCACAGGCACCCCTGCGGCTGGATGCTGACGCCCGGAACGTTCAAGCGCCCATGCAGCCGTGGAAAGTTGTCCAGCGCAGGGGGCAAGCGGGTCGGCGTTTGCGGCCAGCAGACCAACAGGGCGCCGGCCCCCACGCCACTGAGCGCCCCGGCACCGCAGATTTTCGCCCCACCCCCGGCCGCTTCGATTTCCTTGATCACCTGGCGCACGGCGTAGGGAACAACGCCCAGTTGATCCAGTTGCCGGTGCGCGTCACGAATCACCTCGACCATTGCCTGGGCGCAGGGTGAGAACTCGCTCAGAAGCCGATAGAAGTGCATCGTACTGGCTTCCATCTGCCCCAGCAGATGGGTTTTGAAGGCCGTGTCAGATTCCAGGTTATCGGCGACGTGGTTCACCACAACACCGCTGGACTGGCTGGGCCTACCGGTGTAGTAAAGGCTCAACCGGCGCAGCCCGCGCGATGGCGGCATGACCAACATGGAAAGGCTGCCATCGACGCGCACGGCCTTGAGCAACCCACCGCTGAGCACGCAGCCGTGGTCCATGCCTGAAGGCTGGCCGTGTTGGCGGCGCTCGATTTCCAGCACGATTTGCCTGAGCGAAGAAAGGGAGGGGGGTTGCCTGAAAAGTGACAACAACGCCATCGTCGTGGCGCTTGCCACCGCCGCAGAACTGCCAAGGCCGCAGGCAGGTGGCAGGGCCGAGTCTATCTGGACACTGACACCGAATGGCGGCCTGAAGTCGCACCAACGCAGTGATTGGCCCAGCGCAATCTTGACCACGTGGGCGGCGTCTTTGCCACGCAGACGGGCCAGATGCTCGGCAGAGGGCTGTTGCAGAAATTCTTCCCAGTGCACCTCGGCCGCCTGGGTATATCGCTCAATCTCGGCCCAGCTGAACTCAGTGAAAATGTTGATGTCGGGCAACAACAGCCGCACCCCGGACTCCACTTCACGATGAACCCGCACCTGGCATTGCAGGCCGATGCTGGTGACCAGGGCAGGCCGACCATAGGCCGCTGCGTATTCACCCATCAGGGTCAGTTTGCCGGGGGCGCTGGCGATCACATAGTCCTGTTCAAGCTCGCTCACGGCAATCCCCCACGCATTGACCACAGGTTCACTCACCTTAAGCCGGGTATCGTGGGCTTGTCTGCTGTCAGAAATGACAGGGGCCAATCTACAGCATGCACGCTGCAATGTTTGCGACTTCACTTTTCGTAAAGAACCTATCAGAACTGTTAGTTACGCATTGCCAACACATCTAATAAGGTGAAGCCACAAGTTAATGGAAATCACCGCCTTGGCTTTCATGACCTATGTGAGCGCTCCCGACAATGACGGCAAAGAAACCGTCAAGGGCGGCTACTACTTTCCGCCCCAGCGGTTGACGGTAATCTCGAAATCAAAAATAGCGTCGGCGGAGAAAATCAGTCCCCTTTCCCGCTCCCTTTTCCGTATCGAGGATTAAGATATGTCCGGACCAGGCACCGACTCCATATTGAATCCGCAAGACACCACGCATCTTGACGATCTCTACGGTCGATACGCTCTACTGAGGCGAGCCCACCCTTTCTACCGGACGAATGGGTGGGTAGTACTGTCACGCCATGATGACGTTCTTGCCGCACTGAAAAATGAGCATATGAATGTTGCCTTCTGGTCATCTCATATTCAAATTATTTGCACTCGCCTTGGAATAGCGCTGCCTCACAAGGCAGCTTTATTTATAAAAAGCACACTACTTGTACTGGATGATCCTGAGCACTTAAAACAAAAGAAAATCATGATAAAGCTATTTTCTTCGACCACCATGCAAATGCTCCGCGCCTGGTCAAAAGAAGAAGTCTGCAAATTATTCAGCGCCTGCAAAAGAGATGAAATCGATCTTGTTCATGATGTTGGTGGATTGCTTTGGGTTAACATTTTTTCTCGCTGGCTTGGATTGAATGAAAAGGAGCGACTTTACTTGGAAGCCACATTGCCGACGCTTCGCCTATTCGTAGACCCAGCAAGTTTGAATGAAACCAATCTTCCTGGCGCCATCAATGCATTGCAGAACGTACAAATTTTCTTTGAGAAGAAACTGAAACAATCTCGCCAGCACGACAGTGAAAATTATTTTTCAATGCTGCGCGATTGCTGTAAATCAATGGGTAACCTTACAGATGAAGAGATGGCACTTTCCTGTATCACCGTTTTGACGGGTGGAGGTGAAACCACGCAAGCATTGATAGGCAACTCGTTTTTTCTTCTCAGTCGGCATCCCGAACAACTCAACTTGGTCACGAATGACAGCGCTCTATTGACCTCTGCGATTGCAGAGGTGTTGCGCTTTGAATCACCCCTGCAATTTACACAGCGGCAGGCAATTCAGGACACACAAATATCCGAGCACGATATCAAAAAAGGGGATAGGTTTCTATTGTGTCTCGGCTCTGCTAATAGGGATGAAAAACACTACGGTCCGGAGGCGGATACATTCAATATTTTGCGCACCACCAAAAGCAGCCTTGCGTTTGGCCACGGACCCAGAAACTGCCTTGGCCAAGCACTGGCAAAAATGCAAGCTGAGGTGGCTCTATCATATTTCCTTAGTATTAACAGTACCATTACACTTTGCAATAATACCCCCGAATGGGACAGAAGCTCACCCTTGCTCAGAAAATTGAAAACACTAAAGATCAGACGCTAAACAAAAAGAAACAGGAAGATCGCCATGTGCGCCAAGGCAACGAAAACAATACGAGTCTATCAACATGACGTAGATTGGGCAGGGGTTTTATATCATGCGAATCATCTTAAGTATTTTGATATGGCGCGGTGTGAGTGGTGGCAAGCAAATGGATTTGAAGGGAATATATTTCATCACGAAAAGGATTATGCATTTGCCGTCGTAGAGATGCATATCAAATACCTTAAGCCCATCAGGCTTGGCGAGGCATTAACAATAATCAGTGCCCCCATGAGTGCAGGAAAACACTCCGTAACCTTCAAGCAGCACATTTCAAGGGGTGGAGTAATCATGGCGGAATCGACCGCCACCCTAGTATTTGTGGATATCCATAGCGGCAAACCATCATTGTTACTTGGCAGCATTATACGTGCGCTTGAAAAATCACTGCATTGACAAGGTGCTGCTATCACGCCATAGGTATCTACACATCTTTTGGCGTACTGCATTTCGTAGCAGTGGACGAGTAGAACGAGGCCACGTCCGGCTGCGCAGCAGTCGTAAAACCTGGCACTTCAGTTTTTCAGATACACCGCGAGTACAGGCTTTGCGAGGACTACGTCCCCGGACGTGGCCTCGCTGAGCTCGTCTACTGCTACGAATGTAGCCGCTGACGAGGTACGAGGCTGCGATCGGCAGCGAAGCGGCCGTAAAACCTGAGACCGTAATCCATCAGGCACCCCGAAGGGCCTGAATTTACGACGGCTTCGCCGCCGATCGCAGCCTCGTACCTCGGCAGCGGCTACAAGAGCCGCGCTGCCCCAGAGTTGTGTAGATACCTATGGCTATCACGCTGTCTACGAAAATACTCATTGGTCCAATGACTAATAGCAAAAGGGGGGCGATTCATTTCGGTAGAAGTTTTTTCGGTGCGCATGACCAATGTGGTTCCACTGCTTGCCCGTCAGCAACTTTTTAACTTTATTAAATCTGCGGCGCAATGATAAAAATCAAAGTGGTAAGCTGTTTCGTCACTTCTGGTTTCTTGTTAAATTATATGCAAGTAGTGTCGGTAAAAACATAGATGTATCCAATTATTCACATCCGGGCAATTTGTCTTTGTATGATCATGTCCTTGAAAGCTGGAACACATCAGACCAAAAATTATTGCAAGGTTTGATTTCAAGTATGGCGGATTTTCATCTGTCCAATGCCACCTCTCCGCAGCATGATGAAATTTTCGAATTCGATTACGAGTACCGTATGCTGTTTCCCTACGAAATTCTTGCGTTCTTGCGAATAAGGGAATGGTACGGACTGAGCAACCCAACGACATTTGACCATTCGTTAATGCATCACCCATTGTCCAGGCTCCCACCCGAGCTCGACATACCCGAGATCACTACGCTTAACAAAGTCGTGGAGAAGTTTGCACGTGAACAGCACCATGTTTTTTAGAGGAGCGAAATTTTTTGTACTACTGACAAATTAGCTCGTCCTTTGGTCAGACTAATTGGAAGGGATCAACAATTGGGTCAAGGTTATAAAACGGATGGCTTACGGCTACCGGGACAGCGCATTTTTTAAAAATCGAATGCACTTTTCCCGGCAATCCGTGAGTAATAAAAAAGCGCAGGCACCTCGCCGTGCCTGCGCGAAAGAGAAAGCCGGACTTAATGTTGTATGGCGGTCGCCTGGTTGGAATAACCGTATTGCTGGATGGTCGCCGTCATGTTGGCGCCCGCCTGGTCGACGGTCGCGATGTTTCCGTTACCGCCCTGAGTGACATAGGCCATGTTCACGCCGTCGGTTTGCTTGATGTTGGCGGTGTTGCCGTCCCCTGTTTGCCAGGTCAGGCTCAGGTTGCTGGCGCCCGACTGATCGAGGTTGATAGTGTTGCCATTGCCGTCGCTAATGCCGTTGGCATAGTTGGTTTCACCACGCTGTTGGGCAACCAGAATGCTGTCGCTGCCGTTCTGTTCAAAGTACAGCTCGTTGTTGTTTTCAGCCTGGTCGATGGTTGCCTGGTTATTATCGCCGCGTTGCTCCAGAGTGGCCTTTTGGGTCATGTCTGCCTGGGTGATGTTGACACTGTTGCCCAAGCCATTCTGGTTCAGGAAGGCGGTCTGGTTGCTGCCGAACTGACCGCCGTGGGGGCCTTTCCAGTCGCTGGCGTAGATTTTGTTGCCAAAGCCAATCTGGTTCGTTTCCAGGGTATGGTTGTTGCCGGTCTGGTAGGTGTAGGCCAGGTTGTTGTCACCGCTCTGGAACAGGTTGGTCAACGACTGGTTCGAATCGTACTGGTCGGAGTAACTGGCGTTGTAGTTACCTTGTTGCAGGATGGTTGCCAGGTTGTCTGAGCCAAAGCTCTGGTCGACAATCGCTTCGTTGTATGTGCCTTCCTGATTGATTTTGGTCACGGCCAGGGGCTGGGTATCTTGCCAGACTTCCGAGCCGTTGCCGGTACCCGATTGATGGATTTGCACGTTGCCGCCGCTGTTGTTGCGCTGGTCACCGTAGGCGTAGTTGTCATCGCCATTCTGGTCGATGTTGATCTGGCCACTTTCATGGAACACCTGCTCGGCAGCCGCGTAGTTGCCGTTGCCGTCCTGCAGGATCTTCGCGTTGTTGGTGGCACCGCCTTCGAATTGCTCGATGTTGGCATTGTTGTTATCGCCGTACTGCACGGCGCTGCCGGTGCTGCCGGTCTGGGCACCCTGGTTGAAGAACGAGAAGTTGCCGTTGCCTTCCTGGACCTGATGCACCTGGTTGCCGTCGCCGTCGTACTGGCTGGCGTGGGTAATGTTGAAAGTGCCGGACTGGATTTGTGGGATGTAGCTGTTGGTTTCATTCAACTGCTCGGCATAGGCTGCGTTGTAGTCGCCGGTATGGGTTTGCTCGATCAGGCCGTTGGTGGCGTCCTGGACGGCCATCGCATCGTTGCCTTCGCCAAACTGGTCCTGCTTGACCACTCCGTTGGCCGAGGCGCCCTGTTGCACCATGGCGATGTTGGCGGTACCCGACTGGTCCTGTACGGACTGGCTGTCGTTAGCCAGGGCGTTGGCGCTTAAGACCACCAGTACGGCGGCAGTCAATGGGCTGAGCTTGAACATGGTATTACCTCCAATGTAGTGCCTTGCTTTAGCGGTACTGGTGAATTTGCACGCTCTGACCGTTGCCGGTCTGGGTCACGCTGCTTTGCAGGCCAGAGCCTGTCTGTTCGATGCTGGCGGTGTTCTGGTTGCCGTTCTGGTTGATTTCGGCGCGGTTGCCACTGCCGGTCTGGCTGATCGAGGCCTGGTTGCCGTAGCCCTGTTGGGTGATGGCGGCCATCAGGTCCGATCCTTGCTGGAGGATGAACGCCTCCTGGTTGCTGCCGGCCTGGACGATGTTGCCCAACAGTGACTGGCCACTCTGGTTGACGGTGGCGCGGTTGCCACTGCCGTTCTGGTCGATCAAGGCTTGCTGGCCGGCTGGGGCCGGCAGGCTGAAGATCGCGGGTGGCTCGCCCAGATCGCTGGTGCTGGCGAGGTCGGCGTTGTCCATCAGGTCGTCGGCCATCAAGGCAGTGCTGAGCAGCGAGAGGCAGAGCAGGGCGCTAGCGAATCTGGACATGGTCGGTTCCTCTTCCCTGGGGCAGGTGCCCTGCCTGCCGAGCAGCAGGCAGGGCGAGCTTCACAGCGATGTAACCGATTGGGTACGGACGGTGCCTTGGGAGCTGCGGATCGTGGCCGTCGGATTTGCAGTCGGTACGATGGTGGTGGAGTTGCTCACCGTCAGCCGCCAGCGACCATTGGTTGGAACCGTCGTGCTGCCCAGGGTGACCAGCCCGTCCGGGGTCGTGACCTGGATGGTGATGGTGTTACCGGCGACGACCGACGAGGTCCCGGCGAAGTCCCAGTTGAAGCGGTTGTTGGACCGTGCCTGGACCTGTGCGGTGGTGACCGTGAAGGTCTCTGCCCCTGCTTGACGTGGCGATACCTGCACCGTCACCGTACCCGGTGCCGACAAGGCGCCCAGCGAATCACGTGCCACGTAGCCAAAGGTGGTGGTGAAGGCCGTGGTCACGGTGGCCGGTGGTGTGTAGTTCACCACATTGCCGTCGGTGGTGACGGTGCCGCGTCCGGCCGCGGGCGGGGTCACGCTGGCCACGCTCAGTGGCACGTTGCCCTCAGGGTCGGTGTCGTTCGCCAACACATTCACAACCAGAGGCGCGGCGAGGGTGGCCACGGTGTCGTTGACCGCCGTCGGTGCCCGGTTAGGCGCGACGTTGACGGTCACGGTGGCTGGTGTCGAGGCAAGTCCCTTGGTGTCCTGGGCACGGTAGGTGAAGGTTGCCACCAGCGGCGCGGTGACCACTGCCGGAGGGGTATAGACCACTGCGGTCGTTCCGCTGAGGGCCACCGTGCCCTGGCCGGTTGCAGGCGGGGTCAGGCCGGTGATGGTCAGTGGGGTGTTGCCGTCTGGGTCGCTGTCGTTCGCCAGAGGGCTCAGGGTGATAGGTACCCCGAAACTGGTGCTGGCCGTGTCGGCCACGGCTGCTGGCGGTTGGTTATCCGCTTGGGCAGGCGCCGTACCGACGACCTTGACGAACTCGGTGTCGGCGCCGCCTGCTGCCGATTTGACCGTGACGCTGGCCGGTGGTTGAGTCAGGCCATTGACCGTCAACGTCTGCAGGGTGCCGCTTTTTGACATTCGTCCATAGCCCTGGGCAATCAAATCCGGCACTTGGACTTCGTCGCTGGAGCGCGCTTGGATAGTCAGGCGTTTGTTGGTCCATTCGTATTGCGCGGTCTCGACTTTCACGATGTCGGTCGGTTTACTCGACAGCGCGGTAGGCTGCGTACTGCCACCCGGATTGCTGGCGGTCACTACGAAGACGGCAGGCGGTGCGCCGGCAGCCAATTGATTGCCGAAAAACAGCCCGTTGTTGTCAGTCTGCAAGGTGGTTTGGCAGGGCGAAGGAGGCGTACCCGGCACCAACGCCAGGGTGTTGCGCATGCATACGCTTGTGCCAGCGGCAGCCTTGGCGAAGACCTCCACGCGAGACCCAGCCGAGGTGCGGCGGTAAGTCGCCCGCTGCAGCTCGACCGGGGTCTGGGCGCGTGGGTCCAATACCTTGCCGGACACCGTGAAAACGTTGGTCTGGATGGTGCCTGTCGGGCCCTGGATGCGCACGAAGTTGTTGCTGAGCGGGCTGCCGGTGACCCTTTCGGTAATGTTGGGGTCGCCGATATAGGTTTCAGTGGTCCCAGTGCTCGGGTTGATCTCGGTGTAAGGGCCACCGACGCCACGCAGGAATGGCCCGATCTCGCCGCTGAGCGCGCCGCTGAAATCACCCGGTGCGCCAATGCCGACGTCTTTAGTGATGTTGATGGCACGTCGGCCTGGTGTCGACACCTGGACTGTTTCTGACCCATAAGGGTGAGTGATCACGTAAGTACCGGCAACGGGCACGTTTATACGCAGGCGAATACGAGCGAAGCTCACCTGATCGCCTGCCTTGGGCACTTCGGCGCCGAAGGCCGCTTCCATGGCGGCGACATAAACTTCCATGCCAAAGCCGTTGGTGTCGGGAATCGAGGCTTGGGCCATGTACCAGAAGCTTTCACCTGGCCAGTTGTCCGGGAAGACCATCGGCAGGGTGTCGTCAAAGACGCCAGGTTCCACCGCCAGCGTGCACATATAGGCCGGTGGCACCGTTGCGCCGACCCGTGTACTGACGGCGAGTGACTGGCACAGCTCCAACTTCAAGTCGTTGGCGTCCTGGTACCACATCGGGAAACCGCCGGTGGCGAAGGTATAGGGGCCGGGGTCGACGGCCTTGAGTGCTGCGTTAGCACCGCCAGCCAGCGAAATCGACAACCAAAGGGCGCAGTGCGCCGCGCGGGGCCAGGTGTTCATGTTGCCTCCTGCTACGAATCTTGGCGTGAGGATGTTCATGGCAAGATCACCACTTCTTCGGTGTCACTGCCGCCATTGGCGGAAGTCACCATGACCTTGGCCGGCGGAATCGGCGTCATCCCGGTAGTCAGTGTTTTTGTTGCGCCCGAGCCACTCAAGGCACCGATGTTGGCGCCATTGCCGGTGGCAGCCGTGAGTACCGGTGGCGTCGTTTCGTCGCTGGTAGTGGCCGTCAGCGACAGTTGTCCGGAGCCCAGGCTGTATTCGGCGCGAGTGATGGTGACAAGGTCAGTCAACGCCATGGGCAAGGTGGTCGACGTGCTAGTGGGTATGGCCACGTGGTTATCGGCGGTGACCTGCAGGTTGATAGGCAAGGAAGGGTTTTCCGGTGCCTGCACGTACCAGGCACCCGTGCCGTCGGCTTCAGTGAAGGGCAGTGCCGGGCTGTGACTGCTAAGAGTGACGGTGGCCGGATTGGGCGGCGCTTGCACGAACACGTCCTGTTGAGCCTTGACTACGCTGGCCTCGGTCTTGCGTGAATACGTGCTGCGATGAGTGATCATCGGCGTTGGCCGCGCCGCCTGCGAAAGCTTGCCGGAGATGGCGAACAGTTCGGTGCGTACATCGATGCCGTTAGGGCCTTCGACCCTGACGAAGTTGGTGTTGAACGGGCTGCCGGTCACCGCTTCGCTGAGATTGGGGTCACCGATGAATCTCTCGGCCAGACCGGTCGCCGGGTTGGTCTCGGTGTAGGGGCCGTTAATGCTGCGCAGGAACGGGCCGATATCACTCTTGAGGGCGCCGGTGTAGGTTTTAGGGCTGCCGATGCCGATGTCGCGAGTCATGTTGATGGCGCGCAGTCCTGCGACGGGTACATCAAACACATCGACGCCGTAAGGGTGCGTGATCACATAGGTACCGGCCGTGGGCACATCAACCCGGATACGCACCCGGCCAAAACTGACCTGATCGCCTTCTTTGGGTTCCTCGGCACTGAACGCCGCTTCCACGGCCGCGACGTAGCCCAGGTCGATGCCGGTAGCTGCATCGATGATCGCAGCGTCAGCGGTAAACCAAAAGGCTTCATCAGGGAAGTTTGTGGGAAAGACCACGGCTTGGGTATCGTCGAACACGCCAGGTACTGCCCCCAGCGGGCACATGTAGGACGGTGCCCCGGGCGTGCTGGCCACCCGAGAACTCAGGTTTTTCGACAGGCACAGGTCGAGCACTCGTCCGTGACTGTCCTGGTACCAGGCGGCAAAGCCACCGGTGCTGTTTTGATAGGGACCAGGGTCGACATCGTAGAGCGCCGCTTGTGCGGATCCATCGGTGAGCGAGACAAGCACGAACAAGGTCGCGCTGGTGGAGATGAGACGGCGCATGAGTAAGTTCCTCTGAGGTGAGCCGGGCCCGAGGGCGTTGGATCAGTCGAGGAGGGTTCGGCAACTTTCGAGCCAATGCCTGAAATTGCCTCTCAAAGCGCTGCGCCAGAGCGGTTTCGTTGGGTGTGGTACAGGCAGGCGTAGAACGTCGACAGGGTTGCAACCCCCAGGGTTGGGGCAAGTTGGGGAATGACATCGGGGAATAGCGGCCAAGAGTGGGCTATAACCTTATGGTATTGAATTAGGACTACCCTTGATGAACTCACCAGAGCGCACTGTAGCGTTGCCGCAGGCAGCTTCGATGCTGCACCGTACCGATGGAACTGCGCACCGATTCAACCTGTTGCGCTGGTTCTCCTTTATCAGCATGGCGATTATCGGCGTGGTCGCGGTGGGGCTGGGGACCATTTCTTCGCGTTTTATCATCAATGAAAGTGTCGAGCGCGATGCGCTGCTCACCGCCCAGTTCATCCAGGCCATTGCTTCGGCTGAGGTGCGGTATGTGACGGTTCCCAATGTCAGGACCATGGGCGAGTTGCTCGACCCGCGCTCGGACGACGACTATCCCGACATTTCCCCTCAGGTTCTACAGGGCGCACGCTGGCAGTTTCTCGACCATATCGCCAACCTTCCCGATGTGCTGTTGGCCAATATCTATGCGCCCGATCGTACGGTGATCTGGTCGACCAATCCGGCACTGGTGGGCAAGAAAATTGACGATGACGATGATCTGGAGCGCGCGTTCAATGAAAAAATTCGCGTATCGACCAGCTATCACGATGTGGACGATGCCCGTTCGGAACAGAAGTTTGTCACTTCACCGGACTTTATTTTTATCGAGAACTACATTCCGCTGTTCGACGCCAACGACCAAAACGTTACGGCCATGGTCGAGATCTACAAGGAACCCAAGGACCTGATCGCCCGGATGATCCGGGGTGTGGTGACAATCTGGCTGGTAACGGGAGCGGGCGCGGGCCTGATGTTTTTCGGCCTGTACTGGCTCGTGCGCAAGGCGTCCGGGTTACTGGCCAAACAGCAGAAACAGCTGGTGGCAGGTGAGACCTTCGGCGCCCTGGGGGAAATGTCTTCGGCGGTGGCCCATAGTTTGCGCAACCCCTTGGCGAGTATTCGCTCAAGCGCCGAGCTTGCGCTGGAGTTCGAACAGGGGCCTGCCCAGAAGAACATCGGCGACATCATCAGCCAGGTCGATCGCATGTCGGCCTGGGTTCGCGAGTTGCTGCAATCGCTTCGGCCCTTGAGCGACGAAACCGAGCAGGTCGATCTGGTTGGTACGATTCATGAGGCCTTGCGTGCCTTTGAGTCGCAGATCCGCCACGCGGATCTGCAGATAGTGATCGCTGCGCAGCATTCGCCGCGTGTGCTCGGTCAGCAGATATTGCTCAGCCAGCTCTTCAATAGCCTGCTGGCCAATGCCCTGGAAGCGATGGGCAAAGGGGGAACCTTGAGCATCACCGTTGAACCGGCCCAGGGGCATACGCTTGCCATGACGGTCAGCGATACCGGCCACGGCATGACAGCGCAGCAGCAGAAAATGGCGTTCAGGCCATTTTTCACCACCAAGCAGGGCGGGCTGGGCGTTGGCCTGATGCTGGTCCAGCGCATCATGGAGCGTTTTGGTGGCAGCGTACGCCTGGAAAGCAAACAGGGTCAGGGCACCCGGGTACACCTGATATTCCAGCTTGCCCCCCCACTAAGCGGGTGAAGTTGCCCCGCTAGCGGGGCCGTTAATTTCCCCACGTCTGGGTAAAAATACTCAAATACTTGATATTCAAAGGTATTTCAGAGAGATATTGAGTCATATTTTTTGGCGCGATAATTGCTTTTTGACATTGCCGGTCAAATTTTCCACGGATGCACGGCATGCAGTGCGCAAAACTGGCAAAGTACTATCATGGCTTCAGCCGTTATTAGTATTGATGTGAATACCCGCCCAGCACTTGGGCTATAACGAAAGCATCCGGGGGAAGTCATCCGATGAAGATGCTCAGTCTTGCAAGAGATGCCGCATGGAGAGTCACCAGCGTGCCAAGGCAGTTCAACCTGCTGCGCTGGTTCTCTCTGGTCAGCCTGTTCATTATCGCCTCGGTGGCGGTGGGCCTGGGCTATGTTTCCACGCGCTTTGTGGTGACCGAAAGCGTGGAGCGCGACGCCCTGCTGACCGCGCAATTTGTCCAGTCCATTGGCGTGGCCGAAGTGCGTCACGCGGGTATCAGCCCGCAAATCAGCATGGGTGAATTGCTCGATCCGCGTGAGGACGGCAATCACGCGGGCTTGTCGGCGCAGACAGTAGCAGCGACTCGGGTGGAGTTTCTCGACCATATCGAACATTTGCCCGACACCTTGCTCTCTATTGTCTATGCGCAAGACCGGACCATTGTCTGGTCCACCAACCCGGAGCTGGTGGGGCAGCAGATCCTTGATGACGAAGACCTGGATGAGTCCTTCGAGTTACGCCAGCCCGTGTCAGCCAGTTATCACAAGATCGATGAGGAGCGCGAGGAGCAACAGTTCCTGACCGAGCCCAAGTACTTGTTCATCGAAAACTACATCCCGATGTTCAACACCAAGGGTGACCAAGTCACCGCAATGGTCGAGATCTACAAGGAGCCGCAGGATCTGGTGCGCAGGATCCAGCGTGGTTACGTGATTATCTGGGTGTCCACGCTGTTCGGGGGTGCACTGATCTATTTCGGCCTTTATTGGATCATTCGTCGGGCCAGCCTGATGCTGCAATCCCAGCAGCACCAGTTGATCGCCAGTGAAACCTTTGTGGCGCTGGGTGAAATGTCTTCGGCGGTGGCGCACAGCCTGCGCAACCCGCTGGCGACCATTCGTAGCAGTGCCGAGCTTGCCCATGAAATTGCCGATGTGCCGGCACAGAAAAACATCACCGATATCATCAGCCAGGTCGACCGTATGTCGCGTTGGGTACGAGAATTGCTCGTCTCGCTGCGGCCCTTGAATGATGACGCCGAAACCGTGGACCTGGCGATTGCCATCGACGACGCCTTGGCGGGTTTCACCACCCAGATTGCCCGCGTCGGGATTCAGGTTCAGCTTAACGTGCCGGCCAGCGCGCCAGTGATCAGCCAGCAGGTGATGTTGACGCAAATTCTCAACAGCCTGTTGGCCAATGCATTGGAGGCAATGCCCAGTGGCGGGGTGCTGGGTATCAAAGTGCAAGAACAAAGCGGGCAGCGTGTGCAAATGCTGCTCGACGACACCGGCAAGGGCATGACGCCTGCGCAGGAACGGATGGTTTTCAAGCCCTTTTTCACCACCAAACAGGGTGGATTGGGCGTGGGGCTGGTGCTGGTCAAGAAAATCATGGAGCGCTTCGGTGGTTCGGTCAGTTTGACCAGCCGCGAGCAGGAAGGAACCCGTGTCTGCCTCATCTTTAAGGTCGCGCAGGGAGAAGAACATGGAACACAGCATTCTGGTAGTTGAGGATGACGAACTCCTCGCGTCGAATATCCAGACCTTTCTGGAACGCAAGAGCTTTGAGGTCACGGTTTGCCACAGCGCCGAAGAAGCGCTGGAGCAATTGCAACAATGCAACCCCGACGCCGTAGTCACCGACAATTCCCTACCGGGCATGAGTGGCCATGAGCTGATCAAACAACTGGTGGAAAAGGTGCCGGACCTCAAGGTCATCATGATGACCGGTTATGGCAACGTCGAAGACGCCGTGACAGCCATGAAAGAGGGCGCTTTCCACTACCTGACTAAACCGGTCGCCCTGAGCGAGCTGAAGGTCTTGCTGGACAAGGCGCTGGCGACCGAGCGGATGGAGCGTAAGTTGTCGTTCTATCAGGAGCGCGAGGCACAGAAATCCGGGTTGCAGGCGTTGATTGGCGAGTCGCCAGCCATGTTGGCGATGAAAGCCACCTTGCGTCACCTGCTCGAGGCTGAACAACGCATGACCGGCGGCGACCTGCCGCCCGTACTGGTTGAAGGTGAAACAGGCACCGGCAAGGAGCTGGTGGCGCGTGCCCTGCATTTCGACGGCCCGCGTTGCAAGGCGCCCTTCGTGGAGTTCAACTGCGCTTCGATTCCTTCAAACCTGCTTGAAGCAGAGTTGTTCGGCCATGAAAAAGGCGCTTTCACCGACGCCAAGGAGCGCCGGGTGGGGCTGGTAGAAGCCGCCGATGGTGGGACGCTGTTCCTCGACGAGATTGGCGAAATGGACCTGCAGCTGCAAGCCAAGCTGCTCAAGTTGTTGGAAGACCGAACCATCCGTCGAATCGGCTCGGTCAAGGAGCGCAAGGTCGACATCCGCATCATCAGCGCGACCAACTGCAACCTTGAGCAGATGGTCCAGCAGGGTAAATTCCGTCGTGACTTGTTCTTTCGCCTGCGCATCATTTCCATCAAGGTCCCGCGGCTCTATGCCCGTGGCGACGACGTGTTGCTGCTGGCCAGGCACTTCCTTGCCCACCATGGCCGCCGCTACGGCAAGCCGAGTTTGAGTTTCAGCTCTGATGCCCAACAGATGCTGAAAAGCTATAGCTGGCCGGGCAACGTTCGTGAACTGCGCAACATGCTCGAACAGACCGTGCTGCTCACCCAACACGACGTTATCGCGCCCGCGCAATTGAACGTCTGCATGAGCCTGCACGACGAGCCCATGGCCGAGCCCGCGCCACAAATCTATGAGTTCAGGGCCATTAGCGAACCCGTGGAGAACATGAACTTGCCGGAAGTGGAGCGCGACATGGTGCGCAAAATGCTCGACCGCACCGACTGGAACGTGACCAAGTCGGCGCGGATGCTGGGCTTGAGCCGGGACATGCTGCGCTATAGGATCGAGAAGTTGGGCCTGACACGACCTGACAAGCGCCAGTGGTGACAGGTTGCCACGGCCTTTTCTTCGATCTGAAGGCGGCTCGACATCATGGAAAATACGTTTTCAAGCAGCCGCCGGCGCTTCCTATGGGCGGCAGCTGTATTACCGTTTGCCGGTCCCATGGGCGCTTGGGCGACAGATACACAGGCTAACGACCCGTTCGACAAGCGTTTTGTCGAACTGGAAAAACAACTCCAGGGACGCCTTGGCGTCTTCGCCGTCGACACCGCCAACAACACGCCGTTGGTTTATCGCGCGCAAGAGCGCTTTGCCTTTTGCAGCACGTTCAAAGTGATCCTCGCCGCTGCGGTTTTAAAACGTAGCGAGCAGCAGCCGGCGCTCATGCAGCAGCAGCTGTCGTATCCCAAGGGTGAATTGGTCAATTACTCCCCCATCACTGAAAAACACGTCGGCGAAGGCATGACGGTGGCGCAGTTGTGCGCGGCCGCCATTCAGTACAGCGACAACACGGCGGCAAACCTGTTGATCAAGTTGCTGGGGGGTCCACCTGCGGTGACGGCCTTTGCCCGCTCGATCGGCGATTCGACGTTTCGCCTGGACCGTTGGGAGACAGAGCTGAACACTGCCATCCCCGGGGATCTGCGTGACACCACCACTCCGGCAGCCATGGGGCTGAGCCTGCAACGGCTGGTTTTAGGCGGCGCCTTGGCGCAGGCGCAGTCTGTGCAGTTGCTCAACTGGATGCGCGGCAACACCACCGGTGACGCCCGCATTCGTGCCGGGGTGCCCACTGACTGGCAGGTGGGCGACAAGACCGGCACCGGTGACTACGCCTCGGCCAACGACATTGCCGTGGTCTGGCCACCCCAGCGCCCGCCGATCATCATTGCGGTCTACACCACACAGCCTGCACGCGATGCCAAGCCGCGCAACGAAATCATCGCCTCGGCGGCCCGAGTCGTGGCGGATTGGGCCACGACCTGACAGTCACATGGGTGTGATTTCGAAATGGCAGTTGATGGTCTGGCTGCGGGCATCCCACACGTAGCGGATGTGTTTGCCTTGTACCGGGATAGACACAGCGGGAGGACGGAGCGCGGCGATGCACTCATGGCCCACGGCGCGCACGCTGTTATAGAGAATGCCCCAGGACAAGTCGGCCCGCAGCGCCTTGGCGAAGGATTGGGCCGGGCCGTAGCAGGCAGGGTCCGGGTCATGCAGATGGGCGAAGCTGTCGCGTACATCATGCATCGGCTGGACCACCTTGTTGACGTAGGTGCGCAAGGTCAACTCCACATCGGGCTCTTGGGTTGCCATCAAGAAACGCGCCTGGTGAAAGCTGGTTTCGGCAATCGCGGCCTCCTGGCTGCTGGCGGCGTAATACACGCCGTAGCTGCCGTCGGTAAAGCGACTGGCTTTGCCAATATGGGTGAAAGCCGCCATCACCGGGGTGGAACCCGGCCCCGATACACGGTCTTCGACGGCCACGCGGCTCAGCACGCCAACCTGTTCGGCCAACCGATCATTGGTCAGCGATTCCAGCGCGTATGCCATGGAAAGCTCGGCAGGATCGAGCAAGTCTTCGAACAGGGTGATGGGTGGAAAAGAGCTGCTGATCATCCGATACGCGCTGTTCCAGTCGGGGGTATGTAGGCGCGGCTCCATCAACCCCGCACCCCATCCAGGTATCGACGCACGTCGGCGATGTCTACCACCCGGCCAGCCAGCATGTATTCCAGGGCCGAGCAGCCATTGAAGGGCGGGGCGCTGTTGGGGCTGTTGACCCAGCCATAGGCGCGCTCGCGGTGGTTGCTGAAAATGATGCTCAGTGCCTTGTGAATCCCCATCAGGTAGGAGATTCGCTCCAGTGTGTCATGGGGCAAGCGTACGTTGGGCAGGCGCTTGTATTTGTAGAACGTGGTGGCGCTGATGGACCCGAGCAGCAAGCGCTGCTGTTCGACCGAGCAGCCCCAGTGCTCCATCAGGCCAAAGAAGAATTTCAGCGCCACGCGGCCGGCTTCCGGGGTGTCGATATCAGAATGGGCACTGGGTGTCTTGACGGTGGCGACCATAAGGGTGGCTCCTGCAAATGCGCGATAGGTCCAGTCTAATACGGATGCATATTAAATCAATTAATTTGTCCGCATGTGTACATTGACGCCCTTGCTGAATCGATTGTGGGCCGGTTGTGCATCACGTAAAATCTGGCGCTTCACCCTGTATTGCATACCTATAACGACTCACTCATCGCACCTGCTGCCCAGGCTCAATCGCTCTGGAGGAAGGATGCTGTGCGTGAGTTTTGCGCCTGGAGCGTTACCTCTTTATATGAATACCCCCACGCAAGACCGGTCGGGCAGTTGGCTTAGCGTGATAGCGCTGGCCCTGGCCGCCTTTATTTTCAACACCACAGAATTCGTACCCGTCGGCTTGCTGAGCGCAATCGGCGACAGCTTCCAGATGCCCTCAGCCCAGGTCGGACTCATGCTGACCATCTATGCATGGGTCGTGTCCCTGGCGTCCATCCCCATGATGCTGCTGACCCGCAACTTTGAACGGCGCAAGTTGCTGATATTCGTGTTCGCACTGTTTATTGTCAGCCACTTGCTCTCCAGTATCGCCAACAGTTTTTTTGTGTTGATGCTCAGTCGAATCGGCATCGCTTTGGCCCATGCGGTGTTCTGGTCGATTACCGCCTCGCTTGCGGTGCGCGTGGCGCCGGCGGGCCAACAAGCCAAGGCCCTTGGATTGCTGGCCACCGGGACAACCCTGGCCATGGTGCTGGGCATTCCGATCGGTCGGGTGGTGGGTGAGGCGCTGGGCTGGCGCACGACCTTCCTGGCGATCGCCGGCATCGCCTTTGCCACGCTGTTGGTCCTGATCAAGGCGTTGCCCTTGTTGCCAAGCCAGAACTCGGGCTCCCTGCGCAGCCTGCCGATTCTGCTCAAGCGCCCGGCGCTGGTGTCGGTGTACCTACTGATCGTGGTGGGGATTACTGCGCAATTCACGGCCTACAGCTATATCGAACCCTTCACCCAGGTCGTTGCTGCCATGAGTGGCGACATGACCACTGCCGTGCTGCTGGTGTTCGGCGGGGCCGGGATCTTTGGTTCGATTATGTTCAGCCGTTACAGTGAGCGCTTTCCACATGGGTTCACGATTGCCGCGATCAGTGCTCTGGGCTTGTGCCTGGCACTGCTGCTGCCGTTCTCGTTCAGCCCGATGTTGCTGTGTGCGCTCAGTGTTGTGTGGGGGATTTCGATCATGAGCTTTGGCCTGGCTTTGCAATCGAAGGTGCTCAAGCTGGCCTCGGATGCCACTGATGTGGCGATGGCGTTGTTCTCGGGGCTCTATAACGTTGGCATCGGTGCGGGCGCCTTGCTCGGCAGCGTGGTCAGCTTGCACATTGGCCTGCCCTATATTGGGGTTGTGGGGGGCGTGTTGGCGGCGGGTGGTGTGTTGCTGTGCTGTTTGACTACGTTTCGCTACGCCCGTACCTCCACTCAAGAGGCCTGAATCAAAATCGACCCGCGAGTGGCCTGGGAACGGGCGCCGTTCGATCACCCGTCACTGGTCATTCCCCAAGGATATGGAAATCACCCTCAAGGCCATAGGCGCCGAGGGCCGCAAACCGGAAGAGGGGCCGTTGATGCCGTACTACAACGACCTGTAGGAGCAGACCTTGGTCGCGATGGCATCACCGCCGTATCTGGATAGACCGCGGTGCGTTCATCGCGAGCAAGCTCTGCTCCTACAGTTACGGGGTTTTCTCGAACCGATAAAACAGGTTGGGCTCACTGGCCTGTTTTCGCGTCAAAGTGTGCATCGGACACGTCCCGGGCATAGACACTCTGATGTTGTTGCGCGAGAGATTGAACTCAAGAGCAATGTAGGGAGCGTCCTGGGCCTGTATCGGCCCTGGCTGGTCAGGCAAGGACACCACATAGAGCTGCTGGATGATTTCATCGGCTATCGCGATGCGGCCTTTGCCCAGGTAGGTCACGGCTTCAGGGTCCAGGAAGCCCACCAGTGGGTAGCGGGCGAGTACATCGCCGGTCGTGCTCAGCGCCAACCTTGACGAAGAAATACCAGAACGGTTCGCGATGGTGCCAGGCATTGGCATAGCGCTGAGCGGTCTGGCGCAGGAGGATCTCCTTGAGATAGGCCACATCATCGGCCGATCCTTGCATCCACACGGTGATCACCAATGGCAACAGCCAAACCGCAATCGCCGCCAGCATCACCCCCAGGCCCAGCAACCAGCGGCGGCCCTGATGGGGCATGGCGACCACACCGTGCCAGCCCTTGCGCACCGCATAGGCGTAGGGGATCAACATCAAGGCGGGCACGAAGCCCACGCCTTTGCTGATCACCCCCAGGTCCATGGCGGCGCAAGCTACATAGAACCAGCCCCAGGCAGGGCCGAGCAGCAAATGACGGACCATGCCGTACAGGCCCAAGGCAACCCACAGGCATAGAAAGCTGTCGATCTGGCCGGTGCGCAAGATGCTGTAAGTCTGGTAGGTGGCCAGGAACAGCAGGGCTGCGATACGCCCCACCCGGCGGTTCCACAGGCGACGACCCAGGTCGTAAAGCACGGCGGTTGCCGTTGCGGCAGACAACAAACCCGGAATGTACAAGGCCACTTTCGGCAACCCCGTCATCAGGCGGGATCACGCTACGTTTCTTGTACTCGCTGTACAGCCACTGCAGGGCAAATCGCGCGGTGAACACCGCTTGCCCGGCAAACCCCAGGATCAGCCACATCGTTTCGCGTGTCAGGTTCATCCCTCCAGCTCCTGTGGCTCGGCTTGCAGGCGAGTGCGACGCAGCAACCAATACACGCCGAACAAGTCGACGATTCCGACCAGGGCCCTATCAAGGTTCCCGTATTTGGAGACACCGCTCTGGCGATGACGGTGGTTGACCGGATGCACCAGCATGCGTCCGTTGTGACGCTGGATCAGCGCCGGAATATACCGGTGCATATGGTCGAAGTAAGGCAGTCGCAGGAACGCCTTGCGCTCGATCACCTTCAAGCCACAGCCGGTGTCCTTCATGTGTTGCGCAGCCTTTTCTTATCGACGACGTGTTGAACTAGATGCAAAAGTAGCTGCGATACCAGCGGACAAACTGATCGACACCTGTCTGGACGCTAACGCCGGGCGTGAAGTCGACCCAACGAGACAGCGCCGATACATCGGCCCAGGTGTTGACCACATCGCCCGCTTGCATAGGCAGGTAGCGGCGAACGGCCTTTTTGCCCAGGCTCGCTTCCAGGCAGTCGACAAACTCGAGCAATGGCACCGGTGTACCGCGGCCGATATTGTAGAGCGCACAGGGTGCGCCCGAGCCCTGTGCCGGGGCAGGAGGACGTAGACGCAGGCGGCTGATAGCCTCGACAATATCGTCAATGTAGGTGAAATCGCGAGCCATCTGACCGTGGTTGTAGAGGTCGATCGGCCGGCCTTCGAGCATCGCCTGAGTAAATGAAAACAACGCCATGTCCGGCCGGCCCCAGGGCCCGTAGACAGTGAAAAACCTCAGGCCGCTGGTGGGCAGGTCGTACAGGTGCGCATAGCTGTGAGCCATCAATTCGTTGGCTCGTTTGCTGGCAGCGTAGAGTGACACCGGTTGATCAACCGCATCCTCGACGCAAAATGGCATCTTGCTGTTGGCGCCATACACGGAACTGCTGGACGCGTAGATCAGGTGCTCCGGCCGATAGTGGCGGCAGGCTTCGAGCACATTGAGAAAACCGACCAGGTTCGACTCGCCATACACCTGCGGGTTTTCCAGCGAGTAGCGCACCCCGGCCTGTGCGGCCAGGTGGATGACATGGCTGAATCGATACTCGGTGAACAAGGCGAGCAGCGCGTCCTTGTCGCTGATGTCCAACGTCTGGAAATGAAAGCCTGGATACGGCTTCAACTCAGCCAGGCGTGCGTGTTTGAGATCGACGCTGTAATAGTCGTTGAGGTTGTCAATGCCGACCACCTCAAGGCCTTCATCACACAAGCGTCGAGCCATATGAAACCCGATGAAGCCCGCAGCTCCGGTCACCAGCACGGTCATGCCTGGGCCGCCTTGCCACGGCCGATGGCGTAATAGTGCAAGCCGGCAGCCTGCAGATGTTCAGGCTCGAACAGGTTACGACCGTCGAACACAACCTTGTCGTGCAGCAACCTGGGTACTCGGTCCAGGTCCAGTACACGAAAATCTTCCCATTCGGTGACGATGATCAATCCATCCGCCCCTTGTAACGCGGCCTCTTTGTTGTCGGTCAAGTGAAGGTCCGGGCGTTGGCCGAAAAGCCGCTCGATCGCCTCCATGGCCTGTGGGTCGTAGGCACGTACGCGGGCGCCAGCAGCCCATAAGGCTTGCAGCAGCACCAGGCTGGGTGCTTCGCGAATATCGTCGGTATTGGGTTTGAAGGCCAGGCCCCAGACTGCAAAGGTCTTGCCGACTAGGTCACCGCGATAATGCTGATTGACCTTCTTGAAGAGCCGGCTTTTCTGCTCATGGTTGACGGCATCTACCGCGCGCAGCAGGCGTGGGTTGAAGCCTTCGTGTTCGGCGATCTTCTGTAAAGCGGCCAGGTCTTTTGGAAAGCACGAGCCACCGAAGCCGCAGCCTGGATAGATGAAATCGTAGCCAATGCGTGAATCCGAGCCGATGCCCCGGCGGACCTGTTCAATGTCCGCGCCCAGGTGCTCGGCCAGGTTGGCCATTTCATTGATAAAGGAAATCTTGGTCGCCAGCATGCAATTGGCCGCGTACTTGGTCAGCTCGGCGCTGCGGGCGTCCATTTCGATGATTTTTTCCCGGTTGCGGCTGAACGGCTGGTACAGCTCGCGTAGCACCTCCAGTGTCGCAGGCCCGGCACCGCCGATAATGATGCGTTCAGGGCGCATGCAATCGGTAAGCGCTGAACCTTCCTTGAGAAACTCCGGGTTGCTGATGACTTCATGGCCCATGCCGGCCTGCTCATGTGCCTGGATACGTGCCTTGATGCGGTCGACGGTGCCCACAGGCGACGTGGACTTGTTGACGATGATCTTGGCGCGACCGGAATGGGTCAGCACGGTATCCACTACGGCAAAGACATGCTGCAGGTCTGCGCTGCCATCGTTCAGGGGCGGGGTGCCGACCGCAATGAAAATCAGGTCGGCGAAGTCACAGGCCCCCGCACCGTCAGTACTGAAGTGCAAACGTCCGTAGCCAAGGTTTTTCTCCAGAAGTTCAGGCAGCCCAGGCTCGAATATCGGGCACTGGCCTTGGCTCAACAGCTCGACTCGATCCGTGTCGACATCCACGCACCGAACGCTGTGGCCGACCTGCGCAAGACTCACTGCCTGCGTCAGTCCTACATATCCTGTACCAAATACCGTTACCTTCATGCGCGACTCCCTTGCGTCGTTGCCATGTCAAGGCTGGAGCTTTAACCATAGCAGTAGCAAAAAATGTCACGGTTTTGTTAAGGATCTGTGTTGAGCGGGTGACACTTCGGTCTGCGTGTACCGATCGAGCAGAGAAAGGGCCTTAGGCGTCAGGCTATAGCGCCTGTCATCGCTCATGCCGATCACGCCCTCAGCGGTCAAGCGCCGAATGACTTCGCGCAAGTTGAGGCAGGAAAGATCGGTACCGACCTGGGCATGGATATCGTTGACGAGCAGGCTGCGGTGATCGCGCTCTGCGCACAGCAAGGCATCGATGACCTTGAGGCGAAATAGCGTGGCGCGCAGGCCGTAAAAATGCAGCAACTCACGAATCGGCTCGTTCTTGCCGCGTTCGGGAACAGGGGCGGCATCGTTTGAGTGGGTGACCGGAGGGCGCACGCGCGCGCGGCCTGTCGATACTCTTGATCGTGAGTTGAACACGCCTGTACTCCTCTCCAGGGATTTGCCCGGCCTCTCAGCAGGGCAAGGTCTGCTCAGTCACTTGAGCCCCTCTAATTATCCTCCTGGAATGTCGAAAAAATGTCGAAAAGATGTCCATTAAGCAGCGGGAAGAGAATTATGTTCATTTGCTGAGCACAGTGCCGCCTGGCGAGCCTCATGGCTGTAGGGCTTGACCACACTCAACAGAATCGCACTGGCCAACAAGTAGCCGCTGGCACAGGTCACCAGCGCCCAGCTCAAGGCATGAGGCCCGGCCAGAGGGCTTAGGTGATCGCTCAACACCCCGACGGCCAACGGCCCGAAGCCTGCGCCCAGGGCCATGATGCCGAAGTTATAAACGGCGATCAGCGTAGCCCTTCGCTGCGGGGCGACCAACTGGGCAATGGCGGTGTAGCTGGGCGCCATCCACCACATTCCGAACACCGACATGCCGAACATGAACACCGTCGCCTGGGGCACCTTCAGGCTGCCCAGTAGCCAGGGGTCGTTGCCGGGGTAGAGCGCAAATCCTGCCGCCAGCGGAAAGGCCAACAGCGCGCCAATGATCGGAATGCCCAGCTGCCAGCGTGCATCACGCCGGGCCAGGTGTGCCGTCAGCCAGCCACTGGAAAGCGAGCCGATGATCGCACCGGGGCCGGCCACCAGCCCCATCAGGGTGCCGGCATCCTTGAGCGACAAACCGTGGGTGCGCACCAGAAAAGCGGTGCTCCATATACTGAAGGCATAGCCGGAGAACGCCAGAAGGGCACCGGCAATGGCAATGCGCACATACGGGCTGCTGGCCCAGGCACTGCGCAATACCTGCCACAACGATTCATGTTCGACGGGGCTCTGCGCAGTCGTTTCCCAAGTGCCACGCATAGGTTCGCGGGCGCTGAGCCCCAGTAGCACGGCCGCGACCAGGCCGGGCACCGCCATCCAGGCAAATGCCTCCCGCCAGCCATAGTAGTAGGCGATCCAGGCACCGGCGCTCAGGCCCACCAAGGCGCCGATGGGCGCGCCGAGCATGAAGACGCTAATGGCCTTGGCCCGCTGGTGGGGCGGGTAGAGGTCGGCGATCATCGACATTGAGGCCGCGCTGCTGCCCGACTCGCCCACCGCAACGCCCAGGCGCGCCATTGCCAGGCCCCAGTAACTGGTCGCCATGCCGCACAGCCAGGTCATGCCACTCCAGAAGGCGCAACACACGCCAATCAGGTTACGGCGGTTGCTGCGATCAGCCAAACGGCCCAGCGGCAGGGCGCAGAGGCAATACACCAAAGAGAAACCGAGCCCGGTCAACAGGCCGATCTGAGTGTCGGAGACATGAAATTCGGCCTTGATGGGCTCGATCACGATGCCCATGATTTGGCGATCGATCAGGCTGACAGCAGACACCAAAAACAACAGAAACAACGTGTAGTGACGACGAAAACCGTAGGTCTTGATGGACATGGAAGGACGCTCACTGAATGCGGGTGTTCTGTCGCCGCACTACCGAGGGCAGTGCGGCGGGCCGTTTAGCGCAGGGCAGGGGCACAGACCCACGGCCTGTGCTGTTCCAGTTGCCCGGCCAACTGAAACAGTCGGCCTTCCTGGCACAGCGCGGCGGTGAACATCATACCGATCGGCAAGCCCTCGCGGCTGCTGCCCATTGGCACCGACATGGCCGGCTGGCCGCTGACGTTGGCCAGCACCGTGAAACCGATGCTGGGGACGATATTCCGGGCATAGTCTTCATAGCTGTTTTGCAGGCTGACATGGCCCAGCAGCGGCGGCGGTTCGCAGGTTACGGGAGACAGAATCAGGTCGAAGTCATCGAACAGGGCCTCCATTTGCAAGCCGATGGCTTCGAAGCTGCGACGCGCCCGATAGATTTGCTCGCCCGTGGTCGAGGTGGCGTTGGCCATCACCTGATGGCTGATCGGCTCCAGCTCGTCGGGGTGCAGGGGCCGACCCAGGGTGGCTTCGCGGTCGCGTACCGCCGCCAGCAGGGTGACACCGCTGACCGCGCCGTGGGCGCTGTACAGCTGCTGCGCATTGATGGGCAGCGTCAACGGCTGCACTTGATGCCCAAGTTGGCGCAGGCATTCCACGGTTTGCGTCAACACGGCTTGCACATCCGGGTGTAGCGCGGTGCCGGTCAGAGCTTCACTGACCACGCCGATGCGCAGCCCCACGGGCGTGCGTCGTACCTCGTCGCTGAACGAACGCGCAGGTTCCGCGAGCCAGTAGGGGCTGCCGCGTTCGTGACCGTGGCTGACATCCAGCAGCAATGCCGAGTCGCGCACACTGCGTGACACCACATGCCCGCAACTGGCGCCAAACCAGCCTTCGAAGCTGGCCGGCCCTTGCGGATTACGGTAGCGCGTAGGCTTGAGGCCGAACACGCCGCAATAGGATGCCGGAATGCGGATCGAACCGCCGCCGTCGGTGGCATGGGCGACGGGCACGATCCCCGCCGCCACGGCTGCCGCCGCGCCACCCGATGAGCCACCGGCGCTGTGCGCCAGGTTCCAGGGGTTGCACGTACGGCCCCACAGCGCCGACTCGGTGGTGGTGGTGAGGCCGAATTCGGGGCTGGCCGTCTTGCCAAATATCTGCATCCCGGCCTCCAGGTAGCGGCTGACCAGGGTGCTGTTTTCACGCGCAGGCGGGGCGTCGACCAAGAACCGCGAGCCGTTGCTGGTGACGGTGCCGGCCAGGTGGGTGTTCAGATCCTTGAGCAACATCGGTACGCCGGCCAGTACGCCTTTGCGCTCACTGCCTGCGCTCTGCCGGGCGTGCAACTGCTCAAGCGCCAGGTCGTCATGGCGCATGACCACAGCGTTGACGTGCGGGTTGAGTTGGTCGCAACGCTCAAAGGCGGCCAGTAACAATACTTCGGGGGTCAGGGTGCCGTTATGTACGCCTTCGGCCATGGCCGTGGCGTCCAGCGACAGATAGTCGGCTTGGGACAGCGAAGCGTGTTTATCGATGGGCATGGGCATTTGCTCCGAGTGCAGAAACCCGTTCCAGAGTGTCACCGAGCTGGAATCCGGGATAGGTCTATGGGTGAGTGAGCCAGTTTCAGAACAGAAAATTGAGCGACATCTGCAACAGCAAGGCGTCATCATGGAGGGGGGTGAACACCGGGTTCTTCGTGTAGGTCAATCCGCTGATCAGGAATATCCCAGGCGTCAGCCGCGCAGCGTATGAGGTGGTCACCGCCAGGGTGTAGCCAGCCGAGTCCAGGCCTGCGTCTGCGGTGATGTCGCGCAGCTCCTTGCTGTAATAGCTTTTGGTCAGGCCCACGGCGGCCATGTCCGCTGGCCGGTTGGCAAAGGGGCCGACATTGAAGGCCGTCACTTGCCAGGCCTTGTTGATCGCATTGACCGAGTCGGGCGAGTAGTCGATCTTGCTGTCCAGGTACCAGCCTCGCGCATCTCCCCAGGGTTTGCTGACCTGAACGGTCTCGGCCAGGTAGACGCTGTAGTTATTCTCGGATTTTTCGCCTGTCTTGAATTCACGATAGTGGCTGGTGTTGTAGAGCGCGCCAGCGCGTAGCCACATCGCGTTCTGACTGGCATTGGCGGGCTGCTTGTAACCGAATTCGTTGATGAACAGCGCCTTGGCATCCGGGACGCTCAGGCGAAAGCCGCTGGGGTTGTCTTCCACGTCCTGGGCAATGCCACCAGGGCTAACACTGCGCATCACCGCGGCGCTGTTGTAAAAGCGCAACGAGCGGTCACGCACGATCACATTCAAGGTGGGCGTGGGTGAGGTGGCCGACATGCCCACCTGGAAGGGCACCACGCTGCTAGGGCCCAGCGCCGCGGTCGAGGCATTGCCCCCCAGGGCCATGCCGTAGAACAACCGCACGCCGGCAATATAGCCGTACTCAAGTTCCAACTGGTGATCGAAGAACGATTGGTTGACCACAAATACCGTCATGGTCGACACCCGTGGGTTGGCCGGGGTGTAGTTGGCGCCTACCCATTGTCCCGCCAGGGTGAACTGGGCGTCATTGGCAAAACCCAGGCGTGTCAGGTCGTAGGTCAGATAGGCGTTGAGCGAGGCGTTGTAGCTGGGGTTCTGGCCGTTGTATAGCTGCGGCTCGGCGTTGTGCCCGAGTACGTCATAGGCGTAGCCGTTATAGGAGGTCGCGGTGAAACCGATGCCGTGCTCAGCCAGGGATTGGCGTAGGCCACCCAGTGGCGGGCTGATCCGTGCACAGACCGGGATGGACTTGAAGGCGACCTCGGCGCGCGTGAGGTAAGGCTCGAACTCGGCGCATTGGGGCGGGCTGGCGTCTTCGGCAGCCGCTTGGGCGTTGGCGCAACTGGTCCAGGCCAGCGCCATCAAACAGTGTGTCAGTGAGTAAGGCCTGCAGCGATTGCTCAACATTTCCTCATCCTGTCTCAATTATGAAGGACGACACCCACAGGCTTGGCCGGTTGGCTGCGACCCCAGTATCTGTGCATTTTTATCTCCAGCGTAGGGCGCCAACGATATTTATCGATGGGGCCAGTAAAAGCCCCGGCTGGCGCGGGCTGCAGCGAAATCAGTGGCGGCACTGGCCAGTCAGGCCTCGTCGGGGTGCGCAGCGTTGGTGCGCGCCGCTGTGGCGGTGCTTGGCAATGGGGCGCTATAGGTTCCAGCGTGCTACATGCGCGGCCACCACACGGCTCAGCTCGCGAATGCCGGGCACGATGGCTTCCATGGGGATCGAGCCAAACCCCAGGCGCAGGCAGGGGCGTGTTGCACGGGTAGGGTCCAGGTAAAACGCATCACCGGGATCGAACAACACGCCCTGGGCCAGGCCTTCGTAATACAGGGTGGTCAGGTCATGACAGCGAGGCAGTTGCAGCCATAGGAAGGCACCACCCGTGGGAGGAATGAAGTGCGCTTGGGGTAGGTACTCACGCAGTGCTTGAGTGATCAGGGCTGCCCGCTGGGCGAGGTCTTCCCGCGCTTGTTGTTGCCGGCGGTCGTAATGGCCTTGCTGGATAAACAGGGCAGCCGTGATCTGATTGTTGCCGGGTATCTGCCGGATCATCTGCCGTTGCAACTGACGCAACTGCTCGATGACCGCCGCCGGGGCGACGATATAGCCAATGCACAGCCCTGGCGACAACAGCTTGGACAGGCTGCTCAGGTAAATCACCCGGTCGTTGCCGTCCAAAGCCTTGAGCGCTGGCAGCGCTTGCCCGTTGTACTGGGTCTCGGGATCGTCATCATCTTCGATGATGACTTGATCAAAGCGGGCGGCCAATGCCAGCAAGGCGGTGCGGCGCTCACTGCTCAAGGTCACACCCGTCGGGCACTGGTAGGCGGGCGTGCAATACAGGTACTCGCAATGGCGATAGTCGCCGGTGGGTACCAGGCCCTGATCGTCCACGGCCAGAGGCACTACCTGCGCACCGTTGCAGGCAAACACGTTGCGCGCATCCATGAAACCCGGGTCTTCGAAGCCTACCCGAGTACCGTCCTTGAGCAGCAAGCGGGCGAGCAGATAGAAACTCTGCTGGCGTCCCAGGGTCAGCATGACCTGGTCGCGGGTGGCGGCAATACCACGCCGTGGCAGTACTCGGCGAATCAACTGGTCGATCAACTCCATGCTGCCGACATCCTCACCTTCCTGCCACCAATGGTCGATGGACCTCAGCTCGTTGGCCTGACGGTTACACTGTCGCCATTGGGACAGCGGAAACTGGCGAGGGTCGAACTGACCGTAGATAAAGGGATAACGCACCTGTCGCCACACAGTCGGTCGATCGGCCCAGCGCACATCCTCAGCCTTGTTTTTCAGGCGTTGCCCCCAATCCGGCTGTGCACTAGTGGGGCCGGTCGGCTCCTGTGGGACTTGCGTCGCAGGAATATCTGCGCACACAAAGAAACCGTCACGCAGCCGGGACTCGACATAGCCCTCGGCGCTGAGCCGCTCATAAACCAGCACCGCCGTATTGCGCGAGACCTTGGTCAACTGCGCCAGATCCCGCCCCGAGGGCAGTCGTGTACCGGCGGGCAATCGCCCGTCCAGAATGGCCGTGACAAAGGCGGTGCATAACTGCACTTGCAAGGGTTGATCATCGCGCCGGACCTTGGGCAAGAGCTGGCGCCACATCAAATCGTTTTTGCCGGTACGCGTGAGAGTCGTCTGGGGCACGGAGAATGGCTCAACGTCAGGGAGTCAATGCAGTGCCAATCTGAACACAAGTGCGCAGGCGCAGCCACTGCTTGCTCCGCTGGGGTAGGGGAAAGGCAAACATCCGCTGGCTATAGTCTGAAAAATGCGCTTTGTACGATCTGGTGAGGAAGGTACAAGTGCTTGTTTCGATTAAGGTTATTGATGAAAACGATGATGGGGTCGGGCTGTGTGAGGATAAACTGCCGCCGATGATTTCGAAGCGACTGGCGTCAGGCGAAGGTTTGACGAAAGTCCGGTTTCATCTCCTTTGGTTTTTAGCCGCCCTTCGGGGCGGCTTTTTTGGTGCGCCCAGCATGGGCGCAATCTTGTGGGTGCAAGTCCCGCCGTGAGCTGACCACAGCGAACGAAGTGAAGCGCAACTGCATGAGGGCGACCAAGTGTGGGGAGGAAGCGTGGAGCGAAGCCGCGAGCCGATGAACAAGAACCGGATATAAGGCGAAGCCGACCAGGGCGAGCGGGCCAATAACCGCGAAGCTCTTGTGGTCAAGAGTCAGGCTGCGTAAATCCGGCGGTTGTGCGGTGAAGGATTGTGTTCTTACCTGGGGAGATCTCGCCTCATGCCTGAAAGGGCGACGGAGCAAGCCGGAGCGAGAAGTCAGCAGAGGCCGTAGTAGTCTTTTTTTTGACGAAGGGCCGAACGAGAGAGAGCGTTGTAGGCCATGTTGATGCGAAATGCCGGAAGTCAGATGCCTGCCAAACGCGGGGCGGAAGGAGACTGCGAGCGGTGAAACCGTGAGAAGCTCCGTCAGCGACGAGGCAAATCGCCCGCAAAATGAACCCGAAAGCGCAGGGCAAGGGCTGCTGGAACGAGCCTTTGCGAGAGAGAACCTGAAACGAGCGTGGAAACGGGTCAAAGCCAACAAAGGTGCAGCGGGTGCTGACGGTCTGGACATCAACCAGACGGCTGAATACCTGCTCACGGAGTGGGCCACGATTCGTCGGCAATTGTTGTCAGGCGTCTACCGGCCCAGTCCGGTACGACGGGTGGTAATTCCCAAGCCCGACGGCGGAGAACGCGAGTTGGGCATCCCTACAGTCACTGACCGCTTGATCCAACAGGCGTTGCTGCAAGTCTTGCAGCCGCTGCTCGATCCCACCTTCAGTGAACACAGCTACGGCTTCCGTCCTGGACGCAGTGCGCAGGACGCGGTTCTTGCCGCCCAGCGTTATGTGTCCTCGGGTCGGAAAATCGTAGTAGATGTGGATCTGGAGAAATTCTTCGACCGGGTCGATCACGATATTTTGATTGATCGTCTAAGCAAACGGATTGCGGATCGGGCAGTTATCCGGCTGGTCCGGGCTTATCTGGATGCGGGTACGCTGAACAATGGCGTGCTTGAGAAACGCCGCTGCGGGGCGCCGCAAGGCGGTCCGCTGTCGCCGTTACTGGCGAATGTGCTGTTGGATGAAGTGGACCGAGAGCTTGAGCGAAGGGGCCACTGCTTTGTGCGCTACGCCGACGATGCGAACATTTATGTGCGCAGTCAAAAGGCGGCTCAACGAGTAATGGCCTTGCTGAAGCGTCTGTATGAAAAGCTACACTTGAGCGTCAACGAGAGCAAAAGTGCAGTGACGAGTGCGTTCGGTCGCAAGTTTCTGGGGTATGCCTTCTGGCCTTCCCGCGGCGAAGCCAAACGGGCCGTCTCATTTAAAGCGCAGAAGCGGTTCAAGCAGCGGATACGCGAGTGCACTCGACGCTCGGGTGGTCGTAGCGTGCAGCAGGTTGTCGACGGCTTGCGGCCCTACCTCTTGGGTTGGAAAGCTTATTTTGGGTTGTCGCAAACCCCGAAAGTCTGGCGGGAGCTGGATGAATGGATACGGCACCGATTACGAGCGATTCAGCTCAAGCACTGGAAGCGCGGGACGACGACTTATAGAGAGCTGCGCGCACTTGGGGCGAGTAAGGAAGCGGCGCAGAAGGTGGCAGGAAACACCCGCCGCTGGTGGCACAACAGCCGTATGGAGTTGAACCGCGTGTTTAATATCGCTTGGTTCGACAGCTTGGGATTACCGCGACTCTCATAACCTCAATCTCTCGAACCGCCCGGTGCGGACCCGCATGCCGGGTGGTGTGGCAGGGGTACGGCCTATGAAGGCCGTCCCCTATGCCGATTGCCCTTGGCTGCGAAGGCCCCACCGCGGTGTATCAGGCAGACCGTGTCGTGTTCATCGCGGCTAAAGCCGGCTCCTACAACAAGCCGCGCCACATTCGGTGGTCAGGGGAACTCAACACGGCATTTGCGGGCCTTATCAAATATGCCAAGCCAAATGGAAACTCCCCAAGAGCCGAAGGCGATGTCACGCCGCACGGCTATCACTTATGCGATCGGCCAGCCACTTGTGCGCCATCCTGGGTACATCGCCGCACTGTTCCTGTTTTTCGGCATGGCCCTCGCGCTAGGTTTGTTCTGGGCACTGGTGCCCGCCGCGCTGGCGTCGGCGCTACTGGTCTTGCGCACGGCATGGGAAGACCGGCTGTTGCGGTCTGAACTTGCAGGGTATGACAATTATGCCCGTCGAGTGCGGTGGCGATTAGTCCCCGGCGTCTGGTGAAGACTGGGCCTGTAGGAGCACGGCTTGCCGGCGATGAATACAACGCGGTGTATCTGGATGACCGAGGCGAGGCCATCGCCAGCAAGCTGTGCTCCAGACCTTTAGTTGGTTTTAGCGACCCAGGCATTGAAGCGCTGTTCAAGCTCTTCACCATGATCGACCCAGAACTCATTGTTCATAGGCATCGCCTGAGCCAAGTTGGCGGGGGCGGAGTTCAGGCGTGCCGCCAGGGCTGGATCAAGCAGTGATGCGGTGTGCAGGTTGGTCGAGCCGTAACCGAGCTTTGCAGAGTGGATCTTCTGGTTTTCCGGGCGCAGGGAAAACCCGATGAATTGTTCGGCAATCGCCTTGTTCTTACTGCCCTTGGGGATCGCCCAGGAGTCGATGGCATAGATGCTGCCGTTCCAGACGATCTGTACCGGGGCTCCCGCTTCTTGGGCCGAGAACACCCGCCCGTTGAACGCGGTGCTCATGACCACATCACCACTGGCGAGGAACTGCATGGGCTGCGCGCCGGCTTCCCACCATTGAATGCTGGGCTTGATCTGGTCCAGTTTCTTGAATGCGCGATCTACGCCTTCTTTAGTGCCGAGTACTGTGTAGACATCGGCATAGTCCACGCCATCGGCCATCAAGGCAATTTCCAGGGAATACTTGGCGCCCTTGCGCAGGCTGCGCTTACCGGGGAACTGCTGGGTATCCCAGAAGTCCTTCCAGCCGGTGGGGGCGGCACTCAGTTTTTCGCTGTTGTAAGCCATCGCCATCGACCAGACCAGCAAGCCAGCACCGCATTCGGACAGTGTGCCGGGCACGAAGTCTTCCTGTTTACCCAGCTGCGCCATGTCCAGGCGCTCGAACATCCCTTCCTCACAGCCGCGAATCAGTTCTGGCGCTTCGACCTGCACCACGTCCCAATTGACGCTGTTGGTATCGACCATGACCTTGATCCGGCCCATTTCACCGTTGTACTCACCGGCGATCAATGTGTTGCCGGTGCCTTTTTCGAACGGTTTGTAGAAAGCCTGCGACTGCACGTCCTTGCTCACGCCGCCGAACGAAATCACGGTTATTTCGTTGGCCATGGCACTCGACGCCATGGCGGCGAGCAATAAGGTTCCAATGGCTTTGCTTTTCATGTCTACCCCTTAGGATTGTTGGTTTTGGCAGATGTGGACGGCTGGGAAATTTCTTTGCGTCAGGTCCGGTAATCCACGGGATCACCGGCGATCAGGCGCAGTGCAGAAGTCCAGGCAAGGTGATGCAGTTGTTGGTCGATCTCGTCATCGGATTGTTGTGCGGTCAATTCGCAGACCGCCTCTGACGGGAAGCGCAAGGGTTGTCCGCCAGCCAATGCCTGTACTTGAGCCTGGCAAGCGCGCTCAAGGAAATAGATCTGATTGAAGGCTTCGGCGATGCTGCCGCCAGCAGCCAGCAACCCGTGATTGCGCAGGATCATCGCCATGTGCGGCCCCAGATCGTCAATCAGCCGGGCGCGCTCATCGGGGTTTAAAGAGATCCCTTCATAATCATGGTATCCCAGGCGTTTGTAGAACTTCAGCGCATGCTGGCTGATCGGCAGTAACCCTTGCTCCTGCGCAGACACAGCGATCCCCGCCGAGGTATGGGAGTGCACCACGCAATCGATGTCCGGGCGTGCGGCATGGATCGCCGAATGAATATTGAAGCCGGCACGGTTAATACTGTCGGGACCGTGCCAAGGGTCCAGGACATTGCCCTCATGATCGATCTTGATCAGATCCGAGGCGCGCATTTCGTGGAACAGCACCCCGTAGCGATTAATCAAAAAGTGCCCATCCTCGCCAGGCACCCTGGCGGAAATGTGCGTATCGATCAGATCAGTCATCCGAAAATGCGCGAGCAATCGATAGAGTGCCGCCAGGTCACACCGGGTATTCCACTCTTGGGCCGAGATCCGGCTACGGTCGATTTGCTGGGGGGTATCGTGCATGGCGGATCCTGGTTCGTGGTATGTTCTGCCGATAAATCGATCGGCCATGACCCGATCTTGCCGCAGCACCCTGCTGGCGACCATACACAGAACAGGCCGTTGGCCGGCATCCCTGTTATGGTCTTTTTACCAGTACACCTACCTGCTCATACCTTGCTTGAACGGACGTTTTTATGATGTTCCTGGATCCCAGTTCGCAGACGCCTCTGGTTAGCCAGATCGTTGCGGGCATCAGCCTTGCGATCAAACAACAACAGCTGCGCCCCGGCAGCAAATTGCCCTCGATCCGCAAGCTTTCGCAATCTCATAAGGTCAGCCACTTCACCGTGGTCGAGGCCTATGATCGGCTGGTCGCACTGGGCCTATTGAAGGCTGTGCCCAATGCGGGTTTCTACGTGCGGGAACTGGCTGATAGCGTTGTCTGCGAAGCGCCATCCGAGACAGAGGAGGGCGCGCTGGACAGTGAATTCGATTTCGACGCTTACCTGCTGTTGCAACGAGTCTTCCAGCCAATGGGCATGGAGGTGCGCCCCGGCGTTGGTCTGTTACCTGAACAATGGACGGACGACGATGGTCTGCAACGCAGCCTGCGGGCCCTGGCTCGCAATGCGCCCAGCAGTTTTTCCGGTTACGGCATTGCCAAAGGTAGCGCCAAGCTGCGCACCAAACTGACCGAGAAGCTGGCGGACAGCCGGATTGGCGCCCACCTCGAACAAATCCTCCTGACCAGCGGGGCGAGTCATGCTTTGGACTTGGTGGTGCGCTACCTGGTGCAACGAGGCGATAGCGTGTTGGTCGACGAGCCGGGTTATCACAACCTGTTTCTCAACCTGCACCTACAAGGAGCCAAGCTTTTGGGCGTGTCGCGCACCCGTGACGGCATCGACTTGGTACAGCTTGAACAATTGATCGTGCAGCACCGGCCCAAGGTGTTCTTCACCAACGCCCGCCTGCAATGCCCGACGGGCACCAGTCTGTCACTGGCGGTGGCCCATCGTTTGCTGCAACTGGCAGAGAAGTATGATTTTCTGATTGTCGAAAACGATATCTATGCCGACCTGGACCCTGGCGGCCAGCAGACCCTGGCCGGGATGGACCAGCTGTCGCGGGTGATTTACATCGCCAGCTTCTCCAAGACCATTGCGCCGGCTTTGCGAGTGGGTTTTATCGCGGCTCGCCAGGAGTTGATCGACGAGTTGCTGCCGCTGAAACTGGTCAGTGGCCTGACAACCTCGGAAATCACTGAAGAGCTGGCCCTTGAAGTGTTGCTGCAGGGGCGACATCGTAAACATGTCAAACAGCTGCAAAGCCAGTTGGCAGACGCTCATGATGTTGTCGCCCAGCGCTTGCGCAATGTCGGCATGGAGCTATTTGTCGAGCCCAGGGCAGGTTTGTTCCTGTGGGCTCGGCATCCGCAGATCGCAGACTCCACGAAGCTCGCCATGCTCGCCAAGGATGAAAAAATCCTCCTGGCCCCTGGGCAATTGTTCATGCCCGATGCGCGCGTGGTGCCTTGGATTCGCTTCAACGTCGCCCATTCGATGGATGATCGAATCTATCGATTTCTTGGCAAAATCTGACCTGTTGCGACTCACCCCCGGCGAATTGACAGACGCTTATAGGTGAAGGGGCCCTTCTTGCCGTTTTCTGGAAAGGTATCAATGGATATCCGATCACCTTGGTTACCCCCCAGAACCCTGACAGTGCCACCGCCTGCATCCAGCCAAAACCCAACGTGGCCGCTGCCAGGGCTGGCACCACCACCGGTGCGGCTGAAGACGACGATGTCGCCTTTCTGGGGCGATTGGGTGACGTCAATGCCCCAGTCGGTGTTGTGCCAAGACTGGGCACCCGCACTGTTAGTGCCATGCATGCCGGCCTGGGTGACGCAGTAGTTAACGAACGATGAGCACCACGCTACGCTGTCTTGCGTCGCGTGCAGTGTCGTTGTCGAGTGGTAGAGCAGAATGCGTGGATTGTTACCCTGGCCAGGGACTTCTGCGATCCCCGCCGCCAGCTCAGCGAGGGCAATGTTTACGGGGCGCGCACCCGCAGGTACGGGCATTGGAAGGCCGCCAGCAACGGGGGCCAGAAATTCGCTGAACATGAAACCGTCAGCAACACCATCGCCCTCCAGATCAACCTTGATCCAGTCCCCGGTTCGCCCTAAAGCACGCACAACGGTGTCCCGCGGTAGTGTGTCGATGTCTGTGAAATCGCGCCCTGGGCCTCGGCGAAGAACCAGTCCCGAACGGGCGGTCACGCGCATCAGTGCCAGCGGCGGCGCAGCCGGCTCAGCGATGTCTGGGACCGAGGCTGCTCCAAGGCGGAATTGACCAAAGTCGCCGAAGGCTGGGCTGGCAATGTTTCCATCGTGGCTGATGCCCGCTTCATTTTTATCGAGCGCCTTCTGGAATAAAGCCCAGCGGTCGGTGGCCAGCATTTCGCGCGTGCCCGTCCAACCGAGCGAACCCGATAACCAAATCAACGAAACCAGCGACTGGTTCAGGAGGCGACCACCAATCTTGCCGGAGCCATAGACACCGACCCGAAAGTCAGGGCCTACCGCTTTATTGACCTCGCGAAAGTAAGCATCAATCTCAGCGAGTTCGGCCGCTTTCACGAAGTCCCAATCGACGGCGAAGTAGATGGCCGAGCCTTTGGGTTGTTGCAGGCGCACCGCAAGCTCGCGGGCTCGTTTGCCATCCCGGGTTCCATTCGCCGCGCCGAAGTCCTCAATGTGCCCGCCACCACCTGCACGTTGCTGAAACACAACCGCCAGGGCTATGCCTGCCTCGTCGAGTGCAACGGCTTCAGCCGGTTCGAGGCACTTGGTGGGGAATATCCTTGAGTTTTTGTGGTTGTAGTAGCGAATGACGACCTTGACCCCTCGAGCCAGCAGGATGGGTATGTTGGCAGTTAGAGAATTAGGACTGTCGATGATTTCCAGCATGCTGGCTCTCCTTCCCGTGCTTCAACTCAAAGCGATGTCACTCCAGTCAAGCACACCTTGCGTACCCCGTCGGTTGGCCAGACCAGAAGAGGCAAACTCCGATCATTTGACTTGAACCTTCCCCCCCCAACTGAAATACCCCACAGCCTCACACTGGCTGTTCACCAACATAAACCTCAATTCGCATTGCGCTTCTCCTTTGCACAGCGGCTGACAGTGCCAGAAATGTTCATCAACTTGCGCAAGGACGGGTTGGATCAGGTTTTCGATATTGATAGCGGGTACGGGCTGGTCAGGCTTCACCACCAGCGTCGGTGCTGGCAGCACCTCGGTATCGGCAACCGCGAAGGCGTAGACCACCACACTGTGCTCAGCCCGAAGGGCGATGGTTCGACTGTGCAAGCAAACGGCCCTGCCGAGACTCATCTGCAGCACATGGCTATCGGCGTTCGCGGTCGGAAAATGGGCACCGTCCAGGATGAAGACAAAGCCTTTATCGATGGGGGTAGGGCTGTCGGGATCCTGGCTGGGTTGCGGATAACGCGAGAGCAGCGTCTCGGCATCGACGATGAGTAATACATGCGAAGTAGCTGCTTCGCTGGACATAGCAGATGGGTCGTTAGACATCACGGCTTCCTTTCATGATGTTGACTGAGTCGCGGCCGCTCCAACTAATGCGGAAAAAGCGGCCGCGAGGTCGGCTAGCTCCTATCAGTTATGGATGGAAATGAACGGGTCCCACGAACAGCAGGCGACGACGTTGCAGCTGCGATCGACGATCAGGAAGTTGAAGTGATAGGTTACACGTCCACAGGCCAGCGTTTCCGACGACCAATAGTGGTTATCGACTTTTTGGCAAGTGGGCACGCATGGGTTGCTGGTGTTTGGCACAGCGACGCTGGCGGTGGCCTTGCGTGGTGAGGGCGTGGAGATCAGTTCATTGCCCGCATTGCCAATGAACCTGTAGAAGATCACTGCCGTTTCGAAGCTTTGCGAGAGGCTGGTTTCACGCCAGCGGATCAAATCACCAACCTGGGCCTTCAGATCGAGCTCGCCGCCGGCCTGGCCACTGACCACGTTGTCCTGGTTGGTCACCATGTAGACGTGGTTGTAGTCAATGAGCGTAGGCGAGTCTGGGTTTTTGCTAATGTTCGGGTATTTTTTCAAGATGGTTTCAGTGTCGATCGAAACCAGCACATCCGTGACTCGAGACATTATGAAGCTCCTTTTCCATAGTGATTTCCCTGGCATTTGCCGGGAGATAACAACGTTTAACAACGTTGCGACCTAGATGTTCACTATTGGAAGGGCCCAACTTTTCAATGACTGCGAGCTGAACTAGCTCCATTTTCTGACGGCTTGGGATTCCTTCCCGCAGGTCGCTGATGGACTATAGATCGTGGATTTGGCCTGTCAAAAAATTAAGTGGCGGGTTGTCCGTCGAGGAATGCGTGGTCTTGACGGATCAATTGGAACCGGTGATTGAGGCACCTTTCGGGCACTGCAATACGGGTGTGGTAAAGGACCTGTTCATCCTGAATCAGCCCCGCACCTGGATCAGTCATATTTTCTGCTAGTGCCTTAGCCATTCTCGCGTGATTCGCTGCGATTTCATTGAGAGTTGACACGATACATCTCCGGTGACTGACCACGCGTATTGCTGGAGTCCACAAGCGTTAATTTGGGGCGCGGCCGCGTCAGGATTACGTCATTCTGGGGCTGCTATGACCGGCCTTTGCAATCCTTGAGCCAGACACTGGGGTGTATACCGCGCGACGGTTTCATAAGCGACGAGCGGTGATCTGCAGCAGTCAGAACGAAGTAAGACGGCCATCACATTAGCCCACCCCGGTGGGCTTTTTGATGGCCAGCGGTCATCCGCAACCGGGGACTTGGACTACCCTTTGCGCCAGGGACGCACCCGTCGGAAGTCTCTTTCGCTACAGACAAGGAGCACGTCATGAAAAAAAACCTGATTTACCCGATGAGTCTGTTGATAGCCGCAACACTTCCGTCCCTGACGGCCCAAGCGCAAACCCCATCCGCCGACAGATCACTGGTGGGCAAGGTCCCCTTCCTGACCTCCACCGCTGAAAAGCTGAGTGACGCCAAGCTCAAGATAGATCCCTTTCTACCCTCCGCCATTTCACCTCCGGCCAACTACACAGGGCCATTGTTCACCCTCAGCCACGACTATCCAAGCCAGTTGCCCGCAGCCACTGCCTTCCCCTGGAGTACAACGACCAACAACGGCAGGATCACCCAGGCCAACGCCAATGCCTACGTTCAAGCCCTCAAGGACTATGTTTCTCCAGACATGCGCAAGATCGTCTTCGACTATGCCAACTGGAACTACCAGAACAGCGGCTGGTATGACTCCATATGGCTGGGCGTCGAGCGTGAGCCTATTCGTGGCGTCTATGTCGGATCCGGCTTCCCGGCCGGCACCCTGACCGATCAGAAGCAACCCCTGACCACCTATGTGCTGACGCTCTACGACACCCGAGCCGCGAAGACCTTGGGCAACATCTGGGGCACGACCGCCGAACAAGCGATGAATCCCACACTGACCACCGAGGCAGCACAGTTCGCGGAAGGCAGTGTCATCATCAAGTTTGCCCTGGTCACCGCCTGTGGCGCTGATTGGGCGCCAATGGAAAACGCCGCGCAATGGCAGATCTACGCGCCAACCAATATCAGCAACGGCAGTGCCCAAGACCCGAACTCCAAATGCCTCGAAAACGGTTCCAAGGGCAGTGCAACCTTACCCTCTATAACCAATGTCTATCTGATGCAGTTCGACATCATCGTCAAGGACAGCGTCGCTGCTCCCCAGACGGGCTGGGTGTTCTCGACGCTGATCTACGACAACAACGCCCCTGGCAAGGATGCCTGGGACAAGATGATCCCGCTGGGAGCGACCTGGGGCGGCGACCCGGACGTCATAAACACCGACCCGCAAGCGCTGACACCGCCGGTCACCGTCAATCCGAAGCTCAGCGAAAACTGGATCAACCCGAAAGCGCCTCCCTACTCGACATCCACGCTGGGCTGGGACGGACGCCTTTCGGGCCCTAATGACGGTGCCGTGGTCACTCCGGCCTGGACCGCCACGCATTACTCCCCAGCCGGCCTTGCCAGCGCGGGGTGCCTGGGATGTCATAGCAGTGCTCAGTACCCGATGACCTCCTTCCTGCTACCGACCAGCAGCCAGCCGCCGCAGGTCATCGACCCACCGCTCTCAAGCAACGACAGTGCCGCTGCGTTGGTCATGGCCGATCCCGGCTCACCACTGTGGATGCAATGGTTCCAGAGCCGCAACGGCAAGACACCGATGGGCCCGAGCGCGAACGGGCAGGCCCCGGTGGCACTGGATTACGACATGGTCACGGCGTTCAAGGCCATTCCCATGTGGCAGCAGGCCAAGGCGGCTCAAACCCGCAGTGCACCCTAGAAAAAGGCTCGGGAACGGTCATTGGTACAGGCAGTATTGCTGATCTATTCTTCAACGAAGCTCACACCTAGATCCCGAGCCCCGGGGTTTGCGGATCAATTGTGCATCCTTGCGACAGGTGCGCGGTGCCGGTTGTCGGCGTTTTGCCTTATCGCCTCTCTCTAGTTCCCATTCGCACGACACATGCAATGGGCAGGAGTCGCTCGTGGACGATTCAGGCGAAGCACTCGACAACTATGTACAACAGCGGCGTGCAGCTTTTGATCCGCCTATCCCAGCAGAACGTCGGTTTTGGGGACTGGCTCTTTCGGGGGGCGGCATCCGCAGCGCGACCTTTTGCCTGGGGGTCATCAAGGCACTGGCCGCCCAAAAACAGCTTAGGCAATTTGACCTGATGTCGACGGTCTCGGGCGGAGGCTACGCCGGGTCCAGCCTGGGCAAACTATTCCATGAGAGCACGACCACCGGCGGTGTTCTGGAAGAGCGTTTGGGGAGGATGGAGTCAACCTGGTGGCTCAACTGGCTACGAGCAAACGGTCGATACCTTACGCCCAGCGGAACCCGGGATACCCTTAACGCGTTTGCGAACTTTGGGCGTAACCTCCTGGGTATCCACATAGAACTGGCGGTGCTGGGAATACTGTTGGCTTGCGTGCTGATAGGGATTGACTTGCTCGTCTGGGCCGGCGCAGATCGCTGGGCCGGCGCACCGCAACCGGGCGACCAAGGGCTAACATTAGCGTTACTGGCCACGGTCGTGAACCTGCCCACCGTCTTCATCTTGTTGGTGCCATGGCTGGGTTGGGCAGCCGTGCTCTGCTTCGCCTACTGGTTGCTTCCAGCAGGCCCCGGGAAGTCGGAAGGACGTCGGTTATTAGCCATAGCCGTGTTACCACTGGCAGGTCTGCTCGGTTTAGTAGGGTTCTACGACGCCATGAGCGGAGTCGATCTGAATGCCAGGGCGGTGCCCATTGCCGACGGGTGGCTGGCTGTCGCGGCGGTGTTCCTTGGTGGCTGGTTTGGGGGCGCTTGCCTGGCATTTGCACTCGCTACACAAATCAAGACCCAAGGAAATGCAGACCATTGGCGTAATCGACTTACAAATTGGCTTGGCAGCACGCTTTTCTGGTCCCTAGGGATTGTCCTGGCAGGGTATGCGGAACTTGCGGCCTGGTTTCTCGCTCACACAGACAAAGGCATGGCCTTGGGGCCGGTGCTGGCAGTGCTGGCAGTTGCTTTGAGGATCGCGCTGCCGATGATCAGCAATGCGCCCAAGAGCATGTCGCCGCTTGGCTTGAAAATGGTGATGGCAATACTCAATCTGATGGGGATTGTCACGCTCGCAGCGCTGGCCGTCTTTTGGATAAGCGTGGTGCATAGATGGGTCGGCTCATCGCTGTTTCGTCCTGGCGCTGTGTTGGTTTTCTACGATCGCGCCTGGTACACCTTGCTCATGGTGTTCCTCCCCGCAGCGACTTGGGCAGTCATCTCGAGGAACAACGTTGATTTCCTCAATCGCTCGTCTCTCTACCTTTTCTACCGTGCTCGGCTGATTCGGGCCTACCTTGGCGCCAGCAATGCCCAGCGCAAGCACAGTTCCGATGATGTCATGGGTGCCCAGATTCCAGACCCACAGGATCTCGCTGTCACCGTACCGGAAGCCCAGGACGACGTCTTGCTGACCGACTACCAGTCGCACCGCAAAGGCGGACCCATCCACCTGTTAAACGTATGCGTCAACCAGACCAGCGACCCGCGCGGAGGCATCTTCAATCGCGATCGAAAGGGTGAAATGCTGACCCTGGGATCAACCGGTTTATTGCGCGCGGCAATGGGAGGATGGCAGCGCATGACGCAACCCCAGGCTAAAGGACTGGGTCACTGGATGGCTATTTCCGGTGCCGCGGTTGCACCTGGGCTTGGCGCCACGACGCGCCCAGGCGTTGCGGCACTGTTGATGATGGCAGGGATTCGCCTTGGTTACTGGTGGGACAGCACTGCTGAGGATCACCGTGTCCGTCATGGCAAGTACCGTCTATTGCTACACGAATTGACAGGCCGCTTCGAAGGTCGAGCGTGGCGCCATTGGTTTCTCAGCGATGGAGGCCATTTCGACAATACAGGTGCCTATGCGCTGCTGCGCGAAGAAGCCGAGCTGATCGTACTCGCCGACTGCGGCGCTGATCCGCAATACGCTTTCGGCGATTTAGAGAATCTGGTGCGCAAGGCACGAATCGACCTGGACGCAGAGATCGTATTTCAGCGGCCGACCCATCCCACTACGGCTGGCATTTATGGTTCGCTTGCCGATTTGGCTTCTGCTCAGACCAATGCATGCCTGGCACTGGCGCGGATCAAGTACCGCAGCAGTGGTAATGAGGGCTACTTGATTCTGGTAAAACCCAACCTTTTCAGTGGTATGCCTTTGGATCTGGTGAACTTCAAAGCCTCCAATCCATTGTTTCCGCAAGAGTCAACAACCGACCAGTTTTTTAGTGAGGCCCAGTGGGAGAGCTATTTCCAGATGGGTCATAGCCTTGGGATGGGCATTGTGCTGCCAGGGAGGCAGGGCCTTGCCACATTGTTCCAGCAATTCTGTAACGACGACGGCGCAGTGATCACCACCGATGGGGTGGGTACTCCGACGCTGAAGCCGCCTATTGGCCGTAATGTAGCTCGGTTTGTCGGTACAGGGGCGGTGGGTGCCACGCTCAGTTTCGGCGCGGTGACGACCGCTGCAGTGGCGGCATGGCAGGCACTGGACCCGATCATGCAACGCAACGCCTCGGCTCGCGTGATCGAACCCAACGACTACAAAGGCATTATTGCTGCCTATAGCCAGGCACTTGGAGCGCAACCACAAAGCGCCACGCAATGGAACGCTGTAGCCAGCGAACTGTTAAGGGTGGCAGAAAATCGATGCCAGATTCGAGGATTTGATGGTTTCAACCAAAGCAGAATGTTGAAAACCGTCGTGGCCACTACTAAAGAAGGCTGCAAGGGGTCGGATTCGAACCTAGCTTGCAAACTCTTGGAAGCCGACGACGCACCCAGTTGCCTGAAAACAGCCCGTCGCAAGCCTTGCGAGCCTCTTTACTGGGTCCGGCATTACGACTACGGGACGAATGTTACCAGCAACGGAGCAGTCGAAAACTGCATGCTGCCTGAGCAAACTCTGCCCCCTAAAGGTGAAAATGAGCCGACTGGGCCTGAGCATGCCTGCGTAGGCTACACGGTGTATTTGCAAATTTACGGCCCAGCCTGGCGAGGCGCCGCACGCAGTTACCGGGAGCTCTGGAAGGCAAGAGGGCTTGGGGCGAATGTGCCTCCGATTGAGGATGTTGTCGACAGTGCTCGCCGACAGCGGCAGCGACCTCCCGTGCCTCATGCTCAACCTACCGTGCTGCGCTATACGCAAGCGGGTGAGCCATGCAGCAAAGCCTTGGTAGAAGCAGCATTAACCAATCCGTCGAATGAAGTGCCCAAAACCTGGAAAGCCGCTTGGGAACAACGCCTGTTGGGCGGCGCGCCAGACAAAAAGATCATCGAGGTTTGGCTCCCGCCAGCAGTGTCTGATGAGGCCGATGACACCAAGCGCAACTGAGACCGCAGCCTCCGTGCAACAAGCGGATGTTCATACCGTTCACATCAAATCTGTCGTGCCATTCACACTGGCCGGCAGGGGGAGAACGCAGGATGGCAAGCAAGCCAGGTCAATCTCGCAAGGCCAGTGCCAAAGGGCTCAGCGGCCACATCATGAATGTCAGGCCCGATGGGCTGGACTTCAGGGATCGCATGTATACGCCTACCCTGGTGGAGGTGCCGATACGCCGCGAGCTCTCCGATTACCGATCGGCCGCCGTGCCCATCCTCAATCAGCAGCAGGAGCCGGCCTGCATTGGGTACGCCCTCGCGACCGTCGCCCACTATCTGCTGCGCACGCGCAGGCATCAGGCCGATACGCAGGCGGTCAGCCCCCAGATGTTCTACCACCTGGCCCAACGTTATGACGAATGGGCAGGGGAGGACTATGGTGGGTCCAGTTGCCGGGGGGCCATGAAAGGCTGGTTCAAGCACGGCGTTTGCAGCGTGGATCAATGGCCATCGAGTGGCGGGTTCACGGACTCGCTTGCCAAGGAGGCGGCCTTGCGGCCCCTGGGAGCCTACTATCGGGTCGATCACAAGGATCTGGTCGCCATGCATGCTGCGCTGGCGGAAGTGAATGTGCTATTCGCCAGCGCCACCCTTCATGAGGGATGGGAGGAGGGGCGCGTCAAGAGCGATGGTCGCATCGAACCGTCCGATGCGCTTCGCGGTGGCCATGCCTTTGCAATCGTGGCCTATGACCAGGAGGGTTTCTGGATTCAGAACTCATGGGGCGATCAGTGGGGCCATGAAGGTTTTGGGCATCTGCGCTATGACGACTGGCTGAGCAACGGTTCAGACGTTTGGGTTGCCCGGCTTGGCGCGCCGGTGACGCTCGCGTCAGTGAGTCATGCCTCCAAGACAGCCTCCGGCACTGCCGCGGCATCCTCCCTGCAGACGCTGCGGGAAATTCGGCCGCATGTCATCAATATTGGCAATGATGGGGTGCTCGATTCTCGCGGTGATATCGGCACCACGCCGGCCAGTGTTCGCGAGATCTTTAGCGAAGACTTCCCTAGGATCACTCAGCACTGGTCAACCAAGCGAGTTGTCTTGATCGCCCACGGTGGGCTGGTCAGCAAGGCGAGCGCCATTGAGACACTGTCGGGATATCGTCAAGCGATGATCGATGCCGAGGTCTATCCCTTGGCATTCATTTGGAAGACCGACTACTGGACCACACTGGGTAACATGCTCGCCGATGCCATGCGCCGCCGGCGTAATGAGGGCCTGCTGGACGGCACCAAGGACTTCATGCTCGATCGCCTGGATGACGGACTTGAACCGATTGCCCGGCAGTTGACCGGAAAGGCCGAGTGGGACGAGATGAAGGAAAACGCAATGTTGGCGACCACCCGGGCGGCGGGGGGAGCGCGCATTGTTGCCAACGAACTGGTCGCGCTGGCTGGCGCGGGGGTGGAAATCCATCTGGTCGGGCACAGCGCTGGCGCTATTTTTCTCGCGCCCCTGTTGGAATACCTGGTGTCCTCCACGTCGCAGGCCAACAAGAAAACGAGTGGGTTGGGACTGAAGGTCAAGACTTGCACTCTGTGGGCCCCGGCGTGCACCGTGAAGCTCTTCAAAGACAAATATGTGCCAGCGCTCGCCAATAAAAAGGTAGAACAATTCAGCCTGTTCACACTCACGGACAAAGCCGAAAGGGATGATGATTGCGCACATATTTATAACAAATCGCTGCTTTATCTGGTGGCTCATGCATTCGAGGAAAAACCACGCATTCCGCTCTTTCGTCCTGATGGTGAACCGATCCTGGGGATGGAAAAGTTCATCAAGGCTGATCAGGAATTGATCCAGCTGTTCAAACCCAAGAGTGCTCGCGAGTGGATACTGTCGCCCAACACCTCGAAGATGGGCGCAACAGATGCGTCCCGTGCCCATCATCATGGCGACTTCGATAATGACGAGGCCACCGTGCGCGCGACATTGGCGCGTATTCTCGGGACTTCTACCCCCGACCCGATGATCATGACGAAAACCGCCTCGCAACTGGCAAATCGACGTCGTCAAGTTGAACAGGCGAGCAATACAGGAGGGCGCCCGCAATGATCCACGTGACGGACCCTGTACAACTGACCGTTCCGGCTGATTGTTCCTGCTTGCGATCCAACGTCGAAGTAGAGGCGGGGCATCGCTACCGATTTTCGGTCAGGGGCGAATGGGTGGATAGGAACGATCCACCGGTCAACGCCAATGGCAACGCCCACCCCGGCGGCATTCGGGAACACATAGGGTGGTCAAAGCGATTGCCGCAGGCGCCGTGGATGGCCTTGCTGGTCAGAAGCAAGGGGGTGCATGGCGCATCGAAGTGGCAATGGCTGCATGATGGCGACAACATCGTTACCGGCTTGCCGGCAGGGGAGTTGCTACTCTGCGCCAACGACACGCCAGGCTTCTACTGGAACAACTCGCTGCAGTTGAACGTGACGGTGGCCGATATCACTGCGCTGGGCTGAGCGGGCCCCATCCTTGTAGAGGCCGGTATGGTGCGTTTCTTACTGCTGACTCTGTTTCTGGGCACCTGTGTTTTAGCACATGTCCAAGCGGCTTCCGCGCCTAGCATGCAGTTTCTAGGCATCGGTGGTTACCTGATCCGTTGGCGTGAGGAAGGGCTGCTGATTGCGCCTTTATTCAGTCATCCGGCACTGGCGCATATCCCGCCATTGCGGGTTCAAGCAGACACGGCCAGAATCGACGCCATGATGCCGGAAAGCCGGGATGTCACCATGCTGTTGATCGGACATGGCCACTACGATCACCTGCTGGACGTACCCCGGATCATGCAAAAACAGGCACCGAACGCCTTTGCATATGGGTCCAATACAGTCGGCCATATTTTGCGCGCGGTCATCCCGGGCTGCAGGATCGTCAATGCTCAAACCATGATGGCCCGGGTAAACGGTGACCAACCCGCGCAGCAAGGCAAGTGGTTCTACTCCACAAGGGGCAGTTTCCGGGCAATGCCGATCGAGAGCATGCACGCCCCACATTTCGCCGGGATTACGCTGGCGGCGGGGGACTATCACACAGATCTGAATGAACTACCTGCTTCGGCAATGGGATGGAAGCAAGGTCAGGTCCTTGCCTGGTTGATTGATTTGCTGGACGAGCAGGGAAAGCCCGTTTTGCGAATCCATTATCTCGACTCGGCAAGCAGCCCACCCTATGGACTGCCTCCACGCCACATCGGCAACAAGAAGGTGGACGTACAAATACTCGCCGTGAGCTCCTGGCGTAAGGTGGATCAGTACCCTCAAGCCTTGCTCGCGATTACTCGACCGCGGCTGATAGTGCTTGGGCACTGGGAGAATTTTCTGAAAAGCACAGTATTGCCGGCGACCCCACTTCCTCTTCAGGACGTGGACGGCATGCTTGAAAATACCCGCGCCAGTGCGCCGGGGGCGTCGATTGTGATGCCACAACCGTTAGCTTTTATTCCGTTACCTGCGGTTGAAGGAAATTGAGTCCGGTATCAATCGCTCTAGGCTCTGTACGAAATTCTGAGAAAACCAACTGCTGCCTCTCGAAAGTTGAGATTTTGTAGAGTCTCCAGCCATCTACGTGACGGCAGTTTCAGTTCGGTACGCGAACTGGAAACCTCAATCACGTTCCTGGCACTGCGAAACGCGCAGCCGACTCGCTACGTCTGGAACGCCAAGGGGGAAGATATTTTGAGCAAGATACAGCGAGCCCGTGAGGCAATGGCCTTTTGTTTATGAGGCAGGATACAAGTAGCCTGGTGGCGAAACTTTGTCACTCGCCAAACAAACAAAGTGTTTATTTGGCGAGTGATGAGTGTTTTTTGATCTCTGTTAAAGTTGGAGATTTTCTTTATTGAGCAATGGCTTGTGTTTGCGCTGGGCTTCCTACGTCGTTTTGGAGTGCTTGCTTTTTTGTAGGAATGATTTGGTGTTGGCTGAGTGTTGATACAAAACGAAATAAATGCTTGCTTGAGAATAACCATGTAGACGAAAGAAGCTTGTCAGCACTTGCAGGGGGCTGGTGCTTCATAGTGCGTGGTCCCGTTCTAGAGGTGAAATACGGGATTGCGAATCCTTACACTAACGGACGATTAAGCCGCAATAGTTCATATGTCTGTTGCGGCGATTTCTCAATGAGCCCTTTGGGCGGGTCGCCGTTATTTATTAACGTTAGCGGATTCATATTATGACTCATCGAGCCGTCCATACTTGGACATATCCTTTGCCAGCAGCTTTGTTGCTGATGGTACCTTTTGATCTCTTAGCTTCGCTCGCCATGGATGTATATTTGCCTGTCGTTCCTCAAATGCCGGCAGCGTTGAATACATCGCCTTTAATTGTTCAGTTCACCTTGAGCATATACATTCTTGTTCTCGGGATGGGGCAATTAATTTTCGGGCCGCTATCAGACCGTATCGGTAGAAGACCCGTTGTGCTTGGCGGAGCAACTGTGTTTGTTATTGCATCGTTTTCCGCTGCGACGGTTAGCCGTGGCGACTTGTTTCTGATCTTTAGAATTTTTCAAGCGTTGGGAGCATCTGCTGCGCTTGTTGGAACATTTTCAACGATTAGAGATGTATACGGAGCACGGCCAGAAAGCAGTACAATTTATGGATTACTTGGTTCGATACTTGCGTTTGTTCCTGCAGTAGGGCCGATCTTAGGTGCTGTCATTGCAGTCAATTTTGGGTGGCGTGCGATTTTTTGCATGCTGGGTGTGGCAGGGGTTATATCACTACTGCACGCGTGGCCCAGATGGTATGAAACGCGATTACATTCTACTAAAAGTAGCAAGTCTAGCTTCGCCTCTATACTGATAAATAATTCTTTTTGGGTATATACCCTTGGTTTCAGCTCGGCAATGGGAGCTTTTTTTGTTTTCTTTTCTATTGCTCCTCGCGTGTTGATTGATGGGGTGGGTTTTTCTCAAATGGGGTTTAGTTTTTCTTTCTCTTCCGTTGCGATCATCATGATTGCCACCGCTCGTTTCGCGCGCTGGTTCGTAGGGCGTTGGGGAATACTCGGGTGTTTTGTTCGCGGCACTGCCTTAATAATGAGTGGCGCTGGAGTTCTAGCGATATGCTCAACTTTTGGGGCGCCGCGGTTTGCTACCTTTGTGATGCCCATGTGGCTAATAGCGGTAGGTATCGTCGTTCTTGTATCCGTCACCGCTAATGGTGCGCTGCGGGAGTTTGATGATATGGCGGGCACTGCGGTTGCCTTGTATTTTGGTATTCAGAGCCTGGTGGTTAGTGGCGTTGGTACAAGCATGATCCTTATTTTTGGCGGCGATAATCCATGGCCGTTAATTGGCTATTGCTTTTTAATGTGTTTGATAAATTTTTTTGGTTTTTTTATGTTAAAGAGGAAGTTATCAGCGTTTGTGGTGCAGTGAAATGCAATGGTGTACTTCGTCAGAACATATAGTAATTTTTTATCTATTGTCCTGAGCGGTTAATTCAAAAATCTATTTTTAATCGCACCCAGCTTCGCTTTATGTATCGAGCTGATGATGGACTCAGCTGTTTTGTTCCACTTGAACGGTTTTGCTGAGTATTCATTGTGGGCCTCGATGAATTGACGAATGCCCGCTTTCAGCTCCGCGACGCTCCGGGTACAGGGCGCGTCGCTCCAGTTGAGCAAACCAGCCTTCCACGGCGTTCAGCCAGGAGGCGCTGAACGGCGTGAAGTGCAGTTTGAAGCGTGGATGCTTCTCTAACGATTTTGGTTTGAGTTTAAAAGGGCCCTTTGTTTTTTAGAAGGGTGCTTGCGTTCAATCGCGTATCCTGGGCATCACCTTAAAAACCCTAAACGGTTCGACCCATGGCTGGATCGTTACCAACCACGATCATTCACTCGGTGCGCAGCAGCGATGTTATTGACTCTCCGGCTTCGATACGCCTAATCAGATCGGGCTCTGCACGATCACTGGCCAGTGCCTGATCGATGACGCTGGCGAGTACCTGGCTGTCGAGAATCAGCAAGCCGTTATCGTCGCCCAGGACCAGATCGCCCGGATGCACCTGAACCCCGCCGCACTGCACTGGAACATTCAACCGGCTCTCGGTATTACCGTGCAGCTTGGTCGTCAGCAGGCTGGTGCCGCGGGCGAAAACGGGCAGCCCCGCTTCACGCAGTTCAAGGATATCGGTCACTACGCCGTCGACCACAATGGCCCTGGCACCTCGTGCTGGCCCGCAGGATGACGTGGTGGGGAAGGTTCGCCTGCTCTCGATCGGCCGGGTTCAATCGGCGATCTATGATGATTTTCTTGCGAATTTTCACCTCAGCCATCCACGCGTCGAGCTGGAAATAGAGGTGCTGCGTAGCTCGGACATTCTCAGTTCGCTGATGCAGAAAACCGCCACCGCAGGTGTCGGTCTATGCCGCATTGCTCAACCCAAGCTGGAGCAACGGTGCCTGATACGTCAGCGATATGCCTTCTTTTGTGGCAAACGCCATCGCTTTATCGGTGTGCGTGGCCTTTATCTGGCTGAGTTGCAGGGTGAGAACTTTGTCAGCTTCACCAGTGACCAGATTGGCGGCAACCTGTCGCCGCTGACTGTCTTTCGTGACCCAACAAGGCTTCACCGGCAGGATCGTCATCCAGCTTCGAAAAAATCCGTCGATTGGTCATCGCAGGCTATGGTATCGGCTACTTGCCGGAACACTTGCTCGATATCGACCTATACAACGGCATGCTCGGGCGCCTGCCGCCGAGGGGCGGGGTCTCCGATGTGGACATCCACTTGTTGTGGAACCGCGAGCAGAAAATGACCCATGCCGAAACCGTGTTTCTTGAAAGTTTCCAGCATGCTATCGCCGTTGCTGAGCAATCCACCGGTCAAGAGGCCGACGAGGAAGGCTGAAAGGTAATTTTTTTCGATAGAGGCCTTAGGCCTCTATCCACGAGCTACCATAGTTGAACCGTATTTCCCCCCCCTCGGAGAAAGTCATGCAGCGATTGGTTAAACCGTCGGATTATGTACTCCAGGCCGTGATGGATAAAAAGGTTTACGTCCTTCCTTGGGAGCGACGACTTTGTCCGGGGAACCCAACTGATGAACCTGAGCAGGGGGCTGTGCTTTACAACAAATATATTTTGAGTGTCATTCATGCTGTCACACCGTGCAGACCTGACGAACGGGTGGCCGAGATTGTTCAATGGTGTCTGGCAACAGCCGGAGAACCCGCCAGAATCTTGGCGGATGATTTATCGGCGGCTTATCTGGATCGATACCGCTTTGTGCTGGCTGACTTGAAAAAATTCCATGATGAATCGATAGAGCTACGAGGGCATTTAGCGGTTTGGCCTGACGAAGTCAAAAAACTGCCAGCGAATTTGGTCATGGCATTGCGCGCTCGAGCGGCGGGCCTGTTATTACGTTGATGAGGTCAATACGCTTGAATATCACTGGACTTAACGGTTAGAGATGACTCGTGACCGGCCCACACAGGGTTGTTAGGGCGGATTTAGGTTTGTACATAAGCGTCCTCCCCAAACACCTTGTGTGGTTAAACGGGTACCCACCTTGGCGTTTTGCAAAGTAGTTGTCGCATCAGCCTTCTTGCTATGCCGCTCTTTCTCGCATTACCGTTTCGCTTTCTGAAGAGTCGCCCTGGAAAACGAAAATCCGCACTAGTTATAAGGATGTTTCCTACATCAATTTTTTTTGCGCCTTGTTAGGGTGCTCCGAAAATTCGGCTTGCTCAGGCTATATCAGCGGTTCTCCCTTGTTTGACTCATCAGGCGCTGTAGTCGGCTTGGTCACGTTGACAATGCCTGATGCTCAAAGCATGAGTTTTGCGGGCCACCCTAGGAATGTTGTGCATGGAAAATAACGCCGTTACACGAGCGCTCAGCGCGCAACTGATGCGCGGGCGACTCGATGTCACAATCGATGGTTCACTTGTCGCCCCGCAATCACTGTTCGGCTTTGCCGAGCGTCGAAATCCCAAGCGTGCTTTTCTGTTCGTGTCCAAGGTCCTGGGCCGTCATATCCCGGTGCGCCCCTCGATCATGAACGCGAGTTCCCAACGCCTCGCGGACCAAATCCCTTCTGACCTGCCAGGTCCTGTACTGGTTATCGGCATGGCCGAGACGGCTGTAGGGCTGGGCGCGGGTGTGCATCGTAGTTACAGCGCAACGCGCCCTGACACGATTTACATGGTCAGCACCCGTCATCCGACGGGTAATGAACTCTTCGCCCGTTTTGAAGAAGAGCACAGTCACGCCAGCGCTCACCTGATCCATTTGCCGATCTGTCCAGACATTCAGGAAATGATGCTGAACGCCCGTTCACTGGTGCTGGTCGACGATGAGGCTTCCACCGGTAACACCTTCATCAATCTCTATCGCGCCTTGGTTGATGCTGGCCTGACCCAGGTTGAGCGTGTGGTGACGTGTGTGTTGACGGATTGGTCCCGCAACGCCGTCTGCAAAACCATCGGCAATTACGTCCACCAGGTTTCCCTGTTGCAGGGTGCGTACACTTTCCATGAAGACGCTGGCGCGCCGCTACCGGAAATGCCGGTTGTGGGCACGATTGAAGCCGGAGAGTGGCCGCTATCAACGGACAATGATTGGGGACGCCATGGTGTTCGCGTTGTCGCTGATACCCTGGCACCCGATCTGCAAATCAAGGTCGGTGAGCGTGTGCTCGTGGTGGGTACCAGTGAATTCGTTTGGCGACCCTTTCTGCTTGCTGAACGCCTGGAGCGGGCTGGCGCGCAGGTACATTTCAGCTCGACCAGTCGTTCGCCTATCGCACTTGGCCATGCCATCGGTCACGCCATGACCTTCGCCGACAACTACGGCCTCGGCATCCCCAATTTTCTGTACAACGTGAGCGGCGGCCAGTTTGACCGTGTCCTGATCTGCTCGGAAACCCCTGCACAGGCCGTATCCGCCACCCTGGTTGAGTCCCTGAATGCGCAGGTGATCGTTGATGGTCAATAATCGCCCCCTCGCCCTGGTCGATCTCGACGACACCCTGTTCCAAACGGTTCGCAAGATGCCCGAGGGCGCGCCTCGCTTCACCGCGACACTTGATGTCGAAGGGCAGCCGAATGGTTACATGAGCTCGGTTCAACTGTCCCTCGTCGAATGGCTCCTGGCCTCGACTGATGTCGTCCCGGTTACAGCGCGCAGCGTGGAGGCATTCAGCCGGGTGCAATTGCCTTTCAAACAGGGCGCTGTCTGTTCCCATGGAGGCGTGATTCTCGGTGCGGATGGAAAGGTTGACCCAGCATGGCGAGCACGCATGTCCGATGTGCTTGCCAGTTACCAAGCTCGCCTGCCACTTCTGAGTGAAGCAACACTGGCCATCGGCAAAGCGCTTGGCATTTCATTGCGCGGGTGGGTGGTTGAAGAAGAAGGGCTGCGTTACTACGTGGTCACCAAGCACAACGAATCCGACGACAGCGTTCTGCACACCGTACTGGCCCAAGTCCAGGCCCTGGGTTTGCTGGAAGGGCTGCACATCCACGCCAACGCCAACAATCTGGCCTTCCTCCCGCTCGGTCTATCAAAACAAGTGGCCGTTCAGGAGTTGTTGCGTCGCGATCGAGCAGTCAACGGCGAGCGCCCGGTGTTGGGCTTCGGTGACAGCCTCACCGATCTCGGTTTCATGGGGGAGTGTCATCTGTGGGCGACCCCCGCACAGAGCCAATTGGCCAGGTGGGTGGCGGGCTCAATCAATGACTAAGACTATTGCAGGCCTGGTGACTGTGGGCAGTGGCAGCTATGCGGCGGATGACGTCCAGTTCCTGTTGCAGGCTGTGGTATTGGACCCGACTGATGTCGAGGAAAAAGAGCGTCTGATTCAGTCGAATCACAAGCATTACGCCGAGATGATCAGCCTGGAGAGCGCTCCAAGCGACGTGCATAAAGCGCTGTACGAGCGAGCTCTTGCTCAAAACGGCAGCCGCATGGCCAAGGATGTTCAGTCCCTTGCGCTGGCCTTGGGCGAAGCATGCACGGGCCCTTCGATAGTGCTGGTGTCCTTCGTTCGTGCCGGCCTGCCGCTGGGCGTGCTGCTACGCCGAGCCCTGCTCGATATGGGCTGGGACGCGCACCATTACGGAATCAGCATCGTTCGGGATCGCGGGATCGATAAAGTCGCCCTGGAAGCAATCATTCAGGCGCACGGTGCCGAAAACATTGTCTTCGTCGACGGGTGGACAGGGAAGGGCGCGATCTCGGGTGAGATTCAGCAAAGCCTTAATGGCGACTCTCGATTTCCACAAGTCCCACGTCTTGTGGTGTTGCTGGATCCTTGCGGCCAAGCCTGGCTATCTGCCTCGGCAGAGGACTGGCTTATCCCGTCCGGCATCTTGGGTGCAACGGTGTCAGGGCTGGTTTCCCGCTCCATATTGCCTGTCGACGGTGGTCTGCACGGCTGCGTGGTCTACGACCACTTGCTTGAGCACGACGTCACCTGCGAGTTCATTGAGCAGATTGAGGCTGAACGTAAAACCTTGGGGACCGTCCTCCAGGCATCGCCATGGACAGACACCCAACGAATCGAACTTCAGGGCGCAGCCATGCACGTGGTCATGTCGCTGGCCAGCCGTTTTGGCATTACCAATCTGAATCGGGTGAAGCCAGGCATCGCCGAGGCAACTCGGGCTGTCCTGCGCCGAGTCCCTGATCATGTGCTGGTCCGCAGCCGTAGCGACAGTGATGTTCAGTTGCTGATGCATCTGGCAGACAGTGCGGGCGTGACTGTCGAGGAAGTGGGTACCGCATTGGGGCCATACCGGGCCGTGACGATCATTCGGAGCGTGAGTTGATGAAGACACTTTCACCTTATGCCCTTGGGGCCACGCTCTACATGCCGGCCACGCGCGCGGATCTGCTGGATGTCGTATTTCGCCACAAACTGCCGGAGCTTCGTTCCCTGGTGGTTTGCCTGGAAGACGCCGTTGCCGAGATCGATGTCGAAACCGCCTTGCGGAACCTGAACAGCCTGCTGGCTGAGATCGATGGGCGTGGTGGACGTCCGTCTGATGGACCGCTGTTGTTCGTTCGTCCCCGAGATTCGGTGATGGCGGCGGTGCTCAATGATTGGCCGCTGATGGACCACGTCGATGGCTTCGTTGTGCCCAAGCTGACGCTGCGAAATCTCGGGAAGTGGGAACAGGCAGTCACCAACCCGGCCCTGTACCTCATGCCGACGCTGGAAACCACCGAGGTGTTCAACCCTGGTGCCATGGTCGAATTGGGGCAGGCACTGAAGGCCAACCTGGACAAACGCATCATCGCCTTGCGCATCGGCGGCAACGATCTGATGGGAAGCCTTGGTCTTCGCCGCAACCCGCTCACCACGCTCTATAGCACCCCGATGGGTTACGTCATTGCGATGCTGGCGGGGGTGATGGGCTCACAAGACTTCGCGTTGACCGCTCCGGTGTTTGAGCAGCTTGCGACACCGCTTTTGCTGAAGGAAGAGCTGGAGCTCGACATTTCCCACGGCTTAGTCGGCAAGACTGCCATTCATCCATCGCAGATCAACACCATCCAGGACACGCTGCGCGTGAGTCTTGAAGATTTCAATAGCGCCAAGATGATCGTCAGCGACAAAGCACCGGCGGTGTTCAAGCACAACGATGCAATGTGTGAGCCCGCGACACATTACAAGTGGGCAGTAAAAATTCTTGAACGAGCAGAGTGGCACGGGGTGCGAGATTTAGGCGTGAGCATCGCAGCGCACACCCATCTGCAGCGACGAACCATTCAGATCGCGTCTTAAAACACGGATGACCCACAAGGAACATGACGATGACACTTACTTTGAGCAAGCAGCAATCCATTTCCCTGGAAAAGACCGCCGGCAGCTCGTTGTCCAGCATCAGCCTGGGCCTGGGGTGGGACCCGGTAAAAACCGGTTTTCTCGGCAGAATATTGGGCGGTAGCAACGATATCGATCTGGATGCCTCCTGCATCCTGCTCAACAGCGACCTGCAAAAAATTGACCTGGTCTGGTTCCGTCAATTGAAATCCCAAGACGGTTCGATCAAACACTCCGGCGACAACCTAACCGGTGAGGGCGATGGCGATGACGAAACCATCCACATCGACCTGCAACGCCTGCCAGCATCCGTCAAGCATTTGGTCTTCACGGTGAATAGCTTCACCGGCCAGAACTTCGAAAAAGTAGAAAACGCCTACTGCCGCATTGTGAATGCCGGCAACCAGAGCGAGCTGGCGCGTTTCAACCTTTCGCAGAAAGGCGGACACACCGGTATCGTGATGGCGTCCTTGACTCGCCAAAAGGGTGACTGGGAATTCAAGGCAATCGGCCAGGCCACCCAAGGTAGAACCGCTGACGACCTCGTGAACCTGGCGGTTCAGGCGCTACGACCTTAAGAGCCAGCCCTTTCAAGGTCTTCGTTTAAACTCTCTCCCATCTACGGTCCAGGATGACGAAACGATGTGGGAAGAAGTCTTAGCGCGGTTTGAAAAAAAAGCACCGGCCAGCGTCATGGCCAAGTTGGCGTTGGAGCAGGCCATCCCGGCCGAGTGGGTCGATCAGGTGTTCGAAAACCATCGCCAACGCCAGTACCCGCGTGAGCTTTTGTTTTCGACCATCGTTGAGCTGATGTCCCTTGTTTCATTGGGTTTACGACCTTCACTGCATGCCGCTGCACGTCAGATGGAGGACCTTCCGGTTACCTTGGCAGCGCTCTATGACAAGGTCAGCCGCACAGAACCCGCGTTGCTGCGGGCCCTGGTCACCGGCAGCGCAGAGCGGTTGACCCCGACCATAGAAGCGTTGGGCTGTTCAGCCATTTTGCCCGGCTGGCAACTGCGTATCGTCGACGGCAACCACCTGCCTTCTACCGAAAAACGTCTGGGGGCTTTGCGGCGTGAACGAGGCGCCGCGCGGCCTGGTTTTTCGGTCGTGGTCTATGACCCCGACCTGGATCAGGTCGTTGACCTTCAGCCCTGCGAAGATGCCTACGCCAGTGAACGCGTCAGCGTACTGCCGTTGCTGGCGAGTGCGAGGGCGGGACAGCTGTGGATGGCCGATCGGCTCTATTGCACGCTCCCCGTCATGGAAGCCTGCGAGGAGTCGGGCGCCTCGTTCATTATTCGTCAGCAGAGTCACCATCCACGCCTGATCCAGGAAAACGACTGGCAAGAACCCGTGTCTGTCGAGGCTGGAACGGTGCGTGAACAAACCATCGAATTGAAAGGCGGACGCTGCTGGCGGCGAATTGAACTGAGCTTGCGAACGCCCACTGAGTCGGGTGACTCCACGCTCTTATTCTGGAGCAATTTGCCCGACAGCATCAGTGCTCAGCAGATCGCTGATTTGTACCGTCGTCGCTGGAGTATCGAAGGGATGTTCCAACGCCTGGAATCGGTGCTGGACAGTGAAATCGCAAGCCTGGGCAACCCCCGAGCGGCCTTGCTCGGTTTTGCCTCGGCGATCTTGGCCTACAACGTTTTGTCGGTCCTTAAGCGCAGTGTTGAACAGGCCCATCGCCAGACGCAGCCCGAGGGCTGGGAAGCTTCGATCTTCCACCTGGCGGTGCAGGTGCGCAGCAGTTATGAGGGGATGCAGATCGCGTTGCCCTCGGATTACCTATCACTCCAAACGACCTCAGAAACTCTGGCGGAGCGTCTGTTGGCGCTGGCCAGGAATATCCAGCCCCGACAGGTCGCTAAAAGCAAACGCGGCCCCAAAGTAGATAAACCCAAGGAATGGCTCGAGGGCAAAGCTGCGCGTGCTCATGTATCGACGGACCGGGTGCTCAAGGCCAAAAAAGATGAAAGACCTTGAAAGGGCTGACCTTAAGAGCGAAATGCTGGCTTGCAGGGCGGTTAAATCGTTGAGCGCTGTTATTACAATCATCCTTAATGCTCATGGGCATGTGAGTGAATCGTCAGGGCACCCGGTACCTTAGTGCGCTCAAGCCCCCCAGCGTCCAGCCACCGGAGGGTCTGCTCATAAGCGCGCTGCAACAAAGACTCGGTCTGGGCAAAGTTGAACACCGAGACATCCACGGGACATAAAGGTGGGACGATGTGCAGGCTGGTGAGGGTGCGGAAGTGTTCGATGTCGCTCACTAGCTGGCGCATGCTCATCAGGTTGACGGTATGCAGGGCTAAGGCGACCAAACCTCGAGGCGGTTGTGGCAGGGCGCAACTCACTCCGGTGGGAACCACCACGACGGTGGTGGCTCCCAGGGCTACGGCAGTTGAAATAGGTGTATTGCTTGCCACGCCACCATCAATCAGGAACTGATCGGCAATCTGTACGCAGGGGAACACCAGCGGGATGGCAGCGCTGGCCAGTAACGCCTGCCCGAGTTCGCCACTGGACAGAACGGTCTCGGCACCGCTGAGCAGGTCCGTAGTGACGATGTACAGAGGCAACACCGCATCCTCAATGCGATGAATGGGCAGTGCCTTTCCCAGCAATTGGTTCAAGGCCGCTGGCTGCAACAGGAAGCCACGTCGTTTGATCAGACCTCGACAGGTATCAAGCCAGGACAGGGGAAAAATGTCCGTTTTACGAAGGCCGCGCCAGAAACCGGCGAGCGCCTCGACACCTTCCGAATCGGGCCTTGCGGCAAAGTAGGCACCGTTGATGGCGCCCACCGAAGCGCCCACCACCATGTCGAATCGAACATTGGCCTCGACCAAGGCCCGCAACATGCCCACCTGGACCGCCCCCAAGCTGCCACCGCCAGCGAATACGATTGCAGTATTGGTTGCCATGCTCGAAATCTCGGTGCGGCCATGCGTCGAGTCAGTGTAGCTGACGGAACTGCGTCATTTTCGAGGGGGCCTGTCATGTCATTTTCTGGCGGTCGCAGAACATACTCAGGTTGGTGTGAATCTACTGAAAGCGCCGATGTAAATCCGGGAAGATGTCCTGAGCGAACCAAGCAGGTAGACCAGGCGTTACAACGCGAGATTTCGGGGTCTGACTCTCCACTAGCCCAACTTTGATCAGCCTCGATAGCTCATCGATTGCCGGGCGTGGCGTCAGGCCCGTGAAGGTCTTGATCTCATTGCGCGGCAGGCTGCCCTGAGTGAGCAGCGCAATGATCGCAGGTGCGCTCTCGGGGTTAATGCCTTGTTGCAAGATTCGCTCGTTGTAACGGAAGGCGCGAATGACTCGCTCCCGTAGCTGGGACGGGTCTACAGCAGCGGTCATGTAGTCGACCTGGTCGTGACACACATCGAGCATAAACTCGATGAATTCGAAGTATCGCTTCTGTGACATTTGGCCTCGTCCGTCCAGGTCTCCTTCTCGAGTGCGATCAGCCATGGCCAGGACGCGGTAGTAGTCCTCATGCCGGCGCGCCAGTCCACGCGAGAGCGACCATAGCGTTGGTGCAAGCCCCAGGGTTACTAGCTGTAGGTGCGTGATCAGTCGGGCTACCCGTCCGTTGCCATCGGCGAACGGATGCACCCACGCGAGCCGGTGGTGATAAGCCATAGACGCGATGAGTTGCCGACGCGGATCTTTCTGCCGGCCCAAGCCGGTCTGCAGATGTCGCAGCATGTCTTCGACCACATTGGCGTCCGGTGCATCGTGGTTGCCAACAATGACGTTCTGCCCCGTGACTGAGCGCAGTAACCCAGGCTGCATTACCGAACCGTCTGATAGGGTCCGTTCTTGCTCCGAGGAATCTCGGAAGAGCCGCGAATGCAGACGGCACACTAACTCGGGCGCAAACATGTTAGGCCAGGGAGGGGTTCCAACCGAACGCATCAACCGCTCAAAGAGGGATTGAACCTGCATATGCTTAACTGCCAGGTTGTTGAGTACCTTGCGCTCTTTGCGCGGGGCAGCTTGTGCCCTCTGCATTTCTGCAGGCTCGGTGTATAGGCCTTCGATCAGGTTGGTGTAATAGGTGTTGGTGATTTGAAGAAGGCGGCCCAAACGAACGGCTGTCTCATGGGGTAATCGCCCGGCAAGGAATTGCGTCTTCCGTGGCAACGCATCCGCTGCAGCGATGATCGAAGGAGGCAGAGTATCGGGCAGAATGGGGTCAAGCCAGTGCTTCGATTTGATGAGAGTCATTGGGCGCGCCGTAGTGATTTGCTTCACATTTTATTTCACATATTAAATCGATCTGCAACCCTTGGATTGCAAGGCTTTCGCGCGATTTTTGGTGAGCATTTGTACGCCAAGACTTCACATTTATTTTCACATATTTTTTCACCCTTCGGCGCACCCTGGTACGCGTTGGATTAGGGGCAGGGGAGAGAACTGTTAGGAATTCACGATTCCGAACGAAATAGCGCTGTTGATCCTGCTCGCACGACAATCCCGGCGGCGCGAGCCAAATAAACCTGAAACGGGGCAGTCGGTTCAGGTTTAGCCAGAACCTAGGTTAGAATGCTCATCAATTATCACTCGTAATTTGAAGAATGAATCGTCCGCTGTTTGTTTCTCTAGATGGGCCCAAGGGAACCGGCAAAACCACACTGTTGGAGGCCGTTACGAAAGTACTGAGGGCCGACAACAAGAAAGTAATCCGACTTTGCGAGAAAAAAAGCGATCCCTATAGGGGTGAAACAATGCTCCTCGTTAACAAACTCGTCAGAAATCCCACCCGGGATTTGGAGTTGGGGGTGTGTGAGCGCTTTGCTGATAGCCGTACTTGGATTTCCCAGCACGTGCTGACTAAACAGCCACCGGACAGCATCATCTTGATCGATCGCTGGTACCCGTCTGATGCCGCTTTTCGCCGGCTAGTCCCGTTTGCAGAGATTCTACGGTTGAACATTGATCGAAACGTGCGAGTGCCAGACCTGCATGTCGGGGTTGTCACCGCCCCTGATATTTCATGGGCGAGGGCAGCGGCACGATCGCGTGGGCTGGGCAGTACTGTGATCCATAACCTGGAAGAGCAAGTCGCTTGTACCCAGGCGTTCGAACGAGCGATTGCAGATCACGGCTGGGTTTTATGCCGTAATGAAGGAACGATCGAAGATGCAACGATGCAGGTGGTTTCTGAGATCTATAGAGTGCTTCGACGCCCCGTAGGTGATTAGTCGCTGCAGCGGTAGCGGCTGATCTCGCTGGCAAGCCAGCTCCCACAAGAGCCTAAAAGGCAAAAGCACCCGGAAGAGAAACTCTAAAATTTGATGAAATCCTAGTCTTCTTAAAAACCATTGACCGCAGGACTGATGGCAAGCCTGGGCGAAGGGGCCGTAGCCCCTCCGCTTTGGCGGGTTCAGGACTGTTGGACGGCCTCAAACAGCAAGGGTTCGTTCCAGCGGGTGACATCGATACGCACCGGATGTGCTTCGGGGCAGGCTTCGCTGGGCAGGCGGATCTTCTTGTGAACCACGCAACCGCACTGGTTGCAGACCTTGCCACCCAGACGGCTGCCAACTTTATCCGTGACCGGACCTGTGGGCACCATCTTCTGCATTGCACTTTCAGGGTCGCTCAGATGAGGGCAACTCAGGCACGCGTTTTCGCGCCGAGCCAGAACCTCCGTATCAACGGTGGAGAAACCGGCCTTGCCCCATCGCAACATGGCCGCGGCCGCTTTGCCGGCCAGGCCCGCGGCGGAAAGGGAATCCGCAACCGGCGTTTTCGGTGCATAGGCGCGAGTGCGCTGGTCGTCGAACAGGGCTGTCAGAAAACCCGGTTGCCCGCGCGAGGTAATGAGGTCGGCGGCGAAGCCAGGGTCTTCGATCGCGCGAAGCAGTACGGGCATCGGCACCGGTTTGTCCATGCCCAGTACCTGGCCGAGCTGTTTGCACATTTCAGGGATCGGCGTGTTTTCGCTTGTTTTGAGCAATGTCTGAATCATGAAAAGCTCCTGCATGCTTGATGAGTATCCTGTCCTTGCTGCGTCTACGGCCGCCATCAAGCGACCGCAGACATTACGCAGCCTCAGGCCGGCCTAAGGCGTTTTGGGCGTGGTGAACAATGCACTGTTCTTGCCGCGAACCAGGGGATGCCCGGTACTCGACAGCACGTCCTGGACGCTGACGACATAATCGGTGTCCGGCGTCAGGCGACCCTGCACGACCACCTTGGTGTAGTCGGTGGAGGGAACAGCCGCCCCAAGCAAGGGCGCCAACGGGTTGAAACCGTAGTTGCCCAGGTTCTGCGCCGATTCCACATCGAGTTTTTCATTGAAGGTGATCGTGACGTTGACCAGGTCCTCACCGGCAAGCTCGGCGACCGCATTCAGCACCTTCAGGGTGGCCGTCAGCGGGCCGCCCGCGCATTCGGGTAAAGGCATGAAGCTGACGGCCGCTTCCATCGCGCTGATGCGGCAGTCGATGGAGATCAGGTTGCAGAAGTTGCCCGGCGCACCCTGACGGTGCTTGGCGTCGATAAAGTCATACAAGACCTTGGTCTGCTCAATCGCCGGTTGCAGCATGGGGGAGGTGTAGTAGCCGAACCACACGTAGGGAAAGATGGCGACCAGCGCGGCGTAGTCCGCCTGGCCCTTGCAGGTATAGCCATCGTCACCCTTGGGTGATCCGCCGTACAGCACGGCCAACTGGTGGGCAATGATGAACGCCAGCGATTCGTACTGGACAGCGACCGTGCGGATCAGCCCACCGTTGATCACCACAATGGGAATGTCGTAGTTGATGAACGAGTAGGCGTTAGGCAACTCGGTGGTGTCATCCACGTAGAAGTGCACGGTGGGGTAGAACCCTTTGAAGAGCTTGAACAGGTAGGTGACGATGTCCTTGCCGGCGCCAGAGTGGATGGGGGCACGCGGGGCGTTGGCCTCGATGTCGCGGGCTTGTTCCAGGGTCAGGAAAGCAGTGGCGTTCTCGGGAATCGACAGCGGAGCGATCAACGCATAAGGCGTGAAGCCTTCATGACCGCCTTCCTCATCCTCGCCTGCGACCTTTAACTGGGTCGTCGCTACGTGCGCCTTGAACGCGTCGGCGAACAGGTGCTTGTAGCGTTGCCCGTATTGCTTGGTGCCGAACTCCGGCAGTTCGTCTTTGCCGCCAGCCATCAACTCCGGCCTGGCTTCTTCCAGGTGAGTCAGTTGCAACGAGTAGTCGCCGCAGACCACGCCATTGGCCACGATCAGGTGCCCGCCCAGGTCAGTGGTCGTGGCGGTGCTGGTCGAGATCATGTGCACGCCCTTGTTGAACAAACCGGACACCAGGTCCAGCACTGGCGCCTGGGTGCCATCCGGTCGCACCAGCACGTCCTGGCCCGGAACCAGGGTCGATGCACGCTTGAGTTTGCCTCCCGGCAACAGGAACAGCTGGTTGCGGGTGGAGATCACCGATTCGGGCTTGACCCCGTCGCCGAAGCGGATCTGGATCATGGAGCTTTTCGAGTCTCCGCCGGTGCCGGAGCTGAATTGGATGGGGACTTGGGCCCACGTCTTGAGCCCGGCGTCCATCGCCACGTAGATCGGGTCGCCAACGCGGATTTCCTGAATCGGACGGCTTTCCCCTACGGCCACGGTGATACTGGTGTCATAGGCCAGGCAGCCGCAGCAGCAATAACAGTTGCCGGTGGGCATGAAGACAATGAACGGACTTTCCGCCGTGTAGGAACAACACGACGAGGGCCAGGCATCGCCGCATTTGGCCGGCGGTGTCTGACCCGTACAGCCATTCTGGAAGGGGTCGCAGCAATAGCAAACCGAATGCCCCTGGTTCTGGGCCTCGGTACAGTGCTGATCCGAGCACAACTTGCCATTCGGGATCTTGGATACGTTGATTTTACAGCCTGGAAGCCACCATGGATCGGCCATATCTATCTCCTTTTATGGGTTCAGGTACCACCTCTTTCGCCGGATCGCGTCCCCCGTCACCTGGCGGGCTATTGCGAAGTACGGCGTTTCTTCCTTGCTCGGTGGTTGTCAGCCACCGACTTCCTACCGCGTGTATCTATCTCCTTTGCTTGCTGTGAGAACGGGGGATCAGGACCAGCGAATCTCTCCTTCGTAGAACAGAATCAACACCAGGTTCTGCACCACTGCCGGGGCCAGCCGCTGCGGGCCGGTCTTGACCTTGAGCGACGGCGGCGTGAGCGCCAGGTCGAACGTGATGCTGGCGGGGCCTTCGATATCGGTCATGCGCGGGGCTGCCGGGAAGAAGTGCGCACCTTTGCCCTGACGGTCCAGTGCGAGGTTCACCGGCTTGCCCTGGCCCAGTTGGACCTGGATATAGGGCGTGTTGGACGATGGGTCGACGTCCGCTGGCGTAACCAATTGCAAGTAAAAACCGGTCAGTACGGCCTTGGTGACGTGATCGGGCGTCAGGTCCGTCAGGGCGATGGCCAGTGCCTGTTTGGTGGTGGAGGTGGGTGCTTCCAGGAACTGATACCAATCGCTGGAGAAACGCTGCGCACAGGCAAAGAAATCGCTGCCGGAGTAACTGCGCATGGAGGGCAGGCGGACCACGTCCTGGCGCAGTTTGGCGCCGCCGTCGACGGCGGTGTAACGCAGTTGCAGCAGCACGTCGGTAATGCTGCGCAAGTCAAACAGATTGGTCGAGCGCGGCAGGCTCAGCCGCCAGGTGGACACCGCACCGGTGCCCTCGAACGGCAGGAAGCGATCATCCGCGCCAGAGCCCTCGAACAGGCCGCTGTCGAACATGCCGCGCGACAGCACGACACTCTGGTTGGCCCACCAGTTGCTGCGCAGCACCGAACTGTCGGGCAATGTGGCGTCGCTGGCCCCCAGCAGGTAGTTGACCGCGTTGACATCGGGCTTGACCAGGATCTGGCTGCTGAGTTGGGTCAGCGTGGCGTGCAGGTTCTGATAGGGACCGGTGATGGCCGGAATGGATACCGCCAGGGTCTTGATCTTGCGCAGGTAGTGGCCGGGGAAGTCGTCGCTGAACATTTTCTCCGGCAGCTCGAACAGGCACTCGCCGGTTTCGATCAAGTCCAGCACCGCCCGCGGGTTCAGTTGCAACAACGACACGGTCTTTTCGATTTCCAGCGTACGGCCGTTGCGATCCAGATAGGATTTTTCCATCTGGTTCAGCGCCAGCATCAACCCTTCGCCCGCCAGCAGACCACGTCGCCCGCCATCCCAATAGCCGAAGTTGATGAAGCTGGTATCGCTGTTGAGCTCGTATTGATAGGCCCGCTGTACCGAACGCGACAGCTCCAGGGCCAGTTGATAGGTCTGGAAGTACAGCACCGACAGGCGTGCTGCCATCCATTGGTACAGCTCTTCGTTGGTGAATTTGTTCTTCAGGAAGGCGTCCATGACCTCGTTTTGCGCCAGGCTGGTCTGCTGCACTTCCAGATCGCGGGCGGCAATTTTCTGCTGCGCCGCATTGCCGGCGATCTGGAACTGGATTTGCGCCACGTCGTAGCCGGCCAGGTCAGACTGCAACTGCCATTCGCTTTCGCGCCGGCGGTACTGGGCCATGGTCAGGTTGAGCTGGGCGCCGAAGTTGGCCAGAATGCCCAGGCCGTCGAGCACTCCGGAGGCTGCGGTGAGTGACGAGCCGAGCTGCGCACCGCCATAGGTCATGGCAAAGGGTGATCCGACCTGCGGCACGGCATAGCCGATGGAGGCCATGGTGCGCACGGCGGTCGCCGAGGTATTGAAGACCGTGGCCAGGGTCATGTAGACGATGTTCTGGATCTCGTTGGAGGACAGCCCCCGGCCGATCTGGTCGGTGTACCAGGACTGGCGCTTTTGTGCGCTGAGCAAACTCTGGCCCAGGGCTTGGCCGGCCTGGGAGGACTCGGTCACCTGTTGCTGCTTGATCAGGGTGGTCATTTGCAGCAGCGTGTTCTCTTGTGAGTTGCGCAGCAGCGCCAAGGCCTCGCCGTCGCGCTTTTCCAGGGTCGACAGCAGTTGGGCGCCCAATTGGCTGACCGCAGCGGTCAGCCCCTTGGCACGCTCGATCAGTGAGGCGAACCGGTAGTACGGGATCGGCATACTGTATGGCGCGGCCAATGTCGACGAGCCGGCACTGGCGCGGGCCGCCTGAATCAGGTCGCGGGGATTGAGCGGTGGCTCGAACAGGGCCAACGTACGGACCTGGCCCGCCATGTTCATGCAGTGCCGGATCTTGAACAGACGGTCGTCCACCAGGTCCCAGTACGCCGTCAGCTCGCTGTTTTCCGGAATGCAGAAGTAGCTGTTGATGTCGTTGAACGGTACATCGCTATAGGCCACGTACCCGGGCAGTGCGCCTTGAACCTGCGGCGCCAGTGCCATGGGGGTGTTTTCCAGGCGGATCAGGAATTCGGGGATGCCATTGGCGAACACGCGGTATTGCGAGGTGCTGTCGGGCAGCGGATTCCAGGGCATCTCCACGGTAACGGTGCGTGTGGCCGCCGCGTAGCCGGTGATGTAGCTAGTCTGATTGATGCCGGCGCCTGCGGTGATGGTCACGTAGTAGCCGGCGTAGGCATCCGGCGTGGTGGGCGCCGTGGTCGCCAGCGTGAGGGTGTTGATGGTGGCGCTGACGACCGTGCCGGTGGCGATGGTGCGGTTGTTGTACTCCTGCTTGACGTCGTTGTAGCTCATGGGCTCGGGTGCGGCGCAGGTGCCCGTTGCCACGGGCCGATGCCCCAGCAGTTCGTTGGCCAAAACATACAGATTGGTGGCCTGGTTGATTGACTCTCGGGTGTCCTGGGCGAACAGGAAATCGCCCCAGCCCAGCAAGTTGTCGATGTACTTCATGACAATCGCCTTGGCATAGGCCGCCGTGCGCAGCCGTGCGATGGCATCAGGGTCAAAGGGATCATTGTTGTAGGCGGCGATCTGCGCCGGATCGGTCAGGATCTGCGTCAGTGTCTGCAGGTCCATCGTGCGAAACGGGAGGAACCGCCAGAACCGCTCGGCGTCGGCCCCGCTATTGCCTTCGGGCTGCTGGGTCGGGTTGAAAATGTACTCGTACCATTGCTTGGCTTCGGCGTAGCGCTGGTTGTTGTGCAGACTGTCAGCGACGAGGAAGGGTGCGTGGAAAAAGATTTCCCAGAAGTACAAGCCATAGGCACCGTAAAAATCCAGGCTGTCGCTGGGCGGTGCAATGACATTGGTCGCATTGGGCCCCAGTCGGCTGAAGGGCGGCTCTGGAGTCAATTGTGATTCAACGCTCAGCAATTCCGGAATGCCACCGAGCAGCAGGCGCTGGTTCAACGTCCGCAAGAGCGTGGTGGTGATCCGGTCAAACGCGAAACGCAGCTTGTCCAGCGCCGGAGCGGGACGAGTGGCCGTGTAGGCCTGGGTCTGCAGATAGAACTCGTCCGAGGGGAAAGGAACGTTGCTGGCCTGGGCCAACAGCACATCGGAAATAGGCTGGATGCCTGGGTCGCCAGCGCGTACCAGGAAGGCTTCGTCGCCGTTGTCGAACAGATAGGCGCCCGGGCTGTTCTTGACGGTGACCACACTGGCGGTGGCGCCGAACACGGTATTGAGCAACGACACTTCGCAACTGCTGGTGGTCAGCGGCGCAGCGGGATAATCATCGCACTGATAGTTATCCTGCATGATGTTCCAGGTGCTCGACTTGCTGACGCCGAACTTGCCGCTCGAACGCACGAGGGCGGGCACATAGGGTTGCGGAAAGGTGGCGGGTACGCCGGGTGGGTTGTTGATCAGTGCGGTGTTGAGCCGGCTTTGTACCATTGAGCTGCTCAGGGTCAGGCTCTGCTGGAACGGCAGGTAGCCGGTGATGTACTGGATCGGCGCGGCGACCATGTTGTTGAAGCGCTGTACCATCGAGTAGGCGTTGGACTCGATCTGGTACTTGCTGGCCGGCATGGCGGTGCTGGGGGCGGTAGTCTGGGGCAGGGGGCCACCGGCCGCAAAGGACACACCGAAGCCATAGTTGAGGAAGATCTGCTCACCGTTGGGGTGGACGGTCGGTTGGGTGTATTTGACCGGTGGCACGTACAACGGATAAGGCTTTTTCCAGAAAATCAGTTTGGGATTGAACAACGGCGTGTAGCCGGACATCACGTCGGACACGTACTTGTCGAGCTTGTAGGCCTCGTTGTAGGTGATGACGATATTGCTTGCCAGTGTCTGCGGCGCTATCCAGCCGCCGCTGCTGTCCTGAAACGACACTTTGAGGCTGGCCGACACGTCAGTGATGGTGGTGGAGGTCGCGTTGCCCCCCTCGGATGAGATGCGTGAACCGTCCACCATCTGCTGCTCGGCCCAGAACAGATTCAGGCGATTGAAGGCATAGATCGGCGTGACATAGGGCGCTGCGATGCTGATCTTGGCCTGTAGCCAGGGTGTCCAGCCGTTCACCGCGTCATGATTGCGGGTGTAGTAGAGCGCCGGCTCAGTGTTGCTGCGGGCCGCCAGGAACAGCGTGTCGAGTTCGCCGCGACCGGTGATGACGTAGACCGATGTGTTGTCTGGCGTCGTGGTCCAGGGCTGGGCCACGGTGGCTTGGCCCATGCCGTCATAGTACGAGATCAGGTTGATCTGATTGGCACCCTTGCCCGCGGTGATGACGATGCGCATCCCGGTGTAGGCCCCAAAATAGGGTGAGGCCGCCGTCGAAAGATTGATGGTGTTGCTGGCGCCGCCCGTCGCGGTGCCCTGGTTGTGAACCACTGAGGTCCCGGGCAGTTGCAGGCGGCAACTGTAGGCCGAGGCGTTGGTCAGGCCGGCTACCGCGTTGACGCCCTGGAAGTAGCCCTGATAGGCCTGCGACACGGACTTTTCCGAGATGTCGGTTTGCATTAGCGCATCCACCAGGTCCTTGAATTCAGGGGTCTGTTTACTGCGCAGCGCCGGCTCGAGGTAGTTCTCCGGGTACAGGAAAATCTTGCGGTTGGCTTCCCAGACGCGGTAAGCGGACATCCATTGCCACCAGACATCGGGGATGTTCGACAAATCGGTGACACCCGGTTCCAGCATCAGGCGGCAGCGCTGCATATAGAGCTGCACGGCGGCGATGCCCTGGGCGATGTACGAGGTGGTGTCGCAGCCACACATCTGCACATCGATCAGCAGGTACTTGTAGAGCGCATCGGGCGAATCGATTTGCGGATAAGTCTGTTGCAATAACCAGAGGGTGTAACCCAGCAACGCGTCCCGGCGCTGTTGGCTTATGGCACTGGACAAATCGCTGTTGACGTTGCCGAAATCGCCGTTGCCGAACTTGGCGTTGACCGCAGCCTGTGTGGCGCGTGCGATATCGGTATACACCCGCCAGTTGGCCGCAATGATGCCCTTCGCATCGGCGGCGGGCAGGTAGCCCAGCCCGTCGATACGCAGCAAGGTGGAAATCTCCAGCCCGGTGGTCGCGCCAATCACAAAGCAGTCATTGAGCCGTGCGATACCCCGCACCGTGCCAGGCCCCATGGGGGTGGCGGCCGGCAATTGGGGCCAGAAGCGGCGCTCCAGGGTGACGATCTGCGGCACCGGCCAGTGGCTCAACGTCGACAGGGCCGATGTGGTTGGCCCGGGCAGGGTGGTGTCAGGCGGACGACGCAGATAGTCGATCAGGCTCGCGCTCTTGTTATCGAACTGGCGCACCAGCACCTTGAACAGCGAGAACGTGGCCAGATCATCCAGCGTCAGTTGTTGCGGGTCGCTGATACCGAAGGCTTGTGGAATAGCACCCACCGCGAGGATCTCGGCGGTGTTGAAGGCCAGGGAGTCGAAGGTCACCACGCCGCGTGCCAGGCTGGCGATAAAGGGCGGTAGCCCGGGCTCCACCTGGCCATCGATCAATGGGGTCAACAGGTCGTCGAGGTAGTCGTCCAGGTCGGTGGCCTGAGTGGCTACCGGGATCAGCGCGGCCAGCCGTTCGGCACTGGTACCCAGCAAATCCCCCAGCGCTTGCATGGCGTTGCCTTGCTGCAGGGCGTCATAACTGACGATCGTCTGAGCGGTATGGCCGATGCTTTGCGCCTGGCCCAGCAGATTTTGCTTGACCTCGCCGCGCCGGGCGTCAGCGGCCGGTGTCGCTAGCAGTTCCAGGGTCATGTCCAGATAGGCACCGGTCTCGGCCGAGGCGGCAGCATCCAGCGCCAGCGTGGTGGCTGAGCCACCGCGGGCGGTGCCTTGAGTGATGATCTGCACGACCGCGTAAGGGCTGGCGGCGTCGGGTACGCTGGTCCAGGGTGCTTGCAAGGTCGCCGTGCGTGTTGCCCCGTCATAACTGTAGATCAGGGAGGACTGGCCGGTCCCGCTGCCTCCCGTCAGGCGCAGGGTCATGCCGTTGTAGGCACCATTAACGTCCGATGCGTCCGATGCCAGCGTGAGGCTGTTGCCGCTGGCGGCCAGGGATTTGCCTTGTTGAATCGGCTGCACGACCTGGTAGCAGGTGGTGTCGTCGGGCGTTGTGGCCCAGGGCGCGGCGATCGTGACGCTGCGGGTTGGCCCGTCGTAGGCGCTGATGGTCGCGTTTTGCCCGGCACCCTGACTGATGAAAAGGAAGTCCAGTTTGACGCTGGGCGAGAATGACGAGGTCAGCAGACCCGACAGCAGGATTTCCAGGCTGCATGCCTTGTAGGCGTCCGGCGTGTCACTGGCACTGGCCTGCAAGGTAATCGTGCTGGTGGTGGCTGAGGCAGCCACACCTGTGGCCAGGCATTGCTGGATCGAATAGGCGGTGGTGGCATCGGGCAGCGTCACCCAGTCCGGGCCGACCGTCGCGACGTGCGTGGCACCGTCGTAGGACAGGATGAGCGCTTGCTGGCCGGTGCCCGTGCCAGCAGTCAACCGTAGCGTCATGCCCACGTAGACCGCATTGTCGCTGGCGCTATCGGCTGCCAGCGTCAGGGTGGTGATGGAGCCTCCCTGGGCTACGCCTTGGGTGATTGCTTTCCAGACCGCATAGAGGCTGGAAGGTCCGGGTACTGCTCCGCTGTTCCAGGGGCTGGCCATAGTGGCCTGGTGGGTGGTGCCGTCATAGGCCGTGATGTCGCGACGTTGTTGCGCAGCAGGATCCAAGGTAACCAAGGCTGGCTTTTGTTGAGACAGCAGCCGTAACGACCGGGCCGACGCAGCGGGATCGATGTTCTTGGAGACAAATTGGTCGCCCCCCATCGGCAGCGCAAACGCGAACTCTGTGAAGTAGATAGTGCTTTGGGTCGCCAGCAGGACACTGAGTACCTGGTTACGTTTATTGGGCGCGTCGGACTGGCCGGTAAACAGGAAGGAGAGGTCGGTGGACACGGTGAGTTTCTGCGAAACGGTGGCCAGGTCGGCATCGTTTGCCAGCGGCAGCAAGAGCGGCGGCAGGGCGCTCACCAGGTTTTGATACACCACACTGGCTTGGTCGGCCGGGATGTCAGCAGTGATGAAGGATTGGGCACTCAACGGGAAGTGTGCGGCTGCCTGCTGGTACGCCGAGGCCTGGTTAAGCAGCACACCGATGGCGCTGAAAAAGCCGGTTTCTACCAGCTTGGTGTAGAGCCGGGGCGCATCGATCGAGCCAAAGATAAAGGCCTGTGGGGTGAGCAGCGAAGGGGCTGACACCGTTGCCAGGTTCTGCACGAACGGGGCGATATCGTCGGGCCGATACGCGGGCGTGAAGTACGGCGAGACCACGCCGCTCAGGACGTACAGCGCGGAATAGACGGTGAAAGGCGAGGCATTGAGCCAGTCGACCATGTGCTTTTGTTGCAGCGCCGCGTTCACGGTCGGTTGCAACACGCCGTTGGCGGGCAGCGTGCTGCCCTTGCCGGGGAAGTACAGCAAGCCCTGCAACAGCAGATACTCATCGATTGTCAGCTCGAAGATGGACGCGGCCTTGGCCAGCCGGTACAGCCAGGTCAGCTCGCTCAGGCTGAGGGTCAAGGTGCCGGTGGGCGCACCCCGCAGCGCACTGACGAACAGGCCGAGGCGGGTCAGGTCGTCGTCATTGCAGGCCAGTGCAGCCACCAGGCGGGCCCGTATCGTGCCGTTTTGCCCGGTGTTGTCGGCAATGGTCCAGGTCAGCGGACGCGCTGGATCGAAGGGCGTGGGTACGATGCTGGCATACGGGTTTTCACCGTTGAGCAGGGCAGGGTTGTTAAACATGCGGTCAAACAGATCTGCCGGGGCAGGGCCGTCGCCCTTGCCGATGCTTTTCATATCGGCCCAGAAACTGCACAGGCTGACAACGTCCAGCCCGGTCGACACTTGCAGGCGCTGGATGCCGGACATGGCCTTGATGGCCGCCTGGTCGATTTCGAGGGCATTTACGGATTTCATGGCCCAGTCCAGTGCCGCGTAGTCCCAGCTCAAGGCAGCGGCCAGGCGGATAAACCGGTTCAGACGGTCCAGGCGCAGCAGGGAGGTGTTGCTGATTCGGTAATAGGGCGCGTCGACGTTGCTGTCGTCGATCACGATCGCCATCGGCGACAGGTTTTCGCCGGTATTATTGATAAAAAAACCGTTGGCCAGGCCCGCTGCTTGCTCATCCGCGCTAAGCCCTTGAACCAGCAGGAACTGCAACTGATCCCAGCTCAAGGTGGTACGCGCCTGGAACACCGCGACGCGGCTGAGTTGGGCCAGGTCGAAACTCTGGTAGCCGTAGTACGGCGCGATTTGCGCATGGGTACTCAGCGGTGTGGTGACGATGCGGTACTGCTCGATACTCAAGCCGGCCACTTCGCGGTCGGCGGCCAATTCGTCGACGATCAGGTACTGAGTCGAGGCGTCTGGTTGCACGAGCCAGGGCCGGTCAACCGTCGCCAGCCGTGATGTGCCGGTGTAACCGGTGATCTGGCGAATTTGGCCCACACCCGGGCCCGCCACCAGTTGCAGGGTCAGGGTCAGGTAGGCGTTGTCGACGGTGGACGCCGAAGCGGCCAGGGTCAACGTGGTAGCGCTGGCGGCCTGTGCAAGGCCCTGGTTCAGTGGAGCAGTCAGCGCGCCGTAGATCTGCGGCAGGCTGGTCTTCAACGCGCTCAGATAGCTGCGGATTTCAGCCAGTGGCAGGTTGGCCGGCAGGTTGAACGGGTAGGGCGCGGCGGCGAGGGTCTGGAAGGGGTCGTTGGCAATGGTGTATTGCGTTGTGGCGTCTGGCGTGACACTCCATTGCTGGGTGACATTGGCGACCTTGGTCGCGCCATCGTAGGCCGCGATTTCGCGCAACTGATTAACCCCGGTGCCGGCCGTCAGCAGGATCCACATACCGCTGTAGCGGTCTTTGTCGGGTGAGGCGCTGGCGGCCAGGGTAATGCTGGTTGTCGCACCCGCCTGGGCCTTGCCCTGCGCCTGGGGCTGGGCTTGGCCGATTTGGCGGCTCAACACCTGATTGACGATGTCGAGGGTGGCGACAGGGGTATCGGTGTTGGCGCACGTCAGCTCCAGATCGAACAGGTCGGGGCGGCGTTGTGCCAACGGGTAGCCGGCCGGGATGTTGTCGCTGGTTTTGGTGCTGTTGGGATCGGTGATGTAGTCGTCGGTGATCCTCATCAGGTCCAGGAAGTACGCGGCCGGCCCGAAAATCGATACGCACTCGCGGCACTTGCAGTAATTGAGCGAGCCGAACAGGTCCTGATAGCTGGGAATCTGGCTGAAGTAGCCGTCGATTTCCGGGTTTACCTGGTTGGCTACCATCCCGCCAAAATGCGGTGAATCGAGCATGGAGTGCAGGTTGGCGTGCAGGTGTTTGACCGAGCCTTTGATACCACAGGCGCGCCGATGCAATGCCCGGGCCGCGTCCAGATTGCCTTCGAACAACTGGGCATACTCACGCACGAAGCGGTGCTCTGGGATGCCGGCGATGCGATGCGCCGAATCGAATCCGGCGGCTTGCAAGCGGCTGCCCAAGGTGCCGTCGGTGGTAATGCGTGCCAGCCGTTGCTGTTGCTGCAAACGGGCGCGCAGCACCGAGTCGAGTTTTTCCAGCCAGGCCGAAGTGGTCGGTGTGGTCTTGTAGAAATCGAAGTGCAGCAGGTCGAAGTCGGGGTGCTCCGCATGAAAACGCAACAACTGGGCGTCTCCGGCACTGAGGGCCTGTTTGGCATCGCTCGATAACATTCTGGGCATGATTGCTTCCTGCAAGGGATGGCGTTAGGGGGGCGCCGCATACAACGAACGCGGGCTACTTCAAAATCCTGCTCATGACAAACAGCACCAACTGGGCTTGCCTGACCCGTAGCGGCATCAGGGCCGTCATCGGCGGCCGATAAAGGGTGAGCCAGTTGGCCCGCTGGAACCGGACCGGCAGGTTTTGCCGCGCAGGCTGATAGATGGTCAGCGCCCTGACGGGCTGCCTGATCACGGCAGGCAGGGTCGAGCGCCGGGGCAACAGTATCAGGTCGCGGGGCATGGGCTTGTAAGGAACAACGGCTGTGGTGCCGGAATAACCGCCCCAACCGTTCCACGGGTTCCACCCCGACCCGCTTGTCCAACTGCGCCAGTTCTTCATCGTTGTGCGCAGCAGCATCGGCCCGAACAGGCGAGCCAGCACCAAGGCGCCGACGGCCAGTCCGATATGCTCATTGGAGACGGACTGCCAGAGCTTTTCGGCCTGCTGTGCCTGGTGATCCATGTAGACCATCTTCTTCGGAATACCGGACAGCCAAGGACGGTTGGTGCGTTGGTAGAACCAGAGCTTTTTCTGATCTTCCTGGAATTTGCTGTAGACCTTTTCCGTCTCATACGCATGCCCGTACATGCTTAACATCTGCCCCACCAGCAAGGGCGACAGCAGGAGTTTCATCGGCCTGGGCAAGGACGATAGAAACAGCTGGCGGCTCAAGCCCAGCGAGGTGCCTACGGTCAAGACATTACCCAGCAACTCGCCCGTCGTGTTTCCCCAGAACGTGGGAGTGGAGGTTTTTGTCCGCAGTTCGCTGTGCAAGGTCGTACCCATGAAAGGGATCGGCACCAGGGACCAGGGCGCCCTGTTTGACTTGATCATGTCGATGATGCGCGGATCGAAGTACTTCGCCGGATCCACGCCCCAGGCAAGGGACAGGTTGTAATAGAGCAGCTTGCTTTCTTCACGCCGATCGAGAGCGGCTTCTCGCGTGGCCTGCCTGACGTTTGCGTCCAACGAAAAGCGCTGCATGAGTTGCTTGGGCGCATTGACGTAGGCAATGCGCGGCGCGTTATAGATGGTGAACATGAAGGTCTTGAGCAGCCCTTGCGCAAACAGCTCGTACGGGGTGGGCGGTTTGGGCGCGTTCGGCTTGGTTTTGCCGCGGCCGTCATGATCCACGTAGCTCAACGGGTTGTTATTGACGAACTGCATCAGGTTGGCGCCGTCCACCGGGCCGGCCGGATCCGGGTTCAGCCAACGGCCTTGCCAGCTCAGGTAGTAGCGCGCGCCGTAATAGTAAAACCCGGTGCTGTCGTCGACTTCCTTACCGCTGTAGCGCAGCGACTTGGCGGCGACGTGTGCTTGATCCTGGCCCGCGATGATGGACGTGCCGCCGAAGGGAAAGAACGCCTCGTAGCTCACCAGCGCCGCGTCTTCATCCAGCTCGACGCTGACCGAGCCCAGTTTGTCGTCCAATTGGTAGCGGCGCTGCGCGCCGACGCCACCTTGGTTACTGACGAGCAGGGCGCTGTTACCGTCCTGGATACGCAACGAGTTGACGGTATCGGTCAGGCCGGTAAGCAGGTCGGTGGTCTGGCGCTGTACATAGCTCCCCACAACGAGCCGGATTTCGCGCAGCCTCGCCGGTTCGCCGACGGCCGACGCGCGCTCCATGACGCGCTGGACCTGCTGATTGGTGAAGTCGTAGGCCAGCCAGACGCGTTCGACGTCGCCGTCAGCCTTCTCGATATCGCCGGTGTGCACCAGGTTGTTGCGCTCATCCCAGCCCAGCGTCACGGCGCCTTGTAGCTCGGTTTGCAGGGTATTGCCATTGGCGTCATAAGGAACGCCGAGCAATCGGTTGGAGGTGGCCGTTACCGGGTTGTCGCGTTCGAACGAAGCGCTGGCCGCGTGATGACGGGTTTGCAGCAAATTGCCGGAGTCGTCAAAGGCGTAATTGTCCTGATAGTTCTCCAGCGTCACTTGTGGGCCGCTGGCCGGGCAGAGCTCGGCATAGAGGCTTTGCATGAACCCGCTGACGTGGGTGTCGGCCTGGATATCCGGGTGTTGCAGCCCGGTGGCGCTGATCAGGCGATACAACGGATCATAGTAATAAGCGCCCAACGCCTCCGGCTGTTTGGCGCCGCAAAACACCTGCTCGGCGGTGCGGTCATGCATCAACCCCAGATTGCCCACCGGGTCGTAGACGTAACTGACTTGCTGGACCGTCGGGTCCCGTGGCATGCCGCTGCTGGCGTTGGCGGGACGTTGGGCACTGATCGAGATCAAACGCTCGGTGGTGATTTCGTAATCGAGCGTCTGAAGGGCCTGATTGCCGTAGAAGATTTGTTCACGCTGATCACTGGCGCTGTAGACAATATCAATGATGAACGGCCCGCTCACGCCGCCACTGGCCAGCGTCATGCCTTGCAGTCGACCTGACAAGGCGTAGGACCAAGTGATCACACTGTTGTCCGGCGTTTTTTCGCTGAGTTTACGGTGCAAGGCGTCGTAACTGTTCTGTGTGCGAAAGACGCCTGGTTGCAGCGCTACGGGGGCGCCCCAGTTCGGTGGCAGCCGTGCGTCCAAGGCAAACTGGCGGGTACTGTCCACGCTCTGGCCGAGCATTGAGTAGCGCTCATGAGTCAGTGTTCCGGCCTCGTCCTTGAGCACGTAAAGCTGGCCGTTGAGATTGCGTTCGGCCGCGTCCGGCGCGGTTTCGCCGTAGGTCAGGAGTTCGCTGGTACGTTGCGTGCCGTCAGCCTCGGTTACCTGGGTGCGTAGGAGCCGTGCCAAACCGTCAAACCACTTTTGCTGTGTGCGTCCCAGGGTGTCCCAGGCGTATACCGGTGTGTCCAGGGCCGACATCAGGACCCAGCGGTTGCCGGCGTCGGCGCTATTCGTCCGCGCGGCCTGGCTGGATGCCATTGGGTAGGCGTAGCGGAAATTGGCGTTATCAGATCCGGTCTGCACGTTGGCAAGATAGAGGCGCGGGTCAACCCATTCGAGCACTCGGCCATAACGATCCGCGGCGATGAAGCTGGTCAGGCAGGTTTGTACCAACAGCGTGGTCGTGGCTTGCGCATAGGTGCTGTAGGGGGCCGGCAGTGTTAACACGAAACCCGCGGTATAGGGTTGGAACAAGGCACTGACCCAGGTACCGGGCTGCCCGGCGCGGGTTTCAAGGTAGCCCGCTGTGACCAACGCAGCCCAGAGTTCAGCGCTGGTAACGGTACCGCCGGCGACGATTGCGGCAAACGCGTCGGGTGCAACTTCGCCCAGGTTGCAGACCACAAGTCGGCATTTCTCCCCGAGATTGTCGATCACGCTGGCCACCGGCGTGTTGTAACAGGGCAGTGCTTGCAGCAATACGTTCTTTTCGTCGATCTGCGCGGGGGTGGGGTTGGCCGGATAGTTGGCCATGAAGTCCACGTAGTACGGCGCGTCGGGCAAGGTGTCGTTTTCGTCGTAGTCCAGTGTCTGCCAGGCCTGATGGACTGTCAGGGTGAAAAAACCCTTGGGCGTGTCGACCCGGATAACGCGACCGAGGGGATCGTAGCGGGTGATGCTCGGTGGTGGTGTCACATCGGCGTTGACCAGAAGCTGCTGGTTCTCGTAGGTGGCGATGTTGGAGTAGTAAGGCAGGTACTGTTGCGCAGGCAGCCCCTTGTTGTTGTAGACGGTGCGTCCCGACACCTGCCAGCGCCGACCGACCAGTTCGCGGCGAGGCTGGCCAAGGGTATCCAGCAACAGCATGCCACGGGCATCGTGTAGCAGCGCCGGGCCGGACTCGCACTCACGTTTGGCCTCCGCCACCTGGCCGAAACCGTCGGTGAACTCGATGCTGCATTCGATCGGGGCATCAGGTGCCTCATCCGACACAAAGCGGGTGCGGTGCAGGCTTATGGCGCTCGCAGGTTGGGAGTCGGCGTCCTGGCGCGGCGTCACGTCATAGAAATAGAACGCGCTGGCACCCTGAAGGTAATAGGCAGGGTCTGCCAGTACGGCATCGAATGTCGCGTCGGCCCGAACGATGTAGTCGGCGAGGTCCATGTCGCCCACGCGGGGCAGGCCGCCGTTGGCGGGTTTGAACTGCGATTGAGCCAACACGTTGCCGCGGGCGTCGTACAAAACTTGCTGCACCACGCCATTGGCGTCGGTCAGTTGCCAGGGTTCCAGGGTCTGATAATCGATCAGCGCCTGGCTGCTGAGTGAGGTCTGCGCGTCGATGGACTCGGTAACGCTTACCGGGAACAGCGCATAGGGCGTGTCGTAGGTCACGGATGCCGAGGCAAAGAGCGTAGAGCCTGGCTGGCTCCACAGGTCACCGATACGCTGGAAGTACAGCGATGACTGGTCAGGCGGCGCATAACTCGTCGTGACGGAGGGTGCGATCCAATAACCGCTGCCGTCCGGTGCCATGCCGGCATCCTGCAGCAGTGTGTCGTCAAGCCGGGAGCCAAAAGTCTCGGTGCGCCAATAGTCCGAGAAGCGGGCTTCTTCGCCATGGTGCAACAGGACCCTCGCAGAGACTTGGCCCAATGGCAAGGGGGCATCTTGCGCAAGGTTCCAATAGTAGTGGCGGTTGCGCGCCGAGAGCCGCGCTTGCAGCGTGCCCGAGGTGAAGGGTTGGCCGTAGGCAATTGGCGCAGCCAGGGCTGTGTCGATCTGCTGATGCAGGGTATCCCAGTCGAAATAACCGGAAGTGGGTGGTGTCAGCCCACCCATTTCGAAAGAGTGCTGCTCGATTGGCACGCCGATCAAGCGAAACGGTGCTAATACCCGTGTCAGCCATGACTCATCCAGGTTGGCTTTGATGCTCCGTTGTTCGGGGTAAACGACGGCGTCGGCCTGGTTGCGCCGACCCAGGAACACGATGCAACGCCGCTCGTGATAGCTGGTCTTGCCGGCGTCGGGATCGAACTGGCTGGACGCCAGCAGAAAGGTCTGGTGAATGCGCGGGTCAGCGGGCTCACGCTCGTAGTCGTACTGGATCGATTGCCGGTCACGCACGGTAAACGCGCACAGGCCGCCGGGCCCAGCCGGTTGGATCAACAGCACGTCGAAATTGGTATCGGTGACGGTATAGGGGAAGGGGGCCAGTAGCGGGTCGCCATCGTCGGCGTACACCTCAGCATGGATCACCCGCCCGGCCAAGGCTGCATGGGCCTGCATCAGCGCCTTGCCACCCGAGGCAAGAACCGCAGCGTCGAACACGTTGCTCAAGGGTGGGGCGGCGAGGGGATCACCCTGGAAATACTCCCTGGCGTATTGCGCACTCAGCTCTGCAGATTGAAAGTACGCGCCCAGGCAGAACCATGTCTTGGTGTGCACCGGCGGCACCTGCAACTCGGCGTCGATGCGCTCTACAGGCCAGGGTGTGCCCGGTGCGGCAGCGAAGGGCGCGTAGCTCTGCGCGTCCCAGGTTTCGACGTAGCCGAACCCGCGAAAAATGCGTGTATCAGGATCAAAATACCCATCGTGATACGCAAAGCGTTGGGTGAACGTCACTTGCGACACAGCGTCGCTGCTGACGATCTCCGTCACGACCTGCACGGGAAATGGCAGGCGGGTGGCCCAAGGGCGACCGGCTTGTTTATCGGCGAGGTAAAACCGCGTGGAACTGGCGTAACGGATTTGCGCGGTTGCGCCCAGGCCATTGTCGGTTGCCGTCAGCAGATAGGGTTTGCCACCGGCGTCCTGCGCCATCTCGACTTCAGGCTCGGTACTCGCTTGAGACGCACACAGGTCGCAGTACCAATGCTCAACCTGGGGCGAGATGCGGGTGATCACGATCGAGGTGGTGCCATTGCCAAGAATGTCAGCAAAGGAAATCTGATCGTTTTCCCCCAGCCGGACGGGGAGCGGCACACGCAGCGGCTCAGAGAAGCCATTGCCGCTCTGATTCCGGAAGATCAGCAGGTGGTCGGTCAGTGCGAACACAATGTCCACGGTGCCCGCGCCGTCCACATCGGCAAAATTGAGGCGACCGGCAGACATTTGCCGTGCGAAGTGTGGTGAATTGGCCAGGACGCGTCGCGCGCCATATCGACCGTGGCCCAGGCAGGGCCAAACGGCTACCTCACCATTGCTCACCCTTACACGATGCGACAGGCCGTCACCGAAGACGTCCGCGAACGACACGGACACGCTCTCGGAGTTGGCGCTCGTAGCAGGAAAACCATCCGGGCGTTTGGTGGCATGCGCCGAACCATAGCCGGCCAGCCCCAGGGAGGGGTAGTAATGCAGTTGAGTCAAACCGGTGAGCAGCAGGTCGGCTTTGCCGTCGCCATTCAGATCGACCGGCTCGGCGGAGTTACCGCCATAGGCAGTGGGAATCTGCGGTAAGGAGCGCAGCCCTGACCAGCCTCCGTCGTCGTTGTGCTGGAAATAGCCACTGGAACTGCCGGCGGTCACCCGCAATTCCAGGCGGCCGTTGCTGTCCAGATCGGTCAAGGCCAGGTTGGAATTGGCGAGATTGCGGCAGTCCGGAAACACGGCAGGCGTGAGCGGTGCGTTGTAACAGCCATCGCCCAGCGGTTCGTAATAGCAGGTGGACACACCATCGCTTTGCAGAAAGCCCGGTAGGCCGGCACCGTCCAAATCCACAGGCTGATAACTGCCGGGCGCCAGATAGCCGGGCAGGGGGGCCGCGCGCTGTACTGAAAGGCGTTGAAAGCGCGGCACGGGCGCAGGGGCGAACTCACGAAAGCGCCAGGCAACAGGTGGCAGGCTCTGTATCTGATAAGCGCCATCCGCCTGGCGGCCATAACCGATTGACTTCAGGGTATCCAGCGTCGAGAGGTACAGCGATTCCGTGTAGTGCAGGCGCATCGCTGCGTTCAAGCAAGGGGTGGCTCCCAGTTCGGTGGGGAAATGCAGAAACGTCAGTACGCCTTGGCAAAGACGGCGGGTGCGGATTTCAAAGCCACTGCGGAAACTGGAAAAGGCGTCGGGCCGGGATAGCCACGGCCGCGTCGGCGTATAAGGGTTGGCGCCGGGCTGGTCCAGATGATCGAGGTCGTATTCGCCATAATCGAATACCACTTCATAGGCAAAGGCTTCCTTCTCCAGGGTGCCAGGCAAGTAGTTGCCGTAGCGTATGGCCTGGATGTACCGGTTGGTTGATCCGGTGGCTTGGTCCTTGGCATCGTGCTGAGGCGAGTCGTCACTTTTGTACTGGTACTGCGCGCGATTTCCCTTTGCGTCGAATACTTCTTCGAGCAGCCACTCGACTATGTGGCTGGGATCGTCCGGGTCTGAAATACGCGCTGCGGGGCTGAGGCCAAAATGCGACTCGACATTGTCGCTGCTGACCACACGCCAATAAGAATGACGGTCCGCCAGGCGGGTCCATTGTTCAATCAGGGGCTGGGAGCCAGCCTGTTGCGGGATATAGGTCTGAATCAGCCAGGAATCGCCGGCAACGTCGGTTTCTGTGCGTGTGTCAGGTTCCCAGAGACCGGCGTTCCAGACCCCCTTGGCGACGAGAATGCCCACTTCGCTGAAGACCAGGGTGTCGGCCTGGGTATAGCTGGGCACACCGGCTGCGGTGGCCCGGGAAATCGAGGGCAGGGCGATGGTGACGCCTGCACCGTAGGGGCCGTTGCCTGCTCCGGAGTGATAAACCAGGTTGAGGGCGGGAGCCAAAGCACGTGCCTGGGGCAGGTTGATTGCCACGCTCAGTGTGGCCGTGCCAAGGGAACCAGGCGCTTGTAATCCCAAGCCCAGGCCGCGTATCGCACCGCCGCCTTTGGGCAACGAAATATCCGCCATCTGAATGCTCGTCACTTCCCACCTCTTCCTTGATTCGGGGGCGAATCCCCACAGCGCACTGTCACCCTTAGCGCCACGAAGTGATTGACCCATGAACGACTTGTTAAGTATCAAGCATTGATAAAAGACATTGCTTTTTATAGATGAGTAGAAATTTAATGCAAGTTTTCGACTGTGGTTTTTTTGAACTTTAAAGTTGAAATAAAATGCGGCGAGTCGTCGTCAGGCTGCGATGATTGACATGTCTTTGTTTGGAGGTATCTATTTTAACTGCTTGTTTATAAAGAACAATTAACAGCAGCATTTCGCTGTTTGACGACTGAATTTTGGCTTTTCTCATTTTCGATACAAAACAGCAGGCTAACTTTTAAGGTTGGCTTCCTAAGGAACGATCACCCGCCTTGAAGCAGGTCTAGATTTTTTCGCAATATAAAGAAGTGAAGCTATTGTGATTGATTTTTTTACAAGTATTCGATGCGTTGAGCGTGTGGCTCTTCCCGTATCGAACAATAGACCAGGGACTGGCCGTCGTAGCTATCGCTCATGTTGCTCCTGGCGCAATAACCACGCCGTGCGACACATAAGTTATTCGACTGAACCACGAACGGGGCGCGACGATGGAGCGAGAAGGGGGCGAGGCACTTCACTGGCAAGGCAGGGGACAAGTATTACGTGCCTTGCTCACAGGTGCGAGTAGCCCCCTAGACGGTGGGTGTCTAGTCTTTCGGGCGGTGAGGTTGAATGACTTGCTTTGTACAAAATAATCTTTTTTGAACGGAGTAGGGCGTATCTTGGAGCACTCAAGAAAACCTGGCCGGGACCCTGGCAGCCGCCAATGAGCGGCTCCAGGGACTGGAGGACACCGCGCACCGTCAGGAGAGGCCAGTTTGGGCAGTGAGAAGAGCGGGCTCGAACAGCGCCTAGTTGACCGTGCCTCCGAAATCGCCGCGCTGGCCCAACAACGAGCGCCCGACCGTGAGAGAGGAAGTCGAGTGCTCGGCATCTAGCAGAGAGGCTACTTGGCGGGGGTGCGAGATCCATTTCTTGCAGCATCCGCAGTTGGCATCACGGTGCACATCGATTGTCAGGGCATTCGCTGCTTGAGCGGTCGACGCCATAAACAACGCGGCCAGCACCGCCAGGCGTGCCCCTTTGCTTTTAACTTTCATGTATGTGCTCTTTGCCGTCGGCATGGGTGTGAGTTCTGGGGGCAGCTACTGGGGCCTTTTCCTCATGGGCATGCCCGGTGTCATGATGACCGGCACCGCTTTTCGCCTTTGGGCTATCTGCAGCATGGTGATCTGCACCGTTTGCAGGCTCAGCGGTATTTGAGGAGTGATGATCCGCACTGTCTGCAGCATCGTCGTGATGGTCGGCATTGGCATTTACTGCTGAACTGTCCGAAGCATGGTGATCGGCACTGGCGCTTTCATGCTGCCCCTCATGGTTGTGCATCTGGGTTTCGCCGCCCCCATGCTCGTGACCGCCGCTCGATGCAACCAGGGCTCGATACTGTTCAGCATCAAGTTTTGGCAACTCGTTTAAGAATGCCACCATGTCCCAGATGTACTGATCGCCCATGCTCTTGCCCCAGGCCGGCATGCCCGTGGCCTTGATGCCGTGCTTGATTACCCAGAAGGTTGCAGCCGGATTGCCATCGACACCGACCTTGGTCAAATTCGGCGGGGCAGGATAAAGGCTCTGGCTCAGCTCGGTCTCGGCAATGCCTGGAGCTAAATGGCAGCCGATACACATGGCGTTGTAGTTGCCTGCCCCGGCACGGATCATGGCCTCGCCATTGAGGTTGGGAACCTGAATGTCCTGGGAGCGCACCTCAATAGAACGATCACGGGCCATCGACAGGAATGCATACACGGCTGGGAAGTGGGGATCATCGGCACCAACATTGACCAGGCCAAAATAGGCACCGGCAACTACCGCAGCGCTTCCGACGACGCCCGCCGCCACTAAGGTCTTAATTGTTCTTTTCATGTCAGCCCCTTAGAACCACATGCGAATACCGGCTACAAATCGAGCCTCGTTGGTATCTTCCCCTTCGTCGCTGGCGAAATCGGCGGTGTTGCCGTAGGATCGACTCCAGGAGACGCCTATGTAGGGCGCGAACTGGCGAACGATCTCGTAACGCAGACGCAGACCAAGTTCGGTATTAGCGAGCCCTGAACCGACTCCACGCTCAGGGTCGTTCTTGCCGTAGAAATTCATCTCAGCAGTCGGCTGTAGAATCAGGCGATTGGTCAGCAGAATGTCGTAATCGCCTTCGAGTCGTGCTGCCGTCTGGCCGTTCTCGCCGACAAAGGCAGTAGCCTCGGCCTCGAAGGCATACAGCGCCAAGCCCTGTATGCCGAAGGCGGCCCAGGTCTGCGGCGACTCCGGCTTGAAGTCCTGGCGGACACCCGCGACGACATCCCACCAAGGACCGATCGAGTGCCCGTACAAGGCCTGCAGCTCAGCATCTTCGGTGACACCATTGGTGCGCTCGCCCTCGGAGCGGAGCCAGAGACGATTGATGTCTCCGCCGATCCAACCCATCGCATCCCAGGCTAGCGTGCTGCCTTCATCGGCATCCTGGTATTCGAGTTGGTCGAGCAGAAAAAAGTTGTTGATGGCGCTGTCGTGCACCTTATGGCCCGGCAAGGGCGGAAACGCTGCTTTACGATCCGCGTCCGTTAGAACCGGGATGGGGGTGCGGCTGGTGGCCCTTGGTGTCTCCGCGCCACCATGATTCATCTGACTGTGATCCATGGTGCTGTGATCCATGGAATCCATTTGACCTTGCATAGCGCCGTGATTCATCTTGCTATGGTCTATCGCGGCCGGCTTGTCTTGGCCCTTTTGGCCCTGGTTCATCTGGCTGTGATCCATAGAACCGTGGTCCATCGCGGAATGATCCATTTTCCCGGTACTGGATGCATCTTTCTTAGCCGCTGGGGGCTGATGCATCGAATGATCCATTGTTTCCGCTGCATTGGCCAAACCGCCAGTCATCGCGCACAACGACACTGTCAGCGCGATGAAAGTGGGACATGAAAACCTAGTGGTCATGGTTCGAATCCGCTTCAGCTTTGTTGGCGTCGTGCTCATGCTTCATCTTGTCGTGATCCATGTCGTCATGGTCCATCGAGCCGTGATCCATTTTGCCGTGGTTCATCTGCTGGCTATCTGAGGTTTGCCCATGCGGCTGAACTGCCGGTTTATTTCCAGAGTCATGGGATGCGGCTGAAGAGTGCCCGTGCTCACCCTGACCTTCACCGGCGAACACAGCAGGCATTTGCATTGCACCCAGCAAACCAAGCGCGAGTGCACTGCCAATCAGGGCTTTTCGCTTCAGAAATGTACTCATCAGAAATCTCCTTTACTCGTCCACACGAACTTCACGGAACATACCCATTTCCATGTGGAGCAGCAGGTGGCAGTGGTAGGCCCAGCGCCCGAGGGCATCGGCGGTGACTCGATAGCTGCGCTTCGAGCCTGGCGGCATATCGATCGTGTGCTTGCGAACCATGAACTTGCCGTTCTCATCCTCAAGGTCACTCCACATGCCGTGGAGGTGAATGGGATGGGTCATCATAGTATCGTTGACTAAGGTGATTCGAACCCGCTCGCCGTACTTCAAGCGCAGCGGTTGCGCATCAGAGAACTTGATGCCGTCGAACGACCAGGAAAACTTCTCCATGTGCCCAGTGAGGTGCAACTCGATAGTTCGGCTGGGCTCACGACCATCCGGGTCGAGGAAGGTACTTCTCAGATCGGAATAGGTCAGGACGCGGCGACCGTTGTCACGCAGGCCAATACCCGGATCGTCCAGCTTGTGGGTCGGGCTCATGGTCTGCATGTCGACCAGTGGGCTATTGGTTTCAGAGGCCGGATGCGACTGCATGCCTGCGCCCATTCCCGCCATCCCAGAGTGGTCCATACCGGCCATCTTGCTGTGGTCCATGTCGGCCATGTCGCCCTGCATAGCGCCATGATCCATGCCGGACATCTTGCTATGGTCCATGCCCACCCTGTCACCTTGCGTACCACCAGAGCCCATACCGGCCATCTTGCTGTGGTCCATGTCGGCCTTGCCGCCCTGCATGCTACCGTGATCCATGCCGCCCATGCTTCCATGATCCATACCCATGTCGCCCATGGCGATTAGGGGGCGAGGATCGACTTCAGGGACCGGAGCACTCATACCTTCACGGATAGCCAGGGTGCCGCGGGCATAGCCGGTGCGGTCCATGGACTGGGCAAAAATCGTGTAGGCCTCCTGATTAGCGAGCTCGACTATCACGTCGTAGGTCTCGGCCACGGCGATACGGAATTCGTCGACGCTGACCGGCTTGACGTACTGACCGTCGGCGGCCACCACTGTCATTTTAAGACCCGGAATTCGGACATCGAAATAGCTCATGGCCGAGCCGTTAATGAAGCGCAAACGTAGTTTTTCGCCCGGTTTGAAGATGCCGGTCCAGTTCCCGTCAGGCGCCTGGCCGTTCATGAGGTAGGTGTAGGTGTAGCCGCTGACGTCGGCGAGGTCGGTAGGGCTCATCTTCATCTCGGCCCACATCTTGCGATCCGAAACTGTCGCAGCCCAGCCGTTCTCGCTCACGTCGTTGATGAAGTCGCCCACAGTGCGCTTGTGAAAGTTGTAGTAATCCGACTGCTTCTTGAGCTTGGCCATGACCCGAGCGGGATCTTCATCGGTCCAGTCAGACAGCATCACCACATAATCGCGATCATAGCTGAACGGCTCAGGCTTCTTGGCATCAATGACCAGGGCACCGTAAACGCCAATCTGCTCCTGCAATCCAGAGTGGCTGTGATACCAATAGGTTCCGTTTTGTTTGACCTTGAATTTGTACTCGTACATGCCATCGGGCGCGATGCCGTGGAAGCTCAGGCCGGGCACGCCATCCATATTGGCCGGCAAAAGGATACCGTGCCAGTGAATGGAGGTGTCTTCGTTCAGACGGTTCTTCACGCGCAGCGTGACGGTATCGCCTTCCCGCCAGCGCAGAATTGGTCCAGGAATAGATCCGTTGATAGTCATCGCGGTTCGGTCCGCACCTGTGATATTCACCGGCGTCTCACCAATAAACAGATCGAACTCGGAGCCGGTCAACACGTTGAGCTGACCAGGACTGGTCACTGCCCAAACGGGGGTACGCCACAAGCCTAGGCCTCCGAGGATGCCGGTGGCGGCCAGGCCTTTAACGAAGGTTCGCCTTGAGGTTTTGCATTGCATGCGGTTATGTCCAATCAGTCAGAGGAACCAGGGCTGTACAACCATGACATCGGGTGATGAGCAGCTTCATCCTGGGAGGTTTTCCCTATCAGCCTTACCCGCTGCCCGCTATTTTAAAATAGATTCAACAGCGAGCTTAAGAAGGTGCCATATTCCAACCGCCTGGGTGATTACATTTCTGTAAGGTTGGCCACTTGTTAGCAGTTAGCGTGATCAGCCGACTTGACCTTGCGATCTGCAACCGGCGACTCTGCTTTTTGCTGCTGAGCCACTTGATAAGCTTCCATCGATGCTTTGCTGGCCTGCTCCATACGCGCAAAAGTACGGTCAGCGCCACCTTCGGCCATTGCCAAAGAAGAAGCGGTAAGAGCGGCGACTACGAACAGGGCTTTGATCGGTTTCATCTGGATATTCCTCGATTCAGTTCAATAATCCCGGCAACCGATTTGGGTTGCTATCAGGAGTAGAGCTTCAGGCTCGAAGTAAGATTAACCAGAGTGACCTGTCATAAACCTGAGTTGAACATTACAGTTCTGTCAGGTTGCCATTTCTTTCTTGTCGAGCCTCCGGCGTTTGTCGGGTAGCCGGACGTGGTTGCCCGACAAACGCCGAGAGTGCCACCCTGGTTATGGCGAACATATGCATTAGCGGGCACAGCAACAGAATCAAGTAAGGCAATGCCTGGGAGATGTGGCCGTAATGTTCTCGGGCCACATAAAACCCGATTACGGCCAGCATGATCAACGCGATGCCAATCTTACTTTTCCAGAATGGCGGCTCAGCGCTGGAATGGTGATGGGAGTGGTCCATGATTCGAACCTTCGGTTGGTTAGAGGCGATATCTTTTGGCACAGTGAGATAGATAGGCTCTACTGGTAGCCAGTTGCTGACGTCTATCAATCCGAGCTCAACGAATGTTCACTTTGCCGACCATCCCCGATTGGTAATGACCGGGGATATTGCAAGCGAACTCAAGCCCGGTTGCCTTGGTGAAGGTCCACACCAATTCTTCGGTGGCTCCCGGCTCGATCAAAACGCTGTTCGGATTGTCGTGTTCCTTGCCGACTATCCCGCCCATGGCATGCCCCATGTTGCTCATGTCGTGTGTGCCAGTCGGAGAAAGCGTTCCCTTCTGTATCATGGCTGCCATTACCTTCTGGTGGGCGGCATGAGCGGCGGCCATACCCAAGTTGAATTCGTGTAGCAGCGTACCCTCGTTTTTGAGCGCGAAGCGGATTGTTTCGCCCGGTTTGACATCAATGCTCTTTGGCTCGAAGAAGCTATCGCCCATCTTCACTTCGATGGTGCGATCAACCTTTTGAGAATCGCCTGGCTGACCAATGTCTACATTACCCTGGCTCGGGCTGGCCATCGCTGCAGACGCTGAAAACATAAGGCTGGCAACGAAAAGCAGGAATGCGGACTTAGCTTTCATGGTGAACCTCGCAGGAGTGGTTTAAAACGCCTTGATGCTAGCCAGGCTGAGCTGCCCGCTCACTTACGCAAAAATTACATATCGGTGAAGTTAGCTGAGATCAGGTGCTGCCCGGCACACAGCGCCGGGGCACCTGGTCGTCGATTCAACGCATTACGAACTCACCCACCATCCCTGCCTGATAATGTCCCGGCAGGGTGCAGGCAAAGTTCAGGTTGGACACATCGGCGAATGTCCAGACGAATTCCTTCGTCGTCCCAGGCTCTACGAGGATGGCGTTAGGATCGTCATGTTTTGCCTCAATGACCTCCGGATATCCCGGAGGATCGGAATCGCTAGGGGAAGTGAAGTGCTCCCGCCAGACGATCGACTTCGCCTTGCCCGTCGGCGTCAGCGTGCCGTCTTTGAATAGCGCCGCCATCTCGCGTTGGTGTTCCAGCTGCGATACGGCTTTGCCAATGTTGAATTCGTGCATCAGTGCCCCTTCGTTCTTCAACACGAAGCGGACGGTCTCGCCAGGCTTCACATCGATCGACTTCTGGCCGTAGCTGATGTCATCCATCTTGACGAAAACGGTACGCGTAGCGGGGGTTGCTTGGGCCTGTCGACCAATGCTGGTTTCATTGCCAGGCGTTTGCGCAAAGGCTTGAGTTGCAGCTCCGAAGAGAAGTCCGGCGATCAACAGTTGGAGACGTGAACGTTTCATGATGAAACCTCACTGAGGTGGTTGGAAATCTCATGCTATTCCCCGGCTCCTGCCGGGGGGCTTACCCCAAAACTACAAATTAGTCAGCTTGAAAAAACGCGGCGCCGTTGTGGCGCCGCTAGGCCAAAGGAGCAATCACGGAAGGCCTTGAAGGGGATTTCTTATGGATGGCACTCTTTGTCAGCCATCATTAGCTTGTGCTCCCGCATCATCTGCCCGAGGGCGTCATCCACCAATTTGTCGTGCTTTTCCATCCAAGCGAGATGCTCTTGCGCAGATGTACCGGGAGCTGGGTGTCCTTTGTGAAGCTCGCTCATCATCTCATCGAGCATCTTCATGTGCTCCTTCATGTGCACATGGCGCTGGCCAGGGGGAGCCTTCTCCGCCTGGATCAATACGGCTTCGGCCTTATCCCGCATTTTCTCAATGCGCTCGATGGTGCGATCACCCCCGGATTCTGCCCAGACAGCTGAGGACAGCAGGAGCGAACCAACGAGAAGCAGATGTTTAAGCAATTTCATAAGGGAGTCTCCTCACAAGAAGCTGTGGCCGGCACCTCTGGTTGTTGTTCATGCGAGGGCCGAGAGCACAACCTAGTGCTCATGCATGAACCCTAGCAAAGCTCCCTGACAGAGGCCTGAAGCTAGGATTACATTTTCGTAAGCTTATGGTTGGGAGGGCTATTTGGCTGCACACTCAGACCACACAACATTTGGAAACTGCCCTCATGAAACTTCTGGTAGCTGAAGACGAGCCGAAAACAGGCACTTACCTGCAGCAAGGCCTCACTGAGGCTGGGTTCAACGTCGACCGCGTCATGACGGGAACGGATGCACTTCAGCATGCGCTGAGCGAAGCGTATGACCTGTTGATTCTGGACGTGATGATGCCGGGCCTGGATGGCTGGGACGTACTGCGGATGGTGCGAGCAGCGGGGAAAGATGTCCCGGTGCTGTTTCTGACGGCACGTGATGGCGTCGAAGATCGCGTCAAAGGATTGGAGTTGGGTGCAGACGACTACCTGGTCAAGCCATTCGCCTTTTCCGAATTGTTAGCCCGGGTCAGGACGCTGCTCCGCCGGGGGAATAGCTCGCCCACGCAGACCATCATGAAAATAGCAGATCTTGAAGTCGATCTGCTGAAACGTCGTGCTGTACGCAGTGGAAAGCGGATTGACCTGACGGCGAAAGAGTTCTCGTTGCTCGAATTGCTGCTGCGCCGGCGCGGCGAAGTGCTACCGAAATCTTTGATCGCTTCCCAGGTTTGGGACATGAATTTCGATAGTGATACCAATGTGATCGAAGTTGCTATCCGACGTTTGCGAGCAAAAATTGACGATGACTTTGAACCGAAATTGATCCATACAGCCCGAGGTATGGGCTATATGCTTGATGCCCCGGATTCGGAATGAAGCATCTGTCACTGACAGCGCGCATGAGCTTGATGTTCATGCTTGCGGTAATCGCCGTCCTCACAGTAGCAGGTCTGAGCTTCAATGAGCTCAGCCGGCATCACTTCAAAACGCTCGACCGGCAAACACTGGTTGAAAAACTCGAATCGACTCAGAAAATCTTGAGCGGCACACGTGGTCGCGTAGATATCATTGAGGTGCAGCCTCAGCTTAATGCCCTGCTGGGGGCACATGAAGACCTAGCGGCAATCATCCTCGCAAATGACGGCACAGTGCTATTCGCCGAGCCGAGGTCTTCCAATATCCCCGCGAAATATCGACTTAACCCTGACCATGACATGTGGGAGTGGCAAGAGGGCGGGCATATGTACCGCGGGATGACTGCGCAGGTGTCAGGCCCTGATCAACCCGAGTCCCTCACAGCCGTGCTGATCCTCGACGTGACCAATCACATGCACTTCTTTGAGACGCTGCAGCGATGGTTTTGGATCGGGCTGACCATCAGCGCCCTAATAAGCGCCGCGTTAGGTTGGATAGTCGCTCGCAGTGGGCTGAGACCTTTACGGCAAGTGACCCAGGTGGCTACGTCAATGTCCGCCAGATCACTGAAAGAGCGTATCCCACTGGAGCCGGTTCCCCTTGAGCTGCAGCAATTGGTCTCCTCGTTCAATGCAATGCTTGCCAGGCTAGATGAAGCGTTCGTTCGACTCTCGAATTTCTCTGCCGATATCGCTCATGAATTGCGTACACCAGTGAGCAACCTGATGACACACACAGAGGTGGTGCTTACCAAGAAACGCGATGTCGATGCCTACGAGGAGAACCTTTACTCGAACCTTGAAGACCTGAAGCGCATGTCACGGATGATCGATGACATGCTGTTCCTGGCTAAATCGGACAACGGCTTGATCATTCCGGAGCTAGTGCGTATCTCGCTCAGCGAGGTGGTCGCTAAGCTGTTCGAGTATTACCAACTGCTGGCGGACGAGCGCGGCATCCATCTCATGGTATCCGGTTCAGGCTGCGTTCTGGGTGACAAGTTGATGCTGGATCGTGCGATCTCGAATCTGCTGTCCAATGCACTGCGCTATACCCCCGAAGGGGAGACGATCTCAGTAACGATCCGTCAGACTGGCAGCGCCGTCACCCTAACGGTTAAGAACCTTGGTGAGGCCATCAAGCCTGAGCACCTGGAAAAGCTGTTCGACCGCTTCTATCGCGTCGATCCCGCCCGTCGCGAAGGCAGTCTGAGCAATGCGGGGCTCGGCCTGGCCATTACCCGATCCATCGTTGAGGCCCACAAAGGCCAGATCTGGTGCACGTCAGCCAATGGGCTAACTGCTTTTAACATGGAATTTCCCCAGCGGCCTTCATAGAAGTTGCTATGACCAAAGACGAGTTAAGAGTCGCGCTGGCCCTGGAGGCCGGCTACCTGACCGGCGAAAAGCCTGTTTCGGCGGAGTTGGTGGAATCGGTGTTGTCGCGCCAACTTGGTAATCTGGAGCCAACCCTCACGCGTCACGGCTATCGCATCAAGGATCTGGGGGAGCAGTTCGACGCCAAGGCCACCGAAATCAAGGCGCTGTTCGTCAACACACTCGATCCAGCGCGCGCCGCCGAGCTGCGCGACAAGATGCTGGCGGCGGGACCTCCCATATAGTTGACTTTTCGTCAGGCGAAGCAGGAAAGATAGAGATCAAGGTCTTTCGGGAGCTCAGTCTCAGAGAGGTCCAGTCAGGGAGGACAGGCAACGTACGTGGTGAAAGTAAAAGCCACGATGACAACCCCCATTCTGGACCAGAGAGCACGCGCAAAGCTTACTGAAATGTAATCGAACAGTCGGCAATCATGTGGCATCGTGTCCTGGCTCTATAACGCGGTCATCCTGATCTGTTATCTGGGATCACGTACGTGGTATTCGCTTGGTATTCGCCTGCGGTTTTAACCGGAATTGAGAAATAAAAGCTAGATATCTCCCACCAAACCTCGAACCAACAGCTTATGCTGTGAGGAGTCTTCCATGTCCTTCTTTAAAACGACTACCGTTGCTGTTGCACTTACCGCCGGTTTGCTCATGAGCACTATCGCCCAGGCGCATCCAAAGCTGGTGTCTTCTACCCCTGCGGAAGGCTCGACGTCCGCGGCTCCTGCCAAGATCGAGTTGCACTTCTCGGAGAACCTCACGACTCAGTTCTCGGGAGCTAAACTGATCATGACTGACATGCCGGGTATGCCAAACTCCCCCATGGGTGTTAAGGCTGCCGTCGCAGGCGGCGACGACCCGAAAATGATGGTTATCACGCCCGCAGCTCCGCTAACCACCGGTACTTATAAGGTCGAATGGCGGGCGATCTCTTCCGACACCCACCCCATTACAGGTAACTTCTCTTTTAAAGTGAAATGATTCATGAGCGACTCAATCAACATCGTCCTTCGCTTCGCTCTTTATTTAGACCTGATGCTGCTGTTTGGATTAGCAATTTTTGGCTTGTATAGCCTCAGGGGAAAGGAACGGGTATCCGGCGCTGTCTTGAGCTTTGAGTCGCTCCTTTTCGGTACGACCGTTGTTGGTGTACTGCTGTCCCTTGCCGCTATGTTGTTACTTGCGAAAGCAATGAGTGGTGTTGCAGAGTTTATGGAGCTTCACCTGCACATCTTCGAAATGGTTCTGACTGGCACCGATGTCGGGATCACTTGGATGGTCCGAATAGCAGCCCTGGTGCTGGCAGGTATCGCCGCCACACTTAACAAGCGCTTCCCAACCCTCAGTCTTTGGGCGGTTACCGTCTTCGGTGCTATTGCTCTCGCTACTCTAGCGTGGACAGGGCATGGCGCTATGGACGAAGGCAGTCGTCGTTATATACATTTCATTAGCGATATCTTTCACCTTTTGGCAGCCGGCGGTTGGATGGGAGCTCTGGCCGCCTTCGCTTTACTGCTGCGTGCGAAGAGACTAAACGGCAGACAAGAAGTACGAATTCTCTCCCGAGTCCTGACTGGATTTGAATCAGCTGGTGGGCTGATCGTTGTGATTTTAAGCATTACTGGAATAGTAAATTACCTTTTCATTGTAGGCCCAACCCTGGACGAGGTGATGCTCACTACTTATGGAATGCTTCTCTTTTTTAAGGTTTTACTCTTCGCGGGGATGATTGTATTAGCGACGCTAAATCGTTTCCATTTGAGTCCACTGTTAGAACGCTCAATCAAGGAAGGACACCACGCCGTCGCCGTCAATGCTTTACGACGTAGTATGACCCTTGAGTTCTCCGTTGCAGTGGTCATAGTGTGCCTTGTTGCTTGGCTAGGAACCCTGAGCCCGGAGATGGATATGAGCACTGTGCAAAGTTAATAATTCGCATAATGCCCACAGATACCTGAAGCGCCTACGCCTCGGATGAGTTTTTGGTTGCCCCGTTGAATCCACATCAAGAGATGATTCTTGGGGCTGAGCTCAAGGCTCGATGTAACGCTACGGCTCATACCTATCAGAAACCTTAGGCCAACATTGCAGTTGTGTCAGGTTGACATTTTCTTCTTGAATAATCTGCGACTTAATCCGTATGGTCTCGTCCATCCTAAGCTGCAATTAACCGCTTAAGGAGACGCTGCATAAATAGCCAACCGCCCCCGACCCTTGGCACACTACACACCTTCAGCCAGCCATCCTCTTCGTGAGCCTCGTTACCCGACATGCAGAAGACCTTCTCCGAACTCGAATACGCCGGCAAGAAAAAGCGAACGCGCCGCGATCGTTTCCTGACTGATATCGAGCAGTTGGTGCCCTGGGCGCAATTGGAGGCGCAGGTGGCGCCGTTTTACGGCGACACCACAGGCAGGCGCGGGCGCCCCGCGATTGGGTTGTCGCGCATGCTGCGCATGTATGTCGTGCAGCAGTGTTTCGGTTTCTCCGATGAAGGTACCGAAGATGCTGTCTACGACAGCCAGGCCATTCGTGGCTTTATGGGCATCGATCTGGGCCGAGAGTCGGCACCGGACGCCACTACCTTGCTGCGTTTTCGCCGCTTGCTGGAAACCCATCAGCTGACACGGGTGCTGTTTGAAACGATCAACCAGCATCTGGCCAGTCGTGGTCTGTTGCTTAAGGAAGGCACCATTGTCGATGCCACCCTGATCGCCGCGCCACCCTCGGTCAAGAACCGAGAAGGCAAGCGCGACCCTGAGATGCATCAGGCCAAAAAAGGCAATCAGTGGCACTTCGGGATGAAGGCCCATGTTGGCGTCGACGCCACGTCGGGGCTGGTGCACAGCCTGGTGGGGACGGCGGCCAACGTGGCCGATGTCACCCAGGTCGACAAGCTGCTACACGGTGCCGAAACCTATGTCTCGGGAGATGCTGGATACACCGGTGCGGCCAAGCGAGCGGAGCATGCTGAACGGGACGTTATCTGGTCGATTGCAGCACGACCAAGCAGCTACCAGCATCACGGTAAAGACAGCGTGCTGTACAGGGCCAAGCGCAAGATCGAATACGCCAAGGCGCAACTGCGTGCCAAGGTAGAGCATCCGTTCCAAGTGATCAAAGTGCGCTTCAATCATCGCAAGGTGCGTTACCGCGGGCTGGAAAAGAACACGGCACAGTTGTTTAGTCTGTTCGGGTTGGCCAATCTGATGCTGGCCAAGCGGTATTTCCAGCGCATGGCGGGATAAATCCGTCTGAAAGGCGGGGTTGGCCCGCTAATTAGCAAAATGAGGCCTGAAATCGGCCGCCGGGTGAAACAATGGCCCTCGTTAACAAACTCGTCAGACATCCCACCCGGGATTTGGAGGGCCAATTCAAAGAACCCATAACTCCACGCAGGGACAGAAACTCCGCTATGCAATTTTAGAATAAAAAAAACGAAACACATATCATAATACGCTAAATATTATGATTTATTTTTTGACAAACCATTGTCACACGTCCTTACTGTAATTCAGCTAGGGAAACGTAAGTAGGCTTTAGATTAAGTGTGCAGCTCAACATGAAAGCGGATATCTAAAGTCACTGAATGTGACCTTATTGCAAGGACGTTTTATGACAACACAATCACTCATAGAAAATCAAAAAATGATATGTTCTCTCCGAACATATCATAAGCTCCTAGCTCCCCGCATCATGCCCGCAGCCATGGTGATGGCTTATACTGTACATCTCGTCCCCGAGCTAAATAACACTCAGTCTAGACTGACTCAGTCTTTCTAGTTTTTTGCCCCCCCCCAAAAAAACGCAGCTTCCAAGGCGGGCTCAGAACCTGATTATTACAACTAAGATATTACAATTGCACTTGCAATGACACTCACTCATCAATGGCTCTGAGTTTGTTATTTATTACAAGGCGGGGGGCTCTTTGATCATTGAAAACGTGTGATAAGTTTATCAATGCAATAAAATATAATCATAGGAAATCAGCATGCACAACCTTGATGAAAGTTCTTTAGTCCATATCCCAGACCCAGGAACTAATGTGGCAGGGGCTGTCTGGGGGGCAGGGGCAGCAGAAAAAACCTACACAAAAAACAATTTCGACCCGAAAACAGCTTGCAGTGGACACTCTTTCACACCTGGCAGGGTTGCAAAAAACTTATTTAATAGTTATCACTCTATCCCTCTGTATAAAGTATTCGGATATCTGTCAGATTGGGGGATTTATGATAGTCGATACGGGTACTTCGCGGGAGATGAAGGACCGGACTTCAGTGTCGGGGGGCGTGGAACAGATATTATGCGCCTACTTCCCCCCGCTGGGCAGGCAGCGCTTTATGACAAAATCATCGTGGGATTTACTGCGATCATCGGTGATCAAGGTGAACTAGAGCTAGCAATCAACCAAGCAGCTCTGGACTTTAAAATTGCCACCAAGGAAGCAGACCTTCCTAATCAGCGTGGCAAGGCTACCTTTACCGATCCTTGGGCTTACGTTGCCGCCTATATCAACTGCGGCTTTGCCGCCTGGAAGAGCAACGACTATCCCCTACTGTTCAATGCCCAAAACGCTCAAGGTGTCTTGGGGGCTCTAGTTAAGCTCCATCAGAGATCACCTGAGTTGTCTATCGGCTTAAGCCTGGGTGGATGGACAATGAGCGAAGCCTTTCACCATATTGCCAAAGAACCGTTGGCCAGAGAGAAGCTCGCCGATAGTTTGTTAAATATTTTCGCTGCATTTCCCATGTTCAAAGAGCTTGATCTTAATTGGGAGTATCCCGGCATTCCAGGAGCTCAAGGCAACGACTATGGACCGGAAGATGCAGAGAATTACGCAGAGCTTATCAAGGCGATTAAAATCAAGTTGCCTAATGTTAAAATCAATATTGCTACAATAGCCGCTCCGGAAAAATTGGAACAAGCCAACATCCCTCTGCTTATTGATGCAGGCGTAGAAGGCCTTAATGTAATGACTTATGATTTTTTCGGCTCCCCCTGGGCGGAGAAATTAATGCACCACACAAATTTGTATCGGGATCCTAATGACTCCACCTTGAGCTCCGTAAATGATGCTGTTACCTATCTCCTCGGGAGCGGCATAGATTCAAAAAAAATCTTTATCGGCTATGCCGGCTACACTCGCAACGCACAGCAAGCTACCGTCAGCCGCATCTCGCCTCTGGGAGGACGTTATGACCCACAGCAGCCGGAGAACGATAATACCATTGGCACTTTTCGCCCAGGTGTAACCGAATGGCCAGACCTGCTTCGCCTTTACCTAGACGAAAACCTGAATGGCATAAACGGGTTCGAATTATATAGGGACGATATTTCTAAGGCTGAGTTTCTTTACAACCAAAGTAGTAAAGTTTTTATGTCCCTCGATACGCCTTGGAGCGTACGGGCCAAGGCCGAGTACGTGAAAGAATATAACTTGGGCGGCATGTTTACTTGGATGATAGACTTTGACAATGGCCTGCTCACAAATGCTGCCAAAGAGGGACTTGGAGCAGAGCTGGCAGCACCACCAGTCGTGGATATGACTGATCTTTATACCTCCGGAAAAAAAGCCTTCCTCTCCGATAGCTCTAACTAGCTACGATCAATTGCGCGCCCGATGAAAAGGCCTCTTGGCGCCAAGAATTAGGTTGACTGCTTCAGTCACACCGCATGGCTTGCAGGGCTGGCGGTGTGATGCTTCCCCGATAAATTGAACTGTGGGGTGAGTCATAGATGGCAAAGCGACACAATTATCCGAAAAAACGATACCGCCGCTGTTTTAGCTTTCAATGCACTCATCGGGGATGAGCGAGTTAGTAATTATTTAGCCGTCAAAAAATGAAGTACTTGAGCCTGCTGCGCATCGATCATGAAGCGCTTTCAAGGATTCGTACCCGAGTCGACTACGTGTATCTTTTGATTGCAGGATTAGCTTCTATGGCTAACGGTCACAGATGGCCAGCTATGACCATTTGATAACTAGTGGAACGCTGCAATCTATTGTTTTTACGGTTAATTCCACAAATTAATCACTCATTAGTGGAATTAAAAGCTGGATAAAACTAATTAGTTCCACTCGTTAACGGTCCCGTGTGGTGGGCTAAGGAGACGCTGAACAAATCACCGATTCATACCGAGCCCCATTTTCAAACCGGTTTTTTCGCCCTACCGGTCTTATTCCACGTTTCTGGGGCCGATTTCAGGCCCCATTTTGCTAATTAGCGGGCCAACCCCGCCTTTCAGACGGATTTATCCCGCCATGCGCTGGAAATACCGCTTGGCCAGCATCAGATTGGCCAACCCGAACAGACTAAACAACTGCGCGGTGTTCTTTTCCAGCCCGCGGTAACGCACCTTGCGATGATTGAAGCGCACTTTGATCACTTGGAACGGATGCTCTACCTTGGCACGCAGTTGCGCCTTGGCGTATTCGATCTTGCGCTTGGCCCTGTACAGCACGCTGTCTTTGCCGTGATGCTGGTAGCTGCTTGGCCGTGCTGCAATCGACCAGATAACGTCCCGTTCAGCATGCTCCGCTCGCTTGTCCGCACCGGTGTATCCAGCATCTCCCGAGACATAGGTTTCGGCACCGTGTAGCAGCTTGTCGACCTGGGTGACATCGGCCACGTTGGCCGCCGTCCCCACCAGGCTGTGCACCAGCCCCGACGTGGCGTCGACGCCAACGTGGGCCTTCATCCCAAAGTGCCACTGATTGCCTTTTTTGGCCTGATGCATCTCAGGGTCGCGCTTGCCTTCTCGGTTCTTGACCGAGGGCGGTGCGGCGATCAGGGTGGCATCGACAATGGTGCCTTCCTTGAGCAACAGACCACGATTGGCCAGATGCTGGTTGATCGTTTCAAACAGCACCCGTGTCAGCTGATGGGTTTCCAGCAAGCGGCGAAAACGCAGCAAGGTAGTGGCGTCCGGTGCCGACTCGCGGCCCAGGTCAATGCCCATAAATCCACGAATGGCCTGGCTGTCGTAAACAGCATCTTCGGTACCTTCATCGGAGAAACCGAAACACTGCTGCACGACATACATGCGCAGCATGCGCGACAACCCAATCGCGGGGCGCCCGCGCCTGCCTGTGGTGTCGCCGTAAAACGGCGCCACCTGCGCCTCCAATTGCGCCCAGGGCACCAACTGCTCGATATCAGTCAGGAAACGATCGCGGCGAGTTCGCTTTTTCTTGCCGGCGTATTCGAGTTCGGAGAAGGTCTTCTGCATGTCGGGTAACGAGGCTCACGAAGAGGATGGCTGGCTGAAGGTGTGCAGTGTGCCAAGGGTCGGGGGCGGTTGGCTATTTATGCAGCGTCTCCCTAAGTAGTCGCCTAACCTGTGCGCTGGGCCCGTTCAGATTCATCCAGGTGCTCCAGCAGCACCGCTATCGTTGCATCCCGCAGCTTGATTGCCTCTACCCAGTCCGGACCTTCTGCCACCAGCGGGGGGCAGACATTGACGTGGATTGCACCGTGGCGCGGGAACCACTGACCGTCGCGCAGCACCCTGCGCGCGCCGCAGATTGCGACCGGCAGCAGCGGCACGCCGACACGCGCGGCGAGCACGAAGGCGCCCATGTGGAAGGTGCGCAAGCCTGGCTCGCGGGTGAAGGTTCCCTCGGGGAAGAACACCAGGGGCTGGCCAGCCTGTAGCGCCTCGGCCAGGAGCTCGGTGTCTGCGGCGCTGCGCTGCAGGTCGAAGCGTTCGACGAAGCGGGCGCCGAGCTTGCGCAGGAACAGGCCGGCGATCCACTGGTCAGCCAGTTCGCGCTTGGCAACGAAGTTGAACCGCGGCGGCAAGGCCGCGCAGAGAATGACGCCGTCGAGGTAGCTGGCATGGTTTGCGGCCAGCACGCTGCCCCCTGACTCAGGCAGGCGCTCCAGCCCGGTGACGCTGAACGGCACCCCCGCCAAGCGCACGAACAGCCGTGCGGCCGCCCGGGTAAAGCTGCGGCACCAACGCTGGCGCGGCAGGAGCGCGACGCCCAGCCAGGTCAGCGGCGTGACCAGCCAGAACAACAGCCAGATGTAAGCGGCATACAGCGCGGCACGGCAGGTTCGCCAGCTGCGGCCGAAATGCCCGCGTACGGCCTGCAGCACCAGGCGCAGTAGCTGGCGCCACACGGCGAGGTGCGGCCGACCCACTTCGCCGCGCTCATACAGTTCGCGGCTGGCGGCACGGCGAATCTTGCCGCTGGAGGTCTTCAATACGCTATGCGGTGGCGCCAGTACGATATCGTCGGGCGCCACCCCGGTGAGGTCGACCACGATGCGGTTGACCTCCTGCTGCAGGCGTTGCCGCGCGCCAGCTTCCTTCTCGTTGCTTTCCGCCAATACCACCAGGCGCTCGGTACCGGTGGCCGGGTCAGGACTGCCGAACACCGCGATGCAGCCTTTGCGCAGACCGGGCACATTGCCGACCGCCGCTTCGACATCGTAGGGGTAGATATTGCGTCCTGCACGGATGATCAGGTCCTTGGCGCGGCCGGTCAGGTAGACCTCACCACCGGCCATGTAGGCGAAGTCGAGCGAGTCGAACCAGCCATCGCGCAGCACCCGGCGGGTCTCATCGAGGTTACGGTAGTAGCCACCGGTGGTGGACGACCCGCGAAATTGCAGGTGACCTTCGCTGCGCTCGGGGAGTTCGACCCCGCGGCCATCGACGATGCGAATCTGATGGCCCGGCAGCGACCGGCCGCTGGAGACGAAGCGCAGCGTTGCGCTGGCGTCCGCTTCGGCGGGCAGTGCATTGCCGCGGACCTGGAACGCCTCGCGCTGCACCCTGTCGATCAGCGGCCCTCGGCCCAAGGGAGGAAAGGCCACGCCTAACGTGGCCTCGGCCAAGCCATAGACGGGCGCCATCGCGGTGGGCGCAAAGCCGTAGCTGGCGAAACGTTCGGTGAAGCGCTGCAAAGTATCCGGGCTGACCGGCTCGGCACCGTTGAAGGCCATGCGCCAACTGCTCAGGTCCAGGCCTTCGAGGTCGTCGTCAGCGAGTTTGCTCAGGCACAGCTCGTAAGCGAAGTTAGGCGCCGCCGATAAGGTGCCGTGAAAGCGGTCTATCGCCCATAGCCACCGCGCCGGTCGCGCGAGGAAAGCCAACGGCGACATTAGCACCAGGCTGTAGCCGTAATACAGACTGCCCAACCAGGCACCGATCAGGCCCATGTCGTGGTACATGGGCAGCCAGCTGACGAACACGTCCTTCGACCCCACTTTCAGCACCCCACCCATGGCGCGCAGATTGGCCAGCAGATTGGCGTGGCTGACCATCACGCCTTTGGGCTGGCCAGTGCTGCCCGAAGTGTACTGCAGGAAGGCGATGTCATCCGGTTGCCGCGGCGGTGTGATGCACTCGCGCCCCGCGCCTGTCAGCTCGGCCACGCTGGCAATGCGCGTCAGGCTCGGGACCTGCGGCCGGAGCAGCCGGGCGAGCAGCTTTGCCTCCGTCACGGTAATCAGCACTTTGGCTTCGGCGTTGCGCAGGATGCCGGCCTGGCGGCGCAGATGATCTTCTATCTGCGACAGGCGCAGCGGTGGGTAGATGGGCACCGGCACACCACCGGCCAACAAGATGCCGAAAAAGCCATGGAGAAAGTCGCGCCCGGTGGGCAGCATCAGCGCCACGGTTTGACCGGTCTGTAAGCCAATGCGTTGCAGCCCCGCGGCAACGGCCTGGGCTCTCTGGTGCAACGCGCCATAGCTGATGTCTTCCGGCTGGTCGCTTTCACCCAGCAGACGCACGTGGGGGTACTGCGGCTGATGGCGCACATGCCACTCCAGCACCTCGATCAAGGTCCGCGCGGCGTCCGGCGTCTGTTCCGTTGCTGCCAGGATCTCGCTGGAGTCGCTGGAGGGCAGCGGGTGTACCGTCTCGGCGCCCTGCCTGCCGTGCAACACGCGCAGTACATCGCCGGGGGTGTCCGCCGAGGCGAACAGGGATTCCGGCAAGTGCACACCGAACTCGTGCTCGATGCGTGACCAGAGCTCGACCCGGGCCAGGCTATCTACGCCCAGGTCCCGATCCAGCACACTGTGCAAGGTGACTTGCAAACCTTCTGCCGCCTGCGGGCGCAACTCGACCACGGTGCGCTGGACAATTTCGAGCAATTTTTCCGCGTCCACATCGGAACGGGGAGCGGCGCGGGTTTCTGGAGGCGGAGGAGACATCGGCGACCCCTCATGACAAAACACTCTGTGTGTAGATCCTTGCCCATTGCCATTATGCGCCTATCGCGGCGACTGGGAATGCCTTCCTGGACTGGAGTGCTCGCAGGATGGCTGAGCCAGGGCTAGGCTCAATGCCAGTCAGGTAAGGACTGTGAGACGAACATCACACCTGTGGCGAGGGGGCAAGCCCCCTCGCCACAGGCCTACAGAGAGATCACCATGCCAGCCAGCCTTGCCCCCGGAGTGACACGCCGAGAAATCTGGGCCTGGGCGATGTTTGATTTCGCCAACTCCGGCTACACGACTGTGGTGATCACCGCCGTGTTCAACGCCTACTTCGTCGCGGTGGTCGCCGAGGGCGAAGCCTGGGCTACGCTGGCCTGGACCAGCGCCACCGCTCTGTCCTATGTCCTGATCATCCTGACCGCGCCGCTGATCGGCGCCTACGCCGACGCCTTCGCCTGCAAGAAGCGCCTGCTGCTGTTCAGCACGGTCGGTTGCGTCGCCTTTACCTCTGGACTCGCGCTGGCCGGGCCGGGAGAGCTCGGTGTCGCGATCCTTTTCATCGTGCTATCGAACTTCTGCTTCGGCAGCGGCGAGAACCTGATCGCCGCCTTCCTGCCCCAACTCGCCCGTGCAGATGCCTTGGGCAAAGTGTCCGGTTGGGGCTGGGGGTTCGGCTATATCGGCGGCCTGGTCAGCCTGGGTGCCTGCCTGGCCTTCGTCAGCTGGGCCCAGGCGCAGGGCCAGACTGCGGCGCAGTTCGTGCCGGTGTGCATGCTGATCACCGCGACCTTGTTCGCCGTCGCCAGCGTACCGACCTTCCTGTTCCTGCGCGAACGCAGCCAGCCGCAGCCAGGGCGCGGCGACACGCCTATCGCGCAAGCGGCACTGGCGCGCTTGGCGCAGACGCTGCGCGAAGCCGACCGCTATCGCGACCTGCTGCGCTTCCTTGCCTGCACCGTCTGCTACCAGGCCGGTATCTCGGCGGTGATCACCCTGGCGGCCATCTATGCCAATCAGGTCATGGGCTTCAGTACCCAGGACACGCTGCTGCTGATTTTCGTGGTGAATATCACGGCCTCCATCGGTGCCGTGCTGTTCGGTTGGCTGCAGGATCGCCTCGGCCATCGCGCCACGCTGGCACTGACCCTGCTGGGCTGGCTCGGCATGGTCGGTCTGGTCTGGATCGCGCGCGGCCCCGGGCTGTTCTGGCTGGCGGCCAACCTCGCCGGTCTGTGCATGGGCGCCAGCCAATCGGCCGGCCGCGCGATAGTCGGTCTGCTGGCGCCGCCGACGCGCCTGGCGGAGTTTTTCGGCCTCTGGGGGCAGGCGGTCAAACTGTCGGCAATCCTCGGCCCCATGACTTACGGCCTGACCAACTGGTTGTCCGGCGGCGATCACCGCCTGGCGATGCTGATTACCGGCAGCTATTTCGTGGTTGGCCTGCTGATCCTGGCTGGTGTCGACCTCGAACGCGGGCGGCAGGCAGCTGTCAGCCCTGCCGAGAGTCTCGAACAGTGAGAGGGACTATCCCTGTCGGTCAGTTTTCACCTGTCGCAACTGCCTTAGTTCGGCTAAAGTCGGCCATTCTCAGAAGTCGAAAGTCATAGGAGGGCCGCACAACTGCAGCCCTCTACCTATAATCTTTCCTTTCCGACGATTAGTACGCTGTTTCTTCTCGTTAAAGGAGAAACCTGCCGGAAATCATTGTCGTATCACCTGCAAGCACACCGTTACGATCAAGACGCTGATACGGTGGGCTACGGGAAAACTTGGCCTGCCGCGTAGTGTCTTTCTATTACAGAGGTAGTGAGATGAGTGTGAGACCTATGCTTGGTATGTGGGTGGTGGCTGCGGTTGGCTCAGTCATGTTGACGCCAGCGTCAGCGGATTACCGGCGAGGCGGACACGAGGGTGGCGAGTGGAAGGACGAGTACAGGGACGGGCCATGCAAAGTAAAAATCGAATCCAAAGACGATGAATACAAGGAAGAGATCAAATGCCCAGATGGCCGCGGCGCCAGTTGGCGTCGCGGCGAATGGAAAGACGAATTCTGGGAGCGTGGTTGCAAGGTCAAGATCGAAGCCAAGCGAGATGAGTACAAAAAAGAGGTCAAGTGTGATGGCGATGATTGATCGGTTGTTGGGGTGCTACTACAGGGCGTTCTCAATCAGTCCAGCCAAATGACGACGGCAGACACGAGGCTCAACATCAGCAGATAGTTCCTGGCCAGTCGCTCATATCGGGTCGCTATCCGGCGGAGCACCGGAGGTGGCAGCGGACTCAAGCGGCTGTTCATGATGCATCCGCCGCTGCGCTGGAGCATGCCCCTATGAAGGAGGTGGAATAGCCCCCCATGAGCATCGGCGAACCCTGGATGTGGGCCGCTTTCATAGTCTTCGTCATCGCCATGTTGGCGCTGGACCTGTTCGTCTTCGGCGGGCGCAAGTCGCATCGCGTTTCGCTCCGGGAGGCTCTGGCCTGGGTCATCGCCTGGGTCGGCCTGGCGCTGGTCTTCGCCGTACTGCTCTGGTGGTATCTGAACGGCACACTTGACGCTGAGGTCGCCCAGCGCAAGACGCTTGAGTTCCTGACGGGCTACCTGATCGAGCAGTCGCTGTCGGTCGACAACATGTTCGTCTTCGTCATGATTTTCGGCTACTTCGCCGTACCACCGGAATTGCAGCGCCGGGTGCTGCTGTATGGCGTGCTCGGCGCTATCGTCATGCGTGCCGTCATGATTCTCGCCGGTGTCTGGCTGGTGTCGGAGTTTGATTGGCTGCTCTATGTCTTCGGCGCCTTGCTCGTCATCACCGGCATCAAGATGCTGATCTTCGCCAAACACAAACCCGATCTCGACAAGAACCGGTTGCTGCGCTGGCTGCGCGGCCACCTGCGCATCACCGACGGATTTCACGGCGAGAAATTCTTCGTGCGCCAGAATGGCGTGTGGTGGGCGACGCCGCTGTTCCTGGTGGTGGTGCTGATTGAGGCCAGCGACCTGGTGTTCGCGGTCGATAGCATCCCGGCCATCTTCGCCATCACCACCGACCCCTTCATCGTGTTCACCTCCAACATCTTCGCCATCATGGGCCTGCGCGCGCTGTACTTCCTGTTCGCCGACATGACTGACCGCTTCCACCTGCTCAAGTATGGCTTGGCCATCGTGCTGGCGTTCATCGGTGGCAAGATGTTGGCCGCGCCGTGGCTCCACATACCGATCCAATGGTCGCTGGCCATAGTCGGCGGCATCATCCTGGTTTCGGTGATACTGAGCCTGACTTTGACAAAGAGCAAAACGTGAGTTGCGGGAGAAGAATGATGAGCGTATCGGTGAGGTTGAAGACTCGCGGCTGATGATGCGAAAGCTCAACGGCTACAGTCATCGCCTGGTGGCATCTCCACAGTATCTTTCACTAAGGGGTGTTCCTACACGGCCAACAGATCTGTCCAGCCATGCTTGCCTGCGTTACCGATACCCCACCAGCGGTAAACTCGACCCTTGGCCTCTGGTGGCAAAAAAAGGGCAGGCCAGTGTTGAATTGGGACAGTCGGCAACCGCCAACGCGATTGAACCGTTATTGGCGATGGCTGAGGCGGGGCAGGGAATAGCTTGCCTCCCTGATTTTTTTGTCGAGGACGCCATCGCTGATGGACGATTGGTGCCGGTATTGGATCGCTACATTCGCGACCATCGCACCTTCAGCATTCTCTGGCCATCCAGTCGCCAGCCGTTGCCCAAGATAAAGGCCTTCGTGAGCTTTATGACAGCGCGCCTGACGTGATTCGTCGCGGTTACCAAACGAAATTTGCCGACGCGCTGGGAGCCCCCGGAGCGTCGACAGATTTTGAGCCAGCAGTGACTTAGGCTTTGCTGGACACTTTTGTCGCCATGGCGCCATCACCCAGCAACGCGACGACCAGTGCTGTCGCCGCCAGGTAGACAGGATATTCCCAGCCGCCATTGGCGTTGCTGAAGCTCCAGCCATTACCGAAGTGGACCGTCGCGGCAACGAACAACTGAACCACTGCCAGAGCAGCTACCCAGCGTGCATAGACACCCAGCACCAGCATCAAGCCGCCGATGACTTCAAAGGCCATGACCGGGTAGGCCAGGAAGCCCGGGAAACCGATGGATTCAAAAAAGCCTACGGTGCCTGCCGGGGTAAACACAAGCACTTTGGTCAGACCGTGAGCAATGAACATAATGCCGAGGGCCAGGCGCATAACGAGTGCAGCATACGGAGCGGTGCGTGAGTCGATCATGGTGCGGTTCCTTTGTTTACTTGGAGTGTGACAGCGTGTGGGTCAGCCATTGTGAGAAGTCCGCCAGTTCTTCGGCGACGATCTCGTGGGCCATGTCGTAAAAGTGCGTTTCGTGGGCGACGCCTATTCGATCCAGCCAGGCGTCTGCTTCTTTCGCCCATGCCACTGGCAGGACGTTGTCCTGTTGACCATGGGCGATGAACGCGCGGACGGACTTGAGCCGATCGGCGGAGGCGACCCGGGGGTCCAGTTCACGCAGCATTCGGCCGCTCAAAATTGCGAACCCGGCAACCAGCTCGGGCTCGGTGACCCCAAGGCTCGCGCTCATGATGCCGCCCTGGCTGAAGCCGGCGATCACGGTCGGCAACTTGGGCAGTGCTTCGATGAAACGCTGCAGTAGGTGCCGGCTGGATTCAGCTTGTTCTTGATTGAATGAAGGGCCATTGCTGGTGAAGTTCACCTGGTACCAGGCGTAGCCTTGAGGGCCAACCTGCAGCGGACCGCGCAGCAGAATCACTTCCAGTTCTTCTGGCAGCGATGCGGCCAATGAGGCGAGATTTGCTTCGTTTGAACCGACGCCATGCAGTAAAAGCAGGCGGCCCTTGGGCGCCGAAGTACTGCCCCCTCTGCGGAAAAACAGGCCCGTTTGCGGCTCGCGAGCCGCTTCAGAAAATGTCATGTCACCCATGGTCTGTAATGTCCTGACTGAGTTGAATGGATTCAGATCCATCCTTGTGGTTCGAGGAAAACAGGTAGCTGTCCATCGCCAGCACCCCGTAGCTCACGCCGCCTTCCAGAACACGCGTTTCATAGTGTTCGCCGGCCGCGCCAAGGGCGATGAGCAACGGTAGAAAATGCTCGTCAGTCGGGTGTGCACGTTCGGCAGAAGGGGCGTGCTGCATATAGTCCAGCAGTAAGTCGGTGTTCCCTGCCTGCAGGGTTTGGGCTGTCCAGGCAGCAAACTCTTTCACGTAGTCAGCCCCATGGCTGTCAGCACCCCGAAACTCATACAAGTTATGGGTCAGGCTCCCGGAAGCCACGATCAGCACTTTCATATCGCGCAGAGGCGTGAGGGCTTTGCCCAATTTCCAGGCCTGGTAGGTGTCGAGACCGGCAGGCATCGATACCTGAACAATGGGGATGTCGGCTTCAGGGGCCAGATACAGCAGCGGCACCCAGGCGCCGTGGTCCAGACCTCGACGGGCGTCAAGCCGGGACTTCCATCCGGCATTCTGCAGCAGGCCAACGATATGGGCGGCGAGGGCCGGAGCGCCCGGTGCCGGGTAGCGCAACTGGTATAAGGCGTCGGGAAACCCACCGAAATCGTGAATGGTTTCGGGGGCGGTGCTCGCCGTAACGCTGATTTCGCCGCGGGTCATCCAGTGCGGGGAGAGGATGACGATGGCATCAGGTCGAGGTAATTCGCGACCGAGTTCGGCCAGACGTTGACCCGCCAGACCAGGCTCGATGGCGAACATCGGAGCACCATGAGACACAAACAACAGGGGGAACGAAGTGTTCATGGTGAGTGCTCCTCAATGATTACTTGTTAAGCCAGACAGGGGCGATGGAAGTGCCCAGACCAGCGCCGTAGCCGAGGTAGATATTCAGACCTGCCAATGGCTCCAGGTAACGGGCATTGACCAACGCGCCTGCGTCAACCGTGTTCCAGCCCAGACTCTGTGCCATGGCGGTAGCGGTCTGTTTGGCCCGAACGCTGTCGCTGGCGACAAACACGCTGCCGCGTTGGTCATTGGCGAATGCCGGGCCGTCGGCGAGTACTTGGGCGAACAGCGTGTTGAACGCTTTGACGACGTGGGCCTGAGGTACTGCTTTGGCAATTTCCTCGCCTGCGCTTGTCACGTGACCGATGGTCAGCGACATATAGTCGGCGCTCAGTGGGTTGGTGATGTCGATGACTACCTTGCCTGTCAGATCGCCCAGGCTTTGCAGGGCTTTGACGGCGTCTTCGTAAGCGGTTGCAAGAACAACGACGTCGCTGTCACCCAGTGCCTCGGCAGCCGGATAAGCGCTGACAGTGTCAAATTGAGCGGCCAAGGTTCTAGCCTTGTCGATGTCGCGGCCTGTGATTCTGACGATGTGGCCGACACTGGACAGTTGTTTGGCAAACGCCGAACCCATGTTGCCGGTACCCACTACTGTAATTTTCATCGCGACCTCATTTGCCTTGATGTGCGTTTCGATGGGCTCAGTTTATAGATTGAGATTCTGAGATAAATAAGGCCAAATGCGACTAACCGTTCCACTTATCGAGACAATGATGGACAGAGCGTTGGAGATGCAGGTCTTCTGTACCGTGGTCGATAAAGGCAGTTTTGTCGGGGCGGCACAACCCTTGGAAATGTCGAAGGCGGCTATCTCACGCTACGTGAGCGGCCTTGAAGAACGACTCGGTGCGCGGCTTCTGCACCGCACGACCCGACGGCTTTCATTGACGGAGGAGGGGCGTCAGTTTTACCACCAGGCACGCGAAGTGCTGGCGCTCATGGATCAGGCCGAGGAGGCCGTATCGTCCACCGCACCGGAACCCAGTGGCGTTTTGAGGGTAAATGCACCGGTCAGTTTCGGTGTGCTGCACCTGGCGCCGCTATGGGGCGACTTCATGAAGGCCTACCCCAACGTCGAGTTGGACATCAGCTTGAACGACCGACTGGTGGATCTTGTGGAGGAGGGCTTCGATGCCGCTGTGCGTATTGCTCGCATGGAAAGCTCTTCACTGATAGGGCGTCGGCTCGCGGGCACGCGGATGTGCCTGTGCGCTTCACCCGGCTATCTGGCGAGCCATGCTCAAGTGCGCACGTTGGCAGACCTGGCAGAGCACGGAGTGATTGCGTATACCAACTTCGCGAGCGGCAATGAATGGCAGTTCTTGGGCCCCGATGGCAGTGAAAGTGTGCGCACCCGCTCGATTGTTCGCTGCAACAATGGCGATACCTGTCGCAGTATCGCCTTGGCGGGGGGCGGTATTGCCTTGCAACCCAGCTTCATGGTGGCCAAGGATTTACGGACAGGGGACCTGGTTGAGATCCTGCCTGAGTACCAGTCCGTCGAACTGGGTATCTACGTGGTCTATCCCACCCGCAAGCACTTGGCGACCAAAGTCCGGGTGCTGATCAATTTTCTCGCTGAGCGATTTGCCCATCCTCAATGGGAGCAGTAGAAAGGATTTCTCCGGACAGGCGCTGACTTAGCACTTATCCAGAAAGCCTCGCAGGTCGGTCGCGAACTTTTCCGGATTCTTCAACGCCAGGAAGTGATCGCCCTGTTCGGGCTTGGTGTACACATGCAGTGCAGATCCCGCGATGACTGAATGCATCCAGCGTTGGCTGCCCAGCCAGTCGCTGTATTCGCCGGTGAAAATGGCGGTTGGAACATCGATTTTCGTCTGGATGACATCCCGCCAATCGTTGGTGACGTGATCGAACAGCACGCGCTCCATAAACGCCATGTCGTCCTCTACAACGGCCTGAGCGAGGCTAATTGCGTTGTGTAAGTAGGGTGAGTCCAGGGCAATGGCCCGTTCCAGCACCCGAGTCGCGCTGATCAGTTGGTTGGTGGGCGCTCCCTTGGCGTAGGACGCAATCATGCGCTCTGGCGAGGTGGTGAACGCCCCGGCTTGCAGTCGCTCCTGTTCGGTCCAGTCTTCATGACAATAAACCGAGGGCGCCTGGTCAATGATGCTCAGCGTGCGCATGCCTTGTGTACCGAACAGGTCGATGTAGGCCCACAGGATCGCCGCGCCCATCGACCAACCGCAGTAATCCGCTTGGGACACGCCCAGGTGATCTGCAAACTGTTTCACGTCCATGGCATATCGGGAAATCCGGGTGCCAAAGGCTACCTTTTCAGAGAGTCCCTGGTTTCTGACATCCAGCACGTACACGTGATAATGCTGGCTGAGGATGTGCATGAGGTGAAAATACAACGCGCCATTGGCTGACCAGCCCTGGATGAAAATCAACGGCGTGCCCGTACCGGCTTCCCAATAGGCGAGGTTGACCCCGTCGCTGGTGACGCCATCCGCTTGAGTTTCAAATTTGCATTACAAAGGGGTGAGCAGAGAGCGAATTCAGGACGAAAAGTTTCAAATTGGCGGAGTCGCAAGTTAGTGGAAACAGACATCAGCACCCGCCACCCAATACACAATTTAACATAATATACATTATGCGTAATTGTATCTATGTGTGTCAGGGTCAGTGGAGGCTGGTTTTCAACACAGCCATCAACCCCACAGGCCTGATCTCAGCAACCTTGGCAGCTACGCCTCGACACTCGCTTCCAGCCTGCACACGCCAACTCTTCAACGCGCGCTCAATCATGTCAGCAACCATCCGGTTTGGAATTTCACCGATGCTTCAGTGCCACCTGGATTCGAGCGTTCGGCCGCACCGTGACTCGCAGCGGACGAAGCTTTGCAGTGCCTTAGCGACGCGTTTTGTGATCGATGAAGCTATCCAAGCAGTAATGCTGGGGCGCCGTTCGTTACTGAAACGGATTGTCCGATTGGATTTGTCTACGTGAATTCCCATGGCTCGGGCCTGCATATCGTCGAGCCGTCTGTGCAACTGAGCCTTACGACCTTTGCGGAATTACCTGGAATGCTCTGTTTTACGAGTGAATGGAGTTTGTCCAAGTCGATGGAAAATCTGTCGAACAGCCCCTAAATAAGGGTGTTGGCGCTGGAAGAGCTCGACGCAATACAAGCCCTATTCGGCTGTAGAAAGCATAGAATGTTATAACTCAACTAAATGTCTATTTAGTTGAGTTATAACATTCTGTGCTAAGAAAAATCGCTGTACCCTGCCCATCATAGGCAGACAGAGTGGGCTGCCGCACTCAGGAGTACATTTGTACTCACCCCTGAATACTCATGCCATCGCGCATTTTAATTCTGTGTGGGTAGGACGTCTTTTACTCCCCGATCCCCCTCTCCCACAAAATCAGTATCAATGCGGACCACCACCGACATCCCCGGCCGAAGCCGCTGCACTTGCGGCTGGTCCGGGTCTACCGTGATGCGCACGGAACGGGGATGCGTTAGGCGCTTGCGATTGGAATGCAGGGGCGTCGAGGGTGAACCTGGCAGTGAAGGCTTTTCGTGGGGTAGCCACTGGCGCGGGGCGTATCGGTCCATTCACTTGCCTTGTGCGTTTTTGAATCATACCTGCGTCAGATATTGCAGATATTGCAGATATTGCAGGCAGCAAACCAATCCCAGCCCCCTCCCCCAGTCAGAGTGCTAAAGCGGCGGGTTCAAACGTGTATCAAGAGCAAAGTGTTCCTGGCTGATCACCTCGAACAAGCCATCCGCCAAGTCTGGATTCATCAGCACGTTCCAGCTATGTCGTGAAACGGTGGAAGGAATCAGGATAAACGGATGCCGGGCCAGCAATTGATTACCGAACTGCTGCTGGCCAATACCCGGAGTGCCCGGCACCAGCCAGTTGGCATTGGGCAGTGCGTCCGGGTAGAGCAGGTGAACCTGTTTGCGGTCAGTCACCCGTGCACCGGTCAATACATGAGCGACGCTGTCCAAAGCCCGAAAGCCCTTGTGAACGGCCACTTCAAGAATGGCCGTAGATGGATCGGCCGAGGCATACACGGCCTTGACCCCTTTTGAATTCCAGCGTCCACCGCCAAGCTCGGCACCGATCCCGCTGAACCAGGTCGGTGCATGTTCCTTGCGGTCCAACCGCCAGAGGTAAATCTCTCCATTCCCTGGAATGCTCGCCATCAGTTGTAGACCCCGTTCAACGACGAACCGTCTACGTCGCGGCTCGCCATGTGCAATGACCAGTAAACACGGGGCTTGCGGTTCCGGTGTTGGGTATTGTTGCCCGAGGTTACGTGTTGTCTCCCGACCAAATTAGGGGCACAATTTTTAGGCGATGCCCCTATTTTTGAAGGTCGACCGGCACCATGAAGCGCGTCAAGAAAGAACTCAGCGACACCGAAATCAGAGCCCATAAGACCCCCGAAAAGTCCGTCAAACTCAGCGACGGTGCTAACACGCCTGGCCTGTACCTGGAGGTGACGCCGTCCGGTTCGAAGCTCTGGCGGCTCAAGTTCAGATTGGACGGCAAGGAGCGAAGGCTGGCGCTTGGTGTCTATCCCGAGGTTGGTTTGCGTGATGCCCGCGCCAAGGCGGAAGGAGCCAAGAGGATGATCAAACAGGGGGTTGACCCGGTCGAGGTCGGACGGGCTGCAGTCGCTGCCGAGAGAGCCGCAGCCGCAGTGCAAGCCGCCAGGGTAGTGAATACCTTTGAGCGGGTGGCGGCGATGTTCATGGAGCATAAGCGTTCTCTGACTGATGACGAAAGGCTGACCGACGCCACCCTGGACAGCTATGAAAGCAGGTTGCGTAAGCACGCCAACCCCCACATCGGTGCGATACCCGTCGCAGACTTGAAGTATAACCAGGTCAAGGCACTGGTTAATACGCTCAAGGTGGAATCCAAGGTGACGGCGATTCACACGCTCGGCTTGATTAAACGTGTGTTGGATTTCGCCGAGGGTGAGGGTCTGGTGGAGCGCAACGTTGCGGCCAACCGTAGCGACCTGCGACCGAAACACAAGGCGAAAGAGCACCCGGCGATTCTCGACCCGATCAAACTGGGTGAGTTGCTGCGCAAGCTGGATGCACACCACGGCGCCCATGACAGCGTTGGCGCGGCATTGCGGCTGCTGGTGATGCTGGCGGTGCGACCGGTGGAGATCACGCTCATGCGCTGGGATCAGCTGGACATGGCCGTGGCCGTGGCACGCTGGGAGTTCACTGTCTCCAAGACAGGCAAGGGCCACATTGTGCCCCTGCCCGTTCAGGCGCTTGCCATCCTGGAAGAACGCAGGGTTCAGGCAAAGGTTTCCGACTGGGTGTTCCCTTCAAAATATGGCAAGAACAAACCGATAACGGTGGACTCGTTGCTCAGCCGCCTGATCAATGGGTTGGGTTACACGCGTGGCGAGATTACTGCCCATGGCTTCCGTAGCCAGTTCCGCACCTTGGGTCATGAAGTCCTAGACCTTGACCCGCTGGTGCTTGAGATGTGCTTAAGCCACACCCAGCCACTCGCGTCTGGCTTAGGGGCGGCCTATGCACGGGCACAGTTACTCAAGGGGCGGACAGCGGCCATGCAGGCGTGGGCGAATTACCTCGACAAACTTCGAGCAGGTACAGACCCGCAATAAAAATTGCGTGTCGCCAAGTCCGCGTATCTCGTGGGCTGGCGCCGTTTCTGACGAACGGTATGGGCGAAACTAGTGCCCAAACCATTACTCATTCCCGATACCGCATTAACATAGAAGTCAGCGGCAACACCAAACACCGGGCGGCAAATAGAGGTGAATGTGATGAATGTACCAAGCGAAGAACCAGTCTACCCAATTACGCGGGACGCAGTAGAGATTCAATGCGTTTATATGTTCAGACCTGAAGTTCGTCAAACACTAGGGATCAGCGACACAACTCTGGAAGACTGGTGCCACCTTGGATATTTCCCCGCCCCAGTTCAGTTAGGCATGATGCGTTCTAGTGGACGCCCGGCCCGTGTTGCATGGCCTCGGGAAGAAGTCATGGCTTGGATCAAGGAAAAGAACGCCGAGCAACGTGTGGTTTATCGCGCTGCAAGACACACTCGTAACGCCAAACAACCCGCATAACTCTCGAGTATAAAAAACCCCGGCAAGTGCATAACTTCCGAAGTCGTAAGCGCTGTATTCCGCATGAAATGAGCCGCGCCGTTAGAGCGCAGCCATCTGAACGTCTGAACTTAGGCTCCTAGGCACTGTAAACCAAACACTGAGCAACAGAATGCCCGGGAGGACGCCCTGCGCGCCACCTGGAGGGGGTAACACATGAGTCAGACTAGCGAAACATCAGGCAACGACACTAAGCCCGAAGGCGGGGGGCCGAAAATCGACAAAGAGTCCCACGAGATCCTGCGGTACATCTCCGAAGACTTTATCTTCCTCTCAGGCAAGACCCCGGAGGCATACCACAAAGCCAGCGGCGACAGGATGTGCAAGGAGAGTTTCAGGCAGTATTGCTCCAAGCACTATGGCCGCGTGGTTTTCGTTGACGACGAGGGTAAAGAAACGGTGAAGGACGCCGGCATCGTCTGGTGGGACTGGAGCGCAGAAGAACGCCGCGTGGTGCGCCGAGTCGTCATGGAGCCAACTGAAAAAAGCGAACGAGAGGAGATCGACGCAGCGCCGGACGTCTACAACCGCTGGCACAAGCTCAAGGAAACGATGGCGGCCCCGGACCACAACGCCACCCATGAAGACATCATGATCCTGCTGAACCACCTGATGTACATCGCTGGCGGTGATGCCGTCGCGGTGATGTTCTTCCTGAACTGGCTGGCTTGGCTGTACCAGCACCCTGGGGCCAAGATGCCCACAGCGGTGCTGATGTACTCCAAGTATGGGCGGGTGGGCAAGTCCATGCTGCACCGGCTGATCGCCAAGATCTTTGGCCCAACCATGGTGGCCAGCACAACGGGTGCCGCGATCAACAAGAGTTTCGATGACGTGGTCGAGCACAAGCGCATCGTGGTCATCAACGAGATGGCGCGCAGTGACAAGCAGGACGGCTACGAGAAGTTCAAGAACATGGTGAGCGAGCCGGTAGTGACCTTCGAGGGTAAGGGCCGCGCTGCCAAAGAGATCATGAACATCGCGCACTACATCATCACCACGAACAACGAAGACGCCTTGCCGCTGATGGAAAACGACGGCCGTGTGCTGGTCATGCGCTGCTTGGAAGAGCGCAAGGACGATGCCTACTACAAGGCATTCGGTGAATGGATCGACGGGGTTGGCCCAGCACTGCTGGCAGGCGTGCTGCACAATTGGGTGTTCTCCAAAGATTGGGACGCCTTCGCCCCTGTACCTCAGACTGAAGGGTCAAGGGCCATGCAGCTAGCGGCACGAAGCGAGCTTGCCACGTTAATAGACGATCTGATCGAAGAGCACCGCACGCCCTTCGACAAGGACTTTGGAGTTGTTGGCGAGCTTTGTGTGACCATCAATGTCAATGGTGCGCTGCGAGGGCAGCTGTCGAGGGACGTGAACCGCACCACCCTCGGCAAAGTACTCAACGCCCGTGGCTGCGAATCGAAGAAAACGCGCGTGCAAGTGGGCAGCGAGAACAAGAACTTGCACATCACCTGCTGGCGCAACGCCGCGCAGTGGGCACTGGCGACTCCCGAGCAACGCGGGGCGTACCTCAAGCAGCCCAATGCTCAAAGCCTGTTCTCTGTGCAGGAGGCCGTTGACCATGAGCATTCATGACCTCAACGCTTTCGCCTTCAAGCGCTTGAAGGCACGGCTCGACGCCAGGGAAGTGGTCGAACTGGCAGCATCCGCCCCGCTGCTCAAGGCTGCTGAAGCTGACCCGACACTGGCCGTTCTCGACCTGCACTGGCTGGATCAAACCTTCACCAGCCTGCCGAGGCGGGTCCAGTTCGCCACCCTCATCACGGCCACGGACATGGCCTGCAACTGTGCCAGCGGGCCGACGCCACAGAACGTCCTGCACGGGGTGGACATCCTTCTCAGGGAGGCCGAACGCCTCGGCGACCTGGCTCGCTGGCAGCGTGGGGAATAAATCGGTGCACATAGTGGATCACAACACTGATGCGACGGGTGCGCTCGAGACTACTTCGATCCACGTGTCCCCGTCGCACTCAACGACCTCCCCGCCAACAAGCACTTCATCAGCGTTGACACACTTGATTCTACGAGGGTCGCTGATTTCGTCTTTGGCACGGCACACCACCATGTAGCAGGGTGCCCCCTGACGGATTAGAGCAATGTGCCTCCTCCTCTCCCTGTAGCCAGGCTTTTCATCACCAGCATACTTTGTTTGATGGAGAACCATCATTAAGCGACGCACGCCGGAAAGCCGCTCACGGTCTTTCCACACCCGCAAGAATACAGCACCGTCTTTCGCACGCACCCCACCCCACGACCAGCGAAAGTTGGCAAGCGGGGCGCCAAGGTATCTGAAGAACGCTGTCTGGCTCATCTTCATGACCTTCGATTCTCCGCGAACTTATTTGCACGCAATCAGCATGGTTCTGGTGATGACAGATCCAGCAAACATACTGTACCCGCCACCCCCCGCCACGCTCCCGGTATCCCCCGAGCGCTCCAGTACATCGTACCCGCGAGCACCGCACAAGGATCCGGCCTTTTCAAGGCATCCTCCCCAGCTCAACGCTGTGCCTGAACAGTTGAGGCTGTACCCTTCTCGACCGTCGGAGGTGTAGGTTTTGGATGCCAGAGTACAGCCGCTGAGGATCACTGCGGCGCCTAGCAAAGCAAGGCTCAGTCTCATGGGTCCTTACTCCATCAACAGAACGGGAGGTTAGCTGATCGACGCTGTACAGTTGGATAGAAGCATAGTCGGATATCGAACGATCTGGACGGCTATACGAAGTGACAAAGATGTTGCCCAATGCCAGGCTCAGAAGCCTGGCGAAGCATCACGCGACAACATCATGGCCGTCTTGATTGCATGGGCGATACTTGGCCAGTGTGCCGCCCGTGCAGCGCTTTGAACATCGGCACACTGCCCAATTCGGAACAGGGGTTCGCAAGTGGACGAATTCGCAGCAGCACTGTGCAGCCTGGTAGCAGAACTTCCTTCCAGGGCGGCGCTAATCCAAGCCTGGGAGGGCATTAAAGACTTTGCAAATTCGGGATTCACTGCCGCCTTGGCGGGGGCCTTCGCAGGCGCATGGGCTGCGCAACGCATCGCTGAACGGGGCAAGCTACGCGAGACGCTGGTGGGCGAACTTCGTGCTACCAATACCGCAATAACACTCGCGTTCAACATAACCAACGGCGCTCTGATACTCAAACAACAGCATGTCAAAACTCTGAAAACCACCTACGACGGCGTGCTCAAAGATCGCCAAGCACACTTAGCAGACGCATCATCAGGAAAAGTAAAAGCCACTTCCAAGCCCATTATTGACATGCGGAGCTTGCCTGAATTATCCCTGCCAATCGCCCACCTTCAAGATATTGTGCTTGGCCGCTTAACCGTTGCAGGTCGCCCTGCATCCCTTGTGGCGACCATTGCGCAAAGCGTCATGAATCTGAACATTGCAATTGCAAGAAGAAATGCCCTTATCGCCACTTTCAGCGAAGAAAAATTCCCTAACGGGATGGCGCTTGAAAACATGTATTTCGGCACACCAAACGCTCAAGGGTCTATCAATCAAGAGTACGGCGACACGATCCAAGCGATCTACTCCTGCACTGATGACATCATATTTCTGGGCGACCTACTTTGCGCTGACCTACGGAGTCATGGACTGCTTATCGTGGAAAGAAACAAGAAAATGCTGGAGGGGTATGCCCCTAGAGTGGGACAAGTCATTTTTGATGAGGCCAAACAGGACGGTTGGTTTCCAGACGGGAAGCAGTATGGAAGCATGAGCACGGCGTTTCCGCCCCAAGAGCAGGAGGTAAAACCGCGCTGGTGGCATCGAACCAAAAAGAACAGTACATGAGCACAGCATAAGGGCACTTCATGGGCGCCCTTACCGATTGTGCTGCACACCTCACCCGTCTTCCACCTCATCGGTGCCGGGTTGGCACAGTCCATCGTCTACAACTGGCAGTGCGTAGCCAAACAACTCAGCGCGAAACTCCCGAGCCACTTCCTTGACTGGCGGTCGGTCCTCAAGCACCCACGCCGCCAGGCGCAGACCCCTCAGGATCGCGCGACGCTGGCGCTTTTCTTCCAGGCTGCCTCGGCACTCGATGTCGCGTTGCAGGTCGGCCAGCACGCGTTCGATGCGCATACCGCGTGTGAGCCTGCCAGGACGTGCTTCCGTCATTGCCCACCCCCGAACGACGGACGCACAAGGGCTTTGCTCTGCATGTCCGCGTACAACTGGTTGAACTCGTCGTCCGTCATGCTGGCCAGTCTGCCGGCACTGACGCCACCTGGCCCACGCTGACCACTGTTGCCAGTTGCGGGCGCACTGTGCCGCGCCTGGAAGCCCAACTCCTGCGCCTTGGCATAGATCAGCCCTGCAGGATTGAGGCCTTTGGCCTGGCAGTCTTTGGCGAACATCAACATGGCGCACCGCTTGGCCATGGCATGTTGCGCCTCACTGGCCCCTGGGTGCTGTTGCCGAACCCGAGCATCCAGCTCGGCGTTGAGATGCGCAAACGCGTCGTGGTAGTCGGTGTGCTGCTCTGCGAACTCGGCTTCGACGCGCACCACTTCCGGCGCGGTTACGGCTATCTCGCGCTCGATCATGTCGACTTGGGCAGTGACCTGCCGCTGGTGGGCCTCGACCTGCTGACGCTGTTCCAGCTGTTGAAAGCGCGCCTCGACGTGGGCTTGCGGATCTTCCTCGAACGCAGGGATCGCAGCCTGCTGTTGCAGGTGCTGCAGCTGCGCAGACAGCCGCTGTACCTCGTCGTACTGTGACTGCAGTTGCGCCTGCACCGCTTGCTTCTTGGCACGCTCTTGCTGCAGCACAGAGAGCGGCACCCGCTTCTGGCGGCCTTTGGCGGGCTCGCCGTCGTCTACATGGCCGTCGTCCTGCTGATCACCATGTTCCAGGTCATTGAGCCCCAGGCGCTCGTCGCGGTCACGAGCGTAGTCTTCGAACTCGGCAACAGCACCGTCGTCGTCCAGGGTTTCCGACTCCGATGTATAACCGTCGTCCTGATCGTCTGGCACACCGGTGCTGCCAGTCAGTTCAGCGGCCCAACCTGCAAGTTCTTGGTCATTCATGGCTCACAGACTCCTGGCGCTTTTGGCGCGGCGTGGTTTGGTAGGCGTGGCGCTGATGAGCATGTCGATTTCGTCGGTACTCATCAGCGGGTCGGTTCCAGCGGCGACGCTGTAGCGCGCGGAAAGATCAACCGACTCCCGCACCTTCTGGGCGCGCCGCGCTTGGTTCTGGATTGCCTCCTGCAGCTCTGCCTGCAGCTTGGCGACCTGCACCGCGTGGCTGGTGCGCGATTTGTATTCGGCGAGCTCTTCAGCGGTCAAAGGGCGACGGTTGATCTGTTCACCAGACCAGCCGAACACTACGCCACAGCGCACCGCTTGGCGTTCAGCGCGCTGGATTCGAATCAGGCCATCAAGCATGGTGCCTTCGACCTGCAGGGCGCTGGGGTGGCTGAACCGGGCGGGTGGTGCATAGCCCAGGAACTTGTCGATTGGTACGACCGGCTTGTCGAAGACGACGGTGTGTTGATCGCCTTGCAGGCTGATCCTGGCGCGGGCGAAATCAAGGTTGTACAGCTTCGCTTCTTCGCGAAGGTGCTGGACCTGTTCGACTTCAAAATGTTGACGCGAGTCATTGTCATACATGGCTGGAATCCTCTTGGGCTTCGAGGGCTGCGATCTGCCGACGGATCGCGGCGAGTTCATCCTTACGACTGCGGGCGACGACACCGTTTTGCCGTTTGATGCGGCACAACCTGGCGCGTGCCGCATCAAGCGCCTGCTCGGCAATTGGCAGTTCACGCCGCAACATTTCCTCGACCTGGCGCAATCCGTCGAGCCTCACCTGGGCCTGTTGCACAGCTTCGGTGGCTTGTTCGATGTTCATCACTGATTGCCTCGTTGGTTGACGGAACTGCGCAGGCGGTCGAGTGCGGATCGATTGCCTGCGTGGATGTAGGGAATAGCAGCCATCCGCACAGCTGCCCTGGCCTTCTTGGCCACTGCCTCCAAGGCATCGCGCTTCTGGTCGTCGTCGAGCTTTTTCCAGGCAGGCGACTGCATTAGGCGTTGAGCGCCACGGTGCGTCAGCTGCCCTGCCAGTTGGACGAGCTCGTGGTGCTGCTCAGTCGTGAACGGGGTCTGCTTGCCTTTGAGGGTCAGCGCTTTCTGGAACGCTGGTGGCGTCCAGCCAAGACGCGCAGCCTCCAGGCGTACAGGGTCAGTCGTCTCGGCGCTGGTCGTAGACGGAACCGCCAACATGGACAAGCCCTGGCGGGTGTTCTCCACCGGATCGCCCCAGTTATCCAGCTTGACGGGCAAGTCATCGCGCAGCCCTGGCGTGCGGTACTTGATCTGGTCCAGCACAGTGGCCGACTCACGGGCATAGGGGTCGGTACTGGACGCCAGCGTACTGAGCACAGTGAGCGGCTGCGCCAGTGTGCCAAGGGTGTTTTTCAGATACCACGCACCCCGACCAGCTGGGTCACTGAGAAATTCAGCAGCGTTTTTCAGACCAGCGAGCGAGGTTTTGTCCACGATGTTGGCGACGAACGAACCGAGCAAATCACCCGCCAGCTTGGTCGCGCTATCCGATCCGGGCTTCATGGCGGCAAGGTCTGCGGCCAACGCCAACATGGACGAGAAGGGGTCCAACCGTTGGATAGAATGATATTTCCCGTCCACAAGGATGGAGTAAGGTTGCCAGCCCGTGGCCTGTTTGGCCCTGCGCTCCTTGTCATTCACACCGCTGCCCGTGATTGCCCCTTCGCTGGCAGCGAGCAACGCAGCAGTAATGAACGCCGAACCAGCCAGCACTTTTCCGAGCGCCTGTTCTTGGGTCGCCCCACCCTGGCGCACATCTTCCCAAAACTTCGGGGTCAGTCCGGCCAGCGGAGTGCTGCCGATAACCTCCTTTGCAATGTTACTTGGCGTGCGCAAAAAAGGTAAAATTACCTGTAAAATCGGTAACTTACGCTTGAGTGCGAGCACACCTTTTACCAGCGGACCCGCTGTTTGATTGAAGGTCGCGTGCCGGGAATAGTCGCCAGCAGCTTCGATCATCTGCGGGCTGGGGTCAGCAACGATCTGGTCAACGCGCTGTGACAGGGTGATGCCCGCCGGGAGTCTCCCGTTGCGTTTCTCGTCGCTCGCTTGTCGAGTAGCCAAGGCACGCAGTTCGCCGCCCATATGGACGGTCTGAAAAAATGAATCACCTGCTGCAAGGCCCCGAAAAGGCAGGCTTGCCACATTGTGCAGTACGCCGCCTGGAGCGTTCATGTTGCCGGTGGCTTCCACCGCGTTAATACCAGTGGCCGCATTATCCCCTTCGATGAAAGCTTGCCCTGCTGCACGGGTTGCATTGAGCAGGTTGGCCGCGTTGCCCCTGAGCAGTGCGACCGGTTCACGCCAGACCGTTTCGCCCTTACCGCCAAGCACATTTTTTGCGGTGCTCACCACAGCGGCGCCAGCACGGTCTGCTGAGCGCTTTGCGAGCATCCCCGCGTTGCCGATCACGTTCGCTACCGTTGTCGCGGGGTTGGAAATCAAGGCACTGCGGTAATAGTATCCAAACAGTTTTTGCATGAGTGTGTCGGGTTGGTTAATCAACCGCGCTGTATTCCCGATACCACCCGCTTTGACCGCTGCCCCGAATGCTTTGGCCAGGTCGTCAGCACCGTCGGTGCCCAAGCTTTCAAGGATGTTTTTGGTGCGGTTGAAGTCGAAGTTACTGCCCCTAAACGCCGCCATGCTACGGCCCGCCTCGGCCCTGGCGCCTGCGAGGTTGCCGAAGGACTGGCGCATTTCACCAAGGCGCTGCACGAACTCGGCGCGATCGATGTCGCTGGCCTGGCCGCTGGCAATTTTCTGTTGCAGCGTGAGCACATCTTTGTACTGGCTCGCGACATTGTTGGTCGCCGCGATGATCGTTTCCGGTGCCCAAGTTTCCCCCACCTGACGGGCGAAGGCATTGGCCTTGTCACCTTTGAGGCCGATCAGGCTGGCCAGGCGTTGCTGCTCTGCAACCGGCAAAACACCACGGCGCTGGGCTTCGATATCAGCCTCGACGGGGCGGAGTAGATCCAGTGTCTGCTGAGTGCGGGTCTCGTCCATGCCGATATTCCGCAGCAACGGCGCGATGTCTTGGCTACCAGCGAACGGCACAGGTTGTGGCAGCGGCTGGGCCGGCACCGTGGCAGGCTGTGGCGCGATTGGGGACGCGCTGGGGGCTGGGGTAGGGATTGCCATGCCTTGTGGGTTGAATACTGGTACGGCTTGGCCCTGCTGTTGCTGCGCAGGCATTGACTGGGGCGCACTCACTGCGGGGCGGCGCAAACCGCTGGCGGCGCCCATCAGCCCACCCAGCAAAGCGCCTTGGCCTGCAGCATTACCAACACCCTGGCTCAGCGGATTACCGAGTGCCATATTCTGCGCGGCTTGTTCCTGACTGGATTGCAGCGCCTCTTCGCTGGTCTCTAAACCAGCACCGATACCCATCCGCCCGAACATGCCACGGCCTGCCGAGGGTCCAGCTGCACCACTCAAGATGGCATCGACATCGGCCGCACCAAAGCGACTACCCAGACCAGCGGATCCGGCACCGATAAGGCCGGTAAGCGCGCCTGAACCGAGTGCAGCAGCGGTCTGCCCCAACGTCAGGTCGCCAGTCTGCTGCACCGTCTGAGCCGCTTGGCCCCCGGCAGTAGCAAGTCCTTCGCCGGCACCTGCGCCGACAAGCGCGGCGCGCCCTGCATTTAATCCCAGTGCCCTGGCACCGAGTGCAGCGCCTTTACCTGCTACGCCACCGACGACCATCGTCGGCAACGACTCGATGATTTGCCCAGCCATGTACGCGGGGTTGCGCAGCGCGGCATTGATGGTTGGCAGAAACCCTTGGGCGCCAGCGACTTCCTGCTGCTGGGCTCTGGCTTGGGGCGACATTTCTGCATCGAGGTTGGCACGGGCAGCCTTGGAATCCAGGCCATGCTGGGCAAGCCACGGCGTGGCCTCGCCACCGGTTGCGACATCGCCCAACCCGGCGATGCTATCGAACAGGTTGTAAGCACCGCGACCGATGTTGCCGCCGATGTCGGTCGCCCACTGACCCGCTGTGCGGTTGGGTGATTCGTCCGGCAAGTCGTCGAAGCTCAGCCCAGCCGCTTGTGGCGCGGCCTTCGTGGTCGGCACAGCAGGCGCTTCATCGGGCAGGTCGTCAAAGGACAGGGCCATGATCAGATCCCCGCCTGCCGAATCTGCGCGTCGCTGTAGCCAGCCTGGCGCAAGCGGTTAACCACGGCCTGGCGTGACTTGCCGGCGACGATGGCATCCCTGGCAGCGGCCAGATCACCGGACGGTGCAGCACTGCTGGCTTTGGGTGCCGTCGGCACAGATCCAGCGGCGACGATGCCTTGGGGTTTCTGCGACGGTGCGTAGGACTGCAGTGAGCCAGTACCTGGCAGACTTTCCAGTCCAGGGGCTGCAGCTGCTGGCGCGGCGGGCGTTAGCTGGTCAACCACCGCTTCCAATGGGCTGGCAGACTTGGAGGATTTGCCCCGCGTCGAGTGGGGGCTGAACGGTTCGCCAAAAACGTCATAGCCCTGCGATTCAGGGTTGTACTGGAGGCGCTGCATCATCCCGTTTTCAAGCGGGCGGTCGACAAACTGCCTTGGCATCGGCGTTCTCGGCCCTTGCACATGTCCACCACCGCCACTACCGATGTGCGCTTGGCGCGTGTCGAACTGACCTTGCTGTTGAGCCAGAGCCGCTTGCCTGTGGGCTGCCAAGTTGTCGCCAGCGTTGGCTCGCAAGATCGCACTGGGGTCTACGCCAAGCTTGGCAAGTGCCTGGCTCAGCGGGCCAAGCTGGCTTAGCACATCAGGGTTCTGGAACGCCTGTTGCTGGCGCTGGGCCTGATCGGCCTTGGTCTGTGCGGATTGCTGGCGCATCTGCAGGTCGGCCTGCTGCGAGGCGATCATCTGTCGACGATATTCCTGCAGGGCCTGGGCACGTTGCATGTCGGACATGCTGCCAAAGGCCTGGCCAAGACGGCTGCCAAAACCCGGGTTGCCTTTCTGATGGCCACTGGCCATCAAAAGGCCCATGCCCAACTGCCCCAGCGGCGTACTGGTCACGTTGCCCAAGCCTTGGTTCAACAGTTCCATAAAGCCTTGATCGGCCATGATTTTTGCTCCTGCAGGCAGTGCCTGCTAATGCACAGTGAATCGCCCGGTCGCCAGTTCGGCGACGGCGAGGTCGATCAGTAGTTGCTCGAGCTGTACGGCAGTAGTTGCTCGAGCAAACAACCCGTAAGGAAGCCATGGGGCAGTCGGGCTCAGGGGCGACTGGCACAGGTGCCAACCCATGCCGCCAGGCACGGTCATGACTGCACCTGCGTTCGGGTCCGCCTGCGTGCTTCATGGCGCGCTCTGCATTCGGCGTTGTGCTTGGCAGTGGCTTCCTCGACCGCGGCGCGGACGTCGAGCGGCAAGGTGCTCAAGTCGACGCCGGTCGGCACCACGTAGAAGCTGCCATCGGGCTGCTCGACGAGCCGGAAAGTCCCATGCCGCCAGGCACGATCAGAACTTTTTGCAGGAGCACACTTGCTCATAAACGCGAGCCTCAAACGGCATTCGATGGCGGACAGGTTTCCAGTTCTGGCTTGAATGAGTTCGGCCAGATCGGCCAGGGAGATGCACTGCTGTGGCCGGCCGGTCTTGCCGGTACGCACTTCGTGGGCTGGAAGTTGCTGCACTTTGCGGCTGGCGTTCGAAAGGTCAACGCCTAACCAGGCCGCTAATTGGCTGAGGCTGATCGCTGTCGTGATGCTGGCACTGGTCGGTTTCATCATTCCGCCCCCGGCTGGAATTTGTCGCATGCGTACATAATAACATTGCATACAGCGATGAATAGGCCCGTTCGTCTATTTTTATTGCAATTTATATGGAACTGTGTTAATTGCCTCGAATCTGTTAGCCGTGGGATTAAGCACAGTGCTTGATTTTAAGTCACGGTTTAGGGGCTGATGGCTGGCACAACTCGCTGATTTTTCTGGGAAAATTTAGGAGCGCTAAGTTTTAAGTCACGGATTAGGGAATTGGCACAGCTCTTGATTTTATGGCGGGGGTTTAAGCCACGGATTAGGGAATTAGGGGCTGGGTTTTTAAAAAATTGGCGCGGAAATCTACGACCCAAGTATGTATTTGCGTGGATCGAGAAGGACGAAGGGGGTACCCACGGGGGTCGATATTCTGGCCCCTGGGGGGCTTTCCTGGGAGCCCTGGCGCCCCCGGACCTTGGCCGCTTCTTCAACAGTTCTTTGTGTCGACCGTCAATGATTTCCGGGGCAAGGGGTATTTTCCTGGGGCCATGCCAGTACCGATATGGGTATACATCAGCGAGTACCGCCTATCGGACAGATTACCCTGTACCTAAATACCTCTTTCCATACCTAAAGGAGCACACCTATATTAGGTACATCCAAATCGGTACAGGAGCATCGCCATGTTCATCCGCGCTTACTTACGTGCAAGCACTGACGACCAGGACGCCAGCCGGGCAAAGGGAGCCCTGAAGCAGTTCGCCAAGGAACATGGCCACAAGATCGCAGCGTTCTACACAGAGAACGAATCAGGCACCAAGCTCGACCGGCCTGAGCTGCTCAGGTTGATAGAGGACAGCCAGGAAGGCGACGTGATGCTGATAGAGCAGGTCGACAGGCTATCCCGGCTGTCACAGGGCGACTGGGCCAAGCTGAAGGCTCAGATCGCAGCACAGGGGCTCACAGTGGTATCACTGGATCTACCCACCAGCTATATGGCGCTGGAGCCAGTCAAGAAGGGCATGGAAGACTTCACCAGGGCGATTCTCATTGCGGTGAACAACATGATGCTCGATATGCTGGTCGCGGTAGCACGCAAAGACTACGAGGACCGTCGTCGTCGCCAGGCCGAAGGCATTGCCAGTGCAAGGGCGGGGGCCAAGGCTGCAGAGAAGTACAAGGGCCGACCAGTGGACGCTGACTTGCACAAGCGGATCAAGACATGCCGGGGCAAAGGCATGAGCCTAAGAGAGACTGCCAAGACCGTAGGCTGCGCATTGAGCACCGTTCAACGAGCAGTGAAGGCGTGATGGCTATTTAGTGGCCATGATGGCACAGGTGATGAGGCGGGTTCCTATGCTCTGAAAACATAGGAACACGAACGCGAGGCTCTAGCACGGTAGTTACAGAGGATTGTTCCGCAGTTGTTCCGGGGTTTGCTCCTGCGTCTCGAAAACATAGGAACACGAGCGCGAGGCTCTAGCACAAGGGTCTCAGGGTGCTTGTTCCTATGTTCCTATGTTTTGGTCACTACTACGCCCCACAGCACAGCACACAGCACACACATTTAGAGCATATACTCTATTTCTTTCTTTCTCTCTCAATTAGAAAAAACATAGGAACATAGGAACAAGCCCTTAAGAAGGCTGTGCTAGAGCCTCTGCGCGTGTTCCTATGTTTTTCAGAAACCCCGGAACGAACCCCGGAACGTAGGAACAAATTCAGCCGATGTGCTCCTTTACCACCCCTGTGCAGCCTTAAAGGCACAGTGCCTTAAGCTAAAATCGTCTAAGCCCTATAACCAAAACACCCAGATAAAATTTTAAGGGGCCGCGTTAAGCCATCGTTAAAATTACTTAAAACCAATTAAAATACTGACCCACAAGTCAACAAGCGTAAATGTGCCATCATTGCCATCGACCCAGGATCGCCTCAACCTGTGCTGGCAGCTGCTCACCTCGCACCCTTCCAGCGTTGGTAGATCCGATCAACATCCACGCCCTACCCGCCCAGGCCACAGCTTCTAGCACTTCCAAATAGGGGCAAACTTGGGGGCATGCTGAAATAGTGTGCCATACAGGCCCCGTAATAGAGCCTTCCTAGTTGTAGACCCCGTAATCCATACGTGTGAGCAGGTCATCGACCAGCTCGAAGCCGACCTGGGTGGTGAGCAAGTCCAATGGCACCCTGCCCTCCAAGCCCAGCGCCGGGGTAATCATCCATTTCACCGCCTCCTGGTGCTCGCCCAGCACGTCTTGCGCCTTGCTCAGCACTTTGGCCAAACGCCAGGCGCTGCTGCTTTGCTCAGCGGTGAGGGGTTCGGGGTGCTTGATGCGTCGATGCAGGGTGCGCTCGGACAGGCCGATTATCCTGACGAACACCTGTTTGTCCTTGAATTGATTGACCGATTGCACGAAGGCAATCACCGCTTCAGACGGGAAGCCGCGCTCGATCAGCTCATGGATATCGAAAGCATTGCGCGCTTGTGGGCTGCTGCTGCCAAACAGTAATTGAAGCGGTTTGTTAGGGTCCTGCAGATAAGCCTGCCGGCTTTCGGCAACGCTGCTGATCATCGGGCGCCTCCATTTATTGCCATATGGCTGAAGTTTACCGCCATATGACGAATTCTGCGAGTGCTAATGCCAGACCACCGCCCCCACATGCCGAGCGCTCACACCATCAACAGTTCATCAATGAGCATCACCATCGGTGCAGTCATCTCGACATCCGCTCGGGTGACGATTTCATAGGGCTCGCTGGCCGATTGAAGGGTCAGGTCCAATTTGACCAACATGCCGTGGTCCAGCGCCATCTGGGCGACATCCGCGGGCATGACGGCTACCAGATGGCGATCCTGCAACAGCAACGACAACGTGGTGAAAGTCGATGAGGTTTCAATCGCATAGAGCGGAAAGCTCAAGTCCAATTGGCGAAATTCCCGCTCCAGGGTCAGGCGCATAGGCATGTTGACCGGGAACACCACCCAACGGCTGGCCATCAGGTCCCCTAGCTGTAAGCCGGTCGTGCCCGCCAATGCGTGGGAAGGATTGGCCACCACCACCAGCGGCTCCTGAGCCCGCGAGCGAGTCTGGTAAGCCGTTGGCCTCTGGCTGACGCTGGTGCGACAAATGGCGACGTCCAGTCGACCCTGATCCAGCAAGCTCAACAGGCGTGCGCTGGTGTCCTCGACAATCGCCACCGACAACTCCGGCTGCTTTTCGCGCAACCGTGCAAGGCTGTCCACCAGCGCCGGCACTGCGCCCATGATCGTCCCGACCGCCAGACGCCCGCCATGGCCTTGGAGAATGCCGACCATTTCCTCGCGTAAATGCTCAAGATCGGTATGGATCAACCGCGCATAGCGAATCACGCAGCGCCCCAGGTCATTGGCTTCCAGTCCCTTGCTGGACCGCTCGAACAGGCTTGAGCCAAAAATCGCTTCGATTTCGTGCAGCGCCTTGGTCGCCCCCGGTTGTGACAAGGCCATGGCATCGGAGGCCTTGCGTACCGAGCCGTGCTCATCCAGGGCAATCAACAGACGCAACTGTTTAAGGCGCAGGCGGGAAACGATTGGTGTCGACGCCAAGGGCCAGTCCGCGCCTAACGGTGACACCTTCATGGGCATCGAGCGCCCGGACGGTCGGGTGGCGACCCGCAACTACATCGGCATCCTCACCTCGGTCAACTGCTCGGCCACCGTGGCCAGGGCCATCGCTGACTACTTTCGCCGCGATATTCACCCGCAGGCGCTGGCCGACTTCCCCAACGTCGATGGTGTAGTCGCCCTCACCCACGGCGTCGGCTGCGCAGTCGATCCGGGTGGCGAAGCGCTGGGCATGCTGCGCCGTACCCTGGGCGGCTATGCGATCCACCCCAACTTCGCTGCCGTGCTGATGATCGGCCTTGGCTGCGAAACCAACCAGATCCCCGATTTGTTGGCAGCCCAGGGGCTGTCGGCGGGCGAGCAACTGCGTACGTTCACCATCCAGGAAACGGGCGGCACCACCAAAACCATCGCCCAGGTGAAAAGCCTGCTGGCCAAGGCCAACCAGATTGGACGTCAGCCGGTCAGCGCTCGGCACCTGATCGTCGGCCTGCAGTGTGGTGGCTCGGATGGTTATTCCGGCATCACCGCCAACCCAGCGTTGGGCAATGCCGTGGATCGTCTGGTGGCTGCAGGTGGCACGGCAATCCTCTCCGAAACCCCAGAAATCTACGGGGCCGAACACTTGTTGACGCGCCGAGCTGTAAGCCGCGAAGTCGGTGAAAAGCTCATCGCCCGGATCAAATGGTGGGAAGCCTACTGTGCTCGCATGAACGCCGAGCTCAACAACAATCCATCGGCTGGTAATAAAGCCGGTGGCCTGACCACCATCCTTGAAAAATCCCTGGGCGCCGTCGCCAAGGCGGGCTCCAGCGATCTGGTCGATGTCTACGAATACGCCGAGGCCGTGCGCGCCCATGGCTTGGTGTTCATGGACACGCCGGGCTATGACCCGATTTCCGCCACGGGCCAAGTGGCCGGTGGCGCCAACCTGATTGCCTTCACCACCGGCCGAGGTTCGGCCTACGGCTGCGCGCCCTCGCCTTCGATCAAGCTCGCCACCAACACCCGCCTGTGGGAAACCCAGGAAGACGATATGGATGTGAACTGCGGCGGCATTGCCGACGGTTCCATGACCATTGAAGAACGCGGTGAGCATATCTACCAGATGATGCTGCGCGTTGCCTCTGGCGAGCGCAGCAAAAGTGAAGCTCATGGCTACGGGCAGAACGAATTCGTGCCATGGCAGATCGGCGCCATTACCTGATGCCCGCACCCTCCCCCTTTTCTGTACAGGAACCGCAGATGATCGACATTTTGGGTCAACAATTCATTGCTGGTGGTCGTAGTGCCTCAGGTGACGTTACGTTGCAGAGCCGCGATGCGCATACCGGCGAGTCGCTGCCCTGCACCTTCTACCAGGCCACCGATGCCGAGGCTGATGCTGCCGCCCAGGCCGCCGCGCAGGCGTATCCGGTGTATCGCCAACTCTCTAGCGGGCGCCGTGCCGAGTTTCTGGAAGCCATTGCCGACCAGATCGATGCCTTGGACGATGATTTCGTGGCCATCGTTTGCCGCGAAACGGCCTTGCCGTCCGCGCGTATCCAAGGTGAGCGCGCGCGCACCAGCGGCCAACTGCGCTTGTTCGCCCACGTACTGCGCCGTGGTGATTTTCATGGAGCCCGCATCGACCTGGCCTTGCCTGAGCGCACACCGCTACCGCGCCCGGATCTTCGTCAGGTCCGCATGGGTATTGGCCCGGTAGCGGTATTGGGTGCCAGTAATTTTCCTTTGGCATTTTCCACCGCCGGGGGTGATACCGCGGCGGCCCTGGCTGCCGGTTGCCCTGTGGTATTCAAGGCCCACAGCGGCCATATGGCCACAGCAGACCTGGTTGCGCAGGCCATCCGCCGGGCGGCAGTTACCACTGGCATGCCTGCGGGCGTGTTCAACATGATCTATGGCGGTGGTGTCGGGGCACGGCTGGTCAAGCACCCCGCTATTTGCGCAGTGGGTTTTACCGGCTCGCTGGCGGGTGGCCGAGCCTTGTGCGACATGGCCGCTGCTCGCCCACAGCCCATCCCGGTATTCGCTGAGATGTCGAGCATCAACCCGATGATCCTGCTGCCTCAGGCGCTGGTCGAGCGAGGTGAAAAGATCGCCACGGAACTGGGCGCTTCTGTGGTGTTGGGGGCTGGCCAGTTCTGCACTAACCCTGGGCTGGTGCTGGGTATCGCTTCGCCTGAACTTTCAGCGTTCCTGGGCAAGCTGGGGCAATTTTTCGACGCGCAACCGGCGCAGACATTGCTCAATACAGGGGGTTTGCGCAGCTACTGCCGTGGCTTGGCTGCGCTGGATGCTGCTGAAGGCATCACGCATATAGCGGGGCGCGAACAAAGTGGCAATCAGGCCAGTGCGCAGCTTTACCAGGCGGATGTGGCCCTATTGCTTGAGGGTAGTGAGTTATTGCAAGAGGAAGTCTTTGGCCCGACCACGGTCGTGGTCCAGGTGCGCGACAAGGCTGAGCTGGAGCAGGCATTGTCCAGCCTTAACGGGCAACTGACTGCCACTTTGATTGCCGAGCCTGCCGACCTTGAGCAATTCGCCTCGTTGGTGCCGTTGCTGGAGCAAAAAGCCGGGCGCTTGCTGCTTAACGGCTACCCGACCGGTGTCGAGGTCTGTGATGCCATGGTCCATGGGGGTCCCTACCCGGCCACTTCCGATGCGCGCGGCACCTCAGTGGGGTCATTGGCGATAGACCGCTTCCTGCGGCCGGTGTGTTATCAGAATTACCCGGATGCGCTGCTGCCTGAAGCCTTGAAAAATGCCAATCCACTGGGGATTGTGCGGTTGGTGAATGGCGTGGCCAGTTCCGATCCGGTGTAATGTTTTGTCAGCTGCGCGGTTCGCCTGATGTACGGCGCCGGGTTCATCGCGGGTAAACCCGGCTCCTACAAGGACCTGTAGGAGCCGGGTTTACCCGCGATGGCCACGCCGCCGCTCCCCCACGTCACCCATCCGTAGCGCAGCCCACTAAACCTCTATTCCAGAACCGGCGTGTCAACGCTGCGGCGTTTGTGCACGCGGCGCAGCGCAACCTTGGCCAGTTGCGCCATCTCTTTTTTCATTTCCTCGATCTGCCCCAGCAACGCCTGGCGTCCGCCTTCGGCCTGGGCCACCAGGGTTTTCAAACCGTCTACTTCCGCGCTGCGTTGTTCGCTCAGGCGGCGTTGCTGCTCTTGTTCCTGGCGCGCTTGCCGGGCTTCGACCAACAACCGCTCGTTGTCTCGGTTCAAGCGCGTCAACTCGTCTTGCTTGACGATCAGGGTCTGTTGCAACTGCCGAACCTCCATCTGCAGTTGCTGCAATTGGCTCTCGTGGCGACGCTGCTCCTGGTCGCGTTGTTCCTTGATGGCGTTGCGGTAGTGCTCGAGTGCATCGCGGGCGTGTTGGTGTTTTTCCTCCAACGAGCGAATGTTCTCGGCCTTTTCATTGAGGCGCACCAACTGGTCATCGCAGGTCTGGCTCAGACGGGCATTGGTGGTTTGTTCGGCTTGCAGGGTGCTCTGGGTGGTCGATAACTGTTCGCTGGTGTGCTCCAGAGCCTGGCGCTGGATAGTGTGCTGTTGCTGCAATTGCGCCAGGGCATCACGGCTTTGGCTCAGTTCCTCCTGGCGGGAGGCTTCTTTACTGGCAAATTCGGCCCGCGCGTGCTCAAGCGGGGCCTGGGCCTCTTCTTCCATGCGTTGAGCCAGGCCGGCTACCAGTTGCGCCAGCTCTTCACTCAACGCAGGTGCCTGCAGGTCCCGCGGTTGTAGGCCGTCGTCGAGCTCCTTCAAGTATCGGTGGATGGTGGTTTTCGAACCGGTATTACCCATTTCGATACGTACCGCGTCGATGCTCGGATGCTCGCCGCGCGCCAGCAAGGCTTGCCGCGCCCTCTGCACCACGGCTTTGTTGATGCCACCTCGGGCCATGCTCACTCCTGTTTATTTCGTACTGTTGTACATACCGTTGCGGCATAGCCTAATGGCTTCGCTCGCACAATGCTATGGTCGTTGCAGGGGCGTTGAACAATGGGAGTGGCGGTGATGCTGGTGGTCCAAGACCTGCGCAAGTCCTTCATGACGGCCCAAGGGCGCTTGCCGGTGTTGCAAGGGGTCGATCTACAGCTGCAACGCGGCAGCAGCCTGGCGCTAATGGGTGAGTCGGGCAGTGGTAAAAGCACACTCCTGCACCTGATCGCCGGCCTGGATCGGGCCGATAGCGGGCACATCCTGATCGATGACAGGCCGCTGGACGGCCGCTCGGAAGCCTCACTCGCGCAATGGCGACGCGAAGGTATTGGCTTGGTGTTCCAGCAGTACAACCTAATCAGCAGCCTGGATGTGGCGGCCAACCTGGCCTTCCAGGCGCGGCTGGCAGGTCGTCACGACCGACAATGGCTTGACTATCTGGCGCAGCGCCTGGGCCTGGCGCAACTGCTGCAGCGTTATCCTGAACAACTGTCCGGTGGCCAGCAACAACGATTGGCGATTGGTCGCGCACTGGCGGCCAGGCCGCCATTGCTGCTGGCCGACGAACCCACTGGCAGCCTGGATGAAGCCAGCAGCGACGAAGTCATGGCCTTGCTGCTGCAATTGGTCGGCGAGGCCGGCAGCAGTGTATTGATGGTCACCCACAGTCGGCGTCTGGCGATTCAGTTCGACCGGCAGTGCTTGCTGCATGGCGGTCGTGTCAATTGCGGGACGCCAGCATGAAGACGTTGCCAATTGCCTTGCTAACCCTGTTGAGCCATTGGCGGCGTCATCGCTTGCAGTTTTTCAGCATCCTCACTGGCCTCTGGCTCGGCACTGCATTGTGGACCGGGGTTCAGGCACTCAATACGCAGGCGCGCTCGGATTACGCTCGGGCCAGCGCGGTCTTGGCAGGCCCGGCGCAAGCCCAGTGGATACCGCGCAGCGGCGAACGTTTCGATCAGTCCCTGTACCTGCAATTGCGCCTGGCGGGTTGGCCGGTCACCCCAGTGCTCGAAGGTCGATTGCGGTTTGGCGGCGAAAAAGCGTTTACCCTGCGGCTGATCGGTATCGAACCGCTCAGCCAACCGCCCGGCGCTGTTATCGCAGTGGAGCCTGGTGAGGCATTCGACCTGCAAGCCTTTATCGGCACACCTGGGCAAACCTGGGCGGGGCCCGATACCTTGGCACAGCTGGGATTAGTGCCCGGTGAACAAGCCATCGACAGCGAAGGTCGCGTGCTGCCGCCCTTGGTGCTCAAAGCGCAACTGCCGCCCGGCATTGTGGTGATGGACATCGGCCATGCCCAGGCGTTACTGCAGGCACCGGGGCAACTCTCGCGCCTGCTGATGCCGGCCGATTTCGTCCAACAGCACCCAGTACCTGACATCGTCGCCAAGCACCTGCAACTGCAGCCGTACAGCGACGACGGCGATTTGCAGCGCCTGACCGACAGCTTTCACCTGAACCTTACTGCACTCGGGATGCTGGCCTTTATGGTCGGACTATTCATCGTCCATGCCGCCGTCGGTCTGGCCCTGGAACAGCGTCGGAGCCTGATTCGAACCCTGCGCGCCTGCGGCATCAGTCTCTATTGCGTGCTGGCCGCACTGGCGTTGGAGCTGGGAATGTTCGCCGTGCTGGGCGGGCTCGCTGGCGTTGCCAGCGGTTATGGGCTGGCAAGCCTGTTGCTGCCCGATGTTGCCGCCAGCTTGCGAGGGCTGTATGGCGCCCAACTGGCCGGCCAACTGAGCCTGCCAACTCAGTGGTGGCTGGCTGGCCTGTCTGTCAGCCTGCTCGGCGCATTACTGGCCGGCATCAACAGTCTGTTGCGCGCTGCCCGCCTGCCGCTATTGGCCTTGGCACAACCACAGGCCTGGCGAATGGCCCAAGGCCCCTGGCTAAAGCGCCAGGCCCTGATAGCGGCGGCATTGTTGCTGGTGGCCATTGCCTGCTGGCGTTTGGGCGACAGTCTGGTGAGCGCCTTTGCGATGGTCGCCGCCCTGTTGCTGGCTGCCGCCTTGTCGCTGCCGCCGCTGCTTGAGGGACTGCTGTCTGTATTCGCTCGCCGCTGCCAAGGGCCGTTGTCCAGCTGGTTTATCGCCGACAGCCGTCAGCAGTTACCGGCCCTGAGCCTGGCGCTGATGGCCTTGTTGCTTGCGCTGGCCGCCAGCGTCGGCGTGGGCAGCATGACTGAAGGTTTTCGCAAGACCTTCATTGGCTGGCTGGACCAACGCCTGGCAGCCGACCTTTACCTGACGCCGACCGATACCCCCCAGGCCTTGCAAATCAGTCATTGGTTGAACGATCAGCCTGGCGTAAAGGCCGTCTTTCCCAATTGGCGCCTGGAGATGCGATTGCGGGGCTGGCCGGTGCAAGTCCAGGGCATCGTCGATCAGCCCTACTACCGTCTGCACTGGCCGCTGCTCAATCAAGTGCCCCAGGCCTGGCCGCAATTGGCGAACGGCCAGGGCTTGATGTTGAGCGAACAATTGGCTCGTCGATTGAACCTGAAGTTGGGCGAGCGGCTGCAACTGCCGGCAGGGCATTCACAGCCTTTGCGGCTCGTGGGTGTTTATGCCGATTACGGCAACCCCAAGGGGCATGTGCTGGTGAGCGCCGATTGGCTGCGCAGGTACAGACCCGATGCAAGGCTCACGACTCTAGGCGTTCAACTTGAACCCGGGCAAGCGCCTGCACTTACCGCCGAGTTGCAACAACGCTTCGCGCTGAATGAAAGCCGTCTGATGGATCAATCGACCTTGAAACGCTGGTCAACCGAAGTCTTCGACCGTACGTTTGCCGCCACCGCCGCGCTGAACAGCTTGACCTTGGGGGTGGCCGCCGTGGCGCTGTTCATCAGTTTGCTGACCTTGAGCCAGAGTCGCCTGGGGCAGATCGCTCCGCTCTGGGCGCTGGGCGTACCGCGCTCCCAATTGGCGTGGCTGTCGCTCTGGCAAACGCTGATGCTCAGTAGCCTGACGGTAGTGCTGGCAATGCCATTGGGGCTACTGCTGGCGTGGTGCCTGGTGGCCGTGGTCAATGTGCAGGCATTCGGCTGGCGCTTGCCACTGTACGTATTTCCTGGCCAGTTGGTGCAACTGGCGCTTCTGGGATTGCTCACCAGTTTGCTGGCCGCCGCCTGGCCACTCTGGCAATTGGCGCGGCGCCAGCCGGCAGAGCTATTAAGGACATTTGCCGATGAAGCGTGAGTGCCTGGGGTGGTTGACCCTGTTATTGCTCATCATTGGCTGTGATCAACCCACATCGGCGCCACAGAGCTTTGCCAGCCTTGGCCAGGACGCGTCGGCCTTCAAGCAGGTCGAGCGCGAGCACCCGTTGGCGTTTCCCGTCGACCACGGCCCCCATCATGGATTTCGGATCGAATGGTGGTACGTCACGGCCAACCTCAAGGACAATCAAGGCCAGGATTGGGGCGTGCAATGGACCTTATTCCGTTCTGCGCTGCGCCCTGGCGAAGAGACCCCTGGCTGGAGCAGCCCGAACCTGTGGATGGGCCATGCGGCATTGACCAGCCCCCAGGGCCATCGCTCCAGCGAGACCCTGGCGCGCGGCGGCATTGGCCAGGCCGGAGTCGAGCCGCAACCCTTCCGTGCCTGGATCAATGATTGGTCGCTGCACAGTACCGGCACCGATGGCATCGCCCATTTGCAGATGCACGCCACAGGCAAGCATTTTAGCTACCGCTTGCAGTTGGACAGTGAAGGCCCACTGGTGCTCCACGGCCAGCAAGGCTACAGCGAAAAGTCAGGCCAGGGGCAGGCTTCCTACTATTTCAGCCAACCGTTTTATCGGGTCAAGGGCGAAGTCCACAACAATGGTCAGCGTGTAGAAGTCACCGGCCAGGCCTGGCTTGACCGGGAATGGAGCAGCCAGCCATTGGCCGCTGGGCAATCGGGCTGGGACTGGTTTTCGCTGCACCTCGACGACGGCTCGAAGGTGATGCTGTTTCGCGTACGCGAAACCGCTGGCCAGCCCTACCGCGCCGGGACCTGGATCAACGCCCAGGGAGAGACCCAACCGCTGCAAGGTGAGCAGATCCAACTCACCGAATTGGCCTGGACGACCCAGAGCAACGGCCGCAAGGTGCCCACCCGCTGGCGCGTACAGGTTCCGGATCATGAATTGGATGTGCAGGTCGAGGCGGTGATCAGCCAAGCCTGGATGGACACGAGCTATCCGTATTGGGAGGGACCGGTTCGACTGACCGGTACCCTGGGTGGGCGCGGATATCTTGAAATGACGGGGTATTAGGGGGGGCCGCAGAATTTGGAAAAAATCGCACGCTAGGTGTAGCGACCTGCAAACGAAAACGTCCCGACCTGCAATCAACGCGAGTTTCGGCCAGGATGGGGAGCCCGCAGAATTCGGCAAAGATCGTACGTTAAGCGCGTCGTTTGTCAGTTTGAGATGCACCACGAAAAGCGGATCCAGCTCTCCCGAATCCGCACTTGTGGTCAGAAATTACGCGCTCACAGGCAATGGCTTTGGCTTGAGCAGAAAGTGCCCGAGTGCCGGAACCAGTATCAAGGCCCCCACCATGTTCCAGATGAACATGAACCCGAGCAAGATGCCCATGTCAGCTTGGAACTTGATGGGCGATAGCACCCAGGTGAGCACTGCAATGCCCAGCGTAATCCCCGTCATCACCACGACCTTGCCGGTAGAAAGCAGCGCAAGGTAGTAAGCGTCAGAAAGGCTTGAGCCGTTTCGCAGGTTAGTGAGAGTCACGCTGAGGATATACAGCGCGTAATCCACACCGATGCCCACCCCCAACGCAATTACCGGAAGCGTCGCCACCTTGATGCCGATGTTGAGCCCCACCATCAAGGCTTCGCACAAAATAGAGGTCAGCATCAACGGTAGCACCGTACACACGACCGCACGCCAAGATCTGAAGGTAATGAAGCAAAGCGCGATGACGGCCGCGTACACCATGAACAGCATCTGAACGTTCGAACGCTTCACGACGATATTGGTTGCCGCTTCGATACCGGCGTTACCTGCCGCATTCAGAAACTGGATCTGATCGGTGTTGTGGGTCGCCGCAAACTGCTCGACGGTCTGAGCCACACGGGTGAGCGTGTCAGCCTTGTGATCCGTGAGGTAGACATACACCGTCAGCAGATCACAGTTCTGGTTGAACAGCTCTCGCGGCGCGCGGGTGATGATCGCATTCAATAGCCCCTGGTTACGGGGTATCTCGTACCAGGTCATGCTGCCTTCATTCATGCCCGCAGCGGCCTGCTTGCTCAGCGCCGCTAAAGACGTCGTCGAAACCACCCCCGGCAACTGCTGAAGCCGGGCTTCCAATGCATCGACTGTCACCAGGGTCTGGTAATTGGCGCAGTAGTATTGGGGCGTTTTCACCATCACCACATACTTATCACTGCTGGCGGAAAAGTTGCTGACCATGAAGCGGTTATCGCTGTTATAGCGCGATTCAGGACGCAGTTCCGGTGCCCCGGGATTCAAGTCACCAATCTTCACATGAAGGCTGACGGCAAATCCTGCCACCCCCAGGATCACGGCGATGATGATTGCACCGCTCGCCCATTTGCGTTCGGTGAAGCGATCGAGAAAAGCCCAGAACGGGTGCCGGGCATGTTGCGCGTCCAGCTGCGAGAACTTGTCGTTGGCCGCTTCACGTTGCGCCGCCGCTTTGCTGACACCGGTGTACGACAACAGGATCGGCAACAGAATCAGGTTGGTGAAAATCAGGGTCAGCACGCCCAGCGTCGCGGCGACGGCCAGGTCCTGGATGACCGGGATCTTGATGATCATCAACACCGCGAAACCCACGGCGTCGGCCACCAACGCCATCAGCCCGGTCAAGAACAGCCGGCGAAAGGTGAAGCGTGCCGCCACCAGCTTGTCGGCTCCGCGTCCGATGTCCTGCATGATGCCGTTCATTTTCTGCGCGCCATGGCTCAAGCCGATGGCAAACACCAGGAACGGCACCAGGATCGAATACGGATCGAGATCAAACCCCAGAGTCGGCAGCAATCCCAGCAACCAAACCACGGCGACGATCGAACACAGCAGCACCAACAGCGTGCTGCGAACGCAGCGGGTGTACCAGAACAACACGATGCCGCAGATCACAAGAGTCGCGGCGAAGAACAGTTGCATCTGGCGCATGCCGTCGATCAGATCGCCCACCACCTTGGCAAAACCGGTGATGTGGATTTTGATGTTGTCGGTTTCGTACTTGGCCCGAATCTGTTCGAGCTGGCTGGAGAGTGCGTTGTAGTCTAGGGGTTGACCGTCGTCGGACGTGGTTTCCTGTAGCGGCAATAGCACGATGCTGGACTTGAAGTTAGAGGCAACCAGTCGGCCTACTTCGCCCGAACGTTCGACGTTCTGTCGTACCTGCTCCAGGCTGCCGACCGAGCCATCGTAGTTGTCAGGGATGACCGGGCCGCCATCGAAGCCCTCTTCCGTCACGCCGATCCAGCGAGTCGCCGGCGTCCACAAGGACTTCATATATGAGCGGTCGACGCCGGGGAGCAAAAATACCTCGTCGTTGATTTTCTTTACCGTTTCCAGGTAGGCGGCATCAAAAATGCTCCCCTGTTTGGCCTCGACTGCAATCCGCAAGGTATTGCCGCCCTCCCCCAACTGGCCGCGGTTTTTCAGGTAGTTCTGCACATAAGGATGATCCGTCGGGATCATTTTTTCGAAGGCGGCATTGAGCTTCAGCCCCAGGGCCTGATAACCGAGCATCAAGCTAAGCAAGACACAGATGCCCAGAATGATGCGCCGGTGATTGAACAGCAGCCGTTCAACCAGGGTGCCGGAAGCGGGATCGAAAGTGTGGGTATCAGGGACGGTTTGAGGCTCGGCAGTACGGGTAAAACTGTTCATTGATCGTGCTCCGACGATTCCACTGCAACCACAGACGACAGCATGCCCCGTGCACTGCTGATGATCAGGTCGCCGTTTGCGGCTTGCGCCATGCCGGTGAAGTAACCGGGTTGAGTCACGGGAAGGACTGACGCTGTGCTATTGCCGTCGGTAAACCGCAGCACTCGGCCTGACTCGTCCGTGAGCAGCACCGAGCCATCGTCAAGCCGCAGGCCACTGGTCAGGGTGACGGGTTGCAAGGTGTCGAGGCGCTGCCAGGTCTCACCGCGATCCCTGGATTCGAAGGCTTTGCCACGCAGCCCGAACGCCAGTATCGAACCGCTGCTGGTCGCCTGGAGCCCGAAGGTCGTGCCCTCATAGGGGGACGTCAGCGACTCGAAGGTCTGGCCTTCGTCACTGGAGCGCAGCAGTGTGCCCTGTTCGCCGGCGACGAACAGATCCGCCCCTGCCCGCTCGATGCTGTAGAGGTGCAAGCCATTGGGGTTATCGATACGCGAACGGATCGATTGCCAGCTGTGCCCGCCATCATGGGTAATAAACGCCAGACCGTAAGCGCCGACCACCAGCCCATTTCTGGCGTCGAGGAACAGCAGATCGAGCAGCGGTTTGTCGGGGCCATCGTCCACCAGCTGTTGTGCTTGAGACAGACGCTCCCGGGCCTTGTCTGCATCCTCAGGGTTTTCCATGGCGCGCCTGGCTTCCTGCAAATCGATCTCGGCCGCCTGGAAGCCATCGAGCTGCCTGTTCCAGCTCAGTCCACCATCCTGGCTGTGCAAGACGACCCCGGCATGCCCGACCGCCCAGCCTTGGAGGTCATCAATGAAGCGAACCTTGACCAGCGTCATGCTGACGGGGGAACTGACTTGCCTCCAGGTATCACCATTGTCGTCCGAGACAATGATGAACCCTCTTTCGCCGACGGCCACCAGTCGGTGCCCTGCACGCGCAACGCTCAACATGACCGATTGGGTCGCCATGGCACTGGTGATCGATGGCTGCACCGGCAATCCATCTGTTTGTGCCGCTGTCGTGCCGGCGAGCGCCGTCACGATCGACACGCTCAGCATGAACGCCTTGAATGGATGTTTATGTAAATGCCTGAGTGTTTGAATACGCATTTGCGAGCCTCGATGATGCGGTTCAATGGACGCCGCGTCAGTGGCACGGCGCCCATGGAACACAAGTTTGAATAAGTTGTTGCGAGGCTCAGCGCACTGACCCGGACGCTACCGAGTTACCGGTAAAGAAGTTCTCGGGCTTGCGCGGTATGACGCTATAAGTTTCGCCGTTGAGGCTTTGCACGACGCTGTACGTCTTGGCTTGCAGGTTGTAGATCACCACTGGTTTCACAACCACCGCCGGGATGGAAGGAACAACGAATGGAAGCACTTGGGAAACGCGCCACAGTTTGCCCTCGGCGTCGTAACCATCCACCAGCGAGACCGTCCAGCTGTCTTCATCGATGAAGAATTTGCGCTTGGGCACTGCATGGCGTTTACCCGGGGCGACAGTGGCCTCAAGCTCCCAGACACGATGCAGTTCCCAGCGCACCTTGTCCGGATTGAGGTGGTTAGCCGCAAATGCATCGTCTAGTTTCTCGGCGTTGAATTTGTTGTCGTTGTAAGGGATGTACATCTCTTTTTTGCCGACCAGCTTCCAGTCGTAGCGATCAGGATGACCGATGAAGCCATGAACCTCATCGAAGTAGTTGGCGCCAGACGCAACGAAGTCTGGCGTGTCATAACCAACGGTGGGCGCGCGACGCACGCGACGTTGCCCTACCAGATATTGCCAGGCATCCCGCGGTTGTTGCGCGTTGATGCTGTCGTGTGTAACCAACGACTCCCCGGCCTTGAACGGTGGTTCGTTAGTCAGGAAACGCAACAGCGCATACTGCCCCGACCATTTATCCACGCTCCCATCCTTGAAGTAGAACGGGTACTGCCAGTTCTCAACGCCACGGCTGGCCAGCGTTCGGGTTCCGTCAGCATTGCCAATGACGTTGGAATACCCCATCTGAATGGATTCCGCCTCTACCCGCAGCAGAAAATTCCAGATGACCTCATTACCAGTTTTCGGGATAGGGAATGGAATGCCGCCGTAGCATCCCTCCACCGACAATCCGTTACTGGTCGTCTTGCAACGGGTAGCGTTGGCGAAAGTGTTTTGATAAACGCTGTCAGGTGCCGCGGCAGAGCGATGGGTCGGGTACACATCTACATGGAAGCTGTCGGGGTATTTGGCCAGCAGCGCTTTAGTACCTTCGCTCAACTTGTCCGCGTACTGCGCCGCGTTCTTCGCGGTGATCTTCAACAGCGGCTTTTCGCCGGGGAACGGATCAGCAGGCACATCGCCAAATTTGGCCCCCGCGACATCCTTGGTCAACCCACCCGTCCATGCGGGAATGGAGCCATCGGCATTGCCGGCTTTTTCGGCGCCCAGGGGCGTCAACGTGGTCTTGAGCTTCGCCGCCTCATCGGGGCTCACCGCAGCGAAGGCGGTGCTGGCACACATAGAGATCGACAGGGTGGAAAGCAGCAGCAGTTTAATTTTTGTCATTGTCATACCCGCCTGTTCTTTGCTTAAAAGGTTCGCTGAATCGAAAACGCCACGAAATCTCGGTCTTTCATGTTTTGCTGATAGGTGTACGAATTGGAGGAGTTGATGATTGGCCCGTCTTCACCAAAGAAATTGGTGTAGGTCAGCGAGGCGTACCACTGCTTCTTGTAATCGGCCTTGAGGCCCAGCGTCAGATCGCCGCCATGTTCCGGGCCAAACGCCTGAGGCGTGACAGAAGAACGCCCGGACGGGTTGTAGCCAATAGTGATCGGGGCTTGCACATCGATCCCGGGAAAGACCTGGAAGTACTGCGGTTCGAACGTAAAGCGCATCGCGAACGCATCACGCGTGGTATTGGGATCCAGCTGATCGGCATTTTTGGTCACACTCAGCCGCCGGTTGAACGCCAGTTCACCAACGAACGAAGCACCGTCCCAGAACGCTGAACCGCCATAGACATTCACCATTGACAGCTGGGCATGCCACGACCGGCCAATGGGGTACGCCGGGTTGGAATCGTTGTCAGCATCCAGACCGGTGATGATGGTGCCGCCCACACCCGCCAAAGGCGTATCCACCCGTATCGACGTTTCACCGGCAATGTTGGCTTCACCCACCAGGGTGCTGAAACTCGCGCCGAACACCTTGACGTCCTCCGGATAAACGTTGATGAACGTGTCATCTGCTCCGGGTACCAGCGCTGCCGGGCGGAAATAAAACACTGGGGTCTTTTCGTGATATTTAGCGGCGTACAGCCCGAATTCCCAGTCATCGAGCGCGAATTTCAGTTGAGCTCCGAACTGGCCGGAATCCCTGGCCTCCTTGTCCTTGCCATGGAGTAGCTCCCCGGTCGGGAAAAACACCCGCTCCCCGCCTTCGCCCACGAAGTCCGCACCGCTGAAGTAACTGCCAGCCGCAGGTAACCGAGTCTTGTTCCACTGGAATTGGTAGTACGCACCGACACTCACCGTATCGCTCAACTGCCAGTTGCCTGACACCTGTTGGGTGGGCATCAGAATTTCTTTGAACTGGGAGCTGGGTACGGACTGGAGTTTCACCAGGTCCACGGTGGACTGAGCATTGGCGATGCCGTTGGCACCAAAGAAAAGACTTTCGCCATATATTTGCGTGAACTGCCCCAGTCGCCCGGACAACGAGGTACTACCGATCTCCTTTGATCCGTAGACGAAGGCATCCATGATTTCAGTCTTCTGTTCGTGGATGCGGCGCGTATCGCTGGTGAACTCATCGTGCTCGACACTCAACGAGTTGGCGGTGCCGGGAGAGTCGTTGTCGTTGTCGTGGTTGTAGACATCGTCGTACCAGGAGGCTGCGCTGAGACGAGCACCCACGTCTTTGTACTTGATGTCGAACTCGGACAAGATATCCAGGCGATTTGAGATGAGCCCACGATCAAAATTTCGGTCGCCGTCATCCAAATTAGGATTGCTATTGGAAGTGCCTGGGCCGACCGCGACCTTGTGATCAAGCTTGTTCACGCGCCACGCGTTGCTGTACTTGATCGTGTTGTCCCAAGTCGCCGAAAGATCGGGATTACCGGTGTCGATCTGGAAGGCTTGCGATTGCGTTGAGAGGCTCAGCAATACCGTTGCGCTGACCGCGCAGGCAATGCTGGAAACCGGCAACGGGCAGAGGCGCTGGTTGGCTGTTTTCATGAAGATGTTCCTGTTTTTTTGTTTTTTTAAAAGGTCATCCACTCGCAGCATTGGCTGCGAATACATCAGGGTGCTGCGTAAGGCTCTGAGTTCCTTTCTTCCCCCGCCTTATCGTTCTTGATGGATGGCCAACGCTTGTAAGCCGGCCTCCACAAGGACGATGTCCAGTTGCGATTTCAACCCGCTGGCGGCAAACCCTCCTACGACCAAACCCTCGACAAGGATCGGAAGCCCGCCTTCGATCGGAAAGACACCGTGAATCATCGAAGCGCCTACCCGGCCTACCGCAACCATATCCTCGAAAAACTTGGTCGGCCGGCGTGTGAGCGCGGCGCTGCGGGCTTTATCAATGGCCGTTTGGACAGACGAGACGGATGCGCCATCAAGCCTTCTGAACGTCATTAGGCAACCCGCCTCATCAACCACGGCCATGGATACCTTCCAGCTCTCATGAGTGGCTTTTTCCATGGCCGCCACGAGCATCAGTTCGGCATCCGCCAAGTCGAGAACCCGCTTCGTCTTCATCACACACCTCTTGAACCTTCGGTTGGTGGCCGGTGCACTTTCAGAGTTATTATGCGCAAAAAATCATTTGCTGCATCACAATCAACTTTGTGCACAAAACGTAGTCTTGGACAAATTTAAAGTCAAGAAGATTTTCGAGCGCAAGCATTTCGCTGCGCGGGATCCTGGCGAGAGGCGGATAAGGCATCCAGTGCAAACCGAGTGGGTGATGTCAGAGGGCGGAACGTTCAGAAGGTAAGCAGAGGTGAATCAGGAAGAGATGCAGGTGAGCGCTGTAGAGGCTCAAGGGCGAATTAGAGCGTTCAACAAAGTAGCCAACGATTCTCTTCTTGCTGCGCGAGGAAATTTATGCGCAATTCAGGCATTCATCCTTTGCACTAAAGAATGTTTTGCGCATAAAATCGATTTAGTGCAAATTTAGGATAACCCCGACCATGATCACCTCACCCGGCAGTCCGCTGATCGATGTCGCGTTGACGAAGATGAAAAAAGCGATTGTTTGTTGCGAGTTGGCCCCTGGCGAAAAACTCAAAGTCGCCGAATTGTCCAAAACCTATGGGCTCAGCAGCTCCCCTATTCGTGAAGCCCTCAATCGACTGACTCAGGACGGAGTCGTCGAAGCCAGCGATAACAAGGGGTTCAGGGTTGCACCTATTTCCACGGCAGACTTCCGCGACATTACGCGGATGCGCTGCCTGTTGGAGTGCGAAGCACTAGGCGATGCCATCCAATATGGCGACGACACGTGGGAGGCCGATGTGCTCGGTGCGTTTCACCGCTTGAATTTGATTGAGAGAAAGCTGGGAAGCGGTGCGCTCGCGCTTGATGATGAGTGGTCTACCCGGCATAAGGCCTTCCACTTCGCTCTGTTCGCGGCGTGCCCGTCACCGTTGATGCTAAAGATGGTGGACTCCCTTTTCGACAGAGCCGAGCGCTACAGACGCTTTTCAGCCAAGCAGCGAATCACTCCTAGGCACAAGGGAAATGAGCATCAAGAGCTGATGGATGCTGCGCTGGCACGTGACTCCGTGAAAGCTGTGACGCTCTTGCGCAATCACATCCAAAACACCCTAGGTCGAACTGTCGAAGCTATCGAGCGCCAACAAGCCACTCTTCAATAGCTCAATGGGTAATCCGCTCACGACCGAACCTAGTCAGTGACGAATCGATATTCCGCAAAAAAGCCCCTCGCCTCGCAACTGCATTCGTGGGCAGTGCGAAGCAAAGGGCGTACCGCTTCTTACAGAGTTATCGCTTGCGCAAACCTGATCGTCTTATCGCAAGCGCCGCCATTACTCTGTCCAGCCTGTTCAGGCTCCTTGCACCACAGCGCAAGCTCCATCCCCTCAAGCATCTCCATCGCCCAGGCGACAGTGACCGCCCCCCCGTAAACGTAGTGATCCGGCCTCACAATGACCACATTGCAGCCTCGACGCTCAAGCCATTGCGTCAGTACGCCGTCGACCTCTTCGTAATCATCAACTGTGCGCGCGCCAGACTGTTGAGGGGTGACCAACCGCACGACCTGGATGGGCAGGCCTTTAAGCGATTGGCTACTGCGCAGACATCTCAGTAGCGCGCTGGCGTCGAACCCTTGCGCAATGACCACTCGAAAGGACTGGCCGGTAAATTCATCCAGAAGCGCCTTCTTACCCGTATGGTTGATGACCATAGGCTGAGGAAACAGCTCGCCGGCGGGCGGAACATTTGCGACAAACCCTTGAGACAATCCTGGAATCAGCGATTGTCTGATGGTGCCTCCTGGGTTCTCAGTCATCTGCTGGATCAATCGCGCATCCCTGATCGCTGCTTTCTCGCTGTCACGTTCGCAAATCACACCACCAAACTCTTTGGCCGCCATGGTGGTTTGGCGGACATGAGGAATACGTTCGGTTTGGTAGGTATTCAGGAACGTCGGGGCGGCCAGCCCTCCTTTCACCAGCGCGAGCTTCCAGACCAGATTCAGCGCATCGCGAATCCCCTGGCACATGCCTTGCGCCAGGAAGGGTGGTGTCATGTGCGCCGCGTCCCCCAGGAAGAACACCCGATCGGCCTGCCACTGCTCCAGGATCAGTGCGTGGAATCGATAAGCGGACGCCCGCCATAGCTGATAGTCGCCTTCAGGCAACCAGCGGGAGATCAGCTTTTTGATCGCTTCGGGCTGTGAGATTTCCGTCGGCTGTTCGTCTGGATTGATCATGAATTCCCAGCGACGATGCTGCCCCGGCCCTACGACAAAAGTACAAGGTCGGGCCAGTTCGCAAAACTGCACATTAGTCTTTGGAAGATTCTCGCCCGCCCCTTCATTGAGGATCACGTCGACGACGAGCCATGGCTCATCGAATGCCAGATCCTCCATCTTCAGCCCCAGGCGGGTTCGGATCGGGCTGGTTCCGCCATCACACGCCAAGACGTAGTCCGCAGTCACCGTGCGCTCAGTTCCGTCTTTGGCCTGGATGCGAACATCAGCTTGCGAGCCGTTGGAGTTGACCGACAGCACGTCTGATCCGAGTTCCACGGTGACGGACTTCAAGTCCGCAATTTTACTTCGCAGGGCGCGCTCAACGGGAGGCTGCGAGAACACATAGTTAGGTGCCCAACCCAGTGGAAAGGGAGGTTTGGCGGCATCAATGCGCTTGATCAGCTGAGAGCCTGTGGTGCGGTACTCCGAGGGACGATAAGGCATGACATGTTCGGCGATGTCATCGGCCAAACCAATATTGCCGAAGACACGCATCACTTCATGGTCAAATCCCATGGCCCTTGGATTGGTGTACACCGTTTCGGACTTGTCCACGACGAGAGCGTTCAGCCCCCACATGCCAGCGAGATTTGCGCACAGAGCACCCACCGGCCCCATTCCAACAATGATGACATCGTAGTCCATCGTCTTCTCCGCTTTTTTTATCTATTGCGACTTCTGGTTGATGAACAGGCTTGTGCACGCCCATCAACCAGGATTCAACATCCACCGATCGGAACGAGCTATATAGCCCTTCCTTGCGCCGTCAAACGATTCGAACCCGCTGTTCTTCAATCTTCGCCCGAGTGGATTCCATCCATTGTTCGCGAGTCTGGAAACTAGGACGGCGTTTACACATGGCCTCGGTCTGGGCAAGGATGACCTCAGTCGGCAGCTCGAGATCGAGTGGCTCTTTGCAAGGTTGTGCGGTGTAAAACGGCGCATCGACATACATTTCGATGGGATTGCCTTCAGGGTCTTTGAAGTACAGCGACCAGGCGTTCCCATGATCCACCTGAGCAATCCCTTCAATGCCGCTTTTTTTGGCGAATTGATAGTACGTCTTCAGGTCATCCAGAGAGTTCAGCAGAAACGAAAGCTGATTGATCGGGTTGAATGGCAGGTCGACAGGCTTGCCGTCAAAGAGCACGACTTGATGATGGAGTTCAGGGTTCTGCGTCATGAAAAACAGCCGATGCCCTGTTGAGGCGATGCCTTGGTCACTAACGATGAAGCCTAGAACGCTGCAGTAAAAATCGACCATGCGATCGAGGTCTGCGCAAAACACGCCGGAATGAGTGAAATTGATTGTAGGTAATGCGGGCATTTGGAACCTCCAGTTTTATGATTGTGTAGAGGACAACGCTTAGGCTTCGTCAATAACGCCGTTCGATAGCGTCCCGATCTCCGTGATGACCACTTCGAAAACATCACCGGGTTTCAGGAAAATCGGAGGATTTCTCTTGAAGCCGATCCCGCTCGGCGTACCGGTTGCCAGAATGTCGCCAGGGTTCCATGGAAGTGCCTTCGACACGTACGAAATCAAATGCGGAATGTCGAATGCCAACTCTGAAAGGCTGCCTTCCTGTAACTGCTCGCCATTGAGCACACCCCGCACCACTAGCTTACGGTAATCGGAAATTTCCGACGCTGGAATGAGCCATGGGCCCAGAGCACCGGTTTTTCTGAAGGTCTTACCCATGCCGTACTGGTGCGTATGGAACTGCCAATCGCGAACGCTGGCATCGTTGAAACAGGTGTAACCCGCGACGTGATCCATCGCATCCGCCGGATCGATATGCGCGCCACCTTTCCCGATCACGACGGCCAACTCGGCCTCAAAATCAAATTGCTCTGACACGTGAGGCCTTACCAGCGGCTCTCCGTGGGGAAGAAGGGTTTCGGCGAAACGCTGAAAAATCACCGGGAACTCCCCAACCTTTCTGCCCGCTTCTTCGGCGTGAGCGACATAGTTAATGCCGACGCAAATCACCTTGCCGGGATTGGGTATGACCGCTTCCAGTTGAACGCTTGAAAAGGGGTAATCGGGTTGCGCGGCTTCTACTATCTGGCGTGCTTGCTGCATCAGGGCCGGTTCGGCAAGAAAGGATGCGAGATCCGCAGCCTGCGCCAAACGACGGGTCAGTTCGACCACCCCGTCACCGGACACGGCACCGTAATGCGCCTTCCCTTCTTTGCGGTACGAAATCAGCTTCATGTTGCTCTCCTGTTTTTGTGCATAAAAACTAAGTTCTTGCACCATACATCATTAAATGCATAATGCGGAAGACCGGTTCAAAAAAATAACGAGCTGCATAAGGCTCTCGGTTCTGGAGATAAGGCATGTCGCTGGTAATGGTTCGCAAGGTCAAACTGGACGTCGAAGAAGTATTCCACGAAGGCGGGCCGCGCTCGTCGGTCCCGCTGAGGATTGCGGTCGCCACCGCCGTGGTCGTTAACCCTTATGCAGGTCAATATGTTGAGGATCTGCTGCCGTTTATGCAGGAATTGAGAGGGTTGGGCGCGCAACTGTCCGAGCAACTGATCCATGCCCTGGGCGGCGCCGGACATGTACAGGCTTATGGCAAGGGTGCCATCGTCGGCGAAGACGGCGAACTGGAACACGGTGCGGTCTGGCATGAAGCCGGTGGCTGGGCCATGCGCGAAGCCCTCGGCAACCCGAAGGCGATCGTGCCGGCGGCGAAGACCATCGGCGGCCCCGGTTGCCGGGTGATGATCCCGCTCGGGCACATCCAGGCGGCCTATGTTCGCAGCCACTTCGGCGTGGCTGAAATGACCGTTTGGGACGGCCCTCGTCGCGGCGAAATCGCCTTCGGCCTGGCCATGGCCACCGGCGGGCGGATTCATGCGCGACTCGGCGGCCTGGCCGCCGCCAAGATAAAGGGCGAAGACGGCTTACGTTAATGCCGAAGATTTGAAGCGTGCTCCACGGTTAAGTACCACTACAAAAACAATATGTGTGTTGGAGAACATCATGACTGCAAAAACTATGCGCGCCGCACGTCTGTATGAAGGCGGTAAACCCATGGTCATCGAGCAAGTGGCCGTACCCGAGATTCGCCCGACCGAGGTGCTGGTCAAGATCAAGGCGTGCGGGATCGTGCCAAACCTGCACAACATCCTCACCAACTGGGTCAAATGGTTCCCGCATAACCCGCTGCCGAAACTCCCTGCGATTTTCGGACTGGACCCTTCAGGTGTCATCGAGGCCGTCGGCGCCCAGGTCTACGACTTCAAGGTCGGCGACCGGGTTTACGTCAACCCGGGCCGACACTGCGGTTCATGCCGGGCGTGCCGCGCAGGCAACACCATTGCCTGCAGCGCCTATACGTTTAACGGTTATTTCGGGTTCACGCCGAAAAGCCCGCGCATGTTCGAAGACTATCCCTACGGTGGTCTTTGCGAGTACATCCCTGCCCCGCAATACAGCCTGGTCAAACTGCCGGACAACATCAGCTTCGAGACCGCAGCGCGACTGGGTTATTTGGGCACGGCCTATAAAGCGTTGATCAAGGCCAACGTCGGCCCCGGCAGCACCGTTTTGATCAACGGGATCAGCGGGACACTCGGATTGGGCGCCGTCGCCCTGGCGCTGGCCATGGGCGTACGGAAAATCCTCGGCACCGCCAGAAACCAGGAGCTGTTCCAAAAGGTGAAGAACCTGGCGGCCCCGGGTCGGATTGAAATTCATACCTTGGGTACGATTCCCACCAACGAATGGGCCTATGAAGTCACCCATGGCGAAGGGGTCGATGTGGTCATTGATGCGCTTGGCCCGGGCGCCCCACACGAGAGCCTGACCCAGGCCCTGAAATCCCTGCACCGCGGCGGGCACCTGGTCAACGTTGGCGCCATCGCCGGCGAAGTCCCGATCGACCTGCACTGGATCATGGACAACGACATCCAGATCAGCGGCTCCGCCTGGTTCACCACCGGGCAAGGCCAGGCCATGGCGGACATGGTTGAATCCGGAGTGCTTGATCTTTCATTCTTCGAAAACACCGCCTTCAGCCTGGAGGACGTCAATAGCGCCATAACCGGTATCGAAAACCGGAATGGTGGCTTCAGCAATTACGTCATCTGTCCTTGATTGAACCCGGCTAGGGGAGTGGTACCCCTCCCCTAGCTGGCTCTCTGGCTGCCCGTTGAGTAATCCATATGAAGATAAGAAGAATCGTGACTGGCCACGACGAACAAGGCCACTCGGTGTTCGTTTCAGATGACTTTGCCCCAAGAGCCCAGTCGTTTGCCTCGATACCGGGGCACGCCATGGCGCAACTGTGGACGACGCCCGCCCATCCGGCGCTCCTCGAACAATCGCGCGACCCAACGCTCGATCGCGCCTCGCTGATCCCTTCTCAAGGAGGCACCAGCATCGCCATGTTCGATTTTCCACCCGACACCGTCATGCAAAATCCCATCGATGGTGTTCAGGCGTTTGGCGAGCTGAGTGCTGCCCTGCCCGGTTTGATCGAAACTTTCGAGCCGGAAAATCCGGGCATGCACACCACCGCCACCATCGATTACGGAATCATTCTGGAAGGTGAAATGTGGCTGGAGCTGGATAACGGTCAGAGCCGCCTGGTCAAGGCGGGCGACGTGGTTATTCAAAATGGCACACGGCACGCGTGGCGCAACAAAAGCGCGCGGATTGCCAGGGCACTTTTTGTAATGATCGGTTTGCCACTTCCAGAGAGGCCTGATTTGTAGTTTTTGTATTAACCTTGTCTCTGGTTTAAGGAGTTTTATGACCACTTCAGCTCATAATCTACTGGGCATCTCAGGCAGTCTGCGTTTGCAGTCAACGAATACAGCAGTACTCAAGGCGCTGTCCAAGCGAATGGGTGATCAGGCTGCAATGAGTCTCTTCGCTCTTAACGACATTCCCCTATACAACGGTGATCTCGAAGCAGAGGCGCTGCCGCAATCCGTGGTCGCGCTGAAAGAAGCAATATCACAGGCCGATGGTTTGATCATCTGCTCGCCTGAATACAACTACGGCACTTCTGGCGTTCTGAAAAATGCGCTGGATTGGGCTTCCCGCCCCGGCTTCAATTCGCCACTAAAAAATAAACCCGTGCTGATCATGACCTCTTCGCCCGGTGTGCTCGGCGGGGTGCGCGCCCAGTCTCAGCTACGTGAAACGTTCTCTGCAACGCTTTCCAGGGTGATCTACTGTCCCCAAGTCGTCATTCCCGGCGTCAATCAAAAGATGCAGGACGATAGATTCGTCGACGAAACAACGATTGAGTTCATGCTCGCCGCCGTCGACGATTTGATACGCGAAATAAATCTTCTGGCGTAGCGGTTTGCCACCCATCAAATTCCAGGCAGACATAAGCATTCATTTTTCTCGTATTCATTTCAATCTGGAACATGCTTACGCGCTCATTTTGACGCCTTTACTTGCCAGATTGCTATTGCCGAATTTACGTCCCTTTTGAACCTGCGACGAGGTGAATATGCCATGAGCCATTCTATGAATATGAATCAATTCAAGGCCATTTTCGGGGAGTCGGTTGTGGCCTGCCTCGCCGCTACCCTCTGTGCGCTGCTGATCGACGTTCCTGTCTGGGCCATGTTCATTGGGTGGATTGCCTTTTTTACCCGCGGAATTACGGCGCGCGACGGGGCGATTAACATGGTCTGCGTCTTCATTGGCTTGGCCATCGGCATCACCGCTGGCGGGGCTAGTGCAGCACTGGAGCCCGTTCTAGGAGCCTGGAGCATCATACCGGTTGTGCTGGTGGTGACGCTGATCGTGTTATCCCTCCAAGTGCTGCCCGTGATCAACAATGTGCTGGCTTTTTTCTTGGGTCTGGTCTGCTACTTCGCCTCGCATCTGCCCCCGGCGCTCGACACCTTTGTCGAACTGGCCACGGCATCGGCGCTAGGTGTAATCGCCGGGCTAATGGCCAGCCTAGTGAAGAGACGCTGGAGCGGGCGGAAGGCCAACAGGAACCATCTCGATGAGCAAGTATCGTTAGCAGAGTAGCTTTATCTCTCCGGGTGCGGCCATTTGCCAGCCGCAACCCTCCGCATTTCCATGTTTGCGGACACGCTAAACCGGCAGCTTTTCAATGGCGCTGCTACCACTCTGCGCGCTGACCGCGGCAGGTTCGCTGTTGGTGTTTCTCGTGGGCACCAGGTCATGCTGTCATCATTCATACCGGCGGCTTGCTTACTCAGCGCCGCTAACGAGGTCGTGCCCCCCCCGGCAAGTGCTGAATCTGCGCTTCCCGTGCATCAACTGACACCAGTATCTGGTAATTGGCGCAGTAGTATTGGTGCGTTTTGACCATCACCACATACTTGTCGCTGCTGGCGAAAAAGTTGCTGACCATGAAGCGGTTATCGCTGTTGTAGCACCTGCGCTGCTGGCCTCACGTCAAAACCAGTAACGAAGCCAGCGAGCGGCAAGCCGCTCCCCTCTTTGGTAGGGCGAGAACTCATGAAACGAAAAGACGCGATTGCGCATATCACTGTTGCCGGTTATCACGACGACTCCCATACGGCCATGCGGATCTACACTGAAAACCGGATCAGCTACCAGGTGTATACCGAGGCCTACGCGAAAAGCGCTCAGCTCAAAAGTGAAGGCATGGCCTGCACTTGCTTCGAGTGCAATCAACGCCCTGCGTCTGCTTGAAATCTGCGGTACTACTGCCCAGCAGCAGCATCAGATTTCAACGTGCTGCAAGTGTTGAAACCATCAAACCCGCTTCGGCGGGTTTTTTGTGGCCACGGTTGAGAGGTGGCCATCGCATATCCCGGGTGTGCTCGGGGAATTTCCCCCTTTCTCGGCATGATCCCTCATCAGGCGGTGACCAACTTCGACATGGCGCTGGCCTTGGCCGAGGCTGCATGCAACCCCGCGCCCACAGCACGGGCGAAGCCTTGATCGAGCATGGTGGACAGGGCGGCGGCCGTGGTCCCTTTGTAATCGATCATTTCCTGCACCACGGTCGCAGGGTTGCTGCCGGGTGCGGCGAGCAACTGACTGGCGGCAACCACCACCCCGAGGGCTGCACGGCGGGCAAAATCGGCCGGCAAGCCCTGCGACACGGCATGGATCTCCATGGCCTGAGCCAGGAGCGCCGGAAACGCCGCGCCCGAGCCGGTCATGCCCACGCAGTAATCAATGAAGCCCTCTTCGGGGACCTCTGCAGCCTCGCCACAGGCGTCGAACAGCGCTTGCACCACCTGCTTGCTTTGCGCCGATACCGGCACCGTGGCATACCAAGGGGTGAAGGATTTCCCCAGGCTGGCGGCGGCATTGGGAATGGCCCGCACCACTTCACTGGCCCCCGTACGGGCAGCGATGTAATTCGCCGGCACACCGGCCATCACCGATATCACCAGTTTGCCGCTGGCATCGATGTTCACATCGGCGAACTGGTCTGGACGCACCGACAGCACGACGACATTCGAGCGATCCACCAGTTGCTGGTTGTCCTTGATCACTTCAACGTCTGCAAGGGATGCGTGAAGTGGCTTGTGCGAACGGCCGGACAACAGCAGCCTAGATGATGCAACCACATTGGCGGCCAACGCCGCCTGCGCAATGGCACTCCCCAGCCAACCGTTGCCTCCGACAATGCCGATACGATGGTCAATTTGCATGTTTCAATTCCCCTTGGGTTGATGTGTTTGTATGGCCGGTCAGGCCCCTGAGAAACTTGCGGCAGCGTTCGGCTTCGGGTGTGTTCAGCACCTTCAGCGATGGCCCCTGCTCCACGATCTACCCCGCTTCCATGAAGACGGTGCGGGCGAGCAATTCCATGCCCTTGCGTGCGGCTTCCTGGGCACTGGGTCATTTTCCGAAGACGACTGCACCACTCCGTTGGGGGAATTCGCCGTAGTGCACACGACTGTTGATCTGAGTTGTGTGCACGATCTTCGTCTCTGCTCAAAACTCCTCTGTACCATCGTCGCATCGACCTCAGCTATGTACGAAACCGATCGGTTACCGACACCTATCGAACCGCATGTACTTAAATAAGCATTTTATTGTTTCGGACATGGCATATAATAAGTACACCCATTTCGTACAGGTCGGCGGTTTCCAAAAATGTCACGCACCTTCATCTATGGCCGCGTCAGCACGGCTGACCAGAATACCGACAACCAGATTCGAGAGATTGAAGCCGCAGGCTTCTCAGTAAATCAGCGCCGCATCGTGACCGAAAGCATCAGCGGTAGCATCGCGGCCAGTGAGCGTCCTCAGTTTGCCCGGTTGCTTGACCGGCTGGAGCCCGGTGATGTGCTCATCGTGACCAAGCTGGACCGGCTCGGTCGCAATGCCATGGATGTCCGCGCAACGGTTGAGCGATTGGCCGCCGATAGTGTCCGCGTCCACTGCCTGGCGCTCGGCGGGGTCGATCTGACCAGCGCCGCCGGAAAGATGACCATGAGCGTGTTGAGTGCGGTGGCTGAGTTTGAACGCGACTTGCTGATCGAGCGAACCCAGGCAGGCATTGCGCGTGCGCGCGCGGAAGGCAAGGAATTGGGCCGCCCGCCAGCGTTGACAAAGGTGCAGCAGGCCGAAGCCATGCAACGCCTTGCGGCTGGCGAATCGGTTGCGAAGGTGGCGCGCGACTACGGCACCACCCGGCAGTCCATCATGCGAGTGCGGGAAAAACTGGGCAGGGGCAGTGCAGGCGACTCCTGATAAATGGTGCAGTCGTCTTCTGAAAATGACACAACCCTCGTGCAAACCCGCATCGCTGGCATCCAGCTACAGTCTCCAGCTTTCAATATCCGACTACACTGGACTCTCACTGAATAGTTGGACAAAGCCATGTTGATTGGATACGCCCGCGTCTCGACTGATGACCAACTCCTCGATTTGCAACGAGATGCGTTGGAGAAATCTGGCTGCGAGCAAGTCTTCGAAAACACCGCCAGCGGCGCCAAGGCTGAGCGGATTGGTTTGACCGCCTTGCTGGCGACTCTACGTCGTGGCGACGCCGACCGCACAGCGCCCTTGATCGCAAGACGCCAGATGAGGCTTACTTCCCATCACTGCCGTTGCCCATGGCAGCCTGAAAACCGCTGGGAATCCACTTATCTAAGCGAACCCCACTGTTCAAACAACCGGGGCCGGCTCTCTTACTGGTGGGGTGTTTGTCGGCCTGCTAGCGTCAAAGACTTCGCCATCAATATCTGAACTACCTTGCGGAGGTCTCGATGATCAACGATTCCAAAGAGCGTTATGGAAGCGTCAGTAAAATCCTGCATTGGCTCATGGCGGTCCTGATCGGTTGGCAATTGCTGAAGTTCGGTGACCGTATCGCCGAAGGCGAGCATTGGATCGGGCAAACGATGGTTCCCTGGCATATTTCCATCGGAACCCTGTTATTTGGCTTGATCGTTCTGCGAATCCTCTGGGCGATAAGTCAACGCCAGCAACGCCCACGGGAGAACCCGGCAACCGCCGTGCTGGTAAAAGTCGGACATGGCCTGCTTTACACCGGCATGTTGCTGCTGCCGGTCACCGGGATATTGGTGATGCTGGGCGGAGGCCATGGACTGACCGTCTTCGGGCTGGAAATCTTTGGTGAAGGTGAAAAAGTCGCTTGGGCCGCGAGCCTCGGCAGCCTCCACTCACCGCTGGCCTGGGGGTTGGCTGTTCTCACTATCGGACATATCGGCATCACCCTGATCCACCATTTCATCAAACGCGACGATACGCTTCAACGGATGCTGTAGCTCAGCCGTGGGGTGTGTAAACACAGCCGTCGACAGCCTTGCGCTCTAAATGGTCTTGGGGTTGGGGGAGCAACGGAACCAAACCGAGGTCGCAAAAAAGCCTTGTCCGACGAACAGACGGTCGCAGTCCGACATGCTGCTTGCGCTGCCGGAAAGCCAGGACGACCTGATCCGCTACTACACCTTCAACGAGTCCGACCTGTCGCTGATCCGTCAGCGCCGGGGTGATGCCAATCGCCTCGGCTTTGCTGTGCAGCCCTGCCTGCTGCGCTACCCCGGATACGCGCTGGCCAGCGACAGCGTACCTACGCCAAACTGTCTTGGCTGCAAGCCTGGCACATTCGCGACGAAACCTATTCGGCGGCCCTGGCCGAACTGGTCAACAGCCAGTTCAACCATACCTTCGCGGCCAACTGGGGAGACGGCACCACCTCATCTTCCGATGGCCAGCGCTTCCGTGCAGGCGGTCGAGGCGAGAGCACTGGGCACGTTAACCCAAAGTACGGTAACGAACCGGGGCGGCTGTTTTATACCCACATCTCCGATCAGTACGCACCGTTCAGCACCCGCGTGGTTAATGTCGGTGTGCGGGATTCGACCTACGTGCTCGATGGACTGCTGTATCACGAGTCAGATCTGCGGATCGAGGAGCACTACACCGACACGGCTGGCTTCACCGACCACGTCTTCGCCCTGATGCACCTGCTGGGCTTTCGTTTTGCTCCGCGCATCCGCGATCTGGGCGAAACCAAGCTGTATGTGCCACAGAGTGTCCAGGACTACCCGACACTTCGCCCAATGATTGGTGGCACGCTTAACATCAAGCACGTCCGTGCCCACTGGGACGAAATTCTGCGACTGGCCACGTCGATCAAACAGGGCACCGTCACCGCCTCGTTGATGCTGCGCAAGCTGGGCAGCTATCCGCGCCAGAACGGCCTGGCTGTCGCTCTGCGGGAGCTGGGCCGGATTGAACGCACGTTGTTCATCTTGGATTGGCTGCAAAGTGTCGAGCTGCGCCGTCGTGTGCATGCTGGCCTAAACAAGGGAGAGGCTCGCAACTCCCTGGCCAGGGCGGTGTTCTTCAACCGCCTCGGCGAAATCAGGGATAGAAGCTTCGAGCAGCAGCGCTATCGGGCCAGTGGCCTAAACCTGGTGACCGCCGCTATTGTGCTGTGGAACACGGTTTACCTGGAGCGGACAACCCAGGGGCTGACTGACGCCGGAAAGCCGGTGAATACCGACCTGTATCAATACCTGTCGCCGTTGGGCTGGGAACACATCAACCTGACCGGCGATTACGTCTGGCGACAGAGCCGCAAGCTGGAAGACGGGAAATTCAGGCCGCTACGGCAAGTTGTAAAACCTTAGCGTACGATTTTTTCCGAATTCTGTAGGCTCCCCTATTAGGCTCCTGTTACAAGACACACCCGTCAAAACCCACACTGACATTGGCCGGTAAATCTCTGCCGTGCTTAATCAGCCACTCATCGAACGTATGCCCCACATGGGTCAACACCGCCGACTCAGGCTGCAAGTGTTCAATGCACTGCAAGGCCAGGTTCAGATCATTGTGATTGCGCGGTGCCTGGGGTTGCGGGGGCATCGAGCAGTCGAGCACCAGCAGGTCTGGCGGCTGACGTTGCAGCCACGCGGTGGTGTCCGCTGGCAGCCCGACCGTATCGGTGAGGTAGGCGATGCGTCGCCCCTCGCCTTCCAATAAATAACCGAGGGTCGGCCTTGAGTGCAGCAGGGGCAACGCGGTGACACTCAACGCGCCGAAGGAGCGGGTTTCAAACGCCTCGAATGGGTGGCTGAAGTCGAGAATGCCAGGGTGCTTATAGAGGTCGGCCAGGCCCTGCGGATCCACCGGGCCGTGCACCGGGATCACCAGCCCCTGGCCCCAGCGCAAGTGCAGCAGACCCTGGGCGTGATCGGCATGGTAGTGCGTCTGGAAAATGCCGTTGAAGCTGCGCGGGGCAAATCGTTCGGTCAGATCCGGCAGGCCGCTGTCGATCAGCCAGCGCTGGTCGCCACATTCGATCAGCGCGCAGCACGGCTGTCGTTGCCAGCGCTCATCGATGTGAGCCCGGACACACGCCGGGCATTCGCAACCATACACCGGCACTTGTCGGGCATCACCAGTGCCCAGCAACGTCAGGCGCATGCGACGGGCTCCTCGATGCAGGCCAGCAGATGCTCGACTGTGTGCTCCAGCGGCCCGGAGTTATCCAGCACATGCAACGCTGGGTCGTTGTCGGCGAGTACGTGCTCACTGAATTGCCCATTACGCGCCAGCCGCTGATCGATCTCGACCACGGGCTCTCGCCCGCGGGCGAGCAGACGTTGGCGCAGCGCTGCTTGATCCACCGTCAGCAATAGCACCCGCACGTTTGGATAGCGCAAACGGGTGTCCGGTAAATGTCCACGAGAACCATTGACCAGTACGTCCTGCCCGGCCGCGAGCCAATCGTCGATCTCCCTCGGGATACCATACGCCAGCCCATTGGCGTGCCAGCTCAGGGCAAACGCGCCCTGAGCCTCCATCTCGGCGAACTGTTCCGGGCTCACACCTTGCGCCGCCTCCCCCGTCGCTTGCGCCGAACGCGTGATGACCCGCCGCACGATGTGGCAGCCGCGCTGGGCCAACCGCGCTCGCGCAGCCTCCAGCAAGCTGTCCTTGCCCGACCCTGAAGGCCCGATGAGATAGATCAACCGACCGGCCATCAATACACCCTCTTCGCTTGACGCCATACTTGCTGGACCATCGGCAACCCGTCCAGGCTGCGCGCTTGCACCAGGTCAGCGCGCAGACCGGGGGCAATCTCGCCGCGGTCGCTCAAACCGGCGGCCCGGGCCGGTGCCAGGCTGACCATGCCCACCGCTTCGGCCAGGCCGATCCGGTGGTTCTGCGCCGCCAGTGCAAACGCCGCTTGCAGCAGGCTTGCCGGGTAATAGTCACTGGAGAGGATGTCCAGCAATCCTTCTGCGGCCAGGTCGGCGGCCGCCACGTTGCCCGAGTGCGAACCGCCACGCACGATGTTCGGCGCGCCCATCAATACGCTCATGCCCTGCTCCCGAGAACTGCGTGCCGCTTCGACGGTGGTCGGGAACTCGGCGATGGTCATGCCATAACGCGCCGACTCCTCGACGTGAGCCAGGGTCGCGTCGTCATGGCTGGCCACCGACAAGCCAAGGGCCAGGCAATGTTCAACAATCGCGGCGCGATAACGATCGCTGTATTGGCGTGAGTTGGCCACCTGCAGGGTGATGAAATCATCCATCTGCGTTGTCGTCAGGTGGTATTTGCCCATGTAGTACTCACGGTACTTGGACTCCAGCACGAACTGGCGCTGCCCTGGCGAGTGATCCATCACCGACACCAGTTTCACCAACGGATTGCTCACCAGATCACGGAACACACTCAGGGTGTCCGGGTGGCACAACTCGCAGCGCAGGTGCAGGCGATGATCGGCGCGGGTCAGGCCAGCGTCGGATGCACTGGCGATGGCTTCGAGCATCGCCGGCAGTTTCTGCAGGCGATTGCCTTTGGGATTCACATCACCGATGGACACGGCGTCGAACACCGTGGTGATACCCGCCGCGATGATCTGCGCATCATGGCTGAGCACCGCCGAGCGTGACGGCCAGTCCACGCCAGGGCGCGGGGTCATGTGTTTTTCCAGGTTGTCGGTGTGCAGCTCTACCAGGCCGGGCAGCAAATAGTCGCCATTGAGGTCCTGGGCCTGGGGCAAGCGGCTCGGGCCTTCGTCAACCTCGGCGATCAAGCCATCTCGCAACACCACGGTGCCGTAGAACACGCGGTCAGCAGTGACCAGTTGGGCGTTGCTGAGGATCTGTTCACTGGGCATCGACGCATTCCTCTGGGTTCACAGCGGCTGGGGTCATGTCGAGATAGCGATCGGCAACCGCTTCGCGGGCGACCCGATCATGGAAGATGCCGATCAGCGCGGCACCGGCGCCCTTGGCTTCGTTCATCAGTTCCAGCACCACCTGGCGATTGTTGTCGTCCAGCGAGGCGGTAGGTTCGTCGAGCAACATCACCGGCCAAGCGACCATGAAACCCCGGGCGATGTTGACCCGCTGCTGCTCGCCACCGGAGAAGGTGCCGGGGGCCAGTTGCCACAGGCGCTGCGGGATATTCAGGCGCGCCAGCAACGATTCGGCGCGCGATTGCGCCAGATGCCTGGACCAGCCATGGGCCAGCGCCGGTTCCATCACCACGTCCAGGCACGCTACCCGCGGGATCACTCGCAGGAACTGGCTGACGTAGCCCAAAGTGCGCTGGCGTACCTGGAGAATGTCGCGGGGCTCGGCGCCCACCAACTCCAGCCATTGACCGTCGTGTTGCACGCGAATACTGCCGCCCGCGGGCAAGTAGTTGCCGTACAGGGTGCGCAGCAACGTACTCTTGCCGGCACCGGACTGGCCATGCAGTACCAGGCATTCACCGGCCGCCACGCTGAAATCCACCGCGCGTAGCACATTGAGGACCACGCCGTTCTGCTGATGCAACGTGAAGGTTTTCGAGAGGTCACGGACCTCGATCAAGGTATTCATCGCTCGGTTTCCACAGTTGGACGGGGCTTTACGGCTGCAACACCGAAGACACCAGCAGTTGCGAATAAGGGTGCTGCGGATCGTCGAGGATCTGGTCGGTCAGCCCGGTTTCCACCACCCGCGAGCGACGCATCACCATCAAGCGGTCGGCCAGCAGCCGCGCCACCGCCAGATCGTGGGTGACGATCACCACCGCCAGGTCCAGTTCACGCACCAGTGCGCGCAACAGATCGAGCAAACGTGCCTGCACCGACACATCGAGGCCACCGGTGGGCTCGTCCATGAACACCAGGCGCGGGCTCGACACCAGATTGCGGGCGATCTGCAGGCGCTGCTGCATGCCGCCGGAGAATGTCCGGGGCAAGTCATCGATGCGCTGTGGGTCGATTTCCACCTGGCTCAGCCAGTCGAGCCCCGCCTCGCGCAATTGCTGGTAATTGCGTACGCCCTGGGCCATCAGGCGTTCGCCAATGTTGGCGCCCGCCGAAACGCCCATGCGCAAACCGTCCCGGGGGTTTTGTTCGACGAAGCCCCATTCGGTACGCAGCAACGTGCGCCGCTCGGCTTCGCTGGCGCTGTACAGGTCCAGCCACTGGCCCTGTTTGTCGCGGTAACCGATCGTGCCGTGTTGCGGCGCCAAGCGTCCGCTGAGCAGCGAAAGCAGCGTTGACTTACCGGAGCCGGACTCGCCGACAATCCCCAGCACTTCACCGGGGTACAGGTCGAAGCTGACACCTTGGCAACCCTTTTCCTCGCCATACAACAGCGACAGGTCACGCCCTCGCAGCAAAGGTTCGGTGGCGACCGATAGATCGTTTTTCAGCGCCTGGTTCATTGGCCCTGCTCCTGCTGGCTGACGCGCTGGGCGCAGTAATAAGTGTCGGAACAAACGAAGCTCTGGGTACCGGCGTCGTCGAGGATCAACTCGTCGAGGAACGAGTCATGGCTGCCGCAAATCGCGCAGCACTCGTCCCACTTCTGCGCTTGGAAGGGGTGATCCTCGAAGTCGAGGCTGGTGACCTTGGTGTACGGCGGCACCGCGTAGAGACGCTTCTCGCGGCCGGCGCCGAACAGCATCAGCGCCGGGCTCATGTCGAGTTTCGGGTTATCGAATTTGGGGATAGGCGACGGGTCCATCACGTAACGCTCGTCGACCATGACCGGGTAGGCGTAAGCGGTCGCGATGTGGCCGAAGGTGGCGATGTCTTCGTAAAGCTTGACGTGCATCACTCCGTAATCATTGAGGGCGTGCAGGGTCCGGGTCTCGGTTTCCGACGGTTCGATAAAACGCAGCGGCTCGGGGATAGGCACCTGATAGACCATGATCTGATCGGCATGCAGCGGGGTTTCCGGGATGCGGTGACGGGTCTGTATCACCGTTGCGTCTGGCGTGATTTCGGTCGTGGCGATGCCGGCGGTGCGGGCGAAAAAACGGCGGATCGACACGGCGTTGGTGGTGTCGTCAGCGCCCTGGTCGATAACCTTGAGCACGTCGTCAGCGCCGAGAATCGCCGCGGTCAATTGCATGCCGCCGGTGCCCCAACCGTACGGCAATGGCATCTCACGGCCGCCGAAGGGCACCTGGTAACCGGGGATCGCAACCGCTTTGAGCAAGGCGCGGCGGATCATGCGTTTGGTTTGTTCATCCAGATAGGCAAAGTTGTACGCCGCATCGCGCTCGGGCGCCTGGGTCAGGTCATTCATGTTGGCTGCCCTCGGCAGGTGTGTGCGGTTGCTTGCGCAGTTTGCGGATCAGTTCCAGTTCGGCCTGGAAGTCCACGTAGTGAGGTAATTTGAGGTGCGAGACGAAACCGGCAGCCTCGACGTTGTCGCAGTGCATCAGCACGAATTCTTCCTGCTGTGCCGGCGACACGATCTCTTCGTTGTATTCCTCGGCGCGCAATGCGCGGTCAACCAGCGCCATGCCCATGGCTTTGCGCTCGGCATGACCGAAGGCCAATCCATAACCGCGAGTGAACTGCGCCAGTTCAGTAGCGGACCCGACGAACTGGTTGACCATCTCGCACTCGGTGACTTCGATGCTGCCCAGATTGATTGGAAACCCCAGCTCTTCGGGCTCGATCCAGACCTGCACTTCACCGATGCGGATTTCCCCGGCAAACGGGTGATTGCGGCCGTAACCGCGTTGGGTCGAGTAACCCAGCGCCAACAGGAAACCTTCGTCACCACGGGCGAGAGCTTGCAGGCGTTGAGCGCGTCTGGCCGGCAGTTCCAAGGGGTCGCGGGTGATGTCCGCCACGCTTTCGCCGTTGTCGGATTCGTGCTTGATCAAGCCTTCCTGCGCCAGTAAACCGAGAACCCGCGGGCACGGTTCAAGGCGTGCATCGGGCGTGACCTGCGGCCCCGGATACTCGCCTTCGGCAAGCAGCGCGAAATCGAGCAGGCGATGGGTGTAGTCGAAGGTCGGTCCCAGCAGTTGCCCGCCCGGCACGTCCTTGAACGTGGCGGACAAGCGTCGGCTGAGCTGCATGTCTTGCGTATCGATCGGCAAGCTCGGGCTGAAGCGCGGTAACGTGGTGCGATAAGCACGTAGCAGAAAGATCGCTTCCACCAGATCGCCCGCCGCTTGCTTGATGGCCAGCGCGGCCAGCTCCTGGTCGTACAACGAGCCTTCGCTCATCACTCGCGCCACCGCCAGTGGCAGTTGCTGAAGGATTTGCTCGACGCCAACCTCTGCGACCGAAGTATCGCCCCGGCGTTTTTTCGCCAGTAAACGATGAGCATTGTCGATGGCCTGTTCACCACCTTTGACGGCTACGTACATCAGACACGCTCCTGTGCTTTGCGACTGATCCGCGTACTGCGCGGCAGGCCGATCACGTCATGGCCGGCGGCGAATAACAGGTCCAGGCCCCGGGGAAATTCGCAGCGTCGCTCACGTTCACGCCAGAGCTCGTCGGCCACGGGCAGTGCTACGCCCTGCTCGGTCTCGATCCCCGGTCCACGCCAGGCCAACCTTGTCCCGCCGCTCAAATCTGCCAGTTGAACCAGCAAGGTGCAGGACTGATCGGGATATCGGTCGTTGCCCTGATCAAAGCCGCTCAAGTCCAGCAAATCATCAGCGCCGAGCAAGGCAAACCGTGCGTCCTCACGCTTGGCAGTGAGTGGGCAGCCACAGTGAAATGCCAGGTTGGCGCGGATCACTGGCGTGTCGAAGGACGGTGCCAGCCACAGCGGTGTGTCTGCATCCAGCAAGGACAGACACAGCGCGTAGGTGGCTGGCGCCAGTCCTTCGAGGCTCGGCGTGGCGTGCAGGGTCTGGATCAGACCGGGTCCGGCCAACGCCTTGAGTGCAGTGCGAAAACTGCGTTGGGCATCCAGCACCGGGTCGGCGAATGCCGGTTGCAACAGCTGTGCGCTCATTAGTTTTCTCCTCGTACGAGGGTGAAGAATTCGACTTTTGTCGCGGCGGTCTCCGCCTCTTTTTGCGCCCGGCGTTCGGCCTGGGCCTGGGCCAGCGGCATGATCACGGCATCCAGCCAATGGCGTTGTTGCGCGCCCTGCAAATGCGCGTCGGCCAGGGCCGCCAGTTCGGCGTGGAGCTTGTCGCGCCCTGCGAGGTAGCTGTAACCGGTGCGACCATCAGCCAGGCGCACCACACAACGGGTCACGCTCATTTCGCCGACGTTGAACGGCGCGCCGTTGCCGCCCATGCGGCCACGGACCAAGGTCATGCCGATTTCAGGAGCGCGAATCAGTTGGTACTCGACATCGCGCAGCGCGGCTTCATAGGGCTGCAATTCGCTGCAACGCGCGCGGGCCAACACGCCGATCCAGTGCTGCCGTTCGGTGTGAGAAACAGGGTTGTGCATTGAGTTCTCCATCAGGTGACCACCTGGTACTGGAAGCGATCGGAACGGCTGGTGGACTGGGCGAGCTCCACTGGACGGCCATCGCTGTCGCGGGAAAGCGTGAACACACTCAGCGCCGGCAAATGCCGGGGCATCATCAACAGCGCGGCTTCTTCACGGTTGGGCAAACGGGCGCCGATCAGGCTCAGGGTGCGGGTCAACGGCAGGTCCCGCTCGCTCAGGTACTGACGCAGGGAGCCGCCGTTGTAGTCCGCCAGCAGCGGCGCGAGGCTGGCGCAGTAGCGATGGCGGATCAGGCTGACCGGTTGATGATCGAGCTTGCGCAAGGTCTGCAGTTCGATCATCGGTGCCATCTCGGCAATCCCCAGGTGTTGCGCTTCCTGACGGCTGGCGAAGCAGTAACGGCGCTTGAGCAGCACCGCTTCGACGCCATGGCCCTGGGCCGATAACGATTGGCTGTAGGCACTGTCGGCGGCCATCGAATAAATCAACGGCCGTTCCAGCACTTGGGTGCCCTTGCCCTGGAGCCGCAGGAGGCTGCCCTCGAACACCAGCTCATCAATGGCGCGGCGCAAGGTGTGGCGGTTGACCCCGAAGCGTTCCGCCAACTGCACTTCGGCCGGCAGGAAATCCCCGGCCTGGTAGTCAACCAGTTCACGACGCAGGATGTCGGCCAGCTCGCGGTACACCGGCTCATCTTGTCTAGACAACTGCATGGTTTAAAAAAAGCGCCCGCAGGCACCCCTCCGAAAATCAGATGAATTGCTTGCGCAGGCGTTGCGACAGAATGTCGATCGAGCTGACGACGACGATGATCACCAGCAGCACAGCGCAGGTCTGCACGAACTGAAAGGCACGGATGTTCTCCCAGAGAATCACCCCGATCCCGCCAGCACCGACCATCCCCACCACGGTGGCCGAACGCACATTGGCCTCGAAGCGGTAGAGCGCGTAGGACACCCACAGCGGCATCACTTGTGGAATCACGCCGTAGATCACTTCTTGCAAGGCGCTGGCACCGGTGGCGCGAACCCCTTCGACCGGGCCCGGATCAATCGCCTCGACCGCTTCGGCGAACAGCTTGGCAAGAACGCCGGTGGTGCTGATCCACAGCGCCAATACGCCGGCAAACGGCCCCAGCCCGACCGCCACCACGAACAACATGGCGAACACCATTTCGTTGATCGAGCGGAAAGCGTCCATCACCCGGCGTAGCGGTTGGTGAATCCACCAGGGCGTAATGTTTTCCGAGCAGAGAATGCCCAGCGGTACCGAACAGACAATCGCCAGTACCGTGCCCCAGAGGGCGATTTGCACCGTGACGATCATTTCCTTGAGGTAGGCGCGCCAGTCATGGAAGTCCGGCGGGAAGAAGTCCGCGGCGAAGGTCGCCATGTTTCCAGAATCGCGGTACAGCGCCATCGGGTTCATTTCAGCGCCGTGCCAGGCCCAGGCCAGCAGCACCAGGAACAGGCCCCAACCGGCGTATTGCGGCCAGGTACGCTTGCCGACAGCTTCAGCGTGCAGAGTGGTCATTGGTTTCTCTCTAACAAAGAGGCGCGGCGTGAGTGCGCCGCGCCTTGGGTCAACCGGCGTGGGCCGCACTCTTCTCGGTGTTGGATTGCTCCAACACGCTGATACGCTCTTGCAGCTTGGCAAGCTGCGCATCGATCTCGGCCAGGCGCTTGGCTTTGTCCGCAGCCGTAAGCTTGGTATCGGTGCTGATCGTGGTGCGCTGCTTGAACAGCTCAAGCTGACGGATCGGCAACAACTGGTCGTCGCTCGACTTCAAGAACTTGCCCAGTTGCATGCCTTTAAGCACGGCTTTCTCGGACTCGGTGTCGCCATAGCTGAAGATGAAATTGCGAATCTTTGCTTTCTCGCTGTCGCTCAGGCTTTTGCTCCACACCAGCGGATCGGCGGGGATCAATGGCGATTTCCAGATCACCTTGAGCAGCGCGGCTTTATCAGGCTGAGTGACTTCCAGGCGATCCCAGCTTTCGGTATTGAAAGTCGCCACGTCCAACTGCCCCTTGGCCACGCTTAAAGCGTTGACCTCATGGCTGGAGTTGAGGGTGCGCTTGAACGCCGTGGCGGCATCGACGTTGTTCTTGGCGAACACGTAGTAGCCCGGCACCAGGTAGCCTGATGTGGAGTTCGGATCGCCGTTGCCGAAGGTCAGGTTCTTGGCGTTTTTCAGCATGTCGTCAACGGAATTGATCGGGCTGTCCTTGCGCACGATCAACAGGCTCCAGTAGCCAACGGCGCCACTGGCAGCAGCGGTCTGAGCGAAAATCTCGCCATTGGAGCGGTCCACCGCCTCGATGGCGGCCTTGTTACCGAGCCAGGCTACGTCGACCTTGTTGAAGCGCATGCCCTGAATCAGGCCGGCATAGTCCGAGGCGAAGGTAGCGTTGATCTTCAGGCCGGTTTTTTTCTGCATGTCGTCCAGGAACGGTTGCCAGATGCTCTTGAGGTTCTGCGATGACTCGGTGGACATGATGCCGAAATTGATGGCTTTCTCTTCAGCTTGGGCAGTGCCCAGTACGCACGTGGCGAGCAATGCTGCGCCAGCAAAAACGCGACCGATACGGTTCAACATTCAAGGGTTTCCTGCGATTGGAATAAGAAGGTGTTCACGCGCGGGCCAGCACCAGCCTGGGGGCGGGCTCGGTGACGTGGGTCTGTTCGGAGCACATGAGGCGGGTGTCGATGTCGGCACCGTACAAATCGTTGAGGAATTGGCTGCTCAGTTGGGCACCGGAGCCGTCGAAATGAATCCGCCCGCCCTTGAGCGCCACGGCACGCGGGCAATACCGCATGGCGTAGTCGACTTGATGCAGGGTCACCACCACGGTCTTGCCATCGCGGCGATTGATGTCGGCGAGGATTTCCATGACCTTGCGCGCCGACTCCGGGTCCAGGGAGGCAATCGGCTCATCCGCCAGAATCACCTCGGCACGCTGGGTCAGGGCCCGGGCAATCGCCACGCGCTGCTGCTGGCCACCGGACAGGGTCGAGGCCCGCTGTGCCGCCAGATCGGCCAGGCCGACGCGGTCCAGGGACTCCAGGGCAAACTGTTTTTCTTCCGGTTTGAACAGGCCCAGATTGCCACGCCAGCGCGGCACGCGCCCCAGGCAACCGAGCAACACGTTGTCCAGCACACTAAGGCGATTGACCAGGTTGAACTGCTGGAAGATATAGCCGATATCGGCGCGCAAGCGCCGAACCTTGCCATTGAGTCGGCCTGACGCCTGCACTTCCCGACCCAGTACCTTGACGCTACCGCCGTTGTTGCGATCGCAGCAGGCCAGGCCGGCGAGGTGGCGCAGCAAGGTGGATTTGCCGGAGCCGGACGCGCCGATCAGCGCGACCATCTCGCCGGCCGCGATGGTCAGGTCGAGGTCGACCAGTGCCGTCTTACGCGCAAAGGTCTTGTTCAGTTGATCGACATGGATAGCTGCGTTCATGGGCTTCTCTGTCTGGTTGAACAGCCATCCATGGCCGTATTTGAGTTCAACCGACTTTAGGCACTGGGCATGTCAGCCCTATGACTCGCACAAGTGACTGGAGTAACCATTTGATGAATGTTTTGTGAAAGGTTGTAGGAGCAGAGCTTGCTCGCGATGCAGGCAACGCGGTCTGCATGAATGCCGGACCACCACGATGACCATAGGTATCTACACATCTTTTGGTGTACTGCATTTCGTAGCAGTGGACGAGTAGAACGAGGCCACGTCCGGCTGCGCAGCAGTCGTAAAACCTGGCACTTCAGTATTCAGATACACCGCGAGTACAGGCTTTGCGAGGACTACGTCCCCGGACCTGGCCTCGCTGAACTCGTCTACTGCTACGAATGTAGCCGCTGACGAGGTACGAGGCTGCGATCGGCAGCGAAGCGGCCGTAAAACCTGAGACCGTAATCCATCAGGCACACCGAAGGGCCTGAATTTACGACGGCTTCGCCGCCGATCGCAGCCTCGTACCTCGGCAGCGGCTACAAGAGCCGCGCTGCCCCAGAATTGTGTAGATACCTATGCCACGATGACCGTACCGCGGTTTGTCTGATGCACCGCGGTGTGGCCATCGCAGCCGAGGCTGGCTCCTACATTGGCAATCCGGCAACGCCGGAGGCGGCCGGCGAACGCCTACGATCAACCAGCCTCCGCACCTTCCAGCAACGCTTCCACCAACGCGCTGGCAGTTTCAATGGCATGCAGCTCTGCCCAATGCAGACCCCGATCAGCCATCGCAGTCATGCGACACACCTCATCCGCCGTGGCGTAGGCTGCCTGCAAATACAGCGAGACATGCACCAGCGCATCTTCGGCCATCACCCCTGCCCTGACGTTGAACATCGCCAAGTCACAGACACCGAAATGGCCAAATGGCTTTTCAGCGGTTTTACGGATCGTGCCTGGCACAAACAAACCTTGCGCGTCCCTGGGCGGCAGCACCACATCATCGGCGCCACTAAGCAGGGCCTCCACCAACGCTTTAGCTGCATTGACAGCCCATACCGTCGACCAATGCAGGCCGGTATCAACCTGAGGTGTAATCGTGTAGATGCGATAGGCGGCTTCACAGGCCGATTGGAGATGACGTTCGATATGGATCAACGCATCTTCGGCAATGATGCCGGCGCAGGTGTCGAAGAGGGGTTCATGGGAGTGGCCGCAGGAGCTGAACGCTATCTGGGCGGTCTGGAGAACTGTACCGAAAAGGTAGGGTGGTGGATCTGGAACGATCTTCATCGTTGTGACGCTCCTGGAGAAATGGAGCTGCCACGTCCTGCTGTCAAACAAGTTGGGTGGCAGCTGTACGCGGGTTGACAGACCGGGCTCCAGGTCCCGGCGCACACGAGGTGCCCCACGCACAGCCGCCATTGCACGAGCAACAGGCGTAAAAAAAGCGCCCGCTGTTCGAGTACTGGACGCCATGCGTCTGGAGGATTCGGTCTGTCAAAACCGGTCACTGAATTGGCAGCGACCTCGCTAGCCTATCGTGCGCGACGATGAGGTGCAAGATGGGGGTAATCCGTGGGCCGCTTCACATCTGTCACGTCGGAATCTGCGCTCAGTCGTGATCGCGAACCAATGTAGGACATTTCTCTTTTTAGCCCATGCACCTCTACCACCCACCCGGACTTGCTAGCCTTCGCCGTTTCCGCCAAAAGGAACCGGGCCCCATGACTGATCGAAAACCCCACTGGCTAGACGACGAGCGCCTGTACAGCCCCATGCCTCGCGTGTGCACGCCGGCTCGGCCGAACATGGTTACCCCCGCAGTCCCCCGTCCCTTTCCCGAGCGTGAATTTTATGAGCCTGCGCCGGAGCCAGCAGCTGAAGCCGGCTTCTACGTCCTGCCCCAGAGCTTGCCCTTAAAAGACTTCTACGATGACTTGTTCGAAGAAGACCCGGATAAATGGGTGTGGATGTTTTCCAGGCTCAACCCGAACCTCGACCCTGTGGTGAAGGCCGGCACCCTGCTGGTGCTCAGCGACCCAAACAACAAGTTCTGCACCGCTCAGGAAGCGCAACTGATGCAGGCGGCCGAACAGGTCAAAAAAGCCCTGGAGCCGCTGACCCCGGAAGAAGCTGACTTCATGTACCGCTATGGCGCTGAAATCGTCACCTTCACAGGGCAAGCCTCGACTTGGTTGGGCATCACAGCGGTGGTACTGGAAAGCACCTGACCGATTTGCGCAAGACCCTGCAAGACATCGAAAACCTGCACCAGAACAGCTATCGCCAACACGGCCACTTGAAGTCTGCGGAGTTTTTCGCGGAACGCAAAACGCTGCTGACTCGGTTGGACGCCCATCTGCTCAACTCCAAAAGCTTGAGGGATCGCACGAGTTTTGGCGGCCACCAAAAATTGAAGTCGGCGCTCGGTATCTCCAGCCGCAGCCTTGTTCACCATTGGGATAAGGCTGGAGCACCGGGACAGATACCGGGGTATACCCAACATGTGGACTCGATGACTCGTGCCATGAAATACATGCAGACGGGTGGTTACATCGCGATTGGGATAGGAGGAGCTTCGTCACTGCTGGCGATTCAGGAGGTTTGCAGTACAGGTACAGAAGCAGAGTGCAGAAAGATCAAATTCACCGAGGGAAGTAAGTTTGTAGGCTCAGCAGCAGCCGGATACATAGGTGGTGAAGCGGCATATTGGGCAAGTCGTACAATTTGCGCAGCACTCGGGATTCGGAGCCCTACCGCAGGCAGAATTTGCGTCGCGGCGATTGTAGGGGCTGGGGCCTGGGGCGGCTCAACGGTAGGAGGCCGTGCAGGGGAAATCATCGGCGAGTCGCTACATGAGGTTGAACAGCCGTGATGAGCAATTGGAATCCTTGGGCCATCATCGCGTTCGCGGGTGCACCAATTCCCTTGGCTCTTGTGAACTTTATATTTAGCGTCTACCTCAGTCGCCGGTACCTAAGTGACTTGATGGAAGCGTTGAAAAACAGTCGCCATATCGTTGCATCTGGCTTAGCACTACAGAATCGAGGGTTGTTTGGCCGGCTGATACTGGTCACCAAAATTGCAGGAATGGTGATGATGCCTCGACCCTGTATTCGTGCAGGCGAACTCGATCCGGAAGACATAAAGAATTTTCCTCCTCATCTCAAACGGCTGTTGAAAATAAAGTCAGCAATTTTGATTGTTGGCGTGATTTGGATAGTGGCTATATACGCATTTTTGGAATTGAGTAGCCGTCAAGAGTGATAATGTCCGGCGCGCTTCCAGATCGTCTGGAACCGGCGGATCGGCGCTCCAGCTTACCGGAATGCCGGACCACCGTGATGAACGCACCGCGGTCTGCCTGATGCACCGCGGTGTGGCCATCGCAGCATAGGTATCTACACAACTCTGGGGCAGCGCGGCTCTTGTAGCCGCTGCCGAGGTACGAGGCTGCGATCGGCGGCGAAGCCGTCGTAAATTCAGGCCCTTCGGTGTGCCTGATGGATTATGGTCTCAGGTTTTACGGCCGCTTCGCTGCCGATCGCAGCCTCGTACCTCGTCAGCGGCTACATTCGTAGCAGTACGCCAAAAGATGTGTAGATACCTATGGCCATCGCAGTGGTCCGGCACTCCGGCGAGGCTGGCTCCTACAAGACAAACCGTGTCTGCGCATCCACATAGCGCAGCGCGGAGTTGGCATCCTTCCAGCCCACATAGCTCATCAGTGTTTTCTGGTCCCAGCCGCTACCACTGGCCCAGTTGGCAAAACCACGACGCAGCGAGTGGCTGCTGTAGTGCTCACTCTCAACGCCTGCCCCGGCCAGCGCTTCGCGCAGGATTGGCGCGACGCTGTAAGGGTGCAGCGCTGTCTCGCCAATGTGGCCCCAGCGATCAATGCCGCGAAACACCGGGCCTCTGGCCAAGCCCGCCACAGCGATCCAGTCCAGGTAAGCGTCCACCGGGCACAACCGTTCAAGCGCAGGCGCTTTATAGGTGGTGCCGGCGTTTTCTCGATCGCCTTTGCTCCAAGGCAGGAACAGTTGCATGCCCTCCCCCCTGCGAGCCTGGATGTGGTCGATGCTCAATCGGCACAGCTCATCACTTCGGAACGCACGCCAGAATCCGATCAGCACCAGCGCTCGATCACGCAGGCACTTGAGCATGCGACCGTCCTGCCCCTGCTCGCGTGCCTGCGCCGCTTGCTGCTCCAGCCAGCCGACACATTGCGCCAGGCTCACCAGCTGCAGCGGTTCGGCCTGCTTCGCCTGCTGCGGGTGCAGCGTGCGAATTCCCTTCATTACCTGCTTGACCATCGGCGCCTTGGTCGGGTCCGGGAAGCCTTGGCTCACATGCCATTGGGACAGCGCCGCCAAGCGTAGTCGCAAGGTGTTCTGCGACAGCGCATCCGCATAGGCCACCAGATAGCGCACCACGCTCTCACTGGTAGCCGGCAGAAACCCGCCCCAGTGCGTTTCGAAGTGATCTATCGCGGACTTATAGCTGCGCCGCGTGTTCTCCCGCGTCCCGGCCTGTAGGTACCGCTCGATTTCAGCACTCACCTATGCCCCCTGCTTTTGTACTGTTGGGCGGCATTCTAACGCTTAAAAAGCAGATGGTCTTTGATAATTCAGCATTATCGAGTGCTATAAAAAGATGATTTTTTGGTTAATTTATAGCCATAAATGGTACGTAATTTTGTAGTACGTACCACAGTATCAAATCGACTTTCGGTACGCCCTCAGAAGCGTGCGGTTTGCGCGGCCGATACACCCGCTCGGCTTCGCTTGAACGTCAACACCCCATGGGCAACAAGGCCAAATATCAGCCCCCAAAAAGCCGCCGACAGCCCCAGGAACGACATGCCCGAGGCCGTCACCAAAAAGGTAATCAACGCCGCCTCACGGTCATCCGGCACCGCCATGGAGCCCGCCAGTGCGCCGGCAATGGCCGCGAACAGCGCCAAACCTGCAAGGGCTGCGATCAATTGATGGGGAAAAGCTGTGAAAATCGAAACCAGCGTCGCACCGAAGACGCCCAGCACCAGATAGAAAACCCCACCCGCAATACCGGCTACATAGCGCTTGCGACTGTCTTCATGGGATTCGCGACCCGTACAGATCGCCGCCGTAATTGCCGCCAGGTTCAAACCGTGGCAACCAAAGGGGGCCAACAGCATGCTGACCAGCGCACTGCTGCTGATGATCGGGCTGGCTGGCGTGCTGTAACCGGCGTTGCGCAGTACAGCAATACCGGGCACAAACTGGCCGGTCAGCGAGACCATCACCAACGGCAAGGCGATATTGAGTGCTGCGTGCCAGCTCAATTCAGGACTGATCCAGACCGGTGTTGCCAGGCCAATCACCAGCGCACCGGTGTTCATGTCCCCGGTCAGCAACGCAATCACGCTACCAACGATCAGTACCGCCATGACGGCGTAACGCGGTATCAGCCGTTTGCACAGCAGGTAGGTGGCAAACATCGCCAGCACCATCATCGGTTTGTCCTTCACCGACACAAACAGCTGCGTACCAAAACTAAACAGGATGCCCGCCAGCATGGCAGCGGAAATGGCGGCGGGCAGTTTGCCAACGATGCGATCGAAAATGCCGCACAGCCCCACCAGCAGGATGATCAGGTTGGCCAGCAGAAAAGCGCCGACCGCCTCGTTTAGGCTGATGCCGGGCAATAGAGCCACCAGCAAGGCTGAACCCGGTGCGGACCAGGCAATGATGATGGGCACTTTGTAGCGCAGGCTCAGCACAATGCCGAGCACACCGCTACCAATCGAGATCGCCCATACCCACGAGGACAACACCTCGTCGGGCAAGTGCGCGGCCTTGGCGGCCTGGAAGATGATCACCAACGGCCCGGCGTAGGAAATGAGCGTGGCGATAAAGCCGGCAACCGCGGCCGACACCGAGAAGTCCTTCAGTAGATTTTTCATGAGTATTCCAAAAGATGAGCGGTGGCTGTGCCCTACCTCCAGGGCACCGCCACCGCGCTCAGACAAACCCGAATCAAGGTGCCGGGCTGGCCTCAGCGGACAGCACAGGCGCTTTGGCCTGACGCTGATACACGAGGCACATCGCCAGGGCGGCAATGACACCGGGGACGGCAAATGCCATAAAGTTCAAGTGCAGCGGCAGTTGGATGCCCACCAGTGCGCCACCCAGGATCGGCCCGACAATCGCACCGCTGCGCCCCACGCCCGAGGCCCAGCCAAGGCCGGTGGAGCGGATAGACATTGGATAGAACTGCGCTACACAGGCATAAGCCAGGATCTGGGTACCAATGGTGGTTGCCCCAGCGACCGCAATCAGCCCGTACAGTACGCCGGTCGGGCTCTTGAAGCCGAGTAGGCTGATGGAAATGGCGGCCACCACGAAGAACACCACCAGCACCTTCTGCAGCTTCAAGCGGTCACCGATCCAGCCGCCGCCGACCGCACCGAAAATCGCGCCGAAGTTCAGCACCAGCAGAAAGCTCAAGCTCGAACCCAAGCCGTAGCCCGCACTGGCCATCAATTTCGGCAGCCAGGAGTTGAGGGCATAGACCATCAACAGGCAGCAGAAAAACGCGACCCAAAGCATCACCGTACTGATCGCCCGCCCTTCGCGGAACAGCTGCATCAAGGGAGCACCGGCAGGTTTGAGGGAGGCCATCGACAGCTCATCGCCAGCCTGTGGCACATAGCTCGGCTCGATGCGCTGCAGCACGTGACGAGCTTCTTCGTTGCGGCCCTGACGCACCATGAACCCTACCGACTCTGGCAGCCAACGCATGATCAGTGGCAACAGCAGCAATGGAATCACCGCCACATAGAACACCGATTGCCAGCCAAAGCTTGGCAGCAACACGATCCCAAGCCCCGCCGAGAGCATTCCGCCCACCGAATAGCCGCTGAACATGATCGCCACCAGGGTGCTGCGGATTTTCTTCGGTGCGTACTCGCTCATCAAAGCGACCACGTTGGGCATTACCCCACCGATCCCCAGGCCTGCGATAAAGCGACAGATACCGAACTCGGTTGGCGTGCGGGCAAAGCCATTGAGCACGGTGAAACCGCTGAAGAGAATCACGCAGATGGCAATCACCTTCTTGCGTCCGATCCGGTCCGATAACGAGCCCAGCAGCAAGGCCCCGAACATCATGCCAAACAGCGCATAGCTGCCCAGGGCGCCAGCCTGCAAGGGGGTCAGCCCCCACTCCTTCATGAGCACAGGCAGTACCACGCCGTAGATCACTAGGTCATAGCCGTCGAAGATAATGATCAGCGCGCACCAGAACAGTACTCGCCAGTGAAAGGAATTGAAGCGCGCCTGATCGATCAGGCCATTGATATCGATTTTTCGCATGGCATTCGACTCTTGTTGTTTTTTTAAGTAATCGCACACAGCAAAAAGGGCCTGATCGCTCAGGCCCTTTGGGTTAACCGAGGTCACCTCCACCAATGGGTAGGGTGACGCCCGTGATATAGGAAGCCTCATCCGAGGCCAGGAACAGGATCGCTCCGACCTGTTCATCAATGGTGCCGTAGCGCTTCATCAGACTGCTGTCGAGGGTCTGATCGACGATCTGTTGATACCAGACCTGCTCCTCGGCACTCTGCTCGGCGTTGTTGCGCGGAATGCGCCGTGGCGGTGCCTCGGTGCCACCGGGCGCCGTGGCATTGACCCGCACACCACGACCGGCGTTTTCAAATGCCAGGCAGGCCGTCAGTGCATTCACGCCACCCTTGGCTGCACCGTAGGGCACGCGGTTCAGGCTGCGCGTCGCAATCGAGGAAACGTTGACGATCGCGCCACGCCCCTGCTCCAACATATACGGCAGCGCCGCATGGCAGCACCACAGGGTCGGGAACAGTGAGCGACGCACCTCAGCCTCGATCTGATCAGGCTGATAATGCTCGAACGGCTTGGCCCAGATGGTGCCGCCCACGTTGTTGACCAGGATATCCAGGCGGCCATATCGCTCGACAGCTGCGGCCATCACGCGCTCGCAGTCGCCGTACTGCTCTAGGTCGGCCGTCAGGCATAAAACGTTTTCAAAGCCCTGCAGTTCAAACACCAGGTCCGAACGGTCGACGGCCACCACCTTCGCGCCTTCTTCAAGCAAGCGCTCGGCGACACGGCGGCCGATACCCTGGGCCGCGCCGGTAACCAGCGCGACCTTGTCGTTGAATCGGTTCATGGACAACTCCTTTGAGGCTCAGGCCGCGCTGGCGGCGAATTTCTCGAAGTAGAAATTGGCCGGCGTAATGCCCTGTTCACGGATGTACTGGCTGACGGCTTCGACCATCGGCGGTGGGCCGCACAGGTAGACGTCCACATCGCCATCGTTCAGGTGCGCCGGCTCAATGTGCTGGGTCACGTAACCCTTGCGCGGATGCTGGCTGTCGGGGTTGGCGACGCAGGCACTGAAGGTGAAGTTGGGAATGGTTGCGGCCAGCGTCTGCAGGCGGTCCATTTCCACCAGGTCCAGGTCATTGGTGACGCCGTAGATCAGGTGCAATGGATGCGGGCTGCCCTGCTCGGCGATTTTTTCCAGCATCGCCGTGAACGGCGCAAGCCCTGTACCGCCAGCCAACAACAGCAGCGGCCGGCGGATCTCACGCAGGTAGAAGCTGCCCAATGGCCCGGCCAGGCTCATGCTGTCGCCGGCCTTGGCCAGCCCAGTCAGGAAACTGCTCATCAGGCCGCCTGGGACGTTGCGAATCAGAAAGCTGACTTCGCCATCGCGCTGCAGTGAGCTGAAGGAGTAGGCGCGCGTCTGGTCACTGCCGGGTACCTGCAGGTTGACGTACTGGCCCGGCAAAAATGCCAATTTACTCAGGGCTTCGCCCTTGATCTTCAGGGCGATGGTGCTGTCGGACAATTGCTCGACAGCTGTGATCTCACCGCTGAAGCTCGCCTGCTGGGTACGGCAGACGTCCGAAGAGGCCGGCACTCGCACGACGCAGTCGCTTTCAGCGCGCATCTGGCAAGTCAGCACGTAGCCTTGGGCGGCTTCGTCTTCGGTCAGCGCGTCTTCGATGTATTCCTGACCCATGTCATAGCGGCCGGCCTCGGCGAAGCACTTGCAGGTGCCGCAAGCGCCGTCACGACAGTCCAGGGGGATGTTGATACCCTGGCGATACGCGGCGTCGGCCACCGTTTCGCTCGGGTTGCTGTCGATAAACCGAGTAACGCCGTCTTCGAAATTGAGTGCGATCTTGTAAGTCATGGCAGCCACCTCAGATCTGGTAGATATCGATCACCTGGCGAACGTAGTCGTTCTTCAGGATGACTTTCTTGGCCTTGATCAGAGGCTGCTCGCCATGCACATCAAGGGTGTAGAAACTGGTGCCGAAATAGCTGTCCACGGTCTTGTAGCGAAAGCTCAAGGTGTGCCAGTTGAAACGCACCTGGCAAACGCCGTCGCCCTGCTCGATGATCTCGATGTTGCTCAGATTGTGCGAGGTACGGGTGTCCGGGATGCTGGCACTGGAGCGCTCGGTCTTGATGCGGAACACCCGGTCTTCCAGGCCTTCACGGCTGCCGTACCAGATCAGCGAGATTTCCCGCTGCGGGTCGGTGGTCAACTCGTCGTCATCGTCCCAGGACGGCATCCAGAAGGTGGCGTCGGCCGCGTACAGCTCCAGCCATTCATCCCACTGTTTGTCGTCCAGCAGGCGCGCTTCGCGGTAGAGGAAGTCACGCACGGTTTCATAGGAAGCGCTCATTGCCCGCCCTCCTTCGCAATCAGGTTCGACTGCTCGGCGGCCAACGCCTTGAGCATGGTTTCTTGCCAAAACTTGTGTTGCAGCACGAACAGGCCTTCGTCTTCGGTGCGAACACCGCTCAGCAGTGGCTTGAGCTCGATTTGTTGAGCCGCCTCATCGGCGCCTTCGATCCAGTGTTCGGCGCCACGGGACATGTCGTTCCACATCGTGGTGCTGCCCTGGTAACCCATCTGGCAGGAGCGGAACTCTTCCAGGTCGTCCGGGGTGGCCATGCCGCTGACGTTGAAGAAGTCTTCATACTGGCGGATACGGCGCGAACGGGCCTCATCGCTCTCGCCCTTGGGCGCGATGCAATAGATGGTGATCTCGGTCTGGTTGACCGAAATCGGCCGGGCAATGCGGATCTGCGAGCTGAACTGGTCCATCAGGTAGACGTTGGGGTACAGGCACAGGTTGCGCGAGTTGCCGATCATCCAGTCGGCGCGGGCCTGGCCGAAGTCGCGGGCCAGTTCGTCGCGGCGCTCGTACAGAGGGCGATCCTCAGGGTTGGCCCAACGGGTCCAGAGCAGCATGTGACCTTTGTCGAAGGAGTAGAAACCACCGCCTTGCTTGGCCCAGCTACCGGCGCTCATGGTTGGGTTGCTGTCACCGGCCTCGCGCTGCTTGCGCTGGTTCTGGGTGGCGGCGTAGTTCCAGTGCACGGAGCTGACGTGGTAGCCGTCGGCGCCGTTCTCGGCAGTCAGCTTCCAGTTGCCTTCGTAGATATACGAGGAGGCGCCGCGCAAGACTTCCAGGCCATCGGGGGACTGGTCGACGATCATGTCGATGATTTTTGCCGACTCGCCCAGATGTTCTTCCAATGGCGGTACATCGGCGTTCAGGCTGCCGAACAGGAAACCGCGGTAGGACTCAAAGCGCGCCACCTTGGTCAGGTCGTGGGAGCCTTCGCAGTTGAAGCTGGACGGATAGCCGGCTTCAGCAGGGTCTTTGACCTTGAGCAATTTGCCGGAGTTGTTGAAAGTCCAGCCATGGAATGGGCAGGTGTAAGACGAGCGGTTGCCACGCTTGTGGCGGCACAGCATCGCACCGCGATGGCTGCAGGCATTGAGGAAGGCGTTGAGTACACCGTCCTTGTTGCGCGCGATGAAAATTGGCTGACGGCCCATCTGCAGGGTGATGTAGTCGTTCTTCTCGGGGATTTGGCTTTCGTGGGCAAGGTACAACCAGTTGCCCTCGAAAATGTGCTTCATCTCAAGGTCGAACAGACGAGGATCGGTGAACATCTCGCGCTTGCAGCGAAAGACGCCTTTTTCACGATCTTCTTCCAACAGGGCATTAAGGTAATCGACTCCCAGGTTCATGGCCGGGGCCTCCGTTTGTTTTTATCAGGCAAGGCCTCATGCTAGGCGGGCGCGCAGTGCGCCAATATCCGCTTAATGCAGAGTGCTATCCGATTTGTGCAAAGGGTGGCCACTTCGGTGCTTCAGATAAACCGCGTCGACTTCATCGCAGGCAAGCCTGGCTCCTACCGGTGCGTACACCACCGCCCGAGGTAGGAGCAGAGCTTGCTCGCGATAAGGACACCTCGGTGGTCCAGGTAAACCGCGTCGATTTCATCGCAGAGGTGAAGGAGTCAATGACGGCGCTTGAGGGTGTCCGACGGTAATTCGCCGAACTGATTGCGGTAATTTTCGGAAAATCTGCCCAAGTGCAGGAAGCCATAGTCCATGGCCAGCTCCGTGACGTTGCGCACGGTGCAGCTGGGGTCGCTCAAGCAGGCGTTGACCCGCTCCAGCTTTTTCTGGCGAATGTAATGCTTGGGCGTGGTGCCGGCGTTGCGCTCGAACAGGCCGTACAACGAGCGCAGGCTCATTTGCGCCTGGCGCGCCAGCTCTTCACTGCAAATGTCCTGCTTGAGGTTGCGCTCGATGTAATCAGCGATCCGCTCGAAGGTGGCCGCCTGAGTGCCCAGGCCTTCGCGACAGATATTGGTTTTCATCAGGCTGAGCATCTTGCTGGCGATGATCTGGCTGTAATGCTCCTGGATCCTGGGCAGGCTGTCGATGGCCTCGGCCTCCTCGCAGACCATGGCGAGCAGATTGACAAAACCTTCCAGAGCGCCCAGCTGATAGCGGTTTTCCATAAACCGCACGCTTGGGCCGGGGTGCAGCCAGCGTTGCTCCTGGCACACGGACTCGATCACGTTGGTCGGCAGCTTGATGATGAATTTTTCGCAGTCGTCGGAATAGGTCAGGTCAACCGGGTCGTCCGGGTTGATCAGCAGCAGTTCGCCGGGCGTGAAGTAGTGTTCTTCCTGGCCATGCCCGCGCCACAGGCAGTGGCCACGCAGCAATACTTGCAGGTGATAGATGGTTTCCAATGCTGGGGAGGTCACGCGTACACCGCCGCCGTAGCTGATCCGGCACAGGTCCAGACTCGCGAACTTGCGGTGGTTGAGTTGCGCCTGCAGGGTCCCGGACTTGGGCAGGCGAATGCAATGGTTGCCGACGTGCTGATTCACATAGCCGGACACCGCATAGGGGTCGGCCTGTGCAAACACCAGGCTGCGCTCACTCAGTAGTCGCGCTTCCATATCCGATCACTCTCGTTGTTGTTATGTAGGGGGCTAATCACGTGTAGCCATTATGTGACCCCTGGTACAAACACGGAAGGCCGCAAGACAAAAGGTATTGTCTTGCGGCCTGTGCCGTTACAGCGCTGTATCAGTCTTCCAGTGCGCGAACTCGCTCCCGGCGCTGCTGCTCGACAGGCTCAGGCGAGGGTTGCAGGGTGAAATCGAAGTCGATTTCGGCAAAGCGCCCCTCTACACCGTAGGCCTTGGCCTTTTCCTGGTCTTCGCTGAAGGTAATGTGGGCAATCAGCTCGTCGCGAGTGGCGTAGGCGAAATCGTCGTACAGGTACTTTTCGCCCGCCAGGTTGATCTGGGTGGTCAGGTGACGATGGTCCGGCGCGGAGATGAAGAAGTGGATATGCGCCGGGCGCTGGCCGTGGCGGCCCAGCTCGTCCAGCAGTTGCTGGGTCGGACCATCCGGTGGGCAACCATAGCCCGACGGCACGATGCTGCGGAAGCGGTAGTTGCCATCGGCATCGGTGACGATACGGCGACGCAGGTTGAACTCGGACTGCGACGGGTCGAAATAGGAGTAAGTACCGGCGGTGTTGGCCTGCCAGACATCGACAACGGCGCCAGCCAGTGGCTCGCCGTGGACATTGGTCACTCGGCCTTTCATGAACAGCGTGCAGGCAGGGTCGGTGCCGTCGTCCAGTCGTGCTTCAACGTTCGACAGCGGCGCGCCGGCGACGTACAGCGGGCCTTCGATGGTGCGCGGCGTGCCACCGGTCTTGCCGGCCTCTTCGTCCTCTGCGTCCATCAGCATGTCCAGGTAGTGCTCAAGGCCCAGGCCTGCGGCGAGCAGGCCGGCTTCCTGGCGTGCGCCCAGCACGTTCAGGTAGTTGACCGCTTTCCAGAACTCTTCCGGGGTGACCTGCAGGTCTTCGATGATGCTGACGGTGTCGCGCATAATGCGGTGGATCAGCGCTTTGGTGCGTGGATTACCGGCATCGTTCTTCAGGCCACTCGCTTCCTCGAGGAAGTCTTGAGCTTCGGCAGTGTGGGAGATTTTAACGTTCATCAGGCAATCCTCATCTTGTATTTATAAGCGTGCAGGCAAGACACAAAGGCTTAGCGGTCATCCTCATGGATCGAAGACGGATGCCGGCACAGGGCATTCACTTCGATCGCCATATACGGATACAGCGGCAATTGCATCAGCAGGTCATGCAGCTCCTGCACGCTGTCCACATCGAACACGCTGTAGTTGGCATAAAGCCCAGCGATACGCCACAGGTGGCGCCATTTGCCCGAGCGCTGCAGCGACTGGGCGAGTTCCTTTTCATCAGCCTTAAGCTTCGCGGCGCGCGAAGGCTCCATGTCGACGGGCAGGTTTACAGTCATTTTGACGTGGAACAGCATGGTGCGCTCCTTAAGCTTGAGAGACACAAAGTGTGGATTTGTCGCGACGGAAGAACGCCAGGCGCTCTTCGTCAAGGTTCACGCCCAGGCCTGGGCCCTTGGGCACATGCAAGTGGAAGTCGCTGTATTGCAGCGGCTCTTGCAGGATGTCTTCGGTGAGCAGCAATGGGCCGAACAGCTCGGTATCCCAGGTCAGCTTATTGAGGGTGACAAAGGCCTGGGCCGAGGCCAGGGTGCCAATGCCGCCTTCAAGCATAGTGCCACCGTACAGGCCGATACCGGCTGCCTCGGCAATCGCTGCTGTGCGCAGCACGGCGCGGGGGCCACCGTTCTTGGCGATTTTCAGGGCGAAGATAGAGGCTGCGCCGACGCGAGCCAGGTTGAACGCGTCTTCCACGCATTCGATGGATTCGTCGGCCATGATCGGCGCAGGGCTGCTGGCGTTCAAACGCACCATGCCCGAGATGTTATTGCGCGAAATCGGTTGTTCGATCAGGTCGATACCGTTTTCACCCAGGATTCGGCAGGCACGCAGGGCCACCGCTTCGTCCCAGGCCTGGTTGACATCGACGCGTACGCTCGCACGATCACCCATGGCTTTCTTGATGGCGATCACGTGGGCCAAGTCGCGGTCGACTTCACCGGCACCGATCTTCAGCTTGAAGATGCGATGGCGGCGCAGGTCGAGCATTTTTTCGGCTTCGGCGATGTCTTTGGCGGTATCGCCACTGGCCAGGGTCCAGGCCACCGGCAGGCTGTCGCGCACCCGGCCGCCCAGCAGCTCACTGACCGGCAGGCCCAGGCGCTTGCCCTGGGCATCGAGCAAGGCGCTCTCGATACCGGACTTGGCAAAAGTGTTGCCCTTGATGACCTTGTCCAGGCGCAGCATGGCGGCATTGATATTGGCGCCGTCCTGGCCGATCAACAGCGGTGCGAAGTGACGGTCGATATTGGTCTTGATGCTATCGGGGCTCTCATTGCCATAGCTCAGGCCACCGATGGTCGTGGACTCACCCACCCCCTCGATGCCATCGGCGCTGCGCACGCGAATGATGACCAGGGTCTGGTTCTGCATGGTGTGCATCGCCAACTTGTGCGGGCGAATGGTTGGCAGATCGACGATGATCGTCTCGATGGATTGAATGGCGCTAGCAAGCATGTCGATACCCGTCAGGTTCTTGAAATTCTGGAACCGATTCTGAAACGGGTTGTTTTCAGGTGCCAATATTGATTTGGTCTGGCACGATACCTACAGAGTATCGTTTCAACTGTGGAGATCATCATGGAGCTACGTCACCTGCGGTATTTTCAGGTGTTGGCCCAAACCCTCAATTTCACCCGCGCCGCCGAACGCCTGCACATCGCCCAGCCGCCGCTGAGCCGGCAGATCCAGCAGTTGGAGGATGAATTGGGTGTCAACCTGCTGGAGCGTTCGCGGCCCTTGCGCCTGACCGAAGCTGGGCGTTTTTTCCATGAACACTCCAGCGCCCTGCTCGAACAGCTCAATAAGGTGTGCGACAACACTCGACGCATAGGCCTGGGTGAAAAAACCTGGCTGGGGATCGGCTTTGCTCCCTCGACCTTATATGGGGTATTGCCTGACCTGATCCGTCATCTGCGCCATGACAGCACTCTGGAACTTGAACTGGGGCTTTCGGAACTGACCACCCTGCAACAAGTCCAGGCCTTGAAGGCTGGGCGAATCGATGTGGGTTTCGGGCGGATTCGCATTGACGATGCAGCCATCGAACAACGGGTGTTGACCGAAGACCGCCTGGTCGCCGTCCTGCCGACTGGACACCCACTGCTCAAGGGGCCCGTCACGCTAGCGGACCTGGCGGATGAGCCCTTCGTGCTTTACCCCGGCAACCCACGCCCCAGTTATGCCGACCATGTGATCGCGCTGTTTGACGCCCACGGCCTGAGCATCAAGGTGGCGCAGTGGACCAATGAACTGCAGACCGCCATTGGGCTGGTGGCGGCAGGCATCGGCATTACCTTGGTGCCGGCCTCGGTACAGGTGCTGCACCGGGCGGATATCGGCTACACACCGCTGCTCGATGCCAATGCCACTTCGCCGATCATCATCAGCCGGAGAGTGGGTGATGTATCGCCAGGGCTTCGGCATTGCCTGGAGGTCATGGACCAACTCCTTCGGGGTTAGCCAAGGACTGTAACAACCCTCCACAAGTCGGATCGCGCCAGGTATAGGGACCTAGGTTCTGTATGTAATGTGTTTTCGCCTTGCCTAACCTTCGCTCAAACACATTTCATACAGAGCCTAGGAGGGTGTAGACAAAATCAAGTCATGAGTTGACGCGCTAGTATGCGCGCCTCTGCCAGCCACACCCACGCTTCACTCACGGCGAGCAGTCGATCGTGGTGCATGATTAGCCGCCGAGCCCTCTCATTCCAAGCATGAGTCCGCTCAACAACCCACCTCTTGGGCATAACTACGAAGCCGGCAGGTGCAGGAGCTACAGTAAACAGATCGCCTTGCTCTGAGTGCCATTGCCCCGTTCTTCTATTGTTTGGCCCCCGGATTACTTGAACGTTGACCGCGTGCGTTTGATACATGCGTTGAGCCCATTTCCCCGCGTATGCACTGTCGACGAAGAGCGTATTCAATGAGGGGTATTTTTCCTTCGAGTAAGCCACGGAGTCATCCACTGCGTCGCGATCCTGCACACTTGCTGCGCTGATACTCACCGCCAAAAGCAGACCCAGCGTATTGACTATCAGACTTCGCTTGCGGCCCTTTACTTTCTTACCTGCGTAGAAACCACTGTCCCCGCCTTGAGGGGAACTGCGAGTCGATTGGGAATCCAAGGTAGCCGCTGACGGGCGTCATCGCGATCTTCTCTGTCCCGCCATTGCGCGCGCAAGCGATCATGCATCTGCTCAAATTTGCCCTGTGTACTCCACCGGCGGAAGGTCTTGTAGACATTGTCCCAGTGAGGAAATTCGCGAGGCAACATGCGCCATGAGCACCCGGTGCGTACTACATAGCAGCAGGCGTCGAGCAGCGTCCGTCGAGAATGACGCGGTGGCACACCACGACCGCCCTGGGTTTCAAACAGATCAGCGACCAGTGCCCATTCAGCATCAGTCAAGCAACTGGGATATCGTTGTTCTGGCAGCTGGCGTCGATGCGTTTCGTTGTAGCCATAGGACTTGCGAGGTTCGGGTGACACAAAGCTGCCCTTGGCGCGCTGCGCCATGCGTGTAATCCCCGCCAGCTTCAAGGCTTTTGCAAACGTGGCGGGATGAGCGGTGATACCTGTTTCAGCGTGGAATGCATCCGCCAATTCAGCTTGGCTGGAGAAGGGATGGGCTTGTGCAAGCTTGACTAGCATTGGGTACTGCTCTGAGGCAATCGCGGGCGGGCGTCCGGTTCGGGACATGACTTCAAGGCTGTCCAAACAGTAGGAATGGTGAGCTTAGTTTATTTTATCTACACCCTCTTAGTAACAAGCTTGTCAATTTGTTTCCGGCATTGACATCCAGAAACAGCAATGAAAGTATTGGGCACGAGCAAGGATCGTACTCGTTGCAATCAATAAAATCATAAACTCAAGGGATTAGCATGTTTCATACCGCAGCTATAAATACGTCTACTCTTCCGCTTAGCTTTTCCTCTAAAGCACTCCGTGCATTATCAGTTTCCGCTCAACACCGTTCCAGCGATAGATATCATTACGTCCTCGGTACGAGCCAGTCCCTCGCGGGTTGACGATCGTTCGATATAACGAAAAAATCTAAGGCAAAACTTTTAGTTATGCGCGTACCTATGCGCCGTTCGTTTCCATTTCCGAAACGCGTGCCTTATTTTCCAAAATGAATCAACATCGACACATCGAGTAACTTACGCACCATTAACAGGTATTAACCACCATTTCCTGCACGCTCGAGCCTTAGTGATCGAGCGGTCTATTGAAGGCATATTATGAAGAATATCGTGATGATCGGTGGGCATGATGAAACCTTCATGCACTATGGTGGCTTGGGTTTTGATTTCACCGTATTGCAACTACCTGACTCGGTTGGCCCCAACCTCACAGCACTGACCGACAAGATTCACCTTATCAGTGATTTCTCCGAAACCACCGTTCTCGACAAAATGGATGAGATCCTAATAACCCAACCCGTTGATTTCATTTTTTCATTCACCGAAGACGGGTTGCTGCCAGCGGCACGCGCCAGCCAACGTTATGCGATTGCTGGCATGGACTTCGACACCTGTGAAATGTGCATCGACAAGGCCTTGATGCGCACCAAGCTTGAAACCACCGAATTCGCCGTCTATAGCGAAACCTGCAGAACACGCGCCGACGTCGAACGTTTTTTCAGCCGCCATACAGGCGCAATCGTCCTGAAAGACCCAAAGGGCTCCGGGAGCGAAAACGTCTTCATCATTAAAGACGCTGCGTCCCTGCACAGTACGCTGGAAGGACTGCCTCAGGAAAATTTCGTCATGCTGGCGGAAGAGTTTCTGAGCGGTCGGGAAGTCAGCGTCGAAACACTGACCATCGATTCGCAACACCGTGTCCTCGCCGTCACCAACAAACAGCTGTACCAAACATCCCTCGCCGAAGAGCAGCACATCATCTCGCCGGACAATCTCGACAGCGACACGCTCAAGCAACTGAGTCGTTATTGCGAGCGCTTATTAACTGCCATCAACCATAAACACGGTCCCTGCCATATTGAGGTGACCGTCGCGGATGGACAGTTCCATCTGATAGAGATCAACAACCGGGTCGGTGGCGATTACATCGGTCTGCTGGTTGAACTGACAACAGGCGTCAATCTGTTCAGGGAAACATTGCAATTCCATAGCTGTGCAGTCGAAACAACTACTTCCGAACAACCGGTACGTTACGAATTCGCCGGCTCTCATCTTTTTTATGACCCGCTGGATACGGAGCTTCTCAAGGATTACTTACAGGAAGTGGATATTATCAGGCTGGTCATGGGCGAGGCCAATCCACCGTTGGGCAGGCCACACACCAATGATGACAAAATCGGCCTGGTGGTTATCGCCAGCCATGATCGCAAAAAGTTCTACACCGCCATTGATCATCTGAACAGGCTAAGTTCTGCACACTAATTAACAAAAGGAACAGCAGAAATGGAAGTCATCTCCCGGAACGATATCGAAACCCTCAACAGCGTTGTGGTGAATGGCGCCTTGCACGATTTGGGCGTTGTAAAAATATTCTCCCAGCATCCTGCGCTGGCTGAGTTCATTCCGTCCCAAAGTGACCTGGCCATCAGTTGGGTTCGGCTCGAAAAGGATCAGGAACTGTCGGTTCACCAACATCCCGAAGCGAGCCTGATCCTGATTTGTGACGGCTCGGGGAAAACCCTGGGGGCGACCGAACGCAGTATAGAAGCTGGTGATATGGTGTTGGTGCCGCCCCACTCCTTGCATGGTTTCAAAGGCACCCACGAGGGTTTCTGGGCGCTGTCCATCCAGTTCAACGGCAAGGCTCTGTACGAAGACACCACGCGACCGAACGTCGTCTTCATACCTCCGGAAACAGACACTGCGAAGCCTGCCGATGCGCTGTTGCGCGATAACGAGGCTTATCTGGATACCTTCAAGAACAGCCGACTGTTGTCGCTGGTCAATTCGCCGTCAATCGATCAACCCGAAGTGCGCGAAAAACTTCTCGACTGCCTGCAGACCTGGGCAGACATGTTTCAGGACCTGCTGCATATCCGCGTGGCGATGACGCGTGACCCTGCACACAAAAAAGTTGCCCTTGAGCACCTTGTGGAAGAGCTGGGGCATAACAACAACCTGCGCAATCAACGCGATGCTCACCATTCGCCCGTCTCGGATGCCGCCTTTCATTCCACCATGGAATGGTTCAGGCACCAGATGCTCTACAAGAGTGACATGGTCAAGACGCTGCTGATGCACGTCGTACTGGAAGGCAGCGGTGAGATTTTTCATAGCGAGGCCGCTCGGGTATTCGCCAGCATGCCGCACTTTCAGGAACATGGTGAAGACGATGGCAGCCACGTCAGCATGGGCATAGAACTGCTGAACCAGGCGTCGCCAAAGGAAATCGAAGAGCTGCGTGAAACCCTGAGCGAAGGCTGGAACATGATCACCCTGCTGTGCGATCGATTTTCCGATATCGCCTGTTCGGATCACCCGGTGCACGCAACAACCACCACTCCTCAACCTGTGCCGGTATATAGCAGGCCCTCATGAAGATTGCAGAAATCCTGAAGACGATCCTGTGGTTTCGGACGCCTGACCCCGAACGAAATCGAGGTGCACATTCAGTCCACGCTTCCCGCTGGCAACGCTGGTGCAAGGCAGTCATCCATGATGCGCGGGGAACCGGGAAAGGACGGCTTCATATCAGGATTTTTGTAGCCCTCAAACGGGATGTCATGTTGGCGCTGGTGGCGATCGGGGTGCATGCCGCTGCGGCTTTTGGCGCCGCAATCACCCTCAAATCACTGCTGGCGCAACTCATGCAGGGTGACTCACCAGTCCTCTCGAACATCACGCAGGGCGCCACCTGCCTGGCGCTGACTTACTGCGCCTGGCTCGCACTCAACCACACGTTCTTTCTGGCTGAGCTGGTCGGTGTCGGCAGTCGTTCTTATGTGGAACAGCGGGTTTTACTCAAAAGGACTGCTGCACAGAGTGGCGCTTTCCCGCTCAGCCTGACCGCGTTGTTTGACCGCGAAGCGGCACGTGTCGAATCGTCATGGTCAGGGTTGGTCACGATCACCCTGGCACTTGCAACGATCATCTTCACGTCCACGTTTTTCTTTTTTGCCCTGGGTGTCAGTGCAGTGGCCGCCTTGGCCGTCATTGCCGGCAGTTCACTGACCGTGTTCTGGATTGCCCAACGACTGAGCATGACCTATGAACAGCTGTCGTTGAACTCCACTCAGCGCATAGAAATAGGGACATTCGCGACAAAAAATCGGCGCCAGGCCTGGCTGAAAAACTGGAACACCGAATTGATTCGCGACTATGCCACCAAACGAAACCTTGAAGAAGCCTCCCTGAAAAAAGCTGCCCGTCTGGTAGCAGCCATCAGCTTGATCTCGACCATGACGCCCATCGCCGCGCTGTTGAGCTCGGCCCTGTTGCAACTGGTCTACCTGGGCCACGTCGATGCGCCCGGGGTGCTTGCCGCCATCGCATTGATCGGTGGACTGAGATCGGTCGCCAATAATATTCCGAACATTGTGCAAAGCATCTCTCAAGGGTTTGTCGGTCACCAGCATATAGAGCAATACCTTGATGGTTGTGAACCCAGTACACCCCCTCCCGAAATGCCAACGATGCCTTCCACGACGGCAACACATATCGCTATCGTCGGTGCCGCAGGCAGTGGCAAGACGTCCGTGCTGAGAAACTGTGCGCAACGTTTTCCTGAGGCTGCCGGCCAAGCGATTTTCATTCCGGACGAGCCGTGGATATTTGCCGGCGGTCTTGGCGAAAACCTGAGTCTCTATCGCCGGGACTTTTCAGACGAAGAGGTGCGAAATGCCGTCGCTCTAGCACGCTTGCCCGAGCAGTTTTACCTCGATTACATCAACGAGCGGAACCAAGGCATCAATTCCCACTGGGACGTTTCCAGAGGCCAGGGCAAACGCGTCGAACTGGTCCGCGCTTTGGTGGCGCAGCCAGAGTGGATCTACATTGATCAACCCACCTCGGGGCTGGACGAAACGCTAGCCGCGGGATTGTTGACGTCACTGCTGCAAGGCCCGTGGCGCGACACCAGGGTGATGTTCGTCACGGACAAACCAGAAGAAAAAGACGCCGCCGAGGAAGTCTGGACTGTCTCTGACGGCATGGTCACTGGGGTGCAAATCCATCACGCTGCCGCCCGCTCTCGACTTGCCGCCGCACCGGTTTTACGTACTGTTTCTGTCCGGTCGGCGCCAGAGGCAGATCGCTCGACGGCAAACGACCCGGCAGAGCAGCCTCACGTCAGTTCCAAGTCAATGACCAGCAGCCTGATGGGTTTTGGCATGGGGACCATTACGCTTGTTGCATTCACCCTGCTGGCGCTCAAAGAAGTGTTCACCATTGCCGGCGACTACCTGATCGCCAGCGGTTATCTGAGTACTCACCTGCACGCATCCTTGATCGGACTGGCCAGCGTTTTACTGGTGAGTGCCTTACTGTCGATATCCGGAGCGTTGATGACGGTCAGGAAAAGCATTGAGGCGGCGTCGGTACAATGCATCCGCTACTTCTCCCATTTGATGAACCCTGGCCTGGATGAGCGCCTGACCCAGAAAGTCAATCGCGACAGCCAAAACAAGCTGACATGGGACCAGCGGCGCGTTGATGAAGTATTGCCCGCTCTGATGCTGGAAACCGTCGGCGCGGCAACCTTGCTGACCGTCACCGCCGGCTACGTCGTTCTGAACAACATCTACGTACTGTTTCCGTTCATTCTCATCGGCCTGTGTTACTGGCGGGGGGCAAGACGCTCCGGCGAGTTGTTGCAGAGGTCCAATACCCGAGAAATTGACGCGACCTCCGTGTTGTTTTCACGCGTTCAAGCGCTGAACTGGGATGGCGGCCGATTTGACAGCACCGCGAACAACTCAAGCATCCTAAACTGGTTGAGCGCCAGCCTGGCCACTCGGGCCTTCACTTCTCTGGATAACGCCGCGACGCGTCGCTGGTACAGCTACAAACTGGACTTGATGGGCATTTTTTTCCTGTTCGGTATCATGGCTTCAACGATTTACTTTCACGCAACTGGTAAAGCCACCATAGCTAACGTGCTGGCGGTGAGTCTCTCCTACAGCCTGATTGCAATTTTTGCCCGCATGGGCAGATGCGCGGTGGAACTGCGACAAGTCCTCGATAGCGCCGATCGCCTGGTGGTGGCTGGCACCTTCCCGGCGACAGCGCCAAGACGCCAACAGGCTCGTGACAATGCGCCACTGGTGTCGTTTTCAAACGTCACGTTTGTTAACCCGCGCAGCGGAACAACGGTGCTCGAACAATTCGACCAGGCGTTTCACGAGAATGATGTGGTGGTGATCATGGGAGCCAGCGGCGTTGGCAAATCAACCTTTGCCAATCTGGTGGTGGGCAGCTTGCTGCCAAGTATGGGGCAGATATCTACACTGGGTGGCATTGATGGATATCTGGCACGACAACATGCCGAGGACGTGCAGTTACTGACCTCCAGTCCGATATTCAAACCGGGTTTGCTGATCGAACATTTCAATAGCCCGTCAGGGGAAGAGCTCTATCAGCGAGCGGCTTATCTTGGACTGTCGGAAATCGTCGAGCGCTTGCCGGATGGTTTTAATCAACAGGTTCCCTGGAGTGGTGAAATGAACCTGAGCAAGTCAGAACTTCAACGACTCGCGTTGCTTGACCTGACTATCAATACGCCGGCCATTGCCATTCTCGACGAGGCCACCTCGGAGCTAAGCAGTGCCGAAGAACTGCAACTCATCAAGAAAGTGATTACTGCGCTGCCGCAAACCTTGTTTTTCATCATCACGCACAACCCTGAACTTTCCACGCTTGGAAACAGGAACTTCAACTTCAACCATGAAAAGCGCCTGGTTGAAAAAACAGCATAAACACATCCTCACAAGCCGTTATACAAGGATCGTCAACATGGAGTTGCACGCGCAGCGGGATGCATTTTGTATCAGTTATGGCATCTCTAACCCACAACTGCCCTTGAGCGGGATTGCCCACTGGGAAGCAACGCTCAAGGGGACGGTGGATCAGCACAGCCCCCTGCATGAGGAACAGGCCTATGTGGCGCCCGGTTTTTTTTACCTGCCGGTCACCGCGCAGCCGGAGCCGCAGTTCTTGAACCAATTGATACAAGAGGCACATACCGCCGACTGGCTACTGGTACCGTCCTTGGAAAAGACCAGCAGCTCGCTGCGCCAACAATACGAAACAGACATTATTCCGGTGCCCTTCATGCAAGTCGCGTATCTGCGCGTTGAGGGAAACCTGGACGATTGCCTGCTCACGATTATGGGCAGAAAGCCGTACAAAGAAATGATACGCCTGACCCGAAGGACCGAGGACCTTTGCCATACACAGGTGTATCGCCTCAGCGAATTGCCTGAAGACAGTGAAGTGCTGAAAGCCTTTTCAACGCTGCAGTCGTTCAATGTGGACAAATATCAGCACGTAAGGAGCCTCTATTCCCTTGAGGCGATGCAGGGGCTGGCACGCTCAACGGAAGGTTCAAAGTACTACATAAAAATGAACTACGAAAAATCGAACAATGTGCCTGTCTATGGCTCCCTGAGTTACGCGGATGAGCAACACGGCGTCTTCTCCCAATTGGTACAAGGTCAAGATCGCAGTCAGGTGCCACCGGGACTTAACTTATACGTCAGCGATTACTACCAGCTGTATCGAGTGGCTGACGAATTGGGATTCAAGATGAGTTGTCTGGGTCGCGGCGCCATCGATGTAAAAAAACGCATGGGTTCCAATCTGGTGGTCGACCTGGAAAACTGGCTAATTCCCATCAGAACGGGCCAGCAAAAACAAATGCATGAATTTTCAACCAAGAGAGACAATTAGCAAGGAGTTTTTTCATGTCTTTTTTTGATATAAACCGGCAACTCAATAGTGAACACATAATAGAGAATGGCATCTCGATTATCGATTACTCGACGTCGACCTTTGACCTGGCCGGTACACTTCAGCAGACGCTGGTCGGTATCTACAACCTCAGAAATGATTTTCCGCTGAACAAGATTCATGAATGCCTTAGTCGGGAAGAAATCAGTCAGCACCTGGAGGACTCCGGCCATTGGCATGACCCGCTACAAACACTGGGGCCGCCAATGATCGAGGAGTACTACAAATTTGTTAATTGGCTCAGCCAACACCTGGGTTTCGATTTCGTGTTCGAACATAACCCGTTGGTGCGCTACCACATCCCCGCAAAACTGGATGATCGTTACAGGCTGCCGGACGGTGAATTATTCACTCACCATTCGGACACCCTGCTGGGCGATTACTTCCAGCAAATCAACATGTGGTTGCCATTCTGCGACGTGAAGAATACAGCAGCACTCAGCGTTTGCTCGAAGCACACCAGCATCTGCACCCTGAAAGCGTTCGCCCAAGAGCAGGATTACAGCTACGACGAATACAAGGACAGCCGGGTCGCTTTTTTCGATTATGCAAAGCAACGCCCACAATTGATGGCGGACCTTCGGACGGATGCCATGCCGACCAACCTTCGTTATGGCCAGTGTCTGATGTTCGATCCACGGCTGTTACACGGGACCGCAGAGAACACTGAGAACATGACGCGGGTGAGCATGGACTTCAGAATTGTCCCCGTGGACGACTACGAATCCATCATCAAGGAACTCGAGCTTCAAGGTGGACGTCCGAACAGCTACGAAGGCGAAGGCTTGATCAAGGGCGAGTTCTACAACGCACTGACCGCACGTGAAGTCGTCAATCACTGAATCCCCCGCGTTGCCATAAAAATCACCTCAATAATCAACTAGGGAATGGATCATGTCTAAGGCAATCGCGTGGCTGGACGGCCAATACCTCCAGGCGGATCAGATAACTTTTTCACCCGTCACTCACTCGCTTTCTTATGCCTCGTCGGTCTACGAGGGAATGCGCAGTTACGGCGCAAGAATTTTTAAATGCGAGGAACACCTGCACCGTCTGCAACAGTCGGCGCAGGTGTTCAAACACGAATTGCACTACTGCAACGCCACGCTGACCGACGCTTGCAATGAACTGCTGGCGCGAAACGGACTTGTAGACGCGTACATTAAAATCGTCGTGTTCTACGACGACGCCGACGTCAGTTTCATGGGGCGCGGCTGTCGCAGCAAAGTAATGATATTTGTCCTGCCATTCGCCCCCAAGTCCTCCACCACACCTTACCGGCTGACGATTGCCAATTGGCGCCGAGCACCGGCTCACTGTCACCCCTATCAGGCAAAAAACTCGTCCACGTATGCGCTCAGTTTCTTGAGCTTTCGTGACAAAGGTGACGCATTCGACGATGTGCTGTTCCTTTCGACGACTGACACCGTGTGCGAGTCGAGTGGATCCAACGTCTTTTTTTTGAAAGGAAACCAACTCATTACACCGACCACCGAAATGGCCCTGGCAGGCATCACCCGTCGCGTCATCATTGACGAACTGTCTCACACACTGGATTTGCAGATTGTGCAGCGCGATATTTCAAGCTCGGAACTGGGTCACTTTGACGGCGCCTTTCTATGTGGCACCGCCATGGAAATCACCGAGGTCAGCCGCATTGATGACGTGATTTATGAAAAGAATCCATGGGTCGAGGTGCTGGCCGCGGAATACAAAAAAAACGTGATGCGCGCATCGCACTGACGGGCTGGGGGAGCATGCTCCAACTACCGCACAGATATCGATGAGAATCGCTCCTCAGCTACTCCTGGAAGCTGTCGCAGAACAAGGTGCTCTTAACTTGTGCGCAGACTACCGCTTGTTTCACCGAAATTGCCGTTTGTCAGCCGCTTGCATGATTTTTAAACTTTGCCCCGGTTTGCCTTTCACAAGCAATGTGAGGCGCAGCGTGCGCCTCTGAAAATAACCAGAGGTAAAGAATCATGGCTAACACTGGCAAGTCGAACCCAGGAAACTTTTCCAATGACCGCGAAAAAGCATCGAGCGCCGGTAAAAAAGGAGGCCAGGCCTCGTCTGGCGGCGCATCGGGCGGCAACATGCCACAAGACCGCAGCAAAAAAATGCCTGCCGATGATAAAAAAGGCGGCAAATCCGGCGGTGGTGGCCGCAACGCTTAGTTGATCGGTTGACCGAGGGCCGGACGCGAGCCAAGCTTGCGTCTCGGCCCTTTTTATTTGCACAAGGATCGGATTGGTGAGCCAACATATCGTCCATTTCCATTGCCACATCGATCAGGGTACCCACGAACGCTTTCGGGACCGCTGCCTGGAAGCCCTCGACAAGGGCGCCACTTCTCTCTGGCTCAATCTTTCCACCTCAGGTGGCAGCACCAACTTTGGCTTTACCCTCTATACCTTCATCAAATCCTTGCCGGTGCCAATCCGTACTATCAATGCCGGCAATATCGAATCCATGGGTATCGTGGTTTTTCTGGCCGGTACTGAGCGGATTGCCTCGCCCCATTCACGATTTTTGATCCATCCCATGAACTGGTACTTCAGCCAGACCTCGGTCGAGCACTCCCGGTTGCGAGAGTATTTTTTCAGCCTTAACAACGACTTGCAGCGTTATGCTGATATTTATCAGGAAGTCACGGAAAACGCCGATGAGCCGCTGGATATCTTCAAATGCCTATCGGCTGAAGAGCGCGTTATCGCGGCTCGGGATTCGTTGACCTGCGGGATTGCACAGAGGGTCGAACAGGTGGTGTTTCCAGCAGATGCGGTGCATTGGAAAGTCAGCGCCGACTAGCTCAAATCAATAATCATACCGATCCACCGCCCGCCGCCGCTCGTTGTCATCACGCACGTCGTAGTTGGCGGTGGTCTGGATATTGGTATGGTGAGCCAGCTTTTGCGCAATCGACAAATCGTGCTCTTCGATCACCCGGGTAATGAATGAGCGGCGGAAATCATGGGGCATGATTTTTACACCGACCTGGGCGCCGCGCTGGCGGGCGATGTAGTAGATCGCATGTTTAGTGATGCGTTCGCGGGTGATATGGCTGCCACGGCGAATGCGGTTGAACAGGAACTCGTCGTCACCCTGCCCTTCAGGTAACTGAGAGCGACGGAAATCCAGCCAGGCATTGAGCTTGTCAAAAGCCCAGGCGGGTGCGTACTTGATCAGCTGCTTGTTACCTTTGCCGAGTACTTGCAGGCTGCGCTCGGCAAAGTCGATCTGGCCCAGGTCCAGGTTGACCGATTCAGACTTGCGCATGCCCGAACCATAGAGCAAGGCAATCACGGCAGCGTCGCGCAGCCCTTGGGGGCGCGGGTCGGCAGCGCAAACGTCCATCAACTCACGAATCAGGCTGCGCTTGAGGTTACGGCCGTTGGTCAGGCGTGTGCCTTGGGCAGGTTTTACCGAACGGATGCGCTGCAGGTGGTCCTGGTCGATCAAGTTCAGTCGCCAGGCTTCGTTCATGACGCCACGCACCGCGTTGACGTAGAGGGACGAAGTATTAGGCGCATAGCCGTCTTCCCTCAAGGCCGCCACCAGCGCTGTAATATGACCAGGCTGCAGCAAATGCCAGGGCACGTCGCGGATGTCGGCGTCTTCGAACCCAAGCCGGTCGGCGGCGTCCTGCAGCACATACTTCATGGTCAACTGGCTGGAGGGCACCAGGCGATTGAGGTACTGCACCAGCGGGTTCTGCACAGCGCTCAGGGGTTCGGTGATTGCGGGTAAATCGGGCACGCCAGGATCCTGTCTGCAGCTACACAGCCATTGCGGCCCTTGAAACGGGTCGCCATGGCTTGAGCAATTTCAGGTCATATCGACTTTCGCCAACATACCCTGTTGAAAAATAAGGCAATAAAGCTTGGCACAGATTGCCTGCTACAGACAAACGCCATGTGTCGGGCTAGCGATTCTTCAGCTTCAGGTAAGACTGATGGAGGTCGGATGCCCAACCATCCAGCACCGTCTTAACATCATTCGCGACCATGACCTGGCTGTCATTATCCAGCACCTTGCCTGACCCTTTACGTACCACCTGGGCCACCACCTTGTTGTTTCCGCCATCCAGGAACACCGCTTCGGTTGCGATATCGGTTTCTTGATCGCGAATGCCAGATGCCGTGCTGACCGCCGCTGCCACCAATGCCACGGGAATCACTTCGTAAGCCTTGAGGCCTTCGGTTTTAGTGCTGACTGCGGTGATCGCTGGCCTTACAACGATAACGCCTGGCCCTGAGCTGGTCGCCAGCGGCATGGATTTGCCCAGTTCACGCTTGAGGGCCTGGTCGTAGTATTGGGTGATGCCTGTCAATGTGGATTGCGGGATACGCGTCGTGGCTTCCGGCTTGGGGTAGAACTGACTGGGTTCGATATAAACGCTCTTATAGCTGGACAGCTTCAGGTCCGGGTCCATCCAGCGCATCACGTCGGCGCCCGAGGGGGACTTGGCCGCCTTGAGCTGGCTGTAATCTTTCAAGAAGCCTGAATATTCATCAGGTTGGACCGTACTGCTCGAACACCCTGCAAGCGTCAAACCGGTCATGCACAATGCGCCCATCATCAAGGCCATTTTCATGCTGTGGCTGCTCCATGGAGGAAATAAAAGCACAGTAGGTATAGCACTTGTAGGAGCAGACGGTTCGGCGCTCCGACTTGCTCGCGATGGCCGCACCGCGATCACAGACTGCATCGACCCGTAACGATTTCAAAACACCGTATCGATTTCGACCCACCCGTCGAAAGCCCGCTTTCCATAGCCCCTTGTGGCCATAAGTCGCACTAGACGTAGCGATTTCGCTCCAGCACTATCTATCGCTCAACAAGATATTCATATCGCAACAGGCTGATCTAAATACGTATTTCGAAAGCTGGCATCGCTCTTGCTTTCCATTCATGGCTGCACCCAGGTGCTGCGCCATGATGTAGCGAATAACAATAACGACGTTCACAAAATGGAACCCCGATAATGACTCAACCTCATGCTCACCCGCCCGCGGGAACCGAAACCGACCTGCAACGCAATCTGTCCAATCGCCACATCCAGTTGATCGCCATCGGCGGTGCGATAGGGACCGGCCTGTTCATGGGCTCTGGCAAAAGCATCAGTCTGGCCGGGCCGTCGATTATCTTTGTCTACATGATCATCGGCTTCATGCTGTTCTTCGTCATGCGTGCCATGGGCGAGCTGCTGCTGTCGAACCTCAAGTACAAATCCTTTATCGACTTTGCCACCGACCTGCTTGGCCCCTGGGCCGGCTTTTTCACCGGATGGACCTACTGGTTCTGCTGGATCATCACCGGCATTGCCGATGTGATCGCCATCTCGGCCTATTCGCAGTTCTGGTTCCCCGACTTGCCCCAGTGGGCCCCCGCCTTGTCGTGCGTCGGCCTGCTGCTGTCGCTGAACCTGATCACCGTGAAGATGTTCGGTGAAGTGGAATTCTGGTTCGCGATGATCAAGATCGTTGCCATCATCGCCTTGGTCGGTACGGGCTTTTACATGGTCGCTGCCGGCGATGCGTCCCAAGCCGGGCGTGTGCCTTCGATAACCAACCTGTGGAACGACGGCGGGATGTTCCCCCACGGGCTGATGGGCTTTTTCGCAGGCTTCCAGATTGCCGTGTTCGCTTTCGTCGGCATCGAACTGGTCGGTACCACGGCCGCCGAAGCCAAGAACCCGGAGCGCAACCTGCCACGGGCGATCAATTCCATTCCACTGCGGATCATCATTTTCTACGTGTTCGCCCTGGTGGCGATCATGGCCGTGACGCCTTGGCGCGATGTGATGCCGGGCAAGAGCCCATTCGTCGAGCTGTTCGTGTTGGCCGGGTTGCCCGCGGCAGCCAGTATCATCAACTTTGTGGTGCTGACTTCGGCGGCCTCTTCGGCCAATAGCGGCGTGTTTTCCACCAGTCGCATGCTGTTCGGCCTGGCCCAGGAAGGCCATGGCCCACGGGCATTCCAGCAACTGTCCAAGCGCGCAGTGCCTTCCAATGGGCTGATTTTCTCCTGCATCTGCCTCACCGCCGGCGCGCTGCTGGTGTACCTGATCCCTGACCTGGTCGAGGCCTTCACGCTGATCACCACCGTTTCGGCGATTCTGTTCATGTTCGTCTGGACGATCATCCTGCTGTCGTATCTGTCCTATCGCAAAAACCGTCCTGAACTGCACCGTGCCTCGCGCTACAAAATGCCCGGTGGCGTATGGATGAGCTGGGTTTGTCTGGCGTTCTTCGCCTTCATCACTGCGCTGCTGACGCTCAAGGCCGACACCCGCCAGGCACTGATCGTGACACCGCTGTGGTTTGTCCTGCTGGCCGTGGCCTACCAGTTCGTGCGGCGCAATCGCCAGGCAGTCCCCAGCCCACAGGAAGGCTGAAGACTGAAGGAGCAGGCTTTCCCGTCCATCGACCAACGGCGTAGCGGCCGCTGGAAAACTAGCTTGAATGTCCTTAGCCGACTCCAAAGAAAAAGGTGAAGACAATGAGCATGATGGACTGGGATGCCTACCGTAAGCAGTTGATGGCCGGTACTCGCGCCTTCAAGCAACTGTCCCCCGACACTGTCAGTGGCTACCTGACCGCCAGCGGTGCGGGGGCCAAGACCAACCATCTGGACGCCAAGACCCGAGAGTTGATTTCCCTGGCCGTGGCGGTCACCACCCGCTGCGACGGCTGCATCGCCGTGCATTCGGCCGAAGCCGTCAAGCAAGGCGCCACCCGCGAAGAAATCGCCGAAGCCCTGGGCGTAGCCGTGGCGATGAACGCCGGGGCGGCACTGGTGTATTCGGCGCGAGCGCTGGATGCGGTGGACAAGGCTGACTGAACGGCGGCGATCCTATCGTTGTAGGAGCAAGGTTTACCTGCGATGGGATCGCCGCGGTTCATCCGGTAGACCGCGTCGTCTTCATCGCGGGTAAACCCGGCTCCTACATTGAATAAACAACCTTGCTCAAGTGTTCATGTCGGCCACTCTCTGGAGATTCGCCCATGAACACTCCCAACGGGCCGCTATGGCGCAAACACTGGCTGATCATGCTCGTCTGCCTGGCTATATTTCTGCTAGCAGGCACCGCCCTCGCCAATGGAGACGGCGATGGGCCACCGGTGCCCTCCTGCCCCAAAGGCAAAGTCTGGGACAGCACCATCCGTCGCTGCGTGCTGCAAACCAGCCAGCACCTGCAGGATGCCGACCGCGCCGCCTATGCCTATCACCTGGCCAAGCTTGAACGTTACCAACAAGCGCTGGACCTGCTCGACACACTCAAGCAACCCAACACCCCGCAAGCGCTCAACTACCGCGGCTACGCCACGCGCAAGCTGGGTCGCGTGGATGAAGGCATCGGCTACTATCTGAAGGCAGTGCAACTGGATCCGCAGTACGTGCTGGTACGCGAATACTTGGGCGAGGCTTATGTGCTCAAGGGACGCCTGGACCTGGCGCAGGAGCAATTGCAAACGATCGAACGCTTGTGCGGGCGCCATTGTGAGTCCTATGAGGACTTGTCGGCGTCTATCGCACACCCAGAAACCCTATGAACATCAGTGCTTGTCTGCGGAGGCGACCATCGCGGCGTCAACCGAAATGCGCGACCTGTTGGCCCCCCAACTGCCACGGTTGTGGCGATATGCGCTGGTCTTGTCACGTCAGCCACAATGGGCCGAAGACCTGGTGCAGGCCACCTGCGTGCGGGCGCTCGAGCGTGCCGCCCAATTCTCCCCTGGCAGCCGCCTGGACCATTGGTTGTTCAGCATCCTGCGCTCAGTCTGGCTCAACGAATTGCGCGCCCAACGCCTACGCCGCGGCCAAGGCCAGGTTGACGCCGAGCAGGTGCTGGCGGTCGATGGTGAGCAGCTTGCCCAGCTTCACGTCTATGCCAATGAAGTCTTGCGGCAGATCGCCGCCCTGCCCTCGGCCCAGCGCGAAACACTGTTTCTCGCCTACGTCGAAGGGTTGGCCTACCGCGACGTGGCGCAACTGTTGGACGTACCGGTGGGCACGGTCATGAGCCGCCTGGCCAGCGCCCGGGCGAAGTTGGCCCAGGGCTCACCCACAGCAGGAGACCTGCCATGAGCTCGCATTCTGAAGGCCCGCTGAGCGATGAGACCCTCACTGCGCTGATCGACGGTGAACTCGAGCCCCTCACAGCCCGTCGGGTACAGTCGCAAATCGATGCCGATCCCTCCGTGGCTGCGCGCCTGGCATGGCTACGGCAAAGCTGTGCCCCGCTCGCCCAAGCCTTCGATGAGTTGCTCGTCAAGGCACCTGAGCAGCGCCTGGCTTCAATGCTCGCGGGCTTGCCTAGTCCGCCCGCTGCGCCCGTGCGTATCGCAGGGATCGGTCGTCGGCAGTTGATTGCGGCGGCAGCGGGGCTATTTGCCTTCGGCGTGCTGGCGGATCGCGCCTGGCTGGGCTGGATCGCCCGTGCGCGTCCGTCGACTGCGAGTTGGCGCGGGCATGTGGCTGATTACATGGCCTTGTACACCCGTAGCACGCTGGAGAATCTACCGGTCGATACCGCCAGCCAGCGCGCCCAACTGGCAACCGTGAGCGAGCGCATGGTGCTTCCCTTGACCCTTGAAAAGGTGCAGTTGCCTGGCCTGACCCTCAGGCGCGCGCAATTGTTGCAATACGATAGCCAGCCGATTGCCCAGTTGGCCTATCAGGACCCCCATGGCAACCCGTTGGCCCTGTGCATCACCCCCCACGAAGGCGACAGTGCACTGGCCCACGAACGCCGGCATGGCTTGAACATCGTCCATTGGGCTGCCAACCATCATGCTTTCCTGTTGATTGGCCACGGCCCGACGACGACTCTTGAAACCCTGGCAAACCTGATCCGCTCTCGATTACAGGCCTGATACGACATGTCCAGATCGCTGCTGGCGCTGTTGATCACTGCCACCCTGCTCTCGCCCATTGGCCAGGCGGCCGAACGCTGGCGCCTGAGCAAGGATGAAGACGGTGTGAAGGTGTACCTGAGCCAAGTGCCGGGTTCGCGTTACCAAAGCTATCGAGGGGTGGTGAATATCGAGGCCGACGTTTCGACGCTCTCGGATCTGCAGGAAAACTTGCGGGTTGCCTGCGCCTGGCTGTATGCCTGCGCGCAAATGGAGTTGCTCAAAGTCCAGGGCGATGAAACCTGGGTCTACATGAAAACCCAGTTGCCCTGGCCTGCCGAACCGCGTGACCTGGTGCTGCATGTGGTCACTGAGCGGCGAGACGATGGCAAGCTGCTGCGCAAGATCGACGCAGTCCCCAACTACCGCCCGCCCGTCCCCGGGTTTATTCGGGTGCCACACTTGTCGGGGCTGTGGACCTTTGAACCTACCGGTGCACGGCAAACCCGTGTCACGTATCAGATGCGAGCCGAGCCCGGCGGCGAGGTGCCCGCCTGGCTGGCCAATCGGTTTGTCATCGATGCACCCATGGAAACCCTGCGGACCTTGCGCGCCGTGGCCGAACACCAGGGCATCCGCGAACCGAAACCCTGAGTCACCGCCCCGCCGCCAACCCTGAGTCTGGCGCTGAAGGCGTAACCACTTGGGAAGGATCAATGTGCTTCCACACAGGTTTCGCACCCAGCCGCGCATTGAAGCGGGTGTTGAAGGTGAAGTCGTCCAGCGTCCTGACCGCCAAGGAGCGCCCATACACGGGTGTAATCGCGTCCGGATCGTACCCCATCAGCTGCAACAGGGTCGGGAAGATGTTGTAGTGGCTGGAGCGATTTTTATTGGCGGCAAGCTGCGCCTGCCAATCCGGGCCCTGGATGGCACTACCCTGGATCACCACCAGCGGTACCACGCCTTCCTCTGCCACTGGGTCGCTGCCGCAATGGGTATTGAGGCCTGGGTTACCCCGTTCGTGCAGGTCTTGGCCATGATCGGAGGTATAGATCATCACGGCGTTGTTCAGATCGGCCTGGGCAAGGACCCGCGCAAAAAATTCGCCAACGTTCCATGACAGGGTGTTCTTGTAGGCATTGCGGTAGAGCGTCCAGTCATCTACCTGGCCACCAAAGCCCGTGCGCTCACCGGTATCGGCCACCTCGGTGAAATGGCCCCTGGGCAGGGCCGGGCGATAGACCATGAACGCGTCCGGGTACTTGTCATGCACGGGAAAGTGAGCACCGACTTTATTGACCATAATCAGCTGCGGTTTGCCATCATTGATCAATTCAATGAGTGTGTTCGCGGCCGCCATATCTCGCTCACGCACGCTGACCCCGTCGAACTGAACAAACTCGTCAATATCCTGGCGCTCAAGGTCTGTCATCAGGTTTTGCAGATGCCCACCGGTGCGTTGTGCATCCACATAGACCGTGCCTAGGCCGGCCTGGTGGGCGTATTGCCAGACAGAAGGCAGGGTGGCATTCATCTTCAGGTAATCGGCCCGCGTGCCGCCATAGCGAAGGGTGACATTGGTGTCGGCGCTGCAGTTGGCGATGGAGGCGGCATAACCATAGTTAACGATAGAAACTCCAATAGGCGGCGACTCCAGATTGCTGTGCACGCCCTGTTCGGCGTTCAAGTCCAGGTAGTTTCCCGCCACACTTTCATCGATGATCAGCACCACATCATGCCCAATCTTTCCTCCATTACGCGGCAACTTCACTGGTTCACGAGGGCCGACGGTGTCGTGTACCGACTCATAGGCAAACAGGTTCAAATAGGCCAGCGGTGTGAACATAATGGGCAACCCGCGCCCGCCTTCGCCGCTGCGCGCAAACAAAATGACAGTCAGCAACAATATTCCCATGATCGGTGCTAATACCGTCAAATAAGCCGGTATTTTTTGCAAGTTGCGCCTGGGTGCCAGACCCATCCCCACTAGCAGTATCAAGCCCCGCAAGAGCGCCGCGACAATGATCGGGTAGTACTGGGAAATGGCCTCAAGAATAAATCCACCCGAGTAGATGAGTGAGATGAAAGCGCTGTAAGTCAGGTAGTTAGCGGTGACGCTTGAATAGATATCGAAGCTGACAGCGGAACTGAAAAACAACAAGGCTACGCCATAGCGAATCCACCGCTGGCGTATATAAGAGGCCAGCAATAATGCGAGCACCAGCACACTCAATACGCCCACATATAAAATAAGCGGCCCGCTTAAACCCATCGATATAATGCGTTCTATATAGTCTGGGTAACGGATCAGCAGATAGATAGAAAGCAGTAATTCCTTCAGGTATTTCACCGGCAAACCCTCATTGATGCGTGGCGGCGCAAGGCAATGAGGTCAACTTAGCATCCGCCACTCAAAGTACAAGTCGACTTGCCTGCCACACTATTGGGTGGCGCGCCAACTGTTTGAATGCACGCCGTTTGCTTATTGTTTTAATTGACCGTTCATCGATTCACAGAAAGATTGATTACGCCGCCATCGGCTCCTGTAAATAGTTGATTAAAGAGCAAATTGATTCCAATAGGCCACTGTCTGATAGTGCCCTTTAGCCTGTACGAACGACAGTTCCTTGACACGGTTACGCACCACTGGTCTATACCCCTTTTAACAGTTTCAAATCGCTTACGCCCCTCCAGAACCTGGCAACACGCCGGCATGGACGTGAGCGTATTGGGTTCAGGATAGGTGGGTCAGAACGTGACCGGTATGGATGTGGACCACAACAAAATCAAGTCATTACAGCGTGCAGTTGCGTCTCTACATGAACCTGCATTGTCCACGCTGCTTGAGGACAATATTCGATGACCGGACAACCAAAAGATGCAGCCCTGCAAGGCTTGCAACAGGACAAACGCCTGGACCCCAACCATCGCCTGCGCATCGATGCAGCGATCCATCGCCAAGGCAGAAGCTGGATCACCGATCGACCGGGTGGACGACCCTGGAACCTGTCGCGCACCAACCGTGTTGTCGCCTGCTTCGGCGCGATGACGATCATGGTCATGATCGCACCGCTGCTGTTGGGTATAGCCGCGGCGATCAAGTGCTCAAGCCCGGGGCCGGTGTTCTTTGTGCAAAGGCGCACCGGATTTCGCGGCCGCTGCTTTGGCATGTTCAAGTTCCGCACCATGGTGGTCAACGCCGAGTCCCTCAAGGAGTCGTTGCGCCATCTGAACAAGCACGGTGCCGATTCCATCGACTTCAAGATCGACGAAGATCCACGCGTGACGCGCATCGGCCGTTTTCTGCGCAAGAGCAGCCTGGATGAACTGCCCAACCTGATCAACGTGATCAAGGGCGACATGCGTCTGGTCGGCCCTCGTCCCACGTCATTCAACGCCTACCGCTACAAAGACAGCCATTTGGCGCGCCTGAGCATTTACCCCGGCATGACCGGCCTGTGGCAGATCTCTGGGCGCAGCAACATCGATTTTGACCAACGGGTGGAACTCGACCTGAGTTACATCGCCGAGCAAAGCCTCAAGCTTGATCTGATCATTTTGTTGAAAACCCCCTTTAAAGTCTTCAGTGGCCAAGGAGCAAGTTGAAATGGACGGTTCATCATCAGCCCGAAGCTTGAGCATCGTCAGTCCCAGCGAGATCAATCTGACCTCGACGGTGCTCGACCAGAATCAGCGGCTCCTCATGCTGACCGCGGCCAATACCGGCACCGGCACCACCACCAGTGCCCTGGCGCTGACCAGCCAGCTGGCGGGCATGACCAGCGGCCCGGTGCTGCTGGTCGACGTCAGCGCCAACGCCACCAACGTCAGCCAGCGACTGGGGCTGCACAAGGTGCGCGGCTTTCGGGACCTGTTGTTCAACCCAGAAAACACCCCGCCTGTGGAGGACTGCATCGTGCATATGTCTTCCCTGTCCTTCGACGTGCTGCCTGTGGGCCGTGACAACCATAGAAACGATCGCCTGAGGCCGGAATGTGTTCGGCCTTTGCTCAAACAACTGGTCGAGCAATACCGCTTCGTCGTCATCGACAGTGACGCGGTGTATGCCGCCGCCGACACCCTGGTGATCAGCACGTTGGTCGATGGCGTGATCCTGGTGGTGCAGGCCGAAGACACGCGTTGGGAGGTCGCCCAGGCCGCTGCCCACCGCCTGACCCAGGCTGGCGCGACATTGATCGGCAGCGTGTTCAACCGACGCCGGTACTACATGCCCAAGTGGCTCTATAGACACCTCTGATTCAAGGCCCGGGATAACTCCAAGGACACGACCATGAAAGCCAGAATACTTGCGTTGATGTTATTGCCCCTGGTTGGCTGCTCCAGCCAGCAAGAGGCAAAGATGCCAGTGCAGATCCTCACCGCCGACCAGGCCGATGCCCAGGCCATGGAGGTGTCGAAGACAGAACAGGTACTGAGGCCTCAGGACGTCCTGGACGTGATTTTCCATATCAGCACCAGTGGCTCGGAGGCGTATCGGGTCCAGTCCGGGGACACGGTGGCGCTGAGCTTCGACTCGGCCAGTCAACTCAATGGCAATCAATTGGTGTTACCCGATGGCACCATCCAACTGCGCAATCTCAACACACCGGTGCACATCGCCGGGATGACCACTGATGAAGCGCGCAAAACCATTCAGAAAGCCTACCGCGACAAAAGCGTTTTCCAGCCCAACCGCGACGGCATGAGTGTTTCGCTCATCACCGCCCTGAGTAATGAAAACAACCTGAAAAACGCCCTGAACCACCCCGCCACCGGTATGAGCCGGGAAATTACCGTGGGCAACGACGGCCACGCCAGCTTCCCGGAAATCGGCTCGATCCCACTGCAAGGCATGACCATCAATCAGTTGGAGAAAACCCTCAACGAGCGTTATGCCTCGTTACCTGGGCGCATGCGTGTGGACGTGTTGCTCAAGTCCACTGCCAGCAATGAGATCTATGTCCTGGGTGAGGTCGGCCAGCCCGGTGCCTTCCCGATCCGTCGCCCGGTGTCGGTGCTTGAAGCCCTGACCTTGGCGCGCGGCCCGAACATCAAGGCACGCCTGGACTCGGTGGTGATCATGCGGCGCAACGGCAACCAGGTCGATGCCCACCCTTACGACGTCGACAAGCTGCTCGACGGCAAGGCCGACAGGGTCGCCTTCCTGCAACCGGGGGACATGCTCTATGTGCCCAAGACCCGTCTTGCCAGCGCCGGCGAGCTGTCCAGGCAATTGGCTGATGTGGTGCTCTTCCAGGGCTTCGGTTTCAGTTTCGCTTATCGCGTCGACAACAAAGACAGCGACAATTGACCATCAAGGACACGGCCATGAATCCCAAGGAAAACTATTTGCATGAGTTCTTCAGGATCTTGTTCGCCAACCGCCAGTTGGTTAAGCGCGTTTTCCTGATTTTTGCAGTGATCGCACTGCTGTTGCCGCTGGTGCTTAAACAGAGCTTCGATATCACCGCCCAGGTCATCGTGCAGTCGAAAAAGCTCTCGCAAAGCGACGCAGCCACGGGGCTCACCACCGAGTCTGACAAGTTCATCCCACCCTCGCTTTCGGATATGGAAACCGAGAGCAATATCCTGCGCTCCCCGACGCTGATCCGCGAAACGATCAGTCAGTTGCGCGACCTTGGCCTGTACACACCTCCGGAAGGCCTCATCAGGCGCCTGATCATCAGCCCCATTCGCCGCAATATCATCAACCCGGTGCGTGAGTTGGTGGTCAACCCGGTGCGCGAGTTGTTTGGCCTGGAAACGGATCCGGTGCGCGATGTCACCCTTGACGTCCTCACCGCCCAGGCAGAGAAAGACCTGAAGATTGAAACCCTGCCGGGCTCCAACGTGATTTCCATCACCTACAGCTTCGGCGAGCCAGAACAAGGCACGATGTTTGTCGCCAGACTGTTGGACAACTACTTGGCTAACCGCCAGGACCTGCAATCCAATGATCTGCCCCAGTCTTTCTACGAGCAGAAGAAAGCCCAATACCAGACTCGCCTGGATGGCCTGCAAGGCAAACGCCTGACCCTGCTGGAGGCGAATCAGACGGCGGACCCCAAGGAAGAAATCACCTTTCGCCTGAATGCGATCAACACCGAAGAGCAGGCACTGAACCAATACCGCGATCGCCTCCTGCAAAACCAGAAATGGCTGAGCTACCTGCAGAACGCCCTGGACGGCGCGAAAAAAGCCAACGCCGGCCTTGAACCCTTCCCATTCACCTTCTCCACCACCATCGACAACGTGGCGATCGAGGATCGGGAGATCAAGGTCCTGGGTGAGCTATTGACCCAACAGGTGAGTGCCTACGTCAGCGATGCCAGCGTGTTCCAAACCTCCATCGAACCCATGCGGGCCGAGCGCCAGAAGATCGCCCTGACCCGCGCTCAGTTCCTGAAAGTCGTCGCCAACCGCATTCGTGAACGCACCAACGACCTGGCCGTGATACAGAACGTTATCGACCAAAAGACCCAACGCATCAGCCAATACAAGGCGCGCGTTCACGAACTGCAGAAGACCCAGAGCACGGTCGGCCAACTGGACACCGAGCTCAATGCGCTGTCATCGGCCTTCGCCACCTACACCCAGCGCTTTGAAGAGCGCTCTGGCATAGATCAGCTGGACAACCTCTCCAACGCCCGGGTGTTGAGCCCCCCCTTTGTACCCACGGAGCCGGCGTTCCCTCGCCCTTCGCTGATTATTCCGTTTGGTTTGCTCACCGGCCTGCTGATGGGCGTGGCGCTGGTCTATGTTCGTGAGTTCTTCGACCATCGTTTCAAGCACCCTGCGCAATTGACCCAACAGCTCGGCCTGCCAGTGCTGCTGGTGATCAACGACCAATACAACATCACCACCAAACCGGCCTTGCAGCAAGGCGCGCTGCCGAAACTCTGGCACTGGGTGTGTAATTGAACGCGCCTGTGCAGGCACCGCTGCCGATCGTGCATCTGCTCAGCAGCGGCGGTTTCTATGGGGCCGAGAGAATGCTGCTAGACCATTGCCTGGCAACCCAAGGCCTGCATGAAGTGGTGTTTCTCGATGCCCCGGATGCCTTGGTCGAGCGCTTTCGTGACGCTGGGGTTCAAGCGCGGCGCTGCGAGGGTCTGGCCGGCCTGATCAAGTACCTGCGCGGCCGGGGGGCCGCCCGCCCCTTGGTCAACACCCACAATTTCAAGGGCTTGCTGTTCGGTTGGGTGGCGGCAACGCTGTTGCGCCTGCCGCTGGTGGTGACCCAGCACGGGTTTACCCCTCGCAGTAAAAAGCAGCGTTTCTACACCTGGCTCAGCCTGCAGTTGTGCCGAACCCCCTCGGTGCGGCGGGTGGTCTGTGTGGCTGAAAGCATTGCCAGTGTTCATCGTTTGGCCCACGTCAAGGCCGAGAAACTCCAGGTCATACCCAATGGTTTGCCCGCCAGTGCCGACTTACCACCACGCCCTACCGAGCCGTGCACACGGGTCGGTTATGTCGGGCGCATGAGCGACGAAAAAGGCCCGGACCTGTTTCTTGATGCGCTGATTCCCTTGGCCCACAAGCATGCGGACCTGCACGCGGTCATGCTCGGCGACGGGCCGGAGCGCGACACCTTGCAAGCTCGAATCGATGACGCAGGGCTGGGCAGCAACATTCAATTACCCGGCTATCAGACCGACATGCGCCATTGGTGGCTGCAGCTGAATTTGTTGGTGATCAGTTCGCGCACCGAAGGCACTCCGATGATCATGCTCGAAGCCATGCAAGCCGGCGTACCCGTGGTTGCCTTCGCGGTCGGAGGGATTCCCGATGTGCTCGAGGACGGCACCAACGGCCTGTTGGCAGAGCCCGCCAACAGTGCCGCACTGGCCGCCTGCATCGACCGTTTGATCGAAGACCCGCAACTGGCCCGGCGGCTCGCCGAGCATGCCCGCCACACCCAGCAGGACCGCTACCACCTGCCGGTACTCGCCGAGCGCTGGTCGCAGCTTTACATGTCGATGGCACAGGGGGCCAGACCATGATCATTCCACTGTCACTGGTGTGTGTTCTGGCGCTGGCTAGCCTACTGCTGTTGGCCAGCCCCTGGCCGTACCTGGCACCCGGTGCGGCGCTGGGCCTGGTGGGTTTGCTGGTCATCTACCGCAAGCCCTCCTGGGCCTTGTTGTGCATCGTTGCGCTGGTGCCGCTCGAAGGCCTGTTCAAAGACAGCGGTGTGTCCGGTGCCAAGCTGCTGGGCGCCGCGCTGATGCTGATTTTGCCGTTGCAACTGATTCTGCGCCAATTGCCGGCCGAACGTCTGCGCAGCAATTTGTGGATACCGCTGTTGGGATTTCTGGCCCTGTATTTGCTGAGTTTCCTGGCCAGCGAAAACCATGAGCAATCCTACATTCATCTACGTGAATTGCTGATCGGCCTGGCCATATTCGTAATTACCCTGTTAGTGGGCCGCGACCTGAACCTGGGCTGGTTTTTGCGCCTTGTCACCCTGAGCGTGGCGCTGACCTGCGCCATGGCGATGTTCTCCAGCACCTATCAGGACCAAGGACGGGCCGCGGGCCTGCTCGAAGACCCGAACCTGTTCGCGATGATGATCGCCGTGGCCACCCCGATGTCGCTGTTGTTGCTGATCAAGAGCCCCAATGCCCTGCAGCGCCTGCTGTGGCTGGCTTGCTCACTGCTGCTGCTGGCGGGCATGACCAAGACCGAGTCACGTTCGGGGCTGGTGGTACTGCTGATCAGCCTGGGGATCGGCCTGTACCACTACCGGGAGCAGTTGCAACGCGTGCGTCCTCGGCACTTGGGCTTTGTCATGCTGGCGATCGCGCTGGGGCTGCCGCTGCTGGCGGCCGTGATGCCCGCCAGCTACATCGAGCGGATCGCTTCGCTGAGCGTGCTGCAGTCCAAGGGCGTTGCCTACAAGGATGACTCCCTTGGCCGGCGTGCATCGTACATCGTGGTCGGCAAGAAAATGATCAAGGACCATCCGTTCCTGGGGACAGGGCCTGGCACCTTCCCGATGCACTACGCCAATACCGGTTTTGCCAAGGCCTTCGCCTCCAACAACCACAAGATCACCGACCTGTACCGTCGGGCGCACAACACCTACCTGGAACTGTTCAGCGAAATCGGGATACCGGCGGGGCTGTTCTTTGTCAGCCTGATTGCCATGAGCTTGTACAACCTCGCGCGCGCCCGCCGCGCCTGCCTGCAACGCGAGGCCTGGGAGCAAGCCGACCTGGTCACTCACCTGGGCATGAGCGTGCTGGCAGTGGCGTTGTTTTTGATGTTCCTCAGTGTGCCGAGTCAGAAATACGTCTGGATCCTGCTGGCCATGTCCAGTGTGATTCGGGTGGAAGCCGAACGCCGTCTGAACCCAGAGATACAGCCATGAGCCAGATCAGCGTGGTGATTCCGATGTTCAATGAGGCGCGGCATATCGCTCGCACCCTGCGAGCGGTACGCCTGGCAGCAGACACGGCCAACCTTGATTGCGAGCTGATCATTGCCGACAACGGCTCCACCGACGAAGGCCCGCAAATTGCCCGTGAGTTTGGCGCCCGGGTGCTGGTGTTGCCGGACGTGGCGATCGGCGCATTGCGCAACCATGGCGCGGCAGAGGCCAACGGAACCTGGCTTGCGTTTATCGACGCTGACATGGAAATGCCGAAAAACGGGTTCAGCCTGCTGCTCGACGTCGAAGCGCGTGGCCATGCCGATGTGCTGGCCCTGGATATCCTCGCCCCTGCAGAAGCACCTTGGTTCGCCCAGGCCTGGCAACGGCGCAATGCTCGCCCCCTTGAACCGTCCATGCACCGGGTCAAGTGGTTGCCGACCGCGAATCTATTGATGCGCAAAAGCAGGTTCCAGCGGGTCGGTGGTTTTCATCCAACCCTGCGCACCGGCGAGGACAAGGAACTGACTATGCGCCTGGCCGCGGCCGGGGCGCGGCTGATGATGGTCAGCCAACCGACCGCTCTGCACTGGGGGTATGAAGGCAGCTGGCGTGAATGGTTGGGCAAGGAGATGTGGCGCCAGGGCAACCATCTGCAATTGCTGCTCAACCACGGCGCGAGCCTGCGTCTGCTGCGCTTTCCGGTTCTGGCGCTGGGTATCTGGCTGCTCGACCTGATCGCCTGGGTGGCGTTGTCCAGCGGTGACCTGGCCGTCACCCTGTTGTTTGTGCTGTTTTCGGCTTTGCCGGCGCTGGTCCTGGCCTTGCGTCAGGGCTTAAAGCACCGGGACACGCTGTTCATCCTGCAATTGTGGGGCTTGCACTGGGTCCGCCTGCACCTGGCCGGTGTCGCCTTCATCCTGAATCTGTGTCAACGCACCGCAAGGAGGCCTGCCCGTGGCTGAATTCATATTCTGGCTCTGCCTGCTGTTGCCCCTCTACGCCTACCTGGGCTACCCCTTGACGCTGGCACTGGCGGCCCCCTTCTTTCGCCCCCCAAAGGCGCATCCCAATCAGCCACTGAACGTCAGCGTGATCATTGCCGCCTATAACGAAGCGCGCCATATCGAAGCCAAACTGCGCACCGTATTGGCCCAGGATTACGTCGCCGCTCACCTGCAAATCATCCTGGCCAGCGATGGCTCCAGTGACGATACCGTGGCACGTGCGCGCTACGTGAAGGATTCGCGGATTTGCATTCTCGACCTGCCTCGCCAAGGCAAGGCCGCCGCGCTCAATGCCGCTGTAGCCCACAGCAGCGGCGATATCCTGGTCTTGACCGACGCCGACAATCAATGGGCGCTCGACACCTTGCGCCATCTGCTCGAACCACTGAGTGATCCTGAGGTGGGCGCCACCGCCGGGCATATGGTCATCCCCGTGGCCGGCAAGGGCCTGAGCCTGGGCGACAGCCTCTACCGGCATTACGAGGGCTGGTTGCGTCATCTGGAAAACCGTACCGGCTGCATGGTGTCGGCTGACGGCGCCTTGTTGGCGTTGCGACGCGAGCTGTTCGAGCCGATCCCGGCGCAGGTCAACGACGACTTCTTCGTCAGTACCTGCGCGCCCGCGGCCGGCAAGCGCATCGTCTACGTGCCCGCGGCACGCGTCATCGACCAAGGTGTGGATGACGCCAATAAGCAATTTCGCCGTCGCCAGCGCGTCACCGTGGGCGGGCTGCAAAGCCTGGCGCAGCGACGCACGTTGCTTAATCCATGCAAGCACGGCTTGTACGCCCTGGCCTTGATCAGCCACAAGCTGATCCGCCGCCTGGCCCCGGTACTGCTAGTGCCCTTGCTGTTGAGCAACCTGCTGCTGTGGGACGCCCATGGCTTTTATCGCTTCACCTTGATCGCCCAGTTGCTGGCCTACGGGATTGCCATCGCCGGCCTGCTGGATATGCGCCACCGCCTGCCCAAGCCGTTTCGCTTGGCGGCCTTCGTGCTGGTGACGTTGGCGGGCATGAGCGTTGGCCTCTGGCAATTTTTGCGGGGCCATCGCTACAGCCAGTGGAACCCGGATCAGAACCGTTGAGAGCCCGTCATGCCTATCAAGCAAATGCTCAAACGTACCAGCGGCTGGCTATACCTTAACTCTCCCCTGGGTCGCAGACGCTTGCACGGCACCGGAGTGATCCTGATGCTGCACCGGGTGCTGGCTGACGACCGCAGCGCGGACCTGCCCCATCGTAACGAGCTGTGCGTAGGGCCAGAAGCCTTCGGCGGACTGCTGCAGTGGCTCAAGCGGCATTTCGATTGCGTGTCCTTGATGGACCTGCTTGAACACTCCGAAGCCGGTGCGCCGGGTTCAAGGCCCAAAGTGGCGCTGACCTTCGATGACGGCTGGCGCGACAATGCGCTCAACGCCTTCCCTCTGCTGCAACACCATCAAGTACCCGCGAGCATTTTTTTGTCCACCGACTTTATTGGCAGTCACCAGCGATTCTGGTGGGAGAGCCTGGGTGAAACGCTCTGGGGCAGCTACGGTGACGAATCGAGCCTGAAACTGATGGCGCAGGTGCGGCATCTCGGCCGGCCACTGCCAACCGGCTTTTTCATGGGGGGCAGCGAAACCAGGCGCAGCCTGGCGCTGGCTCACTACCTGCAAAGCCTGAAAACCCTGGCACCGGCGGCCTTGCGCGCACTGACCAACAATTGCCCGGCTGAATCTCTGCCCCAGGCCCTGGATTGGCAGCAGGTGCGCAGCCTGGAGGATTCCGGGCTGATCACCTTCGGCCCCCATGGCGCCAGCCATTCGATCCTGACCGGGCTGGATGATCGTCAATTGGACCAGGAACTGAGTCGCAGCCATGCGGCCTTGCAGCAAGGTTGCCGGCACCCGTTGCCGGTTTACTGCTACCCCAACGGTGATCACGATGCTCGCGTACGCCAACGCTTGGCCGCGCATCATTACCCTTATGCGCTGAGTACGCGGGCAGGTATCTGTCGCGACGAGAACAACCCACTGGCGCTGCCGCGCATCGGTGTCAGCCAGCGCAATGCCAGCCGCCCTTCACTGCTGGCCTGGCGAATCTGTCGTGGGAGTCGCGCATGAGTCGCAGCCACTATGTTCGTCATTTGCTGCTCAGCATGGGCACGCGCCTGGCGATGATCTTCCTGCGTCTGTTGCGCAACGTTTTGCTGGCGAGGATCCTGGGGCCCAGTGAGCGGGGCCTGTTCGCACTGCTCAGCACCCTGCCCGACTTGCTCAGCGCCGCCACCAGCGGTGGCCTGAATTCGGCCGTGGGGTATCAGGCCGCCAAACAAAAGCCCATGGGCCTGCTGATCAGCCAGGTGCTGGTGTATGGCTGCCTGCTGGCCGCGCTGTTGACCCTGTTGTGCGTGGCCTTGATGCGCGAGTTCGGCACTGAACTTGCCGTCACCCAGCAATTGGGCCTGCTGGCCTGGCTGCTGCTGTTGGCCGTTCCGCTGACCGTCCTCAAGAGCGGCCTGTTGACCCTGCACAACGCCACCGGCAACGTCGGCGCCTTCAACGCCCTGCGGCTGGTGGAGTCATTAGCGCCGTTACTGCTGTTCCTGGCGATGTTCTGGATGTGGAAGTCGGCCGCGTTGGAAGCTGCCTTGATCAGTTGGTTGGCTGGCATCAGCCTGGTGGTGATCGCCGGCTGGTTCTGGCTCGCTCGCAACCACAACCTGGGCCTGTGCTGGGACCGCGCCGGGCAAAAAGAACTGTTGCGCTATAGCGCCCGAAGCCACCCGGATTTGCTGTTCCAGCAGGTGATTTTGCGCTCGGACTACCTGTTTATCGGTGCCTTGCTCGGCAGTACCGCATTGGGTCATTACGCCATGGCCAGCGCCGCCGCCGAGTTGCTGTTGATCGTCCCGGAAGCGGTGACCACCCCCCTGATGAAACGCCTGCTGCAACAAGACAAGGACATGGCCCGGCTGACACCCTTTGCCCTGCGCCTGACCGCCACGGTCATGCTCTGTGCCTGCCTGAGCATGGCGCTGATCGGCGAATGGCTGATCGTGCTGCTGTTCGGCGCCGCCTACCAACCCGCCTACCCGGCGCTGCTGGCCTTGCTGCCAGGCCTGTTCGGCTTGTGCTACGCCAGCATCTTGCGCCTGGACCTGCTTGGCAAGGACCGTCCTGGCGCCGTGTCACTGTTGATGGGGCTCGGTGCCCTGTTGAACCTGGCCCTGAACCTGCTGCTGATCCCCCGCTTCGGTATTGTCGGTGCGGCAGCCGCCTCCTCCATCGCCTATCTGGCCGTCACCCTGGCGCTGCTGCGCTTGTACTGCCAACTCAGTGGCGTGCCGATGCTGCACACCCTGTTGATTCTGCCCAGCGACCTGGCCCCCTTGCGCCAGATGTTGCAAAGGAAAGCCGCATGATCCGCTGGGCCGTCGTGGCGCTGAGCGTCTGTTGGCTGGCTGCCGGGACAGCTGCCCCGATGCGCTGGGCGGACATTCGTGACGGCAGCCTGTACCTGGCGCCCACCCAGGCCGCCACCTTGAACATCAGTTGGGCCCCCGCCTGGCAAGCCGACGCCAATACCGAGCACTTGTATCTGCTTGACGGCCAAGGCCAGCTACAGGCCGAACGCATCATCAGCCCCACGCAAACCAGCGGCCGCCAGCAATGGCCCCTGGCAGCCAGCACCACCCACTATCGACTGGAAGTTCCCGGCTACAGCTTTCGCCGCTACCGCGTTGAGCACAGTGTCACGACCACTGCGCAGTTCGAACCGGTAAAAGTGCATTTCAGCACCGAGACTCGGGACGGTGATGCGTTGTACTTCCGGGTCGGTGCCAACCAGCAGGCGATACTCGCTGGCAAGTTCCACGGCGGCGTGCGCGCGCTGCAAGCAGAGCGACTTTCGGACAAGCGCAGCGTTTCGCTGGCCCTCAAACCTCACCCCGCTTACTGGCAGTTCGATCAGGTGGCGTTGCCGGTAAGCCCCAAGGAGCAGATCTGGCACCTGCGCCTGATCGGCGACGGCAAGGCAGCCTTCTGGCTCGACGGCACGGCCAACCTATTCGCCCAACAGCCTGAACACCTCGGGGCTTTGCGCCAGGCCAACGGTCGGACGAACTTGAGCCTGGGGCTTAAAGAGCTCGGCCCCACGCCAGCACTGGGCATCAATCTGCCCTATGTCGTGCCGCCAGTGTCCAGCCATGCGGTGCTCGATGCCCTGCGCCCGCAAGCGGCCGGCTTTTACACCTTTGCCGATATCCTGGCCCGCGACAGCCACTATGAAGACGGCTTTCGGCGCCTGTATCAGCAACGCTTTGGTATACGCCAGGACATCACCTTGCTCGCGGCCACCGGCCGACGTGCCGACCTCAATGCTGGCGCGCAGAGCCAACGCGGCCTGGATGCCTGGTTGGCCGCTACCCAGGCACTGGGCGGCAATGGCTTGCACTACATCGCTTTCGCGGACGAGCCCAACCTCAATTACCGCGATTACGACACCTACAAACGCTTTTTCGAGGCCATGGCCCAGCGCGTCCAGCAAACGCCCGGTGCGCGGGAAGCCGGCGTGCGCATTGCGATGCCCGCCAGTTCGCGGCTGATCAATGGCCCGTTCCACGATAACGCGCGAGACCGTCGTGGCCTGGACTGGGCGCGGAGGATGCTCAAGGAAAACGGTTTACAGATCGATGCCCTGGCCTGGCATGAATGGATGATCCGCGATCTGCTGGCCACCCGCACTTACCGCGACAGCGTGCGCCAGGCCGCAGAACTGGTGGGCCTGGATGCTCAGGGCCGGCCGCGCAAGGCCCTGCTGTTGGACCAGACCAATCTCTCCAGCGGTTCCACCCTGAGCCTGTATGAACAGAACAGCCACTTCACTGCGCTCTGGTGGGCCTCGGTGGTGATCAACGCCTCCGCCGATGGCTTGCTGTCGATGCTCAACTGGTTCCATGCCGCCGATGAGCCCGAGTACCCCAAGGGCATGATCCGGGTGATCGACGGCAACCGTTTCGAACTCAAGCCCGTGGGCCTGGCCCAGCAGTTTATCCAGCGTCGCTGGCTAGACACGGTCTTGGCGCTGGACAACGACGCCTTTGAAGTCGATGCCCTGGCCATGGCGGCTCAACAACGCCGCAGCCTTTTGGGCGTCAACAAGGGCCGGCGACTGCAGCAGGTGAGCCTGCAAGCGCAGGCATCGCTGTGCCCACTCAAGGCGGCCGAGCTCGTTTTTTTTGGCGAAGACAACCAGAGCCGACCTGCCCCATACGTATGCGAACACGGCCGAGTGAGTTTCCAGCTACCCGGCCAGACCCTGTTTGCTTTGACCTGGCACGCCAGTTAAAGCACATGGAACAGTGCACAACCCTCTCTGAGCAACACCGGAGGCACTATGAGTACACTGCAAAAAATAAAAGAACGCATTCAGCAAAAAGGCCTGAAGGCTACCCTCAAGACCTTGACCGAGCGCTACGTGTTTTACCACTGGGAGCTGTTATGGATGGAGCGCGACCTGGTCAGCCCCGTCCCCCCTCACAAACTGCGCCCTTATCCGCCGCTGCGCCTTGAAACGATCACCGTGCTCAACGCCAACGCTTTTGCCCGCCACTTCGGTGACCGGGTCGAGACCATGCGCGAGCTGGCTGCCCAAGGCCATACCGGCCACATGTACCTGGACGACAAGGGCGACGCGGTGAGCTTTATCTGGGGTAGCGTGCGTGACTACGACGACCGTCATTACTACGGTTGTATCTTCCCGGTGGGTACAGGGGAATTTTTCGAGTTCGGTGGCGAACTGATCCGCGCTTACTGGGGTACTTCGCTTTCGGTGGACGTGCAACTGAACCTGTGGAAAGCCATGGCCGAAAAAGGCTGCGACAAGGTCGTGGATGTATGCGAAACCCACAACATCCCTGCCTTGAAGTTGCACATTCGCATGGGCTACCAGGAGCAAGGTCGCGTGATGCATGTCTATGGTCTGTTCGGACGCTGGCGTTTCAGCCATGAAACCCGTTACACCGGATCGCGGCTGGATGCCTTGTGCAAGCCGGCTCGACCTTCCGTGACCGCGACGGCGACCTGACGATGACAGGGCTGCGCCTGGAGTGGCGTGATTCTCTGCAAGCGGCGGGTTTCCCCGCTGCTGACTACGAACGGCTGCGCGAACACTGTGCCCAGGCTACACCGTTCAATAGCCTGGCTTGGATGATCGCCGCCGAGCGTGCCCTGGCCTGCGACCAGCGCCTGCGGGTATTGCTGGGCTGGGAGCACGGGCAACTGCGGCTGTGCCTGCCATTGGTGGCCACCCGCCAACCGTTTGGCCCCCTGAAGTTCAGGGTGGTGCATCACTTGGGTTACCCCTTGAGTGACCGCATCGCCCTGCTTGTCGTGGTTGATCCGATCGGCGCGCGACAGGTACTGACAGCGATTCGTCAGCACCTGCCCCATGCCTTGCTGCAGTTCAATGAAGTGCCTGGCGGTGCCGCAGGTACGCTTCTCAAACAATGGGGCCGGAGCAGTTCAACGTGTGAACAGAGGCTGGCCTGCCGAGTACCGGTGCATCGCCTGAGCGAGGCCGACCACCAGGAAGTCTCGGGTGACCCACGCTACAAGCTGCGCCGAGCCTACAAACGAATAGCAGCCTGTGGCGCGCACATTCGCCGCATCACTCCCGACGCGGCCAGCATGCCGGCGTTACTGCAGGCGATCCAGGCGGTCGAGGCCCAGAGCTGGAAGGGCGATGAAGGCGTCGGGATTTTTTCCGGCCATCAGCGTCAGCAATGGATGCGGGAAGCGTTTACCCACCTGGCAGAACAGAGCCGGGTCAAGATCGTACTGCTGGAGCTGGACGGTCACTGCATCAGCTACCGGCTGGGCGTATTCGAGCGCGGTCGGCTCTACGACTACAACCTGGCTTTCCTGCCCGGCCATGCTGATCTTGGCAGCGGCCGGGTGCTGCTGCAGGAGTGGATTCGCTGGGGCCTGGACGAAGGCTGGGAATGGATCGACGCCTCGCGGGTCAGCCTGGAAAACTCCAGCCACCAACTGCACGAGCGCCAGACCGGCCAAACGGAACATTACCGAGCAAGCTTCTACTCCTGGCGGCCAAGCGGCCTTTGCCTGGGCCTGGCGCTACGCGCCTGGAAGCGCCTCAAACCCTACCTACAACGCAGGCTTGCCAAACCCGTGGCACCTGCCACCACCATTGCTACCGAGCAAGGGGGACGCGATGCCGTACCAAGTCATAGTCAACGCTGACGATTTCGGCCTCAGTGATCAGGAGAATGCCACCATCCTGCGGGCCTTCCAATGCGGTTTGATCAGCTCCGCGACGATCATGGCCAACATGCCAGCCTTCACCTGCGCCTGCGTGCTGGCCGGCCTGCCAGTGATCGGCGGCCGCGTGGGGCTGCATTTCAATCTTACTTATGGCAGGCCGCTGAGCACGGCAATTCTGTCCGAGCCGCATTTCTGTAATGCCGCGGGTGAGTTCGACCTGAAATTGCGCCGTCATGCCCTGCACCTGAGCTCGCGCACTCGCCAAGCGGTCTTGCAGGAACTTGAAGCGCAATGGCAGCGCTGCCTGGATCATGGCCTTCGCCCCAGCCATCTGGACTCCCACCAGCATGTACACAATATTTGGCCAATCGGCGAAATCGTCGCCCGCTTCGCGGCTCGCCAAGGTGTAGCCGTGCGCCTGGCACGTAACCTTGGGGGCAACATCGGGCCGGGCAAGCGCCTGTACAAAACCTTGCTCAATCGACGCCTGAAACGCTTGTCGGGCTCTACCGCCGACTACGTCTGCACCCCGACCGACCTGCGCGACAACCGCTTGCCCAAAGAAGGCGTGCTGGAAGTGGTCACGCATCCAAGCCGCCTGGGCGCCGACTTTGGCGATGCTTACCTTGAGAGCGGTGAATCACTGGCCACGCTGTTGCAAACCCACCTGACACGGGTGCCACGTGTCAGTTACGAGGTGCTGGGCAGGCCGCCATGTGGAGCGGTCAGCAGCGTCATGGATTGATGCTTCGATCGTTGGGTATCGGACCTTCTCCAGCACTACTGCTCGCTAATCGTCCAGCTCAAATTGCAAGGCGGCCTCGAGGTCCTGTCCACCGTAAAAAACGCCCAGGATGGAAACCTGCTTGGCATCAACGGCAAAGGCAATCACGGCCCGCTTGCGATAGTTGGTAATACGTAGACCTAGGCGGATATCGTCTCGCTGGTTCCCACGGTGCGGGAACGTCTGTAGCTCTTCGCAATAGGTCACGATGGCGTCAGTATAACGCTGGGCAATTTCCGGCGAGGCCGCCGTGGCTATGTAGCGATAGAGCGCAGCCAGTTGTTCCAAGGCTTCCGGTGCAAATTCGACGGTATACGCCATTACGATTGGGTAATGGCGTTTTGGTGCTCCGCCGACAGTCGGGCACGCACCTGGTCGACACTCAGTGTACGCGAGGCGTCCGTTTTCAAGGCATCGTAAGCCGGAGCTACTTGGCCAACGAGCCAGCTTTCCAAGGCACGATCACGGGCCAGCAGCGCCCGCAGGCCATCACGAATCACTTCGCTTTCAGTTGCATATTCACCGGTAGCGACCTTGGCTTTCACCACCTCTGCCATTTGGTTGGGCAGAGTGATGCTGAATTGTTGAGTGCTACGCATGATGAGCCTCCCGAATCAGATAGGATTTAATCCTACTCCACTCTGAAAAATATGCACATGACTTCTTAAGTGCAGACTACGTGAGCTACGGTGGCACACGCCTTGGTAGTTAGCCGCGATGAACACGGCGCGTGTCTGCCTGATGTACCGCGGTGAGGTCCACCGCAGGTAAGTCGAAGCACTGAACCATAGAGATGGCATCAATGCGACTGGGATAAACCTCCTCGCAAAAAACCCATCAACTCCCCGGCCGCAGGCGAAAGACTGCGCCCCTTGCGCGTCAGCAAGCCGATCTGGCGCTCGACCTTCGGCTCGGCCAATGGCAAGAATGCGAGCTTTTCATTACCCAGCGGAAATGCCAGGTAGGGCAAGGTGCTGATGCCCACTCCTTCTTCCAACATCGCGATCAGTGAAATCATGTTGGAGACAAACAACCGGCTGTGTTCGAGCAACACCTCAGCCTCAGTGCCCTCCAGCAAGCGCGAGGTGCCATTGCGAATCAGCGGCAAGCCTTGCAGCCGCGTCCAGTGCAATTCGCCATCGGCCTGTACCAAGGGGTGATCAAGGCGGCAGACCACCCCGATCTGGTCATTGAGGATCGGTACGAACTCGATCTGCTCGTTGGGAATCCACACGCTGCTGATGGCAAAGTCCACCTGCCCTTGCAGCAACAACTGTTGGACGCTGTCAGCGTTGCCGTCCTGAATACTGATTTGCACATTGGGATGCTCAGCCACAAAACGGCCCAGTAATCCGGGCAACAGTCGACTGGCCACCGACGGAACCGTGGCGATGCTGACCTGGCCGATTTCATGCCGGGCCAGTAAGGTCGCTTCCCGGGCAATGCGGTCGTGGTGTTCGAGCAAATCGCGAAACAACGGCAGGCAGTGCTCGCCAAAAGGCGTCAGCTCCGCTCGCCCGCCCTTTTCTATCAGCGGCTGCCCCAGCTTCTGCTCAAGCTCGCGCACAGCCAATGACAATGCAGGCTGGGTACGACAGGCATGGCGCGCCGCGGCCTGGAAGCTTTTCAGATCAGCCACCAGCACGAAATACCGTAATTGAGCGATCTTCAGCTCGGGCAACATGGTTAGTTTTCCTTATAGAAACATATTTATTATTAATTTTTATTTAATCCATATTGCTCGCAAGATGGAAGCCAGGCAATCGGAGGCTTCTCATGTCACTCAACACTTACAAAAACTACATCGGCGGGCACTGGTGCGACGGCGAAAACACCGTCAGCAATCACAGCCCTTCAGACACCCAGGACCTGATCGGCGTCTACCAGCAAGCCACCGTCGAACAGACCCAGGATGCCATCCAGGCCGCCCGCGCCGCACAACCCTTGTGGGCGACCAGCGGCCTGGAGCAGCGCCAGCAGATCCTCATGGCGATCGGCGACGAACTGATCGCCCGCAAGGTAGAACTCGGCCAACTGCTGTCACGCGAAGAAGGCAAACCACTGGCCGAGGGCATCGGCGAGGTCAATCGCAGTGGCCAGTTCTTCCACTATTACGCCGCTGAAGTGCTGCGCCAGATGGGCGAAACCGCAGCCTCGGTGCGCCCTGGCATCGACATTGAAGTGCACCGCGAACCGGTCGGTGTGGTCGGCATCATCACCCCTTGGAACTTCCCCATGGCCACCGCCGCCTGGAAGATCGCCCCGGCCCTGGCCTTTGGCAACGCCGTGGTGTTCAAGCCGGCCAACCTGGTGCCGGCCAGTGCGTGGGCGCTGACTGAAATCATCAGCCGCCAGGGCTTGCCCGAGGGCACGTTCAACCTGGTCATGGGCAGCGGCGCCAGCGTCGGTGAAACCCTGGTGCAATCGGCCGAAATCGACGCCCTGACCTTCACCGGCTCGCTGGCGACCGGGCGCCGCGTAGCGGTAGCGACCGCCGGCAACCTGGTGCGTTGCCAACTGGAGATGGGCAGCAAGAATGCCTTGGTGGTGATGGACGATGCCGACTTGGACATCGCCGTCGAGTGCGCCCTCAACGGTGCCTTTTTCGGCACCGGGCAAAAATGCACGGCGTCCTCGCGGCTGATCGTCTGCGACGGCATCCATGACCGCTTCGTCGAGGCCCTGCGTGTACGGATGCGCCAGTTGAAGGTCGGCCATGCCCTGGAGGCTGGCGTGCAGATTGGCCCGGTGGCCGAGGCCAGGCAACTGGAGCAGAACCTGGAATACCTGCGTCTGGCTCAGGCCGAAGGTGCCACCCTGATTGAAGGTGGCGAGCAGCTGCAGTTGCAAACCGACGGCTACTACATGCGTCCGGCGTTGTTCATCGACAGCCGCAATGACATGCGCATCAACCGCGAAGAAGTGTTCGGCCCCATTGCCTGCGTGATCCGCGTGAGTGACTTCGATGAAGCCGTGGCCACCCTCAACGACACCGAATACGGCCTGACCGCCGGGATCATCACCCAATCGCTGCGCCACGCCAGCGAGTTCAAGCGTCGCGCCCAGACTGGCTGCGTCATGGTCAACCTGCCCACCGCCGGCACCGACTATCACGTGCCCTTCGGCGGTCGCAAAGCTTCCAGCTTCGGCCCCCGCGAACAGGGCCAGTACGCCCGCGATTTCTACACCGTGGTCAAGACCACTTACGTGCGGCCTTGAAGGGAACACTCACCATGCAAGATTTATTGATGATCGACGGCTTGCAGTATTCCAACTGGAGCCCGGAAATATTCCAGCAGATGCAGGCCGGTGGCTTGAGTGCGGTACACGCCACCATCGCCTATCACGAGAACGCGCGTGAAACCCTCTCAAGGCTCGGTGAATGGAACCGCCGCTTCGAGACCTATCCCGAGTTGATCCGTCCAGTGCGCGAAGCGAGTGATATTCGCCTCGCCCACCAGGAAGGTCGGGTTGGCATCTTCTTCGGTTTCCAGAACTGCTCGCCAATCGAAGACGATATAGCCCTGGTGGAAGTCTTCCGTCAACTGGGCGTGTTTGTCATGCAGCTCACGTATAACAACCAAAGCCTGCTGGCCAGCGGTTGCTACGAAAGCGAAGACAACGGCGTCAGCCGCTTCGGCCGCCAGGTGATTGCCGAGATGAACCGTGTTGGCATGTTGATCGACATGTCCCACAGCGCCGAGCGCAGCACGCTGCAAGCCATTGAGCTGTCGAGCCGGCCGGTGATCATCTCCCACGCCAACCCGTCGAGTTTCCACGCCGCCAAGCGCAACAAATCCGATGCGGTGCTGCGTGGCATTGCCGAATCCGGTGGGCTGCTGGGCTTCAGTACCTATCCGTTCCACCTCAAGGGCGCTTCGCAATGCAGCCTGGAAAGCTTCTGCGACATGATCGCCAGCACCGCAGACCTGATGGGCGTGGAACACATCGGGATCGGCACTGACCTGTGCCAGGCACAACCGCTCGCGGTACTTGAGTGGATGCGCAACGGCCGCTGGAGCAAGGACAAGGACTACGGCGAGGGGTCGAAGGACAATGCCAACTGGCCTGCCCCCCTGCAATGGTTCCGTGACAGCCGCGACTTCCCGATCATCGCCCAAGGCCTGCGCGCCCGCGGCTTTGTTGAAGATGAGGTACGCAACATCATGGGCTTGAACTGGTTGCGCCTGCTGGAAACCGCCACCACGGCGCAGGCCTGAGCCCTTCCCTGCACGGACAGCATGAACAATAACAATAATCGCCGGTCTCTGGAGGTTTCATGAAAAACCCAACCACCTTGCAAGCCGACGGCCAGGCCATGAACCTGCCCGTCGCCCGGGATATCGACTGGCCGCTGTTCCTGATCAGCGGCGGTTTCCTGGCAGCGTTCCTGATTGCGGCACTGGTCGACATCGAGGCGGTGTCGGCGCTGGTCAACACTCTGTTCGCCTGGTCCACCAAGGCCTTCGGGTTGTATTGGCAGGTATTGATGTTGGCAACCTTCGTGGTCAGTCTGGGCATCTGCTTTTCCAAATGCGGGCGCGTACGCCTGGGCGGTATCGAACAACGCCCGGACATCAGCACCTTTAACTGGATCGCCGTGATCATGTGTGCCCTGCTGGCCGGTGGCGGTGCGTTCTGGGCGGCGGCAGAACCGATGATGCACTTCGCCAGCCCGCCCCCGTTCTTCGCCGGTGTGCAGCCGCACAGCGAAGCGGCGGCCACCGCCGCACTGGCGCAGTCCTTCGTACACTGGGGGTTTCTGGCCTGGGCTGTACTTGGCAGCCTGCTGGCGATCGTGCTGATGCACCTGCATTACGACAAGGGCTTGCCACTGGCACCCCGTACCCTGCTCTACCCGCTGTTTGGCGAGCGCGCACTCAAAGGTCCGATCGGCACCCTGGCAGACGCCACCTCGATCATCGCCGTGGTGGCCGGTACCATCGGCCCGATCGGTTTCCTCGGGTTGCAGATCAGCAGTGCCATGCACTCGGTGTGGGGCCTGCCAAACGACATTGTCACTCAATCGATCACCATCATCCTGGTCACGCTGATGTACACCACCTCCTGCCTGGTGGGCCTCAAAGGCATCCGCTTTGTCAGTGAGATCAACGTCTGGCTGATGCTGGGGCTGGCGGTGTTCATGGTGGTGTTCGGGCCAACGATGTTTATCCTGGGTGGATTCCCATCAGCCTTCGCCTTGCACGTAGAACAGTTCATCCCGTTGACGCTGTTCCGCGCCGACCCCAAGTGGCTGGACTGGTGGACGGTGTTCTACTGGGGCTGGTTTATCGGTTACGCCCCGATGGTCGCCCTGTACGTCGCACGCATCTCGCGCGGACGCACCATTCGCGAGATCATCATGACGCTGTCGATCATCGCCCCGCTGGTCACCATGTTCTGGTTCACCGTCGTCGGCGGCACCGGGATCGGCCTGGAACTGCAAACCCCTGGCATCGTCACCGCCCACGGCAGCCAGCCTGAAGCGTTGTTGCTGGGCGTGACCCAGAACCTGCCCCTGGGCGGACTGATCAGTGCGCTGTTTCTGTTCTTGAGCTTTATCTCGGTGGCGACCAACGGCGATGCCATGGCCTTTACCGTGGCACTGGCAATGTCCAGCACCAACAAGCCGAAGAAATGGTTGTGCGGTTTCTGGGCTATCGGCATGGGCCTGGCAGCCGTGGTATTGATCACCATTGGTGCTGGCGGCGTCACCGCCCTGCAGTCCTTTATTGTCATCACCGCCGTACCGGTGTCGCTGCTGATCCTCCCGGCGCTCTGGGACGCCGTGCGGATTGCCCGGCACATGGCGCGCGAGCAAGGCATCTGATCATGATGCATTCAGGAATAACAACAATGTCCAACCGTGAAAACCACCGGCCAGAAGCCGTATCGCTACGCCCCACCAGCCAGGTCATGGACCTGGCTCGCCTGGGCAGCCACTTCCAGAGTCCCTTGAGTTTTGTGCGCAGCAGCATGCGCCGGATGATGAACCAGCAATGGCGTATCCAGCGCAGTCGTTTCGACCTGGACGCCGAAGGCTTTGGCACGGCCATCTACCGTATCGAGACGCCATCGGCGCATTATCACTGCGTCATTTTCTCCGCCTACCTGCCGCCGGAAAAACGCAGCGACCGGGTTATCGCCGATCAGTGGGACGTCAGTTTTGTGCTGGTGGCCGGCGATGTCGACGAAGCTCAACTGGCCGACCTGCAACGTAATGCTCCATTGCAGGAAGCGGGCCGCTTCGATGCCCGCGTATTGGTGCTGTCACGGGCCAACCGCAGCCTGCGCAATTTCGACCGCTTTATCGCAGCCCTGGCTGAAGGCAACCAGCCAGACCCGCGCCAACTGGCCGAAGTCGGCTACCTGTATCGCACCACCGCCGTGTATGGCAACGGCAAGTTCGGCATCGCCGATTTTGGCTGCCTGCAAGACAACGCCGATTTCAACCAACCGTTCAGTGCGCAGATGTTCACGGTGTACCTGCTGCGTCACTTCAGCATCGAACAGATCGAACATATGGCGCAGGCGCGTGATCCGCGCCGCGCGGTAAAACTCGATGCCGCCCTGCAGCGCTACCTGGGTGTTGGCAACTCCACGGGCCTGGGCATGGCGCCCTTTCTGCTCAACCACCCGCAACTGGTCAACCAGTGGTTGTGGGCACGAGAAACGGCGCTGGCCCAGGTACTGGCGCAACCCGCGAGCGCTGCCAACCTGCAGCGCTTCCATCAGTTGCTGGAACGGGCGCGCCTGCACCTTGCGCAGACCTTGACCGAAGATCAGCGCCAAAGCGAGCTAGACCAGCAAACGCTGGCTGATCTTGCGCCCTTGGCCGCCTGGCTCGACCGCCAACCGGCCAGCGTTGACCTGTGGCCACGCTTGCAAGCCTGGGCCCAGGCCAATGCCAGCCTCGGTTGCCAGGAGCTGCTGGTGAGCCTGCTGTTGGAGATATACCCCGAGCAGGTCACGCCATTGGCTGAGCAGATGGGTGTTGTCGAAAGCTTACGCCTGGACGCGCAGATGCCACTGGCGCAACTGCGCGAACTGATCGAAAACCACTACGGCTGGGCCTTGTCCTACGATTTCAGCAACACCGACGCCGAGCACTTTTTCTGGTATCGCTCGGCTGAGAAAGAAGAGCCACGCCTGGGCATGCGCCTGGATGAGCCAGGCGCCGAAAAGGAAATGCAGCTGGGCATCGCACGCAATATCCAGCGCTGCCACGCCGCGTTACTGGACTATCAGGAAACCCATCCGGGCGACCTGACCGCGCATTTTTTGATTGCCCAGCCAGCCTTCAAGGGGACGGTTCGGCGTTTGCAGGCCATGGCGCAATGCGCCTTCGGCGAAATCCGCGCCAACCTGCTGGCCCGCGACATGCTGCCGATCCACCTGTTGCGCTGCAAATTGGCGTTTTTTGGCGCCGGCAAATTCGACCCAAAATCCAGCCGCTGGGTACGTATCACGCTGTTCCAGGGTGCGCCGCTGGTCAGTGAGATAGGCCAACCTTTCACCGACGACTGGAATTTTGCCGTGATGCCGGATGGAGCTCATTGAGATGCGAGTATCACTTAACGAAATTCACGTGATGTGCCGCAAGGCATTTGAGGGCATGGGTTTTGCCTTGGGCGATTGCGAAGACGCCGCCGAGATGGTCGGTTGGTTGCAGTTACAAGGGCTGGACGGTATGGCTGCCCTGGAAAAAGCCTTGGAGTACCTGCAAAGCGAGGCGAACCGGCCGTTTTCGCTGTGCTTTGAGGACAGTGCCCTGCTGGTGATCGATGCCAAGGGTCAAAGTGTATTGCGTTGCGCCGCGCAAGCCGTGGAGCTGGCCCTTGCCAAGGCGCTGCACACCGGGCACGCCGTCCTGCGCATCCGCCATTGTCATAACCGCTTGCTGTTGCTGGGCTACCTGCGTCGGGCGGCGGAACTTGGGTTGGACGTTCAAGCCCGCTGGCGTGATGCTCGACAGGTGCGTATTGCCCTCTTCACCGCGGGCAGCACCTGCCCTGGCTTGCACATCGAAGACATGCCCTCACCGGGGTTGGGTGATGAGCAGTGCATCACCGTGGCGTTCAGCCAGCCGACAACGGCGATGTCGACCACCCCATCAACCCAGCAGGCACTGGCGCAAGGCTTCACGGTCAGCGAGCAGACCTGGCAGCGGCTCAAGCAATTGGCCGATCAGATACTGGTCGAAAGCACCGAAGCCTCGCGTCAGCGTGGTGCCGGTGGCGGCAGCGATGCCGACTGAATTCCCCCTTCACTCTGGAAACTCATCCATGAAATACGCCATCAAGACTGACCTATTCGCCTCCAAAGCCCCGATGGAATGGGCGGTGGTCGGCAACGGCACGCTCTACACCGCGCAAATCCCCATCGACGCTACGGGCCAGGTGGTCCCAGGCGGTATCGAAGCGCAAACCCGGCAAACCCTCGACAACCTGCGCCATACCCTCGAGGCGGCCAACAGTTCACTGGACGCCGTCACCCAAGTGATGATCTACGTCACCGATCGCAGCTACCTGGCCACGGTCAACGCTCTATACACCGAGTACTTCCAGGCCCCCTACCCCAACCGCGCAGCCATCGTCGTCGCGGGGCTGGCCCGTGAGGAAATGCTGGTGGAACTGGTGGTGTATGCCTGTATCGATGGCTGCTAAAACCAATTATTTTCAAATTTTTGAAAAAATAGTTACCTATCAGTCAGTTATCGATGTAAGATGCGCCCCGCAGCAACATGCAGTGGTGGGCGTAGCTCAGTTGGTAGAGCACAGGATTGTGACTCCTGTTGTCGTGGGTTCGATCCCCATCGTCCACCCCACTATTCAAAAACGCCGGTTCCTCGTGAACCGGCGTTTTTTTTTGCTTTTTTGTAGGAGCAGACCTTGGTCGCGATGGCATCACCGCGCTCTATCCGGCATACGCGGTGATGCCATCGCGACCAAGGGCTAGGCGCCCCCGTCGCTCCTACGCGGTCGGCGGGGTATGCTTTAGTTATCGCACGCCTACCCCACTGGAGCCGGCATGATCCATCGCCTCGTCATCACCCTATCGCTGCTTCTGAGCCTCAGTGCGTGCGCTCTGTTTCCCCAACACGATCCCGTCAGCATCACAGTGGTCGGTATCCAGCCCCTGCCCAGCCAAGAACTGGAAATGCGCATGGCGGTCAAGTTGCGGCTGCTGAACCCGAACGACTCCGCCATCAACTATAACGGCGTGTACCTGGATTTGGTCGTCAACGGCCAGCCGTTGGCCAGCGGCGTCAGCGACCAAAGCGGTGTGGTCGAACGCTTCAGCGAAGAGGTATTGGTGGTGCCCGTCAGCATCACTGCCTTCTCGGTCCTGCGCCAGGCAGTTGGCTTCAGCCAAGTAAAGAGCCTGGACGGCCTGCCTTATGTAGTGCGGGGCAAATTGGCGGGCGGTTTGTTCGGAACGGTTCGGTTCAGTGATTCGGGGACCTTGAAGCTCCCGCCATCCAAGGTGCAGGGCAGCCAGGTCAATCCGCCCGCACGATAAGCAAATTGTCCATGTCATAGAGACCGCCACCGGCCTCGACAGCCACTCGATGGACCCACCTTAGCGACTCGCTGGCAACGTCCTGGCGCAACGCCGATTCTTGCTCGACAGCCTTCCACAGCGCCTGCTTGAACGCGGCAAAATTCTCGAATACCCGGCCGCGCAGTTCATTGGCAACGGATAGCGGAACAGGCGCACCGGCACCCGAGTCGAGCCCTGCGCGAATCGATGGCCCAACGCCCTCGCCCCGACCCGTCGCAACGCCCGGGTAATCGAAGCGGTCCTTGAACATGACATAGAGCGGCGCAATTCCAGACCCGGCCGGAAAGACAACGACGTAATCGTCGAAATGCAGATTTTCAGGGTTGAAAGGCTCAAGCAGCGGCTGGCGAGGCGCTGAAATGACGCCTGGGTACTGAGCGCCCGACGAAGCCGGATCAGGCGCACCGGTGGAGTTGGGTAAGGTCCAGTAGAGACTTGCCGGAGCAGCGCCAGAAGTCGCGAAGGTGTAGAGCTGACGCTGTTGATCCCATTGCGCCAAGCGAACCCGTACGCCAGAGCGCATGGCTTGCTGCTCTGTGCTGGCGATATAAACGCGCTTCATTTTCCTGCCGTCAATTTCACGATTGGCAGTGCCAAGCCTGAGAGGAAGTTCGATCTCACTGTGTGCCTTGGCAACTTCCAGCCAGTTCATTTCAGGCAAAGGCCCAAGCTCTGCGAGCGGCAGGCTGATAACGAAACGTTCGTCATGGCCCAGGCGAGTGGAAAACTGCAGGACGTCGGCAAGCAGGCCCTTGGAGGATTGACCGGTTAGAACCCAACGGTTGAAGTGCGCCACCGCAGACAACACCGATTGCTGCAAGGGGCCTAGGGTGCTCGCAAAGGCATTCATTGCCCCAACAGCCGGTGTCAGGATTTGCGGGCCCTGTGCTGAAGCCTTAAGCGACGCAGAAAAATGACTGGCCGTGTTCCAAGGTTGCTGCCCGCTGGCAGCCTGCAAGCGCGTGCGACGCTCATCCAAGCGTTCGAAAATGGCCTGCATCCGGGACTTGAGCTGGGCTTGGTACGCCTCGACAGCGGGCCAGCCGGACGTGTGTTGCTGCACTTCAAAGGTGATAAACCCAAGCGCGGCTTGAAGTTCTTCCAGCGATTTGCCTTTGGTTTTGAACGTGAGAGCCGTCTGCGCCGAACGTTGAGCCGTTTCTGCCTTTATTTGGCTACCCAGAATATTCCACACCGCCTTGCGAGCGCTGATCGCCAAAAGTTCCAGCTTTGTCCTTTCGGCGTCCTGTTGGTCCATGATCTCAGCGGGTGTTAGCCCACCGCGTGGAACATCCAGCTCTCGCTCAAGCTGGCTGATGCCTGTGTGCAACAGGCTGAGGGCGTCGTCAGCCTGCTGCTCGGCTTGATCCAGTGCCAAGGCCAAGGCGAGCAGATCAGGAAATCGTGTCGATCGACTTGCTGCGCGGGCTATACGAGCCGCCTGCCGCTCAAGGCCCGCTTGAGTGGCCAGTTCGCCGACGCGTTGAGGGGCGGTTGGCACCGATAAATCCTGGATAAAACCGGGCCGGCCTTTATGGGCCAGGGAAGCCTTGAGCAAGGCGATGATGCCTTCTGGATCGGCCCATGTGCCATAGTCATTTGAGTAGAAGAGCAAGTCCGCCCCCAAGGGGTGCTCGCAGATTTGGTCAAAATGATGGACAAGTCGATTGTGCTCGGCCTCCGTAGGAGTGCCTGCCCAAAGGGTTTGGAGCAAAGTCAGGAATTGGGCTTCGGTATAGGCTTGTAGATTGGGTTTGAGTTCCATGATTCGATTCCATTCGAGGGGTGACGAATTGGTTGAAAGACGGTTGGCGAATCCATCGCCAACCGCTTGCCTGTTTCAATCTTGAGGAGGTTTGAAGCCGGGTTTGCCGTTGGCGGCGCGCCAGGTTTTTATGGTGTTGATGACGCCTTTCGGGGAGTCTTCGGCGTCGGGGGCGGGATAAAACAAGATTTCGTTTCTTTTCGGATGCTCAGTGATCCGGTCAATTTCAGCCACCAGTTCATGGTAGGCATCTTCCGAATCACACGTGTAGTTGAAGACGATAGTTAACAGATCTTCGAACTCTGCCTCAGTGTAATCTTCAAGTTTATTTCTCAGCTTCATAACGTACCCTCGGAACTCTGGATATGCGTCTCGATATGCTTACGTGGCGTGAGGATGCGCAAGTTTTCGACATCGTAAACCGCGCCACCTTGACTGATTGGTTGAACATGATGCAATTCGAAAACACCTCGCTTCCCTACCTGATCCGAGGGCAGTGCATAAGGCGCTAACCCCCTATTTATGCGGACTTGGTTCAAGCGACTGAACTGGGCCACCAACACCTGATCAGCGCCAATCGCCGCCCAAAATGCAGACCTAAATCCATCAAAGTCCCTAAATTCCCTTCCTCTCAATACATCCGCCACCTGTACCGGAATCGGCGCCCCTAGAGCTTGCGTTGCAGCCCCCAACCAGCGTCCCTCTACCTGCTGTCCCATCCCGGTCACTATCCCTGGCTGATATCGCGGCCCCTCCCTGCTCTTGAAAACAATATAGAGCGGCGCAAGTCCCGACTCCTTTGGGAACCAGTAAATGTAGTCATCGATATCACCTTCGGCAGCCGGGTAAGTCTCAAGCTCAGGTGCGATGGGTCCGGTTTCGCTGCCGGTATACGCCAGGATCAATGAGGGGGCTGCAGGTAAAAACGTCGAACCCAGCAACTCACTGCCCGGTGCTCGGGCTGGCGTGGTAGTCAGCGTCCTGGTGGGCAGGTCGTCGGTTTGCCCGCTGTAGCTGTTGTTGGCGACATCGAACTGCAAATGCCTGACCCGCACGCCTGTGCCGAGCTCAAGGCCTTGTGTGCTGGTGACGAAAACACCCACTTCGGCGCCTTCGCTCAGCACGCCTATGCGATAAGGCAGATCCAGGGTCGCGGGGGGCGGCGCTGCCAGATCAAGCTGAGGCGCAAGCATCGGCAGAGCCACCGCAAAAGCGAACTCGGCATCGGCCGGCACGGGAAAGCTCAGGCTGGCAAAGACTTCGACGGTATCAACGGAGGGATTGCGGGCCAGTTCGGCAATGGCGTGACCGAGGGCGTCTTGCAGGGATGTCCCATTGTCCGGGATCAGGCCGGACGGGCTGGTAATAAACGCAGCCGACTCGCCGAACCGGGTCGGTAAGTAGTAGGTATTTGCGGCACGTTGGGCTTCTTTGTGCAGCGCTTGCAGGGCCTCGCGCTCAAGCTGTTCACGTCGCAACTGATGTGCAAGTGCCCGCTGCTGCTCCAGCGCTTGCTCCAACATTTGCGAAGCCACGCTGCTCGCCTCGGACCAGGCCGCTACAGTCTGTGTCTCCAACCGTTTGCCATGAGTGACTCGCGGGCTGGTAATGCGCAGGTTGTCGAGGTTGTAGTCCGCGCCCGCTGGCAGTCCTGACTGCGAATAGGTCAACTCAAAGGTCTGCTGGCCATCACGCCATTGCGCACGGGGTGCGATTGGCGCGAAGCCTTGCTGCATGCGCTTGGAATTCAGAGGCTCGAACAAACCCTGCAGCGAAGGTTCTCTGGCCATCTGTTGCCACACCGTCGAGCTGAGTGCTTCGACAGATTCGAAGGTCCTCCAGCGCAACTGATCGGCGATGGGCGAAGCAATCGCGGCGCTACCGTGCTCGAAAACTTGCGGTCTCAGGTTACGGTCCGCGTGCTGCCCCACCCCACTGACTACGCCTGGCCCGGCTTCAATGCTCTTGAAACCGATGTACATCGGCTCAATGCCGCTGCTCGCTGGAAACACTACGATGCAGTCATTGCATTGGGTGTCGGCCCCCGTGGGTATGGACTCGACGACCGTTCCGGTGGAAATGCCCGCGAGCCCAGATACCGCAGCGGACTCGGTTGGCGTTACTGAAGCCGCCGCAAACTCAAGCGTGGTGGGCGGCATGCTATTGCTCTGCACCACATAGACATCGCGTAACGGATCATGCACGGCAGCCTTGACCGATACATCCGCGGGCACGGTGTGCTCGTTGGTCTTGACCAGATGAACCTTCGTCGTCTCGTTCACCGTCTCTGTCTTGATGCGATAGGGCAATTCGACGGTGGTGTTGCCATCAGCCGCGCGTCTCAGGTCCGGCGACGAGACCGGTGCCAACGCATCTACAGGTAATACCAATGCCTGAAAGCGGCGCTGCTCGGCAGACAGCTCGCCATCTGCCAGCGGTGGCGAATACAACATCAAGGTGACAAATGAGCCGAGCGATCGCCCGACCGGAATGGCGGCCACCCTGGCCAGTTCAGCGACCGCTTGGCGCAGCGTCGTATTCAGTGCCGTCAGACCTGCTTCGAGGCCCAAGGCGGCCGTGCCAGCCACCCAAATAGGCCGTGCGGCGGCGATAACAACAGGGACGCTCGCGGTGTGCGCCATCAAAACCTGGCGCTGGAGTCGACGCTCTTCCCCCGAACGCAACAACTTGATATCGGCTTTACGCAGCGTTTCAGCCTGGGCATGGGCCTGCCCACGTTCGGCCATTCGCTGCCAGTATTCGCGCAGCTGCACATGCTGAGCTGTCAACGCATCCAGGCGCGCGGTCAGCGAACTCACTGCCTCGTTGAGCTGCTGTGCCGACAGACCTGCAAGGTAGGCATTTTGCCAACGTTCGAAGGCGTTACCAGCCAGAGGGTTGTAAGTGGCCAGGTATTGATCGACGGACTTGCCCAGCGGATCAGTTCCGTAAAAGGCGTGAGCCGTCGGGCGGACTGTCTGAAGTGCTTGCTGTTTGCGCGCGATCAACTGCTCGATTGCGCCTTTTTCCTGCAGGATCGAGATATCCCCGGGAACTTCGCTTATCGTGGGGGGAGCGCGACGTACTGCGTCCAACTCGACTTGTAATGCCCTGGCTCTGTCGGCCGCCCCGGCGGTGTGCTGTAGATCGAGCCGATCTCGGGTCGCCTCGAACGTTTGCCCGCGTGCCGTGATGACCTGCTGCTGCGCCGCGACACCTTGTTGCAGGCGTCGCTCATGCTGGGCGCGTAGCCGTTTGGCCCGGCGTTTGTTACTTGATTTCCCCGGTCGGGTAAAACTGCTGCCAAAAAAGCCAGCGTTGCTGGCGCTTGGCCTGCTTCCATGCACAATGTTTACGTATCCATCGCTCATACAGTTCTCCTTTACTGTGTGAGCGATGTTGCGTGGGCCGACCGCTGAGCTGGCGGTAGATGTTTGTCGGCCCTGCACCAGAAGCTGAACTGACAGCCAGAACGCCGTATCAACCGATCTACAGGTATACTGCCGCCCCTGGAACGTCTGATAGCGTGAGTTCCAGGCCATCACCTCGCACGCTTCGGAGCTTTTCCATGTCTGTCGTACCTCCTTCGTCTGTCGAATCGGCCCCCGTTGAAACCCACCTCGACGACCAGGACAGCAAACCAGCCATCCCGGCGTTCAGCTTCCCGTTCAAACCGGCCGCCTTTGCCGCTGCCAAAAAACAGGATCAAGCGCGTTACCCGGGTGCCGGCAAATCCAATCACGACAAATCCCCAAGCCGCGCGCCGAACGGTAGCCGTCGTTCGATGGGCAAACGCTGATCCCCTCGCCAGCGGTCTACACTTAAAGACCTATCCGACGGGAATGCTCTTCCCGTTCGAGCATTGCTCGATTCGCAAGACGTCGACGCCTCCTCCCCTGTCGTTCTATGCCGAGCTGGCGCCCAATCTGGCCGGCCGCCTGCCTGTGCAGGCGGTCTTTTGGTGGGAGTACAGACGATGGACGAAGCCAAACTCAACGATTTCATGGGCAAGCTGGTCAGCGACATGGGCGCTGCGGCGATGCTTGCCAATATCATCCTGGGCGACGAACTGGGGCTGTACCGGGCGATGGCCGACAGCCAGCCGATCACGCCCCAGGCATTGGCCGACAAGACCGGCTGCAACGCTCGCCTGATCAAGGAGTGGCTCAGTGCCCATGCCGCATCGGGCTACATGGAGCATCAGGACGGGCAATTTCGCTTACCAGAAGAGCAGGCCCTGGCGCTGGCCATCGAGGACTCACCGGTCTACGTCGCCGGTGGCATGGTCGTGGTGGCGTCGTTGTTCCATGACAAGGACAAACTGATCGCCGCCATGCGCGGTAATGGTGCCCTGGCCTGGGGCGATCATCATCCGTGCATGTTTCATGGCACCGAGCGGTTCTTCCGTCCGGGCTACCGTGCACACTTGGTCAGCGAATGGTTGCCAGCCCTGGATGGTGTGGTCGCCAAGTTGAAATCCGGAGCGAAGGTGGCCGATGTGGGCTGCGGGCACGGCGCCTCTACGGTGATCATGGCCCAGGCGTTTCCGGCTTCGCGCTTTGAGGGCTTTGATTGCCACGGCCCGTCAATCGGCGTCGCCACTGAACGTGCAAACGAGGCTGGCGTCACCGAGCAGGCACACTTCTCGCAGTTCACCGCCAAGGATTATCCTGGCCGGGACTATGACCTGATTTGCTATTTCGATTGCCTGCACGATATGGGCGACCCGGTTGGCGCTGCCCGTCATGCACGCCAGGCGCTCAAGCCGGACGGCAGCGTGTTACTGGTGGAACCGTTTGCCAACGATACGCTGGACGAAAACATCACCCCGGTGGGGCGCTTGTTCTATGCAGCGTCCACGTTTATCTGCACACCCAATTCGTTGTCTCAGGAAGTCGGGCTGGGTTTGGGTGCACAGGCGGGTGAAGGTCGCTTGCGCGAGGTATTCCAGCAGGCCGGTTTCACGCAGTTCCGTCGAGCGACTGAAACGCCCTTCAACCTGATCCTGGAGGCGCGACCTTAACTGACAGCAACTCAGTCATCTGGATATTCGGCAGGCTTGACCGGCTTCGCAGGTTTGGAAGACTTGGCCGGTTTACCCCCTTTGTCAGCGGGTGCTGTCGCGGCCGGCTCTGGCACTGCGGCAACACTGGCTTCCTTCTCGGCTGTGGGCAGGGCGTCGACGGTTGAGAAGATTTTCTTGATGTCGGCATTGCCGGTTTCTTCAAGCTTTTTCTCGCCATCCTTGCCCACCAGGATCACCTTGGTGCCGGTGCTGGCGCCGAGTTTCAGGTCACGGATCAGCGCCATGGTGGCTTGCGGGTCTAGGTTCTTGCCATCGCGCTGCCCGATCATGTTGACCACCGTGAACAACACCATCTTGCGCTCGCTGAAGGCGTCCTTGTTTTCCTTCTTATCCAGCGCCTGTTTCAGCTGGACCAGTGTAGGGTCGACCGAGCTTGGCGCGATCACGATCAAGGGTCTGGTCCTGCCGCGCTCCTGAGCCAAGGGGGAATCACTGTCGGCGGCCAGCACAGGGCTGGCGATCGCCAAGAGCGTGATAAGGGTCAGGGACCGGGTGAACATGCGCACCTCCGTTTCATATCCGATGAAACAATGATTGCGCATCGTGGGAAAAGGTCCAGGCCAGAGCTGATTAATTTATACATTTGTTTTTTTAGCGGCCTGTAGGAGCACAGCTTGCTGGCGATGGCTTCGCCTCGGTCATTCAGATACACCGCGTTGTGTTCATCGCCGGCAAGCCGTGCTCCTACAACGGCCTGTAGGAGCACAGCTTGCTGGCGATGGTTTCGCCTCGGTCATTCAGATACACCGCGTTGTGTTCATCGCCGGCAAGCCGTGCTCCTACAGACGCCGGTCAGGCGTACTGCACGCCCGCCCGCTTGAGCAGTTTTTTGCAGCGTTCGGACAAGTGCACCACGCGCAGGTGCTTGCCAGCGTTGTCGTAACGCTCACGCAGGGTCTTCAGTGCGGCAATGGCCGAATAGTCGACAAAACTCAGGTGTTTGCAGTCCAGAGTCACCTGTGTCGGGTCGTTGGCCGGGTCGAATTGTTCGAGAAACGGTGTGGTCGAGGCGAAAAACAGTGTGCCGTGCAGCAGGTACAGCTTGCTGCCGTCGGCCTCAAGATGACTGTCGGCATACAACTCCCGTGCCTGTTGCCAGGCAAAGTTGATGGCCGCAATCAAAATGCCGCACAGCACCGCGGTCGCAAGATCAGTGAGCACTGTCACCACGGTGACTGCAATAATTGCCAGCACATCGCTCTTGGGCACCTTGTGAAGCACTCGCAACGATGCCCAGGCGAAGGTTTGCTGGGCCACGACGAACATCACACCGACCAGTGCGGCCAGCGGGATACGCTCGATCAAAGGCGACAGGAACAGCACAAACATCAGGATCAGCACACCGGCAACCACGCCGGACAGCCGCCCCCGCCCACCTGAGCTCAGATTGATCGCCGTTTGCCCGATCATCGCGCACCCGCCCATGCCACCACACACACCAGAGGCTATGTTGGCCACACCCAGCGCCACGCATTCACGGTCCGGGTAGCCTCGGCTTTCGGTGATTTCGTCGGTCAGGTTGAGTGTCAGAAGGGTTTCCAGCAACCCCACCAGTGCCATCAATACGGCATAAGGCGCAATGATGCGCAGGGTTTCCAGATTCCAAGGCACCACAGGCAGCGACAGGGCCGGCAGGCCACCGGCAATCTGCGCCATATCACCCAGCGTGCGGGTGGGAATGTCGAGCAAGTAGACCATCGCCCCTACACCGAGGATCGCCACCAGCGCGGGCGGCACCGCACGGGTCAGGCGCGGCAGCAAGTAGACAATCGCCATGGTCAGTGCCACCAGGCCAGACATGACATACAACGGTGTACCACTGAGCCAGGTTTCGCCTTGCTTGAAGTGCTCAAGCTGCGCCAGGGCAATGATGATCGCCAGCCCGTTGACGAAGCCCAACATCACGGGATACGGCACCATCCGCACCAGCTTGCCCAACCGCAGCAGGCCGAACAGCACCATGATCAGGCCACCCAGCAACACCGTCGCCAGCAGGTATTGCACGCCGTGCTGCACCACCAGCGCGACGATCACCACCGCCATGGAGCCCGCGGCACCGGAGATCATCCCAGGCCGTCCCCCGAACAGGGCTGTCAGGGTGCAGATGATAAACGCCCCATACAACCCCATCAGTGGATTCAGATGTGCCACCAGGGCGAAGGCAATGCATTCGGGGACCAATGCAAAGGAGGTCGTCAGTCCAGCCAGGACGTCGGCACGTATAGGGTTAGATTTCATGGATTACCTGAAAAGCACAGCGGCGGGGGTTGTTGCAGAAAGCGCAATAGGCAGGAATGTTACGAAATCTTGCTGCCAGGGGCCAGCCACAATAGGCTCAAACCTGCGTGAGTGGGCGGTCGCCAAAGTGCATTGGGGTTTCCAATGTGCGGCGTATGCCTGATACTACACGGCATACGCCGCAATGCTGGAGAGCCCAATGTTTGCCGAAATCATGCGAGAACCTGCGTACTTCGCCTACCGGGCTCGCCTGGAGGCACTGTTACAGATACCGGCCGAAGCCACAGAGCTGCAAATCCACGAAATGATCCAGTTCGGCTTTGCCGCCAGTCGCTTGATGCAGCTCTGTGATCAGGGCGACGTCACACCGATTGAGCGGGATCAGATCATCCCGCTCAAAACCCTCAAGACTCGAATCGCCAAGGACCAACGATTGACGGTGGATGAAAGCGACCGGCTTTTCCGTTCAGCCCATATCACTGCAATGGCCGATGTACTGTTCGGTGATGATGAAAAGGCCAAGCGCTGGTTAACCAAGCCCAAGGATAGATTCTCGGGCAAAAGCCCCATGGCCATGCTGTCTACGATTCAGGGCACCCGGCAGGTCGAAGAAATGCTATTGCAGCTGGCAGAAGGATTTGCCTTTTGATTTTTTGGCGGATAAGCGCTTTTGCGGATTTGACCGGGCGAGGTGGTTTGTTGGCCGGTGGTCGCTGGCACAGCGCGGGGCGACCGGTCGTGTACCTGGCGGGTACGCCGGCTGGTGCCATGTTGGAGATTCTTGTTCACCTGGAAGTGGACCAGGAAGACTTTCCGCAAACACTGCAATTGTTAAAGGTTGAAATACCTGATGAGGTGGGCATTGCACCTGCGCCAGACCTTGAGGTCGGCTGGGAGACCGATACCCGCTATACAAAACGCCTCGGCGATGACTTTCTCAAGTCCGGTACTTCCCTGTTGCTGCCCATCCCCAGTGCTGTCATGCCGCACAGTCAAAACTACCTCTTCAACCCCATGCACCTGGACTCAGCCAACGCCTCGTTGAGTGCTGAGCCTTTCAGGCTGGATAGGCGATTGGTCATTCGTTGATCTGCCCGGGTCATGGTGTAGAGCCAATTGCCAAAAGATCAATAAGGACAGCTCAAGCAAGCTTACGTTTGTGCGACTGCTGACCAGTGAGAAATCCTCTTGGGTGAGACCCCGCTGAAGGCGAACCTGCCTCAACTGTGGCGGTACCTATCAATATTCAATCAGATTTTTTGGAAATAATATAAATTCCGAAATTAACGCACGCATTAAAAATCGCCTGTTTTTTTCAGACAAATCACCGAGTGTTTTCGACGGATCCATTGGTCGGAAAGAAGCGTTTCGTACAGTAGAAATATTGTGTGCCCTCCCAGTCGAACTATCATCATTTTTGCTCTGTACACATGATCCATGTTTGATAGCTCTCTGCAACTGCAGTTGATGGAACTGTGTCAGTTTGGTAGTGCGCATGTTTCAATTCTGCAACTTTCGCTCCGTCCTGCTCAAGCGAATGGCGGTAGCTTTGCTCGCTACTTTATCCAACCAACTCGTTGAACATTCTGAACGCTTCTCGCGACCAGAATGTAGAGCGCTGAGCACGTGACATGAATCAATTTTGCCCTACCCGTATTATCTGCTTACTTGGGGCCCGCCCCCTCCTCCAGCAACTACTTGATCGCCAACCTGAATAGGCGAGCCGACGGTTAATAGCCAAATAGCGGCACTGGTCCCGGCGTTCAAACAATTGAACCGACCCAAACAGACAGTCCACCAAGGAAGTCTCCGTCGGACTCTTCCTGGTGGGCCCCCTGCCCAGCAAAGGAGTCAGCGACATGGCCCAAGTCAGCTATCCCGGTGTCTACATTGTCGAAAAGGCCAGCGGGGTGCGCACCATCACCGGTGTCGCGACTTCGATCGCAGCCTTCGTCGGTTACACGCGCAAGGGCATACCCGACAAAGCGATGTCGGTGACGAGCTTCGCCGACTTTGAGCGCAGCTACGGCGGCCTGGATCGTGACAGCCCCGTGTCGTATGCGGTGCGACAGTTCTTCATGAACGGCGGCACTCAGGCGTTGATCGTGCGGGTGGTCGCCGCCGGTAAAGTTGAGACGGGCTGGAAGTTAAAGGGAGACGCAGCAGCAGACGTGTTGGATGTGGCTGCGGCGAGTCCTGGCACATGGGCGAATACCCTGCGTATCACTGTGGAAGTGGACACCCCAGGGATGCGCAATCGCGATTCTGATTTCAATTTAATCGTTTCACAGTTGCAATCAGACGGCAGCACTGTGCCGCTCGAGATTCATCGCAGCCTGAGCATGGACCCAAAATCCGTTCAGTTCGTTACGTCGGTGATCACTAACAACTCAACGCTCATCGAGGCCAACTGGCATACAGGCCTGACATTTGCTCTCATGGGATCGGCAGTCAGCGCGAAAATCACCGCGCTGCCCCCATCGCCATCCAATACCCTGATTGGCGGCGTCCTCGATGGCGATACGCCATTCCTGTTGACAATCGCTGGGGCTCCATGGGTCGACCTCGCCGCCCTTGTTCTAGAAGCAAACAACGCCATCGCTGCTGCCGGCCTGACTACGCGACTACAAGCGTCCACGTCGTTACCCGACGGCAGCGCTGGCGCGGACTGTTTAAAATTTGAATCGCAGACCGCTGGTGAGTCGTCGAGTGTTGTGATCGCGCGCGGTGCATTCGGGGGATTAGCCGCAGCGATCCACATGGGGTTGGAAAACGGTGGCCGAGAATTCCCTGCCGCGGCCGAGCATCGACCTGTAGCGGCAGCCAACGTCGCGCCCAGCACGCTTGGAACCGGCACACGCGGCGACGCGGTGGACCTACTCGGCGACGAGACGCTGAAGTCCGGTATCTACGCGTTGCGTGACGTCGATCTATTCAACTTGATGATGATCCCCGAGACCTTCGACATGCTCACCGGGGAGGAAGCAGGGTTGATTCCCGCGGCGGTCGCGCTGTGCGTGGAAAAGCGCGCGTTCTACATAGTCGACGCGCCGTCCAACCGCACCCTGGACGACATAGGCACATGGAGCAATTCAGCATCGCAGTCACGCAACGCCGCCACCTACTTCCCGGCGGTGCGTATACCCGACCCCTTGAATGGATTGCGCCTGCGCGAAATGGCACCCTCGGGGACCATCGCCGGCATCTACGCGCGCACCGACGCGCAGCGCGGCGTGTGGAAGGCGCCGGCCGGTACCGATGCCACCTTGAATGGCGTGCTGGACGTGGCGTTGCCAATCAACGACATCGAGAACGGCCAGCTCAATCCGCTAGGGATCAACGTGATCCGAAGTTTCCCCGTTTACGGACGGGTGTCCTGGGGCGCCCGCACCATGAAAGGCGCCGACGCGCAGGCCGACGAGTACAAGTACATCCCGATCCGCCGCCTCGCGCTGTTCATCGAAGAGAGCCTGTACCGTGGCACGCAGTGGGTGGTGTTCGAGCCCAATGACGAACCGCTGTGGGCGCAGATCCGCCTGAACCTGGGCGCCTTCATGAACGGCTTGTTCCGCCAGGGCGCGCTCCAGGGCAAGACGCCGCAGGAAGCCTTCTTCGTCAAGTGCGACAAGGAAACCACAACGCAGGCCGACCGCAACCTCGGCATCGTCAACATTCAGGTCGGCTTCGCACCGCTGAAACCGGCAGAGTTCGTCGTCATCACCATCCAGCAGATCGCCGGCGATCTGCAATAAGGGAGTCGAATCATGGCCCAATTCGCCGTCAACACCCACCGCTTCGATCCCTACAAGAACTTCAAATTCCGCATCAAGTGGGACGGCCGCTACGTCGCCGGCGTCAGCAAGGTCGGTGCGCTCAAGCGCAGCACCGAAGTCGTCGAGCACCGCGAAGGCGGCGACCCGTCGACCTCGCGCAAGTCGCCCGGACGCACCAAGTACGAAGCCATCACCCTGGAGCGCGGTGTCACCCACGACCTCGAATTCGAGGCCTGGGCCAACAAGGTCTGGCATGTGGGCAATGGGCTCGGTGCCGAGGTAAGTCTGAAGGACTTTCGCAAGGACCTGATCCTCGAAGTCTACAACGAGACCGGCCAGGTCGTGCTGGCCTACAAGATCTACCGTTGCTGGGTGTCCGAGTTCCAGGCGCTGCCCGACCTCGACGCGAATGCCAACGCCATCGCGATTCAGACGCTCAAGCTCGAGAACGAGGGCTGGGAACGCGACCCGGATGTCTCCGAACCGACGGAACCGGCCCTGGCGGGCTGACATAAAACCATGAGCCAGCTTCCATCACGCATGCCAATGCGCCCATTCGGCGATGCCGTGGACCTCGATGTGAATTTCGACCACGCTGACCGGCCGAGTCTCGTCACCCGATTGCTCGTGCAATGTGGCGAGTGCAGCGATCCCGCCTTCTGGTGGTCGCAACCGGTGAGCGTGCGCACCGCGGCCCTGCTGCGCCTGGTCGCCACGACCGAGCAGGTGAACGCTTTCTCGTTCACGGCCCGTTGCGCGCAAGCGCCCTGCGGCGAAGCCTTCGAGTTTGATCTGCCGCTGCCGGCACTGGTCGCCGACGCCGACGCTGCCGAACCGATCCATGTGCCGCTCGACGAACAGCGCTCGGTGACCCTGCGCCGCCCCACCGGCGACGATCTTCGCCACTGGCGCACCGCCCAGCCAGCCTCGCGTTCGGCGGCAGTACGCATGATGCTCGATACGTTGCTGCTTGCCGGCGAGGTTCAGCCGCAAGACGAGGCACGACTGTCCGACTCGATCGCGGCGGCCGACCCGCTGACCGCTTTCTCGGTGTCGTGCCAGTGTCCGACTTGCGGCGCACCGAATGAAGTGCCCATTGACCTCGATGCGGCGGCATTGGCCCGACTCTGTGCCCGCCAGCGCGTGTTGCTGCATGAGATCCACGGCCTGGCCTCGCACTACGGGTGGACCGAGTCGCAAGTGCTGGCGATACCCCCAGCCCGGCGTGCGCAATACCTTGCCTTGATCGAGAGCCAATCATGATCGACTACTTCGGCGCTCTGATTCGCTCCAGCGGTCTTGCCCCCACTGGCGGTTCGCCGGTGAACGTCACTTCGCCAGCCAGTATTGCGCGAGCGCTCGAAAGCAACATCGAACACAGCGTACCAGCCATGCAGGCACAGCCAGAGTCGGCGCTATCTCCCGAGCTGCGGGAACAGCCGCTTACCGATGAGCTACCGGCTGGTACCCCCCCCTCGTCCGTTGAAAGCAGCGAACCGGTGTCCCAGCCCCTGAGCCAGACGGTAGTGCGTGCGGCCCTGCAATGGGTGGCCGCCGATCCGCAGCAGGAAACGCCCCTGCCCCTGCCCCTTGACCAGACAAACCGCGAGCCATTGGTGGTGGTGAACGTCACCAGCGAGCCTGTCACACCGGCAACTATACCTTTCGCCGATGCCGATGCCGATGCCGACACCGACACCGACACCAACGCTATCGCCAACGCAGAAGCGGTCTTGCACTCACAGGCTGACAGCTTGATACACGCCGAGGTTGCGAAGGAGGACCCACCCCGCCGTGTCAGCCAACCGGCGACACTGGTGCCGGCACCGATTACTCCCGCACTCGTGCCGCGCGACGAGTCCATCGAGATATCCATCGGCGCGATCCATCTGCGCGTAGAAGCCCCGACCGCGCAGACAGTGGCCCGCGCGCCGGCACCGCCGGTGACTGCGCCACGTGCGCCTACCCTCCCCCCATCACCGCACAGCGCCCTGTCACGGCGCTCGCTACGCCGTATCTGACCATGGCACTCGAAGATTCCGGCCGGGCGATTGGCGCAGTGACGCGTCTGCTGCAGGACCACCTGATCCGCCGTGGCTTCGAAGTCTCGATTGGCAAACCCGAGGACGCGGCCAAGAACAACACCAGCGAAAAGCTCAACCTGTTCCTCTACGAAACAGCCTTCGATCCGCATCTGCGCAATCTGTCGCTGCGCGATGGCGAACCACCTCCGTTGTGGCTGGTGGTGAAGTTTCTGCTAACCGCCTTCGACGCGAAAGAAAAGAGCGACACCGCCGCCGCGCATGACTTGCTCGGTCGCGGCATCGCAGCGCTTCACGAGCTCAACTTCTTGCACCTGGACCCGGCGGTGGCGCTGGACGTGCAGCTGGCACTGGAGAACAACCCCGAGCCACTGAAGCTGAGCTTCGACGAGTCGACCGTGGACCTGTTGTCCAAGATCATGCAAGGCACCGATGAACGCTTCCGGCTTTCGGTGGCCTTCCAGATGCGCCCGGTGATGATCATGCCAGCCAGCTTGCCACGCGGGTCGCTGCTGGTCGGTATCGATTACAGCACCTCCCCGCAAACCACCATTGGCGGCGATGGTGTGCGCCTCGAGGTGATCCCGTCGATGGGCACCCGCCTGGAGCGGGTCGAACCCGATCGATTCGAGGTCGGTGCGACGCTGACGCTGTATGGCGACGAACTCAACGCCAGCACGATGGAAGTCGTGCTCGGCGGCGTGATACTGAGCATCGTCGAGCGCCATGTCGACCGGCTCGTCGTTATCGCCGAGGGCAGCCCCGGCACGCCGATCGCCTCGGGCACCTCGTTGTCGGGGGGCGAAATGCCACTGATCGTGCGCCGTCGGCTGTCACCGACCCGTACGCGCTCGAGCAACCTGCTGGCCGCGCGGCTGTTGCCGACCTTGAACAGCGTTGCGCTCGTCGCCGGCGACCTCCAGTTGCAAGGCCTGCTGCTTGGAGCTGAGTCCGACGATGTGATGGTGCTGTTCTACCGTGAGTCCGACGCCTTGACGGTGCAGATGTTCGATACCGTAACGAGCGCCGCCGACCAGCAGACGCTGACCGTTGTCGGCGCGGCAGCCAAAGTGCCGGCTGGCAGCTACCGCGTGATCCTGCGCGTCAACAACCAGCAGGCCAACGCCAGCCCGACCGTGGTGGTGCCATGACGACCAACCCTCCCGCCGCTCACACGCTCGTCGATCCGGTCGCGTTCCTGCCGGGTGTCCACGGGCAGGACCCACTGGCGCGATACTGGCTGGGCCAAGTCAGCTTGCGTCTACGACGCGAAGTCTGTTGGCTATGGCGCGAACGCCGCCTGCAGGGTGGAAGTGATAGCGACGGTGCGGCACTGCCACCACTGGTGGACGGGGCACTGGCCGCGCTCGACCTTATGCGCTATGAGCGCGACAAACGCCTGTTTTTCGCCGAGGACGTCACCGCGCGCTACCTGAGCGATTGCATCGCCACGGCCGTTCCGTCGGCCTTGGCGGACGCACCGCGCGGCTCCTTCGGCTGGGTCGTGCAGTACCTGCAGCTCGCACCTGTCGAGTGTTTCGTGCTGGCAATGGCGCTGTTGCCGAGTGTTGACAGCGCCGCTGGCCAGGTCATCGCCACCTGCCTGAACGACCTGTCACGCACCAGCCCTACCCTGGCATTGGCTCAGCGCCTGTGGGACGAACCGGACGAGTTGCTGCGTTGCATGGATCCGGCGCATCCACTGCTGCGCCATGGCGTGCTTGCATTCATGCCTGGCGCAGGGCCGTACGACTGGCAGGCCTCGCTTGCGGTGCCGTCGATGGTCACCCGTGAGCTGTTGTTCGCCGGTGGTGAGCTGCCACCAGCACTCGAATCAATCCCCCCTGCCCCCTTGCCGCTGGGCATGGATGCGGCCAGCTCCGCGTGTATTTGCGCCAGGGTGGCAAGTCTTACCGATGCGGGCGGCAATAACGGCATGCGCGTTATACCGGTGATCGGGCCTCCCGGCGCGCCGCTTGCCGAGGTGGCTGCCGCCTGCGCCGAGCGTGTTGGCGTGCCTACCGTGCGCCTCAGCCCCGCACTACCACGCGAACACTTGGCGCAGGCGCTCTGCACCGCCTGGCTGCGCGGCTGCGCAGTGTATCTGCCGGCCGCGACCCTGGCCGACAGCACCACTCACGATGGAGTGCTGGTGGCGCCGCCGCTGCCCGGCCTGGCGCTCACGCTGTTCGTAGGCGCGCATGATCGCGCCGCGCTGCGCGGACTCGGCGAGACACTGCCGACCATCGACGTGCAGCCGCTGAACTACGCCCAGCGCCTCGATTGCTGGCGTCGACAGCTGCCTGACAGCACGTTCGCCCCGATACTGCCCGAGCTCGCGCGGCGCTTCCGCTACGAGCAAGCGGCCATCACCCGGATAGGCGCCGAGCTGGCGACCCTGAGCCGGACACCCCATCCCGCCGAACTCTTCGCTGCCGCACGCGCCGACCTCGACCTCGGCACCCTGGCACAAGCCGTCGCGCCGCGCTTCGTCCGCAGCGAGCTGATGCTGCCACCGGCCCAGGCCACGCAGATCGACGAGATCGTCGCGGCCATGAGTAACCTGACCCGCGTGCACTACGATTGGGGTACTGCGCGCCCCTGGAACGAATGCGGACTGGCAGCGCTGTTCGCCGGCCCACCCGGCACCGGCAAGACCATGGCGGCGGAAGCGATTGCCGCCGAGCTCGGCTTGCCGCTGTACCGCATCGACCTGTCGCAAGTAGTCAACAAGTACATCGGCGAAACCGAGAAGAACCTGCGTCGGCTGTTCGATGTCGCCGACTCGGCGGACGTCATCCTGTTTTTCGACGAGGCCGACGCCCTGTTCGGCAAGCGCACCGAGGTCAAGGACGCGCACGACCGCTATGCCAACCTCGAGATCAGCTACCTGCTCGAACGCATGGAGCGATTCAAGGGCCTCGCGATCCTCGCCACCAACCGCAGGAAGGACCTCGACGAGGCCTTCCTGCGTCGCTTGCGCTTCGTCGTCGAGTTCCCGCTGCCAGGGCCGGTGGAACGGCTGCGCATCTGGCGCAGTGTGATCCCCACCGACGTCGACGCCAGCGAAATCGACTTCGAGTTCCTCGCCCAGCGCTTCGCCCTGGCCGGCGGACACATCCGCGGCATCGTCTTCCATGCCTGCCTGCAGAGCGCCGCCGAAGGCGCGCCGCGACGCCTGAGCATGCCGGCCGTGGTGCGCGCACTGCAACGCGAGTACGACAAGCTGGACCGTACCAACAGTCTCGAACAGTTCGGCCCCTATGCTGAGCTGGTCACTGCGCAATGGATCACCCGATGAACCTGGCGGCCCCCCGCACAGCATTGCAGGAGAATAACCAATGACAACACCCTCCTCGCCAGGCCCGCGCCTGCGTATAGACACACTCGAACTCGACCTGCGCGGCATTCCGCCGGCGACCGCCGAAGCGGCGGCCCGTCTACTGGGTCCTGCCTTCGCGCAGGCGCTTGCCCAGCATCACGCGCGCCTCACTGTTGCCGAGCACTTGCTCGATGCCGGCCGCTTGATCATCCCGGCGTCGCCCGGCGCCAACGAGCTGGCAGCGGGCATCGCCCAGCACATCGTCGGTAGTTTGCACGGAGAGCGCATATGAGCCTGCTGCGCGGCGCACTGATCGAATACGGTATCGACCTGATCGGGCCGATCCCCAACGTGGTGATTTTTCAGTTCAATCCGGAGTCGCTGTCGCGCACGCTGGAGATTCCACCGCGACCCAGCGGCGTCACTCAGCGCGAAAGCACCCAGGCCGGTGAGAAGACCTTCGAGAAGATCAGCTTCAAGGCGCACTTCAGCGCCGCCAACATGCTCGACGAGGGCAAGGAGCTGGCACAGCTGTTCGGCGTCGGACCGCAACTCGCGGCGCTGGAAAAAATGGTGTTGCCCAGCTCGAAGATCGCCGGCCTGATCGGCGCTGCCATCGACGCGATCGGTAGCGCGCTCGGCGGTGGCAGCGGCGACGCTCCGGCCCAGCCGATTCCACGCGAAAAGTACCCACGCATCCTGTTCATCTGGGGCCTCACGCGGGTGCTGCCGGTGACCATCGATTCAATGAGCATTTCTGAACTTGAATACGACGCGGTGCTGAACCCGACGCGTGCCGAGGTCGACCTGCAGCTCAGCGTGATCGCCGTGGACGACTGCTCCGACGACATCCTGGCCAAGGGCGCCCTGGAGTACTCGACCATCGCCAAGGAAGCCCAGGCCATCGCCAACCTGGCCAACACGGCCGAACAGATTGTCGAGCTGATTCCCTAGCAGGAGGCGCCGAATGTTTCTGCAGAACTCACGCTACGCCAAAGTCGCTACCGTCGCGACCACCACGTCGACCGGCGAGACAGTGGTCGCCCTGAAACTGCGCTATCTGACACCCATGAGCGGCGAGGCGCAGACAGTGCAATCTGGCGACCGTCTGGACCTGTTCGCTCAGTCCCGGACCGGGGATGCCACCCAGTTCTGGCACGTGGCCGACGCCAACACCGCACTCGACAGTCGTACCCAGGTGGAAACACCGGGCGACACCATCATTGTACCGAGGACCTGATCATGGCCGAGCAACGCTTTCGCGTGTGGTTCGGCGACACCGCAGCGAGCGAGGAACAACTGCGGCGCATCGAGGACATCGAGGTTACCCAGGAAATGGACGCATTCTGGGAGGCGCACCTGCGCATGGTGATGTGCCTGGATGCGAACGGCGTCTGGCTGCATTGGCCGGGAGATAGCATTGCGCCTTTCTCGCGCGTGCGTATCGAACTTGACATCGGCAATGGCCGTTTCGTCCCGCTGATCGACGGTCCGCTGGTCAGTGTCGACGCTGCGCTCGATTCGCAGCCCGGGCGCAGTACCGCGACCCTCGTCGTGCGCGACGACAGCGCGTTTCTCAATCGCGATGAGGAAACGGAGCCGCCGTTCGAGCATCGAAAGGCCAGCGACATCGCCAGTGAGCTGTTCGGCCGCTTCGCACAAATCGGCGACACGCGCATCGACGCCACCCAGGCCACGCTCGAAGCCACCACGCGGCGCGGCACCGTGCTGCAATTTTTGCGCGACTTGGCGAACGCCAACGATCGCCATGTCTACGTACTGCCAGGCAACCAGCGTGGTTCTAGCACCGGCTGTTTCCTGGCCGACCCGGCGGACTCGGCGGACCTGCCGCCTCTGGTTCTGATTGGCAACGGCCGCAATCTCGCCAACGCCAGCATTACGCAGGACCCCAACGGCGGCGGGCGTACCCATGCGCAGGTGCTGCGGGTCAATGACCAGGGCGTCACCACCTTTGAAACCAGCGCGGCGGACCTCGGCCTGATGCGCAACCTGCCAGCACTACCGGCCGATCTCACGCCACGGCTGTTGCTCAACCCGTCGGACAACACCCGCGAAGACCCGGCCGCGGCCGCCACTGCTCAGGCGCGGCGCAACGGTTATGTCTACAAGTTGGCGAGCCATGTAATTCCCGGCTGTTATGGCGGTCTGCTGACGCCCTACCAAAAGGTCCGCGTCGACGCCGGCGCCACGCCGTACAGCGGCGACTACCTGATCACCAAGGTGGTCCATCGCATCACTCCATCGCTGTACACCCAGGAACTTGAGGCCAAGTCCGATTCGGTGACTGAAGTCTCGGGCGCGGCCGTCGCCGAGGCGTTGGGCGGTGGCCTGCAATTGGCGGTGTCGATGAACGGGGGGATATTCTGATGACCGACCTGATGGAAAAAACCATCGAGAGCCTCGTCGAGCGCGTCGGTGGTCGCTACTTCGGCAAATACCGCGGCATCGTCACCGACGTCGGCGATCCCAACAATCAGTGTCGCATCCGCGCCACCGTACCGGTCGTGCTCGGCGAACATGAATGCAGTTGGGCGCTGCCGGTCGCCCCCTTTGCCGGTGACGGCCACGGCATGGTTCTGCTGCCCAAGGTCGGCTCCGGGGTGTGGATTGAGTTCGAGGCGGGCCAATTGGACAACCCGATCTGGTCGGGCGCCTGGTGGGCCAGCGGCCAGCGGCCCGAGCCGCAAGGCGATGGTGTGCGGGTCATCGTCTCGGAAAAGGGGCACAAGGTGATCCTCGACGACGAGGCAAACGAGGTGAGGATCGTCCACGGCGACAAGGTCATCGCCAAGACGATCACCATCACCGACAGCGAGATTGTGATCACCTGCGGTGCCTGCGAAATCAAGATCAGCAACGAGAACATTTCGCTGAACAACGGGCTGATCAAAGTCGGACTGGCGGGTGTGAGCCTGGTTAACGGGGCGATGAGCTTCGGAGTGCCGCCATGATCCCCATCCTCACCACCGGCAGCACCGTCATGTGCACACACGGGGGGATCGCCCAGCTCGTCACGACCAACACCGAGGCGCTGGTCGACGGCGCGCCGATGCTGCTGCAGACCGATGTGCACCCCATCGTCGGCTGTCCGTTCACGCCGGGCGCCTATTCGCCCTGCTTGTCCATCCGCTGGGTGACCGCTGCGACACAAACCACCCTGCACGGCGTGCCGGTGTTGCTGCAAAACAGTGTCGGCCTGTGCCTCAACGCCGCGCAGGTACCCCAGGGCGTAGCCTTGGTCGTGCAGACCCAGCAAAAAGCCAAAGGGTTATGAACATGGCACTTACCAATGGACGGCACCTTGCCTTCCCATTTCATATCGGCAACGACGGACGTACCGCCTGCCCAGCGAATGACGACGCGCACGTACACGACGAATTGCTCCAACTGCTGCTGACCAGCCCCGCCGAACGCCTGTTCCTGCCCGAGTTCGGCGGCGGCGTGCGCAAACTGGTGTTCGAGCCCGCCTCGGAGGCGCTGCGCGGTGTGGTCAAGGCGCGCATCACCAACGGCTTGTCACGCTGGCTGGGTCACCGACTGACGGTGGAACTGATTGACGTGGCCTGGAACGACGCCGCGGCGACGCTGGAGGTGACGGTGAAATACCGTCCCGCCGGCAGCCCGGATTCACGCGTCATCAAATTCAAGCGCAACTCCCGATAGGACGTGCCTTCCATGCCTGCCATAGCCTTTCCCGATCAGGTCGACGTTCGCGCGCACGAGTTGCAGAGCCACGGTCTCGACGGTCTGAAGCTCGCGCTGGTGTCGTTGCCCACAGGACCGAACCCCGACCATGCCAATGTCGAACTGCAGTTCTTCAACGGCCTGCACGTGGCGGCGATCCTCACCGACATCGGCGGCGACCCGGTGCGCGCACGCCAGATATTGCGCATTCGCGGCGGCGCGCGCATCGTCGCTGGCAGCGCGTCGGGGCAAGTCCAGGTCACCTCGGTGACGGGCATCGACGCGACCCGCCTGGCGCTGCGCATAGAACCGGTTGGCGACTACTCGACCTACAGCCTCGAACTGGTCTGGAATGCCAGCCTGATCGATCCGTTCTTCAGCTGCATCGGCTTCAAGTTCCGCCCCGGCTGCTTCACCAACGACTGTGCCCCACTGCAACCCGGTCGCCCGCCGCAGCCCAGTCCGGCAATCGATTATCTGGCCAAGGACTACGACTCATTGCGCCACACTCTGATGGTAGCGATGGCCGAGCGTGTTCCGGGATGGACAAGTACCAGCGAGGCGGACCACGACCAGGTGTTGATCGACCTGTTCGCCGCCGCCGCTGACGAGCTGAGCGATTTCCAGGACCGCGTCATGGCCGAGGCCTATCTGGCGACCACGCGCAAGCGCGTTTCCCTCGCCCGTCATGCCCGGCTCGTCGATTACCACCTGCACGAGGGCAACCAGGCGAGCACCTGGCTGTCGCTGCAGGTGGTGGCCGGCCATGTACCCTTCACCCTGGACGATCAGGAACTGCTGACCTGGACCGGCGACGCACCGGCCATGCAAGATGCAGTGTTCTTCGCCAGCCGCCAGCGGCGGCTCCTCTCTGCGCAACGCCAGCGCCTCGATCCACTGCTCAACCGCCTGCGCTTGCATACCTGGAGCAACGCGCAGCCGGCCCTGGCCGCCGGCAGTACCAGCGCAGACATCGTACCGTTTACGGGCCTTGCCTCGCAGGCAGAGGCCGATGCATTGCGTGACCTGGTGCGCGTCGGCCAGTGGCGCGAAGTCCTGATCGCCGAGGAGTTGAACCCGCTGACCGGCAAAAAACCCGGCCGGCATCGGGCCAAGCTCCAGTTGCTAAGGCTGGTGCCCGGTGACGACGTCGATCGCGGCGGCGCCGAAAGCCTCTTCGATCCGCTGACCACTACCTGGCTCGTACGGGTGAACTGGCGTGAGGAAGATGCGCTGCGTTTCGACTACAGCTTCACCACCTTCTGCCCCGGTCCGCCACCCAAGACAGTGGCCGACGTATCGATTTTCTACGGCAACCTGCTGCCGGTGCACGCGGGTCGACCGCAGAAAGTGCACTTCCACGAGCCGGGCACCCTGCTGCCGAGCGACAGCGCGGCGATAAAACACCGCCACTACCAGCGCATGGACCGCTACGGCGATGGCCGTGACTGGGTTCTCGCCGCACTACCCGACGACGGCCCGCTCGCCTACCTGCCACCCCGCCACGGCGGTGTGCCGAACGGCGAGGAGCCGGCGCGTTCAACGCTATGGGTGCGGGTCAAAGCCCCGGGTGTGCCGCACGACGATTGGAACGAGGTGGAAAGCCTGGTGCACAGCGACGACTCGGCGGAAAACGGTGACCACTTCATGGTCGAGACCGACGAACACCAGCGCAGCGTGCTGCGCATGGGTAACGGCAGCAACGGTCGCCTCTTGCCCAGCGGTGCGGTGGTGCGCACCAAGTACCAGATTGGCGGGGGGCATGCCGGCAACATCGGCGCCGACCAGTTGATCAACCACGCACCGCTGACCGGTGTACTGATGGGCGCCGTGGTTACCGTAACCAATCCATTCGACGTCACCGACGGTCGCGACCCGGAGCCGGCCGAACGCATCCGCCGTAACGCGCCCGAGGCCTTTCGCGCGCGCCAGCTCCGGGCGATCACCTTGGCAGACTATGTAAAACGTGCCGAAGAAGTGAGCGGCGTAGCGCGCGCGGTGGCGCGCTACGCCTGGACCGGTAGCTGGCGCACGGTACGCATCGCAATCGACCCGGCCGGTTTCACCGCGCTCGGCGACGCACGCTCGGACGCATTGTGGGACGAGCTGCAACCACGCCTCGCCGATCACCTCGAAGCGGTTCGTCTGATCGGCGAGGACCTCGAACTGCGCCCGCCGCGTTACGTGCCACTGGAGATCCACGTGATGGTCTGCGCGCACGAAGCTTACTGGTGTGAAGACCTGCGTTTCTTGCTGGAGCAGGAATTCTCCGACACCTGGACCTCGGACGGGCGGCGCGGCTTTTTCCACCCGGACCAATGGACCTTCGGCCAGGCACTGCACCGCAGCACAATCGAAGGTCGTATCCACCGCATCGCCGGCATCAAGCACGTGGTGAGCATCACCATCAAGCGCTTCTCGGCCCCGCATCCCGGCGTACCCGGCGCGGAGCTGTTGGAGATGGGTTTCGACGAGGTCGTCCTGCTGGCCAACGACCCTGACCACCTCGAACGCGGACTGATCCGCTTCGACGTGCAAGGTGGGAGACGCTGATGTCCTGCAATCCGCTGATCATCGACCCCTTCATTTTCCCGCGCCGCGCCGACAATCGCCCCGGCCTGCCGCGCATTGCCTACCGCATCGGTCGCTACGCCGACTTCGTCGAGACCATGACCCGCAGCATCGACGCCGCGCCCGAGCTTGCCGCCTGGACCCATCGCGAGGCCGACGACCCCGGCATCGCCCTGCTGCAAGGCGCCGCCATCCTCGGCGACATTCTCAGCTTCTACCAGGAGCATTACGCCAACGAGGCCTACCTGCGCACTGCCGCCTGGCGCGAGAGCGTGGCCGAATTGGTGCGACTCACCGGTTACCGCCTGGCGCCGGGCATCGGCGGGCGCGCCACACTCGCCTTCGAGGCGCGCGGCGACCAGCCCGTGGTTATCCGCGCGGGCTTTGCAGTCAAGGCCGAACTGGTGGACCTGGCGACACCGGCGGATTTTCAGACTGACACCGAGCTCAATGCCTGGCCCCACCTCGGCCGGTTCAACCTCTACCGTGCGCGCCACTACCTTCCGACCATTGCCGCCGGCAGTGCACGCATTGAACTCGCCGGCGTAGACGGCGCCACTGATTCGACCAGCCTCGCCAGCGTCGCAATCAAGCCCGGCGACCGCCTGATGTGTGTACCCGACGAACAGATGTGGAGTGCACCTGGCACGCCCTATTCAACGCAGCAGGCGCCGCAGGTGGTCACAGTAGCCAGCATCACGCGCACGCTGGGTCGCGTGATCATCGACCTCGATAAGCCGCTCATCGCCTCGTGGCTGCAGCCTGTGAGAGCCTGGCGCCTTGGCCGCACCTTCCGCCACTTCGGCCATAACGCACCGGCCGCCCTGCTGGCACCGTTGATCGATGCCTCCGGCACGATCACCGGTTCGACCTCGAGCAATACGAAGTTCGAGCGTTTTCTCTACTACAACCCGTCGACCTACGGCTTCGACACCGCGTGGTACACCTCGCTTGCCAAGACCGACATGCCGCTCGACCAGGAAGTGTCCGACTTCGCCACCGGTGGCACGCTGATCGTCCAGGGCAAGGTGCGTTTCGACGGCCAACAAACGCCGGTGCCATTCGTCGTCACCCGCAAAGTCATCGGTTCGCGGGCGGGTGCGCTGCAATGGGGAAACGTTGCAAGCCCATCGACAATCCTGGAGCTTGACAACCAGCTGATACCCAACCCATCGATTGTCACCGAGATCGGCGACATCCGCGAAATGCGCTTGCACGAGGTCAAGAGCCCGGCGCTCACCCTGCGTCCGTCGATGACGCCAGCGCAAGGCAGTTTCGCCAGTGGCAGCGAAGCGCTGTACTACTACGGCACCGCTGCGCAAGCCCGAGCGCTGGCTGGGCGGCGGCTGTATTTTGCCCATCCCGACGGCCGCAGCGTCGAACTGGTCTGCACCAACAGCCTCGCCAGCTTCACCACGCCAACGCCGGACGTGACGAAGATGTGGCCGCTGACCTTTGACCGCCCGCCATCCCCCTTCACCCGCGCTGATTTCGACGAGGCCGCGCCCAGCGTCACGGTATTCGGCAACCTGGTCGACGCGTCGCAAGGCAAGGCCGAACACGACGCGGTGCTCGGCAACGGCGATCACCGGCAACAGTGGCAAACCTTTGCACTACCCAAATCGCCACTGACCTACTTCCTGTCTGCCGGCGGCATCCCGCCGCAGACGCCCGAACTGGAGGTCTGGGTCGACGGACGCCTGTGGACGCGGACCGACACGTTCTATGGCCGGGGGCCACAAGCGCAGGTCTACATCGTCCGCGAAGACGCGCAGGGCCGCAGCTTCGTACAGTTTGGCGACGGCGAAACCGGCGCGCGCCTGCCATCGGGGCTCAAGAACGTGGTCGCTGTCTACCGCAGCGGCGTCGGCGCCTTTGGTGCGATCAAGCCCGGAGCCACGCCGACTGCGAGCGAGCGGCCACCCGGTTTCGACAAAGTGTCGCTGGCCGGCATTGTCTCAGGTGGCGCCGAGCCGGAGGACGGCGAGAAAGCGCGCGAAGCAGCGCCAGGTAAGGTTCAGAGCCTGGGGCGTCTGGTCAGCATCGAAGATTACGAAACCGAAACGCTTGGCGTGGCAGGCGTGGTCACCGCAGCCGCCGCCTGGGATCTGTATGCCGGTGTGCCAGCGGTGATCCTGCGCGTGCTCCTGGAAGGCGGGCGCGAAGCCGAGTTCGCCGAGGTCCGGGCAACGCTGGCGCACGCGCAGCGCTGCCGTGGGCCGGACCGTTTTCCGTTGGTGGTGCAGCAGGCGCTGCTGCGCCATGCCTTCGTCGACCTCAGCTATGCGCGCGACCCGAGCTACCGGCAAGAAGACGTCGAGACCACCCTGCGCGCCGCCCTCGGCCTGGCCGGCGATGCCGCGCATGAGCGCAACGGCCTGTTCGGCCTGCACGCGCGGCGGCTCGGCGAGCGCGAATACGCCAGCCGCATCGAAGGGCGACTGCAGAATGTGACCGGGGTGCTGTGGTGCAAGGTCACCGGGCTGGGCCTGTTCACCGCCGGCGTCCTTGATCCCTCCACGCTTTCACTGCCACCCGCACCCCGGCCGGCGGCGCAGGTGCTGCCATGCAGCGCACACGAACTGCTTCAGCTCGCTGCACAGCACTTCACCCTGACCTCGGTCGCCGAGCCCTCGGCGGGAGAATGCGCATGACCACCGTCCCACTGTACGAGCGCCTGCCCGAGATCTATCGCACCCGCGACGCCGAGGTGGTACCGCCGAACCAGCTGCGCGCCTACCTCGCCGCGGTAGAAACGCCGTTCGGTGCCCTGCACGCGAATATCGCGCAGCTCTACGAAGACCTGTTCATCGACACCTGCGACGACTGGGTCATCCCCTACCTGGCGGACCTGCTTGGCACCACACACTTGAAAGGTGACCCGCGTACCTTGCGCGCCGACGTGGCCGACACCATCGCCTTGCGACGGCGCAAGGGCACACTCGGCGCCATCGAGCGGCTCGCGGTCAACCTCACTGGCTGGGCCTGTCGCAGCGTCGAACTGCGAGAGAATCTCGGCTGGACACAGCACCTCAACCACCAGCGGCCCGATGCTGGCGGCGAGCCGCCTTACGGTGTCCCGACGTTGACGCGCTTCAATATCCCGCGTGGCGGTACCGCGCCGATTCGCGACCCGGCCGCGCTGGCGCTGCTCGGTACGCCGTTCGACACTTTCGCCTACACCGCCGACGTAAAGCCTGCTCAAAACGGTGCGCGCCCTATCAACCTGCCCAACCTCGCGATCTTTCTCTGGCGGCTCGCGGCCTACCGACTGCCGTGCGTGTTGCCGCTGGCCAAGGGTGCCATTGACCTCGGCTCCCAACCGGCCGGCCTGGCGCAGTTCGCGCTACGCTTCGACCTGCATCCGCTGGACATCCCGGTACGCCTGTTCAACACCAGCCGCCCTGGTTTCCTGCGCCCCGGTACCTCAGGCGGCGTCATCTCGCCGCTGACCGAAGCCGATGCCGTGCCCGCCCCGATGCTTGACGCGCGTCTCACCAGCCAGACGCCCGCGGGCCATGCCGAAGCCTATGTACAGGTCGATTTCTACAACGCAGACATCACGCCACCGACCGGCTTTGACCTCGGCGACGTCGGGCTGCACCTGTTCATGCCGCAGTCGCTGGCGCCGCTTCTGCTGCCGCCGGCGCCGCTCAGCGAATGGCAGTGGCTGTTTCGCGGCGACAACCTGTGTGGCTGGGAAACCGGCCTGCGCCGGCCGTTGCGTCTCGGCGAGATCGTCATCGACCCAGACATCGGTCGCGTGCTGATCGGCCTGGATTCACAAGCGCAGGCCAACGAGCTGATCGTCTCGCAAAACGGCGCCCTGATGTCGCGCCTGTACACCAGTTTCACCTACGGCGCTGCCGGGCCGGTGGGCGCGCACCCGGTGTCGCGCCACTTCCCGGCGCCCGAGCCTGCAATGGAGCTGCGTCAAGTCGGTGAAGCCACCGGCTGCATCACGCTACAGGCCGCGCTGGATGGACTGGACGCTGCGACCGGACCCGTAGTCATCGAGATCAACGACAGCCTGATGCACCGCATCGACCTTGCGCTGCTGTCCGGCACCGCCGTCGACGGCACCCACTCACTGCGCCTCACGCAGTCGCTGACGATCCGCGCCGCTGGCGAGCACCGGCCCATCCTGCTACTGGCACAACCCTTGTCGCTGCGTCCGCTCACCGCTGCAGGCACCACGTTATCAACGCCACAGGTGCGGCTCGAGGGCCTGTACCTCGCGGCGGACGAAGCGGCACCCTTCCCCGCCGGCCAGGCGCTGATCAACCGCGTCGCGCTGGCGCGCCTGGAGATCATCGGCTGCACGCTCGCCCCCGGCGGCCACAGCTTGCGCGACGGCAGCCGCGCACCGATGCAGCCCGCGCTGCGGCTGATCGACGGTTACGGCTTCAGCGACCCCATCGACGTCGAAGCCTTCGTCCGCACGCCCGATATCGTGATCCAGCGCTCGATCACCGGCGCTATCGCCGTCGACTCACGCTACCGCCTCGATATCCAGGACAGCATCATCGACGCCGGCCTCGGCTTCACCACCGCGCCAACCGGTCTGTTCGCCATCAGCGCCGCCAGCGATCCGCTCAAGGGCTGGGCTGCCGACCTGGATTTTTCCGGCCTGACCTGCTTCGGTCCGGTGCGCGTGGCCGCCGTTGGCGGCTTGGGCGGCCTATTCACGCAACGCTTTGAAGTGCTGGACAACCAGCACGGCTGCATCAAATGGAGTGTCTTCAGCGGCGGCGACGATCGCTTGCCACCCAACCACTTCTGTGTGTATGCGCCGGACGCGCGCGTCATGGTCACCTCCGAACGCTTCAATGACCCAGGCTATGCGCAGCTACGGCGCGAAACCGACCGCCGTGTGCGCGAACTCGGGCCTGACGACGATGCCATGGGCGCCTTTGGCTTTCTGCTCGAAGCGCACAAATGGACCAATTTGCAAGTGCGGCTACGGGAGTTCATGCCGGTGGGCGTGAGGCCGCTACTGATACCTTTCACGTAACGGAGGACGCCATGCAAGGTGATTTCTCGATACTCAATTTCGACCCTCAAGAGCACGAACGCGGGGTGAACCCGCCGGCCCAGGGTGTCCTGCGCAACCTCAGCGGTGTACTGCATCAGCAGGGCCGCGTGATGAGCGACGCCGACCTGACCGAGGGCGAACTGCTCGAACTCGGCTGGAGCGGCCAGGCCGGGCGCGACATCATCGGCGCCGGCGTGTGCGCGGTGCCGGCCAGCGAGCCGCAGGGTTTTCGGGTCGAATCGGCGGCGGTGGTCAATGGCGAGGTGCACGTACTGCTGCGCCCCGGTCGCGCCTGGGCCGACGGCATCCTCACTCGGCTGGCGGGCATGACACCCGACCCGCTGGCGCCGGTGGTGCGGCTCGCGACCTACTTCGGGCCACCATTGTCGATGCCGCTGCCCACCCCGACGCAAATCGACAACGGCATCCGCGACGCGGTAATTCTGGAAGTTTCGCAAGAAGCGCTGCACGGTTTCCAATACCCGCAACGCCTGATCGAACCGGCGTTGGGCGGGCCGGACACCGCCGAGCGCGCCTTCGTCAATTTCCGCGTTCGCCTGTTGCGCCTGACTGACGGTGAAGACTGCACGAGTGTCCTCGCCAAGCTGCACGACGACCCGTCAGCCAAGGGGCGCCTTAGCGTTTCGCTCGCGCCGGTGGTGGCCATCGCTGGCGACTGCCCAATGGTCGGCGGTGGCGGATACACGGGCTTCGAGCACTGCCTGTACCGTATTGAAATCGCCGACGTGCCGCCTGCAACGGCGCCGCGATTCAAATGGAGCCAATGCAACGGTGGCCTGACCGGACGCGGCCGCTTCGACGCGACGACCGATCCCGATCGCGTGATCATCGACGCCGGTCGCGCGGCCATCGTCAACTCCGGCCTGACCGAGTTCTACCTCGAGGCGTTGCAATACGATGAGTTGATCGGCGCCTGGACCGTGGTTTATGGCACCATCGCCACCCTCAACACCGACCACGACCTTGAACTCGCCTCCCCGCCCAGTTTCGGCACGTTGCCGGCGACCACTGACTCGGTGTTCTTGCGCCTGTGGAATGGCATCGCCGACATCGGCGCCTTCCCCGACGTCGCCAACCCATTGGAGCTGCGCGACGGCATTCGCCTCGCATTCGACGCAGCCGCCGCCGGCAACTACCGGCCGAGTGACTACTGGACCTTCACGGTACGCGCCGGCGAGATCGCCAATCCGCAGATGCTGATAGACGACGCCCCACCCGTGGGCATCGTCTATCACCGCGTGCCGCTGGCCGAAATCAACTGGACGGGGCACCGCAACACCACGATCAGTGGTTCGATCGAGGACTGCCGCAAACACTTTCGCCCTCTGACCAACCAGAAAACCTGCTGCACCTTCCTGATCGGCGACGGCGTGTCAAGCTTCGGCGACTTCAACTCGCTCGAAGAGGCCGCCGCGCATTTGCCGGCGGCTGGCGGAGAGCTATGCCTGTTGCCGGGTCTGCACCGCGCCAATCTGCGCCTGGAAGGCCGGCGCAACGTCAAGATCCACGGCTGCCGCTGGCGCTCGATGGTGCTGCCGCGCACCGAAACGCGCGCCCAGCCGATCCTGCACCTCATCGACTGCGTCGGCATCGAGGTCTGCGAGCTCGACCTGGTCAACTTCGACGCCATCGCGGTGAGCATCGACGGCAGCAGCGAAGACAGATGCCAGGATGTGCGCATCCACGACAACCGCATGATTGCGCGCACCAACGCGATCCGCGCCAGCAACGCCGCCGAGCTCACGATCGCCTGCAATCGCCTGCACCTGCTGGACACGGTCGACGGCCGCGCGACGATTTCTGTGCTCGCCGACGATGTGTTGATCGAGCGCAACGCGCTGCTGCTGTTGCCCTTCATCGACGAGACACCCGACAAGCCGGAACAGCCTGACGAGGACCCCACCCGCGACCCGGCCGACCCTTGTGCACGGCCGGAAATCCTCTATAAATTCCCTCGACTGGTGCGGCTCCATGCCTTCTCGGTGTGGGCCCTGCTGATCACCCAAATACTGCCCAGGCAGCCATACCGCGCCATTGGCGGAATCCATGTGCGCGCCGGTTCCGAGCGTGTACGCATTCTGGAGAACACCATCGTAGGCGGCGCCGGCAACGGCATCACCCTGGGGGGTGACCTCGATCCGGCGCCAACGCCACCCGCGCCCAACCAGCCACGCATCGCTCTCACCGCGGCGGCGGACCCGCCACCACCGGCGACCGTCACTGTCACCGACAATGGCCAATTCCTCGCCCTGGTGCAGGACGAGCAGGGCAAGCCGCTGGCCGACGTCGACCTCTACCTCAAAGCCGCGACCGAAGCCTCCGACCGCAGCGACGCGCAAGGCATGGCCAGCATCAAGACCGCCCCTGGCACCTACACGCTCGTGGCTCCGCAGTACCGGGTGCTGCGCGTTACCGAGGCGCGTAACGAGAGAATGCTGGTCAACGCAGTCACCCTCGCCCCGAGTGGCCGGACGACAACGCGCGGCTTTCTCCATGCGATCACGATCGAGGCCAACGACATTGCGATGATGGGGCTGTCGGGCATCGGCTTCGCGCTGCGCACCGGCATCGTCATTACCGACCCGACGAAGACGATCCCGACCAACGACCCCAAGGCCGCACTGCTCACTTTCATCGACGCGGCGCTCCTCAGTCTCGCACTGACATCCCTGCTGCGCGCGACCGACCTGGTGCGCGACCTCGTGATCCTCAACAACCGCGTGCACCACAACCTGCGCAACCCATTTACCGAGGCGCTACTGGCTGACGCGCAATTCATCGGTCGCGGTGGCGTTTCGCTGGCGATCGTTGAATCGGCAGTGATCAGCGGCAACCACGTCTACGAGAATGGTCCGCGCGCCGCCGATCCAGTGTGCGGCGTGTTCGTCGGCTATGGCGATAACCTGGAGATCACCGACAACGTGCTCACCGCCAACGGCGCTACCACCATGGACTACGAGGCAAAGCGCAACGCCGGCATCCGCGGCGGCCTCTACATCCGCTTCGCGGGGGCGCTGACCACACAGCTGTCGACCTCCAGCGGGCGCAACGCCGCGCTGCGCGTGCACGACAACCGCGTCGACCAGCCAGCCGGCCGCGCGCTGACGGCCTACGCATTTGGCCCTGTGTCGGTGGTCAACAACCATTTCAACAGCGAGTTCAGCGGCCTGTTCGGCTTCCTCGATACCGCCGTGGGCGGCGTCCTGCTGCTCAACCTCGGCGGTATCCACCGCCTGCTGGCGCGCAGGTTCGGCGCTTACCTTGCGTTCGACTCCACCGCCACCAAGGGTCGCTATGCCGTGGCCGCCGAACAGGCGCTGCCGGGCGGTGAAACGATATTCGACGACAACTACGTGCGTCTGGGGTTGTTCAACCGCTCGATTACCTCGCAGGCGCTGCTGGCAGTGGACGACCTGGGGTATGCCTCGAACACCTCAGCGGTCTACCGCGGCGATCCCTTCTTCGCCAACGCGGTACTGATGGCCGACAGTGTGCGCGCAACCGCGTCGCGCTTGCGCGAAGACGTCACGCAGACGATTTCGCTGTTGACGATGGCAATGCGCATGAACACGACAGCGCTCAATCAGGCCGACCATTGCATCGTCGCTCAGCCGACGGCGGGGTCCAACCCGCTGCCGACGGTGGACCGGCCCAATCAGGTGCTTGACGCGCAAATGTGCAATCGGCTGTTCCCCGAACCGTCCGCCATCGGCCGCTTCCTGGTCAACGTGCTGGCCGCCAATGCCGATCAGCTCGGCGGTACATTGTCGCAAAACGCGTTCAGCTCGGCCGAGCTGGCGACATTGACGCAGCAGACCACAGCCCAGGCACTTAATCACATCAACTCGACCCAGGTGGCTACAACCCGCGCCTACCAGGTCGAAGCAGTGCGCATGGCCGCCAAGCACGGTGCCGACCATCCCGCCAGCCTCGCGCTGGCCGCCCGGGGTGCGGCCGGTGCGCAGATCGGTCGCTTGCTGGCCACCAGCGCGGACACCCTCGCCATGAGCGTACCCGTCACGCCTGACGGTGGCTCGACCTTCAGCGGCCGCGTGGTCAACGACCGTGACCAGGGCCTGGCCGGACACTCGGTCGAACTGATGGGCGCCAACGGTACGCTCGTTGGAGCTGTCGGCCGCACCGACGCTTCAGGTTATTTCAGCGCCGCCTATGACAACGCCGAAACTGCCAGGCTGAGCAAAGCGGGCGATCTGTACGTACGTCTCACAGACCCCGCTGGTATTGAAGTACTGCGTGACAAGACTGCACAGCACATCAGTACCGGTGTTGCGCTGCAAGTTGCACTGATGGTGCCGGTTCGCGTCGTGCCGAAGTCGGTGGCCGTCAGCGGCACGGTCATTTACGGAACGCCGGCGGAGGCAGCAGCACCGGAACCAACACCGACACCTGAACCGACACCGCAGCCCAGCGTGCGCACCCCGCTCGACAAGCTCAATCTCGATGAAGCGACGCGCAAACAGCTGACCAAAGGCGGTATCGTCGACGTTGAAGGGCTCCTTGAAGCCAACCCGAGGACCCTGATCAAGATCGTCGGTAGCGCAGAAAAGGCGGAGAAACTGATCGAACTGGCGAAACAAGTGCTCGGCCAATCGCCGCCGACCCCGACCCGCACGCCCCGCTCGACCGCGAAGAAGGCCACACCGAAGACGACCACGCCGAAGAAAAAATGAGTCTACTGCCACCTGACCGCCGGCCACGTTGGTTGTGACACGGCCGGCGGCATATCAGTTCGGGAGACAACCCAATGGGCCAGGTATTCCAACCACCAGAACACTCGCGCGCACCCTCGCAGGGGCGTGTTTCGCAGCATGCGCCAATGATCATGAGGCGGTCGGCCCAAGGGCAGAACCAGGCGCTCCTGCAACCCAAAGCCGGTCGATGTGCCTGCGGTGGCTCCTGTCCACGCTGCCTAGAGTCTTCGTTGATTCAAACGAAACTGGCAATCAGCGCACCGGGGGATAGTTACGAGCGGGAAGCGGATCGGGTGGCCGATGAGGTGATGGCAACGTCCGCAGTGCCTGCCGTTAGCACAGTGTCATCAGGTATCCAGCGCTTCGCAGGACAAGCCACCGGGCGAACAGTTGCAGTACCTGACAGCGTGGACCAGACGCTGGCGAGCCCCGGCAGGCATCTGGAACCGGCGTTACAACAGGATATGCAGCAGCGTTTCGGCTACGACTTTTCCGATGTACAGGTGCACCTTGGCAGCCTGGCCGAACGCTCGGCCCATGAAGTCAGCGCCGACGCCTACGCGGTGGGGCGCGACCTGGTGTTTGGGGCCGGCAAGTACGCGCCCGAATCGGTAGCCGGCAAGCACTTGATCGCCCATGAGCTGACCCATGTCGTCCAGCAAACCGGCTCGACGGGATCCTCATCTGCAGGCGTGAATCGCACGCTTTCCCGATACCGCAGCAAGGGCAAGGACACGATCGCTTTCGAAGGAGCCAAAGAAACGCTCACGGACCCGAAAACACAACCCTGGGTCGACACCATCACCATTGAGTTTAACAAGGCCGTCGTCGACGAGGGGCACAAGAAGGACGCGAAATCCGCGGGACAACTGGAACCCCGCATGCCCACCGGGACCCTGACCGCCAAATACAGCGCCAAATCGAGCAAGGTCCTGGCCGATGTCGTGCTGCCGATTACAGGCGGCTCCACCATGCTCGGCATTGGTTTGACCGACCGTGTGAAGGCTTCCAAGGTCACGCGGCTGGAAGGCCTGGGTTACACGGACTCCCAGAACATCGGTCTCGGCAATTTGAAAGACCCGGTCGCCAAGTCCGGCAAGGGGGCGCGCTACTCCGCCAGTGGCGCCGGCACAATGAACTACGCAATTTTCTTCAAGGGCGTTCAAGCCATTCACGAGGGGCCACTCGACATGGGATCACATGCCTGCGTGCACCTGGACACCCAGTCCACGATTCGCGATCTCAATCACCACTCGCGGATCGGCGTGACGACGGTGACGGTGACCTACACCAGTTCGGTGCTGGACGATCTGTGCTGCCATCGGAAGAAAACGGGTAACACCTCCTGGAATGCGAACCCCTGCGAAAAAACCAAATGCCCTTGACCGATGACGAACGTACACGGCCGTACGAGTTGGGAATGCTTCGACCACTGTTCGCGCAGGCATTGCCTCACGCAACGCCTGTACAACGCTCAGCCACTACGCCCGCATGGACAAGGAGATCGCGGCGACGGGGCTCAAGCCCGGGACCGCCTTTCCCACCCGAAGGGAGTTCAACTACAGCGGACTAGCGCCAGTCCCTCAGAGGCCTCGTTCGCCACTGCCATCTGCCGCCGATGAAGCCACAGCTTTCGTAGGCTCCGTGTCGCGAGGAATTCACCATGTCTCGTGCTCTCAAGCTTTGGCCCCTGCTGACGGGCACCCACCGTTATGAGAAGACCGTGTCGACCCGCGGGCGCGGCCATGGGCAGTTCATTCAAGCGCCGATCCTCGCGTACCTGATCGAGACACCCAACGGCCGCATTCTCTATGACGTCGGCTGCGACTACCGCAAGGTGGCCGATCCCAATTTGAGTAAGCAGTACTTCGAGCCGATGCGCCCTCAGTTCGAGCCGCCCACCATGCATGAAGAGCAGCGCATCCCGCGCTATTTGGCGAAATTGGGTCTGACGCCAGCCGATATCGATGTGGTCTTCATCGGCCACCTGCACTTCGACCACGCCGGCGGCATCTGCGACTTGCCGGGCTGCGAGGTGCATCTGCACGCCGACGAACTGGCGGCCGCGCGTACCGGCCTGGATGAGGGGGTGTTTGCCGACGAACTGACCAATGCCGATCAATGGCGCCTGCAAACTGGCGAATACACCGTCGCCCCAGGCGTCCAAGCCATCTCCAGCCCTGGCCACACCGCCGGGCATATGTCGTTGTTCATCGAGTTACCGAAAGGCCGACCGGTGATCCTCTGCGGCGACGCCGCCGATCTCAACGAGAATCTGACGGAGGAAATCGCCCCCGGTTACTGCTGGCAAGACAACGAAGCGCTGGCCCTCGCCAGTATCCGCAAGCTCAACGCGCTGGCCCGCGACGAAGACGCGCAACTCTGGCCTAACCACGATATGGCCTTCTACCAAAGCTTGCCGAGGTTCCCGCTGTGGCGGGACTGAGGTTGCGCCGACAACCTATGCCCGGGGAGCGCCCGAGTATCCGGGTAATTGGATTGGCGGGTGCAGAACTGCTCGGCGGCTCGAACTTGTGTCGGGCATGGCCGGGGCCGTACCGACTGATTCTCAACGGTCTGACCGTTTTTACTGATTTTTGTCATGGGTTTTCAGGGGTTACGCCCTAGTCATAGGCACCGGAGGGCCTGTCGCACTTCATGCGACTGCCCGGCCTCATAGCGCAATATCCAACACCTGCCGCACCTGTTCGGCCCGGCTGTCGCCAGCATCACTCACCAACGCATAGTTGTAGGCCCCCTCGGACCAGTACCGGGCCTGCAACTGGCCCTCGACCCGCTGCCCACGGGGCATTCGCGCGTTGTGCTCGCTGGGGGAACGCAGGAACAGGCTGATCCGTTCGCCCTTGGCATCTTCAAACAGCAACAGGGCCGCAGGCCCTTGTTCATTACTCAGCAGCCGAGCACCGACAGGCGTGAACCCGTAGGCCGACAGATCCGGCAACGGGGTTGCTTGGCGAAAGTGCTCGGCCAGCCAGGCCTGCAGCTGCGCCGGGCGCTGCGCCGCAAGGTCAAGGTTGGAGGCGTGAGCGAACAAACGGTGGGCTTGCACGGCGTCGGCCATCGGCGGGCTGTTGGCCAACAGGCTCGACTCCCGAGCCTGCCAGCCCCCTGCCCCGCCAATGCCCAGCGCTACCAGTAACATGGCCGCCACCGCCCAGCGCTGCTGCCGACGCTGACGCAACTGACGGCGGACATTACGCGGATCAAGGCGTGGGTTGGAAGGATGCTCAGCAAAGCCGGCCAAGGCCGTGCGCAGTTGCCGGGCGTCGTTACGCCAACCTTCGATGCGCGCGGCTTGTTCCGGGTTGGCGGCCAGGTACAGTGCTACTTCGCGCCGACGCCCAGGTTCAAGACGCTCGTCGACATAGGCATGCAATTCTTCTTCAGATGGGATCAAGCGACTCATTTAAACCTCCGCAGTGCTGGGGGCGGTGTGTTGCCCTCGGCCAGTTCACGCAGTGCCGCACGTGCCCTCGACAAGCGCGACATGACCGTGCCAATGGGGACATCCAGGGCCTGGGCGGCCTCTTTGTAGCCCAGCCCTTCGACGGTCACCAGCAACAGCAACGCCCGCTGCTCGGCCGACAACTGGGCAAAGGCAGCCAGGCCCGACTCGGCCAGGACGATGTCCTCGGTGTTGCTGCCCACTGCTTCCTCGCGCCCGAACCAGGCCAGCCAGCGGGCATGCCGGCGTTCGCGGCGCTTGCTGTCCAGAAACAGTCGATAGAGGATCGAGAACAGCCAAGGGCGCAAGCTGTCGTCGCCTTGTTGCTGCGCGCGACGACTCAGGGCGCGCTCTACGGTGGCCTGGACCAGGTCGTCAGCGCTGCTGGCTTCGCGGGTCAACCACAAGGCAAAGCGGCGCAGGCGCTGGAGCATGTCGCGCAATTGATCGTCGTTGAGGTCATTCATAGTCAGGAATCTGGGCCTGCAGGCGGTCAGTGTAAGAGGCAGACGCCCAAGCCCCAACTTTATTCCCCGATGCGTGGAATAAAGTCGGCGCAGCAACGTCGTACTGGCTCATTCACTGACCGGGTCAATGCCCATGAGCACTCCATTACAAGGTCGCGCCCTTGTGTTACGCCTGTCCGCCATCGGCCTGAGCGTCGCCGCCCTGGGAGCCGGCTTTGCCTACGCTGCCGGCTGGATCGGCCCAGATCGCCTGACGCCTAATCAAATCATCGACACCTTCGAGTCCCAGGCCGGGCACCATCCTGGCTATCGAAAAAACCACGCCAAGGGCTTGTGTGTCAGCGGTTACTTCCAAAGCAGTGGCTTGGCCGAATCGCTGTCTCGCGCCCGAGTGTTCAGCCAACCCAAGGTCCCGGTGATCGGCCGCTTCGCCATCGGTGGCGCCAACCCCGCCAGCGCCGATACCAATGTGCCAGTTCGCAGCCTTGCCGTGGAATTTAGCACCGACGATGGCCAGCACTGGCGCAGCGGCATGAATAACCCGCCCGTGCTGGCTGTCGGAACGGCCGAAGCCTTCTACGAGCAGATGCTCGCCATGGTTCCAGACCCCGCCACCGGCAAGCCAGACCCGACGAAGATGCCGGCGTTTTTCGCCAAGCATCCGGAAAGCGCGCCTTTTCGCCAGTGGGCCAAGGACTACAAGGCCTCGGATAGCTTTGCCAGCACCACCTATCACAGCATCAATGCCTTTCGCCTGATCGACGCCCAGGGCACCGCCCGCTATGTGCGCTGGCGCATGGCCCCGCAAACGCCGTTCGCCCCACTGCCCGCCCAGGTCGAAGACAAGGATTTCCTGCAGCACGATCTTGCGCACCGCCTGGCCCAGGCCCCGCTGCGCTGGAAGCTGTTACTGACCCTGGCCGAGCCTGGTGACCCGGTCGATGACCCCTCTCATCCATGGCCTGCCGAGCGGCGCGAAGTGGAGGCTGGCACGCTGGTGATCGAGCAGGTCGAAGCCCCTGAACAGGGCGCCTGCCGAGACCTGAATTTCGACCCGTTGATTCTGCCAAGCGGCATCGAACCCTCTGACGACCCGGTTCTCGCTGCCCGTTCAGCCGCCTACTCCGAATCGTTCAACCGCCGCAGCCGCGAGGCCGCAAGCCTGGGAGCCAAGCCATGAACCGCACCCCGTCCACTCGCTTCCATCCACTCGCCCGCCTGCTGCATTGGCTGATGGCCGTGCTGATTCTGGCCATGCTGTTCGTTGGCGTGAGCATGGTCATCGACCTTTCACCTCGCCATACCCTGCTGATCAGCCTGCATAAAGCCATTGGCCTGGCGCTGCTGGTGTTGGTGCTGGTACGCATTGTCACCCGCTTGACCTTCGCCCCGCCGCCACTGCCAACCGATATGCCAGCAGCCCAGCGCTGGGCGGCGAAGGCCTCGCATCTGTTGTTGTACGGTTTAATGCTTGCCATGCCATTGATTGGCTGGGGCATGCTTTCGGCCGGGGGTTACCCGATCCCGCTGCAACTGCCGGCGCTGCTGCCCCATGACCTCACGCTGTATGCGCCGCTTCGAACGCTTCACAGCTGGCTTGCCTACCTGCTGTTCGCCACCGTTTTGTTGCACCTGGCGGCAGCGCTGTTCCATGGGCTGATACGCCGTGACGGTGTGCTGCGCAGTATGTTGCCTGGGACTCGAGGCTAGCGTGAGCCGGCAGTGATCGGTCAGCAGGAACCTCTGCCCCGCAGCGCGCCTCGAATGCTCACGGGGGCGTCACACGAGGCAGGGTCCGATCATGAGCTTCACTCTCTGGGTGGCGGCGCTGGGTGCCGTGCTGCTGACGCTTGCGTTGACCTCCTCGTACTTGCGCTGGATGCCGGTGACCACCTCGGCGGTATGCCTGGCACTGGGGGTGGGTATAGGCTCGGCAGGCCTGGGGGTGCTGCACCTTGATCTCAAGGACAGCGCGCAATGGATGGAACACCTCACCGAGGTCGCGTTGCTGTTCTCGCTGTTCGTCAGCGGCCTGAAACTGCGCTTGCCGCTCAAGCACCGGCAATGGCGCGTGTCTTTCGGGCTGGCGGGCCCGGTCCTGGTGCTCAGTATTCTGGGCCTGTGTGCAGTGCTGCACAGTGTTCTGGGGTTGAGTTGGCCCCAGGCGTTGTTGGTGAGTGCAATCCTGGCACCCACCGACCCCGTGCTGGCCGGGCTTGTTCAAGTCAATCATGCCGGCGACTACGACCGCCTGCGTTTTGGGCTTTCTGGCGAAGCGGGGCTCAACGATGGCATCGCCTTCCCTTTCGTTCTGCTGGGCTTGTTGGCCTTGCAGCATGGCGGCAACGATGAAGGATGGATCCTCGATTGGGTGCTGTACAGCCTGCTCTGGGCTGTACCGGCCGGGCTTCTGATCGGCTACTGGATGGGCAAGTGGCTGGGCCGCTTGACCCTGGCACTGCGTATCAGGAACGACGACAGTACCCTGTCGCCCAACGACTACCTGGGCCTTGCCCTGATCGCCTTGGCCTATGTACTCGCCGATTGGCTGCAGGCCTATGGTTTTCTGTCGGTATTTGCGGCAGGCCTGGGCCTGCGCCAGGCGGAAGTCAAGTTCACCGGCGACCCCCACACCCCTTCCGAACATCTGGCCCAGCCGATTGCGGGGCATCTTGACGCGGCCCCCGAAAACGCCGTGCATGGCGACATCGAGAACCTGCCGGATGCCCAGGTTGCCGCGGGCATCATGATGGGCGATATGCTTGCCTTCGGCAGCCTGGTGGAGCGTGCCATGGAGGTGTTGTTGGTGACGCTGCTAGGGGTGGTGGTTGCCAGCCACTGGAACTGGCAGGCACTGCTCGCAGGCTTGGCCCTGTTTTGCCTGGTGCGGCCGCTGAGTGTGTTGCTGTTGCCCTGGGGTTCGTTGCTCAATCTCAAGCAGCGTCTGTTGATAGGCTGGTTCGGCATTCGTGGCATTGGTAGCCTGTACTACCTGTTTTTCGCGATGAACCATGGGCTGGCGCCCGCCACCGCGAATGTTGCCATCGACCTGACGCTTTCAGTGGTAGCCTTGAGCATTCTGGTCCATGGCCTGAGTACCCAGCCCATGTTGGCGTACTATGAGCGCCATCGCGCGCCCTAGCATGACCCAATAAAGGAGCCTGCCTTGCTGTTGTTCTCTCAAATCGACTGGCCTGCGCCGATGGGGCCTATCTTGATCGTGGCCAATGAACAGGCGCTGGTGGCGCTGGATTTCGATCAACCACACGAGCGCTTGATGCGGTTGTTGAGGGCACGATTCGGGGAACAGGTTCGGTGGGTTGCAAGCAACGGGCTTGGGCACATCAGCACTGTGCTACTCGCCTATCTTGAAGGAGACCTGCAGGCCTTGGATGGGTTAGCCATCGACGGGGGCGGTACGACATTTCAGCGCAAGGTCTGGGATGCCCTGCGTACCATACCGGCGGGTGAAACCCGCAGTTATGGCCAGATCGCCGAACAGATCGGCAGCCCTGGCGCGGCCCGTGCGGTGGGCCTGGCCAACTCACTGAACCCGATCAGCCTGGTGGTGCCGTGCCACCGGGTCATCGGCAGTACCGGGGCCTTGACCGGGTATGGCGGCGGCATCGAGCGCAAACGCTGGTTGCTCGCGCATGAGCGCAGGGGTTCGTTGCTTTGATCGGATATCGCGGTGCGGCCATCGCAGCATAGGTATCTACACATCTTTTGGCGTACTGCTACGAATGTAGCCGCTGACGAGGTACGAGGCTGCGATCGGCAGCGAAGCGGCCGTAAAACCTGAGACCGTAATCCATCAGGCACGCCGAAGGGCCTGAATTTACGACGGCTTCGCCGCCGATCGCAGCCTCGTACCTCGGCAGCGGCTACAAGAGCCGCGCTGCCCCAGAGTTGTGTAGATACCTATGGCCATCGCAGCATAGGTATCTACACATCTTTTGGCGTACTGCTACGAATGTAGCCGCTGACGAGGTACGAGGCTGCGATCGGCAGCGAAGCGGCCGTAAAACCTGAGACCGTAATCCATCAGGCACGCCGAAGGGCCTGAATTTACGACGGCTTCGCCGCCGATCGCAGCCTCGTACCTCGGCAGCGGCTACAAGAGCCGCGCTGCCCCAGAGTTGTGTAGATACCTATGGCCATCGCAGGCAAGCCTGGCTCCTACACCCCGCATGGCGTATGGGCTGTGAAGGAGCCAGGCTTGCCTGCGATGAAGGTGACGCGGTCTGACTGATGTGTCCGGTGTGCCGGAAACAATCAGAACGCAAGCTTGGCCCCGATCATCACCAGCATCGCCGCCAGGCAAGGTCGCAACACGCCATCGGGCACCTTGCCGGTCAGGTGGCTGCCCATGTAAATCCCTGGCAACGACCCCATCAGCAGCCAACCCAGCAGGTGCCAATCCATGTTGCCCATGCTTGCATGGCCCAGGCCCGCCACCAGGGTCAAGGGCACCGCATGGGCGATTTCAGTGCCCACCAGGCGCTTGGTGGCCAGGAATGGATACAGGACAAACAGGGCTACCGTGCCTAGCGCACCCGCACCGATGGAGGTCAAGGCCACCATCGTGCCCAGGATCAGGCCGGTCAGCACCGTCAATGCGTTGAGTTTGGCATCGCTCAGATGGTAGTGGTCGCCGGCATGCTTCTGGGCGAAGGCCAGCAACTGCTTCTTGAACAGGATCGCCAGGGCCGTCAGTAGCAATACGACACCCAACGCCTGCTTGATCACCGAGTTCAACGCATCCGGCGCCTCGCCCAGGCTGCTGAGAAACCACAGGGTCAGCAGTACCGCCGGGACACTACCGGCGGTCAACCAGCCGGTAATCTTCCAATCGATGTTGTTGTTTTTCTTGTGCACCAGCACACCGCCCGACTTGGTGATGGCTGCATACAACAAATCCGTGCCGACCGCAGTGGCGGGGTTGATCCCGAACCACAACAGGATGGGCGTCATCAACGAGCCGCCACCGACACCTGTCATGCCCACGATAAATCCGACAATCAACCCAGCCAGTACAAAACCCAGATTACCGAAGTCCATCGATATGCCCTAAAAATCGTCTGCAGGCGCGCAGCATAGCGATAATTCTTATAAGCACTTATATCGTTATGACATAAATTTATAACCAACTTCATATGCTCAACGTGCATTGGCGTCATTACACAAGGCGGGCTGTAAACCTGGCCATTCTGTACCATGCTTGATCAAGCCTCTGTGCGGAGATCTGCCTGGTGAGTGACGATCAACTACTACTGGAATGTTTCCTGGACCCCTCGACCTCCTCCTTCAGTTACTTGCTGATGGACCGGGAAACGCGCCAGTGCGCGGTGATCGACAGCGTGCTGAACTTCGACCCCAAGTCTGGTCGCAGTCGTACAAAGGCGGCTGACGAGTTGATCGCCCGCATCCAGGCACTCGACGCCTCGCTGCAGTGGATTCTGGAAACGCATGTGCATGCCGACCATTTGTGTGCAGCGGCTTACCTTAAACGTCGACTGGGCGGCACCGTCGCGATCAGCAGCCGGATCGTCGGGCTGCAACAGGTGTTTGGCGAGTTGTTCAATTGCGATGAGCAGTTCAAGCGTGATGGCAGCCAGTTCGATGTGTTGCTTGAAGACGGTCAGTCGTTCCAGCTGGGCAAGCATGAGATCACCGTCATGCACACCCCAGGCCACACACCGACCTGCCTGACCTATGTGGTGCATCAACAAGGGCCGGCCCTGGCGTTTGTCGGCGACACGCTGTTCATGCCCGATTATGGCACCGCACGCTGCGACTTCCCGGGCGGCGATGCGCGCACCTTGTATCGCTCGATCCGGAAAATTCTCGCCCTGCCCGGCGACACCCATCTGTACATGTGCCACGACTACTGTCCGAACGGTCGACCGATCGCCTGGGAAAGCACCGTCCTCGAGCAGCGCCTGGGCAACGTGCATGTGCGTGAAGGTGTGAGCGAGGACGCCTTCGTATTGATGCGCGAAGCCCGCGACAAGACCCTGGACATGCCGCTGTTGATGCTGCCTGCCGTGCAGGTGAATATGCGCGGCGGGCAGATGCCGGAGGCCGAGTCCAATGGCGTGCGCTATCTGAAAACGCCGATCGATACGCTGTAGTTACGCAGCACGGGCCTTGAGCGATGCCATGTCGATCACGAACCGATATTTCACATCCCCCGCAATCATGCGGCTGAACGCTTCGTTGATGTGTTCAATGTCGAGCATTTCGATATCGCAGGTAATGCCGTGCTCGGCACAGAAATCCAGCACTTCTTGGGTTTCGGCGATGCCACCAATCAAGGAACCTGCAATCACCCGACGCTTGAGCACCAGATTGGCGGCGTGGATCGGCGGGTCTACCGGCTCGATCAACCCCACCAGGATGTGCACACCGCCGAAGGTCAGGGTTTCCAGGTAAGGGTTCAGGTCGTGCTGCACGGGGATGGTATCCAACAGGAAGTCAAAGCGCCCCGCCGCTGCAGCCATTTGCGCAGGGTCTGTGGAGACGATGACATGGTCAGCCCCCTGACGGCGGGCTTCTTCGGCCTTGCTGGCCGAACGGGTGAACAAGGTCACTTCAGCGCCCAGGGCCTTGGCGAACTTGATACCCATATGGCCAAGCCCTCCCATACCGAGAATGCCGACCTTGTGCCCGGCCTTCACACCGTGGTGCTTGAGCGGTGAATAGGTGGTAATACCCGCGCACAGGATCGGCGCGGCGTTGGCGGGGTCCAGGCTTGCAGGGATGCGCACGACAAAGTGCTCGTTGACAACAATGCTACTGGAGTAGCCGCCCATGGTGTTGCTGCCATCGACCCGGTCCGGGGTGGCGTAGGTCATGGTCGGGCCTTGCTCGCAATACTGTTCAAGGTCTGCATGACAAGCCTGGCAGTCACGGCAGGAGTCGACCATGCAGCCGACGCCCACCAGGTCGCCCACCGAGTAGCGACTGACATTGGCGCCGATTGCGGTCACTTTTCCGACAATTTCATGGCCCGGCATCAGTGGATAGACAGCGATGCCCCACTCATTGCGTGCCTGGTGAATATCAGAGTGGCACACACCGCAATAAAGAATCTCGATAGCCACGTCGTCTGCCCGTGGGCTGCGGCGTTGGAACGTCATGGGTGCGAGGGGGGTGGTGGCCGACTGGGCGGCGTAACCGATGGATGTGTACATAGCGAACCTCGCAAAAGCGACAAAGGTAGAGGCGGCGCATTGTCCCGGTCCTCACCCTGTGCGCCCACCAGCATTCCTCCGGGTGTCATGCCTAAAACTCCGGCATTGCCCTTTGGCGTGCGGCATTTGCGCTTGGATCTGCGATGATGCAACTGTCTAATCCTGCGCCTGGACTCTCATGCTGCTCACCCGCCACAGCGATGCCAATGCCACGCTTTGCTCGCTTATCCAGCCCCTGGCGACCCGGCCGGGCTTTGTCGATACCCGCTTGCCTCAGGTGCAGGTGCTGTCCTGGGACCACTATGTGGCCAGCAGCCCGCAGATCTACGAGCCCAGCCTGATGATCCTCGCACAGGGCAGCAAACTGGCGCGCCTCGGTCCGCGGACGCTGGAATATGGCGCCGGCCACTATCTGGTGCAGGCCTTGTCCGTCCCCTTCATGTGCGAAACCTTCGCCACCGAAGATGAACCCTTGCTGGGCGTCTCCGTTGCCATCGATCGCACCGTATTGGCCGAGTTGGTGCAAAGCATGGGCTTGATGCCCGATGAGCAAGTACAGGCCCAGACCCCGGAGTCCATGACTTCAGCCGCGCTGACCCCGGCCATGCGCGACAGTGTCGAGCGGTTGCTGCGCTGCCTGCAGGACCCGCTCGAATGCCAGGTGATGGGCCAGGCCCGGGTGCGCGAAGTGCTGTACGTAGCGCTACGCGGTCCCCAGGCAGGCGTGTTGCGCGCGCTGGTCGAACAGCAAGGGGACTTTGCTCGCATCGCGTCTTCACTGGCTTATCTGCACGAACACTATGCCGAGCCACTAAACGTCGACGCATTGGCCAATTGCGCCAACATGAGCGCCTCGACGTTCCACGAACATTTCAAGCGCAACACGCTGTTTTCGCCCATGCAGTACCTGAAGCGGTTGCGATTGCTCAAGGCCCAGCAGATGTTGATCGGTGAGCGCCTGGGTGTGGCGCAGGTCGCGCATCGAGTGGGCTATCAGAGCACCTCGCAATTCAGCCGCGAGTACAAACGCCACTTTGACCGCAGCCCTGGGGAGGAAGACGGTTATCGGCAGATTTCGGCTTGATCGCCCGCCCCAACGCTACATCTCTACTTGGGTTCCCAGCTCAATCACCCTATTGAGCGGCAGATTGAAATACCTCAGGTTGCTGTTGGCATTCTTCAGCAGGAAGGCGAACAAATGCTCCCGCCACCGCGCCATACCGATACGCTTGGTCGGGATAACCGTCTCACGGCTCAGAAAGTACGTGGTACGCATCGGGCTGAAATCCAGCTTGCTCACGCGGCAAAGGCTCAAGGCCGCAGGCACGTCAGGCTCCTCGATGAAGCCGAAGTGAAGGTTTACCCGGAAGAACCCGTCGCCGTAATCTTCCACATCAAACCGCCGCTCTGCAGGTACGCGAGGGCTGTCTTCGGAAGCCACAGTGAGCAACACAACCTGCTCATGCAGCACCTGGTTATGCAGCAAATTGTGCAAGAGGGCATGCGGGACGGCGTCTGCCCGAGCCGTTAGAAATACCGCGGTACCCTGTACTCGATGCGGCGGTTGCGCACGCAGGCTGCCAATGAATAGATCAAGCGGCAGCACGGTCTCGTCCAGGCGCTCGACAATTATCTTGCGACCGCGTTTCCAGGTCGTCATCAAAATGAACAGCGCAATACCTGCGATGACGGGAAAGGCCCCACCTTGCACAATCTTCGGGGCGTTGGCCGCAAAGTACAGGCTGTCCACCAGCAAAAAGCCGAGCAGCATCGGGATCGCCAGCCAGCGCGGCATTTTCCATAGGAGCAGCGCGACAGCCGAGGACAGGATCGTGGTGATCAACATGGTGCCTGTCACTGCTACCCCGTATGCGGCGGCCAGGGCACTTGAAGACTCAAAGCCGATGACCAGCAGTACGACGCCCACCATCAGTGCCCAGTTGACCGTGCCGATGTAAATCTGCCCCTGTTCCTGGCTCGAAGTGTGCTGGATGAACATACGGGGTACATAGCCAAGCTGGATGGCCTGGCGGGTCAGGGAGAAGGCACCGGAAATCACGGCTTGCGAGGCGATGATGGTGGCCAGCGTAGAAAGGCCGACCATCGGCAGGAGCGCCCAATCGGGTGCCAGGAGATAGAACGGGTTGCGTACCGCCTCGGGGTTGCCCAGGATCAAGGCGCCTTGGCCGAAGTAGTTCAGCACCAACCCTGGCAGCACCAGCATGAACCAGGCGCGAGCGATCGGCTTGCGACCGAAGTGGCCCATGTCGGCGTACAGCGCTTCGGCACCTGTCAGTGAAAGCACGACGGCGCCGAGAATAGCCACCCCGATCCCCGGATGGACGATAAAGAAGTGCGCGCCCCAATAGGGATTGAGCGCTTGCAGCACCTCGGGACGCTGCAAAATGCCGTAGATCCCCAGAGCACCGAGAACCAAAAACCACAGCACCATGACGGGGCCGAACAAGATGCCTATTCGTGCGGTACCGTGTTTTTGGATCAAGAACAGCGGAACCAGAACGACCAGGGACAAAGGTACGACCCAGTGCTCTATCCCATCGAATGCAAGCTGCAGCCCCTCTACGGCGGAAAGGACTGAGATCGCCGGGGTGATCATGCTGTCACCATAGAAAAGCGCGGCACCGAACAAACCGAGCAGGACCAGCACTCTGCTCAGGCGCGGATAGGGCACGGCAGCACGACGGGCCAGTGCTGTCAGTGCCATGATGCCGCCTTCCCCCTGATTGTTCGCCCGCAGGATGAACAAGACATACTTGATCGATACCACCCAGATCAACGACCAGAAAATCAACGAAAGAATGCCGAGCACCCCATCGTGGTTAGCCTGTACCCCATAGTGCCCGGCGAATACTTCTTTGAGGGTGTAAAGCGGGCTGGTGCCGATGTCTCCGTAGACCACGCCTACCGCTGCAACCAGCAGGCCTGCGGCTGAAGTTTTTGCATGAGAGTCTTCGTTTATGTGGGAAGCAGGTTGGCTCACTATGATGTTTCTCGAAAATTGAAGTGCAGATTTGTATCTGCAAGTATCCTTGCAGGACGCAACAATCGCCGTAAAGAAACCGTAAAGCTCACGCACAGTCTGCTCACAACGGTGCAGCCCTGACCCAATGGCGTTAAAACAGCCCAATTCCGTTGCCAGGGGCGTCAGCGTCGCGCCATTTCGTGTCGGATGCAGTCATCGAAGTAGATCTGCTTGACTCGCTCAGGCTTCATCCGTGTGGCGCTGTCGTAGGTCTGCTCGGTGATACCCAAGGCCATGCGGCGCATCCACTGTTTCTCGAACTTGTGGCTGATTAGCTTTTGACGTGCGCCGTATCGGCTGATGCCCGAGAGCTTCCAGGCCTGGGCATTACCGGCGATGCCCGAGCCCCATCGGCACACATAGCGTTCGTTTTCCCTCAGAGGCTTTGCCTGGGCGGTCAGCGAGCCAATGACCATGACGAGCGATGCCAGCGCATAACAGACAATCCGCATAAGGTTATTCACCTAATCCATTGAAAAAGAAGGATTCTGCCGCTTGGCTAATAAGCCGGGGGCCAGCAAATTGCCTGCTCTATGGTTTACGCACCTGACGCGCTTCAATCCTAGAACTGGTCCTCGAAAGCACGGGTAAATATTTGTTTTAACAGCTGAAACTAGTGCACCAACGAGCAGTCCTATTCGAGCCTTGAGTCTTCACCCTCATCTTCTTCGAGCTGCTCGCCCATGCGCCTTACCTTCCGCTGTCGCGCTCTTTCACTGTGCCTGATGTTCACACTGCCCCTATTTGCCAACTCGGCCCATGGCGCTGACGAGCGACAGTTACTACAAGCCATCAACAGTTATCGTGCCCACCCCGGACGCTGCGAGGGGCGCGTTGCACCAGCGATGGCGCCGCTGAAACTGACGTCACAACTAACGCTGCCCATGGGTTACGGCGGTAGCTTGCGCGATGGATTGAAAGCCCGTGGCTATCAGGCGGCAAAGGTGGAAAGTATCCAACTGGTGGGGGCCCGCGATGCCAATTCCGCATTCGCCATGCTGCGCAATGAGTATTGCGACTCGGTACTCGACAGCCAATACGCCGACATCAGCTTGAGCCAAGCCGGTGGACGATGGCAGCTGGTGCTGGCCCGGCCTTTGATCGATAGCCGTATGAGCGACGGGCGCAGCACTGATAAATCCTTGCTGGCTCAGGTCAACGCTGCTCGGGCCAAACCGCGCATGTGTGGGCGTCAGCGCTTTGCACCCGCCAAGCCGCTGGCCTGGAGCAGCGCCCTGCAAACGGCGGCCTTGGGCCATAGCCGGGGAATGGCCCGTGGCGATTACTTCGCTCACCAGGACCCGAATGGCAACTCTCCCTATGACCGGGCCCGGGCTGCCGGCTACCGTGGGCGTCAAGTTGGCGAGAACATTGCCGCCGGGCAAGGTTCGCCCAGCCAGGCCATGGCCAGTTGGCTGGCCAGCCCCGGCCATTGCGCCAACCTGATGAACCCGATGTTCACACAGGTCGGCGCGGCGGCCACCACCGACTCGCGCAGCGAATACGGCATCTACTGGACGATGATGTTCGGCGCCCGCTAAGCCTTACACCAGATAGCGGCGAAACCAGGCCAGGGTCCGGTCCCAGGCCAGGTTGGCGGCGGCTTCGTCATAGCGAGGCGTCGAATCATTGTGAAAACCGTGGTTGGCGCCGGGGTAAATATAGGCTTCATAGGTTTTGCCGGCCGCTTTCAAGGCTTTTTCATACGCCGGCCACCCTTCGTTGATGCGCGTATCCAGCTCGCCATAATGCAAAAGCAGAGGCGCCTTGATGCGCACCACGTCTTCAACATTGGGCTGGCGTCCATAGAATGGCACCGCCGCTCCTAGCTCTGGGTACGCGACCGCCGCCGCGTTGGCGACGCCACCGCCATAGCAGAACCCTGTGATACCGACCTTGCCGGTGGTGGCTGCGTCCTTCATCAGCCACTCGATGGCGGCAAAAAAATCATTCATCAGCTTTTCTGGATCGACCTTCTGCTGTAGCTCCCGCCCCTTGTCGTCATTGCCGGGATAGCCGCCTACCGAGCTCAGGCCATCCGGGGCGAGTGCGACAAAACCGGCCTTGCCCAGGCGCCTGGCGACGTCCTCGATGTAGGGATTGAGCCCTCTATTTTCATGCACGACCACAACGCCCGGTACTTTTGCAGCCGCCTTGGCGGGACGCACTCGATAGGCGCGGACCTGGCCGTTGCCCTTGGGTGATGGGTAGGTGATGTACTCCGCGATGATGGCCGGGTCGGTAAAGGACACTTGCTCGGCCAGCGCATAGTTGGGGCTCAAGGCTGCCAGAAAAGCACTGGCCGACAAACCGCACAGGGTAAAAGCCGCCGCACGGTCCAGGAACTCGCGGCGGTTAATCTGGCCATGGGCATAGTAGTCGTACAGTTCCAGCAGCTCAGGGGCAAAGTCTTTCGCGGTGAGACGGTCCATAGCAGGCTCCCCAGTCAATAAAGGCATCGATTCAGGGTAGACCACGGGCGCTGTAGGAGCAGGCTTTAGCCGCGATGGCGTCACCGCGGTCTACGATGAACCGTGGTGATGCCATCGCGGCTAAAGCCTGCTCCTACAGGGCGGAGACAATCCAGTGGACTTTCGCCAGCGCTTGGCGCAGCACCGGTAACTCCACCGAGCCCAATGCCAACCGCAACGCATGAGGCACATGGGCCGAGATCGCAAACGGCTCAGCCGTGGAGACGGCCACCTGTTCGCGCAACAACGCCACGACGACCTGGTCGGCGCGAGCGTCTTCAGGCAAGGGCAACCATAGAAAATAGGAATTGGGATGACCCACCGTACGTAGCCCTGCCAACATCTCAGAAGCAATGGCTTGCCTGGCCTGTGCATCGCGCCGCTTTTCGTCCTCCAACTGCATGACGGTGCCATCGTCGAGCCAGCCGGTGGCAATCGCGGTCAGTATGCCTGGGGTGTTCCAGGTGGTCGCACGGATCGCTCGCTCCAGGGCTGGCATGTGTTCGATGGGCGCGGCGATAAAGCCCACCCGCAATCCAGTGGCAATACTCTTGGAAAGCCCAGACACGTAGACGGTTCTTTCCGGCGCCAACACGGCCAGTGGCGCCGGGGGCTCTTCGACCAGAAAGGCATAGGCGGCATCCTCGATGATCAGCAGTTCATGTCGGCGAGCAATGCTCACCAACTGCTCGCGCTGGGCCAGGCTCATCACCCAGCCCAACGGATTGTGCAGTGTCGGCATGCTGTACACGGCGCGCACCCGTCGGTGACGGCACAACTGCTCAAACGCCTCCAGGTCCGGGCCATGTTCGAGCACGGGAATGGCGACGATCTCCAGGTGCAGCGCTTCGGCCAACACCTTGAAACCCGAATACGTCAGGGCGTCGGCCGCGATGACATCGCCTGGCTGCAGCAGCGCCATCAGGGTCACCGCCAAGCCTTGTTGCGCACCGTTGACGATCAACACCTGATCGGCTTCCACCGACAGGCCCCGCGCCAACAGGTGACGCGCCACCGAAGCGCGCTCATGCAAGCGCCCGGCGTGAGGTTGGTAGCGCAACAGGGCTTCGAGGTCGCCGGACAGTGCAAGCTGGCGCAGCGCGGTGCGCAGCAGGTCCGCCTGACCCGGCAACGAGGGGTAATTGAAGTTGAGGTCCATCATGCCCACCGCGATGTGCTTCTGGTCGACACCCAGGCTCGGTGGCAACGAAGTCTCGCGAACAAAGGTGCCGCGGCCCGCCTCGCCACTGACCAAGCCCATGGCTTCGAGCTCGGCATAGACCCGGCTTGCCGTGACCAGCGCGAGTTTTTCGCTGGCTGCCAACTGCCGATGGGTGGGCAAGCGCGTCCCCGGCGGCAATCGCCCTGCCCTGATATCCGCGGCAAACGCATCGACGACTGATTTGTAGCGTGAACGAGGCATGTGAATGTATCCATGACAATTTTTTGATTGTACTGATAAGCAGCCCTACGATGCCTCTGTGTATCCCATTTCGCAACTGTGAGTAGGACCGCCCATGGAACGCGCATCGAATCTGCAACAAACAGCCACGTCCCAGACCACCCGTGGCTGGCTCAATGGCTTGATCGGCGTGGTGATCTTCAGCGGCTCGTTGCCCGCCACGCGCCTGGCGGTGCTGGAGTTCGACCCGGTGTTCCTGACCGTAGCTCGCGCCACCATCGCCGGTATGCTCGCCATTGCCTTGCTCACGCTGTTCAAGGAAAAGCGCCCCGCTCGGCATCAATGGGTGCCGCTGATTGTGGTATCGCTGGGGGTTGTCGTGGGCTTTCCGCTACTGACAGCCCTGGCGCTGCAGTACGTAACCTCGGCTCACTCCATCGTGTTCGTCGGCCTGCTGCCATTGGCCACGGCAGCCTTCGGCGTGCTGCGCGGCGGCGAGCGTCCACGCCCGACGTTCTGGGTTTTTTCGGTGCTGGGGAGCCTGCTGGTGGTGGGCTATGCGCTCACGCAAGGTTTGAGCGCTGCGCCCCTGGGCGATGCCTTGATGTTGCTGGCGATTCTGGCCTGTGGGTTGGGCTACGCCGAGGGTGCGAAACTGTCTCGCACGCTGGGCGGTTGGCAGGTTATTTCGTGGGCTTTGGTGGTGTCGCTGCCGGTCATGGCTGCACTGGCCTGGATAACTGCCCCGCATTCTTTTTCAGGCATTAGCCCCAGTGCCTGGGCCAGCCTGGGTTACGTTTCGCTGTTCAGCATGCTGATCGGCTTTGTGTTCTGGTATCGCGGGTTGGCTCAGGGCGGGATTGCGGCGGTCGGTCAGTTGCAGTTGCTGCAACCGTTCTTCGGTCTGGCACTGGCGGCCACGTTGCTGCATGAACAGGTCAGCCTGGGCATGCTGGGGGTGACCGTTGCGGTCATCTTCTGCGTGGTGGGCGCTCGCAGGTTTTCAAGGTAGGAGCAGGCTTTACCGGAGTGCCGGACCACCGCGATGGCCATAGGTATCTACACATCTTTTGGTGTACTGCATTTCGTAGCAGTGGACGAGTAGAACGAGGCCACGTCCGGCTGCGCAGCAGTCGTAAAACCTGGCACTTCAGTATTCAGATACACCGCGAGTACAGGCTTTGCGAGGACTACGTCCCCGGACCTGGCCTCGCTGAACTCGTCTACTGCTACGAATGTAGCCGCTGACGAGGTACGAGGCTGCGATCGGCAGCGAAGCGGCCGTAAAACCTGAGACCGTAATCCATCAGGCACACCGAAGGGCCTGAATTTACGACGGCTTCGCCGCCGATCGCAGCCTCGTACCTCGGCAGCGGCTACAAGAGCCGCGCTGCCCCAGAATTGTGTAGATACCTATGCCGCGATGGCCTCACCGCGGTCTACGGAGAACCGCGGTGAGGCCATCGCGACCAAGGTCGGCTCCTACAGGTCATTTCAAGCGCAAATTTGGGGGGTTGTCAGCAGCCCCCAACACTCAGAAACGGTAGTTGGTGCTCAGTTCCAGCGTGCGTGGTGCGCCAGGCGTGATCAGGTCCACCGAGCCGTGGGCGGAGGCGTAATAGTCCTTGTCGAACACGTTACGCAGACGCAAGGCCATGTCCCATTTCGGCTGGTTGTACAGCAGCGCAGCGTCCACGGTGGTGTAGGCCGGCATGACCACGTTGTTATCCAGCGCGGTATAGCGGTCATCCACGTAGTTGGCACCCATGCCCACACGCCAGGTTTCGGTCAGCGAGCGCACCAGCCACAGGTTGGCGCTGTGACGCGGGGTCAAAGTGGGTACCTGACCTTCGTTGGCAACACCGTTGGTACGGCTGTTGGACTTGGTGATCTCGGCGTCCAGGAAGGCATAGCCGGCATAGACCTGCCACTTGTCGGTCAATTGACCGGTGGCGGTCAGCTCAAGACCATCGGTGCGCTGCTCACCCGACAGCACCAATTGGGTGGGGTTTGCCGGGTCGCTGGTTTTCATATTGGTGCGTTCCAGACGGAACAGCGCCGCGGTCAACGCCAGGCGATTGTCGAGCAAGTCCCACTTGCCGCCGATTTCATAGTTGGTGGTCTCCTCCGGCTCAAGTCCCTCGCTCGTCGCGGCCAGGGCAAACATTTCACCGGAAGGCTGATAGGAACGGCTCACCGAAACGTAATAGGACTGAATCTGATCCGGCTGATAGACCAGGCCGATTCGCGGGCTCCAGGTGGTGTCGGTACGGGACAGGTCGCGATTGCTCAAGTCATCGTTATATTTCTGGTCAAAGACGTCATACCGTACCCCCACCAAAGCCTTCCACTGGGGTGCCAGTTCGATCATGTCCTGCACGTAGAACCCGGCGGTGTCTTGGATATTGGTGCCCTTGGCGGTTTGCCGATTGGCCTTGAATGGCACATCGACCAAGGCATCACGGAACACCGGAACCTGCGCCACGTTGGCCTGGCTGAACACCGACTGATACTTCTCCTGGCGCCCCAACTCCACACCATAGAGCAGGTTATGGGTCATCCCGGCCAGTACGGCACGCTGCTTGAGTTCGGTCTGGTTGAACCAGCCATCTTCTTTGCGCTGCACGTTGCCGCGGGTGAGTTTGATCAGCAACTCGCCGTTGGGGGCGGTCACGAAGCGCGTTGGGCTGGAGTCCGCGAGCGTGTTGTTGCGATCCAGGTCGTAGTGGTAGTAGCGGCTGGTGTTGCTCAGGCTGAAGTCATCATTGATGCGGTAGTCGACGCCGGCCGTGAACGAGAACACTTCACTGGTGGAGTAGTCGTCATCCGGGTCGCCGGCACCGAAACGCTTTTCACGGTCCACATCCACTGGGCGATTGCCCAGGGCCGGGATGCCGAAGTCGATCATGCGCTTGTCATACAGATAGCTGGCGCCCAGGTTCAGTTCCAGGTCGTCAGACAGCTTGAAGTAAGCGGAAGGCGCGAGGGCCTTGCGATCGATATAGCCGTCGTCACGGAAGGTGTCGCTGTTCTCCAGCGCACCGGTTACACGAAAGGCTTTATCGCCCTGTTGCTGATCAGCCCAGCCGGCATCGAACTGAGTGCGTTTTTTGCCTTCGCTGTCGACACTGACACCGACTTCCTGCTTGGGTGTGAAGTTGGGCTTCTTGCTGACGGTGTTGATCAAGCCGCCGGAAGAACCACGACCATAAAGCACAGCGGCCGGGCCTTTGACCACTTCCACCCGCTCCACGTTGGAGAGATCACGGAAGTACAGCGCATCATCGCGAACGCCGTCGACGTACATATCGCCAATGGCGCTGAAACCACGAATGGTGACTTGGTCGCGCTGGCCATCGCCATTGGACAGACCAATACCGGGGACGTTTTTCAGCACGTCTTCCATCGACGACGCACCTTGGTCCTTGATCACGCTCTGGGGAATCACGTTCACCGTTTGCGGGATATCACGCAGAGGGGCATCGATTTTCAATGCGCTCTTGCTCTCGCTCGACAGGTAGCTCTGCTCGCTGTAATCGCTTTTGACAGCCGTGGTCGGCAAAGTCAGAGCAGACTCTGTTTCTGCATGCAAATCGGATACAACCAGAACACCCAGCAACGACACGCAGGCCGGGTTAATGCGCGAAAAAGCCACCTTAGACACCTTCTTGGATGATTTATCGCGCTAATGATAACGATTATTCTTTGTATGTAAATGTATATAATTCTTATTCATACTATTGACACGGTTCACAACATCCGAACGAACGCGCTCGGATGTTGAACTCGGTTGCTATTCCGTTGTCTGGCCGATCATTCAAACCCGAACATTACGCACTGGTGCCTTGCTGCGCTGACGGGTTTCCCAGTCTTGCACCAGGCCGATGGGCACTTCAGCGGCCGGCAACATCGTGCGGCCAAGCACTAGGTCGGATGCACGCTCGGCGAGCATGATGGTCGGGGCATTGAGGTTGCCATTGGGCTCGGTCGGGAACACTGAAGAGTCGATCACCCGCAGGCCATCAATGCCGCGCACCCGCAGTTCGGAATCGACCACCGCCATGTCGTCCTCGCCCATCCGGCAAGAGCCGCAGGGGTGGTAGGTGCTTTCCAGGTTGTCGCGCACGAACGCATCGATTTCTGCATCGCTGCTCACCTGCGGCCCCGGCGCGATCTCGGCATCGCGAAAGCGATCCATGGCCGGCTGACCGATGATCTCGCGCGTCAGACGCACGCAACGGCGGAAGCCTTCACGGTCTTCTTCACGCTCCAGGTAATTGAAGAGAATCTGTGGGTGCTCGTAAGGGTCCGCCGAACGTGCCCGGACAAAGCCACGGCTCTTGGGCTTGTTCGGCCCGGTCAGCACCATGAAGCCATGGCCCTTGATCGGCTTGTTGCCATCGTAGCGCATGGCCGCCGGCAGGAAGTGGAACTGGATGTCGGGCCAGCGCAGCCCCTCCTCCGAGCGGATAAAGCCGCCCGCTTCGAAGTGGTTGGTCGCACCCAGGCCATCCTTGAACAGCAGCCAGCGCAGGCCGATCATCAGTTTGCTCAACGGGTCCATCTTGCTGTTGAGTGTGACCGGCTCCTTGCAGCCGAATTGAATGTAGACCTCGGCGTGATCCTGCAGGTTTTCACCCACGCCCGGCAGGTCGTGGCGAACGGGGATGCCGGCTTTTTTCAAGACTTCAGCCGGGCCGATACCAGAACGCTGCAACAGGTGTGGCGAACCGATCGGGCCCGATGACACCAGGACTTCGCGCTTGCAGAACACCTCATGGGTCTTGCCGTTGCAGTCGTAGGCAACCCCCACCGCGCGCTTGCCTTGCATAATGATGTGGCGCGTCATGGCCTTGGTGATCACCGTCAGGTTCGGACGGTCCATGACTGGGCGCAGGTAGGCATTGGCCGTCGAGCAGCGCACGCCGTCCTTGACGGTCATGTGCATGGCACCGAAACCTTCCTGCATGAAGCCGTTGCAGTCGTCGGTCTTGATGTAGCCGGCCTGCTCGCCCGCCTCTACCCACGCCCCGTACAACGGGTTTTTCATGTGGTTGCCGTTGGTGGTGTGCAGCGGGCCGCTGCCGCCACGATAGTCATCGCCGCCGTCTTCGTAATGCTCGGCACGCTTGAAATACGGCAGGCAATTGCGATACCCCCAACCTTGCGCGCCCAGAGACTCCCACTCATCGAAGTCGCACGCATGGCCGCGGATGTACACCAGGCCGTTGATTGATGAGGAACCGCCCAGCACCTTGCCCCGTGGGCAGTGAACCCGGCGACCATTGAGGTGGGGCTCCGGGTCGGTTTCGTAGCGCCAGTTGTATTTTTGCGTGTTCATCGGAATCGAGAACGCGCTGGGCATCTGGATAATCACGCTGCGATCACTGCCGCCGAACTCCAGCACCAACACAGAGGTGGCGGGATCTTCGCTCAAGCGGTTGGCCAAAACGCAACCGGCTGAGCCTGCGCCAATAATGATGTAGTCGTATTGTTGAGTCGCCATGGTTATCTCCCAAAGGTCGTTTTGCCGAGCGGCGCCAGAGGGGCCTTGGCCCTTTTATCGCCAGTCGTGAAATGCGGGCTGGTGGCTTCGATCTGGTGGATCACGCGCTCTTCGCGCACCAGGTCGATCGAGCGGCTGAGCAGGTAGTAGGCAATCGCCGAGACAATCAGGCCGACCAGCCAGGCGACGTCGATGTTGCCCAGTGCCTTGGCCAACGGGCCGACGTACACCTCGCGCTGTTCGACGCCGTCGTAGATGTAGAAAAACGGGATCATCGCGACAAAGCCGATGAAATAGGAGGCAATGCCGCGCAGGCCCCAATTACCGTAGAGGCTGCCCTGAGGCTGGAAAAAGTGCGGAATGGCGTAGCGGCCCTTGCGCACAAAGAAGTAGTCGGTGAGGTTGACCGAGGTCCAGGGCACCAGGAAGTAGAGCATCACCACCAGGTAGATCCCGAGCACCGACAACCCTTTGCCAGAGCTCTGGATACTCAGCGCCACCCCCAGTTGCAGCAAGATCACAAAGGTGATGGCCAGCACGCGGGCCTTGCGGGTCGGCTCGATGTGCTTGATCGAGTCGACGCACGTCAGCGTTGTGAGCTTGGCACTGTAGATATTCATCGCGATCACCGGCACAAAGGCCAGGATAGTCACCACCACCACCGCCGTACCGACCAGCGAAGACACCGTGTCCCCGACCTGGCCCAGCGCTACCAGCACGTCGGTGGTGTGCAGGTGCTCGGCCAACCAGCCGCCGACGGCAATCATCCAGGCCCCGGACAACGAAGCACCCAGAAACACCGCAGCGATCAGCTTGCCGCCCGGTGTGTTTTTCGGCAGGTAACGCGAGTAGTCGGAAACGTACGGGGCATAGGCGATGTTGTAGCTCGCGGCCGCGGCAAACTGGGCGATGAAGCCCGTCCAGTTGAAGCCCAGCGGTGGCGGCGCCACTTCACCGGCCGCCAGCACCGGCAGCGGCGCATCGGGGACCCAATTCATCAGCACGGCCAATGTCACCAACCCGTACAGCGGCAGCGACAAATACAGCGCCCATTTGAAACTGCGGTGCATCCAGTCATGCCCAAGGATCGCCAGCAGCGCAGCCGGCAAGGTCACCGCCAACGCCACGGCCACCGGATTGAACCCGAACAGTGTGTGCAGCCCCTGCATCATCAACACCAGGTTGACGATGTTGAAGCCGGCAAACACAAACAGCGTCGCCAACAACACCAGGATCACACCGCGATAACCGAACTGTGCCCGCGACTGAATCATCTGCGGCAAGCCCAGGTGCGGGCCTTGCGAGCCATGAAAGGCCATGAACAAAGTGCCGAACATGATGCCCAGCGTGCCGGCCAGCGTGGTCCACAAGGCGGTCAAGCCGACACTGGGGCCGACGAAACCGATGGTCATGGTGAAGAAGGTGAAGTTGCCCAAAAACCAGAACGGCCCTTGGCTTCTGAGTTTGTCGGTGCGCTCGCTTTCAGGAATGAAATCGATCGAGTGGCCTTCGACGGCAAGCGCGTCAATGCGCTGCGTCGAAGGGCTGGCGGCCTTAGATGGAGTGTGCATGATGAGGTCTCTTGTTGTTTTGTGAACATCACGTCAGTGCCGCTGCAGGGGTGGGCTGCACTCAGCCCGGCAGCGTAATCCAGACCGCCTTGGTCTCCAGCAGGAACTCCAGCTGTTCCGATCCCAGGTCCTTGCCAAACCCGGATTGTTTGTAGCCACCGAACGGCATCGCCGGGTCGATGGTGCTGTGGGCGTTGACGTACACGGAACCGGCGCGCAGGCGGGGGATCAGGCTGTGGACAAGGCCCAGGTCGTTGGAATAAAGGGCGGCTGCCAGGCCAAAGGGTGAATCGTTGGCCAGTGCCAGCGCCTCTTCCTCGTCATCGAACGGGGCGGTGACCAGCACCGGGCCGAAAATCTCTTCCTGGACGATGCGCATGTCGTTGCGGCAATGGGCGAAGATGGTCGGCTGGACAAAATAGCCGGGGCCCTCGATAGGCTCGCCGCCGTAATACACCTCGGCGCCTTCCTCTTTGCCGAGCTGGATATACGCCTGCACCCGCTCTTTTTGCAGGGCCGAGACCAGCGGGCTGATAAAGCAGTCCGGGTCCATGCCGGGGGCAATCTTCAAGGTCTGGGTATAGGCGGCCAGCTCGCGCAGGAATTCGTCGTAGACACTGCGGTGGATATAGGCACGGGTGCCGGCATCGCAGACCTGGCCTGAGTTAAAGAATACGCCGTTGGCCACCGCACGGGCAGCGGCTGGAAGGTCGGCGTCGGCGAAGACGATGACCGGTGATTTGCCGCCCAGTTCCAGGGTCAGGCGCTTCATGTCATCCAGCGCGGCCTGGCCTACGGTGCGGCCGACGGGGGTTGAACCGGTGAAGGTCAGTTTGTCGATGCCGGGGTGGGTCGCCATGGCCGCGCCCACCACACTGCCGCGACCGGTGACGATATTGACCACGCCCTCTGGAATACCCGCCTCTTGCACAAGCTCGGCAAAGCGCAGCGCCGACAGCGAGGTCAACTCGGCCGGTTTCACCACCACCGTGCAACCGGTCGCCAGCGCAGCGCCCAGCTTCCAGGCCATGGTTTGCAGCGGGAAGTTCCACGGCACGATGGCGCCGACCACACCCACCGCTTCCTTGCGGGTATAGGCCAGGTAATTGCCCGGCAACGAAGGCTCGACCGTGCGGCCGTGCAGCTTGGTGGCCCAGCCGGCGAAGTAGCGGAACGTATCGACAGTGCCCTGAATATCCACTTCGCGAGCGCAGGCGACTGACTTGCCCATGTCGATGGCTTCGATTTCAGCCAGCTCTGCGGCATTGGCTTCGATCAGGTCAGCCAGCCGGTGCAGCATGCGCTCGCGTTCCAGGGGCTTGGCCTGGCGCCAGGCGCCCCCGTCGAATTGTGCGCGGGCCGCTTGCACGGCGCGATCCAGATCGGCCGTGGTGCCCATGGGAATTCGGGTGATCAGGCCTTCGGTGGACGGCTCGGTGACATCCGAGGTTTGCCCATCGCTGGCCAATACCCACTGGCCACCGATAAACATTTTCTGAGTCTTGGAGAGAAAGGCCTGGGTTGCCTCGGATACACCGAAAGTTTGCAGGTACTGCTTAACGATCATGTCCATTATTGTTGTCTCTGTACGGCGATGATGATCAAGAGCGGTCAGCCGCAAACGCTGACCGTCGCTGAACAGACTATGGGCGCAAGTATTCATGGAGAAAATGCAAAATATAAGATACTTATATCGGCATCTATCGATGTATTTGCCAGCCGGAGGTGGGTGTGATTCAGCTATACGATGTCGACCTGAAATTGCTCAGGGTGTTTGTCACCATCGTCAAATGCGGAGGCTTTTCCGCGGCCCAGGCAGCCTTGAACGTAGGCCAATCCACCATCAGCGAACAGATGAGCCAACTGGAAGCACGCCTGGGGGTCAAGCTGTGCCTGCGAGGGCGTAGCGGCTTTCGCCTGACCGAGCAGGGCATCGCGATCCACGAAGCGGCCCAGCGTTTGCTGACGGCGGTGGAGCACTTCTGCCTGGATGCCGATGTCCTCAAACAGAACATCAGCGGCCAACTCAACCTGGGCATCATCGACACCACCATCACCGACCCCGACTCCCCGATTCCGCGAACGACCCAGCGCTTCGTATCGCGCGGCCACGATGTTCACCTCAATGTCTACGTGGGCAGCCCCGCCGAGCTTGAAGAGCGGGTCCTGGATGGTCGCCTGCACCTGGCGGTCGGCCATTTTCCAACTCGCGTTCCAGGCCTTTTGCACACCCCGCTTTACCAGGAGGCCCTGGGGCTCTATTGCGGGCGCAGACACCCGCTGTTCGGCAGCAAGCTGGAAGGGCCGGCACTGCTTGAGGAGGTCGCCAGCTCCCGGATCGTCGCCAGGGGCTTCATGCAGCAATACGACCTGGAAAATCTCGGTGTCACCAAAGCTGCTGCCACCGTCGACAACATCGAGGCGCTGGCGATTCTGATCATCTCGGGAGCTTATGTGGGTTTCTTGCCGATGCACTTTGCGGCGCAATGGGTGATCAATGGCGAAATGCACCAGTTGGCACCGGTCAGCCTGCGCCTGATGTCGGACTTTGATGTGATCACCCGCCGCAGTGCGGCACCGCCACCGATACTGCAGACCTTCCTTGAAGACCTGGTGGCCTGTTCACGGCCCGGGGTCTCGGGGTTCTAGCCCTCGCCTGCCGAACAGTAGAACGTGGGGAGTCTTGAATGCCTTCGCTCAAACGCTTGACTGCCTTTATCGATCAAGCCCGACTGGCGCTAGGACTGGTATGGCAAACCTCCAGGGGGCTGTTCCTGGGGTTGGTGGTCGCCACCCTAATTGCCGGGGTCTTGCCCGCCGTGGCAGCGTGGCTAGGCCAGCGCATCGTTGATGCGGTGCTCGAAGGGATGCGCTTGCATGCCAGCCAGGGCCATGCACCGTTGTGGCCAGTGCTGCGATTCGTGCTCGCCGAAGCCGGTGTGCTGGCTTTGTTGGCAGCCGCTCAACGGGCGCTCTCGGTGCAGCAATCGCTATTACGGGTGCAGCTGGGGCAAAAGGTTAACCTGCTGATCCTGGAAAAAGCCCAGACCTTGTCACTGTTGCAGTTCGAGGACTCGGATTTCTACGACAAACTGGTACGCGTACGACGAGATGCCTCGACCCGCCCACTGGGGCTGGTCACAAAATCCCTGGGGCTGGTGCAGAACCTCATATCGCTCTTGAGTTTCGCGGTGCTGCTGGTCCATTTTTCACCCTGGGCCTTGGCGATCCTGGTGGTGGGCGCCTTGCCGGTGTTTTTTTCGGAAACGCACTTTTCGGGCGATGCCTTCAGGCTATTCACCCGTCGCGCCCCAGAGGCTCGCCAGCAGAATTACATCGAGGCGTTGCTGTGCCAGGAAGCCCATATCAAGGAAGTGAAACTGTTCGGCATTGCACCGCTGTTGTTACAACGATACCGGGACACCTTTGCCCGGCTTTATGCCGAAGATCGACGCCTCACCCTGCGCCGTGACGGCTGGGGCTTCGTGCTGGGGCTGCTCGGTACGCTGGCTTTCTACCTGGCCTACGCCTGGGTCGTGCTTGATACGGTCAATGGCACCACCACGCTGGGCCAGATGACCATGTATCTGGTGCTGTTCAAACAGGGACAGACAGCCATCAGCTCAAGCCTGGGTGCCATTGGCGGCTTGTATGAGGACGGGCTGTACTTGACCAACCTGCATGAATACCTGGGCCAGCCCGTGGCCGTCGACAGCGGCCACCGGGCGGTCGGCGTACAACCGGGCGATGGTTTGCGCTTCGAAAGTGTTGGTTTTACCTACCCCGGAGCAAACACGCCTGCACTGTCGTCCATCGACTGGCATTTGAAGCCCGGCAACAGCCTGGCGCTGGTGGGCGAAAACGGTTCGGGTAAAACCACCCTGATCAAATTGCTCACGCGCCTCTACCGACCAACCGAGGGCAGGATTCTGCTCGACGGCAGTGACCTGAGCGAGTGGGACCCGGGCACCTTGCACCGCCGGATCGGGGTCATTTTCCAGGATTACCTGCGTTATCAGATGAAGGTCGGCGAGAACCTGGGCGTGGGAGATGTTCAAGCCTTTACCGATGAAGCACGCTGGCGAGAGGCTGCAACCCTGGGCATGGCTGCACCCTTTATCGAGCACCTGGACCATGGCTATCAAACCCAGCTCGGCAAGTGGTTTGCCGGTGGCCGGGAGCTGTCTGGCGGGCAATGGCAAAAAATCGCCCTGTCTCGCGCTTATATGCGACGCGATGCCGATATCCTGATTCTGGATGAGCCCACCGCCGCGCTGGACGCCGCTGCGGAAGCGGCTGTGTTCGAACATTTTCGTGAATACGCCCAGGGCCGCATGAGCCTGCTGATTTCACACCGCTTTTCCAGCGTGCGAAATGCCGACCAGATTCTGCTTCTGGATCAGGGGCAGGTCATGGAAAGGGGCAATCATGCATCGCTGATGAGTTTGGGTGGGCGCTATGCCCAACTGTTCGACCTGCAGGCCAGGGGTTATCGATAATTACCGTCAATAGTCCGGGAACTCGTCGCGATAACACACCGCAGAACTGGGCCCTGCGCGACGCTCCAGCTCCTCCTCCAGCCATTGGGCAAGGACCACTGCATTGTTGGCGAGTGGGTCTTTAGCCGCGAAGATGAGGGTCAATGTCCCCTGCTCGGCCATGGCCAGTAATGCCCACCAATGCTCAGGACGGGCAGCCAGTTCCAGGCGATAGGCTGTTTCAAATTGAGCGAAATCCAGCTCGCCGCCCTTGAACGCCTTGCGCAAGGCTGTCGAGGGCGCCACTTCTGGCAGCCAGGCGTCCAGTGCCAATTGATCCTTGCGGCAGTTGCGCGGCCAAAGGCGGTCAACCAGAATCCGGCGGCCGTCTTGCGCCGTAGCGGGGTCATAGGCTCGCTTGCACTGGATCATGGCGCAACTCCGTATTGATTCCCCTGAGTCTAAACTGCTGGTAAGCCTTTCAAGTGCACAGTGTGCAATGGCGCAAATGAAACGAACCCTGTTTTTTGTCGTTGTTGGCCTTGCGGCGTTGTATGTGCTGCTGTGCCTGGCGCTGTTCGTGTTTCAGCGCGCCCTGATCTATTACCCGCAACCGAGCCGCCATGATACTGCGGCCGACTTGCTCCAGTTGCAGGTCGCAGGCGCCACTTTGCAAGTCTCGGTGCGCCCTCACGAAGGCCCTGATGCACTGATTTACTTTGGTGGCAACGCCGAGGATGTGTCCCTCAACCTGGCGGCTTTTTCCCGTGCATTTGCAAATCGTGCGATCTACTTGATGCACTACCGAGGCTACGGCGGCAGTTCCGGGTCTCCTTCGGAGGACGCCCTTGCGCGCGACGCCCTGGCATTGTTCGACAAGGTCTACGCCCTGCACCCCAATATCGCACTGATCGGCCGCAGCCTGGGGTCTGGCGTGGCTATTCGCTTGGCCAGCCAGCGCCCGGCCAGCAGCCTGATCTTGATCACGCCCTACAACTCGCTTACAGAACTTGCGTCGCGCCAGTTTCCTTTCGTTCCGGTCAAGTGGCTGCTCAAGGATCGATACGATTCCTGGAAATATGCCCCTTTGATCAGGGTGCCCACGCACCTGATCGCCGCCGAGCAGGATGAGGTCGTTTCTGCGTCCAGCACTCGACGGCTGTACACCCACTTTCCCCCTGGCGTGGCCACCCTGCAGACCCTGCCGGCAACCAATCACAACTCGATTTCTGCCAGCCCCCTCTACCTTGAGATGATCAAGGCAGCGCTATAACGAACCTTGCCCCAACCGCTCCCGTACGAATGCCTGGGCATGACGGGTCAGTTCATCCAGATGGCGGTCGCGTTTTTTCTCGGCTTCCACCATCGCCTTCTTGCCATGCTGTTTGAGCAGGTAAGTGTGGATCTGCTGGACTTCCACCGACCGATAAATGGGCGCCACGTCCAGCACCGCGATCAAGCCATTGCTGCGGTAGTCCTGGGTGTTCAACAGCACCTGTGGGCCGCGGACACCCAGCACCTTGAAGCCCATTGCTTCGAAATACGGCACCTTGGGAATAAAACAGGCGAGTTCGGCATGTCGATAGCGCGCCACCATCTGATCGAGCATGCCGCGCGCGATGCCCTGGCGCCTGTGGCTCGGCTTGACGGCCATATACGCCACCGCGCAGGCCTGGGGATCATCCTGTGCCGGTAGATAAAGCACAAACCCCAGCACAGTGTCGTCCTGGGGTTCGGTGGCGACGATCAGTTCGACGCGAAGGTTTCCAGAGCCGTCCATGGCCTCCAGGTACTGATGGACTTCATGGCCCACGCCGTACTGGTACAGGTTGTACAACGGATTACTCACAGCAATGGCAACAGCGCTGATGTCGGTGACGTGGTCGACCACCATTTGCAGGATCTGGCTTTTGATCGGCTCCGGCGGCCGAGATTGAAAATGGGTGATCGTGAACATCGAATTGCAGGCTCCAAAGAAAGGCATACCCCTGGGGGTTGGGCATGATAACCCGTTCAACGTCGAGCGTGATGCGGCGAGCCGTCTTCGGAAAAATCCTAAGCCCCATAGGAACAATCCGATTTTATTTGGGAAACGGCCCGTCGAAATTTAAAAAGCTCCCTCCTAACATGGCCATCGCCTTACATGGCATCCGCCTGGACGGCAATTCATCCTACGAGGACCGTTATCGCAATGAAATTTTCACCTCTGTTTGCCCTGAGTGCCCTGATCGCTGTGATACCCACCGCCTTCGCTCAATCCACCACCGACCTGACCGTCACCGGGGTCATTACCCCCGCGTCCTGTACGCCATCGATCAGCAATGGAGGCAACTTCGACTTCGGCCGGATTTCGGCACAAGACCTCAATGAGACAGCTCCCACTTACTTCAAGTCATCGGATTATCAGTTGAGGGTGGTGTGCGATGGCTCGACGCGCTTTGCCCTGCGTGGAATTGATGGGCGGCCGGAAGGGCTGCCCGTTTTGGCAAATGCTGACTACGGGCTGGCCCCCAATGGCGATCAAAAAATCGGTAGTTACTCGATTCGTACACCGCAGGCCAGTTATGTTGCTGACAATACCACTGGGATCAGCTCACTTTGGTCACTTGATAATGGGGCGACCTGGCGCAACGGCGATTACTCTATCGGTGGCGAACTTGCCGGTTATATTTTCGCTCGAGACAGCATCACCGGTTATGCGACCACAGGTACCACGGAACCGATGCCAATCAGTTCTTTTATGACCAACATGTATATCGCCATGACCATCTTTCGCAGCCAAGACCTGGACTTGAGCAATGAAGTCCCAATCGATGGGGCCGCAACCGTTGAGGTGCTTTATCTGTAATTGATCTTCAGCCGGCCTGCCACCCAGGCCGGCACTCATTGGGTCAGGCACACCTTTACCGCGCCTTGTCTCCTCGAGGCTTATAGAACAGGAATTTGCGCGTCTGGGCGGTCCTCAAGTAAACCTTGGCCCAATCGGGATGTACATTGCGGTCATGGAAATACAAAGCGCCGTGGGTGCGGTCCCGCAACTGCTGATTCAGGGCCTTGCGCGAGATTTCCTTGGCGATGGTGTAGCGTTCATCTTCTTTGACCAGGTCCGAACGGCCATCGCACCACCAGGAAAACTGGCAGGTTTTCTGCTCCACACCTTGTTTGACCACCCCGCAGACGGTGTCTGGAAATCCGTCATGCCCCAGGCGATTCATGACCACGCTGGCAACGGCCTCCATGTCAGCGGCCTCCGCGCCCTTGGCCTCCCAGTAAATACTACGAGACAGACAGGTGATGGCATCGTCCAGGGCGTCCTTACCGGCCGGATCGACAGCCTGAACTTCGGTCGTGGTGATGGTTTTGGATTTGGGGGGAGGTGTTTCGGCGGCGGCTTTGCGTTCCAGCACTTGCGCCTTGTCCAACGCCTGTTCGGCTTTTTGCTCGGAGTCGGCGGCCCATAGCGGGCCTGCGAGCAAAAGGGTTGCCACGCTCAGTGCTACCCGGATGACGACCATGATCGAACCTTCTGACTGTAGGAGCCAGGCTTGCCGGAATGCCGGACCACTGTGACGGTGTCGCCGCGGTGTATCAGTTAATCCCGCGGCGACACCATCGCAGGCAAGCCTGGCTCCTACAGACAGCGGCGTACCATCGCAGTGGTCCGGCACGCCGGCCACAGATCAGCTGAAGGCGTTGATGAACCAGGTAATCAACGGCAAGGCCACGATATCGATCAGCACCGCGCCACACAGCGGCACAATGATAAAGGCCTTGTGGGAGAACACTTTGTAGTGATCGCAAATGGAGCCCATGTTCGCCACTGCGTTAGGCGTTGCGCCCAACCCGTGACCCATGTAGCCCGCACACAGGACGGCGGCATCGTAGTTGCTGCCAAACAGGCGGAACAGTACGAAGATGCACAGCAGCACCATGATCACGACCTGTACCACCAGAATCACCAGCAGCGGCAAACCGAGGTTCTCCAGCTCCCAGAACTTCAGGCTCATCATGGCCATGGTCAGGAACATGCCCAGGCTGATATCGCCCAGGGTGCTGACGGCGTTGTCCGGCATGTCAATGACTTGAGCCCGGTCGTTGATGTTGCGCAGTATGATGGCGACGAACATTGCGCCCACATACACAGGCAAGACAATACCCAGATGCTCCTTGAGGGCATCACCCATCCAGAAGCCCAGTACCATGATCGCCAGGATGCAGGTCAATACACGCAACAGCACCGGTGCATCCAGCACGGCCTTGGAAGCCGTGCTGGCTTTTTCCAGGGCTTGCAGGCTTTCGGACTGATCGGTCTGCACGGCCAGCTTTTTGCGGTCGATCAGAAAGCGCGCTACCGGGCTGCCCAACAAGCCGCCGGCCACCATGCCGAAGGTGGCCGAAGCCAAGGCTGCAGTGGTCGCACCGGCGGTGCCCAGGCTTTCGGCGATAGGGCCGAAGGCTGCTGCTGCACCGAAACCGCCTTCAAGCGAAACAGCACCGGCCATGATGCCCAGCAATGGGTCGATGCCCAACACCTTGGCCATGCCGACACCTACCACGTTTTGCAGCAGGGCCAGGCCCCAGCAAGCGCCCAGGTAGACAAACAGAATCTTGCCGCCCTGGCGCAATAGCCCCAGGCTGCCGCCCAGGCCAACGGTGGTAAAGAACACCACCATCAAAGGCGTTTGCATGACGGTGTCGAGTTGGATGTCCAGCAACTGCTGGTCGCGCAACAGCCAGACGATCAGGGCAAAACCGAAACCGCCGATGACCGGTGCCGGTACGCAGAGCTGGCGCATCCAGCGGCTGTGCTTCTTCAACTGTGCGCCAATTCCCAGCAACAACAATGCCAGGGCAACGGTGGTCAATGCATTCAAATGCAGGGTTAACATGGGCAGAACTCTTCTTTTTATAAATAAACAAAGGAAATGGGCTGAAAACTTCAATCCACCAGATTGGCCAACAAGCGAGCACCGATGCGGGCGGTACGGCTGTCTTGGTCCAGATCAGGGTTGAGCTCCGCGACGTCGGCCATGCGCAACTTGCCGCTGGCCTTGGCCATCCGGGCCAGGTGTTCGACTACCATGAAATCCACACCGTGGGCTGACGGTGCGCTGACGCCGGGTGCCTGGCTTGCCGGTAATACATCCAGGCAAAGCGTCATGTACAGGTAGTCGATTTCGTCCAGAAAACTTTGCAGATAACGCTCGACCTCCGGCAAATGCCAAGGCTGCATCTGCTCGTCGAGTCGGTAGCGCACGTTCAAGCGCTCGGCTTGATCGAACAGCGCAGGGGTGTTGTTGAAGCGGCTGATCCCCAGGCAGCAATAGTCGAATGCCAGACCGTTCTGTACACAGTAGTCGGCGATTTGCAGAAATGGCGTACCGGAACTGCTTCGCTCGGCATGACGCAGGTCGAAATGGGCATCAAAATTGAGAATCCCGATGCGCGGTCGCGCTTCTTTGCTTCGCAAGTGGTCGGCCAGGCCGCTGAAACTGGCAAAGGCGATCTCGTGCCCTCCCCCCAGCCCTATCGGCAAGTGGCCGTCGTCGAGCAGTTCAGTGACGCGACGGGCGTAAGCCTGCTGTGCACCTTCCAGGTCTTCGCCCTGGCACTCGATATCGCCCGCTTCGTATACGCTGCGCTGACCATGCCAGGCCAGATTGGCTAATGCTTTTCGCAGGGCCTGCGGGCCTTGACGGGCACCACTGCGACCCTGATTGCGAGTCACGCCTTCGTCGCAGGCAAAACCCACCAAAGCCACGCCTGCCGGTTGCTCGCTGGCATAGGGTTGCACCCATTGGTGCCAGCGGCGCGCCGCTTGCCCTTCGCCAGCGTCGATGCGGCCCTGCCAGATCGGCAGGACAGGATTGTTAGAATTGTTAGTCATGTTGCTTACTCCGTTTACTTCAGTCCAGTCGCGCACTTACTCGCAGCGCAACTTCCTGGGTCCAGCGGGTCAGCCTTTCGCTGCGCTCTTGTGCGCGAAAGGCTGGCGCCATAAGGCTAATAGCCCCATGCAGGCGATTGCGGCTGTCCAGTACCGGGGCGCTCACGCCCCAGACACCCTCATCGATTTCGCTGAGGCTGATGGCGTAACCGGTTTCCCGAATCGCCAGAAAACTTTGTCGATACGCCTCAAAAGCATCGGCCTCGATACCCTGCGCTTGCAGAATGGCGAAGCTTCGCTCTTCGTCCATAAACGCTAGCAACACACGCGCCGATGCCCCCACCAACAGGGGTTGCGCCAGTCCCTTCTGATAGCAACAGCGCAAGGGCTGTGGACTATCGATCAGCTCGATACAGATGGCCTGACCGTTGCTTGGCACCATCAGCGCCACGCTTTCCTGGCTCAGTTCAGCCAAGCGCTTGAGCTCAGGCTTTGCCAGCGTGACCAACACCGCCTCACGATCAAACTTTTTGGCCAACTGCAGGCACGTAGGCCCCGGCAGATAGCGACCTTGGCCGTTTTCTTCGGCTAGCCCCCAGCGCAACAACGTCTTCAGATGCCGATACGTGCTACTCAGCGGCTGCTCAAGCTGCGCAGACAATTCTTTGGCCGACAGCGCGTCATCCGCCTGCCCCAGCGCGACGAGGATTTGCAGCAGTCGATCAGTTGGCGTGTGGTAGACCATAAGTGCTCCTTGCCGACAGGGTGCACTGAGTTTTCTCGATAGGTGAAATCGTATTCCCACTCAGTGGGAAATTAGCCCGAATTAATGACCAGTGGCACTTCATTGGACGGCGATCGTCCGTTTGGCCGATCCCACCCAGGCCCACCGGTCGTAGTCTGGGCCCAGACAATCTCTGGAAGGTGCCTGCCATGGACAACATCACACGTCACGACAACGGCCGCTGTGCGGTGCTGATGCTCAATCGACCCGAGGCACTCAACACCCTCAACGCGTCACTGCTGGACGATCTTCAAGCGCATTTGGATCAGATTGCCGCGGATGCGAGCCGCGCCTTGATTCTGGTAGGCCAAGGCCGGGTTTTCTGCGCCGGCGCCGACCTCAAGGAGCAGTCGGTTGATCCTGAACGGCGCATGGCACGCATGCACGGGCTGATAGAACGGTTAGCACAGTTCCCGAAAATCAGCGTGGCGGCGATCAATGGCCTGGCGTTCGGGGGCGGCCTGGAGTTGGCAATGGCCTGCACCTTTCGCGTCGCAGCGCCGCAAGCGCGATTCGGGATGCCGGAGATAAAACTGGGATTGATGCCCGTCTACGGGGGCACTCAGTTACTGCCCCGCCTGATCGGCGAACGCCGGGCCCTGCAGATGATGCTCAGCGGCGAGCCGATAGACGTCGATCAGGCGCTGGCGTACGGGCTGATAGATCGCCTCGCCATAGGGCGTGATGCACTACTGGACGATGCCTGCGAGCTGGCGATGGCCTGTGGGCAACACGGTTTGCTGGCCCAGCAGGCCATTCGACGGGCCGTGCGTGACGGCATAGGCCTGGATTTGAGCGAAGGCCTATTACTGGAGCGTACGCTGGGCGCGCAACTCGCGACGACCGCCGATGCCCGAGAAGGCGTCAACGCCTTTATCGAACAACGGCCCGCCGTCTTTACCGACTGTTGATCTGCGCACAGGCCCTCGGGTGGTCAGGATCGCCGGGATTTGCTTTAAGATTGCAGCTGTTTTTGTGGCGAGATCATCCGTTGACTGACTTTCACCCAAGCATTGCACCTCTCAGCGCTCGCGAAGTGTGCCAGGTGCTACGTGAGGCTGCCCTCGGAGTGCGAACACTCCGGCGCTTGCGCTCCGGGCCCCGGAGCCCATTGATACAAGTCGACATCGACGGTTGGCTGCTGACCTTGCGCATCGACGGCGACTCGCTGGATCACTGCGAAGACTGCCAATCACCGGAAGGCCGTCGTGCGGACCTGCACATTTGGCAGCGGTACGGCACCGACCCGGTCAGCTTGCTCAGCACCTGGGAGCTGGCCAGGGTTCAGAGTCTGCTGGCTTCGCTCTGAGCGCTTGCAAACGTTGCGCACGTGACCTGCACGTGTGCCGAATGGGCTTTGTCCAATGGACAGTGGGAGTTTTTGGTCGCCCGCAGGAGCTTCGCTACTTGATCGGTTACTTGATCGGTTTGCAGGGATTTGTGTCATGGATTCTTGCAGTGCACGAAGCATAAACTCCACTACAGACTACCGCTGCACTGTGGACTCAGCCTTCAGCGTTCCAGACCGCGCCGCCCTGCGCACTCCTAGATAGCAAAGCCCACAACCAAAGCCTGCCAACGCCATGGTCAGGCACATCGGCCATGGCGTGCCGTCTGCGCCAGCGCTGACCAAGGCGCTAAAGCCCGTCCCCAAGGCAAACTGAGTCGACACGGCGATGCCCGCAGCCGCCCCGGCCTGGCGTGGGTACAACGCCAACAGGCTGGCCACACAATTAGCGCCCAGCAGGCCGGTGACGCTGACGTACAGGATCACACAGGCCACCATCGCTGTCAGGCCACCCGCATCGGTCATGCCCACCGTCAGCAGCAGCACGCCGGCAAGCGCCGCCGCAGCCGCTCCCCAGCCCAGCATTCGCAACGGGCCGATAAGGCGCACGTAGCGAGTATTGAGCAAGGTCACCACAATGATGCCGGCGATGTTCATGCCGAACAGCCAACCGTAAGCCTGAGGTGAAACGCCGAAATACTCCATGTAGACAAAGGGCGAGGCCGTGATAAACGCGAACATGCCACCGAACGAAAGCCCCATGCAAAAGATGTAGCCCAGGGCGCGGGGCTGGGTAAGGATCTGCCAATAAGCACCGAACACCGCGCCCAACGACTGTCCACGATGGCTGGCCGGATGTGTTTCCGGGATGGACAGGGCACTGGCCAACATGCACACCAGGGCAAACACCAGTAAGCAGACGAAGATGCTGCGCCACCCCTCTATCATCATCAGGAAACTACCGGCCAAGGGGGCGATAAGGGTGGCAATCATGGTCACCAGGTGCATCAGCGACAGCACCCGTGCAGCATCCTTCAAAGGGAACAGGTCGCGGACGATGGCGCGTGCCAGCACCGAGGCCGCCGCGCCGCCAAGGGCCTGGAAGAAGCGCCAGACAATCAGTTGCTCGACGTTGCTGGACAGCATGCAGCCCACCGTGGCCACCAGGTACAAGCTCATGCCACCCAGCAGCAGCGGCCTGCGTCCATAACGATCGGAAAGTGGGCCATAGAACAGCATGCCCAGACAGAGGCCGGCCAGGTACACACCAATGGTCATCTGTACGCTGGCCGAGTCCGCCCCCAGATCACTGGCGATCAACGGCAAGCTGGGCAGGTAAGTGTCGATCGACAACGGAGCAAACGCCACCAGGGCGGCGAGCAGGAGGATCAGCCGCTCCGGGCGTGAAATAGTCGACATGCAAGGCTCCGGGCAAATCGGGAAAACGACAAAGTTAACATGTTAACCTTATCACTTGAACCTCGCCGGTCGAATCAGGCCTTGATGTCTTTCAAATCGTTGAGCAAAGCGAGCAGCTCGTGGAGCTTTTCTTCACCGAATTGTTCAAGGATGCGCTGGTAATTGCTTTCCATGTCTTCGCTCATGTCGACGAAGCATTGTTGGCCTTGCTCGGTCAAACCGACAAAGACTCGACGCTGGTCCTGCTCGGACTTCCAGCGCCGCACAATGCCATCGCGCTCCAGACGCGACAGCACGCCCGTCATGCTGGGCTTGAGAATGCAGGCCTGGTCCGCCAACTGGTGGCTTTCCAGCTCGCCTTGCTGGCGCAGGATACGAATCACCCGCCACTGCTGCTCAGTCAGGCCATGGGCATTGAGCGAGGGACGGAAAAAACCCATGGCGGCTTCACGGGCTTGCAACAGGGCGAGGGTCAGGGACTGTCTGGGTATGGGCATGGGTTGACTGGCTTTGCACGGGAATGGGGCAGCTTAAGGGCGCGGATGGCTCGGTGCAAGGCGCTGGGTGATTCGCGAGCGATCCCACGCAGTGAACCGGAGGAAGACCGTTTCAAGGCTTCCAGGCGCTTGCCTTGGGTTTTGCGCTGTTGCCCAAATCGAGCGCCGCCCGCGCGGCGCATCGCCGGCTAAAGCCGGCTCCCACATTGGTTGCAACGTGCCATGGCCTGTGAGAGTGGAGTTGTCAGCCACGCGCCCCCCCCCGAAACCACAAAAAACTAAAGCCGAACCACCAAGGCTAACAACCCCTACCCCACAGGCCATGGCACGTTGCAAAAAATGTGGGAGCCGGCTTTAGCCGGCGATGCGCCGCGCGGGCGGCGCTCGATCTCAAGAACAAAGGAAAAACCAAGGCAGGCACCTCGTGGGGCTCATGCGATCTGTTGGCAGGCACTCTGCGGTTCACCCTGTGAATGAAGGGAGGAAGACCGTTTCAAGGCTTCCAGGCGCTTGCCTTGGGTTTTGCGCTGTTGCCCAAATCGAGCGCCGCCCGCGCGGCGCATTCGCCGGCTAAAGCCGGCTCCCACATTTTTTGCAACGTGCCATGGCCTGTGGGATCGGCGTTGTTAGCCTCTTGATTCACCGCAACCCCGGCTGGCGTTGGCGATATTCACCCGGCGTCATCTGCGCATAGCGCTGGAAAAACCGGCTGAAGTACGCAGGGTCCTTGAACCCCAACCGGTAACAGATTTCATTGGCCGAGCTGCCGGTGTACAGCAGCAGGCGCTTGGCCTCCTGCATCAGCCGCTCAAGGATCAGCCGCTTGGAGGGAAGGTCGGCGATGCGCCGGCACACATCGTTGAGCCGCGCCTCGGTTACCCCCACCCCACTGGCGTAGCGCGACAGTGGCCAATGCTCCCAATAGTGCGCCTCGATCAGTTCGTTGAACCGATGGAACACCTGCAGGTCTTCATGCCGGGCCGGACGTGCGTCCAGCGAGTTGGCACACAGGCGCAACAAGCCAATCATCAGTAATCGAGTCAGGCTGTCCAGTGCCGGTGCACGGCCGGCATGGCGGGCGTTGATTTCCGCATGCAGTTCTTCAAACAGCCATTCCACCCGGTGCGCCTGGGCGGCAAAGGCCGGGTCGACATTGGCCAGAGAAACACAGGCCGGCGCCAGTTGCGGGCCGGGTGCCAGGCTCGGGTCGGCCTCCAGCAGTTGCCAGACCAATTGCTGGCGGACGGTGAGCACATGCCCGTCGGCTTCTGGCTCGGTCACGAAGGAATGGGGGATGGTCGGTGGCGTCAGGAAAAACATCGGCCCTGACTCCAGGTATTGCTGGTCGTCCAGATACACCCGCACCGCACCACTCTTGACGTAATGCACCTGGAAAAACCGGTCATGGCGATGCACCGGCATGTTGCGGCCAAAAAAGCCCGCCAGGTTGCCGAGCTTGTCGTAATGCACCTCGGCATCGCTGTAACGCTGGTCGTAGACCTGGCCGATATTGATGTTGGGGATCGGCTGACGATCGCTCATTGCCCGTCTCTCATTGTTGTTTTGTCGCACTGCCAAGGGCTCATCGTGCACCGGATGGGGTGCGCATGCCAGCATCGATTTCACAGCGGCACTTGACGATCGTTAACATATTAAATATAACGTTAACACATTAACGATCACATCGCGGGGCGACCACTGCCCTGCCAGGAGATAAGCATGAGCCGTGCCCTGCATGAGATTGCGACCGGCACCCTGTTCGGCGTTGCGCTGAATTACCAGGGGTTGCTGAACCAGCGTCTCGCCGAATTCGAGCAAGCGCCTTACAAACAGCCACCGGTCAAGCCCGTGCTGTTTATCAAGACGCCCAACACCCGCAACGGCCATGACCAGGCGGTGATCTATCCGCAAGGCGTTGATCGCGTACAGCCAGGCCCGGCACTGGGTGTGGTGATCGGCAAGACCGCCAGCCGCGTCAGCGTCGAGCATGCGATGGAGCATGTGGCAGGTTTCACCATCGTCAATGAATTCAGCCTGCCGGAAGACAGCTACTACCGCCCGGCCGTCAAAGCCAAGTGCCGTGATGGTTTCTGCGCCTTCGGCCCGGAATTGGTGCCGGTCGATCAAGTCGCCGACCCGCACAAGCTGGACCTCAAGCTGTTCGTCAACGGCCAACTGCGCCAGGAAAACTCCACCGCCAACTTCGTGCGCAGCATCCCGCAACTGATCGCCGAACTCAGCGAGTTCATGACGTTGCACGAAGGCGATCTGCTGATCACCGGCACCCCTGAGGGCCGCGTCGATGTGCTGCCAGGTGACAAGGTCGAAGTAGAAATCACAGGCCTGGGCCGTCTGGCCAACCACATCGTTGCCGAGGAGACCCGCTGATGAAACACGCCCGTATTCGTTTCGAAGGCGAGGTTCACGTCGCCAACGTCGAGGCCGATAACGCCCTGCGCCTGGCCGATGGCCGACTGATCAGCGAAGACCAGGTCGAGTGGCTGCCACCGGCCAACGGCAGCATGTTTGCCCTGGGCCTGAACTACGCCGACCACGCAGCAGAGCTGGCTTTCGCACCGCCCACCGAGCCCCTGGCCTTTATCAAGTCGCCTGGGACCTACACCGGCCATAACCAGGTCACCTGGCGCCCGGACGGCGTCGCCTATATGCACTACGAGTGCGAGTTGGTGGCGGTGATCGGCAAGCCGGCGCGCAACGTCAAGCGTGAAGACGCGCTGGACTACCTAGCCGGCTACACCGTGTGCAACGACTACGCCATCCGTGACTACCTGGAAAATTACTACCGCCCCAACCTGCGGGTTAAGAACCGTGACGCCACCACCCCGGTCGGCCCATGGATCGTCGACGCCGCCGACGTGCCGGACCCCAGCAACCTGAAGCTGCGCACCTGGATCAACGGTGAGCTGAAGCAGGAAGGCAGCACGGCAGACATGATTTTCGATATTCCCTACCTGATCGAATATTTCTCCAGCTTCATGACCCTGCAACCGGGCGACATGATCGCCACCGGCACGCCCGAAGGCCTGGCCGATGTGGTGCCGGGCGATGAAGTGGTCGTGGAAGTCGAGGGCGTGGGCCGTCTGGTCAACCGTATTGTCAGCGAAGCTGATTTCTTCAAGAACAACAAGGCTTGAGCACCATGATCAAACACTGGATCAACGGCCGTGAGGTCGAAAGCAAAGACGTATTCGTCAACTACAACCCGGCCACCGGTGAAGCCATCGGCGAAGTCGCCAGCGGCGGTGCCGAAGAAGTCGCACAAGCCGTAGCGGCCGCCAAGGAAGCCTTTCCGAAGTGGGCCAACACCCCGGCCAAGGAACGTGCCCGCCTGATGCGCAAACTCGGCGAACTGATCGAGCAGAACGTTCCGCGCCTGGCTGAGCTGGAAACCCTGGACACGGGCCTGCCGATTCACCAGACCAAGAACGTGCTGATCCCCCGTGCTTCGCACAACTTCGACTTCTTCGCCGAAGTGTGCACCCGCATGGACGGCCACACCTACCCGGTCGACGACCAGATGCTCAACTACACCCTGTACCAGCCGGTGGGTGTGTGTGGCCTGGTGTCGCCGTGGAACGTACCGTTCATGACCGCGACCTGGAAAACCGCGCCGTGCCTGGCACTGGGCAACACCGCTGTACTAAAGATGTCCGAGCTGTCGCCGCTGACCGCCAACGAACTGGGCCGCCTGGCTGTTGAAGCCGGCATCCCCAACGGCGTGCTGAACATCGTCCAGGGCTACGGCGGCACTGCCGGTGACGCGCTGGTTCGTCACCCGGACGTGCGGGCCATCTCCTTCACCGGCGGCACCGCCACCGGCAAGAAGATCATGCAAACCGCGGGTCTGAAAAAGTATTCGATGGAACTGGGCGGCAAGTCGCCTGTGGTGATTTTCGAAGACGCTGACCTTGAGCGCGCGCTGGACGCCGCCCTGTTCACCATCTTCTCGCTCAACGGCGAGCGCTGCACCGCTGGCAGCCGGATCTTCATCCAGGAAAGCGTCTACCCGCAGTTCGTCGCTGAATTTGCGGCCCGCGCCAAGCGCCTGATCGTCGGTGACCCGCAAGATCCGAAGACTCAAGTAGGCTCGATGATTACCCAGGCCCACTATGACAAGGTCACCGGTTACATCAAAATCGGTATCGAAGAAGGCGCAAGCCTGGTCGCTGGCGGCCTGGAACGCCCTGCCAACCTGCCGGCGCACCTGGCTCGCGGCCAGTTCATCCAGCCGACCGTGTTCGCGGACGTGCACAACAAGATGCGCATCGCCCAAGAAGAAATCTTTGGCCCGGTGGTCTGCCTGATCCCGTTCAAGGACGAAGCCGAAGCCCTGCAACTGGCCAACGACACCGAATACGGCCTGGCCTCCTATATCTGGACCCAGGACATTGGCAAGGCCCACCGCCTGGCCCGTGGTATCGAAGCCGGCATGGTCTTCATCAACAGCCAGAACGTGCGCGACCTGCGTCAGCCGTTCGGCGGCGTAAAAGGCTCGGGCACGGGTCGCGAAGGCGGTCAATACAGCTTTGAGGTCTTCGCGGAAATCAAGAACGTGTGTATATCGATGGGTAGCCACCACATTCCGCGCTGGGGTGTGTAGGTCGTTTAAACATTGAACGACACAACCCCAGGGTAGGAGCCAGCCTTGGCTGCGATGATCGCGCCGCGGTGTATCAGGCAATCCGCGGCGCGATCATCGCAGCCAAGGCTGGCTCCTACAACGGCAACAAGAACAATACATTTTCAGGAGAAAGCTCATGGGCGAAGTCGTCCTGGCCGCGAAAATCTGCCACGTACCCTCGATGTACCTCTCCGAGCTGCCCGGTGAGCACCACGGTTGCCGTGAGGCCGCCATTGCTGGGCACAAGGAAATCGGCCGCAGGGCCCGGGAGCTGGGTGCCGACACCGCCGTGGTGTTCGACGTGCACTGGCTGGTCAACAGTGCCTACCACGTCAACTGTGGCGAGCACTTCAAGGGCATCTACACCAGCAACGAGCTGCCGCACTTCATCAAGAACATGGAGTACGAGTACCCCGGCTGCCCTGAGCTGGGCGAGCTGATCGCCGCCGAAGCCGTCGCTGCGGGCGTGCGCACCCTGGCACACAACATTCCGAGCCTGGAGCTGGAATACGGCACCCTGGTACCGATGCGCTACATGCACATGGGCGTGCCGGAAGACCAAAAATTCAAGGTCGTGTCCATCGCCGCCTGGTGTGCCTGGCACCGCCTGGAAGACAGCTTCGCCTTTGGCGCCGCCGTGCGCCGCGCCATCGAGAAGAGCGATCGCAAGGTGCTGGTGCTGGCCTCCGGTTCCCTCTCCCACCGTTTCTCGGACGACCGCAACGCCCAGGCCAACATGCATAACTGGACCCGCGAATTCGACAAACAGATGGACCTGCGGGTGGTCGAGCTGTGGAAACAAGGCCGCTTCAAGGAGTTCTGCGCCATGCTGCCGGACTACGCCGAGCACTGCTTCGGCGAAGGCAAGATGCACGACACCGCGATGCTGCTGGGCCTGCTCGGCGGTGCCGACTACGACAAGCCGGTGGAAGTACTCACCGAACCGTTCGGCAGTTCCGGCACCGGCCAGATCAACGCCATTTTCCCTGTTTGATACCTGCCTGTGGGCAGCCTTTGGGCTGCTCCTGCCCCAGAGGTGCGCATGCCACACTTTATCGTTGAATTCACCGACAACATCGAACAACAAGCCGACCTGCCCGGCCTGTTCGAGAAAGTCCACGCCACCCTGGGCGCCAGCGGCGTCTTCCCGCTGGGCGGCATCCGCAGCCGTGGTATCCGCCTGGATAGCTGGCGCATGGCCGATGGCAAGCACGACTACGCCTTTGTCCATATGACCCTGAAAGTCGGCCACGGCCGCGACCTTGAAACGCGCCAGCAAGTGGCCGAGGCGCTGTTCGAAGTCATCACCACACACTTCGCAGAACTTCAGGCCCAGCGCCTGCTGGCCCTTTCGTTCGAAATGATCGAGTTGCACCCGCAACTGAATCTCAAGAAAAACAACGTCCATGCGTTCTTGAGTAACCAGGCCGGCTGACCACCGTCCTGATTGTTTCGTTTCGGCCTCTCTGACAAAAAAGTACAACATCATGAGCACAGCCCAATCTACAGCCAGCCCTGCACTGGCTTCTGCTGACCTGACCCACGCCAAGATCACCTGGCGGCTGATGCCGTTGCTGCTGGTCTGCTATCTGTTTGCCCACCTGGACCGGATCAATATCGGTTTTGCGAAAATGCAGATGAGTTCCGACCTGCATTTCAGCGACACCGTCTACGGCCTGGGTGCGGGTCTGTTTTTCATTGCCTATGCGCTGTTCGGCGTACCCAGCAACATGGCACTGGACCGCGTTGGCCCACGGCGCTGGATCGCCACGCTGATGATCGTCTGGGGTGCGCTGTCCACTGGCATGCTCTGGATCGACTCGGCCTCAGGCTTCTACGTCTTGCGCTTCTTGCTGGGCGTGGCCGAAGCCGGTTTCTTCCCGGGCATCCTGGTGTTTCTCAACCGCTGGTACCCGGCCCGTCGCCGTGGGCAAATCACTGCCCTGTTCGCCATCGCCGTGCCCATGGCTGGTGTGATCGGCGGCCCGCTGTCGGGCGCGATCCTGGAGCTGTTCCATGATGTCGGTGGTTTTCGCGGCTGGCAGTGGATGTTCCTGCTCGAAGGCGCCCCGGTAATGTTGCTGGGCCTGGTGGTTCTCAAGCGCCTGCCCAACAGCTACGAAACCGTGACTTGGCTCGATCCCAAGGAAAAGGACCAACTGCGCGAGCAAATGAGCCAGGAAGAGCAGCGCAAGTCGATCACCTCGTTCAGCGGCATTCTGCGCGACCGGCAGGTGTGGCTGCTGGTGGCGGTGTATTTCGCCGTGATGCTGGCGGTCAATACCCTGGCCTTCTGGATGCCCACCCTGATCCACGGTGCCGGGATTGGCAGCGACGGCAAAGTCGGCCTGCTCAGCGCCATTCCTTATCTGGCCGGCTGCCTGTTTATGCTCGCGTGCGGGCGCTCCTCGGACCGCCATCGCGAGCGCCGCTGGCACCTGTGCGTGCCACTGCTGATGGCCGCCATCGGCGTCGCCGTTGCAGGCCTTGCGCCCACCAGCGCTGTTCTGGTGCTCAGCGGCTTGATCCTGGCCGGCATGGGCGCCAGTGCCGCGTTGCCGATGTTCTGGCAGCTGCCGCCCGCCTTTCTGTCCAACGCCACGCAAGGGGCAGGCATCGCACTGATCAGCTCGTTCGGTAGCGTTGCCGCCTTCCTGGCCCCCTACATGATCGGCTGGATGCGTGACACCACTCAAAGCGCGAGCCTGGCCCTGTACGTGCTGGCGCTGTTTATCGCTCTTGGCGGCCTGCTGGTGCTGCGCACCAACGCTGCCATCGTCAATCCTCAGTAAGAGATTTCGTCATGCTTGATCAAAGCCAGATTCTGCAAGCCGCCGCCCGCCTGGACCATGCTGAACGCAACCGTGAGCAGGTTCGCCAGTTTTCCCTGGACTACCCAGGCATCACCATCGAAGACGCCTACGCCATCCAGCGCGCCTGGGTGGCCCAGAAGATTAAGGACGGGCGCAAGCTGGTCGGTCACAAGATCGGCCTGACCTCGCGCGCCATGCAGGTGTCGTCCAACATCACCGAGCCGGACTACGGCGCGCTGCTGGACGACATGCTGTTCGATGAAGGCAGCGACATCCCGTTCGAGCGTTTTATCGTGCCGCGCGTTGAAGTGGAGTTGGCGTTTATCCTCGGCAAACCGCTGAAGGGTCCGAACGTAACGATCTTCGACGTGCTCGACGCGACCGAATGGGTGATTCCGGCCCTGGAAATCATCGACGCCCGCATCCAGCAGGTCGACCCAAACACCCAGGCCACCCGCAAAGTCTTCGACACCATCTCCGACAACGCCGCCAACGGTGGCGTGGTGATGGGCGGTCGTGCGGTACGGCCCACCGAAATCGACCTGCGCAAGGTCCCGGCGGTGCTCTACCGCAATGGCGTGATCGAAGAGTCCGGCGTCTCCGCAGCCGTGCTCAACCACCCGGCCAAGGGTGTGGCGTGGCTGGCCAACAAGCTGGCGCCTTACGACGTCACCCTGCAGCCGGGCCAGATCATCCTGGGCGGCTCCTTCACTCGGCCGGTGGCGGCCAACCCGGGCGATACCTTCCATGTCGACTACGACATGCTGGGTTCCATCGCCTGCCGTTTCGTTTGATCGCAGGAAACCGCCCCTCATGAAGATGCCTATCAATACCTTCAAGCAACACCTGAAAAACGGCGAAGCGCAGATCGGCCTGTGGCTCGGCCTGGCTGACCCTTACTGTGCGGAGCTGGCCGCCAATGCCGGGTTCGACTGGCTGCTGATCGACGGCGAACACGCGCCCAACGACCTGCGTGGCCTGCTCGGCCAACTGCAGGCGGTGGCCCCTTACGCCAGCCAGCCAATCATTCGCCCAGTGATTGGCGATACCGCGCTGATCAAGCAGGTGCTCGACATCGGCGTACAAACCCTGTTGGTTCCGATGGTCGAAAGCGCCGAGCAAGCCCGCGAGCTGGTGCGCGCCATGCACTACCCACCGCTGGGTGTGCGAGGTGTCGGCAGTGCGCTGGCACGAGCTTCGCGCTGGAATAGCATCCCCGGCTACCTGGATGAAGCCGATGCGCAAATGTGCCTGTTGGTGCAGATCGAAAACGCCGAAGGCCTCGCCAATCTCGACCAGATCGCCGCCGTCGAAGGTGTTGATGGGGTGTTTATCGGCCCGGCGGACCTCAGTGCGGCCTTGGGCCATCGCGGTAACCCCGGTCACCCGGAGGTGCAAGCGGCTATCGAAGACGCCATCGTCCGTATTCAGAAGGCTGGCAAGGCTGCCGGTATTCTCAGCGCCGACGAAAAACTCGCGCGTCGTTATCTGGAACTGGGCGCGACGTTCGTTGCAGTGGGTGTCGATACCACTGTCTTGATGCGTGGCCTGCAGGCGTTGGTTGGCAAATTCAAGGATGCCCCTGCGCCGGTGAGCGGCGGCGGTGGGGTTTACTGATTAACGCTCCGGCAGCCTGGTGGTCCGGCATCTGGAGATGCCGGGCCTGCCAATTGGACAAGCTCAAGCCAATGGGTTTGTATCAGCGTCGAGTGTCGGGTTTGGCATCGTCTTTATTAGTACCGGTGGTGCCTTTGCTTTTCATTGGGTCTTCCCAATCGGCGGGCCTGTTCCCACCTTGAGTCTGCCCTGGTTTGCCAGGCTGGCCTGCGCGCCCTCCCTGCTCTTTGCCTGCTTGCCCCCCTTGGGCGCCTGTTTGTCCGCCCTGGCGGCTTGGGTCTTTCATTTTGTCGTCATGTGGACGTTTTTCGGTAGCCATGGTGCACCTCTACGTTTGAGGTCCAGTACATCTGGGCCGTAATCATTGGAGGATGGGGCTTGTGCCGATGTGCGACGCAGGCGACGGGCGGTCGAGGATTTGACACACCCCTGCCGGCTGCTCACCATGGCGTCTTTTTACCTCGACAGGAGTTGCTCATGAGCCTTGAATCAGTACGTGCCTTCCTGGCTGAAAAGGCGCCAGACATCACCATCCTCGAACTGACCACCAGCACCGCCACCGTGGCGCTGGCCGCCGAGGCCCACGGTGTGGAACCTGGGCAGATCGCCAAGACCCTGGCCTTTCGGGTGGGTGAACAAAACGTACTGCTGGTGGCCCGAGGCGATGCGCGCATCGACAACCGCAAGATGAAAGCGGCCTTTGGCACCAAGGCCAAAATGCTGGATGCCGACACCGTGGTGGCGCTGACCAGCCATCCGGTCGGCGGCGTTTGCCCGTTCGGGCTGGCGACGCCGTTGCCGGTGTATTGCGATGAGTCGCTAAAAAACTTTGACGAAGTCCTGCCAGCAGCCGGCTCGATCACTAGCGCCGTGCGCATTGATCCCGTGCGCATGGCCCAGTTGGTCGAGGCACAGTGGGTGGATGTGAGTCAGGCGGTGGAGGTTGAGGCCTGAGGATTGTGTTTACCGCGATGGCCATAGGTATCTACACATCTTTTGGCGTACTGCTACGAATGTAGCCGCTGACGAGGTACGAGGCTGCGATCGGCAGCGAAGCGGCCGTAAAACCTGAGACCGTAATCCATCAGGCACACCGAAGGGCCTGAATTTACGACGGCTTCGCCGCCGATCGCAGCCTCGTACCTCGGCAGCGGCTACAAGAGCCGCGCTGCCCCAGAGATGTGTAGATACCTATGCCGCGATGGCACAAGAGTCGGCCACGAATCTAACGTCGTCCAATCGATGCCTTTTTCTAGTTCAAATCGACAGACAGGCCCTCGAATCAAGAGCTGCGCGTGGATGGCCTGCTCAGCGTCGGCGGTATGCCCCCATGGAACCGTATCCAGGCCCCGAAGCAGAGCCGCCAATGTGTCTTGCTCAAGAAGGTCGCCAAATCGAGCGACTAAAAAATGTTTCGCACGTCGAAATCGAATTCCGGTGCCGACCAGTTGTTCAGCCAGGAACGAGGCACCACGGCCCGCGACAGCAATTTCGGGAGCATGCCGCACGATCATCCCCGGCATTCCCGATAGCGTTGACGACCCCGTCGCCATGACTTGTCGGAGGTCATCCACCACGTCCAAGCGTTTGAAAAGGCAGGCTGCGACCAGGTCATCGCCGACATTGAAGACGCCCCGTTCGGTCAGTTCCGAAAGCGCTTTGCTTGGCCACTTGGCCGCCAGCAAAAGGCTGGCCTGTCGGAGCGACTCATAGCGTTCGTACCACCGCCTATCGTCCTCGCCCCCCGCATTCAGCCAGCTCGCATATCTGTCGATTAAGCCCCGGCAATAATCGAACCCCCTGCGCTGACAACGTAAGAGCAGGCCACGAACGACTCGGCTCCGCGCTATCGCGGCGACCGTCGACGACATCGGCAGGGCATGCAAGGCAACATACTGCGATGCGTCCTCAAGTACCGCCCGATGCTGTATTAGCGTGGTGAGCGTCGCCTTCCATTCCAACCCGTCGAAATGTTCGGCGAAGGCGTCGACGGCTCCGTTTGGGACATATGAGAAATCGTAAGAGGCATCGAATAGCAAACGCGTGGCGACCACAAAGTGCCTAAGATCCTCGTAATCCCAGGGATCTGATTCTTGCGTGTTGAGTCGAATGAACAATGTCCAGGTACCCAGCACTTGCTCGCGCCGGATCGTCAATGCTGGGAACATCCAAGTGCGGAATCGATCCAGGAATATCTCAAACGCCAGGATCCGCGCGATTTCGCCCTCGGGGCAATCAGGCGGCTCCGTCCACTCAACCGAAATCTGCCGCGGCGTAAACACGTAGCTCGCCTTGTGCGTTCCCATCGGAATCTGGATCTCGAGCAACTCTCGCTCGAAACGCAAAACCTTCGTCGAACGGCTACTAAACGTCGAGCAAAAGCGTTCGAGCGCTTGCACGCGCTGTGGTAGTCCCCGCGTATCAAGCTGTAGTCCCGCTAGGGAGTATTGGTGGAGGAGATTGTGTAGAACGTGCGGATTCTCATACCGCTGCGGTGTTTCGCAGGAAACCACAATGGCGTCAAACTCAAACTGCCAGTTACGGTCCTGTATCTCGAATGACTCGGGGATCGCTTCATCAGTCCACTGACGCAGCCAGATTTGAAAGCGCTGAAGCACTGCGGCATCGCGCTCAGACGTCGATCCGATGCTTAGAAATTCGATCCACCCTTGCATCACTTCGAGGTAGCGGCGGTAGCTGCTTGCGTCGCCCTCCTCCACCGCGCGTCCTAGCAGCCCTTTCAATGAAGCGTCGTAAGCTTCGACTAGCGATCCTTTGATCTGCTCGGCGACATTTTCCAGACCTGCCTCAAGCAGCGAGCCCCGGAGCGTCAAATAAATATCGTTGAGTTGCTGTGGAATTGTCGTCGCATCGCCACCCGACACAATGCCTCTAAATGACGTTACTGACTGCCGGAACGCTTCCACGGGCTCGAGGACGGGAGGATTATTGCTAGCCTGCCGCGTGAGCAGGATCCCACTTGCGATCGGCAAATCCAATGAACGGATGGATACCATCGACTCGACAGACAAGCCGTCTTCAAGATCGTGCGCCAATGCGCCGAGGTAGGAGACGGTGTCATCCAGCTCATAAACCGGTAGTCGTGCACATTCCGTCTTGACGAAGGCCACGCTTTCAAGAACCAACACGGCGTTGTCGTGCCGAAGCGCCGTCAGTTGAAAGGCGGCCGCATCGAGCAGGCGGCGCAATGTTTGCGGCGGTACCCAAGACGTCGCCGCTTCACAATCGAGCAGTGCCATGACGATTCTAAGGTCACCACTCGCGACCAGCATGCGCGTCACGGACGACAGCGCGAACAGTGTGCGCAGTTCGCGCTGCGTCGCATCCTGTGATACCTGAACGGCACGTTTGTAGTGCTTCGCAAATTCGGTGAGCGCGTAGCATTCGTCGGCATACCCTGGGTTCTGTGCCCGCCAGATTGCCGCGAGCAGAGAGGGTGACTCCACTACGCCGTCGACGCGCTGCAACCACCTTGCCTGCATCGGCTGTTCGGTGCATGCAATCAGCCGGTCCTTGACTTCTCTCGAGACCGGCAGACGACGCAGCTTGGAAAGGACTTCGACGCAGTCTAGCGCCAGCTCGCCGCCAGGCGCTAGGACCTCATCGGTGAAGACAAGCGCGCAGTCGTCGGGCAACACCAACTCTCGGCGAAGTTCACTCTGAATAGATCGCAGCATATTTGAGTCGCCGAGAATGCAGGCGCCGCGGTCAAAGACAACGCAGTCTGCTCCGGCGGGCATGCGTCGAGTGTCCATCTTGACGCAGGTGATTTTCTGCTGGCGGAACATGATTCCCGCGTGTTCCTCCGCACTGCCTTCGTCCACTATCACAACCGCCACGTCAGTCTGCTCCCGCGAGTTAAGCGCGAGATACCGGCGCCAAGCGCTCATGAGATTCGGTGCCACTAACGCACGGCCCGAGGATTGTTCACCCAGCATCAACAAACTGGCTTCCACGAGATCGTAGCGCCCGATCAACGCTTCACGGCATGCATCGGTCAACACATCACGGTCGCGAAAAGCATCATCAGGATACGCCGGCCTCACCTGCAGAAGATGCAACTGTCGCACCGTCGTCGCACGCAGTTGACGCCCGCGCCAGAGCCTGAGGTCTGAGCAAGCCGGACGCAAGACCAGGCTCGTCGCCAGCGAGCCGGTATTCTGAGCGCTGGCGAAGCCGAAGCCGATCGTATGCGCGACGTTCATCAGTTGTGGATTACGGGGCATGACGGTGGTCACGGACACGAAGCCAAGTGACGTCTCAAGCCCCCATTCGCAATCGATCGCTACAAAGTCAAACGTCTGCATCAGCTCGTTACACACCGACTCCATCTGATCTAGAACTACCGCATCCAGATACGGCGAATGATCGTGACCGACATCGCCGCAGACATCGATCTGCAGCAGCGGCTGCACAAAGCATGGAATGGCCTCGACAGGATTGTAACGCCCTGAAAGTGCAAGCTGGCGTCGGGCATGCTCGGTCGATCCACTCATGGCCACAGCGGCAATGCACTGCATAAGTGCCTGTGGGCCGGGACAAATCAGGCTTTCGTAGCCGCCGGCATTGACATGATCCGTCAGGTCCTCGTCGCCTGCGCTACGCACGATCCAAGGCCCTGGACCACAGACGTCCTCTACGCTTTGCGTCAGCTGCGCAAGTGTCGCCTCCAAAGCGGCTGCGTAGATCGATACTACGTCATCCGCATGTTCCAGCCCCCCAGTCACGGCGGTTGGCAATGGAGCGATTGGAAAGATGGGCAGGATAAGATTAGCCAAGGGTTCGATCTTCTGAATGCGCAAAAGTCGATCCACCTTGGGTCCGTAGAGCTTTTCTTCGCCTGTAGTCATGGTTTACCCGCAAGATCCGATGAATGGGGAGATGCAGCATGGGAATGGGTAAGCAACCGATATGTATCTACCTCGATAGACTTTCGATGTAGCCGGGTCTTCAATACGCCGCGCTCTTTCATTTGGGATCACCCAGGAATCCGCCACTCTGGTGAGCCCACAAACTCGCGTAAAGACCTCCTTGCGAAAGCAGCGTCCTGTGATCGCCCTGTTCGACAACACGGCCCTCATCAAGCACGATCAAACGGTCCATCGCCGCGATAGTGGACAGCCGGTGCGCGATCGCGATCACGGTCTTGTCTTCCATTAACCGATAAAGGCTTTGCTGGATTACGCCTTCGACTTCGGAATCAAGTGCACTGGTCGCCTCGTCGAGCAGCAGGATCGGTGCGTCCTTCAGCATTACGCGCGCAATGGCGATACGCTGACGCTGTCCCCCCGAGAGTTTGACGCCGCGCTCGCCCACATGCGCCTCGTAACCGCAGCCCTTGCCCGCATCGCCGAGATTTTGGATAAAGGTGTGTGCCTCTGCGCGCCGGGCAGCTGCCTCGATTTGCGCCGGCGTCGCATCGGGTTTGCCGTAGGAAATGTTGTCGGCTACCGACCGATGCAGCAGCGAGATGTCTTGCGTGACTATGCCGATTTGGCTGCGCAACGAATCCTGCGTAACGTGTGCGATGTTCTGCCCATCGATCAAAATGCGACCGCTTTCTAGATCATGGAAGCGCAGCAGCAAGTTCAATAGCGTCGACTTGCCGGCCCCCGAGCGGCCGACCAAGCCAATCTTTTCACCAGGCCTGACGGTGAGTCCCAGATCATCGATCACGCGGCGAGCGTTTTCAGAGTAACGAAAGCTCACTCGTTCGAAGCGTACCTCACCACGTTTTGCTGCGAGCTCAGCAGCGTCAGGCGCATCGAGAACAGCAGGTGGGATCGACAGCGTCTTCATACCGTCCTGCACTGTGCCGACGCTCTCGAATAGGTTGGTCATCTCCCACATGAGCCATTGCGACATGCCCTGCAGCCGTAACGCCATAGCGGTGCCAGCGGCGACGGCGCCCACTCCCACTGCATCTTGAGACCACAGCCACAACGCGGTACCTGTCATGCCAATCGTGAGTCCAATGCTCAGTAGATGGTTGACAATCTCAAAGGCGCTTACTAGCCGCATCTCTCCATAGCCTGTGCGCATGAATTCGCGCATCGCCTCATGTGCGAACCCTGCCTCACGCTGCGTGTGAGAGAACAGCTTGACAGTGGCAATGTTGGTATAGGCGTCGGTCACACGTCCCGTCAACAGCGCACGCGCGTCCGCCTGCTCTTTGCCCAACTTGCCAAGGCGAGGTACAAAATAGACCAATGCGGCTACGTAGAGTACGAGCCAGATTACGAAAGGCCATACCAGTTGCGGATCAAGCACGCCAACCAAGATGATCATGGTAATCACGTATACAGTCATAGCAACTATAACGTCGGCCAACACGAAAATGGTTTCGCGCACTGCGAGTGAGGTTTGCATCACCTTGGCCGTGATACGACCCGCGAATTCATTTTGATAGAAGGCCAGGCTCTGCCCCAGCATTAGCCTGTGGAAGTTCCACCGAAGCCGCATGGGCAAGTTGACGGTGAGTGTCTGATGCTTGACGACAGTCTGCAGCGCCACTATTGCGATGCTGGCCACCATCACGGCGACCAGCCATAGTAACGTCTCGCCGCGCTCGGCCCACAGGAGCGACGGGACCTGGACGCTGAGCCAATCGACGATGCGTCCGAGCATGGCAATCAGCAGCGCATCTAACGCCGACATTATCATCGTAAGTACCGCCATTGCGGCGATCTTGCCGCGCACACCCTGCGTGCAAGCCCAAAGAAAGGCGAAAAAACCCTCGGGCGGCAGCGATGGCTCGTTGGCAGGGAACGGGTAAAGCAGTTTTTCAAAGAAGCTGAGCAAAATATAGCCTCACTGGCAGCCTGCGACTGATGCCACACGCCCTATTCGGATCGCGGGCAATGCCTTGATATACCAAAACAATGCGATAAATGCGCCGTTCGAGCGTCAGCTCAAGCACGCAGGTTCTCGATCAACCTTGCTACCTTTTCGAAGGCGGCAGCTACATGTTCCATCGCGCTTGTATCGGCCAACAACATGCGATGAGGCAGAGCGATGCAGGACTTGGAAAAGTCTTGCGCTATAGGCAATTGATAACGAGATGGATCGACCGCTTGGGTGAATGCAGGCCCCAGCTCGAACCGGTTTCGTGAAAAGGGCTTATAGAGACGACTCTGATTAAGCGAGCTGTACATCGTCTTGCAGGGCAACCTGATTTCCGCAGCCAACGCCGCAGCGAATCGCTCAGCGCCCTGCGTCTCGACAATCGACTGCGGCAACCGCACCACGTAGGTGTAATACGCCCGCTCCGTGGTCCTAGGGGCAGTAGCCTGTGGCAGGAAACCAAGAGAAACCAGAAATCTGTCCAAAACGGCGGCATTACGGCGGCGACGAGCTGTTTGCTCGTCCAACTCCTCCAGTTGCGCCACCAAGATGGCGGCATGAAATTCCGAGAGACAGTGGTTGTTGCCCATGATCTCCGCAGTTTCGACCAGCGCCATCTCGTCCATTCCAGGAAGCTGTGCCGAGAGCGTTCGGCCGTCGGCCCGCAGGTGCGCCAGGCGGCGTGCGAGCCCCGCGTTTTCAGTAATCACTGCCCCACCTTCGCCGCTCGTCAGCAGCTTGCTGTGCTGCATCGAAAAGGTACCTGCCGCACCGAAGCGGCCAACATGCCGACCTGCATATCGGGCGCCATGTGCCTGGGCGCAATCTTCGATCAAAGGAATGGAGTGCGCCTGGGCAATTGCGACCAAGCGATCTAAGTCGGCAACCGCCGATCCGAGATGGACCACCGTGATGGCTCGCGTACGCGGCGTGATTGCTCGCTCAAGCGCCACCGGATCAAGGCAACCGGTCTCAGGCTCCACGTCGGTTAGAACAGGGATAGCATTAATCCCGAGCACCGCGGATGCTGATGCGACCCAGCTCACGCCCGGCACGATCACCTCGTCGTACGCCCCGACCTCACAGGCCTCCAACGCCATGCTCAAGCTGGCGGTGCCTGTCGAGGCCGGCACGCAAAACCCGGCTCCAGTGTAAACGGCAAATGCCTGTCCGAAATGCTCTTCCCAAGACGGCTGCCCTCGATATTGGCCACTGATGGACCATCGGTGGCTGCCCAACACGGCGTTGACATTTCGCCGGGTGTTTTCAGTGCTCTGGGGCCAATTAGGCCATTTCCCATCGTGAACCGTATCCCCTCCGTAAATTGCTAGCTTTTCCAACATGGATGCCTCCGTCAATCAGGGTTAATTTGCCTTGTCCAAGACAAACACGGGATCCGGCCAGCGATTGTTCCGGATCAATTCTTTCGTTAGAACTAATTCAATTCGCGCGGCACCAAAGACGCTCCGCATATCGTGCGGTGCCGGTGTTGGTGCCGATACGGCTGGCATGTAGTAGCATCTCAGCAATAGTGAATACGCTGGTCTGTGAGCGGTAACCCCACATGTCCTCACATTTACTTTTCAATACAACTTCGATGTCCGTCGTCATGGCAGGTGTTAGGCCTTGAACGGCAAGCTGTCTCTCGAGTTCGGGGAGCGGCAAGCCTGAGCTGTAGGGAACGTCCTCGTAGTAAAGGACTTCGACGTTATCGAGCGTATCTGCGGCAAATCGAACGATCTGATGATCGACATGCCCGCCAATGCCGCACGGAGCAAGCACCACCTGAGGCACCCGACACACCACTGCGTCACGGATCAAGTTCACGACGCCCTCGGTCCGCGGATCATCGGTGGCGACGACCCTAAGCTCCGTCTCTTCGTCATATCCCATCACATAGCTGTCTGGACAGGACTGGGAGGTGTAATCGATCCGCCGGCGCGCACAATACGCACGATCCTCTCGCTCTCGCTCTGCCGATATCGCATCTGTGGTTTTCTCGCACGAAGCCTGCGGCAATGCCCATCCGCTATGGCCGAAGATAGTCATAAGACGGAGATCTGCTCGCGTGGAAAGGCACGCCACGATGCCACCGATGGAGTAGGCGACATCATCTGCGTGCGGTGATAGGAGCAGGATTCGCCTGCCCATCAGAGACTCCAGGGATAGAGGGATCATCGCTCTTCCTTGATCCAACGAAGCGCTTCCTCGACAGGAACGAAATCGCTGGCTCCGTCTATCATGCGAAAGGCCGCCTGAAAGCGACGCTGCCGGCTGATTGTCGCGGGATCACCACTTTCGAATCCCTGTGAAGTGGCAGCGAGTCCTTTCTCGAAACGCTCAAGCAATTGGTCAAGTACGTCGCAGGTCGCGAGTGAGACAGCTTGATTGTCCCCTTCGTATAGAAGTAGGCCCGCAATGGCACAATTCGCGTACAAGGCCTGATCCATGGCCTCGCTGGCACCCACGATTTGCAGCATTGGACCATTGCCGTAGATCTCGATCGGCAGCTCCCAGCGTTGCACGATATGACGCATTTCCGCAGCTAGGGTGGCTCCACAATGGATCAGTCGCTGGTAACCGTTGTGGCTGTCCATGTAGTCCAGTGTGGCCAATGCCGCCACGATCGGGATCGTGTCAAAATAGGCGGTATAGGTGAATTCCTTCGCCGCAGCCATCACATCCGATCGGCCCACCAGGCACGACAGTCGATGGCCATTTGCCAATCCTTTAGCGAAGGTATACAGATCTGCATGGAAGCCGACCGTCTCTCGAAATTGGGATGCGCGCACCGAGCGGTAACCTTGCTTGACGTCATCGCAGCACAGCAGCACCCCCTCATGCCTGGCAATCTGCGCCAGGCGACGAAGCGTATCCGGTTGCAGGTGGACATAATCGGGCGACAAGATCACCAAAGCTGTTTGTCCGCGATGCCGCTCGAAGAACTGTTCCAGTAGTTCCGGAACGAAGTAGAAATCGATTACTCCGCTCGCATTGGCTTCCAGCAGGTTGTCGCTGTTGTCCCAATAGTCGCCCCAGCCGTGATAACCCGCACTCGCAATGATGTACCGCCCCGTGAATGTCCGCGCGACCTGAACGGCGGCCCGACAGGCCTCCGTCCCCGTGCTGAACAGGGCAAGCCGTGCTTCGTCCATTCCGACGTCGTCGATGATCCGGTTTGTGAGCGTCTCATGCAGGTTGCTCCAGCAGGTCGCCGATGCCAGCCCGCTGTGTAAATGGCGCGTAATTGCTGAATTCACCGCTGGGTGGTGATGCCCGAGCGTGACGCTGCCTTTGCCATTCATCAGATCGATATACTGCTTGCCGTCTGAGAGCGTCACCGTGGCGCCAGTGGAACTAACAGCGCGCAGCCTGGGCAGTGCGGTGTAGACGTCGGTTACGATGTGGTGAGGTCTGTCCATGTTATTTCCATGAAGGTGTATCGATCTCGGCCAACTCGGAAGTGGTCCTGATCAATTGACGGAAATCTTCGCAGAGGGTGATGCGTCCACTGTCGCTGGGTAATCTCACGCTACGTACCCGAGACTCGGCGATTATCAGCGCCGCAAGCGACAAGCTCTCGCGGACGCTCGACCAGGCGAGACCGCACAATGATGTGAGCTGCCAAGCGTCTTCAATCGCCATGCGATTTTCCAGAATGAAAGCTGCCAGTTCCAACTCGGGAAAGCTGATGTCGCCCCAATTCGCTTCCAGTTGAAAACGATGAAGCCTTCCGTTTTGGTCAACCTGCCAATGCCAACTACCACTGCTATAACGCAGCGACGAACGGAACGCTCTGCCCGCACGACCCGGCCACGGTACCGGCTCCGCTAGAAACGCGCGAAGTGGCTCAGATATCTCCTGCAGTGGATCGAAATCGCAGCGCTTTCGCATGGTAGATGCCATTGCCGACCAGCGCGGATCAAGTGCCATTACCAGAGGGCTGTGGTACGTATGGGCAATGGTTTGGCATGCAGGGACAGTCAGCCTGTTCGCCGCTTGAAGCAGCAAGTCGGCTCGTCTCGGCTGGCTCACGGCATAAAACTGCTCCTGAAATGAGCGTGTGGGCCCGATGTCGACCGTAATGGCATAACCGTCAACGAACCAAGCTGCACCCGTGGTGCCCATCTTTCGCACGCGCTCGAACTCCGCACGACCGAACACGCCTTCTCCAATAAAACGAAGATGCAACAGCGCATCCCCATCAGGTCCAAGAATTTCGACCGGTGTCTTGCGTGGATTCACCAAAGGCCGAAGCCCGCTCAGGACTCGAGGGTCATTCCATGGGAGCCAAGCCCGACTGAGACCGTAACGCACCTCACCTTGTGGGCATCGGAAGTGCAGTCGCGCTTGGGCAGGGAGCGAGGGTATGCCTGCTGTGTCCCGCAGTCGTGCGATGAATTCAGGTTGTGCATCAGGTAGCAAGCATTCCCAGAGCCGTGGTGCACGCGAGTCGCACTTTACGTACGCCGATGGGTGTAACGGCATCGGATGCGCCGCAGGACCATGCCAAATCTTTCCGACGCTCGAGAACCATAGATCAACGCCGGGCTCGCGCAACCGCGCCGCTACACGCTCCATGGTGGCCCCGGTATCCGGTCGATCATCCACCACCACGACCACAGGGGCAGATCGGAGCTCCAACCAGGCCCGAGCAGTTTCCAAACCATCAGACGTTGCGCGTCCTTCTCGCGGCCGCACCGTACACCAATGCACATCGGCGACGCCCAATCCGGTCAGCACTGCCTTCCAGAGCGGAGCAAGATATGCTCCACCTGTCCGAATCCCGACAATAAGGAAGGCCCGATCAAGGCGTACCTGTGCAATCAATCGGTCAACGTCGCTGGCAATCAACGCGAGATCAGCAAGGTCGTAGCCACAGCACTCCGGTATCGGAAGATGGAGCACTTTGCTCAGGGAATCGGGCGATAGATTTACATGGAGCGCAACACTCGCAGAAGCGAGGTGATCAATGCCTTCGGACGCTACTGCTGTCCGCCCCAGCAACACCTGTGCGGCACAATCTGCTTCGCATTCGGCGCGGCGAAGCTGCTCCTCGAGTTCTTCCGTTGTCGTATTTCCGAGCACGCCGTTAATGTGTTCGATAGCGAGCAGGTCGGCCCAGAATTGCACGCTGGCGCAGGCCAAAAGATATCGGTCAAAGGTTCCTGGGGCGGCTGCGGCACGCAGGCAACTCAGTACTCGCCCAATATCGATGCGCATCAGTCCCACAGGGCCCGTCTGGGCAGGCTGGTTAGCAATAAGTTCGTTCATAGTTATCGCATACCGAGATCCGTGGGCGCGTCGATCGCAAAACACGGACGCAGTTAGAGATCGACTGGCCCGACATGGGCCAGGGCATTAAAAGTACACTTGTCACTAACGACTTTCCTCGCAGGCGATATCCTTGTTCCCCATTAAGCAATCCTCAATACAAGACTGAATTAGCGAGGCGTCGACCAGTATCAGAGGTCTGCCAACCGGTCCGGCCGGAACCCCTAGACCATCAAGCAGGATCATGGCAACCTGCTCAGGACGAGCGCAGACATAACCACGCTTGTTGTCCGTGCGCAGCAGCGCCATTACTGCGGCGATAGTAACTTCGGCCGGCAACCGAACCGTCAACCCGTTACGTTTGAGTAGCCGATGATGAAGACTTCGATCAACTTCGCTCAGCCGCCCTAAGCGACTGGCAACTTCCGCCGCCACAATCATTCCGAGGCCGACGGCTTCACCATGCGGCACTCGACCCTCAGCGGCCAGTTCGATTGCATGGCCGACTGTGTGGCCATACTCGAACACAAGGGCCTCTTTACGCTCGCATTTGTCGGCCTTCATCAACTTTTGCTTTGCAAGCAAACCTGCCACGACAATGTCCATGAGTTCCGTATCGGAATAATTTGCGTCCGGCTTCAATCCACATTCGAGCAGCGGGATGTTCTCGGTGGCCACGGTCAATGCGTTTTTGATGATTTCGTACATGCCGGACCGGATTTGCGTCGACGGCAACGTCCGCAAAAAATCAATATCAATCAAAACAGCTGTGGGCTTATGGAAACATCCCAGTAGATTTTTGCCTACAGCAAGATTCACTGCCTGCTTCAGCGAAGCTACTGAATCCGCTGCTGCAATCAATGTCGTCGGCACATGTACGAAGCGAATGCCGCGAAACAGCAACGCGGCTATTAATCCCGCAAGATTTCCGATTACCCCGCCACCCACGGCGACGATCACACTGCCCCGGTCGATGTCAGCTTGCACCATTTTTTGGGCAAAATACTCGACAGTTCCCAAGGATTTGAATGATTCGCCATCGTCGACGACCCAAAGGCTAGCAAGAGCTTGAGTAGAAAGCTCCTCACACAATATGCCCGCATGCAAGTGACTGACTGTTTTATCGGTAATCACGTGATAGCTTGAGGCGTTGAGTTCACGCAAATTCGATACGATTTCATCCAGGCATCGAACGCCAATCCATACCGGATAACACTCATCTTCAAATTGAAGTCTCACGTTACGCATAAGTCTCTCTCAGATATCCCAACGCATTGATAGCAACATGACACTCAGCGCTACCGCACCAGTCAACACGGCCATTGAATTTTACTTTGCCCAGCCACAACACATATGACACCACGATACGCCCACACACCAATTATATCCGCGCAACAAATGCGTTACACACAAGAAAAACCAAGCTTAACAAACAAACCACAGCCCTCTCCTCATATGCGCTTCGCCAAACAAAGCGCAAACACTGAAAGCATGAATATAGTGAATTTTCGGGACCGTCAACAAGCGCAGTTAGTGCGTTACAATTTTATGCAGCCGAAGCATATGTAATGCCAAGAAAGTCCCACGCACATTGAAAAAGAAGATTCCCACAAGATTTTAGGAAAGATACTTCCTTCTAGTGTGCTGTTTTATAAATAACTTTTCTTGAGTCTTGGCTACACTTCCTCTGTCATTCAGCGCTCGGGGGAACGCAAGTGAACGCCCAAGAAATTATCCTCAGCCCAGAAGAACAGGCCGAACTGAGCCGCCGAGTTCGCTCGGCCACCATCAGTCAGCGCGACGGCCGTCGCGCCCGAGTAATCCTGCTGGCAGCCCAAGGTTGTTCGCGGATAGAGATCGCTCGCTTGACTGGTTTTTCACTTCCCACAATCACCTGTTGGTGCCAGCGTTTTCAAACGCTTCGATTGGACGGTTTGCTCGACAAGCCGGGGCGTGGGCGCAAAATGTCCTTGCCGGCTGACGCCGTGCGTCGTGTCCTTGAACAGGTGACTCAGCCGCGAATCGGTGAGCCTCGATGGAGCTGTCGGAGCATGGCGCGAGTCGCTGGGATCTCGGCCACCAGCGTGCACAGACTTTGGGCCGCCAATGACCTGAAACCGCACCTGACCCGGACCTTCAAACTGTCCAATGATCCGCATTTCGAAGAGAAGTTTTGGGATGTGATCGGGCTGTATCTCGACCCGCCAGACAAGGCGTTGGTGCTCTGCTGCGATGAGAAAAGCCAAGTTCAAGCCCTGGAGCGAACGCAGCCTGGTCTGCCTCTGGGGATCGGTCATATCCGTACGCAGTCGCACGATTATATCCGCCATGGCACCGTCACCTTGTTCACGGCGCTGGATTATCTTCAGGGGCGTTTGATCAGTTGCATCGAGCGCCAACACCGGCATCAGGAGTGGCTGGAATTTCTCAAAAAGATCAATCGCGAAACGCCCAAGCATCTTCAGTTGCATCTGATCGTGGACAATTACGCCACGCACAAACACCCGAAAGTGAAGGCGTGGCTTGAGAAGCACAAACGCTTCCACATGCATTTCACCCCGACCTCCAGCTCGTGGATGAACATGGTTGAGCGCTTCTTTCGCGACATCACGGTGTATTTGCGCGAGGGCAGTTTCAGCTCGGTTCGCGAATTGGAGAGCTCGATTACCACGTTCCTGGCCCTGCGAAATGCGCAGCCCACCCGCTACGTTTGGAATGCCAAGGGAGAAGATATCTTGAACAAGATACAGCGAGCCCGTGAGGCGATGGCCTCACAGGCTCGCAGGTAAATTATTTCTAAAACAGCACACTAGGGAGGCGCTGAATAATTCAATTTTTCGCAACAAAGGTGCCCGGGAAGCCTTGATTTATAAGGGTGGCAATTGCGCGATTTTGAATTAATCAGCGCCTCCCTAGGTATATAGAAAAATCAAATTTACAATTTGAAATTTCCCGCACTGCGATTTTCTGCTACGGTGAGTCAAATTATATGAAGTGGCGCGCCTTACCCAAAGGCATCAGTTGTTCTCCGGCGTAAACAATCGCAATGTACGCCTACAGCTGACTCACTATAAATAGCGAATAATTCACTCGATGGGAATTGCGAGAGATCTTCGCTGTACGCCTCCATGTAACTACGTCAGAGGATGATCCATAATGATGACTGATTCATTAGAGCAATACGTCGAAAACCGTCCGCTCGGAACGTCCCATATGTGTGGGCTGCGGTCAAACACCTTGTTAGATGATCCTTTCGATGTGGTCATCATTGGTAGCGGGGCTGCTGGTGCGGTTACTGCAGACACTTTCGTTCGAGCCGGACTTCGCACCCTCTTGCTGGAGGAAGGAGTGCGACTCAAGGCCAGTGCGAAGAATGCGGACGTTGACGCGCATGCTGAGCACGCGTTGGCTGGCAATTCCGAGCAAGGATGGAGTCCGCGCGGATGGCCATGGAGTACGCGTAATCTTGGTGGTGGGACGGTCTTCTACGGCGGAGCCTCGTTTCGGTATACCGAATTCGATTTCGATCCCAGCGAGCGTATCCGTGTCGAGGGATTACCGGTGAAATGGCCCATCTGCGCTTCTGATCTCGCTCCTTTTTACCATGAGATAGAGTCGATTCTTTCCATCGACCACGCTGGATTCGAGTGTAGGCGAAGACAAGCTCCAAATACGCTGAGCCTACCCGCGGAGCATCTTTGGGAAGGAGCGCTCCGGCTCGGCCTATCCCCCCGCCCGACGCCTGTCGCGATCGACCGCAACCGCTGCGACCAATGCTCCTTATGTATCACCGCACAGTGCACGCGCGGCGCCAAGCGCGATGTAGTGAATGCCCTGCTCGGCCCCTTGGCTGATATGCCCAACCTGCTGCTGCTGACCGGAGTGAAGGCCATTGCACTAACGCAGGAAAAGTGCAATCGCGCCAGCGCGGTACGGTGCATGGACACCGCAACTGGTCAGATTCGCTCCATCCGTGGGCACCGTTTTGTGCTGGCCTGCAATGCAATTCAAACGGCCGCGCTGCTGCTGCGCTCGATCACACCTTATGCACCACGGGGGCTTGGCAATGAGCACGATCTAGTCGGTCGGGGTCTTTGCATGAAACTCAGTGAGTATTCGCAGGGCGTGGTGCATGTAGACCGGCAACGAATCGATGACCATCCAATAGGTTATCGGGGTCCGTTTTCGACGGTCTGCACGCTTGATCATTATCTGGACGAGCGCTGTCCGACCGGTGTCGGCGGGCTGATCTATGAAGCCAAGCACGACGACTGGAGCCATCTGCAGGGCGATGGTCTGGTATTACGTGTAGAAACCGTTCTTGCTGACCATCCGTCTCTCGGGAATCGGGTCCGTCTCTCCGGTAGTACGGACTCCTGGGGCCTGCCGCGCTTGATGATCGACTACACGACGAATCCACAGGATCTGGCACGCCTAGCTTATATGGTGGAGCGCTCAGCCGACTGGCTGAAGGCCGCCGGCGCGCGGGATATCCGGCATGAAGCCTCGAACTTCGCAATGGGCAGCACTCACCTACACGGCACCTGCCGCGCGGGTGACGATCCGCGAACGTCCGTGGTGGATCGGGATGGCAAGCTCCATTCGCTAGATAACGTCTACGTTGTGGACGGTAGCTACATGCCCTACCCCGGTGGAGTGAATCCCACTCTGACGATCCAAGCCAATGCTTTGAGAATTGCTCGCCAAATCGCCCGCGACGCAACGGGTCATGTGTTCGCCTCGCGAGCACTGCAGCCCTTCGCTAACTGAAGTTCAATCAAAAGGTAGTCACACTCATGACACCCCACTTCATTCGCCAACTCGTCATTCACACGATCTGCAATGTGACCGGCGAAACCCCTAAAGACATTACGCCCCTCGAGAGGGTTGAATTGAATACACGTGATTGGGAGCAGGTCTTTAGCCGGCTGGAAGCGACCCTCGACATCCAGATCAGTATGTTGACTTCGGCCGAACGTTCGATCTCCATCGACGCGTTGATGCGTGTGCTGCATGCAAGGCTAATAGACGACATCGTCACCTGACCGATACGTGATCGGACTCGTCGTGTGTCCTGAGGCGCGGCCTAACCTCAGACCATCTGAATGGCTGAGGACGTCGCATGATGTATTGCTTACGCGGCTCGCCGGGCAGTCGCTACGGGCGCGCTCATCGTCCGCCCACCTCTGCACTCTCGGACTGCCCTCGGCCATAATGCATTTAACAAAGGCCTGACTCGTATGAAAATCTTGAAGTTGACGCCCTTTTTCCATCATCCAGATACTGACTCTTGGCCAGCGGCGTACGACTCGGTAGGAGGTATGCAGGTTCAGACCTGGCGACAAGCAGTTTGGCTCGCTCAGGAGGGTGTCCATCAACATGTCATGACGATTGGTTTTCCCGGGCTGCCCAAGCTGCGTCAGTTGCATCCGTTTCTGTGGGTGGAGCGCATGCTACTACCCATCCCACGGATACGGTCCGAATTCAGCGGTTTGATAGGGCTGACGCAGTCGTGGGCCGTGGCAACACTGTCTGCTTTGCTCCAAAAAGGGCGTAAATATGATTTCGATATCATTCACACGCACCTCGACGGACAAATTCCGGCGCTGCTGGTGGCCTGTTTAGCGCCTCGATTGCTACGACGCCCGTTGATCCTGACGGTGCACTGCTCTCGCCTCGCGGTTTACACGCCGCACTCCCGGATTGACATGCTTCAGCATCGTCTGGCCCAGTGGCTGGAGCGCAAGGCCGTGGGCACGGCCTTCGCGGTAATCGCCCTGACCCAACGAACCGCTTCCAAACTCACACTCGATGCTCGTCATGTCGCGATCGTTCCCGACGTGGTCGACACCACACAATTCGCGCCGCCTCCGCAAGAAAGTGTAACTGCGTTCCGCAAACGTCATAATCTACGGCGGCAAACGGTAGGCTTTGTCGGCCGCATCGCGAAAGAAAAGGGATGGCAGCATCTCATCCCACTCGCTCAAGCACTTCGCGAGCAAGAGTGCGACTTACTGATCGTCGGCGACGGGACACAACGGGATCGGCTGCAGCACGCCATTGGCGAAGCCGGACTGCAGGACTGGGTGACGGTTACGGGCTTCATCCCCAATCACGAAGTACCGCTGGCGATGGCGGCCTGCCGTCTGATCGTGATGCCGTCAGCATATGAAGAGTTCGGGGGTGTCAGCATTGAAGCTCTGGCCACTGGTGTCCCGGTAGTGGCTTTTGCCGTTGGCGGCCTTCCAGAAATTCTACACGGCATTACTCCCGACCTGCTGATCGAGCCGGAGAATACACCCGCGCTGATTGCACGAGTCAATGCGGTGCTGGCCGGGCGCCACTCTCAGAGTATCGATCCGGCTCGGTTGCGTGCCTACATTGAGCAACGGTATACCCCTTCCGCAATGGGCGCCCGAATCCTAAATCTATACCGGTTGGCGCTCTTCGACTCTACGAAACCTGTCAGACCATGAGTCCCCCCACGCAGCATCGATAACGGCTTGGCCAACGGAAAACTACCCGCCACGGAAGATTCTCTATGTCGCTGATTCACCTTCCCAACACCGTTTCAGCATCAGAAGTAGTGCAGTGCTTGCGCGAGCACGGCTATGCCATCATTGACAAACTGGTGCCCGGTACCGCTATGGATCGCATCGCCGAAGAGCTCGAACCCTACACGGCGGTGACGCCCTTCGGACCCGACGGCATTCTCGGTAAACGAACTAAACGCACCGGCGGCCTTATTGCGCGATCGGCAGGGGTGCGTGAATTAATTCTCAATCCTACAATTCTCGATACTACACAGTGCTTTCTCTCGCACGCTACGACGTTTCAAATCCATTGCACGCAGGTCGTGTCCATTCATCCGGGGGCAGGATCACAGACCCTCCACCAAGACGAGGTGGCCTGGGACATGTTCCCCTTTCCCCACGACTATCACGTGCAATGCAACACACTATGGGCCATGACCGACTACTCCGTGGAGATGGGCGCCACACGCATCGTACCCGGCAGTCACCAAGCGGGACGCAGCATCGAGTTTGAAATTTCGGCCAGCTTTCCTGCAGAGATGGAAAAGGGATCGGTGCTCGTCTACGACGGAAAGGTTTACCACGGCGGCGGAGCCAATCGCTCCGACAGAGTCCGGTCGGCTATCAACCTGACTTATGCGCTCGGCTGGCTTCGGCAAGAGGAAAACCAGTTTCTGTCCTGTCCGCTGGAAATTGCCCGTACGCTGCCGGACGAACTGCTGCGTCTTATGGGTTATCAGTGCGGAGCGTTCGCCCTAGGCTACGTCCACGGGTTCGAGGATCCGATGACTGTATTGGGTCGGAGTCAACCTGGCAAACTAGTGGGCGCCGAATTGATGCAGAAGGCCGAGCAGAGCGAGGATCGCAGGTCTTTCCTGCGGGAAGTCAAATTCGATTGAGAATTGTTTGGAAAGCGGTGGGAGTCGAGGCCTGAGCCCTTGCGTTTACCGCGATGCGCGGCGTTTCGGCGCGCATCGGTAGACACTCCCGGCGGTTACTGCTCCCCAAACATTGCCGTCCAGTAAATCCCGGCATCACTCTTGGGATCGACGGCATATGCCGCCCCCAACTCCTTGAATTGCGGGTTCATGATATTGGCGCAATGCCCGGGGCTGGCCAGCCAGCCATCCACTACCTTGCGCACGGTATCTTGCCCTGCCGCAATATTCTCGCCCACCTGCTGCCCGGCATACCCCGCCAGCTCCGCCCGATCGCCTGGCATGCGCCCGTCCCGATCCTTGTGGTCGAAGTAGTTGTTGTTGGCCATGGCCCGGGAATGCTCAAGTGCGGTCGAACCCAGCGTGGCATTCCAAGCCAGGGGGGCTGCAGCGGTAAATGGCTGGCCGCCACACTGGCGCGCCTGCCCACGCGCACTGTTGACCTCAGCCAGGATTTTTTGCCCTTCACTCTGGGCATCGCCCAGCTTCGCGGCCAATAACGGCCGTGCCAGCACGATTCGCCAATCGCGTTCGATACGACTCACACCGATATCGATAAATTGCGGGTCGAGCACCACCTGGCAGAAACTTTCCTGCACCGCTTTCACCGCTGCCTGGGCATCCCGTGGGCCAGAAAGGGTAATGGCTTGCACATTAGCCATCGGGTAAGCCGCCCGCGCCAGCGCCTGCTGCAGATCAACCTGGGTGCCGGCCTGCAATACCAACCGCGCATCGGGCTTGAGCGGCGGCAACTCCAACGAAGCCTGGCCACCGCAGCGCTGGGCCTGGCTGCGATAGCTGTTGATCGAGTCGACCAACTGGGATTCCTCGCTGGCCGAGGCAATGCTTGCCATCAAAAGCCCCACTGACAGCGCCGCTCCTTGCACTGCGGTTGAAATAACGCGCATGTAAATCTCCCCTGGCTTTAATAGTTTCCATCTGCATTAAAGACTGATCTAACGTCGTGAGGTTCGACCGGCCTTCTCAATTGCCTGGAATCAGGCCTGCTCGCACTTCTATGTTGAATCTGCGGTCTATCTCGCTCTGCCGCCCACAACGTCTATGCTTGAGCCCGTCAGCCCATTCACTGAGCGTCCTCGAGCCTATGACCGCTCCCAACGCCTGGATCATCTGCGAACACTGCGACTCGGTGTATCAGGCCGTCCCTCTGGCCAAAGGCCAGACCGCGCGTTGCATACGCTGCGCGGCCATCCTGGATCGTGGTGGTGGGCTCAGTATCCAGCAGCTGCTGGCATTGTCCATCGGTGCGGCGTTGCTGTTTATCCTCGCCAATGCCTTTCCTGTGATCACCATCAGCCTGCAGGGCCTGAGTAATCAGGCGACTTTATTGGAGTCTGTCGAAGCGCTGGCTCAAGGGGAGATCAGCGTCATGGCGGCGATCGCGGGGTTGACGATCATTCTGGCGCCCATGCTGCAAATCATCCTGCTGTGCTGGGTGCTGAGTTTTGCCTTGGCGCACCGCGCCGCGCCGGGCTTCAAGCTGTGCATGCGAACCCTGGACCAGCTGCGGCCCTGGAGCATGCTTGAGGTTTGCCTTCTGGGGATTCTGGTCGCCATCGTCAAGCTTGCGGGCATGCTCGATGTGCATCCGGGGCTCGGGTTATGGGCGTTGGCCATGCTCACCGTGCTGATTATCCTGATCTCCGGCAAAGGTATTCGAAGGCTCTGGGATGACCTCGAGGAGGTCATGTCATGAGCATGCCGCCCTATGCCCGGGAGCTGAACCTGGTGTTGTGCCACACCTGCGAGCAGGTCTGCCCGGACAGCGATCACTATTGCTCGCGCTGTGATGCCCCCTTGCATCGGCGCAAGCCCAATAGCCTGGCGCGAACCTGGGCACTGCTGCTGGGCAGCCTGATCTTCTATATCCCTGCCAACGTGATGCCGGTGATGTTCACCAATATTTTCGGCAGCGGCAGCGAGAACACCATCCTCAGCGGGATCATGGAGTTCTGGCACGCCGGTGAATGGGACCTGGCACTGATCATTTTCATCGCAAGCGTGGCCGTGCCGTGCATGAAGTTCCTGGTGTTGGCGACCCTGCTGATTACCTGCCAACGCCGCAGCCGCTGGGCCATGCGCGAGCGGGCCAAACTGTACCGGCTGGTGGAAGTGATCGGCTATTGGTCGATGCTGGACGTGCTGGTGGTGGCCCTGATCGCCGCCCTGGTGCAATTTCGCTCGCTGAGCACCATCGAGCCGCGCGTGGGCATCTTGTTTTTTGGCCTGGTGGTGGTCCTCACCATGCTGGCCGCCATGTCGTTCGATCCAAGGCTTATCTGGGACGCAGAGGAAGAAAATGGCTGATCACCCAAGCTCTAACACAACCTCCTCTCCCGGCGCGCCGGAGGTCAAGCGCAGGCGTTTCAACGTCTCGCTGGTCTGGTTGGTGCCGATTGTCGCGGCCTTGGTCGGCTTGTCGATGGTGATCCACAACGCCAGGCAAGCCGGGCCGCAAATCAAGGTGAGTTTCCTGACCGCCGAGGGCCTGGAAATCAACAAGACCCAAGTCAAATACAAGAACGTGGTGATCGGCAAGGTGACCGACATTGCCTTGGCAGAGGACCGCAGCCTTATCACCGCCACGATCGCCCTGGAGGGTTCAGCCAAGTCCTTTGCCTCTGAAGACTCACGCTTCTGGGTGGTGCGCCCGCGCATCGGTGCAGGCGGCGTGTCCGGGATCGACACGCTGCTGTCCGGCTCGTTTATCGGCGCCGACGCCGGTGCTTCGACCAAGACCCGCAAGGAATTTGTCGGGCTGGAAACCCCGCCGCCCATCACTTACGGCCAAAAAGGCACGCGCTACACCTTGCGCACCGACAACCTGGGCTCGCTGGATATCGGTTCCAGCGTCTACTACCGGCGCATCCCGGTCGGTGAGGTGGTCTCCTACGAACTCACAGAAGACGGTAAAGGTGTCGAAGTACAGATCTTCGTCCATGCGCCCAACGACCAATTCGTAACCCGCGATACCCGTTTCTGGAATGCCAGCGGCGTCGATCTGAGCCTCAGCGCCGAGGGGATGAAGATTGATACCCAATCGGTGTCATCGATTCTGGCCGGCGGCGTGGCCTTCGTCGAACCCAATTACAGCCCCAACCCGCAATTGGCCGAGGAACTCACCCAGTTCACGCTGTTCAATGATCGCGAGACCGCCATGGCGCCTGCGGATGGCCCGCCCCGGTACATTCGCATGCGTTTCAACCAACCCTTGCGCGGCTTGGTGGTCAACGCCCCGGTGGAGTTTCATGGGATCAACCTGGGGCGGATAGTTTCGATTGACCTGGACTACGACGAGGTCAACAAGACATTTCCGACCGTGATTGGCGCCGTGATTTATCCCAGCCGCCTGGGCAAGGCTCATCGCAAGATGCAGGAAACTTTCAAAGCCGATGACGAAGCGCAGTCGGTACAAGTGATGGCCGAACTGATCGCCCGCGGCCTCAGGGCCCAGGCACGGACTGGCAATCTTTTGACCGGCCAACTCTATATCGCGCTGGACTTCGACCCCACGGCCAAGCCGGTTGTCTTTGATGTCAGCGCAAGGCCTGTGGAAGTTCCGACCGTGCCGGGTAGCCTGGATAAACTTCAGGAGCAACTGCAGGGCATGGTCGACAAGCTCAGCCGATTGCCGCTAGAGCAGATCGCCAGCAACCTCAACGGCAACCTTGTCGAGATGCAGAAAACCCTCAAACAGGTCAATGGCGCCGTGCTCCCTCAATTGCGCAATACCCTGGTCGACACTCGCAAGACCCTGGCTTCGGCCAATGACAGCGTCGCCGAAGACTCGCCGCAACGTCAGGAGCTGGGCCAGACCATGGAGGAAATCAAGCGCACTGCCCGCTCGGTACGGGTGTTGACTGACTTCCTCAGCCGCCATCCCGAGGCGCTGATTCGTGGGCGCATCCAAGACAATAAGCCAGACAGCTATCAATCGCCGCCCTCCTCTTCTCGCGAGGTTGACCCGCAATGAACACGATGACGCTAAGGACGATGGCCATCGTCGCCACACTGGGCCTTGCCGCCTGTAACTCGGCACCCACGCATTACTACACCCTGATGCCCACTGCCACTGACTCGCCCGCACCGCCGCCGACCACCGGGCCAGGCTTTCAGTTCGAGATGCAGCCGGTACGTATCCCTGTCCAGGCAGACCAGCCCCAGGTGGTCATCCGTCAGTCCAGTGGTGACCTGGCGCTACTGGAAACCGAACGCTGGAGCGCACCGCTGGCCGATGAGTTCCATGACGCCCTGGCCCACCAGCTTGAGCTCAAGCTGGGCACCCGCGACCTGGCGGGCTTTGCCAAACGCGCGGGTGTGCCCATCCTTTCGGTGCAGGCCGACGTGCGTCGCTTCGATTCGGTGCAGGGGCAATACGCCCTGAACGACGTGGTCTGGAACCTTCGGCTGCGCGGCGACGGTATCAAAACCCGCAACCTGACCTGCAGCAGCGTCATCCGCCAAGCGGCGGGCGCTCAAGTGGCGGATGTGGTGCAGGCCCATCAACAGGCCATCGGACAACTGGCGAGCATTATCGCCAGTACCGCTGGCAACTGGTCCAGGCAGCCAGGCACTGGCTGCCCGTGAAGGGGGCTCAAGGCGCAGGCACGGTGTCCAAGCCGAGCGTCGTCGGCTCGGTCGTGGCCAGGCTGCCTTCGACCTGTCCTGCGATGTACAAGGTGCCGGCCATCACCCCGGATTGCGGGTTCTGCACCAGTTTCAACCAGGCTTTGTCGAAAGAATTCCCCAAGCTGCTGCGTATCAGCGCCTCGCTGTCGGGCCGGTCGTTGGCCTGGATGATTGCCCGCACCCCTGCCACCCCCACTGAAATCAACGCCCCGGCGATCTTGCCGGCCACCGCTGCCACCGCACTGGCTGCGCCCCGGGGCGCCATTTCAGCCTCGATCCGTTTACTGGCACGCTTGGCCACCGGCCCCATGCCTGCATCGGTCGAAGCAATACCCTTTGCGCCGCCTGCCGTATGGATTTTGTCGATCAGCGCGGCATAGGCCGGCAGCGTTGCCAGCGCTTCGGTGCTCACCACCTGATACAGCGACGCGTCACGGGCGGGCGGTGGCCCCAAGGCAATCGCCGGGATTTTCTGGATTCGGCCGTTAAGTTGCGCCATGGGCACACCATGGCGCTTGGCGATCACCTGTAATTGTTGGCCCAGGGTCTGCACGTAATAGGCCGTGGCCTGGCCCAGAATGGCGTCAGGGTCGATCTCCACGGCCACGGGCGCCAGCACTTGCTCCTGATATTCCTCCAACAGATACGCCGCCAGGCGCTTGGCCGCTGCGTCCTCCTCGCCGTTGGCATTGAGGCTGTACCAATTGACCTTCATCGAGATCCATTCCTGAGTCCAATAGCCGCTGAACCAAGGAATGAACTTCTCCTCGGTTTGCTGATAAACCCGCGTGCGCCAGTGCTCCATGGAGCCACGGGCGTATACCTTGGCCTGTTCGGTGGCTTGTTGGGATGCGCCGATGATTTCCCGGTCTATTTGCTGCCAGGTGTGCGGGGAGACCACCACGGGCGCAATCACCTGCGGCGTGCGCACAGGCGTGGCGCAGCCTGCCAATACCACCATCAGGGCGATCATCAGCGAGCGCAGGTTCACGAATTCGACTTCCTGGCGAGGGTGCTTTGCGGTTATCTCTGAGTATAGGTCGCAGGCATTGCGGCCATTGAAGGCAGGCGACCATCGTCATTCGATGCGAAAATTCCAGACAATCTCCACCACCCGCAACGCAATCACCAGATAGAAAGCCGACAAAACGAGCTGCAACAGCACGTGATAACGCAGCTTGGCCACCTGATGCAGGCCATCGCTGATATTCAGCACCATCAGTACAGCGGATATGACAATCAGCGCCCACCCAACGACGTGTGCGCCCAAAAAACCGATAAAAACCGGAAGCTCGCCTCTCAGGGCGCTGGTGCCTGCGGCGAATAGAAAAGCACACACCAACAAGTTCTTGATGTTATCGAACACCTTGGCGTTCAAGTCCTTGTCCAGCAGGTTCAAGTACTGCCGCCAGATCTTCTTCATGGCCAGGCTCCTGATCGGTGCATCGTCCCTGCATAGCCTAGTCTTGCCTGGCAATATCAACCGATATCTCCACCGCCGGAATCGTTCCTCTGTTCTCAAGCCAGTGCGTGGTGTTCCTGTCCTCGGGCCAGCCCACTCCCGGCCCATAGATGTGGGAGCCGGCTTTAGCCGGCGAATGCGCCGCGCGGGCGGCGCTCGATTTACGCAACAGCGCAAAACCCAAGGCAAGCGCCTGGAGGCCTTGATACGGCCTTCCTCCCGTCATTCACAGGGTGAACGCAGGGTGCCTGCCAACAGATCGCATGAGCCCCACGAGGTGCCCGCCTTGGTTTTTCCTTTGTTCTTGAGATCGAGCGCCGCCCGCGCGGCGCATCGCCGGCTAAAGCCGGCTCCCACATTGGTTGCAACGTGCCATGGCCTGTGAGAGTGGAGTTGTCAGCCACGCGCAATCCGCCCGAAACCACAAAAAACTAAAGCCGAACCACCAAGGCTAACAACCCCAACCCCACAGGCCATGGCACGTTGCAACAAATGTAGGAGCGGCGGGGGCGCCTAGCCTTCAGCCGCGATGCGCCGCGCGGGCGGCGCTCGATCTCGGCAACAGCACAAAACCCAAGGCAAGCGCTTGGAAGCCTTGTCGCTCCTACATTGGTTGCAACGTGCCATGGCCTGTGGGGTTGGCGTTGTTAGCCTTGGAGGTTCGGCTTTAGATCTTTGTGGTTTCGGGGGGATCAGAGGTTCCTGCCTTTGATGGCGGCGATTCTATCCAATTTGGTGTTTTAAGGATTTTCGCACAGAACCTAGACTGCAGCGCGCCGGGTACTGGCGAACGCACTGGTGCCGAGCCAGCGCCAGAGATTTTCCGCATCCTGCACCGGACCTTCTACACGCAGTTCCCGCGACTGAAGAACCTCCTTGGGCGTACGATCGCCCGTCCACACTTCGGTCAACGCGCGCACGCTAGAGTCCACGACGAGCGTCAGTTCGCGTCCGGGGTCGTCGCGACAAAGATCTGCCACACCCTGTTCGACCACGAGCCACCATTGTTGCTCGCCGGATCGGGCGTCGCGGAACTTGAATTGGATGACTACCGGCCGGGGCGGGAACATCTCGAGGCGCGCGAACCGGCGCACGTCCCACATGAGCAGGCCCGCGTCGAGTTCGTCGTCGCGTAGACGGCTGCCTATCCAGCGCGCGCCCCAATGGCCTAGCGCCATGATGATGGGGCGCAATTCCTCGCCCGCCTCGGTCAGGTTGTACTCCCATACTTTGCCAGCAGCCCGGCGATGCACCACACCGATCTCTTCCAGATGACGCAGCCGCTGTGCCAGCAAGCTGGTAGACATCCGTGGTACGCCGCGGTGCAGTTCATTGAAGCGCTTACTGCCGCACAGCAGCTCGCGAACAACCAAGGGTGTCCAGCGCTCGCACAGTGCTTCAGCACCGCGCGCAACCGTGCAGAACTGACCGTAGCCCTCTTCCATCGCCTGTCCTCCGCAATCACAACACTTCAGATTCTGAACTAGCCTCGCGACTGGCGCGCGCGCACTCTGAACGTCGATAGCCAACCACCGAAGGAGAACGCCATGACCACGATAGCCATCATTCAGCGTCCGCCCGTGCTGCTCGATCGCAGCGCGACGATCGCCCGGGCCGTGCAATCGGTCGCTGAGGCAGCGGCGGCGGGAGCCTCGCTGATTGTGTTACCCGAATCATTCATTCCAGGTTACCCGTCATGGATCTGGCGGCTGGCAGCGGGCAAGGACGGGGCGGTAATGGGCCAGTTGCACACTCAACTGCTGGCCAACGCCGTTGATATTGCTAACGGTGACTTGAGCCAATTGTGCGAATCCGCCAGCGTTCACGACGTGACGATCGTGTGCGGCATCAATGAATGCGACCGGCGCAATGGCGGCGGTACGCTCTATAACAGCGTAGTCGTTATCGGTCCGAACGGTGAAGTGCTCAACCGACACCGCAAGCTGATGCCAACCAACCCCGAACGCATGGTGCATGGTTTCGGAGATGCGAGCGGGTTGCGTACGGTCGATACTCCCGTCGGTCGGGTGGGTGCGCTTATCTGCTGGGAAAACTACATGCCGCTGGCGCGCTACGCTCTGTATGCCCAAGGCGTGGAAATCTACATCGCCCCCACCTACGACTATGGCGAAGGCTGGATCAGCACGATGCGTCACATTGCACTCGAAGGTCGATGCTGGGTGCTGGGCAGTGGCACTTCGCTACGCGGCAGCGACATCCCCGAAGACTTTCCGGCGCGCGAGCAACTGTTTCCTGATCCGGACGAGTGGATCAACGACGGCGACTCGGTGGTGGTCAGTCCTCAAGGCCGGATCACAGCCGGTCCATTACACCGAGAAGCGGGCATTCTGTATGCGGACATCGACGTCTCACTCGTGGCGCCAGCGCGGCGAGCGCTCAACGTCACCGGGCACTATGCGCGCCCAGACATTTTTGAACTGCAGGTCCGGCGCTCGCCGGCGACGGCGGTGCGCTACATCGACGGGTGAACCCAGGCAACGCTCAGGCGATCCATGCCCTCTGCGGCGGTATCGCGTAACAACCGATAGAGGAGTCATTCCATGAGCATTCAAAAGTCTTATAAAGGCCGTTGTTTTTGCGGCGCAGTCGAGTTCACGGTCAGCGGTGAGCCCGCCGCGATGGGCTATTGCCATTGCGAGTCATGTCGACATTGGTCAGCCGGGCCGATCAATGCCTTCACGCTGTGGAAACCCGAGGCTGTGCAAGTAACCCAAGGGGCTGACAAGATCGGCACCTACAATAAGACACCGCAGAGTTACCGTAAATGGTGCAAGAACTGCGGTGGGCACATCTTCACCGAACACCCGGAAATGGGGCTCATCGACGTGTATGCCACGGTCATCCCGGAACTCGCGTTTTCGCCAGGCGTTCACGTCCACTATCAGGAGACCGTGCTGCGTATCAAAGACGGATTGCCTAAGCTAAAGGATGTCCCCAGCGAATTAGGCGGATCGGGCGACAGCCTGGATGAATAGTCAGCAGCGCCCCCCTGCCGGGGGTTTCCCGCGTTTCGTTAGCGAGCCTCCAAGCCCTTGAGTATGCGTATTGTAGTGCTGGCCCTGGTCCTGACACTGTTCGGCTGCGCTACCTCGTCCGGCACACCGAGGGGCGAGGACGGCGGTTGGCGGTCCTTCTATGTCGTGAATCATGGTCTGCATACTGGGTTGGTGATTGCGCGCCCCGATCTACTTCAGGTGCTTCCCGCACTGGCCGAAGCATTCGGCGACGGTGACTTCGTCGAATTCGGCTGGGGTGACGAGGACTTTTATCGGGCCCCACAGGCCACCTTGAGCCTCGCCCTGCGGGCCTTGTTCGGGTCGACGGCAACCGTGTTGCATGTGGTCAATATTGTCGGAGACCCCAGGCGGCGTTTCGCCGCAAGCGAGGTCATCGAGGTGCGGGTGACGGAGGACGGCTACCGACGACTGCTCGCGTTCGTGGCGGGGACCTTCACCCACTCAGCGACGGGCGCCTTGCCGGCACTCGGGCCTGGCCTGTATGGCGAGAGCCGGTTCTACCAGGCCGAGGGCAGCTATTCACTGTTCTATACCTGCAATACCTGGGTCGCAGAGGCGCTGGCCGCGAGCAGTTGCCCTATGTCGCCTAGAGCGGTAGTGACAGCGGGGAACGTCATGTCGCAGTTGCGCCGGGCGACAGCGGCGGATGCATCTTGCCTGGTTACCCGCTAACCCGCGCCTGACTCACCCAAAATCCTGTTTGCGAAATTGCATATCGCTTGTCACCGACGTTTGACTACGCTCAACAGATCGGTCCGTACTGAAATCCAAAAAATGGCGGCCATCAGCGGATCCAGATGGGTATCAAGACGGTCACTCATAAGGGAGACGACTATGTATGCGGTGATAAGAACCTACTCGGGTCCTGGCGCAAAGCAGCTTTTCGATGTTTTAGAACAGCAAAAGGCCGACGTCGAAGCTGCGCTCCGGAAAGTCTCTGGCCTCGCAAGCTACACCTTGTTACCTCTCGGTGATGGCGGTATGTCGGTGACCGTTTGCACGGACAAGGCCGGCACCGATGAGAGCATGAAAGTCGCGCGTGACTGGATTCAGAAAAACGCCTCGCACATCCACGCGAACCCACCGGTCGTTACGGAGGGTCCAGTCATTGTGCAGATCAATTAGCGCGCCTCGGCGATCCCCCACGACAATATCCATCAGCGTGCGGTCCTGGTCGCTGAGGCGCTCTTTGAGAGTCACTTAATAGCGAATCCATTCACTGATCCGCAGACCCCGTAACGGCGAAAATGTTGCAGGGCACTTGATACAGAACATGCTCCGTCGTACTGCCGACCCATTTGCCCAGCCCCTTGCGATGCGCATTTCCCATGACTATCACATCGGCCCGGTGATGCGCTGCAAAGTCGGCCAGCGCTTTGCCAGGCGGCCCTTCAACGAAGTGTTGTCGCTCAGTGGGCACGCCGTAGTGGGCGGCCAAGGCGATAAATGTCTTTTGCAGTGACTTGCGCACATCGTTGCTGAAGCCAAGCATCGTCACTGCACCAGCGCCTGCGTCGGATATATGTGTCTGCGATAGATCGTAGGCATACAGCAGATGCAGCTCCGCGCTGCATTGCATCGACAATCCGTTCGCCGCCTGGATGATGCGGTCGTTGATGCCTGTGATCTGAGTCTCGGGTTGTGACGGATCGACTGCCGCCACGACCACCCGCGGAAGTGGACACCTGACTTCACTGACCAGATGCACAGCCACCGGACATTCGCGCAACAGGTGCCAATCCAGAGGCGTAATGAAAACGCGTTTGAGCGCTGACTCGTGTTGCACGTCCTTGATAACCAGATCCGGCTGCATTTCTTCCACATGCCGAAGTATTTCTTGCAGCGCGGTGCGAGTCACAAGCACTTCGGTACTCACCACAACCCCGCGCCCACGGATCAGATCAGCCTCATCCTGCAGCCACTTTTCGTTCTCTTTCTGGCAGGCCTCACGAAAGCGCGCACCGGCGCTCATCAAACCCAAGAGGTTGGAGTCTTCGATAAACACCGTGATGTGCAGCGCTGCGCCAGTGGCTTCGGCAATGGCGACAGCTCGTTCCATCGCCGGCGTGTGACGCATGGCTGGACCGGCTATCAGAAAGAGTCGTTGATATTGGCTCATGTACACCTCCAAACGTTACGGGATATCGAGTTCCCCCAGCGCTCTCGCCTGTCACACCACCGACGATTTACTATCGCCTCAACTATCTGGATCGACACTATCAATATACGCCTGGATTCCATCAAATTCCCACTTGGCCGTGTCGAGGTGAGGCGCGAACTCAAGTCACCTTACTGCCGGAGTGCTGAGACGATTACGTCAACACACACTTCACTCACAGGGACGGACTAAAGCCCGTCTCTTAACCAAACGTTAGGTATTGCGCGTCGCTGACAACTCCAATCTCACAGGCCATGGCACGTTGCAAAAAATGTAGGAGAGGCGGGGGCGCCTAGCCTTTAGCCGCGAATGCGCCGCGCGGGCGGCGCTCGATCTCAAGAACAAAAGAAAACCCAAGGCAGGCACTTCGTGAGGCTCATGCGATCTGTTGACAGGCACCCTACGGGCTCACCATGAGAATGAAGAGGATCGCATCAAGGCTTCCAGGCGCTTGCCGTGGGTTTTGCGCTGTTGCCCAAATCGAGCGCCGCCCGCGCGGCGCATTCGCGGCTAAAGGCTAGGCGCCCCCGCCTCTCCTACATTTTTTGCAACGTGCCATGGTCTGTGAGGTTGGCGTTGTTAGCCCTTGGTGGTTCGTTGATGTCCTGGCCGCTGATGAAGATCGCGGTACGCGGCATGGCCTGGTGGCTGCGATGTACGCCGGCGCGGCGCTGGCAACGCGAAATCCTCGGCGCTTGCACGATGCTGGCCCTGTATGGAATCGAACTGGCGATCTTCATGCTGTTGTTTTGATGCGTGATGTGCGCCCAATCCCCTGAGAGGCTTGTGATGACAGAAGACGATAAGAAATTCATGACCCGGGCCATTGAGCTATCGGAGAAGACCTCGCTGATCGAAAGCGCCGGCGGCGTGTTCGGCACGGTCATCGTGCAGGACGGCAAGATTATTGGCGAAGGTGCGAACCGAGTGGTCGCCGAAAATGATCCGACTTGGCACGGCGAAATCGAAGCCATACGCAATGCCTGCAAAGCCACGGGCAGCTTCAAGCTGCACGGCGCGACGCTGTATACCAGCGCAGAGCCCTGCCCGATGTGCATGGCCGCCGCCTACTGGGCCGGCATCTCGCGCATCTTCTACGCATCGACCAATGGGGACGCCCTGGAATACGGTGACTTCGACGACAGCATGATTTACGGCGAAATGAAAAAGCCGATGGCCGAGCGCTCCATCCCCAGCCAGCAGATCATGCGCACAGAAGCCGTTGATGTGTGGAAGCGGTACAAGAACAAGGATGATCGTGTGCCGTACTGATACGGCGAGTGTCCTGCAGATCGGAGTTCGCTATGGACTCCGATCATTCAGGATAAACAGATCCCCTTCCACGCCTGCGTCACCGTGTTTACGACTCTCCGCCGCTGAGTCGTAGACGATCAGCAGAACCTCCGCACCCTGCTCACTAGAATCAAACAGACACATGCCCTCAGCATGATCGTCGCCTTGCCCAAACGGCACCTCCAGCACCGTCTCCAATTGATCGGTAAAGACTACGCTTTCCTCGTCTGATGCAAAGCCGCCGCGCCAGCGGAAGACTGTTACCGGTCCGTCCAGGTCCATCGTCGGTCCCGCCAGAATCAGTAGGTCGTCGCCGCTGCTGCACAGGTCACGCACACCCAGGCCATTCAGGTCGAAGAAGTGCTTGCGGTAGCGGCGCCCATCCGGACCGATCTTGTTGAGTACCAGCGTGTCAGTCGAGTCGCCGTTGAGTTCGGGCTCGATCTCCAGCAGCACGGTCCAACCGCGAAGCACCGGCCCCCGCAACCCCAACAAAAGGCGCGAGCCTATTACCGCCAACCCTTCGATATCGAAACCGTTGTCTTTACCCGGGATGCGCAGAAAGTCTCGTAACTGATCGTCTTTGGCAATTTCAATGGTTAGGTCGTTGCCGACCTCGTTGCCATGCAACTGCGCCGCTGTTCGTCCATCGGCCTCTACCTTGTCGGCGAGTACATAGCTGTTGCCGTCCTGTACCACAGGGATGCGCGCCAACAGAAAGCGATTGCCGTCCGCCACTACCGTCGATAGTCGCTTGATATTCTTCTGCGCAGACTGGTCGGCCTCGGCCTTCTTGCGCTTCAGACTATGGGAGCCCACCACCCAGAGGTAGCCACTGTCTTGGGCAAAGGCCAACCCCTCGATATCGATCTCGGCGTCTGGCTTCGATAGAGGTAGGTCCAGATACTTCCCGAGAGGGAACGACTGATGCTCGTCGCACGTCACCACATCGCCTGGCGCAGCATCGTGGATGCTCAGGCGTTCCAGGCTCGTGCTTTCGTCGTTGGCCACCCAGAGTGTGCCACCCATCTGCAGAGCGACCGAAAGGCCATCGCGCAACGACGCAAACGCCGGATCAAAGTGCAACATCACCGCATTGCTTCGCTCGCTCATGAGCGCTCTCCTGTCTTTATGGGGTGAAGCGAAGAAGCCGTTGTCGAGGTTAGTGGCTGCCCGGCGACAATCAAGGCTGTTCGCTAGTCCGTTTTTTCACAGGCAATAGAGCGCAGAAGAATAGCTCGGTCGAACGTAGGCATGCGCAATGCTTTCTTACCGACGGCAAATGACAATTTCCAGCCCCTCTTCATCAGCCGGAGGCTGGAAGTTGATGCCCAACGCCACCGCGGTGAGCAATCCATGGAGAAGGTCCGCTTTCGGACCAGGCTGTGTAAAAGCATTGGCCAAACATCGAACTACGTTCTCACTCAGCCCGTAAGCGGCTTCATGACTTCGGATACGATATTAGCAACTTGTGCGTCATACGTTTCCTGAAGTTTGGCTAGTGCAACTGCCTCGTGGCTGGGGTCAGCCCTGAGCGCATCAATGCGCTTCTTGAGACGATCTGCTTCGATGCGATATTTGGAGTCATTAAGCAGCTTCATCGCTTCGACAAAGGCTTCGATCGAAGTTTGCGTGCCGCTTTTCACGTTGAAAAACTTCTGAAGCTGGGCTGCCGAAAGCAGTGCTGGCGCGAATTCACGCAGATTCTCCCGCTCCGCGCCATCGAGCGCCACGACCATATATGGCTCATCACCATCATAGGGTCGAGCATTTGCATCGACGAGGCCGCGACCATTTTCGAAGCTCAGGCCGGACGGGTCGAACGAGCTGTTACAGAAGATGCGGAAGTCGGCCTTTGCGAACGAACCCAAGGGAATGGTGAAATCGAGTGTCTCGGTGCACTGGAACCTGGGAACAGGATGTGGAACGACACGGTGAACGCGAATTGGATTCGGGCGAGATCGAGAGCCTCTAAACCGAACATACCTCTTCCTCTCATCTGTCGGCCCCTGCCAAGCAGCAGAGCCCCGAATCGCTGAATAGCAATGACAATAGCCCACTGTGCAGTGAACGCATTGTTGCATTGTGATTATCCAAACGACTGATGAGTCAGAAGATGAGGTCTAATTTGATAAACTAACAAATGATAATCAGCATTAAAGCTTGCTGGCGGAGGCGATCTCACTGCAGATTAAATATTTTTCATGTTACAGCTTTGGAGTAGGAGCTGGCTTTAGCCGCGATGGGGTCAATGCGGTCTGCTTGATGTACCGCGGCGCAGCCATCGCAGTGGTCCGGCATTCCGGCAAGGCTGGCTCCTACCCTGGGCGTCGTTCCAGATCTAAGTCCAGGTGCATGGAATAACTGAAGCGTTCGGCAGGATGAATCCCCACGGTGACTTCCACGACTTGGGTGCCAATGAAGTAAGTACGGATAATACGCAAGCCCGCACTGCCCTCCTCGACCAACAGCGCTTTCGCGTCGTCACCACGGATAATAAATCCCTGGATTTCCTGTTCGAGTCGCGTGATGCGCAGGTCATATTGCTTTTCAATCAGTTCGTAGACAGGAATCTTTAAAATTCCCGACAACCCTGGAAGCTTGCTGTAGGCCCGACTGACATAAATCTCCACTCGCGAAATCGGCAATTGCGTCGAGGTATCGGTCCGCAGCCCACAAACATGCAACCACTCTTTATCTGAGCGGCTACGAAGCAAAGTTTTAAGCGCCTCGTCCGGTGCAATAAAAGACTTATCGGTGATCTCGAATTGCGTCAACTGAGCATATTGACTCAGGTCCGCCAGGTTACTCAGGGTTTGCCGATAGCTCATCGAAGGCTGCCTGGCAATGACCCGCGTACCGATGCCCGGACGGCTGGAGACCAGCCCCAGTGAGCTCAAACGACTGATCGCCTGCCGAGCACCGTATCGGCTCAATTGCCACTGTTTGCACAGCTCCCCTTCTGAGGGCAACAACGACCCTACCGGGCGAGTCCCATTCTCAATCTCCTGCATGAGCGTTTGGGCGACCAATAAATATTCCGGCTGATTGTCGAGCAGAAACGGTGAAGTAATAGGGTCTTGCATCTGTTTTCCTCTGAACCGGCCGGACATTTCACGCAGCGCCTACGTCTCTAGCCCTTGACAGAATCATGAGTAGGGCCAGATGATTTGTCAATTATTCGAACATTCAGATGTTCAACTCCTGATCGCAAAAGGCAACAGAGGGGGATAGAGATGGATCACCGAGAGGTTTTGCTGGCCTGCAAAGGCGTAGAGATCGTTGAAACGTCGCTGCCAAGTGTGCTGAGCGCCAGCGATTGCTTTCCAGCGCCCCGCTGGTACTTCATGCAGGTTGAGTCAGGCGCCGTCAGCCCGGTGGGGATGGGGCAGGCGGTCAATACAGGCGACCTTTTGCTCTGTACGCCGGGTTACTTGGCAACGATGCACTGCCAGGACCCGACTCGAGTCGTGTTGATCTGCGTTGAGTCAGATCGGCTGGTCGAGCATTTGAGCAGGTTTCATGACCTGGATCTTGCTGTGGTACCCGGCCATGCCTATCGGCTGGATTGCCTGCAGCCAGGCGTTGCGAGCGTTCGAAACTTGCTGAACCTCTTGAAGGTAGAGTCTGATGATCGCTCAGGGCTTCTCAATACCGGGCAAGGCCAGCGCCACCTGCTGGATTTACTGTTCGAGTTGCTTTTACAACTCTATCAATCCTTGAATGGCGCGCCACCGGGGCGATTGCTACCCCGGCCGATCAAGCGCGCGGTTGAGTATATTCACGGCAACATCAGGCAGACATTCAGTGCCGATCAACTCGCGGGGGCGTGTGGCGTCAGCCGCAGGAGTCTTGAACAAGGCTTTCGAAAACACCTGGCCAGCAGCCCGATGCGCTATATCCAAACCCTTCGGCTGAACAGCATTCGAGAACTCTTGATCAAACATCGCCCCGGCGAAGTGCAGCTGCACAGCATTGCTTATGAGTGGGGCTTCTCTCATCCCAGTTACTTTTGCGCCGCCTATAAAAACGCCTTCAATGAACTGCCGTCACAGACATTGGCGCAACGGTGGTAGTGATCCTCTGACCGGACGCCAGGAGACCGACCTGCTAAAGGCGGTCTGTCCTGGCGAAAAACGCCGGATGATTTAGAACCGAAAGTAGGCCCTGAGCCCAACAAAGTTCGCATCACTGCCCTGGGCCTCGTGAATGACATGCCCCGCCTTGAAGAACTTGTATTCCAGTCCTAGCGTCAGGTTTTGCGTGGCCCCCCATTGAGCGTTAAGGCGATAGATGGAGCCTATGTCAGTGCCGGAAACATTGGCTGTTCCGGGAACAGTCTTCATGCCCGGCAAGTAAACGGCGTCTTCGGTGCTTTCCCTCCAGAGTTTGAACAGGCTGGTTTCTACCCGCACGGTCGGATGAGGCGAAAACGCGAATACCGGCCCGACGGCGATCAGGTTGGCCAGCGTCGTCAGGTTGGCTTCGCCATAGACACCATTGCGCGGAAACAACGGATCAAAGGTACCGACGGTTCCATCATTGCGATCCTTGTCGCCACTGGAGCCGTCGATCCGAAAGCCCAGGCGGGTTCGCCAAGGGTTATTGAATGTATAACCCGTGTCACTCCATACCGCCCAGGCCTTGATGGTTTTGTTGTCGAGATGGCCCTGCTGATGAATGAAATCCCAACTCCAGTCGTACCCGGCCTGCGCTCCGAAAATCCGCGTCCCGACGGTGTAACGATCTTCATCGGTCAGCATACCGAGCATCTGGCGGTCTTTTTGCTCAAGCGCCATGGCATAAAGATCGAAACTGGTGCTTTTACCAACGCCGAAGGTGCCATACAGGCCATAGAACAAACGATTGTCATCAGAGCCGTCATCAAAATTATCAAGGCCATAACGAACCGGACGCGTATAAAAAGCATCCAGCCGGTAGGTCCCTGGTTTCTGTAGGCTGACGCGCAGGCCGTCGAAAGACTGACGGATACTCGGCCCTTCGGTATAACTCACCAACACCTGAGACCCATACGCCATTTCTTGTCTTCCCAAACGGAAAGTTAATGAATGACCGTTAATGCCATATTGGTTATCGACAAACGCCTGGTGAACATCATTACGGCCTTCATCGCGAGGGGTTTGTAAGTCTTTCCCCCAGCTTCGCGTGTTTTCCAACTGGACAAAGGTACGTAGAAAATCATTGAACAGATGCAAGTCCGCATGCAGGAGTACACGCTGCTGTAGATAAGAATCGTCTTTGACCGGGGCCAGGCCCAACAGCGGATTTTCAATCACATCGCTCAAATAGCGAAGTTCGCCACCTAGTTGCAGCCACGCATCGCTACTCAGTCGGTTATAGCGAATTGAATCAAACGCAGACGTGCGTTTTTCGGGTGCGTCTAGAAATCGATAATCCTCAATCCATCGAGGCGGCCCAGGCCGCGGGGGGCGGCTTTGCTCCAACGCATTGACCGGCGGGAGCGCAAAGGCGGGTGTATGGCCCAGCAATAGAACAGGAAGTACCCACAAAGTCGCACGCATCCACAAAGCCTCGTTCTTATTTTTTTGATGACTTCAGTAACCAACGCGAACGCACGGATTGAGCGGAAACCCTGTCAGGATATCCGGCGCATTCGATTGTTCGAACATATTGAAGGCGCAACTATCTTGCCGGAGCTTTTTTCTGTCAAGCCCATTAATGTCTCGAACTTATATTGATCAAAAAGAGTTGCGCAAAAGCTTAAGTCGCGCCGTTTAATTGATAACGGTTCATCGATCAAGGCTCCAGAATACTGTGCCGGCTACCCGAGGGCTGGATAACAACAATAAGGACCTGCTATGAAAATGCGCTTTCGATCGTGCTCATTAATTGCCCTGTGCCTCTACGCCATTACCGTCAATGCAGGCGAAAAACCCAACCTGCTGGTGATCGTAGCCGACGACTTGGGCTACAGCGATATCGGCAGCTTCGGCGGCGAAATCCAGACACCCCACCTCGACCAACTGGCGCAGGAAGGCGTTCGCCTGGGCAACTTCCATTCCGCCCCCACCTGCTCGCCTGCACGCTCGATGCTGCTGACCGGTACAGATAACCATCAGGCGGGCCTGGGCAATATGGCTGAGCTCATGCAGCCCGAGCAAAAGGGCAAGCCCGGATACGAGGGATACCTGAACAGTCGCGTGGTGACCATCGCCGAAGTCCTGCAAAACGCCGGCTACCACACCTACATGACGGGCAAGTGGCACCTGGGGCGCACCGAGGAGCTTAGCCCCAAGGCCAAGGGTTTTGAGCGCTCGTACGTGTTGCTGCAGGGCGCCGCCAGCCACTACGACGACCAGATCCCGACACGCAATATCGAACCCAAAGCGCTGTACCGCGACAACGGCACGTTGGTGGACGTCCCCAAGGGGTTCTTTTCCACCGAGTTTTACACCAACCGGCTGATTGACTACCTCAAGGCCGACAGCAGTGACGGCAAACCCTTCTTCGCCTACCTGGCCTACACCGCCCCGCATTGGCCCCTGCAAGCGCCCGATGAGTGGATCAAAAAATATGAGGGTCGCTACAGCGAAGGCTATGAAAAAGTTCGCCAGCAACGCTTGGCGCGCATGAAGGCACTTGGCCTGGTCAAGGGTGAAGCCACCCCCAATCTTCCTATGCAGGGATTACCCAGTTGGGAGCAATTGTCGCCCCAGGAACAGCTGGAACAGGCCCGGAGCATGGAGGTGTATGCCGCCATGGTGGGCAACATGGACCATCATATCGGACGCCTGATGGACTACCTGAAATCGTCCGGCAAGCTCGATAACACCGTGGTGGTGTTCATGTCCGACAACGGTGCCGACGGCAATAGCCCGCTCGACCTGCCGGGCAATCGCCAGTGGGTCGACAGCACCTTCGATAACAGCCTCCAGAACCTCGGCCGCAAAGGCTCGTTCATGGATTATGGCGCGCAGTGGGCCCAGGTCAGCAGCACCCCGTATCGGTACTTCAAAGGGTTCACCAGCGAAGGCGGAATCAAGACTCCGGCGATGATTCGCGCGCCCTTTTTGAAAGACACCGGCAGCATCAACAACGCCATGATCAGCGTGATGGACATCATGCCCACCTTCCTTGAGCTCGCCGGTGTCCAACACCCCGGTACGCGCTATCAGGGGCGAGACGTGTACCCGATGCAGGGGGTGTCGATGCTGCCGGCCCTTAAGGGGCAAGCACAAGACGACCGTGTGATGGGTTGGGAGCTGCTAGGTCGTCGTGCACTGCGCAAAGGCGACTGGAAAATGATCTATATGGCCCCTCCCTATGGTCCTGGTAGATGGCAATTGTATGACCTGAAGGCCGACCCTACCGAGACCACCGACCTGGCAACGCGCTACCCGGAAAAAGTGGCACAGCTTTCGAGCGACTGGGACGCATACGTCGCGCGAAACCATGTCGTGGACGCAGCGATGGACCTCAAATACGGGTTCCAAACATGCCTGTATGGCAAGTGTTTCGGCCAAAACCCGTAGGAGCAGACCTTGGTCGCGATGGCCACACCGCGGTGTGCCTGATGTACGGCGGGGATGCCATCGCGACCAAGGTCTGCTCCTACGGGAACATGAAGCATTGACACAAATATTGAAATGTTCGAACATTCAGACATCAAGGCCGTCCGTGATCGCCCGTCGGCTCGAAGTTGCCCATCCAAGGAGAACGTATGTACCCGATAGATTTTCTGTGGCGCTCGGCTGAACGATTCCCTGAGCGAACCGCGCTCATTAGTCCAATGGGCACGATGACGTTCCGTGAATTGGCAACTCACGTACTGGCGCGTGCTGCAACCTTGAATGCTCTGGACCCGCAACCAGGTAGCCGTATCGCCATCGCCGCCGCCAACAGCGAGGAACACCTGATCGCCCTGTTGGCCGTCATGGCGGCCGGCAAAGTCTGGATTCCTCTCAACCCGCGTAACGGCGACCCAGAACTGCGGCGCATTGTCGAATTTGCCGAACCGACGCTGGTCCTGGCCGACGAAGCCATGGCGACTCGTTTATATGGGATTTCGGCGCGCCTGGAATTGCTTGAAGTCTTGCTTCAAACGGCTCCAAGCCCGTCTGAGCTGTTGATGGGGCCAAACTCAACCGGTGAGGTTTCGCTGGAACGCGCGCAGGCGATCAAATTCACGGGCGGCTCCACCGGCCTGCCCAAGGGCGTGATCCAACCGCTGCGCGCCTGGAACACCAACATCGTCACGCAGATTCATGAGCTCGGCCTGACGCCCGATGATCGTTATCTGGTTGCAGCGCCCATTACCCATGGCACCGGCACCTATATGTTGCCGTTGCTGGGTGCTGGTGGTGCGCTGGTGTTCCCGTACAGCAACACGCCAGCCGTGCTGCTCGACACTGCCGCGCAGCATCGGGCCACGATTTTCTTTGCCCCGCCTACCCTGATTCAATCGCTCGCCGAAGCGCAGCGCCACTCGCCCAGAGACCTTTCCAGCCTGCGCTATCTGGTGTACGGCGGTGCGCCCATGCGCAGCGAGCAGATTTGCGCGGCCCAAGCGACCTTTGGCCCGGTGGTTTGCACCTCTTATGGTCAAACTGAAGCACCGCAAATCATCACCTTCATGCCGCCCGACCAACTGCACGGCGACAACCTCGCGTCCGTTGGCAGGCCTTCACTGCTCACTCGCGTGGCGATCCTCGACCCGGACGGTCAACCGCAACCGGTTGGGGTCGAGGGCGAAATCGCTGTACGGGGTGATTTGGTGATGTGTGGCTACCTAAACGCCGAAGAAGCATCGCGCAAGACGATTGTGGACGGCTGGCTACGCACCGGCGATGTGGGCCTGATCAACGAGCACGGCTTCCTGTTTCTGCGTGATCGTCTGCGCGATGTGATCATCACCGGCGGCTTCAATGTGTACCCCAGCGATGTCGAAGAAGTCCTCGCCTCCCACCCGGCTGTCGCGGATTGCGCAGTGGTCGGAATCGCCGATGAGAAATGGGGCGAAGCGGTGCATGCGGCCGTGTGTTTGAAAAACGGCATGCAGGTCAGTGCTGATGAGCTGATGGGGCTGGTCAAGCGCGAGCTGGGCTCGGTCAAGACGCCCAAGCACGTCCATTTCTTTGATGCGCTGCCACAGAGCGCAGTCGCCAAGGTCATCAAGCCGGCCGTGCGCGAAGCCATTATCAGAGCGAGCCAGCCAGCATGAGCCTGCACACTCCGCGCACACAGCTTTGCCGCCATGGCGAAGATGCCATTCACTACAGTGACGCCAACCTCGTCGAGGACCTGATCGGCAAAGCCAGTTTCATCGAGGTCTTCATGCGCCAGACATTCGGCAGGCAGCCTAATGCGGCAGAACTTGCGATTGTCGAGGCAGTACTGGTGACCTTGATGGAGCACGGCATGACGCCCAGCGTCATCGCGGCGCGAATGGTCTATTCCAGCTCGCCCGAGAACCTCCAGGCCGGGATCGCTGCGGGCCTGCTTGCAGTGGCCAGTCGGTTTGTCGGCACCATGGAGCCGGCCGCCGAACTGCTGCACCAAATTGTCGAGGCTGGCGAACAGGCCAACGTGAGCGCCCAAGCAATTGCATCGCAATACCGCAGCCGACGCGAACCGGTGCCTGGCTTTGGCCACCATCTGCATCGACCGGACGATCCACGCGCCATCGCTCTGTTGGATCTTGCCCGCCAGGTCGGTACCTTTGGGGTGCATTGCCAGGCCCTGCTCACCCTGGCAGGCGCTATCGACAAAGCGGCTGGCCGGCATATCACCATCAACGCAACCGGCGCGGTTGCGGCGCTGCTCGCCGATATCGGCGTACCGCCAGCGCTGATGCGAGGCTTCGCCGTACTCAGCCGCACCGCGGGCCTGATCGCCCATATCGCAGAGGAACAGCACGAGCCCTCGGGCCGATTTATCTGGGAGCTTGTCGATCAAGCGATGGCACCCGCGCACGACGATTCCAAGCACTGAGGTCCTCGCCAAACCTTGTTGCTCAGCACTCCCTGACTTGGCATTTAAAAACAACAAATTCATGAGGAAACATCATGAACCAAGCAATTGAGCGTCACCATCACATCACCTTGAATGTCGGCACCGCCCAGAAAGACTATGACTTCCACACCCAGGTCTTGTCTCTGAAGAGCGTCAAGAAGACGCTGATCTATGACGGTTCAAAGCCGTTTTATCACCTCTACTACGGCAATGACATGGGTGAAGAAAGCACCTTGCTGACCTGCTTTCCGGTCGCGCACTTCGGCCGCAAAGGCCAGCGTGGCACTGGGCAGATCAACACGATCAGCCTGTCGGTACCCGTGTCGAGCATCAGCTTCTGGGCCCGGCGTCTTGTCGACTATGGCTTTGAAGTCACCTACAGCGAGCGCTTCGGCGAGCAAGTGCTGAGTTTTGCGCACCCCTGTGGCATTCCCTATGAGCTCGTGGGTATCGCCGATGACGATCGCAAGCCCTACTCCAACGGTGAAGTGCCCGCTGAGCTGGCGATTCGAGGGCTGCATACCATTGTGATCAACACGCCGGCCATGGAGCCCTCGCAAGAGTTCATGGTTGATGCCTGGAGCGCTATGCAGTCCCATCGCGACGGCAAGTTCACCCGCTTCCAGTTCGGCCAGGGTGGTTCGGGCAAATACGTCGATTTCGCATTGGAAAACAACCTGCCGCAAGCCTCCTGGACCTATGGCGAAGGCACGATCCATCACTGTGCTTTCCAGGTCGCCGACCACAAGGTGCAAGATCAGGTCAAGCGCCGCCTTGAAGGGCTGGGCTTCACCGACACTTCCGAGCGCAAGGATCGCGGTTATTTCGAATCGATGTACGTGCGCACGCCCAGCGGCGCCATGTTCGAGGCCACGGTTTCAAAGCCAGAAGGTTTTCTGATCGATGAAACCTACGAGAACCTGGGCTCGGAAATCATGATCGCTCCACAGTTCCATCATCAGCGCGAGGAAATTCTCCGTTCGCTGGAATCATTGAAGTACTGAGCAGCGGCCTTGCCCGTGGTCACCCATAGCGGTGCTCACGGGCAACGCCTGGAAGATATTCAGGAGCATGACGATGGCATTGCCCAATCCCCATCTTGCACAACCGGCCCAGCACTTCGGCGCCGTACCGCCTGCGGCTCGCCTGGCGGTGATCCTCGTTCACGGCCGTGGCCAATCGGCGCAGCTCATGCACAGCCTGGTCGTCGAGCGCTTCGGCCGTGAGGACCTGGCCTGGTTCGCACCCGATGCCGACAGCAGCAGTTGGTACCCAGAGCGTTTTATTGCGCCGCTACAAAACAACGAACCCCGTCTGCCCCAAGCGCTGGAACGCCTTGAGCGACTCTCCGACGAACTGGTCGAGAAAGGTTTCCCCTACGAGTCACAGGTACTGATGGGCTTTTCCCAGGGCGCATGCCTGTGCTGCGAATTCGTTTGGCGCAGCCCCAACCGTTATCGAGCACTCGTAAGTTTCACTGGCGGCCTGATCGGCCCGCCGGGCCTTGTGCGCGAAATTAACCGGCCGGCACTGCGCGACCTGCCTGTATTGCTGTCGAGCTGGGACAACGACCCCCACGTACCGCCAGAAAGCGTGCAGGAAAGCGCCGCACTCTTTCGCCACGCCGGCGCCCAGGTACACCTTCATATTGAGCCGGCCAGTGAGCATGGCATTCGTGACGCGGAGATCAACTTTGCCCGCGCGCTATTGGACGCCGAACCCGACTTCAAGGAAAACAGAGCATGAGCACCCAACCCTTCCTTCATGACGAACCTGCGTCTCGCGTTATCTTCGGCCCGGGCAGCCGTGGCCGTGTTGCCGCCGAGCTTGATGCGCTCGGATCTCGCCGTGCCTTGGTGATCACCACCCCGGACCAGGTCGCGCTGGGTGAACAGATCGCCCAGTTGCTGGGCGAGCGCAGTGCCGGCGTGTACGGTGGTGCGGTGATGCATGTGCCGCTGGACACCGTGCATCGGGCCCTCGAAGCGTTCGAGCAGAGCGGTGCCGACGCCTGCGTAGCCGTGGGCGGCGGCTCCACCATCGGCTTGGCCAAGGCCATGGCCCTGGAGACTTCGCTGCCGATCATCGCATTACCGACCACCTACGCAGGCTCTGAGATGACGCCGCTGTACGGCATCACCGCCGAGGGCGAGAAGCGAACCGGCCGCGACTGGCGGGTAGCGCCACGCACGGTCATTTATGACCCGGAGCTGAGCATCAAGTTGCCCTTGGCGATCAGCATGACGAGCGGGATGAACGCCATTGCCCATGCCGCCGAGGGCCTGTATGCGCACAACGCCAGCCCCGTGCATCGACTGATGGCCGAAGAAGGCATCCGGGCGCTGGCCAATGCTTTGCCAGCGCTGCAGCGTAATGCCAGCGATCTCGAAGCTCGCGGGGACGCCTTGTATGGTGCCTGGCTATGTGGCTCGGTGCTGGGGCGTGTGCAAATGGGCCTGCACCACAAGCTTTGCCATGTGCTGGGCGGTAGCTTCAACCTGCCACACGCCGAACTGCACACCGTGATCCTGCCTCATGCGCTGGCTTACAACGCGTCGTTCGCCCCACAGGCGATGCAAGCGCTGGCCCGTGCGCTGGGCTGCAAGAATGGCATCGCGGGTCTATTTGCCTTGAGCAATGCCCTGGGTGCCCCGCGTTCGCTACGCGAGATCGGCATGCCGGAAGACGGGCTTGATCGCGCGTGCGAACTGGTTGCGTCGGCGCCCTACCCCAATCCGCGGCCGCTGGAGCGTGTGGCGTTGCGCGAACTGCTGCAGCGTGCCTTCGATGGCCACGACCCTCGCTGATAAAGAGGTCCGACATGCTGATCGAACATCGCACCTACACACTTGGCCTGGGCGGCGAAGCGTTGTTTTGGCAAGCGCAGCGCGAACGCGGCGAAGACGGCCTGAAGCCGATCCTGGAGCGTCTGATTGGGGCATTTTCTACGGGAAGCGGCCCCACCGACCAGATCATCAGCCTGTATCGCTACGACAACTTTGAGGATTGGCAGAGCCGGCTTTCCAGTGTCTACGCCAAGGCGCAACTACAGCCGTACTTTCGGGCGGTTCGCCCGCTGATCACCCGGCAAGAGAGCCAATTCCTGTTACCTGCCCCTTTGCCGGAGCTGACGCCGTACTGGGGTAACGGTCGCGATCAGCAACTGAGTGAAGGTGCGTTGTTCGGACCGGACAGTGTGATCGAGCAGACAACATTCAGCTTCCGTGCTGGCGGCGTACCTGCGTGCTGGGAAGCCTTGCGTCAACACGTCTTGAGTGATGATCCGCGGCTGTTGAACGGTATATTTGCCACGTTCAGCTCCATCGTTGGCGCGCTCAATGAGGTCCTGATCTATCGACATTTCCCAGACACGCTGGCGTTGCTCAAGCACCGCCAACACCTCTCGAGCGCGCCAGGCTGGGTCAGTTTCCAGCGTAGCCTGGCGCCCCTGAGCACTGGCTGCGACACACGCCTACTGACGCCCTCCCCGGTCGCTGATATGTCGCCGTTGTTTGCCTGATGCGCTGCGCACTGCCCACCGCTTGTAGGAGCAGACCTTGGTCGCGATGGCATCGCTGCGGTCTACGATAAACCGCGGTGATGCCATCGCGAGCAAGCTCTGCTCCTACGGGGCGTCTCATTCGAGGTTTGCCTAAAATATATGGATAGATGTATATTCGGATAACCATATGTAACGAGCCGCATCCATGCTCAACCCCGCCGCAGTATTCAAATGCCTGTCCGACGAAACCCGTGCGCGGGCCACCTTGCTGATCACTCGTGAAGGTGAGTTATGCGTGTGTGAACTGGTCTGCGCCCTGGATGACAGTCAACCCAAAATCTCTCGCCATCTTGCACAGCTTCGCGGCTGTGGCCTGCTGCTCGACCGCCGCCAGGGGCAGTGGGTGTATTACCGACTCAACCCAGAGTTGCCAACGTGGGTGCGCGACGTTCTTCAGACCACGCTGACCGCCAACGCTGACTGGCTTGAGGAAAACAGCACTCGCCTCAACGCAATGGGCGACCGCCCGCTCAACACTGCCGCCTGCTGCTGACCCAGCCTCTGTCGAGATCTCTCATGCTCACTGCGTTTTCCATTTTTCTGCTCACCATGGTGTTGGTCATCTGGCAACCCAAGGGCCTGGGCATCGGCTGGAGTGCCTCCTTGGGGGCTGTTCTGGCACTGATTGCAGGCGTCGTGACGCTGGACGATATTCCACTGGTGTGGGGCATTGTCTGGAACGCCACCGCGACGTTTATCGCGATCATCATTATTAGCTTACTGCTCGATGAGGCAGGCTTTTTCCAGTGGGCTGCGTTGCATGTGGCGCGATGGGCCAAGGGTGACGGTCATCGTCTGTTTGCGTTCACCGTACTGTTGGGGGCAGCCGTATCCGCCCTGTTTGCCAATGACGGTGCCGCCCTGATTCTGACCCCCATCGTTGTTTCAATACTGCTGGCACTGCGTTTTTCGCCCGTGTCTACCCTGGCGTTTGTCATGGCGGCCGGTTTTATTGCCGACACGGCGAGCTTGCCGCTGGTGGTGTCGAACCTCGTCAATATCGTTTCGGCCGACTACTTCAACCTGGGTTTCAGCGAATACGCCTCGATCATGGTGCCGGTCAATATCGTTTCCGTGTGCGCCACGCTGGCGGTGCTGTACGGGTTTTTCCGTCGAGACATCCCCAAACACTATTCACTGGATGACCTGCAAGACCCTCGACGTGCCGTGCGAGATCCCCTGACCTTTCGCGTCGGCTGGATGGTGCTGGGGCTGTTGCTGATCGGGCTGTTCGCCTTGGAGCCACTGGGCGTTCCTATCAGTGTTATTGCAGCGGCCTGTGCCGTGATGCTGTTCTGCGTTGCTGCGCGCGGTCATGTGATTTCAACGCGACGCGTGCTGCGTGAAGCCCCTTGGCAAGTCGTGACCTTTTCGCTGGGCATGTACCTGGTGGTGTATGGGCTCAAAAATGCGGGCCTAACCACCTACCTGACGATGGCCCTGAACCACTTGGCGGAATACGGCATATGGGGGGCCGCGCTGGGGACTGGCTTTCTCACTGCGTTGCTGTCATCGGGCATGAACAACATGCCAACGGTGTTGGTGGGCGCGCTGTCGATCCAGGCCAGTGACGCCACCGGTGTGGTGCGTGAGGCGATGATCTACGCCAATGTCATTGGCTCGGACCTGGGTCCCAAAATCACCCCCATCGGCAGCCTGGCAACCCTGCTTTGGCTGCATGTCCTGGCGCGCAAGGGTATCCGCATTACCTGGGGTTACTACTTCAAGGTGGGTGTGATCCTGACGCTTCCGATTTTGTTTATCACGTTGTCTGCCCTGGCCTTGCGCTTGAGCATTTAGTACTTGCCTGCCTGAAAGGAGAAGCCACCATGCGCGTTCTGTTTATGTGTACCGCCAATAGCTGTCGCAGCATTTTGTCCGAAGCGATGTTCAATCATCTCGCGCCAGCAGGCTTCCAGGCGATCAGCGCCGGTAGCTTCCCCAAGGGGCAGGTGCTGCCGCGCAGCCTGACTACGTTGCAGGAAGCTGGCATTGCCATCGACGGGTTAAGCAGCAAAGGCAACGACGCTTTCGAAGCCTGTCCACCGGACATTGTCATTACCGTCTGCGACAAGGCCGCCGGTGAGGCGTGCCCCGTGTATTTTGGGCCTGCCCTGAAAGCCCACTGGGGACTGGAAGATCCGTCAGATGTAAAGGGAGACGAGGCGACGGTATCTGCGGCGTTTCACTCAACCCTGGCGCGCATCGAAACGCGCTGCCGGGCGTTCCTCTCCCTGCCCTTCACCCAACTTGATCACGATGCATTGAAGCGGGAACTCGACCGCATCAGCACACTGTAACCGGAGCCCTCATGAACCATCTACTGCCCAACCTCGACACTTCACTGACTCAGCCCACTGACAATGGACACGACGTTCAGCACAAGCCACGCATCCTGTTGTTGTACGGCTCCACGCGTTCGCGGTCGTTTAGTCGTCTACTGGTCGAGGAAGCAGCCCGACTGCTTGAACACTTCGGTGCCCAGACGCGGATTTTCAATCCATCAGGCCTGCCGCTACCAGACGATGCCCCCTCGGACCACCCGAAAGTCCAAGAATTGCTCGAATTGATGCAATGGTCTGAAGGCCAGGTGTGGTGCTCGCCCGAGCGCCACGGCTCCATGTCCGCCGTATTCAAGGCACAAATAGATTGGGTTCCGCTGGCCTTAGGTGCCATTCGCCCAACCCAGGGAAAAACCCTCGCTGTGATGCAGGTCTGCGGCGGCTCCCAGTCCTTCAATGTGGTGAATCAACTTCGCGTGCTCGGGCGCTGGATGCGCATGTTCACGATCCCCAATCAATCTTCCGTGCCAAAGGCTTACCTGGAGTTTGACGATGCAAATCGCATGAAGCCCTCCGCTCTATACGACCGGGTGGTAGACGTCATGGAAGAACTGGTGAAGTTCACGCTGCTGCTAAGGGATCGCCCGGAACTGGTTGACCGCTACTCGGAACGTAAAGAGTCAGCGCAAGAGCTGACTCAGCGTGTGAATCAACGGTCGATCTGAATGTAGAGATGTCCGATTTGGGTCGTCAGCTACCCATTACGAAATGCTCGAGTTATTCGAACTGGTACGCCATGCGACAGGCAGAAAACGGCCGATTCTGTTGAAAAAGTCGGTTTTTTCAGAATGCCGTAGGATGGATCGGTGAAAGCGCCTCTTCAGCACGCTTCTACGTGAAATATCAGCCTGAAAGGCTCTGCGGACATTCAGGATTTCAATCTCCGACGCGTACTTTTCTGCTTTAGAAACCATGGCCGACTTTTTCAACAGAATCGGCCAAAAGCGGCCATCGAATGTCCACTTATTCAGGGGCGATTCACAAACAGGATCGGCCTGATAGGGTATGGGGACAGTCGAAACACGCATCGGTCGTCCGCGCCAGCTGTATACCGGTTTGAAGAAACGTGACTATCCGGCCTGTTCAGACCCATAAAAGATCATAGTGCCACTGCCTGACACCAGGTAACACCATGACCCCGAGCGCCAGGGACCGGCGCTCCACTCCCCGTTGCGCCCCCCCTCATATAGCCCCGCTCACAAAGCATTCATTTCAGCAATATCACGCACCACCTGATCTGCAGAGCGGTCGAACATCGCCTGCTCCTGCGCATCCAGAGACAACTCGATCACCCGCGCAACCCCCTCCTCTGCCAGCACACAGGGGACACCCATGGCAATACCTGTGCGCCCGTACTCGCCCTCGAGAATCGCGACCGTCGGCAAAATGCGGTTTCGCCCATTGGCGATAGCATCCACCATCTGTGCAATTGCCACGCCCGGCGCATCGCAGGCGCTCCCCACCTTCTTCAAACCCAGAATCTCGCCGCCACCCTGACGTGTGCGCTCCACAATCCGCTCTATCTGCTGATTGGACAGGAAGTGAGACAGCGGCACCGAACCGACCGCACAGTATCGCATCAGCGGCACCATGCTATCGCCATGCCCTCCCAGCACCAGCGCCGTGATATCCCGAGCAGAAAACCCAGTCTCCTCGGCAATGAAACACTTCATGCGCGCTGTATCCAGTACCCCCGCCTGCCCGAACACCCGGTTGCGTCCCAGCCCACTGAGACACCAAGCCCGATAGGTCAGCACGTCGACCGGGTTCGACACCACCAACACCGTCGCCGCCGGAGCATGACGATTAATATCCAGCATGATGCTATCGAGAATTGGCAGATTGATACTCAATACATCCTGACGCGACTGACCAGGCTTGCGGGGCACACCCGCCGTAATCACCACCAGGTCAGAATCCTGCAGCAATTCGGCATTGGACCCGCCGTAAACCCTGGTATCAGAACCTGACTCAACTGCCGCCTGCCAGACGTCCAGCGCCTTGCCCTGTGCCAACTCACCCTGCACATCAATCAACATCAACTCACGACAGAACTCTTCCCGGGCGATGATCTGAGCCGCCGCCTCACCCACCATACCGGCACCCACAATTGATAGCTTGTTCATCTCACACCTCCCCGCGGCTCGCGCCACCAGCAACACGCCCGCCTATACAGAGAAGTATTACCCGCTAATGCTAAAATGCCACCCGAAAGTGGCCTGTAGTTGTTTTACCTGCTTTTCGCCATTCCCATGGCGGCATTACTTTAGCCTCTGATAACCCCCCATAGGCATAGGTATCTACACATCTTTTGGTGTACTGCATTTCGTAGCAGTGGACGAGTAGAACGAGGCCACGTCCGGCTGCGCAGCAGTCGTAAAACCTGGCACTTCAGTATTCAGATACACCGCGAGTACAGGCTTTGCGAGGACTACGTCCCCGGACCTGGCCTCGCTGAACTCGTCTACTGCTACGAATGTAGCCGCTGACGAGGTACGAGGCTGCGATCGGCAGCGAAGCGGCCGTAAAACCTGAGACCGTAATCCATCAGGCACACCGAAGGGCCTGAATTTACGACGGCTTCGCCGCCGATCGCAGCCTCGTACCTCGGCAGCGGCTACAAGAGCCGCGCTGCCCCAGAATTGTGTAGATACCTATGCCCCCATAGGCCAAGCCGTGCGGCCTTAGCGGACTGCTCCAGGTCTATCGCAGCCCTTTGCCATCGTCCGCAATGGGTCGATTCTGTTGAAAAAGTCGGTTTTTTCAGAATGCCGTAGGATGGATCGGTGAAAGCGCCTCTTCAGCACGCTTCTACGTGAAATATCAGCCTGAAAGGCTCTGCGGACATTCAGGATTTCAATCTCCGACGCGTACTTTTCTGCTTTAGAAAACACGGTCGACTTTTTCAACAGAATCGGTCGAAAACTGTCCCTCGCAAGCAGTAAGGATCAGCATCCGTATCCCTTCATATCTGACTGACAATGCCAGCATTGGTAGCTACAAGTTCCGCTCGGCCTGGTCGTCATCATCACCGAGCGGCCGGCCTTGAGCGTTACCGCCCAACCTGATCGCTAACTCGCAATGCATTGGCAACCAGCGTAAAAGCTGGTGATGGCTGTCGACGGCTAGGGTAATACAGGTAGTACCCGGCAAACGGAGCGCACCAGTCTTCAAGCACACGCACCAGGCGCCCTTCCCGGAGATGAGGTTCGAACTCTTCCTCTGGCAGGTACGCAATACCCAGCCCGGCCAGGGCCGCATCTACGATACGTTGGGAGGTATTGAGAGTAAGCTGACCACTTACCCGCACATTCACCTGCTTTGAGTGCTTTTCAAACTCCCATACATACAGCCCGCCGGATGTTTGCATACGCATATTGATGCAATTGTGGCCCATCAGGTCGCGCGGGTTTCGAGGCAGCGGATGGGTGGCAAAGTATGCTGGAGAAGCGACGGCCGCCATGCGCAACGGTGGACCTATGGGCAAGGCGATCATGTCTTTGTCGATGGTGTCGCCCAGGCGCACGCCGGCATCGAAACGGTCAGCCACGATGTCGCGAAACCCATAATTGATGTCGAACTCGATGTTGATATCGGGATACTCGCGTAGCACGGGTGCCAGCTTGGGCATCAACGTAGTTCGCACGACATGGTCGCCACAGGTGATCCGCACGGTTCCTGCGGGCTTATCGCGCAGCTCGGTCAACTCATCTAGTTCCGCTTCGATTTCATCGAAGCGATGACCAATGGCCTGGAGCAATCGCTCCCCGGCAACGGTAGGCGAGACGCTTCGTGTGGTGCGCGTGAGTAATCTGATCTGAAGGCGCGTTTCCAGACCGCTGATAGCCTGACTTAGCGCGGATTGGGTCACACCCAACATCGCAGCCGCGCGAGTAAAGCTGCCCTCGCGTGCCACCGTCACGAATGACAGCAGATCGTTGAGATTCCTTCTGACCATTCTGCGCAGCCCCGCATGCCATTAATTAGCTGTGCTTATACACCTATTAAGAATTTATTAGCTAGTCGCGAATGACTTTGTTCTTCACCATTACCCTATGAATTTGAAAGAAGGTGAGGCCTCGATGGGCGCTGTTTATCCCCAAAACCAAGTGAAGGCGCAACCTGCTCACTGGAGCGGCGTATTTGCGATGACGCTGTGCGTCTTCGCGTTGATCTCGTCGGAGTTCATGCCGGTCAGTCTGCTGACGCCGATTGCCGCCGATCTGCACATCAGCGAGGGTATGGCCGGATGCGGAGCTTTCTTCATGGGGCAGTTCGCGCTTTTCACCTATGTGCGACCATTCCTTGAAACGGTGACTCAGGTCGACATCTCCACTCTGTCCTTGATCCTGCTCGCGATGGGTGTGGCGGGTTTCATCGGCACCGTAGTCATCGGCACCTTCCTCAAGCGCGGCTTGTACCGGACGCTGGTGGTCATCCCGGTACTGATGGCGGCTATCGCCGTGATGCTGGTGCCTTTTGGCTTCTCCGCTGCTGCTGTTGCCGTGTTGCTGGGCGTTTGGGGGCTGATGGCTACCGCCGCCCCCGTGGGCTGGTGGAGCTGGATCGCCCAGGCCATGCCGAAAGATGCCGAGGCCGGCGGTGGGTTAATGGTGGCGGTGATCCAGCTCTCCATTGCCTTGGGCTCCACGGTGGGCGGCGTGCTGTTCGACAGCAACGGCTACCAGAGCACGTTCCTCGCTGGCGCAGCCGTGTTGCTGGTTGCAGCTTTGCTGACCTTCCTGATGTCACGCGCTACTCGACCGCAGGCGGTTTGAACCTTGGGGTACGCATCATGATGAACAGCATCAACGCTCCCAGTTGTTCGCCCGGTTACGCCGTGGCCTTGCTGTTTGGCGTGCTGGTGTTTGGCAATTGCGAAGCAGGCCATTCGATGGCAAGTAGCGCCGACGTGGCCGTTTCAGAGGTCTCACCGGTATCCCTCAGAGCGGAGCAGACACAGATGTGGATGATCATCGGCGAACGGCGCTTCGCCATCACCCTGACCGATAATGCAGCGGCCACGGCGCTTCGCGCGCTGCTGCCACTGACGTTGGACATGAGCGAACTCAACGGGAACGAGAAGTACGCCAGCCTGCCCGAAGCGCTGCCTGTCCACGCCACCCGACCAGGCACGGTCCGCAACGGCGACCTGATGCTCTATGGCACCGATACGCTGGTCATCTTCTACGAAACGTTCAGCACCTCATACCGCTACACCCGCCTTGGCCGCATCGACGACTCTGCTGGCCTGGCCCAGGCGCTCGGGCGTGATGGCGTGCAGGTGGTGCTGTCCACGGGCGAGGCTTCCGATCACCCCGCAACCCAGAGCACACCATGAAAAAACTCCTCATTCTTTTAGGTCTACTCGCCAGTTCACTTTCGGCAACAGGAGCAGATATGTCCAACGGTGCTGATAATTTCTACACCAGCGAACAGGTGGTCGTGCACAAGGTCACTTTCAAGAACCAGTATCAGATGAACGTGGCGGGGAACCTTTTCGTTCCCAACAACCTTGATCGCAACGCGAAGAATCCTGCCATCATCGTTGGTCACCCTATGGGGGCGGTCAAGGAACAGAGCGCCAACCTCTATGCCACCAAAATGGCAGAAAAAGGATTTGTCACCTTATCTCTAGACCTGTCGTTCTGGGGTGAAAGCGAGGGCCGCCCGCGCAATGCCGTCTCCCCCGATATCTACGCCGAGGACTTCAGTGCAGCAGTCGACTTTCTTGGCACCCAGTCGTTCGTCGATAAGGAGCGGATTGGCGCCATCGGGATCTGTGGAAGTGGCAGCTTCGTCATCAGCGCGGCCAAGATCGACCCGCGTATGAAAGCGATTGCCACGGTGAGCATGTACGACATGGGTGCGGCCAACCGTAACGGTCTGAAGCACTCCCTGACACTGGAGCAGCGCAAGGCCGTTATTGCCCAGGCCGCTCAACAACGGCAGGTCGAATTCACAGGTGGTCAGGTCCAGTACACCAGCGGCACGGTGCACCAACTCGATGACAACACCCACCCCATCCAGCGCGAGTTCTACGACTTCTACCGCACCTCACGGGGCGAATACACCCCGCCTGGCTCATCCCGGGAATTGACCACCCACCCGACGCTGACCAGCAACGTCAAATTCATGAATTTCTACCCGTTCAATGACATCGAGACAATCTCACCGCGCCCGATGCTGTTCATCGCAGGCGCGGATGCTCACTCGAGGGAATTTAGCGAAGAGGCTTACAAGCTCGCCGGCCAGCCGAAGGAACTCGTGATTGTGCCCGGTGCCGGCCATGTCGATCTCTATGACCGGGTCAATCTCATTCCTTTTGACAAGCTGACCAGTTTCTTCCAGAACAACCTGAAGTAAACCCAGGCTGTTAACAGCTGTACGCGAAGGGCTCCAGATCTGCTGAAGCCCTTTTTTGCGTCTAGGTGCTGGTGAGTGCGTCCTGCTGCGACTTTGCCGTTGCTACGGTCAATGTCTGCGGCAGCGCAACATCATTCTTGACCGCCAGTATCTCGGCCATGACGCTGACGGCGATTTCGGCGGGCGTCTTGCTGCCGATGTACAGGCCGACCGGTGCGTGCAGGCGAGCCAGCGAAGCCTCGGTCTCGTCGAAGTGCTCAATCATGCGCTGTCGGCGGCTCTCGGTGTTGCGCCGCGAACCGATTGCGCCCACATAGAACGCAGGGCTGTGCAGCGCCGCCAGTAGCGCCAAGTCGTCGAGCTTGGGGTCATGGCTCAGGGCCACGATGCAGGTGCGCGCATCGGGGCGCAAGGTACGTACGGCGTCGTCCGGCATCTCGGTAGTGGTTTGTACACCCGCCACGGACCAGGCACCCAGGTGTTCAGTGCGGGGATCGCACACCGTCACCGCGAAGTCGTTGAACAGGGCCATGGTGGCGACAAATTCCGCCAGCGCGCCTGCCCCAATAAGCAGCATGCGGTATTGCGGACCCAGCGTACTGCTCAGCAAGGCACCGTCGAAGCGCAGCGCTTCGGGCACCGGGGTGACTGTCAGCGTTACCGCCCCAGTGGTGCAGTCCACCGTGCGCTGCACCAGCTGCCCGGCTTCCAGTCGCCCAACCAGGGCATCGAGCATCACACCATCAGGGTTGAATTCCAACAGCAACTCCAGCGTGCCGCCGCATGGCAGACCGAAGCGATGCGCTTCGTCGGCACTTACGCCATAACGCACAAGCTGCGGCGCGATAGCGGGTATTCCTTCGCCGCCTTGGGCACGGCTATAGCGGTAGATCAGGTCGTCCTCAATGCAGCCGCCGGAAACGGAGCCAACACAGCGCCCGTCTTCACGTAGCGCCATCATCGAACCCACAGGTCGGGGCGAAGAGCCCCAGGTTTTCACCACGGTCACCAACAACAGCCGGTCGCCCTCAGCCGACCAGTCGCGTGCAGCGTGTAACACGCGAACATCAACGCTTTCCAAAGTTATGGACTCCCTCTTGAGAGTGACGGGCGGCAAGCAATGCCTCGGCCCCTGTCAGATCTTGCAGTGTGTCGATATCTGTCACGATGCCGACATCGTCCAGCGCCAGGCTCCAGGCCGTACCTGCCAGCCGGTGCGTACGGGCGACAGAGGCAGCCCCGAGGTCGCCGCGTAAGGCCGTCAGCGCCGCAAAACAGCTTGCATCAAACCCGACCGGATGCCCTTGCTGCCCGTTCCACAATGGCAGCACCACCGGGTGCGACGCCAGGCTGTCTGCCACTGCAAGCAAGCTGTCTGCCTGGACCAAGGGCAAGTCACCGGGCAGGATGAGCCAACCTTCGGCTTGTGCGGTCGCCCGCACGCCACGTGCGATGGAATCACCCATCCCCGCAGCGTCGTCGGCATCCGCCGACGGGCGCACCACATGGTACGGCAGCCCCGACAGCGCAACGCTTTGCAATACCCGATCCAGTACCACAATACCGGCCAGCGACGCCTCAAGCTTGTGGGTGATACCGCCCGACTGCCGAAAACGCCGCCCCTGCCCGGCCGCCAGGACAATCACCGTAGGTGACATACCCACCTCACGCCACTGTCCGAACCGGCAGGCTACGCACGCGCTTGCCGGTGGCGGCAAAGATGGCATTGCACAGCGCCGGCGCCACCGGCGGCACCGGCGGTTCGCCCACACCGCCAGGCGGCAGCTCGTGGTTGTCGTTGACCAGATGGGTACGGATTACCTGCGGCGATAGGTGATGGCGCAGCACTTCGTAATCGTGGAAATTGCTCTGTTTCACCCGTCCTTTCTCGAAGGTGATTTCGCTGACCAGTGCCAGCCCCAGACCCATGATCGCACCGCCCTCCAGCTGAGCACGGATACGCTCGGGGTTGATCTGCGGGCCGCAGTCCATCGCCATGTCCACGGCTACCACACGTACCGTGCCCTTGTCGTCCACGGCAACCTCGACCACAGCGGCCGTGTAGCTCATGAAGCTGTAGCAGAACGCCAGGCCCAGGCCATGCCCCTTGGGTAGCGTACGCCCCCACTGAGCACCGTTTGTCGCTGCCTCGATCACCCCGCGCAAGCGGCCGGTGTCGTACGGATAGCGCTCGGGCGACTCGGTGTAGTTCCAGGTGTCGGCCAACGTGCCGGGATCGATACGCCGCGCCGGGCCAATGAGGTCGAGGGCAAACTGCTTGTGGTCTTTGCCCGCACGATGGGCAAGCTCGGCAATAAAACACTGCGCCGCGAAGGCGTGAGGGATGTTGGCCACCGAGCGGAACCAACCGATGCGCGCATAGGCCGGCACCTCGGCCGTTTCCACCCGTACATTGGCAATGCGGTACGGCATGTTGATGGCCGACATCGCCGACTCGAAGATTTGCTGCCCCATGGCCCCTTCGGCAAACAGTGAGGCGATGGTCGGCGAGGCGCTGCGGTGCAACCACGACTGCACCTGCCCACCCTCGTCCACCACGGCCTCCAGGCGCTCCACCGAGACGGTGTGCAGGTAGTCGTGGTGAATGTCGTCTTCACGGGTCCACATCAGTTTTACCGGCGTGCCGTCGGGCATGGTCCGTGCGACTACCGTGGCCTCGTCGACAAAGTCAGGTTTGGATTTTCGGCCAAAGCCGCCGCCCAGTAGCAGTACGTTGACCTTGACCTGCTCGGGTTTGAGATTCAGGCGCGTGGCCACAGCAGTCTGCGCCGCGACGGGGTCTTGCACCGAAGTCCAGACTTCGGCGCGGTCGCCGCGGATCTGCACGGTGGCCACCGGGGGTTCCATCGACGCGTGCGCCAGGTGCGGCACGTAATATTCGGCGCTAAAGCGTTCAGTCTCGCCGGCTTTGGACCACACCCCAAGCGCATCGCCCTGGTTGCGGATCACCTTGCCCGGCGCACGCGCCGCGGCGTCCAGTGTTTGCCGGTAGGCTGTGGAGTCGTAACCGGCGTTGTCGCCATCGTCCCACTCGATCTCCAGCGCAGCGCGGCCTTGCATGGCCGCCCAGGTATTACGTGCCACCACCGCAATGCCGCCAAGCGGCTGAAACGCCGGGGCACCTTTAAAGGCAGGGATTTCCACCACCTTTAACACCCCGGCAATCGCCAGCGCCTTGGCCGAATTAACCTGTTTGAGCTTCCCGCCGACCACCGGGGGCCGAGCGACCACGGCATAGACCATGCCGGGCAGGTGCGTGTCCATGCCGTAGGCGGCCTGGCCCTTGCCAATGGCCTCCAGGTCGACCAGCCGCACCTGCTCCTTGCCGATGTAGCGGAACTCATCACGGTGCTTGAGCTTGAGCAGATCGCCCTCGGGTACCGGCAGCTTGGCGGCGTCGACGGCCAGTTCGCCATAACCCAAGCGCCGCCCTGAGGGCTGGTGAACCACTTCATGCTGCACGGCCTTGACCTCCGCCAGCGGCACCGCCCAGCGCGCCGCCGCCGCGGCTTCGAGCATCTGGCGGGCGGCGGCACCCACCCGGCGCATCGGCAAGAGGAAGTGCCGCATACTGCGCGAGCCATCCACGTTCTGGTTGCCATAGCGGGCCTGATCGGTTTCGGCCTGAATCACCTTCACCCGCTCCCAATTGGCCTCCATCTCATCAGCCACCACCATTGGCAGGCTGGTACGCACCCCGGTGCCCATTTCGGCGCGGTGCGCCACGATAGTCACCGTGCCATCAGTGGCAATGGACACGAACACCAGCGGATCGTCCACCGTACCGCCAGGCATGGAATCAGCGCCGTAGGCCTTTGCATCGGCTGCCCAGGCAGCACTGATCAGCCCCTTGGCCGTCACCGCCAGGGTCAGTGCCCCAAGGCTGGCTTGCAGGAACGTGCGACGGGAAAGTCCTGCTATTGCGCTCATTGGCCTGCTCCTTGTGCCAGTTGGCCCGCTGCCTGCTCAATGGCAACACGAATGCGTGGGTAGGTACCGCAGCGGCAGATGTTGCCACTCATGGCATCGTCAATCTGCTGCTCGCTGGGCGTCGGCGTGACTTTGAGCAGGCTCACCGCCGCCATGATCTGACCCGCCTGGCAGTAACCGCATTGGGCGACGTTGTTCTGCACCCAGGCTTGCTGCACCACCTGGCCCACGCGATCGGCCTGCATTCCTTCTACTGTTGAGATCGCACGCCCGACCACGGCCGCGACGGGTGTAACACAGGCGCGGATCGGCGCGCCGTCCAGGTGCACCGTGCACGCGCCGCACAGGGCCATGCCACAGCCAAATTTGGTACCTGTCATGCGCAGTTCATCGCGCAGCACCCAAAGCAGAGGCATTTCGTCGGGAACGTCAACGTCCTTCGCTTGGCCGTTAACTTGCAATTGCAGTTGTGTCATAACGAACTCCCGGGTGGTAAGGGCGAGCGTAGTGCCGCTCGATCACTGTGCTTTCTGCTCGGAATACGAACGGGTGATTTTCTCTCGAAAAACTGATTAGTGCGTCTAATAGACCTATTAAGCATTGAGTATCTAGTCTGGATCATTAAGCCGATCAACAGCGCGACATGAACAATGCGAGACAGTAGCGGCAGCCTTAATTCGGTTCATGTACGAGCCTAGGCGAACGACGTGAAGAGAGCGCCTCGAACGCATACCGAATCCAAACCATTCCGGCTTCTCAGTCGACGTTGTTCCACCACAACTCAAACGATTGGGGGCGCCCATCGAATCGGACAGGCTGGCCAATCATTGGTGTCCATAGCGCGTAACCGCGTCCTTCGCTGGCCAGAATCAGCCGCTTGAACGGATCGTTCCAATCATGGGAGGCGAGCGCGAACCGGCCGACATGTGCAGGTGTGAATGCGCGGGTTCCAAGAATGTCGGCCGCCCGTGCGGCCTCCTCGGGGTTCATGTGCAGGTGCGCCCAGCGTGGATCGTACTGACCGCTGTCGAGCGTCACCCAATCAAACGGACCGTAGCGCTTACCGATGTCCGCAAAGTGATCGCCGTAGCCAGAGTCGCCACTGAAAAACAGCCGGCGTTGCGAAGATTCCAGCGCGAAGCCCATCCACAGCGATTGATTGCGCGTAAGCGTACGCCCCGAGTAATGCCTGGCTGGGGTTGCGTGCACACGCACATCCCTGCTGACCTCAAAGCTGTCGTACCAATCGAGTTTATGAATGTTGGCTGGGTCGTAGCCCCACAATTCGAAGTGCGCGCCGATGCCTAGCCCGGCAGCGACCGCTTTGACGATAGGCTTGAGTGCACGAATTGTCGGGTAATCAAGATGGTCGTAATGGTCGTGACTGATCAACAGCAGGTCGATTGGCGGCATGTCCTGCACCGAGTAGATGTTGGTGCCGCTGAACGCGGTAACCACGCCCGGCAATGGCGCCGCATGCTCGCTGAATACCGGGTCGATCAGGATGCGTTTGCCGCCCAGTTGCACGTACCAAGAGGAATGTCCGAGCCACACCACCAAGTCCTCGCGTGGGTCGAGCGCGTGCAGGTCGACCTTTCGTGTGGGTATGTCGTGGACGGGTCGTGGCAGGCCTTTGTCAGCGAGCAGGTTGTCCAACCGGATGGACCACTCAGTGGCGCCCTTGGTTAGAAACGGCGTATTCGCCAGGTTTTGAAAAGCGCCGCCGCGATAGTGTGGCGACGCCTGGATATGGGCAAGCCACTCGCCCTGGGGCAATTGTCCAAAAACCGGCTGACGCAGGTAGATCATGACCGCCGAGACGCAGACGATGGTCAGCAATGTAAATACGACCAGCACGCGAAGCCAAAACTTTCTCATCCGATCCCCGGCCACCTTTGATAGTGCCAAGGATGTTAAACAGCGGCGATTCATCAAACTAGACCCAGATTTTTTGATGCGCTTATGAAAACGGCTCAGCAATCTTTGGGCAGTCGTGGATTGCGCAGATAGCTCGCCATTAATGATCAAATTTCACAAACACATGAAAATTACCCCTACTAATCATCAGGCCGCGCGAGGATCAACATGGTGGGCACCAAAATCAACCATGAAACCGGAGTGAAACGAGCTTTGCGGTATCACTTCCACTCTGAAAGGTGCATCGACTATGAGTACTTCGTTCAAGATCAGTCACGGCCTGTTCTCCTCCCCCTCAGACGCCGGTAAGCCACGCGTTCGGCTCGCAGCGCTGGGTGTTTTTCTCGCCTCGCTGGGTATGCTTTCCACTCCAACAGGCTCAGCCTTCGCCGCCGAATCACCCAGTGCAGCAGGCATCCCAGCTGGGGCCGACAACTTCTACAAAAGCGACAGCGTGAACGTGCAAAGGGTGACCTTCAAAAACCAGTACGACATGCAGGTAACGGGCAATCTCGTCACCCCAAAGAATCTGGATCGCAAAGGCAAGGCACCTGCCATCGTTATTGGCCACCCCATGGGCGCAGTGAAAGAGCAAAGCTCCATGCTCTACGCTCAGAAGCTGGCTGAACAAGGCTTTGTGACCCTGGCTATCGACCTGCCATTCTGGGGCGAAAGCGAAGGCAAGCCACGCAACCTGGTAGCGCCTGAGCTGTACACCGAAGCCTTTAGCGCAGCGGTCGACTACCTCGGCACCAGCGACTTTATCGACCGTGACCGTATCGGCGTATTGGGCATTTGCGGCAGCGGCGGCTTCTCCATTAACGCGGCCAAAAAGAGGCAGCGGGTGTCATGGTAGCGGTCGGCGACGGCGTGACTAATTTTGCTCCGGGTGACCGCGTTGCGTTTGTCGAGACGCTAGGGGCCTACGCTGAGCAAACTGTTGTTCCCGAACACTTCCTTGTTCACCTGCCGCACAGCATCGACTTCGCCACCGCCGCAGCTGCGTTGCTGAAAGGGCTCACAGCGCAGTACCTGCTACGCCAAACATTTCGCGTGAAAGCAGGCCATACGGTTCTGGTGCATGCCGCTGCCGGCGGCGTCGGTAGCATCCTGACGCAATGGGCCAAGCATCTGGGTGCGACCGTGATCGGCACTGTCGGCTCCGACGAAAAGGCCGAAATCGCCCGCCAAAACGGCTGCGACCACGTGATCAATTACAACCGGGAAGACTTCGTTTCGAGGGTGGATGAGGTTACCGCAGGCGAGCGCTGCCATATCGTCTATGAGAGCGTTGGAGCGGCCATCAGGCCATCGCGGTCTGTTTGGTCCGCGCCGTGAGCAACGCCACTACAGCCGAGGCAATCAGCAGAACTGCCGCCGCACCGAATGTAGTCTGATAACCACGGCTATCGAACAAAACGCCACCCAGGGTCGAGCCTAGCGCGATGGAAAGTTGAATGACCGCCACCATCAACCCGCCTCCAGCCTCGGCATCTTCTGGCACCGACAGAGCCAGCCATGACCACCAGCCCACCGGGGCCGCAGTGGCGACTAGCCCCCACAGCGATAGCAGTACAAAAACCAGCGCTACAGAGTTACCGAATGCCAACAGGCCCACACCGAAAGCGGCCATCAACAGAGGAATGACGATCAAGGTCGGGTACAGCCCTTTCTTCAAAAATGATCCGATAAAGAGAGTGCCTAAAAAGCCGGCGATGCCCAGTGCCAGGAGCATGGTCGATAAGGTAGGTACATCCACGCGAGTAACGGTCTCAAGGAACGGGCGAATGAAGGTAAACAGCTCGAACTGGCCCATGAAGAACAAGCCGACGGCGAGCATGCCCAATGCAACCAGAGGGTTACCCAGCAGCGTGAAAACATTGGATGCGCCTGCTGCTCTTGTCTGGGCCTTCATCGACGGCAAGCTGATCCACTGCCAGACCAGAGCAATGAGTCCGATCGGAACCAGGCAGAAAAACGCGCCGCGCCAGCCGATGACGCCACCCAGGTAGCTGCCCAAAGGCGCGGCTACAACAGTTGCCAGGGCATTGCCACCGTTAAAGATTGCCAAGGCCTTGGGCACACTTTCAGTGGGCACCAGACGAATAGCGACCGCAGCTGACATCGACCAGAAGCCGCCGATCACCACGCCAATCAATGCGCGCCCAACCATGTACATGAAGTAGTTGCTGGCAAGGCCTACGACCAGCCCCGACACACACATCAACGCAGTCATCAGCAGCAACAACGTTTTGCGATCCAACGCGCCGGCAAGCCTGGAGATGGACAAACTGGTCAGCACGGCAAATGCACCCGAAATAGCGATGCCATAACCCGCCAGACCTTCGCTAACGCCCAGTTCGTTGGCGATTGGGGTGAGCAGGCTCACGGGCATAAATTCCGAGGCGATCAGCGCGAAGACGCACAAGGTCATGGCAAACACGCCACTCCAATGCGACTGACTGTCTGTGATGGAGGTGCCCTCGCGGGCAGGATCAATGGTTGGGCTATTCATAGGCTTCACCTACACACGTCGTTGAAGGGGCGTTACCCGCCCCGTAAAAAGCGTTCAGCCAAGGGCATAGCCATAGCTGATCGAGTGAAGGCATGTTGACGGATCAGCATTAACATGATTAGTAGGTAGAGTTTTTATGAGTTAATGAGAAAACCTCAGTAATGACGAAAACCAAAGTCAATGACCTGCAAGCCTTCGTGGCCGTGGCCCGCGACCAAAGCTTTACCAAAGCGGCGCTCAAGCTTGGGGTTACCCCCTCCGCGCTCAGCCACACGGTTCGTGGTCTCGAAGAACGGCTAGGGATGCGGCTGCTGTCGCGTACCACGCGCAACGTGTCTACGACTGAGGCGGGCGCTAAATTAATGCGATCCATCGCGCCGCTGTTCGACCAGATCGTTGCTGAAGTCGAGGCGCTAAATGACCTGCGCGACAAGCCGCGAGGAACAATCCGTATCACCTGTACAGACGACTCGATTGAACTGTGCGTCAGGCCGAAGCTAAAACAGTTCATCGAGCAATACCCAGAAATCGTGCTGGAGTTTTTTGTCGACTACGGCTTCACCAATGTGGTGGAAGAGCGCTTTGATGCCGGCATCCGCCTGGGCGAGGCGATCAGCAAAGACATGATTGCAGTACGAATCGGTCGGGACTGGCGTCTGTCGCTGGTGGCCTCACCCACGTATTTCGAACAGCACTCGCCACCTGAAACGCCCCATGATTTGATGAAGCACACCTGCATCAATATTCGCCACCGGCCGTCCGGCTCCATATACGCTTGGGAATTCGAGCGCGATGGCAAACCCTTTACAGTAAAGGGTGAGGGGCCGCTGGTGTTCAACAGTATCGTTCACGTGCTCAATGGCGCCCTGGACGGCATTGGCATTGGCTACATCCCAGAAGAACTGGTCGCGCCGTATCTCGCCGAGGGCAGGCTACAAGAGGTGTTGCCGGAGTGGTGCCCAACGTTCCAGGGCTATCACTTGTACTACGCCAATCGGCGGCAGACGTCTGCGGCCTTCACGGCACTGGTTGAGGCACTCCGTTATAAGGCCTGAGAATGAGCTGGGAGCGCTTTATTCTGAAGTCGCACAGCGATGAATGGCCGATTTTTGCGATGCTCTGCCATTCGCCAACGGCAGCATTGGGTCGATTGTAGCCGGTGGAAACTGGCCGTAATCGGCGAGCAACAGTCAATCGGCAGTCAGAGGCTGCCCAACCACGTACACGGCCATTCGCTAAAAAGGTTGTGAATACCATAGAGCAGTGCGTCGAGTAGCCGTTGATACGTTGACACCCGTAAAATGAGGCCATGGCAGAAATAATCGAATAAAGATCCGAAAGTTTCGTCAAATATTTTGTTAAATATGACCGTTTGTTGCGCAAAAAAATTTACAAAACTGCAGCAATAGCCTGCGCCAAGCCGTTCGTCGGATGGCAAGTAGAGCGCCGAGGATTCACTCTCAAAAAATTTTGCAGATGAAGGCGACTGCCCTGCTTGAAGGGAGCCACAGCTATCATCGCACTTAAGAGGCAATGACAGCATATCGCTCTCGTGGAAATCGGCACTCCAACACGTGAATCAGCTGCGTCTACCCACCTCTAACCGTAACCCCTTCGTCGGAGGGCTGAAGATTTATGATACGAGCATCAATACCATCATTAAGGAGCTTCCTAAGAAAGAAACGAGCTTGAGCAGCGTCATGCGTGGCAATAACAACTTGGTACCCATGATCAGAAATAAAATCTCGCAGGAGGTCAAAGACAGATGCTGAGTGTACTAGATCATGATGCTGGGTGGGATCGTCTAGAAGTAACGCCTTCCAAGGGGACCAGCTATGGGTAAGGGACATTGATAGCAAAAATGCTAACTGTATATCAGTCATTTGCGCTTCACTGGCGACACTCGCAACTGACACTTCATGAGACCCTAAATTGACATGCACTCTAGCTTTTGATTTATTTCTCTCAGAGACATACGTGAGAGCAGTTTTTCCAAATCTAGGCTCTCTTACAATTCTATTAAGCAGCGTTCTCCAAAGCGGAACGACAGTCGCTATCTTTTCTTGGACAGTCTCAATCTCACTCTTTAGCTTGGCTGAAAAATCCTCAAGCGCTGAACGAACTCGCTCAACTTTATTCACTCTGCCAGCATGATACTCTATCTCAGCGAGCATTTTTAAATGGTACGCAGATTCGGTCTCTTCACCACGAATATTGTCCAGCTCCTTTTGTAGTTTCTCTGCCTCAATATGCCAACCCCAACGAGCAAGTTCATCTTCGCTCTTTCCTATCAGAGCCAACTTACCTTCAGCATCATCAATTTCTTCACTGAGTGTTGTTTGTTTGGCAACAGAAGTTTCCAGCATCGGCTGACCGTCGAGACCGAAGTCGTCCCACGCAGTTATTATTCTACTTATTGCTTTATCATCTTCAGAGACAGAATCTTTATTCAACTGCAAGGTGCTTTCTTCAACAATCTGCTTTCGATTCAAAATAGTCCGCTGCTCGATATCATTTACTATCGCCGAGGTAAGCTCAGCCTTCCTATCCTCAAGCTCTGAAAGTTCTTCGCCCGCGTCGTACTCCGAAACTTCAAATTCCAAATCGCGCAGTTTAACAACACCAGACTCTATTTGTTTCTGAGCATCGCTTATCCGTGACTCAAGTCTATCGCTATCGACTTCAATGCTTTTTATTTCACTCTCAACCGTTTGGACCAATTCTTGCGTCGCGGCTGGTGGCAAAGCAACCCGCTCTGCGTCTAATTCATAACGCTTACGATCTAATTCATCACTCAAGTGATCAACTAGCTTAATAGCACCCTCCACATCCAGCCCGTGTATTATTTCATCGCTGGAGCTGGAGTCTATTTGAGCGCGAGCAATAGATTGCTCCTTTAGCGCAGCCTCAAGCTTTGAGGACAGTACAGCTCTTGCACTTACTTCGAGCTCCATATTAGTGCGCTTTGCAGTCAACTTTACAACCAAACCATCATAATTTTTTGAAGCAATAAGATACTGAGGGCCAACCGCTAGGCTTGCAGCCGCCAAGCTGTTTTTGATATGCGAGGCTCCCACATGAGATTTGCATACAGGACAATCATCTGACCTAGGATCTATACAGGTAGATAGCTGAGCCAAAGATGCCTTTAACTTATTCTCTAGATTTGCTAAATTATCAAGCGATACTTTTGCACCTGCAAGCTCTATCTCCGCCCTCTCAACTTCCGAGCCAAAAATACTTAGATGAGAATCTGAATCGGCAATTGATAATTCTATCTGTGCTATGAGTTCTGATGCTTTGGCAAAATCCTCACTTGCTCTTATCCATTGCGCTAAGGCTTCACGAGAACTTAGCAGTCGTAATTCTTGCTCCGACAAATATACAATAGTACTAGACACGTACGAGTGCTTATCAATCACACCCTTCAGCTCATCGTATACTTTGACTTTAGCACTGAGTAGTTTTTCATTGGAAGATTTTAAAACTCTTAACTCTTCAAGAAAGACCTTAAGCCCGGATATCTTGGAGCGCTCTTGCTCCAAGATCTCAGTCTTTTCTTTTTTCTTCACAGCCTTGCTATGGTCCGCCGAAATCTTTACCAACAACGTCTCGTTGGTTGATATTACTTGATTAAGAAGATTGATATCTTGTTTTAATGAAGCAAGATAGCCTACTCCTTGCCCAATCAATACTTTACTGTGAGCACTCTTATCTAACAACTCTCTGTAGCGCTTAATCTGCGGCAAAAACTCAGTCATTTTAACGAGTTGACTTTTTGAACTCGCCAATTTCTTATTTACAGCATTGCTGATAACGCCCAACTCTTCCCGAACATAGCCTAAATCCGCAGCCACTGTTCCAGTCAAACCCACATCATTAGCGCCGATACTTATCAGAATGCCTGCAAGCGAGGTTAAAGGCTTAACAGAAGACAAAGACTCAGCTCTTGATGATATCAAAACATCCCAATGAGCCAAGTTATTCGATGATGCCTCTAATTGCTTAGATGCCTCTGTTTTTTCTTGCGTCAGCGCTCGCTTGATGGGCACCATTTTTTGAAAAATCTGGCTCGCCTCCCGCCCTAAAGGTAGCCGCGACAGCTGCTGCCCGGCATCTTCGGGGTTACCCTGCAAGAACCACTGTTTACCACGCTGATCTAAGAGATGAGTAAGTCTGAGTAGATAGGGATAATGCTGGGCATCCACTCCAGGAAAAAGCTCATCTAACTGGCCTGGATCGATCTCTACAACCCCCATTTCCGTAACTGATATTTCACGACTCCAGTCTGTAAAATTCAGTTTGACGGATGCCGCCTGCTCTCCGTCTTTAATCAACGGAATAAAATCTTCTCCTAGTCTATTAACATTACCCGTAAGAGCAAGCTCAATAGCTTCGAATACGGCAGTCTTACCAGTTCCGTTCGGCGCTAATAGTATCGTTGCGCCCGGACCAATTTCAATTTTCACATCAGTTGCAAAACGCCGAATATTGCTCAACTCTACCGAATCTAAAGTTATCATAAATATTACTCTTGAGTCCCTTCATCGATTAGAAGACTTGCGATAACTGCACTCTCGTGAGTCGACAAAAAAAGCTCTTTCCAATACTCCTGCATTGGAGAGTCTAGCCACTCGTGCTCTTTTGCGGTTGACCTCATCGCAGTCACCACAGGGTCTGCGACGCTAACCTCGTCATCGCCGACTTCGAGCGGCCCTAAAAATGTACGCAGCACTAAACTCAAATCAGTCTCATTAGGGCGGAGAACATATTTTCGACAGAACTGTTCATCAGCTTCCAAGCGTGAACATTCGCCATCAGAAAGCCCATTTACTGATAAAAAGAGATACAGATCAGACGCTTCTGGTTCGGGTAAGGCATCTCTTACATCAGCGGCCCACTTAGCACCTAATCCTATTTGATCCAGCGAACTAAAATGAGCTAACAATAATGTCTTGTTCCCACCAGAGTTCGCTGTACGTTTTTTCAACGTAACAACAGACCTAGGAAAATCATCCTCTTGTGCTAAATGATAGAGGTAGTTAGATCGCTCTAGCTCAGTGTGTAGAAACCTGCTCTCAGCGAGCTCTAAAACAGCTGTCTGCAGATTTTCCCAACTCATATCACATCTCCCGAGCCAACCTTCATTATATTTCTCTCTCGTGAAGCTAGCTTTGAGGAAAGCTCTTTTTGTAATTCTTGACGAATAGAGTTGAGATCTCCAGCTCGGATCAACCCATCGAGCCTTCTACTTTTCGTTACTAGAAGTTTTGGCCGTTTGGAGCTAATTAATGAATCCGCGCTAGACTTATCATCCTGAAGAGAAGCTGAGTAAAACTCGCTAGAAGAAGACTTTATGTGCGGCAAAACTAAAATAGGCTTAACCTCCCCCCCTATAATCAACTCTACCGTTTCGTCGTCATCCTCATAGAAAAGCTCGCGTACTGAAATATCCCTGCTCGTCCCCCCCCAGCACTTTAACCCTACAAGCTTAGCCTCTAGACCTTGGCATATAACATCCCATCTTGCATCTACCCCCCCTAAAGCTACGGCTACAACGAGTAAAAATAATATACTTTCCGCCATAAGCTCCACAGTCAGAAGCCCTACGCGCATTTCAGATATAGCATTGTTTTTTTCAGCGTTAAGCTTCAATATATCGCATAGAAATTCATCTCTATCTAGAATCGAAACACTTAATAAGGAATACCAACTCCCCCACAGGTTTTGTGCGGCAGGCTGCAGGCTGCCATTGAGTTCCCTCAGCTTGACTTGCATGGCCTCCGCCAATTTTAACCAAGTCCGCCCATACATCTTTGCATGTAAGCGAAGTGCTTCATCCTCTAGCTCTAAGCTATCTTTTAAAATCCGGCCATTTGCTAAGTTGTGATATTGGCTATTATCCTTCCAGCCAAGCTGATCTTTACTTACGTCTTGTTTCGCCGTACCAAGGGTCCCGTTGACAGCTAATCGCGCGACCTCCACCCCTTGAGCAGAGTCCGCGAAGCGGGCGATTGAATTGCGGGGAAGGTGAATGGCAAGCCTAAACAACGACTTCACTAGAGCATCGTTCTTCGCCGGACTCAAATGGAAGGGAATACTATTATTGACAATCAGGGTGGACTGATTTATCTCGTTACCCCATAGCGAATCAACATAGCTAAGCGGATCAGTGGAGGTTTTAACAACGAGGCCATCAACATGCCAATCTGGCATCCCTTCAATTTGTTTGTAAAAGGTCCAAATTTTCTGATCTGTTCGGAAAAAGCTTTCCACATGAGGTATTATGTGTTTTGGGCAAACAACTCCGATATCAGTGGCCTCGGAATGCAGATAATTGTAAATTATTGCCCTAGCTGAGTCTGCCTCATCGAAACACTGCTTTAAGATACTGTTAGTTCGCTCCTTAACTAAACTTTCATCTCCGACAGCCTCAATTGTGATTTTTCCGAGAACAAATAATATTTGCTCTACACTGGTGAAGCCACACCAGCTTTTAAGCCAGCCAATTACATCTTGAGTACCCTTATCTACTCTGTTCTGCAAGCCGCTGGATGTAGCGCCGACCTTCCTACATTCCTGGCAAAGCTCCGAAAGAACTCTTAATTCCAAACCTTTTTTTATATCTATATTACTTGCGGGCACTACGAGACTGAAACTATTTGTACATTCTTTATGGTCGTCAACATCCTTATAAAAAGTTGACAGCCCTTTAAATGCCTCGTCTAAAGCTGAGAGATCTTGAGGATCACCTTTATTTGGACCCTTTGTTTTAGTTGCTTTGAGAACGCCATCATCACTGAAATTTGTCGTCTGGCGCTTGACCTGAAAGTATTTCAAAGATCCATTATTACTTTGTACAACAAGATCGTCCCATTGGCTGAGCCCTTGTTCACTGCCCAAGTTCAGTTCATGTTCATGACCTTGGATATAAGCGATCACCATGTTTGACATATGGTACGTAGCCACATGGCAATCATAATTGTCCGATCTTTTTAATCTGAGTTTTTTTAGCATTTCCCTATACCAACACGAGATAACGTCACGGGAGTGCTCGCCTCCCTCAAATTGGACCTTCCGACCTCGCGTGGACGGGGCGGCAGACCGAGAGTATGGCATATAGCTAGCTAGCCCAGGCGGCGCTTGAGGTGCTCACTGATTACAGCGTCTGCCTCACGCTCTCTAGTTATCATTCCCAGCTCATTCCTCGCCACCATCATTCACCGATGAACCACCCCTAGCTCATAGCTGTGAACCACCCCATCCCCTTTCCTTCAAGAATTTTGGGCTGTGACATTGTTGCCGCTGACCGAAAACTGACCCAGGTGTTCAACTGCTTCTGCTCAATTTTTGGGCAGAAGAACACAGGGTATTAGCATGGAATGATGGGCAAAAATCGGCGCATGTATTTTCGCGACAGGCTGTCGCTGCACCAGATAGCCAAGCGTACCGGGTTGTCGAGAAACACCATCCGAAAATGGGTCAGAGCATTGCAGCGATGGTTGGTGCAGCCGTTCGGCATCGAGCACGACCCGGAATTCTTCCTCCCTTGCCGCGCTGGCCACCGGCAGCCGGTCCGCCGCACGCGGCAGGGCTGGCCATCGCCCAGGTACAGCCGTTCGGCATCGAGCACGACCCGGAATCCTTCCCCCTTTGCCGCGCTGGCCACCGGCAGCCGATCCGCCGCACGCGGCAGGGCTGGCCATCGCCCAGGTGCAGCCGTTCGGCATCGAGCACGACCCGGAATCCTTCCCCCCTTTGCCGCGCTGGCCACCGGCAGCCGATCCGCCGCACGACAGGCTTGCCACTGCCCAGGTACAGGTTCTTTCGGTCGCTCAAAGGACCGTCCACGCATATGCGAAATTGCACTCCACTTGACCACCCGCTTGCATTAGACCTGACTAGTCATTTGCATTCGTTCTGACCACCGATCGCATCGGATTTTACCGGCACGCTTAGTGACCATCGGCGTTTGTCGGGTAGCCAGACGCGGTTGCCCGCGTCCAGCCCCCTAAGAACCGTGCATGCGCCTTTCAACGCACACGGCTCAAGCCTCTACTAAGGCATCTTTCGACACCCGGTTACCCAACTTCGTTTTAGGCGTGTTGCTGATTTCTACGGCAATTGAGATGGTGCATTTGCAGGTTGCTTGCTGCATCTGATCCGCCGTCAGTCCGTTTTACAATACAGCGAACATCCCAAGGGGTGTTCTTTGTGATTGGTTTCTGACAGGTAGAGCACATGCCATCTTGCCTCCGCCAGACACGGTAAAGCTTCCCGCGACCTTTCGACGAGTACAGCATTTTCTTGCTCCATCGGGACTCGAAATACTGCTCCCACTGTGGGTCGTGCGGGTTCGCGTCCGCTTTGATCTTGATGTGCCGCTGTATTGGCGTATCCGACTCTGCGAGCAGGATGCGCTCCCTTTTCGCTCCATCTTTTCTTTCTTCTGTTGCGGCAAATACCCAAGTTCGGGTGCCTCTGGTCTTGAAGTAGTGCTCCTTAACCCACCGGGCTCCTTTGTTCGGGTGCCTTCTTACCGCCCATCGCCATAGCATTGACCATACGTTGGAGTCGATTCGATTAAAGGTTTTCTTGGCGACTACATGGCTGTGGTAATTCGCCCATCCTCGTAACACAGGATTGAGCTGTTTTATCAGGTCAGTCTGTTTAGCCGGCCTGTTGGCCTTTATGACTTCGCGGATTTTGTCAAGATGCGCTTTGACGTTCGCTTTCGACGGCTTCATCAACAGCTTGCCGCTGTACTTGCGGATGTTCCATCCGAGGAAGTCAAACCCATCCTTGATGTGCGTTACTTTGGTTTTTTCAGGTGACAGGACTAGCCCACGCTCTGCCAGAAATTCAACCACTGCGGGCTTGACCTCTTGTTCCAGCCACTCTTTCGAATTACCAGTAATAATGAAGTCATCCGCGTAACGCACCATGTTCATTTTCCGGCCTGTTCTCTTCGCTTTCGGGAATTTTTCCGAGAGCATCAGTTCGAGGCCATCCAATGTCATGTTTGCCAACACTGGCGATATTATGCCCCCTTGCGGGGCGCCGGAGTCGGTGGGAAAGAGTTTGTTTTGATACACGAATCCCGCCTTGAGCCACTTATTTAAAACCACCTTGTCCGTTGAGATATTGGTGATCATCCAGTCGTGACTGATTTTGTCGAAACAGCCTTGAATATCAGCCTCCAGCACCCACTGCGCGCTCGCCTTTTGCGCCAAACAAGTGAAGCATTGTTCACCGGCATCGGCAGTTGAGCGTTCCGGCCTGAACCCATAAGAATTCAGGTCGGCGGTGGTTTCCGCGATCGGTTCCAGGGCCAGCAAGTGCAACGCTTGCATAGCCCTACACTTCATCACGGGTATGCCGAGCGGCCTCGTCTTGCCATTTTTTTTCGGAATCATCACTCTCCGAAGCGGAAGAGGCGAGTAACCTCGCCGCTTCAACGACGCAATCGCGTTGGTCTTTGCCCTCGGCGTTTTCCACGTCACCTTGTCCACGCCGGGGGTATTCTTGCCTTTGTTTTCAGTCACTCGCTTGACGGCTAATGCCTTGCCACAAAACGAGTGGGTCAGCAGCCATTGCAAGGCTTTCGCCTTGTTGTGCCTGCCGGCCTGGGTGGCCTTCACAATACGCGTTTGCAGCCGTCTTACATGGCGCTGGACATCGATCCAATTAATGCCGTCCCATGCCACGCCGGAAGGTGCACACGCCAGTGTTGCAGCATTCATTTGCTCTCCTCCCGTTTAGATGGTTCTAAAAATTCTCTTGTGAAGAGAGACCAAGAGGAAGTCTGCCCGCTTTCGCGTGGGGTGATGTTGCAATCCCTATCCGTCCCATTACAGGGCGGCGTTCGCTTTGTCCTCGATCCTGTTCCCGCACCGCCATTGGCAGACCTTGCGGCCTACTGTCCCCGCAGGGCGCGATACGGGGTTCCCACGTTCCACTTGCAGAAGTATGTCGGGTTAGGTGCCTGCTATGAGCCGGGAGGCGTGCGGGTCACGAAGGCGCACTTGAAAAGCGCTCTTCCCACCTCCGTTACCGTTTTGGTTCAAGCGCAATAGCCATTTCCGCTTGTTCAACTTAACGACCTTTAGCGCAGATTCACATGTGTTCACCATACCAACTATCTAGCACTACACCGGCGTATGGCTGCCAGAAGAGTACGCCTCTCGCGATTGATACCCCGCACCTCGCAGTGCTTCGTTACATTGTCAGAGTCGCTCTTTATTCAGACTCCTAGATTCACCAAGTGACATTGGTGGTTCCCTCAGTTGAAGCGGGAACAACTTCTACAAACGACTTCGTGTCGCACTTCAAGGTACTTGTCGCATCGACCGTCTAACTATGCCGCTCTTTTCTCGACCTGCTGCTCCCGGTCCGGATTCAGCAACACAGTACCGATCGGCTCCCAGTTACGCGTCCGGCCTGACCACCGCTCCGGCTTTTTCTCCTTGGCTCGCTCATACAACTCATGCCGTCGGGCCAGGACCTGATGGTCCATTCCTCGATGCCGCTCGGCTGGCGTGACGAACCGGATACGGCTATGCCGGTGCTCGTGGTTATACCAGCGCATGAAATCCCTCACCCAAGCGCGTGCAGCGTCCAAGCTGGCAAAGCCATCCGGCGGCCATTGCGGGCAGTATTTCAGCGTTCTAAACAGCGACTCCGAGTAAGGGTTGTCGTTGCTGACCCGCGGTCGTCCCCGCGAGGGCGTGATGCCCAGGTCATACATCTTGTTCAACAGCGTCACCGATTTCATCGGCGCTCCGTTGTCCGAGTGCAGCACCAGAGGCTCGCGCAAACACTGCTCGCCGATCACGCTGCGTTGCAGCAGCGCAGCGGCTTTCTCGCCGCTTTCCGCGTCGTAAACCTCCCAGCCCACGGCTTTGCGGCTGTAAATATCTTCGATCAAATAGAGGTAGTAATACTTTCCACGTATCGGCGACGGCAAATAGGTGATGTCCCACGACCACACCTGATTGGGCCCTTTGGCCGCATGCGTCGTCGGTGCGGCATGCCGCCTGGGGCGTTGGCTACGACCTCGGTGTTGCTGTTGGCCCGCCGCCCGCAAGACGCGATAAAACGTCGCCTCCGACGCCAGATAACGCCCTTGATCGGCCAGGCGCGGCACGATCTGACTCGGCGGTAGATGGGCGTACTCAGAGCTGTTGCACAGCGTCACAATCACCTGTCGCTCGGCCTCGCTCAGTGCGTTACAGGGCGTTGGCCGCACGACCGTCGTTCGAGCATCGGCCTGAACGACTTCAGTTTCGGTCCAGCGTTGCAGGGTTCGCAGCGATAAACCGACCTCCTGGCAGGCCCGGATTTTTCTGGCTCCCGCCATGACCGCTTCACTCAGCCAGTCAACGAACAACTGCCGTTGCGGCAAAGACGTCAGTTGTCCTCGTTGTCGGTCCCCCAGTAGTCGTTGAGCTTTTTTCGCAGCACCAACAACGCGGCTGTTTCAGCGAGCGCCTTATCTTTGCGGCGCAGTTCTCGCTCAAGTTCCTGGATACGCTTCTTATCCTTGCGCGACTGCTCTCGATCCTCTTTTTGCAGGGCTTTATCCGACTTCTGGCCGGTAATGAAGGCTTGTCGCCAAGCAGTGATTTGCTCGGGGTAAAGGCCTTTGCGCCGGCAATACTCGCCCAGGTCGATCTCGGACAAGCCGGCCGCTTCAAGGACAACAGCAAACTTGGTTTCGGCTGACCAGTTCTCGGTCAGCGGCTTGTTTTCGGACACTGCATTTCCTTCAGAACTGAGCTGCTTGCGCCAGTTGGACAAAGACATTTCGCTGACCCCTTCGCGCCGAGAAACCTCGGCCATCGTCAGGCTCAGTGGGGGAAGCAGCATCTTGAGCAATGCGGCTCTGCGTTCAGGTGAATAATACGGCACGACCAGTCTCTTTCCGCCCCCGATATGCTTTTTTAGGAAAAATCGGAGAGGCGACAACTATCCTGACACCGGGGGCCATGATCGGCAGAGAACGGCCAAAAGCAGCCGGTGGACAGAGCGAACGAAGTAGCTATGCTTCCTTTTACTGGTTGAGCAAACTGGGCTTTCCGTCCGTGGCGTATACCCCTTCAGCGATCACTAGGCTGTCACAATACCCGACCTAGTCAGCGGGTAGGTGAGAAAACAAAAAATGTTATCCACCAAGCCCGCGAAAGCCTTACCACCCCACTTTGGGTCTATTTATAGATAGAAACCACAAAGGGAGATGCAAGATGACTCCAGACAAACCAGCAGGTACTGAGGAGCGGGCCGATCTTATCGCTTTATATCAAGTTACCACGCAAGATTTGGCATTCTTCAAGTCACAACAGTGGTCCCTCACCAACTACGGACTGCTTGCACTCACAGCCATTGCTGGAACTCCTCAAATCACAGGCCTCACTCTCACAAAATGTATCGCCGCAATACTGTGCATCAGCGCTGTTGCTATTGCGAGCCTAACTGCCTGGCTACTTTGGCGTCTACATGGCTCTATAGAGCAAAGGCGAAGTCGCCTTGAGAGAGTGTATGCCAAGTTGTCAGATGCATTTCGGGACGCTCGTGGAGTCAAGAGTAGAGCTAGTGCTTGGGAAATGGTCATTCCGTTGTGGGTAGTATTGCTCTTGGCCTTAGCTCTTTCACTGTGGCTTGTAGTCAGTGGTGTTTAACAGCAGCGCTAACTGGTATCGCGCTCCGTGGCCGATTAACGTTAAGCCAATAGGAGGGAGTCCATCGTGAAACGCATCATTACGGTAATTTTTTTAGCTTTCTCTATTGTGGCCTGTGCAACCGGAGAGCTGGTTAGAGGCGGCCTCCGAGAAGGCATGACTAAATCAGAGGTAATCTCTTTACTTGGAAACCCAGACGGCTTCAAAAGAGCCGGAGAGCAAGAAGCCCTGCTCTACACAAATAGACTTGTCAGTGGATGGTCTTGGGACAGAACAGATTATACGGTAATTCTAAAAAACGGCCATGTCGTAGAGTATGGTAATGGCCAAGTTCGCCAGAATAGCTCCAATACTTTAATTCTCACCCCCTTAAATTAATGGCATAACAAGTCATTCAAGGCCGACGCCTTCGACGCTGCCTTAACCACAACGTTAACAGTTAAAGGAGTGGGCATGCTGAAAATAATTAAGACTATAGCTCTATTATTTATTGCTGGGTGCACGACCACTCAAGAAATCAAGCGCCCTAATGGTAATACTGAGTATCTTATAGCCTGCGGTGCTGGGCTTGGCTGGAATATCTGCTATGACAAAGCCAATGAAATCTGTCCGCAAGGTTATGAAACATTAACTGAAAATTCTGGGCTCAACAGAAAAGAGTTGCGTATCGCCTGCCCGGACAAAAAATTAAATATGGTTAAACCATGAATAGATTTCGCCCCTATGCCCAATAACCTGATAACAATGCGCTGATTTTCCCTGCAAGCAATGAGTAAAGCTTTCCTTCACCATATGTTAATACGGTTGCATTCGTATATCCTGCCAGTGGCGGACGTTACTACCCTGGCCACTCCGTGGCTTGCACAGCAGGGGCCAAGCGCTCAAGGACGAAGGCAAGTAAATTCCGACGGTGAACGACCGTAAAGGGTCGACTGCCGTCGGTCGTGACAGACTGAAGTCGACCCAAACTGGTCAGTCGTGATAGGCCAAAAGCGGGCGATGAAACCTAGGCGTTATGTGATGTGCGAGCCTACACAGAAGCTTCTAGTCGCAGCAGAGCTATTGGGCCAATAGTGGACTTTTTGAATAAATTCAAAACGCACGGTGCTTTACCGAAGCGAACCCGCAGGCTCGTTACCCCGCTGCAGAACGCTGCCTTTTTATCCGGTACATATCGCCATCCGCATGGCTGAGCAGCGTATCGGCATCCTCCCCGTCCGCGGGATAACAGGCGACGCCGATGCTGCAGGACGGCATTTTGATTTCGCCAAACTCAGCGCCGAGCGGCGCGGCCATGATCGCGAGGATCTGCTCCACCTTCTCGGAAACGGCGTCCTGCGAGTGGATATCCGTCAACAGAACAGTGAACTCATCACCGCCCATCCGCGCCACCGTGTCCGTTTCACGCACGCAGCCTTCCAGCCGTCGTGCAATCACACAGAGCACACGATCGCCCGCTGCATGCCCATGGACATCATTGATACCCTTGAAGTCGTTGATATCCAGAAACAGCAATGCCAAGGAGTTTTGGTGGCGGTGTGCCGCTTTCAGGGCCGAGTCCAGTCGATCATTGAACAGCGATCGGTTGGTCAGTGCTGTCAGCGGATCATGGTGGGCGAGGAAACGTAATTCCTCTTCGGCTTGCCAGAGGGCGGTCACGTCCCGCGCGACACCGATTCGCGCCCCCACCTCCTCGGACCAGAAGGCAGCCCACAGGATGTGCACGACACCGCCATCCTTGCGGATATAACGGTTGCGAAAATCGACGTGGGGTTGACCATTCATGACCCGGATAATGGAAGCCCGTGTGATCGCCAAATCCTCAGGATGCATATAGTCGGTGATCAAGGTGCCGGTCAGCTCGTCGGCACGGTAACCGAGCAGTGACTCACAGGCTTCGCTCACAAATGCAATCTGATTGTCCCTGTCGACCACGAAGACCGTGTCCAGCATCAGATGGATCAGTTTGGGGTAGAGCGCTTGCAAGCCAACGGGCATAGGTCAGGAGTCCGGTTGATATTTCTTGATCATAGCCCGAGCGCGAGACGCCGTGCGAGATCAGCTTTCAGAGGAAATGATCGAGTCGGGACTGGTTTCAGCCGCTAACTTTAATCGGTCAGCTTTACAAATGTATTTAGGCTTACTTTTCGGTGCCAATTTGGCACTAGCCTTTTGGGCATTCGCCTTTAATATCTGATTAATTTTTTTACGACGATTCATATTTTCTACTCAGTTTTTAAGTTCTTGCACACATTTCAGGGCGGTTCACATAGGCCCGGGCCCCAGCTCAAGCCAGCAGTTCGGTGATCCATCGGGCCTGCTGGGCGATGTCTTGCACCTTCGTCTCGGGCACGGCCTGTCGCGCTCGGGCGAAGTGGGTCAGGGTCTTCTGCTTTAGCCGCAGCAGACGCTGCCACTTGGCCAGAAACGCCGGCGTGCGTGCCTGCATCTGCAGCGGGCCGAAGTACAGCTGCTCGGTGGTGTATATCACCGGCCCCATGCGCTCGGCGACGATGATTTCGTAGTCGAAGCGGTTTTCCCGCAGCACTTCTTCTTCGATGATGCGATAACCATTGTCCATCAGCCATTGGCGCAGCGGCTGCTCGCCGCCGTTGGGTTGCAGGATCAGGCGCTCCTGGCCGCTCAAGCGCCCCTTGCCGCTGTCGAGGATGTCGCGGATCGTCTCGCCGCCCATGCCGCAGATGCTGATCGCCGTGATCCCATCCCCCGGCTCGATCGCCGCCAGGCCATTGGCCAGGCGCACAGTGATCCGCAGGTCCTGACCGCTCTCGCGCACCGTACGTTGGGCCGAGTGAAACGGCGTCAATGCCACCTCGCCAGCCACCGCCGCCTCAATGGCGCCACGGCGCATCAACGCCACCGGCAGGTAGCCGTGATCCGAGCCAATATCGGCCAGCCGCGCACCTACGGGTACATGCGCCGCCACGCGCTGCAGGCGCATGGACAATGTCTGTTCGTTCAACTACAGCCCCTTTACACCACGAACGTCCAGCGCTTTTGGCCAGATCGGGGCGCGATTCTGTCGAGCAATGCCGTGCATTTCAACTTTATGTGACCAACTCGGCAATCACTTCTGCTCGAGTGGTGACCTGGCGGAAGTGATGCTTCCAAAGATCGATCCCCAACTTGCCAGACCTGTCCAGGGATGAACCCACTGTCAGGTCGGTCACCAGCGTAGGGTTAAGCCCTGCATCGAACAACGCAAATCCGGCGGCGAGCACGCAGGTTTCGGTTTGCAGGCCACAGACCAGGACACGCTCCACGCCAAGCTGCTTGATGTACTCGAGCGCTTCAACGGTCTGCCCGTAGCCGTGCTTTACGAATACCTCGTCTGCCTCGACCAGGCTCTCGTCCTCTGCCGCAGGATGCCAGCCGAGCTGTCTGTGAAACGGGGTGACCTGCTCATCATGGAGCTCGACCGATGCGATCGTGGGGATTCTCGCGGATATCGCCCGCACACCGTCGATTAGCCACTCCGGTGGACTGAACGTGGACTGGACATCAACGATAAGCAAAACCTGTCGCATGGGCTTCTCCCGAACGCTACCTGAGGGCGCGAACTATACCGATCCCTGCGCTGAATGACCTCTTTCGGCCGAATACTGCGGCCGTTGGCTATTTAAGCAACGGCTTCATAGAACTTTTCCCTATTTATCGGTCTATGTGGATAGGCACATTCGCTCGGTGAACGCGAACCCGCAGGTTTTCCGCAGCCAGATGGCCACACGTCCACTTGTCTATCAGAGGTTGTCTTCGCTCATGAAATTCCATGATCTACGGATGGTGCTCCTCGGCCTGTTCGCGTTCGCGGCAGTGGGCTCGGCATCAGCAACACAGATGAAGACCTCATCTCCTGTTTTCGCCACTGAAGTCGCAGCCGTTCAGGCGCAGGACGGGGCTGCCGACAACCCTTGGCCAACCTTGGCCAGTATGGCCGGCAATGCGCCAGGAGCGTTGCTTGCCCATGACGACCGATACCGACATGACCATCGGTACGATCGTAGACACGATTGGCGCCGAGACAACTGGCGTAGAGACCACTGGCGTAGAGAGCAAGCCCGCCGAGAAGCCGAACGCCATCGTGATTGGGAACGCTACCATGATCGTGCCGAGCGGCACCGCTACGAGGACGATCGCCGCTACTATCGTCGCTAGGGCTTCCCCTCAAACATTGAATCCCACATTGAATTGGCTGTGAGCTGGATTTTTGTGGGAGCTGGCTCTGCCAGCGAATAGGCCCACTATAGTAATACCCTGCAAACCACCCAACCGGCGGGAAGAGGATGTAAAGCGACTAGCCCGGTATGTGATTGCCAACCCGTTGAGGGCTGGATGGGTGGAGCAGGTGAGGATTATCTGCTGTGGGATGTTATGTGGCTGTCAGGGCCTCATTCGCTGGCAGAGCCAGCTCCCACAAAGTCCCAGGCTTGGGGGCGACCCCTACTCTGCCAACCGCACCCCTACTCGGCCTCGATGGGATAAGCCTGCCTGCAAGGCAAACGCGACAATCACGGTGGAGGGTGCGGAAAAACTGCTCAGGCCGCCGCCAGAAAACATCAACCCAAGCCCCAAGGCGGTAGCACCGAACCAGGCGGTCAAGCCCACCGGGTTAAACGCGGCCACCCGTTCGAGCGCCGCCACGTCGCTGCGGCCATAGAGAATCTGCGCCAACGCCACGCCCACCCAGGCCACCACGAATATCCCTTGGTAGGCCAACGCCTTGAGAAGGTAGGCAAACACGTCCGCGAGCATCAGGCCGTACACGATCACCCCAACCGCCAGCGCCCACATCAAGTACGAGGCGCGCAGGCCAAAGCGTGCAAAGAAAGCCTGCATATTCAGTGTCGCCAGGTAGTAATTGGCGGTGTTGATTCGAGTTTGCGTGGCCCAGACAAACAGCAATCCCCACAAGCCCATCAACTGCAGAATCGCCATCACCACCGACACTTCGTTCAGCGCACCTTCATGGGGAATGCTGCTGACCAGGTAGATGCCGGCTGCACCGTTGAGCAGAAACGTCACCGCATAGAACGGCATCCCAAAGTTCCAGCGACCGTGGTACTCGGCGTCTTCAGGCTTGCCGAAACGGGCGTAGTCGAAGGTGAACAGCATCAGCACCCAAACCCCCATGTAGGCGACAAAGCAATCCCACCAGCCGAAAGCGCTGGGCGTTGCCGGGCCGAAATCCAGCCATTGCGGCTGGTAGCCATAGCGACTGATCGACAACCCCACCGCCACCAGCAAACCGCCCAGGTACACTGGCAACAACATGCCGTTAAGCTTGTCCAGCCAGTGCTGCACGCTGCCCAGAATCATCGGCACGCTGTACAGGACCACCAGCAATGCCGCCAGCGGATAGACCAGTTCCGGGTACAGGTGATTGAGCGCCACGGCGATCACCGAACCCTCGAACACCGCGTAATAAATGGCCGTGGAAAAGAAGATCAAGGTCGCCAGGCATGCCCCGGTGCTGCCGAACAGCAGCCGTGAAAACAACGCCACCGACAAGCCGCTGCGGATGGCGAAGCGGCTGAGCACACTGTTGACCAGCCCATAACTGATCACCGACAGCACCATCCCGATCAGCGCATTGCGGGCACCGTACGACAACGCCAGTGACGCGCCGACCACGATATAGAACATCGCACTGCACACGGCCCACCAGGCCATGGTCAGGGACAGTCGCCCCATGCGTGCTTCAGCGGGAACGGGGTGATGGGCCGGGTCTTGTCCGGTTTGACTCGATTGCGATAAAGCAGCCATATGCGTGAACTCCAGAACCAGTCAAAGGTAGAAGCGCGGGCAGCCGTCACCGCACCGAAGTGCGGCGTTGGCCTACCGTTTGGCATGACCCGCGCAATGCGGCGGGCAGAATCAGGAAGGGAACAGCTTGCTCAGGCAGCTGAGTTTTTTCTTATAGGAACGTCGCGCTTCCAGCGCCTCCTCAAGGGTGACCGCCACAAAGCGGGCCTTCTGGTTGGGTTGCATCTGGCCGATCAAATCCAGGTCGGCGCTGATCACCGTGCCGATCATCGCATAGCCGCCACCGGACACCGCGTCGCGGTGCAACACGATCGGTTCAAGCCCGGCCGGGACCTGGATCGAGCCGATCGGGTAGCAACTGTCGACGATGTTCGAGGGATCGGAACCGGCGCCGAATGGCTGCTCACGGGGCTTAAAGCTCAGCGCGCTGCCACCCTTCAAGCGATAGCCGATGCGGTCGGCTTCGGAACCGACCGTCCATTGCTCGGCGAAAAAGCTCTTCGCAGCGGCTTCAGTCAAGCGGTGGTAGTACAGGCCCGGTACAACGCGCAAGGTGACTTCGCCACCCAAGGATTGGCGCAGCGCCATGGGCAAACTGGCCCCCGCGCGGCTCTTGCCGCTGTCAATGCCGACCGGCAGCTCATCACCCGCCACCAGCCTGCGCCCCTGAAAACCACCGAGCGCGCCTAACGCATAAGTGGAACGACTGCCGAGCACCACCGGCACATCAATGCCGCCGGCCACCGCCACATAGGCGCGCGCACCGGCCTTGGGGAAATCAAAACGCAGCACTTGCCCAGCCTTCACCGAGAACGCCGTGTCTTGGTGCATTTCCACACCGTCGACCCGTGGTGTCATGTGCGCGCCGCAGACCGCCACTAAAGCGTCTTGCTGGAACTCCAGTTCTGGCCCCAGCAGCGTGCATTCCAGCGCCGCAAAACCTGCCGGGTTGCCAACCAGTTGATTGGCCGCGCTCAAGGCATATTGATCGAGGGCGCCGGAAGGTGGAATGCCCAAGTGGTAATACCCTTCGCGGCCCAGGTCCTGTACCGAGGTGGCGAGACCGGGTTTGAATACCTTGATCATGCCAGCACCTCCTGAAGCGACTTGGGATAGCCGACAGGGTCGGCCAGAAACGCGTCCAGCGAAAACTCCACCGGCCGAATCCGCAGATCGAAACGCCCGGCTTCCACTTCGGCCACGGCGTGGTCATAGGCTTCGCGGTCCATCGGTTTGAACTGCACGATGTCGCCGGGGCGGAAAAACACCATGTGCTCTTTCAGGTACGCCAAGTTTTGCTGCGGGTCGTAGATCGGTGCCGGGGTGACACCAAACATCTGATAACCACCGGCACCGCGCACCGAGTAAATGCAGCCAAAGCAACCGCCGTGACCCAAGGTCAATTTAGGCGTGTCGGTGCGTGGGCGCAGGTACTTGGGCACCTGCAACTGATGCTCGCGCTCGACCATCTGAAACATAAACGGCAGCCCCGCGACGAAGCCGACCATCGAGACAAACCACGGCGCTCCACTGTGGGCGGCGATGAACGCATCGACGTCCGCCAGACCGTTGATACGCGCAGCGTATTCCAGGTCCGTGGCGCTCGGGTCTTGATGGCGATCACGAAAGCGCATCAGGGTTTCATGGGTCCAAGGGTCGTTGTAGAGCACCGGGATCTCGATGATCCGCGTCTGCAACGTGCGCTCGGCGACCGCCTCGGCCTCGGCGCCTTTCACCGCTTCGAGCAAGGTGTGAGGGGCGATACGATCCGGGTCAAAGCGAATCTGGAACGACGCATTGGCCAGGCACACATCGAGCACGCCATCGAGCGCCAACCGCTCTACCGCACGGGTGACGGCCAAGCCCTTGAAAAACGCGTCCAGGGACATGCTGTCGCTGACTTCGGCGAACAAATGCTCGTCGGCACCAAAGCTGTAGCGGATTGGCGTGCTCATGCTTGATCTCCACTGCGGCGCTCGGCCAGCCAGGTTTCCAGGGTGCCAGTGTGGAAGTCGGCGCTGTGCAGCCACGGTTGTTCCAACAATTCGCCGTGCAGCGACAAGGTGCTGGCCATGCCGGTGAGCGTGGTTTGCTCGACCGCGATTCGCGCACGCGCCAAGGCTTGGGAGCGATCAGCACCGTGAACGATCAGTTTGGCCAACAGCGAATCATAGTATGGCGGCACGCGGTAGCCTTGATACAGATGAGTGTCGACGCGAATACCCTCCCCTTGCGGCCAGTTCAACGACTCGACCAAGCCTGGGCTTGGAAAGAAATCCCGCGCCGGGTCTTCGGCGTTCAGGCGCATTTGCAGTGCGGCGCCGTTAAGCTGAATGTCACTCTGCTTGAAGCCCAACGGCTCGCCGCCAGCAATGCGTAACATTGCCTGTACCAGGTCGATGCCGGTGATCAGCTCGCTGACGGGGTGTTCTACCTGGATCCGCGTGTTCATCTCGATAAAGAAAAACTCGCCCGTCGCGTCGTCATACAGGTATTCCAGGGTTCCGGCGCCCTTGTATCCCAGCGATTCAGTCAGGCGTACGGCGCTGGCGCAGAGCGTTTCGCGCTGTTGCTGGTTGAGGACCGGCGACGGTGCTTCTTCGAAGATTTTCTGCCGGCGACGTTGCAGTGAGCACTCGCGCTCGAATAGATGCACAGCGTGCTGGCCATCTCCCAACACCTGGACTTCGATGTGTCGGGCCTTGCTGATAAACCGTTCTAGGTACACCCCGCCATTGCCGAATGCAGCCTGGGCTTCGCGCTGTGAACGAGGGAACTCTTCACTCAATTGCTCTGCGTTTTGCGCCAGCCGAATACCACGCCCGCCGCCACCGGCAGACGCTTTGATCAACAGGGGGAAGCCAACTACTTCTGCAGCCTTGAGCGCCGACTCAACGTCGAACAATTCACCCGGTGAGCCCGGCACCACGGGGACGCCCGCCGCTTGCGCGGTGCGCCGTGCCTCGGCTTTATCACCCATGCGCCGGATCGTCACAGGGTGCGGGCCGACGAAAATCGCGCCGGCGGCGATCACTGCTTCAGCAAAATCGGCGTTCTCGGAGAGAAAGCCATAACCTGGGTGTACCGCATTGGCGCCGGTGGCTTTCAAGGCGCCTAACAGTGCCTCGACGTTCAGGTAACTTTTGTCAGCGCGGGCCGGGCCGAGAATGTGAACCTCGTCAGCGAGGCGTGCCGCCTGAGAATCAACGTCCGCCTCGCTGCACGCGGCAACGGTGGGAATGCCCAGTGCTTTGGCGGCACGGATGATCCGCACGGCAATCTCGCCGCGGTTGGCGATCAGCAACTTATGAATGGCTTGAGTCATGATCACCCCCTCACGCGACGTCGAGTGATGCGACGACCTGACCCGGCTCCACCGGATCGCCGTCTTCTACCAAAAATGCGCTGAGGCGACCGGCTGTCCCGGCGGTCAGTTCGGAAAACTGTTTCATCACCTCGATCAAACCAATCACCGTGTCGGCGCTGACCTGCGCACCCACCTCGACGTAGTTCGCCGATTCAGGGGTGGCTTTGCGGTAGAAGGTCCCGGGCAATGGGGTAATTACAGTATGTTCGGCCATGTCTGTTCCTTTTGGAATAGTTGTAGAAAGGCAGGCAAAAATGAATGGGTGTTCAAACCTAGGCTTGGTGCTGCATCCGCTGTCAGCGCGGTGCGCGCACCTTGATTCCGGCGCCATCGAGCGCGTTACGCGTGGCTTCAACCAACGCCAGAGCGCCTGGTGTATCGCTGTGCAAACAGATCGAATCGAACTCAATGGCGAGGTCTTCGCCCTCGACCGTGCGCACCACGCCTTCCTGACAGGCACGCAGTACCCGCGCGGCCACTTGCGTTGGATCGTAGGCGCGCACGTTGCGGGTGAAGACAATGGAGCCGCTGAGGTCGTACTCGCGGTCGGCGTAGAACTCGCGGATCACTGGCTGGCCGAGTTCTTTGGCAACACGCCAGATGACTGAATTGGGCATGCAATACAGCAGCAACTCAGGTTCCAGACGCTGGAGATTTTCCACCAGTAAACGGGCGGCTTCCTCATCTCGGGCCAGGTGCATATAGAGCGCGCCGTGAGGCTTGATATGTTGCAGGGCCACGCCTTGAACCCGGGCGAGTTCACGCAAGGCACCCAACTGGTAAAGCATGTCGTCGACCAGTTCCTGAGCCGGGGCATTGATGTGCCGACGGCCGAAACCGACCAGGTCGCGAAACCCCGGATGCGCGCCGATCGCCACACCCAGACGCTTGGCCCGCTCGACGGTGCGGCGCATGGTGCCAGGGTCGCCGGCATGAAAACCGGTGGCGATATTGGCCGAACTGATGAAGGCCATCAGTTCATTGTCGACGCCATCGCCGATGGTCCATGGACCGAAGCCTTCGCCCATGTCCGAGTTGAAATCTACTGCCTGCATGATGCTTGCTCCTGACGCTTGTGACTTCATGCAGACCACGTTAAATTCCAACCAACCCCTTGGGAAGATCTATTAACAGATGGGGTATCTTCTGAAAAACAGATACTGCATCGTCTGGAGTGTTCATGTCACTGACCCTGCGCCAGGTCCGCTATTTCGTCGCCACCGCCGAGATCGGGCAAATCTCTCAAGCGGCGATTCATTTGAATATTTCCCAGTCGGCAGTGACCACGGCGATCAAGGAACTGGAAGGCATGCTCGGCGCACTGCTGTTCCAGCGTTCGGCCCAGGGTATGAACCTGACCGATGCAGGCCGGCACTTTCTGAATCGGGCCTATGTGATTTTGCGCAGCGTCGATGACGCGCTGAACAGCCCGTTACCGGACATACGCGCCAGTGGCCTGTTGCGTTTGGCCGCGAGCTACACCGTGATCGGCTATTTCCTGCCGCACCATCTACAACGGCTGGAACACTGGCACCCGGACGTGGCCATCGAAGTCCACGAACAAGAACGGAGCGCCATCGAGCAAGGCCTGCTGGAAGGCCGATTCGACATGGCGGTAGTGCTCACCGCCAACCTCACACACCCGGACATCGTCTCGGAGATTCTTTTCAATTCCGAACGCCGGTTGTGGCTACCCAGCCACCATCCCCTGTGCGAGCGCTCCGCTGTCAGCCTCGCCGACGTTGCAAAGGAACCCTACATTCTGCTGACCGTCGACGAAGCCGAACAAAGCGCCATGCGTTACTGGGAGCACGCGCACCAGCAGCCAAACGTGCGGGTGCGCACCAGTTCAGTGGAAGCCGTGCGCAGCATGGTCGCCAATGGCAGCGGCGTGGCGATCCTCTCGGACCTGGTGCACCGCCCCTGGTCGCTGGAAGGCAAACGCATCGAAACCCTGACGATCACCGACAAGGTGACGCCCATGAGCGTCGGCCTGGCATGGCATCGTGAGCGCGAATTCAGCCCGGCCATGCAGGCGTTTCGTAATTACTTCCACGATGCATTTCTGGCGCCGCAACAGCTCTCTGCGCGACGTTGAGTGCAATACTCACGTGACGAAAAAAAGGAAGCTGGGGCACGATGCCCAGCTTCCTTTTCAGGCTGCTGACAAACCAACAGCAGGTTGCTTCATATGTAGCCGCTGCCGCTAGGCTGCGATCGATCCGCAAAGCGGGCGCAGGATCTTGATATCCCCGTTGGCGCCCCTGACGGGCCGCATCGCAGCCTTCGGCAGCGGCTACAGGGTTTGTCATCAACCTGAAAAGGAAGCTGGGGCACGATGCCCAGCTTCCTTTTTTTTACGATTGGCTATGCGGTTTCGCATTAACCGTCGGCATTAACAAGGCGCAAATAAAGGCCTGTTATGCTTTTGGAGGTGTGCCTTCAGCGTTTGCGACTACGGCGTCGATTTGGATCAACGCATCTTTAGGCAAAGCGGATACACCCACTGTCCTGCGTGCAGGAACACCGCCTGGGAAGAACGTCGAGTAAACCTCATCCACCGCGCCAATATCGTCGATGTTCTTGAGGAAGATATTGACCTTCACCACATCACCCATCGCGTGGTCGATGCTTTCCACAATGGCCTTGATATTTTTCAAGCACTGGCCAGCCTGCTCTTTTACACCGCCACCCACCACTGCACCCGTTTTCGGGTCTACAGGCAGTTGAGCCGAGAGGTGGTTGTAATGAGAAAAAGCGACCGTTTGGGTAGAGAGAGCGCTTTGGGGTGCGTCTACCGTATTGTTTGCCTTGATGACGATGCCGTGTCTGTCTTCAACAGCCTGCGGCGGCGTGCCATCGCCGTGCGATACCACGGCTTCGATTTGTACCAAGGCGTCCATCGGCAAACCTGAAACTGCAACTTCTGTGCGTGCAGGCACATAGGCGACGGCCCGAGCAATCGACGAGTCCGGGAAGAAGGTCGTGTAAACTTCGTTGACCGCTTCAATGTCCGAGAGGTTCTTCAGGAAGATCGTCACTTTAACGATATCGTCAAAAGGAACGTCGATACTCTCCAAAATGGCCTTGATGTTTTTCAGGCACTGACCCGCTTGCTCTTTCACACCACCGGCTACCAATTTCCCGGTTTTTGGATCGATCGGCAATTGAGCGGAAAGGTTATTGTAGTGAGAGAACGCTACCGTTTGCGTAGACAGCGGGCTGACGGGGGCGTTTTCCGTGTTTTTAGCCACTTTTACCAGGTCGCCTGCCTGTGGCGCATTGGGAATGGTGCCCACGCCGTTCGAAACCAGTGCGTCAACTTGCACCAAGGCATCCATCGGCAAAGCGGCCACGGCGACGGTCGTCAGGACAGGGACATAACCCGTAAAGAAGGTTGCATACACTTCATTTACAGCGTCAACATCCGAGATGTTCTTAAGGAAAATACTGACCCTGACAACATCGTCCATGCCATGGTCGATACTTTCTACAATGGCCTTAATATTGTCGAAGCATTGCTTCGCCTGCTCTTTCACACCCCCCGCTACCAATGTTCCCGTTTTGGGGTCGATCGGCAATTGAGCGGAAAGATTATTGTAATGAGAGAACGCTACCGTTTGTGAGTAGGGACCAATACTGTCTGCAGCATTTTTCGTATTTCTTGCCAATACTGCGTTATAGCCACTCATCATTGCACTCCGTTTTTTGAGAATTCGTGGGTTGCGCGGCAAGCACGTATACCCCTTCGCTATCGGCAGTTGCCACCGCTTATCTGAGCGGTGGACATCACTTTGCGAAGGGACAGGCTAGTTACTTCATGGCTCAAGTGCAAGCGTAGTGCAGGCCATGAGCGCTGTACCCACCCTCTACAGTACCTGGGTGACGACCGAGGCGCCCCGCTCAATCGGCTGCACATCCTTCGCCACCGCAGGCGCGGTCTCGCGCATTTTCAGGGCGCAGAGCGTCGATATCACGCCCAGCGAGCTGAACAATATCGCAGGCCCCATCCAGCCGACCGCTGAAGTGTTGCCCTACCGCAATGCCGCGAGCCATGAAGGTGGCGTCAATGACGATGCTCCATGCTCGATACAGCACCAAAAGTATGATAATTTCCGTGCTATTGATCACTAACCCAGAGGCTCGATCATGGCAACCGTGCGGAAAACCATTACTGTGACTGACCAGCAAGACGGCTGGATCAAAGCGCAGATCGAAGCCGGCCACTACACCAACGACAGCGAATACATCCGCGATCTGATCCGTCGTGAACAAGAGCGTAGCGCCGAAGTTGAGGCTATCCGCGCAGCCCTCAGAGAGGGCGAGTCCAGCGGGCAACCTCGCCCATTCGACCCCGACACCTTCAAGCAGAGAATGTTGACCGCGCATGGCTGAGTATCGTCTTGCTCCTGCCGCCGAGGGTGATCTTGAAGCGATCTGGAGCTACACCGCTCGGCAGTGGGATGTGGAACAGGCCAACCACTACATAGACATCATGACGGCGGCTTTTGCAGAGTTGGCGCAGCGCCCCAGGATCGCCCCAGCCTGTGACCACATCCGACCCGGTTATCGCCGCTGCAGTGTTGAGCGGCACATGATTTACTTTCAGATCACGGCTTACGGGATTGCGATCATCCGTATCTTGCATGAACGGATGGATACACTGCGGAATCTATGACGCTCAGGGCCTTTTTGCCGTAGGGCTTATTTCTCGTTCACTAGTTCCCGAACGTATCTTTGACAGAGCGCCTAGGCGATCGGTCCTTCCCTTGATTACCGTCGCCCCGCAATCATTGGTGCCCAATCCTCCTTCACACAGAAATGAGTAGTTTCGTTTATTTCGCTTGCTGCCGCTTTCGTTTATTTCGAATACTGTGTAATTTCCGTAATACACGTATTGGAGTTTTCATCATGACCGCCACAGCCCTGTCCAAAACGACTCTTCCACTCGTTGGGGAAGTCAAGGCAGCCGTGCAAGGTCAACGTGAGTTGGCAGCCTTCCTCTCGACGCAATTTGAGACACAGCGCATTGAGATTTTTGATAAGGAAAACAAGGCGCATCAGGTCGAACTGCCTACCTCAGCCTTACGCTTGCTTGTGGATATTTTGGGCGAGCTTGCGATCGGCAACGCCGTTAAGGTTGTGCCAATCCATTCCGAGTTAACCACTCAGGAAGCTGCCGATTTGCTCAACGTCTCTCGGCCTCATTTGGTTAAATTGTTAGAAAAGGGAGAGTTGCCATTTCGGAAGACGGGCAGACATCGTCGTGTTTTATTCGCCGACCTGATGGAATTCAAAGAGCGCCGGGACCAGGCTAGCCAAACTGCGATGGAAGAGTTGGCACGACAAGCCCAAGAGCTCGGGATGGGCTACGAATGAGGCATTCGCCTTTTACAGCTGTCTACGATGCCGGCGTACTCTATCCAGCGCCCCTTCGAGACTTTCGCAGCGACTCTGCCGGACATCGGCCACATATGATCACTCGCTACCACACCCTTAATCTAAAAAAACCCTAGCCCAAGCGCTTTTCAAAGTAGACGCGCTTAAATCCATCCTCCGAGCGCCGCTGGACTTCAACGTAACCGAGTCGTGGATACATCGACAGATTGTCAGTCATCTTCACGTTCGTGTAGAGATGAACGCTGCCAAGGCCCAAACACCTCGCCTGGGCCTCGCAAAATTGAATGAGTGATTTGCCGATACCTTTCCCACGCGCTGCGTTTGTCACCGCCACGTTTTCGAGAAACATATGCTGATCCACTGCAAAGAAGACGATGAAGCCTAGCAATTCGTCTTGCTCTCCCGTGCAAAGGTGCACATGACCGGCTGCAACCTGTGCCCTGAAATCCGCCAGCATCGGTGCAGGCTTTCGCCCTATCACGCCCACATACTGGGCATACGCTTGCTCGGCGCAAGCGCGCACAGCGGCTTCATCGTCTGCAACGGCTTGGCGGATCAGGTGGGGTTCGTTCATGGTCAATCCTGACGAAATTCTGTCGGGATCTTCGCGACGGTTTACCTGACACCGCTGTTTCTCGGTCGGGTGCGTGGTTACGGCGCGTTGGATATTGGCCTTGCGATCTTCTCCACCGGCGTCTTCCAGATCCTTGCCATCCCGGTCTACGCCTTCCTGGCCAACCGTATCGACTTGCGCTGGATCATGATGCTGGGCCTGGCGATGTTCGCACTCTCGATGTGGGACTTCTCGCCCATCACCCATGACTGGGGTGCCAAGGAACTGCTGCTGCCGCAAGCGATTCGCGGCATGGCCCAGCAATTCGCAGTGCCGCCCACCGTCACCCTGACCCAGGGTTCCCTGGCGCCGGCCCGGCTCAAGCTGGCCTCTGGCTTGTTCAACCTGATGCGCAACCTGGGTGGCGCCATCGGCATCGCCGCGTGCGCGACTATCCTGAACGATCGGACGAACCTCCATTTCGCCCGGCTGGCCGATCACCTGAACTCGAGCAATGAAGCCATGAACCAGTGGTTGGCCCAGGTGGGCGACAACTTCGCCACCCTCGGTTATGGCCCAGACGCCTCCAGCGCAGCCTTGCATCAGCTCTGGACCGTTGCATTTCGCGAAGCCCGGACGCTGACGTTCTCCGATACTTTCCTGGTGATCATGGTGTGCTTCGTGGTTGCCACTACCCTGGTTCCGCTGATGCACAAAGTAGCACCGCCAGCCGCGCCCTCGGCCGACGCTCACTGATCCGCTGTCCCCCCATTCGCCCGGAGGCATCATGAACGACAACCAGCACAGCAACCTGTATCTGGATGATCTGATCGTAGGAGCCCGCTACGTAAGCAGGACCCATCGGATCGAGCTCGAGGAAATCAGGGAGTTCGCGCTTCGCTTCGACCCACAGCCCTTTCACCTCGATGAAGCAGCGGCCAGGCAATCCGTATTCGGCGGGCTGGCTGCCAGTGGCTGGCATACGGCCGCGATCACCATGCGGCTGTTGGTGGAAACGCTGCCGCTGGGCAATGGTTTGATCGGCGCAGGCAGCGATGTGAGCTGGCCGGCGGCGACCCGACCCGGGGATGACCTGCAGGTCGAAACCACGGTCATGGAAATCACCCCATCCCGGTCAAAGCCGGATCGGGGAATCGTGACCTTCAGGATCGACACGTTCAACCAACGTGGAGAGTGCGTGCAGCACTCAGTTGCCAAGCTGTTGGTGTTTCGTCGTAGCGCCTAGCTGTAACGGATTGCAGTCGAAAACGACGGTGTTTGCATTTTGGAATAAACGGTAGGAGCAAGGCTTGCCTGCGATGGGCTGCGAAGCAGACCCTAGGTCCGCTGAGCGCCCCATCGCAGGCAGCAGCACTTACCACGAGCCATAGGGAATCCCGTACTTCTCGATATAGGCCTTGGCGGTTGCAGATAACGGTCGGTGCTGGCCACCCGACGTACCATCATAGGGCCCGACCTTCACCACCTCGCCCTGTACCCGTGCCACGTCGATCGGCGTCAAGCAGGCTCCCCCGAGCCATACCTTGGCGATCCCTCCCGGGGCAAGTCCAACGGTCAGCATGTTTCGATAATCCGTGATCCATTTGCCATCAAATTTGCAATAGGTCTTTTCGCCCTTGAGCATGGCCTGCTGGATGGTCTCGGGAATAACGATATAGGCCTCGTAGGTCTGCGGCTCGACCAGTGATTGCCAGCGCACATAGAGCAGCCGCGGCAAGTCGGCACCCAGCACCTGTTTGCCTGCGCCAGCGCCGGGGTGCTTGGGCCAGCCACGTGGATTACCCTTGAGGTTTTTTGGCGAACTTCCTGCCACGCCGCTCATGGCTCGGCGAAACACGCGATCCTGCACATCCACCGCATCGGCGGTTTCGATCCACACCTCCATGTAGTAAGGCGCACCCAGGCCCAGCCACCACGAATCGTACGGCAGCCGACCGGCGCCACCGGCACAGCCGCTCAGCCACAACGCGGCACAGAACAGCAGTAGGCCTTTACGCCTACTCATTGGCGTGTTTTGCACGCTGGTTGCGCTCTGCTGGACGGTTGATGAACACCACCTCCAAATCGCTGGTATTCCAACTCTTGACGGCGTTCCAGTGGGCCGAGAGATGAATATAGCGGCGGCGCAGCAACGCAAGCTCCTTGGCATTCAGTTGCTCGGAAGACTCACGTAAGGCGTAAGCCTGCAACTTGGCGGCGATGGTCTGTAACTCGGCCGGTAACACTGTACGGTTGTCATTGGGGTCAAGCGAATCGAACGCCACCCCCGCGCGCACCGCCAGCTCGCGCATGATCCGCAGGTACACCAAGGAAAGTTCGCCGCGCACCTGACGCTGACCCGCGATGGCGGCATAGACCCGTTTTTCCGCCTGGGTATCGCGACTCCGATGCTGTGTTTGCACGTCCCAGGAAAGAATGCTTAAGCCCTCGCGCGGGAAATAGGCCTGCCAGTCGTCCCGACTACGTTCGAAGCGCTCAAGCGTGCGGCGGTAGGCCTCGCTACGCTCGTTAGGCTCGCGCTCTGGGCTCAGGCTGTTGTCGGGTTTGGTTAGCAGTAGCTTTTCCGTGGCCAGGGGCAGGTAGCCACCGCCAATATCCGAATGGCAGCCGGGGACCTGGATATCGTTTTCAGTACGCGTGAGCGAGAAGTTGTGACGGTACTCGTCCTCAGCCACCAGGTGCACCACGTGGCGAGCGATGCCCGGTGCCAGGCGCAGGTTAACTCCGGGGCTGTGGGCATTGTGCGGGCTGAAATCGTTGCTCAGCGGAGCGACGATGCCACCCACCGTGTCGAACAAGCCGATGAAATTGAGGACAACGTCGCCACCGTGACGCCAGGCGAAGGTTTCAGCGAAACCAGGAGTCCCGACGGGCATGGCCCGTGCCAGCAGACTAGCCGACCCCTTGAGCAGGTCGTTGGCGCAATGCCGAGCCGCCGCCGCGCCGCGGCTGAAACCAAACAAGTCCACCTCGATTTTGTTGATCTTTAGCCCGGGATTATTGTCTTGAAACCGTCGTAATTGTTGCAGCACCAGCGCTGGAGCCTGTTCAACCCGCGCCACCACGCCAGTGCCGCCCCCGCCAGTTATCTGGCTGAACGTAGAATCGCCCCGGCCACTACTGGTGCCGATCCCTTCGAGGTAGACCTTGATATAAGCGGACTCGGCTCCCTGGAGGGTATTCAGCGAATCATCTGGATAGAGATTGTGCAATCGCGCCACATTGCTGGTGTCATTGCCATAGCTGTCATCGGGAATCACCCCCGAGGCACCGTAGCCGTAGGTGCGACAGAGCTGACCAATCGCTTCGGCGGCCTCGGTGTCCAGGCCCAGGTTGCGGGCTCGGCAGCCTTCACCGATATCGCTATTGCCCTGGTTGTTACCGGTGCCATCAAAGAACAGCCCCAGCCGCAACACAATGCCACTTTCCTCCAGTTCCTCTTCTTCTTCCTCCTCTTCCAGGCTGGAGTCCCGACTGGCAAGCCCAGGCTTGGCTGCCTCTGGCGCAAATGCCGAAACAGGAGCGCCAACCGTGGAGCGGTCAGTGCCAGCATCGGTGGCGGTCCAGCGCTCGACACGCGCAATCAGTCGATTACTACCCGGGGGGCAGCCGCACTGGATTTCTGCGTCGTCCAGTACCGTCGTCATCCCATCCCAATTGAAGCCTGGAAGGCTGTCGTTGATCACGCCGATTTTGCCGCATTGCGGACAGGGTGTCGTTTTGTCCCCGGCCCGCAAGACACCCCGCCGCCCTTGTGCCGCCTGGGGCAGGCTGCTGATACACATCGCGCCAGTGGTGGTCAGGTCACCGTCCAGCCCCTGTCCTAATCCGTTGACAGTTCCTCGTCCCATGACTCAACCCTCGATCGTTGGCAGGAAGTCTTCTGGCATAGGCTCGCCTTCACGGACCATGAACAAACCAAGGCCTTGCGGCGTATTGATGACCTCGTCGCCATTACTCAGACGGCTGCCAACCAGCGCTAGGTGGTCATTGTCTTGACCAGCACCGGTCACGATCTGCGCGCTACTGCCATCGGCATACACCGCGACATCACCGACCTGGGCTGCGAGTTGTCGAGGCTGCGGAGAAATTCGGGGGAGACTTCATTGGTATACAGTGGGTGCGACGGCCTATTCATTTTGATCATCCTGACTCTTGTTGTTGGCGGGTGTCCCTGTCTCATCTTGGCAAGCGCACTGCTCCAGGTGGGGCAATGGATGCCAAGAGAAGGGCTAGCAGGCCGTAAGATAGAGCGCGGATTTCCAAAAGTAAGTAGGACGTTTCTGAAACTTCAATATTTGAAATGCAGCGTTTATCAACTGCGGCGTCTGGCCAAGTCAGCTTGACCCCTCTCCTGCTCTGTTCTGGTCAGCCGCCTTGAATTGCCTGATCTGGTCAGCTTGAGCCTTCTTGAATGCAGGGCGGTCGGTGATGCGTTTTACATAAGCCTCGGTCGCCGGCCGGTCACCGAAAGAGCCGAGCGTCGGAATGCGTAGCACATCCGCCATCAACAAGTCTGCGACGGTGAAGCGTTCGGCGGCGAGCCATTCTTGCTCGCCCAGGACTCTTTCCAACTGGCCGAGGCGGTTGCCCACCCAGCCGGTAAGGTTTTCGCTCTCGTCGCCGGAGATCTTTAGAAACCACCACGGTAGGGTCACTATCTCAATCGAGTTAAGCGCGGCGATTGTCCATTGCAATGTTTGTGCTTCTCCAACCGGGTCGCGCGGCATCAGCTTTTCGCTTTTGCGAGCCAGGTGCAGCAGCCCGGCGCCGCTTTCGAATATCTCAAGCTTGCCGTCCTTCAAAAACGGTACTTGGCCAAAGGGTTGTTGCGCCAGATGATTGGTCTCGCGACCTTCGAATGGCACGGTACGGACGGTGTACGGCAGATCCGCTTCCTCACACGCCCACCTGAGCCTTAAATCACGCACGAAACCACGAGGGCCTTCAGGAACCCAGTCATAGGTCCAGATCGACAGTTCACTCATTGCAACGCCCTTCCCTAATCAGTTGAAGGAAATCACTTCGATATTCAGGCGCCCAGCGCTTTGAGGCGACCCTCGCCAGGAACTGTTAGCATCTGTTTTCTTCCACCCGGTGGAGCGTCGATAAATGGTCCCCTTGCTCGATATCCGCACTTACCAAGGTGAGTGCGCCCACCATGACCATAGCTTCGCGCAGGTCGTACTTCCTGTGGGCGGACGAATGGAAATTGAAGTCGAAGGGCGCGGCGCGTGCCTTGATCTGTCCTTGGCAGCCTTGGTGACACCCGGCTCGGTCCACTCGCAAATCGCTGAAGCCGCCAGCCGCTTTCTGGTGTTGGACTGCTCCGCTGCCTTGCTTGAAGAGGCGATTCCGAGTGGCGTCGCTCAGCGAACCTATGTGCCCATCTCGGCGAGCACTCGCCGGCTGATCGAGTTTGCCGACCTGGTGGGCAGCCAGGGGCTGGCGGCCAGTTCCGCGCAGCTCTCACCTTTGTTACTAAGCGCGCTGGCCAGGGACGCGGGCCAATCTGCCAAGGGCATGGAGTTGTTGTTGGCTCAACTTCACGCCAATCCTGGCGCGGCCTGGAGCAACGATGCAATGGCGCGCGTCGCGGCCGTGAGCCTTAGCCAGTTGCACAAGCGATTCGAGCAACGATTCGGTGAAACCCCGCAGGCCTGGCTGGCCAACCTGCGGATGCGTCATGCCTGCAAGTGGCTGGCTGAAACGCACCTCCCCCTCGTCGACATCGCGCTGCGCGTGGGCTTTTCCGATCAGGCCGCGCTGACTCGCGCCATGAAGCGACTGTGCAATACCACCCCAGCAGCCTACCGCCAGCAGTTCGACAGTCCGGGTAAAAGAAACGACAGTTTCAAGCAATACACCTGAGCGTGCCTTGCGCACACTGTCGCTCATTAGTATCTGGGTGGTAGTGAAATGTTGACCCATCAATCATTGATGAAAGGCATTGGCTGCGGTGTCGCGGCCGGTGTGTGCTGGAGCGTGATTTTCCTCGGGCCGGCGCTGACGCCGGGGCTGTCCGGAACGGCGTTCGCCGTGCTTCGATTCCTTTGTTATGGCCTGTTTTCGGTCCTGTTGCTGCTGCCACGCTGGCGCAGGGTTTGCTCGAAGCTGACGCGAGCCGACTGGGTGTCGCTGTTCTGGCTGAGCCTGATTGGCAACCTGCTCTATTACTCGCTGGTCGGTACGGGCGTGCAACAGGTCGGGGTGGCAACCACATCGCTGATCGTCGGCCTGATACCGGTACTGGTGACCCTGGCTGGCCGTCGCGATGCCAATGCGGTGCCTCTCACCCGGCTCGCGCCTTCGCTGTGTTGCGCCACGGCAGGGGTGGCGTTGATCAGCCTGCACGCCTTGGGCCAGCAAAGCGCCGTGGGCGAGGGGCTCGCCGGCACGCTGGGGGTGGTGTGTGCGTTCGGTGCTCTGCTCAGTTGGAGCTGGTACGCCGTCAGTAATGCCCGCCGCCTCGCGATTGTTCAGGTTTCGGCACACGACTGGGCACTGCTGATGGGTGTGATGACCGGGGCCCAGTCGCTGGTGCTGGCCGTGCCGATTCTAGGGGCCTACGTTGGCAAGTTCAGTGCGCAGGCGACGATGCACCTTATCCTGGTGGCTGGCGGCGTGGCGCTGCTGGCGTCGGTCGTGGGTGGTGCCTTTTGGAATCAGGCAAGTCGGCTGCTGCCGCTGGCCCTAAGTGGCCAGGTGCTGGTCATTGAAACCCTGGCGGCGCTGCTGTTGGGGTTTCTCTGGGAGCAACGCCTTCCCAGTGCACTGGAGCTGATCGCCATGCTGTTGCTGATCACCGGGGTCGTCTGGTGCCTGATGTGCCATCAGCCGAGCCCCACGCGTGGCCTGGCACCTGAATGAAAGTGGGTGAACGATTCTTCATGAAGCCTTGCGCGGCGCTGCAGCAACGGTCCAGCGCGCTATCGACCAGGACGGACGTCGGGCCCGCCTTGAGGACGACAAAGGCCATTTGAAGCCGCAATATGCGGGCGGCATTGCAGCCCCGCCCGCCGCTCCCCACGCCTAGTCCGATGCGCACGCGCTCTAGGTGTGCTGAATATCCCGGTCCTTGGTTTCCGGCAGGAAGAAGGTCCCCAAAATCGCCGTCATCACCGCAATGACAATGGGGTACCAGAGCCCGTAATAGATATCACCGGTGGCCGCGACCATGGCAAAGGCCACCGTGGGCAGGAAGCCGCCGAACCAGCCATTACCGATGTGGTAAGGCAGTGACATGGAGGTGTAGCGGATACGCGCCGGGAACAATTCCACCAGCCAGGCGGCGATCGGGCCGTAGACCATAGTCACGTAGATCACCAGCAGGGTCAGCAGAGCCAATACGGCCAGGTAGTTGGTCTTGGCCGGGTCGGCCTTCTCGGGATAACCCGCGTCCTTCAGTGCAGTCCCCAGGGTTGCGGTGAACGCATCGTCGCGGGCTTTGAAGTCCGCAGCCGGCATGCCGGTGCCCTGGAAACTCGGGATGAGTTTGTCGCCAATGCGAACCTGTGCAAGCGCGCCGGGTTCAGCCTTTTCGTTTTCATAAGGGATCGCCTTCTTGGCCAACAGGCTCTTGGCCAGATCGCAGGAGCTGGTGAATTTGGCCTTGCCCACCGGGTCGAACTGGAACGAGCACTGAGTGGGATCGGCGATGACCGTGACCGGGTTTTTCTCCTGCGCGAGAAAGACATCGGGGTTTCCGTATTCGGTCAACGCCTTGAAAATCGGAAAGTAAGTGAGCGCCGCGATGATGCACCCGGCCATGACGATTTTCTTGCGGCCAATGCGATCGGACAAGCTGCCGAAGATCACGAAGAATGGCGTGCCAATCAGCAAGGACCCAGCAATCAGCAAGTTGGCAGTCTGCGGATCGATCTTCAGCGTCTGCAGCAGGAAGAACAGCGCATAGAACTGCCCGGTGTACCAGACCACCGCTTGGCCAGCAGTACCGCCGAGCAGTGACATGATCACCACCTTGAGGTTGTCCCAACGCGCGAAGGACTCGGTGAGCGGCGCCTTGGAGGCCTTGCCTTCAGCCTTCATTTTGTTGAACACCGGCGACTCGCTCAGTTGCAGGCGGATATACACCGAGACGATCAGCAGCAGGATTGACAGCAAAAAGGGAATCCGCCAACCCCAGGCTTCAAACGCTTCGGTGCCCAGGATGGTGCGACAAGCAAGAATCACCAGCAGTGACAAAAATAGGCCCAGAGTCGCCGTGGTCTGTATCCAAGAGGTGAAGAAGCCCCGCTTGCCGGGTGGCGCATGCTCGGCCACGTACGTCGCCGCCCCGCCGTACTCTCCGCCCAAAGCCAGGCCTTGCAGTAGGCGCAAACTGATCAGGATGACCGGTGCTGCCACGCCGATGGTCGCGTAACTGGGCAACAAACCCACCACTGCCGTCGACACCCCCATGATGACGATGGTGATCAGAAAGGTGTGCTTGCGCCCGATCATGTCGCCCAGCCGACCAAACACAATGGCGCCGAAGGGGCGCACGGCGAAACCTGCGGCAAAGGCAAGCAGTGCGAAGATAAAGGCGGTGGTTTCATTGACGCCGGCGAAGAAGTGCTTGGCGATGATCGCGGCGAGAGAGCCGTACAGGTAAAAGTCATACCACTCGAACACCGTACCCAGGGACGAGGCAAAGATGACCTTGCGCTCCTCCTTGGTTATTCCGCGCCTGGGGGCGCTGCCTGTGGCGGTATTATCGATTGCGGCCATGAGTGTTCTCCGTTGTTGTTCTTGTGTCAGGCCGGAGCATCCCACTACCCTTACCGCACCCAGGCCCTGGGCTGATATTGACCGGTTAGCCGATTGCGTCAGGCATGACCACAGCCGTGAGCCTGCGACGCTGCGCACACATTTGAAGCATAATCAGCTTCACGCAGATATCCACTCGCCGCCTCGGGCGGCCCCATCCACGATCTTGAACACGAGAGCCCCATGGCAAACCAAGACTTAAGTTTCCTCCCTGATCCCGATCCAGAGTCGATTTCTTCCGATGTTGCCTGCTTCAATGGCCTGCTGGTCTCAACCCAAATCCCGACCCGCGCCGACGGCAGCCTGGAGTTGGGCAGCATCACCGAGCAGAGCGAATGCACCCTGCAGGCGCTGAAGGTTGCGCTGGAACGCGCCGGCAGCTCGATGGACCGAGTCATGCACCTGACCATCTACCTCACCGACATGGCCGACCGTCCCGCGTTCAATGAAGTCTACAAGCGCTTCTTCGCCCAGCCTTGGCCGGTTCGTGCCGCCGTGGGCGTGGCCTCCCTCGCGACCGAAGGCATGCGTGTTGAAGTGACGGCGATGGCAGCCAAGGCGTAAAGGCCGGCTACGTCACCACCACCCGGGCCCGACGAATAAACAGGGCCCGAACCTTGTCCCAGAAGTTGCCACCCAGCACGAAAAAGCTGCCGATGAACAGGGCGTCGCCCAGCACCTGCATCTGCCACAGATTAGGACGCAAGCCCGGCCACAGGCCGTCGACATAGGGTTCGAGAAAGGAAGAAATCAACGGCAAGCAGAACATGGCCACCCCGATGCGGTGGCGTATGGGTCCGACTTCCAGATCGGCACTGGGCACCATCGCCGAGGCATAGCCAAACAGCGTGCGCTTGACCTCCTGGAAACCGGCTTTGCCCATGATGGCAATCGCCAGAATCAATAGCGCTTTGTTGCTGATGAATAAAATGCCCGTCAGGGCTGCGATTCGGGGGCCGGGAACGCCCAAGGCAGCGAGGATGGGTAACATCAGCCAGCTCAACAGCATCAAGCCGATAATTGCCACGCCCGTCTTGAAACGCCAGGAGACCGCTTGCGGCTCGGTGACGCCTTTGGGGGTATCCATAATATTCGCCCCTGCTGACGCGCCACTGGACTTCGTGACGCCTGAAAAGCATAGCAGCCAACATCCGGCATCGCTTTTAGATACCTTCTTGCCCCTCATCGGGCAATTGCAATCCACTGCTGGGTCGCGATGAAGGCGCCGCGGTTTTGCCTGATATACCGCGGGAGGCCATCGCCGGCAAGCCGTGCTCCTACACCGAGCTTTTGATCTGTAGGAGCACAGCTTGCTGGCGATGGCTTCGCCTCGGTCATCCAGATACACCGCGTTGTATTCATCGCCGGCAAGCCGTGCTCCTACACTACAGGTTTGTCAGCAGCCTAGGACAGCTATGCTGCTGTGAACTTCCTTCACAGGAAATCTCCCAATGGCGCCCGGTATAGCCCTGCCCAGATGGCCCAGCCTGCTCTTGTGGCTTGGCGTACTGGGTCTCAATGGCTGCATGCGTGTGGGGCCGGATTTCCAATCACCGGCACAACCCTGGATCGACCAGTGGAACAGCCCTGCCCTGGAGCAGGCAAGCCATGGGCGGCCTCAAGCGGATCATCGCCAGTGGTGGCAAGCCTTTAATGATCCGGTCCTGGATCAGCTGATCGCTGAAGCCGATGCCAACAATTCTGATTTGAAGATAGCCGGGCTGCGCGTGCTGGAGGCGCGTGCACAACTGGGTATTGCCAACAGCGGCCGCTACCCTCAGGTGCAACAAGCCAGCGCCGACAGTCTCTATACCCACCGCAACCAATACAGCGGCACTGCGCCGCAAGACAGCCATTTCTGGCAATACAGCGCAGGCGTGGATGTGGCCTGGGAGCTGGACTTCTGGGGCCGGTTCAGCCGAGCGATCGAGTCGGCCGATGCCCAGTATTTCGCAAGCCAGGCCAATGTTGAGGATGTCCGGGTGCTGCTGCGCGCCCAGGTGGCAGACAGCTACTTTGCACTACGCACCACCGAAGCTCGATTGCGCATTGCACAGGACAACGCCCACCAGCAAAAACGCAGCTTCGACATCACCGAGAAACTGTTCAACAGCGGCCAGACCGCAGAACTTGACGTGCAACAGGCCAAGACTCAGTACCTGGTGACATTAAGCAGCATTCCCAGCCTGCAAGACCAGGCCCAGCGGTTGCGCAATACCTTGGCGGTGCTGACGGGCCAGCCGCCCGGCAGGTTGGAGCCGTGGCAGGCGCAGACCGGCCTGATTCCCTTGATCGATCAGGCGGTGCTGGAAGATGTGCCGGCCAACCTGCTGCTGCGTCGCCCCGACGTGCGCGCTGCCGAGCTCAACGTCGCCGCCCAGTCAGCGCTCATCGGTGTGGCCGAGGCGGATTTCTACCCGTCGCTGACCCTGTTTGGCAGCATCGTCTGGTCAGCCAATACCCTCTCTGGCAGCTCAAAAAACCTGGACCTGATCGGCGGCCCGGGCCTGCGTTGGAATATTTTCGACCATGGCCTGATCCGTAACAACGTGCGTGTCCAGGATGCACGCCTGCAACAGCTGATCGAGGCCTATCGAGACAAGGTGCGCCAGGCAGCGCGAGAGGCCGACGACGCCGCCAGTGGCCTGCTCCGGGCACTGGAGCGCGAACACCTCCTGCGTCAGGCCGGCGTGGCCGCGCAGCGTTCGCTGGTACTGGCCAATACGCAATTCCGAGAAGGCTATTCCGATTTTCAGCGAGTGCTCGATGCCCAGCGTGCCCTGCTCGAACAGCAGGATGCCTACCTGGTCAGCCGGGGCACCGCTGTCAGCAACTTGATCGCCCTTTACAAAGCCCTGGGTGGGGGCTGGTACAGTCCGCAACCGCTGGTAGACCCAGCTACCCGCGAGCACATGAAGCACCGCACTGATTGGGGCGACCTGCTGGAGGAACATCATGAGTGACACCGCGACCCCCTCCCCCCAGCCGGCCTCACCCGCGGCTGTGGACCCGCCCGGCAAAGGTATTCGCTGGGTTGTCCTGATCATTATCCTGAGCCTGGCCTGGTACCTGTTGGCTGACCGCCTCACGCCCTATACGCAACAGGCGAGGGTCGGCGCCTTTGTGATTCCGGTCGCCGCGGAAGTCTCAGGTCGAGTGACCAAGGTTCACGTGCGCAACAATCAGGACGTGAAGGCAGGCGACATCCTGTTCGAACTGGATGACCAACCCTATCGAATTGCCGCTGACCGAGCGCGGGCGGATTTAGAATCGACCCGTCGGCAGATTGGCGCAAGCACCGCGGGTATTGCTTCGGCACAAGCGTCACTGCGGGCCGCCCAGGCCAACGAGCTCAAGGCACAACAGGAAAACAGGCGGCTTGAAGGCTTGTACCGGACAGACCCGGGCACGATCTCGGTGCGCTTGCTTGAAGTGTCGCGGGCCAATCGCGAACAGGCTACAAGCCAGGTGGCCGCCGCCCGGGCCGAAGTCGAACGGGCCCGCGAGCAGGAAGGCGGCAGTTCGCAAGACAATGCGCAGATCCGCAGCGCCAGCACCGCCTTGTCAAAAGCCGAGCTGGACATTGCCAACACCCGAATCGGAGCGCGCTCGGACGGGCTGATTACTGACCTGCGCACCGACGTCGGCCAATTTGCGGCCGCCGGCACGCCGGTCATGACCCTGATTGCCATCCACGATATCTGGATCAGCGCGGACATGACCGAGAACAACCTGGGGCGGGTCATCCCGGGAACGCCGGTGGCCATCGTGCTGGATGCCCTGCCGGGCGAAGTCTTCGAAGGGCGTGTGCGCAGCATCGGTTATGGGGTCAACGTCGGGCCGACGCCGCCCCCTGGAGGCCTCCCTACGGTGCAGAACAGTCGCGACTGGCTGCGACCGGCGCAACGCTTCCCGGTGGTCATCGAGTTCAGCGAAGCCGCCATGACAGCATTACGTAACAGTCAGGCCATCCGTGCCGGAGGCCAGGCCGAGGTCATGCTGTTTCCCACGCGCAATAATCCGCTCAACCCCATGGGGCGTATGTTTCTGGGGTTGATGAGCTGGCTGTCCTATGCCTATTGAGCGCCCTCTACCAGCACAGCGCGCCTTGCGGCTGGCCACGGGTACGGCCGTGTGCCTGGCTGCAAGCTTCGGGCTGGGATTGCCCATCCCCTATCTCGCACCGGTGCTGGCCTTGCTGCTGCTCGCCACAGTCAATCGCCCTATTGCGCCCAAGGCGGCCGTGGTGCTTTCGCTGGTTGCGCTCATGACCACCAGCATCGGCCTGTTGCTGATTCCGCTACTGCGCTACTACCCCTTCAGCGGCGTGCTACTGATAGGTCTGGGATTGTTTCTGGTGTTCCGCTTCGGACTGCGCGGCGGCAATAATCTGATCGTGACCTTCCTGGTGATCGGCCTGACCATGATTTCCTCGGCGGGCGTGGTTTCTTTTGAGCTGGCGGCGTACGTCATCGGTGCTTTGGTCAAGGCCTTGCTGCTCGCGGTCATCGTCGTGGGCTTGAGCCATGGGTTGTTTCCAGAGCCGCCTGCACCCGCGGCCTCACCAGGGCCGGTACCCGAGCAGGTCGCAAGGCTGGCGCTGCGGGCCACACTGGTGGTGATGCCTGCGTTTGTATTGGCATTGAGCGACCCTGCCAGCTATCTGCCGATCATTCTCAAGGCCGTCAGCCTGGGCCAACAGACCACCACCACGACAACGCGCAAGGCGGCGGGTGAACTGGTCGGTTCGACATTGATGGGTGGGCTGCTGGCAATCCTGTTGTGGTATGCACTGGGCTTGTTCGTGCATCTGTGGATGTTCTTTCTGTGGGTGCTGCTGTTTGGCCTGGTATTGGCCCGCAAGCTCTATCGCTTGAGCCCGACCCGCTTCACACCGGGGTTCTGGCTTAACAGCTTTATTACCATGATCATTCTGTTGGGCCAGTCGGTTCAGGACAGCCTTGCAGGCAAGGATGTCCAGACCGCTTTTGCCATCCGCCTGGGGTTATTTACTGCCGTGGCTCTGTATGGGTGCCTGATGATGGTACTGCTCAGGCCTCAGGCAAGAGTAGCCACTCATCAAGGCGTGACTTGATAGCCTTTACCCTGCAAACAACTGGTATAGCTTGAGCTGGTCGTCGAAGCCGTGGTGCTTTGTTGGGCCCGCCGCTCCTGGCGCTGCCGTGCCCCACCCACTACCGCGCCGGCCGCGGCGGTTTCCTTGGCGCGGTTCTGGCGATAGTCCTCCTTGACATCGTCGTCGACCCGATCATAAAACTCATCATGCTGGCGTCCTCGAATTTCAGCGCCCGCCGCCCCGGCAGCCGCGCCGACAGCCGCCCCCCGCAACCGGCCACCTGCGGCAGGCGGGGTCGAGGAGGCCTGGCTGGCCGCCAGGTTGTGGCAGTCACTGGTGTCCTGCTGTATTTGTTGCGAGCTCTGCCCTTTGAGCGGAACAACCGTTTCAGCAACGGCAGCCAGGCCGTATACCGACAATCCGACGCACAAGCCAATCGATAAGCGTTTCATGATGACCTCCAGCCGATGAGGATGCGTCCCAACAGTTTAGGCCCGTCGTCCACCGACATACTCGCGCATCAGGACAGATCATGAATATTGAAGCCGGGGCGCTGGATACCCCCTATGCAAAGGCCACCCGTTTCCTGGCCTCGCTGGACGAGCAGTGGGCAGCATTGATCCAGCAAGTGGGCCCTTGCCAGCACCAGGCCAAGCCTGCCCGTGACCCTTACGAGGCGCTGGTCAGGGCCATTGCCTATCAGCAACTGCATGCCCGGGCCGCCGAAGCGATTCTCGGGCGCCTGCTGGCGCTGTACCCGGATCAGCCCTTCCCCAGCCCCGCTCAATTGCTGGCCACCGACCCACAGTCACTTCGCGCCTGCGGGCTCTCCGCCCGCAAACTGGCCACCGTGCAGGGTATCGCCCAGGCAACCCTGGAGGGCCTGGTGCCCAGCTACGAGCAAGCCCTGCAGATGAGCGACCAGCAGTTGATCGAGCAACTGGTGACCCTGCACGGTGTCGGCCAATGGACGGTGGAGATGTTCTTGATCTATACCCTGGAACGCATGGATATCCTGCCGGTAGACGATTTCGCCGTGCGCGAAGGCTATCGACGGCTCAGGGGCCTTGCGGCGCCTTTGCCACGCAAGCAAATGATCGAGGCCGCCAAGGCCTGGAGCCCGCACAGAACCGTTGCGGCCTGGTATCTGTGGCGAGTACCCGCGTGATGAATACGGGCCAACGCCAGTCACCAATCTCGCCGATTGTGGTGGGTCACGACGGGATGGAAATTCCGCTGGGGCAATAAAACCACTGCGGCGGTATGACCGCCCGGTAGGAGCCAGGCGTGTAACGGCCCACCCTCTGGCAAAACAATTCGGACAGGGTTTGCTCATCGACCACGCCCTGCGCCTGCAGACGATCGGCCAAGGCCGTCACAGCAGCCCAGTATCGATGCACCAAGCCGTTGGCACGGGCGATTGCCAGGGGTTGGGCATTGACCACCATTCGCGCCGGCAACAGTGCAACCAATTCCTGCGCGCGCTTCAGATCCCCTCGGCCACTGGTGCTGAGCACCTTTTCGAGCGTGCCGTGACGATAGATCGCCTCGGCCACGGGGCCTGCAAAACAATCCATCAGATCACGCTCGATCGATTCGATCATCGAAGGCAAGAACTCGGCAATTCCGGGCGGTTCGCTAAAGGGGTTCGGCACCCGATAATCCGCCTCCACCAACCCTTGCGCATCGATCCAATGACCCCGCAAATCCAGCATCGGCCCAGCGCACGCCTCAGCCTGGCTGCGTACGGTCACGCGTGAAATGTGCTGGCCATTCCACCAGAAGGCCAGGGTGTGGCCAGCCTCATGGATGGCGGTGGGGCGCGGGTGCTTGTTCATGTTGAAATTCTCCCGTGCGCTCATCATGCACCCGGGCTCAGCCACCAGCAATTCCCATGGCTGGCGCGCTAAAAGATTCTGACTATCATCCACCAATACTGCGCCTATTTGCTTCTTTGGAAGACAGATCTAGCCTTAGGGATGCGTTGGCGCGAGCCGGCCCGAAAACCTGATAGGAGATAAGGACGAGACGGAGGCGATTAGCCATTGGCTTACCCCTGTCCACATCCTGGAGGCGACACCGATCAGTTGATCGAACTGTCGGCCCTGCAACCTATGTCCTTGATTTCTCTCGTTGCCAGTTCGACCCAATGGGGCCGGCTAGCTGAATGAACTCGACCCAAGGTAGCTCAGACCATGTCAACTGAATCAAAATGCCCGTTCAATCACGCCGCCGGCGGTGGCACAACGAACCGCGACTGGTGGCCCGATCAACTGAATCTGAAGATACTTCATCAGCACTCGCCGCTATCCGACCCCATGGGCAAGGATTTCGACTATGCCAAGGCCTTCAAGAGCCTGGACTTCCAAGCGCTCAAGCAAGACCTGCGAGCCCTGATGACCCAATCCCAGGACTGGTGGCCCGCCGACTTCGGCCACTATGGTCCGCTGTTTATCCGCATGGCCTGGCACAGCGCCGGCACCTATCGGACCGGTGACGGGCGCGGTGGGGCAGGCTCCGGCCAACAGCGGTTTGCCCCGATCAACAGTTGGCCGGATAACGTCAGCCTCGACAAGGCGCGCCGGCTGCTGTGGCCGGTCAAGCAAAAATACGGCAACAAAATCTCCTGGGCCGACCTGATCGTGCTCAGCGGCAACGTAGCGCTGGAATCCATGGGCTTCAAGACCTTTGGCTTTTCCGGTGGCCGGCCGGATGCGTGGGAGCCAGACGAAGACGTCTACTGGGGTGCAGAACGGAAATGGCTTGGCGGCGATGTCCGCTACGACAAGAACGATGACGGCATGCAAGACCCAGGCGACGGCACGCTGGTGGCCGAGCCAGCGCAGCATGGCAACGAAGAGAGCCGCGACCTGGAAAACCCGCTGGCCGCCGTGCAAATGGGCCTGATCTATGTGAACCCAGAAGGCCCGGAAGGCAACCCGGACCCGGTCGCCTCGGCCATAGACATCCGCGAAACCTTCGCCCGCATGGCGATGGACGATGAAGAAACCGTGGCGCTGATCGCCGGTGGCCATGCCTTCGGCAAGACCCACGGCGCAGGCCCGGCCGATAATATTGGAGCCGAGCCCGAAGCGGCAGGCCTGGAAGAACAGGGCCTGGGCTGGAAGAGCACCTATAAGACCGGCAAAGGTGCAGACGCCATCACCAGTGGCCTGGAAGTCACCTGGACCACCACCCCCACACAGTGGAGCAACAACTATCTCGAGAACCTGTTCGGCTTCGAGTGGGAACTGACCAAGAGCCCGGCAGGCGCCCACCAGTGGACCCCTAAAAACGGCGCGGGTGCTGGTACCATTCCCGATGCCCACGACCCGTCCAAACGCCGCAACCCGACCATGCTGACCTCGGACCTGGCGCTGCGCTTGGACCCGATCTACGAAAAAATCTCCCGCCGATTCCTGCAGAACCCCGACCAACTGGCCGACGCCTTTTCCCGCGCCTGGTACAAGTTGATCCACCGTGACATGGGGCCATTGTCGCGTTACCTCGGCCCGGAAATGCCCAACGAAGTCCTGTTGTGGCAAGACCCCATCCCGCCCGTCGACCATCCATTGGTCAACGACAGTGATGTGACCGCACTCAAGAGCAAGCTGTTGGCCTCGGGTCTTTCGGTTTCGCAGCTGGTCACCACCGCCTGGGCGGCAGCCTCCACCTTCCGGGGCTCCGACAAGCGTGGGGGTGCCAACGGCGGACGTCTGCGCCTGGCCCCGCAAAATGCCTGGCAGGCCAACCAACCAGAACAGCTGGCCCAGGTGTTGGCCACCCTTGAGAAAATCCAGAGTGAGTTCAACGGCGCCCAATCGGCAGGCAAGAAAATTTCGCTGGCGGACTTGATCGTGCTGGCGGGCAATGCCGGTGTCGAGCAAGCAGCCAAGAATGCCGGACATACGGTCACCGTGCCGTTTGCGCCGGGTCGCATGGATGCTTCCCAAGAGCAGACCGACGTCGAATCATTCGGGTTTCTGGAACCCATTGCCGATGGTTTTCGCAATTTCCTCAAGGGTCGCTATCGTGTGCCCGCCGAAAAACTGCTGATCGACAAAGCCCAATTGCTGACCCTCACCGCGCCAGAAATGACCGCGCTGATCGGCGGCATGCGTGTGCTGAACACCAACGTCGGGAAAACCTCGCACGGGGTCTTCACCCAACGACCCGAAGCGCTGACCAAGGACTTCTTTGTCAACCTGCTGGACATGAGCGTGGAGTGGAAGCCGGTCTCAGAGGCGCAGCAAGAGTATGAAGGGCGTGATCGCAAGACCGGTGCCGTCAAGTGGACCGGCACTCGTGTCGACCTGCTTTTTGGCTCCAACGCGCAACTGCGGGCACTGGCCGAAGTCTATGCCAGCGAGCCGGAGGAGAAACTGGTCAAGGATTTCGTTGCGGCCTGGACCAAGGTGATGAATCTGGATCGTTTTGATGTGAAGTGATCTGAACCTGCGCGGCGCCTGCATCGCGAGCAAGCTCGGCTCCTACACACCGTGTTGTAGGAGCCGGGTTTACCGGGGTGCCGGACCACCGCGATGGCCACGCCGCAATACCTCAGTCAAACCGCGTCATTTCCATCGCGAACAAACCCGTTACGGCTATAAAACCTATCCAGCTCATGGAGCTGTGGCTCAACGCCGGTGAAGATCTTCAGGTACTCGGGGATGTAGTGCATGCGCTGGGCCGTCGGCTCCTGGGTCTTCATGCTGATGTAGCCGATCTGAGTCAGGTAGATCGACCTGGCCCGGGTATAGGCCGCGTCATGGGCAAAGCCGAATCGATCGAACATTAGCCTGAGCGCCTCCACCCGCTGCGCGTCTGCTTCCGCTATTTCCTTGCCCACCTCCGGTGACTGCAGGGCCCAACTGCGCATCGCGAACTCGAACTGAGAATCGAACAGTTCGCTGTTCAGCCAACAATCGAACACATTCAGGATCGCCTCGGTGATGGAGCCTGCGTAGGCCTGCGACTGGGAAATGAGGTTGAAGGTGTTCTTGCTCTTCCACATCCCGATCAAAGCATCGAGCAGCGCTTCGCGGTCCTGGAAATACCAGTAGAAACTGGTGCGCGCCAGGTTCAGCTTCTTCGCAAGCGGCATTACCCGCACAGCATCGACACCCGATTCGGTCAGGCTTTCGTAAGCGGCATTGAGCCAGCTTTCCAGCGATCCACGGCCGGCGGTTTCTGCAAGATTGTTGGGTGTTTTCATTGAGATCCTTCCACCTTTTTTCCTGACTCTCGAGCCCACTGTACACCAGTGTCGATATAGTTGACACCTGTGTACATGGCATCTATTGTCTCGTTTGCCTGATGACCTAATGCGAGACCGATATGAATAACGATCCGCTTCTTCAGCCCTACCGCCTCAAACACCTGACCTTGCGCAATCGCATTATCACGACCTCCCACGAGCCGGCCTATCCCGAAGACGGCATGCCCAAGAAGCTCTATCGCGCTTATCACGTGGAGCGTGCCAAGGCAGGTGTGGCCATGACCATGACCGCAGGCTCGGCGGCCATCTCCCGGGACAGCCCGCCGGTGTTCAACAACATTCTGGCCTACAAGGATGAAGTCGTCGGCTGGCTGAAGGACCTCACCGACGAGTGCCACGAACATGGCGCCGCCGTAATGATTCAACTGACCCACCTGGGCCGTCGCACCCGTTGGGACAAGGGCGACTGGCTGCCGGTGGTATCGCCTTCGCACAACCAGGAGCCCGCCCACCGCGCCTTTCCCAAGCGCCTGGAAGCCTGGGACATCGAGCGCATTATCACTGACTACGCCGATGCCGCCGAACGCATGAAAGCCGCGGGGCTCGATGGTATCGAGCTGCAAGCCTACGGCCACCTGATGGACCAGTTCTGGTCACCGCTGACCAACACCCTCGACAGCCCCTACGGCGGCTCGCTGCAGAACCGCCTGCGGTTTACCTTCGATGTACTGGCGGCCATTCGCAAACGGGTAGGCCCAGAATTCATCGTCGGCATCCGCTACACCGGCGATGAAGTGCTGGCCGGTGGCTTGCAAAAAGAAGAAGGCCTGCAGATTTCCCAGTTGCTCAAAGACAGCGGCATGATCGACTTCCTCAATGTGATTCGCGGCAATATCGCCACCGATGCGGGCCTGACCGATATCATCCCGATCCAGGGCATGCGCAACGCGCCACACCTGGACTTTGCCGGCGAAATCCGCGCCCTCACCGGTTTTCCGACCTTCCATGCAGCCAAGATCCCCGACGTTGCCACCGCGCGCCATGCCATCGCCAGCGGCCTGGTCGACATGGTCGGCATGACCCGGGCGCACATGACCGATCCGCATATCGTGCGCAAGATCATCGAAGGGCGCGAAGACGATATCCGCCCCTGTGTCGGTGCCAACTATTGCCTGGACCGAATCTACAACGCGGGCGCGGCCTACTGTATTCACAACGCCGCGACCGGGCGCGAAACCACCATGCCCCATGAGATCCCCAAGGCACAGGTGCGGCGCAAGATTGTCATTATCGGCTCCGGCCCCGCCGGCCTTGAAGCCGCGCGCGTGGCGGGTGAGCGCGGCCATGACGTACGGGTACTGGAAGCGGCCAACCAACCCGGTGGGCAGATCCGCCTGACCGCGCAATCGGAACGGCGCAAGGAGATGATCAGCATCATCGACTGGCGCATGGCGCAGTGCGACCGGTTGGGCGTGCAGTTTCGCTTTGATACCTGGGCCGACAGCCAAACCGTTCTCGCTGAAAACCCCGACGTGGTCATCGTCGCCACAGGCGGGATGCCGCACACCGAAGTGCTGGAACGTGGCAATGAGTGGGTGGTCTCCAGCTGGGACATCATTTCGGGCGATGTAAAGCCTGGCCGCAACGTGCTGGTGTATGACGACGCCGGCGACCATGCCGGGCTGCAGGCTGCCGAAATCATCGCCCGCAGTGGCGCCAAAACCGAAATCATGACCCCCGACCGCGCCTTTGCGCCAGAAGTCATGGGCATGAACCTGGTGCCCTACATGCGCTCGCTTCAGGCGTTGGACACCACCTTCACCGTCACTTATCGGCTCAAGGCGGTGGATCGACAAGATGATGGGTTTGTGGCCACTATCGGCACCGACTACAGCGGCCTGGAAAAGACCCGCCACGTGGACCAAGTGGTGGTCAATCACGGCACCCGTCCGCTGGACGATCTCTACTTCGAACTCAAGCCATGGGCGCGCAACGAAGGTGCAGTCCAGTACAGCAACCTGATCGCCGGCAACCCGCAAACCCTGGCCAGCAACCCCGAAGGACGTTTCCAGCTGTTCCGCATCGGCGATGCGGTCGCCTCGCGCAACACCCACGCCGCTATCTACGATGCCCTGCGCCTGGTCAAGGACCTCTGAGCGCACGCTGTACGCGACACCCATAACCAGAAATGACGTTTTTGTAAGCCTTTCGCACTGCCCCGTAAGTTGATCCGAATGCTGGATTCAAAACTTTTCCAACGGAGGTTGCCGCATGCATACAGATGCCCGCGTCTTATTTGAAGATAACGCCGAAGCCTCGCTGCGCTTTCGCAGTGATGCCAGTGTCACCGAACACTGCCTGCCCCCCGTCGATCAAGCGCTGCTCAGCGCGCAAGCCGACATTGACCGCAAGGCCTTGCGCCGCTACCGCCTGGAGCGGATCCGCCAACAGCTTCGCCAGAACGATTACGGCGGCATCCTGCTCGCCGACCCGATCAATATTCGTTACGCCACCGACACCAACAACCTGGGCCTGTGGGTCATGCACTCCCCCAGCCGCTACGTGTTCATCGCCACCGAAGGCCCAGTGGTGCTGTTCGAGTTTTCCAGCAGCCGGCACAACAGCGAGCACGTGGAAACCATCGACGAGATTCGTCCGGCCATCCCCTGGGTGTATTTCCTGGCAGGGCCTCGCGTGGAGGAAAAGGCTCGGCTATGGGCCCAGGAAATGGCGGCACTGATGGCTCGCCACAGTGGTAACAATCGTCGCCTGGCGGTAGACCGTTGTGACCCCTGGGGTGCGGACAAGCTCAAGGCCAGTGGCCTAGAATTGTTTGACGCGCAACCGCTGATGGAGCAGGCGCGGCTGATCAAGTCCCGCGAGGAGATCGCCAGCCACCGGGTTTCGATGGACGTCTGCGACCTGGCCATCGCCCGCATGCGAGCCAGCCTGGTGCCTGGCGTCACCGAGAACCAGCTGTGGAGCATCCTGCACGGCACCAACGTCGCCCAAGGCGGGGAATGGGCCGAAAGCCGCTTGCTCAGCTCCGGCCAGCGCACCAATCCCTGGTTCCAGGATGCGACCGACAAGGTGATCGAGGCCGGTGACATGGTCTGCTTCGACACCGACATGGTCGGCCCCGGCGGCTATCTCTCGGACATCTCGCGCAGCTTTGTCTGCCCCGGCAAGCCAGTCACCGGCCAGCAACGCCAGTTGCTGGACATCGCCTCGCAACAAATCAGTCACAACCTCGAGTTGCTACGCCCAGGGCTGACCTTTCGCGAGTTCGCCGAGCGCTGCTGGCCAGTGCCGCAAAAATATGAGCACAACCGCTACATGATGATGCTGCACGGTGTTGGCCTGGTGGATGAATACCCAAGCGTCGCCTACGCGGTGGACTTTGCCGAATGGGGGTACGACGGGGTGTTCGAGGAAAACATGGTGGTCAGCGTGGAAAGCTTTATCGGGGAGCAAGGCGGTCGCGAGGGCGTGAAGCTGGAGGAGCAGATACTGATTACCGCCCAGGGGGCCGTGAAACTCTCGCGCACGCCCCTGGTCGATGGGGACCGTTTGTAGCCGCTGCCGAAGGCTGCGATGCGGCCCGCCAGGGGCGCCAATTTCAAGATCCCGCGCCCGCTTTGCGGTCGATCGCAGCCTATCGGCAGCAGCTACAGCAACCCGATTATCTGTCGAGGAAGAAGAAAAATGAGCACCATGACCGTGGTTAAGACGCCCGCCGAACGACCTTCGAGCCGCCCCTTGGCGGCCACCCCTTTCTTGAAACTGGAGGCTATCCAGAAACAATTCGGCCCCTATGCGGTGCTGCACGATGTGAGCTTCGAGATGGCCAAGGGCGAGGTGGTGGCGATCATCGGCCCCAGTGGCTCAGGCAAAAGTACCTTGCTGCGTTGTATCAACCAGTTGGAGCCGCCCACCCGAGGCCGGGTCAGCATGGACGGCGTGCAGATCGAAGCCGGCCGCCCGCTGCCCAAGGCGCAATTGCTCAAATTGCGCCGCCGTATCGGCATGGTGTTCCAGTCGTTCAACCTGTTCCCGCACCTGACGGTATTGCAGAACGTCAGCCTGGCGCAAATCCGCACCATGGGCCGCACTCGTCAACAAGCCGACGCCCGTTCCCTGCAATTGCTCGATCGCGTCGGGCTGGCCGACAAGGCCGGGCACTATCCGGCCCGCTGCTCGGGTGGGCAGCAACAGCGCATCGCCATCGCCAGGGCACTGGCACTGGAACCTGAGCTGATGCTGTTCGACGAGCCGACCTCGGCGCTGGACCCAGAGCTGGGCCTGGAAGTGCTGGCGGTGATGAAGGAGCTGGCACGCGACGGCATGTCGATGATTGTCGTCACCCACGAAATGAACTTCGCCGAAACCGTTTCCGATCGGGTCGTGGTCATGGCCGACGGACGAATTATCGAGCAAGGCCCAAGTTTTGAGGTGATGCGCCACCCGCAGCACGCGCGAGTGATCAAGTTTTTGCAAGCCGTGAGGGATCGCTGATGCTCGACATACTGATACTGCTGGCGCGGGGTATCCCCTGGACAATCGCCGTCACCCTGGGTGCCCTGATGATCGGCTTGGTACTGGGCTTCCCGCTCTGTGCCCTGCGCATGTCCCAGGGCCGGTTCAGCCGGGTGTTGGCGACCGGGCTGATCCTCACGTTGCGTTCGATTCCGCCGATTGTCTGGTTGTTCTTAATCTTCTTCGGCATTGGCGGCGGGTTGATTCCCCTCTCGCCCTTCGCCGCAGCGGTGATCGGCCTGGGGCTGGTAACGGCGGCGCACATGGCCGAGGTCTACCGGGGCGCCTTCGCGGCGATCCCGGTCGGCCAGTACGAAGCCGCCACGGTCCTCAACCTGTCTGGGCCACAGCGCTTCTTCGACGTGGTGCTGCCACAACTGATACGCGTTGCCATCCCGTCCTCGGCCACTTACGCCATCGGTTTGCTCAAGGACTCGGCCGTGGCTTCGACCATTGGTGTGGGTGACATCAGCTTCCAGGCCTATCAAGTGTCGCAACAGACCTTTCAGGGGCTGGGTGTGTACAGCGCAGCGGCCTTGGCCTACCTGATTCTCAGCATTCCCGTGGCGCTGTCTTCCCGCTGGCTGTCGAGCCGGCTCAAGCTGAGGATTTCGCGATGCTAGACCTCGCCGACCTGTGGATCGAGTGGTTTCCAGAGCTGTGGAAAGGCTTTGTATTGTCCCTGCAGATCACCGCGCTGAGCCTGGTGCTGGGGCTGATGTTCGGCCTGCTGCTGGCACTGGGGGTCAGCTCCAAAGCGCGACTGACACGTTATCCAGCGTTGTTGCTGGTAGAAGTCGGACGCGGTGCGCCAGCCTTGATCCTGCTTCAGTATTTTTATTTCGGCCTACCATCAGCGGGCCTGACCCTGTCTTCATTTTGGGCGGCGGCCCTGGCGTTGGCCTATTGCACCGCGGCGTACACCAGCGAAATCATCCGCGGCGGTATCGAAGCGGTGGACAGCGGCCAGAACGAAGCGGCCGAGGTTATCGGCCTCAACCGCCTCGATGCCCTCAGGTACGTCATCCTGCCCCAAGCCTTGCGGGTGGCGGTGCCATCGCTGCTGGGCTTTGCCATTTTGATGTTCCAGGCGTCGTCGCTGTGTTTCACCATCGCCCTGCCGGAGATCGTCAGCCGCGCCTCGGCCATCGGTTCCACAACCTTCGAGTACATGCCGGTGCTGACCCTGGCCGGGCTGATGTACGCCGCCATCTGCGCGCCGGCAACGCTGGCGGTGACGGCACTGGAGAAAAGACTGGCGCCCAGCCAGCAGCACTAAATAGGCCCACTCAACTGAACTTCAGACCTGCTCTCTTTTAGCAAAGGTGGAACCATGATTAAGTCGATCAAACGCCTCACCCATTGGACTTCGCTGTTCGCCTCCCTGGCATTGGCGCCCTACGCCTTGGCCGCCACCGACTGTAAACCCGCTCACCAGTTCGAAACACTCACCCCGGGTGTGCTGACCGTCGCCGCCTGGGTCTTCCCGCCCTACTCCGCCCCCGGCGCCGACGGCCAGTTGAGCGGTGTCGATGGCGAGATCATCAAGCGCATCGCCGCACGCGAATGCCTGGAAATCAAATCGACGGTGATCGATCCCGCGGCCGTTATCCAATCGATCATTTCCCGCCGCGCCGACGTCGGCATCGGTGACTGGTACCGCACCGCAGAACGCGCCAAGGCGCTGGGCCTGACAGCACCGATGTACCTGGACATGATGGGGATAATCTCAGCCGACGGGCACAGCAAGATCAGCGACCTGGAAGGCAAGCGTGTGGGCACCGTCCAGGGCTACCTCTGGGTGGCGGACTTGAAAAAGGTGCTGGGGGACAACCTGGTGCTCTACCCCAACCCGGTCGCCATGGCCCAGGACCTGGCCTCCAACCGCATCCAGGCAGGCGCCGACAGCTTCGCCGTGGGGGTCGCCTCACAGCAGAAAGGCGCCTACAAGGGCAGCACCATCAAAGTCGCCGAACCCGACCCTCGGGTAAAAGCCACCCTGGAGCCAGGCCAGACCGGCATTCCCCATACCAAGTCCAACACCGCGCTGGGCTTGGCATTGAGTGGGGACATCGAAGCCTTGCACGCTTCAGGCGAAATCGCCGAGATCCTCGAGTCGTTCGGGCTCGACCGCCAAGCCGCTAACGTCGGAACACCTCGCCTGGTGGAATAGCCCCGGGGCCTCATCGCACGTGTACACGTGTAGGAGCACAGCTCGCTGGCGATGAGGCCATCACCAACAACCCAAAAACCCGGCCAGGAGCCCCCCACCATGGAACACCCTGAAAGCGCCCAGCACCTGACCCTCGATCAAGCATTCGCCTTCGCACGCCAATGCTGCCTGGCCCACGGCACCCGCGAGGCCGTGGCGCAATCGCTCGCCCAGGCCACGGTGGACGCGCAAGCCCATGGCCTTCCCGACGTCGGCTTTGCCCACCTCCCCGATTACCTGGACGGCTTTGCTCGCGGGCGCATCGCCGGCCAGAGCGAACCGCTTTTGACCCAGCCAGCACCGGCGATGATTCGCAGCGATGCGCGCAAGGGCATCGCCCAACTGGGTTTCGACAGGGCATTCGACCCGTTATGCGAGGCCGCAAGGCAACTGGGCATTGCGCTGTTTGCCCAACACAACGGGTTCACCTGCGGGGAGCTGGGCTACTACACCCGGCGCCTGGCGGACCAAGGCCTGGTGGGCCTGGCTTTCACCAACGGCCCGCCGCTGTTGACCATCAGCGGCCAACGCCAGCCCATGTATTCAACCAACCCGATCGCCTTCGCTGCCGCGGCGGCCGACGGGCGCAAAGTCCTGATCGACCAGTCCTGCAGCGCAACAGCGTTCGTCAAAATCGTCAAGGCTGCCCAGGAGGGTGCCCCACTCGAGCCGGGCTGGGCGGTCGATGCGCAAGGCCAGGAAACTCTGAATGCCAGCGATGCACTGCAAGGTGCACTGCTCGCCTTCGGTGGCTCGCGCGGGGCCAACATTGCGCTGATGGTCGAAGTACTCGCCGCCGGCGTGACCGGCGCCCGCTGGTCCCTGGACTCAGCCAGTTATCGCCAGGGCCATGAGTCCCCCGGCAGCGGAATGCTGGTGATCGCCATCGCGCCACGACTACTGGATGAACATTTCGATGAGCGCCTGGCGCAGCAATTGACTCGACTGCAAGCCATGGGCGTGCACCGACCTGGCAAGGCCAAGCAAGAAGCGTTCGAGCGTGCTGGGCGGGAAGGCATCACCCTCCCCCGCTCACTTTATGAGCGGCTTGTATCGATGGCGGTCTAATCACTAGGGAACCCTATGCAAAGCATTGGAATACTGGGCGTGGGTGAACTGACGGAAAAAGCCGTCATGGGGCTTCGACGCAGTGGCTTTACCGGGAGCATCTGGCTCTCGCCGCGCAACCACGAACGCGGCCATCACCTGGCCGAACACTTCGATTGTCAGATTGCTGCGCACAATCAAGCAGTCGTCGATCATGCCTCGCTGCTGGTGCTTGGGGTGCGCCCCGATGCCGTGTCGCAGTTGGCGAGCGAGGTGCGCCTACAACCAGGCCAAGTACTGGTGTCGCTGGTTGCCGGGCTGAAATTGGCCACGCTCTGCGAGCTCTTCCCGGACGGGCAATGCGTTCGGGCCATGCTGTCCTATACCGCGCAGATCAATCAGTCGATGGTCAGCCTCTACCCAGCCAACCCCCGCGCTCAACAAAGCCTTGAGCGGTTGGGCAACCTGGTCGTCCTCGACAGTGAAGACCACTTCGAACTGGCCACTGTGGCGGCCTGCATGAACGGCTGGTTTTATTTTCTTTTGCATGACCTGCAAACCTTTCTGCAGGAAAAGGGCCTGCCAGAACAGCACGCCAGGCAGCTTGTGCTGGGCAATATGCAGGATTGCCTGGCGAGTGCCGGGCATCAACCCGAACACAGCCTCGAAGCCCTCGGCATGGCCATTGCAACCCCTGGTACCTTCACGCTTCAGGGGTTGCAAACCCTGCGAGAGCAACAAGGCATAGAGGCTTGGCGCAATGCGTGTACGCGTGTGGTCGACAGTCTTGCAGGTCAGTCATACTCCGCTTCGTGATGATCCCCCAACAGCCGCCGCTGGCGCGCGGTGGCGGCGGCTAGCACGGCCGGGTTGAATTGCCATTGCAGATAGGGCGAGAACTTTTGCGCCACCATACGCCGACCTGCTCAAAGGCGGCGGACATCAGTTGGAAAACTGGCAGCAAGAAAGCGGAGAAGCCGTGTTCAAGCGGCTGTTGATCGCGAGCCAGGCGTGTGCTGAACACCAACGTCGGGAAAACTTCGCACGGGGTCTTCACCCAACGACCCGAAGCGCTGACCAAGGACTTCTTCGTCAACCTGCTGGACATGAGCGTGGAGTGGAAGCCGGTTTCAGAGGCGCAGCAAGAGTATGAAGGGCGTGATCGCAAGACCGGTGCCGTCAAGTGGACCGGCACTCGTGTCGACCTGCTTTTTGGCTCCAACGCGCAACTGCGGGCCCTGGCCGAAGTCTATGCCAGCGAGCCGGAGGAGAAATGGGTCAAGGATTTCGTCGCGGCCTGGACCAAGGTGATGAACCTCGATCGTTTTGAATTGAAGTGATCTGAAGCTACGCGGCGCCTGTATCGCAGGCGCCGCGGCGGCTATCGACCCCCGCCCAGGTCGATGAAGGTTCCCGTGGCATAGGAAGCCTTGTCCGACAGCAACCAGACAATCGCCTGCGCCACTTCATCGGCTTGGCCTCCTCGTCCCATGGGTATCCCAGGCGCAAGCTTGCTGACCCGGTCTGGATCGCCGCTCAAGGCATGGAGGTCAGTGAAGATATAGCCCGGCCGAACACCATTGACGCGAATGCCCTCGCCCGCCACTTCCTTGGCCAGGCCAAGGGTGAACGTGTCCAGGGCTCCCTTGGAGGCTGCGTAGTCTACGTACTCGGCCGGTGCCCCCAGGCGCGCGGCGACCGATGAAACATTGACGATACCGCCACCCTGCCCGCCATGGCGAGGCGACATGCGCAACAGCGCATGCTTGGCGCAGAGCATCGGCCCCACCACATTGGATCTCATGATTTTTAACAGCCGAAACTCGGACATCTCTTCAAGCCGGGACGTAGGCGCGATCGTGCCGGCATTGTTGACCAGCGCCGTGACACGCCCCAGTTCATTGTCCACGCGGCTGAACAAGCGAATGACTTCGTCCTCGTTACTCATGTCGGCACGTACGGTCATGGCCTGCGCGCCCGCCTCGCGAACTTGCTCCAGTACGCGCTGGGCGGCCTGTTCGTCCGACTGGTAATTGATACAGATGCGATACCCCTCATGAGCAGCCAACAACGCAGTAGCCGCGCCAATGCCGCGGCTGGCACCAGTGATAACGATGACTTTGTCCATGAAACCGCTGCCCCCTGTTTGATTGGTCCGCCAAGGCTAACGCAGGTCGGATGTCAACCGGAAGACTAGTTCAAGGTAGGTAATCGGCGACCTTACAGACTTGTAATCTGACAATCGCTGCATCCGCGCTAGAATCGCCCAAAGCCTAATGCCTGAATGAGCGTCCCATGCTGAAAAAGTCCTTCCTGCAACGTACCGTACTGTTTGCCCTGCTGGGTGCCAGCAGCCTGGCCCAGGCGGCTGAAGCCTTGTCTATCGACGTCTATCGCGACCCCAATTGCGGTTGCTGCAAGGCCTGGATTCAGCACATGAGCGAGAACGGCTTCACCGTTCATGACCATGTCGAGCCCAACATGAGCGCCGTCAAGGAACGCCTCGGCGTGGCACCACGCCTGGCCTCGTGCCATACCGGAGTGATCAATGGCAAGTTCGTTGAAGGCCATGTGCCAGCCGAACAGGTCAAGGCCCTGCTCAGCCGTAACGACTTGCGCGGCCTGGCCGTACCCGGCATGCCAGTGGGTTCACCAGGCATGGAGATGGGCGATCGTAAGGACGCTTTCGAAGTGATTGGCCTGACTGAAACCGGCAAGGATGAGGTGGTTGCCCAATACCCTGGGCAATAAGCCTTGATGCTCAGTGGATGGGCGCTGTTTTTCAGCGCCTTCGGTGCTGCCACCTTGTTACCGATGCAGTCCGAAGCGGTGCTGGTCGCTCTTTTGCTGCGCGAGCCGACGGCTGTCGTGAGTTTGTTGCTGATTGCCACCCTGGGCAATGTGCTGGGCTCGTTGGTCAACTGGTGGCTGGGCCGGGCCGTGGAGCGCTTTCGTGGACGGCGCTGGTTTCCCTTCAGTGACCGGCAGTTGGACCGGGCCCGCCAGCGCTATCAGCGCTACGGGCAGTGGTCGTTGTTGTTCAGTTGGCTGCCCATCGTGGGGGATCCGTTGACCCTGATCGCCGGCATCATGCGTGAGCCGTTCTGGCGCTTTGTCCTGCTGGTCACCCTTGCCAAGGGCGGCCGCTATGGGGTACTGGCCATTATCACCCTGGGCGTTTCGCCTTAGGTAGGAGCCGGCTTCACCGGAGTGCCGGACCACCACGATGAACACGCCGCGGTTTGCCTGATACACCGCGGTGCCATCATCGCAGCCAAGGCTGGCTCCCACCCCGACGGCGGCGCGGTTTGTTGTAGGAGCTGGCTTTAGCCGCGATGAACACGCCGCAGTTTGCCTGATGTGCCGCGGTGCCTTCATCGCAGCCAAGGCTGGCTCCTACCCCGACGGCGGCGCGGTTTGTTGTAGGAGCCGGCTTCAGCCGCGATGAACGCACCGCGGTTTACCTGGGGTACCGCGGTGCCTTCATCGCAGCCAAGGCTGGCTCCTACCTTGGTTTGCCAAGCCCTAGAAAGGCGTCCAGATCTGCGCCTCTGTCCAGCCCAGCTCAGCGAAGTCCTGGGCCCGCAGCTCAGCGTCGTCCTCACAGAAAAACTCGTCCAATTGCGGTGGCCGCACCGGGGTTTCAGCGAGCATTCCATGCACCTGCCCACGATGATGGGTCTGGTGTTCGAACAGGTGCGACAGCAAGCGCAGGCGCTGCTCGCGCTGGACCCGATCCTCGCGCACGATGGTCACATAGCGGTTCAACTCGTGATCGCGCATCTGGCTGCAATAGGCGATCAAGCGATGATCGGCCTGGGCCTGTTCGCGTTGCAGTTGCTTGCAGTGTTCAAAAGGCTCCTGGGGCTCGAAAAAGTGCTCGGTGTCCGGGTCATCGGGCGGATCACCGCGCTGCTCACACTCCAGGGTCTGCAGATAGAACCAGTCCACGGTCAGGATATGGTTGAGCGTGGCCTTGATTGACGGAAAGAAACTGTAGCGCGGCCGGACAAAATCCTCATGGGTCAATTGCCGGCAGGCCTTGTACAAGCGGTGGTTAGCCCAGCCGTTGTTGTAGGCCTGGGTCAACAGATGGTGCGAGAGTCGATTGTCCACGGCGAATCCCTCAACAGAATCGTTGCAGTTGCATCTCCCGTAGACGGCTGAGCGTGCGCCGAAACGGAAACGCCAGATACCCTTGAGTGTAGAGCCCTTCCAGCGGAACTTGTGCTTCGATGTACAGAGGCACCTTGCGGTCGTAACACTCATCGACCAGCGCGATAAAACGCCGCACGCCATTATCATTGACCGACAGCGCCGGTAATTCGCGGTCTCCAGCCACAACCCGTTCAGGAGCATCTTCAGTGCCACGGGCAATTTTGGCGGCGCGCGGGCTGGCTCCCAACGTCGGGACCTCGCTAAGCATGATGGCCTTGAAGCGATCGCACAGCGCCATGAACTCCATCGCCGACAGCGGCTGCTCGCACAGATCGACGTATCGGCACCACAGCACGCTTTCACTCATGCGCACCACATCGAGGCATCGCGAACCGATGTGCAAAGGTTCGCCCAATGACGGTGCATGACCGCTCAGTTGCTCGAATACTGTCGCCATGACGCTGGGCTGAAGACCACTGCGCACCCAATAGCGTTGCACCGCCTCCCCGACATGCAGCCTGTGATCCTGCGCACCGTCCACCGCCACCACCTGCATATGCCTTTCTATGGCCGCGATGGCCGGCAGGAATCGCTCGCGGTTGAAACCATCGCTGTAGAGCGCCTGCGGCGGCTGGTTGGAGGTGGCGACAATAACCACCCCCGCCTCGAACATCGCCTCGAATAAATGCCCCAGGATAATGGCGTCACCAATGTCGCTGACGAAGAACTCATCGAAACAGAGCACCCGAATCTCTTCACTCAACGCCTGCGCCAGGGTCTGCAGTGGCTGGCGAGTGCCGGTCAACTGAAACAGACGTTGATGCACCCAGCCCATGAAGTGATGAAAGTGCTGGCGGCGCGCCGGCACCTTCAGGCACTGATAGAAACGATCCATCAGCCACGTCTTGCCCCGCCCCACCGGCCCCCACAGGTATACGCCGCGCGCTGGTTGTGGGGCATTGTGCTGCAGGGCTTCAAAGCAACCCTGCAGCGCCATCACCCCCGCCCGTTGCGAATCATCGGCGGCAAACCCCAGATGGCGGATGGCATCCTGGTACGCCGCCAACGGCGAGCTCTGGTTGAAAACGGTCATGAAGCATCCTGTCGACGGTTAATAAAAATCGCTGGCTGGCTTGGTAATTGCCAAGTGCCATTAGCCTTTGCAGTGATCCATAAGAAATACCTATGCCCAAGCCCTTGCGCAGCGATTCGATGCAGCTTTCTTCCGCCGAAAAAAGCGGGCTCCCTTGGTTTGGCAAGAGCGGAAAACTGGCCATGCGTTGGGCATGTCGATTGAACGCGCAAGCTTACCCGATCATTGAGGACACCTTCGAGGCGGCTGATTACCGACATCACCCACCAAACCAACCTGCTGGCCTTGAACGCCGCCACCCGCCAGTCCGTGGCCTTTGGAAAGCGGCGTGCAAAACGTCGACGCCAGCCTGCTGCTGGCCCAGAGCGCCTCAAGCGAAAACCTGCAGGTGCACCAAGCGGTAGAGGAACTGTTCGGGATCATTCAACAGCTCAACGACAAGAGCCTGGACTGCGGGCAAACCATCCAGCAGGTCGACCAGTCATGTGGGGATATGCGCCAGACAGTGGTAATGCTGCAAGGTAGCGCCGAGTGGGTGCGGGTCAATGCTTGTAGGAGCAAGGTTTACCTGCGATGGGATCGCCGCGGTTCATCCGGTAGACCGCGTCGTCTTCATCGCGGGTAAACCCGGCTCCTACCAAGAGCGCATCACCGCGGTGGTCCGGCATTCCGTGCCGACCAAAAGCCGGCCCAGGTCAATTTGTGTTGAGCCCGACCTTGAGCAATGCCCCATCGTCTTCGTCGGTCAACACATACAAGAACCCGTCCGGCCCCTGCCTCACATCGCGAATCCGCGCCTCGAGCTCGCCCAGCAAGCGCTCTTCATGCACCACTTTTTCGCCATCGAGTTGCAGGCGAATCAGTTCCTGTGAACCCAACGCTGCGATGAACAGGTTGTGCTGCCAGGCCTTGAAACGGTCGGCGTCGTAGAACGCCATGCCGCTGATGGCCGGGGATTTTTCCCAGACATGGTGTGGATCGACGCCGCCCTCGACCGATGTGCCCTTGGCTTCGGGAATCGGCAGCCGCGAGTAGTTGATACCGTAGGTCGCCAGCGGCCAGCCGTAGTTCTTGCCCGGCTCGATGATGTTCACTTCGTCGCCGCCGCGCGGGCCGTGCTCGTTTGTCCAGAGTTGGCCAGTCCAGGGATTGAGCGCCGCCCCCTGCTGGTTGCGGTGTCCATAGGACCAGATCTCTGGACGCACGCCTGACTGACCGACAAAAGGATTGTCATCCGGCACCTTGCCATCAGGCAGGATGCGCACCACCTTGCCTTGCAGCTTGTCCAGGTCCTGGGCAGTGATGCGTTCATTGTTGTCGCCCAAGGCGATAAACAGGTAACCGTCACGGTCGAACACCAGTCGCGAGCCGAAGTGATTGCCGCTAGAGAGTTTCGGTTCTTGGCGAAAGATCACCGTGAAGTCGTCCAGGTGCCTGTGATCGGCCGACAATCGGCCACGGCCCACCGCGGTGCCTGCCTTATTACCCTTGCCACCGCCTTCGGCATACGACAGGTAAACCAGGCGGTCCTGCTTGAAATCCGGCGACAGCACCACATCGAGCAAGCCGCCCTGCCCGTTCGCCCAGACTTCGGGGACGCCACCTATGGGGGCGCCGACCTTGCCTTCGGCACTGACAATACGCAAGTTACCGGGCCGCTCGGTCACCAGGATGCCCTGGGCATCAGGCAGAAAGGCTAGCGCCCACGGGTGCTTGAGCCCTTCGGCGAGGGTGCTCACTTGAACCTGACCCAGTTCGCTGGAATACGTCTGTTGCGATGCCGTGCTGGCCATCAGCGGCATCAGGGCACACGCGGTGGCGGCAGACAAAAGCAAAAGTCTGATCATCGAAGCATCCTTTCTTGTGCGTCCAGCCGATTAGGGCATATCGCTTGAGCGGGGTGGAGATGGGGGCGTCAGGCGTGGCGTCTGTTGTTCGCGCCGCAGGTTGTCGCCATTACCGATGCCACGGTTCTCCAGGGTGGGCATGCGCTGCATGGGCTGGGTCGAAGGGCCGCGCACCGGCGGCGTGGCAGGCACGCTGCCCTGGCGGCTGTTGGGGTTGGCGCGTTGAATGGCGCTAGGGCGCTGATTATCGAGGGCGTAAACCCGCGCTTCATTGGCTTGGGCCGGGCTTGCGAGCATTAGGCCGATACCCAGCGCCCACAAGCCTTTTACCGCTACGTTCATGACAATTACCTCATGCGCAATGGCGCGTGCTCAGGCTTTGGATAGCCTAAGTCGGCCGCAGTTCGCCTTAAAAGCCGAGAATCGCACAGAGATGATTCATCATGTTTCCAAGGTGAAATCTATAGCTTATGCCTAGCCCCCTGCTTCAATCACTTCAATCCTTGCCATCACGAGCCACTGACGATGCATAAATACAAACGCCTGCTGCTGGTGGTGCTGTTTCTGCTGGTACTGCTGGTGGCTTTCCAGCTCAGTGGCTTGCGCGAACACTTCACGGTGCAATACCTGCGTGACGTGCTGCTGGAGAACAAGCTCGGTGGGGTGCTGTTGTTTGCGTTGCTGTTCACGATGGGCAATCTGTTGCAGATCCCCGGTTGGCTGTTTCTTGGCGCGGCAGTCTTGACGCTGGGCCGTGTCTGGGGTGGGTTGGCCACTTACGTGGCGGCTGTCTTTTCCTGCAGTTGCATCTTTTACATCATTCGCCTGTTAGGCGGTGATGCCCTGCGCGAGTTCGACAATCGGTTGGCCCGGCGTATCTTCCGCTATCTGGACCGGCGCCCAGTGTCATCCGTGACACTGCTGCGCCTGTTGTTCCAGACCGCGCCCCCCTTGAGCTATGCCTTGAGCCTCAGCGGTGTGCGTTTTCGTCACTACCTGATCGGCACCCTGCTTGGGCTGCCGATTCCCATTGCGCTCTATTGCCTGCTGTTCGACTACTTGGGCAAGACCTTGCTGCACAACTGACCAATAGGCCGCCGCGGTGGGCCAGGGATGGCCTCTCGCGGGTAAACCCGGCTCCTACCACGATCGGTGGTGTAGCGTCGGTAGGAGCACGGCTTGCCGGCGATAGAGTCCCCGCGGTGCGTCAGACAGTGGCGCCCGGTTTGTTACGGTTGCTGGTACTGGGTCAGGTACTTGTCCACGGTCGCCGAATCCGAACCATCCGCCACTGCCCACATTTTGCGCTCGATCCCTTGGGCCAGCATGTGCCCCACCGCCGCTTCAATGGCCGAGAGCACGCAGAGTTGCGCAGGCTCGTTGGTGGTGTAGCCGACTTCGGCTTCAAGCAGTTTCTTGAACTCGATGAACTTGAACACGCCAGCGCTACGGGCTACCGAGTAGATGGTCTTGCTGGTCATGACGTTGGACAGCACTTGCCCGGTGCGTACATCCACGGCACGCAGGTTGACGGTTACCTGGTCGACCCGGTATTCGCGGGCGATGTCGATCCCCAGGTAGCGGGCCCCTTCCCCGCCGCTGCGCACGTTGGTGTCGTAGGCGATGATGCCGCCTTCGAGCATCAGGTTAGCCGCCTGCAGCGGTGGCAGCTCACTCTTGATATTGAGGGGGGTATCAGGTTTTTTCTGCGAGGCGCGGATGATTTTCCGTTCGGTCAGCAAATTCTGCAGCCCTTCACGCTCAAGCACCATGAACCAGCCGCTGGCCGACAAGGCGTCCATCAGCATGCTCGCCGCGCCCTGGGTGACGCTGGTGGAGAAAGAGCTGGCCGGGGTGGGTTTGTATTGCCCGGTCTGGTCACGGAAGCCGTACACCACCGCCATCAACCACCTTAGCTAGGGTCCCATGGATCAGGGGGCGGGCTGATGGGGTTTTAGAATTGCGGAGAGTAGCGTCAAGACAAGCTCCTCGTGCTTGTGGATGAAAAAATGGTCGCCGGAGAAAACATGCATAGCGAAATCACTGATAGTTTCAATACGCCAAGCCCGTAGTTCCTCTTCGCTGGCTCGATCATCCTCGCCCGCCAGCACATATAACGGGCAGGATAGCGGCGCACGTTCGCGGTAGGCGTAACTCCCACAGAGAAGAAAATCCGCGCGCACGATCGGTAGCGTAAGGCTCATCAGTTCTTCATTGGCCAACACTTCATCTGACGTACCGTTGAGTGTTCGCAGTTCTTCGATCAACTCGGCATCGCTGCGTGGTTCGCGCCATTTGACGCAGTCATACCCTTCACGCCGCGTCGGACCTGCCGTACCGCAGGCGATCAGCGCCACTGGTCCTGGGCAGCCCAGCGCCTGTAGTTCGTGGGCTAACTCGAAGGCCACCAGCGCTCCCAGGCTATGCCCCAGCAAAGCGTAAGGGGCGCTGGTCATCAGTCGTTGCTCGCTGGCCAGTTGGCGAGCTAGGACCTGAATGTCAGTATGCAGCGGCTCTCCCATACGCGCGCCACGACCGGGCAACTCCACTGGGCACACTTGAAGCCAGGCTGGCAGCGTACGCCGCCAGCGGCTGTAGACCATGGCGCTAGCACCGGAATACGGCAGGCACAACAGATTCAGTGCAGTCATTATCCACTCCTCACTGAGGCGTAGCGCTGACTGTTTTCCGGCGCAGGCTCAATGGGCGCATGTCGGTCCATACCTCTTCGATGTAGGCCATACAGTCTTCCTTCAAACCGCACTTGCCAGACGCGCGCCAGCCGTTGGGGATGGCCTTGTAGTCGGGCCAGAGGGAATACTGTTCTTCGTGGTTGACCACGACCTGGAACATGATGTCATTGCGGTCGAAAACGCATGTCATTGCTTGTCTCCTTGAATGATAAATCCGAACGCAGGGGGACTTCCTGTGAAGTGACCGACTATAGCGTATTGCCGACTACCTATCCTGCTCGTGGGATACGGCTCAGGACTGGCGCGTTGCGACAGTTCTGTCCTGCGCCTGAACAATCGTAGGCTATACTGCCAGACCCACTGGACGGGGCGACGCGTGACACTGCGCCGGGATCCACACCGACGAGCGAAGGCCGCGATGGCGTCGCGTTGAATCTCTATGGAGCAGGAAGCTTGACGATGGAAACACTAGGGAAATTACGAAACCTCAAGCCCACTCGGGGCAACATCGGCCACTGGCCGGAGCCCAACCAAAGGTGGCATCCAGGCACTCATCTGCAGATCGACTAGTCCTCCTCGCCCGCGCCCCACCGATTACCCGGGCCAAGCCCTCTGCCCGACGACGAGACTGGACCTATGGATTTTTTATCTTACCTTTACGGCCGTTCATGGCGCCTGCTGTTGGCATCCTCCGTTGCAAGCCTGATAGCAGGAGTCAGCGGCGTCGCACTTATTGCGCTGATCACCCGCACTCACCCCGGCACTACCAACATGCTTGCAGCGCTGTTTTTTGGCGTTTGCGCCCTGAATCTCTTCGCCCGCACCTCCACCCAAATCATCCTGCTAAAGCTGACTCAAGGCTCGATCCTCGACATCCGCCTCGACATGAGCCACAAACTGCTGACTGCACGCCTTGCCCATCTCAATCAGCAAGGCAAGTCCGAGCTGCTGACGATCCTGACCCGGGACGTCGAATCGCTGATCGCCGCGATGACCATCATTCCGATGGTGATGACCCACTCGGCAATCTTGCTGGGCTGCCTGGCCTACATGGCTTGGCTGGCCTGGGAAATGTTTCTGGTGTTCCTCACCGCCCTGGCGCTCGGTGCATTCACCTACCACTGCTTCAAACGCCCGGCGCTACGAAGGCTGGGAAGCCTACGCCAGGAGATGGGACAACTGTACGGGCACTTCCACGACTTGGTAGAAGGGCGCCGCGAACTACAACTGAACGCCCAACGTGGGCGGCGTTTCATCGAGGACGTCCTGCAACCGGACGCCGCGCGACTCAAGCGCTCGTATATCAGCACCTATTCACGGCTGGCCCTGATCACCAACTTCGGCGATGTGCTGTTCTACCTGGTCATTGGCGGATTGCTATTTATCGTGCCCCGCTTCATCGGTTACGAAACCGCCGTGTTCACCGCCTTCGCGATGATCGTGTTGTACCTGATGGGACCGTTGAGCGCCACGATGAATGCAATACCGGTGATCGTCGAAGGCGTGGTCGCCTTCCGGCAGTTGGACAAGCTCGATGCCGCTCTCTGCGACGACGCCCAGCCGCAAGAAACCGAACACAATCCGTTCGTCGGCCATACCTTCGCCTCGTTGACTCTGGATGGCGTCAGCCACCACTACCCCGGCGAGCGCCAGGAAGAGCGATTCCTCCTCGGGCCACTAGACTTGCGCATTGAGGCTGGTGAAATCCTATTTATCGTCGGCGGTAACGGCAGCGGTAAGACCACCCTGGCGATGCTGCTGCTGGGGCTGTATCAGCCGGAACACGGCAACATACTGCTCAACGACGTGCTTGTGACCCCGCGCAACCTTCAGCATTACCGCCACCACTTTTGCGCGGTATTCGCCGACTTCCACCTGTTTCGCCACCTTTTGCTGGAGCCGGGCGAAGCGCTCAAGAAGCGAGCCGACCATTACCTGAATAAGCTCGGCCTTGGCCACAAGGTGAACATCACAGACGGCCAGTTCTCCACGGTGGAACTCTCTTCCGGGCAACGCAAACGGCTGGCACTGGTCTCAGCCTACCTGGAAGACCGGGATGTCTATCTGTTCGATGAATGGGCGGCCGACCAGGACCCAGTATTCAAGCGCGTGTTCTACACGGAGCTGCTACCCGAACTACGGGCCGAGGGCAAAACAGTCATCGTCATCAGCCACGATGATGCCTACTTCTCCCTAGCCGACCGGGTCATCCAACTGCAGGACGGGTACTTGCTGGAACGTCCGGGTCAGCACGGTCAGAGCCCAAAGGTCCCTGGCCACTGCTGATCTCCCCGTCCGGCTCGATGTCCATGACATCGGGCATTGGACGCTATTTCAGTTCAAGGTTGGCAGCGACGCAGTATTGCGATGTGCTCGGCGAGCGCGGCTAAGGTAGGAGTGACGAAGACCTGCCGCAAGGGCAACTCGACCCCCCATTGCAACCACACACGCGACACTAGCCGGATCACAAGCAGCGAGTTGCCGCCCTGCTCGAAGAAATCATCCTCGGCCAGTAACGCATCCACTCTCAGCAACCCCCGCCAGATCTGCGCCAACTCTGCCGTCACCTGCGGGTCGGAGGATGCTGGGTGGGCCTGACCGGCGTGCTGTTGGCAGCGCTCGACAGGTGCACCCCAGCGCTCCCGTGCGACTTCGCCGATGACCTTTAAGTGCAGCGCTGGCACGCTCAATCGCGTCTCCAAGGCATCAACAAGGTTTACCAGGGCGGCCTGCAGGAAACCAATCACGCACTGGGCATCCATGGCGCCATCGAGTTGCAGGTCCAGCACGAACTCATCAGCGTAGTCGTCGATCCCCAGATACAACGGGTAGCTGGTGCGCTCCTGGCCACCAAGCACCTCAAAGGTAGTGTTTCTGCTGGAGTGACGGCAATTGAGCAGGGTGTTGAACAAGGGTGCGTTACGCGCCAGCATCGTGCATTGCTGAGCCTGTGCCAGGGATGTGTGCTCGTGGGGCAGCAGATCGAGCAGAGCCTGATGGGTGAGTTTGACCAGTTGAGTGGCATCGAGGTCGGCCAGGCTAATGCGGATCGGCAAGCTATTGATGAACAAACCCAGCGTGCCCTCCACCCCAAGGGTGCCCTGCAAGCGCCCCGATACCACCGAGCCAAACACCACATCGTCCTGATCGCAGGCATCCGCTAGGACCATGGCCCAAGCGGCGTGGAAGAGCGTGGCGGGCGTCACCTGCAAGTGCTTGGCGAGCGACCGTAGACGCGCATTGATGCGCGGCGGAACCGACTCGCGGACCTCGACCACAGTACTGCCGTCGCCGTGAGTATCAGCCAGGCCGAATGCAATTGAAGGCACCTGCACATCGCCAAGAGTGCGCTTGAAATACGCCTGCGCCTCGCTATCGGAGCGGTACTGGGTATGGGCGATGAACTCGCGGTAGGGCACCGTGGCCGCCAACCGTTGCGCCTGGCCCGTACGCAGCGACTGCAGTTCGCGTAATAGGATCTCCATACCGACGTGGTCGAAGACGATGTGATGCAGGCGCAGCAACACCAGATAGCCTTCACCCTGCGGTGCCACGTGCAGCGTCAGCAGGGGCGCGCGCGCGAGGTCCATGCGCTGGTGCTGTGGAGCACCCAGCTTGTGCATTTGAGCCAGCACGTCATTTGCGTCAGCCAGCTCCACGTAGGTCACTGGAAGCGTGACCTGGCGCAGCACCACCTGTACCGGCTGCGCCAGCCCTTGCCAGAGGAACGCGGTGCGCAGCACGTCGTGGCGATCAAGCAAATACTGCATGGCGTCGAGGAGTGACGTCAGTTCAGCGTTGCTCGGCACATTGAACAGGGTGGGGATCACATAAGGGTCGATCTCAGGGTTCAGCAGATTATGGAACAACATACCTTCCTGCAACGGCCCCAGCGGATAGATGTCCTGAATATTCGCCGCTCCGCCCGGCACCTTGGCCACCACCCATTCGAGCGCCTCGCTATCCAGCTCGACCAGGGGCAGCATTTGCGGGGTCAGTTGGGTACAGGCATCCGGGATCAGATTGGCCGGAGCCGTGAAACCAGGCGCGTTGGCGCGCTCGGACTGGGTGAGCGATGCCGCCAGGTGCGCCAGGGTGGGTACGGCGAAGACCTGGCGGGCCGTGGTGGTGATCCCTTGTTGCTGCAAGCTAGCGATGATTTGCATCACCAGCAGGGAATGGCCGCCGAGTTCGAAGAAGTTCTCGTCAGTGCCGATGCGGTCGATACCCAGCACCTTCTGCCAGATCTCACAAAGACGCTGCTCCATGACCGTGCGCGGCGCTACATAGTGTTGGTGTAGCAGCGCAAGATCAGGCTCGGGCAGCGACATGCGATCGACCTTACCATTGGCTGAGAGAGGCAGCCGCTCCAGGAACACGAACGTCGAGGGCAGCATGTACTCGGGCAGGCTCTTAGCCAGGTGCAGCCGCAGCCTGTCGATCAGCGCCTGGCCATCTTGTTCGGTCAGGTCGTGAGCGTGCAGCACCACATACGCCACGAGTCGGCTACCGCTGTCAGCACGATGGCAGATTGAGGTGACCGCATCCTTGACCTGCTCATGGCCTATGAGCGCGTTATCAATCTCGCCCAGCTCGATACGAAAGCCGCGCAGTTTGACCTGAAAATCCTTGCGACCAAGGAACTCGATGTTGCCATCGCGCAACAGCCGCCCCAGGTCGCCGGTCTTGTACATCCGTTCGCCGGTCAAGGGGTGCTCGATGAAACTGTTGGCAGTCTTCTGTGCATCATGCCAGTAGCCAAGCGACACCCCTGCCCCTCCGATGTGGATTTCGCCAGCTACCCCATAAGGCACTGGGCGCAGGTCGCTGCCGAACACGAACATGTGCTGATTGGTCAAGGCCTTGCCATACGGCACGCTCCTGCCGAAGCGCCGGACATCGTCGATGTGGTAGATGGACGAAAAGATCGAGGCTTCGGTATTACCGCCCAGGTTAATCTGCCGCGCATTGGGGAACTGGGCAGCGATCTGCGGCGGTAGATCCGTGGCGATCCTATCCCCGCCCATCATGATCAGACGCAGCGAACGGTTGATCTTGCGCGGTTCGATCATGGTCAAGAGCTGCATGTAGGCAGGCACAGTGTTCCACAGCGTGATCGACTCGCTTTCCAGGTAGCGGCTCCAGGCATCGATTTTCTTGACTTCGCCGGCCTGCGGCAGCACCACGGTGCCGCCCACCGACAATAGGCCGAAGATATCGAACACCGATAGGTCGAAGTTCAGGTTCGACAGCGCCAGGACACTGTCGCTGGCATTGATGGCAAAGCGCGCACAGAGGTCGTCGATGGTGTTGACTGCGCCTCGGTGCGAAATCATCACACCCTTGGGAACGCCCGTCGAACCCGAGGTGAAGATCACATAAGCCAGGTCGTCCACTCCGGCACGGCTGTCCAGCCCGTCGCCGTCACTGCCCTGATCGCCATCGCCATCGAGGTCGAGGTCGAGGTCGCCATCGACGCTAGTGATCGACAAGGGGGAGCCTTCGAACAACGTGCGTGCGTAGGTCGAGGTTGTCACCACTTGGCTAATTTCGCCAAGCTCAAGCAACAACTGGATGCGTTCGACCGGCAGTTGCGCATCGATGGGCAGGTAAGCCGCGCCCGAGCGCAGTATACCGAGCACCGCCACGACCTGCTCCCAGCCTTTTTCCATGACCACCGCGACCAGCGCATTCGGCCTGCAACCTCCGCAAATCAAACGCTGGCCCAGGCGCGCGCTCAGCGCCGCCAACGCCTGGTAACTCAGCACCTTGTCCGATGTCTTGACTGCGATTCGCTCGCCCTGGAGCTTCACCTGTTCGAGAAAACGAGCCTGCAGCAGCCGTGGCGCAAGCGCCATGTCGAGCGCGCTGCCCGTTGCGCCCAAGGTCCACAGCGCCTGCTGTTCGGCTTCGCTCATCAAGGGCACGGCAGACACCGGCTGTTGCGGATTGCGGGTCAATTCCTCGAGCAGCACCGCAAAATGACGGGCGATGTCTTCGATGGTCTGCGGGTCGAACAGGTCGGTGTTGTATTCCCAAGCCAATGCCAGGCCCTGGGGCTGTTCGGTCACGAACAGCGTGAGATCGTACTTGGCGATGCCAGTGTTCTGCTCCAACGCCTCAAGCGTCATGCCAGGCAATCGCAGCATGCTGCTTTCGTTGTTCTGCAAGACCAACATGATCTGGAACAAAGTCGCATGGTTCATGTGCCGGTTAGGTTGCAAGCGTTCGACGATCTGCTCGAACGGTAGTTGTTGATGAGTGTAGGCATCCAGCAGTACCTCTTTGCTGCGCTGCAGCAGTTGGCTGAAGGTCGGATCGCCAGCTAGGTCGCTGCGCAGTACCAAGGTGTTAACGAAACAACCGATGAGCCCGGCGATCTCTACCTGCTCGCGGTTGGCGATCGGCGTACCGACTACGATGTCGGTTTCACCGCTGTAACGCGACAGCAGCACCGAGAACGCCGCGTGTAACCCCATGAACAAAGTCGCACCCTGGGTATGGCAGATACGTTTGAGCGACTTTTCCAACGGTGCATGAATGCGCGTGTGCAAGGTCGCGCCGGCGAAGCGCTGTTCGCGCGGCCGCGGCCGGTCGAAGGCCATGCCATGGGCAACCGGCAGCCCAGCCAACTGCTGTTCCCAATAGCTCAGTTGCGCCTCGAGCACCTCGCCCTGCAACCAGCCGCGCTGCCAGTGCGCGTAGTCGGTGTATTGCACCTCCAGCGCGGACAGAGGACTCTCCTGCCCTTGGGCGAAGGCCGTGTACAACTGAGCGAACTCTCTCACCAGAATCGCATTCGACCAACCATCGGAGGCAATGTGGTGCAGCGTCACCAGCAAGATGAACTGGTCGGCTGCGAGCACGAGTAGGTGCGCCCGGATCATCAGATCAGTGTCCAGGGCGAAGGTGCTACCAACCTCCTCGCGTACCAGTTGCTCGATACGGCGCTGCCTGGCCAGCGCGTCGAGGTCGCCCAAATCAGTCTGATACACGATGAATTCGGTCAACGGCTGGACACTCTGGTAAGGGTGGCCTTGTTCGTCGGCAAGGAAGCAGGTGCGCAGGCTTTCGTGCCGCTGCACCAGTGCTTGGAACGTGCGCGTGAGGGCGCCGAAGTCGAGATGCCCCGACAGCTTGAGCACACTGGACATGTTGTAGTGCGCACTGCCGCCGTCGATGTTATCCAGCAGCCACAGCCGCTGCTGGGCGAACGACAGCGGCGCACCGCCCTCTCCAGCCACAGGCCGTAATGGCGGCTGACGATCACGGGTATCGAACGTTCGTAGGGTTTGCGCCAGAGCCGCCGGTGTCTGGTCGCTGAACACCGTCCTGAGCGGCAGCGCGACATCGAGCGCCCTGGCCAGACGCGACACCAGGCGCGTGGCAGTAAGCGAGTGGCCACCCAGCTCAAAGAAGTTGTCGCTCACTCCGACTCGCTCCACCCCCAGCAGCTCCTGCCAAATCTCACAGATGATCCTCTCAGTGCGGTCAAGGGGGGCGATATAGGTACGCTGCCAGCAAGGGTCGTCCAGCAGCGCCAACGCCTTGCGATCGACCTTGCCGCTGGCCGACAGCGGCAGGCTGTCCAGTACGCTGAAGGCCGACGGCACCATGTAGTCCGGCAACACCTTGAGCAATGCACGACGCAGCACCTGAGCGGCGGCGTCGCGGGGCAACGCGCCGGTCTCATCCAGTACGATGCAGGCAATCAGGCGATTGTCGACGCTCTCACGGTTCACGACGACGGCACTGCTGATCCCGGGATGGGCGAGCAATTGCTTCTCGATCTCTCCCAACTCGATGCGAAATCCCCGTATCTTGACCTGCTGATCTAGCCGCCCGAGATAGTCGAGGTTGCCATCGGCCTGCCAACGCACTAGATCGCCGGTGCGGTACATGCACGAACTGCTCGAAGGGTCGCCCGACACATGGAACGGGTTGGCCACGAAGGCTAGTTCGGTCAACTCAGGGGCATGCCAATAGCCACCGCCCACACACGCGCCAGCGATGTACAGTTCGCCGGGCACCCCAACCGGCACCGGGGCTCCGTGGCGATCAAGCACATAGACACGGACGTTGTCGATGGGCTTGCCGATTGGAATACGTGCGGAAACCTGCACGGGAATCTTATAGAACACCACGCCAATTGAGGTTTCGGTCGGGCCATAGGCATTGATCAACTCAATGCCGGGGTATGCCTGCTTGAAGCACCGGGCGGTCTCGACGATCATCGCCTCGCCGCCCACGACTAAGGCCTTGAGTGTCGCCATCGGCGCACTCGGCCAGCGCCTGGCCTGTAACTCCTCGACAAGCGCGGCGAACAACGCCGGGGTGAAATCGGTAACTGTCACCCCATGGCGAGCGATCACCGCGATCAGGCCAGCGACGTCGAAATCCTTGTCGGTGTCTAGAATGAAACAGCTACCGCCGCTTAGCAGCGGCCAGAAGAACTGCCAGACACTAGAGTCGAAACAATGGTGGGTGGTTTGCATCACCACCTCATCGTTTGCAACGAAATAGCGATCCATGAAGCGCAGCCGGTTGACGATACCTGCATGCAGATTGATCGCCCCTTTTGGCTTGCCAGTCGATCCCGAGGTGTGGATGACATAGATCGACGCGTCAGCCCCTAGGCGCAGGGACAGGTTGTCCGCGCGCGCGGGTAAGCGCTCCAGATCGACCACCATGGCGCGCCAAGCGTCGCCGAAGCGCTGCGCCGCAAGTTGGTCTTGCAACACGACGCGCGGCTCCAGCCGATTCACCACAGCCTGAATCCGCTGCTCAGGCCAACGCAGGTCGATCGGCGCGAACACCCCACCCGCCTTCATCACGGCCAGCAAGGCCAACGGCACCGAGCAACCACCTTTCATCATCACCGGCACTACATCGCCGGGCTCGATGCCGAGCTCGATCAGCCCATGGGCCAAGCCATTGGCCGCCGCATTCAAGGCGCCATAACTGAAGCTAAAATGCTCGTCGAACACCGCTCTTCGCTCGGGGTGGAGCACCACCTGATCTTCGATCAAGGTATGCAGGTGCTCGCCTGGTGATGCGGGCACGGCCGTATCGTTCCACGCCTCCAGTAGCTGGCGGCGCTCGACGTCATCGAGCATGTCCAGTTTCGACACCGGCGCGTCGGGGCACCGCAGCATGCTGGCCAAGAGTCGTTCGAAATGCCGGGCCATGCGCTCGACGGTGTCATGATCGAATAGATCGGCGTTGTACTCCCAGGCCAGCGACAGCCCCCGCTCATCCTCGCTTGCCTTGAGCGTGAGGTCGTACTTGGTGGTGACGGCAGGCTGCGGCATAACGTTCAATTGCAGCCCTGGCAGCGACAGCGTTGCCTGTTCGCCGTTGTGCAGGACCAGCATGATCTGGAACAGCGTCGCGTGACTCAGGCTACGTTCTGGCTGCAGCCGCTCGACAATCAGTTCAAACGGCACTTGCTGATGCCCATAAGCATCAAGCAAGGTTTGCTTGCACTGTTCGATCAGCACCGCGAACGAGACCTCGCCGGACAGGTCGCTGCGCAGCACCAGGGTGTTGACGAAAAAACCGATCAATTGCGCCACCTCGGCCTGCTCACGGTTGGCGATGGGGCTGCCGACCACGATGTCTTGTTCGTTGCTGTAGCGCGACAGGAAGGCAGCGAAAGCCGCATGCAGGCCCATGAACAGGGTTGCACCGAACGACCGGCAGCAACTGTGCAGGCGTGCCAGCATATTCACGTCCAGTCGGCTCAAACAGACACCCCCGGTGAACGTCTGGCTGACCGGTCTCGGGCGATCGAGCGGTAGATTGTGCACTCGTGGCAAGTCCGCCAACTGCCGCTGCCAGTAACCGAGCTGCTCATCGAGCACAGGACCCTGCAGCCACTCACGTTGCCAATGAGCGTAGTCGGCGTACTGGATTGGCAGTGGTTCGAGTGGATTTTCCAACCCTTGCACGTAGGCGCTGTAGATTCTGCAAAACTCCTTGACCAGCAGCGTCGTCGACCAGCCATCGGAGGCAACATGGTGCAAAGTCACCAACAGCACGTGCTCGTCTCTGTCCAGCGTCAGCAGCACCACGCGCAGCATCAAGTCCGCGCTCAAGTCGAAGGGTCGATTGGCCTCTTCACGAGTCAACGCATCGACTTTCGCCGCTGACTCCTCGCGGGCAAGACCGCGCAGATCGCGGCGCTGCACACGGAACGTCGGGACTAGGCTGATGATCTGGTGAGGCACATCGTCGGCATCGATGCTGAAGCAGGTACGCAGGCTTTCGTGGCGCTCAAGGATGGTGACGAAGGCGCGGTCGAGCGCATCGATGTCGAGACTGCCGGTCAAACGCAGGGCGCAGGGCATGTTGTAGTGCGCACTGCCTTCGTTGATGCGATCGAGCAACCACAGCCGCTGCTGGGCGAAGGACAGCGGATGAGCGCTGGCAGCGTCGCGTGTTACCACCCGCAGCTGATCCTGCAGCCCCACGTTGCGTTGCAGTTTGAGGAACTCGATGATGGCCGCTCTATGCTCGACAATCAGCCCCTTGAGTTCCTCGGTTAGAGCGCCCTTCGGTGCTTTGTAGGTGAGGCCATTATTGTTCAACGACAGGCGAATGCCCCTGTCGGCCAGTAGCGACATGATTGTGTTGATCATCGGTTATCTGCATCCAAGCTGTGACGTTCGATAAAAAAGGCGTTTCTCGCCTGCTCGAGCCGTGTTTCGCCCCGCTTTACGGCGCTTCGCTGCGCGCAGGGTCGATCCACTCCATGGTTTGCACTTTGATGTCTGGATGGCTGGTCAGCCATTCGAACTCGTCGATAAATGCAAAACCTTGCCGTTTGTAAAAGTTCGCGGCGCGTGCGTTGTCGGGAGATACGCCCAGAACGATGCGCTCGAAGCCAAGCTCCAAGGCGCGCGACTTGAGTACCTCAACCAGGCACTGGGCAACGCCGCCGCCCCGCAGCTCATGCTTGACCCACATGCCGATCAAGTTGAAGTGCCGCCTTCGATCGATGCCACCGCCGATCATCCCGACCGGCAGATCGTGGTCGATGGCCAACCAGAAATACGGTGTCTGTTGTGCCGAGGCGAGACTCTTCCAGCGCTCATCGCTGTATTTGACGGCGTCCGCATGACTGACGCCGAACGCGGTGGGCGAACAGGAAAGCGCCTGCAGTCGGATCGATTTCAAACGTTCCCAGTCCTGGATATCGGTTTCACGAATGATCATGCCGGCCACTCCTTAGAAGTTCGCGATGCAACTGCGCGTCAGAATCCTGCGCTGCTGATCCAGGATGGGCCCCCGGGCATGCATGATGCGGGTGTTGTCGAACATCACCAGATCACCCCGCTGCCAATGCACATGGTAGGCACTCAGGTAAGCCAGGTTGTCGATGACACGCAGCATGTTCTCGAAATCCTCGCCAGGGATGGGCTCGACCACGCTCGATGCAGCCCCTTCGCGCAGATTGGCCTGGCGTAACACGCGATAGAGCAGGATGCGGTTGCAGAAGGCCTTGTGCATCGACCACCTTGGGGTGCGCGCTAACGGTTCGGTAAATTTCGCCACTATCTGCTCCGGGGTGAACTCAACTTCCAGCTTCTGCCCATTGGTCATGCCGTCGATTAGGCGGCTGATCGCCCCTTTGACGTCCTGTGGGGCAACCCCGAGCATCTTGGCAACCAACTCTGGCGGCCGCGTCCAGGTGTGCAGGTGTGAATGGCAGGCGAGGAACTCGCGAATGACCTCGTCGCATTGGGAGAAGACTTCGATGCCATCGGTCAGCAGCGTGGCACCGCCGCGCAAGGGCGGGCGTTCGCAATAGAGGAATAGCAGGTGGGGGCTGGTAGGCAAGTGGCAGTCTTCGCTGTGCCAGCCTATCGGTCCCTTGTGCAGGTTCACCGTCGCGGTGAGGCTATCGCCGCTGACGTCCTCGCGATCCCGATAGCCGCTGTTGGGAATGACGAAAGTCTCGCGGTTGGGGATCATCTTGTGCGCGAACCTCAGGGTGAACGCTTCATATTCAGTGATGCTGATATCGAACCCTCGCAGCAGCACGACGCCCTGTGTTTTGAGCAAGTGCTTGAGTTGCAAGTGATCCAGATCGACCAATCGTATGACGAGAGACTGCGGTTCGACCATGACGCCATAGTCATTGCGCAACGGGCTTGTTTTCATTGTTCATCCCTCTTGATAACGACAAGCATGCCTGCCCGGCGAGGCAAGCACGCCCTGAAGTGGCCATCTGTCTTACTTGGTCTTGATCTCATCGATGGAATTGGCCGAGACCCCATCGACGATGGTTCTGTTGATCATCGGATGGAATTCATGGGTGGGGCCAAAGTCACTGTCGGGGTGATATGCAATCACTGACATATCGCTGCCCCCCGTGCGGAAGCCATGTTTGCCTTCGGCCGGAATGACGAATACCCGCCCTGGCTCCAGGGCGATTACGCCACCGGGAGTGATGCATTCACCCCGGCCACGAATGATCATGCCGACCCGCATCGAAGGGTGGGTATGCAGGGTCTGATCTATACCGATGGGGAAGTACAGCAGGTTGAGGCAGCTGTCGCCCATCATGACCGGCGGGATCAGCAGTGAGTCGGTGCAGCCGTCGATGTACTTTAGGCGGCCACGGGCTTCGATCGGGCCACCGATATTAAAGAAGCCGTCGTAGCCAATGCGGGTGATGGCTATGCCGGACCCGTCACCGTGCAGCACCACACGGCCTGGTGCGGAGAAGTACATGCCAGCATGAATGTTGAATGTACCGGAGGCATGCTCGAGAACCAGCGTCCCTTCGTAGACATAACCAAAGTGGGTTCCGGTGGCCGGCAACAGCAAGTGGTCATGGGAGCATCCCCACAATTGAGTGGGATATGCATCGCCCCCCATGCTCGACAGCAGTCCATGGGCCAGCGGGTAGGGGATGAAGCTTGGGTTGTTTTCCATTTTGTCTTCCTTGGTGGATAAACTCATTGCGTTCATGCAATAACGCCGACAATCGGATCGTTGCCGCAGATGCGTTTTTCATAGGCAACGAACCGGGCTGCCAGCAAGGCTCGCTTGACCTTTCCCGTCGATGTCGCGGGTATCGGTTCACGACCAAACAGAATGACCCTTGGCCGATAGCGGGTGGTGCAGGAGCGCACGCGCTCCAGCACCCTGAGCTCGGTCTCTGGTGTACGCTCGCAGTGCAGGTACAGGCCGATTTCTTCACCGGCCATTTCGTTGGCGAATCCGCTCACCGCAAAGCGGCCAAACTGACGCAGCGCATTGAGTTGCGCTTCGATGACCAGCGGTGACAGGTTTTCGCCGTAACGAATGATGATTTCCTTCTTGCGTCCGGTGACGAAGATGTAGCGCCGCCCATCGATCCAGGCGAAGAAGCCCAAGTCGCCGGTACGTAGGTAGCCGTCGCCCAAGGCTGCCTCGGTGGCGGCCGGCTCATCCCAGTAGCCGAGCATCAGGGTATGGCCACTGATGACGATATCGCCCTCTTCTTCTCCGCTCGCCGACGTGCCATCGGCGCGCACGATGTCGATTTCGCAACCGAACACCGCCGGCCCGATGCTGGGGACCTGCCAGTGCGTGCACGCGCGCGCGAAATCGGCTTCGCCCACGTTCCAAGGCACGGCCGCCGCGAAGTTCACGCACTCGCTCAAGCCATAGCCTTGATGAATGTCGATGCCGGTGCTGCTCATGAACGCCTGGGCCACGACCTTGGGCAACGGTGCCGCCGCCGACACCACGTAGCGCAGATCGGGCAGCGAGGCTCGAGGCGTCGGACAGCTCGCAAGCACGCGGATGATCTCAGGCACCAGCGAGATGATGTTGACACGATGCTCACGTAGGATTGACCACACCCCCGTGCCCGGCAGCCCCGCACACAGCAGCACATGATTAGAGGCATACAGCGAGGTGATCATCGAGAAGCCGAACGCATTGGCATGAAACAGCGGCAGCACGCACATATGCACCGGGTGCTCGGCGAGGTTGTGCACGCGACTCAATCCCTCGGCGTTCAGCATCAAGTTGTAATGACTCAGGCACACCCCTTTTGGTACCGAGGTGGTGCCGGAGGTGAACAGAATCACGGCGAGGTCGTCGGGCTGGACATCCGCCTGCGGCCAGATGAACCCTGCGTCCTCGGTCGTCGGCGAAAGCGGCAACGACGGCAACGCACGGGTCACCTGCCCTTCGACCTGCGTGAGCTCCGAGGCAACATCGCGCCCTGTGACCAGCAGATGCGGTTGGACCTTTTCGATGATGACCTTGAGCACCTGCAACGATTCGGTATTGCTCACCGGAACGGTTATCGCGCCAATCGACATCAGCGCCAGGTGGGCGACATAGGCCTGCGGCCCATTGCTCGACAGCACCACCACCCGCTCGCCACGCCTCACCCCTTGCGCTTGAGCGAACCAGCACGCCAGCCCGCGGATCTGCACGAGCAACTCGGCATACGAATAGTGCTGGGCCAAGGCCTCACCTTCGTAGCTGGTCAACGCCGGCCTACTCAGTTCGCTCGCCGTCAGGCTGGCCAGAACCTGTGCCAAGGTGGTGCGAGCGATCAGCCTTTGGCTCGGATCTACGGCGAGATATCTGCGCGATTCGGTATGCAATTGCACCGAGGGTGCAGTCGATCGGGGTGTGTACATTGGTCATTTCTCCATATGAAATCAGGTGTATCGCGCTAGAGTGGCACTCACAAGTTGCCCTCCTCTTCGTCGGAGCCATCCGCCACCACGTCGGCCAGGGCCTGCTGGGCCTGTGTGATGAGCAAGGCCAGCGCGCGCAGGGTCACGGATTCGAACAAGGTGCGCAGCGGCAGCTCAACTCCGAATGCCTGGCGAATCCGCGACGAAATGACGGTCGCCAGCAAGGAATGCCCACCCAGGTCGAAAAAGTTGTCCTCCATTCCAACCTGTTCGACGCCCAGCACTTCGGCCCACAGCCTGGCCAATTCGCGCTCGACCGGTGTCTGGAGTGCCGTACGCGCCTCCTCCAACCGGCCTGGCGCTGGCAACGCGTGCCAGTCGATAGCTCCATCGGCAGTGCGCGGTAGGCGTTCCAGCACCACCACCGATGGGATCAGGTGCACAGCGAGGCGCTGTTCCAGCGCCTCGCGCCACGCCAGCTCCGTCGGCGCAAGCGTCGCGCCATCCTCCAGAGTCACGTAGCCCACCAGACGAGGCGCGGCCGCATCCTCACGGCGTATCACCAGGGCGTCATCGATCCGTGGGTGGGCGCGCAGCGCCACCTCGATTTCTACGAGGTCGACGTGCTGTCCGTCGACCCAGGTGTGGTTGGGCCTACCGACGTATTCCAAATGGCCGTCCGCTCGCCAGCGCCCGCGCATGCCGGTGCGCAGCAGCCGCGTTCCTGGTAACGCTGGGCTCGTCAGTAATTCATCGTGCTCGGTAGGTCCCCGGTAGCCCTGGGTCCACGACGCGGCATCGACATACACCTCCCCCACCAGGCACGGCGGAAGGGACGCCAGGTTGGGATCGAGCACGTAGGCCTTCACGCCAGGAATCGCCTGTCCCTGGGCAGGTGCCTCGACGTTCATGGGCGAATGATCGAACTGGCGCATGAGGCCATAGGACAAAACCTGCACCGGTGGTATCCGGCTTTTGCACTCATCTAGATACAGGCAGGCACCCGACACCAGCGGCAGCAGCATGTCGCACAGCGGCGCGGCGCCATCGACGCTGCGCGGCAGTTCACCACGGGCGCGACATTCGACCATCGCCGCCAACTGCTGCGCCAGGCCTCGATGGGTCATCGTCAGCAGCCGGCGATGGCTCTGCTCACTCCAGGTTGGGAACAGGCAACAGACAGCGTCCGCGCTCGGTGGCGGATCGCTCGCATTGACAGGCCCACGGCCTAGGTCCGAGATTGCTTGCATCACCTCAATACCCGGGCAGCCTGGGCGCGCCAGGGCCGCCGCGCGCCCTTGAACGCCCAGCGTCAACACGGCTTTGCCTTCCTGCGCAAGCTGGCGCAGATGCTCATCGGCGTAGGCCGGGTCCAGAGGCAGGCAGACCGCACCGGCGCTGAATATGCCCAGTAACGCCGCCGCGATGAGTGGGTCGGCCAGCAGCATCAGGCCCACCGTCGCACCCGGCGCCACTCCGCTGGCACGCAGATAGCGCGCCACCCGTTTGGCCCACGCGTCCAGGTTGTCGTATCGGATCCCACCACCGCTGTACTCGCACGCGATCGCCGCCGGATCGCGCCTGACCTGTATGGCGAACAATTGATCGACGCTCTGCACCGCCCTGCCCTGCCTCACCGCTCTTGATGAAAGCTGCAGGTCGCTACCGGGCAGGACGAACTCAACCAGCGGCTGATCTGGCTCGGCCACGCCCTGCTCGAGGATCGAGCAGTAGTGCTTGACCAGCCAGGCAATAGTCGCTGCGTCAAACAGGTCAGTCGCGTATTCGAGCGAACACACTACGCGGTCGCCCTCCTCCTGCACGCGCAGCATCAGTTCGTAGCGGGCGCTGACCTCGCCGGCCTGCAAAGTTTCGACGCACAAGCCAGGCAGTTCCAGGGTTTCTGGGCGGTTAGCGGCAGGAATAGAGTTAATCATCACCTGAATGATCGGCGGTCGCGACAGGTCGCGTGGCGGATTGAGTTCCTCGACCAGACGCTCGAAGGGAAGGTCCTGATGACTGTAAGCCTGTAGCGCAGTTTCCTTGGCCCGCTCGACCAACTGCCGCAGGCTGGGCGCCCCCGACAGATCCGTGCGCAGCACCAGGACATTGACGAAGAACCCGATCAGCCCCTCGACCACACGATGGGTACGGCCGGCCACAGGGGTGCCGAGCACGATATCGTCCTGGCCGCTCCAACGCGCCAGGACATGCTGAAAGCCTGCCAGCAGCAGCATAAACAGCGTGGCCTTGTGCGAACCCGCCAGCGTCGTCATGCGCTGGGTGAGCTCGGCGGGTAGCACGAAGTGCTGTTTGGCACCCTGATAGCTCTGCACCGGCGGCCGGGGGCGATCCAGGGGCAGGTTCAGCCCCGTCGGCATGCCGCGTAGCACGGTCTTCCAGTAGTCGGCCTGCTGGACGAGCAGCGTGTCGCGCATCCAGGTACGTTGCCAGAGGGCGAAATCGGCGTACTGCACAGGCAGGTCAGCCAGGGGCGAAGGCCGCCCTTCATGGTACGCCACGTACAAGGCGCCCAGCTCGCGAACCAGCACGCCCAGCGACCAGCCATCGGAGACGATGTGGTGCATGCTGACGACGGCTATGTGTTCCTCGTCCGACAAGCGTATCAGCGCGACGCGAAACGGCAGGACGTTCGCTAGGTCGAAACCTAGCTGCGCCACGTCCCGCACGCGCCGGGCAGCCTCTTCGCGACGCAAATCTTGCGGAGTGCTCGTCAGGTCCTGACGCTCCAGCGAGAACAAGTGCGGCGGCGCGATGATCTGCTCGATCAACTCCTCATCAGCCACGATGCGTGTGCGCAGCGATTCGTGGCGTCGGACGATTTCATTTATGGCTTTCTCGAACGCTCTATCGTCCAGCGTGCCGGTGATACATATCGCACCACTGATGCTGTAAGCCGAGCCCATGGTCTCGATCTGTTCAAGCAGCCACAGGCGCTCTTGCGCATACGAAAGCGGCAGTCTTGCTGGGCGCGGTCCTGCCACCAGTTCCGGTAACGGCGCCAACTGGTGCTCCGTGCCCTGACCGTCCAGCAGGGCGGCCTGTGCACTAAGCCGGGTGTGTTCGAACAGCACACGCAGTGCCGGCTCGACCTTGAACACTTCGCGTACTCGCGCCGCTACTTGGGTGGTCAGCAGCGAGTGCCCTCCCAGGTCGAAAAAGTCATCATCGCGCCCGACCTGCTCGCGTTTGAGCACCTCGCCCCAGATAGCCGCCAGTTGCCTTTCTGTTTCGCTCACCGGCGCCTCATAGCCCGCCGCCTGCTCGCGTGGGTCGGGCGCCGGCAGTGACTTTCTGTCTACTTTGCCGTTGGCGGTCAGAGGCAGGGCCGGCAGCACGACGAATCGCCCCGGCACCATGAACTCGGGCAGGCTGCGCAGCAGCAACGCGCGCAGCGCGTCGTGCTGCGGCAAGCACTGACCCGCAGCAGGCACCAGATACGCCACCAGTTGTCTGTCACCGAAGCGGTCCTCCTTGACCATCACCTCGACCTGACTTACCTCAGGCAATTCCGCCAGCGCCGCCTCGATCTCGCCCAACTCGATGCGATAGCCGCGTACCTTCACTTGATGGTCGATACGTCCCAAGTATTCGAGGTGGCCGTCGGTCCGATAGCGGCCAAGGTCGCCTGTACGGTACATCCGTGCGCCAGACGCCGCGCTGAACGGGTCGGCCACGAAGCGTTCAGCGCTAAGCCCCGGACGACGCAGATAGCCCCGTGCCAAGCCCGCGCCGCCTATATACAGTTCACCGACGATGCCTACCGGGACCGGGTTCAAGGTCTGATCCAGCAGGTACACACAGACGTTGCGAATTGGCCTTCCCAGTGATGGTGTATTTCCCGCTGCACGGATATCGCAGATCAAAGTGTCGACAGTGGCCTCGGTAGGCCCGTAAAGGTTGAAGCTGCGCAGCTCTTCTCGATTGCGCAGGTTACGCCAGGTCTTTTGATTGATCGCGTCACCGCCGATCAGTAGGCAGCGGGCCAGTGGCACGCGGTCGTTGGCGGCCAGCAGCAATGGTAATTGCGCTGGCGTGCAGTCCAGGACATCGAGCTGCCAGGGACCAACTACCGCTGCCAACTGGTGCGGGTCATGCCGAATGCCTTCAGGCACAAAATACAAGGTGGCGCCCTTGAGCAGCATGAGCCACTGCTGCACCGAGGCATCGAACGAAATCGAAGCGTTCATGCCAACACGCAAGTTAGCCCCATGGCCAAGCGTGTCGTACACACGCTCCTGCAACGCGGCGAGCAGATTGACCGCTCCGCTCTGGGTGATCGCCACACCCTTGGGCTTGCCGGTGGAGCCCGAGGTGTAGATCACATAGGCCAGGTTGGCCGGATCTTCCACTCGCTGTGGGGCGAACGCTGCGAAGTGCTGCAGCACGACCACCTGGGCATCGAGACAGAAGATCGTCGGGCAGCCGGCAATCGCCGCCACGGTCGACCGTAGATGCTCCAGCGTCAGCAACAGCCGTGGCCGACCATCCTCGATCATGTAGGCCAGACGATCGGTGGGATAGGACGGGGCCAAAGGCAGGTAGGCCGCGCCGGCCTTGAGAACCCCGAGCACCCCGACCAGCAACTCAAAGCCACGGTCGGCGCACAGCCCCACCAAGTCCGGGGCGCCAACACCCTGCTCGATCAAATAGTGCGCTAGTCGATTGGCCCGTGCGTCGAGCTGCGCATAGGTCATCCCAACGCCCTCGTGGCACAGCGCCAGTCGGTCGGGGGTGTGCCTGACCTGCAGCTCGAACGATTGGGCGATAGAATAGCTGGCCTGCGGTGACGCCGTGTCGTTCCAGGTCTGCAGCAACTGCTGACGCTGCGCAGGCGGCAGCATGTCGAGTTCGCCGACGCATCGATCGCCAGCGCTGACCATCGACTGCAGAAGGCACACAAAGTGCTCGGCCATATGGGTCATCGTGCCGGCATCGAAATGCCCCGGTGCATATTTGAAATCACAACGGATGCCGCTCGGCACATCGAGGGTCTCAAGAGCCAGCGGCAGTGACGCCCCCATGCCGGACTGCTGGAGCGGGAACGTGCTTAGCGCGACACCGCCCCACTGCACGACGGCGTCGCTCGCAGTGAAGGCCATCAGCCCTGCTGCTTGGCCGTGACGCGCTTTATGGAAAGTGAAGCTCGTTTGGAAGAGTGGATGGGACGTCGCGGAACGCTCAGTGCACAGCCGCTCGACCAACCGCGAAAACGGATAGTCCTGATTCGCCAGCGCGCCCATCGCCGTGCGCCTGATCTGGCGCAACAGCTCGCCGACAGTGGCCTGGGGCGCGAGCCGAATGCGCAGCGGCAGCAGATTGACGAAGTCGCCCACCACCTGATCCCAGGCTTGCTCGGTTCTCCCCGGCAGGGGGACGCCAATGATCAGGTCGTCCTCGCCGAAGTAGCGTTGCAGGAGTAGCGCGTAAGCCGTCAGCAAGGTCACATGCAATGTGCACGCATGGGCTGCCGACAATGCACGAAGCGACTCACTGAGCGTGGCGGGAAGCTCGATGGCAAGCCGTTGCTGGGGCGTGTCCTTGACCTCGGATTCACACTGCTCGGGTGCGAACGCCAGGACCGGCAACGGTGCTGTTAGTTGCTCCTGCCAATAGCGCAGTTGAGTGTGGGCCCGAGCACTCTCCAGCCAGTCGTGCTGGTATTGCACAAAGTCGCGATAGGTCGTGCGCGCAGTGAGCGGCTGCGTCGGCGCACCTTCTTGCAGATGGCGCCCCAGCTCATCGATGAGCAGCCAATAGGACCAGACATCCACCGCGAGATGGTCGAAAGTCAAGACCAGCACCGCTTCGCTTGCATCGATGCGATAGAGCTTGGCGCGCAGCAACGCTTCGCCGGTCAGATCGAACGGCCTGGCGAACTCTGCGGCAATCTGGTGTTCGAGCGCGGTGGCGTCCCCTGACTCGACCCACTGCTCGCTCACACTCACTGGCAAGCTCGTCGCCACACATTGCTCGGGTTCGCCATCACGCTCCCGGTAACAGGTTCTGAGCGCGGGATGGCGCGCCACCAAGTACTCGATGGCTTCACGTAAAGCGTCGAGCGCGAGATGGCCCAGCACGCGCGCGGCGAAACCGTTGTTCTGCCGCCCTCGCAAGGCAGGATCAATACGGTAGATGAACCAGCGACTGCGCTGGACGAACGAAAGGGGGAACCAATCTCCGGGGGCAAGCGACACGTTCACGACATACGCCTCTGATCAGACTGCGTCAGTCGCGACAGCGTCGCGACACGCATTTAAATGACCCGCCAGCCGATCGATCGACGGGTTGTCCAGGATGCATTCGATATCAATATCGATGCCCGTCAGGTCGAACACCTGGCGGGCCAAACGCAGGGCGATCAGAGAGTCGACTCCAAGCTCGTCGAATGGTGCGGTGATGCAGATGTGGGCTGGCTCAATAGCCAGCAACGATGCCAACGCATCGCGCAGGCGCTGCTCAAGTTCAGTCATGACATTCCCTGTTGACAGATAGATTCACTGACCGCACGCACGGCCGTGTTCAGATGACCCGCTGGAGCGAGCCCGACTGGTAATCTAGACGACACTGGTGCCGCCGCACCTTGCCACTGGACGTGCGTGGTAGGCTGCCGGGCCTGATCAGCACCAGCTCCTCGAGCGCGACGCCAAAGGTGGCGCTGACCGCCTGGCGTACAGCGCTGTCCACTTGCTGCCACTCGGCAGGACGCCGCAACCACTCACGCTTGAGCTCGAACACCAGGAGGACTTTGTCGCCGTCTTCGTCATTCAGCACGAATGCCGCACCGCCGTCCTCGCGCAGAGCTTCGTGGCTGGCTTGGGCTTCAGCCTCGAGGTCATTCGGCGCGTATTTCTTGCCGTAGACAACCAGTTGATCCTTCAGGCGTCCGACCAGGTGCAATTCGTCGTTCTTCAAGTAGCCCAGGTCACCTGTGCGCAGGTACGTTTGCGGCTCCCCGTCGAGGCGCGCGCCGAATACTTGCGCACTTAATTCAGCGTGGCGCCAGTAACCGGCTGCCACGCTCTGCCCGGCAACCCAGATCTCACCCACCTGCAACTCGGGCAGGCGCGCATGGGTCTGCGGATCAACGATTCGCACCTGGGTGCCGCACCGTGCAACGCCGCAATTGACCACCGGCCGGCCCTGATGGCTGCAGCTCTTCGGTAATGCATCGAGACGCTTGCCAGTGACGAACAACGTGGATTCAGCGATGCCATAGCAGGGATAGAAGGCCTGGGGCCGGAAACCAATCGCTGCGAAACGCGCCGTGAAATGCTCAATGGTGCCTGGCCGAATGGGCTCGGCACCGCAGAACGCGACGTGCCAGCGCGACAGGTCGCAATGCTCCAGTTGCTCGTGGGTGATATTGCGAGCGGCCAGTTCGTACATGAAATTGGGGCCGCCGCTAATGGTGATCCCGTAGTCGGATATGACCCGCAGCCAGCGCTCGGGAAACTGTACGAACTCCGCCGGCTGCATGCAGTTGCCGATGCAGCCAACGTACATCGATACCAGCACGCCGCCGATCAGGCCCATATCGTGAAAAAGAGGTAATGCCGTCAGGATTGAGGACGCGGGAGTGAATCCCATCGCCTCGACGATCACCGCACAGTTGTGCATCAGGTTACCGTGGGTGACCACCACACCCTTGGGCTCGGAGGTCGAGCCGGAGGTAAACTGCAGGAACGCCACGCTCTGCGCATCAATGGTTGGCTCGACCCAGTCGGGCGAGGCCAAACCCTGAGCGACGTGCCAGGCGCGCATGTCGATGTACTGGAGGTCATCTCCCAATTCGAGTTCGTCGGTATCGCACATCACCCCACGTACTTGCGCACTGGCAAGCAGGGTCTCCAGACGACCGGAATGGCCCTTTCGGCGGGCAACTGGGGCGGGAACGGCCACGCTGCCAGCGAGCAGGCAGGCGAAGAAACCGAGGGTGAAACTCTGCTGCGACTTGCAAGTCAGCAAAACCCGCTCACCCTGCAGCTCCAAGTGCTGCAACCAGGCGGCGAGCGCCGATGCCTGGGCGAAGACCTGGCGAAACGTGAGCTCCACCGGAGCCCGTCCTCCACCCTCGAAAAACCGATAGGCGATCGCATCGGATTTTTCGCAGGCGTGCCGATAAAGCGATTGGTAAAAATGCTGCACTTTGTGCCTCCCAGAAATTCCATTTCCGCACACCCTCCTTGAAACCAAGGAGGTCCAATTCATCAACGGCTAGCTAATAGAGATCAGCAATGTAAAAATTTAATTCCAAACAATTCCATACAAAAACCAGCTACTTTGAAAACAGATTTTCACACAGCGTTGAGATTAACGGTTCCAGCTTTTTTGATAAGCCTTCTATTAACTCCAAGAACTGCTCCGTTCCCATTTCATGTTATGGGCTGTAGCCATTCGCGGATGCGATCAAGCGAGTGATCACGAGCGCGAGTATCTCCAGTTACAAGCAAAGATCCAACCACCAGAATGAAATCAAGAAGTTTCCTACAAGGGTAGGTAACTCTTGATATAGGAAGCCAGAGTGCGACAGTCGTATTAAGCTAACGCCTGGCACAGAGTCAGGGCCCCATCAAACACTTTGATTTATCTAAAAAAAGCCGCCTGACATCCAGACTAGATAGTCAACCGAGGTGAGAATGAAGGGGGAGGGAAAATCCAAGACGCTTTAACAAGCGGTTGAAAACGGCTGAACCGGATTGGGTTCTGGCAAACTACCCAGCATGTTCTTTAATGTCAGCGCAAGACTGAGCCAATGTGTAGACCCACTCTCAAGCAAAATGATCTGTTCAGCTTCACAACGCTGGAGCCCCCCAAGGATCACATGCTGCGCCGACTGTGTAAGATGATCGATGCTGTTCTGGCCTTGATGGGCCGCGGTTTCGACGCACTGCACTCCACGCTGGAATTGGCTCCGATTGCGCCGGAACGATTGTTGCTCGGAGCTACCAACAACGCGCCTCGTACCTTACTTGCCATGGGGTAACGCTGCGCCCAGCGGCTTACTAGACGCGCTAGTGTGCTGTCTTCGAAATAATTTATCCCTATGGTACGACCTCAAGTGCCTCGCGAGCTCGTTGGATTTTGCTCAAAATCTCCTCGCCTTTCGCGTTCCAAACGTACCGGGTCGGCTGAGCATTTCTTAGTGCCATGAACGTTGTTATCGAGGATTCCAACTCGCGCACCGAGGCAAAGCTACCGTCTGGTAGATACACCGTGATGTCTCGGAAAAATCGTTCGACCATGTTCATCCAAGAGCTGGACGTCGGTGTGAAGTGCATATGGAAACGCGGGTGCTTCGCCAGCCAGGTTTTCACGGCGGCGTGCTTGTGCGTCGCATAGTTATCGACGATCAGGTGAAGCTGGAGATTCTTGGGGGTCTGCTTGTTGATCTTCTTGAGGAAGGACAACCACTCTTGATGACGGTGTTGACGTTCGATGCTGCTGATCAATTTTCCCTGCAGATAATCCAGCGCAGCGAATAATGTAACCGTGCCGTGGCGGGTGTAATCATGTGATTTCGTCTGGATGTGGCCGATGCCCAGAGGCAATCCAGGCTGCGTGCGTTCCAAGGCCTGCACCTGGCTTTTTTCGTCGCAACACAGCACCAATGCCTTGTCCGGCGGGGCCAGGTAAAGGCCGATAACATCCCAGCATTTCTGTTCGAACTGCGGATCGTTTGAGAGCTTGAAGATGCGAGTCAGATGAGGCTTCAAGTCATTGGCAGCCCATAACTTATGGACCGTACTCGAAGAAATCCCGACCGCTCTCGCCATACTCCTGCAGCTCCATCGCGACTCGCCAATGCGAGGTTTCGTGACCTGCTCCAAGACGCGGCGGACAGTATCGGCAGGCAGCGACGACTTGCGTCCACGACCTGGTTTATCAATCAATCCGTCGAGCCGGAGCAACTGAAAGCGTTGGCACCAGTTGGTGACTGTCGGGAGAGAAAACCCAGTCAGTCGTGCAATCTCTTCCCGCGTTTCGCCCTGTGCTGCAAGCAGCACAATGCGTGCTCTACGACCTTCACGCTGGGGAATGGTGGCGGAGCGAACGCGCCGGTTCAGTTCGGCCTTTTCTTCGGAGCTAAGCGTAATGTCCAGTGCGCTCACCTGAAGCTCTCCAAGGGGGAAATGACACCTGAAGTGTAGGTGAAAAATTAGAAAAGCTATTTCGCAGACAGCACACTAGCGCTTGGATTCGAGGCATCCTTTCATCTGGTCCGACATCGCGCTCAGGAACGCAGAGATGCCTAATGGGCGTTTACCCAGAACCGAATCAGCGCATCTACTTGATATCAGCTTCAATCACTTCAATCCTTGCCATCACGAGCCACTGACGATGCATAAATACAAACGCCTGCTGCTGGTGGTGCTGTTTCTGCTGGTACTGCTAGTGGCTTTCCAGCTCAGTGGCTTGCGCGAACACTTCACGGTGCAATACCTGCGTGACGTGCTGCTGGAGAACAAGCTCGGTGGGGTGCTGTTGTTTGCGTTGCTGTTCACGATGGGCAATCTGTTGCAGATCCCCGGTTGGCTGTTTCTTGGCGCGGCAGTCTTGACGCTGGGCCGTGTCTGGGGTGGGTTGGCCACTTATGTGGCGGCCGTCTTCTCCTGCAGTTGCATCTTTTACATCATTCGCCTATTAGGCGGTGATGCCCTGCGCGAGTTCGACAATCGCCTGGCCCGGCGCATATTCAGCTATCTGGACCGTCACCCAGTGTCATCCGTGACACTGCTGCGCCTGTTGTTCCAGACCGCGCCCCCCTTGAGCTATGCCTTGAGCCTCAGCGGTGTGCGTTTTCGTCACTACCTGATCGGCACTCTGCTCGGGCTGCCGATTCCCATTGCGCTCTATTGCCTGTTGTTCGACTACTTGGGCAAGACTTTGCTGCACAACTGATCAGTAGGCCACCACGGTGTGTCAGGGATGGCCTCTCGCGGGTAAACCCGGCTCCTACCACGATCGGTGGTGTAGCGTCGGTAGGAGCACGGCTTGCCGGCGATAGAGTCCCCGCGGTGCGTCAGGCAGTGGCGCCCGGTTTGTTACGGTTGCTGGTACTGAGTCAGGTACTTGTCCACGGTCGCCGAATCCGAACCCTCCGCCACTGCCCACATCTTGCGCTCGATCCCTTGGGCCAGCATGTGCCCCACCGCCGCTTCAATGGCCGAGAGCACGCAGAGTTGCGCAGGCTCGTTGGTGGTGTAGCCGGCTTCGACTTCAAGCAGTTTCTTGAATTCGATGAACTTGAACACGCCAGCGCTACGGGCTACCGAGTAGATGGTCTTGCTGGTCATGACGTTGGACAGCACTTGCCCGGTGCGTACATCCACGGCACGCAGGTTGACGGTTACCTGGTCGACCCGGTATTCGCGGGCGATGTCGATCCCCAGGTATCGGGCCCCTTCCCCGCCACTGCGCACGTTGGTGTCGTAGGCGATGATGCCGCCTTCGAGCATCAGGTTGGCCGCCTGCAGCGGTGGCAGCTCACTCTTGATATTGAGGGGGGTATCGGGTTTTTTCTGCGAGGCGCGGATGATTTTCCGTTCGGTCAGCAAATTCTGCAGCCCTTCACGCTCAAGCACCATGAACCAGCCGCTGGCCGCCAAGGCGTCCATCAGCATGCTCGCCGCGCCCTGGGTGACGCTGGTGGAGAACGAGCTGGCCGGGGTGGGCTTGTATTGCCCGGTCTGGTCACGGAAGCCGTACACCACCGCCATCAACCGGCCTTTTGGCCGTGGCATGTTCAGCAGGTCGTAATAGGTGGAGGCCCGTGGCGTGAGGGTGGGCGTTTTTGGGTCGTGGTCGGCCGACATCGGCTCGCGCAGGCTGCAGCCTTGCAGGAGGACAACCGCAATCAGGGTCAGCAGAATTCTTTTCATGTTTTTTCTCCCCTTTAACCTGAAGCCCTATTGGGCCAGGCCATTGACCTGAATTTCTGAGATTTCACCGGTCACGCGGTCCGTCACCTGAATACTCAGGGCGCCCGAATCGTCGACCACGTTGACAATGAATGCATCCGTGGACAGGGTTCCACCCTGGCCACTGGAGACGTTGTCCAGCAGTTGCGTGAGCAGCCGCGATTGCAGCTGGGCCGTGAAGCGTTCCAGCGCGGAAGTACCGGTGGCACTGGTACGTGACTTCAGGTCCGGGTCGTCGTGATCGTTCTGCGACTGAGCGTTGTTGAGCAACCAGGTGCCATTGAGCGGGTTGCCGCCGAACGAAGGATTGACCGGGGTGTACACCAGTTCAGTGGCCAGGGCCTGGCCGCACAGGCCAGCGGTGACCAACAACAGGGCAGTACGCAGCGAGAGGCTCTTGTTGTTCATAATTCGTCCTTCTCCAGATCAGTAGTGTCTTGCAGCAATGCCTCCAGCTTGCGCTGGATAATCTGCGCCTTGACCAGGTCCGCGGCTTCATAGGCCACGTCCTGCAGATCAGTGGTGTTGGGCGGCAAAAACCGCCGGTACACCAACCGTTGTTGATACTCCACCGTCACCAGGCTGCCCCATCGGGCCGACGGCCTCTCACGTACCACCAGGTTGAAATCCAGACGGCTGGTGGCACGCAGCCGTTCGGTGAAGCTGTAATAGAAGTCGTGACCGATGTGGGAGATGGTGTTGTCGACGATAAAGCCCATCATTTCGTCTTCTTCACCCGCCCGCAGTGGGCTGCACAGCAGCGCCACGACCAGTCCGAGCACAGCGGCCAAGCGATTCATTCAGCACCTCCCTGGTTCAACGATTTGCGCCCACCGGCCGCGGATTCCATAAAGGCTTTCTCGGCCACGAACTGCCAGTCGGCGTAGTGGCTCACGCCTTCGAAGTCGGACCACTCGGCAGGGAACCCGGCCTGTTTCATCGGGGTTGCCTGGGAGCGGCTGTAGACGCCGGTGATGCGTCCGTCGATCGAGCGCACCAGGCCCCATTCGTCCGAGTGGCTAATTGGGTCCGGGTAGAGCCTGCGCAGGTGGTGCCGGGCCGACGGAAAGCGTGGGTCGTTGATCAGTTCGTCGAGTGTCGCCGGGTACTGTGCAAGGCCGGGGGATGCCCGGTAGAAACTGCGCAGCGCCTGGGCGTACTGGGTGCCGACCCAGATCAGCTCGCGTTCCCGTTCGCGCTGGCCCACCGTCGACCAGACCTGGCCGGCCGAGGCCAGGGCCATGCTGCTCAAGGCAATCAGCAGCAGCACGCCCAGGTAGGTGAAACCGCCCATGGCGGAGGGCTTACCACTCGGAGTAAAGGCTGCCATCACGCGCCCTCCCGGTTGCACCGCTTTTTACATCGGCAACGCCACCAACCACGCCGTCCGGTGGCGCGATCGGTTGCCAGGTGTCGCGTTTGCCATTGATCGGGTCCAGTGGCGCGTTGCGCAGGTAGCGCTCTTCAACCAGCTGTTCGATGGAATCGGGGTAGTGGCCGGTGTCACCGTAATAGTGATCGAGGGCTTCGCGCATCACCGCCAGGCTCTGCTGCAGCGTGGTTTCGCGCGAGGTCTCAAGGCTTGTGAAGTAGCGCGGTACCGCGATGGTCATCAGCGTTGCGATGATCGCCAGTACCACCAGCAGTTCGATCAAGGTAAAGCCCTTTTGCCTTTCCATGAATCACCACTCCTTGTAGGCGATGCCGTTCAGGCCCCGGCCGGGGGCCTGGGAGTACACATCAAAGACGTCTTCGCCATTGCGTGGGGTGTCGGCTGAGCTGTCGTAGGAACGCAGGCCCCAGCCACCCTCGTCATTGCGTTTGTTGGCCAGCAGCGGGTCGTGGGGGATGCGGCGCAAGAAATAGAACTTGGCGCCCTTGGCACTGCGCACATCGCGCACACCGTCCACCAGCACGGCAAGGTTGGGCGGGTAGCCGCTGGAATTCAGCGACTTCTCGATCCAGCCGGCATCGAAGGCCCGCTTGTAGGCGTCGATGGCGTCGCGAATCTGGTACAGCGACGCCTTCAGGGCCTGCTCCTTGTTGCGACGTACCACGGTTTCGGTCAGTGGCGCGGCGATCGCCGCCAACAGGCCGATCAGCGCCAGGGTCACCACCACTTCAATCAGGGTGAAGCCTCGCTCTGTGCGTTTCATGACTCAGGGCCTCGTCACGAGAGTGGTCGTGGGTGCCGGGGTCGAAGCGGCGGTCATCGGCGCGCTTGGGCGAGTTTCTTCGTCGGTCTTGCGTGCGTCGGGGTCGTTGGAACGGTCCATCGACTGAATGTGCATGCTGGTTTCAGTGCCGGTCGGGAATTCCATGTCCGACGGGCTCTGGTACGGCAGGTTGCGCACGATGCGCGGGGTGATCGACAGCACCAGTTCGGACTTGCCCATGGTGTCCTTGTTGCTGCCGAACAACCGGCCCAGACCCGGGATGTCGCCCAGGCCCGGGATCTTGTTACCGGTGGCGCCGTGGTCGCTGCGGACCAGGCCAGCCAGCACCTGGGTTTCGCCGTCGTGCAGGCGCAGGCTGGTCTGGGCATTGCGGGTGTCGACCTGGACCGGGATGGTGCCTTGGCGAGTGGGTTCAAGCGGTGTGGCGTTACTCACTTCCAGGGCAATCTTGATCGCCACTTCGTTGTTCAGGTGCACCACCGGCGTGACTTCCAGTTTCAGACCCACATCCAGGTAGGTCACACTTTCGGTAATCACCGGGCCCTGGGTCGAGGGCACCGAGGTGGCGCTGATGATCGGTACCCGCTGGCCGATGTGAATGCGCGCCTGCTCCCGGTTACTGACACGAATCACCGGGCTTGCCAGGGTGTTGATGTCGTTGTCCTGGGCATTGATTTTCAGCTGAGGCGACGGCGCGATGGAGATGCGGCTGGAGGTGATCCCGCGCAGTTGGTCGAGCACGCCGACCCCAGTGCCATCGGCGTTGATCACGCCGAAGGTATTCGGCCATTGCATGCCCAGGTCAAGGATGCGCTGGCTGGCGACTTCCATCACTTCCACTTCCAGGATCACTTCCGGGCTGGACTGATCCTGGGCCTGCAATAGCTTCTCGGCCATACGCACCGCGTCGGGGGTGTCGCGCATGGTCAAGGTGTTGAGGCGTTCATCAACGAACACGTCGCGGGTCTTGAGCATGGTCTTGACCATGTTCAGCGCGGTGTTGGAATCGATGCTGGTCAGGTAGAAGGTGCGCATCACCAGCTCCTGATAATCCTTGGTTTTCTGCGGCGAATCCGGGTAGATCAGAAGGGTGTTGTCGTTCACCACCTTCTGGTGCAACTGGTTCTGGTCCAGCAGCAGTGCGATGGCATCTTCGATGCGCACTTCACGCACGAAAATGGTGGCTTTCATGTCCGGGCGCAGGTCTTTGTCGAAAATGAAATTCAGGCCCGCCACTTGGCTGAGCACCTCGAAGATGGTCTTGAGGTTTGCCTCGCGAAACTCCAGGGTGACCGGTTTGTCGAGGCGAGAGCGCAGTTGCGGGTACTGGGTGACGTTGCGGCTTTGTACCAACTCCACATCCTTGCGCAGGGCCAGGCCACCTTGGTTCTGTGGATCAAGCATGAGCACTTCGCGCACAATTTTTTCAGCACCGAACATATCGCCACGACGCAAGGCGGCCTGGCCGATACTTAGCCGCTCGTCAAGGCTGGCCATCTGTTCCATCTGGCGGATCGCTTCCCGGGCCCGACCGTTGGTAGGCTCGATGGTGAGTACCCGCCCATAGGCCTGGCGCGCGCCGGCGAAGTCGTGACGAGAACGGTCGCTGTCACCCTGGACGATCAAGGCTTCCACCGCCCGTGCCCGGCCACTGATCAACGCCAGGTTCAGTTCGGTATCGCGAGGCGATTTGGCCAAGCCCTCCTGGATCCGCGCCAAACCTGCCTCGTACTGGCCCTCCTCGATCAGCGCCAGGCCGTCCTTGCGCACACCGTTGCTGCTGCAACCGACCAGCGCTACACAGAGCGCGAGCATCATGCAGGGGAACGGTTTATTCAAACGAGCCATGTTCATGGTGCACTACTCCCTACTGACAAAGTCTGGGTCAAATGCAAAGGCAGGTAGACCAGGCTCAGCTCGGTGGCGGAGATATGGTCAATGCGGTAGGTGTTGTCGATGACGTCGCCGTGGCGCACGACGTAGAGCTTTTCGCCGTTCTGCAGAAAAACCTGTTGGTCTTGCTGGTTGTCCAGCCGGCCGATGAACTGAAAAGGCAACGGTGGCGCAATGGGTGCCAGATCCTCCGGGGCCACGGCCACCGGCTGTTCGGTGACGGTGGCCATTTGCACAGCCGGTTTCCAACTCTTGGCCGCGAACAGGTCGCCTTTGATCACCGGCTTGTCCTTGATGGCCTGCATTTTGGCCAACGGTGCAGACTTGGCCTGACCACTGCTGGCCTGCGTCGCTGCGTCTTGCGTGACGACGTCGTCCTTGAAGAAGTGTTCGGGCACCCAGGTCAGTGCAGCCGCCACCGCAAAGAACCCCACCCAGCCGAGCGTGCGTTGAGTGATCATCATGACCTCGACAGGTACAGGGTCATTCGAATGCGCCCGGTCAGTTCGGTATCGCTGATCCGTTTGCGTTGCAGGTCGATGTCTTCCAGCACCAGCGCCGGCAATTGCGTCAGCAGGGCGTGCAAAAAGCGGCGCAGTTGCGGGTAGTTGCCGCGTACCGGCAACAGGATCGAGTAGCGTGCCAGCTTGGTTTTCGGGTCGCTGCCCAGGGAGTACTCGCCGCGCGACAGGGTGATGTTTTCAGCCGCCGCCATGGCGTAGAGGCGATCGATCGCTTCGGTGGCCTGGGGCTGTGCGGGCAGACTGCTGCGAAAATCCTCCAGCTGGCGTTGAGGCACCAGAGGCGCCGCTTCATGGCCTTGATCGATGCGGTCCTGATAGGCCTCGGCCTCGCCCAGCTGCTGCTCGACGTCGTTCATAAAGCGAGCGCCTGGCACCAGCACGGCAGCCGTCTGGCCCAGCGCCAACAGCAATAGCCCGCCGCCGACCAGTCCTGGCCAACCGAGTTGGCGCACACGCTCGTGGAGGATCAATCTAGGGATGTGCATCGCCGATCTCCCAAGTAGCCGACAGGTTGAACTGCACCGGGTGTTCGGGAACCTGAGCGACGATCTCGTGGCTGAGCAACGACACGTCGTGCAGTTCACCGCTGGCTTCAAGACTCTTGTGAAACGCCAGCATCGCTTCCAGGTTGCGGGCTTCGGCGCTGATGCGAAGCTGGCCCTTGCGGGCATCCGGGGTCAGCGACAACAGGGCCACATCCTCACGGGGCAGCGCTTCGAGCATCGCAAACAGGTGCTCCCAGGGCCTGCGCAGTTGCTGGGACACCTCACGCATCTGCGCCAGGTGCTCGGTCTGCTCGCGGCTTTGCGCCGCTGACAGGTTCTGTTTGCCAGCGTGGCCGCCGTTCAGGCGTGTCTCGATGGCCTGCAGGCGTCGTTGGCTTTCGTCCAACTGTTGGTCTTGCTGGTGCTGCAGGAAGAACACCCCAGCGGCAAGGGCCACACCTGCCGCCAGCAGGCTCCAGCTCAGCGGGCCGATGCGGCGTACGGGCTTGAAGTCGAGCATCAAGGGGCGCATGTCAGGCCACCACTCGGGACATGACGTACAACACGTCACGTACCGAGTCCGATTCAGTTTCCAGGTTGCACAGCTGCACCCCGGCGATGTGCGGCGGGCTGTCCAGGCGGCCCGGCGCGTGCAGGTAAACCGACAGGGGGCGGTCGTGCTGGGAGGCCAGCAACACCACTTCGCGAGCGATCATGGCGCCGAGGGCCGCGTCGCTGTCATTGCCACCGACCGAGTGCACCGACACCCAGCGCCCGTCACCGGCCATCAGCAGTACGCTGCGAGACGGCTCGGCGACCACGAACAGAAAGTCGTTTTGGTCCAATTGGCGCCCGAAGCGGTTGTAGGCGGCCATCAGGTAGGGCTGCACCGAGATCAGCTTGACCTCGCGCTCTTGGGCAATGGCACCCAGGCGCTGCAACAAGGCCTCGGGCAAGGCCACGGCGATACGATCATGCCCTGCCGCCTCGGGCGAAAGGGTCAGCCGCCAGTCCTGGCCTGCGGCACCGTAGCGTTCTTCGAAACACACTCGGGCGTAGGCCAGCAGTTCGGCCGGGGTGTTGATCTGGTCACTCCAGGGCACCAGCCCGTAGCGGCTGTATTGGCCCGACAGCACCACACCGAGTGAGGCGCGGCGCGGCACGTGTTGGGCAAGAACACAATCGAGGGTATCCAGGGCAACCGACCAGGCCGACGCAGGGTCGCTGATAAAGCCAACGCTGCCCAGCCATTGGAGCTGGCCACGCCCTCGGCACAGCCCCACGCCACCGCTGCCGATCACGGCAATAAAACGATCAGGCGACAAAAGTGACACGATTGATCTCCTCAAGGGTCGTACGCCCTTCTCGCACCAGTTCCAGAGCCGAAGTACGCAGCAGGCGCAAGCCGCGGCTGCAGGCCAGGGCCTTGATTTTTGAAATCGGTTGGCGTTCCACGATCAGCTGGCGGATTTCGTCGTCCAGGTGCAGCAGTTCGGCAATGGCCGTGCGACCGCGATATCCGGTGCCACGGCACTGGCCGCAGCCGCGACCGTGGACAAAGTGGTAATCGCCCACGGCCTCCGCCTGCAGGCCGGAGGCCGCCAGCTCGTCTGCGCTGGGCACATGAGCCTCGGCGCAGGAGGGGCAGACCAGGCGAATCAGGCGCTGCGCCAGCACGGCATTGAGCGCCGAGACAAAGCTGTAGGGGTCTACTTCCATCTGGACGAAGCGGCCGATCACGTCGAACACGTTGTTGGCGTGGATGGTGGTGAACACCAAGTGACCCGTCAGTGCCGATTGCACGGCGATCTGCGCGGTGTCCGGGTCACGGATCTCACCGACCATGATCTTGTCGGGGTCGTGGCGCAGGATCGAGCGCAGGCCGCGGGCAAAGGTCAGGCCTTTCTTCTCGTTGACGGGGATCTGCAGCACACCCGGCAACTGGTACTCCACCGGGTCTTCGATGGTGATGATCTTGTCAACGCCACGGTTGATCTCAGTGATCATGGCGTACAGGGTGGTGGTCTTGCCGCTGCCGGTGGGGCCGGTCACCAGCACCATGCCGTAGGGTTCGGCGGCCAGGCGGCGCAGGCTGCGCAGGGTTTCGTCGGCAAAGCCCAGGGCTTGCAGTTGCACGCCACTGACCTTGTCGCTCAAGTCCTGTTTGTCGAGCACCCGCAGCACCGCGTCTTCACCGAAGATGCTCGGCATGATCGAAACCCGGAAGTCGATCTGGCGGCCATTGATTCCGATCTTGAAGCGGCCGTCCTGAGGCACACGTTTTTCGCCGATGTCCAGTTCAGCCATGACCTTGACCCGCGAGATCACCTGTTCGGCGAACTCGGTGCCGCTGGCCCTGCCGATGTTGTTCAACACCCCATCGATCCGGTATTTGATCACCAGCCCCGACCCGGTGGTGCCCAGGTGGATGTCACTGGCGTGCATCTTCAGGGCGTCGTAGAGGGTGGAGTTGACCAGCTTGACGACCACGCTTGCGTCTTCGCTGATGCTGGTCAGCGACAGGGTTTGCAGGTTATCGATCTCGACAGGGGTGTCGGCGTTGGCATTGAGCGACGCCACTGCATGAAAGCTTTCTTCGTGGCGGGCCAAATAAGCTGCAAGGTCAGCGGCATGCACCAGATACAGCGGCGCGCCATGCAGGCATTCGTCAATCCAGGCCAGGCGGCTGCTGTCGAAGGGGTCGGCAAACACGCCGATCACTTCATCGCCATGGCGCAGCAGGACAAATTCACGCTTGATGCTCTGGGCCAGGGTCACCCGGTCAAACAGTGGCGCGGCGGCAAACAGCGCCTGGGTGTCCAGCACGGGGTAATGCAGCGTGGCACCCAGGCGCTCGACGAACGCGGTAGGCTCCAGTGCACTCAGGGCTTCGAGGGTTTGCAGGACGCGCTCGCCGCAGGCGGCGGCAGTGGCGTGGGCCTGGGCCAGTAGTTCGCAGGTAAAGGCAGGTGGTGCGGTTACACCCCGCGGGGGCTCGACGGCGACGAACAGACGTTCCATGGCATGTACTCCAACGCCTCGGGGCGGTAGCCCAGTTGGCGCGGCCAGCCATTACGGCACTGCCGAAACGTCAGATCGCGCCCCTACTCCCCGGTGAGCAGTTGTGAGTCGTCTGGTGCGACAGAGGCCGATTTGCGTCGATCTGCCAACACCCAGCTGCCGTCATACAACTGCAGGGGGAAATTTTCATTCCTGCCCTGGCGTCGTTCGACGAACCCTTCAGCGCGGTTAGCCCCAGGCTTCGGTTCCCGCTTAACCCCCATCAGGTCACAGACTGCACGGGCCAATTCCGCCAACGGAAAGGGTTTGAACAGGATATGACTGACCTTTCGTTGCATCGCGCCCTCCTTGACCTCAGTGGTCGGGTGAGCGGTGATCAGCACGAAATGACAGTCCCTGTGTTGGCGAACAGCCTCGAGAATCTGAAAACCCGTCATGTCGGGTAAACGAAAATCGAGCACTACGACGTCGGGTGAAAACTCCTCAGCCGCCTTGATGGCTGTGGAACCGTCGTGGGCCACACGAACCTTCAGACCTTGCGCCTCGAGATACGCTTCGAGGTTTTGCGCAAGGATCAATTCGTCTTCAACTACCAGCACTTTGTTTACCAAGGTCGACTCCTTGAAACGGGTCAGGTCCGGTTTCCCGTCCTGGCGAAGCGTCGCCCTTGATAAGGCTTGAGCACGCTTCGTGCCAGGCGTAACGCTTCAGTTAGAAGCTGTGTAACCCATTGATTTAACTAGATAAATATTTTCAACCTAGCCAGACATCACCGTACCGCCCCCAAATTCGGGGGAGCTTTGGAATGTCCCGTCAGCGGTTACCCCAACATTGGGGGTTGCATCACCCGGCGTCAATGCGCTCAATTCGGCCCTGGGAGCGCAATCGCTCCAGCAACGCCCGGACAACCTGGGCGTGCTGTCGATCGAAATAGTGGGTTTTGAGCCATGCGAGTCCTTGCCCACTTGAGACCATGGCCTCAAATGATTGGTTCGACTGGATAAGGACGTCTTTTCCGTCGTTCTGGTAAAACGCCTTGAGCTGCTCAACACCGGGCTCCTCGATGTGGGTCAACCGGGCATAAATCTGCCGAGCCGCCATTTCGTGACGAGTGTAGTCGGCAAAGCTTTGCTCATCGAACCCGGCCTCGGCCAGGCGACGGGCGAAGGCCTGGGGCGACTTGAAGGCCTGGCGCAAGCGCTCGACTTCGGCTGCGACCACGTTGTCCTCGATCACCACGCCTTGGCGCAATGCCTCCTGCCAAAGCAGCTCCTTATCGATCATTTCATCCAGTGCCGCCGTGCGCAGCCGGCCATACACGCTGGGGTTGCGGATACTGGTGACGGCACGGCCTTCAGCCTGCAGGTAGTCGCTGAAGTAGCGTTCAAGGCGCATCTGGCTGATCTCCACGCCATTGACACGGGCTGCCACTGGGCCGCCCACCGGCAAACTCGCCTGTGCCTGCGGCCACCAGCAGCAGAGGATCGATACGGCAATCCAGGCTTTCATCCTGTACCTCCAGCGATCAGTGCGCCGCAACACTTTGTAGAAACGGCGCCACGGGATAAAACAACGGACCGGGCAACTCGACAGTGACCACATGGGCCCCACTCAAGCCTTGATGCTTACCAGGGCCAAAGCTCACAGGCGGCGTCAGCCCGGTGGCAAAGTCGTGCAGGCCTTCGAGTGCAGCGACCAGCTTTTCCCGGCTGGCATCGCGACCTGCGCGCTTGAGCCCTTCACTGAGCAGCAGGACCGAGCAATAGGTGCCCACCTGCAGCAACGCGTGTTGGCTATCCAGGCCCTGGCGCTTGCGCAACGCGGTCAATGCAGCCTTGCCAGCCTGGGTCCAGTCGCTGGGAATAAATGGATACGCAAGAAACACACGCCGGGAATACTCGACCGGCAATTGCTGCACCTCACCGGCCACCTGGTTGGAGGCCGCAAACAGATAGGGCGCAATGGCCTGCCCCTTGAGCTGCTCGGCAAGGGCCAGAAAGCCTGGACCATCGCCCAGCCAGAACACACTGTTGATCGGCGCCGCCGACAGGTCTGCGGGGTCGTCGAACGCTTGCAGGCGCACCTGTTGCCAGCCATGGGATTGCAGATCACTTTGCAGGTTCTGTGCGGCCTGTTGCTGCCCTGCCCCTGCCTGATAAGCCACAAGGGCCGGCAAGGCACGGGCTTCAAGGCGTTCGCTGGCATAGAGGGCCAAGGCCCCTAACTGTTCACGCAAGCCTGGCAGCGGCTCGAAGATCTGCGGGCTGGCCAGGCTGTCGCCGAGCATCGACAACGCGCCCACCATCGGCACCCCGCTCTGCTCCAGGCGATCGGCCAACTGGCTATCCAGAGCCGGCGCCAACGGCGCAATCAGGGCAAACACCTGCTCCGGCCCCAGCAGTTGCTGCAAGGCACGTTCGGCGCTTTGCTGGTCGGGGCCAGGGTCGAGATTGACCAATTGCAACTGGCGACCATGAATGCCACCGGCTTCATTGATCCGTGCCAGGCTGCCTTCCAGGATCGCCGCCACGGTCGCGGCGGCTGGCGCCAGAGGCCCATGGCGCGGTAGCAGCGTGCCCAGGCGCAATTGCTCGGTTTGCACGCCAGGGTCGCGGTCTTCGCCGAGGCGCTTGAGGTAGGCGGTGAGGTTCTGCTGGTCACCACTGGACAGCACAAAACGCGGCATGGCGGTGTCCAGGGGGTTGCCGCCAGGATCGATGCCCTCCTGTATCGCTCGCGCCAACTTGCCCTCACTGTAGCCTGGGTAGCGCCGACCATTGATATGCCCACTGGCCTGGCTCAGGCGCTGCCAGGTGATATCCGGTGGACGCACCCCACCTTCTGGGCGGCCGCGACCATCGGCGCCGTGGCAGTTGGCGCAGGGCAAGGCCGAGCCTGGCAGCAGCATGTCAGAGGCGCCCACGCGTGCAGATACTTGCGCCGCACTGGCTGACACACCTTCGCGGTACAGCCGCTTGCCAGCCAACTCCTGAGGGGTCAGTTGCAAGGCAAACGCCGAACCGCTCAGACAGGCCAGCAGCCCGAGGGTGGCGATCAAGGAGGTCGCCATGACCGTGCTCATCGGCCGGCCAGTGGCTGGGACAGCAGTTGCAGGCGTTCGGCAATGGCCTTTGCCGGCGCATCCGGGCGAATCTTGCTCCAGCGCTTGTTGGCCACATCGCCGACAATCAGTTGGGTGGAGTGCTGTTCGGGGCTGGGAATCAAGTGGCCCAGACGGCCCAGCACCACGTCCATATTGGCCTTGTCACCGGTCAGGAACAGCCAGTTGGGGTCGTCGGCACCCTGCTTGGCGGCAAACGCCTTGAGGGTGTCCGGCGTATCGCGCTGCGGGTCGCTGCTCAGGGAGATAAACACCACTTGGCTGGCCAGCGGCTCACCCAAGGCATCGCGAACCTCCTTGAGCTTGCGCGTGATCAGCGGGCAGGCATCGGTGCAGTGGGTAAAGATCACATTGAGCAACACCACGCGGTTCTTCAGCACATCGCTGTAGAACTTCAGTGTGTTGCCATGCTGGTCCACCACCTGTGTGTCGGTGAAATACGCCTGGGCATCGCGAGTGCCAGTCAAGGCCGGTGGTGCGGCCATGGCCGGCTCCGTTGCCTTGGTCGCTGAGTGGCCTTCATGGGCCATGGCCTGGGCGAAGACCAACAGGCAGGCCAGGAGGCTGATACCGCGCACTGTCGAAAGGCTCATGGCTGATGCTCCAGGGCGACGGCGGTGTGTTTGGCGTGAACGCGACGCGCGCCCAGCCGTTCGATCTCACTGACCAGCACGGCCGGATCGGTGAAGCCGTAATAGCGGGTCCAGTGGCCACTGCGGCCATCGCCGACGAGGATCAGCGGCGGGTGGTTCTTCAAATCCGGGCTGAAGCTGCCCAAGCCCTTGAGGGTCTCAGTGACCGCGTACTGGGTACCGGTCAGCCAGCTCCAACCCGGGCCATCCTGGAATTTCTGTGCGTAGCCCTTCAGCCGCTTGGGGTCATCGCGCAGTGGGTCAACGCTGATCGACACCAACTGCACCTCATCGCCCACTCGACCGCCCAGTTGCTTCTGGACTTTGCCCATGATCGAGGACACCACCGGGCACACCGTGCTGCAACTGGTGTAGATGAAGCCCATCATCACGAGCTTGTCGCCGACCAGATCCTTTTCCAGCCGCACCGGCATGCCGTTCTGGTCCAGCAAGGACACGTCGGCAAAGTGCACACTGACCCTTTCCTGATGCGGCGCGGCAGGCGCGTGGCCTTCGTGCTCGGCGGCCGAGTGAGCGTGGGCCAAGCCGCTGGCGAGCAGGATGGCGGTCAAAAAGCTTAGCGGGCAAACCCCGCACAGCCGTCTGTTGAGGTTCATCATCGTCATCTCCTTGTCGATAGGTTCAACGAGCCTGTTCGGCGGATATCACCCGCAAGCTGGCAAAGGCCTTGTCCCCCAGCGCATTCCCCAAAGTGGGGGAACGCACATGGACATACCAGGCGCCGCTCTGGGCCAGCTCCAGCGGCGCTTCATAGAGGCCGTCACTGATTTCACGCACCGGCACTTCCCGGGCGCGGGAAGATGGCGCCAAGTAGTAACGCAAGGTCAGGTCTGTGAGCCCCACCCTTGGCTCGCCGTGCCCTTGCAGCACCTTGAAGCGCAAGGTGTAGGGCTGGCCAGCCGTCAATGGCGTGCGATCCTTGAGAAACTCCAGGCGCGGCGCGCTAAGCGGTACGCTGCCGGGGCGCTGTTCGATCTGGGTGCTGAAGCAGTGGATGATTTGGGGTTGGTTGAGCAAGAACGCTACATCGAAGCGCCCCGCTGCCGGCAGCTTGACCGTGGAGCTGTAGACCCCTGGTTTCACTTCGCGCAGGCTGCGGTCGACCACCAGGGCGGCGCGCGCCACATGGCCACGGTTGAGGTAGCCGGACATCGGTGAGTTCATGCCTTCGGTGTAGAAGTAGGTGGTGTTGTCGACCGGGTTGACCACAAACACGGCGTTGTCATCGCGCGCCGGCACCAACCCCTGTGCCAGCGGCAAGTCCCCCGCCTGGCGAGGGGCAGCAGGGCCTGCGTCGAAGCCTTGGATAATCGGCTCGCGGCCCTCCCCCAGGCTCGACAGGTTGACCATGGTGACTTTCGGCGAAGCGAGCCCGCGCACATAGGCGTAGGCCTGGGTGAAGGTCACCTGATAGGGCTCGGCCGACACGTCCAGCTGGTGCACGACCCTGTCCGTCGCCGCATCAATGACCAAGGCCTGATTGGTCAAGGTATTGAGGGCCACGCCAAAACGCCCATCAGGGCTAAAGCGCATCGGCCCGAGGCCTTGTCTCGCCTGGATCACGCTACGCACTTCAAGGCTTTTGGCATCGACCACGGTGATGGTGCCGTCCTTGCCATCGGCCACATAGATCGCCTGGGACAAGCTGGACGAGGCAACCGACAGCGGGCTCGAACCGGTTTTCAGGTTCTTGCGCAACATACGGCTGGCGGTATCGATCACACTCAAGGTGCCGCTGTCGCGGTTCGTGACAAACACCCGCTGCGAGTCCTGGCTGAAAGCAATTTCATGGTGGCCAAGGCCTGTCGCGATAAAGCCCACCGGTTTCAGGCTGTTGGTGTCGATCACACTGACGCCACTGTGGGCCTGGTCCTGGTCATTGTTGCCCACCCAGAGCAAGCGTCCATCAGGCTGCAGCGCCACGCGCACTGGCTGCTTGCCGGCGGCAATCGTGCTCGCCAGCTGGAATTTGTCGGTGTCGATGTTCGCGACTTCACCCGCCTCGGGCATCGACACAAAGACGCGCTTGTCCCCTTCGCTGGCCACCCAGTCCATCGGCGGGCGCGGCAGATCGATGCGCGCCAGGGTGCTGGTGGTGCCACCCACTGACACGGTGGGGTCGATCACGCTCAAACTGGCGTCCTTGTTCAGTACCAGCAAAAAGTAGCTGTTGAGGTCCATCAACGGGCGGGCGCCAATACTGCTCTTGAGAAACAGCGCCACGCGCGACTTGCAGCTTTTGTCCCGATCAAGCGACGGCTCGTTTTCCAGGGCCGGGTCCAGCCAGGCGCCGGGGGAAACCCCCGACAGTGGCTGGCCCGACGTTTGATCGGTGATCTTGAAGCTGACGTTGGCAAAGCTGCCTTCGGTCAGCGCCTCCCCCGCCACCAACGGCCGCAGTTCAAAGTCAATGGCGACGCCATCGCGTACCAGCCGACTGTCCTCCTGGCGCGGCAGGGCTGCCTCGACCTGCTCGCACCACATTTCTTCGTAGCCGATCCCCAGCCCCACCAGGGTAAGCCCCGCCAGCAGGCTGAAAACAACAGGTCTGTTCTTCTTGTTCATGACAACTCCCTGACCCTGTCGTGTGTTATTTGGCAGGCGCTACGGCCGGTTCCACTTCGTTGCTCACCCGCAGCAGGCCCCACAGCCCCGCCGAGTTCCCCCAGGCGGCGAAGTCGCGGAACAGGTAGTCACCCGCAATGGCGTTGCTACCCCCTGCGCTGGGGAGCATGAAGCTGAAGTGAGCAGCGGGCAGTACGCTCTCCTGGGCACCGATGTACATCGACATCGGGTTGTAGCCAAAGCGCACCGACCCCACCCCCGGCGCCCCCATGGGGTAGCCATCTGCATCTACTTTCTCGGGTTGCAGGGCGTGCAGCGGCCAGACATGGCCATCCAATTGGAAGGTCGAGCCACGGCTGCCCCCGGTCGGCAACAGGATATGGGTACGGAATGGCTGGCCAGGCTTGGCCGTCAGCACCGGCGTTTGTGGGTCGCCACCGATCAGCGCATTGCTGTAGGCCATGTGGTTATTCGGCACATCGGCCCAGCCGTTGCCGTCGGCGTGGCCGAACGGGGCGTTGGGTGCCTTGGCGAAGCGGTACCACAGCGGCTCGCTCCGGTAGTTGATGGCCATGCTGGAGTTGTCTTTCGGATCGGACGGCACGCCGTTGCCTTCGGTGGCGATCCCTTCGACCGGACGACCATTGGCCCAACGCATGTTTAGCGCCTTTTGCCAGACCGTCGCAAAGTCGCGGTACACCGGCTGGTTCGGCGCGGTCACGGTGGCCGAGGCGCGGCTGCGCACATCTTCGGTCCAGGTGGCACCGACCGGCAGGATGCTCATGGCCCCGCCCAGGCCTTTCTGGCCCTGCTTGATGACATCGGCCGGGGTCAGGTTCAGGCCGCCGAACTCGATGGCGGTGGTGTTGATGTTGTCGACGCTGCGGCCCAGTTGCGTGACGGGCTTGCCTTCACGCGCCAGGTGCCCGGCGTAGTACTGGTACACCTTGCTGGGGTAGGCCCCGGTGTTGCCGACCCGTGGTGGCACGGTCTGGACTGGGTTGGCACCGACGTTGGCACCGTCCGACTTGGTGATGTCATAGGCCAGCAGTTGAGTGTGCAGGCCTACATGGCTGGACGGCCGCATCATGTTGTTGTTGAAGGTGCTGGAGCCCTCGACATGGTTGCGGTCGCGCTTGACGATCCCTTGCATCACCGCGGTGCTGGCCAGGTCCGGCATCACCAGCGGCAAGCGGTTCTCCAGGGTCACACTGATGCAATCGCCTGCCGCCGCGCGCAGGACCAGAGGCTCGATCGGTACGCCGGCCTTGAGCTTGCCGGTGATTGGGTCCAGGTCGGACTTGCGTACATACATCACTGCAGTCGGGTCATGCAGCGGCCCGCTCTGCCCACCGATGGTGAAAGTTGCCCCATCTTCGGGGTCGAACACCGTCACCCGTGGAATGCTCACCGCCCGCGAGTTGTACACCAGGGTGCCGCCACCCGCCTTGAGTGGGCCGCCGACATGCTCATTGACGCCTGCCGGGTCGGTGATGCTCAGGTTCAGTGGGTTGGTGAGGATATCGTTGGCCAGCGCCGCGACGATCTCATAGCTGCGTTTAGGCGTTGGCCGAGTACCGATGCCCGTGGGGTTGGCGCTGTAACGCGGGCAGATGCCGTCGAACGCCACGGTATTGCGCGCCGCCAGCGGTTGAGGATTGTTCGGCAGCGCGAACAGGTCGGCGCGCTTGGCGGTGTAGTTGCGCATCACCCCCCAGATACCGTTCCAGTAGCCCTCCAATGAAGCATCCAGCGAGTACAGGTAGTCGCCGGTGGTGGCGGCCGAGCTGGAGAGCATGTTGACCGGGGCATTGAAGCCCAACTGCTCGGAGAGGCCAACCATCTGTGACGCCTTCCACCCCGAATTGGAGCTGCTGCCAAAGCCCGAGCCGTTCTGCAACCACTTGACCCCGTGCATAGTGACGTTGTGCTCTTCCTCGTAGCCACCGGCGTTCATGCGCAGCCGCACGTTGTCACCCGAATAGGTACGCAGCATCGGCGTGAAGGGGTCGCCAGGTTCAGCGCCGGCCTTGTTGATGTGCGGCGGAAACAGCGTGGTCCCGCCGGTCGGTCCGACGGCCGAGGTGATGGCGGCCGGCGACAGGTTCATCGCTGGGATCGCGCGGTCGGTACGGCTTTGCAGCGCGTAGGCCAGATCGCCCGCCAGGCCATCGGCTTGCATGCCGCGCTTGCCGTCGGGTGCGACCTTGTTGGGGTCGAACACCCGCAGCGAGACCGGCTCGTTGCGATAGTTGACGACAAACATGCCAGGGTCATCCACCGAGATGGCTTGTGGGCACGGCCGGCTGGAGCAGTTGGGCTGGAGGCCGCCACGGGCTTCAATCACCGCTTCAAGCAGCGTTGCCGCTTCTTTGCGTACCGGTGGGTTGATGGCAAAGCGGAAGCTGTCGGCGGTGGCCGGGAACGCCGAACCGTTTGGAATCCCATCCGGACCTGCACCGACGTACACGCCAGCTTCGTAGGCGTGCTGGAAGTCGCCGAATTCCAGGAAGAACTCGCGGTAGCTGTCGTTCTTGCCATCGTTGTCCAGGTCACCGGTGGCCACCACGGCCTGCCACGAGGTGGGCCCGCCGTCCTGGCGCAACGCCGTGTTGTACAGCGGCTCGCCGGTTTCGGCGTGATACCAGGTGGAGCCTGCTGGCTCCGCCAGCACCGTGGCGTACAAGCCCACCTGCTGGTGGGTCGATGGGCTGAGGTGGTCGTGGGTGAAGATGGTCCCCAAGCCACGGTCGATGCCTTGGGTATTGATCACCGGGTCAATGAACCAGCGCTGCATTTGAGTCCGCGCGCCCAGCCAATCGGCCCGGCCAAAGCGGCCGAAAAACGGATGGTTCTTGGCTTTCGGGCAGGTCGACGTGCCGTCGCGCGGGTCGGTGTCCAGGCATCCGTTGAAGCGGCGGATTGCCTGGATACGCTCAACCACGGTGCCGGGCGAAAGAATGCCATCTTCGTAGTTCCAACCGTTGGAGGAACCATCGGCAGCCGTCAGGTCCCACTTGGGCAGGTGGATGTGCTGGCCGATCACGTCGGTTGGCGTGCGAATCTGATAGTCGTCCATCTCGTAGAACGAGGGGATCAGGTTGGTGTGCTGGTACATCACGCAGTCAAAGGTGTTGGTGCGCATCACCAGCGGCTCGGGTGGACGCTGTTTGGTGATCACCGGCCAAGCGTCTTCCCACAGGGCAATGATCCGCGCTTGCGGGAAGTGGTAGCCAACCTTGTTGTAGACGGCATCGAACTGAATATTGGCGCCCTTGTAGATCCGTGGCCGGTCGGCGCTGAACGGGGAAGAGCCTGTGAACGACATGCCATCGGTACGCTCACCACTGTTGAACACACCGTTGCCGGCTGCGGTGGTCAGGCGCTTGGCGCGGTCATCCATGCAGGGTTCATAGAACGGTGCACCGGCTACCGGTGCAGCGCCGTTGGTGCGGAAATTACGGGCGACAATCTGGTTGCCCGGCAACAAGGCGAAGCTTGGGTGCTCAAGCTTGGCGTGGAAAGCCATGGCCGCTTGCTCGACGTCAGTGCCCTCCTCCGGCATGAACACCGCCTTGGCGCGGGTCATCTCCTTGGAGAAGTCCAGGTTGGTCGTGGTGGTGCGGGCCTCGCCACCTGCGGCGACGCCGTCCAGTGCATGACGCGGCAAGCCGCCATCCCAGCCGGCCGACTGGGCCGGATCGAGGTTGGCCCACAAGGCCTTGCCACTGGCCTTCAAGGCAGTGGCCTTGGCAGCATCAAGCATGTCCAGCGGCGGGGTTGGCGGGCGCTGGCCAACAGTACTTTCAATACCGCCGATCCAGAACGGGAAGCCCGGGTTTTTCAGGCTGCCGTCAGCGTTGCGGTTGGCTTCGCTGCGGTCCACCAACGCCAGGGAGCCAATGGCTTGTAGTTGCGGCGTACCCGAGTGGTCGTCTTCTTCGTCATGCTGGGCAACCACTTCACCCATTTTTGGCACCACCGCGACTTTCCCCGGCATGGGCGCCATGGCCTTGCCAGGCAGCGGGACAATGGCCGGGATCGGCGTACCGGCAATGATCTCGCCGTCGGGCAGCGCCCGCGCGCCAGCGGCAGGCTTACCGCTGCGCAGGCCGAATGGGGTGGTGTGAAAGTTGTCCTGGCCTTGGGCAGACACGTCAAGCCGAGTGCCCTCTTCAAACACATCGTGAATCCGCCACATCGTCCACATGCCCTGGGCGAAATGCGGGTAGAAGTGGCAGTGGTAAATAGCGTCGCCCGCGACCCGGTTGCGGTTACCCGAACCACCGTTGGCGATTTCATAGGTGTAACCGGTGCCCGGGCCAATGCCCTGGGCATCCATGTAGTCGGAATTGTCGTCGTTGGGGTTGAACAGCCACTGGTGCCCATGCAGGTGGAAAATATGTTGCTCGTGCCCGCTGTGGGTGTTGCGGATCTTGACGAAGTCACCGATGTAGCTGTGGTTGACGTTGGACGGCTCGGACGGGTAAAGGGCCATGGTGGCCTTGACGCCAATGTCCTTGGCCTCGGGTATTTCACCGGGGCGGATGCCTTCCAGGCCGATGTTGGCCGGAATATCGACCAGCATCGCCACATCGCCGACCGTGTGAGCACTTAAGAAGAACTCTTCATAGGCGCACGACAGGCAGTCGTGCATCGGCCCTACGCCCAAGCGGTTGGCGACCACTTCTGCGCCCATGCCGCCGGAGCCGTAGTTGATCATGAACGAGTCGCGGACCGGTTCCAGCACATGGCCCATGGCAGGGTCTGCCCAGTAACCGGGGAAGGCCTGGGTCACGGCAGTTTCGTCATTGAACACCGCGGCAAAATCGCGGAAGGGTTCCAGCCGGTTGGGCAGCGCCGGGTTGCGCTTGCCGATGCTTTCCAGCGGGTAAGTCGAGGGTGGGAAGCTGCCATCGTCTTTGGGGCCCATGACGATAGCGTCGGTTTCGCTGGAGATGATTTCGTTGCCGTCGGTCATGGCCACGATCGGCATGCCGGCCTTGCCTTCACGAATCCAGGGCTCGCGCTGTGGGTAGCGCGCCTGGTAGTCGATGATCGGCTGGCCGGTGGGTGCGCGGCCGGTGGTGGCCAGGCGCATTTCTTCTTCGGACAGCGTATTGCGGAACGTCCGCCCGCCCTTGGGCACCACCACGACTTGGCCAAACAGGCCATTGGCGACGTTACCGGCAGCGCCTTCGCCGCCAAAGGTTGCCCCCTGGCTGATGGCAGCAAACGCCCCTTCGCGCTCGGCGAACAAGGTATAAGAGCGAGTGCCGCCCACGGCAACCAGGAAGTTGGCGTTGCGCCCGGTGTTGGCGGAGATGTCCTGAATCCCGTTCACCGCCTGCAGGCCGTTGACCTGGAAGCCCACGGTGCGGTCAGTGACCTGATCATCGACGATCGGATCGTCGGCTTCGTCCGTCAGGTGCTTGTTGGGGTTAGCCTGGTAGGCCAGCAGGTTCTGCAGATTGACGGTGAGGCAGTCTCCAGCTGCCACCCGCAGCACAATCGGCCGTGGGCGCTTGTCCGGGCGCAGGGAAACCTTGCCGGGGATGGCCGCACCGCCCTTGTCCAACGGGATGTCATGCTCATCCACCACATCGCGGCGTAGCGCGAACATCATGCCATTGGCGTTCTGCGCGCCCAGGCGGTTGAACATCAGCGGTTGGTCAAATGCGACGATGTTGGCGACCAGGTTACGCTCGCAGCGTACAGCGGCCTCAGCGAAGGGCTCAAAGCCCAGGCACGACAAGGTCACCAAGACCAAGGTGAAGAACCGCTGAGGGTGGTCGAAGCCTTTGATCATGATCATCGGTACGTGCCTCGGATGGCGGAATTGGAAACGGTTATCGTTAAAAGAGGCAACAGCAAGCCTCGTGCCAATTATTTTTCCTTTATCTTTCAAATGCTTATTTGATCAACTTCAGGCAAGTGGGGAATTCCTTTCCCCAATTCCCCACTTTTTACTCAGGTCACCCATTCCCCACAGTTGGGGAAATATCGGGCTACAACGGGGCATCGTCCGCCAGCCCTTGCAGGCGGCGGTACTGACGCAGGACGGTAGGCACGTAGCGCCGGGTTTCAGCAAAGGGTGGGACGATCCGGCCCCGGCTGATAACGGCATCGGGGCCGGCGTTATAAGCGGCCACGGCCAGCTTGATGTCGTTGTCGAACAGCTTCATCAGTTGCTTGAGATAGCGAGCGCCGCCTTGAATGTTGGCGGCTGGGTCCAGCACATCGACCACCCCCATTTCCCGAGCGGTGTCGGGCATCAACTGCATCAAGCCACCAGCGCCCTTGGGCGAGCGAACGCGGGGTCGATAATTGGATTCGGCCTTGATCACGGCATGTAGCAAGGCCTGGGGCAAGTCATTGGCGCTGGCCGCCGCGGCGACCATGTCGGCGTATGGCAAGTCAGCAATCATCTCGGGCTTGGAGATCGTCGCGCCAATGGCAACCCCCACCTGCGGGGGTTCACTCACCACTCGCTCGTAATGCCTGCCAGCACGGTGGACGTTGGACAGTACATAGCTGCCACCGGCCGTGACCGAGACATAGATATCGGCCTGGGCCGGAGTCGCTAGGGCTGCCCAAAGCAGCATTCCGATGGTCATGGTGCGCATACCGCGCCCTCCCTTAACTGCCCCCTGAAAGTGGGGGTTATGCCCCAACTGCCAGGGCTTTGAAGGGTATGAGCAAGCACCGTGCCGGATGCCGGAAGCCTTTGACTGCGTGGCTTGCACGCCTTGTGCACGCTGGCGTGCATGGCAATTGCATGCGAGGCAATTGGAAAGCCCTGTGCGAGGGTCTACTGGAGACAATCATGGACAATCAAACCGCGTTCACCCGGCGTCGCCAGCAGGGCTTCACCCTGCTCGAACTGCTGGTGGTGCTGGTGGTACTGGGGCTGTTGGCCGGCATCGTCGCACCCAAGTACTTCAGCCAGTTGGGGCGCTCCGAGGCCAAAGTGGCCAAGGCGCAGATTGAAGGCCTGGGCAAGGCGCTGGACCTTTATCGCCTGGAGACCGGCCACTATCCCTCTTCCGAACAAGGCCTGCAGGCCCTGGTGGTGGCGCCCAGCGACGAAACCCGCTGGACAGGCCCATACCTGCAAAAGAAAGTCCCGCAAGACCCCTGGGGCCGTAACTACATCTACCGCTACCCCGGTGAAAACGGCGAATACGACCTGGTGTCGATGGGCAAGGATGGCCAGCCCGGCGGCGAAGGCGAAAACGCTGAAGTGAACAGTTGGCAATGACAGGAGCCTGAGCATGCGCTTTCAATTAAAAGCGGTCGGCAAGGCCGGCGTGGTGTCACTGCAAATCGACGCCCCCGACGCCGCCCATGCCACCCGCCAGGTCGAAGAGCAGGGCTTGCGGGTGGTCAGCGTGCGCGGCAGCCAACGCTGGCAACGGCTGGGGTGGCGGCGCAAGGAGCACTTCAACCTGGTGCTGTTCAGCCAGGAGCTCACCACCTTGCTCAACGCCGGCTTACCGCTGATTGATGCACTGGAAAGCCTGGCGGAAAAGGAAACAGCCCCCCAGGCCCGTAAAACGCTGACCGGGTTGGTCCAGCTGCTGTACGAAGGCAAGTCTTTCTCCCAAGCCCTGCACCAGATCCCTGCGGTGTTTCCGGCGCTGTATGTGGCGTTGGTGCAATCGAGCGAAAAAACCGGTGCGGTGGCCGACGCCTTGGCCCGCTACGTGTCGTACCGCAAGCGCATGGACGAAGTGAAGGAAAAAATCATCAGCGCCTCGATCTACCCGCTGCTGCTGCTGATTGTCGGCGGTGGCGTGGTGCTGTTTCTGATGGGCTACGTGGTGCCGCGCTTCAGCCTGGTGTTTGAAGGCCTGGGGTCCAACCTGCCGTGGCTGTCGCAAATGCTGATGAATGGCGGCCTGTTCCTGCATGCGCACCAGGTCGAATTGGCTTTGGTAGCGGCCGGCAGCATTGCGGGGTTGGTGATACTGCAACGACAACCAAAATTTCGCCGCCTGGTAAATCGCCTGATCGAGCGCGTACCGACCCTCCACAAGCGCATCTTCATGTACGAGCTGGCCCGCTTCTACCGCTCGCTGGGCATCCTGTTGCAAGGCGGTATCCCGATTCTCACCGCCATGGGCATGGCCCGCGGCCTGCTCAGCGCAGGCTCGCGCCACCGCCTGGACGGCGCAGCGGAACGGGTACGCGAAGGCATGGCGCTTTCCGATTCATTGGAAAAAAATGGGCTGGTGACGCCGGTGTCGCTGCGCTTGCTTCGAGCGGGAGAGCAATCGGGGAACCTAGGGCAGATGATGGAACGCAGCGCCGATTTTTACGACGAAGAAATCAGCCGCTGGATCGAATGGTTCGTGCGGTTGTTCGAGCCGTTGCTGATGACGTTTATCGGGTTGTTGATTGGGGTGATTGTGATCTTGATGTACATGCCGATTTTTGAATTGGCTTCAAGTATTCATTGACCGGTCGGGCCTCATTCGCCGGCTTTGCCGGCTCCCACAGAGATTTACATCGCAATGCATTTTTCAGGGCGCCACACAAAAACAGCCAGGCACCTGATTATTGTGGGAGTCGGCAAAGCCTGCGAATGAGGCCAGATAACCTGCCGCAGATTTAACGACCGGCTTGGATTCGCTCATCCACAACTCGGGCCTCGATCAGTTCCAGCATTTTGGCGCCTTCGGTGACCAGTAACGCCGCAGCGTCGAACGCAGCCCAGAGGTCTTTGTCTTCGGCGGTCGTGGGACGTTTTTAAGCAGGTCGCGGTCGAGGCTGACGCGGTGGTTGGCGCAGATCACAAGGTCGAGAGGGTGGCAACTGTACGCAGGTTAGCAGACCGGTAGTGGCCTCATTCGCAGGCTTTGCCGGCTCCCACAATAATCAGGTGCATGGCTGTTTTTGTGTGCGCCTCTCAAAAATGCAATGCAAATCTCTGTGGGAGCCGGCAAAGCCGGCGAATGAGGCCCGTGAGTGCGCTACGCCGCCAACCGATCCGCCACCGCAAAAATTGAGCGAGCGGTACGCTTACCGCATTGCCAAAGATAGCAACTCCAAACTGACGGGCGTTTGACTTCTAATGACCCCCTGACTGTCCTGTAATTCATGCACCGTTGAAAACAGCGATGCTTTACTATCTAACTAATATTCCAAAAAAGTAACCTCACTCACCTGACTTACCCTATCGATTGTATGACTACGTCGCTTAGGTTTTAACCACTCCCCCTCGGCCGGTTTGGTAAAGATACGCGTCTCATATTGATCGGCAAACTTAGCCTTGGATTTGCCAGAAGGCACAGTATCTCGAGAGGTGCTGAGTTCAGCGTTTGCCTTAACCATCCTTTCCCTGCGGTCCCGAAGCCTGGTAGATCGGTCCAGTCTTTGTGAATCATTTGTGACGGAGGGCTTCCTCGGTCTTAGCAGTGCAACGATTCGCTCATAAAAATGGCCTGCGGGATCCCTGTGATTAATGGAATCCCCCTTGCAATAAGCGAAACTATTTATACCGCCCTTGCCAAAGGGGCTTAGACTGTCCGGACTGTTGAATTTCCCGAGAACAGTATTGTACGCACGACAACCATTACCCAACATATAAAACCCGACGACTATTTCCCGGACTTCCCCATTGAACCCCAGCATGCTCAATGATTGGCCACTATGTCCATACATGGCATAAGTCTGGATTTGAGTTTCAGAGACCCCAGAGATTCGAAGTACCGAACCTTGTTGATCAGTGGCGAGCCAGTGAGTGCAGTGGCTGTCCATACTGACAATTCCTTGAAAAACAATAAACACCGAAAGTCACACTCTATTTGAATGACGAAAATTTATAACTAATGGAAGTGCTAGGCTTTCAAATATGAAATGAAGGGTGCGGGAGCGACGATGGTTGCACTGCCTACCGAGACGCCGTGTAAGGCCATCGTGAATGGCATGACCTTGTTCAGCGGCTAGTAGTGCTGCGAATAATCGCATTCCGATCGGACAACCCGTTTAGTATTTGAAGCGCCGCAGGCCATGTTCCTGCGGCTTCACGAATGTGACCACCCAACAAAGGAACATTGGTTACCATTGACCGAAAATCACTCCATCTCTGATCACTATTCAAGCTGTCTGCAAAGGAGCGCCACCGATTGGGGTCTGCGGTAGTCTGTTCTATCAGTGCTATTGCACCGTCTAGCTGCCGCAGCCGTAGATGATTGAAGCGCCGTTCCGCCTGTAATTGTTCGTGCCTGATCCGTTGCCTCATCAGACCACGATCTAACTGTCGGTCTTCAAGGTTGAGCTGAATCGATCTATTTTCAGCATTTTGGATCTCCGATAGTTCAGGTCTGCGGGGTTCAGTAAATCCTCGACGTACGCCTGTAGGCCTTGGAGCACCTCGAGGCCGCGCATTTTCTTTGTTGGCGATTCTGACCTTGACGTGCCCCGTTGGATCTCCAAAGTTAACAGGATCACCGGCACAATACGCATACGCATTCAGTCCGCCCTTACCAAATGGGCTGAGTCTATCGGCACTGTGCAAACGCATCAGTATTGGATTATAGGCTCTGTAACCATTGCCCAATAAATACGCCCCGATCATCGACTCACACAACTGCCCCTCATAGGCTAACTGCGGGCAATTAACGAAATTAACTTTCAAATACCCACCTGGCGCATAGGACCACCACCGAAAAGCCTGGAAAGTTGAATGACGAATGACAGATCGCTGGTTATCGGTCGCCAGCATTGAAACTGAATTAGACATGTGAAGCTCCAAGCAGAGCAATTTCAAAATATTACTCAGAACGCCAGGGGTGGGATAGCTATCAGAACTGTTAGGTACGCACAGCGTGATCCTATTACATTCCGATCTTTGAGTTGGCTTCAGATATTCATTGACCTGTAAGGCCTCATCGCCGGCAAGCCGTGCTCCTACCTCGATGGATGGTGCTCGCATCGGTAGGAGCACGGCTTGCCGGCGATAGAGCCACCGCGGTGTGTCAGGCATGACGCCTCGCGGGCACATAGACTTGCGAAGATTTAACGACCGGCTTGGCTTCTCTCATCCACAACCCGTGCCTCGATCAGTTCCAGCATTTTGGCGCCTTCGGTGACCAGCAATGCCGCAGCGTCGAACGCAGCCCAGAGGTCTTTGTCTTCGGCAGTCGGGGGGACGTTTTTAAGTAAGTCGCGGCCAAGACTAACGCGTTGGTTGGCGCAGATCACAAGGTCGAGAAGGTCGGCTTGGGTGTCGAGGTGCAGGACAGCGGGTTCGGTCAGCGGACAGTAGAGCGGGATGAAATGAGACATCGAATAGTGCTCCTAACTTGATTAAGAGCCACCTGAAATCGCTGCTAAACGAGTTTAGGGTGGCGACTGTACGCGGGTTAGCAGACCGGTAGTTAGGACCCGGCGCACCCGAAGGTGCCCCACGCACAGCCGCCATAACGTTTTGCTCGGGAACGCGAGCGCTCACGGAACGATGACGGTCTGTGGTCCTAACTAAACAGGGCTGCTAAACCCGGCCGCTGATGTGCAGCGACGGGGCGCAGATTAGCGTCGCAAGGATGGCAACGCAACCGTGGTGGCCTCATTCGCAGGCTTTGCCGGCTCCCACAGAGATTTGCATTGCATTTTTGAGAGGTGCACACAAAAACAGCCATGCACCTGATTATTGTGGGAGCCGGCAAAGCCGGCGAATGAGGCCCGTGAGTGCGCTACGCTGCCAATTTATCCGCCACAGCGGCAGACGCCGCCAACATCGCCCGCAGCAACACCGCGCACCCCGCCGCCAGGTCCTCAGGGTCGGCATTCTCGATTTCGTTATGGCTGATGCCGCCTTCGCACGGCACAAAGATCATCCCCGCCGGCCCCAGTTCTGCCAGGAAGATCGCGTCATGTCCTGCCCCGCTGACGATATCCATGTGCGACAAGCCCAACCCTTGCGCGGCGCTGCGAACGGCCTCGACGCAGCCCTGCTCGAAGTACAGCGGCGGGAAGTCGGCGGTCGGCACCAGTTCAAAACTCAGCCCATGTTGCTGGCAGGTGCTGTCGATCACATCGCGCACCTGGGCGATCATCGAGTCCAGCCTTGCCGGCTCCAAGTGACGGAAATCCAGGGTCATGCGCACTTCGCCGGGAATGACATTGCGCGAGCCGGGATAGGCTTGCAGGCAACCGACGGTGCCGCAGGCATGGGGTTGATGCTCCAGCGCCACACGGTTGACCGCGCCGACCACCACGCTCGCGCCCACCAAAGCATCCTTGCGCAGGTGCATCGGGGTGGGGCCTGCGTGGGCCTCGACACCGCGCAAGGTCAGGTCGAACCATTTCTGCCCCAATGCACCCAGCACGACACCGATGGTCTTTTTCTGGTCTTCCAGAATCGGCCCCTGTTCGATATGCGCTTCGAAATACGCACCGACGGCATGCCCCGTAGGTTGCCGCGGGCCGGCATAGCCGATGGCATTGAGCGCATCGCCCATGGTGATGCCCTGGGCATCGACCTTGGCCAGGGTTTCTTCAAGGGTGAATTTTTCGGCGAACACCCCCGAGCCCATCATGCACGGCGCAAAGCGCGAGCCCTCTTCGTTGGTCCAGACCACAACCTCCAGGGGTGCTTCGGTTTCCACACCCAGATCATTGAGGGTGCGGATGACTTCAAGTCCGGCCAGCACACCAAAACAACCATCGAACTTGCCACCGGTAGGCTGGGTGTCGATATGGCTGCCGGTCATGACCGGTGGCAGGTCTGAATTACGTCCGGGCCGGCGGGCGAAGATATTGCCCACGGCATCGATGCTGACAGTGCAACCGGCCGCTTGGCACCATTGCACAAACAGATCCCGCGCTTGGCGATCCAGATCGGTCAGTGCCAACCGACAAACCCCGCCCTTGACCGTCGCACCCAGCTTGGCCAGTTCCATCAGCGATGCCCAGAGGCGTTCGCCGTTGATGTGTCGTTGACTCGATTGCAGCACCTGGTTGACTGAGTCCATGAACCTCTCCTTGGGCATCATCGGGGGGCTTGAGCCCTCTTGGTGTTTCAAATGGAAGTCTTGATCCGGCCAGGTGCCTGCTCACGACGCAGACTGCACAACCCCAGATACAACAGGCCACCCAGCGCAGAGCCGGTAAACCAGCCAAAGTCGTAGAACCAACTGAAGGCCGAACTGCCCAGCGACAGTACCGTCAGCACCACTGGCACGCCGAAAGCGATAAAGCCTGCGCTGTTCCAGGCGGGATAAACGTCGTCTCGGTACAATCCGGCCAGGTCCAGGCGCTGCTTCTTGATCAGGAAGTAGTCCACCACCATGATCCCGGCGATGGGCCCCAGCAGGCTCGAGTAACCCAGCAGCCAGTTGGAATACACGCTCTCCAGGCTGACATCGGACTCCAGCCAGCCAAGTTTCTTGAGCAGCTCGTGGGCCATCAGGGCAAGGCCCACCACGCCGGTCAGCAGTACCGCCTTGGTGCGGCCGATCAGCTTGGGGGCGATGTTCTGGAAGTCGTTGGTGGGCGAAACGATATTGGCGGCGGTGTTGGTCGACAGCGTGGCGATGATGATCAGTGCCATGGCCAAGGCCACCCAGACCGGGCTCTGGATATGCCCAATCAGGGTGACCGGATCAGACACGGTTTGCCCTACCAGCGAGGCCGAAGCCGCGGTCATCACCACCCCCAGGGCGGCAAACAGGAACATGGTCAGCGGCAGGCCGATGATCTGCCCCAGGATCTGGTCTTTCTGGCTTTTGGCGTAGCGGCTGAAGTCAGGGATATTCAACGACAGGGTCGCCCAGAAGCCCACCATGGCGGTGAGGCCGGCAAAAAAGTAGCCGGTCACACTCGCGCCCTCGGGGCGCTTGGGTGGCTGGGCCATCAGTTCGCTGATCGACACGTTAGGCAAGGCCCACACCAGCAGCCCTGCGCCCACTAAAACCAACAAGGGTGCAGACAGCGTTTCCAGCCACTTGATCGATTCGGCGCCACGCAGCACCACCCACAGGTTCAACACCCAAAAAATCATAAAGCCAATGACTTCACCGGTGCCGCCCAGGCTTTTCCAATCCGCCGACAGCGACCCCAGGAACAGGTGAATCGCCAGCCCGCCGAACATCGTCTGGACACCGAACCAGCCGCAGGCGACCAGCGCCCGAATCAGGCAAGGCACGTTGGAACCTTTGATGCCGAAGGAGGAGCGCAACAGCACCGGGAACGGAATGCCGTATTTGGTGCCGGGAAAGGCATTCAAGGTCAGGGGAATCAGCACCACGATATTGGCCAACAAAATGGCCACCAGCGCCTCACCGACGCTCAGCCCGAAATAGGCTGTGAGCACCCCGCCCAGTGTGTAGGTCGGGACACAGATCGACATGCCCACCCACAAGGCTGTGATGTGCCACTTGTTCCAGGTCCGCTCGCGGACCTTGGTCGGGGCGATGTCGTGGTTGTAGCGAGGGCTGTCGAGTACGTCGCTCCCCGTTTCCAGTTCCATCAGGCCGTTTTGCTCAATGACGCGCGAATGAGTCGTTTGCATGTGGCCGCTCCAGGGAAGCTACGCAGGAATACCCATAAGGAAATCTTGACTATTTCTGCAACCTGTCAAGGCAGTCAGCCAGCCGTCGGTCACTTGCGCCTGTATTGATACTCACTCAAAGCCTTGAAAAAGGGGGATTTTGAATGGTTATAAGTTTATTCCAGACGGCCTTGCCGATTCCTCAACGGGCAACTAGATTCCAATCTTGACAGCCGCGACGGGAACATCGCGCTGTACGACACCAAGAACCGGCAAAAGCCGGTCCAGCCTGCGAGGAACTCGGTATGACGCTGTTGATCCGGGGGGCCACCGTGGTCACCCACGAAGAAGTTTATCGTGCGGATGTGTTGTGTGTCGGCGGCCTGATCCAGGCAATCGGTGAAAACCTGGAAGCCCCTGTGGATTGCGAAGTGCTCGACGGCAGTGGCCAGTACCTGATGCCCGGTGGCATCGACCCTCATACTCATATGCAACTGCCCTTCATGGGCACGGTGGCCAGCGAGGACTTCTTCAGCGGCACCGCGGCGGGCCTGGCAGGCGGCACCACTTCGATCATCGATTTCGTCATCCCCAACCCGCAGCAATCGCTGCTCGAAGCCTTCCATCAATGGCGCGGCTGGGCGGAAAAATCTGCATCCGACTATGGCTTTCATGTGGCGATCACCTGGTGGAGTGAACAGGTGCGCGAAGAGATGGGAGAGCTGGTGGCCCACCATGGCGTCAACAGCTTCAAGCACTTCATGGCCTACAAGAACGCAATCATGGCCGCCGACGACACCCTGGTCGCCAGCTTCGAACGCTGCCTGGAATTGGGTGCGGTGCCCACCGTACATGCCGAAAATGGCGACTTGGTGTATCACCTGCAGCGCAAGCTGATGGCCCAGGGCATGACCGGCCCGGAAGCGCACCCGCTGTCGCGCCCCTCACAAGTAGAAGGCGAAGCCGCCAGCCGAGCCATTCGTATTGCCGAAACCCTCGGCACGCCCTTGTATCTGGTGCATGTCTCGACCCGCGAAGCGCTGGATGAAATCCGCTACGCCCGCGCCAAGGGCCAACCGGTCTACGGTGAGGTCTTGGCCGGGCATCTGTTGCTCGACGACAGCGTCTATCGCCACCCAGACTGGCAAACCGCAGCCGGCTATGTGATGAGCCCCCCCTTCCGCCCTCGCGGCCATCAGGAAGCCCTGTGGCAAGGCCTGCAATCGGGCCACCTGCACACTACCGCCACCGACCACTGCTGTTTCTGTGCCGAGCAAAAAGCCGCTGGCCGAGACGATTTCAGCAAGATCCCCAACGGCACGGCCGGCATCGAGGACCGCATGGCGGTGTTGTGGGATGAAGGCGTGAACACTGGCCGGTTGTCGATGCAGGACTTCGTTGCACTGACCTCGACCAACACGGCCAAGATCTTCAACCTGTTCCCGCGCAAGGGGGTGATCCGCGTCGGCGCCGACGCCGACCTGGTGCTTTGGGACCCGCACGGCACCCGCACCATTTCTGCCGCCACCCATCACCAGCAGGTGGACTTCAACATCTTCGAAGGCAAGACCGTACGTGGCATCCCCAGCCACACCATCAGCCAGGGTCGACTGGTGTGGGCCAACGGCGACCTGCGCGCCGAGCGTGGCGCAGGTCGTTACATCGAACGCCCGGCCTACCCTGCGGTGTTCGACCTGCTGAGCAAGCGCGCCGAGCACAACAAACCCAGCGCCGTAGAACGCCGCCCGGCATCTGAATAATCAGAACCATGAGGTCATCACCGTGATCGAGTCTCTGAACCATTTGCTTCGGCCCAACGCCGACGCCGCGACCCTGGCCGAGCGCTTCAGCGATCTGGCCCCTCCCCTCAACGACCGCCAGGCCGCCCTGGAAAGCGCGCGCTGCCTGTACTGTTACGACGCCCCTTGCGTGAACGCTTGCCCGAGCGAAATCGACATCCCGTCATTCATTCGCAATATCCAGCAGGAGAACGTCCAGGGCGCGGCGCAGAAGATCCTCTCGGCCAATATCCTGGGCGGCAGTTGTGCGCGGGTATGCCCCACCGAAGTGCTGTGCCAGCAAGCCTGCGTGCGCAACAACGCCCATGAATGCGCCCCCGTCCTGATTGGCCAGTTGCAGCGCTATGCGCTGGACAATGCCCACTTCAGTGAATATCCGTTCCAGAGCGCCGCCGCCACAGGCAAGCGCATTGCTGTGGTGGGTGCAGGCCCAGCCGGGCTCTCCTGCGCGCACCGATTGGCGCTGCATGGCCATGAGGTGGTGATCTTCGAGGCGCGCGAGAAAGCCGGCGGCCTGAACGAATACGGCATCGCCAAGTACAAGCTGGTGGATGATTTCGCCCAGCGCGAGTTGGATTTTGTGTTGCAGATCGGCGGCATCGAGATTCGTCACGGGCAGCGCCTGGGGGCCGACATCAGCCTGACTGAACTGCACCAGCAATACGACGCCGTGTTCCTGGCCATGGGCCTGGGCGCCAGCCGTGCGCTGGGCCTGGACAATGAAGAGGCTGCCGGTGTGCTCGCCGCCACCGACTACATCCGCGAACTGCGCCAGAGCGACGACCTCAGCCAACTGCCGCTGGCTGATCACTGCGTTGTCATCGGCGCGGGCAACACGGCCATCGACATGGCCGTGCAAATGGCCCGCCTGGGTGCCCGCGATGTCAACCTGGTGTACCGCCGCGGCCCCGCCGACATGGGCGCCACCGAGCATGAACAAGCCATTGCCAAGGACAACCAGGTACGCCTGCTGACCTGGGCCCGGCCCGAGGAGGTGTTGCTCGATGATGCCGGCCGAGTGCGCGGTATGCGCTTTGCCTGCACCCACCTGGTCGACGGTCACCTGCAGGACACGGGCGAAACGTTCGAGCTGGTCGCCAACGCCATCTTCAAGGCCATCGGCCAGACGTTCGACGAAGGCGCCCTGAGCGACCCGTTGGCTCGCACCCTGGCGCGCGATGGCGACCGCATCCGGGTCGATGAACAGCTGCGTACCAACGTCCCCGGCGTGTATGCCGGTGGCGATTGCAACGCCCAGGGCCAAGACCTCACGGTGCAAGCCGTGCAGCACGGCAAGCTGGCCGCCGAAGCTATCCATGCCCAATTGATGCTCAATGTGGAGGCTGCATAAATGGCCGATCTGTCGATTGAATTTGCTGGCATCAAGGCTCCCAACCCGTTCTGGCTGGCGTCGGCACCGCCGACCGACAAAGCCTACAACGTCGTCCGAGCCTATGAAGCGGGTTGGGGCGGCGTGGTCTGGAAAACCTTGGGTGAAGACCCGGCGGCGGTGAACGTGTCGTCGCGCTATTCCGCCCACTACGGGCCCAATCGAGAGGTATTGGGCTTCAACAATATCGAGTTGATCACTGACCGCTCGCTGGAGATCAACCTGCGCGAGATCACCCAAGTCAAGAAAGACTGGCCGGATCGAGCACTGATCGTGTCGTTGATGGTGCCCTGCGTCGAGGCGTCATGGAAGGCGATTCTGCCGTTGGTTGAAGCCACCGGTGCGGATGGCATCGAACTCAATTTTGGCTGCCCTCACGGCATGTCGGAGCGCGGCATGGGGTCGGCGGTCGGCCAGGTGCCGGAGTATGTCGAGCAGGTGACGCGCTGGTGCAAGCAACATGGCTCTCTGCCGGTGATCGTCAAGTTGACGCCGAACATCACTGACATTCGCCAGTCGGCGCGGGCGGCGTTGCGCGGTGGTGCCGATGCGGTGTCGCTGATCAATACCATCAACTCGATTACCAGCGTTGACCTGGACCGCATGGTGGCCCTGCCCATCGTCGGTGATCAAAGTACCCATGGCGGGTATTGCGGCTCGGCGGTCAAGCCCATCGCCTTGAACATGGTCGCTGAAATCGCCCGCGACCCGCAGACCCGCGGCCTGCCGATTTGCGGGATTGGCGGCATTGGCAGCTGGCGCGATGCCGCCGAGTTCATGGCCATGGGCAGTGGCGCGGTGCAGGTGTGTACGGCAGCGATGCTGCATGGTTTTCGCATTGTCGAAGACATGAAAGATGGCCTGTCACGCTGGATGGACAGCCAAGGCTACACACGCATCAGCGACTTCTCAGGGCTTGCGGTGGGCCACACCACGGACTGGAAAAACCTGGACATCAACTACCAGGTGATCGCCCATATCGACCAACAGGCCTGCATTGGCTGCGGGCGGTGCCACATTGCTTGTGAAGACACCGCACACCAGGCCATCGCCAGCATTGCCAAGCCCGATGGCACCCATCGTTATGAGGTGATCGATGCGGAATGTGTGGGCTGCAACCTGTGCCAAATCACCTGCCCGGTCGAGGGCTGCATTGATATGCAAGTACAGGACACCGGCAAGCCTTTTCTGGACTGGACCCATGACCCAAGGAATCCCTACTGCGAAGCGTCTTGAAAAACCGCTGGCCGGGGGGGCGCTACGCGCCCCATCGCGACCAGGGTCGCTCCCACATTTCATTATGAAAGTCACAAATCGAGCCGTGTCAGTCGCAGGCGCACAGGGAGCAGACCAGGTAACGCAGCCCGTTGTATTTGCCACGATGACGTATGACGCCTGCCATGGCCGGTGAGCCGCAGGCCGGGCACAAGCCGAGGTAGTCGCAGGTCGGCGAACGCTGGCGCAGGGGCCATGCCAAGCGCCGCGAGGCTAGAACCCCCAAGGCCGATCACTGCGACCTTGAAGAACTGCCGACGGTTCAGGTCCATCGTGCACTCCTCATCAGTTGGAGAACACTTGATACTTTAGATCGTTCTGAAAACGGACCGTCGGCAAGCCTTGGGCCCCAATACAGACCGACCGCTTCAATAGCGCTGGTGATGGCCCCCGTCGTAATACCGTCCATGATCGTGCCCGCCTCCGTGGCCATGGCGATGGCCGTCTTGCCAATAAGGCCAGCAGCCACCCAGTAACACGACGGCCGTTACCATCAGGATCATTCGCGCGGTAGCTTTCATTTGAGCGTCTCCAAACAGAAGCCGCTGTTGCAGATTCAACAGGCTTCAATCGATCTCATCGTCATACCAGTCTTCGTCCTCATCGTCGTCCAACAAGGGTTGAACCTCTTGCTCACCCTCCTGCTCATCCTCATAGAATTCAGGGTCGAGCAAGTGATCGTGTTCAGGCTCGTGGAGATCATTTTCGGCGCTCATCAATGTATGCCTCTGCAAAAGTGGCCACCTATATAGGCGTAGCGCAGGAGCGCGTCAACGGTTGACCATCAGTCGGATCGAGGGAGCTGATTGTTCAATGACCTGTACGGGTTATTGTTAAATAGCCGTCAATTCAATCACTTGTGCAAATAAGTTAGTAAACACAATATCACTTTAGTATTAACTACAACTAAAGCAGTGATGGCTTTCTGCCGCCATTGCGTTGACGTTTTGTTCATTAAACACAGCGCACAATGAACTATTTCTGAAACGACACGATATTAAACTTGCTCACTGCTCAACACCCATGATTAATTAACAACCTTAGTGAACCATGACTTATTGAAAGGACGCCGGAATGTCCCCTACAACTACGCATTCGTCTCGCGGCTGGCAATGGGCCTATCGCAAGCTTCGCGACTTGCACTGCTCTCGTGCCACTGCTTTTTATCGCGCGACCCTATTGGCTCTTCGCGGTGATTCTGGGTCTTTCATTAACGACACCACCCAGCAAAAAATACGCCTACGTCGCTAATCGCTCGTTTGATTTGCCAAATTTTCACCCTTGTGTTGCCGAAAAATAGATAATTGCCGGCTTTTTTCACCGTGCCCGTTCATCGAGCTGGTGCGCTCGTCTATTTTAAGGATTCACATGTTTCTCAAGCGGCCCTCCCTCCTGCCCTACCTGCTGGTTGGTGCGGGCACTGCCCAGGCCGAAGGCATCGACCTGATGCCGCTGGAAGTCACCGCGACCCGTGCCACCTCCGACTGGCTGCAAGCCCCGACCGCCGTCAGCTCGATCAGCACCGCCGATTCACCGGGCGAGCAAATGCTGACCCTCGACAGCCTGTGGCGTTGAACTGGACGGCTCAATTGAGCGACACCGACAGCTATCAACTGCGCGGCTGGGTGGGCCAACGCGACTTCGGCAACCGCCTGCCGATCAGGAACGGCGGCCAGACCACTTATGCCCGGCTATTCGCCGGTGCCGGCGTGCAATACTCGCATCTGGCCAACGGGTTCGGCCTGGGCCAGGCGTTGACCGTCGGTGTCGACCTTGAACAGCAACGCGACGATCGTGAGCGTCACGACAGTCTGTTCGGCGGCCATACCGGCGACCTCACGCTGCGTCAACGAGAAAAAGCCGGCAGTTACGGGCTCTATGTGCCGGTCGTTACTATGAACCGGGGCCAGGAAGGACGTGGTATGCAGGGCTGAAAGTGAGTATTTGAGGGGCTGCGAAGTCACGGCGGACGCGCTCCACCCTCAATATTTCCTGATACAAATACTCGATTTTCCGCCCAGCACTGGGGTGGTAGTGTCTGCGCCACCTCCGGGCCACCAGGCCCAACAGTCGGCATGGATGCCAGCCCCTTGGAGCGATGAAATGGAAGGCGTACACACCCTACGTGAAAAACGGGAGCAAGAGGTTCTTTCAGTCTCTGCGCAACAAATGGTGGATTACCTCAACAACAAAGCACCCGGCGTCATGTGCCTTTATTGCAAGAAATCCGAATACGCCGTTCCCAATGACCCTACCGGTAAATCCGCTGCTGTCGTCACAGCGCCTGTGCCCCATGTCAGTGGTATGGGTGCCTGGCTGTACATTGTCATGTGCCCGGAATGCGGCCATTCCACACTGTTCAATGCACATATTGTCAGCCAACAGATACTGGAACTCACCTAGTGGCTGCGGCACTCGACCTCGGTGGATTTGATCCGCTACCGCAGGCCCAGCCTTTCCAGGGACTCAAGACAAAACTTCATTTTTGCAGCAATCTGATCGCTTTCTCCACGGTTCAAAACAACGACGGCAGGACGCCCGTTGTTCTGGAGCTCACTCGTGCAAAAGGACAAACCATGACGAGAAGGGACATGTTTTTCACGGTGACAGCCCCCATCCTGGCCTCCGTGGTAACCGTCATGCTGGCAGTGTGGTCGATGTATACCCGATTGGACGACACCATTCACGCCCAACGTAGCACCCTGGCCTCTGACATCAAGGAGGTCTCGGGAAAACTGGAATCACAATCCCATGCAACGGTCCGGCTCGAGGCTGAGATGGTCAAAGTGTCAGCCGAAGTCGCCAAGGCAAAGAACGAAGTACTCCAGAAGGTTTCTGAGCTTTCGACTCGTCAGGTCATCCTGGAAACCAAGGCCGAAACCAGCGCTAGTCGGTGACACGCGAGAGCTTGGGCTTCTTGGGGAGTGGCGTAGGACAATCAAGCGCCACCCCTTTGCACGCATGGCTCAGTTGATAGGTATCAACTGCTCGCGTTGCGCCTTTGTAAGGTTGTCGATCAGTGCGACGCTCAGATTAACCGGAGCAGTAGCTGCCAGTGGTCGCCCCATATCTGCCGAAGCACTTTCGGGTAATTTGTACATGGCTCCAGTCAGAGGGTCGACGATCAACAAGCCGATAACGCCGCCGATCAAGAGGTTGCCCCAATACCAGCCGCTGAGACTGGAGTCCAACTCGATTGTCTTATCCGGGTAGCCTTCCTTTTTGAAGCGCAGCGTGTAGGTCTGTCCAGAGAAATACCCCTTCCCTGACTTCAAGGTGACAGTACTTGGCGTATTGCCTGTATGTACGACAGCGCCTGTCTTATCTGTGATTTCGAAAGAGGCACCGGCCGGAGCGCTAGATATCGCGACAGGATAGCGCGATTCACCCACTATACTCGCGCAGCCCTGAACCGCTAACACAGCAGCCACTGCAGCTGCTCCAACCATTTTCTGAATCACCATTGTAAAGCTCCCTATCGCCGTCATTGGCCAGGCCGAGCATCGGCCGCCAGCGATTGTAACAAAATGATGCCACATAGCCATCATTTCCATTTGGAGCCGTACACCAGAGAGTGCCCACACCCTGTGGGCACTCTACTCTTGGCATAGAAAGCTCAATCTTCAACTCAACCGCGAAAAACACCGTCAGGTGATATCGCCGCAGAAAAGATCCATATTACCGTCCGCCGGGCTGGCTCTTAGAACCAGCGCATAGTCGCCGGAACGAAGTTCATTAAGCGTCACGGGCGCTACTTTCGAGAGTTGAAACAGCGGCGTCATATAGTCGGCGGTCACGATCCGGTTCATTTCATAGGCCGGCTTCGGTCCCAGGTTCTGGCATGTTCCAGAATAGATGTAGGTATGAATACGGGCAGGCAGCGAGGTCCAGCCTGGAACGCCAGCGACGATAATCGAAACACTGGTGTCATTTCCCATCGGTACCATGGTGGCTTGTGCAATGTGCCCAGCGTTGTATTGAGTAGCAGCAAGGGGGATGTTGACGACATGACGCTCAGCTGTCGTCGTGCAGCCTGAGATCCACCCAACCGTTACTACCAACGCCAGTGAGGATACGATGTTCATCGTTATGCTCCTGATTTAAGGGTGCGTTGCAGTAATCCCCCCCGTAGATATTAGCCCGCATGCACAACCATGATTTTATTGCGATGACCGGTCCGGCCTGTGGCAGGAACGGCATTGACGAGCCGCCGAATGCTTCTCCGAATGCTTCTCCGTATTCAACGACCAGTTGATTAATGCACCATTTTTAGTACACTCGCCGCATGAGTGAAAAGCCACCAACGTTGAACGTCAGCTTTTTTCGCACGGATGCGGGCAACGAACCGGTGCGCGAATGGCTGACCGAAGTCCCCCGCAATCACAAGCGGATGATCGGAACCGAAATCAAAACAGTTCAGATCGGATGGCCAATCGGAATGCCGGTTGTCAGAAAGCTTGAGAAAGGGCTATGGGAAGTCAGGGTCAACCTTGTGGATACCATCGCCCGTGTGCTTTTCACTGTGGATGGGAGCACGATGGTTTTGCTCCACGGCTTCATCAAGAAGAGCCAGAAAACACCAGCGTCTGACCTGGAAACCGCCAGACAGCGTAAAGCAGCACTAGAGAGGAACAAGCAATGAACCAGCACATCGGCTCTGATTTCGACGATTTCCTTGCAGAACAAGGTCTCGCAGAGGAAGTGTCTGCTGCTGCCCTCAAGCGCGTCATCTCTTGGCAGCTCGCTGAAGCCATGAAGCTCCAAAAGGTGACAAAGAAGGCCTTGGCCGAGCGCATGCACACAAGCCGAACCGCAGTAGACCGCGCCTTGGACCAAAATGATCCTGGGATGACGCTTGCGACCTTGGCCAGCGCCGCCCGCGCACTTGGCCAGAGAGTAGAGGTTCGCCTGGTCCCGGAGCGAGACGCCACTCACGTATAGTCCCGTCCCTGGCACAACCCAAGGAACTCCGCGAACCGGGCATTCGTGATCGGCTGCCATACAACTGTCGCCACACCTATGCGACAATGCGCTCAATGTCTGGCCTCAACCCCGCATTTATCTCCCAACAGCTCGGCCACAGCGTGCAAATGCTGCTGTCGACGTATGCGCGTTGGATTAACTCAAGCTCCGACTGGAGCGAGCTGGAAAGCTGCAAATTGGTATCAAATCGGTATCAGCCGCAATACCAGCGACGTAAGCTATTGATAGGTAAGCCCTTTGATCTCCACCGCTAACATCACCATGCAATTCGGCGCCAAGCCGCTGTTCGAGAATGTCTCGGTCAAATTCAACAACGGCAACCGCTACGGCCTGATCGGCGCCAACGGTTGCGGCAAGTCGACCTTCATGAAAATCCTCGGTGACGACCTGGAGCCGTCGGCAGGCCAGGTGATGCTCGAGCCGAACGTGCGCTTGGGTAAGCTGCGCCAGGATCAGTTCGCCTATGAAGAGTTCAGCGTGATCGACACGGTGATCATGGGCCACGAGGAGCTGTGGCGGGTCAAGGCTGAGCGCGATCGCATCTACTCGCTGCCGGAAATGACCGAAGACGACGGCATGGCCGTGGCCGAGCTTGAAACCGAATTCGCCGAAATGGACGGCTACACCGCCGAATCCCGCGCAGGTGAATTGCTGCTGGGCCTGGGTATTCCATTGGCTCAGCACTTTGGCCCGATGAGCGAAGTGGCGCCAGGCTGGAAGCTGCGCGTCTTGCTGGCCCAGGCGCTGTTCTCGGACCCGGAAGTGTTGCTGCTCGACGAACCGACCAACCACCTGGACATCAACACCATCCGTTGGCTGGAAACGATTCTGACGGCGCGTAACAGCACCATGATTATCATTTCCCACGACCGTCACTTCCTTAACAGTGTCTGCACTCACATGGCCGACCTGGATTACGGCGAGCTGCGCCTGTTCCCGGGCAACTATGACGAGTACATGACCGCGGCGACCCAGTCCCGCGAGCAGTTGCTGTCGGACAACGCCAAGAAGAAAGCCCAGATCGCAGAGCTGCAGACCTTCGTCAGCCGCTTCTCGGCCAACGCCTCCAAGGCCAAGCAGGCTACTTCCCGTGCCAAGCAGATCGACAAGATCCAGCTGGCCGAAGTCAAGCCATCGAGCCGGGTCAGCCCGTTCATCCGTTTCGAGCAGACCAAAAAGCTGCATCGCCAAGCCGTGACCATCGAGAGGATGTCCAAGGGCTTTGACAGCAAGATCCTGTTCGAAAACTTCAGCTTTACCGTCGAAGCCGGCGAACGCGTCGCGATCATCGGCCCTAACGGTATCGGCAAGACCACCCTGCTGCGGACCCTGGTCGGCGAGCTGACCCCGGACGCAGGTTCGGTGAAGTGGACCGAGAGCGCGGAATTGGGTTACTACGCCCAGGACCACGCCCACGATTTCGAAGACGATGTCACCCTGTTCGACTGGATGGGCCAGTGGACTCAAGGCGAGCAAGTGATTCGCGGCACCCTGGGCCGGATGCTGTTCTCCAACGACGAGATCCTCAAGTCCGTCAAGGTGATCTCCGGTGGTGAACAGGGCCGGATGCTGTTCGGCAAGTTGATCCTGCAAAAGCCGAACGTGCTGATCATGGACGAACCGACCAACCACTTGGACATGGAATCGATCGAGGCACTGAACCTGGCGCTGGAGAACTACCCCGGCACGCTGGTTTTCGTCAGCCATGACCGTGAGTTCGTATCGTCCTTGGCGACTCGCATCATCGAGCTGAGCGCCGATGGTGTGATCGACTTCAGCGGCACCTACGACGACTACCTGCGCAGCCAGGGCGTCGTGGTCTGATCCGCCTCTAAACCTCGCAACACCCATCGCGGGCAAGCCCTGCTCCTACCTTCCCGGGTAGGAGCAGGGCTTGCCCGCGATGCATTTCAGCCCCCGCAAAATCCCCCCGACGCCCTCTCCCAAGACCTTCTGTCGCCTGCCCCCCACACGAATTTGCACAAGGGGCTTGCATACACAATATTATGGTATACCATCAGACACACAAGCTAATCACCCCCTGATGTGGAGCAGTCCCATGAGTTTCGAAATTCGCAAGATCGTCAGCTACGTCGAAGAAACCTTTATCGAAGGCGGCAAGGCTACCGACACTCCAGTGACCATGGTCGGCCTGGCCGTTGTGATCAAGAACCCATGGTTGGGCCGTGGTTTTGTCGAAGACCTCAAGCCTGAAATCAGAGCTAACTGCTCCGACCTCGGTGCACTGATGGTTGAGCGCCTGGTCAACATCATCGGTGGCGCCGACAAGATCGAAGCCTACGGCAAAGCCGCTGTAGTCGGTGCTGACGGCGAGATCGAACACGCCTCCGCCGTGATCCACACCCTGCGCTTCGGCAACCACTACCGTGAAGCGGTCAAGGCCAAGAGCTACCTGAGCTTCACCAACAAGCGTGGCGGCCCAGGCACTTCCATCCAGATCCCGATGATGCACAAGGACGATGAAGGCCTGCGCTCGCACTACATCACTCTGGAAATGCAGATCGAAGACGCGCCACGTGCCGACGAAATCGTTGTGGTCCTGGGTTGCGCCGACGGCGGCCGCCTGCACCCGCGCATCGGCAACCGCTACATCGATCTGGAAGAGCTGGCTGCAGAACAAAACCAATAAGAACCCAACACGACAACCGGGCGTGTCAACAAGGAGCGACCCATGATTCGGCTTACCGCTGAACGCACCCCCGCCGGCACCAGTTACCTGGCGACCGGCCAAGGCCAACCCGTGGTCCTGATCCACGGCGTAGGCTTGAACAAAGAAATGTGGGGCGGCCAAATCGTCGGCCTTTGCGGGCAATATCGCGTCATTGCCTACGACATGCTCGGGCATGGCGCCAGCCCTCGGCCGGCGTCAGGCACAGACCTGCTGGACTACGCTGCGCAACTGGCCGAGCTACTCGACCATCTGCAGATTAGCCAAGCGACGGTCATCGGATTTTCCATGGGCGGGCTGGTAGCCCGTGCCTTTGCCCTGCAGTACCCACAGCGCCTGTCGGGGCTGGTGGTGCTCAACAGCGTGTTCAATCGCACGCCGGAACAACGTGCTGGCGTGATTGCCCGCGCGGCCCAGGCCGCCGAACATGGCCCTGATGCCAACGCTGGAGCTGCGCTGACGCGCTGGTTCAGCCGCGAATACCAGGCCGCCAACCCGGCGCAGATCGAAGCCATCCGCCAGACCCTGGCCGGCAACGATCCGCAAGGTTACCTGACCACTTATGAGCTGTTTGCTACACAGGACATGTATCGCGCCGAAGACCTCGGCCAGATCCAGGTGCCGACGTTGATCGCCACCGGTGAGCTGGACCCAGGCTCGACGCCAGAAATGGCCCAGCAACTGGCTGAGCGAATTCCCGGTGCACAGGTTGCCGTGCTGCATGAGCAGCGGCACATGATGCCGGTAGAGTCGCCGCGCCTGGTCAACCAGATGTTGCTGGACTTTCTTACCAACGCGCAAAGCCTTGAAGACTCCGCCAAGGGGATAGTTGCATGACACTCGCACGCTTTCAGATGTGCATCGACGGTCAATGGGTCGATGCGCTGTCCGGCAAAACCTTCGACAGCCTGAACCCGGCCAACGCCACTGCCTGGGCGCAACTGCCCGACGCAGACGAAGCTGACGTCGAACGCGCTGTCCAGGCTGCACAAAAGGCCTTTGAAAGCCCGGCGTGGCGCGGCATTACTGCCAGCGCCCGTGGCAAGCTGCTGCGCCGCCTGGGCGATCTGATCGCCGAGAACAAAGAAGAACTGGCTCAGCTGGAAAGCCGTGACAACGGCAAGCTGATCCGCGAGACCCGTGGCCAGGTCAACTACCTGCCCGAGTTCTTCCATTACACCGCAGGCCTGGCCGACAAGCTCGAAGGCGGCACGCTGCCGTTGGACAAGCCCGACCTGTTCGCCTACACCGTGCACGAGCCGATCGGCGTGGTTGCCGGGATCATTCCCTGGAACAGCCCACTGTACCTGACCGCGATCAAACTGGCGCCGGCCCTGGCCGCCGGTAACACCATCGTGCTCAAGCCGTCCGAACACGCCTCGGCGACCATTCTGGAGCTGGCTCGCCTGGCGCTGGAAGCCGGCTTCCCGGCCGGTGTCGTCAACGTGGTCACCGGTTACGGCCCGACCACTGGCGCGGCACTGACCCGTCACCCGCTGGTACGCAAGATCGCCTTCACCGGCGGTGCCGCTACCGCTCGCCACGTCGTGCGCAGCAGTGCTGAAAACTTTGCCAAGCTGTCGCTGGAGCTGGGCGGCAAATCGCCGAATATCATTTTCGCCGACGCCGACCTCGACAGTGCCATCAACGGCGCGATTGCCGGTATCTATGCAGCCTCCGGGCAAAGCTGCGTCTCGGGTTCGCGACTGCTGGTGCAGGACGAAATCTACGATGAGTTCGTCAGCCGCCTGGTCGAACGCGCCCAGCGCATTCGCATCGGCAACCCGCAGGATGAAACCACCGAGATGGGCCCCATGGCCACCGCTCAGCAACTGGCCGTGGTCGAAGGCCTGGTCGCTGATGCCCTGGCTGAAGGTGCGCGCCTGCGCCTGGGTGGCAAGCGCCCGGACATCGACAGTGATGGCTGGTTCTACGAGCCAACGCTGTTCGAATGCGACAGCAACTCGATGAAGATCATGCAGGAAGAAGTCTTTGGCCCGGTGGCTTCGGTCATCCGCTTCAAAGATGAAGCCGAAGCGCTGGCCATCGCCAACGACTCCCAGTTTGGCCTGGCTGCCGGCATCTGGACTCGCGACCTGGGCCGTGCCCATCGCCTGGCCCGTGACGTGCGCTCGGGAATCATCTGGGTCAACACCTACCGCGCTGTCTCGGCCATGGCCCCGATCGGCGGTTTCAAGAACAGCGGCTACGGCCGCGAGAGCGGCATCGATTCGGTGCTGGCCTATACCGAGCTGAAAACGGTATGGATCAACCTCTCGCAGGCGCCAATGCCCGACCCTTTCGTGATGCGTTGAAGGTGGCCTGAAATGATCGAACCCGGTATCTACAAAGAAGTGATGGGCTCCTTCCCATCCGGCGTCACGGTGGTCACTACCCTTGACGCCGAGGGTGGCATCGTCGGCATTACCGCCAGCGCGTTCAGCGCGCTGTCGATCGATCCGGCACTGGTGCTGTTTTGCCCCAACTACGCCTCGGACACTTACCCGATACTGCGCGACAGCAAGCAGTTTGCGATTCACTTGCTGTCTGCCGATCAGACCGCTGAAGCCTACGCTTTTGCGGGCAAAGGCAAGGACAAGGCCGCCGGGATCGACTGGCACCTGAGCGAGCTGGGCAACCCTTTGCTGCCCAAGGCCACGGCGATCATCGAATGTGAGTTGTGGCGCGAATACGACGGTGGCGACCACGCCATCATCGTCGGCGCCGTCAAAAACCTGATCCTGCCCCAGGACCCGGTCACACCGATGGTCTATCACAAAGGCAAGCTGGGCGCCCTGCCCCCCTTCGCCTGATCGCTTTTCTTCGGGGCCGCGTAATCCCACCCTCGGGTGCGGCCCTTTTTTTTATTCTCGATCCCGGGAGCCGGCATGACCCCCAACGCCTTGCAACTGTTCCGCCAGCAGGCCTACCTGAATGGCCAATGGTGCGATGCGCCCGATGGCGCGACGCAGGACATTTTCAATCCGGCTACCGGTGAACTGATTGGCCAGGTGCCCTATTTGGGTGCCGAGCAGGCTCGCGAGGTGATCGCTGCCGCCAACGCCGCCTGGCCTGCGTGGCGCGCACGTACCGCCAAGGACCGCAGCACGATCCTCAAGCGCTGGCACGCGCTGATGCTGGAAAATGCGGATGCCCTGGCTGAAATCCTGACTCTGGAACAGGGCAAGCCATTGGCCGAAGCGCGCGGAGAAATTCTCTACGCCGCAAGCTTTATCGAATGGTTCGCCGAAGAAGCCAAACGCATTTATGGCGACACCATCCCAAGCCACAAGGGCGATGCCCGGATAGTCGTGAGCAAGGAGCCGATTGGCGTTGTGGCCGCCATCACGCCGTGGAACTTCCCGGCGGCGATGATCACCCGCAAGGCCGGCCCGGCCCTGGCCGCAGGCTGCCCTTGCATCGTCAAGCCTGCGGCGGAAACACCGTTTTCGGCGTTGGCCATGGCTGCGCTGGCTGAGCAGGCGGGCATTCCAGCCGGTATTTTCAACGTCATCACAGGCGATGCCATCGCCATCGGTGGCGAACTGACGGCAAGCCCGGATGTGCGCAAGTTGTCGTTCACCGGTTCCACCGGCATTGGCAAACTGCTGATGGCCCAATGCGCCCCAACATTGAAAAAGGTGTCGCTGGAACTGGGCGGTAATGCACCTTTTATTGTGTTTGACGATGCAGACCTTGAGCGTGCCATCGAAGGCGCGCTGATCGCCAAGTTCCGCAATGCCGGGCAAACCTGCGTCTGCGTCAACCGCTTCCTGGTCCAGGACGGCATTCATGATGCCTTTGTGGCAAAACTCGCCGAGCGGGTCAGTGCCTTCAAGGTCGGCGGCGGCTTCGAAGCCGATGTCACCCAAGGCCCCCTGATCAATGAGCGCGCGGTCGCCAAGGTTGAAGAGCATGTCCAGGACGCCCTGGCCAAGGGCGCGCAGTTGCTGTGCGGGGGTGAACGCCATGCCCTGGGCCATGGGTTCTTCCAGCCCACCGTCATCAGCGGCGTGACCACCGAGATGAAAGTCGCCAGCGACGAAACCTTCGGCCCGCTCGCTGCCGTGTTCCGCTTCGACAGCGAAGCCGATGCCGTGCGCATGGCCAACGACACCGAGTTTGGCCTGGCCGCCTATTGCTACACCCGTGACCTGGGGCGCGCCTGGCGCATGAGCGAGGCGTTGGAGTACGGTATGGTCGGCATCAACGAAGGCCTTATTTCGACGGAAGTCGCGCCCTTTGGCGGCGTCAAGGCCTCGGGCCTGGGCCGTGAAGGCTCCAAGTACGGCATCGAAGATTATCTGGAAATCAAATACACCCTCATGGGCGGTTTGTAAGCTTAGGGAGACAGACAATGAGCAACGAAAAATACGAAAAAGGCCTGGCGATCCGCACGCAAGTGTTGGGCGAGGCTTATGTGAACAAGTCCATTCAGAACGCCGACGATTTCAACCGTCCGCTGCAGGAAATGGTCACCGAATACTGCTGGGGCCACGTCTGGGGCCGCGAGGGCTTATCGCTCAAAGAACGCAGCATGATAAACTTGGCCATGATTTCGGCGCTCAATCGACCTCATGAACTCAAGTTGCATATTCGCGGCGCCTTGCGTAACGGCTTGAGTCGTGAACAAATACGCGAAATCCTGCTTCAGGTCGGTATTTACTGCGGTGTTCCCGCTGCCGTAGACAGCTTCCGCCTGGCCAAAGAGGCCTTCGCCGAAGCCGATGCTGAGGCAGCCAGTTAACGACTGGCTGTTCGATATCCACCGCACGGAGCACTCGGGAACGAGTTTCTCCGTGGCGGTCCACAGGACAGCCACTATAGAGCAACCCCATGAAACGCCAGCCACTCGACGACAGCTTCAAGGTTAACCGCAACCCCGTCACCCTGCGCGAAATCGTGCTGGATAAACTGCGCACCGCCATCATGAACTTCCACCTGCTGCCGGGCGATCGCCTGGTCGAGCGCGACCTGTGCGATCGCCTCGGGGTCAGCCGTACCTCGGTGCGCGAAGCGCTGCGCCACCTGGAGTCCGAAGGCCTGGTGGAGTTCGCCGACGCCAAGGGCCCACGCGTGGCCATCATCACCCTGGAAGACGCCCGCGACATCTACGAGTTGCGCTGCGTACTGGAAGGGCTGATCGTCCAGCTGTTCACCCTCAATGCCAAGGCCAAGGACATCCGCGCCCTGGAGCGCGCGCTGGAAGAGAACCGCGAGGCACTCGAAAGCGGCGAATTGCAACAGGTACTGGAATCGGTGCAAGGCTTCTACGATGTGCTGCTCGAAGGTTCGGGCAACCATGTGGCCGCCACCCAACTGCGCCAGTTGCAGGCACGTATCAGCTACCTGCGAGCCACCTCGGTCTCCCAGGAAAACCGTCGCGGCGCCAGTAACCAGGAAATGGAACGCATGGTCGAAGCCATCAAGAGCGGCGACCCACTGGCGGCCCACCAGGCCTCGGTTGATCACGTACGCTCGGCGGCCAAGGTCGCCCTTGAATACCTGCGCCTGAAACAGAACGAGACGGGCAAGTTGCGCGACATGGCCACGCCCATCGCCATCAAAGAACCCAGAATAGGCCGCTGACCATGCCTGCCCCGCGCTTTTGCCCGCAATGCGGTAACGCCGACCTCAGGTTGCAACAACCGCCTGGCGACACCCATGAGCGGCTGATGTGCGGGGGCTGCGGCTACATCCACTACATCAATCCGAAGATCATCGCCGGCTGCATCATCGAGCGCGAGGGCAAGTACCTGCTCTGCCAACGGGCGATCCCGCCCAAACCTGGCACCTGGACCCTGCCCGCAGGCTTCATGGAAAGCGGCGAGACCACCGAAGAAGCTGCCCTGCGCGAAGTCTGGGAAGAAACCGGTGTGCGCGCCGACATCGTCTCGCCCTATTCGATCTTCAGCGTGCCGAAGATCAGCGAGGTGTACATCGTGTTCCGCGCCATCGCCACCGAGATCACCGGCCAATACGGGCCCGAGACGATGGACTGCCGCTTCTTCGCGCCTGAAGATATCCCCTGGGACAGCATCTATTACCCAGCCATTCGCCAGATCCTGGAGCGCTATATCGAAGAGCGCACGGCCGGGGTTTATGGCATCTACATGGGCAATGATGACAGCGGCAAAGTGCATTTCATCCGCTGAACCAACGCACTTCGGTAGGAGCTGGGCTTGCCGGAATGCCGGACCACCGCGATGAACACGACGCGGTCTGGCTCGATAACGGTGTCGCCTTCATCGCGGGTAAACCCGGCTCCTACAACACGCCCTCTACGATGATGACTTCGGCCTTCGCCACGCCTTGGCGCTGCACGCAGGCCTCTTGGTACTGCGCCGAGCGGTAGCAGGCCACTGCCTGTTCGTAGGATTCAAATTCGATCACCACGCTGCGCTGCGGCGTCGCCCTGCCTTCCATCGCCTCGCTGCGCCCGCCGCGGGCCAGCAATTTGCCTCCAAACGCCGCAAAAGCCGCCGGTGCCCGTTGGGTGTACTGGCTGTATTGCTCGGGGTCGGTGACATCGACGTGGGCGATCCAATATGCCTTCATGTTGTCCTCATGGTTTCGATTGAATTTGTCTTATGGTATACCATAATTCATCGAGGCAATCATTTCACCCGAACCGAGTAGACACACCATGGCTTTCAACAGCATCGAAGAAATCATCGAAGACTACCGTCAAGGCAAGATGGTCTTGCTGGTGGACGACGAAGACCGGGAAAACGAAGGTGACTTGCTGCTCGCCGCCGACCGTTGCACCCCAGAAGCCATCAGCTTCATGGCCCGCGAAGCACGCGGCCTGATCTGCCTGACCCTCACCGACGAGCATTGCCAGCGCCTGGGCCTGGAGCAGATGGTGCCCAGCAATGGCAGCGTGTTCAGTACAGCCTTCACCGTTTCCATCGAAGCGGCCACGGGCGTGACCACCGGTATTTCCGCCGCCGACCGCGCCCGTACCGTCCAGGCCGCTGTGGGGTCTGGCGCCAGCGCTGACGATATCGTTCAGCCGGGCCATATTTTCCCGCTGCGCGCCCGCGAAGGTGGCGTGCTGACCCGCGCTGGCCACACCGAAGCCGGTTGCGACCTGGCTCGCCTGGCAGGCTTTACTCCAGCGTCGGTCATCGTCGAAGTGATGAACGATGACGGCACCATGGCCCGCCGCCCGGACCTGGAAGTGTTCGCCGCCCGCCACGGAATCAAGATCGGCACCATTGCCGACCTGATCCACTACCGCCTGAGCACCGAGCACACCATCGTCCGTAACGGCGAACGAGAACTGCCGACCGTCCACGGCACCTTCCGCCTGATCACCTATGAAGACCGCATCGAAGGCGGCGTGCACATGGCCATGGTCATGGGCCAGATTCGTCGCGACGAACCGACCCTGGTACGGGTCCACGTCATCGACCCATTGCGCGACCTGGTCGGCGCCGAATACACAGGCCCCAGCAACTGGACGCTGTGGGCAGCCCTGCAAAAAGTCGCCGAGGTAGGCACCGGTGTCGTCGTGGTCCTGGCCAACCATGAATCGTCCCAGGCCCTGCTCGAACGCGTACCCCAACTGACCCAACCGCCGCGCCAATACAGCCGCTCACAATCTCGCATCTATTCTGAAGTAGGTACCGGTGCGCAGATCCTCCAGGACTTGGGCGTCGGCAAGCTTCGCCACCTGGGCCCACCGCTGAAATATGCAGGCTTGACCGGCTACGACCTGGAGGTCGTGGAAAGTATTCCATTTACCGGCTAGGAGCGGATGACTGGTAAGGCCAAAGGCCTTGCCAAAAGTTTGGAATACCATAATATGATATCCCGTAGACCTAATGCTATTTGACCGCCGAACAACCTGCTGCTGCCGACCCAATCACAACAATATCGAGGGCGTACACATGGTATTCACTAAAGGTTCAACCGCACTGCTGACCGCCGCCATCCTGGCGCTGTCCGGCACTGCTGCGCTGGCCGCCGACAGTCTGAATTTCGTCAGTTGGGGTGGTACCACCCAGGACGCGCAAAAAGCGGCCTGGGCTGAACCCTTCAGCAAGGAAAGCGGGATCAAGGTGGTCCAGGACGGCCCCACTGACTATGGCAAGCTCAAGGCCATGGTTGAAAGCGGCAACGTTCAGTGGGACATCGTCGACGTAGAAGCTGACTTCGCCCTGCGCGCCGCGGCTGAAGGCCTCCTTGAGCCGCTGGACTTCAATACCATCGACCGCAGCAAGTTGGATTCGCGTTTCGTTTCCGACCATGGCGTCGGTTCGTTCTTCTTCTCCTTCGTGCTGGGCTACAACGAAGGCAAGCTCGGTGCCAACAAGCCGGTCGACTGGACCGCCCTGTTCGACACCAAGACTTATCCTGGCAAACGCGCCCTGTACAAATGGCCAAGCCCTGGCGTACTGGAACTGGCGCTGCTGGCCGATGGCGTGCCGGCCGACAAGCTCTACCCGCTGGACCTGGACCGCGCTTTCAAGAAGCTCGACACCATCAAGAAAGACATCGTCTGGTGGGGCGGTGGTGCGCAGTCGCAGCAGTTGCTGGCGTCGGGTGAAGCCAGCCTCGGCCAGTTCTGGAACGGTCGCGTCTATGCCCTGCAACAAGATGGCGCGCCGGTGGGTGTAAGCTGGAAACAAAACCTGGTCATGGCCGATTTCCTGGTCATACCCAAGGGCTCCAAGAACAAGGATGCCGCCATGAAATTCCTGGCCAACTCCAGCAGCGCCAAAGGCCAGGCCGAGTTCGCCAACCTCACCGCCTACGCGCCGGTCAACACCGACAGCGTCAGCCTGCTCAAGCCTGAGCTGGCACCGAACCTGCCGACCGCCTACGCCCAGGATCAGATCACTCTCGACTTCGCCTACTGGGCCAAAAACGGTCCTGCTATCGCGACACGGTGGAACGAATGGCTGGTCAAATGAAGATGCCCGTGGCTACCTCCACTCAATCGTCCCCAACCGTCGGCGCGCCTAGCGCCGGCGGCAAGGCGGCCAAGAACGACAAATCGCTCAGCCACCGCTGGCGTGGCGCCAGCAACCTGCTGCCGGCGTTGATCTTCCTTGGTTTGTTTTTCTTCGCACCGTTGATTGGCCTGCTACTGCGTGGGGTCATGGAGCCGGTTCCGGGGCTTGGCAACTACGAACAACTGTTTGCCAACTCAGCCTATGCCCGCGTGCTGTTCAACACCTTCTCGGTCGCCGGCCTGGTAACCCTGATCAGTGTACTGCTGGGCTTTCCACTGGCCTGGGCGATTACCCTGGTGCCACGCGGCTGGGGTCGCTGGTTGCTGAATATCGTGCTGCTGTCGATGTGGACCAGCCTGTTGGCGCGGACCTATTCCTGGCTGGTGCTGCTGCAGGCTTCAGGCGTGATCAACAAGGCCCTCATGGCGATGGGCATCATCGATGCGCCACTGGAAATGGTCCATAACCTGACCGGTGTGGTGATCGGCATGAGCTACATCATGATCCCGTTTATCGTCCTGCCGCTGCAGGCGACCATGCACGCCATCGACCCGATGGTGCTGCAAGCCGGTGCGATTTGCGGTGCCAGCCCCTGGACCAACTTTTTCAAAGTGTTCCTGCCGCTGTGCCGCTCAGGTCTGTTCTCGGGTGCCTTGATGGTGTTCGTGATGTCGCTCGGTTACTACGTCACCCCGGCCCTGCTTGGTGGTGCGCAGAACATGATGCTGCCTGAGTTCATCGTGCAGCAGGTGCAATCGTTCCTCAACTGGGGCCTGGCCAGCGCTGCGGCAGCATTGCTGATCCTGATTACCCTGGTGTTGTTCTACTTCTACCTGAAGCTGCAACCGGAATCGCCGGTTGGCTCCAGCAACGCGAGGTAAGCGATCATGCTGCTGACTCCCAATGCCATGAGCCGACGCCTACGCTTCGGGCTCTACGCCACTACCGCGCTGATCGCCCTGTTTCTGGTGCTGCCGGTCGTGTTTATCGTGCTGCTGTCGTTCGGCTCCTCGCAATGGCTGGTATTCCCGCCACCGGGCTGGACGCTGAAATGGTACGGCCAGTTCTTTTCCAACCCTGACTGGATGGACGCAGCGTTCGCCAGCCTCAAGGTGGCGATCCTGACCACGATCTTTTCCGTAGCGCTGGGCTTGCCGACGGCTTTCGCCCTGGTTCGCGGACGCTTTCGTGGCCGCGAAATGCTCTACGGCTTGTTCACCCTGCCGATGATCGTGCCCCTGGTGATCATCGCCGTGGCGGTGTATGCGCTGTTTCTCAAGCTGGGGTACACCGGGACGATGTTTTCTTTCGTGGTCAGCCACGTGATCGTCGCCCTGCCCTTCACCATTATTTCGATCATCAACTCGCTCAAGCTGTTCGACCAGTCCATCGAAGATGCCGCGGTGATCTGCGGGGCTTCGCGCCTGCAAGCGGTGTTCAAGGTGACCTTCCCGGCGATTCGCCCGGGCATGGTTGCCGGCGCCCTGTTTGCCTTCCTGGTCTCGTGGGATGAGGTGGTGCTGAGCGTGATGATGGCAAGCCCGAACCTGCAAACCCTTCCAGTGAAAATGTGGACCACCCTGCGTCAGGACCTGACCCCCGTGATCGCCGTCGCCTCGACGTTGCTGATCGGCCTGTCGGTACTGGTCATGGTGATCGCCGCCGCCCTGCGTCGGCGCAATGAAATCAGCGCCTGAGCGCACAGGAGAAGACGATGAGTGCTGTTATCAATGAGTCCGCGCACAACAAGCAGCCGCTGGTGAGCCTGCGCAACCTGAACAAGTTTTACGGTGATTTCGCCGCGGTGGACAACATCGCCCTGGATATCCAGGAAGGCGAGTTCCTGACCTTCCTGGGCTCCAGCGGCTCGGGCAAAAGTACCACCCTGTCGATGCTGGCCGGGTTCGAAACCCCCACCAGCGGTGAGATCCTGGTCGATGGCAAGTCGCTGGTGAACGTGCCACCGCACAAACGTGACATTGGCATGGTGTTCCAGCGCTACTCGCTGTTCCCGCACCTGTCGGTTCGCGACAACATCGCCTTCCCGCTGGCGATCCGCAAACTGTCGGCGGCCGAACGCAACAAGCGTGTGGATGCGATGCTCAAGCTGGTGCAGCTGGACAAGTTTGCCCATCGCCGCCCTTCGCAGCTGTCCGGTGGCCAGCAGCAGCGGGTCGCGATTGCTCGGGCGCTGGTGTACGAACCTCGCATCCTGCTGATGGACGAGCCCCTCGGTGCGCTGGATAAAAAACTGCGTGAAGACCTGCAAGACGAGTTGCGTCAACTGCACCGTCGCCTGGGTATCACCATTGTCTACGTGACCCACGATCAGGAAGAAGCCATGCGCCTGTCCCAGCGCATCGCGATTTTCAGCCACGGCAAGATCGTCGGCCTGGGCAGTGGCTACGACCTTTACCAGAATCCGCCGAATGCCTTTGTCGCTTCGTTTTTGGGTAACTCCAACTTCCTGCGGCTCAAGGCCCAGAGCAACGCCGCGGCGACCTTCGAAGGCCAACCGCTGTCGATTCGCCTGACCACGGGGCTGAAGGTCGACCAGGATGTGCTGCTGATGGTGCGCCCTGAAAAAGCCCTGGCGCTCAGCGTTCAGCAAGCCACCCAGGACCCGCTTGCCGCAGGCTGGAACGAAGTGACCGCCAAGGTGACCGAAGTATTGTTCCTGGGCGAAAGCCAGACCTGCAGCGTAATCACCGCAGGTGGCACCGCCATGACGGTCAAGGCCTTGTCGGCGGCAGGCATGCCACTCAAGCAAGGAGACCCTGTGAAAGTGCGCTGGGCGACGGCCGATGCCTGCGTGTACACCGAATGGACCGAAGGCGATCTGAACAAGGCGGCTGGCGCGCACTGATCTACGCTTGGGTAGGAGCCGGGTTTACCGGAATGCCGGACCACCGCGATGAAGACCACGCGGACTTCCTGATGCACCGCGGTGTGGCCATCGCAGCATAGGTATCTACACAATTCTGGGGCAGCGCGGCTCTTGTAGCCGCTGCCGAGGTACGAGGCTGCGATCGGCGGCGAAGCCGTCGTAAATTCAGGCCCTTCGGTGTGCCTGATGGATTACGGTCTCAGGTTTTACGGCCGCTTCGCTGCCGATCGCAGCCTCGTACCTCGTCAGCGGCTACATTCGTAGCAGTAGACGAGTTCAGCGAGGCCAGATCCGGGGACGTAGTCCTCGCAAAGCCTGTACTCGCGGTGTATCTGAATACTGAAGTGCCAGGTTTTACGACTGCTGCGCAGCCGGACGTGGCCTCGTTCTACTCGTCCACTGCTACGAAATGCAGTACACCAAAAGATGTGTAGATACCTATGGCCATCGCAGTGGTCCGGCACTCCGGCAAGGCTGGCTCCTACCCGACGGCGGCGCGGTTGGGGTAGGTGCCAGCCTTGGCTGCGATGCAGGCGCCGCGCATTGTCAGGTAATGCGTGGAGCCGTGATCGCGATCAAACCTCTACAAAATCCTCAGCGAACGACTGCCGCCGCCATCAACGGCCCTACTTGCTCATCAGTCAGCGCCGGATACACTTCCATATCGAGCAGGTCATTCCACTGCAACACCCACCGCTGGATCTGCACGAAATCATCTGCCTCTGCCACACCGAATCCAAGGTGGCTGCCCACCGCATGCCAGCGGCCCACCATCTTCACACCTTCAGGCGGCAAACCGCCGGTTCGCAGAAAGCGTTCGATGGCGGCATCTCTAAGTGCCGGGCTCGACCGCCATTTGATGATAAATAACATACGTCACCTCCAGACTCGCACAGTGACCCCCATCACAAGGCTTAGCAGGTGCCCGGCGATGTGCGTGACCGCTGATCTCTTGCTCCGCCAGCGCCCTCAGCTCGCGGCCTGAACGTTGGCAAACCGGATCCACATCTGCCACTTTCGACCAGTGTTATTGATAGGTCACTATCGTTTATGCTGAGTCCAACCGCACTCGCTACTACGCGGAAAATGGGCCTTTGTGACTTTACGGGTGCTGGCCTTCATCTACGTTTGAATACGCAAAAAAAGCCGTCGGAGACCAACCCGGCGGCAACAAGCATCTCTTCAGTACATAACGAGAAGTATCGGCCCGCTGCAAGGGCCAATGTGCACAGGATAGGCCCACCGGTACGGAAGGTCTTGGCTGTGAGCGCCACCTACTTGTCAGCCACTGCCAAACCTTAATAGCACGCCGAGACCTGCCTGATGCCTCCCTTGCGACTGCTCTGTTCACTGCCATTAGCGGCTCTGCTGCTGACGCACAGCCTGCCTGGCGCAGCGGCTGGCTGCCCTGAAGGCCAGTATGGGATCTGCTTTACCGACTGTTTTTGCCTACCCGACCCGGTGCGCGCCCAGCAGGACATCACTCGCATGGCGGCGTCAGCGTTGGAAAACTGGATTGTTGCTTCGCGAAACCATGCCGTCAGCCAAGGGGCCGCCGCCATACCCGAGCCGATCCGTGAGCGTTTGCTGGACTATTATCCCGCCAGCGTACTGGATGCGGCGCAGTATTCCCTGGGTACCCTTGACCAGCTCAGCGCAGCCAGTGCCGTGATGCAGAACCCGGACACTAATGCGGTGACGCTGATCGACCTGATTGTGTTCCGCGATCCGCAGGATGCCTTGCAGAACGTGGCGCTGTGGGCCCACGAGCTCAAGCATGTGCAGCAGTATCAAGAGTGGGGGGTGGCGGAGTTCGCAGCGCGGTACACCCGCGACTACGAAGCAGTGGAGGCGCCGGCTTATGAAGTCCAGCGCCTCGTTGCAAAGCAATTGCGCAAATGATGCAAGCGATCAGGAAGTCGCCTTGACGCCCAACGGCGCCCGCCCCTCGCCCCGCTTGCGCAGCAGCGCAATGGCCAGGATGGTACCGGTCACCGCCGCTGTCATCAGTGTTTCATACCGATAGGCCGGGCTGAATAGCATGTACCCCAGCACCAGGCCGATGACGGCGATCACAAACCAGGTCAGCCAGGGGAACAACCACATCTTGAACTCCAGCGAATGGCCTTCGCGGTCCTGCTGCTTGCGCATCCGCAGCTGCGACACGGCGATAACCAGATACACCAACAGCGCAATGGCGCCGGTGGTCGACAGCAAGAAGCCAAACACTTTGCCCGGCGCCACATAGTTGACCAGGCATCCGGCAAAGCCTGCCAGGGTCGACAGAATGACCGCCACACGTGGTACGCCGTTACGCGACAAGTAGCGAACCTTGGCCGGTGCTTCGCCACGGCTGGCCAGCGAGTAGAGCATGCGCGAGGCCGTGTAGAGGCCTGAGTTCATGCAGCTGGTCACAGCCACGAATACCACCAGGTCAACCATCAACTTGGCAGCCGGCACATTGAGTACTTCCAGGACGCGCTGGAACGAACCCACTTCGGTCAGGCGCGGGTCATTCCAGGCCACCAGCGACACGATAAAGAAGATCGAGAACACGTAGAAAATCGCAATGCGATATACCACAAGGTTAGTGGCCTTGCGGATTTTCTCTTTCGGGTTTTCCGTTTCGTCTGCCGCGATGGTGACGATTTCAGCACCGAAGAACGAGAAGATCGTCACCAGCACACCGCCCAGTACCGCACCCAATCCGTTGGGCATGAAGCCGCCATGCTGCATCAAGTGCTGCACGCCGGATACCTCGGGGGCCAGCGGGAACACGCCCAGCACTGCCAGGGTACAGACCGCGATAAAGGCCAGGATCCCGATGATCTTGACCAGCGCAAACCAATACTCGAACTCGCCGAAGTTCTTCACGCTGGCGAGGTTGGTGCCGGCCAGGGTGATCATGATCACGAAAGCGAACAACCAGGACGGTACCGCCGGGAACCAGGCATGCAGGATGTCGGCGCCAGCAATCGCTTCAACCGGAATGATCAGCACCCAGAACCACCAGTACAGCCAACCAATGGTGAAACCGGCCCAGGGGCCAATCGCGCGACTTGCATAGGTGGAAAACGAACCGCTGTCGGGGTTGGCAATCGCCATTTCCCCGAGCATGCGCATCACCAGCAGTACCAGGGTGCCGGTAAGGATATAGGAAATGAGAATAGCCGGGCCTGCGGTGGCGATGGCATTGGATGAGCCAATGAACAAGCCGGCGCCAATGATGCCAGCAATGGAGATCATCGAAACCTGGCGTGAGCTCAAACCATGTTTGAGCGCACGCGGTGGAGCGTTGCGGGATGAAGTCATTGTCACCTCTAAAGCAGATCGGCTCAAACCCAGGCAAGCACCGAGGCCGTTGACGATTGCTAATTTATTAAAGTCTTATTGTGTGAGGCTGTTACAGCAGGTACTGATTGTGCCCCTTCGTCGATAACCGCAGAGACGGGTTGAAATCATTGACCGGGACCAGTATTAATCTGGCGCGGGGCATTCAACAAACGACCTTTACGCAACACATCATTCCCGTTTGGAATGACTTTCCGCCATCTCAGACAGGTGAAACGCGATACGCCGCCGAGGTGCCGAGGGTCAAGGCCTTCATTGACTGGATCATGCAACGCGTACCGCACAGCGACACGGCACATCCATCAATTTTGGAATGACTCAACGAGTTTTATTCGCTTGCGAAAAGGCCTGCCAACTCGCTTATATACGGGCACTTATTAACCTTGAGTGAGAATGTTGCCCAGCGTGTGAGTTAATCTACAGGGCGACTTTATTCTCACGCAAGTGACCCACCTAAAACGGGAGCCATCGCGAGCATGAGCGTCGATTCAATCAGCCAATCCATTTCCATCGTTCACCCCATTTTGTTGGAGCATGGAAAAAACGCTGAAGTCTGGGACACTTCCGGCAAGCGCTATATCGACTTTATCGGCGGTATCGGCGTGCTCAACCTGGGCCATTGCAACCCGCGCATCGTGGCCGCCATCGGCCAGCAGGCGAGCAAGCTCACCCATTACGCCTACAACGCAGCCCCGCATCAGACCTACGTGCAGTTCATGCAACGCCTGGCCAACTTTGTACCGGTCAGCTACCCGTTGAGCGGCATGTTGACCAACAGTGGCGCGGAAGCTTGCGAAAATGCCCTGAAAATTGCCCGTGGGGCTACCCGTCGCACCGCGGTCATAGCCTTCGACGGCGGCTTCCATGGCCGTACACTTGCTACGCTGAACCTCAATGGCAAGGTTGCCGCCTACAAGCAAGGCGTCGGCATACTGCCCGGCCCTGTCTATCACCTGCCTTACCCAAGCAAGGACACCGGCGTCACCGTCAGTGAAGCCCTCAAGGCCATGGACCGGCTGTTCAGCGTCGAAATCGACGTCAATGACGTGGCCTGTTTCATCCTGGAGCCGGTGCAAGGTGAAGGGGGCTTCCTGGCGTTGGAGCCTGAATTCGCGCAAACGCTGCGTCAGTTCTGCGACAAGCACGGTATTTTGCTGATCATCGATGAAATCCAGTCCGGTTTTGGCCGTACTGGCCAGCGCTTTGCGTTTTCGCGCCTGGGCATCGAACCCGACCTGCTGCTGCTGGGCAAAAGCATCGGCGGTGGCTTGCCTTTGGGCGCAGTCGTGGGTCGCAAATCCCTGCTGGACACCCTGCCCAAAGGCGGTTTGGGCGGCACTTACTCGGGCAACCCGATTGCCTGCGCGGCCGCCTTGGCCACCCTGGATGAGATGAGCGACGCCAACCTCTCGGCCTGGGGTGAATTGCTCGAAAGCTCGCTGCTACAACGCTATCAGCAATGGCAGGAGAAAAATCTGTCACCTGTGCTCGGCCCCCTGACCGGCGTGGGCGCCATGCGCGGCATCAGCCTGGTCAACCCGGACGGCACGCCCGCCACTCAACAACTGGCCCAACTGCTGCAAAGTGCACGCGAAGCTGGGTTGCTGCTGATGCCCAGCGGCAAGTCCCGCAACATCATTCGGCTATTGCCACCCCTGACCATCGAAGCCTCGGTGCTCAATGAAGGCCTGGATATTCTCGAGCGCTGCCTGGCACGCCTGAGCTGATCGCCCTTCGGGCTGTGCGCCCGGCAAGCTGGCGGCATCTGATCTAGGCTTACCGGATCGACTGCCCGCACGCAGCCCCGCACATGAAGGCGCAGCCCCATGAAGCACTGCGACGTTCTGATTATCGGTGCCGGCCCTACAGGGCTGGTACTGGCCTTGTGGCTGAGCAAACTCGGCATCAAGGTGCGCATCATCGACAAGACGGCTGCACCCGGCACCACGTCCCGGGCCTTGGCGGTGCAGGCCAGGACCCTGGAGCTGTATCGCCAATTGGATCTTAGCGATGCGGTCAGAGCACTGGGCCATCAGTTGCCCGCGGCCAACCTTTGGGTCAAGGGCCAACATATGGCACGACTGCCCCTGGATGCCATCGGTCATGAACTCACGCCCTACCCGTTCCTGCACATTTTCCCTCAAGACCAGCACGAGCAGTTGTTGATCGAACGGCTGGCCACCTTCGGCGTGCAGGTCGAACGACAAACCGAACTGGTCGATTTCACCGATCACGGTCATCTGGTCAGCGCCACGCTCCAAGGCCCCGACCCACAACAAGAGTTCTGCCAGGCTGCTTACCTCGCGGGCTGCGATGGCGCGAGCTCGACCGTGCGCAAAGCGCTGGGCAGCGAATTTTTCGGAGGCACCTACCGGCAAGTGTTTTATGTAGCCGACGTTGACGCCAGCGGCCCCGCGCTGGACGGCGAGCTGCACGTCGATCTGGACGAGGCAGACTTTCTCGCCGTCTTCCCGCTGGCAGGCAAAGGTCGAGCCCGGCTGATCGGCACCGTGCGCGATGAGCGGGCCGATCACGCAGAAACCCTGGCGTTCGAGGATGTCAGCGGCCGCGCCATGGAAAACATGCACGTGCAGGTCATTAACGTTAATTGGTTTTCCACCTACCGCGTCCACCACCGGGTGAGCGCTCGCTTTCGCCAAGGCCGCGCGTTCCTGCTGGGTGACGCTGCCCACGTGCACAGTCCGGCGGGTGGCCAAGGCATGAACACGGGTATTGGCGATGCCATCAATATGGCCTGGAAGCTGGCGGCGGTCATCAAGGGCCAGGCACAAGAGCGCCTGCTGGACAGCTATGAAGCCGAACGCATCGAGTTTGCCCGGCAATTGGTGGCGACCACCGACCGAGTCTTCTCCTTTGTTTCCTCGGACGGCCCGGTGGCCAATCTGATTCGCACCCGCGTCGCGCCGCTGGTTATCCCCAAGGTATTCAGCTTTGCAGCGACACGCGAGTACCTGTTTCGCACCATCTCCCAGATCACTGTCAATTATCGCGGCATGCCGCTCAGTGCTGGCAGCGCCGGTCATGTACACGGCGGCGACCGACTACCCTGGGTCGTTGTAGGCGCGCACGACAACTATCAGCATCTGGACAGGCTGTGCTGGCAGGTGCAGGTCTATGGCCAGGCCAGCGCCGAGCTGGCGACCTGGTGCTCCCGCAACGGGCTACCCCTGGAGGTGTTCGAATGGACGGCTGCCCATCATGAAGCGGGCATCAAGCAAGACGCCATGTTCCTCCTGCGACCCGACACCTATATAGCCCTGGCGTCCATGGACGCCGATGCCCTGGCCTTGGAGCGCTACTTCAAAGAACACTCGCTCGACCTTCAAGACACAGATGCATCTGCCGACGGAACTGTGTAAAAAGAGCTGACGACCCTGCGCCTCGTCAGCGCCTTTTTCGAAGGATTCCGAGCATGATCTATCGTCCTCTTGGCCGCAGCGGCCTTCAGGTTTCCGCGTTGACCCTGGGCAGCATGATGTTCGGTGAACAGACCAGTACCGAAGATTCACTGCACATCATCGACAAGGCCTGGGACCAGGGGGTCAACTTCATCGACACGGCCGACGTCTACAATGGCGGTCGCAGTGAAGAAGTCGTCGGTGAAGGCATCGCCCGCCACCGCCATGACTGGGTGCTGGCGTCCAAGGTTGGCTACGGCCCGGTCGATGGCGTGCCCAACCGTAGCGGCCTAGGCCGCAAACATATTTTCAACGCCATCGAGGCCAGCCTGACGCGCCTGGGCACTGACTACCTGGACATCTACTACCTGCACCGGGAAGACCACGGCACACCACTGGAGATCACCGTCGCCGCCATGGGTGACCTGCTGCGCCAGGGCAAGATTCGCCATTGGGGGGTCTCGAATTTTCGCGGCTGGCGTATCGCTGAAATCGTCAACCTGGCAGACCGCTTGGGCGTAGCACGACCGGTGGTCAGCCAACCGCTCTACAACATCGTCAACCGCCAGGCCGAGCCTGAGCAGTTCACGGCTGCCGCCCATTACGGCCTGGGCATCGTGCCCTTCAGCCCCCTGGCCCGAGGTGTGCTCAGTGGTAAATACAGCGCTGAGGCGGCGCCCGACAGCAGCAGCCGCGCCGGGCGACAGGACAAGCGCATCCTGGAAACCGAATGGCGGGCCGAGTCGTTTGCCATCGCTCAAAAAATCCAGGCCTACAGCGCCGCCAAAGGTGTTGGCATTGTCGAGTTCGCGATTGCCTGGGTGCTGAATAACTCGGCGATCAGCTCAGCCATCGTCGGCCCTCGCACACAGGCGCAATGGGACACTTACAGCAAAGCGCTGGACGTCGTCATCAGCGCTGAAGACGAGGCCTTCATCAACTCACTGGTCACACCGGGCCACGCTTCCACCCATGGCTATAACGACATCGCCCATTTTGTGACCGGGCGGGTGCCGCGCCAGCGCTAGATCGCTGCAACCCGGGGCGGCAACCTGTGCTTAAATAGCCGCCCTTTTTCACCCGCGGATGTTCGAACATGCAGTCCTCCCCCCTCAAGGTGCTGGTTATCGGTTATGTCTGGCCGGAGCCACGCTCATCAGCCGCGGGTGGACACATGATGCAATTGCTCGAAGCCTTCATCGGGGCGGGCTGGGGGGTGACCTTTGCCAGCCCAGCCACCGAGGGCGAGCACAAGGCGGATCTGGCCACGCTGGGCATCGCCGAATGCAGCATCGAACTCAACAACAGCAGTTTCGACACCTTTGTCGCCACCCTCGCGCCCGATGTGGTGCTGTTCGACCGTTTCATGATGGAGGAGCAATTCGGCTGGCGCGTCGAGAAGCACTGCCCCGACGCCCTGCGCGTGCTGGAGACGTCGGACTTGCAAAGCCTGCGCGACGCCCGTCATCACCTGCTCAAGGACAGCCTGAGACAAAACCCGGATCGCGATGATTTCACTGCGCTGTTTGCCCCGGACGATCGTACCCTCTTCAGGCACATGGCCACGGCCGACCTCACTCAGCGGGAACTGGCAGCGATCTACCGCAGCGATTTGAACCTGATGATTTCCGATCGCGAAATCGATCTGCTCACCCAACAGTTCCAAGTCCCCGCGGCCCTGCTCCATTGGTGCCCGCTGATGCTCGACAGCGCCCCTCGTGCCTGCAAACCCTTTGCTGAGCGTGCAGATTTTCTGAGCATCGGCAACTTTCGTCATGCGCCTAACTGGGACGCCGTGCTCTGGCTCAAACAGGCCATTTGGCCACGCATACGGGAACAACTGCCTCGCGCCCGATTGCTGGTGTACGGCGCCTATACCCCCCCCAAGGCCACAGCGCTGCACAACGCCGCCCAAGGCTTTCATATCATGAACTGGGCCGAAGATGCCTTGCAGGTCATGAGCGACGCGCGTATCTGCCTGGCGCCGCTGCGCTTTGGCGCCGGTATCAAGGGCAAGTTGGCCGATGCCATGCTGTGTGGCACGCCCAACGTCACGACGCCCATAGGCGCCGAAGCGATGCACGGTGATTCGCCCTGGCCTGGAGCCATCGCCCAAAGCGCCCAGACAATCGCTGACGAAGCGGTGGCGCTGTACCAGGATCAGATTCGTTGGGAGCAAGCCCAGGCTGACGGCTTGGCGCTGCTGGAATCGCGCTATGCCTACCCACGGCATGCCGCTGCCTTGATAGAGCGCATCAGTGCCTGCGTTGCAAACCTGGCCGAACATCGGCTCGCCAACTTCACCGGCGCCATGCTTCGCCATCATCATCACAAGAGCACCCAATACATGGCCCAGTGGATTGAAGCCAAAAACCGGGCGCGGTGAGACGCTAATACTTTAGTGATGTAATCCAACGCACCTGAAAAGTTCCCCATCAACTTAGCGGGTGCGGTCTAGTTGTGAACGGCCGCTGTTGATAGCCTTGTTAAGAGCCGCTTGGAACTTCCATTTATCTGTTCGACACTTCTTGATCATTTACCCTCTGCCGAGCAACCACTACACTGAATTTAACGGTCCGCTTCAATACCGTCTTTCACTGTCCTGGCCATGAACTGCGTTAACCGGTTAATGCGCCCCGATGGCCTGAATCGAACGAAAGGAGTACAGACTTTGTCCAAACTTGCCGAATTTCGCGCCGCCGAAAAAGCCTTGAAAGAACAGCTCGCCCAACTCGAGACGTTGAAAAACGACGCCGGCCTTAAACGGGAAATCGAGTTTGAGCAAAAATTGGTTGGGCTGATGAAAACCTATGACAAGCGCCTGAGCGACATCATGGCCATCCTGTCACCCGGCAAAGTCCCACCTAAAGCCGGCGCCCCGAAAACACGCCGGGCACGGGTCGTCAAAGTGTATGAAAACCCGCACACCGGCGAGCTGATTGAAACCAAGGGCGGCAACCACCGAGGCCTCAAGGCGTGGAAACAACAGTACGGTGCCTCGACCGTCGACAGCTGGGTGCGCAGCTGACGAACGTGTCGACGAACGTCACGAGGTTTTTCACACTTTTTTCACAGCAGCTCTCTCAGGATGAAATTCGCTAAAGGACTAGCGCCCCAAACGCCCGCTTCGGCGGGCTTCTTATTTTCAACCCTCAGCGCCGCCCAGGCGCTGAGGGTTTGCGTAAACGCTTCAGTTCCGTATCATCGACCTCCAAACAAGCACGATTGCGCATCCGACGCTTCGCCTGCTTTCTTAATCTGGAGTTCGCAATGAGCCTGCAATCACTCGAAACCTTTCCGGGCGTGACCGCCCAACCCGACGCCGCCACCCAGCGGTTCGTGTTCAACCACACCATGCTGCGCGTCAAAGACATCACCCGCTCGCTGGACTTCTACACCCGCGTACTGGGCTTTAGCCTGGTTGAAAAGCGCGACTTTCCGGAAGCCGAATTCAGCTTGTACTTCCTGGCACTGGTTGATAAAGCACAGATCCCCGCCGACGATGCCGCGCGCACCGAGTGGATGAAGTCGATCCCCGGCATTCTTGAATTGACTCATAACCACGGCACAGAAAGCGACGCGGACTTTGCCTACCATAATGGTAATACCGACCCCCGCGGCTTTGGCCATATCTGCATTGCCGTGCCGGATATTCGCGCCGCGTGCGAGCGGTTTGAAAGTTTGAACGTCCCCTTCCAGAAACGCCTCAACGATGGGCGTATGAAAAGCCTGGCGTTTATCAAGGACCCGGATGGTTACTGGGTTGAAATCATTCAACCTAGCCCGTTGGTGTAACACCCCTCGCCAACAACAAAAGCCGGCGAGTCGATTGTTTCGGCTCACCGGCTTGATGTCGAAAGAGATGACACTTGCACAATTGCATTTGCATTCCTGCCCAGCCGTCGGGTTATATAGGGTCAAGCGCGTGCGCCGCTGGCGTTCGCCGTCCTGATGCAGCGAGTTGTACTGAGTTCGCTGGCATCGTTTAGAAGGAACCTGGCATGACCCCACGACATGTAATCAATGCATCAGTAAGCCCCAAAGGCAGCCTGGAGACACTGTCCCAACGCGAAGTGCAGCAATTGAGCGCTGCCGGGTCAGGAAGCATCTATTCCCTCTTTCGCCAGTGCGCCCTGGCTATTCTCAATACAGGCGCCCATGTAGACAACGCCAAGACCATCCTTGAGGCCTATAAGAGCTTCGAAGTTCGGATCCACCAGCAAGACCGCGGTGTGCGCCTGGAGCTGCTCAATGCGCCAGCAGATGCCTTCGTGGACGGCGAGATGATCGCCAGCACCCGAGAAATGCTGTTCAGCGCCCTGCGCGACATCGTCTATACCGAAAGCGAGTTGGAGAGCCAGCGGATCGACCTGGAATCCTCCCAGGGCATCACCGACTACGTCTTCCACCTGTTGCGCAACGCCCGCACCCTCCGCGCCGGCGTCGAGCCCAAGATAGTCGTTTGCTGGGGCGGCCACTCGATCAGCTCCGAGGAATACCAGTACACCAAGAAAGTTGGCCACGAACTGGGCCTGCGCAAGTTGGATGTCTGCACCGGCTGCGGGCCAGGCGTGATGAAGGGCCCCATGAAAGGCGCCACCATCGCCCATGCCAAGCAACGCATCAATGGTGGCCGATACCTGGGCCTGACCGAGCCCGGTATCATCGCCGCCGAAGCGCCAAACCCCATCGTCAACGAATTGGTGATCCTGCCGGATATCGAAAAACGTCTGGAAGCCTTCGTTCGGGTCGGCCACGGCATCATCATCTTCCCCGGTGGCGCCGGCACCGCCGAAGAGTTCCTGTACTTGCTCGGCATCCTCATGCACCCGGACAACTACAACCTGCCGTTCCCGGTTGTGCTGACCGGCCCCAAGAGCGCCGAACCTTATTTGCAACAGTTGCATGCCTTCGTCGGCGCCACCCTGGGCGAGGCGGCCTACCGTCACTATCAGGTCATCATCGACGACCCAGCCGAAGTCGCACGACACATGACCGCAGCGCTCAAAGAGGTCAAGCAGTTCCGCCGCGAGCGCAACGACGCCTTTCACTTCAACTGGCTGCTGAAGATCGAAGAAAGCTTCCAGCGCCCCTTCGACCCCACCCACGCCAACATGGCCAGCCTACAACTGAGTCGCGAGTTGCCGCCCCACGAATTGGCGGCCAATCTGCGCCGGGCGTTTTCCGGCATCGTCGCGGGTAACGTCAAGGACAAGGGCATCCGCCTGATTGAGGAGCATGGCCCATACGAGATTCACGGTGATGCCGCCGTGATGCAGCCACTGGACCAACTGCTCAAGGCCTTCGTCGCCCAGCACCGCATGAAGCTCCCCGGTGGCGCCGAGTACGAGCCCTGCTATCGCGTGGTGACCTGACCCTGTAGGAGCTGACCTTGGTCGCGATGGCGTCACCGCGGTCTATCTGACATACGCGGTGACGCCATCGCGACCAAGGTCGGCTCCTACAAGGGTTGTGCCGGATGTATTGGATATACGTCAGGCCGGCGCAGAAGTGCGGATCAGGTGGTCGAAGGCCGCCAGGGATGCCTTGGCGCCCTCGCCTACCGCGATCACGATCTGCTTGTACGGTACGGTGGTCACATCGCCCGCCGCGAAGATGCCCGGCACGCTGGTTTCCCCGCGTGAGTCCACCACGATTTCACCGCGTGGCGACAGCTCGATCGTGCCCTTGAGCCAGTCGGTGTTAGGCAACAAGCCGATCTGGACGAATATGCCTTCCAGTGCAATATCCCGCAGGTCATCGCTGTTGCGATCCTTGTAGCGCAGGCCGTTGACCTTCTGCCCATCGCCCAGCACTTCAGTGGTCAGGGCGCTGGTGATGACCGTGACGTTAGGCAAGCTGTGCAGCTTACGCTGCAACACGGCGTCGGCGCGCAGTTGGCCGTCGAACTCCAGCAGCGTGACATGGGCGACGATACCCGCCAGGTCAATAGCAGCCTCCACGCCCGAGTTACCACCGCCAATCACCGCCACGCGCTTGCCCTTGAACAGTGGGCCATCGCAGTGCGGGCAGTAGGCGACGCCGCGGTTACGGTATTCCTTTTCACCCGGCACATTCATTTCGCGCCAGCGTGCACCTGTGGCGAGGATCACGGTCTTGGCCTTGAGCGTGGCACCACTGGCAAAGCGTACTTCGTGCAGGCCACCGTCAGCGCCCGGTACCAGGGCATTGGCACGCTGCAGGTTCATGATATCGACGTCGTATTGCTTGACGTGTTCTTCCAGCGCCATGGCCAGTTTCGGGCCTTCGGTCTCTTGTACCGAGATAAAGTTTTCAATGGCCATGGTGTCCAACACCTGCCCACCGAAGCGCTCGGCGGCAACGCCGGTGCGAATGCCTTTACGCGCGGCATAGATTGCCGCTGCGGCGCCCGCAGGGCCGCCCCCAACCACCAGCACATCAAAGGCGTCCTTGGCCTTGAGTTTTTCGGCTTGACGCTCACCCGCGCGGGTGTCGATCTTCGCCAGAATCTCTTCCAGGCCCATGCGGCCCTGGCCGAAAATCTCGCCATTGAGGTAGAGGCTCGGCACTGCCATGACCTGGCGTTCTTCGACTTCGGCCTGGAACAGGGCGCCGTCGATGGCCACATGGCGCACATTGGGGTTGATGACCGCCATCAGGTTCAGGGCCTGCACCACGTCCGGGCAGTTCTGGCACGACAGCGAGAAGTAGGTTTCAAAGTTGAACTCGCCCTTGAGCGAGGCGATCTGCTCCAGGGTCTCGACGCTGGCCTTGGACGGATGACCGCCCACTTGCAGCAGCGCCAACACCAGGGAGGTGAATTCGTGGCCCATGGGGATACCGGCAAAACGCAGGCTGATATCCGCGCCAGGGCGATTGATCGAAAACGACGGCTTGCGGGCGTCGGTGCCGTTGTCGAGCACGGTGATCAGCGTCGACAGGCTGGCGATGTCACGCAGCAGGCCCAGCAACTCTTGGGATTTCGCGCCGTCGTCAAGGGAGGCGACGATCTCGATCGGTTGCGTAACCCGTTCCAGGTACGATTTCAACTGGGCTTTAAGATTGGCGTCCAACATACGGGCGATCTCCATGGTTTTCGGGTAATAAAAAACGCCCGAGCGATTGCTCGCCCGGGCGTTTGGGGGCGGTGATGCGAACTAGGTGCGGATAACCGCCCAGGGGGTCAAGGCCTTAGATCTTGCCGACCAGGTCCAGCGATGGCGCCAGAGTGGCCTCGCCTTCTTTCCACTTGGCTGGGCAGACTTCGCCCGGGTGGGCAGCCACGTACTGGGCCGCCTTGATTTTGCGCAGCAGCTCCTGAGCGTCACGGCCAACACCGCCGTCGTTCAGTTCGACGATCTTGATCTGGCCTTCAGGGTTGATCACGAAGGTGCCACGGTCAGCGATACCGGCGTCTTCGATCAGCACGTCGAAGTTGCGCGACAGGACGTGGGTCGGGTCACCGATCAGTGGGTACTGGATCTTGCCGATGGTGTCCGAAGTGTCGTGCCAGGCTTTGTGGGTGAAGTGGGTGTCGGTCGACACGCCGTAGATTTCCACGCCCAGCTTCTTGAATTCGGCGTAGTTATCGGCCAGGTCGCCCAGCTCGGTTGGGCAAACGAAGGTGAAGTCGGCTGGGTAGAAGAATACGACCGACCATTTGCCTTTCAGGTCAGCATCGGAAACTGGAACGAACTCGCCGTTGTGGTAAGCAGTTGCGTTGAATGGTTTGACTTGGCTGTTGATGATAGGCATCGGGTGGAACTCCTTCAGGGGGTGACAAGTTGATGGAGAGAATCCTAACCACCTGTCGGCCACAACGCTCATTGGCAAACCTGATGCTCATGATTGGTTTTGGCTATAACCCTTCCGTATTAGATAGAAGAATCCTGTCTGCAGCCTTTTAACTGTATGCATATACAGATAATGCTTGCCTGTTGCTTGTGGCCTGCGCATTCTATGCACTTCTTTATCGAACACATGGCTTCACCATGCGGCTGTTTCTCTGCGAAAAACCCTCCCAGGCCAAAGATATTGCCAAGGTTCTCGGCGCCCATCGGCGGGGTGATGGATGTTGGGTCGGAACCGATACCACCGTGACCTGGTGCATCGGCCACCTGCTCGAAACCGCCCCGCCAGATGCCTACGACGCCCGTTACAAGCGCTGGGTGCTCGAAGACCTGCCCATCGTTCCAGAAAAATGGAAGATGCAGGTCAAGCCCAAGACCGCGAGCCAGTTCAAGGCAGTCAAGCGCCTATTGGGCGAAGCCCGAGAGTTGGTGATCGCCACCGACGCCGACCGCGAAGGCGAGATGATTGCCCGCGAGCTGCTCGACCATTGCCGCTATCGCGGCCCCATCCAACGGCTCTGGCTGTCGGCGCTGGATGATGCCTCGATCCGCAAGGCCCTGGCTGCGCTCAAGCCCGGGGCCGATACCTTCAGCCTGTATCACTCGGCGCTGGGCCGTTCGCGTGCGGACTGGCTGATCGGCATGAACATGAGCCGCCTTTTTACGCTGCTGGGACGCAAGTCGGGCTATCAGGGGGTACTGCCTGTTGGCCGAGTACAAACCCCTACCTTGCGGCTGGTGGTGGATCGCGACCGCAGCATCGCTGACTTCGTGCCGGTGCCTTACTGGGCCATCGACGTCATCCTGCAGAGCGAAGGTGCCTCCTTCAGCGCCCAATGGCGCGCCGCGGCCGATGTCTGTGATGATCAGGGCCGCTGCCTGAATCAGGGCTTGGCCCAAGCGGCTGCACAGGCCATGCGCAATGCCAGCCATGCACGCCTGGTCCGGCTTCGCACCGAGCGTATCCGCGAAGCGGCGCCGCTGCCGTTCGACCTGGGCACCCTGCAGGAAGTCTGCTCGAAAAAACTGGGCCTGGGCGCCCAGGAAACCCTGGATATCGCCCAGGCGCTGTATGAGACCCATAAGGTCATCACCTACCCGCGCAGCGATTGCGGCTACTTACCGTTAAGCCAACACAGTGAAGCGCCCGCCATCTTGGCGGCATTGGGGCGTGCAGACCCGAGCCTGTCTGAGCTGGCCCGACACCTGGACCCACAACGTCGCTCCCGGGCCTGGAACGATGCCAAGGTCAGCGCACACCATGGCATCATCCCGACCGCCGCCGCCCAAGGGCTGGATCGGCTGACGGGCAAGCACCGCGCAGTCTATACTCTGGTTCGTGCGCGCTACCTGGCGCAATTTCTTCCCAACCACGAATACGACCGCACCCAGGCAGACTTTGACTGTGCAGGGCAGGCCCTGCGCGCTGTCGGCAAACAGATTGTCGAGCCGGGCTGGCGACGCGCCCTGCCTGAAGCACTGACGCCAGCCAAGGGCCGCGAGGCCCCTGCCCCACAGCCACTACCCGCGCTGCGCGAAGGCCAGGATTGCGCCGTGCAGGCGGTCAACCTCAAGGACCTCTGGACCCAACCGCCCAAGCCCTACACCGAAGGCGACCTGATCAAGGCCATGAAAAACGTTGCCAAGCTGGTGGACGATCCCGTGCTCAAACAGAAACTCAAGGACACCACTGGCATCGGCACCGAAGCCACCCGCGCCGGCATCATCCAGGGCTTGCTCGACCGCGGGTACCTGAACAAGCAAGGCAAGGCACTGTGCGCAACGCCTGCGGCCTTCAGCCTGATCGATGCGGTGCCGCGCGCTATCGCCGACCCCGGTACCACGGCCATCTGGGAGCAGGCGCTGGACATGGTCCAGAGTGGCGAGATGAGCCTGGAAGAATTCGTCTCCAAACAGTCGGCCTGGATGAGCAAGCAAGTCGCCCGCTGCACCGGCATGACGATGGTCATCAGTGCCCAGGCAAGCCCAACTTCACGCAGTGACGCGCCGTGGAAGAAAAAGCGCAAGAGCAGCGCCACCACCCCCCGCAAACGCACGGCCAAACCACGCAGCAAGGCCTGACCAAATTTGGTGCACCCGCGCCCCCTAATGGGTAGGAGCCAGCCTTGCAGGCTGTGTGAAAACTCCGACAAAAGTCGACCCACTCAAAAAACGACCTCCTGTAATCGCGTACACGCGACGATCGACTAGTCGGGAGGGGGTCAAGTACCCCCTAAATCAACCAAATTTTGAGTTTTCACACAGCCTGCTTGGCTGCGATGAACATAGGTATCTACACATCTTTTGGTGTACTGCATTTCGTAGCAGTGGACGAGTAGAACGAGGCCACGTCCGGCTGCGCAGCAGTCGTAAAACCTGGCACTTCAGTATTCAGATACACCGCGAGTACAGGCTTTGCGAGGACTACGTCCCCGGACCTGGCCTCGCTGAACTCGTCTACTGCTACGAATGTAGCCGCTGACGAGGTACGAGGCTGCGATCGGCAGCGAAGCGGCCGTAAAACCTGAGACCGTAATCCATCAGGCACACCGAAGGGCCTGAATTTACGACGGCTTCGCCGCCGATCGCAGCCTCGTACCTCGGCAGCGGCTACAAGAGCCGCGCTGCCCCAGAATTGTGTAGATACCTATGCTGCGATGAACGCACCGCGGTCTGTCTGGATAACCGTGGTGATTTCATCGCAGGCAAGCCTCGCTCCTACACGGCGAGACCATCGCGACCAAGGTCGGCTCCTACCCTTGGCTTGGTTATTGCTTTGAGCATGACCGGTCATACCGGTAAGACAGAACTTGAAAATACGCTTGTTTTCCTCGGGGGAACGCGCCTAGAATCTGCCAGCTCTGGACATACCGGTAAGACCACAATAATTAAGTCTTCGCCACGGCCACGCGCCCGGCAGACACCGACTGGAGATCCTCCCCATGCTCAAATGGTGCTCACGCTCGATTTTCCTCCAGGTTGTCCTCGGATTGATGCTTGGCATCATTTGCGGGCTCAGCTTTCCTGAATTCTCGTCGCAACTCAAACCCCTCGGTGATGGCTTTATCAAGCTGATCAAGATGCTGATTGGCTTGATCGTATTTTGCGTGGTGGTCAGCGGTATTTCCGGTGCCGGCGACTTGAAAAAGGTCGGCCGCATCGGCCTTAAATCCGTGCTCTATTTCGAAGTACTGACCACTATCGCCCTGGTCATCGGCCTGATTTGCGCCTATGCCACGGGTATCGGCAGTGGCGCCAATATTCACCTGGAACAGCTCAACCCCGCCGACATGGGCGACCTTGCCGAGCGGACCAAGCAGATCCACGGCGCTTCGACCTTCATCATGGACCTGATCCCCACTTCCGTGATCGGTGCCTTTGCAGACAACAACATCCTGCAAGTCCTGCTGTTTGCCGTGCTGTTCGGCAGCGCCCTGAATCTGGTGGGAGAAAGCGCCTCGGGGATTTCCCGGCTGATCAACGAGCTCAGCCATGTGATCTTTCGCATCATGGGCATGATCGTGCGCCTGGCGCCCATTGGCGTATTCGGTGCAATTGCCTTTACCACCAGCAAATATGGGGTGCAGTCGCTGCAACACCTGGGCAGCCTGGTAGGTCTGTTCTATGTCACCTGCGTGGCCTTTGTCGCCTTGATACTGGGCGGTGTGATGCGCTTGTCCGGCCTGCGCCTGTTGCCTTTTTTGAAGTACCTGCGCGAAGAGCTGACCATTGTCATGGGCACCGCTTCTTCCGATGCCGTGCTGCCACAAGTGATGCGCAAGCTTGAACACTTAGGGATCGGCAGCTCCACGGTCGGCCTGGTCATCCCCACCGGTTACTCGTTCAACCTCGACGGCTTCTCGATCTACCTGACCCTGGCCATCGTGTTTATCGCCAATGCCACCGGCACACCGCTGGCCTTGACCGATCTGTTGACCATCCTGCTGGTATCGCTGATCACCTCCAAGGGCGCGCACGGTATTCCTGGGTCGGCACTGGTCATCCTGGCCGCCACCCTGACCGCAGTGCCGGCCATTCCAGTGGTCGGCCTGGTACTGGTGCTGGCCGTGGACTGGTTCATGGGCATTGGCCGGGCACTGACCAACCTGATCGGCAACTGCGTCGCCACGGTTGCCATTGCCCGCTGGGAAAAAGACATCGATGTGCAGCGGGCCAACAACGTGCTCCAGGGCAAGGATGGCTTCAACTTCCAGCCCCGCAAGCCCACCCCCACGCAGCCACATCAACAGAATTTCTGATTCCGACCGCGCAGGGAGCAACCCTCCCTGTATCGGCTTTAGCACAGGAAGTTACCGGTGATTAGTTCTTCGACCGTCGTCGACTCCGTCGTCGCAAAACTCAGGCAAGCCCTGGCCCAGGGCCAATGGCGCTCGGGTGACATGCTGCCAGGGCAACGGGAACTGGCCGAACAACTGGGCATCAGCCGGCCGAGCCTGCGCGAAGCGGTGATTGTGCTGGAAACCCAGGGCCTGGTGCGCAGCCTGCCCGGCAAAGGCGTCATGGTGCTGGAAGAGCCTGCGCAGGCAGCCTCTCAATCGACGATCAACGCGGTCGCTGACGCCACCCTGGCCGATGTCTTGCAGCTGCGCTACACCCTGGAGCCCTTTATCGTCGGGTTGGTGGCGCAATCGATCAGCCAGCGCGAAGTCGGCCAATTGCGGCTGCTGTTGATGGACATGCGCGAGGCGCTGGAGGATGGCGATCATCAGGCGGGTATGCAGGCGTACATTGCCTTCCATGAAGAGCTGTTTGCGCTGACCTCAAACCCGATCTTCCACAGCATGGTCCAGCAAACCCGGGTGGCGCTGCAGCAATGCACCGCTAACCTTCGTAACTCCCCCGAACACCTGGCGGCGCGTTTGGAAGAAACCGAAGCGCTGGTACGCGCAATCCGCAATAAGGACAGCGCCCTGGCCAGTGAATGCATGCGCCAACACATCGTTCAGGAAGGCCTGCGGCTGGACGTCCAGCTCACCCTCCCGGACAGCGAATAAACCGATACACCGCCAAGGAGCACGCCTGAATGATGGGTTGCACTGCCTCGATCCCCTCCAACGTGCTGTCGTTTTCCGACGCCCGGCGCCAACGTGCGCAAACCCGCAGGATGAACTTCGATGAGGTGTATGCCGACCTGCTTGATGCCATCTTCGACCAGCGCCTGAGCGCAGGCCAGCCTTTGGCCGCCACCTGGATCGGCCAGGCCTACCGAGCCAGCCGAGGTACTGCGGCCAAAGTCCTGGAGCGCCTGAGCCTCGCCGGGCTGATTGAAAAGCGCCCAAGCCAGGCAGCGAGCGTTACCGCCCTCGATAAGGCGCAAGTCGCCCAGACGCTCGAAGCCCGGCGCCATGCCGAGGTGTGCATCGTCACCGCGCTGGCGGGTCATCTAACTCACAAGGACATCAGCGCCCTTCGCACACTGGCACTGCGCGAGCGCCAGTACGCCGAGCGGCAACAGGCCTCGATTACAATTCGACTGGCCTGCGAGTTTCATGAAAAACTGGCGCAGTTGACCGGCAACAAGCCCTTGATTCGCTTTCATGCCAAGCTGGTGGCGCTCAACTCACTGGCGATCGCCCACCAACCCGAACAGACGCATTCAATGCAAATGTGGCGGACCCGCCTGGCGTTGATCGATGCATTGGCGTCGGGCGGCACCGAGACAGCTGAGCAGCAGGTTGACTGTTTGATGCAGCAGATTGCTTCGCAGCTGATATCGGTTTCAGCCGATGCCCGTAACCCACACAAAAAGCCTGCATCCGGTTAAAATGCCGAGCCTTCGGCGCAGCCCTTCTGCGCCAGCCGAAATAAGCCGATTGCCATGCCTTTTGAACTCAGTGTCGACCTGACCACCCTCGCCATTCTCGCCGCCGTTGCCTTTGTCGCCGGTTTCATTGATGCCGTCGCCGGAGGCGGTGGCCTGCTGACCACCCCGGCCCTGCTGACCGCGGGCCTGCCGCCACACATTGTGCTCGGCACCAATAAATTGTGCGCCACCTTCGGCTCCGCCACCGCCAGTTATACCTTCTACAAACGCAAGCTGTTCCACCCAGCACAATGGCGCCATGCCCTGATAGGGACACTGGTGGGTGCGCTGATCGGTGCCATCACCGCGCACTATCTGCCAGCCGACTGGCTGAACAAGATGCTGCCGGTGATCATCTTTGCCTGCGGGATCTATCTGCTGTTCGGCGGTACGCCCAAAGCACCGCTGGACGCCGACGCACCGATCAAAAAGAAGTGGCAGTTTCCCCAAGGCTTCACCCTCGGTTTCTACGATGGTGTGGCCGGCCCTGGCACGGGTGCGTTCTGGACGGTGAGTAGCTTGCTGCTCTACCCCCTCGACCTGGTGCGCGCCAGCGGTGTGGCTCGCAGCATGAACTTCGTCAGCAACGCAGCGGCCTTGTCGGTGTTTATCTTTTCCGGCCAGGTGGACTGGCTGATTGGGCTGAGCATGGGCGCAGCCTTGATGGTGGGGGCTTTCTTCGGGGCGCGCACCGCGATCAGCGGTGGCGCCAAGTTCATTCGCCCGGTGTTTATCACTGTGGTATTGGGCCTGACCGTGCGCCTAGCCTGGCAGCACTGGTTCGGCCAGGCCTAAGCGGCGGGCCACATAGAGGTCGATCAGGTAACGGGCAATCGAGCGCGAGGCCGGCAACGGCGGAAGCGCGTCGACCCGGAACCACTGGGCATCCTCGATTTCATCCGGCTGCGGGACAATCTCGCCGCCGGCATATTCGGCATGAAAGCCCAGCATCATCGAGTGTGGGAATGGCCAGCACTGGCTACCGACATACTGGATATTCTTCACCTCGACCTGCACCTCCTCGCGCACCTCGCGAATCACGCAGTCCTCGGCCGACTCCCCAGGTTCGACAAAGCCTGCCAGGGTGCTGTAGACCCCAGCGACAAAACGCGGCGAACGTGCCAGCAGCACTTCGTCGCCGCGGGTAATCAGTACGATCATGCTCGGTGAGATACGCGGGTAGCTGCGCAAGTCGCACGCCTGGCAATGCATGCCCCGCTCACGAGGGATTTGCGTCATGGCCGTGCCACAACTGCCGCAAAACCGGTGCTCGCGAGCCCAAGTCCCGATCTGCGCGGCATAGGCCAGCAGCTTGAAGGTATCGAAATTGTCGTGCTGCAGCATGAACTGGCGCAGGCCCTGCCAGCTGCAACCGCTCACCTGGGCATCGCCTTCAAGCTCCAACAGGTAGACCGGCTCACCGTCGTAGTGGCCGATGCCATGCTCGCACAGCAGCGGCAGGTCTTGGCGCTTGAGCCAGTCGCGCGGGAACAGCACGCCGTTATCGTCCTGCAAAAAACCCTGCTTACCCCGCACGACCGCCCAGCCGCCCACCTCGGTGGTCTCCAGAACTGCCGTTTTCCAACGTTCAGACATATCGGTTCCTTAGGGGAGCCCGTCAGTCGGCGAACTCCGGTTTCTGTTTGCTCATGCTGGCCGCCATGGCCACCCGCAAATCGGTTGACTGCAACATCGCAGCGTTCCAAGTAGCAATGTAGTCCAGGCCGTCGTCAATGCGATGATCGCGCATGTAGCTGATCATCTCTTTGGTACCGGCCACGGCAATAGGGGATTTTCCTGCAATTTCACGGGCAATGGCAAAGACTCCGTCGAGCAGGCTGGCCTGATCGGGCCAGGTTCGGTTGACCAGGCCAATCCGCTGGGCCTCGGCCGCGTCGACAGTGCGCCCGGTGTAGGCCAATTCGCGCAGCATGCCGTCACCAATGATGCGCGGCAAGCGTTGCAAGGTGCCGACATCGGCGGCCATGCCCATGTCGATCTCCTTGATTGAAAACACAACGTCGTCGGCGGCATAGCGCATGTCGCAAGCCGAAACCAGATCGATGGCGCCACCCAGGCAATAACCCTGAATGGCCGCCAGTACCGGCTTGCGACACTTATCGACGGCATTGAACGAGGCTTGCAGCTGCTGGATCTTGCGGCGCAGCAGGCGCGCATTGCGGCCCACGTCCTTGCCCAGTTCGTTGGCCACGCCGGCCAGCAGCATCAAGTCAATACCGGACGAAAAGTGCTTGCCCGCGCCGCTGAGCACCACCACTCGCACCGCATCTGCTTCGTCGATCCACTGGAAGATATCAATGATCTCGGTCCAGAACGCCGCGTTCATGGCGTTTATCTTTTCTGGGCGATTGATCTGGACGTGGGCGATGTTGTCGCCCAGTTCAACCTTGAAAGCCTGGTAGTCGGTCACGGGGTCATCCTTTGCGAGTGAATGGGGATGGCAGGACTATATCAAGGGCTTGAGAATAGACCGGGCCGTGGTTGTGCCAAATCCAGGACTACTATCACCCGGGAAAGTCAGCGCTCAAGCGTGCAGTGAGCGAGGATTTATGGCACCTTTCGCGGCTGTCGAATCATAAGGATACATTTCCAATGTCTGGCTCTTTGGGCACCGCTTTCGCCCGCAATTTTCTAGGCCAATCGCCCCGCTGGTACAAGGTCACCCTTTGCCTGTTCCTGCTGCTCAACCCTCTGGTGTTGTGGAGCGCAGGACCGGTCGTGGCCGGCTGGCTGCTGGTCGCAGAATTCATCTTTACCCTGGGCATGGCCCTCAAGTGCTACCCACTGATGCCCGGTGGCCTGCTGATGGTCGAAGCGTTGTTGCTGAAGATGACCACGCCCCAGGCGCTGTATGAGGAGCTGCAACACAATTTCCCGGTGATCCTGCTGCTGATGTTCATGGTCGCGGGCATTTATTTCATGAAGGACCTGCTGTTGTTTCTGTTCTCGCGCCTGCTGCTGGGTGTGCGTTCGAAAACCATGCTGTCACTGTTGTTCTGCTTTTTGTCGGCGTTTCTGTCGGCCTTCCTGGATGCGTTGACCGTCACGGCGGTCATCATCAGCTCTGCCGTGGGCTTCTACTCGGTGTACCACCGCGTCGTTTCAGGCAACAATCCCCGCGAAGAGTCGGCCATCGACAACGACCACAACCTTGCCCAACTGCATCACAAGGACCTCAACCAGTTCCGTGCTTTTTTGCGCAGCCTGTTGATGCATGGCGCGGTGGGCACAGCTTTGGGCGGCGTCAGTACGCTGGTGGGCGAGCCGCAAAACCTGTTGATCGGCCACGAAATGGGCTGGCACTTCAAGGAGTTCTTCCTGAAAGTCGCCCCTGTGTCGATGCCGGTGCTGGTGGCGGGCCTGGTGACGTGCGTGTTGCTCGAGAAACTGCGCTGGTTTGGCTATGGCACCCTGCTGCCTGACAACGTGCGCAAGGTGCTGGCCAACTACGCCGAAGAAGACAATGCCGCACGTACCGCCCAGCAACGCGCCGCCCTGTGGGTGCAAGGCCTGGCGGCGCTGATCCTGATCGTCTGTCTGGGGCTGCATATTGCTGAAGTCGGTTTGATCGGCCTGTTGGTGATCGTGTTGATCACCTCCTTCACCGGTATCACCGATGAACATCGACTGGGCCGTGCCTTCCAGGACGCCATGCCCTTCACCTCCTTGCTGGTGGTGTTTTTTGCCGTCGTGGCCGTGATTCATCAGCAACAGTTGTTCAGCCCGCTGATCGAAGCCGTGCTGGCCATGCCGACCGAGCACCAGCCGGGCATGCTGTTCATTGCCAATGGCCTGCTGTCGGCGATCAGCGACAACGTGTTCGTCGCCACCATCTACATCACCGAGGTGAAGCAAGCGTTCCTGGCCGGGCAGATGAGCCGCGAGCACTTCGAGACCCTGGCGATCGCGATCAATACCGGCACCAATTTGCCCAGCGTCGCCACGCCCAACGGCCAGGCGGCTTTCCTGTTCCTGCTGACCTCGGCGATCGCACCGCTGGTGCGCCTGTCATACGGGCGCATGGTCTGGATGGCACTGCCCTACACCGTGGTCATGGGCGGGCTGGGCTGGTATGCCGTCAGCTACTGGTTGTAACCCCTAGGGAAATTCTGAAAAAGACTTCCTGATTTGGCAAAATCCCCCGACATCAGCCACCGAGCCTTTCGATCATGAAACAGATGACCTTTGCTGACGCCGAGTACGCCGGTAAGCGCAAGCAGAATTGCAAGGAGTTGTTCTTGATCGAGATGCTCAGTGGGTGCCTTGAAAGGGTTTGATCGCCCTGATCGAGCCTCATTACCCAAAGGGCGAAGGCGGTCGTCCAGCCTATCCACTGATGGCGATGCTGCGTGTCCACCTGGTGCAGAACGGGTTCGGTTACAGCGATCCTACGATGGAAGAGTCGCTTTATGATACGACCATCCTGCGCCAGTTTTCCGGCCTGAGCCTGGAACGAATCCCCGACGAAACCACCATTCTCAACTTCCGGCGCCTGCTGGAAAAACATGAGTTGGCGACCGGAATTCTCGGCGTGCGCGCCAAAAGCGGGAGAGGCTCGGCGAATTCGGCGAAATTTTGAGCGGTCACGTCTTTTTTGAAAGACTCAGGCCAAAGTGAGTTGCGAAAACGTGACGACTTCAGACCCTCCCTAAACCATCACATTTCCGCGTACCTGACGGCGACGGGTTAATTAATCCAGAACTTGACCCCGCGGCGGCGATCATCCGCACAACACCTGTTATTTTTACTAGGTTGTTTCAAAAGCGAAGCAGGGTTAGTTTAAAGGCGTTCAACCGGAGTGCCATTGATGGCGGTGATTTGACCCATGTTGGTGCTTTAAGAGTTCTCGTACAGAAGCCAGCAATACCCATGAAAGTTGAACGAGTAAATAGCACCCGGAAAGGACTCTCCACAAGGCCGAGCCAGTGTCTTCCGAGCACAAAACCATTCAACCAAATAATTGTTTTTATTGGATTTTAATAATATTCAAGACGAGCTCCGCATGAACAGATAAGCGCTCTGCCCTCAAGACCAGCTGTATCTCAGGTCAGACCGCTATAACAAGGACACGTTGCGCAAACTTGAGTGCACACTGCTTGGGCACTCGAAACCTTTTCTGCCCGCACCCGGAACCTCGACATTAAATCGTCGCACTTCCGTGCGTCCGAACACGGCTGGCTAATTAATCCAGTTCGATTCTTATTATTTGAATCGGCGCGATAAACACATGAGGCGAATGCTATGCGCATCAGCATTTTTGGTTTGGGTTATGTCGGCGCAGTCTGCGCCGGTTGCTTGTCCGCACGGGGTCATGATGTCGTGGGTGTGGATATTTCCAACACCAAGATTAACCTGATCAACAATGGCAAATCGCCTATTGTTGAACCTGGACTGGAAGTACTCCTGCAACAGGGCATCAAGAATGGCCGGCTGCGTGGCACCACCCACTTCTCCGCTGCCATCCGCGACACCGACTTGTCCATGATTTGCGTCGGTACACCGAGCAAGAAGAACGGCGATCTGGAACTTAACTACATCGAATCGGTGTGCCGCGAGATCGGTTTCGTTCTGCGTGACAAGAGCACCCGCCACACCATCGTGGTGCGCAGTACCGTGCTGCCAGGCACCGTGAAAAACGTGGTGATCCCGATCCTGGAAGACTGCTCGGGCAAGAAGGCCGGCGTCGACTTCGGCGTCGCGGTCAACCCTGAGTTCCTGCGTGAAAGCACTGCGATCAAGGACTACGACTTCCCTCCGATGACCGTCATCGGCGAATTCGACAAAGCCAGCGGCGACGTTCTGCAATCGCTGTACGAAGAACTCAACGCACCGATCATCCGCAAGGGCATCGAAGTGGCCGAGATGATCAAGTACACCTGCAACGTCTGGCACGCCGCCAAGGTGACCTTCGCCAACGAGATCGGCAACATCGCCAAGGCCGTTGGCGTCGATGGCCGTGAAGTGATGGACGTGGTCTGCCAGGACAAATCCCTGAACCTGTCGCAGTACTACATGCGCCCAGGCTTTGCCTTCGGCGGCTCATGCCTGCCCAAGGACGTGCGCGCCCTGACCTACCGCGCCAGCACCCTGGACGTGGAAGCGCCGCTGCTCAACTCGTTGATGCGCAGCAACGAATCCCAGGTGCAGAACGCCTTCGACATCATCGAAAGCCACGACAAGCGCAAAGTTGCCCTGCTCGGCCTGAGCTTCAAGGCCGGCACCGATGACCTGCGTGAAAGCCCGCTGGTGGAACTGGCGGAAATGCTGATCGGCAAGGGCTATGACCTGAGCATCTACGACAGCAACGTCGAATATGCCCGCGTGCACGGGGCGAACAAGGACTACATCGAGTCGAAGATCCCCCACGTCTCGTCCCTGCTCAACTCGGACTTCGATCAAGTCATCAACAACGCTGACGTGATCGTGCTCGGTAACCGTGACGAGAAGTTCCGTCCGATCGCCGACACCGCGCCCGAAGGCAAGCAGGTCATCGATCTGGTCGGTTTCATGGCCAGGGCCACTTCTGCGGCCAACCGTACCGAAGGCATCTGCTGGTAATCGCTGCGGGCCTTTGGGCCCTGCGCAACACACGCCCGACAACTACACGGATGCAGATCATGCACAGGCTAAAACACGGCCTCCTCCTGGCCGCCGGTTGGCTGTTCTATTTGAGCTTGCTCATGGCGATCGCCCTGATGCTGCCCAGAACCATTTTCAATCCCGAGTCGAAGTACTTCATCCTCCTGATTGGCGTCGTGGGTATCTGGCGTTACTCGATGGGTGCCACGCACTTTCTGCGTGGCATGCTGTTCCTCTATGTGGTCTACCCGTACCTGCGGCGCAAGGTGCGCAAGCTCGGTATGGCGACTGACCCGTCCCATGTCTTTTTGATGGTCACCAGCTTTCGCATCGACGCGATGACCACTGCCCAGGTATACAGCTCGGTGATTCGCGAAGCGATCGCCTGCGGCTTCCCCACCACCGTGGTCTGTTCGCTGGTGGAGATGTCCGACGAGCTGCTGGTGAAAAGCCTCTGGGCCAGGTTCAACCCGCCAGACCGGGTCAAGCTGCACTTCGTGCGCATCGCCGGGACCGGCAAGCGCGATGGTCTGGCCCATGGCTTTCGCGCGATTTCCAGTCAAATGCCGGATGAGAACGCGGTGGTCGCGGTCATCGACGGCGACACCATGCTCGAAGAGGGTCTGGTGCGCAAGACCGTGCCCTGGTTCAGGTATTTCGGCAATGTCGGCGGCCTGACCACCAACGAATTCTGTGAAGTGCGCGGCGGCTACATCATGAGCGAATGGCACAAGCTGCGCTTCGCCCAGCGTCACCTCAACATGTGCTCGATGGCCCTGTCCAAGCGCGTGCTGACCATGACCGGACGCATGTCGATGTTCCGTGCCTCGGTGGTGACCAACCCCGAATTCATCGCCGACGTGGAAAGCGATTCGCTGCAGCACTGGCGCCTGGGCCACTTCAAGTTTCTCACCGGTGACGACAAATCCAGCTGGTTCAGCCTGATGCGCCTAGGCTATGACACCTTCTACGTGCCGGATGCCGCAGTCAACACGGTCGAGCATCCGCCGGAAAAGAGCTTCATCAAGGCCAGCCGCAAACTGATGTTCCGCTGGTACGGCAACAACCTGCGGCAGAACTCGCGAGCGCTGGGGCTGGGTGTCCGCCGCCTGGGGCTGTTCACCAATATGGTGCTGTTCGATCAGCGCGTATCAATGTGGGCCTGCCTGCTGGGCCTGACCCTCGCCATCATCGCCAGCATCAAGTTCAGCCCGGTCTACTTCCTGGTTTACCTGCTATGGGTCGGCATCACCCGACTGATCCTCACTTTCTTGCTGCTGTGTTCCGGCCACTCCATCGGCCCGGCCTACCCGCTGATCCTTTATTACAACCAGATCGCCGGGGCGATCATGAAGATCTACGTCTTCTTCCGCCTCGACAAACAGGCCTGGACGCGCCAGCCCACTGTCCTCAAGCGGGACCTGGCCAGCTTTCAACAATGGTTCAACACCTGGTCTTCCCGGACCATGACCTTCTCGGCGGTCAGCATTTTCGTTGCTGTGCTGATGGTCATGTGAGTCGAACCCCAAAAGGATTTAACAAGGAGCAACCGCCATGAATGAAGCAGTGAACGGCAATGTCGTGCATGAATCCCAAACCCAACGCCAACACCCCCGGGTTCTGATTCCGGCCACGCTGAACTACACAGACGCCAACCGTGAAGCCGACGCGGTCAAGGACCTCTCGGCCGGCGGTTTCTGCATCCTCGCCAAACAGCCCCTGCGCGTGGGCGATCTGTATCGTGGCCGCCTGCAGTTTCTGATCGACAACGTGATCCTGGCCATGGACGTGGAGTTCCAGGTGCGCTCGCACGACTCGAACAGCGGCCGTACCGGTTGCCAGTTCCAGAACCTGGAGCAAAGCGACATTGCCATCCTGCACCGGTTGATCACCTTGCACCTGTCCGGTGAGTTGGTGACCATGGGCGATGTGCTGAGCACCCTGCAACGCGACAACTTCACCAAACCGCGCACGCAAAAGGATGGCGTCAGCGGCATGAATACCTTCGGTCGCCTGCGCGCCGTGGTCTTCAGCCTGGGGATCTTCCTGGTCGGGCTTGCGGCCTTCGGCCTCATCGCCAAATCGTTGTACGGCATGTACTTCGTCAGCCATGCCGAAGCCGGCGTGGTCAGCATGCCGAACGTCAACGTCACCATGCCGCGCGACGGCACCGTGCGGAGCCTGGTGCAGGTGCACGACGAAGTTGCCAAAGGTGCGCCATTGGCCTCGTTCAGCACCAACATGCTCGACGTGTTCAAGGACCATCTGGACGACCAGCAGCTGCAATCGAGCAAGGTCGAGGAGCTGTTTGGCAAACAATTGACCGGCACCCTGACCAGCCCATGCGATTGCATCGTCTCACAGCAACTGGTCGCTGACGGCCAGTCCGCCAGCAAGGGCGCGGTGATCTTCCAACTGCTACCGCGCAACAGCCAGGCCATTGTCGAAGCGCACTTCGACTATCGCCATTTCGATGCCATCCAGCCAGGTACCCAGGTCAACTTCCAAGTCGCCGGCGAAGACGATTTTCGTTCGGGGGAGATTGTCAACAGCTCGATTGTCAGCAGCCAGCGCCTGAGCCGAGAGGATTCGCCTTCGGATATTTGGGTGACGATCAAGCCTGACGCACCGCTGAACAATGCGTTGGAGGGACGCCCGGTGGAAGTGATCAGCGATCGGGGTTCCTGGCTGAGCTGGTTGTTCGGTAAAGCTGTGGCTCGTGGACTCTAAAGGAGGTATGCCGGTGAAATTACGCGACGCTGGCGAGTGCTTTGCACTCGATCGCGGGCAAGCCCGCTCCTACACTGGTCTTTCGCACGCCGCCACCCCCTGTAGGAGCTGGCTTGCCAGCGATGCCCTTAAAATCACCACATTAGCGATAGCCATTAGCCTCAGTGGTTGCTCCGGCCTGCCCGACCAGCGCCTGGCCAATGAAGCGCTCAAGCGTGGCGACACGGCCCTGGCCGAGCGCAATTACCGTCAGCTGGCGGATCTGGGCTACAGCGATGCCCAGGTCAGCCTGGCCGATATCCAGGTCAGCACCCGCGACCCGGCGCAGATCAAGGCCGCAGAAGCGACCTATCGCGCCGCCGTCGATACCTCGCCCCGGGCCCAGGCCCGTCTGGGCCGCTTGCTGGTGGCCAAACCGAACGCCAGCGACGCCGAGCGCCATGAAGCCGAAACGCTGCTGAGCAAAGCCTTCGCCAATGGCGAGGGCAACACCTTGATCCCGCTGGCGATGCTTTACCTGCGATACCCGCAGAGCTTCCCCGAGGTCAACGCCCAGCAGAAGATCGACCAGTGGCGTGCAACTGGTTATGCCGAAGCAGGGCTCGCCCAGGCGCTGCTGTACCGCACCCAGGGCACCTACGACCAGCATCTGAATGAAGTCGAACGCATCTGCAAGGCAGCGCTGGCCACCACCGACATTTGCTATGTGGAACTGGCTACCGTCTATCAGAAGCGCGGCCAGGCCGACCAGCAGGCCGAACTGATAAAGCAATTGCAAGCAGCCTGGCAACGCGGTGCAGTCCCGGCTTCGCGGGTTGACAGCGTGGCGCGTGTATTGGGCAATGCCACCCTCGGCCACACCGATGAAAAAACCGCACAGGCGCTGCTCGAGCAAGTCGCCCCAACCCATCCAGCCTCCTGGGTCAGCCTGGCGCAGTTGCTCTACGACTTCCCGGAACGGGGCGACGTCGACAAGCTGATGGAATACATCGACAAAGGCCATGCTGCCGATCAGCCGCGCGCCGAGCTGCTGCTGGGCCGTATCTACTACGAAGGCAAGCTGCTCCCGGCCGATGCCAAGCAGGCCGAAAGCCATCTGCAAAAAGCCGCCGCCACCGAGAACAATGCCCATTACTACCTGGGCCAACTGTACCGCCGGGGCTACCTGGGCCAGGTCGACCCACAGAAGGCGCTCAAGCATCTGCTGATCGCCGCCCGTGGTGGTCAGAACAACGCCGACTACGCGCTGGCGCAGTTGTTCTCCCTGGGGCGCGGGACCAAGCCTGACTCGGTTAACGCCTATGTCTTCAGCCAACTGGCACAGACGCAAAACACACCGCAAGCCACCAAACTTGCCCGGCAACTCAATGAACAACTGCCGCCTGCACAACGTGCCCAGGCCCAGCGGCTGTTGCAACAGGAGTGGCAAATGCGCAGCGCTCTGATCCAGGGCCAGAGCATCCCGCAACTCCACGCGCAGCCTGAACAAGACGGTGAGAATTCCCTATGAAACTCAACCCCTGGATGAACGCCGGCATTGGCCTGGGCTTCGCCCTGATCGGGTCGTACCCGACCCTGGCGACAGAAACGGCGCAAAAGAACTTCGGCCTTGACGTGAAAATCACCGGCCAATCCGAGGACGACCGTGACCTGGGCACCCGCCCGGGCGGCGATGTCAACGGTGTCGCCCTTGATTTGCGCCCCTGGGTCTACGGCGAACGCGGCAACTGGAGCGCCTTTGCCATGGGCCAGGCGGTCGCTGCCACCGACATCGTCGAGACCGATACGTTGAACCAGTCTTCCAACGATGCCAACACACAAATCAGCAATAACGACGGCCGCGAACCGGACAAGAGCTACCTGGCCATGCGCGAGTTCTGGATCGGCTACAGCGGCCTGACGCCCTACCCTGGCGAGCAACTGCGCCTGGGCCGACAGCGCCTGCGCAACAATGACGGCATGTGGCGCGACACCAACATCGAAGCCCTCAACTGGGCCTTCGACACCACCCTGCTGCGCGCCAACCTGGGCGTGGCCGAGCGCTTCAGCGAATACCGCACCGACCTGACCGAACTGGCGCCCGATGACAAGGATCGCCTGCACGTCTACGGCGATGTCACGACGCAGTGGCAACCGGGCCTTTGGGTCGGCCTGCGCGCCCACCATAGCCATGACAGCGGCCATTTGGCCAACCCCGGCGAAGTCGTCGACGAGCAGGACAAGACGCAAACCGGCGACCTGACCTGGCTGGGCCTGGAAGCTGACAGCGATGCCTACAATTTTCGCAACCAGAACACCCTTAATTTCTGGGCCAGCGTGACCTGGCTGACCGGCGATCGTGACGCCCTCGACACCACCACGGTCAATGGCGAACAGATCGTCACCGGCAAGCAAAGTGGCGATGTCAACGCCTGGGCCACGGACTTGGGTATCCGCCTGCGCCTGGACCCGAACTGGCAAGTCGGCGCCGCCTATGCCCGTGGTTCGGACAACTACGAGCAGACCGGCCTTCAAAGCAACCGTTCCAGCTTCACCGGCACTCGCTCGTTTATCCGCCGTTTCGGTGAGGCCTTCCGGGGCGAACTTGGCAACCTGCAGGCCGCCACGCTGTTCACCTCCTGGCAACTGCACGGCAACTACGACGCCAGCCTGATCTACCACAAGTTCTGGCGCGTCGATGGCGACCAGAACATTGAAGGCAGCGGCATCAATGCCGTGGTCGACGACAACGGCATCAACCGTCAACTGATCCAGGGCGAAAACGACCTAGGCCAGGAAGTGGACGTAGTGGTCACCAAGTACTTCAAGCAGGGCCTACTGCCCGCCGTCCTGCGCCAGTCGATCGACGAACCGTCGGCGCTGGTGCGCCTGCGCGGTGGTGTATTCAAGCCCGGTGACGCCTACGGCAAGGAAGTGGATTCGTACATGCACCGCGCCTTCGTCGACGTGATCTGGCGCTTCTGATGCAAGCCACCAAGGGAGCGATAAGATGAACATTCGACAGCACAGCAGCCGAAGCCTGCTGACCGCAGCCCTGCTGCTAGCCACCAGCGTGGCGCTGGCCAATACGGAGGCACCAGCCTCGAAGGCCAAGGATTTGCAACAGGCCAAGACCTACACCGTCACCAGCGCGCCGATCGAATCGCTGAAGCTGGACAAGCCCGTGTTGCCGGATCTCTCCGGCTACACAGCCGAAGCCGTGCAGGCCAAGATCGATCGCCGCCAGGCGGGCAAGGTCCAGGTGCGTCGCATGCTGCAGGAAGACGCCCTGAAGGAGTTTATCGGCGGCGACAACAAAATGGCCGAATGGGTGGCGCGTCAGCACGGCATCCCGCAGGCGATCTTCATCGAAGATGGCCACGTCAATCTCAAGGACATGAGCAAGGCCCTGCCCCGGCAGTACTTCAGCGAGACCGCACCGGGTGTGTTCCTCGCCCGCCTGCCGATCGTGGTCGCACGCAAGGGCATCCTCGAGATCGACAAGCAGACCCGTGAACTGCGCCTGTCCCAGGAAGGCGGTTCGTTCCTGGTCAACGACGGTAAGCTGTTCGTCACCGACACCAGGGTCACCGCCTGGCGCGAGAAGGACAACGGCCCGGCGACCTTCCGCTCACCCAAGGAGTTCCGCCCGTTCCTATTGTCCTGGGGCGGCACCGAGACCTACGTGGTCAACAGCAAGATGGCCAGCTTCGGCTATGCCAAGAGCAAGTCCTACGGCGTCAGTATTTCCCAGTACACGCCGGACATGGTCAAGGCCATGAACCGCAGCGAACCGACCGGCTGGATCTTAGGCTCCGAGTTCTCGGACATGTGGTACGGCTTCTACTGCTACGAAACCCGGGACTTCGTGCTCAAGGGCAATACCTACCGCGACAACATCGTCTACGGCATCGACCCGCACGACCGCTCGCACCGCCTGATCATTGCCGAGAACACCGTCCAGGGAACGAAGAAGAAGCACGGCATCATCATTTCCCGCGAGGTCAACGACAGCTGGATCATTAACAACCGCATCTATGACAACCAGCTCTCGGGCCTGGTGATCGACCGTAACAGCGTCAACAACCTGATCGCCTACAACGAGATCTATCGGAACCACACCGACGGCATCACCCTCTACGAGAGCGGCGACAACCTGATCTGGGGCAACCGCGTGATCAACAACCGTCGCCACGGCATCCGCGTGCGTAACAGTGTGAATATCCGCCTGTACGAAAACATCGCCATGGCCAACGGCCTGGTGGGTGTCTACGGGCACATCAAGGATCTCAGCCACACCGACCGCGACTTTGCCCAGGACCCCTTCGACACCAAGGTATCGCTGACCCTGGTCGGCGGTGAACTGGCCGCCAACGGCAGCGGGCCGCTGTCAATCCACTCGCCGCTGAGCGTGGCGCTGTATCGGGTCTCCGTGCATGCGCCGAGCAACTCCAACGGCATCAGTTTCTCTGGCGTGCTGGGCGAGCATGAGGGCGAAATCCTCGACCTGATGGTGCGCCAGCGCAAAGCCGTGCTGATCAACCCCGACGAACGCCAGCCCTGAATGCGCGACTGAGGAAGGTATTTTTATGCACCCACGTCTTGTCAAATTGCTTAGCCTCTCGGGCCTGGCCGCCGCAATCCTTGCTGCCAGCAACGCCGCCCGTGCCGATGAAGTGCAAGCCCCGGTGTTCAGCGCCGAGCCGTGCTGCAACCTGTGCCCCGAGGCCCACGACGCCAGCCGCTACACGACCCGTTATCAGAAGAACTTCACCACCCTGGTGCAGGCCGAGGGCGACTGGTTGTTCCGCACCCGTGAAGACCTGCGCACGGAATTCGACACCACCCCGGCCGGTTACCACCGCCTGCAGCAACTGCACGATGCCTTCAAGGCCAGGGGCGTGGAGCTGGTGGTGGTCTATCAACCGACCCGCGGGCTGGTCAATCGCAACAAGCTGGCGCCCGCCGACAAGGCCGCCTTCGACTATGACAAGGCGTTGAAGAACTACCAGACCATGCTCGCCCGCTTCAGCAAGATGGGTTACCGGGTACCGGACCTGTCGCCGCTGACCAACGAGCAACTGCCGCTGGCCGAGCAAGGACACGATTTCTACTTCCGCGGCGACCAGCACTGGACGCCGTATGGCGCCGAGCGTACGGCGAAAATCGTGGCCGAGAAGGTCAAGCAGGTGCCGGGCTTTGCCGACATCCCCCAGCGTGAATTCGAGACCCACAAGTCTGGGCGCATGGGCAAGAACGGCACCCTGCACACCGTTGCCGGGCAACTGTGCGGCACCAGCTATGCCATCCAGTACATGGACCAGTTCGTCACCGAGCCCAAGGGCGAAAGTGGTGGCGACGACCTGTTCGGCGACTCCGGTAACCCGCAGATCACCCTGGTCGGCACCAGCCACAGCGGCAAGAACTACAACTTTGCCGGCTTCCTGGAGCAATACATCGGCGCCGACGTGCTCAACGTCGCCTTTCCGGGCGGCGGCCTGGAAGGCTCGATGCTGCAGTACCTGGGCAGCGAAGACTTCCAGAAAAAGCCACCGAAGATCCTGATATGGGAATTCTCGCCACTGTACCGCCTGGACCAGGAAACCATCTACCGGCAGATGATGGCCCTGCTCGACAACGGCTGCGAAGGCAAGCCGGCGCAGCTGAGCGCCAGCACTTCGCTCAAGCCCGGCAGCAATGAGTTGATGGTCAATGGCAAAGCCGGCGGCATCAAGAAGCTCGACAACGGCAGCCACCAGATCGACATCAAGTTCGAAGACAAGTCGGTGAAAACCCTCCAGGCGACTCTCTGGTACATGAACGGCCGCCACGAGAGCGTAAAGATCGACAAGCCGCATACAGCGGACACCGACGGGCGCTTCACCTTTGAGCTGCGCGACGATGGAGATTGGGCCGGGCAGAACCTGCTGGCCGTGGAAGTCCAGGGCCCCGAAGCCGGGACCGCGCCGCAGAAAGTCGAAGCGAAAGTGTGCAAACGCAATGTGTTCCCTGGCGTCGCGCGACACAACGCGCAAGCCGGGCTGTGAGATTCTCATGCAGACGTTGAAAAATGCCGCTCGAAAACTGGCCGCACCGACTCTGCTCAGCCTGGCGCTCTTCGGCCCGGCGGCGCAGGCCGCGACACTGCTGCCACCGCAGGGCTTCTACGCCGGCATCGAAAAGTTGAAGACCGGCAAAAGCGACTTCAAGTGCGACGCTGTGCCCACGCCCTACACCGGCAAGCTGGTGTTTCGCAGCAAGTACGAAGGCTCCGACAAGGCACGGGCGACCCTGAACACTAAGGCTGAGAAAGCCTTCCGTGAATCGACCGCCGGCATCACCGCCCTCGAGCGCGGGGTGAGCAAGCAGGTCATGCAGTACATGCGTGACGGCCGGCCCGAGCAACTGGACTGCACGCTGGACTGGCTGAGCAGCTGGGCCCGCGCCGATGCATTGATCAGCACCGAGTTCAACCACACCGGCAAGTCCATGCGCAAATGGGCACTGGGCAGCCTGTCTTCGGCCTGGTTGCACCTGAAGTTCTCCAACTCGCACCCGCTGGCCGCCCATCAGCAGGAAGCCGAACTGATCGAACACTGGTTCTCCAGACTCGGCGATCAGGTGGTCAGCGACTGGAGCAACCTGCCGCTGGACCAGGTCAACAACCATTCGTACTGGGCCGCCTGGTCGGTGATGTCCACGGCCGTGGTGACCGATCGCCAGGACCTGTTCGACTGGGCCGTGAAGGAGTACCGCATCGGCGCAGGCCAGGTGGACACCCAGGGCTTTTTGCCCAACGAACTCAAACGCAAGCAACGCGCCCTGGCCTACCACAACTACGCCCTGCCGCCGTTGGCGATGATCGCCAGTTTCGCCCAGGCCAATGGTGTTGACTTGCGCCCGGAGAACAATGGCGCGCTCAAGCGATTGGGCAGCCGGGTGCTGACCGGGGCCAGGGACCCGAGTGCATTCAAGCGCAAGAACGGCGAGAAACAGGACATGACTGACCTGAAGATCGACAGCAAATACGCCTGGCTCGAGCCCTGGTGCAGCCTCTACACCTGCAGCCCGGATGTGCTCGAACGCAAACGCAAGATGCAGCCGTTCAAGAGCTTTCGCCTAGGCGGCGACATAAGCCGTGTCTACGACCCTGAAGGGTAAAGGCTTGTAATACCCCCCGGATCTGATGGGGGGTTTGGGGGGCTTTGCCCTCGACTGTTGGTTAACAAGGAGAAATCGGAATGGTGTTTTCATCCAACGTGTTCCTGTTCCTGTTCTTGCCGGTCTTTCTCGGCTTGTACTACTTGAGCGGGCAACGCTATCGCAACCTGCTGTTGCTGGTTGCCAGTTACGTGTTCTATGCCTGGTGGCGGGTGGACTTCCTGGCGCTGTTCGCCGCCGTCACCCTGTGGAATTACTGGATCGGCCTGAAAGTCGGTGCCGCCGGCGTACGCACCAAACCTGCCCAGCGCTGGCTGCTGCTGGGCGTGGGAGTCGACCTGGGCATCCTCGGTTACTTCAAGTACGCCAACTTCGGCGTCGACAGCCTCAATGCGATCATGACCTCGTTCGGTCTGGAGCCGTTCATCCTGACCCACGTGTTGCTGCCGATCGGGATCTCCTTCTACATCTTCGAATCGATCAGCTACATCATCGACGTTTACCGTGGCGACACCCCGGCCACCCGCAACCTGATCGACTTCGCGGCGTTCGTGGCGATCTTCCCGCACCTGATTGCCGGCCCCGTGCTGCGTTTTCGCGACCTGGCCGACCAGTTCAACAACCGCACCCATACCCTGGACAAGTTCAGCGAAGGTGCCACGCGCTTCATGCAGGGTTTCATCAAAAAAGTCTTTATCGCCGACACCCTCGCGGTGGTCGCCGACCATTGCTTCGCGCTGCAAAACCCGACCACCGGCGATGCCTGGCTGGGCGCCCTGGCTTACACGGCGCAGCTGTACTTCGACTTTTCCGGCTACAGCGACATGGCCATCGGCCTGGGCTTGATGATGGGCTTTCGGTTCATGGAGAACTTCAAGCAGCCATACATCAGCCAGTCGATCACCGAGTTCTGGCGGCGCTGGCACATCAGCCTGTCAACCTGGTTGCGCGACTACCTGTACATCACCCTGGGCGGCAACCGTGGCGGCACCTTTGCCACCTACCGCAACCTGTTCCTGACCATGTTGTTGGGTGGGCTGTGGCACGGCGCGAACATCACCTACATCGTCTGGGGTGCCTGGCACGGCATGTGGCTGGCCATCGAGAAAGCCGTGGGCATCAACACCACGCCGAACAGTTTCAATCCCGTTCGCTGGGCGGTGACCTTCCTGGTGGTGGTGATGGGCTGGGTGATCTTCCGGGCCGAAAACCTGCACGTGGCCGGGCGCATGTATGGCGCGATGTTCAGTTTCAGTGACTGGCAATTGTCGGAACTCAACCGCGCCAGCCTGACCGGCCTGCAAGTCGCCACCCTGGTGGTGGCCTACGTCACCCTGGCGTACTTCGGCCTGCGTGATTTCTATCGCAATGCGCAGCCTCACCCGGTCGCCGTTGCTCAAGGCAATGCCATTGCCATCGACTGGTCGCTGTACGCCAGCCGTGCGCTGGTGCTGCTGCTGTTCGTTGCCTCGATTCTCAAACTGTCGGCGCAGAGTTTCTCGCCGTTCCTTTACTTCCAGTTCTGAGGGCGCAGACCATGACCCGTTCTTTACGCATCCTCTATATCGCGCTGTTCCTGGCCATGCTGCTGTGCCTGGGGGCCTGGTCCCTGCGCAGTTTCATGGGTTTCAACACCAACAACGACGCCACGCTGCTCAACGGCCGCTGGGCCAAGGCCGTCGAAACCCATTACGACGATGCGTTCCCGATCAAGCGCCTGGGTACCAACCTCTGGGCTGCGCTGGATTTCAAACTGTTCAATGAAGGCCGTCCGGGCGTGGTGCTCGGTCGCGACCAGTGGCTGTTCAGCGATGAAGAATTCAAACCCATCGTCAACCAAGAGCTGAACCTGCAAGGCAACTACGCATTGGTCGAAGGCGTGCGCCAGACCCTGAACCAGCAAGGCGTGAAACTAGTGTTGGCGATCGTGCCGGCCAAGGTTCGCCTGTATCCGGAACACCTGGGTGAAGTCAAACCCGCAAGCATCCATGCCCACCTCTACCAGGATTTTCACGCCCGGGTCGCAGCCGACAAGATCCTCGCCCCTCGCCTGCTCGGCCCGCTGCGACAGGCCAAGCAAAACGGTCTGCAAGTGTTCCTGCGCTCCGACAGCCACTGGACTCCGGAAGGCGCCGAGGTCGCCGCCAACACCCTAGCCAGGGCCATCGCCGACAAGTTCCCGCTCCGCGGCGAGCCGCAGCGCTTCGTTACCACCCTGGCGGAAAAGGTCACGCACAAGGGCGACCTGCGTTTGTTCCTGCCGCTCGATCCGCTGTTCGAAAACCTGATGCCGGCCCAGGAGCCGCTACAAAAGCGCAACACCGTGGTCGCGGCCGAGCGGCCTGCCGATGACAACGCGCTGTTCGCCAACAGCGAAACGCCGGTAGCGCTGGTCGGCACCAGCTACAGCGCCAACCCCACCTGGAACTTCGTCGGTGCACTCAAACAAGCACTGCACAGGGACGTGATCAATTACGCCGAAGACGGTCACGGCCCGATTCGGCCGATGCTCAGCTACCTGAACAGCGATGACTTCAAGAACAGTCCGCCACAGGTGCTGATCTGGGAGTTTCCTGAACGATATCTGCCTGTGTACAACGAAATCGGCGACGCCGACCCGCAATGGGTCGCAGCGCTCAAACAAGCCGGCGCGCGCCAACAGAACGTAACAATCAGCACCGAGTCCGCAACGCCCGACCGGGCACAAAACTGAAAGAGAGGCACACCATGACGTTCACCCCGACTCCTCGTCTTGCCAGATATTTCGCTCTGGCCGCCGGCCTCAGCCTGCTGTCGCTGCAAACCTGGGCCGGTGCCGATGCCGCGCTGTACGGCCCGACCGCGCCGAAAGGCTCGACCTTCGTGCGCCTCTACAACGCCGGCAATCAAACCGTAAGCGCCAGCGTCGGCACCGCCACCCTCAACGACATTGCGCCGAAATACAGCAGCGATTTCAGCTTCATGCCCCAGGGCGACTACAGCGCCAAGGTCGGCCGCCAGATCCTGCCGGTCAAGCTGGCTTCTGATCGCTACTACACCCTGGTCAACAATGCCGGTGGCCAACCGCAACTGGTCGAAGAGCCACCGTTCAAGAACAAGCAAAAATCGCTGGTTCGCGTGCAGAACCTCAGCGACAAGCCGCTGACGCTCAAGACCGCTGACGGCAAGACCGACGTAGTCAAGGACGTGGCCGCCAAGGGCCGTGGCGAGCGTGAAATCAACCCGGTGAAGGTCAGCCTGGCCCTGTATGCCGGCGACAAAAAAGTCATCGACCTCAAGCCGGTGGCCCTTGAGCGCGGTGAAGCCGCCGTGCTGTACGTCACAGGCTCCGGCAGCAGCCTGAACCCAGTCTGGGTCACCCGCCCAGTCTCAACCCGTTAATCACTTTCTGGAGCTGGGCTTGCCCGCGATGAACGCGCCTCGGTACACCTGATGCACCGCGGTGATGCCTTCGCGACCAAGGTCTGCTCCTACAAAAAAGCACCCTGCTTCTCATGACAGTATTTTTTGAATTTTTTACGGAGATACACCCATGATCCCGGTCATTCTTTCTGGTGGTAGCGGTTCGCGTCTGTGGCCTTTGTCGCGCAAGCAGTTTCCCAAGCAGTTCCTCGCCCTGACCGGCGAGCACACCTTGTTCCAGCAGACGATCGAGCGCCTGGTGTTCGATGGCATGGACGCCCCCATCGTGGTCTGCAACAAAGACCACCGCTTTATCGTCAACGAACAGCTCAGCGCCCTGAAGCTTGAAACCCAGGCGATCCTGATGGAGCCCTTCGGCCGCAACACTGCGCCGGCCGTGGCCATCACCGCCATGAAACTGCTCAACGAAGGGCGTGACGAACTGATGCTGGTGCTGCCGGCCGACCACGTGATCGACGACCAGAAAGCCCTGCAACGCGCCCTGGCCCTGGCCACCGTGGCGGCCGAGCGTGGCGAGATGGTGCTGTTCGGCGTGCCGGCGACCAAACCGGAGACCGGCTATGGCTACATCAAGTCAAGCAACGATGCCCTGCTGCCCGAAGGCGTCAGCCGGGTGGCCCAGTTCGTCGAGAAACCGAACGAGAAGCGCGCCACTGAATTCGTCCAGGCCGGGGGCTACTTCTGGAACAGCGGCATGTTCCTGTTCCGCGCCAGCCGCTTCCTCGATGAGCTGAAAAAGCACGACGCTGCTATCTACGACACCTGCATGCTGACGTTCGAGCGCAGCAAGCACGACGGTGACAACATCGAGATCGACGAAGCCACCTTCGCCTGCTGCCCGGACACTTCCATCGACTACGCCGTGATGGAAAAGACCCAGGCCGCCTGCGTGGTACCACTGAGCGCTGGCTGGAGTGATGTCGGCTGCTGGTCGTCATTGTGGGACGTCCACGAAAAGGACCACAACGGCAACGTGGCCAAGGGCGACGTGGTGGTGCAGGACAGCCGCAATTGCATGATCTACAGCAGCGGCAAGCTGGTGTCGGTGATCGGCCTGGATAACATCGTGGTGGTCGAAACCAAGGACGCCATGATGATTGCCCACAAGGACAAGGTTCAGAGTGTCAAGCAGCTGGTCAACACCTTGAACGAGCAGGGCCGCAGCGAAACCCAGAACCACTGCGAGGTCTACCGCCCGTGGGGCTCCTACAATTCGGTGGACATGGGCGGGCGCTTCCAGGTCAAGCACATCTCGGTCAAATCTGGCGCCTGCCTGTCCTTGCAGATGCACCATCACCGCGCCGAGCACTGGATCGTCGTCTCGGGCACCGCTGAAGTCACCTGCGACGAAAACGTGTTCCTGCTGACCGAGAACCAGTCGACCTACATCCCGATCGCCTCGGTGCACCGCCTTCGCAACCCGGGCAAGATCCCGCTGGAAATCATCGAAGTGCAGTCGGGCAGCTACCTGGGTGAGGACGATATCGAGCGGTTCGAGGATATCTATGGGCGGACTGCGCCGATTGCGCCGCAGGTGTCGATCAAGACTATTGCGCAGTGAGCGCTGAAGGCCCTTTGGGCCTTATCGCTGGCAAGCTGAAGTGGCCTAATGTTTTTGGACACCAACACACTAGGCACTGCATTGCGCCCGGTCGGTAGCCGGGCACTGGGCGCGATGCAGGTTCAGGGCCGTGTTGATGATGCCGATATGGCTGAAGGCCTGGGGAAAGTTGCCCAGCATGCGTTTGCCGCTCGGGTCATATTGTTCGGCCAACAGGCCCACGTCATTACACAACCCCGTCAAGCGCTGGTACAACGATTCGGCATCGTCCCGCCGCCCCATCAGCACATAGACATCCGCCAGCCAGAACGAACACACCAGAAACGTCCCCTCCCCCGGCTCCAGGCCGTCGCAACCGCTGACGGTGTCATAACGGTGCAGCAAGCCGTTATGCATCAGGCGCTGTTCGATGTGCGCCACCGTGGCCACAAAGCGAGGATCATCGGCGGGAAGGAATCCGGTCAGGGCGATCTGTAGCAGGCTGGCGTCCATCTGTGGCGAACCGTAGGCTTGCACGAAACACCCCAGCTGCGCATCCAAGCCCTTTTCGCAGACTTGCGCATGAATGCGATCGGCGACCTGGCGATAATGCCGCGCTTGCTCGCGCCCCTGTTCAGTGGTGTCACTGAGCCCTGCTGCGCGATCGAACGCCACCCAGGCCATGACTTTTGAATGCACAAAATGCTGCGGCTCGCCCCGCACCTCCCAGAGCCCGGCATCGGTCTGTTCCCAGGTTTTTTCAAGGTACGGCATGATCACTCGCGCAATCGCAGAACTGCGTGGCAGACGCGGCAGGCCACCCTTGACGGCCTGGCTCAAGGCATCGGCCAACTCACCATAAATGTCCAGTTGCTGTTGCACCGCCGCGGCATTGCCGATCCGCACGGGCCGGGAGCCTTCGTAGCCCGCAAGCCAGGGCAAACTGTATTCGGGCATACGGCGCTCACCCTGCAGGCCATACATGATCTGCATCTGCTCGGGGTTGCCCGCGACCGCCCGTAGCAGCCATTGGCGCCAGGCATCGGCCTCGTCATAAAAACCCAGGCTCATGAACGCCAGCAAGGTCATGGTCGCATCGCGCAGCCAGCAGAAGCGATAATCCCAATTGCGCTCGCCGCCCAGAAACTCGGGCAACGAGGTGGTCACGGCGGCGACAATCCCGCCCGTGGGGGCATAGGTCATGGCCTTGAGGGTGATCAACGAGCGTTTGACTTGCTCGGTCCAGTCGCCGACATCCGGGCAACGGTCCGAAAAGGCTCGCCACTGACGCTCGGTGTCCTGCAAGGCTTGCTCGGGATCGAAGCCAGGTTCGACAGGGCAAGAGGACGATTGGTGAGACAGGGTAAACACCCGACGATGCCCCGCACTGACACTGAACTGGCTGGCGGTATGAAGATCGCGCGCCTGCAAGGCGGTGGCACTTCGCAACACCAGTCTAGCGGGGCCGGCAACGGCACTCAAAGTCAAGGGCTCGACGCGCTCCACCCAGGGCACGGTATTGCCGTAGTCAAAACGCATGGCCAGGTCCATCCCGAAGTCCACCTGCCCTTGCAAGCCGACCACAATGCGCAGCACGCTGTTGTGCTCGGCCAGGGGCATGCAGTCGATCAACAATGCCTCGCCCTTGGCCGTGCGAAAGCGGGTTTCGAGAATCAAGGTGCCCGGCCGGTACTGGCGAGACGCCTCAAGCACTTCATCGGTTGGGCCGATGCGCCAGCGCCCGTTTTCCACGTCGCCCAACAGGGCCGCGAAACAGGCGTCGGAATCGAAGCGCGGCACACACAACCAATCGAGCGAGCCACTTTTGTCCACCAGCGCGGCGGTGCGGCAGTTGCCCAACAGGGCGTAGTCTTCGATCAAAGCAGGCATGTTTTACTCCTTGGGGTAAATCAGCCAATCGAGTGCCACTCCCGCTTGTCCCGGGCCAGCAAATCATCGGCCGCCGCCGGCCCATCGGTGCCAGCGGAATACTCCTGAACCTCGCCGCCTTCGCGCCAGGCATCAAGGAATGGCTGTACCGCACGCCAGCCGTTTTCGATGTTGTCGGCGCGCTGGAACAGGGTCTGATCACCCGTCAGGCAGTCATAGATCAAGGTTTCGTAGCCAGTGGAGGGCTGCATTTCAAAGAAGTCTTTGTAGGCAAAGCCCAGCTCCACGTTTTGCATTTCAAGCTTGGGCCCGGGCCGCTTGGCTTGCAGGTCGAACCACATGCCTTCATTGGGTTGGATCTGGATCTTCAGGTAGTTGGGCTTGAGCTTCTCGACTTCGGTGTCGCGAAATTGGGCGTAGGGGGCGGGCTTGAAGCAGATGGCGATTTCGGTATCGCGCACGCTCATGCGTTTGCCGGTGCGCAGGTAGAACGGCACACCCACCCATCGCCAGTTGTCGATCATGACTTTCAGTGCCACGTAGGTTTCAGTGTGGCTTTGCGGATCGACCCGGTCCTCCTGGCGATAACCGGCCAGCTTCTTGCGCCCGAGCTTGCCTTCGACGTACTGGCCGCGCACCGAGTTTTTCAGCGCCATGTTTTTCGACCAGGGCCGGATGGCACCAATCACCTTGGCCTTTTCACTGCGCACCGCATCGGCGCCAAAGGCGGCCGGTGGCTCCATCGCGACCATGGCCAGCAACTGGAACAGGTGATTGGGCACCATGTCGCGCAAGGCACCGGTGGTGTCATAGAAACTGCCGCGCGTTTCAACGCCTACGGTTTCGGCGGCGGTGATCTGCACATGATCGATGTAGTGATTGTTCCAGAACGATTCGAACAGCCCGTTGGAGAAGCGACTGACCAGAATGTTCTGGACCGTTTCCTTGCCCAGGTAGTGGTCGATCCGATAGATCTGCTTCTCGCTCATTTCCTTGAGCAGGCAGGCGTTGAGTGCCTCGGCCGTGGCCAGGTCCGAGCCGAAGGGTTTCTCGATCACCACGCGACGAAAGCCGTCAGCCTCCGACAGCAACCCCGCCGCCCCCAGGCGACGCACGACATCGGCAAAAAAGCGCGGCGAGGTCGCCAGGTAAAACACGGCATTGCCGGTGCGGTGGGCTTCGATCGTGCGCTTGATGTTCTGGTAGGTGGCCTCGTCGAGGAAGTCACCGGCGATATAGCTGATGCGCTTGGCCAGCCGCGTCCAGAGTTTGCCATCCACCGCTTTTTCAGCGGCCTCACCGCCTTTGTTGCGTGCTTGTTCACGCAAAAAGGCTTCGAGCTTGCTGGCGAATTCGGCATTCGTGGCCTGGTTGTGATCAACCCCCACGATCCGTACGCCACTGCCCAGCAATCCATCGCGGCTCAGGTTGTAGAGCGCCGGCATCAGCAGGCGCTTTACCAGGTCGCCATGGGCGCCGAACAGAAACAAGGTGGTAGGCGGTGCCGCTTCCACTTTGTTTTGAGTCATTTGGAGGTCTCGATGTGGCCACCGAAGCCGAAGCGCATGGCCGAGAGAATCTTGTCGCCATACGTGGCGTCCTGGCGTGAACGAAAGCGCGCAAACAAGGCACTGGACAACACCGGTACCGGCACCGCTTGCTCGACGGCTGCATCGATGGTCCAGCGCCCTTCGCCGCTGTCAGCCACCACACCGCTGTAGCCGGCCAGCGCCTCGTCAGCCACCAAGGCGTCGGCGGTCAGGTCCAGCAACCAGGAGGACACCACGCTGCCGCGACGCCAGACTTCGGCGATCTCGGCCAGGTTCAAGTTGAAGCGTTGATCTTCCGGCAAGCTTTCGCTGGCCTTGGTCTTGAGAATGTCGAAGCCTTCGGCGAAGGCCTGCATCATGCCGTACTCGATACCGTTGTGGATCATCTTGACGAAATGGCCGCTGCCGGCGGGGCCTGCATGGATATAGCCATGCTCTGCACGCGCTTCGGGGCCGGTGCGACCGAGGGTCCGGGGGATATCACCGACACCGGGCGCCAGGGTCTCGAACAGCGGGTCCAGGCGTTCGAGTACCGGCGTTTCACCGCCAATCATCATGCAATAGCCGCGCTCCAGGCCCCAGACACCACCGGAAGTGCCCACATCTACATAATGCAGCTGGCGTGCACTGAGCGCCTTGGCGCGACGAATATCATCTTTATAGAAGGTGTTGCCGCCGTCGATAATCACATCGCCTGGCGCCAACAGGTCGGCCAGTTGGGCGATGGTGTCTTCGGTGGGGCCGCCTGCAGGCAGCATGACCCAGACCGCGCGTGGCGCGTCCAGTTTTGCGACCAGGTCGGCGAGATCCTTGGCACCCGTGGCACCTTCGCCCTCAAGAGCGGTGATCGACGCTTGAGTGCGATCGAAGACCACGGTCTGGTGGCCACCCTGCATCAGCCGTCTGGCGATATTGCCGCCCATACGGCCCAGACCTACGATTCCCAGTTGCATGACTCGGTGCTCCACTCAAAAAAATTCAACGCCTGTAGGAGCCGGCTTTAGCCGCGATGAATGCACCGCGGTTTGCCTGATGCACGGCGGTGTGGCCATCGCAGTGGTCCGGCACTCCGGCAAGGCTGGCTCCTACATGCATTAAGGTTAGTCCCGTGGGGCCAAGGTTAGTTTCGTGGGAGTGGGCTTGCACAGTAAAAGTGTTGATGACCGCAAAAAATAAAAAAGTTCCATCATGAGAAAAAAGAATTCAGAATTGGCACCGATCGAGCGTCAGACCTGTGCCCCGCTTAGGTACGCCAGTGTCGATGCTTACGGAAAAACAGCCATTTGCGAGGTGTGCATTGGTCAGCGTTCTGAAAGCTTCTCCCCCACAAACCCTGTACGTGACCGTGCGTCGCGATGAACTGCGCCAGTTGCGCGAAGAGCGTGAGCAGCTGCGCGAGCGGGTTGCCGAATTGAGTCGGTTGTTGCAGGTGCCTGTAGGAGCCGGGTTTACCCGCGATGCAGGCAACGCGGTCTAACATCAAACCGCGGTGACCGCATCGCCGGCAAGCCGTGCTCCTACAAGGTCGGTAGGAGCACGGCTTGCCGGCAAGGTCAGGTTTAGGTGTTGCCGCCCTGCTGTTCGGCCACCAAATGGTCACCCGCCCGCATGAAGGTGCTCTGCTTGCCTTCGCTCACCACGCTGAACAATTTATCTTCCTGATAGAAGCGCTGTTCATTGGCACTGCCGTCATGGTGCGACGCCAATTTGTCTTTCGGGTCATAACGGTAAGTGGCGGTCACCGCCCTGGCGGGGTCGCTGACGCTCAGCAAACGGTTGAGGTTGTCGTATTCCAATGTGCGACCGGCCTCGTCTGTGGTCAGGTTGCCATTAAGGTCGTAGGTCAGGTTGATTTCCAATGGCTGGTAATCAGCGTGGTTGTTGGTGATTCGAGTCAACTGCGCAGGGTCTGCCGCATTCTCGAAGAAATAGGTCGCACGATTGGACCCTCCATCGAATCGGGTGATCACCCTGACGATGTTATCCAGTGAGTCGAACGTGAATGTCTGCCCCGCGATCGCCTTGCCGTATGGATCGATCGGCCGCTCAGTGCCAGTGCATTCATAACTCACCAGGCGATCACGATTGTCGTAACGGTATTGCTCGTTACGCAATTGAGTACCCGTGAGCGGATCTCCGTCATACAGCACACGGCTGAGTAAACGGTCACCATGATCGTAGGTCTGGGCCATGGTTTGCAGCGCATCGCCAAAATCGAAGACGCGCAGCGTTTCCCGCCCGAATTCGTCATACACAAGGCTCGTCACCAGTTGCTGACCGCTGGCACTGTCTTGAGTATTCACAGTCTCGGCAAACCCTAGCGGGTTGTAGGTGATGTGCGTGGTGGTCGTGCCCAGCACCGTGCGCGACAAGCGCCCAGCGGTGTCGTATTCGTGGGTCTGGGTCTGGTGGAGAACGTCGGTATACGCCAGCAACTTGCCCAGCAGGCTGTAGTTGTAGGCCATGGTGTAGTCTATGCCAGCCTGCTTACGTTTCTCCGTTTTCAACTCACCATTGCTGAAGTAGGTCAGGTCGAGTTCCAGTCTATCTTCTGTACCTTCTTCACCTTCGAAGCATCGGACCAATTTGGCATTCTTGTTGTCGTACTTGTAGGTAGCGGTGCTGCCTAGCTTTCGACGCTCGATCGGTTCTTCGTTCAATCGCGGAACATATTCGTAATGCACCTTGCTCTCGTCCGGCTTGGTGACCTCGAACGGCTGGCGTTGGCCCGGATGATAGGCGAAGGTTTCCAGGCGCCCGCCCGTCGTCGCCGACACCCTGCGGTCGAGGCCGTCGAACGATTGCAAGCCCAACTCGAATGTATCGAGGCCACTGACAACCCTGATCCGGGTCGGCAAGTCTGCCTCGCTGTGGACGGCATACTCGCGCTCAACGCGGGCGGTGTCGGGCAGGGTTTTGCGAACTTCACGGTTGAAGGCATCGTAGGTGTAGCGGGTGGTGTAGATGGGACTCACACCGACTTTCGCCTGACTCAAGCGCCCAAGGCCATCATGAAGGTTTTCGTCGCGGCTGATTTTTGCGCCGTTCAAGTCGAAACGCTCCACCAGCCGCTCCTCGCCGAACAGGTTCAACCAGGTCACGGTCGTGCCGCTGCGCTCCAAGACCTTACCCGTTTTTTCATCAGTCACCTGCTGCCAACTGGTTTTGATCGGCCCACGGTGCTCGGTGCTGCCCAAAGGATCGGTTTGCTCGACATTCGTCACCCCATCAGGGCCAGTGGCAGACTGTTGCTCGCCCCAATCGTCATAGTCGAATGCGGTGGTCAATTGCTCTGAAAAATTATCGCCAGAGTCTTTCACCGTTTCACGCTGCAACTGTCCGAATGCATTGTAGAGCGCGGCATAAATGGGACGAAGCGTGCCGTCACGGGTACCGGTGTCCACATCCGCCCGCAGCTCTTCCACCACGCGGGCAAGGCCGTCGAACTTGCTCACCGTCTTCACACCCTTGACGTCCACCATCTGCTGCTCAACCGTGTCGTCCTTACTGGCCGAGAGTGTGTAGGTGAAGGTTCGTGTGGCCGAGTACTCGGTATCGGGTGCAACCGTTTCCGACAATACCCGACCCAAAAAGTCATAGACGTAGCTGATCTGTACGTCGTTATCGTCGTATTCGGTTTGCGGATGCCCAGTGCTGATCACGTCGCGCAGCGTCATCACTTTCTGCTGACCGTCAAAACCCGTGACGGTTTGTACGGTTTGAAGCAACGGATGCCCCGCCGGGCTGACCACGCTGTAGGCGTACTCGGTTCGCGTGGCCTTGCCATTGAGCGTCACGGCTTGCCGGTGCAAACGCCCGTGAAGGTTGGCATTACCGGTCAGGTCGAAATGCTCATACTCAATGAGCTTGAGGGTGCCTTGAGCGTCGCTGAGTGTTTCACTTTCTTCGACGAGCCAGTCATTTTGGCCGCTATGGGCAATAGAACGCATGGCCTTGTAGGTGTAGGCGGTGACCAGCGTCGGCGCCCCCGATTCGCCGGTGGACGCAGGCGTGACGGTCTTGCTTTTCAAGTGACGGATAAACCCTTCTGGGTCCGCCGGGCAGCCCTGTGCCCCTGCTGCTGGATACCACTCGCTGGTTTCCACGACACCCGTGGGTTTTTCTTCCCGGGTGACATTGCCTTCTGCGTCATACCTGAAAGCCGTGGTTTCTTCGCGGGGAGGTTTAGAGCTGTCCGCCAGAGACCACTTTTCAACGGTTGTCAGCGGGAGCTGACAATGCGCAGGTTGTTGATGGATGGGCTGACCTGCGACCAGTGCATAGGTCGTCAACAACGCTTGAACGTTGTTGCGCTGCTGTGTGGTTTGCGATGTCTGAAGGTGCAGGCGATTAAAGAGGCGTTCAATGGTTCGCACCGGCGAATCATCAACATGAAGGCTTTCAACGACGCGGTACTGGTAATCGCCCAAATAGCTATAGAGGTTGTCCTTGCCCTCGCTATCCCAGGCGATGTCCAAGCCTGCACCCAAAAAGTTATGTTGGTCCGGGAAGGTGTAGCGGGTATCAACCACCGCCTGGCCCGCGCCTGGCGTAAGCAGGTGCTGGGTTACACGGGGCAATGGACCGCGGCCGCTGCGGGTGGGGAACAGGTGTCCGCCATCCCCATATAAAATATCCTCTACAGCACCCAGCGGGGTCTCTACCTTGATGAGGCAGGTGTATTCCTCGATCCGGTCGTAGTCAAAGCGCCAGCTCGCCCTTTCTTCGGTCGGCAGCACAATGGAGCTGACCCGTTTTTCGGATGTCTGCAGCGTCATCGGGATCCGCACCAGCGGTTCGCCCTGGGCGTTGAATTGCAGCGCAATTTCTACCTCGCTGTCACGACGGACAATTTTGAGCAATACCTGGCCTGAGTCCTTAACCTCATCCAACAGGGGCTGCCGATCAAAAGTACCGTATTTCAATTCCACTTTATGACCCTGGGGGGCATAGATCTCCACAGGCAAGGCGAGCGAGACGGCGGTGGCCTGGGACTGAAGCTCGAGAATTTCGATCAAACCACTTTTGTGTACTACCCGAAAACGCGAATCCGAGAGTTTGTACAACCTGAAACTGTTGAGCTTTTTTTCCTCCATCAACAGTTCATTGGAACCACTGGCCTCAGAGGTAACTTTGAATGTTTCACCGGTATGCAACGAAACAACTTGGTTTCTCAGGTCGTACTGAGACAAATTAAGCGTCCAGCCCAGGCCAAAACCACTGTCCACTTGGTTGAGTGGATTGAAAGACAGCGCCAGTGGAAAGCCCGGGCCGCGCAAATTATTGGTCTTGACGTCGGGCAGCGCGACTTTAAGTGTGTACTGGGCGGTGCGGGGATCAACGCCACCTTCAACGAAACTTCTGAAATTGAAGGCGCGGGAGTGCACGGAGGTGGAAACAGTCATGGTATTAACCTCAAGAAAAAGTCTGGCGCTCAACACCCGTAACAATGTCAAACGCCAAATCAAGATAATAACTAAGCGTTACGCTCAACCCTATGGCAATGCCGAGCGCTCAATAATGACAGCCGATAACTTCCCATCAATATTACCCTTGCGATAGCCATTACGGACCATCATAACGCCCGCCTGGACCATCTGACCGCTCGAAATACCTCTGAGGTCCGATATCCGATAGGCAATGGTATCAGTAGTCACCTTTGTGGTTTTCAGTTCGAAATACCAGTCAGAGTCGTTTAGACCAGCACCTGTGGCAAGGCACTTATTATAAATACCGGCCTCAGTATCTTCGTTTGCCCCATCACTGCATAATATGAACGTTGCTGCCGAGGGAACGGATTTAAGCGCAAAAAAGTACACTTCATTATCGCCGCACCCATTCACACTTTTAAGCTTTGTTGCCCCCGTCACGAACCGTATTTGATTGCATGAACCCGGCACCGAACCATTGGTATCTTTTTTATAGAACGCCATGTCTCCATCGGGATACGCTCTCGGGGCTACGCTACTATCCGCCTCATCAACTCTTGCGCAGCCGATCAGGGCGCTGATAAGAAAAGACAGGCATACCCATTGTTTGAACCCACGTTTTTTAGTATTCATTCTGATCTTTCCTACCTAAATTGGACACGTGCTCACGCTCGCAGCGTCAGCCCCTACTGTGCAAAAGTTTGTCACGATGATTATTCTGCCCCGCGGGCAGGTATTGAATTTTTCGGACATGCGGGTTGCCTTGCTGATCCAGCAACCTCACCAACAAATGATGATCCATTTTCTGTCGTGCCGGATGAGTGGCCCGCACATAGCCCACCGTGCTCGACCGCTCCAGCACCACCACCAACGCCCCAGGCTCGACAAAATTATCCAGGGGGTCGGCATTCATCATTGAGGTCACGATTTCCTGTAGCCTGAAATCTTTCTCAACGTCTTCAATGATCGGTACTTGCCCAGTACCGTGCGGTTTAAACATCCAGCCAGTACAACTGAACATAGTCTCCGCCAACTGTTCGCTTTCCCACCGAACAATAGAGGTAGGCACTTCGATTTGTTGCCCGTACACCAGGAACTCACAACTGACAAACGCCCCATTGACATATGACAGCGACCAGTAATCAAGGGTCTGCGGCTTCAGATCAAAGTTGTTTTCATCATCGTCTTCCCTGTCATTCCCCGGGCCAATACGCTTACGAGAAAAGGTGTAATGGCCGTTATTAAAAATGGGCACTGCCACCGGATCAACATCGATTCTTCCCTGTGAATTGTTGTTGTCGGTCGAACGAAATTCAGCGTTGTCTGCTTGTCGATTGAGCTTGACGTAAAAAGTGGTAGGCCGGTCCCCGCGCGAATGCAGGTAAATATCTTTTAACGTAACAGCATCATTGGTCGGCGCACTGTCGCGTGTAGGCTTGGGCGGCGCCATCTCGAATCGATTGCGCAGAAGTCGGGCTTGCCAGGGCGCGACGTCTGCATCGGGCGCAATACCCTCGAGGCCCTCGGGTACGGCCTCGACGTTTTGGCCATCGCGATCAAACACCAGCTGAATGGAGTTTCGCTCGTAAGGGCTCAAATAGGTTTTTTGACCATCAACCGCTTGCGGCAGAACCCTGACTTCGGTGAGCAGTTGCTGGTAGCCATTGGCGTACAAGCTACCCTCACGCCCTTGACCCTGCCCGATAACCCTGACGTTGAATTCCGTCAGTGATCGCCAGTGCGGCTCATCTTCTTCGTCGCGCACATCCACCACGCTGTAGCCGGTGGAGAGTACGACGCCGTTGCGCACGATCTCGCACAGCACCACGCTAGTACTTTGGCTCGCCTGGCTGGGCACTGTTAATAGCCCGCTGTCACTGACCATCGCACTGCCGCTGAGTACCTTCCAGCGCCGCGGCAATTCAGGTAGCAACTGTCGATTGTCCACTAACTGGCGAGTTTGACCCGCTTGCAAGCGCGGAACGTAAGCCGGCTCAATGCCCAATGTGGTTTTGCCATTGACCAAGACAACGGCGCCCTGGGCCGTGATACCCGAACCCAGCTGCGCTTGCACACCTTGCACCACCAGCGCCTTGGCACGACTGGCGCTGGAAGTGAACGCCGTCTGGCTTCCCGTCTCAGTACTGAATGTACCGTGGCGAGTGCCAACCAATTGCCAGGTGGGTACCCCTGTTTGCCCGGCTGCCGCCAACAGGCTGGAACCCCTGGCGGCCGGTATGACACTCAAATGAGGAGCCACCCAGAGCGGGTCGCGGTTAACCAGCAACAGTGCGGTGGCGATGTAAGTATCAGGGCCCTCGGTCACCTTGGCGGTCACTTTCACATGCAGGCAGTCACGGCCAAGCTGGTTGCGCTCGGCTGCCGTATAGACGCCGGCACTGCTCATGGTGCCCTGGCTGTTGTCGGTGGTGCTCTGCATGCCCAGCGCTTCCCAGCTGACAGCACTCACCGTATCGCCGTGACCATTACGCACCGTGAAAGGTTGCTGCTCGCCCGCCTGGAGAGTTGCAAACTGCGGTTCCAGTCGAAACTGTGTGCGCAGCGGGTCAACTTTGCCAAAGACAGCCAAATCCCTGGGCGTGTGTTCGACTACTTTGACAAAGGCGTTATCGCCGGGATAGAGCAGGCTGTTGAGCGCATCGAACACCTCTTCACGATCACCAGACAGATACCTGAGCATCGATTCAGCAATTACCAACACCGCCGAATACTGATCCTGGCCTTGAGCATCCTGGTCGTCAGGGATCAGGTAGGGGAACTGCGAGCCGGGCGCTTGCCCTTCTGCGGCGTTACCCATTACCCGGATAAAAGCAACCACGGCACCATCACCGTAATTTTTCGCCCCCCGAACCTTGGCCCCAGGTGCCGCTTGGGTGTAAATCCGAAACGACCGTGGGTTAAGCAGGTTGTAACCCTTCAGGTCAAGGCTGCCCAGCTGGAAAATTCGACGATCAGCCGGCATCTGGTCGAAGCTTTCCTGGAAAAAGGCTTGCACCGCAGCCGTCACCTGCGCGTTGCTATTGGCCAGGTTGCAACGGTAGCTGCTCGCCTTGGACAGATCCAGCGTGACGATACCGTGGCGATCCACCTCACCCACCACCAGCGTCAAATCAAGGTCGATCTCGACTTGGAAGCCATGGCCTTCACTCAGGGAGAACGCGGACACCATTTCGCCATTGCCGCGCTTCTCCAGGTAATGACCACCGGTGATGTTCATCGAGATCACAGCGCGCGAGTCAGTCATTGACGCGGTATTGAATTGCAAAAGCGGTTGGCCCAGCGCCAGCCCCTGCAACTGCACGGTGCTGCCATAAGCATCTTCGGTCTCGACCACCCCGCTAAACAGCGGCAAAAAAGTACCGGTATCAAAGCGTTGAATGTATTGCTGAGTCAGCAGCTGGTTGAGTCGGCTGCGACTTTGTACCGAGACCGCCCCCCAACCACGGGTGACAGAGCCTGCGCGCATTTGCGCCAATACCTGGGTGAGTGAGTTACTCATGATGGCGACCTCCTTGGGGGGCTTGCCCTACCGTATCCAGCTGCTCCACCGCATCCCGCTCCATGACCGTATCCAGATATTCCACCATTCCCAGCACGGCAAGCCGTTGTTTCAACACAGGGAACTGATCCAGCGGCAACGGCAGGATGATATGGCCATCGTATTCAGCCGCTCCATCGAGCACGTGAGCGACGATGACTGCGAAACGTTCCGTTTCGTCCGCTCGCACTTCGAAGACGCCCGTTTGCTCATTGATGGTTCCACCGCCCGCGAGCACACGCCAGGTAGCGTCCCCCCTGACACTGTTTCGATAAAAAGCGCGCAATTGCGCTTGTCCGGGCTCAAGGTTGCCCTGATCATCGACCACGACCTTAAGATCAGGCTGGAAATGCTGGACGAGCACCGTAATGCTTTGGGTATGAGCCCCCGCGCGGGCCTCAACCCGTTCCAGCGCGTAGGTGGCCTGGCCACCTTGTGCTGGCGCGGTGTACCGGTAGCCTTCATCCGTTTCTTCGCCGCTGCCGTTACCCGACAACGTCCAGGACACAGGCTGCCCGTCGAAGCTGCGCGCTTGCATCAACAGCGATTGTTCTGGCGAGCACACGCGCAGCAGAGGGGTGACGCTCAGCGGCACGGCCGTGATGCTGAGTAAGCATTGGCTGTATTCGCGCGTCTGCGGATCAGTTGCCGTGGCCAAGACATGGCTGTAACTGCCCACCACTGTGCTCCTGGGCGGAGCCTGGTATTCCCCTGGGCTAACAAATCGCCCAGGCGAGGTTCCGGTAATCAGCTCAAGGGTCCATTCGAGCCCCTCGCGCGCAGGCTCGGTGGTCAACCGCTGCACTTGACCAGGCACCAATACCAGCGCCTGCTCTACGATTTGGAAGGAGGACTGTTTGGGCCCCAACTGACCAATGGTTGCCATGTCGTTGGGCAAGGCCGAAACAACAGGCTTGAGGACATAGTCGTTAGCCAGTTCAAACGAGTTGACCAAGGCGTTCGATGCTGTGCTCACAAGATGCTCGGACAGATGCATCAAAAAAGCGTTGTTCACCAGGTTCTCAATGAACTTGGTGGCGCCCGCTGGTAGCGACGCACGTTTTTTACCAAGGGTGTGCGGACGGCGAATTGGCGAGCCGTGATTATGGGGCGGGAATAGCTGCCCCTCGATATGGCCGTCATCATCCAGTGACACATGAAACTCATGCTTGTAATTAATCTGGAACGTCGGGGTGATTTCCGTCCAGGCCGTCCCCCCGCCCAGACGCCGGTATTTCATGCTCACCGTGCAGGAGGTGCCCCATTGCTGAATTACCTGATCGTCCTGAAAGTCGAGCCTTAATGGCATGGCGCCTGAGGCTGCGCTTAGAACAAATGCTTCGCTCTGATACTCGTATGTCGGGTCCTCGCCATTGGCAGGCCTGACCGTCAACTCCCCGCGGGTTGCAATCATCTGGCCCAACGCTCCGTCCACATTCGGCTCATAGATAAAGGCATCGGCACCCAACCAGCCGATCAGGGCGTTACCCATGACGCCTCGGTGGGCCAGGCCCAGAGAGACCAGCGCCGTGCCTGAGTAACCATCGGGAACCAAGAACCGAAAATCGGCATCGGAGGAAGGAAAATTGCCGGCCAAGCCATGGTTGAGCGTCGGAAACAACAACAGGGCGCCGTCTTCGGTTTCGTCATTTCGCTGACTGCGGATGTCAATGCGGCGAGTACTGAGCAAGGGGTGCTGCTCGCCTTTGAACTCACCGATTTTAAAGGTTCGTGCGCTTGCGGGCAGCGCTCTGAACCATGCTTCAAGCGCTCTCCCCACAGACAATTGCTCGGTCTGGGTGCCATCGAAATGAAATTCGGCCTCCTCGCTTTGGGCCAGGTCCAGGGCAACTGTCTGGCCGTCCGACTCAAGGCTGAGCCTGAAACTCAAGTAGGGCCCTGGACGGGGTTGCGGGCTGTAGCTAGACAGGCTGATCACCTGAAGCTGATCAAATTCCTCCCGTATCAACGCCTGAGTACCCTCAAGGACATCGAAACGAACATCCAACCGAGCATTAACCAGTGACGCCCGACTGAAGGTGAAGCGCGGTGCACTGAATCGCAAGTTTCCGAAATAATGAGATTGATGGGTTGTGCCGATCGGCACGCTCCCTTCAAACGGATCAGGCCCAGTGCCCAACTGCAGATGACTGATATACGCCTGATGCATCAGGTCATTGACCGTTTTGCTACTGATGGCGACAATGGCGTCCCAATCCAGCAGGCGATCAGGCGCCTTTAGCCATTCCAATAAACTTTCTAATGAATTATCCATCGTATGGATACTCCTGATAACACGCAGTAGAAATTGCTTTACAGACAACGCTGCAAACAACACTTGTACAGCACATAAATCGACAGCACTGCCGCTCAGAGAACTAACTGAACTTGCAGGTGATGAATCATTTTGTACGTCTCGCCTTGATCGAAACTGATTTCAACGTCCAGATCAAACTCCGAACCGATCGACAGTGTTTCCAAGAAAGATTTCGGCAACCACTCGACCAATGCCTCGCCGTACCATTCTTCTTCCGTCACCGGTAGGTGATCCCTTAGCCACAGTGGATCACCCGGGCTTTCTACAGCCGAAATCCTGACAATTTGCCCAATCGCACTAAACACCCAAGGCCCCAATACACATTCAACCTGCTCACCCTCCACGCCAGCGAGCGACAGTTTCCTATCCCCGCTTAGACCCGCCACTTGAAGCCTTGGCCAGTTACCGCCAAACTCTTTGATTTCCAGCGTATAGACTTTAGACTCCTCGGCGGCTTCACCCGGCGGAGTAACGCTGTAATAAACAAGAAAGGTTTTTCCTATATTAGGCGCGACCGCCTCGCGCGGAACACTGAACTCACGTTTGCCACTATTGGGCTTGGGCGGGATAATAATATTGCCGCCTGCTGGGTGCCCCTCCCAATGCAAGAGGACCTCATCATCACTGGCGAATTCCGCTTCATCCGGGACAGTCACGACGACGGTCGCCCCCACATTATCGGGGTACAGATAGCCGCTGTTTTCTCCCTCGGCCGTAGCGCCACGGACTCGCGGTGCTGGAAAATACGGGGGTTTGCGAAGGCGTAATGACAACGGCATCGATGTGCCCGCTCGCTCCTGGCGAGCCCATTGATAAATAAACGATGCTTGTTTGCCGGCATTCGCCATCAGCCAGTGGCTGCCCACCGTAAAACGCAACTGACCACCCGCCAAGGTAGTGGCATCGACAATAAATGATCTCACCTCCTCGGATTGCGCACTGGCGTACAGCATCACGACATCGCCTAATTGAATGCCCGGGTACAGTGGTGCCACCAGCACGATGCCATTGAGGTAGTCGTCGGGGTTCAATGAATCGCCGCTGTGGCCCACAATGGCAATTTCCGGTAGCCAAGTGGCAGGCGGATCACCTAGCCTGAATTGTTGGGTGGGCGAGACGACTTCGCTATCGCCGTAAGCAACGGAGTAGTACAGATCGAAGTAGTCGTAATCCCAGACATGGAAGTCGAGCAGCTGAGTCTTCAGCGGCTGGCCGATATCGGACTCCAGCACTTCAATCGAAAGTCGGCGGGTATCCGGAAAGTTGTCACCCTCGAACCAGCCGACCACCGTCAACACCACCGTTTGCCCTGGTACCATATCCTGATAGGGCGCAATCGATAGGGTTGTCCCGCCTTGAGGTATATCGCTAACACTCAAGAACAGCGCATGGGAGTCTCTGCACTGTGGTAACGCCAGCTCAAGTTTCAGCGCGGAGGGGCGATTGACGTAGAACACCCGACGCAATGACTCTTCCCCCTGCTCTTTCGGCAGACGAGTAATCTCTTTGGCATAAGAATAAAAAGCAACGCCCCCGTCCAACTGTTCGACGTGGGAATGATCGAAATCAAAAAGTTGACCCAACGCGCCGACTTCACTGATGCGGACCAACTGACCATTGACCAGGTCAAGTATTTCGCCTTCGGCGCTGCAGCCTCGAAAGTTCAGGTACACATATTGCCCCGGCTGTATGCCGGGGTAATTAATGTAGGTCGCCAACGGGCCACCGTTCAATGATTCCAAATCAACCGAGTCTTGAGCATCAAGGTCGGGAATATAAGGCATGGGTAATGAATCAGGCATCGCCAGCGCTCCGGCACGTAAACATCCAACTACAGGGTGGTCATAGATGCACACCCGAACAGGCCTCATTTTTACGCGCTTGCCCAGCCGCTGCCTACTCACAGAACTGCTAGGTTCTCAAACGCTGCGGGGCTGATAGTGTTGTGCTTTAAAGCCCCCCTGCTGCGCTGGGCCCACACGAAATATGCCGGGCGCGGCGCAACTTAAAGTGCGAATCGCACGACTCATTACTCAACGAGGTTGTCAACATGACGGCGTCTACTGAAGTGCACTCCACCGCTTTGAATTTCATGAGTTTTGTCAAAGCGGGTGTTGATGCGCGTACCGGCCAATACACCCTATCGATAGAACTGCCCGCGTTTCAATGCAATGACCTGCGCGGGCCAGGCATGACGCCACAGCTCAACTACAGCCCCTTGAATACTCGCGACAGCGGCTATGGCCTGGGTTGGGATTTCAAGCTTTCCCAGTACACCCCTGGCACCCAGATTCTGGCCTTGAGCACCGGCGAAAGCTTCAAGGTCACCAGCGACAGCAGCCAGAATGGCGAACTGTTGATGCAAGAGCAGCGGCTAATCAGCTTTCGCTTCTACAAGGATGCAGACGACGAATACCGAGTCGTACACAAATCCGGTGACGTTGAAATACTCAAGGTTCAGGCATTCGGCGGGTCGTCTGTGGCAATGCCCATCAAATACTATTCCGAGCTGGGGCATTGGGTGGGCTTCGAATATGTGGCCTTCGATAATGCACCCCGGTTGAAGAGCATCTTTGACGCGCAAGGCCAGGTGTTACTGGATATCGACCGCGACATCGACCGGGTGGTGTTTGCCCTTCATCCGGGCAAAGGCGCCAACGGCACGCCCCTCGCTCGCTTCTACATGCACCTGCGTGACACCGAGCGCCAAGTCAGCCGCATCACCTTGCCCACCGAAGAAGGTGCCAGCTGGCGATTCTCCTATCGACCCATCAATGGCATCACCTGCCTTGAAAAAGTCGAGTCCCCCAGTGGCGGCTGGGAAGAAATCTACTACCAGGATGCTGGCCATGCCTTTCCACCCAGCGCCCGGCGTGACCCGCTGCCACGCGTGACCAAACACCTGCACTACCCAGGCGTCGGGCAACCGGAGGTCGATACGCGCTACAGCTATCCCGGTGGTAACAACTTCATCGGCAGTAATTTGACCGAGGCGTGGCGTGAGGATGGCCTGGATAATCTCGCGCGTCATACTGGCAATTACCTATACACCACCGTCGAAGAAGTGGTGAAGACCCTTAAAGGCCCACAAGGGGAGGAGATCGAACAATCGCTCAAACGCACAGAGCGAACCTTCAACCGCTTCCACCTGTTGCTCAAGGAGACTCGACGCCGCGGCAATAACACCGAGGAAATCGAAACTCACTATGAGATCCGCGAAGGCGAGCCCATCGAGCGTCAGGCAAGTACCTTCCAATTACCCCTGCAAGTCATCAAACGCTGGAGATCTGAGGTCGGTGGTCACCAGCGCCTGCGCGAGGAGCATGAAACCACTGAGTACGACACCCACGGCAATATCACCGTTATCACCAAAAGCTCCGGGGTTGTCGAACGCAAGCGCTGGTACCCCGCAGAAGGCGTCGAGGGTGAGTGCCCGGCCGAGGCCAACGGGTTCGTACGTCACTTGCGCGCCCACACCGTGGAACCTGCCTCGGCCCAAGGTGATGCGCCAACGCTGACCACCCATTATCGCTATACCCGCTTTGAGACGCTCTCGGGTTTCAACCACGCGCCGTACTGGGTGGCTCTACAAGACGAAACGCTGCTCCAGGAAAACGAGCAGCCCCTGCAGACCACGCAGCGAAGCTACTTCAACGACCCGCAAGACGCTTTACAACATGGTTTGCCGACTGTGGCGACAACAGCCCTATACGGCATAAAGAACACCGACAAGCACGTCAGCACGGTTGAATACTGTTACACCCTCCACACGGACAACGACACTCACCAGCCGACACGTAAAGTGGAGCAGACCTTTCATGGCTTTGACGGCCAGCAGCAAGGGACCTGGGAGCAACACTCGCTCTGGACCGGGCTGATGCTCGCGCAATTGGACCAGAGCGGCACTGAGACTCACTTTGCCTATGACGCGCTGCAACGTATCACTTGCGAAACCGTGTCTCCCGACACCGACTATGCGGCCAGCGTTCGCTATCAGTACAGCCTGTGCAACACCACTCAACAACGCGCCAGTACTCTGAAAGTCAGTGCGAAAGGGGTCACGACTGAGACCATCCTGGACGGCAAGGGGCGTGTCATCGAAGTTAACCGCGACCATTTGTTCGACGATGACCCAAGGTTGCAACGCACGATTTACACCGCCGAATACAATGAACTCGGTCAGCAAGTCAGCGAAACGCACATTGACCGAATTGATCTATTACCCCTGTCATTGACAACCGAGTTCACCTACAACGATTGGGGTGATCGCACCACCACGTTGAGCCCCGATGGCGTGACCGCCTTTGAGGAACACGACCCCATCGGCAACACCGAACATCGCGGGCGTATTGTGCGCAGCTGGCAACAGGGTAAAGGCCCAAGCGCGTTGAAAACGGCGGTGATTGAAACGCGATTCAATCTGTTCGACGAGCCGCAAAACATCCGGCAATACGCTGGCGATAACACGCTCATCGGTGAGCAGAGCTTCACCTATGATGGCCTGGGCCGCACCCACTCCGAAACGGTCGTTGGCTCACTGACGCGAACCAGCACCTATAAAATGGACCCCTTCGATCGCCGCACCGAAGTCCGCCTGCCCAATGGCGACAAGGTTCTACGAGAATACGCCGCCCACAGCCGCGAAGACCTGCCGGTGGCGATCAGCGTGTGGAACCAACGAGACACCATCCCCATTGCCACGCAACAATTCGACAGCTTGGGCCGGCGCACCCAAATAAAGGTTGGCCCACGCCAAGAGTCATTCGAATACACGGGCAGTGACCTGCAGCCTCGCGCACGCATCACCGCCGCGGGTCAGCGCCTGGACTACACTTACGAACCGCGTTTGACCTCGCTCCCACAAAGTTGCACAAGCGCTGAAGGCCTTGTGAAGTTCGTCTATGACACCACGACCGCCAACATCGTTACCGCCGAAAACAAGCTCGGCAACTATAAGTACACATACAACAATACCCACCAATTGCTCGAGGAAACCTATACCGACATCCAAAAATACGACTGGAAAACCGAATACCGCACTTCGCCCCTGGATCGTTTGCTCACACGCACCGAACCTGGAAATATGGTCACCCAGCACCAGTACGACTTCAGCGGCCGTCTGCGTACCCTCAGCCAGGGTAACGTGGAGGTGGCGTTTGAATATGACACTCTCAGCCGTCTGGCTCGCACTACCACACTCGACCAAAGAGCTAGCAGTACCCTGGTGTGTGAATACACCTACGATGAGAAAAGTCAGGAAATCCAGCGCACCCAGCGACTGGATGACACACCGCTTAGAGTCCTGACACAAACCTGGCAAGCCGATGGCCTGCTTGGAACGCGAAAACTGGAGGTCGGTGATACAACGCTGCTGGCGGAAACATTTTTATATGACGAGCGCAGCCGCTTGGTGGAGCATGCATGCAGTGGCATGCAACTGCCGCGTCACGATCAAGGCCGGCCTATCGAGCGCGTGACCTATACGTTCGACGCGCTGGACAATCTCAAGCGCACAATCACCACTTTTGCCGATGTCGATCCGGGCCATCCTGCCAAGACAGAGCGCACAACGTTCAGCCATGCCACCGATGACCCTTGCCGGATGACCGGTATTAGCTATATGCCCGCACGGCCGACGGGAAACCTGACGTTCGAGTTCGATGCCAACGGCAATCAACTCAACGACGAACAGGGCAATCGCCTGCACTACGATAGCCAAAGCCGCCTTGTGAGCATCGACAGCGCCCACGGCCTGCGCCAGGCGGCCTACGAATATAACGGGCACGACAAACTGATCAGTACCCGTTATGGCAATGAGCCGCCGTCTTTGCGTTTCTATCAGGGTGACACCCTGAGCATGAGCGCCAACGACGAGGGCCAAGTGCACTTCTTGCACCATGGCGATGAACCGATGGCCCAGCAACAGACCGGCAACGGCGCGCATACCTTGTTGCTGATGCCCGATGCCAATCACAGCGTGCGTGCCGAGGGCCAGCAGGGCGCGGTGCGCACCGCCACCTATGGCGCCTATGGTGAACGCACGGTGGATGACGGCTTCCTGTCGCAGTTGGGCTACAACGGCGAACTGTGTGACCCGGCCAGCAACTGGTATCTGCTAGGCAGCGGTTATCGGGCGTTCAACCCGACGCTGATGCGTTTCCACAGCCCCGACAGTCTCTCACCCTTCGATGAAGGCGGGATCAACCCGTGGAGTTATTGCCTGGGTAACCCGATTCTGTGGCGTGATCCCAGTGGGCATTCGGTGGCGGGTGTAGGGCGTGAGCGCAGGAGGGATGAAGATGAGCCGAGTCTCAGTGCCCAAGGTGGGGGCATGGGTGTACTGGGATGGATCGGGATTGCTGTGGGAGTGGTGTTTGCCGCTATTGCGACGTTTGGCGCCTTGACTGCAGTGGCGGGGTTTATCGCTGGTACTACCGCCGCCACGACCGCCGCCTTTAAAGGCACGCTAGTGTGCTGTCTTCGAAATAATTTATCCCTATGGTACGGCCTCAAGTGCCTCGCGAGCTCGTTGGATTTTGCTCAAAATCTCCTCGCCTTTCGCGTTCCAAACGTACCGGGTCGGCTGAGCATTTCTTAGTGCCATGAACGTTGTTATCGAGGATTCCAACTCGCGCACCGAGGCAAAGCTACCGTCTCGTAGATACACCGTGATGTCTCGGAAAAATCGTTCGACCATGTTCATCCAAGAGCTGGACGTCGGTGTGAAGTGCATATGGAAACGCGGGTGCTTCGCCAGCCAGGTTTTCACGGCGGCGTGCTTGTGCGTCGCATAGTTATCGACGATCAGGTGAAGCTGGAGATTCTTGGGGGTCTGCTTGTTGATCTTCTTGAGGAAGGACAACCACTCTTGATGACGGTGTTGACGTTCGATGCTGCTGATCAATTTTCCCTGCAGATAATCCAGCGCAGCGAATAATGTAACCGTGCCGTGGCGGGTGTAATCATGTGATTTCGTCTGGATGTGGCCGATGCCCAGAGGCAATCCAGGCTGCGTGCGTTCCAAGGCCTGCACCTGGCTTTTTTCGTCGCAACACAGCACCAATGCCTTGTCCGGCGGGGCCAGGTAAAGGCCGATAACATCCCAGAATTTCTGTTCGAACTGCGGATCGTTTGAGAGCTTGAAGGTGCGAGTCAGATGAGGCTTCAAGTCATTGGCAGCCCATAACTTATGGACCGTACTCGAAGAAATCCCGACCGCTCTCGCCATACTCCTGCAGCTCCATCGCGACTCGCCAATGCGAGGTTTCGTGACCTGCTCCAAGACGCGGCGGACAGTATCGGCAGGCAGCGACGACTTGCGTCCACGACCTGGTTTATCAATCAATCCGTCGAGCCGGAGCAACTGAAAGCGTTGGCACCAGTTGGTGACTGTCGGGAGAGAAAACCCAGTCAGTCGTGCAATCTCTTCCCGTGTTTCGCCCTGTGCTGCAAGCAGCACAATGCGTGCTCTACGACCTTCACGCTGGGGAATGGTGGCGGAGCGAACGCGCCGGTTCAGTTCGGCCTTTTCTTCGGAGCTAAGCGTAATGTCCAGTGCGCTCACCTGAAGCTCTCCAAGGGGGAAATGACACCTGAAGTGTAGGTGAAAAATTAGAAAAGCTATTTCGCAGACAGCACACTAGCGCTAACACAAGTTCTATCAACGGGTCTATCCGCTGGCGGCAGTATGACGAATAACGCGAAGGTAACAGAAGCCGGTGGTTGGCTCGGGTACTTATCGATGGCAATGTATGGAGGAAATGCTTTATACAACGCGGCGTCCAAGGCAAGTACAGGCATCTTTGCCTCCGTTGAAAGAGCTGGACCGACTCTTGCTGCAATACGCAAAGCAAATAATGGACTTCTTATTCCCAAAGCTGTTTTGGGGAATAGCCCAAAAGCCGCCGTGATGACCAGACCCCCTAGAATGCTGCCAAATAGTTTCAGGAACAACTATATTAATCCAACTGAACTCGGACTGAAGCCCATCGGTCAACGTGTAAACGGCAACTTCACAATGCGCCCTGCTGTTCCCACTAGAGACAATTTTCCAATCTACCGCCTCGGTAAAGAGCGCCATTTATTGACAGGCCATTTACCTCAAAATGGGTTGTGGGAAATTCGCAAAGCGTAGTGTCTGAAACCTTTGAAGCGGCCGGAGCTAGCCCCTCCTGCCGCTTCTTTTTTGAGAGTTCTCTCATATCTCCCCCACTCCCCCCTCCCTAAACTCCCGCCCCACCGAGACACCCGCTGCACCCTCCAACCCTCCGCACCCGCCACCGTCTCGGCTGCCTCTGCATGGCGCTTGCAAACAAGGACTTTGCACCGTGAAAAAATCCCTTATCGCCCTTTCCCTCGGCCTGGCCGCAAGCCTGGCGGGCACTGGCGCTTTCGCCAATACCGGCACCATCAACTTCGAAGGCCGAATCACCGCTTCGACCTGCCCGATCGAAGTCGTCAACCCTGGCGACGGGTCGATCGGCGACCTGGTCAAGATGGGCAGTGTCGATGCCAGCCGTTTTACCGGCGTGGGTCAGGAATACAACGGCAAGGCCTTCGCCCTGCGCGTTAAAGGTGGCTCCAGCTGCACGATCAACCCGACTAGCGAAGCCTCTGTGACGTTCACAGGCCTGGCCCAGGGTGATTACTTTGCTGTTGGCCAAACCGCCGATGCCGCCAAAAACGTGGCCATCTCGCTGCGTGATGTCCAGGGCCTGGCGCTCAAGCCCGGCGTAACGTCCAATGCCTATGAGCTGAACGACAGCGGCGAAACCGACCTGCTGTTCAATGCCTACTACCGCTCTACCGCGCTAGGTGTAACCGCAGGCCCGGCTTCGGCTGACATAGGCTTTCGCGTAGACATCCAGTAACCCCTCTGCCCCCGCTCGGTAATCCCTGGCTGATCGGGGGCAGTTCGTTATTGCCACAGCTCATCCTTAAGGATTTCACCATGCCAGGCCTGATCTCGCGACCAGCCCTTCGTCGGCCGCTGCTTGCCGCCTGCCTCTGTCTGCCCCTGTTGGCCCCCGTGAACACCGCGCAGGCAGCGCTGACATTAAACGCGACCCGCATCGTCTTCGATGCCGAAAAACGCAGCACCTCCATTGTGGTCAACAACCCCAGCAACCGGCCCTTTGCCGTGCAGACCTGGGTCAATACCGTGGCCGATGACACAAGCACCGTCGTGCCTTTTATTCCCTCGCCCCCGCTGTTCCGCCTGGACCCCGGCAAGGAGCAGCAAGTCCAGGTCAACGGCCTGCCCAACAATCTGCCCACCGATCGCGAGTCGTTGTTTTTTTTCAATGTGCAGGAGATCCCCCAGGCCGATGAGCACGCCGACAACGTCCTGAATATCGCCTTGCGTACCCGCATCAAGCTGTTTTATCGCCCCACCCAAATTCAAGGCAGCCCCAGCGCACGGCTTCAAGAGTTGCAATGGACCGCCAGCGAGCAGGCCGGCCACTTGCACCTGCAGGTACACAACCCGACCCCCTTTCATTACACCTTTGCACGGCTGGAGGTCGGCGACACGGCTCGCACCGACAAGCTCAAGCAGGCCCCCATGCTCGAACCCTTCGCCAGCCAGCACCTGACCTTCGAAGGGACAAGCTACCGGCCAGGCCTGCACGTCACCTTCAGCACCATCAATGACTTTGGTGGCACCAGTACACCGCTTAGCGTGCCTGTTCAAGCAGCACCTTGACGTTGCCCGGAACCCAGCATCCATGACCCCGCCCTACCTGCTTCTGCCGTTGCGCCGCCCCTGGTATTGCCGCCGCCTGTTTCACTGCCTGGCCCTGGGCGGTGCCGCCAACTTCGCCGAACTGCCCCTGGCCCAGGCGCAAGCTCGGGTAACCTTTCAAAGCGGCTTCCTACAACAAGACGCTCACCAACCCAGCGATGCTGCCAACCACGCGCTGGAGGCACTGGCACAGGGCCAGAGCCTGGCGGACGGCCTCTATCGCGTGGATATCTCGGTCAACGGATCCGCCAGCTCACCCCGTACATTGGACTTCGCCGCCAACGAGCAAGGCGTACTGGCGCCTTGCCTCTCGGCCGACTTGCTGCAGGCTCTGGGTGTTCGGCTCAGCGCAGCAGCCGACCCCCTGTTACTGGACAACCCTTGTGTCGACCTCAAGGCACTGATCCCAGGTGCGAGCTTTGATTTCAACGCGGCCAACCTGCACCTGGCGATCTCGATTCCCCAGATTGCGGTGCATCGGGAAGTGCTGGGCTACATCGATCCCGAACACTGGGACTACGGCATCAACGCCGCGTTCATCAATTACCAGCTGTCCGCCCAGCAAGGCACCAGCCGTTACTCAGGCAGCCAAAGCAGCGAAGACCTGTACCTCAATGGCGGTTTCAACCTGGGCGCCTGGCGCCTGCGCAGCAGCCAGGCGCTGCGCAGCAACAGTGAAGGCGAGCGCGAATGGTTGCGGGCCTATACCTACGTGCAACGCGACTTGCCCGGCACTCACGCCAACCTCACGCTGGGCGAGACCTTTACCAGCGGCGAAATTATCCGCAGTGTGCCCATCAAGGGCCTGTTGATCGGTTCTGACCTGGGCATGCTGCCCGATTCGCAGCAGGGCTACGCACCGATCATTCGCGGTGTTGCCCAAAGCCGCGCCAAGCTTGAAGTGCTTCGCGACGGCTATCCCATCTATTCCACCTATGTCAGTGCCGGCCCTTATGTCATTGACGACCTGAGCACCATCGGCGGCAGCGGTGAACTGGAAGTGGTGTTGACGGAAGCAGACGGTCAAGTCCGGCGCTTCATTCAACCCTATGCCTCACTCGGCAACCTGCTGCGCGAAGGCAGCTGGCGCTACAGCGCGGCGGTGGGCCGCTACAACGGCGCCGACGAGCTCGACGATCCCCTGCTGTGGCAGGGCACCCTGGCCATGGGCATGGCCTGGAACTCGACACTTTATGGCGGCTTGATGGCCAGCGACTATTATCGCTCCAGCACTCTGGGCGCCGCCCGCGACCTGGGTGAGTTCGGTGCCCTGGCGCTGGACGTCACCTGGGCCCGAAGCGGCATCGATGCCTTCACGCAAGAAAGTGTGAGCGGCTCCAGTTATGCCATCAAATACGGCAAGAGCTTCCAGACCCACACCAACCTTCGCTTTGCTGGCTATCGCTACTCCACCGAAGGCTACCGGGATTTCGACGAAGCCGTACGCCAACGCAGCCATAGCAGCAGTTTTTTTGGCAGCCGCCGCAGCCGCCTGGAGGCTTCGCTGTATCAGAACCTGTCCAGCAAAAGCTCGGTCAGCCTGACCTACTCTCATCAGGATTTCTGGAATAACACCCAGGTCCAGCGCCAGTTCCAGGTCAGTGGCAATACCTATCACCGCGGTGTTTCCTACAGCTTGTTTGCCAACCAGTCATTGAGCAACGAGCGCGGCAATGACCGCCAGATCGGCCTCAGTATTTCGATGCCAATGGAGTTTGGTTCGGCCCGCTCAGCCAGGGCCACCTTCGACCTGCATCATGACGAACAAGGTCACAGCCAACGCGCAAGCTTCAGTGGCAATACCGACACCCAGCAATTGAGCTATCAAGCGTCGTTGAGTCGCAACCAGCAGCAACAGCAAAGCGCTGCGTTTTCGCTGGGTTACCAGACCCACATGGGTAATGTCGGCGGCGGCTACACCTGGGGCAACGGCTATCGCAGCCTGTCGGTCAATGCCACCGGCGCGCTACTGCTTCACGCCGATGGACTGGCGCTGGGGCCGTATCTGGGAGACACCAGCGCTCTGATCGAAGTGCCAGACATCGGCGGCGTGGAGGTTGTCAATGCCACCGGCGCGCGCACCAACGCCCAAGGATATGCGCTGCTTCCTCATTTACAGCCCTACCGCACCAATCACATACAACTGCAGAGCGATCGGCTGGGGCCGGATATCGAAATCGACAACGGCATTGCACAGGTCATCCCGCGTCGCGGGGCGGTGGTCAAGGCTTCCTTTGCGGCGCGCAAAGTCAGCCGCCTGATCCTGACCACCCGCACCGGCAGCGGCCAGGCCGTGCCCTTTGGCGCTCAAGTACGTAATGCGCAGGGAGAAGCACTGGGTGTGATCGGCCAAGGTGGCCAAGTCATGCTCTCTATCGGCGATGCGCCGCAAATGCTGTCTGTTCACTGGGGTGACCATCAATGCAACTTGCCCATTGACCCTGCCAGCATGGAGCAAGATCAAGGCTACCGGCTACAGACCCTCACCTGCCTTTAATTTCGGGGAAGGCAGCTTGCCTGCCACCCCGCCTTCATCCAGGACCCCCGTGTGAAATTCTCCTCCGTACTGTTCCCGACCACTTTACTGCTGGCGTTAATCCATCAAGGTGCATCCGCTAACTGCACTTATTCAGCAGGATCATCCTTTACCGCCGTTCGAGACCTCGGAACCCTCTGGATAGCCCGCGATGCGCGTATCGGTTCAGAGCTTGCGAGCTTCACTCGGGCCTCCACTCGGTCCCAGGAAGGCAATCACATTCTGTGCGCCAGGCCCAACCAGATTCCCCTGACGTTCGAAGCACAAGCCAGCGTTACGCGCCTGTTCGGCAACATCGCCATCAACAACCCGACAGCCAGGGAGGGCAATATCCTGCAGACCAATATTCCCGGCGTTGGCGCCATTGTTGAACTGTGGCGACCGTTTAACGGTCAGTCGTTGGGGTTCACGCCAGTCAACGGCGCCGAAGAGTACCCCAGCGTCCCCTTCAGCGCCCGTACGACCATAGACTGGGCGATCATCCTGCCGATCCATACCGTGGAAAATAGAATCACACTGATCAAGACCGGCGATCTGGCGCCGGGCTCGCATGTGCTCGCAGGCGAGCTGGCAGCAGGCTACCTGACGGGGCTTGGCAAAGCCTGGGGCCTGGAACTGAACGGCACCATCAACCAAGCCCAGTGCAGTTTCAATGGCAACCCCGTGAGTGCCGACCCGGTGCAACTCGGTACGTGGAAAAAAAGCGATTTTCCGGCCCAAGGCAGCGCAACGGCTCCTATACCCTTCACGATCACACTCAGCAACTGTCAGACTGACGCCGATGTTGCCACCGCCTATATTCGACTGGACGGCACCCTGGGCTCCGCCCCCATTGGCAATCGCAACAGTGGCATTTTCAGCTTGACCAGTGACTCTGACGCCAGCGGTGTCGGTATACAGATTCTCAAGAGTGATGGCCTGACACCTGTTGCGCTGGAAAATGATGTGCCGTTGCAAACCATCACCAACGGCACAACCGTTTTGCCCTTCACGGCGCGCTACTATCAAACCGAAGACGAGGTAGGCGCTGGACTGGCCAAAGGCGCGCTGAACTTCACCATAAGCTATCAGTAGAAGGCTCTGAAGGCGCGCCGGTGAAGTGGGATCGACGCGATTTCATGAAGCACCGCAGCGCCTGCATCGCCAGCAAGCTGGGCTCCTACAATGCCTGCGTCGTCGCCTGACTGGAGAGCCAGGATGTGGCTTCAGTTGATCAGAGTGGCTGGGACGCGCTCGAAGGGAAACCAGGAGTTCTTGTCGTCGAAACTTATCCAGACACGAAGATCGAAAGACTGATTGAGCCCCAGCCTTCTGAGCTGCGCTTCAGTGGCTTGCCCAGCCGGGAGCACACCTGTTGTCTGCTGGACCTCTACGTCATCCACTATTCTGATGTTTTCCAAGCCTCGCAGCTCGACCCTCATGACCTGACCTATCGCGATCATCGGCCAAGCCGCCAAGGTAAAGGTGGCCTGGCCGTTAACCAGTCCACTGAGCGGTAGGTTGTTGTTGCCGCTGCGCGGCTGAAATTGAATGATGGGTAGGCCGGTCGGCACCCCCACTTGCAGGTTGAGCTCATCAGACTCCTGCGGCGAACCGGTTATCACGACGTTGTAACTCACCTTCAATGGCCTGTTGATATAAGACGCGACATTGGCGGCGGGAATACGATACTCCCTGCCCCCAGGAGACGTGGGTGTGTCGAACCGCTGTGCGCCGGCCGTACCGGGTATACCCCATTGCACCCACACCTCCTCCCCAGGATAAATCACGGCCGTTTCCGGTATGACCACCGTGGCCCCGTTGCTCGAGGGCACAAGGCTGTTTCCGTTTGCTTGTGGGACCCTGGGGACAGTCAGCCTGCGGGGGATCGGCGTGGCATCGACTTGCAGCTGAATGCGACCGCCATCCTGGCTTTCGTTGCCCGCACGGTCGAATACCCGAAAATGCGCGAAGCGGGTGCCATCGCCTGCATCGCGAATCATCTGCTCGGTAAAGGTTACGGTGATGCCGGCGTCGATATCGGCTTTGTAAAGCGTCTTTTCACCAACCTGCGTCTGACCGTTGAAAGTGGAGCTCCAGAACCAGACAAGCTTGTCGCCAGCCCCCGGCGTTTCGTACAGCGGCCGGATGGGCACGATCAGGTCGCCATGTTCGATCAGGTACTGATCGGTAATGACACCGCCGTCTATCAGCTCCGGCGGGAACGCCAGAACGGCCTGAGCCACCACGTGGGGTGTTTTATCAATCGTGATCTCAATGGTTGAGGAAAACGTCGATTCTTTGTTGTTCCAGTCGATCACTTCATACCGAAGTGGCTGCAGACCCTCGACTAGTTCTTCCAGTGGAATTTCCATGAACCGCTGCTCAGGCGTCACAGGGCCGGGGAAGTTCTTACTGATGGTCACCGTTCGCCAATGGAGTTTGACGACGTCCACCATCTCAGGGTCCGGTGCCGAATTGGGCCATTGCGGCAGTTCGACTCGCAAGGGTGGACTGGGTGGAAGTGTCCTGGCAACCGGTAACAGCTTCACCTGTGTAGCCCCCTCAAGGGGTGGCATAACATCAGACACATCAGGCTCAGGCAGAAGATTGGAAACCTTGCGCCCCAACAGGGCACTTATGGCGTTTGATGCTCTCAAGCAAAGGGAAGTCAACAGAGCTTCAACTCTAGAAGTCGCCATCACATAACCTCACAGATGAGAAAGCGCCGGTATGGCCTGGGCCATACCGGCGCTGATGGTGACGATTGAAGCCTATCTGCTGATTGCTCGCTACTGACAGAACTGACAGCTAGACAGCGGGCAAAAATGCACTACCAGAGGTAACGCAGGCCCACGCTGACGCCAAACGGCTGCTCAAGCTTTTTGCCGTTGCTGTAGTCAATTTCGCTGTGCAGTTGGAAGTTGTTGCCCAACGATGCCGCGACACCCACGCCCACCTCTGCACGCGAGCCGGACAGATCGTTCTCGAACACATTGTTGTTGACCTTGACCTCGTTGTTCTTTGCAAATTCGTGCACCCAGGCTGCACGAACATAGGGCTGGATCGTGCGCCCCTCGCTCAGCGCAAAATTGCGCCCGGCCGTTGCACCCACCTTACCCAGCACTGAATGGGTGGCATCGCCCTTGGCTTCAAGACCATTGTCCAGCTCATAGCTTTCACCACTGATTCGCACGGCGGAAAGCTGGACGGAAGGCTCGACAAAATAGTCTTTTTCCAACTTGATGTGCCGCCCGAACTCTCCCGAGACACCCACTGCGTGGCTGGTGTAGTCGCCCTTCACCTGCTGACCGTCGCTCATGGCAACATCAGCCTTGTTACGGAACTGGTTGACCTTGAGCACGGTATCGGCAAAGTAACCGCTGTCTTCGTCCAGCCAGCTGCCATAGACACCGGCATAGGTACTGCTGACTTCACCGGAGGTACCCAACTTCAAGCTTAAGTCCGATTGGCTGTGACCGGCCATGACACCCAGCAGCCAACCGTTGCCCAGGGGCGCATCGGCACCGAGGGTGAAGCCGTTCTGGGTTTGCTGGTAGGCAACGCCCGAAGACGAGGACACGTTGTACTTGTTGCCATAGGCTCGAATCCAGCCACCGGCCTTTTTGTCATCCCACCGCAACTCCCCCATGCGCGAGCGCAAAGAGGTCAGCTCGCCATACCAGACGGTCGGGGCTGTATTGAATAGCGCCAACACCGACGCGGTGCCTGGGCTGATTTCACCTGTGGAGGCCAAAAACCAATCATTGCCCTCCTTGAGCAGATCGTATGACCAAGCCCCCAGGTCGACACGGCCATTTTGCAGCGCGAAGCTGGCATCGCCGTCCGCAATATGGACGACATGCAAGCGCGTATCGGCCAGCGGATCAGCGCCGCTGCTGGCGATCAGCAACTGGTGATTGCCGGTGGCAGTGCCGCTGACGTCCAGATGATCGACTTGGCCTGCGGCAAAATCGGCATCCATCACAAAGGTTCCGTTACCACTGAGGTTGGCGACCGACAACGTGTAGAACTGCGCAGCGTCCCCAAACTTGACCGAACCGCCGTTCATGTTCAAATCGCCCACCTGGCTGTCGCCCACCAGGTTCCAGCGCCCGCCGCTGTTCACGCCCAGGCTCGCAACGTTTTGAAGCTGGCCTGTGAGGCTTGCATTGTTTTGCAGTACCAGGTCGCCCCGAGCGCCTTGAGCAACCACCACATTGCCGATCAGGTGGCTATTATCGGCCGTCAGCGTGGCGCTGGAGGTGTCGCGGATCTCCAATACGTTGCCATTGCCGCCCACCAGCGTGGTGCCATTGCTGACCAAAATGTCATTGGAAGCCGGCGCAAGAGGCCCGTTGCGCACGGAAATGGCAGCGCCCGCCACGCCCTCAACTTGGGAGCCAGACAGCACCACCTTATTGACCGAGCCTGCCTGGTTGCCCGCAAACAGCAAAATGCCATTGACCCTCCCCTGGACCAGGCTATCGCTGATACTCGCTTGACCACCGGCCAACCTTACGCCACTGCCATTGGCGGCTTGCGCAACAATCTGACTGCCGCTGGCGGTCAAGGTGCTGCCCGCTGCCACCGAAACACCGCGGTCACCACCGGTCACAGAGCTGCCAGTGAGCTGAACAGTGGAGCCTGTCAACACTAGCGCTGCCTCAGTGCTGGTGATGGTGCTGCCGCTAATGTTTGCCTGGCTATTTTGCAGTTGTAGGCCAAAACCGGTCGTCGCATTGACCGTCGAGCCGGTCAGGTTAACAGCCGAATTGGCCGAGCTGATGGCATCGGTTCGAGCACCGTTGGCATTCAAGGTCGCGTTGTTGGTCAACTGATAGGTGTCGACAGTGGTGCTGGCGTTGATATTGACGATTTCGTTATCAATGACCAGTGCAAACGCCTGCTCCGCCATCAGCAACATCGGCGCAAGGGTTAACCAACGCAGGGAATGTGACAGGGGTGTGAGGGAAAACCGGGGCTGTAAGCTTTGCATATGACAGTTCCTTGGTTGCAGGATATTTAGCAACTGGCCTGTAAGCTTCTTCCTACACGCCCAGTGACGGCGCGCAGATTACGCAACTTGAAAACCCTTTCATGTAGGAATTTTCCGATAAAAGCGTCGTATTTACTGAGAGCTGAAGCCGGGCAACGTCATTGCGACACTGCCCGCCAGTGAACATCTACACTGGGGGAAAAACGCACGTACCACCACCGCCCTGGCCGGGCGCCACCATTTCTCGTTTTTTATCGCTCGGGTGATCAACGCCGTTTACCTGAACCACGTACCACGCCTCGCCCCGCCCATATTGCTCGTCGCCATCTATGTAAGCGGGCTTGATATGCTTTTCGTACTCTAAAAACCAGTCCACATGTGTGGTCGCATTGTCAGGTACGCGGATAGCCTCTTGAGCGTCCGCGCCGACAACAGGCGTTGTACCGTCCCTCCTGAACAGATCCCAACACATCACCAACACCGTGTTAATTTTGACATGCTCCGAGAGCGGAACCCTCACCCACACGCCCTTCTCTCCGTTGTATTCGCGCACCGAATTGCAGTTCAAACGCCGAGCGCCGTTATTAGGGTCTATATGAATATCGGGGTAGCTCACTGGGTCCAAAATAATCGGCTTGACGTCCACGTTGATCTGTTTGGTTCGAGAGCGCAGCCGATTGTTAGCATTCGGCGGCATCAGGTCATAATACAAGGGCAACTCTGGATGGTTACCATGTTCAGCAATTACTTTCCACGGGACGGTAAAGGTCAAGATACCTGCTACAGCGTTATTCACCGACTGAAAAGCGAAGAGGTTGTCATTCCAATACAGCCCGATATGGGAGTCCGCGACTATTTCATCAATCAGTTCAATGGTGACCGTCGCAGGCTCATTTTGGTCGGCGGGAACCAGCTCGTCTGTTTCACCGGTAAAGCTTGTGAGGATAGGCAGCTTCAACTGCTCAGAAATCGGGTCCGGGTCTGGATCCCCTGGGTCGACTGGACCGTGAACGGCTAAATCCACCACGATGGGGCGGGTGCCTCCACCCATGGCGTAAGTGCCCCGCAGCACTTGATAACTGACGTCAGTGTCTTGCATATCCGGGCCGTCGAAATCATAGGCAGCCTTCAGCGTTGCCCACGACACTGGCACCTCGAGCGGAAAGCCTTCCCATGCGCCAACCGGCACCGGAAGCAATGGCTCACTGCCCCAGTGTATCTGCAGTAGATCTTCAGGTTGTGAGTTATCAAACATCTGGATCAACACCTTGACCCCATCATTGGCGTCTACGCGGTCGATGAGAAATTGATCTCCATCGGAGGCCAGGTTCACGTCCGGGAGCTGGAAGTTGGTAGCCAAATCTCCCCGTGCCAGCGGGACTGCCTTGGGTAAAGACATTTCGCTGCGGTTGCCGGCCTTATCGACCAATACATAAACGAAATAAAGCAGATTGGATTTGAACGACTCAAAGACTGCTTTCGGTATCGTCACTTGACGATTGGCCGGCACCAGCCCTCCATAATGAGGCGTATCGGGAACGGTGCCGGGAATATGGTCAAAAACGCTGATACCCACAAACACAAACTCTTTTTTCTCATCGACAAAATCAGGAATTTCACATATCACGCCGCTTTCAGCGTCCAGACTTTCATCAGTGATCACGTCCCGATCAATGATCAACTCAGGTACACCGGTCGGGTTACCTGCCCAAGGCGCCGTTCTGTCCAACTGGAGTTTGACGGTCGCCGAATCGGTCGGCAATTGCTGGTTCCAATCTATCACGGTCAGCTTGACTTCAAACTTTCCCTCCCGGCTTCTGACATGCTCTAAGGGTATGTCTCGATCGATGGGAAACACGACACCGTCCGCAGGCGTTGGAACGACTTGCCGGTAAACTTGATCCCAACTCGTTTCACCGACCATTCGCAGATAGATTTCCAGCACATCGTTGAACTCAGGGTCGGGGGCTTGGTTTGTCCATCCAGGAATGGTCAACGTGAGTGCTTGACTGGCCGCGGCACTTGGCACCAGGCCGTCTAAATCTCCCGGTATGGCAGCCTGGATAATGGGGGCCTCTATCGTCGCGCTGGGTTCGTTGAAATGCTGCAGATTGGCGGTTCCGACGGCCCCTCGGACTTTGTCCGAAGGGGGTTGTGAAGTAGCGAATGACATATGAATTCTCCACGAGTTAAGGGCGCCGCAAACTTCACCGCGGCAGATAAACGCATTCGGTCTCTCCCCTTCATTGAATGCGATTTTTCCGACAGCTAATACTCACAGAACTGACAGCTATCGCCTTCGCCCATTGAAGCGTATAACCGAGGGTTTAGGCTTTTTCTCCTCATCCGAGTAGGATTGGTCAACTCCCGACCCAAGGTACGGCCTGAATGTTTATCGGCGTCCTGCTCATCCTCACCTGGCTGATCTTGCTGCTGCGCTACCCGGCCAAGGCACTGCCCGTTTCCATGGCGGCCTTGTTTGGCCTGGGCCTGGTGGCGCTGTGGGTGGTGTGGCTGGACACCCGCGAAACCCGCCAATTGGCCCGCCTTGATCTGCGCCTGATTTACGCCCCGACCAGCGACTACCCGCAACGCTGCCCGGCCGACCGCCCGTTGATGGTGCATTTGAAAAACAACAATGACGTGCCGCTGGTGGAACTGCGCTGGCGCGTCGGCGCCTATGCGCCCGGCGACACCGTCAACCTCGCTGAAAATCTCTACTCCACCCCCCGCTACCGTGGCCCCGGTGAACTGCAAGCCGGTGTCCTGTGGGAAGATTGCCTGCCCATGCCACCCCTGCGTCCTGGCTATCGGCCCGAAACCCTGGAGTTCCGGGCCGAACGCTTGCAAGGCAGCTTCTCGGACTAAGTCCCCTTCTTTATTACCTCTTTATGACCCCGCACAAGGAACGCGCCATGCCTGTCGCCCTCATCACCGGTTGCTCCAGCGGCATTGGCCGCGCCTTGGCGGATGCCTTCAAAGGGGCCGGTTTCGAAGTCTGGGCCACGGCGCGCAAACCCGAGGATGTGGCCACGCTGCAAGCGGCAGGCTTTGTCGCCCATCCGTTGGATGTCAACGATACCCAAGCGCTTGAAACCTTGGCCGAGGCCTTGAACAACTCAAGCGGTGGGCTGGATGTATTGATCAACAATGCCGGTTACGGCGCCATGGGGCCGTTGCTTGATGGTGGCGTGGAAGCCATGCGCCGGCAATTCGAGACCAATGTATTTGCGGTAGTCGGCGTCACCCGCGCCCTGTTCCCGGTGCTGCGCCGCAGCCGTGGGCTGGTGGTCAACATGGGCAGCGTCTCTGGCGTACTCGTCACACCCTTTGCAGGTGCCTACTGCGCCTCAAAGGCGGCCGTGCATGCCTTGAGCGATGCCTTGCGCCTGGAGTTGGCGCCCTTTGGCGTGCGAGTGATGGAGGTGCAACCCGGCGCCATTGATTCAAGCTTTGCCAGCAACGCGGCGCGTGAGGCCGAGCAGTTGATTGACCCACAGTCTGCCTGGTGGCCAATGCGCGACAGCATCCGTGCGCGAGCACGCGCCTCACAGGATTATCCAACCCCAGCGGCAACCTTTGCCAAGGCACTGTTAAAGGCCGCCACCGCACCAAAACCATGCAGAATGTTACGTATCGGCAACGGTAGCCGGGCGTTGCCTTTAATGGCCTGGATACTGCCCAAGTCGTTGCTGGACTGGCTGCTCAAGCGCAGGTTCGGACTGTAATGACTGTAATTGTAGGAGCCGAGCTTGCTCGCGATGAACGCACCGCGGTGTATCAGGCATACCGCGGTGCGTTCATCGCGAGCAAGCTCGGCTCCTACCTGGGCCCAACCTAAACCGTTTTATGACCCATCAGTCGAAGAAATTGTCACAAGCCTCCCCATCGTCTCAATTCTCTCCTACACTCTGTCCTCGCCCGGTCTGCCATTCGGACAATTCGACAGGAAAAAGTCGAAACTTCTGAATACTCGGTAGGTCAGCAATTAGGAAGGCCATCGCGAAGGGATACCCGGGCGCGGTCGTCCCACCCCAACCGTCAGCGCTCGTCAGCCCCCTTTGGCTGCACCGAGCAGCGCTTGTGCGCATGGCACGCGGGGTGCATGGAGAATAACAACAGGTACTTTGTCTTTCGCATTAAATGCACGGGGAGAGAACAATGATCAGTGCCGCTGTAGAAACTCATGGAGCTCATGGAGAGCATTTGAACCACCCGGTCACCGAGTCGGCGCTGCCCGACCTGACCCGAAACGGCAAGGGAATGTCGCCAGAGTCGCACCCGAACCCCAATCGCAAGAAAGTTCTTTTTGTAACCTCCGAAATATCCGATCTGGTCAAGACCGGTGGCCTGGGCGACGTGTCTGCCGCTCTGCCACGGGCCCTGCATCACCTGCATGACGTGCGCGTACTCATCCCCGGCTACCCGCAAGTCATGCACAGCGACAACCCGATCCATATCGTCGGCGAGCTGGGCGGTCACGCCGCCCTGCCTCCGTGCAAGATCGGGCGCATGGACCTTACGGATGGGTTGGTCATCTACGTGTTGATTTGCCCGGAGCTGTTCGAGCGCGAAGGCACGCCCTATGGCGCCAATAATGGACGCGACTGGCCGGACAACCACATCCGCTTTGCCCGCCTGGGCCTGGCGGCGGCCGACATTGCCGCCGGCGAAGGCATGGTCCACTGGAAGCCAGACCTTGTGCATGCCCACGATTGGCCTGCGGGGCTGGTGCCGGCCTATATGCACTGGCGCGGTCTGAAAACACCCACGCTGTTCACCATCCATAACCTGGCCTATCAGGGTGTGGTCAGCCGTGCCTGCTGCCCAGAGCTGGCCATCCCTGACCATGCGCTGCAACAGGAAGGCATGGAATTTTACGGAAAGCTGTCCTTCCTCAAGGCGGGCATGGCCTACTCCAGCCACATCACCACGGTCAGCGCCACCTATGCCAAGGAAATCACCACCCCGGAGTTCGGCTGCGGCCTACAAGGCTTCCTCGGCAGCAAGGCCCAGCAGGGATTGCTCAGCGGCATTCCCAACGGTATCGACGACAGCTGGGATTCGGCCACCGACCCGCATCTGATCTGCCCCTTCAGCCTCAACGACTGGGACGGCAAGGCGGTCAACGCCGAGCACGTACGCCAATTGTTCAAGCTTGAACCCTCGACCGGCCCGCTGTTTGCCGTTGTCTCGCGCCTGGTCTATCAGAAGGGCCTGGACCTGACCCAGGGCGTGGCCGAGTTTATCGTTGCCAACGGCGGCCAGATCGCAATCATCGGCCGTGGCGAACCTGAAGAAGAAAACGCCATGCGCGAGCTGGCGCTGCGCTTCCCTGGCCAGATCGGTGTGCGTATCGGCTTCAATGAAACCGATGCCCGGCGCATGTTCGCTGGCAGTGACTTTTTGCTGATGCCTTCGCGCTATGAGCCTTGCGGCTTGAGCCAGATGTACGCCCAGCGTTACGGCTCGCTTCCGGTCGCGCGCAACACGGGCGGGCTGGCCGACACCATTGAAGACGGCATGACCGGCTTTCTGTTCGACGAATCCACCGTGCAGAGTTACGAACAGGCGCTGGAGCGCGCTTTTTATGTCTATAGCAAGCCGTACCTGCTCAATGCCATGCGCTGCTTGTCCATGACCCAGCCGTTCAACTGGTGCCAGGCGGTCGAACCCTATGCCCGTCTGTATGAGGAGTTGGTGGAGCGCGCAACCGCAAAAACGTATTGATGAGGCTGGACGGGATGCCCTCAAGGTCAATGGAGAAATGGCCCCACGGGGCCATCATGCAGGATCAGCAGCACACCCGGTTTGCCCTTTGGGCACCGGATGCGCTGCAGGTCAGCTTGTTGCTGGGCGATGACCAATCGATACCGATGCTGCCCCAGGCCGATGGCTGGTTTGTGATCCAGACCCGCTGTGCGGCCGGCACAGGCTACCGCTTTTGCATCGATGGCCGGTTGCAAGTACCCGATCCGGCGGCTCGGGCGCAAGACGGTGATGTGCAGGGCCACAGCCTCGTTTTCGACCCAGAGGGCTACAGGTGGCAACACACCGACTGGCAAGGCCGCCCCTGGCATGAGGCGGTCATCTATGAAGTGCACGTGGGCCTGCTCGGCGGCTTTGCCGCCGTCGAGCAGCACGTCCAACGCCTGGCCGAGCTTGGCGTCACCGCCCTTGAGCTGATGCCGCTGGCTGAATTCCCCGGTGATCGTAACTGGGGCTACGACGGTGTCCTGCCCTACGCGCCCGAGGCGGCCTACGGTACGCCCGAACAACTCAAAGCTTTGATCGACTGCGCTCACGGCCATGGCTTGGCCGTTGTGCTGGACGTGGTCTACAACCACTTCGGCCCCGACGGTAACTACCTGGGCCAATACGCCAAAGACTTTTTCCGCGAGGACCGGCATACCCCTTGGGGGGCGGCGATCAACTTTGCACGCGGCGAAGTGCGGGACTTTTTTATCGATAACGCCCTGATGTGGCTGTTCGAGTACCGCTTCGACGGCCTGCGCCTGGATGCCGTGCATGCCATCGAAGACTCAAGTTTTCTCCAGGCGCTGGCTGAGCAGGTGCGCAGCCAGACTCCCGGCGGCCGGCACATCTGGCTGACCGTCGAAAACGAGCACAACCAGGCACACCTGATGGAACAGGGCTTCGATGCGCAGTGGAACGACGACGCCCATAACGCCTTGCATGTGCTGCTGACTGGCGAGCAGGAAGCCTATTACGCGGACTTTGCCGAACAACCCACCCAGAAGCTTGCGCGCTGCCTGCGTGAGGGTTTCGCCTATCAGGGCGACCTCGATCGACACGGGCGCCCTCGTGGAGAACCCAGTGGCGGCCTGCCACCCAGTGCCTTCGTGCTGTTTTTGCAAAATCACGACCAAGTCGGCAACCGCGCGCTAGGGGAACGCCTTGGCCACCTGTGCCCACCGGATGCATTGCGCGCAGCCACCGCCTTGTTGTTGCTCAGCCCCATGATCCCCCTGCTGTTCATGGGCGACGAGTACGCCGCCGAACAGCCTTTTCTGTTTTTCACCAGCCACCACGGTGAGCTGGCCGAGCAGGTCCGTGAGGGCCGCCGCGCAGAATTTGCGCAGTTCCAGGCGTTTGCCGATCCAGAGCGCCGGGCGCGGATTCCCGACCCCAACGCCGAATCCACCTTCACCGCATCGCGCCCGCAACCGGGCCTTGATGCGCCCTCATGGGTGGCGTACTACCAACATCTGTTACACCTGCGCCATCGTGAGCTAGTACCGCGCTTGCCCGGTAGCCGAGCGTTGGATGCACAGGTGCATGGCGAGGGCGCCTTGACCGCCCGCTGGCAATTGGGCGATGGCAGCTGCTTGCGCATCGACCTGAACCTGAGCGACGCCTCCATCTCGCTGGCACTACCCCACACAGGCGAGCATCTGCTGTTCAGTTCACCCGAGCCTTTTGTCCCTGACCGGCTGGCCCCCTTTACGGCCCTGGTCAGCCTCACCCCGCCCGATCACAAGGACCTGCCCAATGAGTGATGAGCGTCTGGAATACCTGGCCCGCCATGCCGGCCTATCGGTGGACTGGATCGATGCCAACGGCCATCCACAGCGGGTGCGACCCGAGGTCCTGCGCCAAGTGCTGGCCGGGCTCGGCCACCCGGCTGGCAGCCTCGATGAAATAGAGACCAGCCTGCGCACCCTTGAAGAAGTCGGCAAGTCAGTCCACCTGCCGCCGCTGTTGACGCTGGACCTTGGGCAGAAGCTAAAACTGGCCCGCTGGTTTGCCGCGGGCGATGAGTGCCAGGTCGTGCTGGAAGATGGCAATCAACACGCCGTGCAGCTCGATGCCCATGCCGCCCTGGATATGCCCCTGCCCATCGGCTATCACCAATTGAGCATCAACCAGCAGGCGTTTACCGTCGCGGTGGCGCCTGCTCGTTGCTACAGCATGGCCGATGCCTTGGACAATGAGGCCCCACGCGCCTGGGGATTGAGTGCGCAACTCTACAGCCTCAGGCGCAGCGGCGACGGTGGCTTGGGTGACACCCAGGCACTGGAGCTGTTGGCCCGCAGCGCGGCCGAGCGAGGCGTCGATGCCCTGGCGATCAGCCCGATGCACGCCATGTTCAGCAGTGACCCGCATCGCTACAGCCCCTACTCCCCGTCCAGCCGATTGTTTTTCAACAGCCTGTACTGCGCGCCAGGGGAAGTGCTGGGCGAGCGCGCCGTGCGCCTGGCCATTGAAGCGTGCGACCTCGGTGCCGAATTCCAACGCCTGGAGCGATTGCCCCTGATCGACTGGCCTGCTGCAACAGTCGCCAAACAGGCACTGCTGCGCCAGTTGTTCGAAGACTTCAATCGCGCCGACAACCCGCTAGCCAGCGATTTCGACAGCTTTCGCCAGGCCGGCGGCGAAGCATTGGAAAACCATTGCCGCTTCGAAGCCCTGCAAGCCATGTGTACTGCCTTGGGCACGGCCACGGACTGGCGCCAGTGGCCTACCCCATGGCAAGACCCCCGCAGCGAGGCGATTGCCGAATTTGCCCGCGACCACGAACCGCAGGTGCGCTATTACGCCTTCTGCCAATGGTTGGTGGCCCGCTCCCTGGAGAGAGCCCAACAGGCGGCGCTGGGCAACGGCATGAAAATCGGCCTGATCGCCGACCTCGCCGTCGGTGCTGACGGTGCTGGCAGCCAGGCCTGGAGCCGCCAGGACGAACTGCTGTCGGAACTGACCGTGGGCGCGCCACCCGACATCCTCAATCGCGCCGGACAAAGCTGGGGGATCTCAGCCTTTGCCCCGGAAGGTTTGCAGCGCCATGGCTACCGTGCCTTTATTGAAATGCTGCGCGCCAACTTCGCCCATGCCGGAGGCCTGCGCATCGATCATGTGATGGGCTTGCAACGACTCTGGGTCATTCCGCGCGGTAACTTGCCGCGCGACGGTGCCTACCTCAATTATCCGCTGGACGACCTGCTGCGCCTGTTGGCGCTCGAATCCGTGCGTCACCAGGCCATTGTCCTGGGCGAAGACCTCGGCACAGTGCCGGACGGCCTGCGCGAAAAGCTGGCGGCGCGGGCGATTCTCGGCATCCGTGTGCTGCTGTTCGAGCAGTACCACACCGGCTATTTCAAACCCATCCTGCAATGGCCGGACAACGCCCTGGCGACCAGCACCACCCACGATCTGTCGACCCTCAACGGCTGGTGGCGCGCGCGCGACATCGACTGGTACCGCGACTTGAAACTGATCGATGCGCCCGGCGAGCAGCACTGGCGCGAAACCCGCCAGCATGAACGCCAGGGCCTGCGCAATGCCTTGGTCCAGGACAGCCACAACTTCAACGACAGCCTGGAAGAAACCGATCAAGTCATCGACGCCAGCGTTCGCTTTCTCGGCCACACCCGTGCGCCGTTAGTGTTGATTCCACTGGAAGACCTGCTCGGCGTCGAGGAGCAACCCAACCTGCCCGGCACCACTGAAGGTCATCCCAACTGGTGCCGCCGCTTTGCCCTGCCCAGCAGCGACCTGCTGGACGATGACGATGCCGCCAGGCGCCTGGAGCTCCTGGCCCAGGCCCGCGACCAAGCGGCTGAGCGTGACCGATGAAAGCGTTGAGCGCGACGCTGCGCCTGCAGTTTCACCCAGGCTTTACCCTGGACGACGCCGCGGCCCTGGTGCCCTATTTTGCCCGACTTGGCATCAGCCACCTGTATGCCTCGCCGCTGCTCAAGGCGCGACCCGGCTCCCTGCATGGCTACGACGTGGTCGACCCCACAGTGATCAACCCCCAGCTGGGCGGCGAGGCCGCACTGGAGCGCCTGGTGGCGAGGCTGCGCGAGCACGGCATGGGCTTGCTGCTGGACATCGTTTCCAATCACATGGCGGTCGGCGGCGCGGATAACCACTGGTGGCTGGACTTGCTGGAGTGGGGGCGCACCAGCCCTTACGCCGAGTTCTACGATATCCAGTGGCACTCTCCCGACCCGCTGCTTGAGGGGCAACTGCTATTGCCCTTTCTGTCCAGCGATTACGGCGCCGTCCTGCAAGCCGGTGAAGTGCCCCTGCGCTTTGACGCCAGGGCCGGATCATTTTATGTCGAGCACTATGAACACCGCTTCCCGATCAGCCCACCGGACTATGGGCGCATCCTGAGCGACAGCGAACAGCCCAGCCTCAAGGAGTTGGGCTTACGGTTTGCGGCCTTGCGAGACAAACGCCAGGCTCGCAGCCGGGCCCGCGCCCTGCGCGAAGAGCTGGCCACACTGGCCGTGCAAGCTCCCATCGCCCTAGCACTGGAGTCACTGCTGGAGCGTTTTGATTCGCGCACCGAGGACGGCTTTGAGCGCTTGCATCAATTGCTGGAAAAACAGCACTACCGCCTCGCCAGCTGGCGCACCGCCGCCGACGACATCAATTGGCGGCGCTTTTTCGACATCAATGAACTGGGCGGCCTGCGGGTAGAACGGCCGACCGTCTTCGAAGCCACCCATGGCAAGATTTTCGAGTTGATCGGCAAAGGCCTGATCGACGGCTTGCGCATCGACCATATCGACGGCCTGGCTGACCCGCGCGGCTATTGCCGCAAGCTGCGCCGGCGCGTCAATGCGCTGTTGGCGCAACGACCGATGGCGGCGGCGGTCGAGCACTTTCCCATCTATGTGGAAAAAATCCTGGGCAGCGGTGAAACCTTGCACCGCGATTGGCAGGTGGACGGCACCACGGGCTATGACTTCATGAACCAGGTGTCTCTGCTGCAACACGACCCGGCCGGCGAAGACGTGCTGCGCGAATCCTGGAGCAACTTGAGTGGACGCCCGGCCGACTTCAACGAGGAAGTTCGCCAAGCTCGATTGTGGGTCTTGAATGGCACATTGGCCGGCGACTTCGAGTCGGTCGCCCAGGCGCTGCTCAATGTGGCCCGTGGCAACCTGATGACCCGCGACCTGACCCTGGGCGCCATTCGCCGGGCCTTACAGGCGCTGGTGGTGCACTACCCGGTTTACCGCACCTACCTCAATGCCTGCGGGCGGCCGAGCGAAGACGAAGGTTTTTTCCAGCAGGCCGTCGAGGGCGCTCGCGCAAGCCTCAGCGAAAGTGACTGGCCCGTGCTCGCCTCCTTGCAGCATTGGCTGGGCGGCGAAGGCTGGCGCCGCCAACCTCCCGGTCGTGCCCGCAAGATGCTGCGCAATGCCTGCGTGCGCTTTCAGCAACTGACCTCTCCAACGGCGGCCAAGGCCGTCGAAGACACCGCCTTCTATCGCTCAGCGGTACTGCTCTCGCGCAACGATGTCGGCTTTGACGCCGAGCATTTCAGCGCGCCGGCCGAGGCGTTCCATGCCGCCTGCGAACAACGTTTGGCCACCTTTCCCGACAACCTGTTGGCCACCGCCACCCACGACCACAAGCGTGGCGAAGATACCCGCGCAAGGCTTGCCGTGCTGAGCGAGCGCAGTACTTGGTTCAGCGCAAGGTTGGAACACTGGATGGAGTTGGCTACACCGCTTCGCGACAGCGTCAATGACCCGTTCGCCCCCTCGGCCGGCGATGAAATCATGCTGTATCAGACCTTGCTTGGCAGTTGGCCGTTGGGTCTGGACAGCCATGATCACGCCGGCTGCCAGGCCTATGCCCAGCGCCTGCATCAATGGCAGCAGAAGGCATTGCGCGAGGCGAAGCTTGCCAGCAGTTGGAGCGCGCCCAATGAAGACTACGAAACGGCCTGCGCGCTGTTTCTCGACAGCCTGATGCTCGATGCGCCCGCTCAACATCTGCGGGCCTCGATTGCCGATGCCGCCCATTCAATCGCCTGCGCCGGGGCCATCAACAGCCTCGCTCAATGCTTGTTGCGCATGACCGTGCCGGGCGTGCCAGACCTGTATCAAGGCTGCGAGTTCTGGGATTTCAGCCTGGTCGACCCAGACAACCGTCAACCGGTGGACTACGCGGTGCGGCGCGCGGCGCTAGACGCTGAGCGTCCCTTGATGGAGCAGCTGCAACACTGGCAGGACGGTCATCTCAAGCTAACCTTGATCGCCCGCACCTTGGATTGGCGCGCCCAGTATCAGGAACTGTTTGCCCGAGGCAACTACCAGCCGCTCGAGGTGCAGGGCAAACAGGCCGATCAGGTGGTGGCCTTCTTGCGCGAAAACGATGATCACAAGGCCATTGTGGTGGTTCCGCGCCTGGCCTGTGCCCTGCTCGGCAACCACTCCATTGCGCTGATCCCGCCACAGCGCTGGGACGATACCCGCATCATTTTGCCGCCTGCGGCATCCACATTCAGATGGAAGGGACTTTTTGGTGAGCCTGTAGTCACACCAGATAGAGCGTTGCGCCTAGACGCCGCGCTAAAAGAGTTCCCCGTCAACCTGTTCATCACACACTGAAACTGTAGTCAGGAGCGTAGACATGAGTGCCGACGAAAAACGAATCCGCGAATTCGCCTACCAAATCTGGGAATCGGAAGGTAAGCCTGAAGGCCAGGAAGAGCGCCACTGGGAAATGGCCCGCAAACTGGCCCAGGCCGAAGCGCTGGCGCCCAAGGCCAGCGGCCGCAAACCAGCCGCGGCCAAAGCCGACGGGGCCGGTGCCAAACCTGCCGCCAAGGCCGCCGCCAAGCCTGCTGACAGCAAGGCCAAAGCTGCCAAGCCTGTCGCCAAAAGCCCGGCCACTGCCGCCGCCAAGCAGCCCGCAGCGGCCAAAAAGCCTCGAGCACCCAAGCAGACACCGGCCAATTGAGCAGATAACGCCGCCCAGCAAGGACCACCATGAGCACTCGCAAACAGACGCCCGAAACACCGCCTGAACCTTCGCGTATTCGTGAAGGCCTGCCCTTTCCGCTAGGGGCCACCTGGGACGGCCTGGGTGTCAACTTTGCGTTGTTCTCAGCCAATGCCACCAAGGTCGAGCTGTGCCTGTTCGACTCAGCCGGCGAGGTGGAACTTGAGCGTATCGAGCTGCCCGAATACACCGATGAGATTTATCACGGCTACCTGCCCGATGCCCATCCAGGGCTGGTCTATGGCTACCGTGTCCATGGGCCCTATGATCCGGAAAACGGGCATCGATTCAACCCCAACAAATTGCTGATCGACCCCTATGCCAAGCAGCTGGTGGGTGGACTGCGCTGGTCCGAAGCGCTGTTTGGCTACACCATCGGCCACCCGGACGCCGACCTCAGCTTCGACGAGCGCGACAGCGCACCGTTCGTGCCCAAGAGCAAGGTGGTCGACCCGGCGTTCACCTGGGGGCGCGACCACCGCGTCAACATCCCCTGGGACCGCACCATCCTTTACGAGACCCATGTGCGCGGCATCAGCATGATGCACCCCTCGGTCCCCGAAAAAGTCCGTGGCACCTTCGCCGGGCTGATGGTCGAGGAGGTGGTCGATCATATTCGCAAACTGGGCGTGACTTCGGTCGAGCTGCTGCCCATTCATGCCTTCGTCAACGACCAGCATTTGCTGCAAAAGGGCCTGAACAATTATTGGGGTTACAACAGCATTGCCTTTTTCGCCCCGCACCCGCGTTACCTGGCCCACGGCAAGATCGCCGAATTCAAGGAAATGGTCGCGCACCTGCACGATGCCGGCTTGGAGGTCATCCTGGATGTGGTCTACAACCACACCGCCGAAGGCAACGAGCAAGGCCCGACCCTGTCCATGCGCGGTATCGACAACAGTTCGTACTACCGCTTGAGGCCCGACAACAAACGCTTCTATATCAACGATTCCGGCACCGGCAATACCCTGGACCTGAGCCATCCTTGTGTTTTGCAGATGGTCACCGACTCGTTGCGCTACTGGGCCGACGAGATGCATGTGGATGGCTTTCGCTTCGATCTGGCGACCATCCTGGGCCGCTACCACGAAGGCTTCGATGAACGTCACAGCTTCCTCGTCGCCTGTCGCCAGGACCCTGTGCTGCGTCAGGTCAAACTGATTGCCGAACCCTGGGACTGCGGCCCCGGCGGCTACCAGGTGGGCGGCTTTGCCCCTGGCTGGATGGAGTGGAACGATCGCTTTCGCGACACCGTTCGGGCCTTCTGGAAAGGCGACGACGGCCAACTGGCCGACTTTGCCGGGCGCCTGACCGCCTCGGCCGAGCTGTTCAACCAGCGCGGTCGACGGCCCTTTGCCTCAGTCAACTTCGTCACCGCCCACGATGGCTTCACCTTGCGTGACCTGGTGTCGTACAACGACAAGCACAACGAGGAAAACGACGAGAACAACCAGGACGGCACTCACCACAACTTGTCGTGGAACCACGGCACCGAAGGCCCGACCGACGACCCTGAAATCAATGCCCTGCGCATGCGCCAGATGCGCAACTTCTTTGCCACCCTGCTGCTGGCCCAAGGCACGCCGATGATCGTCGCCGGCGACGAGTTCAGCCGCACCCAGCACGGCAACAACAACGCCTACTGCCAGGACAGCGAGATCGGCTGGGTCAATTGGAACCTGGACGACGAGGGCAAGGGACTGCTCAAGTTCGTCAAGCGATTGATCAAGCTGCGCATGAGCTACCCGGTACTGCGCCGCGGTCGCTTCCTGGTCGGCACCTACAACGAAGAGATTGGCGTCAAGGACGTCACTTGGCTGGCACCCGACGCCACCGAAATGAGCGTCGAGCAATGGCACGACCCCCATGGCCGCTGCCTGGGCATGCTGCTTGATGGCCGCGCCCAGGTCACCGGTATTCGCAAACCCGGCTCTGACGCGACCTTGCTGCTGATCGTTAACGCCCACCACGAGGTGGTCAACTTCGAGCTGCCGCAAGTGCCCGAAGGCGAGTATTGGAACTGCCTGATCGACACCCACCGCCCACAACTGCGTGGCCAGGAAATATGGGATTTCGGCAGTCTCTACGAGGTCACCGGCCGCTCGATGCTGATGTTCGAGCTACAGCGCGAAGAAGAGGCCTGATTTTCCCTGTAGGAGCCGGGTTTACCCGCGATGAAAACAACGCGGTCCTCCTCACACCGCGGTGACGCCATCGCAGCCAAGGCTGGCTCCTACCTTACGGGGCAAATCAAGATGAACCTTAGGCTTTTCCCTCAACTCCTAACTGTGAGCGGTCTTTTCGACCGGCCCATCACAACGGCAAGAAGAGGGATTTAACGCCAACGGGGGGCGCCGGCTGAGTGTGACGGCCAGGTTGGAGGGCTGTAGACTGATAGCCGCCCTGCTATCCAAGGAACAGCATGATTCACATCCGCCCCATGTCCGTCGACGACTTCGCCCGTTTCTGGCCGATTTTCCAGGCCATCGTCGCCAGCAAAGACACCTACGCCTACGACCCTGCCCTGACTCAGGAGCAAGCCTGCCAGCTTTGGCTGCACACCCCGATGCACACCCTGGTGGCGGAAGAGGACGGCGAGCTGCTCGGCAGCTATTACCTCAAGGCCAACGCTGCCGGCCCCGGCAGCCATGTGGGCAATTGCGGCTATATGGTCAGCCCCACAGCGCGCGGGCGCGGGGTGGCGCGGATGATGTGCGAGCACTCTCAAGCATTGGCCAGGGACAGCGGTTTTCTGGCCATGCAGTTCAACTCGGTGGTCTCCAGCAATGAGGCGGCCGTGGCCCTGTGGCACAAGCTCGGCTTTGAAACCGTCGGGCGTTTGCCGCGCGCTTACCGTCACGGCCGCCTGGGGCTGGTCGATTGCCTGGTGATGTACAAGTGGCTGGTCCAGGAACAGCCCGCAACGCCCATGGAGCAGCCGAAACTGATTGGCCGCAAGAACATCGAATCGGTGGTGTCGCGCCCACGGCGTGGGCGCTGACAGCACAACCTACCCAGGCACCGGAGCCTGCATGAAACAGATCCTGATCATCGGCATCGGTGCCGGCAACCCTGAATACCTGACGATCCAGGCGGTCAACGCCCTGAACCGCGTCGATGTGTTTTTCATCATGGATAAGGGGGACAGCAAGCAACAGCTGATCCATCTGCGCAAGGAGATCTGCGAGCGTTATATCAAGGAGCGCACGTACCGATTCGCCCAAGCCACCAGCCCGCAGCGCCGCAAAGAGGTCGACTACGCCCAGGCGGTGGATGACCTGAACCTGGGCAAACAGCAGATATTCGAACACATGATCGAGCACGAACTGCAAGACGGCCAGTGCGGTGCCTTTCTGGTCTGGGGAGACCCATCGCTCTATGACAGCACCCTCAGAATCCTCGACGCCATCCTTGCCAGCGGCCAGCAAACCTTCGACTACCAGGTGATCCCTGGCATCACCAGCATCCAGGCCCTGACGGCCCAGCATCGGGTACCGCTCAACAGCATTGGCGGCGCGGTCCAAATCACCACGGGGCGGCGACTGGCACAGGGCCTGCCTGACGGGGTGGACAATGTGGTGGTGATGCTCGATGCCCAGCATGCCTATCAGTCGGTGCTGGATGAGGATCTACAGATTTACTGGGGCGCGTACCTGGGCACAGAGGATGAAATCCTGATATCAGGCAAACTCTCGGATGTCGCGGAGCACATCGAACAGGCCCATGATCAAGCACGCCAAACCCATGGCTGGATCATGGATACCTATTTGCTCAAGCGCCTGTAGCCGCTGCCGTTAGGCTGCGATCGACCGCGAAGCGGGCGCAGGTTCGCGTGACCGCACTGGCGCCCCTTTCGGGCCGCATCGCAGCCTAACGGCAGCGGCTACAGGACCAGGCTCAAATCTTCCACTTGCGCGCCGTCTTGAACAGGTCTCGCTGAATCGCGCCCACGTTTTCCAGCAAGGTCGTCGTCAGTAGGTGCTGGCCGGCGGCAATCGGTGGCTGTTTATCCAGTCGGTCCACGGAGCCGGCCTTCAAGGCGCGGGCAGCACCGATCAACAAGCGAGGGATCTGCTGATGCTGCGGCCCGAGGCTGTCTTTCCAGGCGGCCATCGCCTCGGCATCTCGCGGGTCAGGGCGAGTGCTGGAGAGGATTTCCAGGCTGCTGATGCACAGCCGCAAGTGGTCCTGGATTGCATTGAGCTGGCTGGTAGAGATGCGCACTTCCTTGGAAACCGAGGGCATCAGCGAACGCAATTGCACCAGCACCGCCGTCAGCCCGGTGCTGAGCTTGACGTGCTCATCCGCCGTAATCGAATGCCCATTGAGGATGCGTTTGTGTAGCGCCGCGCAATCGCGCAGGCCCTTGGCGAGGTTGTAGCGCCACGAATACACCGCATACAACGGCAGGGCAAACGAGAACGCCAGTGCCAGGCCAATACCAATAAAGATATCGACGGTGCGCCACAGGCCATCCACCAGCGGGTTGTTGCCGTGACCCGCCACGATAAACAGGGTAATGGCCGACAGCAGCGCCGTGTACCCTCCCCGGCCAATCGCGTGGTAGGCAAAAAAGCCGCAAATGGCAGACATTAACAGGTAGGTCACATAAGTCTGGCCAAAGTAACTTTGCTGAGCGACCACCATCAGCCCCAGCCCGGCACCGATCAGGGTGCCATAAGTCCGTTCGATGCATTTTTTGCCGATATTGCCATGGTGCTGCAGGCCGCCCATGACGATGAGCATGGTGACACTCGCCCATTCGCTGTGCGGCAACTTCAACCCTGCGGTCAGGACAATAGAGGCCAACAGGCCGAAGGCTACCCGCACCCCATGAATGTAACGGGCGTGGCGATAGCGGCGGTAAGGGTCCAGTAACGGCCTGAGCAGTCGGCGAACAAGCAGAGGGATTTTCAAAGTCATCGGTTCAGTCTAGAGATAAGGGAAAATCTATCCTGAGCCTAGGCAAGCGTTGGGCCAAACTCCACCTTTTACCGCGAGATGCCCGCTGTCAGCGTTTAGGGAACTCATACCCGTTCAGAGCATCCGATGCTATGTGGATATTCCTTAATAGGCTTCATGCTCTGAGGGCTCCGTCATGCGAAAAGTATTGCTCGTTTCTTCGCTGTTGCTTTGCATGCCGTTCGGTTCGGCCATGGCCCGTGTGGATGCGGGCGATGTCGCAACCTCTGCCGGTGTTTCAGCGTCCCTGTATTCAACCTTCAAAGACGACAAAATGGTCATCCCGGCCCGTGATGATGCTTCAAGCTTCATCGCCAGTGGCGGTGCCATCCGCGGTGCGTATCTTGAGTCTGCACTGGAGCAGATTCGCCGCGATCATCCAGGCCTTACGGCCAGCGATGAAGAACTGGCGCACGCTATCCTCGTTCAGGATGAGCTGGGCACAGGACGCTAATACCTTGAGATCAAGGGTGGGGCTTCGCCCGGGTGGCGCGCCCCACGGATCAGTTGCTATTCCCCCAGATACGCTTTTTGCACCTGCTCGTCATGCAGCAGGTCTTCGGCGCGCCCTTGCAGGGCTATGCGCCCCCCGTCAATCACATACGCCCGGTCGCACGTCTGCAAAGCCAACTTGGCATTCTGCTCAACCAGTAGCAGTGTCACCCCGCCCTTCACCACATCGCGAATGGTCTCAAAAATCTTTTGCACAATGATGGGGGCCAAGCCCATGGACGGCTCGTCGAGCAACAACAGCTTGGGCTTGCCCATCAGGGCTCGGGAGATCGCCAGCATCTGCTGTTCGCCACCGGACATCGTGCCGGCCAACTGAAAGGCCCGCTCCTTCAGGCGCGGGAATATTCCGAACATGCGCTCGATATCCGCTTCAATGGCAACTTTGCCATCGGTACGTGAAAAAGCGCCCATTTCCAGGTTCTCGAACACCGTCAACTTGGGGAAAATGCCCCGGCCTTCCGGCACCAGCGCCAAGCCTTCGCGGATCAGATTGTGAGCCTTGATCGCGGCATGGGCCTTGCCATCGAAGGTAATCTGCCCACCTGTCGGGTTCAGAAGACCGCCCAAGGTCTTCAGTGTGGTGGTCTTGCCCGCACCGTTGGCGCCGATCAAGGCGACCATCTCACCTTCAGCGACATGAAAATTCACGCCCTTGATCGCCTGGATCGCACCGTAGGAAACCTTGAGGTCGCTTACTTCGAGGATATTTTTCATGCTCAGCCCACCGTTTCCGTACCCAAATATGCCTCGATCACGCGAGGGTCTTTCTGCACGTCAGCGGGCAGGCCGTCAGCGATTTTCCTGCCAAACTCCAGCACCGTGACGTGATTGCACAGGCCCATGACCAGTTTTACGTCATGCTCGATCAATAGAACCGTCTTGCCGTCCGCCTGCATCTTGCACATCAGTTTGCGCAGCCCGTCGGTTTCCGAAGCGTTCATGCCGGCCGCCGGCTCATCGAGGGCCACCAGTAGCGGTTCGGTCGCCAGGGCGCGGGCGATTTCCAGGCGGCGTTGATCTCCATAGGAGAGGTTTTTTGCCAGTTCGTTGGCAAAACGGCCGATACCGACATAATCAAGCCAGTGGCGCGCCGACTCATGGATGTCCCGCTCTTCCTGCACGCAGCGACGCGTGCGCAGGATGGCGCCGAACACGCCGCTACGGGTACGGACGTGCCGACCGATCATGACGTTTTCCAGCACGGTCATATTGTTGAACAGGCGAATATTCTGGAAGGTGCGAGAGATCCCCGCCTCTACGACCTTATGCGGCTTACTGATGCGTAGCGGCTTACCGTCGAACTCGACCTTGCCCTCTTCGGCTTGATAGAGCCCGGTGAGCACATTAAACAAAGTGGTTTTTCCAGCGCCATTGGGGCCGAGCAAGCCGCGAATTTCACCGCGCTTGATACTCAGGTCAATGCCGTGCAAGGCCTGCAAACCCCCGAAGAACTTACTGACCTTACGCAACTCCAGCAGGACTTCGCTCATACCTTGTTTGCCTCTTTGTTGGCCGTGTACGCCAGTGCGCTCAGCGCCAGTTGAGTGTTGGCCGGCTCGATGGCTGCCTCATCGGTCCCAGGCTCGGGATCATTTTCATGCAGCTCGGCACGCCTGCGGTTTGACGGCCACAGGCCTTCAGGGCGAAAGCGCATGACCAGGATCAGCGCCAAGCCAAATACCAGCATGCGCAGGGTCGAGGCATCGAGGATGTTGCGCAGCACATCGCGGCTGATAAAGGTCACGTTGTCCAAGACGAACGGCTGAACCCAGTTGACCAGGTCACGAAACACTTCGGGCATGATCGACAGGATCAAAGCCCCCAGCACCACCCCACGAATCGAACCCATGCCGCCCAGAACCACCATGGCCAGGACCATGATCGACTCCATCAGGGTGAACGATTCGGGACTGACAAAGCCCTGGTAGCTGGAAAACAGCACACCGGAGACACCCCCGAAGGTTGCGCCCATGGCAAAGGCCAGCAATTTCAAATTGCGCTTGTTCAGGCCCATGGCCTCTGCCGCCACTTCATCTTCTCGCAGCGCCATCCAGGCTCGGCCGATACGTGAGACTTCCAGACGCTTGGACAGGATGATCGCCAGGATCACCACCGCCAGGAAGAACAGGTAATAGCTGATCACCGGCGACACTTGCAGGCCAAACAGGCTCCACTTGGTCTGCAGTGACATCAAGGTCTGCGGTGCTTCACCTGCAGCATAAGACCAGGCTGCGCCATCGATATGTAGCGGAGCAATTGCGCTGATGCCTTGGGGACCGTTGGTGAGGTTCACTGGCTGGTCCAGGTTGTTCATGAAGATACGAATTATTTCGCCAAAGCCCAGGGTCACGATGGCCAGGTAGTCACCACGCAGCTTGAGCACCGGGGCACCGATCAACACCCCGCAGAGGGCCGCGGCCACCGCAGCCAGCGGGATGATGACCCAGAGGGGCCAGTTCAGGACGCCTTCGGCCAGCCCCACCATGTTCAAGTGCGGTGAGGCCAGCAAGGCATACAGATAAGCGCCAATGGCATAAAAGCCGATATAGCCCATGTCCAATAGACCGGCATAGCCGATCACGATATTAAGCCCCAGCGCCAACAGGACATAGAGCATGGCAAAGCCCAGGATGCGCACCCAGGTCGCCCCCAGAAATGGAATGGCATCGACGATAAATGGCAAGGCAATGAATGCCAGGATCAGCAAAGCGTATTGTGCGTATGCGTTCTTCATGCTGATCTCCTAGGCCCGGTCGGCCTGACGCTCGCCCATCAAACCGTTGGGTCGCACCAGCAACACCAGGATGAGCACCATGAAAGCAAAGATGTCCTGATAGTTGGCCCCCAGGAACCCGCCGGTAAGCTGGCCGGTGTAACCTGCCGCCAGCGACTCGATCAAGCCCAGCAGAATGCCCCCGGCCATGGCGCCGAACAGGTTGCCAATACCGCCCAGCACCGCCGCGGAAAAGGCCTTGAGGCCCAGCAGCAAACCCATGTAGGCATCCGCCTGGCCATAGTTGACCGCGCGCATGACGCCAGCCACCGCACCCAGCGACGCGCCGATGAGGAAGGTGGCGCTAATCACCCGATTGATGTTGATGCCCATCAGCCCGGCCACCTCCTGGTTTTGTGCGGTGGCACGCATGGCCTTGCCCAGACGGGTCTTGTCGACCAACAGCCAGAGCGCCAGCATGATCACCACCGAGATAATCATGATGCTCATCTGAACGTTGGTGATGGTGGCGCCGAATACGGCGATCGGATGAGTTTCCACGACTTCCGGGAAGGTTTTGTAGCCGCGCCCCCAGATCATCATGGCCAGGTTTTGCAGGAAAATCGAAATACCGATGGCAAGGATCAATGGCGTCAAGCGAGGTGCTTTGCGCAGCGGCCGATAGGCAAATTTTTCCATACCCTGGGCCATCAGCATGCAGACAATCGCGGCGATCATGATCGCCAGCAACAAGGTCAGAACACCGGGAGCAAAGCCGAAGCCTGCTAGCATGGTCAGGACCGATATGGTGACCATGGCGCCCACCATGACGATCTCACCGTGGGCAAAATTGATCAGGCCGATAATGCCGTAGACCATGGTGTAGCCCAGCGCCACCAAGGCATAAATGCTGCCAAGTACCAGGCCATTGAGGACCTGTTGCAACAAAATATCGAAATTGGCTTCCACGTGCTGAATCCTCAAAGCTGCGTTGCGTCGACCAGCGCGAGCTGGCGACAGCAACGCGGTGACATTCATGGCAGGTCAGAAATAAGCTTGTTTTATTGTCGCGAGCCGTGGCGGCTCGCTTGTTATTCTTCGTTGCCTGGGGGCTCAGTCGCGTTGGACGGCCAGGGTTTTCCATGCACCGTTGTCGAACTGGAAGACGGTCGCTGCCGCATTCTTAAGGTTGCCGGCATCGTCGAATGCGATGGTCCCGGTCACACCGTCATAGGCCTGAGCCTTGAGCACCGGCAAGTACACCGCCGGGTCTGCCGATTGCGCCTTGACCATGGCAGTGATCGCCGCCCAAGTGGCGTCGTAGGCCGCCGGTGAAGACTGCACCACTCCTATGCCGAACTTGTCCTTGAGCTTTTGCTCGAACGCCTTGCCTTTGGGCATATCCTGAAGCGGCGTGCCGTAGTTCCAGGCGAAGGCGCCCTGGGCGGCGCTGCCGGCCATTTTCTTGAACTCATCATTGGGCAGGTTGCCAATGTTCATGAACTTGGCGTTCAGGCCCAGGTTCTTCATCTGCTTGGCCATGGGTGCGGCTTGGTAGTCCAACGCCGCAAAGAACACCGCATCTGCTTTCTGCGCCTTGGCGGTGGTGAGGATGGCGTTGAAGTCGGTGGCTTTGTCGTTGGTGTATTCGCGCACCACCACATTACCGCCAGCCGCCTTGACCGCCTTGGTCACTTCATCGGCCAGGCCTTGGCCATACGCGGTGCGGTCATCAAAGATAGCAATACGCTTGGCGCCCAACTGGTTGATCAGGTAGTTGCCGGCATATCGGCCCAGGGTGGCATCGTCGTTGACCACGCGAAAGACCGACTTGATACCCTGGCGGGTCAAGGCCGGGTTGGTGGCCGAAGGCGAGATCTGCGGGATGCCGGCATCGCCATAGATTTTCGAGGCGGGGATACTGGTACCGGAGTTGTAGTGACCGATTACCACCGCCACTTTGGAGTCCACCAGTCGCTGGGCAACGGCGGTACCGGTGCGGGGGTCGGCAACGTCGTCTTCGGACACCAGCTTGAACTCCACGACCTTGTCGCCGATTTTCAGCTTTTGCTGGTTGGCTTCTTCAATGGCGATGCTCACGCCATGCTCCACGTCCAGTCCCTGATGGCCGGATGGGCCGGTCAGAGGCCCGGCGAAGCCGATTTTCACTTGCTGGGTGTCGGCGGCGGTGGCCGAACCGACACTCAGGATAGCGGCCATGGCGGCTGCCAGCGCGGTGAAGCCAAAGTTGGTTTTTAGCATGTTCCCCTCCCAAAAATCATTGGACAAACGAGTTGACGGGCATGTCTTCTTTTCGCGGGATGACCGCAGATGCACTTGTAAGATAACAGTCAGCAGGCAACTGTCAATTGGTATATGCTTGCCGGAAGTGAAATGGGCGAAGATGGCGATAACGGCCTGAAAAATGCACAGATATGACGCGCCAAAGGCCCCTCTCTTGGCCGCCCTGCACCATCACTGATCAGTTGTTTGATAACATACCGGCCTTGATATTCAGCTGATCCGGGCCACCCTATAAAGAACCGGTATCAGGCCTACGGACGGGTAAAACCGGGCCGATAAGCTGCCCAGATATCTCATCCCGTGATGAGCCAATAGTTTCAGGAGTAACCGTTATGAATGCGTCGTTAGGTACGCGCAGGGCCAATTTGGCGGAGACAGTCATCAAGGAGTTGTCCAGCCGCATCGACGTGGGGGCTTACGGCCCCGGTCAGAAACTGCCGTCGGAACAGGAATTGTGCAAAGAGTTCAACGTCAGCCGCCCCGTGATTCGCGAAGCCGTGGCTTCTCTGCGCCTGGGCGGGCGCTTGATCGCGCGCCAGGGCGTCGGCGTGTTCGTGGTTGAGCACGACGTCAAGCGTTTGGGCTTTGCACTGAGCAGCGCGGTCGATGATGTACGCGCCGCCGCTCATGTACTGGAATTGCGCCTGGGCGTGGAAACCGAATCCGTCGCCCGCGCCGCCGAACGTCGCAGCCCCACTAGCATGGCGCACATCACCGAAGCCTTCGATCGCTTCAATGCCCTTGATGGCTCGAACCTTGAAGAAGAGGCCCGTGCCGATTTCGAGTTCCACCTGGCCATTGCCCGGGCCACCAACAACCCGCACTTCTCGCAATTGCTTGAGGCGCTAGGGCCGGACATCATCTTCGACTTGCATCTAAAGCACGGCCAGTCCACCGGCAAGAGCCGCCTGGCACACATCAAGAAAATCGGCCGTGAACACGGCGCCATTCTCTCGGCGATCTCCATGGGCGATGTCAGCGGCGCTCGCTCGGCCTTGCGCAAGCACCTGGAAGAAAGCCTGACGCGCTACCAGCGCCTGGTGGACAGCGGGGAATGACCCCAGGCTCTGCTCACACAGGCGCGGATTTGGGGCTGGTCAGCCAAGCCCCAGGCACAGGTATTTGATTTCCAGGTAGTCCTCGATTCCATAACGCGAACCTTCACGGCCCAACCCCGAGGACTTCACACCGCCAAATGGCGCAACTTCCGTGGCCAGTACGCCGACGTTGACGCCGACCATGCCGTATTCCAGCGCTTCGCTGACCCGCCAAACCCGTCCCAGATCCCGCGCATACAGATAGCACGCCAAGCCAAATTCGGTGTTATTGGCCTCAGCGATGACTTCCTGTTCGCTGCTAAAGCGGAACAGCGGTGCGACCGGGCCGAAGATTTCTTCCTGGGCCACGCGCATCTGCGCAGTGACATCGGCCAGCAATGTAGGCTCGTAGAAAGCGCCCCCCAAGGCGTGACGCTTACCACCGGCCACCACCCGTGCACCGGCTTCGCAGGCCTGGGCCACCAGCGCCTCGACACCGACTACCGCCTTTTCGTCGATCATTGGGCCCACCGTCGTGCCCGCTTCGGCGCCGATACCGACCACCAACTGCGAAACTCGCTCAGCGAAGCGCGTCACAAAGCGATCATAAATACCGTCCTGGATGTAAAAGCGGTTGGCACAAACGCAGGTCTGGCCCGAGTTACGGTATTTGGCAACCAGGGCGCCTTCAACGGCAGCCTCGATATCGGCATCGTCAAACACAATAAAGGGCGCATTGCCGCCAAGTTCCAGCGTGACCTTCTTGACCGTTGCCGCGCACTGCTCCAGCAAGCGGATACCAATGGGCGTGGAGCCGGTGAACGACAGTTTGCGCACAATGGGGCTGGCGGTCAGCTCACCGCCAATGGCTGCCGAATCACCGGTAATCACACTCAACACGCCACGTGGAATGCCTGCTCGTTCGGCCAGTACACACAGCGCCAGGGCGCTGAATGGCGTCTGCGAGGCGGGCTTGAGAACCAAGGTGCAGCCAGCAGCCAGGGCTGGAGCAGCCTTGCGGGTGATCATGGCGGCGGGGAAATTCCAAGGCGTGATAGCGGCACAGACGCCGATGGGCTCCTTGGTCACGATCAGACGCCGGCCGGCTTGAGGTGAAGGGATCACATCACCATAAACGCGCTTTCCCTCCTCCGCATACCACTCCACATAGGCCGCCGCGAAAGCGATTTCGCCGCGCGACTCTGCCAAAGGCTTGCCCTGTTCGGCAGTCATGATTCGGGCCAGGTCTTCCTGATGCAGCATGATTTCACGGAACCATCCTTGCAGCCGCGCAGCTCGCTCTTTGGCGGTCATTGCACGCCAGGCAGGCAGCGCCGCCTGGGCTGCGACAATGGCACGACGGGTTTCGCAGGCCCCCATGCGCGGCACATGACCCAGGCATTGGCCGGTGGCAGGGTCCGTGACTTCGATGGATTGACCACTGTCGGCGTCCACCCATTCACCGTCGATATAACAACGTTCGCGCAGCAGTTCAGAATCGGCAAGTTTCATGCTGATGAGCTCATTTGGAAAAGTAGAGGCGAAAAAAAGCGGGAGGATGAACATCCGTCCCGCCCGAGGTGAATCAGCGAGAGGCTAGGGCTTTTTCGCGAATCTGGCTCAGACTCATGCGCGGCGTCAGGGCTTCAGGGTCGACCTGCACCTCGATCAGCGCAGGCTTGCCGGAGGCGATGCAGCGCTCGAAGGCCGCCGCGAACTGTTCAGTGGCAACCACCGTTTCACCGTGCATGCCATAAGCCTGGGCCAGCGCAGCGAAGTCCGGGTTGTGCAGCTCGGTGCCCGATACGCGCCCCGGATAGCTGCGCTCCTGGTGCATGCGGATGGTGCCGTACATGCCGTTGTTGACCACCACCACGATCAGGCGTGCATCGTAGTGAGCAGCGGTCGCAAGCTCCTGCCCGTTCATCATGAAGCAGCCATCACCGGCAAAGGCCACCACCGTGCGGTCAGGGAAGGTGAGCTTGGCGGCCACTGCCGCCGGCACTCCGTACCCCATCGAGCCGTTGGTAGGCCCGAGCAAGGTACGGAAGGTCCGGTGTTGGTAACCGCGGTGCAGCCAACCGGTATAGTTGCCAGCGCCGCAAGTCATGATGCTGTCGTGTGGCAGGCGTTCGTTAAGCCAGGCGATCACCTCCCCCATCTGCACCGGCCCCGGCGAAGCCGGGCAGTCCAGGTTTGCGCGATAACCACCATTGAGGCGCCCGACCCAGTTGCTGAAGGCCTTGGGCCTGACCGCTGGCAAGGCTGCCACTTGGCTGGCGAAGGTTTTCATGCCGGCATTGATCGCAAGCGTCGGCTGATAGACACGCCCCAGCTCTTCAATGCCCGGGTGCACGTGCACCAGCTTCTGCTTGGGCACCGGAATATCGACCAACGCGTAGCCGCCCGTACTCATCTCACCCAAGCGAGCACCAATCACCAGCAACAGGTCACTGTTCTTGACCGCTTCGACCAGTTCTGGCCCCGCCGCCAACCCCAGGTCGCCGGCGTAGTTGGGCAAGGTGTTATCGAACAGGTCCTGGCAACGGAACGACGCAGCGACCGGCAGGTTCTGGGTTTCAATAAAGCGTTGAATGTCCGCGACCGCTTCGATGCTCCAGCCGCCACCACCGAGCACCACCAGCGGGCGCTGGGCCTCGCTGATCAGCGCTTGAAGCTGGCTTAGCGCCGCCGGCGACGCAGCTGCTTCGATGGCTTGCGCCGGGCCTGCGTCGGGCACATTGACAAGGTCGGTCAACATGTCTTCAGGCAACGCCACCACGACAGGTCCTGGCCGGCCGTTGGTGGCCCGATGAAACGCTTGGCTGAGCAGCTCAGGCAGGCGCGCCGCATCGTCTACTTCCACCACCCACTTGGCCATCTGGCCGAACATGCGGCGGTAGTCGATTTCCTGGAAGGCTTCACGTTCGACCTGATCGCGCGCCACCTGACCGATAAACAGGATCATCGGCGTGGAGTCCTGGAACGCCGTGTGCACGCCCACCGAGGCGTTGGTCGCGCCCGGCCCGCGGGTCACAAAGCAGATCCCGGGCTTGCCAGTGAGCTTGCCGTAGGCTTCGGCCATATAGGCGGCGCCGCCTTCCTGGCGACAGACAATCAGCTCGATGTCATCCTTGGCATCGTGCAGCGCGTCGAGCACCGCCAGGTAACTTTCACCCGGCACACAAAAGGCGCGTTCGACACCGTTGATACGCAAGGCATCGACCAGTACCTGCCCGCCGCTGCGCAGCCCCTTGGATTCATTGTTCATTGTGGTGTTCTCCATCAGGCGGCACGATCAGATGACCGAGTCTTCCAAAAAGGGGCGATTTTCGATCACACGCTGATAAGACAGCGCGCTCAAATCCAGGCTGCGATAGCCGCCATAGGTGATCAACTCGCTTAGGCCGCGACCGATGGCAGGCGCCTGCTGCAGGCCATGACCACTGAAGCCGTTGCAGAACAGGAAGTTGCCGACTTCGTTGTGCGGGCCGACGATGGCGTTGTGGTCCAGCACGCAGAAGTCGTAGTGGCCTGCCCAGGAGTTGACCACCTTGATCGCTTCAAACGCTGGTACACGCTCGGCCAGGATCGGCCAGACTTCGTCCTCAAATTCCTGATGCAGTACGTCGAAATCGTTGAAGTCCACTTCGGGGTCGTGCTTCGGGTAGGTGCCGCCCAAGTACAGATGACCTTCAGGCCGGAAGAACACACCCGTGGGGTCGATCGTCAGCGGCACGGTGCCTGGCAGCGGTGTGTGGCAATCGAACACGAACAGCGAGCGACGACGAGCCTCTACCGGAATATCCAGGCCGGCCATACGCGCGACCTGCCGACCTCGGGTGCCGGCGGTATTGACCAGCGTGCCGCAGCGAATTAGCTGACCATCGCCCAGGCGCACACCGGTGATCACATCGCCTTCGCGCAGCACTTCGACCACTTCGTTCTCGACATACTCCACGCCCAGGGAACGAGCCTTCTTGCGAAAGCCGTTCATGATCCCGTAGTTGTCGAACCAGCCTTCGTCTTTCTCGCCGTAAGTGCCACCGGCCAGGCTGTCGGGATTGACCCAGGGGAAGCGCTTGATCAGCGCATCGGTGTCCATCAAGGTCACATCGGCGCCATTGTCCAGTTGGGTCTGGTGCAGGCGCTTGAGCACCTCAAAGCCCTTGTTGTCGGCCAGGAACAGATAGCCGTTTTCTTTGAAAGCCAGGTCCGGCTTTTCGCCGTTGACTTGCATCAACTCAGGGAAGTCGCGGATGAACTGGGCGCCAAAACGCGAAATCTGGATGTTAATCGGGTTGGAGAACTGGACGCGGATGGAGCTGCTGGACAGCGCCGAGGCCGACTGGGCGTAGGTCCAGTCGCGCTCGACCACCAGCACGGAACCGGTGAAATCCGGGTTGTTGGCCAAAAAATAGGCCGTGGCGCTGCCGTTGACCGCGCCGCCAACGATCACTACGTCGTAATGCTGCTTTGTTGCTGTCGAAGCCATGGCTTGGACCTCTGAGAATGCGTTGGAATGACGTTATTTCGGGTCTTCGAAATGGCCGGCGCCGGCGAAATTGCCGCCGTGAAAACGCGCGGCGGGCTCGTTGGGGGCCAGCGGTGGGTGGTTGGCGAGCACTTTTTCGCGATAGACGTCGGCGCTGTCCTGGGGGGCATAACCAATGGAGGACGCCATGCGGTTGTCCCAGAGGCTTTCGCGGTTGGCCGACATGCCATAGACGATCATGTGTGCCACGCGCGGTGCCGTCAGCGAACGTTCAACCAACTGGGCGAAATCACCGAACGACAGCCAGGTGGCGAGCATGCGGCGGTCCAGCGGCTCTTCGAACGAGGAGCCAATACGCAGGTTGACCGACTCGATGCCGAACTTGTCCCAGTAATAGCGGCCCAGGTCTTCGGCGAAGCACTTGCTCACGCCGTACAGGCTGTCGGGGCGGTGCGGCACGCTGGCGTCGATGGTTTCGGTACGGTCATAGAAGCCGATGGCGTGGTTGGAACTGGTGTAGATCACCCGCTTCACGCCGTGCTGGCGCGCGGCTTCGTAGACGTTGTAGGTGCCGACGATGTTGCCGTTGAGAATCGAGGCGAAGGTATTTTCCACCGGAACGCCACCGGCATGAATGATCGCATCGACACCCTCCGCCAGCGGCAGTACGTCGGCCAGGTTACCCAGGTCGCAACACACCAGCTCCTCATGGGGCCCGGCACTGCCCATGTCGGCGATGTCGGTCAGGCGCAGCTCATCGGCCAGTTCGCGCAGGTGCGCGCGCAAGACTTTGCCCAGGCGGCCGGCAGCACCGGTAATCAACAGTCGTTTGAAGGGTTTGCTCATGGTCGAAGTCTCGAATTCGTGAATGTCAGGCCGACAGTCAAACCAGCGCGGCCAGAGCTATGCGCAACTGGGAAATGGCCTGCTCCAGTTGCTCACGCGACGTGGCGAAAGACAGGCGGATATAAGGCTGCAAACCGAATGCCGAACCCGGCACCGTCGCCACCTTGCCGTCGCGCAGCAGGTAGTTGGCAAGGTCAGTATCGCTTTCGATCAATTGGCCATCGGGGGTGCGCTTGCCAATGAACGCAGCACACTTGGGAAAGGCGTAGAACGCCCCTTCCGGCATCTGCAGTTCCAGCCCGTCGATGGCCGCCAACCCTTCCACCACCATGGCGCCACGCGCCTGGTATTCGCGATTGGCCTTGCGGACGAAATCCTGCGGGCCATTCAAGGCGGCCACGGTCGCCAGCTGCGAGATCGATGAGGGGCAAGTCGTGGTCTGCGACTGGGTCTTGTTCATGGCCACGATCAGTGCCTTGGGACCTGCGGCGTAGCCCAGGCGGTAGCCAGTCATGGCATAGGCCTTGGAGACACCATTGATCACCAGGGTGCGCTCGCGCAGCTGCGGGCAGGCCTTGACGAAGGGCACGAAGGGCTTGTCTCCAAGAATGATGTGCTCGTAGATTTCATCGGATATCACCAGCACCCTCGGGTGACGCTCCAGCACGGCGCCCAAGGCTGCGAACTCGTCGCGGCTGTAGATCGCGCCGCAAGGGTTGTTGGGCGAGTTGAGCATCAGCCAGCGGGTGCTGGGCGTGATGGCTGCTTCCAGGCGCTCGGCATCGAGCTTGAAGCCGTATTCCGAACCGCAGGGAATGACCTTGGGTACGCCGCCGTTGAGCAGCACCATATCGGTGTACGACACCCAGTACGGTGCCGGGGTGATCACTTCATCACCCTCCTCCAGCGTTGCCAGGAAGGCGTTGAACAGTAGCTGCTTGGCGCCATTGGCGATGCAGATTTCGTCCTGCCCGTAGCTCAAGCCATTCTCGCGTTCAAACTTGGCGACAATGGCCTGGCGCAGCTCGTCGTAGCCGTTCGGCGCGGTGTAGTGGTTGTTGCCGTCCAGCATGGCCTGGTAGGCTGCCTCGATCACGTGGGCCGGGGTGTTGAAATCCGGCTCGCCGAGGCTCAGGTTGATCACCGGCTCACCCTTGGCGAGCATCTGCTTGGCCAACACCGAGACCGCCATGCTGGGCGAGCTCTTGACTGTCTTGACGCGTGAACTCTGAAATTCCATGGCTCAGTTCCCCTGCCCAGGCTCGTAGCCGTAATCGTTGCGCGCTTGCTCGGCACTGATGTATCCGAAGCGCAGGTCCCGTGCGACTTCGTTACGATCACGCTCGCGCGGCTCGCCGTAACCTCCGCCGCCGGGCAGGCTCAGCACCAGACGGCGCTCGGCCGGTACAAACTGCTGGCCCTTGCCACGCAACACCGTGCCGTCGTCCAGGCCGACATAACCTTTCGAACCTTCCTTGCCCCCTTCCAGGCCGCGTGCCGGGTACTGGATACGGTCGAACATGGCGCTGAAGCGGAACGAATAGCCCTCCGCCGCCGAGACTTCGATCTCCTGGCCCAAGCCACCGCGCAGCAGGCCGGCACCGCCAGAACCTTCACGAAGCTCTTTGCGCCAGACAATCACAGGGCCTGCGTGCTCGGTGGCCTCGACCGGCATGGTGTGCACGCCGCTCGGAAACGCCGTGGCACTGAGGCCATCTTTGCCGGCACGGGCGCCCATGCCGCCACTGTTGAACATCAGCATCTCGGCGTTTCGACCGTTCGGGTTGGTTTCCAGCGGGCGCACGCTCAGGTGCAAGTTCCACAGGGCGCTGGCGCCTTCGGCGGGCACCTGGCCAGGCAGGCAATTGTGTAGCGCACCGAGTACCAGGTCCGGGACAAAGTGGCCCAACACATGGCGAACCGATACCGGGGCCGGGTGCTTGGCGTTGAGGATGCAGCCTTCAGGCGCAATGACCTCGAACGGTGCCAGCGATGCCGAGTTGTTCGGGATTTCTGGCGCCACAATGCACTTGAGGCCGTAGCAGGCGTAAGCCTTGGCATAGCCCAGCGGTACGTTGATACCGAACTGGCTCATACCGGACGTGCCGGTAAAGTCCGTGAGGATGCCATCCGGGCCAACCGTCAAGGTCACTGCCAGGGTCACGGGTACGTCGTAGCCGTCCAGGGTCATACTGTTCTGATAGATGCCGTGGGGCAGCGATTTGAAGCATTCCAGCGTGGCGCGGCGACTGTGCTCCAGAATAAAGCCGCCGATGTGTTCCAGGTCTTCCAGGCCGAACTCTTCAAGCATGCTCAGCAGACGTTTGTGGCCAGTTTCGTTGCAGGCCGACAAGGCGTAGAAGTCGCCCACGACCCGATCATTTTCGCGCACGTTATTGCGCAGGATATTGATGAAGTCGCGGTTAACCTGGCCTCGCTCGAACAGCTTGAGGATCGGGATGAACAGACCTTCTTCATAGACCTCACGGGCATCAGGGCCAAAACCACGTCCACCAATGTCCACCACGTGGGCAGTACTGGCGAAATAACCGATCAGCTTGCCCTTGTAGAACGAGGGCGAAACGATGGTGATGTCGTGCAAGTGACCGGTGCCCTTCCAAGGGTCGTTGGTTACATAGACATCGCCTTCGAAAATGTTGTCGATGCCGATGTCATTGATGAAATGCACAACCGCTTCAGCCATAGTGTTGACGTGACCGGGGGTACCGGTGACCGCCTGGGCCAACATATTGCCGGCGCGGTCGAAGACCCCGGCCGACAAGTCGCCCGCTTCACGCACGCTGGTGGAGAACGCGGTGCGGATCAGGGTCAGGGCCTGCTCTTCTACCACCGAGACCAGGCGATTCCACATCACCTGCATCTGAATATCGATCAATGTTTCGCTCATGAGAAATCGCCTTCTATGCAAATGACGCTTAGCGCCGAACGACCAGCAGGCAGCCGTCGGGCTGGACAGTGGCGGTGAACGAGGACGACACGAAAGTCGAGGTTTCTCGCTCTGCAATGATGGCCGGGCCGTCGATCCGCGCCCCTGCCTGCAGTTCTTCGCGCTGATAGATGCCAGCATCGACAAACCCGCCACCGGCCACATCGAAGACTTCGCGACGCGTGACTTCATGGGCACGATGGGAGGCCTTGACCTGTTCGACCGGCTCCACCGGTTGCAGTGGCGAACTGGCTTTGACCGACCAGCTGACAATCTCGATATCCGGCCCGTCGATCGGACGACCGAAGAACATGGTGTAGGCCGCTTCGAACAGTGTCTTGAATTGCGTCGTGTCGCTGTTGCTGAACGGCTTGAAGGGTACGCTGACAGGGATTTCCCAGCCCTGGCCGACATAACGCATGAACGCTGTGCATTCCAGTTCCGGCTCACCGACAGGCATGCCTTGGCGCAAAAAGCCAATGGACTCAGCCTTCATGTCGTCGATCAATGCATTGACTTGTGGTGCATCGAACTCGGACAGGCGCACGAACGAACTGCGCACGGCCTCATAGCCAAATGGCGCACGCAAGAAACCGATGGCCGACCCCACGCCGGCACCGGCAGGTACCAAGAAGCGTGAGACCCCCATTTTTTCGCACAGGCGCGCCGCGTGCAGCGGGCCACCGCCACCGAAGGTGATCATGGTGTAGTCAGCGATGTCCTTGCCGCTTTCAACGGCATGCACGCGACCGGCGTTGGCCATGTTTTCGTCGACCACTTCGCAGATGCCGTAGGCAGCGGTCAGGGCTTGCATATTCAACGGGCCACCGATGACACGGGCAACGGCAGAAGCGGCGTTGTCGACAGAAAGACGCAGTGCGCCACCTGCGAAGTTATCGGCATCCAGCCGGCCCAGCAGCAGGTTGGCGTCGGTGATCGTGGGCTCCAGGCCACCGCGACCGTAGCATGCAGGGCCGGGTTCGGAGGCCGCGCTGTGCGGGCCAACGCGAATCTGGCGCATGCTGTCGATACTGGCGATTGAACCACCACCGGCACCAATCTCGACCATTTCCACTACCGGGATGGAAATCGGCATGCCACTACCTTTCTTGAAACGATAGGTACGCGCCACTTCGAACGTCTTGGCGGTCTTGGGCACCTTATTTTCAATCAGGCAAATCTTTGCGGTAGTGCCGCCCATGTCGAAGGACACCACTGAATCAAGTTCATATTTACGAGCGATGTCGGCCGCGAAGATCGCGCCACCGGCGGGGCCGGATTCCACCAGGCGCACCGGAAACTCGGCAGCACTTTGGATCGAAATGATGCCGCCACCGGAGTGGATCATGAACACCGGGCAATCGGCGCCGGCCTGCTTGAGGGTCACCACCAGGCGATCCAGGTAGGACTTGATCAGCGGCTTGACGTAGGCGTTGGCGCAGACAGTATTGAAACGTTCGAACTCGCGCATCTGCGGCGAAACTTCGCTGGAAATCGAGACCGATACATTCGGCAGGCGTGCTTGCAGGGCATCGCGCACCAGCCGTTCATGAGTGCCGTTGACATAGCTGTGGATCAAACCGACGGCGATGCTTTGGTAATTGCCTTCGGCAATGCGCTCCACCAGGGCATCGATGTCTGCCTGTTGCGGCGCAATCAGCACCTCGCCATGCACATCCAGGCGTTCGCGCAAGGTGTAGCGGTGTTCGCGCTCGATCAGCGGCGGCGGCAAGGTAATGTTGATGTCGTACTGTTCAAAACGGTTTTCGGTGCGCATTTCCAGCGTATCGCGAAAACCTTCGGTGGTGATGAAGGCCGTACGCGCACCGCGTCGCTCGATCAGGGCGTTGGTGGCCAGGGTGGTGCCATGAATCAGTTGGTCGATATCGGACAGTTTCAGCCCTGCCGCTTCGACGACCATATTGACGCCGGTGAGAATTGCACGTTCGGGCAATTCGTAGTCGGTGAGAATCTTGGTCGAATGCAATACCCCGTCGATGTCCAACGCGATATCCGTAAAGGTTCCACCTATGTCCACGCCGACTCGACATGAAGTAGCAGTCATCAAAGTATCCCCTGAAATTCTTGAACTCATGGCCAGCGGTGATAAGCCCGCCCCTGATGTAAGTTATATGTTGTCTTACATGTGGTCAAGTACTAACACTACGCCTTTTGAATCGATTGTATTTACCGGAATGCCGGACCACTGCGATGACCTTGCCGCAATGCATCAGGCAAACCGAAGCGCGCCCATCGCAGGTAAATCGGAACGCCGAACCGCCTGCCCCTACAGCCCCGAGTGTGTCTTGACCATCCGCGAGCCACCCACGGCCTGGGCCGTCGGGAATACTTCGAGGCGCGACACATCCACCTGCTGCGGCAAACGCAGGGCAGCCAGCAACAATTGAGCTATGTCTTCGGGCTGGATCGATTCATAGCCCTCGTACAGCTCACTACCCGCCGCTTGCATGCCCATGGCGGTTTTATACAGCTGAGTCTGCACCCTCCCCGGTGCAATCTCGGTCACGCGCACCCCAGTACCCAGCAGGTCGCAGCGCAAGGCATCACAGAACAGGCTGACCCCGGCCTTGGAAGCACCGTACACCGCCGCGCCCGGATGCGGTGCTCGACCGGCACTGGAGCCCAGGAAAAACAGATGACCATGCCCGCGCGCAATCATGCCGGGCACTACCTGGCGAGTGAGGTGCAATGGCGCTTTGAGGTTGATATCGAACATGTTGTCGATTTCAGCCGGGTCGATATCCTGGAACGAAGCACGCGTGGAGAGAATACCGGCGTTGTTGACCAGCACATCCACCGGGTATTGCGCGAGGATTTCGGCAAACGCGCCCACCTCTCGCACATCCGCCTGCAATGCAATCACACCCTCTTCGGCGCGCAAGGCATCCAGCGCTTCGCGGCTACGACCCACCGCAATCACCTGCAGCCCGGCGTCACGCAGGGCCAGCACAATCGCCTTGCCGATACCGCTGGTCGCGCCCGTCACCAGCGCCGTGCGGTACAGGGCCGATACCGAGTTGGAATCAGGCATAGATGTAGCCCCCACTGACGATCACGTTCTCGCCAGTCGCATAAGAGTTGCGGCTGCTGCCCATCATTACGATCCACTCGGCGATCTCAACAGGCTCGGCAGCACGGCCCAGCGGATTAGCCGCGGCCAACTCACCCAGAAAGCCCAATTGCTTGGCGCGCTCGGTAGCAAAACCCGCTGGCGCAACGGAGTTGACCAGGATCTGGTCTTTGGCGCAGGCCTGGGCAAAAGATTTGGTCAGACTGACCACGGCTGCCTTGGTGGCGGCATAGTGGGCATTTTGCGGGTGGGCCTTGAAGGCATCCACTGAAGTGACATTGACGATGCGACCGGTCACAGCTGGAGCCGCCACATAGGCCTGCATGTGTTTAACGGCGGCGACCATCATGTGATAGGTGCCCTTGATGTTGACGGCGTTCTCCAGATCCCACTCTTCGTCGGTGATCTCCAGAATATCCTTGCGTGGATAAATCGCGGCACTGTTAACCAGGCAATCCACGCGCCCCAAGGCATTGACGATCTGTGCAAACGCCGCATGGGCGCTGTCCTGGCGGGAGATATCGCCCACGGCAGTGGCAATCTCGCACCCATCCACCTGCAGCAGCTTGGCTGCCTCGACCATCAGTTGCTCATTGCGGTCAATAATGCCGATTTTCCTGGCGCCGCGTTTCTGCATTAACTTGGCTGTTTCCAACCCCAGACCCGATGCCCCGCCTACGATTACAACCGTTTGACCTTCCATACGACACCTCGCGATTTAGCCTTTACGTAAGATGCCTGTTGTCTTACATTTGGTCAAACGCAATTTACGCGCTGCCTGCCGCCCCAACACCCTTCTGCAAACAGGGATTCACCATGCCAGCGGCCGCTCGTTCCTCCCCTGCTCACACCACCCGCGATCGCGGGCTCGCTCTACCACCACATCGAAAACAAGCAATGCCTGCTGTTCGAGCTGATCGAGCCTGCCCTTTCAGACCTATAGTCTTATACCAGCCGCAGTCTCCGAGGCGCCCGCTGTCCGACCGAACGCCTGCAGCGTTCCGTACAGGCATACGTCGCCTTCAATCTGGCGGAAAAACACCGACTGCGATCAGATCGGTCTGATTACCCATGCGGTGATAGGCATGCTTTATGGGCAGTTGCAGTGGGAAATGATCGAGATCAGTGAACAGCACCTGGTACAGGCGCTCACTCTCTTTGCCAGCAGCCTTATCGCCAGCGGAAAATCGATGGCAGGCCAGGCCTGCTGACATCCGGGCGGCGACTGGCCTGCAATTGCCGCTTGAGCACCTTCAATGGCGGCGCATATAGAAAGCCGAACGAAACACTGTTCTGACGTCCCTTCACCGCATGGTGCAGCAAATGCGCCTGGTACAAACGCTTGAGATAGCGATTTTTCGGCCTGGCCCGAACCGGCCAATGCCGATGCACGATGCCGTCATGGACGATCACATAAATCAGCCCGAACGCCGCCACGCCGGCGCCCACCCATTGCAGCGGCTCATGGCCACTGTTGCCCAACACGACCAAGCAGATTGCCACCGAGGCCAAAACCAGTAGATAGACGTCATTGGTTTCAACCGCGCCCAGGTGCTCCTCGTGGTGGGAGCGATGCAGAAACCAACCCCAGCCGTGCATGATGTATTTATGCGCGGCAAAGCCCACCCCTTCCATTGCGATGAGGGTGCAGAGAAAAATGGCGATCTTGAAAATCATAGGCGTCTGGCGTTAGTAACCGCCGCAAGCATACCGGTGCGGGGTCGAAAAGTAGGACTAATCTTGTTTGTTTGTAGGATTCTGCCACAGGTTCAAGGTTGGTGATCAACGTTCCGGTCCGTATGATCTCCTCAAAATTCCCGCAGAATAGAAGCCTATGTCTTTGATAGTTCTACTGCTACTGCCCTTCATCGGCAGTTGTCTGGCAGCCGTGCTGCCGCACAACGCACGTAACAGCGAATCCCTGCTCGCGGGTCTCGTGGCCTTGATCGGTGCCGTTCAGGTGGCAATGTTCTATCCGCAGATTGCCCACGGCGGGGTTATTCGCGAAGAAATTCTCTGGCTGCCCAGCCTAGGCCTGAACCTGGTCCTGCGCATGGACGGCTTTGCCTGGCTGTTTTCCATGCTGGTGCTGGGTATTGGTGCGCTGGTGTCGCTGTATGCCCGATACTACATGTCACCCCAGGACCCGGTACCGCGCTTCTTTTCATTCTTCCTGGCGTTCATGGGCGCCATGCTGGGTGTGGTGATCTCCGGCAACCTGATCCAGATCGTGTTTTTCTGGGAATTGACCAGCCTGTTCTCGTTCCTGCTGATCGGCTATTGGCACCACCGGGCCGATGCCCGCCGTGGTGCCTACATGGCGCTGATGGTGACCGGCGCCGGTGGCTTATGCCTGTTGGTCGGTGTGCTGCTGCTCGGCCATGTGGTCGGCAGCTACGACCTGGACAAGGTCTTGGCTGCCGGTGAACTGATCCGCGACCATGCCCTCTATCCCCCTCTGCTGGCCTTGATCCTCATTGGCGCCTTGAGCAAAAGCGCACAATTCCCCTTCCACTTCTGGCTCCCACACGCCATGGCTGCGCCGACACCGGTGTCGGCCTACCTGCATTCGGCGACCATGGTCAAGGCCGGTGTGTTTTTGCTGGCTCGCTTGTGGCCCGTGCTGTCGGGGAGTGATGAGTGGTTCTGGATCGTCGGGGGTGCGGGCGCCTGCACCCTGGTCCTGGGCGCCTACACCGCGATGTTCCAGTCAGACCTCAAGGGCCTGCTCGCCTACTCGACCATCAGCCACCTGGGCCTGATTACCCTGCTGCTGGGCCTGAACAGCCCGCTGGCCGCCGTGGCGGCGGTGTTTCATATCCTCAACCATGCCACCTTCAAGGCCTCGTTGTTCATGGCGGCTGGCATCATTGACCATGAAAGCGGCACCCGAGATATTCGTAAACTCAGTGGTCTGATTCGCCTGATCCCCTTTACGGCGACCCTGGCCATGGTGGCCAGCGCCTCCATGGCCGGCGTCCCGCTGCTCAACGGTTTTTTGTCCAAGGAAATGTTCTTTGCCGAAACCGTGTTTATCAACTCCACCACCTGGGTCGAAGCTTCGCTGCCGGTGATCGCGACCCTCGCCGGGACCTTCAGCGTCGCCTATTCGCTGCGCTTTACCGTCGACGTCTTCTTCGGCCCAACGGCCACCGACCTGCCCCACTCGCCCCATGAGCCGCCACGCTGGATGCGCGCACCGGTGGAACTGCTGGTGATGACCTGCTTGCTGGTGGGGGTCTTCCCTGCCCAGATCGTTGGGCCGATCCTCGCTGCAGCGGCGCTGCCGGTGGTGGGCGGCACGCTGCCCGAGTACAGCCTGGCCATCTGGCACGGCTGGAACGCCCCGATGATCATGAGCCTGATTGCCATGTCAGGCGGCATCCTCCTCTACCTGTTGCTGCGCTCTGCGCTCAAGGAAGGTCGAGTCTCGCACCCGCCCTTGATTCGCCACCTCAACGGCAAGCGCCTGTTCGAACGCGGCCATATTCTGCTGATGCGCCTGGCACGCCGCTTCGAGCACCTGTTCACCACCCGGCGTTTGCAAGTACAGCTGTTCATGCTGGTGCTGATCGCTTTCCTGGCGGGGCTGTTGCCGATGATCGAGGGCGGCCTGAGTTGGGGCGACCGGCCGAAGATCCCGGGTTCCGGGGTCTTCGTCATTCTCTGGCTGATCGCGATCGCCTGCGCTATCGGTGCGGCCTACCAGGCCAAGTACCATCGGCTTGCTGCCTTGACCATGGTCAGTGTGTGCGGGCTGATGACCTGCATCACCTTTGTCTGGTTCTCGGCGCCTGACCTGGCCCTGACCCAACTGGTCGTAGAGGTGGTGACGACTGTGCTGATCCTGCTGGGCCTGCGTTGGTTGCCTCGGCGAATCGAAGATGTCTTGCCTTTGCCCGGCAGCGAAACTCGCGCCCGCGCCAGACGCTTGCGTGACCTGGTGCTGGCCCTGTTGGTCGGCGGCGGCATGGCGGTGCTGTCATACTCGATGCTGACCCGCGCGACGCCCAACGACATCTCCTCGTTCTACCTCAGCCGAGCCTTGCCAGAAGGCGGGGGCAGCAATGTGGTCAATGTCATGCTGGTGGATTTCCGCGGCTTCGACACCCTGGGTGAAATCACGGTCCTGGTGGCCGTGGCGCTGGCCGTGTTCGCCCTGCTGCGACGCTTCCGCCCACCCCGTGAAAGCCTGCAACTGCCCGCCCAGCAGCGCCTGTTGGCGCCGGACGTGGTGACTGACCTGGTCAACCCACGCAGCGCCGATGACACGGCCCTGGGCTTCATGATGGTGCCCGCCGTGCTAGTACGCCTGCTGCTGCCCATGGCCCTGGTGGTGTCGATGTATTTGTTCATGCGCGGCCATAACCAGCCGGGCGGCGGCTTTGTGGCGGGGCTGGTGATGTCGGTGGCCTTTATCCTGCAGTACATGGTCGCCGGCACCCAGTGGGTCGAGGCACAGATGAGCTTGCGTCCGCTGCGCTGGATGGGCACGGGGCTTTTGTGCGCGACCCTGACCGGGGTGGGCGCCTTACTCTTCGGTTACCCGTTCCTGACCACCCACACCGCCCACCTGCACCTACCGGTGCTGGGCGACATCCATATCGCCAGCGCGCTGTTCTTCGATGTCGGGGTGTTTACCGTGGTCGTCGGTTCGACCCTGTTGATCCTCACGGCGCTGGCCCACCAGTCTGTTCGCGCCTACCGCCCTGGCAGCCTGCCGAAAACCGTCGCACCCCAGGGAGCCGCCTGATGGAAGAAGTCATCGCAATCGCCATTGGCGTCCTGGCCGCTTCAGGCGTCTGGCTGATCCTGCGGCCACGGACCTTCCAGGTGGTGATGGGCCTGTGCCTGTTGTCGTACGGGGTCAACCTGTTCATCTTCAGCATGGGCAGCCTGTTTATCGGCAAGGAGCCGATCATCAAGGAGGGTGTACCGCAAGACCTGTTGAATTACACCGACCCCCTGCCCCAGGCGTTGGTGCTGACCGCCATTGTGATCAGCTTCGCGATGACGGCGTTGTTCCTGGTGGTGCTGCTGGCCTCACGCGGATTGACCGGTACTGACCATGTCGATGGCCGGGAGCCCAAGGAATGAGCTGGATGCCTGACCTGATTGTCGCTCCGATCTTGCTGCCACTGCTGACCGCTTCGCTGTTGCTGCTGCTGGGCGAACGCCATCGGCCGCTGAAAGCGCGGATCAACCTGCTGTCGACCCTGGTGGGCCTGGGTATTTCCATTGCCTTGCTGGTATGGGTCAACGCCCAGGGCCAGGCCAGCTCCATCGGCGTTTACCTGCCGGGTAACTGGCCAGCACCCTTTGGTATCGTACTGGTCGCCGATCGGCTGTCGGCCTTGATGCTGGTGCTCACCGGCATTATCGGGGTGTGCGCGCTGCTGTTCGCCATGGCCCGTTGGGACGGCGCCGGTTCCAGCTTCCACGCGCTGTTCCAGATTCAGTTGATGGGCCTGTATGGCGCATTCCTCACGGCCGACCTGTTCAACCTCTTCGTGTTTTTCGAAGTGTTGCTGGCGGCCTCCTATGGCCTGATCCTGCACGGCAGCGGACGGGCCAGGGTGACCGCGGGCTTGCATTACATTGCAATCAACCTGCTGGCCTCCTCGCTGTTTTTGATCGGCGCGGCGATGATCTATGGCGTGACCGGCACCTTGAACATGGCCGACCTGGCGCTGAAAATTCCCTTGGTACCCGAGGCTGATCGCGGCCTGCTGCACGCCGGCGCTGCGATCCTCGCCACCGCCTTTCTGGCCAAGGCCGGCATGTGGCCGCTGAACTTCTGGCTGGTACCGGCCTACTCGGCTGCCAGCGCCCCAGTGGCGGCGATGTTTGCCATCATGACCAAGGTCGGTATCTATACCGTGCTGCGGTTGTGGACACTGCTGTTTTCCGGGCAGGCCGGCGCTTCTGCGTTCTTCGGCGGCGAATGGCTGGTCTACGGCGGCTTGGCGACCATCGTCTGTGCCGCCGTGCCGATGCTGGCGGCGCAGCGCCTTGAGCGCATGGCCAGCCTCTGCATCCTGGTATCGGCTGGCATTCTGTTGTCTGCCATCGGCTTCGGCCAGGTGGCCCTGACCGGGGGCGCGCTGTTTTACATGGTCAGTTCAACCCTCGCCCTCAGTGCTCTGTTTTTGCTGGCCGAGCTGATCGAGCGTTCGCGCTCGGCCAACGAGCTTCCCCTGGAGGACGAAGGCGAGCCACTGCCCATGCCGTTGGAGTCGCTGCACCCGCCCAAGGGCATCAATCTGGATGATGAGCAGAAAGCCGTGATCGGCCAGGTGATCCCCTGGGCCATGGCTTTTCTGGGCTTGAGTTTTATCGCCTGCGTGCTGCTGATCGTCGGCATGCCGCCCTTTTCGGGTTTTATCGGCAAGCTGGCGCTGATGGGCGCATTGCTGAATCCGCAAGGGATGGGCATCGAATCACCGACAGCCATGCCACTGACGGGCTGGCTGATGATGGCCCTGTTGATTCTGTCAGGATTGGCCTCGTTGATCGCGATGGTACGCGTCGGCATTTCCAGGTTTTGGACACCTCAGGAACGCCCTTCGCCACTCTTGCGAGTGTACGAATGCGTGCCAATCGCCGTGTTGCTCGGCCTGTGCGTACTCTTGACGCTGCAGGCCGAGACCCTGTTGCGCTATACCCAGGATACCGCGGCGAGCCTTGCTGACCCGCAACCTTATATCAGGACGGTACTGGACACCCGCCCTGTTCCAGGCCCTGCCGCCCTGGCTGCCGGTACGCAGGTGCAACCATGAAGCAGCTATTTCCCGCACCCTTGTTATCGCTGGCCCTGTGGGGCCTGTGGCTGCTGTTAAACCTGTCCCTGAGCGCCGGCAACCTGTTGCTGGGGGCGTTATTGGCGTTTCTGGCACCGATCCTGATGGCGCCGCTGCGACCCAAGGCTGCGCATATCCGCCGCCCAGGCGTGATCGTGAAGCTGATTCTGCGTGTGGGTATCGATGCGGTGCTCTCAAACCTGCAGGTCGCATGGCGGGTCTGGACCGCACACCGGCAGGCACCACGCTCCCAGTTCGTCAAAGTCCCCCTGGACCTGCGCGATGCCCACGGCCTGGCCGCACTGTCGATGATCACGACGGTTGTACCGGGCACGGTCTGGTCAGAGCTGGCGCTGGACCGCAGCATCTTGCTGCTGCACGTCTTCGACCTGGAGGATGAGGCGCGATTTATCGAACACTACAAGACCACCTACGAGCACCCCCTGATGGAGATTTTCGAATGAGCGGCCTGCTAGCCAATGCCATCCTCATCAGCTTGTTCATCTTTGCGCTGGCCATGCTGATGACGTTGATCCGGCTGTTCAAAGGCCCCTCGGCCCAAGACCGGGTGTTGGCCCTGGACTACCTGTACATCCTGGCCATGCTGACCATGATGGTGCTGGGCATTCGCTACGCCAGTGACACCTATTTCGAAGGCGCCCTGCTGATCGCCCTGTTCGGTTTTGTCGGCTCCTTTGCCCTGGCCAAATTCCTGTTGCGCGGCGAGGTGATCGAATGAACACACTCAATGATCTTCCCCTCTGGGCTGAAGTGGCGACGGCTGCACTGCTGTTGCTGTCCAGCCTGTTCGCCCTCACCGGCGCCGTGGGTTTGCTGCGAATGAAGGATTACTTCCAGCGCATGCACCCTCCGGCCTTGGCCTCGACCCTGGGGACCTGGTGCGTGGCCTTGGCCTCGATCCTGTATTTTTCCGGCCTCAAGCACTCCCCGGTGCTGCATGCCTGGTTGATCCCGATCCTGCTGGCGATCACTGTGCCGGTCACCACCCTGCTGTTGGCACGCGCTGCGCTGTTTCGCAAACGCATGGCCGGAGACGATGTGCCGGCCGAGGTCAGCAGCCGGAGGTAGGAGCAGACTTTAGTCGCGATGGCATCGCCGCGGTCATCTTGCAAACCGTGTCGACGCCATCGCGACTAAAGTCTGCTCCTACAGACTGTCGCTGACTTTCTGCGCCACCTCGGCCGGCACCCAACCTTGCCACAACTGCGGGTTGGCCTTCAGAAATGCCTCAGCCGCCTGGCGAGGCGGCTGGTGATGCTCGCTCATCCGGGCCAACGCTGCGTTGAGCGGGTCAATCGGCAATTGAACCTTTTCAAAAAAGCCCGTCAGCTGCGGGTACTGGTCTTGAAAGGCCTTGGACACACCGATCGACAGCTTCGAGGGCAATGAACGAGTGGGTTTGGGATTAGGGTTGCTGGCATCGGTCAGGGTGGCCCAGGCCTGGGCATCGAAGGGTGGCTCTTGCAGCTGAACCAATTTGAAGCGCCCTAACAGGGGTGTCGGCGACCAGTAATAAAACAGCACGGGCTTACCGCGCTGGATCGATGAACTGATCTCGGCATCCAGCGCCGCCCCCGAACCGCTGCGAAAGTTCACGTAACTGTCACTCAAACCGTAGGCCTTGAGCTTCTGCGCATTCACAACCTCAGACGTCCAACCGATGGGGCTATTGAGAAAACGGCCTTTGCCTGGGGTTTCCGGGTCTTTGAAGACGTCCTTGTATTGCGCAAGATCCGTCACACTGCGCAAGTTGGGCGCCAACGCCTTGATGCCCCGGGCCGGATCACCCTTGATCACATACTCCGGCACCCACCAGCCTTCGGTAGCCCCCTTGACGGTGTCGCCCAAGGCAACCACTTTGCCTTCGGCTTCGGCCTTGACCCACACCGGGCTGCGCCCCGCCCACTCCTCGGCGATCACTTGAATGTCGTTCTTGGCCAGGGCCGTTTCCAGGGTAATGGTCGTGCCAGGCAGTGTATCGGTGGGCAAACCGTAGCCTTTCTCGACAATCACTCGCAGCGTTTCGGTAATGAAGCTGCCACTTTCCCAGTTCAAATCGGCAAAGTGAATAGGCGCATTGGCTGCCTGGCTCGGAGTATTGGCCAGGCATAAGCTGACACTGGCCAAGGCACTGACCATCAGGGCACGTAGTCGGGTCATGGGGCCACCTCAAATGGCGTCGGCATTCAGTTGAGTCAACTGACTGTAGCCGAGGTTCCCGGATTGACCTTTATCGCAGTGCGTTACTCGCTGGGCTTGAACGTCAATTCGCCCTTGCGCCATTTGGCGGCCTTGGCGGTCGCGGCCTTCAGGGTTTTGCTCAGGCCTTCCTGGAGTTCCTCGTGGGCGGCGAACACCATGACCACGGTATGACCTTCCTTGAACACAATGCCCTGCCCTTCAGACGTGCTGACAAAGGCATACTCGCCCAGGCCGTAAACCGTCAGCTTGATGTCGTGCAACTTGATTTCGAACTTGCCCCCTTCACGGCTGGGCAATACGGCGGCGCTGAAGTGATCGCCGACTTTCAATTTCAAGCCCGGCTTGTCGTCTACCACCAGGGCAGCTTCGGTATCGATCGGGATGATGCGAATACCTTCGGCACTTTGTTCGGTGACATATACAAAACGCGACTGGAACTGTTTGACCAACTTTGCCCTAAGATCCCCAAGAACGAACAGGGCATGCATATCCAAGCTACTGACTGCCAATGAAAATTCCTCAACATCGTTGAAAGCCCGCGCACATCAACGGGCTGCATGAATACGAAACAAATCGAGAGTAGTAAGGTGATGACACAAAGTCGCTACAGAGAGGCGTCAAGCCTTGAAGGAAAATGCGATTTTCCGGGCCAGCCAATGAGCGCAGCAGACGTTGTGCAGAAATCCTTACACAGAAATACCTTTTCCTACATCAACCCGCTGAAAAAAATGCGATAGCTGATCAGGAGATGCCGCAGACACCGGACAGTCACGACATCGCCATGCAGGGATGCACGGCGCTTACATTCAGACACACAGCATCGCTAAGGACGAATATGCACGAAAACACTGAAAGCCGTCGAGAGGCCAATACCAATGCCGAACACTTTCGCGACTGCCGGGACGACGCATTCTACCGGTTATCCATCCCCGACCACCAGAACGGCTTCCCTCGTTATCGAGTGATTGCCGCTGGCGTCGGCTTTTTCCACATCACTGAACACGCCACGGGGCACGTGCGCGGTTTCCGGCGCCGGCATGACGACGCCTGCGCACTGGCTCGAAACCTGGAAGCTTCGCCATGATCCGGCGAACTCTTGCGCCCGATAGGCCTCAGATGCAGTAGGCGTTCTTGCACAGGCTGGCAACCCTCTGCCCTGGAGATGATATGGACCTGCAACACATCACGCTGACCACCTTGTTCGACCAACTCGGCCTGGATTCAGACCCCAGCAGCATGGATGCCTTTATCGGCAGCCATCCCTTGCCTGATGACATAAATATTGCAGACGCCGAATTCTGGACGCCACAACAGGCAACCTTTCTGAAGGAAAAACTGTTGGACGATGATGACTGGGCACCGATCGTGGATGATTTGAACGAGCGGCTTCATCCTCATTGAGCGACTGCGATGAACGCACCGCGGATTGCCTGATGCACCGCGGTGTGGCCATCGCGGCTAAAGCCGGCTCCTACAATGCCTTAGCTGACCGACATTGGGGGGCGACCCAAACGTCCTGAATGAGGCATGTAAAAGCCCCGGGGTTGTTAACCCCGGGGCTTTTGGCGACATCTATCAGGCCTGGCGCTGATGCTTGTCGATCTGCTCGTGACGCTCCTGCGCCTCGATGCAATATTTGGTGGTGGGGCTGATCAGCAGGCGCTTGAGGCCAATCGGCTCACCACTGTCATCACACCAGCCGAAGGAGTCTTCACGGATACGCTCCAGGGCTTGTTCCAATTGTGGCAACAGGCGCTGGTCGCGGTCGATCACATTGACCAACCAGTGGCGCTCTTCTTCAACCGAGGCGGCGTCGGCAGGATCGGCAGGCGTGTCCAGGCCTTCGATGGCTACACGGCTCTGCTCGATGCGCGCCTGGGTTTCGCCTTTCATCGAATTGAGCAATTCGGTGAAGAACGCCAGTTGCGCTGCATTCATGTAGTCATCAGCCGGCATCGCCAGCAACTTTTCCTTGGTCATTGATTTCTCTATAAAAAATACGTGCATAAAGGCGAATCGGGTGCGCCGGGCGACGGGGTCGTCAGGCGCGGAATTCTTCAAGCACCATACGGCACTCAATTTACAGGGGGCGGCAGTCTACGGCCGACTTCGACACTGGGCAACCGAAAAGACAGCGAATTTGTCCTACAAATCCACTGTTTTCCCCTAAATAATGAAATAGACGGGGAAACAGGGGCTTTTATTGCAAAAAATCCAGGCAACATGGCTCAATAGTGGCTATTTACCCGATTCGTCCTTGCCTTCGAGACGATCCACCAGAAACGGCATCACCCCCAGGATCCCCAACGCAAACAGCGTGCTCAGCAGTGCGGTGGCCTCGCGCCCCATGCCGGCCGAAACGCCGATGGCGGCGGTCATCCACAGCCCCGCTGCGGTAGTCAGGCCTTTGACATGGCTGGTGGAATCACCATGGCCCTTAAGAATGGTCCCCGCACCCAGAAAGCCAATACCGGCCACAACTCCCTGCACGACCCGGCTCAAGGCCGCATCATCAGCCCCGGCCATCTGTGGTACCAGCACAAACAAGGCCGCGCCCATGGCCACCAGCATATGAGTACGCACCCCGGCCGCCTTGCCCTTGAGTTCGCGCTCAAAGCCCAGCACCGCTCCCATCAGGGCAGCCATTAATAGCCGCACCGTGATGCGAGTCAGTTGCTTGGCGTCGGTGATATCCGCGAACTCGGCCACCAATGTCAACCACACCTCATGCCACCAGGCGTCCATAGCGAGGTTCTCCCAGGCGATTGTTCAATGGACAACGAGGCATGGCACAAGTGCGCCGTCGACCGCCGTGACGATCGAAACTGACGAGGCGCTGCACATGTCAGTCGCTGTACTTCAGGGCCAAAGGGTGCCAATTACCGAACATGAAGCCGATGCGCTGACCGTGGCAGGCGCCGTGGACGGTCGCAAACATATTAAGAGCAGCGAGCCCGGCTCGGTCATCTGATACGGTTTTTATCGCCACAGCTGAGTCTGTTATGCAAACAGATGGGGCGCCATAGTGCTCAGGCCTGATAGAGGCTGATGAGCGACGAGACATGAGCGAACGTATCCCCGTCCAGATCCTAGAGCCAGCGGAGTTTTCCCCACGAAAAAAAGCCGCTAGCAGCGATCGACAGATTCATACCCGTAGTTTCAAAGGCTTTTTCCGCACCCTGCGCGTGACCTTCGCAGGCGCCTTGTTCGCGCTGTTTTTCGGCACGGCCTGGCTTGACTGGGGCGACCACCAGGCGGTGCTGTGGGACTTGGCGCAAAGCAAGTTTCATATTTTCGGAGCCACCTTCTGGCCCCAGGATTTCATCCTGTTATCTGCCCTATTGATCATCTGTGCCTTCGGGTTATTCGCCGTTACCGTGTTTGCCGGCCGGGTCTGGTGCGGCTACACCTGCCCGCAAAGTGTCTGGACCTGGCTGTTCATGTGGTGCGAAAAATTCACCGAGGGCGAGCGCAACCAGCGCATCAAGCTGGCCGCTGCTCCCTTGAGCCTGGGCAAGCTGCTACGCCGCGGGGCCAAGCACAGCTTGTGGCTGGCCATCAGCCTGGTTACGGCATTGACCTTTGTCGGCTATTTCACTCCGATCCGGCCGCTCGCTCAGGAGCTGCTTTCCCTGCAGCTGAGCGGTGTCAGCCTGTTCTGGCTGCTGTTTTTTACCGCCGCCACCTACCTCAACGCCGGGTGGCTGCGCGAAGCGGTGTGCATGCACATGTGCCCGTATGCGCGCTTTCAGAGTGTGATGTTCGACAAGGACACCCTGACCATCGCCTACGACCCGCGCCGAGGTGAAACCCGAGGCCCGCGCAAACGCGAAACGCCGCCCGCCAGCCAGGGCCTGGGCGACTGCATCGACTGTCAGATGTGCGTGCAGGTTTGTCCTACCGGTATCGATATTCGCGATGGCTTGCAGATGGAGTGCATCGGTTGCGCCGCCTGTATCGACGCCTGCGATTCGATCATGGACAAGATGGCCTACCCACGCGGGCTGATCGGCTACAAGTCTGAGCGTACCTTGCAAGGCGGCGTCACTCATCTGCTGCGGCCGCGGCTGATCGGCTACAGCGCCGTGCTGATCCTGATGGTGGGTGCGTTGGTGATGGCCTTACAGCAACGCTCGATGGTATCGCTGGATGTCACCAAGGACCGCGGTCTGTTCAGGGAGAATTCGCTGGGGCAAATCGAGAACATCTACAGTCTGAAAGTCATCAACAAGACGCAGCAAGCGCAAAGCTATGACATCAGATTAGTGAATGCCGATGGCTATGTGTTGCACGGCAAGACTCATCTCGAACTGACCGCTGGCGAGATCGCTGACCTCCCGGTGTCGGTGGCCATGCTTGCCGAACGCCCGCAGCACGGCTCTGAAGAGATCCGCTTTGAAGTGGTCGAGAGTGACCAGCCACACATACGCAGCCAAGCGGTGAGCCGCTTCGTCGCGCCAATCAATCGCTGATCCCTTACACTGCCCCCACACCTGCACACCGAGCCATGATGAAACGCTACGAAAAATTCGCCGACGATATTGCCGAACTGATCCGCACCGGAGTGCTCGGCCCTGGTGCGCGCGTCCCTTCGGTGCGTTATGCCAGCCAGACGCACGGGGTCAGCCCGTCCACGGTGTTCCAGGCCTATTACCTGCTGGAGCGCCGCGGGTTGATTCGTGCCCGGCCGCGCTCGGGCTATTTCGTCAATGCCAATCCGGCGTTGCCTTTCAACGACCCGCAGTTCGAGGAGTCGCCTAACGAATCCACCGAGGTGGATGTCAGCGAGCTGGTTTTTTCGATCCTGGAGTCCATGAAGGACCTCACCACAGTCCCCTTCGGTTCGGCCTTTCCCAGCCCTGCCCTGTTTCCACTGCCTCGCCTGGCTCGCTCATTGGCGAGCGCCAGCCGCGACATGGACCCGCGCATGGTGGTGACCGACCTGTCGCCCGGCAACCCGCAGCTGCGCCGGCAAATAGCCCTGCGCTATATGGTCGGCGGGCTGATGCTGCCAATCGAAGAGCTGCTGATCACCAACGGCGCACTGGAGGCCTTGAACCTGTGCCTGCAGGCGGTCACCGAGCCGGGCGACCTGGTGGCCATCGAGGCACCTGCATTTTATGCCTGCCTGCAGGTGCTTGAGCGCCTGAAGCTCAAGGCGGTGGAAATACCGATGCACCCGCGTGAAGGCATGGACCTGGAAGCATTGGCCCAGACCCTGGCCCGGCATCCGGTCAAGGTGGTCTGGTGCATGACCAACTTCCAGAACCCGATCGGCGCCAGCATGCCTGAGGACAAGAAACGCCAGTTGGTCGAGCTGCTGCGCGAACATCAGGTGCCATTGATAGAAGACGACGTGTACGCCGAGTTGTACTACTCGCCCCAAGCGCCGAAACCGGCCAAGGCTTTTGATACTGAGGGGTTGGTGATGCACTGCGGCTCGTTTGCCAAGAGCCTGGCCCCAGGCTACCGAATCGGTTGGGTGGCGGCTGGGCGCTATGCGCAGAAGATTGAACGGCTGAAGCTGATGACCTCGCTGTGCGCCTCGATGCCGGCTCAGGCCGCCATCGCCGATTACTTGCAGCATGGCGGTTATGATCGCCATTTGCGCCGGTTGCGTTACGCCCTGGAAGAACAGCAAAGCGCGATGCTGGCAGCCATTGGCCGTTATTTTCCGGCGCAGACGCGGGTCAGCAAACCGGCTGGAGGGTATTTTCTGTGGCTGGAGTTGCCCGAGTCGATTGACTCTTTAAAGCTGTTTCGCCTGGCGCTGGCCCAAGGCATCAGCATTGCGCCGGGGCCGATATTCTCCCCCACGCGCAGGTTCCAGAACTGCATTCGCCTGAACTACGGCAGCCCGTGGACGCAAGACTCTGAAAAGGCCATGGAGACACTGGGGAAGATTGTGCGTTCCTTTTGACTGCGACCGCGTCGTCTGCATCGCAGGCAAGCCTGGCTCCTACAGACCGCGTCGTTTGTATCGCGGTGGTCCGGCACTCCGGTAAACCCGGCTCCTACAGACCGCGTCGTCTGCATCGCAGGCAAGCCTGGCTCCTACAAAGGCCCTGTAGGAGCCAGGCTTGCCTGCGATGCAGACGACGCGGTTTGTCAGGTGTACCGCGATCAGCGCGTCAGATCACGCGATCGCCGCATCCACCAACACCTGGGCTTCCGCCACCAGACGCTGCAGGTGTGCGTCATTGACGAAACTTTCGGCGTAGATCTTGTAGATATCTTCGGTGCCCGAAGGACGCGCCGCGAACCAACCGTTGGCGGTCATGACCTTCAGCCCGCCAATAGCCTGGCCATTGCCCGGTGCATGGCTGAGGATCTGCTCGATAGGTTCACCCGCCAGTTCCGTAGACTTGACCTGCTCCGGCGACAGCTTGCTCAACAGCGCTTTTTGCTGCGGGTTGGCCTTGGCTTCGACGCGAGTGGCAAAGGGTTCGCCCAATTCGGCGGTCAGCGCCTGGTAGCGTTGGTTCGGATCCTGACCGGTACGCGCAGTCATTTCAGCGGCCAGCAGCGAGGGGATCAAACCATCCTTGTCAGTGCTCCAGACACTGCCATCGATGCGCAGGAACGAGGCACCCGCACTCTCCTCACCGCCAAAGCCCAGGGAGCCATCAAACAGCCCGTCGGCAAAGAATTTGAAGCCAACCGGTACTTCATGCAGACGACGACCCAGACGCGCGGTGACGCGATCGATCAGGCCACTGCTGACAACTGTCTTGCCGACGGCAGCATCAGAGCGCCATTGGGTGCGATGGCTGAACAGGTAGTCGATAGCGACCGCCAGGTAGTTGTTGGGCGCCAGCAGGCCACCGCTGGGGGTCACGATGCCGTGGCGGTCGTGGTCAGGGTCGCAGGCAAACGCCACATCGAACCGATCCTTCAAGCCGATCAGGCCTTGCATGGCGTAAGGCGAGGACGGGTCCATGCGGATCTGGCCGTCCCAATCCACGCACATGAAACGGAAAGTGGGGTCGACCTCGGTGTTGACCACTTCCAGATTCAACTTGTAGTGATCGGCAATCGCCGACCAGTAGCGCACACCGGCTCCGCCCAGCGGGTCGACACCTAGGCGCAGACCGCCCGCACGGATCGCGTCCATGTCGATCACATTGCGCAGGTCTGCCACATAGGTATTAAGGTAGTCGTGACGATGGGTGGTGGCCGCCTTGAGCGCCTGCTCGTATGGCATGCGCTTGATGCCTTTGAGGCCGTCGGCCAGCAATTCGTTGGCCTTGGCCTCGATCCACTTGGTCACGTCGCTGTCGGCCGGGCCGCCATTGGGTGGGTTGTACTTGTAACCGCCGCTTTGTGGCGGGTTGTGCGAAGGGGTAATGACGATGCCGTCCGCCAGGCCCTGAGTGCGGCCACGGTTGTAGCAGAGAATCGCGTGGGACACTGCTGGCGTTGGGGTGTACTCATCGTTTTCGGCGATCATCACCTCGACGCCGTTGGCGGCCAGTACTTCCAGGGCACTGGCGCCGGCCGGGGTCGACAAGGCGTGGGTATCGATACCGACAAACAGCGGGCCATTGATGCCCTTGGCCTCGCGGTAAAGGCAGATCGCCTGGCTGATCGCCAGGACATGAGGCTCGTTGAAACTCAAGTCGAATGCGACGCCGCGATGGCCAGAAGTGCCGAAGGCCACGCGCTGGGTAGCGATGGCGGCATCCGGGCGGCCGGTGTAGTAGGCCGTCAGCAGCCGTGGGATATCGACCAGCGTCGATGCTGGCGCAAGTTTACCCGCCAAAGGACTGAGCTTCATGCATTACCTCAAAGAAATGGGCGAAAGGCGCAGTTTACTGGCAGTTGGACCGTTAGGCGAAGCCTTCGATCCGGGCACACGAAAAATCGGTCAGATCCGCCACCAACGGGGAAACAACTGCTGCACCTGCGCCTGGGCAAAGCGATCATCGATCAGCATCACCATGCCCCGGTCGCCCGGGCCGCGGATTACCCTGCCCGCCGCTTGCACTACCTTCTGCACACCGGGGTACAGATAGGTGTAGTCATAGCCGTTGCCAAAGCGTTTGCCCATGCGCTGTTTGAGCTGCTCATTGACAGGGTTGAGTTGGGGCAAGCCCAGGGTTGCGATGAACGCACCGATCAGCCGCGATCCCGGCAAGTCCACTCCCTCGCCAAAGGCGCCTCCGAGTACGGCAAACCCGATGCCTTGGCCGTCGGCGGTGAAGCGTTGCAAAAATGCCTGGCGCTGGGCTTCATCCATATGCCTGGACTGCTGCCATTGCGGTACCGCACCATGGCGCTCGCGCAGCAGTGTGGCCACCTGCTCCAGATAGTCGAAGCTACTGAAAAAGGCCAGGTAGTTACCGGGTTGGTCACGGTATTGCTCGGCGATCAACTCGACGATCGGCTCCAGTGAGGCCTGCCGATGCGAATAGCGCGTAGAGATCTCGCGAACGATTTTTACCTGCAACTGATCGGGATGAAACGGTGATTGCACATCGATCCAGGCCGTGTCCTCCGGCAGTCCCAACAGGTCGCTGTAGTAATGCCGAGGGCTCAGGGTTGCGGAAAACAGCGTGACACTACGCGCCGCCTTCAGACGCGGTGCCAACAGGGGCGCCGGGACCGCATTACGCACGTTGAGCGTAGAGACAGCCCGCTTGGGGCTGATTTGGCGCTTGGCAATATCGAACACGAAACCTTCATCGAACACCTCGGCCACGCGACCAAACTGGAGGGCTTTGAAGTAGAACTCCAGCAACTGACTGTCGAAGGTCAGTGGCTGCTGATTCATCAACTCGCCCATTGCCGAGGTGCACCGCCCCAGCGCCTGGATGAAGCGATCTGGCAGCGCCGGGTAGGCTTGATACGGCCTCGCTTGATCCTTGTGCAGCGCATTCCACTCGAGGTTCAGGCGCTTCAGGGGGCTCTTGAGGCTGGCCGGTGGCGCCTTGCGCAATGCCTGCAAACTGCGCTGATCGAGGCTTGCGCTGTACATGGCACGTGCGCGCTCGACCAGGTTGTGCGCCTCATCCACCAGCACGCTCACTCGCCACTGATTGAGCTGGGCCAAGGCAAACAGCAAGGCACTCTGATCGAAGTAATAGTTGTAGTCGGCCACCACCACATCCGCCCAGCGGGTCATCTCCTGGCTCAGATAATAGGGGCACACTTCATGGGCCAAGGCGATTTCGCGCAGCGTTGGCTGGTCCAGCACCTGCACTTGCGCAGCCGCAGCGCGGGCGGCCGGCAAGCGGTCATAGAAACCTTTGGCCAGGGGGCAGGACTCACCGTGGCAGCTTTTATCCGGGTGCTCGCACGCCTTGTCGCGGGCGACCAGCTCGAGTGTGCGCAGCGCCAACGCGGGGGCAACCCCAAGCATTTTCTGAACCGCCTCCAGCGCCAGCGCGCGGCCGGGTGTCTTGGCGGTCAGGTAGAACACCTTGTCCAGCTGTTGCCCGACCATGCCCTTGAGTACCGGAAACAGGGTCGCCAGGGTCTTGCCAATGCCCGTGGTGGCTTGGGCCATCAGGCAACGGCCGGTGCTCAGCGCCTTGTAGACGGTTTCGGCCAGCTCGCGCTGGCCGCTGCGAAAACTGCCGTAGGGAAAGCTCAGGGCTTGCAGGCCGCCGTTGCGTACAGCGACGCGCTCAAGCTCCTGTTCAGCCCACGCCAGAAAGCACTCGCATTGGCCGTTGAAGTAGTCTTGCAACTGCTGCGCACTGCACGAACGTTCGATCAGGGTTTCGCGGTCATGGTCCACATCCCAATACACCAGCGCCAAATTGAGCTGTTCCAGACCCAGTTCCTGACACAGCAGCCAGCCGTAGACCTGGACCTGGGCCCAGTGCAATTGTCGTTGGTTGTCCGGCTGGGCGCTGAGGTCGCCCCGGTAGGTCTTGATTTCTTCCAGGCGATTGCGGCTCGGGTCGTAGCCATCGGCGCGGCCACGCACCTGCAACTGCCGGTAAGTGCCGCTAAGCGGGACTTCACTGCGATACCCGGGATCGCGTCGGGCCGTGACACGCTGATGGCCAGCGATGCCCTCAAGGGCCGTCGGTGAAGGCGTAAAGCGCAAGTCCAGGTCGCCGACCTTGGCGGTGAACTCACAAAGAGCACGCACCGCCACGCTGTAACTCATGCGCCCTGCTCCGCCCACTGCACGTAGCACACCGTGACGGGCATCTGGTGCTGGGCGCAAAACGCCAGCCAACGCAATTGGTTGTCCTGCAAGCGATCACCGGGGCCCTTGACTTCGATCATGCGGTAGCGCTTTTCCTGCGGCCAGAACTGGATCAGGTCCGGCATGCCGCTGCGATTAGCCTGGATATCTTCGAGCAAGCGTTCGAACCAGCGCTTGAGGTGCTCAGCCGGCAGGCATTCGAGTGCCTGCTCAAGGACAACCTCATCCAGACCGTCCCAATACACGAATGGCGACTGCAAGCCGTACTTGCTCTGGTAGTGCTGGCGAATCGTGTGTTTGTAGCGCTCATCGTCAAGATGGCCCAGGCAGCGAGCAAACAGCTCGGCTCGCCGCTGGCGAAATTCGCCCTGCAGCAAATCGGCAGGCCCGCTTTGGAACGGGTGGAAGAATGCCCCCGGCACCGGCGCAAAAATCGCTGGCCAACACAACAAGCCGAACAATGAATTGATCAGGGTATTTTCCACATAATGAACCGGTGCCTGGTCTTCGCTCAGGTGCAGCAAAACCTTGTGCTCGACGCTTTGCAACGCGCCGTCCAGGGGCAATTGCAGATCAAGGCGCTGTACCACAGGAGCGCGAGTGGCTTTGGTGATGGGTAAGCCCAACTTTCGCCGCAGGCGTGGCACGATCCGTGACAACTGCTGGCTTTCAGCAGCGTTGACTGGCGCGCCCTGGGCCTGCTCGGCAAGTGCCAATGCCTGAGTGAAATGTTCGCAACGCTCCAGCACTCGAACCTGCCGCACTCGCGCTTCGGGGTGAGCGCAATCGCCGTACAGCGCCAAAGCCTGCGGCCAATCCGCCAGCCGTTCACACTGATAAGCCAGGCGATACAGCAAGCGCCCACGGCGGCTTTCCAACCAGGGATTATCCAGCACCTTTGCCGGGAGACTGTGCAACAGCTCGATGACCGGCGTGCCGGCCTCGAACGCCAACTGGCAGGCATACAGTTGCTCATAGGTCTGGATATCGGCACGGCTGCGCAACGCGCGGGAGTCGGCGCTGAATTCGACTGACTCATAGCGCAACAAGCCAAGGTCGGCTAGCACGAACTCGGACCAGTCTTGGCGCAAGTTGCCGAAAAACAGTAGCCGCAAGCGGTCACACAGCAAGCGTACAGGCAGGCTGTAGACCTGATCATCAATCTGTGGGCACCACTGCTCGAACGGTTTGCTACCGCTGAATGCGCTCACCAGCGCTTCAACGCATTCAGCCTTGCTCAACCGTGGGTTGGCAATCTGAGGGGCGAAGCAGGCCAGCAGTTCAGCCTTGAGTAACACATCGCCTACCTGGCTGATCTGCAGCGGGCTGTGCTGATCGACCCACCCCCGCTCCAGCAACGGCTGCATCGCCTGGCGGGTATCACCGATCTCCTCATAACAAAGCTTGCTGGCCCGATACAGTGGCCCTTTGCGCATGACCATTCGCACCAGCAGTGCTTGCGAGCGTTTTTCGGTGTGCTGCAATCCCTCGATAAAGCTGCGTTCCTCGTCGTCCAGCACATCGTCATAGCGCTGCGTCAGCCAGTCGAGCACGCGCTGGAAATTGTGCAGGTAGTAGAACGGGTCTTCTAATGGGTTTGTGGTCACGGTGTTTGGGGAAATTGGCTAGCGAGATACTGGTTATACATACAGAGCAGTATCATCGCAACTGGGCTGGACGGGTGGCCTGCGATGGCGTTGCTGCGGGTTGCCTGACAATCGCGGCGACGCCATCGCAGGCAAGCCTTGCTCCTACAAGCGCTCCTGGCGCAGCACCTCCATCAGGTTCTTGAGTGCGGGGCTTAGGTCCTGGCGTTCATCGACCGGACATCCCAGGCGCAGGTATTGGTGGTGCCAGCCCTGCAGGCTGAAGATCTCCCCCGGTGCGACGACAATTTTGTGCTGCAGCAAACGGTCGAACAGCCGATGCGAATCGGTTGGATGAACCACGCGTGCCCATAAGGCAGCACCGCCCTGTGGCGGGCTGAAACGCAAGTATTCCCCGGCATGCTCTTGTACCTGCCGACCGAAGTCATCCAGGCGTATCTGCAAGGTTGATCGCAATTGATGCAAATGCTGGTCTACCTGCTTCTTGCGGAACAACCGGGCAACCGCTCGCTGGCGAATGGGCGGCAAGCGAAAAGAGCGCTGAAGAAACTGGCGTTGCAGCTGGGAGCGAAAGTGCCGGGACAGCAGAAAGCCATAGGGCGCTTCAGGCCCAATGATTTTTTCCAGCGAAGAAAACACCAGCAACCGGTCTGGGTCGACCAGTTCTCGCAGCCGTACGCCTGGCTGTTCAGCAAAGCAGAATTCGCCGTCCAGATCGTTTTCCAGCAGCCAGACGCCATGCTGGGCCAACAACTCGGCGATGACCCGGTGATCTGCCTCGGGCATCAGGCTGCCTTGCGGGTGACTGACTCGCGAACACAACAGAACCAAGGCGACCGGCTCATTGCTCAAGAGCTGGCCGAATGCTTCCAGATCCAGACGACCGGCGCTGCACAGCGGCATTTCAATCACCCGCAGCCCTGCCGACTGCAAGGTCTGCAGGATCAGCCAGGAACAGGGCGAGGCGACCAACACCGTGCTGCCCGCCAGCTCCAGCGCGGCACAGAGTATTTCCAGCACGGCGCGCACATCCGCGCCGATGTAGACATCGTCGGCACTCCAATGGCGCCCTGCCGAATGGGTATAGCGTGCCGCCAACACCGTCCGCAGCTCCAGGTCGCCAATGGGCTGGCGAGCATCGCCCGGTTTGCGAGGGTACTGGCGTATCAGCTCGCGTTCGACCACTAGCAACGGGCTTTCCAGAGAGATCAGGGCGCTGGGATCGACCCGGCTCAACACCAGCATATTCGGACGATTGGCCTGCAGGTGCATGGTGTGAAGAAGGTCGTGCTCTTGCTCGGCACCTTGGGGTTCAGGCTGCTCACAGACGTAGTAGCCAGATTTGGGCACCGAGTAGACACGGCCTTCGTTTTCAAGCATGGCATAGGCGGTCTGGATGGTCGAAATGGAGATATTCAGATGCGTTGCCAAGTGGCGCAGTGACGGTAGCCTGACCGAAGACCCAGCTGGCACATGGGCTATCAGCCCGAGCAGATACTCATAGACCACCTGATAGGCAAATCTGGTTTTACGGCTACTCATCAGTCAGCGCCCCCAAGCTCGCTCGCCTTCCCATGTGCCGCTGAGCGAATCATGCACACGGATGATCGCCCAGTCCGGGTCGGCCTCGCGCGCGCGGGCGATCAATAGTGTGTTGGCGTCCAATTCACCCAGTCCCATGCTGTACAGCCGCTTGAGGTTTGCCATCGACAATCCACTGACGCCCACCAGCCATTGGGCAACCGGTTCAGGCGCGTGGCTGCCCTGGAGCGCACGATGCATATAGGGCATGGCGACCAGCATGCCGGGGTGGTTTTGGCGCAAGAACGCCTCAAGCCCAGCCCCTCGGTTGATAAACGGAGAAAACAACAGGCAGACCAGCTGTGCTTCAGACAGCCCAAAAGCGCTCTGGGCAAACTGGGTTGCCGCCAGGCGACGCGCTTCAAGACGCTCCTGACCTCTGTAAGTGGCCAGCACGGCCTTTATCAGCACGGCGGGCATGCGCTTGCGACGCATCATCGTCTCGGCCAATTGCAGGTATTGATCAACGCCTTCTCGATAGCTGCCCCCCAGGACATACTCCGAGCGCAAGCCGCGCAAATGGGCCATGAGCAGAGGGTTGGCGCAGTCCGACTCACTGAAGCCAAACGACAGGTCGTCGTAACGAAAACCCAGGAACTCAAGCAGCAGGCGACTCTGGCCTTGATCCTGAGCCCGGATCAGTTCGTGCAGGCTCAGACGATCCGGCATTGGCACATTGATCGGCAGATCCTGCGGCGGACCGCTGTGCTGGCTGCCTTGCGATTGTCGGTAATAGCGATCACTGACGATATCCAGCGCGTCCAGCAGCGATCGCCCAACCAGCCCCTTCCGTCCTCCCACCAGGTGCCGTGCCCAGGCCAGGTAGCGATAGTGCTCCTGGTGGAGGTCGAAGTCTGCGACCAGGTCGACCTGACCGTCCTGCACCAAGGCTCGTCGCATGGCACGTGCCCTGGACAGGTAACAGCTGTTGCAAAACATCGCCCGAGAGTCGCCAACAGTCAGATGGCCAGTCATCAGCACATCCGTGCGCTGCCAAGGCTGCCCCTCAGGCTCGCGCATCGCCATGGGGTCGAAGGGTTGAAGCTGATGATTGTCGAGCACCAGCAGCTCCACACGCGGGTCATCGTAAAGAAACAATGCCGAGTAGCCACGATGGATATTGTGCATCACCGCCGGTGCCATTCCCGGGTGGCGACTGGTGACCACGCGCAGACGAAAAGTGGCCGGCGCTCGTTGGGCGATACTCAATTGAGCGGCACGCAACAACGCCAGAGCCAGGGAACTGTCCTTGCCGCCGCCATGGTTGAGCAATATGCGAAACTCGCCGATGTGCTCATTGCCACCGCTCATCACCAGTAAACGATTAATCAATAACTGCAGTGCCGCACGCTGGGTTCGAGAAAGATAGCCATGCAGGCGCCGTAATACCTGTTGAAAGACAGAGCTCATGGCTTGATCGTGTAATGCGCTCATAACATTTACCTGAAGTTCGATAGCAACCAAAAAGCGCGATGACAGTTCCGTTTGCCACCTAATTGATTACGTAGTCCTAGGAAACTTCCAACAAACTCCTACAGCATCACAGGGTACGAAACATCGACAAGCCAATCGTCCAGCGACCCAGCCCCCACAGTCATACGCATAAGCTGTTGATAATCGAGCATTCACCGTTCCTTGAGTCATGCATGGGCGAGCTATTATCGGCCGTTGCGAACCGATTAAAAGATACAGAATTCAGGAAAAAACCAAGACAGAGCACTGAATATTCGAACCCACTTGAACGGCACGACAGCCGAACACTTCAACATCTGCAGTGTAATTCGACAGCCGTGTTTATATGGGTGCTTTTTCAATGGGAAACTTCCTAAAACTCTTAGGTAAGTTTCTGTAGGACATGTATCAAGAAGTTAAAACGAAGGGGATCATGCACAGGGGCGCTTGAAGCAACAAACGCCCGGAGGGAAACTCATTGAGGTACGTTGATCTGCAGTGCGACCCGGCCTCGGCACGGGCACTCATCCATGTAGCGATGGGCTTCGACAAAATCTTCGAACGCAAACACACGGGTGATCTGGGGTAGCAAGACCCGGTCGGCGGTCATCTGGTTGATGTCGCGCAGCGCTTTTTGCAAGGCCATCTGGTCCTGAGTAATGCCCAGTTCCGGCTTGCCGGTGAAATTGCCCAGGCAATGGACGAAGAACTGAATGTTCTTCTGGAACGCAGCGCAGGCCGGGAAAGGTGTCTGGTTGCCGCCCTGCAAGCCATACAGCACCAGGCTGCCACGCGGCGCCAGCACATCGCCCATCATCGACATCTGTGGGCCGCCGAGGCCATCGAGGACCATACTGACGCCCCGGTTATCGGTGTATTTGTTGACCTGCATGAGCAAATCCTGCTCCTCGGTCACAATCACCTTTTCGGCGCCCAGCGACAGCAGATACTCGCGCTCATCGGCACGCTTGGTCGCGGCAATGACTTTTAGCCCCAGCGCCTTGCCCAATTGAACAAAAGCCGGCCCCGCGCAGTGGCTGGCGTCGGTCACCAGCGCGAACTGACCCGGCTTGGCCCGCGCCAACTCGACATAGGCAAAGTAGGCCATCAACAGCGGCGTGTAATGCACACTGGCTTCGACCGGGCTCAGTATGTCCGGGTAGCGAGTCACGGCATTGCGCGGCAACACCACCACTTCGCCATAAGTCGGGTACTCATTGGGACTGGCTGCCGGGAAGCTGGCCACCTTGTCGCCAACGGCCAGATCATCGATACCCTCGCCCACTGCCAGGATGACGCCCGCCATTTCATGCCCGATACCCGACGGCAAGCGCGCCTGCGAAGGCGCCAGGTTCTGCCGCCAGAGCACGTCGTACCAGCTCACACCGATCGCCTCCACGCGCACCTGCACTTCACCCGGTGCAGGCAACGCGGGCACAAGCTCTTCGCACTTGAGCACCTCGGCCGGACCAAACTTGTGAAAACGGATCGAGCGGGACATCGCGAACCTCGTCTGTTGAACCTCTATACCCTGAACTTTATCCGGGCTTTGCCGGATAGGCCATCAGCGGCTATTAATAGTTACCATGCTTGCCATTGATGCCACACGATTGCGAACCTTCTGGCAAAACACCATTTATGCGGTGCAGCGTACCAGCCTTTGCCCTTAAGATTCACGCCGAGCCTTCTTTGAACCGGTGAAGCGAACCGATGAACCGCAATGACCTGCGTCGCGTAGACCTGAACCTGCTGATCGTGTTCGAGACGCTGATGCATGAGCGCAGTGTCACACGGGCCGCCGAAAAGCTGTTCCTCGGCCAACCGGCCATCAGCGCCGCGCTGTCGCGCCTTCGTGGCCTATTCGACGACCCCTTGTTCGTGCGCACCGGGCGCAGCATGGAGCCCTCGGCTCGGGCCGTGGAGATCTTCGCCCTGCTCTCCCCGGCCCTGGACTCGATCTCGACCGCCGTGAGTCGGGCCGCCGAATTCGACCCGGCCACCAGCAACGCCGTGTTCCGCCTGGGCCTCTCCGATGACGTCGAATTCGCCCTGCTACCGTTGCTGCTCAAGCGTGTACGCGCCGAAGCGCCGGGTGTGGTACTGGTGGTGCGGCGGGTCAATTACATCCTGATGCCTGCACTGCTGGCTTCCGGTGAAATTTCCGTCGGTGTCAGCTACACCAGCGATCTTCCCGCCAATGCCAAGCGCAAAGTCCTGCGCCGCAGCAAACCCAAGCTGCTGCGCGCCGACACCATGCCCGGCCCGTTGAGCCTGGACGACTTCTGCGCCCGCCCCCATGCACTGGTGTCTTTTGCGGGCGACTTGAGCGGCTTTATCGACTCGGAACTGGAGAAAATAGGCCGCAAGCGCCATGTGGTGCTTGCCGTGCCGCAGTTCAATGGCTTGAGCACCCTGCTCAGCGGCACCGATATCGTAGCGACCGTGCCCGACTACACCGCCGATGCGCTGACCGCGGCCGGCGGGGTGCGTGCCGAAGAACTGCCGATTGAGACACAGTCGTTCGAACTGCATATGGCCTGGCGTGGGTCGCAGGACAATGACCCGGGGGAACGGTGGCTGCGGTCGAGGATTCAGATGTTTTTTGGGGATCCGGATAGTCTTTGACACAGTTCCACTGACATCCAAAAAACAACTTAAAAACAGCATGTTATCGATAAATAAGCCCATAGCCGTCCGTTGCATTCCACTGAATTCCGACACACCTGGGGGCATAATTGGGGGATTTTGACCGGCGGTATTCACATTCGTCCAAAGCAATCGCGTAGCCAGGATCGATAGAATGCATATGCCAATGATCCCCTATTGCAAGTACGCCATTGTACGAAGCCGGAATCGAACCCTTCTATTTGTCGTTGAAAATAAAGAAAAATTTCAAGTTCGAAATTTTTCTACCTCTATATGTACCCTCAGCATGCGAGCTGCCTAGGGAGGCGCTGATTAATTCAATTTTTCGCAACCAAGGTGCCCTGGAAGCCTTGATTTATAAGGGTGGCAATTACGCGATTTTGAATTAATCAGCGTCTTCCTAGGTATTGAGCGTTGCTGCTACCGGTTTCCACTGAATAATCACCATGGAAAATTCGGGCGCGATCGTCCACAGGGAACGGTCATTCGGTGAATGGGCTGTTCCAAAGGTACGACTGGAACGGAACACCTCATAAACGAATAAAATCCAAGGGCTTTTCGTTTCTGCGTGTCCGAGAAAAATCCCAGCCCATACTTTGGCCCATACCCTGGTTTGGGCATGGCTTGGCGACCAACGGTTGATACTCCAGCGACTTTCAGCCACGCAGCCCTGTCACGGTTTTGAGAGTCCTGACCTCGTTGATCATCTCCTGCGCCGTCTCGACGCTGACCGGTGCCAGACGGCTGCTGCGTCACGCATCACCTCCGCCCAGATCCCACCTGCAGCAGCCCTTCAACGTACTGATCGGCAGTGGCGATGACAGCGTTGTACTCGGAGGTTGGTAGTGCCTTGATGTTCTTTGACATGGTTCTCTCCTTTCATTGAAGGCGAGGTACAGCACACCTCGCCAGCGGCGATCGAGGGATCAAGCGCTCGGGTGAGTGTGGTAAATTTTGCTGACTATCGTCCACTTGCCTTCTACCTTAAGCAGGTTGAAGAAGTCGGTGAAGCGAAATCCCGAAATGTTGTCGGTATCGACCCGAGCACTAGCGGCAGTGCCCACGATGTCGATGCGAACGACCGCGGCTTTAGCTTCGGGGGATGGGCGGAACGAGTTGTCGATGACGTCATACAGATTCTGGATCGCGCCGCCGACAAGCTTGTCGCCGTCAACGCCAAATATGGTGGCCTGCTCGTTGAACGCGGGCTTCATCAAAGCGCTGTCAGCGTTTGCACCACCGTCGTTGTATTGGCTAAGCACGTCGACGATTGCGTTGTATTCCTGGACGTAAGTTGGATTGCTCATGATGGACTCCTGATTAAAAAATTTTCCGATGCCCCATCATGTTTGGATGGGCGCAGCATGGCCAACAGATGATCACCAATCCTGGCGAGTCGGCGAGATGATCAGATCGTTGACGGTGACGTTTCCTGGCTGGTTGAGCGCGTAAATAACGGCGCGGGCGATATCCTCAGGAGCAATGGCAATCCGGTTGAGCTCCTGAGCAGCCTTGCGTCCCTCAGGATCGCTGACTTTGTCCGCCCAGCCGGTATTGATGACGCCAGGACTGACGGTGTTGACGCGGATGCCATGCTGCACGCCCAACTCCTTTCGCATCGACTCGGTCATGGCCTGGACGAAAAACTTGGTAGCGCTGTAGACACCCGCCGCAGGCCCCACCTGGTGACCTGCCACAGAGTCCATGTTGAGAATCTGCCCGGATTTCTGTTCCAGCATGAACGGCAGTACCGCAGCCGTGGCGTTGAGATAGCCCTTGATGTTCACATCGATCATCTTTTCCCAATCTTGCACAGCCAGATCGACCCAGTTGGAAAAGAGCATCAGACCGGCGTTGTTGACCAAGATGTCCACAGCGCCGTAGGTGTCGTTTGCAAACTTCGTCAATGCTTTGGTTTGATCCAGATGGGTAACGTCTGCAGTGAAAGCAACCACGTCGCTGCCTGACTCACGCAGTTCTGCAACAAACGCTTCCAGCCCTTTCTGATCGAGTGCTGCCGCGACCACGCGGACTCCCTGTGCGGCGAGTGCACGAGTAGTGGCCGCGCCAATGCCGGAAGATGCGCCAGTCACAATGGCAACCTTGTTTTGCAGATAATTCATGCTCATTACCTCTTGTGCGGTGAAATGCTTTCGCGACGGAGCCTCCCTGCGCCTAACTGACGCAAGGGCACAACTCAGTAGTTTGCATTTGGCCAATCGGTGTAGCCCTTGGAGCCTCCGCCGTAGTAACTCTCGCGCGGAGCGATAGTCAGCTCGGCACCACGACGCAAGCGCTCTACGAGGTCTGGGTTGGCAATGAATAAGCGGCCAAACGCCACGGCATCAATCCGCCCTTGCGCCCGGCGCTCCAGCGCCATATCCAGGTCATAGTTGTTGTTGCCAATGAACGGTCCATCGAACTGCGCACTCAGCGCGTCCAGATCTACACCTTCGGGAACGGTACGAGAGGTGGCGGTGGCGCCTTCGACGAAGTGCAGATAGGCCAGGTTGAACTTGTTGAGCTGCTGAATCAGGTAGCCATAGGTTGCCATGACGTTGCTGTCAGGGGGGGTATTGCCTGCGTCAGGTGTCACCGGCGAAAGACGGATACCGACCCGGTTACTGCCCCAGATCGCGACCACTGCTTCGGTGACTTCAAGCGTCAGCCGCGTCCGGTTCTCGATGGAGCCGCCGTACTGGTCAGTGCGCTGGTTGGTGGAATCACGCAAGAACTGGTCGAGCAGATAGCTGTTGGCAGAATGGACTTCCACACCATCAAAACCGGCTCGCTTGGCATTTTCTGCCGCATGCCTGTACTGCTCGATGATCCCCGGGATCTCTGAAGTCTCAAGCGCCCGAGGCATGGACACTTCGACCATGCCATTGTTGGTGTAGGTGGTACCTTCGGCCTTGATTGCCGAGGGAGCCACCGGCACCTCGCCGTTCGGCTGTAACTCGACGCTGGAAAAGCGGCCCACGTGCCATAGCTGGCTGACGATTTTGCCGCCTGCCGTGTGCACCGCGTCGGTGACTTTTTTCCAGCCGGCCACCTGTTCTTCCGACCAGATCCCCGGCGTCATTGCGTAGCCACGCCCCTGAGCCGAAATGTTTGTCGCCTCGGCAATGATCAAGCCCGCGCCGGCGCGCTGAGCGTAGTAAGTAGCGTGCAGTTCATTCGGTACGCCGTCCTCTGCCATCCGGCTGCGGGTCACTGGAGCCATGACAATTCGGTTGGCCAGTTGTAGGGCGCCCATGCGCATGGGCGAGAAAAGATCTGAGTCGAGCGAGTAATCAATCATGATAAAAATCTCATTAAGTAGACCGGTCGTCTAGTTTCGTGATTAAAAAAAAGCCTCTATACCAGCAGGCGTTTACTCGTGATCATGGCGGTTTCAAAAGGGGCCGTCGTATTCCTGACTTTGACCAACAGCGATGCACCAAGCCATAACTGGTATAACGATTCGGCCAGTGTCGCCGCATCCTGAATCGATGCGATAGACCCATCAGCCATGCCCTGCTCCACGCACCGGGTGATCCGCTGGATAATCAGCGCGGTGCCCTCCTCCAGCACTGTGCGCATGTCTTCCGACAAGTCGCAGACCTCAGCACCGAGCTTCACCACCAGGCATTTCTCCTCGGGATGATCGAAAGCTTGCGTCTTCGCCCAGTAACTCAAATAGCCCAAAAGCCGCTCGGCTCCGGTTCCTTGCGCAGCCATCACTATGTCGACACGACCGATGTACTCCTGAAAGTATTCTTCCAGCAGGGCCTGGCCGAATTCCTCTTTAGAGCGGAAGTAGTGATAAAACGAGCCTTTGGGTACGCCTGCCGTCTTCAGCACTTCAAGTAGACCGACAGCGGTGTAGCCTTTATGGGTCATCAGCGACTTCGCAACATCAATGATGTGCTGTCGCATGTCTTGGATAGGTTTCTTCATAAGGAAGGCAGCCTATACAAAACTAGACCGGTCGTCTAGACCCTCGTGCCGACACCTGATGAACCGACCACACCGCCAGCGTTTCCTGCCGAACACCTCCTCGTGGATTGCTATGCTTTTTGCGCTACCGGATTGGCTCGTGAAGGCTCAAGGGCCGCCCTCTCCCACTTGGCGATTACCAAGGGTGCGATGGCATTACCCAGCACGTTCAGCGTGGTTGTTCCGCTATCGATAATCCTGAAGATCCCCGCGATAAGCGCTACCCCCTCCAATGGAAGACCCGCAGACGCCAACGTCGCAGAGAGAATAATGATGGCAAAACCGGGTACCCCGGCAGCACCTTTTGAAGTGAGCACCATCGTGACCACCAGCAGAATCTGCTGAGATAGCGACAGGTCGATACCATAGAGTTGAGCGACAAAAATCGTAGCGACGCCAAGGAAAATCGACGCACCATCCAGATTGAATGCATAACCCACCGGCACCACAAAACTGACGATGCGGCGCGGAACGCCATAGCTCTCCAGCTTGCTCATCAACTGTGGCATAACTGCTGCCGATGCGGCACTCGAGAACGCAAGAATCAGCTCATTTCGGAAATACTTGATCAGCTTGAAAATGTTCTCGCCGATCAGATAGCAAATACCGCCGAGTACCACCAACGCAAAGACAATCAGTGCCAGGTAGACCACACCAATCAGCTTGAGCAAGGGCAATAGCGAGGCAAAGCCAAAGGTCGCGACGGTAGCGCCGATCATGCCAAATACGCCTATTGGCGCGTAAGCCATGACGATCGAGACGACTTTGAACATCGCATCAGAAATGCCCTGAACTACCGCGACTACGGGCGCGCTTTTCTCTCTAGGAAGGGAGTTCAATGCCATGCCGAACAGAACAGCGAAGAACAGTACCGACAGTAGCTTCGCTTCCGACATCGCCACAAAGACGTTGTCAGGGACGATGTTCTGCAAGACGACGAGGGCGCCCTTGGAGGGCTCCATGGTGATCGACGCAGTGCTGTGCGAAATACCGGAAATATCAGTGCCCGTTCCGGGCTCGAAAATATTCGCGAAACACAACCCCATAACAATGGCCAGCCCCGTAATCGCAAAGAAGTAAGTCAACGACTTTACGCCCATACGGCCAAAGGACTTGCTATCTCCGCCTCCTGCGATGCCGAGAATCATGCAACAGAACACAATCGGAACAACAACCATCTTCATCATCTTGATGAAGATATCGCCGAGTGGTTTCAGGATTTCAGCACTGACCCACGATTGATACTGCGGATGAGTATTGAAGTACCAACCGACGAGCACGCCAAGCAAAAGCCCGGCAATAATTTGCCACACCAAGGGAATACTTTTCATGTCTAGCCTTCTTGTTGAAATGAAAGGACTGCGTTACATGGCAGTTGCTAGAGTCATGAGCTTCCAGCTCACTTAAAATCAAATGGCACAACAATGTTGTGCCAAGTATCTTTGTTATTTTGAGAAGAGCTGGCTCATATCCTTGAAGGCCTTGAATTCAAGCGCATTACCGCAAGGGTCGAACAGAAACATAGTTGCTTGCTCGCCAACCTGCCCTTTGAAACGAATGTACGGTTCAATCACAAACTCAGTGCCAAAGGACTTCAAGCGTTCGGCCAATGCCTCCCATTGGTCCCAGCCCAAGATGATGCCGAAGTGAGGAACAGGTACATCGTGTCCGTCTACCGGGTTGCTATGAACACTCTCCTGGGAAGCGGTCTTGGGATGTTCATGAATAACCAACTGATGGCCGTAAAAGTCGAAGTCGACCCACTGGGTACTGGAACGACCTTCTTCCAGTCCAAAAACCTCACCATAAAATGTGCGTGCTCCAGCGAGGTTGTAAACAGGGATTGCTAGGTGGAAAGGCGAGAGGCTCATCAGAACTCCAATGACTGTATTTTTGTTTGTGGGGACGAAGCAGCGCATAAGTGCCGATCACTAGTATCGCGCGACGTTTCAGGGTCAGGCGCCCCACCGACATCGGCGTATTGGTTCAGGCAGTTGCCGGGGGATGGGCACATCGTAGAGCGGCAAACCAAACAAAAAAATCAATATATTTTTATTAAAAACACAATTAATATTTGTGAATGATCAAAGAACTCAAGACACTCATCGCCGTTGCTCGGGAAGGTACGTTTGCCGCTGCCGGGAATAAAATCGGCCTCACCCAGGCAGCCGTGAGCGCCCAGATACAACGTCTGGAGGCCGAACTCGGCTTTGAGATATTCGACAGGAAGGGACGCTCAGCCCACCTCAACAGGCTGGGCCACCAAATACTCCTGCAAGCGCAAGAACTGCTTCGGCTTTACGACAATCTGGGTTCCACCACGGTCGGACTTCCTGCGAGCGTCCTGGTGAACATCGGTGCTATCGCTTCCGTGCAGCGCTCCTATCTACCGGACGCGCTAGCCAAGTTTCACCAACAATGCCCGCAATGCCGCACCCGTGTAATCCCCGGTCTATCAATGGAGTTGGTCAACCTCGTCGATGCCGGCGAAATAGACATGGCGGCAATCATTCGCCCGCCCTTTTCGCTTCAAAGCGATCTGCGTTGGACGACTTTGGCGCTTGAGCCCTACCGACTGATCGTTCCGCGCGAAGTTCCGGGAGAAGATTGGTCAGAACTACTTTCCAGCCAAGCGTTCATTCGGTACGACCGATCATCCTTCGGGGGTAGGCAGGTGGATCGCTTCCTGCGGCAGATGCATTTCACCTTGCGTGAGGTTTGCGAGCTGGATGAACTGGAGGCCATCATCAAGCTAGTGGAAAATGGCGTTGGTGTGGCGTTGGTGCCGCAGACAGCACCCCTCCAGGAATGGCCAACAGGTGTACGAGCGCTCGACCTCGGACAGCACACCTTCCACCGTGATATTGGGCTCGTACATCGGGCTCGGCAAAGCTTTACCGAACCGGTGCGGATACTGGCCCAACTTATTAGTGACCAGGTAAAGACCGGCTCTAAATGAAACCAATGTTTAGTCCTGAAATAGCCATAGATCCCCACCTTTAAAACGTGAGGTTTATGGCGCGCTTACGACAGATCTACTGTTGGGAGCTCGTATCGGGGCTGCGGTGAAGTGCTGACGTTGTCTCAAAAGCGTTGACGTCGGTCCGTTCCCTGCTGCGTAGGATGACTGTCAATTTCACCAAGCTGAGGCATTGCCTCTCACGTTACGTAAGGATCGCGACCAGAGCATGGTTAAACATTCTCTGGGCGCAAGCACACGGTTTTACCAAAGCGCCAAGCTATAGCTGACGATCAAGCGGTTCTCGTCCATGTCGCTGAGAAAGTTGCTGCGCGTGCTGGCGTTGCGCAGCTTCAACCCGAGATTCTTCAGCGGGCCGCTTTGAATGACATAGCCCAGGTCGGTGTTTCGCTCCCAGGTTTTACCGTCGCTCAAGCCTGGGCCGCGATCGACGTTGTCACCGGATAGGTAACGGGTCATCAGATTCAGTCCCGGCACACCTAGCGCGGCAAAATCGTAGTCATAACGCACCTGCCAGGAGTGTTCGTCCTGATTACCGAAGTCGTTGATCTGCACCAAATTAAGCAGCGCGTTATCGGCACCGTTTACGTTGGCGAAGCCGGTGTTGCCACTTAGATGCTGGTAACCGGCACTGAAGCCGTGGCCGCCGAGCTTGTAGGTGAACAGCGCGCCGAAGGCATCGTTATCCACGTTACTGCCACCGTCGCCGCTGGAATGGGCAAGCCGCAGGTCGGACTTCAGGCTCTGCCCCTGGCCCAGCGGCAGCTGGTGCACCAGGTTTACCAGGTGTTGCTTGTAGATGCCGTCCAGGCCACCGTAGTAGTAACTGGTGGCTAACTCCGGATTCCATTGGTAACGACCACCGCCAAACAGGAACTCGTTGCTGGTCTTGGCCTGACCCAGCACGATGTTTCGCTTGCCGGCATTGAATACGGTCAACTCTTCGTTGTCCGAGGAGTCACGCTGGTTGACGCGATCAATACGGCCAAGGTCGAGGCTCAGGCCATCGACCTCGTTGCTGTTGACCCAGGCACCCCGGAAGGTTTGCGGCATCAAGCGCGAGTCGTTGCGCATCAACGGTGGCAGTACCGGTTGAAGGGTGCCGAGCTTGAGGGTGCTTTTGGAGGCGCGCAGTTTGGCCGTTAGGCCAGCCTCACCGTACTCATCCTTGGCGCGCTTGGGCGCCTCGCGGTTACTCTTGAGCAGACCCGTTCCGACCCGATCAGAGCTGGAGTCCAGCTTGATACCGAGTAGGCCGCTGGCATCAATGCCGAAGCCGATGGGGCCTTCTGTAAAGCCGGACTCAAAACGCAACGTGAATCCCTGGGCCCACTCCTCTGCTTTGCTCTGCGCCGCACCGTTCTGCCGGAAGTCGCGGTTCATATAAAAGTTGCGCGTATCAAGACTGGCTTTGCTGTCGTCCACAAAGGCGGCAGTGGCGGATCCGGCAATGCCCAGGGCAGAACCCGCGCAGAGTACATGGATAACGGTTTTCAAGTCGTACCGCATAGAAGGTCTTCCTCTCGCTATTGTTTTTGTTATTGCTGTTTTTTTGCTATTGATATGCCCACACATCTGTCGCCGAGATAACTTTTTCGACTTCACTAAATTCCTTAAAAAGTTTTACCCGCTAACAAGCGTGCGAGCGTCAGCCCCAGCTGTTAGGCCAGTCGTCGCAAGTCCATGTACAAGTACTTCAATTTCGCAATTTATCGTCTGGAGCGCTGCTCCACCTCGCCTCCATAAACGGAGCGAAAGTCCGTGATACAGGCCACCAATCGAAAGTCACTCCGCTACGCTGTACCAGCAAAGATGACTGCGCCTAGCCTCAAGTACCCATTAAGCCAACAGTAACGTTGAGCAACGCTTGCGGCGTATCGACATCACATACCAAACCGATGTCATCAAGCTCGACGATCCGCTGCGACTGGGGATGCCTCTTGATGACCTCCCGCCCCCCGCTATCTCCCTGTAGCTGAACCAGTTCAGGCCAGAACTTACGACCAAATATGACGGGGTGGCCGCGATTTCCACAGAAAAACGGCAGCACTATCTGCGTCTCGCCGGCCTCGGTGAGCAAGTGGCGCAAACTGGTTTCCCGAAGCCATGGCATGTCGCCAAGAAAGACCGCAACAGCCTCGGCCTGAGAGTGTTCCAGTAGCCACTGAATACCACTCGCCAGACTGTGCCCCATACCCAGAGCCGATTGTTTGCTGTGTACCCGCTGAACCTTTGCCGGCAGGTTCAGCCTGTCTGGATCATCGTCAGCACGCAGTACCACGAACACCTCGCTCAGAACTGCGCAGGGAACAGCCAGGCTAGCCGGCAGAAGCTTTTTACCTTCACTCACAGACGCTTGGCGCTTATCGCTGCCAAAGCGTTGACTGACGCCAGCAGCAAGCACTAACCCTGCCACGGAGTGAACCAGGGATTTATTGGCCGCAGACTGCACTTGAATGCTCATGGCCATCAACCCCCAATGATCTTCATCACCATCACATCCCCAGCAAAGGAAAAATCCTGCTTATCCGCCATCACTCGCTGCAATAGCTGCCGTAATGCGGATAACGCCTGTTCACGCGGGAGTTCCAGCAGGTCGCCGAGAAAGTGACGGTTACTTGAAGACAGGCAGCCATACAACCAGCCGTTGGAGGAAAGTCGCAGACGTGAGCACGTTCGGCAGAACGGCGCACTTTCGTTGGCGATGATGCCGAAGTAGCCCTTGCCGGGAATCTCAAAGCGCTGGGCAGTCGCGTCCAGGTCGCTGTCGACCGGTGTGTAGGCATGAGATTGGGCAATCGTGGCAAGAATATCCGGCATGCCGTAGAACTGCTGACGGAACGCTTTGGCATCACGGGCCAGGTGGCCCATGCGCATTAGCTCGATGAAACGCAACTCGATGCCGCGAGCCAGACAGTATTCCAGCAGCGGCGTGATCTGATGATGGTTCTGATCACGCATTGGCACCATATTCAGCTTGATACACAGCCCAGCCGCTCTGGCAGAGTCGATGCCTCGCAGTACCTCACTCAAATTGCCACCACGGGCGATTCGCTGGAAAACGATAGGGTCCAGGCTGTCCAACGAGACATTGATTCGGCGGATACCTGCGGCCAGTAATACTGGCAGCTTGCGTTCAAGTAACTGACCATTAGTGGTCAAAGACACGTCTTCGAATCCCATATGAACGATCGCATTGACGAAGTCGTCGAACAGCGGACTGATAAGTGGCTCCCCTCCTGTAATCCGTAGCGCGCACAGATTATTCACATGCTTCAGGTAGTCCACTGCTTGCAACAGTCTGACCAAGGGCAAAGTATCGCGTTGTGCGAGGAGCCGTTTTCCGTTCGGCACACAATAAGTGCAAGCATAATTGCATGCAGAAGTTAGGCTTACACGCAATTTTTGAAAGCGCCTGCCTTGTTTGTCGACTATCAAGGGAAACTCCTGAATGGGAGCAGTGGCGTAAATGTGGAGTTCGCTCAACAGGCGGCTTCAAGGGCCATCGGTACGGTTTTCTTTTGCGACGGCGTTACGCCATTTTTGATCGAGACGATTTCCGCCATCAGCGACAGTGCAATTTCAACCGGTGTGTGGCTACCGATATGCAGTCCTATCGGGCCATGCAGGCGTGCGATTTCCTTGGCACTCAACCCCAGCTCGACCAAGTAATGACGACGCTTCTCGGTCGTTTGTCGCGAGCCTAGAGAGCCGACATAAAACGCCTTGGACTTCAGCGCGGTCAGCAGGGCCATGTCGTCGAGACGCGGGTCATGGGTCAGCGTGACGATGGCCGTACGCTCATCCGGTTCGATACTCAGTACCGCATCGTCGGGCATGCCCGGAACATTGATCACGGTTGAGTTATCCCACTCGGCACTGAAGTTGCTGCGGGGATCGCACACCAGCACTTCGAAACCAAGCATCTGTGCGATTTCAGCGACATAACGCGACAGCTGCCCAGCGCCAATCATCATCAGACGCCAGCGAGGTCCGTAAATAGCACGTAGGTACTGGCTATCAAAGGTGAAGGCGTCATCTGTCCCTGCATCCTTGATGCGCACTGCACCGCTATCGAGGTTCAATTCGCGCATGCTGACCTGATGACGGGTACATCTCATTATGATGGTCTCAACCCAGGCGGGATCTGCGATCAACTCCTCTGTGAGGCGCAGTGTGCCACCGCAGGGCAACCCGAACCGGGCCGCTTCCTCGCGGCTCATACCGTAGGTGATCAAGTTCACTGCCCGCTCTTGCATTTCAGGCCGTTTCTCTTGATAGCGATGAATCAAGTCATCCTCAATACAGCCGCCAGATACAGAACCGATTACCACGCCGTCGTCACGTAGCGCGAGCATTGAACCTGGAGGGCGCGGTGCGCTGCCCCAAGTCTGCACTACAGTATATAGCCACACGCTGTGCCCCAAGCGGCGCCAGGTCAGAACACTGTTGAGTACGTCGAGATCAACGTTATCCATCAGGTGCCCCTCCTATAAGTTAATTGCTGTTCATGGATACGATATGGATCAAGCCGCTTCATATTCGTCCAGTACTCACTAAATAGAGGCAAGCGACGAACCCGCTTCAGGTGCTCCTAAGAGCACCCGATGCATCGTAGTTCGCACCGAATGACTCAATGCTTCGCTGCCTCACCGCGCCCCCAGCCCGTTTCGGCTCGTACGCTTTGGCCCTCGAATGCGGCCCTTTCACCGACGGCCCTGGCACTGCCATCAAGTGTCGATACGCCCCAGGCAACGACAAACGCCAACGGCATTGAAAACAAGGTGGGATAGTCATAGGGGAACAACGCTTCATGCCTACCCAATACATTGACCCAGACCGCTGGAGACAGCACAACTAGCGCCACGGAGCTGGACAACCCCGCCATCCCACCCCAAACCGCACCGCGAGTCGTCAGACCGCGCCAGTACATGCTCAGGATGAGCACTGGAAAGTTTGCCGACGCGGCAACGGCAAAGGTCAACGCCACGAGGAAGGCGACGCTTTGTCCCTCGAACAGGATTCCCAGACCGATCGCAACCAGGCCGATCCCCAAGGTGGCGAGTCGGCTGACCCGCATTTGCTGATTCTCTGTGACCTTGCCGCGTCGAATAACATTGGTGTACAGGTCATGGGAAATCGCCGATGCCCCGGCCAGTGCTAGACCGGAAACGACAGCAACGATGGTAGCGAAGGCCACTGCAGCCAGAAACCCAAACATCAATGTGCCACCCAGCGCCTGGGCCAAATGCATGACTGCCATGTTATTGCCACCCACTAGCGTGCCGCTCGTGTCCCCATTGAGGTAATACTGACCGGAACCGCCTACCACACTGATGGCGGCCATACCCAGCAGGCATATCACCAGAAAGAACACACCAATCAGCCCGGTGGCGACGAATACGGATTTACGCGCCGCCTTGGCATCGGGGACGGTGAAAAAGCGCATCATGATATGGGGCAGTCCCGCCAAGCCGAATACCATTCCCAGCGCCAGTGAAACCAACGCCACAGGGTCCTCACCCAGTTTCAGGGAGCCCAAAATCGACACACCCTGCTGATGGGTGGACACCGCGTTACGAATAATCGAGTCGACACTGAAATCGAAATGGCGAAATACCAGATACAAAAGGGTCAGTCCTCCACCCAACAACAGCACCGCCTTGATAATCTGCACCCAAGTGGCCGCCACCATGCCGCCAAAAGTGACATACACCATCATCAGCACACCGACGCCCACCACGGCGTACACATAATCGAGTCCGAACAGCAACTGAATCAGTTGACCGGCCCCGACCATTTGCACGATCAGATAAAAGCACACTACAACCAGCGAACAGAATGCCGAAAACACCCGTGTTTGAATCGGGTCGAGACGGAAGGCGATGATATCCGCAAACGTGAATCGCCCCAGGTTACGCAGTCGTTCGGCCATCAGGAACGTAATCAGTGGCCAGCCCAGAAAAGCGCTGACCGTAAATAGCAAACCATCGAATCCAGACGCGAAGACCATGCTGGTAAAGCCGAACAAAGTGGCTGCCGACATGAAATCCCCGGCAATCGCCAGACCGTTCTGCAGACCGGTGACCGAACCTCCAGCCGTATAGAAATCACTGGCTGAGCGGGTGCGTGCAGCCGCCCAATAAGTGATACCGAAGGTGGCTAGCACAAAGAGAAGGAAGATTGCGATCGCCTGCAGGTTAGGTCCTACCTGACCAATGACAGTCATTGGCGAATCGCCGGCGAACGTCGACGGCACGAACATCGAGCAAACCAGAGGTACAGCGCACGCACGATTCATGGTCGATCCTCCTTCAGAATATTACGGGTCAGCCGATCGAACTCACCGTTGGCTCGCCATACGTAGAGTCCCATCAAGAGCCAACTGCCGACGATGATCAGCACGCCGAACCAAGCACCCAGATTCATCAACGACTCGTCCGATAACGGACGTAACAACACCACTGGCTGACCCAGGAGCAACAGAATAAATACGCTGTACGCCCCAACTACGAGCGCCGACAGTCCGACCACCAGATGGCGGCGCTTGACGACCAACGTGGCGTAATCAGGGTGTTGGCTGATACGTTTATATGAATCTTCGATCTGCATGAGATCACTCCCTTATTGTTATTATTGAAGCCGTCGACGGTTATGCCCCGACAGGACGTTTAACGGACCTGCGTGCTAACGGTTTCTGGCCTCCTGGAATTGCTCTCGCAGCTTGAAGCGCAATACCTTCCCCGAACCAGTGCGAGGAATATCCATGACTGGCTCGATCGCATAAGGCACCTTGTAGCCAGAAAGATGCTCGCGACAATGCGCCAGGACCTGTTCAACATCCAAAGCAATACCAGGTTTTTGGACCACAAAGGCTACCGGTACTTCCCCCAGCGCTTCATGAGGGATACCCACCACTGCGCACTCCAGAACCCCGTCGCAGCCGTTCACCACCTCCTCCACTTCAGCAGGTGCGATGTTTTGCCCACCACGAATGATCAGCTCCTTGAGACGTCCGGTGATGGTGAGATAGCCCGACGCATCGACGCGCGCCAGATCGCCCGTGTGATACCAGCCGCCACGCAGCACTGATGCGGTTTCTTCGGGCCGGTTGAGGTAGCCCTGCATCAGGTTCGGCCCGCGCACCAACAACTCACCCTCCTGTCCTGGTACAACGTCTTTGTCGCTCTCGGGGTCGACGATACGTGTGCAAACACCCGGAATCGGCAGGCCGCAAGAACCCATGACTCTGGTCCCGTTAGGCCAGTTGAGGGTGACCATGGTCGAGGTCTCGGTGATGCCATAACCATCAAGTAACTTGACGCCAAAGTGTTCTTCGAACTCTTTGTTCACCGAGGCCGAAAGAATCGCACCGGCTGATAAGCACAACCGCAGATTCTTCGGCGCCTGTGCCTGACCGCTTTTCACGTTTTCCAACAAGTAATGAAACATTGTTGGCACGCCTGGCAGTATCGTGAAACGCTCCTCAGCCAACAGCGCTGCCACCTTGCTGGAGGAATAGTGCTCCATGAGGTAGATGCTGGCGCCGACGGCCAACACGCTGACCACCATGAAGTTCAGTGCATAGGAATGATAGAGCGGCAGGCATCCGAGAATGTGATCATGCTCACTAAGACCCGCGATCGGTACCCAGCAGGCCGCGGTGACCCAGAGCATGCTGCGCGTCGAAAGGATGACGCCCTTGGCTTTTCCGGTAGTCCCTGAGGTGTAGACCAAAAAAGCCGCAGCATCCGGGTCGTTGATATCCTGGCAAGGTAATCCGCGCGAGTTACCAATGGCCTCGTGAAACGTGATCTCGTCGCCTACGGTAGCGGCACCTTCGACGACGATCCATGCCCTCACCTTTTCACCAAACGGTCGCACGTCGGCCAGCCGATTGGCATTGATAATAACGGCACTGCTAGCACTGTCCTTGAGGCGATACTCAATCTCGCTCGGAGTGGCATCGACACTGACTGGTACCGCTATCGCGCCAACCCGGACAATCGCCAGACAGGCGATGACCCACTCGACAGAATTACCCAGCACAATAGCGACCCGATCTCCTACTTCTACACCGGTCGCCTGAAGATGCGCAGCCAGGTTGGCAGTGGCTCGATTCAACTCGCCGTAGTTAATGCGCTGGCGGGCATCCTCAAAAGCCAGCTTGCCCGGATGTTCGCGAGCCTGTCGATCAAGCAGCTGTGGAATTGATCCAATGAGCTGTGTGTGAATCATGGTGTACCGCCTGTTGTTTTTGTTTATCCGACGTCAATATTTTTCGGGGCTGGCACGCTGGCCGTGGAATCAGCTCATGCTGAAACCACCGTTGACGCTCAGCACCTGACCGGTAATCCAGCTTGCGCCGCTGGAAGCTAGAAACGCGACTGCCGGTGCCACATCATTGGGTGTGCCGATACGGCGTAGCGGGTACATGCGCACGATTTTCTCGCGATGCTGCTCCAGCCAGGCCGGGTCACTGTGAGCGGTTGCGATCAAGCCCAGAGAGATCGCGTTGGCTGTGATGTTGTTGCGCCCCAGCTCACGCGCCAGTGACTTGATCAGGGCGATGGCACCCGCACGAGCGGCTGCCGTCACGGCCAGGCCGCTTTCACCGATTCGTGCCGAATCGCCGGCGAGAGTGATAATGCGTCCGCCGTTCTGTTTGATCATGTACGGGGCCGCAGCGTGTGTCGTGTGGATGACACCGTAGAGGCCTACGCCAACCTGCTTGGCCCAGCCTTCGGGCGTGGAGTCCACGAAGTACTCGCGGATGATCAGACCAGCGTTATTGACCAAGATGTCCAGCCTGCCCAAGTCCGCGACCACACTCTGGACCATGTGTTTAACTTGCTCATAGTCGCTGACATCGGCACGGTAGGCCCGCGCAGTGCCGCCCATTGCCTGGATTTCAGCGACCACAGTTTCTGCTTCGTTGGGTGAGCTGTTGTAATTGAGGGCAATGCTGGCGCCTTCGGCCGCCAGAGAAAGAGCAATTTGACGACCCACATCGCGGGCGCCACCAGTAACAAGTGCGACTTTTCCAGTTAGATCATTGGACATTTTTATTGTGCTCCAAGGGGTAAGAAATCATTCCGACCGAGGTGAGGAATGAATGAGTTGGTACAACCGTTCCGGTGTGACCGGCAATTCGTTGATGCCTAGGCCAAGGTGCGCTATCGCATCGGAAATGGCGTTGGCAATCGCGGCAGGAGCGCCGATGGTTCCTCCCTCGCCCATGCCGCGGAATCCGCCGAGATTGTCAGGCAGTTTTGTCTCGATATGGACGATGCCGATGTTCGGGATTTCCGGTGCCGTGGGGGCCAGATAATCAACCAGGCTGGCGGTGAGCAATTGGCCACGCTCGTCGTAGACCACTTCCTCGAACAACGCCGCACCGATACCCTGCGTCACTGCGCCCCGGACCTGTCCGTCGACAATCATCGGGTTGATGATTCGCCCACAGTCTTCGGCGACAACATACTTGTGGATATGCACGCCGTAGGTTTGGGGGTTGATCTCGACCATGGCGACATGGGTTGATGAACTGGCAGTGCCGAACATCGGATCGTAGGACTGCGTTTCTTCCAGGGGGCCGCGCAGTTCTACCGGTAGTCGTCCGGCCTGCGAATACAGCGCGTGAGCGATGTCCGCAAAGCTGATGCGACGCCCCGTATCGGGGTCGCTGGCAAAACCTTCGGCAACCAGTACTCTTTGCGCATCACACTCAAGCAAATAGGCGCCGATAAGTTTGAGGCGCTGTTTCAAGGGCCTTGACGACATAATCGCCGCCCCGCCAGCCAGGACTGCGCTGCGACTGGCGTAAGTTCCGGTGCCATGTGGCACTGCATCGGTGTCGCCATGAATGATCGTGATGTCGTCGAACGCGGCGCCCAGCTCGTCAGCGATCACTTGCGCCAACGACGTCTCTAGCCCTTGTCCATGAGAAGCAATGCCGAAGGACGCCGTGACCCCACCAGTTGAATCAATGATCAACTTGCAGATTTCTGTGCCTGTGTTGATGGGCATTCCAGGCGATACCGACATGCGCGATCCGATACCGGAAAGCTCCGCATAGGACGCCAGGCCAATACCGATCCAGCGCCCCTGCGAACGCGCCTGCGCTTGAAGGTCGCGCAACTGGTCGTAGCCGATGCCATCGCACGCACCCTCCAGGCATTCCTGAAATCCCGAGCGATCCCAGACGATGCCGACTGCCGTACGGTAGGGAAACTCCTCTTCGCGAATCAGGTTCTTGCGGCGTAGCTCACGGGGATCCATGCCCAGCTTGCAAGCGGCCATGTCTATCAATCGTTCCATCACGAACGTGGAACTGGGTCGGCCCACGCCACGATAAGGCCCCATCGGCGACTTGGACGTGGCTACACCACGCACCCGGCCATGGTAATTGGCGACTCGATAGGGTCCCGGCATGAAACTGACGACCTGGACCGGCTCAAGTCCGGCTGTCCAGGGATAAATTGAGTAGGCACCAACATCACCAATGGTGTCAGCGGTCAAACCCAGGATCGTCCCGTCGCTGGCAAGCCCTAAGGTGGCGTGAACGACTTGATCGAACGCCTGACTGGTGGAGGCCAAGTCTTCCATTCGGTCGCCGGTCCATTTGACCGGACGCTTTAGACGGCGCGACATCAGACATACCAGAATCTCCTCTGGATACAATGAGCCCTTACCGCCGAAACTACCGCCTACATCCGGCGCGATTACCCGCAGGTGGCTTCCCGATATGCCCAATGCACCGGCCAACGCATCCTTGACAATGCCCGGACTACCCGTACTTGAGTACAGGGTCAATGTTCGACGGCCGCTATTGTAGTCGGCCAAATAGGTACGATTTTCCATCGCCAACGGCGTTTTACGATGAAAGCGAAAACGTCCCTGGACCGTTACCGCTGCCTCAGCCATAGCGATATCGACTTCACCACGCCGGAACTCACGTTCCACGAGAATGTTGGTACCCGCCTCCTCGTGGAGTAGTGGCGCATCGGAAAGCACGGCGAGCTCTGGATCAGCCACCGTGCCCAGTGCTTCATACTCGATATTGATGAAAGCCATTGCGTCTTCGGCGATGTAGCGGCTCTCGGCTATGACTGCAACCACGGCCTCACCAACAAAGCGAACCTTGTCGCGGGCCAGCGGCCAAATATCAGTCGCATGGTAGTTAGCCATGCGCGAGGTCGCTCGTATCGCTGTCACTTCGCTTTCCAGATCCGCGAAACTGACGACAGCAACTACTCCCTCTATCGCTCGTGCGCCTTCCACCTCGATGGATAGAATGCGCGCATGAGCCTGGTCACTGCGACGAAAGGCAACGTGCAGCATGCCGGGCAACGCATGATCGTCAACATACATGCCATTACCGGTTAGCAGGCGCGGATCTTCACTGCGTTTCTGCCCTTTCCCTACCCGCGCTGAAACGACTTCGTCGCTCACTTTGAGTTCCTCCTGGTCGTGGGTCATTGGTAAATCTCCCGACCTTTGCGCAACTGCTGCCACTGCTCAGCGTCATGGCCGCAAATTACTTTCACGCCACCACGAGCCAAGTGACGAATTTCCTCGAACGAGGCTTCGGCTTTGGTAGTGTCCCAGGTGTTTTTTGGTACCAGGTTTTCATCCAAGTTACGCATTAACGGAACCGCGTCAGATGCCAGCACAAAATCGCCGTCTCGCTCGAGCGATACGAGAGCGCCAACCATGCCCTCGGTGTGTCCCGGCAGCGGCAGCAGCGTGATCCGGGCATCGCCGAACAAGTCATGCTCGCGCTCAATGCATTGGGTCTTAGCGCCATGATCCCAATCCACGGCCAAGAAACCTCGGGCCGCGGCATCTTCGGCCTTCGCGTTGCGCAGCTCGGCGGTATGGCAGATCAGCGTCGCGCTGCGAAAAAACTCGTTGCAGCCACAGTGATCGCTGTGCAAATGCGAGCACACCACCACGTCGATATCCTCAGCCTGCATGCCCAAGGCGCGCAGCTCATACATGAGGTTCTCCTCGGGTTTACCGATCGGCTGCATGGCACGGGCCATCGTCCCCCAGCGTGCAGGGGCATCCTCAAGCACCGAAGGATGGCAGCCGGTATCGAACAGGACATTCCCCTGTGCATGACGCAACAGGAAACACGACACAGGCAGATCAAGGGTTTCCTCTTTGGGCGCACCCGGCAGATAGATACCCTTGCGCATTCGCAGCCAACCGCCAGACAGCACATGCATTTTCATGCTCATGAAACGTCCCTCACATCGATGAGCGAGAGATCGTCTTTTGCAGGCCAACGATCCCTGGCCCAACGCACCGACTCGACGATGGATTGATAGCCGGTACACCGACACAGGTTGCCCGAGAGTCCGTCCCTGATCTGTTCATCGGTCTGCACCGGATGTCCGTTGAGCATGTCGACGCAGGTCATCAACATACCTGGAGTGCAAAACCCGCACTGCAAACCGTGATTTTCTTGGAAGGCTTGCTGGATGATGTGCATGTTATCCATGGTTCCCAGCCCCTCCACCGTGGTGATGGAGCAGCCATCGGTTTGCACGGCGAACATCAGGCATGAGCGCGCACTGCGGCCATCCACCATGATCGTGCAGGCACCGCAGATACCGTGTTCGCAGCCAACGTGGGTACCTGTCAGCCCCAGGCTGTGCCGCAGGAAGTCCGAGAGCAGAAGACGCGCTTCGACGCTGCGCGTGTAAAGTTGGCCATTGATCTGAACACTGATGATTGCGTCACTCATGACTCGTCTCCCCTTGCTCGCCGCCAGGCTTGCCTGACGTTTTTTTCGACTAGTACCCCGACCAGATGACGGCGGTAATCAGCGCTGGCATGAAGGTCGGTAGTGGGCTCAACGAACGCTCGTACCGACGCCACCACTTGCTCGATCACCGCTTCGCCGCAATCACTGCCCTGGAGCAACTCCTCAGCTTCATAGGCACGCAGAGGCGTGTCCCCCACGCCCAGCAAACCAATGCGCGCTTCGCTTACCCGTCCTGCGGCATGGCCGAGTACCACGCCGACCGCTGCCAGACCGAAATCCCCGGCTCGTCGTGAGAACTCGTCAAAAGCCCAGCCAGCATTCTTCACCGGAGGTGCCAGGTCGATCTGCGTGACGATCTCGTCATCCTCGAGATCGGCGCAAAGCGGGCCAAAAAAGAACTCGGCCGCTGGTATTTCACGCGGCCCACGCGGCGAAACGACGTGGATGATCGCGTCCAACAGCAAGGTCATTGTCGGCAGTTCCGCAGCGGGATCCGCATGCGAGAGGCTTCCACCAATGGTGCCGCGGTTGCGAATCGCCACGTGAGCCACATGCTTCATCGCCTCATGAAGCACGGGATACAAGCGCTTGATCAGCTCCGAAGTCGAAAGCGTGTGGTGCCGTGTCAGGGCACCTATTCGCACACCGCCGTCAGGTAATTCCAGAATGAAATCGAGCTCTTCGATGAGATTGATATCCACCAACACCGAAGGACTGACCAGACGAAAGTTCATCATCGGCACCAAACTCTGGCCACCGGCGATAACTTTTCCACTGCCCTCTGCTGCCACCAGTGCATTCAGAGCGTCATCCAGAGTCAGAGCGCGTACGTAATCAAATGACGCAGGTTTCATGGTTATGCCCCTCTGAAAACCGGCTCGCGTTTCTCGACAAAGGCTCGACGCCCTTCGACATAGTCCTGACTACCCACGGACTGATCGATGAAAAGCCTCGCTACCGCCGGGTCCAGCGCACCATTGCCCATGGCCAGGCCATTGAGCAGCGTCTTGCTGCCGGCCTGAGTCAGTGGCGCATTCCGGGTGATTTTGCCGACCAGTGACTGCATTTCAGCATCAGGATCGTCGGCGCAGAGGTTAAAGAACCCCATCTGCAAGCCTTCCTGTGCATTGAACGTTTCGGCGGTGAAGAAGATCCGTTTGGCATTGCTTAGGCCCACCAGAGCCAGCAGCCGTTGTGTTCCCTTGACGCCGTACACGATCGACAAGCGAGCAGCAGGGATGGCGAACCGTGCTTGTGATGCGGCAATGCGCAGGTCACAGGCCATCGCCAAATTGCAGGCGCCCCCCATGCAAAAACCTTCAATCACAGCGATGGTCGGTTTGGCCGCAGCGGCAATTGCATCGCAGCAGTTATCAACTGCCACTTCGTAGTCTGTTACCTGAGACGGTGTTGCCCGGACCCGATCGAACTCGGCAATGTCTGCGCCTGCACTGAAGTTTCCTTGCGCACCGCGTAGCACGATGGCCCGCACATGAGGATCGCTGCCCAACTGATTAAAGAGTTCGGTCATGGCTTGCCACATCGCCAGAGACATCGCGTTACGTTGATTCGGCCGGTTGATGGTGACGGTCGCGACTGCTCCCTTGCGTTCGAGCCGGAGATCTCCGTTACGCAGTACAACCAATGTGGAAAAGTTTTCCTTTGACGGCTTCGGAGCCGTCCCAAACAGGCGATCCAGGAGTTGACCGATGCGCTGGAAGATGCCTGGTTTTGCCTCTGAGTTTCCCACGGTCGACGGTACCGGTGCGGGAAGCCGGATCGGAGCCCTAGCAATGGCAGGCACTACAGGTTGTGACACCGCTCCAGTCGTATCGACCGCTGGCGTCGATACTGCTAGGCCACTGGCTTCCAGCTCGCGAGCATGAACTATGTCGGCAAAGCGCACGAAAAACTGGTCGGTGAGCTTTCGTGCTGTGGACTCGATCATCCGGGCGCCCAGCTGTGCCAGCTTGCCGCCCACATTGGCTTCGACGGTGTAGCTCAGCAATGTGATTGGTACCCCGGCATCGCCTTCGACCAGTGCATCTTGCAGACTCACCTTGACCACGCCTTTCGCAAATCCGGCAACACCGCCCTGCCCTTCGCCGGTGATCACATAGGATTCGCATTCATTTATATCGCTGAGGCTTACTCGGCCCTGAAATCGCGCCTTGATCGGGCCAACCTTGATACCCACGGTAGCGGAAAAACCGCCATCTTCTTCCTGAACCAGGCTTTCACAACCTGGTATCGAATCTTTCAGAACCTCAGGATCATTGAGCGCGTTCCATACCACGACGCGGGACGCTTGCAGGGAGCTCTGACCAGTCATGTCCATTATTGTTATCCTCAATCTATAGCGGCCCACAGGCGGGCCAGCCGGCTATCACAGGGCGTATAAGACTTCCCGCACTAGCGGGGCAAAGGGCACCGGTCTACGACTAACCCGGTCGACATACGCATGGACGAACTCGCCGCTGGCACAGGCCTGGACTTCATCTTCGCGAAACACACCCAAGGCATAAGTCACACTGCTGGTTCCCAAACGTTGCACTCGCACCCCAACGGTCACTCGATCTGGAAACGCCACCGAGCTGAAGTAACTGCAACTGCTCTGCACGACGAGACCTATTTGCGAGCTGGCATGGATTTCGAGCAAGCCGCGTTCGATCAAATAGGCATTGATGGCAGTATCAAAAAATGCGTAATAAACAACGTTATTGATATGACCGTAACTATCGTTATCCGCCCAGCGCGTGCCGATCTCATGGAAATAGCGGTAATCTTCGCGAACGGGTCTAATTAACTCTTTCACTTACAAGACCTCCGCATAGATGGCGACCGCATCATCAAAGGTAATTTCCCGCGGATTGTTGATCAGCAAACGCGTCTGTTTCATCGCATCCTCGGCCAGGCGACTCAGGTCACGAGCATCGATCCCTACTTCGCTTAAACGCACCGGCAAATCCAGCTCACGAGGAAGATCGGTGAGATAGCCTTCAAGTGCCTGTGCCTTGCTCAACTCATCATGACCGGTACCTGGCATCACAATTTGCGCAATCTCGGCGTACAGACCGCTGGCCGCACTCTGGTTGAAACGCAGAACCGCCGGCAGCACCAGGGAGTTGGATAATCCGTGTGGCACATGGAACAAGGCACCGATCGGATAGGCCAGAGCATGCACACCACCAACCGGTGAATTGGCAAATGCAAGACCGGCGAACATGGAACCCAGCAGCATCGATTGCCGCGCCTCGAGATTGCCGCCGTTGTGGCAGGCTTCACGAATGTTGCCGCAGAGCAGGCGCAGAGCTTCCCGAGCCAGTGCGTCGGACAACGGGTTCTTTAATCGTTTGCAGGTATAGGCTTCGATGGCATGGACCATCGCATCGATGCCTGTCGCAGCGGTGATCGCAGAAGGCAGCCCCAGAGTCAGCTCTGCATCCAGCACAGCCCAATCCGGAAGAAGGGTGTTGGAGACCACCCCCTTTTTCTCACCTTCACCAGTCGTGACAATGGAAATCGACGTCACCTCTGACCCGGTTCCCGCAGTCGTTGGCACCAAAATCAAGGGCAGTCGTTTGCCGCGAACTTTGTCCACGCCGTATACCGCGTCGAGTCGCTCTTCACCCTTGGCCAGCAGAGCCACGAGCTTCGCCACATCCATCGAGCTGCCACCACCGAGACCAATCACACCGTCGGCCCGACAAGCACGCGCCTGCTCGGCAGCCGCCTCGACGATGTGCGCGGGAGGGTCGGCCTGCACATCGGAATAGATCGTCACAGCAATGCCCTGTTGAGCCAAACCTCCAAGCGCCGCCACCAACAAGCCGTTATCGAGCACACCCTTATCGGTCACCAAAAAAATCGACTTACAACCCAGCGCCTTACTCAGCTCGCCCAAGCGCGCTGAGGCCCCCGGTTCTATCAGTGAAGACTTGGCGCAGTGAAATTCGAAGCCCTTCATATCACCCTCCAGCGGTGGCGATTACTACAATTAGTCACTTGCATAAGTAGACTATAATCTCACGAAAAAATTATGCAAGAGAATTTCACCATCGAGATTTTTTGCAGCAAACATTACAAAACAAAGCTCCCTAGCGTTTTCTCGGCGCGCAAGAAGGCATTCCGACGCATACGAGCTATCAGCTTGCATAGGTAGATTAGGAATGAATTAGCGACGCTCGGCCTTACCGAATTCTGGAAGAGGGAGCGCGCTGGCTAGGGATTGGGAGGAGATAAAGCAAAAATTTAGTCGCGATTGATGGCGAAGCCTGCCCAGGCCTGACGCACCGGCATGACCTCCAGACGGTTGACATTAATATGCTCCGGCAGAGTCGCGACATAGAAAATCTGCGCGGCGATATCCTCTGGCTGCAAAGGAGTGGTGCCACCGTAGAGTTTGTCATGGGCGGCTTGGTCACCCTTGTTCCGCACCAAGGTGAATTCGCTTTCGGACAGGCCCGGCGCGACATCGGTGACCCGCACCCCGGTACCGAGCAAATCGCAGCGCAGGTTGTAGCTGAACTGCTCGACGAACGCCTTGGTCGCACCATAGACGTGACTGCCTGGATAGGCCGTACTGGCAGCGACCGAACCCAGGTTGATGATGCTGGCGCCAGTACCCTGCTGGATCAAGGTCGGCAGCAATGCATGAGTGACGTTGACAAGGCCTGTGACGTTGGTGTCGATCATGGTGTGCCAGTCATTGAGATCGACGTCCTGCGCCGCGCTGGGCGCCAGCGCTAGACCGGCATTGTTGATCAGTGCCTTCACCGCTTTGAATTGCGGAGGCAACCCTTCAACCACCGCCTTCACCACCTGATGATCACGCACATCGAGGGCCACCGCGTGAACCGGCACCTTGGCGCCCAACTGCTCCTTCAAGTCAGCCAGACGCCCCTCGCGGCGCCCACTCAGAATCAGCGACCAACCTGCCTCGGCAAAGCGCATGGCGCAAGCGCGCCCAAAGCCGGACGTAGCACCGGTGATGAAAACGATATTGGACATGAAAACTCCTGGGAAGTGTTGATAGCCGCTTCCAGACAACAACGGCCAGATTCTGCTGAGGTCCGTCAGCTTATTGGCGAAAGCTAAATTGATAAATGAGCCAAAAATAGCAACACTGTTCGGGAAATCAGAACAAAGGACGTTAGAGATGGATCGCTTGCAAGCAATGCAGCTCTTTACCCGCATCGTGGAAGTGGGCAGCTTTACCAAGGCGGCAGAGCTCAACGGCCTATCCCGAGCATCAGCCACGGCGCTGATCAAGCAACTTGAAAGCCACTTGGGTGCGCGCCTGCTGCAACGCACTACACGCCAGGTCAGCCCCACCCTGGATGGGCGCTCCTATTACGAGCACTGTCGAGTGATCTTGACCGGAATCGAGGAAGCCGAAAGCCTGTTCTCCCATACCATCCTGCATCCGCGAGGGCGCTTAAAAGTCGACTTGCCAGCCTCTTTCGGCCGCCTGGTGGTAATTCCGGCCCTACCCATCTTTTACGAGAACTATCCCGAGATCATGCTGGAGATCGGTATCGGTGACCGGATGATCGATCTGGTGCAAGAAGGAGTCGACTGTGTGGTCAGAGTCGGTGAACTGGCGGACTCAACCTTAGTCGCGCACCCTTTGCCTTCCTTGCGCCAGGTAACCTGCGGCAGTACCGACTACGTGGCGCGTTATGGTCTGCCCACCAAGCTCGAACAACTTGAAGGGCAGCGTTGCGTGGACTACCTTTCGGCCACTACTGGCAAGCTGCAACCTTTAGAGTTCTGCGTCCAACACCAAGTATTGCTCCGCACCCTGCCAGCCAGCTTGGCGGTCAATAATGGCGAAGCTTACGTAGCTGCCTGCGAGGCGGACTTCGGCCTCATTCAAGTCCCCTATTACCATGTCGCTCGTCAACTGGAGGCCGGGAGCTTGATCGAAGTATTGCCCCAGCATCGGCCACCGGAATTACCAATCACCATCCTCTATCCCCACCATCGACACCTGACGCCGCGCCTGCGGGTGTTTATCGACTGGCTGGATGCGCTGTGCAAAAGCCAAAATATTTGAATATTCCCTAGACGTGACACGTCGTAATGCCCTTACGCTGAGCATCTGGTACCAATGACCATCCGCAGTCGCTTTACCGTCGGATACGCAATTGCTCTGGAGAAAATCAGGCAAATTTCCGAGTTTGAGGCGCATTCGTTATATTATAAATTGCGTAGCCGCGAGGAAGCCGCAACGCGGCACTGTAAGATTACCCATCAAGAACGCTGAGCAGCCAGGGTCAAGATTTTGAACATTCGTCACGAACTTGAGGGAAACCATCAACCCGCCGATCGACGCTTTACCGTGGTGGAGCGATATTCGTCGGTTGCCCGCACGGTCGAAATTCTGTCCGATGCGTGGGGGTTTCTTGTTCTGCGTGAGTGTTTCTTCGGCGTGCGCCGATTCGAACAGCTTCAAAGTTACCTGCAGGTTCCCCGTAAAACACTGGTTGCCCGCCTCACAAAACTATCGGAACTGGGGGTGATTCAACGCGTTCCGATCGGTGAGGGGCTGCGCCGTTACGAATACCGGTTGACTGACATGGGGCGAGAGCTCTATCCGACAATGCTGGCGTTAATGGGATTTGGCGATAAGTGGCTATCGGAGGGACGCTCCAAGCCTTTGCAGTTATTCCATACGTGTTGTGGCCATCCATGCGAACCCAGAATAGCTTGCTCTCGATGCCAGGAAGATATCGACCCAGCTCAGGTCCGCTATCGGGATGGTCCCGGTGCTGGCGCAGAGGTCCGGGAGGGCGAGCGCAAGCGTACCCGGCGTACATCTGACCCTCAATTGCTTGAGCGTGGACGACTTTGCTCTGTTGCTCGAACTCTGCAAGTCATCGGAGATCGGTGGGCGTTTCTGATCATCCGCGAGTTTTTCTTCGGGGTACGTCGCTTCGACGAGTTTCAGGATCGCTTGGGGATTGCTCCCAATATCCTGTCTGATCGCCTTGGGCGGCTATATGACGCAGCGTTTATCGATAAGACTGAGTACCAGCAGAATCCGCCTCGCTATGAGTACCGACTCAGCACCAAAGGCCGCGATCTCTATGGGGCCATGCTTGTCATGATGCATTGGGGGGATCAATGGTTTTTCAATGGGTTGCCACCGATTAGGCTGCGTCACCAGGTATGCGGTCAAGACTTTCATGCTGAAGTGGTGTGCAGTGCTTGTGGGCAGCCATTGAAGCCCGCAGACATGCATTACAGCCTGAGCTACTCCATGCCCAGCGATGCGTGAAAGACACTTTATATCTGCGGCGCATCCTGATCTAACTTTGCAAGCGTCGACACCGACGCCCCTCTAGCGCCCTTCTCTGAACACACACATACAAACCATCTCATTTACTCCGACCTCAATATTTCTTCCGAACCGGCTCGTTGACACATCACCCAGATGCTAAATGGGCCGGTAAGTCGGTGTTTTATGAGCAACTGCGATACATATCGCCACTGGGCTGGGAGCTCATCAACCTGGCCAACGATTACGTCTTGCGACGGAATCGCAGCCTCCGGCCGGACAAGACCATGGACATGCAATAGACCGTGAAGAACAAGTAATCCTGGGTAGGAGTGAAACCGAGGCCGAATTGCGCCGCCCCGGCGTCACCAAAGCGCATCGCTACGAGCCGGACAATCAATCCCAGCTACCGCGTTCTGGCCGAGCATTACGGAGTTGCCGTGTTGCCCGCTATCGCTCGCAAACCGTGGGATAAAGCCAAGGTAGAAATTGGCATGCAGGTGGTCGAGCGCTGGATCCTAGGGGTATATTTTTGGGGTACATTTTCGGTTTCATGAAAACGCTACCCCCTGATAATGCCCCCGTTTTCCGGCGAAAACTCAGCGATGCATTCATCCGTTCGCTGGCCGAGCCCGGAAAGTACGCCGACGGCGAAGTACCCCGGCCTTTTCCGCCAGGTGAAGGTGTCGCTCAAGGCTGGTAAGACTGCCTCCAAATATTGGCGACTGAAGTATCGACTGCATGGCAAGGAGAACGTGTTTGCCATTGGCAGCTATCCCGACGTCGGCTCGAAGGAAGCGCGCGACATCGCCCGCGCGGCACGACGCGACGTGGCCAACCACATCGCCCCGCTCAAAGCCAAGACCGCCAAGATCGAGGCGCAATTGCTCAACGAAGCGCGCATCTTCGCGTACGTCGCTGAGCAGTGGCTCAACTTCAAATCCGCGGAACTAGTGACCAAATCCGTGGCCGGTTTTCGAGGAGCGCTGACCAACCATGACTTGCCGAGGGGCGCGGCTGGGTGGAGCGCAACGTGGCGCTGAGCAACATCGAAGAACTGAATATCCGCCACGTCGTGTCCAGCACCCCGGCGATCGAAAGGCCCGCCGATCTGGGCAAGTTCCTCCAGCGCCTGGATGACTGCAGCTTCGGCAGCGTGGCCACCGCGATGCGCTTGCTGGTCATGCTGCCGGTGCGACCTGGCGAACTGGTGAAGATGCGCTGGGAAGACGTCGACCTGCTCGGCGCCGACTGGCGTTACGTGGTCAGCAAGACCAAGCACCTGGACAAGAGCAAGCACATCGTACCGTTGCCTGAGCAAGCCCTGATCCTACTGCGCGATCTGCGCAAGACACGCGTGGTCGACGAGGAAGGCAATGGCTGGGTATTCGTATCGCCGGTCTATCCCGGTCGTCCGATCAACCCCACCTCCATGCTCAAATCCTTCCAACGCATCTGGCCGGAGTATGACATTACCGCCCACGGTTTTCGCGCCACTTACCGCACCATTGCCCATGAGCATCTGGGCATTGATCCCATCGTGCTCGAGCTGTCGCTGTCGCACCGCATGCCAGGCGCGCCACTTGGGCAATACTCGCTCGTGCAACGGCCTCGGCCAACTCGCCCCGAATGTTTACGGCGCCCTGTGTTGCAACGGCCTGGGCATTACTCGCGGCACCGCAACCGGGAAGCTGCTGGCTGACAGGATCGCCGGTGAGCGAAATGAGTTGATCGACTTCCTGCTCGCTTCGCCTGGGTCGAACAAGACCCCACCGGAGCCGTTCTTGTCGAACGACGTGAACTTCACACTCAGGAGGCTTAATGGAGCAACCTCGGCGCGGAAGCGGGATCATGCGGCCGCCCTCTCGCGCCAGCACCAATAGCACCTGCCAAAGGCAGCGGGAGAAAGAGCCCAAAGCGACGTGTACTCACAGCTACCTGGAACCAACATATCTGTGGGAGTAAATGTGGGAGTCATTTTCCAGGCATGAAAAAGCCCAACCTGTTCCGATTGGGCCAAGTCCTTGAACAATAGACTCAGGGCGCAGTGATTCGAATACTCGCGCCCTAGTCCCCCATCTGATTGCTCTTGAAAGTTATCTCAATTGCGCTGAGCGGCAGCCTTGGCACCCGCAATGCGCCCCAGCACCGAACCCGATGTCAGCCCCGCCCCACCGGCGTATTTGACGTAGTAGAGGTTGCCCACCAACTCGCCCGCGGCGTAGAGCCCGTCAATCGGTTGATCCTCTTCGTCGAGCACCTGGGCCTGGCTGTTGACCTTCAAGCCACCGAACGTGAAGGTGATGCCGCAGGTCACGGCGTAGGCCACGAAGGGCGGACGATCCAGCGGGTTGGCCCAGTTCGACTTGGGCAACTCCAACCCCTGAGTCGCGCGCCCGTCACGGATGGCCGGGTTGAACGGCACATCGCGCTGCACCGCGACATTGTAGGCGTCGAGGGTGTGCAGCAGCGCAGGGCCGTTGACTCCTTCCATCTGCTCGACCAACCCTTGCAGGGTGTCAGCCTGAATGCGCGTCACCTGACGTACCCGGTACTCATCGGGCAACAAGTCGTGGCTGTGCTGATCAAAGATCTGCCAGGCCACGCCGCCCGGTTGCGCCATGACGCTGGCGCCCATGCTGGAGTAGGTGTAGTTGCGAAAGTCCTGGCCTTCATCGACAAAACGCTTGCCGTGCGTATTGACCACCACGCCGAGGTGGAAGTAGTTTTTTTGCTGGTTGAGGCGGTTCAGGTCGCCCATTTGCGGGGCGTTGACGTCATAGAACACCGCATGGCAACCAGACCAGTTGCCGTGTGCCACGGCCCCCACGTCCATGGCCATGCGGATCCCGTCGCCGGTGTTGTAGCGCGACCCACGGACCTTGGCCAGGTCCCATCCCGGCCCCAGGTACTTGGTGCGCCATTCCAGATTGGCGTGAAAGCCACCGGTGGCGAGCACCATGGCTCGAGCGGAAAACTGCCGGCCGTCCGCGCAATGCAGCTGCCACAGGCCATCAGGATCGCGGCTGATGCGCTGGGTCCGACAGCCGTAGAAAATCTCCACGGCGTCTTTTTCGACACGGCGAAACAAGGCATCGACCAGCCCCAGGCCACCACCGGAAACCTCAATGGTCAGGCCACCCCAAAAACGATATTTACCCTCCACCTTGAAGGCCTGGCGCCCATAGATAGGCATGAAGCGCACACCCTTGCCGGTCATCCAGTGCAAGGTATCCAGGCTCTGCGACACCACAGTGTCCAATACTTCGGGGTCGGAGCGGTATTGGCTCATCGAGGCCAACTCCGAGAAAAAATCGTCCTGTGTGTAGGCGCCGAAGTCACTGCTCTGAATTTCACTCTCCAAAAGGTCCGGCATCAGCCGGCGCAAGTCGTCCACGCCCTGGTAAGCCACGCGAAAGGCGCCGCCGGTGTGAGCCGAGTTACCGCCCCGCTGCTCGTGTGGTGCACGTTCGAGCAAGGCCACTCGCACCCCTTGCTCGCGGGCTGAAAGTGCTGCGCAAAGCCCGGCATTGCCGCTGCCCAGCACGATGACGTCGTAAGACTGCATATCCGCTCCTGATCTGTGAACTTCACTATCCATTATCAGCAGAGCCGTACGGGTGGATTTAGCCTGCACGGCCAAAAGGGCTTTTCAACAAAGCCGTAAGGCGGCGCACTGCAGCGAGTGCGCGGGGGAGAAGCAGAGGTTGGCTTACAAAGGAGGCAGCGCGTCGGGTAACAGCAACATGCGATCCCCGGCAAACGCCCCGACGTACACATCACGACCGACCTGCAATGCCGTAGAAGCGCCGTACAACACCCCCTCTTCGGCGCGCAACAGTTCACGACCGGTGCCCTTTAGCGGATCGATCAAGGCCACCACCGACGCGCTGGGGCAGAACTCGTTATGGCTCAGGAAACACCGGCGGAAGGTCTGCACATCCGGCACACCGGCCGTGAGCAGGTGGCCGTCGGCGGTCCAGCTGAGGTTGTCCGGCATAAAGTCGAGGGCGATCTTGCGCACAACTTTTTGCCGCTTGAGGTCGTACTGCCAAACCCCACTGCCAGGCCAGGCGGCGAACCATACAGACTGACCATCCTGGCTGATCTGGACACCATTGGGCGCGGGAGCCTCACTGGCGGGCAGGCGACTCAGACCCTGGGCAGGTTTCCAGCCCAGCAAGTGTCCAGTAGCACGGCCATCCAGCAGTTGCTCCAGGCGCGGGTCAGCCTTCATGGCACTGAAGCTGAACATCGCCGTCACCACGAAACCACCGTCAGGTGTGGCCGCAACATCGTTGAGCATGCTGCCATCGCGGCTTTCCACGCAGCCGCGCCAGATGGCCTTCCAGCTTTTGCCATCGCTTATCGGCTCGAGAAACTCCACCGCTTCACGGCCGTTATGGTTGACCACCAACAACTGCGAACGACCATCGACACGTTTGGACAAGTGAATGCCATGGGCACCCATGGCACCCTGCGGCGCCTTGCAAGAACGCTCTCCCCAACCTGGCTCGGCCTGTCGTTCGATGAGCATATCGGAGACCTTGCGCGAGGCCAGTTCCATCACCCGCAAACGACTGTGATGGCTGTCCGCCAAGCCCGGAGTGGTGCTCAGGAACAGGAAGCCGGCGTCCGGCGACAGCTCCAGATCCTCGGGGGGCGCCATGTCACAGATCGGCGCGTAACCGGCTCCCGCCGTGCATGCGGGCACCTCTTGAGCAGCATGGGCCGCAGTGCTGGCAGCCAGCGTCAAGGCCACGCTGACAATGCGTAAATCAATCATGGTAAACCCCGGTTTTGTTTGAGTTATGGGTCCACGCGTGAGGCAGGTAATCAGGAAATTCGATGCGGCAGTACAGCCGCCGAGCCTCTCGCCGTCATGACAACGAGAGGCGTACGTCAGCGACTTAGTGCTTCAGGAAATCGATAACCAGACGGTTGAACGCGTCAGCGTGCTCCCACTGTGCCCAGTGGCCGCATTGGCTGAACACGTGCAGGCGTGCGTCAGGCAGGCCATTGAGCAGCTTCAGGCTCCAGTCGATGGGCACGAAGCGGTCGTCGCGGCCCCAGGTGATCAGGGTCGGGTGCTTGATATCCGGCAGGTTGGCGGTGAAATCGCCCATCTGGAACTTGCTCAGATCAACGCTCTTGAGGAAATTTTCCAAGTGCTGAGGATTCGCCAGGATGCTCTTGTGACGCAGGCTGATCAGCTCTTCGGTGAGTACGCTTGAGTCGTAGACAAACACGTCGAGCATCTTCTTCAGGTTTTCCATGCTCGGGTCACGGTACACCCCGAACAGCAACTTGATGCCTTCCATTGGTAGCGGCGTAAACAGGCTGGTGCGGCCCACCCCGCCCGAGCCCATCAGGATCATTTTGTCCAGACGCTCCGGGTATTGCACGGCAAAGCCCAGCGCGCTGCCGCCGCCCATGGAGTTACCCACCAGGTGCGCCTTGTCGATGTCCAGTGCATCCATCAGCGCCTTGATCGCACGGGCGTTGATCACAAAACGCGGCTCGGCGGTGACCAGCGGATCGGACTTGCCGAAGCCTGGGCAGTCCATGAGGATCACCCGGTAGCCGGCGTCTACAAACGCATCGACGTTGCGGTGAAAGTTGGCCCACCCTGTGGCACCGGCACCGGAGCCATGGACCATGATCACCACCGGACCTTCGCCGGCCTCGTTGTAATGCATTTTCCACTCAGGTGTTTGCACGAACTTGCTGGTGTTTTCTTGGGTAAATCGACTCATGGAAGTTAGTCCTTGTTATGGTTGTTTGGTCGCAACGAAAGAGAGCAACGACTGTGCCAGTCAGTTGAACGGGGTCAAAAATTAAAGATAATTCGTTAATAATCAGCTGCTTAGAATTGAAAACCGTCACCATGAACGCCCCTCGCTGCTGGCATTCACGATCCCGCGGATTCAGAAGTTTTTGCAGATTCATGAAAATCGACATGAAAAACATGAATCCGTTGAGCGCGCCGTCACCGATGCCTTGAAGAGTTCAGGTAACGGCTCCTGCCATCTGGCGAACGTTATCGATGCACGTGTTGGGTGATGGCGTCGTAACCCGCCGTCGCACATTCGCAGTCCTGCTCTTCACTGGCGCCGGACACGCCGATCGCGCCGACCAGACGATCGCCCAGGTGCAACGGCAAGGCGCCCCCCATGGGCACCAATCTCGGCCGCAGGATCAAACACTGGCGGACGTGGTCGGGGGCATCACGCAAACGCTTGCCGACATCAGCGGTGGGCAGGCCGAAGGACACTGCGGTCAACGCCTTGTCCTGGGCCAGATCGATGGTATGCAGCGGTGCTCCTGCACTTCGACCGAAGGCCAGCAGATGCCCGCCGCCGTCCAGTACCGCGACGCTGACCCGCCAGCCATGGTTGCCGGCGTGCCGCAAGGCCGTGTCCAGCGCCAACCGGGCGGCCGCCATGCTCAGCGGGTCGGCCAACTGGGTGTCGGCCAAGGGAATGTCCAGATTCATACACAGATTTCCTTAAGAGAGTCAGGGTTGTGCGGGTGGCTCGACCACGCCGGCCCACTCGACATAGCGCCGCCATGTGGCCTTCAGTGTGGTCACCCGATCGGGTTGCTCAGCGGCCAGATCATGGGTTTCGCCTCGGTCGCTGGCGAGGTTGAACAAGCGCCAGCGATAAGGCTGATCGGGTTTGGGGGGCGTGCCATCCGGGGCATAGGCAGAAACCAGTTTCCAGTCGCCATCGCGCACATAGGGCTGACCGAACAACTCGCCGGCGACCTGCGGGGTACGTCCTGGGGCTTGGCCGGTCAGCATTGGCAGCAGCGACTGACCGGTAAACGGTAACTTGCCGGCGGGTGCGTCGCCGGTCAGTAGACCAGCCACGGCCAGGAACGTCGGCGCCAGGTCGTCAACCCGCCCATAGCCGTGCAGGATGCGTCCTTGTGCAGCGCCCAGTTTGGCCGGCAGACGTATGATCGCCGGCACCGCAATACCGCCTTCAGCGCTGGTGCCCTTGACCAGGCTCATCGGCGTCGAGCTGACTTCAGCCCAGCGGTACCCGTAGCTCACATTGGAGCCCTTGCGCCCGAGATTGGGCAAGGCGTTATTCGTATGCGCATCGTTCGGTGAATAGCCCTTGGCGTGGTCCTCGCCTGCGGCGCCGTTGTCTGACATAAACACGATCAGAGTGTTCTCATACTCACCGATCTGCTTGAGGTAAGCGATCAATCGACCGATGTTCATGTCCAGGTGCTCGACCATCGCCGCGTAGATTTCCATCTTGCGGGCCTCGACCTCGCGCTCGGCATCGCTCAGCTGTGCCCAGCGCTTGCCCGGCACATCGGCAGGAGCCGCTGGCGGGAAGTCCTGCGCGAACAGACCGAGCTGCTTGAGCCGCGCCAAGCGCTCGGTGCGGATCACGTCATAACCACCGGCATAGCGACCGCGATATTTGTCGAGGTAGGCGTCTGGCGCCTGTAACGGCCAGTGCGGCGCGGTGTAGGCCGCATAGGCGAAAAACGGTTTGCCACTGCTGCGTCCGGCGTCGATATAGCCGATCAGCTTGTCGGTGTAGGCGTTGCTGGAGAAGAAGGTGTCCGGTAGATCGACTGGTTTGCCGTCCTCTCGGTAGCTGACATTCTCGATGCGCACCTGCGAGCCAGCCAGCGGTTTGAAGTGGCTGGCACCGCCGTCGAGCAGGCTGAACGAGTGGTCGAAGCCCCAGGCCTCCGGGCCCTGCCCCGCTGCCTTGCCGAGATGCCACTTGCCGGCCATGTAGGTGACGTAGCCACCGTCCTTGAGCCGCTGCGCGATGGATTGGGCACGCGGGTTGAGATAGCCCTCATAGCCCGGCCGCCCTTGAACACGCGGGGAAAATGGCAGCACTTCGGCCATGCTGCCCAGCCCGACCAAATGGCTGTCGGTGCCTGAAATCAGCATCGAACGCGTTGGCGAACAAGCCGCCGCCGCGTAAAAGCTGCTAAAACGTACGCCCTGCCGGGCAAGTTGGTCGAGACTGGGGGTAGCAATTTCGCCGCCGAAGCTGGCGATATCGGAGAAGCCGAGGTCATCGGCGAGAATCATCAGGATGTTGGGTTGGCCGGCAGCGAAGGTACTCGTCGGCAGCAGCCAAGCCAGCAAGGCCAAGCATTTCAAAGGTGTCATGGCGAACTCTCTTATTGTTGTGACGCCGACCCAGTAACGCTCCCGTCGTTGCCGGGTTGGCAAGACCAGGCCGACGGCTTACGTCGACAGCACGTCACCACCCTTCAGTAAATCCAGCGCGACGTCGACGATCATGTCTTCCTGGCCACCGACCATCCGGCGCCTGCCCAGTTCGACCAGGATGTCGAGGGTCTTCAGGCCGTACTTGGCCGCAGCGATTTCGGCGTGGCGCAGAAAGCTCGAATAGACCCCGGCATAGCCCAGGGCCAGGGTTTCACGGTCGACGCGCACCGGCCTGTCCTGCAGCGGGCGGACGATGTCGTCGGCAGCGTCCATCAGGTTGTAGAGGTCGGTGCCATGGTTCCAGCCCAGGCGTTCGGCGGCGGCGATAAATACTTCCAGCGGCGCGTTGCCGGCCCCAGCACCCATGCCGGCCAGGCTGGCGTCGATACGGTCGCAACCTTCCTCGACCGCGGTGATCGAGTTGGCCACCCCCAGGCTCAGGTTGTGGTGAGCGTGAATGCCGGTCTCGGTTTCCGGCTTGAGCACGGCCTTGAATGCACGGAAACGCGCGCGCACGTCCTGCATGTTCATCGCCCCGCCGGAGTCGGCCATGTATACGCAGGTCGCGCCGTAGCTCTCCATCAGCTTGGCCTGTTGCGCCAACTGCTCGGCCGGGATCATATGGCTCATCATCAGGAAACCGACGGTGTCCATGCCCAGCTCGCGGGCGTACTCGATGTGCTGTTTCGAGACATCCGCTTCGGTGCAATGGGTGGCGATGCGCACCACCCGGGCACCGGCGTTGTAGGCGGCCTTCAAATCGTGAACCGTGCCAATGCCAGGTAACAACAGAGTGGTGATCTTGGCGTGACTGATGACATCGGCCGCCGCTTCGATCCACTCAAGATCGGTATGGGCGGCGAAGCCGTAGTTGAAACTGGAACCTTGCAGGCCGTCGCCGTGGGCCACTTCGATCGAGTCGACCTTGGCCTTGTCCAGGGCCCGGGCGATGTCCTGCACGTTCTGCAGCGAGTATTGGTGGCGCACCGCGTGGCTACCGTCACGCAGGGTCACGTCGGAGATGTAGAGTTTTTTGCCGGGATTGAAAGTCATCAGATAGCTCCTCAGGCGTTCAGCATCGACTGCGCCATACGCTCGGCGGTAGCCAAGGCAGCGGAGGTCATGATGTCGAGGTTGCCGGCGTAGGCTGGCAGGTAATGGGCGGCGCCTTCGACTTCGAGAAACACCGAAGTCTTCAGCCCAGAAAATGTTCCCAGGCCAGGAATGTTCAACGGCGCGTCTTCGGGGATAACGTCGAACTGCACTTTCTGTTTCAGGCGATAACCCGGCACGTAGGCCTGCACGGCGGCCGCCATCTCGACGATGGAGGCCTCGATTTCAGCCTGGTCAGCCGCTTCGGACAGCACGAACACCGTGTCGCGCATCATCAGCGGCGGCTCGGCCGGGTTCATCACGATGATTGCCTTGCCCTTGGCTGCGCCGCCGATTACTTCGATAGCCTTGGAGGTGGTTTCGGTAAATTCATCGATGTTGGCGCGGGTACCGGGACCGGCGGATTTACTGGCGATCGAGGCGACGATTTCGGCGTAATGCACCTTGGCGATGCGCGACACCGCTGCGACCATCGGGATGGTGGCCTGGCCACCGCAGGTGACCATGTTGACGTTGAGCTGGTCGAGGTTCTGTTCCAGGTTGACCACCGGCACGCAGTACGGGCCGATGGCTGCGGGGGTCAGGTCGATCAGGCGGATGCCAGGTTTGGCCGCGCGCAGGCTCGCGTCATTCTTGATATGGGCCCCGGCACTGGTGGCATCGAAGACAAAATCGATTTCATCGAATTCCGGCAGTGCAATCAGCCCTTCAACACCTTCGTGGGTGGTCGTCACACCCATGCGTTGGGCACGGGCCAAGCCGTCGGAGCCAGGGTCGATGCCGACCATGGCAGCCATTTCCAGGTACCGGGAATTGCGCATTACTTTGATCATCAGGTCGGTGCCGATGTTGCCGGAGCCGACGATGGCAACCTTGAGTTTCTTGCTCATGAATATTCTCCGCAATGTCAGTCAAAGCGCACGGAACAACTGCCGATACCGGCAATGCTCACCCGCAAGTTGTCCCCGGCCACCACTGGCACCATCGCCGACAGCGCACCCGACAGAATCACCTCCCCGGCCTTGAGGTTCATCCCCAGCCGGCCCAAGGTATTGGCCAGCCACGCCACGGCGATTGCCGGCGAGCCCATGGTCGCGGCCCCAGCGCCGGTGCCGACGATGCGGCCGTTTTTCTCCAGCACCATGCCGGTGGTAAACAGATCGAGCTGGCGCGGATCAACCAGGCGGTCGCCCAGCACGAATACGCCGCATGAAGCGTTGTCCGCGACGGTGTCCTGAATCTTGATCTTCCAGTCGCGGATGCGTGAATCGACGATCTCGAAGCACGCCATGACCCCCTCGGTGGCGCGCAGTACATCCGCTACCGTCACCCCGGGACCCACCAAGTCATGCTTGAGTACGAAAGCGATCTCGCCCTCGGCCTTGGGTTGAATCAGCCGAGCGATCGGCACCGAGGCGCCCTGCTCGACCACCATGGCATCGGTGAGTTGGCCGAAATCCGGCTGGTTGACCCCGAGCATGTCCATCACGGCCTGGCTGGTAACACCAATCTTCTTGCCGATAAGCCGTTCGCCACTGTCCAGGCGCCGGGCAATCAGCCGTTGCTGGATGCCATAGGCTTGCTCCAGCGTCAGTTGCGGATGACTTTCGGTCAGCGGCGCAATGGCCTGGGCCTCGCGCAGCGCGGTGAAGAGCCGGTCGCCCAGTCGGTCGATATCCACGGAAAAATCATTCACGTTCATTACTCCTGCCAACCTGTGGCGAAAATGCGCTCATAAGCAGCGGCTTTATTAAATGGCTCATGGTTCACGCACAGGACTCCTTGACAACGGCGGCCGGTTCGGCGGCAGGTTTGGAGGGGGACAACAGAAAACAGGCCAGCGCTGGCACCAGAATCAACGCCACCAACATGTTGCAAAGGAACATGAAGGTCAGCAGCACGCCCATGTCGGCCTGGAACTTGATCGGCGAGAACACCCAGGTGACCACACCCAGGGACAGGGTCAGGCCGGTGAACACCACTACCCTGCCGGTGAACTGCAGCGCCTGGCGATACGCCACGGCGAGAGTGGCGCCACGGCGCAACCAAAACAGCATGACGCTGAGGATGTAGAGCCCATAGTCGACGCCGATGCCAACTCCCAGCGCTACGACCGGCAAGGTGGAGACCTTCAGGCCCATGTCCAGCTTGACCATCAAGGCTTCGGCCAACAGTGACGTCAGGATCAGCGGCAACACCGCGCAGACCACAGCACGCCAGGAATGGAAAGCGAGAAAGCACAGCAGCGTCACGGCCAGGTAAACCCCGAGAAGCATCTGCGTGTTGGCCTGCTTCACCACGATATTGGTAGCGCTTTCAATGCCAGCGTTACCGGCCGCCAGGATAAATTTCGCCTGCTCGTCATTGAACCTCTGAGCGAAGTGTTCGCTGGTCTGCACCACGGCGGCCAGGGTGTCGGCCTTGTGGTCCTTGAGGTAGGCGTAGATCGACAACAAGTCGCAGGTACCGTTGAACAGCTCGCGCGGCGCACGTATGGCGGCTGCGTTAATCATGGCCTGGTTGGGTAGAAGCTCATCCCACTTGAAGTTGCCTTCGTTCATGCCGACGTTGATCTTGCGCGCCAGCCCTGTAATAGCGTTGGTGGTTTCCACTCCCGGCAGTTGTCGCAGCCGCCATTCGAGCTCCTCCACCTTGCGCAAGGTGTCGTAATTGATGCACTGCCCTGCAGGCGTCTTGACCATGACCACGAAAACATCGCTGCTGGCTTGGTAGTGTTCGATCATGAACTGGTTGTCGCGGTTGTAGCGCGAGTCGGCGCGCAGCTCGGGCGCACCAGGGTCGAGGTCACCGACCTTCAGCTCCTTGCCCACCAACACCGCAGCCGCCGCGATCAGCAGCGCCAAGCCAATGGCGACCGCCGCTGCGCGCGGCTGGGTGAAACGCTCGAAAGTGCTGACCAGGAGCGGTGGCCGGGCCCCCTCTCCTTCACGGCGCAGGCTACGGGCCGCGGCCTGCGGTGAGACGCCGGTGAACGAGAGCATGATTGGCAACAGCGCCAGGTTGGTGAACACCAGAATCGCCACGCCCAGGCTGGCAATAATTGCCAGCTCCCTGATCACCGGTACATCAACGATGGTCAGCACGGTGAAGCCGACCACATCGGCCAGCAGTGCGGTCATGCCGGCAGCGAACAGGCGGCGAAAGGTATAACGCGCAGCGATCAGTTTGTGCGTACCACGGCCGACGTCCTGCATGATGCCGTTCATCTTCTGCGCACCATGGCTGACGCCAATGGCATAGACCAGAAAAGGCACCAGAATGGAATAGGGATTGAGCTCGTAACCCAACAACGGCAACAAGCCGAGCAGCCAGGTCACGCCAATCAGCGTGCAGCCTTGAACCACCAAGGTGCTGCGCACGCAACGTGTGAACAAATACAGGATCGCCGAAGTGATCAGCACCGCGACGGCAAAGAACGCCAGCACCGCATAGAGCCCTTCGATCAGGTCGCCCATGACTTTTGCGAAACCGATGATGTGGATGTCCACGCTCCCGGCCTGATACTTCTGGCGCAGTTGCTCCAAACCATCGGTAAGGGTTTTGTAGTCCAGTGCCTGACCGGTCTTGGGGTCTACGTCCAGCAAGGGCAGGTAAATGATGGTCGAGCGCAGGTCAGGCGCGACCAATTGGCCGATTTCCCCGGAGCGCTCGACGTTGGCGTGCAGGGCCTCCAGGCTCTCGCGGCTGCCATCGAAGCCGTCGGGCACCACCGGACCGCCATCGAAACCCTCCTCTGTCACTCCCTGCCAGCGTGTCGCGGGAGTCCACAGCGAGCGCATGAAGGCGCGGTCGACGCCTGGCAACAGGTACAGGTCGTCGTTGATCTTGCGTAGGGTCTCCATGTACTGCGCACTGAAAATGTCGCCCTCGCCGCGCATGGCCACGGCGACGCGCAGGGCGTTGCCGGCCCCCTTGAGATCACCGGCGTGCTCGAGGTAGTTGAGGGTGAAGGGATGATGCGCAGGTATCGTCTTCAGGTAGCTGGCATTGAGCCGAACCTGGCTGGCGCTGAAACTCAGCAGCAGCGTCAGCAACAGGCACACGCTAATGACCAGAATGCGATGATTAAACAACAATCTCTCCAGGCGATTGCCTGAACGCTTGTCGAAATCCGCCAGCGAAGCGATGGCGGTGAAGCCGTCGGATGAACTGATAGCCATGGTCAGTAACCTTCTCTACAGGCCGGCCTGGCGCAACGCGCTCGGCGGGAAGCGGGTGATGCCGTTGGTACCGACGGCGAGGCTGCCGCCATCGCGTGTCGCCAGCAATGCGATCAGAGGAAAGCGCTGTTGCGCATTGACTGCCGTGAACGTGCGCCCATCGTCACGACTCAACCAGCCGGTACCGGACTCATCGGCCAACAGCAGGCTGCCATCGGCCAGGCGGGTGCCGGCGGTCAGGCTCTTGCTGGTTGCCAATGCCACGACCTGCCAGCTGGCGCCCTGGTCAGCGGAACGAAACAGGTGCCCGCGCAGGCCAAAGGCCAACAGGTTGTTATTGGCCGTTGCGAGCAGGCCGAAAAAGCTGCCGTCGTAAGGTTGCTCGAGCCGAGTGAAATGCCGAAGTTGAGTGTCAATGCACATCAGGCCGCCGAGCTCGCCGGCCAGATAAAGGTGCCCGGCAAGCAGTTGCACGGCATTAAGGTGATGTGAATCACTGCCTTCAAGCAACTCGGTCACCGGCGTCCAGTGCTTGCCGCCATCAACGGTAGAAAAGGCCAGACCATAGGCACCTACCACGACAACTTGCTGTGCGCTCAGGCATTGCGCGGCGAGGAACGGCTTGTCAGCCCCCTCCTCGACCAGCCGACGAGCTTCGTCGATACGCTCAGGATCGTTGCGACTCAATTGCTCAATGGCCTGGGCAGCCTGGAAGCCGTCCCACTGCAGGATCCAGTTCTGGCCACCATCTTCGGTTTTGAGGATGACCCCGCGATGACCGACCGCCCAACCGCTACTGGCATCGGCGAAGCACAGCCCCGTAAGGCTTACCGACACCGGCACGTTGGCCTGTTTCCAGTGCTGGCCTTGGTCGTCGGAGTAGAGGATGTGGCCGCGCACACCGGCGACGACCAGACGCTCGCCAGCCTGGGCGATGGCGTTGAGCGCCGAGCGTGGTGCCAGCGCACTGAACGCAGCCTTCTGTTTCAGCGTATCGGGCGCGCCCTTATCGGGCGCGGCATCGATTGCGAAGCCGGGCTGCGCAAACCAGCCGAGCACGCTGAGAACGAGCCCACAGGCCAGACCATATTTTTTGTTATTCACCGTAAACCTCCGGTAAGTCTGGCGACCTGCCCTGTACCAGGGCAGGTCGCAGGGAAGATCAGCGTGCGCTCATTTTGGTCAGCGACTCAGGTGCGAAGAAGCTGTCGCGGCGGCGCTCGACGATCTGGTACTGCTCGTCGCCGGCATCGCCCAAGGCGCAGTTATAGATCCACGCCTTGGTGCGGTGGTCATGGAAGAAGCCGGTGCAGTAGTTGACGGTGGCCGGGATGTCCGGGGCGGCAAACGGGGTGGTCAGTGCAGTACGCCACAGCGTGCCCTCTGCGTCCCAGCCGTCGATGCTGGCGTTGCCCCAGTTGTCCTCGTCGTAATAGAACATGCGCTTGGGCACAGCATGGCGCTTGCCGGGCTTGAGGGTCGCCTCGACCACCCAGACACGGTGCAATTCCCAACGCATGAAGTCAGGTTTGACGTGGCGCTTATCCATGACGTCCTCGTCACCATGGGTGAGCAGCGCGTTGTTGTTGTAGGGGATCAATATTTCCTTCTTGCCGATCAGCTTCCAATCGTAACGTTCCGGCGAACCGGCACCGCCGAAGGTTTCGTCAACAAAATTGACCCCCGAGGCGACAGCGTTGGGCGTGTCGAAGTTGATGCTCGGCGCGCGGCGCACGCGGCGCTGGCCGGCCAGGTATTGCCAGAGGGTACGGCCTTTTACGTAGTCGGTGACGTTGTGCACCATCAGCGCTTCACCCGCGCGAAATGCCGGTGCATAGGTCAGCTGGATGGCTAGCATGTAGTTCGGGTTTGGCGCCGTCTCGGCGGTCAGCTCCTTGTAATAGTACGGGTACTGGCCTTCGTCGATCGCCGCGGTGGCCAGCACGCGCTGGCCATCGGTGGTGGTGGTCCACACCTTGTACTTGCTGTGAGTTGCCTCGCCGCGCCACAGCGTCTGGTGATTCCACATCACCTCGTTGCCGCTCTTCGGAATCGGGAACGGCACACCACCATAGGCGCCCTTGACCACCAACCCATCGGCTTCCAGGGTGGCTTGGGTGGCATTCTTTAAGGTGTTGTCGTAGACCCACTGCGGCGCCGCCGCGGTACGGCGAGTGGGGTAGACGTCGAGCTTGAAGGTCTGTGGATTGTCCTTGAGCAGCTGCTTGACGCCGTCGGTGAGTTTGTCGGCGTATTGGCTCATGTTGGCGGCTGTCACACTGTACAGCGGCTTGTCATCCTTGAACGGATCGAAGGCGCGGTGCCCTTCCTGGAAGCCGGCCGGTACCTGAGTGTAGCCCCCGGTCCAGGCGGGAATGCTGCCGTCAGCGTTACCGGCGCGCTCGGCACCCAGCGGCGTCAAGGAGCTTTTTAGCGCCTGCGCCTCGGCACCACTGACAGCACCATGGGTGACCGAGGCCGACAGTGAAAGGGTAAGGCAGGCGAGCAATTGAGTGATCTTATTCTTGTGCATGACAAATACTCAAAAGGTATGGGAGACACTGAAGGCGACAAAGTCGCGGTCGGCGTTCGTCTGCTTGAAGGTCTTGATACCGTTGATGTTGATCGGCGCCGACGGCCCGTAGTAGCCGGTGTAAGCGAGAGTGATCGTGACTTGCTTGAGGTAGTCTGCGGAGAGGCCGATGTTGTAGTCACCGCCCTTGGCCTGGCTGAAGCCGCCGACCGCCGATGAGCGACCGTCGATGCCGTAGCTCACACCCATTGGCACCGATAGGTCGATGCCGTCGAACACCTGGAAGTACTGCGGGATGAACGCGGCACGAATCGCAGTAGCGTCGCGGGTACCGTTGGGGTCCAGATTCTGCGGGTTCTTATCGACGCTGAGGGTGCGGTTCCACGCCAACTCGGCGAGCAGGCTGGCGCCATCCCACAGGCTGGAGGTCGGCATGACGTAGATCGTGTTGATCTGCGCATGGGCGGTCCTGCCGACGGCGTACAGCCGGTCGTGATCATTGCTGGCGTTACCGGCAAGGTCGGTCAGTGTGAGACTGACCAACGGCGCGTTGTCACGAATCGACGCCTCGAAGGCAACGTTGGCGTCACCGATGCCACGCGTGGCGCTAAAGCCATAGGCCTTGATGTCTTCGGGGAACACCAGCATGTACTCGCCGATCTGGTCGGCGCGGGCACCCGCGTTGATCCCGGGACGCACTTGCACCTGGAAGTTCTTGTCGTGGTAGTTGATGGCGTACAGGCCGAAGTCGGTGTCCAGTGCCTCGGAGCGGTAACGCAACTGCACACCCCACTGACCGGAGTCCCGCGCCTCGATGTCTTTGCCGCGATAGAACGACGCTGCTGGCGCACCATCGGCAAGGCGCCCCACGACGATCCTTTCACCGCCTTCGTCGAGCAGGTCGGCCGGGCTGAAATAACTGCCCGCCCCAGGAATACGGGTACGTTCCCACTCGAACTGGTAGTAACCACCGACCGAAACGGTCGGGGTGATCTGCAGTTGGGTGGAGAACTGTTTGACCGGTAGCCCAAGCTCTTTGAACTGCGAGTTGGGTACGGTCAGCGCACGTACCGCATCGATCGGTTGCTGGCCAGCGGCAATACCGTTGCCGCCGTAGAACAGGCTTTCACCGTATAGCAACGAATGCTGGCCCAGGCGCGCCACCCCCCACATTTCATCGCCCAGATCGTAGTTGGCGTAGACAAACGCATCGCGGAACTCCGCGTCACGCCCGTGCAGGTCGCGCGTATCCTTGGTGAACTGGTCGTGACGTACGCTGAAGGCGTTGATCGTGCCCGGTGAGTCGTTGTCGTTGCCCTTGTTGTACACATCGTCATACCAGGCCGCGCCGCTGACACGCGCACCGACCTTCTGGTAAGAGACGTCAAACTCCGAGAACAGGTCCAGGCGGTTGGAAATAATGCCTTTGTCGAAGTTACGGTCGCCATCATCCAGATTCGAGTCCGCGACCAGCTTGTCGTGCTGGTCCTTGACGCGCCAGGCGTTGGAGTACTTAACGTTGGTATCGAAGCGGACCTTCAGGTCGGGGTTGCCGGTATCGAAATCAGCTGCGTACGCGCTTGATAACACTGAACAGCCGAGCAAGGCTGCCGTTAGCCGAGTAAGTCGTAGACGCTGCCCAACCACCCGCGGGGAGCCGGGCACTCGATTCTGATGTTTAGACATTAAAAGACCTCTGCGACAGTAAGCCGTATTTTTGTTTTTATAAGTGACCGCCGAATAAGCGGTAGTCGGGTCTTGCCGGGAGGAATGACGTCCTCCCGGTCCAGCTATTCAGTCGTTGATCGACACCGGCTCCAGGCCAAACAGCATCGGAGGCAATTGCTGCCCCAACAGATAAGCCCCGAGCATGCCCGCAGTGTCATCAGCGTTCTGGGTAATATGGTTGGAGGCAGCGATCACATCGCGCAAGATGCGTTGCAGCGGGTTGTTCAGGTAAATGCCACGGGCCGAGGTGGCCTTGAACAGCAGCATCACCGCCTCTTCGCAATCACGACCGACACGGGCGATGTCGAGCATGTAGTGCACTCGGTCAAAGGCCGGCACCAGCTCGCGCCGCTCGACGTATTCGGTGCTCTCGGCGAGCATCTGCATCAGACGCGCACGGGCCGAGCGCACGCGGACCACCGCGTTGCCCAGACGATCCTTGACATACGGGCTCAGTGCCGCGCCCCCACCATCGGTGGTGTTGGTGCGCACGCTCATCTGGCGGATGTATTCATCGATCCCGCCCTGGGCCATGCCCACAATCAGCGCCGATACAGCGCCAAAAAAGATCTGATTGAACGGATACAGGTAGTGCGTCGGACGATCACTGTAGTTGTACTGAATCAGACTGTGGGCGCGGTGATAAGGCACGAAGGCGTGCTTGATCACCAGGCTCTTGCTGCCAGTACCGGCCAGGCCGAACACATGCCAGTCATCTTCGATCACCCACGCAGAGCTGGGCACCAGCATCGACATGCGATCAATCACAGTGCCGTTGGCATCACGTCGCAAACCACCGAGGAACGCCCATTTACCGTGATCGCAACCGCTGGAGGTTTTCCAGGTGCCGCTGATATTGAAACCGCCCTCGACCTCTTCGACCTTGCCGAACGGTGGGTAGGACGAAGCGGTGATTACTGTGTTGTCTTCACCCCAGGCATCCAGGCACGCCTGCTCTGGCAAGGAGCCGTATTCCCACTGGTGGATGCCCAGGATCATCATGTTCCAGGCACTGCTGCCGCAGCCACGACCCAACTCCATCAGCACTTTGTAGAACACCGCGGGATTCATCTCCCAGCCGCCATATTCCTTGGGCTGGAGGATCTTGAAGAAACCGGCTTCAACGAACGCCTCGATGGTCTGGCTGGACACCATGCGGTTCTTTTCCACCGACTCGGCTTTGTCCATCAGCATCGGGATCAACCCTCGCGCGCGTTCCAACAATTGCGCTTCGGTCGGAATCGCCTGGGCATCCACAGGCTCGGTTGGCTTGACGAAGTTGTTCATAGGTCTGTGATCTCTTATTTATTTTTGTGTTTGCACGTCGCACGTCGTCAGGGTTTCACTTGAGCGCAGCGAACTTGCTGTTGAAGTACACCAAGGGGCCATCCTGTTCTTGCAGGCCCCGGACGCCGACCACCTCGCCGATGAACATGTCGTGGGTGCTGGCCGGTATCACTTGTTCCAGCCGGCACTCGAAGCTGACCAATGCGTCTTCGAGCAGCGGCACGCCGGTCACCCCCGACTCCCAGCAACCTTGCGCGAAGCGCTCCTCACCACTGACCCCCTCGACCATTCCGGCAAAGCGTTTGGCAATGAACTCCTGGTCATGGGCCAGCACATTGATGCTGAAAGCCCCTGCCCGCTGAATCACCTCATGGGCGCGAACATTGCGGTTCACGCAAATCAGCAAGCGTGGTGGGTCGGCGGTGATCGAACACACCGCCGTGGCGGTCAACCCGGCTCTTTCGCTGTCACTGCCGCTGGCGATCACCACACAGGCACCGGCCAGATGGCGCATGCCTTTACAGAAATCAGCGGTAGCGACTGTTGGCGCAGTCACTGCTGGCGTACTGCTCGATTGAATGGCGTTTAACATCTGGAATACCTCGCTGTTTCGCAGGCACAAGTGGCCCTCGATGCGTGTTCACTGCCCGGTCGTGCCGGGCGGCCGCGGGTGATCAGAGAACAATGTTGCGCTTGTGACCCCAGTCGCTCATTTTGTTGAACGCTTTGACTTCCCAGCGCTGATCATCGATCACCACTCCACCCCAACCCATTTCGAAATTGAAACCCGAAGGGGTTTGGGCATAAAAAGAAAACGTTTTGTCATTCGGGTGATGCCCCAGTTCGAGAATGATCGGAATGCCCGCCTTGACGCAGCGGTCGTAGGCCATGCCGACGTCGTCCATGCTTTGCACCTGGACCATGAAATGGTTGAGCACCTTGGGCATTGGCGCCTGAGCGGTGGCGATCGAGTGGTGGCGGCCCGTGGCGGTGTGGAAGAACGTGGCGTCGACCACCATGCCCGGCTGCACTTCCTCGCGGATGTAGTCACTGACCCGCAGCTTCAACACGTCGGTGTAGAACTTCACGGTCTGCGGGCCGTTCTTGGCAAACGGCAGGATGTGACCTATGCCCAGTTCGCCGGTGACGAAACCGCCCTTGAGCACGGTCGAATGGAACACATCGTTCAGGCCTGCTTCGGCATGGCCAAAGAAAAACTCGTGGGTAAAACCGTTCGGGTCCTGGCAGCTGTAGGCTTTTTCGACCCGACGGCGCTGCAACAGCTCCCTGGACAGTTGCTCAACCTGAACGCCTTTGTCACGCAGCTCGGCAACATAGCTTTCCAGCTCCTGCTCGGAGCGCAGTTGCCAGCCCGCCACAAGAATGTCGTCGATCGGATTCTTCTCCAGGAAGAACCGCTGGGCGTACTCATCCATTCGCAAGGTCAGACCCTGCTCATCGCGACTGGCGACTTGCATGCCGATAATGTCTGTGGCCAGCCACTGCCATTTATCGAGGTCGCTTACACCAAATCCTGCATAGGCCAATGAGTGAATTTCTGCCACTTGCCTGTACCTCTTGTTATTTTTGTCTAGCTGCTCCGCGGGGTGTACCCGTTGATGAGCAGTGCTGACAGGACAAGAGCAAGCGCTGTGCCAGTTGTTGAAACTCACTCAACCAAAATAAATATTTCTTTATATTCAAAGTGTTATTGAGACTATTGCGAGTTAGAAACTTGCCGATTGCTCTCCGGGCGAGCCTCCCAAAGGCTACGAAAATTCAGAATGTTATGAATTTCATGTAAGGATTTTCGTGATTTGCCATTGCGCAAAGAAAAACCTTGCGAGAACCCCAGTAAGCGATACCGTAGCATTCACCTCAAGCATCAGCGTCGGCGGCCATTGGCGACCGCCTGGCATCGAGTTTGCCTTCAATAAATAAAAAACATGGGCTCATCAGATGACTACTTCCCCAATCGATGACACCGAGCGCACTCGCCATGCGCGCAGCCGACATGGCATCAACATCATCACCGACCTGCGTTTCCCGGACATGCAGGACTTGGTCGATCGACTTTATTTCAACCCCAAGGAAGGTCTGATCTGGCTGGGTGACAAACGCATGATGCTCATGCATGTCGAAGCCTTTGGGGCACTGCGTCAGGAGCTGTTGGAAAGTAACGGCGTGGAATTCACCCGTGGCCTGTTGACGCGGGTCGGTTACCTGACCGGCCAACGCGATGCTGACCTTGCGATCCAGGCTCGTGGTACTGGTAATGAACTGGATATCTGCGCCGCTGGCGGTCAATTACACGCCCTTTCGGGCATCGTCGAAGTCGAGCCCGTGTGCATCGAGTTCGATCAGGCCAAGGGCTTCAAGTACGGCGAATTCACCTGGAAGCGCTCGGTCGAGAGTGATGTGCATATCGCCGCCAACGGTGTCAGCACCGACCCTATTTGCTGGATGGAAGTAGGCTACAGCTCAGGCTTCATGAGCCGCCTGATGGGCCGTCGCCTACTGGCCCGGGAAATCGAGTGCCAGGGCTGTGGGCATAACCGCTGCCGGGTCATCGTCAAACCCGTTGAGGAATGGGACAACACCGAGGACGACCTCAAGTACTTTCAGCCGCAGATCACCGACCATCGTCGGGCACAACCGATCAAGCCGGTGAAAACCGCCGCCATGCCCGCGCAGTCACCCTTCGGACTGGAAGATAGCCGGCCAGTAGAGACCGCCCTCGACCGTCCGGTGGGCAGTTCCGCCGCCTACCACATCGCCATGCACAAGATCCTGCGGGTGGCGGGCACCAACGCAACGGTACTGTTGCTGGGCGAGAGTGGCGTGGGTAAAACCATGTTCGCCCACGAACTGCACAGCAACAGCCTGCGCGCCAACACCCCGTTCGTTGAAATCAACTGCGCGGCGATCCCCGAGCAGTTGATCGAGTCAGAGCTGTTCGGTGTGCAGCGTGGCGCCTATTCGGGGGCGACCGATCCGCGTCCCGGGCGCTTTGAAATTGCCGACGGCGGCACGATTTTTCTCGATGAAGTCGCCACCTTGAGCATGACCGCCCAAGGCAAACTGCTGCGCGTATTGCAAAGCGGTCACCTGGAGCGTCTGGGCAGTAACAAAACCATCAAGGTCGATGTGCGGGTGATCGCGGCCACCAACGAAGACCTGGCTAGTGCGGTCAAGGCCGGGCGCTTTCGCAGCGACCTGTTCTATCGCCTGAATGTATTCCCGATCACCATCGCCCCGCTGCGCGAGCGCAAGGACGACCTGCCGCTGCTACTCGACACCGTCATGCGCCGGCTGAGCACCTTGCATGGTCGGCAACTGGCCGGCGTGACGCCACGCGCCCTGCAAGTGATTCTGGACTACCACTGGCCGGGCAATATTCGTGAATTCGAGAACGTTATCGAACGTGCGATCATTCTCGCCGATGACGGCGACTTGCTGGATATTCGCCATCTGTCGGGGCTCGATGCCCTGGGTGGGCAGCTCGAGCGCATCGGTACGGTGAGCTGGGATACCGGGCCGGCCATCGGCATTCGCATGCCTGACGCCCATCCGCCGACCGTGGCAGCGGCTCAACAGGTCAATGCCAGTCACGATCAACTGATGGCCGTGGCACAACGCACACTACAGCGTGGCCCGGTGCGCTTGAGCGAGATTGAAGAGGTGTACATCGAGGTGGCCATGCAACTGAGTGAAAACAACATCTCCCGTGCGGCCACCTTGTTGGGACTGAGCCGTGCGCAGCTCGACTATCGGCTGAAAAAAATATCGCTGGACGAGTCCAGGGATTCCTAGTGAATGGCCAGCACCGGGACATCACCCGGTGCTGGCCATTCATTCAACGAGGCGCCCTGCTCGGGGCGTGATCAATCGAAAGCTCAGTTGAAAGCGTTGGCGGAATCAACGCTGCTGCAAAAGCGCGCGATGCTGGCCATGGAGTTTGCATGCTCCTGCGCCGACGGCGAGGCGCAGCAGTCTTCCAGTACCACCACGTCAAAGTCACGGTCGTGAGCATCGCGCACCGTGGCTTGAACCACCGCTTGGGTACTCACGCCGCTGCAGTAAATGCGCTCGATGCCTTCACGCCGCAACAGCACTTCAAGACGAGTGGCGTAGAACGGCGAAACCCGGTGTTTGACGATGTCCCACTCATGGGCCAGGGGTGCCAGCTCATCATGGACCGCGCCACCCCAGGCATCCTTCTTCAGAATGCCGTTTTTGGCGATTGGGCCGAACACCTGGGAGTTGGGGTTGGCTTCGCGATGGTCGTCGGAAAACGCTACCCGCACATAAGCCACCGCAATGCCTTTGGCACGCGCCTTGGCAATGGCCGCCGCCGTGCGGGCAATCACTTCGCGACTGCGCACCTGCTCTCCCAGTGGGCCTTTACCACTGGCCCCGTCGGGGTGAACCAGGTCGTTTTGCATGTCCAGAACCAGATAAATACTTTTCATTGTGCTTTTCCCTTGAGTTGAATCAGTCGCACCACAGTGCACCATTGATGTCGAGGATTTCCCCGCTGATAAATCCGGCTTTGTCCGACAGCATGAAGCTGACGGCCGCCGCCACTTCTTCGGCGCGGCCCATGCGCCCCAATGGAATCAGAGCCCGCAGATTGTCTGGAAAGGAGGTGGTCATTTCGGTGGCAATCGGGCCGGGAGCCACGGCGTTGACCCGAACCCCGGCACTCGCCAGCTCCTTGGCCAGGAATAGAGTCATGGTGTGAACCGCTGACTTCGACATGCCATAGGCCACGCCACCGGCACGCGTCTGTTCGTTGGCATCCAGCCACGGACGGGCATTGCCACCGTTTTTGCCGACCACCGAACCGATGTTGACGATACTTCCCTGCTTGCGCTCGGCCATCAACTGGCCGACCAACTGACAAGGAATCAGCGTGCCCTGCACGTTGACCCGCATCACCCGTTCGAACTCAGAAACTTTGAGATCCAGCGCGCTGCCGGTGGACAAGACCCCGGCGACGTTGACCAGCGCAGTGATCGGGCCCAACTGCTCCTCAATGTCCTCGACCACGTCGCGCACGGCATTGCGTGAGGCCACATCGCAGGAATAGAAACGCATGTTCAGGCCCAGCTCACGCGGTTCGACCAGGTCCAGTGCCGCCACCTGATAGCCTTCACTGGCCAGCAGCTTGCACACCGCACTGCCGATGGCACCTCCGGCACCGGTCACCATCGCGACCTTCATTGCGCACCCCGCTGCTGCGCCGCTGCCTCGCCGGCCAGGCGGCCGAACACCAGCCCCTTGAGCACTGAAGTGCCACCGGCGTAGTTGCCGAAGTACAGGCCCACGGTTTCACCAGCGGCGTAGAGATTGCCAATCGGCTGACCGTCGGCGTTGATCACCTGCGCCCGCTCATCGACCTTGAGGCCACCGAAGGTGAAGACGTTGGCGGAGATGATCGGGTAAGCGAAATACGGGCCAGCATCCAACGGCAGAGCCCAGTTGCTCTTCGGCGGCTGCAGGCCGATGGTGGCCACGCCATCGAGCTGCAAGGGCTTGTAGTCACCGGGGCGGCAGGCGGTGTTATAGCGGCTCACCGTGTCTTGCAAGGTGCTTGGGCAGATACCCAGCTTGTAGGCCAGCTCGGCCAGGCTCGCGCCTTCGATCGCGGCTTGGTCGGTACGGATCGCCAAGCGGTAATTGGGCACGTCCTTGACCTTCTGATCGAGAATGACCCAGGCAATACCTTCATCCTGCTGGTAAATCTGCCGTGTCACTCGTTCGTACCAAGCATCGACCGTACCCGGTGCTTCGTCGGTGAAGCGCAGCCCCTGTTTGTTGACCAGGACGCCGTAAGGGAAGACGAAAATCGACGGCTCGGAAATGCCCGACCGTGGGTCCACCGGTTCGGCGTGGTAGCTGCCGTACTCGCCGCTGGGCGCGGCCCCCACATCCAGCGCCATCTGAATGCCTTCGCCACGGTTGTAATAGGCGCCCTTGCACACCGGACGCAGGTACACCGAACGCGGCCCCAGGTAACGGCTAAGCATTTCGGTGTTGCCTTCAAAACCACCGCTGGCCAACACCACGGCACCGTGAAAGTCCAGATCGCCATGCTCGCGTGACAGCGCACGAATGCCGGAGACCGTGGCAAAACCTTCGGTCAACAACTGGCGCCCGGAGGTTTCATAGAAAAATTCCGCTCCCAGGGCCTCGGCCTTGGCCGCCAGGGCTTCGACGATGGCCTCGCCGCCCCCCACCGGCAACAGACGCGGCTGGGTGCTGGTCAAGAACTGGGTTGGCAGGAAGTCAAACTTCACGCCGTTGCCCTTCAACCAATCGATGGTGCCCGGAACTTGCTCGGCAAAGGTACCGATCACACTGGCATCGACCGAGCCCAGCGCACGGGTCTGAGCCGACCAGTGAGCGCGATCAGCGACAGTTTCGGCGACAAAATCAGGGTCCTGGTAATACCCGGAGTGCTCGGCCAGAAAGGTGTCGAAATCGTCGGTCACCTCGCAATGGCTCTTCATCCGCAGATAGGCCTCGGTAAAGCGGCTCTGCCCGCCACGCTCTTCACGGCTGGCCCGTTCCAGAACCGCTACGCGTAGGCCACGTTCGGCGCCCGCCACCGCTGCAGACAAACCGGCAACACCGCAGCCCACAACAATCAGATCGAAGTTCAACTCAGCCATAGGTAGTTCCTCACTTGGTGGCTGGTACTATAGAAACCGCTGCCCGTGGGTTCGAGCGTGACGCGGCTAATGGGCTATTAGGAAAAGGTGAAAACCGATGGACAGACTCTGGGCAATGCAGGTGTTCGTGCGCGTGGTGGAATGCGGCAGTTTCAGCCGCGCCGCCGAGTCGCTGGACATCGCCAATGCCACCGTGACCTCCAGCGTGCGCAACCTGGAGAACTACCTGGGGGTGACATTGTTGTCGCGCAATACCCGCTCGTTGCGCCTGACCGATGACGGCGAAGGTTACTTTGAGCAGTGCAACAAGGTGCTGCAGCAGATCGCCGATATGGAGGCCCAGGTTCGTCAGAAGAAAGGTGAAATCAGCGGGCAGTTGTGCATCGAGTCGCCGGCGGCGTTCGCCCGCGCCTTGTTGTGTCCGGCGCTGCCGGCCTTTACCGCGCAGCACCCCGGATTGTCCGTAGCCTTGCGCCAGACCGACCACGCTGAAGACCTGATCGCCACGGGCACCGACGTGGCCATTCGCATTGACTCGGTCAATGACGCCGACCTGGTGGCCCGCCCCCTGTATCAGGCGCACTACGTGGCCTGCGCCGCGCCCGGCTTACTCAAGCGGATCGGCACTCCCGAACAGCCGCAGGACTTGCAGCCGCAACACTGCCTGGGCATTTTCGGCGCAGGCCGCTACACCGTGTCGGACTGGACGTTTGCCTGCGAGGACGAGCATCACCAACTGACGCCGCGTGGCGGCCTGCACTTCAACAGCACCGACGCGCTGATTCAGGCCGCCCTGGCCGAGCAAGGCGTGATCTACGTGCTGGATGTGTTCGTCAACGGGCTGATCCGCAGCGGCGAACTGGTGGAACTGTTCCCTGGCTGGAGCACCGGCAGCCGCAACTTCTACACCGTGACCCCCAAGGCACGCTTTGTTGCGCCACGCACCCGGGCCTTTATCGAGTTCATTCTGGCCACGCTGGACGCTCAGCGCCGCCCGGCTTCGGGTGCCAGCATCGCGGTACGGCAAGGGCGCCGCGGGCGGGTCTGAGGCGCGCTCGGCGGCCAATAAAAATACCAGCCGACCAAGATGGCTGGCATTTTTTGTTCAGCGAGCGAGCCTTGCGTTGCCTAGCACTTTACTGGCGCAAGCCTTCAAGCAACGCAGGCAGCAGGGTTTCCCAAGGGGCGACGACGCCCAGGCTGGCGACCTTGAAAATATCCGCCTCGGGGTCCTGATTGATGGCCACGATGCAGCTGTCCAGGCTGACCCCGGCCAAATGCTGCAAGGTGCCGGAGATACCCACTGCCAGATAGATCTGCGGGCTGACGAACTTGCCCGACACGCCCACCTGACGCAGCACCGGCACCATGCCCGCATCCACCGCCGGCAAACTGCCGCCCAAGGTTCCGCCCAAGCTCAACGCCAACTCCTCTAGCAAGGCAAAGCCTTGTTCATTCACCCCGCGCCCACCGGACACCACCAGCTTGGCGCCCTCTAGAGGCGGCAGGCGCTGGCCGCTTTCGCGCCTGTCCAGGGTCAGCGCCTTGGGCAAGCTGCCATGTAATTCGATGTGGTAGACATCGGCCGTGGCCTCGGCCTTGAGTTGCAGGCGACCGGCTCGCAGACAGGCAAACGCCGGCCCGCTGGTGACCCGCAGGGAAAGGCGCATGCGCCCGCCCCAGGCCGCACGCTCGGCCAGCACCGCATCACCCTCAAGCCGCAGTGCTACACAACGGCCCAGCGCCTGCCCCCCTAGGTAATCGGCCAACAGCGCCGCCAGCTCCTCACCTTGCGGGCCGGGTGGCAGCAACACCAGCGGCACCTCACCGCCCAGCCGGGGAATCGCCCGCAGCGCTTCGCCAACAGCGGCCACCAGAACCTGCGGCTCGTCACATTCGCCCAAGGCCGCATGCACGCACTGATACACCTGCCGGGCCCCGGCCCGAGCCGCCAGCTCAGCGTCCTGGGCACTCGGCTGGCTGCTGACCAACACCGCCGCAAAAGCCTCCCCGGCACTGACCTGCTGCGCCGCGCCCAGTGCCGCCTCCAGTGCCTGGGCACCCCAGGCTTGAGGGATTACCGTTAGAATCCTGCTCATGGATTGACCCCTTGCTCTTTTAACCAACCGACCAACGCTTTGGCCTGCTGGCCAATGTCGCCGCTCAGTAGCTGACACTGCCCGACTCGCGGTATCACCGGCGCGGTTTCTAGCTGCAACAACGTCAGCCCCGCACGCGCGGTGGCCGACGCAGCAACATGGGTGAAGGTCATGCGCTTGGCCTGCATGACGTTTTTCATGATGGGATGACGTAGCTTATTGCGCCGGTCATTGGTCACACTGGCCAACAACGGCTGATCGACCTGCAGCCACTCTTCACAAGTGCCGCGCTCGCGCATGAGCCACAGTTCCTCGCCTTGCCACTGGCCAATCTGCGCCATGGCCAGCTGCGGCCTGCCGAGCCGACGCGCCAACAATACAGCGATACTGCCTTCGTCCAGATCGCCCAATTCACGTCCCAGCAGAACCAGTTCGTGCGTGTGGTAATTACGTTTGATCAGCCCGGCGATCTGCGCTGCTGTCTGACGGGCATCCCACAGCTGGCAGGGTTGCAGCTGCAGACACTGCAATGAGTCGGGGCGAAACGCCGCGACACTGCGTAGCAGGTTTTCACTGTTGGCGCCGTCCATTAGCAATACGTCGATCTGTGTTTCAGGGCGCGCATCGCGCAGTTTGAGCGCCACTTCCAACGCGGCCTCGTCGAATGGGCTGAGTAGACGTCGGGGCGACCCTTGCTCCTGGATCAATGCCTCGCTGCTCAAACTGATGGGATGCAACGGGAAGCGGATATCCGCCACTCCCGCCAGCAGGACCAGAATTTTCATATTCCACCCTCGCTCGTATTGCCCAGGTGGGCACCGGCCAGACGCCCGAACACGGCCGCCTTGCCTAAGGCTGAACCGGTCATGTAGGCGGCACCGTGAAAGCCACCGATCATCTCGCCTGCCGCCAGCAGCCCCTCTATCGGCTCGGCGAAAACATCGAGTACGCGTAGACGGGTATCGACGATCACGCCGCAGTACGTGCCGAAAACCGCGGCCGTCGAGGGGTAGGCATAGAACGGTGGGCGCTCGATGGTGCGCAGCTGACCGTGTTGATGTACCAGATGCTGGCGCCCGAACTCAGGTGCCTGCCCCTTACGCACGGCATCGTTGTACGCGGCGACTTCAGCGAGCAATACGTCCTCGGGCACTTCGATCAGGCGCGCCAATTGCTCCAGCGTCTGCGCCTCGACGAACAGCCCCTCCTCCAGACGCCGGGTGAAGTCCAGGATACGCACCTGGTTGTCACCGCTGAGCATGATGTCCTGGTCCAGGATCTGGTAACCGACACCAAAGCTCTGTTGCATCACCGCGTCGCCGAGCAGCTTGTAGGACTGCGACTCGTCGACAAAACGCCGACCGTCCTGATTGACTGCGATGGCGCCTTTGTAAACCGCCAGGCAAGCATGGTGGTTGTGCTCGTCCATCGGGTGTTTACCGAACGTGCCCTTGATGTACGGCAGGTCGCGAACATCCGCGCCCAAGGCCCAGGCCATGCGCAAACCGTCGCCTTCATTGCCTTCGCCACCGATAAACACCGCATTGTCGTATTGCGGAACAAAGCGGTGAATCAACGCCCGGTCCTGGACAAACCCGCCGCTGGCCAACAGCACTGCTTTACGGGCCATGACTTCGACCGGTTCGCCATTGCGCTCGACACTCGCCCCCACGACCCGACCACCTTCCTCGCGCAACAGGCGCCGGGCACGGCTGTGCAGCCAGACCTCGACCTGACCTGTTGCCAGCGCAGCCTGTTGCAGTTGGCGCACCATGTCGGCCGGGTCCACATTGTGCACCCGTGGCACCGACTGCCCTGAGGCGGCCTCGATGACATCGGCAAACACCACGCCGTTATCCTTGAGCCACTGGTAGGTCTCCAACTGGTGGTCGGTGTACAGCTTGACCAAGGCCTCGTCGCATTCGCCCTTACCCACATCGACCAAGTCGTCAAACAGCAGCTGCGAGGAGTCTTCGATACCATGCGCTCGCTGCAGGTCAGTGCCGGCGAACGCCAGGCAACCTCCGCTCATGGCCGACGAGCCACCGGTTTGCGCGGTTTTTTCCAGCACCACCACCTGCAAACCCGCCTGGGCAGCACTCAGGGCCGCGCAAAAACCCGCCAACCCGCCACCGATCACCAGCAAGTCACACTCGTAACGATTCATGCCTGATCTCCGGCCTGCAAAAACGAGGCTAAGCCATAAAACTCGAAGATCTCCCGAACCCGCTCAGGCGCCGGTTGAGCCGAGAAATAGCCACGATTGCAAGTGCGCGTACCATTGGCGCGACGCAAGTCGACCATGGCTTCCGCCTGTTTGACCCAGGCGCCAAGCGAATCGAGTACCGGCACACCGTCCACCTCGTTAATGCCATGACTGGCCAGAAGCACGTTAAGCGGGGCTTCGCCGGGAATGATCACCTCGGCGCCTTGCGCGATCAGGCCGCGGGCAGCGCTGCGAAAGCGCTCGATCAGTGCACCGGGATCGGTGAAGCCTGCCAGCACATCGGCAAAGCGGAAACCAACATGACGTACTCCCGTTAATCGTCCGGCCAGGCCATGGCGCGCGGCATTTTCAGTGACCTGCTCAGCCAGCTCGTCAATAAACACCAGGACCCCGAAAGTGCGACCGAGCATGCACGCAGTCAGCATCGCGGATTCGCCATACCCCACCACCGGAATATCCAGCAGGCTGCGGGTTTCCTTGAGCACCGGCTCTGGCAACGTGCTGATGGCATAGGCGTCGAACCCCTGACTCTGGGCATTGATGCCCGCCGCCAGGAACTGCAGGCCATGCAGGTACTGCAGTGCCGAATACTTGATATCATCGCCCGGATAATGACTGCGGTAAGTGCCCGGACGCATGCCGTGCATATGGATCTCGGTGCCCGGCCGGGCAACCTTGCGAAAATGTGCACGCAAGGCCTCGTCGTAAGCACCCAGGTCGCTCAGAACAGTGAAACTTTGGTGCCAGATACGAATGCTCATAGGTGTCCTCATTCAAGAGCCAGGCAACGCTGGCGAATATGCGATGAGGAATTATCAGCAGAGCGTCCGAGCCCTTGGTAGGCGCTGACGGTGAACGGGCTTTTCAGCAAAACTGCAAGATCGGCCATTAACCACATTCAATTACCGCGACAATGCCTAAGTGGGCGCTTCGAGCGGGCCAACGGCGGGACATTGTTCCTGGACGAAGTCGGTGAGCTCAGCATGGGTGCCCAGACCCGCATGCTGCGTGCGCTGCAATCTGGCGAAATCGAGATGCAATCGGTGGCCAGCTCGAATCCAAACGAGTGGTCAAGTGGAGTGCCATTTCGCACGGCATTCCAACGTGAAGCGGATTGTGAGGTGATTTGTGAACACCGGCAGCCTCACACCGCCGCCATTGCGCAGTTGGCGCGAGCAACCGGCATGCGCCTTCGCGAGGCCATTTTGGCCGACCTTCCACGCCTAAAACGTGAGGCCGAACAATTCGGCAAGATCAACATCCAGGATGGCGCCAAAGGTGGCCGCTCAGGTTCATCGGCGCCTCGTTGGATCTGGGCGGATGATCATATTCGAGAAGCGCTCAGGTATGCCGAACTGGTCTCGCCCGACAGTAGCCGCAACCTTGTTGCACCGGACGAAAGCCACCTTGATTTCCAACGGGGAATCGTCCGCCCCGCCCGAGAGCTCCTCCATACGCACAATCTGAAAGGCTTTCACGAATTACGGGACGCCTATGCGTGCGAACGCTATGAGCAAATTACCCATCATCCTGCGCCCATCAACGGTGGCAGTTGCTACCGAATCGACCAGCACCTCAATCAGCAGGCCCGAGACCAAACCAGCTATGAACTGGGGCACGGTCGAATCGGCGTGGTATCGGCCTACATCGGTGGTCGGAAATGAGACAGCCATTCGATATGAAAAAGAGTTCTTCGGTCGAACCGTATTTACCTATGATACCCCGCAAGATCGATACCAATGTCAATCCGCTTCTGGGGGATCGGCGCGGTGGCCGGTCGCTCCCCCGAAATCCTGTTGTGGAGCCTGCCGAGCGTGTTGTTGGGCTTGCTTATACTGGTACCACTGACTCGTCCGCTGGCCAGTCTCGCCCTGAACAGCGCAGTGGCTCGTGGGCTGGGCGTTCGACTCGCGTGGGTTAGAGGACTGACGCTGGCCTTGACCGTGGTACTGACGGCATTGGCCGTGGCGGTGGTAGGCCCCGTCGGCCTGATCGCCCTCGCCGCCCCGGAAATGGCCCGATTTCTGGCCGGTTCCCGTGGTGTGCCAATATTGAACGCAGCGTTGAACGGCGCACTGTTGATGATCATCGCCGACTGGGCCGGGCGCAGTATACTTGCTCCGCTGGAAATCCCGGTCGGAGTTGTCACCGCACTGGTCGGCGGGCCTTACCTTTTGTGGACTCTGATTCGCCAACCGACTAGGAGATCCCCATGATTCTGGAGCTGCTGCATACGGCTGGGCGGCGAATACTGCTGTAAATCCTTTGTTAAAACCAACTGGGCTCCGCAGGGGGTGATGGCTTTTCTTTATTGCACAACTCGCCGCGCTGCGATTTTTACCTGACATGCCCTTCCAAGCGATTTGCGGTAGCCTGAAACACGGTCAGACCAATCCTACCCGCTTGGTTATTTCCGGAGTACTGAACATGAAGCGGCGGCGAAGTGCCATTGTGTAGTACTGGTCAACCCGTCCAGTATTCAACGGGCGCTCAGGACCAACGACCTCTCACGACTAGCCCCAGCAATTCTCGATGTCCGCTGATTCCCACCTTTCGATAAAGCCGCTTGATGTAGGTAGCGGCGCTTGAGCGCTGGATGCCCATCAGGGGCGCGATGTCTTCCGCTCCCAGGCCACTGAGCAAATGCCTGAGCAGCTCACGGTCCCGACGAGTCAGTTCAGGATAGAGCTGCTCGACGCGTTGACTCAGCAAGGCCGGCATCTGATTGGCTTCGATATAGGCGCGATAGTGCAATCGCGTGACTTGAATCAGTAACGGCGCAACCGACTCGATAAATTCGATTTCGCGCTGATTGAAGTTGCCGTGCTCACGCCCTCGATAGAAGTTGATCGACAGCCAGCCCCCGCCCTCCTCCTGATGATCAAGCAAGGCCATGCGCTGGGAGATTTGCGGTTGTTCGTAGCAGACCCGCCGATAGTCACGATGGGTGATGTCTTCGACTGACTGAAGCTGAGCCAGGATTCGCGCGCCACCGTGTTTCACCCGATGACCGAGCATCGCCTGGCGGTTGCCGTCCAGGCTGTGAAAGCGCTCGACGTAATCCCGGGAAATGCGCGATATCTGTACCAGCCTTGCCTGATCGGAACACGACAACACCTGCGGCTCCAGGCCTTGCGGATAAGCGAAAATCGTACATTGAGCCAGCGGCATCTCCCCCCTCACCAGGGTCAGTAACTCTGCCGCCAGCCAGGTTCGGCAGTCCTCGCCAACCCGAGCCAATAGATGGGCAATTTGCCCCGTCGTCAATGGGCTCTGGTGGTAAACGGTGGTGAGCGGCCAGTGGTTCATTCAGGGATCAGCCCGCGTGATGAAGGTTGGCGTTCGTGGGGCAGTGTGCGCACCAGCATGGCAGCCACCAGTAATAGCAGCGCCGCGTACAGACAACCGGCCGTATAGGTATGGGTCAGGTCTTTGAGCCAGCCGACCACCAAGGGGTTAAGAGCCGATCCCAGATTACCCACTGCGTTGATCACCGCGATGCCCACTGCCCTGGCTTGAAAACTCAATGAGCGATCTGGCAGGGTCCAGAAAATCGACATGGCCGTGTAGGAACCCGTCGCTGCCATGCAGACCCCGGCCAGTTGCACGATCGGCTCGCTCGACAGGGCCGTGCAAAACCAGCCCGCTGCAGCCAGCAGCATCGGCAGCGCCAGGTGCCAACGCCGCTCTTGGGTCAGGTCCGAGTGTCGGCCCCAGAGGATCATGCCAATAATGGTGCATATTTGCGGAATTGCCGACAACAATCCGATCAGCGTATTGCTCTGGCCAGCGCTGAAGCTCTTGACGATCAACGGTGTCCAGACCGCGATCATCGCCAAGGTGTTGACCAGGCAAAAGTACACCAGACAGAACAGAATCACCGCGGGCGACAGCAACTCACGCCCCCAGTGAGCGTGGGGGGAAGGTGCCTGACGGTCCCGCTCCATCAACTCGGCCAACTGCAGCTTTTCATCGTCGCTCAGCCAGCGTGCCTTGCGCGGCTGATCGTCCAGATAACCGTACACCGCCAGACCGAGTAGGACGCTGGGCATTCCTTCGAGCAGAAACAGCCATTGCCAGCCTGCCAGGCCCCAGTGGCCATCCAGCCCCAAAATGGCGCCGGACAAGACCGAGCCAAAGCCTGCGGTAAACGGCATGGCGATCATGAACAGCGCATTGGCCCGCGCCCGGTACGCCGCCGGAAACCAGAACGTCATATACAACAGCACGCCGGGCAGAAACCCTGCCTCGGTGATACCTACCAACGCACGCAACCAATACAGGCTGGCCGCGTCATGCGCAAACAGGGTGGCGGTCGAGGCCACACCCCAGGCAATCATCAGGCTGCCGATCCAGCGACGGGCGCCGAGTTTCGCCAGGACCATGTTGCTGGGGATGCCGCATGCGATGTAGGCCAGGTAGAAAATCGTCGTTGCCATGCCGAACTGGGTACTGCTCAAGCCCAGGTCGTCCATCATCGTCAGACCGGCAAAGCCGATATTGATACGGTCCAGAAACGAAAAGACGAAGCAGATGAAGAGAAACCACAGCAGGCGTTTGGAGACTTTGGCAATGACCGGCGGATGAGCGCCGGCCTCCTCGCCAGGGGCCACAGCAGGACGGGATGGCATAGTGTGATCCTGTTTTTGTAATTATTGGCTGACGCAAGGTTTTACAGGTCCTGCATGGCGCACTCGATCAGTGCGTCGAAACGCTCGGCATCGTTCAGTACCTCGGCCGCCAGCAGCGCCAGTTTAACCAGGAACAACTCACTGTCGTTACCCGTACGATCAATCGCCTCCGCGAGCCGATCATAGACGCGCTCGAGGTCTGCCACGTTCATTGACTGACTCATGGGTGGTTACTCCCGTTGTGGCCAAGGGCCTGGTTTAATCCATGGCGTAAACGCTCACCATCCAGATGCAGCCAGCGCGCGCAGACATGCTGGTCCGGGCGCGCCAGATAGGCGGCGCCTGCGTGCTGCACGCCATAACGCGTGCTGAACAGATTGTCGGTATCGGACAGGGTCAGGTCGGCGTGTTGCACCTGAGCAACCCCATTCATGGCGATCGCGATCACTTGTATCGGCAGTCCCTGGCGGCGCAGGGCCTGGACCTGGGCGACAACTTCAGTATCGAGTACCGCCGCATCAGTGAAGCAAATCAAGTGATAGGCGGGCGCCAGTTCGTCGAACAAATAGCGCTGCTCGGCCAGACGTACATTGAGCAACGGCGCACCATTGCGTGGCCCGCCGGTGAACAGCAGGTTATCGTCGTCCACCGCGTTAAGTTGCGAATCGGCGTAGTCGTGAGCCCTTGAGGTCCGCCAGTGATACAACGGGCGCACGAACTCCCGAGTCAATGACAGCGACAGCACCGCATCACGTAATAGTCGATAGCCGCGACTGGGAGGCGCCATGAATCGCGTGCTCTTGCCTGCCTCCTCAATGATTTCCCGAGCAGCCTTGACTCGTTCGTCACTGTAAGAAGCCAGCAGTCCGGCACCGGCCAGGCCTTTGATGTGCAGGGCCAGTTTCCAGCCCAAGTCGTGGCAATCCTGGAACCCGGTATTGGCACCGCGCACGCCGAAAATCGGTAACAGATGCGCCGCGTCTCCGGCAAAAATCACACGGTTATTGATGTACTGCGCCAGGGTCAGCGCCCGGGCTGAATACACCGAACTCCAATCCAGCTCCCATACCGGGTTCTCGACGCCGAGCATCGCCAGTTGCGCATCAATACGCTCACGCAAGGAGTCGGGGTGCAGCGCCTGCTCGGGCGTTTCGTCCACGGGCAACTGATAATCGATGCGCCAGATATCGCCGGGCTCGCGGTGCATCAACACGGTGTTGCCGGGGTTCCAGGAGGGATCGAAAAACGCCAGGCGTTCAGTCGGCAGGTCGAGCTTGATGCGGATGTCGGCAATCACGAACCGCCCTTCATAGGACGCTCCTTCAAGCTTGAGCCCCAGCAACGAGCGCAGTCCGGAGCGGGCGCCATCGGCGGCCACCACCCAGTCGGCCTCCAGGGCATAGGTATCGCCCGGGGTATCGACTTGCAACACGGCACGATCGACGCCTTGCTCGATATCGATGACTTTATTGCCCCAACGCACTTCGATCAACGGCTGTGCCTGGGCGGCATCCACCAGATGTTGCTCGAGGTACTGCTGTTGCAAGTTGGTCATCGGCGCAAAACGATCGTGCTCGTCGACCGGTGCTTCCATACGAAAAACCCGCTGGCCGCGGTAGTAGGAATTGCCGAAACGCCAGGGCAGCCCCTGCTCGGTCACCGCCTCTGACACCCCCACTTGCTGGAAAATCTCCATGGAACGGCGGGTAAAAACAATCGCGCGGCTGCCTTCACAGACTTGCTGCTCAGCCGCCAGAATGGTACTTCGGACACCGTAGCGCGCCAGTTCGAGCGCCAGCGTCAGGCCAATGGGGCCGGCGCCCACAATCACCACGGGCGAGCGATTGAGGATGCCTGGAGACGGCACGAAAGCAGGATAAACCTGATAGGGGAAATACAGGGATTGATGGGGTACGACTTGAGGCTGATGCATGGTCCGGCAGCTCCCGGTTTATTGTTATCGGGGACAGGTTTTGTCTTGAGCCACTCTAAACCCAGGCGCTCAGGGGAGTGTCCCCTGAAGAGGACATCTTTCTGGAGCGTGCAATGTTCAACTACTGAAAAAACCGCCAACCGGAGGTGCGCTCGGTGCTGCGAGTGCTATAGCAACCGGCTCCCGCCAGGAGACAGCAAAACGTCGCCTTTCCCAAAGGGAGCGCGACGTTCACATCCGTTCAACGCTGCAGATCTGGTACTCAACATCGAGGACAATAAAGATCTGAACTACAGCGCCACCACCCGCGAGCCCATTCAAATCCAACCGATGGGGGCCACTCGCGCTGGGCAGTGATTCGTGGATAGTCGGTTACCTGATTGGCCTGACCGGCAATCAGGGAGCTGCGTATATCTTCATGACAGCGGGAATGTTGGCGGCCGCCGTCATCATGGGGTTGGTCGTGGTACGACGCGAAACCTGACCATCGAGACCCCGGCGGTTCACACCCCATGCCACGCACGAGGTGGCAAGCCGGGCAGTCAGAACAGTGCCAGGGTGTAACTGACAATCAGGCGGTTCTGGTCTTGAGCGGGAGCAATCTGCGAGCGCAGTGAGGCATTACGCCAACCCAAGCCGACACCCTTGAACAGACCCTCCTGGATGACGTAGTCCAGCGCCAGATCGCGCTCCCACTCCGTCTGTTCAACGCCGTAAGTGGTCTTGATGCTGTCGCCCTCGAGATAGATCATTGAGGCACGCAGGCCTGGAACGCCCAACGCGGCGAAGTCGTAGGCGTACTGACCGAACCAGGTGCGCTCGCCAGCACGGTTGAAACTGGTGAGCAGGCGGTCGGTGTACAGGTAGAGACTCCCGCCAGCGGCACCTTTGTCTGGCAAGGAGCCCTGATTGAGCTGAACGAAGTTGCTGCCATCGGAAACGCTTTGGTAGCCGCCCGTCAGCGCATGGCCGCCGAGGGTATAGGTGAACATCGCACTCCAGGTACGGTTGTCGATTTCGCCGGAATTATTCTGGGTATAGCCGCTGGCGCGGTAACCCTCGGCGAGGCCACGGGCAGAGCCGTTAGCGCCACTTGAGCCGGTGTCGAAGTAGCGCAGGTCGGTCTTGATCGACTGGCCTTCGCTCAGGGCGAATGTATGTTGCAAACCTAAGAACTGCTGGGTGTAGTAGTCCTCAAGGTTGGCCGCATAGTACTGAACGAGCAGGTCCTTGGTGACTTTGTAATCGGCTCCGGCAAACACAAACTCATTACTCTCGCGAGTCCCGCCTGTGACCGCCAGACCGGTACGGTCAGTGGAAGCCCGTCCTGTGGCATGTTCCAGGCGGCCAGCGGTCAGCGTCAGGTTGTCGGTGGCATTGCTGGTGAGTTGTGCCCCCTCGAATGTCTGCGGTAGCAGGCGACTGTCACTGGACACCAGGATCGGCAGTTTTGGGGTCAATGTACCCAGGCGGACCTCGGTCTTGCCCAAGCGGGCCTTGCCGGTCACGCCCAGACGGCTCCACTGGTCGGCGGCACCCGTGCCGTCATCGGGGATCATGCTACTGCCGCGATGATCACCAGCGCCACCGTCCAGTTTCACACCCTGCAGAGCCATGGCATCTACACCGAAACCCAGGATCCCGGCAGTGAAGCCTGAGGTGTAATTGAGCATGAACCCTTGGGCCCATTCCGCGGTTTTGCTCTGTCCGGCAGGGCCGGGTTGGTCGCGAAAGTCACTGTTGAAGTACAGGTTGCGCAAGGCCAGATTGGCGTGACTGTCTTTGATGAAGTCGGCATGCGCGGCCTGGCCGATGGAGCTGGCCAAGGCGCCCAGCGCCAGGCATTTCAAAGTTGAAGGTCTTTTCATGGCAAAGGTTCCCCATGGGCGCTTGCACGCCCTTTTTTATTATTTGTTCAAGGGTGTTGTTGCAGTGCGGGCGGGCTCAGGCCCGCTCACACCTTTAAACGCTGGCTGAATAGCCGGATTGAGCGACGATTAGAAAAACGCCTGGATACCGGTCTGTGCACGACCCAGGATCAACGCATGCACGTCGTGCCATGGACAGTGCTCCGAATTCGTAAGTTTGGTGTTTGGTCAGTCGAGGCGTTCGATGACGCAGGCAATGCCCTGGCCTAGGCCAATGCACAAGCTGACCAAGGCGTAGCGCCCGTTGCTGCGCTCCAGTTGGCGCACTGCGCTGTAGGCCAGGCGAGCACCGGAGGCACCGAGCGGGTGACCGACGGCAATGGCCCCACCATTGGGGTTCAGGCGCGGATCATCGAAGGCCAGGCCGAGCTGTTTGGCACAACCCAGCACTTGCGCGGCAAACGCCTCGTTGATTTCGATCAGGTCCATGTCGGCCAGGCTCAGGCCGGCGCGTTGCAGGGCCTTGGTGCAGGCAGGCACCGGGCCAAGACCCATCAGGCGCGGCTCGACACCGGCCACAGCACCCGCCAGAATCCGCGCACGCGGCTTGAGGCCGTATTGTTCACCGATGGCGCGTGAGCCGATCAGCAGTGCGGCTGCGCCATCGTTGATCCCTGAGGCGTTGCCAGCCGTGACCACGCCGTCTTCAAACAGCGGGCGCAAGCGCGACAGTGCTTCGAAGTTGCTTTCCGGACGCGGATGCTCGTCGCACTCGACTATCTTCGGTGGCTGCTTACGTCCCTGCGGCACCTCGATCGGCAAGATTTCACCGGCATGGAACCCGTCCTGCACCGCTGCTTCGAACAGTGCCTGGCTGCGGGCAGCATAAGTGTCGGCGTCTTCGCGGCTGATACCCAGCTCACGGGCGACGTTGTCGGCCGTCTCCGGCATCGAGTCGGCGCCGAATTCAGACTCAACCCTAGGGTTGGGGAAGCGTGCGCCGATGCTGCTGTCGAAGACCCGGAAGTCGCGGGAATAGGCGCTTTCCGCCTTGGCGACCACAAAGGGTGCACGACTCATGCTCTCGGCACCGCCGGCAATAAACAGCTCGCCTTCGCCGGCCCGCACGGCGCGGGCAGCATCCAGCACAGCGGCCAGGCCGGAGCCGCACAGGCGGTTGACGGTCAAACCGCCAACGGCCGTTGGCAGGCCTGCCAGCAGGGCGACGTGACGCGCCAGGTTGCGCGCATCCTCGCCGGCCTGGCTGGTGCAACCGGCGATCAGGTCTTCATAGTCCTGCGCGGCAAACGGGTTACGCGCCACCAAGGCACGGACCACGCTGGCCAGCAGGTCATCCGGGCGCACGCTGGCCAAGGCACCGCCGTGGCGACCGAAGGGGGAACGCAGACCATCGTAGATATAGGCATCAGACATGATAAAGCTCTCGATAAGTAAGGGTTGAATCGACTCAGGCCGGCATCGGGTTTTCTGGCTGGCACAGGGACATTCCCAGGCGTGCCCGTCTGCGCAGCCAGCTGCTAGGGCGGTAACGTGGGTCACCGGTCAGTGCATGCATACGTTCCAAAATGTGCAGCAGGCGCGCAGCGCCCAACTGGTCGCCCCATGCCAGCGGCCCCTGCGGATAACCCAGGCCCAGGCGCACCGCCATATCGATGTCGGCGACCGAGGCGATGCCCTGCTGAGCGATATCGCAGGCCAGGTTGACGATCGAGGCCAGGGTGCGCTGGACGATGAAACCGCAACTGTCACGGATCATCGCCACCGTGCCGCCATCGGCGCTGAACAGCGCATGGGCAGCATTCTGCATGTCCATTCGGGTCGCCGGGCTGACCATCAGGCACCGCAGGCTATCGAGTTCCAGCAAGGTATCGATCGCCACGGTGCGCGCGGGGTCTGTGCCGTGACGCAGGGCCGATTCGGCGGTGTCGTCACCCAGCGAGGCCAGCACGCACAAGGCTTCGACGGACGGGCGCGGGCCGCGCTCGATCTCGGCGCCCAGTTGCTCAAGCAAGGCCAACAGGCGCGTGCGACCAATGTCATCATCGCCCGCCACCCACACAGGCGGCAGCTGTGGACACTGCGGCACAGGCTGAACCCAGCGCGGCGCGGCGCCCGTTTCTTCGTACCGATAAAACCCCTGGCCGCTCTTGCGCCCCAGGTGCCCGCCCGCTTTCATCAGTTGCAGCAGTGGATGGGGCCGGTAACGGGGCTCTTCATAGAACTGTCGATACACCGACTCCATCACCGGCAGGCTGACATCCAGGCCGATCAGGTCCAGCAACTCGAACGGCCCCATGCGAAAGCCGGCACCGTCGCGCAGTACCGCGTCAATCAACGCCACCGGTGCTACGCCCTCACTGAGCATGCGCAACGCCTCGGTGCCGAAGGCTCGACCTGCGTGGTTAACGATGAACCCCGGTGAGTCTTTGGAAATGGCCGGGTAATGACCGATGCGTTTGACCAGCGCCTGGAGTTGCTCGATGACTTCAGGTCGAGTTGCGATACCGCCGATCACTTCGACCAGGCGCATCAGCGGTACCGGGTTGAAAAAATGTAGCCCGGCGACACGCTCAGGGTGCTTGCAGACGGAAGCGATCGCGGTGATCGACAGAGATGAGGTATTGCTCGCCAGCACGGTCGTTGCATCGAGCAACTCATCCAGTTGCCGGAACAGACCCTGCTTGACCTCGAAGTTCTCGACGATCGCCTCGACCACCAATTGGCAGTCAACCAGGGCTTCCAGGCTATTGACCACCTGCAAATGCTCCAGCGCCTCGCTGGCTGCTTGCGGGATGATCCGGCCCTTCTCTTGCAACTTGGCGAAGGTCGCCGCCAGTTGCTCTCGCGCCGAACTCGCAGCACCTTCGCGAGCATCGAACAGTAAGACGTTCAACCCGGCCTGGGCCATGATCTGGGCGATGCCCTGCCCCATGGCGCCAGTCCCGACTACACCGATGCGTTGCAATGATGGTGGACTCATTGACCGATGTACTCCGGTTTGCGACACGCAGAAATGGCTTGCCAATGGCGCTCGGCGTGCCGTGCATACACGTCCATCACCGTGGCGTCGACCAACTCGCCGAGGTCCGCGCCAGCGGCAAATACCGTGTCGCTGCCGGTGAGAATGATGACGCGGGTATCGACACACTCATCGAGTCGGCGAAAATGTCCAGCCAGTTCCTCGCGCAACGCCATGTTCAGAGCATTGCGCGCCTTGGGACGATTGAGTCGCAGCAGCGCCACGCCCGGCGCGGGCTGCTCCAGCAAAACCATGGGTTCAGGACAAACGGGGTTAAAGCTCATGAGCTCTCCTGCTTCGCTTTATTGCTCTTGGCTGGCTGTTCAAATAAATGACTCAGCCAGCCGCTTACCTATCGTGAGCGTTAATGTCAGAACGAGGAGGAGGTGTTCGGCGCAAGATCTGTGCGAACAGTCGGTCCAGTGCCCAAGAGACCCGAAGAACTTTGATCCTCTCTTTTCTTATCCGCATGAGAGGGGTTTAAGTTCTCTCTGGCGAACTCATCGGCATCCGCCTGTTCTGCGGTAGAGAGATCCGAGGCCGTATGGCCGATACGCTTGAGCAGCAGGAGCATGCATATTAGAGACACCAGCGCATAGGAGGCTGAAGCTATTGCAACGCCGATGATACTGCCGGTTGAGTTGAGAATGCCTTGTGCCAATATCGGTGTCGCGCCGCCGACCAGCAACGAACAGAGCTGGTAGGAGATCGATAAGCCGCTATAGCGCACCTTGGTCGGGAAAGCGCGTGCCAGGATGCCGCCCACGGCGCCGTGAAACATTGAGTGCGGAATAGTGGCCAGGCACATGCCGAGCACCGCAATCCAGTAGACCTTGGATTCCACTGCGAAGAACATCGCCGGCATGAGGATCAACTCCGGAATGATCATCATGGCGACGGCCTTGCGCATGTCGATCTTCGTGGCCAGCAATGCGCCGAAGGGCTGGACAATGAACTGCACGACCAAGGCGATAACAAGCATGCTGAGGAAGGTGCTTTGTGCGTAACCCAACTCTTTAGTGGCCCAGGACAACGCAAAGGTATTCTTGAAGTAAGTGACATGAATGATCGGCAATACACCCGCACTGAGCAGCACAATTTTCCAATGGTCGCGCAGCACTTCCACAATCGGCAGCTTGGCGGTTTTCTTCTGCTTCATAAGACGCTTCATGTCATCCGACTCTTCAAGCTTGAGCCGAATAACCATACCGACGATCACCAGCGCAGCGGACAGCAGGAACGGAATGCGCCAGCCCCACAGCATGAAGTCCGCTACCGGAAGGGCACTCAGCCCGAAAAACACCAGGGTCGCGAGCAGGTTACCGGAGGGAGAGCCTTGCTGGGCGAAGGCGGCATACATGATGCCCTTGCCCTTGGGCGCGTTTTCGCTGGCGATGAGAACGGCGCCACCCCATTCACCACCGACGGCGATACCCTGGATCATGCGCAGGACCACCAGGGCAATCGGGGCCCAGATGCCTATCTGCAGGTAAGTGGGCAGCAGGCCGATGCAGGTGGTGGCCACCCCCATCATGACCAGCGTGATAACGAGGGTGGTCTTGCGGCCGATTTTGTCGCCTAGGTGCCCGAAGATGATCCCGCCTATCGGCCGCGCGACAAACCCGGCCCACAGTGTGAGGAAGGACAACATGGTAGCGGTGCCTGGCGGAAGGTCGGCAGGAAAGAATACTTTGCCAAAAACCAATGCCGCAGCAATGCCATAAACATAGAAGTCATACCACTCTATTGTCGTACCAATGAATGAGGCGATTCCCGCTTTACGGGCTTTTTTATGGGCAGCAACTTCTTGGGCATTCATAGTTAATACCTGCTTATTTTTATTTGTATATGATTTGCCAATACCCGTTACAACAACCCCTTGGGATACTGATCAGAATAATCGAGCACGGGATTGCATGGCGTACCAAAGTAACCAGAACTTCGACCGCACCCCTTCACCGATCAGCATTCCATGCAAAATTACCGTCACTGTTCTGTGTTGGCGCCGCATGGCGCAAGGTCGCTGGGGTACGCCCAAAGCGTACAGTTGGCGCAAGAGTGACAATTTCACCTTCAGTGGGGTGTTGCTCGTTGCGAAATAGCCCCGTCGCCGCAAGATGGGGGTCTTCCAACAAATCTTCCAGCGTCGCAATCCGGGAGTGGGGTATATCTTCTCCCGCCAGTACTTCAAGCCAGTCAGCGGTCCTGCGCGTTTCCACAATGGCTGAGAGCTCGGCATAAAGAGCGTCGTAATGCTTCGTCCGTGCCATTGCAGTCGCAAACCGAGCATCGCTGGCCAGGTCGTCTCGTCCAGCACAGGAGAAGAACCGTTGCCATTGGCCATCGGTATACGGCAGTAGTGCGATGAAACCGTCCGCTGTGCGATAGGGGCGTCGGTCGGGGGCCAGCACTCGCGGATACCCCATCGGTGCGATAGGCGGGCGAAATGTGTGGCCGCCCAAGTGTTCGACCAATACAAAGGAGGAAAGCGTTTCAAACATAGGTACTTCGATCGCCTGCCCTTTCCCAGAATGTTCACGCTCATACAGTGCCATTGGGATGGCATAGGCCAGTGTCAAACCTGCCACTTTGTCTGCCATGATCGTTTTTACATAGCGTGGCGTACCATCGTCACGGCCTTGCAGCGACGCAAGTCCACACATGGCTTGAATGATATCGTCAAAAGCCGGACGCCCTGCATAGGGGCCGTCTTGCCCAAATCCTACTGCGGCACAATAGATGAGGCGCGGGTTGCGTTTCAGCAGGCTGTCGGAGTCGAGCCCAAGCCGTGTTAATGCTTGAGGACGGATATTGGACACGAACACATCCGCACCATCGATCAACGCAAGCAACCGAGCGCGGTCATCAGCCTGCTTTACGTCAAGTGTAATACTGCGCTTGTTTCGATTCAGGTTGAGAAACACAGCCGACATACCTTCGGACTTTATCGGTGCTGGATGTCGGAAAATGTCGCCTTCAGGCGCTTCAACCTTGATGACTTCAGCCCCCATGTCTCCCAGAATCTGCGTGGCATATGGCCCCATGCCTACCGAAGTCATGTCGACAATACGTACGCCTGTCATCGGGCCGTGTGATTGCACCGTTTGCCTCGTATTATTTTGCATTTCAAGCTCCTACTTCACCGCAAATTACCTAGAGAGGGCCGTCGAGGTGGACGACCCGCTTAGCGTCAGGCTTGAACCAAATGCTCTGCTATCTCCAGGGAAACCGGTGACTCAGAGAGAAGAAGCGTGATCGCCTCTTCTTCCCAGTCCGCAGCGGATAGGTTTGAGGTGGGTCTCTGTTGCATGCGGTGTTCGAGTACAAAGCGAGACAAGAGGAGTCGTCGAGCATCACCACCTGCTGCGCCGAGTTGCCGCCCCTCTGTTGCGAGTAACGTTGCAGTGGTGGCGTGATAAAGTTGGCTCGCTGCTTCCCGTATGAAGCGCTCATGTTCAGGCGCAGCACCCACCTCCTCGGCAAAGCGGATCGCTTGCTCCACCGCGCTGGAAAGCTTTTCCCGGAACTGGCTCGGTAACGAGGCTTCTTCGATACGGCACGCTAGATCTTCGCGCAGCGCGCGGTGCGCTTGTTTCTTGGCTACTGCGCGTTGAATCGCATCCAGCGCATTGATGTTGCTGGTTCCTTCCCAGATCAATCCCAGGTGCGCGTCTCGGACCAACCGGGCATTCGGCCAATCCTCTATGTAGCCGTTGCCGCCGCGAGCCTCCATGGCTCCTGTTGCCACTGGCACGTTGTCCCGGCAAGCGCGGTACTTGAATATCGGCGTCAGAATCCTCAGCAGATTTGTTGCTTTCTCAGAAGGGTCGCCGGAGACGGATGCCGCGTAGAGCGTCGCCGAAAGCGCCTGCTCTGTCGGGACCATCAACTTCATCAATTGCCTACGCATCAGAGGATGGTCGATCACGGTACGGCCAAAGGCGTTGCGATGCCGCACAGCGACCAATGCCTCGTTCAGGCAGCGCCGCATCATCCCTGCGGCTCGTGTCAGATGCGAAATGCGCGAGGAGTTCACCATGACCAACATCTGTTTCAAGCCTTGGTCGAGATCGCCAAGGCAATAGGCCAAAGCGCCTTCAAAGACGATCTCGCCGCTGGCCATGGATTTACTGCCCAGCTTGTCTTTCAGTCGCCGAATGCGATAGCCGTTGCGGGTTCCGTCTTCAAGAACTTTGGGCATCAGGAAAAGCCCGAGCCCCCGGCTGCCCTCTGCTCCACCCTCGGGGCGTGCCAGCAACACAGCAAGATCCGCGTCGACGTTGGAGCAGAACCATTTCTCCCCCCAAAGCCGCCAGTGCCTGCCTTCACGCACAGCCGTAAGGTCCGATCGCCCGATGTCCGACCCACCAGCCTTTTCGGTCATGAACTGGGAGCATTTCAACAGCTCACTCATGTCCTGCGACCAGAGCTTGTCGAGGTAACGCGATTTCAGTTCCTCTGTGCCAAAGCGATGCACAAGGTCCGAGGAGCTGTCAGTGAGGTTAACCGGACACAGCAGGCCGAACTCCGCCTGGCTGAAGAGATAATGAAAAACGTACTTCGCAATGGCGGGCATCTTCTCGGGCCAGCCCAGAACGCCCGGGCGATTGGTCATGGCATGCATGCCAAAACGGCTGTACGCCAGCGTTTCCATTTCACGGTAGGCCGGGTGAAACTCGACCCATTCCTCGTCGCGCCCCAGTCGGTCACGTTGGTGCAATTCAGGCCCGTGGCGGTCGGCGGTGTCCGCCAGCTCCCCGAGACGACCTCCGGATAGCTGACCAAGCTCCGAAAGATGCGGCTCGAGATGAGTGAGCAGCGAAGCGTCCATATAAAGTGGCAGGAGGCTGCGCATTCCGTGGTCAATGTCATAAAAGTTCAGACCACGGCAATCGGGAGCAAGGTCCCTGGAACGAGACGCGGTCGCCGCGCGGGTTACGCGTACTGTATGTTGGGCAGCTTCATTCATATGGGTTCCTCCGGTAGTGTCTTATTAGCCGGTCCCTGTTACTGAAGCGGTCCCAGCGCCCCAAAAGTACCCTTTACAAAAACGCAACAACAAACGATTTAAACGCATACCAAATTGAGTAATACTCAACACATGACCAAACGTAATCTCCCCCCTCTCCACGCCCTGCGCGCATTTGAAGCTGCGGCGCGCCACCACTCCATGACTCGAGCGGCGGAAGAGTTGTCCGTAACGCCTGGTGCTATCAGCCGCCAAGTGCGTGAACTCGAGGACAAGATGAAGGTGCCCTTATTTCTTCGACGGGCGAAAGGCGTCGAGCTCACAGAGGTCGGGGCGACGCTAGCAGAAGAGCTAGGAGAGATATTTGACCGGATTGCCGAGGCAACGCGAGGGGTGGGCCTACGTCGTCCGAGACGACTGTCGGTGGGCGCCTATGGCTATTTCACATCGAGCTATCTTTTGCCTCGCTGGAATGCATTACAAGCGTGTTTGCCGGAGATCCAAATTGATCTGCACACCAGCCGTAATCCGCTTGATCTCGTACCTTCCCGCTATGACGCCGTCATCGCGGTCTCGGATGGCACCCCAAAAACAGGACTGGTCACCCATCGGCTGATACCCATCTCCACTGTGCCCGTATGCGCTCCAGCACTTCTGCCCGATGGTTCACCCGATTTCGCAAAAGCGCACTTATTACATGCCAGGCCTCGCCCGGACGACTGGCGGCGCTGGCTAGATCATGCAGGATTCCGGTCAATCTCGGCGGATGGAGGAAGCAGCTTCGAGAGCACCGATCTCGCCATTGAGGCCGCTATACAGGGGCTCGGTTTTACTATCGCAATCGAGGCGCTCATACGCCCAGAAATCCAGCGTGGTACGCTGGTTTTTGCCCATCCCAAGACTCGCCCCACGAAAAGATGGTTCGTGCTCCAGCACCAGTCTCGCCTGAACGACGATCCTGAACTTCGGGCTTTTACGGAGTGGCTGCTGAATCAAATAGCTGAGGATAACTTGGCGTAGGATCGATCAATTTTCCACAGCAACCGACCAAAGTAGCTGACCGGGGGGCCCAACGACGTTTAATAACCTCTATAAAGCCCCTATAAAAACAGGTAGCTGGATGTTTTTTGCGTTCCAGGCATGGAACCTTTCCTCGACAACCGCCCAGTAAAAGGATTGCCATCGAACGCTGGAGACGGGATGCTATTTGCAAGCACAGCACAACAAAGTCGTCCGATAGCAGAGTGTGGGAAATACACAATGGCGCTGAACAAGCCCTCGATCCAACCGAGCAAATTGCGCTCGGCGCCCATACCCTCCCGCGCAATTGTGCGACCGCAGCTGCTGCAACGCCTGCAGGCATCAGCCGAGCGAGGTTGCCTGCTGACCCTGATCGCAACCCCCCTCGGTTATGGAAAAAGCACCCTGCTTGCCCAGTATGCCGCCAGCCTGGGCGAACCCTGGGCCTGGTACCGCTGTGATGCCAGCGACAACCAGCCACTGAGTTTTCTGGCACACCTGAGCAGGCTACTGCAGCTGCCCTTGCCCGAGCGATCGCTGAGTACGAGTGATGAGCCGTCACTCTGGGCCGCGATCCTCACGGACCTGGAACAGCGTCATGAATGCTTCACGTTGTTCTTCGATGACCTGCATCTGTTACGTGCCAAAGGGTCTTGCCGCTACCTGGACGAATTGCTTCGGCACGCCCCTCCCCACCTGCGGCTGATGGCGGCATGCGAAGGTACGCCGGCCCTGCGTCTCACTCATCTGCGGCGGGATGATCGGCTGCAGATACTGGACGCGCAGAGTCTGGTACTCGACAGCATGGAGGTCCGGCAACTAGCCACCGCACGCGGTGTGGCGCTGAGCAGTGACAGCGGTTACGACCTATTAGCCGGCAGCGAGGGCTGGATCAGCGGCATTCTGTTCGGCCTTGGCAACCATGATCAGCATGCGCACCCGATCACCCATGAGTCCCTGGAAACAGGTTTGACGGCCCCCGCAAGTGTCGACTACACCGCCCGGTTTCTGCAGGAAGAAGTGCTGCGGCACCTGCCCAATGAACTCCTGACTTTTCTCGAGCGCACTTCGGTCGTCAACACCTTCGACTGCGAACTGGCCGTCAAACTGAGTGGGCAGAGCAACGCACCTCAGTTGATTCAACAATTGCAACGCCAGGACGTGTTTATCCAGCAACGCAGTGGCGAACGCTTGCCCTACAGCTATCACCCAATGCTGCGGCGCACGCTATATCAGCGCCTGCGCCGCCGAGATCAGCCACAACTTTTCCGCCTGCACCGGATGGCCGCAGACTGGCTGCAGGAACAACGCTGCTATGCCGAAACGGTTTATCAATTAGGTCGTGCCAGAGAGTTCAACCGCCTGCTCGCGGTGATCGAGCACCACAGTTTCGACCTTTTGCGTGAAGGCCGGGTCAAGTCCATCGTCGACTGCCTCGCCGATGTGCCGGGCGAGATCGGGATCGATCATTTCACCCTCGCAATCACCGAAGCCAGTACGCTCATCGTCACCAACGACATTGGCCGTGCGAGCGTCTGTATGGCGCAACTGCAGCGTTTATTGCACCGCCAGGTGATCCCTGAAAAGCACCCGGAGCGTGTGCATCAGACCCTGGCGTTCCTGCGCAGTCGCCTGGCCTTTCTGGGGGGTAACTTCAGTCACGGCCTGGATATTGTCGACAAGGCGCTGCTGCAGTATCCGCAAACCAACGCGGCTACCGCGGTGCTGCTGTTCAATCGCGCCAGTTGTCTGTTTGCCCTGGGACAATTGCAGGCTGCCCGACAGGACGCGCAGCGCGCATTGACTGAACTGCAAACACTGGCGCTCAGCGGCTACACCAACAGCGTGCAGATGCTGCTCGGCCAGATCGAATTGGCCCAGGGTACGTCCGAACTGGCCCACAAGCGCTTCCTGGCACTCGACCAGCCGCTGCCAGCGAACATGCCCCGCAGCTTTTATGACCTGTACCGGCATCTGGGGCTGGGGTTAGTCCTGCTGCAACAAAATCGCCTGGAACAGGCAGCCCAATGCCTCAACCAGGCGGAGGCCATTGCCTTGCATTTTCCTCATAGCGCGGGCTTGCCATGGGTACTGCACTACCAAGCGTGCACTTTGGCGGCGCAAGGCAACCTGCCTCAGGCCCGCGAGCGCTGGAATGAAGTCCGGCGACTCACTCGCGAGTTCAAACTGTATGCCCTGTATCGCCAGGCCGGCGCCTGTCGCGCCCGGCTTGCAGTGCGCGAGGACGATCAAGCCTTCATCGCCCAATGGCTCAAAGACTGGCATGGGTGCCAGCGGCGCTATGGCCATGAACTGCAACCCGAAGAGTGGCTGGCTTATGCCTGGGTCCAGCGTTATCTGGGCCAGCACCTGGCCGCTCAGAGCATTGTCAGCAACCTGCAGGAACAAGCGCGGGCGGAGGATAACCAGCAACTCCAGATTGACCTGTATCTGCTCCAGGCCACCCTGCATGAAGATCACGACGAACGCAGCGCCACCCTCGCCGTTCTTGAACAGGCGATGCAATTGGCGGCCCGCCATGGCTTCGGTCAATTGCTGCAGCACGAAGGTCGCCCATTGAGCGAGCTGTTCAAGCAATTGCTCAACCCCAATACCCGGCGCCAGCTTGAACTGCAACAACCCCTGCCCTCGCGCAAACAGTTGATCTTCCTGCCGCGCCCCCCGTCCATCCCCGGGGCCGATGAAACGCCTGGGTTACTGGAACCCTTGACCCGCCGCGAACAGGACGTGCTGCGCCGAGTGGCCCGAGGCCAGGGCAACCCGCAGATCGCCGAAGGCCTGTATATCAGCCTCAGCACGGTCAAGACCCATATCAACAACCTGTTCCGCAAGCTGGATGCCAACGACCGTGACAGTGCCTTGCAAGCGGCACGCACCTTGAAATTGATCGACTGAGGTTCGCGCCTCCACCCTCATCAAAGCGGCTCCACCCCTAAAATCCACCTCAGGTAGGACGCGCGGAAAATCGACGCCTGCTAAAAAGTCGATCCATGCGCTGCCTGATGGATCCCTCGTTCATGGCGCGTTTTCCTGCATTCGACGAGAGCCGCCATGACTGACCTGTTACTCAATGAACGCGACCTGAGCTTTCTGCTGTACGAACTGCTCGACACCGAGGCGCTGTTGCAGCGCCCTCGCTATGCCGATCATGATCGCAACGTGTTTGCCGCCACCTTGAACACCGCACGCCAAGTGGCAGCGCAGTATTTCGCCCCGCACAACCACAAGGGCGACAGTCAGGAACCGACCTTCGACGGCCAGCGAGTGCAGTTGATTCCCGAAACCAAAGTTGCCTGGAACGCGTTCGCCGAGGCTGGTTTCCTGGCCGCTCACCACGATTTCGCTGACGGCGGCCTGCAGCTGCCAGAAGTGCTGTTACGGGCGTGCATGGCCTATTTCAATGCCGCCAACATCTCGACTGCCGGCTATTCGTTCCTGACCATTGGCGCGGCCAACCTGGTGAGCAATTTCGCCAGTCATGAACTGCGTGAGCGCTTCTTGCCGCCCATGCTCGATGGCCGCTTCAGCGGCACCATGGCACTCACCGAACCTGGTCAAGGCTCGGCACTGGGTGACCTGAGCACCGTGGCGCGACCCGCAGCCGATGGCAGTTACCGGGTATTCGGCCAGAAGATGTTTATCTCCGGGGGTGACCACGAACTGACTGAAAATATCGTGCACCTGGTGCTGGCCCGTATTGAAGGTGCACCGCCTGGGGTCAAGGGTATTTCGCTGTTCCTGGTGCCCAAATTCCTGGTCAATGAAGATCAGAGCATCGGCCCACGCAATGACGTGGCGCTGGCGGGCCTGCTGCACAAAATGGGCTACCGCAACACCACCTCCACGGTGCTCAGTTTCGGCGAGCAAGAGGGTGCCGTCGGCTATCTGCTGGGCGAGGCTCACAAAGGCCTGGGCTATATGTTCCAGATGATGAACGAGGCGCGCATCGGTGTCGGCCTGGGTGCGGCCAGCCTGGCCGTTCAAAGCTATCTGCATGCACTGGATTACGCCCGCGAACGCCCGCAAGGTCGCTTACCGGACAACAAAAATCCGCTGGCTCCGCAGGTGCGGATCATCGAGCACGCCGATGTACGCCGCATGCTGCTGCAACAAAAAGTCTATGCCGAGGGCAGCCTGGCCCTGTGCCTGTATGCCAGCTCGCTGGTTGAAGATGTCCACAGCGCCGCGACCCCACAAGCACGCCACGACGCCGCTGAATTGCTCGATCTGCTCACCCCCATGGTCAAGTCCTGGCCGTCGCGCTACGGCGTGATTGCCAGCGACATTGGCATTCAAGTCCTGGGGGGCGCGGGCTACACCCGTGAATACCCATTGGAGCAGTACTACCGCGACAATCGGCTCAACCCCATTCATGAAGGGACCGAAGGCATCCAGGGCCTGGACCTGCTGGGACGCAAACTGGGTCCAAAGGGTGGGGAGGGCTATCAACTGTTTCTCGCCGTCGTGCGCAACAGCCTGGTCGAAGCCCGCGACGATGCCGCCTGCGCACCACTGGCCGGGGCGCTGCAGGATGCCCTGGGCATCCTTGAACGGGTAACCACTGACCTGCAGGCCCAGGTCGCTGCCGATGCCACGACCGGCCTTGCCAATGCCACCGCCTACCTTGACCTGTTCGGACGGGTGCTGGTGGGCTGGCTATGGCTACGCCAGGCGCTGCTCGCCAGTCGCGCACTGAACCACCCAGGGCTGAGCGCCGACAACAGTGAAGCCCACTTCTATCAGGGCAAATTACAGGCTGCCCGCTACTTCATGGACTGGGAGCTGGCGCCGCTCGAGGCCTGTGCGCGGCTGTTGAGCGCCGGCAATCGCCTCTGCCTCGACATGCAGGACCGCTGGTTCTGAATCCATTCCCACACTCATTTCAACGATTGCAAGGAGACGCTCCATGAGTGCCCTGATCCACTATCAAGTCGACAATCAATTGGCCCTGATCGGCCTGTCTCACGCGCCGGTCAATGCACTCGGTCAGGCAATGCGTGCCGAGCTGCTGCAAGCCTTCGAGCAAGCGTCTGCCGACCCGGCCGTGCACGCCATTGTCGTGCATGGTCACGGCTTGCCCTTTAGCGCCGGTGCCGACATCAACGAGTTTGGCAATTCGACGGCGTTCGCCAGCCCTCACCTGCCTGACATACTCCAGCGCCTGGAGCAACTGGACAAGCCGCTGATTGCCGCGATCTCCGGCCTGGCTCTGGGCGGTGGCCTGGAACTGGCCCTTGCCTGCGGCTACCGCATCGGCGAACCCAATGCCCGTTTGGGCCTGCCGGAAATCAAACTGGGGCTGATTCCTGGCGCCGGCGGTACCCAGCGCTTGCCCCGTCTAATTGGCGCGGCACAGGCACTGGAGATGATCGCCAGCGGCCAACCGATCAATGCTCGGCAAGCATTGGAGCAAGGCTTGCTCGACCGTCTGGCCGGCAGCGCCGAGAGCCTGCTGGACGAGGCTCGCGCATGGGCCAGTGAACTACTCGCCTGCCACGCCCCGGCCCGCCCTTGCCCTGCCTATCCGAATCCGGCCAGCGGCCTGCCGGATGATTTCTTCATTCAATACCGCAGCGCCAACGAGCGCCGCTGGAAAGGCCAGCTCGCCCCACAGCAGGTGCTGGCCGCACTCGAAGCCGCCTGCACCCTGCCGCTGGCCGAAGGCCTGGCGCAAGAGGCCGAACTGTTCCGGCAAGTCGAATCATCCAGCCAGTCAGAATCCCTGCGGCATGTGTTTTTCGCCGAGCGTGAAGTTGGCAAGCTGCCGGGAGTGGATGCCCAGACGCCGATTCGCCCCATCAACAAAGTCGCGATCATTGGCGCTGGCACCATGGGCGGCGGCATTGCCATGTGCTTTGCCAACGCGGGTATTCCGGTCACCTTGCTTGAACTCAAGCCTGAAGCGCTGGACCGTGGCTTGCTACAGATACGCAACAACTACCAGAGCAGTGTCAAGCGCGGCAAGTTGACCGCCGAGCAACTGGAACAGCGCATGGAGCTACTTCACGGCACCCTCGACTATGCTGAAATCGCCGATGTCGACCTGGTCATCGAGGCCGTATTCGAAAGCCTGGCCGTCAAGCAGCAGGTGTTCCGTACCCTGGATGAAGTGTGCAAGCCTGGAGCAATCCTCGCCAGCAATACCTCGACCCTGGATGTCGATGCCATTGCTGCTGTCACCCGACGCCCGGAGGATGTCGTCGGCCTGCACTTCTTCAGTCCGGCCAATGTCATGCGCCTGCTGGAAGTGGTGCGCGGCCAGGCCACGGCAGCCGATGCGCTGGCCTCCACGCTGAATATCGCCAAACGCATCGGCAAGATCCCGGTGGTGTCCGGTGTGTGCTTTGGTTTCATTGGCAACCGCATGCTTGAACCCTACTCCCGTGAAGCTCATCGCCTGTTGCTCGAAGGCGCCAGCCCGGCACAAGTGGACAAGGTACTGACCGACCTCGGACTGGCCATGGGCCTGTTCAGCATGTCCGATCTGGCCGGCATCGACGTTGGCTTCCTGGTGCGAGAATCACGCCGTGATGTGATCGAGCAAGACCCCAGCTATTGCAAGGTCGCCGACGCACTCTATGCCCTCGGTCGTTACGGACAAAAAACGGCGCGGGGCTTCTACATTTACCAGGGCCGTGAGCGCCTTGAAGACCCCGAAATAGTCACGATTGCCGAGGACATCGCAGGCGACTTGGGGATTGAACGACGCGCTATCAGCGACCAGGAAATTCATGATCGGTGCCTGTTCATGCTGATCAACGAAGGCATCCAGCTATTGGACGAAGGCATCGCTCAACGCAGCAGCGATATCGATCTGGTCTGGATCAACGGCTATGGCTTCCCAGCCTGGCGCGGCGGCCCGCTGCACTATGCCCAGACACTCGGCCTGGATGTGCTGCTGAGCCGCATCCAGCACTACCAAAAGAGCCTGGGGGCTTATGGTCAGATGTGGCTCCAGCCTGCCCCGCTGCTCGAGCGCCTGGTCGCCGCCGGCAAGACCCGGATCGAGAAAATTTGATAATCGAACAGCGCTGATCTTTTTGCGCGGCCATCAACCGATGGCCGCCTCCACCCTGCACAGGACATTTGAAAATGCGTGAAGCCGTCATCCTTTCCACCGCCCGCACGCCGATCGCCAAAGCCTTTCGGGGCGCGTTCAACAACCTGAAATCGCCGAGCATGGCCAGCTACGCCATCCGCGCAGCCGTCGAGCGTGCCGGTATCGAAGCCGACGAAATCGAAGACCTGGTGATGGGCACCGCCATGCCGGCCGGGACCGCCGGCTGGAACCTGGGCCGCATGGCTGCCTTGGCCTCGGGCCTGCCGCTGTCGGTCAGCGGGCAGACCCTGGACCGTCAGTGCGCCTCGGGCCTGATGGCCATTGCCACCGCCGCCAAGCAAATCATGGTCGACGGCATGCAGGTCACCCTGGGCGCCGGTCAGGAACACATCAGCCTGGTGCAGAATCACCATATGGAATGGGCCATGGCCGAGCAAGATGCTCAGGTCGTCCGCAACGCCGTGCATGCCTATATGCCGATGCTGCAGACCGCCGAATGGGTTGCCCAGCGCTACGGCATCAGCCGCGAAGCCCAGGATGCCTATGCCCTGCAGTCGCAACTGCGCACCGCCGCGGCCCAACAGGCCGGGTTGTTCAGCAATGAAATTGTGTCGGTCACCACCACCAAACAAGTGGTCGACAAGGCCACCGGCGCCGTCAGTTACGAGCAGGTCACCTTGCACCAGGACGAAGGCAATCGCCCACAGACCGTGCTGGGCGACCTGAGCAGACTCAAGCCGGTGATCGACGGCGGCTGCATCACCGCCGGCAACGCCAGCCAACTGTCGGACGGCGCCAGCGCCTGCGTGCTGATGGACGCACGCCTGGCCGAACAACGTAACCTGGCACCGCTGGGCCTGTATCGCGGGATTGCCGTGGCCGGCCTGGCCCCGGAAGAAATGGGCATCGGCCCGGTGTTGGCGGTGCCCAAGCTGCTCAAGCAACACGGCCTGCGCGTTGACGATATCGGTCTGTGGGAGCTTAACGAGGCCTTCGCCTGCCAGGTCCTGTACTGCCGTGACACTCTGGGCATCGATCCGGACAGACTGAACGTCAACGGCGGTGCGATTGCCATCGGCCACCCGTACGGTATGAGCGGCGCACGGATGGTCGGCCATGCCCTGCTGGAAGGCAAACGGCGCGGTGTGAAATATGTGGTGGTCACCATGTGCGTCGGTGGCGGCATGGGTGCGGCCGGCCTGTTCGAGGTGCTGTGATGGACATTTTCAACAGCTTTTCCCTGGCTGGCAAAACCGTGCTGGTCACCGGTGCCTCCAGTGGCATCGGTGCACACCTGGCTCGGGTGGCGGCGCAGGCTGGCGCCCGAGTGGTGCTGGCAGCTCGGCGCCTGGAACGTCTGGGCAACGTGGCTGAAGACATTCAGCGCGAAGGCGGCCAGGCCCTGGCCGTGACACTCGATGTCACGGATCGGGCCAGCGTCGAAGCCGCCTTCGATGCTGCCGAAGCGGCATTCGGCGTGGTCGACGTGCTGCTCAACAACGCCGGCATCGGCAACGCGCAACAGGTACTGAACATCAGCGAGGAAGACTGGCGGCAGATGCTCTCGACCAACCTCGATGGGGTCTGGCGTGTCGCCCAGGTCGCTGCGCAACGCCTGGTCAAGGCCGGGAAGCCCGGCAGCATCGTCAACATCGCCTCGATACTCGGCTTGCGTGTTGGCACCGGCTATAGCCACTACTGCGCAGCCAAGGCCGGCGTGGTCCAGCTGAGCAAGTCACTGGCTCTGGAGCTGGCGCGCTATCAGATCCGCGTGAACGCCATCGCACCGGGCTACTTCAAGACCGAAATGAACGACGGCTACTTTGACAGCGACAAGGGCCAGGCTTACATCCGCGACAGCGTACCCATGCGCCGTCTGGGTGAACTGCAGGAACTGGAAGGGCCATTCCTGCTGCTGGCCAGCAATGCCGGTGCCTTCATGACGGGCGCGGTGTTGAGCGTGGATGGCGGGCATTTGGTCAGCCCCCTGTGATCGGCTGATTGACGCGGCATTGCGCTACATCACGCGTCCCTGTACAGCCGTCATGAACGGTTGTACAGGGACCAGCTGTTACACCTGACGCCCCGGCTATGGGGCGTCGGTTTGCAAACGCTAGGGATTCAGGCGCTTCCAACACATGTCGCTGAGCTCTACTCAAAGCCAGAATGGCCCCCTCATTGGAGCACATTCACGGGACAGGCGTGGCCCTGCCCAACTTGACCACCACTCAGGCACCGGCTAGTTGCAGAGCCACTTCGAGGCCAATACCACGACCGGAGCCGGTGACCAGCGCGACTTTTCCCGTGCATTTCCAACATTCTGAAAAGCTACGTCAAGCATTGAAATGCTCAGCGAGAGGTTTTGCTCGGACTGCGTTCCTCAAGGATGTCCCCCATGCGTATCTCGATCAGGCTCTTGATCTTTTGATGCGGCAGAATGTAGAAGCGGTTTTCCTGCACCGCCTCAAGCGTGATGCGCGCGATGTCCGCCGCGCTGAGCCTCCCGGCCTGCGTTGCCTTGCGCACCTGCTCCTGGTATTTCTCCTGGAGCGGATTAGTCTCAGCCAATTCAGCCGGTCGGTTTCGCCCAGCATCGGCGATGCCCGTCGGTACGAAGGCCGGGCACAGCACCGACACACCGATCGAGGCGTTTTCCTCCTGCAATTCAAGCTGCAGGCATTCGGACATCGTCACCACCGCATGCTTGGTTGCACAGTAGATCCCGTTACCTGGCACCGACAGCAGGCCGGCGACCGACGCGGTATTAACGATGTGACATTGATCCTTTTGCGCCAGCATCCGCGGCACAAAACTGCGGATACCGTGCGCGACGCCCATGACGTTGATACCGATCATCCACGCCCAATCCTGCGCAGTCGTCGTCCACAGCGGGCCGCCAACCAGAACCCCGGCATTGTTGAACAGCAGGTGCGCGGCACCGAAGCGCGAGTAGGTCGCAACCGCCAGTTGCTCGACCTGTTCGGCCTGGGCGACATCGCATTTCATCGTTAACACTGGGGTGTTCGACGGCAGCAACTCAACCGTGCCTTGAAGGTTCTTCTCATCAATGTCGGTCAACGCAAGGCGCATGCCTTCATTGGCGCAGGCAATCGCCAGTTCGCGACCGAAGCCGCTGGCGGCACCGGTAATAACCGCGACTTTGTTATGCAGTGGTTTCATATTTCTCCCAGTCCTGTCCCATCAGATAAAGGCTCGCGGCACCCATTGGACGTCCCTCTATAACGTGCTGCACAAATGCCCCGCATCCACGACGATCTCGCTGCCTGTCATCGCGCGGCTGGCGTCACTGGCGAGTAACAACAAGGCACCGTCCAGATCGGCTGGTGTGCAGAAACGTCGAGTGGGGACGCGGTTGCGCAATTTGTCGCCCACCTCACTGTTCAGGAAGTCGCTATTGAGTTCAGTCACCACATAGCCGGGCGCGATGGCATTGACCCTGATCTCGTGACGCGCCAGTTCCAGGGCGAGTGAGCGGGTCAGCTGGCTCAAGCCGGCCTTCGCCGCGACATAGGGGGTTACGGCGCCCGCCACGCGACTGGCCAGGATGGAGGTCACGTTGATCAAGCTGCCACCGCGCTGGGCCTGGACCATGCGCCGCGCCACTTCTTGCGCCACGATCCAGGCGCCCTTGAGGTTGGTGTCGACGACACGGTCCCAGTCTTCATCGGTGTACGCCAGCACAGGCAGGCTGTCGCTGACGCCCGCGTTGTTGACCAGGATGTCCAGCGGGCCAAGCTCAAGCGCTACCCCTTCAAGGCAAGCGTTAACCGAGGCCCGGTCGGTCACGTCGAGGGCGAAAGCACGGGCACGCCCGCCTTCGCTTTCAATTTCCGCCACCAGGGTTTGCAATTGCTCGACGCGCCGCGCCGCCACGGCTACTTCGGCGTCGGCCGCCGCCAGGGTGCGGGCAAAGTGACGGCCAAGGCCGCTGGAGGCACCGGTGACCAGTGCACGTCGGCCAGTCAGGTCAAACAGCTTGGCGATAGCAGGTGTCATCAGGAAAAGTCCTTGTGGCCGTCGAGGATTTTTTTCGAAAGGCTCATGCGATGCACTTCGCTCGGGCCGTCGTAAATGCGGAACGGGCGGATGTCGCGGAAAATGCGCTCGACCACGGTTTCGCCCGTCACTCCGCGCCCACCCAGAATCTGCACACAGCGATCCACCACATTCCACAAAGCTTCAGCACTGAGCACCTTGGTCATGCTCGACTCGACATTGCCCCGCCCGCCTTCGTCCAGCACCCAGGCGCAATGCCAGATGGCCAGGCGTGTGCTGTGCAGGGCCATCTGGTTGTCGGCCAGCATGAAGCCAACGCCCTGGTGTTCGCCCAGCGTCTTGCCAAACGAGTCGCGGGTACGCGCATAGTCGCAGGCGATATCGTGTGCACGGCGGGCAGCACCGAGCCAGCGCATGCAGTGGGTCAGGCGAGCCGGTGCCAGTCGCACTTGGGCGTAACGAAAGCCCTTGCCGATTTCGCCCAGCACATCGGTGGCCGGAATCCGCACGTTCTCGAAACGCAGGATGGAGTGGCCACCGGCGAAGCAACTGTCGAGGGTATCGAGTAGCCGTTCGTGGATGATCCCGGGGGTGTTCATGTCCGCCAGGAACATGGTCGCCGAACCGTCTTCCATGCGCGCCATAATGATCGCGAAACCCGCACCGTCGGCGCCGGTAATCAGCCATTTGCGGCCATTGATAACGTAGTGGTCGCCATCGCGCACGGCCACGGTTTTCATCATCGAAGGGTCGGACCCTGCGCCTGGCGAAGGCTCGGTCATGGCAAAGCAGGAGCGAATCTCTCCATTGACCAGCGGACGCAGCCAGCGGTCTTTCTGGGCGTCGGTGGCCACCTCGTCCATCAGGTGAATGTTGCCTTCATCCGGGGCGTGGATGTTCAGGGCTATGGGGCCCAGCGGTGAATAACCGGCTTCCTCGAAGACGATCGCCTTGGCGACATGGCTCAAGCCTGCACCGCCCATTTCGCGACTGGCATGGGGGCAAAGCAAACCGGCTTGGCGCGCTTTTGCGATCAACTCCTGGCGCAAGTCTTCGCTGGGGCCATGAGAGGTGTAGCGAGCATCGGTTTCCATGGGGATCACCTGCTCGGTGATAAAGGCGCGGGTTTTTTCGCGCAAGTCCAACAGTTCTTGGGGGATCGTAAAGTTCATGGGGGTCCTTGATGCGTTCGACTAGCGTCGTTGTTCGGTAAGGGGAGCGATCTGCGCGTGGATGCGTTCCATCACGGTTTGTCGCTGGCCGGCCTTGGGGAGGTCGTAAGGCGTCAGGTTCACCACACGGACAAAGCGGCGCAGGATGCGACCTGCCTGCATGTCGATATCGATGATGTTCAGACAGGCGTTGTCCTGCTCCAGGCCCGCGGCACAACCGCGCGCGCCACCCAGGGCCCAGCCCAGCAACAGGCGATTGACTGCGTCATGACTGACCAGCAGCAAGCTCTGCCAGGTGGGCTCGGCCAAGACTTCCTCGAAGCGGGCCATGATGCGGCTGTCAAAATCGCTCCAGCGCTCCCCGCCCATAAAACTGCCGTCAGGCTCGGCGAAACTGTCAAAGGCGTAGCTGACCTGCTGTTGCACTTGTTCAGGCGCAATCTCGCGCAGGCGGCCAGCACGAACTTCCCGTAGCTGCGCGCACGCCTGGAGCTCAATCGGGTGATCACCCAGCAACAATTCAGCGGTCTGCCGGGCTCGCGGGTAATCGGAGCACAGCGCACGGTCGAAATTGACTGACGCCAGTACCTGCGCCAGCTGTCGTACCTGATCTTCTCCCAGGCCAGAGAGCGGCACGCTGCGCGGATCCAACGGCTGGCCGTCGGGCGAAAAATAATCCACATGACCATGGCGTACCAGATAACAACGACGACGATAGACAGGCTGGGTACTCATTGGCCGAGCGCCTTCGGATTGCTGATGGACAGCCGCGCCCGAGTGATCGCCGAGAGCGCCACGAACAGGCGATCCTGATCACTCCCGGGCTCATCGAAACGGCCCTGACGAATAGCCTGGCAAAGGGCCTGGCGAGCATCAGCCAGTGACTGCCCGGTATCACCCTGCAGCGCCTCCAGCAACTGAGCCTCGATTGCATCCGCACACTCGCCGTCACGGCACTCGCGCCCGGCAATCGCCAAGGCATTGGCGATCATCAGCGCCTTGTAGCGCAAGCTGTCCGGCAGCTGCGGTAATAACTCACTGATCAGGGTCTGGCGGGCAATCGCCAGCAGTTCACTCGCATCGGGACGGATGTTCATCGGCGCAGCCCTCCAGTCAAACGCAATATGTCCAACTCCAATTCAGGGATCAGCCTTCCAGTCAGCGCCAGTTCCAGCGAGGGCTCCTCACCGGACAAGTGCCGCTGGGCTTGCTGCAGGGCGATGACCGCCCAACGCAACGTGGCCATGACCTGCCAGAAAACCAACTCGTCGCGCTCGAGACTGAGCGGGGAAACCTCGCTGTAACCGCGCATGAAGTGTTCCAGCGTACCGATGCCGCCGGCCTCCAGATCAGGCCTGGCGAACCGCCAGCAACGGGCGGTGAACCAGCCGATGTCTTCACGCGGATCGCCCCAACCGGTGAACTCCCAGTCCAGGACCGCTTGCAGCGTGCTGGACTCGGCCAGGTAGTTGCCTGTGCGAAAATCACCATGGAGCAAACAAAGGGCTGCACTTTTCGGCGCGTTTGATTCACACCATCGCAGCCCCCACTCCAGCACTGGCTGAAACACCTCAAGGCGGTCGATCACCACGCGGTGTGAATCAATCGAAGCCTGCACCGATACCTGTTGCGGGTCGCCAAGGAAATCCAGTTGGGCCTGAGCAGGCAAGATGCGATGGATTCGCGCCAGATTGGCGCCCAGATCAGCCACCAACTGTGGATCGCCTTCAGCCCCCAACTGGCTGGTAAGCCTGTGACCGGCGGCGATGCCGGACACCCACTCCATGATGAAAAATGCTCGCCCGTGCACCGAGACGTCTTCGCACAGCCAGAGTGGCTGCGGCACCTTGACGCCAGCACGGTGGACCGTACTCAGCACCGCGAATTCCTGCGCGCGGCTCAGGCTCTCCTGTACCGCCGATTGTGCGTCGCTGCGCAGGACCCAGCGCTGGCGGCCAGCATACGGGCCGCCCTCCACGCTAACGTCCAGCAACCAGTTCTCCTGGATAGCGCCGCCAGACAGGCGCTGCTGATGCTCAAGGGTGACCCGTAGCGCGCCAGCCTGAGCGCAAAGGAAAGTTTCAAGCCGGTTTTTTTTCAGCTGTTCTTCGGGCTGCGGCACTGTCGCCGCTGCTACATTCGGACCACTCATGAGTCGCCGCACCTGACCTGTTGGATTTATCGTAAGGGTTAAAGATGGCAGCTTCGCTTGAGCAATTGCCGGGCCAACTTTTTCACATAGTCCCCCTCAATCGCTCAACACCAGCTGTAGCGGGGCCTGCAGCGAGAGTGCGCGGTGGCATAAGCTCTTCGTATGAGCCATCAATGTTGCAATTTGGAAACGAATCCATTCATATATGAGACCCACTTGAAACACCAATAAGAGCTCGCTTGCCATGCAGCCTCGCCAACCCCAGATCATCGTTCTCATCAGCCACCTGGAGCGTCCCCTGCAACACAGCCGCCTGGCTCAGGTGGTGAACAGCGTGATGCCTGAATACCTGGCCGAAACCAACATCCGCGTGCTGGACACCACGGTCGAGGAGGCGCTGCCACTGGCCCGCGAGCTGGAGAAAAACAACGAGGTTGACGTCTTCGTCTGCGCAGGCGCTACCGCGGCCTACCTGCGTAGACACCTGACTCGCCCGGTGCTGTCGATGCGGGTGGGGGGCGCCGATCTCCTTCGAGCCTTGGAACAAGCGCGACTGCGCTCACCGCAAATCGCGGTCCTCAGCTATGCACGGATCAACGCCGACCTCAACTCGATGGCGGCGCTGTTCACGGTGCAGATCCACCAAGCGTGTTACATCACACTCGAAGAAGCTCGGCAGGCGGTGGAGCGCGCTCGCAGCCTGGGTTGCCAGACAGTGATTGGCTCATCCACTGTGGTGGAACTTGCGGAACGGGCCGGCTTGCACGGGGTGCTTTCATTGAGCCAGGACACCGTGCGCAAAGCGCTGGAAGAGGCGCTGGGGATCCTGCACAGCCAGCGCATCGAGATTGCCAAACGCCGGCACCTGAACGGTGTGTTGCAGCACATCCCGGCAGGCGTTGCAGCCGTGGACAACCTGGGCATCGTGCAATCGCTGAACCCTGCGCTGGAAGCGCTATTGGGCATGCCGGCAAGCCGGATGTTAGGCCGCCCCCTGCTGGAGCTCTGCCCGGAACTGGCGTTGGACGAAGTGCTGCGTAGCGGCGCCTGCGAAGAGAACCAGGTCATTCGCCTGGGCCAGAACATGGTCGTCTGCAATATCCTGCCGATCCTGGAAGACGGCCAACGCACCGGACTGGTGCTGACTTGCCAAGATACATCCGCGGTACAACGCGCCGACCAGCGCATTCGTTCGACGCACCGTCCTAGTGGATTCTCGGCCAAGTACCGCCTTGAGCAAATCAGCGGCAATAGCCAGGCCACCCGACAGTTACTGAAGCTGGCAGAACGCTACGCCGCAACCTCCTCGACCGTACTGATCACTGGCGAAAGTGGCACCGGCAAGGAGTTGCTGGCGCAAGGCATGCACAATGTCAGTAGCCGCCAGCGTGGCCCGTTCGTTGCGATCAATTGCGCGGCCTTTCCCGAATCGCTGCTGGAAAGCGAACTGTTCGGCTACCAGGAAGGCGCCTTCAGCGGCTCGCGCAAAGGCGGCAAGCCCGGCTTACTCGAAGCCGCCCACCGGGGCACACTGTTCCTCGACGAAATCGGCGACATGCCGGTTTCACTGCAAACCCGCCTGTTACGCGTGTTGCAAGAGCGCGAAGTGCTGCGCCTGGGCGCAACCGAGCCGATCAGCATCGACATCCGCATCATCGCCGCCACCCATCAGGATCTCTCTCAAGCCATCGAAGCCGGGGGATTTCGTAGCGACCTCTACTATCGCCTGAACATCCTGCGCCTGCAGACGGTGCCGTTACGTGAACGCAGTGAAGACATCGCAGACATTGCTCGCGCCATTTTGCATCGCTTGAATGGAGACAAACGGGCGCCGCAATTGCAAGAACGACTGCTGGACGCACTGCTGCCCAACCTCATGACGTATCACTGGCCCGGCAATATCCGCGAACTGGAAAACATCATCGAACGCGCCACGCTCTCGGCACAAGATCTGCTGCACGGCACAGCGATTGATGAGCTGAGCCTCGCCTTGGTGATCCCCGAACTGCTGAAAAACCAGACCTTGCCCCACGCTCCAGACCCGGCAGCACCGGTAGTACCGGCAGTCACTGGCTTGAAAAGCCTCGCCAAGGAAAAGGAAAAGCAATACGTACACCAAATGCTCAAAGCCTGTGACGGCAATTTAGCGCAAACGGCAACTCGACTGGGCATCAGTCGATCCACACTGTGGCGGCGACTCCAATAGAGGGCATCGCTCCCTCTGTGGCAACAGCCGGGTTCCTTGATCGTGCCTACCGTTTCAGCTCAACTCGTTTCTCGGATTAACTTCTTGTTGATCTTGCCAACACTGGTCTTAGGGATCTGCTCGACGAACTTGAACTGCTTGGGGATCGCCCATTTGTTGATCCGACCACTCTGAACAAACTGTTGCAGGTGGGTTTCAAGCATCTGTTGATCGACCGAATGGCCGGGTGCGCACACCACCATGGCCATGGGCCGTTCGCCCCATTGCTCGTCCGCAACCCCGACAACGGCCACAGAACTGACCGACGCGTGCTCGCTGATCAGGTTCTCCAGTTCCAGCGAACTGATCCACTCCCCGCCCGTCTTGATCACATCCTTGATGCGATCCTTGATTTCCACCCCGCCCTGAGGGTCGATGGAAGCCAGGTCGCCTGTGTGCAGCCAGCCACCCTGCCAAAGTTCAGCGCCCTTTTCCGACTCCTTCACATAGCCTTGAGTCAGCCAGGGTGCGCGCACCACGATCTCGCCCAGGAGGCATGCACGTGGAACATCGGGGTTATCGGCATGTACACGTCGTCGGAGCGCAGCAGCGGCAAGCTTTGGTAGACGCCCAAAGTGCCCACGGCATTCAAGGTATGCAGCACCAACTGACGATGAGTGAAATACACCCCTTTCGGCGCTCCGGTGGTGCCGGTGGTGTAGAACAGTGTCGCCACCGAGTTTTCATCAAAGTCGGGGAAGTCGTAATGGGGAGCCGCCTGGGAGAGCAGGTTTTCATACTCGCCCAGCACCGGCAGTCCGGTGTCGATTGCAGCGTCGTCCGTCAGACGGATATAGCCTTTGACAGTGCTCAGGCCGTCGTGGATCTGTTCGATCATGGACAGAAAATCATCATGCACCAGCACCAGGTCGTCCTCGGCGTGGTTCATGGTGTACAGCACCTGCTCCGGCGACAGGCGAATATTCATCGTATGCAGCACCGCGCCGATCATCGGCACGGCAATGAAACACTCCAGGTAGCGGTGGCTGTCCCAGTCGAGCATGGCCACGGTATCCCCGGCCTTGACGCCGGCAGCCGTCAGCGCATTGGCCAGCCGGTGGATCCGCTCGATCAGGGTCTGGTAGCTGTAACGCAGTTTGTCGGCATAGACGATCTCCTGTCCGGGTTCGTAGCGAACCCCGACAGCAGCAAGCTCTTGATCAACAGTGGGTAGCTGTATGCGCCTTGTGCGGGCGGAATTATTTTTGTTTCCATCATGGTTGAGGTCCTTGTTCTTTCGATCAGAAGTGCGCTGCGTCCAGCTCGTACAGGGACTCGCTGCCGGCCTTGGCCGACGCGCTCAACGAGTGGATGCGCGGCAGCAGGCGGGCGAAGTAGAAACGCGCGGTGCCCAGCTTGGTGATGTAGAAGTCTTCCTCAGCCTGTTTGTCGACGCCTTGATGCCCATCTTGTGTTCGATGGAACCGCAGGACCAGGCCCGGCAGTTGGGCCCACAGTTTGGACACCTCGAAAGCTTCATTGAGCACGAAACGCATATCGCGCAGGGGGGCTTTATAGTCGGACATGGTTGGCTTACTCAGACATTGTCAGGGCATGACGCATGCCCGTTTTTTTGGAATTTTCGGTCTCACTGATTTTCATCAGCGGCTCATGCACCACCGGCTCCGGCAACATGTAGGAGTTGGGCTTGCCCGCGATGAACGCACCGCGGTCCTGACTGTCTACCGCGGTGATGCTATCGCGACCAAGGTCTGCTCCTACAGGGCTCAGCGTGGGCCCGCGTGTAGGAGTTGGGCTTGCCCGCGATGGACGCACCGCGGTCCTGACTGTCTACCGCGGTGATGCTATCGCGACCAAGGTCTGCTCCTACAGGGCTCAGCGTGGGCCCGCGCAGCAGGAAGTACGACAGGGCCGGGATCAGGATCAGCGCTCCCAGCATGTTCCACAGGAACATGAAGGTGAGCAGGATGCCCATGTCGGCCTGGAACTTGATCGGCGACCAGGCCCAGCACACCACGCCGGCGGCCAGGGTTATGCCCACCAGGCCCACCACCCGACCGGTGAAGGCCACCGCGTTGCGGTAGGCCTCCGCCAGCGGAAGGCCTTGGCGCTGGTGATGCAGTTGCACACTGAGCAGGTAAAGCGCGTAGTCCACGCCGATGCCCACCCCCAGGGCGATCACCGGCAGGGTCGCGACCTTGACGCCGATGCCCATCACCACCATCAACGCCTCGCAGAGAATCGAGGTCAGCACCAGCGGTAGCAGTGCCACCAGCGTGGCGCGCCAGCTGCGGAAGGTGATCAGGCAGAACAGCGTCACCGCCGCATAGACGTACAGCAGCATGGTTCGGTTGGCTTCACGCACCACGATGTTGGTTGCCGCCTCGATACCAGCGGTGCCAGCGGCCAGCAGGAACTGGCGATCCTCGGTGCTGTTTTGCTTGGCAAACTGGTCGGCAATGGCCACCACTTCGTCCAGGGTCTCGGCCTTGTGATCCTTGAGGAAGGCGATCACCGGCATCACCGAGCAGTCGGTATTGAACAGCTCCGGCGAGTTGACCGAGGCCTGCTGCGCGGCGTAGTTGAGCACGTCCTGATTGCGTTGGATGCTGTTGAGCTTGGGATTACCCTCGTAGGTGCCCGCGGTAATCTGGCGCACGGCGTTCACCAGCGAAGACGTCGCCTGAACCCCGGGAGACTGCTGCAGCTCCCAGGCCAGACGGTCGGCGAGGACCAGTGTCTTATAGTTCAGGCAACCTTCTGGCGCGGTCTTGATCATCACCGCGAACAGGTCGCTGGACAGCGCATAGTGGCTGGTGATGTAGGCGTTGTCGCGGTTGTAGCGCGAGTCGGCACGCAGCTCCGGGGCGCCGCTGTCCAGGTCACCGATTTTCAGGTGCAGGCTGACCATGAAGCCGCCAATCCCCATCAGCGTCGCCACCAGCACCGCGCCGGTTGCCCACTTGCGGGTAGTGAAGCGATCGAGCAGGTCCCAGAGCTTGCCGAAGCCCTTGTGCTTGTCGGCACGGGTTTCGATCTTCAGGGCGCGCTCGGCCGCCTTGCGGCCCACGCCGATATAAGACAGCGCCACCGGCATCAGCAGCAGGGAGGTGAAGATCAACACGGCCACACCGATACTGGCGGTAATGGCCAGGTCCTGGATCACCGGGATATCGATCAGCATCAGCACGGCAAAGCCCACCGCATCGGCCAGCAGCGCCGTGACGCCGGCGATGAACAGACGGCGGAAGGTGTAGCGCGCGGCGATCAGCTTGTGGGTGCCACGGGCGATGTCCTGCATGATGCCGTTCATCTTTTGCGCGGCATGGGACACGCCGATGGCGAATATCAGGAACGGCACCAGCACCGAGTACGGGTCGATGGCATAGCCCAGCCAGGCGACGATACCCAGTTGCCAAACCACCGCGACCAGCGAGCAGCCGACCACCAGCAGGGTGCTACGCACGCAGCGGGTGTAGAAATAGATGATGACCAGCGACGTGACCACGGCCAGGCCGAAGAACATCATCACCTTGATCAGGCCATCGATCAGGTCGCCCATCAGTTTGGCGAAACCGATCACCCGGATCTTGTACGGGCCCTTGCCCTCTGCCCCGGCCTTGCGCGCGGCGCTGTCGCCGGCGAACTCGATCTTGTCACGCAGCTGCTCTTCGAGCACTCGCGAGAACTGCTGGTAGTTAATGCTCTGGCCGGTGGCCGAGGCCTTGTCCAGCAGCGGCACGATCAGCATGGTGGATTTGAAGTCGCTGGCCACCAGGCTGCCAACAAGGCCGGCACGGCTGATGTTCTGGCGCAGACGCTCGATGTCCTCGGGCGACCCCTTGTAGGTATCGGGCATCACCGGGCCACCCTGGAAGCCCTCCTCGGTGACTTCGGTCCAGCGCACGCCAGGGCTCCACAGCGACTTCATCCAGGCGCGGTCGACACCGTCGGTGAGAAACATCTGGTCGTTGACCTGCTTGAGCACTTCCAGGTAGCCAGGATCGAAAATATCGCCCCTGGTGTTCTCGACCACCACCCGCACCGAGTTGCCCAAGCCGCGCAATGACTGGCGGTTCTCCAGGTAATTCTGGATGTACGGCTGGCTCTGCGGGATCATCTTCTCGAAGCTGGGGCGCAGCTCCAGACGGGTCACCGCCATATAGCCCAGCACCAGGGTGGCCAGTGTCATGAGCACCATGAACAGCGGGCGGTAGTTGAACACCAGCCGCTCCAAGCGGTTGCCGGAGCACCGGTCGAAGTCACGCAGCTCGCGGATCACCGGCATGGTGTCTTGCTTGATATTGCCCATGTCTGGGTACTCGCTCTAATTTTTCTTATTTGACAGACAAAGCCTGTACGCCACGGCTACCCACCACCACCCGCGAACCGTCGACAGCCAGGGTGGCACCGGCCACGGGCGGCTGATCCTGCTGCGGCTGCAACTGCATCCGCGTACTGCCCGCTTGGCTGATCAGCGCGTGTCCGGCTTGAGTGAACAGCTCGTACTGCCCCTGGGCATTGACGATGGCCGCCGTGATGCTGACATGCACGCCGCTGCTCAGCGGGGTCCAGTGCTCACCGCCATCGGTGCTGCGCAACACGTTGCCGTTCAGGCCATAGGCAAGCACTTCACCGGGCTTGCCGATCACGCCAAAGAAGCTGCCCTTGTAGGGCGACTCCACGGCGCTGAAATGCTGCCGGGCAGCATCCCACTTGAGCAACAGGCCCTGTTCGCCGGCGATGTACAGGGCATCGCCCGTCGAGGCGATGGCGTTGAGGTGAAAGCCTTGGGGGTTGTCGGTGCGATCCTCGAACGGTGTCCAGCTCTGCCCGCCGTCCTCGGTCCGCAAGATCAGGTTGAACACACCGACCACGTAGCCCAACTTGTCGTTGGCGAACCAGACATCGAGCAGCGGCTTGTCGGCGCCCTGCTCGATCAGGCGCTGGCCTTCAGCAACCAGCAGTGGCCACTGCTCGTTGGCAGGTTCGGCACTGGCCAACGCCGTGTAATGCTTGACCAACAAATCGCCGATCTGGCGACCGTCCAGTTGCTTGTTCCAGGTGGCGCCGGCATCGCTGCTGTGCAGCACCACACCATCGTTGCCCACTGCCCAGCCCTGCTGGGCGGAGGGAAAATACACCGCCGTCAGATCACTGCTGAGTGGAACGCTGGCCTGCACCCAGTGCTTGCCCGCATCGTCGGAATAAAGAATATGGCCACGCTGGCCAACGGTGACCAGGCGCTCGCCCGCGCGAGTGATGTCGATCAAGGGGCTATGCACGGCCAACGCACTCGGCATGGCCGGCAGCTCCAGCACATCAACAAAACTGGCCGCCCGAGCGACACCTTGCAACAGCATCAGCATCGAGCACAGCAGCGCCAGCGCGAACTTTTTCAAGCAATCCATACCGCACCTTCTAGGAAAGCGGCGCCGGACAGCGCACGAGGTACAGCCCGGCGTCGAAGTCGGTAACCCACGACGAACGACGCACAAGCCGTCCATCGTCCAGTCACGCTGCCGGGGGATCACAACCGATCGCCCCGGACTTGGGCCACCTGCTGCTTAGCGGATACCCGAACCCGCCAACGCATCCGGTGCCCACTGCGCCTTCGACAGTGGCTCGATGTACTTGATGCCACCGTATGGGCCCACGATACCGTTGATGTTGTAGTTGCCGCCCACCAGGTCGTAGATCATGAAAGGCGTGCTATCCGGAACCAACTTGTCATAGCTTTGGCTAAGGAAGGCGAAGGAGCCGCGGTAGAGCTGGCCGTTCGAGTCGTACTCGTCAGAGGCCAAAGCGCTCCAGGTGTCTTCATCCAGGTAGAAGCGACGCGTCTTGTAGATGTGCCGTTTGCCAGACTTGAGGCTAGCCTCCACGACCCAGACACGGTGCTTCTCCCAGCGCACCATTTCGGGTGCGAGGTGGTTAGGGGCAAGCAGCGATTTAGCGTCTTTGGCGTAGGTCAGCTTGTAGGTGTTGTAGGGAATAATCATTTCCTGCTTGCCCACAAGCTTCCAGTCGTAGCGATCCAACGCACCGTTGAAGACGAATACATCGTCGTAAGTACCGGTGCCGGCGGTACCCGGGTTCGGTGTATCGTAGGCCAGGTCCGGCGCCAATTTAACCCGACGCTGGCCCGGCAAGTACTGCCAGGCGCGGCGCGGCTGGACCAGCGGGTTGGCCGCGTCTTTGAGCATGTTCGCCTCACCAGCCCGGCGCGCAGGAGCACTGTAGGCCAGCCTCAACTGGTAATACACATCGGTGCTGCTGATAGGCTTCGACAGGTCCTCGTAGACCGGGTAGGAAATGAACGACTGCCCGGTGATGGACAGGGTTGGCACACCCGAGGAGTCGACGTTCCAGGAGTCATACTTGTTACTGAGGGTGACTCCTTGGTAGCGCAACAGGTGGTTCCACATGGCCTCACTGCCTGAGGCCGGGATCGGGAACGGCACGCCGGGCAATACGTTATCGATGGCCAGGCCACCTTCGAGGGACTTGGCGCCTGTGGCATTTTTCACGGCGTTGTCCAGTACTCCCTTAGGCAGTGCTGCAGTGCGATGGGTCGGATAGACATCGATCTGGTAGCTGGGGAAACGCTTGGCCAGCTCCACCGTGGTAGCAGTGAGCAAACCCTTGTACTGATCGACGTTCTTGCCGTTGATCACCAGCACTGGCTTTTCGTTGGCAAAGGGATCCGGGCGCACCGTATCGCCCACCTTGAAGTTGGCCGGGGGGGTGGTCAGGCCGCCACTATAGGCCGGAATGGAGCCATCGGCATTACCGGCCTTTTCGGCCCCTATCAGGGTCAGGCTGGTGCCCAACTTGGCCGCTTCCTGCGCCGACACGGCCGCCTGGGCCTGACCGGCAATGACCGCCGCCAGGGAAGCTGCGAGCACGCTATTTAGAAATCGCATCTGAATTCTCTCCACTTGTTTTTATAATCTGCGTGTCAATCAGAAGGTGGTTTTGAACGAGGCAGTGACCATCCCGCGATCCTTCAGCAACGGCGCCAGGCCTGCCTGAGAAGTGATCTGGCCGGGAATGCACTGGTACAGGCCATTGGCCCCTGGGGCGTTGTTATCAAACCCGGTTTCACAGGTATCGAACGGGCCAAAGGAATCGACGTATTTCAGGTCGAATTTGTATTTTTGATAGACATCCGCCGCGATGCCGATGGAGTAGCTGCCGGCGTCCTCGTTGCCGCCCAGTTGCACCGCCGAGTTGCCCTTCAGGCCAACGTTGTAGGCCAGCGGCATGGACATATCGACACCCGGGAATACCTGGAACCAGGTCGGCGTGAAGTTGGCCGCGAGGGTGTAGGCATTGGTATCGACCTTGTCGACACCCCGGTAACTGGAGTCGCCCTTGAAGGTCTGCTCGCCCTTGTCGACACTGACCAGATGGGTCATGGCGCCTTCAATGGCCATTGAGGAGGCATCCCACAACGGGGTTTTGCCAAACGTCACCAAGCCGTTGAGTACGACATGCAGCGTCTTGCCACGGGCCAACCCGGTTTCGCCCTTGCCTGGCATCGCACCGATAATATTGGCGCCGTTGATCAGGCCCGCGCCCGCTTGTGCATCCAGGGTCGAGTTGACGGTGCTGAAGTTGCTCACCAGCGGCATGTTCTCCCGATAGTTCACATCCAGACCGACGCTGACCGGCCCCACACTCTTGGACAGACTGATGCCGTAGATATCGATGTCATCGGCATAGGCGGTCATGTACTCAATGCCTTGCAGACCCGCCAAACCTGGCTGATGCAGGTTAGGCGCATTGATCAGTACCGCCGGCATCGGGTCCGAGGTGTTGCGATAGTAGAAACCCAGGGTGCCGTTCAGCCACTCCGGGCTCCACTTGGCCATCAGCCCGAAGTCACCGGAGTTGTGCGGTTTGATATCATGCCCGCGCGGCGCGCCGTAAAAGGCACCGGCACCACCCAAGGAATTGGGCAGCGGCAACCAGAACACTTTCCCGCCATCGTTCAGCATGTCGTAGGCACCCATATAGGTCCCACCTTCAGGCAGACGCGAGTTCTGATACTGCAGGAAGTACTGCGCGCCCAGGGTCAGTTCCGGGTTGACCGTGAACGACATGGAGATCTGGTTGCGCGGCAGAAACAGTTCCTTGGTTTCGATGCCAGGCACGTTATACAGCTTGGCAAGGTCCAGGCCCGCTTGACCGTAGTTGATACCGTTGGCCGCGTTGAACAGGGTCTCGCCCCAGTACACGTTATGCTTGCCGAGCTTGACGCTGAGCATCGATTCGTCGCCGATCTCGGTGTTGTAGAACACAAAGGCATCGAGGATTTCGCCGGACGGGCCGTTGTAATAACGATCGGTATAACCGCTCAGCCCATGCTTGCGTGCAACGTGGCCGTTCAGCGAATCGCCCGGCTGAATCAAACCGGCCTGACGCGCTGCCACCAGATTACCTGCGTTGTCCGCCTGACCTGGGAAAGCGTTGGAGTTGGAGCCTACATTGGCATAGGCGTGGTCATACCAACTCGCGCCGCTGATGCGAAAACCCATTTTGTTCTTGTAGATCACATCCAGTTCGGTCAGCAGATCGACCCGCTGGCTCACGGCACTGCCAACACTGAAATTCTGGTCGCCGTCGTTGAGGTTGGCGGTGTTGGCGATCTTCGAGTTCTGACCTTCCACCCGTTGACCATAACTGGTCTTGAGGGTGTTATCGAAACGCATTGCCCAGTCGTCACTGCCATTGCTGAAATCAAAGGCATAAGCAGATGGCATCGAGACCCCGAGAATAGCGGTGGCGAGCAGGCTGCGTCGCAAAGGGCCTTGGTTCGTGGTGTTGTGCATTGCGTTGTCTCCGCTTTATTGTTTTTTTGTTGTAACAACGGCTCGCATCAGCTCTGGGTGGCGATGCTGCGAAAAGGGAGTGGATCTTCCATTCAATAAAGAGCGACCGCAGCGCTCGGAATCGCTCTACGCCGCCTTGGAAGTTGTGGTGATGTAGGGAGACATGTCGTGTGCGACTTGCTCTTTTCTGTTGGAGTGAAGCGGTACGTTTTTTAATCCGTTTTTGCATCATCAATAACTAATGACCTTAAACGGAACAGCCTGGACAACCACCTGAAAAAGCAACTATTGAAACTAAAAGCTTTACGAGGGCCGAGCACGGATGAGCACGCTCATCAGCAACTCGAAAACATACTTACATAGCGGTTTTTCCGCCATTCACTGCCAGGATCTGACCCGTGATATAGGTTGCGTGTTGGGATGCCATGAACAGGATGGCGTCAGCCACTTCCTCTGGCTTGCCAATTCTTCCCGCAGGAATCGTGGATGCCACCATAGGAAGGTTATGTGAACCGTCCGCGATGCGGTCCAGCATTTCGGTAGCAATCGGGCCAGGCGCCACAGCGTTGACTCGCACATTGTATTGGCAGGCTTCAAGCGCTACAGACTTGGTGAAGCCTTCAATAGCATGTTTGCTGGCCACATACATCGGTGCTTGCGCATTGCCTCGGCTGCCCATGGTAGACGACAGGTTTACAATGGCTCCAGATTTCTGCTGCGACATGACGCGCATTTCATGCTTCAGGCAGAGGAACGTTCCGAGCGCATTGGCATTGAACGCGGCAGTGTATGACTCCACTGCTTGCTCCATGATCGAACCCCGTACGCCTTCAAAGCCTGCGCTGTTGACCGCAACATCCAGACTACCGAAGCGGGTAACGCAGAAATCTACCAGCTTGGCCACCTGTTCTTCGTTGCTCACGTCGGCTTGAACGAATTCGGCCTGCGCGTCCCGGGATCGCAACTCGGACACCAGCTTTTCTCCTGCAACTGCATTGCGTCCAGAAACGACCAAACGCGCACCCTCACGTGCGAAGGCAATAGCCGTGGCGTAGCCAATGCCAGCAGTTGCGCCAGTGATCAATACAACTTGATTTTCAAACTGCTTATTCATGGAGTGTCCGTTTGTGAAGTGGATTAATCGTCAAAACGATCCGTCGCGAGGTCTGGACCGGGCAGCACGCAGACTCAGGAATTCAATATAGGGACTGCGTCATAGAGAAACTTGACATTGAGGGACAAGCAAACGGTATTTTTGACATCAAAGGCAATCCTGATACGGACGCCTCCCGATGCTCAATAGGTAGTCATGCTGGCGCAAAAGCAGGCCGCGTAAACCATTGCCCTAGCGACTGATCGAGATGAATCAGGTAGCGCCTAATGATACGTGGCATGAAAGGTAGGTCAGTTGTCACCTGAGGTAAAAAATTCAAGCCGCCCTACAGATTAAAATCCAGTTCATTCCAAACTGTTCATCTAGCGAAAGACCAGATCGTCACATCAACGACTATTTCAAGGACATCCATGAAAGCCATTCAACTCCAACATCCCGCTGGCCTGGACCATCTGCACTTGGTCGACATGGCTGCCCCCGACGCTCCTAAAGCGGGTGAGATCCAGGTGCGCATCCATGCCAGTTCGCTCAACTACCACGACCTTGGCGTCGTCACCGGTCACGCCCGTGCAGAGGCTGGTCGCATCCCCATGGCCGACGGCGCCGGCGTCGTCACCGCCGTGGGCGAAGGCGTGACGGAGTTTGCCGTGGGTGACTTTGTGGTGTCGTGTTTCTTCCCTCACTGGCAATCGGGCCGGGACATGCCCACCACCTTCCAGACTGTCCCTGGCGACGGCGTGGACGGCTTTGCACGTGAATGGGTCAACATGCCCACCCATGCGTTCACCCTATCGCCCAAGGGCTACACCCACGCAGAGGCCGCCACGCTGACCACGGCAGGCCTGACTGCCTGGCGTGCGTTGGTAGTAGACGGGCGCATCCAGGCGGGTGACACCGTGCTGGTGCTGGGCACTGGCGGCGTCTCCATCTTTGCCCTGCAAATGGCCAAATCCATGGGCGCGCGGGTGATTGCGACGACCTCCTCCGACGCCAAGAAGGAGCGCTTGCTCGCACTCGGAGCCGATCAGGTCATCAACTACAAAGACCAGCCTGAATGGGGTGACATGGTGCTAGCCGCTACCGGCCGCCGCGGTGTCGACATCGTCGTGGAAGTGGGTGGCCCCGGCACCTTGCCCCAGTCCATCCGCGCCTGCACTCCCGGTGGCCACATTGCGCTGATCGGCGTGCTCACTGGCGTTTCCGGCAGCATTCCAACCGTTGAGATGATGCGCAAGCAGCAAACGCTGCGCGGCCTGATTGTCGGCAGTCGTGAGCAACAGCAAGACATGGTGCGTGCCCTGGAAAACTTCAGCTGGCGCCCTGTTATCGACAGCAGCTATCCGCTGGAACAAATTGCCGAGGCCTTTGTTCACCAAAAGGGCGCAAAGCATGTTGGCAAGATATGTTTGCATTATTGAAATGAAGTAACTCCACTCCTCGAAACGCTTGTCATAAAGTGAAAGGTTATTGTCGTTTGATGAAAGGCGCTGCATTAGGCCCTCGGCGTACAGTCCAACCAGCGTGAATAGACGCATACAATAAAATTGCAGATTGGAGAAAACAGGCATGGCCAAAGCCGTACGCTTCTACGAAACCGGTGCTCCCGAAGTTCTTTGTCGTGATCTGGAGTCACGTAAGACCACCGGCTCGTCGATCTTCGTCATTCAAGGGAGCTGACTACCATGAAAGTCGAACAATTGACCTGCACCATCGGTGCTGAACTCGTAGGTGTCAACCTCGCCGACGCCGTCCATGACGATGGCCTGTTCGCCGAAATACGCGCCCAACTGCTTAAGCATCGCGTGCTGTTCCTTCGCGACCAGGATATCAGTCGCGCCGAGCACGTGGCATTCGCTCGACGCTTTGGCGAATTGGAAGATCACCCGGTGGTTGGCAGTCATCCCGATCACCCAGGGCTGGGGCAGGTCTACAAGACTCCGGACAGCCGGCCCGATCGCTACGAAAACTCCTGGCACACCGACGCCACCTGGCGCGAGGCGCCGCCGATGGGTGCAGTGCTGCGTTGCCTGGAGTGTCCGCCGGTGGGCGGTGACACCATGTGGGCGAACATGGTGGTCGCCTACGAGCGTCTGCCGGACGACGTGAAAGCGAAGATCGAAGGTCTTCGTGCCCGTCACAGCATCGAAGCGACCTTCGGTGCGGCCATGCCGATCGAAAAACGTCTTGCGCTGAAGGCCCAGTACCCGGACGCGGAGCACCCGGTGGTGCGCACCCACCCGGAAACCGGTGAGAAGGTGCTGTTCGTCAACAGTTTCACGACCCACTTCAGCAACTATCACACGCCTGAGCGGGTGCGCTTCGGCCTGGACTTCAGCCCTGGCTCGGGCGAACTGTTGCGCTACCTGATCAGTCAGGCGAATATCCCCGAGTATCAGGTGCGCTGGCGCTGGAAGCCCAACAGTATCGCCATCTGGGACAACCGCTGCACTCAGCATTACGCCGTCATGGATTACCAACCCTGCCATCGTAGGTTGGAACGCACTAGCATCATTGGTGACACGCCTTACTGATCTATCTCCCCTGCACTCTCCTATTCGTCCGCAGGCGCAGCCCATCGGACGAGCCTCAGAAAAGGGGTAAATCGTGCAATTTGGCTGGGCGGGAGGCCGATAGCTTCCCGCCCGCTGCATATTGCTCGGCAGCACGGCTCAGAGCTTGGCTGTTTCAATGAGCACTTTAGCAGTGGCATTTTTTTTCGCGCTGCGCCAAGCGCTAGGCGACATTCCAAATTGGCTGATGAACCAGCGCGTAAGGGAAGTCGTCACGGAAAAGCCCAGCATGTCAGCGATACGCCCCAGCGAGTAATCCGAGTTCTCCAGGTAGCGCAGCACCCGTTCGCGACGGACGTCGCTTACCAGATCGTTGAAGACATAGCCTTCATCTTTCAAGCGACGCTGCAGGGTTCGTACGTTTATGCCCTGGACCTGGGCAATCTGCTCGATGGAGGCGCAGCCCATTGGCAGCCGCAGGTAAATGGCCTTGCGTACTTCAAACAGGATCGACTGCCCAGTAGTGCTATGCAGCGAGTCGAGGTAACTCTGGGCGTAGCGCGCCATCACCGGGTCGGCATGAGGGTTCGTCATAGCCAGGCTGGCATCGGAGCAGACAATGCCGTTGAATTCGCTGCCAAATACCAGCTTGCAGCCGAACAGGCGGCGATGCAATTGCAGGTTGTCAGGGGCCTGGTGGGTGAAATGGACGCTGTAGGGGCGCCAGTGTGCTCCGAGCAGGAAGGCACACAGGCGGAACAACACGCCGATGGCCAGCTCATTGGCCTGACGGCAGGGCATCGGCGAATGGGTGAGCACTTCTTCGCGAATGATCACCCCTCTGCCCGATTCTTCAACATGCATGGCAATAGAGTTGTTCATCAGCTGGCGGTATTGCACCAACACCTGTAACGCATCACGCAGCGTTCGTTGGTGGGAAAGTAGCAGACTGATGACACCCAAGTCCGAGAGCTTGCGTGACTCCGCCATACTCAAGCCAAAGACCTGACAACCGCTGACAGCGGCCGAGCTTTCCAGCAGACACACGGCAGCTTCGACCGGGATATAGTGCTCGGATTTCTGCAGCTGAGCATTGCTCAGGCCGACGCTGGCCAACAAGTCGAGCGGGTTTAGCCCCAGGTACTGGCTCACCTTCAGGTAGTTGGTCAACACAGCAGCGCGAACGAACGTTGTCATGCAAAGGCTTCCTGGACTGGCTCCTATGGAAATGAGCTGGGGCGACTATTGGGTGAAAAAGGCCGCCCTCATTACCGGGCGAGCCAGCCGATGGTTGCGCTGGCCCTCCCGACTATGACGGCGGAGCTCACTCCCCTGAAAAATACCGCATGAACATCATCAGAAACCGACTTGATCGGCGCCTTTGAGCTGCAACATTTGACGTGTCTCAGCTGGCGTGGCCACCTCCAAATTCAGTGCGTGCAAGATCGACACCACACGCTTGACTTGGTCGGCATTGCTCTTGGACAAGGTACCAGGGCCATCCCAAAGCGAGTCTTCGAGGCCAACGCGCACATTGCCGCCCATGGTTGCCGACATGGTCGCGAGGGGCATCTGATTTTTTCCTGCACCCAACACTGACCAGTAGTACTCGTTGCCAAACAACCGGTCGGCCGTGCGTTTCATTTGCAATACATCCTCGGGATGCGCACCGATGCCACCGAGCAGCCCAAACACGGACTGAATCAACAACGGCCCTTTGACGATGCCACGATCCAGGAAGTGTGCTGCCGTGTACAAGTGTCCAATGTCATAGCACTCGATTTCAAAGCGCGTGCCATTGTCCGCACAAGATTCCAGAATGTACTGAATATCGCTAAACGTGTTTTTGAACACCCGATCGCGCGACCCCTCCAGATACGGCCGTTCCCAGTCGTGCTTGAAATCGTGAAACCGGTTGAGCATGGGGTAGAGGCCGAAATTGATCGAGCCCATGTTCAGCGACGCGACCTCTGGCTTGAGTTGCAGCGCTGGCTGCAAGCGCTCCTCCACAGCCATATTGGGTGCGCCGCCAGTGGTGAGGTTGATCACGACATCTGAACGCTTGCGGATGTTGGGCAGAAACTCCATGAAGAGCCCCGGATCTTGCGAGGGTTGGCCGTTGTTCGGATCCCGTGCATGCAAGTGCACGATGGACGCACCCGCCTCTGCAGCGCCAATAGCAGCTTCCTCAATCTCGGACGCAGTAACTGGAAGGTAAGGAGACATCGAAGGGGTATGAATTGAACCCGTCACCGCGCAAGTGACGATGACCTTGTTTTGATGGGCTGCCATAAATTCTCCACAATGGAACGCGACCGGAAACAGTATTTCCGTGGTTCCGTCATTATTATTAAAATGGTTTTACGAACGATCTTACGGATGCACGCCTGCGACCGCTGGGCTCACCACTTCATTGATTTGCTTACCCTGGAGGCGAGCCATATCGTTGTGGTAGTGACGCTTTCCGTAAATGAACACCGCGGCCGCCGCGATACTGACCAGTGGCACCCACTGAAGCGCTGCATCCAGCCCAATATGGTCGGCAACCTTGCCAGTGATCAGCGGGCCAGTAGCCAAGCCAAGCAGGTTGTTGGCCAAGGTCAGAGTTGCCAAGGCAGTGCCGTGCACCGAGTAATGGGTCAGGTTGCCGACCATTGCGCTAGAGGGGCCATTGGTTCCGGCCGCGATCATCATGCCCAAGCAGATAAGCACCAACTGCAGGGTGCCGTGCGGCAAGGAGAACGCCAGTGACAGCAGCACGCAACTGCCCAGGCAATAGCCGATTGCCAAGCTGATTTTGCGATCCGCACGCTTGCGCGCAAAGCGGTCACACAGCATGCCGCAGACAATGACTCCAATTCCGCCGCACAACATGATGCTCGCCGCCATCGCGGCGGCCTTGTCGGTGCCCATGGCGTAGTAACGGTTCAGGTAGCTCGGCATCCACACGATCAAGGTACCCGCAACAAACAACTGCAAACCGCTACCTACATAAGCGCTAATCACCGAGCGGCTGGAATACAGAGTACGCAGTGGGCGCTGGGCCTTGATTGCCGCCTTGCTGGCAGCATCGGCCAGGCGCCGGGGCGCGATGCGAGCTTCCTTGACGATTATCGGATACATCACAGTCAGTACCAGACCGAACAGCGCCATGGCGGCGAACGCCCAACGCCAGCCAAGGTGCTGCGCAATGACCCCGCCAATGGCTATGCCCAGCACCGAGCCGAACATACCGCCGGCCATAAAGGAACCCGCCAGGGTGGAGCGCATTTCTCGCGGGAATACCGACATCACCACGGCCCCCCCCACGCTGCCGTAGGCAGCTTCGCCGACACCCACCAGAAAACGCGCAAGGAGCATCTGTTGATAGTTCTCTGCCAGCGCGCAGCCCAAGGTCGCCAGCCCCCAGAGCAAGGCCATCAATACCAGACTCTTGACTCGGCCGAAGCGGTCGGCCAGCAGGGACAAGGGAAAGGTCAGCAGACCGACCATCAGCGCCACGATGCCGCTGAGCAAACCGAGCTGGCCATCCGAAAGCGCCCACTCACTCTTGAGCAAGGGAAACACAGCGTTAAGCACTTGCCGTGACATGTAATCGGAGATAAGCAAACCGAAGGTGAGTGCAAAAACAATCCAGGCATAGCGACGCGGTATACCGATCGAAGTGTCATTGCCGTCATCGGCGCAGGGGTGATAGGCGGCCATGCTATATCCTCATCTTATCTATTATTGTTATGGATCAAGCTTGAACAGAGGCTTCGACCAAGGCTCGTCCCTGAGCATCAATCGGAGCACCCCAAACCCGCTGAGCTATCGGTGCAGGCACCTCGGTTCAGCGGGTTTGCTCTTTTTCACCAAAGCCCGGGGATCGAAACGTCAACAGCCCCTAAACGGCCGCAGCCGTCTTGCGCAGGAAACCCTGGTGCCCACCGTTGCGGTTAGGCGCAAAGCCGTTGGCCTCCAGGCTTTCTTCTACGGTGTCGTAGAACACGCCGATCTTGCTCATCTCGCGCGCCTGCTGGGCGGTGGCGATCGGACGGCCGAATTCGCGTGAGATACGCACCAGTTGCTCGATCTGTTCGACGGTGGACATCTTTTCCGTTTGCGCCTGGTTCCAGAGGTTGTCCTCGATGCCGCAGCGCACGTGCAGGCCCATCGCAATGCCCATCATGTTGACCGGCAACACGTTGCGCATCGAGCTTTCCACGGTGACCACCGCGCCGTCCGGCACAGCGCGCAAGAAGTTCGCCAGACTGTAGATGTTAGGCACGTCCATGCCACCGCCGATTGCCACCCAGTTCATGACCAGCGGACCCTTGTAGATGCCGCGGCGCATTAGCCGCTCGACCGACTCGAAGCTGTTGAGGTTGTAGCACTGGAAGGCGCTCTGGATGCCCGCGGCCGTCAGGCGTCGGATGTGCTCTTCCGCCCAACCCGGCTGCGCGGGCACCGTCATCTCCTTGTAGGCGGAGTAGACGACAGGGTCTTCCATCGAGGTGCCCTGAATGTCTTTGTAATCCCAGTGCTCGACGACGTTCATCTGCGAGGTGTTTACCGTCACCGTAACCTGGTCGGGCTTGGGATCGAGCTCAGCCAGCATATGGCGCGTATCGTCGCTCAGCCACTTGGCAGCGGCACCTTCCGTTTCCGGTGCAAAGCTGATCGAGCCCCCTACCTGAATGATCATCTCTGGCACGGCTTCACGCACACCGGCGATCAGCTCGTTGAATTTGGACAGGCGCTTGGATCCCTTGCCGTCCAGTTCACGCACGTGCAAGTGCAGCACGGTGGCGCCGGCGTTGTAGCAATCCACCGCCTTCTGCACCTGCTCGGCCATGGTCACCGGAATGTCCTCGGGAAAGTCGGAGGGCACCCACGACGGTGCATAAGGGGCTGCTGTGATGATCAGAGGCTGCTGGTTTTCGGTAAAAAGGTGGCCGTCAAGGAAGTTCACGGGACATCTCCAAAATGATTATTGTTGGATGGAACATCTGAAAAACTGGGTGTAATGGTTCACGCACGTTCCATCTTGCGGTGGCAAAGTGAGTCATCCATCAGTTCATATTGCTGTGGGTTCCTGGGCAGCAGGACTCAGTTGGCTTGCGCTTCGAGCTTGGCCATTTCTTCCAGCAGAATCGGTGCACCGAGGCTGCAGGAGTGAATACCGAGCACGGCGACGGACTCCAGAACCGCCATGATTTCCTCTGAGCTGACACCAAGCTGTAGCGCTTTACGGATATGTCTGCGAACACCCGGGCTGTACATGTGAGTGCATGAAGCATTCACCGCGATGGCAAGGAACTCGTAGGTCTTGGGGTCGATCAAACCGCGAGACACGGGCAACTGCGCGGCCTGAAGAAATTTCTCGGTCCATTCTGGGTCGAGCTGGGCGAAACTGTCCCAGCCTTGATTCCACTGTCCGGTGGCGCGCATCCGGTCAATGAGCGGAGTGTCTGGCAGAGCGATTTCGTCTTGATTGGCAGTGGCGTGCATCATGATTTCCATCGGTGAAGGGGCTTGTGGGCACTGGTGATCGGAGTGACTCGATTAGGCAGTTCCTACTCGGGCTCTCCATTGAATATGACTTGAGTGTGCTGAATGATGGCGAGTAAGATTTGACCTATTGGGACTTTTATTTAACGCTCGGGAATGAAACCCCATCATGACTATGGTTCTTAGCGCTTGCCTGACCCACTACGCCGACGTGGCCCGTGCCTGCGGGCTCGACCCGTTGGCCCAACTGCAGGCGGTGAAACTCGACCCCACCTGTCTCGACCACTGCGAAAGTAAAATCAGCATCAGCGCGGTGTGGCACCTGCTGGAAAACTCCGCACGTGATGCGGGCGTAGAAGATTTCGGCCTGCGCATGGCCGAAAGGCGCCAGCTTTCCAACCTGGGGCCGCTAGCGAAAGTGATGCGCGAAGAACCTACCCCGCGCAAGGCCCTGGAGACGCTCCAGCGCTACCTGCATCTGCACAATGAGGACTTTGTGATCCTTACCGAAGAGCGCGATGGCATTGCGGTGATTCGCGGGGAGCAGATCACCCAAGGGCAAGCGCCGGCTCGTCAGTCGATCGACCTGATACTCGGCGTCACCTATCGGACCCTAAAAGCCTTGCTCGGCGAGCACTGGGAACCCCAGGCAGTGTGCTTCAGGCATACGGCACCGCGCGATCGCTCAACCCACCTTCGCGTGTTCGGGACCCATATCCAGTTCAACAGCGTGATCGACGGTATCGTGTGCCGTTCCATGGACCTGGATGCGCCCATGCTCGGCACCGACCCGACGAGTGCCCGGGTTGTCCGGCAGCATCTCGACGCCCTCGGGCTGCCTAGCGATTCGGTGGTGGACACGGTGCGGCGCCTGGTATGGCTACAGCTTCTTACAGGGCATTGTTCGATCGAGCCGGTGGCGCGGCAACTGGGCGTCGATCGGCGGACCGTGCATCGCCAGCTATTGCGCCATCAGGAAAGTTTTTCCTCGATCCTGGATCAGGTTCGCAAAGAGCAGGCCGTCAGGCACCTGAAATACTCCAAGTATCCGCAGAGCGAAATTGCCGAGCTATTGGGGTTCTCGTGCCTCAGCGCGTTTTCCCGCTGGTTCAGTCAACGCTTCGGTTGCAGCCCACGTGCGTGGCGAAACGCTCACGTCAACTTGGCGTAACTGCACCGCTACGGGGATGGCGCGTGATCGACAGTAGTGGCTTGGCTGCATCCGCCTGCAAAAGCGGCCAACACAAGCGCTAGTCAGCCGGTTTGTGAGCCTACAGCGTCGCGCTGGGTAATGCGTCCCCACCCTACTCCTTCGCATCCCCAGCGCGACAGATACCTAGCGCATGGTCACGGAACCAGCACGGTCGACCCGATTGTCTTTCGTGACTCCAGCATGCGATGCGCTTCGGCGGCTTCTGCCAATGCGAAGGTCTGTTTCGGTTCGCTCGAAATTTTCCTGGCAAGCACCAGATCGAACAGTTCCTTGGCCATGGAAAGCATGTGCGAGCGAGGCTGTATGTAATGAACCATCGCCGGACGCGTGACCCAAATCGACCCCTTCACGGCAAGCGTCAGCGCATCCAGATTGACGGGGCCAGAACTCGTACCGTTGCTGACGAGGGTTCCACGCACTTGCAGGCTGTCCAGCGACGCCTGCAGGGTGTCCTTGCCAACGGAGTCATAGACGACCGGTACACCCTTTCCGTCGGTGAGTTCGCGCACGCGCTCTGCAATGTTCTCGCGAGAGGTCACGATCGTATGCGTGCAACCGTTAGCCTTGGCGATTTCTGCCTTTTCGTCACTGCTGACGGTGCCGATCATCGTTACCCCGAGCGCACGCGCCCACTGGCATGCGATCAGGCCTACCCCACCGGCAGCGGCGTGGTACAGAATCGTCTCGCCACCGTTCAACGGATACACCTGGCGGAAAAGATATTGAGCCGTCATACCCTTCATGATGAGCGTCGATGCCGTGCGATCCGAGATACCGTCAGGCAGCGGAATCAAGAACTCGGCGGGCATCACGCGCACATCGGAATAGGCGCCCTGCGGCCCCATCAGATAACCGACCCGGTCTCCGACCCTGATATCAGTCACACCTGGCCCCACCGCCTCGACGACACCGACAGCGTCCGAACCCAGGCCGCCTGGCAGTTGCGCAGGGTAATAGCCGGTGCGGTGGTAGATGTCGATGAAGTTGACGGCAATGTAGCTATGTCGGACGCGGGCCTGCCCCGGGCCCGGCTCACCGACCTCGACGTCTTCATAGCGAAGCACCTCGGGCCCTCCGGTTTCGTAAAAGCGAATAGCTTTAGCCATGTCATTTCTCCAGTTTGCATTTTTATTGTTGGGAGCTAGCCCGTGGGCTGAAATTATATGAATGTTCGTCGGTGGGTTCTGTACATTTGGGGACAAGCTGTCCTGTTCATGACAAACCGCTGAACACAGCCTACCGCCAAGGAGCCGTTAATTGTTTCAGTCCTACACGCACTGAAACACGCGACGCAGACGACCTTTTCCGAGTTGGAATACACCGATAATGAAGCAGCTGACTCGTTGGAATCGGCTCCTGGCAGATCGTCAACAGTGGGTGCCTAGGCGCTGCTAGAGATGCATGCGGACCTGCCCTACACCGACCTGCGGATAGCCGCCGATTTGCTGGTCGCGCAGCAGTGCTTCGGCCTCTCCGACGAGGGCACCCTCTCGCTGCGTTTTCACCGTTTGCTGGAAACCCATCATCTGACGCAAGTGCCCGCCACCCTGAAATCTATGGCGACCGCACTCGGGGTGCACGTTTCCACGGTGTCTCGGGTACTCAACGGCGACCCGGCGGAGGTCGAACGAGCGGCGTCGGCCAAGGTGGTGGAGCGTATCCGGGCGTTGGCCAAAGAGCTGGATTATCGGCCGAACACGCAGGCATCCAACCTGAAATTGCGCAAAGGCCAGGAGATCTGCGTGCTCATGCCACGTCTCACCGACCTGGTAATGGCGACCATTTACGACAGCATCGACAGCGCGGCCGAGCAGGCCGGCTACCTCACCTTCGTATCCAATACCGACGACCAGCAGCCACGCCAGATGGCGCGTGCCGAGCACGCCTTGCGGCGCGCGGTGGCCGGGTTGATCGTGGGTGACTCGCACTTGGGTGAAACCCAGCCCTTACTCGATCTGCTGGCGCGCAAGCACATTCCCTACGTGCTGGTCAGCCGGCCGATTGCCGGGCACCTGGCGACGGCCGGCGACGACGAATTGGGCGGCTGGTTGGCGGCCGAACACTTGTATCGGCTGGGCTGTCGCGATGTGGCGATCCTGGCTGGCGAACGGCATGCGCCCAACGGGGCTGACCGTACCCGCGGGTTCATCCGTTATTACCGCGAGCAAGGCCTCACCTTGCGCCCCGAGTGGATCCTCAATGGTCCTTTCGACAGCCACACCGGACACAAACAAGGCGAATATCTGTTGGGGCTCACCCCCCGCCCGCCGGCGTTTTTTGCGGTGAACGACTTCCTTGCCATCGGCCTGATGGGTGCCGCGCGCGACAAAGGGTTGCAGCCGGGCAAAGACATTGCCGTGGTCGGCTACAACGACATCCCGCTGGCCAACGAACTGATCGTACCGTTGACCAGCGTGCGCCTACCGCTGGTGCAGATGGGCCAGCATGCGGTGGAATTGCTGCTCAAGCGCATCAACGGCGAGACCGCCGAATCGATCATCCTGGCGCCGCAGTTGCAGGTGCGAGCGAGCTCCTCGCTGTTGCGCCGCACTGAATGAGGAGCAGCTGCCAAAAACTAATCACAGGCTTCAGGTTTTTTGATCGGCCACTGAAATCATCGCCTGTCCTATTTCAGTCTTGCCAGTGGCGAGCAAAGCCTCGCCTGCGCTGCGTATGTCTCTGGTCTCTTTGTTCTGCCCCAGCTTGAACTTGCCAGTCATACGGGTGATTTCGACCTCGATACCCACAATCGCTTGCAGCATCGCGGCGATGTATTCCTTCGGCCCATCCGTCATCTTCCAAGGCTTGGGCTCGGAGGATTCGTGTTTACGCGTGAGCTTGGCAACAAGACCACGAACGTATCGTTCGTCATCACGGATAGTGATTCGCCCATGTGCGTGCACGACTCTGTAGTTCCAGGTTGGAACTTGCTTATGAGTCTCGTGCTTCGTCGGATACCAGTTGGGTGAGATGTAGGCATCGGCTGCGCGAAACACCACCAGCACCTCGTCTCCGTCCTTGGACTCTTGCCAGAGTGGGTTCGCCCGCGCGACATGCGCGTGCAATACGCCCTGTTTGCCTTCGGCGGGCTGGAGTTCAAATGGAATGTGGTTAGCGTCCATCCCACCCACACCCTGCGTAAAAATAATGCCTAGGGGATTCTGGTTGATTAATTCATGGAGCGCTTCGATATCAGGCTCATTGAAATGGGCGGGTACGTACATGGTTTGTCCTTGGTCATTTCCACCTCTGATAGGCCGAATTGTGTGGCCGCAATGGCCTATAGTATAGATCCAAAATTGAGCATTCTTGGTGAACCAGAATTCATGGCACGTAAAGCGAGTACCGTTGAAATCCCGTCTCTTGGGGTCTTAAACCGCAGCGCCGGGCAACTTGATCGGCAATTGGCAGAGGCATTACGCAAGGCCATTCGCAATGGCGATATGAAGCCTGGAGAGCTGCTGCCATCGAGCCGTGTTCTGGCCAAGTCGCTGGGGCTGGCGCGCGGCACCGTCATCCAGTCTTTCGAGCAGTTGATCGCCGAAGGTTTCCTGGAGGCGCAAGGTCGAGCGGGTACATGGGTCGCAAACTCGCTTGCCGATAGCTCGCCCAGAAGTGAGGTTGCCAACACGTCTTCAAACCCGCGCAGGGTTTCGCAGTTATCCGCCAAGGCTGAGCGATTCGCACAAGTCGCAGCCCAATTTAGAGCCGCTGCGCAGATACCATTCTCAGTGTCCGTACCCAGCGGCAAGGCAGCTCCTGACGATATGTGGCGTCGAATCGGTAACCGCGTTCGTGCTCGGGGCCCCGGTGCGCCTACCGGATATGGCGATCCTGAAGGTGCTGTGGAGTTGCGCGAAGCGATAGCGGACTACGTTCGAAGATCGCGATCTGTAAGGTGCGATGCAAATCAGGTGATCATCACCTCAGGCACCCAGCAAGGACTGTATCTCGCCTGCCAGGTATTACTTGATTGGGGGGACTTCGCATGGGTTGAAAACCCGGCGTATCGTGGGATCACCGCGATATTGGAAAGCGCCGGCCATACCCGACAGATGATTCGAGTACCGGTCGATTCAGAGGGTCTGAATGTCGAGGACGGGATCAAGCAATGTCCGCAAGCCAAAGCCGCATTCGTGACCTCGTCTCACCAATACCCCATTGGCATGCCGATGAGTATGGCGAGACGTGAAGCGCTACTGAAATGGGCCAGGGCAGCAGATGCGTGGGTAGTCGAAGATGATTATGACGGCGAACTTCGCTATGCCGGTCATCCGTTTCCTTCATTGCAAGGTCTTGACCCAGAACGGGTCATTTACCTGGGGACGTTCAGCAAGATTCTCTTTCCCTCCTTGCGCCTGGGATACGCGATTGTCCCACCCTGTCTTGTAGACGCCTTTCGGGGTGCCCGAGTGTTGATGGATCGTCATCCTGCCAATGCTGATCAGCATGTTCTGGCTGCATTTATCACAGAAGGTCACCTCGACAAACACATTCGACGAATCCGGGGTGTGTATAGCGAAATTCATCGACTGATAATCGATGCGGTAAACCGACTGATTCCTGCGGAACTCGCCTGGTTGGAACCAAGTGATCAAGGGATGCATCTGGTGCTTTGGTTGGCGGAAAACATTGATGACGTGCAGGTGGCGGTAACAGCAGGCGAGGCAGGTGTCTCTGTTCGCGCAGTGTCACCGATGTACGCTGACGGGACAGGCAGATCAGGCCTGATTCTTGGCTTGGGAGGCTTCACATCACAGGAGATTGAGTCCGCTACAGGAAAATTGGCCTCGATTATTCGAAAGGCTTACGGCTCGGCATGTATTCCTCTCTTGCCTCCTTGTTGAACCCCTACCCCGCCGCAAATACTAGAAAAGCTCTACGGGAAGACTGACGATCAATCGATTCTCAGTAAAATCACTCACGCCAAAATCACGACCGACTTTAGCGTTGATCCAGCGAACACTGAGCCCCCGAAGTTCCCGAAACTGAAAGGTATAGGTCACCCCCACATCACGCTCCCACTCCCGCCCACCGGAGGTTTCGGCGTTATTGATATGGTCGCCGTGGGTATAGCGCATCAACATCGTCAACCCCGGTATGCCCTGCGCTGCAAAGTCGTAGTCGTAGCGCAATTGCCAGGACCGCTCGTTGGCATTCACAAAGGTGTTGGCGAACATGTCGTTGGCCAGGGTACTGCCCAGCGAGCGATCAATGCTGACCCAGCCATCCTCCCCATACATGCGCTGCAAACCCAGGTAAAACCGGTGGCCGCCGTGGGCGGCCGAGAGCAATAACGACGCCGCCTGGTTATCCAGTTGCCCTGCCACCGAGCTTCCTGCGTCGCGGGTGTCGAAGGCCCCCAGCACACCGCCCAGCGTCCAGCCGCCAACCGGCTGGTAGTGGGTGATGCTGTAGTAGTTCTGGCGGTAGACGTTTTCCAGTTCAGCCGTCCAGACGCCCACGACCGACGCCTGACCCAGCCTGTATTCGCCGCCGGCGTAAGTGAAACGGTCAGAGGTCGCGGTGGCGAGGGTACGGCCGCTGATCGAGGGGTAAAGGTCCTCGCTGTCTGCAGCACTGCGCGGGCTGAAGGAGTGTATGCGACCGGCATGCAAGGTGAGGTGATCGATCTCTTTGGAGGTCAACATGGCGCCTTGAAAGGTTTGTGGCAGCAGCCGGCCGTCATTGAAGCGCAGGATGGGCACTTCAGGCATCAGCTCACCCAGGCGCAACTCGGTATGCGACAGGCGAACCTTGGCGGTCAGGCCCAGTCGGCCATAACTGTCCGGCGCCCGGCCGTCGTCATGGTCAAAGGGCAGCAGTTCGGTGCCGGTCCGGTCCGGACTGCTGTCCAGCTTGACACCCACCAGGCCCAGCACATCCAGGCCGGCTCCGATGAAGCCCGGGGTATAACCCGAGGCGGCTTTGAAGATGAAACCCTGGGCCCATTCCTGACGCTGGCTCTGAGGCGCACCGGTGTCGCGGTAGTCACGGTCGAAGTAATAGTTGCGCAGCAGTAACGAGGCCTTGGTGTCGTCAATGACACCTGCATCAGCAACAGCGGACCAGGCAGACGTGCACAGCAGTGCCGCCCAGACAGTGGGAGTTTTCGAGGTAAACATGGCGAATTCCTTTTTTGTACTTGTTGTGGAATGCGGTTGTTTTTGGCTTATTGCATCAGCAGCAGGGAGCCTGAGACGAAGGCGAAGATGAGCACGAAGCGGCGCAGGCGCGTTTCGTTGATCAGGTTTCGGGCCCAGTAACTGGCGATCACCCCCAGCGCCAAGGGCACACACAGGGCCAGCACTGGCGAGACCTGCTCGGCATGCAAATGCCCGCCCACGGCCAGCACCACCAGCGAGATCACCTCCCCCACCAGAAAGCACAGGGCGACAGAGCCTCTCAACGTAGCCACCGGCGAGTGTTGGTACACCAGGGCCAGCGGCGGGCCACCCACACCGGTAGCGGTTTCAGTGATGCCGGTGATCACGCCGGTGGAGATCAGCGCCCGTCGCCCAGGCACGAAAGACGGCGCCATCCAGGTGGCCAGGCACGCCGCAATCGTTGACAGCCCGATCAGCAAATTGAGTTGCGAGAGTGGCAGCCAGAGCAGTATCCAGACGCCGCCAAAAGTGCCGGCAAAGCGCCCCAGGGTAATCCAGGAGCTGCCTCTGAAATCGATGGCGCCACGCTCGCGCCAGGCAACCGCGGCATTCAACGGCAACATCAGTATCAACAGGCTGATGGGCAAGGACTCGGGCGCCAGCAATCCCATGACCGGCGCCACGATCAGTGCAAAGCCCATACCCGTTGTACCCTGGATGAGCGCACCGCACGCGACGGCGACAGCAATGATGTACAGGGGGTCGAAGGGTAGATTCATCGTTACTCGTTCCAGTCTGTTAAGCCACTGTCGGCAAGGGATGCACTTTATGGATGGGGGCCTGGTCGACGACGCTCCTGGCCAACGCATCGACCTGGCGCATCAGCGAGCGCGCATCCCAGTCCGTGGGCCATCCTTGCCACAGCCGCACCTTGCCCTGCACCACCACAGCCTGGATCTGGTCTCGATTGGCGAGCCTCACCAGGTCCCAAGGGAGGTTCCAGGAGGGCAACAGTTCCGGCACCGCCAGGTCGACCAGCAAGAAATCAGCGGCCTTGCCCGGTGCGATGCGCCCGGTCACCTTGCCCAGCCCAAGCACATCGGCACCGGTCTGGGTGCCCATGTCGAGCCAGAGCTGGCCACCGCCGCACACCGAATCGCCTACCGGCAGACCATGGGCAAAGCGTTGCGCGGCTTCGGCGTAATCGAGCAGGCGGAACCCGTCACCACGGGTGCCATCGGTACCAAGTGCCACCGGAATCTTGAGGCAATGCATCAAGTGCGCCTGGGCAACGGCATTGCCTTTCCAGGCGCTGGCCACCGGGTTGTAACTCACGGCGGCGCCACTGTCGCGCAGCAGGCAGATCTCGCTTGAGGTGAGCAGCGTTGCATGGGCAAGCAGCGCCCCGGGCCCGAGCGCGCCGGCCCGGTGCAAGTGCTCCAGTGGCCGCACACCATAACGCTCCAGTGAGCGCTCGACGGCGACCAGATGCTCGTTGACGTGGCTCTGGAACACCCTGCCCGCCTCATGGCACAAACGGTACGCGGCGCCCAACGTCTTATCGGTGGCGATCTCCGGGATAGGGATGGCCAGCGATGGGGTGATCAACGGGTCGTTGTCCCATTGCGACAGGTGATGTTCGGCCACGATGAGTACGTGGCTGGCATCGAGCACACGCGGGCCTTCAAGGTCGTTACAGGTTTTGGCCAGCACGCAGCGTATGCCCACTTCATGAACCGCCTGGGCAATCGCCTCGACGCCTTCCTTGGAGCGCGTACCGGCATCACACACCGTGGTGAAGCCGCCACGCAGCGATTCGAGTGCGGCCAGCTTGCTGGTCAAGTACAGAAGATCAGTATCGAGCGAGCCTTCAAGGGGGATCCACACGCGGCGGAAAATCTCGGACGGCTCGCCAAACACCAGACCCTTGCCAAAGCTCTGGCTGAGGTGGTGATGGGTGTCGATGAACCCTGGCATCAGCAACTGATTTTCAAGGCGGCGAACCGTGTGGCCCGGATAACGGCTTTGCAACAGGGCCAGCGGGCCGACATCGGCGAAGTGGCCATTGACAACCCGCACAGCCTGGTCGCGACGAGGCCCTTCAGGCAGCAACAGCCAGTCGGGGGCCAACAGTTGATCGGGCGCGACAAGGTGTTCAGGCGAAGCCGCCAGAGGGTTGGAAACAGTGCAGTTCATATGAAAGCCTTAGTGTGCGAGTCAGGAGTTGATCAACTTTGCCTTGGCATCCACGGGTGTGTGTTGGCGGCCAATGCAATGGAAAAGAAAGTTCATGACGGCCGCGGTGAGCGCGCCCATGGCCACGCCATTGCCGAGCAGGCCGGCAAGGCCATTGGGGAACTGGCTGTAAACGCCAGGAACTAGAATCGGGAGCAGCCCCACTGCCAGGGCAATCGACACCACGTACAGGTTGCCGTGGTTGCGTAAATCCACTTTGCGCAGCATGTCGATGCCCATGGTGCCGACGATGGCAAACACGATCAGGCTGGTACCGCCGACCACGGCTTCAGGCACGCCCTCGATCAGGCGCGCCAGCGGCGCAAGCAGGGCAAACAGCAGTAGCAGCACCCCGGACACGGCAGTCACATAGCGCGAGCGCACCTGGGTGGCGCGGATCACGCCAATGTTTTCGCCGCTGGTAATAATCAGCGACGTCCCCATGAAGCCACCGAGGATCGAAGTCAGCGCATCCCCGCGAATGGTGCGCACCACATCGCGGTCTGCATCCAGGGGTTTGTCTACCGCCTCACTGATGGCCACGGTCTGGCCGGTGGCCTCCACCATTGAAACCAGGCAAAAGAGCATCAGCGGGATCGAGGCGAATACATCGAAGTGCGGCACGCCAAATGGCATGAAGGTGGGCAGGCTCAACAAGGGGTACACACTGAGCCCGGAGCTGTCGAATGCGCCAATGGCGACCGCCAGCAAACTGCCGCCCAGCAAGCCCAATAAAATCGACAGCTGGCCCAGCGTGCCGCGCAACAGCCGTGCGCACAGCACCGTGATGGCAATGGTGGAAAAGGCCAGCAGCAAATGCTCTGGGGCGGCGAAGTGGACACTGCCGGGTTGGCCGACAATCAACTGGCCCGACAACTTGACCAGGTTGACCGCCACCAGCAGCAACATGGTGCCCACCACCACCGAGGGGAAAAACCGCAGCAGACGCCGAAACACCGGCAGTACCAGAAAGTAGAACAGCCCCGTCAGAATCACCGCGCCAGACGCCGTTGCCACCCCGTTTTGCTGGGCGATCAGGATGAACAGCATGATGGGCGCGCCGCCGGGGAGCATGATAAATGGCAGGCGTGCGCCGCAGCCTCGCAAGCCCAGCGACTGTACAAGCGTGCCCAGGCCACAAACCAGGAAAGTGGCGCTGAGCAATTGCAGTGTCAGTTCACTGGAAAAGCCCAGCGCGGTGGCCATCAGAAAAACCGACGCAATCGGCGATGCCGCCATCACCAGCACATGCTGGGCGCCAAACATCAGTAACTGGCGCCATGGCAAGCGCTCGTCAACAGGGCCAACAGGGTTCTTTTCGTTATCCGACATATCCACCTCGACCAGAACCACCACCGGTGGCCCATTGAATTATTGTTATTTGGATCTGGATGTCGCCATGGCTGGAAAATGCGGATATCTCCCCAACCAAATCGATTTGTTAACTTACCCAAATCGATTTGGGTAGAATGTATTCCTGTTCAGATTCACTGTCAACGTGAGCGTCCTCAGCTTTGCACCTGAGTAGCTGATAGCCTTCAGGCAGCGTATAACTGCCGCCATCGCTAAAAGAGCCATCCTGTCTATGCCCAATAGCCCTTCTCGTCGCCTTACCATTGCCGATGTTGCCGATGCCGCTGGCGTGTCGCGCACCACCGTTTCCCACGCGCTGAACGACCGCGGGCAAGTCGATCCGGTGACCCGGGCACTGGTGAAGGAAGTCGCTGAACGCCTGGGCTACAGCCCCAACTTGCGGGCCCAGCGCCTGCGTACCGGCCGCGCCAACGCCATCGCCCTGCTCTCCTCCATGCCCTTTGCCGTGGCCGGTGGATCGTCGCGCCTGGGGTTTTTGATGGAAATTGCCGCCACCGCGACAGAAGCGGCGCTGCGTCGGGGCGTGGCCCTGGTGCTGGTACCGCCCATGGGTGAGGCGCAGGCGCTACTCGATACGCTGGATATCGACGGCGCCGTGATCATCGAACCGGTGGCGAACGATCCGCAGGTAGCGCGCTTGCGCAAACGCGGCGTCAAGCTGGTGTCCATCGGGCGCCAACCCGAAGCGCAGGTAGATTTGCCCCACATCGATATGCACGGCGAGGCGGCCGGCACCCTGCTGCTGGATCACCTGCGCGAACAAGGCGCCCGGCGCATCGGCCTGGTAATCGGAGTGCAATCGCGCCACTCCTATCTGGATATGGAGCAGGCCTACCGGGCTTATTGCGCAGCCAACAACCAGATGCCGGCGATCGTTCGGGCAGATGAAGGGGGCGGTGAAGCAGCCGGTGCGGCGGCGTGCCTTGAGTTGTTGCAGGCGCATCCCGGCATCGACGGCCTGTGCGTTCCGGTGGACGCCTTTGCCACAGGCGCCGTGCGGGCGTTACTGGACAGAGGGCTGAAGATCCCTCAGGACGTCAAGGTGGTGACCCGCTACGACGGTTTGCGCGCCCGGGAAAGCACGCCCCCGTTGACGGCGTTGAACATGCATCTGGAAGAGGTGGCGGCACTGGCCATTGAGCTGCTTTTCGAGCAAATCAACGATACCGGACAACGCCTGCGCATCGACGCCCCCCTGGCCACCCTGATCCCCCGCGAATCGACCCTGAAACCGTGAAGTGGGGATCGGCGAAGTGATCTTGCCGCTCTTCGACCGCAGCGAGTGTCGCGTTAGCGCAGTAGGCCGATGTTCTCGTCGATACGGCGCTGAATGATATCCAGGGTGTCTGGGGTGATCATGCGTGGGTGCATGTTCTCAGCGATGGCAGCAAACTGGCTAGCGACGTCGCAAACTCGGTCAATAATGCCGCCAGCCGTCTCCATTGAGACCTCGGCTTCGTCTGCCAGTCTGTACAGTGCATCTCGATCAATCTCCAAGGCCTCGCCCATCACATCCATCTGGTGGTAACCGCCCGGCCCCTCGCAGAAAGTCACGTCGTAGGCCGGCGCCAGCAGCCATGCACCGGACGGCGACATGATGTAGGCAAAGTTTTTGGGGTGATCGTCTCGGTTGTTGAACGCGACATTGAAGACGGCTCGCTCGAACGCGATAGCTTTTTCTCGCACATCGTTGGTACACATCTGTGTCGCACGCAAGAAATTGACGTAGTCCAAGGATCCCGGTGACGTGTAGTCAGCGCCGGTAAAGGCCGCAAGGCTTTGCATGGGTACGCGCTGACTGTCTAACCGATCAAAGCGTTTACTCGCAAAGGCAGCCAGCCCGTTGGGCAAACTGAAATACTGGGTGTCTGGGGTCTGGATGCCGCACATGCGCAAGCACTCGGCATAGACGCTTTCGATAGCACACACCTCGGGATGTTCGTCTTTTGCCGGGAACTTGATCAGCCAGGCTTCAAAGCCAGGCTTGGCGGCAGTGGTAAAGGCTCCCGTTTGAGGATCGCGATAAACCAACGCCTTTGGCCTCGCGCCTTGGGGCGAGCCCCCCACCAGCAGCAACGTCTGCAGGAACTCACCACCTTCCCCATTGAGAACGTCTTGAACCTCAACCGCAAGCAGCTCAAGGGGGATATGCGCCTGCGGCACCTGCCCTTCGGGCGCCACGGGCTCGAACGACATTGCCCCCATGGCATTGTTGCCGATATAGGCCAGCCGCTCCAGGGGGCCTATGCGTGCTGTGTTGAGGCCGCGGCGCCTGAACAACCGGTCCATCAGCAGCATGCCCCAACCGTCGGGCAACGCGTCATAGACAGGCCCCGGCAAGCCCAACTGGTGGGTTGGGAAGCCTCGGCGTAACTGGGGGCCCTTCAATGGAAGTGTGTAGGAGGACAGCTCCAAGCCTCTACTCTTCGCTTCATTGCTGTACTCAAACACAATTTGCGGGCGACCGGTGATGGCGGTCGTGGAGACAAGCGTGCCCCACAGCCAACGTTCACCCCAACCATTGCAGTAGACGTCAACTTGCTCAAGCATTGCCGGGCTTCCTCTTGGTTCGTTGACGATTGACACTGTTCTCGTAGCGGCGAATATCTTCAAGGCTCTCAAGCTTTGGCAAGAACAGTTCTTCCAGCTCCTTGGTTCGTCCAAGGACCATGGCCACACGGACCACACTCTCGAACCCGACATTGCGCCCAGCTTCGAGGTTGGACACGGTATTGGTCCCGATACCGGCGCGACCGGCCACATCGGCCTGCGTCATCTGCAGCGCCAGTCGCTCCGTGCGCAGGCGCTCGCAGAGTCGCTTGACGATCTCACTCGGCTTACTGAAGCTTAAATCCAACATACTGTGTCTTCCGTCGCTTAACAGCGTTTAATACCCAAAATTATAGAATTAGCCACGATTCAGCTCAAGGCGCGTAATTCCCTAATATTGTGCTTTATTTTGGTGTTTCCTGAGTTACCAACAATATATTGGAATTACCTGCACATCAGTCCTTTATTGTTTTCGGTGAAAACAGCCAAATCGCTATCAAATTTAAGCGAGCGTTAGCGTTTTCGCGCCCATCGGATTATTGTTTTCGCGTACCAACCCCTTCTGGTTATCATTTTTTAGCTCTCGTTAAGGGATTCGACCATGCAAGTAGGCTTCAGGGCACTCGCTGATCGCTACGGTATCGCGCTTGCACAACCCCTGCGCATCGAATCGTTGATCGGTACGACTCGTAGGAGCCGCGAGAGTAACGAGCATGTCGAGAACAAGTATCCCGCCAGCTACCAGCCGGCGGACGACTTCGCGGGGCATTTCGAATTTGGGCTCAAGTACGAAGAAATTCACCTCGAATTTTTCGCCCGCCTGTTTGCGGCGGCTGGCCCAGAGCCCATCGAAGCCTGGTGCCGGCAAGCGCCCTTTGGCCAATATGCCCGCCGCACCGGATTCTTGTACGAGTGGCTGACCGGACAGCCTCTGGATGTGCCAGATGTCACCAATGGCGGCTATGTCGATGCCGTGTCGTCGCAGCATTACCTGACCCGCGTTGAGCCACTGCGGATACGACGCTGGCGCATCAACGATAATCTGCCCGGTGTGCCGGAGTTCTGCCCCCTGGTCCGCCGTACCGAGACCGTACAGCAAGCGCTGCAATTTGACTTGGATGCGGCACTGCGCGAGCTGAACCAGGCCTTTGGCGCCGACATCCTGATGCGCACGGCCAGCTGGCTGACGTTGAAGGAGTCGCGTGCGAGCTTTCTGATCGAGAAAGAGGCAGATAAGGCCGACAGGATCCAGCGGTTTGCCCACGTGATCGCAAAGTACTGTGGCCATATCGAGGATCCATTGAGCGACGACAGCCTGCACAGGTTGCAAGCCGGTATTTTGGGTCATGATGCCGTCGGACTGGGCCTGCGGCGCTCGCCGGTTTTCGTGGGACAAGCAACCCTGCACGAGGACATCGTGCACTACATTGCGCCGCCATTTGAGGTGCTACCTCAACTGCTCGAAGGCCTGAAAGCATTCGAGCTGGCAACACGGGGCGCCGAGCCGTTGGCTCGGGCAGCGGCACTCGCTTTCGCCTTTGTGTATATCCACCCCATGCGGGACGGAAATGGTCGGATCCATCGCTTCCTGATCAACGATACCCTGATCCGCGATAAGGCGGTGCCTGATGGCGTGATTCTGCCGGTATCGGCCACCATCACGAGTTCGATCGATTTCCGGGCGCGCTACGACCGTACGTTGGAGGTGTTTTCGCGGCCATTCATGCAACGTTACGCTGCGTCCTATCGGTTTGGCGAACTCGTCGTCTTTGACGACGGTACCCGGAGCAACCTGATCTTCGATGACTACGACGACGCGCCATTCGCATGGCGCTATCCCGATTTGACCGAACATGTCCTATACACGGCACAGGTCGTGGCACATACGGTCCGTATCGAGATGGCCGATGAGGCCCGTGTGCTGGTCATTTTCCAGCGCGCCCAGGAGCGGCTCAAAGAAGTGCTGGAAATGCCGGACCAGGACGCGAACCGCATCATTCGCGCTCTCAAGGAAAACGGCTGGCAGGTCTCTGGCAAATTGAAGAAAGCCTATCCGCAGCTGGACGACCTCCACCGCGCGGAACGTGTTGTGGAAGCCGTGCGATCCGCATTCGAAGAACGAGAAGTGGGGAGCGGCGAAGAGTGATCTTAGACCCCACATCTCTGTCCACTATCGCCCTATGGATGAAAGAAACCTGTTGAATGCCTGAACATTACAGCTTCAGTCAGGAATACGATCATCCCCAGTAGGTCGATTCAGCTCGCAACACCCAGGAAAGGGAGTGCCAAATACAACTTGATGATGATCGCGTTAGTGATATCAATGAAAAAGGCCCCCACCATCGGGACAACCAAAAATGCAATCTGCGAGGGTCCGTAGCGCTGCGTCACCGCTTGCATATTGGCAATAGCGGTTGGCGTAGCTCCGAGCCCGAAACCGCAGTGCCCTGCTGCCAAAACCGCCGCATCATAGTTGCTCCCCATGACTCGGAACGTCACGAAGATAGCAAACAGGGCCATCATCAACGCTTGCGCAGCCAAGAGGATGAAAATGGGCAACGCCAGTGCGGCCAGATCCCAGAGTTTGAGCGACATCAGGGCCATGGCCAAAAACAACGACAAACTGACGTTACCCAGCACTGAAACTTCACGCTCGAACACCTGATGCCAGCCAAGTGCCGATAACCCATTACGCAATACCACACCGACAAACAAGACACACACAAACGTTGGCAACTCAAATGCCGTGCCTTGAATAAACCCATTCAGGAGTGTCCCCACCTGCAGGCTTATGGCGAGCAACGCCAGGGTTTCGATAAACGAAAAAGAGGTAATCATGCGCTCTTGGTTCGGCTGCTCAAAACCCTTTGGCAGACGCGGCTCCACTTGCCCGACACCCGGTGTCTGGACGCGCTTGATAAGTAAGCGAGCGACGGGGCCACCAATCAAACCCCCCAACACCAAACCAAAGGTCGCGGAAGCAATGGCCAATTCGGACGCAGAAGCCACTCCATATTTCTCACTGAATACCGCCCCCCACGCAGCACCGGTACCGTGCCCACCCGACAATGTAATAGAGCCGGCCAGCAACCCCATCAGCGGGTCAAGTCCCAATGCCGTGGCCAACCCGATACCCATGGCATTCTGGACCAGCAAAAGCGCCGTCACCACAAGCAGGAAAATACCCAGTACTCGCCCGCCTTTCTTAAGGCTGGCGAAGTCTGCATTCAAGCCAATCGTGGCAAAAAACGCCAACATCAACGGGGCCTGCAGCGAAGAATCGAATCGAACTTCGACATCAGCGAACGCTCGCAACGCCAGGAGCAACACGGCGACCAATAATCCACCCGCAACGGGTTCCGGAATATTGTAGGTGCGTAAAAACCCGATTCGAGCGACCAGCCCGCGCCCCAGCAAAAGCACTAATGAGGCGGCAACTAGCGTTGAGTAAAAATCGAGTTGAAACATCGGAACAGCCCTCTGTATTCATGAAGAAGCGGACTCGTTCCCTGGCCCCGCTATGGATGGAATTAAGTGTCCTTAACCCTATTTTTATTTCCGAAGCTTGGTACCCAGGACCCGCCTTAAATCGAATATCAGAGCAAGAGCAGTCCCCGACATGAGTCGACACCACACTGCATATTGAAATTCGATTTAAAGACAAAACATCGGGGCACTTGAACTTTTCTTGATCGAACGCTTAGTCATATACATTGTTTTTTAAAGATGACGCTGGTTAATAAAGCGCAGCACCTTACCTGACTCACTACGAATCCTCCAGATACACTAAACGTTTAATATGTAACATTTTTCAAGACATTGAATCCAAGACGACATTTAAGTAACAGAACATTTCGATATCATTAGGATTTGACAATTCGTACTTGAACGCATGGCGTTATAGAGCAGGCTCACGATCGAGCGGAAATGACCGGCCACCTTTTACCGGGGTGCGTCCCCTGCTCCAGGACCTTCTGCGTTGCCACAGAGACGTCAGCCACTTCGCTCGACCACCAGCAATGTGGTGCTATATCGCAGGGCAGCAAGGCGCCCGTGGCGGTCAAGCCATTGAGGTGGCGCATCACCGCGAAACCCTGAGCGTTCGATATTCCAGGTCAGCGCTGGCGCGACGAACCCGCTTTTTTCATCCACATGATCGATTTGCGTCGATCCATCCTTGACCTGCACCGTCAAGCGACCCGGGGCCGCGCACCACTTCCACGCTTTCGAGGCTGTAGGGATCGACGCGCCACATGCCGTAGTTGCGGTTCAGCAGGTTGAGACCATTGAGGAACAGGCCATCGTTGGACTGATCAAAACCGCGGATATAGATATAGTCGTTCCCCCGCCTAGTTAACGCTGTTTATTATTTGCTAATGCGAATAGTTAGCGTATGCAAAGGTCGTCGAAACACTCTGAGGCAGAAATAAGCGAAACCCTCCGCGAACATTGGCTTTGGCCGGACCACGGAATGCCGGATATATGTGGGAGCTGGCTCGCCAGCGAATATCTTCACCGCGGTGTCTCAGACAAACCGTGTCGCCGCGATTCGCGGGCAAGCCCGCTCCCACAACGGATAAGCATTAAGCCAAGGCTGGCTCTACCACGTTCGGGTTGGGTCAAAGCTGGGCCCTGATCTGGGGCAGTCGTGGGTCGTTGGGGGCGGCTTGCTGCAAGCGTTGCAGGTAGGCCCTGGCCTGCGGCCGCTCGCCGGCCGAGAGGTGCAGGTCGATCAAGGCATACAGCAGGACCGCGTCGTTTGGCGCCTGAGCCTGGCGGTGCTGCTGGAGCGCGACGGGCGCCAGCTCGAAGCGAGCGGGCTATGTGGGAGCGGGTTTACCCGCGAATCTCCGCGGCGCGGTATATCTGGCTGAGGTCGATATCGGCGTACACCAGCCCTTCTTCGGTTTCCCCAAGCGGCTCGCACAAGGGGGCACCGTCCGGGCCGTAGATCATGGCGTAACCACCCCCTTCGAGCAGCAACTCGGCTTTGGCGGGGGTGTCGATCAGCACCTCGAGCATCTCTTTGGAGACTGTGGCGAAGGGGGCAATGACAAAGCACTGCCCTTCCAACGCGTAGACCTGGGTCGCAGCGTTGTTGGCCTGGGCGCTGAGTTGGAACGCCGCGCCGCGATAAATGGAGAAGCTGGGCCAGGCGGCGATATGCACCTGTTCATGCTGCGCATACATGGCGAACTTGGACAGCGGCTGAAGATGCTCGGCGCAGCTTCGGCCATCAGCTCAATGGCCTTGGTGATACCTTGCTCGAGGTCGAGAAACGCGGGGGCAGCCTGCACGGCAGCGACTTTATACCTTGTATTGCTTTGCTGACTCATCACAACTTCCTCAAGGGATTTACCAGATATTCCAGGTGTAGGTCGCGATCAACCGGTTCTCCTGGTAATCGGCGGCATAGCGGGTCTTGACGTTGATGTTGCGGGCCTCCACCCCCAAGCCCTTGAGCGGGCCACTTTGCAACACATAACTCATGACCAGGTTGCTCTCGCTTTCGACGTCGGTTGCAAGGTTAGGCCCACGCTCCGCGCCCGTGCCCCGCAGGTAGCGGGTCATCACCTTCAGGCCCGGGACGCCCAGCGCTGCGAAGTCGTAGTCATAACGCGCTTGCCAGGAACGCTCGCCCGCCTTGTAGAACGCGACCGTCGACCAGTTCACCAGGTACGGTTGCGGGACGTAGCCGCTGAACAGCGGGAAGTTATCCTCGCCATACATGCGCTGGTAGCCGAGGGTGAAGGTATTGCCGCCCTTTTTCAGGGCCGTCATCAAGCCCAGCGCCCGGTTGTCCAGGTCGCCTGCCAGTTGCTGCCCTTCCCCGCGATTGTTGTAGTAGCGCACATCATTCTTGAGGCTGTAGCCGTCGCCCAGGTTCAGGGTGTAGCTCACCCCCAGGTAGTGCTGGCGATAGATGTCTTCCAGCTGGCCATAGAAATACGTCGCGTTGAGCGCTGGCGTGAAATCGTAGCGCCCCCCGCCGAAATTGAGCCCGCTGCTGCGGTGGTCCGGGTTGTCGCCGAACAGGAAGATGTCTTCCCGGTTGCTGGACTCGCGGCTGGTGATCTTCCAGAACCGTCCGGCGTCCAGCGTCAGCTTGTCCCACTCGCGAGACTGCAAGGTCGCGCCTTCGTAAATGGTCATCAACTGCCGAGAGTCGTCCGTGTAGGCCACCGGCAACGTCGGGCGATGCTCACCGACCCGCAATTCGGTTTTCGACACCTTCATTTTTGCGGTCACCCTGGCACGGCCATAGTCGCGCACCGGCTCGCCCTTGCTGTGATCGAACGGAAAAATGGTGTCCGGGACGCCCTCCCCGTCATCGAGCCGGTAGGCGAACTGCCCGCTGGCATCCAGGCCCAACTGTACCGGCCCGTCGGTGTAGCCAGACTTGAACTGCAAATCAAACCCCTGGCTCCAACTGTCAATCTGCGACTTGGGTGCATTGTTCTGCTTGAAGTCCTTGTTGGAGTAGAAATTGCGCAGCCCCAGGGACAGGTGACTGTCATCGGCGAATTCAGCCTTCGCGAGCGGCACGAACGCGAAGGTCACAGCGGCACACAGAGCACCGAAACGAGCGGACGATTTGATCACACACATTCCTCTTATTATTTTTGTCAGAAACATCGCGTGCAGCGAGCGCTCACCCAGGCCGTTTTCCAGAGCTTGCGTGAGCGCGTTGAAAGCAAATTAAAACGGGTACTGGATTGGGTCGTTCACCAGACTGACCCACTGGCGCTCGGTGAACTCGTCGAAGTTCGCCGGGCCACCGTAGCGTCCGCCGTAGCCGGAAACGCCCATGCCACCAAACGGCACCTGGAACTCGTTGTTCACTGTCTGATCGTTCACATGCACCATGCCGCAGTGGATGCGCGCCGCCCATTCGTACCCGCGCATCGCGTTAGCGGTATGAATGGCGACGGCCAGGCCGTACTCGGAGTCGTTGACCAAGGCCAGGGCTTCTTCGATGTCGTCATAGACCACGATCGGTGCCACGGGGCCGAAGATCTCTTCCTTGAACACCGGCATGTCCGGGGTGACACCGGTCAATACCGTCGGCCGGTAGAACAGCTGCTCATAGGTGCCGCCGGTGGCCAGGGTCGCCCCTTGCTTGAGGGCCTCCTGCACCAGGCCATGCACGCGGTCGCGCTGCTGGGCATTGATCATCGGGCCCATCTGCACCTGTTCGGTGGACGGGTTGCCGCACACCAGGGCTTCGGCCCGCGCCTGCAGCTTCTGTGCATAGGCTGCAGCCACGCTGCGATGAACAATGTGCCGACCGGCCTGCATGCAGATTTGCCCCTGGTGCAGGAACGATCCCCAGGCACCCGACGAACTCGCCGCATCAAGGTCCGCATCCGCCGTGACAATCAGCGCGTTGTTGCCACCCAGCTCCAGCGAGCAACGCTTCAGCAGCGTGCCGCACGTCTGCGCGATACGGCGCCCCACCGCTGTCGAGCCGGTGAAGGCGATCATCTTTACGTTCGGGTCGCTGACCAGCGCCGAGCCCGTTTCGGCAAGGCCAGGCAGTACCTGGAACACCCCTTCGGGCACACCCGCCAGCTCCAGCAAACGGGCCAGCAGCAATCCGCCGGTCACGCTGCTGAATTCCGAAGGCTTGAGCAGCACCGCGTTACCGAGCGCCAAGGCCGGGGCAATCGAGCGCAGTGACAGCAGCAGCGGGAAGTTCCACGGCGAAATCACCGCGATCACGCCCATCGGCACTCGACGCCAGATGTTGGTGCGTCCCGGCAGCGACGAGGGAAAGACCTCGCCGTTGGCCTGCATGGGCATGGCGGCGGCCATGTTCAGCTGCTCCACACAGGCGCCCAGTTCGAACTGCGCCTTGAAGCGCACGGCACCGCACTCGCGAATATTCCACTCGATAAAGCTTTCGGCCTCTTGCTGCAGTAACCGCGCAGCTGTACGCAGCACGGCTGCGCGCTGATCGAACGGGGTCGCTGCCCAGCGCTGCTGGGCGTGCCGGGCGCGTTCGGCGGCCTGGGCGACCGTGGCCGCATCGGCGATGCCTACGCTCGCCAGCTCTTGCCCGGTCGAAGGGTCCATCACCGGTAGCCGAATGTCCGAAGTCTGCCAGCGGCCGGTGTAGAAACTGCCGAGCCAACGTTGCTCATCCATGAACTGGGCAATTGAAGTGGTGCGGTTTACTTGGCCGTTGCCAGACATATCAAACGCCCTCCCGGGGAAGATCTTGATCAAAAGAACGCACGGCTGGCGCTTGCGAAACCAGCAGCACAGAGATGATGGCGATAACGCCAGGCAACGCGAACACCAGGAAGTTCTGCTCGAACGGCAGGCCAATGCCCATCAGCCATCCGCCCAGCAGTGGGCCGCTGACGGCACCGAAACGCCCCACGGCCGCAGCCATGCTGACGCCGGTGGAGCGGACATGGGCGGGGTAGAGATCAGCCGCCAAGGTGTGCACCACCGACAGGCACCCCACGGTGGACCCACCGGCGATGATCAGCAGGGTGTACAGGCCCATCTCGCCAGGCTTGATGCCCAGCAGTGAAATCGAGGCGGCCGCCAGTGCGAAAAACACGGCCAGGGTGGTCTTGCAGCCCCAGCGATCGGCCAGCGAGCCACTGATCAGCGTGCCAATCACCGCACCGATATTCATCACCACCAGGAACACGATGCTGGAGCCCAGCGGGTAGCCGCCACTGCTCATCAGCTTGGGCAGCCAGGTATTGAGGCCGTACACCATCACCATGCACAGGCCGAAACTCAACCACAGCATCAGGGTGCTCAGGCTCCTGCCGTTGCCGAACAGGGCCAGTGGCGAGGTCTTGCCTGCAGAAGCGCCGTCCTCCTGTGATTCCAGCACGTACACCACCGAACCTTGAGGATTGTGGTCCGGGTTGATCCGCCGCAGCACCGCAGCGACTTCTGCCTGGCGATTGCGATGCACCAGGTAGGCCACTGACTCGGGCAGGGATTTGTACAGTAACGGCAGCGCCAGCAATGACAGACCGGCGACGTAGAACGATGCATGCCAGCCCAACTGCGGAATGATGTAGACGCCCGCAAGGCCCGACAGCAGCCCACCGATGGCAAAGAAGCTGAGCATAAAGTTGATCAGCCGATTGCGGCATGAGCCCGGGGACATTTCCTTGAGGATGGTGACCAGGTTAGGCACTACGCCGCCCAGGCCTGCACCGGTCAGGAAGCGGCACACGCCAAAGCTGGTGGCACCGCTGGCGAAGGCATTGCCCAGGGCAGCAAGGCTGAACAGCGCCACACAGAACAGGATGATCCGCCGACGGCCAAAGCGGTCGGCTTGGGTGCCGAGGGTCACGGCGCCAGCCATCATCCCAGCCAGGGAGCTTGCGCCCAGTACACCGGCTTCGCCGGGCGAAAGCCCCCACTCGCTCATCAGGTGCGGCAGGACCGATCCATAGATGACCAAGTCATAGCCATCGAACAGCATGATGAACGAGCACCAGAACACCAACAGGTAGTGAAATCGGTTCAAACGGGCGGTGTTGACCACTTCCAACGCATTTATCGAGCGCATGAGGGTTACTCTTATTGTTGTAGGGAGCGTGCTGACGCTGTGGCGTAATGCGCAACCGGGCGGAGAGTGTTTCGAGCTTTTCTCGCCGTGTCGAAACGATATGGATAGACGTCGAATAGATCAAATAGATAGAATTTTCGACTACTTATAGATACGGCTTATACAAGGGCAACCGATGATCGATCTCAACCTGGTGCGCGTTTTCGTCACGATTTACGAAACGGGCAGCGTCAGTGGCGCAGCCGAGCGCCTGCATATCACCCAGCCATCGGTCAGCTATGCCTTGTCGAGGTTACGCACGCTGCTCAACGATCCTTTGTTCAAGCGCAGCCGCGACGGTATGCAGCCCACCTTCCAGGCGACTCAGCTGTACGCAAAGTTTCGCTATTCGCTGGCCGAGATCGAACGGGCAATCGCCCAGACCAGCCACTTCGAGCCCAGGTTTTCGACCCGCTGCTTTCGCCTGGCACTGTCCGACCTGGGAGAGGTATTTTTCCTGCCGTACATCCTCAAGGCCTTGGCGGCGGCAGCGCCCAACATCGAACTGGAGGTCATCCAGATCGATATCGAAAAGCTCGGTGAGTGGTTGAACACCGGCAAGATCGACGCCGCCATCTGCAACCGCAGCGACTCGCCGCTCAATGCCAATTGCGATCTGATCTTCCAGGAGCGCTACGTGTGCCTGGTGCGTGAGGATCATCCCCGCATCCGCGAAGACATGACCCTGGAGCAATTTCTCGATGAACGGCATGTGGTGGTCTCGTCCGTCACCGGCCACCATGTGGTCGAGGACAGGCTGCGCCAATCGGGCCTCGAGCGAAAAATCAGTTTGCGCGTTCCCCATTTCAGCGTGCTGCCCGAGGTCATTTCCACCACCGACCTGATCGTGACGCTGCCCTCCCGCATCGCCACCATGTTCGCCTTGCGCAGTCATACGCGCGTGGTCGAGCTGCCGTTTTCAGTGCCGCGGATCGAAGTCAGCCTGCAATGGAACGACCACGCGAGCGACATCCTGGCCCAGCGCTGGTTTTGCGGATTACTGAAGAACACCCTGATCGGGCTTTAGCCGTAATGACTCACAAAACCTGATAACAATGTAGGAGCGGACCCGGCCGCGATGGGCTGCGCAGCGGCCCCAGAGGCCAGTAGCATCTGCGATACAAACTGGATGGCAAGGGCCGCTTCGCAGCCCATCGCGGCCAGGTCCGCTCCTACGAGTCGCAGGTGGCCCCAGATACCGTGGATTACCAGGCATTGCGCGTCATTGGTCACCCGCACACATAGACACTGTCTATATTTAACAAAAAAACCATCTATTTGATCTATTCAGCACGACGTTTTACTTTCCAGGCCATCGACTGGAGAGAGAAACCCGCCATGACATCCGTCCACGCCGCCACCTACGAACTGCTACGCCGCCAGGGCATTACCACCGTTTTTGGAAATCCCGGTTCCAATGAGCTGCCCTTTCTCAAGGATTTCCCCGAGGACTTCACCTACATCCTTGGCCTGCACGAGGGCGTCGTGGTGGGCATCGCGGACGGCTATGCCCAGGCCAGTGGCACGCCAGGCTTCGTCAACCTGCACTCGGCTGCCGGCACCGGCAACGGGATGGGCGCGTTGAGCAACGCCTGGAACTCCCATTCGCCGCTGATCATCACCGCCGGGCAACAAACCCGCGCGATGGTGGGGGTCGAAGCACTGCTGACCAACGTGGACGCGGCGAACCTGCCCCGGCCGCTGGTGAAGTGGAGCTACGAGCCGGCCAGTGCCCAGGAAGTGCCCCACGCCATGAGCCGGGCCATCCATATGGCCTCCATGGCACCCCGCGGCCCGGTCTATCTGTCGGTGCCCTATGACGACTGGGCGCAGGATGCCAATCCGCAATCAAGCCACCTGCTCGACCGCAAGGTTCACAGTGCCGGGTTGCCGGGCGAGGCCCTTATGGCGCAGCTGGTGGAGCGCCTGTCGAATGCCACCAACCCGGTGCTGGTACTGGGGCCAGACGTCGATGCGGCCAAGGCCAACGCCTACTGCGTCACCCTGGCCGAACGCCTGAAAGCGCCGGTCTGGGTCGCGCCGTCCGCGCCACGCTGCCCCTTCCCGACCCGCCACCCTTGTTTTCGCGGGTTGCTGCCCGCGGGCATCGCCACCATCGGCAAATTGCTTGAAGGCCATGACCTGGTGGTCGTGCTGGGGGCACCGGTGTTCCGCTACCACCAGTACGATCCAGGCCAATACCTGGCAGCGGGCACCGAACTGCTGGCCATCACCTGCGACCCGCTGGAAGCAGCGCGTGCGCCCATGGGCGACGCCATCGTCGGTGACGTGGGCCTGATCGCCGCTGCCCTGGCAGAGCGTGTACGCCCAGCTCAGCGGGCCATGCCCGAGCCCCTGCCCGTCCCGACACCGGCCCGAGAAGGCCATGGCCCGCTGTCGCCGGAGCTGGTGTTCGACACCTTGAACGCCATCGCCCCCAGCGACGCCATTTACCTTAACGAGTCGACCTCCACCACCGGCCTGATGTGGCAGCGCCTGGCCATGCAGAACCCCGGCAGCTATTACTTCGCCGCGGCCGGCGGCCTGGGCTTCGCCATGCCCGCCGCCGTGGGCGTGCAACTGGCCGAACCGCAACGCCGCGTAATCGCGGTGATCGGCGACGGCTCGGCGAACTACAGCATCAGCGCCCTGTGGACCGCCGTTCAGTACAACATCCCGACCCTCTTCATCATCATGAAAAACGGCACCTACGGCGCGCTGCGCTGGTTCGCTGGGGTGCTTGAGGTCGAAGACGTGCCAGGGCTCGACGTGCCGGGCATCGACTTCTGCGCCTTGGCCAAGGGCTACGGCATGCAGTCCTTCAACGCCCGCAACAAGGGTCAACTGGAGGATGCCCTGCGCCAGGCGCTGGCGCTCCAGAAACCGGTACTGATCGAAGTGGAAACCCTGGCGCCCCAAGGCTGAAGGAGTCAAAACCCATGTGGAAAACCACACCGCTGAACGTTGCCGATTATCGGCAACTGGCTCGCCAGCGCCTGCCCAAAATGGTCTTCGATTACCTGGAAGGCGGCGCCGAAGACGAACACGGCTTGCAGCACAACCGTGACGTGTTCCAACCCCTGCGGTTCAAGCCGCGGCGGTTGGTGGACGTGAGCCAGCGCGACCTGTCCACAAGCCTGTTTGGCAAACGCCAGGCGCTGCCCTTGCTGATCGGCCCTACGGGTCTGAACGGCTCACTCTGGCCGCAAGGTGACCTTGCCCTGGCCCGGTCGGCAAGCCGCGCCGGCATTCCCTTCGTCCTGTCCACGGCCTCCAACCTGTCCATCGAGGCACTGGCCCGAGGGTGCGATGGCGACCTGTGGTTCCAGCTCTATGTCGTGCACCGCACCCTGGCCGAGCAAATGGTCGAACGAGCCTTGGCCTGCGGATACAGCACCCTGGTACTGACCACCGATGTGGGCGTCAACGGCTATCGGGAGCGTGACCTGCGCAACCGTTTCAAGATGCCCATGAGCTACACGCCGAAGGTACTGTTGGACGGCTGCCTGCACCCGCGCTGGTCCCTGGACCTGCTGCGCCATGGCATGCCGGAACTGGCCAATTTCGTCAGCAGCGACGCCTCCAACCTGGAAGTCCAGGCCGCGCTGATGAGCCGGCAGATGGACGCAAGCTTTGACTGGCAGGCCCTGCGCTGGCTGCGTGACAAGTGGCCGCATACCCTGCTGGTCAAGGGCATCCTGAACGCCGACGACGCAGCACGCTGCATCGAACTCGGCGTCGATGGCGTGATCCTGTCCAACCATGGCGCACGTCAGCTCGACAGCGCGATATCGCCCATGGAAGTACTGGCGCAGACCCGCCGCAAATGTGCCGCCCCGGTGCTGATCGACAGCGGCTTTCGCCGGGGTGCCGATATCGTCAAGGCCCTGGCCATGGGCGCCGACGCGGTACTGCTGGGACGGGCCACGCTGTACGGCCTGGCCGCCCGCGGCGAAGCCGGTGTTGACGATGTACTGCGCCTGCTCAAGGACGACATCGACCGCACCCTGGCTCAAATCGGTTGCCCGGCGGTCACCGGCCTGTCACCCGACTACCTCGACGGCGCCGCAACGCCCTGCCCTCCCGCACAGCGGTCGGCCGTCGTTCGCTCATTGGAAAACAAGAAAGGTTGATCATGTCTGCCATCAAGATTACCGGCCTCACGTCACGGGCCGTCAACGTTCCACTGCCGTACCCGATCCATACCGCCGTCGGCACTGTCGCCACCGCGCCGCTGGTGTTGCTCGACCTTGCCACCGACGCCGGGGTCACCGGCCATGCCTACCTGTTCGCCTACACGCCGATTGCGCTCAAATCCCTCAAGCAGATGGTCGATGACATGGCCAGCATGATCATTGATCAGCCCTTGGCGCCCAGTGATCTGGAACTGATGCTCAGCAAGCGCTTCTGCCTGCTGGGGTTCACGGGGTTGGTGCGCATGGCCGCGGCGGGCATCGACATGGCCGCTTGGGATGCGCTGGCCAAGGCCCAGGGACTGCCACTGGTCCAGTGCCTGGGTGGCAGCTTGGGTCGCGTAAAAAGCTACGACAGTCACAGCATGGACGGTGAAGCCTTGGCCACTTCGCGTGCCGTCGATGCCGCCGAAGCGGGCTTTCGCGCGGTCAAGACCAAGATCGGCTACAGCACGCTGGCCGAAGATCTGCGCGTCATCCGCAGCATGCGCCGCGCCGTCGGCGAAAGCTTCTCGATCATGGTCGACTACAACCAGAGCCTGACGGTGACCGAAGCCATCCACCGTGGCCTGGCCCTACAAGATGAGGGCATCCACTGGATCGAGGAGCCGACCCTGCAGTACGACTACGCGGGTCACCGACGCATTCGCGATGCACTGAAGGTGCCCATCCAGATAGGCGAAAACTGGTTCGGCCCAGAAGAGATGTTCAAGGCGCTGACTACTGGCGCCTGCGACGTGGCCATGCCGGACCTCATGAAAATCGGCGGCGTCACCGGCTGGCTGCGCGCGAGCGCCCTGGCCCAACAGTTCAGCCTGCCCTTGTCCAGCCACCTGTTCCAGGAGTTCAGTGCCCATGTACTGGCGGTTTCGCCCACAGCCGACTGGCTGGAGCGGCTGGACATCGCCGGGGCGATCATCGAGCCGACCCTGACCTTTAAGGACGGCCACGCGGTGGTCCCGGATCTGCCGGGGGCCGGCATTATCTGGCGTGAATCGCAGATCGAAAAATTCGCTGCGTAGTGGGCGAATCACGCACCATCAGAAACGCCACTCGATTGAGTGGCGTTCTTGGTTGCTGACAAACCCCGCCCTATACCGCGGTGATTTCATCGCGAGCAAGCTTTACTCCCACGCCGTTTTCCGTTCATTCAAAGTTATGGCAGGCCGCGTTGATGGTCGTGGCACCCAGTGCCTGGGCCAGCTTGCGCGTGGCTGGCAACTCCAATCTCACAGGCCATGGCGCGTTGCAACCAATGTAGGAGCGACGGGGGCGCCTAGCCCTTGGTCGCGATGCGCCGCGCGGGCGGCGCGCGATCTCAAGAGCAAAGGAACAACCAAGGCAGGCACCTTGTGTGGCTCATGCGATCTGTTGACAGGCACTCTGCGGTTTACCCTGCGAATGAAGAGAGGCAGGCCGTATCAAGGCTTCCAGGCGCTTGCCTTGGGTTTTGTGCTGTTGCCTAAATCGAGCGCCGCCCGCGCGGCGCATTCGCCGGCTAAGGCCGGCTCCCACATTTGTTGCAACGTGCCGTGGCCTGTGGGGTTGGGGTTGTTAGCCTTGGTGGTTCGGCTTTAGGTCTTTGTGGTTTCGGGCCAGCCTGCTCAAACTTCGCAGCGATCGATTTACCTCAATACGCCAGAGAAAATTCGTACATCTAATTAGGAATCATCTGATTGTGATTGCTTGTTGTCATTGCCACCGTCGGCCTCCTTATTTTTCGCTGAAAGGAGATCGGCAATGTCCGGCAAACCCGCTGCTCGCCAAGGTGATGCTGTCACCTGTCCTAAATGTGGCAAGACCACAATCACCACCGGCTCGCCGAATGTGTTGATCGGTGGCTTGCCTGCCGCCCGTCAAGGCGACTGCACCGCGTGTGGCAGTGAACTGAATGCTCAGGTTATTCCGAATGTGTTGGTCAATGGCCAACCTGCGGTGGTGATGGGCTCACAAAGCAGTCATGGCGGGGTTGTGATTGGCGGCTCTGGTTCGGTGCTTATAGGTAGCGCCGCTGTCCCCGCCTCATTCGGCCAGAGGCCGAGCACCGTCTTGGGAGCCCGGAGTGCCAATCCTGTGCCGCCACAACCCTCAGAGCGAGTCGTCCCGTGGGAGGCCCGCAGCCATGATCTACTGGCGGCAGAGCTGGAGGAGGAAGAGGAAGAAGATGAGCTGGAGGAAGAAACCGCCATCGGCGTTACCCTGCGCATAGGCGTGTTCTTCGATGGCACTGGGAATAACGCCGCTAATACGGCGATGGGGGCTCTGTGTGGCGCCCACCATCCGATCAAGCCAGAAGACCTGGACGCCAGTTGCAAGCCTTACATGAGCGACCCGGAAAGCAGTTACGGGAATGATGTAACCAACGTCAAAAAGCTTAGCGAGCTTTACTACGCGCCTGACAGCGTCGAAGGTGAAGGCCCACAGCGGAAGGCGTTCCGGATGGCCTACATAGATGGCATTGGTACTGAGGCGGGCAAGAAGGACAGCCTGATAGGGGCCGGGGTTGGACGTGGCGAAACCGGTGTGGCGGCACGTGTTCAAGAGTCGTTTACTAAGATACAAGCAGAAATTAAACGTTTTCAGCTGGACAACCCCAACTGCGAAATTACTCGCCTGATCTTCGACACCTTTGGTTTCAGCCGAGGTGCTGCAGCTGCGCGACACTTCGCCAACGAAGTGGCCCTAGGCAATCGCGGGCCGCTAAAAGGGGTTTTTCGAGCGATGTCAAACTCCTTCAGTCGCCGCTTTATCGGTGAGTACCAACAGGATATCCACGTAGGCTTTGTCGGCCTGTTCGATACGGTAGCCTCCATTGGCGGCTTGTCCAACATGGGTAATGTGCGTAGCTCAGTGGCGCCAGGGCTGAAGCTTTACCTGTCACGCCAACTGTTCCCGAATGTTATTCACCTTGTCGCTCGTGATGAGATTCGCAGCAACTTTGCGCTAAACCGGGTTAAACCTGACCATTCAGAGTTCACGTTACCGGGCGTGCATTCGGATATCGGTGGTAGCTATTTCACTGTGGCCGAAGAGCGTGTGTTGGTCAGCCCGATGCAGGCGCTGGATGTCACTCTCAGCACCCAAGTGGAAGCCACTTCGATCTATCGCGATGCGCAGCAAGTACGGACTCAATGGCTCTCCAGGGGTTGGTTGCCTGAAATGCTGGAAATCGTCACCCCAGAGCCCAAGCTGCTTGAGACTGACCCGCAAGATCGTTCAGCTCCCCGACAAAAGCGGGTGTATGCCGCCTTGCAGCTCAAGCGTCAAGTGCGTGGCGAGCTGGCGCGGATTTACTTCAGGGTTATGTACGAGTTGGCCGAGGACAAGGGAGTACGTTTCAGCGATATTCCAGATTTACCTGAATTTAGAGTACCGGCAGAGCTCCAGCCTCTTTGCGATCGCTTCGTGGCGGGAGACTACCGCACCACGCCTGCAGAAGAGCGGCAACTCATGTTGAGGTACATCCATACTTCTGCGCACTGGAATCCACCCGCAGTGATACAAGGCCTTGAACCTCGCACGGGAGTGCTGGCTTATCTCAATACCCCCACCACAAATGCCGTGCGTGTGCAGCATCCTCATGTACCCGACAGGGAATGACAGTGACGCGAAGGTTATGGGGCCTGCTGGGCATTCTGTTGGCAAGTGGGTGCCAGACCATGGACCCCTTGTCAGCAGCACAGGACCCGCACTCTCCCTGGTGGGGGCTTGGCTTTACCGCACCCCGACACATGACAGTCTGGGTCGAAAAGAGCGCTGTAGTCGATATTCAGGGGCAAGTCATCGACCATGGAAGCGGCGGTGTTGCTGGTGTGGGTGAATTCAAGGACGGTGTTGAAACTGCTCGTGGCTGGCGTGCGATTGGTGGTGGTGGAAGATCTGTTGTTGGGGCCGACCTTCCAGTGAGAGTCTTCGTGCGCTGGCAGTCGATTGTCGAGCCACAGACCTACCGAGCCTGGGTGGAGATACCAGAAAGTGCGCGCCAGATCATGCGTACCGCAACGGCGCGTCGGTGCCCTGAAAGCCCTGATAGCCCATCAGCTTACGACGCCACAATGAAGTTAGGTTTGGCTCCTGGCGGTATTGTTCAGGTGTGGGTGCGTGATGAGTGCCACCGCCCGGTCAAGGTAGCTCGTGCTCAGGCTGAGCTTGAGCCCTTAGGCCCGAGCCAAGGACATAACGACGGTCGTTACGCATACAAGATCAGTGAAAATTCCAAACGTTATATTGAGCAATTCGGAATTCCCTACGGAAGCTGGTGAGGCATCTGCTGTGTAGCAGGAGCCTCGAGCCCAATGCTTGGAGCCTCCCTTCGTGATGGGGCAATCAACTTTTGCCCCATTGCGCATTCATGCTAACCTCCTGCCCGTCGCTGCAAATTCAGCGACCGGCTTTGACAGGCCGCAAACATCAAGGCGCACAAGCGCTCCATATCTGATGGCTGACGCTTTTTTTTGTGTCTGCCGTTTCGTGTTATGGCAGCTGTGCGTGGGGCACACTCGTGTGCGCCGGTTTCCTTGATTCCCGGTCTGTCAACCCGCGTACAGCTGCCACCCGTTCTGTTTGACAGCAGAAGATGGCAGCTCAATTGAATCAAGGAGCTGCACTGAAATGAAGATCGTCCCCGATCCACCACCGTTACGTCCCACCACCATCCTGCAAACGGCTCAATACCCCTTCAGTTCCTGCAACAACGCCCACGAATCGCTCTTTCACGTGCGCAGCGGTGTCATCGCCGAAGACGCGCTGATCCATATCGCCCGTCATCTGGAAACCGCGTTCGAAACAGCCACCCGTATCTACAATGTCACGCCCTTGCTCGACAACGGATTGCCGTGGTCCACGGTGTGGTCGGTGGAGTGTGCGAGGACGTTGATCGAGGCGCTGTTAAGCGGTGCTGATGACGTGGTGATGCCGCCCAAGGATGCAAGCGCAAGCGGGTTGTTTGTGCCTGGAACGATTCGCAAGACAGCGCAGAAGGCATTTGGGCATTTCGGTGCCTGTGATTTACCAATGTTCAGTGTGAACAGAGGCGTGCTGGCGGAGGATGCGCTGGTGCATGTTTCGCTGTATTTGCAAGCGGCGTATAGCACGGCGAATGAGGTGTGTCAGCTCACGCCTCGGGCGGCGAGAGGGATGCATTGGGCAACGTTGCATGCCATTGAAACAGCGGCGGCGTTAACGGAGGCATTGTTGGACGCGTCGAGCGTGTAGCCGCTGCCGATAGGTTGCGATCGACCACTGCTCAATATCGATATGAGTTGAGATCGAATGGCGAGCAAAGCTTGCCGGGGCTGATCTCGATATTGAGTAGTGGGCTTTGGACTTGGGTAGGCGTCAGGCTCAATGGCTACCCTACTGGCGTAGAGGTCTGCGAAGCCATGGTTCACGGTAGACCGTACCCGGTAACGTCGGACTCGCGCGGCACGTCCGTGGGCACGTTGGCGATAGATCGCTTCCTGCGCCCGGTCTGCTACCAGAACTCTCCCGATGCGCTTCTGCCGCCAGCACTGCAAAACAGCAATCCGCTCAAGCTAAAACGCCTGATCAATAGCGAGTGGAGCGACGCTGCTGCCGGTTGAACCCATTGCCAAACCCCTGTAGGAGCCAGGCTTGCCTGCGATAGGCCACCACGGTACATCAGGCAAACTGCGGTGCGTTCATCGCGAGCAAGCTCTGCTCCTATGTATGGACTCGCCCCCACTATCAACCCGCTTTTGAACACTGCTACCCGGCTGCATCTATGTATAAGGCCTACTCGAGGAAGCCTGATCGGCTTCTGGCCAACATTCAATAAGCTCGCGGTATGCCAATTACGTTAAGGCCTCAAGGGCCAGTAGGAGCACAGGCATCAATCCGCGACGGTCTGACCTGGGGTCAATGTTCTTTAGCAAGGGTTGGAGCGCTTTAACGCCCCGGTGGCAGAACTCTGTGGATCAGTGACTCATCGTCGCCTCCTGGACATTGCCCATGTGGCGACGATAGGTCTGCTCGGTTTTCAGTAATACCCAGACGATGCGTAGGGTACGGTTGGCCAATCGGACGGCCGTTTCCTTGCGACCCAAGCGACACAGCCAGCGCAGCAAGCGCCGGTCATCGGGTTGTTCCGAATCAGGCCGCACCTGTCTCAAGACCGCATGCGCGCCCTGGATCGCCAGGCTGCGTAGGTAGGCGTCGCCCTGCTTGCTCATCTTGCCCAGCCGGATTTTCTGTCCGCTGCTGTGCTGAGTGGGCACCAAACCAAAGTAGGCGGCAAACTGGCGTGCGTTGGCGAAGCGCTCAGGCTCGACCTGCTTGGCCAGCAGCGCGGTGGCGATGATCGGACCGATGCCACGCACCGTCATCAACCTTTTTGCCGTCTCATCCTGCTGTGCAGCCGTTTCCAGCCGGCCGGTCAATACGCTGACGCGCTCGCCCAACTGGCTCCATTCGCCGAGCAGCTCAGCAATCAGCTCGCGCAGCAGATCCGGCAGCGGCTGGGTGGCATCCTCGAGTATCCGCGGCACCACCCGGCTGATCGCCGCCTCACCTTGCGCCAAGGCCACGCCATGCTCGAGCAGCAAGCCACGCATCTGATTACCCATGGCCGTGCGCCGCCGCACATAGCCCTGGCGGGCGCGATGCAGTGCCTGCATGGCCAGCGCCGCGGCACTTTTGACCGGCACTGAGACAATCCGACTATCTCGACCCGCCCGCAAGATCGCATGTGCATCGTTGCGATCATTCTTCGGCCCGCTGCGATGATCGGCCACATGCTGCGCAGGCAGGATCCGCACCGGGTTGCCTTGGGCCTGCAGCAACCGCGCCCATGCCTGAGCGCCTGGGCCTGTTTCCATCAGCACCATGACGCTCATGGGCAGTTGGCGAAGAAACGCCTGGAAGGCTTCGCGCGATTTGATTCGGTCCTCGTACACCACTTGGCCCAGGGCGTTTTCCCCGGCCACCTGGAAGACCCTCTTGGCAAGATCTACCGAGACGGTCGAACAGGTTGCTAGGTCGGCTGAAGACACAGAGTGATTGTTGGTCGTATGCTTTTTCATGGGCTCGCCCTCGCTGTCGTTGGCTTCTTTATAGATGCCACCGTGGCGCATAGACGCCTCGGTTGGGGCGAGTCCATGTAATTACAGTTGGCCGCGGTCACCGCAGGTCGGCAGCCGAATCCTGATCAAGGGCGCCGAACCGTCGCGATGGCATCACCGCGGTATATCCGACATACGGGCGGTGATGCCATCGCGACTAAAGTCGGCTCCTACCCTGCCGGCGAATAATCAACCGGGTGAGCATGACGTCGCGTCTTCATCAACCCCAACGCAACGATCACGATGGTCAACGCACCGGTCGACAACACTTCACTGCGATGCGCTGGCATGACAACCATGACCCCGAGCGCAAAGACGATGAATGCGATGACCAACCAGGTCAGCCAAGGGAACAGCCACATCTTGAACTCGATGTGGGCGTGGGCCTTGTCGAGCTTGGCACGCATGCGCAATTGCGAGATCGCGATCACCAGATAGACCAGCAAGGCGATGGCGCCGGAGCTGGCGAGCAGAAAGGCGAACACTTGCGAGGGTGCGAAGAAATTCAACGCCGTGGTAGCAAGGCCGATCACTGTGCTGGCAATCACCGCACCCCGAGGGACGCCCGCCGATGAGGTGCGCTGCAGGAACGCCGGTGCTTCCTGGCGCTTGCTCAGCGAGTACACCATCCGCGACGAGATATAGATCGCCGAGTTCAGGCAGCTGGCCACCGCGAACAGCACCACGATGTCCACGAGGGTTTTGGCGTGCGGGATGTTCATGATTTCCAGCGCGCGCTGGTACGAACCCTGAACCGGCAGCAGCGGGTCATTCCAGGCCACCACGGAGATGATCACAAAGATGGACAGCAGGTAGAAAATGCAGATCCGCCAGATCACCGATTTGGTGGCCCGTGCGATATTTTTCGCAGGGTCCTTCGACTCTGCCGCGGCAATGGTCACCGCCTCCGTACCGACAAAACTGAACATGGTAGTCAGCAGCGCACCGATGATCGCTTCCCAGCCATTGGGCATAAAGCCGCCGTATTCAGTCACCAGCCGCGCCACACCGCTCACCTCACGCTCCGGCAGCCAGCCCGCCAGGGCACAGGCGCCGAGTGCAATGAACGAGACGATCGCCACCACCTTGACCATCGCGAACCAGAACTCGAACTCGCCGTACTTGGCGACACTGAACAGGTTGGTGAGGGTCAACAGTGCAGTGACACCGAGGGCGAACATCCAGGTTTCCACCTGGGGGAACCAGCTGTTGAGCACGGCGCCGGCGGCAATGGCTTCAAGGGGAATCACCAGCACCCAGAACCACCAGTACAGCCACCCGATGGTAAACCCGGCCCAACGCCCGATGGCCTTGTCGGCGTAGGTGGAGAACGAACCGGTGTCTGGCGAGGCGACGGCCATTTCGCCGAGCATCCGCATCACCAGCACCACCAACAGCCCAGCCAATGCGTAGGCGACGATTGCAGAGGGCCCGGCCGCGGCGATGGCATGGCCCGAACCGATAAACAGCCCGGCGCCGATAATGCCGGCGATGGAGAGCATGGTGACGTGTCGCTGCTTGAAGCCAGCCGCCAGGTTGTCATCACTCGATGTTGTTTTCAGAGACATTAGGGAGCCCTTTGTTTTTTTAATTAAGGCAAATCATCGACGCCAGTGATCCGCGCAAGGCGGCTGTTATCGATCAGGTCTGAAAGGGTGAAGATACGGCGAGAGGAAAGAAAACGCGGAAGATGTGGGGGTGTGGCTGTTCGGGGTTATGCATCCTGCACCTCAAGTATCCATGTGACCGAGGTTGATGCTACGGCGCAGGGTCCGTCGTCGAATCGACTCAAAGCGGCATGTCCTGCTCTGCCTGCGACATGGGATCGGTGCGGTCTGCCTGAAACACCATGGCGTCTGCATCGCGGGTAAACCCGGCTCCTACCCCCGATTGGCGGCGTACACCCAGGTAGGAGCAAGCCTTGGCTGCGATAGGCATAGGTATCTACACAATTCTGGGGCAGCGCGGCTCTTGTAGCCGCTGCCGAGGTACGAGGCTGCGATCGGCGGCGAAGCCGTCGTAAATTCAGGCCCTTCGGTGTGCCTGATGGATTACGGTCTCAGGTTTTACGGCCGCTTCGCTGCCGATCGCAGCCTCGTACCTCGTCAGCGGCTACATTCGTAGCAGTAGACGAGTTCAGCGAGGCCAGGTCCGGGGACGTAGTCCTCGCAAAGCCTGTACTCGCGGTGTATCTGAATACTGAAGTGCCAGGTTTTACGACTGCTGCGCAGCCGGACGTGGCCTCGTTCTACTCGTCCACTGCTACGAAATGCAGTACACCAAAAGATGTGTAGATACCTATGCTGCGATAGGGCCACCACGGTATGTCAGGCAGGCCGCATTATTCTGCCAGCGCGTTTTGGCGCGGTGCTTTGACCTTGGCCGAGAACACAATCGCCAGCACGATCAACAGCGCTCCACCCAGCATCCGATAAGACGGCGCTTCATGGAACAACCACCACGCGCAGGCGATCGCGTACACCGGTTCCAGCGAAATGATCATACCGGCACTGCGCGCATTCAATCGCTCAAGGCTCTTGATGAACAGGTACTGCGACAGGCCCGTGCAGAACACGCCCAGCAGCGCCAGGTTCAGCCAGTCCTTGGCATCCAGCGCAACGATACCGCTGTAGGCGAACGGCAGCATCACCACCGCCACGGTCACGTTCTGCCAGAACGCCACCTGCACCGCGTCGACGCCTTTGCCGGCGCGCCGATTGGTGATAGCCAACAGGGCGAACGACAAACCCGAGCCCAGGCCCCAGAGCAGGCCGACCGTTCCCTGATTGCCCATATCGAACGAGGGGGTGACCAAGACCAGGCCCAGGGTGATAAGCCCCAGCAGGAGCGATTCGTTGAGGTGGATACGTTCGCGGAAGATCAAGATATCCAGCACCGCGATAAAGGCCGGGAAGCTGGCGAAGCCCAATGTGGCAACCGCCACACCGCCCACTTTGATCGCAATGAAAAAGGTGACCCAATGGGCCGCCAACAGCAGGCCGCTCAAGACAAACAGGCCGGCCTTGAAGGCATCCAGTTGCTTGAAGATCGGGCGTCGTTGCACACACGCAAAGGCCAGCAATGCGAGCATGGCGAAGGCGGCTCGACCCATGGTGATGACGCTGGCATCAGCGTTGATCAAGGCGCCAAAAATACCGGTTAAACCAAACAGCAAAGCAGTGACATGGGCAGAAGTCAGGGCAGTACGATGGGAAGTCATGAGTCGTTTTCTAGAAATGAACATGGGCCAGTGGGTGCATGGGGGCATGCATCGCGCATGGAGCAATAGTGTCTGTCTGAACCCGTCAGCTTTTATTGTTGTCGCAGAAATCAGAAAGATTTTTTGTAGGTCGTTATCACTGCAGCGTGTCGCGCAGATCTGTTCAGGGCATGCCCCTTTCGGCCCGTCAACCGAAAGGGGCATGCTTTACAGCAACGTCTATGCGCGGAGCTTAGCGCTCAGACACATCGATCCAGATGGTTTTCAATTCAGTGTACTGGTCGTGAGCCCAGATCGACTTGTCGCGCCCGCCGAAACCGGATTCCTTGTAACCACCAAACGGCGTCGAGGCATCGCCTTCGCCGAAGCAGTTGACCGTGACCACGCCCGCGCGAATCTCACGCGACAGCTTGATGGCGTGGCGCAGGTTATCGGTGTACACCGACGCCGCCAGGCCATACACCGAGTCGTTGGCCAAGGTGATGGCTTGGTTGATATCGGTGAAGGTCGTGACGGTCAGCACTGGGCCAAAAATCTCTTCCTTGAACAGGCGGCTGTCAGCGCCAACGCCGTCGACCACGGTCGGCTCGACAAAGATGCCGTCCTGGGTCTTGCCACCGAACACCACGTCCAGTTCCTCGACACCGGCCTGGTCGATGTAGGAACGCACTTTTTCAAAATGTGCCTTGCTGACCATCGAACCGATGCGGTTTTGCGGGTCCAGCGGGTTGCCCATTTTCCACTCGCGCATGTGCACATCGATGCGCTCGAGCAGAGCGTCCTTGATGTCGGCGTGAACGATCAGGCGCGAAGACGCCGAGCAGTTTTCGCCCATGTTCCAGAACGCGCCATTGACCACGTGCGAGGCGACCAGATCGAGGTCTTCGACGTCGTTCATCACCACCGCCGGGTTCTTGCCACCGCACTCCAGCACGATGCGCTTGAGGTTCGACTCAGCGGAATAGTGCAAGAACAGGCGACCGGTGTCGGTGGAGCCGGTGAAGCTGACCATGGTCACGTCCATGTGACGGCCCAGCGGTTCGCCGACGTCCTTGCCGCCACCGGTGACGACGTTGAACACGCCCGCCGGAATACCGGCTTCGAAGGCCAGTTGAGCGACGCGAACGGCGGTCAGCGTGGTTTCCTTGGCCGGCTTGACGATTACCGAGCAACCAGCGGCCAGCGACGGGCCGATCTTCCAGGCCAGCATCAGCAGCGGGAAGTTCCACGGCAACACCAGGCCGACCACACCGATCGGCTCGCGGACCACCAGGGTCAGGGCGTCGGAACCGACCGGCGCGGTGCTGTCGTAGATTTTGTCGATCAGCTCGGCGTGCCAGCGGATCATGTGGATGGTTTCAGGAATGTCGGTGAGCTGGCATTCACGAATCGGCTTGCCGCTGTCCAGGCTCTCCATGACCGACAGCTCGACCAGGTTCTCCTCGAGCAGGTCGGCGAAGCGCAGCAGGACCTTTTTGCGTGCGCCCGGCGTCAGCTTGTGCCAGCGCCCGTCTTCATAGGCCTCGTTGGCATTGGCCACCGCCACGTTGACGTCATTGGCGTCACAGGCGGTGATCTCGGTCAGCACCGTGTCGGTGGCCGGGTTAGTCGTGGTGAATGTGCGGCCCGACGGCGAGGTGTAATTGGCGCCGTTGATAAACGCTTGGGTTGGCAGCGTAAGCTTTTCAGCGATAGCGGCGTATTGCGCCGTGGTCAAGAGATCGCTCATGGCTTCAAGCTCCGGTGATCTGCGCGACTTCGCGCTTGAGGGTGGCAATCACGTCCTTGAGGACTTCCTTTTCGTGATCCGCGAGTGGCTGCAGCGGCGAGCGCACGCTGCCGGTCTTCAGGCCGTTCAATTCACAGCCGTACTTGATCGACTGAACAAACTTGCCGGTTTCCAGGAAGTCCATCAGCGGCATGAACGCCGACATGATCTTGCGGCCTTTTTCGAAGTCCTTTTCGATCACGCAGGCTTCATACAGGGCCACGTGTTCACGAGGAATGAAGTTGGAACCGGCACACACCCAGCTGCGCGCGCCCCAGGCGAAGAACTCCAGCGCCTGGTCATCCCAGCCGCAGGACAGCGCGATGTTCGGGAAGTTACGTGCCAAGCGATGAAGCTGGTTCATGTCACCCGAGCTTTCCTTGATGGCGATGATGTTTTTCGACTCAGAGACGGCCGAGAAATACGCCTCGCCCATGCTGACGCCCATGCGGCCTGGGTAGTTGTAGAGCATGATCGGCAGGCCGGCGGCGCGGTCGACGGTCAAGGCATGGATAGCGTTTTCCTGTTCGGTCGGCAGCGCGTAGGGCGGCGAACCCACCAGCAGGGCATCGGCCTTGATAGCAGCGGCCGCCTTGGCGTACTCGACCGAATCTTCGGTACGGGTTGCGCCAGTGCCGACGATCAGCGGCAGACGGCCGCCGATCACATCCTTGGCGTGGGCCGCCAGTTCGATACGTTCCTGAGCGGTCTGGGAGTAGTACTCACCGGTCGAACCACCAATGATGATGCCGTGCACCTTGGCCTCGATCAGCGATTCGAGCACCTGGGCGAAAGCGGCTTTGTCGATGTCACCATTGGCAGCCAATGGGGTGATGGCCGGGGTGTAAATGCCTTCAAATTTCATAGGGGTTTCTCCGTTGAAAAGTCGTGTGTGTTATTTCAGCTGGTGAGCGACGCGGCATCGCGCAAGCTCAGCGAGCGGGTTTCAGGCGCCATCGCCCAGGCCGCGATCAGGCCGACCATGGTGACAACTGCAGCGATATACATGGTGTTGGCGATCCCCAGGGACTGCAGGGAAATGGGCACCAGGTAAGTGCCGACCGCCGCGCCGATGCGAGACAACGAGGTGCCAATGCCGACAGCGAAGGTGCGGATTTCAGTGGGGAACAGTTCGTTGGGGTACACCAGTTGCAGCACCTGGGCGCCGCCAATGAACAGTGCATAAGCGCCAAACAGCACCAGCACCAGAATTTCATTACCATCGGAAAACAGCGCCAGCATCAGCAGCGCGATACCCGACCACAGGAAGCTGTTGATCAGCATGCTGCGACGGCCAATACGGTTGATGAGTTTGGTGGCCAGGATGCAGCCGATCACGAACATCAAGGTGATCGCGATCGAGCCGTACTCGGCCCACTCGCCCTTGAGGTTGAGTGCCTGCAACACCTTGGGTGCGAAGGCATACACGGCGAACACTGGAATGATCGAGCAGGTCCAGAACACCGAGACGAACAACAGGCGCTTGCCATACCCGGACTGCAGCAGGTCCTTGAACGACATTTTCTGCTCGTCCGGTTGCTCCGGCAGGTTGCGCAGCGAAAAGCCATTGCCGTAGACACGCTTGATCACACGATCAGCCTCGGCATCACGGCCCTTGCTCAACAGCCAGCGAGGAGACTCCGGGGTGCCGACGCGCAGCAACAGCAGGCCAAGGCCAATGACCGCGGCGCTGGCCAGCACATAGCGCCAGGTGTCATCGCCGCCCAGGTTGAGAATGGCGTTGCCCACCACGTAGGCGAAGGCTGCACCGGCAAACCACAGAATGGTCAGCGCCGCCAGGCGTGGACCACGCTGTTTCTTGGGCAGAAACTCCACCAACAGCGAGGTGGCGACCGGGTATTCGATCCCCACGGCGACACCGATAATGAATCGCAAGGCGAACAGCCCCTCGACCGACTCAACCCACAACTGCGCCACCGAGCAGACAATGAACAAGGTCGGGGCGATGAAATAGACCTTTTTGCGCCCCAGCCGGTCGGTCAGCCAACCGCCCAGAAAACCGCCAAAAAACACACCGATCAAGGCGGCCGCCGCAATCATGCCTTGCCAGAATTCAGATAAGCCCAGGGCATTGGACATCTGCAACATGGCAATACCAATAATACTGAGTACATAACCATCGACAAATGAGCCGCCGCCAGAGCGCGCGGTCAACAAGCGATGAAAGCTATTGAGTGGAACATCTTCTATGGATACTTGAGGATTTGTCATTATTGTCTCCTACTGCGTCTCGTTTATTGGGCGACTGTTTCTGATCGCCCAAACGTCAAGCGAGTTAAACCCGTCCCGGCAAGTAACGACCTGTCATCGTTCCCCGCCAAACCTTAAATTTATGTCTCGAATCAGTACGCGTTTGTTATATCAACTTTCTTTGCCGGCTCGGCACTGCCCCCACATCAAATTAAGATTAACGCCTGCCGACAACAGGGGTTCCGGTGGGTTTCTGTTCGGGCCTGGAGCCGATAACAGAAACTCGATCAACTCATTCTTTTTACCCGCCAGCCAATCGGCCAATAGCGTACCGGTAACGGTGCCACGCGTAACGCCCAGGCCATTGCAGCACAGGGCGCCATACACGTTTTCAGCCAAGGGGCCAAAGTGCGCCATGTGATTGCGAGACAGGGCCAGTGACCCGCCCCAGGTATATTCAAAGTGAACGTCTGGCAACATCGGGAATCGCCGTTCGAAAGAACTCCGGTGACGCCTGACAAAACGTTGCAGGTATTTCGGGTTGGCATGACCGTCAGTGTTGAGACTGAAACTATTGCGCACCAGCAGACGGTTATCGACCGTGCGGCGCAGCGTGGTACCAAACGGATCGGCCGGGATCACACCCCAATGAGGCGCGCCACCCAGACGGGCCTGCTCGGCCTCGGTCAGCGGGGGCGTCAAACTGGCGTAAGTGAAGATCGGCAGCATGCGGCCTTTCAGGAAGCCGAAGCTCATGGCGAAGGCATTGTTGGTCAACACCAGTTTGTCGGCGACGATACGCCCAGCCTTGTGAGTCAGCACGGTTTTTGGGCCGTACTCCACGTCGGTAATCGGGGTGTTTTCGTAGAGGGTCACGTTGGCTGGCAGGCTGTCGGCCAGGCCTTTCACCAGCGCGGCCGGCTGGATCAGCGCGGTGCCGGGGGTGAACAGCGCTTTTTTGTAGAAGTGGGTGCCTATATGGTCAGGCAGCTCTTTTTCTTCAATGACCTGATAGTCCTGGCCGAGTTTGTCCAGGCCGCGACGATAGGCGTCGAGCACATTGACACCGCGGTCTTCGATAGCGGCCTGGTACTTACCGCAAGCGCGCCACTGGCATTCAATGCCATGCTGATCAACCAACTCTTTCAGAATATTCTGGCCGGCCAGGTTAAGCCGCAGGCTGATTTTGGCGGTGTCGATATCGCCGATGTAATCGTCCGCGCCAATATCATGGGGCAGATCAATGGCAAAACCGGCATTGCGGCCTGACGAGCCGTAACCCACTTCCTGTGCTTCGATCAGAACGATCTCGTCATCGGGAAAGTTGAGCGCCAACTGGCGAGCCGCCGCCAGCCCGGTAAACCCCGCCCCGAGTACGACCCAGCGAGCACTGCGCGTGCCCACATGGGCCGGCCGCGCCATTCTCGGTGCACTGAGATGAAACCAGCCGCAGGTTGAATCATCTGCCGGGGTGTTCGTTACTTTTGCCATGTCTGCAACCTGAATTCTTATTGGGGTAGGAGCCAGCCTTGGCTGCGATGGGCGCACCGCGATGTATCAGGCAAACCGCGGTGATCCCATCGCAGCCGAGGCTGGCTCCTACAAGGGGACATGCGTGAAGCATTAATAATTCAGTGAAACTTCCATTCCTTCCGGCGCTGCATATTCAGCCATGCGACGTCTGGACAACTCCAAGTGGGCGCGAGTAATTTCGCCCGCCAATACCGGATCGTTACTTTCAATAGCGCTGATGATCTGTTCATGTTGGTCGGCCGCTATTTCCAAATCTTCCTGCATATCGGCAGTCGTTGGGTGGCGATAAAATATTTTCCCCAACCGCGCATGGTCGATCAGCAATCGTTGCAAACTGGGCATCAGATAAGCATTGCGGGCCATTTTGCCAATGTGCAAATGGAACTCATCGTTATAAAGCACGCGCTTATCGACATCGACCTCTTCGATGGCCTTGCGAAATAGACCTTGTATGCGCTTGAGCTCTTCAATCTCGCTCAAGGTGGCATTGCTGGCGGCCAACTGCGTGGTGGCGATATATATCAGCGGCGCGGCCAGGAAGAAGCTTCTCAGCGATTGATAGCTCATCGACGACACGCGCGCCGCGCGATTGGCTTCAAGCTCGATGTAGCCTTCAGCGGCCATCTGGCGCATCAGCTCGCGTACCGGTGGGCGTGACAGGCCGAATTCCTCGCACAACGCGAACTCGTCGATCGTCGCGCCGGGGGCCAGATCCATGCTCAGGATGCGGCGGCGCAGCGCTTCACCCAGCAATGCCTTGCGATCGGTCGGAAGATCGGCGCCCGCTTTCGGATCGATCTCGGATACTGCCTTCATAGAAACCTTCATGGGCAAAAAATCTGCCTTGTCTACAGTTTGTATTCTCACTATAGATCACAGTATACAGTGTGTCTACAGTCTCGTTGGGTGCCAGGACAAAGCCATGGCGAGGATGTGATGAACGGTTGCGCGCCGCTGAAATCCGGCTGACCGCCAACTCCCGGCGTACCTCTACCATGAAGGCGGTCGCAGGTACATCCAATGGCTCTATTTCACCCGTCGCAGCTCTTTGGACGGCCGATAGCCGAAGAACGCGCTGTAGCACTTGCTGAAGTGGCTGGGCGAAACAAACCCGCACGCCACCAGCACCTCCACCATGGACAATTGCGTGTGCTGCAGCAGCCGCCGCGCCTCGGTAATGCGCAGTTCGATGTAATGGCGCTGAGGAGTCGTGCCCAACTGCTCCTTGAACAGGCGCTCGACTTGTCGGCGCGAGCGGCCGGCGTAACGAGACAACTGCACCAGGCCCAGGGGTTCCTCAAGATTGGCGTGCATCAGTTCGATCACCTCCCGCAACGGGCCGCTGACCGACAGGTGCGCCGTAGGCTTCACCCGCCGGTAGCGAGACGATTCGAAGGCCAGAATGTCTTCGATGCCGTCGGACAAGGTCTTGTCGTTCAAGCCCTTGAGCCATTCCAGCGTCATGTGCAGCGCACCGGCCGGGCTTGAGGCCGTGAGCCGGTTGCGGTCTACCACGAAGGGCTCGCTGGTGACTTGGGCACCCTTGGAGATTTCCGCCAGTGCAGGCCGGTGCTCGGGGTGAATGGCGCATCGATAGCCTTCCAGCAACTGCGCACGCCCCAGAAACCAGGCACCGTTCCACAGCCCCGCCAAAGTAATGCCGGCCTCATCCGCCACCTTTAATAGCTGTATCAGCTCATCATTGGACTTGAGTTCGGTCCGGTAGCCACCGCACACCACCAACAGGTCCAGGTCCTGGATCGCTGCTTTGCTCAGGGCGGCATCAGGGCGAATCACCAGGCCCAGGTCACTGACCACCTCTCCCCCGTCCAGGCCGAAGGTGATCGATGAAAGCAAGGTCGGCCTTAGCAGGTTCGCGGTGACGATCGTGTCCAGCGCTTGCGTGAACGCTGGCAGGGAAAAGTGTTCCAGCAATATAAAACCGGCCCGTACGTGCAGGGTCGGCTGATGCAGGTGCGGGTCCAGATAACGGATGTTTTCCCCTCTCAGAGACCCTCGCATAGCCCCTCGCATAGCCCCGCTGAATTCGCGTCGCTCCATGACGGCCCGCCTACGCCAGCTGGAAGCCATGGGCGAGCGGGTCCTTGTCATCGACAAAGATGGTGTTGTGGCCGATCACTTGGGCCCAGCCGGTCACGCTGGGCCGGATGCCGTCAAAGGCCCCGACCTTGACCGCCGACTCCACCTTGCCTTCGAAAATCGTGCCGATCGGGCTTTCATGGCGGAACGTGTCGCCGACCTGCAAGCGGCCTTTGCCATACAGCTGGGCCATGCGCGCCGACGTACCGGTGCCACCCGGCGAGCGGTCGATGGCCTTGTCGCCATAGAACACGGCGCAGCGGCCATGAGCGGTTGCGCTGCTCGGCTTGTCGCACCAGATCACGTGGTGCACGCCACTGATACGGCTGTCTTCGGGGTGCACGGGATTGCAGACTTCCGCCAGCGCCGCGCGCAGTTTCTGGCTGAGGCCGACGATGTCCGCCGCGGCCAATCCGTCCAGGCCCGCCCACGCTGCCTGCGGCTCGACGACGGCGTAGTAGTTGCCGCCATAGGCAATGTCCACGGTCAGGGTGCCGACACCGGGCACCTCGACCTGCACATCCGCTTGGTGCAGGTAGCTGTTGACGTTGAACAGGCGAATCGACTCGACTGTTTCACCGTTCATCACGTAGGTCACGTCCACTCGCCCAGCCGGCGTTTCGATGGCCAGCGTGCCGGGCTCACGCGGCGTGATCAGCCCCTCCTCGATGGCCACGGTCGACAAGCCAATGGTGCCCGCGCCGCACATCGGCAGGCAGCCACTGACTTCAATGAACAGCGCGCCGAAATCACAGTCTTCACGCACCGACGGGTAAATGATCGCCCCCGACATGATGTCGTGGCCACGGGGCTCGAACATCAAGGCGGTGCGAATCCAGTCGTGGTCGCGGACGAAAATCTCGCGCCGCTCGGCCATCGACACGCTCGGCAACAAGGGCCCGCCGCCGACCAGCACCCGCACCGGGTTACCGCAGGCATGCGAATCCACACAGAAAAAACTACGTCTCATGTCTAAGCCTCAAGCGATTTTACGAGGGGAATGCCGTTGCAACGCACCGCGTGACAACCGGTCCAGCAGCAATGCCACCGCCACGATTGCCAAGCCCGCGCGCAGGCCCAGGCCCATTTCCATCCGCGTCAGCCCGCGAGTCACTTCCGCGCCCAGACCACCCGCCCCCACCAGGCCTGCCAACACCACCATCGCCAGCGAAAGGAGGATGCATTGGTTCAACCCCACCAGCAGGGTGGGTGCGGCGGTCGGTAATTCGATCTTCAGCAAAATGGTGCGCGGCGAGGCGCCGATTGCCTGGCCCAGTTCCAGCAGGTCCTTGGGCAATTGCTTGAAGGCCAGCGTGGTCAACCGCAGCATCGGCGGAATGCCATAGACGATGGTGGCGATGATCGCCGGCACGCGACCCAGGCTGAACAGCATCACGGCCGGAATCAGGTAGACCCAGGGCGGCACGGTCTGCATGACGTTGAGAATCGGCAGGAACGCGGCGTCGACCTTTTTCACCCGCGCGGCCAACACGCCCAATGGAAAGGCAATGGCCACCGAAATCAGCACCGACACCGACACCAGGGCAATGGTTTGCATGGAGGCCACCCACAGCCCCGAGAACAGGCAGAAGGCGAGCATCAATGCGGCGAATATCGCCACCCGCAGGTTGGCAAATATAAAGGCCAGCACCACCACGATGGCGATCGATGCATAAGGAGACGGCGCCAGCAGGACGCTTTCAACCGCGCCCAGCACCAGCTCGATGACCTTGCTGATGAAGGCGAACACACCATGCAGATTGGCGTTGAGCCAATCCACCGCCGGGGCCAGGTATTGGCCCGGAGAGAAAGTAATTTCTGACAGGTTCATTGACTGTCTCCCATCCGCGAACGGGCGGCACTCTGGGCCAGGCGGTCGAGGATCATGGTCAGGATAACGATAGCGATGGCCGCGTTGATGGACTTGGCGATATCCAGCGTGCGAATCGCACCGTAGATGGATTCACCCAGGCCGCCAGAGCCGACGATGCCGGCGATCACCACCATGCCGAAGGCCATCATCAGGCTTTGGTTGACCCCGGCCATGATGCTGGGCAGGGCGAACGGCAAGCGGATCTTGAAAAACATCTGCCAGCCGGTCACGCCACTGGCATCCCCCAGCTCGACGAACTCCTTGGGCGTCATGCGGATGCCCAGTGAGGTCAGGCGCAACGCCGGTGGCACCGCCACGATGAAGGTGGCCAACAGCGCGGTGGCCGGGCCATAGCCGAGCAGCGCAATGGCCGGCAGCAGATAAATGTAGGGCGGCATGGTCTGCACCAGATCGAGCAACGGGTCGGTGACCCGATCGACCGCTGGCGTCAGCCCCGCCAACACGCCCAAGGGAATCGCAACCACCAGGGCCAGCACCGTGGCCGTGATGACCAACGCCAAGGTACTGACGGTCTGCGGCCACAAGCCGATCAGCGCGCAGAACATCAAGGCCAACGCCGACAGCACGGCGAAGCGCACACCGACCATGCGCCAGCCGAGCAATCCGAACAGCAGCGCGATGACGTAGTGCGGCGGATAGCCAATGCACCACTGCACGCCCTCATACAGACCGGTCAGCGCCGTGTTGGCGGCATCAAAAACGAACTCGCCGTTATCGGTCAGCCACTCAAGGCCTGCATCGACGACCGCATCGAACTGGTTGGCAAAATTGGGAATGCTCATGTCGAAGCCTCCACCGCGGTGGCCACCTGCGGAGCCACGAATTCGTTCGGAATGCCCTGCACGCCACGCAACAGATCGCGCAGCGTGATCACCCCGACCACCGCGCCGTTGTCCACGACCGCCAGCGCATCACGGTCGGACTTGATCGTCAGCCCGATCAGTTCATTGATGTCCGCCTCGGGTGTTGTTTTGCTCATGCGGTTGAGGTCGCTGCCCGGGTTGGCAGCCTTGTAGACCTCGACCGGGGTCATCACCGAATGCGCCCTGACCAGGTGCAGCCGGGAGATACCCGCGACGAATTCGGCGACATAATCGTCGGCCGGGTTAAGCACGATGTCTTCTGCCGTGCCGACTTGAATGATCACCCCATCCTTCATGATTGCGATGCGGTCACCGATGCGGATCGCTTCATCCAGGTCGTGGGTGATGAACACGGCCGACTTGCCCAACTCCTTGGTCAACTGGCGGAATTCATCCTGTAGCTGGCGCCGGATCAAAGGGTCCAACGCACTGAAGGGTTCGTCCATCAGAATCACTTCAGGGTCGGCGGTGATGGCTCGAGCCAGGCCCACACGCTGCTGCATGCCGCCGGACAACTCACCCGGATAGCGCGAGGCCCAATCGGTCAGGCCGACCTTGGCCAACGCACGTTCCGCCACCTTGTAACGCTCGGCCTTGCCGACGCCCTGCACTTCCAGGCCGAATGCGGTGTTTTCCAGCACCGTGCGGTTAGGCAGCAACGCGACGCTCTGGAACACCATGCCGATATTGCGTGCCCGCACATCGCGAAGCTGGGCCGGCGTCAGCGAGGACAAATCCTTGCCCTTGACCAGCACCTTGCCGGCGCTGGGGGTGATCAGTTTGTTGAGTAAGCGAATAAGGGTGGATTTGCCACTGCCGGACAACCCCATGATGCAAAAGATCTCGCCTCGGCGAACCTGCAGACTGACATCGGATACCCCGACCACACAGCCATAGTTCTGCAGGATCTGGGTCTTGCTCAGCCCCTCCTTGATCACTGCATTCATGGCAGCGGGAGCGTTCTGACCGAAAATTTTCCAGACTGACTGGCAATCCACCAGGACTTCATTGACGTCTTTATTGGCCGTTGTCATGTTGCAACCTATCTACCCGTGCACCGGGCCTTGTTATTGATCACGTGTCGGCAGTGGCAAAACGATGGGGCGTTAGCGTTTTTTCACGTTGACCCAGCGAGTCATCAGTTCCTGGTGCTTATCGGTCCAGTCCTTGACGGCCTGCTCCATGGTCTTGCCGTCCTTGACTTCGCCGTTGATGGCGGTGATATCGGCCAGCGGTACATACACACCTGACACGATTTCACGCGCATGTGGGTATTGAGCGGAGAAATCCTTGTGAGCGATCCAGTAGTAACCCTGCGCCGGTGGGAACACCGCTTTCGGGTCCTTGAGGAATTTCAAGTCGAACTTCTGCGCCATCCAGGACGGCTCCCAGATCGTCACGGCAATGGGTTCTTTACGATCGACAGCGGACTTCAGGGCGGCGGTCATGGCGGCGGTACTGCCTTCGACCAATTGCAACTTGATACCGTATTCACTCACGGCCTTGGTCGCGTCGCTCATCAAACCGGAGCCCGGTTCAATGCCGATGATCTTGTTATTGAACTTGTCGGCGTTGTCATTGAGCTGATCCAACGAGTCGACGTCCACGTATCTGGGAACGGCAATGCCTTGATAAAGGCCGAACGACACCGGCGACAACTTCTCCAGCCGGTTTTTGTTCTTGTTCCAGTAATCCTGTGCGGCGTAGTCGGTCTGCGAGGCCAGCATTTGAATATCACCCTTGCTCAACGCGGCATAGGCGATACCCCACTCGGAAAACTCAATGACCTTGACGGTATAACCGTCGCTTTCGAGGGCTTTTTTGGTAATACCGGTGATCGGCGTCAAGTCTTCCCACGACAAGGTGCCCATGGTGATGTTTTTTTCTTCGGCCTGAACGGGCAATACCGTCATGCCCATCAATGCCACTGCACAGACTGCTTTCCAGATTCTTTTCATCGTCTTTCCCCGGTCGATTGGTTTTTATTGTTGGTCACCAAACCGCGGACAGGAGTGAGCTCTCTGCGCTAAATAAAGCACACGGCTTATTCCTGAACGCTTGAAGCGTTATTACTTACGTGATGTCGAGTGGTTCAAAAAGCGCCTTGTCAGGGTCGCGCTTGAAATCAGACTCGCACGCATCCGAAACACCGTCAATGACCTGTATTCTTTATGTATACAATTAAAATACTACCAGGATACACACATTGAATTTTATTTCCCTTTGAAAACAATCACTTAATTATTTTTGACGTTGCCCGATGGGTCGCTAATAGATAAGCCTTCTGTCGCAAATTGAATGCCGGACCCATGAGCATTCACGCGGGCCGAAAAAAAGGGCGATCAGGTGCGACAGACCATTGGCTGTCTGCGGCACGGTAGGAGCAGAGCTTGCTCGCGATGGCATCGCCGCGGTCTACGTTCGTTATCGCAGTGATGCCATCGCGACCAAGGTCTGCTCCTACAGAGTAGACAAATTGTATACTTGCGATAGACAATGCCGAAAAGGGAACTGGAGTCACAAAAATGCACAACATCACATCGCTTCCTGCCGACGATTCTCAACCCGGCTGGTTCCACACCAGCGCAGCGCGTCAACCGCGCCCCGCTCACTCTGGACGCAAGGAGGCTCGCTGGACGATTGTCGGGGCTGGCCTCACGGGGCTTGCGACTGCGCGGCAATTGGCCCTCAATTTCCCTAATGACGAGATCGTGCTGGTGGAGGCGCAGGAAGTCGGCTTCGGTTCTTCGGGCCGAAATGCAGGCTTTGCCATTGATGTGCCGCACGACATCGGCGCCAAGGATTACATTGGCGATGTGACCACGGCCAAACTGATCCTTGAGCTGAACACCCTCGGGCAGAATTACCTGCGCGCCATCGTCGATCAGAATGGCATCGACTGCCAGCTCTCGGATTCGGGCAAGTACCAGGCCGCCGTGGGCGCCAAGGGCATCGCTATTCTGGAAGCGTACCGCAGCGGTCTGGCGAAGATCGGTCGGTCCTCAACCATGATTGAAGAGAAGGACCTGCCGGGGCATATCGGTACCTCCTACTACAAGAAAGCGCTGCACATCCCTGGCACCTTGTTGCTGCAACCGGCGGCGCTGGTGAAGGGGCTGGCTGATCATCTGCCGGCCAATGTCACCCTGTATGAACACACCCCCATCACGTCGATCGAGCAGGGTACGAAGATCACGCTGGTGCATGATCGCGGCACGATCGTCACCGACAAGCTGATCCTCGCCAACAACGCCTTTGCATCGCACTTCGGCTTTCTAAAGAGCCGCCTGCTGTCGACGTTCCTCTATGGCAGCCTGACACGCCAGTTGACCGAGGACGAACAGTCTCGCCTGGGCGGCAGCCCGGTCTGGGGCGTGATCCCCGCGCACCCGTTCGGCAGCACCGTGCGTCGCACCGTCGACAACCGCATCCTGATCCGCAACAGCTTCAATTTCTACCCGGATGGCCGGCCAAGGGCGAACGCGCTGCAGCGACATATCCCGACTCACCGCAAATCATTCGAGCGGCGCTTCCCCATGCTCGGCAATGTGGATTTTGAATATTCCTGGAGCGGCGCGATCTGCCTGTCGGAAAACCATGAAGGGTTCTTCGGGCAGCTCGCCCCGAATGTCTACGGCGCCCTGTGTTGCAACGGCCTGGGCATTACTCGCGGAACCGCCACCGGGAAGCTGCTGGCTGACTGGATCGCCGGTGAGCGCAATGAGTTGATCGACTTCCTGCTCGCTTCGCCTGGGCCGAACAAGACCCCACCGGAGCCGTTCTTGTCGATCGGTGTCAACTCCGTCTTGAAATGGGGACAGTTGCGCGCCGGCCTTGAGGTTTGACCCGGCATGGGCCAATGTAGGAGCGGCGGGGGCGCCTAGCCTTTAGCCGCTCCTACATGTCACTCGTGCGCTTCTCCCCGAAGCAACGCGATGGCCTGCTCTGTCGTTCTGATATCGGCACACCAGGCCGCCAAGGCATTGACCGATGCGTTGTGTTCAGCATCACTCAACGCGGCATTGGCATCGACAACCAAGATGACCTTAAAGCCCAATTGATGTGCGTCGCGAGCCGTTGCACCACAGCAACAGTCGGTCAAGGTGCCTGAAATGAACACCGTATCCACGCCACGCGCCTTGAGCACCTCCAGGGTGTGCGAATGCCCATGGGTGAAGGCGCTGAATCGTGTTTTGTTTAAAACAAGATCCTGTTGACTCACCTCCAACCCCGCGACCAACGCATGCCCATGGGAGCCATCCTGAAAAACCGCGACCTGAGTCCTCGCAAATTCATCACTCTGGAAACCCTGAAAATAGACAGCCCAATCGCCAGTGGTGGTCGTGGTGAAGCGCAAAAACACATTCACGCCTCCCCGCTCGCGCAGCTCATGAGACAGTGAGTTGATGTTCCCAATAATGTGTTTAGCCATGGGAACCTCTAACAGCGCGCCCTCTTCTACAAATCCATTTTGCATATCAATAACCAGATGCGCCGCACAACGCGCGTCTACCTCTCGGTAAGCAAATTCCTGCCCTCCTTTCATCTTGTAATAGCGAGCACGGATATCAGGTTGGATCTGGGTAGGGTGCATAGAGGTTACCTTTTATTATTTTATGGTTTCGCGGTTAGCAATACGCGAGTCCGTGGAATCAGCGAAATACGTTCTCCCCTTGGTCGCCACGGCGAGCCCAACATGAAGCACAAAGGCGACAACGAATCCAATATAAGCCGCCAGGCCATTCACTATGGGGTCACTCACCGTCAACCACAGGTAGGAGGCGACAGAGGTGCCCACCAGCAGCGCGGTGATGCCCACCGGGTTATACCGACGAATTTTCGAGGTACGGTATTCAATGGGCCCCGTCACGATTTTAAGCAGGCCCCGTACGACGGTAATGTCAGCGACCACACAGGCCACCCAGGACAGCAAAAAGATGCCCGTCCACTGCAGGAATACATACAGATTGCCTAGCACGTCAAACCACATCAACCCGATGCACGCCACGGTGACGCCCAAGAGCCAAAAACGGCGACCCAACTGACTCGCGCCGACGATTTCAGAACCCGATGCAAACGCCACGGAGCTCACGTGAAGGTTGGTCAAGTTCACCCGGATCTGCGACACCCAGGCCAACACGACACCCGGCACCAGCCCCAGCAAGCCAATAAAGTAGATCGAAGGGTCAGCACTGCCGGTAATCAGCGTGAAATACATGCCCAGAGGAATGGCCCCGAAGAACAGCAATGCATACGGAAGCACGACGCTATAGATAGCCTTGCGCTTGAACTCAGCGGGACGGATGAAGCGATTATAATCCGCCGCCTCGAAGGGGTTGATGCCGACCGTACCCGCCAACGCAGCAAGAACGCCAACCACACCCACCACGCCCCCGACTGCACCCGGCGGCATCGCCGTAAAAATATCGTCAGGCATACCTGCGTTTTTGTTCCAGGCGACGATGATCGCCCACGCAAGGAGAATGACGTACAGCACGATCGTCCAACTCAAGATTTTAGTCATGGCACTGATTCCGTTCCAAGCCATCGGAAGGAAGATCACTGCCACGAGGACATGCCAAATGTGATCAGGCAGGTCCCAAATCTGGTCAATGGAGTGCGCCAGTATCTGGCCCTCTGCTCCCGCGTAGATAACAAAGGTGCCGGCATAGATTAATGTCGTGAGTACCGAGCCCGCGGCGCCAAAACCTGCACCTCGGGTCAGCAGTTCCCCGGTCAACCCCTCCTTTGAAGCGGTGTGCGAGACGATCAGGGTAAGGACAATCAGCATACAGAACGAAATGGCCAGCGCGATCCAGGTCGACGCGGCGCCACTTTTATTCAGGAACAGACCGCCCACCAAGACAAAGAAAAACGCCGTGACAAAACCCACCAGCACACTCAGAACAGCGCCGGCACTGCGTTTGGCATGGTCGGGTACTCTCGTTCGCGCATAATCATCATGCTGTGCCTGATCGACATCATCGGTCGCGTGATCGAGGTGATCCAAAAGAGGAGTGCTGACTTTCGAAGCATTGGACATGTTAGGTCTCCACCAGAAGACTGGCTAATCAGAAATGATATTCCGTGATAAGCAGTGGGGTATTACCCCGAGAACCACCGGTATGGTCAATCGATTCATCCGATCCATACATATTGCGCCAATGCTCATAGGCCACGCCGGCCTTCAACCCCGTGGCGCCGATATTGAACAAGTAACTGACCCGCACCAATACTTCGGTTTTTGTATCATTACCAAACCCGTCTTCTCCTTTGGGCCCGATAACGCAAGCAAACCCGCCAATCTCACCCGGCCCCATCGGAATACTCCAAACGGTGCCCGCAGACCACGTGGTATCGTAACTGACATCCTGCCCCACGATACCGTTATGATTGGTCTCTTTATACGCACTTACGTACATGTCCCATAGCCCTTTCTCCAGGGGCATCGAATAATTAAGGCCAAGACGAAACTTCCGGGGGCGAGAACTGAATTCGGTATTTTTTGTGCCCAAGTCCACCCTCAATAACGCAGACACTCTGCTTAGTGCATCGTCAGGCGCTGAACTCAACCCAAACACAGAGAGCGGCACGGTTCTTTGGTAGAAGCCATACATTTCCTGGGCACCGTCGTTGCTGTTCACCGCCGGATCTTGACCGTCTGAGACGAGCGTATCCAACGTAAAGAAGTTCACACCATAGTCGTCACCGTTCACATGAGTGAAGTTATAAATAGTTTTGGTGATACCGCGACCGATGCCCGCCTCGGAAAAGTGCGTGCCGTACCGGACACCTAATGAATTATCACTCCAGGGAGCAGAGTGTGCACTGAATGAGGCCAGTAATGCACCTCCGATAAAAACCGAGCCCCACGCTATTTTTGTTTTCATTTTTATTATCTCGATTAAGGTTAAATCAGTGCTACGTTGCGCGGCTGGCCAGCCGCGACATCACACAGGCTCCCAAAGAACGGTGAGCCCTGCTGAATCCTTTAAATCAGACACAAGGGGGTGACGCTGAGGGCATTGACCTTTCCAGCATTGAGGGGTGGGTTGTTGTTTTCATAGATGACCGCCTCGATGAAATAAAGAGGTGTATCGGCCCCTCACACAGGGGCAGGCATCACATCGCGATTTCCGCGTACGTTAACAGCGCATACGTTCTTTGCGCGCCTAGTGAACCGATTGCTTCACACATTATTCCCGACGACCAAAACCATACAAAGCACCCTAAATACCTAGACGAATCCGTCATCGAGCTGCTCTTAGGCTTCAGCCGTGTCGCGCCTTCCAGCTGCTTACGAGTCCGATACTACAGCGTGTACATCCTATTGTCATCGGTGTTTTGGGCGTACACACACGACCTGTCGCAATCGAGCATGCCGCTCATCCGACATGCAGATTACCGCCCCCTCTCCACCCCAGGAGTCATGGGTGTTGTAGGGGTTCCAGCCCCTTCAAGCAAAGCGCTTAAAGACCCGTAAGCCTTCCTGTTTACGACAAGAAATTCGTCAAACTTGGCATTTGAAACAACCCCAACCTATTCTTCTAGGTTGTTTTGGCGCCCAATCGCGCACCTCATTCCAAGGTGCGCCCTACCCAGAAGTCCGTGGCTGCGCGAGAACAAGCAAAGCCCCCTGGATCGCCCACACATCATCCCGCCCGCGCCAAGCAAGCGGGGCTTGAAAAGAAAATTAAGGATGCACACGTCACATTCCGTCAGCGAAAAGCTGAAGGCAATCAAGCCTGCTACCGAAGCAATAGATAAAGACCTATTTATATCAATGGCTTAATTTTTTCGACGGGTAAAAAGACCGCTCGCATCCACCAGCACCCGTGGAAGACGCAAGGGTAAGAAGATAAAGCCAGTGCGTTCTTGAGCGATAGACGAGGGCAAGTCGACTGCTCAGCCAGCGTCATCAGGCCGTCTGCGAGTCATCACTGCTCTCAACGAAATCGTTGCCTAGTTCGGCGGCGAGTATTTTTCGAATGATAAACTCAAACGCCAAACGCTCTGCCGGATTCAAGGGCTCCAAGGTTCTATCCAGAATTTTATCCATGACCGGCAGCATCGCTTCAATATAGCTTTTTCCGCTGTCCGTAAGACCGGCAATCATCTTCCTTTTGTCATCGACATCTTTGACCAAGGTGATGAGCCCTTGTGTTTTAAGCCTGTCCACGACGCCGCGTGTCGTGGCCAAGTCCATCGATGCCAAGATACCCAATTCACTTAATGAGAGTGGCCCCTCTTCGAGCAAAATGGAAAGTGTCGACGTTTGTACGGATGTGATTTTGGGGTCTATGCACATCGCACTCCACACCGCCTGGTTGCGCTGATGAAGCCTACGAATTAACGTCCCTACGCGCGGAGAATGCATACGCGGTGTTTCTCCCTGTCGATGCCATAATAAAAGATCAAAGTCTATAATGCTCGGATTGAATTAGCAACACGCCCCTCGCGCAGACCTTATCGCTTATTCAACCCTATGCTATTATCCCCTGCGCCGGTCGCTCACGACGCTAGTGCCACAACCTTCTCATTAATAGTTAACAGCAGTGAGTTTCAGCATGAAGCAAAAGAGGCCTCACCCCTATGACTTGAACGACCAAGTCGGCTTCAAACTACGCCTGGTTTACCAACGCAGCTGCGCTATTTTCGCCGCCGCCATTCCTGATATCACGCCCACACAATGGGCGGTACTCGCCAAGCTTCATGAAATGAACGTCTGCTCTCAAAATCAACTGGGCCGAGTAACAGGGATGGATACCTCCACCATCAAAGGCGTCGTCAATCGACTGTCCAGTCGCCAACTCATCGAGGTCACACCCGACAAAGAAGACAAGCGACGCCTATTGATTGGCCTAAGCGAGGAAGGCAAAAAGTTGTATGCCACTCATAGCGGCGCCGCTTATTTGGTGGGCGAGCATACGATGTCACCTTTGACCGCCGAACAACAACGCACGTTTATTTCGTTGCTGGATATTCTCAATGGCGCACAACCCGCCACTGAAACCTGAAGCCCCCGGACTCGACTTCAATACTGAGCCCGGCCCCGCCGATGCTAATTAGCCAACGAGCCTATCGGCGCGACAACATCCCCCTGGATTACAACAGGCTTGTCATCCAGATAGACATCACAGTGGCGTAGCGGAATATCGAGATGGCAAGGCGTCTTGCGCTTGCCCCCGACTTCAGTGTTGGGGCCGGTCGAGAACAAGAAGTTGCCGTAGAACGCTCGAGCATCCATGCACATACCATCATTTTTGTCATGCAGCCCCATGGCGGTCCACTGGGCGCGCGGCTGCAATCCCCAGCCTATGTGGGAAATCCCATACACCTCAGGGTCTTTGAAGTAAGCCATGTATTCGCGCAGGTACTGCGCCTCGAAACCGCCATGGATACCCGTGATGAAACCCTTCTCGATTTCCAGGGTAATGCGTTCGCGACAGTAATTTTTGAAGGGCAGCACGATGTCCCCGACATCCAACACCAGCACCCCCTCCGCGCTGTCTTCATTGGGCCAGGTAAACAGAAAGCCACTCGGCCAATGGTCCCATCGCCCAGGCATATCAGCAAAACCATACTCGGTAACCGAAGGGTATTGACCCAGGGGCGCCCGGAAATCGCTACCCGCCTTTGAGCGCACGCTCATCACGCTGGCCGCCTTCAGCATTTCTTCAGCCGCCAGCACCCGCGCCTTATCCGCCTCACTCGGCAGCATGCGCGCCAGCACTTCTGGTGGCTCAACGGCCAGCAGAATTCGCGTGCCCGTTTTAAGGATCTGCTCCTGCTCCGGGGAGTGAAGCAGCATCATGGTGTCAACAATCAGGTCTGCCGCTTCCAGCGCCCGCTGGGCTGCCAGGTTACCGGTCAAGGCCGTGTCGCCGCAGTAGGCGGTCATGTCGTTGCCCATCGCCACCGACGCATTGAACGACGGCAACTCTACCGCATACACCTTCGCCCCCAGCCGCTGCGCTGCCTCGGTAGCGGCCCGCACGGTTCGCGGGTTGGAATAGTGACTCTTCAGGACGGCGACGCTCTGGGTGGCATCAACCCTCGACAGCTTCAATACATGCTCGAACATCTGCACCAACTCACCATCACTGACTGCCATTTTTCCTCTCCTCTGAACAAGCCACCCGACACCACTGGCGGGCTGCATAAGCGCAAAATTACAGTGTACACATCTATATTTTGCAAATATGTATCACTTTTATCCATTGTGCAAGAGAAGCAAAAAGCAATAAAAGAACGCACGCTACGTATTTTTCGGTGACGCTGCTGCTACCACAGCACGGAGCCTGATCAACGCGTTACCAATCTAATCACTTGTACACACTCAATTGTTACCCGCCCACACAGCCAGGGAAGAAAAGCGCATATTTTTTTGTGCGCATACACCCATTACAGAAAAAATAGAAGGCCTGAAAATATCGATTTATGGATCTAAAGCCCATAAATCCGGCGTTTTTCTGAAAATCAAAAGGTCGGCATCAGTATTGCTTGTATACGCACAATACGGCTTAATCCGTAACACCTCATCGCTGATCACCAAGAGCGGCCGATGAGGGCCTAGGTAAATGCATCGCTACCCGCAGAGGCCTGATGAAAATGGACAAAACAATGACAAAATACGTTCTCAATACTTGGTACCCCTTGACGTGGTCCAGTAATGTCAGCCGAGCGCTGGTTTCATACACCCTGATCGAACAACGCCTGGTCGCCTATCGCAGAACCGATGGCGGCGTTACCGTGCTTGAAGATGCGTGCCCTCACCGCTTGTTGCCACTGTCGGCGGGCAAGCTTCGGGGCGACGATGTGGAATGTGGCTACCACGGTTTGACGTTCGACTGTTCTGGCAAATGCGTGCGGGTTCCAGGCCAGGACAATATTCCCGCCAGCGCCGTGGTGAGGTCATTCCCCACCCACGAAAACATGGGCATGGTGTGGGTATGGATGGGTGATCCTTCCCTGGCAGACACGTCCAAAGTCTTTGACCTTGAGCAATATCATTCACCTGAGTGGAGTGCAGTCCAGGGCGATGGGTTGCTGATCAAAGCAGACTACCTGAACCTTGCAGACAATCTTTGCGACCCGGCTCACGTGAATTTTGTACACCTGAGCACCTTGGGTAACGCCTCGGGTGAAAACATCCCGGTTCATTACGAAGAGATGCAGGACAAGGTGCTCACCTGGCGCTGGATCATCGATGCCCCTGCGATTCCGGTATTCGCGAAATACGGAAACTTCAAAGGCAACGTCGACCGCTGGCATTACTACCATTATTACGCGCCGAGCATCGCTGTCATCGACTTTGGTAGCGCAGAGACAGGCACTGGCGCCCCTGAAGGAAATCTCGACGGCTGCATTCGAATCTTTGCGTGTCACTTCATCCGGCCGGTGGATGCACACACCTCAATCGATTACTGGCTGCACGTTAAAAATTTCCAGGCCACCGACGAAGTCAACAAACAACTCTCTGATGACTTCCGCGTCGCGTTTGCAGAAGACAAGGCGATTCTTGAAGCCATTGATGATGCCGAACAGCATTATCCAGGCCGCCGCCCTGTGCGAATCGCCATCGACGCAGCCCCCCAGCGGATGCGCCGCATGGTTGACCGCATGATTCAGGCGGAGGCCGTTACCCATGAATAATGACAAGGCATTTTTCCTCGGATGCAACGGGCGCGGTGTTCAGCAATCGTCCATCGACCACCCCGTCAGGCAGGAAGAACTGTCGATTCGCGAGCAGTTTCGACTGGTCAAGCAAGCCGGTGTATTCGATTACTTCGACCGCCTTCCCTTGCGCTCTAACCTTCAGGAATACCTGGCGTCGATCGACGAGTTTCAATTCCCGGTATTGACCGCCAGTTGGTTTTATAAGCTGGGCGATGCGGCCGATGACGCACGATTGCTCGATAACTTGAAAATCTGCAGCGAAGTGGGCGCGAAGGTCCACAACATCATGACCTTCACTCATGACAATGAGGGGCTGACGCTCACCGACGAGCAGATCATCGACCACTACCTTCGCGCCTACGAATTCGGAGATCGCGTCGGCGTCGAGCCAAGCTTCGAACTGCACGTCAATATGTGGACGGAAGACTTTCGACGTATTGAACCCATCGCCCGGCAGCTCAAGGAAAAAGACGTCCCTTTCAACTTCACACTCGACTACAGCCACGTCATTTTCAAAATGAACAACCCACACGAGTTGGACATATCGGGTGTCAGGCGTGAAGTCGAAAATTTTGAAATGACGCTCGATCCTTTTGAAAAAGGCAGCTTGTGCGAACGCTGGCTTGATCTGAACATTGTGAAATGGACGCAGTTACGCGTCGTGGCCCCCAACCAACCCAAAAACCTGTGGTATCGAACCGAGACGGATGAATTTGCCCGCGGCATTCAATACCCCATCACCCGCCCCAGGCCTGGCGAGTGGCACTCTGACTGGAATGCCTTTTTGACAGAACCGTCGAAAGAGGCGATTCGCAAAGCATTGCAGTATCACATTACCCACCCTGAAAGCCCGCTTGAGTACATCACGACGGAGATGATCAACCTCCCTGACTATGGCGCCGCGGCCAAATACGATCTTTTTCAACAAAATGTCGAGGCGGCCAAGTTTATCCGCCGTGCCTGGCAAGAAACTCAAGCGCTGCACAATGCCGGGCTACTGTAGGAGCTGGGCTTGCCGGAATGCCGGACCACCGCGATGAACGCACCGCGGTGCATCAGACAAACCGCGGCGCATTCATCGCGGCTAAAGGCTAGGCGCCCCCGTCGCTCCTACAGGCCCGCACAGCAGGAAGTACGACAGGAACATAAGTTCCAGTGGATCAATCAACAACGGCGACTATGAACATGAATAAAATTTCGCATACCGTCATTATTGGTGCCGGGCACGCGGGTGGTGCGGCTGTCCATCAACTCAGGCAACTGGGTTATGAGGGTCAGATTACGTTGATTGGCGATGAGGGTTGTACTCCCTATCAACGCCCCCCTCTCTCCAAAGCCTGGTTGAAAGGTACTGTAGAGGCCGAAGACCTGGCCCTGAGGCCAGACGCCTATTACACAGAGAGCTCGGTTACCTGTCATCTTGAAGACAGCGCACGCACAATAGATCGACAACAGAAAGTGGTTTTACTCGAGAGCGGGCGTGCCATTGAATATGACTTCCTGATCATTGCCACCGGCGCGAAGGCCCGCACGCTGAACACAGAGTATCGCAACGGGGTGGCCTATCTTCGCACCTTGAAAGATGCCATTTCATTGAAGACCCTGCTTGAACGCGAAAGCCCTCGCGTCGCCATTTTGGGCGCCGGTTTCATTGGCCTTGAAGTCGCCGCCACCGCCCGTCAATTTGGCGCAGAGGTCACCGTTATCGAGCGCGGGCCGCGGGTACTCAACCGCGTCGCCTCCCAGGCCATATCAGACGTTATCACCCACGCGCATCAAACCGCTGGCGTGCGCCTGCTGTTTGAAACCAGCGTTAAACAATTTGAGTACTACAACGAACATATCTGCGCCGTGGTGTTGGACGATGGAACCCGCGTTCCATGCGACCTGCTGCTGATCGGGATTGGCGCTGTTCCTAATGACGACATCGCTCGTGAGGCTGGGCTTAAGTGTGATGACGGCATCATCGTGGACATGAACGCGTCAACCTCGGATCCCGCCGTGTTCGCCATTGGTGATGTGACCCGAACCCAACGGCCAGACGGCCATGTCATGCCTCGCCTTGAAAGTGTGCCGAACGCGCTGGAGCAAGCTAAAAAAGTTGCCGCCGCCATCACCCAATCGCCAAGGCCCAAGGACGAAGCCCCCTGGTTTTGGTCCGATCAATACGAACTCAAACTGCAAATGGTCGGGATTCGATCGAGCCAATCCAGGACGGTTGTTCGAAAAGCCCAAGAGGGGTATGGCATTTCGGTATTCCATATAAGGGACGGCCAGCTTGAAGCCGCGGAAACCATTAACAGTGCCAAAGACTTCCTTATTTCCAAACGGGCCATTTTAACGGGTCAACTCGTCGACCTAGAGATGCTCAGTAATGAGCAACGCCCTACCGCCGATGCCTTTAGCGCCTGATTCAAGTGAGACCCGACCATGACGAATATTACCTTTGTAGCCTTCAATGGGGCCGAGCAGACCGTTGACGTAAAAGATGGCGTGACACTGATGAAAGCCGCCATCAATCACAACATACAAGGCATTGTCGCCGAGTGCGGTGGCGCCTGTGCCTGCGCCACCTGCCATATCTATGTCGATCACTCATGGGTGGACAAACTTCCCCCCATGGGCGCTGTAGAGAAAGACATGCTTGATTTCGCATCCGACGTGCAAATCAACTCTCGCCTGTCTTGCCAGATCACAGTAGATCCACACCTGGAGGGGTTGGTGGTGAAAACGCCTGAGTCCCAGTACGCATAAACCCGCCACCCTATAAAATTCTGGCATATCAGTTAGACCACCTGCGCGTCTTACAGCGCAGGCCCCACCGCGTTACCTTGAATCCAATGCCGGGCAGCCCCTGCCCGGCGCACCACAAGAATAAGATTCGAGGATAAGCGCATGTCTGAATCCCTATCGGAGCACACCGAGCACACCTGCCCCCCGCCCAACCGGGTCAAGGCCATCCTGGGCGCCTGCTCGGGTAACCTGGTGGAATGGTATGACTTCTTCATCTACGCCTATACGGCGATCTATTTCGCTGCCTCTTTCTTCCCCAAAGGGGATACCACCTCGCAATTGCTGGCCACTGCCGGGGTTTTCGCCGTGGGCTTTTTCATGCGCCCGCTCGGTGGCTGGATCTTTGGCTGGGTGGCCGATACCCGTGGGCGCAAGGTCTCGATGATCATCTCGGTGTTCATGATGTGCGCAGGCTCACTGATGATTGCGGTGATGCCGACCTATGACAGCATTGGCATGTTCGCACCGGCCCTGCTGGTGGTTGCGCGCCTGATACAGGGGCTGTCGGTCGGTGCGGAATATGGCACCGGGGCCACCTACATCAGCGAAATCGCGACGCCGGGCAAGCGTTGTTTCTATGGCTCGTTCCAATACTTCACTATCATTGCCGGCCAGCTGTTGGCCTTGATGACCGTGGTGATCCTGCAGCAGACACTGAGCGACGAAGCACTGCGTGAATGGGGCTGGCGTATCCCGTTCTTCATTGGTGCCGTCAGCGCCATCGTGGTGGTTTATCTGCGCCGCTCGATGCATGAGACCGCGTCCACGAAAGAGATGCATCGCAAGGATGCCGGCTCCCTGCGCGGCATGTTCAAGCACAAACGCGCCGTGGCGCTGGTGCTCGCCTTCACCATCGGTGGCTCCCTGTATTTCTATACCTTCACCACCTACATGCAGAAGTTCCTGGTGATCAGCGCAGGCTTGAGCCCGGAAACGGTCAGTTTCATCATGACCGCGGCCCTGATCGGCTTCATGCTCCTGCAACCGCTGCTGGGGCTACTGGCCGATCGCATCGGGATCAAGGCGCACATGATGATGTTCTCAGGCGCTGCCATGCTGTTGGTGATCCCCCTGCTGCTGGCCTTGCAGTCGGTCAGCAGTCCGTTCATGGCCTTTCTACTGGTGTTCGGCGGCCTGGCGATCGCCTCGCTCTACACACCCATCGCCGGCATCGTCAAAGCCGAGTTGTTCCCGCCTGCCGTACGCGCACTGGGCGTGGGCTTCCCGTATGCGGTGGGTAACGCAGCCTTTGGTGGCACGGCCGAATATGTGGCGCTGTCGTTTCGTTCCTCCGGCATGGAGACTCACTTTTTCTTCTACGTCGCAGCGGTGGTCAGCATCACGTTCATAGCCGCCCTGTTGATGCCAAACCTGAGCCGTCATGGCTATATCAGTGGCGATGGCGAGATCGAGCAGAACACAGGCTTCAAAGCCGGCGCAAAACGCCACATCGCCCACGTCTGATTCACCGCCGGTTCGGTCCTGTAGGAGCAGACCTTGGTCGCGATGGCCTCACCGCGGTCCATCTGGCATAGCGGTGATGCCATCGCGAGCAAGCTTGGCTCCCACAAGATCAAAAGCTCACTGCTCGATATCGGGGTGAACGGAAATCGGCGTGGGAGTAAAGCTTGCTCACGATAGCTTCACCGCGCTCTGCCAGATGCACCGTGGCGTCTGCATCGCGACCAAGGTCTGCTCCTACAGTGATGGCAAGTAAACCGCGGGCACGCTTTTCAGAGCATATGCCCCGCCCAGATCTTGCGCTCCACCAGGTCGGCCGCAATCTCGACAAAGGTATCGCCCACATACTTGGCCGCTTGGCTGACCCGCCGATTGGCGGCAAACACCAACACCAGCTTGCGCATCGGCACCGGGTCGATCAACGGCGCAGCACACAGGCTTCCGTCCTGCAGCTGCGCGTAGATCGACGCCTGCGGTAACACGGTCAACCCAAAGCCATTGCGCACCAGGTCGATCATCGCCCCGAATGAATCAGCTTCCACGCGGGTTTGCAGCTTGATATCCACCTGGCGAGCACACTCATCCAGTATGGCCCGCAGGCCATGGCGGGCGCTGGGTATCACCAGTTCGTGGTCCGCCAGGCTTGCGAAGCGTACGGGCTGCTCCAGGCTCAACCCTGTGGACGGCGGCCCGACCAACACCAGGTTTTCCATCATCACCGGCACGATGCGCAGGGTGTGCAAGGGCTGTGGGTCATAGGAAATCGCCAGCTCCAGTTCGCCGCGCTGCACCCAATCGAGCAAATAGCCGCTGTAGGCCGAGGAGAATCGGATCGAAAGGTCCGGTTGCGACTCGCGCAGACGCGTCACCAACGGCACCGTGATGATCTGCGCCACCGTCGGCGTAGTCCCGATCACCACCGTGCCTCTAAATGATGCGCGCCCACCGGCGGTGGAGCTTCGGATCGACTCCAGTTCTTCCATGATCCGGGTGGCGTGAGCCAGCACTTCTCGGCCAGCATCGGTGATCACCATGCCGCGCCCATGGCGCTCGAACAGGTAGGTGCCCAATTCCTTTTCCAGCATGCGGATCTGCCGGCTGAGCGCTGGCTGGGCGATGTGCAGGCGATCGGACGCTTTGCTGAGGCTGCCAAGCTCTGCAACGTGAATCAGGGTGTTGAGTTGAACGACGTCCATAGGCCAACCAGTCAAGTTTTCAACGGGCTGCACAGCTGCAGCCATCGAAAAGTTTATACACATTTTTTCAATAGGTCGTGCCCAACCTCCCCACAAGCTATGCCGGATGGGCATATCACAAAGAGAAAAACGGTAGTCGTCGTGCCACTGATCTCACTCCAGAATGGATCAAACACAAAAAGCAGCAGTGCTTGGGAGACGGGCATGTCAACGCTAGAAGCTGAACACACCAACGGGCAGGATTGGCAAGAGGACGTGTTCCGCGTGCTCAAGGCCCACGACGTCAAACACGTGGTTTTCGTGCCGGATGCCGGCCACAGCGCGGCCATCCGCCTGGCTTATGAAGACCCCGATATCAAGGCCGTCGTGCTGACCACTGAAGAAGAAGGCATTGGTTACTTGGCCGGGGCCTGGCTCGGTGGCGAACGCGGTGCCCTGCTGATGCAGTCCAGCGGCGTCGGTAACTGCATTAACACCCTCGCCCTGCAGGTCTGTGCCGGCTTCCCACTGCTGATGGTGGTGACCATGCGCGGTGACTGGGCCGAATTCAACGCCTGGCAGAACCCCATGGGCCAGGCCACCGAGCAGTCGCTGAAGCTGATGAACGTCATGACCTGGCGGGCCGACGTCCCCCAGGATGTCGCCCCCCTGCTGCATGGCGCCGCAACCATGGCGTTCAACGGTGATTCATCCTGTGCCCTGCTGCTCGGCCAACGCCTGATTGGAGAAAAGAAATGGATCAAGTAAGTGCCAACCACACCCTGTGCCGTCGCGAAGTGGTCAAGGCGCTGCTGGCTGATCGCAAGGACTTGCTGGTGGTCACCGGCCTGGGCTCTGCCTCCTACGACGTCATGGCGGCCGGCGATCACGACCAGAACTACTACCTGTGGGCTGCCATGGGCAGTGCGATCACCGTCGGCCTGGGCCTGGCCAACGCCCAGCCCGACAAATCGGTGGTGGTGGTGACCGGCGATGGCGAACTGCTGATGGGCTTTGGTGCCCTGGCCACCGTCGCGCTGCAACAGCCCGCCAACCTCACCATCGCTGTGCTCGACAACGGCCATTTTGGTGAAACCGGCATGCAGGTCAGCCACGCAGGCTTCGGCATCCAGCTTGATCAGGTGGCCAAGACCTGTGGCTTCAGCTGGACCCGCGAAATTCGCGATATGGAAGGCGTGCATGATCTGCGTGAGCGTATCCCCAGTCGCGACGGCGTAAAACTGGCCACCCTCAAGATCAAGGCCGAAAACCCGCCCCGCGTACTTCCACCCCGGGACGGCCACTACATCAAGAATCGCTTCCGCGCCGCCCTGTCGCTACCCGCCCTGTAGGAGCCAGGCTTGCCTGCGATGAACGCGCCGCGGTCTGTCTGTATCACCGCGGTGCGTTCATCGCGGGTAAACCCGGCTCCTACAAGGGGCAAATTGGAGAGAACAATAATGACTGAAGCACTCAATGCCATCCGCGAAGGCGTGCGCGCCCTGTGCGCCGAATTCGATGCCGCCTACTGGCGCAAGATCGACGAAGAAAAAGGCTTTCCTGAAGCCTTCGTCAAGGCCATGACCGAAGCCGGCTGGCTATCGGCAATGATCCCCGAAGAATACGGCGGCTCGGGCCTGGGCCTGGCCGAAGCTTCGGTGATTCTCGAAGAAGTGAACCGCTGCGGCGGCAACTCCGGGACCATCCACGGCCAGATGTACAACATGTTCACGCTGCTGCGTAACGGCAGCGAGGCGCAAAAAAGCTATTACCTGCCCAAACTGGCCAGCGGCGAACTGCGCCTGCAGTCGATGGCCGTCACCGAGCCCACCACCGGCACCGACACCACCAAGATCAAGACCACCGCCGTGCGCAAGGGCGACAAGTACGTGATCAACGGCCAGAAGGTGTGGATCTCGAGGGTCCAGCATTCGGACCTGATGATCCTGCTGGCTCGCACCACCCCACTGGCCGAAGTGAAGAAAAAGTCCGAGGGCATGTCGATTTTCCTGGTCGACCTGCGCGAGGCCATCGGCAACGGCCTGACCGTGCAGCCGATCGCCAACATGGTCAACCACGAGACCAACGAGCTGTTCTTCGACAACCTGGAAATTCCAGCAGACAGCCTGATCGGCGAGGAAGGCAAGGGTTTTCGCTACATCCTCGATGGCCTGAATGCCGAGCGTACGCTGATCGCCGCTGAGTGCATCGGTGACGGTCGCTGGTTTATCGAAAAGTCCGCGCAGTATGCCCGTGATCGCGTGGTGTTCGGCCGGCCCATCGGGCAAAACCAGGGCGTGCAGTTCCCCATCGCCGAGGCGCACATCGAGATCGAGGCGGCTGACCTGATGCGCTGGCAGGCCTGCGCGCAATACGACAACGGCCAAAACGCCGGTGCGGCCGCGAACATGGCCAAGTACCTGGCGGCCAAGGCGTCCTGGGAAGCGGCCAACGCTTGCCTGCAAACCCACGGTGGGTTCGGCTTTGCCACCGAGTACGACGTAGAGCGCAAGTTCCGCGAGACCCGCCTGTATCAGGTCGCGCCGATCTCCACCAACCTGATCCTGTCGTATGTGGCCGAGCATTTGCTGGAGCTGCCGCGCTCGTTTTGAACCGCCTGGTGCCATCAACGGAGATAACCGCATGAGTCAGATCCAAGGGACACGACCACTGGACGGCATCACCGTCGTCAGCCTCGAACATGCCATCGCGGCGCCCTTCTGTACCCGCCAACTCGCCGACCTCGGCGCACGAGTCATCAAGGTGGAACGCCCAGGGGCTGGCGACTTTGCCCGTGGTTACGATCAGCGTGTCGATGGCCTGGCCTCGCATTTCGTCTGGGCCAATCGCTCGAAAGAAAGCCTGACCCTGGATGTCAAGCAGGAGGCTGCCAGCGACATACTCGAACGCTTGCTGGAAACCGCCGACGTGCTGGTCCAGAACCTCGCACCGGGTGCGGCGGCTCGCCTGGGGCTTGGCTTTGAGTCCTTGAGCCAGCGGTTTCCACGGCTGATTGTCTGCGACATTTCCGGCTACGGCGTCGGTGGCCCCTATGAGAAACGCAAAGCCTACGACCTGCTGATCCAGAGCGAAGCGGGCTTCCTTTCGGTTACCGGTGGCCCTGGCGAGCATGAAATGGCCAAGGCCGGATGCTCCATTGCTGACATCGCGGCCGGCATGTATGCCTACACCGGCATTCTCAGCGCCTTGCTGCTGCGCGAAAAGACCGGGGTCGGCAGCCACCTCGATGTGTCGATGCTCGAAAGCCTGGTCGAATGGATGAACTACCCGATGTACTACGCCTATGAAGGGGCACCACCGCCGCCACGGGCCGGGGCCGCTCATGCCACGATCTACCCTTACGGCCCCTTCCCCGTAGGCGATGGCAGCACCGTGATGTTGGGGCTGCAGAACGAACGCGAATGGCAGATGTTCTGCGAGCACGTGCTGCAACAACCGGAACTGGCGAGCGATGAACGCTTCAACGCCAACTTCAAGCGCGTCGAGAGCCGCGATGTGCTGCGCGAGTTGATCGTCACGGCGTTCGCACTCCTCGACTTCGACGCGGTGATCGCACGCCTGGACCAGGCGCAGATCGCCAATGCCCGGGTCAACGACATGCAGGGTGTGTGGGACCACCCCCAACTCAATGCACGAGACCGCTGGCGCGAAGTGGGCACCAGCGCAGGCCAAATCCCCAGCCTGCTACCCCCTGCTTCCAACAGCGCTTTTGCCCCACGCATGGACCCTGTGCCAGGTCTTGGCGAGCACACCGAGCAAATCCTGTCGGGACTTGGCTTGCCCCCGGAATGCATCGCGAGCCTACGCGCCGACGGTGCCATTTGAATAACGATGACTGGAGCAATAGACGTTCATGAAAGTCCTTGTAGCGGTAAAACGAGTGGTCGATTACAACGTCAAGGTTCGCGTCAAAGCGGACAACTCCGGCGTCGACCTGGCTAACGTCAAGATGTCCATGAACCCCTTCTGCGAAATCGCCGTGGAAGAAGCCGTGCGCCTGAAAGAACAAGGCGTGGCAACTGAAGTTGTGGTCGTCTCCATCGGTCCCACTACTGCTCAGGAGCAATTGCGCACAGCGCTGGCATTGGGGGTCGATCGCGCGGTGTTGGTGGAGTCTGCCGAAGAGCTGACTTCCCTGGCCGTGGCCAAGCTGCTCAAGGCTGTTGTAGACAAGGAGCAGCCTCAACTGGTCATCCTTGGCAAACAGGCCATCGACAGTGATAACAACCAGACTGGCCAGATGCTCGCAGCCTTGAGCGGCTACGGTCAGGGCACTTTCGCCTCCAAGGTCGAAGTATCCGGCGACAGCGTGGCGGTGACCCGCGAAATCGACGGCGGCGCACAAACGGTTGCTCTGAAACTGCCGGCCATCGTCACCACCGACCTGCGCTTGAACGAGCCTCGCTACGCGTCCTTGCCCAACATCATGAAGGCCAAGAAAAAGCCGCTGGAAACCGTCACTCCGGACGCACTGGGTGTTTCCACCGCTTCGACCAACACGACCCTGAAAGTTGAAGCGCCGGCTGCTCGCAGCGCAGGCATCAAGGTCAAGTCGGTTGCAGAACTGGTCGAGAAATTGAAGAACGAAGCGAAGGTGATCTAAGCATGACTATTTTGGTAATCGCGGACCACGACAGCAAAGCAGTGGCCCCGGCCACCCTGAACACCGTGGCGGCTGCCGCCAAGATCGGTGGCGACATTCATGTGCTGGTTGCTGGCGCCAATGTCGGTGGTGTGGCCGAAGCGGCTGCGAAAATCGCAGGCGTGGCCAAGGTGCTGGTAGCTGACAACGCTGCCTACGCCCACCAACTGCCGGAAAACGTTGCGCCGCTGATTGCAGAGCTAGGTGTTGGCTACAGCCACATCCTCGCGCCTGCCACCTCCAACGGCAAAAACATCCTGCCGCGCGTGGCCGCCCAGTTGGACGTCGACCAGATCTCCGAGATCATCTCGGTAGAATCCGCCGACACCTTCAAGCGCCCGATCTACGCCGGTAACGCCATTGCCACCGTGCAATCGACGGCGGCCATCAAGGTCATCACCGTGCGTGCGACTGGCTTCGACCCTGTTGCTGCAGAAGGCGGTTCGGCTTCGATTGAAACCGTAGCGGCGGCGCACAACGCCGGTATCTCGTCCTTTGTGGGTGAAGAGCTGGCCAAGTCCGATCGCCCTGAGCTGACCGCTGCCAAGATCGTCGTTTCCGGCGGTCGTGGCATGCAGAACGGCGACAACTTCAAGCACCTGTATGCGCTGGCCGACAAGCTGGGTGCTGGCGTCGGCGCTTCCCGCGCCGCGGTCGACGCAGGTTTTGTACCGAACGACATGCAAGTCGGTCAGACCGGCAAGATCGTCGCGCCCCAGCTGTACATCGCCGTCGGTATCTCCGGCGCGATCCAGCACTTGGCCGGTATGAAAGACTCCAAAGTGATCGTTGCGATCAACAAGGACGAAGAGGCGCCGATCTTTCAGGTAGCCGATTATGGTTTGGTGGCGGATTTGTTCGATGTGCTGCCGCCACTGACTTCAGCGATGTAAGGGAGATACTCCATGAGCACTCTCGATTTTTCCAGCTGGATCGGCCGAACCGAAGAAAGCCATGACCAGATCAGCCACAACCTGGTCAGGCGCATCGCCGCGACGCTGAGCGAAGCCGCCCCGCAACCGGGCCAGGCGCTCCCCCCCCTGTGGCATTGGGCATTCTTCCAGGACCCGGTCGCAGCAGGCGGCCTGGGGCAGGACGGCCACCCGGCCAGGGGCGGTTTTCTGCCGCCTGCCGACAATCGCAACCGCATGTGGGCCGGCAGCCGGCTGACCTTCAAGCAGCCGTTGCAGGTCGGTGCAGAAGTCACCCGTGTCTCGACCCTTCTCAATGTCGAGGAAAAACACGGTCGCACCGGCTCGCTGCTGTTCGTCACCGTGCGCCATGAGTTCTTCCAGGACGGCGACAGTGTATTGCTCGATGAGCAAGACATCGTCTACCGCGAACCCTCCCCGCCCAAACTCGGCGGCACCGAGCCGTTGCACGAAGGTCAGTGGCAGGAGGCCGTGGAGCCCGATGCCACGCTGCTGTTCCGCTACTCGGCGGTCACCTTCAACGGTCACCGCATCCACTATGACCACCCCTATGTCACCGAAACCGAAGGCTACCCAGGCTTGGTGATCCATGGTCCGCTGATCGCCACCCTGAACCTGCGGGCCTTCTTGCGCGCCCATCCCGGGGCGACACTCAAGCACTTCAGCTTTCGCGGGGTACGCCCATTGATCTCACCCCAGCCCTTTGAAGTGGGCGGGCGCGTGATCGAGCCCGGCAAGGCGCAGGTGTGGGCAGGCAATCAGGACGGCGTCGCACAGATCGGAGAAATCGAGTTCGAAGAAGGAACCCAGCCATGAGCCCATCGGTGATCCGCAGCGCCCTGTTCGTCCCGGCCACGCGCCCTGAACGCATTGCCAAGGCGCTTGCCAGCGGCGCTGATCGCGTCATTGTCGACCTGGAAGACGCGGTAGAAGAAAGCCTGAAGGAACAGGCGCGAGACAACCTGGAGCGCTTTGTGCTCGACCACGCCGATGTTCAATTGCTGGTACGCGTCAATGCACCAGAACATTGGGCCCACGAGGCGGACCTGGCGCTGTGCAAGCGTCATGCAGGCATCACTGGCGTGCTGCTGCCCAAGGCAGAAACAGCGGCGCAAGTGCTGGTCGCCGCCCAAACCGGCAAAGCAGTCTGGCCGATCATCGAGAGCGCTCGTGGCCTGGCCGCCCTCGACAGCATTGCCGCTGCCAAGGGGGTGGAGCGCCTGGCGTTCGGCAGCCTGGACCTGGGCCTGGATCTGAACCTGCGAAACGGCAGCCGCGCCGCCGAGCAGGTGCTTGACCAGGCCCGTTATGCGGTGCTGTTGAGCACTCGGGTAGCAGGTCTTGCGCCGGCACTGGATGGCGTTTTTCCAGGTATCCAGGACGTCGAAGGACTGCGCGATACCGTCCAATACGCCCACGACATGGGGTTTGGCGGTGCGCTGTGCATTCATCCCGCGCAAGTGGCGGTGATCCATGGCGCCCTGCAACCCAGCGAAGAGGAGTTGCGCTGGGCACGGCGCATTCTGGAAGCCGCCGCATCGGGCGAAGGGGTCTTTTTGCTGGAGGGGCAGATGGTGGATGCGCCGGTCATCGGCCGAGCCCGCTCCATCATTTGCCGGCTTTAGCCGCGATGCAGGCGCTTCGGTCTGCCAGATATACCGCGGCGCACCCATCGCAGCCAAGCAGCTCCTACACAGGTCGGTAGGAGCCGGCTTTAGCCGCGATGCAGGCGCTTCGGTCTGCCAGATACACCGCAGTGCGGCCATCGCAGCCAAGGCTGGCTCCTACACAGGTCGGTAGGAGCCGGCTTTAGCCGCGATGCAGGCGCTTCGGTCTGCCAGATACACTGCAGTGCGGCCATCGCAGCCAAGGCTGGCTTCCTACACAGGTCGGTAGGAGCCGGCTTTAGCCGCGATGCAGGCGCTTCGGTCTGCCAGATACACCGCAGTGCGGCCATCGCAGCCAAGGCTGGCTCCTACAGGGGCACGCAGATCTCAATCAGCGTTGGATGGCTTTGGCAGCCCGCCAATGCATAAACACACCCATCAATGCCACCACCGCCGCCGCAGCGCCGGTGGAAATCACCAGCACTTGGTAGTCCGGCACAAAGGCCATGGTCACCAGGCACGCAATGATGAACGCAATGACCAGGTAGGTCAGCCAAGGAAACAGCCACATCTTCAGGCGAATCGGCTTGCCTTCAGCTTCCAGCTTGCGGCGCATTTTCAGTTGCGAGAAGGCGATCACCAGGTACACCAGCATCGCGATCATGCCGGTGGTGTTCATCAGCACGTCCAGCACGTCTTTCGGGCGCAGTGTCTCGCTGAAGTTGATCAGCGCGACAAACACCGCCACCGAGCAAGAACCGATGATGGCGAACACCGGTACACCGGTGCCGGGGCGGGTGTACTTGAAGAACTTCGGCGCGTCACCACGGGTCGCCAGCGAGAACAGCATGCGCGAAGCGGTGTAATGCGCCGAGATCAGGCAGCTGCTGACCGAGGTCAAGACCACGAAGTTCATCACCAACTCGGCACCCGGAATACCCAGCAATTCCAGGGTGCGACGGTACGAACCATAGCCAGATTGGCCCAACAGCGGATCATTCCACGGCACCAGAGCAACGATCAGGAACACGGAGCCGACGTAGAACAGGCACACCCGCCACACCACCGAGTTGGTCGCCTTGACGATTTGCTCGGACGGGTTCTTCGATTCGGAGGCCGCAATGGTGACGATTTCCGCGCCCAGAAAGGCAAACATCACCCCCAGCATGGCCACCACCACGGACTCAAAACCGTTGGGCATAAAGCCCTGGACGGCGGTCAGGTTGCTCAGGCCGTGCGCTTCACCGGTGGGCCACAAGTTCATCACGGCCATCCCGCACACCACAATGAAACAGATGATCGCCACCACCTTTATGAGGGCAAACCAGAACTCGAACTCGCCGTAGTGCTTGACGTTGAAGAAGTTGACGCCGATCAGCACCAGCGTGGTTGCCAGCGTGAAGACGTTGACGTCGACCGAGGGGAACCAGCCATGCAGGATCTTGCCGGCGACAAAGGCTTCCCAAGCCATCAGGATGACCCAGAACCACCAGTACAACCAACCGATGGTAAAGCCGGCCCAGCGGCCGATGGCGCGCTCGGCATAGGTGGAGAACGAGCCGGTGTCTGGCGACGAAGTGGCCATCTCGCCGAGCATGCGCATGATCAGCACGACCAGGATGCCGCCGGCCAAGTAAGCCAGGATAGCCGCCGGGCCCGCGCTATGGATCACGCTGCCGGAACCCACGAACAATGCCCCGCCGATCACCCCGGCAATGGACATCATGGTCAAGTGGCGAGACTTGAGCGAAGCACTGAGCTTGCTCTCGTTCTCCACTGTCGTGGTGGTGGATGTGGATGTTGCGTCCATCTGTAAATGACCCCTTTTTCTTGTCGTCCGATCAACGCGCATAACCGGCATGGGCCAGTGGTTGCCTGCTGATCGATATTTGATTGTGTACGGGATGGATTGCGGCCTGCTCAGGTGGTCTCGCCTGGTGGGTCGTCAATCGTGCTCAGCGCGCCAGGGACAGCTCCTGGGGCCTATTGATCGATGCGTGATGAAGTGCGTTGTGAGGGTTCATGAAGCGTCAACGTGCTTTAACTGGCGATAACAGACCCCTAATGTAAAAATGTCTGTCAAAGAGAGCCATGCACAGCACCGCGAAAGTTTCACTGCACTGTACAGGCCGCTAATGCAATACACCCCTCTCCGTGCAGGCGCCCGGCGTTACGCACACCTGAAGGCACAGTCTTAATGCTTGAACTAAATCCCGATTCGGCCGAGCCGCTCGTCAACCAAATCATCAACGGGTTGCGTGACCTGATCGATAACCAGACCCTCAAGCCCGGCGCCAAGGTTCCGTCGATCCGGGCCTTTGCCGCCACCTATTCGGTCAGCACCTTCACGGTGGTGGAGGCTTATGATCGGCTGGTGGCCCAAGGCCTGCTGGTCAGCCGCGGCAACGCCGGCTTTTTCGTCAATCGCGCGGTGCCCGAGCGTCTGGACAGCCAAGTCGAAGCGGAGCCTGGCAAACCCGAGTTCAATTCCGAGTGGTACCTGCAACAAATCTTCGAAAGCCGCCAACTGACGTTCAAGCCTGGCTGCGGCTGGCTGCCCAATGACTGGATGTTCGAAGACGGCCTGCGCCGCGGCATGCGCCAAGTGGCCGGCAGCGCGATGGAACTGAGCGGCTACGGTGATCCGATGGGCTTGCTGGAACTGCGCAACCTGACCGCCCAGAACCTGCAGCAAGACCTGCGCATCGTCGCCAACCCCGCGCAATTGATGCTCACCCATGGCGCCAGCCAGGCCCTGGACCTGGCCGTGCGGACCCTGGTGCGCCCAGGCGATGTGGTCTTGGTGGACGACCCTGGCTACCCGAACCTGATGAGCATCCTGCGTTTTCAGGGCGCCACCTTGATCGGCGTGCCTCGCACCCCGGCCGGCTATGACCTGGATCACCTTGAGCGACTGCTGATGCAGCATCGGCCCACGGTGTTTTTTACCCAGCCGCACCTGCACAGCCCGACCGGCTCACGCACGCCGTTGGCGCAGCTGCACCGACTGCTGCAATTGGCCAACCAGCACAATTTCCGCCTGGTGGAAAACAACCTGTATGCCGACATGATCGCCGACCCCCTGCCCTGCCTGAGCAGCCTCGATCATTTGCAGCAGGTGGTGTATGTCGGCAGCTACTCCAAAAGCATCTCGCCCAATGTGCGAGTCGGCTACATGCTGGCCAACCCGCAATTGATGCAACAACTGCTGCAACTGAAGATGCGCTCGGGCCTGACCACCTCCCAGGTGATGGAGCGCGTGGTCTATGCCGCGATCACTGATGGTCGCTGGCGCAAGCACCTCAAGCGCCTGCGCCAGCGCTTGGCCGAAGCCCAGCAAGAGGCCAGCCGGCAGTTGACCCGACTGGGCTTCAAGATTTTCGTCGAGCCTGGCGAAGGCATGTATCTCTGGGCTCGTCACCCACGCATTGCCGACAGCGCCGCGCTGGTCGACGATGCACTGGCAAACGGCATCATGCTCGGCCCGGGCCAATTGTTCATGGTGGATTCAAAAGCAACCGGCTGGATGCGCTTCAACGTGGCCTTCAGCACCGACCCTGCGCTGTGGCGCCAGCTGGAAGCCTTGTTCGCCCGTTCCCACATCGGCTAAGGCGAAACGCTGTAGCCGCTGCCGAAGGCTGCGATGCGGCCCGTCAGGGGCGCCGGTGCGTTCACGCGACCCTGCGCCCGCTTCGCGGTCGATCGCAGCCTGACGGCAGCGGCTACAGACGGTCAAGACGGTATTTATATTAAAGTTGCGTACATGGCTGCTAATGCAGTCATGCACGCGGCCAGCGCGACCAGCGATGTTGCCGTCATTGCACGCGCGGACGGCGCCATCACCCCGGCCCCGCTCAGCAACTGGCGCTTGCGCCGGGCGCCATAGAGCACGACCGTCGTCGACGCCACCAGCAACACACAGGCCAGAACTGTCACTGGCAATTGCTGATTCACCCACCCCGAACGCAGCGCCAGCAGCGCATTGGCCAACACCGAAAACCCGGTGCGGCTCCAGGACAGCGCCGTGCGCTCGGCCTGAAGCCCTGGGTCGCGAATCACAGCAGCTTCAATAGCCATAACAGCACCACCACGGCCACGATCCCGACGATGGCCATTGCAAGCAGTGCGATGGCCATCGTCGCTGGCAAACGGCGTTTATGACGCATGGCAATTTCGTTGGCCCGCCAGCGCACATAAGCCAAGGTACACAGCACCGCCGCGAGCACCCCGAAGGCAATTGCCAGGCCCACCACCAGATGATACGGGCCAAGCTTGGTAGAGAACTGATCAAGCACCAGCCCACCTGCCAGCAATCCAAGCGCGGTACGGATCCACGCCAGGAAAGTCCGTTCGTTGGCCAGCGAAAACCGATAGTCCGGCTCTTCACCTTGCTGCTGCCATTGGGGTACACGCATCACTGACTCCTTACCGTGTTTGTGTGGTGGTCGCCTGACGCTTGCCAGCCGGCAAGGCGATGAGCAATAGAACGGCGCCGAGCAACGTAATGCCGCCCAGAATCGCCAGCCCAGGATAGATACTGCCAGTCGTGGTCTTCATCCACCCCACCAACGTTGGGCTGACAAAGGCGCCGATGCCCCCAAGGCTGGTAACCAGGGCGATACCACTGGCCTTGGTATGGCCGGTCAGAAAGGTCGGTGGAATGGTCCAGAACACCACAAAACCGCCATAGGACGCCGCCGCGGCAAGGGCCAGCAGTGTGACGACAACCGGGATGCTGTGGGCGAACACTGGGAACAGCGCGAAGCACAGGGCGACGACGGCGCCACAGGCCGCCAGGTGCCAGCGCCGTTCCATGCGCAGATCCGAACTGTAGCCGACAATATAGGTACCGATCGCTCCAGCCAGGAACACCACACTGGACAACAGGCCGACACTGACCAAGTCCTGTACGCCCGCATCACGAATGATGGTGGGCGCCCAGAAGCCGATGGCATTGAACGACACCAGTACGCAAAAGTAGCCAGCGATGCCCAGGTAGACCTTGGGGTTGCGCAGCGCTTCGCCCAAGCCATGGCCTTTACCTTTCACCTCGCCGTGCTCTTCAGCGGCCATATCGGCCATCACGATGGCCTTCTCCCGCTCGCTCAGCCACTTGGCTTCGCTTGGGCGGTCACACAGGTAATAGAACGCGACGACACCCAGCAGCACAGCCGGCATCCCTTCCAGCAAAAACAGCCACTGCCAGCCATGCAGCCCATGCAGGCCTGCCATGTGGGCCATGATCCAGGTCGATACCGGCCCGCCAATGATCCCGGCGCAAGCAGCACCCAGCATGAAGAAACCGGTCACGCGCCCGCGACGTGCGGCGGGGAACCAGTAGGTGAGGTACAAGATGACCCCTGGGAAGAAACCGGCCTCGGCGGCCCCCAGGAAAAATCGCATCACATAGAACTGCATGGGCGTGTTCACGAACATCATGGCGCTGGAGATCAGGCCCCACAGAATCATGATCCGCAGCAGCGTGCGGCGAGCGCCGATACGCTGCATCCAGAGATTGCTCGGTACTTCGAACAGGATATAACCGATAAAGAACAACCCGGCGCCCAACCCATAAGCGGCCTCGGAAAAGCCCAGGTCGCTCATGAATTGCAGTTTGGCGAAACTGATGTTCGCCCGGTCCAGATAGGAAACGATGTAGCAAATAATCAAGAACGGCATCAGCCGCAGGGCCAGTTTTCGGTACGTCCGCTCTACTTCGTCGGACGGATACTGGTTGAGCACGGTTTCTTGTGGTTGAGCAATATTCATGTGACCCTCGATGACTGCAAGTGTGAAGTCGATACAAAGGGGCGGCCCATGGCTTGGGCCGCCAGGATTCCTGGAACGTGCGGTCTCACCCTTCGCAGGGCGCAACCTCATCCATCACCACGTGATGCTCGACCATAGGCTTGGCCAAGGCATCACCGGCTTTTGCTCCTTCTCCCGCCTTCATCACAAACAGCGGATTGATATCCAACTCCTGAACACACTCACGCAAGTCGACGGCCATCGCCGATAAGCGCATCAACGTCTCGATCAAGGCGGCCACGTCAGCCTTGGGCCGCCCACGAGCACCGTCCAATATTGCAAACCCCCGCAGCTCGCGGACCATCGACTCGGCATCCGAACGGGTAATTGGCGCCAGACGGAAACTGACGTCTTTCATCACTTCGGCAAAGATACCGCCAAAGCCGACCATCACCGCCGGCCCGAACAACGGGTCGTTCTGGATGCCCAGAATCAGCTCGACCCCGCCGCTGACCATTTCCTGCACCAACACACCATCGAGTGTCGCATCGGGTGCATAAGCGCGGGCATTGTCGATAATCTGATCAAACGCGGCGGTGACCGCCTCGTCACCCTCGATTCCTACTCGAACACCACCGGCTTCGGTTTTGTGCGGGATCTGCGCCGACTGGATTTTCAGCACCACCGGGCCTTGCATGGCCGAAGCGATTCGGCTGGCCTGCTCAGGCTGGGTCGCCAGCGCCTCGCGGGTGATGCCGATGCCGTAGTGCTGCAGCAGCTTTTTCGCTTCGAACTCGGTCAGGTCGGTGGTCCGCCCCGCCATGATCTGCCGCGCCTCAGGGCAATCGAGCACCGTTGCAGCTTCACCTGCCGATTGCTGCAAGCTGGTACGGGCCTGGGCGAAAGCCGCCAACGCCGAGGCGCCACGCGCACAACGAACCGGGGACTGATAACGCGGGATACCGGCCGCGTCGAGAATGTCATAAGCGGCTTGGGTCGAGGCTGGGTCGGCGTTCCAGGCCACCAGGATCGGAATGCTGCGCTCGCGAGAAACACGCACAATTTCGTTGGCCAGTTCTACCGCCAACTTGCCACTCGCCGCTGCCAGGGCCAGCCCGATCATGTCTACGTTCGGGTCGCTGGCCAGTTGCTCCAACGTCGCCCTGAGCAGGTTCACATCGGTGAGCAGGCTGGCGGTCACGTCCATCGGGTTAGCCACGGCCGCAAACGAAGGCAGTACCTCCTTGAGCGCGGCGACGGTGCTTGGAGCCAGTTCCGGCAACTCCAGGCCACCTTCGGCCGCACCGTCAGCCATGGCAATGCCAGCACCACCAGAAATCGTCACGATGGCCAGACGGTTGCCCTTGGGCAGCCGGCCTGGCAGCAAGGCCTTGGCGCAGTCGGCCAGATCGCCGACATCATTGACTTCGATGATGCCACTCTGGCGGAACGCGGCCCGATACAGCGCCATGGCACCGCCCAGGTTGGCAGTATGCGAAGCGGCGGCGCGAGCGCCCGCCTCGGACGTGCCCACTTTCCAGACCAGCATCGGCTTGCCAGCGGCCAATGCGCGACGACCAATGCCAATCAGCCGATGGGCGTCCTGGAAGCCTTCCACGTAGCCTGCGATGACGTGGGTCTGGGGGTCGTCGATCATGGCGTCCATGAAATCCAGGGAGGTCGTTACCGACTCGTTGCCGGTGGAGACGTAGTGGCGAAACCCGACCCCCTCTTGGCTGGCCAGCATCACGATCGAATTACCAAACGCCCCGCTTTGCGAGGTGAGGCTCAAATGGCCCCGTGGGTAGTCCAGGCCATAAGGCGCACCGAACCCCACATGGATACCTTCGCTGATATTCATGTAGCCCTGGCAATTGGGCCCGATCACTTGCATCTGGAAAGAACGCGCAATGGCGGTAATGGTGCGCTGCGCCTCGGCGCCCTCTTCCCCGGCTTCGGCAAAGCCCGAGGAGAGGATCACAGCAAAGCGGCAGCCTTTGTTACCCAGGTCAGTCAAGGCCTGGGGCACGCGCTTGGCGCCGACGGCAATCACTGCGACATCCGGGGCGGTCGGCAGCGAGCCGATGTCCGGGTAACAGGTGTACCCGGCCACTTCGTCATAACGTGGGTTGACGGGCAGAATCTGGCCCGAATAGCCCTTGGCTTTCAGGTGTGCGATGGGTTGGCCGCTGATGGACGCAAGGTCCTGGGAGGCACCGATCACGGCGATGGAACGGGGTTTGAAAAACAGCTCGAAGTCAGACATGGCGATGGTCCTGCGAGAGAGGAAGGGCGGCGCGCTCGCGTTAGCGAGTCGCGGCCAGTACCTGCTTGGCGATATTCAGTTGATGAATCTGGCTGGTGCCTTCATAAAGGCGGAACAGCCGAATATCGCGGTACCAGCGCTCAATCGAGGAGTGGTCGGCCACATAGCCTGCGCCACCGAAGATCTGCACGCAGCGGTCAGCCACTCGCCCACACATTTCCGTGGCGAAGTACTTGCACATCGAAGCTTCGAGCACCACATCCTCGCCTCGGTCGCGCTTTCGAGCGGTTTCGAGAATCATCGAGCGAGCGGCGAAGATCTCGGTCTGACAGTCGGCAATCATTGCCTGGACCAATTGGAAGTTCGCCACCGGCTGGCCGAACTGCTCCCGGGCCTTGGCGTGCTCGACGGCCATGGCCAGCATGCGCATGGCAGGGCCGGTGGACAGGGCTGCCAGATGAATGCGCTGCTTGTTGAGGGTTTTCATGACCGTCCTGAAACCCTGGCCTTCGACCCCGCCGATCAGGTTGGCCGCAGGCACAATGCAATCGTTGAAGTAGACCGAGCCGACCGGCGAACCGGCCTGCCCCATCTTGCGATACGCAGGGCCGGTCGAAAGCCCTGGCATGCTGCGCTCCACGATAAACGCCGAGACACCTTTGGCGCCCTTGCTGCCAGGCTCCGTGCGGGCCGTGACCGTGAACACATCGGCAATCGGGCCGTTGGTGATGTAGCACTTCTCGCCGTTGAGGACATAGTGGTCACCCTCGCGGCGGGCAGAGGTTTGCACGTTGGTGGCTTCGGAGCCTGCTTCAGGCTCGGTGACCGCCAGGCAGCCGGTCCACAGGCCACTGGCCAGGTTCGGCAGGTAACGTTGCTTCTGCTCCTCGGTGCCATCGACGACGATGCCTTCGGAGCCAATCCCGGTGTTAGTACCAACCCGGGCGCGGAACGCCACGGAGCACTGGGAGAGTTCGAAAGCCGCCAGCACCAGCTCTTCGGTGGTCAAGCCCGCGCCACCGTAGCCCTGGGGAATGCTCCAGCCAAAATAGCCTTGGTCGCGCATCTGCTGCACCAGCGCCTCAGGCACTTGGTCGGCCTCTTCGACCTGCGCCTCAAGGGGCATCGCTTGCTCGCGCACGAATCGGCGCACGTCATTGAGAAACGACTCGAATGCTTGGGAGTCTCTGATCATTTCTACCTCCTGCCATGTTTTTTATATTTGTTAAGAACCATATGGCAGCAGAGCGAACATAATCGCAATGACTGTTCGACTATGTGGAACACTGTTTGAATAGTTTGAACATTGGTGGCAGTCTTGCTGTTATTCCTACGCAGTGGAGGTGGACAGTGGACAACGAAGAGCAGCACAAGCGCTCCACGCCCCAGCAGGAGCTGGCGCCTGAGGATTGGCATTCTCCAGCCACGCATTGCCTGCCCGACGAATTCGCCGATGATCGCCAATTCGCCACGACCCTGGCCCGCGGCCTGGAGATCCTGCATTGCTTCACACCGCGTGACACCCAGTTAGGCAACGCTGAGCTGGCGGCTCGCACCGGGATGGCAAAGGCGACCATCTCGCGCTTTACCTACACCTTGGTGCGCCTGGGCTACCTGCGCATCAACCGGATGAACAACAAGTACCAGATGGGCTCGGCGGTACTCTCCATAGGCTACCCCTTGCTGGCCAGCCTGAATATTCGCCAGATCGCCCGGCCGTTCATGAAAGAGTTGGCGGACCATATTCGCGGCTCCGTCTCCCTGGGGATGCGCGATCGGCTCAATGTCGTGTATCTGGAAAGCAGCCGCAGCAACGCCCCGATGAGCCATCCACCGGACGTCGGCCTGAGCTACCCCATTGCCCGCACGGCCATGGGCCGCGCGTTGATCGCGGCATCCTCGCGGGAGGACCGCACCGCCCTGCTGAACGAAATCAAAGTGCGCAGCCCCGAGGACTGGAAGCAGTTTCAGCCGCGCATTGAGCAGAGCATCCAGGAATATCAGGAGCGCGGTTTCTGTTTGTCCTATGGCGATTTGCGCCGGGAGATTCACGCGGTCGCCGTGCCCATGCGGGCGATGCAGGACGGTGAAATCCTGGTGTTCAACTGCGGCGTGTCGGCATTCATGCTCGATGAGGGGCAACTGGCCAGGGATATTGGCCCACGGTTGGTGTCGATGGTGCGCAGTATTGAAGGGATGATGGGGATTTATTAGGTTGTTCACGGATGTAGGCGGAAAGTGCATTGAGCCCGCAATTCGAACATGGTTGGGGCAGCCCGATCTAGACACCAGCAATATCGCTAGCCAGTTAAGAAAAAATCAGGTTAATTTCATAAAATTAAGATTTTCTTGGCACACTGAAGAAAAATTTCGTGGCAAGAGCAAGAAATTAAGGATTTGCGCCATGAACTCAGCTGGATACGCCTGGTTGCAGGAGTCACTGCGGCTTTCAGCTTTCCCTTTGCGCCGACCGGCAAAGGTTCAGCCGGTCACTCGGATCAAGCGGATCGGGGAAACCTTGGCCGTACCGCCAAATATTGCGCCCGCGCCAGAAGATCTGCTGGGTCATCTACTATTCGCGCTTAAGCATGAGGGTATCAATCTTGCCATTCTGGCCCAGGCTCTGCCGCAGGTTCCTGCAGCGAGCCTGGAAGCAGAGTTAGAAAGAGCCCCCAACGGTATCTACATCCGAAAAGCCTGCTTTCTACGCGAAGCCTTCTCCGGTGAGGAGCTGCGACAGCCTTCTCCAGTGCGAGGTGCTTTCGTCCCTCTGTTCGACCCAAAACTGTACGTGACGATGCCCGGAGAGCGTAATTCTCGCTGGCGGGTGGAGTTCAACGGTATTGGGACGATCGCATATTGCGCCACCGTTGAACGCACCCCCGAAATTGTCGAACTCCTTGAGCACGATATTCTTGCCCGCGCCCAGGACTTTATTCAAAGCCTTCCGTCGGGAATGATGGATCGCGCCATTAACTGGGCATACCTCCACGAAACCCAGGATTCGTTTGCGATAGAGAAAGAGTCGCCAAGCGAGGACAAAGCGCGCAAATTCATCAAATTGCTTCGCCAGGCTCACGAGCGTATTCCACTGAGTGAGGACTACTTGGTCCACCTGCAGAATGCGACGATCTCGAATCCCTTCGACATGGCCGCGGCGTTTCGCCATGAGCAGAACCATTTAGCGAGTGGCCTGCAAGGAGCCGCGGGGGTCACATACGTCCCGCCTGAGCCAGACCTCTGCCGTGAGCTGATGGTGCAATTAATGGCGCTGGGGAATGACGCGCCAGCGCGCATCGATCCTCTGATAGCTGCGGGAGTCATCTCGTTCGGCTTCGTTTTTCTTCATCCGTTCATGGACGGGAACGGCCGCCTCTCCCGTTTTCTGATCCACCAAACGTTGTGCCGCGCCGGCGCACTGGAGAACGGTTTGCTCCTACCAGTCTCTGTCGCTATGAAGCGCGAGGAACATCTGTACCTGGAGACGCTGCTGCAGTTCTCGCGTCCGGCACGAGAGTTTTGGGATGTCCGGTGGATCGATCAGGGGCAGTACTCGTTTGACTTTACCGGTGATCCGGCGATCTATCGCTTCTGGGATGCCACGCCCGGGGTCCGGTTCACCTTGGAAATGGCGAAGCGGGCTCTTGAAGTTGAGCTTCGTGAAGAGACAATATTCCTTGAGAACTATGAAAAAGTCGTGCGGACGGTCAATGAAACCTATGACGTGCGCGGTAGCGACTTGGCCAACCTCGTGATGATGTGCCTGACAAATAATGGGACCGTTTCCAAGAACCGTCGTAAGCAGTACCAATATTCGGTTCAGACTGAGGTACTGGATTACATTGAGCAGGTCACACAGTCTCTACTTAGACAGCAAGCGTTGGAAAAACAACAAGGCGAGGCCGACGATGAGTAGCTGACATCAGCTATCGCTATTCGTTAGCGGACAGCTACGGGTAGTTATGGCAGGAGGTGGTGACCTGAAGGTCGTCGCAGGGCAGGAAGTGCAAGGTGATGCCGCAGACTTATTAGAAAGCCATTCCCCAAAGAGTTCTGGGAAATTTCCGAAGCCTATAGAAAATGGCAGCCGACCAGCGAACCCTCCGCCCCGAATATTGGCTGCCTTCGGCCGAGGTCGCAGACGCCTTCGTCGCCTACAAGATCAAACTCGACGACAAAGACCTGACCCTGCGCAGACCTCTGTAGGAGCCCAGCTTGCTGGCGATGGCCTCACCGCGGTACATCAGGTAAACCGCGGTGCGTTCATCGCGGTGGTCCGGCAATCCGGCAAACCCGGCTTGCGGAGAAGGCTATGCGGTTCTCCTGTATGACCGCGGTGAGGCCATCGCCAGCAAGCTGGGCTCCTACCTTATGCGTCTCTCGACTGAGCCAAGGGTTCGGCGCTCCGACTTGCCTGCGATGAAGGCTGCGCAGTAAATGAAGGCACTTCAGCGGTAAATAATTACCTTGGGAAATTTCCTTCCAAATACGAGAAACGCCTGACTGATCTCTCGCCTTTCTTTTGCGAAAAACCTTCAAACCCACGTTCAGCGGGCTCATCAAGGAGCGAAAGACATGGCTATCCATAGCTACATGACCATTACCGGCAAGGCACAGGGACTGATATCGGCGGGCTGTTCAACCCAGGACTCCATTGGCAACAAATGCCAAGTAGGCCACACCGATGAAATCATGGTGCTCGCCTACTCGCACGACCTCTACACCAGCCACTCAACCAGCGTAGGTCAGCATCGGCCGGTGGTTATCACAAAAAACATCGATAAATCCTCTCCCCTGCTTGCTAGCGCCCTTGATCGAGGCGAAGAGCTCAAATGCATCATCAACTTCTACCGCCTGGCTCCGTCGGGAGGTCAGAGCAAGTATTACTCCATCGAACTCAGAGGCGCTCGCATCACCCATATCAGCCTCGATGTGCCCCACGCCATACACCTCTCAGACACAGACCCACAGGAACTCGTCGCCATCAGCTACAGCGATATCTCCTGGACCCACCTGCAGGCGGGAACCAGTGCTTATGCATTCTGGGGTCAGCACAATGAATGAGGAACAATGTGACATTCACGACGTGACCAAGGCTGCCGCAGATCTGGTTGCCTATGGGTGTACCGTGGGTGCAACTCACTTCAATGATGGCATTACGCGGCTGAAGTTTAGCGCTTTCATTTCTTCATCCGTCAACCAGATCATCAGGGCGGTTGATGAGGGACTTATCAGCGCTTGGGAGGGTGTGCATCAGATAAAGGCAGAGTATGAGGGGTTATCGTCGAAGGTTAGCTTCTATGCAAAAAATGCGATAGGCATAGTCGCTGGCACGGTACAGGTTGAAGCGGGCGTAAGATCCATCGCCAGTACCGCAGGCATCGGAACACCTCTGGGCGCGTTACTGATTGCGCACGGTGCTAACAACATCTATGAAGGTTTCGGCAATATTTACAATGGCCCGGACGCACCTGATACTGTTGGTCCCGTCAGGCGCATCTATCAGGGAATTTTCAGTGATGAGTCAAAAGGCAACATAGCGTACTACTCCGCCGACTTGGGTCTATCGGTTTTCGGACTTACCAGGATGACACGTAAACCAGAAACTTTTCAGCTATTCCGGCATGATCCGATCAACCACGAACGGGTTTACAAACAGTCGAGCAAACTAGCTCTTTTTTTGAGGGATTGGTCGACACACTCACCTTGAATTCAATACATTCAGAAGCACAGGAAAAACAATAGACCTCCCTCCCGAAATTTATGCACTACCTCTCAGCCTCGGTATGTAAAATCGCAAACCTGCAAACACAATCACCACATACACAACTATGTAAGCCATCTCTAAATACAATCCTTCAAAATCTATTAGCTTCCTCATCAACCACACAAAAACACCCGTATAAAATATGGCGCAGGAGCAAACCAGAATGGTGACAGAAAAATAATAACGCAAATTCTCAAAATTCATGCAAGTTACCTTTTCTATAGAGCGATCAAGGTTAGTACATGCACTATGACCCCTTCAACCCTACAAGTTGGATTCGTTTGATTGTCTCGGCATTATTTGTAACCAATTGAAATTAGGAGGCATGTTATCTTTCCCTGAGACCTACGACGTTTCCATACAGCTGCCTCGGCTCGCCGACCATCGTCATCGGCGAACCACGCCAAGTGATCGCCAAGGCCACCTGGCGTTTTCACCTGCTGGCCTTCGCGGTTCCACCTCAATACCGCGGTGCTCAGATTTCTGAGCTGACCTTGCCGGAATGCCGGACCATCGCGATGGGATCGCCGCGGTCCATCAGGCAAACCACGGTGCGCCCATCGCCAGCAAGCTGGGCTCCTACAACTTGACGCACCCGACCTGCGCATGCTCTCCTAGCGCATTCGTTCGGGTGCCCTTTACAGGGTGAAACGGGAAACCGGTGCGTCAGGCCTCTTTCAACAGGGGCTCGGACAATTCCGGCGCTGCCCCCGCAACGGTAAGCGAGAGAAGAATCAGATCCACTGTGCCAGCAGTCCGGCATGGGAAGGCGATTCTTGCAGGCCACGGTAACTGGCCCCTCGCGAGCCCGGAGACCGGCCCGATCCAGATTTGACACAACCCGCGGTGGGCGGGCGCTGTTGCAACCTCTGCAGGCATGCCTTGCGGGGGGCGCTTGCGCTTGGCCACCTCGATAATCACCCAGAGGGAAGCGCCATGCCGATTACTACCGCCAACCATACCGCCGCGGTCACATCTACCCAGACCCAACGCCTTGTCGTCGCCATCGGCGCTGCCGTCCTGGGCGCTTGCCTCGTTTATTTCGCCGGGTTCTCGCACATCGAAGCCGTTCACAACGCCGCGCATGACACCCGTCACAGCGCTGCCTTCCCGTGCCACTGAGAACCACCGACATGATCAAGCGTATCGCTCGCACCGCCTGTTTTGGCGGCTTGCTCTCCGCCCTGTTCCTGACCCTGCTGCAAAGCTTCTGGGTCGCGCCGCTGATTCTTCAAGCCGAAACCTATGAGAACGCAGCGCCGGCTGCCGAAGTCGCCCACTCACACGCCGAAGGCGCCGCCGCCCACAGCCATGACGCCGAAGCCTGGTCGCCGGAAGACGGCTGGCAGCGCGTGCTGTCCACCACCGGTGGCAACCTGGTCGTAGCGGTAGGTTTTGCCCTGATGCTGGCCGCCCTCTTCACCTTGCGCGCCCCTGGTCGCACCGCTGAAGGCCTGCTCTGGGGCCTGGCCGGTTTTGCCGTGTTCGTGCTGGCGCCGACCCTGGGCCTGCCGCCCGAGTTGCCCGGCACCGCCGCTGCCGACCTGGCCCTGCGCCAGGCCTGGTGGATTGGCACCGCAGGGGCGACTGCCGTGGGGCTGGCACTGATCGTGTTCAACAAGCACTGGGTGCTCAAGATCGTCGGCGCAGTGCTGCTGGTTGCCCCGCACGTGCTGGGCGCGCCACAGCCCGAAGTGCATGAGATGCTGGCACCCGAGGCACTGGAGGCTCAATTCAAGGTCGCCTCGCTGGTCACCAACGCGCTGTTCTGGCTTGGGCTAGGCCTGATCTGCGCCTGGTTGTATCGTCGTCCTGGCCAGGCTTGATGCCAAGGCAAGTGGTAGCCGGTCTGGGCTGCCAACGAGGCTGCTCCGCCGAGGTGCTGGGCAGCCTGCTTGAACAGGCCTTGCTCGCTGAGGGCCTGACCTGGGTGAACCTTGCGGGGTTGGCCAGTATTGCCCATAAGCGCGAAGAGCCAGGCCTGCTTGCATTGGCAGAACAACTGCAATTGCCGCTGGCCTTTTTCGACGCCGAGCAACTGCAAGCCTTCGAGCCCCAGCTGCGGCACAGATCAGCGATTGCCTTTGCCCATACCGGCTGCCATGGCGTCGCTGAAAGTGCCGCCCTGGCCCTCGCCCAACAGCACCTGGGTGGGCCTTGCAGCTTTATCGGCCCTCGCCGGGCTTGCCCCCAGGCGACGGTGGCATTGGCCACCCACACCGAAAACCGCCGATAATCCCCGGTACGCCTCCCCGCTACTTGAATTTTTTTCAAGCAGCGCGCTATTCACCTTCTTTTTTCAGGACACGTGCATGACCGTCTACTTCATTGGCGCAGGCCCCGGCGATGCGGAACTGATCACGGTCAAGGGTCAACGCTTGATTCGCAGCTGCCCGGTGATCATTTATGCAGGCTCCCTGGTCCCGACCGCCGTGCTGGAAGGCCATCAAGCCGAGCAGGTCATCAACAGCGCCGAATTGCACCTGCAGCAGATCATCGATGCGATCCAGGCAGCCCACGCCAAGGGCCAGGATGTGGCCCGCGTCCACTCCGGCGACCCGAGCCTGTACGGTGCCATCGGCGAGCAAATCCGCTGCCTGCGCCAGTTGAACATCCCCTACGAGATCATCCCTGGTGTCACTGCGACCGCTGCCAGCGCTGCACTGCTGGGCATCGAACTGACCCTGCCGGACATTTCCCAAAGCGTGATCCTGACCCGCTACGCCGACAAATCACCGATGCCACTCGGCGAAGAGCTGCACAGCCTGGCCCAGCACAAGGCCACCATGGCGATACATCTAGGGGTTCAGCACCTGGAGAAAATCCTGGACGAGTTGCGCCCACACTACGGCGGCGACTGCCCCATCGCCGTGGTGCATCGCGCAACCTGGCCGGACCAGGACTGGGTGAGCGGCACTCTGGACGACATTCTGGGCAAGGTGCAAGCCAAGGGTTTTCGGCGCACGGCGTTGATACTGGTCGGGCGTGTCTTGGCAGCAGACAGCTTCTGCGAATCGAGCCTGTACCGGGCCGGCCATGCTCATTTGTATCGCCCCTGATTAGACACTGAGCAGCCCACACCCGGGCTGCCAGGCATAAAAAAACGGCGCTCACGGGGCGCCGTTTTTTCATTTGCCGCCAACTGCAGCGAACACCTTAGTAGTAGGCGTTTTCTTTCTGCGAGTGGTCGGTCACATCGCGAACGCCCTTGAGCTCAGGAATGCGCTCGAGCAAGGTCCGCTCAATACCTTCTCTCAAGGTTACGTCTGCCTGGCCGCAGCCCTGGCAACCGCCGCCGAACTGCAGGACAGCGATGCCGTCTTCGACCACTTCGATCAGGCTGACCTGGCCGCCGTGGCTGGCAAGGCCGGGGTTGATCTCGGTCTGCAGGTAATAGTTGATGCGCTCGTTGATCGGGCTATCGGCATTGACCGTCGGCACCTTGGCATTGGGCGCCTTGATGGTCAGTTGGCCACCCATGCGGTCGGTCGCGTAGTCAACCAGCGCATCGTCCAGGAAGGGTTCGCTCACCGCATCGATATAAGCGGTGAAGCTGGCCAGCCCCAGCGCGGTATCTTCAGGCTTTTCTTCGCCTGGCTTGCAGTAGGCAATGCAGGTTTCTGCGTACTGGGTGCCTGGCTGGGTGATGAAAATGCGTATGCCAATGCCTGGAGTGTTCTGCTTGGACAGCAGATCGGCCAGGTAATCGTGCGCGGCGTCGGTTATCGTAATGGCGCTCATGGAAGTTCCTCACAGACTTGCTCGCAGTTTACGCGAAACACCGTCAAAGGCAAAAGTCCTAGTAATTTTGTCGGGATACCGGTGCTGAGGCCGGTACTGGGGCCGGTACTGCCCAGCGGCTGTCCAGCCACCCCTTGATGCTGTGGTATAGGCGCTTCTCGATCAGCACGTAGCTACCCCTCGATGCCAGCGCAATCAACGGCACACAGACGGCGAACACAGCATATGGGTTCAGGTCGAAATGCTCGCTGGCGAACCAACCGCCGTACAGCACCAGCACATGAATCAGATACACCGAATAGGAGCAGTCGCCCAGGCTCTTGAGCATCCGGTTGCCCTTGAAGTAAGGCTCCAGCGAAACGCAGGCCATGACGATGATCGCGCTGGGCACGCCCCAGTGCAGCATGCGCTCGGAAGCGTCCAGGTGATAGATCGCCAGCACCGCACCTGCAATCGCCAGCAGTGGCACCCAGAACCCCTCGGGAATCCAACCCCGACGGTAAACCACGCCGATCGCCACGCCAAACAGGAACTCGTAGACGATGTTGTTGCGATAGAAATGGCTGATCACGCCGTAACGCGTCAGCACTTCACTCACCGCGAACAATGCGGCGGCAATGATCAGCGGCCGGTGACGCTGCGGCACCAGGAACACCAGCGAGAACAACAGGTAAAAGAACATCTCGTAGTTGAGGGTCCAGCCGACATTGAGTGTCGGGTACAGGCCATAGCCACCGGGGTTCTCGGCCGGAATAAACAGCAGAGAAAGCACAAAATGCCGGAAGTCGATGGCCTGGTGCGGCATCCACTGGCTGGCAAAGACCAGCAGCAACCCCATCAGCAGGGTGTAAAGCCAATAGGCAGGCACAATGCGAATGGCCCGATTGAGCAGAAAGCGCCCCGCCGGAATGTCTTTGTCCTGGGTCGAGAGATAAATCACTAGGCCACTGATGACGAAGAACACATCAACGCCAACAGCTCCGCGATCGACGAAAAACTGCCCCAGCGGGCTCGATGCATGAAAATCGAAGAAAATCTGCATGAAGTGATGACAAACGACCACCCACGCAGCCAGTGCCCTTAAAGCCTGAAGCGAAAACAGCATCCTGAACCCCTGACTGCCTGTTCATTTTGACCTGACCCGGCGGGTTGGCCGGGTCGCGTAGGGGGTCTGACTGTGATGGGCAGGAAAAGGTCAGTCGGGCTGCCGGGCGGTCTTTACAGGTTCTCGTAGCGATTCATGTCCAGCACCCCGGACTCCACCGGCTCGGTTTCCTTGATATACGTATTGAGGTCATGAAAATACTGCCAGAACTGCGGATGGCTGCGACGGATCCCCCAGCGCTGGACGATCCGCTCAAATTGCTCGGGCGACTTGGCCAGTTCCATGTCCTCGACGAACTCGGGTACATCCTCGGTGGTGATAGTGAACATGAAGTTGGGGTAGCTGCTCATGACGCCCGGGTACATCGTCAGGGTGTCCAGACCCGGTTGATAGCGATAGGCCTCGCCCAGTATGAACGCCACATTGCTGTGGGCACGGTTGCGCAACAGGCTGTAGACCTCACGCTTGCCGTCGCTGCCCTGGATTCGCAGCAGGGTCGCCTCGGGCAATTGGCCAATGACCTTGAGCCCCGCTGCCGGGCGCGACACCAGCCGACTAAGCGCTTGTTCGGCGTTACGGAACTCTTCACTGATGTTTGGTCTCGAGCAATACGCGCCCTGGCAACGATTGATCGGGTCCGGCCGAGCATTCAGGCTACCGGTGCGCTCGACCAATTTGAGACCGAAATCGCGTTTGGGGTGGTGCTCGTCCAGCACCAGGCCTGTCGGCGTGTCGGTGTCGATCTTCTCGTAATCGAGCCACATCTTGATCTTGCCGCTGTGTTGGTACCAGTCGCTGAGGATCTTGGCGCGCTTGTCGGCCGGCATTAGCCGCAGGAAGTTGACCTCCGCGCCGTTGCGGATCAGGTCGAAGTACAGTCGGGTCTGCGCCTGGTGCGAGACATTGCCGAACACGTCGAAATTGACGGCTAACTGATAATAAGTGCGCTCGAACAGAGGGTAATCGAACAGCCACATCGTCAGGGGTACGTCGCCGACCAGGCCTTTACTGACCGAGGCGCTGTCGAAATGCCGAAAAATGGTCAACAGCGCGTTGTCGTTACCCGCCCACAGCGTCGACCAACTGGGCGGTGGCAGGTCGGCATAGGCTTCACGGCGCAGTAATTCATAGTCGTTGCGCTTGTCCCGATAGGCATGCCACAGCGACAGAATGCTGCCGACATCATCGATCTGCCCCGGCATGGCCAGCAACGGCGTGGCCTGACCGCGATAGTTGGCATCGGTGATGTAGAGATCATGAGCCGGCTGCTGGAACAGCGTCCAGAAGTTGTCGCGGATCACATCGGTGGCGATCTGCCCGCGACAAACCGGGCCTCGAATAAAGGTACGGACAAAGTACTCAGCGTTATCGAGCATGAACTGGTAGCGCGCCACGGCCGGGATCGCTTCGAAGGTCTCGAACGGGTTGGCCCGCCGGCGCGGGCCATACCCCGGCAGCGCCGTGGCATGCCAGTCACCGCTGTAGAACAGCTGCTTGACGCGCTTAAGCTTGTTGGGCCCCATCGGGTAGGTGATGTGGGTTTTATGCACGATCACGCCCCGCACGGGGATCAGCCGATAGTAGAACTCGCTGCCGGGGTCATCGTTGGGCCGGCGCGTGGCGATCAGGTCCACCGGTTGGCCGCTGGGCGTGCGCGATCGCACCCACTGGAAGAAGTGGCCCGGCTGGCCGTCGGTGAAGTAGATATGCGCCAGAAACAGATGCTCATAGAGCCAGCGTGCTACCAGGTCCTCGGTGGAGCCAGGGCGATTGAGCAACGCTTCCCATTGGGCAATCTGCGCAGTTTCCGTTGCGCTCGGCCGGATCGGATCTATCTCCACCGGCGCACCGGCTGCCAGCCAGCGCTGCAGGGTCTGGTACTGGGCATCGGTCAAGCCGGTCACCGCCAGCGGCATGCCCTCCTTGGGGTGAGCACCGGCATAGGCGTCGAATTCGCGAGGCAAAGGGCAAATGTTTTCACGGTTCAGGCCCAGCACGATGTCGCCAGGCAATTTGGCATTGGGTTGCAAGGGCGTGCGATGGCCAAGCTCGAGCATGCGCGCCATCAACGACGCTTGACTGGACGGGTTGTCGAGCACCGAATAAAAGCCCTTGCGGCGCCAGGCGTCAGGGCCTTCAGCGTCATAAAACAAGCGTGTTGGTGCTTCGGCTACGGTGCGATCGCCCTTGTACACCGGCACTTTAGACGCCCCTCGGGCCGCGCCGTCGGCACTGCCCAGATTAAGCTGGCACGCCGCGTCATTGCAGGCGTGGCACGCCACGCATTTCTCGGTGAAGATCGGCTGAATGTCCCGCGTGTAGGAAATCTCGGGACTGGAAAGTGGAGCACTCCCTAGTGCCAGGTTGCTCACAAGCAGCAAGGCCAAACTGGCAAGCAGACGATGCATGTGCCGGTGTCCTGATGTGAGTGACGGTCGATTCTACCTTGGGGCTGCCCTGCTCAACATGAGCCGAATTCATGCAAATGCGTAACAGGCTTAAAAAGCGCGCGGGTTTGTTATGATTTCGCATCTTTTTTGTTATTCGCCCTACCAGGTAGCCCTATGTCCGATCGCAGCGCTCGTCTTAAAGCACTTCAGCAAGCCCTCAAAGAGCGCATCCTGATTCTAGATGGCGGCATGGGGACTATGATCCAAAGTTACCGCCTGGAGGAACACGACTATCGTGGCACGCGCTTCGCCGACTGGCCGAGCGATGTCAAAGGCAACAACGACCTGCTGATCCTCTCGCGCCCCGACGTGATCGGTTCCATCGAGAAAGCCTACCTGGATGCCGGTGCCGACATCCTGGAAACCAACACCTTCAACGCCACCCAAGTGTCCCAGGCCGACTACGGCATGCAATCGCTGGCGTATGAGCTGAACGTCGAAGGCGCCCGCCTGGCCCGTCGCGTCGCGGATGCCAAGACCCTGGAAACCCCGGACCGTCCACGCTTCGTCGCCGGCGTGCTCGGCCCAACCAGCCGCACCTGCTCGATCTCCCCCGATGTGAACGATCCGGGCTATCGCAACGTCACCTTCGATGAACTGGTGGAGAACTACACCGAGGCCACCCGTGGCCTGATCGAAGGCGGTGCCGACCTGATCCTGATCGAGACCATCTTCGACACCCTCAATGCCAAGGCGGCGATTTTCGCTGTACAGCAGGTGTTCGACGAAGACGGCGTCGAGTTGCCGATCATGATCTCCGGCACCATCACCGACGCTTCCGGCCGCACCCTGTCGGGGCAGACCACCGAAGCGTTCTGGAACTCGGTGCGCCACGCCAACCCGATTTCCGTCGGCCTGAACTGCGCCCTGGGCGCCAAGGATTTGCGCCCCTACCTGGAAGAACTGGCCACCAAGGCCGGTACCCACGTCTCGGCACACCCCAACGCGGGCCTGCCGAACGCCTTTGGTGAATACGACGAAACCCCGGCAGAAACCGCCGCGGTCATCGAGGAATTTGCGGCCAGCGGCTTTCTGAACATCATCGGCGGTTGCTGCGGTACCACGCCCGCGCACATCCAGGCCATTGCCGAGGCGGTCGCCAAGTACCCGCCGCGCGAGATCCCCGATATTCCCAAGGCCTGCCGCCTGTCGGGCCTGGAGCCGTTCACCATCGACCGCAACTCGTTGTTCGTCAACGTCGGTGAACGCACCAACATTACCGGCTCCGCCAAGTTCGCCCGGCTGATCCGCGAAGAAAACTACACCGAAGCGCTGGAAGTCGCGCTTCAACAGGTCGAGGCCGGCGCACAGATCATCGACATCAACATGGACGAAGGGATGCTCGATTCCCAGGCGGCCATGGTCAAGTTCCTCAACCTGATCGCAGGCGAACCGGACATTTCCCGGGTGCCGATCATGATTGACTCCTCCAAGTGGGAAGTGATCGAGGCAGGCCTCAAGTGCATCCAGGGCAAGGGCATCGTCAACTCGATCTCGATGAAAGAAGGCGTCGAGGCGTTCAAGCATCACGCCAAGCTGTGCAAGCGCTATGGCGCGGCCGTGGTGGTGATGGCGTTCGACGAAGTCGGCCAGGCCGATACCGCGGCGCGCAAGCGTGAAATCTGCCAACGCAGCTACGACATTCTGGTCAATGAAGTCGGCTTCCCGCCCGAAGACATCATCTTCGACCCAAACATCTTTGCCGTGGCCACCGGTATCGAAGAGCACAACAACTATGCCGTCGACTTTATCGAGGCCTGTGCCTATATCCGCGACAACCTGCCCCATGCTTTGACTTCGGGTGGCGTGTCCAACGTGTCGTTCTCGTTCCGCGGCAACAACCCGGTACGCGAGGCGATTCACTCGGTGTTCCTCTACCACGCGATCCAGAATGGCCTGACCATGGGTATCGTCAACGCCGGCCAATTGGAGATCTATGACGAGATCCCCAAGGCGCTGCGCGAGCGGGTCGAAGACGTCGTACTCAACCGCACCCCTGAAGGCACCGACGCCCTGCTGGCAATTGCCGACGACTACAAGGGTGGCGGCGCGGTCAAGGAAGTCGAGAACGAAGAGTGGCGTTCGCTGCCGGTCGTCAAGCGCCTGGAACATGCGCTGGTCAAGGGCATCACCGCCTTTATCGTCGAAGACACCGAAGAGTGCCGCCAGCAGGTGGCGCGCCCGATCGAGGTGATCGAAGGCCCGCTGATGAGCGGCATGAACATCGTTGGCGACCTGTTCGGCGCCGGCAAGATGTTCCTGCCCCAGGTGGTGAAGTCTGCCCGTGTAATGAAGCAGGCGGTTGCTCACCTGATCCCGTTCATCGAGGCAGAAAAAGGCGACAAGCCAGTGGCCAAGGGCAAGATCCTCATGGCCACCGTCAAGGGCGACGTGCACGACATCGGCAAGAACATTGTCGGCGTGGTGCTGGGCTGTAACGGCTACGACATCGTCGACCTGGGCGTAATGGTGCCGGCCGAGAAGATCCTGCAGGTGGCGCGCGAGCAAAAATGCGACATCATCGGGCTTTCCGGCCTGATCACCCCATCGCTTGACGAGATGGTCCACGTGGCTCGGGAAATGCAGCGCCAGGACTTCCACCTGCCCCTGATGATCGGCGGCGCGACCACGTCCAAGGCGCACACGGCGGTGAAAATCGAGCCCAAGTACAGCAACGATGCAGTGATCTACGTCACCGACGCCTCCCGAGCCGTCGGCGTGGCCACCCAGTTGTTGTCCAAGGAACTCAAGCCCGGCTTCGTCGAGCGCACGCGTCTGGATTACATCGAAGTGCGCGAGCGTACCGCCAACCGCAGCGCACGCACCGAACGCCTGAGCTACGAGAAGTCGATTGCCGCCAAGGCCAAGTTCGACTGGAGCCAATACACGCCTGCGACGCCAAGCTTTACGGGCGCCAAGGTGCTGGACGACATTGACCTCAACGTGTTGGCCGAGTACATCGACTGGACCCCGTTCTTCATTTCCTGGGACCTGGCCGGCAAGTTCCCGCGCATTCTCACCGACGAAGTGGTGGGGGAAGCAGCCACTGTGCTGTACGCCGATGCCCGGGAGATGCTACGCAAGTTGATCGATGAAAAACTCATCAGCGCCCGTGCGGTATTCGGGTTTTGGCCGGCCAACCAGGTCAATCATGACGATATCGAGGTCTACGGCGACGACGGTCAGCCGCTGGCTCTCCTGCATCACCTGCGCCAGCAGACCATCAAGCCGGACAACAAGCCGAACTTCTCCCTCGCCGACTTCGTCGCGCCCAAGGACAGCGGCGTGACCGACTATGTCGGCGGCTTCATCACCACCGCCGGCATTGGCGCCGAGGAAGTGGCCAAGGCTTATCAGGACGCGGGCGACGACTACAACTCGATCATGGTCAAGGCCCTGGCCGACCGACTGGCCGAAGCCTGCGCCGAGTGGCTGCACCAGCAAGTGCGCAAAGACTACTGGGGTTACGACAAGGACGAACACCTGGACAACGAAGCGCTGATCAAGGAGCAATACCGCGGTATTCGCCCGGCACCTGGCTACCCTGCTTGCCCCGACCACACCGAGAAAGCCACCCTGTTCCGCCTGCTCGACGGCACCGCCATCGGCGAAACCGGCCCCAGCGGCGTGTTCCTGACCGATCACTTCGCCATGTTCCCGGCAGCGGCGGTCAGCGGCTGGTACTTTGCCCACCCTCAGGCCCAGTACTTCGCCGTCGGCAAGATCGACAAGGATCAGGTCCAGAGCTACACCGAGCGCAAGGGCCAGGCCCTGAACGTCAGCGAACGCTGGCTGTCGCCTAACCTGGGCTACGACAACTGATTCGCAATCCATCAGCCAAACCGCGGCGTGTTCATCGCGGCTAAAGCCTGCTCCTACCGACCCTGTAGGAGCCAGGCTTGCCGGAATGCCGGACCACTGCGAAGGCCACACCGCAACCCGCCAGACAAACCGCCGCGCCTACATGGGCGAGGCAAGCTGCTAGAGTTGTGGGACCATCCGCATGCGGAGACACTCATGGAAGATCCCGCCCAGCCCAAGCCCCCCAGCTTCTGGCAAGTGCTACACAGCGTCATCGCCGCAGCCTTCGGGGTGCAAAGCTCGAAAAATCGCGCCCGTGATTTCACCCACGGCAAACCCGGTCACTTTATTGCCGTGGGCGTATTGTTCACGGTGATTTTCGTGCTGGTCCTGATCGGCGTCGTTAACCTGGTGTTGCACCTGGTCCAGGCCTGAAACGCATAACGGCCCTCAGGATCACTCCTGAAGGCCGTCCCTGCTTTTTACGGTTTGCTATTGATGGCTGACCCAGAACACCGCTGTCGACACGACCAGAATGATCAGGAACAGAATCGCCCAAGCATCGACGCTGCTGTCATTCTTTCGTGCCTTGGTAGAATTGCCCATTGCACCGCCTCTTGTGATTTCTTGTCGGAGAATGCACATCACGCCCTGAGTTAAGTTCAGCATTGTCCATTACTCAAGCGTGGGTATTCGCCGCTCCAGAAGACAAAGAAACCAAAAGTAAGAAGATAACGCTCGCTTAGATCATTCCGCTCTTTTCATATTCAAAAACTTCACTTTTGCGCATAACTCCAAACTGGTATCTTTCGCTCGCTCCGCAGGGAGTGCGCGGCCGTGCGCGCAGACAGCTGTAACCAGCCTGAGAACAGGATCTATATGTACGTTTACGACGAGTACGATCAACGGATCATCGAGGACCGCGTCAAGCAGTTCCGTGATCAGACCCGCCGCTATCTGGCTGGGGAGCTCAGTGAAGAAGAGTTCCGCCCGCTGCGCCTGCAAAATGGCCTCTACATCCAGCGCTTCGCGCCGATGCTGCGAGTCGCCGTGCCATATGGCCAGCTGACCTCCCGGCAGACCCGGATGCTGGCGAAAATCGCCCGCGACTATGACAAGGGCTATGCCCACATCAGTACGCGCCAGAACGTCCAGTACAACTGGCCGGCCCTGGAAGACATCCCGGACATCCTGGAAGAGCTGGCCACCGTGCAGATGCACGCCATCCAGACCAGCGGCAACTGCCTGCGCAACGTCACCACCGATCAGTTTGCCGGTGTCGCTGCCGACGAGCTGGTCGACCCGCGCCCCTGGTGCGAGCTGGTGCGTCAGTGGACCACCTTCCACCCTGAGTTCGCCTACCTGCCGCGCAAGTTCAAGATCGCCATCAATGGCGCGTCCAGCGACCGTGCTGCCATCGAAGTGCACGACATCGGCCTTGAGCCTGTGCGCAACGAAGCCGGTGAGCTGGGCTTTCGCGTACTGGTGGGTGGTGGCTTGGGCCGGACCCCAGTGGTCGGCGCCTTCATCAATGAATTCCTGCCGTGGCAAGACCTGCTCAGCTACCTGGACGCCATCCTGCGCGTCTACAACCGCTACGGTCGTCGCGACAACAAGTACAAGGCCCGGATCAAGATCCTGGTCAAGGCGCTTACCCCTCAGGTGTTCGCCGAGAAGGTCGAGGCCGAAATGGCCCACCTGCGCGGTGGCGCCACTACGCTGACCGACGCCGAAGTACAGCGCGTGGCCAAGCACTTTGTCGACCCAGAATACAAAGTCCTGGACGACATCAGCGCCGAACTCGCTCAACTGGATGAGCAACACCCTGGTTTCGCCCGCTGGCGGACCCGCAACGTGCTGGCCCACAAGAAGCCAGGCTACGTTGCCGTCACCCTATCGCTCAAGCCGACTGGCGTTGCCCCAGGCGACGCCACCGACAAACAGCTGGACGCCATCGCCGACCTGGCCGATCGCTACAGCTTCGGCCAGCTGCGTACCTCCCACGAACAGAATGTGATCCTGGCTGATGTCGAGCAGAGCCAGTTGCACGCCCTGTGGCTTGAGCTGCGTGAAAACGGCTTCGCTACGCCGAACATTGGCCTGTTGACCGACATCATCTGCTGCCCTGGCGGTGATTTCTGCTCGCTGGCCAACGCCAAGTCGATCCCGATTGCCGAATCCATCCAGCGTCGTTTCGACGATCTGGACTACCTGTTCGACATCGGCGAGTTGGACCTGAACATTTCCGGTTGCATGAACGCCTGCGGCCACCACCACGTCGGTCATATCGGCATTCTGGGCGTGGACAAGAAAGGCGAAGAGTTCTACCAGGTATCCCTGGGTGGCAGCGCCAGCCGTGACGCCAGCCTGGGCAAGATCCTCGGCCCCTCCTTCGCCCAGGACGCGATGCCGGATGTGATCGAGAAGCTGATCGACGTCTACGTCGAAAAACGTACCGAAGACGAGCGCTTCATCGACACCTATCAACGTATTGGCATCGACCCTTTCAAGGAGCGCGTCTATGCAGCGAATAATTAAGAACAACCAGCTGGTCGACGAAACCTGGCACCTGCTGCCCAAGGACTTCAACATCGACGAGCTGTCCAACTGCGACGACTACATCGTGCCGCTGCAGATGTGGCGCGACCATGCCCACATGCTCAAGGCCCGCGATGGCGGCCTGGGCATCTGGCTGGACAGTGATGAAGAAGCCGAAGAGATTGGCGAATTCGTTGGCAACTTCCAGGTCATCGCCCTGAACTTCCCGGCCTTCACCGACGGGCGCAACTACTCCAACGCGCGCCTGCTGCGTGACCGTTATGGTTTCAAGGGTGAATTGCGAGCGATTGGTGATGTGTTGCGCGACCAGTTGTTCTACCTGAACCGCTGCGGTTTCGATGCGTTCGCCATTCGCGCCGACAAGAGTCCTGAGGAAGCCTTGCAAAGCCTGAAGGATTTCTCGGTGACCTATCAAGCTGCGGCCGACGAGCCTTTGCCGCTGTTCCGTCGCCGCTGATACTGCCTTAAAGCAATCGCGGTGGTCCGGAATGCCGGACCACCGCGAATTATTCAAGAACACCACATCAGCCGGAAATACACTCCGTCGCCGCCGTCTGCACATCCCCCGGCCGCAATGGCATGTTAGACATGCGCTCATGCACCTTGATGCTGCTGCCACCCGAGCGTTCGCTGATATCGATCAGCGCTGCCGGGCCTGACGAAAATTTCTGCGGCACAATCACCCGCACACCCTCCTTCTGCGGTTCGATCACCGAAGGATCGCGCGTGGTCGCCAGTTTATCGACCAGGCATTTGGCGTAAACCTCTGGCTTCTTGCCGGAAATGACACTCATCGTTTCATGGCTCTGTTCTATGTCAGAGACATTTGCGCAACCGGTCAGCGCCACAGCCAGCGCCAGTAAAGCCCACCTCATCAAATACAACTCCATGGGTAAAAGATCTCTGACCACAAAAAGGCAGATTTTCTCCCTTCGCGGACCTATTTATCTTGCAACCGTCACCTGGCCACGGCGCTCGAGGCGGCTGCGTGGTATCTTTCACCCTTGACCGCACCCTCGTTCCCGGAGAGCTGAATGAAATTCGTACACCAGCGCGAGCACCTCAATGAAGACGACCTGGTCGTCATTCAATGCTCCCAGCGCTGCAATATTCGCCTGATGAGCGATGCCAACTTCCGCAGTTTCAAAAACGGCGGCCGGCACAGCTATCATGGCGGCGCTTTTGACACGTTCCCGGCCAAGATCACCGCGCCCAGCACCGGTTTCTGGAATATCACCATCGATACGGCCGGCACCAAGCTGTCCTCGGCGGCAGGCAAAAGCAGCTTTACCCATTCGATCAAGATTGTTCGCCGCTCCTCATCCCGGCTGTCCTGAGCCGCGGCTCCACTCACCCAGGCAGGTATTACCGTGACAGGCACCACCAAATACGTTGTGAAATACAAACTCGACGGTGAACAACGCTTCGAGTTCGCGCAATTGACGTCCAACTCGCAAGAAGAAGCCAAGGCAGCGCTGGAAAAAATCCACGGCAGCCTGGATGGCATCACCGATATTCGTATCAGCAAGGCGCTCTAGGTCGTCTCCATGACCCTGGACCTGTTCGCCAGCAGCGACACCGAGCAACCCGCCCAGCGGATTGCCTTGGGGCCGCAGTCCTGGCTGCTGCGAGGATTCGCCCTGCCCTGGGTCGAGACCTTGCTGCCAGCCCTGCGCCAGGTCCTGCGCCAGTCTCCGTTTCGCTACATGATCACACCGGGCGGCTTCACCATGTCCGTGGCCCTGAGCAACTGTGGCGACTGGGGCTGGACCTCGGATCGCAGCGGCTATCGCTACAGCGCCATCGACCCGAAAACCGAACGGCCATGGCCGGTGATGCCCGACGCAGTTCGCGAGCTGGCCGGCGCTGCCGCCGCGGCCGCGGGTTTTGACGCTTTCGTCCCCGATGCCTGCCTGATCAACCGCTATGTACCCGGCGCTCGCGTGTCCCTACACCAGGACAAGAACGAGGCCGACTTCGCCCACCCTATCGTTTCCGTATCCCTGGGCCTGCCGGCTGTCTTCCAGTTCGGCGGCGACGAACGCAGCGACCGTGCGCAACGCATCCCCCTGCTGCACGGCGATGTCGCCGTGTGGGGTGGGGTCGACCGCCTGCGCTATCACGGCATCCTGCCCATCAAGGAAGGCGTACACCCGGTCATGGGCGCCCAGCGAATCAACCTCACCATGCGCAAGGCACACTAGCCGCCAGATGTTTGAACTCACCGCTTCGGGGTAGGAGCCGGCTTTAGCCGCGATGGCATCACCACGGCTTGCCTGATATACCGCGGTGATGCCATCGCCGGCAAGCCGTGCTCCTACAGGGTGCATCACCGGCTGAGTCCGGCGCAACACACAGCCCCATTCCGTTTGCCGGCCAATCGCTATATATTTACCTACATAGCGATTTACCCTCCTGGCGGGCATGCATTGTGCGCTCGCCAACAGCCTCTGCGGAGCTACTTGATGAGTATGCGTGCCCCACGTTTCGCTACTTTGGGCGTCACTGCCCTGTTCGCTGCAATGGCCTGTGCCCAGGCATCGGCCGATGATGTCCAGGTGGCGGTCGCCGCCAACTTCACCGCGCCGATCCAGGCCATTGCCAAAGATTTCGAAAAAGACACCGGGCACAAGCTGGTGGCCGCCTTCGGCGCTACCGGGCAGTTCTATACCCAGATCAAGAATGGCGCTCCCTTCGAAGTGTTCCTGGCCGCCGATGACAGCACCCCGGCCAAGCTTGAGAAAGAAGGCGACACCGTTGCCGGCTCGCGCTTCACCTACGCCACCGGCACCCTGGCCCTGTGGTCGGCCAAGGAAGGTTATGTCGACGCCAAGGGTGAAGTGCTGAAGAAAAACGAGTACAAGCACCTCTCCATCGCCGACCCCAAGACCGCTCCATACGGCTTGGCGGCCACCCAGATGCTGTCCAAGCTCAAGCTGACCGATGCAACTCAGGCCAAGCTGGTCACCGGCCAGAACATCACCCAGGCTTTCCAGTTTGTTTCCACCGGCAATGCCGAGTTGGGTTTTGTCGCCTTGTCGCAGATCTACAAGGACGGCAAGGTCACCAATGGTTCGGCCTGGATCGTACCCGCCGAGCTGCATGACCCGATCAAGCAGGACGCCGTGATCCTCACCAAAGGCAAGGACAACCCGGCAGCCAAAGCACTGATGGACTACCTCAAAGGGCCGAAAGCCGCTGCCATTATCAAATCCTACGGTTACGAAATCTGATGCCGCTGGACTCCGCTGACCTGGGCGCGATCTGGCTGACCCTCAAGCTCGCGTCGCTGACGACCCTGATCCTGTTGGTCGTCGGCACACCGATCGCCTGGTGGCTGGCGCGCACCCGTTCCTGGTTGCGGGGGCCCATCGGGGCCGTGGTGGCACTGCCTCTGGTGCTGCCGCCGACGGTCATCGGCTTCTACTTGCTATTGGTCCTAGGCCCCAATGGCTTCATCGGCAAGTTGACCCAGGCCCTGGGCCTGGGGACCGTGGTCTTCAGTTTCACGGGGCTAGTGATTGGATCGGTCATCTACTCCATGCCCTTCGTCGTCCAACCGTTGCAGAACGCTTTCACCACCATCGGCAATCGCCCGCTTGAGGTTGCCGCAACCTTGCGTGCGAACCGCTGGGACACCTTTTTTTCTGTCGTTTTGCCACTGGCACGTCCGGGATTCATCACCGCCTCGATCCTGGGCTTTGCCCATACGGTGGGCGAATTCGGCGTGGTGCTGATGATCGGCGGCAATATCCCGGAGCGCACCCGGGTGGTGTCAGTACAGATCTACGACCATGTCGAAGCCCTGGAGTACAGCCAGGCCCATTGGCTGGCAGGCGCCATGCTAGTGTTTTCTTTCTTGGTCTTATTGGCGCTGTATGGCAGCCGCAAAGGCAGAACCACCTGGAGTTGACTCATGGCTGCACAGATTCTGGCGCGCCTGCAGGTGGCCTACCCCGACTTCGACCTGGAGGTGAATTTGCAGTTGCCGGGGCGCGGTGTCAGCGCCCTGTTCGGCCCGTCCGGCTCCGGCAAGACCACCTGCCTGCGTTGCTTGGCCGGGCTTGAGAAAGCCGACAATGCTTATATCGAGGTCAATGGCGACGTCTGGCAAGACAGCCAGCGCAATCACTTCATCGCGCCGCACCTGCGGCCTATCGGCTATGTCTTCCAGGAGGCCAGCTTGTTCGCGCATCTTTCGGTGCGTGGCAACCTGGAGTTCGGCTTCAAGCGCATTGCACCCAGCTCGCGCAAAGTCGAGCTGGCGCAGGCCTGCGAATTGCTTGGCATCGGCCATTTGCTCGAACGCCGCCCGGGCAATCTGTCCGGTGGCGAGCGCCAGCGTGTGGGCATTGCCAGGGCACTGTTGACCAGCCCGCGCCTGCTGCTGATGGATGAACCCCTCGCCGCGCTCGACAGCCAGCGCAAACGCGAAATCCTCCCCTATCTGGAACGCCTGCACGACGAACTGGAGATCCCGGTGGTCTACGTCAGCCATGCACACGATGAAGTGGCAAGGCTGGCCGATCACCTGGTGCTGATCGACCAGGGCAAAGTACAAGCCAGCGGCCCTATCGGCCAGACCCTGGCGCGCCTGGACCTGCCCCTGGCACTGGGGGACGATGCTGGTGTGGTCATCGAAGGCCGCGTCAGTGCCTTTGATCACAGTTACCAACTGCTAAGCCTGTCGTTGCCCAACAGCGAGTCTCAGGTTCGCGTCGCCCACACCGCCTTGCCCGTCGGCACGCGGCTGCGCTTCAAAGTCCAGGCTCGGGATATCAGCCTGAGCCTGGAGCCGGACAGCCAGAGCAGCATTCTCAATCGCCTGCCCGTGGTGGTCACCGGGCAACGTCTGGCCGACAACAGCGCCCATGTGCTGGTCAGTCTCGATGCCCAAGGCACGCCGCTGCTGGCCCGGGTCACACGCTATTCCTGCGATCAGTTGCAGCTGCAAACCGGCCAGGCGATCTGGGCACAGATCAAGGCGGTGGCGGTGCTCGCCTGATGTGCACCTCGTGCCTTGTTCGTGGTCCATAGCTCGTAGGCCCCATTGAGCAGACCAGCGGTCTGCAAGACTGTCGAATCCACGACCAGCCAAGCGACCACAGGTCAGGACCAACCGGAGAACTGTCATGAGTGATCTCAAGCAATCCCAAGTGGTATCCCGAGAGCAATGGCTGATTGCACGCAAACAGTTATTGCTGCACGAAAAGGCTTTTACTCATCAGCGCGACGAACTCAGCGCCGCCCGCCGTGCCCTGCCCTGGGTGAAGATGGACAAGGCTTACCGTTTTGAAGGCGCAGACGGCAGCTTGAGCCTGGCCGATCTATTCGCCGGGCGCAGTCAATTGATCGTCTACCACTTCATGTTTGGCCCCGGCTGGGAGGAAGGCTGCACAGGCTGCTCTTTTGTGGCTGACCACTTCGATGCCGCCAACCTGCACTTGGCCCACCACGATGTCTCACTGGTGGCCGTCTCCCAGGCGCCTTTCGCCGAATTCCAGGCGTTCAAGCAACGCATGGGGTGGAAGTTTGCCTGGGTCTCGTCTAATGGCTGCGACTTCAACGAGGATTTCCAGGTTTCAGCCAGCCCCGCGCAACGGGCCGAGGGCACGTTCACCTACAACTATGAGCCGACCAAAAGTGAAGACCAGATGCCGGGTTTGAGCGTGTTCTATCGCGATGACAAGGGTGAGATTTTCCACACGTATTCAACTTACGCTCGCGGCCTGGACATATTAGGGAGACGCTGAACAAATCACCGATTCATACCGAGCCCCATTTTCAAACCGGTTTTTTCGCCCTACCGGTCTTATTCCACGTTTCTGGGGCCGATTTCAGGCCCCATTTTGCTAATTAGCGGGCCAACCCCGCCTTTCAGACGGATTTATCCCGCCATGCGCTGGAAATACCGCTTGGCCAGCATCAGATTGGCCAACCCGAACAGACTAAACAACTGCGCGGTGTTCTTTTCCAGCCCGCGGTAACGCACCTTGCGATGATTGAAGCGCACTTTGATCACTTGGAACGGATGCTCTACCTTGGCACGCAGTTGCGCCTTGGCGTATTCGATCTTGCGCTTGGCCCTGTACAGCACGCTGTCTTTGCCGTGATGCTGGTAGCTGCTTGGCCGTGCTGCAATCGACCAGATAACGTCCCGTTCAGCATGCTCCGCTCGCTTGTCCGCACCGGTGTATCCAGCATCTCCCGAGACATAGGTTTCGGCACCGTGTAGCAGCTTGTCGACCTGGGTGACATCGGCCACGTTGGCCGCCGTCCCCACCAGGCTGTGCACCAGCCCCGACGTGGCGTCGACGCCAACGTGGGCCTTCATCCCAAAGTGCCACTGATTGCCTTTTTTGGCCTGATGCATCTCAGGGTCGCGCTTGCCTTCTCGGTTCTTGACCGAGGGCGGTGCGGCGATCAGGGTGGCATCGACAATGGTGCCTTCCTTGAGCAACAGACCACGATTGGCCAGATGCTGGTTGATCGTTTCAAACAGCACCCGTGTCAGCTGATGGGTTTCCAGCAAGCGGCGAAAACGCAGCAAGGTAGTGGCGTCCGGTGCCGACTCGCGGCCCAGGTCAATGCCCATAAATCCACGAATGGCCTGGCTGTCGTAAACAGCATCTTCGGTACCTTCATCGGAGAAACCGAAACACTGCTGCACGACATACATGCGCAGCATGCGCGACAACCCAATCGCGGGGCGCCCGCGCTTGCCTGTGGTGTCGCCGTAAAACGGCGCCACCTGCGCCTCCAACTGCGCCCAGGGCACCAACTGCTCGATATCAGTCAGGAAACGATCGCGGCGCGTTCGCTTTTTCTTGCCGGCGTATTCGAGTTCGGAGAAGGTCTTCTGCATGTCGGGTAACGAGGCTCACGAAGAGGATGGCTGGCTGAAGGTGTGTAGTGTGCCAAGGGTCGGGGGCGGTTGGCTATTTATGCAGCGTCTCCTTAGTGGGCACTTACAACTTTCTCGATTTAATGCCCAAAGGTCGTGATGAGGGCGAAATCATGGATTGGGTGCGCCACCATGATCGCTACGAAGGCGCCCAGGCGAACAAGTGCTGTCACTGATGAATACAACTGAGCCTTGAACAACAGCTGCAGCCGGTAGCGGCTGACCGCCTTACGCGCGGCCAGCCGCTTGACCTGCTATTTCTGACAGTTGACGCCGATGGCCAGTCGGGAGATTTTCAAGCAACTCTTCTACTCATTCGGAAACAGCGATGAATAATCAAAAAACACCATCGTTTAGAGCCCAAGTCAGCCTGGCCAGCGTCGGGGCCCAACTGAGATTTGAACACTTGAGCACGCCGTATGTTGCCGGCAGCCACAAGAGCAGTTCACAAGGCTGGCTACATGCCACGTCAAACAATTATTACGCGTGTGAATTCCAAGACCTGGCCTTTGACTTTATTTATGTTGGCAAACAGTGCTACCTGATCAAGTCACCTAACTTTGCTCTGGCGGCGAGTGATAACGGCTACATCGGTGCTTACCAGGTGGGGCACCACTGGAAATTGCAGTCACCGGTTTCAGATGGGCTGATAGTTCCCTCACCTGAAATGGTCGGCCATACGCTGGAAGTGAACCTGATCAACCACAGTCGCAATGACAGCGCCTTACGCCTCTACAACCGACAAGCCATCACCGACTCGCGCTGGCACTCATACGTCACGGACGCCAATGGCGAACCTACTTCAATAACCCTGCATATCGTGGCCTTGTTGGACACCGCCGACGGTCACGTTGTCCGAACTCACCTTCACTGATTCGCCACCCTGAAGCGAGGGCATTACTCATCGTCCGACGTCAGCGCCCGAACCTCCTCCAAGAGTTGCTGCTTATCGAACCGGCAAGAAAAGCTCTTCTTGCCTTCGCTACCTTTGTCGGCGATGCCATCGATGGCATACCCGTCATCGGTGTTCGCGGTGGGGTCCAGGGCGATGTCGTTGGTGTCCACATCGTATTGCTTGGCCGCGGCATCGATGCAGGCATCGGCCATTTGATCATCCTCTGTCGCAGCGATTGTGATCGCGCTATTGCAGATCAACGCCAACCCGACAGCCGCGACGCAGCTACGAAAACGCATGGTGTTCTCCATGGCACAGGATCTGAAAGGCTACTGAAACTGTAGCCCTATTCCTGACCCGGGTATCGCCGTTGGGCAGGTGATGCCTGAAACTGTCGACAGCCTCTCACTGCCTTGCACAGTGACGTGGCACTCACTCGCGCCTGTTCCGAGGCCTGAAAACTGTAAGCGCGGATTTCTTCTCGATATCTCCAGAAAATCAATGACTAAGCTCAGCGACGTAACGCAGTAAGGTCCACTCCAAGGGCCGCAGTGCGGCTGGGCCTTCAAATAAAATTCACGCTTTTATTCTTTTGAGGTTATATTCCATGGACGGAATAATTCACCTAAGGTGGGAAATTGAGTACACCGATGAGTTTGAGCGATGGTGGCGCAGCCTGAGTGAATTCGAGCAAGACTCGGTCGAAGCATCGGTGTTGCTGCTGAGCGACTTGGGTCCGCAGCTGGGCTACCCCCACAGCAGCAACATTAAAGGCTCCCGGCACGGCACGTTGCGTGAGCTACGGGTGCAGCATGCAGGCCGGCCTTATCGAGTGTTGTACGCCTTCGACCCACGCCGCTGCGCATTGCTGCTGATAGGCGCCGACAAAACCGGCCAGGGTCGCTGGTATGAGGAACATGTGCCAATGGCAGAACGGCTCTACGACGAGCATCTGATGGCCTTGAAGAAAAGAGGGAAATGATATGACTAAAAAGTTTTCCGATCTGGTTGCAGATCGTTCACCCGAATCCAGAGCCCGCGTTAGCGCTCGCTATCAACAACTGCGGGCCGAGATGCCCTTGCATGAGCTGCGCCAGGCGCAACAACTCAGCCAGCAAATGCTGGCCAAAACGCTGCAGATCAATCAGGCCGCCGTCTCGAAGATGGAGCGCAGGACGGACATGTACATCAGTACGCTGCGTGATTACATTCGAGCGATGGGAGGTGAGCTGGAAATCATCGCCACCTTTCCTGAAGGGCAAGTGAAGATCGAGAACTTTTCAAGTTAAGTGATCGCCATCGGGGCCCTGAAAAGGCCCCGAATTTGCGACTCACCGCAGCGGCGAAACCGTCTTGCGCACGATCTTGATGTTGTATTTGAGCGTGGGTTTGCGGGTGACGCTGATTGGCCGCGCAGTAACGGTATCAATCGTGATATTCCAGTACCCGGTGCTGGGTACGGTGATTTTGGCAGGAAACTTCTCGAACGCGCCGCCATGGTAGGTATGGCGGCCACCATTCTTGAAGCTGCGAAAGTTAGCGTCGTTCATCAAGCGAATATTGCAGCGCTGCGAGCTCTCGATGATCACGATATCGTCTTCGCCAAGGTGTTCGCGCTGGTGGATGTATTTCATGGAAAGTTCAGAATCCGTCGATCAATCAAACAATGGCGCCAAGGGTAGTGCATTTGCCCGCTGCTGGCGACGCCCGCAAGCCCAGTGGTATCAGGCTTGCGAGGCCACCCAACGCCTCAGCACCCTTTCGCCGAACACGTTGATCAAAAGACCGCCCATGACCAGTACTGCACCCCAGCATTGCAGGGTGCTCAACCGCTCATCAAGCAATAGGACTGTCGGCTGCACACAGCCCTCATAGATGACCTCACATCACCCATACCCTGAAAATCCATCCTTTGTCAGCCCCTGTGTACTGGCCTCTAATGCTGGAAGTCAGTGATCCCGATCACAAAGTTCAACAATAAAAACTGCTCCCGGAGATGCCATGCACAGTGGTCCCACTCTATTGATGGTGCTGTTTGCCGCCATCATTCTGATTGTTTTTCTCATCGTCAAAGTTCGCGTCCACGCTTTCCTAGCCTTGACCGCCGCCTGTTTTGTAGTGGGCCTGGGGTCCGGTATGCCGCTGGCGCAGATCGCCAGTGCCTTTGAAAAAGGTGTGGGTGGAACGCTTGGGTTCCTGGCAACGATTATCGGCCTGGGCGGTATTCTCGGCAAAATGCTCGAAGAGTCCGGTGGCGCCGAGCGTATTGCACAGACGCTCTTGAATGCGCTGGGCAAGGAACGTGCGTCCTGGGCCATGATGCTGGTCGGGTTTATCGCCGGCATCCCGGTGTTCTTCGAAGTGGGATTCGTACTGCTCATTCCGCTGATCTACGTCGTCGCCAAAGAGACCCGCATCAATCTTTTGTACCTGGGCGTGCCGTTGGCCGTGTCGTTGATGGCCGTGCATTGCATGTTGCCCCCGCACCCTGCCGCCATGGCCATTTCCGGCATGCTGGGCGCTGATGTGGGCAAGGTGATCATGTACGGTCTTATCGTAGCCCTGCCGACTGCCATCATTGCCGGCCCGCTGTGGATCAAACTGGTCTGCAAGAGCGAAGCACCCGCCAGCCAGGCAGCCTTTCTGGAAGAGCATTGCGAAGACCGCAGCAGCCGTGAATTGCCAGGCCTTGGCGTGACGCTGCTGGCAATCCTGTTGCCACTGATCCTGATGGTGGGCAAAAGCTTCGCACCCGCCCTGCCCCATGATTCCCTGGCCTTTAGCGTGATTACGTTTCTGGGAACGCCCTTGATTGCACTGTCCGTGGCCGTCCTGTTCGCCTACTGGGCACTGGGCTTGCGCCGTGGCCTGAGCATGCCTGACTTGCTCGTGCACACCCAGAAGAGCTTCCCGCCGCTGGCCAGCATTCTGCTGATTATCGGTGCTGGCGGCGCTTTCAACGGCATCCTGATTGACAGCGGCGTGGGTGACGCGCTGGCCGGCTCCTTGGGCCAACTGAACATGAACCCCATCGTCCTGGCGTGGCTGGTAGCAGGGCTGATGCACTTCGCCGTCGGTTCGGCCACCGTGGCTATGATCAGTGCCGCAGGCATGGTGCTGCCGATGCTGGGCGCCCACCCGACCGTGAGCAAAGAGATCATCTGTATTGCCATCGGTGCCGGCGCCATCGGCTGGACCCACGTGACAGACTCCGCCTTCTGGGTGGTCAAGGAATACCTGGGGGTCTCGCTGACCGAGGCCTTGAAGAAATTCACCTCGGCCACTGTACTGGCCTCACTGGTTGCGCTGGGCCTGACCCTGCTGCTTTCGCAATTTGTTTGATACCACCCCAATTTTCCGCCTGATCGTTTAAAGGGAGCCCGCCATGATTCTGGGAAAAACACTTGAAAGCTGGTGCGCCAGCCATCCTCTGATTCGCGACATGGTCGCGCTGCAAGAGACCACCTGGTTCAACCCTGGCGTGGCGCCGGTCGCGCAGGCCATTGGCGATGTGGGCCTGACGGCCGCAGACGTCGCTGACGCCAGCGCACGCTTGACGCGCTTCGCTTCTTTCCTGCGCCTTGCCTTCCCGGAAACCGAAGGCAGTGCCGGCATTATCGAGTCCGACATCCAGCCTGTGCCGCACCTGCAGCAATTGCTGGGTGAGCGTTATGGACAGGTACTCAATGGCGCACTCTGGCTCAAGCGTGACAGCCACTTGCCCATCTCTGGCTCGATCAAGGCACGCGGCGGCATTTATGAAGTGCTCAAGCATGCCGAAGACCTGGCGTTGGCGGGCGGTCTGCTGACCCTCGATGACGACTACGCCGTGCTGTACAGCGACAAGGCACGCGCCTTTTTCGGCCAGTACAAGATAGCCGTGGGCTCCACCGGCAACCTGGGCATGTCCATCGGCATCATGGGTGCCGCCCTGGGCTTTCAGGTCACTGTGCATATGTCGGCCGATGCGCGGCAATGGAAGAAAGACAAACTGCGCTCCCACGGCGTGACCGTGGTCGAGTATTCATCCGACTACAGCGTGGCCGTCGCCCAAGGGCGCAAACAGGCTGAAGCGGACCCAGCCTGCCATTTCGTCGACGATGAAAACTCGGTCAACCTGTTCCTGGGCTACTCGGTCGCCGCCGAGCGCCTGAAAGCACAATTGGCCGCGGCCGGTATTGCTGTGGACGCACAGCACCCGCTGTTTGTGTACCTGCCCTGCGGTGTCGGCGGCGCACCCGGCGGTGTCGCCTTCGGCCTGAAGTTGGCCTTCGGTGACCACGTCCACTGCATCTTCGCCGAGCCCACCCATTCGCCGTGCATGCTGCTGGGCGTCTACACCGGCCTGCACGATGAAGTCTCGGTACAAGACTTTGGTATCGACAACGTGACCGCTGCTGACGGGCTGGCCGTCGGACGTGCTTCAGGCTTTGTCGGCAAAGCCATGCAACGCCTGCTCGATGGTTTCTACACCGTCAGCGACGAAGAGATGTACCGCCTGTTGGCACTGATGGAAGACAGCGAAGGCGTGCGCCTGGAGCCTTCGGCGTTGGCCGGCGTGCCCGGCATTGCCCGCGTCCAGGGCGAGCAGCAAGGCTACCTGGCGCGTGCAGGGTTGGACAGCCAGGCCATGGCGCAGGCCACTCATCTGGTCTGGGCCACCGGTGGCAACATGGTACCCGGCGAGGAGATGCAGGCGTATCTGGACAAGGGCCGTGAATTGCTAGCCAATAGTCGCTAAATTCTGTTTGAGCCTGGCCTGCCTGAGGGAAACCGACGTGCTTAACCTTCCTCCTCGTATCAGCTCCAGGCTCAACAGCAGCCAGTTCGCCAACCTTCACACCTTCCTGGTCGCCGCTCGTCACTTAAGCTTTGCTCGCGCGGCCCAGGAACTGTGCCTGACCGCCAGTGCCGTCAGCCACCGAATCGGCCGGCTGGAAAGCGCGCTGGACATGAAACTGTTCCAGCGCCTGACCCGTCAGGTGACTCTCACGGATGAGGGCGAGCGGATCTTTGAGATTCTGCAGAACGCGATGGGCGAGCTGTCCGAAGCCCTCGACCAATCGTCACAGGCTGAAGTGGCCGGTTCCATCGCGCTGTATGTCAGGCCCTCGGTGGCCCAGTGCTGGCTGGTCCCGCGGCTTGCAGATTTTGTCGAGCGCTACCCTGCAGTGTCCCTGGACCTGCGGGTCGGCAATGACAACGTCGATTTTCGAACCCGCAAGATCGACTTGGCGCTTTACTACGCCAATGGTGAATTTCCAGGGCTCACCAGCCATCGACTCATGCGAGAACAATTGGCCCCCGTCTGCAGCGCTGCCTATGCGCAACGCCATGGTCTGCACGATAGCCCGGACAACCTCCGGCACTGCACGACCCTGCATGACTCCCTGGCCTGGGATCATGCCGCCTATGATGCCGAATGGACGCTCTGGGCAGAGCAACATCACCTGCTCGAAGCACTCCCCAAGCGCACCCTGACTTTCGACCGATCTGACCTCTGTGTGACGGCAGCCATGAACCACGCTGGCATCGCCATCGGTCGTCAGCAGTTGGTGCAAAAACGTGTCGATCGCGGGGAACTGGTACTGCCACTTGGCGGATTCAGCCGAGCCGGTCACTATGATTACTATCTGGTCCATCCGCCGCTGGGTTCTGTCCCCAAGCGGTTGGTGGTATTCATGAACTGGCTGAAAGAATGCGCCCGTCGATCATCCCCCCTGGATGAGCAAGAGGCATGAGAGACGGGGCCGGGTTTGGCACGCCCTGTATCACTGGGAGCCCCAACATGAACAATGACGATAAAAAAGCCCAGGCCTTGGCCGACCTGGATGAAGCGACCGATGACATACGCCGCACCGACAATCATGTCGAGCGCCTTGAAGCCTTGTATAAGGCACAAGGTATGCTTTACATGCTCTGGCGTATTGAGTGGGTGGACAATGATGAATTCGAAAAACTGAAAATCAGGCTGCTTGAGGCCGATGCCTATGCAGTTGAGCAAATAGCGTCCGCCTGAACGGAGCCTGATGGCACAATGGCCGGATTAGGCAAACATAGGAAAACATTGTGCTCACCCAGATTCTGATCGCGGCCAGCGCGGCCATTGTGCTGCTGCTCGGCTCGCTGCACCTGATCTTCACCTTCGCCACCCAAAAGTTCATGCCGCGCGATAGCGCGCTGGCTGATCAGATGAAGCGCATCGCCCCGGTGATTTCCAGGCAAACCACAATGTGGCGGGCCTGGATCGGCTTCAACGCCAGCCATAGCCTGGGCGCCATGCTGTTCGGCGCCATCTATGCCTATCTGGCCTATGAGCATGTGGACTTCTTGCTGCAGTCGCGCTTTCTGCTGCTGCTCGGGATTCTGTTCCTGGCCAGCCTGCTGGTTTTGGCGCGGCGCTACTGGTTTCACATTCCCCAGTTAGGTATTGCCGTTTCCCTGCTGCTGTATGTGCTGGGGATTTTCAGCGCATCGCGGGTTACAGGCTGAACTGGCCAAGCATCACCACCACGCCGATCACCACCACTGCAACCCCCGCCCCTGCGGTCCATTGCGATTCTGGCGTTTCGCTGAACCAACTGCCTCGGGACGGGTATTTGCCCAGGGTCAGCAGCTTCACCACCGGCCAGCCAATGGGATAGAAAATGGCTTGAAAGGTCAGCTCGCCAATAATATCGAACATGACGATCTCCGAAGGGTGTTCTCTTTGAAGAATAGAACACTGTAGGAGCGACGGGGGCGCCTAGCCCTTGGTCGCGATGGCATCACCGCGGTTCATCTGGTATACGGCGGTGATGCTATCGCGAGCAAGCTCAGCTCCTACCCAATCCCCGGTAGGAGCCAGCCTTGGCTGCGATGGCTGCACCGCGGTCTATCTGGCATACAGCGGTGATGCTATCGCGAGCAAGCTCAGCTCCTACCCAATCCCCGGTAGGAGCCAGCCTTGGCTGCGATGGCCATAGGTATCTACACATCTTTTGGTGTACTGCATTTCGTAGCAGTGGACGAGTAGAACGAGGCCACGTCCGGCTGCGCAGCAGTCGTAAAACCTGGCACTTCAGTATTCAGATACACCGCGAGTACAGGCTTTGCGAGGACTACGTCCCCGGACCTGGCCTCGCTGAACTCGTCTACTGCTACGAATGTAGCCGCTGACGAGGTACGAGGCTGCGATCGGCAGCGAAGCGGCCGTAAAACCTGAGACCGTAATCCATCAGGCACACCGAAGGGCCTGAATTTACGACGGCTTCGCCGCCGATCGCAGCCTCGTACCTCGGCAGCGGCTACAAGAGCCGCGCTGCCCCAGAATTGTGTAGATACCTATGCTGCGATGGCTGCACCGCGGTTCATCTGGTATACGGCGGTGATGCTATCGCGAGCAAGCTCAGCTCCTACCCAATCCCCGGTAGGAGCCAGCCTTGGCTGCGATGGCTGCACCGCGGTCTATCTGGCATACAGCGGTGATGCCATCGCGACCAAGGTCTGCTCCTATGTATGGACTCGCCCCCACTATCAACCCGCTTTTGAACACTGCTACCCGGCTGCATCTATGTATAAGGCCTACTCGAGGAAGCCTGATCGGCTTCTGGCCAACATTCAATAAGCTCGCGGTATGCCAATTACGTTAAGGCCTCAAGGGCCAGTAGGAGCACAGGCATCAATCCGCGACGGTCTGATCTGGGGTCAATGTTCTTTAGCAAGGGTTGGAGCGCTTTAACGCCCCGGTGGCAGAACTCTGTCGATCAGTGACTCATCGTCGCCTCCTGGACATTGCCCATGTGGCGACGATAGGTCTGCTCGGTTTTCAGTAATACCCAGACGATGCGTAGGGTACGGTTGGCCAATCGGACGGCCGTTTCCTTGCGACCCAAGCGACACAGCCAGCGCAGCAAGCGCCGGTCATCGGGTTGTTCCGAATCAGGCCGCACCTGTCTCAAGACCGCATGCGCGCCCTGGATCGCCAGGCTGCGTAGGTAGGCGTCGCCCTGCTTGCTCATCTTGCCCAGCCGGATTTTCTGTCCGCTGCTGTGCTGAGTGGGCACCAAACCAAAGTAGGCGGCAAACTGGCGTGCGTTGGCGAAGCGCTCAGGCTCGACCTGCTTGGCCAGCAGCGCGGTGGCGATGATCGGACCGATGCCACGCACCGTCATCAACCTTTTCGCCGTCTCATCCTGCTGTGCGGCCGTTTCCAGTCGGCCGGTCAACACGCTGACGCGCTCGCCCAACTGGCTCCATTCGCCGAGCAGCTCAGCAATCAGCTCGCGCAGCAGATCCGGCAGCGGCTGGGTGGCATCCTCGAGTATCCGCGGCACCACCCGGCTGATCGCCGCCTCACCTTGCGCCAAGGCCACGCCATGCTCGAGCAGCAAGCCACGCATCTGATTACCCATGGCCGTGCGCCGCCGCACATAGCCCTGGCGGGCGCGATGCAGTGCCTGCATGGCCAGCGCCGCGGCACTTTTGACCGGCACTGAGACAATCCGACTATCTCGACCCGCCCGCAAGATCGCATGTGCATCGTTGCGATCATTCTTCGGCCCGCTGCGATGATCGGCCACATGCTGCGCAGGCAGGATCCGCACCGGGTTGCCTTGGGCCTGCAGCAACCGCGCCCATGCCTGAGCGCCTGGGCCTGTTTCCATCAGCACCATGACGCTCATGGGCAGTTGGCGAAGAAACGCCTGGAAGGCTTCGCGCGATTTGATTCGGTCCTCGTACACCACTTGGCCCAGGGCGTTTTCCCCGGCCACCTGGAAGACCCTCTTGGCAAGATCTACCGAGACGGTCGAACAGGTTGCTAGGTCGGCTGAAGACAAAGAGTGATTGTTGGTCGTATGCTTTTTCATGGGCTCGCCCTCGCTGTCGTTGGCTTCTTTATAGATGCCACCGTGGCGCATAGACGCCTCGGTTGGGGCGAGTCCATGTAATTACAAGCACTCCGACGGGTTTGGCAGTCGCTGGAGTTCGACGCGCCGGTTAGCGGCCCGCCCCTGTTCACTGGCGTCGCTGGCAACTGGGCGGCTGGCACCCACGCCTTGTGCGACCAGGCAGTGTTCCGGGATATCGCTCATTTCTCTCATCCATTCACGCACCGCCCAAGCACGCGACTGCGACAGCTGCAGGTTTTGCCCAGGATCACCGCTGGCGTCGGTATGCCCGGTAATCACCACCAGCCCGCCCGGCTGCGCCTTGATTCCGGCCAGGGCAGTGATCAGGGCTTTGTCTGAACCAGGCTTGAATTCGGCGCTGCCAGCGTCAAACAGCAACAGGCTGTCCAGTTGCCTCTGCACACCCGCATCCTGGCCCCGCTGCCACTCTCGCCACCCGAAGCCGCCCGCCAAAACCCCTGAAACCATCAGGCACAGCAGCGCGAGCGCGATAGGACGTTTTTTGCCTTTCACAGGGGGCGGCGGGGCCAGCAGCACATAGGGCAATAACAATGGCGGCTCAACTCGCCTGGCCGGGTACTGTACGGGCTCATCGGCAACCGTCATCCGCGGCGCAAGGCGTTGGACGAGGCTGTCGATCTGCCCACGCAAAGCCCGCAGAGTCACCAACGGTGCCTGCCCTGGCTGACTCGACAGCTCTCCCAATCGCTCAAGCTGCGCTTCCAGATGAATCAGGGCAGGCACACTAATCGCGCTCATCACAGCGCCACGCAACAACGGCTGCAATTGAGCGAATAAACCACTGAGGATATCCAGGCGCAATGACGCCGAGGCCGGCCAAAGCAGTGGCCACTGGCGATCCAGCGCCGCCATCCATTCCACACCCTGCGCCATGCCGTCCAGGCCATGACGGTGACTGCGCGCCAACACGAAGGCCGCCATGGATTGCAGCTCTACGCCATTCTTGTCGAACAAGGCCAGGCACAGTTGCTCGACCTTGAGCCAATCCACGTCCGGGCAAGCCGGATGGACCAGTTTGGCCAGTTCATTGCGCAGCGCCTCGAACTGACTGAAACCGGATGGATCGCCGCCCATTCGCAAGCCAATCTCAAACATAGTCCTGCCTTTTCAAATGGCGCACCAATACGTTGCCGTCAGGCCCCAGGGAGGTGCTGAACGTCGCCCGCCTACCGGCTTTCAAGCGCACCTCCAGGGCGTATTGCAGATGGCCGGGCTGGACTTGCTCCAGCAACTCAATCTGCACCGTCGCCAGTCGCGGTTCATATTTGAGCAAGGTCGCGACCAGGGAGTTTTTCAAGTCATGGGCGCTGGCGGGCAACCCCTGCAGGATGCCTCCCATGTCGGGTAGGCCGTAGTCGGGAAGATGGCTGAGGGTGCCCTCACGGCTGTTGAGGATGCGCTGCAAATTGTCCAAGACTGACAGGATGAGCTGGTCCTGCTCATCGACCTGATGCAGATCGAGTTCGCCTGCAAAATTCTGCAGCAGCGTTTCATAAAGCGAAGGATCAGATTCAGACACGCTTCACTCCTTGACCTGTGGTTGCAAGGCGAGTCGGTTGTCGCCCAGGGTGATCAGCCGCGCCCGCTCCGACTCCAGATCCTTGCGGACCAGGGTCAGGCGCCAGCCGTCCGGCTGATGTTCAGGGTTACGCAAGAGCGCGACCACCGTCACGTAGCGCGTGCCCTTGTGCAGCGGCACACTCAGCTGCGCACCATCGCCGGGTTTGATCACCAGGGCGCGTTCATCGAGCAGATCGGTGCCGAGCAGGCGTTCGGCATGGTTCAGCACCTGGTCGTAGGAAGCTGTGGCCATCGTTTTGTTGCTTTGCAGTTGGTAAACCCGGACCACCGTCGGCACCGACAATGTGCTGGTGTCCTGCGCATCCAGGTTCAGCGCCGCCCGGCCACTGACATCCAGGTGCAAGGTGGTGATCGGCGGGTAAAAAATCGCCTGGGCGGTGGACGTGGCGGAGTCGCTCACGGTTTGGGTCAAGCCGCAGCCAGTGAGCAACATGCCCACTGCAGCACCTTTGAATGCCTTAAATACAATACGCGACATGCTGTGCCTCTCGTTGTTCAGGGTTGCTGCGCAGGCCTTGATAACGGCCCAGGTGCAGCGTGATGATGCCGTCTTGCGTCCCGTGCCCAAGGCCCAGTACCGCGGTCATGCCCAGCAACAGCCGAGCACGCCCCAGTACGGGCGATGGCAAGTCACGCAGGGGCAGTGACAGTTGCAACTTCACCGTGCAGCGCCAGCCCAGGTACACCTCAAGCAACGCCAGTAGATCCGCGTGCAACTGCCCTTGCGGCAACCAGCCACGGGCCTCTTCATGGTTTTCAGTCGACAGCGCCAGGTGCAATTGGCTGTTGGCATCGCTGCCGACACGGCCCAACGGCATCCCCTGACACAGGGTGACCGGCCGGCTTCGGGACAGGCTGGCCGGATGCGCCAAGGGAATTTTCTGCGGCCAATGGCCGGTCACCTGCGCTTGGGTATCTGGGGCCAACAGCTTGACCAGCGCACCAATGCCTTCGGCATTACGGGTGGGCAGGCGCATCACGCCCAGCAGTGCCAGAAAGCGTGAAACGGGTGTGCCGATCCGCGCCGCGGTGCCGGGTATGCCCAGGCCGATCAGTCCCAACAGGCATTGCGAGGTGGCATCCGTGCCACCGGCCTGGAAGGTGGCGGGGTAGGAGTACTTGCGCCAGATGCGATAGAACTGAGTGAAAATCCTGTGGTTGAACAGGTCGAGAAAGGCTTGCAGCGCTTCATGCCCTTCCCGACGCTGGGTGATGTCATCCAGGTAAGCGGTCGGCAGTGGCGAGTCCACACCGTATAGGCCCAACAGGCGAGTCCGCACCGTCGCAGGCAGAAAGGGGCGCTCTTCGTCGGTCTCGATGGCCTGCAACTCGCCCGCAGGAAAGCCCATGCCAGGGTCGGGCCTGAAACGCACCGGATCATCCGCCGGGCACGCCGTGCTGCCCAAGGGCGGATGATCCGGCAAGGCCTGCTCGATCAATTGGCAGAAGCGATACAGGTTGGCTTCGGCCACCCTGCCCTGCAGCGCCTCAAGCAAGCCGCTGGCTCTCAGCCTGGAATTCGCTGATTGTGGTTCTCGTTCCATCGCAGGCACTTTCCGGTAGGTTGCAGGATCAGCGTAAGCTGGTTGAACAGATGAATATCGGCATACAGGGCAAAGAAGCGATTGAGCATTTCACCAAACAGGCTGATGTCGCCCTCACCGCAAAAGCCGTTGGCATCCAGGGTCACCTCGATGTCGACCCCGCGCAGTAAAAAGCCTTTCTCGAAGCGCTGGATCAGGTGATGACGCACGTCAACGATGGCCTCAAGCCTGCGTCGATTCAGTTCGTTGCCCGTCCAGTCATACAGCGCCAGGGTGCCGCGCAGAACTTCGGCACTGTTGAGCATTGGCAGGAAGTTGGAGCCCAGATGGCTCAGTACTCGCCAATGAAAGCGATCACGATGGGGTGGGTAGCACGGTAAGGTCGGGGCACACAGGTTGCGAACCCGCAGCCCCGCCTGGCTGGCTTGCGCCGCGGTATCGAGCAAGGTGCTTTGCAGCGCCTTGCGGGGCAGTTGGCCATTGGTTCCGGTCAGTCGCAACGACAGGCTTTGGTGCTCGCCCAGGCTGTCTGGGTCAAATTCCTCTCCGCCCAGGATCAACCAGGTGTCATGCAGTCCATTGGCGCCACGCTTCAACCGGGTGTGAAAGTAGCGCTGCGGCGCTTGCTCGCGCAGCATCCCGCCCCGGTGGCGAAAACTGCTGAAGGGCACATAGTGCTGCTGTTTACCTTCGGTGGCGGTACTCACCTCATCCACCGAGTAAATTTCCGTGTGGCCATCCTGCAGGCGCATGGGCCGCAACAGGTAGTCGGTTTGCAAGGGGTCCAGGGTCAGTGGGTCGGCCTCGAGTACAAACAGATTGATCACCGGTACCGCGTGTAGGCGAAGGTGTTCGCTGCTGGGGGCGGTGGCATGGGACCAGGGTTCGCTCAGCACCACTTCAAGCTCGAACCCGCCCGTTGCGGCGGGCATGTCCAGTTGCTCCAGCCCGCAAAGGGTCACGAACATGAACTTCTCGCGGAAGGTGAAGTACTCCAGCAACAGCTGGTAGCCGCTGAAGGCGCTGTCTCCCTTGGGCCACAGGCGGTCTTCATCGGCAAAGCCCTTGGGCGCGAAATGGCCTTCGAGCGGGATACGCTCAGATGCTCCCTCAAAACGCACGTACAGGGCCTGGGCATTCAAGGTCAGCGCCTGGTGCAACGCACTGGCCAGCGGCGCATCCGCATTCACGTACAGCGGTAACCGGCTCAGGTCGATCTGGCTCCAGTCCAGCACTGCGCCTCGGCTAAAGCGCAGGCGCAACATACTGCGTCCGTCCGGTTCATGGGCCAGTTGCAACGAGGTCAGGGCCAGCGGTCGCAGGGTCAGGTCCTGGGTGGTGGTGTAGCTACACCGGGTGCGCTGTGGGCCGATGGGTTGCGTCAGGACTTCGGAGCCCTTGCTGATCGACTCACAGGCTTTCATCTGTGCCAGGTCCGGCAGCCATTCGACAATCGAGAGCGAAGGAATGGTGCGCAGATAATGGGGCCACAACAGGCTCACCAAGCCTTCGGTCAGCTCGGGCAGATCGTCGTCAAGCTTTTCCCGCAGCCTGCCCATCAAGAAGGCGAAACCTTCGAACAGCCGCTCGACATAAGGGTCATGGGCGCCCGTTTTATCCAGGTTCAGTTGCGCTGCGCGGTCCGGGAAGGCCTGGGCGAATTCCTTGCCCGCTTCGCGCAGATAACGCATCTCGGCGTCAAAGTAGCGCAGGGTTTGATTGTCCATGCTCAAGGCAATACTCCTGATCAATAAGGTTCAGCCGCAGAGCACTGCGGCGCGTACCGGGTCGATGCTCACCAGCGTTGCCAGCAACGCCTCCATTCGCTTGGCCAGCGCGGGCTTGTCGGCGTCGTTGCGCTGCGACTTGATACGCAGCAGCTTGAGCAGGCGCGCCTTGACCTCGAAGGCCAGCGCCGGCTCCCAGGCCGCCAGCGCTTGCTGCTGCGCCGTGGCCTCCAGCTCGCCCAGCAGATGCACGGCCAGATCGCCCTTGCCGTGCTGCTCGGCCACCCGCGCCATCAACAGGCGCAGCAGCCAGCGCTGGCGACCGGTCTGGGCTTCGGGGCGGGCCATCAGCCAGGCCAATGCAGGGTCCACGCCGTGGCTGTCCGCCTGGGCCAGGGCTTCACCCTCCAGCGCCAGGATCTCGTCATCGGCGCTACCGGGTGCCGGCGCTGCAGTGACTAGCCAAGGCTCGGCCTGATTGCCACTGACGTGCTGGCTGATCCACTCGCGGGTGGTGGGGTCGGCGAACGGCGTGCCGTCGCTCCAGCACAGGGTTTCCAGGCCCGGCAGCCGTTCAAGGAACATGCCCAAGTCCCGTTTGACGATATCGGCCCAAGCGTTTTGCGGCGCGGTGTGCTTGCACAGGGCCTGGTACAGGTACCACTGCAGGTCGAGCCAGAAATGATTCACGCCTTCGGCATAGGCGCGCTCGACCTGATCGAGCAGTTCGCTCCAACTCTGTTGCAGGTAGAGCCGCTTGAGCTGAGCCCGGTATTCGCTGCGCGGGGGCGCCAGCCGGGTCATGCCCTCCCCTTCATAAGGCGGCACCTGGTGCAGCGTGTCCCAGCGCAGGCTCTTCATCAGCCGGTGCGCCGCCAGCCAGCCCAGGGGTTGATCACGCAGGTAGCCGGCCAGGAGCCGGCCGCCGTCCAGCAAGTCACGACCGGAGCGGATCGCCGATACCGGGGGCGCGGCCGAGCCTTGGCGAGCACTGTTCTGTGGGACCAGCGCCTGCACGCCACCCGATTGCGTCAACCGGGCAGACAGCGCGGTGTAGAGCGCACCCAGTTGCGGGCGCTGATCCTGCGGCCAGGCTTCAACGCCTTGGGCAAGCCAGGCCAGCGCCGCCACCGTGCGTTCGGCTTCGCCCTTGACCACCTGCGGATGCAGCGACAGGCTGTCCAGCACCTTGCTGCTGGCCAGCCATTCCAGGGCCGCCTTGCGGCTGTTGGGGCGCAGGGGCAGTATCTGCTCGGCGTAGCGCTCCACTAGCACCGCGAGCAGGTTCAAGCCATCGGCCAAGCCTGCCTCGCCGTCCTTGTGCAGGCGTGCCCAGATGTAATAGGTGACCACGCGCAAATCCTTGCAGGTGTGGGTGAGCAGCTTTTCTGCCAACTGCAGTACCTGCCCCGCATCCGCCCCGGAGAGCTTGTTGACCTCTTCGCGCATGCGCTGGAAATCATCGTCGTAGCCAGGGTCCTCCCCGACCGGGGAATCGGCCTTGATGGGCGCCAGCCATGCCTCTGGGCAGTGCGGTTGCTGGCGAGCCAGCGCCAGTGCATCCCGTTCGCCCAGGCAACTGGTGATCAAACTGTTCAGGCTCATTCAAGCCTCCTGGTCGGCTAGAAAGATTTGCGTCGGCAACTTGAACCCGCGCAAGGCCAGCAGCGTCATCGGCCCTGCGCCCAGTTCGGTGCGCAGATGCCAGGTCAGGTCCAGGCCATCGGGTGCCTTGAGCACCATGCGGTAGCGGCTGTCGCCGTCGTCCAGGGCCGTCAGTTGGGCGTGTTCCAGCAGCCGGATCAGGCCCCACGTGCCGGGGTAGTCTCCGAACAGACGCACGCCGGTGTGCACGCTGGTCCAGGTCAGGTGGGTGCCGGGGCGTTCGCTGTAGCCCGGCCAGCTAAAGCGCTGCCAGCTTTCCCGCTGGTTGAAGTAGTGATGTTCCTGGCCATTGAGGGTGAAGTGGGTGTCCACCACGTCGCGCACCGCCTTGCCGCGCAGCTCGAAGCTCAAGCCCAGGCCACCGTCGGTGTAGAGCACGTCGGCCAGCTGGCTGAGCTGGTTGATCGCCGCCAGAAACTCGGGGTTCAGGCGCAGGCCCTGGCCCTGCCGGGAATCGGCCACCCACTGGCTGCCCTCCTTGCGCAGTACGCCGCCCAACTGGCGTTGCAAAAACTGTTCGATGCGCCCGGAGTCGGCGCGGATCATTTGCCCCAGCATCGGCAGCGAGGCGTCGCTGTCGGTGGCCGCGAAGGGATAGCGGCTGGCAAAGGCACTGTGCCAGTCGCTGACGATCGCGCGCTGCCACTGGCGGTTGAGGCTCGCCGCCGAGGGCGCCAGCACTTGTTGCCAGGCCTGCTCGAGCGGTCGCACGAAAAGGGTCTGGCCCAGCGCGCCCCATTCCCCGCCCAGGCTCGCGGCGATCAACTGGCCGTAGGCCTGGGTGTCGGTCAGCGCCTGGCGCTGGCCTTGGAAGACGCTCTGGGCCAAGGCCTGGATCATCGCTTGCGGGTCGGCGGCGCTGCTCACCTGCTGCAGGTTCAGGCGCACGCGGGTCACCTGGGTGAGAAAGGCTTGCAGGTTCAGGCGCTCGTCATGGTTCTGGCCCTCGGCAGCGGGCGCCAGCAATGCCAGCAGCGGGCCGAAGGTGTTGTCCAGCGGGCTGTTCGGTTCGGCGATGTCAGTGTCACGGCCGATCAGTTGCTGGGCCGATTGCAGCAGTGAATCGGCCAATGCTGGGGTGCGGCTGCCCGCCTGACCCTGATAGGCCAGGGTGTTGATCAGGGCGAGCAGTGGCGACTGGCGCGCATCGCTCATCAGGGTCAACTGGTCGATCACCTCGCCCAGGCTGTCGGCCGGCCGCCAGCGCAGGCTGTTCAGGGCCTTGAGCCAGGCACCGCTGTAATCGTCGAAGTAACGTTCGGTCAGGCGCTGGCGCAGCTGTTCGGGGCTCAGCTCGGCGGTCAGCTCGGTCGGTTGGTCACTGAGCACCCAGTCGATCTGCTCGCGGCGGGCCTGGGCGATGGCCTCGATGGCCGGGCGCACCTGGCCTTCCCAGGCCTGGCGGGTGAACACCCCAGGCACCTGGACGGTGGCGGAGAACAGCGAACGGGCCGGGCTGTCGCCCACCCATTGCGCCAGGCCCAGCGCCGGGTGCTGATCGGCGGCGCTGGCGAGCACCTGCTGGTACAGGCTGGCTTCGGCGTTGCGCTGGCCCCATTGGCCGAGTAGCCGTTGCCGGGCTTGGGCGATCAGGGTCGGGTCGGCGTCGATGCGCCACGTTGGGTGCGCGGCCAGTTGTTCGGCATAGAACTGCCCGAGTCTGTACGACAAGTCGCTGCGTTCGGGGCGCAGGTCGCTGAGCACCTGGGTCAGAAAGGCGGCGTCGGTTTTCTCCGGGCGCGCCATCATCAGGTAGGCCTTGAGCAGGTCATAGGCTTCATCGGCGCGGCGGGCACGCTCGGGGCTGCCCGCAGGCAGCCTGACCCAGGCCGTGAGACGCTGCTGCAGCCGCTCGACAGCCGGGTCGCGCAGCAGGCGGTGATTAGCCTCGACATAGGGCGGCCACATCGCGGCCAGCAGCGCATCGTTCTGGCTCAGGCCCAAACGCAAGCGCCAGGGCACGCCCTGTTCGGCGTAGTGCTGCAGGCGATCAAGCGTTGGGATCAGCTCGTACAACGCCAGCCGCTGCTCATCGCCGGGCGGCGCCTGCTCCAGCGCCGCCAAGGCCTGCTGTACCTGCAGGATCTGCTCGCGGTTGCCGACAAACGACAGCAGCAAGCCCATCCCCCAGGCCAGCGCCAGTACCAGCATCAGCGCATGGCCCAGGCGCGGCGCGCTCCAGCCCAGGCGCCGGGGCCGTGCCGCGTTGCTCGCGACCACGCCTTGCCAGGCGGGGTCTTTGAGCCAGAAGTTGGCCAGCCCGGTCTTGTCGTGCTGCACCATCGGCAAGCTGAACCACAACCCGCGCAGCGGCAGCCCTCCGGCAAAGCCCTTCCACCAGGGCGCCAGGGCCTGCCGCCAGCGGGCGATGCCTTCGACGCGCAAATCCTGCGACAGGCGCAGCAGGAAGTCATGGGTGATCTCCCCGCTGATCTGCTGCCAGCCTTGTTGGCGCAAGGGTTCCAGCAGGCTGTGCAGGCGGCTTTCCAGCCCCTGCGCGGTCAGCCTGCGCGGCAGGTGGCAGCCCACCGCTTGAGTGGTGCGCTCGGCCTGGGACCACTGACTGTGGCAGACCTGCCACAGGTGCAGCGGCAACTGCCAATGCAGCTCATCGGCCAACTGCTGCAAGCGCCGCACGCCAGCAGTCAGGGAACCGGCGTCGGCACTCTGGGTCGGGCTCAGCGCCCAGACCACGCCGTCGAGCCCGCGCCAACGGGTGAGCGTGCGCCATTGGGCGATTCGTGCTGCGTCTATTTCGGTCCGCACGCTGCCGCCCCAGAGCAGCACCGTGCCCTCGCCCATCTGCCAGTGTTGGGTGGCGAGGTCGGGGGCGATGGCTTCGATTTGGTCGGGTTCGCCGACGATGACGAGCAGGCGGAAGTGGCGGCGCCAGAGGCGACCGTAGTGAGCGCGCAGGGAGGTTTTCATCGCAGGGATGCTTCGGGCTGCCTGGACTTCGGCGGGCTCAGGCAGGACGGCGGGTGCGGGTTGGCGTTTATCGTTCGGCTCGATCGAGTGGTGAAGGGATTGTCCGAATTGACGGATCAGTGAGCGACCCAACAGGAGGACAAACGATATGCAACAGGTGATGATCACTATCGCGAGTAACTGTTGATCCCTCCCTAAAACCGTTTCTATCCACTCAGGATAAAGCCACCTCGCCACTGCGAGTAAGCCGCCAGCCAGTAAAATCAAGGCGGCCAACCTTCCTGCCTTTACAACACGTCGAAACGACATTTCAGATTCCTATTCCGATAGCGGGTGAGCAGGTGTCAAAACCGTGGTCCAAAGCCCCGCCTGGGCGGCGCTGTCCCCGCTGATAACGAATTGCGGCCCGGCGCCGACTTGGATCGATTGTGTTGCGGCAGCGAACGCCAGCCAGGGAGAGGTGGGGCCTGGATGACCCAGCAAAGCGTCCAAGTTGCACAGTCCTTCAGCGTCCTTGCGCACGCACAGCTCTGCTTGTAGCTCAGTCACCACTGCAGCGTCGCGGTCGGGATCGATACCTACTCGCCAAATGCGTTCGATGGACGGTGCCTGCAATGGCACCCAATCCAGGGCCTGGCGTATGCTGTCGCGCAGATGCTCCGGTGTCGCTTCCCGCTCTGGCTCAGGCCGATGGAGATAGGCCAACGGTGACAGCACGGTTTGGGTCAGGCGATTGCCCAACAGCAAACCGACAACTGCTTCTGCCGTGCCTCCGTGATCGACTGGCGCAAACTGCACAGCCACCACCAACAACAACGCCTGATCCGCAATGCGTTGGTCCAGCCAGTGGTCCACCGCAGCCAACCCACTGAACTCGACGGGCGTCGTCGATTGACGGATTCCAGACTGCGCCCAGGCGTGCTGCCACACACGGCGTAACCGGTGCTCTGGCAAGCCGCTATCGGTTTCCAGCAAAATCGCCAACGGCTTATCCTCAGGCAACTGCGACAAGGTGCGCGCCAAGTCGCCGAGCACCTTGGTTAGAGCGCCTAACAACACCTGCTTGGGGTCTTCATCGCCCTCATCCGGCAGTCGACTATGACGCGATACCAGTCCATCCAGTCTTGAAGGCTGGTTTTTCAGGGCCGCCAGTTGCACAGCCGCCAGCGGCTCCGGCAGAGCGGTGTGCAGGCTCACACTCAACACCTGTTGAGAACGACGCCCCCAGCCCATTCGACGGACCCGATCAGCCTCGCGAGCTTCATCCCAACCCTCTGCCGCGCCTTGCTGTGCGAAATAAAAAATCGCACGGCAGAAAAACAACAAGCCCCCACCCAGTAGCGGTAGCCCCAAAGCAGCCTTCCAGAATTCCATGGACTGAGGCGGCATCATCGGTTCGCTGAACAGCCATGCCTTTCCTATTCCCAGCAACAGCAAAAGCCCCAGCAGACCTAGCCAAAACCATGGACGTGGGCGCGTAGGTCGCGGCGCGGGCGGCGCGACTTGATCCAGTCTGACCGGCATGGCTAGTTCGCCCTTGCGTCAGGCAAAGAAGAAATCAAGGCGCAGCCACACGCGCAGAGATGCCCGGCAAAAGCGACCGGCACGCCGTTGTCGTTGAACACTGGGTGCCCTTCAGCGATAACCGTCTCACCATGACCGGGTAGCGGGCACTTCACCGCATCCCCTTGGCGGGCGACACCGAGACCCTCGAATTGCAACGTGGACGAACCTGAAAGGACGATGCCGCCACCGGTGGTCAAGTCGCCAATACGAATGATGCCGTTCATGTTTCACTCCTTGTTTAAAATCACATCGAATGTCTATTGGGTTGCATCAGGGTTAGCCAAACTATCCAGCGGTAAAAATTGGTTGTCGCGCCAGCTATATCGCGTTGAACTCAGTGGACGATCAAGCAAGTCAACTTTCTCAAACCAGTCAATCGAAAAACCTTCGGCATTCCACTGCACTGAAGAAAAGTCGAAATCTTGTGTGTGTACCCCAGTGTTCTGGCTCGCCATGGATACGGTGTGCAAACAACTACTGACCTGTACTCGGAGCTGCTCACTCAACGCGGACCCTGCCACTTTATAAACGTGCAGCCAGATCTCACTGCCTGCCCCACAAAAGCCTTCTGGCTTTCCGGGGTTGGAAGGTGAGACCTGGAAAACAGAAATATACAGACCGCCTTTAACCTTATGTTTATCGGCATCATAAAAGACACCCTTCACTTCGTCAGGCACTGCCAGGCGATACACACTGCCGCCCACCATTCCTATAGACACCCGCCCCGCTTTACTTTCAGCCCATTGCATTGCAAGCCCGGCAACCGCATGGTTTGCCGCGACAGATAACAGCGCCATAAAAAGCAGGATTAGCCTCGAGTTATTGTCCAAGCACATGGTCTGCATAGCACACTCCTGTGTATCTCCACGGATGATCATCCGACTGGCCTTTACTGCCTTTTTTATAGGTAGCCTTATCTCGCTCCCTCAATTGCGACTCGGTCTGATCCTTGTTCTTTTCGTTGAGCGTCGACCAACCAATGTTGCCGGTGTTGGAATCGCAAAGCAGGTTCTTTTTCCTGACCCAGGACGACGACGCGCTGTCCCACTCATGGTAGGAACCCCCGTTCCAGCGGCTGAACACCTCATGCTGCAACTGGCTCTCGGTGTACGTCCTGCCCGCTTGCCCCAGGTATTTTTTAGCGGCGCGCACTTTTTCTTTATAAATGGAACTGCCCGCCAGAATATTGGCCTTCCAGTGCCAGGCCTGTTCGTAAGAGGGTGCAGGGTTGGTCATTTGAGTGATGCCATAACCTTTATCGAACGCCACGATCGGTTCGCCATCGAGTTCAATGAAGTGCTGGCAGCGGGTTTCTTGCTCCAGTAATTTCTCGAAACCCGTCATATCGTCCAGGCTGGCGACATAAGTCGCCACGCTATCGGCGCTCGGATTCTGGCCTTTTATCAATACGGTTCTTTTCAGCGTCTGCTGACCGACTACCACCTCAACCGTAAGTTTGCCGCCCAGCACCTGGCCAAAAAAATCAACCGTCCACTTCTTTTCGCTGCTGACAAACGTCCCGGACGACTCGAACGTTTGCAACACTGCGTCTTTTCTCTCACGCTCACTCAGACCACTGGCTTTAGCCGACCATTCAATACTCCACGACCATTGATGTTCACCCACGACATCGGTTTTGAACTCAAATACCATGACCGGCAGTTCAGCGTCCTGCGTGATCTTATATACCTCGTTGTCTGCGGGTGAAAGCCAGGCATGATTTCTGCCACCCGACATCAACTTGCTTGTACTTTGCTCCGAATGACTCGTATGCCCAGCTTGCTTTGTTTTTTGCATGATAGTGCTGCCTCTACAAATGCATCAGTGGGATTACTGGTTTCTACCAAGTGCTATAAGGAATCCCATGCTCGTCGATGTAGGCTTTGTTCTCGGGCTCGATGGGTACATATCGTCCGTTAGTCCGGCCCTTGTACGGGCCCAGCGGCTCGATCTCAGCCTGGAAACGGCCGACTTCCCGGTAACCTAGGCAGGCGACCCCCACCCACACCTTGACGATTCCGCCAGGAGCCAAGCCAAGGGTGATTCTGTTTCGATAAAGCGTTACTTCTGCCTGATCAAATGAGCAGAACACGCGCTCTGGCCTGACCATCTCATCGCGCACCCACTGCGGGATCCTGATACCGATCTTGTAAGTCTGCGGTTCCGCCAGCGATTGCCAGCGCACGAACAGCTGCAGTGGCAAGTCAACATTGTTTATTGGCTTGGATTTACCGCCGCCCTTGTGCCAACCCTGCGGTTTTCCGGTGTAGCTGGCCACACCACCAAACACATGGAAAAACGCCAAGCCGCGCTGGTCCAGCACATCAACGCTCTCGACCCAGACTTCCATGTGCTGTGGTGCGGCCAGACCGACGTACCAGCTGGGGTACGGCAGCTTGGACGGCTTTGGTCCACTGGCGCAGGCCGTCATGCTGAATAACAGCGCAAACAGCACTGTCAGGCGCGTCATTGTGGATAGTCCTTCTGCGGCTGGTTGGGGTACACGTTGCGCTTGGCGTCGTCGGTCGGCTTGTTGACCATCAGGCCTTTGCTTGGCGTCCAGTGGGCGGAGCGATGGATATAGCGCCCCAGCACGAGACTGCCGTCACCGGTCAGGCCTTTGCGCTTTGCTGGAGCTCGCTTACCAAGTGCCATAAGGAATTCCATGCTCGTCGATGTAGGCTTTGTTCTCGGGCTCGATAGGTACATATCGTCCCTCAGTCCGGCCCTTGTACGGGCCCAGCGGCTCGATCTCAGCCTGGAAACGGCCGACTTCCTTGAATGGCAAACATGGGCCGCCCACCCACACCTTGACGATGCCGCCCGGCGCCAGCCCTAAGGTGATCGCGCGTCGGTAGTCGTCCGTCCACTCCTGTGGACCAGGGCAGAACACCCGCACCGGCTTGATCATCTCGTCGCGCACCCACTGCGGGATCCTGATGCCGATCTTGTAGGTCTGCGGTTCCGCCAGCGATTGCCAGCGCACGAACAGCTGTAGCGGCAAGTCAACATTGTTTATTGGCTTGGATTTTCCGCCGCCCTTGTGCCAACCCTCCGGCTTGCGGGTATAACCCGCTACTCCGCCATGCACTCGAAAGAACGCCAAGCCGCGCTGGTCGAGTACATCAACACTCTCGACCCAGACTTCCATGTGCCGAGGCGCCGCCAAGCCCACATACCAACTGGGGTACGGCAGCTTGGGCGGCCTTGGCCCGCTGGCGCAGGCGGTCAAGCTGAACAGCAAGCCGAGCAGCACCGTCAGGGGCATCATTGCGGGTAGTCCTGCTGCGGTTGGTTGGGGTAGACATTGCGCTTGGCGTTGTGCGTTGGCTTGTTGACCATCAGGCCTTTGCTTGGCGTCCAGTGGGCAGAGCGATGAATATAGCGGCCCAGCAGCAGGAGCTCCTGGTCCAGGTCCAGGCTGACCTCTTGGCCCGCCAGTACCTGCTCCAGAATCCGTTCGGCAATAGGTTGCAGCTCTTCCGGTAGCGCCCAATCGGGGCGTTCGTCCAAGCTTTTAAACGGCACACCGTGCCGCACTGCCAATTCACGCATCACCCGCAAGGCAACCAACCCCAACTCGCCGCGTACCGGCCGGTCGAGGATGGTCTCCAGCCAAAACATCTCGTTAATGGGCGGGCGATCCCCCTTCGACACCACTTCGATCGGCGTCACCTTGACTTCGATACTGCCGTCACCGGCCAGACCGCTGGCCCGCAGCCGCTTGGCGTGGCCGTTGGCTTGCTGCCACTCAGACACTCTTTCCAGCGGAGTATTGACGGGCAAGGTCAAGCGACGCGGCTTGCTCAGCCAAAGGCGCTCACGGCTGCGCGGCCGGTAGCCGCCACCGACGTCGGAATGTACGCCGGGCAAGCAAATCTCCCGATGGCCCTTCTGCACGCTGTTGAGGGAAAAGTTGTGGCGATGCTCATCACGGGCCTGCAAATGGAGGATCTGACGCGCACAGCCGGGCGGCAGGTACAGGTTGACGCCGGGGTTGATCTCATCGGCCACGGAGTAATCGCCCTGCACGGGCGCCGCGATGGCCGCGACCGTGTCGAATATGCCGATCAGGTTGAGGCTAATGTCCACCGCGGGGTCGAAGGTGGTCAGCAGGGTAAAGAGGCCGGGCTGCAACAGCTCGGCAAATACCCCGCGCCCTGGCTTGAGCAATTCGTTGACGCAATGGCGTGCGGCAGCGGCGCCGCGACTGAAGCCGAATATGTCGAACTCGACCTTGCGTATGTACACGCCGGGGTTAGTTTGCTGAAAGAAGCTCATCTGCGCTTTGATCAGCTCTGGCGCTTGCCTCACCCGTGCCACCACCCCTGTCTCGCCCTGGCCCCATACCTGACCATAAAGTGAGTCCGTACCACCGCTACGGGTACCGATGCCTTCTATGTAGACCGGCACATAGCCCACCTCCGCCTTGTCCGGCAGCCCATCGGTCGCATGATCGGGATACAGGTCATACAGATGCACCACATTACTCGGCGCATTCCCATAGCTGTTATCTGGCCCGCTCATGAACCCATCGCCATCAAACTCGCCAAAGCCATGCGCCTCGCACAGTTCGACGATGGCCTCCAGTTCGCTCTCTTCGAACAACGCCAGGTCCTCGCGCCGGCACTGGGTGGTCAGCGCGGCATTGGCCTCGTTGTTGCCGGTGCCATCGAAGAACAGCCCCAGACGCAGGACGATGCCCACCGGCAGTTCTTCTTCCTCTTCCTCCTCCTCGTAGTCGTACACCACCGACAGCGCTTCTGACTTGACCGTCCTGACCCGTTCGGTAAAGCCCTGGCTGTCGGTGATGCCCTTCCAGACCTGGCCCGACTCGGAGGTGATCCGGTAGCGCACCCCGGGCATCACGGTTTCGCCGTCGCTTTCGAAGATGTGGTACTGCTGGGTGAATTCCCGCGGCGGGTCGATGGCGGCGGGCAGCGTCGGCAGTTCGACCGGATCCGGGGCCTTGACCCTGAAGTAGTCGAAGTACGGCGCCTTGATGTTGTAGTCGCCCAGGGTGCCCGCTTCGATCTTGCATTGGTCGAGGGTGAAGTAGCTGCCACCGCCGTTGAGGGTGATCTTTTTCTTCGCCGTGATGAAGATTTCGTCTTCAGTACTGGTGATGTGCAGACCCTTGCGCGCCAGCAGTTCCAGGGTGTCGTTCTGGGCCTGGACGCTGACCGGGCCTTGGTTGGCGACCAGTTTGATCCCCAGCTTGCGGACGAACAGGTTCAGGCCCTGGCCAACGCCCATGAACAGGCGCTTGGCGATGCTGAAGTCGGCCTGGCCACCGGCGTTGAGCATCAGGTTGTCTTCGGCGGCCAGTTGCAGGTGTTCGCCGCTGCTCAGGGCAATGCCTTTCGGCGCGCTGAGCAGCAGCACCGAGGCCTTGAGTTGTTCCAGTTCCTGGCGCAGCAATTTGACCTGCGCGGCTACGTCGGCAGGTTCAACACCCGTAGCCTGGGCATCGACCGAGAGCTCCTGCAACTGTTCGCAGGCCTGTTGCAGGCGGCTGATCGGCGCGCTCATGTCCAGCTGTTGGCCCTGGGCCTTGGGCTGTGCCTCAGCGCTGATCAGCAGGCCTTTGCCAGCCCGTATCGCCCCATGACTGTCGGTGCGCAGCTCAAAGCCCACGCCCCGCGGCTTGCGCTCGCCATCCACCAGATGCCCGAGGTTCAACTGGCTCTTGCCACCCTGCTCGGTACTGAGCTTGATGTGCTCCTGCCCCCGCGTATCGTCCAGGCGCAGCTTGTTGTTGGCCGGGGTGCGCAGCACGTTGCGTTTGTAGTTGTACAGCGCGACATGGTCGGGGTTGTTGCTGTCATGCAAGGCATGGGCGATATAGGGCCGATCCGGGTCGCCCTGCTCGAAAGCCACCGCCACTTCGGTGCCCGCCAGCAATGGCAGGTGCAGGCCGTAGGTGTCACCGGCGTAGGGCCGGGCCAGGCGCAGCCAGCAGCTGGCCCGGCCGGCGGGCCATTCGTCGCGGTCGAAGAGAAACTGCACCCGGTAGCGACCATGGATGTCGATGTCGGCGTACGGGTCGGTTTTTTGCGGGTTGGTGACCCGCGCGGGCACGGTGCCGGCGATGCTCGGCTTGGGCAGCAGCGGCGGACGGTAGCAGAGGTTGTTGGCGGGAAAGTACGGGATGGCCTCGAAGTGGCTGATAAAGCTGCGGTCGCGGGCGGCGCAGGGTTTCAGGTGGGTGATGACTACGCGCTCGGCAAAGGCCTGCGGCACGTTGTTGCCGGTCAGCTTGAGTACCTGGCCCGGCGCCAGGCTCGGGCTGTTGCTGACGCCCTTGAGCACGGTCTGGCTGTTGAGGTAGCGCTGGTGGCGCAGGCGCGCGTAAAAGTAGCCGCTTTCGCATTGCACCTTGTGGTCAAAGTCGTAGCGGTCGCCCAGTTCGGTGTAGGGCTCGGCGTAGTGGTAGGCCTCGCCGTAGGTGGTCTTGGCGCCGCGGGTCTGGTCGATTTCACCGTCCAGGAAGGCCTTGGCGTTGCGCGGGTCGTAGCTGCGGATGTTGATGTGTTTTTCCACCACCCGGTGCTCGGCCTGCAGCTGCCAGGCGGCGACCTTGGCGTGGCTGTCCAGGCCGGTCGGCGGGCCGTGGGGCAGCTCGATGCCGTACTGGTAGTGGGCCTGGCTGTCGTGGAACTCGACCACCTCGATGCCCAGCCGGTCGTCGCTGGTGAAGCGATACCAGAGGCCGACCTCGGCCAATAGTCGATCAATAAAGGCCAGGTCGCTTTCGCCGTACTGCATGACCTGGGCACGCCGCGGGTACTCGCGCTTGAGGTTGACGTAGAAGTCCTGGCCGAGAAAACCGTGGCGGCTGCGCAGGATGTGTTCGACGATCTGCGGCACCGACTTGTCCTGGTAAATACGGTACTGCTGGCCCCGCTCGAGCCGGGCCAGGCGCGGCTGCAGGGTCACTTCGTAGCGGGCTTCGTCCTTGGAGGCGGACAGGCGCTTGAAGGCGGTGATTACGCCGTGGAAGGTGCGCAGCGGCCCCACGACTGGGGACTTGGGAATATAGCGGCTGGGTTTAACAAGGCGCTCATGCAGGGTGAAGGTGGCGCGCTTGTTGAGGATCTGTTCCAGCGGCAGGTCCTGCACGGTGCAGGTGAATTCGATGTGGTAGCTGAAGGGCTGGCTGAGGCGTTCTTCGCCATGGAAGGCGAGCACGTCGAAGGTGGCGTCCTGGCGGTAGATCTTGAGGGTGTGGCGGCTGTGGTTGAAGAACAGGCGCGGTGGGCTGGCCATTTTCAACGCTCCTTGTGTCGGGAGTCGTCAGTAGAAATGGGAATGGCATCGCGAATAAAGAGGACGATTCCGAAAGATTTCTGGAAATTTCCTAGGAATTTTCTGCGGGTATCTACATCTTGATTGTGCGGATGGCAGCATTGGGGGAGGGACAGTAGCAGGACGGATTCCAGACTGCGTCCAGGCGTGTTGCCATACTCGGCGTAACCGATGTTCTGGGCGCGATCTGAGCTGCGTCGATGTCGGTTCGCACGCTGCCGCCCAAGAGCAGCACCGTGCCCTCGCCCATCTGCCAGTGTTGGGTGGCGAGGCCGGGGGCGATGGCTTCGATTTGATCGGGTTCGCCGACGATGAGGAGTAGGCGGAAGTGGCGGCGCCACAACAGGCCATAGTACTGACGCAAATGATCCACCATCACGACTGGGGGCTTTGGCTCACTGTCATCGGTTTCAATGACGGTCGGCAGCTCATGGCCTATACCCACCAGCTTGCGAATGCCGTGCTGCACAATGCTCCAGCTCAATAACGTTACGCTCAGCAACGCGGCCCAGCACAACAGCCCCATGAACAGCGCATCCAGCGCAGCAACAGGTCTGCCGGTTAACCACCACCAGACGCCACCCACCGCGCCGACTACAACAGCCAGGACAGCAGCCAGTAACAGTGCCGTTTGTAGGGCAGAAATTTTCTGAGAATCAGTTGTTTGTGTCATCGGGTTCTACGATTCCAAAGGCCACGGTGTGATGGGGGTCGTTCGCCAGCCATGCGCACGGTGCGCCGTGATGCTCGACGCAACAGGCGGCCAGGGTTTGCGCGACCATGGATTCCAGATTGGCCAGTGCGCCAAAGTGGGCGTCCTGAATCTGCTGGCGAATGTTCCAACCAGTCGCCGAAAGGTCGGCCGCCGTGGCTTGGGAGAACAACACGCAGTGCTCAGGGGGAGCCAGCTGTTCGCTCTGTTGCAGCGCTCGCTCAGCGACTGTGGCGAACGGCTCGGTGTCGGCCGCCCACCCCTGCAAGCGGGAAATCCGCGGGCCACCTTGACGGCCCAGCAACCAGAGCACGGCCGCTTCACCGGCCGGCAAGTGATGGGCTGGATCGGCGGGGGATGACTGACAACCGGCGCATAGAATGCGAGCGTCCTGCTTGGCGGCGTGCAGTCGATCGATGATCGCATCCAGGCTGTTGATGCCTAGCCAGGGTTCGGGTTGTTCGGGCAGAACCACATGCGGGCAATGCTCGGCCATGTGTTCGGCAAAGGCTTGCCAGGCCTGCTGGGAGCCCTGCCAATAACAACGCAGCGGCTGCAGGCTGGCAGTGTCCTTGCGTTGTAACTGCCATTGCATGGCCAGCAACCTTGCCAGCTCCCGCTCCCGATCCATTGGCAGTGATGCCGATATCCGCGACATACGAATCGCGGGCCCATCTGGTTCTATCTGGCTGGGAGGGCTGGGGTGATCCGGGCTCAACAACGCGTGTCGATGCGCAGCCTCGCTACACGCCGGCCCCACCAATACAGACTCGAGCAGCGCGACTTTCTGGCGCTGGCGTGCCCACCAGGCTTGTTGCACCTGGTGAGTAGCCTCGGCGTAACACTGGGCGTTGTGTCGGTTAAGGCGAAACCACAACACGCGCAGCATCAATGCCAGCGTCCAGAGCAGCAGCACCGCGACCATGCTGGCAGCGATCCATTGGGTGTCGACCTGGGAGCCCACCAGCACACTGGCACTGCTCGTCACGGCCAACAGCACCACGCCACTGGCCCGCCAAGACGAGTAAGCCGGTGCAGGCACCCGTGGATAGGGTAAGAACTCAGGCGCCCTGTTCATGACTCAACCTGCGTGTCCGGCATCGAACTGACGAGAGTGCAACCGCAGCGGCAGCGATGCCCATCCAAGGCCACCGGGCGACCTTCGATCTGCATCAGGCTGCTGCCTTGGACGATCTCATTCAGGCCATGCAGATTGCATCGCACCGCATCGCCCTGTGTCGCCATGGGCAGTCCGTGGCACAGGGAATGCCCTTGCAGCACTTCCCCACCGAACTCGCGCAATGTGTCGCCTTGACGAACGACGGCTTTCATAACGATACCTCCCGCCATGGGGCGTTTTTCAGAGTGGGCATGATTGGGGCTCCGGCAGATGCAGAGGGGTTTTGATGGGGTATTCGGGGCTGCCGTAGGCGTGGCAAGAGGTGGTGACCTGGAGGTCATCGCATGGCAGGAAGTGCACGGTGATGCCGCAGACTTTTTGGTGAGTGTAGTCGGGCACTGGTACAACCTTGCTATGCCGCCGCGTTTGCGCATCCACTCTTTCAACCCAAGACAAATACTTCGGCCAGTCGGCATAACCAGGAAAATCATCGGAATAAGCAATACCGGTTTCCCAGTCGATACGTACCGTCATTCCCGACTGCCATTTGGCAGGTGCGATATAGCAACAACCTCCACCTCCGCCCTGATAAGGCCCAATGATGTCGATGCCTGAACGGCCATCGACACTGAAACGGTTGATGGCCCAGTGGGTGTGGTTGATACCTTCGATAGTGCCGGCCTGAACCTCGTGAGCCAGCATCACACCCATCACTCCGCAGGCCAGTGTCAGTGTCTGCCTGGATCGGCAGCGATTTGAGGACTCACCCTTAAACATCGCTCACCTCATTCATCTGGGCGTAATAGGCTTCCCAGTGCGCGGCGATCGCTTGTTGAGACTCGGCAAAGTACCGGGCATCCATTACTCGCGGCTGGACCGCATAGGCGGGATCGGTGTCTGGCAAGGCCATGCCGGCCATCAGCGTCGAGGCCTGGCTATCGCTGAACAGCGCCAGCGTCCTGCGGTCGGCCTTGCCGAAGAACACCATGCGCTCACAGAAATAACTGCCCCAGGGTTCCCGCCCTGCCGCAACCGAGACCTGCCAGTACGTGCCATTGAGGGCGGTGTGGAGAAACCAGGCGCGGGAGTCATGGACCTGATCATCGAACAGGGCTCGCAATAATCCTTCCGGTGCGCTGGCATTGCGGCTTTCATCGACGTTGCCGCGGTTGGTCTGGTCGGTGTGGTTGCGCTCGCGCGGCGGCGGCGGGAATAGCAAGGTAACCTTGGGCTGGGCGGCGGCCTTCATGCGCTGGCGTTCAGCGCGGGTGTCGGCGCTGGCCTGATAGGCAATCATGGCTGGGACGTAGAGCCACCTCACGCGGCGCAGAAGGGTCAGGTAGGGATCGCTGTCGAGGTCGCGGTAGATTCCGGCGAACTCTTCGGCGGCTTCGCGCAGTTGGGTTTGTGCGATGTCGGGCTCGAAATCCGGGAGGCTGGGTTCCAGTGGATACTCGGGCTGGTAGGCGCGTTGAAGGGCACGCTGGAGGTCACGGCGTTTCTGGATGGCGGCCTGTTTTTTATGGTGTTCGGCCTCCGCGAGCTGGCGGGCCTTGGGGTCCGCGTGAGTGTCGCTGGCTTGCAGGTAGAAAGAGGTATTTTTCAGGCTGGCGAAGCCATAGCGCTCAATGCGCCAGGCGGTGAGCCAGTCCATCTGGTTGCGCATGGCCTGTTCCAGGCGGACGTTGGCGGGTAACGGTTGGTAGCGTTCGGATTGTTCGCGAGGCAATGGTTCGGCAGCAGGAGGTAAACCTAGAGTTACTTGGCGCCAAGCATTGAAACGATTGATCAAACTTGGGGAAATCGCAAACGCTTTTTCCAGATCAACTTCCATTGCGCGCCACAGCTCATAACGCAAATCTACTGGCAAGATATCTTTCGATACCTTCAATGGCGCGCCGTGAGCAAAAGCATCGCTATACAGGTCATGCAGTGCAATCTGAGACATCAGCAAGCCGTCACCCACTCTAGGGTCTTGGCTGTAAGCTTTACCCTGATCCCCCGGCGGATACCCGCCCCCCTGATCCGAATGCACACCCGGGTAAATCACCTCGACACTGTTGGCCGGATACTCCCCGCTCTCGCGCCGTATCGACTCCGAAGGAAAGCTCAGCCGCTGCTCATGGCTGGCGACGATATGCAGGCAGCGCTTGAGCAGATTGCCACTGGGCAGTTCCTGACTACCGTCGCCCCAACCCATATGGCCGTTCGCTCCCGGCGCCAGGTCAGCAATCCCCACCGACACCACCGTGTCCAACAGCCCTAGGTATTCCACACTGATCGGCAGTTTCAAATCACCCAGCACCAGGCACGGCGTTGCTTCCGTGGGAGACAACAGCCGATTCAGCCAGTTAACAAAAGCTCGCGCCGCTGCCGCTCCCCGGGAGAATCCGTAGACGTACAGGCGAATCCCCAGCAATTTTGGATGGCCGGGAAATGGCTGGTTCAGAGCAATGCTCAACGGCTTCTGCAAGTCCCACAGTTGTTTGCGCATTTCGATGGCACGGTTGCTATGCCCCATCGCCCATTCCGTCCCCGCCAAGGTGCCCATGGCATCGACAGCGGTTCGCAGCGCCCGGTCATCCAGTCTGGGCTGCTTCAACGCACGGCGCAGGGCGTCAATGATCATCAACAGCGCCCAATTGATCCGTTTTTCACCCCCGCGGGCAAAGGCCAGGCCATCGCCGCTGTAATCGAGATCGTCCAACTCCGCGAACGGCGTTCCGACGCCGGGCAGGTAGTACTTGTAGTACTCACCATTGCCGTCGACATCAGTCAGGCCACGCGCCTTGCTGCCGTTGTGCGCCGTACCCCCTGCATGGCCTTCGCCGATGCTGGCGCGAAACATCCGGGCGATATTGGTCGGATGCGGAGTTTCGGACTCGTAGAGGTCATGGTTCAGGTTATTGCCGGTGCCATCGAAGCACAGGCTGATGTGCAAGGTCTTGGTACAGGGGTGCAGCACACGAGAGCCGGCCGCCAGGCACAAGCCATCGTGATAGTCCTCCGCTAGCTGGCGCTGTTTTTGAATATTTTGGTAAACCTGGACGTCACTGCTGGGCAAGCGACCCTCAAGCGGGAACTGTGGTGGGTACCACACGGTGGCATGGTTTATTTCGGACATGATTGCGGCTCCGGCAAATGCAGAGGGGTTTTGATGGGGTATTCGGGACTGCCGTAGGTATGGCAGGAGGTGGTGACTTGAAGGTCGTCACAAGGCAGGAAATGCACGGTAATGCCGCAGACTTTTTGGCCGCTGTAGTCTGGAACCTCGGCCACTTTGCTAAGTTTTCGCTTTTGCCCATCGATGTATTTTTCCCAAGCCAAGTACTTGGCCCAGTCGCGGGTTCCTGGAAATCCTAGTGAACTACCAACCCCTGTTTCCCAATCCACACGCACTGTCATCCCCGGATGCCATTTGGCAGGCGCCCTATAGCAGCACCCACCCCCTCCCCCTTGATAAGGCCCGATGATGTCGATGCCCGAACGACCATCGACACTGAATCGGTCGATAGCCCAGTGGGTGTGGTTGATGCCTTCAATGGTGCCGGCCTGAGCAAGCAAGGTGCCCCCCAGCCCCATCACCACAACGACGAGGCCAATGACTCCCGAAGGCCTGGTCACGCGCTTCATTTTCTTTCTGTGCAAGGTCGGCGTGCTCATGCGATGCGCAACCTTTCGAGGACAAAGGCCTTACGTTCAGCAACCGATGTCAGCCCAGTTTCAGAGGCGTCCAGCATGCCGGCGTAACAAGCTTGAAATCGCTGCTCGATGCCCCACTGAGTCGGGAAGGCCGCTTTAAGGTTGCCCATCGCCACCGTGGCATCACTGACACAACTGAGGATTTTCAGTTGACTGTCGCTGAGCTCCACTGGGCTGAAGCACTCGGGCTTTTCCGGCATATCCGGGGAGCCCGGCAGTTGCTGCGCAGCGCCATCACGATCGAGCCAGCTCCAAAGTACAGCCGGCCGCAACCAAGGTTGCTGCTGCTCGGGTTGCAACACATCGCTGAACAGGAGCGGAAACACTCGTGGGTCGTAGTAACGAAACAGCATCAAATTGCCGCCATTGCTCGCTTCCAGGCATTGCCCCAGATGGCCAGCCAATGCCTCGAAGCGCCAAGCGCTGATCAATACCAGTAAAATCGAGTGGGTTTCAAACTCACGGATCAAGCCGCTGAGCCAGTGCCGCTGCAGCGGATTGTTCAGGTCCACGCGGACTAGTAGAGGGGCAATATCTTTCAGGCCAGCTTCTGGCAGATCGTCGAATAATGAACACCAGCGCAGGGGTGGGTGGACATCGAGAACACTGGGGATCAGAGAATTCTGGCAACCGGTCTGATCGATGATGAGGTCCAGGTACGGGATATCGACATTTTTGCAAGCTGCTTCCAGCAATTTGAGCCAGCTTTCAGATTGAGCGTTTTTCATAGTTGAACCTCTCTAAGCAATGCGCCAGCAGAGATCTTCCTGGCTGTCTTCATACATTCCTTGCACACCGCACTCGGCAGTTCCGGCAGCGCAAACGTCTCCCCTCCCGGCGCGGTGAGCCGGTGGCGCCCTTTGACGCTCACCACCCCAGGGCTATGAATATCAATCGCCCCGTTCGGCTGGATGCGGATGTACCCACCCCCACACCCCAGGGTGATGCCGTTCTTGGCCGTCATGTGCAGTTGCCCCTGCACTGACTGCACGGTGATGTCCTGCTGGGCGATCAGGTTGAGCACATCGTCATGGGCTTCGATGGCCAGAGGGCCTTGGCCTGCGACCAGGCGCATGCCCTGTTGCTGGGCCAACAGTGAAATGCCGTGGCTGGCATGGGCGGTCAGGTGCTGGGCGGCGGCCAGGTTGAGGTCGGTCTGGCTCTGCACGTGCAGTGCGGTGCCGCTGGCCAGCAACAGGCTGGCCGGTGTCACCGCGCCGATGCCCTTCGGGGCGTTGAGCAGGATGGCCGGGGCGTTCAGGTCGTTGGCGTCGGTTTGCAATTGGCGCAAGCCTTCGCTGGCGGGCGGGCGACTGTGGTGGGCCGAGGCGATCTCCTGGGCGTCGGCCAGTTGCGCCATGGCGTCCTGGATCAGGCCACTGGCGCGGTCCATGGCCAGGGTCGAGCCCGAGGCCTTGCCCTGTTCATCGGCGCTGATCAACAAGCCCTTGCCGGCCCGTATCGCGCCATGGCTATCAGTGCGCAGCTCAAAGCCCACCCCCCGCGGCTTGCGCTCACCATCCACCAGATGCCCGAGGTTCAACTGGCTCTTGCCCCCCTGCTCGGTACTGAGCTTGATGTGCTCCTGCCCCCTCGTATCGTCCAGGCGCAGTTTGTTGTTGGCCGGGGTGCGCAGCACGTTGCGTTTGTAGTTGTACAGCGCGACATGGTCGGGGTTGTTGCTGTCGTGCAGAGCATGGGCGATATAAGGCCGGTCGGGATCGCCCTGCTCGAAGGCCACCGCCACTTCGGTGCCCGCCAGCAGCGGCAGGTGCAGCCCGTAGGTGTCGCCAGCGTAGGGCCGGGCCAGACGCAGCCAGCAGCTGGCCCGGCCGGCGGGCCATTCGTCGCGGTCGAAGAGAAACTGCACCCGGTAGCGACCATGGATGTCGATGTCGGCGTACGGGTCGGTTTTTTGCGGGTTGGTGACCCGCGCGGGCACGGTGCCGGCGATGCTCGGCTTGGGCAGCAATGGCGGCCGGTAGCAGAGGTTGTTGGCGGGGAAGTACGGGATCGCCTCGAAGTGGCTGATAAAGCTGCGGTCACGGGCCGCGCAGGGTTTGAGGTGGGTGATGACGATGCGTTCGGCGAAGGCCTGCGGTACGTTGGCGCCGGTCAGCTTGAGCACCTGGCCCGGCGCCAGGCTCGGGCTGTTGCTGAGGCCCTTGAGCACGGTCTGGCTGTTGAGGTAGCGCTGGTGACGCAGCCGCGCGTAGAAGTAGCCGCTTTCGCATTGCACCTGATGGTCGAAGTCGTAGCGGTCGCCCAGTTCGGTGTAGGGCTCGGCGTAGTGGTAGGCCTCGCCGTAGGTGGTCTTGGCGCCACGGGTCTGGTCGATTTCACCGTCCAGGAAGGCCTTGGCGTTGCGTGGGTCGTAGCTGCGGATGTTGATGTATTTTTCCACCACCCGGTGCTCGGCCTGCAGCTGCCAGGCGGCTACTTTGGCATGGCTGTCCAGGCCGGCAGGCAGGCCTTGGGGCAGTTCGATGCCGTACTGGTAGTGGGCCTGGCTGTCGTGGAATTCCACCACCTCGATGCCCAGCCGATCGTCGCTGGTGAAGCGGTACCAAATGCCGATTTCGGCCAGCAGCCGGTCGATGAAGGCCAGGTCGCTTTCGCCGTATTGCATGACCTGCGCGCGCCGCGGGTACTCGCGCGTGAGGTTGACGTAGAAGTCCTGGCCGAGAAAACCGTGGCGGCTGCGCAGGATGTGCTCGACGATCTGCGGCACCGACTTGTCCTGGTAGATGCGGTACTGCTGGCCACGCTCGAGCCGGGCCAGGCGCGGTTGCAGGGTCACTTCGTAGCGGGCTTCGTCCTTGGAGGCGGACAGGCGCTTGAAGGCAGTAATCACCCCGTGAAAAGTACGCAGCGGCCCCACGACTGGGGACTTGGGAATATAGCGGTTGGGTTTAACCGGGCGTTCGTGCAGGGTGAAGGTGGCGCGCTTGTTGAGGATCTGCTCGAGGAGCAGGTCCTGCACGGTGCAGGTGAATTCGATCTGGTAGCTGAAGGGCTGGCTGAGGCGTTCTTCGCCATGGAAGGCGAGCACGTCGAAGGTGGCGTCCTGGCGGTAGATCTTCAGGGTGTGGCGGCTGTGGTTGAAGAACAGGCGAGGAGAATTCGTCATACTCAAGCCCCCTCTTGCTGGCTGAAGTGCAGGCAGATGCCCTCTTCATCGCTGAAGTCCAGGGTCACTTCACGGGTTGTCAGGCCGGCCGCCTGGCGTTGCAGCAGTTGTTGGCTGAGCACCGGCAGGATTTGCTGATCAAGCAGGCTGTCGATGTTGCGCGCGCCGGTGTCGGGCAGCAGGCAGGCCGCTACCAGGGCCTCGGTGAGGCGCTCGTCGAATTGGCACCCTAGGTTGTAATGACGTTGCAGGCGTTGGGCGACCTGCTCGAGCTTGAATGCGACGATGAGCTTGAGCGCACTGGCGGACAGCGGCCGGTAAATCAGAGTCTGGAAGCGGGCCAGCAAGGCCGGCTGGAAATGCTCGCGCAGTATCGGTCGCAGCCACTCGTGCAAGGTGCTGTCGGTGGCGTCCGGTTGTGCCTGAAGGCCGTCCTGGAGCAGGTCGCTGCCAAGGTTCGAGGTCATGAGGATGACCGTGTTGCGAAAGTCGATTTTGCGCCCTTCACCGTCGCGCATGCAGCCGCGGTCAAAGACCTGGTAGAACAGATTGAGCACGTCCCGGTGCGCCTTCTCCACCTCGTCGAGCAGGATCACGCTGTAGGGCCGTTGACGCACCGCCTCAGTGAGTACACCGCCCTGCCCATAGCCGACATAGCCTGGGGGCGAGCCTTTGAGTTGGCTGACGGTGTGGGCTTCCTGGTATTCGGACAGGTTGAGGGTGATCAGCGATTTCTCGCCACCGAACAGGCTGTCGGCCAATGCATGGGCGGTTTCGGTCTTGCCGACACCGCTGCTGCCCACCAACAGGAAAACGCCCAACGGAGCCCGCTCTTCGGTCAGGCCGGTCTTGGCCGCACGCAGCCTTTTCGCCATGGCAGTCAGGGCCGACTCCTGGCCGATCACTCGTGCGCCCAATTGCTGTTCAAGGGTGAGCAGGCTCGTCTGTTCATCCTTGAGCAGGCTGCCCAGGGGGACTCCCGTCCAGTCGGCAATGACCTCGGCCACGCTGCGAGCGCTGACATCGAGCGAGAGCAGTGGCTGGCTGCCTTGAGTCTCACTCAGCTGCCGCTGCAATTGTGTGCAGGCGTCCCTCTGTTCAGGCCCGCCTTGACGCGCCTGGAGCAGTTGCCGGGCCAGGTCGAGCTCGTGCTGATACTGACGCTCCATTTCACCTTGTTGGTGGCGCACTTGCTTCAGATGCCCTGCGATTTCTGCCAGGCGTTCGCGGGCGTTGCTGGCGCCTAGCTGTGCATCGTGTTCCAGCGCCTGGCGTTCCAGCTCCAGTGCCACTTGCCGGGCCTTGAGCCGGACCTGCGCCAAAGGCTCGCAGTCCAGGCTCATTCGGACCCGCGCACTGGCGGTGTCCAGCAGGTCGACGGCCTTGTCCGGCAATTGCCGACCGGTCAGGTAGCGCCGCGACAGACTGACCGCAGCTTGCACGGCGGCGTCGTGGATGTGAACGCCATGGTGGCTGGCGTAGCGCTCCTTGAGACCACGCAGCATCAGGCATGCGTTGGCGTCGTCCGGCTCGTCGACCTTGACGGGTTGAAAGCGTCGTTCAAGCGCGGCATCGCGTTCGAAGTACTGTTTGTATTCGCTCCAGGTGGTGGCGGCGAGGGTGCGCAACTCTCCCCTCGCCAGGGCGGGTTTGAGCAGGTTCGCGGCATCCGCTGCGCCCGCCTGGTTGCCGGCCCCGATCAGGGTATGGGCTTCGTCGATAAACAACAGGACAGGAATGGGCGACTGCTGCACGGCTTCGATGATGTTCTTCAGGCGCTGTTCGAATTCGCCCTTCACCCCCGCTCCCGCCTGCAACAGCCCGAGGTCCAGTGAGCGTACGCTGACCGGCTTGAGACTATCCGGCACCTCACCCTGGGCAATGCGCAAGGCCAGGCCTTCGACCAAGGCCGTTTTGCCGACGCCGGGGTCACCCACCAGGATCGGGTTGTTCTTGCGCCGACGGCCCAGAATATCGATGACCTGGCGAATTTCATCGTCTCGCCCGAACACTGGGTCTATCAGCCCTTCCTTGGCCCTGGCCGTGAGGTCCTGGGTATAGCTGTTGAGCAGGGTCTGCAAGGCCTCCTGGCTACGGGGCCCGGTTGGCACACCTGCCAGCACGGCCTGCGCCGGCTTGCTCGGACGCTCCTCAGAATGGTGATCGAGCGCGGGCATCAGTTGTTGCAACTGGGCTTCGCTAATACCGAGCATTGGCCAGGTGGCATCACAGGCCAACAGACTCGGGGTCTCCAGTAAGGCGCCGAGCAGGTCCGCCGAACGCAACTGGTCGTTGTGGTCATCCAACGAGGCACGCAGCCAGGCGTTCTTGATCAGTTGCTGCAGCCTGCCGCACAACTGCGGTTGGCTGGATATGCTGCGCGGCAGGCTGTCGAGATGGTCAAGCAGGCCACGCCAGAGTCTGTCCATGCCCCAGCCATAGCGGCGGGCGATCAGGGGCAAGTCTCCCTCACCCTGCTCCAGCAATTTGATCAGCCAGTGCTCGATGCTGACCTGGCCGTGGGCGCGTGTCTGGCACAGCGAAGCCGCCGCGCTCAGCGCTTGGGCACAATAAGGGTTGAGGCGACGGAGCAAGCGGGTCGAACTGTGTGCCATGCGAAGCGTCCTTGTTCTGAATTCTCAGTGCGTTGTCGGTCAACGGAATGGGTAGGAGCCGGCTTTAGCCGCGATGAACGCACCGCAAAGCATCAGGCATACCGCGGCGCGTTTATCGCGGCTAAAGCCGGCTCCTACATTGGGACGGTCAGCAGGCGGAGCCCGCCTGCCGACCGTTGTCGTCAAGCGCTGGAGCGCTCATCCCAAGCGTCGGAGTGGGAAAGGTTGCCGTCCTTGTAAGTCCAGGTGATTTTTTCGTAGCGCAGTTCGATCTCTTCCAGGTGGTTGAGCTTCTGCTTGGTGGGGTCCTTCACGTCGTGCATCCTGGGCGCGACCTTGACCACCTTGACGTTCTCCAACAGGGTGTTGAAGTACTCGACTTCTGCGCCGGAATCGTCGATGCGATACCACTTGAACTCGGCGCTCGTGAGGGTCTGGCCGCTGCTCACCGCCTTGTAGAGGTAAGGAGTGGCCGCATCGATTGCCTTGGTAAAGGTGAACGCCTCGTGGACACGGGCGCCGGTCAGTCGGCCGGAGCTGTCGTCGGTCGGGATGTAGAGCTTGTGCTCCTGGGCGACTACTTCGATGCTGCCCTCGCGGCTGTTCACCGTCACCGAGCCCTTGATGTCGGCACCGCCGTCATCCTTGAACCATGCATAAACCGGAATTGCCATGTGAAGCTCCTTGTTTCAGAGGTTGAATGCCGCCGATGGCGGCTGGGGTTGCCTGCCTGGCCCCGCCGTGGAAAGCGCACAGGCCCCCACTTCCGGCACCAGGCGGATATCGACGCGACGGTTGGCAGCGCGCCCGGATTCAGTGTCATTGCTGGCGACCGGTTGGCCGGCGCCCAAGCCCTGGACGGCGAAACAGCTGTCAGGGATATCGCCCATGCGCTGCATCCAGTCGCGCACGGCGTCGGCGCGGCCCAGAGACAGCCGCAGGTTTTGCCTGTCATCGCCTGTGGCGTCGGTGTGACCCACGATGACAATCAGCCAGCCCGGCTGGGCCTTGATGCCCGCCAAGGCGTTGATCAGAACCTTGGTGGCCGAGGGCTTGAGCAGCGCACTGCCGGGGCTGAACAGCGAAAGGCTGTCCAGACGCACGGGGGGCTGGGTTGCAGTAGGCGGCGCAGACGTAAGCGGCGAGCGGTGCCCCTGGATAGCCGCCAGCAAAGGCAAGCGCAGCGTTTCGCCGCGATACAGCCCCAGGCCCAATGACAGTGGCGGCCCATTTCGGCGGTAGGTTTCCAGGCGCCGGGCGTGGTCACTCAGCGCCGCCAACGCCTCACCACCCTGCTCGGTCTGAGCCAGTGCTGTGTATCGCACCAGGTCATCGCTGACCTGACGTACCAGCAAGGTGTTCTGCCAGGCCGAATGGCAAAGGGCGGTCAGCCCAAGCGCCGCAGCCACCCACAGGGCAAGGATTGTCGGGCGGCGTGCTACCCGGCGCCGAGGCAGCGAGGGGAGCAAGGCGTCGGGAAACGGTAGCCGCACGTCCTGCTGGGGAACCGTCGCTTGGGTATCAACCAGCGCCACTCTGTCCCGCAGCCATTGCTGCCACAGATTGCCTGCAACCGCCTGGGGCACTACCGGCACCAGCGTCATGGCACAGGCCACAGGCGGATTGAAAGACGCGCGCGAGTTATGACAATGCCAATGGGGCAGCACTTTTTCAGCCAGCCAGGCCTGCAAGCTGTTCAACTGGACACAGGTCTGCAACCGTGCGCTGCGAGTGGCGTTGTCGGTGGCCTGCCGTTGCCAGGCACACAAGCTGACGCGGGCGCCCGCCTCACGAACCCAAGGGGTCGATTGCCCCGCTTCCCAGCTGAACCAAGGCCCTTCGCCGCACGCTGCCTGGACATAGCTGACCAGTACAATCGGCAACACCACACCGCGTTTGCGAACCAGTGAAACCTGATGGCAGAAGGTCCGTATACGGCCAGCCAGTGCGGCACTGTCGTGGTGCTGTGCAGGGTTGATGACCCACATCACACTCAGCAACCCACGCCATTGCGCCCGCCTGGAAATCAGTTCGGCAGCCACTTGTGGCAGTTGCTCAAGATCGCGCACCGGGACATAGCAACCCTGACCGGTCACGCGAGTCATCCAGGGTTCGATGCTGTCATCCCCAAACAGGCCCGCCAGGCCATCACCGCACACCAGAATGACCGGCTGACGATAATCATCCGCCGGCAAGGCCTGCGCGCTTTGATGTGTTCGCATGCTCGTCATGGCCTTCATGCCTGGCCACGCAGGAAGGTGGCAACCAGGCCGTCCAACAGGTGGTCCAATCCCCACCAGGCGCCAATTAGCAATAACGCGACCGCCACGGCGTGTACCCGCGCTGAGCGCATCCTGCCCAGCAACCAGCCCCCGGCATCCGCCCGGGTGGCCAGGGCGCCGTGCAATTGCAGAGGCGGGACTTGCACGCTCAGGGCTTGCAGCAATTGTTCGCGCTCGGGATCCTCCAGGTCACGGTATCGGCCGCGAAAACCCAGCATCAGCACGCGCTGGTATACCGTCAGTACGTGCAGCTCTGGCGCGGGTTCACGCAGCACTGCACGCATCTCTTCGTAAAGGAACTCACCGGCCTGGTGACGACCGAAAAACTGCGCTTGCAGAGGCTTGCTGGCCCATTCGGCATGGGCGTCCTCCTGGGTGTGGCTGAGCACCGTTTCATCCAGCAACGCGCATTGGGCATGACCGATGTGCTCGATACTGCGCGGGCTCAGGTCCATTTCCTGCAGGCGCTCGCGAACATGCACAATCTGCTGCGCGCAGCGTTCCCACAGCACCTTGCTGTTCTGCGCCGAGCCTTTCTGCTGAATTTCAACCACCAGCAGGTAACTGTCCTGCAACAGCACATCGACTTGCGCGGCGGCATGGGTTTGAGTGTGAGAGAACGTCGGAGTCATGTGCGCAGTACCGCGAACAGTTCAAGCTTGAGGTCCGCCAGGGTGCTCGGCACATAAAATGCGCAGACCCCTTCAGCCAGCACCGCCTGACCCTTGGCATGACTCAGGTCGAGCGCGAAGTACTGGTTTTCCAGACGCAGCGGGATGGCGGCGGGCACATGACTGAGCGAGTGCAGCGGTACGCCATCGAGCGCCGCATTGATCAGATGATCCACCTCGTCGGGCGTGCCGGCCTTGCACAGGCGCGGGAATTGTTTCTGCAGCTGCGCTGCCGGCAAGCTGCTGCGCACCGACAGATAAAAGTCGGCGCCGTCGCGCTCAACCAGGCGCGCGTCATTGAGGCTGGCCTGCCAGCGGTTGTTGCCCAGTTGATCGAGCTGCAGGGCGATGACCCGCGACGGCAGGCTGGCCTCCAACAAGGTAGAGATCATCCGCATCAACGGGGGCAGCACCATCTCCAGGCTGTGGTGCTGATAGGCCGGAATCTGGTCGGTATCGTGCTCGAGTGAAAAGGTCAGTAAGCTGCCGGCCAGTTTTGCCAACTCCAGGTAGACCTGCTCAGGGTGTCGAGCGGGGCTGGCCTTGAGGTCCTTGAGGACCGGCTCAGCAGTATTCAGGGCGTTGAGCAGCCAGAACAACGACACATCCGCCACGGCAAAGTCGGCCATGCGCTGGTTGCTTTCGCGGCGCATGCCCATCAACCGTTGGCGCTTGGCCGACAGCTGGGTCAACAGGTTGCCCAGTTGCGCCACAAGCCCCGGATGCGCCGCCAGGCTGAGCAGTGGCGGGACGTAGTCCGGGTCCAGGTTCCAGGCGCCCTGCCCGTCACGCACCAAGCGCGCTATCGGGCACGTCAGGTAGTCATTGTTTTCATCACTATCGAGACGCAGGCTCAGTACGTGCTCCAGCACGCCCATCGACTGGATCTCGTGTTCGTAGATCTCCTGCACATCCCGCCACGTCTCGCGGTAACGCGTGGGACGGTCCGCCCGGCCCTTGGTCATCAGGCAGTTGTTGCCGTTGGCCTGCTCCAGCGGCAAGGCCAGCAGCACGGTAGCGCGTTGGCTGTTGTCCGCCAGCGCGCAAGCCAATTCCAGCGCGGGGGGCAGCGGATCGGCGTGGTCTGAGTCGATCAACGTTCCATCGGGCATACGAAGGTGCAGCCGAGTGGCCTTGAGCTTGCCCAACCTGAGCGTATTGAGGTCAAACGCCAGTGCCAGAACGCCCCAAGGGTGGACCCGCGACAGATGAGCGAGACATTCATTGGTCCAGGCTTCCCAACGCGCCTGTTGCTGAAATTGCTGCGGGCACAACAGCGCACCCGCTGACCACAAGGGGCGGTCGATCTTCATAAGAGGGCTCCTACGGGTGGGTTCAGGTTTTGGCTTTAGGCATCTGCGAAACCAGCGAGAGGCTGACGTCCATGCCTTCCACTTGGAAATGCGGCACGGCGTAGAGCTTGACGCGGAAGAATCCAGGGTTGTCCTCGATGTCCTCGACACTCACCCTCGCATCGCGCAAAGGATGTGAGGCCTGCAAGTCATCGCTCGGATCGGTCATCTCGGTCACAAGCCCCGCTATCCACTTGTTGAGCTCCAGTTCCAGCACGCGACGGTCCTTGGTGGTGCCGATGTTCTCGCGCTGAATCAGCTTCAAATGGTGGGCAATGCGTGACAGCAAGAAAATGTAGGGCAAGCGCGCATTGATCCGGCTGTTGGCCGTGGCATCGGCGGTGTCGTACAGCGTCGGTTTCTGCGCAGAGTTGGCGGAAAAGAAACAGGCGTAATCGCGATTCTTGTAATACGACAGCGGAATGAAACCGAGGTTGGCAAACTCGAACTCGCGCGTCTCTGGAATCATCACTTCCGAAGGAATTTTCACCTGGTTGCCAGTACCCAGGTCGTACAGGTGGATTGGCAGTTCAGTGACCGCACCGCCGGACTGTGGCCCACGAATCTGCACGCACCAACCGTTGGCGATAAAGCTTTTGACCATGTTCGCCGCAAAGGCAAACGAGGCATTGGTCCACAGGTATTTTTGGTGATCCGGACCCTTGACGCTTTCGACGTAATTGAAACTGCGCACCGGAACAGTGTCCGGGCCATAGGGCAGCCGCCCCAGCACCCTGGGCATGGTCAGGCCAATGTAGCGAGCATCGTCACTGTCGCGAAATGCCTTCCACTTCAGGTATTCGGCGCGGTCGAAATAGTTACCGATGTCCTTGATGGCGGCCACTTCCTGCATCGACGCCTTGCCGAAAAACGCGGGGCCTACCGAACCAATGAAGGGCATGTGCGCGGCGGCGGCCACTTTCGAGAGGTTGCGCAACAAGGCGATGTCTTGGGCACTGCGGTCAAACTCATAGTTGGAGATGGCCGCCGCAATGGGCTCGCCACCGGGTGTGTCGTACTCCTGGGTATAGGTATGCAGGTACAGGCCGCTCTGCGCGATTTCAGGCGCATCCTCGAAGTCCTGGACCAGATGTTCCTTACTGATATCCAACAGTTCAATTCGAACATTCTGGCGAAAGTCGGTCTGGTCGATCAGTGATTTCACCCCGCGCCAAGTGGACTCGACACGCTGGAAATCCGGGTGATGCATCACCGCATCAAGTTGCCGGCTTATTTGTGCGTCCAACGACGCAATGTGCTCATCCAACAGCACTTTGTCCAAGCGCTCGACGCGGCGGGAAGAGCGCTTGAGCAACGTCAGGAAAACACTGACGGCAGCCGTCACGCGTTCATCGGCAGACGCTTCGGCCAGCGCTTCGGCATTCTGGAAATGGTCAATGTCGACCCACTCCGATACCGGGCTCAAGTTGATCTTGCTGAACAACTGGCTATAGACGCCCTGGCTTTCTTCAGGCAATACGATAGCGCTACCGCCTTGGGCGGATGAATGTTCCGTGGACATGATGGAAACTTCCTTTTAGATATTTTGCTGTCTTAATCAGCCTGGGGTGCGAGGGCCGCAAGTTCGGTGCGCAATGCACCGCTGAGCGCCTCATCCTTGAGGATTCGCTCCAGTTCAACCCGAAAGGTGGCATTGTCCAGCAGGTTGGATTTGAGGTCGCGCAACAGGTTTCGCATCGCCAGCAACGCCCTCAACTGAGGTATTTGCCGTGCCACCTGTTCGGGTTCGAAGTCCCTGATCGCTTGAAAACTCAAGGCCACCGAAGTCTCAGACTGTTCGCCGTCCACTGCGGTGGGCACGTCCAACTTCAGACCGGGCGAAAACTCCGCCAATACGCTATCGATATTATTTTTATTAATATCGACTTTACTTCTGGCCGACAACGGGCGCTGTTCCCGCCCGTTGCTGAAGTCACCCATGACCATTAATTTGAGTGGCAACTCGACTTTTTTCTGCGCACCCCCAGTATGCAAGTCGAGCCTGATATTGACGCGCGCCTTGGGCACTTCATTTTGAAAGCTGCTTGAAGCCATAACTCCTCCCGATACCTTGCAGCCGCGAACGCCGTCGCAACGGTGCAAAAGATTAAATTGTGTTTCCAGATTGGCGAAAAACTCAGGAACAAGAGGCGACTGCGCACCCCTTGGGCAATACAATGAATCGGTCGGCAAGACTAATCTAGCCCCAAAACAACTCCGAGACCCTTCTCACTGCACTTACTCTAGTTTCCTACAGAATTATCTGACAGCCTGTGCTTGTAACTGTATTGGATGGCCCTGTAGGAGCGACGGGGGCGCCTAGCCCTTGGTCGCGATGGCGTCGCCGCGGTCTACGATAAACCGCAGCGACGCCATCGCGACCAAGGTCAGCTCCTACAGGCCATTTTTGAGTGGGTCATATACCTGTTACACGGCATCAGATGCCTCCAACAGCGCCTCCGTCAGTGCCCTCCCCACTTCAATTCCATGCAATATCGCCCAGTGCATCCCCTTGTCTGCATTGGGTGTACGCATGCAAATTTCATTCGCCGTGTCGTATGCCGCTTGCAGGTAAAGCGCGACATGGACTAGTGCATCCTCAGCCAGAACATTACTGCGAACGACAAAGACCGATTTATCGCTGGAGTCCAAGAATACGAACGGTGTTTCAGCCGTTTTGCAGATCGTGCCAGGGATAAAAGTATCCCCCTCCGCTGTTGGCTTGATCACGACATCCTCGGCACCGCTACGCAGGCCCTCAACCAATGCCCTCGCAGCCTCCAGAGCCCAAATCGTTGACCAATGCATACCCCCGTCGGCCAGCGGCGTATGGATGTGTACGTGATGGGCGGCCTCAACAGCGGATTGCAAATGATTCGAGAGATGCCGCAATGCCTCTTCGGCAGGGATGCCAGGCTGAACTTTGAACAGCGCTTCATGAGCATTGCCGCAAGAACCGAAGGCGGCTTGGGTGGTTTTGCGAATACTGCAGACGTGTGCAGGTGGATCAGGGACAGCCTTCATAATATTGATGCTCCTGGAGTCATGGAGCCGCCACGGATCGCTGCTAAACGAAAAAGGTGGCAGCTGTGCGCGGGTTAGCAGACCGGGACTCCAGGAACCCAGCGCACGCGAACGTGCCCCACGCACAGCCGCCATGACACGAATCGACGCACGCTGAAGAGGCGTTGGCCGAACGGAAAGGGATGCTTGTACGTCTGGAAGTCATCGGGCTGCTAAACCCGGACGCTGATCATTCAGCGACCGAAAAAGCCTACGGGCACGGGTTCCAGGGGACAAGTTCATGGGCAGCGACAGGACGCGTAGGGTAATTCTGGTGGGGTATGAGAAGACAGAGCGCGCGGGGAGTTGATTGAGAGAAATTTCAGCAGTCTATGTAGGGATGGTCGCACACTGACAGCCCTCCATCCACCGGACGCTCTCAAGCGTTTACCTAACCTCACGGATACATGGGGGGTGCCGACAAATTCGGTCATCCGCGGAGTTGCGCAAGAAGCGAGGTATCAGCTCCAAGAGTAGATGTAGGACATTTCTCTTTTTGCCCCATACCCCTCTACTACCCACTCGGTCTTGCTAGCCTCCGCCGTTTCCGCCAAAAGGAACCGGCCCCATGACTGATCGAAAACCCCACTGGCTAGACGACAAGCGCCTGTACAGCCCCATGCCTCGCGTGTGTACGCCGGCCCGGCCGAACATGGATACCCCCGCAGTTCCCCGCCCCTTTCCCGAGCGTGAATTTTATGAGCCTGCGCCGGAGCCAGCAGTTGAAGCCGGCTTCTACGTCCTGCCCCAGAGCTTGCCCTTAAAAGACTTCTACGATGACTTGTTCGAAGAAGACCCGGATAAATGGGTGTGGATGTTTTCCAGGCTCAACCCGAACCTCGACCCCGTGGTGAAGGCCGGCACCCTGCTGGTGCTCAGCGACCCAAACAACAAGTTCTGCACCGCTCAGGAAGCGAAACTGATGCAGGCGGCCGAACAGGTCAAGAAAGCCCTGGAGCCGCTGACCCCGGAAGAAGCCGACTTCATGTACCGCTATGGCGCTGAAATCGTCACCTTCACAGGGCAAGCCTCGACTTGGTTGGGCATCACAGCGGTGGTACTGGAAAAGCACCTGACCGATTTGCGCAAGACCCTGCAAGACATCGAAAGCCTGCATCAGAACAGCTATCGCCAACACGGCCACTTAAAGTCTGCGGAGTTTTTCGCGGAACGCAATACTCTGCTGACTCGGTTGGACGCCCATCTGCTCAACTCCAAAAGCCTGAGAGACCGAACGAGTTTTGGCGGCCACCACAAATTGAAGTCGGCGCTCGGTATCTCCAGCCGCAGCCTTGTTCACCATTGGGATAAAGCTGGAGGACCGGGCCAAATACCGGGGTACACCCAGCATGTGGACTCAATGAGCCGTGCTATGAAGTATATGAAGACGGGTGGTTATATCGCGATCGGGATCGGCGGTGCTTCTTCGCTGCTGGCCATTCAAGAAGTTTGTAATGGAGCATCAGACGAAGCATGCAAAAAAATTAAATTTACTGAAGGCGGAAAATTTATAGGATCTACCGTAGGCGGATACATTGGGGGGCTGACAGCTAAGGTTGCTGGCCCGATTTGTGCAATTTTTGGCAGGCATCCCATAGGCGCGACGATCTGCATTGCAGGAGTTGTCGGTACAGGCACATGGGTGGGCACCATTACTGGAGGAGACATGGGAGAACAGACTGCAGAAGTACTATATGAGCTGACCACGCCGTAATGGACGGTTGGAACCCGTGGTTCTCCATAGCTTTTTTGGGCGCCCCCATTTTGATGGGTTACATCTCCTTTGCCTATGGGGTATATCTATACCGGCGCCACCTAGACGCTATGATGAAGGCTCTAAAAAATAGCCGAGTACATGCCTGGGGATTAGCCCGAAAAAACGACGGATTGATGAGCGGAATAACTTTTGTCGTAGAAATTGCCGCAATAGTACTGACACCAGGCTTTTATATCCGCGCTGGTCACGTGACTCCAGAAGACATCAGAGACTTCCCTCCTTACCTCAAGCGCCTGCTAACTATTAAAGTTATGATGCTCATTATAAGTTTTTGCTGGCTGATACTTGGCTACTTCCTTATAAACTAGGATATCTCCAGGGAGACTCTGCCCCTTTTACCCGCGTATCTGCGGAAAGTGGGTCGGAGTCGTCCCTGCCAGGTGCGGTTCCTCGACTGAGTCACCTCCCAGGCGGGCAACAACGTCGCCACCCAACTGATCAGAGTCCGGTAAAACAGTTCTATCGGAAATCCTGAACCGATATCAGTCGTCATGACTCCAATAAGCAAATCCCTTTTTGCCTAAGAGGAGAAGCCATGACCCAGCGCCAGGCAGACGTGCACATTGGTATCTCCGGCTGGCGCTACGTTCCCTGGCGGGGGACCTTCTACCCCGAAAACCTGCGCCAAAAGGATGAACTGCGCTTTGCCTCTCGATCCGTCAACAGCATCGAAATCAACGGCACTTTCTATGCCCTGCAACGTCCACAACGCTTTGCCCAGTGGGCCGGGGACACTCCTGAAGGGTTTGTGTTCAGCGTCAAGGCACCGCGCTATATCACTCACATCAGGCGCCTGCACGATATCGAGGAACCTCTTGCCAACTTCTATGCCTCAGGCTTTTTATCGTTAAAGGAAAAACTGGGAGCGACCCTGTGGCAATTCCCACCGAGCCTTAAATTCGACGCCGATTTATTCGAAGACTTTCTGGCTCGTCTACCGCACACCGGCAAGCAAGCCGTAGACCTGGCCCGTCACTGCGCCGAGCGCCTGCAACGGCCGGGCTACCTGGACGGCAACACGCGCCAGCGCCTGCGTCATGCCGTCGAGATCCGTCATCAGGGCTTTGTCGACCCAGCCTTTGTCGCCCTGTTGCGCAAGTACCGGGTGGCGTTGGTCGTGGCGGATGCCGCGCGTAAATGGCCTCAGGTCGAAGACCTGACCAGCGATTTCGTGTACCTGCGTCTACATGGTGACAAGGCGCTGTACAGCAGTGGATATTCTGAGGTGGCGCTCAAGCGTTGGCAGAAGAGGATTCAAACCTGGAAACGCGGAGCGCAGCCTGCGGATGCAAAACTGATCGACCCCGAGAGCGCACCGCCCAAGGTCCGCAAAAGAGCGGTGTATTGCTACTTCGACAACGACATCAAGGTGCGCGCGCCTTACGACGCCCGCCGCTTGTTGGAACTGCTGAAATTGGACAAGGGCTTGCAAACCATCCCAGGCCAGCCGGCAGAGGATTTGTAAGCCCCTGCTGCTTCAACGTTGCGTGCTGCTCTTGGCACAGCCACAGCCGCTATGGATACACGGCTTGCCAGCGGCATGGTGGCTGGCGCAAGCCTCGCAGCAATAGGCTTTGCCGTCGCGCGTGACAGGGTTACTGCCCACTTTGCAATTGCAGTTCGGGCAGGCACAGGTTTGCTCGTTCATGATCATGACTCCATGGTGGTTGGGTCGTCTTGAAAAGTGACCGGCCAACCCGCGCAATGGTTCAAGCCAATTAACGTTGTCGGTTGCCGCGATGACCGGTCACTCCTTGAACTCAACCGTTCGGGAACCATTACCATTTGCGGCTTGCAGCCGTGCCGAAGCCAGCTACCGTCAGAGAGTCGCCGTAACAGCCAGGGGGCTGTGAATGAGGCTTCCCTACACCGGCATTTACGCAGCCTTGCTACTGTTCAGCGGCGCGCATGCCGAATCCAACGCCAACCCCGACGAGATCCGGGCCATTGCCAAAGAAGCCTATCTCTACGGCTTCCCGGTGGTCGAGATGTACAAGACCCTGTACACCCAGGCAGTGGACACCGTCAGCCTAGGCTACAAGGCGCCTTTCAATCAGATCACCAACAGCGCCAAAGTGTGCACCCCAAAGGACAGTGCCTTCCTCACACCCAATTGCGACACACCCTACTCGTCCGTGTGGATGGACCTGCGCCGCGAACCACTGGTGCTGACCCTTCCCGCCATAGAAGAAGGCCGCTACTACTCCACTCAATTGATTGACCTCTATACCCACAACTTCAGCTACCTGGGTACCCGCACCACCGGTAACAAGGGCGGCCATTTTTTGATCGCAGGCCCGGACTGGCAAGGCCCTACCCCCGCCGACATCGACAAGGTCATCAACAGTGAGAGCCAGATCGTCTATGCCCTGTATCGCACCCAGTTGTTCAACGAGGCGGACCTGGACAACGTCAAACAGATTCAACAGGGTTATCGGGTGCAACCGCTGAGCAGTTTCCTCAAGAAAAGGCCGCCACCGACAGTACCGGCGGTGGCTTGGCTCAAGCCACAAGCGAACATGAGCGACTCCCCGGCAGTGTTCCGTTATCTCAATTTCATGCTCGCCTTCACTCACCCACCGGACAGCGAACAGGCCTTGCGTCAGCGCTTCGAGAGAATCGGCATCAGCGCCACCAATCCTCTCAATGAGGCCAGCCTGACGTCCGAGCAGGCCAAGGCGCTGCAAACCGGTATCGACGATGGCAAGGCAGAATTTGCGGCTTTCAAGAAGGCCCAGCTTGACACTCGCACGCTCAACAGTAGCGACCTGTTCGGCAGCCGTGAGCACCTGAAGAACGATTACCTCTACCGCTACGCCGGAGCCAAGCTGGGTATTTTTGGCAACTCGGCCGAAGAGACCCATTACATGGGCTACTTCACAGACATGAACGGTAAGCCTGTGGATGCAAGCAAGCGTGACTACACGCTGCATTTCAACCAGAGCGGACTGGCTGCGGCCAAGGCCTTCTGGTCGTTGACGATGTACGACGGCAAGACTGGCCTTTTGGTCGACAACTCGCTCAATCGCTACCTGATCAATTCACAGATGCTCGACTCGCTCAAGCGTGACGCCGACGGTGGCGTGACCCTCTACTTGCAGAGCCTATCCCCAGGCAAAGACCGCGAGAGTAATTGGCTTCCAGCCCCCGAGGGGCCCTTCTACGCGGTGCTACGCTTATATATGCCGCAGCCGCAGGTGGCCAGTGGCGAGTGGAAACTGCCGTTGCTCAAACCGCGCCTCTGAGCCCGATCATCAAATCCGCAAGAAACCTGCATGAGTCTGACGACCTTAATGCGTCCATTGCGAGGTGCCCTGTGAACATGGCCGAAATCAAGGACCTGTTGCTTTACAGCCTGGTGATCAACTACCTCATTCTGCTGGTCTGGTTCGTGGTATTCACCTGCGCCCACGACTGGCTCTTTCACCTGCATCGGCGCTGGTTCCACTTCAGCGAAGAGCGTTTCGATACGTTGCACTACGCGGGCATGATGCTCTATAAGGTCGGCGTGTTGCTGTTCAACCTCAGCCCGTGGTTGGCGCTGCAGTTTGTCTGATACGCCGCGGTACGGCTTTGGGTAGGAGCCGGGTTCACCGGAATGCCGGACCACCGCGATGAAGACGACGCGGTCTTCCTGATACACCGCGCAGTGACGCCCCTTATTTCCGTTGGCTCCCGAGCATGCGGTAGACTGCTGCCCTTTGAAAGCCGTTACCACAAGAACAGACCACGGAAGTCTGCATGTCCAAGAATAAAACCGTTACGCCTGCTCCCCTTCCACCCCGTCGCACGACGGGCGGTTTGCTCTGGCCACTGGTGGCCGGGGTCATGCTGCTGGCTACCGCGGGCCTCTGGTTCGCGCTGGACCAGCCTGTCGCGCCTTTGCCGGTCAGCACTCAAGCCAGTGCCCCAACGCCCCCTGCCAAACCTGTCGCCCCTGCAACGCTGGTCGATGAAGCCCTGTGCCAAGGCTGTCACAGCGAGCAGACCCGACAATGGCAGGGCTCCCATCACCAGTTGGCGATGCAGGCTGCCACGGCTGAAACCGTGCTCGGCGACTTTGCCGACGTCCGTTTCAAAAGCGACAAGGAGACCACCCGTTTCTTCAAGAAAGACGACGCTTTCTGGGTCAACACACCCGGCGCCGACGGCCGCGCCCAGGACTTCCCGGTGGCATACGCCTTCGGCATAGAGCCCTTGCAGCAGTACTTGATCGACACCGGAGAGGGCCACCTTCAGGCGTTGGGCGTGGCCTGGGATACCCAGAAAAAACAGTGGTTCCATCTCTACCCAGGCCTGGGCGTGGACTTCAAGGACCCCCTGCACTGGAGCAAGCCTCAGCAGAACGCCAACTTCATGTGCGTCGAGTGCCACACCACCGGTTTCAAACGCAATTTCAATGCCTCCACCGGTAGCTTCGACAGCCAGTGGAACAGCCTGGGCGTCGGTTGCCAAAGCTGCCACGGCCCAGCCTCCGGCCATCTGCAATGGGCTCAGGAAAAACAGCCTGCCCCGCTTGAGCACTCGGGCTTCCAACAAAGTCTGGCCACCACCGACAACCTCAAGGAAGTGGAGACCTGCGGCCGCTGCCACGCGCGCCGCGCGCCCCTGGGCGATGGCTTTCATAACGATCGTCGGTTGATGGATGAATACCTGCCCAGTCGCCTGACCCCCGAGCTGTACGAGATTGACGGCAAGATCAAGGACGAAGTGTTCGAATACGGCTCGTTCACCCAAAGCAAGATGTTCGCCAAGGGGGTACGTTGCAGCAACTGCCACGAACCCCACAGCACCCAGCTCAAGGCGCCCGGTAATGGCGTCTGCCTGCAATGCCACAACCCGGCCGGCAAGACGGCCATCGCCGGGGTCGATGGTGCGGGCTTGAAAGCCAAGGACTACCAATCCTCCGAACACCACCATCACACGCCCGGCCAACCCGGCTCCCAGTGTGTGGATTGCCATATGCCCGGCAAATTCTACATGGTCAATGACTGGCGCCATGACCATGGTTTCAGCGTGCCAGCGCCGGCCAAGGCGCTTGAGCTCGGCACAACGGATGCGTGCCTGGCCTGCCACAAGGGCACGCCAGGGCAAAAGATCAGCGAGCAGTTTCAACACTGGTACGGGCCGGGCGATCAGAGCCATCTGGCCTATGGGCAAAGCCTCGACCTGCTGCGTAGCGGCAAGCCTGGCGCCTCGCAGGCCTTGCTGGAACAGCTGCAAAAGCGCGACCTTCCGGCCATCCGACGCGCGACTTTGTTGACTGAGTTGCCCAATTACCCTAGCCAGCAAACCTTGCAGGCAGCCATCAATAGCCTGGGCCATGTGGATCCGATGGTTCGTACCGCGGCGCTTGAAGCCCTGGCGTCCCTGCTTCCAGGCCCCCAGCGCGTGCAATGGTTAAGCCCGCTGTTGCGCGACCCGGTGCTGGCCGTTCGCATTGGCGCTGCCTATGCGTTATTGCCCGCCTCAAGCGCAGGCCTTGGGCGCGACCAGCCTGCCTTCGACAAGGCCCTGGCCGAATACGAGCAGGTGCAAATGGACCTGCTCGAACGCGCCGAAGCCAACTTCAACCTGGCGATGCTCTATCAAGCCACGGGACGTAGCGCAGACGTGGAGCCGTACCTGCGCACTGCACTCAAGCGCGACGTGGATTTCTTCCCGGCGCTGGTAGCCCTGGCCCAGTGGCTGGACAGCCAGAACCGCTTGAGCGAAGGCCGTGCCCTGCTTGAAACAGCGCTGGCGCAGCACCCTGAAGCCGCCCTGTTGCACCACACCCAAGGCCTGGCACTGGTTCGCCAGGGCCAACGCGACGCGGCGCTCAAGGAACTGCACGAAGCCGTGCGCCTGGACCCTGAAAACGTTGGCTATCGCTATATCCTGGCCGTCGCCCTGCATGACCAGGGCCAGCAAGAAGCTGCGCTCAAGCAGTTGTCGCAAGGCCTGATCCAGCAACCCTATAACCGTGATGTACGATTGGCGCTGATGCACTACCTGCAGCAAGCCCAACAGCCTGCCAAGGTCAATGCGCTGCGCGAGTCGCTGCGCCAGATCAATCCATACGACCCGTTGCTCCAGCCACGGTCATAGATTAAACCGCTGCGCCCGGCCCGCTGTAGGAGCCAAGCTTGCTTGCGATGGCGTCACCGCGGTGGTACGACGAACCGCGGTGACGCCATCGCAAGCAAGCTTGGCTCCTACACCCCACCCAAGGCAGAACAATGATCGAGTTAAACCAAGTCACCGCCTTTCAACAACAAACCCGCGTCTTCGACAATGTCTCGATAAGCATCGGCTACAACGAGCGCGTCGCCATCCTCGGCCCCAACGGTGCAGGCAAGAGCACGCTGCTCAAGCTGATCAACCGTGAGATCTACCCGGTCGAGCGGCCCGGCAGTTACCTCAAGCTGTTCGGTAATGAAACCGTCAACCTTTGGGACCTGCGCAGCAAGATCGGCTTTGTCTCCCAGGACATGCAAGAAGACTACACCCCCTACACCTTGGCGCTGGACGTGATCATTTCCGGCTTCTTCGGTGCCATGGGTGCCCATGCCCACTTGCAACCGACAGACGACCAAGTCGCGCTAGCGCGCACCTTGATGTCGCAATTGAATATTCAAATCGACGAGCAGCGCATGTTCCAGCGCCTGTCCACCGGGCAGAAACGCCGCCTGCTGTTGGCCCGCGCACTGGTCCACCATCCCCAGGCGCTGATCCTCGACGAACCCACCGCGGGCCTGGACATGGGCGCAAGCCTGGGCTTGCTGTCACTGATGCGCAGCTTTTGCAGCGAAGACCGGGCGATGATCATCACCACCCATCACATCGATGAAATCATCCCCGAGATCGATCGTGTGGTGCTGATCAGCCAAGGGCAACTGATCGCCGATGGTCCCAAGGCCGAGATTCTGACCAGTGAGAAACTGTCGAACCTCTACCAGACCGAGTTGGTGGTCTCAGAAAATAACGGTTGGTATCGCTGCTGGCACGGCTAATCTAATTAAGGACAGCACCCACTTCATTTAGAGTGAAACCGGGATGATCGCCACCACTACACATTCATGTTCCCCGATCATCCCGACCCTGCTCGCGTTCAGCCTGATGCTGGGCGGATGTTCCAGCAAACCCGCCACGGCCTACGCAGACCTGGGCTCTAGCTGTTACGCCAAAGCCCTTCCGTCTGTCGGCGAAGGCGGCCTCGCCTGGGGCGACTCGCTGCACATGGCCCGCCAGAAATCCCTGGACAATTGCATACGCTATGCCGGCCGATCCGGGGGCACGCCCAAGACCTGCAAAGTGGTCCTGGCCGAGTGCAAGCCCCGGTAGGAGCAGAGCTTGCTCGCGATGCAGGCGCCGCGGTCATTCAGGAAGACCGCGGTGTATGCATCGCGACGGTTCGGCGCCCCGACAAGCTCTGCTCCTACAGTGGGCCGATCAAATCTTGACCGGCTGAGTCCTGCCGTACACGTCTTCAAGACGCTCGATATCATCCTCACCCAGGTAGCTACCCGACTGCACTTCAATGATTTCCAGCGGAATCTTGCCGGGGTTGGCCAGGCGGTGCACCGAGGCGATGGGGATGTAGGTGGACTGGTTTTCGGTGAGTAAAAAGACCTTATCGTCACAGGTCACCTGGGCGGTGCCCGAGACCACGATCCAGTGCTCGGCCCGGTGGTGATGCATCTGCAATGACAGTTGGGCGCCGGGCTTGACCGTGATGTGCTTGACCTGATGACGAGTGCCGCTGTCCACCGAGTCATAGCCGCCCCAGGGACGATACACGGCGCAGTGGCTCTGGGTTTCCGAACGCCCTTGGCCATCGAGCAGATTGACCAGCTTCTTGACGTCCTGCACCGCGTCGCGATGCGCCACCATGACGGCATCCTTGGTCTCGACCACGACCAGATCATCCAGCCCCAACAGGGTGACCAACTTGTTGCTGCCATGCACGAAACAGTTGCGGCTGTTATGGCTGACCACGTCGCCCTTGAGCACGTTGCCGTCGGCGTCTTTATCATGCACGTCCCACAACGCCGACCAACAGCCCACATCGCTCCAGCCGGCACTCAAGGGCACCACCCAGGCGCGCTGGGTGCGTTCCATCACTGCATAGTCGATGGATTTGTCCGGGCAGAGCTCGAAGGTGGCTCGGTCGATATTGACCACGCCATCACGGCCGCTGACACTGCGCTCCAGGGTCAATACACAGGTGTCGTACATATCCGGCTCATGGGTGCGCAGCTCTTCCAGAAAGCGGCTGGCGCGGAACAGAAACATGCCGCTGTTCCAGAAGTAGTCGCCTGACTCGACAAAACCGCGAGCGGTGGCCAGGTCTGGCTTTTCGACAAATTGCTCGACTTTAAGCAAATTGTCCGCACCTTCACCCCCTACGGCCTTGATATAGCCAAACCCGGTTTCGGCACGCAGGGCCGGGATGCCGAACAGCACCATATCGCCGCGCAACGCTTGTTCCCGGGCCTGCGCCATGGACTCGCGCAGGGCCTCGACATCCGTGATCACATGATCGGCCGGCAGCACCAGCATTAGCTCATCGCGCCCCTCAGCGATCAGTTTGAGCGCCGCCAGTGCCACGGCGGGCGCGGTGTTGCGACCGAAAGGTTCTAGCAAGGTCGCCTGGGGTGTGCAGCCAATGGCCGCCAGTTGCTCGTTGACAATAAAGCGGTGCTCCTGGTTGCACACCACAATCGGTTTGCCGATGCCGTTGAACGCCAGGCGCTGCAAGGTCTGCTGGAACAGCGAGCCCTCGCCCGCCAGGCTCAGGAACTGCTTGGGGAACAATTTGCGCGACAAGGGCCACAGGCGTGAGCCACTGCCGCCGGACAAAATTACTGGGATCATTGCTTAATCCTCTCGCACCGTCATTGAACGATATGGAGGCTCCTCGACCCGCGAAGGACTTCCCTCCGGTTTTCCAACACAAGCCCTTTTGTAATCACTGGGGATCAATCCTTTTGGCCCACAAACAACTGTGTGATGTCACCGCCCAAGCGGTAGGTTTTCATGGGTTCCGCCGACTCGCGCCACTGGTTTGTCTGCGCCGAGCAGGCATAGAGCGCGCAGTAGGGTTCGAGCCAGGCAAACTTGCCGTCTTCGTCGAGGTCTTCCAGTTCCTGCTTGTAACCGGTCTTGCGCTCGAAGGTGGCGGGGGACTTGATGCCCTCCTCCACTCGCGCCGCCAGACGGCGCATGGCGCCCTGGTTTTCCTCGCGCACATCGACGCCGTTGGCCTGGGCGAACGCGGCGATCATCATCAGGGGGCCCATGGAGTAGTTGTGATAAGCCAGTGCCCGGGTTTCTCGCCTCAGCTCGTTCGGCAGGTAGCCTTGGGCATTGACCTGTGAGGCACCGAAGCGAAATTGCGCCACTGACCAGTCGAACAGGTCACGCCGATCCACCACCACAGACGCGGCCATCACCGCCCAGGCTGCCCAGTACTGGTGGTTGTTGAGCCGGTCCAAAGGCTGGTCACGCCAGTCCAGCACGACCTGATCGGCGACCTGGCCCAGCCAGGCCTCGATGGGCCGGGTTTGCGCCTCGCGGCCTTTCAGGGGGTCGGAGCGCGAATACTTCAAGCGCAGGTACGCCGACGACACACTGCCCAGTGCCCACTTGCGCATCGACTTGCCGGTATGGGTATAGTTGGGGCTCAGCAGCGCCTGGGCCTGGGCCCAACTGCCCAGCCAGGTCAGCGCACACTCCACATGCCCGGGACGGCCCAGGCGCAAATAGGCAGCCACCTGCTTATTGACGCCTTTCTCCAGCTCATTGATGTCCGCCGACAGCTGTTTGTAGCGTTTGTAAGAGTCGGCGTTGAACTGATCGCGTGCCTTGCCTGAGCCCTCGTATTTGCTGGGGATCATCAGATCGCCCGTGTAGGGTTTGGGGGTTGCCGGGCAGCGTTCGGCCTCGCCCTCCTTGACCGTCGCCTCGGCGTAATAGCCTTGGGGTGGGTGAAGCGGCGCCGCCAGCGCGAGCGCCGGGGTCATCAAGGTCATGGCCACGCCAAAGGCAGCCCAGTGTTCATGTCGCATCAGTGAGCCTCCGACTGCGCCGTGCGCAGGGTGGGTGACAGCGGCACAACCGGCTTGGCGCACAAGCGCGCCGAGAGTTCCGTGGTTGCAGCCCCTGGGGGTGCCTGTACATCCATGGACAGAAAGGTGAGCTCATCCCAGTCGGCATCGGCACGCAGCTCGAAAGTGAAGCGCCCTCGGGTATCGACCGTCGGCGGGCGGGTGATACTGATGTTTTCCTGGCGACCGTTCATGAAGGTCAAGGTGGCGCTCATCAGGTGCACCGTGGGGTCGGCAAACTGCAGGTCGACCTGGTAGCGATCGCCCTTGATCGGATGCACCGTGCCGCCACCGCCGTTGAACAATACCTGGCCACGCCCGCCGTGCAGCGTCACCTGGCCTCTGAGCAGCGGTGCCTGCCCCTGGCAACCATCGCCCAGCGCCGCCATGGCCTGGCGATAGAAACTGGGTTTGCGCAAGCTATCCAGGTTGTCGGTTTCCCACACCAGCAGCGCGGGCGGGCGGGACTGGAACGCATCGCTGAGCAGGTAGGCGATCAGCGAATCGTCGTAGCCGCCCGAGGCCACGGTCAGGTTGCGCACCGGTGTTTGCAGGTACTGCTCCAGGAAGCCGGCAAAGTTGAAGGCCTCGCCACTGGCGCTGGTGCCGATCAAGGCCACTCGCGGTTCAGGTTTGCCGCCGTCCTGGGCCAGGGTCTGAAAGCGAGTCACATACTGCGGCGGATAGCCATTGCCGCAGACCTGTGCCGCCGCTTTCTGCAAGGTGCCCGTACGCCCCAGCAAGCCCACCGGTTGGCTGACATAGGCTAGATGCGGCACGCCCTTGAGTGCATCGCTGCCCTTGAGCGCCTGGGCGACCAGTTGAGCGCTGCGTTGGGCGCCGTAGGGCGTCCAGTTATGATCGCCCTTGAAGTAGAACGGCTGGTCGGCGGGTGCCGGGGAGTCCAGCACGCTGGCGAAGTCGGGGACCAGGATGCGCAAGCTACGCAGGTGCGCCAGGGTTTGCAGGTAGTTGTCTCGCGCCGTGGCCTGATCGAAGCGCGCCAATGCCTGCGCAGGCAGGCGATCGGCATGCAGCAGGCCACGACTGGGGGGCAACACCAGCACCAGCTCGACGCCGCGCTGGGCCAACCCATCGCGCAAGCGCTTGAGGGCTTTGTAGCCGCTGTCATCAAGGCCGAAACTGGTGCGCAAATCGCTTTGCGTGCGGAACAACCATTGGTCCTGGGTCTCGATCAGGGTGGCAAAGTTTTTCAATGTCGGTTGTTCGTAAAGCGCTGGTTGCGCTGCTTGCGGGCACAGTTGGCAGCAGGCTTCGGCGCTGTATTCAGGTTCGGCCCACGCCACGCCCTGCACCGACAACAGGCACAACGCGGCAAATCCCGGAAGGGTCTTCATCAGCAAGTACCTCACAAGGTCATCGGCACGATTAGCGCCGCTTCACGGCGGTTAAGAAGAATACGCATCAAGTCGCTCTGCACGTCCCCCAGCAAGCCGGTGAAGGAAAGACCGTCCTGCTTCTGTGGCGCCAGGAAGGTCAGGTCGTAGAGCTCCAGGCGCGAGGGTGATAACACGGTGATGGGGCTAGAGCCGTTGCCGATCAATTTGCCGCCCACCACGGTCATCGACAGCTTGGCCTCGAAGGGGTCTTCATGGAGGTCGCGATCGGTGCCCCGCAGGTCTTTGATGTGACCGTAGATGCCGGTCAGGGCATTGGCCATCAGCTCGTTTTCATACAGCCGCACTTTCGTGCTGTTGCGGATACGGATGCCGTGCCGGTCATTGTTGACCGCACGATTGCGCCACAACAGGTTGTTGCCACTCTCATACAAGGTGATGCCGTCGGAGCGGTTCTTGTAGGTCTCGTTGTAGGCCACCAGGTTGTTGACGCTGGAGCGGTCCAGGACGATGCCGGACAAGTGGTTGTCGTAGGTGCGGTTGTAGATGATCCAGCTGTCGTTGACCTCCCGTGAAACGATGATGCCGTGCTTCTTGCGGGTGCCAAAGGCGTCGTTGTGGGCAATGATCAAACGCCGCGAGCGGTCGTGCGGGTCAATGCCGTAGACGATATTGTCGCGGTAGGAATTGCCCAGGATCACGATGTCGTCGGCCTCGTAGCAATAGAAGCCGTACCAGTTGTCGACGAACTCGGAATTGATCAGCCAGCCAGTGGGCCTTTTGCGCTTCATCTTCGGCGCCATGCTGGGGCTGTACTGGGAGATACTCACGCCGTAGCTCTTACTGGCGGTGTAGCCAAAACTGGCGATGGTGCTGTTGACGATGTAGGTCTGGGTGCCGCCCCAGGAAACCAGGAAGGGCCGGAAGGCACCCTCCTTCTTGTACCAGGCCGGGCTGTTGCCCTTTTCGCTCCAGGCCGTGACCTTGGTGTCGGTGATGAACAGCTTGCCGTCGTTGACCAGGAACGAGCCGCCCTCCTGGGACAGGCGCAGTTCTTTCACTGTCTTGTCGACATGCAAGGTGCCACCTTGGCGAATCACGATCGGCAAGCGGGCGAGGAACACCCCTGGCGAGGTTTCCCGCAGTGCCGTCGGCGGCAGGCTGCGTGCCAGTTGCGCAAGGCTCATGTAGCCACCGTCGATAAAGATCGCCACCGGCATGCGCTTTTGGCGCACCACCCATTCCTTGATGCGCTCATTGCCACCGATGAACTCGTCGAGCATCGGCTCCTTGAGCATCGGCTGGATCAACGCACGCCCGGCGGGCTTGTAGACGATCTTGGCCATCGCCGCTTGGGCCGTATAGCCCGACAAGTCGGGCAGCTTCGGCTCCTTGAGCTGCAGGCTTTTGCCCGGCGCTTCGGTGATGGTATAGCCGGGTAGCGCAATATCTTGCGCCGCGCTAACGCTAGCGGCTTGTGCCCACAACAGACTGGCGAGCAACAGCCCTATCTTGACGACACTGTCCATAAGCCTCACTCATCAAAATGAACACCTGATACCTGTAGCCGCTGCCGAAGGCTGCGATGCGGCCCGTCAGGGGCGCTAACGCAGCTTTCAAGATCTCGCGCCCGCTATGCGGTCGATCGCAGCCTATCGGCAGCGGCTACAGAGATTGGGCAAGCGGAATGCCGGACCACACTAGATTTTCCAGACAAAATCAAGGAACGCCCGGTGCATGCTCGAGTCAGTGCCTTCGGCGTAGGCGTCGCCTGGGAAGAACACGCCAACACGCAAACGCACCAGCGCCGACGGCTCGTCCACCCAGTCGACCATGCTGGCCGGCAACAGGCCTTGCTTGAAGTACTTGGTCATGACCAGATCGACTTCCTGGCCCAGATCTTTTTCACCGTCCACCAGGGCCGCATTGATGATCCCGCTGTCACCGGTTTCCTGCAGGTCATCAACCCGCCAGAACTGGTGATAGACCAGGCTGGCGTCGTAGTCGTCGTGCAGCGTCCAGGCACCGAACAGCGTGGCCGCCTGCAGGTTGCTCATCTCGCCACGAAACGCCTCGCCGAAACGATGCACGCGTGAGCGAGTACCGGTGAAGCTGGAGCGGTTGCTGTGCAAGCCTGTCTGCTCGAACTGGTCTTCCTTGTCGATGCCTCCCCCTTCCCCACGCGCCACGGCCCCGCCGAGGCGCCAGTTGTCGTTGATGTTCCAGCGCAGGCCCAGGTCCGCGGCCCAGGAGGTGACGTCACCCGAGTTCTGGCCCACGGCAATGCGGTCGCCATTGGCATCAGTGACGCTGCTGAGGTTGTCGCGGCTGCCGGACAGCATGGTGCCGTTGACCCAGTAATTGACGGGCATGGTGGAGCGATAGTTGTAGCCATCGCCGTTGGCTTCCAGGCCCAGCCAGGTCAGGTTGCCGGTAAAGGTTTTGTCCAGCACATCGACTTGCTCGCCCGGGTTGGGCAGGTCGCCGCTGTCCTCGACATGATGCACACGCAATCCCACCCAATTGTTCGGGTACCATTGGGTGGAGAGGTCGGCAAAGAAGTGAGAGCGGTCCTCATCCTCCGGCGCCAGGTCGTCGAAGTCGGTGCGGTAGTCGGAAAAGCGCTGGGCGGCGCCAATGTGTGCGCGCAGCAGGGTGGTCTCGAAGCTCCAGTTCAGCGCTTCGATGTTGCTGTCCATCCACTCGCCGGTTTCTTCGCGCAAGCGCTGGCGCCCGAGGCGCAGGTGCTCGCCGGGGTAGGCGGTGATCCCGGAGTAATCGACCCAGAATTCGCGCAGGGCCAGGTAGCTGTCGTCAGCCTCACGGGCGTTGCCATTGTCGACGCCGTTGTTGACGGTGTCGGTGTCGATGGTATCGGTCGCCGCCACCCCTTGGCCCATGATGAAGGCACTCCATGTGTCCCATAAGCCATAGGCCCAGGGGCGCACGTCGATACCGATATCATTGAGGGTGCCACCGGATGCCGTGCCCAGGTCTCGATCGTCCAGGGATTCGGCGGTGATCTTCACGTCCACACCGAAGTTTTTCGGCGCAGCGTCCACCGCCAGCACCAGATGGCTGCTGCACATTAATGAAATGCCAAGACCGCATCCTGCCCATAATGCTTGTTTCATAGTAAGTCCTGTCCATTTTCCGGAGTTTGCAACTTGGCAAGCGCTGCGCCTGTCAGGCGAGCCTGGGTTTCACCCTCAAGCAAGGGCTGTGCGATTTTTTGTTCTGCCGGTGTCAAGGCCGATCGCAAGGTCGACACCACCGGCCCGGCCTCGGGCACGCCCTGGCGTTGCGCCATTTGCGCAAAGACAAAGGCACTGACCCGATTGACCTTGATCCCGCGCGACTCGGAAAACATTCGCGCCAATGCAAGGTCGGCACTGGCTGAGCCGCTGCGGGCCGCCAGCAGCAAGTGCTGCAAGGCCTTTTGCGGTTCGACCTTCCCCAGGTAGCCACGCCGATACAGCTGGCCCAGGTAATAGTGCGCGCCCATTTCCCCGGAAGTGGCCGCCTTGAGCAGGTGGGTTTCAGCCTGGCGCGGGTCCTGGGGCAACCATTTGCCCAGGTAATACAGCCTGCCGGTCAGAAGTTCGGCACGTGGATCTCCTCCATCGCGACCGCGTTGCAAAGCGGTGAGCAGCTGCGCTGCATCGCCTTGCGCCGGGTAGTCGTTGATCAGGCGCGCCAAACTCGTCCACGCGGGGGCATAAGCCGGTGCCAACTCTTCGAGCAAGCGCCGGGCTGCCTGGGGATCGGGCGGGCCCGCCAAGGTAGGTGAGGACAACACCCGCGCCACCGAATCGACCCGCAATGGTGCGACCTGACCTGCGCGCCAGCCTTGGCGCAATTGCTCCAGCAACTGGGTCTGGGCCTTGACGTCGGCCCGTTGGCGATAGATCGTGGCCAGCTCGACGTAACAGGCATCGATCACCGCCAGCCGCGCCTGGCAAAGGGTTTCGATCTGGGCCAGATGCCCCTGATAGGTGCCCTGGTTTCGGTAGATCAGAATCTGCGCCAGATCAGCCTCGACAATGCCCTGGGCACGCCAGTCATTGACCTTCTGCTGGGCATCTACACCGGGCACCAGTTGCGGGTAGCTCAGGTACAACAGGGTCAGCGGCACCACCGCACTGAACTCGTTTTTGGCCAGCGCGCCTTCAAGCAGCTCCCGCGCCTCGCGAACTTGCCGAACCTCCGTCGGCCCCTGGCGCAACAGCAAACGCCCCAGCCGCGACTGAGCCTTGACCGACTCCGGCGCGGCCTGGCGGTAAAGACTTTCTGCCGCCTTCAGGCTCGCCGGGTCCCCCGCCGCCGCGGTCAGGTCGCCCATGCCCGCCTGGGCATTGGCGTAGCCGCTCGCGGCCAGCGCCGCGTAGTTCTGTCGCGCGGTCTGGAAGTCGCCCCGCGCCATGGCTTCACGCGCCAGCCCCTCATCCGGCAGGCTGGCACAGCCTTGCACCAGCGCCATCGCTATGGTTACCCCGCTCAAGGGCAACCCAAATCGCCCGAGGCCGTTCATTTTGTCGCCGCCATGACTTTGTTAATCCAAGAGTTGTTGGCCCAGACTTGATCCACCCAATGGCTGATCGGCATGTTTTCAACGTTGACTTCTACCGGACGACCGGCCAATTCAGTCTGCAAACCGGTGTCAGGCTCGATGGTGACGCGCAGGTCCGACGCCAGCCCGCCGTTGTCCAGCATCACCGTGGCGATCTTGCCGGTGCGAGGCTGTGCTTCCCCGGGAAGCTGAAAGGTCACCTCTTTGCCCGGCTGGATCCTGGCGAAGTATTTGTAGGGGAAGCGCGCTTCGATGGTGGCCACGCCGTCGGTTGGCATCAGCTCGAACACCGTGGTGCCCTTGCCGACAACCTGGCCATCCGGCACCAGTTGCGCTACCACCCGGCAATCGCAGGGGCTGGTCAATGAGCCTTGCAAGGTCCGGCTGAACAGGCGCTCGAGGTTTTCCGGGGTCGCCTGGCCTGGCGGCAGGTTGCCCTTCATCACGTCCAGCAACGAGGCAGAAAAGGTCGCCAGCGGCGCACCCTTGGCCACCACATCACCCACCTTGACAATCGAATTGACGCTGCCATCACGGGGTAAGCCAATCAACTGGCCGGGAACATTGATTCGCGCCGACTCGGCATGGGTCACAAAATAAATGCCGTACAACTGGTGCAACACAAAGCCAAAGGCGCACACCCCCACCAGGAAGAACAGCAGGCTCAGGCTGGTCGCTCGCACGCGACCGAAAAAGCCCAGGCCGTTGCCACTGTCGTGCTTGCGTGGCTTGGTGAAGTTTTCACGCTGCAGCGTCGCCAGCACATCCCCAACACTGACCATCACACCCGACAAGTAGGCCGTGATCATGTAGCGCAGGGCTGCCACCTCCCGTGGGCGCAGGTTCTGGAATTCGCAGCCGACGTGCTCGCTGTCGCTGCTGATCGAGCGCACGATAAATTCCACATCCAGGGCAAGCCCCAAGCCATCGACCTGGAACACCAGCTTGCCCTTGTGCTGGCGCCCCGAGGTCAGTGGCATATCTGGCTGATACAGGCTAAAGCCGCCGGCCGACAAGTCGAACAGATCACACTCGACGACTTCGCGATCCGGCCCAAAAAACTTGATCTTGGCCGGCAGTTTCAGGCGCACGTGCTGGCGCTGTACTTCCGACTCATGCACTACATCAGTGTTCATCGCAATGCTGGCTGTACTCATGATGCGTCCCTTCCCATCCACGATTAAGGTCGACCCGGCAGGTCAGAATCGGTATTCACCTTTTTTGTTTGCGTACTACACAATCCACATCAACAGGGCGCCAAACACACTGGCCGCCGAGAACGTCATGGCCCGTGATGACCAGGTGTTGAACCAGCGCTGGTAACGATCCAGCCCGCGATCCAAACGTGTCTTCTGGCGTGTCCAGGATTGGCGGTCGAGGCGAAAGAACACGTAGATCTTCACCACCGCGCCCACCATCTGGTTGTAATAAAGAATCAGGGGATACATAGGCCCCACTGGATGCCCCGAGGCCAGCAACAACAGGCTGAGCAGCAGCCGGGTCACGCCGATCCACAGCACGTAGATCAACAGGTACGCCATGCTGTATTTGATGCTTGCAATGATCGCCACCGACGGCCCCAGCAAGCTGGCCCACATAGACACGCGCTGATCGAACAGCACCAGCGAGGTGAACCAGCCCAGGCGCTGGACACCCAGGTGCAAGGCGCGCGAGTTCTGCCGAAGGTTATTGCCGTACCAGCGAAACATCAGTTGGCGGCTGGCCTTGAAGAAGCTCTTCTCCGGAGGATGCTCGACCGTGTTGATCACCGCATCCGGGACGTAGAAGGTGTCGTAGCCCAGGCGCATCAGGCTGTACCAGCTGGACTTGTCGTCGCCGGTGAGAAAGCGAAAGCGCCCCAGCCGCCAGTGCTCCAGGTAGTCGCTCTCCACGTCCTGGATAAAACCGGGGTTAGTCACCACCTCGGCGCGAAACACTGACATGCGCCCGGTCATGGTCAACACCCGCTTGCCCAATGCCATCGAACACATGTTGATATGGCGCTGGGCAAAACGCAGCTTGTGCCATTGGCTCATCAGGTAGCTGCCATGCACTTCGCAGAACTCGTTGGTGGTCAACCCGCCGACCTTGGGGAACATCTTGAACCAGGGCACGCAGCGCCTGATCAGCCCAGGCGTCAGCACGGTGTCGCCATCCACCACCGCCACCACCGCATTGGCATCGGGAATGTGCCGCGAGATGGCCCGAAAACCATGGGCCAGGCCATCACGCTTGCCGGTGCCGGGAATGCGCACGAAATCCAACTTGACCTGTTTGGGTGGGTTGTAGCTTTCCCAGAGTGTCTTGATCAGCAACTCATCGGCGAGCTCCACGATGGAGCAGACCACCGTGGTCGGATAACCACAGTCGATGGCCTCTTCGATGACCGATCGGTACACCTGCGCCGTGGTCATGGCATCAATGCGAAAGCTGGTTACCATCAGGAAAACGTGGGACGGGTCGGCGCTGGCGCCCAGGCGCCTGGCCTTGCGCCGATAGGACGGATACACCACATACAGAAACAACAGGCCGCGCACGTAATGGATCGCCCCCATTGAATAGCGCCAGATACCCACGGCCCCCAGCAGCAGCAAGAAGTCCTTTGAATCAGGATCGAAAATCGTGCGTGGCAGCAACAGGGCTATCCCCATCAATGCCGCGACGTAAACCAACCACCCCGCACTCTCGCGCAGGTAATCCCTGGATTGTTCCATCACCCATGCCCCCGGTTCGATTCAGCAGAGTGCGCGCCAAGGCTTCGCCCTGGCGCGCGTTGTGCCTACCAGCAGATGCCTTCGAGTTGATCGTTGCTGATGCCCTGCATGAAGCCCACCAGGTCGACCACCTGTTTGCCTTCGGGCACCTGTTGGGCGATGGCGCGAAAAGACTCATCGCCATTGCCCAGGATGATCACCTCCGCATCGAAGATCACCTGCGCAAGATCGGGGCGCAGCAATGAGGCCAGGTGGGGGATTTTTGATTCGATGTATTCCTTGTTCGCGCCGTTGATGCGCGCGTACTCCACGTTGCGGTCGAAGATGTGCAGATCGTAGCCCTTGCCGATCAGCATCTCGGCGAGCTCCACCAACGGGCTTTCACGCAAATCATCGGTGCCCGCCTTGAAGCTCAGGCCCAGCAACGCTATATGCCGCTTGCCAAAGCTGGTGATGATGTCCAGGGCGCGCTGCACCTGGGCGGCGTTGCTGCGCATGATGGACCCGAGCAGCGGGTGATCGACATCCAGTTGGCCTGCGCGATAGTTCAGCGCACGCACGTCCTTGGGCAGGCAGGAGCCGCCAAACGCAAAGCCTGGGCGCATGTAATAGCGTGACAGGTTGAGCTTGGTGTCCTGGCACACCACGTCCATGACCTCGCGCCCATCCACGCCGGCCGCCTTGGCGATATTGCCGATTTCGTTGGCAAAACTGACCTTGGTGGCGTGCCAGACGTTGCAGGTGTACTTGATCATTTCCGCCACTTCGATGCTCTTGCGCACGATGGGCGCGTCGAGCTCTCGGTAGAGCGATACCAGCATGTCGCCGCTGCGTTGGTCGAGTTCACCGATGACCGTCATCGGTGGATGATGGAAGTCGTTGATCGCCGTGCTTTCGCGCAGAAACTCAGGGTTGATGGCCACCCCGAAGTCGATCCCGGCGCGCTTGCCGGAACAGTCTTCAAGGATGGGAATGACGACATTTTTCACGGTGCCGGGCAGCACTGTGCTGCGGACCACCACGGTGTGCCAGGCGTCCTTTTCACGCAGGGCCGTACCGATCTCGCGGCACACCGACTCGATGTAGACCAAGTCCAGGTCGCCGTTTTTCTTGCTGGGGGTACCCACGCAGATGAACGACATCTCTGTGTCCATCACCGCGGATTTCACATCGCAGCCGCCGCGCAAGCGACTGAAACTCACCCCAAGCTCAAGCAGCGCTTCCAGACCAGGCTCGACAATCGGTGATTTGCCCTGGTTGATCAGGTCGACCTTGACCTGCGAGACATCCACCCCAACCACGTCATAACCCCGTGCGCTGAGACAGCCTGCACACACGGCCCCTACATAACCCAGACCCAAAATGCTGATGCGCATTGGTGAGATCTCCTCGTCTACCTTGATTCAGAGCACCCTGGGTTCTGCGACGCATCTCCAGGACACTCCACGCCTCTAGCGAACGCTAACGGACAGTGAGGTACGACTGACTCCTCTCCCCCACACTCACAACACCTCGAGCGCTGTACAACCTGCTTCACAGGGGATTGTCTTATTTAAAAACGGCTTTGACACATTATTAAAAGCACAAAAAATGCCAGCATTCACGACGATTGATATATTAAGAAAATAGTGATTTAAATCAAATCGTTATAAACCGGCAAAGCCTAACCAACCAAGGAACAGCGCTCCCTCCAAGCACCAAAAAGAAGCAACTTCTTGCGGCACTTGTGTTTATTCATCTCACGTACAGCACGTTAGCGGTGCATCAGGAATTTTACAAATCTTTGACGCGTTATTTTTAATTGAAATTTTCTGTTAAGCGGATGAAACAGCGTCAAATTTTAAACTTCACTTTTCTGACGCCCTGTCATTAAATGTATAAAATTTCAGCCCCCGTGTATTAAACATGATACACGCCGCTTATTAGCGTCTTTGGTATTCCTCGGTATTAACCCCCTTCCAGATGACACCCTGAGGGTGGTTGCCCAATCGCGCACTTAAAAAACCACTAGCACGCTTGTCAGAGCCATGCTTATGATAAGCAGGCTAACAATAATCGGTGTCCCCATGACGACTCCCCTCTCCATCGGTTTCGTGCTTCACGATGTCGCGCGACTGATGCGCAAGCGCTTTGAACAACGCTCCCGGCACATGGACCTCACCCGCTCGCAATGGCATGTGCTGGCGATCCTTTCGAAACACGAGGGTATCCATCAGAAAGGCCTGGCGGACTTGCTGGAGATCGAATCCATCACTCTGGTGCGCTTGCTGGACAAGATGCAGGAGCGTGGCCTGGTGGAACGTCGCCCGCATCCGACGGATCGTCGCATCACGCAGTTGTTCCTGATGCCCGGTGCGCTGCCGTTGCTCGAAGTCATGCGTGGCCTGGGCAACCAGACTCGCGGCGAGGCCATGGTGGACTTCACCGCGCAGGAGCAACAGCAACTGTTCGAGATGCTCACGCGTATGCGCGAGCACTTGATCCATGCCTGCAATCAACCCGTGGATGCCGAGGCCGATCATGTCTGAATCGCCCATCACCGACGCCCCCATCAAACCTCCCCTACAGAGCGCTCCACGCCTGGACAGTGGCGGCCATTCGCCCGGAGATTTCGGCAAGCGCCATGCCGGTGAGGCAACATTCGCCCAGGCCGCTACCTCCGTAAAAAAACAGCGGATCCGCAAGGGAATGTTCCTGTTGCTGCCTTTGGCTTTGTTGGCGGGCGCTTACCTGTATGCCGTGGGCGGCCGTATCGTGAGCACCGACAACGCCTACATCCAGGCCGACAAGGTGGCGATCTCCACCGACGTTTCTGGCCTGGTTGCCAGTATCGAAGTGAAAGACAATCAGCGGGTCACCCAGGGCCAGGTGCTGTTCAAGCTGCGCGCCGAACCCTTCGAGATAGCCCTGGCCAGTGCCACTGCCAGCCTGGGCGCGGTTCGCAACCAGATCCTCAACCAACAAGCAAGCTACAGCCAGGCACTGGCCGAGATCGATCAGGCCCAGTCTGAATTGCCGTATTTCCAGACAGCGTTCCAACGCCAGGAAAAACTGCTGGCTGTCAGCGCCGTGTCTCGTACGACCTACGATCAGGCGCGCCATGAGCTGGACACCACGGTGAAAAAAATCAACGTCGCCAAGGCCCAGGCCAAGACGGTATTGGCCCAATTGGGCGGGCGCGTCGACGTTCCGGTTGAACAACAACCCGCCTGGTTGCAAGCCAGGGCCCAGGTCGATGAAGCCCGCCGCCATCTCGACAACTCCGTGGTGCGCGCGCCTTTTGACGGCATCGTGACGAATGTGGATTCCTTGCAAGTCGGTGCGTATCTGCAGCCGCCCCAATCGGGCATGAGCCTGGTTGCCAGCCACGCGCTATGGGTCGCTGCCCAGCCCAAGGAAACCGAACTGACTCACATGCTCCCTGGCCAGCCGGTCAAGATTCGCGTCGACAGCTACCCCGGCGTGGTCTGGCATGGCTCGGTAGAGAGCATCAGCCCGGCCTCGGGCTCAAGCTTCTCGTTGCTGCCAGCACAGAACACCACGGGCAATTGGGTCAAGGTGGTGCAACGTATTCCGGTCCGTATCCGTATCGATGACCAGGACGGCAAGCCACCGTTGCGCCATGGCATGAGCGTGGAGGCCGACATCGATACTGGCCGGTCCCGTGGCTTGCCTGGCGGCTTGTTTGCACATCAGGACACCGCTCATGAGTGAGGGAGCCGCCCCTCGCCATCGCGCACTGCTGACCAGTTGCGTGGTCCTGGCCGTGATCATGCAGGCGCTGGACACCACCATCGCCAACGTCGCCCTGCCCTATATGCAGGGCAGCGTGTCGGCCAGCGCCGATCAGATCAACTGGGTGCTGACCTCCTATATCGTTGCCGCGGCAATCATGACCCAGCCCTCGGCCTTTTTGGCCCGGCGTTTTGGCCGCAAGCGAGTGTTGCTCACCGCGATTGTCGGGTTCGTCATCACCTCGATCCTGTGCGGCCTGGCCCAATCGCTGGAGCAGATTATTCTGTTCCGGCTGCTGCAAGGCATGGCCGGCGCTGCGTTGGTGCCTCTGTCGCAGAGCATCATGCTCGACACCTACAGCCTCAAGGAGCGCGGCTCGGCCATGGCGCTGTTCGGCGTTTCGGTGATGGTCGGGCCGGTACTCGGCCCGGTGCTGGGGGGCTGGCTGACCGAGCACCTGAACTGGCGCTGGGTGTTTTTCATCAACCTGCCCATCGGCCTGCTGGCGTTTGTCGGCCTGATGAAATTTGTCAGTGAAACACCTGTGGACCGCGACTCGCGCCTGGACTGGGTGGGGTTTGGCTCGTTGAGCGTGGCGATCCTGGCGTTCCAGTTGTTCCTGGACCGTGGCGAACAGTTGGACTGGTTCAGTTCCGGGGAGATTTTGCTCGAATTCGTGGTGGCCTTGGTGGCCAGCTACATCTTCCTGGTACACACCTTCACGGCCGACAAACCCTTTGTCAGCCCGCGCCTGTTCAAGGACCGCAACTTTGCGCTGGGGGTGGTGTTTATCTTCGTCATCGGTATCACCTACCTGGCTTCGCTAGCGCTGATGACGCCCTACCTGCAGAAACTGATGGGCTACCCGGTGCTCGACGCAGGTCTGGCACTGGGCCCCAGGGGGCTGGGTACCATGCTGACGATGTTCGTGGCCGGCCGGCTGGTCGGCAAGGTCGATACCCGCTGGTTGTTATTCACCGGGTTGCTACTGTCGGCGGTGTCGATGTACTGGATGTCGGCCTGGACGCCGGATATCTCCATGCAGACGCTGATTGTGGTGGGGTTCGTCCAGGGCTCGAGCCTGGGGATGTTGTTCGTGCCGCTGAACACCATCGCCTTTTCAACCCTGGACCCGAACCTGCGTGCCGATGGCGCCGGGCTGTTCAGCCTGTCACGCAACGTCGGTTCCAGCGTCGGCATCTCATTGGTCACCGTGCTGCTGGCCCGCAATACCCAAGTGTTGCATGAGGAGCTTGGCGGGCTGATCACACCCTTCAACCGCGCACTGGAAAGCTGGACGGCCAGCACCTACCTGAGCCCCGACAGCGTCGCGGGGCGAGCGCTGCTGGACCAGACGATCACCTATCAGGCCACGAGCATGGCCTACCTCAATGACTTCAGTTTGCTGATGTGGCTGGCGATAGCGGTGATGCCGCTGCTGTTGCTGCTGCGCCCCCCCAGAATATCCCAGGGGCTCAAACTGTAGGAGCAAGGCTTGCCTGCGATGGCGTCGCCGCAAATTTTTGTGAGGCAAAATCGCCGCGGATTGTTGTGAGGTAAAATCGCGGCGATCCCATCGCGAGTAAACTCTGCTCCTACAGCCCGCTGCGCCTTACTGGCCTGCGGTACCTGTGAGCAGCTCGTGATTGAGTACCCGCTGCATCGTGGTTTCGTAATGCTCACGCAACAGCTCGCAAGCAAGCTTCACGTCTTTGGCCAGGGCGGCCTCGAGGATGTCTTTATGTTCGCGCGAGATGCCACGCTTGGCGCTGTCGGCGTAGTGCATGGACAGTGACCGATAGCGTGCGGTCTGGTCTCGCAGCGTTGCCGCAAACCGCAGCAACCAGGGCGACCCACAAGCGGAAATAAGTGCGAAGTGAAAGGCTTCGTGGGCGCTGTCCCATTCGGGCGTGATCAGGCGTTCAGCCCCTTCGATGATCGGCAACCGATCGAGCCTGTGATGCGCGGCAATGATCCGGCTCTCCCACTCCACATCGCCGCGCTCGATGGAATCTGCCAGCGCTTTCAATTCGATATGCAGCCGGGTATCGGTGATGTCGCGGATTTCTTTGGCGGAGATTTTCCCGACGCGAAATCCCTTGTGATCCTCCAGCACCACAAAGCCCGTCGCGGCCAGGCGAGACAAGGCTTCGCGCAGGGGAATGACACCTGCCTCGTAGGACTCGGCAAGCTCCTTGAGCCCCAACTTACTGCCAGGGCGCAGCTTGCCGCTGATGATGTCTTCACGCACCCGCATCTCAAGGTGCGAGGCCATGGTTCGCTTGTCTGCGGTGCCGGTGTCTTGGGCTCGCGCGAGTGATTGGGTCACGGTGGTCACAGTCCATTCATCCCTACTGGGCGCCTACGATACGCCAGAAGGCCAGAAAATTAAAATAATAGAATTTTCTGGCTTTATATAATTTTCGCATTGCAATGCAGATTTGCGGATGGCGGGGTGCCCCGGGGTTTGTCAGCACCTCCACGAGCTGTTGTGTAGGAGCGGACCCGGCCGCGATGGGCTGCGTAGCGGCCCCAGAGGCCAGTGGCATTGCGCATTGAGGCTTGCTCCTGATCAGTTTCCGCTCCAGTCGATGTGTATACAAATCAAAAATAATATATAAAACCATTGACGATATATTATCTACCGCCTTACCTTTGGCTCCACAGGGCCGTCAGCAGCACGAGCTCTCTCACGACAACAAGAGGCTTTATTCATGCGCTATGTCTATTTCCAGTATCAGGGCCAACCCACTCTCGGTGTGCGCACCAACGAAGGGGTACGTGTACTGGGCAATGAACCGCTTGAGTCGCTGCTAAAACGTGGCGTCGACCTGGCTACCTACGGCGAAAACGCCCAGGGCCCATGGGTGGAAATCGGCGAGCACGACTACCTGCCGCTGATGCGCGAGCCAGGCAAGATCATCTGCGTGGGCCTGAACTATGCCGACCACACCAAAGAATCCCCTTACGCACAGCCGGACTACCCCACCCTGTTCCCACGCTTCAACTCCAGCCTGACCGCTCACAACAAACCGCTTGTGCGCCCTCGCGTTTCCGACACACTGGATTACGAAGGCGAGATGGCCGTGGTGCTCAAAAGCGGTGGTCGGCATATCGCCAAAGCGGATGCGCTGCAACACGTCGCGGGTTACGCGCTGTTCAATGAAGGCTCGGTGCGCGATTACCAGTTCAAGTCACCGCAGTGGACCGTCGGCAAGAACTTCGACGACACCGGTGCCTTTGGCCCTGACCTGGTCACGGCCGACGAGCTTCCGGCCGGTGGCAAAGGGTTGCTGCTGCAGACGCGCGTCAATGGCAAGGTGGTGCAAAGCGCCAACACCGAAGACATGCTGTTCGATGTCGCCACCATTATCTCCACGCTCAGTGAAGCGGTAACACTGCAAGCGGGCGATGTGATCGTCAGCGGCACCCCGGCGGGTGTTGGCTTCGGCATGGCCCCCAAGGTCTACCTGAAGGCCGGTGATGTGGTCGAGGTGTCGATCGAAGGCATCGGCACACTGGTCAATCCGGTGATCGACGAAGTCTGAGGCGCCCTGCGAAGCACCGGGCACTGGGTGCCAGGTGCTTGCTCCTGATAACAATAAAATGGAGGCGATCATGAGCTCCGATCTCTGTGGTGTTCACTCAATTGATCACTACGCGCTAAATGTGCCCTCTTTGCCACAAGCGCAGCACTTCTTTGAAAGCTTCGGGCTTGATGTGGAAGTGGCACACGACGAGCTGAACTTGCGTGCCGCCGACGGCCATCGCTGGGCGCGCATTCTGGCAAGCACACAAAAGTCATTGGCTTACTTGAGCCTTAACTGCTTTGAGCGCGACTACCTGGCCCTGCGTCAGCAGGTCGAGCAACAAGGTGCCCGATTTGAAACCGGAGACGGCGTTGGCTTCTGGTTTCGCGATCCGGATGGCAACTTGTTGCAGGTCAAGGTGGGCGAAAAAACCATGCCCGACAGCAAGGCCATCGCCCCGGCCAAAAACACCGGCGCCAGCCTCAGGGGCGTGGGTACTCGGGATCAACTGCCCCGTATCAAACCGCAACGGCTGTCCCACGTCCTGGTCTTTTCCTCGGATGTGCCTGCCTCGATCGACTTCTACCGGGAGGCCCTGGGGCTCAGGCTTTCGGACAAGTCCCAAGACATCATCGCGTTCATGCACGCCCCCCACGGTTGCGACCATCACCTGGTGGCCTTTGCCAAGAGCAGCGCCAAGGGCTGGCATCACTCGGCCTGGGAGGTCGAGGACATCAACCAGGTCGGCATCGGTGCCTTTCAGATGGCCACTGCCGGCTACAAGGAAGGCTGGGGGACCGGCCGACACAGCCTGGGCTCCAACTATTTCCACTATGTTCGCGACCCTTGGGGGTCGTTCTGCGAGTACTCAGCCGAGATGGATTTCATCGCTGCAGGGGTGAACTGGCCTGCCGGTGATTTTTTGCCCGAGAACTCGCTGTACCTGTGGGGGCCTGACGTGCCCGACTACTTCATCTTCAACACCGAAGCCCAGCCGTGCGGAGCCATGAAATGAACGATCAACAAACATGCGAAACCATTGAAGTCCCGGTCCTGATCGTCGGTGGCGGCCCCGCCGGCCTGACAGCATCGCTGTTGCTGTCGCGCTATGGCATCAAGAACCTGCTGGTCAATAAATATCGCTGGACGGCCAACAGCCCTCGCGCCCATATCACCAACCAGCGCACGGTCGAAGTCTACCGTGATGCGGGGATCGAGCCACAGGTCCGCCAACTGGCCTCACCTCACGAATTGATGGCCAACAACGTCTGGGCCACCAGCTTCTCCGGGCTTGAATTGGCGAGATTGGGCAGCTGGGGCAATGCCATTGACCGCAAGTCTGACTATGAAAAAGCCAGCCCCACGGCCATGTGCAACATCCCCCAGCACATCCTGGAGCCGATCGTTGCCAACGAGGCGCTGCGTGCCGGTAGCGACATGCGTTTTAGCAATGAGCTGCTTGATTTCACCCAGGACGCTGACGGCGTCACGGCACGTATTTTCGACAGCGTGGCCCAGCGTGAATACAAGGTCCGCGCCCAATACATGATCGGCGCCGACGGTGCGCGCAGCAAAGTCATGGAAACCCTTGGCATCCCGCTGGACGGCGAGATGGGCCTGGGCTGCGCGGTCAACGTCTGGTTGCGCGCCGACTTGCGCCGCTACTGTGAAGACCGTCCTGGCGTTCTGTACTGGATGGTCCGCCCCGGCAACGACTACTGGGTGGGCGGCGGCACCTTCATTTGTGTTCGCCCGTGGAACGAGTGGGTCATGCTCTACATGTACGACCCCGCCCAAGGCGAGCCAGACTTGAGCATTGAGGCGGTCATCAAGCGCGCACGGGACGTGATCGGCGATGCCGACATCGACGTAGAAGTGCTGGCCACCAGCAAATGGCAGATCAACCAGGTGGTCGCACAGAAATACTCCGAAGGCCGGGTGTTCTGTGTCGGCGATGCGGTGCATCGTCACCCGCCGGCCAACGGCCTGGGCACCAATACCTCGGTTCAGGACTCCTACAACCTGGCCTGGAAACTGGCGATGGTGCTGCGCGGCGAAGCGGCACCGAGCCTGCTCGAAAGCTACTCGCAAGAACGCCAGCCGGTGGGCCGGCAGATTGTCGATCGGGCCATGAAAAGCGTCCGAGGCATGTTGCCGATCGCCAATGCGCTGGGCTTCAAGCCTGGGCAGAGCGAAGAAGACGGTTGGGCGAGCCTGCATGAACTCTGTGCTGATGACCCAACCGGCGCACAACGTCGTGAACAGTTGGAGCAGGCCATCGAACTGCAGAACTACCAGTTCAACTGTCACGGTGTCGAGTTGGGGCAACGCTATCAGAGCTCGGCGATTGTCAGCGACGGCAGCCAGGAGCCCGAGTACCCACGGGATCGTGAACTCTACTACCAGGCCACCACCTGGCCCGGTGCACGCCTGCCCCACGCCTGGTTGCTGGATAAGCAAGGGCGCCAGGTGTCGACCCTGGATATTTGTGGCAAGGGGCGCTTTACCCTGCTCACCGGTCACGGCGGCGCAATCTGGAAGCGTGCCGCGGCCATGGCGGCCAAGGAGCTGGGACTTGACATCCAGGTCCAGCGCATCGGCCTAGGGCTGGACTATGTCGACGCTTATGGTGATTGGGCGCGCCAGCGCGAGGTCAGCGAGTCGGGTTGCATACTGGTGCGCCCAGACAACCATGTCGCCTGGCGTTCGCAAGGCTCAGACAGCGCACAAGAGCAGCAACTGCTTGAAGTCCTGAAACAGCTGTTGGGTCGCTAGACACTCTGCCATCAGTCCCCACGCCCGCCAGATATTGGCGTGGGGACTGCTTCGTCCACGATTTGGTCACTCCGATTGATACACAGGTGTTCCATGAGGACTCAATTGCACCCGCTGCACGAAGGCACACTCCCCCGCCCGTTACTGCCAGGCTCAATCAAACGCGCGGTGGACTACATCCACGCCAACCTGGAGCAACCCTTGAGCATCGACCAGTTGCTGCAGGTTGGCAGGTCCAGCCGTCGAAGCCTGGAACAGGGGTTTCGCCGCTACCTGGACACCAGCCCCATGCGCTACATCCAGGTGCATCGCTTGAAGGCTATTCGGGACATTCTCAGCAGGCATCAACCCGGTCAGTTGCAACTGTGCAAGCTGTCTTCTGAATGGGGGTTCTCTCACCCCAGCTATTTCTCCGCCGCTTATAAACAAGTCTTCAACGAACTGCCGTCACACACATTAGCCAAACACTAATACACCGCCGCCGGCGTTGGCTTTTAACTTCAAATAATTGCGCAAAAACTTAAGCCCGCAACGCCCGATCGGTAACGCCACCCTGTGCAAAACGCCACAATGCTCCACCGGCCAGCTTAATGCCGGAACAACAATAAAAGAGGATCTACCGGTGAAATCACTATTTCTAAAGTCGGCGCTGTATGCGCTGTGCTTGACTGCCTTTGCCGCGCAAGCGCAAGAGAAACCCAACTTGTTGGTTATTGTTGCAGACGATATGGGTTACAGCGACCTGGGCAGTTTCGGTGGCGAAATCGACACACCCAACCTTGACCACCTCGCTCAGGAAGGCGTGCGCCTGGGCAACTTCCACACAGCCCCCACCTGCTCCCCTGCACGCTCCATGCTGCTGACGGGCACCGACAACCACCTGGCGGGCCTTGGCAATATGGCCGAGCTCATGCAGCCTGAGCAAAAGGGCAAGCCTGGCTACGAGGGCTACCTGAACAATCGCGTGGCCAACATGGCTGAGGTGCTTCAGGACGCCGGTTATCACACCTACATGGCCGGTAAATGGCACCTGGGCCGCAGTGAAGAACTGAGCCCCAAAGCCGCGGGCTTCGAGCGCTCCTATGTTTTGCTGCAAGGCGCCGCCAGCCATTACGACGACCAGATCCCCGACCGCAACGTCGACCCTAAGGCCCTGTATCGGGACGATGGCAAGTTGGTCGATACCCCCAAGGGTTTCTACTCCAGCGAGTTCTACACCGATCAGTTGATCAACTACATCAAGGCGGACAAAAAAGACGGCAAACCGTTCTTCGCCTACCTGGCTTATACCGCGCCGCATTGGCCTTTGCAGGCACCTGAAGCCTGGATCAAGAAATACGAAGGCCGCTATGCCGAAGGCTACGAGAAAGTACGCCAGCAGCGTTTGGCGCGCATGCAGGAAATCGGCCTGGTCAGCAAAGGCGTCACACCGAACCTGCCGATGACAGGTTCCTTGCCAACCTGGGAGCAACTGACGCCTGAGCAACGCCTTGAGCAGGCACGCAGCATGGAAGTGTATGCCGCGATGGTCGACAACATGGACCATCACATCGGGCGCCTGCTGGACTTCCTGAAAACCACCGGCAAGCTCGATAACACGGTGGTGGTGTTCATGTCCGACAACGGCGCCGACGGCAACAGCCCACTCGACTTGCCAGGCAGCCGCCAGTGGATCGAGAGCACCTTTGATAACAGCCTGGCGAACATGGGGCACAAGGGCTCGTTCATCGACTACGGCGCCCAGTGGGCACAAGTCAGCAGCACGCCTTACCTGTATTTCAAAGGCTTCACCACCGAGGGCGGCATCAAGTCTCCTGCGATCATCCGCGCGCCGTTCCTGAAGGCCAAGGATAAAGGCAGCATCAACAACGGCGTCTTCAGTGTGATGGACATCATGCCCACCTTCCTTGAAGCCGCTGGCGTGAAGCATCCGGGCAAGCAGTTTCATGGCCGCGATGTCTACCCGATGCAAGGCCTGTCCATGGTGCCTGCTCTGAATGGGCAAGTGCAGGGCGAACGCGTGATCGCCTGGGAACTGTTGGGACGTCGTGCGGTGCGCAAAGGCGATTGGAAAATGACCGTCATCAAGTCGCCCTACGGCACCGGCCAGTGGCAACTGTTCAACATCGCCCAGGACCCGGTCGAGAAGCATGACCTGGCCGAGCAACACCCTGAAAAAGTGGCTGAGTTGTCCAGGGACTGGGACGCTTACGTGCAGCGCAACGGTGTGCTGGACGCCCCGGTGAACATCAAATACGGCTTCCAGACCTGCCTGTATGGCAAATGTTTCAGCAACGCCAGCCGGACAGCGGAGGTGAGCCAGCAATAACTCGCGGCTTGAGCAGGGGGAAAGTTTTGTAGAAACCGCCTGGCAGCGTGAAGACTCAGCCCGATTGGTGTTCACCCCGTAGGAGCTGACCTTGGTCGCGATGGCGTCGCTGCGGTCTTCCTGAAAACCGCGGCGATGCCATCGCGACCAAGGTCAGCTCCTACAAATGGCTTCACCGCAATACATCAGCCAAAGCGTTGTTCGCCGCCCAACTCATGAACGCCTGCGCGACTTGTGAAGGGCGCATGGCCGTGGATTGGGCGAGCACCACTCGCTGGGGATTGAGCGCTTCACGAACCGGGCGGCAAGCGATGGCCTTGCCGTCGTAACTCTGGTCACCCACAGGCCGGGTGCAGGACAAGGCCACGCCATAACCATGGGCCACCAGCCCCCTCTGCATCTCGAAGGTCTGGGTGTATTGCTGGGCCATGGGGTGCAAGTCCTGGGACCAGAACAACGAGAGGAAATACTCCCGCGTCTGTGGAATGTCTTCCAGGATCAGGCACTCGTATGACAGGTCCAGCAGCGAGACATCGGCCTGAGCCGCCAATGGGTGATCGGCCGGCAACAAGGCATAGGGCGCCAGTTGGGCGAGCACGGTGCGTTCGGCCAGCGGATCGAGCCCCAACTCATAAGTCAATGCCAGCTCCGCCTTGCCGGCGCTGAGAATCCGATGCACACCCGCAAGGTCGGTTTCGAACAAGGTCACCGTCACTTCCGGGTGTTGCGCACGAAAGCCCGCGAGCAAGCGCGGCGCATAGTACGGCCCCAGGTCCTGGAAACAGGCCAACGTCAGCTGACCGCGCAGGGCCTGATCGCCCCCATGGACCTGGGCCATCTCCACCGCCAGGTTGAGGATATCCCGAGCCCGCCCCAACAGGCGCTGGCCCGCGGGAGTCAGTTCGAGCCCGCGACTGACCTGGCGCCGAAACAGACGCTCGCCCAAGGTGCCTTCCAGCTGCGAGATCGCCAGCGATACGGAGGGTTGCGACACATGCCGTGCCCTGGCCGCCGCGCTGATACTGCCGTGCTCGGCCGCCGCCACGAAGTACTCCAACTGACGGAACGAAAAACCTATCATGTTTACCTATACTCAAGAATAAGAAATATATAGTTTTCCTATTTATGCCTAAAAGCAATACTCCTCGCATACCGACAACAACAAAGGAGCAAGTCCGATGACGATGTCCGATGTCGAGGTATTTCAGCGCGACGGTGCGGTTGTTTTACGCGGCGTTTTCACCGACTGGATCGAGCGTCTGCGTGAAGGTTTCGAACAGAACCTGGCCAACCCTAGCCCATTTGCGATCGAGAATGTGGGCAGCGGGGAAAGCGGCCGGTTTTTTGAAGACTACTGCAACTGGCAACGCATTCCGGCCTTTAGCGACTTTGTCCTCAACTCGCCGGCGGCGGGCATTGCCGGGCAGATCATGCAGTCGCGGCAAGTGCAGGTATTCCACGACCATATCCTGGTCAAAGAGCCTGGCACGTCCAAACCGACGCCTTGGCATCAGGACCTGCCCTATTACTGCGTGGACGGCCTGCAGACGGCCAGCTACTGGATTCCCCTGGATCCTGTGACCCAGCTCAACACCCTGAGCGTGGTACTTGGCTCCCACCGATGGCCCAAACCGGTACGGCCAAAAAGCTGGGCAAACAACGCCGACTTCTATGGCGAAGCCCACTCCGTGACCGGGGAAAGTCTGTTCATGGACATGCCGGATGTTGAAAACGGCGACTTCACCCTCCTCTCCCCGGAGCTGCAACCAGGCGATGCCGTGGTGTTTGACTTTCGCACCGTACACGGTGCCGCAGGCAACCAGGGCACTGGCCGGCGAAGGGCGTTCTCGACCCGTTTCATCGGTGACGACGTTCGCTACATTGCCCGCCCGGGCCGTACCTCCCCACCCTTCCCCGGAATCAACCTGCATACCGGCGACCGCATGCGCGAAGACTGGTTTCCAGTGGTCTGGCGCAAAGAAGCCTGATACCACGCCCCGCGCACTTCGCTCGAAAAATAACAATAAAATCCCCAGTCGGAGACACATCCCATGCAACGTTCACTCCTCACCATCAGCGCCCTTGCGCTGCTTCTCGGCACCGCGGGCATCGCCCAGGCCAGCAGCAGTTGCCTGGCGGACGTCAAGGCGTCTGGCGTACTGCGCTCCGGCAATGGCCTGATGGGCACCAAACCGTTCATTTGGCAAAACGAAGACGGCAGCTACGGCGGCTTCGAAGCCGAGCTGTTCAAAGAAATCGGCAAGCGCATTGGCGTGCCCAAGACCGAGTATGTGGTGACCGAGTGGTCCACGCTGATTCCTGGCATGAAATCCAAGCGCTGGGACATCATCCTGTCCGCCATGTCGGCCACCCAGGAACGGATACAAAACGCCGGGATCCAGTTCACCACCCCCTACTTCCTGAGCTACAACTTTGTGATCGTGAAGACTGACTCACCGATCAAATCGATGGCCGACCTCAAGGGCAAGAAGATCGCCTCCGTGATGGGCACCGACGACTCGCTCAACGCACATCGCCTGGCCGACGCCGGTGTGGTCGGTGAAGTCATGGACTTCAACGGCTTCGGTGAACCTTTCCAGGCCCTGCAGAACAATCAGGCCGATGCCGTGCTGCTCGATCAGGGCACCTTGATCGGCCAGAAGGAAACCATGCAAAACCTGCGCACCGTGGGTGAACCGATCCTTTATCAACCGAAACCTGAATGGGCCGCCGCCGAAACCAAGGCGCCCTACATCTATGGAACGCAAGCCATCGCCGTGCGGGGCGAATGTGACGATCTGCGCGAAGCCCTCAACGGCGCCATCAGCTCGATGATCGCCGACGGCACTCACAAGGCAATTCTCGAAAAATACGGCGTATGGGATCTGGAGCAAACCCAACTGACCAAGAACTGACCGGCGCACAAACAAAGGAATACCGCTATGTACGATTTCCTGTTTGTCCTGATTCCCAAGTATTTCCCGTTCCTGCTCAAGGGCGCGGTGGTGACATTGCAACTGTCCGTGCTGAGCATGGCCCTTGGCATCCTCATTGGCCTTGCCGTCGCGCTTGGCCGACTGACGCGCCGGCCGTGGCTGGACTGGCCGATGCGTTGCTATGTGGAAATCTGGCGCGGGGTACCGCTGGTGGTGCAGTTGTTGGTGATCTACTTCACCTTGCCGCAGATCGGCCTGACCCTTTCCGGCTTCTGGGCCGGGGTATTGGGCCTGAGCCTCAACCTCGGCGCTTACCTCTCCGAGGTCTTTCGGGCCGCCATCCTCTCGCTGGACAAGGGCCAGCGGGAGGCGGGTTTATCCATTGGCATGTCGCGCAATCAAATCTATCTGCGGGTGATCCTGCCCCAAGCCCTTAAAATCGCCATCCCAACGGTCGGTGGCTACTTTATCTCCTTGCTCAAGGACTCCTCGCTAGTGTCGTTCATTGCCGTGAATGAATTGCTGCGCCACGGCAGTATCGTCATCGCCAACACCTTCCTGAGCATGCAGGTCTACCTGATGGTCGCCCTCATCTACTTCGTCCTGAGCTTCATTGCTGCACGGGGTGTGCACTGGATCGAACAACGCCTGACCCCCGCTCACCTGCGTACCGGTACCCTTGCCACCCGCAGCCAGGTATCCAACAAGCTGACCGAGGCCAAATCATGAATGCCGAACCTATCCTGCAGATCAAAGGGCTGCACAAGGCCTACGGGAGCAGCAAGATCCTGCGCGGCGTTGACCTGACGGTAAAACGTGGAGAAGTGGTCTTCCTCATTGGTCCAAGCGGAGGGGGCAAATCGACCCTGCTGCGCTGCATCAACTTTTTGGAAACACCCTGTGCCGGCGAGATTACCTTTACTGGCGAGCGTTTATGCCATTCGGACAACCAGACCTACCATCAGCTGGACGAATCCAAACTGCGCAAGGCTCGCAGCAAAATGCCCATGGTGTTCCAGCAGTTCAACCTGTTCAATAACCGCACGGTACTGGAGAACGTCATCGAGGGGCCGCTGCATGTGCTACATCGCCCCAAGCAGGAAGCGATTGCCGATGCCAGGGCCATCCTCGAAAAGGTCGGCCTCTCGGCGCGCCTGGACTACTACCCCGATCAGCTGTCTGGCGGCCAGCGTCAACGGGTCGCGATTGCCCGGGCTTTGGCGATGAAGCCGGAATTGATCCTGTTCGATGAACCGACCTCGGCGCTCGACCCGGAGCTGGTCTCAGGGGTACTCGACACCATCCGCGCACTGGCCCAGGAGGGCATGACGATGATCATTGTCACCCATGAAATGAACTTCGCCCGCAAACTGGCCGACCGCATCTGCTTCGTCGCCGACGGTGGCATCCTGGAGTCCGGCACCCCGCAAGAACTCCTCGCCGACCCCAGCAATAGCCGCATCGCCGGTTTTATCCAGTCCATACAGAACTGATCGCGGCTAAAGCCGGCTCCTACGCCAAGCCCTGTAGGAGCCAGCCTTACCCGCGATGGCCATAGGTATCTACACATCTTTTGGCGTACTGCTACGAATGTAGCCGCTGACGAGGTACGAGGCTGCGATCGGCAGCGAAGCGGCCGTAAAACCTGAGACCATAATCCATCAGGCACACCGAAGGGCCTGAATTTACGACGGCTTCGCCGCCGATCGCAGCCTCGTACCTCGGCAGCGGCTACAAGAGCCGCGCTGCCCCAGAGTTGTGTAGATACCTATGCCGCGATGGCCATAGGTATCTACACATCTTTTGGCGTACTGCTACGAATGTAGCCGCTGACGAGGTACGAGGCTGCGATCGGCAGCGAAGCGGCCGTAAAACCTGAGACCATAATCCATCAGGCACACCGAAGGGCCTGAATTTACGACGGCTTCGCCGCCGATCGCAGCCTCGTACCTCGGCAGCGGCTACAAGAGCCGCGCTGCCCCAGAGTTGTGTAGATACCTATGCCGCGATGGCCACACCGCGGTGCCTGTCAGAACAAGGCAACCGTATAGCTGACGGTCAAGCGGTTCAGGTCTTGAGCAGGAGCCGCCTCCGAGCGAAACACGGCATTACGCCAATTCAGGCCGACGCCTTTGAACATCCCGTTCTGGATGACGTAGTCCAGCGACACGTCGCGCTCCCACTCCTTCTGATCCTCGCCGGAGGCGGTCTTGATGCCATCACCCTTGAGATAGATCATCGACGCACGCAATCCCGGAACGCCCAGCGCGGCAAAGTCATAGGTGTACTGGCCGATCCAGGTACTTTCCCCGGCCCGGGTGAAGTTTGCGATCAAGCGGTCGGTGGGCAGGTAGACGCTCGCGCCCGTGGCCCCTTTGCCAGGTAGGCCTCCCTGGTTGAGCTGGACAAAGTTGCTATCGTCGGAAACCTGCTGATAGCCGCCCATGAGCTCATGACCACCGAGGGTATAGGTGAACATCGCGCTCCAGGTGCTGTTGTCGATTTCACCGGACCCGCCATCGCTGTATCCGCCCACACGATAGCCCTGGGCACGGCCGCTGGCGCTGCTGTTGGCGCCACTGGAGCGGGTGTCGAAGTAACGCAGGTCAGCCTTGATCGACTGCCCTTCACCCAAGATGAACTTAGGCTGCAAACCCAAGAACTGCTGTGTGTAGTAGTCCTCAAGGTTAGCGGCGTAATACTGCACGACCAGGTCTTTGGTGAGTTTGTAATCGGCACCGGCAAACACGAACTGATCGCTTTCCCGGGTCCCGCCCACGACCGCCAGCCCTGTTCGGTCCGTGGAGGCTCGAGCGGTCGCTTTGTCCAGGCGGCCAGCGGTCAGGGTCAAGTTGTCGAAGTCATTGCTGGTGAATTGCGCGCCCTCATAGGTCTGTGGCAACAGACGACCGTCGTTGGTCACCACGATCGGCAACTTGGGCTGCAAGGTGCCCAAGCGAGCCTCGCTCTTGCCCAGGCGAGCCTTGCCGGTCACGCCAAATCGGCTCCAGGCGGCGGCAGCGCCAGCACCGTCGTCGGGGATCATGGTGCTGCCGCGATGCACGCCCGCGCCGCTATCGAGCGTCAGGCCCTGCAGCACTATCGCATCAACGCCCAGCCCCAGTGTCCCTGCTGTAAAACCCGATGCGTAATTGAGCACGAACCCTTGGGCCCATTCTTCGGTTTTACTCTGCCCGAGCGTGCCGGGCTGGTCACGGTAGTCATGGTTGACGTATAGGTTACGCAGGCTCAGCGTGGCGTGGCTGTCCTTGATAAAGTCTGCCTGCGCGAACTGGCCGTAAGCGCAACTGGAGACGGCCAAGGCCAGGCAAGTGAAGCGTGAAGGTGAGTTCATGGCGAAGGTTTCCCGTGGGCGCTTTCGCGCCCTTTTTATTGTTGTTTACAGGGTTGCGACTGCGTTTTGGCTCAGGTGCGTTCGATCACCATCGCCACGCCCTGTCCCACACCTACGCAGAGGCTGACCACTGCGTAACGTTGCTGATTGCGCTGCAGGGTGCGACAGGCACTGAGTACCAGTCGTGCACCGGATGCGCCCAGTGGATGCCCCATGGCGATAGCGCCGCCGTTAGGGTTGACCCGTGGATCATCGAAGCGGATGTCCAAGGCCTTGAGGCAGGACAGCACCTGTGGCGCGAACGCCTCGTTGATCTCGATCAGATCGACCTGCGCAAGCTTGATACCGGCGCGCTGCAAGGCCACTTCGATGGCTCGGTGCGGGCCGATGCCCATGATCCGGGGCTCCACGCCGACGACTGCCGCAGACAGAATCCGCGCCATGGGTTGCAGACCATGCTTCTGGCCAATCTCGCGGTTGCCCAACAGCAACGCCGCGGCGCCGTCGTTGATCCCCGAGGCGTTGCCGGCGGTGACGATGCCACCTTCGAACAGCGGCTTCAAGCGCGACAAGGCCTCAAGGTCGGACTGCGGCCGTGGGTGCTCGTCGCGGCTGACGGACACGGTCTGGCCCTTGCGCCCGGACGGTACATCGATAGGCAGGATTTCATCGTCCAACACGCCGGCCTCAAGGGCAGCCTGGTAGCGTGCCTGGGAGGCGGCGGCAAAACGGTCGGCATCCTCTCGGCTGATGCAAAACATCTCGGCCACGTTGTCGCCGGTTTCCGGCATGCTGTCGTTGCCGTAGCGCTCCACCAGTTTCGGGTTGGAGAAGCGGGCACCGATGGTGCTGTCGGCCATTTCCTGGGTCCGGCTGAAAGCGCTCTGGGCCTTGGCGAGTACAAAGGGTGCCCGTGACATGCTCTCGACACCGCCGGCCAGGTACAGCTGGCCTTCGCCGCAGGTGATGGCCCGCGCCGCATCGATCACCGCCGACAGGCCGCTGGCGCACAAGCGGTTGACCGTCTGCCCAGGCACGCTAAAGGGCAGCCCGGCGCTGAGCAAGGCATTGCGGGCTACGTTGCGGCTGTCTTCGCCGGCCTGGTTGGTGCAACCCAGGATCACATCCTCCAGCGCGTCAGTAGGCAAACCCGAGGTTTCCATCAGGCGGGCCAGAAGAGGCCCGACCAGGTCATCCGGGCGCACGGCGGACAAGCTGCCAGCATGGCGACCGAAGGGAGTACGCAAACCGCTGTAAATGTAGGCATCAAGCATGACGAAGCTCTCGAAAAATTAAAGGTGAGTCGGCTCAGGCCGGCATCGGGTTCTCGGGTTGGCACAGGGAAATCCCCAACCGGACCCGACGGCGCAGCCAGTTGCTTGGGCGGTAACGCGGATCGCCGGTCTGGGCATGCATGCGCTCCAGAATCTGCAGCAGGCGTGCGCCACCCAATTGATCGCCCCACGCCAGCGGACCCTGCGGGTAACCCAGGCCCAAGCGCACGGCCATGTCGATATCAGCCACCGAGGCGATGCCCTGTTGTGCGATGTCACAGGCCAGGTTGACGATCGATGCCAGGGTGCGCTGCAAGATAAATCCGCAACTGTCGCGGATCACCACCACCGTACCGCCGTCGGCGCTGAACAGCGCGTGAGCAGCGTTCTGCATCTCAGGAAGCGTCGCCGGGTTGACCATCAGGCAGCGCAGGCTGCCAGGCTCGAACAAGGTATCGACCGCCACTGTGCGCGCAGGGTCTGTACCGTGTCGCAAGGCCGATTCGGTGGCGTCATCACCCAGCGTTGCCAGCAAGCACAAGGCTTGTGCGGAGGGCCTAAGGCCCGTCTCGATCTCAGCGCCTAGCGGCTCAAGCATCGCCAGTAACCGCGCCCTGCCGATGTCGTCATCGGCGGCCACCCACACAGGAGGCAGCTGTGAGCAGGCCGGCACGGTTTGAACCACGCGCGGTGCCGCGCCCTTGCCTGCGTATTGATAGAAACCTTGACCCGTTTTACGCCCCAGGTGCCCGCCGGCTTTCATCAAGCCCAGCAGCGGATGAGGCCGATAACGGGGCTCTTCATAGAACTGGTGATACACCGATTCCATCACTGGTAGGCTGACATCCAGCCCGATCAGGTCCAGCAATTCGAACGGCCCCATGCGAAAGCCGGCACCGTCGCGCAGCACTGCATCAATCAGGGCAGCCGGAGCGACTTGCTCACTGAGAATGCGCAAGGCTTCGGTGCCAAAGGCACGGCCTGCGTGGTTGACGATAAAGCCCGGCGAGTCGGTGGACTGGGCCGGGTAATGACCGATGCGCCGCACCAAATCCTGCAGCATCTCGATGACTTCTGCGCCTGTGGCAATACCACCGATGACTTCGACCAGGCGCATCAGCGGCACCGGGTTGAAGAAATGCAGCCCGGCCACGCGCCCTGGATGCTTGCACACCGAAGCGATGGCAGTGATCGACAGCGACGAGGTGTTGCTCGCCAGCACGGTCGATTCATCACACAGCTCATCCAGCTGGCGGAACAACTGCTGTTTGGCCTCAAGGTTTTCGACGATGGCCTCGATCACCAATTGGCAGCCGGCCAGTGCAGGCAGGTCGTCGGCGACCTGAACGTGCTCAAGCGCCTCGCTGGCGGCTTGCGGTGTGATCCGCCCCTTTTCTTGCAACGTGGCGAAGGTGGCCGCCAGTTGCTCGCGCGCAGCGCTCGCAGCCCCTTGGCGAACATCAAACAATGAGACGTGCAACCCCGCCTGGGCCATGACCTGGGCAATACCCTGCCCCATGGCGCCAGCGCCGACCACACCGATACGTTGCAGTGAGTGCAGGTTCATTGGCCGATGTACTCCGGTTTGCGTTTTTGCAGAAAGGCCTGCATGCCTTCTTTCTGATCATGCGAGCCGAACAGCAACTGGAAGGCCTTGCGTTCCAGGGTCAGCGCTTGCTCCAGCGGCAAGTCCATGCCCCCGAGCACCACTTCCTTGATCTGCGCCACGGCAATCGACGGCATATCGGCGATAGCGACAGCCAGCACCAAGGCCTGGGACACGGTTTCGGCGTCTTCCACCACCTCGCTGACCAGGCCCATGCGCAGCGCCTCGTCTGCCGTCACCAGGCAACCGGTAAACAGCATGCGCAGCGCCTGGAACTTGCCCACGGCACGCACCAGTCGCTGAGTACCACCAGCCCCTGGCATCACCCCAACCTTGACTTCCGGTTGGGCGAATCGCGCTGAAGTGCCGGCGATGATCAGGTCGCAATGCATCGCCAATTCACAGCCACCGCCCAGGGCGAAGCCGTTGACCGCCGCGATGACCGGCTTGCTGCACGAGGAGATGGCCTGCCAATGACGCTCGGCATGCCGTGCATACAGCTCCATTGCCGTGGCATCGACCATCTCGGCAAGGTCCGCGCCGGCTGCGAACACCTTATCGTTACCGGTCAGAATGATGACGCGGGTCTCGGGGCACTCATCGAGGCGGCGAAAGTGGCCGGCCAGTTCCTCACGCAGTGCCATGTTCAGGGCATTGCGCGCATTAGGGCGATTAAGCCTGAGCAATGCCACACCCGGTGCGGGTTGCTCCAGCAAAACCAAGGGCTCAAGGCTCATGTGCTCTCCTGCTAGGGGTATTAAGGGGGAGATCCAGTGCCAGGGCGATACGCCGCTGGCACTGTCAAAAAGTGGCGTTAGCCGCGCACGATGCCCGCGGCATACAGCTTCTCGATCACTTGCTCTTCCAGCCCCAGGCCTTCAAGCACGGCGCGGGTGTCTTGACCCAAGGTTGGCGGTGCAGTGCGGTAGGTGGCCGGAGTGCGAGACAGCTTCACCGGCGAGCCGATACCGCGATAGTCGCCGATATCCACCAACATGCCGCGATGTTGGGTATGCGGGTGGGCGACCACAGCGTCGACACTGGCGATGGACCCGCAGGGCACGCCAGCGCGGATCAGTTGCTGGGACAGGAACGCCCCGTCGTGGCTGGCCAAGTGCATTTCCAGCGCCTGCTTGAGCGCCTCGCGGTTGCCCGAACGTGCGCCGTTGTTGACGAAGCGAGGGTCTTCGGTGAGCTCGCTCGCGCCCAAATGCTCGCACAACTTGGCGAACTGGCGATCATTGCCCACGGCCAGGAAAATCGGCGCGGTGCCCGTGCGATAACTGTCGTACGGCGCGATGTTGGGGTGGGCATTGCCCGTCAGCTGCGGGACCTTGCCAGACGCCAGGTAGTTCGGGATGTGCGGGTGCAGCAACGACACACCGCTGTCGTACAGGGTGATGTCCAGCGACTGCCCCAGGCCACTGCGATGACGTTCGTTGAGTGCCAACAGAACGCCCGCCAAGGCGTTAAGCCCGGTCACCATGTCGACGATCGGCAGGCCAATGCGCAGCGGGCCGCTCTCGGCCTCGCCGTTGACGCTCATCAGCCCGGCCATGGCCTGGATCACCGCGTCGTAGCCTGGCAGGCCACCCAACGGACCGTCGCCACCAAAACCTGAGATCGCACAGTGGATCAGCCCAGGGAAACGCTGGCTCAGGACTTCGGTGTAATCAATGCCCCAGCGCTTCAATGTGCCGGGCTTGAAGTTTTCAATCAGCACGTCTGCGCCTTCAAGCAGGCTCATCAACAGCTCAATGCCTTCAGGGCGCGACAGGTCTACAGCGATACCCTGCTTGTTGCGGTTGACGCCGCGATAGTAGGAGGCGTCCGCGCCCTCGAAGGGAGGGCCCCAGCCGCGGGTTTCATCGCCGGTCAAGGGTTCAAGCTTGATCACGTCGGCGCCATGGTCGGCCAGCGCCTGGGAGCAGTAAGGCCCACCCAGTACGCGGCTCAGATCGATTACTTTCAGGCCCTCGAGGGCCCCTTTGGACTGGCTCATCAATATGCTCTCGAACTAGGGGCCGTTCAGGCCGGCAACAGCTGCATGGCTTCGTCTTGCGACAACGGGCTTTCATTGGCCAGGCGCGACAGCAGCTCGGCGTTGATCGAAGGCTCAGGGTTCAGTGGGTCGCGAGGCAGCAACTTGTGTTGCAGCAGCAGGTGGGCCAAGGCCAGGCGGCGCGCATTATCAGGCTGGCGGCTGGATTCCCAGGCCATGAAAATCGCGGTGGCGATGTGGTAAAGAGCACTGCCGGCCTGACGCACTTCTTCATCGCGGCGTTCATGGGCCACTTCGGAGAATCTCGCTACCGTGCGCTGCAGCAGTGTTTCGAACAACTGGTGGCTGGCCGCTGGCAAGTTGGCATCAGCCAGGACACCGGCAAGATACTGGTGCAGCGGCTCAAGGGCTTGTTCGCGGGTCTCGGCGCGGCCGATGTCCAGCGCGACGATATTGCTGGTGCCTTCCCAGATCGAACCCAGGTGAGCATCACGCACCAGGCGAGCATCGCTCCATTCTTCGATGTAGCCGATGCCGCCACGCACTTCCATGGCGTCGCCGGTCACCTTGCGTGCATCGCGGCAAGCACGGAACTTGATCAGCGGCGTAAGGATACGCACGCACTTGCGCGCAGCTTCGTCGCCCTTGTCGGCCTTAGGCAGCAGGGACGCAATCTGCATGAACATCGAGCGTGCCTGCTCGGCGGGCAACATCATTTTCAGCAACTGGCGCTGCATCAATGGCATTTCGATCAAGCGCTTGCCAAAGGCACGACGATGACGAGCGATGTACATCGCCTCGTTGACGCCACGACGCATCAAGCCGGACGCTCGCACACCGTTGGACAGGCGCGACATGTTGACCATGTCAGCCATTTGCTGGAACCCGCGGCCGACTTCGCCAATCAGGTAAGCGGTGGCGCCTTCCAGGGTAATTTCGCCACTGGCCATCGAACGCGTGCCCAGTTTGTCTTTCAGACGCTGGATCCGGTAGGCGTTACGCGAACCGTCCGGGCGCAGCTTGGGCAACAGGAACAGGCTAACGCCCTTCATGCCCGCCGGTGCATCTTCTGGGCGGGCCAGGACCATCGCAAGGTCCGCATCGGGGTTGGAGCAGAACCACTTTTCACCAAACAGCTGCCACTCGCCATCGACCAGGCGGGCTCGGGTCTGGGTGCTGGAAACATCGGAACCTGCGGCCTGTTCAGTCATGAACATGGCGCCCTGGAACAAGGTGTCAAAATCCTGCGAGACCAGCGACGGCAAGTAGCGCGCCACCAGCTCAGGCGAGCCGAACTTGCGCAGGGTGCGGGTCAGGGAGTCGGTCATGCTCACCGGGCAGCACAGGCCAAACTCGGCCTGCACGAACAGGTAGGTCAGCGCGTACTTTTCCAGCGGCAGCGTGCCGTCATCGCGATGGCTCATCGCGGCAAGGCCCAGCTCGGCGTAAGCTACCTTTTCCAGGTCGACGAAATCCGGGTGCTTTTGAACGGTTTGAATATCTTCACCACGACGGGTGCGCGGCAACAGTTTCGGCGGGTTCTTGTCGGCCGAAAGCGCCAGCACATCCAGCTCACCACCGGCTCGCGCACCGAGTTGCTGCCAGGTTGGCAACCACTTGGAGTAGAGCTCGGAAGGCAGGTAAACCTTCAGCAAGTCGGCCAGCCCGGTATCGCACTCAAACAGGTTCAGGCCCCGGCTGTCGGGAATATTGAGGGGGTCGTGATCGTGTTCTTGGGTGATATTCATGGTGACTCTCCTGGTTCTTGTGGACCAAGAGTAGGGAGGCCATCGAGAAGTATCTAATACAAATAAAATGATCTACGATAAGAAAAAATTATCGTAGCCCCGAGCAGGTCAACATGGATCTCAAGCAACTTCGTTATTTTGTCGCCGTGGCCGAAGAGCTTCATTTTGGACGGGCCGCCGCGCGCCTGTTCATCTCCCAACCCGCGCTGAGCTTCGACATCAAAAAGCTCGAGAGCCAGCTCGATATCCAGTTGCTCAATCGAAACAACAAATCGGTGAGCCTGACTAACGCCGGGCAAGTATTGCTGGAAGAGGCGCGTTATCTGCTGCTACGCGCCGAGCAGGCAAGGCGCCTGACCTTGCGCTCGGCCCAGGGGTTTACCGGGCGCTTGAGTGTTGGCTTCGTCAACTCGATCCTCAACCGCGGCCTGCCGCAGGCAGTCAAGACCTTCGAGGCGAACCACCCCGACACCGAAATCGTGCTGATGGAAATGAACAGTGCCGAGCAGTCCCAGGCATTGCAGCGCGGCCAGATCGATATCGGCTTCGTTCACTGGAGCAAGTTTCCCGACAGTATCGTGTGCGAGTTGCTGCTCAGCGAGCCCTTTCTGTGCTGCCTGCCCTCCTCCCATCGGCTGGCGGGTGAACCGCGGGTTGAGCTTGCGGACCTTGCGCAAGAAGACTTCATCCTGTTTCCACGCAGCGTGTCCCCGCACTATCACGACCTGATCATTGCGCGCTGCGTGGCGGCAGGCTTCAGCCCGCGGATCCGCCATGAGACCCGCCTATGGCAAACGGTGGTGGCGATGGTGGCCTTTGAGATGGGTATCGCGTTGGTCCCGCAGACCTTGTCCACTATCTGGAAAGAAGGCGTGCATTTTTGCGAAATCAACGGCGAAGGCCCGCTGTCCGAGATCCATGCCATTCGTCAGGCCGTCGCACCCTCAGCGGCGGCGCAGAGCTTTCTGGAACTCTTTAAATCTCAACAGAAAGCAAATTTCGCCCACCTTCAATCGGTTTGACGATATGAAATCGCATATCAAACAATAAAATTTAATCATTATTTTTTATTATCCTTCCCGTATAGGCTCTGCACTATCGGACCTACACATACGCATAGCGCGTTGAACCCGAGTCCCAGCCTTCCTCCGCTACGGCGAGAGGGATATTCAAATAATAATGAGCAGGAATTTAATATGAATGCCGCCCAGGAAGCTGCCGCGCATCAGAAAGCTCGCAAAGCGGGCATCGCCTCGTTCATCGGAACGACCATCGAGTGGTATGACTTTTATGCCTATGGCATAGCCGCTGCTCTGGTTTTCGGCAAAGTGTTTTTCCCTTCCGACCTCGCGCCAGGCACCGCGACCTTGCTCTCCTTCCTCACACTGTGGGCCGGATTTGTTGCACGGCCCATCGGCGGCATCATCTTTGGCCACTTGGGCGACAAGATTGGCCGCAAGACCACCCTGGTGATCACGCTTGTCATGATGGGGGTGGCCACCACCTTCATCGGCCTGCTGCCTACTTACGCGCAAATAGGTGTCTGGGCGCCGATCTCTCTGGTGGTCCTGCGTGTTATCCAGGGTATCGCCGTGGGTGGCGAATGGGGTGGCGCGATTCTGATTGCCAGCGAAAACGCCCCCAAGGGCAAGGGCATCCTCTATGCCGCCTTCGCTCAACAGGGCTCCCCCGCCGGTAACCTGTTGGCCACCGTCGTGTTCTTTGCACTCAGCGCGATTCCGACCTCGGAGTTCATGCTCTGGGGCTGGCGCATTCCGTTCCTGCTGTCTGCTGCGCTGGTGATCATCGGCATGGTAATCCGCCTCAAGCTTGAAGAGTCGGACGACATGAAGCGCCTGATGAAAGAGAAGAAGACCGTCAAGCTGCCGATCCTGGAAGTGCTGCGCAACCATTGGAAGATCGTACTGCTCGGTGCCGGCGTCTTGCCGATCATCCATGTGACCTACTTCAAGAGCACCTTCGCCCTGTCCTGGGCGACCAAGGAGCTGGGGTACGCACAAAGCACCTTCCTCAGCGTGATCATCATGTCGCTGGTGGTTCAGTTTATCGTCCAGCCTTTCGGTGCCGTGCTGGTCTCGAAGATTGATATGCGCAAGGCGGTCGCCTGGATGGTGATCCCGGAACTGATCCTGATGCCGGCGATGTTCTTCGCCGTAGAAACCAAGATCTACTGGATCGCGGCGCTCGGCATGTGCCTGGCTACCATTCCCCACTCGATGTTCTATGGCGCCGTCGGCGGCATCCTGGCCCGGGCCTTCCCAACCAAGGTGCGATACAGCGGTTTGTCGATTTCCTACCAGCTGTGCTCCTTGCTGGTCGGCGGTGCGACGCCAGTGCTTGCGCAAGGCATCCTGAACTCCACGGGTAGCATCGTGGGTGTCGCGATCGCTTCGGGCTCCTACGCCCTGGTTTCGCTGGTGTGCATGCTCCTGCTGCTCAAGCGCATCGGCCACAACGCGTCAGAGCTGTCCAGCGCCGAGCAAGCCGATGCCGATGAGCTGGCTGGCGTTAACAACAGCCCATCCGCTGCAAAGAACACAGGTAGCAAACAGCCTCGCGCCGCCTGACCGCTCGGCTCTGGCAGCCTTTGCTCAGAGCCGCAGTACAACACCGCTGTACTAATAACAAAAACTGAATGACTTCCCGCTCAGGGGCACGCCCCTGCCCCTGAGCCACAGGAGATTTACATGCAGCCGAAATTTTTGCTTACCCTGCTGGCGGCGACCCTTACGGTCAACGCATATGCCACTCAGGGCACACCCAATACACAAGCGCAGGTGGTCTATACCAACGCCAATGTGCTGACGGTCGACAAAGACAACAGCACCGCTGAAGCCGTCGCTGTACGCGATGGAAAAATCCTGGCCGTGGGGGCGTCCAAAAACGTCGCCCAGTACATCGGGGCCGATACCAAGGTAGTGGACCTCAAGGGCAAGACCCTGATCCCCGGCATCTATGACGCCCACAGCCATTTCGCGATCGCGCGCATTACCGGTACCTTTGTCGCTGACCTGAACAGCCCGCCCATTGGCACGGTCAAGAACATCAACGACATCGTCGAGCTGCTCAAAGCCCAGAAAGCCAAGGTTGGCCCTCAGGAGTGGATCAGCGGTGCGGGTTACGACGACACCCTGCTCGCCGAAAAGCGTCACCCCACCCGCGAGGACCTGGACAAAGTATCGTCCACCCAGCCGGTCTACATTACTCACGTTTCAGGCCACCTCACCGTCGCCAACAGCGCCGCACTGGCATTGGCCGGCATTACTGCCAAAACACCCAACCCAGCGGGCGGCACCATCCGCCGGGATGCCAATGGCGAACCCAATGGCATACTGGAAGAGACCGCATTGCCACTGGTCGGCAAGCTGCGACCTGCATTGACCGAAGCCCAACAAAAGGAAGGCATCCGTTTGGCGGGCCAGTGGTACTCGTCGCATGGCGTCACCACGGCCAACCATGGCGCCAATACCACGCCAGCGCTGCTGAAGATGCTCGAAGACTCGGCCCAAGCGGGGAATGTGCCTATCCGCGTACAAGCCTGGAGCAACTTCGATTCCATGGACGCTAACGACAAGGTCCCGCTCACCAGCGGCAAGATCAAGCTCGGTGGCGTCAAGGAGTTCTCGGACGGGTCGATCCAAGGCTATACCGGATTCCTGGGTGAGCACTACCACACGCCGTTCCACGGTGACGAGCACTACCGAGGCTTCCCACGCTTTACCCGTGAACAGTTGGCCGATCGGGTCTTGCAGGTCCACAAGTCGGGCCGCCAGATCATGATTCACGCTAACGGCGACGCGGCCATCGATGATGTGCTGTATGCCTATCGCCATGCACAAGAGGTATTCCCGCGCAAAGACCCGCGGCAAGTGGTGATCCATTCGCAGATGATGCGCGAAGACCAGCTTGACGAGGTCAAGCGCCTCAACGCCATCCCGTCCTTCTTTGTGCTGCACACCTACTATTGGGGTGACCGCCATCGCGACCTGTTCATCGGCAAGAACCGCGCCGAACGTATCAGCCCGACCCGTTCGGCTGAAGATCGCGGCCTGATCTACACCATCCACACCGATACCCCGATCGTACCGATGGAACCGATGCGCCTGATCTGGGCTGCCGTGAACCGGGTGACCACCAGCGGTAAAGTGCTGGGTGAAGCCCAGCGCATTCCAGTGGCCCAGGCACTGCGCGCCACGACCATCAACGCGGCCTACCAGAACTTTGAAGAAAAGGAACGGGGCTCGATCGAGGTCGGGAAGTACGCGGACATGGTGGTGCTGTCGGATAACATCGCCAAGGTAGACCCGATGGCGATCAAGGACATCAAAGTGCTAGAGACGATCGTGGAGGGTAAGACCGTTTACCAAGCGGCCTACTGATGTAACTGCTTTTGATCCTGTGTAGGAGCAAAGCTTGCTCGCGATGGCATCACCGCGGTTTATCCAGTACCGCGGTGATGCCATCGCGACCAAGGTCGGCTCCTACAAGCTCGACGCGTCCAGCAATGCCTCCGTCAACGCCGCAGCCGCTTCAATGGCATGCAACGTCGCCCAATGCAGCCCTCTCGCCCCTCATTCGCCGTGCTATACGCCGCTTGCAAATACAGCGAAACATGCAGCAGCGCATCCTCCGCCAACACTCCACTGTTCACACTGAACATCGGCAATTCACAGGCACCGAAATGCCCGAATGCCTTCTGCGCTGTCTTGCGAATCGTTCCAGGCACAAACAACCCGTTTGCGTCTGCATCCTTGGGCGGTATCACCACGTCATCGGCACCGCTTAACAGCGCCTCAACCAACGTCCTCGCACACTCCACCGACCACACCGTGGACCACGGTAATCCGTTGTCGAGCAAGGGCGTGATGTTGTAGACACGGGTGGCGGTTTCGAACGCGGTTTGAAGATGACGCAAGATATGGATCAGCGCGTCCTCGGCGATGACACCACTGCGCACGTGGAAGAGTGATTCGTGAGCGTTGTTGCAGGAACTGAAGGGGTATTGAGTCGTTTGCAGGATGGTGGTGGGGCGTAACGGTGGTGGATCGGGGACGATCTTCATGACAGTGAAACTCCTTCGTGGATGGAGCCGTCACCGTCTGCCGCCAAGCAGATTAAGGTGACGGGCTACGCAAGGTTGGCGGACCGGTACGAAGGAAACCCGGCACTTCCGAAGAAGTCCATGCGCAACCCGCCATAAAGCACCCAATCGCGGGCACAAAAAAAGCGCCTGCGATGGGATTGGGGGCGCTGTTGCGCCTTCGTAACGAGCCGCCAAGCTCGTATCGCTGAATATGCAGCGACGGGCAAGAGGTTAGCATGAATGAGGGATGAGGCAAAAGTTGATTGCCCCATCACGAAGGGAGGCACCAAGCAGTGCTTAGCGTGAAGTCTTGACCCTCAGTACTTCGGTGTAGATGGCGTCCACCGTCTGGCCCACCTTGAGGTTCTTCATACGGGCTTGGAGCTCGGGGTCCTCAACCTTCACGACCTTCACTTTTCCCTCGGGTGGCAGCAACGTCACTTCATGTTTTTTCAAATCAATGGCCGTGACCTTCGAAGTGACTTTGACCTGACGGAATGCCTCACCTCCAGGATTGGGATTGTCCTTGGTGGCGCGAACTGTCCCGGATTCGTCGCTGACTTTTGGCACGCCACCCACCGTCGTATTGAGCACATAGGCGACCGAGCGCGTCACGTAGATGTCGACCTTGTCGCCGACTTTCAAATGGGGCAAGGCCTTGGCCTTGTCGGTGAGCTGGATGGGCACTTGGGTGTTATTGGGGCCTTCGATGGTGACCTGATAATTGGCCGGGTCCACAGCCAGCACCTTCGTACTGACGTGATCCTCCAACGCACTACCCCCCAACGGCAATTCAGCGGCCTGGACGGCGACACTGGCGGTGGTCATGAGTGAGGCGAAGACTACTGCGTGAGCAAGGGAGCGGATGGGTTTCATAAGCCTGCTTTCCATGTAATGGCTGAATGAGCGGAACATCGAACACCAGAGAACGCGCAAAGCATAGTCTTTGCTCAGCGATATGCTTTGCAGCTTGCTCGCGATAAGGGGCGCCGCGGTGTATCAGGCACGACGCCTCGCGGGTAAACCCTGCTCCTACACGGTAGGAGCCGACCTTGGTCGCGATAAGGGCACCGCGGTGTTCTGGTAGACCACGCCGAATTCATCGCGAGCTATTCCGGCTGCCTCGGCGTGAGTACCGATGCGGTGTCAGTCTCCGACGAGAACGTGAGAAATGCGAGGTGAGTCTCGTATCGCTCCAGCACGTCATCGATGACTTGCTGCTTGGTCAGCCCCATCAGGTCATACCCGCCGGACCCCGTCTGTGTAAACACCTCAAGCCGGTAGTAGACGTCGATCTCACGCGTCATCCGGCCACTGAACATCGGTACGGGCGCCTCCACCACGGCGACGTGGTAGAGGAAATCGCGGAACGAATCCATCGACACCCGCAGCAATGGCTCGTTGAGGCCGTGGGTGTTGACCACGGTATCGCGCAACACGTCATACCCTTGCTTGCGAAACTCAGCGACCACTTCGTCGAGCGCTGGCTGCACCGTGCGGTCAAGAAATTGGGTGACCTGCTTGAGCGACGGAAACGAACGCATATGCTCAAGGCGCTGCTTCCACGACCGTTCTGGAACATGGCCACCAATCGGGGCCATGGACGGCCTGCGCAACACGCGCCCTTCACGCTCGGCGCGCTCCATGCGCAGCACTTTGTAGAAAGACGCCATCACCAGATAAGCGATGACCGTGACCGGCAGCGCGAAGATGAGCGTCGCGTACTCCATGGTCGTTACACCGCCTGCGATCAGCATCGCCACGGTGAGTACGGCGGTGAGCACAGCCCAGAAGATGCGCAGCCAGCTCGGCCCGTCGTGTGATGGGTCCGGAATTGAAGAGGAGAAGTTCGACATCACCATCGCGCCCGAGTTGGCGCTGGTGAGGTAGAACAGCAGCCCCGAGAGCGTCGCCAGCCCAATCAGGAACATCGAGCCTGGGAACATCTGCAACAGTGCGTACCAACCCCGCTCCGGGCTCTGGACCGCAAGTTCGGCAAACGCGGTGTTGCCCTGCATTACCTGAAACAGCGCGGAGTTGCCGAACAGCGAGACGATGATGAAGTCGCACAATACCGGTGCGGTAATGGCTGCAATCACGAACTCGCGCAGCGTGCGCCCGCGCGAAATACGCGCGAGAAAGACCCCGACAAAAGGTCCCCACGCGAGCCAGAACGCCCAGAAAAACAGCGTCCATCCGGCCATCCACTCGGCGCCACCGGGCTCATAGGCGAAGGTTTGCAGCGTGCGTGCGGGGAACGTGACCAGGAACTGGCCGATGTTTAAAACCAGGGCGTTCAAGAGAAACGCCGTTTGCCCAGTGAAGAGGATGTACAGCATCATTGCCACGGCGCTCCAGAGGTTCAGCTCGGCGATCAAGCGGATGCCTCGGTCAACGCCAGACGTAGTAGCCGCAATGGTCAGGACCACCGCGCCGATGACCAGCATGATTTGCAGTGTGAGCCCCTCCTCCAGGCCGAAAAGCAGCGAGAACCCGACGCTTAGCAGCACGACGCCGATGCCCATCGAGGTGGCAACGCCGAACACCGTGCCCACCAGCGCAAAAATGCTGATGCCGTCGCCCAACGGGCCGCGCACGCGCTTGCCCAGCAACGGGTAGAGGGCTGCACGGATCGACAGAGGCATGCCCCACCGATACGAGAAGTACCCCATCGCCATGCCCAGCAGTGCATACATCGCCCAGCCTGCGATGCCGTAGTGGAACATGGTCCAGACCACCGCATCCTGCATCGCCGCGGCGGTGCTGCCGTCGCCAGAAGGTGGATGCAGATACTGCACCACCGGGCCTGTGACCGAGTAGAAGAGCATGTCGATCCCGACCCCTGCGGCGAACAGCATCGCCACCCAGGTCAGCAGCTTGTACTGCGGCCGCGAGTGGTCGGGGCCAATTCGCACGTCGCCTTCTTTTGAGAACGCGACCCAGAGTACGAAGCCGATCACCAGCGTCATGGTGAGTACGTAATACCAACCGAGGTTTGTCGCGATCCAGTCGACGACGGTCTTCATCGTCGAACGGGCTTCATCGGGCATGATGATGGCGCAGATGGAAAAGGCGAGGATCACGACCGAGGAGACGATCAGCACGCTCCAGTTGATGTAGGCCTCGCGATGCTCCAGAAGCTCCTCGGGCCCTTTGCTGAGGTCACTGCGCGAGACCGGTGTTTCGTCGTCCCAACTTTCGTGCCGGCGCTGCGTACCGCCGAATCGTTTGCGCTCAAGCGGAGGAAGGGAACTCGCTGATTGCGCGGATTCTGAGCGTTCGTCGTCGGTCGACATGGGCTGACTCCTGCAGTGGGACGCGCTGCCCCTCGGGGTTGAAAGCGCGATAGGCCTCGCGCACTGCATCAGACGCTAATGAGTGTAGCGTCTGATGTTTTCCCCGTGATGTTTCAGACGGCTTGCTGGAGCTGTGGCACGATCTCAAACAGGTCGCCCACCAGGCCGTAATCGGCCACCTGGAAGATCGGCGCTTCTTCGTCCTTGTTGATCGCAACGATCACTTTGGAGTCTTTCATCCCCGCCAGGTGCTGGATCGCGCCGGAGATACCGACGGCGATGTACAGCTGTGGGGCAACGATCTTGCCGGTCTGCCCGACCTGCATGTCGTTCGGTACAAAACCTGCGTCGACCGCAGCGCGGGAAGCACCAACGCCAGCGCCCAGCTTGTCGGCCAGCGCATACAGGTGCTTGAAGTTGTCGCCGTTCTGCATGCCGCGACCGCCGGAAACGACGATCTTGGCAGCGGTCAGCTCAGGGCGATCGGACTTGGCCAGCTCTTCACCCACAAAGGCCGAGATACCGGCGTTGTGCGCCGCCGCAACGGTTTCAATCGAAGCCGAACCGCCTTCTGCAGCAACAGGGTCGAAGCCGGTCGCACGCACGGTGATGACCTTGATGGCCGCCGTCGATTGCACGGTGGCAATGGCGTTACCGGCATAGATCGGACGCTTGAAGGTATCCGCCGATTCTACCGAGATGATCTCGGAGATCTGGTCGACGTCCAACTGGGCGGCCACGCGCGGCAGGATGTTTTTACCGTTGGAAGTGGCAGGCGCGAGGATGTGGCTATAGCCAGCACCCAGCTCTGCAATCAGCGGCGCAACGTTTTCCGGCAGTTGGTGGGCGTAGGCGGCATTATCGGCCACCAGCACCTTGGCCACGCCTGCGATTTTCGCAGCCGCTTCGGCCACACCACCGACGTTGGCGCCGGCAACCAGCACATGAATGTCACCACCGATCTTGGCGGCAGCCGCCACGGTATTCAGGGTGGCCGGGGCCACTGCTTTGCTGTCGTGGTCCGCGATTACCAAAATAGTCATGCTTAGATCACCTTCGCTTCGTTCTTCAGTTTCTCGACCAGTTCTGCCACCGACTTGACCTTGATGCCTGCGCTGCGAGCCGCCGGCGCTTCAACTTTCAAGGTTGTGTTGGTCGAAGCGGTGGAAACACCCAGTGCATCCGGGGTGACGGTTTCCAGCGGCTTTTTCTTGGCCTTCATGATGTTGGGCAAGGACGCGTAGCGAGGCTCGTTCAACCGCAGGTCGGTGGTGACGATAGCCGGCAGTTTCAGAGCAACCGTTTGTGCGCCGCCGTCGATTTCGCGGGTCACCGCCACGCTGTCGCCGGATACTTCGACCTTGGAGGCGAAAGTGCCCTGACCGTAGCCGCTCAAGGCTGCGAGCATCTGGCCAGTCTGGTTGTTGTCGCTGTCGATGGCCTGTTTGCCAAGGATCACCAGTTGAGGCTGCTCCTTGTCGACCACAGCCTTGAGCAGCTTGGCCACAGCCAGGGAAGTCAGCTCTTCGGCGGACTCCACCAACACGGCGCGATCTGCGCCCAGCGCCAGGGCTGTACGCAGTTGTTCCTGCGCCGTGGCCGGGCCGACGGTCACGACGACGATCTCGCTCGCCACGCCTTTTTCCTTCAGGCGCACGGCTTCTTCGACGGCAATTTCGCAGAAGGGGTTCATGGACATCTTGACGTTAGCCAGGTCGACGCCGGAGTTGTCCGCTTTGACGCGAACCTTGACGTTGTAATCGACCACGCGCTTGATCGCTACGAGGACTTTCATGGCAGGCTCCATTGAGAAAGATTGACCCGACAGCACCTGGGGGTGCGCGGGGGTGATGCATATTCAGTGGTCGCCAAGCTGCTCGATCACACCTTGGGCCTTCAATTGGGCCAGGCGCCCCTCATCGAGCCCCAACTGGCGCTTGAGCACCTCATCGGTATGCTCACCCAGCATCGGCGCGGGACGCAGGTACTCCACGGGTGTACCGGACAGCTTGATGGGGCTGCCGACGGTGACGAAATCCGGCTTGAGCGGATGCGGAATGTTCACCAGCATGTTTCGGGCTTTTGCCTGCGGCTCGTCCAGTGCCTGGGCGATGCTGTTGATCGCCCCGACGGGCACGCCTTGCGGGTGAATCCGCTGCACCCACGCATCGGCGCTGTCGCCGAGAAAATGTTGCGACAGGATGGCGACGATCGCCTCGCGGTGGGTCACCCGATCTGCGTTGCGGGCAAAGCGCGGGTCCTGGGGCAGCTCAGGCAGGCCAATGGCACAACATAAGGAGATGAACTGGCTGTCATTGCCGCAGGCGATGATGAAATCGCGATCCTTGGCACGGAACACCTGGTACGGAACGATGTTCGCGTGAGCGTTGCCGTAACGCCCCGGCGGCTTCCCGGAGGCCAGATAGTTCTGGCTTTGGTTACACAGAGTGGCCAATTGCACGTCCAGCAGGGCCATGTCGACGTGCTGGCCCAGGCCGGTTTTTTCGCGGCTGAGCAAGGCTGCCTGAATGGCAACCGTGGAGTACAACCCGGTCATCAGGTCGGAAAACGCCACCCCCACTTTCTGCGGGCCGCCCCCAGGGAGATCATCACGTTCGCCGGTAATACTCATCAGCCCGCCGATACCCTGGATGATGAAGTCGTAGCCCGGCTCCGCCGCACGCGGGCCGGTCTGCCCGAAACCGGTCACCGAGCAGTAGACCAGTCGCGGGTTGATCTGCGCGAGGCTGGCGTAGTCCAGCCCGTATTTGGCCAGTGAGCCCGCCTTATAGTTTTCGATCAGCACGTCACAGCTGGCGGCCAATGCACGCACCATCTCCTGACCTTCGGGCGTCGCCAGATTAAGCGCCACCGAGAGCTTGCCGCGATTGGTGGACTGGTAGTAGGAGGTCTCCTGAGTGGGCTCGTCGTTCTCATCACTCATCCACGGCGGCCCCCAGGCACGGGTATCATCGCCCGCGCCCGGCCGCTCGATCTTGATCACTTCGGCCCCAAGGTCGGCCAGCGTCTGGCCACACCAAGGGCCGGCCAGCACGCGGCTCAGGTCGAGCACGCGGTATCCCGTCAAAGCACCCATTTCATTTCACCTCAGAAGTCAGTTGATCGACGGCGCGACGTGAAGCAGCGACAGGCCCAGGGCGGCTCGACGACGCAACCAAGGGCCTGGGCGGTAACGAGGATCGCCAGTCAGCTCGGTCATGCGCTCAAGAATAGTCAGCAACCGTTTGGCGCCGAGACTGTCGCCCCAGGCCAGCGGCCCCTGCGGATAACCCAGGCCACGGCGCACGCCCTCTTCCAGGTCGTCGACACTGGCGATACGTTGCTGGACGATGTCGCCCGCCAGGTTGACGATCATCGCCATCACCCGTTGGGCGACGAAACCCACGCTGTCATTAATGACACTGACGCCGACGCCGTCGCGGGCCAGCAACGCATGGGCGGCATCACGCATATCGACTCGCGTCGCCGGGGTCGGCATCAGCGTGCGGTAGCGACGACTGTCCAGCAGCGGGTCGATGCACACGGTGCGCGTCGGGTCGGTGGCGAAGCGGCCAGCGGCCGTGGTGGCGTCCAGGCCGTAGGGGGCGAGCAAGCAGAGCGCTTCGCGGCTGGGCTGACTGCCCTGCTCCACCTCTGCGCCCAGTGCCTCAAGCAAGGCACTGAGGGTGGCCCGATCCTCATCGCTCTCGGTACCGAGCCACACGGGCGGCAGCGTCTCGACGACCGGCACCGGCTGCGGCTTGGGTGGATTGATCATCTGCCCGTTGGCGTATTGGTAGAACCCGCGCCCGACTTTACGCCCGACATACCCAGCCTCCAGCATCTGCTGAGTCAACGCCGCCGGGCGATAACGAGGCTCTTGATAGAACTGGTTATAGATCGATTCGATCACCGGATGAGAGACATCCAGCGCGGTCAGGTCAAACAACTCCAGCGGCCCCATGCGAAAGCCCATGCCCTCGCGCAGGATGCGGTCGATCTCGGCGGGCTCGGCCACGCTTTCCTTGAGAATCTGCAACGCTTCAGTGCCATAGGCGCGACCGGCGTGGTTGATGATGAATCCCGGCGTGTCCTTGGCCCGGATACCCCGGTGGCCCATGCGCGCCGCCAACGCCTGCAGGCAGTCACCGACCTGCGGATCGCTGGCCAGGCCGTCGATCACTTCCACCACTTTCATCAGCGGTACAGGGTTGAAGAAGTGAAACCCTGCCACACGCTCGGGGTGCCGACAGCCGCGGGCGATGCTGGTCACCGACAGTGACGAGGTATTGGTGGCCAAAATGCAATCGTCGGCGACCACGGCCTCAAGCTGAGCGAGCAATGCCTGTTTGGCATCCAGACGCTCGATGATGGCTTCCACCACCAGGTCAACGTTTTTCAGTTCCGCCAGCGAAGTCGCTACCTGCAGATGCTCCAGTGTGCGCTGGGCATCGCTGCTGTCGATCTTGCCCTTGCTGACCAGTTTGTCCAGGGTCTGTTGCAGGTTATCCCGGGCGGTTTGGGCAGCGCCTTCGCGATTGTCGAAGAGCATGACCCGGATACCCGCCTGGGCGGCAATCTGGGCAATGCCGGTGCCCATCACGCCGGCACCGACGATGGCCATCTGGTTGATCACACGTGTCATGGGTCACTCCCCTACAAAGTTGGCTTTACGTTTTTCCAGAAAGGCGCGAGCGCCCTCTTTCTGATCCTTGGAGTCAAACAACAATTGGAACGCCTTGCGCTCCAGCACCAAAGCGCTGTCCAACGACATGTCGGCGCCCGCCAGCATGACCTCCTTGATCTGCGCCACCGCCAGTGGCGGCAAGGCGGCGATTTCGCCTGCCAGTGATAGCGCGCGCGACAGCGTCTGGTCGTCGCTCACTACTTCGCTGACCATGCCTATGGCGAGTGCTTGAGGGGCCGGGACCAAACAGCCCGTCAGCGCGATTCGCATGGCCTGGAACTTGCCGACCGCACGGATGAGGCGCTGCGTCCCGCCTGCGCCCGGCATCAGGCCCAACTTGACCTCCGGTTGACCGAAGCGCGCCGACTCGCCGGCAACGATGATGTCGCAATGCATCGCCAACTCGCAGCCACCCCCCAGGGCAAAGCCGTTCACCGCAGCGATCACCGGCTTCGGGCATCGGCTGATGGCCTCCCACAGGTATTCGGTGTGTCGAAGGTGCATCTCGATTGAGCTGGCGTCGGCAAACTCGCGGATATCGGCACCGGCCACGAAACATTGCTCGCCGCCGGTCAGAACGATAGCGCGCACCCGAGCATCGGTCGCCACTGCACGAAAGTGCTCGGCCATTTGCTCGCGCACGGCACTGTTGAGTGCGTTCTTGGCCTCAGGCCGCGAGATACGCACGACGGCAACAGCATCATCGCGAATCTCCAAGGTCACGACTGGCTCGGGTGGGACGCTCATGATTTTTCCTCAATTCGTGTTTCGCTATACGAAACTTGATACCGATATAATGATTTATCATAGAGACGGTCTCAAAGCCCTGTAAACAAGCAATCCAAAAAATCTTATTAAATCCTTATATATCAATTAGTTAATATTATTTGTAATGCGCTTTTGATTTTATTTGAATAGCAGATATAATTTCGTCTAGCGAAACTGTATTTTATTTTCTTGCATTTTCCAGAATCGAGGCCCTAACATGAAACGCAACAACACAGACCCTTCAGCCGATGACATTGGCTTGCTGAGAATGGGAATGCTTGATCCGGCAAGCGGTATGAACGAAGAGGAAAACAGTGGCCAGTTCGTGACAGCACTGGCGCGTGGGCTCGAGCTAATGAGGTGTTTCACACCGCGTGACAACGTACTCGGTAACCAGGACCTGGCCCGGATGACTGGGCTGCCCAAGCCGACCGTGACGCGCCTGACCAATACGCTGATGCGTCTTGGCTGCCTCAAGCGCGAAGTGCACTCGGGCAAATACCAATTGGATGTCGGCGTACTGGGATTCGGCTACGCCATGCTCTCGAACCTGTCGATTCGCACCGTGGCCCATCCCTTGATGGAGGAGTTGGCAAATTACGCGCAGGCCGCCGTCGCCATGGCCGCCCGTGATCGCCTGCAGATGGTGTACCTGGATGTGGTCCAGGGTCAGGGCAACATGACGATGCGCCGGCAAACAGGCAGCTACTTGCCGCTGGCACAGAGTTCGGTGGGCCGGGCGTGCCTGGCGGCGATGCCGGAAACCGAGCGAGAGTTTCTGCTCGACCACATTCGCCAGCGCGAAACGGAGCAGTGGCCCGCCATCCGCAAGGGGCTGGACCGTGCTTTCAGGGATTTTGCCGATTACGGGTTCTGCCTGTCGATTGGCGAGTGGCATCGCGACGTCAATTCCGTTGCCGTGCCATTGCTGCACCCGCAGTACGGGTTACTGACCTTCAACTGCGGTGGGCCGAGCTTCCAGCTGCCACGCGAAAAGCTCATGGACGATATCGGACCTCGTCTGATCAACATGGTTAATAACATTGGCGCCGCTGCTCGCTGACCTTACGCAGAGACGGCGCCCTACACCACCGGCTCGCTTGCGAGCCTTGAGGAGCGCACATGATCCGTGATACCGAAACCCTGCAGATTCTGCTGGATTCCCTTCGCCAGTTCGTCAACGAAGCGCTGATTCCGCGCGAGAACGAAGTGGCCGAGACCGACAACATCCCGGACGATATTGTTGCGCAACTGCAAGAGATGGGGCTGTTCGGCCTGACCATCCCGGAAGAGTTCGGTGGCATGGGCGTGACCATGGAAGAAGAGGTCAACATCGCCTTTGAACTGGGCCGCACCTCCCCGGCCTTTCGTTCATACATCGGCACCAACAACGGCATTGGCTCCATCGGCATTCTGATCGATGGCAGCCAGGAGCAAAAAGCCAAGTACCTGCCCAAGCTTGCCAGCGGCGAGCTACTCAGTGCGTTTTGCCTGACCGAACCCGACTCGGGCTCGGACGCCGCCTCGCTGAAAACCACGGCCGTTCGTGACGGCGACAGCTATATCCTCAACGGTACCAAGCGCTTCATCACCAATGCCCCGCATGCCGGCATCTACACCGTCATGGCGCGCACTAACCCCGAGATCAAAAACGCCGGGGGCATCAGCGCCTTTATTGTCGAACGTGGCACCCCAGGGGTTTCCTTGGGCAAGAGTGACCACAAGATGGGCCACAAAGGCGCCCACACCTGCGACGTGATTTTCGACAATGCACGCGTACCTGCCAGCCAATTGATCGGCGGCGTCGAGGGCGTGGGCTTCAAGACCGCCATGAAGGTGCTCGACAAGGGTCGCCTGCATATTGCTGCCCTGAGTGTCGGTGCAGCCGAACGCATGCTGGCCGATTCCCTGCAATACGCAATGGAGCGCAAGCAATTCGGCAAGCCAATCGCCGAGTTCCAGCTTATCCAGGCCATGCTCGCCGACAGCAAGGCTGAAATCTACGCCGCACGCTGCATGGTGCTGGATGCCGCTCGCAAGCGCGACGAAGGCCGCAACGTCAGTACCGAAGCCTCCTGCGCCAAGATGTTCTCCACCGAGATGTGCGGACGTGTCGCCGACCGTTGCGTACAGATCCACGGTGGCGCCGGTTATGTGAGTGAATACGCCATCGAACGCTTCTATCGGGACGTTCGCCTGTTCCGCATTTATGAAGGCACCACGCAGATCCAGCAGGTGGTCATCGCCCGGAACATGATCCGCGAAGCGCAAGGCTGAAGCCGCCGGCTTTCAATCCCGGGCTCAAACCCGTCAGTTATGGTGACTCTAATGAATGTGGGAGCGGGCTTGCCCGCGAATGACGGCAACGCAGTGCCTCAGACACTCCGCAGCGGCTGGATTCGCGGGCAAGCCCGCTCCCACATTCATTAGCGTTTCACCTTGACTGACATTGGCTTAAGCCCCCTCCCCCATAAATACAATAAGGTAACGCTATGGACACTGCTACTCAGGCGAGTGCGACTGCGCACGCCAAGACCAACACTTGGGTGCTGGTCTTCATCTTCTGCTTTCTTGGATTGTTGATCGACGGTGCCGACCTGATGCTGCTGTCCTACAGCCTCAGCAGCCTGAAGGCCGAGTTTGGCCTGAGCAACGTGGAGGCCGGCAGCCTGGGCAGTTTCACCCTGGCCGGCATGGCGATTGGTGGCATCTACGGCGGCTGGGCCTGCGATCGTTTCGGCCGGGTGAAAACCGTGGTCTGGAGCATCGTGCTGTTTTCCGTCGGCACCGCGGTACTAGGCCTGACGCACAGCTATTGGCAGTTCGCGATCACCCGGTTCGTGGCATCACTGGGGATTGGCGCACTGTACGTGGCGTGCAATACGCTGATGGCCGAATACGTCCCTACCCGCTACCGCACAACGGTACTGGGCACCCTGCAAGCGGGCTGGTCGGTGGGCTATATCGTCGCGACGCTGCTGGCCGGCTGGATCTTGCCGATCCATGGCTGGCGCTGGCTGTTCTACATTGCCATTATCCCGGTGATCCTGGCCGTGGTGATGCAGCGTTTCGTGCCGGAGCCGCAAGCCTGGATCAACGCTCAGGCCGAGCGTGCCAGGAATAAAATCGCAGGTCTGAAAACGCCATCCCCCGAAAAGCGCGAGAGCATGTACAAGCTGATCTTCAGTGATCCGCAGGCTCGCCGGATGTTTATCGCCTGGGCCCTGACGGCCGGCTTCCTGCAGTTCGGCTACTACGGCGTGAACAACTGGATGCCGACGTACCTGGAAAGCGAACTGGGCATGAACCTCAAGTCCATGACCAGCTACATGGTGGGCACCTATACCGCCATGATCCTTGGCAAGATTCTCGCGGGCATTGCGGCTGACCGTCTCGGGCGCCGTGCCGTGTTCGCCTTTGGCGCCTTGGGAACCGCGGTATTCCTGCCGGTGATCGTGCTGTTTAATAGCCCGGAAAACATCCTCTGGATGCTGGTGGTGTTCGGCTTCTTGTATGGCATTCCTTATGGTGTGAACGCCACCTACATGACGGAAAGCTTCGTGGCCAAATTCCGCGGATCCGCCGTCGGTGGCGCCTACAACATCGGCCGCCTGGGGGCTGCGATTGCTCCCGCCGCGATCGGTTTCCTTGCCTCCCACGGCTCGATCGGCGTGGGCTTTTTGGTCATGGGTGCGGCCTACTTTATCTGCGGCGTGATCCCGGCGCTGTTTATCAAGGACAAGCAGTTCGACCCGCAGAAGCAATGATGCATTTGCGCTTGGAATGAACGGTAGGAGCAGGCTTTACCGGAATGCCGGACCACCACGATGGGTCGCGTAGCGGCCCCAATCGTTGGGCCTGCTGTGCAGGCCATCGCGGCTAAAGCCGGCTCCTACCGGGGAGGGTGGTCAGCAGTCCAGAATGCCCTTGCTTTGATTTTTTGTTAAGCTTGCCGCCCCCTAGGCTTTACAGCCGAGCGCATGACCAACCGTCCCCCCTCGATAGGTGACGGTACCGCCCGCATTTTTTCAGCGCATTTCTATCAGGATGGAGTCTCTCTCCCTCCGCTTGTAACTGGCCGAGCCTTGCCAAAACCTGCTGTTGATGCAGGAAGGTGCTCGCCAGTTTCATCATCGCGCTTTCAACCCCAAAGGGGTTGGCGCGTCCCGATACAGGAGTCAGTCCATGGCGATCGAGCCATACGACGACGAACGCTACGAAGGCGCTCAGCCGAGTACGCAAGCGACGAATGCCCAGTCAACAAAACCGCCCGCGCCGCTTGACCGCAGCCGATTCGGCGGTACACAGCGCCGGCATGAACCTCCGTCCGATGAGACGCGCATGACCATGAAGACGGTCGTCGACTGAATTGCGACAAACCTCGGTTGGTACTACGTGCTGACGATGACGCTGGTGGTCGGCTTCGTGCTTTGGGTCGCGTTTTCCAAAGAAGGCGATGTGCGCATTGGCCCCGACCATTCGCGGCCGCAGTACAAGCTGGTGACTTGGGTGGCGATGCTATTCGCCGCAGGCGTCGGGATCGACATGCTGTTTTACTCAGTCACAGGCCCCGTGGTGCAGTATCTGCATCCACCTACTGCCGAGGGCGGCACACCCGCGGCGATGCAAGATGCGGTGGTCTGGACCATGTTCCACTATGGCATCGCTGGCTGGGCGATGTACGCGCTACTGGGCATGGCGATGGGGTACTTCTCGTACCGCTGGGGCATGCCACTGTCGATCCGTGCGGCGCTCTACCCGCTGCTGGGCAAGCGCGTACGCGGCCCCTTGGGCGATGGCATCAGCATCATCGCACTGGTCGGTACCGTGTTCGGTGTCGCCACCTCGATGGGCATCGGCGTCGTGCTGCTGAGCGTCGGGTTTTCGCTGACCTTCGGGCTGGAGCAAGGCCTCACGCTGTAGATCGCGTTGGTGATTGTGGTTGGTACGCGCTGCTTGAGATGTTCCCAGGGTCGATGTTCCTGATCGGGCTGGCGACGCTCTCGGGGCTGCTGTTCTACCTCACCAGCGCCAACTCGGGCGCGATAGGGACGGGTGCTACGCAGGCCATCCATGGCCCCGATCGGTGGCCGGATGTCACGTGAGACCGATGTGTACTACCGGCTTGAGGTGTTTACGCAGACAGGGTCCGGCGGCTATGACCTGATGGGGCTGACAAAACAGCAGGTCATCGACGACGTGCTGGAACGATACGAGACTCACCTCGCCTTCCTCACCTTCTCATCGCAGACCGATACCGCCTCAGTCCTCACGCCAAGGTTGTAGGAGCCGGGTTTACCCGCGATGAACGCACCGCGGTTTACCTGATGTACCGCGGCGCGGCCATCGCAGCCAAGGCTGGCTCCTACCTGGAATTGAGGTCAGGTCCTGAACTTGGTCAGCATCCCATTGAGCTCTACCGCCAGGCGCGAAAGATCCTGGCTGGCAGCTCGGGTCTGGGTGGCGCCTGTCGCGGTTTGCATGGACAGGTCCCGTATATTGACCAGGTTACGGTCTACTTCATGGGCAACCTGGGCTTGCTCTTGGGATGCCGACGCGATCAGCAGGTTACGATCATTGATCGAAGAGATCGAATGGGCGATCACTTCCAACGCCTCTCCAGCCGCCTGAGCCACCTGACCGAGCATGGCGGGTTCATGCCCAACGGTATCTCACCCGTGCTGGCCGGCATCATCGTTGTGATCTTCTCGCTGGGTGGAAGCGAAATTGCTGCTGTCGCGGCCGGTGAATCGGAAAACCCACGCAAGAACGTCATCAAGGCGATCAAGAGCGTCATCCTGCGCGTGATGTTGTTCTACATAGGTTCGGTATCGATCCTGATCCTGTGCATGCCCTGGACCGACAAGGCCAACCTGGCGTCGCCCTACGTCTCACTGTTCAGCATGGCCGGGTTCACCGGTGCTGCGGTCGCGATGAAGCTGGTGCTGTTCATCTCGTTCATGTCGGTCATGAACTCGTTCATGTTCTCGAACTCTCGGATGCTGTTCTCCCTGAGCCAACGTGGGCATGCCCCGGCGATGTTCTCTCGCACCACCGCCAAGGGCGTGCCGGTCAATGCACTGGCGCTAAGCTTTTCGATCTGCGTCGCGATCCTGGGAATTCACTTCGTTAGCGGCGGGGATCTGTTCCTCATGCTTGCCAAAAGCAGCGGGGCCTTTGTCATGATCATCTGGATTTTCATCATCCTCTCCCACCTGGCGATGCGCTGGAAAACCCGGCACGAACCTGTCGATCCAAAGGCTTTCAGGGCTTGGTTCTACCCCGTTTCCAACTTCATTGCACTGTTCGCCCTGGTGGCGGTGCTGGCGACTCAAGCGTTTAATCCGAGTTCGCAGTTCCAGTTCTGGTTCACCGTTGCGACCACGCTGGTCATCGTTGGCTCGTACTTCCTGCTTCGCAAGCGACTGGCCAATAACAACGAAGCCTGCGCAGTCCAGAACTGATACCGCAATGAAAACGCACCGCGGTGTGGCCATCACCCCATAGGTATCTACACATCTTTTGGTGTACTGCATTTCGTAGCAGTGGACGAGTAGAACGAGGCCACGTCCGGCTGCGCAGCAGTCGTAAAACCTGGCACTTCAGTATTCAGATACACCGCGAGTACAGGCTTTGCGAGGACTACGTCCCCGGACCTGGCCTCGCTGAACTCGTCTACTGCTACGAATGTAGCCGCTGACGAGGTACGAGGCTGCGATCGGCAGCGAAGCGGCCGTAAAACCTGAGACCGTAATCCATCAGGCACACCGAAGGGCCTGAATTTACGACGGCTTCGCCGCCGATCGCAGCCTCGTACCTCGGCAGCGGCTACAAGAGCCGCGCTGCCCCAGAATTGTGTAGATACCTATGGCCATCACCCTGTAGGAGCCAGCCTTGGCTGCGATTGCCGCACCGCGATTTGCCTGATGCACCGCGGCGCGCTCATCGCAGCCAAGGCTGGCTCCTACATCAGACCTTGAACTGATTGATCAATTCACGTTGCTGCCCGGCCAGTGTCGCAAGCTCGGAACTGGCCTGGCGGGCCTGTTGCGCCCCCTCGGTGACCTCTCGGGCCACTTGCCCGATAGTGCTCACGTTGCGGTTGATGTCTTCAGCGACGGCGCTCTGTTCCTCGGCGGCGCTGGCGATCTGGGTATTCATATCATTGATCACTGATACTGCTCGCGTAATTGACTCAAGGGCGTGGGCAGCTTCATTGGCCTGGACCACGCTCTCTTCAGTCCTGGCCTGGCTGCTTTCCATGATCTTGACCACTTCCCGGGTGCCTTGCTGAAGCTGCTGGATAATCCCGTGAACTTCCTCGGTGGCTCGCTGAGTCTTCTGCGCCAGGTTGCGGACTTCGTCCGCGACCACGGAAAATCCTCGGCCCTGTTCACCGGCCCTGGCCGCCTCAATCGCTGCGTTAAGCGCCAACAAATTGGTTTGTTCGGCGATGCCGCGAATGCTCACCAGGATGGCGTTGATATTCTCACCGTCCCGGGCCAGGCTCTGCACGGCGCCCACGGCGCTGCCCATATCACCGGCCAGGCGGGTAATCGAGTCGGCAGTATTGACGACCAGAGCGCGTCCCCGATGGGCAGCCTGATCGGCGTTGCATGCCGCTTGGGCAGCATGGCTGGCATTGCTCGCGACCTCTTGCGCCGTCACTGCCATCTCATGCACGGCAGTGGCCACCTGTTCGATTTCGGCAAGCTGCTTGTGGATGTTTTGATCCGTGCGAATCGCGATGCTGGCGGTGTGTTTTGAAGCCGCATTGAGTTCCTGCACCGAACCCACCACTTGACCGATCATGACTTGCAGCTTGTTCAGAAACAGGTTGAAGCCGTTAGCGATCGTGCCCAGTTCATCACGACGATCGCTGTGCAGCCGGCGGGTCAAGTCACCCTCTCCCTGGGCGATATCTTCAAGCATGGCGACCATTCGCTTGAGCGGGTTGGCGATTCCGTAGCCCACCAGCCAGATCACCAGCAGCCCAATGCCACCAATCAACAGACCGACCAGCACCATGCCGAGGATTTCCTTATCCCGAAACGCCGATAAGTCTTGCTGCAGCTGGCGCGATTCGGCCATCACGACGTCAATGGGTAGCTGCAGCATCAGCGTCCAGCGTGAGCCGGTATCAGCGATGGCAAATGACAGCACTAGCCTGATCTGCCCTTGAGCCTTGTCGACCTCATAGAGCGCAGCGTCATTGCCCAGGCGCTCGAGGCTGGCCAGTACCTGGGGCGCCAATACCAGATTGGCCGGCTCGCCCAGTTTGCTCGCGTCCTGGGTGTAGGCCACCAAATGACCATTATTGGCAATCAGCGCTATCTCACCGGCCCCGTCATAGAGATTTTTGCCCGCATTGACCAGAAGATCCTGGATAAAGTCGACAGACAAGTCAGCGCCGACGATGCCCTGGAATTTATCCTTGACCACAATAGGGACGACAAAGGAGGACAGCATCACCGTCTTGCCCCCCAGCGTGAACGGTGCCGGGTCAGTCACGCAGTTGTGTCGTGTCTCTTGCGGGCACAAATAATACTCGCCTGCACGCAGGCCGCTGGGTAGCAGCGTCTGGTTCTCCATGTCGGATAGCGGTTGCGCCGCCAGGCTGCCGTCGTCGTTGCGAAACCACCAAGGGCCAAATCGGCCACTGGCGTCATGCGTCTGGGTATCGGTGCCAGCATAGGTTGCATCGATGCTGCCAAATGCGTTTTTCTCCCAGCCGATATAGGTCGTCAGCAGTTTGGGGTGGGTGTGCAACGTGTCGCGGGCCAAGCGCGATAACTGCTCGCGACTACTGGCAAGCACGGTATCTGTCGCCGGGTGGTCGCCAAGCAGGTGATGAGTGCGAGCCAGATCGGCGGCGATGATCAGGGGTACTTCCAGTTCGCGCTGAATCTGGCTGACTTGCTCCTGTGCAATCGAGACCAAGCGCTTTTCGATGACTTGCTCAAGCATGCCCTGGGTGACCTTCTGGACCAACGCCTCGGTACGGGCCCCGGAGAACAGCGCATAAACCACCAGTGCAGACACCACCGCAAGGACGCTGGCGCCAGCCAGCGCGACAACGGAAAACTGAATGGACTTGAATTGCATAGAACCCCCCAAATGTCACCATCGATAGTGCTCGGGGGATCACTTGTCCTGTGGTCGCGCGAACAGCGGATCACGGTATACCATAATACGCTGTTTCTCAAAGCCATCTTGCTGCGCATGGCGACAAGGGGAAGTGGTGCTCGCACTCAATTCTGAACGTGCTCAAAGGCTCTCTCAGGATCAGCCACTTGCGTCACAGATAATGACTGTGTCTGAAACGGCAGTTTGCGGCGGCTGACTCTATCCACCAAGTAAACCAGCCCGTGGTAGTCAATGCCACTATGGTGGGTCAAGCCAATCTCGCAGGTACGGCTGGTGGAGATGCCTTCGTCGCAGAATCGCACGGCGTCCTTGAGATTGCGCAGCGCGTGGCTGTTCAGTTGCGGGGTGGTGAAGCCCTTGTCGCCGGCGAAGCCGCAGCAATGGATGCCCTCGGGTATGACCACCTGCTTGGCACAACGCCGGGCGATGTCGATCAACGCTTGCGCTTCTCCGAGGTGCTGGGTGCTACAGGTGACATGCACGGCGATCGGTGCCTCCTGAGGCTCGAACTCCAGACGGTCGAGCAGATAGGTGCGAATGAAGCGCACCGGGTCATGGATCTCAAGTCGCTCATCCGCCAGATCTTGCATCAGCCGCAGGGTACAGGGGCTGGTGTCGCAGTAAATCGGGTCGAGCCCGCCGCGGCTGGCCTTGAGCAAGGCACCTAGGGCTTCCTGGCGTTTATGCTCTGCCTGTTCGGCGTAGCCTTTGGAGGCAAAAGGCTGGCCGCAGCAAAGCTCGTTCAGGTTGTCCGGGAACACCACCTGGTAGCCTGCCTTTTCCAGCAGGCCGCACGTTTTATCGAACAGTGTTTGCTGCTCTTGATCCTTGGCCGCCGGGCCCATGACGCGGGACACGCAGGCGGCCAGGTACACCACCCGCGGGCGCTCGTCCTGGGTGGCGGGCGTGGGGAGCTGCAGGCGCTGTACGGGCTGCGGCATCGCCGGTGTCCATTGGGGCAGCCTGCCTTGGCTGACCTTGGTCAGGGCCGTCGTGGTCTTGATGAACCGCTGCGTGCCCAGCATCCGGTGTGCGGTGTTGGCCAGATACAACGTGAAACGGGCACCCTGCACGGCCGAGGCGAAATGCTCGACCAGCCAGTTGGCCGCTCGGGGGTTGCCTGACTGGGTACCGCGCAGTTTTCTAATCAGATCCCCGGTGTTGATGCCCACCGGACAGCGCTGGGCGCACAGCCCAGTGGCAGCGCAGGTATCAAGCCCGTGGCGCTGATAGGCGCGCTCCAGCTCAGTGGTATCCATGCCGGCACGCTTGCGCGCCTGGATGTCGCGCCAGATGACGATGCGCTGACGTGGGGTCAGCGTCAGGCCGTTGGACGGGCAAACCGGTTCGCAGAAACCACACTCGATGCACTTGTCGACGATGTCGTCGGCGGCCGGCATCGGCTTGAAGTTTTTCAGGTGGATTTGCGGATCTTCAGATAACACCACATCGGGGTTGAGAATGCCGCGAGGATCGAGCAGGCGCTTGATTTTCCACATCAGCTGGTAGGCTTCAGTGCCCCATTCAAGCTCGACGAAAGGCGCCATATTGCGCCCGGTGCCGTGCTCGGCCTTGAGTGCACCGCCGTATTCCACGGCGACCAGTTGGGTCACGTCGCCCATGAAGGCTTCGTAACGGGCCACCTGGCGCGGGTCATCGAAACCCTGGGTGAAAACGAAATGCAGGTTTCCTTCAAGGGCGTGGCCGAAAATGATCGCTTCGTCGTAACCATGCTTGTCGAATAGTTCGAGCAGCCGGTTAACGCCTTCGGCCAGTTTTTCGACCGGAAAGGTCACGTCCTCGATGATCACCGTGGTTCCCGTCTGGCGCACTGCTCCAACTGCCGGGAAGGTGTCCTTGCGGATCCGCCAGAGCTGGTTGTAGACCACCGGATCGTCACTGAAGTCGACTTGTTTCTCCACCGGGAAATGCACGATGGAGGCCATGACTTGCGCCAGTTGCTCTTGCAGCAGCGCAGCGCTCGCGGCACGTGACTCGATCAACAGGGCACAGGCGCCGGCAGACAGTTCACGTACCCACGCGGGCATGCCAGCCATGTTCTCCACTGAACGCAGGCTGCGTCGATCAAGCAGCTCCACGGCCGCGACAGGCTGTTGTTTGAGGACCGGTACCGCATTGCAGCAGGTTCCGACGTCGGGAAAGACGATCAGTGCGCTGGCCTTGTGTGGGTGATCGGGCACGGTGTCATAGGTCACCGCACTGATGAACCCCAGGGTCCCTTCGGAACCCACCATCAGGTGATTGAGAATATCCAGCGGGTCCTCGAAATCGATCAGGGCGTTGATCGAGAAGCCGGTGGTATTTTTCAATCGATACTTGTGGCGAATCTTGCTGGCCAAGTGGGTATTGGCCCGGGTCTGCCGACCCAGTTCGGCGAGTTGCTCCAGCAGCTCGCCATGGCTCGCGCGAAAGGCGGCGACGCTGGTCGGGCTTTCACTGTCCAGCACGGTGCCGTCAGCCAGGACCAGACGCAAGCCCGCAAGGGTGTGATAGGTATTCTGGGCCGTGCCGCAGCACATGCCGCTGGAATTGTTGGCGACGATGCCGCCGATCTTGGCGGCGCCGATCGACGCGGGATCAGGACCGATCTTGCGCTTGAAGGGCGCCAGTGCAGCATTGGCCTGGGCTCCGATGACGCCGGGTTGCAGACGAATCTGCAGGCCTTCGCCACGGATATCCCGGCGGTTCCAATGGTCGCCCAGGACGATCAGTACCGAGTCGGAAATCGCCTGGCCTGACAGGCTGGTGCCGGCGGCGCGGAAGGTCACCGGCACGCGTTCGGCATCGGCCAGCTTGAGCAGCGCGACCACTTCGTGTTCGGATTCGACCCGCAGCACCAGCTTGGGAATCAGCCGGTAAAAGCTGGCATCGGTGCCAAACGCGAGGGTCGAGAGCGGATCATCGAAACGCCGATCACGGGGGATCAGCCTTTCGACGGCGGTGGTAAAAGTCACCGGTAACATTGCTTGTCTCCATCAATCACCGCTGCACCCTGGCGGATGTGCCAAGCCACAGCGGCGGGTCAAACGGCGAATCAGCGGTGCTATGCACGACCGCTGACGGTCCGATCACTTGGCCAAAATGCTCCGGGAACGGGTCGACGAACCAGCCCGAGTCTCGATAAGCCGGGCAAACCGGCGTTTGCTCGCTTCGGGATTGATGAGTAGCAAGCCGATGGCACTGGTGATAACGCACAGCACGCCAGCGACCACGAAACCCTTGTCATAGCCCAGCGCAGGGGTTGTGGCGCCCTGGATGAAAGCGCCCATCAGTGCGGGAGCGACCAGGCCGCCGGTGGTGGCAAGGGCGCTATTGATGGACATCATCGAGGAGCGCTGCCCGGCTGGCATGATCTCGGCGACGATCGCCGAACTCAGCACGAAGGTGATCTGTGGCAAGTTGCAGCCAATCGCCAAGAGGATGACTTTGAGCAGTGGATTTTGCACAAAGAAGACCGCGAACAGAATCAGTGCACCGCCAATCAGCACCAGCAAGGAGGTCAACCAACCCCGTGCATACTTCGAGGCGAGCCCAGATTTGAGCAACCGCTGGGACACCCAGGAACCGCCGAGGACGATCGGGATGTTGAACGCGGTGAACACCATGAACATCCAGCCAGCGTCAGTCGGGTCGTAGTGCATCACCTTGCCCATATAGGAGGGTACCCACGTGAACATCACCGAAAAGATCCAATAGCTGGTCCAGTACATCAACATGTTGGCCAGGAAGGTTCTGTCGGTAATCAGCTGCCAATATGGCAGGCGGGGAGCATCGGCATCGGCCTGCACCGAGCCTTGCTCAGTGACCTTGCCTTCAGCACCGAAGTAAGCCCACAGCGCCATCCACACCAGGCTAGCCACACCCAGCGCCATAAACGCCGCATGCCAACTCCACTTCACCACGACAAAGGTCAGCAGCGGGCCGGAGATCAAAAGGCCCGCGGTGACGCCCTGAAAGATCACGGCAGACGGCAAGTTGCGCTTGTCGTTGGGGAACCACTTGTAGCAGGAATGCAGCGCCAACGGATAAGCCGGCCCCTCCCCCGCACCGAGCAGGATGCGTGAAAAATACAGCAGCGGTACCGAGGCAACAAAGGCCAGCGGAAACTGCGCCACACCCCAGATGCCAGCACACACCAGCAATAGTTTCTTGGATGACACCCGCTCGGCGACGAAGCCAAAACCGATGGCCGACAACGAGAATAGAAGGAAAAAGCTACTGGCGATCATGCCGAACTCAGCGGGAGAGAGTCCCAGGTCGGCCATCAGGGGCGCTGCGACGATGCCGAGAATCGCCTTGTCCATGAAGTTGATCACCATGAACACGGCAAGCAGGATCGTGATGACCCAAGCATGCGTTTTGGTACTTTTAAAGCGAGCCATATCCCACCTCAGAATTATGTTGAACCATCGGGGCGTCGTGAGCGAACCGAAATGGGCTTAACTAAAACATTCTGAAAACAAAGGACCGGATGGGATCCGGCCTCGAGGACGGGGGACTCCTGAAATGCGAAGGACTTGGCTCAAGATAGCAGGAAACGATGTGTTCACAGACATGACGTTCTCCAGGCTGACTGAAGGTACTTTGGCCCCAGTCGAATTGTTGTTGTTGTTTTTATCGCGATCGCACAATAACTATATAGCACTATAGCTAAGAAGGTATAGGGGTTTTGTCTCCGCCCGTCAGAAGACGCACAGCGCTATAGCGCCCGCTGGGGGTTCATATCAAGTAGGGGGTTTGCCAAGCGTCGGCAGCCTTGCTGCAAGTTTGCGTTAAACCTGCAGCGGGCCGACTTGGAGCCAGGGGATGGCCCCTGTTATAGGGAACCCGACGCGGTCAAGGCTCCAGGTTGGCATCCAGGCGCAGTCGATAGCTATTGAGCGGAATGAACGCCTCCTGAAAATACAGCGGCCGTCCATTGTTGCCCATGGCGAGAAATTCAAGTACCGCGCCGACTGACCCTTCTTCCAGCGCCAACTGGTGGCACACCTCGTCCGGGAAACGTTCGCAACGCAGCTTCTGGTCGAGGCTGACGATGCTGATGTTGTACCGGTTGAACAACAGCGCCTTGAAGTTTGCCCCGGCAAAGTCGAGCAGTTCTGTCTCGGCAAACGCCGGGAAGCGGTCGCTGTCGATATAGAAGTGGCTGAAACACTGGAACAGCTCCGCCACTGCGAACACTCGGTCAACCTTGACCACAGTGCGCACGTTCGAGCCCAGCTTGTCTGCCCATTCTTTACCGTCCAGCCCGGTTTCCTGGCCGACCACCGTGGCATAGATCGGCAGGACCTGCCCGTCGCCGTCCTCGAAGCGCAAGTGCATGGGCGACATCATCGGCTGGGTTCGCTCGGCCACGAAAGTGCCATGCCCATGACGACGCACGATCACTTTGGCCTGAACCAGTTCACGCAGCGCTTTCTGCACCGTCCCGAGGCTAAACGGGGTAATGGCCGCCAGTGTGGATTCATTGGGTAACTGGGAGCCCGGCCCCCAGTAGCCATCATTGATCGCCGCCAGCAGGGTTTCCCGCAACTGCGCGTATTTGGGCAAGCCGAGCACTTCCTGTGACTGATAACGATCGTAAAAATCAATCGTCTCTACTTCCGACATTTTTGTTCTCCTTCAGACCCATCCGACAATGCTTGCCAGAGAGCCGTTGACTAAAGCTATATAGCTTCATATTATAGCTTGTAACGCTCGAAAATGCGCCGCAGTGCCTGCCTGATTCGACATCGGTACTAACCGCCCTTGGCGTGAGGCAAAAATAGCAGCCGTGCTCTTGGCAGGATGATCCATGGAACAACACTCGCTCGTCATCATTCTTGTCGCTGTGGCCGTTGGCAGTTACCTGCAAGCTTTCACCGGGTTCGCACTGGGTATTGTCGTACTGGCGATTGCCGTACTCACCCACGCCGCCCCCATCGCCACCGTTGCCACTACCATCACTATCGTCGCCCTGCCCGGCATCGCCATCGCCCTGGCTCGCCACTGGCGGCATATTGACCGAGCCTCGTTCTTCCAGACCCTCATTGGCCTGGTACCGGGCACACTGCTGGGCCTGTGGTTACTGGGCCAAATGGGCGAAGAGCATACCGCCCTGCTGCAACTGTTGCTGGGCGGGCTGATTGCGGCAGGCGGTATTGCCTTGTTCATCAAGCCACGCCCTCACCCATCCCGTTCAAGCCCCATGAGCTTCGTCATGATGGGCGTGCTCGGCGGCTTGATGGGCGGCCTGTTTAGCATACCGGGGCCGCCGCTGATCTATCACTACTATCGTCAGCCGGTTTCCATTCAGGCCATTCGCACCAGCCTGCTGGCGCTGTCCGGCGCCATGTCCCTGGTCCGTTTGGTGATGCAGGGGCTGCAGGGCGAGCTGAACGCAGAGGTCATGTCGCTTGGCATCCTGTCGATCCCAGTCGCGATGCTCGCCAGCTGGCTGTATGTGCGTTTTCCGCCGCAACTCTCGGACCTGAGTATGCGTCGCGGTGCCTTCGCCCTCTTTGTCGCGATGGGCGGTTTCATCTCGCTCACCGCGGTGCTGCCCAGCGCCCTTGCCGCCCCTGTGAAATCGGTTGTGGCGGCGCCCCCAGGCAAAACTTTTCCCGTTGTGTCACCGCAGTACTCAAAGCCTATGCCTTGAGCTTGTAGATCCCTGCCCTAGAGATAAAAACAATGAAATATCTACGGTTAACCGCACTGCCCACCCCGTTGCTCGGCCTGTCCAGCCTCGTCATGTGCTGCAATGCCTCGGCGGACTTCATAGCCGACAGCACTGCCAACCTGGACATTCGCAACTTCTACATGAACCGCGATTATCGGCAACCGGGTAGCCCAGAGACGCAGGATGAGTGGACGCAGGGATTCGTCATGCATGCTGAGTCCGGCTTTACTGACACAGCCATTGGCGTGGGGCTGGATGCCCATGCCGCGCTCGGCCTGAAACTGGATTCGGCCCGCGGTCGCAGCGGCGACAATGGCATCCTTGCGCAAAGTGCCGACGGCACGCCAGCGAGCGAATTCAGCGAACTGGGCTTCACCGCAAAACTCAAGGTATCCAAGAGTGTCCTGCGCCTGGGTACGCTTTACCCGACCCTGCCAGTGCTGAACTATAACTTCGGGCGCCTGCTGCCTTCGAGCTACAGCGGTGGCATGCTGACCTCGAATGAGATCGACGGCCTGACGGTCAATGCCGGTCGCATCACCCAGGCAAACCTGCGCAACTCCAGCAGCAATGACCGCATCACTTATTACCGCGGCGGCGTGGAAAGCGATCACTTCGACTTTGCCGGCGGCAGCTACAAACTCACCCCAGAGTTGACCACCAGCTATTACTACGGCGAACTCGAAGACATCTATCGACAGCATTTCGTCGGCCTCGTCCATACCGTGGCACTGAGCAAAAGTGCGAGCCTGCGTACCGACCTTCGGTACTTTCGCAGTAACGATGACGGCACTGCAAAAATGGGTCGTTTCGCCAATAACAACCTCAACGGCATGGTCAGCCTGACGTTGGGTGGCCACAAGTTCAGCGGCGCCTACCAGCGCATCTCCGGTACGGGTGAGTTTCCGTTCATTGGCAACGATCCCTATATCGTCAACTTGTCTTTCTACAACACCTTTGCCCGTGAAGAAGAGGATTCCTGGCAAGTGCGCTACGATTACGATTTCACGGCACTCGGAATGCCCGGCCTGACCTTCATGACCCGTTACGTCAGCGGTGACCACGCGCTTGTCCAGGGCCGCGAGCAGGGTACCGAGCGCGAGCGCGACATCGATCTTACCTACACGGTGCAGAGCGGTCCGCTGAAGAACGTCTACGTCCAGATGCGTAATATCAATTTCCGCTCGGGTAGCGGACTGGACCGTGATGTGGACGAGAACCGCGTGCTGGTCGGCTATAAATTGGCGGTCTGGTAAGCACAAAGCCGGCGCGGGGCAATCCCGCGTCGGTTCGCAGGAGCATGGTTTGCCGATGATTGATTGCCGTGGACTTCAGGAACATCGCGTCACCGTTCATCGCGGGTAAACCCTGCTCCTATGTATGGACTCGCCCCCACTATCAACCCGCTTTTGAACACTGCTACCCGGCTGCATCTATGTATAAGGCCTACTCGAGGAAGCCTGATCGGCTTCTGGCCAACATTCAATAAGCTCGCGGTATGCCAATTACGTTAAGGCCTCAAGGGCCAGTAGGAGCACAGGCATCAATCCGCGACGGTCTGACCTGGGGTCAATGTTCTTTAGCAAGGGTTGGAGCGCTTTAACGCCCCGGTGGCAGAACTCTGTGGATCAGTGACTCATCGTCGCCTCCTGGACATTGCCCATGTGGCGACGATAGGTCTGCTCGGTTTTCAGTAATACCCAGACGATGCGTAGGGTACGGTTGGCCAATCGGACGGCCGTTTCCTTGCGACCCAAGCGACACAGCCAGCGCAGCAAGCGCCGGTCATCGGGTTGTTCCGAATCAGGCCGCACCTGTCTCAAGACCGCATGCGCGCCCTGGATCGCCAGGCTGCGTAGGTAGGCGTCGCCCTGCTTGCTCATCTTGCCCAGCCGGATTTTCTGTCCGCTGCTGTGCTGAGTGGGCACCAAACCAAAGTAGGCGGCAAACTGGCGTGCGTTGGCGAAGCGCTCAGGCTCGACCTGCTTGGCCAGCAGCGCGGTGGCGATGATCGGACCGATGCCACGCACCGTCATCAACCTTTTCGCCGTCTCATCCTGCTGTGCGGCCGTTTCCAGTCGGCCGGTCAACACGCTGACGCGCTCGCCCAACTGGCTCCATTCGCCGAGCAGCTCAGCAATCAGCTCGCGCAGCAGATCCGGCAGCGGCTGGGTGGCATCCTCGAGTATCCGCGGCACCACCCGGCTGATCGCCGCCTCACCTTGCGCCAAGGCCACGCCATGCTCGAGCAGCAAGCCACGCATCTGATTACCCATGGCCGTGCGCCGCCGCACATAGCCCTGGCGGGCGCGATGCAGTGCCTGCATGGCCAGCGCCGCGGCACTTTTGACCGGCACTGAGACAATCCGACTATCTCGACCCGCCCGCAAGATCGCATGTGCATCGTTGCGATCATTCTTCGGCCCGCTGCGATGATCGGCCACATGCTGCGCAGGCAGGATCCGCACCGGGTTGCCTTGGGCCTGCAGCAACCGCGCCCATGCCTGAGCGCCTGGGCCTGTTTCCATCAGCACCATGACGCTCATGGGCAGTTGGCGAAGAAACGCCTGGAAGGCTTCGCGCGATTTGATTCGGTCCTCGTACACCACTTGGCCCAGGGCGTTTTCCCCGGCCACCTGGAAGACCCTCTTGGCAAGATCTACCGAGACGGTCGAACAGGTTGCTAGGTCGGCTGAAGACAAAGAGTGATTGTTGGTCGTATGCTTTTTCATGGGCTCGCCCTCGCTGTCGTTGGCTTCTTTATAGATGCCACCGTGGCGCATAGACGCCTCGGTTGGGGCGAGTCCATGTAATTACAGTACGGCCCAAAGAGACACTCCGGCCAGACAGGCCACCACCCCGCTCGTCAACAACACCGACGTGACATCGGCCCGCAAACGCCCGGTTAGGATGGCGCGAGCGCTGCGCCGGTAGCGACGTCGCTGGGTCATCCAGATGTACATCGCGGCGAACACACTCAGTAGCGCCAGCACTGCACCCACCCTCCCCTGGGTTTGCATCCAGCGCAGAAAAATACAGGCGACAACCAACAACACCAACAGGGTACGCCCCCAGGCCAGGGAGGTTCGTTCCGGCTGCAACCCGGCGTCATCGTGCGGTGCCTGAAGCGGGCGCACGACAGGGCGACGACGTGCCATGGCTCAATGCACCTGACGCAACAGGAAAACACCAATCAACACCAGCGTCACCAGCGCACCCCCCATCGACAGCAGGGGCACCAGCAGCGGCAGTGGCAGCGGGGCCTTGTTGCGCAGTGCCCGTTCAACATTCAGCCAGCGCATGCAAGCCGAGCCGCTGATGAGCATCGCCATCAGCAGCAGGGAAACCGAGAGTGTCGTGCGCACCGCTGAGGTAAACACATCCAGGGTAAAGGCCTCCACGGCGATGCCGCCGGCCAGCAGTGCCAAGGCGGTGCGGATCCAGGCCAAAAAAGTTCGCTCGTTGGCCAGGGTGAAACGTGGATCGGGTTCACTGCCGCTCGCCAGCAGCCGTGAGGCTAGCCGGCCGCGGTCGCCGCGCCCGGCGGTGCTCAAGTCTTTCTGTTGTGCCGTCATGATCTGTCTGCCTGTTGAATGCCAAAACCAAAAAAGCCCTCGACGGCAGTCTGCCGTGAGGGCCTTTACTGTCGTGTAGGAGCTGGCTTTAGCCGCGATGAACGCACCGCGGTTTGCCTGACGTACCGTGGTGCGTTCATCGCGGCTAAAGCCAGCTCCTACATCGGCGTTGGGCTAAGCCTGCACCCTGGCGTTATCCATGGGCGTCGTGATCACGGTGCGGGCCTTTGGATAAAGCTCATCTTCCTTGATCATGTCCGCCGCTTTTTCGGCGATCATCATCGCCGGGGCGTTGGTGTTGCCAGAGATCAACGTCGGCATGATCGACGCATCGACCACCCGCAGCCCTTCAATTCCATGAACCCGCAGCCGCTCGTCAACCACCGCTTCTGGGCCGCTACCCATTTTGCAGGTGCCTACCGGGTGAAAAATTGACGAGCCGTTGCGGCGAACAAAACTCAGCATGTCTTCGTCTGTCTGCACCGACACACCTGGGTTGTACTCATCGGCGATGTAACCTGCCATGGCCTGGCTCGCTGCAAGTTTGCGGGCCATTTTGAAACCACGAACCATGGTTTGCCGATCTTCTTCGGTGGCCAGGTAGTTGGGTTCGATCCAGGGGGTATCCTTTGGGTTCTTCGAACGAATCCGCAATTCACCACGACTGGTCGGGCGCAACTGGCAGACCGACATGGTGAACCCGGGCCATTTATGGGGTTTGCCAGCCGTCATGTCCGCACTCAGCGTGCCGAAGTGGAACTGAATATCGGGGGTCTTCTCTTGCGGGCGGCTCTTGGCGAACATGCAGCCCTGCTGGATACCCACCGACAGCGGCCCCTTGCGCAAGAAAGCCCACTTCATGCCGATCAGCGCCTGGCCCCAAAGTGTCCGCAGTTGGTCGTTGGTGGTGATCGGCTTGGTGCACTTGAACATAATGCGGATCTGCAGGTGATCCTGCAGATTGCGACCGACACCCGGCAATTCATGCACCAGGTCGATGCCGTGTTCTTCCAGCACCTCCCGTGGGCCGATGCCGGACAGCTGCAACAGTTGCGGCGATTGCAGGGCACCCGCGCACAGCAGGACTTCCTTGCGTGCCTTGGCCGTTACCGGTTGCCCTGCCCGCTCATAAGCGATCCCGACCGCACGCTTGCCACTCATCAGGACCTTGCTGGCCTGAGCGTCGGTTTCGACGGTCAGGTTCTTGCGGTCGCGGATTGGCTTCAGGTAAGCCTTGGCTGCCGAGCAACGCCAGCCATTGCGCGTGGTGAGCTGGAAATAGCCAACGCCTTCCTGCTGCGCGCCATTGAAGTCATGATTACGTGGCACACCGATCTGGTTGGCTCCGCGGATAAAGGCTTCAACCAATTCGTTGGGCTCGCGCAGGTCCGATACATGCAACGGACCGCTGCCACCGTGGTACTCGCTTTCGCCTCGCTCGTTGCACTCCATTTTCTTGAAGTAAGGCAGCACGTTGCGCCAGCCCCAACCCTGGTTTCCCTGCGCTTCCCAATGGTCATAGTCCTGCGACTGGCCACGGATGTAGACCAGGCCATTGATCGAGCTGCAGCCGCCCAGGGTTTTGCCCCGTGGCCAGTAGATGGGGCGGTTATCCAGCGCGGGCACAGGCTCGGTATGGAAGGACCAGTTATAGGTCGGGTTGAACATGGTCTTGCCATAGCCGATCGGCAGGTGAATCCAGAAGTGCCTATCGTTCGGGCCCGCTTCGAGCAGCAGGACAGTGTTTTTTCCGCCTTCACTGAGACGGTTGGCCAAGGCGCATCCGGCTGAGCCTGCGCCCACCACGATGTAATCGTATTCAGGTCCGTTCATGGGTGTTCTCCTTGCTGGTTGGCCGGCCGGGCCCTGCACAGCCCGCCCGCCTTATTGTTTTCAGGAGCCGAGGCAATGCCTCAGTTGAAATCCACCGCAACCCCTGGAGGTGGCGAGTACCCCAGGTCACCACGGGCCACCACCGCTTCACGGCCACCGTTGAGCTCCAACAGCTCGGCCTGACGCTTCCTGGCACGGGCATCCACATCCTTGGGAATACAGACGGTTTCCATCTTGGCGCGGTACTCGGCGACCAGCCCCTCGTGGCCCGGAATCTCAGCCAGGTTGAGCAGTTCTTCCGGGTCTTCCAGCAGATCGAACAGATGCGGCGGGTAATCGACGTAGTGAACGTACTTGTAACGGTCGTCGCGGATCATGAAGGCACCGGTCGCCGAGCCCATGCCGTGGTATTCGGCGAAGGCCAGACGATCGCCATCGGGCTGGTTGGCCAGCGTGAACAGGGATTCGCCCGAGAGGGTTTTTTCGGCTTCGGTGGGGGCAATGCCGACCGCTTCGAGAATGCTCGGGTAAACGTCGATATGGGTAATTGGGGTCTTTTTCTCGATGCCCGCCGGGATGCCGTCACCGGAGATAATCAGCGGCACACCCACGGCTTCTTCAAACATCGTCGACTTGCCCCAGAGGCCGCGACTGCCCAGGTTGTCGCCGTGGTCGCTGGTGTAGATGATCCGCGTGTCATCGCGCAGGCCGCTGCCTTCGAGGGCACTCATCACCTTGCCAATGTTTTCGTCGAGGAAGCTGACCAGGCCGTAATAGCCGGCCAAGGCACGACGTACCTTGTCTTCGGTGTCGAAGAAGTCGTCATAGGCAAAGCTTGAGGCGTAATCCTTGATGAACGGATGGTTCGGGCGCTCGGCCTTGTCGTACAGCTTTGGCCAAGGCAGGTTGTCATCCAGGTAGTAGCGATAGAAATGCTCGGGCGGTGCAGTCAGCGGGAAGTGCGGGGCGACGAAAGAGACGAACAGTACCCATGGCTTGTCCTGGTGTTTCGGCGCTTCTTCACGCAACCAGGTCTGCGCCAGCGCAGCGATGTTGCGGTCGTACATGGTGTAGGACGACTCACCTGGACCGGCCTGACCGGCCATTTTCCAGGCGCCACCGCGACGCGGCAGGTCTTCGCGCACCAGGCCCATCAGGTCGCCTTTGCCTTCGATGACATGCATCGGCACGATTTCCTGACTGAAACCGTTGTCGTCATCGATGGAGCGAAAGTGCAACTTGCCGATCGATACGCAGTGCTGGCCTTCGTCACGAACACGGTGGTGCCAGCTGGTCACGGAACCATCGTAGGGGTCGGCGTTGTCCCAGAAACCCATCTGGTGGATGTAGCGGCCGGTGGCAAAGGTCGCACGGGCCGGAATGCATACCGGCGAGTTGCAATAGGCGGAGGTGAACCGAGTACCGCTGGCGGCGATGGCGTCCAGGTTCGGCGTCTTGACGAAATCATTGCCGTAGCAGCCGAGGGCTTTAGGGTTATGTTCATCGGACATAAACACGATGAGGTTTTTGGCTTTAGTCATGTTGTTCTCCAAAGCTAGACAGCTACATAGCTTTCTACAGGGAAATTTTTTTACAGATCCAGCACCAGCGTCGAGCTCTTGGAACGGGAGCAGCAGATCAGCAGGTGCTCCTGTTTTTCGTCGTCACTGAGAATGAAATCGCGATGGTCGACCTCGCCGTCGATAAAACGGGTCTTGCAGGTGCCGCAGATGCCGGCCTCACAAGAGGTTTCGCACGGGAGGCCGGCTTCACGCAGGACCTCTGCGATGCTCTTGCTGCTGGGAACATCAAGGGTTTGGCCACTACGAGCCAGGGTGATCTGGAATTCACCCTCACTGGCGGTGCTGGCGCTTTGCGGCTGTACAGGTGCCGCAAAGTGCTCAAAGTGCACCGTGCCTTCTGGCCAATGCTCGGCCGCCGCCTTGACACCTGCCATCAGCCCGCCTGGGCCACAGCAATACAGATGAGTACCGGGCTCGTGATGCATCAGCAGTTCGCGGATGTCCAGGCGACGGGCCGGATCCCCCCCGTCGTAATGGATGACGACGTGTTTGCCGAGCAGCGACGACAGGCGCTCCTTGAACGCGGTGCGTTCAGGCGTCTCGCCACAGTAGTAAAGAATGTATTCAGCGCCGCTCGCTTCAAAATGCTCGAGCATCGCCATCATCGGCGTCACGCCGATGCCTCCACCGATCAACAGATGCCGCTGTGCTTTGTCGACGACGGGGAAATGATTGCGAGGTTCGGAAACTTGCAGGAGATCGCCAGCCTTCACGTTGCTGTGCAGGCTGCGCGAACCGCCGCGGCCATCGGCAACGTTCAATACGCCGATCACATACCGGCCCCGCTCTTGCGGGCTGTTGCACAGGGAGTACTGACGAATGAAACCGCCGGGCAGGTGCACGTCGATATGCGCACCCGCGGTGAAAGGAGGCAACGGTTTGCCTGCCGGATCGACGAACTCGAAGGTGTTGATACCAGCCGCCTGGTTCTCGATGCACCGTACTTTGACTGTTTGCATGCTGCGCCTCGATCTTTTTTTGTTGTCTGGGCGATGAGTCGTCAGTTTGTCGGGCCTGGCCCGGCCAAGCCCGACAACCCAATCAGCGCTTCTGGAAGAGCTGCTGATCGTCGAGCTCATCGAGACGCTGGCGTACATAAGCGTCGCGCTCACTGGCCGGGAAACGATCAGCGTCCTTCATCACACCGATGACTTTGCGGTTGATTTCCATCAGCAGTTCGCGATCGTCACGGGCCGGGGCACGGGCGATTTTCAGCACCGAATCCTGGGAGTACATGGCCAGCGGGTCATCGCTGTCCAGGTCGGCACGACCCACCGGCTTGCCTTCGGCCAGCTTGCGAGCAGCATCACGCAACAGCTTGCGGCACAGGTAGACACCGATGTCCGAACGACCTGGGTGTTCCATGCCGTGAATCGCGATGGGGCGCTGGCTGACCAGTGCTTCCCAGTCGCCCGGTGCACGCTGACCTTCTTCATAGGTGCGGCTGCCGGTCTGTCCTTCGAGGAAGTCGATCTTGTCTACGCCACAATCTTCTTTGCAGCCCAGATGACGAGGGTCCACTTCATCGTTGAAATGGCGCCAGCCGAACAGGATGGTATTGGTGTCGTCCACCGGCACGTGCCAGCGGCTCATGGCAACCGTGGAGTGACGCTCTTCGGCCGCCGACGGCACCAGCGAGCCGATCTGGCACAGGTGCGGGAACGTCATTTCGGTGATGCGAGTCCACACCTTGTCTTCGCCTACGCGACGCCCGGCGACGAATGCAACTCCGTTGCCATCTCGGGTCGGTTCCCAGTGCATGACCGGCATGTCACCGAAGCCTTCCAGGGAGACACCGGCGGAGGTCGCTGCGTCCACGCCTTCAACGGTCATGTTGTTATGCAGCACCGCCGTGTGCATGTGGTCCATGATGTTCTCGAACACCTGCAGCCAGTTGCAGGGGTAGACGTTGGAGAAGGCCACAAGCTCCGTACCGGCCGGCTGGGTGAAGGATTCGTACTCAGGGAACTTCGGCTTCTGATCCGGTGGGCCCATGTAGGCGAACACCAGGCCGTGGCGCTCGAACGCCGGGTAAGCGGGCTGGCAGATGCTCTCTTTGAGCTTGCTGCCTTCCGGCTCGCAAGGGGTTTCCATCAGCGTACCGTCTACGCCCCACTTCCAGCCGTGGTAGCAGCAACGAATGCCATTTTCCTGGATGATGCCGAATTCCAGCGAAGCGCCACGGTGGGCACAGTGGCGATGCAGAACACCGATCTGACCGCTACGATCACGGAACGCCACCAGGTCTTCACCGAGAATACGGATGGCCTTTGGCAGCTCGCCCAGCTCCTCGGACAGGCAAACCGGGTGCCAGAAACGGCGCATGTACTCGCCCATTTCGGTGCCTGGGCCAACGCGGGTCAGCTCGGCATCTTCGGTCGGGATGATGTTGTAGTGGTAGCCACCGAAAGGAATGTTCTGCGCTTTACCATCTGCACGGCTCATGGTTCGATCCTCATCATTACTATTATTGTTAGGGTAAGCATCACTTCGCGGACTAAACGGAACTTGCCTGGCTGACAAAGCGAGTCTGCAAGTAAGCATCCAGTCCTTCAGGGCCACCTTCGTGACCGATACCGCTTTGCTTGGTGCCACTGATCGGCGCATCTGCCAAAGCGGGGGTAAAGCTGTTGATGCCGATCCAGCCGGCATCGAAGCCTTCGCTAACAGCCGCTGCTCGTTTGATTGAGTGGGTGAAGGCGTAGGCTGCCAAACCGAAATCCACACCGTTGGCGCGCTGCATGACTTCGTCGAAGTCGCTGAACGGCATAATCGGAGCGACCGGGCAGAAGGGTTCCTCATGCAGAATGCGCGATTGCGGATCCAGATCGGTCAGCACGGTTGGCTGGAAGAAATACCCGCGATCGAACATTCGATTGCCGCCCGCGGCAACCGTGGCGCCTCGCGATTTGGCATCGGCCACCAGATCCATCGTCGACTCCAGGCGCCGAGCGTTGGCCAGCGGGCCCATGCTGATGCCCGCTTGGAGGCCATTGCCGACTTTCACTGCATTGGCGAATTCGACAAAGTGACGAGTGAACGCCTCATAAACCCGTTCATGCACGAAGAAGCGGCTGGCCGATACGCAGACCTGGCCGGCATTGCGGAACTTGAAGCTGGCACAGGCGCGAGCCACGGCCTGCACATCCACATCGTCGAACACCACCACTGGCGAATGTCCGCCCAGCTCCATGGTGACGGGCTTGAGCTGCTTCGCTGCCAGGGTACTGAGCAGACGTCCAACAGGCACGGAACCTGTGAACGAAACCTTGCGAGTAATCGGCGAAGCAATCAGCAGTTCGGAAACCTGACTCGGTTCGCCGAACAGCATGTTGATCACACCCTTGGGCAAACCGGCATCAATGAAAGCGCGGATGACACCGACACAGACACCGGGGGTTTCTTCGGCGGGCTTGACCACCACCGAGCAGCCGGCAGCCAGGGCTGCAGCCACCTTGCGCGCCACCAGTACGGCCGGGAAGTTCCAGGGGGCAAAGGCCGCGACCGGACCGATCGGGCGCTTCACGGTAGTCTGCACCAGCTCAGGCTGACGCGGCGGCAGCAGACGGCCGTAGGCACGCTTGCCCTCCTCTGCACACCATTTGATGGTCTCCACTACCCGGTCAATCTCACCGCGGGCATCAGCCAAGGGTTTGCCGTTTTCGAGGGTGAGCACCTGAGCCAGGTTTTCGCGGCGCACCTGGATCAAGTCGGCGGCACGGTTCATCACCACCTGACGGTCCCAGGCCGAGACAGTTCGCCAGATTTCGAAACCTTCCTGCGACGACGCCAGCGCGTCCGCGATGTCCTGCTCACTCGCCAGCGGGAGATGGGCCAGTACTTCTTCAGTAGCGGGATTGACTACCGGGAGGGTGCGGCGACCCTCGCCAGCGCGCCATTGACCGTCGATATACAGACCTAGCTCTACTTCATACATGGATCTTGCTCCTGCTGGTTGTCTGAGCGGTGAACCAGGGCGGATAGCGCGTGGTGCGCATTGTTATTTTCACCCTTTCGAAAACTATATAGCTATAGCTTTATTGGTGTCAAACACTTCACACAGGATTTTTTCGGCGCCCACGACAAACGATGAACGCCTTTTGGGAGCCCGCGATGGAGAAAAGGGGGAATTGCGAGACCGGGGCAACCTGAGTCAGGAGCTCGCGGCACTGGATGAGAATTTTCGGCTTGCGGGAGGTGCTGAAGAACTGGCGACTACGGAATCAGGCCTGCCTGGACGAAGCCAAGGCCCTAGGGGAAATTGCCAACGATGCCAATACCACAGCGATGGCCAAATTTTTCTGGAATACCCGGGAAGGTGCGGTGCTCTGCGCCAAGCTGGAAAAATCCCGAGCCGCACTGGATGAAACCCGGGACGCCTTTATCGCCCTGGTCAGCTGCAACCTGTAAGCGTCATGAACCACCGTATCTGCCTGTGTAAAGCATCCGTGGTCATTTTTTTTGCTTATCGTCCGCATCATCCTGGCTTGCGGATTTGCCGCCAAACAAACCAAAGAGGTTCTGCGTGTTCAAGTAGAGCGCCTTGGATTGCTCGACGTACTGGCTCATCAAATCCTGCATGACCGGCGCCTGCTGCTGCATGAACTCACCCCAGGCCCGGGAGGACTGCTCGCCCGTCTGAGTCTGGATGTCCATGACCGTCTCGATGCTTTTTTCCAGATAGTTGCCGAACACGCCCTGCAGAGGGCCATAGAAACGGATGATGCCCATCAGCATATCGCTGGAGAAGATCGGCTCACCGCCGCTTTCAGCGTCTTGAATGACTTGCAGCAAGATGCTGCGCGTCAGGTCCTCGCCGCTCTTGGCGTCGACCACTTGGAAGGGAATCTTATCGATGACCAATTGGCGAATATCGGCCAGGGTCACGTGGCTGCTTGTGTGGGTGTCGTACAAGCGGCGGTTGGGATATTTCTTGATCAGGTGCGAACTGTTCTGACGATCGGGCGGCATGGGGCGTTTCTCGAGGAGGTGCAGGAATCGGCGTTATCTTATCCTACTCTCCAAGCAAGCTTCACAGTGCCGTTAGATGCAGGCGCAACGGTGCGCCCTGAGGGCATAGGTATCTACACAATTCTGGGGCAGCGCGGCTCTTGTAGCCGCTGCCGAGGTACGAGGCTGCGATCGGCGGCGAAGCCGTCGTAAATTCAGGCCCTTCGGTGTGCCTGATGGATTACGGTCTCAGGTTTTACGGCCGCTTCGCTGCCGATCGCAGCCTCGTACCTCGTCAGCGGCTACATTCGTAGCAGTAGACGAGTTCAGCGAGGCCAGGTCCGGGGACGTAGTCCTCGCAAAGCCTGTACTCGCGGTGTATCTGAATACTGAAGTGCCAGGTTTTACGACTGCTGCGCAGCCGGACGTGGCCTCGTTCTACTCGTCCACTGCTACGAAATGCAGTACACCAAAAGATGTGTAGATACCTATGCCCTGAGGGCGCACCGTTCACGGCAATTGCCGAATCAGCTCATGTTCAAGCCGCCATTGACCGAGAAGTCGGCGCCCGTGGCGTAGCCGGCTTCGTCTTTCGCCAACCAGGCGACCATGGAGGCAATTTCTTCCGGCTGACCAAGGCGTGCGGCGGGGATGCCCGCGACAATCTTTTCCATGACATCTTCACGGATGGTGGCCGTCATGTCCGACTGGATATAGCCAGGGGAGATGGTATTGACGGTGACGCCCTTGTTGGCCACTTCCCGCGCCAGTGCCATGGTGAAACCATGGATGCCGGCCTTGGCGGCCGAATAGTTGGTCTGACCGAACTGACCGCGCTGGCCATTGACCGATGAGATGTTGATGATGCGTCCCCAGCCGCGTTCGAGCATGGGGTCGATGACCTGCTTGGTGGTATTGAACAGGCTGTTGAGGTTGGTAGAGATCACCGCGGTCCAGTCCTCGGGGGTCATTCTCCTGAACGTTGAATCACGCGTGATACCTGCGTTATTGACCAATACGTCGATTGGGCCCACTTCCTCACGAATCTGGTTGAAGGCCTGTATGGTGTCATTCCAGTTCGACACGTCTCCGGTTGCATGATGAAACTCGAAGCCATCACGCATCTGTTGCTCAAGCCAAGCTTCCTTGCGGGTAGACGTCGCACTGCAGCCAGCAACCACAATAAAGCCATCACGAGCCAGTCGGCGACAGATTGCTGTGCCGATCCCACCCATACCGCCCGTAACCAGTGCAACACGCTTGTTGGTCATTATCATTTCCTGTGATGAGTTGAGACGAGAGACATCCCTGCCAGATAGATTGGTACTTCGGTAAATCGACTAGCCAGGCAGTCGCTGGTGGCAAGCAAAAAAATGGCGATGCACAAAAGACCCATCGCCATCAAAATTTCGTTACAAATCGGTCTTACTTGTTACCGCCTGCAGCCTTGCCCGCTTCACGGGTGGCCTGGCCTGCGATGTTGGTCGCCGCAGCAATACTACTCTCGACGATTTCAGCAGTCTGTTTGGCGGTTTTCTGTGCGCTTTCAAAAGCGCTGTTGGCATTGCCCATCGCCGACTTGAATGCATCCACAACAGGTTCGCTGCCGGCTGGCGCATTTTTGCTGATCACATCAACCCATTCCTGCGCCTGCTGGCTGCCCGCTTGAAGCTGACGTTCGGCCAGTTTGGCGATCTCCGCCTGAGTGCCGGAGAACAGCTCGTAAACCTCGCGATTGAACGCCTGCAGACGTTCAGCGTGTGCCGTCGGCTGGACCTGCAGCTTGGCAAAGCCTTGAGGGTCGCGAACCGAAAGCAGCTTTTGCAAGCCTTCGAAAGCTTCGTCGGTAGAAGCCTGCAGCGCCTTCATTTGCAGCTGGCTGAACTTGCCGAACGTTTCGAAAACTTTACCGCTGATTTGTTGCAGAACGTCGAGGTTGGCTTTTTGCGCGTTTTGCAGTTTTTCCGAGTCGAAAAAATTCATCGTGGAATCCTCCTGGTGGTTTGGGGCTGGCAATGACCTAGCACGACACCGCATCGCACTGAGCAAAATGTTGCACCGCACAAAACTATTTTGCAATCTTTTTTGTGCAGTGCAAAAAACTATTCACAATCAGATTGCCGCCACCCACCAACCTGAGCAAGACGGGCTAAACACGCAAACATGGAAGCAAACGAATCCAGATCAGGCGGTATTTACCGCCTGATTTCGATCATTATTTTGCTGTGCAAAAACCTGAAAGCGCCAGCTGTTATTGCTTCACATAACTACCCGGTGCTGGCTCCAACAGCGGATAGAGCGCGCTGCCAAGCTCCACCGTGGCGGGCCGACGCTCGCCTGCATGCTTGACCAGCCAGGCCGACCAATCATTCCACCAGCTCCCCGCTTGCTGCTCAGCACCCTTGAACCAGGTGTCGGGATTTTTTGCGAGCCGGTTGTTGGTCCAGTAATGGCGTTTCTGCTTGGACGGTGGATTGATGACGCCAGCAATGTGGCCGGAAGCGCCCAGCACAAAACGCTTGGGACCCGAAAGCAGTGCGGTGCTGGCGTAGGCGCTCTTCCAGGGCACGATATGGTCATCCTGAGTGGCAAGCAGATACGCCGGCGCATCGATGGCTCTCAGATCGACCTTCACACCGCAACATTCAACCGTTCCGGACTTCAGATCATTCTGCAAATAGGTATGGCGCAGGTAGAAACAGTACATCGGTCCCGGAATGTTGGTGCTGTCGTTATTCCAGAACAACAGATCAAGCGGCGCTGGCTTTTGCCCCTTGAGGTACTTGTCGACGTTGTAGTTCCACCACAGCTCGTTCGGGCGCAGCAGAGAAAAGGCATTGCCCATGTCTTCGCCACGGAACAGTCCCGCCTCATCGCCACGGCGGCCAATGGTGCGCTCGCGATAGGCGACCAGTTGTTCGTCAACGAAGATCCCGATTGCCCCAGTATCGAGGAAGTCGAGAAAGGTGGCCAACAAGCTGACGCTGCCGATTTCACGGTCGCCGCGCGCCGCGAGAACTGCCAACGCGGTGCTGAGCAACGTGCCGCCAATGCAGAAGCCCATGCAATTGAGCCGCTGTTCGCCGCTGATGGCCCGGGTCGTTTGCAATGCCGTGATCACACCGTCCTCGATCAGGTCATCCCAGGTCTTGTCGGCATGCTTCTCGTCAAAGTTGCGCCAGGACATCATGAACACCGGATGCCCCTGCTCCAGCAAGTGGCGAACCATCGAATTTTCAGGACGCAGATCGAGGATGTAATACTTGTTGATCGAGGGCGGCACGATCAACAACGGCTGCTTGTATTGGGTTTCGCTCTGCGGGTAGTACTGGATGAGTTGGAAAATGTCGTTCTCGAAAACGACCTCGCCAGGCGTGGTCGCCAGATCGACACCCACTGTGAACTCGCCACTATCGCTCTGACGCAGCTTTCCATCGCCCAGGTCGCTGGCCAGGTGCAGCAGGCCGGCGAGCACGCTGGCCCCCTGAGTCTCAACCAGGTGATGGAGAGCATCGGGATTACTCGCCAGGAAGTTGCTGGGCGCACTGGCTGCAATGGCTTGCTCCAATAGATAACGCAGGCGCTGGCGCGGCCTCTCTTCCTTGATGAGCAGCACATCGAGCAGTTGCAAGAGAAAGCGGGAGTTGAGCAGATAGAAGGCGGCCATGGAACCGAAGAAGGGCGAATTCCAGTTGCCACTGGCGAAACGTCGATCATTAAAACTGAAGGGTTGCTGGGTCAAAAGCTGTTGACCGAGCTGAAACCATTGCTGGTTGTAATCTGCTTGCAGGCCATCGACAACCTCGGTCGGTAATTCAAACCATTCCTTGTATTCACACTCGGAAAACCAGGGGTTTGTGCTGACCCAGACACGCAGTTGTTGCACCACGACAGAGGCGACAAAAGGGACTTGTCCTGACCAATAGTTACTGAACACGTGCGCGTTATTCATAAAGCTCCATGCCTTGGATTGTGAGCGATCCAAACGTCTTGTTGTTATAGGCTCCAGCAGAAAGCCTGTTCTCGAAACAACCGAACCCGTTTTACCGCTCAGGCTTGATTTCCAGCCTGTGGCGCACAGCCTGCCCGAAAAATGTTTCAAACTCTAGTCAGAAAAACGCCTGAATGCCGGTTTACTGCCCCGCTGATCGGGTGCTGGTGGCCAATGAAATGAGTCCCACCAGACGCTTGTCTTTTTTGATCACAGGTAGTCGACGCTTTGTCTGCCATATTGCTTGGCACTGTATCCAGCTCATCATCGTCGACGCAGTAACAGACATGCATATACATGTCTGCATGACCGGCGTGCTCAGGCGTCGGCGTCACCAGACGGTAGGTAGGAAAGGTAAAGAAGTACTTGTCTGTAGGCTCAGTGAGAGAATACCTAACCACCTTAAAATCTTGACATCGGCTTGCCGAAGGCTTGAGACAAAGGGTTTGAAAGATCGTAACGCTCCGATTCGGGGAAAAAACCGGATGGCCAATCGTTGCGTTGTTCTGTGAGTGCCAACGCAAGTTGTTTGGTTGTTCCAAGAACTTCTCAAGATCGAGTTCCACGCACCAACGGTGACCCGCAGACACATGGCCGCGAGCTGTTTCGATGGTTTGATGCGCGCTTCTGCCCGGACGAAAACCGTAACTGTAGTCCGAGAACAGTGGGTCGAAGGTCGGTGTGAGCTGTTGCAGCAGTGCCTGTTGGATCAGGCGATCCATCACGCTGGGGATACCCAGTTGGCGAGTTCCGCCTTTGGGTTTGGGGATTTCAACGGCGCGTACACCTTGCGGGTGGTACTCACCGGCTAGCAACCGAGCCTTGAGGATCGGCCAATACTGTTTCACGTAGCCTGCTAACTGGTCGACGGTCATGCCATCGGCACCCGGCGCGCCCTTGTTGCTGACTACGCGCTGATACGCACGTTTGAGGTTGGCCGGTGCAAGCACCCGCGCCATCAACGTGTCCGGCTCCGCGTTCGTCCACGTCACGGACGCCGCCGATGTCTGCGCACTGCCAGCCGCAAACCCCGGATTCCGTCCGGGACTTGGGGTTACAGCCCTCGTGTTGAGAGATTTCTGCTTTTTCGACATTCGACGAGACTCTGACGCCTACTGGCGGCATAACCTGTTCGGCCCTTGGTGGCAGGGTTATTTGCCACTTACTACGGCCTCGGCTGACTTCTGCTCGTTCATCCCGTCGCCTCACGACGCTCGGTAGCACACTGGCAAACGTGCAGATCTCCCAGGGTAATTCGCGTGACCTTCCTGCTTATGCCTGTCGGATTCCGCGCTTGCAGCGCCCGCATTCTTCGCTTCGTTGCCGAAGCCGTTGACGGCTTCAGGGTCGGCCTTGGCGATGATTTCAGTGAGCACCGCGCGGGCCTCAGCCTCGGTGTCGCGAGCGATGATAAAAGCGTTGACCCCGACTTTCACCGAGTGGCCGTTGAGCGCAGCCTTGGTACGAATATCGTCCACCTGGGCCTTGATGCCTTCTACCGTATTGCCGTTGGTGAAATCGTGAGGCCATGTCACGCGCAGCACGCGAGCTGCCACCCTGGAAGATTTCTGGGTGCGGTTGCTGCACGGGCTTGGGCTTGAGGGTGTAGTCGTGGAAGCGGTAGAAGTCGCCGTGGAAACTGAAGTTGTCCCTGAGTCCAGATGCCCTTGAGGGCACGGATGAGTTCTTCCAAACGGCGATAGCGCTCATCATGATCCAACCACGGCTCACCGATGGCCCGAAACTCTCCCCTGAACCACCCGGAGACGATGTTGACCGCCACCCGGCCATGGGTGAACTGGTCGATGGTCGCCAATTGCGATCACCTTGAGTTTCTCGGTGGCCGCCAACAGCGCGTGGCTGATGGTCACCGACTCGTGCTGGTTGTCGGCGCCGTAACCTGCGGTGAAGCGAATCTGTGACAGTGCATATTCAAAGCCTGCCTGCTCGGCGATCTGAGCCAATTTGCGGTTGTAATCGATGTCCCAGCTGGTGCGTTGCTCGATCTTGCTGACCACAAGGCCACCGCTGGCGTTGGGTACCCAATAAGCGAATTTGATCGGGGTCTGGCTCATGCTCTGTGTGCTCCAAAAAAGGCCTGTACAAGGACAGAGCAGCAACCGTTAAAAATAGTTTTTCTGTTTATTTTCAATGAGATAAGCCAGAGAACTCGCAGCTCACTCTGTGCGTTGGCGGTCAGTCTGTTGAATAACTGTTGCTCAGCAAACAGTCATCCGGCGGCCCTGCTCAACGCTGCGGCCTACCACCACTTGCCACTAACTCGTGGTGGTGATGCGAGCGACCATTCTATGGCCAAGGCCGAAGCATCTGCCCCCCACGATCAAGTCACACCTGCGGTGCTCGAGCGGGCCGCTTGGATGGATCGCCAACGTCTGCTCGCCAGTCTTGATAATGCTCACCGTACCTGCCAATTTCGGCGAGTGGCTTAATTGCCCCCGTGCAGGGCGCCGGGTTTCACAAACCGGTTAGTGCGATTTACCCTTGCACCCCCGCTTTGAAACCATGAAAAGAGGTAAACGCGGCCACCGGTTCGCGATGTGTCTGCAGATAGTTTTCCGGAGCGTCACGGTCTTCATGCCCCAGTGCAATGCCGCACACCAGGATGTCCTCGTCCGCGAGGGGGACATGGCGGCGGACGATCTGGTGATACCAAGCGAATGCCGCCTGTGGGCAGGTGTGCAATCCCTGGCCGCGAGCGGCGAGCATGATGTTCTGGATAAACATGCCCAGGTCTATGTAGCTGCCGGTATTGAGTCGGCGATCAAGGCTGATCAGCAGGCCGACCGGCGCGTCGAAGAAGTGAAAATTGCGCAGGTTCTGGCGCTCGCGTGCCTGCACGTCGTTGCGGTTGATGCCGAGCGCTTCATACAGGCCAAAACCGGAGGCGCGGCGACGGCTCTGGTAGGGTTCGAACCAGTTGTCCGGGTAATACTGATATTCAGGATCATGTCCCTCGGCTCCAACCGCCGTGGATTCGAGGATGTCGGCACACAGCGCCTGCTTGGTATCGCCGGTCAGCACATGCACATGCCAGGGCTGCAAATTGTTGCCACTAGGCGCTCGTGAAGCTACTTGCAGAATATGTTCAATCACCGGTTTCGAGATGTCCAGGGGCAGGAAGCGGCGGACTGACTTGCGTGAACGAATGGCGTTATCTACATGCATGGATTGTCTCCGGAATTAGAACAAGTATCCCTGGGTGAGTGTTCTGCTTCGATTTTCTGTGATTGGCTAATAGTGCCAATGGCTCCGCCCAGGCTTGACACCCATGTGCATAGGTATCTACACATCTTTTGGTGTACTGCATTTCGTAGCAGTGGACGAGTAGAACGAGGCCACGTCCGGCTGCGCAGCAGTCGTAAAACCTGGCACTTCAGTATTCAGATACACCGCTAGTACAGGCTTTGCGAGGACTACGTCCCCGGACCTGGCCTCGCTGAACTCGTCTACTGCTACGAATGTAGCCGCTGACGAGGTACGAGGCTGCGATCGGCAGCGAAGCGGCCGTAAAACCTGAGACCGTAATCCATCAGGCACACCGAAGGGCCTGAATTTACGACGGCTTCGCCGCCGATCGCAGCCTCGTACCTCGGCAGCGGCTACAAGAGCCGCGCTGCCCCAGAATTGTGTAGATACCTATGCACCCATGTGGGCATCGAGCCTGGCGGAAACCCTTTCAGGCTAACATCAGAAAAACGCCTGGATACCTGTCTGCGCACGCCCCAGGATCAGCGCATGCACGTCGTGGGTCCCTTCGTAGGTGTTGACCACCTCCAGGTTGACCAGATGCCGCGCCACGCCAAACTCATCGCTGATACCATTGCCGCCCAGCATGTCGCGCGCCAGACGCGCGATATCCAGCGACTTACCGCAGCTGTTGCGCTTCATGATCGAGGTGATCTCGACCGCCGCAGTGCCTTCGTCTTTCATCCGTCCCAAACGCAGGCAGCCTTGCAGGGCCAGAGTGATCTCGGTCTGCATATCTGCCAGCTTCTTCTGGATCAACTGGCTGGCCGCCAACGGGCGACCAAACTGGTTGCGATCCAGCACGTACTGACGCGCGGTGTGCCAGCAGTCTTCGGCCGCACCGAGCGCACCCCAGGCGATGCCGTAGCGCGCCGAGTTCAGGCAGGTGAACGGGCCGCGCAGGCCACGCACGTCAGGGAAGGCGTTCTCTTCAGGGCAGAACACATTATCCATGACGATTTCGCCGGTAATCGACGCGCGCAGCCCGACCTTGCCATGGATAACCGGTGCACTCAGGCCCTGCCAGCCTTTCTCCAGGACGAAGCCGCGAATCTGGCCTTCGTCATCCTTGGCCCAGACTACAAACACATCAGCAATCGGACTGTTGGTGATCCACATCTTGCTACCGGTCAGGCGGTAGCCGCCGTCGACTTTTCTCGCCCGGGTAATCATCGAACCCGGATCGGAGCCATGGTTCGGTTCGGTCAGACCGAAGCAGCCGATGTAATGACCGCTGGCAAGCTTGGGCAGGTACTTCTGCTTGGTGGCTTCGTTGCCGAATTCATGGATCGGTAGCATCACCAGGGAGGACTGCACGCTCATCATCGAACGATAGCCAGAGTCCACGCGCTCGACTTCCCGGGCGATCAGGCCATAGCACACAAAGTTCAGGCCGCTGCCACCGTAGATTTCGGGAATGGTCGCGCCGAGCAGGCCGGTCTCGCCCATCTCGCGGAAGATCGCCGGGTCGGTCTGCTCATGACGAAAAGCTTCCAGTACCCGGGGCGCCAGCTTGTCAGCGGCGAACTGCTGGGCGCTGTCGCGAACCATGCGCTCTTCTTCGGTGAGTTGTTGATCCAGTAGCAGTGGATCGATCCAGTTGAAGCTTGCCTTGTTGGCCATGGGTGTTTCTCCGAGTTCATTCTTGTGATGTTTTGTTAGTCGAGGCGTTCGATCACGCAGGCAATGCCCTGGCCCAGGCCAATACACAGACTGACCAAGGCGTAGCGACCACTGCTTCGCTCCAGTTGGCGCACCGCGCTGTAGGCCAGCCGGGCACCGGAGGCACCGAGCGGGTGACCGACGGCAATGGCGCCACCGTTGGGGTTCAGGCGCGGATCATCGAAGGCCACGCCGAGCTGTTTGGCACAACCCAGCACCTGCGCGGCAAACGCCTCGTTGATTTCGATCAGGTCCATGTCGGCCAGGCTCAGGCCTGCGCGTTGCAAGGCCTTGCGGCAGGCAGGCACCGGCCCAAGACCCATCAGGCGCGGTTCGACTCCGACCACGGCGCCGGCCAGAATTCGTGCACGAGGCTTCAGGCCGTATCGCTCACCCATGCCCCGTGAGCCGATCAGCAGCGCGGCCGCGCCATCGTTGATGCCCGACGCATTGCCTGCAGTGACAACGCCGCCTTCAAACAGTGGGCGCAGGTACGACAGTGCCTCGAAGCTGCTTTCTGGACGCGGATGCTCGTCGCTCTCGATAATCTTCGGCGCTTGCTTACGCCCCTGAGGCACCTCGATCGGCAGGATTTCACCGGCCTGGAAACCGTCCCGCACCGCCGCGTCGAACAGCGCCTGACTGCGGGCGGCATAAGCGTCGGCGTCTTCGCGACTGATACCCAGTTCACAGGCAACGTTGTCGGCCGTCTCCGGCATCGAATCGGCGCCAAACTCGGACTCAACCCTGGGATTGGGAAAACGTGCGCCGATGCTGCTGTCGTACACGCGAAAGTCGCGTGAATAGGCGCTTTGAGCCTTGGCGACCACGAAGGGCGCGCGGCTCATGCTCTCGACGCCACCCGCAATAAACAGCTCGCCTTCACCGGCCCGCACCGCGCGGGCCGCATCCAGCACCGCAGCCAGGCCGGAGCCGCACAAGCGGTTGACAGTCAAACCAGCAACGGCCGTTGGCAGACCTGCCAGCAGGACAACGTGACGCGCCAGATTGCGCGCATCTTCGCCGGCCTGGCTGGTACAGCCGACAATCAGGTCTTCATAGTCCTGCGCGGCAAATGGGTTACGCGCCACCAAGGCACGGACCACGCTGGCAAGCAGGTCATCCGGGCGCACGCTGGCCAGGGCGCCGCCGTGGCGGCCAAAGGGAGAGCGCAAGCCATCGTAGATATAGGCAGTCATGCTCATTCCTCGGGAGTCGTCAGGGGCAGGCCGAGCTGGACTCGGCGACGCAGCCAGGGGCTGACCCGATAGCGCGGGTCCTGATACAGGTCATACAGTTGGTGGAGGATCTGCTGGATCTGCAACGCACCGTAGTGGTCACCAAAACCCAGCGGACCATGAGGGTAACCGAGGGCCAATTGCACCGCACGGTCCAGGGTGGCGGGCTCGGCAATACGTCGCTGGGCAATCTCGCAACCCAGGTTGACGATCCCGGCGAGCACACGCTGGGCGATGAAGCCCGGCGAGTCATTGATGACTTCCACCGGCACGCCATCAGCGCCCAAGGCTTGGCTTGCTTGTGCCAGCACCTGCGCGTCAACCGCCGGTTGGCGCATCAGTACACGACGCGTGTCGAAGCCTGCGAAGGTTTCCAGCGCCAGGCTGCGTCGCGGCGCCAGTCCCTTGCGGGCGATCACGCTGCTGGCATCCTCGCCCAGCGGTGTCAGCAGGCAGATGGCGTTCGCACTGGGCTGGTCACCCTGCTCCAGCACCACGCCGGCAACGTCCAGCACCGCCGCTATCCGCTCGCGCATTGCCGAGTCGCCGCAGTCCAGCCAGAACGGCTGGGTGATGGCCACCGGCGGCGGCGCCTGCTGCGCTTCCTCGACCACGCTACCGTCCTGGTAGCGATGGAAGCCCTGCCCTGTTTTTCGCCCCAGCAAACCACTGGCCAGACGGGGTGGCACCAGCGCCGATGGGGTGTAGCGCGGGTCCTGGTAAAACTGGGTGTGAATCGACTCCATCACCGCATGGGAGATGTCGAGGCCGACCAGGTCGAACAGCTCGAAGGGCCCCATGCGAAAGCCGAGGCTGTCCTTGAGGATGCGATCGATTTGCGCCGGGGTGGCAATCCCCTCGCCCAGGATACGCAATGCCTCCGGACCGAAGGCCCGCCCGGCATGATTGACCAGAAAGCCCGGGGAATCAGGCGTCGTCGCGGCAAAATGTCCAGAATGCCCGGCCAACGCTGCCAGGCGCTCGACCACCTGCGGGTCGGTCAGCTCACCGCGGACCACTTCGACGATCTTCATCAGTGGCACCGGGTTGAAAAAGTGAAACCCGGCCACCCGCTCGGGATGCCGGCACGCGCTGGCAATCAGGCTCACCGACAAGGATGAGGTGTTGGTCGCCAGCACCGCATCGGCCCTGACCACTTGCTCCAGCGCACGGAACAACCCCTGCTTGGCCTCGAGGTTCTCAACGATCGCCTCGATCAACAAATCACAATCGGCCAAGGCCTCAAGGCTTAGGGCCGCTCGCATGCAAGCCAGTGCGCTCGCCAGTGCTTCACTGCTCAACTTGCCCTTGGCTGCCGAGCGCTCAAGCAGCGCCCGGTTGGCTTGCAGCGCTTGCTCCGTCGCTTCGCTGCGGCTGTCATACAGCAACACCGGAACGCCTGCGGTGGCGAACAACTGAGCAATCCCCCGGCCCATGGCACCGCTTCCAATCACACCGATTTGTTTGAAACTATTCACAAGCACCTCCTCAAATCGCCCGTTCCAGTTCCGGCACGGCGTCGAAAAGATCCGCCACCAGACCGTAGTCGGCCACCTGGAAGATCGGCGCCTCTTCGTCCTTGTTGATCGCCACGATGACCTTGGAGTCCTTCATGCCAGCAAGATGCTGGATTGCGCCGGAGATGCCCACGGCGATGTACAACTGCGGCGCCACGATTTTTCCGGTCTGACCGACCTGCATGTCGTTCGGCACAAAACCGGCATCGACGGCGGCGCGCGACGCCCCCACGCCCGCGCCAAGCTTGTCGGCCAGCGCATAGAGGTGTTTGAAGTTGTCGCCGCTCTGCATGCCACGGCCACCCGACACGACAATCTTCGCGGCGGTCAGCTCCGGGCGATCGGACTTGGCCAGCTCTTCACTGACGAAAGCCGATTGACCGCTGTCGGTGACCATGGCGAGCGCTTCGATGGCGGCTTTGCCACCTTCGGCGGCAGCGGCGTCGAACCCGGTACCGCGCACGGTGATCACTTTCACGGCGGCAGATGACTGTACCGTCGCGATGGCATTACCCGCATAGATTGGGCGTTTGAAGGTATCGGCGCTTTCGACAGCGATGATCTCGGAGATCTGGTCGACATCCAGTTGCGCGGCAACCCGTGGCAGGATGTTCTTACCATGACTGGTGGCGGCAGCCAGGATGTGGCTGTACCGGTCAGCCCCGGCTTCCTGGACGAGAGCAACGACTAAAGGAGCGACGTTTTCCGGTAGCTGGTGAGCGTAGACGGCGTTGTCGGCCAGCAGCACTTTCGTCACGCCAGCAACGTTTGCCGCCGCTTCAGCCGCGGCGCCAGCGCCCTCGCCTGCGACCAACACATGAATGTCGCCACCGATCTGCTGCGCAGCGGTCACGGTATTGAGGGTGGCAACTGCCAGTGCTGCATGGGTATGTTCAGCGATAATCAGGATAGCCATTAGATTACCTTCGCCTCGTTTTTCAGTTTCTCGACCAGTTCGGCCACCGACTTGACCTTGATCCCGGCGCTACGGGCGGCCGGTGCCTCGACTTTCAAGGTGTGCACGGTGCCAGCGCAGCTGACGCCCAGGGCGCTCGGAGTGAGCACCTGGAGCGGTTTCTTCTTGGCCTTCATGATGTTGGGCAGCGACGCGTAGCGCGGCTCGTTCAAACGCAGGTCGGTGGTGACGATGGCCGGCAGTTTCAGGGCAACCGTCTGTGCGCCGCCGTCGATTTCGCGGGTCACCGCAACGCTGTCGCCGCTGATGGCGACTTTGGACGCGAAGGTGCCCTGACCGTAGCCGCTCAGCGCAGCGAGCATCTGCCCGGTCTGGTTGTTATCGCTGTCGATGGACTGTTTGCCGAGGATCACCAGTTGAGGCTGCTCCTTGTCAACCGCAGCCTTAAGCAGCTTGGCCACGGCCAGAGAACCGAGGTCTTCGCCGGCTTCAATCAGAATGGCGCGATCGGCCCCCAGTGCCAACGCCGTGCGCAATTGCTCCTGAGCGGCGCTGCTGCCGATGCTGACGACCACAACCTCAGTGGCAATGCCTTGTTCTTTCAGGCGCACCGCTTCTTCCACGGCAATTTCGCAGAAGGGGTTCATCGCCATCTTGACGTTTGCGAGGTCGACGCCGGAGTTGTCCGCCTTGACGCGAACCTTGACGTTGAAATCAACCACACGCTTTACCGCAACCAGTACTTTCATAGTGCGTTCCCGTATTAGCGCGGTGACCTGTACCCGAGGCGGCCACCGCATGCAGTGATGGATCAGGCGCTGTGCAGAAGCTCGGCGTAGGCCTGCAAATGGTGATCGTCATCGCCCAACTGGTGGCTGAGCATCACCAGGCGCTTGGCGTGATGGGCCAGGTTGTATTCCCAGGTCATGCCGATGCCGCCGTGCAGCTGGATCGCCTGCTCGGCGATCAGGCGCGCCGCGCGGACCACCACGAATTTGGCCGCCGCCAGTTGCCGGCTGCGTTCGTTGCTGTCGGCCTGATCGGCCACGCAGGCGGCGAGGATCGCCATGGAGGTGGCCATTTCCAACTCGCCGCGCATGTCGGCCATGCGGTGCTGCAACACCTGGAACTTGCCGATTGGCGCGCCGAACTGCTTGCGCGTCTTGAGATAGTCGAGGGTCAGGCGAAAGGCTTCCTGCATGCCACCGATGGCTTCGGCGCACTGCCCGGCGATGGCGCGGCCCTGCTGGTAACGCAAGGCCGGCAAGGCCTCGCCTAGGTTGCCGAGCAAAGCGCCCTGGGCCACAAAGACATCGTCCAGGATCAGGTCGCTGGCACGCGGGCCATCGATGCAGGGGTAATCGCGGCGCTGCAGCCCGTGGGCTTGCGCCTCGACCAGGAACAGGCTGATGCCTTGTTCGCAGCGCGCATCACCGTCGGTGCGTGCCGATACCAGGATCAACCCCGCACTGGCAGCGCCAACCACTGCAATCTTGCGCCCGGACAGGCACCAGCCACCCTCGACCGGGCGCGCCTGGGTCTGTACATCGTGCAACTGGTAGTGGCTTTGCAGTTCTTCCAAAGCCACCGCCAGTTGCAGCGAGCCTTCAGCCACTTGCACCAACAGGTCCGCCCGCTGGCTGGCATCGCCCAGCTGCTGTAGCAGGCCGGCCGCGTGAATCTGCGATTGCAAGAACGGCTCCAGGCACAGGTTGCGACCGATCTCGGTCATGATCAGCATATTGTCCACACCAGTGCCGCCAAAGCCGCCATGTTCCTGGGCAATCGGTACCGAACACAGACCCAGTTCGGCCATCTGGTTCCAGAACGCCGGGCTCATGCCGGATTCGCTGTGGTAGTAGCCTTCGCGGGCTTCGAAGCTGTAGTGATCACGGGCCAGTCGGGCCACGGTGTCTTGCAGCATCTGCTGCTCGGAGCTGAGTGTGAAGTCCATTGCGTACCTCCTTAAAGCTCAAGAATCAGCTTGGCGATGATGTTCTTTTGAATTTCATTGGAGCCGCCGTAGATAGACAGCTTGCGCAGGTTGAAATACTGGCTGGCGGGGGCGGCACTGTAGTCGCTGTGCAGCGGGGTGCCTGTGAAGTCGTCGTGCAGTTCCGCTTCGACGAAAGGCAACGCCTTGGCGCCCAGCGCTTTACGCAGCAAGTGGCTGATGGCCTGGCGAATTTCCGAACCCTTGATCTTCAGGATCGAACTTTCGGCGCCGGGCACGCCGCCGGCCTGGGCAGCGGCGAGGATGCGCAGGGTGCTCATCTCGATGGCCAGCAGCTGAATTTCCACTTCGGCAACCTGTAAGCGAAACTGCGGGTCGTCCAGCAACGGCCGACCGTTGCGCAGTTCCTGCCCGGCGACCTGCTTGAGGTGCGCCAGTGCGGCCTTGGACTGGCCGATGCCGGCCTGCCCGGTGCGCTCGTGGGTCAGCAGGTATTTGGCGCAGGTCCAGCCCTGGTTCTCTTCACCCACCAGGTTTTTCACCGGCACGCGGACGTTGTCGAAGAACACTTCGTTGACCTCATGCTCGCCTTCGAGCGTGATGATCGGGCGAACGCTGATGCCGGGCGTGGTCATGTCGATCAGCAGGAAGGAAATACCCCGCTGCTGCTGGGCTTCGCTGTCAGTTCGCACCAGGCAGAAAATCATGTTGGCGTGCTGGCCGAGGGTGGTCCAGGTCTTCTGACCGTTGACCACATAGTGGTCGCCCTCACGCACGGCGCGGGTCTTGAGGCTGGCCAGGTCCGAACCGGCGCCGGGTTCGGAATAGCCCTGGCACCACCAGTCTTCGCCCGACAGAATCCGCGGCATGTAATGCGCCTGCTGCGCCGGGCTGCCGAATTTCATGATCACCGGCGCAACCATGTTGACCCCGAAAGAGATCAGGCGCGGCGCACCAAAGGCGGCGCACTCCTCCTCGAAAATGTGTTTTTGCACCACGCCCCAACCGGTGCCACCAAAGGCCACCGGCCAATTGGCCGCATACCAGCCGCGCCGGGCGAGGATCCGCTGCCAGCATTGGTGGTCGTCCTTGCTCAGACGCTTGCCCAGGCGCACCTTGGTGGCGATGTCTGCCGGCAGCGCGTCACGAAGAAAGGCACGCACCTCGGTACGGAACTCAAGCTCGGCAGGTGTGTAGTGGATGTCCATGCAAAGTCCTCGATCGTTGGTCAGGCCAACACCAGGCTGGCCGCGGGTTCAGCTTTGGCGGTTCTTGGCCGCCTGACGCCGGGCAAAGAAGTCTTCGATCAGCGCCGCGCGCTGGGGCGATGCCATACATTCAAGAAACAGCTCGCGCTCGCGCTGCAGGCCTTCGATCAATGGCATCTGGATCGCCGCTTCGACTGCGGCAAGGCAGCGCGGGGCCGAGAACGAATCAGGTTGGGTTCGGGAAATTTCGCTGCGCCGGGCCGCAATCAATGCGCTGGCCTCGTCAGACGTCGTGGGCATCTCGATCTGGCCGACGCGGCGCACGGGGGCGTGCTCGGCCAACAGTTGCCGCGCAGACTGGAGGCCTGCGACCAGAGGCTCATCGTCGAACAGAGCGCCTACAAGACCGAGACCCAACGCCTGGGTCGCCTCGATCGGCTCGCCCGTGATGATCATGTCCAGCGCGGTTTCCACACCCACCAGACGCGGCAGGCGCTGGGTGCCGCCACCGCCGGGCAACAGGCCCAGACGGGTTTCCGGCAAGCCGAGCCGGGTGGCACTGTGGGCAATTCGATAGTGACAGCCCAGCGCGATTTCCAGTCCGCCGCCCAGTACTGAACCGTGCAACACCGCCAGCGAAGGCTTGTTGCCGTTCTCGATGGCCAGGGTCAGTTCTTGCAGGATCGGCGCCTGGGCAGGCTGGCCGAACTCGCGAATATCGGCGCCGGCGATAAAGGTCTTGCCCTCGCAATAGAGCATGATCAATTTGACCTGCTCGTCCCGTTGCGCCGCGCTAAAAGCTTCCAGCAGCCCGGCACGCACGGCATGACCCAGGGCATTGACCGGTGGGTTGTCGACCCGAATCAAGGCCACGCCTCCCTCGCGGGTCATGTGTACGACTGAAGTCATCGGACAGTTCCTCTTCTTGTTTTTATGCGGCTTGCCAATCGATCGCGCGTATCAGCGATGGGTCCACACCGGTGTGCGCTTCTGGGCGAAGGCCTGCATGCCCTCCTTCTGGTCTAGACTTGCAAAACTGGCGTGCATCAAGCGCCTCTCGAACTGCACCCCCTCGGCCAGGGTGGTTTCAAAGGCACGGTTGACCGCTTCCTTATTGAGTTTCACCGCCAGAGCCGGGTGGCCGGCGATTTGTGCAGCCACGGCCAACGCTTCAGCGAGCAGGTCGGCCAGGGGCACAACGCGGCTGATCAAACCGCAGCGTTCGGCCTCCTCGACCTCCATGAAGCGTCCGGTCAGGCACAGGTCCATGGCCTTGGCCTTGCCGATGGCGCGGGTCAGGCGTTGGGTACCGCCGGCGCCGGGCAAGGTGCCGACCTTGACTTCCGGTTGGCCGAAACGGGCGTTGTCGGCGGCGATGACCATGTCGCACATCATCGCCAGCTCGCAGCCACCCCCCAGCGCCAGGCCTGCAACCGCTGCAATCACCGGTTTGCGGCAGCGGGTGACGGTTTCCCAATTGGCCGTGACGAAATCCTCCAAGTACACATCGGAAAAGCCCTTGAACTGCAATTCGCTGAGGTCGGCACCGGCCGCGAAGGCTTTGTCGTTGCCGGTGATGACGATCGCCCGTACCTGGTCATCCGCTTCAAAGGCCAGCAGCGCCTGGCCTAACTCAGTCATCAAGGCGTCATTGAGCGCGTTATAGACAGTCGGGCGATTAAGACGGACCAGGCCAACGGCCGCATGCTGCTCGACAAGGATATTCAGGAAAGCCATGTCACCTACCTCTTGTTGTTCTGGACTGGCTTCGAATATATCCATAGAAAAATATAAAGACAACATGTTGACATATTAATTTTGAAAGCCTTATCTTTAGGTCATCGAAAGGGCAACACCAGACCGTAAGATAACAACAACACCAACCCTTAAGAGTCGATATCTACACATGAACACTTGGACAGGCACATCACCCGATCGTCGTTCAAATGCGCCCAGCACCGATTCGCCTCATGACAATATCATTACAGACTACTGGGATTCACAGCTTGTCAAAGGCGCAGATCGCCGCGCGCTGACCGGTTACTGCGCAGCAGAGGACAGCCCCACCTCCTTTACCTACGGCCAACTGGATGCCGTGGTCACTCGCATGGCTGCCGGCCTCGCTGCCCTGAACGTGGAAAAAGGCAGCGTGGTGTCGTGTCAGTTGCCCAACTGCTGGCAGATGACGGCCCTGTTCCTGGCCTGTGCCCGACTCGGTGCTGTGTTCAACCCGTTGATGCCGATTTTTCGGGAACGCGAACTGCGCTTCATGCTCGGCCACGCCCGCAGTCATCTACTGGTCGTGCCACAACATTTTCGCGGTTTCGATTACGCCAGCATGGCCGAGGGCTTGCGAGCCGATCTGCCGGAACTGCGCCATGTACTGGTGATAGGTAGCGACGGCAACAACAGTTTTGAACAGCAACTGCTCATCCAAGAATGGGAAAATAACTGCGATACCCAGGCGCTGTTCGCCCAGCGCCGTCCGCATGCCGACGACATCGTTCAACTGTTGTTCACCTCCGGCACCACCGGTGAACCCAAGGGCGTGCTCCACACCTCCAGCACCCTGTTGAGCAACATCATTCCTTATGCTGAACGCCTGGCGCTTGGCCACGAAGACATTATCTTCATGGCCTCGCCCATGGCTCACCAGACCGGTTTTCTCTACGGCATGCTGATGCCCATCTACCTCGGCGCGGCGGCGGTGTTGCAGGACGTCTGGGATGCGCGCACCGCACTCAGGATCGCCGCCACCGAGCGCCCCACCTTTACGATGGCCTCGACGCCCTTCCTCGCCGACTTGATCGAGGTTGCCGTTGATCAGCCCGAAGCACTGTCGAGCTTGCGTATTTTTGTCTCTGCCGGCGCACCGATTCCAGAAAGCCTGGTGGAAAAGGCTGGCGATCGCATCAACGCGAAGATCGTTTCGGCGTGGGGCATGACCGAGACTGGCGCCGTCACCATGACCCGCGTGCAGGACGAGCCCGAGCGGGCCATTCACACCGATGGCCTGGCCCTGCCCTACATGGAGGTTCAGGTGATCGACGATGCTGGCCACCCCGTGCCCAGCGGCACCGAAGGCCACCTTATGGTGCGCGGCGCGAGCTTGTTCGTCGGCTACCTCAAGCGCCCCGAGCTGTATGGCGTCGATGCGCACGGCTGGTTCGCCACTGGCGACCTGGCGCGCATGGACGCCCTGGGCTATATCCGCATCACCGGGCGAACCAAGGATGTGGTCATCCGCGGTGGCGAGAATATTCCGGTGGTGGAGGTGGAAAACCTGCTCTACAAGCACCCGGCCATTTCGGCGGTTGCACTGGTCGGCTGCCCCGACGAACGTCTGGGTGAACGTGTCTGCGCCTATGTCACCTTGCATGACGGTTTTACGGACCTGAGCCTCGAAGCCGCTGTGATCTTCCTGCTCGAACACAACCTGTCGCGCAACTACTTGCCCGAGTACCTGGAAGTGCTGCCTACCCTGCCCCGCACGCCCTCCGGAAAAATTCAGAAATTCAAGCTGCATGAGCGGGCCGCGAGCATTCGCATCGACCCGGCCAAGCGTCGCTGATCCACCCACTCGAAACTCGCCACTCAACTGATTTGGAGAATTCCCCCTATGAAAGGTCTTAGCGGAAAAACCGTGATCATCACCGGCGGTGGCGGCGGCATCGGTCGCGCCGTCTGCCAGCGCTTCGCTGCCGAGGGTAGCCTGGTTGCCGTGCTTGATCGCGACAGTGCCGCAGCGCAAACCACCGTCGACTTGATCCGCGAAGCCGGTGGCAAAGCAGGTGCCTATGCCGCCGACATCACTGACTACGCCGCCATCACCGAAACCGTCGCGGCTATTGAAAAAGACTTGGGGGTGCCGACCGTACTGGTGAACAACGCAGGTTTCGACCGGTTCATGCCGTTCCTCAAAACCGAACCACAGCAGTGGGAGCAGTTGATTTCGATCAACCTGACCGGCGCCCTGAACATGCACCACGTGGTGCTGCCCAAAATGCTCGAAGCCGGTGGCGGCAAAGTCATCAACATTGCCTCCGATGCCGCCCGTGTCGGCTCTTCGGGTGAGGCGGTCTACGCAGCCTGTAAGGCTGGCTTGGTGGGACTGAGCAAAACCCTGGCGCGGGAGCTGGCGACCAAGAACATCAATGTCAACGTGGTCTGCCCTGGCCCGACCGACACCGCGCTGCTCAAAAGCGTGGCCGACACCTCCAACAACCCGGAAAAGCTCCTGGAAGCTTTCAAGAATGCCGTGCCGATGCGTCGACTGGGACAACCGGAAGACTACCCGGGAATCATCGCCCTGCTCGCCAGCGACGATGCCAACTTCATTACCGGTCAAGTGATCAGTGTGTCCGGCGGCCTGACGATGGCTGGCTAAGCCAAACAACTATTTTTTGGGAGAGCATGCAATGAACTACGAAGACATCCTGTACCAAGAACTCAACGGCGTCGCGACCATTACCATCAACCGCCCCGAGCGCTACAACGCGTTCCGCGGCCAGACCTGCATGGAGCTGCTTGACGCTTTCAACCGTGCCGGCTGGAACAAGGAAATCGGCGTCATCGTCTTCACCGGCGCTGGCGACAAGGCCTTCTGCACCGGTGGCGATCAAGGCGCCCATGAAGGCCAGTACGACGGTCGCGGCCTGATCGGCCTGCCAGTCGAAGAGCTACAGAACCTGATCCGCGAAGTGCCTAAACCAGTGATCGCCCGGGTCAATGGCTTTGCCATCGGTGGCGGGCATGTGCTGCACGTGGTCTGCGACCTGAGCATCGCCTCCGACAAAGCGGTGTTCGGCCAGGTCGGCCCCAAGGTCGGCTCGGTCGACCCGGGTTACGGCACTGCTTATCTGTCACGCCTGATCGGCGAAAAACGCGCCCGCGAGATCTGGTACCTGTGCCGCAAGTACAGCGCCCAGCAGGCGCTGGACTGGGGTCTGGTCAACGCCGTGGTACCTCACGAACAGCTCGATGAAGAAGTACAGAGGTGGTGTGAGGAAATTCTCGAGAAAAGCCCGACCGCACTGTCCATTGCCAAGCGCTCGTTCAATGCTGACAGCGCCAACATTGGCGGTATCGGTGGCCTCGGCATGCAGGCCCTGAGCCTCTACTACGACACCGAAGAGTCCAAGGAAGGCGTCGCGGCTTTCAAGGAAAAGCGTAAGCCTGAGTTCCGTAAATTCTACAAATGATCCCTGCGCCGGCAACCATCCTGTTGCCGGCACAGCCCCCAATGGCCTGGAGAGCATCATGAATTTCGCCTTCACAGAACAACAAAATGCCATCCGCGAAAGCGTTGCACGATTCAGCGCCGACGTCCTCGCCCCCGGTTACCGCCAACGGGATCGCGAGGGCCGCATCGAGCGCGAAGTCATTGCGCAGATGGGCGAAATGGGCCTGCTCGGCGGTGAACTGCCAGAAGCATTCGGCGGCAGCGGCCTGGACTGCGTTACCGCCGGCCTGATCATCGAAGAACTGGCCCGTGGCGACTTCAATGTGGCGTACATCCCGCTGCTGACCTCGCTAAACGGCCAGATCATTGCCCAATACGCCGAATCCTCGCTGGCCCGGGAATGGTTGAGCGAAATGACTGCCGGGCGCAAGGTTGCCTGCATCGCCCTGACCGAACCCAGCGGTGGATCGGATGCCGCCAGCCTGCGTCTGAAGGCTGAACTCAAGGGCAACGTTTATGTGCTCAACGGCGAGAAAACGTCCATATCCATGGCCGACCAGGCTGATGTCGCCGTCGTTTTCGCCCGCACCGGCACCGTGGAGCAACGCGCCAGCGGCATCAGCGCTTTCCTGGTCCCCATGAACCTGCCGGGCATCAGCACCACCCGCTTCGACGACGCTGGCGAGCGTGCCATTGGCCGCGGCTCGATCTTCTTCGACAATGTCGAGGTGCCGGTCAACCATCGCCTGGGTGATGAGAACAAGGGATTTAAACAGGTCATGCAAGGCTTCGACTACAGCCGCGCCCTGATTGGTCTGCAGTGCCTTGCCCTGGCCCAGCAATCACTGGATGAAACCTGGCAGTGGCTGACCGAGCGCAAGGCCTTCGGCCAGGCCTTGTCATCCTTCCAGGGTTTGACCCACCCACTGGCAGAATTGCAAACCTACGTGCATGCTGCCCGCCTGCAGTGCTATTACGCCTTGTGGCTCAAGGATAATAAGCTGCCTCACAATGCCGAGGCGGCCATGAACAAGTGGTGGGGCCCGAAACTGGCGTTCGATGTGGTCAAGCAGTGTTTGCTGGCCCATGGGCACACCGGTTATGGCGAGGACTTGCCATTCGCCCAGCGCTTGCGCGATGTACTTGGCCTGCAAATCGGTGACGGCACCGCGCAGATCATGAAAAACATCATTGCCCGCGAGTTCGTGCCCCACTGATGCCCTGCCTGCTCCACTAGGCCGGGCACTCATACAACCGCGCTCGCCCTGACGGAGCCGACAAGGAACATCAATGAATAATAGCGACACCCGATCCGTACCCAACAGGCTGTTTTTCCGGCTGTTCCAGACCGGCAACGTCCTGCAAAGGCAAGTCCAGAAAGAGATGGGCATCAGCACGGTGCAGTGGGCCGTGCTCGGCGCCCTCTCACGCGAAGGCTATGAAGGCGGTATCTCGTTCTTTGAACTGACCGAGTACCTGGTCGTCAGCCGCCAGAGCCTGGACGGCGTGCTCAAGCGCATGGAACGCGACAACCATGTGCTGCGCGTACCGCACCCGGATGACGGACGTGCGCGCCTGGTGCAATTGACTGACACCGGCAAGGCGTTCTGGGATTCATTGCAGGATCGGATCCAGGCGTTTTACCAGCAGGGCCTGCAAAGCTTCAGTTTCGACGACGGCATCAGCCTGCTGCATTTTCTCAACAAGCTACAAGGCGACATGGCAGCCATATCGCTCGGCAACGAGCAGCAAGACGACGAGGCGCAATAGGCTGATCCCAACCTTCCTGCCCTCGCCGAAGAGTCATTGTTCATAAAACCCTAAAACAGCCCCCTCCAGGGGCTGGCTGAACAACAAAAACAACTCACAGCAGGCAGGAACATCTCATCATGCGTACAGCCAATCCCGTCACCGGGCATATGGCCGGGTCGACTTGTGCCCGGTATTCCCTGAAAGCCCCTTGTGTGTCTGCGTTATTGCTCGCTACACAGGCCCATGCAGACCTGGTCGCCGACAGTCACTTGAGCCTGGAAACGCGAAATTTCTACATGAATCGCGATTACCGGGACGCGGGTCTGTCCGACGGCCCGCGCCACGATGGCAAGCCCCAGAGCAAGGCCGAAGACTGGGCACAAGGCTTCATTTTGCGCGGTAACTCGGGGTTCACCGAGGGTAAGATTGGCGTTGGCCTGGATGTCCTGGGGCTGGTCGGCGTCAAGCTCGACTCCGGCGGCGGTAGCAGCGGTACGGGTGTCCTGCAGCGCAATCAACGGACCGGCGAGCCGGTCGATGAGTACAGCTTCCTGGCACCGACCGCCAAGCTCAAAGTCGCCAAGACCCTGGTCACCCTCGGCAACCACGAACCGGTGATGCCAGTGCTGTTTCGCAATGACACGCGCCTGCTGCCACAAACCTACCAGGGTGGACAGGTCGTCTCCACCGACATCCAGAACCTGAGCCTCACCGCCGGACAGTTTCGCCAGGCCCACCAGCGCGACTCGTCCGACTTCGAAGACATGCGTATGGCGGCCGACGGCTCCACCGGCGGCGCGCCCACCGACCGCTTCAACTACGTCGGCGCGACTTACGCCTTCCAGCCCAATCTGAGTGCCACGTTTTACCGCGCGGAACTTAAGGACAACTACAACCAGAATGCCGCCAGCCTCTTGTACAAGATGCCGTTGACCGAAAGCATCAGTTTGAAGGCCGACGTCCGCTACTTCGGCAGCGATGACGAGGGTCAGACCAACGTCGACAACCGCTACCTGGGCGCAATGTTTACCTTGAGCAGCCGCGGCCATTCACTAGGCCTGGGCTATCAGAACCAAAGTGGAGACACAGGCCTGCCCTCTCTGCTGGTCGCCGACCCCTGGGCTTTGAACAACGGTACGTACCAACCCTTCGTCCGCGCCAGGGAAGACTCCTGGCAACTGCGTTACGACTATGATTTTGCCGCATTGGGCATTCCCGGGCTGACACTGATGACGCGCCACATGCGGGGCGATGATTTCGATATTCGAGGCGTTGCCGCCAAAGAGTGGGAGCGTAATACCGACATCGCCTACGTGATTCAAAGCGGGCCTTTACGAAACCTGAGCTTGCGCTGGCGCAATGTCAGCTATCGCGGCAGCGACACGACGGACGTCGACGAAAATCGCCTGATCGTCGCTTACACCTTTAAATTCTGGTAATCCGGGCATTCGCTTTCGATCAGTGACCTAGACTCACGGTGCCAAATCCGACGCCTCCTTACAAATTGCCGGATAGTTTTGCGCCAGTTTTGCGCGCAATCGAGTAGGAGTCCGCCCGCCGCCCCCGGCACCGCGCTGTCGCGCAGCAAACTGGGGGCGTATGGCTCAAGTTCTGCGGTGAATCTCAATTCCGAAAAGCCTTTGGCGGCTGACCCGAAGGGGCAGCCGCCAAAGGCTTTGCTAGGATAAGTACGCGCGGGACAGAGGTCGTAACCCGCACTGGTGTGTCTGCACCCGCGTAGGAGACGGTGTCTCCACGGCCATTGCTGATCCACGCATCGCCGCAGTGACCCTCACCGGCAGCGTCAGAGCCTCGCATGGCCCTCGGTGCTCAGTCCGATGCAGCCTTGAAGAAGTGTGCGGCCCTATCGGCTATCACTACGGGTTGCCTGGTGCTTTGGTATTCTTGTTATTGAATGTTAAACTGCTCCGCCTTGAAGCCATGCCTCGAACCGCCCCCCACCCACGATTGTCCCCGTGCATTATCCAAGCTGGCTCACTCACCCCACAGCGGTCCATTGGCAACATTTGAAGCTTTGTCTCGTGTTCGTAGTTCCTTGGATCTCAAAGTAGCGTCAGTGGGTAGACAAGAATCAGCCGATGCTCATCGAAATCCTGTCCACCTTGATAGTCGCGCCGGACAGTGGCGCTGCGCCATTTGAATACCAAATCTTTCAGTGCACCTGTTTGTATCGCATACGCGACTTCCGATTCGCGTATCCATTCCTTGCCATTGAGGTCAGCAGGCGAGACATCGATATCGCGTCCCTGGATATAACGGTTCATCACAGTCAGGCCAGGAACACCTAGATTTGCAAAGTCAAAGTCGTGTCGCACCTGCCACGAGCGTTCATCGATATTATCGGCCGTGTAGGAGTAACCATCGTTGGCCAGCGTACCTCCGCTGGCGCCATTGACCCGCATCCATTTGCTGTTGCCACGCACCTTCACAAGGCCGAGATAGAAAGTGTTTGGCCCATGCTTCAATGAAAACAATCCCGAGTAGGTTTCATTGCTCAAGTCGCCATCGAGCTTGTCACCATTGTCGCTGCCCTGGAAGTAGCCGAGGTTCGCGCTGGCCACCCAGTTTTCGCTTAACCTCTGGGTATGCAGAAACTGGTAGTAGCGCTGGTCATAGATATCCTCGAGTTCGGCATACCAGGCGCCTACCATCGTCTGCTTCTCGTTAAAGGTGTATTCCGCGCCTGCCAGATTGAAACGGTCTGAGGTTCCGCGGCCAAGGAAACTGAAGTCCTCCGGGCTGCCATCGTCGCGCGGACTATTCTGACGGAACTGGCCAACATAGAGTTCGAGGTTTTCGATTTCCTTGGAGTCGATAAGCGCGCCCTGGAAAGTCTGCGGTAACGAGCGGCCATCATCGGCACGCAGGATGGGCAAGGCTGGAGCCCACTCCCCTACCTTCAAGTCGGCTTTCGATATACGCGCTTTCCCTGCTAGCGCCACGCGCCCCCAACTATCGGGTGGATAGCCATCATCATGAACGGGGGTCATCTGGGTGTTCTTCGACCACTGATCGCCGTCCAGTTTGATCGAAAGCATGCCAAGCATATCGACGCCAAAACCCACGACGCCCTCCGTGTAGCCAGACTGAACAGCGAGTATGAAATTCTGGCTCCAGTGTGAGGCCTCACTCTGACGCTTACCGTTGATGACCGGGCCTTGATCCCCCGTGTAATCACGATTGAAAAAATAGTTACGCAGTTGCAGGTTGGCTTTGCTGTCATCGATCAATTCAGCGTTTGCGTGCGTAACGACTCCCGCTGCTCCAGCGGCCATTATGAGTGAAGCGTAATACCCGCATTGGCGAAAATACTTGTACATCGATACCTCCTACAGTGAATCTGCGGATAGATGAATCAATGCCCAACTCCAAGAGGCGGGTCCGTCCAAGCGGCAGGCAATATCAAGCGGCCCAGAAGGCTTCGATGCTATGACCGACGCTTACGGCGCAGCCACCCGATGACCAGCCCGATAAACACCAGCACTGCCACCGCGATCCCCCCCTGGGCCAACGCCGCCAGGTGCGACTGAGGCCCCCCGGCCCGGAGCTCCTTGACTTGGTCCGCGCTTACTTGGATGTCTGGATTGCCGTACTGGGTAGTCAGGTAAGTGGCCAGTGTCGCCACTTGCTGGTCGCTGAGGTTTTTGGCAAAGCCTTGCATCCTGACGTCCTGGGCATCGGCGCCGCGCTTGACGCCGTCCAGGATGACCATCACCAGGTTATGGGTGTTGCTGCGTCCAACCGCGGTGTTGTTTGACAACGATGGCAAGCCACCGTCGAAACTGCCCTCCCCCTGGGCCTGGTGACAGGTTGAGCAATGAGCGTCGTACAGTTGAGCGCCGGTCATCTTGTCGCCATCCGCTGGCAGGGCTACGCCGCGAATGCTGGCGAGCGCATCGGTTTTTTGCCCAAGGGCATACACCGGCTTGCCGTCCTTTGGGTCGCGTTGCGCAGGGACTGTCTTCAGGTAGACCGCAATGGCCTTGAGGTCACTTTCATCAAGATGCTGCAAGCTGTGATCCACGGCTTCGGCCATCGGCCCAGCGGCTTGGCCCTTGCCTGGCGCTCCGCCGGTTTTCAGGTAGGCGACCAGTTCGGCGTTATCCCAACCGCCGATACCACTGTTAAGGTCCGAGGTGATATTCGGTGCATACCAAGCCCCTACATCACCGCCCGCCAGATCTTTTGAAGACACCTCCGCCATCATCAGGTTACGCGGCGAGTGACAGGCGCTGCAGTGCGTCAAGCCTTGAACCAGGTAAGCCCCTCGGTTCCACTCGGCATCCTTTGATGCATCGGGCACGAAAACCTTATCGTCGAGAAACAGCAGGTTCCATGCCGCCATGGAAAAGCGAACATTGAACGGAAAAGGCAGCGCCGTTGGTTTAACCGGTGTATCTACAGCCTCGACGCCATTCATGAAGTAGGCATACATGGCCTGGACGTCTTCATCGTTGACCTTGGCATAGGAGGTGTAAGGCATGGCCGGATACAACTGCTTGCCATCGGCGCGGACGCCCTTGCGCACGGCATCACTGAACTGCTCCAGGGTGTAGTTGCCAATGCCGGCCGTTTTCGACGGGGTGATGTTGGTCGCAATGATGTCGCCAATCGGTGTAGGCAGTGCCAAGCCACCGGCAAACGGCTTGCCTCCCGGGACACTGTGGCAGGCAACGCAGTCACCGGCTGTCGAAAGGTACTTTCCGCGCTGGATCTGTACGTCGTCTGCTGCGCTGGCATTCGCGTTGGCCAGCATCAAGGCAATCAGCGAAGTGATTTTCCAGTTCATGGCTCAACCTCGCCCTTGTTCAGTGTCGGATGGCGAAACCCGTGCAATGACCCGGTCCGGGAGGATGTGGCGGGCTGTGCGCAAGGTCAGCGCCGCAGCGGTCAGGGTCGAATTCATGGTGGCGGCCGTGGGCATGATGCCGGTGCCGCAGATGAACAAATTGTCGTGATCATGGGTGCGACCGTAACTGTCACAAACCGACGTCTTGGGGTCGTTGCCCATGCTCATCGTGCCGGTGATGTGCTGGTTGTTGGCAAAGTTGCCTTCTGGGCTGTAGCGCAGGTTTGTGCCGCCCATGAGTTCGGCAATGCGGGCGAAATCCTTGTGCGACTGCGCCGCCCCCTTGCGGGTGTAGTCGTCGATGGCGTAGTTGACCTTGGGTTTGGGCAGCCCCAGCCAGTCTTTTTGATCGCTCAGGCTGATGCGATTGTCCGGGTTGGGTAACACCTCCAGCACGTCTTTGAGGCTCATTTCAAAGGCTGCACGATGACGGAGCTGTTTCTCGAATTCGGCGCCATACACACCGGCTGCAATCAGGGCCTCCGAGGCGCTGTTGACTCGGGAGATGTTGGTGAAGTCCAGGCGGTAAGGCGAGTGCTTCGAACGGAACGGGCCATCGCGCATGGTGTTGATAGAGCTGGGGCTTTGGGGGCCACGGCCCAGCCACAGTGCTTCATCGGCATCGAAGGTGATGGAGGTGCTGGGGTGGTCCATCAGGTTGCGACCGACCATGCCCGAGCTGTTGGCCAAGCCGTTGGGGTATTTGTCACTGGCCGACATCAGCAAGAGTTTCGGGCTTTCAATGCCGTTGGCGGCCAGGATGAACGTCTTGCCGGTGACGCGATGGGATTGTTTGTCCGGGTCGTAGTAGTGCACGGCGACGATATGGCCCTTGTCATCATGCTCGATGCGATAGACCACGGCATTGATCTGCAGCTTGGCCCCGGCATCTATTGCTGTCTGAATGGCAATGCCGCCGTGGTACTGCGCGTCGATCGGGCAGATCGGCTGACAGCTGTTGTTGCCACAACAGGCCGGCCGCCCGTCATACGCGCGGCTGTTACGTGCGGTGGTATTGCCGACCACGGCATAGGTCGGTGCCAGCCGCTCGCGAATGCGGCGCATGGCGTAGGGTTCGGTCACAGGCTCCATCGGGAACGGTTTTTTGCGGGGTGAGCCCGTGTTATCAGCACCTGAGACGCCCCAGATTTCTTCCGCTTCCTGATAGAAAGGGTCGAGTTCATCGTAGGTCAAAGGCCAATCGACACCCACGTCATACAGGGACTTGATCCGCAGGTCGCCGGGTACCAGTCGCCAGGCCTGGGCGGCCCAGTGCCACGAGGTACCACCCACGCCGCGGATGTATTCAGCCGGATACGGGTATGGGCCGTCCTGGACCAAATAGCCGTTATCGACCGGCTTGAAAATCGGATGAGGCGCCCAGTCACTGCAGGGATAGGGCGACATCCAGTCGCCCTTGCGCGTCGAGTTGCGAAATGCCCCGACAATACGGCCGAGTTCCAGCGGCCCACCCGCCTCCAGAATAAGGACTGACGCGCCTTGTTTAAGCAGGTGGGTTGCGGCCATTGCTCCACAGACCCCGGAGCCGATGATGACGATGTCAGCAGACAATTGATCAGACATTTTTCACCTCGGCGGTGGGTTGGCGTGCCCAGCTTCCGTAAGGACCGTAGGCGTAAGTCGGTGGTTTGAGGGTATCGGCAACGATCACTGCGTTGAGCGCATGCTCATAGGCGAGGCAGCGAGCCTTGCTACCAATGCCCACTATGCCCATAAACCAGGCCGTCGCGATCTTGCGGGGGATCGGGGCCAGGACCGATTTTTCATCGTCCAGGGTTTTCTGCACTTGCATGGGATTGAGTTGACGCTTGTTGATCAGGTCCAGCAGCTCTTTTGACGCTTGGGGAAAGTTGGCATCTTCATCGACAAGGCCCTGATACAACATTTTTGCGAGCAGTGGGTCGAGGTTCTGTCGGCCGGCGATGATCGTCGAGAGCGTTACAAAGGTGCCCAGCGCTTGGCTATCAACCGTATCGGCCAGCGCAAAAGGCACCAGGGACGCGGAATAGGTCATCAATAGACCTTTTAGCAGTGCGCGCCGCGTCGGTTGTAGCATCAGACTTTTCGTTTCATTCAAGCTATTCATGGTATGTCCTGTCGTCACAGGTTGTCGTTTTAGAGAAGCCTCTTTGACACGCATCGCGGGGCCAGTCTGAACACGGTACCGACCGTCAGGCCCAGTACAGTCGCCACCCATTGCATAGCAAGCTATCTATCTGGTGGTGCCAGCTCTTTATTTCGCTCATCCTCCCGGCTAGTGATAACCATCTTCGTGCGTCACCTTGCCGCGGAACACGTAATAGCTCCAGAAGGTGTACCCCAGAATGAACGGGATGATGAACAAGGTCCCCACCAGCATGAAGCCCTGGCTCTGCGGCGGTGCGGCGGCGTCCCAGATCGAGATCGACGGCGGTACGATGTTCGGCCACAGGCTGATCCCCAGGCCGCTGTAGCCCAAAAAGATCAACACCAGGGTCAGCAAAAACGGCGTGTAGTGGGCATTGCGCGCCACGGCCCGCAACAGGCCGACCATCGTGACCAGCACCAGGATCGGCACCGGCAGGAACCAGAACAGGTTCGGCAGGCTGAACCAGCGGGCGGCGATTTCATCATGGGCAAGCGGCGTCCACAGGCTGACGATGCCGGTCACGGCCAACAACACGAACGCCAGCGGCCGCGCCAGGTGATGCATCTGCGCCTGCAGCTTGCCTTCGGTTTTCATGATCAGCCAAGTGCAGCCCAGCAAGGCATACGCCACGATCAATGCCAGGCCGCAGAACAGGCTGAAGGGGGTCAGCCAGTCCAGCGAGCCACCGGCATAGGCACGGTTGACCACCGGCAGGCCGTCGATAAAGGCCCCCAGCGCCACGCCCTGGAAGAAGGTGGCGGCCAACGAGCCGCCGATAAAGGCCTTGTCCCAGATGTGCCGTTTATCGGCCCTGGCCTTGAAGCGGAACTCGAAGGCCACGCCGCGAAAGATCAAGCCGATCAGCATGAAAATCAACGGCAGGTACAGCGCGGACAGCACCACGGCATAGGCCAGGGGAAAGGCCCCGAACAGCGCCGCGCCGCCCAACACCAGCCAGGTTTCGTTGCCGTCCCAGACCGGGGCCACGGTGTTCATCATCACATCGCGGTCCGACTCGCCCGGGATAAAGGGAAAGAGAATGCCGATCCCCAAATCGAAGCCGTCCATGACCACGTACATCATGATGCCGAAGATGATGATCACCGCCCAGATCAGTGGAAGATCCATACCCATGGCTCAGTTCCCCTTGCTCAGGCTGTCGCTGGAACCGTCTTCGCTGCCCTCATCGGCAGCCGAAAGCGGACGTGCCGGTGTGCGCGGTTGGCCCGGCCCACCAGGGTTCTGCTGCTTGCCCTCATCGATCTTCGGCCCTTTGCGCACCAGGCGCATCATGTAGCCCAGGCCCACGCCGAACAGCGAGAAGTACACCACCACGAACAGGATCAGGGTCAGGCTCATCTGCCCGACACTGTGGTTGGAAGACGCATCGGCGGTGCGCATCAGGCCGTAGACGACCCACGGCTGGCGCCCGATTTCGGTGGTGAACCAGCCGGCCAATATCGCGATCAGCCCCGACGGCCCCATCCACAACGCCAGGCGCAGGAACGCCCGGTTCTCGAACAGGGTGCCGCGCTGGCGCAACCACAGGCTCCACAGGCCGGTCAGGATCATCAGCAGGCCCAAGCCGACCATGACCCGGAACGACCAGAACACGATGGTCGAGTTCGGCCGGTCTTCAGGGGGAAACTCCTTCATCGCCGGCACTTGCTTGTCCAGGCTGTGGGTGAGGATGAGGCTGCCCAGGTAGGGAATCTCGACGGCAAAGCGGGTTTTCTCCGCTTTCATGTCCGGCCAGCCGAACAGAATCAGAGGTGTCGGTTCATCGCCGACATTCTCCCAGTGCCCTTCGATGGCGGCGATTTTCACCGGTTGGTGCTTGAGCGTATTGAGACCATGGAAGTCACCGATCACCGCTTGCACCGGCGCCACGATCAGCGCCATCCACATGGCCATCGAGAGCATCTTGCGGATCGCCGGATTATCGCGGCCGCGCAGCAAGTGCCAGGCCGCCGAAGCACCTACAAAAAAGGCCGTGGCGACAAAGGCGGCGGTGGCCATGTGCATCAGCCGATAGGGAAAGGAAGGATTGAAGATCACCGCCAGCCAGTCCACCGGAATGACCCGGCCATCGACGATTTCATAGCCCTGAGGCGTTTGCATCCAGCTGTTGGAGGCCAGGATCCAGAAGGTCGATACCAAGGTCCCGATCGCCACCATCACCGTGGCAAAAAAGTGCAGGCCGCGCCCCACCCGGTTCCAGCCAAACAGCATGACGCCGAGAAAGCCGGCCTCGAGGAAGAAGGCGGTGAGCACTTCGTAGGTCAACAACGGCCCGGTCACGGCGCCGGCGAAGTCGGAGAAGCGACTCCAGTTGGTGCCAAACTGATAGGCCATCACCAGGCCCGAGACCACGCCCATCCCGAAGTTGACGGCGAAGATCTTCGACCAGAAGTGATACAGGTCACGGTAAACGTCTTGATGGGTTCTGAGCCACAGCCCTTCGAGCACGGCCAGATAACTCGCCAGGCCAATGGTGATGGCCGGGAACAGGATGTGGAACGACACGGTGAACGCGAATTGGATTCGGGCGAGATCTAATGCCTCTAAACCAAACATATATACTCCTTCGCAAGTATTGTCTGGGTAGCAACAACGCCAAAGACGCTCACCGCAATGACGATAGCCCACATTCTGGCGGCCGCATGATTGACAGTGAAAATGAAGGTAATTTCACAAACGGATGACTCTGAAAAAACAAAGTAAGACCGACGAAACTGCAGCGAACTATCAATCTCCCCACGCACCGAAGTGCCATGCAAACGTTCACCTATGTATTGACGCCAACGCCGAATTGACCCAGTTGTCGAATCGATGATTTGGGCGACGGGAAGATTTACCGTGCCCACCCCGTGTATTCTCGATCGCTAATTGGGACGAATGGCGGAACTCTCGCGCCATCCCCCCTCGGCGAATCAATCCTTAAGGGCTATTACTGTGTTATGCCTGCGGTCCGAAGAGTTTGCAGCGCTTTCATCGTTAGCGTGACGCATTTGTCCGCATCTTTTTCGTCTCGGGCGTCTTGGGCATCAATTCGCAACCCTTTGACCTCATTGCGAAAAGACTCACTAATGTTGCTGGTGGACACTCTCAGGTCATGAAGTTTTTGCAAATTGACTTCGCATAATTCCATCTTGTCGGCCGCATACGCCGGACCGATTACCGTCAGGGCAGCGATCAAAAGCATCAGCTTTTTCATTTATTTGCTCCGTAGGGCGTAGAGAAAGAGGCAATATCCGCTATCAGCTTAGCTACAGTCTACAAATTGCGCGCTGTTTGACCTGAGCTAAAGTTACAAATGCTTGTTTAGACTAACGTTATTAACGAAAACCATGATGGATCGGAGGGTATGAGGATGAACCGCCGGCCCGATGACTTCGAAGCAAGTGGCGTCAGGCGAAGGTCTTGTTCGAAGTGATCCATCGACAACATCAAGTGGAGAACCTGAAGCCTCCTTTATGCTAAGCACAAGTACGATGCGACAGCATCAGCAGTCCACCCGTCTGGCCTTCTTCATAGCCGGCCTCACGGTGGCCGCGTGGGCACCGCTCGTTCCCTACGCAAAACTAAGAGCCTAGGCTCTGTACGAAAAAAGATGTCGCAGACAGCGCATGGAACAAGCCAGCGAGACCATAGCGGCATAGCTTTTCGCAAGCTTATCGAAGCGCGTCACAATCCGACGGTTCTCTTTTAACCAGGTTGTGACGGCTGACCTCTGTTGATGCGAAGCCCTGGATGAATTGAGCCGTCAGCATGGCATCACGCTGAATGCTTTCATTGACCACAAACCGGGTAGCAATGAAGCCTAACCAAGCGCAACGAGGGTGATAATGAGCACGCTCATCAGAGAGAACCAACGAAGCAGGTTTAACTGCTCAATGGTTGCCGTCACTTCTTTTCCTGAGAAAAACCCACCCAAACCGAATGCAAGGCTCATAACGAATCCCTGTCTTGTGATTAACGTTTAGCGCACTCTGACCACTAGCCCTATATAACTAATCGAACTCAGCCAGATCGCGGTGTGACGTTATCAGGTGCTTCAGATCAGCGACATATGCGAGTGAGCATAGGTTGCAGGAAGATCCGCCAGAGAGGGCCAGTTCGAGCACCCCAGAGTATCGCCTCGACAAACTGACGGTTATCGAAGGCCGTCACGCCGCTGTCGTTCATTTTTCCCCAACCGGATTCCCCAAATGTAGGAAAAAATACCACGACCACATATCTGCTCGAGTGGTGTTCGACCTTGCCCGCAGGCAGGCCGTACCTAGACTCATTTCGGTCAGAACCAAGTTGGGCAGGTGATCAACATGACTCAAGATGAAACCGAAGCAAGGGCCGGCCATGGCCCGAACAACCCCGAACGGCGCGATCTGCTGCTCGGCCTACTGACCCTCTACTCTCTCTCCCTGATCCCCTGGGGCGTGGTGCAAGCGGCCTCAAATGATGCACGCGGTGCCTTCCGAACGGTTTCCGAACTCATTACCGGCCGCCGCTCCCTCAGAGGCGGACTGGAGGGTGACATCTTCGAGAAACTCACCGCCGATGACCCTAATTTTCCTGCAAAGATTGTGGCGCTGCTGGCGTTGATTGAGGAGCGTCGGCTTCATATCGACCTATTGCAGGCAGTCCTGGACGCCGAGTTCACGGCGCTGGCGCCGCTGCCTCGCCAAATCGCCAGCGGATGGTTCCTCGGCGTGGTCGGCAGCGGCTTCAATGCGCTTACCGTGGCCTACGAACACGCCCTGAATGCGGAAATCGTCGAGGATGTCTTGAAACCGCAGGGCTTCTGCCTGGGTAACCCCGGCGTCTGGGCCGAGCCACCACTCTCTTGAGGTGAAATCCATGTCCGAACAACCACCGTTGTCAGCCGATTATGTCGTGATCGGTTCCGGTATCTGTGGCTCGCTACTGGCCCGCCGGCTGGCGCAACAAGGCGCCTCCGTGCTGATCCTTGAGGCGGGCCCGCGCATCAAGCGCGACGATATCTTCAAAGCATTCATCGACTCACCGCGCAAGAGAGACTTCCAGGCGCCCTATCCCTTTTCGCCCTGGGCGCCGCATCCGGACTTCCAACCCGTGGATAATGGCTATCTGGTCCAGGCCGGTCCTGATCTCTACCGGGCCGAATACCTGCGCGTGGTCGGCGGCACTACCTGGCACTGGTCGGCGATGGCTTGGCGAATGGTGCCAAATGATCTGGCAATTCACCACAATTATGGTGTTGGCGTCGACTGGCCGTTCACCTACCAGGACCTTGATCCCTTCTACCAGGAAGCGGAAGAAATCATGGGGGTAGCCGCGTCCGAGGCAGAGCACCCCGAATCGCCACGCAGTAAGCCCTTCCCCCTCGAACCGGTGGCCGAACCCTTTGCCATGCGCCGCCTGCGCGAGCGGCTCGATCCGGTCTACAAGGTGGTCGGCAACACCCAGGCACGCAACAGCGTCCCCTTCGACGGTCGCCCCGCCTGTTGCGGCAGGAACAATTGCCAGCCCCTCTGTCCGATCGACGCTCAGTACCACGGCGGGCTGGCCGCCGATGCGGCCGAAGATGCCGGTGCCCTGCTGACCCCCAACGCTGTGGTCTACAAACTGGAACACGACGACACCGGCCGCATCGTGGCGGCCCATTACTTCGATCCGAACAAGAAGACTTTCCGGGTCACCGGCAAGACCTTTATCCTCGCCGCCAACGGCATCGAAAGTCCGAAGCTGTTGCTGCTGTCGGCCAGCCCCAAGTACCCCACCGGTCTGGCCAACAGCTCCGACATGGTGGGCCGCAACCTGATGGATCACCCCAGCACCTCGCTGGACTTCGACGCCGACGAGGAAGTCTGGCTCGGCCGTGGACCACAGAGCGTCAGCTCGATCCAGACCTTCCGCGACGGGCCGGAACGCAGCCGACGCGCGGGCTACCGCCTGGACTTCACCAACATCTCGCGGGTAATAGGCAGCACCCAGTCGCTGATCACGGCGGGGGTCTTCGGGGCCGAGTTCGACAAACGGCTGCGTTTAAGCGCTGCCCACGAAATGAGCCTGAAGAACGTGCCGGAGGTGTTGCCACACCCGGATAACCGCGTCACCTTGAGCAACAAGAAAGACTTCCTGGGCATCCCCCAACCCGAAGTGCATTTCAAGATCGATGACTACACCAAAGCGGGTGTGGCGGAATCGCGGGTACATTTCGAGCGAATCGCGGTACTCATGGGTGGCACCAACCTGCGCTTCAACGACACCTTCTCCAACAACCAGCACATCTGCGGCACAGTAAGCATGGGCAGCGATCCTAAAACCTCGGTGGTTGATCAGTTCGGGCGCTCCCACGACCACGAAAACCTGTTCATGGTGGGTACCGGCGTCCTGCCGACCTCAGCCACCTGTAACTCGACGCTGACTGCGGTTGCCGTGGCTCTGCGCACGGCCCAGCACATACTCCCACGGCCCAAGACAATCGCGAGCTCGTCGCAGTGAGGGCTGTTTGTGCAACCATTCGTGCCACAACGGCGCCCAGGTGCCTGTTCCCGATTTAGGTCGTGAGCAGGCGCTCAGAGCGCCACTAGAACCTTAATCCTGGCCTTATCCCGCAGCGACTTCAGCCCGTGAGACAGCTGGTGGCTGCGTACTGGGGAAGCACACTGTTCCTCAATTGGCTGAAATCACCGGCAGAAGCAGCCAGTAGCCGGCTTTCGTCAAGGCCTGCCTACTCCAAGTCGCAACCGTTCATGAACTCCTTGAAGAGCTCGCGGCCCAGTGTGAAAGTGCACTGCTACAAGTGGTGTACTTCGGTGCAGTGTATCGTTCGAGACGCAAAAGGATCGTCAGTTGCAGGAGATCGAGCGCCGACGCGCGATGTATTGCGCTGACAGGCCGCCACCTGAACTCATCGGGCGTACTGTGATCTTGGTAGATGACGGCATCGCAACCGGCAATACCGCCAAGGTTGCCTTGATGGCGCTGGCAAAACTTGACCTGGCCCACCTGTGTTTGGCCACACCCGTGGGAGCGCGAGACTCACTCGCCAGCCTACGCCCCCTGGTTGACGAGCTCGTCTGCCTGCATAGCCCTGAACCTTTTTACGCCGTGGGGATTCACTATGAGGATTTCGAGCAAACCAGCGATGAAGAGGTGATTGAATTGCTGGCCAGGGCTCGTCAGCAATTCAAGAACTGAAGCCCCTCACCCTTTTTTATCCCGGCGATTACTGCCATGGCTATGTTGTCCGCCGATGCGTTCTTTTTCGGCTTTATCGGTGGCCACATTGGCCTTCGTGTCGCCTTTGCGGCCCGCCTCGCTGACTTTTTGAGGGTCGTCCGAAAAGCCGTGGTGCGGTGGTGTGTGTTTGCTCATGTTTTCACCTCATTGAACAGAACCGGCGGCGACTCAGTGATGCTTGCGCAGGGCTTCGACCAACTGCGCCTTGGTCATGGTCGAACGCCCGCGAATGTCTTTGCTGCGGGCCTCTTTCATCAGGCTTTCCTTGCTCTGGCTTTCCAAAGAGGCTGTCGAGGTGCGCGAATGGCCTTCACGGGTTTTTGCCGCGCGCTTGGCCGAGTCAGATCGTGCGGTTTGTTTTTCGGTTTTCGACGTATGCTCGCCTGAGCCGCCAGACTTTTCTCCACCGCCCGATTGTTTGTTGACGGTGGCCCAGGCACGAGCTTCGGCTTCATCCTTGGAGGTACCTTTTTTTTCGTAGCTTTCCTCGATGTGCTGGGCCTTGCGTTTCTGCTTGTCGGTGTATTTGTCTTTGCTGCCTCTAGGCATGGCGGCACTCCTCGACAATGTTTCAATTTGGAAGCAAACCCCAGGGCAGAGTGCCTTCCAATGGATGAACGGTATCGCCATGCCAGATAAGCCGCTGAAGAACATCGCTATCTTGTTTCCAACAGGATCGCGTAGATACACCTATCCACATTTGCCTTGATCCGCGTCAACCAATGCTGATCGGAGGGGTCAAAACTGTTGAGCTCCAATGTGAGGCGCAACGCCATGACCGACACTGAGAACGTAAAAGCACGACACCTGGCATCGTGGGAATGCCTGCTCAATGACATCCGAGAAGACCTGGACACTTGGCATGCGCAGCTACGGGTTATGGCAGATCAAATGCTTGCTGAAGGAATCGTCAGTGCCGACCAAGCCATGGACCTTCGTGAAATTGCCGACTCTGCCTATAGCCATCACATCGAGGACAGAATCTCGCGCAGCAAGAGCGGCGGACAATTGTGAGTCGGTGTTAGGAAGAAAGGAGGCCCGGTGTTCCGGGTGGACCCTCCCGCTGAAGTGCAAGCTCTGCCAGCCATCTGAACTCTTGCAGCAGACCGCGGACATAACCGATCTGGTTAATTGCCCAACGTTCCTCCTCGGCCATCATCTGCTCCAAGGTCAAACCTTCAGGCAGTGAGGTTTGACTCATCTGTCGGTAAGGAATAACGGGGTCTTCGTACTCGTCCACTTGACGGAATGCGGGTGCGATATAGTGGTTTTCCTGCTCCAGGATAAAGGCGATGACCTGGGGTTCATGCTCTCCGAGCATCAACAGCTCGAACAGCATACGGGCACTGGGCAAGTCATCCTCGACACTGCCCTGCAACACGCCATAGTGACCGACTCCATTTTCCTCGGGAACGACACGCACACCTTTCATGTGCACTTGCCGGACATGCGCAGCCAAGGTTTTCAGAGCCGTCAACGGTTGTTCGCCAGCATTGATCATATTGCCGAAATCGAACAGCGCGTGCAGACGCGGATGATTGATGCGCTCGAGCAGCGTGACAATCTCGCTGCTTTTCAGCTCTTCATGCTGTTCAAAGTCAATGTAGAGGTCATACCGTTCGGCTTGTTTGGCGAGGTAGTGCAAGTCCGATTCGATGGTGTCCAAAACCTCGGAAAGCCGTCCTCCATAGCGTGAGTAGACACGGATGTTCTGCACCCCCATCACCTGCGCCACCTCAACCACCCGATCCACATCCGCCTTTTGGGTACTACTGATTTCCAGATGGATGTCCAACCCCAGCGCCTCGGCCCTTTTGCTGACAATGCGCAGCTGATCGTCGCTCATCTGCTGGAGACTGCGCTCTTCGCCATCCAATAGATGAATACTGATGCCATCGAGCGCATGGCGATAGGCGAAATCCAGCAAGTCAATCGGCCGGTATGTGCCATGGGTCAACTTCATTATCTGGGGGTAAGCATGGGCGAACAAACGCAGGCTATCGAGCCGCTGCCTTGTGGCGCGATAATGCATCGAAGCGCGACTGGATTAACGGCATGTCGCCCCCTGGGTCTGCCCCGTAACGCTGTACTCAGGTTGCTCTAACTGCCAGTCATACTGTCGCCATTGATACTGGTCGGACACCTGTTTCAGCGCTGGCGCGGGGTTGACAACACACGCATGCTGAACCGCATGCAATAGCGGCAAATCATTCACCGAGTCACTGTAGCCATAGCTGCCTTGCAAGTTGTTGCCATTGCACTGCAGCCACGCCTGCAAACGCTCTACCTTGCCTTCCCGAAAACTGAGTACCCCTTTAGTCGCGCCGGTAAAACTGCCTGCTACCTGTTCAAGCTCGATGGCGATCACCTCGTCCACGCCCAACATGGCCGCGACACGGCGGACGATAAAGTCAGCCGTCGCAGAGATGATCAATAGCTTGTTGCCCTGTTGGCGATGCCACTCAATTTGCCTACGCCCGGCTGGATATAGGCGGGTGGCAATGATGCTGGAGACAAACTCATCAGCCCATCGCTCCACTTCGCTGACGGCCACCCCAGACAACGGTTGGAGCGTAAAGTCCATGTACTGCGCCATGGACAGTTCGCCCAGATGATAGGCTTGCATCATCGCCTGCTCGGTGACCAGCATGTCGGCTGCTGCCACACCGCGTTGCACCAGATAGCGCAGCCAGAGACTGGAGCTATCGCAATCGATCAGGGTCTCATCCATGTCAAAAATAGCCAAAACCGTCATGCGACCTCCTGCAGTTCTTCACGATTGAACAACAGATCGAGCTGCGCGCCTGCCGGTAGCAAGGATTCTGAACTGCGATTGAGCATATCGACCATCAACGAGCAGCCTTGCGCATCGACGTGGTAACGAATGACGTTGCCGAGCAGTTGATGGTGACGGACCGTGGCGCGGCACGGTGCCCCCAGATGTGGACCATAGCTGCGGCCGGCTTGCGCCACATGGATCGCTTCCGGCCGGATTGCCAGTTGTCCTTGTATGCGCAGGCCAAGTAGTTGTTCCGCCTGACGGGCATCCAGCAGGTTGTAACTGCCCATGAAGCGCGCTACAAAACCATTGGCGGGACGGGTGTAGATTGTCTCGGCACTCCCTTCCTGCACGATGCGACCGCCATCCATGACAATGATGCGGTCGGACAACATCAGCGCTTCCTCCTGATCGTGGGTCACGAAGATAGTCGTCAGTTTCAGCTGAGACTGAATCCGTCTGATCTCCTCCTGCAGGTTCTTGCGGATGCGCGCATCCAGTGCCGACAGCGGTTCATCCAGCAACAGGATACGTGGCCGCACCACCAATGCCCGCGCCAGGGCGACACGCTGACGCTGGCCGCCAGAGAGCTGACTCACGAATTTGTTCTCGTGCCCCTGCAATTCAACCAGGCGCACCGCTTCGGTTACCCGTTGGAAGGTTTCATCGACAGAGACGCCCTGCATTTTCAGGCCGAAGGCAATATTGCCCATGACTGTCAGATTCGGAAACAGCGCATAACTCTGGAATACCATGCCGATGCCACGTTTTTGCGGAGCACAGTGGGTAATGTTATTTCCCGCCACTTGGATCTGGCCACTATCGACTTCAGTTAAACCGGCGATGCAGCGCAACAAGGTCGACTTGCCACAGCCACTGGGGCCGAGCAGGGTCACCAGTTCACCTTCTTTGATATTGAAATTAATGTCGTCAAACACGCGGGTTTTGCCCGAGCCTTTTCCGAAGTACTTCGACACGTTGGAGACTTCAAGATAATTCATTGCACCGTCCTATCGACTCAAGCGGGTGGCCATCCAGGTCACGCCCAGCGTAAATATGAAATAACTCATCACCACGGCACTCATGAAATGGCCACTGGTGGAGCGCACAGAATAGAGATAGACGTTCAAGGTTTCGTAACGGCTGCCCACCAATATGTTGGCGAACACAAACTCGCCCAGCAGGAAAGAGAACGAGAGAAACAACGCCGCCATCAGGCCCTTGCGGATGTTCGGCAAGATCACCCGCAAAAAAGCGGCGGGAGTACTTGCCCCTAGCAGATGCGCCGCATCCATCAGATCACGCACGTTCAGCCCTTGCAGACCACTGGCGAGTGCCCGGTACATGAACGGCAAGACAATAGTGAAATAGCACCCGATCAATACCCACGGCGTACCAATCAGTGGTAACGGGCCGTCTGCATAAATCTGTAACAAACCCACAGACGAGACCACTGGCGGCACCGCGAACTGGATCAAGATCAGGATGTTCATCCAACGATCCAAGTGCGGAAAATAATAAAACACGACAAATGCAGCCGGTACGATGACCACTGTGCTGAAGACCAATGTGCCCAGTGCAATCAACAGTGAGTGGCTAAATGCGCTCAAGAAACGCGGCTCTTGCCACAACTTGAGGTACCAGTCGAACGTCAGTCCGTCGGGTAATATGGTTGCACCCCAGTGCTGGGAAAATGAATAAACCAGGGTGGCCAGAACAGGGACACTGAGTAGGGCCATCAAGCCATACAGCACGAACGTGTGATAACGGTTAGTGTGCATGGTAGCTTCTCTTCATCAGGAACTGGTTGACCATCGCCACGAACACCAGCATCGCCACCAGAAGCACGGACAGTGCTGCCGCCAGATTCGGTTCCAGAGAAATGTCCCCAGCGACCAGGCTGGAAATACGGATGGTGACCAGGTTGTAGTTGGAGGTCATCAGTGCATACGCACTGGCATACGCCCCCATGGCATTAGCCAACAACAATATGAACGTGCCGAGTACAGCCGGCATCAGTACTGGCAATGCAACCAGGCGCCAGTAACTGGCACGACTGGCACCCAGCAAAGAGGCAGCCTCTTGCCAATCGTCTTGCAGTGCATCAAAGGCTGGGTAGAGCAACAGCACCGCTAGCGGTATCTGGAAATAGCTGTAAATCAGCGTCAGTCCAGTCTGCGTGTATAAATTGAAGTCAGCCAGCAAACCCCATCGCCGCAAGAGCAAGGTCACGGCGCCATTGGTTCCCATCACGATAATGAAGGCGAATGCCAATGACACCCCACTTAGATTGCTGGCCATATTGGTGAATGCCACCGTCATGTCGCGGAGCACGCAATCCACCCGTTTCAACGAGGCGGCGGCCACCAGCGCGATGGCTAATCCAATCAGGCTGGAGCAAACGGAAACCCAGAGGCTGTTGCCAAAGGCCTGTCGGTAAAACGGGGAATGCAGGATTTCACTGAAATTCGCCAGCGACCATGCGCCATCAACCTGCACGCTGTTGATCAGCAGCCAGGCTGTCGGTGCCAGTGAAAACAGCGCCAATACACATAACAAAGGCAGCAGGACCAGCGCCGCCCGCCAGTGGCGAAAGCGTGTGGAGCGCCGGGTGTCGATAGTCACTGACATTGCCAGTGGGTTCGATGCAGAAGTCATACAACTAGCCATTCCGTGTTACATGATTTTTGATAAGTGAGCGCGAGGCACGGCCGCAGCAAAACCTTAGGGAGACGCTGAACAAATCACCGATTCATACCGAGCCCCATTTTCAAACCGGTTTTTTCGCCCTACCGGTCTTATTCCACGTTTCTGGGGCCGATTTCAGGCCCCATTTTGCTAATTAGCGGGCCAACCCCGCCTTTCAGACGGATTTATCCCGCCATGCGCTGGAAATACCGCTTGGCCAGCATCAGATTGGCCAACCCGAACAGACTAAACAACTGCGCGGTGTTCTTTTCCAGCCCGCGGTAACGCACCTTGCGATGATTGAAGCGCACTTTGATCACTTGGAACGGATGCTCTACCTTGGCACGCAGTTGCGCCTTGGCGTATTCGATCTTGCGCTTGGCCCTGTACAGCACGCTGTCTTTGCCGTGATGCTGGTAGCTGCTTGGCCGTGCTGCAATCGACCAGATAACGTCCCGTTCAGCATGCTCCGCTCGCTTGTCCGCACCGGTGTATCCAGCATCTCCCGAGACATAGGTTTCGGCACCGTGTAGCAGCTTGTCGACCTGGGTGACATCGGCCACGTTGGCCGCCGTCCCCACCAGGCTGTGCACCAGCCCCGACGTGGCGTCGACGCCAACGTGGGCCTTCATCCCGAAGTGCCACTGATTGCCTTTTTTGGCCTGATGCATCTCAGGGTCGCGCTTGCCTTCTCGGTTCTTGACCGAGGGCGGTGCGGCGATCAGGGTGGCATCGACAATGGTGCCTTCCTTGAGCAACAGACCACGATTGGCCAGATGCTGGTTGATCGTTTCAAACAGCACCCGTGTCAGCTGATGGGTTTCCAGCAAACGGCGAAAACGCAGCAAGGTAGTGGCGTCCGGTGCCGACTCTCGGCCCAGATCGATGCCCATAAAGCCACGAATGGCCTGGCTGTCGTAGACAGCATCTTCGGTACCTTCATCGGAGAAACCGAAACACTGCTGCACGACATACATGCGCAGCATGCGCGACAACCCAATCGCGGGGCGCCCGCGCCTGCCTGTGGTGTCGCCGTAGAACGGCGCCACCTGCGCCTCCAACTGCGCCCAGGGCACCAACTGCTCGATATCAGTCAGGAAACGATCACGGCGCGTTCGCTTTTTCTTGCCGGCGTATTCGAGTTCGGAGAAGGTCTTCTGCATGTCGGGTAACGAGGCTCACGAAGAGGATGGTTGGCTGAAGGTGTGTAGTGTGCCAAGGGTTGGGGGCGGTTGGTTATTTATGCAGCGTCTCCTTAATCATTAACCCATGAGCACCCTTGCTTGACTGATAACTAAAAACCGAGTCGAAAGATCTGTAATCTACCGTGTGAATCTAGACATGACTTACCCATTGATAGCTTCCTAAAACTTGGTTGCCAAACGCAGAGTTAGGCCACTCACACCTGTGGTACTTTCTCCCCATGTTGAAGCGAGGAATTTGGCCATCAGGTTGTATGGCTTTCCGTCGACAGTGAAGTCATAAGCCAACAACGGGCCAACATTGAATAATGCGGCACGACTGCCTCCATTTTCAACTTGGGCGCCATTCAGCGCGTCATCATTTAGTTGCTTATATGTGGTGCCGGTTATGCCATATTGCCAAGGGCCACTTCGTTGAGTGCCTGCAAAGTCCAAGCTCACAACATAACCAGAATGGTAATCAGTATCACGATTCTCAGTATAATAGTTGAAGAACAGCCTTGCGCTCAGCTCAGTAGCTTCCCCCAGCCCCTTGGGAAATATGCTAGACATGGTATGTGTAATGCCCACGTTTGGCGAAATGGTGTAAAAATTAGACCCTACGTTTAGCGATCGATCCTTCTTGTAATTGCCGGTAGGAATATTTAAGCCAAGCCCGACCCAATATGCTGTTCCAAAGGGTATAGGGCTATTGGGAGAAAACTGTTTCGAAGGATTAAACTTGCTCCAGGCAAAGACGTCAGAGTAAATGTCCTGCATGCCTGATGCACAAGATACCGATGAGATACCGAAACAGGTGCGCAGGGCCCCTAGATAGAGAGTTGAGGCTATAGTCCCTGACAGAAAGGGCTGATCGTATACATGTAACAAACCCGTGCCGGCAAAATACACATGCCCATCGGCAGACATTGAGTCTCCGTTGGAGGTGTACCACTTATCTATGTTCATCCCACCCGCGACCGCTGCCACGTAGTTTCCCGGCGGAGGCAGTAATGCCGATCTGATATCAGTCCCCCCAATTGGTCCTGCAGGGGATATAGATTCCGCAGCATTTGCATTGAATGGAAGAGTTATTAACGCTGCTGCCACAATAATATTACATGCACGCTCGATACCCTTCATACGTTACTCCAGCTATTATTTTTGTCGGTATACTTATTCTTAAATCGGTACAGGGCGTCAGACTCCATGTGCATAGTTTTGGAATCCGGCGCCTACTGGACCAATCTATTCAAGTGTTACAGCTTGACCACTAAGGTTTCCATTGAACTTGGATGGAACGGCGAATGGGTAGCAAGGCCAGAGGCAGGAAATCAAGAGCCTGGTCTGGGGTGACACGAAGTGACTTCAGTCGCTCGAAGGCGACACGCAAGCCAATAGTCCCCTGGAGACGACCTAGGGGAGCGCCTAGGCAAGTATGGCGTCCTTTGGTGAATGCATAGTGGCTCTGCTCATCGAGCACTTCGCGATGGATATTGAAAGACATTGGGTCGGCCACGCCGGAGGGGTCAGTGTTGGCGCTGACCAACGCGAGCCAAACGAAGTCCCCTTTTTTGATTTCTACCCCTGCCACCTCGGTGTCCCTAGTGGCGACGCGTGAAGAAAACGGAGCTGAAGGTCGCCGCCGAACCGTCTCTTCAAACACTTTCGGCCACAGGTCTGGATCATTCAATGCGTCCTCCAGTTGTTCAGGATGCTGAGACAGAAATACAATGCCGTTGGCCATCGCTTGGGCAGTTGTGTCTGTGCCCGCAGCAGCAAACTCGGTCAAGTGCATCGCGATTCGCTCTTCAGAAAGCGAATACGATCCATCCGGCTCTCGTGCGCTAGCCATTATGGCAATGATGTCGCTCTCCTTACTCTCTCGACGATCCTTTACCAGCTTGCGCAGATAAATCTGTGCCGCTGCATACCGATGCCAGAGGGTTGAGAATTCCGGTTCCGGGATAGGTTCGCGACCACTAGCCAGAACGCGGAAATGATCGTCCCGCAGTTGACGGATGAAACCTTCATCTTCTGGTGGGAGCGCCAGAAGGGCCATGAGCGTTTGAGTAGTCAACTCAAGGCAATAGCTTTCCATGAACTCTGCGGCGCCTGCAGGTGCCAGCTTGTCGAGAATCCTGTTGGCGCGCGCCTCGATTTCAGGCGCAAGTTTGGCAATATTGGGTTTGAGAAAGCCCTTCTGAGCTACCTTTCGGGCACCTGTATGCTTAGGTGGATCCATGCCGATCATGATCTCGCTCATCAGCTCGGGGCTGACAATAGAGGAGTAGTCTGCTGGGATCTCAATGAATGCACCGTTGGACTTGCATGACCACAGCTCCCAATCCATCAGGGCGGCATCAACATCCGCGCGGCGGGTAATGATCCATGCACCAATGGGCTCATACCAGAATACCGGGGTATTTTCCCTGGTGTTCTGGAACACTGCTGCAGGATCATTCAGATAGAAATTGCTGAACAGGTCGAACTCTGCCGGGGCGGAGTGATTAAAAGGGCAACGACTCATAGTGGTGTTCCTGCCTTGCTAGGAAATCTGGTGTGAGGGATCAAATGGCTGCGGCGATCGCCAGTGTTGAAAGCCGCTGAAATCTCAGAAGGTTCTCACTTTCTTCCATAACCCCTGCGCTAAGGCAGACGAACGTGACGTCTCGTGCAGGATCCACCCAGAAAAGTGTCGAGCCAGCCCCATAATTCCCGAAGGTGCGGGGACTGGTAGCAGGCCCGAAGTACGACGGATAAAGACCTGACCCCGAGAGCGCAAAACCAAGGCCGAAGTTTGCAGGAGGCACCTGCCAGCCTCTTCCTTCCGCTAGCGCTTTATACAGGTCGCTAGGCTGGTCGCCAGTCTGGTTGGTCGTTGCGACATCCATCATCGCGGAGCTGATGATGGAGCCTTCAACTCCTTTCGCTGCGCAGCGCAGCATTTCAGCAAACCGGAATACATCTTTCGCGGTTGATACCGCTCCAACCCAGGGCATCTCGGATTGGCTGTTGATGATCTCGTTCATTACCTCGATATCTGCTACTGAAAGCCATCCACCATCAGGGAACTTCGCTTTAATCGGAACGTAACGTTCACTCCACGCATCAGGTGCGCCCAAAGCGCTGCTGGACATTCCCAAAGCGTCGAAGAGGTGTATCTGAAGAAGATCTTTGAATCTGTCAACGCCATAAGCGCGCCGTACCATTTCGGCCATTAATACGTGGTTCAACGTGGGCGAATAATTGAGCGTGACTCCCGGTTCACCGGTCACATCCAGTTGACAAATCGCATCAACCACAGCATTCATATCGCCTAGTTGGTCATAGGGGAGCGGGCAAGGTGTTGGAACCAGGCCAGCACGATGAGTCAGCAAATGCCCAAGGCTTATCTTATCTTTGCGTCCGCTTCTGAAGCGATCTCGACCATAAAATTCTGGAATCAGATCAACGACTTTAGTGGTTAGCGACAACATTCCTCTATCGATGGCCTGCAGCACCATGACATTGGTAAACGCTTTGGTAAGCGAAAAAACCCGATAAATATCATCTGGTGAGGCCGGTCGCTTGTTTTCTTTGTCAGCCCAACCGATTGAGGCTTCATAACCAACCTGCCCGTGGCGTGCCACGATGATATTAACGCCGTCATACAGATTGGCGTCGATGTCTTTTTTGATGGCATCATCCAAACGTTTAAGCGCTGCAGAATCAAAAAACTTATTATTATTTGACATATGGAAATTCCTATCGAAAAGTTGGATTACATATAAATACCGCCGGACGGGCAGAGTGTTTGCCCCGTGTAATACGCTCCATCTTCACTGGCGAGAAACAACAGCGTCTGAGCGATCTCGGAGGGTTGTGCTGCTCTTGGGATAGGCTGCATCGCGATAATCTTTTCCATGATTTCTGGAGGTTGTGCGCTTAGCAGAGGGGTATCGACGGCCCCTGGAGCTACGGCATTGACTCGAATGTTGTAGGGAGCCAACTCGCCGGCAGCTGAGCGCGTCATGCCAAGGACGGCGGCCTTGGACGCCGGGTAATAAAGTGGCATGGGAACGCCGACCAGGGCTGCCACGCTCGAAATGTTCACCACAGCCCCACCACCGGCTTTTTTCATGAGTGGCGCTGCTGCTCTCAAGCAATAAAAAGTACCGGCAAGGTTGACAGCCAGGACTTTAGCGAATTCTTCATCAGTCGTATCTTCAAGAAACGCGGGAAGAAATCGCTCACCTCGACCTGCCGCTTCAAACGCACGAATATTGGCATTTACCAATTTGTCATTAGCCTCCTTTGTCGGCGCATTAATTCCAGCAGCGTTGATCAAAATGTCTAATGCCCCATGTTTTTCATTTACTTCTGAAAACACAGCATTAACTCGCTGACTATCACTGACATCCAGCTCTACACATTCGATTTGCGGACTTTGGAATCTGTCAGTTAATTTCTTGATGGACAGATCAGCGGCTATGACCGTAGCCCCTTGTGCAACAAACAGGTCGACGGTAGCAGCGCCGATACCAGACGCAGCGCCCGTAACAAAGGCGATTTTTCCTTCAAGCTTCATATAAACCTCTATAGCTATTGTATTAAGGCACAGCCGCCCACAATTGTTTTGCAGACAGACACTCATCGGACAAATAGTTTAAACCCTTAACTCTTCAAGCGACCCATGGTGTTCTTTGCGTCTTTGAACAGATCAAATATCCAGTACCAGACTTTTCCCATGGGCTCTGGAACAGCAAGTCAACATCTGATCATTGGCACTTCTTTCGCTCGCCGAAAGGTAAAGATCACGATGATCAGGGGTGCCTTCCAGCACTCTCACCAGACAAGTACCGCACACGCCCTGCTCGCAGGAATAAGGAATCTCGATGTCGTTTGCCATCAACACCTGCAAGATACTGCGCTCAGCAGGTACATTTAAAACTTGTTGCGTGCTGGCAATCGTGATTTCAAAAGGCTGATTGAGTTCGGCATCACCGGCCTCATTCGCAAAATATTCGCGATGCAGCTGGTTTTCTGCCCACCCTTCCTTGCGTGCGGTATCCAGGACGTAGTTCATGAAGCCGGTGGGCCCGCAAACGAAAAGGTGTTCAGCAGAACTGTGGTCGGTCAACAGAGACGCAAGGTCTGGCTTAGTGCCAGGATCGGAGTCGAAATAAATATTGACACGATTGGCGAAAGAGCAGTCTTTGAGTGTTTCGGCAAATGCAGCATGTTCCCAAGAGCGACTATAATAGTGTAATTCGAATTCAGCACCTGTCTGAGCCAGTCGCTCGGCCATGCATAGAATGGGGGTAATACCAATACCACCCGCGAACAACAGAGTCTTTTCAGATTCATGACTCAAAGGGAACAAGTTTCGTGGCTGGCTGATATTCAGTACTTGACCAATCTGCAATTGGTGCATCGCTGCGGAACCACCGCGCCCCTCAGATGCCAACAAAACAGCAATTTTGTAGCTATGGTCCACTTGGGCGTTATTATATAAGGAATATTGCCGAATCAATCCATTCGGAAGATGAACATCAATATGCGAGCCTGCGCTAAAAGGCGGCAACGCATCGCCAGTTGCTGAAACCAGTTCAAAACTATAAATATTTTGTGCTTCGCACTTTCGATCGGCAACCTTGACACTTATCACGGCCAGATCTCCTAAGATTTTGTGGTACTCGTCTAAGAGCAGTAGACAAATACGAATACGATTTGACGAAGTACTTTAGTTACTTGGAGCTATTTCTTTGACGAGAAGCCGGTCAATCACCCGCCGTGATTGAACGCCACCGGAGTCAATATTTAGCTTCAAAAGAGCACGGTCAGGATAAAGCAAAAGATTTTTCTGCTGCTGCTCGAGCATATCGAGATCCTCCGCGAAAATTTTCCCTTGGCCATCACGGATGATATCTGTCAGCTCTTGATCACCTGGCTTGAAGTTACGTGCCATGCCCCAGAAGTACCAGATAGAAGTCTCAGTTTCCGGAGTGATGAAATCAACAACGATGGACGAGGCTTTGTGTTCAGGTAAGGCGAGCACACCGCCTTTTCCCTCAAGCGCAACGCCGACTTCGATAAGAACATGACTTGGCGGAGTGAATCGGCAGATCTGCCAACGATCAACCATGGAATTTTCATCCAGATCATTACCCCGTAACGCCATCTTCCAGAACGGCGGCGCGATGATGCCTTGCATGTGGCGCTCGGTCACAACCTCATCGCCATTCACGGACGTCTTGCAAGGTACTTCATCGATTTCCTTCTGGCCGATGCTGGAGGCGTGAACGTAAGTCTCATGGGTCAAATCCATGAGGTTATCGATCATGAGTCGATAGTCGCAGGCAATATGATAGAGACCACCACCGTAGGCCCATTCAGGATTTTGCGCCCATTCAAGATGATGGATCTCGTCGGGATTCGCCAATGACTGATCGCCCGGCCAAACCCAGATAAAGCCATATCGTTCAACCGCAGCGAACTTCTGGATGCAAGGGAAACCACCGACCCGCTGCCCTGGCATGGAAGCGGTGTGACCGTCGCAACCCATGGCGAGGCCGTGATAACCGCATACGAGATTGCCGTTCTCGACATAACCGAGAGAGAGGGGGGCTCCCCGATGAGGGCAGAAGTCTTCCAAAGCGCATACGAGGTTGTCAGCGCCACGGAAGAACACCATCTTTTTCCCGCAGATTTGCCTACCTAGCGGTTTTTTTGCCAGCTCATCAGGGGTACAGGCGACGTACCACGCGTTCCTTTGGAACATGATCAATCCTCTGGTTGGAGTTGTTTAGGGATTGAATTCATGGTCTGCCAAGGCAATTCGATTGTCAACAGACTAGTGACTAGACATGTGTCTATTTTAAGGAAAATTTCCCCTCGTCGATAATCGGTAGCAGATCTCATGGGTTTATCAGGAAAAATCAGCCGCGGATGCGAGAGAGGACTGCCCACCACTGTGTCGCAAGGACGCGACAAAAAGATTTGGCGTCGAGCAGACCGCCGACAACGGTGAAAAACATCACCCTTTCGAATTGGATCATGAGCGCCAGGACGGCCAGGTGGTTATCCTTCAAACACTCCGCGCTGGAGGTGGGGCACAGCTGACGAGTGACCAAGGCTGCGGCTTCAGTGATGCTATCCATCCAGCGTTGGGCAACTTTCGGCTCAGAAGCGACGGCTTGCTCCATGGCCTGATAGTGAAGTTCTTCACTCTTCCAACGCTCAATGGTTCCGATCAACCAGTTGCAAATGTCTTCTTCCGTCTCGCAGCACTGCGCCGCCAGGAAGATGTAGCGCTGGAACAGCTCCGGCTGGTTCCGGTCGATGACATCAAGAATGATCTCAGCCTTTGTAGCGAAATGCAGGTAGAAAGTTGCTCTGCTAGCGCCTGCAGCGGAAGCAATCTCCGTGGCTGACGTCGCCTGATAGCCTTTAACTGAGAACGCCTGGAAGGCTGCCTCCACTATCCGATCCCTGGTCATCTTTGCCTGTGCTTCTCGGATAGGAGAAACAATCTTGGCATCTTTACGATCTTTCAACTCGGGCTCCTTGGGGTCGTAGCCAGCGCAGATCCTGCCTCTCGTCTGCTCTGGCAAATGGGTATTGATCTCCAGCGTATCACCTGGCTTCACACCAAGGTTAATACGCTTTCCCCCCAGATAGCCTGCAATCGGCCCTTGGTGCCGGGTTTGCCATGCAGCTGTGACTCAACGCTCGCTTCGCTATCTTTTGATAGGTGATTGCATTTTCCTGCTGCACGAATCTCCAGCCACGTTAAAAGCAATACTGGAAACGGACCGGGGGCCAAGCTTCACATTTGTGGAGCAGTGCCTCGAACTCGAGACAGTTTGACTGGGTATTGCCCTGTCATCTCCATCCTCCGGCTACGACCAGCATCGACGCTTAGCCGCGATATAAAAGGCTAAGCCTTTTCTCCGGAGAGTTGGATGCAACCTTTTGTTTTCAATGCCCTGCCCGGGCGAGTGATTTTTGGATCAGGCACTTTGAGTCAGGTTGGTGATGAAATCCGGGGCTTGGGATGTAGTCGCGCATTGCTGCTCAGTACATCTGAGCAAAAAATGGAAGTCGAGAAATTAGCCGAGCAATTGGGCGATCTTGCAGTAGGCATTTATGCCAATGCCACGATGCATACGCCTACGGATGTGACGCTTCAGGCTCTGCAAAGCTTTCGACAAACAAAGGCGGATTGTGTCGTCGCTCTGGGTGGCGGTTCCACAATTGGTCTTGCCAAAGCCATTGCGCTGCACACGGACGCGCCACAGATCGTCATTCCAACGACCTACGCCGGGTCCGAAGCCACTCCGATTATTGGACAAACTGAAAACGGCATTAAAACCACTCAGAAAACGCTGAAAGTCCTGCCAGAAGTCATTGTGTATGACGTTGATTTAACTTTGGGATTACCGGCGCAAATGTCCGTCACAAGCGGGCTCAACGCGATCGCCCACGCCGTGGAAGCGCTTTATGCGAAAGACGCCAACCCGCTGATTTCAATGCTCGCTGAACAGGGAATTGCGGCGATTGCGCGTGCTCTGCCGCGAATCATCAAAAATCCGGACGACCGCGAAGCACGTTCCGATGCTCTGTACGGAGCCTGGGCGTGCGGCGTATGCCTTGGAGCGGTAGGTATGTCGATCCATCACAAGTTGTGCCATACGCTGGGCGGTAGCTTCAGCCTCCCGCACGCTCAAACACACACCGCGGTGTTACCTCATGCCGCCGCTTACAACTTTGATGCCGCACCCGAGGCCATGGTTCGAATTGCGGCAGCGCTTGGTGTCGACTACGCACCTCGCGGACTGTTCGATCTGGCCAAAACCCTTGGGGCACCCACCAGCCTTGCGGAGATTGGCCTGGAAAAAGCGGACCTCGCAAAAGCGACCGACATTGCATGCGCGTCACCTTATTGGAATCCACGCGCCATTGAGCCGAAAGCGATTGCTGAATTGCTCGCCAACGCCTGGGCAGGTAATCGGCCCTAACCAGAACTCGCTAACTCAACTCGCTCGAGAAGAACGACAAAGGAGACGACATGGAACTGAATCCCCATATCCTGCGCCATCACCACATCACCCTTAACGTGGGTGGTGCTCAGGAAGACTACGACTTCCATACCAAAGTATTGGGATTGAAGAGTGTAAAAAAAACGGGCCTGTACGACGGTAACGATCCGATCTACCACCTCTACTACGGAAACGATATTGGCGAGGAGAGCACGCTCGTAACCTGTTTTCCGATGCGTCAATCGGGTCGAATGGGACGCCCGGGCAGTGGTCAAATCAAGACCCTGGCGCTCTCCGTTCCAGTGTCATCGCTAGCATTTTGGGCGAAGCACTTGGAAAGCCATGGTTTCAAACCAGAGTTCCAGGAACGCTTTGGCGAGAAACTGCTTCACTTCGCACACCCATGTGGAATCTGTTACGAGCTGGTGGGTATCGCTGACGATGATCGCAAACCCTACTCAAATGGTGTTGTGCCTTCAGGGTTCGGTATCCGTGGAACACATGGCATCACGGTATCTGTGCGCGACCTCGAGAACTCTTCCGAATTCATGCACTACGGGTGGAACGGGACCAAGACCCATACCGATGGACTATTCACGCGATACGAAGTGGGCAACGGCGGCAGTGGCGCGATCATCGATTACCAGGTGGAGTCGAACCTGCCGCAAGGTTCGTGGGCCTACGGCGAAGGTACCGTTCACCATTGCGCGTTCGAAGTGGCAGACCTTGACGTGCAACGTAACGTCAAGCTGCATCTAGAAGGACTCGGTTATACCGACGTCTCTGATCGCAAAGACCGCGGTTACTTTGACTCCGTTTATGTACGCACCCCAAGCGGCGCGTTGTTCGAAGCGACGGTGTCGAAGCCTGCCGGATTCACCGTTGACGAACCCTACGAGTCGCTCGGCAGTTCTATTCAGGTTCCACCGCAATTGGGCGCAAGAGCCCAAGAAATCGTCGCTTACCTCGAACCCCTGAAGTATTGAGCAAGGTGGACGAAATGAGCGCAAATCCACACTTGGCAATACCAGCCAAACGCTCGGGCCCGGCAATCGAAGATGTACGTTTCGTCGCGGTACTTATCCACGGCCGGACACAGTCCTCAAGCGATATGCAAGCCATCGCCAGCCGCCTGAATCTTGCGGGGATGCCGTGTATTGCAATAGATGCCGCGGATAACTCCTGGTATCCCAATCAATTCATGGAACCCGTGGAGAATAACCAACCGCGCCTAGACTACGCGCTTGAGCGACTTGACCACTTAGTGAGCAATCTCAACCAACGCGGTATTTCGAATGAACATGTCGCCATCGTGGGCTTCTCGCAAGGAGCATGTCTTGCTTGCGAGTACATTTTCAGGAAACAACAGCCATTCGCCGCATTGGTGGCGTTCACCGGCGGACTGGTCGGACCTGAAGATACTCAGTGGGAAACCCCTCTTTGCCTTGACAGGATGCCGGTTTTTCTCAGTAACGGAGATCAAGACCCTTGGGTCCCGCTCGATCGCACCAGACAGACGCAGGAAGTTTTCAAAGCCATGGGCGCTCATGCCGAACTCAAGGTGTACCCAGGACGTAACCATGAAGTCTCTGACGACGAAATTGCAACCGGTAGAGAATTACTGCAGCGCGCGATGCAAATAGCAGCTGCAAAGCCCCGTCCAACCCAAGCGCCAGACACTATCGCGTGGCCATGACCCCACGCGCCTGCATTTCATTCCTTTATTGCAATCCGGAGCGAGGAGAAACGTAGGCACTTCTTTCCCTGGCTGATTGCTTTAACACCGGTAATAAGAGCATTGAAAATGAACATAGGATTTATCGGACTCGGCACCATGGGAGAGCCCATGGCGACGCGCCTTGTTCAAGCAGGGTTTGCACTGACTGTATTTGATTTGAACAGCGACGCTGTAGATCGTTTGAGCGCACTCGGAGCACACCGTGCTACGTCTGCAGCAGATGTGGCAAGCAAGACTGAAATCGTGTTTGTGAGCCTGCCAACCCCCGACGTCGTTCAGGCAGTCGCCTTGGGGGCGAATGGTGTTGTCCACGGCAGCAAAGTGCGCGTCTATATTGACTTGTCGACCACAGGACCTCAGATAGCCAAGCGGGTAGCAAGTCAGCTTGCAGAACACCAGATATTGGCCCTTGATTGTCCCGTCAGCGGCGGTGCCGCAGGCGCGGCCAAGGGGACATTGGCATTAATGGTTTCGGGCCCAGCCACCGCATTCGATGAAGTAGCACCGACGCTCAATACGCTCGGCAAGGCGATTTACTGCGGGGAAGGTGCGGGGTTGGGGCAAACGATGAAACTGGTTAATAACCTGGTTTCGGTCACTGCACTGGCCGTTTCTTGCGAAGCGTTGGTGATGGGTGTGAAGGCGGGATTAGACCCCAAAGTGATGCTGGATGTCTTCAATGCCGGCAGTGGCCGTAATAGCGCCACCGTCGACAAGCTTCCTCGGGCTGTGCTTCCGCGCACGTTCGATTTCGGTTTCAGTACTGCCCTTTCGCTTAAAGATACACGGTTGTGCCTGGACGAAGCCGAAGCGATGGGCATTCCAATGCCAGTCGGCAGTGCCGTTCGCCAAATGCTCAATATGACTCGGGCCGCATACGGCGACAGTGCCGACTTTACCCGAATGGTTTGCGTGCTCGAGCAGTGGGCTGGAATAGAAGTGCCTTTGGTTTCTGAAGATCAATAATCAGGATATGACAATGAGTAATGCAATGTTTGAAAAAGGTTTTGCCAACCGAAAAGCGGTACTGGGTGCAGCTCACGTTGAAAAATCATGGGCTAACGCCGATGACTTCAACAAGCCAATGCAAGAATTGGTGACCAAATACTGCTGGGGTGAGGTATGGGGCGACGATACGTTGTCGTTCAAAACCCGTAGCATCGTGAATCTCGCCGCGTTAACCGCGATGAGCCAGCATCACGAACTGTCCGTGCACGTCAAAGGCGCCTTGACCAATGGCGTAACCAAGGAAGAAATACGTGCGGTGCTGATGCAAACCGCTATCTATTGTGGCGTCCCTCTGGCTCTGGCCGGTTTCCGCGTAGCCAGCGAAGCAATTGCAGCTTGGGAAGCGCAGAACGCCTGAGAGCTGGTGCTCCTAAGGTGCGCAGAATTCAGCGAGCACTTCCACCCAGTGCTCGCGATGACAACTATAACCATTATCCGGCTCGAGCTGGCGTCCGCGAAACGCAACCCATTCATCGCTGAAACGCGGAGCAAAACATCCAGTTCGCAGTCGAGGTCGATATGATGCTTCCACTGCCTGAATACGAAGTCTTTGCCGTACGTTACGCACAGCTCGAGCGCTCGCGCCGCGACAACTTTATGGTCCCCGACCCTCATGATGGCGGCGTTTTTCAAGGTACTTGTCGCTTCAACCGTCTAACTATGCCGCTCTTTTCTCGACCTGTTGCTCTCGATCCGGGTTCAACAACACGGTACCGATCGGCTGCCAGTTACGCGTCCGGCCTGACCACCGCTCCGGCTTTTTCTCCTTGGCTCGCTCATACAACTCATGCCGTCGGGCCAGGACCTGATGGTCCATTCCTCGATGCCGCTCGGCTGGCGTGACGAACCGGATACGGCTATGCCGGTGCTCGTGGTTATACCAGCGCATGAAATCCCTCACCCAAGCGCGTGCAGCGTCCAAGCTGGCAAAGCCATCCGGCGGCCATTGCGGGCAGTATTTCAGCGTTCTAAACAACGACTCCGAGTAGGGATTGTCGTTGCTGACCCGCGGTCGGCCCCGCGAGGGCGTGATGCCCAGGTCATACATCTTGCTCAACAGCGTCACCGATTTCATCGGCGCTCCGTTGTCCGAGTGCAGCACCAGAGGCTCGCGCAAACACTGCTCGCCGCTCACGCTGCGTTGCAGCAGCGCAGCGGCTTTCTCGCCGCTTTCCGCGTCGTAGACCTCCCAGCCCACGGCTTTGCGGCTGTAAATATCTTCGATCAAATAGAGGTAGTAATACTTTCCACGTATCGGCGACGGTAAATAGGTGATGTCCCACGACCACACCTGATTGGGCCCTTTGGCCGCATGCGTCGTCGGTGCGGCATGCCGCCTGGGGCGTTGGCTACGACCTCGGTGTTGCTGTTGACCCGCCGCCCGCAAGACGCGATAAAACGTCGCCTCCGACGCCAGATAACGCCCTTGATCGGCCAGGCGCGGCACGATCTGACTCGGCGGTAGATGGGCGTACTCAGAGCTGTTGCACAGCGTCACAATCACCTGTCGCTCGCCCTCGCTCAGTGCGTTACAGGGCGTTGGCCGCACGACCGTCGTTCGAGCATCGGCCTGAACGACTTCAGTTTCGGTCCAGCGTTGCAGGGTTCGCGGCGATAAACCGACCTCCTGGCAGGCCCGGATTTTTCTGGCTCCCGCCATGACCGCTTCACTCAGCCAGTCAACGAACAACTGCCGTTGCGGCAAAGACGTCAGTTGTCCTCGTTGTCGGTCCCCCAGTAGTCGTTGAGCTTTTTTCGCAGCACCAACAACGCGGCTGTTTCAGCGAGCGCCTTATCTTTGCGGCGCAGTTCTCGCTCAAGCTCCTGGATACGCTTCTTATCCTTGCGCGACTGCTCTCGATCCTCTTTTTGCAGGGCTTTATCCGACTTCTGGCCGGTAATGAAGGCTTGTCGCCACGCGCTGATTTGCTCGGGGTAAAGGCCTTTGCGCCGGCAATACTCGCCCAGGTCGATCTCGGACAAGCTGGCGGTTTCAAGGACGACAGCAAACTTGGTTTCGGCTGACCAGTTCTCGGTCAACGGCTTGTTTTCGGACACTGCATTTCCTTCAGAACTGAGCTGCTTGCGCCAGTTGGACAAAGACATTTCGCTGACCCCTTCGCGCCGAGAAACCTCGGCCATCGACAGGCTCAGTGGGGGAAGCAGCATCTTGAGCAATGCGGCTCTGCGTTCAGGTGAATAATACGGCACGACCAGTCTCTTTCCGCCCCCGATATGCTTTTTTAGGAAAAATCGGAGAGGCGACAACTATCCTGACACCGGGGGATGGTCCGATGCCGATGGATTATTTCGTGTGGTTGATTCGAGGAAAATCCGAACATTTCCTGGTGGACACAGGCTTCAATCAAGCTGCTGCAGATGCTCGCGGGCGAACGTTACTACGCTGCCCGATCCAAGCGTTGCAGGTTCTCGGTTTATCTCCCGAAGACATACGGGAAGTCATTCTTACCCACATGCATTACGATCATGCCGGCAACGTGGATCTGCTGCCGAACGCCCGGTTCCATCTCCAAGAATCAGAGCTGCAGTATGCGACCGGCCGCTACATGCGCTACACCCCCCTGCGCCACCCCTTTAATGTGAATGATGTGATTAACATCGTTCGCGGCGTCTACCAGCAGCGCGTCGTCTTCCATCAGGGGAGTACAGTGCTGGCTCCCGGTGTTGAGTTGATCCACATTGGGGGTCATACACAAGGTCTGCAGGCCGTGCGGGTACATACAGCGCGCGGTTGGGTGGTCTTGGCATCGGACGCAAGTCACTACTACGATAATTTGATCGAAGAGTCGCCGTTCCCTGTAGTCTTCCACGTAGGCGACATGCTGGATGGCTATCAAAAGATATTATCCTTGGCAGACTCACCGGATCACGTGATCCCGGGGCACGACCCGATGGTCCGCACGTACTTCCCCTTCGAGGGCGACCCAATGAACGACATCGTTGCATTACACGAAGTACCTCAAATCGAGCGGCGCTGAAGGCCGCAGGACAGTGTGAGCTTGCTAGGATCGGGGCGCTGCATGGTCTCAAGGACACCGTATTCAGATCATTTTTACAAGAGGTCGAATACATCGACCCGTACTTTTTGGAGGCGTGCTGCGAATGCGCAGTGATAACCATAAGTTCCTTCGGGAACCCCAGGATACTTTTAACGTAGCGCTGCTCAGCTCGAAGCTGCATCCTCCCAGTTTCGCTCAGCTTATTCCGCGTCCGCGCCTCCAGAACCGCTTGATAGAAGCTATCGACACCCCGCTCATCCTGCTGCAATCCCCGCCAGGTTATGGCAAGACTTGCTTACTCGCGCAGTACTGCGAAAACTTGCGCGAGCAGGGTAAACGTGTTGCCTGGTTAGCCATCGATAGCTCCGAGAGTGACCTCTCGGTTTTCACCGCGTATCTCAAAGCCATGATTGAGCTCGCAGGCCAACCTCGAGCCCGATTAGGGCAGCTCACCAGGGTCGGCCACACGGGACTGACGGATTCTCTCAACGCTCTCCTTGCCCTACTAGACGGGCATCTGGATACACCGCTCTATCTGATTTTCGATGATGTTCATAACCTGGCTGGCAGTGATTCCGTCCGGGTCCTTTCTATGTTGATTGAGAGGGCACCCGCAAATCTCCATTTTGCTCTAAGTTTCCGCGGTGAACCCTGCCTGTCAGTAGCCCGACTTCGAATGCACGGCAAGGTATTTGACCTTGGCGTTCGGGATCTCTGCTTAACAGATACTGAAACTAGCGCTCTGCTGGAGATGCATGGCGTTCAAGGGATCGATCAGCGCCAACTCCATACGTTGGGCAGACGGCTTGAGGGGTGGACCGGCGGGCTCGTCTTGAGTGCAATCCAGCTCCGCCGCGATCCGGAGTTGATTCAAAATCTCACGCACTTCTCTGGTGACAGGCGACAATTTGCCGATTTTTTTCTTCAGGATGTATTCAATCGACAACCAGAAGTCATCCAAACGTTTCTCCTGCGGACATCCGTGGTGGACCGGCTATGCGCACCACTCTGCCACCTGCTGACAGGCATGGAGCACTGCCAAGACCTTCTACGCGAATGCGAAGGACTTGGCCTGTTTCTGATTCCAATAGACGACCAACAGTTCTGGTATCGCTATCACCCGCTGTTTGCTGAGTTCTTGAGAAAAGAATTGCGTGAACAAGACGGCGAGTTGCTCCTTTCCCTACACGCACGTGCCAGCGATTGGTTTTCAGAGCAAGGTGATCCTCTGGAAGCATTTAATCAGGCCTTCGCGGCAAAAGAGATGCACCGAGCAGCAGAAATCATGGACACACATTGCCAGGACATATTCGCGACTCAAGAATACGCCTGGCAAATGGTGGAGAAACTTCCAAAAGAGATCATTGGACGTTTTCCGTACATTCTTCTCGCGCAGGTTTGGCAGCTTGAAATGCTCTGGCAATTTGAGACATGCGCCGATCTGATGGAGAAGGCCCGTCAGCGTATACAACAGTTAGAGCACGATAAATTACTGCCGGAAGAGAAGCTTCATTCTCTCAGGCATTTGCTTCAACACCGTGAGTTGATGCTGGCACTAATGGGTGACGACCTGTCCACGGTGCAGGTACGTGCTCAGGCCTTGCTTGAGACTTACAATGATGCACATCCCGTGGTACGGGCTAGCCTTTACACAGCGCTGATCAGCGCTCAGCGGGAACACTACAAACTTAGCGATGTTGAGCGTTTAAATGCTCTCGCTACTGAGCATCTCAAGCGCTTGCCCAATGACTTGGGCCAGGTGTTCCACAACGCGGTTGTCGGCCCTTCACGACTAATGGTCGGTCGGACACATGCCGCCGTACAAGCGCTCAGTAGCGCTCTAAAGTCGGCAGAACACCTCGCAGGCAAGAGTTCACCTCTGGCAGCGATGGTGGCCGTTCTCCTGGCCAAAGTTCATTATGAACGCGATGAATTGGAGCAGTCGGTTAAACTGCTTGACCGCTACCTTCCTCAAGCGACTTTTATCGGCTTTGTGGATCAAGCCATCGCTGGCTGGCTGACCCGAGCTCGCCTTCTAATGATCGAAGGCAATCAAGCAGCCGCATTTTCCACGCTCGATGAGGCGGATGTTTTCGCGACCGAGCATAACTTCGAACGCCTTCGTTTGTTCGCCTTGGCCGAGCGCCTGAAGTGGTTACTCCGCAGGGGTAATACCGACGAAGTGATCCGCCTCGGCCGGCGCAATGGCCTGCGGTGTCCTGTCAATGATGTCTCTCCCACCAGCCGAGCTAAAACTCGCGATGAAGCACGCGCTATGGCATGGATCAGAGTCGCACAGGCTGACGATCGGTTGCCAGAGGCATTGAATCTGGCAAAGCTGTGGCACCGATATCTTGAAAATGTTGACGCCGTACGGAACATGATTCGGTGGGGTCTGTTAATCACGCATTTATCGGTGCTTTCCGGAGACCATCGGGCAGCTCAGCGCATGTTGCGCCGGACAATGCTGCAAGCGGCCCCTTGCGGCTTCATCCGCGTATTCCTTGATGAAGGACCGTGGCTAGAAAGCCTATTGCGGGAACAATTGAAAAACGCAGTCCTCAGTGAAGAGCTTGCCGACGCTTTCGCGACCGATTTGCTGAATCGTATGCAAGGATCCGAGGGTGTAGCTGCCAAGCCGAGCCTGGACACCAGTGAACCGTCTCCCATCCTAGGTGCTTTGAACAGCCGCGAAATCGATATCCTTGAAATGGTCGCAATGGGCCTGCTCAACAGGGAGATCGGTGTCAAATTGGGGATGACCGAAGGCTCAGTGAAATGGTACCTGCAGCAGATATTCGACAAGATTGGTGTCCGTCGTCGTACGCAGGCAGCGGATCGGGCTCGCCAGCTCGGGATCTTGCGTTGAGTGCAATGTAAACAGATGTCGACGAACAGAGCGAGGTCATAGAGGCATTCGTCATGCAAAATAAATACTTTAGGCCACGACGGATCGGAGAAACCTCTATCAGGAGCGCAGGGTAAAGCACAGTCATGCCGCCGAGCTTCCAGGCGATGGATACGGCCGGCGATAGACTGATGAACCAACTGAAAGGGTGAGCAGAGAGTCCGCGACACTTCCTATGTCGCGACCTAACTCTCTGCCTAAGAAGATTTAATATATCTTGGCGCTGCTGCAAGACTAATTACATTGTTCTAGTGTGCTGTCTTCGAAATAATTTATCCCTATGGTACGACCTCAAGTGCCTCGCGAGCTCGTTGGATTTTGCTCAAAATCTCCTCGCCTTTCGCGTTCCAAACGTACCGGGTCGGCTGAGCATTTCTTAGTGCCATGAACGTTGTTATCGAGGATTCCAACTCGCGCACCGAGGCAAAGCTACCGTCTCGTAGATACACCGTGATGTCTCGGAAAAATCGTTCGACCATGTTCATCCAAGAGCTGGACGTCGGTGTGAAGTGCATATGGAAACGCGGGTGCTTCGCCAGCCAGGTTTTCACGGCGGCGTGCTTGTGCGTCGCATAGTTATCGACGATCAGGTGAAGCTGGAGATTCTTGGGGGTCTGCTTGTTGATCTTCTTGAGGAAGGACAACCACTCTTGATGACGGTGTTGACGTTCGATGCTGCTGATCAATTTTCCCTGCAGATAATCCAGCGCAGCGAATAATGTAACCGTGCCGTGGCGGGTGTAATCATGTGATTTCGTCTGGATGTGGCCGATGCCCAGAGGCAACCCAGGCTGCGTGCGTTCCAAGGCCTGCACCTGGCTTTTTTCGTCGCAACACAGCACCAATGCCTTGTCCGGCGGGGCCAGGTAAAGGCCGATAACATCCCAGAATTTCTGTTCGAACTGCGGATCGTTTGAGAGCTTGAAGGTGCGAGTCAGATGAGGCTTCAAGTCATTGGCAGCCCATAACTTATGGACCGTACTCGAAGAAATCCCGACCGCTCTCGCCATACTCCTGCAGCTCCATCGCGACTCGCCAATGCGAGGTTTCGTGACCTGCTCCAAGACGCGGCGGACAGTATCGGCAGGCAGCGACGACTTGCGTCCACGACCTGGTTTATCAATCAATCCGTCGAGCCGGAGCAACTGAAAGCGTTGGCACCAGTTGGTGACTGTCGGGAGAGAAAACCCAGTCAGTCGTGCAATCTCTTCCCGCGTTTCGCCCTGTGCTGCAAGCAGCACAATGCGTGCTCTACGACCTTCACGCTGGGGAATGGTGGCGGAGCGAACGCGCCGGTTCAGTTCGGCCTTTTCTTCGGAGCTAAGCGTAATGTCCAGTGCGCTCACCTGAAGCTCTCCAAGGGGGAAATGACACCTGAAGTGTAGGTGAAAAATTAGAAAAGCTATTTCGCAGACAGCACACTAGAGTGATGCGACCTTTACCATCAGTTTGCCGTCATTACTGCCTCGAAGAACGTGTCTTAAAGCCTCTGGCGCCATTTCAAGTCCATCCACTACGTGCGCGCGATGCTGAATTTTCCGTTGCTTATAATGGCGTGCAAGGATTTCGTCAAACTCCGCCAGTCGTGATGAAAAATCTGGGACGACGAATCCACGAATGGTAGCTCGCCTGAATAATACCTGTGGAAAATTGACGCAACCATACGCTTTATTTGAAGAAGCCAGGTCATATTGCGACATAGCCCCGCATACTGCAATTCGACAACCTACTGCCATATTCGAAAGCACGGCGTCTAAAATAGACCCTCCGACGTTATCAAAGTACACATTGATGCCGTCGGGGCAAAGGTGCGCTAACGCGGCTGCTACATCTTCTGATTTGTAATCGATCGCCGCATCCAGACCGAACTCGTTTATCAAAAGTCGGCATTTTTCTGGGCCGCCGGCTATTCCAATGACCCGATTGCCATGAGCTTTAGCCAACTGCGCTGCGAGTGATCCGGTGGCACCGGCAGCGCCTGATACCACTACCACATCATTCGGACCAATCTGGCCGATCTCAAACAGACCAATTGCAGCCGCGCGGCCGACATGCGAAAAAATTGATAGGTGCGCCTCCAATGGAATATCCGGGTCTTGTTCGAATCGTTCGATGAGCATCGGTTGCGCGATGGAGTAACGCTCCCAGCCCCACATACCTTTCACCATGTCACCCCGTGCGAAATGCGGAGAGCGCGATTCCTCAACGATCCCAACAGCCTGACCTATCATTACACTCCCTATCGCAAGTGGAAGGTAGCTGGAACTTTTCTCTAGCTTTAGCCAATTGCGGCTTGTGGGATCTAAGGAAATTAACAGCGTCTTGACCAAGATTTCGCCTTCATTCGGCCTAGCTAGGGCTCGCCTCTCCAAGCGTAAGCAATCTGGGCTGTACTCACCTAATGAAGGTCGATCGATGATCCAAGCTTCGTTTTCCATATTTCTTCCTTTTGTTTTGTGCTTCAAACTCAGACAAGACTAAAGTACTGCTCAACTGCGTTGCTCAGTGAATGAAAGCATTAGCAACACCGACTGGCTAGGGATCACCTATCCAACGATAGTCATATGGCTGAGGGCCATGATTCGCTAGTTTCGAAGGGCATTTCCTAATGCTGGCGTAATGCAGCCGTCTGATATCAGGACATTAGCCTTCTCTGGGGAGGACGACACCACCATGTGCACCTAGCGTAGGCGTCGTTCCAGCTTCGTCAGCTTTCAGATAAACCTCTTTCCAATCTATCCGATAGTCACGCCCCGAAAGATTGAAGATCGATGTCATCGCTTTACGGCGCATATCACGGTCATTCATCAAGGCGAAGAAATTGTCTTCATCCTCTTGACGTTTGACCGGATTTTTCTCCTGTGTCCGACGCTTGAATTCAATGGCTGAGGGGTTGGCGATCTCCAGGAAACAGCGGCGGCGCTCGTAGGCGTACCAATCCAGCGCATCTTCGTCATACTTTCCATTGATGACCCCGCCAAGGCATTTGATCAGCATATTGGCGTCTTGAATTCCACTGGTGAACCCCAAGCCGCCAATAGGATTGGTAGCGTGGGCGGCATCACCCGCAAGCAATACGCGACCTTGGCGATAAGTACTGGCGCAGCGTTGATGCACACGGTACGAATTAGCCATCAACAGTTCGTACGGTTGCTCCGGGTCTGGGAGGAATTGCTTGATTCGCTCAGGGATCCGAGCAAGACGCTCCTCCTCGGACAGATCGTCCGCCTCACCGTATGCAATTCGCCACTGGTGGTTATTGTCGATTTTGGCAATTACCGCCCAATTATCTCCGTTCGCAAGCATGGTAGAAGGTGCATAGCCATGCTTATCAAAGTCATAGATGACATTTGTGGCCATGAAAACTTCATCATAGGTGAATCCCTCAAACGCAATATCCAGATCTTTCCGGACACTCGAACGGGCTCCATCCGCGCCAATCAACCAGTCTGCTTCAAGCGTACGAGGCCCTTCGGCGGTCAGGACAGAAACCAACACCTGCTCGTCATTTTCCTGCACAGTATCGAAGACCACATCCCATAACAGCTCAGTGCCAGGCAGTTTCAGAAACTCTTCCAAAACGATCTCAGCCAGCAAATCCTGCCCAAAATGCAAATTATAGGCGTAAGGCGTGAGGTCTTCGACATCGCGAAAATTAAGGCGGCCAACATTGCCCGTCATCGCAAAGTGCAGATTGTATTCGTATCCCCACGCCGCGACTTTCTGTGCCGCCTCCAGCAAACCAAGCTCATCCAGCACCTTCAACGTAGATGACAAATACACCATCGCCCGAGGCCAACGTAGGATTTCTTGCTCTCGGTCAATAATGGTGACCTGCGCGCCCTGACGCGCCAGTCCCAGCGCCGTGATTAAACCTGTCGGTCCTGCGCCGACGACAATTACTCGTTTACCCGTAGCCATCTGTAACTCCAGTTCGTTGTTCTTGTAGGCAGCGCAGAGCAGTCTGTGAGTGAGACCGCGCAACCGAGACTGTTCGCGCGACGCAATCTGCATTTACTACCGAACGGCTTACTTGATGACCTACCCAAAGATAGATTTGGGACACAGAGCAATTGCGAGTTTCGGGACAAGCGCACTTCGCTATCCTTCGATAGGTGTAGCTCACGCGAGCTTCATCAAAATCAGTGCTTCTGGACTACTGCATACGTCTGCCTAGCTGCAGAAACGCAGTGGGCGATAACAACAATCAGAAGCGCAGGACCTCATGACTAATTCCGATTCTTCTTGCTGCCCACTCAATGCAAGTGACAGCGACGGACCTCAGGTATTCCTGCCTAAGCGAATCCGCACTGTAGCTATCGTTAAATGGCAAACCGAATGAACCGCCGCGACTTTTTGAAGGTTGGGCTCACCAGCGGCGTGGTTGCCGGTTTCAACTCCAAAGCGATTGCAGCCAGCCTGGAAGCTCTGGCGCTGCGCCAACCCGATTTGGTGATCGCTGATAACCGGTTCGAGGCTAGCCGTCGATTTGGTGGTGAGGCCGCACGCCATGGCCTGCCTTCCCACATGATCGATGGCGATATTACCGACCTCTGGTTCGAAACACTGGACCCTCAGTGGCGTAGGCATCCCACGATTATTGCGGGTATGACAGCCCCCCAACCCCTCTTTTGCCTGGAGCGCCTTGCTCATGACCGCGGCATGAGAGTTGTGCTGCGCATCACACATGAAGCTTTGCCAAACAATTTGGTGAGCCATCATGTTGAAGCCACAGAGCATTTGCTTCAGCCGCTAAGTCAGCTTCTCGAGGGAGCTGATTGGAGCGAGCGTATGGCCAGGTTGACCGGCGTCTGCTCGTGGGGTGGTACTCCTGGCCCGTGCCGCTCGCACCGAATTATTTCAGGGACTGCCGACGCCAGTTTACTTGGCAGTCCTCTCGTTAGCTGGGTTATAGCCCCACTTATCAGCTGACACATCACAGTTCGATTTACGAGGTATAGATATGCAAACCCCGCCCGGCATCAGCGCCGACGACTTCGCCCAAGCACTCCGTAAATTCAGCCAAGTCGTAGGAGAGGATTGGGTCTTTACCAGCCAAGAAGACCTCCATCTGTATCGCGACGCGTACTCGCCATACTGGGGAGAGCCCGAAGAAGTTCTCGCATCGGCGGCAGTGGCTCCAGCAAGCACTGAAGAAGTTCAGCAACTGATGCGAATCGCCAACCAGTTCAAGATTCCAATGTATCCGATCTCCACGGGTAAAAATCTGGGCTATGGCGGTTCAGCACCCACCTACTCAGGTTCGGTGGTGCTGGATTTGAAACGAATGAACCGGATCTTGGAGGTCAACGAGAAACAGGCCTATTGCGTTGTAGAGCCAGGAGTCAGCTACTTTGACCTGTACCGTTATCTACAGGAAAAAAAGATCAAGCTGTGGATGGATGTCCCCGATCCAGGTTGGGGCAGCATGCTAGGGAACGCCATTGATCGCGGAGCAGGCTATACGGCTGCGCAGTTTCGCAACCATTTCGATGCCCATTGCGGGATGGAAGTGGTACTGGCCAATGGCGAGGTTATGAGGACTGGCATGGGAGCGATGCCTGGCGCAGAGACCTGGCAGCTCTATAAGACCGGGTTTGGTCCTTGGGTAGACGGCATTTTCAGTCAGTCTAACTTTGGCATCGTGACCAAGATGGGCTTTTGGTTAATGCCCGAACCGGAGGCGTTTCTAAAAGGTACTGTGCACCTTTCAAGCTATCGGGACCTCATTCCGTTGGTGGACATCATGACCGAAATGGAGAATCAAAAGATCTTCACCGGCTTCCCTGACATCAATAGTCCGCTGCTCGGGTCCCCGAGCTTGGCGGGCCTGCACGACTTCCTGCTTCACGGACCGGTAGCCCGAGATGCCGAGTACAAAGCGCTAGCGGATCGCGGCGCGAAACCGGAGGAGTACGAAGGTTATGGGAAGAAAAATGGCATTCCATTTTGGAACGGCGCATTTACCTTTTATGGTCCCGAAAAAATAATTCGCGCTCAATGGGAATATGTTCAAGAACGCTTTCGCAAAGCTATTCCTGACGTAACGTTCGAAGAAAGTGAGTATTACGATCTGCCTCTGTCGCCAGAGCAGCAAAAGCAGGTCCAGTATCCCGCCCAGTTTGGTATCCCCAACATGCGCGCGTTTTCGATCGGTGCTCGCTCTCACTGGAATCCAGCGCCACCTTCGGACGGTCATGCGTGGTTCTCACCCATAATTCCCCGGGACGGAGAAGCCATTCTCAAGATCAATGAAGTACTCGGAACAGCCGCACGGAAGCTCGGGGTGCCATTTGCTTTCGCCCTCAATGTCCCCGTCCCCTGCTGGGAGCGCTGCTTTGTCTTCATCATCCCGTTTTGGATCTCCAAAGATCCTGCAAAAAATAAACAGACTCGGGAAGCATTTCGCACATTGATCAAAATTGCGGCGGAGAATGGCTGGGGCGAATACCGTACTGCCACGGCCTTTCAAGGCGACGTCATGGATACCTATTCCTTTAACAACAACATTCTGCTGCGCTTTCATGAAACGTTGAAGGATGCCGTTGACCCTAATGGCATTATCTCCCCCGGACGCTATGGAATTTGGCCGAAGAATCTACGGCCGGGGAAAAAAGCATGAATCTTTCACTCCAAGTCCTCCTGGTAGGCGCGTCTATCAGCTGGGCTATAGCTGCATCAGCTGGAGAAATCCAAGGTAAGCAGGTCTACGACAAGTGGTGCGCTACTTGCCACTCCAGAGGGGAAGTGTATCCCGGGACTACTGCCCTTGATGCCCGATACAAAGGGGCTGTTCCAGCAAGTCTTGAGGATCGCTTAGACCTTTCGCCGGAACTGGTTAAGTACTTTGTACGCAATGGCATTTCCGTAATGCCGTTTTTCCGCAAAACAGAAATTAACGATATTGAACTGGACGCCGTGGCACGTTATCTGTCTGAGCCTGCAAACAAAAAGCAAGTTAGTAATTAAGGGCATTTGAGCCCAAAGACGTTCATCAAGCCGTCCACTTCAGGACTTTAGGGGCGCGGTAGAGTCAACCGATGCAAGGCTGACAACCTACCAAACTCCTCTTTTTTTTCCACAAAAGCATTTTTTTCACTGGCACTGTCCAGAGGCCGCTAAAATCAGGCCACGCCATTGCGGTACAGCTTTACCCACGTCCACCGTGCTCAGATAAGTTCAAGGGTTCTGCATGAAAACCCTACAGCGGAGAATGCAGACCGTATGGCGCGCGTCCTGCACGCCCCTCGGGAGGACCGTCACCGTGATTGCGAAAACGGTATTCCCGCGCCTTGGTCAAGTTTACCTTTCAACTCAATTGAAAGCTGCCGACCCAATCTTGTAGTTCGCCACTCAGTTGCTTAAGGGTGGCACCGCATTGAGCGCTGCCTTTCACATTGGAAGCGGTGCTGTCAGCCAAATCCCGCACCCGCGTTACGCTACGTCCGACTTCCGCTGCCACCGCATGCTGCTGTACTGCAGCAGCGGCGATTTGTTGATTCATTTGTTCAATCAGCGAAACCGCGGTACTGATTTCCCCAAGCGCAGTGCTGGCCTTTCCTGCTGGCTCTACGGTTTGCTGGGTGAGCGTGAGGCTTTCCCGACTCTGGGCGACGGCCTCCATAGCGATGCTCTGCAGGGTTCCGCTAGTGTGCTGTCTGCGAAATAGCTTTTCTAATTTTTCACCTACACTTCAGGTGTCATTTCCCCCTTGGAGAGCTTCAGGTGAGCGCACTGGACATTACGCTTAGCTCCGAAGAAAAGGCCGAACTGAACCGGCGCGTTCGCTCCGCCACCATTCCCCAGCGTGAAGGTCGTAGAGCACGCATTGTGCTGCTTGCAGCACAGGGCGAAACGCGGGAAGAGATTGCACGACTGACTGGGTTTTCTCTCCCGACAGTCACCAACTGGTGCCAACGCTTTCAGTTGCTCCGGCTCGACGGATTGATTGATAAACCAGGTCGTGGACGCAAGTCGTCGCTGCCTGCCGATACTGTCCGCCGCGTCTTGGAGCAGGTCACGAAACCTCGCATTGGCGAGTCGCGATGGAGCTGCAGGAGTATGGCGAGAGCGGTCGGGATTTCTTCGAGTACGGTCCATAAGTTATGGGCTGCCAATGACTTGAAGCCTCATCTGACTCGCACCTTCAAGCTCTCAAACGATCCGCAGTTCGAACAGAAATTCTGGGATGTTATCGGCCTTTACCTGGCCCCGCCGGACAAGGCATTGGTGCTGTGTTGCGACGAAAAAAGCCAGGTGCAGGCCTTGGAACGCACGCAGCCTGGGTTGCCTCTGGGCATCGGCCACATCCAGACGAAATCACATGATTACACCCGCCACGGCACGGTTACATTATTCGCTGCGCTGGATTATCTGCAGGGAAAATTGATCAGCAGCATCGAACGTCAACACCGTCATCAAGAGTGGTTGTCCTTCCTCAAGAAGATCAACAAGCAGACCCCCAAGAATCTCCAGCTTCACCTGATCGTCGATAACTATGCGACGCACAAGCACGCCGCCGTGAAAACCTGGCTGGCGAAGCACCCGCGTTTCCATATGCACTTCACACCGACGTCCAGCTCTTGGATGAACATGGTCGAACGATTTTTCCGAGACATCACGGTGTATCTACGAGACGGTAGCTTTGCCTCGGTGCGCGAGTTGGAATCCTCGATAACAACGTTCATGGCACTAAGAAATGCTCAGCCGACCCGGTACGTTTGGAACGCGAAAGGCGAGGAGATTTTGAGCAAAATCCAACGAGCTCGCGAGGCACTTGAGGTCGTACCATAGGGATAAATTATTTCGAAGACAGCACACTAGCATGATTATTTATCTGTTGCAGATACGTGCTGATCCGGTTTGTTTTTATTTTTCAGGAGCCAGTCACCCGCTCAATCCTGGAATCCTTCAAGCATTATTCGACAACGCCTGCCAGAAGATAGGTGAGCTGCAAGCAGTCGCGTCTCAATACTGGATCAGATGCCTAGGCATCGACTGGACGTGAGCGAAACTTGAAAGCATGGGCAAGATTCACTTGGACAGTAGCTCTTCCTTTTCTCCATCCTTCCCGTCTGCGAAGCGGACTTAGCAACAGGAGCGCAATGCATGAGCAGCTTTCCCGTCGGCGATCGCCGAGTTGACCATGGCACTTACATCCGAAAAGTATTCCAAGTCGATGGCACTCGAACCATCGTCTATCAGAACGGAACGGGCGAACCCTTGGTGTACTTCCATGGCGCCGGAACCTGGCACGGGATAGGTTTTGCCAAAAAATGGGAAGAGCACTTCACGACGTTTCTGCCCCACCACCCGGGCTTCGGTGCGTCAGCAGTCAATCCTCGAATTGGCTCGATGCAAAGTTACGTTGATCATTACGCCAAGCTTTTTGATCTACTGGGCCTGGATCGCGTACGTCTGGTAGGAACATCGCTTGGGGGATACTTAGCTGCCGAATTTGCAGCCCAGCATGGCGCGCGCGTAAGACGATTGGTACTCGCATGTCCGGCTGGATTTGATGTGAAAAAACATCCGCAAACGGACCTGAGTAAGGTTTCGCCAGAACAGATTCCAGATTACCTCATGCACAATGTCAGCAACCTAATACCTTATCTTCCTGAAGGGCCTGATGAAGAATTCAATGCCATGCGCAATAAGGAAGGAAATTCAGCCAGCCGGTTACTGCTCAACGGCAAAATGATAAATCCAGCTATGCCCTCAATCCTGCAGCACATTCAAACGCCAACGCTAGTCATCTGGGGTAATGAAGACAAAATTCTTCCGGTAAGCCAAGCTGAACACTGGCATAAAGCTTTACCCCACTGCGAAGTGAGCATAGTGGAACACGCAGGGCATCTGGTGCTGGACGAATCCGAAACTGCCCGCCATGTTGTTCGTGAATTCCTGCTTCGTGATTAACCAATAGGTGCTCAGCACCGGCGCAATGTCTAGAGCCACTCTCGCACTGGCTCTCGGGCTCGCCAGACCAGTGAGCAGCACAACGCCAGGAACGACGCTCCCAGCAAACCGCAGCATTCAGAACAAACGCCGCACTGAGTGCGGCGTTGATAAATCGAGGCTTGCTTAAACGCCTTTCGCCTCCAACGACGCACGGTTGCCTTTACGACTCAAGGGCTCTTGGAGCTCGTCGATCTCACCTAGATCAACGGCCGCGCTATGACTGTTGCGAGACTGGAGCTGAGGTTTGAGCAGGAAACTGGCCAACGCAGGCAGCAGAATCAGCGCTCCGAACATGTTTACGAGGAACATAAATGCCAACAGCATACCCATATCGGCTTGGAACTTGATTGGGGAGAACACCCAAGTAGCAACGCCAGCCGCCAAGGTCACGCCGGTAAGCATCACCACCCGCCCCACGAACAGCAGCGAACGGTAGTAAGCTTCGCTGAGCGACGCCCCCATGCGCAACCAGGCTAGCATCACACATAGGATATACAGCGCGTAGTCAATCCCAATTCCCACTCCCAATGCCGTAACGGGAAGTGTGGCAACCTTGAGACCGACTCCCACCCAGACCATCAGCGCTTCTGCAAGAATGCTGGTCAATACCAGCGGTACGACTGCAACCACTACCGCTTGCCAAGAGCGAAATGCGACCAGTGCCAGGACAATAACAACGAAATACACACCGGCAAGCATCAAGTAATTGTGGTGTTTAACCACTTGATTTGTCGCCGCCTCAATGCCTGCGTTCCCCGCGGCGAGTAAGAACTTCACATTTTCGGTATCGTTCTCTCTGGCAAAGGCTTCCACAACCTCTACAGTTTGCTGGAGCGTCTCAGCCTTGTGGTCCTTCAGGTAGGCATAGACCGTGAGGAGCTCGCAGCTGGTGTTGAACAACCCGCGAGGAGCTTGACCCATTAGCGAGTTCAATGCGGCCTGGTTGGGTAGAATCTCCGCCCATTTAAAGCTGCCCTCGCTGTAGGCTGAAGTCATCTGCTTGGCCAAATTTGCGAAGGAGTTGGTTGCTTCAACGCCGGGTAACTGCCCTAAAAGGATTTGCAGATCGCGAACCTTGACTACCGTTTCGTAATTAACACATTGGTCAGGGGGAGTTTTGACCATAATTGCCATGACATCACTGCTGGTCGCGTAATGGCCGGTCAAATAGGCATTGTCCAGATTGTATCGAGAATCGGCGCGCAGCTCCGGGGCCCCGGCATCCAGATCACCGACCTGCAATCGCGAAGCAACGACTAGCCCTGCTACCGCTAATATCACTGCGCAGACAATGGCGCTGATAGCCCATCGCCGCTGGGTAAATAGGGTCAACAATCGCCACAAGGAACGACTTCCTTGAGCCGTTTCCAAGGAATTCTGCTCCTGGACAAGAGCACGTTTAGCCGCACGATCGTTAACGCCTGTGTACGTTAGTAGGATGGGAAGCAAGATAAGATTGGTGAAGATGAGAATGGCCACGCCGATACTTGCAGCGATCGCTAACTCGCGGATTGCCTGAATGTTCACCATGAACAGCACAGCAAAGCCGACCGCATCGCAGACCAACGCCGTAAAGCCGGCCATGAACAAGCGCCGAAATGTATTTCGCGCAGCATGGACCCGATGCATGCCTCGGCCAATGTCCTGCATCACACCATTCATTTTTTGCGCACCGTGACTCATCCCAATTGCAAAGATGAGGAACGGAACCAGAATCGAGTATGGGTCCAGTCGAAAGCCAATAAGCGGCAAAATCCCTAACTGCCAAACTACAGCGATAAGGGAGCAGGTCACAACCAACAAGGTACTACGCACACAATGGGTAAACCAAAAAACCATCGCGGCCGCAATGGCTACGGCGATTCCAAAAAATATTAATATCTGGTTCAAACCATCAATTAAATCACCGACAACTTTTGCAAATCCAACGATATGGATACTGACGCCTTTACCTTCGTACTTTGCCCTGATGTTTTCCAGTCGCTTGGAAAGCTCACCATAGTGAAGAGCCTTCTGGGCCTGAGCGTCGTAATCCAACAATGGAACGACGATGGCGCTCGATCGAAAGTCGGCAGCGACCAATTTCCCAATCTCACCCGACCGAAGAATATTGTGCCTCAACTGTTCTAGGCTGGCAGGACTGCCATCGAAAGTGTCTGGCATAACCGGACCACCATCGATACCAACTTCGGTCACCATCAACCACCGGGTGCTGCGAGTCCATAAGGACTGCAGAAAGGGCCGTTCTACACCGGGAATGGTAACGATTTCATCGTTTATTTTCCGCAAGGTCTCTAAGTAATCAGCATCCAGGATGCTATCGCCTTGGGTGGAAACAACCACCCTGAGTGTATTTCCCAGTCCTTGGAGGTCGGCTTCATTGTTAAGATAGTTTTGAATATATGGATGATCATTTGGAATGACCGCCTTGAAGCTTGCATTCAGATCAAGATTACGAGCACTCCACCCGAGGAGGACCGTAACTAACGCGCAGAACAGCACTACAAACAGGCGATTATTAAATAGAGCTCGCTCAAGAATAGTGCCGGCTGCAGGATCAAAATCATCAACCTTGGTCGCCGAGGTGATATCAATTTTCATGTTTTAGAATCTCACGGCACAGTGATGGTTTGGGCCCCGAGAGGACCCACCACGAGCAAACTATTTGCAGAAACAGAAAGAACGTCCGCAGTGGGCGGGCTCCGAGTTGGCAGCAGATTAAAAGTACTTCCACGGTCATGACTGGAGATCATTTGGCCATTTTCCGCCACTAACAGAACGGCGCCATCTGGAAGTACCACCCCCGCTTGGATGGAAGCTTCAACACCGCTATCCACCTTATTCCAAGTCTTTCCGTCATCCTGACTGCGTACTACCTTTCCGCGTAATCCGTAAGCAATAAGGACTTGGTTTCCAAGCGACAATACGCCAAACAGCGTTCCTTCGGCAGGAGTCTCGACCATAAACTCATCGGCCGTGATCTGCCGCTGAACGATGCCTTGCTCGCCAACGAATAACAAACCCTCGACTGTTTTCTCTATCCCGTAGTAATGCAGGCCTATCGGGTTCTTGAGTTGGGTGTCCAACGACATCCAGTGTTTTCCACCATCTACGGTTTGTAACGCATATCCAAAGGCACCCACAATTGTCGCTTTTTGCGTGTCCTCAACCCGGAGGGCAAGAAAAGGCTTATCCGGGCCGTCTTCGATCAACCGCTCAGCTTGACTGGCACTAATACCCGTGGCGATTCCAGACTTCTGCATAGCTGACCCGGAGACGGCGTCATAGATAAGCTGAGCGACTTGAACCCCATCCAATTGGCGACTCCAGGTCTCACCGCCGTCTTCCGTTCGAATTACGACACCTGAATGACCGATTGCCCAACCGACTTTCGTGTCCGCAAATGCAACAGCCGTAAGTAGCACGCTGGTCGGCACCTTGGCTTGGCGCCAATTCTTACCCTGGTCATCTGACAGAACGATACGGCCCGACTCGCCAACAGCTACCAAGCGTGCGCCCGCTTTTGTCACGCCAAGGAGAAACGTTGAGGCTGGTTGGGAGACTTCACGTGCTGGGCGGTCCAACACCGCAGGACGCTCTGCTTCGGCACTCGCACCATATGCAGCCGCAACCAGATACAGTGCGCTCAGCCAATGAACTGCGCGCGCGAACGTGGAAACCATTTTTATAACTCCTTGAGCAAGAGCTCCACTCAGTGCTGTCCGAGCGACCATGGGCCGCCCGGACCAGGGTTTTAACGCAGTGCGTCTTGTACCAAAGCTTCAGCGGAATAAAAGGAACGAGACTTCGGAGTGACTGGCAGGTATTTGGTGTCCAACTCGCCCAACGTATAAGCCTGCTGTTGAAAATCTATTGACATGAACGGTCGCATGACCACGCCAGGCAGGTCATAGTTGACGACCGGGTAATTGATCGCACCACGATAGAGTTTGCCTTGAGCGTCCCAAAGGTCTGCCATCACGATCCCCCAAGTATCCTCATCCATGTAAACTCGACGCTTAGGCACAACGTTCCGAACTCCAACCTTTAGAGTCCCCTCAACCTCCCAAACACGATGTAGCTCCCAGCGAATAACATTTGGATTAAGAACTTTTGGAGTCAGCAGCTCTTCCGGAGCAATAGAAAATAGTTTGTTGGTATTATAAGGAATGTACATTTCCTTCTTTCCGACCAACTTCCATTCATATTGCTCTGGCGAACCGAAGAACCCATATGCTTCATCGAATTGAGTCAAGCCGGACATCAGGAAATTTGGCGTATCAAACTGTACATTGGGTAGTTTTCTGACGCGGCGTTGACCTGGCATATATTGCCATGAGCCTGGTTGGTGGCTTTTAAAGTCTTGCGGCCAAATCCCCACCAGTGCCTCACCAGCACTACGCCCCGGAGCGGTGGTTAGTGATCGATGCCATTGAAAGAACCCATCATAATCTTTTTCACCACCAGGCAAAGCATATCTATAAAAACCGTCCATTTTTAGCGCAGCAGTCAAGGACGAGCGCCCCTTGCCATCGACCATATACATGCCACCCTCCATTTCCACTCCGACTCCTTTCCATGCGAGGAAGTGGTTCCAAAGAACCTCTGAGCCATTCTTCGGTAACGGGAACGGCACGCCGCCGTACGCATTGGTGACGCCAATGCCGTCGCCACTGAGCTGCGCCGTAGTAGCATTTTGTTTAGTGTAGTTATAAAAAGTATCCGGCGCCGAAGCGGTGCGGTGCGTTGGGTAAATATCAAGGCGCCAGTCAGGGTTTTGCTGCAACAGCAACTGCACACTTTGAGATATCCGATCCTTATACTGCTCAGCGTTCTGGCTGGTAACAACCAACGTTGGCTTTTCGTCCGGGAACGGATCACTGTTCATACTACCGGGCTTGTGCCCCGCTGGCATGCCTTTGTAACCACCCGACCACGCAGGAATACTGCCTGCCGCATTCCCCGCCCGCTCTGCACCCATTGGCGTCAGTTCGTTACCCAGTTTAGCCGCCTCAGCAGGAGAAACAGCGGACCAAGCAGGAGCATTAAATAACGCTGTAATGAACGCAGCCGACAGCAACGACTTTATCTTGTAATTGTTCATAAATGAATGCCTAAGTGTAATTAGAAGGAACGACTAACAGAGGCCATCAGGAAATCACGCCCTGAGTAGTAATTCGTTGTCTCACTGCCAAAAAAGTGCGTAGCGCTAAGACCCAACTTCCAGTCTTGTTGGTAAGTACCCACTACGCCGACAGTGAGATCGCCCCCTTCATTGCCACCATAATTGTTGAAGGCAGCCGAAATCGGAGACTTACCTTTAAAGTTGTACCCAAGACCTATCGGTATCTCAACATCCAGGCTTGGCATCACCTGGAAGTACTGTAAAGTTGTGACCCCGCGAATCCCGTATGCCGAATCATCCAAGCTGGTATCGCGTTGTTCCTTGTTTCGCGTCACTTCAAGAAGTTTATGTCCTGCCAGCTCTGCGGCGATACTGACGCCATCCCACGCGGGACCCGCACTTCCAACCCATATAGCAGACACTTGTGCGTGCAGTGTATTGCCCAGTACATCAGGTACTAGAACACCGCCATTTGCTCGAAGCGGAACGCCATCGCGATAGGAGATCTCCCCTCCAAGATTCAGCGAACCGTAAGACATGTTGGCGCTTAATCCATAGAGTTCTATCTTCTCCTTGTAATCGAGGAAATATTCGCCGATCGAACCATTTACCGGGTCAAATCCGCCAGATGGAATGGTATTTACACGGGGAGTTTTGTCATTATAGCGAAGAGCATACACGCCCATATCGAGGTTCAAGTCAACTGGTCGCCACCGCACCGAAACCCCATATTGTCCAGCGTCCGGATTTTTATCAGCGCCGCGATAAAAATACGCACCGGGCCCGGCAATGATTCGTTCCCCACCTTCATCCAAAAGGTCGACCGACGAAAGAAAACTACCTGCAGGAGGAATACGTGTTTTCTCCCATTCAAACTGATAGTACCCCTCAACCACCCAACTATCAGAAAGAAGCACGCTCATCGACAGCTGATTGGTCGGCAGAAAAACTTCCTGCGCTTTGATATTGGGAACGCTCAGTGCTTTGTAGGCATCCACAGGTGCCATGCCGGCGGCGACGCCGTTGTCGGTAAAAAACAGGCTTTCTCCCCATATCAGCGTGTGTTGCCCCAGTCGCATGCTGACCGGTACATCCATTGGCGTAAATTGACCAGACACAAAAGCGTTCATTAACTCGATTTTCTTACCAGCCCATTTTTCAGTCTGGTCGGTAAAATGATCGTTGCTTACCGAATACGGGTTAAACGTCGCCGGCGAGTTGTTATCGTTACTGCGGTTATAGACATTGTCGTACCACGCAGCACCACTCAGACTCAGCCCGAAGTTCTTCCAGCGAGCATTGAATTCGCTCAACCAGTCAAATCGATTCATGATTAATGACCCTTTATCAAAGTTACGATCAGGATCATCTACGTTTGCGTTGGCCAGATTTTTATCATTGGGTTCACCGAGGCGAGAACCCAAGGAGTACTTGAGGGTGTTCGTCCAGTTGACGTCGACTTCACCAACGTCAAATTGCGCCGCGCGAACAGGTGAACTGAGGCTGATCGTTGCTAAAGCCATGCTCAAAATCGCCGCAGCGGGCAGACACGCCGATGGCAAATCTGCCTTTTTTCCAGCAGTGAAACAGGTACGGTTTGTATCAATCGCCATTATTATTATTCTCCGATTATCGGTAAGGCTCACATTTTGAGCAGGCAGGTGAAGCCTGACTTTTGAGTCCTATCCAGCGGCTAGGTGGCTGCTGTGAACTGAACGTACGGAGATGGCACAACCGGGGGCACCTATCCAAAGATAGATCCGCCTTTCTCGAAAACAGCCCGCTCTCACATCAACTGTGTCGAGGCCTCCCGTATCGCCTTTAACTTTCGCCGACCCCTTACTGATATGGACAATGCAGCGAGTTAGAGCGCTTGCGCTCTCCTGCTATCCCTTCCCTGGCCGCAGTAGAGCACGTGGTTGCGTGAGTGCGAGCTGAGTGCAGTACAGACCCGGACCATAGCAAAGCTGTTTGTCTGGGCTATCAACCGCCATCCGATAGGTGCCGCACGACGAGCCGCTCGGTATTAACAAGTCTCCTTCCAATACAACAACAGCGAGATTTGAGATGAGTACAGCCGCACATTTGTTCGACGTATCTGGCCGGGTTTGTGTAGTCACCGGTGGAGCGAGTGGTATCGGACTGGCCTGCGCAGAAGCGCTCGCAGAAAATGGTGCCAAAGTCACTCTGATGGATATCAACACCCAGAGCCTCGACGACACTGTCTCTTCGCTCGCCAGCCGCGGCCTTGAAGTACGTGGCGAATTCGTAGACGTCAGTAACCGAGCGTCCGTCGCAACTGCATTTCAAAACACGGTCAATCATTACGGCAGGCTGGACGTGGTATTTGCGAACGCAGGGATCGATGCGGGTCCTGGTTTTCTTGGACGTGAGGGGCAGCGGGTGTTGGAAGGCACCCTAGAAAACCTCGATCTCCGTAACTGGGAGCGAGTCATAGCCATCAACTTGAATGGCGTGCTGCACTGCCTGCAAGAATCCGCTAAACATATGAAGCCACAGGGTTCTGGCAAGATCGTGGTGACCACCTCGATTGCAAGTTTTCGCAGCGTCGCCTGGGTTGGCACGCCTTATCTCCCAGCGAAGGCCGGTGCATCCCATTTGATGCGTCAGGCCGCACTGGAACTGGCCAAGTACAACATTCAGGTGAATGCTATTGCTCCGGGCGCCTTTGCCACCAACATCGCCGACGGCCATGTCAAAGATCCTGAGATGCGCCGGTTGTTGGAGGCAGGGAACCCACAGCATCGCGTTGCTGACCCGGCAGAGATCAAGGGGATTGCGCTACTCCTCGCCTCTGCGGCGTCTTCCTACATCACCGGCAGCGAAATCGTCATCGACGGTGGCGCCCTACTAGGCCAGGCAGATTAACTAATTCACGGAACTAAGCTCCCCCGCCTGCTCGCAGCGCTAACTTGAAGTTGGCGCTGCCTATTCAGAAATCATGGTTCAACCCACGCCCTTTCAGCCTCCGTACGGGCAAGACCTTCCTGCTCGATCTCAATGACTATGCCTTGCTGTAACGCAAGGGTGGTACCCCAAATCGCCTACGAAAAACCTCACGAAAGGCGCGTTCCGATTGATACCCTGCGGCTTCGGCCACCCGAGCTACCGGATCGCCGGCGCGAAGGCGTTCCGCGGCCACCTGCATCCGAAGATCAATCAAATAATCGATGGGCGACTGACCTACCAGTCGAGTGAAACGGCGACCAAAGGTATGACGGGACATCCCCGCTTCCTTCGCCAGCGACTCGGTGGTCCAGTGCTCGCCCGGGCGCGCATGCATTGAAACCAAAGCCTGGCGGATGCGCCGGTCCGCCAGTCCCTGAAGCCAACCGCTACTGTCCCCTGGAACGGACAGCGCATGAGCGCGGATAAAACTGGTAAAAATCAAGTTTGAAAGATGCGCAGCAGTCGCCACATAACCGGCGCGGTTAGCCGTATCTTCGCTCACGAGAAACTCCAGCAATGAATTCATCCAGGGGAACATGCCGCTGGCACTCCCATGAAGGTGGATCATTGGTGGCAGCGACCGTAGCAGCGGGTTGCTGTCCGCAGCCTGAAGCAAAAAGGCAAGTATCATCAAGCGTCCCACCTTCTCACCCTGCCCTAATTCCAGTCCAGAAATAGGAGCCGCCTGCCGTTCCCCAGCGACCAGCAGCGGTAACCCTCTCGAGTGCCAGTAATCCATCAAATCGATGCAGTCAGCTTCTGGGCTCGAAGCCACCGTATAGGCGGCACCCTGCAATATCAAAACCGAGTCGCCCGACTCAAGGAGAACTGGAGCTTGTCCGGACACCATCAACCAGAGCGGGGCGTCGAGGCAACACAACGCGAAGGCACTAGCAGCTGAAAAGCTAGGCACCCTCAGCCCCCAGGGATCCCCCAGCGCATAGATGCCACCCGAGTTCGCTTCTACCTTAAGGGATAAAAGTACTTCGCCTAGAAGATCCACGCCCACTCCAATGTGATGAATTCAGCCGAAATTCGATAAAATACAGCATGGAAGACTAATCCTCGCATCCATATGCTTGCGACACAAATGCAACAACAAGCCGCCGGAGGAGTTTATGTATTTGCACAACTGCTGGTATGTGGCAGCGTGGGACTATGAGGTCACTGACGGGCTGGTTGCTCGAACCATCATCAATGAGCCAATCGTGCTCTACCGCCTGGAGAATGGAGCCATCGCAGCACTGCAAGACCGCTGCTGCCATCGCTCCGCACCCTTATCCATAGGGAGAAAAGAAGGAGATTACGTGCGCTGCATGTACCACGGTCTGAAATTTGACAGTTCAGGCAAGTGCACCGAGATACCCGGCCAAGATATTGTCCCTGCGCAGGCATGCGTGCGTAGCTTCCCCGTCATTGAACAAGACAGTTGGGTATGGGTATGGCTCGGTGACCCACAGGAGGCAGATCCCGCGCTTATCCCTCCAGCTGTGGGCCATGATCACCCCGATTGGATTTTTAGATCAGGCAGCATCGAGTATCAAGCCAACTACCAGTTAGTTAACGACAACCTGTTGGATTTTTCGCACCTCTATTTTCTCCATCCGGAAAGCTTTGGCATGGGCATAGATTGGGCCCATGTTCGACCGAAAGTCAGTCGAATTAACCGCGGAGTGCGGGTTGAGCGTTGGTTACCTGCACAACCGACGCCGAATCACATCAAAGGGGTCGTAGATTCCGATACGGTGGATATTTTTACCGCTTACGATTTTTTGGCACCGGGCGTGATGGTGATGAACTCGTACAGTTTCCCGCGCGGAACCCTGGAGCAATTCGATGGTGAAAAGCCGCAGGATGTGGCCCCCATTACTCACGACGTGACATGCCAGGCCATCACGCCGACTAATGACGATACCTCCAGATACTTTTTCTCCTGGGCGCCTAATCGCCATGCTCTTGCTGGATGCAGCGAAAAACTTGCCGATGACATGATCGCCATTGCCCGAATGGCCTTCGAGGAGGATCGGATCATGATTGAGGCTCAAGCTCGGGTCCTCCAACACACACCGAATCCAACGCAGGTACCGATCGCTTTCGACAATGCCCTGTCACTGATGCGGTGGGTTCTGGATAAGTTGAAGAAAGAAGAGCAGGCCTAGGTTCAACTGGTCGCAAACTCATAGTAAGCCTGGCGCAGCCACTAAGCATTCCTCACCGTCAACGCCATTTGTCATGCCATGCGCAACTTAACGCGTATTCGCACCGGCATCGAGGAATGCCCCTTCGCGCTGTTGGCTGCTCCTGGAGTTGGATATTTAGCTGCGCGGACCATTAGCGGGTGTTCAGCGCGAACTGATAGCAGCATTAAACCTCGGTACATTCACAACAACGGAGAACAACATATGTCTGGTAATCGCGGTGTGGTTTATCTAGGGGCGGGCAAGGTTGAAGTACAAAAAATCGACTATCCGAAGATGCAAGACCCTCGGGGCCGAAAGATTGAGCACGGCGTCATTCTCAAAGTGATATCGACCAACATTTGCGGCTCCGACCAGCACATGGTGCGCGGTCGTACCACCGCTCAGACCGGCCTGGTACTGGGCCACGAGATCACCGGTGAAGTGATCGAGAAGGGCAGCGACGTCGAGAACCTGAAAATCGGCGACCTGGTGTCCGTACCGTTCAACGTGGCTTGCGGACGCTGCCGTTCTTGCAAGGAACAACACACCGGTGTCTGCCTGACCGTCAACCCGGCACGTGCCGGTGGCGCTTACGGTTACGTCGACATGGGCGACTGGACCGGCGGCCAGGCTGAATACGTCCTGGTGCCCTACGCCGACTTCAACCTGCTGAAGCTTCCGGACCGCGACAAGGCCATGGAGAAAATCCTCGACCTGACTTGCCTCTCCGACATCCTGCCCACCGGTTACCACGGTGCAGTGACTGCCGGCGTAGGTCCAGGCAGCACTGTTTACATCGCCGGCGCCGGTCCCGTCGGCCTGGCCGCTGCCGCGTCCGCTCGCCTGTTGGGCGCTGCCGTCGTGATCATCGGTGACGTCAACACCATCCGCCTAGCCCACGCAAAGGCCCAAGGTTTTGAAATCGTCGATCTGTCCAAAGACGCGCCACTGCACGAACAGATCGCCGCATTGCTGGGCGAACCGGAAGTGGATTGCGCAGTGGACTGCGTGGGCTTCGAAGCCCGCGGCCACGGCCATGACGGCGTCAAACACGAAGCCCCGGCCACTGTGCTCAACTCTCTGATGGGCGTGGTGCGCGTGGCAGGCAAAATCGGCATCCCGGGCCTTTATGTCACCGAAGACCCGGGCGCGGCGGATGCCGCGGCAAAAATAGGCAGCCTAAGCATTCGCTTCGGCCTGGGCTGGGCCAAATCCCACAGCTTCCACACTGGCCAGACTCCGGTGATGAAGTACAACCGCCAACTGATGCAGGCGATCATGTGGGACCGCATCAATATCGCCGAAGTGGTGGGTGTGCAGGTCATCAGCCTGGATCAGGCGCCGGAAGGTTACGGTGAATTTGATGCGGGTGTGCCGAAGAAATTCGTCATCGATCCGCATAAGACCTTCAGTGCAGCCTGATTTTCCAATGCCCCCCAAGCGTGGCGGCTAATTGCCGCTGCGTCTGGTCATCACGGGTTAACTTGCCCGCCTGCATTGCGCCATCCCTTTCTAGTGTTCGCTGACTCCGCCTACGTGGCTCGGCCCTGCAAACACCGCTCGACAACGAACTCTGCGTACTACCGAAAGATAGGACCATTTCGACTTCAGGCATCGCAACCTGTCACTAATTTGTGCCCCCAAGAGACGAAGAAATGAAAACAAAAATAAAATCGATCGCGTTGTTGGCCTGTCTATTCGCTGCAATGGCCGTTTTACTAATCTCACCTACCCCCCGCAATCATGTCACCCAAGCGCCCAGCGCCTGTCAGATAGCGAATGCACCGTGCAATCTGCCGCCAGGCTTTCGAGGATGGCCCTCGACCCCCTAGGAGGCGACCGCAATCTCTTCAAATAACAATTTAGTGTACTGGGAGGTATGCCTCAGGTGAGTTGCGCTACGTCACGCTTGAGAGCATCAAACTAATAGATGATTTTCACTATCGCTCATATACAAGCACTTTCCGAGGTGCGATTTGAAGTCGCAGATCGAGAACTGCTTGTGGCATACGCTCCCACGCATTCGGGTAACCAGAGGCGCACTCTTCAAATCCGATTTGGTAGTGAAGCAGCACGCGAGCTAATTAGTGCGATCCGGGTGCTTGACTCAGCCCCCGATCGACCTTTGGAAACGCTGCTCAGTGAGTGAGGCTCAAGGGATACCCTGCCTGTATGCGACTATGTGGTGACAGCAAAGCCGCTCTACTCTCAGACGTCTACAAGCTCATTTTCGATGGCAAGGAAACCCACGACCATCAAGCTCACACCGAAGCAACGCAACGAACTGGCGCACGCCCAGGCGCTGATCCATGATCACGCCTGCGAGAAATCACCGCACAGTCCGTCGACGATCATACCTGTCGATCGCCAAACGGCCCTGGTGCAGCGCGCTGTGGCTCACGTTCAGTTTGAAATGCTGGGCCGTCGGTTTGCCCTTGTTGAACCGCTCGCCGGTCTACAGCTTGTAGGCTTCATGGGCCATGCTCAACGGCGTCGAAATGTAGGTCTTGCGCCAGTCCTTGTGCAGCGCCATGCACGAGGCGACCTTTTTCAGCTCCTCAAACTTGTGGATCCAAAATAATTCATCGAAATACAAATTGCCCGAGCGTCCCTGTACCGTGCGGTAGTTGGTACCGAGGAGGTGCATCTCGGCGCCCTTAGCCCGGATGATCGGTTCGCCGGTTAACTCGACACCGCAAACCTCGGGGGTAGAGCCCTAATGTAGACCTTGAAGATGTACGTCCTATTTTTAGAGGCTGAAAGGAAAATCTGGTAGCGGCCGGTTTGTCGACGACTCATGCTCTGATGATCGAATACAACACAGCCATTGGTCGAAGCATCTTGAAAGTCAACTTGCGGCTTGAACGGGCTGCGCGGATGGGTCGCAAGCTGCGCCTCGGGCGAAGAAGTCACTGGGCGGGACAGCCTACTGCCTCGTCGAATCTATCTTGAACGCGCACCGCCTCGACAACATTTTGCTTGGTAACTTCCGAAAGGAAGAGAAACATCGAACAGTATTGGGGCGAAGGCAGCGCTAGAAAGGGCTGAAAGCAGAGTTCACAATATCTGCGTGCCGCGGCTAGCAAGGCGACAATGTGTTTACCCCCTTGTTTACCCCTGAGCCAGAAAAGAAAAAGCCCAACCGGTGAAGATTGGGCTAAGTCATTGAAAAATATGGTCGGGACGGAGTGATTCGAACACTCGACCCCTTGCACCCCATGCATGCGAAGCCAACGTAGCAGCATGATAACAAAGGCTTTTCTCCTTGGCGCTCGCTGCAACGATGCCCAACGAAGCCCAACATACCTGAACAAAGTCACTTCGAAAGTCACTGGCCATAGCCAGCCCACTTCCGGCGTCCTACCGAACGAACACCCCCTAATTTTTTGAGGCTGTCATAGGCCTGCTCACAGGTCATTCCCCTGCCCCGGCTTTGATCAGCATCTGCCGCCAGGTCTCCCGCTCTTTCATCAGCGCGCTTGAACACGTCGGCAAGCACCATGACGGCGCGGGCAGCTGCCTGGCTTGCGGTGGCAGTGCAGGAATGGCCGCGGGCTTGGGCTGCGAGACGGGCGGCAAGGGCGTCGGCTTCGTCGCGCACGCTGTCAGCGCGATAGCGAGCGAGAGCAGCATCAGCAACCGCCTGATCAATAAGATTCTGTCCATCCTGAATCGCCTTGTTGATTGATTGCTGGTAGGCCTGCTCTTTATTGCGTTCAGCAGCCTCAGCCAGTTGCTCGACCTGGCGGTCGTCGGCATCACGCTTACTCCAGCGGGATTGCCATTTGGCATCGGCCACGCTCAAACCATGGCGGTAGCTGCTATATAAAGCAGCGAATGCCAGAGCCAAGGCGACAGCAATGCCTGCCGTTCGCCCCCAGCTCACGCCAGCACCTTCAGCGCAAGGTCATACAGCGCCTTGCGCTCAGTGGCACCGTGCGGCATTCGCCCTAATTTTCCGGTGTTGACCAGGCTGCCGATGTCCTGGAAGCGTCCTGCGTCGGCCAAGTCGTTCAGCTTATTGGTCGACCAATACCAGGCTGCAGATAGCGCGGCCTGCTCCGGCTGCTCGAGCAACTCCGGTTCCTCTTCCAGTGGCAGGCCCAAAGCCGCGCCGGCCGTGCGGTAATTGCTGCGCCCGGTCAGCTGGATCAGGCCGCGGCCCCGGTACCGCCAGCCATCGCCGGCCTGGGTGTTTCCGAGTCGCGAGCCATACACCACGGCGGCGATCCGTTCCGGCTTGTGTGCGTACTGCTCGGCCAAACTGGCATCGAACCGTGCAGGCCAGGTCTTCATCAGGGCATCAGCGCTGTAGTTCAGGTTTTCCACCAGATAGCGCAGCTGGCCTGACTCGTGTCCGACCTGGGCAATGAAGACTGCCTGACGAACACGACTGACGATCTTGAAACGCGCCATCGCTCGGTTGAGCGCAGGAACAAAAACGCCCGCAACTGGGCGGGCGTTTGGGAGGATCAGCAGCAACTGCTGCTCTGTAATTACCATTTTATCTCCAGACACCAACAAGCCGTCAATGCGCCGACGTTTAATAACTTCACAAATAACTGGGAAGCGTCTTACACAAAAAGAAGGACGCGAGACTACAGACAAACGGACTAAATCAACTTTAATTAATGACCATCGCCTCACACACTTACCGAATAACACTGCAGAGCACACGGAGCCTAACCAATGAACTATTCATTGACATTTCCAGAAAACTAAAATCATCAAAAACACACGTTCAGAATGGTTCAGGAAGCCTTGAGCTTCTACGTAGAAATTTCCCGCTCCACGCCAGGAAGGCCCGCCACTGCTAGGCTCGCCAATGATCAAAAAGCCAAAGGCACATGGATTTTTCTTTCTTCGGGAATGTGCGCGAAAATCATAAAGGAGGACCTAGAATCAGTATTTGAGTGGTCGAACGCTGATGGTTTAAAAATACGTCCTCGCCTGAAAGATCGATACTGCGAGGCACAGTGAGTCAAATCAAAGCCAAACTATTAAATCCGCTATCAATATTTAATAACGTACAACAAAGCCACATTCCTTGGTCGCGATTCATCTCCGGCAGCTAAAACAGTAACGGTATGCGAGTGATCGGAAGCAGCGACAATAGTAACTCCATGAAGGTGGTCAGCTGCCGCGGCAAGCCAAACAGGCGAAGCAAGCCTTCGATGCGGCCATGGCCAACATGCAGGAAGAGCTACCCGTGGTGCGCGAGCGCGGCGCCATCCGCGACAAATACAAGATCGTCCAATCCACCTACGCGCTGTGGGAGGACATCAACGAGGAATTGAAGCCGGTGCTGGCCAAGCATGGCTTCGCCCTGTCGTTCCGCATCCCGCGAACTGATCGCGGTGTCGAGATCGAAGGCGTACTGAGCCATCGCGACGGCCACCGCGAAACAACGTCCATCCTGCTCCCCGCTGACGCTACTGGCAGCAAGAACGCCGTCCAGGCCGTGGCCAGTTCTGTCAGCTACGGCAAGCGCTATACCGCTGGCGCCCTGCTCAACTTCACTACCACCGGTGAGGACGATGATGGCCAAGGAGCGAACCAAGTGCCTGAAGCACCCGTCGAGCCAGTCATCACGCCGGGCCAGACAGCGCAGCTCGAAGCATTACTGAAGAAGTGCAGCCAGGTGCTGATCGACAACTTCGTCGCCAAGTACGGATGCGCAGCCAACGTCTACAAGTCCGAGTTCGACACCGTACTCGCCCGCCTCACGAAATCGGCCAGCAGGCCGCAGGAGTAAGCTATGCAGATCATCACCAACATCGAGCAAGGCACGCCGGAATGGCTGGCCTTGCGTCTGGGCATCGTCACCTGCTCCGAGCTGGAGTGCCTGCTAGTCAACGGCAAGGGCGAGGCCGGCTTCGGCGCTGGCGCATTCACCTACATGAACACGCTGATCGGCGAGCGCATCACCGGCGAGTTGGCCGACACCTTCACCGGTAACCGCCACACCGAGCGCGGGCATGAATTGGAAGGCGTAGCGCGCGGTCTGTACCAGGACCGTGAAGACGTCCAAGCCAACCAGGTAGGGATCATCCTGAACCACGGGATCGGCTATTCGCCTGACTCACTTATCGGGGACAAGGGTTTGACCGAAATCAAAACCAAGCTGCCGAAGCTGCAGGTCGAAGTGATCCTCAGCGACGTGGTACCGAAAGAACACGTCGCACAGTGCCAGGGAGGCTTGTGGGTGTCGGAGCGCGACTGGATCGACTTTGTTTGTTACTGGCCGGGTATGCCGCTGTTCATCAAGCGCGTTTACCGCGACGAGGTTTTGATCCGAAAGCTCGCCGAGCGGGTCAAAACCTTCTACGAAATCCTCGATGAGCGCATGAATAAAGTTCTGGGGATCGCAGCATGAGCGAATATCCGGTCGAGACCTACCCACAGCGGCAAGCAAAACTGGAGGCAGCGAAAGCTGCCTTCTTCAATTCTGGTAGGGAGATCATGGTGCTGGCATCTGCCGCCTACATGCCGCTGCCATCGCGCCACGAGCCAGTACCTTCGCCGCAAAAGTTCAGGGACGCAGCCTGCAAGAGGCCCTATAGCGATCCTGGCCACGACGCCAAGATGTGCGAGCAAATCAAGGCGCTTCAGGCCCTGGGCCTCAATCGCCACCAGGTAGCGCGCCAGCTTCAAATAAGCGGCGACCGCCTGATGCGGCTGATCCAGGCCTATAAGATCGACTTCCCGAAGGCGAAGACTGGGAAAAAGTGTGTCGCCAAGGCTGAACCATGAGCATGCACACTCGGGCTTCAACCGACCCCATCGGCGTCATCAAGTACGCCGAGATGATGGTTCGATGCAGCAAGCAGGCTTGGGCAATCTACAGCGAGCCTGGAAACAGGCTGGTGGCATACCCCTACCGTGGCAAGCAGTACGGCCTCATCGACGTCTGCCACCCATGAAACTCAAACGAATGGCCCTGCAGCGCCACCAGCGCCGGGCACAAACTCACTTGCCGCCTAGCGGTTTGGCGGCGAGCCAACAGGAACGGTCAGCGAAGGCTGCGAGAAAGCGAAAGGCCAGGGGCGAAGAAGAGCTTCGGCACAGAGTACGCCCGGGCGAGAAGGCCTGGCTGCTGGAGCTGATGGAGTGGGTCGAGGACACCGAGCAGGCATCGGTGATGGCCGACTGCCTAGGCTATGTCCACTCGCTCGGCCGTGAAGGCGCACGGGAAGCGCTTAGAAAGCGCCACGAAATCGAACTAAGCGAAAACGTGGCGCGCCGATTCAACGACGAGAGCATTAGGTCGATCCTGGGCAATCCTGATCAAGACGAAGACGATCAGATCATCGCGCCAGCCTGAGTTTCAGCATTCACTCTTCTTTGTCGAAGATGTTCGGACCTAGATCAATGCTAAATCCATCACCAAGCCCTGCCGCTTGCCGAACGTTGAGCGGGGTGGATTCCTCAAAGACGGCAATGTAACCGTACAGTAGGCCGTCATCACTTTTGTTCGTTTCGATTGTCACGTAATTCTCGACATCTTCAATCGAGATCCCTAAGGCCTCCGCCACGTCGGCGTTGGAGCGTTGCTCCATTTGATCTTCAAGCTGTCGATTGCTCACAACGACTCTCCTATCGGCCCCATGCCGTTCACCCGTAATACCCCATTCAAAACCAAATTGCCACAATGCCGCATCCAGTCATGGAGGGCGGCGCCTGCAATGGAGTTTCACAAATGCCAATCCGCCACATCATCGTGCACCAGATCGACAAGAAGCCCGACGGCAGCCCGGCCGTTCTGTTTGCCCGCACCGCAGAGCTGGATCCGTCAGAGGCGAATGAAGAGCTGCTGTCCGAGCTGAACGACAGCTACAACGCCAAGGCCAACAAGGCCTGGGGCTTCTTCCATGCTGAGTCCGGCGCCCACCCCTTGAGCGGTTGGCTCAGCAAGTACCTCGCCGGCTCGACCGACTTCACGGCATTCAGCCGGGAGGCCGTCGAGCACCTGCGGATGCTGCTGGAAGAATCGAACCTGTCGGTCGGCGGCCACGCCCTCTTCGCCCACTACCAGCAGGGCCTGACCGAGTACCTGACGATCGCACTGCTCCAGCAACGAGAGTCGGTGTCGGTCACTTCAGACCTTGAGGTCGTCCGCACCAAAGCGCTGGCCCTCGACAGCCTGGCCTTCGCGGCGCGCATCAACTTGACCGAGTGGCAGAACAACCCGAAGTCGCGGCAATACATCTCGCTCATCAATCCGAAGAATGGCCGCAAGGCGACTGAGTATTTCCGGGACTTCATCAGCTGCCAGGAGGGTATCGACGGGCCGGGCGAAACGCGAACTCTGCTCAAGGCCTTCAGCGACTTCGTTGAGGGCGAGGATCTGCCGGAGGAAAGTGCTCGCGTGAAGACGCTTACCCTGGTCGATTACGCCGCCAGCCAGATCAAGATCGGAGCGCCGGTGAGCCTGGAGGAACTCAGCAAGCTGATCGACGAAGACCGCCCTCGCGCCTTCTACGAGCACATCCGCAACAAAGACTACGGCCTCTCGCCGGAGATCCCCGCGGACAAGCGCACCATCAACCAATTCCGGCGCTTCACCGGCCGCGCCGAGGGCCTGTCGATCAGCTTCGAGTCGCACCTGCTGGGCTCGAAAGTCGAGTTCGACCAAGCCGGCAGCCTGCTGACCATTCGCGGCCTGCCCACCCAGTTGGTCGACCAGCTCAAGCGCGCCGGCGCGCGACCGGCAGATCCACGAAGCCCTGATGTTCAAGCATGTGAGGGAAGTGGCCGAGGAGTACGGATGTACTCCCAGTGCAATTCGCGCAGCAGCCAAGCGCATTGCGGGCCTCACCACCTACGACCTGAAGCTTCTGGGGGGTAGCCCGATGGCTATCGGCAAGTTCGCTGCCGACTCGTTCCGAAAGGCTGCGCTCGGCGCGTACCGGAACTACCCATGCACGTTTCGCAGACTTGAGCTGCCCTGCTGGAAGATCACTGATGGCGAAAGCTCCATCGATGTGATGGAGCTGCGCAGGATTGATGTTGGACAGGAGCAATTGTAGTTGCGCTATCGACTACTGCGCCGAACTCCCGCAGATACGATCACGACCCCACGTGCGAAAGCTCTTCGTCAATGATTCGCTCTGCATTCTTCGCAGCGGTTGTCGCAAACTCGTAACAGACCCAGTAGTCCTGCTCTGTTACGGATGTAGATCCCTGCAAGTTCTCCAGGCAGCGCGTTAATGCATGCTTTATCAAGCCATCATTTAGAGCATTGCGGGCTGCCGCTTCACCTTCAACCGCTCGAATGGCAGCTTCGATTTCTTCGATCTGCTCAATCTTTGCCGCCAGCGCGACCTTGGCGAACTCATCTCGCTCGATGATTTTGTTCCAAGAGTGATCAACTATCAGCGTTTTCATTAGTAGCTCCCTGTCTTCAGGACTCATGCCGAGTCATCAACCAATAGCCCACTTCGACGAATCACGCCACCCCAGCGAGGCCACTATGACCCCAATAGCTCAACAAGCGCTGGACAGCGTGTGGGCGCGCCTCAGTAGCGTGCCGACGCGAAAGACCAAAGACCGCAAACTTTGGACGCCAGAGGAAGAGCAGCGACTGAACAAGCTCTACCCGGACACGCCGATGCCTGAGCTGCTCAAGGTGTTCGAGCGGCCGTATTGGGCGATCTACAACAAGGCCTACGCGCTCGGCCTGAAACGAAGCGAGGAGTATCTCGCCAGCGAACACGCGTGCCGGCTCAGACGCGACAACAATCCCGGGATCGGCTCTCGATTCCAGAAAGGCCAAGAGCCCTGGAACAAAGGCACCAACTTCGTATCCGGTGGCAGATCGGCCGAGACCAGGTTCAGCCCTGGAGCGATGCCCCATAACCATGTGCCAGTTGGCAGTGAGCGCGTCACCGCCGATGGCATCAGGCAGCGCAAAACGCACGACGACGGGCCAGCGCATCGCCGGTGGAAGTCAGTGCACATGATCTTGTGGGAAGAAGCCCACGGCCCTGTCCCCGCCGGCCACATCGTGGTCTTCCGCGATCGAAACACTGCCCACATTGAAATCGACAACCTCGAGCTCGTCACCCGGGCCGAGAACATGCGGCGCAACACCATCCACCGCTACCCGCCGGAATTGAAAGACACCATTCGCCAGCTCGGGAAGCTGAAAAAGGCTATCAGGGAGGTAACCAATGAAAAACAAGATGACTGATCTGCGGAATCACTTGTTCGCAACGCTGGCCAAGTCAATCATTGATGGCCAGCGCGGGGTAAGTCGGGAATGGGTATTCCCCTACAACGGCACCGCAATGCATCGGATGAACGACTCGGCCTGGAAGAAAGCACGGGGGCGCGCAGCAAAGCTCTGGCAGGAGCAGCATTTTCGGGCGGCACACCCGGGGTTTGCGTCCATACGCATCCACGATCTAAAGCATTCATTCGGCAGGCGATTAAAAGCAGCTGGCGTATCAGAGGAGGACCGCAAGTCGTTATTGGGACACAAAAACGGAAGCGTGACCAGTCACTACTCTGGGGCGGAACTCGGTCAGTTGATTGAGGCAGCAAACAAGGTATCGGCCACTGATTCACGCGGGCCGGTGCTGACCATCTTGAAGAGGAGGATCGGATGAGGAAAAAGGCCAAGTCACTCGAAAAGTCACTGAGCCCAGAAACAACAAAGCCACCCGAAGGTGGCTAAGTCATTGAATATAATGGTCGGGACGGAGTGATTCGAACACTCGACCCCTTGCACCCCATGCAAGTGCGCTACCGGGCTGCGCTACGCCCCGACTGGGCTTGAAGCATGTTCCCAAGTTGCTGAGAACGATGAAGAATTTACCTTAAGCTTTTGAATTTTGGAAGAATTATTTTCCAGAATTTTTACAGCGATGGCTATTTCTTCAGAACCCCCAGTACATCCTCCAACTCGACAATCATCTGCCGGATCAGTTGCTTGTACTGGGTGGTGTCGTCTTTGGCCTCGTCACCGGACAAGCGCAAACGCGCCCCGCCGATGGTGAAGCCCTGGTCATAGAGCAAGGCGCGGATCTGGCGGATCATCAGCACATCCTGGCGCTGATAATACCGGCGGTTTCCGCGGCGCTTGACCGGGTTGAGCTGAGGAAACTCTTGTTCCCAGTAACGTAGCACGTGCGGTTTTACCGCACAAAGCTCGCTGACTTCACCAATGGTGAAGTAGCGTTTGCCTGGGATCGGCGGAAGCTCGTCGTTATGACTTGGTTCCAGCATAAGCCTCAACTCGGGCCTTCAACTTCTGCCCTGGACGAAAGGTGACGACACGGCGAGCCGTGATTGGAATTTCTTCCCCCGTTTTCGGGTTGCGGCCAGGCCGCTGGCGCTTATCGCGCAGATCAAAATTACCAAAGCCGGACAGTTTTACCTGTTCGTTGTCTTCGAGAGCGTGCCTGATTTCTTCGAAAAACAGTTCGACCAACTCCTTGGCCTCCCGTTTATTCAGGCCCAGCTCTTCATAAAGACGTTCCGCCATTTCAGCTTTCGTCAGAGCCCCCATACGCTACTTCCTTAACGTGGTGTTCAACCTTTGTTCGAGCGAGGTGAGGATAGATTGCGTCGTGCTATTCACCTCATCGTCGTTAAGAGTGCGCGATGGATGCTGCCAGGTCAAGCCGACGGCCAGGCTTTTTCTATCAGGATCAATGCCTTTACCCTGATAGACGTCAAACAGCCTGAGATCTGTCAGCCACTCGCCTGCATTTTCACGGATTACCGCCAACACGTCGCTAGAAGCCACATTACGATCAGCCACTAACGCCAGGTCACGACGCACTTCTGGGAAGCGCGACAGCTCCTGGAATTTCGGCAGGCGCCCGGCGACCACATCGCCCAGTACCAGTTCGAAAACGAAGACCGGACGATCCAGGCCCAGGGTTTTCACCAGTTCCGGGTGCAGCGCACCGATGTAACCGACTTCGCGGCCATCACGCTCGATGCGAGCCGTCTGGCCTGGATGCAACGCGGGGTGCTTGCCGGCGACGAAGGTAAAATCGTCCAGCGAACCTGCGAAACCAAGGATCGCTTCAACATCAGCCTTGAGGTCGAAGAAGTCCACGACGTCGCGACCGTGCGCCCAGCCTTCAGGCAAGCGGCTACCGCAGACAACGCCCGCCAGCATCGGCTCTTGCTTCAAGCCTTCAAGTTGACCCACAAAGCGCAAGCCACTTTCGAACAGGCGAACACGATCCTGCTGGCGATTGAGGTTGTGTTGCAGCGCCTTGACCAGGCCCGGCCACAGCGACGAACGCATGGCAGCCATGTCATTGGAGATCGGGTTGGCCAACAGCAGTGGTTCGACACCCGGGTTGAACAGCTCGAACATCTTCGGATCGATAAAGCTATAGCTGATCGCTTCCTGGAACCCACGTGCAACCAACAGGCGGCGCAATGCCGGCAGGTCACCGCGCGCTTCGGCCTTGGCCTGCGGAGCCAGACGTGCTTGCGGGTAACGAACCGGCAGGCGGTTGTAACCGTGCAAACGGGCCAACTCTTCGATCAAGTCGACTTCCAGGCTGATATCGAATCGATGGCTCGGTACGCTGACCTGCCACTGCCCTTCACCCTGCAGGGTGGTCTGCAGACCCAGGGCATTGAGCAGCCGCTCGATTTGAGCGCCGTCCATTTCCATGCCCAACATCTGGCTGACGCGCTCTGCGCGCAAGGTGATCGGCGCTACGACAGGCAGATGCTGTTCGTTGACCGTTTCGATGATCGGGCCAGCTTCACCACCGGTGATTTCCAGCAGCAGGCCAGTGGCGCGCTCCATGGCTTCGCGGGCCAGCTGCGAGTCGACACCACGCTCGTAACGGTGCGAAGCATCGGTGTGCAGACCATAGGAACGCGCTTTACCCGCGACCGAAATAGGCTCGAAGAAGGCGCTTTCCAGGAAAATATCACGAGTATTGCTGGTGACACCGCTGTGCTCGCCACCCATCACGCCAGCAATGGCGAGGGCGCGAGCGTGGTCAGCGATCACCAGCGTGTCGCTGCGCAGGGTCACTTCCTGGCCGTCCAGCAGGACGAGCTTTTCGCCCTCCTCGGCCATGCGCACCCGAATCCCGCCGTTGATTTCGGCAAGATCAAACGCGTGCAGAGGCTGACCGAGCTCGATCATCACGTAGTTGGTGATGTCGACGGCAGCATCAATGCTGCGAACGTCGGCGCGACGCAGGCGCTCAACCATCCAAAGAGGGGTCGGGCGGGACAGGTCGACATTACGGATGACGCGGCCCAAATAACGCGGGCAAGCCGCCGGGGCCAGCACTTCAATCGGACGGACTTCGTCGTTGACTGCCGGCACAGCTGGCACCACTGGGCGGGTGACGGGTGCGGCGTAGAGCGCACCGACTTCACGAGCCAGACCGGCCAGGGACAGGCAGTCACCACGGTTCGGGGTCAGGTCGACTTCGATGCTGGCGTCGTCAAGGTCCAGGTACTCACGAATGTCCTGGCCAACCGGCGCGTCGGCAGCCAGTTCCAGCAAGCCGTCGTTTTCTTCGCTGATCTGAAGCTCAGCGGCAGAACACAGCATGCCGTTGGACTCTACACCGCGCAGCTTCGCCTTCTTGATCTTGAAGTCGCCCGGAAGTTCGGCACCGATCATGGCGAACGGGATCTTCAGGCCCGGGCGCACGTTCGGCGCTCCGCAAACGACCTGGAAAGTCTCGCTACCGTTGCTGACCTGGCACACGCGCAACTTGTCGGCGTCCGGGTGCGGCTCAGTGCTCAGCACTTCGCCCACCACGATGCCACTGAATTGGCCGGCCGCTGGCGTCACGCTATCGACTTCCAGACCCGCCATCGACAGACGAGCCACCAGCTCGTCGCGGGATACCTGCGGGTTTACCCAACCGCGCAGCCACTTTTCACTGAATTTCATCCTGCTCTCCTAAAGATACGTTACGGGCGTGCGACCTAGCGAAATTGCGCAAGGAACCGCAAGTCGTTGTCGAAGAACAGGCGCAAGTCATTGACGCCGTAACGCAGCATGGCCAGGCGCTCGGCGCCCATGCCGAAGGCAAAGCCCTGGAACTCTTCAGGATCGATACCGGACATGCGCAGCACGTTCGGGTGCACCATGCCGCAGCCCATGACTTCCAGCCAACCGGTCTGCTTGCAGACGCGGCAGCCTTTGCCACTGCACATCACGCACTGGATATCGACTTCAGCCGAAGGCTCGGTGAAGGGGAAGAACGAAGGACGGAAACGCACCGACAGTTCTTTTTCGAAGAACACCCGCAGGAACTCTTCGATGGTGCCTTTCAGATCGGCGAAGTTGATATCGCGATCGATCAGCAAACCCTCGACCTGATGAAACATCGGCGAGTGGGTGATGTCCGAGTCGCAACGGTACACACGACCCGGGCATACGATGCGGATCGGCGGCTGCTGCGACTCCATGGTCCGCACCTGCACCGGCGAGGTGTGGGTACGCAACAGCATGTTGGCATTGAAATAGAAGGTGTCATGCATCGCCCGCGCCGGGTGGTGGCCAGGGATGTTGAGCGCTTCGAAGTTATGGTAATCGTCTTCGACCTCAGGGCCTTCGGCGATGCCGTAGCCAATATGAGTGAAGAATTGTTCGATCCGCTCCAGAGTCCGCGTGATCGGATGCAGGCCGCCAGAGGTCTGGCCACGGCCCGGCAGGGTGACGTCAATGCATTCAGCGGCGAGTTTGGCGCTCAGTTCCGCCTCCTCAAAAGCCGCCTTGCGCGCATTGAGCACCGCAGTGACACGCTCTTTGGCATCGTTGATCAGCGCACCGACTTTTGGTCGCTCATCAGCCGGCAGGTTGCCCAGGGTCTTCATCACCTGAGTCAGCTCGCCCTTCTTGCCAAGGAAGTGAACCCGGATCTGCTCCAGGGCATTGATGTCTTGCGCGCTTTCCACCGCCTCAAGGGCTTGGGAGACCAGCGCATCCAGGTTTTCCATGTACAGACTCCAGATACAAAATAGGGGAAGAGCTGAAGGCTCTTCCCCTATTTATGACGTTTAACACCGCAGGCCAAAGACCTGTGGTGATTGTCGGGGGTACTTAAGCCAGCGAGGCTTTAGCTTTCTCGACAATCGCAGCAAACGCCGCTTTTTCGTTCACTGCCAGATCAGCCAGTACCTTACGGTCGATCTCGATCGATGCCTTTTTCAGGCCAGCGATCAAACGGCTGTAGGACAGACCGTTGATACGAGCACCAGCGTTGATACGGGCGATCCACAGAGCGCGGAACTGACGTTTTTTCTGACGACGGTCACGGTAGGCGTATTGGCCTGCCTTGATTACCGCTTGCTTGGCTACACGGAATACGCGTGAACGCGCGCCGTAGTAACCTTTAGCCAGTTTCAGAATTTTCTTGTGACGCTTACGAGCGATGACGCCACGCTTTACACGAGCCATGAGTAACTTCCTCTAATCTTTGACCGAAATTAACGAATGCGCAGCATGCGCTCGACTTTTGCAACGTCCGACGGGTGCAGCAAGCTGCTACCACGAAGTTGACGCTTACGCTTGGTCGACATTTTGGTCAGGATGTGGCTCTTGAAAGCGTGCTTGTGCTTGATGCCGTTTGCTGTTTTCAGGAAACGTTTCGCTGCACCGCTTTTGGTTTTCATTTTTGGCATGTTCGGATACTCCGCATTCAGTTGATAAACATAACCGCAAGGCCTGCCGTGCCCTGGTGGTTATTTCTTTTTCTTGGGGGCGATGACCATAATCAGTTGGCGTCCTTCCATCTTCGGGTGCTGTTCGACAGAACCGTATTCGAGCAGGTCAGCTTCAACCCGCTTCAACAGTTCCATACCCAGCTCCTGGTGAGCCATCTCACGGCCGCGAAATCTCAAGGAAATCTTGGCCCTGTCCCCATCACTAAGGAAACGTACCAGGTTGCGTAGTTTTACCTGGTAATCCCCTTCCTCCGTCCCTGGACGAAACTTGATTTCTTTAATCTGGACCTGCTTCTGGTTCTTCTTCGCTGCAGCAACCTGCTTCTTCTTTTCGAAGATGTGTTTGCCGTAGTCCATGACTCGGCAAACAGGCGGTAGCGCATCGGCAGAAATCTCTACCAGATCCAGCTTCGCTTCTTCAGCGATACGAAGCGCTTCATCAATCGAGACGATGCCAATCTGCTCGCCGTCAGCGCCAATTAACCGAACCTCGCGTGCCGAGATATTCTCGTTGATCGGGGCCTTCGGTGCAGCTCGTTTATCTTGTCTCATATCACGCTTAATAATAATTACTCCGATTCATGGCGACCACGCCGGGAAACCGCTTGAGCGAGGAATTCAGCGAATTGAGCGACGGGCATAGAGCCCAGGTCAGCGCCTTCACGTGTGCGCACAGCGACGGTTTGCGTCTCAACTTCCCGATCTCCGATAACCAGAAGATAGGGAACCTTGAGCAAAGTATGCTCGCGGATTTTAAAGCCGATCTTTTCATTTCTCAAGTCGGACTTGGCACGGAATCCGCTTTCAGCGAGATTTTTTTCAACCTGCTGGGCAAAATCCGCTTGTTTATCAGTGATATTCATGATGACCGCCTGAGTCGGCGCGAGCCACGCAGGGAATGCACCCTCGTAATGCTCGATCAGAATACCCACGAAACGTTCGAACGATCCGAGGATCGCACGGTGCAACATGACTGGATGCTTGCGACCGTTGTCTTCCGAAACGTATTCGGCGCCCAAGCGGATTGGCAAGTTGAAGTCCAGCTGAAGCGTACCGCACTGCCAGACCCGGCCAAGGCAATCCTTGAGCGAGAACTCGATCTTGGGACCGTAGAACGCGCCCTCACCCGGCTGCAGATCATAAGCAAGACCCGCGCTGTCGAGCGCAGCGGCCAATGCGGACTCGGCACGATCCCACAACTCGTCGGAACCTACACGCTTTTCTGGACGAGTGGACAGTTTCAGTTCGATATCTTTGAAACCGAAGTCTGCGTAGACATCCAGGGTCAGCTTGATAAAAGCTGCCGCCTCGGATTGCATCTGCTCTTCAGTGCAGAAGATATGGGCGTCGTCCTGAGTGAACGCACGTACGCGCATGATGCCATGCAAGGCACCCGACGGCTCGTTACGGTGGCAGGCACCAAACTCGGCCAGGCGCAGCGGTAGCTCACGGTAGCTTTTCAAGCCTTGGTTGAACACCTGCACATGGCATGGGCAGTTCATCGGCTTGATCGCGTAGTCGCGGCTTTCCGATTCGGTGGTGAACATGTTTTCGGCATAGTTGGCCCAGTGCCCGGACTTTTCCCACAGGCTGCGATCGACCACTTGTGGGGTCTTGATCTCAAGGTAGCCGTTGTCCTTCTGCACTTTGCGCATGTACTGCTCAAGCACTTGGTACAACGTCCAGCCATTGGGGTGCCAGAACACCATGCCTGGCGCTTCTTCCTGGGTATGGAACAGCCCAAGGCGCTTGCCTAACTTGCGGTGATCACGCTTTTCGGCTTCTTCGATGCGCTGGATGTACGCAGCCAGTTGCTTCTTGTCAGCCCAGGCAGTGCCATAGACACGCTGCAGCTGCTCGTTCTTCGCATCGCCACGCCAGTAGGCGCCAGACAGCTTGGTCAACTTGAACGACTTGAGGAAACGGGTGTTCGGCACATGCGGGCCACGGCACATGTCGACGTATTCTTCGTGGTAATACAGGCCCATGGCCTGCTCGCCCGGCATGTCTTCGACAAGGCGCAGCTTGTAGTCCTCGCCACGGGCTTTGAACACCTCGATGACTTCGGCGCGCGGAGTGACCTTCTTGACCACGTCATAATCGGTATCGATCAGCTGCTGCATGCGCTGCTCGATAGCGGCCATGTCTTCTGGCGTGAAAGGACGCTCGAAGGCGATGTCGTAGTAGAAGCCTTCGTCGATGACCGGACCGATCACCATTTTGGCCGTCGGGTACAACTGCTTGACCGCGTGGCCAACAAGGTGGGCGCAAGAGTGGCGAATGATCTCCAGCCCCTCTTCATCCTTTGGCGTAATGATTTGCAGGGTGGCGTCGCTGTCGATCAAGTCACAGGCATCGACCAGCTTGCCGTTGACCTTGCCGGCCAGGGTGGCCTTGGCCAGGCCCGCACCGATGGAGGCTGCAACTTGGGCTACGGATACGGGACCGTCGAAGGAACGCTGACTGCCGTCGGGAAGAGTAATAGTGGGCATGGCGCCTCCTCTCCTAGTGGTGACCCCTACCAAAGGTCACGTGGGTTGGGATGAGCCAGTACGCGATTCGGTGGCATGCCTGCCTCACAGTGGCAGGAGCCGTCAGGCCAACCAGGCCGAACCAGAACTGGATAATACAAAAAGGGTGAATTCGAATCGGCGCGGCCAATACAAGCCTGCGGCCAAACCCGAGCCGGGCATGCTAGCACAGATAAGCCGGGCGATAGGCGGTCATGCTGCCGGCAAGGCATAAAATGTTTGCACAGAGCAGATCAAGGTGAACTTGCGCGGTTTTTCGTCGCTCAGATAAATAGCGACACCTACGCTTCAATGACCTGAACACAAGGAGTCACCGCTATGCGTTTTCAGCCCTTCCTGTGCCTGGCCTTGGCTTGGTGCCTTTGCCCTGCCCTTGAGCGCCCATGCTGCATGGCCTGCGGGCGAGCGAGGCAAATTCATCGAAAATTGCGAAGCCTCGGCCAAACAGAACATTGATCCGAACAAAGCCAAGAGCTACTGCGACTGCACGGCCAACGTCGTTGCCCAGAAATTCAACCAGAAGGAGATCGCCGAGCTCAACAGCACAACCCCTCCTCCAACCGTCGAATTGCGTGACCGTCTGCTCAAGGAAGTGAAGGCCTGCAACAAGTGAAACACCTCGCCAGATACGATCTTCCGGCCAACAGGGGTGCCAAATCAGCCGTTTACGCGTTTCAGCGCAAAATTTACGGCTTTTTTTTCCACCTCGCAAAACACCCTCAAACCCAGCAAAACCGGGGGTCATACAGCGTTTTGATGAAAAAAAATTTAATCACAGGGTGGCTTTCGTCGCATCGGGGGGCTTTTAATCTCGGCATTTCGACTATGATAGCTGCGTGTGCCCAGCTGGCCTGAGCAGCACAGCACCACTGAATAATATGTTTCCTGGAGATACACCCATGTCTAATCGCCAAACCGGCACCGTCAAATGGTTCAACGATGAGAAAGGCTTCGGCTTCATCACTCCTCAAGGTGGCGGTGACGACCTGTTCGTTCACTTCAAAGCTATTGAATCCGACGGTTTCAAAAGCTTGAAAGAAGGCCAGACCGTTTCTTTCGTTGCAGAGAAAGGTCAGAAGGGCATGCAAGCTGCTCAGGTTCGCCCGGAGTAATCACTCCCCGAACTAAAAAAAACCCGTCCTGGTGACGGGTTTTTTTATGCCTGAAAATCAGCCGCAGTTGACGCGGGTGATCACGCCCTTGTCATCGGCGTTGAGATTGAGACGCTCGGATCGGTACTCAAGGGTCACCATGTCGTGCGGCCTCAGAAGCCTTGCCGTTTGTGCACCGGAGCGATTGCGCGCCTGCTCGAGCAAGTCAGCGGAAGCTTGCTTTCCGACTGCAAAGTTGGCGCCACTGGCCTCACACCGCCCATCCGAGTTTGAATTAGCTGGCTGCGATTCAGACTTTGAAGAGCCGGTTGACGAACAACCCGCCAGGACGGCGACCGCCAACAGGGCCGCAAATGATGCACGCATACGAAACATGAACTCTCCTTGAAATGCTATTTTTCAGTGTACTTGCGACAACATCCGTCGCTTTTCGTTGCAAAACCGCGAGTTTGCCTCAGTGGATGCCTGGGCAGGCACTGCAATCGTGACTGAATATGTGCTCAGTAAATATCAATGTAGTCCGATGAAGGCTTCGGCCAGTTCTGCTTCAACACCTCATAAATCTGCGTTACCCACGCTTCATCCATCGCCGCCTGCGGCCCCACATACCCGCCACCCGCAGCCCAGGTTTCCAAGCGAAACAATAGACCATCGAGCTGACGACCGCCGACCACGGTTGAAAGATAGGCGATACCTGCATCCGTGACACGCAATTGATTGTGCTCTGCAGCATTCCCTGAACAGATCAGCTGCCGAACCGCCTCGCGGTTAAATTGGGCGGAGTCATTCAAATCGATTTGCACAGCGGCTTCCTGAGGATTAATGACGCTTGAGTTTGCCACGCTGGACCACTTATTCCTAAGTAGCAGAGCCACGGTCGCGCCAACATGGTTTACTGCGAGTATCGAGCGCAACACCGCAACCCCAAACTACCCGCCTGACATCGAGACATCCATGACCAGTTTGAAAATTGAGACTAACATCAAGGTGCGCTGGGACGAAGGGCAGAGTTCCTACAGTCCAGGTAATCCAGAAGAGCTAGCCCTGATTGCCGTAGACCTTTTGGTGAGGGAACTTGGCAATGAGGCTGCTCACCAGTTCATCAGACAGGTATTTGAAAAATACAACCATGAACACATCGCGCCGATCTGATAGATCGGCTCAAAAGGTAACTCCGGCAATCAGGACAATATTGCTGTAGGGCTGGCATTCGCCTGTTCGCACGACAGCACGCGCCCGGTGAGTTTGCTGCTTGAATACTTCATGGGTCACAAGCTCGCGCACTCCCAGCAAGCCCTCCTGCGCAAGGCAGTTGACCCTCGCCAGACCCGAGGGGGCGACTTGGAGCATTTCCTCCGCAAGCCAATGCCGCTCGACATGCATCTCACTGAGCACTGCCTCAAGCGTGTCGGCAAATGACGCGACTCCAGCCGTCAGGGCCAGATCAATCAGCTCGACGCCCCTAGGCACCGGCAGGCCGGCATCGCCGATGACAAGGCTATCGCCGTGCCCCAGAGAAGCGATCAATCGGGACAACGCGATGTTGAGCAACGGCGATTTCTTCATGGACCACTCACTCCCACTACTTCAGCCAAGGTAGGAATGGAGGGCTGTGCGCCGGCCCGGGTAACCGATAAGGAGGCTGCTATCTGGCCAAATTCAATCGCCTCGCGCTCCCCCTTCCCCACACTCAAGGCAGCGGCAAACGCCCCGACAAAAGTATCACCCGCGGCCGTGGTATCCACAGCCTGTACCTTCCGAGCCGCAAAATGCTCGGAGCACTGGGAGCCAACGAACAACGCCCCCTGCTCACCCATCGTGATAATCACTTTACGCACCCCCAACTCCAGCAACCTGCCAGCAGCAACCTTGGCCGTTTCCAGCGAGCACACCGCTACCCCCGTCAGCGCAGCAGCCTCGCTTTCATTGGGAATCAGATAATCGATATTGGAGTACCAACTCACCGGCAGTGGACCACTGGCCGGGGCAGGATTGAGAATGACGGTCTTACCCAGCGCACGCGCACGCTGCAAGGCATACTCAACAGTGCCCGAGGGGATCTCAAGCTGGCAAATCACGACTCGCGCCTGCTGGATCAAGTGATCGAAACACTCCACTCGGCGAGAGGTGAGCTCACCGTTTGCACCGGCCACCACCACTATGGCGTTCTGGCTGCTCGCATCAACCACGATCAGGGCGACACCGGTTGACACTCCGTCGGCAGCGGTAACCCCCGAACAATCGACGCCAGCGCCTTGCAGCGCATTGCGCAACCGCTCTCCATAGCCATCGTCGCCGATGCACCCCACCATCGCCACCGACGCCCCCAGGCGCACTGCCGCCAGCGCCTGGTTAGCGCCCTTGCCTCCTGGCACGGTAGCGAACCTATCGCCTTTCAACGTCTCGCCCGGGCGCGGCAAGCGCTCGGCACGAGTGACCAGATCCATATTCAGGCTACCTATAACCAGTACGCTCGCTTGCATGGGTCGTGCACCCTCTACGCCGCTTTCAGCGGTAATCAGTAAACAAATCGGAACAACGGGCAGTGGACTCACGCACGACCAGGCTGGGTGCCACGATCTTGTGCTCGGCGACCCCTTCATGTGGCTCGCGGATCCGGCCAAGCAACAACCCGGCCGCCATTTCACCCAGCTGACGCACCGACTGGCCCACAGTGGTCAATGCGGGGTAGACGTAACGGCTCATTTGAATGTCATCAAAGCCCACTACCGACAAATCGCCTGGCACGGTGATGCCGCGCTCGGCGGCGGCGCGCAGCACACCGATGCCGATCATGTCATTAGCGGCAAAGATCGCACTGGGGCGCTCACCCTCAAGCAGCGCTGCAGCGGCCTGGTAGCCGCCTGGGCTGGTAAAGTCACTGGCGACTATCCAGCGAGAATGCACCGCGATCCCCTCTTCCTCCAACGCCCGCCGAAAGCCCGCGAGGCGCATTTGCGCAACACCGGTTTGAGCAGGGCCACTGATGCAGGCAATAGCCCTATGCCCCAGGCCGATCAAGTGCCGCGTCGCCAGGTATGCGCCCAATTCATGATCAATACGCACCAGGTCAGCGCCCACTCCCGGCAAGTCGCGATCGACTATCACCATCGGCGTGCGCACACAGGCCAGGCTGCTGATCAAGTCGGTCTCTTCTCCTACCGAGGCGACTATCAGCCCATCAATGCGCTTTTCCAAAAGTACCCGCAAATAGCTGCGCTGCTTGAGCGGATCGTCGTCGGAGTTGCACAAAATCACGCAATAGCCATTGCGTTCACAGCAGTCCTCGATCCCACGGGCCAGTTCCGCAAAGTACGGATTGATGCTGTTGGGCACCAACAGGCCGATGGTGGCAGTGCTGCGGGCCTTGAGTGAACGGGCTACGGCACTGGGGACATAATCAAGTTCGACAATGGCCGCCTCGACCTTGAGACGAACTTGCTCGCTGACAGGACGAGTCTTGTTCAGCACATGAGAAACGGTGGTATAGGAAATGCCCGCTAAGGCTGCTACGTCTTTGATAGTTGCCATATTCAGGTCCGCCGGCGAGTGCGCAGGCTGCGATAAGTGTCCAGTACCACGGCGATCACGATGACCGCGCCCGTGATAATGCGTTTGGTAGGTTCAGTGGCGCCTATCTGTGCAAGACCCGCAGCCAGCACCGAGATGATCAATACCCCGAAGAACGTGCTGATGACCGAACCACGCCCACCCATCAGGCTGGTCCCGCCGATCACCACGGCCGCGATGACTTGCAATTCCAGGCCGGAGCCGGCATTGGGATCGGCCGCTTCAAGTCGCGATATCTGGAACAGCGCTGCCAACCCGGCGAGCAGGCCCATCAGCGAAAACACCAGGACTTTGTAAGGGCGCGGATCGATGCCGGCCAGACGAACCGCCTCTTCGTTGGTGCCAATTGCGATCAGGTATCGGCCAAATACCGTGCGACTCAACACCACTTGGGCAACGATGATGACCAACAAGGCAATCAAGAAGGAAGGCGAAATACCGAACGCCAACGGCTCCGATAGCCAGGCGAACGAATCGCCGATATAGGCCGTGCGCGAGTCGGTCAATTGATAGGCCGCCCCTCGCGCCATTTCCAATACGCCCAACGAAACGATAAACGAGGGGATACGCCAAGCCACGGTAATGGAGCCGGTAATGCTACCGGCGATGGCAGCACAGGCCATGCCCAGCATTGCCGCCGGTAGCACACCCCAGCCCCAGCCAAGCATCGCCACACTGACAACCGATGCCGCCAGTGCCAGGACAGAACCCACCGAGAGGTCAATGCCGCCGATAATCAACACAAACGTCATGCCGACAGCGAGCACCATCAAGTCGGGAATCTGATTGGCCAGGGTGCTGAAAGTCGCGTAAGAAAGAAAATGATTGCTGAGCAGAGAAAACAGCACAATCATTGCCACAAGGGCACCCACCAGCCCGAAGTAGGCCCCCAGGCCAAGATAGGTCGCGCCGCGTTTGATGAGCGAAGGTGATGGGGTGGGCAGTGACGTCATTGTCATGAGTGAGCTGCGCCTCTTGCCGCGTCGAGCACCGGATCACGCTTGAGATGCCCGGCAAATGCAGCCGCCAACAACTGATCCTGGCTCCATGAGTCCCGACTGACGGTTTCAATCAAACGCCCCGCCGATAGCACCGCGATACGGTCACAGATCAGCATTAATTCGCGTAGATCACTTGAAACCATCACCAATGCCTTACCTTGTCGTAATAGGTCGCCGAACAGGCCATAAATGTCGAATTTGGCGCCGATATCGATACCGCGCGTTGGCTCATCGAACAGCAATACCTGGCAGTCGCGCACCAGCCAACGCCCGATCACGACTTTTTGCTGGTTGCCGCCAGATAGCTGCGAAACCACTTGGGCGCAGCCGGTGCTTCGAATTTTAAGCGTATCGATCTGGCGCTGGGCGAGCGCTTGCTCAGCGTGCCTATCAACGACACCCGCACGGGAAACAACGGCCAGATTACCCAGCGTGATATTGGTGCTGATTGATTGGGAAAGGAGCAGACCTTCACTTTTACGGTCTTCGGTGATCAGCGCGATGCCGTGCCGGACGGCATCAGCTGGCGAACGCAGGGTGATGGGTTTGGGCGGATTGCCCAGCGCAACACTGCCACTATCAGCCTGATCCGCACCGTAGATCAGGCGCAGCAGCTCGGTTCGACCCGCCCCGATCAGCCCAGAAATACCAAAGATTTCACCCCTGCGAACCTCGAACGACACATCGCTCACTTTGCCCGCTCGACCTAGACCACTGATAGTCAACACGGGCTCGCCAATGTTTCGTTCGCCCAGATCAATGCGCTCGCCCCGCTCACGCCCCACCATCAGGCCGACCAAATCCTCGCTGCTGTATCGGGTTATTGACTCGACGCAAACCAGGTTGCCATCACGCAGAACGGCGATGCGCTCAGCAACCCTGGCCAATTCTTCGAGCCGATGCGAGATATAAATGATTGCAACACCACGACGCTTGAGCCGCGCTATTTGCTCGAAAAGCCTATCGACTTCGTGCGCTGTCAACATCGCGGTAGGCTCATCCAGTATCAGCAGTCGACAATCACTGATCAGGTTGCGGGCAATTTCTACCATCTGCTGATGCCCCACCCCCAACTCGGCCACTGGCGTATCCGGGTCTATGGCTTCCAGGCCTACGCGCGCCATGGCCTCCAGTGCCTGGAGACGCAACTGCTTGCGATTGATCCAACCCATACGGCCCGGCAACTGATCAATGAACAAGTTCTCTGCGATGCTCAAGCTCGGCAGCAAGTTCAATTCCTGCAGGATAATACGCACGCCCTGCCCTTCGGCGGCCCGGCGACTCGTCGGCGCGTACAGCCGCGACTCTAACTGCATCTGGCCGGCAGTCGGGCGCTCGAGCCCTGAAATGATCTTGGACAGCGTGCTTTTACCAGCACCATTTTCACCGATCAACGCCAAAACCTCACCGGGATAGAGGCTAAGGTCGATATCACTCAACACGGGGTGGGTATAGGTTTTGCCAATACCCCTGAGCGTGAACACTGCCGCCACTGACATTCGGGACTCTCCTCGCACTCGCCGCAGCGACAGGCGCGATACGCGGTTACTGGGCGCCGGTGACCAGTTCGACAGGGGTCATGATCATCGAATTGGCATCCCCTGTAGCGGGCCCTCCCTTGATGATGCTCAAAGCAGTCTCGATACCAAACACCGCCTGACGCGCCGCAAACTGATCAGCACTGGCCAGCACTCGACCGTCCTTGAGCATCGGCCCAATGGCCTTGATATTGTCGTAGCCGACAACCTGTACCTGGCCTGTCTTGCCCGCCGCACGCACAGCCGATACCGCACCGAGCGCCATGCTGTCGTTGCCTGCCAACAATGCCTTGATGTCGGGATACTCATTGAGCATCGCAGCGGCAACCGCATTGCCCTTATCGATTTCCCAGTGCCCCGACTGCACTGAAACGATCTTGATTTGAGCCTTGTCCATCGCATCCCTGAACCCCAGGGTGCGTTGCTGCGCATTAGTAGTGCTCGGAACACCTTCGATGATTCCCACCTCATCACCCGCCTTGAGCTTGCTGGCCAGGTAATCACCGACTTTGCTCGCGCCCAGGCGATTGTCTGGCCCCACAAAAGGCACACTCATCTGCTTGCTCTTGAGTACAGCAGGGTCGAGCTGGTTATCGATATTGACAACCGTGATGCCCGCATCGCTGGCTTTCTTGATCACTGGCACCAAGGCCCTGGAGTCGGCGGGCGCGATGACCAGCGCGTCGACTTTGGCAACGATCATTTGCTCGACGATGCGGATCTGGCTTGCAGTATCCGACTCGTCCTTGATGCCATTGGAAATCAGATCAAAGTCTGTGGAATGTTCTTTTTGATAGGCCTTGGCGCCGTCTTCCATGGTGAGAAAAAACTCATTGGCCAAAGATTTCATGACCAAGGCAACGGTTGGCTTGCTTGCAGGCTCGGCGAGCGCAGAGGCGAACGGTATGGCAGTGCTGGCGCCTGCCAATAGGGCGGCAGCCAGCAAGCGTCCGGCGACAGGCACTTTCATTGGAGTACTCCATTTTTATCATTATTGTCAGCAACATCTGTGCGGCTGGCGAACCGAGAACTGCACGTGAAAACCGTTTGCGAACAGCGACTATGAAAAGACTGCGATTCCTTTGTCAATTGCGACATCAAGGATTCGCCACTCTAGTGTCCGCACCATCGAAAAGATGTAGGAATATTATCCATCTATCATCGGAAAGCCGAACGCGCTCCGAAAGTCCGTTCGGATTATCGAAAGGAACTACGCTTTAAAAGAAATAAATTTCATAAAAAGTTCTTTAATAACAATTAGTTACGTAAAAATACTGCCTTGGTACGAATTCTGCTCACATCTTGTGAGCAACACAGCCAATTCAACTAATAAGAGAAAAAACATGAACGCTGCATTCCACTCCTTCGCCCCCTCCGCCCTGGCTTTACTTCTCCTGATGCCTACAGGCGTCAGCGCCAAGGAAGCCGACACCCAGCAGAAACTCGCCAATGTGGTCATCCTTGCCACCGGCGGCACCATTGCCGGTGCTGGCGCCAGTGCCGCCAACAGCGCAACCTATCAAGCGGCCAAGGTCGGCGTTGACCGCCTCATCGCGGGCGTCCCGGAGCTTGCCAGCCTGGCCAATGTGCGCGGCGAGCAAGTCATGCAAATTGCCTCGGAAAGTATCTCCAATGAAGATTTACTGAAATTGGGCAAACGCGTCGCAGAACTGGCGGACAGCAATGACGTTGATGGCATCGTCATTACCCATGGCACCGACACACTTGAAGAAACCGCCTATTTCTTGAACCTGGTCGAAAAAACCGAAAAACCCATCGTGGTGGTCGGCTCCATGCGGCCGGGCACCGCCATGTCGGCGGATGGAATGCTGAACCTGTATAACGCCGTCGCCGTCGCCAGCAACAAGGAATCTCGTGGCAAGGGTGTGCTGGTGACCATGAATGATGAAATACAGTCCGGTCGCGATGTCAGCAAAATGGTCAACATCAAGACCGAAGCCTTCAAAAGCCCATGGGGCCCACTCGGCATGGTCGTAGAGGGCAAGTCGTACTGGTTTCGCCTGCCTGCCAAGCGCCACACGCAAACCTCAGAGTTCGATATCAAGAACATCAGCAGCCTGCCTGCCGTGGACATTGCCTATGGCTACGGTAATGTCAGCGACACCGCCTACAAGGCCCTGGCGCAAGGCGGCGCCAAGGCGATCATTCACGCCGGCACCGGCAATGGCTCGGTATCCTCTCGCGTCGTCCCTGCCCTGGAGGAGCTTCGCAAAAATGGCGTGCAGATCATCCGCTCCTCTCATGTCAACGCCGGCGGCTTCGTGTTGCGCAATGCTGAACAGCCGGACGATAAGAACGACTGGGTTGTCGCCCATGACCTGACCCCACAGAAAGCCCGCATCCTGGCCATGGTCGCCATGACCAAAACCCAGGACAGCAAGGAATTGCAGCGGATTTTCTGGGAGTACTGATCAGCCCCTTCAGGAGCGACGACCGTCGCTCCTGATTCGTTGGGCAGGCTTTCGAACTCCCGCCCCCCTTCGCCATCATCTGGCAAATAAAATTCCCTTCTCATACACCAAATGCTCTAAACCGCTGTCAGACGCATTCTTCAGTCGAGACATCTTGCGAAATGGCCTACAGTGAAATACTGTATGTTCATACAGCGAAAACAAGGAATGCTTCATGGCAACCAGCTCTTCCTCCTCAGCAGCCATCCCCAGCTACGAACAACTTGGGATGCGCATCCAAAAGATCATCAACGCTCCCACCGCACAGAAATCCCGCTCGGCGCTGATCTTCCGGCTTGAGCATGAGTCGCTCGCCGATTGGGAAACCCTGCTCGAAGAAATCGCAGAAAACGACAACGTCACCCTCGCCCACCGAGACGATGGCGGCGTGCAATTGTTCTGGGTTGTGCCGAAGGAAGATTGAGGCAATGAGTGTTCGTTTTATTGCAGGCGCCTGCCTGCTGCTATCCGTTGCCGCCCATGCCGATGCGCCCCGCACGTTCAGCGAAGCCAAGAAGGTCGCCTGGAGCTTATATGCGCCGCAATCCACTGAGTTTTATTGCGGCTGCAAATATAACGGCAATCGAATTGACCTCAAGGCGTGCGGGTATGTCCCCCGAAAAAATGCCAACCGCGCAGCACGCATTGAATGGGAGCATATCGTCCCGGCCTGGCACATCGGCCACCAACGCCAATGCTGGCAAAATGGCGGGCGCAAGAACTGCTCCCAGAACGATGCGGTTTACCAACGCGCCGAAGCCGACCTGCACAACCTGGTGCCCAGCATCGGCGAGGTCAACGGTGACCGCAGCAATTACAGCTTTGGCTGGCTGCCCGAGCAGCGAGGGCAGTACGGCTCGTGCCTGACCCAAGTGGACTTCAAGGCAAAAAAAGTCATGCCGCGACCCTCCATTCGAGGAATGATCGCGCGCACATACTTTTATATGAGCAAGACGTACAACCTGAAGCTATCCAAGCAGGACCGACAGCTTTATGAAGCCTGGAACAAGACCTATCCGGTCCAGGCCTGGGAGCGACAACGCAATCAGAGCGTCGCCTGCGTGATGGGGCACGGCAATGAATTCGTTGGCCCGGTCAATCTCAAGGCCTGCAGCCAAGGCAGGCCTTACGAAAGCGCCAGGAGGTAATCGGCTGCCTGGCGATAGCGCGCATGCCGCGCCAGGTCTTCAGGGCTTGGCTCGGCGATTCTCGACAGATCACTGTTGTCGGCAAGGTCTGCAAGCTTTACCACCCGCGCCAGCGGATCATCGGCCAAGCGCTCGACAAAAGCTTCATAGCTTTCGCCAGGGCGCTTGCTCATTGCCTGCACCGCAGCCAGGACTTTCAAGGGAAAGCCCTCCCGCGCAAGGTCAGCCAAGGTCAACGGCGTATCTTCCAGCACATCGTGCAACACCGCGACGATTCGCTCCTCAATGGTGTCTACCCGCATCATTACCCGTAGCGGGTGAAGAATATAAGCAGCGCCTGCCTTGTCCCGCTGGCCCTCATGAGCCCTGACTGCAACCACAATCGCGCGCTCTAGCGTAGACATGCTCAATCCCCCCTGGCAACGCCCCCGGCACTTCAATCGAAGTTACAGGAGCGACATTACCAGCATAGCCTCGTCACGCAACATCGCAGTGCCCGGTGATGGCCCGATCATGGCGCTCGACGATGCTTGACCACGAACGACTCGATGCCCTGCTCGGCCATCAGGCGGGCCTTTTTCTCATCGGCCTCCTCTTTGGTGGCGAAAGGCCCTAGCAACACTACCGTGGTGCCATCACGCCGATCGACATTGGGCACGAAACCCTTTTCGATCAGGCGCGCGGTCATGTCGCTCAACGCCCCCATATTGCTGCCGGCAGCAATCTGAACGTCAAAACCATCCACCGAGGTGGCATCGACGTGCAGTTCTTCATCGACAGCGGCAGCCCCACAGAGCTCGCTCACCTGAGGGTCATTGCCGTTACGCTCGATGATTGCCAGAAAGCCATTGTCTTTCTTCATCACCACATAGCGTTGATAGGGCGTGTAGGCGCCTGCCGCATCCTTGCCACGAATCTTGCCACAGACAGTACCGTCATCGGTCACCCGCACATTGGTGAATTTGGCTGTCAGCGGGTTTTCCAGCTGTTCGGCGACAACCTTGTGAGCAAGTTCCACATCGCTCTTACCGCAGCCAGCCAATGCCAGCGCCGCCACTACCCATGCCAATTTGCGCACGCGTTTACCTCCAGATGATAAGGGGCGGATTTTATCACCCTGTGACCGCCGCTGCCGCTCGCCCCTCGATTACTGACGTCATGAACTGTTACAGGATGCTTGAGCATTTAACAGGCGCAAACAAAAAGGGCGACCCTTCCGGATCGCCCTTTTTGTGACCGCTCTATGAGCGGATTTGTTTGGTAGGCACAATTGGACTCGAACCAACGACCCCCACCATGTCAAGGTGGTGCTCTAACCAACTGAGCTATGTGCCTGCTACGGGGCGCATTCTACGAAATAAATTCAGCTATGAAAAGAGCTAGAACGTAAAAAAATCAAATATTTATCGCGCTCGCAGTAAAGAGCCACCCCACCCACTTTTTCCAGCACAAACGAAAAAGGCGACCCTTTCGGATCGCCTTTTTCAGTACCGCCCAACAGGAGCGGATTTTGTTTGGTAGGCACAATTGGACTCGAACCAACGACCCCCACCATGTCAAGGTGGTGCTCTAACCAACTGAGCTATGTGCCTGCTGTGTGGCGGCATTCTACGGAATCCAGCGAGGGTGTCAACCTCTTTTTTTCACCTAAGCCTATGAATAGTCGAATTTTTTTCGAAGTACCAAGCCTGCCCTCTTAACGCTCGCTGGTGGCTCGATTTGATCTCAGGTAGGATCAACGCAATCCGTAAAGAATATTTAACAGAGGTGCCGGATGGCGAACACACCCTACCCCCAGTCGTATTACGCCGCATCCGCCAACCCGACCCCAGAACGGCCGGCACTGCAAGATGAAGTGCAGACCGATGTGTGCGTGATTGGCGCCGGCTACACGGGGCTGTCCAGCGCACTGTTCCTGCTGGAACATGGCTTCAAGGTCACCGTGCTCGAAGCCGCCAGGGTTGGCTTTGGTGCGTCCGGACGCAATGGTGGCCAGATCGTCAACAGTTACAGCCGGGACATTGATGTCATCGAGCGCAGCGTGGGCCCACGCCAGGCCCAACTGCTGGGGGAGATGGCCTTTGAAGGAGGGCGAATCATCCGCGAGCGCGTTGCCACCTACGGCATTCAATGCGACTTGAAGGAGGGTGGTGTATTCGCCGCGATCACCAGCAAACAGATGGGCCACCTGGAGGCACAAAAACGCCTTTGGGAGCGCTATGGCAATACCCAGCTTGAACTGATGGATAAACACCGCATACGTGAAGTGGTGGCGTGCGATCAGTACCTGGGAGGCATGTTGGACATGAGCGGCGGCCATATTCATCCGCTCAACCTGGCATTGGGGGAAGCGGCGGCCGTGGAATCGCTGGGCGGTAAAATTTACGAACAGTCCCCTGCAATCCGTATCGAGCGTGGTGCGAGCCCGGCCATCCACACGCCTACTGGCAAGGTGCGGGCAAAGTTCGTGATTGTCGCCGGTAATGCCTACCTCGGTAATCTGGTGCCGGAGCTGGCCGCCAAATCCATGCCCTGCGGCACCCAGGTCATCACCACCGAACCTCTGGGCGAAGAACTGGCGCGCACCCTGCTGCCTCAAGACTACTGTGTCGAAGACTGCAACTACTTGCTGGACTACTACCGCCTTAGTGCTGACAAGCGCCTGATCTTCGGCGGTGGCGTGGTCTACGGCGCCCGAGACCCGGCGAATATCGAAGCGATCATCCGGCCGAAAATGCTCAAGGCTTTCCCGCAACTCAAGGATGTGAAGATCGATTACGCCTGGACGGGCAATTTCCTGCTGACATTGTCGCGCCTGCCTCAGGTCGGCAGGATTGGCGACAACCTTTATTACTCTCAAGGCTGCAGCGGTCACGGTGTGACCTACACCCACTTGGCCGGCAAGGTCCTGGCCGAGGCACTGCGCGGCCAGGCCGAACGCTACGACGCCTTCGCCCAGCTACCGCACTACCCGTTCCCGGGCGGCCAGTTGCTGCGTACTCCATTGACGGCCTTGGGCGCCTGGTACTACAGCCTGCGGGACCGCTTGGGCTTTTAAGCGACTTATTGAGCGCCAATGGCCTGGGTGGCACGGGCCGCCGCATGCTCCTGACCTGCCTGGGCCAAGTCATTGGCCGCCTTCAACCAACGTTTGCGATCCACCCGGGCCGGCAACTGGTCGGGGCGCTGCACCAGCACCGCCCAACTCCCCTCGCTTTTCCAGGCAGAAGCGAAGCTGTCAAAAGCCATCGGCATGCGGCGATTCATCCCGGCACGTAACAGCACCCGCTGCTTGAAACGGTCATAGCCCACCAATAACGCATAACGGGGCTCCCCGAACAGGACGCCGTCGCTGTAGCGCACCAGCACCGGGTTTCCAGCCGCTACCTGCTCCAGCAAGGCGGCAAGGGTAGGTTCCAGCGGATACACCACCATGCCGTAATCACGCGCTACAGCCTCAATGCCCCCCTGCAGTTTGTCCACCCCATTGGGCAACCCCAAGGGCTTTTCAAGCAACCCCGGCGTGATGCCAATGCCCTGCTGGGAGAGAATACTGGCCAGCGCCATCGGCGCGCTTTGGTAGGCATAGCCACGGAAGAACGGCACGCCACTGAGCTCGACACGCTCAGGCAAACGGCGAACGTCCTGGGATACCTGCCCTGCGCAGCCGCCCAAGGACAGCACTAACAGGCCAGCAAGCAGCAGGCGTTTGGAGAAGGGCGAAAATAACGGCAACATCATTACTCACTGGTGTCTGGCGCCAGGGATACGCTCACCCGGCCTGGCCCCCGATAATAGGTCCGTGAGCCGCCAAGGTATAGCGTTTGCGCGCATTGACCTTAGAGCAAACCGACCCAACCACCCTACCTTTGGTCAATAGCTTGAAACCTAGTAACGGCTAGACTGTCTTTTGAAGCAGGTGTACGCACCTGCCAAGCCAAAGGAGGCAAGCATGAGCCCGACAATGACCATCGTCATGCTAATCGGTGCTTGGCTCGCAGTCGCTGCGGCCATGCTGTGGGGGGTCATGAGAATCGCCAGGCGCCATCACCCTCGCCAGTATCCACAAGCGCCTGCATGCAAGCCAACACTGCGCAAAAAGGCTCATCACGCCAACGCGCATTGATCTGCCCACTCTCACGAGCAGAAATGAAAACGGCCGAGCGGGTTACCCCGATCGGCCGTTGCCTATCCCTTGCAGCTAGACGGCTTCAGTTGCCATCCGCTTCTGCTTGGCACGGCGCGACATCATGTTCAGCCCTTCGATCACAGCGGAGAACGCCATCGCCGCATACACGTAGCCTTTAGGCACATGAGCACCGAAACCTTCGGCGATCAGCGTCATGCCGATCATGATCAAGAAGCCCAGCGCCAGCATGACCACGGTCGGGTTTTTGTCGATAAAACGCGCCAGCGGGTCCGCCGCGAACAACATCACCAGTACCGCGCAGACAACAGCGATGATCATGATCGGCAAGTGCTCGGTCATGCCCACGGCAGTAATGATGCTGTCAACCGAGAAGACAATGTCCAGTACCAGGATCTGGCCAATCGCAGCGGCCAGGCCCACGGCAACCCGCGACGAGATTTGCTGCTCTTGCTGCTCTACCGGGTCGACGCTGTGATGGATTTCCTTGGTGGCCTTCCACAACAGGAACAGTCCACCGGCGATCAGGATCATGTCTTTCCAGGAAAACACCTGGCCGAACACATCAATCACAGGTTCCGTCAACTGCACGATCCACGCCACGGTGCTCAGCAGGCCCAGTCGCATGACCAGCGCCAAACCGATACCCAGGCGGCGAGCCTTGGTCTGGTGTTCAACGGGCAGTTTGTTGGTCAGGATCGAGATAAAGATCAGGTTGTCGATACCCAGCACGATTTCCATCGCCACCAGCGTGGCCAGGGCCACCCAGGCGGTAGGGCTTGAAGCGAGTTCCAGAAGGTATTCCATGGTTCAGTCCTGAGCGGGCTTAAATTTCCTGGGCGGATTCGTCACGTTTGATGGCTGGCTTTTCAGCGGCCTCACCGTGAGTGGCATCGTGCAGCGCCTGTTGCGCGGCCTCGTTGGTTTTGTCGATGGCAAGCTTTGCTGACTCAGCCGCTTGGTTAAGCATTTGTTGAGCCGATTTTTCCGCCTGGTCGCATCCAGTCAAAGCCAACAGGCCAAGCACCAGAACCAACGGCGTACCGATGGATTTGAATTCGATCATGTCTTCCTCTCGTTCACCGCCAGCACTCAGAGGCTGGCTTGCTGATAGCGACGCATTCTAAAGACCGCAATACATCAGGAAAATTCGTATTTCCAGCAGCTATACTTCGGTTTTTACGAATATTGGGGGCGTCGTGCTCAATTACCGCCAGCTGCATTACTTCTGGGTCGTGGCCAAAACCGGCAGCATTGTGCGCGCCTGCGAGCAACTCAACCTGACACCCCAAACCATCAGCGGCCAGATTAGCCTGCTCGAACACACCTATGGCATTGATCTGTTCCAGCGAGTCGGGCGCCAGCTGGAGCTGACCGAGACGGGCCGCCAGGCACTGACCTACGCCGAACAAATGTTCCAGATCGGCGGCGAACTTGAAGCGATGCTACGCGCGCAACCCAATGAGCAACAGATCCTGTTCAGAGTTGGCGTGGCCGACGTGGTGCCCAAGTCCATTGTCTACCGCCTGATCGCCCCGACCATGGAGCTTAGCGAGCCGATTCGCATCAGTTGCCGGGAAGACAAGCTCGAGCGCTTGCTGGCAGACCTGGCCATCCAGCGCCTGGACGTGGTGATTTCCGACAGTCCCATGCCCAGCCACCTGGATATCAAGGGCCACAGCGAACGCCTGGGCGAATGCGGCATCAGCTTTTTTGCAACCGATGGCCTGGTCGAACAGTACGGCAACGATTTTCCGCGCTGCCTGCATCAGGCGCCGCTTTTGATCCCGGGCCAGGAAACCGTTGTGCGCAGCCGGCTGATGCGCTGGTTCGCCGAGCAACAGCTGCAACCGCGGATCGTTGGGGAGTTCGACGACAGCGCCCTGATGCAAGCCTTCGGACAATCGGGCAGTGGCATATTCATCGCTCCCAGCGTGATCGCCGAAGAAGTGCAGAAACAGTACGCCGTGCGCTTGATCGGCCAGACGGATGCCGTCACCGAGTCGTTCTATGCCATTTCAGTGGAGCGCAAGGTCAAGCACCCGGGCGTGGTGGCCATTACCGAAGGCGCTCGTCGGGAACTGTTTATCGGCGAGCCCTTATAAAGAAGCAGGCCGTCGAATCGACTGGAGGCTGTGCTAAAGTCGCGCCCTTTTGCTGGCCACCCGATGGAGCCAAGCACCTGAATGCCTCAATCAGGCCGCGGCCTGACACATTGAACAAGACCGAGATGCAAACGTTATGACTGCCGTTTCTCCCATGTTGAACCTGCTCAACCGCACCAGCCTGGTCACCCAGATCATGATCGGCCTGATCGCTGGTATTGCACTGGCCGTGTTGTTTCCCGCTGCGGCCCTGCAACTGGCCCTTGTCGGCAAATTGTTCGTTTCAGCCCTCAAGGCCGTTGCGCCGATACTGGTGTTCGTTCTGGTGATGGCTTCGATCGCCAACCACAAGCACGGCCAAGAGACCCACATCCGGCCGATTCTGACGCTTTACCTACTGGGCACCTTTGGTGCGGCGGTGGTTGCCGTCGTGGCGAGCATGGCGTTCCCTTCCTCGTTGGTGCTGTCTACCGCAGACGTGCCGATCGCAGCCCCCGGCGGCATCAGCGAAGTGCTGCAGAGCCTGCTGCTCAGCGCCGTGGACAACCCGGTCAACGCCTTGATGAATGCCAATTTCATTGGCGTGCTGGCCTGGGCCATCGGCCTGGGCATCGCCATCCGCCACGCCAGTGAAACCACACGCAATGTGCTGGGCGACTTGTCCAACGGCATCACCGTGATCGTTCGCGCGGTGATCCGCTTTGCACCGCTGGGGATTTTTGGCCTGGTCGCCTCGACGCTGGCCGAGTCTGGCCTGGATGCACTGCTCGGTTACCTGCACCTGCTGGCGGTGCTGATCGGTTGCATGGTGTTCGTGGCTCTGGTGATGAACCCGCTGATCGTGTTCTTCAAATTGCGTCGCAACCCCTACCCGCTGGTGTTCATGTGCTTGCGCGAAAGTGGCGTGACGGCATTTTTCACCCGCAGCTCCGCCGCCAACATTCCAGTGAACCTGGCCTTGAGCGAAAAACTGGGGCTGCATGAAGAGACTTATTCGGTCTCGATTCCGCTGGGCGCGACCATCAACATGGCCGGTGCGGCGATCACCATTACCGTGCTGACCCTGGCGGCCGTCAATACCCTTGGGATTGCTGTCGACCTGCCGACCGCCGTGCTGCTGAGCATGGTCGCGGCCATCTGCGCCTGCGGCGCTTCGGGTGTCGCCGGCGGCTCGCTGTTGCTGATTCCGCTGGCCTGCAGCCTGTTTGGCATTCCGAGTGAAATCGCCATGCAGGTGGTCGCAGTCGGTTTCATCATCGGCATTTTGCAGGATTCGGCCGAGACCGCGCTGAACTCCTCTACCGATGTGCTCTTTACCGCAGCCGCCTGCCTGCGCCACCAGGATTCTGCCAACCAGGCGGCCTGACCACGCAAGCCCGCCCGACGCTAAACGCCGGGCGGGCTTTGAATCAGAATGCGCCCATGAAGTCGCGCTTGCCGATTTCCACGCCGTTATGACGCAAAATTGCGTAGGTGGTGGTGACGTGGAAGAAGAATTGCGGCAGGCCGTAGGTCAGCAGGTAGTTCTGGCCGGTGAAGCGTTTTTCTTTTGGCGTACCTGGGCGGGTGATGATTTCGCGGCCTTCCTGGCCATCGATCTGGGCCGGTTCGATACTGGCAATGAACGCCTGAACCTTGCTCAGCAGCGCTTGCAGCTCGGCAAAGGTGCGCTCGGTGTCTTCATACACTGGCAACTCAATACCCGCCAGGCGTGCCGAGACACCCTTGGCGAAATCGACGGCGATCTGCACCTGGCGAATCAAAGGAAACATATCTGGGTACAGACGTGCCTGCAAAAAGACATCAGGGTCGATATTCTTCGCTGTGGCGTGAGCTTCGGCCTTGGCCAATACATCACTCAGGCTGCCCAGCATTTGCTTGAAGACGGGAACCGAGGCAGCGTACAGAGAAATACTCATGGAATGTCCTTGTGGGGGGTGGCAATAAAAGGGGCAGCTTGTCTTTTGTGAAGCAAAGACCCTAGGCTAGGCGCTTTCCTTTACAAAGAGACAGAGCCATGTCCGCCGAACACGATACTCCTTCTGATGCACGGCTCAACCCCACCGAAATTCGCGTTCTTGGTTCGCTGATCGAAAAGCAAGCTACCAACCCTGAAACCTATCCCCTGACGCTCAATGCACTGGTATTGGCCTGCAACCAGAAAACCAGCCGCGAACCTGTCACTAACCTGACACCCGGCCAGGTTGGCCAGAGCCTGCGCGCGCTGGAAGGCCAAGGCATGACGCGCCTGGTGATGGGCAGCCGCGCCGACCGCTGGGAACATCGCCTGGACAAGGCCCTGGAGTTGGTACCGGCACAGGTCATCCTGATGGGGCTGATGTTTTTACGCGGGCCGCAAACCGTCAACGAACTGCTGACCCGCAGCACTAGAATGCATGAATTTGAAGACACCGAGCAGGTGATACACCAGCTGGAACGTTTGATCGCCCGGGGCTTCGCCCTGCATCTGCCGCGCCAGGCCGGCCAGCGTGAAGACCGCTACACCCATGCCATGGGTGACCCTGCCGACATTGAAGCCATCCTCGCGGCGCGCCAACAAGGGCCGGAACGCGCTTCTGGCGCCTCCTCGGATCGCATCGAAGAACTGGAAGCGCGCATTGCAGCGCTGGAGGAGCGCCTGGCGCGTCTTGAAGACGCCTCTTGATATTACGACTTCACTGACACTTTGCCCGGTAGGAGCAGACCTTGGTCGCGATGGCATCACCGCGAATGCCGGATAGACCGCAGTGATGCTATCGCGAGTAAACTCTGCTCCTACCGGGCCACGGCGTACTCGACGGCCTTGTTGACTTGATCGGTTGAGGGGCGAACGCCGGTATACAGCACAAACTGCTCCAGTGCCTGCAGGGCGATCACCTCAAGGCCGGTGATCACCTGCTTGCCCAGCGCCTGCCCCTTGAGCACCAATGGCGTCTGCGCGGGCATCGCCACCACATCGAATATCGTCTGCGCCGCTTCGATCACTTCAACGTCAAACGACAGTTGATCAGCTTCAGCGCCACCACTCATGCCGATCGGGGTCACGTTCACCAGCATCTGCGGGCGCAAGCTACCGACCTGCGGTTGCCACTCATAGCCACAGGCCAAAGCCAGCGTGCGGCCGGCCTCGGCATTACGCGCCACGATCGTCCCCCGCTTGAAACCGGCATCTCGAAACGCCGAGGCCACAGCCTTTGCCATCCCGCCACTGCCACGCAAGGCGAACGTCATGCCTGGGTCCAGCCGATGCTGTTCGATCAGTTGGCGTATCGCCAGGTAATCGGTGTTATAGGCCTTGAGGTGTCCGTCTGTGTTGAGCAGCGTATTGATCGATTGGATGGCCGCCGCCGAAGGGTCCAGTTCGTCCACCAGTGCAATACAGGCCTCCTTGAATGGCATGGATACGCCGCAGCCACGAATACCCAATGCGCGAATACCACCCACTGCAGCGGGCAGATCAGTGGTGGTCATGGCCTTGTAGTAGTAATTGAGCCCCAGCTGTTCATACAGGTGGTTATGAAAGCGCACACCAAAGGTGCCCGGCCGCCCGGCCAATGACATGCACAGGACTGTGTCCTTGTTGGGAATAACGGGCATGGTTTTCTCCTTTGTGTTTTGCACGAGACTTGGACATCCGCTGGTCGGACCTTACACAACCTTTACCCATCGGATACGCAAAATCTTACAAAATCGCTGTCATAGCACCGGCTGTTGTTCTCTATCCTTTTGAATCGGGGCTTGCGCCGCAAATGCATCCGTTTGTCTCACTGCCGTCGATGTTGACTATCAAGAGCGATGATTTCTCCCGCCTCATGCCAGGCCGTATTCTGGCCAGCATGAACTGAAGGAGAGCCCCATGCCCACAGTAAAAATCATGTCGGTTATCGGCAGTGCCGTACCCGAGCGCCTGCGCGCCACGGGTGTGTTGGCATGCTGGTATCTGGTCCAGGATGGCGAGCCTATCAGCGGCCCGCTAACCTCACTGCCAGCAGCGCAGGCCTTGCATCAGAGCCTGGCCCCGACGGCTGTCAGCTATTGATATCGTCTTCATCGTGCGTTTGCTCCGCACACCCCTTGCCCCGCCCTGTTGCGGGGCTTTTTAATGAGCGCGCCAAAATATTTTCGTAGGCCTCGGCAATCGACAGCCGCTCAGCCATACTCATAAAATGTAACGGTTTTTTTTCAGAAGAAAAAGCTCGCAACACCAACGGCATACCTAACTTTTAGTGAGCGCTACACGTGAAAACTTCCCTTTCGATTCTGAGCCTGATCCTGCTATTGACAGGAACTGCCGCCGTCACGTCGAACGCTATTGCCCAACCTCCCCCCGCTGTCCAACGAGACCCTTCGCAACTTCACCTGGCCTCTGGCAGTGCGTTGCTGATCGACTTGCAAACCCATCAAGTGCTGTATGCCAACAACCCTGATCGCGTCTTGCCGATTGCCTCGGTCACCAAACTGATGACGGCCATGGTGGTGCTGGATGCCAAGCAATCCATGGCTGAAATTCTGACGGTCACCATCACCCAGAACCCGGACATGAAAGGTGTATTTTCGCGCGTTCGCCTGGGTAGCCAGTTAAACCGCCGCGAGATGCTGCTGATTACGCTGATGTCTTCGGAAAACCGCGCGGCCACTACCCTCGCCCATCACTATCCGGGCGGCTATGGGGCGTTCATTGCGGCCATGAACGCCAAGGCCCGAGCGCTGGGCATGAACCGCACGCGCTATGTCGAACCGACCGGCCTTTCCACCCAAAACGTCTCGACGGCCCGTGACTTGAGCAAATTGCTGCTGGCCTCACGCAGCTATCCGCTGCTGGGTGAGCTGAGCACCACCCGCGAGAAAACCGTGGCGTTCACCAAGCCCAACTACACCTTGGGCTTTCGTAACACCGACCACCTGGTCAACAAAAGCAACTGGGACATCAAGCTGACCAAGACCGGCTTCACCAACGAGGCCGGGCACTGCCTGGTGCTATTGACCAGCATGGCCGACCGCCCGGTGGCCATGGTGATTCTGGATGCCTTTGGCAAATACACCCACTTTGCCGATGCATCGCGCCTGCGCAAATGGATGGAAACCGGCAAGAGCGGCCCAGCGCCGGCGGTTGCCATGCGGTACAAGGCGGACAAGCATGGCAATCAGAACCTGATTCAGGTTGCCGATTAATTAGCCGCGACGCTTGTTGGCATACATCCGCGCATCCGCGTCAGCCAGCAAGCGCTTGACCGAATCGTGCCGGGCCGGGTCGTATTCGATCTGGCCGACACTGTAGCGAATTTCATATCCCCGCCCGGCCAGCTGCGCGTGAGTCTTGAGCGCAGTCTGCAGCCGCTGCAAAATCAGCTTGCTTTCACTTGCACTGGTCGCCATCAGCAGCAGCACGAATTCATCACCCCCCACGCGACCGATAATGTCCATGTCACGCAGCGCCTCGATTTCCTGTTCGGCCATGCTGGCCAAGTCCTTGAGCAGGGCTTTTTCATCGTCATCCAAAACCCGCGGGCGTGTATCGATCAGGCATAAGGTGCCGACTTTACTGCCATTACTGACCCGCAAAGGGCAGCCCGCATAAAAACGGATATGAGGCGCGCCGGTCACCAAAGGGTTGTCATGAAAGCGCAAGTCATTGGCCGCATCGCTGATCATCAGCACCTGATCGCCGAGGATCGCATAGGAGCACGGCTTGCCGGCGATTGGATAGGTATCTACACATCTTTTGGTGTACTGCATTTCGTAGCAGTGGACGAGTAGAACGAGGCCACGTCCGGCTGCGCAGCAGTCGTAAAACCTGGCACTTCAGTATTCAGATACACCGCGAGTACAGGCTTTGCGAGGACTACGTCCCCGGACCTGGCCTCGCTGAACTCGTCTACTGCTACGAATGTAGCCGCTGACGAGGTACGAGGCTGCGATCGGCAGCGAAGCGGCCGTAAAACCTGAGACCGTAATCCATCAGGCACACCGAAGGGCCTGAATTTACGACGGCTTCGCCGCCGATCGCAGCCTCGTACCTCGGCAGCGGCTACAAGAGCCGCGCTGCCCCAGAATTGTGTAGATACCTATGCGGCGATTGGGCCAACGCGGTGTGTCAGGTATGGCCCCTCGCGAGCAAGCTCGGCTCCTACAGAATGGCCGCCTGACCGGAGCATCAGGCATGGCCTTTCGCCGGTCGTTTTGATTTACAGGCTCAAGGTCCGGTTCGAGGCCTTGATGAATTCCTGCTTGAGTGCTGTGAAGTCATGCACCGCCGGGAATTGCGGGAACTCACGAATCACGTTTTCCGGAGCATGGAACAGGATGCCAGCATCGGCTTCGCCCAGCATGGTGGTGTCATTGTAGGAGTCGCCCGCCGCGATCACCCGGTAGTACAAGCTCTTGAAGGCCAGCACCGACTGGCGCTTGGGGTCTTTTTGACGCAACTGGTAACCGGTCACCCGACCGGTTTCATCGGTGATCAGGCGATGACACAGCAGCGTGGGGAAGCCCAGCTGACGCATCAGCGGCTGTGAAAACTCATAGAAGGTATCGGACAGGATCACCACCTGGAACCGCTCACGCAGCCAGTTGACGAACTCCACCGCGCCATCGAGCGGCTTGAGGGTGGCAATCACTTCCTGGATATCAGCAAGCTTGAGCCCATGCTCGTCGAGTATGCGCAGGCGCTGCTTCATCAATACGTCGTAGTCTGGAATATCGCGGGTCGTTGCCCTGAGCGATTCGATTCCGGTTTTCTCTGCAAAGGCGATCCAGATTTCAGGGACCAGTACGCCTTCCAGGTCGAGACACGCAATTTCCACAGCACACTCCTCGAGCAACACGAAAAAAGGAAGCCGCACTCTAGCAACGCCGCCCCATCAAAGCGACCCGGCACCCTGTCATTTTTTGATAAGATCTACCTCATACGAGCGCCAAGCGCCACTCAATGACCGGAAGCCGCCTGATGAGCCCATCCTTCGACGTCGCCGCCCTGGCTGCGACCTACGCCAACAAGTCCCCACAAGACATCCTCAAGCTTGCCTTCGAGCACTTTGGTGATGATCTGTGGATTTCCTTCAGCGGCGCGGAAGACGTGGTGCTGGTGGACATGGCCTGGAAACTGAACAAGAACGTCAAAGTGTTCAGCCTGGACACTGGTCGCCTGCACCCGGAAACCTATCGGTTTATTGAACAGGTGCGCGATCACTACAACATCGCCATCGAGGTCGTCTCGCCCGAGCACAGCAAGCTTGAAGCCCTGGTCAAGGAAAAGGGCCTGTTCAGCTTCTATAAGGACGGCCACGGCGAATGCTGCGGCATCCGCAAAATCGAGCCTCTGCGCCGTAAACTGTCCACCGTCAAGGCCTGGGCCACCGGCCAACGCCGGGACCAGAGCCCTGGCACCCGCAGCCAGGTGGCATCGCTGGAGATCGACGGCGCCTTCTCGACGCCCGAGCGCCCACTGTACAAGTTCAACCCCTTGGCACAGATGAGCAGCGAAGAAGTCTGGGGCTATATCCGCATGCTGGAGCTGCCGTACAACAGCCTGCATGAGCGTGGCTTCATCAGCATCGGCTGCGAGCCCTGCACCCGCCCGGTACTGCCCAACCAGCACGAGCGCGAAGGCCGTTGGTGGTGGGAAGAAGCCACCCAGAAAGAATGTGGCCTGCACGCCGGCAACTTGATCAGCAAGGCCTGAGGCTACTCGCGCTGACAGTAGCGCTCCAGCACCCGCTCAAGCGCCAGGATCGACTGGCGCAGCCTGCCTACCAACGGCCTGATGCGATGGACTGGAGCGCAGCTCGAACAGGCCTGTTCGAGTTGCGCACAGGCGCCCAATAGGCCATGCGCCCGAATAATCCGAGCGCCCCCCTTGAGTCGGTGCACAAGGTCGGCCAGGCCGCGCAGATCCTTGCCGTGATGCAATCGGTCCAGCTGCCTCAGATCCTGCCGGTTGCTACTCAGCAAATCCCCTAACAACGCCCTGACTGCCGCTGGGTCTCCCCCTGTCAGTTTCATCAAGCTGCTGATATCCACTTCGGGCAGCGCCGCCGACAGCTCGCTCGGCGCAAGCTCGGCAGGTGCGCTCCCCCTACCCCTTAAAACCTCCTCCAAGGCTTTTATGCTGAGCGGCTTGAACAGGCAGGCATCCATGCCGGCTGCCAGACAGCGATCGCGCTCAAACGCTTGTACATTGGCCGTCACCGCCAGGATCAAGCAACAATCCTTGCCAGTGCGTCGTTCATGCTCACGGATGGCCCGTGCCAGCTGATAGCCATCAAGCACCGGCATGTTGCAATCGGTGATGACCACATCGAAGGTGTCCTTGAGCCAGCACAGCAGCCCTTCCCGGCCCTGCTCACAAATACGAACCCGATGACCGAGATAAGTCAGCTGTTGCATCAGCAGCGTTCGATTGGCCGGATGGTCGTCCACGACCAGCACATTGAGCGGGCGATTCGATGACAGGACTTGCTCGAGATTGCACAAGAATCGGCCACCTAAACCAGCAGATGACGCCTGGCGATATCCGCCAGATCCACCACCGAGTTGACCCTGAACTTCTCGATCAGGCGAGTCTTGTAGGTACTGATTGTCTTATTGCTGAGCAGCATCTCTTCGCCGATGGCCTTGTTGCTGAGCCCCCGCGACAAATACTGCAGCACCAACAGTTCGCGGTCCGTCAGGGCGGCAATGCATTCGCCTTCGGAGGTTCGTAAAACAGCCCGGCTCACTGAACTGAGCGCCACTTCGGGAAAGTACATGTAGCCCGACATCACCGCGTGCACAGCCTTGCTCAGCTCGCACAGCTCATCGGATTTCGAGACATAGCCAACGGCCCCGGCCTTCAGGCATCGCATGGAAAAAAAGTCAGGCAGTTGGGAAGTCAGTATCAAGATTTTCACCGACAACCCCATCTGCTTGATCCGGCTGATCACCTCCAGGCCATCAATACCCGGAAGGCTGATATCAAGAATCATCAAGTCCGGCTCCAGCTCACGCGCCAGGCGTACGGCTTCCATGCCGTTATCCGTCTGGCCAACAACGTCGAACCGTTCGTTCTGGAGTAACAGGTTGACGCTGGCGCGGATAAAGGGGTGATCATCGACAATCAGTGCCTTAGGCATGGCTGACGGTCCTCGCTCTGCGCTCAAACTTTGAAAGTGCAATCCGTTTCACGTTCATCCGCTTATCTCCTGATGAGGCCAACAAGTAGAGGCAACTTGATATTGCCCTCCAAGGGCGCTGAGGATTATCCCGAGCTATTTGCCCTAGGCCTACGAGACGTTTCCGAAATATTCTGGGAAATTTCCGATGGCCTTTTGTCAAAAACCATGCCGAATCTGCATTTTTCTTGGCCGGTCAGCGATAACAGCTCAAAAAAAAACGCCCCTGACGGGGCGTTTTTTTTCAAAAGCGCTGGAAAATCAATGAACGGGCAGCTCTACACCGTCGAACAAATCTTCAAGTTCCTGCTTGTTGTGGCATTGAATCGCCTTAGCCATCACCTCACGCGTCAGGTGCGGAGCAAACTTCTCGATAAAGTCGCACATGAAACCGCGTAGGAATGTCCCACGCCGAAAGCCGATCTTGGTAATGCTCGACTCAAACAATTCGCTGGCATCCAGTACCACCAGGTCGCTGTCAAGCTTGGGATCAACCGCCATCTTGGCGACGATACCCACGCCCAGGCCCAGGCGGACGTAAGTCTTGATGACGTCGGCGTCAGCAGCGGTGAATACCACTTTGGGCGTCAAGCCACGGTGGCTGAAGGCTTCATCCAGCTTGGAGCGACCCGTAAAGCCGAACACGTAGGTGACGATCGGGTATTCGGCCAACACTTCCAACGACAGCTTTGGCAACTTGGTCAGCGGGTGCCCCTGAGGCACGACCACGCAACGGTTCCAGCGGTAGCACGGCATCATCACCAAGTCACCGAACAGTTCCAGCGCCTCGGTGGCAATGGCGAAATCGACCGTACCGTCAGCGGCCATTTCAGCGATCTGCATGGGCGAACCCTGATGCATGTGCAGCGCCACTTCCGGGTATTGCTTGATGAAATTGCTGATCACAGGCGGCAAGGCGTAACGCGCCTGGGTGTGAGTCGTGGCGATCGACAGGGTGCCCTTTTTCTCGTTGGAGAATTCCTGGGCGATCTGCTTGATGCTTTCAACCTTGCGCAGGATCTCACCTGCGGTGGTGATGATCCGCTCACCGGCCGGTGTAACGCGGGTCAGGTGCTTGCCGCTGCGAGCGAAAACCTCCACCCCCAACTCGTCTTCCAACAGGCGAATCTGCTTACTGATCCCAGGCTGGGAGGTATACAGGCTCTGCGCTGTAGCGGAAACGTTGAGGTCGTGGTGCGCCACCTCCCAGATGTAGCGCAATTGTTGAAGCTTCATAGGTATCCCTCAAATCAGCCGGATGCCACATGCTCCAGCGACGTGTTTATAACTATATTAACGGCGTGAAGAATAAATCTAGAACTTTTTATCAAAATACCTACATTCTTTCGTCGGCAAACTTACGCCTTCCTGCGCCCCACATGCTGTGACAATGGCACCATGTAGACCGGCACCTTGGACAACTGCAGCACCCTGGCCGCGGTCCGTCCCAACGGAATTTCGCTACCCGCACCCTGGCTGTGGCTGCCAACGATCACCAGGTCCACTGCCAGGCGTTCGGCCTGGTCGAGAATGACCTCTGACGGGTCGCCTTGGCGTACCCGCACGGCGCGAATCAAAGCCAGGTCCTGTTGCCCTTCGCCCAGCTCCTCGCGAAAACTGCTGAGCACTTTCTGCTCGATGTTGGCCATGACCGTGTTGACGCCTTGATTTTGCAAATTGGTCAAGGTCGATTCGTCCAGATAGCTTTGCAGCACCGACTCGGCAAACAGCCCCATGGGCTCGACAGCGTGGATGACATAGAGCTCGGCGTTGAAGGTGCGTGCCAGCGCCAAGGCATGTTGCATGACATAAGGAGCGTACAGACCGAGGTCAGTTGCAAACAGCATGGAACGGATCATTTGACCTCCTCGACTGCCGTTACAGCACGGCTTGCTTCAGCTTAGCAGCGCCGTTGCCACTCGGATGCGCCGCTGGGAGCGTGTCAGAAACTCAGCGTCAGATTTTTCGCTCGTTGCTGATGCCGTGAGGCACATGGCCTGTCGCGACCACCCCCAACGCACGTTCGCAGTGCCCAGGTTGGTCGTCGAAAAACACGTCGGCGGCGAAAGCCTCAAGGAACGCAGCCTTTTCCAGCCCACCCAGAAACAGCGATTCGTCCAGGCGAATATCCCATTCACGCAAGGTTCGAATGACTCGCTCATGGGCGGGGGCCGAACGGGCCGTGACCAGTGCCGTTCGAATCGGGCAGGTGCCCTCGGGGAATTCTTTCTGCAGCAGGTTCAGGGCTGCCAGAAAGGGTTTGAAAGGACCGCCTGGCAGCGGCCGGCGCGCCGACTCTCGTTCATTGGCCTGGAAAGCCTCCAGCCCACCCATCTGATACACCCGTTCGGACTCATCGGAAAACAACACCGCATCACCGTCAAAGGCGATTCGCAGCTCGGCGCTGTGAGCACGTCGGGCACCACCGGAGAGAATGGTCGCCGCGGCATAGCCGTTGTCCAAGGCACTGCGCACATCCTCGGCATCGGTCGACAAGAACAGGTGGCTGCCAAAGGCTGACAAGTACGGATAAGGGCTGCGCCCCCCGACAAATGCCGCACGGGAAATGCCCAGCCCGTGATGCTGGATGGAGTTGAAAACCCGCAACCCGGTGTCGGCACTGTTACGCGAAACCAGCACGACGTCCACGCGCGCCTGCCCCAGCCTTGCATTGAGACTCAGCAGCTTTTCAACCAGCAGGTAGGCATCGCCCGGTTCAAGCACCTCATCTTCGTGCTCAATCTGGTACTGGCGGTAGGCTTCTACGCCCTCAGTCAGGTACACCCGATGGCTTTCGCCCAAATCGAACAACGCTCGCGATGAAATCGCGACCACCAGCTTGTCCCCCAACCCCTTACCCATAGCACCACTCTCCTACGGTCATCATCTCGATGCGTGTTTGCTTATGGTAGTTCGTCCGCTGCACGACCGGCCGCCTGGGCCAAGGCATCGGTCAGGGCAGCCAGCTCCAACCGCGCATGCACTGGACCCTGAAATTGACCCTCGCGAACCAGAAACAGCGCCGGCAAATGAAACACCTCGTAGCGCTGCACTGCCCCGGCATTGTCTGCGGCGTCGATCCAGCACAGTCGATCTACCGGTAGCTCCATCAATGGCAACTTCAGGCGCGCCCAGCGGCAACTGGCGCAGCCAACGCTGGTAAAAATCAGCAAAGAGCTGCCAGGCAAAGTCAGCAGAGACTGATCCACATTCAAATCAGTGAGTTCCATTTCCTTTACTACACTCAGGTCAGGACAGTCAGAAAGTCGACGCTTGGAGTCGGTGTTCATGAATCGTTTTTTACCCCACCCATTCGATGTACCCGTGGAGTTGAGCCCACGCAAAAGCCCAACCCTCTCCCGGCAACGGCTGCACACTATCAGCCTGGGAGGCGTAGCCTGCAATCATTACCGCGCCTATCGACGCGGCACCGCGATCGACATGATCATCCCAAGCCTAGGCCAAGACGCCCGCTATCCAGGCTACGTAGCCTGGTGCTACAAGCTCGATGAAGGCTACCTGATCGGTATCGCCTTTACCGATGAGCAGACATTGTTCGGTGCGCGCATGGGCGAGCAGGTTTGCCAGATCAAGCATTACTGCGACGCCCACGCCCCCCGGGATGTCAGCGAAGCGTCACTGGCAGCCCTCGCCCAGCAATGGGTCGAGCAACATGCCGCCGAGTTTTCCCACGCCAGTTTGAGCCAGACTCAGGAGCCAACGGCCGTACAAATCCCTATACCCCTACAACTTTAGTGCCCTGAACTGGCCTATAGAAGCAGGAAAGCGGGTTCAGCCCATTGTCCGCTCCGGTGTAACGCGCTAAGGTTCCGGTCCCCGCTGCGCTCAATCTTGCTGCGCTCCGCCGCACGGGGATCGCTGGCGGCCGGCACCCGTGACCTGACGAGTAACACGATGGCTGATTTACCGATCGACGACCTTAACGTTGCCTCCAACGAGACTCTGATCACCCCTGATCAGCTCAAGAAGGAAATTCCCCTGAGCGCCACTGCGCTGCAGACCGTTACCCGCGGTCGCGAAGTCGTGCGCAATATTCTCGATGGCAAGGATCATCGCCTGTTCGTCGTGGTCGGCCCGTGCTCGATTCACGACATCAAGGCCGCTCACGAATACGCCGACCGCCTCAAGGCGCTGGCCGAAGAAGTGTCCGACACTCTCTACCTGGTCATGCGTGTCTATTTCGAGAAGCCACGTACCACCGTGGGCTGGAAAGGCCTGATCAACGACCCGTACCTGGACGACTCGTTCAAGATCCAGGATGGCTTGCACATTGGCCGCCAGCTGCTGCTGGACCTGGCTGAAAAAGGCCTGCCAACGGCAACCGAAGCCCTTGATCCGATTTCCCCGCAGTACCTGCAGGACCTGATCAGCTGGTCGGCCATTGGCGCCCGCACCACCGAATCCCAGACCCACCGGGAAATGGCCTCCGGCCTGTCCTCGGCGGTCGGCTTCAAGAACGGCACCGACGGCGGCCTGACCGTTGCCATCAATGCCTTGCAATCGGTATCCAGCCCGCACCGTTTCCTGGGTATCAACCAGGAAGGTGGCGTGTCCATTGTCACCACCAAGGGTAATGCCTACGGTCACGTGGTATTGCGTGGCGGCAATGGCAAACCCAACTACGACTCGGTCAGCGTTGCCCTGTGCGAGCAGGCCCTGAACAAGGCCAGTATCCGCCCGAACATCATGGTCGACTGCAGCCACGCCAACTCCAACAAGGACCCGGCCCTGCAGCCGCTGGTGATGGAGAACGTCGCCAACCAGATCCTGGAAGGCAACCAGTCGATCATCGGCCTGATGGTCGAAAGCCACCTGAACTGGGGCGCCCAATCGATTCCAAAGGACCTGGAGCAACTGCAATACGGCGTGTCCGTCACCGATGCCTGCATCGACTGGAAAGCCACCGAAGATACCCTGCGCAGCATGCACGCCAAACTCAAGGACGTGCTGCCCAAGCGCAAACGCGGCTGAACACCCCGTACCTGTAGGAGCCGGGTTTACCCGCGATGCGTCGCGCCTGACACACCGCGGTGCCTTGATCGCAGCCAAGGCTGGCTCCTACAGCTACAGCACAAACAAAAACGCCGGGCAATGCCCGGCGTTTTTGTGTGCAGAATTCAGATTTTCGCTGAATGGCGCTGATGCCGTTCCATGTAGCGCTCTACATAAGAGCACGACGGGATCACGGTGTAGCCCATGCTCTCTGCATATTCCAATGCCTGCTTGGTCAATGCCGCGGCAATACCCCGGCCTCGCAACGCGTTGGGCACGAAGGTACGGTATATATCCAGTGTCTGCTTGCCCAGATCCATGTAGGTCAAGTAGGCACGGTGACCGTCCACATTGGTCTCGAATTGATGACCAGCCTGGTCATGGTGGATGGACAACGCCTCGCTCATCACTGCTCCTCGCGGGTCTTGTAATCTGACCCCTACCTTACCGATGTTTTGCCGGCGAAGGAACCTCTACGCCACCCCGTGCCTGATTTGACACCGAGAACCGCCAGGTTGTTCTCTTCAAAATGAGCACGTACCAATAGTAGGCGCCAATCCTGTCAACGCTCAAGAGATCGCCCCATAAATCGCCTATTGGCTCGCCGGATGGCGCATGCCGAATACCCGAACGTCAAGCCTGAGCAAAAGTGCCGGGTGTTGTTGGAATCAGACGAACTCTGGCAACTAAAGTCACGATAAGTTCACAAAAAACAACAACAAACAGCCCCCACGGTAGCCCGTTCGAACAATAGCAGCGGATTGCTTATTGCCATCCTGGTGTGTTCGCCTACACGGTGGTAGCGCTGGCTTCGCCCCTGTGCCAATGAAAGTATCGGTTGCTGGTTTTTTAATCAGGGTGTTCAATCACTAGTGCAAAAAGCGCAGATTTTTTCGCAGTTCTTGCGCTCGGTCAGTTTACTTACTACAAGTAATGGGTACTATGTACGCCGGCGATTTTCTCATTCACGAGAGATGGCTATTAATAGAAAGTCCTTGAAGGGGAACACGATGAACAACGTTCTGAAATTCTCTGCTCTGGCTCTGGCCGCAGTTCTGGCTACCGGTTGCAGCAGCGTATCTAAAGAAACCGAAGCTCGCCTGACTGCTACTGAAGACGCAGCAGCTCGTGCACAAGCTCGTGCTGACGAAGCGTATCGCAAAGCTGATGAAGCTCTGGCTGCAGCTCAAAAAGCTCAACAGACTGCTGACGAAGCTAACGAGCGCGCTCTGCGTATGCTGGAAAAAGCTAGCCGCAAGTAATAATCCTTCGGGGTTATTGCAAAAAAAAGCCGATCCACTTGTGGGTCGGCTTTTTTATTGGGCGCTTGGCGGGTTTCAGTCTTTAGGCTCTCACCCCATCAGGCGAGAGCGTATCAAGGTTGTTACTGCAACTCCAACGGTACACTGGACACCATCGGTACTTGGCCCGGTACTGCAATCTCGACTGGCATGCCGTCTTCGGCGGCGATCACCTCACGTACAACATCCCAATCCATTTGCAGGTTCTGCCCCAGGTCCTTGCGGTTGAGCAAGGCATTGATCACGGCCGTATGCTTGTCCACCACCGACGGGTCGCCCTTGTCATCCAGTGGCGTGTGCGCTTCCAGATAAACCTTGCCGCCGCTCAGGCCGAACTTGTAGGGCTCGTTGATAATGCGAACCGATGTGCCAACAGGCGCCATGCCAGCCAGCGCAAGCACGTTGTTGTTGTACATGCGGAAACAGCCATGGCTGGTACGCATGCCGATCCCGAACAGTTTGTTCGAGCCGTGGATCAGGTAGCCCGGAACACCCAGGGTGAACTTGAACGGGCCCAGCGGGTTATCCGGCCCTGCCGGCACTACGTTCGGCAGCGGGTCGCCGTCGGCGGCGTGCTCGGCCTTGATCGAAGCGGGTGGCGTCCAGGTCGGGTTAGGCGTCTTGGCGGTGACCTTGGTCTGCGCGATGGGCGAACCCCAGCCTTCGCGACCGATACCCAACGGGTAGGTGTACACCACACTCTGACCCTTGGGGTAGTAGTACAGCCGGTATTCGGCCAGGTTGATCACGATACCTTCACGCGGGCCTGGCGGCAGGATAAAACGGGTGGGCAGGACAATCTCTGTGCCCGCGCCCGGCAACCAGGCATCGACACCCGGGTTGGCGGCGACCATTTCCAGATAGCCAAGGTCGTTGGCGGTCGCGATGTCGGCAAAGGTATCTTCGTACTTAGCCTTGATCGTCTGTACCTGGCCAATGATGTCCTCGCCCGGTGGCGGAAGAGGGAACTCCAAGGCCGATGCAGAACCTGTCGCCATTACGACAGCAAGTGACAGGCAGCGGGTAACGGCGGAAAAACGCGGCAACATCCGGAAAATCCTTCGCAAATTCAGTTAAGTCAAGACGTCGATTGTACACCGCCCCCCGAAAATACGGGAGCTACCCTACCGCGAGCCCCCTTGAGGGTCGCCGATCAGAGCTCAGGCCAGATGGGCCGGGTGCCCCGCCGTTGCGCGTCGAGGATGGCGCGACACAGTTTGCACAACCGTCTGTCGCGATAAATGGTCGGTTCCACCGCCAGCCAGCGGGGTTGAGCGGGTAACAAGGTGCCGCACAGCGTGCGGTCGGCCGAGCCACCCAGTTCCAATTGACGTGTGACCAGGTGCACCCTCACCTCCTGACAGGCGAACAAGTCCAGCTGCTCATCAGGTTCGATCAGTTTATAGGCGAAAAGGGACCAGGCAGGACGCGACATCGGGGGCTCCAGAGCGGGGGCGCCACCTTAGCCGAAAGCGTGTGCCGAGAAAAGCTCAAAGCAGCGGTTTTAGCGTCGGCCAGACATTTTCCAGCAACTTGCCCTGCGCCCCTTGGGCCGGGTGGATTCCGTCGCCCTGCATCAGTTCGGGTACCCCGCCCACCCCTTGAAGGAAAAACGGCACCCAAGGCAGGTTTTTCTCCTCGGCAAGCTGTCTATAAACGCCGGCAAACGCCTGAGTGTAGCGCGCACCATAGTTGGGTGGCAGTTGCATACCCAGCAGCAAGACCTTGGCCCCTGCCTGCCGAGAGAGATCCACCATCGATGCAAGATTTTGTTGCAATTGAGCTGGCTGTTGGCCACGCAGGCCATCATTGCCTCCAAGTTCCAGAATCACCAGGCTTGGCTTATGCTCGGCAAGCAGCGCCGGCAGCCGCGCCTGGCCGCCTGCACTGGTGTCGCCACTGATCGAGGCATTGACCACTTTATCGTCAAAACCCTCGCGTTTGAGCCGCTGTTCCAGCAAGGCCACCCACCCTTGGCGGGTATCCAGGCCGAAAGCCGCGCTGATACTATCGCCAACGACCAGAACGGTTCCCGCCGTCGCGCCTTGAGCCAGGCACAGCATGGCCAGGCCGACACTCAATAACCACACTCGCATACGGACTCTCCATGGGCGCAAGCATTCTGACAGCGCGCAACCTTAGCAAAGTGGTCCCCAGCGCGGAAGGCGATCTGACCATCCTGCATGAACTCTCACTGGAATTGGCCCAGGGCGACAGCCTGGCTATTGTCGGCGCCTCGGGCTCAGGCAAGTCGACCCTGCTGGGGTTGCTCGCGGGCCTTGACCTGCCCAGCTTCGGCGCGGTGGTGCTGGCCGGCAATGACCTGAGCACCCTGGACGAAGATCAGCGCGCACAAGTGCGCGCCGAACACGTGGGTTTTGTCTTCCAGTCATTTCAATTGCTCGACAGCCTTAATGCCCTGGAAAACGTCATGTTGCCGCTGGAGCTCGATGGCCGCAAGGATGCCCGCAGCCAGGCCCGTCACTTGCTCGAGCGGGTCGGACTGGCGGCGCGACTGACCCATTCTCCGCGCCAGCTTTCCGGCGGCGAGCAACAGCGCGTCGCCATCGCCAGGGCCTTTGCAGCCGAGCCGTCGGTGCTGTTCGCCGATGAGCCCACCGGTAACCTCGACAGCCACACGGGCGAGCGCATCAGCGATCTGTTGTTCGAACTGAACAAGGAACGCGGCACTACCCTGGTGCTGGTGACCCACGACGAGCGACTGGCACACCGCTGCCATCGCCAGATCCGCCTGGACGCCGGCCGCCTGGTCGCCCCTCTGGAGCCTTGATGACACCCACTTCGCGCTTGTTCGGCCTGGCCATGCGGCAACTCTGGCGCGATGCTCGCGCCACGGAACTGCGAGTCTTGTTCTTCGCTCTGGTGGTGGCGGTCGCGGCCAGCACCGCCATCGGCTATTTTGGCGCTCGCCTCAATGGCGCCATGCTGTTGCGGGCGACCGAATTTCTCGGTGCCGACCTGATCCTCCAGGGCTCCTCCCCTGCCCGCACCGAGCAGATCAGCAGCGGCACTGGCCTTGGCCTGACTCATGCCAGTGTGGTCGAGTTCTCAAGCGTGGTGGCCACCGACAACGGCATCCAGCTGTCGAGTATCAAGGCGGCCGACACTACCTATCCCCTCCGCGGCGAGCTCAAGAGTGCCGCCGAACCCTATGGCCCCGAGACCCGTGGCGGCGGCCCGGCACCCGGTGAGGCCTGGGTCGAACCGCGGTTATTAGCCGCACTGAACCTGAAGATGGGCGACAGCATCGATGTCGGCCTGAAAACCCTGCGCATGAGCCGGGTACTCACCTACGAGCCAGACCGTGCCGGCAACTTCTACAGCTTGACCCCTCGGGTGTTGATCAACCTCGCCGACCTCGATGCCACTGGCGTGGTTCAGCCCGGCAGTCGGGTCACCTACCGCGAGCTCTGGCGCGGCAATCCCGAGGCCTTGCTGGCCTATCGCAACGCTATTAAACCCACACTTGAAGCCAACCAACGCCTGCAGGATTCGCGCGACGGCAACCGGCAGATCGGCGGAGCCCTGGGCAAGGCCGAACGCTACCTGAACATGGCAAGCCTGGTGGCGGTCCTGCTCAGCGGTGTTGCCGTGGCCTTGTGCGCCAGCCGTTTTGCCAGCCGCCGTTATGATGCGAGCGCCCTGCTGCGCTGCCTGGGGCTGTCCCGGCGCCAAGCCTTGAGTCTGTTCTGCCTGCAACTGGCCGCACTGGGGCTGGTCGCCAGTGTCGCCGGGGCATTGCTCGGCTGGCTGGCGCAACAAGTGCTGTTCCAGTTGCTCCACGGCCTGCTGCCCACCGAAGTGCCGCCCGGCGGCGTACTGCCGGCCGTGGCGGGGATCGCCACAGGGCTGGTGGCGCTGGCCGGGTTCGCCTTGCCGCCACTGGCGGCGCTGGGCCGGGTGCCGCCGCTGCGGGTGCTGCGCCGCGACCTGCTTCCGGTGCCGCCGAGCAGTTGGCTGATCTACGGCACCGCGCTCTTGGCCTTGACCCTGATCATGTGGCGCCTGAGCCTGGACCTGGTGCTGACCTTCGCCCTGCTCGGCGGTGGCCTGGTAGCCGCAGTGCTGTTGGGTGGCCTGCTGCTACTCGGCCTGCGCACCCTGCGTCGCGCCCTCTCCGGTGCCTCGCTGCCCTGGCGCCTGGGCCTGGGCCAGTTACTGCGCCACCCGCTGGCTGCCGCGGGCCAAGCGCTCGCCTTCGGTCTGATCCTGCTGGCGATGGCCTTGATTGCGCTGCTGCGCGGCGAGCTGCTCGACACCTGGCAAAACCAGTTGCCCAAGGACGCACCCAATTATTTCGCGCTGAACATCCTGCCGGCCGACAAGGACAACTTTGCTCACCAATTGAATGATGTGTCGGCCCAGGCGGCCCCGCTCTACCCGGTCATCCCCGGGCGCCTGACCCAGATCAACGGCGAGGCGGTTCGCCAGATCGTCAGCAAGGACTCCAGCGGTGATCGTGCGGTCCAGCGCGACCTGAGCCTGACCTGGGCCGCCCACCTGCCCAGCGGCAACACCTTGACCGCTGGCCATTGGTGGAGCGACATCAAGTCTGATGACCTGCCGGGCGTGTCGGTGGAGTCTCAGTTGGCGACCAGCCTCAAGCTCAACCTGGGCGACCGCATGACCTTCAACGTCGGCGGCATGATCCGCGAGGCGCGCGTCACCAGCCTGCGCCAGGTCAACTGGGACAACTTCCAGCCCAACTTCTACATGATCTTCCAGCCCGGCACCCTGCAGGATTTGCCGACCACCTATCTCACCAGCTTTTACCTTGCCCCCGGCCACGACGCGCAAATCGTGGCGCTGTCCAGGGCGTTCCCGGCGGTCACCATTCTTGAGGTCGAGGCCCTGCTGGCACAACTGCGCAGCATCCTCGGCCAGGTAACCTTGGCCGTTGAGTACGTGCTGTTGTTTGTCCTGGCGGCGGGCCTTGCGGTGCTCTTCGCCGGCCTGCAGGCAACGCTGGATGAACGGATTCGCCAAGGGGCCTTGCTGCGCGCCCTGGGCGCCGAACGACGCTTGCTGCTCAAGACTCGGCGTATAGAATTCGGCCTGTTGGGCGCAGCCAGCGGCTTGCTGGCGGCCGTGGGTTGCGAGGTGATCAGCCTGGTGCTCTATCGCTACGCCCTGGACCTTACCTGGGCGCCGCACCCCTGGCTGTTGCTACTGCCACTGGTGGGCGCGGTGCTGGTAGGTGGTGCCGGTATCTACGGCACGCGGCGAGCCCTGAACAGCGGCCCGCTGACGGTACTGCGCGAGGGGTAAGGGACTTTCAGTCGGGCGTGGGCTGGTAATGGATTTCGTTCACCCACCAGAGCATGTCGCCTGATGGCGTGGGGACGATCACTTCGTCCCCGACTTCTTTCTTGAGCAGGGCGCGGGCCATGGGCGAGTCGATGGAGATGTAGTCCATGCGCCCATAGATTTCGTCATAGCCGACGATGCGAAACTTCTTCAGCTCACCCGCTTCATTCTCGATCTCGACCCAGGCGCCGAAAAACACCCGGCCATCCTGTTCGGGCGAATACTCCACCACACGCATGTCTTCCAGACGCTTGCGCAGATAGCGCACGCGACGGTCGATTTCGCGCAGCAGTTTCTTGTTGTACTGGTAGTCGGCGTTTTCGCTGCGGTCGCCCAGGGAGGCGGCCCAGGTGACTTTCTGCGTGATATCGGGACGGTGTTCGCGCCAGAGGTAATCGAGCTCTTTCTTCAGCGCGTCGAAGCCTTCCTTCGTGATGATCTTGGTGCTCAATGTCTGCCGTTCCTGCTTTGCGCGTAGGAGCAGAAAAGTACCATAGCCTTGATCGGGCCAAAAGCTTCGCGGTGGCAGGATGGCTTTAGGTAGGAGCCGGCTTTAGCCGCGATGAACGCACCGCGGTTTACCTGATGCACCGTGGTGAGGTCATCGCAGCCAAGGCTGGCTCCTACAGGATCGAGTAGGCGCTGGCTTTAGCCGCGATAAACACGCCGCTTAACGGTGGTCGGCAGTCACGATCTCGCGGCGCTGTGCCCACTCGGCCGGCACTTGGGCCTCATCCATGTAGAACTGGCTGTACCAGTCGCGCAGCTGGTAGATCGGGCCGTCACCTTCGGCCAGTACCGGGGCGTCGATGCGGATCTTGGTCTTCCAGATATCCACGTCCTGGTAGAACGAGGTGCGGTTGTTCTGCACGTATTGCAGCGCCAGTTCGCGGTTCTGCTCCTCGGTCCAACCCGGCACCTTTTTCACCAGCACGCCAAAGCGCAGTTCGAAGCTGTTGGGCGTGACCGGCACATGGCAGTTGAGCAGGATCGAATGCACGGTCAAGCCATCGAACTCGGCGCGCATGCGGGTGAAGTGAGTGGCTGGGCCGTAGTAGGCGCTTTCTGCCACCAAGTCACCGCCCAGGTGCTTCGAGTCACCGTGGAAGATCTGATGGCCGACATGGCCCTCGAACACGTTGGCAAAATACTTCACCGGCGTGCCGTGTACCGGGCCGAAATGCTGGGCATCGGCCAGGTTATCAACCAGCTCGCGCGGGTGGGTTTCGATCATCAGCAGGTCGATGTGCCAGTCACTGGACCATTCGTCGCTGTCGATTTCCGGGAAGTACGGGATTTCCACGCCTTCAGCCGGAGGATTGCCTTCGGGGTTATTCCAGATAAACAGCAGCTTGTTGACTTCACAAGTCTGCCAGCGGCGGGTCTTGGCCTTGGGCGGAATACGCTTGCAATACGGAATTTCGCTGCAGCGGCCACTGGCCTCGTAGGCCCAGTGGTGGAAGGGGCAGACCACTTTGCCGTTGACCAATTCACCGGTGGACAGGTCGGCGCCCATGTGCGGGCAATAGGCGTCCAGCACACTGATTTCGCCGGCCTGGTTGGCAAAGCCGACCATCCGCCCACCCAAAATGTTCAAGGTATGCAGCTTGCCGTCACGGAAGCTGTCGGCGTCACCCAGGCAGTGCCAACCACGGGCATAGCGATAGGGCACAGTTTCCGCGACCGGCTTGATGTCGATCAATTGGGTCATCTGAAGGTCCTCATTTCTAATTCTTATCGAAGGGGGTAATCGCCTAAGACCACATAGTTCTTAGGGAATGATCGCCAAGCGCACCGCTGCGCTCATCCTCCGATCGGACTAGGTGCTCGCCAATCGGCCACGATCTGCTGTTCCAGGGCGAACGGCTGAACATTGATAGTGCGCCGTTGGTGCTTGCCTTCCAGGTCTTCCAGCGCCAGCCAACGCATGACTTGGGCAGGAACCTGGGGTGGCGCCGAGCCGTTGCGCAGGGCAATCACGCCTTGCTCGCCGATGGTGGCCTGCAAGGCCTCGGTGGTGACCACGCCGGGGTTGATGGTGTAGGCGCGCAGGCCGCCGCGGCCGTGTTCGACCGCCAATACGCCGGACAAGCGCGAGACCATCGCCTTGCCTGCCCCGTAGGCATAGCCCCAACCGCCCTCGCCTGCAGGCACCGGCGGGTTGCTTTCGCCAGCCCCGGAGGTGACGTTGATGATCACCCCGTCACCACGTTCGAGCATGTGCCGGGCCAGCGCCTGGCACAGCAATACCGGCGCCAGCAGATAGGCGCGATAAATGCGTTCAAGCGTGTCGGGGGTCAGATCAAGAAATTTCGCGTTCAGGTCGCTGCCCTGGTAGATAGCGTTATTGACCAACACATCGACCCGGCCCGCTTCGCGCAGTACCTGCTCGGCGGCCGCATGCACAGAGTCCACATCGAGCAAGTCCATGGGAATGATCCAGGCGCGCCGGCCCAGGGCCTCGATGGCCTGTGCGGTGCTGCGCAAGCTGCCGGCCAGCGGCGCACCATCGGCATGGGTCAGGGCATGGGCATGGCGATCACCCTCTTCCAGAGTGCGGGCGCTGATGGCCACATCGAAGCCCTGGCGGGCGAACTCCAGCGCCGTTTCGCGGCCAATGCCACGGCTTGCGCCAGTAATGAAAGCTACCTTGTTCATCGACAGTCTCCTGGGGTCCGGCCACCAGCATGGCGCCGAGCCCCAGGGCCTTACATCGTCAATTCAGACCAGACAGCGCTCGCTCCATGACGGTATCTGCCCAGCGATAATCGGCCTTGCCGGCTGGAGAACGCTGCACCGCCTCGACTACCGCCAAGTGGCGGGGCACCTTGTAGCGCGCCAGGTACTGGCTGCAGAACGCCTGCAGTTGCTCAAGCGAAACCGTCTGCCCGCTGCGCAAACTGACCACGGCACTGACCACCTTGCCCCAGCGCGGATCCGCTGCCCCGACTACCACGGCGTCGAGCACGGCCGGGTGACGATGCAGCACGTCCTCGACTTCTTCGACATGGACTTTTTCGCCACCGCTGTTGATGCACTGGGAATCACGCCCCAGCACCACGATGCTGCCGTCGGCCTCAAGCCTGGCCATGTCACCCATGTTGACGTAGCGCTGGCCGTCCATTTCAAAAAAGGTTTTGGCGGTTTTCTCCGGGTCACCGAAATAGCCGACCGGCACATGGCCGCCGCGCGCCAGCAAGCCCGTTTCGCCAGGGCCCAACACGCGCGACAGGTCAGTGCTGACCACCCGCACGTCGTCACGCGGCGCAATGCGGATCAGGCCGTCGCCTTTTTCTGGCCGCGAACCGCTGCCCAGCACCCCGCCTTCGGAAGAACCCATGCTGTCGTTGACCTGGGTATGGCTGCACAAATGCTCGCGCAAGCCCTGCTGTACATGCCCAGAAAACAGGCCACCGCCCGACCCCAATGCCATCAGGCAAGACAGGTCCCAACGCCCCGGATGCTGCTTGAGCGCATCGAGCAAGGGCATCCCCATGGCATCACCGACGATGGCGATGATATGGATTTTTTCCTGCTCCACTTGATCCCAGATGGCCACGGCATCGAACTCGCCCTGTTCGCGCATCACCACCGTCTGCCCGGCAAACAGCGACGACAGAATGGCCCACAAGGCCGCGCCGTGCATCAACGGAGCAACGGCCAGGTGGCGCAGCGGCGCACAGGCCTGGGCGACCTCGCCCAGTTCCTCTGCAGTCGTGACTGGCTTCTGCCCGGCGCGGAAATAACCACCGCCGCCCAATGCGCCAAAAAACAAGGCCTTGTGCGGCCACATCACGCCTTTGGGTTGGCCCGTGGTGCCGCCGGTGTAAAGCAGCATAAGGTCGTCGCTACTCCTCACCACCGGTTGCAACGATGCCCCGGTCTCCTTGAGCAATTGCTCATACTGGGCACCCGAACGGCAGGCCACGCTGAGGGTGGGAAAACGCTCCAGTATCGGCTCCACTCGCGGCGCCAACGACTCGGCGTATAGCAGCGCCTTGAGCCCGGCATTGTCGTAGAGATACGCCAGCTCATCGGCGACATAGCGATAGTTGATGTTGACCGGCATCGCGCCCAGCTTGCACGCAGCGAGAAAACCTTCCACGTACTCAGGGCCGTTAAAGAGCTGCAGGCCGACCCGATCGCCCGACCTCACGCCCCGGGCTTGCAGGGCCACCGCCAGGTGCGTGGCGCGGCGATCGAGTTCGGCGTAGGTGGCCTGGAAAGCACCGCAGATCACGGCGATGCGGTCGGGGACAGCTTGGGCTACCTGTTCAAACAGGTCAGCCAGGTTGTAGGTGCGTTGCTGCATATTATTGTTATCTCCCACTTAGCAAGCTCAAGGGTGAATAGCGAAACTCAGGCCAGACTGCGGCGCACTCATCGCGGTGGTCCGGCACTCCGGTAAACCCGGCTCCTACCAAACCGTGTAGGAGCCAGCCTTGGCTGCGATGGCCACACCGCGGTGCTCCAGACAAACCGCGGCGCGTTCATCGCGGGTAAACCCGGCTCCTACGCAAAACCGTGCAGTTCATGTTCGATAGCAGCATTGTCGGCACCCAATGCAGGCGCCGGGCGCGTTGGCGGCCAGGGGCCGTCGCCCATGCGCAACGGGCAGGCGAAACTCAGGTAGCGGCCCAGTTGCGGGTGATCCGCTTCGATCAACATGCCGCGCGCCTGGGTATTGGGGTGCTCGGCCACTTCGTCGATGCGCAAGACCGGGGTGACACACGCATCGACCTCTGCAAAATGCGTGACCCAGTGCGCCAGATCGTGCCGTTGGATAATGCCCGCCACCGCCGCCTTGGCCTGGGCACCCGCCTCGCCGGGTACGTGCCCGAGGTGGTAGAGGTCCGGCCGCTCGAGCGCATCGCAGAAGGCACGCCAGAATTTCATCTCCACCGCACCCACGGCCAGGTAGCGGCCATCGGCGGTGGCGTAGGTGCCGTAGCAGGCCAGGCCACCGGACAAGAAGTCCTGCCCGCGCGGGACCGGCGCCCCGCCCTGCTGCCAGGCGCTGGCGGTCATGATGTTCAAGGCCATCACGCAATCGGTCATGGCGATGTCCACATGCCGCCCGCGCCCACTGCGAGCCGCGTCAAACAAGGCGGCCAGAATGCCGGTGGCCGCCGACAGCGCACCGCCCGCAAGGTCAGCGACCGGGAAGTTACCCTGGGCCGGACCTCCCTCGGCACTGCCGCTCTGCTCCAGTACGCCGGCCAGTGACTGATAGTTGATGTCGTGGCCAGCGGCCTGGGCCATCGGGCCATGCTGCCCGTAGCCGCTGATCGAGCAATACACAAGCCGTGGATTGATCTTGCGCAGCTGCTCAAAGCCCATCCCCAGACGAGCCGCCACGCCAGGGCGAAAGCCCTCGACCAGCACATCGGCCGTTGCCACCAACGAGTGCAACAAGGCCTGACCGGCTTCACTGCGCAGGTCCACCGCCAGCGAGCGTTTGTTGCGGTTGAGCATCAAAAACATCGCCGTGGCGCCCTTCGGCCCGCGGGTTGGGTCACCACCGTCAGACGGCTCGATCTTGATCACTTCGGCGCCCAGGTCGGCCAGGTGCAAGGTGCACAGCGGCCCAGGCAACAACTGGGTGAAATCCAGCACGCGAATGCCCGCCAAGGGTTGGTGGTCACTCATGCGCAGTGCTCCATTGAGGCTTGGTGGCGGCGGCGTGGTATTCGGCTGACAGCCGCTCGACCAGTTCGGCAACGCTGGGCACGTCATGGATGGCGGCGATGCTGTGCCCGGCCGACCAGATGTCCTTCCAGGCCTTCGGTGTGTCTTCAAGCGTGGCAAACAGGTCCGGCTTGCCCCCCGTCTGTTGGCCTGTCAACTGAGCCGGGTCGATGCCGCAGGCGCGAATGCTGTTACTCAGGTAATTGGCGCCAATGCCACTGAACACGGGGGTATAGGCGATATCGGCAGTGCCGTCGTCCACCAGCATCTGTTTGTGGCCAGAGGAGGCCTGCGATTCACGGGTGGCCAAGAAGCGCGTGCCCATATAGGCATAATCCGCCCCCAGCATCTCGGCAGCGCGGATACTCTGGCCATCGCCCATGCCGCCGGCCAATACCAGCGGGCCACTCCAGATCTTTCGCACTTCACTCACGAAGGCAAACGGCGACAGGCTGCCGGCGTGCCCACCGGCCCCTGCACAGACCAGGATCAAACCGTCCACGCCGCAGGCAATCGCCTTGCGGGCATGCTCAAGGCTGATCACATCATGCAGCACCTTGCCGCCATAAGCGTGCACCCGACGCACCACCTCATCGGGCTTACCCACCGAGGTGATCACCAGCGGTACTTGATGGCGCACGACGGTGTCCAGGTCATGCTGCTGGCGGTCATTGGAGCGATGCAGGATCAGGTTCACGCCAAACGGCGCCGCAGGCCGCGAAGGATGCTCGCGATCATGTTCGCTCAAGGCTGCACGGATCTGCTCGAGCCATGCGTCCAGGCTGGCGGCCGGGCGCGCGTTGAGGGTGGGAAAGGTGCCGACGATGCCGCTCTTGCACTGCGCCACCACCAGCTCCACACCGCTGGCCAGGAACATGGGCGAGCCGATCAAGGGCAGCCGCAGGTTGGCGCCGAAAAAGTTGTTGAGGTTCATACCAGGTTCCCCACTACAGCGTTGGCTCCATAAAACGTCTGGCCCTTGACGACCATCTCACGCAGCAGCTGCGGGATGGCGAAACGCTCGGCGTCGCAATCGACGGCCAGCTCATCACAGGCCTGCACCACAGTGGCGATGCCAAGGGTGTCCATGGCCGCGAACGGCCCGCCGAGGTACATGGGAAAGCCAACCCCGAAGCAGCCGCCGATATCGCCATCGGCCGGGTCGGTCAGCACACCTTCGGCCAGGCAACGGGCCGCATCGGCAAACTGGGCGAACAGCAGACGCTTGCGCACAGCCTCAGCGTCCGGCTGTTGGTCAGCGGGTAACTGCGGCCAGATCCGAGCCAGGCCCTCCCAGAGTGACTTACTGCCATCGGCCTCGTAGGCATAGAAACCCTGGCCGTTTTTGCGGCCATGTCGACCATGATCGACAACCAACGTGGTAATCACCGCGACCGAGGAGCCTGGCGCGTGCGCGTCACCCAGATCCTTGGCGGCCTGCTGAGCGCCTTTATGAGCCAAGTCCAGGCCGACCTCGTCGCAAATGCTCAACGGCCCGACCGGGTAGCCGGTCATGCGCGCCACGTTTTCGATCAGCGCCGGGTTGATCCCGTCGCGCACCATGGTCACGCCTTCATTGATATAGGCGCCGATAAAACGGCTGGTAAAGAAGCCTCGGCTGTCGTTGACCAGGATCGGTGTCTTGCGCAGTTGAGCGACAAAATCCATGGCCTCGGCCAGGCAGCGGTCGGACGTTTGCTGGCCGCGAATCACTTCCACCAAGGGCATACGCTCTACCGGCGAGAAGAAATGCAGGCCCAGCATATTGCCCGGCCGGGCAATACCCGCTGCAAGCCCGGTAATCGGCAGTGCCGAGGTGTTACTGGCCAACACGGCGTCGGCCGGCATGGCCGCTTCCGCCAGGGCGAATACCTGGGCCTTGACGTCCCGGTCCTCAAACACCGCCTCGACCACCAGCGACACCTCGCCAAGGCCTGCGTAGTCACAGCCCGGATGGATGCGGGCAAGCACCTGCTGCATTTTTTCTTCGCTCAGGCGGCCTTTCTCGACCTCACGTGCCAGTCGTTTGAAGGCATAAGCCTTACCGTTGTCGGCAGCCGCCTGATCGCGATCTATCAGCACCACGTCTATACCGGCCTGGGCCGCTACCAGGGCGACACCGGCCCCCATCAGGCCCGCACCGAGCACGCCGATGCGGCTGTGGTGGCGCGTGGGGATCCCCGCCGGCCTACGCACCAGCTTGTCCGCCTTAGTCTTGTTGATGAACAGGGTGCGGACCATGTTGCCGGCCACCGGGTCCAGGTTGAGCTTGACGAAGTACTTGCACTCCACCTGCAAAGCCTTGTCCATCGGCAACTGCATGCCTTCATAGAGGCAAGAGGCAATGGCCAGTGGCGCGGGCATATTGCGAAAGGTGGTGGCTTGCAGGCTGGCTGCCGTGCCAAGAAACAGCTGGGCCAGGTCCGGCTGTTGCGGGTGGCCGCCGCCCGGAATGCGAAAGCCCTTCTTGTCCCAAGGCTTGACTGCATCGGGTTGTTCAAGCAGCCACTGGCGGGCACGTGTCAGCAGTTGATCGGCTGCGACCACTTCATCCAGCAAGCCCAGCTCCAGGGCTTTTTCGGCCTTGAGCTGGCTGCCCTGCAGCAGCAACGGCAGCGCCTTGGCGACCCCCAGCAGTCGCAGATAGCGCTGGGTGCCACCGGCGCCCGGCAGCAGGCCTACACCCACTTCCGGCAGGCCAACCAACATCTGGCGGCTGTCGACGGCAATGCGCCGGTGGCACGCCAGCGCGATTTCGAACCCACCGCCCAGGGCCGGGCCATTGAGCGCGGCCACCACTGGCTTGCCGGCGGTTTCCAGTGTGCGCAACAGGCTGGAGAAGGCCCAGCATTGTGAATACAAGGTTTGTGGGTCTTGGCGGGTGGTCAGAATCTTTTCCAGGCTCTTGAGGTCGGCACCGGCCACAAAACTGCTCTTGGCCGAGGTGAGCACAATGCCCTTGACCGTATCGTCGGCCCAAGCGCGCTCCAGGGCACTGCGAAAGCTGTCGATAAAATGCTGGTCCATCACATTGGTGCTGGAGTCCGGCTGGTCGATGGTCAGGCTGCAGATACCGTCGGCATCGACGGCATAGGTGAAGTAGTCAGTCATGTCTGGGCGTCTCAGAGGCGTTCAATGATGGTGGCGCTGGCCATGCCAGCCGCTTCGCACAGGCTGACCAGCCCGGTGGCGACGTCCTGGCGTTCCATTTCATCCAGCAGCGTGCCAAGGATCATGGCGCCCGAAGCCCCGAGGGGATGGCCCATGGCGATGGCGCCGCCATTGACGTTGATGCGTTCGTGAGGCACTGAAAGCTCGGTCATAAAGGCCAGCACCACCGAGGAAAACGCCTCGTTGAGTTCCCACAGAGCGATGTCCGAGGCCTGCATGCCGGCCTTGGCCAGGGCTTTGCGCGCGGCATCGGCCGGGGCCGCCAGCATCAGGGTCGGGTCAGCACCCAAGGTGGCCGTGCTGACCAGCCGCGCCCTGGGTTTGAGACCCAGGCGCCGACCGACTTCGGCATTGCCGATCAACACCCCGCTGGCGCCATCGACAATGCCCGAGCTATTGCCGGCGTGGTGCACATGATTGATGCGTTCGAACTGCGGATAACGCTGCAAGGCGATGCTGTCAAAACCGGCCTTGGCGCCCATCTCGGCAAACGCCGGCTTGAGCTGGGCCAACTGATCCAGGCTGACTTCACCCCGAATGGTTTCGTCGCGATCGAGCAGCGGCAAGCCGAGGATGTCGGTCACGCACAGCACCGAGCGCGCAAAGCGCCCTTCGCGCCAGGCCTGCGCTGCGCGTTGCTGGCTGTGCACCGCATAGTGGTCGCAATCCTGACGGCTCAGGCCATAGTGGGTGGCCAGCAAGTCGGCACTGATGCCCTGCATGACGAAACGGGTCTTGAACGCCACCTGCGGGTCACAGGCCCAGGCGCCGCCATCGGACCCCATCTGCACCCGGGACATGCATTCGACGCCGCCGCCGATGATCAAATCGACCATCCCGGCCATGACCTTGGCAGCGGCCAGGTTCACCGCTTCAAGGCCAGAGCCGCAGTAGCGATTGATCTGGATACCTGGCACGCTCTGGGCGTAGTCTGCATTCAGTGCCGCGATGCGGGCGATGTTGCCGCCCTGCTCGCCCACCGGGATGACGCACCCCAGTACCACGTCCTCGATCAACGCGCTGTCGATCTGGCTGCGCTCGCGCAATGCCTTGAACACTTGGCTTGCCAGGTTGACGGGGGTGACTTCATGCAGGGCACCGTCGGGCTTGCCCTTGCCACGGGGGGTGCGCACATGGTCGTAGATGAAAGCTTCAGTCATGATAAGTTCCAGAAAAGACGCATTGAGCGATGATTATTGGAACTGAAGACGGAGGGCTCATCGTCCGAATGGACTAGAGGGAGTGGTTCATCGCGGGTCTGTGGTGAGGCCATCGCGACTAGGTTCTTCGGGGCGGTGTACGCGGTCGGGTAGGAGCACGGCTTGCCGGCGATGGAGCTAGCGCGGTGTACCAAGTATGACGCGATGGGGACAGGGTGTTTGCGGCCCTTGGCGAACAGTGCCCCGGCTAAATGACAGCACCAGCCCGAGCAAATTTGCCGCGCGTGTTGAACGTTAGTCGGAGCGCCTTCAAGCCCCTGAATCGGGGCTGTGCAAATTATGGCCTTGACTTGTGAAACAACTGGCGCTGTTTCTTGGTTTTTTCAACCTAAAAACATGAAAAACGAAAGTCATTTTTTATAGGCTGTTGATTTTAAAGGCCTAAATAGGGTTGGTTCGATTTTTGCTCTAGCAGTCTGCTGCCGACACCAATGATCGGCACTCACTTGCATAATGGGAATCGAGCACATGACGGATCAATCCAACAAACCCGACGATCGTCGTTTATACAGCCCTATGCCGCAAGTTCTTAAGCCGGCTGCCCCAAACCAGATGAAACCTGCTGTACCGAGACCCGAATCAGAATTATACAGATGCCCACCCGAAGAGTTCTTTCGGCCAAAGGTAAAGGCTGAGCCGCCTGCTGGTCCGGGCTTTTATATAGTGACCAAAAGTATTCCAGCTCGAGAACTGTATGGCTTAATTTTCGAAGCGCCTCCTTCGGCTTCAGTTTGCATAAAATTTGGCAAACTCAATCCACATATTGAACATGTAATAAAGGCTGGGAGCATGATGGTGCTCAGCGACTTACCCAATAAGGACTTCACTCACGAAGAATCGTTACTGATGGCAGCTGCGCGGGAGGTCAAAACTGCGCTGGACCCGTTGACCCCGGAAGAAGCTGATTTCATGTATGACAATCGTACTGCGATTGCGAATTATGTCCTGAATGAAGCTTCGACTTGGCTAGGCGTCGCCGCAGCCATGATAGAAAACCCACTCGAGGGCATACAAAAAACGCTCCGAGGCATTGAGGAGGCGTATCAAAACACTTATCGCCAACATGGTCATCTCAAGTCGCCAGATTTTCTCGCAGAACGAAAACGCTTATTGAACCAACTCGATGCTCAATTTCTGAAATCAACCCGATTGCGCAAATTTTTCAGTTTGGGCAATCATGACAAGCTTAAAAAGTCACTTGGCATTTCGAGTCGTAGCTTGGTACACCACTGGGACAAAGCTGGCGGGCCGGGTCCAATACCGGGGTATGCCACTCATTTGAAAGAAATTAGTCGCGCCACCCAATATATTAGGGCCGGGGGATATATTGCAATTTCGTTGGGAGTTGCTTCATCAATTTTACATATCCGGGAAGTCTGCAGTGCGGGCCCAGATAGCCAGGAGTGTAGAAAAGCAAAATTTGTCGAAGGGGGAAAATTGGTGGGGTCAATTGCCGGAGCAGCTGTGGGATCTTTCGCTGTATCAACGGCTGCTGGCCCGGTTTGTACCGCTCTAGGGGCAGCCAGCGGAGGAATTGGTGGATTAGCGTGCGTGGTGGCTGCCGCTGGTGTGGCGGGCGCAGCGGCCTATGGGGGAGGTACATTGGTTAGTGGGGCTGGCGAGTTCATAGGCGAAATTTTGTATGAGGCAACGCTCAATGACTATTTTTGAGTTTTGGAGTAGGTGGGGAGAGACAATCCTGATTGGATTGCCATTGCTTACAGGATGGATTTTAATAATATTCAGCCTTTATACAAGCCGCTACATCCCTGAAATACTGAATGCACTCCCTAAATCCAGACGCTCACCCTACTACATGATGGTGAACTTCGAAGTGTCCGGCCTCATGCGGCGAATGACAATTGTCTCCCAGCTTTCTATGATGGCAATGAAAATCTTGGCTGGACCAGCGGGAATTGACCCTGTCGAGATTGACAACCTCCCAAAACACTTAAAGCGAATGTTAAAAATCAATATTTATATTTTATTGATCAATGCGATTTCGTGGACTATCGGAATTTACCTATTAAAGACGAGGTAAGCTTCACTTCCCATATAGGGGCATTAGAGCCTGCTCTTTAATGTTCCGAAAGCGAGAAACCCGAGGGGGATTAGGTAATGTGACGGCCTCGACCATTGGTCTGAGGCCCTCACTCGCCTAACCACTCATGCAAATACCATTAGTCGCACCAAAATCACATGAAGGGCAGTCACCATATTACAGCAACTACATTGAACATCTTTTCATCAACCCTTCACGCCTGGGAAGTCTGCAGCGCGGCTTCAGATAGCCAAGCGTGTTTAAAGCCTAAGTTTATCTAAGGAGGAAAAGTGGCCAAACCCATTGCCGGAGCCACAGCGCCGCTCCGACTTGGCGGGATCAACCCACGCCTCCGTGTTACACGCATAATTCGCTCATACCCATTAGCTGTTAATGACCGCGAGGATCGCAGGCGCCAACTTATGCTTCTCCAGCAGGTGCCGGAAGTTCATGATCATGGTGTTTTCAGGGATCGAAGCGCTCAGGGTCAGGTGCGCAAATTTTGCGCATGGGCGTGATTTCATACACCGCGAGTCTTGTGGCTGATTTGGGATGTCTTCCCGGAATGCCTGGCCGAGTTCATCCAGTACAACGTGCCCTACACCAACTTCCCGAGGACTATCGACGAATTGTGCGGCTTCGCTGAAAAGCGCAGGCCTGTCATCCGCGTCAATGGGAAAATTGTCGATGAGTGAAGTTCAGAGGTAGGAACTGGCGGTTCGGCGCTCCGATTTACCCCCGCGGCGTCATCCCTGATACACCGCGGTGGCTTCATCGCCGGCAAGCCGTGCTCCTACAAGCGAGTGAGCTGCGGCTTGCGCACTAATAGATGCAATTTCAAATCAGCGAACGCGCTTGAGCTCCGGCCGCTGCGCGGTCTCAGTGGGCCGCTTTAACGGCATCATGCTGTTGGCACCCAGGCTGACCACGCTGTTGAGCATCACCCGCACCAACTCTGCCTGGCGACGAACACCGGTCTTGGAGAAGATCGCGCGCAGGTGCGCACGGGCGGTGTTGCGCATGATGCCGAGGGCTTCGGCCGCTTCTTCCAAGGACAGGCCGTTGGCCAATTCCAGCGCCAAGGCGGTTTCCGCCGGGGTGAAGTTGAACAGTTGCTTGGCCACGTTGTTGTTGGCCTGGGACTTGCCCACTGCATCGCGCACGTAGACCACCACCCGAGGCTGGCCCCGGCCTTCGCCCCAGCCCTGGGCCGGGATTGCCTCCACCACCACGCCCAGGTTCACTTCGCCTGAAGGCCGCGAGATCGACAATACCTCACGTGAGTCTCGCCCCCCTTGCTGGTGGGCCTGGTCGAACGCACTGTGCAGCAGCTTGTGCAGTTCGCGGTTGTCGCTGGGGTAGGTGGCTTCCAGGCGCCCGCCGACCATCTTCAACCCGTCGGCCTGGTCGAGCAGGCTGCGGGCCACGTCGTTGAGCTGCAGGACGGTGCCGGCTTCATCCAACACGATGGCGGCCAGTGACAGTCGGTTGATGGCCTGGGCATAGACTTCGCCCATCGATTCGCTGCGCCCCAGCAGGTTGTGCACATGCAGGCTCTGGCGCAGGTGGGGGATCAGCATGGAACAGAGTGCCCGGTCGTCAGCACTGAAGCTTTTGCCGGCGCTGGAGCGCGTGATGCGCAGGCGCAGCACGCCTTCATCGAAGGTGGAGATGTCGACGCCCATGATGTGATGCACGTCGTTGCCGCGGCAGTAATCCTGGTAGTAACTGCTCGCTCCCCACTGCTCGTCGCTCATCACGTCCTGTTGGGTGAAGACGGTATCGACCGCCTGCTTGCCGAATGGGCTGGTGACGTGGTGGTAGGTGAAGTAGGCCACTTGGCCATGGGCTTCGAAGTTGCCGGCCACGATCATCAGGCCAATCTCTTCAATGCCAGGAATGCGCAGGATCAAGGTGACGTAGTTGGCATCGAACTGCACGCGCAAGGCTTCCAGGGCCGTGCTCAGTGCCTGGTTGTCCAGGCCACCGGCGTGAATGGCGCGCACCAGCCGGTCGTATTCAAACATCGAGATTTGCGGTTGTACCGCAGGCGCCACCAGTGATATCGATCGCATGACGTGAACCTCATTAGCCAATCTACCCGTCGGTACGGGGTCGGCTTTTTGTTATTGTCCAAAGATTCCGCTCGCCGCTCTTGTGGAGCCGCGAGCCAATGTAACCACAGCCTAACACTTCAACAAGCTCCAAACTCTGCTTAGCGCGGTAGCCGGTCGGTTTCCTGTTTCTCCTGGCCCAGGCTCACCACACTGTTGAGCATGACGCGCACCAATTCAGTCTGTCGGCGCACCCCAGTCTTGGAAAAAATGGCGCGCAAATGTGCCCGCGCCGTATTGCGACGAATACCCAGTTCATTGGCCGCCTCTTCCAGCGACAAACCGTTGGCCAGCTCCATGGCCAGCGAGGTTTCAGAGGGCGTGAAGCCGAACACCTGGCGAATCATCGCCGTGTTCAGCAGCGAACGCCCGACTGCATCGCGCACATAAATCATCAGCGCCGGTTGGCCCTTGCCATCGACCCAGTCCTTGCGTGGCATCGGTTCGACCACCAGGCCCAGGCTGACGCTGCCCGACGGGCGACTGATGGACAACGCCTGAGACAGCGCGATCGTCTCACCGCGACTGTCGGCCAATGCCTGGCGAATGGCCTGGCACAGGCGTTTGTTGTCACCGGGGTAGTAAGCCTCCAGGCAACCGCCGACCAGCTTCAAGCCATCGCCCTGGCGCAGCAGTTCGCGCGCCATGTCGTTGTGCTCGATCAGGCGGCCATTGTCGTCCAGCACCAGGGTGGCCACCGACAGTCGGCCAATGGCCTGGGAATACTGGGAGCTGAGCGATTCGGTGCGGCCCAGGGCGCCATGAATGTGCAGCACCCGTCGCAGGTGCGGCACCAGGCGCTCGCAGAACTTGCGCTGCGCCTCAGTGAAATCCTCGGCCGATTCGGGGCGGGTGATGCGAAAGCGAAACCTGCCGCCGCAAGGTGGCTCGATGTCCACCCCCAGGACATGGAAAACACCCTTGGGCTCGCAGTACTGGCGGTAGTAGTCACTGTTGCGCCAGGCCTCCCGGTCCATCAGGTCACCGACGGTAAACACCTGCTCCACCGGGGAGTTGATAAACGGCGTCAGGCCGTAGGGGTACGTGAAGTAAGCCACGCCCCCCTGCCCTTCGATATTGCCCAGCACGATCATCAGGCCCGTGGACGATAAGTCCGCGGTCCGCAGGATCAAGGTCACGTAGTTGGCATCGAACAAGGCCTGCAACCGCGCCAGCACCTTGCTCCAGCCGTGCTCGTCGACCGCGGCGCCATAGAGCAGCTCCAGCAGCTGGTCATAGTCGTCTATCGACATATCGCACAACGGGCTTGCGCTGCTGGCTTTGCTGTTCATCAGGCATTCGCCTCGGCCATTTGCGGCTGAGCCTTGGCCGCTTTTTCAGCCTGCGGTGCAACCACCACCAGCGGCCGCGAGCGGTGGAACCACGCCGCCAGCCCTGGCAACAGGAAGATCGCGCCGAACACGTTCACCAGGAACATGAACGCCAGCAGGATGCCCATGTCGGCCTGGAACTTGAGCGTTGCAAAGGCCCAGGTGCCGACCCCGATGGACATGGTGAAGGCCGTGAACAACGCCGCCGTGCCGCGTTGGCACATGGCTTCGTAGAAGGCATTGCGCAGGTCCTTGCCGCTGGCCAGCTCATGCTGCATTCGTTCGTACAGGTAGATACCGTAATCGACCCCCACACCGACCCCCAGGGCCAGTACCGGCAGCGTCGAGACTTTAAGGCCAATGCCCAGGGTCGCCATCATCGCGTTGCACAAGGTGGCAACGATCGCCAGCGGGGTGATGATGCACAGCACCGCGCGAAATGAGCGGAAGGTCAGCCAGCAGAACAGCGCCACCGACCCCAGCAGCGCCGCGTGCATCTGCACCTCGGCCTGCTTGACCGCTTCGTTGGAGGCGGCCATCACCCCGACGTTGCCGCCGGCCAGATGGATCTGCACCTTAGGTTGATCAATGGCCTTGATGATACTTTCGAGCCCACCGACCACCTGGCCCACCGTGGCGCCATCATGGTTGTTGAGAAACACCAGGATCTGCATGGTGCCGCAGCCATCGACCACCAGCCCGTGAGAACTGGTGTAGGCCTGGGAGCCTGGCTGCAGGCCGCGCTCGGAACCGGGAATAGCGGCCCAACGCGGGTTGCCTTCGTTGTTGCCGGAAATCGTCACCTTGCCCATGCTCGCCACGCTTTGCACGGACTGCACGCCGGGCAGGCTGCGAGCCTTGAAGTCGAGTTCTTCGACGGTACGCATCACATCCGGGTCCAGGCAGGCTTCCTTGATGTTCGGCGCTTGCAAGTACACCGCCAGCACGTCCAGGCCGATGGAATAGCGGTCAATGATATTGGCGTTGTCACGGTTGTAGCGCGAATCGCTGCGCAGTTCCGGCGCACCGGTGCCCACATCTCCCACCACCAGGTCGCGGCTTTTGATCGCCCCGCCCACCAGCAACGCCAGGCTGATGGCAAACACCACCAGCGCAGGCTTGGGCTCGGCCACCACCGACAGCCGCCACCACAGTTTGTGCTTGTGGCCGGGCGCAACATAGTTGGTCTGCGCCGAACCTGACTCCAGCTTCAGGTGGGAAATAATGATCGGCAGCATCATTTTGTTGGTGACAATCATCAGCATCACGCCGATGCAGGCCGTCACGCCCAGCTCGTGGACGATAGGAATGTCGATCAGCATGATCACGCCAAAGCCCAGGGCGTTCATCAGCAGCGCCAGGGCGCCGGGAATGAAGATTTTGCAGAACGCCGAATGCGCCGCCCGAATCGAATCACTGCCCGCCAGCACGTCCTGTTTCCAGGCGTTGGTCATCTGCACCGCGTGGGACACGCCGATGGAGAAAATCAAGAACGGCACCAGGATCGACATCGGGTCGATACCCAGCCCCATCAACGGCAACAGGCCCAGCAGCCAGATCACCGGCAGCATGGCGACCACCAGTGAAACCACCGTCAGCTTGATCGAGCGGCAATACAGCCAGAGCATGGCGGCGGTAATGAAGAAGGCCATGACAAAGAAGCTGATGACCACGAACAGGCCATCGACCACATCGCCCACCAGCTTGGAGAAGCCGACGATGTTCAGCTCGATATCGGCGTTGTCGTACTTGGCCCGGATGGCTTCCAGTTGTTTGGCGATCTCCACATAGGACACGCGCTCACCGGTGTCCGGGTTGAACTCCTGCAGGTCCGCTCGCACCATCGCCGCGCTCAGGTCATTGGCCACCAGCGCGCCAATCTGCCCGGAGCGTGCTGTGTTGCTGCGCACCTGCTCCAGATCCTTGGGCGTGCCACTGAAGTGCGGCGGCACCACGACGTCACCGAAGTAACCGTCTTCGGTGATCTCGATGTAGCGCACATCCGGGGTAAACAGCGAACGCACGCTGGCGCGGCGTACACCCGGAATGAAAAACACGTCATCGGTGACGTTTTTCAGGGTTTCCAGGAAGGCCTTGTTGTAGATATCGCCCTCACCTTTCCAGCGCACGCTGACCAGGACGCTGTTGGCCCCGGAAAAAATCTCGCTGTAGCGCAGAAAGCTCTGCATGTAAGGGTGAGTGATGGGAATTTGCTTGTTGAAGCCTGGGTCCAGGCGCAGGTGCGTAGCGCTGTAGCCCAACGCTGCCGTGATCAGCAGGAACACCAGCATCAGGGGTTTGCGCCATGCCAGCAGGCGGTCGGCGCAGCCCTGTACCCATTGATTGATTCGAGTCTCGCGCTTGCTCATGTTCACCCCTTACTTGCTCGAAGCCGTGAGTAGGCCGCTGCGCTGCTGTAACAGGCCGCGCTGCCCTGCCACGATCAATGTGCCGTCAGCCATCGAGACCGCCGATGTCAGCGTGCCCAGGCCCTTGATGAAGCCGGTCTGGCCCAGGGTGCCCTGGCCGTCCAGGCGCACGAAGGCACCGCCGGTGCCGACAATCACCACACCGGCGCCTTGGGCGACTTTGGCGTGGCCATACAGTGGAAACTCGTGAGGCAATTTGACCTGCGCCCAGTTGCGGCCGTCGTCATGGCTGACAAACACATGCCCGCGCATACCGTAGGCCACCCAGTTGTGATCGCTGAGCAGCGCCACGCCGAACAGCGAACCGTTGTAGAACGGCTCGACCGAGGTCCAGTTCTGTCCATGGTCATCGCTGCGCAACACAAGCCCCGCCTCGCCCACCAGGATCTGGCGCCCATCGGTGCTGCCGTCCAGGCTGTTGAGGTGCTGGCCGGTGATAGGCAAGGTTTGGGCGGTCCATGTCTGGCCAGCATCGGCAGACAAAAAGAACTTGCCGAAGCTGCCGAAGGCGTAGGCGTTTTTGCCGTCACCACTCCACACACCCAGCAATGGCTCGCCCAATGCCGTGTCGAGCATCATTTGCTGCCAGTGCTGGCCGCCGTCGGTGCTGCGCAGGATCTGGCTGTCATGGCCGACCGCCAACAGGGTGTTGGCGTCCAGTGCAGTGACATCGGTGAGGGTGACGCGGCTGCCGCTGTCCTGCAGCTGCCAGCTCTTGCCTTGGTCGTCACTCTTGACGATCAGGCCGCGCTCGCCCACTGCAACCAATTGCGAGCCGACGCGAACCAGCTTGTTGATTTGGACCCGGCCAAGGTCAAGGGAAACGTGCTGCTGATCACCGGATTCACGGGGAGAAAAGGCGAAGAGCACCAGTGCGGCCACGACTAGACAAAAGGCATAGCTGATCAGCTTGCTCATCGGCAACCCGTCCTCTAATGATTGTTGTTATGGGTAGGCAGACAGGCCAAGGGCCGCCGCCTTGAGCCGATAGTCGACTTGATTGAGGAAAGAGGCATCGTCCGAATGGCTTACGTCTGGCCGTTACCGTTTGCCGGAACGCCGGACCGCGGCAATGACGCCATCGAGGTGTGTCAGGTAAGGCCTCTCGCGAGCAAGCTCAGCTCCTACCAGATTGGCGGTGTACCACCTTTGTAGGAGCCAGGCTTGCCTGCGATGAAGCCACGCGGTGTGTCAGGCATGGCGCCTCGCGAGCAAGCTCAGCTCCTACCAGATTGGCGGTGTACTACCGTTGTAGGAGCCAGGCTTGCCTGCGATGAACATAGGTATCTACACAACTCTGGGGCAGCGCGGCTCTTGTAGCCGCTGCCGAGGTACGAGGCTGCGATCGGCGGCGAAGCCGTCGTAAATTCAGGCCCTTCGGTGTGCCTGATGGATTATGGTCTCAGGTTTTACGGCCGCTTCGCTGCCGATCGCAGCCTCGTACCTCGTCAGCGGCTACATTCGTAGCAGTACGCCAAAAGATGTGTAGATACCTATGCTGCGATGAAGCCACCGCGGTGTGTCAGGCATGGCGCCTCGCGAGCAAGCTCAGCTCCTACCAGATTGGCGGTGTACCACCGTTGTAGGAGCCAGGCTTACCTGCGATAAAGCCACCGCGGTGTGTCAGGCATGGCGCCTCGCGAGCTCAGCTCCTACCAGATTGGCGGTGTACCACCGTTGTAGGAGCCAGGCTTACCTGCGATAAACATAGGTATCTACACAATTCTGGGGCAGCGCGGCTCTTGTAGCCGCTGCCGAGGTACGAGGCTGCGATCGGCGGCGAAGCCGTCGTAAATTCAGGCCCTTCGGTGTGCCTGATGGATTACGGTCTCAGGTTTTACGGCCGCTTCGCTGCCGATCGCAGCCTCGTACCTCGTCAGCGGCTACATTCGTAGCAGTAGACGAGTTCAGCGAGGCCAGGTCCGGGGACGTAGTCCTCGCAAAGCCTGTACTCGCGGTGTATCTGAATACTGAAGTGCCAGGTTTTACGACTGCTGCGCAGCCGGACGTGGCCTCGTTCTACTCGTCCACTGCTACGAAATGCAGTACACCAAAAGATGTGTAGATACCTATGCTGCGATAAAGCCACCGCGGTGTGTCAGGCATGGCGCCTCGCGAGCAAGCTCAGCTCCTACCAGATTGGCGGTGTACCACCGTTGTAGGAGCCAGGCTTGCCTGCGATGAAGCCACCGCGGTGTGTCAGGCATGGCGCCTCGCGAGCAAGCTCAGCTCCTACCAGATTGGCGGTGTACCACCGTTGTAGGAGCCAGGCTTGCCTGCGATGAAGCCACCGCTATGCTGCGGGTGATTACAACTCGAACAACCCCGCCGCGCCCATGCCGCCACCGATGCACATGGAGATGACGACATAGCGCGCCCCACGGCGACGGCCTTCGAGCAAGGCATGGCCGACCATGCGGGCGCCGCTCATGCCGAACGGGTGGCCAATGGAGATGGCGCCGCCGTTGACGTTCAGGCGATCGTTGGCGATGCCCAGGGCGTCACGGCAATGCAAGACCTGGCAGGCAAAGGCTTCGTTGATTTCCCACAGGTCGATATCCGACACTCGCAGGTTGAAGCGCTCCAGCAGCTTAGGCACCGCCACCAGTGGGCCGATGCCCATTTCTTCAGGGGCGCAGCCGGCTACGGCGATGCCGCGATAGGTGCCCAGCGGGGTCAGGCCACGATGGCGTGCCTCGTCGGCGCTCATCAGCAGGCAAGCGGCGGCACCGTCGGAGAACTGCGAAGCGTTGCCGGCGGTGATGAACTCGCCCTGCTCTACCCACTGGCCGTCTTTCCAGACCGGCTTGAGGCTCTGCAGCCCTTCCAGGGTGGTGCTGGCGCGGTTGCATTCATCGATGCCGGCAATCACCTGTTTGTGCCCGGCCGGGTTGCCTTCTTTGTCGAACTGCAGTTGCTGCACAGTCAGCGGCACGATTTCTTCGCCAAACAGCCCAGCCTGTTGCGCCGCGGCGGTGCGCAGCTGGCTTTGCAGGGCGTACTCGTCCTGGGCCAGACGGCTGACGTTGTAGCGGCGCGAAACGATTTCGGCGGTTTCGAGCATCGGGATATAGGCGCTGGGCATCTGCTCCAGCACCGCTTTCGATTGGGCGCGGTAGGTGTTCTTGTACTTGTTCTGGGTCAGCGACAGGGACTCGACGCCACCGGCCACGGCGATGTTCAGGTCGCCCGTGATGATGCCCTTGGCCGCGTGGCCGATGGCGATCAGGCCCGAGGCGCACATGCGGTCCAGGGCCATGCCCGGCACGCTGGTCGGCAAGCCTGCAGTGTAGGCGCTCAAGCGGCCGATGTTGTAGGCCTGGGTGCCCTGCTGCACAGCGGCGCCCATAATCACATCATCGATCTCGCTCGGGTCTACGCCTGCGCGTTCAACCACGCTGCGCACCACATGGCCACCCAGCACGGGGGCTTCGGTATCGTTGAAAGAGCCCCGGAAGGATTTGGCCAGCGCAGTGCGCGCGGTAGAGACGATAACGGCTTCTTTCATGGAAATATCCTCAGGACTCTGGGTTGAAGGTGTAGCGGCTGATGGTGTCGACCACACAGCCCGGGCGCTGGGCGCCTTCAATTTCGATGCTGACGCGCACCACCACTTGCAAGCCGCCATTGGCCTGGGTCTCGACGGCGGTGATTTCACCCACCCCGCGCACCCGTGAGCCCACCGGCACTGGCGCGGGGAAACGCACCCGGTCGCAGCCGTAGTTGACGCCCATCAGCAGGTTGTCCACGCGCATCAGTTGCGGCAGAAAGTAATTGACCAGCGCCAGGGTCAGGTAGCCGTGGGCAATGCAGCCGCCAAACGGCCCATCGGCTGCGCGAACCGGGTCCACATGAATCCATTGGTGGTCGCCCGTGGCGTCGGCAAACAAGTCCACGCGGGGTTGTTCGATCACCAGCCAGTCGGTGGCGCCCAGCGTCATGCCGACGGCATCGCGCAGTTGCGCAGCGGTGGAAAAGACCTGAGTCATGGTTCGGCCCTCACGCTTGCTGGGAGCTGACCGGCAGGATTTCGCCGGTCATGTAGGAGGCGTAGTCGCTGGCCAAGAAGACCATCACGTTGGCCACTTCCCAGGCTTCGGCGGCGCGGCCGAAGGCTTCTTTGGCTTCCAGCTCTTCAAGCAGCGCTTCAGGCGCCGACTTGCGCAGCATCGGGTGCAGCACCAACGATGGCGCCACCGCATTGATACGCACATTGAATTCGGCGGCTTCCAGTGCGCTGCAGCGCGTCAGGGCCATCACACCGGCCTTGGCGGCGGCGTAATGGGCCTGTTCTTTCTGCGCGCGCCAGCCCAGTACCGAGGCGTTGTTGACGATGGCGCCGCCCTTGCCACGAGCCTTCATCACCCGCAGCATGTAGCGAGTCATGCGCATGGTGCCGGTCAGGGTCACGTCGAGGACTTTGCTCCACTCGCTGTCTTGCATGTCGATCAGCGCGCAGGTGGTGCCCAGGCCTGCGTTGTTGATCAGCACATCGATGCCTTGCAGGCGGTCTTCGGCAAAGTCGATCAGCGCTTGCACCTGGTCTTCATCGGCGACGTTGCAGACCTTTCCCCACACCGACACTTTGCCGGTTTCGGCCTTGAGCGCCTCGACCGACGCTTGCAGGCGGCCTTCGTGGATATCGCTGATAACGATGCCGCGGCAGCCTTCTTCAATGGCTTTTTTGGCAGCGGCATAACCGATGCCAGCACCGGCTGCGGCGGTGATCAATACCGACTTGCCAACCAGCAGGCCGTGGCCGTCTACATATTCAGGGCGTTTCAGATCAATAGTCATGGTTAGCGGCCTTTGGATTGCTTGGGCATGCCGAGCCCGCGCTCGGCAATCAGGTTACGTTGAATTTGGTTGGTGCCGCCGTACAGGGTGTCTGCACGGCTAAATAGAAACAGCGACTGCAGACGCGTCAGCTGATAGGGCGCAGCTTGGAGCAGCTCGGCTTCAGGGCCAAGCACATCCATTGCCAGGGCGCCCAGATGGCGGTGCCAGCTGGCCCAGTGCAGCTTGTAGACCAGCGCCGCCTGCTCATCGCCCGCCTTGGCGTTAAGCATGCGCAGGGCGTTGTAGCGCATCAGGCGCAGCCCCGTATGGGCCTCTGCGATGCGCTGGCGCAAGGCCGGGTCGCTCGCCGCGCCGTTGGCTTTGGCAATGCGGATGATTTCATCCAGCTCGTTCTGGAAGGCCATCTGCTGGCCCAGGGTCGAGACCCCGCGCTCGAAACCGAGCAGGGCCATGGCGATTTTCCAGCCATCGCCCGGCAAACCGATCAAGTCGCTTGCCTGGGCGTCATCAAAAAACACTTCATTGAATTCCGAGGTGCCGGTCATCTGCTCGATCGGCCGCACCGTCACGCCATTCTGGTGCATCGGCACCAGGAAAAAACCCAGGCCCTTGTGCGCCACCGACCCTGCTTCGCAGCGGGCCAGCACAAAACACCACTCGGCTTCATGGGCCAGCGAGGTCCAGACTTTCTGGCCCTTGATTGACCACTGGCCGGTGGCCGGGTCTAGCTGGGCACGGGTCTTGACGTTGGCAAGGTCAGAACCTGCGCCCGGTTCCGAATAGCCCTGACACCACAGTTCGGTGCCCTGGATGATGCCAGGCAGATAACGCTGGCGTTGCGCTTCACTGCCAAACGCGGCGATGGTTGGGCCGGCCAAGCCTTCACCGATATGCCCGACCCGGCCCGGCGCACCGGCGCGGGCGTATTCTTCGAAAAAGATCACTTGCTGGGCGATGCTCGCACCCCGACCGCCGTGCTCGCGCGGCCAGCCGACACAGGTCCAGCCGCCTTCAGCCAGCTTGCGCTCCCACTGGCGACGCTCGGCGGCAAACATATGTTCATCACCCGGGCCACCACGAAAGCGCAACTCGGCAAACTCGCCGCTGAGATTGGCTTGCAACCAGTCGGCGACTTCCTTGCGAAAGGCTTCGTCTTCAGTACTGAAGGTCAGTTTCATGGGCGTTCATCCAGCAGCAGTCGGGCGATCTGTTCGCGTTGCTGCGCGCCATTGCCCAGGTAGAGCTCGCTGGCCTTGGCACGCTTGAAATACAGCTGCACATCGTATTCCCAGGTAAAACCGACGCCACCGTGCAGTTGAATGGCGCTGCCCGCATTGAAGAACGCTGCATCGCTGGTCGTGGCCTTGGCCATGGCAGCGGCTTCGAGCAATTCGTCCATCCCTTCCTGGGCGACACAGGCGGCGTAATACACTGCCGAGTGGCTCAGCTCGCACTTGAGCAGCATGTCGGCCGCCTTGTGCTTGAGGGCCTGAAAACCCGACAACGGGCGGCCGAACTGCTCGCGCTGTTGCAGGTAATCGACGCTCAGTTCGAGCGTGCGGCGGGCAACGCCCAACTGCTCGGCGGCCACGGCGATCTTGGCCAGGGCTATGACTTGTTCCAGCACCGGCCAGGCCTCGCCTTCGGCACCGAGGCGCTGGCTGGCGGGGACGATTACCTGGTCAAGGTGGATCTCGCCCTGGCGCCGGGTCTGGTCCATGCCCGGCGTCCAGCGCCGTTCGATACCGGGGTGATCGGCGTCCAGGGCGAAGAGTGAAATGCCCTGCTCGTCACGCGCCGCCACCAGCAAAAGCTTGGCGTTGTGGCCGTCGATCACATAGCGCAGGCAGCCGTCGAGTTGGTAACCCCCGGCCACTGGCTGGCACGTGGCACCGACGGATTCAATCCCCCACTGCCCACCCGCCCGCGCGGCCTGTGGCCCGGTCCAGGCCAGGGTCGCGGTCAGTTCGCCGGCGGCGATTGCCGGCAGGTAACGCTGCCGTTGCTCAGCGTCAGCTGCCAACAACAAGGCCGGCACGGCCAGGCACACCGTGGCAAAGAATGGCGAGCACCACAGGGTGCGGCCCATCTGCTCCAGCACAATCGCCAGTTCCACATAGCCCAACCCCAAGCCGCCTAGCGCCTCGGGGATGGTGATGGCCTGGCAACCCAGCTCTTGGCACAAGCGCTGCCAGGCCTTTTCGTCGTGACCGCTGTCACTGGCCATCGCTGCGCGAACAGCGGCGGGCGTCGACACTTCACTGAAAAAGGCTGCCGCGCTGTCGCGGATCAGTTGCTGTTCTTCGCTGAAGCAAAACTCCATGCTCAGTGCTCCTGGCTTAGCTGCCGTAGACCTTCTGCGCCGCCACTTCGGTGGCCAGCAGGGACTGGATCGCCTCACCGACTTCGGCCGGCTGCCAGCGGTCGCCCTTGTCGACGCCCGCGGTGGTGCGCCAGCCGTCGGCGATGGAGATACGCCCGCCTTCAGACTCGAACACGCGCCCGGTCACGCCGGCCGCCGCGCTGGAACCCAGCCAGGCCAACAACGACGAGACGTTTTCTGGCGCCCAGTAATCGAACGCGTCACCATCAGGCTTGGCCATGCGCGTGGCCATGGCCTCGACCGCGGTGGTCATGCCGGTGCGCGCGGCCGGTGCTACCGCGTTGGCGGTGATGCCGTAGCGCGCCAGTTCAGCAGCCTGGTTCAGGGTCAGCGCAGCGATGCCTGCCTTGGCGGCGGCATAGTTGGACTGGCCGATGGAGCCTTGCAGGCCGGCACCGGAGGTGGTGTTGATGATGCGAGCGTCCACCGCCTGCCCGGCCTTGGACAGGTCGCGCCAGTAATGCACGGCATGGGAGCTGATGCAGAAGTGCCCCTTCAGGTGCACGGCCATGATCGCGTCCCAGTCAGCTTCGGTCATCGACGCGAACATGCGGTCGCGGTTGATGCCGGCGTTGTTGACCACGCCGTGCAGCGCACCCCAGGTGTCGATGGCCTGGCGCACGGCCAGGGCACTGTCGGCGTAGTCGGTGATGTTGCTGGTGTTGACCGCCGCCTGGCCGCCAGCGGAGAGGATCTGGTCGACCACCGCCTCGGCTGCGTCGCGATTGATGTCATTGACCAGCACGCAGGCGCCTTCGGCCGCGAATACGCGGGCGTGGGCTGCCCCCAGGCCGCCACCGGCGCCGGTGATGATGAACACGCGTTGGTTAAGAATTCCCATACTTACTCCTGATTCGGTCGGCTGGTAGGAGCCAGGCTTGCCTGCGATGGCGTCGCCGCGGACTATCTGACAATCGCGGCGACGCCATCGCAGGCAAGCCTTGCTCCTACAGGGTCAAAGGCGTTCGATGATGGTGACGTTGGCCTGGCCGCCGCCTTCGCACATGGTCTGCAGGCCATAGCGGCCGCCGCTGTGTTCCAGCTCATGGAGCAAGGTGGTCATCAGCCGCGCGCCGGTGGCGCCCAACGGGTGGCCCATCGCGATGGCGCCGCCATTGACGTTGGTGCGCGCTGGGTCGTAGTCCAGCTCTTGCTGCCAGGCCATCACCACCGAGGCGAAGGCTTCGTTGATTTCCACGCGGTCGATGTCGGCCAGGCGCATGCCAGCTTTTTTCAGGGCTGCGCGGGTCGCCGGGATCGGTGCAGTCAGGTGCCAGATCGGGTCGTCAGCCAGCACGCTCAGGTGGTGGATGCGTGCTCGCGGCGTCAGGCCGTAGCGCTTGAGCGCCGCTTCCGACACCACCAGCAAGGCGGCCGAAGCGTCACAGGTGGAGCTTGAAACCGCCGCAGTGATCGACGGGTACGCAGGGTCCACCGGCTCCAGGCTGGCCATTTTTTCAAGGCTGCTCTGGCGCGGTGTTTCATCCATCGACAGGCCTTCGAACGACACGATCTCACGCTCGAAACGGCCTTGGGCCATGGCCCGCAGCGCACGCTCATGGCTTTCCAGCGCATAGGCTTCCATGGCCGCACGGCTGATGTTCCAGTGATCGGCGATGCGCTGGGCAGCGTAGAACTGGTTGACCGGCTGGTTGCCAAAGCGCGCCTGCCAGCCTTTGCTGCCGCTGAACGGGTCAGGGAAGCCCAGCGGCTGGCCGGCCAGCATGGCCGAGGCGATCGGAATGCGGGTCATGGTTTGCACGCCGCCGACGGCGATCACATCCTGAGTGCCGCTCATCACCGCCTGAGCAGCAAAGTGCAGGGCCTGCTGGGACGAGCCGCACTGGCGATCCACCGTGGTGCCCGGCACATTCAGCGCAAGGCCTGCGGCCAACCAACTGCTGCGGGCGATGTCGCCGGCCTGAGAGCCGATGGTGTCGACGCAACCGAAAATCACGTCGTCATAGTCTTCGCTCGGGATGCCGTTGCGCTCCACCAGCGCCTTGAGCACATGGGCGCCCAGGTCAATGGCGTGGACATCGGCCAATGCGCCCTTGCGCTTGCCGGTCGGGCTGCGCAGGGCATCAACGATATAGGCTTGGGCCATGGTTCAGTCCTCGAAAGTGTGGGACGGGCCGATGGCCGCGTCGTCGGCGAGGATGGCGCTGGCCACTCGCGATTTGTGCAGGGCACGATCACCCCAGGACGAATCCAGTGCCCAGGCACGCTTCATGAACATCTGCAGGTCAACCTCCCAGGTGTACCCCATGGCGCCATGCACCTGGATACCGTGCCGGGCCGCCAACCAGGCCGCTTCGCAGCAGGCCAGCTTGGCGTGGGACACATGCAGGTCGCGAGTGGCCTCGCCCTTGGCCAGGGCATGGGCAGCGCGGTACAGCACGGGCTTGGCAAATTCGATGCGGCTGGCCACGTCGGCCAGGTGGTGCTTGATGGCCTGGAAGCTGCCGATGGCCTTGCCGAACTGCTTGCGCTGCACGGCGTAGTCGATGGACAGGTCCAGCATGCGCTGGGCCAGGCCCAGGCTCTGCCCGGCTACAGCCAGGGCGCCACGGTTGAGGGTGTCGGCCCAGAGCCCTTTGCCCACTTTGCCGTCGACCAGCAAGGTACTGGCGTCGGGATTCCAGTGCACGCGGCTCAAACGACGGGAACTGTCGATACTGGCATTGCGTTCGGTGTCCAGGGCCTGGCCCGGCACCGCGTGTACGGCGCCTTCATGTTCCAGCAACACCAGGTCAGCCAGGTGCACATCGGCCACCATCGGGTTGACCGGGTGGCCGACCGCGATACGCACCGTGCCTTCGGCGATCCGAGCCAGCAGCGCTTCGCGCTGGGCAGTGCCTTCCGGCAGGCTGGTGAGCAAGCCTGTGGCGACATAAGCGGTGTCGGCCATGGAGTCGGGGATGGCGTAATAACCCAGCTCCTGGGTCAGCTGCGACCAGGCAATGTCATCCATGCCCAGGCCGCCTTGTGCTTCAGGCACCGACAGTGCGGTCAAGCCTTGCTCGGCCATCTTGCGGCGCAGTTCCGGCGAGCGACCCTCTTCGGTTTCCCAGAGTTCGCGGAGCATTTCCGGGGGCGCTTCGGTCATCAGAAAACGGCTGATGGCCTCGCGAAAGGCGAGTTGGTCATCGGTAAAGGTAAAGTCCATGGTCGCCCCCTCAATCTCTAGGCAGGCCAAGCATCCGCTCGGCGATGATGTTGCGCTGGATTTCGTTGGTGCCGGCGTAGATCGGCCCGGCCTGGGCAAACAGGAAACCTTCCAGCCACTGGCCGTGCTCGACCGCCTCGGGGGCATTGCCGCGCAGTTCGCCGCGTGCGCCGAGAATGCGCATGGCGGTCTCGTGCATCTTCAGGTCCAGCTCCGACCAGATCACCTTGTTGATGCTCGACTCGGCGCCGATCTTGTTGCCTTTTCCGAGCAGCCCCACGGTGTGGTAGGACGAGCAGGCATACGCCTGGGCGCCCATCCAGCTTTCGATCACGGCATCGCGCAGGCCCGGGTCTTGGCGCGCCGCTTCAGGGTTGGCCTTGTACAGCGCCACCAGGCGCCGGGCGGTCTGTTGGAAGCGTGCTGGCGAGCGCAGCAACAGGCCGCGTTCAAAGCCCGCCGTGGCCATTGCCACATGCCAGCCCTGGCCTTCATCGCCAATGCGGTTAGTGACCGGTACGCGCACATCGTCGAAAAACACTTCGGCAAAAGCGTCCTTGCCGTTCAGCGCCTTGATCGACCGCACGGTCACACCGGGCGTGTTGAGCGGCACCATCAGGAAGCTCAGGCCGTGGTGACGGCTGCTGTCAGGGTCGGAACGGAACAGGCCAAATACCCAGTCGGCAAAGGTGGCGCGGGTCGACCAGGTTTTCTGGCCGTTGATGACGTATTCATCGCCGTCGCGCGTGGCCTTGCTGCGGATCGCTGCCATGTCGGAGCCAGCACCCGGTTCCGACCAGCCCTGGGCCCACATGTCTTCGCTGGAAGCGATGCGCGGCAGGAAGTGCTGCTTCTGCTCCTCGGTGCCGAACTCCATCAGGGTCGAGCCGAGCAGCAACTGGCCGTTCTGGTTGACGCGAAACGGTGCGCCAGCGCCGTAGTATTCCTCTTCAAAAATCAGCCACTCGGTCAAGTCGCAGCCGCGACCGCCCAAGTGATCGGGCCACATGACCATCGACAGGCGGCTGTCATACAGCTTGCGCTCCCAGGCCCGGTGCTGCTCGAAGCCTTCGCGGGTGTCATAACTGGCCAGTGGTTCGGTCGGCGCGTTGGCCTTGAGCCAGTCACGCACATGAGTGCGGAACGCCTTCTGTTTGTCGGTATAGGTCAATTGCATGGCGTGGTTCTCAGAAGGTGGCGCTTAAAAAGAAGCGTCGCGCTTTTCAACAAAAGCGCGACGGGTCTCGGCCGAGTCTTCCTGGGTGTAGGCTTCAAGGGTGAAGCCTTGCTCCCAGCGGTATTTGTCTTCCAGGTTGCCGTCTTCGATGCCGTTCAGGGCTTCTTTGGCGATGCGGATCATGGCCGGGCTCTTGGCAGCGATGGCCGTGGCGATTTCACGGGCAGTGCTGGCCAGCTCGGTCTTGTCCACCAGGCGCTCGATAAAGCCGTACTGCATGGCGTCCGGGGCGCTGATCGGGGCGCCGGTAAAGAACAGGTAGCGAACTTTCTGCACCGGGAACAGGCGCTGCAAGTGCGCGCCGCCGCCCATGGCGCCACGGTCGACTTCCGGCAAGGCGAAGCGCGCGCAAGTAGAGGCGACGACGATGTCGGCAGCGCCGGTCATGCCGATACCGCCACCCAGTACAAAACCGTGCACAGCGACAATCACTGGTACCGGGCAACGGTGGATAGCCTTGAAGGTGGCGTAGTTGCCGGCGTTGACCTTGACGATGCGCTCAGGGTGGGCGTCCAGTTCCTTGATATCGACGCCTGCGCAGAAGCCACGGCCTTCAGCGCGGATGATCACCACCCGTACTTCCGGGTCTTTACCCAGGGCGTCGATGGCCGCACCCAGGGCCAGCCATTCACGGCTGTCCAGGGCGTTGACCGGCGGTTTGTCGAGGACCAGTTCGGCGATCCCGTTTTCACATTTCACATTGAATGCGCTGTTCATGCCTGGGCTCTCCCCAATTTGCTGATGGTGGACGCGTGGGCACGCGCAATAAGCTGTTGCAGGCAGGCTTCGGCCTCGGCTGCAATCTGGTCGAGCAATACTTGGCAGCTGAGCAAAGAATCGATGGCGGCGGCGACCTGCCCGCTGGGCAAAATGCCCTCGTCGGGGCGGCCTTCGACCATCGAGTGCTGCAGCAGCACGGGCTGGTTGGCGGCCATGACCACTTGCGAAAGGCTGGCTGGGTCTTCCTTGATCGCCTTGATCAGGGTCTTGAACATGTGCGTGGTGCTCATGCCCGTTTGCGCCTGCCAGCGTCGTGCGCTGCACAGGGCCAACCACAGACGGCCCAACGGGCTGGCACTTTCCAGGCGTTGGATAAAGGGATTGTCGATCATGCGGTGGCGCATGCCGTCGACAGCGGTCGTCACGCGAATCTTCTGCGGGTCATTGACAGCCAGGTAGCGCGCCAGGGTGGCCCGCGGGGTCGGTGAATCGCTGGTCATCATAAAGCGCGTGCCCATGGCGATACCGCTGGCACCGGCTGCCAGCGCCGAGGCCAGGCCGCGACCGCAGGCATAACCACCGGCCGCAATCACCGGCACCTGCACGGCATTGAGCACTTGTGGCAAGAGGATGGTCGTGGGTACGCCACCGGTATGGCCGCCGCCTTCACCGCCTTGCAAGGTGATCATGTCGGCGCCCAGCTCCACAGCCTTGATCGCATGCTTGAGCGCGCCAACGGTGGGGATACACAGCACGCCTGCCTTTTTGAAACGGGCAATGGTGGCTTTGTCCGGACCGCGGCCGTAACTCACGGCACGCAGCTTGTATTTAATCGCCAGGTCAACGCACTGGGCGGCGTTTTCCTGGAACATATGGAAATTCAAGCCAAACTGGCTGCCGCCGGTGGCGTCGATCACTTTTTGGATCTGCGCTTCCAGCTGTTCGGCCGCGATGGTCGCGCCGGCCAGGAAGCCGAAGCCCCCGGCACGGGTCGTGGCCGCGACCAGGTGCGCGTCGGCGACCCAGCCCATGGCGGTCTGCACCACCGGCAAACGGCAGCCCAGGGCTTCGGTCAGTGGCGTCTGCAACAGGCTGCTCATGATCGACCGCCCTCGCCCGCCTGGGCTTTGTTGGCAGCGGCCATGGCCTTGCCGTCGAAGCCGCCGAGCTTGTCGCCGCTGACTTGTTCGTTGTGCACGTGGGCGAAGTGGTGCCAGGCGAAGGCTGCGTCCATACCGGTGCGCTTGCCCTGCAAGTCTTCGATATGGTTGACCGCCTGCTTGGTCAAGGCCAGGCCCATGCGCGGTTGTGCGCCGATGCGCCGGGCGATGTCCAGCGTGCTGCTTTCAAGCTGATCGCGGGCAACCACGCGGTTGACCATGCCCAGCTCATAAGCGCGCGAGGCCGGCATGCGGTCGCCGAGCATCAAAAATTCCTTGGCAATGCGCGGGTGCATCTCGAAGGCGTGAGCGAAATACTCGACGCCGGGAATGCCCATGCGCACGACGGGGTCCTGGAAAAACGCATCGTCGCTGGCGACGATCAGGTCGCAGACCCAGGCCAGCATCAGCCCACCCGCCACGCAAGCGCCCTGGACCATGGCGATGGTCGGCTTGGGCATCTCGCGCCAGCGGCGGCACATGTTCAGATAGACCTCTTGCTCGCGGGCATAGAGGAACTCTCCACCGGGCTTGTTGCTGTGGTCCCACCACAGCCCCGTGCGCTCGAAGGACTTGTTCACATCGCGGCCCGGGGTGCCGATGTCGTGGCCGGCACTGAAGTGCTTGCCGACCGCACCCAGCACGATGACCTTGACTTGGTCATCGTCGATGGCACGCCGAAAGCAGGCGTCCAGCGCGTAGGTCATCTGCGAATTCTGCACGTTGTTGAACTGCGGGCGGCTCAGGGTCAGGATCGCTACGCCGTCCTCGACCCGGTACAACACCGGCTCGTCGGTCTCATAGACCGAGCTGTCCTTGCGGCTGACAAATTCGGCGTCATGGCTCATGCGCTTACCTGCTCTGGCGTGCGAATACCGGCCGGGTCGCCCTTGAGCTGCTTGCTGCGCAGGTTGTGCGGGTCCAGGCGGCGGATCAGTGCCAGTTGCTCGTCGGTAGGGTGTGCGGTCTCGCCCAGGCCAGGGGCCTTGAGCAGCTCGAAACCGGTGCGCGCCTGCACGGTGTCAAAGTCCACGCCCGGGTGCAGCGACAGCACACGCGGGGCGTGGTCTGGGCCGTTGAAGTCCATCACACACAGGTCGGTAACCACGCGGCCAACGCCCATGAAATCGCGGCGCATGCCTTCTTGCCAACGCTCGGCCTTGAAGCCGACGCCGCTGACCATGTCCACTTCGCCTTCAACAAACACGCGCTTGTTGTGGTTAGGGACAAAGAACGAGTTCAGGTGGTTGATGCTGTTGCCCGGCAAGCCGCGCACACCCAGCATGGCCACTTTCGGCTTTTGATAATCACCGACCACCGAGAGGTTGGTCTGGGCCCAGCGGTCGATCTGGGTCGGGCCGATCATGGCGTGCCGACGACCGTGCCAAACACACTCGAAAATACGTTCGAATGGCATGTAGCCCGAGTACTTGGGCACATAGTCGCCACGCGGGCCGACCGGGATCGGCTCTTCGACCAGGAAGGCTTCGCTGTCGGTCATCAACAGTTCGGGGCTGTGGCTAAGCTTGGCCAGGCCCGCGCCAATGCGCGGAATAATGCCAAGGCCCGAAGCCAGCAACTCGCCGTTGTCGCGCCAGGCTTCACTGGCGGCGACGATCATCAGTTCAGCCAGGCTGAAGGAATTCTGGGACATGCTGCAGCTCCTCAAAAAATCGGCAGGGGCAGGTTTGCCATGCGTTCACTGCCGCCGTTACGCTCGCGGTATTCGATGTCGCTGCACGTCACATAGGTGTGCAGGTACTGCTGCCAGCCGTCCTCTTGGGTCGCGCTGTCGCTGTAGGCTTTCAGGTGGGTCATGTCCCAGCCGTAGTCCGGGCCGCAGGCGGTCGGATGAGCGCCCAGCGGTGCTTCGATCACGCCTGCAACCAGGCTGCGTTCGAAGGTGTTGAAGCGTGCGCTGGCAGCGTCCAGTTGCAGACGTGGGCTGACTTGTTCGGCCGAGACGAAGCAGCGCTCGGCGGCGCGGGCAAACAGGTGATCGAAATAGCTGTCGGCGCCGGTCACCAGGGTGTTGCCCAGGTAGTCGGCGTGGTTGACGTGGACAAAGGCCACGTCCAGGTTCAGGGCTGGCATCGCCAACAGCACTTCACCGTCGGCATAAGGCGAGGTAACGGTGCGCAGCTGTGGGTTGTGGGTCAGCACGTCAGTGGCAAGCCCGGCGCGCGCTGGCAGGAACGGCACGCGCATGCCCGCAGCCTTCAGCCCCCACTGGAACAGCCCTTCGTCCAGCTCCATCACCGGCAGCGTGCCGGCTTCCCGAGCCTTGCGGAAGTAAGGTTCGAGCGGAATGGCATCCAGGGTGGCAAAGCCGAACACCAGCTCGCGCACCTTGCCGGCCGCGCACAGCATGCCGACTTCCGGGCCGCCATAGGCGACCACGCGCAGGTCCTTGACGGGTGAGCGCAGAATCTCGCGCACAATCGCCATCGGCTTGCGCCGTGGGCCCCAGCCACCGAAACCGATGGTCATGCCATCGCGCAGTTGGCCAACGGCATCGGCCGCTGTCATCAATTTGTTCATTGCTGCTCTCCTTGCGTCTGACCAACACTGAAGTCATGGCCCCAGACGCTGACGCGGGTGAATTCGAAGGCCGAATGCTGTTGCCAATCGACCAGCAGCCCGCCGTAGCCGTATTCCAGGTCGAAACCGGAGGGGGTCTGCATATAGAAAGAGGTCATGCGGTCATTGAGGTGCTGCCCGAGGGTGGCCGACAGCGGCACGCCATGAGCCTCGCGGCGGTCATGGGCGCGGCCGACTTCGGTCATCGAATCGACCTCGACCATCACATGCACGCAGTTGGACGGCACCGGGAACTCGGCAATCGCCAGGCTGTGGTGGCGTGGGTTGCCGCAGTGCATGAAATGGATGCGAACCGGGTCGGCGTCCGGGGTCGGGCGAAAATTGAAAATGTCGGAAATCTCGAAGCCCAGCACGTCCTGGTAAAACGCGGCGCAGTCATCGAACTGCGGCGCTGGCAAAACGGTGTGGCCCAGGCCCATGTCGCCGGTGAGAAAACGCGGCACACCCTGGGGCGAGGTGAAGGGCTGGCAGTCGGACAGGTAGCCCCAGGTCAACTCATGGCAATTGCCGACCGGGTCGCGGACCACGGCAATGTCTTGCACCTTGCGTTGTTCGCGCAGTGCTGCATCGCCGCGCTCATAGTCAACGCCTGCGGCTTCAAGACGGGCCAACACACGCGCAAAGCCCGCTTTGCTGCCAGTGTCCCAGCCCGAGGCCAGGTAGCAGGAGGTCGCGCCTTGCTGGATCAGGATGCGGTAAGGACGGTCGTCCATCTTCACATACAGGCCGCCACCGGGTGCTGGGTGGGTCATCATGCCCAGCACGTCTTCGGCATAACGCTGCCAGCGGTCCAAATTATCGATTTGGGCGACGAAGTAACTCAATGCGCGGATGTCGGTCATGCTGCAAAACCTCAAGCACTGAAAGGGGTGGCTTGAGTCGATTGTCGCGGGAGGGCGATGGGGGCGAATCGTCCGTTGAGACTAACGGCGGATCGCGGTGCGCCAGGGCTGACGCCTCGCCGGCAGGAGCACGGCTTGCCGGCGATAGGGCCAACGCGGTGTGCCAGTTATGACACCATCGCGACGATTGCTCGGCGCCTAAAACAGGCGCTAGCGCCACCGCGGCGCGCCAGTCATGGCGCCTCGCCTGTAGGAGCACGGCTTGCCGGCGATGGGGACGCCGCGGTGTGGCAGATATGACGCCATCGCGACGGTTCGGCGCTCCGGCGCTAGCGCCACCGCGACGTGCCAGGCATGCCCCTCGCCTGTAGGAGCACGGCTTGCCGGCGATGGGGGCAGCTCGGTGTGCCAAGAATGACGCGATGGGGACAGAGGTGTTTGTGGCTGTTGGCAAACAGCGCCCAGGCTAAATGACAACACCAACCAGAGCGAATTTACCGTGCGTGTTGAGCGCCTGCTCGGAGCACCTTCAAGCCCCTAAATCGGGACTGCGCAAATTATGGCCTTGATTTGTGAAACAACTGGCGCAGTTTCTTTGTTTTTCAACCTAAAAACATGTGAAACGAAAGCCATATTTTTATAGGTTATTGTTTTTAAAGGTATAAATACGGCTGGCTCGATTTTTGCTCTAGCAGTCTGCTGCCGACACCAATGATCGGCACTCTCCTGCATAATAGGAATCGAGCACATGACGGATCAATCCAACAAACCCGACGATCGCCGCTTATACAGCCCTATGCCGCAAGTTTGTAAGCCGGCAGCCCCAAATCAAATAAAACCCGCTGTACCGAGACCCGAATCTGAACTCTATCGCTGTCCACCAGAGGAGTTCTTTCGGGCAAAGGCAAAGATTGAGCCGCCTGCAGGTCCGGGCTTTTATATAGTGACCAAAAGTATTCCGGCGCGGGAACTCGATAATTTGCTCTTCGAAACCTTCTCGACTTACAGTCAAAAAAAATTCATCAGTCTCAACCCAAATATCGAGAGTGTGATAAAGGCCGGGAGCATGATTGTTCTCAGCGATTTACCCCATACGGTTTGTACTCACGAGGAGTCTGTACTGATGGCAGCGGCGCGTGAAGTCAACGCGGCGCTGGCGCCGTTGACCCCGGAAGAAGCTGATTTCATGTACGACAATCTAAGGGCGATTGCGAATTTTGTCCTGAGTGAAAGTTCAACTTGGCTAGGCGTCGCCGCAGCCATGATAGAAAATCCACTCAAGGAAATATATAAAACGCTCCAGGACATAGAGAAATCGTATCAAAATGCTTATCGCCAACATGGCCATCTCAAGTCGCCAGAATTTTTCGCGGAGCGAAGACGCCTATTGGATAAACTCGATGATCAATTTTTAAGATCAACCCGACTGCGCAAGCTTTCAAGTCTGGGTAATCATGACAAGCTTAAAAAGGCACTTGGCATTTCGAGCCGTAGTTTGGTGCACCAATGGGACAAGGCCGGCGGGCCGGGTCAAATACCGGGGTATGCCACTCATCTGAACGCCATTTCTCGCGCCACCAAATATATTAAGGGCGGTGGTTATATTGCAATTGCGTTGGGCGTATCTTCATCTGCCCTAGCCATCTGGGAAGTCTGTAATGCAGACTCCGATAGCCAGGAGTGTAGAAAGGCCAAGTTTATCGAAGGGGGAAAAGTGGTGGGGTCAATTATCGGGGCCGCCGCGGGCAGTTTTGTTGCAGGGCGAATTGCCGCTCCGATTTGTACCGCTCTAGGGGTGGCCACCAGAGGAAGTGGTGGGTTAGCGTGTGTGGTCGCTGCCGCAAGTGTGGCGGGCGCAGCGGCCTATGGGGGAGGTGCATTGGGTAGTGGATTTGGCGAGTTCGTAGGCGAAATTTTGTATGAGGCAACGCTAAATGACGATTTCTGAGTTCTGGAGTGCATGGGGAAACGTAATCCTGGCTGGATGGCCATTACTTACAGGCTGGATTTTAATCTTATCCACCCTTTACATCAGTCGCTATCTTCCTGAAATGCTGAATGCGCTTCCTAAATCTCGCTCCGCAACAAACGATCTAATTCTTTTCAAAGGCATAGGTCTTTGGTGGCGAATGTTAATGATTCACCGGATCTCGACAATAATTTCACCACTCTGGACCTTCACTCGATCAAGGGAAGTTGACCCAATCGAAGTTGAGAACTTCCCCAATCATCTAAGGCGGATATTAAAACTCAATGATTACATTTTCTGGATCAATACAATCTCGTGGATTATTTCAATTATTTTTTTTGAGCCGAAGTCAACCTTATTGACTACACCAAGGCAATAGAGGCTGTTCTTTAACGTGCCGACTGCGGGTAACCCGAGGGGACTATGGGCGGTGAGGGCCTCGATCATTGATCTGAGGCCCTCGCTTGTTCTAACAATCACATGGACGCCATTGGCCGTGCCGCAACGTATATGAAGGGCGATTGTTATATTGTGCTATTGGAGTCGGGGCTTATGTTGGTAGGGATTTTGGTAGCAACAAAGGAGAGGCAATTGAAAGTGTTTTATATGAGCAGAAAATCAAATGACAGGGGCTGACTCTTGGAACTTTTGGGCGGTTCTTATTTTTTCTGGCGGGGGACTTATGATGTCTGTCATAGCGCTAGGCTATGGACTATACATTAGCCGCCACCTGCCGGCGATGCTGAATGCAATGAGTGACTTTCAATATGCCACATATGAAAGCAACCACTTAAAGGGTCTGAGTTTTTTCAGTAGGATTATGACTGTAGCTCACATTGCGGCAGTGGTCTTATACCCTTGGAAAACAGCAAATAAAACCGAGGACACCAAGAGAAAAAACCTCCCCAAACATTTAAGACGGAAGTTAAAAATATTTTTATCGCTGTTATGCTTTTCCATGGCTTGGTTGGCGTTGCCTTCTGCTTGGTTGATACCTAAATAGTGATACAGAGAGGGCTTTAGTCGGAGGTTCTACTTCGCAATGTCGATGCTGCGAGTCTGCATTGCGAAACTCCTCGTTTACCGCCCCCAAAAGGCCAAGAAAATGCTCCCATCTATGCCTTTAAAGCAGTACACCTCCCATTCTGTCTCCACAGGTATGGCAGGCGCAGCGGCCTATCAGGGAGGTGATTGGGATATTGGATTTGGCGAATTCGTAGGCGAAATTTTGTATGAGGCAACGCTTAAATGACTATTTTTGAGTTTTGGAATACTTGGCGAGAGTTAATCTTGCTTGGATGGCCAATATTAACAGCATGGATTTTAATCTTATCCACCCTGTACATCAGTCGCTATCTTTCTGAAATGCTGAGTGCGCTTCCTAAATCTCGCTCCGCAACAAACGACCTAACTCTCTTCAAAGGCATAGGTCTTTGGTGGCGAATGCTAATGGTTCACCGGATCTCCACAATAATAACACCACTCTGGTCTTTCACTCGACCAAAGGAGGTTGACCCTGCCGAAGTTGAAAACTTCCCCAAACACCTAAGACGGATGTTAATAATCAATAACTACATTTTTTGGGTTACTGCAATCTCGTGGCTTAACATAATATTATTTGATCCAAGGTGAACGTTGCAGCCTATGCAAGGGCAAAAAAAATAGCTCTTTAATGTACTAGGAGCGAGCATCCCGAGGACTGATTATGAGGTTGACGGCCTCGTTCATTGGTCTGGGGCGCTCGCTCGTTTTGCGAAGTTTTGTATGAAGCAACGCTAAGTGACGACTTCTGAGCTCTGGAGTACTTGGGGAAAATTAATCCTGGCTGGATGGCCAATGCTTACAGGATTTATTTTTATCGTATCCAGCCTTTATACAAGCCGCTATATTCCTGAGATGCTGAATGCGCTTCCAAAATCCCGATATGCGCCGTGTTATATCGTGAATTTCAGCATCACCGGGCCTTTATGGCGAATTGCGATTGTTACTCAGCTCTCTATGATGGTATTGAGACTTTGGGCCTTCACTCGATCAAAGGAAGTTGATCCTGTCGAAATTGAGAATTCCCCCAAACACCTAAGGCGGATGTTAAAAATCAATAATAGTATTTTTTTGGTCAATTCGATCACATGGATTGTCTTGTATTTCATATTTTAGATGAGGCGAATTTTTTGCCTACACAAGGGCAATAGAAGCTTTTCTTTAACGTGCCGTGAGCGGGCAACCCGAGGGGGACTATGGGCTGTGACGGCCTCGATCATTCGTGAAATTGCGCAGTGCCAAAACCTAATCATCCGTTGAGATGAACGGTTAACGGTGAGGGAGCACGACTTACCGGCGATAAGGCCAACGCGGTGTGTCAGGCAAGCCGCCATCGCGAGCAAGCTCAGCTCCTACAACGGGCGGTGGTGTACGCGCGTCGGTAGGAGCACGGCTTGCCGGCGATTGGGCCAGGGCGGTGTGTCAGGGATGACGCCATCGCGAGCAAGCTCGGCTCCTACAACGAGTGGTGGTGGACGCGGTCGGGTAGGAGCACGGCTTGCCGGCGATTGGGCCAGTGCGGTGTGCCAGGTATGACCCATCGCGACGGGCGGTGGTGTATACGGCGGTCGCGATGGGGCTGGCGCGGCTGATGAGAAATCCTACGTGGTTGGCGGCCAGATTCTGTAACGCTGGTTATGGCATAGGAAATACCCTACGCATCGCGTCGCCTGCCATGAACTTGTCCAGGGGAAGCCATGCCCCTAGGATTTTGCAGTCGCTGAATGTTCAGCGATCGGGTGTGGTAACCCGGTGAAGTTTATTGGCTGTCTTCATGGCAGTTGTACGCGGGAGAGCTCTGCTCTGCCGGATTAAACTCCACCGGTTTACCACCCCGCGTACAGCTGCCACCCAACGTGTGGTAACGAGTGGTCTGCAGCTCAGATTCGGAGTTACACATGAAAAAAGTCGTACCAGACCCACCCCGCAAGATTCTCGACAAAACCATGAAATACCCTCTCGACAACTGCAACGCCGGCCATCGCCCGTTGCTCGCGGTGCAACCTGGCATCCACGCCGAAGACGCGCTGATCCATGTCGTTGAATATCTGGAATTCGGTATCGACACCCTCAACCAAGCCATCGAGCAATCACCTCGCAACCATCGGATTCTGGCGCTGGGCAGCCTGCATTCCATCGAGTTGGCCAAAGGGGTGGTGGAGGCTGTGTTGGGTGGGATGAAGCGGGGTGATCCGGGTACTCGGATGTAAACTGCAGGGGATGATATTGTGGGAGCTGGCTTGCCAGCGAATATGGACACCTCTTTTTTCCTGACGCACCGCGGTGTCTGGATTCGCGGGCAAAGCCCGCTCCCACAGGTCTCCCACAGGTCTCACTACATATCTGAAGTGGGACCTATGAGAGCCTGTCGACATACCGCGAAGGGCTCACCCCTCTCACATATACAAAATCACCAGGTCATTGATCACCGAAGGCCGCTCTTGCCCGACGATGTGTACGTTCACTTCCAGGGTCATCTGTACGCCACGCTTGCTACGTTCCACCGACTTGACCCGTGCACGGGAATGCACCAGCGAGCCTGCCGGAACAGGCGTCGGGAAACGCAGGCGGTCGGAGCCGTAGTTGACCATGTTGGTGAAGCCTGTGACTTCCCACTCCAGTGGCACGGTCATGCGCGACATCAACACCTGCACCAGCGCGCCGTGGGCGATGGTGCCGCCGAATGGGCCTTGTTTGCGGGCGCGCTCCGGGTCGGTGTGCAGCCAGTAGTCATCCCCTGAAAGCTCGGCAAAGGCGTTGATCAGCGCCTGATCGACCAGCACTTGGCTGCTCCAGTCGCTGAACTGATCGCTGACCAAGGCCTGCAGCGCCGCGTCGTCATTGACGTCGATGGCGCGGCGGGCAACGGCGGTAACCTGTACCGCCTCGGGTTGGCGAACGACTTCGTCGCGCTGGTCCAACGCCACTTCAGCCCCGGTGTAACGCAACAGGGTCGTGCCGTCTTCTTTCACCCGCGCAAACACCGGCTTGACGGCCATGCCAACGCGAATGGCGTCGGTGTCCAGGCCGATCAGGTTGGTGTTGATGCGCACCCCTTCCGGCAGTTCCACCACCGCCAGGATCTGCGGCTCGGCACCGCCGAATTCCGGCAGGGTCGGCACGCGTGCCACGGTGTAGGTGTACAGGGTGCCGTGGCCGCTGACGACTTTCCAGCTCAGGTCATGGGCCAGGCAGTGGCTGCAGTGGCGACGCGGGTAGAAGGTGTATAGCTGGCAGGCGTTGCACTGCTGCAGACGAATCTCGCCGTCTTTGAGGCCTTCCCAGAAAGGCGCCGACAGGCTGGTGTACACCGGCATCGGTTTGTTGGACATGTTCAAGCTCCCTGAAGAATCAATGCGCCCTGCTCACTCATCACTCCACCGGTGCCGGAGACGAAGACCTGGTCGCAGCGTTTGAGTTGACGGTCACCGGCCTTGCGGGAAATTTGGGCGAAACCTTCGATCACCTGAGAGAAACCACCCGCAGCACCGGCCTGGCCAAAGCTGAGCTGGCCACCGTGGGTGTTCATCGGGAAGTTACCGCGCCAGGTCAGATCGTGCTCGCGAATAAAGCGCATACCCTCGCCCTTGGCGCAGAAGCCTGCGTCTTCCAGGGTCAGCAGCACGGTGATGGTGTAGCAGTCGTAGATTTGCGCCGCGTGGATGTCCGAAGGCTTGAGCCCCGCCATCTGGAATGCACGCTGGGCCGCTGGGCCAACGGGGGTGCGAGTCATGTCCTCGGCGTAGGTAGGGGACTTGAAGCCCAGGTGCTCACCAAAGCCTGTGATCAACGCCGGGCGATTGCGCGAGCGTGCAGCCACTTCTGGAGAAGCCACGATCACCGCGGCACCGCCGGCCACCGGCATGACGATTTCAAGGATGTGCAGCGGGTCGGCCACCAGCTTGCTGTTCAGTACGTCTTCGCAGGTCAACGTCTGGCCGAGGAAGATGGCATCAGGGTTGGCCTGGGCGTTGGTGCGCTGGTCGACGGCGATTTTGGCGAGGGCCATCGGGTCGTAGCCGTACTGCGATGCATAGCGCTGGGCGATCATGGCGTAGCCGGTGTTCTGGCCCATATGGCCATACGGCAGGTCGAACTCGGCTTCAGGGGCGCCAAAGTTGGTGCTGTGGCCGCCAAAGCGCATGGAGCGCGCCATGGCGCTAGGGTCTTCATCGGGGCCCATCGGCGCCAGGCGTGCCGGCAACACGCACAGCACGGCCTTGCACAAGCCCAGTTCGATGGCCGCCGCGGCGCGCCAGATCATGCCGACCGCCGTGGTGCCGCCCAGGTCGACGACTTCGGCAAAGTTGACGGCAATCCCCAGGTACTCGGCAGCCATGGCCGGCACGAATACTTGGGCTTCATGAAAGTGCGGGCCGTTGATGACCAGCCCGTCCAGGTCGCTGGCCTGCAGGCCGGCATCGGCCAGGGCGCGAGCGGCAAGGTCGGCCACCTGCTCCAGGTGAAACATTCGCGGCGCGGTGGCGTAGCGTTCAGGCTTGTACTGTGCAGCGCCAACAATCGCTGCCTGACCTTTTAGTCCCATTGTTCTGGCAACTCCATCAAGAGAGGTCCATCAAAGCAGCGTGATCACTGCCATTAGTGCGGCCATTGTTGGGGGGCAGGCATGACGGGCTCATCGTCCGAAAGGCCTAGATAGTCCAAACCAAGTACGACAGTGCCAAGTCAAAACCCCATGCTCAGGAGGGCGCGCCCCAGATGGGGCGCTTCTTGCAACCTGCAGGGATACCTTCGATGAATTTCGATTTCACTCAAGAACAGGACATGCTGCGCGATAGCCTGCGCAAATTCCTGAGCCGACAATCGCCCTTGACCGTCGCCCGCCAGGTGCTGGAACAGGGCAAGAGCCATGACCCTGGTGTGTGGAGCGGGCTGGGCGAACTGGGCCTGCACGGCTTGATGTTGCCTGAGCATTGCGGCGGGATCGGCCTGGGGGCATTGGAGCTGTGCGTGGTGGCTGAAGAGCTTGGTCGCCAGCTGGCGCCGGTGCCGTTTTCTTCAACCCAGTACCTGGCGGCCCAGGCCTTGTTGCTGGGGGCAGATACCGCACAACAACAGACCTGGCTCGGCGCGATTGCCGAAGGCGAGATCGCGACCCTGGCGGCGCCCTTGGACGGTGGTCACGCCGTGCTGCCGCGTTACCACCAGGGCTGTCTGGAAGGCGAAGTCGCACTGGTGCCCGACGGACAGTCCGCGGCGATCGCCGTGGTGCTGGCGCAAACCGCTGAAGGCAGCCCGTGCTGGGTGGTCGCCCGGCTGGATAGCCACACTGAACGCCACGCCCAAGCTTGTATCGATAATGCCCGGCCCTGGGCGAGCTTGCAGTTCAATCGCCAAGGCGCCGAACCCTTGAATCAGGTCCAGGATTCGGCTGCATTGCTGCAGCAGGTCCGCGACCGCGCCGCCATCCTGTTGGCCTTCGAACAGCTCGGTGGCGCCGACGCCGCGCTGGAAATGGCGGCAAGCTATGCCCGCGAGCGCAAGGCGTTCGGCCGCACCATCGGCTCTTATCAAGGCATCAAGCACAAGCTGGCCGACCTCTACACCCTCAACCAACTGGCGCGCGCCCATTGCTACTACGGCGCCTGGGCGTTGGCCAGCAACGCCCCCGAACTAAGCATCGCCGCCGCAGCAGCGCGGGTCAGCGCCACGCGGGCCTTCGACTACGCCGCCCAAGAGAACATCCAGACCCACGGCGGCATGGGTTACACCTGGGAGCTCGATTGCCACCTGTTCTATCGCCGCACCCGGCAATTGGCGGTGATGCTCGGCGGCCAGGATGTGTGGAGCGAACAGATCAGCCAGCAGCTGCAACAGCGCCTTGGAGGCGAATGATGGATTTCAAAGACACCCCGGAAGAAGCAGTTTTCCGCGCCGAATGCCGCGCCTGGCTTGAGGCCAACGCCCAGCGCAAGGTGCGCGCCGATGAAGTGTTTGGCCAAGGGCTTGAGCCCCAGGCTTTCATGAGCGCCGCCCGTGCCTGGCAACACCGCAAGGCGCAAGCCGGCTTTGGCGCCATCACCTGGCCGCAGGCCTTGGGCGGACGCGGGGTCAGCCCCTTGCACGAGGTGATCTATCGCCAGGAGGAAGGCCACTATCGGGTGCCGGTCGGGGCCTTCGGTATCAGCCTGGGCATGGTCATCCCCTCGCTGTTTGTACACGCCAGCCCCGAGGTTGTGGAGCGCTTTGTCGGCCCGGCCCTGCGCGGTGACGAGCTGTGGTGCCAGCTGTTGTCCGAACCCGGCGCAGGCTCTGACCTGGGGATGGTTCGCACCCGTGCCGAGCGCTGCACCGATGGCCGCGACGGCTGGCTGATCAATGGCCAGAAGGTTTGGACCAGCCTGGCCCAATTCGCCGAATACGGCCTGGTGCTGACCCGCACCGATCCTAACGTGCCGAAGTTTGAAGGCCTGACGACCTTTTATCTCGCCATGGACACACCGGGCATTGAGATTCGGCCAATTCGCCAGGCCAGTGGTGAGTCGGAGTTCAATGAGGTGTTCTTCAACGATGTGTTTGTGCCCGACCAGCAGCGCGTGGGCGAGTTGAACAAGGGCTGGAAAGTTACCCTCACCGGGTTGATGAACGAGCGCCTGTCGATTGGCGGGGTGATGCCGGCTGATCTATGGCGCACGGCAGCCGAGCTGATCGATGCCAGCACGTTCAATGGAAAGCCCGCTCTAGAGGAAGGCCGCTACCGGCAAAAACTCAGCGACCTGTACCTGGATACCCAGGGTTTGTGGCTGTTGCAATGCAAAGGCCTGACGGCGCTGGGCAAGGGGCGTGAGCCTGGGCCGGAGCTGTCGGTGGCGAAGATCGTGGCGGCGCGCACGCTGCAGCACTTCGCCTATTTGGCGATGGACTTGCAAGGGCAACGTGGGGTGCTGGCGGCCAGTGAGCCTGGGGATACGATGACGTTCGTGCAGCGTTTGTGGTTTGGGGCGGCGGGTATGCGCATTGCGGGCGGCACGGATGAGATCGTGCGTAACAACGTCGGCGAGCGGGTGCTGGGGTTGGCGCCGGAGCCGCGCAATGACAAGGGCGTAGCATTTAATCAGTTGGTTTCTTAACAACTTCGCTGGAGGGCCGTATCAAGGCTTCCAGGCGCTTGCCTTGGGTTTTGCGCTGTTGCGTAGATCGAGCGCCGCCCGCGCGGCGCATCGCCGGCTAAAGCCGGCTCCCACATTGGTTGCAACGTGCCATGGCCTGTGAGATTGGAGTTGTCAGCCACGCGCCCCCCCCCCCCGAAATCACAAAAATCTAAAGCCGAACCACCAAGGCTAACAACCCCCACCCCACAGGCCATGGCACGTTGCAAAAAATGTGGGAGTCGGCTTTAGCCGGCGATGCGCCGCGCGGGCGGCGCTCGATCTCGGCAACAGCACAAAACCCAAGGCAAGCGCCTGGAAGCCTTGATACGGCCTTCCTCTCTTCATTCCCAGGGTGATGAACCCGCAGAGTGCCTGTCAACAGATTGCATGAGCCACATGGTGTCCGCCTTGGTTTTTCCTTTGCTCTTGAGATCGAGCGCCGCCCGCGCGGCGCATCGCCGGCTAAAGCCGGCTCCCACATTGGTTGCAACGTGCCATTTTCTGTGGGATCGGCGTTGTTAGCCTTGGTGGTTCGGCTTTGGATTTTTGTAGGCTCGGTGGGGTTTGCGCGATTGCGCGTCGCTGGCAACTCCACTCTCACAGGCCATGGCACGTTGCAACGTGGGAGCATTGCCTGCGAATGAAGTCACTGCCCCAACAGCTTCGCTGGCAAGCCAGCTCCCACACAATCAAAAGCCCATTGGGCGCCTTTTTTGTGGGAGCAGTGGTCCGGCATTCCGGCTTGCCTGCGAATGAAATCACCGCCCTATCAGAAGGTGTACTTGGCCGAGAAGGTCAGGTAGTCACGGTCTGCCAGTTTGCGACGCAGTGGGTCCGCTTCACCCAGGAAGGCGTTGTACTTGGTGGCCAGCTCCAGGTTGCCCAGGCGCTTGAAGGTCGCACCCACCGACACTCGACGATCACCTTCACCACCACCAATCGCGCCGGCCATCGGCGTGAAGCCGTCGACCACTTGGCTGTAGTTGACCGGCACGCTCAAGTCCCACCCAGAGAAGACACCCGGGTAGGTCAAGGCTACGCCTGCGGTGTAGGCCCAGGCCGAACGGGTCTGGCGCGCAGCGCCGGTGTCGAAAGTGTAGTTGGTAGAACCGCGTACCTCATCGACGCTGGTCACCCAGGTCCGTACCACTTCACCGGTGAAGGTGGTTTGCGGCGCCCACCAGCTGTCGCCCATCAGGTACACGGCCGACAACTGTGCCTGTTGGCCCTTGGCCTTGGTCATGGCAGCGCCCGTAGAGGTCAGCACGTTGGTCGGCGCGCCGTCACGGTAGCTCCACTCACCACTGACCTGGACATCGCCAAAGCGGGTCGAGGCACTCAGGCCACTGAGTTTGATGTCTTCAAAGTACTCGATGGTGTAGCGCAGCGCCGGGAAGGTGCCGCCCACGGTGACACCTGCCGGGTTCTTGTCGTGGTAGTTGATGTGGAAGGCCGACAGTTCCCAGTCGGCGTTCGGGCGGTAGCGCACTTGCACACCGTACTGGCCGCTGTCACGTGGCTCGTTGGTGCCGTCATAGCGAATCGGGATGGGAGCGATGAACTCGCGGCCCGGCCCGACCACATCGGTGGTCGACAGGTAGCTGCCCACCGGCGGCAGTTCGGTGCCCAGCCACTCGTACTGGTAGTAGGCGCCAAAGCTGAATTGGGAGTTGATGTTCCACAAACCCGAAACCTGGCCGACCGGCAGGAAGATCTCCTTGACCTCAACCCCCGGCAGCGACGCTTTTACCGCATCGGAAGGCGACTGCGCGCCCGATACGCCCGGATAGAACAGGCTTTCACCCCAGGATTCAACGTGGCGACCCGCCTTGACGTCCAGGCGCTGGCCGTTGTCGAAGCGCCAGCCATCGAACACGTAGGCGTCGAGGAAACGGCTGCGACCGCCGCTGTAGTAACGGGTGCGGCTGGTGAACTCGTTGAAGTCGCCGGCCTTGTTGACGGTGCCCGGCGAGTCGTTGTCGTTCTCGCGGTGGTACACGGCGTCATAGAAGGTGCTGGCCCGCAGTACCGCACCGTAGCTGTCCTTGCGGATGATCAACTCGCCCAGCGCACTGGCCTGGTTGGTCACCAGACTATGGCGATTGAAGTTACGATCGCCGTCGTCACCGTTGATGCCTCTGGTGAGCGCATCGTCCTGCCCTGACATGCGCATGCCGATGCCATAGTTGGTGGTCAGGCTCCAGTCCACTGTCGCCCCATTGTCGAAGTAGATTGTTTCACCGGCCTGCAACAGCCCCGACTGCAAAGCCACCGCCGTGGCAAGGCTGGCGAGGGCGAAGCGTTGGTTGGCAAACCGGCTGTTATTCTTATTTTGCATTTCACTCTCCAGAGAACGGACACAGGCCTACAGGCCCAACTTTCAACGACCGGGACCGGCTCAGAGGTGGATATCCGCTGACAGGTCAATCGGCTGGTTACCTGAGTCACTCAGGCAGAATTGGTACACCCCGTCTTTGCACTCGCGCACCACCACGCCCTGCTCGACCAGCAGGTTCAGGTGCGCCAGCGTTTCCCCCAGGGCCATCAACAGGTCGAAACGGTTCTTTATTTTCGGGAACAGGAGCGGGCGGATTTGCGCCGCGCTCATGGCGCCGTCTATCTGTTCGGTCAGGCTTTGCAAATGCGCTTCATGGTGGCTGCGCAACTGGTCCAGACGCCGGTGCAGGCCATGGAACGGCCGCTCGTGAGCCGGCAGCACCAGCACACTGTCGGGTACGCTGCGCAGGTGTTCAATGGAGTCTAGCCAGTTGCCCAAGGGGTTGGCCAAAGGTTCGGTGACGGTGACGCAGACGCTTGAGGTGATGCGCGGCAAGACCTGATCGCCGGAAATCAGCAACTGATCCTGTGGGCAATACAGGCAAGCGTGCTCCGGCGAATGACCGGAACCAATCACCACTTGCCATTCACGGTTGCCGATCCGGAGCGCCTGCCCGGCTTGCAAGCGGCGAAAGCTGCGCGGGCTCTGGCTGTGGAACATGGAATTGTTGACCACCGCCACAAAGCCCTGGACTTCCTCCGCCTCAAGGCCGGCCTGCTGATAGAACTGATGAAACTCCCAGTTCAGCTCATCCTCTTTGCCCGGTATTACATGCAAGGCCTGGAACTCGCCTGAGGTCATGTACAACGGGCAACGAAAGCGTTCGGCCAGCCAGCACATCAGGCCGGTGTGGTCATGGTGAAAGTGCGTGGCGATCAGGGCCACGACCGGCAAGCCGTCCATGGCGGTGCTGAACACCTGCTCCCAGGTCTCTTTGCCAAGGTCGGTGTTCAAGCCACTGTCGACCACCACCCAACCTTCACCGTGGCGCAGCAGGTAAAGGTTGATGTGATCCAGGCCGAACGGCAGCGGCATGCGCAACCACAACAGGCCCGGCGCGACCTCCAGGGTCTGGCCCGCCGCAGGCGGCGTCACCCAAGGAAAGCGCAAGCCATTGCGCACTTCGCCACCCACCTCGATGTCACTCATGGCTGGCCCCCGGCGAAAGGCAGCACGTCATTGCTGGCCAACACCTCGGCGCTGTACGGCAGGTAGCTGCCCGCGCGTTCGTCACGCACGTACAGCGGGTCATCGAACAGGTCCGGGTTGTAACCCTGGCGCTGCAAGTCGACCTTGCGCAGCTTGAAGGTACTGGTCAGGTCGGCGCTGGCGCATACGCGCACGAACACGGGCGCGGCGTAGCGTGGCAAGCGTTGTTGGGTAAGCTCAAAGAACGCAACAGGATCGAATGCATACCCTGGCTGCATCAGCACTGCCGCCATGCCGGCACGCCCTTCGTTCTCGGGCACCTGGACGCCGTAGATATTGATCAGTTCAAGGCCTGGGAAATCACCCAGGGCATCAGCGACTTCCTGGGTCGATACGTTCTCGCTCTTCCAGCGGAAGGTGTCACCGATGCGGTCGACGAAATAGAAATAGCCTTCATCGTCGTAGCGCAGCAAGTCGCCGGAGCTCCAGTAGGCATCGCCCTGTTGGAAGACATTGCGCAGGATTTTGCTCTCGGTAGCTTCGGCGCTGGTGTAGCCCTCGAAGCGACCGCCACCGATCTCCGGGTGATTGATGATGTAGCCAATCGCCTCGCCCACTTCACCGGCCTGGCACTGCACGAAGAAACCCTGTTCGTCGCGCACGTGGCTCTGTGTTTCGGTGTCGAAGCGGATCATCCGTACGTTGGTCTTTTCCCAGAACGGAATGCGCCCGCACGAACCCACTTTGTTGTCGACGTTGATGATGTTGGCGTTGGCTTCGGTCGAGCCCCAGCCTTCGAAGATCTGCAGGTTGCCAAAACGCTCGACCCAGCGCTGCCAGATCTCCGGGCTCAGGCCCGCGCCGAGCATGCAGCGCAGGCTGTGGTTGCGATCATCGGGCTGCGGCTCGCGGGTCAGCAGGTAACGGCAGATCTCGCCGATGTACTGGAATACCGTGATCCGGTTCTTGCGGACCTCTGGCCAGAAGGCGCTGACACTGAAGCGCCGGCGTACCACGATCGAGGCGCCGGAAGTCAGGGCGGTGGACGTCACCGACGTGGCGGCGGCACCGTGGTACAGCGGCAGGCAGCAATAGAAGACATCTTCAGGGCTGACGTCCAGGGTCACTTTCATGACATCGCCGGAGGTCATCCAGCGCATGTGGCTGTACTTGGCGGCCTTCGGCAGGCCGGTAGTGCCGCTGGTGAAAATCAGGATCGTAGTGTCTTCGGCGCGTACCTGGGCACGGCCTGCACGGTCCACCGGCGTGGTCTGCGCCTGGCGCAATTGCTGGCTGAAGCTTGAGTCGACAAAATCACACACCGACGGCGGCGCCGTCAGGTCCGGGTCTTCGACCAACCACAGCGGGTACTGGGCCGCTTCTGGCGTCTGGATGAATGCCTGCTGGCACTCCTGGCCAACGATCACCGCTTTTGCGCCTGTGGTTTGCAGGGCGTGCAGCAGCGGGTTGCCGGCCAGGTTGTAGTTGATGAACGCGGTCACCGCGCCCAGCTTGGCCAGGCCAAACCAGGCAAAGAAAAACGCGGCGCGGTTTTCCATGGCCAAGGCGCACACGTCACCGCACCCGATGCCCCGGGCCTGCAAGGCATTGGCATAACGGTTCACCTCGGCATCGACCTCGGCGTAGCTGTAGCGGCGCTCGCCGATCACCAGGAAATGGCGATCGGGGTAGGTGGCCACTTGTGCTTCGAAGCGGTCGGCCAAGGTGTAGTGATCGGCCGGCTTGATGGCCGCGACGACATGGGCACGGCGGTCAAGCAGCTGCTGGGTATGCTCGCGGGTGACGTGCATCGACGCCATCTGTTCGATCATGCCAAGGTCGCTCATACGCCCTCCTCTACAGCTTGATGCACGGCGTAGTCGCTGTAGCCGGTGGCGCCGGGGGAATACAGGGTCTTGCGGTCGAAACGGGTGAGCGGCAAGCCCTCGCGAAAACGCTCGACCAAATCAGGGTTGGCGATGAAATGACGGGCAAACGACACACCGTCCGCCGCACCGTCGGCCAGCACTTGGCGAGCGCTGTCGGCGTCAAAACCGTCGTTGATCAGCAACGGGCCTGTGAAGCCTGCGCGGGCGATGGCGAAGGCATCCAGGTCTGGCACTTGGGCGCGCATCACGTGCAGATAGGCCAGGCCCATGCCGTCGATACCGGCCAACAGCGCCTGCAAGGTGGCCAGCGGATCGCTGTCCACTGCGTCGTTGTAAGGGTTGCCCGGGCAGACCCGCAGGCCGACACGCCCGGCACCGATGGCCTGGCTCATGGCCTTGAGCACGTCCAGCGGGAAGCGCACCCGGTTGGCCAGGTTGCCGCCGTATTCGTCGCTGCGCTGGTTGCTGTTCTGGGCCATGAACTGCATCGGCAGGTAGCCGCTGGTGGCGTGCAATTCAACACCGTCAAAGCCTGCTTCACGCGCATTGACTGCCGCCTGGCGATACTCGTCGATCACCGCGGCGATCTCATCCAGGCTCATGGCTTCGGGTTGCAGGGTTGGCTGAAGACCCGCGGTGTCGGTAAACAGTTCGGCTTGCGCGGCGATCGCCGAGGGCGCCTGAGTGCGCGCGCCCGCTGGTTTGTTTTCGGCGCAGGCGACCCGGCCGCAGTGCATCAGTTGCAGCACAATGCGCCCGCCACGGGCGTGTACCGCATCGGTCACCTGGCGCCAGGCGCTGATTTGTTCGGGCGAGTAGATGCCGGGGGTGCGGCAATAGCCCAGGCCGTGCATCGACGGTGCGGTGCCTTCGGCAATGATCAGGCCGGCGCTGGCGCGCTGGGCGTAGTAGTCGACCATCACTTCGGTCGGCACTGCCTGGTCGTCGGCGCGGCTGCGGGTCATGGGCGCCATGACCACGCGGTTACGCAGTTCGATGTCGCCAAAGTGCGTGGGCTGGAAAAGTTCGTTCATTCAGGCCTCCTTAACGCACGCGAATGCGTGGCGCTGGGGTATCGCGACGGATGCCGCGCAAAAACCCATCCAGCGGCGCAGGTGCGGCAACCTGAGGCAGGCCATCGTCCGCGGGGCTTTGGTTCCAGAAGGATTTCCAGGACGGGAACAGTTCGTGGAAGGTGCCGTGGTAGGGCTCGCGGCCCGGCCAACGCATCTTCATGTCACCGATCGGTGGTTTGTTCAGGTCGGTGGCGTACCAGTAGCAAGGCAGGCGACGGCGGAAGTACCACTGGCCGTCCACGCGCTCGTAGTCGTCCCAGTAGAGCATCTGCATGATCACCCACTCGTTGCCGGCCTCATGCTCGTTCTTCGAATACACCACGCCAATGGCGTGGTCAGGGTCGGTGAACTCGATGATGTGTTGGCCGACGTGGTGCGAGGTGCCGGTGAACTGATAACGCAGGGTGTCGTCGACCCAGGCCTTGAGGTGGGCACGGCCGATTTTTTCGCGGCCTACGCGAATGTCGGCGGCGAACAAATTGACGTGGGCATCGAGGTCGCGCATGTCCAGCGACAGCGAATATTTGCCCACCAGTTGGCGGATGGCTTCGGTGGATTCGAGGCGATCCAGGCGCTCAAGCAGTTGCTGTTCCATGGTCGCGTTCACTCCAGCACCGTGTACAGTTCGGAGCCGCGACCACCGTCCACCGCCAGGCTTGCGCCGGTGATGTACGAGGCTTCATCGCTGGCCAGAAAGAGCACGGCGTTGGCCAGCTCCGTGGCTTGCCCGACGCGGCGCATGGGGATCAACCGCTCGGTTTTTTCGCGGGTAGCGTCATCGTCCAGCATGCCCGCGGTGGCCGGGGTTTGAACGATCCCAGGGATCACGACGTTGCAGCGGATATTGCTGGCTGCGCCTTCAGAAGCGACCGCGCGGCTGAAGTTGATGACCGCCGCCTTGGCTGCCGAATAGCCCGCCATCCACGGCATGCCGAACAGCCCGCAGATGGAGGCGAGGTTGACGATCGAGCCGCCACCGTTTTCCTTCATCAGACGCATGGCCGCGCGGGTGCCCCAGAAGGTGCCGTCGACAGTGGTGGTAAAGTTGGCGTGCCAGTCGGCGGTCGACATGGTGTCGATAGCGCCCCAGGTGTAGGCCATGGCGTTGTTGACCAGTACGTCCAGGCGCCCGTATTGCTCGGCAACCGATTCGATGGCAGCGGTAAAGCCCTGCTCATCGCTGACATCGGCCACGCGCAGGTCGGCCTTGAAACCGGCAGCGCGGATCTCTTCGACCAACGCCAGCAGCGGTTCGACGCGACGACCGCAGATGACCACCTGGGCGCCCTCTTGTGCCATGCGCAGGGCCGTGGCAGCACCGATGCCCGAGCCACCGCCGCTGATGAACACCACTTTGTCTTGCATTCTTGTTGTCATGTGAGGTTCCTCAGATAAAGGCCATGCCGCCGTTGACGGCCACGTTCTGGCCGGTCACGAAGCTGGCTTCGTCGCTGGCCAAAAAGGCGGCGACTTGGGCGATTTCTTCCGGGCGGCACAGGCGGCCCAGGGGGATGGCCTTGACCATGGCTTCCATCCACTCATCGGGAATGCCCTGCATCATTGGCGTGTCGGTAGGGCCGGGCACCAGGGTGTTGACGCGAATACCATGGGGCGCCAGGTCGCGCGCCATAGTGCGGGTCAGGCCCATCACACCGGCCTTGGAAGCCACGTAATGGCACGGCCCTTCGCCGGTCATGGCGGCGGTGCTGGACAGGTTGACGATGGCGCCCGACTTGCGCGAGCTCATCAGTCGGCCAGCTTCGCGGGCGCACAAGAACACGCCAGTCAGGTTGACGTTGATCACCCGCTGCCAGTTCTCCAGGGGTGTTTCCAGGAAGGTATCCACCGAGCCGATGCCGGCATTGTTGACGAGGATGTCCAGGCGACCGGCTTCTTTTTCGATATGCGCCATGGCAGCCTGGACCGAAGCTTCTTCAGCCACGTTACAGATCAGCGGGCGGGCACTGTCGCCCAGGCCTTCGCAGGTTTGTTCCAGCGCCTGGGTGTTGATGTCGGCGGCATAGACCGTGGCACCTTGCTCGACGAAATGGCGGACGATGGCACGCCCCATACCTTGCCCGGCACCCGTCACCAGGGCGATCTTGTCTGACAGCTTCATAGCGGTTCCTTGTCCGATTGCGTTGGCCGCCATCATTGCGACGGCGCAATCTAGGAACATCGTCCATTGAGACTAAAGTCTTCGCGGCGCTGCAATTGCTCGCACACGCGGTTCGGCGCTGTAGCCGCTGCCGACAGGCTGCGATGCGGCCCGTCAGGGGCGCCAGTGTGGATTTCAACATCCTGCGCCCGCTTTGCGGTCGATCGCAGCCTATCGGCAGCGGCTACAGGCGCTGGGTGGTCTGAATGGACGATGCCCAGTCCCCCCCTGCCCGCTCACCATCCAATGAATACAACAAGACCAGGAGCCTCACCGTGAGCGCCTCACCCACCGTCACTTGGCGCACGCACTATGCGTTAGCCATCATCGCCCTGATCTACATCTTCAACTACATCGACCGGCTGCTGGTCTCGATCCTGATCGAGCCGATCAAGACCGAATTCGGTGTATCCGACACCATGATCGGCTTGCTCTCGGGCGTGGCCTTCGCCTTGTTCTACACCTGCTTTGGATTGCCACTTGGGCGCCTGGCCGACCGCATCGGGCGTAAACCTGTGATCGCGCTGGCCTGTATTGCCTGGAGCGTGATGACCATGCTGTGCGGCCTGGCCGCCAGTTTCGGTCTGCTGCTGTTGTTTCGCATCGGCGTCGCCATCGGTGAAGCCGGTGGCTCGGCGCCTTCGGTGGCGTTGATCTCCGACCTTTATCCCAAGCACTTGCGGGCTCGCGCCTTGTCGGTGCTGTTGATGGGCCCGGCCATCGGTGCGGTGGTCGGCCTGGGTGCTGGCGGCTGGATCGCCGAGCATTACGGCTGGCGCATGGCGTTCATTCTGGTCGGCGCGCCCGGTGTGTTGCTGGGCTTGATTCTGGCGTGGACGGTGCGCGTGCCCCAGCATGTACGACCCCAGACAACCCAAGCCAGTGACGGTTGGCTGCCCACCTTGCGCAGCTTGCTGAAAACCCCAAGTTACGGCCTGATCATCGTCGCTGGCAGCAGCGCAGCGATTGCGGGCTACGCCATCGGCACCTGGAACCCTAGCTTCCTGATTCGTTCCCATGGCCTGAGCATCCAGCATGCGGGCATTTTGATCGGTCTGGGTGGCGGGTTGATTTCAGGGGTAGGTACGCTGTTGTGCGGTGTGCTCACCGACAAACTCTCGGCACGCGATCCGGGTTGGCAGATGGGCACGGCACTGCTGGGCACTCTGCTGAGTATCCCTTTCGGCGTGCTGTATTTCATGTGGCCGGCTGGCATCGCCTTCACCCTGGGCAGCGTGCCGGTTCCAACCGCCTTCCTCTTCTATCTCGGGTTTGCCTTCTTCGGTGCCTGGTGGTCAGTGCCCTGCTTCAGCGCCATGTCTCACCTGTTCCCGGCCACTCGACTGGCCCAGGCCACGGCCCTGTTTTTCATGGGCATTACCTTGCTGGGCGTGGGTTTCGGCCCGCTGGTAACCGGCCTGCTCAGCGATTTCTACAGTGCCCGGATCGGTATCGAAGCCCTGCGTTACTCGCTGGCCAGCTCCATGGGCCTGCTGCTGATCACCTGTCTGTGCCTGTTGCTGGCCATCCCCCGGTATCGCGGGCAAATCCTGCAACAGCAACGCCCCCCCTCAAAGCTCCCAGAAGCTGTGACTGCCTGATTTCCTGAAGAGGACCACCCATGAGCTCCATCGAAAAAGACCTGCCCCTGCCAACCGGCAACTACGCGCAACTACCCGGTGGCATGCGCATGCACTACCTGGACATCGGCGAAGGCCCAGTGGTGATCTGGCTGCACGGCAGCGGGCCAGGTGCCAGCGGTTTCAGCAACTTCAAGGGTAACTACCCGGTGTTCCAGAAAGCCGGTTACCGCAACATCATCGTCGACCTGCCTGGCTTTGGCCGCTCGGACAAGCCCGCCGACGCCCACTACAACCTGGACTTCTTCGTCGGCCACCTGAAAGCGCTGATGGATGCCATCGATGTCGAGCGCTGCACCCTGCTCGGCAACTCGCTGGGTGGCGCCATCGCCCTGGGTCTGGCACTGGCTCACCCGGAGCGCGTGGAAAAACTGATCATGATGGCGCCTGGCGGTGTGGAAGACCGCGAGACTTACTTCCAGATGCCGGGCATCATCAACATGGTCAACGTGTATAGCCAAGGGCCGATGGGCATCGAGCAGATGCGTAATGTGATGAGCATGCAACTGTTTGACGACAGCATGTTGACCGATGCGCTGTTGGCCGAGCGTGTAGCTGTGGCAGCGACGCAGCCGGCCAACCTGTTCTCGACCATGATGGTGCCGAACATGACCGAGCGCCTGCACGAGATCAAGTGCCCGATCCTCGGTTTCTGGGGCAACGAAGACCGCTTCAACCCGCCCGCCGGCATGTTCAAGTTTCTTGAAAACGCGCCCCATGCGCGCTTCACGATGGTCAACCGTTGTGGCCACTGGGTGCAGGTCGAACATCAGGTACTGTTCAACCGTCAGTGCCTGGACTTCCTTCAAGACGCCTAACTGCTCAGGATGACTGCGATGAGTCACTACCCTCACCTGCTCAGCCCGGGCCGTATCGGCTCGATGGAACTGCGCAACCGCATCATCATGGCGCCGATGGGCTCCAACTTTGCTGAAACCGACGGCACCTGCGGCGAGCGTATCCAGGCTTACTATGAAGCTCGCGCCGCCGGCGGCGCCGGCCTTTTGATCATGGGCGTCGCCTCGATTGCGTTTCCGGCCGGTACCGCCGAGCCCTATCAGGTCGGTATCTCCGATGACCGTTTTATACCCGGTCTCAAGGCCCTGACCGACCGCGTCCACCGCCACGGTGCCAAGGTCGCCATTCAGTTGCAGCACGCCGGCAAGACCGCCGTGCGCGACCTGGCCGAAGGGCGCGAGCTGTGGGTGCCGTCGATGCCCCCGGCGACCAAGACGAACATGATGGACTCGCTCACCCCCGAGGAGCTGGGCAGCTTTATCAGCTCGGCCAAGGGCCTGGCCGGACGCCCGCCGATTAGGGTGATGGACAAGGCCGACATCGCGCAGATGGTCGAGTGGTTCGCCGCCGCTGCCGAGCGTGCCCAGCGCGCAGGCTTCGATGGCGTGGAGATCCATGCCGCGCACAGCTATATCGTCGCAGGCTTTCTCTCCCCCTATTACAACAAGCGCGATGACGAGTACGGCGGCTGCCTGGAAAACCGCGCACGCCTGTTGATGGAAGTGCTTCACGAAACCCGTCGCCGAGTCGGGCCGGACTTCGGCCTTTGGCTGCGCCTGGACGCTTACGAATTGCGCCATGACGGCGGCATCACCCTGGACGACGCCAAGGCCGTTGCGCGCATGGCTGCGGCGGCCGGTGCCCAGGCGGTGTCGGTATCGGCTTATGCGGCGGTCACCACCGGCGTGGCCTTCACCGAAGCGCCGCTGGTGCAGAAACCTGCGGGCTTTCTGGACTGGGCCGCGGCGATTCGCCAAGTGGTGGATGTGCCGGTCATCAGTGTCGGACGGCTGGAGCCGGAAGTGGCCGAACGCGCCATCGCCGGCGGCCAATGCGACTTTGTCGCCATGGCGCGCAAACTGCTGGCTGATCCTGAACTGCCGAACAAGCTGATGCGCGGCGATCCCAAGGCGATCCGCCCATGCATCTACTGCTATGCCTGTGTCAGTCAGATCTTCATCAACAAACGGGTCAAGTGCGCGGTCAACCCGTTCACCGGTCATGAGTTCGAAACGGTGATCAGCCCTGCGGCCGTTTCGCGTCATATTGCCGTGGTCGGCGGCGGCCCGGCTGGCATGGAAGCGGCGCGAGTGGCAGCCTTGCGCGGTCATCGCGTGACCTTGATCGAGCGCAGCAACCGCCTGGGCGGTACGCTGTTTTTTGCTGCCCTCGCCTACCCGGAAAACGGCGCGCTGCTGGACAACCTGGTGCATCAGGTCAAGGCCCTGCCGATCGAAGTGCGGCTGAACACCGAAGCCACCCCGGCACTGCTCCGCGAGCTGGGCGTCGACCAGGTATTGGTCGGCAACGGTGCTCGACGCGACGCCCCGGACATCCCCGGCGCCGATCAGAAGCACGTGTGGAGCGGCGATGAGCTGCGACGCTTGATGACCGGTGATCGCGCGGACGAAATCGCCCGCGCCAAACTCTCGCTGACCCAGCGCACGATGATGAAGGCCGGCAGCCTGAGCGGTGTCACCGACAGTGCCGATGCCTTGAAAACCCTGTCCAAACTGTGGATGCCACTGGGCAAGCGCGTGGTGATTATCGGCGGAGGACTGGTGGGGCTGGAGCTGGCAGAGTTCCTGGTCGAACGCGGCCGTGAAGTGACGGTGCTGGAACCGGGGTCTCATTTGGGCCGCGAGTTGTCGATCGTGCGGCGCTGGCGAGTGCTGGATAACCTGGAGCAGCATCAGGTCGCGATGGTGACCTTGGCGGCAATCGACAGCATCGGCACCAAGACCGTCAGCTATCGCCAGGGCGATGGGCCGGTACAGCAACTGGCGGCCGACTCGGTGGTGCTCGCCATTGGCGCAGGACCGGACAGCCGACTGGCCGATGCCTTGAGTGGCTGCGATGTACCGATTAGCCGGATCGGCGACTGTGGCGAGATGGGTTATATCGAGGGAGCCTTGCGTAGCGGTACGCACGCTGCACTGGCGTTGTAACGCTCCGTTTAACTGACTGGCATTGTAGGAGCCAGCCTTGGCTGCGATGAACGCACCGCGGTTTGCCTGATGCACCGCGGTGCGTTCATCGCAGCCAAGGCTGGCTCCTACCCTTATCCCTGCCTGGCCTGACGTTTGCCGCTTATGGTCCAGCCCTGACAACTGCTATGCTGCTCCGGTTTTCTTGACCGAATGCTGGAGCCCGAATTGCCAAGCCCAAAGGACATCGCCGAAGGCGCTGCACCGATGATTCCCGAGCAACGTCGCGAACAAATCCTGCGACAGTTGCGCAAGCACCAGGTGCTGAGTGTCCATCAATTGATGGAGATGTTCGACTGCTCGCACATGACCGTGCGCCGCGATATCGCGCTGCTTGAACAGGAAGGCCGGGCCTATTCGGTCACCGGCGGCGTGCGAATCGCCAGCCAGTTGCACAGCGAGCCCAGCCACCAACTCAAGGCTGTGGTGGAGCTGCCGCAAAAGCAGGCCATGGCCAAGCTTGCCGCGAGCCTCTTACGCAATGACATGACGGTGTACCTGGATGCCGGTACCAGCACCCTGGAGATCGTGCCGTATATCAAGGCGATGACCGGGATGACGGTGGTGACCAACGATTTTGGTGTCGCCCAGGCACTGATGGAGGCCACCCATGTGACGGTCATTCACACCGGCGGGCAATTGGACCATGACAACCATTCTTGCATCGGCGGCCTGGCCGTGGCGACCCTGCGCCAGATCGTTACTGACATCGCCTTCATGTCCACCAGTTCCTGGGACCTGTTGCGCGGCATCACCACACCGTCGGCATTAAAGGTGGAGGTCAAGCAGGTCGCCATGCAGTCCGCCTCCCAGGTTGTGCTGGTAGCCAGCAGTTCCAAGTATGGGACGTTCAGCATGTACAAGATCGCCGGGCTTGAGCAGTTCGACGTCATCATCAGCGATGATGAGCTGGCCATTGCGGCCGCCGATGGGGTTCGCAAGCAGGGCGTGGAATTGATGCTGGCGGCCAGGTAGGAGCCGGCTTTAGCCGCGATGGCCACACCGCAGTGCATCAGGCAAACCACGGCGCATTCATCGCGGCTACAAGCCGGCTCCTACCGATCGTGTAGGAGCCAGCCTTGGCGGCGATAGCCACACCGCGGTGCATCAGACAAACCGCGGCGCATTCATCGCGGCTAAAGCCGGCTCCTATGTATGGACTCGCCCCCACTATCAACCCGCTTTTGAACACTGCTACCCGGCTGCATCTATGTATAAGGCCTACTCGAGGAAGCCTGATCGGCTTCTGGCCAACATTCAATAAGCTCGCGGTATGCCAATTACGTTAAGGCCTCAAGGGCCAGTAGGAGCACAGGCATCAATCCGCGACGGTCTGACCTGGGGTCAATGTTCTTTAGCAAGGGTTGGAGCGCTTTAACGCCCCGGTGGCAGAACTCTGTGGATCAGTGACTCATCGTCGCCTCCTGGACATTGCCCATGTGGCGACGATAGGTCTGCTCGGTTTTCAGTAATACCCAGACGATGCGTAGGGTACGGTTGGCCAATCGGACGGCCGTTTCCTTGCGACCCAAGCGACACAGCCAGCGCAGCAAGCGCCGGTCATCGGGTTGTTCCGAATCAGGCCGCACCTGTCTCAAGACCGCATGCGCGCCCTGGATCGCCAGGCTGCGTAGGTAGGCGTCGCCCTGCTTGCTCATCTTGCCCAGCCGGATTTTCTGTCCGCTGCTGTGCTGAGTGGGCACCAAACCAAAGTAGGCGGCAAACTGGCGTGCGTTGGCGAAGCGCTCAGGCTCGACCTGCTTGGCCAGCAGCGCGGTGGCGATGATCGGACCGATGCCACGCACCGTCATCAACCTTTTTGCCGTCTCATCCTGCTGTGCAGCCGTTTCCAGCCGGCCGGTCAATACGCTGACGCGCTCGCCCAACTGGCTCCATTCGCCGAGCAGCTCAGCAATCAGCTCGCGCAGCAGATCCGGCAGCGGCTGGGTGGCATCCTCGAGTATCCGCGGCACCACCCGGCTGATCGCCGCCTCACCTTGCGCCAAGGCCACGCCATGCTCGAGCAGCAAGCCACGCATCTGATTACCCATGGCCGTGCGCCGCCGCACATAGCCCTGGCGGGCGCGATGCAGTGCCTGCATGGCCAGCGCCGCGGCACTTTTGACCGGCACTGAGACAATCCGACTATCTCGACCCGCCCGCAAGATCGCATGTGCATCGTTGCGATCATTCTTCGGCCCGCTGCGATGATCGGCCACATGCTGCGCAGGCAGGATCCGCACCGGGTTGCCTTGGGCCTGCAGCAACCGCGCCCATGCCTGAGCGCCTGGGCCTGTTTCCATCAGCACCATGACGCTCATGGGCAGTTGGCGAAGAAACGCCTGGAAGGCTTCGCGCGATTTGATTCGGTCCTCGTACACCACTTGGCCCAGGGCGTTTTCCCCGGCCACCTGGAAGACCCTCTTGGCAAGATCTACCGAGACGGTCGAACAGGTTGCTAGGTCGGCTGAAGACAAAGAGTGATTGTTGGTCGTATGCTTTTTCATGGGCTCGCCCTCGCTGTCGTTGGCTTCTTTATAGATGCCACCGTGGCGCATAGACGCCTCGGTTGGGGCGAGTCCATGTAATTACCGATCGTGTAGGAGCCAGCCTTGGCGGCGATAGCCACACCGCGGTGCATCAGGCAAACCGCGGCGCATTCATCGCGGCTAAAGCCGGCTCCTACCGATCGTGTAGGAGCCAGCCTTGGCGGCGATAGCCACACCGCGGTGCATCAGGCAAACCGCGGCGCATTCATCGCGGCTAAAGCCGGCTCCTACCGATCGTGTAGGAGCCAGCCTTGGCGGCGATAGCCGCACCACGGTGCATCAGGCAAACCGCGGCGCGTGTAGCCGGATCAGAGCGCTTTCCAGTCTCGAAGCCACTGCAGGCCCACCGAGGTATCGCCCTTGGGCCGATACTCGCAACCCACCCAACCGTCATACCCCAGCTTATCCATTAGCGCGAACAAGTACGGGTAGTTCAGCTCGCCCAGGTCGGGCTCGTGGCGTTCCGGCACGCCAGCGATCTGGATATGCCCGATGCCGTCGAAGTCCCGGCGCAGTTTGGTGGCAATGTCGCCCTCGACAATCTGGCAGTGGTAGCAGTCGAACTGCACCTTCAGGTTGCTGGCGCCGACTTCCTTGCAAATCGCCTGGGCCTGGTCCTGGCGGTTGAGGAAGAAGCCTGGCATGTCGCGGGTGTTGATCGGCTCGAGCAGCACGGTCACACCGACCTTAGCCGCTTGCGCCGCGGCATGGGCCAGGTTTTCCAGGTACACGCCGTGGTGGCGCTGGCGGTCGCTTTCCGAGGGCAGCAAGCCGGCCATCACATGAACGCGCGAGTTGCCCAGCACTGCGGCGTATTCCAGCGCACGCTCAAAGCCGCTGCGAAACTCCGCTTCGCGGCCCGGCAAACTGACAATGCCCCGCTCTCCCGCCGCCCAGTCACCGGGCGGCGCATTGAACAGCGCCTGGACCAGGCCGTTGTCGCTCAAGCGCTGCTTGAGCTGTTCGGCGCTGTAGTCGTACGGAAACAGGTATTCCACTGCTTCGAAGCCGTCAGCCGCCGCGGCGGCAAAACGGTCCAGGAAGTCATGCTGGGGGTACAGCATGCTGAGGTTGGCAGCAAAACGAGGCATGGTAGCTCCTTGGAAAAAAGCGTCAGACAAATGGCCAGATCAGCAAGGTAATGCAGAAGCCCAGGGTGCCCAACAAGGTGGTGATCACGGTCCAGGTCCGCAGGCCGTCGGCCACGTTCAAACCGGCGAGCTTGGTGAAGATCCAGTAGCCGGCATCGTTGATGTGCGACATCGCCAACCCGCCACCGCCCATGGCCAGGCACAGCAGGGCCATGTGGTTGGGGGTCAGGTTCAAGGTGACGATCAGCGGGCTGATGATGCCCGCGGTGGTCACCAGCGCCACGGTGGTCGAACCCTGTACCGCACGCAACAGCATGGTCAACAGGAAGCCCAGCGCCAGCACCGGCAGACCGGTGGTACGCAGCAGGTCCGAGACCACGGCACCGATGCCGGTGTCGACCAGCACTTTACCGAACACACCGCCGGCACCGGCAATCAGGATCACCATGGCCACGCCCGGCAAGGCCGAACCGAGCACATCGGACACCTGGGAGCGGCTCCAGCCCCGACGCGAACCCAACAGCCAGGCACACACCAGGGTGTCAATCAGCAGCGCCACCAGCGGTGCACCCAATACGGTCATGACGCCACGCACGGTCGATTCCGGCGGCAGCAGCGAGGTCGCCAAGGTGCCCAGCAGAATCAGGATGATCGGCAACAGGATCAGGCTGACGATCAGACCAAAGCCCGGTGGCGGTGCCGGTGGCAGCTTGGCTACGATGGCGCTGGTCGACTCTTCAAGGCCCATGTGCGAAGCGGCTTCGACGGCCCGAGGGCTGCTGCTGCCGTTTTCACCGGTGGTCCAGGCGGCCAGGTCTTCGTTGGTGACGTGCGGGCCATAGACTTCGGCGCGGATGTCATCGGTCATCGGGTAGAAACGACGGGTCATGATCCCCGACACGCGATAGCCGACGTAGCACAGGAAGGCGGTCATCGGCAGGCCGAACATCAACACTCGGCCCAGGTCCGCGCCCAATTGGCTGGCAGCAGCCACGGCGCCCGGATGCGGCGGCAAGAAGGCATGCACGGTGAGCAGCGCGGCGCACATCGGCAGCGCGAACATCAGCAGTGGCTTGCGCGCCCGACGTGCCACGCCATAGGCCAGCGGCATCAGGATAATCACGCCCACTTCAAAGAACACCGGCACACCGATGATGAAGCCGGCGATGGTCAGTGCCAGCGGTGTGCGCCGGTTGCCAAAGCGTTCGATCAGGGTCTTGGCCAGCGCCTCGGCACCGCCCGACAGCTCGATGATGCGCCCGATCATGGCGCCCAGGGCGATGATGATCGCGATATGGCCCAGGGTCTTGCCCATGCCGCCTTCGATGGTGGCGACCAGGTCGGCCGGTTTTACCCCGGCCACCAGCGCCACCAGGATGCTGACCAGCATCAGCGCGACGAAGGGTTGGAACTTGTATTTGAGGACCAGGAACAACAGCAGCGCGATGCCCACGCCAGCGGTTGCCATCAGCAGCATCGGGCTCATGGCCGACCTCCCGCGCAACGGCTCGAAGCCAAGAATGTACAAGCAGAATCGAAAATGCAGCAGCGAACAGAAGTCATGCTGGAATGTCCTGTTGTTATTGTTTTCCAGGCACGCCCGAACCTTCGAGACAGAAGGTTCGGGCCTGCACTATAGAAATGTAGGGTTAATTCGGCGCCTTACCACTGCGCGCCGAAGGTGTCTCGCAACTCATCGAGTGCTGCCTGGTCCAGCGGTGCAGGCTTGGGCTCGCTCATCAACCACAGGCGGGCGGTTTCTTCGAGCTCCTCCAAGGCGTAGCTGGCCTTGGACACTGAGCTTTCCCAGACCACCGGCCCGAGGCGTTCGAGCATCACGCCGCGCACGCTGTTGGCCAGTTGGGCAACCTGCTCGGCGACCTTGGGCGAACCGGGGCGCTGATAGGCAATCAGTGGGATATGGCCGACTTTCATCACCTGATACGGCGTCAACGGCGGCAAGATATCGTCTGCCTGCCAGACACCGGCCAGGGTCAGGGCCACCAGATGAGTGGAGTGGGTATGCACCACACCGCCGACACCTGGGTTGCGGTCATAGACCTGGCGATGCAACGCCAGGGTCTTGGACGGCTTGTCGCCGCTGACCCATTCACCGGCCAGGTTGACCTTGGCGATTTGCGCCGGGTCCAGGCGGCCCAGGCAGACGTCAGTCGGCGTGATCAGCCAACCGTCGTCCAGCCGCGCGCTGATGTTGCCGGCACTGCCGACGGTATAGCCACGGGCATAAAGGCTGCGGCCAACCTCACAGATTTCTTCGCGCAATGCGCTTTCGTTGCTCATTGCAGGTCACCGGCCAGTTGCTTGAGGGCCTTGCTGAAGAAATCACGCGCACCGAAGTTGCCGGATTTCAGCGCCAGGGCCAGTGGCTGCTCACCACTGCTGACGGTGGCCGGTACACCCGGATCAATCTGCGCGCCAATCTGCAGGAGGCTGACATCCAGTGCCTGCACCACGGCGCCGGAGGTCTCGCCGCCAGCGATGACAAAACGGCGCACACCGCTCTGGCGCAAGCCTTGAGCGATGGCACCAAACGCTTGCTCGACCAGCGTGCCGGCCTGCTCGACGCCCAACTGCTGCTGCACAGCCTTGACGTCCTCCGGCGAGCTGGTGGCGTAGATCAGCACGGTCTGTTCGTTTTCGCGAGCAAAGGCCAGTGCCTGCTCGACCACCGGCGCGCCTGCGGCCAGGGCCAGCGGGTCAATGCGCAGGGCCGGGCGACCGGCTTCAAGCCAGGCCGCGACCTGGCCGTTGGTAGCGACCGAAGCACTGCCAGCCAAGACGACTTCCCCGCCCTGCACTGTCGGCACTTGGGCGGCATTCAGATCGCGCAGCTTGCCAGCGCGACGGAAGTTTTCCGGCAGGCCCAGGGCCAGGCCTGAACCGCCGGTCAGCAGAGGCAGATCGGCACAGGCCGCGCCGAGGGTATAAAGGTCGGCATCAGAAACGGCATCGGCGATGGCCATGCCAGTGCCCTGGGCACGCAGCTCGGCAATGCGCGCACGCACCGCGTCCACACCCTTGGCGACGCTGTCATAGCGCAACAGGCCAACCGGCAAGGTGGTCTGGGCTTGCAGCACGCGCACCAGGTTAGCGTCGTCCATCGGCGTGAGGGGGTGATGCTGCATGCCCGACTCGTTCAGCAACTGATCCTGGACAAACAGGTGGCCACGGAAAATCGTGCGGCCGTTTTCCGGGAAGGCCGGGCACGCCAGGGTGAAATCACTGCCCAGCGCCTTGAGCAAGGCTTCGCTGACCTGGCCGATATTGCCCGCCGCGGTGGAGTCGAAGGTGGAGCAATACTTGAAGAAGATCTGCTCGCAGCCTTGCTCGCGCAACCAGGCCAGCGCCGCCAGCGACTGCTCGATGGCCTCGGCTTGCGGCAAGGTCCGCGACTTGAGTGCAATCACGACGGCGTCGGCGTCAAGCCCGGCCGCGGCGTCGCCACTGGGGATGCCGATGCTCTGGATAGTGCGCATACCGCCACGTACCAGCATGTTGGCCAGGTCCGTTGCGCCGGTGAAGTCATCGGCGATGCAGCCCAGCAAAGGGCGTACCTTGGAAGGGTTCATCAAAGGCTCCTCACTCGGACTCGGGCTTGGCGGTCGGCAGGTCGATACCTGGGAAAATCTTGATCACGGCCGAATCGTCTTCACGACCAAAGCCGGCGCTGGAGGCCTGCATGAACATCTGGTGGGCGGTGGCCGACAGCGGCAGCGGGAATTTGCTGGCGCGGGCGGTATCGAGCACCAGGCCCAGGTCCTTGACGAAGATATCCACGGCCGACAGCGGCGTGTAATCAGCCTTGAGGATGTGCGGCACGCGGTTTTCGAACATCCAGGAATTACCGGCGCTGTGCGTGATCACTTCATACAGGGCATCGGCATCGACGCCTTCGCGCAGGCCCAGGGCCATGGCTTCGGCGCTGGCGGCAATGTGCACACCGGCCAGCAACTGGTTGATGATCTTGACCTTCGAACCCAGGCCGTGGACGTCGCCCAGGCGGTAAACCTTGCCGGCCATGCCTTGCAGCACGGCTTCGGCCTTGGCGTAGGACGCCGCAGGGCCGGAAGTCATCATGGTCATTTCGCCCGCGGCGGCCTTGGCGGCGCCACCGGAAATCGGTGCGTCGAGGTACAGCAGGCCGGCTTCGGTCAGACGCTCGCCCAGCTCTACCGCGTAGGTCGGCGCCACGGTGGCACAACCGATCACCAGGCTGCCCTGGGCCAGTGCAGCCACCGCGCCCTGCTCACCAAACAAGACGGTCTCGGTCTGCTCGGCGTTGACCACCACGGTGATGACTACATCGCAGGCAGCGGCCAGTTGTGCGGGTGAAGCGCAGGCTACGCCGCCTTCGCTGGCGAACTGCTCGGTGACGGCCGCTCGGACATCACAGGCATGCACATTAAAGCCTGCGCGCAGCAGCGAGCGAGCAATACCCAGGCCCATCGCGCCCAGACCAACAACACCGACGTTCTTGTTATCCATGAGGACTCCAGAGAATTCAAAGACTGTTGCCCACCGCGCACCACGGCGGGGCTGTAGGCAGATAATCCTCCAGTGAGCGGATTATGTGAAGTATTTTTTTCGCATAACATTTTTTAACATCGGGTATTTTAACGCCACCACCTTTTCCGGCGCTCTAGCCCGCATTTCATGGGGGATGGTGCATCAGCCTCCTTAACAGATCACAACGTCCGAACATGCTTGTTCGGTTTGCCTGATGATCCGAGGTGCGGCCATCGCGGCGCAGTTCGGCGGATGTGCGTGGTGATGGCAGGGGTATCCATTGGCCATGACTTTCCATCGGTTTTAACGAGTTTTTCTCAATCGCTGCTCTACAGTCTCCTAGAATCAAAATGCAAACAATTCGCTTTGATCAGCAGGAGTTGCCCCTAGCATGACTTCTCGTATTCCGTTGTTTTTCTCCAAGGCTCTACTCACGACCGCCCTGCTCGCTGCCGGTATGGCGAATGCCGCAGACTCGCCGGGCATTGTGGTTTATAACGCCCAACACGAGAGCCTGACCAAGGCCTGGGTCGAAGGCTTCACCCAGGAAACGGGTATCCCGGTCACATTGCGCAATGGCGATGACACCGAGATGGGCAACCAGTTGGTTCAAGAAGGCACCGCCTCGCCTGCCGATGTCTTTTTGACCGAAAACTCACCGGCCATGGTGTTGGTCGACAACGCTGGATTGTTTGCCCCCGTCGCCCCCACCACGCTGGAGCAAGTCGGCGCTCCCTACCGCCCGGCTCATGGCAAATGGGTCGGCATTGCTGCGCGCTCCACCGTGTTTGTCTACAACAAGGACAAAGTCAAGGAAGCCGACCTGCCAAAATCCATGATGGATCTGGCCGACGCCAGCTGGAAAGGCCGCTGGGCCGCCTCGCCTGCGGGTGCCGATTTCCAGGCAATTGTCAGCGCCATGCTCGAACTCAAAGGCGAAAAAGCCACACTGGACTGGCTCAAGGCAATGAAAGCCAACGCCACGATCTACCGCGGTAACAGCGCAGTGCTCAAGGCGGTGAACGCCGGGCAGATCGACAGCGGCGTGATCTATCACTATTACAGCTTCGTCGATCAGTCCAAGACCGGCGAAAACAGCAAGAATACGAGCTTGCACTACTTCAAGCACAAGGACCCGGGCGCCTTTGTCAGCCTCTCCGGGGGTGGCGTGCTGGCCTCCAGCAAACATCAGGAACAAGCCCAGGCGTTCCTGAAATGGATCACCGGCAAGGACGGCCAGGCGATCCTTAAAGACGGCACGTCATTCGAGTACGCTGTGGGCAAAGGGGCGGCCTCCAATCCCAAACTGATGCCGCTCGACCAGCTCGACGCGCCTGCAGTCGACGCCTCGCAACTCAACAGCAAGAAAGCGGTTGAACTGATGACCCAGGCGGGGCTGTTGTAAGCCAATGAACGAACACCTGTCTTTGCCGGACACCGTCGAGGTCGCAGCGCCCATACCGCTGCGCCGTCGACGCAAGGGTGGCAAGTGGATCGTGGGGCTGTCGGTATTGGTGTCATTACTGGCCTTGATGCCGATTGCCTTTGTCTTCGGCGTAGCCCTGCAAACCGGTTGGGAGACCATCGTCACCCTGGTGTTTCGACCCAGGGTCGGCGAGCTGTTGGTCAATACCGTGCTACTGGTGCTGTTCACCCTCCCCCTGTGCATTGGGTTGGGGCTTGCCCTGGCCTGGCTGACCGAGCGTACCGACTTACCTGGCCGGCGCCTGTGGTCGTTGCTGGCCACCGCCCCGCTGGCGGTGCCGGCCTTCGTTCATAGCTATGCATGGGTCAGCCTGGTGCCGCCCATTCACGGGTTATTCGCTGGGGTACTGGTGTCCGTCATTGCCTATTTCCCGTTCCTTTACCTACCGATTGCCGCCACCCTGCGGCGCCTGGACCCGGCGATCGAAGATGTCGCCGAATCGCTGGGGCTCAAGCCATGGGCGGTGTTCTATCGCGTGGTGCTGCCGCAACTGCGGCTGGCCATTTGCGGCGGTGCCTTGTTGGTGGGCCTGCACTTGCTGGCGGAGTACGGCCTGTACGCGATGATTCGCTTCGACACCTTCACCACGGCGATCTTCGATCAGTTCAAATCGACCTTCAACGGCCCGGCGGCCAATATGCTTGCCGGGGTACTGGCGCTGTGTTGCCTGGCCATGTTGACGGTCGAATCGGCTGCACGCGGCAAGGCTCGCTATGCCCGAGTCGGTTCCGGCAGCGCCCGATTGCAACGGGTGACGGTGCTGAGTGCAGAAACCACTGCTGTAGCCTTGTTGCTGCCGGTTGTTACCAGCCTGCTGGCGCTTGGCGTTCCACTGGTGACGCTTGGCCGTTGGCTGGTTGCAGGTGGCGCTGAAGTCTGGCAGTGGAGTGAGCTGCTGCCCGCCCTGGAGCAGACCCTGTTGCTGGCCACCGTCGGTGCAGGGCTGACCACCTGTGCCGCCGTGCCCATCGCCTGGCTGTCGATCCGCTCCCCAGGACGTCTGCATCGCGTGCTGGAAAGCTGCAACTACATCACCAGCTCCCTGCCTGGCATTGTCGTTGCGCTGGCGTTGGTGACCTTCACCATCCAGGTTGCCCGGCCGATTTATCAAACCCTGATCACCGTACTGCTGGCGTACCTGCTGATGTTCCTGCCGCGTGCCTTGGTGAGCTTGCGCGCTGGCATTGCCCAGGCACCCGTCGAACTGGAGAACATGGCCACAAGCCTGGGCCGTACACCGGGCCAGGCATTGTGGCTGATCACTATGCGCCTGGCCGCACCCGGTGCTGCCGCAGGCGCTGCGCTGGTGTTCCTGGCGATCACCAATGAACTGACCGCCACCTTGCTGCTGGCCCCCAACGGCACCCGTACCCTGGCCACTGGCTTTTGGGCCATGACCAGCGAAATCGACTACGCCGCCGCGGCGCCCTATGCGCTGATCATGGTGCTGCTGTCGCTGCCGCTGACCGGGCTTCTCTATCACCAATCCCAACGCATGGCAGGCCGATGAGCGCCCTGGAACTGAACTCACTGTACAAGTCCTTCGGCCCGTTGGCGGCCCTGGAAGACGTTAACCTGTCGGTGCCCACCGGCAGCCGTACCGCTATTGTCGGCCCCTCAGGCTCAGGCAAGACGACCTTGCTGCGCATGATCGCCGGCTTCGAGTTTCCCGACACCGGGCGAATCGTCCTCAATGGCCGCACACTCGTCGATGGCCGCCATGAAGTGCCGGCCCATCAACGCCAGATCGGTTATGTACCGCAAGACGGCGCCCTGTTCCCGCACATGACCGTGGCCGGCAATATTGGCTTCGGCCTGCCCGGCACAGCCGCCAGCAAACTGCCGCGCATTGAGGAATTGATGGACCGTGTGGCGCTGGACCGCCGCATGGCGCAGCGCTGGCCCCATGAGCTTTCGGGCGGCCAGCAGCAACGCGTGGCGCTGGCGCGTGCGCTGGCCCAACAACCGCAACTGATGCTACTGGACGAGCCGTTTTCGGCACTCGATACCGGCCTTCGCGCCTCCATGCGCAAGATGGTCGCGCGGCTGCTGTCCGATGCAGGTGTCACCACGATCCTTGTGACTCACGACCAGGCCGAGGCGTTGTCCTTTGCCGACCAGTTGGCGGTGATGCGTCAGGGCCGCCTGGTGCAGGCCGGCGCCCCGATGGACCTGTACCGCTGGCCGAAGGACGAGGAAACCGCGCTGTTTCTGGGCGATGCGGTGGTGATGCCGGCCTGGATCGAAAATGGCCGGGCCGCCTGTGAGCTGGGGCTGTTGCACGTCAATGGCAGCACCGCGAAGGGCCGGGCGCGGATCATGTTGCGTCCGGAACAGCTACTACTGTCCAGCGAGCAGGGCGTCCTGGAGCGCAGCCCAGGCTGCTTCGGCGTGGTGATTGATCGCGACTTTGGTGGCAATACATGCACCCTGACGGTGGAGCTTGAGGTACCGCCTTCCGATGCCCATGGCACTCCCATGAACCGCGCCTTGCTGGTACGCAGCTCCAGCCTCGACAGCCCGCCGACCGGAAGTACCGTGCGTATTACGGCGCTGGGTGAGGCGCATGTGTTGGGGGCAGCTACTTAAGCGCCAAGGCCAGAAGACAAGCCCGTCATGACGAGTGAATCCCGCTAGCCACAACCACCTGATTGCGGCCTTGGGACTTGGCTCGGTACAACGCCTTGTCCGCACTGTTCATCAACGTATGCAGGTCGATGTCAGTTGTATCGGTTGAAGCAACCCCCAGGCTGGCCGTGACCACGGCCGGCTGAATGTTCAGTTGCGCGATGCTTTGCAGCAACTGTTCGGCCATGTCCTGGGCCGCCTCAAGGGTGGTGCCCGGCAGAAGAACAGCAAACTCCTCGCCCCCCAACCTGCCATAGACATCCGATTGGCGAAAAGAGGTACTCAGCACCCCACCTACCTGGCGCAGAACCTGATCACCGGTCTGGTGGCCATAGGTGTCGTTGATGTGTTTGAAATGATCCATATCCATCATCAGCGCACACAGTGGCCGCTGATCATGTTTGCAATCGTTATAGAGACGCTGAGCCTGCTCGAAGAAGGCACGGCGGTTATTAACGCCGGTAAGCTCATCAATTTGTGCCGCCAGGGTGGAAATCCGTTGGGCCTGCTCCATCTCCCGGGTCAGGCGCAACGAGGAGTCCAGGGCATCGGACAGCTTGCGCGAAGCGTTGATCAGGAACAACGAGAACACCAGCGTGGCCAGCCCCATGCCCCATTGCTCCTTGGCCGGTTGAGCCAAGAGCCACAGGGAACTGGGTAACAGCACCAAGCCGATGGACGCCGCTGTCATGGCGCGAAAAGGCGAATAGTAGGAGACCGCGCCCACGGACATCCCAACGGTGAAAAGCAATACCAACGCCTGGGCCAGCGTGTCTTGGGGCGGCATGATGGCCAGCGCCCCACCGCCCCAGATTCCGGCTGACAACACCAGGGTCAGCCAGTATCGGCGCTCCCAATTCTGCGGTGTTCGTTCGCTATCGGGGCAGCGAAAATAGCCTCGAAACATCGACAGGCGCAGCATCGTGGACGCCGCCAGCAAGCCCAGCCACCCCAGCATCGGGGTATGATCGAATCGATCCCAGAGCAACCAGCAGAGCATCAGCGCCGCTAGAAAACTGCCAAATACTGCCGCCACAGACTGGCGGAACAGCTGATGTAGTCGATCCGTGCGCACTTGCTCGGCGATGCTCAATTCCTGATCGTAGCAACCCATGTGAAGAGCTCGGTGATGAAACGACGAAAGCGGATTATGGCAGCCCTCCGGCAAGTCCACCAATCACCGGCGCCAGTGCGGCGCTGAAGCAGCGTAGCCTTCAATGTCAGTCCTTGAGCTCGTACCAGTGGGCCTTCGACTCGATGCAGGCGTGCTTTTGCTTGTATACCGCCAGCGGTGTATCCAGGGTGGCGATAGCAATAGAAATCCAATCCGACCACGGCCCGCCAGCATCGGACCAGAACAGGGACGAACCGCAATGGGAGCAAAATTGGCGAGTGATGCCAGGAGAGGATTCGAACCCCTTGAGTGAGCCTGAATCTGCGGCGATCGAGACGATTGATCGAGGCGCACTGGCATAGGTGGCAAAAGCAGCCCCGTGTCCTTTTTGGCATTTGCTGCAATGGCAATGGGTGACAGCCTTGAGTTCGCCGGATACCCGGTACCTGATGGCGCCGCAGAGGCAACTGCCTTGGTGGAGGGGCTGCATGATGGAGAGCTTCCTTATGCCGGGTTTCGGTCAACCGATGAAATGAAAAGAATAAAAGCCTGTTCGCTAGACAACACGCCTGGTGATCCTGGGCACCACCACTTCCCACTGCTGACACTTGTGCCGGGAACGGTATTGCGCTGCACAATACGCAGTCGGTGGCCGACTATGAAGCGTTGCTGCCGTGGAACTGCTCACCGGAAATGCCACAATAAACACGAGGACCACCTTGCGGTAGGTGTGGTTCATGGAGGGCATACGATCGATCTCTCCAGTCTCGATCAGCGCCTGAAGCAACACCGTGAACATAAACTCGACGATACCTGTTGAATACGCGCGGAGCGACGATCATGGAATACGACGACAAACTGATTGAAGAAGCCGTACTTGCCCTGTTGGCAACCTTCAGTTTCGACAACGGCAATGCCTGGAAAGGGTTCGACTTCGAGACCATGAACCGATTACATGAACAGGGTTTCATCAGTAATCCGGTGAGCAAGACAAAATCGATCTGGTTGACCACAGAAGGGCTGGAGCGAGGTCGGCAGATAGCCGACCGATTGTTTGGGCACGAATCCGATTCGGCTACCTGATAGCAGTAAATCAGGTGACGATACAAAGGAATTGGTCGCTGGATGTGGGCGTAAACCAGCAAGCTGCCAGATCGACAAGTCCACCGGTACATGTCATCGGGCAGGGGCTTGGCTGTTCAGCGACGCGCCTGAGGGCGCCACCCCTAGTGCTCATCTCTAGGCCCGCTTTCACGGGTCTAGATGTCACATCGCTACTCGGGTCAACCTTTGGAGATCAGAAATGACGGCGGGGTTCCTCGCCTCGAGAACATCTTCCTGAATTTGGGAAATGACAGATTTCAGCAGCTCGGTTCGATTCATATGGGTCGCTTCGAGCAGGACTTCAAAATCGTCAGCTACGCAGTGATTGACTTTCATCGAAAGGCGTTTCATAGAGCATGAGTGCACCGTGTAATGTGTCGTCATATGCTCATTTAGGGACTTGGTAAACTCATCGTGGACTTTATGTAGATTGTTCGCTGCGTTTGCCTCCACCAGCTCTCGGAAGTAGTAACTAAGAAACAACTTCCGCACCTGCACTCCCGCTTCTTTTGTGACCGAATGCATCGCTGCATCCAGAACATCTAGATAGACAGCAGGCAAACGAGCCTCAATAGAGGTCAGTTGCTGCTTCCTGGCCTCTTTAATAGACGGAGTGGATTGAGCAGGTATAGCGACTACTGTGTCGCAAAGGGTGCAAACGCCAACCAGTATATCTTTGGCCTCGCCATGCCCATCGCTGAACGGGACGTTACGGCGGAGGTACTGTGTCGTGACAACCTGCTGGCAGTGCTCGCAAAGGGCCTTACCGTGATCGCCTTCCAAGAGAAGCTTCATGTCTGCACTCACCGATGTACGCTGATGAACCACGCGTTTGGATCGATAAAATAGAATTTTATGTACCAGGACCCAGTCTTCAGTACGTGGACCTCGATGCTGGGGACGGAGTGATGCGGGCTGCAGCTATGATGCGTTCCGTTGCACTTCTTGATGATGTCGACTACCTCCTGGGCTGAAACCTCACCAGTCGCCAGGAGATTTTTGACATCGATCGCAGCGCGGGCAGCATGCTGATAGTCACCCATCTCCAGAGCCGCAATCACATCGTGTTTGGCTTTTTTGAAGCCCTTTTCCATAGCGATCCCTAGAGCGTACGAGGATTATCGTACACTTTCCGCACGACATCTAGCCGCGTTTTTTGTAGATGCCATTTCGAGAGGTCAAGAAATGGCTGACTTTTTCCAGAAAAATCTGCCAGAACCGCTCTCTAACGCCGAGATTTACGGGGGCTTTTTTGATTTTCGAGCCAAGCCCAGCCTACAAGCCCCCCTCTACCTCCCGAAATCTCCCGTCGCTTTACTCAGGCTTGGGCAGCCGGCTTGCGGACGAATGCCTGACACTCTTGGTAAACTATTACACCTTTGTTTTTAAGACGGATCTGGACCGTATAGCTGACCGATCCGTCGGCCTTCTTTCTTGCTCTAATGGTTGCCATCGTGTCGGTGGTACAAGTGAGAAATGGATTGGTACAACGTACCACCGAGCCGTCAAAAAACCCTGTAAACACCATAAAATGGTACAAAACACGTAGAGCAAAATGTCAGATAAATCAGCCTCAAACCCATGTACTACAAGCTCTGCGCTGTCTCGCAGGTTTTCTGTCGCGCCCATGATGGATTGGACCGACCGTCACTGCCGCTTCTTCCTGCGCCTGCTGTCCAAAAACGCCCTGCTCTACACCGAGATGGTCACCACCGGCGCTCTGCTGCACGGCGATCACGAGCGTTTCCTGCGCCACGACGACACCGAGCACCCTCTTGCCCTGCAACTGGGCGGCAGCGTACCTGCCGATCTTGCCGCCTGCGCAAAAATGGCCCAAGACACGGGTTATGACGAGGTGAACCTCAACGTCGGCTGCCCCAGCGACCGGGTGCAGAACAATATGATTGGGGCGTGCCTGATGGCCCACCCGGCGTTGGTGGGCGATTGCGTGAAAGCCATGCAAGATGCGGTGTCGATTCCGGTGACGGTCAAGCACCGCATTGGCATCAATGGCCGGGACAGTTACGAGCAGTTGTGCGATTTCGTGGGCCAGGTGCGCGAAGCCGGTTGCCGCAGTTTTACCGTGCATGCCCGGATTGCGATTCTTGAAGGGTTGTCGCCCAAGGAGAACCGCGAGATCCCGCCCCTGCGTTATGACATCGCGGCGCAGTTGAAGGCGGATTTCCCGGACCTTGAGATCGTGCTCAATGGCGGGATCAAGACGCTGGCTGAATGCCAGGAGCATTTGCAGACGTTCGATGGTGTGATGCTGGGGCGCGAGGCGTATCACAACCCTTATGTGCTGGCCGAAGTGGATCAGCAGTTGTTCGGCAGCCACGCACCGGTAATGTCTCGTTTCGAGGCGCTGCAGCAATTGAAACCCTATATCGCCGCCCATCTGGAGTCCGGTGGAGCCATGCACCATATCACCCGCCATATCCTGGGCTTGGGCCAGGGTTTTCCGGGGGCGCGCAAGTTTCGGCAATTGTTGTCGGTGGATATTCACAAGAGCAAGGACCCGCTGGCGCTGCTCGATCAAGCCGGGATGATTCTCGAGGGGCGTTAACCGACAGGGCGTTCGGAACCCAGGCAGGCCCCTTGCACTCCAAGCGTTATTACCCCTATCGATGCCACTGCCTACCGCAGCTCTTGAGCGGCCGGCAGTGCTCGGGTAATGTCGTCTAAACGCAAAGGACAGAGCACGCACATGACCTCCAAGCTGGAACAACTCAAGCAGTTCACCACTGTGGTCGCCGACACTGGCGACATCGACGCCATCTCCCGCCTCAAGCCGGTCGACGCCACTACCAACCCATCGCTGCTGCTCAAAGCCGCCGCCATGCCAGGTTATGCCGAGTTGCTGAACGATTCGGTGCGCGACAGCAAGGGCGACCTGGGCCTGGCCTGTGATCGTTTTGCCGTAGCCGTCGGCAGCGGAATCCTCAAGGTGATTCCAGGTCGGATTTCTACTGAAGTGGACGCACGACTGTCGTTCGATGAGCCAGCGCTATTGGCCAAGGCTCGTCAATTGATCGAGCTGTACGAGAAAGCCGACGTTGGCCGTGATCGCGTGTTGATCAAACTGGCGTCGACCTGGGAAGGCATCCGCGCTGCCGAGAAGCTGGAAAAAGAGGGCATCCAGACCAACCTGACACTGCTGTTCTCGTTTGCCCAGGCAGTGGCTTGCGCCGAGGCGGGTGTGTTCCTGATCTCGCCGTTTGTTGGCCGTATCTATGACTGGTATAAAAAAGCCAATGGCACTGACTATGTCGGCGCCGACGATCCGGGCGTGCAGTCTGTAACTCGTATCTACAACTACTACAAAGCCAACGGCTACAACACCGTAGTGATGGGCGCCAGCTTCCGTAACATTGGCCAGATCGAACAACTGGCCGGCTGTGACCGCCTCACCATCAGCCCTGAGCTGCTGCAGCAACTGTCTGAGGATACTGGCACCCTGGCTCGCAAACTCGCGCCAGGCAATGTCGGTGAGCCACGCCAGCATCTGACTGAAAGCCAGTTCCGCTGGGAATCCAACGAAGACGCCATGGCCACCGAAAAACTGGCTGAAGGTATTCGCCAATTTGCTCGCGACCAGGAAAAGCTGGAGAAGCTGCTGGCTTCAAAGGCCTGACGATCAGCATAGAAAAGGGCGACTCAGGTCGCCCTTTTCTTTACGTACAAATCCCTAATCATTTCAGTAGATGTCTGTGACGATTTAAACTATCAAGTCGAGTCCCCGGCTCTTTCGATTTAAGGCAGAATTCCAACCATCAAAAATGGAGTGCTTATATGAAGTGGTTGAAGGGTTTGATGGTTGGGGCAGTTTTGCTAGTCGTGGGTATCAGCGCGCTGGGGCTTTACTACGTACTGCCCAGGCATGAAGTTGTCTTGATTACTGGCGTTGAAGTCAAACGCATGGACAATGATGGTGTCATCAACGCCGAGAACCCCGCAGACGGCCCGACACGGGATGTCTACTTCATCAACACCGAGAACCCGGATTCAAAAAAGGTGGTTGTCTATCGCAACGAAGACACAGGCTGGAGTTTCCCGTGGTATTTCAAGTTTGACTCAGCAGATATTCAGGCTAAAGCTCAGGGCTATTCGCGCAACCCCGAACAGCTGGCGCTCATTCGCCACTATGGCTGGCGCATTCAGATTCTGTCAGCTTTCCCCAACATTACCTACATCGAGGCTACAGACAGCCGCGAACAGCCATTCCCATGGTTCAACACGCTATTCTTCGGGCTTGTTACCGTAGTTTTCTTGGCGCTATTCATTCCGGTACGCCGTCGCTTGAAAAAACGTAGCGAATTAGCTCAACGCTGATTTGAACCTCAAAAAAGACCAAAGAAAAAGCCCCGATATCGGGGCTTTTTCAATGAGCGTGCAGGCTAAGCGATACTAACGCCATGCGCCTCGGCCAAAGGCTTCAGGCCTCCGACAAAACCTTGACCGATGGCCTTGAACTTGAATTCCTCGCCAGCCCGATAAAGTTCGCCGAAAATCATGGCTGTTTCATTCGAGGCGTCTTCGCTCAAGTCATATCGCGCCAACTCGCTACCGTCAGCCTTGTTTACGACTCGAATGTAGGCATTGGACACCTGACCGAAGCTTTGCTTACGTTCTGCTGCATCGTGGATCGTGACTGCAAAAACCAGCTTTTTAACCGAGACACCCAAGTTATTTAGCCCGACAGTGACCTGCTCGTCATCGCCATCACCGGTTCCCGACTGATTATCGCCCATGTGCTGGACCGACCCATCAGCGGATAACGTGTTGTTGTAAAAAATGAAGCTGGCGTCATCCAGTACTTTGCCGTTCTCGCCCACAATGAAAACCGAAGCATCAAGATCAAACTTGGAGCCATCCGTGACACGTGGGTCCCAGCCCAGCCCAACGACAACCTCGCTCAACCCCGGAGCTTCTTTACTGAGCGAAACATTGCCGCCCTTTGACAGACTTATCGCCATTTGCACATTCCTTAATTTTTCATTTCGACCTGACTCAAATGCAGCCGTCAGAAGCTCATGCCATAGGAGTTGGCCAATGCTTTCAGGCCACCGGCGTAACCTTGACCGACGGCGCGGAACTTCCATTCGCCGTTGTGTCGATACAGCTCAGCGAAAACCATCGCGGTTTCGATCGACGCATCTTCAGCCAAATCAAAGCGCACGACTTCCGCACCCGTAACCTGATTGGCAACGTGGATGTACGCGCCTTTTACCTGCCCGAAATTCTGTCGACGAAGATCGGCGTCATGAATAGTGACAACGAAAGCGACCTTATCAATGTCCTCTGGGACCAGACTCAAGTCGACCATCAAGACTTCATCATCACCATCACCCTCACCGGTACGGTTATCCCCAGTATGTACAACCGAGCCATCAAGACTTTTCAACTGATTATAAAAGATAAAGTCGGCGGCACTTCGAACCCTGTCGTTCGCTCCCAACAGGAAAGCGCTGGCGTCCAAGTCAAACTCCGTGCCATCAGTAGCGCGAGGGTCCCAGCCGAGCCCAATCAATAGTTTCGTCAAGCTCGCATCAGTTTTGCTCAGGGAAAGATTGCCACCTTTCTGTAGCGTCAGTGTCATCAGTGAAACTCCTTGTAGTCAGCGTTGCCGCTCAATTACTTTCAGATTGAATGTCTTGTCTTTCTGGGAAGATCAAACTCGCAACGACACCGACAGCGAGCACAACCATGACAATCATCAAACTGGTGTTGGCGCCAATGGTGTAACCATGCTGGAATAGATGATCAGTCGCATTCAAACCCAGTTTGATAGCGATAAAAAACAACAGCGCAATAACGGCTTTTTCAAGATGCACCAGGTAACGCTTCAGCGCTTCGAGGACGAAGTACATGGTGCGTAGACCCAGAATGGCGAAAAGCATGGCCGAATAGACAATCAGCGGTTCGCGGCTCACGGCGATAATCGCCGGAACAGAGTCAAATGCGAATAGCACATCCGACACTTCGGCTACGACCAGACAAAGAAAGAGTGGTGTCGCGAACACCGTACCCTTCGCCGCCAATGTCATGCCTTTGTTCTCTGGCTTTTGAAGTTCGACCTGCAGGTCCTTGCGGGTGACGAAAAATTGGTTACCGTACAACTTTGGCCACACGGGAAAAAGCTTCTGCGCAAAACGATAAGCCATGTGTCGAGAATAGTCCGGCTCCTGATCGTCATCAGCACCCGCCCTCAGCATCATGACGGCCGTCCACGCAACGATTAAGGCAAATACGACCTCGACCCACGGACCAAAGGCCAGCAGACCAGTCCCCACAGCAACAAAAAAGCCACGGAAAACAATAGCGCCGATAATGCCCCAGTAAAGCACTCGATGACGCAAGCCATCAGGTACTTTGAACCAGGTGAAAATCGCCATGAACACGAAAAGGTTGTCTACGCTGAGTACTTTTTCGAGTGCGTATCCTGTCACAAACAGGCTTGCCACTTCAGCGCCATGCTGAATATACAAAAAGCCTGCGAATGCCAAAGATATTGCGATCCAGAATATCGACCAAACGGATGCCTTGGTTAACGACACCGGCTTGTCACCGCGATTGCTTACCATATCCAGAAGCAACGCCCCCACTGCAATGCCCACAAACACGGCCATGGTCAAGGGTGGGAAACCGATTTGTGTTTCCACGGTACTGACTCCTACAATTCGAATTCAGATGGATCAAGGCCCAGCTCAAGACAGATCAAGCGGCAGGCTGCTTTTTCCAGGTCATCGAAATCACCGTCCGCCGCACCCACCGAGCAAACAACACGAACCAACAGCCGAGCGGCGCCTTCATTGCCTCTTATCTTGCCAACAACCTTCAGGGCCTCAGCGCGGCCAATCTGTGCATCGAAGTCAAACTTTGCGCAATGAGTGGAAAACGAATCAATTACATCTGACAGTTCAAAAACCTTAAGCTCCTCAGAGTTCTTGATAAACCCCACCATCTTGGTTTTTTCGACCGACGAGATATCACCGTCTGCGGCCGCGACAATGGCGCAACCGGCGGTTGTCGCCTGCATAAAATCTTTATTCTTGAACTTAGTGATTTCCACGGTCAGCTTTTCGCGAGCCATTGCCGCGCTCGATTTAATCCAGCCCAACATGCGAGTTCCTTTCAGAGAGGGGGGGATGTAGCCCCGCCAAGACTTTTATTTAGAGCCGGTGGTCCAACGCATTCCCCAATCGTAGGCTTTGTCCATCGTCGCGTGCCCCGAATGAAAGTTCACACACCGAGATACTTTGACTGCGCCGTTGACGTTTTCCAGCAGGGCGATTGCACAAACCTTGTCTTTGCCACCTTCCTCATTGAGGCGTACCTCGATGTCCGGCTGGCCGGGGATATGGATCGTCACCACCGCATCGGTTTGTTTCCAATTGGGCGCGCCATCGTAGATGAAGGCATAGATCAGCAAACGGCGAACCTCACCCCATTGGGCGCCATTGATGTGCAGCCACTCGCCGCCCGCCAGCGAACCCGTTCTGTCATCGCCAATCAATTGGACATAGGGCGCTGCATCGAGACTGCCGAATGAGTTCCCCAGGGCTTGGACCGCCCCCTTGCTGCCGTTTTGCAGTTCGAACAGGCAGCCCACGTCGAGATCGATCGTTTTGTTGCGCGAAAAAAAGCCTCCAGCCTTTGCCGGACTCCAATTGAGATTGACCTTGATTTCACCAAAGGTCCCAGTGTTTTTTTCGAGACTGATCGAAGGACGCTCCTTGTCGAGCGTTACCTTACTCAAGCTGATGGAAGACTTTGCTGTCACAGAATCTGGATGGTGGTTGGAGTTAAGCACCATGACTACCCTCTTGGATATATAAACTTACAACTACCGAACGGAAACTATCGACGCCCCAGCAAATCCCGAAAAACAGAACCCGCGAGAAGCCATTTATACCAACCCTTGTGCGAAGCGATAGTACCAGCTCAATACTTAATTGCACGCAATGAAAAGAACTGAATCAATTGAGCACATAAACCCCACAACCCACCACCACCAAATACTATTTCTCACTTATTTATATACTTACACTTACATTTGAAGGAATAATTTCCTACATACAAAATAGAAACTTGAGTTATTGCATTTCAAATAATATAGTCAGCTCTCGCGAACGAGCCGAACCCGGTTCAGCTTTATCGACAGCCCGCAAAGACCCAGGTCGCCTCCTGCACGAGTAGAGTTATCCGCCCTCATGCCTGCCCCCACCGATTACTGCTCCACCCTTGCACCTGTTTTGGTCGGCCCGATGTTGCGTCGCATCGAGGCATCCCGGTTGGTGATGTGGCTCGTGGGCTCAAAGCCCTTACCACTGACGCTGCGCCTGACAGCAGGTCGCAACGCGTCAGAGCATCGACTTGACGAAGAAAGCTGCCAGATCATTGCCATTGGTGAGCATGCCTTCATCCATTTGATCGATCTGAAGCTCCCGTCAGCGCTGCCCTGCGACGAACAAATCGACTATGACTTGCTCATCACCGATGCCTGCGGCACGCGGCAGGGGATCGCGCAATGGGCCCCACACCTGCTGTATGGCCAGGCACATCAGCCCAATTTCGTGGTGCGCGCGCGGCTTGACCACCTGTTGCATGGCTCCTGTCGCAAACCCCATCACCCGACCGCCGACGGCCTGCTCTGTGCTGACCGATTGCTGGCCAGCCAACACGATGCCCATGAACGCCCCGCGCTATTGATGATGAGCGGCGATCAGATCTACGCCGACGATGTGGCCGGCCCCATGCTGCGGGCCATTCATGCGTTGATCGAACGTCTTGGCTTGTTTGGCGAGCAATTGGAAGGGGCGGTCGTTACCCATAGCGATGCGTTGTATACGCACCCAGCCAGCTACTATCAGCGGGTGGACCTGCTGCCTGCCCTGCAGCGCAACCAATCTGTACGCGAACGTTTCTTTGGTGGCGTCAGCAAACCGATTTTCACCAGCAGCAGCGCTGACAATCACCTGGTGACCTTTGCCGAAGTGATGGCGATGTATCTGTTGGTGTGGTCGCCTACACCCTGGACACTGATCGATCCGACCGCACCTGAGCTGACGCTCGAACAGCGCGAGCGTTATGCACTGGAGCAAACCCACATCGATGCCTTCAAGGCAGGATTGGATGGGGTAGCAAGAGTATTTGCCCACCTCCCTTGCCTGATGATCTTCGACGATCACGACATCACCGATGACTGGAATCTCAGCGCGCAATGGGAACAGACCGCCTATGGCCACCCTTTCTCCCGTCGGATCATTGGCAACGCGCTGATCGCTTACCTGCTATGCCAGGGCTGGGGAAACTATCCCGATGTGTTTACCCAGCCACTCAAAAGCCTTAAAGCGATGATCCCCGGCTCAGGCACGCAACTGAACGCCTCCAGGCAAGACGCCTTGATCGATCAATTGCTGCGCTTTCACGATTGGCAATATGTGCTTCCCACCACACCCGCCCTGATGGTGCTGGACACCCGCACCCGCCGCTGGCGCAGTGAAAGTGACTTGCAACGGCCCTCCGGCCTTCTGGACTGGGAAGCGTTGTGCGAATTCCAGCAAGAACTGATCGACCACCCGAGCGCTATTGTGGTGTCACCCGCGCCACTTTTTGGGGTCAAGCTCATCGAGACCATACAACGAGTATTCAGTTGGCTGGGTTATCCACTGCTGGTGGATGCGGAAAACTGGATGGCTCATCGTGGTGCCGCGAAGGTGATCCTGAATATCTTTAGACACTCACGCACGCCGGGGAATTACGTGATTCTGTCAGGAGACGTGCACTATTCATTCGTCTATGAAGTCGTGATCCGTCACCGTGACCGCGGCCCGCGGATTTGGCAGATCACCAGCAGCGGGATCAAGAATGAGTTCCCAAGGCGCCTACTGGACAGTTTCGATCGCCTCAACCGCTGGTTATATGCCCCCCGCTCGCCATTGAACTGGTTCACCAAGCGACGTGAAATGGACGTACTGCCCCGCACACCCGCGCACAGTAAATCCGGCGAGCGCTTATGGAACAGCGCAGGCCTGGGGCAGGTATTTTTCAACGAGCAGGGGCAACCCCGGGAAATCTTTCAGATGAACGCCGACGGCTCGACATCTACAGAGTTTTTACAGGGGGAACGCGAATAAGGGAGTTTAGCCAGTGCGCCTGCGGGCGCCCTGGAAAACGATCAGGTGCGCTCCAGAGCGTTGACCAAATCGTGAAAAGCTTCACGATTGGAGTCGTTCAAGCCCATCAGGATTTTGTGCGCCTCCAACACCTTGGCCTTGACTACGTCTTCGGACTGGTCTTGCGAAGGCAGGTCTGCCAGGCACTCAGGGCAAGGGACCGGCTGGTTGACGATATTGAAAACCTGATCGAAGCCCATCGACTGCAGCAGCCGGGTGATGTCTTCGTGAGTGGTCACCACGGTGGGTAAAAGACCCACTTTCTGCCGCGAAAGGATCGACAACTTGGCCAGCAAGCCCAAGGTTGTGCTGTCGATACTGCGCGTTTCAGTCAGGTCGATGACGATCGCCGAAAAATTCAGCGCCGTGAAGATCCGCTCAATAGTCGCATCCAACGCTGAGCAAAGGGTCAGGCGTACTTCACCGACGAACTTCAGCACAAAGGTGCCTTCCTGCTCGGCAAACTGGATTCTACCGGTACTCATTGAAGATTCCTGCTTAACACCAATAGGGCGATATCATCCGGCATCTCCCCAAGCGTAGCTAAACCAAACCGATGCCGCAGGCCATCCAGGCTGCCGCCCGCGGCACTGACTATTTCAGGCAGTGCCGCTTCTTTATCTTTGAGTGTCTCGCCGGGCAAAAGGTCCAGAATGCCATCAGACAACAACGTCAGGCTGAAGCTGGGTGGCAGCTCCAGCACATGATCGGTGTAAGCGGCTTCATTGAACAATCCCACAGGCAGGCCACGACCTTCCAAATAGCGCGTTTGCCCCGGCGTATACAGCACAGGCAACGGCAAATGCCCACCAATGCTGTAGGTCAGCAGCCCGGTGTCTTCATCGATCACACCGCCCACCATTGTGACATGCTTGCCCAGCTTGCAGTTGATCAGGCCGCGGTTGATATGGCTCAACACTTCCGAGGGCTTGAACGAGCGCAAAGCACTACTACGCTTGAACTCGAACAACAGCCGGGTGGTCATGAACTTGAGCAATACGGTCACGAAAGCCGAAGAGGCGCCATGGCCCGACACGTCCGCAAGGTAAAACGCGATACGACGCTCGTCCACCCGGAAGTAATCGACAAAGTCACCGGACAAGTACAACGACGGGATGATCTGGTGCTCGAACGCCAGGTCATCCGCCTGCCACGGGCTTTCGGGCAGCATGTTCATCTGCACCTGACGACCAGCAGTCTGGTCCTCCTGCAGTAGATGCAGGCTCGCCTCCAGCTCGCGGTTGGCCGTTTCGAGTTTCTCTCGGTAGCGTTGGTTTTCCATCACTAGACGAGCGCGATCCAGCGCGCGGCGAACCGAGTGCTCGAGCACGGCGAGGTCTTCCAGCGGCTTGATCAGGTAATCGGCAGCGCCCAGGCGTAGGGCCTCGACTGCGTCGTTCATGACACCTGCGCCCGACACTACGATAACCGGCAAGTCCGGTGCACGCTCGGTCACCTGACGGATCAGCTCAAGCCCGCCCACCTGCGGCATGCGCAAGTCACAAATCACAAGATCGGGCTTTTGTTGCTCGAATACCTGGAGACCTTGCAGGCCATTGCTTGCCTGCAGGACGCTGAAGCCACTGTCTTCAAGGTAGGCCGCAAGGCTTGCGCGCACTACATCGTCATCATCGATTATCAGCAGTGTGGCACTGGGTTTCTGCATGTGGGCAAACGGCGCCAGAAATTAAGTTGACGTAGGAAGCCAGGCCAAGCCTGAACACACTACCGGAATCACTTCTAGCCTCTCTGCTATGAGTTGTAGGACAAGAAGCCCTACACAGCAAATCCAGAGGTGCCCTGTAAGGCGCAGACGGTACTCCCATCCGCCAAGCGTTTCAAGCTCACACCGATGGTCGCTTGAGGACTTTTCCTACGTAAATCACCAAGGGTTATAAAAAACCGTCCGCGCGTGACACAAAGGAAGGTTGGGGAGGATTTCAAGAGCGCCATACCCTTGGCTCGTATTTATTTGAAACAAAGAAGGCATTAGCCACATGGTGCCCGTCTTGGGTTTTCCTTTGCTCTTGAGATCGAGCGCCGCCCGCGCGGCGCATCGCGGCTAAAGCCGGCTCCTACATTTGTTGCAACGCACCATGGCCTGTGAGATTGGCGTTGCCAGCCACGCGCAATCGCGCAACCCCCACCGAAACCAAAAAAATCCAGAGCCGAACCACCAAGGCTAACAACGCCGATCCTGCAGGCCATGGCACGTTGCAACCAATGTGGGAGCCGGCTTTAGCCGGCGAATGCGCCGCGCGGGCGGCGCTCGATTTGGGCAACAGCGCAATACCCAAGGCAAGCGCCTGGAAGCCTTGATACGGCCTTCCTCCCTTCATTCACAGGGTAAACCGCAGAGCTAAGCGCAAGCAGAGGCTTAACTGATTGGGCCTTCTGTTGCTACACGCTCAATCAAAAATCGTCCTCAACCTCGCCATCCTTGACCTTGAACTCACGGTTCTGCAGGTAGGCGTTGCGAATAAAGGTGTATTTATCGCCATTGATCAGCTTTTCGGCTGGTAGCAATGCGGTGCGCATGTCCACGACTTTGACCGCTTCTGCCACGTTCCGGGTGGGGATGTGATCCATGTAGCGATAGGGTGCGGTATAGGTGTCCGGGTACTTGGCAATGGCATCGCGAACGGTGCTCGGACCCAGTAACGGCAGCATCACATACGGGCCACTGCCTACGCCCCAATAACCCAGGGTCTGGCCAAAGTCTTCATCGTTGCGCTGCAGGCCCATTTTGGTGCCCACATCGAAGAAGCCCAGCAGGCCGAAGCTGGTATTGAAGATCAAACGCGCGGTATCGACGCCTGCCGCCTGCGGCTTGAGCTGCAGCACGTTGTTGGCCAGGTTGCCGACATCACCAATGTTGTTGAACACATTGTGAATGCCGTCTTCAAGAAACTGCGGCGTAATTGCCTGGTAGCCTTGCGCGATCGGTTTGAGCGCGTAGGTGTCGACGGTATCGTTGAATCGGAAGATGGGCCGGTTAATGCCTTCCCATGGATCCTCCTCCGCGGCCTGGGCCACCATCGGCACCAGCACGACACTTGCACACAGGCAGGCACGGGCCAGACGATCGATCAACCCCTCACCGATCAAACGCATACGTTTACTCCTCGACAATCACGGTGGCAGGCAAATTGCCTGCGCAAATGAATGCAGTATAAAGCGTCTGCTAAAAATTAGGCACAGATGGCACTTTGGTGCCACCCAATGTCATCCCATCGACATAGCTCTGTCATGCACGTGCGGTACGCTTGAGCGCTATTTGTCACGGATGATTTGCCATGCCATCTCCCGCCCCCAAGGTAACCGCCCTTCTGTTCGGCCTGCGCGGTTGCCTGGTGGACTTTGGCGCCCAGGCCTGCGCGAAGCCAGACCAGGCCGTCACCTCAGTCAAGCCAACGCCAGGCGCTTTGGAAACCCTCAATGCCCTGCGCGTACAAAACATCCCTTGCGCCTGGCTGGACGAGTTGCCGGCCCAGACCGGACGCAAGCTGGCCGCCAGCCTGCCGGACTGGATCACCGCCATCAGCAATCCGCCCAAGCAAACCCCGTGGCCAGCACCGGATGCCTGCTGGCAGGCCCTGATGCACCTGAAAACTCCGTGCATCGACGGCTGCATACTGGTCAGCGGCGATCCAAGGCTTTTGCAATCAGGGCTCAACGCCGGCCTGTGGACCATTGGCTTGGCCTCCTGCGGCTCGCTCTGCGGGCTCTCTAGCCAGCAGTGGCAAGCGCTGGATGCCCGCCAGCAGGAACTCAAACGCAGCAAGGCGACGCTGGCGCTCTATGGTTTGGGCGTCCACTCAGTCATCGACCATCTGGAAGAGCTGCAGGACTGCCTGGCCGATATTGGTCAACGGCGCCTCAAAGGCGAGCGCCCTTGAATATTGCAATTGATCGGGATCATGCAGACCGCGCGCAAGTGGATTAATCTGAAAGCAGGCCATGAACCTTTCAAGCGCCAAGCGGGTCCATGGCTGTGCCTATTATTAAAGGGAGATCGCCATGCCTGCCCGCGAACTGCAAGAGAAACTCGATACCTTGCGCGAGCAATTGGAACAGAATCCACCGCTTTCCCTTGAGGAACGCGACGAGCTTCACAAATTGATGGAACAGCTCGACGCCCAGATAAAACTTGAGAATGCCGCCCCGGAGACAAGCCTGGTCGATGGCGTGAACCTGGCGGTAGAACGCTTCGATGCCGAGCACCCAGCGCTGACCCAGACCTTGCGCAACATTGTCCAGACACTACAGAGCATGGGCATCTAAGTCTTCCCTGCGGCATGCTTATCGCGGGTAAACCCTGCTCCTAGCAGGCGGGGTTGCGCCACCGTCAGGGTAGGAGCCCGCCTTGCCGGAGTGCCGGACCACTGCGATGGCCGCGCCGCGGTGTATCAGGTAGATCGTGTTGTCCTGATCGCAGGTAAACCCTGCTCCTACCGACCGCCTGCCGGTTACTGACGAACCAGACGCAGGTTCTGTACCTTCAGCGCATCCGTGCTGCGATAAGGGTTGATATCCAACCCACCACGGCGCACATAGCGCGCAAACACCGTAAGGTGTTCGGGCTTAAGCAAGCGCTGCAGATCCAGGAAGATCCGCTCTACGCATTGCTCGTGGAAGTCGGCGTGCTGGCGAAAGCTGACCAGATACTCCAGCAGGCTGGCATGATCCAGCGCCGCCCCACGATAATGCACGCCCACGCTGCCCCAGTCTGGCTGGCCGGTCACTGGGCAGTTGGACTTGAGCAAGTGGCTGTGCAGGCTCTCTTCGACGATGCGCCCGGCATCGCAACGCAGCAGTTCGGGTTGCGGCTGCTCATAGTTGCTGATGGTGATATCGAGCTCGTCGATGCAAACACCTGGCATCGGCGCGACCCCTTCGGCCTGAACCTCGGCCAGGCTGCGAATGCGCACGCCAACCGGCTTGCCCGCAGCGCTCGACAAGTCCCGCTCCAGGCAACCGACCAGCGCCTCGTTGGACTCGAAGGGTGTCTGATTGAGCGAGTTGAGGTACAGCTTGAACGACTTGGACTCAATGATATTGGGCGAGTCGGCGGGAATGCTGAATTCGCCAATGGCCACCACCGGCTTGCCTGATGGCAGCAACCAGGACAACTCGAAGCAGTTCCAGAAATCCACGCCCTGATAAGGCAGGGTTTCGGCGGTCAGCCCCAGCTCTGCCCATTTGGCTGTCCGTGGAATCGAAAACAGCAATGAGGGAGTGTAGGTAGAGATGTATTCGCTGGACTTGCCCAACGGCGAGTGTTCGGCTGCGGGATGCATGGCTAAAACCTGGACTGGATAAACCGCCATAGTCTATCGGTTTTGCCCCCTTCCTGGCTATTTGACGACCGCAAGCTTGCCCACCATGCCGGCCTGGTAGTGCCCCGGGACATTACAGGCGAACTCCAGCGGTTGTGCGCTGGTAAAGGTCCAGGTCAACTCAGCCGTTTTCCCGGGCTCGACCAGCACCGTATTGGGATCTTCATGTTTCATCGGGTGCCCCATGGCAGCATGCGCCTGCATCTGGAGCATTTCCTGTTGATGACGGGCATGCATGGCCGCATCACCCAGGTTGAACTCGTGGGCCAGCTTGTCGTTGTTATGCACGACAAAGCGTATTGTCTCCCCTGCCTTGACTTGCAGCGCACGCGACTCAAAGAACATGTCGCCCATGTTCACCTCCACTGTGCGCTGCGCCTGGGCAGTCGGTGCCGGATGGCCGAAATTGAAATGCTCACCGGGCGAGGCCATCAGCGGCAGGCTCAGTACCATCAGAAAAGCGGCTAAAGCCGTGCGCTTCATCGTAACTCCTTCAAGCGATATTCAAGCTATGCGCCACTGTAGACAGTCACCGCTGGCGTTGAGCTGACGAAAAGATTACAACTTTGTCAGTTTGTGCAGATTGGGCGCCAAAGCGCGGTATAAAGCCCGCCTCGTCACGCCATGAGGGCTCCATGAAACTGCTGATCGTCGAAGACCAACCGAAAACCGGCCATTATCTGCGCCAAGGGCTGAGTGAAGCCGGTTTCAGTACAGAATGGGTCACCGATGGGCTAGAAGGCCAGCACCTGGCATTGACCGGTGACTACGCCCTATTGATCCTTGATGTGATGTTACCGGGCCGCGATGGCTGGCAGATCCTCCAGGCCGTGCGCCAAGCCGGGCTGGATCTGCCGGTGCTGTTTCTGACCGCCCGCGATGCGGTCGAAGACCGGGTACACGGCCTGGAGCTGGGCGCCGACGACTATCTGGTCAAACCCTTCGCCTTTTCCGAACTTTTGGCTCGCGTACGCACCTTGCTGCGGCGCGGCTCAAGCGCCCCACAGGAAACCGCCCTGGCCCTGGCCGACTTGCGCCTGGACTTGATCCGCCGACGAGTGGAACGAGCCGGCCAGCGCATCGACCTGACGGCCAAGGAGTTTACTCTGCTCGAACTGCTTCTGCGCCGCCAGGGTGAAGTGCTACCCAAATCGCTGATCGCCTCCCAAGTTTGGGACATGAACTTCGACAGCGACACCAATGTGATCGAAGTGGCGATTCGTCGTTTGCGCCTGAAGATCGACGACGCCCACAAACATAAGCTAATCCATACCGTGCGCGGCATGGGCTATGTACTGGAAGAGCGTCCCGCCTGATGCGCAAATTGTCCCTGAGCACCCGTCTGGCCTTGCTGTTTGCCGGCTGCACAGCCGTGGTCTCACTGACAGCCGGGGTGCTGTTCAATCGCGCCAGCGAAGCGCATTTCATCGAACTTGACCAACAATTGCTGAGCAGCAAATTGCCGGGCCTGCGTCAGGCCCTGGAGGGTCTGGAAACCCAGGCCGATCTTATCGCCCACCTGGATACCTTGCGCCAGGAGCTCAATCATCAACCGGACCTGAAGCTGCGCATTCAGGGCCGCGACGGCCAGGTCTGGTTCGACAGCGAGCCGGGCTTGCCCTCCCCCGCCCCCACGACGGAATTGGCCACCCTGCAAAGTAAAGGTAGTGACTACCGCACGTTGAGCACGACCTTGAACCCACAGCAAGGCGATTCACCGCGACTGATACTGCTGCTCGACATCACCCACCACCAACACTTCCTGCAACGCATGCAGCGGCTGATCTGGATGACGGTCGGCCTCTCAGCCCTGGCGACCGCGCTGCTCGGCGCCTGGGCTGCCCGAAGCGGGCTGCGGCCCTTGAGACGCATGAGCGAAGTCGCTGCCGAAGTGTCTGCACGCTCGCTGACACTGCGCTTGCCGCACTCGCAAATGCCGTCCGAGCTGGCCGATCTGGCCCAGACCTTCAATGCCATGCTTGAACGCCTGGACGACGCCTTCCAGCGGCTGTCGGCATTCTCCGCCGACATTGCCCACGAACTGCGCACGCCTCTGTCCAATTTGCTCACCCACACCCAAGTGACCCTGACCCGCCCGCGGACACTTGAGGAGTACCGTGAGACCCTGCACGGCAACCTCGAAGAACTGCAATGGATGGCCCAATTGGTCAATGACATGCTCTATCTGGCCAAGGCTGACCATGGGCTGCTGATACCCCATTGCGCGCCCTTGTCGATGGCCGAGGAAAGCGACGCCTTGCTGGAGTTTTTCGCGCCACTGGCCGAAGACTCCGGCATCCGCATGAGCCGTGACGGCGATGCCAGGCTGGCCGGGGACCGCAGTATGCTGCGCCGGGCACTGTCCAACCTGTTGGACAACGCCCTGCGATTCACACCGTCAGGGGGAGAGATCCGCACCACGATCCTGCAGGCAGACAAACAGGTCAAGGTGCAGATAGAAAACAGCGGTGCGGGCATCGACCCCAACCTGTTGCCGCGCCTGTTCGATCGCTTCTACCGCGCGGACCCTGCACGCCGGGAGGGCAGCAGTGAACATGCAGGGCTGGGCCTGGCCATCACACAGTCGATCATCCGTGCCCATGGCGGCACGATTCGTTGCGAATCGGCGCCAGGCTGGACACGGTTTGACATCGAGTTGCCTGCCAACGCGTAAACGGCAACGTTACTCGTAGCGCAGGGCATAGGCCGGTTCGATCTGGGCCGCACGCCAGGCCGGGTACAGGGTGGCCAGAAAGCTCAGTGTGAGGCCGGCAGTACAGATCAGCGCCACATCGCCCCACTGCAATTGCGAGGGCAAGGTGCTGATGAAGTACACATCCGAGGTGAAAATATGCTGACCGGTCACCCGCTCGATCCAGCCCACCAGCTGGCTGACATTGAAGGCAGCGATCACCCCCAGCACCCCGCCGATCAAGGTGCCGACCACGCCGATCACCGTCCCCTGGACCATGAAGATGGTCATGATCTGCCGTGGTGTCGCGCCAATGGTGCGAAGAATCGCGATGTCGGCGCCCTTGTCATTCACCACCATGATCAGGGTGGCGATGATATTGAACGCCGCCACGGCGACGATCATCAGCAACAACAGACCAATCATGGTCTTTTCCATCTTCATTGCACTGAACAGGCTGCCCTGGGTGTGGGTCCAGTCGTCGGCCTTGTACTGATCGCCCAGCCCCGCGGCAATAGCGCCTGACACCTGAGTGGCCGCGTACAAGTCCTTGACCTTCAGGCGCACGCTTTGCACCTGATTGGGCTCCCAGCGCTGCATTTGCGCCGCATCGGCCATGTGGATGAGCGCCATCGAGCCATCCAGCTCGGCGCCGACCTTGAACACACCCACCACATTCAGCCGTTGCATGCGCGGGGTAATACCACCGGGCGCCGTGCTGACTTCCGGCACGATCAGGGTCAGCTTGTCGCCCACATTCAGGCGAAAGCGCCGCGCGGTGATTTCACCGATGATCACGCCAAACTCGCCCGGCTGCAGGTCATTGAGGCGGCCCTGGACAATCTTGTCAGCGACAATCGAAACCTTGCCCTCCTGGGCCGGGTCGATGCCGCTGATCTGGATCGGCTGCATGGCGCCCTTGTAGGACAGCATCCCTTCCATCTCGGTAAAGGGAACGGCGGCAATCACTTCAGGGTTTTTCAAGGCAGCCTTGGCCACTGACTGCCAGTCGTCCAGCGGCTTGACGCCTGCGATGGTGGCGTGCGGCACCATGCCGAGGATGCGCGAGCTCATTTCGCGCTGGAAGCCGTTCATCACCGACAACACCACGATCATCGCCAGCACACCCAGCGCCAGGCCAATCATCGAGGTCATGGAGATGAACGAGATAAAGTGGTTACGGCGCTTGGCCCGGGTATAGCGGGCGCCGATAAAGATGGATAGCGGTCTGAACATTCGCGGGGGCACCGAAATAGAGTAAATGACCCGGCGTGCGCCTAACCTGCGCACGCCGCGTACGTTCGAATCAGATCGGCACCAGCCGGCCGTCTTCCAGACGCAGCACACGGTCCATTTGCCGCGCCAGGTTCAGATCATGGGTCACGACCAAGAACGCAGTCTGGGACGACGTGCTCAGCTCCAGCATCAATTCCTGGATACCTTGGGCAGTATGATGGTCGAGGTTACCGGTGGGCTCATCAAGCATGACCAGCCCTGGCCGGTTGACCAGCGCCCGAGCGATGGCAACCCGTTGCCGCTCCCCACCCGACAGCTCGGCTGGCTTGTGACTCAAGCGATGCCCAAGGCCCACGCGGGTCAACAGGGCCGTCGAGCGCTCACGCGCCTCAGGAATCGCCACACGCCCGATCAACAACGGCATGCAGACGTTTTCGAGGGCGGTGAACTCAGGCAGCAAGTGGTGGAACTGGTACACGAACCCCAGCGCCCGGTTACGCAGCAGGCCCCGTGCTCGCTCATTCAGGGCCGACAACTCTTCGCCCGCCAGCCAGACACTGCCGCTACTGGGGGTATCCAGGCCGCCCAGCAGGTTCAGCAAAGTACTTTTACCCGAACCTGAGCTGCCGACGATGGCCACCCGCTCGCCAGGGTGCAGCTCCAGCTGTAACCCTGAAAGCACTTGTACCGACTCCGGGCCTTCCTCGTAGGATTTGCCCAGGTTGCGGCAGCTCAGCACAGCTTTATCACTCATGCGCGACTCACTCATAACGTAGCGCCTCCGCAGGCTGGGTGCGCGCAGCACGCCAAGCCGGATACAGGGTGGCGAGGAAACTCAGGACCAGCGCCGCACCGCAGACCATCAGCACGTCTTCGGCCATGAGCTGCGAGGGCAGGTAATCAATGAAATACACATCGGCGTTGAGGAATTTATGGCCAATCAGCCGCTCCAGCGCGGCAATCGCGGCGCTGACGTTGAGTGCGGCGAAGATACCGACCAAGGCACCGATCAAGGTCCCGACCACACCAATTACGGTGCCCTGGACCATGAAGATCGCCATGATCTGGCCAGGCGTCGAGCCCAAGGTGCGCAAGATGGCGATATCGCCGCGCTTGTCGTTGACCACCATGACCAGGGTGGAAATGATATTGAACGCCGCCACTGCCACAATCAGCAGCAACAGCAAGCCGATCATGGCCTTTTCCATACGGATCGCCTGATACAGGTTGCCATGGGTGCGGGTCCAGTCACGGGAGTAGAACTCGCGATCACCCAGCGTCTGGGCGATCTGCCAGGACACCTGCGGTGCCTGGAACAGGTCGTCGAACTTCAGCCGCAAGCCTTGCACCTGATCGGCCTTCCAGCGGTGCAGTCGGCTCAAGTCCTCGATATTGGTCACACCCAGGTAGCCGTCGATCTCGCCGGCCCCCACATGGAAGATACCGGTAACGGTAAAGCGCTTCATGCGTGGGAACATGCCCGCCGGGGTCACGGTTACCTCAGGGGCGACGAAGGTCAACTTGTCCCCCACCTGGACACCCAGCTTGGCGGCGGCCTTGTCACCGATCATGATGCCGAATTCACCGGCCTTCAGACCGTCCAGGCTGCCCTGCTTGACGAATTGGTCGATGATCGAGACGTTGCGCTCAAGCGCCGGGTCGACGCCATTGAGCAAGACCTTCTGGACATTGCCCTCGTGGGTCAGCAAACCCTGCATCTGGGTAAAAGGGGCAACCGCCACCACCTGCCTGTTCTGCTGCACCTTCTGGGCCAGCGCCTGCCAATCGCTGATCGGCTGGCCGGACTCGAGGGTGGCATGGGGCACCATGCCCAGCACGCGGGTACGCATCTCATGGTCGAAGCCGTTCATGACCGACAACACGACGATCATCACGACAACGCCCAGGGCGAGACCGATCATCGAGGTCAGTGAAATGAACGACACAAAGTGGTTGCGACGCTTGGCACGGGTGTAGCGCGTACCAATAAATACGAAAAGAGGTCTGAACATGTCGGGGCTTGTTCGGAGGAAAGAGGAACGTCCTTGTGGCGAGGCCTGGACAGCGGAATTACACTCAGACCACCGCTGCTACCATGGGTTCGCCATGTCGACATTAGATGAAGAAGATCGCCGCGAATACTACCGTATCGACGACCGGATCGCACTGGAAATTAGCCCCCTGGATGCCGCGCAAGCCAGCGGCACAGACTTGTTGCAAGATGCTTCGCCGCTCTTCAATTTGCTCAGCGAGTTACACCTGAGCGAGTTCGAATCGCAGCATTTGTTGCGCCAGCTCAGCGACAACGATCGTACCCTCGCCGCCTTCCTCAAGGCCCAAAACAAGCGTATCGACCTGCTCACGCAAGTGGTTGCGCAAACCATCCTGGGGCAGATCGGCACACCACAACCGGCCGTGCTGTCGGAGGGCGGACTGGAATTCAGCCAGGCCGAGCCCATCGCACCAGGCTCCCACTTGTCATTGAAAATGGCATTGATGCCCCAGGCACTGGGGCTGCTATTGCGTGCCCGTGTCATCCATTGCGACAAAAAAGACGATGGCCTGTATGAGATCGGCATTGAGTTCGAAGCAGCCAGTGATGCCCAGCGACAACTGCTGGCCCGTTATATCCTGCAAAAACAGGCGCAGGAACGACGCCAGGCTCGTGAACAAAACGAATCCTGCATCCCCTAAGCTTCTGACAACCTGCCATCGGCGCTCACCGACACTTATCTTGAAGGAACGAACGTGACCCTAATCTACGGCCACCGCGGCGCCAAAGGCGAAGCTCCCGAAAATACCCTGGCCAGTTTCGAGCAGTGCCTGCAGCATGGTGTACGCCGCTGCGAGCTCGACTTGCACCTGTCCTCGGACAACGAACTGATGGTCATTCACGACCCAAGCCTCAAGCGCACCACTGACCGGCGCGGCAAAGTCGCCGAGCATACGGCCACCGAGCTTGTCACCTACGATGCGCGCAAAGGCGGCCCAGGCTGGGCTCAACCGTGCCCGATTCCACGGCTGGAAGAATTATTCGAAAAATGTGATTTCGATCACTGGCAACTGGAGGTCAAGAGCGCCTCGCAGATGCGCGCGGCCACCACGGTGCTGGCGATTCGCGAAATGGCTCAGCGCTTCGGCTTGCTGGACAAAGTCACCGTCACCTCAAGCTCGCGCGAAGTATTGAACGCGGCCCTGGACCTGACCCCGGACTTGTCTCGCGGGCTGGTCGCCGAATACGCCTGGCTCGACCCACTGAAGGTCGCCCAGAAATATGGCTGCGAATACTTGGCATTGAACTGGACACTGTGCACCCCTGAACGCCTGCTCAAGGCGCAGCGCCAGGGGTTGCACGTGTCGGTGTGGACAGTCAACGAACCCGCGCTAATGCGCAGGCTCGCCGACTTCGGCGTAGACAGCCTGATTACAGACTTTCCCGGTTTGGCCAGCGCCACCCTTGAGAATTGCTGAAATCGGTCTCCCCGGCCGGCTCAGGCCACCGGCCGGAGCCGCTCAAAAAAGCCGGTTGAGGCCGTCGTAGGCCGCCACCCGATAGGCTTCGGCCATGGTCGGGTAGTTGAAGGTGGTGTTGACGAAGTACTTCAGGGTGTTCTGTTCACCGGGCTGGCCCATGATCGCCTGGCCGATGTGAACGATCTCCGACGCCTGGTAGCCGAAACAGTGAACCCCAAGGATCTCCAGGGTTTCACGGTGGAACAGGATCTTCAGCATACCCTGGGGCTCGCCGGCGATCTGCGCACGCGCCATACCCTTGAAGAACGCTTTGCCGACTTCGTAAGGCACCTTGGCCTGGGTCAGCTCCTGCTCGTTCTTACCGATGGAGCTGATTTCCGGAATGGTGTAGATCCCGGTCGGCACGTCATTGACGAAGCGCCAGCTGCCGTTGTCGACGATGCTGCCGGCGGCCGAACGACCCTGGTCATGGGCGGCACTGGCCAAGCTCGGCCAGCCGATCACATCGCCGGCGCCATAAATATTGGGCTTGGTGGTGCGGTAGTTTTCGTCCACTTCGATCTGGCCACGGCTGTTGACCTTGATGCCGATGTTTTCCAGGCCCAACTTGTCGGTATTGCCGGTACGGCCGTTACACCACAGCAGGGCATCGGCCTTGATCTTCTTGCCCGACTTCAGGTGCAGGATCACGCCGTTGTCCACGCCTTCGACCCGATCGTACTCTTCGTTGTGGCGCACGGTGATGTTGTGGTTGCTGAAGTGATAGCTCAGCGCCTGGGAGATTTCCGAATCCAGGAAGCTCAACAACTGGCCGCGGTTGTCCACCAGCTCCACCAGCACACCCAGGCCGCTGAAGATCGAGGCATATTCACAGCCGATCACACCGGCACCATAGACGATCAGCTTGCGTGGCGTATGGCCCAGGCTGAGGATGGTGTCGCTATCGTAGATACGCGGATGATGAAAATCGATGTCGGCCGGACGATAAGGGCGCGAACCGGTGGCGATGATGATGTGCTTGGCGACCAGTTTTTCGACCACGCCATTGCCGCAGACCACTTCGACGGTTTGCTCATCGGCAAAGCTGCCGGTACCGAAGAACACGTCAACGCGGTTGCGAGCGTAGTAGCCAGTGCGCGAGGCGACCTGCTTGGAGATGACCTTCTCGGCGCTCTTGAGCACGTCCGGGAAGGAAAACCAGCGCGGCTCACCGATGGCCCGGAACATCGGGTTGGTGTTGAACTGCATGATCTGCCGCACTGAGTGACGCAGGGCCTTGGACGGAATGGTGCCCAAGTGGGTGCAGTTACCGCCAACCTGACGACGGCTATCGACCATCGCCACCTTGCGCCCTGCTTTGGCGGCGTTCATTGCCGCACCTTCTCCTGCCGGGCCGGAACCCAACACCACTACGTCGTAGTTGTAGACAGCCATGCGTACTCCTTCAGAACGAGATGCCACGTTGGCATCTCCAGCTACCTCATGGCCGCAACGCGCCATGAAAAAAATTCGGGTGCAGTGTAATCAAGCAAGAATGCCGCGAACATTAACCCTTGGTCGCGTCGTAGGCTATTTTTGCCTGCACTACATTGTTATTTGAGGGCGGCGGTGGCAGTGATGCGTTCGAATGCCGGGGTCGCAGCGGTGACGAACTGCTGATCGGCACGGGCCACGAATAGCGCAGCAATATCGTTTTTCAGGGCATACTCCCAACCTTCCTGCGGGCCCAGGATCAACAGCATCGTCGACAACCCATCTGCCATCGCCGCTGATGGCTCAAGCACCGTGACCGAGGCCAACGCATGCTCGATGGGCCTGCCGGTGCGGGCATCCAGGGTATGGGAATAGCGCCGACCGTCCTGCTCGAAGTAATGACGGTAGTCGCCTGAAGTAGAAACGCCATAACCATCGACCGTCAGCATCTGCTCAAGCTGCTGGCGGTCATCGCGCGGCACTTCCAGGGCAATCTTCCAGCCGCTGCCATCAGGCTTGTGGCCGACCGCCTTGAGCTCACCCGTCGCTTCGACCAGAAAAGCCTGGACCCCCATCGCCCGCATCTGCGCCGCCATGTGATCGACAGCGAAGCCTGCGGCAACGCTGTTGAAATCCAGCTCGACCGGCGCATCCTTGCACAGGGATTCGCCCCGCTGCATGAGGTGCATCTGGCCTATCCGCTGCCTGGCCTGTGCCAGCTCCTGGGCAGTGGGCACTTGTTCACGCCGCGACTGCGGGCCGAAGCCCCAGAGATCCAGCAAAGGCTCGACAGTAATGTCATAGGCCCCACCGCTCTCGCGGTACAACATCTCGGCTAGCGCAAACAGCTCAAGCACCGCACCAGGCATGACCTGACAGCTGTTGGCCGGCAAGGCGTTGAAGCGTGCGATGGACGAATTGCTGCGATAGTTCGAAAAATCCTGATCCACCTGAGCCAGGATCACTTCGATTCGCTCACGTACCTGCTCGACCCTCGGCCCATCCGGTGTGCGCACATACTGCACCGAATAGCTGCTGCCCATGGTCGGCCCAGAAAAACGCTCAAGCGTATCCCCAGGCTCGCAACCTGCCAGCACTGTTAGCGTCATGATCAGCAAAAGTCGAATCAATGCCTGCCCTCAACAAAAACGGGAACCCGAAGGTTCCCGTTTCAGGTTGCCGACAACCCCCTGTAGCAAGGCTTGCCTGCGATGAACGCGCCGCGGTGCATCAGCCAAACCGCGGAGCGTTCATCGCGGTGGTCCGGCATTCCGGTAAACCCGGCTCCTACAGACAGAGCGCACTTGCCGTAACCGAAAACGGGAACCCGAAGGTTCCCGTTTTTCACAACCAAGCGTAGCTTAGCGCGGGAAAGCAGGCGGGTTAACGCCGGCCATGTCTTCCATCACGCGAACAACCTGGCAGCTGTAACCGAACTCGTTGTCGTACCAAACGTACAGTACAACGCGGTTATCGTTGCAGATCGTGGCTTCGGCATCGACCACACCAGCGTGACGGGAGCCCACGAAGTCGGTCGAAACCACTTCCTGGGAGCTCACGTAGTCAATCTGCTTGTGCAGATCCGAGTGCATGGCCATCTGGCGCAGGTACTCGTTGATTTCTTCGCGGTTGGTGGCCTTTTCCAGGTTCAGGTTCAGGATGGCCATCGAAACGTTCGGCGTCGGGACGCGAATCGCGTTGCCGGTCAGCTTGCCCTTGAGCACTGGCAATGCCTTGGCAGCGGCAGTGGCAGCACCGGTCTCGGTGATGACCATGTTCAGCGCTGCGGAACGACCACGGCGGCTGCCTTTGTGGAAGTTGTCGATCAGGTTCTGGTCGTTGGTGTACGAGTGAACGGTTTCAACGTGGCCATTGACGATGCCGAACTTGTCGTTGACAGCCTTGAGCACAGGCACGATGGCGTTGGTGGTGCAGGAGGCGGCCGAGATGATCTTGTCATCAGGGCTGATTTCGCCATGGTTGATACCATGCACGATGTTCTTCAGCGCGCCCTTGCCCGGTGCGGTGAGGACCACGCGCGAGGCGCCTGGGCAAGCCAGGTGCTGGCCAAGGCCATCGGCATCGCGCCATACGCCGGTATTATCGACAATCAGAGCGTTTTCGATACCGTACTGGGTATAGTCGACTTCGCTCGGGTTTTTCGCGTAGATAACCTGGATCAGGTTGCCGTTGGCGGTGATGGTGCTGTTTGCTTCGTCGATGGTGATGGTGCCATCGAACGGACCGTGCACCGAGTCACGGCGCAACAGGCTGGCACGCTTGACCAGATCGTTCTCGGCGCCTTTGCGCACAACGATGGCGCGCAAGCGCAGGCCGTCGCCACCACCGGTTTTCTCGATCAGGATACGCGCCAGCAGACGGCCGATACGACCGAAGCCATACAGGACTACGTCGGTGCCTTTACGAGCGGAGCCGTTCTGCTGGCCAACCACGTCAGCCATTTCTTCACGCACGAACTGCTCGGCGCTACGGCCGTTGCCTTGTTCCTTGAACTTGACAGCCAGCTTGCCCAGGTCAACCGAGGCGGCGCCCAGCTTGAGCTCGCTCATGGCTTTGAGCAGGGGGAATGTCTCGTGGACAGACAGTTCGTTTTCATCAGCCTGGCGATGACGCGCAAAGCGGTGAGCCTTGAGAATCGCGATGACTGAACGGTTGATCAGGCTGCGGCCATAGATCGAGCTCACCACGTTGTTATTGCGGTAGAGCTGACCGATAAGCGGGATCATCGCTTCTGCAAGTGCTTCACGATCAATCCACTCACCAAGACACTGGTCGGGCTTCTGAGTCACGGGAACCTTCCACATGTAGGGACAGAAAAAAGGGGCTACATTATGCCGCCCCGCGCAGATTCGAGCAATGAGCGCCTGTCGCCCTCGCTTCACTACAGGCTTTTAAGCTGCGCAAACCTGACAGCCAGCCCCCGCCAACGGTACAATCGGCGTCTTTGTCGCAACGCTTGGAGCTAGACCTCCCGTGCCAGTCCTGCGTCTACCGCACCTGCCTGCCACCGCAGGCAAACACACTTGGGGCAACTTGCCGGGCGCCGCCCTGAGCCTGGCCATTGCCGAAGCCGCCAGCGCCGCGAAGCGCTTTACCCTGCTACTGACCGCAGACAGCCAGAGCGCTGATCGGTTGGAGCAGGAGCTGCGCTTCTTCGCCCCCGATCTTCCGGTCCTGCATTTTCCAGACTGGGAAACCCTGCCTTACGATCTCTTCTCGCCGCACCAGGACATCATTTCCCAGCGCATAGCCAGCCTGTACCAGCTACCGGAGTTGAGCCATGGCATTGTCGTGGTGCCGGTCACCACGGCCTTGCATCGCCTGGCGCCGACACGCTTTCTGCTTGGCAGCAGCCTGGTGCTGGATATCGGCCAGAAGCTGGATGTAGAGCAGATGCGCCTGCGCCTGGAGGCCAGTGGCTACCGCTGTGTCGACACCGTCTACGAGCATGGCGAGTTCGCCGTGCGCGGCGCGCTGATCGACCTGTTCCCGATGGGCAGCAAACTGCCTTACCGGATCGATCTGTTCGATGACGAAATCGAAACATTGCGCACCTTCGACCCGGAAAACCAGCGCTCGATCGACAAGGTCGACTCCGTGCGACTGTTGCCGGCGCGTGAGTTCCCACTGAAAAAAGAAGCCATCACCCAATTCAAGGCGCGTTTTCGCGAGCGCTTCGATGTGGATTTCAGACGCTGCCCGATCTTCCAGGACCTGAGCAGTGGCATCACCCCGGCCGGTATCGAGTACTACCTGCCGCTGTTTTTCGAGGAAACCTCGACCCTGTTCGACTACCTGCCCCAGGACACCCAGGTGTTCTCGCTGCCGGGCGTCGAACAGGCCGCCGAGCATTTCTGGAGCGATGTGCGTAATCGCTATGAAGAGCGCCGCATCGACCCCTCCCGCCCCTTGCTGCCACCGGCCGAGCTGTTCATGCCGGTTGAAGACTGCTTCGCAAGGCTCAAGGCCCTGCCACGCGTCGTGGTCAGCCAAGACGACATTGACGCAGGCCCCGGCCGCGAGCGCTTTGCCGCCCAAGCCCTGCCCAACCTTGCCATTGAAGCCAAGGCCAATCAGCCACTGGCGGCGCTGTCCAACTTTCTTGACCAGTTTCCAGGCCGGGTGCTGTTTACCGCCGAGTCGGCAGGCCGTCGCGAAGTGCTGCTCGAATTGCTCGAGCGACTGAAACTGCGCCCCGACACGGTCGATGGCTGGAATGAGTTCGTGGCGGGCAAAGGCCGCCTGGCGATCACCATCGCACCACTGGATGAAGGCCTGCTGCTGGAGGACCCGGCACTGGCGCTGGTGGCCGAGAGCCCGCTGTTCGGCCAGCGCGTCATGCAGCGCCGACGTCGCGAAAAACGCAGCGACGCCAGCAACGATGCCGTCATCAAGAACCTCACCGAGCTGCGCGAAGGCGCACCGGTCGTGCACATCGATCACGGTGTGGGCCGCTACCTGGGCCTGGCAACGCTTGAGATCGACAACCAGACAGCCGAATTCCTGGCCCTGGAGTACGCCGATAACGCCAAGCTGTACGTGCCGGTGGTCAACCTGCACCTGATCGCCCGCTACACCGGCAGCGACGATGCGCTGGCACCGCTGCACCGCCTGGGCTCGGAAGTCTGGCAAAAAGCCAAGCGCAAGGCGGCCGAACAGGTGCGCGATGTGGCCGCCGAATTGCTGGATATCTACGCCCGCCGCGCAGCCCGCATAGGCTATGCCTTTGCCGACCCGTCGGTGGATTACGCCACCTTCAGTGCAGGCTTCCCGTTCGAAGAGACGCCAGACCAGCAAGTCGCCATCGAGGCAGTGCGGGACGACATGCTCGCACCCAAGCCCATGGACCGCCTGGTGTGCGGCGACGTAGGCTTCGGCAAGACCGAAGTGGCCATGCGCGCGGCCTTCATCGCCGTACATGGCGGTCGCCAGGTCGCCATCCTGGTACCCACGACGCTGCTCGCCCAGCAGCATTACAACAGTTTCCGCGACCGCTTCGCCGACTGGCCGGTCAGCGTAGAGGTGATGAGCCGCTTCAAATCCACCAAAGAGATCAATGCCGCAGTGGCCGACCTTGCCGAAGGCAAGATCGATATCGTCATCGGCACCCACAAGCTGCTCCAGGACGATGTGAAGATCAAAAACCTGGGACTGGTGATCATCGATGAAGAACACCGCTTTGGCGTGCGCCAGAAAGAACAGCTCAAGGCCCTGCGCAGCGAAGTCGACATCCTGACCCTGACCGCCACGCCGATTCCGCGCACGTTGAACATGGCTGTCTCAGGCATGCGCGATCTGTCGATCATCGCAACCCCACCTGCGCGACGCCTGTCGGTGCGCACTTTCGTCATGGAGCAGAACAAGAGCACCGTCAAGGAAGCGCTGCTGCGTGAACTGCTTCGTGGCGGGCAGGTGTATTACCTGCACAACGACGTCAAAACCATCGAGAAATGCGCCGCCGACCTGGCCGAACTGGTGCCCGAGGCGCGTATCGGCATCGGCCATGGGCAGATGCGCGAACGTGATCTCGAACAGGTGATGAGCGACTTTTATCACAAGCGCTTCAACGTGCTGATCGCCTCGACCATCATCGAGACCGGCATCGACGTGCCCAGCGCCAACACCATCATCATCGAACGGGCTGACAAGTTCGGCCTGGCGCAGCTTCACCAGTTGCGCGGGCGCGTCGGTCGCAGCCACCACCAGGCCTACGCTTACCTGCTGACGCCGCCGCGCCAGCAGATCACCCCGGATGCCGAAAAGCGCCTGGAAGCGATCGCCAATACCCAGGACCTGGGCGCGGGCTTTGTACTGGCCACCAACGACCTGGAAATCCGCGGCGCCGGCGAGCTACTGGGCGAAGGTCAGAGCGGTCAGATCCAGGCCGTAGGCTTTACTCTGTATATGGAAATGCTCGAACGCGCGGTCAAGGCGATCCGCAAGGGCGAGCAACCCAACCTGGACCAGCCGCTGGGCGGCGGGCCGGAGATCAACCTGCGCTTGCCGGCCCTGATCCCCGATGACTATTTGCCCGATGTCCACGCACGGCTGATCCTGTATAAACGCATCGCCTCGGCCGTGGATGAAGACGGCTTGAAGGATCTGCAAGTGGAAATGATCGACCGCTTCGGCCTGCTGCCAGAGCCGACCAAGAACCTGGTGCGCTTGACCCAGCTCAAGCTGCAGGCAGAGCAACTGGGCATCCGCAAGGTCGATGCCGGACCGCAAGGCGGCCGCATCGAGTTCGCCGCCGAAACGCCGGTCGATCCACTGGTACTGATCAAGCTGATCCAGAGCCAGCCCAAGCGCTACAAGTTCGAAGGCGCGACAATGTTCAAGTTCATGGTGCCCATGGAGCGAGCCGATGAGCGCTTCAATACCTTGGAGGCGCTCCTGGAACGCCTCACTCCAAAATCTGCTTGAAGGAAGCTACATGCGTGCAATTCGCTGCTTGACCCTGCTACTGGCGCTCGTCGCGCCAGCAGCCTTTGCCGACAGCCTCTATCAGGTCGAAATGATCCTGGTACGGCAGAACGCCGTACCGGCCATTACCAGCCAGTTCGCCCCTGAGGACTGGCGTGAAGGTGCTGGCGCAGTGCCCGCCAACGACGAGCGCCAACCAGCCCTGAATGAGGAAGTGGCAAAGCTTGAGGCAGACAGCCAATACACCGTGCTGCTGCGCAAGGCCTGGCAACAGAACCTGAGCGACCAGCCCACCAAGGTCGTGATCAGCGACGGCCAGGAACAGTTCGGCCACTTCCCCATCGAGGGCGCTATCAGCCTCAGTGAAAACCGCTTTCTCAGTGTGGACGCCAGCGTCTGGATCAACCAATTGGACAGTAACGGCAGCGTCATCCAGAGCGAGCAGCTGAAGAAAAGCAACAGTAACGTTAAAAACGGTGAACTCACCTTCCTTGACGGCGGCCACCTGGGCTTGCTGATCAAGTTGACGAAACCCTGAGATGCCTGAACGAGTGATCGACAATCTGCAGCCCCGGCCGCGCCTGTGGCTGGGCAGCATTGAATTCAGCGCCTTCGAGCCCCGCAACGGGCGCATGCAGCGCTACACCCAGCATCGCGCAGCCCTGGCTTTCGGCTACGCCGGCGAATACGTCAACGGCGCCCGCCATAGCAGCGTGCTTGCCCATCGAGACAACGAAAACCTGCGCATCCAGCGCCACCCCGGCGCCGAGCGAGCCCTGCGCGACACTCTGCTGGGCCTGGGATTCAAAATCGCTACACGGCAAAGCAAGGCGCTGCCCGAAAGCGCAGGCGATCCGTTTGAGCTGCCCAGTGAGAGCGCTTGGCTGCGCTTTATCCTCAACGATCTACCCGGCCTGCGCGAACAAGGCTGGGAAATCGAGTACGCCGAGGACTTCGCCTTCGACCTGACCCCGGTCGATGACTGGTACGCACAAATCGAAGAAGCCCCGGAACGCGACTGGTTCGATCTGGAACTGGGCATTGTGGTCAATGGCGAGCGCCTGAGCCTGCTGCCGATCTTGCTCAACCTGTTGCGTATCCACCCGGAGCTGCTGAACGCCGGGCAACTGGCGCGCAGACGCGACGATGAGCAAATCCTGGTACCTGTCCATGGCGGCCCTGCGACCAAACACCGCCTGATGCAAGTCGCCCTGCCCTACGGGCGACTAAAGCCGGTATTGGCAACCCTGGGTGATTTTTACTTGCGCGAACCGGGTGAAACCACATTGCGCATCTCCACTCCCGACGCCATCCGCCTCAACGCTTTGCATGACCTGCCCCTGAGCTGGGAGGGTGGCGAACGGGTACGCAACCTCGCCGAGCGCCTGCGCGATATCCGCACCCAGCCAGCCGAGCCGCCGGTCGGCCTGAATGCCACCTTGCGCCCCTACCAACTCGAAGGCTTGAGCTGGATGCAGGCCCTTCGCGAACTGGAAGTGGGCGGCATTCTGGCCGACGACATGGGGTTGGGCAAAACCCTGCAAACCCTCGCTCATTTGCTCACCGAAAAAAACGCCGGGCGCCTGGATCGCCCCGCGATGGTGGTGATGCCTACCAGCCTGATTCCCAACTGGCAGGATGAGGCCGAACGTTTCGCACCCAGCCTGCGAGTCGTCGCCCTGCACGGTGCCAGTCGCAAAAAGCACTTTGCCAACCTGCAAGACTACGACCTCATCCTGACAACCTACGCCTTGCTGCCCAAGGACCTGGAGCAGCTCAAATCCCTGGCGCTGCATGTACTGATCCTCGACGAAGCCCAGTACATCAAGACACCTGACAGCAAAGCCGCCCAGGCCGCACGGCAATTGCGGGCCCGACAGCGCCTGTGCCTGAGCGGAACGCCGCTGGAAAATCACTTAGGCGAGCTATGGTCACTGTTTCATTTCCTGTTGCCCGGCTGGCTGGGCGACAGCAAGGCGTTCAACCGCGATTATCGGGTGCCGATCGAACGCCAGGACAACAGCGAGCGCCTGCAGCACCTGAATGCACGAATCAAACCCTTCCTGCTGCGCCGCACCAAGGAGCAGGTCGCCACCGAACTGCCCGCCAAGACCGAAATGATCCACTGGGTCGAGCTCAACGACGCCCAGCGCGACGTCTATGAAACCATGCGCCTGGCGATGGACAAGAAGGTTCGCGACGAAATCACCCGTAAAGGCGTCGCCCGCAGCCAGATCATCATCCTTGAGGCGCTACTGAAGCTGCGCCAGGTCTGTTGCGACCTTCGGCTGGTGGACCGCAATGCTCCCCTGCCGCGCGGAGGCAGCTCGGGCAAACTGGGCAGCTTGTTGGAAATGCTTGAGGAACTGGTGGCCGAAGGCCGACGAATCCTGCTGTTCTCGCAGTTCACCACCATGCTCGGGCTGATTGAAGCAGAACTGCAGCATCGCAACATCGAGTACGCCCTGCTGACGGGCGAAACCCGTGATCGACGCAAACCGGTCAAGGATTTCCAGGATGGCAAGGTGCAGGTCTTCCTGATCAGCCTGAAGGCCGGCGGTGTCGGCTTGAACCTCACCGCCGCTGACACCGTGATCCATTACGACCCCTGGTGGAACCCCGCAGCCGAGCACCAGGCGACCGACCGGGCGTATCGAATCGGCCAGGAAAAACCGGTGTTCGTGTACAAGCTCATCACCCGTGGCACCGTCGAAGAAAAGATCCAGCACCTACAACTGGAAAAGTCAGCCCTGGCCGCTGGCGTGCTCGACGGCCGCCAGGCCGGTGACTGGAAATTGCATCCCGATGATATCGAGGCGCTGTTTGCACCGTTGCCCGGACGGCGGCGCCAGAGAAATGCCCACTGACCTGTAGGAGCAGACTTTAGTCGCGATGGCATCACCGCGGTTCATCGTAGACCGCGGCGATGCCATCGCGACTAAAGTCTGCTCCTACAGTGGCATTGGCGTTGGTATTTTCGCGCCGTCAGTCGATCAGTTGAGCCTCTCGCAAGGCACCCAGGGCCGTCAGCCAGCGAGGGTCCTGGCGATAGTCAGTGCGAGCAAAGCCTTGCCCGCGCATGCGCGCAATGCGCGGCGATGGCAGCACCTTCAGGCGCTGGGCAGCCGATAGCGCAAGCTCCGCAGCAGCGCGATCGTTGCAGACCAGGCCCATGTCGCAACCCGCCGTCAGCGCCGCTTCAATGCGGCTGGCGGCATCGCCGACTACATGAGCGCCGGCCATCGACAGGTCGTCACTGAAGATCACCCCATCGAACTTCAACTCACCGCGCAGAATGTCCTGCAGCCAGCGCCGAGAAAAACCTGCGGGCTGGCTATCGACCTGCGGATAGATGACGTGAGCCGGCATGACGGCGGCCATCTGCTGGCTCAAGCGAGCAAACGGCACCAGATCGACAGCGCGGATTTGCTCCAGGCTGCGTTCATCGGTCGGGATCGCCACATGCGAATCCGCCTCAGCCCAGCCATGACCCGGGAAGTGCTTGCCGCAGGCGGCCATTCCAGCCGCGCTCATGCCCCGTATAAAGGCACCGGCCAGCACGCTAGCGCGCTCGGGATCCCCTTCGAAGGCTCGGCTTCCGACCACCGCGCTGCGCTGGTGGTCCAGGTCCAGTACCGGCGCAAAGCTCAGGTCCAGCCCGACAGCCAACACTTCGGTCGCCATCAGCCAGCCACACTGCTCGGCCAGATACTCAGCGTTGTCGTTATCGGCAATCGCGCGCATTGCCGGCAAACGCACAAAGCCCTGCCGCAGGCGCTGAACCCGGCCGCCTTCCTGGTCGACCGCCAGGATCAAGTCCGGCCGAACAGCCCGAATACTGGCGGTCAGCTCGCGCACCTGGCGCGGGCATTCGATGTTGCGGGCAAAAATGATCAACCCGGCGACTTCAGGTTGACGCAGCAACTGGCGATCCTCAGCGGTCAGCCAGGTACCGGCGATGTCCACCATCAAGGAGCCTTGCAGGCGATTTGTCATGGATGATCCTTCAATTGAGGGAGGTGCCGGCCCATTGGGGGCATGCGGCTTCATCGATCCGCACGGCACAGTGCAATGGCACGCGCTCGAACAGATCGACCAGATCGGTGTTGCGCAGCCTCACGCAACCGTGGGATAGCGGCACGCCCAGCGGTTCGCAATCGGGAGTGCCGTGCAAATAGATGTAGCGCCGAAAGGTATCGACATTGCCTAGGCGGTTATAACCGGGCTCGCAACCACTCAGCCAGAGAATGCGCGAAAGTATCCAGTCGCGACCGGGAAACTGATCATGCAAGGCCTGGGACCAGACCTCGCCAGTCCAGCGCCGCCCCTTGAGCACGGCCCCCACCGGCAAACCTGTGCCGATCCGGGCGCGTACTTGATGCAACCCTCGGGGCGTGCAACCGGAACCGTTGACCTCTCCAGCACCGCTGAAGGCGGTGGAGACCGGCACACGCAAGCACAACTTGCCATGGGCAAAGCCATACAAGCATTGATCAGCGAGGGAAATATGCAGCAAATCGAGGGTGGGCATGGGCGCCTAGCTTAGCCGAAGGCGCCCCTGGATTAAACCTTGGCCGCCGCACTGGAACCGGATTTGCTGCGCGGACGCAGTTGGGCCGTCGCCATGGCGTCGTCGGTCACGCCACTGTCGGCGCGCATACCCGCAGCCAGAAACGGCACCATCAGGCGCATGACCTGCTCAATCGAGGTATCGACGCCAAAATCGGTTTCAGCAATGGCCCGCAATGCCTTGATACCCGACATGCTGAAGGCAGCCGCGCCCAGCATGAAATGCACGCGCCAGAACAGCTCGATGGGGGGGATTCGCGGGGCTGCCTCATTGACCAGTGACATATAGCGACGGAACACCTTGCCGTACATGTCTTCAAGATAACGCCGCAGGTGCCCCTGGCTCTGGCTGAAGGCAAGCCCCAGCAGACGCATGAAAATCGACAGGTCATTGCCGCTGCGCGGCTGCACCACCAAGGCTTGCTCGACGAGGATTTCGAGCAACTCTTCAAGGCTCGCCCGTTGTTCAGGCTTGGTCTGGCGACGTTCAAGCTCGCGATCGAGGCTGATGCAGAATGGCCCGAGAAAGCGCGAGAACACCGCCTGGATCAAAGCTTTTTTCGATCCGAAATGATAGTTGACTGCCGCCAGGTTGACGCCGGCCTTACTGGTGATCAGCCGCAATGAGGTTTCGGCAAAACCTTTTTCCGCGAACAACTGCTCGGCAGCATCGAGTATGCGTTCAACGGTTTCCGACTGGGCCATGATTTCTCCATATGACAAACACTTGTTTGAAACATACGTTTCATACAACGTGCCTGTCAAGCCTGGACAGCCGTTTTATGCCCGGCCGGTCACGCATTTAATCACAGCCAAAAGCGATCCGCTGCACAGCGCCCGCCACGACCGCCGGGAGCATGCCGCTTGCCTTCAATTCAGTACTGTATATAATCCCAGTCACTGTATAAAAAGACAGAGCGATCGACATGCTGAAACTGACGCCACGCCAAGCCGAGATTCTCGCCTTCATCAAGCGCTGCCTGGAAGACAACGGCTTCCCACCGACCCGCGCGGAAATCGCTCAGGAACTGGGTTTCAAGTCCCCCAATGCCGCTGAAGAACACCTCAAGGCCCTTGCTCGCAAGGGCGCCATCGAGATGACCCCGGGCGCCTCGCGCGGTATTCGCATCCCAGGTTTCGAAGCCAAGCAGGAAGACTCCTCCTTGCCCATCATCGGCCGCGTGGCCGCCGGGGCCCCCATCCTCGCCCAGCAGCACATCGAGGAGTCGTGCAATATCAACCCGGCGTTCTTCCACCCTCGTGCAGATTACCTGCTGCGCGTACACGGCATGAGCATGAAGGACGTCGGCATCTATGACGGCGACCTGCTTGCCGTCCACACTTGCCGCGAAGCCCGTAACGGCCAGATCGTGGTGGCGCGCATTGGCGACGAAGTCACGGTCAAGCGCTTCAAGCGCGACGGCAACAAAGTCTGGCTGATAGCCGAAAACCCCGAATTCGCCCCCATCGAAGTCGACCTGAAAGATCAGGATCTGGTAATCGAGGGCTTGAGCGTCGGCGTCATTCGCCGCTGAAGGAGGCTTTATGCAGTTCCCACACACACCCCAGCAAGCACAACTGCCACTGTTCGAGGCATTCATGGCCCAGCCAGTCGCACCCGCGCTTGCTACCCCGCTGCTTGCAACCGGGTCGACCTGGCAGCACAACGAGCCGGATGTATTTAGTGAGTTGTCTTTGCGTGGCGCCGTTGGGAACTGCCAGAACTTGCTAGCACCCATCCTGCGCGACCTCAGCGAAGATCAGGGCGCACGCTGGCTTACCTTGATCGCACCACCCGCAAGCCTGACCCAGGCCTGGTTGCGCGATGCCGGCCTTAACCGCGAACGCATCCTGCTGCTACAACCACGCGGCAGGCAGAGCGCCCTGCAGTTGACCTGCGAGGCCTTGCGCTTGGGTCGCAGCCATACGGTCGTCAGTTGGCTCTCGCCACTGAGCAGCAATGCTCGCCAACTGCTCATCGCCGCAGCACGGATGGGTGAGGCACAAAGCCTGAATATTCGACTGGGCTGAAGCCCGGAGAGTGCTTGAACCTGCAAGGCTTCTCTAGGATGAAGAAGCCGATCAGCGGCCAGACGAGCGGTATCAGTGCAGAACGCGCGGACCGTCGTCTTTCTCGATTTCGCCTTCTACCAAACGCCCTGCCATCTGCACGCCGACGCTCAACATCGCCTTGGCGACTTCTACGTGCTGGCCTTGCAGAAATGCCTTGGCGTCCTCGGAGAAGTCGAGCGTAACCAGCGACCCCTCGTCCTCGGCACGGCGCAGCTCGATCCGACCGTCAGGTAATTCGACAATTTCCAGAAAAGACGTTGGCATATAAATCTGTTCTCCACGAAAGGCCAGCATTGTATCAGTGACTGACCGACTCAGCACTCACTCAGGCCTTCGCGGAAACGAACGGTCAGGCTTTTAAGCTGCTGACGCCAGCTTTCCAATTCTTCCCGACTCAACTCTTGCACTTCAGGCTCATCAAGGCTGACCGCCTGGATCAAAGGGACTGTCACATCTGCCTTGGGCTTTTTTGCCTCGCGAGGCGGCTGGAACATCGCCGTATAGGCTGCCAGCAGACGCCCCAGCCAAGTCTGTGGCGCTTGCGCCAGCTCAATCAGTTCGGCTAACTCAGGAATCGCAATCGACTCCAGCACCTGGGGTGCCAACAACAGCTCCGCACGGGATGCACCGGCTTGAGGCAAGCGATAATAGCCTGCAATCTCGTGGCACAGGCCCAGCAAAGCGCCGTAAAGATGAAACAGAGCCGCTTCACGCTCTGCCAGCACCAACGCCTGGGCGTTGATGTTGCGGCTTTCCTGCGCCTTGCCCAGTGCCTCCAGCGACAGGCCGGCAAAATACAGCTTCTGATTGGTACGGGTATAGAGTTCGTGGGCCATGAAGGCTCCCTCCGAAGAGATGCAGGGCGCGAGACGAACAGTGTCAGGGATGTGACCCTGAGGCGGCAAGCCAAAATGACAAAAGCCGCGCCAAACCCGAAGGTTCTGCGCGGCCTTGTCAATGAGCGCTAGGCTAAAACAGCCTTAGCGCTTGTCTTCGACCTTCCAGGCCTTGCCATCGTAGAAGGCCCGCCAGCCGGTCGGCTTGCCATCGACTTCGGTCTGCACGTACTGCTCCTTGGTCTTGCGGCTATAGCGGATAACCGTTGGGCGGCCATCCGGGTCTTTCTTCGGCGCCTCACACAAGTAGTGATACTTGGGATCGATTTCGTCCTTGTGCGGAACGATTTCCATGACCAGCGGCGCACGCGTCTCTCGGTTTTTCGGGAACTGACTCGCCGCCAGGAACATGCCCGAAGCGCCGTCGCGCAGCACGTAGGTGTCGTCAACTTTCTCGCACTTGAGCTCTGGCATTTTCACCGCATCCATCTTCGGTGGTGCGGCTTCGCCACTCTTGAGCAATTTGCGGGTGTTCTTGCACTCAGCATTGGTGCAGCCGAAGAACTTGCCGAAGCGGCCGGTTTTCAGCTGCATCTCACTGCCGCACTTATCGCACTCCAGGCTCGGACCTTCATAGCCTTTGATCCGATAGTTGCCCTCTTCGATTTCATAACCGACGCAATCAGGATTGTTGCCACAGATGTGCAGCTTACGCTTCTCGTCCAGCAAGTAAGCGTCCATGGCCGTGGCGCAAATCGGGCAACGGTGCTTGCCGCGCAACACCAGCGACTCGGACTCACCCTCGTCATCAGCTGCAATTTCATCGCCCGGCACCAGGTTGATGGTGGCCTTGCAACGCTCCTTGGGCGGCAGGCTGTAGCCCGAGCAGCCGAGGAATACGCCAGTGGACGCGGTACGAATCATCATCGGCCGGCCGCAGTCGCGGCAAGCGATGTTAGTCATGGTCGGCTGATTGGCCCGCATGCCGTTTTCCGGCGATTCGGCCAGCTGCAGCTTGGTCTTGAAGTCGCCGTAGAACTCGTCCAGCACGTTCTTCCAGTCACGCTCGCCCTGGGCGACGTCATCGAGGTTCTCTTCCATGCCGGCGGTGAAGCCGTAGTCCATGAGGTTGGAGAAGCTTTCAGACAAGCGCTCGGTGACGATGTCGCCCATCTTTTCCGAGTAGAAACGACGGTTATGCAGCGCGACGTAACCACGGTCCTGGATGGTCGAGATGATCGCGGCATAGGTCGACGGACGACCGATTCCGCGCTTCTCCATCTCCTTGACCAGGCTAGCCTCGGAATAACGTGCCGGGGGCTTGGTAAAGTGCTGGGTCGGATCGAGCTGGATCAGCTTGAGTGTTTCGCCCTGGACCATTTCCGGCAGAACGTCGTCGTCGCCAGGCTTGGCCACTTGCGGCATGACCCGGGTGTAACCGTCGAACTTGAGGATACGACCCTTGGCACGCAGCTCGAACTCGCCAGCGGCCACGCTGACCGTGGTGGACAGGTATTGGGCAGGCAGCATCTGGCAGGCCACGAACTGGCGCCAGATCAGCTCATAGAGGCGCTCAGCGTCGCGCTCCATGCCAGTCAGCTTGCTCGGATGCGTATTGACGTCCGAAGGGCGGATCGCTTCGTGCGCTTCTTGAGCGCCTTGCTTGCTGCCATAGACATTAGCGGCTTCGGGCAGGTACTTCTTGCCAAACTCGCTCTCGATATAGCCGCGAGCCATTTCCACGGCATCGGCGGAGAGGTTGGTCGAGTCTGTACGCATGTAAGTGATGTAGCCGGCTTCGTACAGACGCTGGGCCATCATCATGGTTTTCTTGACGCCGAAGCCCAGGCGAGTGCTACCGGCCTGCTGCAGGGTCGAGGTGATGAACGGCGCCGAAGGCTTGCTGCTGGTCGGCTTGTCTTCGCGCTTGGCAACGCTGTAGCTGGAGGCCTTGAGCTTTTCCAGGGCCGCCATGGCCTGGGCTTCGTTGAGCGGCTTGAACGCCTCGCCATTCTGGCGAGCCACGTCAAAGCGCACCTTGGCGTTCTTGGCCGTGCCCAGGTCCGCGTGGATCTCCCAGTATTCTTCGGGATTGAACGCACGAATCTCGCGCTCACGGTCTACCACCAACTTCACGGCAACCGACTGAACGCGGCCAGCCGAAAGGCCACGAGCGATTTTCGACCACAGCAGTGGCGAGACCATGTAACCCACGACACGGTCCAGGAAACGCCGCGCCTGCTGGGCATTGACGCGGTCAATGTCCAGCTCGCCAGGTTGCGAGAACGCTTCCTGGATGGCCTTCTTGGTAATTTCGTTGAACACCACGCGCTTGTAGCGGGCATCGTCACCACCGATGGCTTCGCGCAGGTGCCAGGCAATGGCTTCCCCTTCGCGATCCAAGTCGGTTGCGAGATAGATGGTGTCGGCGTCCTTGGCCAGGCGACGCAATTCTTCGATGACCTTTTCCTTGCCAGGCAAGATCTCGTACTTGGCCTTCCAGCCATGTTCGGGGTCCACACCCATGCGCGCAACCAGCTGCTTGCGGGCCTTCTCCTTGGGCGACAGCGCCGGCGCCTCGCCAGCAGCAGCCTTGCCACGCTTGGCGGCCGGCTCCTTGCTGGCACTGGCCGAACCACTGGTGGGCAGGTCTCGGATATGGCCGATACTCGACTTCACCACGTACTGGTTGCCCAAATACTTGTTGATGGTCTTGGCCTTAGCCGGGGATTCCACAATGACCAGCGATTTGCCCATGGATCGGAAAATTCCTGAATACTAGAGATAAAAGGCGTCGATACCTGACGCGGCACCGCTATATATAGTGGCTACAGAGTGAGGTCAAGCACGGGACGTCAAAGGCACGATCCGTCGGGATGTGAAAACAGGCTCTGTTCGGCCGTGACCAAAGCAAAGCGTGGCACCTGCTCGCCGTCAACCTCGACCGACTCCAAAAACATGCTCAAAGGCCGTACCCATAGGCCGAATTCGCCATACAGGGCTTGATAAAACACGACCTCTTCCTCTGTTTCGGAGTGGCGCGCGACGCTGAAAACTCGATACTCAGGGCCTTTGTAGTGACGATAGACACCTGGCTGTATTTTCATGCTGCACACCTTCTAAAAAAAAAATCTGCAAAAACAAAAACCGGGGCCTTGGGCCCCGGTTTGCGTCAAACAACTGCTTAGACGCGTTCGAAGACGGTGGTGATCCCCTGACCCAGGCCAACACACATGGTCGATAAACCAAAAGTGCCGCCATTCTGCTTCATGACGTTGAGCAGCGTGCCTGAAATCCGTGCACCGGAGCAACCGAATGGGTGACCCAATGCGATGGCACCGCCATGCAGGTTAACCTTCTCATTCATCTTGTCGAGCACTTTCAGATCCTTGAGGACCGGCAAGGCTTGCGCCGCGAAGGCTTCATTGAGCTCCAGGAAGTCGATGTCGGCAATCGTCAGACCCGCGCGCTTGAGCGCTTTCTGGGTGGCCGGAACCGGGCCGTAACCCATGATTGCCGGGTCTACACCGGCCACTGCCATCGAACGAATCACCGCCAAAGGTTGGATGCCGAGGTCCTGGGCACGCTGCGCCGACATGACGATCATGCATGAAGCGCCGTCAGTGATCTGCGATGAGGTGCCCGCCGTCACGGTGCCACCCTTGGGGTTGAAAGCCGGCTTGAGGGCGGCCAGGCTTTCCAGCGTGGTATCTGGACGAATGGTCTCATCGAAGTCGAAAACCTTCAGGAAACCGTTTTCGTCATAACCCTGCATCGGGATGATTTCGTCCTTGAACTTGCCTTCCACGGTCGCCTTGTGGGCGAGTTGGTGGGAGCGCAGGCCAAAGGCGTCCTGGGCCTCGCGGGAAATGCCATGCATCTTGCCCAGCATTTCAGCCGTCAGGCCCATCATGCCCGAGGCCTTGGCCGCGTACAGGGACATATGCGGATTGGGATCGACGCCGTGCATCATGCTCACATGACCCATATGCTCGACACCACCGACGACAAAGACATCACCGTTGCCGGTCATGATCGCTTGCGCTGCGGTGTGCAGTGCGCTCATGGACGAACCACACAGGCGGCTGACGGTCTGGCCGGCAGCGGTGTGCGGGATCTGGGTCATCAGCGACGCCATGCGTGCGATGTTCCAGCCCTGCTCCAGGGTCTGGTTTACGCAGCCCCAGATCACATCTTCGACTTCAGACGGGTCGACCTTGGTGTTGCGCTCCAGCACTTTGCTGATCAGGTGCGCCGACATGTCTTCGGCGCGGGTATTGCGGTGCATGCCACCCTTGGAGCGGCCCATCGGGGTGCGACCGAAGTCGACAATCACCACGTCTCTTGGATTCAGGCTCATAACTTCACTCTCTAATTCGTTGGGCGCTTAACCGAAGAAGCTCTGACCGTTGGCGGCCATTTCACGCAGCTTCGCGGTGGGGTGGTACAGCGGGCCCAGGTCGGCGTACTGGTCGGCCAGGGCAACGAATGCAGCAACGCCCATGGAGTCGATGTAGCGCAGCGCACCGCCACGGAACGGAGGGAAACCAATACCGTAGATCAGGCCCATGTCGGCTTCGGCTGCGGTCTCGACGATGCCATCTTCCAGGCAACGCACGGTTTCCAGGCACAGCGGAATCATCATCCAGTTGAGGATGTCGTCATCGCTGACTTCGCGTTGCTCGTAGACGATCGGCTTGAGAACTTCCAGGACCGAGGCATCGGCGACTTTCTTCGGCTTGCCGCGCTTGTCCATCTCGTAGGCGTAGAAGCCCTTGCCGTTCTTCTGGCCCAGTCGCTTGGCTTCGTACAGCACGTCAATGGCCGAACGACGGTCGTCTTTCATGCGATCCGGGAAGCCTTCGGCCATCACGTCGCGACCATGGTGGCCGGTGTCGATGCCAACCACGTCCATCAAGTAGGCAGGGCCCATTGGCCAGCCGAACTTTTCCATGACCTTGTCGATGCGCACGAAGTCCACGCCAGCGCTGACCAGCTTGGCGAAGCCGCCGAAGTAAGGGAACAGGACGCGGTTGACCAAAAAGCCCGGGCAGTCGTTGACCACGATCGGGTTTTTGCCCATTTTCTTGGCGTAGGCCACGGTGGTGGCAACCGCCACTTCACTGGACTTTTCACCCCGAATCACTTCCACCAGCGGCATCATGTGCACCGGGTTGAAGAAATGCATGCCGACAAAATTTTCCGGGCGCTTGAGCGCCTTGGCCAGCAGGTTGATCGAGATGGTCGAGGTATTGGAAGCCAGGATAGCGTCCTCCTTGACCTGCCCTTCCACCTCAGCCAGTACCGCTTGCTTGACCTTGGGGTTCTCGACCACGGCTTCGACCACAAGATCGACGTTACCGAAATCACCGTAGGACAGGGTCGGGCGAATAGCATTGAGGGCTTCTGCCATCTTCGCCGGGGTCAGGCGACCTTTCTCGACACGATTGCCAAGCAGCTTGGAGGCTTCGTTCAGGCCCAGTTGAATGGCCTCTTCACGAATGTCCTTCATCAGGATCGGAGTGCCCTTGACCGCAGACTGATAGGCGATACCGCCGCCCATGATGCCCGCGCCCAGCACGGCCGCCTGGTTGACCGGCCTGGCGACTTCGTCGTAGGCCTTGGCCTTGCGCTTGAGCTCCTGATCGTTCAGGAACATCCCAATCAAGCATTGCGCGGCTGAGGTCTTGGCCAATTTCGCAAAGCCTGCGGCTTCGATTTCAATGGCCTTGTCACGGCCAAAGTTGGCCGCTTTCTGAATGGTCTTGATCGCCTCGACCGGCGCCGGGTAGTTCGGGCCGGCCTGGCCTGCCACGAAACCCTTGGCGGTTTCGAAGGCCATCATCTGTTCGATGGCGTTGAGCTTGAGCTTGTCGAGTTTCGGCTGGCGCTTGGCCTTGTAGTCGAACTCGCCGGCAATGACGCGCTTGATCAGGTCCAGCGCAGCTTCAGCCAGCTTTTCAGGCGCGACCACCGCATCGACGGCCCCGGCCTTCAGAGCGTCTTCAGCGCGGTTTTCCTTGCCTGCCGCGATCCATTCGATGGCGTTGTCGGCACCGATCAAGCGTGGCAGGCGAACGGTGCCGCCAAAGCCCGGGTAGATACCCAGTTTGACTTCCGGCAGGCCGATCTTGGCATTGGTGGACATGACGCGGTAATCCGCGGCCAGGCACATTTCCAGGCCGCCACCCAGGGCGATGCCATTGATGGCGACCACCGTGGGTACGCCAAGGTCTTCGAAATCGCTGAAAATGCGGTTCGCTTCCAGGTTGCCTGCGACCAGTTCGGCCTCCGGCAGCTTGAAGTTGTCGACAAATTCGGTGATGTCCGCGCCGACGATGAACACGTCCTTGCCACTGCTGACAATCACGCCCTTGATCGAGGCATCGGCCTTGAGGAGGTCTACCACCTGACGCAGTTCATTCAGGGTTAGACGATTGAATTTGTTGACGGACTCACCCTTGAGGTCGAATTTCAATTCGACGATGCCACTTTCAAGAGCCTTAACCGTGATGGCTTTACCTTCGTAAATCATCAACTGATCTCCACGATATGGAAGCTGAACACGCTGAACACATACCCGCCAGCGCGATAGTCGGGATTCTGTAAGAGCTTTCTGACAATACAAACGCTCAATTCATACGCCCGTTTGATTTGGGTAAGCGAAGAGTCAGGCAAAAGCCGGCAATTGTCAAATGCACAAAATCGTAAAGTCGGCGCGCGTGATCAATCGGCATTCACGCCATCAATTGAAGACCATGCAACATGGACACAGGCGGCGTACGTCACCCAAGAGAGGAAAAAGAGACAGGATTTTATGAAGGGGCGCGCGTATGATCCGGCTACAGCCAACCCAGCGCTCTTATAAAAGACCGATTGCGTTGCAACCGTATTACCGGCCTGCCTGGCCACCTCGCCCGATGCTGATGATCGGGCTTTTTATTGCCTGGCGAATCCCGTTGCAGGATTCGCCCTCTGGATTACGCCAGCGCCTTGAGCACTGCCGCAATATCCTGCAACACAGCCGTATCGCCCCGCTCGCCCCAATACAGGGCAAGCAGATGCGGCCCTGCCTCAACTTTGTAGACATTGGCGGGCAATGTGGCGAATTGCGTCAGCAGATCAGAATCACTGCAAGGTTCGCGCCACTGATTCAGCCACACGCCCGGCGTGGTTTGCCAATAACACCAGCTATCCGCCTTCCCCGCCCGACGCGGCCGATGATACTGCGCACACTGGCTCGGCGGCTCCTTGGGCAGCCAATGTGGCCACTCCTGCGGCGTCAACTGCATCCCCAGGCCTATGCGGCGAGCTTCCATGCGCATCGCCATTTTTCCGCTCTGATTGCGTGTAGGCTTGAGCCAAGCGAGCGGGCTGAGGATCAGCGCAAGAATTGACACCACCAGCCAGAACGTCATATGTGTTATTCCTATATTGCTTTCAAATGAGCGGGTTAAGGGCGAATTCAGCCGACCCGTTCGAAACCGACCATACTAATAACTATCGCAACCGTCAGGAGAGCTCCCTATGTACAACCACATCCTCGTCGCCGTCGACCTGACCGAAGAGTGCGACCCGGTCATCAAACGGGCTCGCGCCATTGCCCAAGCCCAGAATGCCAAGCTTTCAATCGTCCATATCGTCGAACCCATGGCCATGGCATTTGGCGGAGATGTGCCTATGGACCTGTCGCAATTGCAGCAACAGCAATTCGACCAGGCCAAGGAGCGCCTTGCACGCCTGAAGGCCAAATATGAATTGACCACCGAAGCATGCCACCTGACCTATGGCCAGCCTCGCCAGGAGATCCATACGCTGGCCAAGGAACACAGCTGCGACCTGATCGTGGTGGGCAGCCACGGCCGTCATGGCCTGGCCCTGCTGCTGGGTTCTACCGCCAACGACGTGCTGCATGGTGCGCCGTGCGATGTACTGGCGGTGCGACTGATGAAAAAAGGCGAGTAACACAGATCACCGCTTTAGGGTAGGAGCCGGCTTTAGCCGCGATGAAGACCACGCGGCCTAACTGATACACCGCGGTGCGGCTATCGCAGCCAAGGCTGGCTCCTACATTGCTTGGCTCCTGCCATGGCTCACATCAAGCGTCCAGTTCGGCCCAGCGCTCTACCAGCTCGTCCAGCTGGGCTTGTAGTGTTTCCAGCTTGGCCAGCACTTCGGTGGTCTCGCCAATGGGGCGCTGATAGAAACCGGCATCGGAAATCTGGGCTTGTACGGCCGCCATCTCCTGCTCTACCGCATCGATCTGGCCTGGCAAGGCTTCCAGCTCACGCTGAAGCTTGTAGCTGAGCTTTTTCTTTGCCGCGGGCTCCGCAGCAGGCTCTGGCGCACTGACCACGGCGCTGTTGAGCTCTGGCTTGCCGGACTTGTTCTCGGTGACGCCCAACAGCTTGGGCGAGCCGCCCTGGCGAATCCAATCCTGATAGCCACCCACGTACTCACGCACCTTGCCATCACCTTCAAAGACCAGGGTGCTGGTAACCACGTTATCCAGGAAGGCCCGGTCGTGGCTGACCATTAGCACGGTGCCCTTGAAGCCGGCCAGCACTTCTTCGAGCAATTCCAGGGTCTCGACGTCCAGGTCGTTGGTCGGTTCGTCCAGCACCAGCAGGTTGGCCGGCTTACTGAACAGCTTGGCCAGCAGCAGGCGAGCCCGTTCACCACCCGACAACGCCTTGACCGGCGTACGCGCGCGCTGTGGGCTGAACAAAAAGTCCCCCAGATAGCTCAGAACATGACGGCTCTGACCGTCGATGTCGATGAAATCTCGACCTTCGGCCAGGTTGTCGATCACGGTTTTTTCCAGGTCCAACTGATGGCGCAACTGGTCGAAGTAGGCCACTTCAAGCTTAGTGCCGGACTCGACCTTGCCGGCCACCGGCTGCAGGTCACCGAGCATCAGCTTGAGCAACGTGGTCTTGCCGGTACCGTTGGCACCCAGCAAGCCGATGCGGTCCTCGCGTTGCAGGACCATCGAGAAGTCCTTGACCAGGAACGGGCCACCCGGGTGGGCGAAGCTGACGTTCTCCAGTTGCATGACCTGCTTACCGGATTTCTCGGCCACATCCAGCTGAATGTTGGCCTTGCCCTGGCGCTCGCGACGCTCGCCGCGCTCCACACGCAACGCTTTCAAGGCACGCACGCGGCCTTCGTTACGGGTACGACGGGCCTTGATGCCTTGGCGAATCCAGACTTCTTCCTGGGCCAGGCGCTTGTCGAACAGCGCGTTGGCGGTTTCCTCAGCGGCCAGTTGCGCTTCCTTGTGGACCAGGAAGCTGGCGTAGTCGCCATTCCAGTCGATCAGGCCGCCACGGTCGAGCTCCAGGATACGGGTCGCCAGGTTCTGCAGGAATGAACGGTCGTGGGTGATGAACAGCACAGCGCCGCCGAAGCCATTCAGGGCTTCTTCCAGCCAGGCAATGGCACCGATATCCAGGTGGTTGGTCGGCTCGTCGAGCAGCAGCAGGTCTGGCTCGGACACCAGCGCCTGGGCCAGCAGCACGCGGCGACGCCAGCCACCGGACAGTTCTGCCAGGGTCTTGTCGGCCGGCAACTGAAGGCGGCTCAGCGTGCTATCCACCAATTGCTGCAAGCGCCAGCCGTCGCGGGACTCAAGGTCATGCTGTACGTGCATGAGCTTTTCAAGGTCTGCATCGGTGACGATGTTCTGGCTCAGGTGATGGTATTCAGCCAGCAAGGCCCCCACACCGTCCAGGCCCTCAGCCACCACGTCGAACACGGTGCGGTCATCGGCCACAGGCAGCTCTTGCGGCAATTCGCCGATCTTGAGCCCTGGCGCGCGCCAGATTTCACCCTCGTCGGGGACTTGCTCGCCCTTGATCAGGCGCAGCATGCTGGATTTGCCAGTGCCGTTGCGGCCGATAATGCACACCCGCTCACCACGGGCGATCTGCCAGGACACCTTGTCCAACAGCGGCATGGCGCCGAAAGCAAGGGACACATCGCTTAATTTGAGCAGGGTCATGATCTTCTCCAAAAACCGGGCGCGCATTCTACCTGACTTGAGGGCCGATCACATTAGATGGGTTAAACCAGCCGACCGCCCGGCGTACTTACACGCCGATACAAGCACAATGCTTTCGCCGCCCCTTGGCAAAAGGCTAAGCTTAAGGCGTGGCACCTTTCTGGGGTGTCCAGGCCGACACTCAGTCACGATTCATCTGTTCGGAAGTCCCATGCGCAGCCGCCTGCTCAACCTGTTTTCTTGCCTGCTTTTTTCTGCCTCGGCCGCTTCGTCTGTCCAGGCTGCCGACCTCGCACAACAACGCCAGTACTACGATGAAGCCAAGCGCGCGCTGGCCAAGGGCGATACGGGCCCGTACATGCGCTACAGCCAGGCGTTGGCCGATTATCCGCTGGAGCCTTACCTGGCCTATGACGAACTGACGGCCCGGCTCAAGACCGCCAGCAACGCCGAGATCGAGAAATTTCTGGCCGAGCACGGCGACCTGCCCCAGGCCAGTTGGATGAAGTTGCGCTGGCTGCGCTGGCAAGCCGAACGGGGCGACTGGCAAACCTTCGCCCGGTACTACGACCCCAAACTCAATTTTACCGAGCTCGACTGCCTGAATGGCCAATACCTGCTGGGCCATGGCAAAAAAACCGAAGGCAATGCCGTCACTGAAAAGCTATGGCTGGTAGGCAAGTCCCAGCCGACGACCTGCGACACCTTGTTCGGCATGTGGGCGGCCGAAGGCCAATTGACCGAGGCGCGCCGCTGGCAGCGGGCCAAACTGGCGGCCCAGACGCGCAACTACGCGCTGGCCACTAGTCTGGTCAACGGCCTGACCACCCTGGCGCCCCGCGGCAAGTTGCTGATTGACGTGGCACAGAAGCCCGAACTCCTGAACCAGCCTTCGCGCTTCATGCCCGCTGACGAGGCCATGTCCGATGTGGTCAGCCTGGGCCTGCGTCGCCTGGCCCGCCAGGACCCTGACCGCGCTATGGCCATGCTCGACGACTATGCCAGCCGGATGCACTTCTCGCGCGACGAAAAAGTCGCCATCGCCCGCGAAATCGGCCTGACGCTGGCGCGCAAGTACGACGCCCGAGCGCTGGACCTGATGACCCGCTACGACCCGGAACTGCGTGATAACACGGTGACCGAATGGCGCCTGCGCCTGCTGCTGCGCCTGGGCCGCTGGGAAGACGCCTACGAGTTGACCCGTCGCCTGCCACAGGACCTGGCCACGACCAATCGCTGGCGCTATTGGCAAGCGCGCAGCCTGGAGCTGGCCCAACCCAAGAATCCCCAGGTGCCTTTGCTGTACAAGGCTGTCGCACGCGAGCGGGACTTCTACGGCTTTCTGGCCGCAGACCGCACCCAAGCGCCTTATCAGTTGAACAACAAGCCACTGGTGCTGAGCCAGCAGTTGATCAACAAGGTCCGCAACACCCCTGGTGTACGCCGGGCCCTGGAGTTTCACGCACGCGGTGAGATCGTCAATGGCCGGCGCGAGTGGTACCACGTCAGCCGCCACTTCAATCGCGACGAGATGGTAGCCCAGGCCAAGCTGGCCTACGACCTGCGCTGGTATTTCCCAGCTATTCGGACCATCAGCCAGGCCCAGTACTGGGATGACCTGGACATCCGGTTCCCGATGGCCCACCGCGACACGCTGGTGCGAGAAGCGAGCCTGCGCGGGCTGCATTCGAGCTGGGTGTTTGCCATTACCCGCCAGGAAAGCGCTTTCATGGAAGACGCACGCTCCAGTGTCGGCGCTTCTGGCCTGATGCAACTGATGCCCGGCACCGCCAAGGAGACCGCACGCAAATTCAGCATTCCGCTGGCCTCTCCGCAGCAAGTGCTGGACCCAGACAAGAACATTCAATTGGGTGCGGCCTACCTCAGCCAGGTACACAGCCAGTTCAACGGCAACCGGGTATTGGCCTCGGCCGCCTACAACGCAGGCCCCACCCGCGTGCGCCAATGGCTACGTGGGGCCAACCACCTGAGTTTCGACGTCTGGGTGGAGTCGATCCCGTTCGACGAAACACGCCAATACGTGCAGAACGTATTGTCGTATTCGGTGATCTACGGGCAGAAACTCAACTCGCCGCAACCACTGGTCGATTGGCACGAGCGGTATTTCGACGATCAGTGATTCTCGCGAGGTAGGAGCCAGCCTTGCAGGCTGTGTGAAAACTCAAAATTTGGTTGATTTAGGGGGTACTTGACCCCCTCCCGACTAGTCGATCGTCGCGTGTACGCGATTACAGGAGGTCGTTTTTTGAGTGGGTCGACTTTTGTCGGAGTTTTCACACAGCCTGCTTGGCTGCGATGAGCGCGCCGCGGTGCATCAGGCAAACCGCGGTGCGCGATGTGTCAGGCTGACGCCTCGCGGGCAAGGTCGAATTCAATGCTATTCGAGCACGACCACCGGCATCCCGACTTCCAGCACGCCCTCGCCATCACTGACCAGATTCTGGCCAAACATCACCTCGCCCTCCTGCTCACGATAGGTCTTGAGCGTCGCCAGAGGCTCTCGGTCGCTGCTGCGCTCCCCGGTCTGGGGGTCGATGGTGGTGAGGATGCAACGACTGCAGGGCTTGACCACGCGAAACTCAACGTCACCGATACGGATACGCTTCCAGCCGTCTTCGGCAAAAGCCGTGCCGCCCTCAACCACCAGGTTGGGGCGAAATCGCAACATTTCCAGTGACCGTCCCACCCTTGAAGACAAATCGTCCAACGAGGCCTGGCCGATTAGCAGCAAGGGAAAACCATCAGCAAATCCAACTCGGTCCTCTTGATGACCGAAGCCTGCTTGCAAAGGGCGCGCTCGAGACTCAGGCACATGCACCAGGCGCGTGGGCTTACCCAGAAACTCGCTGACCCAGGCCGCGGCCTCATCGCCGGCATCTGGCACTCGCAGGCTGTCTCGCCAAAGGGTGACGCCGCGCAGATTTTCATCGGCCAACGGTAGTCCAACCCTAAGGCTGGACTGCCCCTTGGCACTGAGCGTCAGGCTGTGATCGCTGTTGTGCTGGGCGGTCAACTGGCTCATCTGCGGCAATGCACGCTGGGTCAGGAAGCTCCCGGTCTTCTCTTCCACCAGCATCCAGCGACGATCGCCCTCAAGCCCCAGCAACCCCAGATGTGAGCGCTGCAACGACTCGGCGCGCGCCGACTTGAGTGGATATCGATTCAACGCGCTCAATCGCAACATGGCTTGCTCCCTGACAGAAAAAGACTGCCACTTTATACGAGCAGGGCGTTTCCCGGCCAAGCCATAAAACAGGTTTGAAACAGCATGTGTATTCCGCCATATCGGGCATTTTCCTCGGACCGCGCACTCAGGGATTCCCTGAGTACGAACCAGCCGCAACCTGATATTCGTGATATCCAATAGCCATTAATGTGACGCCTTTCTCATTGCACGAAAGGAGTCGGGCTGTTTGTCAAATTTCAGGGAGCAATGTCGTGCACTTTGATGCACGCAAGCAGAGTGGGTTGAGGGAGTTCCTGATAGAGGCGCAAGTGCTGCTGACAAAATCCGGGGAATGCCTGAACCACCTGAATTCCATTGGCAATGACTCATTCGCCTGCCGCAGCCTGGTAGAAACCTTGACCACCCTGGGTGAGCGAGCGCAATCACGCCCTATCGAACTGATCGCAAGCTTCTGTCAACAGCTGGTGTTTCTGTTGCGCCTGGCACGCGCTCCCGCCAGGCTGAACGAGCAGGCCATCCAGACCCTACAGGCATGCTTAAGATTGTTGGACTGGCAGTTGGAGTTGATCGACCCCAGGACCGGCCAACTCGACCTTGAACCCGATGAACAAAATGCGCTGGTAGAAGGGGTCGCCCAGGCCTTGGGTGTCGACGTGCTTTATCTGATGCTGACAACCGAGCCTGAAAGGGCAGATCAATTCGCCAGACAGCGCCTGTGAGCGATCAAATCCAAGCATTGAACGCTTTCCCATGCCTTAGACGCATACGAGTAAACGACCAGCGGTTATCGAAGTGTTACCATCCTCTCCTTTACCGGTAAAACACCGACGTCTTGCTCTGAGAGCTCATGAAGTACTCAATATTTACTTGAACAACGTTGTACAAGAATTAGAAACAACCTGTTCAATCCTTCTACAGGTTTAACCGCGACCCTGCCGTGGCTCCATTTATGTTCGCCAGCCTCAAGACACTCAAACCCTGGTCGTCCAGCCTCTCTCCTGCCCGCTGGTTGACCCTTGTGCTTTGCCTGGCGACCGGTCTGGGTGATGTCGGCCTGTATCTGAGCCAATCTCCTCTACCATTGGCGCTGTTGTTGCTCAATCTGGGAGCCCTGCTGGCATCGGCCCTGACTTTTCTGAGTAGGTTGAAGAATCTGCAAATCCCGGCCCACGAACTGGCCGAACGGCTGCTCACCGTGCAACAAAACGAACGCCACCGATTGAGCCGCGAGCTGCACGACGATATTGGTCAACTGCTGACTGCTGCCAAGATGCAGGCAGATTGGCTGCAACGGCGCGTCCCGCCTGAACTACACGAGCACTTCGCCACCCTGCGCAACACGCTGGATGAGACGCTGGCGAGCGTGCGGGATGTGACCGTCGTACTCAACCCGCGCCAGCTGACGCGCCTGGGCCTGGAGGCCAGCCTGCGAGCGCACTTGTTGCGTACCTTGCAGAACACCAACGTGAGCTGGAGCCTGGACTGCCAGCAGCGCCTGGACGGGCTGCCCGAGCAACTGTCCGTGGCGATCTTTCGGATTACCCAGGAAGCCATCACCAATGTCTTGCGCCATGCTCGTGCCCACAACCTGAGCATAGGCCTGCAACGTACCCAACAAGGCCTGAACCTGCGTATCGAAGATGATGGCCACGGCTTTACCCCTGCCAGCGACCCTGCCCTGGCTGGCCAGCGCGGCATGGCCGGCATGCTAGAACGCGCAGGGCTGCTGGACGCCCGGCTGACGGTGACCAGCGCACCCGGCAAGGGCACGCAAATCGAAGCGATGTTTCCCTGGGAGCCCCGCACTTTTGAACGCGCCAAGATTCACGGACAGCTATGATCTGCAATTTGCTCTTGGTAGACGATCACTCATTGATTCGTGCAGGTGTACGCGCACTGGTCATGGACATTCCCGGCTACGCCGTGGTCGGTGAAGCCAGCGATGGCGCGCAGGTTTTGGAATTGGCCAGCCGATTGGCGCCTGACATCATTCTGCTTGACCTGTCCATGCGTCACATCGGTGGGCTTGAAGCCCTACGCGAGCTGCATCAGCAACTGCCCGACACCAAGGTCCTGATCCTGTCGATGCACACCGAGCCCGACTTGATCATGCAGGCCCTGGAGACCGGCGCCGATGGTTACCTGCTCAAGGACACCACCGCCACGGAGCTGGAACAGGCACTCACCGCGCTGCGCAATGGCGAACGATACCTGAGCCCGGCGATTGCCCATACCGTTATCAACCAGGCCCTGGGCCGCGCTCGACCCCCAACCCCCGACGTCGCCCAGACCCACGGCCTGACCGTCAGGCAGCTGGAGATCCTGCGCTTGATCGTACGTGGCAAATCCACTCGGGAAATCGCCAACGGCCTGGGCCTGAGCATCAAGACGGTAGAGACTCACCGCTCGCAGATCATGAAGCGCCTGCAGATTTTTGACGTGGCAGGCCTGGTGCTGTTTGCCGTGCGCGAGGGCATCATCAGCCTGGATGATTAGCCGACAGCAGGGCCACGCCGCCGGCCTCCCAGTGAGAGACCGAAAGCGTGGACCGCGTATAATCGGCTTTTGCTTAAACCGGTGCGCCACAGCTCCCCATGTCAATGCTCATTCCCTGCATCATTGCCGGAGGCGCCGGTACCCGGCTATGGCCGGTGTCACGCCAATCCTTGCCCAAGCCTTTTCTGCCATTGCCGGACGGCCAGAGCCTGCTGCAAAAGACCTTTGCCCGCGCCAGTGGCCTGGGTGCCGAGCGTCTTCTGACGGTCATCCAGCGCGACCTGCTGTTTCGCACACTGGATGAATACCGTCCGCTCAACGATAGCCACCTGGCGCTGGATTTCATCCTCGAACCCTGTGGGCGCAATACCGCCGCGGCCATCGCCGCAGCGGCCCTGCACACAGCAACGCAGCACGGTGGCGACTGCCAACTGCTGGTATTACCCGCTGATCATCTGATCGAGAACGTCGAGGCTTTTTACACGGCCGTCCATGCTGCCCGCTCGTTGGCCGCCGAGGGTTGGCTGGTGAGTTTCGGGCTGACGCCAACACGCGCCGAAACCGGTTTCGGCTACATTGAAACCGGCCCGGCGCTCGGCGCGCATGGATTACAGGTGGCCCGTTTTACCGAGAAACCTGATGCCGCCACTGCAAAGGGCTGGCTTGAAGGGGGTTGCCATCTGTGGAACAGCGGCATGCTCTGCGCCCGCGCCGACAGCCTGCTGCAACAACTGCAATTGCACGCCCCCGCCCTTCTGGCGGCGGTTGCCAGCTGTATCGAGCACAGCCCCAGCAAACGCGATGCACAGGAAGTGCAACTTGAGCTGGACGCCGCACGCTTTGCGCAAGTGCCCGATATTGCCTTCGACTACGCCGTGCTTGAGCGAAGCGAGCGAGTCGCCGTGGTGCCCTGCACGCTTGGGTGGAGTGATATCGGCGCCTGGGAGGCGGTGCGCGACCTGACACCGGCTGACAGCGACGGCAACCGGTGCCAGGCAGAAACGCTGCTGCACCAAGTCAGTAATTGCTACATCCAGTCCCCTCGATTGGTGGCGGGCATTGGCTTGGAGAACCTGATCATCGTCGATACGCCCGACGCCCTGCTGGTGCTCGACGCCAGCCGCAGCCAGGAGGTCGGGTTGATCGCTCGCCAGCTCAAGCAAGCCGATCACCCGGCGTATCGCCTGCACCGCACCGTGTACTGCCCGTGGGGCACCTACACCGTGTTGGAGGAGGGCCCAGGCTTCAAGATCAAACGCATCGTGGTTCGACCCAACGCCGCCCTGTCTTTGCAAAAGCATGAACACCGCAGCGAGCATTGGATCGTGGTCAGTGGCACGGCCACTGTCACCAATGGTGACCACACGTCAGTACTACAGGCCAACGAGTCGACATTCATCAAGCCGGGACGGTTACATCGGCTCAGCAATCAAACCGAGGTCGAGCTCGTCATGATCGAAGTGCAGAGTGGCACTTATCTTGGGGAGGATGACATTGTGCGTTTTACCGACAACTATGGCCGTGCCGAGGACAATAAAAAATAGACCCTTCAAAGGGGAACAAGCGGGCAGATCGCCACTCAAATCAGTCATGCAATAAACCGTACGGTTAAGGGGATTCGATGAATGCGAATACTGTGGACCTTGCCCTACCTCCCTTGGCCTACCACTAGCGGGGCAAAGAACCGGCAATATCATTTGCTGCGCAGCCTCGCTGATCAGGGCCATCACATCACCTTGTTGGTGCAATCGAAAACGCCCCTCAAGGAAGATGCCCGCCAGGCATTGGCCCCACTGGTCGACCGGCTGATCGTGCTTCATCGGCGACCCTTGCGCAGCCCCCAGACGCTGCTGGCAGCGCTGTATCCGCCCTACCCCTTGCGCGCCAGTATCCATGGCCTGGCTCCGCACCTGCGCCACCGGTTCGAACAACTGCTCAGCGAACACTGGGACGTGATCCAGATCGAGCACAGCTATAGTTTTCAGCCCTTCGAGCGCGCGCTGCAGCAAAGTGGCCAGCCGTTTATCGTCACTGAACACAAGGTTGAATCCGCTCAAAGTCCTGGGCAGGATTCGCTGCCCATCTGGCTGCAGCCCTTCACAGCCTTCGACCGCTGGCGCTATCGGCACTGGGAGAATCGCGTGCTGGGCCAGGCCAGCGAAGTGATTGCTGTGTGTCCGGAGGATGCCGATCATATGTCCAGCATCACCGGGCGGCCCGCCTCAATCGTGGTCAACGGGGTAGACAGCGACTATTTCAGCGCGATCAATCCGCCCTTGCATAGCCAACGGTTATTGTTTGTCGGCAATTTCGAGCACCGGGCCAACTTTGATGCCATCGAGTGGGCGCTGGAAGAAATCATGCCGCAGGTCTGGGCAAGCTACCCGGCCGTGCGCTTTGCCATTTGCGGCCATGCCATGCCGCAGCATTGGAACCTGCGTTGGGATGATCCGCGTATTGAGTGGCACGGCTACGTAGAGGACTTGAGAGAGTTACAGAGACATTCGGCGATTTTCTTTGCCCCTCTGCGCCAGGGCGGCGGCTCGAAAATCAAAGTGCTGGAAGCGATGGCCGCAGGCTTGCCGGTGGTTTGCACTACACAAAGCGTGTGCGGCTTGAGTGTCGAGAATAATGTGCATTATGTCGGTCGTGATGATGAAGATGCTTTGGCACTGGCGTTGATCCAGATGCTCACCCAACCTTGCCGCATGAAGAAGATGGCCGACGCGGCCCGTGAGTATGTCAGCCATGAGCACGACTGGCGCGTCGCGGCGACACAACTGAAAAACGTTTATGCGCGCTTTGCGTCATCCCAGGCGCCACAAGAGGCGCCCGGGAACGACCATTTCAGCCCATCAGCCGAGTAGCTCGCTGAGTGGGATGAAGTTGACGGACTCACCCGCACCCAAGGTGCGCCCTTCCAGCACTTCGACCAACCCTTCGGCCCAGGCCGCGCTGCGCAGCACGCCGGAGCTCTGGTTGGGATAAAGCACGGCCTTGCCCTGCTCGATCCGCCCGCGCAAATACTCGCGGCGATTGCCCGGCGTACGCCACTCGAACCCCGCCTCGACCGAGAACTGCAGCGGCATGACGTCGACAACGCCCATCCTTCGCAGCAGGTACGGCCGTGCCAGCAAACCGAAAGTGACCAGCGTGGACGCTGGGTTGCCGGGCAAACCCAGCACCGGCACTCCGCGAAAATGCCCGAACGTCAGCGGCTTGCCCGGCTTGATGGCCAACTTCCAGAGTGCCAGTTCGCCTTCTTCGCGCAAGGCCAGGCCCAGGAAATCGGCCTCACCTACCGACACCCCGCCCGTGGACAGGATAAGGTCCACGGCATTCAGGCCACCCAGGCAAGCGCGCGTCTTGTCCAGGTCATCGGGTAGAATGCCGGCGTCCAGCACTTCGCAGCCCAGGCGCTGCAACCAACTGCACAGCAGTCGACGGTTGCTGTTGTAGATTTGCCCAGGCCCCAGCGGCAAGCCGGGCTCGACCAACTCGTCGCCCGTGGAGATCACCGCAACCCTTGGCCTGCGCACCACGCGCAATTCACCGCGACCCAAGGTCGCGGCCAGGCCCAGTTCGATCGGCCCCAGTCGCGTTCCCGCGGCCAGTACCTTCTCGCCTACGCGGGTTTCCTGCCCCTGAGGGCGGATGTTCATGCCAACGGTCAGCGCCTCGGTGAACGTCACCCGTTGATCGTCCTGGACGACGGCGTTTTCCTGCATTTCAACGCAATCGACGCCAGCCGGCACCGGCGCGCCGGTAAAGATCCGCGCACAGGTGCCAGGTTGCAGCGGCTCCGGCGCCTGGCCTGCAAAAATCCGCTGGGTGACGACCAGGGGTTCGCCTGTCCAGTCGGCGGCGCACAAGGCGTAGCCATCCATGGCGCTGTTGGGCCAGGGCGGCAGGTCGAGCGTGGCGATCAGGTCGTCGGCCAGCACCCGACCTTCAGCCTCGGCCAACGGCACGCTTTCTTGCTCGACAATCGATGCCGATTCGGCCAGCGCCAGCAATTGCGCCAGGGCCTGCTCGACCGGCATCAGCGGCTTCACCGCCGCCGACTCAGCCACGGCTTTCGCAGGGCGCGGCCTGCTTCAGGTGAGGGACGAAGTTGCACGGGCGATGACGCGAATCCAACTGCTCGCCCAGGATGCCGTCCCAACCGGTGCGACAAGCGTTGGTAGAGCCTGGCAGGCAGCACACCAGCGTACCGTTGGCCAGGCCCGCCAGGGCACGGGACTGCACAGTGGAGGTGCCGATATCGGCCACCGAGATCTGCCGGAACAACTCGCCAAAGCCATCCACTTGCTTGTCCAACAGGCAGGCGACCGCTTCTGGCGTGCTGTCACGACCGGTAAAGCCGGTACCCCCGGTGACCAACACCACCTGCACTTGATCTTCGGCGATCCAGGTCGCTACCTGGGCGCGGATTTTGTACAGGTCATCCTTGAGCAGCACGCGGGCGGCGAGGTTATGACCTGCTGCCGTGAGGCGATCAACGAACAATTGACCCGAGGTGTCGGTGTCCAGCGAACGCGTATCGCTGACCGTCAGCACGGCAATATTGAGCGGCACAAAAGGTACATCAGCCTTGGCTTTCATGGGGGGCCTGATTCCGTCACAGAAGGTGGATGGCCGCTGTTATATCACAGCGCCGTCCGGTGCTGCGCAGCTCTCAAATGAGGTGAATGGCCGCTATCCTTGAACCGTGCCGTATTAAAATCGGAACTTGAGACCGTTTGGCACGTCTCAAACTCAGTACCTACAGCACTGTCCCCCTTTCGGAGAAACACAATGACTCATCGGACCCTTCCCGCTTTCATGCTTGCACTGGGCCTGGCCACCCTCGCCGGGTGCGCTTCGCCCACCGTGATCACGCTGAACGATGGACGTGAAATCCAGGCAGTCGACACGCCTCACTACGATGACGAATCGGGCTTTTACGAATTCGAGCAACTGGACGGCAAGACAACCCGCGTCAACAAGGACCAGGTTCGTACCGTCAAGGACCTCTGAGGGTTGCAGGCTCTGCAAAGCTCGCCTTGTGCGGGCTTTGCTGTCTGCGCGCCCATTCACCGCGTATAGAGCCTGGACTGGATGCAATGGAAGACCTGTCACACCAACCACTCAAACGTCTGTTTTTCGCCCTGCCCTGCCTGCCTGCGCAGCGCAAGGCCATTGCCCAATGGCGCAACGCACTGGGCCTTAGAATTGGCAAACCTGTGCCGACCGACAACTTTCATCTGACCTTGATGTTTTTGGGCGCGGTACCGGCGGGGCAAATTGCCGAGATCTGCGCCGCAGCCGCCAAGGTCAAGACGCCCGGCGCTGTACTAAAGGTGCCGCTGGATCGATTGGACGCCTGGCGCAGAAGCCATGCGCTGGTGCTGGCACCCGAGCAGGCACCCTTGCCGTTGCTTCAACTGGTGTATGCCTTGGAGCAGGCCATGCTGCCACTGGGCTTTGCCGACCCCAATCGCGAATTCCGCCCGCACCTGACGATGGTTCGCGATTACCGGGGGGATGTACCAGAGCATCAGGAACCCCCGCCATTCTGGCTCAACTGCAACCACTTCACGCTGTATGAATCGCACAAAGGCCGCTATCGCGTGGTGGAGCAATGGCCTTTGCTGTAGATGTAGGAGCCGGGTTTACCCGCGATGGCATCACCGCGGTTTACCTGAAGCACCGCGGTGATCCCATCGCGAGTAAACTCTGCTCCTACAGGGAATCAGGCAGGCGACGTCGATAGAATCTGGCCCTTGACCTGCTGGTCGGCGTGATACGACGACCGCACCAATGGCCCCGACGCCACATTGGAAAAGCCCATCCGGGCGCCCTCCTCGGCAAACCAGGCGAAGGTGTCCGGGTGGACGAAGCGTTGCACCGGCAGATGGCTGCGTGAAGGTTGCAGGTACTGGCCAAGGGTCAGCATATTCACGCCGTGCTCGCGCATGCGCTGCATCACCTCGATGACCTCCTGGTCGGTTTCACCCAGGCCTAGCATCAGTCCGGATTTGGTCGGCACCTTCGGCACCCGCTGCTTGAAGCGTTCAAGCAGGTCCAATGACCATTCGAAGTCCGAACCCGGTCGCGCGGCCTTGTACAGGCGCGGGACGGTTTCCAGGTTGTGGTTGAACACATCCGGCGGTTCTTGCTCGGTTATCGCCAACGCCACGTCCATGCGCCCGCGATAGTCAGGCACCAGGGTTTCGAGTTGGATGCCAGGCGAGCGCTTGCGAATTTCTCGCAGGCAATCGACAAAGTGCTGGGCACCGCCGTCACGCAAGTCATCGCGATCCACCGAGGTAATCACCACGTATTTCAAGCGCAGGTCGGCAATCGCGATGGCCAGGTTCAGCGGTTCATCGGCATCCAGCGGTTTGGGCCGGCCGTGGCCGACATCGCAGAACGGGCAGCGCCGGGTGCAGATGTCGCCCATGATCATGAAGGTGGCCGTGCCACCGGAAAAACACTCGCCCAGGTTCGGGCAAGAGGCTTCCTCGCAGACGCTGTGCAATTTGTGTTTGCGCAGCAGTTGCTTGATCCGCGACACCTCGGGCGAAGCAGGCACCTGCACACGAATCCAGTCGGGCTTGCGGGGAACCTCTTCGGTGGGGAGAATTTTCACCGGAATGCGCGCCACTTTCTCGGCTCCACGCAATTTCGTGCCCGGCTGCAGGGGTGCGGGGCGCACTGCGACAACGGTTTGATCAATCATGGTCGTACTCCAACATCAGCCACGGTAGTAGTTCTGAGGTACGAAGGGGGTCTGGCTCACACGCATAGGTACGGCCTTGCCGCGCACCATGGCGAACACTTCGGTCCCCAGGGCACCGTGCAGTCGGTCCAGATAGCCCATGGCCACCGGGCTACCCAGGGTCGGCCCAAAACCACCACTGCACACCCGACCAATCGAACGGCCTTTGGCATCGACGATTTCAGCGCCCTCACGCACCGGCGTGCGCTCTTGCGGCAACAACCCTACACGCTTGCGTGCCACCCCCGTCTGTTGCTGATCGAACACCCGCTCAGCCCCCGGGAAGCCCCCGGCACGCACGCCATCGGCGCGGCGGGCCTTGGAAATCGCCCACAGCAGGCTGGCTTCGATCGGCGTGGTTTCAGTGCTCATGTCGTGGCCATACAGGCACAGGCCGGCTTCCAGACGTAGCGAGTCACGCGCGCCCAGGCCGATGGCGGCGACTTCCGGTTCAGCCAGCAGGGCACGCGCCAGGGCATCTGCGCTGTCGCTCGGAACCGAGATCTCGAAACCGTCTTCGCCGGTGTAGCCGGAGCGGCTGACGTAGCACTCCACGCCCAGCAACACCACGCGGGTGAACTGCATGAAAGTCATGCTCGCCACTTCGGGCGCCAGGCGCGCCAGCACCGTGACCGCAGCCGGGCCTTGCAGGGCCAGCAGGGCGCGTTCTTCGAACAGCGGCTGGATCTCGCACTGGCCGGCCAGGTGCTGGCGCAGGTGGGCCAGGTCCTGGTCCTTGCAGGCGGCGTTGACCACCAGGAACAGTTCGTCGTTGCCAAGGTTGGCGACCATCAGGTCGTCGAGGATGCCGCCGTTGGCATCGGTGAACATCGCATAGCGCTGCATGCCCACCGGCAGGTCGAGGATGTCGACCGGCACCAGGGTTTCCAGGGCCTGGGCGGCACCTGCGCCGAGCAGGCGGATCTGGCCCATGTGCGAGACGTCGAACAGGCCGGCCTGTTCACGGGTGTGCAGGTGTTCCTTCATCACGCCCAGCGGGTATTGCACCGGCATGTCATAGCCGGCGAACGGCACCATGCGTGCGCCCAGCTCCAGGTGCAGGGCGTGCAGCGGGGTTTTCAACAGGGATGGGGTAGACATGCACAACTCCTAGCATTCGATAATGTTGACAGCCAGACCGCCGCGGGCGGTCTCTTTGTATTTGCTTTTCATGTCGGCGCCGGTCTGGCGCATGGTGCGGATCACCTTGTCGAGCGAGACAAAATGCTGGCCGTCACCGCGCAAGGCCATGCGCACGGCGTTGATGGCTTTGACCGAGCCCATGGCGTTGCGCTCGATGCAGGGCACCTGCACCAGCCCGCCAATCGGGTCGCAGGTCAGCCCCAGGTTATGTTCCATACCGATTTCGGCGGCGTTCTCGACCTGCTGGACGGTCCCGCCGAGCACCTCGCAGAGCGCGCCGGCCGCCATCGAACAGGCCACCCCGACTTCACCCTGGCAGCCGACTTCGGCGCCGGAAATCGAGGCGTTTTCCTTGTAGAGAATGCCAATCGCGGCGGCAGTGAGCAGAAAGCGCACCACGCCGTCCTCGTTGGCACCGGGGATAAACCGCATGTAGTAATGCAGCACCGCCGGCACGATCCCGGCCGCGCCGTTGGTGGGCGCGGTGACCACTCGCCCGCCGCTGGCGTTTTCTTCGTTGACGGCCAAGGCGTAGAGATTGACCCAGTCGAGAACCGAGAGCGCGTCGCGCAGGTTGGCTTCAGGTTGCGAGCTGAGCTGGCGATACAACGCGGCGGCGCGGCGGCGAACTTTCAAGCCACCGGGCATGATCCCCTCCTGAGCACAGCCAGCACGTACGCAATCCTGCATCACCTGCCAGATGTGCAGCAGCCCTTCACGGGTTTCCTGCGGGCTGCGCCAGGCGGTTTCGTTGGCGGCCATCAACTGGCTGATGGACAGCCCATGAGCCTGGCATTGCTCCAGCAATTGTTGGCCGGTACGAAACGGGTACTTCAAGGGCGTTCGATCAGCAACGATGCGGTCGGCACCGACGGCGCTTTCATCGACCACGAAACCACCGCCCACCGAGTAATACTCGCGGCTGCGCAGCTGGATACCGGCCGCATCGAAGGCGCGAAAGATCATGCCGTTGGGGTGATAAGGCAACGGCTTGCGAATCATTGCCAGGTGTTCTTTTTCAACAAATCGGATACGTTTTTCGCCACCCAGCACCAGGCTCTGGGACGCACGCATCGCAATCAGCCGAGCCTCGACGGTGGCGGTGTTGACCTTGTCGGGGTGTTCGCCTTCAAGCCCCAGCAGCACCGCCTTGTCACTGCCATGGCCCTTGCCGGTGGCGCCGAGCGAACCGTACAACTCAGCCTTGAGGCTTTCGACTTCGCCCAGCAGCCCATCGGCCATCAAGCCGTCGACAAAGCCGGCCGCGGCGCGCATAGGCCCAACGGTATGGGAACTGGAAGGCCCGATGCCCACCTTGAACAGATCAAAAACGCTGAGGGACATAGTCAACTCCATTTCATGACCCGCGCGGCTCACGGCCGCGCGGTATGGCTATCAGGCCGCATAGACCGGAAAGCGCTGGCACAATGCAGCGACTTGGCTGGCGACGCTGGCCTCGACCTGGACATCGCCCAGGTTATCGAGGATGTCGCAGATCCAACCTGCCAGGGTCACGCACTGCTCCACGCCGAAACCGCGGGTGGTCACCGCAGGCGTACCGATGCGCAGGCCCGAGGTCACGAAGGGCGATTGCGGATCGTTGGGCACAGCGTTTTTGTTAACAGTGATACCGGTGCGCCCCAGCGCGGCGTCAGCGTCTTTGCCAGTGATGCCTTGCTTGATCAGGCTGACCAGGAACAGGTGATTTTCGGTACCACCGGAGACCACATCGAAGCCACGCTGGATAAACACCCGGGCCATGGCCTGGGCGTTGGCAATGACGTTGCGCTGGTAGTCCTTGAAACCCGGTTCCAGCGCCTCCTTGAAGCACACGGCCTTGGCTGCGATCACGTGCATCAACGGGCCGCCCTGCCCACCCGGGAACACCGCGGAGTTGAGTTTCTTTTCAATCTCGGCGTTGGACTTGGCCAAAATCAGCCCGCCACGCGGACCGCGCAGGGTCTTGTGGGTGGTGGTCGTGACCACGTCGGCGTAAGGCAGTGGATTGGGATACAAGCCCGCAGCCACCAGCCCGGCCACGTGGGCCATGTCGACAAACAGATAAGCCCCGACCTTGTCGGCGATGGCGCGGAAACGGGCAAAATCCAGCACCTGTGAATACGCGGAAAAGCCGGCGACAATCATTTTCGGCTTGTGCTCGAGGGCCAGGCGTTCGACCTCGTCGTAATCGATCAAGCCGTCCGCGTTGATGCCGTACTGCACCGCGTTGTAAAGCTTGCCGGAAGAGCTGACCTTGGCGCCGTGAGTGAGGTGGCCACCATGGGCCAGGCTCATGCCCAGGAGGGTGTCGCCAGCTTGCAGCAGTGCCAGGTAAACTGCAGCGTTGGCCGAAGAGCCTGAGTGCGGTTGGACGTTGGCATAATCGGCGCCGAACAACTGACAGGCACGGTCGATCGCCAGTTGCTCGACCACATCAACGTATTCGCAGCCACCGTAATAACGCTTGCCTGGGTAGCCTTCGGCGTACTTGTTGGTCAGCTCGGTGCCCTGGGCCTGCATCACTTGCGGGCTGGTGTAGTTTTCCGAGGCGATCAGCTCGATATGGTCTTCCTGGCGCTGGGCCTCATTACGGATGGCCTCGAACAGCGCAGGGTCGGAATCGGAAAGAGTCAGGCTTTTGTGGAACATGGTGATTATCCTTTTCGTAATGATGAGAACGACTGTAGGAGCCAGCCTTGGCTGCGATGGCCACACCTCGCTGCATCAGACATACCGCAGCGCGTTCATCGCGGGCGAGTCGGAGCGCCGAACCGCCGGCTCCTACAAGGGTTAAGCGTTCTGGTAGGCCGACATTGGCAAACAGGCGCAGGCCAGGTTGCGGTCGCCGTAGACGTTGTCGACACGCCCCACGGGCGGCCAGTATTTGCTGTCGCAGAGCGAAGCCAGCGGATACACCGCCTGCTGCCGGCTGTAGGGGTGTGTCCATTCACCCACCAGTTCGGCCGCGGTGTGCGGAGCGTTTTTCAGCGGGTTGTCGTCTTTGTCCAACCGGCCGTTTTCGACCGCGCGGATCTCTTCGCGGATGCAGATCATGGCGTCGCAGAAACGGTCCAGTTCTTCCTTGGCCTCACTTTCGGTCGGCTCCACCATCAACGTGCCAGCCACCGGGAAGGACATGGTCGGCGCGTGGAAGCCGTAGTCGATCAGGCGCTTGGCCACGTCGTCGACGCTGATGCCGCTGCTGTCCTTGAGCGGGCGCAGGTCCAGGATGCATTCGTGGGCCACCAGGCCATTCTCGCCGGTGTAGAGCACCGGGTAGTGTTCTTCCAGACGCCGGGCGATGTAGTTGGCGTTGAGGATGGCCAGTTGCGAGGCGCGCTTGAGCCCCTCCCCGCCCATCATGCGGATGTACATCCAGGTGATCGGCAAAATGCTCGCGCTGCCGAACGGTGCTGCGCAGACCGCGCCTTCTTTGCGCTGCATCTGCGCGTGGCCGGGCAAGAACGGCGCCAGGTGCGACTTGACGCCAATCGGGCCGACACCCGGGCCACCGCCACCGTGGGGAATGCAGAAGGTTTTGTGCAAGTTCAGGTGCGACACATCGCCACCGAATTGGCCCGGCGCACAGAGGCCAACCATGGCGTTCATGTTGGCGCCATCCAGGTACACCTGGCCGCCGCGCGCATGAATGATGTCGCAGATCTCACGAATGCGTTCTTCAAACACGCCATGAGTCGAAGGGTAAGTAATCATCAAGGCGGCGAGCTCATGCTGGTGGGCCTCGGCCTTGGCCAGCAAGTCCTCGACATCCACATTGCCGCGTTCGTCACAGGCCGTCACCACGACCCGCATGCCGGCCATCTGGGCGGTGGCCGGGTTGGTGCCGTGGGCCGAAGACGGGATCAGGCAGACGTCACGCTGCGACTCGCCACGGCTGGCGTGATAGGCGCGAATCGCCAACAGGCCTGCATATTCCCCCTGGGACCCCGCGTTGGGCTGCAGTGACACCGAGTCATAACCGGTCACGGCGCACAGCATCGCTTCCAGTTCATCGGTCAATTGCTGGTAGCCCTGGCTCTGCTCGGCGGGGGCGAATGGGTGCAGGTTGCCGAACTCGGCCCAGGTCACCGGGATCATTTCGCTGGCCGCATTGAGCTTCATGGTGCAGGAGCCCAGCGGGATCATGGTGCGATCCAGCGCCAGGTCTTTGTCGGCCAGGCGACGCAGGTAGCGCATCAGTTCGGTTTCAGAGTGATAGCGGTTAAACACCGGATGGCTGAGGATCGCCGACTCGCGCAACAACGACAGCGGCAGGCAATCGCCGGTGGCCGCGGCCAGTGCTGTGAAGTCCGGCAGCGCCTGGCCAGGCTTGGCGAACACCGCCCACAGTGCCTCAACGCTGCCTTGCTCGCAGGTTTCATCCAGGGACACACCCACGCGGTCGCCGTCGAGTGCACGCAGGTTGATCTGCCGGGTTTGCGCAGCGACCATCAACGACTCACCCGCTCCCGGTACGAGCACACTGAGGGTATCGAAAAAGTATTCTTGTTCGACCCGGTACCCTAGCTGTTTCAAGCCCTGGGCAAAAATCGAGGTCAGCCGATGAACACGTCGAGCGATAGCCGTCAGGCCCTGAGGGCCGTGGTAAACGGCGTACATGCTGGAGATATTGGCCAGCAGCACCTGTGCGGTACAGATGTTGCTGGTGGCTTTCTCGCGGCGAATATGTTGCTCGCGGGTTTGCATCGCCAGGCGCAAAGCGGGCTGCCCGTGACGATCGATGGAGATGCCCACCAGTCGCCCCGGCATATCGCGCTTGAAGGCATCGCGGGTGGCGAAAAAGGCGGCATGGGGGCCACCGAAACCCAGGGGCACGCCAAAACGCTGGGCGCTGCCGAGCACCACGTCGGCGCCAAACTCGCCAGGCGCGGTCAACAAGGTCAAGGCCAGCAGATCCGCTGCCACGGCCACCAGCGCACCCGCCTGATGAGCGCGCAGCACCAGCTCGCGGTGATCATCGATACTGCCGGTGCTGGCCGGGTATTGCAGCAGCAGGCCGAAATACGACTCCAGCGACCCCAGTTGCTGTTCATCGCCCACCACCACTTCAATGCCCAGCGGCTCAGCGCGGGTGCGCAGCACCGCCAGGGTCTGCGGGTGGCAATGCACAGAAGCGAAAAACGCCGGGGCCTTATTCTTTGCCAGACGCTTGCAAAAGGTCATGGCCTCAGCCGCTGCCGTGGCCTCATCGAGCAACGAGGCGTTGGCGATCTGCATGCCGGTCAAGTCACTGATCAGCGTCTGGAAATTCAGCAGCGCTTCCAGGCGTCCCTGGGAAATTTCTGGCTGGTAGGGTGTGTAAGCGGTGTACCAGGCTGGGTTTTCCAGCAGGTTGCGCAGGATCGGCGCCGGTGTGTGGCAGGGGTAATAACCCTGGCCGATGTGATTTCTGAACAGTTGGTTTTTACCCGCAATGGCCTTGATCGCAGCCAGTGCCTCGGCCTCACCCTGCCCGGCCGGCATATCGAGAACGCTGGTGCCTTTAATGCTCTCGGGGATCACTTGAGCGATCAGCGCGTCCAGCGAATCGTGGCCGGTCAGCGCCAGCATGGCATCGATATCGGCCTGGCGTGGGCCGATATGGCGAGCGATGAACTGGTCATCGGTGTTCAAAGAAATATCAGACGTGCGCATGGCGAGGCCCTCGGGTCAGGCGTTTTCGGCGAGGAAGCGGTCGTAGCCGGCCTGATCCATCAGCCCGTCCAGGGCTTCGGGGTCATCGGCACGCATACGGAAGAACCAACCCTCGCCCATGGCGTCTTCGTTCAACAACTCCGGGGTGTCGGCCAACGCCTGATTCACCTCGATGACCTCACCGCTCAACGGCATGACGATATTGCTCGCCGCCTTCACCGACTCCAGCACGGCCACCTCATACCCTTGGGTATAACGACCAGGCTCGGGCAACTGGACGTAAACCACATCACCCAAGGCTGCCTGGGCGAAAGTGGTGATCCCGACGGTCAGCTCGCCGGACGCTTCCAGGCGCAGCCATTCATGCTCAGGGGTAAAACGCAAAATGCTCATCACACTTCCTCTTGTTATTAGATGGTCCTGCGAACGTTGAACGGTTCGGCTGGATTCTCTAGAGCAAAGTGGATGCCAGTTTTTATTTATCCTTTAATTTCAATTAGTTAGATTGTTTTTTATCCGCTCAAGCAAAAAATATGGAGCGAAATCACTCCAGACAATCCAACGATCCACTCGACAATTGAAGGAGCAAACCCAGGTACGACGGGGCGCTCGCCCCTTTCGGAGCGAAATCATTCCACTGGTGCGCATTCGTAACAGTCGGCTAAGGCTTGGAGGAAATCCCGTATTTGCGCAGGCGCTGGCCGATGGCGGTGTGGGACGTTTGCAGACGCGTTGCCAGTTGGCGCGTCGAGGGGTAGACGGCAAACAGTTGCTCAAGCAGAGACTTCTCAAACCCCTGCACCGCCGCTTCAAGGCTGGCGACCTCCAGGGCTTGGCCCTGGCCGCTGCTGAGCGCCGTGCCGGCCAGTTCCAGCCCGTCACAATCGATGACCTCGCCTTCGCAGATCGCGGCGGCGCGAAAGATCACGTTCTGTAACTGGCGCACATTGCCCGGCCAGCGGTTGCCCATCAACAAGGGGTAGGTCGCTGGCGCCAACCGGCATGCCGGGCGCTGGATCTGCGCACAGGCCTGGCACAGAAAGTGCTCGGCCAATAACACAATGTCCTGGCCACGCTCGCGAAGTGGAGGCAACAGCAGGTTGAGCACGTTGATGCGGTAGTAGAGGTCTTCGCGGAACGCGCCCTCGGCCACCATACGCTCCAGGTTGCGGTGCGTGGCACAGAGCACTCGCACATTCACCTGCACCTCACGATCGCCGCCCACCCGCCGAAAACAACCGTCGCTGAGAAACCGCAGCAACTTGGCTTGCAGATAGGGGGACATCTCGCCCACTTCATCCAGAAACACACAGCCGCGATCGGCCAGCTCCAGCAAACCCGGCTTGCCGCCGCGCTGGGCACCGGTAAAGGCACCAGCCGAGTAACCGAACAGCTCACTCTCGGCCAGGCTTTCTGGCAGCGCTGCGCAGTTGAGGGCCAGGAACGGTGCCTCATGACGAGCACTCAAGGCATGACAGGCACGCGCCACCAGCTCTTTGCCGGTGCCGGTCTCGCCCTGGATCAAGAGCGGCGCGTCCAGGCCCGCGACCTTGTGCAGTCTTGCCTTGAGCTGCTTGAGCGACTCGGACTGACCCAACAGCGCACCCAGGCCTTCGGCATGATCATGGTGCAAGGAGGCCAGCCGTTCGCCGATGCGGCTCGGCGGGTACAACGTCAACAGCCCACCGGCCAGATTGCCAGACGCCGCCTCCCCCGCAGCACTGATCGGCGTGGCATCGAGCAGCAGCGCCTGGCCCATGAAGCTGACTTCGCACATGGGCAGGCGAAACCCCTTGTCGATCAGATTTTGCGCCAGGTGGGGGTCATCAAAGAGCGTCGACAGATGCTCGCCCGCAGGCTCGTGGCCATAAAGCCCGACCAGCGTCGGGTTGGCCAACAGCACATGCCCGCTGCGATCCACCGCCAGCACCGGGTCGCTGACGGCGGCCAGCAGTGCATCCAGTTGCAGGCGCCGGTGCTGCCCCGGCAGCCAGTCCACCAGTTCGACCGCCTGGACCCCCTCGACCCCCAGCAGCGCAGCATGCAATTCGGCCAGGACCGACTCACTCAAGGCCGGCGCGTCGATATAGACGTTCGGCGGAATCATCTCCACGGCATCCAGATTGAGGTTGCGCGCGCCCAACAGTGCAAGCACTTGTTGAGTGATGCCAACACGGTCGATAAAGCTGACATGGATACGCATAACAGGCCCTTGGCGGTTGGGTTAAGGCTGCATCAAATCATCCACAAAGGCCCGCAGAGATTCAGAATCGCCTGGGATACATCGGATTCACCGATTTGTGGATCGCATCATCATCATTTTTCAGTCGCCCGGTAAAGCCCATTATTCAGGCACGGACCAACATCACAACCCTGGCCCGATTCCAAACAAGAACTCAGTGGAGTGCCTGACCATGTCCAACAACAACTATGAAAAAGGTCGTCTGAACTTGCCCTTCGTGGGCCACTGCACCTTCGCCAAATCGCCCGTCTGCCTTGACTGGGACAACATCGACGCCGACGTCGCGGTGCTCGGCGCGCCTAACGACATGGGCACTCAATGGCGCTCTGGCGCACGCTTCGGGCCGCGCAGCATCCGTGAGGCGTCGACCCTGTTCTCCTTCGGTCACGCCGGTGCCTACGACTTCGAAGACGACGTGATGTACCTGCAGTCCGAAGACGTTCGTATCGTCGATGTAGGCGACGCCGATATCGTTCACACCGATATGAACACCAGCAACGACAATATCGAACAGGCCGTTCGCCAATTGCTCAAGGCCGGCGCGATGCCTGTCGTGCTTGGCGGCGACCACTCGATCCATGCGCCGGTGATCAAGGCCTACGAAGGTCGGGGCCCGATCCACATCATCCACTTCGACGCCCATCTGGACTTCGTCGATGAGCGCCATGGCGTGCGCTACGGTCACGGCAACCCGCTGCGCCGCGCATCGGAAATGGACCATATCGTGGGCATGACCCAGATGGGTATTCGCAACGTTTCCTCGTCCAACCGCGATGACTACGGTGCAGCCCGCGAAGCTGGCTCCAAAGTGCTGTCGGTGCGCGATGTGCGCCGCCTCGGCACCCAGGGCGTACTCGACCTGATCCCGGAATGCGCCTCCTACTACATCACCATCGACATCGACGGCTTCGACCCCTCGATTGCCCCGGGCACCGGCACGCCGAGCCACGGCGGCTTCCAATATTACGAAGTACTGGAGATCATCCAGGCGCTGGCCAAGCGCAGTGAAGGGCGGATTGTCGGCATGGACCTGGTGGAAGTGGCTCCGGCCTATGACCTGAGCGGAATGACTGCGATCCTGGCTGCGCAACTGCTGATGAACAGCATTGGCTTTGTGTTTCACGAGCGCGCTCAAGCCAAACGCCGCGGGTAAAAAAATCTACGCACCACGGAATGGAAAACGAAATGCACGGTCAGAGGTTTGTTATAAAACTTTTCACCACTCACAATGCACGTTATTTCTATTTCGAGGTTCAGCAACATGCGTAAGACTCTTGCCGCTCTGGCTCTTGGCCTTCTTTTCGCTCAAGGCGCAGTCGCCGGCGACGGCACTACTGCGATTGGCGGCGGTTTGGGCGGTGTGCTCGGTAACGTGGTCGGCAAACAAATGGGTGGCAGCACCGGCGCAGCCATTGGCGCTGGTGTCGGCGGTGCCGCCGGTAGCGCCGTAGCCGCCAAGAAAGGCAACAAGACAAAAGCCGCCATCGGCGGTGGCCTGGGCGCGGCCGGCGGCTCGCTGATCGGCAACCAGCTGGGTGGCAGCGCCGGTTCCGCCATTGGCGCAGGCCTGGGTGGCGCCGCGGGCGGCGCGCTGGGTAACAACCTGGCGAACAAGCACAAGCGTCACTGATAGAGGCTACGCGCCGCGGTTTGCTTGATGGATTGCGTCGCTTTAGGGTAGGAGCCAGGCTTGCCGGAGTGCCGGACCACTGCGATAGCCACACCGCGGTGCAGCAGGCAAACCGCGGTGAGGCCATCGCAGCCAAGGCTGGCTCCTACAGCCAAAACGAAAAATGCTCCCTATCTTTCGATAGGGAGCATTTTTTTTGGATGAAATCACTCAGTAACGAGTGATATCAGCCTTGGTTTCCAGCAACTTGCGGTACGCGGTGAAGTCTTGCTGGCCGGCACGCGAGGCCAGGAAGCGGCGATACTGCCCCTTCTCTTCCTCAGAAGCCGTCGTACCTTCATTCACGCCGTTCAAGCGCAGGAGCACGACACTGCCATCACGCAGCGTTACGCTGGCGTAGCTCGGCTTGTCCTTGGCTTCTGGCTTGGCCATGCGGAACAACGCCTGCAAGATAGCCGGATCAATACCTTCCTGAGCGCGCGCGACTGCTTCCTGGACCTTCCAGTCCTGATTGCCAGCCTTGCCTTCACGCAGATCCTTGATAAGCGTGTCCGCCTTCTCAACCATCACCTTGCTTGCCTGATCCTTGGCCAGTTGCGTGCGAATGCTCGCGGCAACGGTGTCCAACGGTAGCTGGGCAGGCTTGCGGTGCTCCTTGACACGCACCACGACGACGGTTTCAGGATCCAGCTCAATGCCGGCACTGTTGGAGCCTTCGGTCAGCACTTCATCACTGAACGCTGCCTGGATCACGGCACGGTTGGCAGTCACGCCTTCAGTACCACCCTCACGGCCAAATGGCTCGGAAGTGTGCACCTTCAAGCCCAGTTCCTGAGCCGGCTGGGCCAGGTCCGCAGCCTCGAACGCCGAGTCTTCCAATTGCTTGGTCGCTTCGACAAAACGCTGTTCGACTTGCTGGGTTTTAAGCTCGCGGGTCAGTTTGTCTTTCAAGCTTGCAAAAGACGGTACGTCCGGCGCCTCAACACCCAGCAGCTTGATCAGATGCCAGCCGTAGTCACTGCGAACAGGGGCCGAGACCTTGTCTTTTTGCAGCGCATACAAGGCCGTTTCGAACGCCGGATCATAGACACCAGGGCCTGCGTAACCCAGGTCACCGCCCTTGGTAGCCGAACCCGGATCCTGCGAGAACTCCTTGGCCAGCGCCGCGAAGTCTTCACCCTTCTCAAGACGTTGCTGGATCTCTTCGATCTTGGCCTTGGCTTGCGCCTCGCTCACCTTGTCGTTGACTTCGATGAGGATGTGCGCAGCTTGACGCTGCTCGGCGAGGTTACCGATTTCCTTCTGGTACAGCGCCTGCAGCTCATCATCCTTGACCTTCACCTGGTCGAAGAAAGAGGATTTCTTGAGTTCCAGGTAGTCGATCACCACCTGGTCAGGGCTCATGAACTCCTTGGCGTGCTGGTCGTAATGCGCCTTGACCTGTTCATCGGTGATCTTGACCGCAGCCGGATCAGCCTTGAAGGTCAGCGATGCGAAATCGCGGGTCTGTTTTTCCAGGCGAGCGAAGGCATCAACCTGCGAATCGGTGACAAAACCGCTGCCGGCAAGGCCGGTTCGCAGTTGGCCGATCAGCATTTCCTGAGCCAGCATTTCGCGGAACTGCAAGCGCCCGTAGCCCAGTTGGCGAATGACCTGGTCGAAACGCTCAGCACTGAATTTGCCGTCGACCTGGAACTCGGGGGTTTGCAGGATGACTTGGTCCAGCGCACCTTCAGAGAAGGCAAAACCTGAGTCATGGGCCCCCTGAAGCAGCAACTTGCGATCGATCAGCCCCTTGAGCGCGGCTTCACGCAGCATCTTTTCGTCGAGCATGGCAGGATCGAAATCCCGGCCCAACTGCTGCACCAACTGCCGACGTTGCATGTCGACGGCCTGGCTCAGCTCGTTCTGGCTGATCGTGTCGCCATTCACCTTCGCCGCATCCTGGCTGTTGGTGGTAGCCTGAAAAATGGCATCGAAGCCAGTCAGTGCCATCAGTGCAACGATTACACCGATGATGGTCTTGGCAATCCAACCTTGTGAATTGTCCCTGATATTCTGCAGCATGAGTCCCCCAGGAACGGTTGTACTGAATTAAGCAACCGCGGGAAGTGGGTAGAAGCCGGATAGAAGAAAGGCGCATCCGAGGATGCGCCTTCTCGCAACTGGCGGAGCGCACGGGAGCTCGTACCCGTGACTCCCAACGTGACAGACAGGCCACAGGCCCGCCTGGACTTTCGCTCCGCATCCGGACCGGCACACGGGCCCGGGTAGGCTGACGCCCAACAAAAAGACGCTTAGTTTACGGCTTCTTTGAGTGCTTTACCGGCCTTGAAGCCAGGCTTCTTGGCGGCAGCAATTTCCAGCGTTTTGCCGGTTTGTGGGTTACGACCTACGCGAGCAGGACGGTCGGTCACAGAGAAGGTGCCGAAGCCGACCAGAACGACGGAGTCGCCAGCCTTCAGGGCGCCAGTGACGGATTCGATTACTGCGTCCAACGCGCGGCCAGCAACGGCTTTCGGGATGTCAGCAGATGCAGCGATAGCATCAATCAGTTCCGACTTGTTCACTCTAAGTCCCCTTATATCTATATTGAGTTTGTTTCTAAATTTATGTGAAATCAAAAAAACGGGCGCTGGTTGGCCTGCCTGTTGACACTTAAAAGCCGCTTTATAACAAGGGCTCTAAAAAGCTGTCAAGGAAAGCCCCCCAGCCAAATCTGGTACTAATGGGTGCTGATTCTTTCCTTAGAATCCGAGTCGCGCTTTTCTTCTTTCGCAACTATCTCCGGGGCCACATCCGGCAAGGGCTCCGGGGCGTATTGCAGCGCAATTTGCAGGACTTCGTCAATCCATTTAACCGGTTTAATCTGAAGATCCTGTTTAATATTGTCAGGAATTTCTTTCAGATCACGCACGTTCTCTTCTGGAATGATCACGGTCTTGATCCCACCGCGATGTGCAGCCAACAGTTTTTCCTTCAAACCGCCGATCGCCAGCACTTGCCCACGCAGTGTAATTTCGCCGGTCATTGCCACATCAGCGCGCACCGGAATCGACGTCAAGGCCGAGACCAACGCCGTACACATGCCTACGCCAGCACTTGGACCATCCTTCGGCGTAGCCCCCTCCGGCATATGAATGTGGGTATCACGCTTTTCATGGAAGTCCAGTGGAATACCCAGGCTCTTGGCGCGGCTGCGGACCACGGTCAGCGCGGCGGTGATGGATTCGACCATCACATCGCCCAGCGAACCTGTCTTGATCAGTTGGCCTTTACCAGGCACTACCGCCGCTTCAATGGTCAGCAACTCGCCACCGACCTGAGTCCAGGCCAGGCCGGTTACCTGGCCGATCTGATCCTGCTGCTCTGCGAGCCCGTAGCGGAACTTGCGCACGCCCAGGTAATGCTCCAGCGAATCGGACGTGACCTGGACCGCAAAATGCTTCTCGCGAGCATGTTCCTTCACTACCTTGCGGCACACCTTGGCGATTTGACGCTCCAGGCCACGTACACCGGCTTCACGGGTGTAATAGCGGATAATGTCGCGGATCGCTGAGGTTTCAACCTCAAGTTCACCCTTTTTCAAGCCGTTGGCCTGAATCTGCTTGGGCGACAGGTATTTGTTGGCAATGTTGATTTTCTCGTCCTCGGTGTAACCCGGCAGACGGATCACTTCCATCCGGTCCAGCAGCGCTGGCGGGATGTTCATCGAGTTGGCGGTGCACAGGAACATCACATCAGAGAGGTCGTAGTCGACTTCCAGGTAGTGATCGTTGAAGTTGTGGTTCTGCTCGGGGTCAAGCACTTCAAGCAATGCCGAAGCCGGATCGCCACGCATGTCACTGCCCATCTTGTCGATTTCATCGAGCAGGAACAGTGGGTTGCGGACACCCACCTTGGTCATCTTTTGAATCAATCTTCCTGGCATCGAACCGATGTAGGTACGGCGATGTCCACGAATTTCCGCCTCATCACGCACGCCACCCAAGGCCATGCGCACAAACTTGCGGTTGGTCGCATGGGCAATCGACTCGGCAAGCGAGGTTTTACCCACGCCAGGCGGGCCAACCAGGCACAACACCGGGCCACGAATCTTTTTCACACGCTTTTGCACGGCGAGGTATTCAAGGATGCGTTCCTTGACCTCTTCCAGGCCGTAGTGGTCGGCATCCAGAATGGCTTCTGCCCGCTCCAGGTCCAGGCGGACCTTGCTCTGGGCTTTCCATGGCACCTGCACCAACCAATCGATGTAGGAGCGCACCACGGTCGCTTCAGCCGACATGGGCGACATCTGCTTGAGCTTGTTCAGCTCAGCCTGGGCCTTGCCGTAGGCGTCCTTGGGGAGGCCAGCAGCATCGATGCGCTTTTTCAGCTCTTCGACTTCGTTATGGCCTTCGTCGCTGTCGCCAAGTTCTTTCTGAATGGCCTTCATCTGCTCATTCAGGTAGTACTCGCGCTGGCTGCGCTCCATTTGCTTCTTGACCCGGCCACGAATGCGCTTCTCAACCTGCAGTAGGTCGATTTCGGCATCCAGCAGCGCCAGCACGTGCTCGACGCGGGCCGACAGGTCGATGATTTCGAGAATTTCCTGCTTCTGCTCGATCTTGAGCGCCATGTGCGCCGCCATGGTATCGACCAGGCGACCCGGCTCATCGATGCTGTTGAGCGAGGACAGGACTTCAGCCGGGACTTTCTTGCCCAGCTGTACGTATTGTTCGAATTGAGACAGCAAGCTGCGCACGAAGACTTCGGACTCGCGGTCAGGCGCCCCGGTTTCTTCGATCAGGGCGACTTCGGCTCGGCAGTGGCCGTCGACTTCGATAAAACGCTCGACCGTACCGCGCTGCTCGCCTTCGACCAACACCTTGACGGTGCCATCGGGCAGCTTGAGCAGTTGCAGAACGGTGGCAATGGTACCTACACGGTAAAGGGCGTCTTCACCTGGATCATCGTCGGCAGGATTTTTCTGCGCCAGCAGCAGGATTTGCTTTTCGCCGGCCATCGCGGCTTCGAGGGCTTCGATGGATTTCTCGCGCCCCACGAACAGCGGGATAACCATGTGCGGATACACCACGACATCGCGCAATGGCAGGAGAGGCAATTCGAGGGTTGTCTTCATGATTTCGCCTCTACAGCGGCCCTTACGGCCGTGAACAGAAAGGAATTTGAGCTTGGAAGTTAATGTGGGGGCAGCCCCGCAAAAAAACAAGCTTTAAGACAGGAAAAGCAAAAGGGGCCCGAAGGCCCCTTGCTTAAAGCATGCCGCTATCCAACTCAGGCGTCGGGTGCAGCCTTGGCTGGTGGCTCGCTGTTTTCGTAGATCAACAGCGGCTTGGACGAGCCTTCGATGACGCTTTCGTCGATCACCACTTTGCTGACATCGGTCTGCGAAGGGATCTCATACATGGTGTCGAGCAGGATGCCTTCGAGAATCGAACGCAGGCCCCGCGCACCGGTCTTGCGCTCCAGCGCACGACGGGCCACCGACTTGAGCGCATCGCTGCGAAACTCGAGGTCTACACCTTCCATTTCGAACAGCTTGGCGTACTGCTTGGTCAATGCATTCTTGGGCTCGGTCAGAATCTGCATCAGCGCAGCTTCGTCGAGCTCATCCAGCGTTGCCAGAACCGGCAGACGACCCACGAACTCCGGGATCAGACCGAACTTGACCAGATCGTCAGGCTCGACTTCACGCAGGGATTCGCCGACTTTTTTGCCTTCCTGCTTGCTGCGCACTTCGGCGTTGAAGCCGATGCCGCCACGGGTAGAACGGTTCTGGATGACCTTTTCAAGGCCCGAGAACGCACCACCACAGATAAACAGGATGTTACGCGTGTCGACCTGCAGGAACTCCTGCTGCGGGTGCTTGCGACCGCCTTGAGGCGGAACGGAGGCAACCGTACCTTCGATCAGCTTCAGCAGCGCTTGCTGCACGCCCTCACCGGACACGTCGCGGGTGATCGAAGGGTTGTCGGACTTGCGTGAAATCTTGTCGATTTCATCGATGTAGACAATACCCATCTGGGCCTTTTCTACGTCGTAATCGCACTTTTGCAGCAGTTTCTGAATGATGTTCTCAACGTCCTCACCCACATAGCCTGCTTCAGTCAGGGTGGTGGCGTCGGCGATGGTGAACGGAACATTCAACAGACGTGCGAGTGTTTCGGCGAGCAGCGTCTTGCCCGACCCGGTAGGGCCGATCAGCAGGATGTTGCTCTTGCCAAGCTCGACATCGTCGTTTTTCTTGTCGCGTTGGTTCAGGCGCTTGTAGTGGTTGTACACCGCCACTGCGAGAACCTTTTTAGCGCGCTCCTGACCAATTACATACTGATCCAGGATGCCGCTGATTTCTTTAGGCGAAGGCAATTTATGCGCGCTGCTTTCTGCCTGGGCTTCCTGCACCTCCTCACGGATGATGTCATTGCACAGGTCGACGCACTCGTCGCAGATAAAGACCGAGGGGCCGGCAATCAATTTGCGTACTTCATGCTGGCTTTTGCCGCAGAAAGAGCAATAGAGCAATTTGCCGTTGTCCTCGCCGTTGCGGGTATCAGTCATTCGATCGATCCAATCCGGTAGGCTTGCAACACAAGATGAAGGCAATTGCGGGCTTTTTCAAGTCCACAGGTGGCTGGTTGGCCCAACCACCTGTTTTTAGCCGCTTAGGCGGACATTTGACGCTTGCTGATGACCGAGTCGATCAGGCCGTATTCGGCTGCACGTTCGGCGCTCATGAAGTTGTCGCGATCAGTATCACGCTCGATGATTTCAAGCGGCTGGCCGGTATGGTAAGCCAGCAGTTCGTTCAGACGCAGTCGAATGGACAGGATTTCCTGTGCATGGATGCTGATATCTGAAGCCTGGCCCTGGAAACCGCCCAGTGGCTGGTGAATCATCACGCGCGAGTTAGGCAGGCAGAAACGCTTGCCCTTGGCGCCGCCCGCCAGCAGGAATGCGCCCATGCTGCAGGCCTGACCGATACAGGTGGTGGATACGTCTGGCTTGATGAACTGCATGGTGTCGTAGATCGACATGCCCGCCGTCACCGAACCGCCGGGTGAGTTGATGTAGAGATGGATGTCCTTGTCCGGGTTTTCCGCTTCAAGGAAGAGCAATTGCGCCGCTACCAGGTTGGCCATGTAGTCTTCTACCGGGCCAATCAGGAAGATCACCCGCTCCTTCAAGAGGCGCGAGTAAATGTCGTAGGCGCGTTCGCCACGAGCGGATTGCTCGATAACCATCGGGACCAGGCCGCCTGCGGCCTGGATGTCAGAGCTCTGCTGAATATAAGAATTGCGGGACATGTCCTGCACTCACTCCCAAATAGTCATGTCTTGAATACGCATAAGCCAGCGCGAAGGCTGGCTTATGGTGTTTTCGAACGAGCGAAACAATCAGTCGGCTTGTGGAGCTTCTACCGGCTTGACAGCTTCTTCGTAAGAGACCGATTTGTCGGTCACAGTCGCTTTCTGCAGAACAGTATCCACAACTTGCTCTTCCAGCACAACAGAACGCACTTCGTTCAGTTGCTGGTCATTTTTGTAGTACCAAGCTACAACCTGCTCAGGCTCCTGGTAGGCCGAGGCCATTTCCTGGATCAGCTCGCGAACGCGGGCTTCGTCTGGCTTGAGTTCGTTCTGCTTGACCACTTCAGCGACGATCAGGCCCAGCACGACGCGACGCTTGGCTTGCTCTTCGAACAGCTCGGCCGGCAGTTGTTCAGGTTTGATGTTGCCACCGAACTGCTGAACGGCTTGAACGCGCAGGCGGTTCACTTCGTTTTCCAGCAGTGCTTTTGGCACTTCGATCGGGTTGGCCGCCAGCAGACCGTCCATGACCTGGTTCTTGACCTTGGTCTTGATGGCTTGCTTGAGCTCACGCTCCATGTTCTTGCGAACTTCGGTACGGAAACCGTCCAGGCCCGATTCCTTGATACCGAACTGGGTGAAGAACTCTTCGTTCAGCTCAGGCAGTTTCGGCTCGGAAATGCTGTTGACGGTAACGGTGAACTCGGCAGTCTTGCCGGCCAGGTCCAGGTTCTGGTAGTCCTCAGGGAAGGTCAGGTTCAGAACGCGTTCTTCACCCGCCTTGGCGCCTACCAGGCCTTCTTCGAAGCCAGGGATCATGCGGCCGGAGCCCAGTACCAGCTGAGTGCCAGTAGCCGAACCACCTGCGAAAGCCTCGCCGTCGATCTTGCCGACGAAATCGATGTTCAGCTGGTCTTCGTTCTGGGCAGCACGGTCAGCCTGCTCGAAACGGGTGTTCTGCTTGCGCAGGATGTCCAGCATGTTGTCCAGGTCAGCGTCAGCCACTTCGGCGCTCAGGCGCTCGACAGCGATCGAGTCGAAACCAGCAACGGCGAACTCAGGGAATACTTCGAAAGTAGCGATGTATTCCAGGTCCTTGCCCTTTTCGAACGACTTGGGCTCTACAGCAGGTGCGCCAGCCGGGTTCAGCTTCTGCTCAACCACCGCTTCGTAGAAGGAAGCCTGTACCAGGTCGCCGAAGGCTTCCTGACGGGCTGCGTCTTCATAACGCTGACGGATCACGCTCATCGGCACTTTGCCAGGACGGAAGCCTGGGACTTTGGCGCGACGGGCAGTCTGCTGCAGACGCTTGTTGACTTCGGTCTCCACGCGCTCGGCCGGGACGGCGATGGTCATGCGGCGCTCGAGAGCGGAAGTGTTTTCAACAGAAACTTGCATGGATATTCCTCGTTGCACAGACGTTAGCCGGCGATTCCCGACTCCAGATCAAGGGCATGCATTCTAGTGGGTCAAACACAAGAAGTCACCCTGCCGGAATCACCTCGGAAAACCACCGGGAGTTTTTGTTTCAGCAGGCTAGCCCCAGAGTCCTCAAGAGCCACGCAGGCCAAGGCCTTGCGCGCATCACCAGAGCAGGGCCAACCGGTAAGATCCTGACAAAATTTAATCCGACAACCGCACACCAAACCTAGGCTTCGATGTCGTTGTAGGCGCAATATTCTTCCCACTCAAGGCCCAGCGCCTCGGCCACCTCGCGGTGCACTTCAAGACGCATGGCCGCAAGCTCCTCGGGCGACTCGGCGATCAGCTGCAAGGCCAGATCCCAAGGCTCGACGCCCTGCTGCTCGGCCTCATCCTCGAACGCCCACTGGATTTGCTGTTGCTGCTCACGCTCACTGAGCTGGCTGATCTCTTCCTGCATGTCCGGGCGAGCCGCAATGAAACGCTGCAGCGCGACTTCCTGACGAGATTCTTTCGGGATCATGGCGCGACCTCTCAGAAGAAAAATGAAAGCGCAAAAACAGAAAAAGCCGCTGCAGGCGGCTTTTTCTGAGTTTCGCCATGGCTCAAGAGCACGACGACATCTATATGGTGCGGACGAAGAGACTCGAACTCTTACAGCTTGCGCCGCTGGAACCTAAATCCAGTGTGTCTACCAATTCCACCACGTCCGCAGGTAAATCTTTTAAAGCAAAGGCGCCGGATCGATTAAATCGGGCGCCTTTTGGAATATGGGGTGGACGATGGGGATCGAACCCACGACAACAGGAGTCACAATCCTGTGCTCTACCAACTGAGCTACGCCCACCATATTGCGCTTACTTCATCACTTGTGCCAAAGCTGCCTATTGGCGCACCCGGCAGGACTCGAACCTGCGACCATCCGCTTAGAAGGCGGATGCTCTATCCAGCTGAGCTACGGGCGCTTATTTAATCTGCATTCCCTAAAGACTACAAACCAAAGAGCTTTCAGTCATTACGAACAAGCCGAAAAATCCGCTTATTCTGCCTGACCTTGCTAACCAGTGCTAGGCTCTGCCCGACAAGTGCGACGAATGTTATAGACGAGCGGGAAGGTCGTCAACTCTTTTTTCTAAAAAATTCATTTAATTAAAGGGGTTAGCGGATTTCCCGGACCAAGCGCCTTTGCCCGTGGCCCAGGTCATGCGAGAATGCGCGCTCTTTTTCTTTCCCTCTCGATGGTTAATCACGCGTCATGACTGCACAACTAATCGACGGCAAGGCGATCGCCGCTAGCCTGCGCCAGCAGATCGCCCAACGTGTCGCCGAGCGTCGCCAGCAAGGCCTGCGCACTCCCGGCCTCGCGGTGATTCTGGTCGGCTCCGACCCCGCCTCCCAGGTTTATGTTTCGCACAAGCGTAAAGACTGCGAAGAGGTCGGCTTTCTCTCCCAGGCATTTGACCTGCCCAGCGACACCACCCAAGAGGCATTGACCAGCCTGATCGATCGTCTCAATGACGACCCGAACATCGACGGCATCCTGCTGCAATTGCCGCTGCCGGAACACCTGGACGCCTCCCCCCTGCTCGAGCGCATCCACCCTGACAAAGACGTAGACGGCTTCCACCCTTATAACGTCGGCCGCTTGGCCCAGCGCATCCCGCTGCTGCGCCCCTGCACGCCCAAAGGGATCATGACCCTGCTGGAAAGCACCGGCCAGGACCTGTACGGCATGAACGCCGTGGTGGTGGGCGCCTCCAACATCGTCGGTCGCCCAATGGCCATGGAGTTGCTGCTGGCCGGCTGCACCGTCACCGTCACCCACCGTTTTACCAAGGACCTGGCAGGCCATGTCGGCCGCGCCGACCTGGTTGTGGTTGCGGCCGGCAAGCCTGGCCTGGTGAAGGGTGAGTGGATCAAGGAAGGCGCCATCGTCATCGACGTGGGCATCAATCGCCAGGATGACGGCAAGCTGGTGGGCGATGTGGTCTATGAGACCGCCCTGCCCCGCGCTGGCTGGATCACTCCAGTGCCGGGCGGCGTTGGCCCGATGACGCGTGCCTGCCTGCTGGAAAACACCCTCTACGCCGCGGAAGTGCTGCACAGCTAAGAGCTGAAACCCTGTAGGAGCACGGCTTGTCGGCGATGAAAGCGACGCGGTTTTTCTAATAGACCGCGTCGCTTTCATCGCCGGCAAGCCGTGCTCCTATGTATGGACTCGCCCCCACTATCAACCCGCTTTTGAACACTGCTACCCGGCTGCATCTATGTATAAGGCCTACTCGAGGAAGCCTGATCGGCTTCTGGCCAACATTCAATAAGCTCGCGGTATGCCAATTACGTTAAGGCCTCAAGGGCCAGTAGGAGCACAGGCATCAATCCGCGACGGTCTGACCTGGGGTCAATGTTCTTTAGCAAGGGTTGGAGCGCTTTAACGCCCCGGTGGCAGAACTCTGTGGATCAGTGACTCATCGTCGCCTCCTGGACATTGCCCATGTGGCGACGATAGGTCTGCTCGGTTTTCAGTAATACCCAGACGATGCGTAGGGTACGGTTGGCCAATCGGACGGCCGTTTCCTTGCGACCCAAGCGACACAGCCAGCGCAGCAAGCGCCGGTCATCGGGTTGTTCCGAATCAGGCCGCACCTGTCTCAAGACCGCATGCGCGCCCTGGATCGCCAGGCTGCGTAGGTAGGCGTCGCCCTGCTTGCTCATCTTGCCCAGCCGGATTTTCTGTCCGCTGCTGTGCTGAGTGGGCACCAAACCAAAGTAGGCGGCAAACTGGCGTGCGTTGGCGAAGCGCTCAGGCTCGACCTGCTTGGCCAGCAGCGCGGTGGCGATGATCGGACCGATGCCACGCACCGTCATCAACCTTTTCGCCGTCTCATCCTGCTGTGCGGCCGTTTCCAGTCGGCCGGTCAACACGCTGACGCGCTCGCCCAACTGGCTCCATTCGCCGAGCAGCTCAGCAATCAGCTCGCGCAGCAGATCCGGCAGCGGCTGGGTGGCATCCTCGAGTATCCGCGGCACCACCCGGCTGATCGCCGCCTCACCTTGCGCCAAGGCCACGCCATGCTCGAGCAGCAAGCCACGCATCTGATTACCCATGGCCGTGCGCCGCCGCACATAGCCCTGGCGGGCGCGATGCAGTGCCTGCATGGCCAGCGCCGCGGCACTTTTGACCGGCACTGAGACAATCCGACTATCTCGACCCGCCCGCAAGATCGCATGTGCATCGTTGCGATCATTCTTCGGCCCGCTGCGATGATCGGCCACATGCTGCGCAGGCAGGATCCGCACCGGGTTGCCTTGGGCCTGCAGCAACCGCGCCCATGCCTGAGCGCCTGGGCCTGTTTCCATCAGCACCATGACGCTCATGGGCAGTTGGCGAAGAAACGCCTGGAAGGCTTCGCGCGATTTGATTCGGTCCTCGTACACCACTTGGCCCAGGGCGTTTTCCCCGGCCACCTGGAAGACCCTCTTGGCAAGATCTACCGAGACGGTCGAACAGGTTGCTAGGTCGGCTGAAGACAAAGAGTGATTGTTGGTCGTATGCTTTTTCATGGGCTCGCCCTCGCTGTCGTTGGCTTCTTTATAGATGCCACCGTGGCGCATAGACGCCTCGGTTGGGGCGAGTCCATGTAATTACAGGTGGGAAAGTCAGTCAGCGAGGCGCCAGGTCGTGCCGCCCTTGCCGTCTTCCAGCACCACGCCCATGGCGGTGAGCTGATCACGAATACGGTCTGACTCTGCCCAATCCTTGCCAGCCCGCGCTGCCAAGCGCGCCTGGATCAGCGCTTCGACTTCAGCGGCATCCACGCGCCCGTCCGCACCGGCACGCAAGAAGTCATCAGCATCCAGTTGCAACACACCCAGCAGACCCGCCAATTCACGCAGACGACCGGCCAGGCCAGCAGCGGCATCCAGATCGGATTCACGCAGGCGGTTGATCTCACGCACCAGATCAAACAACACAGCACAGGCTTCCGGCGTACCGAAGTCGTCATTCATGGCGGCCGTGAAACGCTCTACATGGCTTTCACCACCCACTGGCGCAACCACCGGCAGACCCTTGAGCGCATGGTAGAAACGCTCCAGCGCGCCCTTGGACTCACGCAAGCTGTCTTCGGAGTAGTTGATCGAGCTACGGTAATGGCTCGACACCAGCAGGTAGCGGACCACTTCAGGATGGTACTTATCCAGAACGTCGCGAATGGTGAAGAAGTTGTTCAATGACTTGGACATCTTCTCGCCATTGATGCGGATCATCCCGCAATGCATCCAGGACTTGGCGTACGGTTTGCCGGTGGCCGCCTCGCTTTGGGCGATTTCGTTCTCGTGGTGCGGGAACTCCAGGTCGTTGCCGCCACCATGGATGTCAAAGCTTTCACCCAGGCAGCAGGTGGACATGACCGAGCACTCGATATGCCAACCCGGACGGCCCGCCCCCCACGGCGACTCCCAGCTCGGCTCACCCGGCTTGACGCCTTTCCAGAGCACGAAATCAAGCGGGTCCTGCTTGGCTTCGTCAACCTCGATACGCGCACCGATGCGCAAATCTTCGATCTTCTTGCGCGAAAGCTTGCCGTAGCCCTGAAATTTGCCGACCCGGTAGTAGACGTCGCCGTTACCCGGAGCGTAGGCATAGCCCTTGTCGATCAGGGCCTGAATCATCGCATGCATACCCGCGATGTGGTCGGTGGCACGTGGCTCCTGATCGGGCGGCAGGATGTTCAGGCGACGCTCGTCTTCGTGCATCGCATCGATCATGCGCGCGGTCAAAGCCTCAAAGGACTCGCCGTTTTCATTGGCGCGATTGATGATCTTGTCGTCAATATCGGTGATATTGCGCACGTAGGTCAGATCGTAGCCGCTATAACGCAGCCAGCGAGTGACCAGGTCGAAGGCAACCATGCTGCGGCCGTGGCCCAGGTGGCAGAAGTCGTACACGGTCATGCCGCACACGTACATCCGCACCTTGTTGCCTTCCAGCGGGGTAAAGACTTCTTTGCTCTTGGTGAGCGTGTTGTAAATGCTAAGCACGGTGGTTCCTCAGCTGCCCCACGAATCGCGAAGGGTCACGGTCCGGTTGAAGACCGGGCGACCCGGTTGAGAATCTTTCAAGTCAGCGCAGAAGTAGCCTTCGCGCTCGAACTGGAAGCGATCCTCAGGCTTGGCCTGGCCCAACGAAGGCTCGGCGCGGCAACCGGTCAGCACTTGCAGCGAATCTGGGTTGATGTTGTCGAGGAAGCTACCGCCCTCTTCGGACTTCTCAGGGTTGGCCGAGCGGAACAGACGGTCGTACAGGCGCACTTCACATTCAACGCTGGCAGCGGCTGGCACCCAGTGGACCACACCCTTGACCTTACGGCCTTCAGGGTTCTTGCCCAGGGTGTCGGGGTCGTACGAGCAGCGCAGCTCGACGATGTTGCCCTCGGCATCCTTGATGGCTTCGTCGGCACGGATCACATAGCTGCCACGCAGGCGGACTTCACCGGCCGGCTCCAGACGCTTGTAGCCCTTGGGCGGCTCTTCCATGAAGTCATCACGGTCGATGTAGATTTCCCGCGCGAACGGCAAGGCGCGCACGCCCATGTCTTCTTTCGGGTGGCACGGCAGCTCGAGGTTTTCGACCTGGTTTTCCGGGTAGTTGGTGATGACCACTTTCAGCGGGCGAAGCACGCACATCGCGCGCGGAGCGGTGCGATCCAGGTCGTCACGGATGCTGAATTCGAGCATGGCCATGTCGACCACACCGTCGGAACGGTTGGTACCGATCATTTCGCAGAAATTGCGGATCGAGGCCGGGGTATAGCCGCGGCGACGGAAACCGGACAGCGTCGACATGCGCGGGTCATCCCAGCCATGCACGTGCTTCTCATCGACCAACTGCTTGAGCTTGCGCTTGCTGGTGATGGTGTAGTTCAGGTTCAGGCGGCTGAATTCATACTGGCGCGGCTTGCACGGCACCGGCAGGTTGTCCAGGAACCACTCGTACAACGGGCGATGGCCTTCGAACTCCAGGGTGCAGATGGAGTGAGTGATGCCTTCGATCGCGTCGGACTGGCCGTGGGTGAAGTCGTAGTTGGGGTAGATGCACCACTTGTCACCGGTCTGGTGGTGGTGAGCGTGACGGATACGATAGAGGATCGGGTCGCGCAGGTTCATGTTCGGCGACGCCATGTCGATCTTGGCACGCAATACGCGCTCGCCATCCTTGAACTCGCCGGCCTTCATGCGTGCGAACAGGTCCAGGTTTTCTTCGACCGAACGATCGCGGAACGGGCTGTTCTTGCCAGGCTCGGTCAGGCTGCCACGGTATTCGCGGGCTTGCTCCGGAGTCAGGTCGCAGACATAGGCGTTGCCGGACTTGATCAGTTCAACGGCCCACTCATGCAGTTGGTCGAAGTACTGCGAGGCGTAACGCACCTCGCCCGCCCACTCAAAGCCCAGCCACTTGACGTCGCTTTCGATGGCGTCGATGTACTCCTGGTCTTCCTTGGCCGGGTTGGTGTCATCGAAGCGCAGGTGACAGACACCGCCGAATTCCTTGGCCAGCCCGAAGTTCACACAGATCGACTTGGCGTGACCGATGTGCAGGTAGCCATTGGGCTCTGGTGGAAAACGGGTGACGATGCTGTTGTGCTTGCCCGCGTCCAGGTCTGCCTGCACGATCGGGCGCAGGAAGTTGACAGGAACGACGGGGGCGCCTTTGGCGTTGGGAGCGGAATCGGCGGTGGGCTTGCTCATAGGATCCTTGAACGTACTGGGTGTTCGGCCAGGGTAGGCCGACGAAATCAAAGCGCTTATCATAGCCGAAGCTGTCAAGCCACTGACAGGCCATGGCCGATAAACTGCCGGTAATTCCGGCGGATGACGAAAAAACAGCCGCAGACGGTGTATCGCCGCCTGTAAACTGTGCGTCCAGGTTATGTGAAACCTTGCGCAACCCGATGATTTCTTTCCCAAAAGAGCGATTTCTACAATGACTCAAGTCAAATTGACCACCAACCACGGCGACATGGTCCTGGACCTGAACGCTGAAAAGGCCCCGATCACCGTGGCTAACTTCATCGAGTACGTTAAAGCCGGCCACTTCACCAACACCGTATTTCATCGCGTCATCGGCAACTTCATGATCCAGGGCGGCGGTTTCGAGCCAGGCATGAAAGAGAAGAAAGACAAGCGCCCAAGCATCCAGAACGAAGCCGACAACGGCCTGAGCAACGACAAGTACACCGTTGCCATGGCACGCACCATGGAACCGCATTCGGCCTCGGCGCAATTCTTCATCAACGTTGCCGACAACAGCTTCCTGAACCACAGCGGCAAGAACGTGCAGGGCTGGGGTTACGCCGTATTCGGTAAAGTGGCCGCTGGCACCGACGTGGTCGACAAAATCAAGGGCGTGGCAACCTCCTCCAAGGCCGGCCACCAGGACGTGCCTGTTGATGACGTGATCATCGAGAAAGCCGAGATCATTGAGTGATACTGCTGATCTCTGATCTGCATTTGCAAGAAGAACGCCCGGACATTACCCGGGCGTTTCTTGATTTGCTGGCGACCCGCGCCAAAGCGGCGCAGGCGCTGTATATCCTGGGTGATTTTTTCGAAGCCTGGATCGGCGACGATGCCATGACGCCGTATCAGGCGTCGATCTGCTCTGCCCTGCGCACGCTCAGCGACAGTGGCACGCCAATATTCTTGATGCACGGCAACCGCGACTTCCTGATTGGCAAGGCCTTTTGCAAGGCTGCCGGCTGCACCCTGCTCAGTGATCCTTGCGTCGTGGAGCTGGGCGGCGAGCCTGTCTTGCTGATGCATGGCGACAGCCTCTGCACTCGCGATGAAGCCTATATGCGCCTGCGCCGCTACCTGCGCAACCCAGTCACCCTCTGGGTGCTGCGGCATTTGCCACTGCGAACCCGGCAAAAGCTGGCGCGCAAGCTGCGCAGCGAGAGCAAGGCGCAAACGCGCATGAAGGCCAACGACATCGTTGATGTGACGCCCGAAGAAGTACCGCGGATCATGAGCGAGTTCGGCGTGCGCACTCTGATTCACGGCCACACCCACCGCCCGGCGATTCACACGCTGATGCTTGGAAATGAGCCTGCGCGCAGGATTGTGTTGGGGGATTGGGATCGCCAGGGCTGGGCGCTGGAGGTTGGCGAACAAGGCTTCTCATTGGCCGCCTTCGATTTTGCCTGATTTCCGCTAAAAAGCATTGAGCGACACATTCCCAGGTAGGAGCCGGCTTTAGCCGCGATGAACACACCGCGGTGCGTCAGGCAAACCGCGGTGCGTTCATCGCGGCTAAAGGCTAGGCGCCCCCGCCGCTCCTACCTCAAAGCGGCCATACCGCCAATCAATGTCCTGAGGATTCAGGCCCTGCTTTGGCCGTAAACGGCGGCTTGGCCAGCCACACCAGCAGTATCAATCCAGCAAATACCCAGCCCAGCAAGGTGAAATAATCCACCGTCGACATCATGTAGGCCTGGCTGCCGATCATCTGGTTGAGCTGTTCATAGGACTGGCTGTTGGCACCCCCCAGATGCTGCAATGCCTCACGCGTTGCCGGATCGAAGGTGCTGATGCTTTCGTTCAAGTAAGCATGATGCTGATCGGCCCGGCGGATCCAGATCCAGGCGGTCAGTGACGCGGCGAAGCTGCCACCCAGGGTACGCAGGAAAGTCGCCAACCCCGAGCCGTCGGCGATCTGGTGTGGCGGCAGGTCGGACAGCAGGATGCTCAAGGTCGGCATGAAGAACAGTGCCACGCCAATCCCCATGAACAACTGCACCAGCGCGATATGCTCAAAATCCACCTCATGGGTAAAACCTGCGCGCATAAAGCAGCTGGTGCCAATTCGCCGAAGCGGCGGCTGAGCCAGCCCGTCAGTGGTAAGGCAATGGCGTTACTCACTGCAAACGAAGTGATGACCCAGGTGCCCTGCTCGGAGCTAACGCCCAGGTTGGCGGAAATAGTCGGCAACGCCACGTTGGCGATGGTGGTGTCGAGTACCTGCATGAAGGTCGCCAGCGACAGCCCGATGGTCGTGAGCAGCAGGCTGGGTGGCGTAAAAATTGCTACCCGACCTGGGCATCGCTGGGGTCGAACTCGACCAGCACCTGGCCTTCATGCACCAGGTCGCCATCATCGGCGCCGATACTAATCACCGTACCGGTGGTCAGTGGCGTGATCTCCACCACGTTGCCGTTGACGTAGGCGTCGTCGGTACTTTCGCTCCAGCGGCCATAGAACTCATGCCAGGCCCAGACGCCAGCGCCCAACAGTACGACCAGCAGCAATACCGCCAGCAGCCAGCCTTTGCGCTTGCGCTGATTGCTCGCATCCTGCGCGTTTTCAGGTGTTTGAGGAGTAGTGGCAGTAGCCATGACGAATACCTTGCTGTTGATTGCGCTTTAGGGAGTCCGGGTCGCTGTCGCTTGGGGCACCGCAGCGACGTTCTCGCCCTGGAATCCACCGCCCAGGGCCTGCATCAATTGAATCGACAGATCGATCTGCTCGGCATTCAAGTCAGCCAACTGACGCTGGGCCTGGAGCAATTGCTGCTCGACGCTGAGCACCTCCAGATAGTTGCCAACGCCCCCACCGTAGCGCTGCATCACCGTGTCGTAAGAATTCTGGGCAATGTCGGCGGCATGCTGCTTGGCTGCGATCTGGCGGCCAATGGCATGGAGTTGATCGATGGTGTCGCTGACCTCACCCAATGCTCTGACCAAGCTCTTGTTGTACTGCGCCACGGCCAGGTCATAGTCCGCATCGCGGGCATCCAGGTCGGCGCGCAGGCGGCCGCCGTCAAACAGTGGCAATGACACCGCCGGGGCAATATTGAAAAAACGGCTGACGCCACCGAACAACGCATCGCCCAGCAGCGACTGGGTGCCGGCAGCGGCACTGAGGTTCAGGTTGGGGTAAAAGTTGGTCTTGCCAGCCTCGATGTCGCGGCTGGCAGCTTCCACCCGCCAGCGAGCGGCAACCAGGTCCGGGCGACGCCCGAGCAGTTCGGCCGGCAGCGACGATGGCAAGGCCACGGCGCTGGATTTGAGTACTTTAGGCCGGGCGATCTCGCTGCCACGGTCCGGGCCTTTGCCCAGCAGTACCGCGAGTGCGACTCGAGCACTTTGCAGTTGTTTCTGGGCATTGATCGCCTGCTCTTCGGAACTGGCCGCCAGGCTTTCGGTTTGCTGATACTCGTAGTCGCTGTCGATGCCCGACTTGAGCCGGCGCTCGCCCAGGTCGAGCATCTGCCGAGTCCGCTTGAGATCATCCTGGGTCAGGTCATTGACGATATGAGCTTGGCCCAGACTGTTATAAGCCCGGGCAACGTCGGCGGCCAGTGTCAACTGGGCGGCCTGGCGATCGATCTCGGCGGCGCGGGCCTGGCCCAGCGCGGCTTCCCAGGCAGCGCGCTGGCCACCCCAGAGATCGAAGGTGTAATTGAAGCTGACGCCCAGGCTGCGCAGCGTCGAATACGTCCCACCCTGCCCGCTGGGGTCTTGATCACGCGCCAGGCGCGAACGGCTGACGCTGGCCTCGGCATCCAGGGTTGGCATGCGCGCGGCATTGGCTGCCATGGCAAAGGCGCTGGCCTGGTGGGCACGGGCGCTGGCAATCTGCATGTCGGGGCTGTCACGCAGTGCTTCGCGGATCAGGCCATCGAGTTGCGGGTCGCCCAGGCTGGTCCACCAGTCACTCTTGGGCCAGACCGCCGGGGACAGGGTGACACCCTTGAGCGTTTGCTCGGCCTTGAGGTTTTTCACCTCAAGGCTAACGCCCTCAGGGTGCAGCCCGCTAAAGCTGGCACAGCCGGCCAGGCTCAGGGCCAGCAACATCGGGCCCAGCCGCAAGGTCTTGGTGTTCATTTGACCCCCATTCGCTGCTCGACCAGGGAATCCCCGGCGGCCAGCAACAATTTGGTCAGGATCCTCTCCAGGCTCTGCAGCTCTTCGGGCTCCAGGGTTCCCGCCAACTCATTCATCGCATTGGCACCGATCACCGGCAATTGGTCGATCAACTGCGTGCTTCCCGCGGTCAGGGCCAGGCGCACCTGGCGGCGGTCGTTCTCGCAACGACGACGAGCGATCAGGTCTTTTTGCTCCAGGCGATCGAGCATCCGCGTCATCGCCCCACTGTCTAGCGACAGGTAGCGGCACAACTCGGCGGGGGTATCGACCGAGAACTGCGCCATGATGGTCAGCACCTTGAACTGCGCAGCCGTGATGCCGAACGGCGCCAGGTGCGAATCGAGAATACGGTCCTTCACCAGATGAGCGCGCCCCAGCAGCATCCCGAGGGTGCACTGATGAAAGGTCTCAGGGGAGAAATGCTTCATGACGGACAGAACCTGCTTAGGCAGAGAATATGTCCAAATGTTACTGCCTAGGCAGCCAATGTCCAAGCATTAATTAGCTTGCTTACTATTTTGACGACGGTAGGAGCAGACCTTGGTCGCGATGGCATCACCGCGGTTCATCGGGCAAACCGCGGGGATGCCATCGCGACCAAGGTCTGCTCCTACACACCACGCAGCGGTGAAGTGTCAGTGGGCGGCGGGCACGCCGCTGTGGAAGCGAAATTCGTGGTCCGGGGTTTCGATCAGCTCGCGCTCGACCTCGCGGACTTCCAGCACTTTGGCATCAATATCCGCCGCATCCCCGTACAGGTAGGCCAGCTTGAGGTAGTCCTGGAAATGCCGCGCCTCGGACTTGAGTAACCCAGCATAGAATTTGGACAGGTCTTCATCCAGGTGCGGCACCAGTGCGGCAAAGCGCTCGCAGGAACGCGCCTCGACATAGGCGCCGACGATCAACGCATCGGTCAGGCGGTAGGGGTTGTGGTTGCGCACATGCTTGCGCAGGCCACCGGCATACCGCGCCGAGCTAACGTTAGCCATGGGGATGCCGCGCCGCTTGATGATGCCCAGCACCTGCTCGAAGTGGCGCAGCTCTTCACGGGCCAGGCGCGACATTTTGTTCAGCAGGTCGGGCTTGTCGTTGTACTGGAACATGAACTGGAACGCCGCCCCAGCCGCCTTCTTTTCGTTATTGGCGTGGTCGATCAGCAAAATATCGAGGTTTTGCAGCGCCGCTTCAACCCAGGCATCAGGCGTGCGGCAAGCCAGGAAGGCGTCGATTTCAGGAATAAGGTGCATAGGCTCACAAACAGGGACAACCGCTAAGCCGCCGATTATACCGGCACCGGCGCTGATCACCAGCGACTATGCTTGTTGTGTATCAACACCCACTGCATCTGGGGCCGACTGACTATAGTCAGTCACTGGCCGCCATTTCTAAAGGGAGTTCAGCTCATGCAAGCCGTCCGTAACATTCTGGTGGTGCTTGACCCCGATCACGCCCACAGCAAGGCCCTGGCGCGGGCAAAGTTAATTGCTGGCGTCACCAAAGCTCACCTGCACCTGTTGATGTGCGATAAAAAGCAGGACCACAAGGCCCTGCTCAGCCTGCTCCAAAGCCAACTTCACGATGATGGCTTCAACGATGTCAGCGTCGAACAGTCCTGGCACGACTCACTGCACGAATCGATCATCAGCGCGCAGCAAGACAAAGACTGCCAACTGGTCATCAAGGAGCACCGCCCCGACAGCCCGCTGAAAAAGCTCCTGCTGACCCCCACTGACTGGCAACTGCTGCGCCATTGCCCTTGTGCCGTGCTGATGGTCAAGCATGAAGAGCCGTGGGCCGACCGAGTCATCCTGGCGGCCGTGGATGTTGGCAACCCGGACGAAGCGCATCGGCACCTGCACAGCACCATCATCGATCACGGCTATGAGATAGCCAAGCTGGCCAAGGCCAAGCTGCATGTGATCAGCGCCCACCCCGCCCTCATGCTCTCGACGGCCGACCCGGCGCTGCAACTGAGCGAAACCCTGCAGGCGCGCTTTCGCGAGCAATGCAAGTCATTCCAGGCCGAGTTCTATGTGGAGGACCAACAACTGCATATCGATGAAGGCCCGGCCGACGTACTGATCCTTTATTGGGCGCAGGAACTCAAGGCAGCCGTCACTATCGTCGGTACCGTGGCGCGCACCGGTATTTCCGGCGCGCTGATTGGTAATACCGCAGAAGAGCTGCTCGACAAACTGGAAAGTGACGTGCTGGTACTCAAGGCCGAAGCGGCCATTGACAAGGTCACGGAGGTGGCGCGGGAATGAAATATCCGCCTCAACCGCCCAGCGCGTCTTTCAGGAAGCCCGGGGCGATGTAGCGCTGATAATGCGCTTCGGACAGGAGGAAAAATTCCCGATCGATGGCGTCACGCAGCTCAGGAAGCTCCCAGCCGCGAAACTCCGGCAACAGCACCATGCCATAGGCCTCCAGCTGATTGATGACCCGCGCCCCGCGGGCAATCAGCTGGTAAGCCCAGCAATACTCAGACTGATGCGCCACGAAGCGGATCTTGCGCTGCTCCAGTTGCAGGCGCAGCTTGCCGGCGTCGAACACCTCGAGCTTGGCGGTCATGACCTGCACCAGCAATTGCTCCAGACGCAGCCACACCGCACGCTTTTGATCGTCGTTGTAGCCGTTCCAGTAAATCACTTCATGGTGGAAACGCTTGCAGCCGCGGCACACAAGATCACCATAGACAGTGGAGCAAAGGCCGACACACGGCGTCTTGATGGATTGATTGGACATGGACAAAAAATGCTGGGGAACCTGACAAGGCGCCATGTTAGTCCTTTGTCCAATCGAGGTCACCTCAAGAAGTCCTTTCATTCAACTTACTTTTGTCGATATTTTCCCGTAGAATCGGCCGGCCTTTCTTAAGGCGCCAATGTCCGTTAGAAGCTGTTTTCAAAGCGTCACGAGCACAGTCGATCCTTCAGAACGGCGTTGGTACGAGAAATTTGCTGGCAAGTCTCTCGTACCAGCCCTCATCAGCTCCCGTTCTGCAGGCGTAAAACTTTGAAAGCAGCTTCTGGAGGGAATGCCTTTAATCCTGGCTAAGTGGCTCAAAAAGCCTCGCAGCGCATGGGTACTGGTATTTCCGGATGAGCGTCCCGGACACCCATTTGGGACCACTGATGAGGGTAATAACTGTGCTTGAAGCCTACCGCAAACACATCGAAGAGCGTGCCGCCCAGGGTATCGTGCCCCAGCCGCTTAACGCCGAGCAAACCGCAGGCCTGGTCGAGCTGCTGAAGAATCCCCCGGCCGGCGAAGAAGCCGTCCTCCTCGACCTGATCACCAATCGCGTACCCCCTGGAGTGGACGAAGCAGCCTACGTGAAGGCTGGTTTCCTGTCTGCCATCGCCAAAGGCGAAGCAACCTCCCCCCTGATCGACAAAAAGCGCGCCGTTGAGCTGCTGGGCACCATGCAAGGTGGCTACAACATCGCCACTATGGTCGAGCTGCTGGACAACGCCGAGCTGTCCGCCGTTGCCGCCGAACAACTCAAGCACACCCTGCTGATGTTCGACGCCTTCCACGACGTTGCTGAAAAAGCCAAGGCTGGCAACGCCAACGCCCAGGCCGTGCTGCAATCCTGGGCCGACGGCGAGTGGTTCCAGAAACGTCCGACCCTGGCCGACAAGATCAGCCTGCGCGTCTTCAAGGTCACCGGCGAAACCAACACCGACGACCTGTCCCCGGCGCCTGATGCCTGGTCCCGCCCGGACATCCCGCTGCACGCCCTGGCCATGCTGAAAATGGCCCGTGACGGCATCGTGCCGGACGAGCAAGGCGTCACCGGCCCAATGAAGCAGATCGAAGAAATGCGCGGCCAGGGTTTCCCTATCGCCTACGTCGGTGACGTGGTCGGTACCGGTTCCTCGCGCAAATCCGCCACCAACTCGGTGCTGTGGTTCTTCGGCGACGACATCCCTTACGTGCCGAACAAGCGCGGCGGTGGTTTCTGCTTCGGCTCCAAGATTGCCCCGATTTTCTACAACACCATGGAAGACGCCGGCGCCCTGCCGATCGAATTCGATGTGTCGAACATGCACATGGGCGACGTGATCGACCTGTACCCGCACGCAGGCAAAGTCTGCAAGCACGGTACCGACGAAGTCATCACCACCTTCGAAATGAAGACCCCAGTGCTGTTGGACGAAGTCCGCGCTGGCGGCCGTATCCCGCTGATCGTCGGCCGTGGCCTGACCGAGAAGGCACGCGCTGAACTGGGCCTGGGCCCAACCGACCTGTTCAAGCTGCCGGAAGCACCTGTCGACACTGGCAAGGGCTACACCCTGGCACAGAAAATGGTCGGCAAGGCGTGCGGCCTGCCAGCAGACAAAGGCGTTCGCCCTGGCACCTACTGCGAACCGAGGATGACCACCGTCGGCTCCCAGGACACCACTGGCCCGATGACCCGTGACGAGCTGAAAGACCTGGCTTGCCTGGGCTTCTCTGCCGACCTGGTCATGCAGTCGTTCTGCCACACCGCGGCCTACCCCAAGCCAATCGACGTCACCACCCACCACACCCTGCCGGATTTCATCCGCACCCGTGGCGGCGTTTCGCTCAAGCCTGGCGATGGCATCATCCACAGCTGGCTGAACCGCATGCTGCTGCCTGACACTGTCGGCACCGGCGGCGACTCGCACACCCGCTTCCCGATCGGTATCTCGTTCCCGGCAGGTTCCGGCCTGGTCGCCTTCGCCGCTGCCACTGGCGTCATGCCGCTGGACATGCCGGAGTCGGTACTGGTGCGCTTCAAGGGCAAGCTGCAACCAGGCATCACCCTGCGTGACCTGGTCCACGCCATCCCTTACTACGGCATCAAGAACGGCCTGCTGACCGTCGAGAAGAAAGGCAAGATCAACGCCTTCTCCGGCCGCATCCTGGAAATCGAAGGCCTGGACGACCTGACCGTCGAGCAAGCGTTCGAACTGTCCGACGCCTCGGCTGAACGCTCCGCTGCCGGCTGCACCATCAAGCTGCCAGAAAAAGCCATCTCCGAGTACCTGACGTCGAACATCACCCTGCTGCGCTGGATGATCAGCGAAGGCTACGGCGATGCACGCACCATGGAACGTCGCGCCCAAGCGATGGAAGCCTGGCTGGCCAACCCTGAGCTGCTGACTGCAGACAAGGACGCCGAATACGCCGAAATCATCGAGATCGACCTGGCCGAAATCAACGAGCCTGTGCTCTGCGCACCGAACGATCCGGACGACGCTCGCCTGCTGTCCACCGTTCAAGGCCAGAAGATCGACGAAGTGTTCATCGGTTCGTGCATGACCAACATCGGTCACTTCCGCGCTGCCGGTAAACTGCTGGAGCAGGTCAAGGGTCAGCTGCCAACCCGTCTGTGGCTGTCGCCGCCGACCAAGATGGACGCTCACCAACTGACCGAAGAAGGCTACTACGGCATCTACGGCAAGGCTGGCGCGCGCATGGAAATGCCAGGCTGCTCGCTGTGCATGGGTAACCAGGCACGTGTTGAACCGAACTCCACCGTGGTGTCGACTTCGACCCGTAACTTCCCGAACCGCCTGGGCGATGGTGCCAACGTGTACCTGGCCTCTGCAGAGCTGGCCGCTGTTGCGTCCATCCTCGGCAAGCTACCAACCGTCGAAGAGTACATGGAGTACGCCGGTAAGATCGACAGCATGGCTGCCGATGTCTACCGCTACCTGAGCTTCGACCAGATCGCAGAATTCCGTGAAGCTGCTGCAAGCGCCAACATCCCGGCCCTTCAAGTTTAATCGCGAAATCCAGCGTCAAAAAAACCCGCCGTAATGGCGGGTTTTTTGTAGCCGCTGCCGAAGGCTGCGATGCGGCCCGTCAGGGGCGCCATGTGCGCCCGCTTCGCGGTCGATCGCAGCCTATCGGCAGCGGCTACAGGCCACAGGTTTTATGCCACGAACAAATCCACAAACCGATGCACCGCCATACCTTCAAGCTTCACCTGATCCTTGCACAAGGCAAAAATCTGCGCCGAGCGCTGGACTGTGAAGCGGGTCGCCAGATTGGCCTTGAACTTGTCCTCCAGCAACGAAATCCCTTCCAACCGCCGCCGGCGATGCCCGATGGGGTATTCGACGCTGACTTTGTCAGTGCTGCTGCCATCTTTAAAAAATACCTGCACAGCGTTGGCGATCGAGCGCTTGTCGGGCTCCAGGTATTCACGGGTGAAGCGCGGGTCCTCAACGATTTCCATCTTCTCGCGCAGTTGATCGATCACCGGGTGTCTGGCATGAAAAGCGTCTTCGTAATCCTCGGCCGTCAACGTGCCATACGCCAGCGGCACGGCCACCATGTATTGCAGGCAATGATCGCGATCCGCGGCATTGGCCAACGGTCCAGCCTTGGAGATGATGCGAATGGCCGATTCGTTCGTGGTGATCACGATCTTGACGATTTCCGGCAGCCGGTTGCGCACCAGCGGGTGCAAGGTCACCGCCGCTTCGCAGGCGGTTTGCGCATGAAATTCGGCCGGAAAGCTGATCTTGAACAGCACATTTTCCATCACGTAAGTGCCGAATGGCTGCGACAACTTGAAGGCACGCGCCTCTGGCGGCTTTAGCGCCAGATCCTTGTTGGTGTGGCTGAACAGCACGTCATAAAACCCCCATTGCGCCGCCGTCAGTACCCCGGGAATGCCCATCTCACCGCGCAGGGCGATATCCGCCAAGCGCACACCACGACTGGTGGCGTCGCCTGCCGCCCAGGATTTTCGCGAACCAGCGTTGGGCGCATGCCGATAAGTGCGCAAGGCCTGGCCGTCGACAAAGGCATGGGACAGCGCCGACAGCAGTTGCTCGCGCGTCGCCCCCATGAGTTTGGCGGCCACGGCGGTCGAGGCCACTTTCACCAGCAGCACATGGTCCAGCCCAACGCGATTGAATGAGTTTTCCAGCGCAATCACGCCCTGGATTTCATGGGCCATGATCATCGCCTCAAGCACGGCCCGCATGCTCAGTGGCGCCTCACCGTTGGCGACTTGTTTTTGCGACAGGTGATCGGCCACGGCGAGAATGGCGCCGAGGTTATCCGAGGGGTGGCCCCACTCGGCGGCAAGCCACGTGTCGTTGTAGTCAAGCCAGCGCACCATGCAGCCAATGTCCCAGGCGGCCTTGATGGGGTCCAGGCGATAGGAGGTGCCCGGCACGCGAGCGCCATAAGGCACGACGGTGCCCTCGACGAAAGGCCCAAGGTGTTTGGTGCATTCGGGAAAACGCAGCGCCAGCAAGCCGCAACCGAGCGTGTCGATCAGGCAGTTGCGCGCCGTATTGAGCGCTTCAGGGGAGTCGATCTGGAAGGTGAGGACATAGTCGGCGATGTCCTGCAGGAGGGTGTCGTAACCGGGACGATCATTGACATCAACATTGGCGCTCATTTTTGTTCCCTCTTGGCAAAGGGTAAGGGCCGGCTGTTACACCGACCCTGAGCGGCACCGAAAGTTAGAAAGCATCTCCCGGAACGCGTACCCAACCTTCCATCAAAATCCGCGCACTGCGGCTCATGATGGCCTTGGTGACGGTCCACTCGCTATTGACCTGCCGCGCCTCGGCGCCAACACGCAAGGTGCCCGAGGGATGGCCAAAGCGCACCGCGCTGCGCTCACCGCCACCGGCCGCCAGGTTCACCAGCGTACCCGGCACCGCCGCCGCCGTGCCGATCGCCACTGCCGCTGTGCCCATCATGGCGTGGTGCAGCTTGCCCATCGACAGCGCCCGCACCAGCAGATCAACATCCGCAGCCTTGACCGGCTTGCCGCTCGAAGCAGTGTAGTCGGTCGGCTTGGCGACGAAGGCCACCTTCGGCGTGTGCTGACGTTTGGCAGCTTCGTCGACATGAGCAATCAAGCCCATACGTACCGCACCATAGGCGCGGATGGTTTCGAACATGGCCAATGCCTTGGCATCGCCGTTGATCGCCTCTTGAAGCTCGGTGCCGGTGTAACCGATGTCCTGGGCATTGACGAAAATCGTCGGGATGCCGGCATTGATCATGGTCACATTCAGGGTACCAACGCCTGGCACTTCCAAGTCATCGACCAGATTGCCGGTAGGGAACATCGAACCACCGGCGCCCTCCTCGTCCGCCGCCGGGTCAAGGAATTCGAGCTGCACTTCGGCGGCTGGAAAGGTCACGCCATCGAGCTCGAAGTCGCCGGTTTCCTGCACTTCACCATTGGTGATTGGCACATGGGCGATAATCGACTTGCCGATGTTGGCCTGCCAGATCCGCACCACGGCTACGCCGTTGTCTGGAACACGCTCGGCATCGACCAGCCCAGCGCTGATGGCGAACGAGCCGACGGCTGCCGACAGGTTGCCGCAGTTGCCGCTCCAATCGACGAAGGCGGTATCGATGGCGACTTGGCCGAACAGGTAGTCGACGTCATGCCCAGGCTTGCTGCTTTTGGCCAGGATCACGGTTTTGCTGGTGCTGGAGGTGGCCGCGCCCATGCCGTCGATTTGCTTGCCGTACGGGTCGGGGCTGCCGATGACGCGCATCAATAGCGCATCGCGAGCCGGGCCCGGCACTTGGGCGCGCTCGGGCAGGTCTTGCAGGCGGAAGAATACGCCCTTGCTGGTGCCACCACGGATGTAGGTGGCGGGAATCTTGATCTGAGGTACGTGTGCCATTTGAGGATTCCGGGTTGGGGGCCTATTCGCCTGTAGGAGCCAGCCTCGGCTGCGATGGGCACACCACGGTTTGTCTGATACACCGCGGTGCGCCCATCGCAGCCAAGGCTGGCTCCTACCCTAGTTAGGCATTATTCGATTCGAGGAAGTCCTGGGCAAAGCGCTGCAGAACACCGCCTGCCTCGTAGATCGAGACTTCTTCGTCGCTGTCCAGGCGGCAGGTGACCGGCACATCCAGGCACTCGCCGTTACGGCGATGGATCACCAGGGTCAGTGTGGCGCGCGGAGTACGCTGGCCGACCACGTCGTAAGTCTCGGTACCGTCCAGGCCCAGAGTCTTACGGGTAGTACCGGGCTTGAACTCCAGCGGCAGCACGCCCATACCGATCAGGTTGGTGCGGTGAATACGCTCGAAGCCTTCGGCTGCAATCGCTTCGACACCGGCCAGGCGCACGCCCTTGGCTGCCCAGTCACGGGACGAACCTTGGCCGTAGTCGGCACCGGCAACAATGATCAGCGGCTGCTTGCGCTCCATGTAGATTTCAATGGCTTCCCACATGCGCATGACCTTGCCTTCCGGCTCGACGCGGGTCAGCGAACCTTTCTTGACCTGGCCATCGACCACGGCCATTTCGTTGACCAGTTGCGGGTTGGCAAAGGTCGCGCGCTGGGCGGTCAGGTGGTCACCACGGTGAGTGGCGTAGGAGTTGAAGTCTTCCTCCGGCAAGCCCATCTTGGCCAGGTATTCGCCCGCTGCGCTGTTGAGCATGATGGCGTTGGACGGCGACAGGTGGTCGGTGGTGATGTTGTCTGGCAGCACAGCCAGCGGACGCATGCCGGTCAGTGAACGCTCGCCAGCCAACGCGCCTTCCCAGTACGGCGGACGACGGATGTAGGTGCTCTGTGCGCGCCAGTCGTACAGTGGGCTGACTTTCGGCCCGGTGTCTTCCTGCGCGGCAAACATCGGAATGTAGACCTTGCGGAACTGCTCCGGCTTCACAGCAGCCTTCACCACCGCATCGATTTCTTCATCGCTCGGCCAGATGTCCTTCAGGCGGATTTCCTTGCCGTCGACCACGGCCAACACGTCTTTCTCGATGTCGAAACGGATGGTACCGGCAATCGCATAGGCCACCACCAGCGGTGGCGACGCCAGGAAAGCCTGCTTGGCGTAAGGGTGGATTCGCCCGTCGAAGTTGCGGTTACCCGACAGCACGGCCGTGGCATACAGGTCGCGGTCGATGATTTCCTGCTGGATGACGGGGTCCAGCGCACCCGACATACCGTTACAGGTGGTGCAGGCGAAGGCGACAATGCCAAAGCCCAGTTGCTGCAGCTCTTGAGTCAGCCCGGCTTCGTCCAGGTACAGCTCGACCGCACGCGAGCCCGGGGCCAGGGAGGACTTCACCCATGGCTTGCGGGCCAGGCCCAGCTTGTTGGCATTACGCGCCAGCAGGCCTGCGGCAATCACGTTGCGCGGGTTGCTGGTGTTGGTGCAGCTGGTGATCGCAGCAATGATCACGGCGCCGTCGGGCATTTGGCCCGGCACGTCGTCCCACTGGCCGGCGATGCCCTTGGCTGCCAGGTCCGAAGTTGCCACGCGAGCGTGGGGGTTCGATGGGCCAGCCATGTTGCGCACGACCGACGACAGGTTGAAGTGCAGCACGCGCTCGTACTCGGCGTCCTTCAGGCTGTCAGCCCAGAGGCCGGTAAGCTTGGCATAGTTTTCCACCAGCTTGACCTGCTCGTCTTCACGACCGGTCAGCTTCAGGTAATCGATGGTTTGCTGGTCGATGGAGAACATCGCCGCGGTGGCGCCGTATTCCGGGGCCATGTTGGAGATGGTGGCGCGGTCGCCCAAGGTCAGCGCGGTAGCGCCTTCACCGTAGAATTCAAGGTAGGCACCGACGACTTTCTGCTGGCGCAGGAACTCGGTCAACGCCAATACCACGTCCGTGGCGGTGATGCCCGGTTGTGGGCGGCCCGACAGTTCAACACCAATGATGTCTGGCAGGCGCATCCAGGACGCGCGACCGAGCATGACGTTCTCAGCTTCAAGGCCGCCCACGCCGATGGCGATCACGCCCAGCGCATCGACGTGCGGGGTGTGGCTGTCGGTGCCGACCAGGGTGTCAGGGAAGGCCACACCGTCACGGGCCTGGATCACCGGCGACATCCGCTCCAGGTTGATCTGGTGCATGATGCCGTTGCCTGGCGGGATCACTTCGACGTTCTTGAACGCCTTCTTGGTCCAGTCGATGAAGTGAAAACGGTCTTCGTTACGACGGTCTTCAATGGCACGGTTTTTTTCGAAAGCGTCAGGATCAAAGCCACCGCACTCAACCGCCAGGGAGTGGTCGACGATCAACTGAACCGGCACCACCGGGTTTACCTGGGCCGGGTCACCGCCCATGTCGGCGATGGCATCACGCAAGCCCGCCAGGTCGACCAATGCCGTCTGGCCGAGAATGTCGTGGCATACCACGCGAGCCGGGAACCAGGGGAAGTCCAGGTCGCGCTTGCGCTCGATCAGCTGGGTCAGCGAGGCATTCAGGGTCGCGGGGTTGCAACGACGCACCAGGTTTTCGGCCAGTACGCGAGAGGTGTACGGCAGCGTGGCATAGGCGCCCGGCTTGATGGCCTCGACCGCTTCACGAGCGTCGAAGTAGTCCAGGGCGGTGCCGGGCAGAGCTTTGCGAAATTCAGTATTCATGGCGCGGGGACTCAATCACGGGAGGTCATCGGGACAACACCTGGCCTCTTGTGGGAGCTGGCTTGCCAGCGAATGGGGCGATGCGGTCCATCTGAATGACCGCGTTGACTTCATTCGCTGGCAAGGCCAGCTCCTACATAAAGAGAAGAGCAGGCGTCGTCCTCCTTCGGTCAGCGTTGTTCGATTGGCACGAACTTGCGCTGTTCAACGCCGGTGTACTCGGCGCTCGGGCGGATGATGCGGTTGTTGGCGCGCTGTTCGAACACGTGGGCAGTCCAGCCGCTGGTGCGCGAGCAAACGAAGATCGGCGTGAACAACTTGGTCGGGATGCCCATGAAGTGGTAGGCCGAGGCATGGTAGAAGTCAGCGTTAGGGAACAGCTTCTTCTGATCCCACATGGTCTTGTCGATGGCTTCGGAAACCGGGAACAGCACGGTGTCGCCCACTTCTTCCGCCAGCTGCTTGGACCAGCCCTTGATCACTTCGTTACGCGGGTCGGACTCTTTGTAGATCGCGTGGCCAAAGCCCATGATCTTGTCCTTGCGTGCCAGCATCTGCAGCAGCTCGGCTTTCGCTTCGTCAGCCGATTCGAAACGCTCGATCAGTTCCATGGCCGCTTCGTTGGCGCCGCCATGCAACGGGCCACGCAGGGTACCGATGGCACCGGTCACGCAGGAGTACAGGTCCGACAGGGTCGATGCACAGACGCGCGCGGTGAAGGTCGAGGCGTTGAATTCGTGCTCTGCGTAGAGGATCAGCGAGACGTTCATCACTTTTTCGTGCAGCTCGCTCGGCTTCTCGCCGTGCAGCAGTGCCAGGAAGTGCCCACCGATGGTCGCTTCGTCAGTGACGCAGTCGATGCGCTTGCCATTGTGGCTGAAGTGGTACCAGTAGGTCATGATCGCCGGGAAGGCGGCAAGCATGCGGTCGGCCACATCGCGCTGCTGGTCGAAGTGCAGTTCTGGCTCAAGGTTACCGAGCACCGAAGCACCGCTACGCATGACGTCCATCGGGTGAGCGTCTTTAGGCAGGCGTTCCAGCACTTCCTTCAGCGCCTGGGGCAGGTCGCGTTGGGCTTTGAGCTTTTGCTGGTAGGCGGCCAGTTGCGCCTTGTTCGGCAGCTCGCCGTACAGCAGCAGGTAGGCGACTTCTTCGAAAATTGCACCGGCGGCCAGGTCGCGCACGTCATAGCCGCGGTAGGTCAGGCCAGCGCCTTCCTGGCCAACGGTGGACAACGCCGTCTGGCCGGCAACCTGGCCACGCAGGCCAGCGCCACTCAGTACTTTTGCTTCAGCCATGGTTATCTCCTCATTCTTGAATTTGTTCTGTAGGTTGCCCGGCCAGGCAGGCCGGGCGGGCATCAATCAGCCATTCTTCTTCTGGGCAAACAGCGCGTCGAGGTGCTGTTCGAAGGTGTGGTAGTTGATGCGGTCGTACAGCTCCATGCGAGTCTGCATGGTGTCGATGACGTTTTTCTGGGTGCCATCGCGGCGCAGGGCGTTGTAGACATTTTCCGCGGCCTTGTTCATGGCGCGGAATGCCGACAGTGGGTACAGCGCCAGGGAGACGTCGGCCGAGGCCAGCTCTTCGGTGGTGAACAGCGGGGTGGAGCCGAATTCGGTGATGTTGGCCAGGATCGGCGCCTTCACATATTCAGCGAACGTCTTGTACATCGACAGTTCAGTGACCGCTTCCGGGAAAATCATGTCGGCACCGGCTTCGATGCAGGCAGCGGCGCGCTCCAGCGCCGATTCCAGGCCTTCGACGGCCAGCGCATCGGTACGCGCCATGATCACGAAGCTGTCATCGGTACGGGCATCGACAGCAGCCTTGATGCGGTCGACCATTTCCTGCAGGGAAACGATTTCTTTATTCGGGCGGTGGCCGCAGCGCTTGGCACCGACCTGGTCTTCGATGTGAATCGCAGCTGCGCCGAACTTGATCATCGACTTGACGGTACGGGCCACGTTGAAGGCGGACGAACCGAAACCGGTGTCGACATCGACCAGCAGCGGCAGGTCGCAGACGTCGGTGATACGGCGTACGTCGGTCAGCACGTCATCCAGGCCGGTAATACCCAGGTCAGGCAGGCCCAGGGAGCCTGCAGCCACGCCGCCACCGGAGAGATAGATGGCCTTGAAGCCCGCGCGCTTGGCCAACAGGGCGTGGTTGGCGTTAATGGCGCCGACCACTTGCAGCGGGTGTTCAGCGGCAACTGCATCGCGAAAACGCTGGCCGGGACTCTTCTGACTCATGACTCACCTCGTGGGCTGGTAGCGTCCAGGTAGTGACGCTCTATATTGCGTTTGGAAGCGCCGATGTGTCGGCGCATCAAGAGCTCGGCCAATTCACCGTCACGGTCGGCAATGGCATCGAGAATTCGGTGGTGTTCGGCGAACGCCTGGTGGGGGCGGTTCGGGGTGGCGGAGAACTGGATGCGGTACATGCGCACCAACTGATACAGCTCGCCGCAGAGCATCTGGGTCAGGGTGCGGTTACCGCTGCCCTGGATGATTCGGTAGTGAAAGTCGAAATCGCCTTCCTGCTGGTAGTAGCCAACACCGGCCTGGAACGCTGCATCGCGCTCGTGGGTTTCGAGCACCCGGCGCAGCTCGTTGATTTCGGCCTCACTCATGCGCTCGGCCGCCAGGCGACAGGCCATGCCTTCCAGGGATTCGCGGATTTCGTACAGCTCGATCAGTTCGGCATGGCTCAGTGAAACCACCCGCGCGCCGACGTGCGGCACACGAACCAGCAGGCGCTGGCCTTCCAGGCGATGGATGGCCTCGCGCAATGGGCCACGGCTGATACCGTAAGTACGCGCCAGCTCAGGCTCGGAGATCTTGCTGCCCGGGGCGATCTCGCCCTTGACGATGGCCGCCTGGATGCGCCGGAAGACGTTTTCGGACAGGGTTTCCGAATCTTCCTGATTGAGGCCGGGGGCTTGAGCTGCATCCAACATATTGTCGACACCTTTTAAATCCATGCCTGCAAAACTAGCCTAAAGCCCCAGTCGCAGTCAAAGAAAAAATCAACATTGTCGACAATCTGCTAATAACGAACTTCCATAGCGTTCTTGTGGTCTGAAAGGCCAGCCGCTGGCGTCATAAAGCCAGCGTGATAGAATGCCGCCCGCCTCGAACCAGAGGGGCGAAGTCGTTTGTCTGCCGTTCTTCTTTCTTTAGATAGGCAAAGAAAGGCAGGCAATGAGGAAGCTCGCGCAGTCGTGCCAGTCGCCTTGCCCCTAAGATCGCACCGCACCGCGCACAGGATTTATGAGACTCAAGCCTTACCCATTGCTGCTTTGCCTGCTCGCCCTACCCGGCTTGAGCATCGCCGCCGAGAAGACCGTGTACGGCCTGAACGAATACGCAAGGCTGGCCGATATCGACCTTGAAGTCGCGGCCAAGCTCGACACCGGCGCCAAGACCGCCTCGCTCAGCGCTCGCGACATCAAGCGCTTCAAGCGTGATGGAGAGTCATGGGTGCGTTTTTACCTGGCTATCGACGCCGCCCATTCCCACCCGATCGAACGCCCGCTGGCCCGCGTGAGCAAGATCAAGCGCCGGGCCGGAGACTACAACGCCGAGGAAGGCAAGCCCTACACCGCCCGCCCGGTGATTGAACTGGACATCTGCATGGGTACCGCCCGGCGCACCATTGAAGTTAACCTGACCGACCGCAGCGCGTTCCAGTACCCGCTGCTGATCGGCTCCGAGGCGCTCAAGCGCTTCGATGCGCTGGTCGACCCAAGCCTTAAATACGCTGCCGGCAAACCCGCCTGCGCCACTGACGCTCATACCGCAGAGTAACCCTAATGCGCTCCCTGACTCTTCACCTGAAAATCCTGATCGCCGTGCTGGTGACGCTGGGTATCGCCATCACCGCCTACCAGATTTTCGCCCTTGGCATCCCGGTTACCGAGGATGAAACGGACGATCTGTGGAACATCGACGCCAAGGTCGAATTCGTGGCCAGCGCCAAGGACCCGGTCAAGGTGCAGATGTTCGTGCCGCCCCTGAACCGCGACTATGTCAGCCTCAATGAAAGCTTTATCTCCAATAACTATGGCGTGAGCGTCAATCGCATCGACGGCAACCGCAAGGTCACCTGGTCGGCCCGTCGCGCCAGCGGCAACCAGACGCTCTACTACCGCCTGGTGCTGACCAAGCGTTATGCAGCCGACAAAGGCAAGGTCAAAGGCGCGACGTTCCGCGACAGCCTGCCGATCGAAGGCCCGGAAAAGATCGCCGCCGAAGCGCTGATGGCACCGATTCGCCAACATTCGGCCGACGTCGAGACCTTCGTCGGCGAGACCATCAAACGTGTCAACAATCTGAACGATGACAACGTCAAGCTGCTGCTGGCCGGAGACCCTTCGACTCAGAACAAGGCGCGGATCATCGATCTGGTGCTGTCCATAGCCCACGTGCCGCTGGAAAAAGTCCACACCATCCGCCTGGTCGCTGACCAGCCGCAAACCCCGGAGCTGTGGCTGCGCAGTTTCAATGGCACCGACTGGCTGTACTTCAACCCGGACACCGGTGAGCAGGGCCTGCCCAATGACCGGCTGTTGTGGTGGACCGGCGATGACAACCTGATCACCGTCGATGGCGGCAAGAAAGCCACCGTTAGCTTCAGCATGAACAACAGCGAAATGAACGCCATTCGCCTGGCCAAGCTGACCGACGAAAACACCGACGCAGACTTCCTCGAATACTCGCTCTACGGCCTGCCGCTGCAAACCCAGCAGACCTTCATGATCATGGTCATGATCCCGATCGGCGTGCTGGTGATCCTGATCCTGCGCAACCTGATCGGCCTGCAGACCCTGGGTACCTTCACCCCGGTGCTGATCGCCCTGGCCTTCCGTGAAACCCAGTTGGGCTTTGGTATCGCGCTGTTCACCGTGATTACCGCGCTGGGCCTGTCGCTGCGCTCCTACCTTGAGCACCTGAAACTGCAAATGCTGCCGCGGCTCTCGGTGGTGCTGACCTTCGTGGTGGTGCTGATTGCCGCCATCAGCCTGTTCAGCCACAAGCTGGGCCTTGAGCGCGGCCTGTCGGTAGCGCTGTTCCCGATGGTGATCCTGACCATGACCATCGAACGGCTTTCCATCACGTGGGAAGAGCGCGGCGGTGGCCATGCCATGAAAGTCGCCATCGGCACACTGTTTGCCGCTTCCATCGCACACTTGCTGATGAGCGTGCCGGAGCTGACCTACTTCGTGTTCACCTTCCCTGCCGTGCTGCTGATTCTGGTGGGCTTCATGCTGGCCATGGGTCGCTACCGCGGCTACCGCCTGACCGAGCTGTTCCGGTTCAAGGCCTTTTTGAAGGCGCAAAGCTGATGTTCGGCCTCTGGAAAACCTGGAAGGCCCTGGAAGCCCGGGGCATCATGGGGATCAACCGGCGCAATGCGGACTACGTCCTCAAGTACAACAAGCGCCATTTGTACCCGATCGTCGATGACAAGATCATCACCAAGGAACGCGCCATCGAAGCGGGCATTCATGTGCCCGAGATGTATGGCGTGATCTCCACCGAGAAAGAAATCGACCGCCTGGACGAAATCATCGGCGGGCGCAGCGACTTTGTCGTCAAGCCAGCCCAAGGGGCGGGCGGCGACGGGATTCTGGTGATCGCTGATCGCTTCGAGGACCGCTATCGCACGGTGTCGGGCAAGATCATCAGCCATGAAGAGATCGAGCATCAGATTTCCAGCATCCTCACAGGCCTCTACTCGCTGGGCGGGCACCGTGACCGTGCACTGATCGAATACCGGGTGGTACCCGACCAGATCTTCAAGAGCATCAGTTACGAAGGCGTGCCGGACATCCGCATTATTGTGCTGATGGGTTATCCGGTCATGGCCATGTTGCGCCTGCCCACCCGCCAGTCTGGCGGCAAGGCCAACCTGCACCAGGGCGCCATCGGTGTCGGCGTCGACCTGGCCACCGGCCTGACGCTGCGCGGCACCTGGCTGAACAACATCATCAGCAAGCACCCGGACACCACCAACGCGGTGGACGGCGTGCAATTGCCAAACTGGAACGGCTTCATGAAGTTGGCGGCCGGCTGCTATGAGCTCTGCGGGTTGGGCTATATCGGTGTCGACATGGTGCTGGACCAGGAAAAGGGCCCCTTGATTCTCGAACTCAATGCCCGCCCTGGCCTGAACATCCAGATCGCCAACGACTGCGGCCTGACCCAGCGCACCCATGCCGTGGAAGCGCATCTGGAAGCACTGGCCAAGAATGGCGAGCAGGAAACGCCGGAGCAGCGGGTAAAATTCGCCCAGGAGCTGTTCGGGCATATCCCTGCCCGCGAAGGCTGAGCCATTTCGCCCCCAAATTCGCTGGCAAGCCAGCTCCCACAAAGTGCTCCAGACTTTTGATTGAATGTGGGAGCTGGCTTGCCAGCGAATCTGGGCGCAAACATTGTGTTCAGATAACCCGCAGCGCTAGGCGCTTTTCCTACACCAGACTACAATCCTTCCCCCGCACCGATGGCAATCCGGCCCTGATGTCTATCTGCACTGTTCACCCCCTGCCCTACCATGCCGACCCCGCGGCGTATTTCACCTGCGTGCGCCATGCGCCGGGCGCGGTACTGCTGGACAGCGCGCGCCCCTCTGCCGAGCGCGGTCGCTTTGACTTGCTCAGCGCCTGGCCGCTGCAACACTTTAGTCTTGAGGCCGACGAGTCCGGCCTGGCATTTCTGCAGCGCCTGCGCGAAAGCCTGGCAGCACTGGGCAGGGCCGAGTTACCCGAAGGGCTTCAGCTACCTTTCGCCAGCGGCCTGATCGGCTACTTGAGCTACGATTTCGGCCGGCGCCTGGAGCGCCTGCCCGAACAGGCCATCGATGACCTGCAATTACCCGAGGCCGGGCTTGGCCTGTACGCTTGGGCGTTGATCAGCGACCACCACCTGCGCACCTGTCAGCTGGTGTTCCATCCCAGCCTTGCGGCTGAAGAACAACAGCGCCTGATCGAGCTGTTCGGCGAACCGCATGCAGAAACCGAAGCCCCCTTCAGCCTGCTCTGCACAATGACGCCGGACATCACCGCCCAGGCCTATCGGCAGTCTTTCGACCGCGTACAGCAGTACATCACGGCCGGCGACTGCTACCAGATCAACCTCACCCAACGCTTCAGCGGCCGCTGCCAGGGCGACCCGTGGACGGCCTACAAGGCCTTGCGCGCCGCCTGCCCGACGCCGTTCTCGGGCTTTGTGCCGCTGGCCGATGGCAGCGCCTTGCTGAGTTTTTCACCGGAGCGCTTTATCAAGGTCAGCCAGGATCAGGTCGAGACGCGCCCGATCAAAGGCACCCGGCCACGCGGCCGTACGCCCGCCGAAGACTTGGCCAACGCCCAAGAACTCTTGGCCAGCGCCAAGGACCGCGCGGAAAACCTGATGATCGTGGATTTGCTACGTAACGATCTAGGTCGCACCTGCCGGATCGGCTCGGTCAAGGTGCCGGAACTGTTCAGCCTGGAAAGCTACCCCAACGTCCACCATATGGTCAGTGCCGTCACCGGCGAGTTGGCAGCCGGCAAAGACGCCCTGGACCTGATCCGCGGCAGTTTTCCGGGCGGCTCGATCACCGGCGCGCCGAAAATCCGCGCCATGCAAATCATCGACGAACTCGAACCCAGCCGCCGCGCGCTGTACTGCGGCTCGCTACTGTATGTGGACGTGCGTGGCGAGATGGACAGCTCGATTGCCATCCGCAGCCTGCTGATCAAGGACGGCAACGTGTCGTGCTGGGGCGGCGGCGCGGTGGTTGCCGACTCCGAGTGGAAAGCCGAATACGAAGAGTCGATCACCAAGGTCAAAGTGCTGCTCGACGCGCTCGAAAGCATCTGAACACCTAGGCCTTAGGGCGTGCTTATGCTCAGCACCAGCACTTGATCTTGATCTTGATCTTGATCTTCGAGCATAGAAAGCCCAAACACCGCGGATGTCCCTTCAGGAGGCCGAGTGGAGCGCCTGCGTAGTGGGGTAAGGGCCATGGATGGCCCGCAAGCGCCGATGGGCCATGGACGGCCCGTCGGCGCGGCCCCACGGAGCAGGTGCGGAAGGAGGGAACCCGGAGCGAAGCGTAGGGCCGTATGCGGGGACCAGGGGTTTTGCCTACTTTTGCCCCAACAAAAGTAGGACGCCGTAAAGGCGGAAAGGTGACTAACCGTCACCCTCGAAAACGGATAAACACTCGAATCAAGGGTTTTGGTTCGACTAATGGCGAACATATCCAGATTACGCGCAGACGCGAACTCACCGTTCCGCTCTTACAGCGGGTCACTTTTTTTGGCGAAAAAGTAACCAAAACGCCGCGTCCCCGCATACGGCCCTACGCTGCGCTCCGGGTTCCCTCGCTCCCGCACTTGCTACGTGGGGACCGCGCCGACGGGCCATCCATGGCCCTACGGCGCTCTCGGGCCGTCCTGGCCCTCGCCCCACTACGCAAGCGCTCCGCTCGGCCTCCTGAAGGGACGATCCGCGGTGTTTGGACCCTTTGTGTATAAAGATCAAAAGCCAGGAGCAAAAACTGATGCCCGGCCAAAGGCTTGCCCGGTAGGCGTCCGACCGCTTTTTCCTGGATGATGACAATCCTGTGGCTATGCTTGGGCTCGACCGCAGGCATTTTGCCCTGCCCAGGACTGGCCCATGTCCCTCTCCGATGCCCTGCTTCTAATGCTCACCCTACTGGCAGCACTTGGCTGCGGCCTGATGGGTGGGTTGTTCTTTGCTTTTTCCAATTTCGTCATGCAAGCCCTCGGGCGATTACCGGTGCCTCAGGGCGTCGCGGCCATGCAGTCAATCAACCTGATGGTGCTTAACCCGCTGTTTCTCTCACTGTTTCTAGGGACATCCGTGGCGTGCCTGTTATTGCTGGTCTACGCACTGGTGCGCTGGCCCGCGCCGGGCACGGTGTTCTTGAGCACGGGCAGTGCGCTGTTTCTGCTGGGCAATTTTGTCGTGACGATGCTCTGCAACGTGCCACGCAACGAAGCCCTGGCGCGGGTCGAGGCGGACAGTGAAGAGGCACACAGGCTCTGGCAGGATTACTTGAGCCAATGGACGCGCTGGAACCATGTACGCACGGTGACGGCGCTGGGAGCGGCGGCACTGTTGATTCTGGCGGTGGCCCGCTGATTGAGCCTGTTACCTACCGTACTGCACTGCACTGCACTGTAGGAGCAGAGCTTGCTCGCGATGGCATCGCCACGGTTCATGGCAGACACCGCGGTGATGCCATCGCGAGCAAGCTCTGCTCCTACGGGGCATCAATCCCCATGCACAGCGGCATGTGAACAATAGGCATACAGTCCCGTGAATGAATTTTTCTTTAACCCGCAGGGCACCTATTGTTGGCACAATCAGGTCATTACCACTGTTTAACCCCAGGGAATGCTCATGACCCGCGTACTGACCATCGAAGACGATGCCGTCACCGCCCAGGAAATAGTTGCCGAATTGACCCATCACGGCCTTGAGGTCGACTGGGTCGCCAACGGCCGTGAAGGCCTGGTCAAAGCCATCAGCGGCAACTACGACATCATCACCCTGGACCGCATGCTCCCCGAACTGGATGGCCTGGCGATCGTCACGTCCTTGCGCACCCTGGGGGTGACCACACCGATCCTGATGATCAGCGCCCTTTCCGACGTCGATGAGCGGGTACGCGGCCTGCGCGCGGGCGGCGACGACTACCTGACCAAGCCGTTTGCCAGTGACGAAATGGCCGCGCGGGTTGAAGTGCTGCTGCGTCGCAATCAGGTCAGCGCGCCGTCCAATACCTCGCTGACAGTCGCCGACCTGACCCTGGACCTGATCAGCCACCAGGCGCGGCGCGCCGAGCAAACGCTCGATCTGCTTCCCACCGAATACAAGTAACGGCATTGCGGCTCGATGCGTCGCGCTCGTGTAGGAGCATGGCTTGCCAGCGATTGGGGCATCGCGGCGTGTCAGGCACGACGCCTCGCGGGCAAGCCCGGCTCCTACATTGAGCTGGTCAGACCGGTAAACTATTCTTCTTGCAATACCGCACTTTCGCTGCGTAAACTTCGCCTGCACTGGACATACCGGTAAGACCACAATAATTAAGTCCTCCGCTCTTTCGCCTGTTCACGGCATCGAAGCAAGGACACCGACCCAGAGATCCTCCCCATGCTCAGATGGTGCTCGCGCTCGATCTTCCTGCAAGTTGTCCTCGGCCTGATGCTCGGCATCGCCTGCGGGTTGACCCTCCCCGAATACTCCACGCAACTCAAACCCCTTGGCGACGGCTTTATCAAGCTGATCAAGATGCTCATCGGCCTGATCGTGTTCTGCGTCGTGGTCAGCGGCATTTCCGGTGCCGGTGACCTGAAGAAAGTCGGCCGGATCGGCCTCAAATCCGTTATCTATTTTGAGGTGCTGACCACCATCGCCCTGGTGATCGGCCTGTCGTTCGCCTTTTTGTCCGGCATTGGCAGCGGCGCCGATATCCACCTCGACCAGCTCAACAATGCCCAAGTGGCCGGCATCGCCGAGCGCGGCCAGCATCTGCACGGCACTGCCGAGTTTCTGATGGGCCTGATCCCGACCTCGGTGATCGGCGCCTTTGCCGAAAACAATGTGCTGCAGATCCTGTTGTTCGCGGTGCTGTTTGGCAGCGCCCTGAACCTGGTCGGCGACAGTGCTGCGGGCATTTCGCGGCTGATCAATGAATTGAGCCATGTGATCTTCCGCATCATGGGCATGATCGTGAGGCTGGCACCGATTGGCGTGTTCGGCGCCATCGCCTTTACCACCAGCACCTACGGCCTGGAGTCGCTGCAACACCTGGGCAGCCTAGTGGCGTTGTTCTACCTGACCTGCTCGGCATTCGTACTGCTGGTGCTGGGCTTTGTCATGCGCGCCTCGGGCCTGCGACTGTTGCCCTTTATCAAGTACTTGCGCGAGGAGTTGCTGATCGTGCTCGGCACAGCCTCCTCCGATGCCGTGCTGCCGCAGATTATGCGCAAGCTCGAACACCTGGGGATTGGCAGCCCCACCGTGGGCCTGGTGATTCCCACCGGCTACTCGTTCAACCTCGATGGCTTCTCCATTTACCTGACCCTGGCCATTGTGTTTATCGCCAATGCCACCGGTACACCGCTGGCCATGTCGGACCTGCTGACCATCCTGCTGGTGTCGCTGATCACCTCCAAGGGCGCCCACGGCATCCCGGGGTCGGCACTGGTGATCCTGGCCGCTACCTTGACCGCCATCCCGGCCATCCCGGTGGTGGGCCTGGTGTTGGTGCTGGCGGTGGACTGGTTCATGGGCATCGGCCGGGCGTTGACTAACCTGATTGGCAACTGCGTGGCCACCGTGGCCATCGCTCGCTGGGAGAAAGACATCGACATGACCCGCGCCCATAACGTACTCAGTAACAAACAAGGCTTTGCATTTGTACCGCGCAAGCCTGCCAATGCCGCCCACCAACAGGAATTCTGATGGGCTAAGCCGGGCCGACGCTTGTATCGGCCCGGCGCAAACGGAACAATCACGACTACGGGGCATTGCCCTTTTTTTCATTGCACGGAGCGATCAGTGATTTCCTCATCCACCGTTGTGAATTCGGTCGTGGAAAAGTTGCGCAACGCCCTGGCCCGTGGCCAATGGCGGTCGGGCGACATGCTGCCCGGACAGCGCGAGCTGGCCGAACAGATGGGCATCAGCCGCCCCAGCCTGCGCGAGGCGGTTATCGTCCTGGAAACCCTGGGCCTGGTGCGCTCGATGCCGGGCAAAGGCGTGCTGGTGCTCGATGGCCAGGCCGAGCCTGCCGCCACGGGGCGCAGCGACCACGGCGTGGCCAATGCCAGCCTTGAAGACGTTCTGCAACTTCGCTACACCCTGGAACCCTTTATCGTCGGGCTGGTGGCCCAGTCGATCGGCAGCAATGACATTGGCCAACTGCGCCTGACCCTGATGGACATGCGCGAAGCGCTGGAGGCAAGCGACAGCGAGGCCGGCGTCAATGCTTACCTGGCGTTTCACGAGGCCCTGTTTGCATTAACGGCCAACCCGATTTTCCAGAACGTGGTGCAACAGACCCGCGACGCCCTCAAGCAAAGCGCCGAGGCCCTGCGCAACTCGCCAGAGCACCTGGCTGAACGTCTGCAGGAGAACGAGGCTGTGGTGCGTGCCATTCGCAACAAGAACAGCGCACAGGCCAGCGCCGAGATGCGCCGGCACATCCTGCAAGAAGGCCTGCGCCTGGGCATCGAGTTGACCATCCCTGAAGACCCGCTGGGCCAACCGGCCCCTGAGCCCCGCAACCCTTGATGACTGACCCGACGAGCGGCCGTGAAAGAAGATCTGAAGGCGGTGGCCTGCCCACCGCCTGATCGAGGGATTACACCCGGTATCGAGGAGTTCGCCCCGAGTGTGGTGATGGCTCAGGTGCCGCTACGGTCGTCGCCAGGCTCCCCACCCACGTGTACACCACGGTCATCACCGACTTCGCCAGCGCGATGAACACCGTGATCGTCACCAACTTCGCCAGCGCGATGAACACCGTGATCGTCACCGACTTCGCCAGCGTGATGAGCGCCGTGGTCGTCACCGACCTCACCGGCATGGTGAGCGCCGTGGCTGCCGTCTCGTCCAGCGTCATGGCCGGCGCTGTCGCCGGAGTGTCCGCCGCCGCTGCCAGAGCCACTGCCGCCGCCGTGGCCACCGCCACTGCCTCCCCCGCCGCCGCCATGACCGCCACCGCCACCACTGCCTCCCCCACCACCGCCATGACCGCCGCCACCGCTGCCTCCCCCACCACCACCACCACCGCCACCACCGCCACCACCACCACCACCACCGCCACCGCCACCGCCACCATCTTTGGCATAGGCGCTGGAAAAGTTCGCCACGGTGTCAGGTATCAGCACTGTCGAAGCCGACAGTACTGCGCCGATTGCCACTGCCAACAAGGCTTTGTTCAAGGACATCTTGGACCTCCACTGTGACGCAAGGGTGAGTGACCGCCAAAATGATGATGCAAACTCTAGACCAGGGTGCTGAAGCAGGAAAAAAATTATCCACGCAGGGAAATCTGTACAAAAAACAACCAATAGCCTTTAGCACTAAGGAAACCGCTGCTTAGCGCGTTCGGAAATTGAGTTATCCACAGGCTAACCCACAGTTATTGTGGGAAACCTTTGCCCTTCAAACACTTGACAAAAAAAACCCGGCAGGTCGAGGAGCCCTGCCGGGTGAAAGTACAACGGTGCAAGCATTACCGTTGCAGGTATTTACCGATCAACGCCCAGCGGCGCGCAGCGCATCCGGGGTGTACATCTGGGCATTGAACTTGCCCTGGTTGAGAATCGGACCTTTGCGCGATTCGTTGGTCATGTTGTAGCCCATGTACTGACCGGTGCTCAGGTCCTGGAAGAACGACACGCCGGAATGCCAGGCGCTCATGTCCGGGTGGTAGTAGTAGTTGGCGACCGCATGTTTCCACAGTTGCCCACGGGTGTCGTAGGCATCACCGAGTACGCCATGCCAGGTGTCTTCATCGATGAACATCACCCGCTTGCCATAGAGATGACGATAGCCCGGCTTCAGGGTCGCCTGCAGCACCCACACGCGGCGCAGCTCATAGCGCATCAAGTCCGGGTTGGGGTGTTTGGCGGTGAGCAGGTCCTTGTACTTGACCTCGCCGCTGTTGACCTTATAGGTGTTGGCTGGCACATAAATCTCGCGCTTGCCGAGCAGCTCCCAGTTATAGCGTTCGGGCGAGCCGTTAAACAGGCGGTCTTCGTCGATGATCATGGTGCCATTGCTGCCCGTCATCGGCTGGTCGTAACCGTAGCCTGGGAGCTGGCGCACGCGACGGGTGCCCGGGTTATAGGACCAGGCCTGGCGCGGGTTGGTCTGGAAGTTGTACGGTTCCATGCTGACCGTGCTGGTGCCATTTTCCCGGGCCGGCAAGAGAGTCAGGTTCCAGCCATAGGCCTGGATACCCGTTTCGGTCTTGGGTGTCTGGTTTGGGTCGTTGGAGGGTGAAAAACCACGCGTGTAAGAGCGCCCCCAACCGATATCACCGTTGGGCATCACCGATGCCAGATCGCGAACCGCGTCTTCAGTCCAGGCGCGGGCTGGCAACTGGTGGTTCCACAAGACCTGCATGGCATTTTTCGGAATAGGGAAAGGCACCTGACCGATACCTTCGACGCCCATGCCGTCATCGACCAGCTGGGCGTTGGTGGCATTCCAGCGGGCGCGCTCGCAGATTGTATCGTTGTAGCGATAATCGCGATGGCCTGGATAAATGTTCATCTTGTAGGTCTGCGGATACTGCTTGAACATCGCCAGCTGGCCTGGGGTCAGGTGCTCGGCGTAGTCGTTGGCATTGGCCGCGGTAATGACCAGCATCGGCTTTTCATTGGCATAGGGGTCAACCGGTTGGCCGCCCGAAAACTGCACATGATTCCAGCCCGGCACCTGGCCCAGGTTCTTGCCCGTATAGGCAGGAATGGTCCCGGCGGCGTTCCCTGCTTTCTCGGCACCGACGCAGGTCAAATCCTGTCCCAGTCGCTGCGCCTCTTCCTCACTGACCTTGGCAAACGCCGGTTGCCCGAGCATCGGTACAACCATGGCTACGCCAAGCACTGCCTTCTTGAATCGCACTATTGTTATCTCCGTCGCTATCAAGGGTGTGCGCGGATTCTCGACGGAGATAACAGGGCTTTCATCGTCTGTAGGGACTAATGTCGATGCGGTCTACCCGATAAACGGCGGTGCGGCCATCGCCGCATAGGTATCTACACATCTTTTGGTGTACTGCATTTCGTAGCAGTGGACGAGTAGAACGAGGCCACGTCCGGCTGCGCAGCAGTCGTAAAACCTGGCACTTCAGTATTCAGATACACCGCGAGTACAGGCTTTGCGAGGACTACGTCCCCGGACCTGGCCTCGCTGAACTCGTCTACTGCTACGAATGTAGCCGCTGACGAGGTACGAGGCTGCGATCGGCAGCGAAGCGGCCGTAAAACCTGAGACCGTAATCCATCAGGCACACCGAAGGGCCTGAATTTACGACGGCTTCGCCGCCGATCGCAGCCTCGTACCTCGGCAGCGGCTACAAGAGCCGCGCTGCCCCAGAATTGTGTAGATACCTATGGCCATCGCAGTGGTCCGGCACCCCGGTAAACCTGGCTCCTACATCGGTCGGTGTAGGAGCCGGGTTTACCCGCGATGAAGACGACGCGGTATCAGCGCCCGGCGGCGCGTGCGGTGTCGGGGGTGAACATGTCGGCGGTGTAATTGCCTTGGTTCAGGATCGGCCCCTTGCGCGCTTCGTTGGACAAGCTGTAGCCCACGTACTGGCCGGTGCTCAGGTCGTGGTAGAACGAAGCACCCGCCTCCCAGGCACTCATGTCCGGGTGATAGTAGTAAGTCACCTGGGCGTACTTATAGATATTGCCGCGCGAATCGTAGTTGTCGGCCATCACCGAATGCCAGGTGTCTTCGTCAATGAAAATCACTCGCTTGCCATACAGATGCCGGCTGCCTTCCTTGAGCGTTGCAACCAATACCCAGACACGGCGCAGTTCATAGCGCATGGCGTCGGGGTTGGGGTGGTTAGGCGTCAGCAGGTCCTTGTACTTGACCTCGGCGCTGTTGGCCTTGTAGCCGTTGATCGGGATGTACATTTCGCGCTTGCCTTCGATTTTCCAATCGTAGCGCTCGGGACTGCCGTTGAAGATCCGGTCGTCATCGATGGTCATCACCCCGTTGGTGCCGATCATGGGCGAGTCGAAGCCGAACGCCGGGTTGAGGCGAACGCGACGGGTGCCGGGGTTGTAGGTCCAGGCTTTCATCGAATCGCTGGAGAAGTTGTAAGGCGTGCGAGCCACGGTGATGGTGCCGTTGTCACGCTGCGGCAATACGGTGGTGTACATACCCAGCGATTGCACACCGCTGCTGCTGTAAGGGGTTTCGTTGGGATTGTTGGCGTTGGCCAGCGTACGCGAGTACGAGCGACCCCAGGCGATAGCACCCGACGGCGTCACCGCACCGTTGTCGCGCTGCAGCTCTTCGGTCCAGGCGCGTGCTGGCAGCTGGGTGTTCCACATTAATTCCAATGCGTTTTTCGGGATCGGGAACGGTACCTGGCCGATGGCGTTCAGGCCCATGCCATTGTCGACCAGTTCAGCATTGAGGGCGTTTTCCTTGGCCCGCTCGCACACATAATCGGGATAGCGGAAATCACGGTGAGTCGGGTAGATGGCCATGCGGTAAGTGGCGGGGTATTTCTGGAACATCGCCAGTTGCCCAGGGCTCAGGCGTTCGGCGTATTGCTTGACGTTGCTGGCGGTAATGACCAGCACCGGCTTCTCGTTTGGCCAGGGATCGACCGGGTGATCGCCCGAGTATTTGACGTGATTCCAACCGGGCACCACGCCCAGGTTCTTGCCGCTGAATGGCGGGATGCTGCCATCGGCGTTACCGGCCTTCTCGGCCCCTGTGCAGGTCAGGTCCTTGCCCAACCGTGCCGCTTCTTCTGCACTGACCTTGGCCTGAGCCGAGGACATAAAGCCCAGGCCCGAGGCTAACGCTAGGAGCACTACTACAGACTTATGCATTGTTATTTACTCCGAGGGTGAAAACGAACTCAACCAGTCCGAGTTCATTCTCCCCCCGTGGTAATCACCAGCATCGTCTGGAGGGACTACGCCTGCAGGTAGCGCTCCTTGAGGCCCATCTTGAGTACTTTGCCGCTGGCATTTCGCGGCAATGGCTCATCGCTGACCCACACCCGCGTCGGCACCTTGTAGGCCGCCAGGGCGCGGCCCATAAAGGTTTTCAGGGCGTCTTCACCCAAGCCGCTGCCCGAGCGCAGATGCACCGCCAGAGCGACGGTTTCACCGTACTGTTCGTCGGCCAGTGCGAAAGCGGCGGCCTCCAGGACATCATCGTGGGTGCAGGCGCAGTGCTCGACCTCCACGGCAGAGATATTCTCGCCGCCACGGATGATCAGGTCCTTGATCCGGTCGGTGATATACAGGTAGCCGTCCTCATCGACGAAGCCCACGTCACCGCTGAACAACCAACCCTCGACCAGCACCTGGGCGGTGTCTTCGGGCCGCTCCCAGTACGCTTGCATCAGGGTCGGCGAGCGCAGCCAGATCGCCCCGCTCTGCCCTGCCGGCGCCTTGTGCGGATAGTCACCGATATGCACTTCGACAATCGGCAGTGGCCACCCCGCGCTGGCAGTGGCACTGACGAACTGATCGCCCGAATGGGCCGCACCGATACCATTGCTTTCGGTGAGGCCGTAGCCGCAGCCGGCCATGACTGTCGGCTTGTCGCGTGTCAACTTGGCCAACAGCCCGTCGGACGCCGCACCGCCCCCCAGTCCCAGCCCGAACAAGCTGGCCGTGGCTGGAGTGTTGAAACGCGGATGCGCCAGCAATTGCTGCAACATGACCGGTGCGCCATTGAACTGGGTGCAGCGTTGCTGCTCGATCAATGCCAAGGCTTGATCGACGTCCCACTTGTACATCATCACCAACCGCTTGCCCGTGCGCAGCGCATTGAGAAACTGCGAGTGCAAACCACTGACATGGAACAACGGCACGGCCAGCAGCGACGTCGGTTGCAACCCGGAGTCGATGATCGGCTTGATCCGTGACGGCGAAACCCCGGCGGCGAAGGCGCTGACAAATTCCAGCGCATACAGCGTCTGGCCCACCGAACGATGGCTGTGCACCACACCCTTGGCCCGGCTGGTGGTGCCGGAGGTGTAGAGGATCAACGCGGATGCCTCTGGGTCTGGCGTGGCCAGCTCGACCGGCGCCACCGCCTGCTCTTGCAAGCGCACATAGGTCAGGCCCGGCCCTGGCTCACGGGCCGAATCCTCGACCAGCAAGCGCTTGATCGACAATTCATCGTCAGCCACCAGCACCATGCGCGCAAGGTCTGCAATCAGCAGCACCGGGCGGCTGTCGTGCAGGGCGTGCAACAACTCATCGCGCAAGCCCCAGCTGTTGAGCAACACCGGTACGCCACCGGCCTGGACCACGGCCACGAACGACACCATCCATTCCGGTCGGTTACGCATGGCAATCGCCACCCGATCGCCGGGCAGAATGCCCAGGGTTCTGACCAGGTGCGCAGTCAGGCGGTCGGCGGCCTGATAGAACTCACGGAACGACAGCTGCCGCTCCTGCCAGTACACAAAAGGCCGCTCGCCAAACTGGCGACCCGCCTGCAGGGCGCTGACCAGATCGACTGGGGCGTTGGGAAAGTAGCGTGGCTGGCCGACAGGTGACTGCACTGCAAAAGGCGAATCTGGACCGATCAGTTGGTCCCAGTTCTGCCGCCATTGTTGAATCTGCTCGCGAGACATGCGGCCTCCTCAGTTCAGGGTTTCGCCGTACAGGCTGCACAGATAATCGCTATCGCCAAGGCACGCCTGGGCGACACGAACACGCTTGAGGTACAGGCCCAGGTCGTACTCATCGGTCACACCGATGCCACCGTGCATCTGCACCGATTCGTTGCTGACCAGTTGCGCCATTTCATTGGCTTTCCACTTGCCAAGGCTCACCCGCTGGCGCCGCTCTACCGCGCTGATGCCGGCTTGATCAAGGCCTTCGAAGGCGGCCATGACCGCACTGCGCGCCAACTGCAACTGCACGTGCTGGCGTGCGGCGCGGTGCTGCAAGGCCTGGAACGAGCCGATCGGCGCATCGAACTGCACCCGCGTCTTGAGGTATTCCAGGGTCATCTCAAAGCAGCGCTCGGAGATGCCCAGCAACTCGGCCGCAAGACATGCGCGGCCGCGCTCCAGGGCGACTTCCAATGCGGGGCCTGCGTCCGCGCAGGCCAGCCTGGCGCTCGCCGGCACTTTGACGTGCTCGAAATGCACCCGCGCATGGTTGCGCGAATCCACCAATGCCAGCTTTTCGATCCGCACACCCGGCGTTGTGGCCTGGACCAGGAACAATGCCAGTTCACCGCCAGGCACACGGCCTACGGTCAGAAACTGATCGGCGCCCAGGCCATCGAGCACCCAGGTCTTGGTGCCGTCGAGCACAAAGCCGTCGGCGTCAGGCCGAGCTTGCAGGGCGACCGGCTGCGGCGTATGGCGCACGCCTTCTTCCAATGCCAGCGCCAGGCGCTGCTCACCGCTGATCAGGGCAGGCAGCCACTGGTTTTGTTGAACTTCGCTGCCACAGTGTTCAATCAAGCTGCCGCACAACACCACGCTGGACAGCAATGGCGAGGCGCACAGGTGGCGACCGATCTGCTCGAACAGCGGCGCATAGCCCTGCAAGCCAAACTCCAAGCCACCATGGGCCTCGCTGAACGCCACGGCGCTCCAGCCAAGTTCGCGCATGCCAGCCCAGACCTCGCTGTCAAAACCTTCGGCAACGCCCAGGTCGCGCAGCCGTCGAGCGGCCTCGACCGGTGAACGGGCGGCAAGGTAGTCCTGGGCACTGTCGTGCAACTGCTGTTGTTCGTCGTTATAAACCAGGCTCACGATGAGATCCTCACTTGGCGTCAGGCAGGCCAAGCACTCGCTTGGCGATGACATTCAATTGCACTTCCGACGAGCCGCCGGAGATGGTCTGGGTGAAGCTGCCCAGCCACGAATGGGCCAGCGCCAGCTCTCGCTCGCTGTGCCCATCGCCACCACTGCCCAGGCCCTGTTGACCCATCAGGTCAAGCAGCAGCTCGAACTTGTCGTGCTCCTGCTCGGTGTGCACCAGCTTGGCGATGGCCATCAGGCCGCCGATGTCCTTGCCGGCCCGAGCGGTTTCGGCCATGCGCCGGTTAGTCAGGCTGTAGGCTTGCTCATCCATCAGGCAGGCGACGGCACGCTGGCGCAGGACGATATCGGCCGCCGTGCTGGCATTGGGCAGATAGCGGTTCAGGTATTCGGCCAGGTCGAAATGCGTTGGCAGGCTGAATTCGCTGAACCGCGACATGGCCCGACGCTCGTGCTGCAAGAGCGCCTTGGCCAGGTTCCAACCTTCATTGAGGTTGCCGACCAGTTGGGCCTTGGGCACGCGCACATCATCGAAGAACACCTGGCAGAAACTCGACTTGCCACTGATCAAGTCGATAGGCGAAACGCTCACGCCTGGGCTGCGCATGTCCAGCACCACCAGGCTGATGCCCGAGTGCTTGGGCTGCTGTGGGCCGGTGCGGACCAGCGCGTACATCCAGTCGGAATAGTTGGCGTACGAGGTCCAGATCTTGCTGCCATTGACCACAAACTCATCGCCCTCTTCACGCGCACTGGTGCGCAGCGAGGCGAGGTCGGAACCTGCGTTGGGCTCGGAGAAACCCTGGCACCAGCGCACTTCGCCGCGGGCCATGGGTGGGAGCAGTTCGCGCTTTTGCGCTTCGCTGCCGTATTCGAGCAGCAAAGGGCCGAGCATCCAGATGCCCAGGTTGATTTGCGGCGGGCGGCAATGCAGGCGGCGCATTTCGCTTTCCAGCACCTGGGTCTGCTCGGTGCTCAGGCCGCCACCGCCGTATTCGCGTGGCCAATCGGGGCAGAACCAGCCCTTGTCACGCATCCGCGTGAACCACAGACGCTGGTCTTCACTGTCAAAACGTATCTGGCTGCCGCCCCAGACCATTTCGCCCGCAGGCATGGGCGTACGCATGGAAGGGGGGCAATTGTCCTGCAGCCACTGGCGGGTCTGCAGGCGAAACTGTTCGAGATCGCTCATGGGGCTACCTGTGTTTCAGAGGAAGAACGGGCGGCATGCAGCCCGGCCTGACGGCCAAAGAAAGTCGAATCACCCAGCGACAGCCCGGAGCTGTAGCCCTCGCCCCAACGCGGCAGGCCGCAAGCGGTGCGCCCGGCGGCAAAAAGGCCGGCAATGGCCTGGCCGTCGGCGTCCAGCACGGCGCCATTGGGGCGTGTGGCCAAACCGCCGAGCGTGAAGGCGTGAGCCTGGATGTCACCGGGGCAATAGCTCAGCGCCGCAAACGGCGGCTCACTGAGCGGGCGCAGCCATTCGGCGTCCTTGTGGAAGAATGGGTCCTGGCCTTGCGCGGCGTGACGATTGAAGGTGTCGACGCTGTGTACCAGCGAGCCCTCGGGCAAGCCCAGCTCCTGCTCGACTTCAGCCCAGGTATCGCCGACAGCGGCGATCTGGATGTCGGGCTGGATCACCGGGCGACCAAAAATCGCGTTGTCCACCAGCAACCAGACCTGTTGCCCGGGCTGACGCAGCACGTAGTGGGCGACACGGCCGTGGTAGGCGTCTTCGTTAATAAAACGCTGGCCACGGTCGTTGACGAAAATCCCTTTTACCAAGGACGCCGGCGGAAAAAACGGCAGCGTGGCAAAGAATTCATGCATGTTTAATGTGGTGGCGCCAACGCTGATACCCATGCGGATGCCTGAGCCATCGTCGTTGCCAGCACTGACTTGTTGATCGCACGCCAGCGCTTGGGGCGCATAGCGTTCGACCATGGTCCGGTTGGCGATAAAGCCACCCGCGCAGAGAATCACCCCACGCTCGGCCCGAACAAAACAGGGTTCGCCATTACGTCGAACCACCAGCCCGCGAACGCGCTGGTGACGGTCGACGATCAGGCACAGTGCGCGAACACTGTAGTGAACCTCGGCGCCCAGCGCTTCAGCGCGGGCACAGAGTTTTTCCATCAACAGCTTGCCGCCGCCCCAACCGGGAAACTGCACCGTATGGCCTCGGGGCGCCGGGGTGGACTGGGCACTGAACGGCCAGGCCTTTTCACTGCCCGACCACAATAGGGTGTCGTCGGTGGTCGGCTCGATCCACTTGCCGGGCAAGTAGGTGCCCTTGAACGGCACCCCTTGGGCCTGCAACCAGGCAAAGTGCTCAACGCCGCGTTCGGCGTAGAGCGCTACCCGCTCCTGATCGGCCGCAGGCCCACCGGCCATGCTCAAGTACTGGGCAAAGGCCTGGGTGCTGTCTTCGAATCCGGCTTCACGCTGCACTGGCGTGCCGCCATTGCCGCCCACATAAACCTCGCCACCCGACAAGGCGGCGCTGCCTCCCGCGGCCGCAGCCACTTCGAAAATATCCACCCGCGCACCGGCTTGGCGCGCTTCGATGGCGGCGCAGCTACCGGCGGCGCCAAAACCGACAACCGCCACGTCGGTCTCAATATCCCAATGGGTCACGTGCTCGTAGGGATGGGCACGCCCTGGCGTGAAAGTCGAATTCATAGAAGGCTCCCTAGCGCGACGTACGCGGCAAGTTCAGGCCGAACTGAGCGATCAGCTCGCGCTGGATTTCGTTGGTGCCGCCGCCAAAGGTGTTGGTGACCGCGGCGCGAATCTCGTACTCCAGCTCGCCGTGCAAGAACGCCGCAGGCGACCCGGCTTGCACCAGGCCCTGAGCGCCGACCACTTCGTTGAGCTTGCGCAGAATCTCGATCACCGATTCCGAGCCATAGACCTTGGTGATAGACGCCAGCGCAATGTCCATGCGGCCCTGATCCAGGTCAGCGGCAATACGGAAGTTGATCAGGCGCATGGCCTCAAGGCGCGCATAACATTCGGCCAGCAACGTGCGTACCCACGCCTTGTCCATCGCCCGCTTGCCCTGGGCATCGGCAGCCTTGGCCCACAGGTAAACGCGGCGAAACAGCCCCACGACTTTGTCGGCCCAGGCACCCAGGCCCAGACGCTCGTGGTTGAGCTGCGAGGTCACCAGTTTCCAGCCCTTGTGCAACTCGCCCACCAGCATGTCGGCCGGCACCGCTACGTTGTCGTAGTAGGTGGCCGCCGTCGGGTTGCTGCACGTGGTGATCACCGTGTGGGAAAAGCCTTCGCTTTTCGTGTCCACGATCAGGATCGAGATGCCTTTGTGTCGGGCTTCCTCGGGGTTGGTGCGAGCCGCCAGCCAGATAAAGTCGGCAGACTCGGCACCGGAGGTGAACAGCTTGCTGCCATTGACGACAAACTGATCACCCTCTTGGCGCGCCGAGGTCTTCAGGGTCGCCAGGTCGCTGCCGGCACCGGCCTCGGAATAACCAATGGCGAAATGAATGTCCCCTGCTGCGATCCCTGGCAGAAAGCGCGCTTTCTGCGCCTCGCTGCCATGCGCCATCAGCGCCGGGCCAACGGTGCTGATGGTCACGAAGGGCAGCGGCGCCCCGGCAATATTGGCCTCTTCGAAGAAGATCAACTGCTCGGTGGCCGCATAGCCCTGGCCGCCGAATTCCTTCGGCCAGCCCACTGCCAGCCAGCCATCGCGGCCCATCTGGCGAACCACCTGACGGTAGGTGTCGCCACCTTCTTTGCCGCGCAACTCAAGGCGCAGCTCGGGGGTCATCAGCTCGCTGAAGTAGTCCCGCACGCGCAGACGCAGTGCCTGTTGTTCCTTGCTCAGATCAACGAACATCGCAACCTCCTCAAAGCGCGCCCAGGATCAGGCCGCTAGTGGGAACGCCGGTACCGGCGGTCACCAGCACGTTTTCAACATCGTTCACCTGGTTCACCGCACTGCCGCGCACCTGGCGCACGCCCTCGGCCACGCCGTTCATGCCGTGGATATAGGCCTCGCCCAGCTGCCCGCCGTGGGTGTTGATCGGCAAGCGACCGCCACGGGCGTGGTGACCGGCACGAATGAAGTCCTTGGCCTGGCCGGTTTCGCAGAAGCCAAACGCTTCCAGTTGCGGCAGTACAAACGGCGTGAAGTGGTCGTAGATCACCGCAGTCTGGATCGCTTCCGGGCCCAGGCCCGACTGGCGATAAACTTCCTTCGCCACCACGCTCATCTCCGGCAGGCCGGTGATCTCGGGGCGATAGTAGGAGGTCATGACCTGCTGGCCGCTGGAGATCCCTTGCGAAGCGCCTTTGATCACCACCGGTTTGTTGGGCATGTCGCGCGCCCGCTCAACCGAGGTAATAACCATGGCGACGGCGCCGTCGGATTCCTGGCAGCAGTCGAGCAAGTGCAGCGGCTCACAGATCCAGCGCGAGTTCTGGTGGTCTTCCAGGCTGATCGGCTTGCCGTGGAAAAACGCTGCCGGGTTAGTGGCAGCGAAATCACGTGCGGCCACGGCCACGCGGCCGAAGTCTTCGCTGGTGGCGCCATAGGTGTGCATGTAGCGCTGGGCGAACATGCCCACCCAGGCCGCAGGCGTATGGAAGCCGTGAGGCATGTACCAGCCGTAGTTGACGTTCTCGAAAATCGGCGTCGAGGCAAAGCCGTAGGTGCCGGTGCCGAAGCGATACCAGGAACGCTCGTTCATCGCCCGGTAGACGACAACGGTCTTGGCCACACCGGTGGCCACCGCCATGGCCGCATGCATGATCGGCGCACAAGCGGCGCCGCCACCGTGAGGCACTTGGGAGAAGAACTTGACGTCCTTGCAGCCCAGCAAACGGGCGATTTCGTACTCGGGTACTTTGTCGACCGAGTACGAGCTGAAGCCGTCGACTTCAGACGGGTCGATGCCGGCGTCACGCAGGGCCGCCAGGGTCGCTTCCATGGCCAGGCGCAATTCGGTGCGGCCGGAGTTCTTGGAAAACTCGGTAGCGCCGAGCCCGACGATCGCCGCCTTGCCCGATAGGGATGGTTGACTCATGAAGACTGCCTCCGCTTGCTCACTGCAGGACCAGGTTGACCGTACCGGTCACGTGGTTGCCCATTGAATTTTTGCCTTTGAGGCTCAGGGTCACGCGTTTGCCGCTTTCGTCACGCTCGCTGACCTCACCGCTGAAGGTCATGGTGTCGCCCGGGTAATTGGGCGCGCCCAGCTTGATGCGCAGGTCATTGAAGGTGGCCAGGGGGCCTGCCCAATCCTGCACGTAACGCTGCACCAGGCCGGTGGTGGTGAGGATGTTCATGAAGATGTGCGGCGAGCCCAGCGCCTGCGCCGCTGCCAGGTCATGGTGGCCTGGAAAGTAGTCGCGCGTGGCGATGGCGCCGCCGTTGATCAGCGTCACGGTAATCGGCACCACCAGCTCTGGCAGCGCCTGGCCCAGGCTCACATCAGCAAAGGCTAGGGTTTTCTTCGAGGTCATATTTCCATCCCAGATTGTCGTGATTGGCCAGCCAGTCGCCCAAGCGTTCGAGGGTGCCGGCGCTACCGCCCAGGGTCATGCCCAGGTCGCGGCTCCAGTAGAGGTAACGGTGGATTGGGTAGGTCAGGTCAACGCCGATGCCGCCATGCACGTGCTGCGTCTTGTGCCCGACCAGGTGGCCGGTTTCGCAGCTCAGGTAGCGGGTCGCCAGCGCTTCGGCCTGACAGCCAAGGCCCGCGTCGAGGCGGTAGCAGAGCTGGTACAGCGAGGAGCGCAACGCCTCGACCGCGATGCGACAGTCCGACAGGGTCATTTGCACGGCCTGGAAACTGCCGATGACGCGCTCGAACTGACGACGTTCGCTGACGTATTCCACGGTGCGGCGCAATTGCGCTTCGCTGACGCCCAACTGCAAGGCGGCGATGGCGGCAATGGCGCGGGGTTCGAGCCAGTCCAGCGCGGTGTGCGACAACACTGCGTTTGCGTTCAGGCGCACGCTGTTGCAGTCGATATCCGCCACGGCCAGGCCATGGTTGGCGACGGCCGGGGTCAGGCTGACGCCGTTGACCGTCGGCTCGACCAATACCAGTCGTGGGCCATCGTTGCTCTGGGCAAGCACCAGCAGTGCCTGGGCCTGGGCGGCCAAAGGGACGGCGCTCAGGTGGCCATCGAGCTTCCAGCCTTCGCCGTCGGCGCTCAGGGTCAGGCCACTGTCACGGGCCAGCGACAGACCAAGCAGCGCCTCGCCGGAAACGACCTTTTCCAGCAGTGCGGCATGAACGGGCGCGCCATGACGAATCAAGGCCAGGCAGGCCAATTGCTGTTGCCACAGCGGCACCAGGCCCAAGGCGGTACCTTGTGCCTGCAAGACCGACATCAAGTCGGTCATGCCCAAACCACTGCCGCCCTGCTCTTCATCGACGGCCAGGGCGTTGAGCCCGGTCTCGATGCAGGCTTGCCAGAGCGCTTGCATAAACGGCTCGCCGCTCAGGTCGAAATCGCGCAGATGGTCATCGCTGCAATAGTCGCGAAACAAACCCTCGGCCATCTCGGCAATGGCGCGCTGGTCGTCACTCAGGGAAAAATCCATGACGCCTCCTCAGGCACTCAGCGGGCGAAACAGCGGCAGGGTTTGCTGGTCATCGAAGCGCTGGAACTGAACCTGCATCCGTTGGCCGATCTGCAGTTGCGAAGGCTCCACACCGGTCAACCCGGTGACCAGGCGCACACCCTCGTCCAGCTCGATCAGGCCGATCGGGTTGGGGTGATCGAACGGCGCCACCTCGGGGTAATGCATGACCACGAACGAATACAACTCGCCAGTGCCCTTGGCCTCGACGGTGTCCCACTCGAACGAGTGGCAGTCGATGCACACGGGGGCCGGCGGGTGACGCAGGGTCTGGCAGGCGGTGCAGCGCTGGATCAGCAACTTGCCCTGCTCGCAGCCTTCCCAGAAGAACCGCGTGTCGTCGCTCACACCCGGCAGCGGGCGCTTGACGGCAGGTTTTTCGACCGGCGCGGGTGCGGCGGCCGGGCGTTCGGCAGGCTTGAATTTGAAGACCCGGAACAGTTGCTCGCCGACCTTTTCGTCAGCGCCGCCGTTAGGGTGCTCAACGCAATAATCCATCACCAGGGTGAAGAAAAAGCCGGTGCCCAGGGGCGTGGTTTTTTCATCGGAGATCGCATCGACCCGACTGGTGTAGAACAGCCGCTCACCGACGGTGACCGGGCGAACAAAGCTCAGTTCCGAGTTCACCGCCACCACGGCCGGGTAGCCGTAGGACTCCATGATCTTCAGGGTTTCGAAGCTGTTTTCGTCGGTGGAACCGGGGGCGTAGTTTTCGTTGTCCAGCCCACCCATGCACCAGACCTGTAGCATGCCCGGTGGCGCGACCAGGTCGGGGTAGCCGGCGTCACGGGCAAAGCCTGGGTCGGTGTAGAGCGGGTTTTCGATACCCATCTGCTCGCACCACTGGCGGATCATCGGCGCGTTCACCGCGTCCCAGCCGTACACGCGGCCGTATTGACGCCCGAGCATGGCCCGCACTTTCTCAATCAATTCTGGATCAGCCAAGTTCGTCTCCTTAAAGTCGTGATGGACGACGCAAGGTGCGGCGCCGTCCCGTGGGGTCAGGCGCTTTGTGCCGTGGAGGCGCCAAGGAATGCCGGCTTTTCACCGCCGCCGTGCAACAGCAAGTTGCTGCCGCTCAAATAGGCCGCGAGCGGCGAGGCCACATACAGGCAGGCATCGGCGATATCGCCGGGCTCGCCCATGCGTCCGGCCGGGATGGTCGAGCCGACCGCCGCGATACCGGCTTCATCGCCGTAATGCAGATGAGATTGTTCGGTACGGATCAAGCCTGGGCTGACCGCCACCACTCGCACCTTGGGTGCCCACTCCACGGCCAACGAGCTGACCAAGGCCAGCACCCCGGCCTTGGCGGCGCCATAGGCCGCCGTACCCGGCGAAGGTCGCAGCGCACTGATGCTGCCGATAAACACGATCACCCCGCCGCCGTCCTGCTGTTGCATCAGCCGGTTGGCCTGCTGGGCGACGTTCAAGGGGGCGATCAGGTTGAGCTTGATGATGCTTTCGCTAAAACGCGGCGAGACGCTGGCGGCGTCTACCGAAGGGCTGCCACCGGCGTTGTTGACCAGTACATCCAAGCGTCCGAAACGGCTTTCGATCTCGGCGAACAGCGCGGCCAGAGAGTCGTTGTCACGCACGTCGGCGGCGATGAAATGGGCCTGCTGGTTGTTGGCCTGCGGCAGTTGCTCCGGCGCCTGGCGCCCGCACACCACCACCTGGGCGCCGGCTTGCAGAAAACCACGGGCGATACCGGCACCGATGCCCTTGGTACCGCCTGTGACCAGCACGGTCTTGCCGCTGAAATCCAGACTATTGCGCTCACTCATCGCAAGCTCCTCATGCAGTGTCGTAGCTCCACTGTATGGAGTCGCGGCCCTGGGCTCGTCGTCTGAACGGACGATGAGCCCGCAGGCCCAGCCGCCAACAATCAGCACTATTCATTTAGCCTGCGGAAGCCCTGCCATGAGCACCAGCCCAGCCCCCGTCCTGCTTGACCACCCAGCCCCCGGCGTCGCCCGCCTGACCCTCAACCGCCCCACCGTCTCCAACGCCCTGAGCCTTGAGCTGCAAGCCTTGCTGTCGGAACACTTTCGCGCGCTGGCGGACGATGAGCAGGTGCGCTGCATTCTGCTGACCGGCGGCCCGACCGTGTTCGCCGCCGGTGGCGACATCACCAGCATGGCAGGCGTGGGGCCTATCGAGATTTACAAACGCCATACCGAACGCGTCTGGGGGCCGATCCAGCACTGCCCCAAGCCTGTGATTGCGGCGGTGTGTGGGTATGCCTATGGCGGCGGCTGTGAGCTGGCGATGCATGCCGACATCATCATTGCCGGTACTGGCGCGCGGTTTTGCCAGCCGGAAATTCGAATTGGCATCATGCCCGGCATTGGCGGTACACAGCGCTTGGTGCGCGCGGTGGGCAAGGCCAAGGCGATGCAGATGGCCCTGACCGGGCGGCCGATCACCGCGCATGAGGCGTGGGTGTCGGGGTTGGTGAGTGAAGTGGTCGAAGATGAACGCGTGCAGGCGGTGGCGCTGGAGCAGGCTGCGCTGATTGCAGCTATGTCGCCGTTGGCGGCGGAGCAGGTCAAGGAAGTGATACTGGCGGGGATGGATGCTTCGCTGGAGGCGGGGCTGGCGCTGGAGAGGAAGGCGAATGCGTTGTTGTTTGCTTCCAGGGATCAGAAGGAAGGGATGGATGCGTTTATTGAGAAGAGGAAGGCGGTGTTTGAGGGGAAATAGCAAGAATATTATTCAGCGTATATTGACCACCCGAAACAAGCCTAATCACCCATATCGATGATAGTGCGTTTAGGCTTCATCACCCTCCCGCTCTTATCGAAATATATGGATTTATAGTGCCACCCATCGTATTTTGCGATACCTATATAGTTATACATAAAATGGTTCTTTGGAACTATATCGATAGAAGTGACTTTACCAATATAAGCTTTCACTGGCCTTTCAAGAGTCTTGGCCAACCTAGCACCAAATGCATCAACTCCATATTCCCCCCCATGACACATAATCAGCTTTATGCGAAACGCCGCCTCAATAACTCTCGGATCTTTCGTTATCATAGCCGCTACATCTTCAACACTGTACATTGTCCCCCTCGCCTTATCCACGCCCAGCACATGCTGCCCGGAGTCGGATCCATGCAACTCAACATTTAGAGTCCATTTTTCCTTATGGATGCTCCAGGACGCAGCCACTCCGCCACCAATATAATTACCTCTCTCATGATGACTGTACTTCAAGCCCTCAATGGGCAGGAGTGGAACAATTTTCCGCCGCGTGGGGTTTATAAAAAGCCCTTGAGGCCTAGCAGACTGAACTCCAATTCTCATATGCCCCGACGGATCAACCCGATTAATCGGATCCCCGCCGCAATAACCATAAGCATTGAAACCGCCTTTCCCGAACGGACTCCAGCTGTCTGGACTGAAAAACCTCATCAGCGCCGTACTGTATGCACGGTAGCCGTTGCCCAACAACATCCAGCCAGTCATGCTCTCAGTAAAGCCGCCACTAAATCCGAGGCTAATGGATTTCTCGCGCAGGAGATGCCGGTAACCATACGGGGTATAGGCGGCAAATTCGGGAGCCACAATACGGTGCGATTGCAGTACCGAATTTTGCCTGTCCGCGGCCAGCATCAAGGTGCAGGCATGATTGCTTTTATCGGGCATCACGAATGTGGCTCTGCTTTATTATTTGCAGCACTCATTACTACGCCGATGCTCGACCACGCACAACTAGCAGATCTGATAGGTACAGCTTGATCATTAACGACCAAACAGCTGCTGCACTGACACCAACGGCTGCGCACAGCCGCTGAATCCCTGGGCACAAACCATCGCCTGCGTTCCGCGCACGAACGTGACCGAACGCTGCATCTGCACCATCCACACCAGCATCAGGCACAGGCCCAACACCGTTAACATCCACCTGATTGTTTTTCTTGTTTTCATGGTGATACCCATCTTTGACGGCCACCGGGGGGGGTTGTGTGCACAGGCTACTCGGGGCAATGCGGGCCAACCTCACCCAAATGGACTAGACGCCAAATCGGCGCGTAGGAGCAGACCTTGGTCGCGATGGCATCACCGCGGTTTATCATAGTCCGCGGTGATGCCATCGCGACCAAGGTCTGCTCCTACACCCCCGGCGTGCCAAGCCACATGGTGTGATTTTTCCTACGATTTGGTGGCGAGCATTCTTCGCAAGCGGGTTAGAAACTCTCTAGCCCAATCATCACTCCAGAAATATCCTACGCAGCCTGTCGCCTCCCATGATCTTGTCCCTGGGAAGCCGTGCCCCTAGGCTTCTGCGGTCGCTGCAAATGTAGTGATCGGGTTTAGCAGCTCGGCTTCAAGGTCAAGGCGCATAGGTGCCGCTCTCTCGATTGTTGGAGCTCGTAACACAGCCCAATTATTCGTGTCATGGCGGCTGTGCGCGGGGCGCCTTCGTGCGCGCCGGGTTCCTTGATCCCTGGTCTGCTAACCCGCGTACAGCTGCCACCTTATCGTTTAGCAGCGATGCTCGGCAGCTCCACCGATTAAGGAGCGTCAACTTGATGAAGATTGTTCCAGACCCACCCACTGAAATTCCCCCAACCATCCTGCAAACCGCCCAAACGCCCTTCTGTTCCTGTCACAACGCCCACGCTTCACTGTTCCAGGTCCACGCCGGCATCTGCGCCGAAGACGCGCTGGTGCAGATCTCCCGTCACCTGCAAGGCGCGGCTGTCGTTCAAGCATTTCGACGCGGGTGATTCACCGATGTTCAGCGTGCGCGGTGGGGTTGTCTGAAGCGTTGCTGGACGGGGCCAAGGGTTTGTAGCAGCCGTGTAGGGGCCGACTATCGACTATCCGAAACAAGCCTAATCACCCATATCGATGATAGTGTGCTTAGGCCTCATCACCCTCCCGTTCTTATCGAAATATATGGACCTATAGTTCAACCCATTATCTTTATTAATAGGAAACTGGCTATACATAAAATTACCTTCTGGAATCAGTTCTGAACCAAAGACTTTTCCAATATACGCTTTCACAGGCCTTCCAAGAGCCCTGGCCAATCTAGCACCAAATGCATCAACACCATACTCCCCTCCATGACACATGATTAGCTTAATGCGAAACGCCGCTTCAATAACTCTCGGACTTTTCTGTATCATGGCCGCTATATCTTCAACACCGTATATCGATGCACTCGCTTTACCCAGCCCCGCCCCTAGCACCTGCCCCCCGGCTTCGACTCCATGCAACTGAACATTTAGAGTCCATTTTTCCTTATGGACGCTCCAGGACGCAGCCACTCCGCCACCAATATAATTACCTCCCTCATGATGGCTGTACTTAATACCAGGACCGGGCCTAAATGGAATAATTTTTCGCCGTGCGGGGTTTATAAAAAGCCTTTGAGGCCTAGCGGACTGGACTCCAATTCTCATATGCCCCGATGGATCAACCCGATTAATCGGATCCCCGCCGCAATAACCATAGGCATTGAAACCACCTTTCCCGAACGGACTCCAGTTGTCAGGACTGAAAAATCTCATCAGCGCCGTACTGTATGCACGGTAACCGTTGCCCAACAATATCCAGCCGGTCATGCTCTCTGTGAGGCAGCCACTAAATCCGAGGCTAATGGATCTCTCGCGCAGGAGATGCCGATAACCATACGGGGTATAGGCGGCGAATTCGGGTGCCACAACGCGGTGCGATTGCAGTACCGAATTTTGCCTGTCCGCGGCCAGCATCAAGGTGCAGGCATGCTTGCTTTTATCGGGTTTCATAAATGTGGCTCTGCTTTATTATTTGCAGCACTCATTACAACGCCGATGCTCGACCACGTACAACTAACAGATTTGATAGGTACAGCTTGGTCATTAACGACCAAGTAACTGCTGGACCGAGACCAACGGCTGCGCACAGCCGTTGAATACCTGAGCACAAACCATCGCCTGCATCCCGCGTACCAACGCAACCGACCGCTGCACCTGCACCATCCACACCAACGTCAGGCACAGGCCCAGCGCCGTTAACATCCACCTGATTGTTTTTCTTGTTTTCATGGTGATACCCATCTTTGAAGGCCACCGGGGGTGGGTAGGAGCTGGGCTTGCCCGCGATGGCTTCAATGCGGTGGGGCAGATAGACCGTGTCGCGTGCATCGCGAGCAAGCTCGGCTCCTACCAACCCCTGGCGTGCCAAGCCAGATGGCAGTATTTTTCCTACGATTGGCGGTGATGATTCTTCGTAAAGAGGTTGGGAATTCTCTAGCCCAATCATCACTCCAGAAATATCCTACGCAACCTGTCGCCCTCCGTGAGCTTGCTCCTGGGAAGCCATCTCCCTAGGCTTTCCCAATCGCTGCAACCTGCAGCGATCGGGTTTAGCAGCTCGGCTCACTAAGGCGCACACTTTCGTTTTATGGCGGTTGTGCGTGGGGCGCCTTCGTGCGCGCCGGGTTCCTTGGTCCTGGTCTGCTAACCCGCGTACAGCTGCCACCTTTTCGTTTAGCAGCGATGTCTGGCAGCTCCACCACCAAGGAGCGTCAACACGATGAAGATTGTCCCAGACCCACCTACTGAGTTACCCCCCACCGTCCTGCACACCGCCCAAACGCCCTTCTGTTCCTGCCACAACGCTCACGCTTCACTGTTCCAGGTCCACGCCGGCATCCTCGCCGAAGACGCGCTGGCGCAGATCTCACGACACCTGCAATCCGCAACCGAAACGGCTGGCCGGGCTCACGCGCTTTCTCCCTTCCTCGAAACGACACTACAACATTCGACCCTGCGGTCTATCGGGACGGCTCAAGCCTTGGTCGATGCTTTGCGCAAGAGCGCCAATCCAATGCTGCGACAAACTGCGGCGCTGCCGTTCAAGCATTTCGACGCAGGTGATTCACCGATGTTCAGCGTTCGAAGCGGTGTGTTGGCAGAGGATGTGCTGGTGCATGTGTCGCTGTGTTTGCAGGCGGCATATGCGACGGCGGATGAGGTCTGCGTGAGCGTGCCTCAGGGGACCAAAGGGCTGCACTGGGCGACATTGAATGCCATCGAGGTGGCGATGGGGTTGACTGAAGCGTTGCTGGACGGGGCCGAGGGCCTGTAGGAGCGACGGGGGGCCTAGCCCTTGGTCGCGATGGCATCACCGCGGTTTATCGTAGACCGCGGTGATGCCATCGCGACTAAAGTCTGCTCCTACACCCCCCCAGCGTGCCAAGCCAGAGGGTGTGATTTTTCCTACGATTTGGTGGTGAGCATTCTTCGCTCGAGGGTTAGAAACTCTCTAGCCCAATCATCACTCCAGAAATATCCTACGCAACCTGTCGCCCTCCGTGAGCTTGTCCCTGGGAAGCCATATCCCTAGGCTTTTCTGGTCGCTGCAAGCTGCAGCGATCGGGCTTGGTCGCCCGGACTGCGAGAGGCGTTACAGGTGCGCAATGGCAGCTGTACGCAGGAGGCTTCGTGCCTGCCGGGTTTCTCTCGTACCGGTCGACCAACCTGCGTTTGGCTGCCACCCTCTGCAAACGCCTTCGAAACCGCTACGACATCCACAATTTCAAAACCCTGCTCGACCCTGACCTGCACGGATCCACGGTGCGGGCGGTGGATGCCGCGCGGGCGTTGATCGAAGCGTTGTTAAAAGGCAGCAAAACCTGGTGCTGCCGCCCAAGGGCGCCTAGGCGCTTGTTTTCACACATTACTTTTTCCCTGGCCCGTCAGACCAACGCACCAAACCTACCTTTGCACCCATAGTTTCCAGCCTTGCCAGATTGGCTTCGGCCTCTCGCCTCATTTCCGACTTCACATCTTTGCCTTTGAGATCATTGAGTTTTCTATGTGCATAATAAATCTCATCCTTTAAGTTCTTATTCTGCGCCCCTACAGCATAATTAGGCCGACTCTTTTCTACGGCGAATTTTGGCTGATGCTCTTGCCCGACCACTTCATTTGATCTCGGCATTGATGCCGTTTCAGACCCGCCAATCTGTTGTTGATGGGAGGAGGCATTATTTGCAGTAGATTGTAACTTCTGACTGGAAGCACTCGCGCCAGAGGCTGGGGCAGCTGAATACCGAGCTATTGCAGGATTAGCAGTACCTGAATTGGAAAGCTGTCTTCCCCTCATCAATATATTAAACTTGGCATGCCCGCTGGGATCTTGGAAATTTACCGGATCTACACCACAGTACGCGTAGACATTACTTCCGCCCGAGCCAAAAGGACTTTGGTTGTCTGCGCTGTGAAATCGCATCAGCACCGGATTGAAAATTCGGTATCCATTGCCCAACAGATAGTGCCACATTGACGGTTCTTGTCGTTCGCCGTTAAATCCGAGCTTGCTGATGCGGCTGTCTGCGCAAGACCTATGCCCGTACGGGGTGTAGGCAGACAATTGCGACGCTGTAGCTGCATGCAAATGCAGTACGGAGTTCTGCATATCGGTGCAAAGCAACGATATTGCTGGTGGGCTGATGTGACCGATCATTTGGCAGTACTCCATGCTCAAAAAACTTAAACCTCACAATTGCATGGCCGCATGAGGGATACAACTAGCAGTCCTGATAGGTATAGATCGCAGTGGGTAAGACAGGCTGCGGCGCCTGTATGACGAACAAGATCCCGGACGTAAAGCTAGATATCGGTGATTTTTCCTACAGTCTGATTATGTACATTCCTTGCAATGGGGGAACCTCCCACCGTCCTGCACACCGCCCAAACGCCTTTCTGTTCCTGCCACAACGCCTACGAATCGTTGTTCCAGGTCCACGCTGGCAATCCTCGCCGAAGACGCGCTGGTGCAGATCTCCCGTCACCTGCAATCCGCAGCTGAAACAGCTGGCCGGGCTCACGTGCTTTCTCCTTTCCTCGAAACGACCCTGCAACGTTCGACCCTGTGGTCTATCGAAACGGCTCAAGCTTTGGTCGATGCCTTGCGCAAGGGCGCCGAGCCAGTGATTCGACACACCGCCGAGCTGTCGTTCAAGTATTTCGACGCGGGTGATTCACCGATGTTCAGCGTGCGCAGCGGGGTGCTGGCGGAGGATGTGCTGGTGCATGTGTCGCTGTGTTTGCAGGCGGCGTATGCGACGGCTGATGAGGTATGCGTGAGCGTGCCTCAGGGGACCAAAGGGCTGCACTGGGCGACATTGAATGCCATCGAGGTGGCGATGGGGTTGACTGAGGCGCTGCTGGACGGGGCGGAGGGTCTGTAGGAGCAGAGCTTGCTCGCGATGGCATCACCGCGGTCTACGAATGGACCGCGGTGATGCTATCGCGACTAAAGTCTGCTCCTACAGGCGATTACAGACGGGTTGTGGTGGCCGCCGCAGTGGGTCAGGCAGGCCGCTGCTCGCGCCGCAATGCCAGCTTGTCGACCTTGCCGGAGGCATTGGTCGGCAGGCTTTCGTAGAACGCCACAAAGCGCGGAACCTTGTAGTTGGCCATGCGCTCGCGGCTCCACTCGATCAGCTCGGCGGCCGTGAGGGTACCACCTGCACGGATAACGACGCAGGCACACCCCACCTCCCCCATCCGATCCTCTGGCACGCCAATCACGGCGACTTGGGCGATGGCCGGATGCACGCACAGGGCCGCTTCGATTTCGGCTGGGTAACAGTTGAAACCGCCAACGATAAACATGTCCTTGAGGCGGTCGGTAATGCGCAGGTTACCCGCAGCATCCAGGCTGCCAACATCACCGGTGTGCAACCAGCCGTCGGTGTCGATGGTTTCCAGCGTGGCGTCGGGGTTGTTGAAGTAGCCCTTCATCACATGAAACCCGCGCAGGCAGATTTCCCCGGTTTCACCGTTCGCCAATACCTGCCCCTGTTCATCCTGGATGCTGACTTCGGTGCCCGGTATCGGCTTGCCGCTGGTGCCGGCGATGATTTCAGGCGAGTCGCTCGGGTCACAGATGGTTGCCAGGCCGCCACATTCGGTCAGGCCATAAGCGGTGGTGACCACCGCACAGCCCAGGTCACAGCGCATGCGTTCGATCAAGATCGGTGGAATGGTCGAGGAGCCGGTGACGGCAATGCGCAGGCTGGACAGGTCGCTCTCAGCCAGCTTGGGATGATCCAGCAGCGACAAGTACAGGGTCGGCGGCCCAGGCATCACGGTAATGCGCTCGGCGGCCAGGCGCTGGAAGATTTGTTCAGCGTCAAACACCGCGTGAGGCAGGATAGTTGCCCCGGCCAGCAGGCAGGTCAGCCAGCCGGCCTTGTAGCCAAAGGCATGGAAGAACGGGTTGACGATCAGGTAGCGATCACCCGCCTGCAGGCCGATGATCCGGCCGTATTCGCTGAAGGCGCGCAGGCTCTGGGCGTGGGCGCACATCACGCCCTTGGGCTTGCCGGTGGTGCCGGAGGTGAACAGCAGGTCGCACAGATCATCAGGCTGGACCTGCAACGCACGCTCGCGCGCTGCTTCTTCGCTGACGTCGGCGCCGGCTGCCAAAAAGCGTTCGAACTCGGGCTCGTCCAGTTGCACCATGTGCTCAAGGCTGGCGGGGCGATGGGGCGCGAGCATGGCGCGGTAGTCGTTGCCCAGGAACAGGCCCTGTACAAACAGCACCCGCGCACCGCTGCGCTCCAGAATATCGGCAGCTTCAGTGCCCTTCATGCGGGTGTTGAGCGGAACCAGCACCGCACCGGCACATTGCAGGCCCAAGGCCAACAGCACCCACTCGACACGGTTGGGCGCCCAAATCGCCACGCGGTCGCCGGGGTTGATACCTATGGCCATCAGGCTACGCGTGACGGCCAGGACCCTGTGCGGCAGGTCGGCGTAGTCGATCACCTGGCCGTCGCCTTCCAGCGCAATGCGCCCGGCGTGTTCGTGGGCCGCGGCAAACAGCAGGCGGCCGATGGTTTGCGGATAGGCGTCAGTGCTCATCAAAGCTCTCTCTTGCGGCATCAATCGGGAAAACGCAGGTGCACATGGGTGCTGCTGGCCACGGCCTGACAGGCCAGGGTCCAGCCCTCGCGCAGTTCCTGGGCGTCCAGCGCCTGGTTGGCCAACAGGTCCACCTCACCGGAGACCAGGGTGCACATGCAGGTGGCACACGAGCCCACCAGGCAGGAAGACGGCGGCTGCAGGCCGTCGCGGCGCATGGCGCTGAGCAGTATCTCGCCGGGCTGGCAGTCGATCTCACGGGTTTCGCCGTCCAGCTCTACCGTCAGGCGCGCCGCCGGGGCATCACTGGAAACGGGCAACACCGGCACCGCTTCGCCCTCCCCCGGCAATGACACAAAGCGCTCGACATGCACCGCCGCGCGCGGCAGCCCAGCCTGGGTCAAGGCGGTGACGCTGGCATCCATGAACGGCCCGGGGCCGCAAATGAAGGCCTCGGCCTCCTCAAACCCTTGGGCGAAGGCCGCCAGTTGTTCAGGCAGCGGATAGCCCTGCACGCTGTCGAGCCAATGCACCACTTGCAAGCGTTGCGGGTGGGCGGTCGCCAGCTCGCGCAGGCGCTCACGAAAGATCACCGACTGCTCGTCGCGGTTGGCGTAGATCAGGCGAATCCGCCCTTTCCCACGGCGCAAGGCGGTGCGCAGAATCGACAGCACCGGGGTGATGCCGCTGCCACCCGCAAACAACAGAAAATCCCGGTCCAGCGCCTTGGGCGTGAACACCCCGGCCGGTGGCAGCACTTGCACGCTGTCCCCGGGACGCAGTTGATCGCAGAGCCAGTTGGACCCGCGCCCGTCGGTCACCCGCTTGATGGTGACACGCAACGGCTCGTCTTCCACGGGCGAGCTTGAAAGCGAATAGCAGCGCGGCAACCAATCGTCGCCATGCGGCACGCGCAAGGTCAGGAACTGCCCCGGCCGATAGTCGAAGCGCGCCGCCAGTTGCGCCGGCACATCGAATACCAGCGAGCAGCTGTCGTGGGTTTCGGCCACGACATCGGCAATGTGCAAAGTGAAGTAGTCGGGAATACTCATGGTCAGATACTCATGATGAACTGGCCGCTGTCCACGCGCAGTTCGATACCGTTGACCGCCCGTGCTTCGTCCGAGGCCAGGTACAGGATCGCATCGGCCACATCAGAGGGCAGGCAGGAGCGGTTCATCGGGTCCTGGTCGATGGTCAGGCGCGCCGGGTCCACGCCCTGGGGGTAGGTGGCGCGGGTCATGGCCGTGAGGATGCCGTCGGGGTGTACCGAGTTGCAGCGGATGCGGTATTTGTTCAGGCGGCAGTGCGCAGCCACGCTGCGGGTCAAGGCCGCCACCGCACCCTTGCTGGCGCTGTAGCCCAGGTAATCGTGCTTGGCGGCGAGAGCGGCCACCGACGACATGTTGATGATCGAGCCACCGCCGCCGCTGAGTTTCATCAGGGCCAGGGCGGTCTGGCAGCCCAGGAAAACGCTGTCGGCATTGACGCGCATCAGCCGCTGCCAATCGGCCAGGCTTGCGTCTTCAACCGAGCCCTTGAGCAGGATACCGGCGTTGTTGACCAGTACATCCAGGCGCTGGAACCGCGCCTTGATCAATTCGGCCAGTTGCTCCCAGCCTTCAGGCTGGCTGACGTCCTGGGCCATGAACAGTGCCTGCCCGCCCAGCTCTTCAGCCAGTTGCTCACCGGCCACAACATTCAGGTCGGTAAACACCACCCGCGCACCTTCGGCGACGAAGCGACGCACCGTGGCCTCGCCGACGCCGCTGGCGCCACCGGTCACCACAGCGACTTTATTCAGCAATCTTGCACTCATGCGATTCTCCTCAAACCACGCCGGCCAGATGGCGGGCCGCGATGTAGCCAAAGGTCATGGCCGGGCCCAGGGTAGCGCCCGCACCGGGATAGGTCGTGCCCATGACCGAGGCCGAGGCGTTGCCGATGGCGTACAAACCGTCAATCGGTTCGCCATCGTTGCGCAGTACCTGTGCATTGGCGTTGGTCAACAGCCCGCCCTTGGTGCCGATATCGCCCGCGTTCATGCGCATGGCGTAGAACGGTCCTTTGGCGACCGGGGCCAGGCAAGGGTTGGGCTGGATATTGGAGTCGCCGTAGTAGCGGTCGAAGACGTTGCCGCCACGGCCAAAATCTTCGTCCACGCCGGTGACCGAATAGTGGTTCATGCGCTCGACCGTCTTGGCGAGGTTGCCGGCATTGACGCCGATCTGCCCGGCCAGGTCATTCAGGGTTTCGCCCTTCCAGTACAGCGAGCCCAGCCAGGCCTTGCGCAGGCGGCTGTCAGGCATGATCTGCCCGGGCATCAGCGGGCCCATGGCGTAGTTGAAGCGGAACTTGCTGTCGAAAATCACCCAGCACGGCACGCTGGTACCGCCGCTTTGTTGATTGTCGCGGTACATGGCGTCGACAAACTCCAGGTACGGCGCCGCTTCGTTGACGAAGCGCTTGCCCTGGCCGTTGACCACCATGGCACCGGGGAAGGCGCGCTCGGCAAACACACCACGGGATTTGTCTTCGCCGGGGATTTGCAGGGTGGGTGCCCACCAGGCCCAGTCCATCAGGTCGGTGGCGGCGCCCAGTTGCTGCCCCGCTTCCAGGGCCGCGCCGGTATTGGCGCCCGCAGGCGTCGCACTCCAGGCCACTTGCGATGGCTGGGGCAAGTATTTTTCCCGCAGTTTCTGGTTTTGCTCGAAGCCGCCGGAGCCAAGGATCACGCCCTTGCGCGCGCGGATCGACAAAGGCTTGCCGTCACGAGTGACTCGAACGCCAGCGACTCGGCCGCCCTCTTCGATCAGGGCGTTGAAATCAGTGTTCAACCACACCCCGACCTTGCGGTCCAGCAGCGAGGCCCGAAGGCTGGCGATCAGGGCGTTGCCCAGTGCGGTGCGACGGTCGCGCTTGCTTTGAGTCTTGCGGCGCCACGACACGTCGAGCTTGTAGCGCAGCATCAGCCACATGATCAGGAACCGCCAGCCGCGGGTCCGGGCCATGGCCTTGTGGGCATCGCGGGCGGTCCAGGCAATCTTGCCCATCAGCATATTGCCCGGCGCGGCTTCGCGCAGGCCAGGCAACTCGTCGCCCAATTGGCTCAAATCGAACAGTTCAGGATCAAGGGTCCGCCCACCCGGCAGGGAGCCTGGCAGGTGCGGGTAATAATCGGGGTATTTGTCAGCGACCGCATAACGTACGCGGGATTTGTCTTCCAGGTAGCGGATCATCTTCGGCGCTTGCGCCAGGTACGCTTCAATCCGCTCTGGGTCGACGTGATCGCCAACCGCAGCCTTCAGGTAAGTGCGCGCCTGGTCCAGGCTGTCCTTGCCACCGATGGCTTTGAAATAGTGGTTGTTGGGGATCCAGATGCCGCCGCCGGAAAGCGCCGAGGTGCCGCCGTACTGGGCCGCTTTCTCGACCACCAGGACCGACAGCCCCTGATCGGCCGCGACCAGGGCCGAGGTCATGGCGCCAGCGCCAGAGCCCACCACCACTACATCGAAATCGGCTGCGTATTCATTGTTGTTATCGTGCATATCCAGGCTCGCTTGGGTCAGGAGAGGTCGCCCGCCGCCAGGGCAGCGGGCACCGGATCAAACGTATGGATCAGGGTTGGGCAGCCCCAGCTGCACCGCGCCAAACGAGCGACCGTAGGCCGCGACGTTGTTGGCGATATGCCCACGGGCCTGATGCAGGTCGCGGAACAGACGCGCTACCGGGTTGGTGTTGTACAGCCCGGAAGCGGCCATGCAGCGCAGCAGGGTGTTGACCTTTTCGGCGCAGATGTTGGTGACGTAGGCCGACTGGTAGCGATACAACAGGCGCGTGTTGACGTCCGGGATTTCACCCTTGGTAGCGGTTTCAAGCAGCGCATCGTAGTTGCGTTCAAGCACCAGCTTGAGCATGTCCAGGGTCAGCACCGCATCGGCCACCGCGTCCTGGGCCACCGGATCTTCAGCGGTCTTGGCGCCGTGCTTGCCGATATGGCGAGCGGCGTTTTCGCTGAACTCATTGATGGCTGCTTGCAGCGCACCAATGGCCGAGGTTGAGACGGCACGCGAGAACACTTGGGCAAAGGGAATCGCATACAGCGCGTTGGTGTTGATCTCGCGCCCCGGCGTGGCTTCGGGCGCCGTGTTGTTGGTGCGCTGGACCCGATGGGCCGGCACGAAGACGTCCTCGACCACGATATCGTGGCTGCCGGTGCCGCGCAGGCCCATCACATCCCAGTTGCGTTCAATACGGTAGTCACTGCGCGGCAGCAGGAAGGTGCCGTGCTCAGCGGCCAGGCCGTTTTCTACGGCGGGCACGATGCCGCCCAGCAGGCACCACTGGCAGTGTTCGCTGCCGCTGGAAAAGCCCCAGCGACCACTGATGCGATAGCCACCCTCGACCGGCGTGACCTTGGCCACCGGCATGTAGGTGGACGACACCAGAGTCGACTGATCCGTGCCCCAGACATCCTGCTGGGCCTGCTCGGGGTAACGCGCCAGTTGCCAAGGGTGTACGCCCATCACGCCGTAGATCCAGGCGGTGGACATGCAGCCTTCGGCAAGGGTCATCTGGATTTCGAAGAAAGTGCGCAAGTCCACTTCAAAACCACCAAAACGCTTGGGCTGCAAGGCACGAAACAGCCCGGCTTCCTGCATGTCGGCGATGGTGGCATCAGGGATCTTGAGGTCTTGATCGGCTTGCGCGGCCCGAGCCCGGAGGTTCGGTATCAGGGCGCGTGCGCGCTCGATCAGATCGGTCTCGAGTGGGGTTTTCTGGCGAGTGGCTGCCACGTGGCGTCCTCCAAAGGCAGCGCGGCTGGATTGCGCGCATTGGTTAGGATTATCGAAAGGTGGTGGGGGTTGATCATCGTCAAAGCGGACTAGCACATCGAACGGGATGCTTTCCTGTAGGAGCCGACCTTGGTCGCGATGGCGTCGACTCGGTCCATAGCAGACACCGAGTCGACGCCATCGCGAGTAAACTCTGCTCCTACAGACCGTTGTAGATACCGGCTTTAGCCGCGATGAACGCGGGAGATCAGCGGGTGACTTGGGCTTTCATGGCTGCCAGGAACTGCTCGCCATAGGGCGCCAACACGCCCCACTCGCGCCGTGGATCCTGGGGCGCCCCCTGGAACACGGTGCGCGCATGGCTGAACTCGATAAAGCCCTCGCGACCATGGTAATGCCCCATGCCCGAAGCCCCGACGCCACCGAAGGGGGCATCTTCCATGGCTGCGTGCATCAGGGCATCGTTCAGCGTCACGCCACCGGAGAGCGTGTAATCCAGGACATAGGCCTGCTCCTGCGCGTCATCGCCAAAGTAATACAGCGCCAACGGCCGCTCACCGGCGTTGATGTGGGTCACCACCTGCTCGATGTCGCTATAGGTCAGCAGCACCAGCGCCGGGCCGAAGATTTCTTCTTGCATGATCCGCGACTGCGCCGGCGGGTCGATCACCAGGCTCAATGGCCGCTTGCGGCTGTGGCGCTGAGGGGCTTCGTCGGGGCAATGAATGATCTGAGCGCCCTGCCCGGCGGCATCGTCGAGCAGGTCGTCGATTCGCTGCAGGTGCCGTTCGTTGATGACCGCGACCACATCCGGGTTGCCTTCGGCGGTGGGCAATAATTCGTTCCAGGCTGCACGAAACGCCGTAATGAAGGCCTGCTGCTGATCCTTGGGCACATAGAGCAGATCCGGCGAAATGCAGATCTGCCCGCCATTGGTCGACTTGGCCACTGCCAGCCGGCGCGCAGCTTCATTGATATCCACTGAGCGGCCAAGGATCGCCGGCGACTTGCCGCCCAGCTCCAGGGTCACCGGCACCAGGTTCTCGGCGGCGCAGCGCATGATGATCTTGCCCACTGCCGTGCTGCCGGTGAACACCAGGTGGTCGAAGCGCTGGCTGGAAAAGCCCTGGGCCACGTCCGCACCGCCTGTGATAACGGCCAGTTCCAGCGGATCGAAGCGCTCGGCAATGGCATTGGCCAGCACTTCGGCAGTATGGCCCGTGACTTCCGAGGGTTTGAACACCGCCCGATTGCCCGCCGCGAACGCCGAGGCCAATGGGCTGAACAGGGTAAACAGCGGCGCGTTCCAGGTGCCGATAATGCCAATGCTGCCCTTGGGCTGGTAGCGCACCCAGGCCTTGGCGCCGAGCTGATCGTAAGGGGTGAAGGGTTGACGCTGCGAGTCCGCCAGCCATTCACCCAGGTGATCGCGCGCGTACTTGAGTGAGGCCAGCGAACCGAGCACATCGTTCATCAGGCCAAAGCCTTGATGGCGACCGCCAAAGTCACGGTCCATGGCCTCGACCAGAGGCTGGCTGTAGTCCACCAGCAAATCGATGGCCACCTGCAGGCGGCGCTGGCGCTCTTCGGGGCTGACCCGCCCCTGGTGATCGGTGGCGACGCGTTGGGCGGCCAGCAAGGTTTCAAGCTGGGCCACGGACTGCAGGCGAGCATTCATGGGGCGATCCTTTCGCCGCTGGGCGGCTGTTGTGCTTTTAAGGGAAAAGCAGCTTAGCCGGATGCCTTTTCGCGCCTCATCGTCTGATTGAGGTAGGAGCAGACCTTGGTCGCGATGGCCACACCGCGGTCTGCCTGATATACGCGGTGATGCCATCGCGACCAAGGTCTGCTCCTACCGATGGTCGATGGTCGGTGATAAGCGTTAGTCCATAGAGACGATGATTCGATGCCTTTGGCTGCCGATACTGGCTATCACGACAGACCCGATTGATGAGGCAGATCATGACTGCTCAAGGCAGCTTTAACCCGCAAGCGTTTCGCAGTGCGCTGAGTACCTTCACCACTGGCGTCACCATCATCACCACCCGCACGCCAGATGGCGAGTCGGTGGGCATTACGGCGAACAGCTTCAACTCGGTGTCGCTCAATCCTCCCTTGGTGCTGTGGAGCTTGGCCAAGTCAGCACTGAGCCTGCCCGCCTTCGCCGATAACCGCCACTGGAACGTGCACGTGCTCTCTCATGAGCAAGAAGTGCTTTCCGGGCGCTTCGCGTCGCGTGGCGAAGACAAGTTTGCCGGTATCGAGCTGGACGCCGGCATCAACGACATCCCCCTGCTGCACGACTGCACCGCTCGCTTCCAGTGCCGCACAGCCTTCCAGTACGAGGGCGGCGACCATGTGATTTTTGTCGGTGAGGTGCTGGCCTTCGACAAGAGCGAACGTGCGCCGCTGGCATTCCAGAGTGGCCAGTACGCCCTGGCCGCGCGCAAGCCGCACAACGGCGTGCGCCTGGCGGCCGAACCGCCACCGGAATGCAGCTACACCGAAGATTTGCTGGGCTATCTGGTAGGCCGTGCGCATTACCAGATGCTCGATGAGCTCAGGCGCCTGCTGCAAAGCCAGAAGATCGACGAGCATGGGTTCTTTGTGCTCTCGGTGCTGTGTATCCGCGACAACTTGAACCTCAAAGAGATCAACGAGTTCGTCACCTACACCGGCAAGGAAGTCTCGCAGTCCATGCTGATATTCCTTGAGAAGCAGGGCTATATCGCTATTGAGGAACGCCACGGCGAGCAGCGCTTTGTGCTCACCGCAGCAGGCCGGGAGGTTTCCCTGGAGCAAATTGCACTGGCCAAGGCTGTGGAGCAGCAATTGACCGAAAAGCTAGGTGTCGGCGATGCCCAGGCCTTGAAAATTTTGCTCAAGCGTCTTATCCAGATCTCCGACCCCGGCCTGCCCGACCTTTGGGCATCGACCGCCGAACCCACCGCTCAGCTCGGCTAAATCCTGGCATTTTCACAAGGAGCCTGCATGAATCTGCTCGATCGCTTCACCCTCAATGACAGCGTCGCCATCATTACCGGTGCCGGTCGCGGCATTGGCCGCGCCATCGCCCTGGCCTATGCCCAGGCAGGTGCCAAGGTCGTTTGCGCCGCCCGCACCCTGGCCGATGTGGAAAAAGTCGCGGCACAGATTCGCGAAAACGGCGGCCAGGCGATTGCCGTGCGTTGCGACGTCAACGATGGCGAGCAGCGCCAGGCCTTGGTGGACGCTGCGCTTGAGGCCTTCGGCAAGGTCACCCATCTGGTCAACAACGCCGGTGGCGGTGGCCCCAACAGCCCGCTCACGCTTGAATTCGAAGCGTTCCAGCAGACGCTGGCGTTCAACGTCACCAGCGCCTACCACCTGAGCCAACTGTGCGTGCCGCACATGCAAGCTGCAGGGGCTGGCAATATCATCAACATCACCTCCGTGGCCGCTCGCTATGCGCAAAAGCACTTCAGTGCCTACGGTACAGCCAAGGCGGCCTTGAGCCACATGACCCGCCTGCTGGCCCAGGATTTCGCGCCACAGGTTCGTGTCAACGGCATTGCTCCAGGCCCAATCCTCACCGATGCATTGAATGGGGTGATGCCGCCCGCCATGCGCGTCGCCATGGAAACGAACACGCCCCTGCAGCGCCTGGGTGAAGTCGAAGACATCGCCGCTGCCGCGCTGTACCTGGCCACCCCGGCCTCCAGCTGGGTGACCGGCAAGATCCTCGAGATCGACGGCGGCGCTGAAACCAGCGTCTGGCCCGGCTAACCAAGGACTCTTTACTGATGCTCGACCAAGACCTGATCGTCGCCCTGGGCGATGAGCTGTACAACGCGCTGCAATCGCGCACCCCGGTGACCCCACTGACCTCTCGAATGGACCTGACCATCGAGGAGGCTTATCGCATTTCGCTGCAGTTTCTCAAGCGCCGCGAAGCCCTCGGCGAGCAAGTGGTCGGCAAGAAAATCGGCGTCACCAGCAAGGCGGTCCAGGACATGCTCAATGTCCACCAGCCCGACTTCGGTTTTCTCACCGACCGCATGCAGGTTGCCAACGGCAGCGCCGTGAGCCTGCGCGAGCAACCGATGATCCAGCCCCGGGCCGAGGGCGAAATCGCCTTTATCCTGGCGGCCGACTTGAATGGCCCGGGCGTTACCGCCGCCGATGTACTGGCGGCGACCGAATCGGTGACCTGTTGCTTTGAGATCGTCGATTCGCGCATCCAGGACTGGAAAATCGCCATCCAGGACACCGTCGCCGACAACGCCTCCTGTGGCGTGTTCGTGCTGGGTGAGGAGCGTGTCGACCCACGCAGCCTGGATTTGGCCAGCGTCGAGCTGAACATGCAATTGAACGGCAAGCCTGCAGGTTCGGGCCTGGGCAGCGCGGTGCAGGGCCATCCCTGCGAGGCCGTGGCTTGGCTGGCCAACACCCTGGGCCGCCTGGGCATCCCCTTGCGCCGTGGCGAGGTGATCCTCTCCGGCGCCCTGGCGCCGCTGGTGCCGGTAGGCCCGGGCGACCATATCGAAATGACCATCAGTGGCCTGGGTGCAGCGAGCCTGCGCTTTATCGACTGACCTGACGCGACGGAGCATTCCATGAGCAAAAAAATCCGCTGTGCCCTGATCGGGCCGGGCAATATCGGCACCGACCTTTTGTACAAGCTGCAACGCAGCGAGGTGCTGGAGCCGGTCTGGATGGTCGGCATCGACCCAGAATCCGAAGGCCTCAAGCGCGCCGAAGCGATGGGCCTGAAAACCACCGCCGACGGTGTCGACGGCTTGCTGCCGCACATTATCGCCGACGACATTCGTATCGCCTTTGATGCCACGTCCGCCTACGTGCACGCCGAGAACAGCCGCAAGCTCAATGAGCTGGGCGTGCTGATGATCGACCTGACACCAGCGGCCATCGGCCCTTACTGCGTGCCGCCGGTCAACCTGGCGGCCAACCTCAAGGCTGGCGCCCTGAACGTCAACATGGTCACCTGCGGTGGCCAGGCCACCATTCCGCTGGTGGCGGCAGTCTCCCGGGTGCAGCCGGTGGAGTACGCCGAAATCATCGCCACCGCCGCCTCCAAGTCGGTCGGCCCAGGCACCCGCAAGAACATCGATGAATTCACCCGCACCACCGCTGCCGCGGTCGAGCAGGTGGGTGGGGCGAAAAAGGGTAAGGCAATCATTGTCATCAACCCGGCCGAGCCGCCGCTGATCATGCGTGACACCGTGCACTGCCTGACCGAAACCGCGCCGGACGAAGCCGCGATCACCGCGTCCATCCTCGCCATGATCGAGGAAGTGCAGGAATACGTGCCCGGCTACAAGCTGGTCAACGGCCCGGTGTTCGATGGCAACCGCGTGTCGATCTTCATGGAAGTCGAAGGCCTGGGCGACTACCTGCCCAAGTACGCCGGCAACCTGGACATCATGACCGCCGCCGCCGCGCGCACGGCGCAGATGTTCGCTCAAGAACTTCTCAAGCAGACCGACGTTTAAGGAGCAGGCCATGGACCTCAAAGGCAAGAAAATCACCGTGCATGACATGTGCCTGCGCGACGGCATGCACCCCAAGCGTCACCAGATCACCCTGGAGCAGATGACTTCCATCGCCCAAGGCCTGGATGCTGCTGGCGTACCCCTGATCGAAGTCACCCACGGCGATGGCCTGGGCGGCAGTTCGGTCAACTACGGCTTTCCGGCCCACACCGACGAAGAGTACCTGTCGGCAGTCATTCCGCTGATGAAACAGGCCAAGGTCTCGGCACTGCTGTTGCCGGGCATCGGTACGGTCGATCACCTGCGGATGGCCCAGGAGCTGGGCGTCAACACCCTGCGCGTGGCCACCCATTGCACCGAGGCGGACGTCAGCGAGCAGCACATTTCGCTGTCGCGCAAGCTGGGCATGGACACCGTCGGTTTCCTGATGATGGCGCACATGAACAGCCCAGAAGGCTTGTCTGCCCAGGGCAAGTTGATGGAAAGCTACGGCGCCAACTGCATCTACATCACCGACTCGGCCGGCTACTTGCTGCCCCATGACGTGAAGGCGCGCATCCAGGCCTTGCGTGATGTGTTGGAGCCAGGCACCGAAATCGGCTTTCACGGCCATCACAACCTGGCCATGGGCGTGGCTAACTCGATTGCTGCCATCGAAGGGGGCGCCACGCGTATCGACGCCGCCTGTGCAGGCCTGGGTGCCGGCGCTGGCAACACGCCGATGGAAGTGCTGGTGGCGGTCTGCGCGCGCATGGGCATCGAGACCGGTGTGGATGTGTTCGGCATCCAGGATGTGGCTGAAGACCTGGTGGTGCCGATCATGGACTTCCCGATCCGCAGCGACCGCGATGCTCTGACCATGGGCTATGCCGGGGTCTATGGCTCGTTCCTGCTGTTCGCCAAGCGCGCCGAGAAGAAGTACGGGGTTTCGGCTCGGGAAATCCTGGTCGAGATGGGCCGTCGCGGCATGGTCGGCGGTCAGGAAGACATGATCGAAGACACCGCCCTGACCTTGCTCAAACAACGCCAGGCCAAGGCCTGACCTTCAGGAAAATCGTCAATGAGTGTGCCTGCCTGCGATGTAGATACCCGGGTGGGCATCACTGCTCACCGCCTGTTGCTGTTGATCGTACTGGGCTACGCCGGAACCTTTCTGGGCCGGCAGATCATGTCGGTGATGATCGAGCCGATCAAGCGCGAGTTCGCCGCCAGCGATGCACAGATGGGCCTGATCTCGGGCCTGGCCTTTGCGCTGGTCTATGCCTTCGCGGGGCTGCCGGCCGGGCGTCTGGCCGACAGTTACTCGCGGGTTCGGCTGCTGGTGGTGAGCCTGCTGTTGTGGGCACTGGCGACCGCGCTTAGCGGGATCGCCAGCGGCTTTGCCGTGCTGGTACTGGCGCGCATGCTGACCGCCGTGACAGAAGCGCCGGTGACCCCGGCGTCACTGTCGTTGATCGCCGACCTTTACCCTCCGCGCAATCGCACGCTGGCCATCAGCTGCTTTATCGGCGCGCCGACCTTGTCGGCGGTAGTGGGCCTGAGTGTCGGCGCCTGGATAGTGGAACAGTACGGCTGGCGCAGCGGTTTCTTGGCCATTACCGCGCCGGTGGTGATCGTCGCCCTGGGCTTGCATCTGTTTGCCCGGGAGCCGGCACGCGGCCGCTGGGATATTTCCGTTGCCGCCGTCTCGCCCAGCGAATCACTCTCACAAGCCGCACTGACGTTAATGCGCAACCGCCCTTACCTGCTGTTGATGCTGGCCAATGCCACGGCCACGTTCAGCGGTTTTGCCCTGTCAATGTGGAACACCAGTTTCTTGATGCGCTCCCATGACCTGACCTTGCAGGACGCCGGCATTTTGGCCGGTGTGGTCGGCGGCGGCAGCGCCGCCTTGGGCGGGCTGGTCAGTGGCTGGCTGAGTGATCGCCTGGGCAATGGCCAACCCCTATGGCTGCTGCGTATACCCTTGTTCGGCCATGTACTGGGCCTGGGCAGTTTGCTGGCTTACCTGCTGTGGCCTGCCAGGATGCTGATCGAAATTGGCTCAGTGCAGGTGCCCGAGGCCATGGTCTGGGGAGGGTTGGCAGGATTTTTTGGCATGTGGTGGGTGGGGGCTTCGTACAATCTGTTGACGCAACTGGTCAGCCCTTGGCAGCGAGCCACCGCCGTGGCCTTGCAAACCGTGGTGTCCACCTTGTGCGGGGCGGGACTGGGGCCGCTGGTCACAGGGTTGGTCAGCGATTGGCTGGTGCCTGGGTTTGGCGCCGAGTCGTTGCGTTACGCCTTGGCGCTGGCGAGCTTGAGTCTGTTGGTGCCGATGGGGTTGTTGGTGGCGGTGTACGTGGGCCAGCGCTCGAACAAAACGTAGGAAATTGGGGCTGCCGTAGCCGCTGCCGACAGGCTGCGATCGCTGTAGCCGCTGCCGATAGGCTGCGATCGACCGCACCGCGGGCGCAGGATCCAAGAGCCGCGCCGGCGCCCCTAGCGGGCCGCATCGCAGCCTTCGGCAGCGGCTACAGGTTTTTTGTCAGCAGCCCCATGTCTTAGAACCGATCCGGCCGCATCCGCGCATCCATGCCGCCGTCGGCGAACACCACACTGCCATGCATGAAGCTGGCCTGCTCGGACAGCAGGAACACAATCACTGCCGCCAGTTCATCCGGCTGGCTGCCACGCCCCATCGGCGCCACGAACTTGCGGGTCGACTCGCCATACACCGGGTCGTCCTTGGAGGCCTGGAACAGCGGCGTTTCCACCGCCCCAGGGGCCACCACGTTCAAGCGCACGCCCTGATCCGCCCACGCCTGCACCTGGCGGCGAACATGGCAGGTGACGGCAAACTTGGAACCGGCATACGCCTGGTGCGGTGCCGCGCTCTGCGCCTCTGCCAGGGCGGCCTGTTCATCACCGGCCAGCATGGCCTGGACCACTGCCAGGCCGTCGACGCCCGGTTGTATCGAAGCCACCGAGCCGATCACCACCGCCGACGGCGAATGGCCTTTGGCCAAGGCTGGCAGCAAGCCTTCAAGCACCTCGGTGACACCGAAATAATTGACCGCCACCATCAGGGACGCGCTGCTGTTACCCACGCTCACTCCGGCGCAGCACACCAGGCCGTCCAGCACGCCATCACAGCGATCGAGTGTTTCCTGCACCGCCGCCGCACGCCCGGCCGGGGTCGACAAGTCAGCCAGCACTTCGGCGTTGGCGCGATCGATGGCGATCACGCTGTGGCCCTGGGCCTGCAGCTGGTGTTTGAGCGCAGCGCCGATGCCGGAACCGGCGCCGGTAATGGCAATCACAGACATGGAGAATCTCCAGAAAAATGAGCAGATCGGGCCCGCAGCCATGGAGCGCGGGCAACCTGCTCATTGTTCGGGTTCTGCACGGGGCTGCATCGTCTGGCAGGACTAGCTGCTAGCGCAGAGTGATCAGACCCTGTCGAGCGATACGCGTAAGCTGGTGGATCATCTCATCGGTATTTTCTGGAGACGGCGACTGGACCACGGCCAGGTCAAAACGGTCATCGGCATACTGGGCCAGTGCCGACACTTCATCGACGAACTGCAGCAAGAATGCCGTGGCCTTGCCTTTGCGCCGGGGCCAGCCATCGAGGTAACGCAATAAGGTAGGTTGGTGTTGACCACCGAGGAGGATGCGAGGGGTGCGTGAAGCTGGGCTGTAGGTCAAGGGAGCCAGACAGACACTGGTACGCGGACAACTCATGATGATTTCTTCTCCGCCTCCAAGATCCGCTTGGCAGCGGTGGGAGGCGTCACCGAACCAGCGCTTTAGCGGTATTTCGGATTGAAGTCCTCCGGCGCCCCGCAAGTAGCTGTTTAAATCGGCGCAATGGAGAGCATCCTAGAGAATCATGTCAGGGAATGTCAATCACCCTGCACTTACTGAACGTGTGTGTAGGAGCGACGGGGGCGCCTAGCCCTTGGTCGCGATGGCATCACCGCGGTCTCTCTGGATACGGCGGTGATGCCATCGCGACCAAGGTCTGCTCCTACAGTGTGAACAGGGCCATCAGGATTGGGTAATGGCCGCATCCGCCGAGAACTTGCCTGCGCCCTCGACCAGCACGGCGACAGTGCCGCCCAGCAGGGCCAAGGCAAACTCGTAGCCGTTGTTGGCCATGAACAGCCCGTTGTTGATATGGACCATCAGGATCGCCACCACCAGGGTCGCTGCCAGCGCCAGCGCCGCCGGCCGGGCCAGCAAGCCGATGATCAGGGCCAGGCCGCCGAAGAACTCGGCACCACCCGACATCATTGCCATCAGGGTACCGGGTGCCAGCCCGATGCTTTCCATATACTGGGCAGTGCCGGCCAGGCCATAGCCACCGAACAAGCCGAACAGTTTCTGGCCGCCGTGGGCGACGAAGATGATGCCAACGAAGATGCGCAACACCGTCAGACCGAAACCTGCACGGGTGCTCAGTACGTTATGGATCAGCGTGTTCATGGAGAAGTCCTTTGCGCGGAGATGTGTGGAATGGCCACCATCCTAATCATATTTACAAATATGAAAACCGCAAATAACGGCGCTTAAATATCAACTTAATCGATTAGTTTCGCGAGACGACCTTGCGCCGCGCCGGTTCCAGCGATTCCCGTTCACGGTCAAAGGCCAAGTAGTACTTGTTGACGCTATTAACATAGCTGACGACCGACATACCGACCTGCTCCATGGCAATGCGTTCAACCTGGAAAAACCACTGGTTGGGGTTCAGCCCACGGCGACGAGCTTCGGCGCGCATGCCTTGGACCCGCTCCGGCCCCATGTTGTACGCAGCCAATACAAAGGCCATGCGCTCACGTTCATTGAGTTGGTTGCTGGCAAAGAATTTGCGTCGGATCATCGACAAGTAACGGGCGCCTGCCTCGACGTTATTATCGACTTGACTGATATTGTTCACCCCGACCCGTTGCGCCGCCGCGGGGGTGATCTGCAGCAACCCCGTCGCCCCACCGCTGCCGCGCGCCTGGGGGTTAAGCGTGGACTCCTTGAAGGCCAGCGCGGCCAGGTTCAGCCAGTCGAGGTTCTGGGCGTTGGCGTGGCGCTGCAACACCGGGCGCAGCTTTTCCAGGCGCTGGCGGTCGGCGCGGGCCAGCGGGTAGTGGACCTTATACAGACGGCGGTAAACCCGCACAAACGCGGCGTCCTGGTCGGCCGGAATACGGTAACCCTTGAGAAACCGGTCGATGCTGGCCAGCAGCATCGAGGCATCGCGGCGCACGTACCAGTGCATCGCCTCGGGAGGGCTGACCTGCACTTGGCGGTCCAGGCGCAACCGGGGCATCACTTTGGCCCAGCGCTCGGCAATCGGCTGTTCGACCACGGTCAGATGGAAGATCCCGGCCTGGACCATCTCCAGCACATCTTCGACCGCCAGCGTCGGGTCTACCCATTCGATCTGGATCGGTGGCCGCTTGCGCAATGCCAGCTTCTGGTTGATTTCATGCACCGAATCGCTGGCGGCGCTGCCGGTCGGCAACATCAGGGTCTTGCCGGACAACTGCTCGATGCTGGTGTAGCGCCGCTCTCCCTTGCGCCCGACCAGCATCAGCCGCAAGTCCGGGCCAATGCCATCACTGGCACTGACGGCATGATTGGGCGCAAGGTCGACCAACTCGCCCGGCGCTACCAGATCACCCTCGCCACGCTGCAGCGCGCCGAGTAACTGGTCCTTGGCCCGGGGGATGATTTTCAGCTGGATTTCTTGCCCGTCGCGGGCGCGGGCATTGAGAGACTGCTCGAAGGCGCGCAAGCGGTGGTATTCCACTCCGATGGATTCACCCTGCACTTCGCCGGAGCTGTTGCGGCTCTGATTGACCAGCACGCGCAGCACTCGACTGCTGCGGATCTGCGCCAGGTCGCGGACCTTGCCAGCCTGCACGACTTCCGGTGGCCCTGGCAGGCGCGCAGCCGCCGGCCACGACGCCAACAGCCCCAGGCACAGCACGATCAGCAAGGCGGGTCGCGTCATCCGTTCTCCCGGAAAGGACACCATCGCTACAATGAACCGCAACAGACAGCCACAAGCTGTTGAAGTTCTTGGTTTTATTTATTTTTATCAGGCTCTGGTAAGCTTTTCGGCCTTTGATCCTGGCGGCACCGAGGTAGCACCATGCAACTCATCGACATTGGCGTCAATCTGACCCACGCAAGTTTTGCCCCACAACTGGACGCGGTGCTCGAGCGCGCCTACCACGCCGGGGTGTGCCAAATGGTGCTGACCGGCACCAGTGTCGAGGGCAGTGAGCAGTCCCTTGAGTTGTGCCGGCAACTGGATGAAAGCGGCCAGCGGCTGTTTGCCACCGCAGGCATCCACCCCCACAGCGCCAGCGATTGGAACGCCGATACGGCCCGTCGCCTGCGGGCACTGCTGGGGGAAACTTCAGTGCAGGCCGTGGGTGAATGCGGCCTGGATTTCAACCGCGATTTCTCCCCACGCCCCCAGCAGGAAAAGGTGCTGGAAGAACACCTGGCCCTGGCGGTCGAGCTGCAAATGCCGGTGTTCCTGCATGAACGCGATGCCAGCGTGCGCTTGCTGGACATCCTCAAGGATTACCGCGACCGCCTGCCCGGTGCCGTCGTGCATTGCTTTACCGGTGAGAAAGCGGCGCTGTTCAGCTACCTGGACCAGGACCTGCACATCGGCATTACCGGTTGGATCTGTGACGAACGCCGCGGCACGCACCTGCACCCACTGGTGGGCAATATCCCTCGTGGCCGCCTGATGCTGGAGAGCGATGCCCCGTACCTGTTGCCACGCAGCCTGCGGCCCAAGCCGAAAAACGGCCGTAACGAACCGGCGTACTTGCCCGAAGTATTGCGTGAAGTCGCCCTGCACCGAGGCGAAACCGTGGAAGACCTGGCCGCCCATAGCAGCGCCAGTGCGCGGGCCTTTTTCAACTTGCCGACTGTTGCTTGATTCGCAGGGCTGGTGGGACAGCACTATGCTTTGGGTATGCGGGGCGCCGATTCGCGGGCACCCGCTTGTGAGGTAGGAGCCGGCTTTAGCCGCGATGAACGCACCGCGGTTTTCCGACACACCGCGGTGCGTTCATCGCTAAAGCCGGCTCCTACCCAGCCCCAGGAGGCCGCTCATGAAACGCTTGTCCAACTTCCCGACCTGGCCTGCCAATCGGGTGCCGCACCTGATCGCGGTACCGCTGTTCATCCTGGCCGCACTGCTGATCCTGTCCGGTCTTTTCAGACCGGATTTCACGGCATGTGCCGTAGGCATCATCGGCCTGTTCGCCGCCCTTGGCCTGGAACGCCATCGGCGCCCTTAAGCGAACACGGTCACCGTTTGCCGGCTCAGGGCAATCAGTTGGCCCTCGGCCGTCCAGACCCCGGCCGCGGTATGGCCGTAGCCATCGCGGGCATGTTCGATGTCCGCGCAATACCGCACCCAGTCATGGGTGCTGAGTTTCGGGACAGGCTGAACAAATTCGATGGTCCAGGTCAGGGTACTGCCCGCCGCAGGCTTGCTCAGGTAAGGCAGCACCGCGGGCGGCCAGGCATCGACCAACGCCAGCAAGTGGGCTTCGGTGGCCGGCTCTTCCACGACATCGCCACGCAGTCGCACCCACCCGCCCATCTGCCGTGACGGGGTGTTGGTGAACGGCATCGCGCCCACGCCCCAACGCATATCCAGGAAACGGATGAACTCAGGGGTCAGCCCTTCGACATAGGGCAACTCGACCGACGCCTGCAACGACTTCATGTCCGCCGCAGGCTCGCTTGGAATATCAATGACCGAGGGGCGTGATGCGCCAAAGCTGCCCTGGATCAGCGTTACCACCGCCCCCTTCTGCACCGCCCGCCCCAACAATGACACCACGGCCTTGCCTTCGCGCAGCACCTCTACCTCGAAGCTGATCGGCACCTCGGGTTCTGCGGGAGCAACAAAGGTAATGGCCAGCGAGCGCACCGGGCGCTCGGCGCTGACTTTGGCACGCATGGCTTCGTACACCAGCGCCGCCATCAGGCCGCCAAAACAGGCACGACCCTGGCCCCACTGGCCAGGAATGATGACCGCTTGCGGGTTGGCACGCACGGCAGCCAGCAGCTGGGAAAATTGCATGAAAACCTCGACACGATAGGAACAGGTGTCGTGATAGTAACCAGCCAGCCTCTGCAGTACAGCGCCTGTTTACGCCAACTTTGCGGCCTGACAAGCATCCAGCAGTTTTTCCAGCACGCCGTCGGCGCGCAGCTCGGCTTTCTGCATGGCGGCTGACCAGTGTGCAATACAGGGGGACAGGTCGGGCTGGGTCTGGGCCTGGAGCAACCACTGGAAATGATCGTGCCAGTCGCCCAAGGCGCCTTGAGCCTGTTTGAGTCGGCGGGTCAAGCCAGGGGTCGCCCGGTCCAGTTGCGGGTAGGCTTCGCTGGCGTAGCGAACGCGCTTGACCATCAAGCGCAGGCGATGCCGATCGTGGGCCGGGTCTTGCAGCGCTTCGAGCAACTGTTTCACCTGTTTGGCCAAGCGCTTTTGCACATGAGGCCGCACCTTGCATAGCAGCCCTTGGCGCTGCACCACCCGCAGGAAGCTGGGGAATGCGTCCAGCACGTTCAACAACTGCCGAAGTTCAGCGCTGTTGGCCACCGCTGGAAAGACACCCGCCATTTCAGTCTGTCGACGCCTGGCCGCCTGCTCCTGCCCTAGCTTCAGCAACTGTGCGGCCAGCACCTCCTTGTCCCGCAGCGGCGTGGTCAGGTCGCCCACGGCCTTGGCCGCAGCCTCCAACTGCTCTATGCCCGGATATATGCGCAGCGGCCGCAGCAGGCTACGCAGACGCCGCACGCTAGTGCGCAAGTCATGCAGCGCTTCGCTGTCGGTCTGCGCTGCCAGGCGCGCCTGGCAAGCCAACAAGCGAATCTGGGCATGAATCACTCGGGCAACGATATGATCGAGCAGTGCGGACATCGGCAACACCCCCAGCCTGACTGTGGTCAACGCCCGGCGCGCGACTCACGAATATAGAAACGGGCTTTTTGAGCCTTTTTGGTACAGCCTTCGAAGCCTTCGAATTGCTGCTGGGTCTTGGCTCCGGTCAGCAGTGACAGAGCCTTCGAATAACTGACCGTGCCGGCAAAGCCCTCGGCCTTGGCAATATCGAGCTCGTGCCAAGCCGCATCCAATTGGCTGCCGCAACTGTCGCGATAAGCAGTCTTGCCCGCGCAACCGGCCAGCACCAAGGCCATCAACGGCAAACAGATCCAGCCTTTCATGGGGAACACCTCAAAGAACGATAATAGATGCAAAGTCAGACGGTAATACCTGCAAAAAGTGCCCTGGCTCGCTGCGCACAAGCGTAGCGCAGCGCGGCCGGATAACGAAGCGTCGCAAGTGGGATTGAAGCCGATAGCACAATGGGTGCATTGTTAGTCCAGTGAGTTTTGAAACTGCCAGGGCCCTATCATGAAGAAGCGCGTCGCATTGGTATTAGGCTCTGGTGGCGCTCGTGGCTACGCCCACATTGGTGTCATCGAAGAGCTCGAACGACGCGGCTACGACATCGCCTGCATTGCCGGTTGCTCCATGGGCGCAGTCATCGGCGGCATCTATGCCGCCGGCAAACTTGAGGAGTACCGCAACTGGATCGAAAGCCTGGACTATCTGGATGTGTTGCGCCTGGTGGATGTCAGCTTTCGCCTGGGCGCGATGCGCGGCGAGAAGGTCTTCGGACAGATCCGCAAGATTGTCGGCGATGTGAATATTGAAGACTTGCGTATTCCCTACACCGCGGTGGCCACCGACCTCACCAACCAACAGGAAATCTGGTTCCAGGAAGGTTGCCTGCACCAAGCCATGCGTGCCTCGGCGGCCATTCCCAGCCTGTTTACCCCGGTCATGCAAGGCAACCGCATGCTGGTCGACGGTGGCATTCTCAATCCCTTGCCCATCGTTCCGGTGGTGTCCAGCCACTGCGACCTGATCATCGCCGTCAACCTCAACTCCACCAACCAGAAGCACTACCAATTGCCGGTGATCGAGCGCCCCGCGGCCTTCAAGGCGCGCTTCAACAGCCTGATCAACTCCCTGGGCTCGCATATGCCTTTCAAACGCAAACCCGCCGAAGCCCTGTTGCGACTGGAGCAGGAAACCCTGGCCTCCAGCGCCGCCAACCTGGGCGCCAACCCTTGGCTGGATGCCGCAAGCCCCGGTGCCCAGCAACCGGCTGCGGCGCCTGAAGACGATGGCGCCCCAAGCTCGGCCACCGGTTCCGTAATCATCGACAACGTGGGGCCTGCGTCACTGCTGGACTTGATCAACCAGAGCTTCGAGGTGATGCAGACTTCCCTGGCGCAATACAAGATCGCGGGTTACCCACCCGATGTGTTGATCAACGTACCTAAGCGGGTGTGCCGGTTTTTCGAATTCTACAAGGCGCCGGAGCTGATCGCCCTCGGCCGGGAAATTGCCCGTGACACGCTGGACACCTATGAAAATGAGCGTAGATAGGCATAGTTTGACTACACTTGCCGTCTGGTTTTCCCACGCCACAATGCAGCTATACCTGCATTTTGGGCCAAACCCTGACACTAGAATCCCGCCGTCTTACATTTCTGACAGCTCGTTCGCGGGTTGTCGTGGGTTCTTTGCTCATGCGCCACACTTTAGTCATCGCCGATGACCATCCCATCACCGCATGGGCCGTCGGCCAGTTGCTCACTACTCGGCCTCCGTGCCTGTTCGAGTTGACCGCCAAGGTCCACAGTACGGACGAGCTGCATCAGCACCTCTACAACCAACCCTGTGACCTGCTGCTCACGGACTTTTGCATGCCCAATGGCAAACAACCTGATGGCCTTGCAATGGTCGGTTATCTACGCCGCCAATACCCACACATGGCGATCGTGGTCATGACCATGCTGAGCTCCGCACCCACTTTGCGCGCGCTGCATAAACTGGGGGTACGCGGCTTGTTCGATAAACATGCACCGCTCGACACCTTGCCCCAGGCGCTGTACAGCGCGGCGCGCGGGCGGTTTTATGTCAGTGACAGCTTCTGCGGCCTGCTGGAAACCGATGGCCGCCTGTTGGAATGGCAACAGGCCGAGTTGTCACCTCGGGAACAAGAGGTGATGCGCTTGATAGGCCAGGGGCTCTCTGGCCGGGAAATCGCCCGCAAGCTCAATCGCAGCGAAAAAACCATCAGCCGACAAAAGCGCACGGCCCTGGACAAACTGGGCTCGTTACCGCCGATGCGGGCTGCCCTTAATTCGCCAGCGCATCACTCAACCGATAGCCCACCCCAGGTTCAGTCAGAATAAAGCGAGGGGCTGCCGGATCGTCTTGAAGTTTCTGGCGCAAGTGGCCAATGACGATTCGCAGATAATGCGTATCGTGGATATGGGTAGGACCCCAGATATCCTTGAGCAGCTGCTGTTGAGTGATGACCCTTCCTGGATACAACGCCAGTTGTGAGAGCACCGCATACTCTTTACGGGTCAGGGCCACGTCGACGCCATCGAGCGCGACTCGCCGCAATGCCAGGTCGATACTCAAGCCGGCAAGCTTCAGGACCGAAGGTTGTGCCTGCCCCTGGGGAGCCTGACGCAACAGGGCACGTACCCGCGCCAGAAACTCCTGAATGCCGAACGGCTTGGTCACATAGTCATTGGCGCCGTTATCCAGCGCCTGCACCTTCTGTGCTTCGCTGGCCCGCACCGATAACACCAATACCGGTGCCTGAGACCACTCGCGTACTTGTTGCAACACCTCCTGACCGTCGATGTCCGGCAAGCCCAGGTCCAGCACCAGCAGGTCAGGACGCGCCAGCGCTGCCTGGGCGAGCCCTTCGTTGCCAGTGGATGCCTCGATGACTCTATAGCCCTGGGACACCAGGCTGATGCGCAGGAACTTGCGGATCTGCGGTTCGTCGTCGATGACCAGGATGGTCGCACTCTGGCTCATGTTCAGGGTTCACTCTCGGGCGCTGGCTGGGCGGGCAGTGGCAGGCAGAGGGTGATGCAGGTGCCTGCACCGTCAATGCCCTCGGCCACCTCGATATGGCCGCCGTGGGCGCCAATCATACCCTGGCAGATCGCCAGGCCAAGCCCGGTGCCCTGCCCGCCTCGATCACCGCGTGCGGCCGTGTAGAACATGTCGAAAATCTTTTCCCGATCCTCAAGTGCAATGCCAGGCCCCTGATCGCCGACCGAAAACCGCACGTACCCGCCCGCCGCCTGGACCTTCAACTCGAGCCGCCCATACGCCGGAGAAAAACGCACGGCGTTTTCCAGCACATTAACCAGGGCCTGTTCGACCAACGCAGCATGTACATGCAGCAATGGCATTGGCGAGTCCACTTGCATCTGGACTTGCAACGGTGCCAGCAATACCCGCAAGCGCTGGCGCGCGCTGGAGACAATGTCTTCGGGGGCCACCCAGTCGCGCGCAAGCTTGAGCGCGCCATGGCCCAGGCGCGTCATATCGAGCAGGTTCTGGATGTAGCGATCCAACCGTTCGGCCTCATCGCGGGTGCCTTCAAGCAGTTCCAGGCGGTCTTGGGGGCCGATCGCATCACCCAGTGCCAACAGGCTGTCGATGCTGCCACGCATGGCCGTCAAGGGCGTGCGCAAGTCATGGGAAACCGAAGCGAGCAAGGCGCTGCGCAATTGTTCGGTTTCGCCATGCAGCCGCGCCGCTTCCAGCTCTTCGCTCAAGCGTGCCCGCGCCAGCGCCTGGGCCAAGGGTTGCCCCAGGGCCGTCAACAAACGCCGCTGTTCGGCATTCATGTCTTCACCGTCATTGGCTCGAACGCCGAGCAGGGCCAACGGCCCCTCCTCCAGCGACAATGGCCACCACCACCAGCGACCGCTGGGTAGGGTCGCGGTGCCATGCCCAGAGGCTTGATCATGTTGCCAGGCCCAACGGGCAGCGGACTGTTCGACATCCCCTAGCACTGCAGGCGTGCCGCCCGCGTTTTTCCAGCCCTGATCATTGTCTGGCTCGAGCAGGCACACCTTCAGGTGTTGCCAGCCGTCCAAGTGCTGCATCGCGGCACTGAGCACCGCCTGGCGGTCAGTCGCGGCCGTCAGTTTGCGCGACAGGTCAAGCAGTTCGCGGGTCTGCACCTGGGTTTCACGCAGCGCCTGCAACTGTCGACGCTGGCGCGCCGCCAGGTTGCCGGTCAGCGCTGCCATCAACAGAAAGAACACCAAGGTCAGGACATCTTCTTCACGCTGGATGCTGAACGAGAAATTCGGCGGGATAAACAAAAAGTCATAGGCCAGAAAAGAGGCCATCGCGCACACCAACGCCGGCCCCAGGCTGCTGCGCACGGCGACTAGCAAGACAGCGGCCAGGAACACCAGAGAGATATTGGGCAGCGCCAGCACACTGGAAACTCCCCAGGCCAATGCGCTGGCGCAGGCGGTGGCCAGCAGCGCCAACAGATAGTCTGGCCAGTGCCATAGCCGACTCAAGGTGGTGCGCACTGAAACCAAACCCGGATCGCGGTCCAGCACGTTGATTTCCAGCCCATGGCTGTCACGCAATAGCCGGGCTGCCACGCCGGCCCCTATCCAGCGTCGACGCCAGCGATTACCAGACTGGCCCACCAACAGCACGCTGGCACGGCGCTCGACAGCATGCTGGATCAGCGTGCGTGCCACCTCACCCGCTCGCAGCACCACCACTTCCCCCCCTAGCCGCTCGGCCAGTTGCTGGGCGGCCTGCAGGTACTGGCGCGAGGTCTCATCACGCACGGTGCCGTGATCCACATGCACCAGGCTCCAGGGTAAATGCCGACGCTGCGCTACCCGACTAGCGTGGCGCACCAGCCGTTCGGCTTGGCGATCGGCATCAATGCCCACCAGCAGGCGCCCGCGCAGCGCCGGGGCTGACTGGCCGAGCCGGCTATAACCCTGGGCCAGGTCGGTATCCACTTGCGCCGCTGCCGTTTGCATGGCCAGTTCGCGCAGTGCGGTGAGGTTGGTCGGAGTGAAATACGCATCGATAGCCGCACGTGCCTGCTCGGGCACATACACCTTGCCCTCACGCAGACGCTCGAGCAGCTCGCGCGGTGGCAGGTCGATCAAAACCAGTTCGAAGGCCTCCTGCAGCACCCAGTCCGGCAGGGTTTCGCGCACTTGTACCCCGGTGATGCCTCGCACCTGATCATTGAGGCTTTCCAGGTGCTGGACGTTGACGGTGGTGTAGACGTCGATGCCGGCAGCGATCAACTCCTGCACGTCCTGCCAGCGTTTGGCATGACGGCTGCCGGGCACATTGCTGTGGGCCAGCTCATCCACCAGGGCCAGTTGCGGCGCCGCTGCCAGCACTGAGTCCAGGTCCATTTCTTCTAGCGTCATGCCACGGTATTGACGGCGCTCCAGCGCACACTGCGCCAAGCCTGCCAGCAACGCTTCGGTCTCGGCCCGGCCGTGGGTTTCCACGATCCCTGCGAGTACCCGCACACCTTGACGCTGCTGGCCATGGGCAGCCTGCAACATGGCGTAGGTTTTGCCCACGCCGGGCGCGGCGCCCAGAAACACCTTCAGACGGCCGCGGCCCGCTCGGGGAAGCTGCGCCAACAGGGCATCGGCGCGTTCAGAATCACTCATGCAAGACTCTCGACTTTACAGGGCGGGTGCCGTCAGGCGGGCCAGGGCATCGTTGAGCACCAGGACATTGACCACCGGCGGCCCAAACAATGGGTACAGGGTGGCCTGTTCGACCAAGGGCCGCAAGACCGTCTCGGGCACTTGTCGGGCGTCGGCTACCCGCGCCATCTGATAATCAATGGCCGCTGGCGGCAAGTGCGGGTCCAAACCACTGCCCGAGGTCGTCAGCAAGGCCAGTGGCACCGGCCCTTGGCCGGGCACATAGTGTGCGGCTGCCGCCTGCTCGATGCGGGCAGCGAGGGCCGGGTTGCTCGGTGCCAGGTTGCTGGCGCTGCTCGAAACGGTCGCAAAGTCACCGGCAGACGGGCGCGGGTGAAACCACTGCGCCCCCTGGAAATCCTGGGCGATCAAGCGCGAGCCACGGACCTTGCCGTCGGCATCGCGCAGCAGGCTACCAGCGGCCTGATCAGGAAACGCGACATGGGCCACAGCCGTCACCAACAACGGATAGCCCACACCCGTGATCACTGTCATCAACAGCAACAGGCTCAGGGCCGGACGAAAGAAAGCAGACATCGGCAGATCCTCGATTCAGTGTGTGCCAGTGCGGCGCACAGATGGGCTAGACCAGGTGCAAGGCATTGAGCACAAGGTCGATCAGTTTGATACCCAAGAAGGGCACGACGATGCCGCCCAGGCCGTAGATCAGCAAGTTGCGCCGCAACAGATGCGCGGCACTGGCGGCCTTGACCCGCACACCGCGCAAGGCCAAGGGAATCAGCACGACAATGATCAGGGCATTGAAGACGATGGCCGACAGGATGGCGCTTTGCGGGCTGGCCAGCCCCATGACATTGAGCACGCCCAGTTGCGGGTAAATGGAGGCGAACAGCGCTGGCAACACCGCAAAGTACTTGGCCACGTCGTTGGCGATGGAAAAGGTCGTCAAGGCACCCCGAGTCACCAGCAACTCCTTGCCCACTTGCACCACATCCAGCAGTTTGGTCGGGTCACTGTCCAGATCGACCATGTTGGCGGCTTCTCGCGCCGCCTGGGTACCGTCGTTCATGGCCATGCCGACATCCGCCTGAGCCAGCGCCGGCGCGTCGTTGGCACCGTCCCCGCACATCGCGACCAGACGCCCGGCGTCCTGCTCCTGGCGAATGCGCTCAAGCTTTTTCTGCGGCGTGGCTTCAGCCAGCACATCGTCGACACCCGCCTCGGCAGCAATGGCTGCGGCGGTCAATGGGTTGTCACCGGTCACCATCACGGTGCGAATGCCCAACAGCCGCAACTCGGAAAACCGCTCGCGAATACCCGGCTTGACCACATCCTTGAGGTGAATGACGCCCATCAGTCGTTGATCAATGCAGACCAGTAAGGGTGTGCCGCCACTCTGGGCGATTTTGTCGACTTCCCGTGACAAGGATGCCGGCATTTCCAGGCGTTGCAGGCCCACGAACGCCAGTACCGAATCGACCGCCCCCTTACGATAACGCCGAGCGCCGGTATCCACGCCCGACAGCCGGGTTTCGGCGCTGAACGCGACCGGCATCAGGCCCTGCGCCGAGGGCTCAGGGGCGGTGCTCTGCAAGCGCACATAATCGACGATGGATTTGCCTTCGGCGGTGTCATCGGCCAGCGACGCGAGCAGCGCCGCCTCGGCCAATTGCGCGGCGCTGATCCCAGGGGCTGGGTGCAGAGCGCTGCAACGACGGTTGCCAAAGGTTATGGTGCCCGTCTTGTCCAGCAGCAATACCTGCACATCCCCCGCCGCTTCCACCGCTCGGCCGGATTTAGCGATGACATTCAGGCGTACCAGACGGTCCATGCCGGCAATCCCGATGGCCGACAGCAGACCGCCAATGGTGGTGGGTATCAGCGTGACCAGCAGCGCGACCAGAAACACCAGCGGCAGGCTGCCGCCGGCAAATTGGGCGAAGGGTTGCAGGGTCACCACCACGACCAGGAAGATCAGGGTCAACCCGATCAGCAAGATGTCCAAGGCAATTTCGTTAGGGGTCTTCTGGCGCTTGGCGCCTTCGACCAGCGCAATCATGCGGTCCAGCGTCGATTCACCGGGGTTGGCACTGATTCGCACCACAAGCCAGTCCGAGACCAGCCGGGTATTGCCGGTGACCGCCGAGCGATCGCCGCCCGATTCACGAATCACCGGTGCAGATTCCCCCGTGATCGCGGCCTCGTTGACGGCAGCGATGCCCTCGATGACTTCACCGTCACCGGGGATCATCTCACCCGCCTCAACGCGCACCACATCACCTTTGCGCAGACGGCTGGCGGCCACCTGTTCAAACGAGCCATCCGCGTCTCGCAGGCGAGCCATCAATCCTTGGCTGCCGGCCTTGAGGCTGTCAGCGCGCGCTTTGCCACGCCCTTCAGCCAAGGCTTCGGCAAAATTGGCGAACAACACGGTAAACCACAGCCAGAGGGCGATTTGAACGGCCACGGCGGTGGGCACAGCCGGATCAGGTACCAGGCACAACAGCGTGGTAAAGACCGCTGTCAGGGCAACCACCAACATGACCGGGGCACGTTTCAATTGCCGTGGGTCAAGCTTGACGAACGCCTGGACCAACGCCGGCCGCCAGAGCGCCGACACGCCAGTGGCCTGGTTGGCCGTGGTGTGCTCCACCGGTTTTACTACAGGAATCGGCATATTCATGATTCGCTCCTCAGAACCCCAGGCTCAAATGTTCGGCAATCGGCCCCAGGGCCAGGGTCGGCAGAAAGGTCAGGCCACCGACCAGCAAGATGGTGACGGTCAGCAGGGTGACAAACAGCGGCCCATGGGTGGGAAAGCTGTCCAACCCACTGGCGTTGCTACGCTTGAGCGCCAGGCTGCCGGCCAGTGCCAGCACCGGAAGGATGTAGCCGAAGCGGCCGACCAGCATGCCTAGGCCCAACATCAGGTTGTGGAAAGTGGTGTTGGCACCAAAGCCTGCGAACGCCGAACCGTTGTTGGCGCTGGCCGAGGTATAGGCATACAACAATTGGCTGAAGCCATGGGCGCCGGGGTTGCTGGCCGCCGCGCCAGCAACCGGCACGCTAGCCGCAATCGCTCCCAGTATCAGCACGCCCACCGGCATCACCAACAAGGTCGCCACCAACAGCTGCACTTCACGGGCCTGCAGCTTTTTGCCCAGGTATTCTGGCGTGCGCCCAATCATCAGGCCGGCCAGGAAGACGGCAATCAGCACGTTCAACAGCATCCCGTAGAGCCCCGCGCCCACACCGCCGAAAATCACTTCACCGAGCATCATGTTGACCATCGCCACCATGCCACTGAGCGGGTTGAGACTGTCGTGCATGGCGTTGACCGAACCGTTGGAGGCCGCCGTGGTGGTCACCGACCACAGCACCGATGCGGTGGTGCCAAAGCGGCTTTCCTTGCCTTCCATCGGTGCCGCTTGCTCCACCGTCGCCGTGTTCAGCGCAGGGTTGGGCTGGTATTCAGCCCATAACGAAGTGCCCCCGCCGATCAGAAACAACACCAGCATGCACGCGATGATCGCCCGGCTCTGGCGCAGATCCTTGACGTAATGCCCAAAGGTGAAGACCAACGCGGCCGGAATCAAAATGATCGATACCAATTCAAACAGATTGCTCAGGTCCGTCGGGTTCTCGAAAGGATGGGCTGAGTTGACTCCGAAGAATCCGCCACCGTTGGTGCCCAGTTGCTTGATGGCAATCTGGCTGGCTGCAGGCCCCAGTGGTAGGAGTTGATCCACGCCTTGCAAGGTGGTGGCATGGGCATAGTCACTGAAGGTTTGCGGCACGCCTTGCCACACCAGCAGCAGCGCCAGCACAACGCTCAATGGCAACAACCCATAGAGAGTCGCGCGCGTCATGTCGACCCAGAAGTTACCCAGGGTCGAGGCTGAGCGACGCGCGATGCCGCGGCACAGGGCAACCAGCACGGCAAGGCCTGTGGCGGCGCTGACAAAATTCTGCACGGTCAGGCCCACCATTTGGCTCAGGTAACTGAGCGATGCTTCGCCGCTATAGGCTTGCCAGTTGGTATTAGTGACGAAACTGACTGCCGTGTTGAACGCCAGGCTCCACTCTTGCCCGGGCAGATGCTGCGGGTTGAGGGGTAGAGAGCCCTGCAACAGCAGCACCGCGAACAACAGCACAAAGCCCGCCAAATTGAAGGCAAGCAAAGCCAATGTGTATTGCTGCCAGCTCTGCTCATGGTGCTCATTGACGCCGGCCATTCGATAACAGCCGCGCTCCATTGGCCCTATCACCGGGCTCAACCAGGTGCGCTGTCCCTCCATCACTTTGTAGTAAAAGCGCCCAAGCCCAGGTGCAGGCAGCAGCACCAACGCGAAAAAGGTCAAGATCAACAAGAAGTCATAACTGTGCATGGCCTCTCTAGCTCCGATCCGCGCGCAACAGCGCCGCCAATAGATAAACGAACAGCCCCGCTGCCAACAGCAGCGATACCCCATCCAGCACGTTCATGGGAAATCTCCGTGATACGGCATGTGCCGCTTGCAACCATTGTCGGCAAACAGGGCGTAAAGGAACGAGACGGGGGCTCGAGCAGGCGCATAAAAAATGCGTAAAGAAAGGGGGGCACAGGGCGCCGAGCACACCGAAAAAAATCGTCAATGAACTGGGCTTGAATAAAAGCGCTCAAGCTTTTGAAAGCTCAACTGAAAAGTAAAACAGCATGCCGACAAGTCCCTCTAACCTGTCATTTATGACAGGTGGCGCGCCGCTTCAAGCAGGATATAACTGGACCCGTTGTCACCTCTTTCGGACTCCACTTTCGACTTCACATCCGGCTGCTTGCCGTGCGAAGCCGACGGAGCCTTTTGTGCCAAAAATACGGGAGCGTTCAACATGCCGCGCACTAGCTCATCGAGTTACCGGCTTTCCTTGGACGGCGCATTGCATTTTATGAGTGAGCCAACCGCCGAGACGCAGATCCACCTGACGGACAAAGAACAAGCCGCCTTGCAATGGAGCGCCCGAGGCAAGACCTCGGCCGAAATAGCGCTGATTTGCGGTTGCGCAGAGTCGACCGTCAACTTTCATTTCTGCAATATCCGCCGTAAGTTCAATGTCAACTCTCGTCACAGCGCTGTCCTGCTGGCATTGGAAAAAGCCTTGATCAGCTTGCGCTGAAAGTACGGTGGTGCACATCCGGTAGGAGCACAGCTTGCTGGCGATAGAGACACCGCGGTGTGCCAGGCATGACGCCTCGCGGCTAAAGCCGGCTCCTACTCTCGGTGGTGCACACCCGGTAGGAGCACAGCTTGCTGGCGATAGAAACACCGCGGTGTGCCAGGCATGACGCCTCGCGGCTAAAGCCGGCTCCTACTCTCGGTGGTGCACACCCGGTAGGAGCACAGCTTGCTGGCGATAGAGACACCGCGGTGTGCCAGGCATGACGTCTCGCGGCTAAAGCCGGCTCCTACTCGAACGGTAGGAGCTGGCTTTAGCCGCGATGAACGCACCGCGGATTGTCTGATGCTCCGCGGTGCGCCCATCGCCGCATAGGTATCTACACATCTTTTGGTGTACTGCATTTCGTAGCAGTGGACGAGTAGAACGAGGCCACGTCCGGCTGCGCAGCAGTCGTAAAACCTGGCACTTCAGTATTCAGATACACCGCGAGTACAGGCTTTGCGAGGACTACGTCCCCGGACCTGGCCTCGCTGAACTCGTCTACTGCTACGAATGTAGCCGCTGACGAGGTACGAGGCTGCGATCGGCAGCGAAGCGGCCGTAAAACCTGAGACCGTAATCCATCAGGCACACCGAAGGGCCTGAATTTACGACGGCTTCGCCGCCGATCGCAGCCTCGTACCTCGGCAGCGGCTACAAGAGCCGCGCTGCCCCAGAATTGTGTAGATACCTATGCCCATCGCCGGCAAGCCGTGCTCCTACTCTCGGCTGCGACACCCGGTAGGAGCACAGCTTGCTGGCGATAGAGACACCACGGTGTGTCAGGGATGACGCCTCGCGGCTAAAGCCGGCTCCTACCCGCGAACGGTGGCTTTCGACCAGTCCAGCAGCAAGCTATAGGCCACCGCCAACAAGGTCGGCCCGATGAACAGGCCGATAAACCCGAACGCCAGCAATCCGCCAAACACCCCCAGCAGCACAATCACCAAAGGCAGATCCCCGCCTCGGCTGATCAGGTAAGGCTTGAGCACGTTGTCGACGCCGCTGATGATGAACGTACCCCAAACGCCCAGGAACACCGCCATCCCGTAATCGCCTTTCCAAGCCAGCCAGGCCGTGGCTGGAATCCACGCCAACGGTGGCCCCATGGGGATAAGGCTGAGCAGGAAGGTCACGATACCCAACACCAGGGCACCCGGCACACCCGCGATCAAAAAACCGATCAGGGCCAGCACGGCCTGTGCAGCCGCTGTACCAATCACGCCATTGACCACTCGCTGTACAGTGCCCGCGACCAGTTCCAGGTAATACTCGGCACGCTCCCCAATCAGCCGCTCCAACAATCGTTGGGTGAAAGCCGCCAGTCGCGGACCATCTCGGTAGAAGAAAAACACGAACACCAGGCTCAGGATCAACTCCAGAACACCGCTGCCGATCTGCGCACTGCGGGCCAGCAACCAGTTGCCGACCTGCCCCAGATAGGGTTTGACGCTGGCCAGCAATGCCGCGCCTTGCTCATCGATGGTGTTCCACATGCCGACCAGGCGCTCACCGACAAACGGAATGGCGCCCAGCCAGGAGGGCGCTTCAGGCAAGCCATCGACGCGAACATCACGGATAAAGACGGTGGCATCACGAATATGATCCGCCAGATTGAAACCCAGCCACACCAGCGGCAATGCCACGAGCAAGATCCACAAGGTGGTCAACAACGCCGCCGCCAGTGTTTCGCGACCGCCCAGCCAGCGTGTCAGCAGGCGCATCAACGGCCAACTGGCAAACGCCAGGATCGCCCCCCACAGCAGCGCCGAAATGAACGGTGCCATGACCCAGAGGCCGGCCCCCAGCAGGGCCAGCAATAGAATCTGCACCAACAGGCGATCGTTACTGATCATAGGGTTCTCATCGGATCCACTCGATATGCAAGCCCTTGACGTCCTGCTTGCCGGCCTCCAGGCGCGAGGACAGCACGCCCCTGGCGATCAATGCCTGGCGCCAGGGCTCGGCATCGGCACCGGACAGCGATACGCGCAGGGTGCTGTCCAGGTTCAGGCTGCGGCCCAAAAGCTCGACCCAGGCTGGCTGCGGGGCACCGACCAGCGAAGGGTAGTCCAATTCACCGGTGTCGCGCAGTTCACGCAGCACAGTGCCCGGTGTCGGCAGCAGGTCGCCCAGCGAGGCGTCGGCGACAAACTGCTCGGCATGCAGCAAGGCAGTGCCCTTGCCACGGGTGATGCTATAAAGGGCAACCAGCGTGTCCTGTTGCGGCGGGGCCTTGCGCAACAGAAGGTAGGCCTGGTCCTTGTCCGAGCCATACAGACGGGCGTTCTTGAAGATCTCGTTGGCCCACAGGCTGCTGTCGCCGCAGTCCCGAGCCTGACACCAGAACAACAAGTAGGCACCTTCGGCCTGGAGGGCTTCCCTCGCCGCCGTGAAGGCGTCCAGCGCTGTGTGCTCGGGCGGCAACTGATAGGTGACGGAGCTGACTTGCCCATGGCTGTTGATGCCATCCATGCGCAGTTGCCCACTGATCTTGCGCACCGGGGCCAGCGGGTAGATGCGCTCCTTGGCGCCAGGAGCACTCTGATCAATGACCATGGCATCCTGGGGCACCGGCAAACCGGGCAAACTCGACAGCACTTCGGCATATGCCTGTGGCAGGCAAAACAACAGGCCCAAAAGGGCCCATGAAGCGGTTTTTTTCAAGTCAGGCATGCGTAGTATCTGCCTTCTTTGAACCATCCTGCACCCAGCCCAATATCAACTCGGCAGTGTATGTATCAATCATTGAGTTCTCCCTTTCATCCCGACAAGCCTCGGCAGTTGCCTGTCGCAAGTCAAGGAATGGCAAAGAAGCGATTGAAACAGTCTGCAACAAGGCTCGCGCCAGCGTCGTCATTCAGGTGCAAATGATGCTCGCCCGGCAGCCACTCGAGGCTAAAGGGTAGCGGCTCCAGCAGTTCTGTATGGCGAGCCAGCATGCCCTCTTCGGCAACGATCAATTGAGCCGGGCAAGCAATGCGCTGAACGAAACTCAGGGCCTGGGCCTGGCTCAAGCGTACCGGCGAAGGCAGGGTCAGGCGACTGTCGCTGCGCCACGTATAGCCCCCCGGCACCGGTATCAAACCTCGTTGCGCCAATAACTCTGCCGCCTCGCGACTGACAGCCACCACCCCTTTCATGCGTGCCTCGACCGCCTCATCAAGGGTGGCATAGACCGGCTTGCGCTTGTTGAATTGACGCATCTGCGCCTTGAGCGCCATCTCCAGGCGCTCGGCAGCATCTTCAGGACCCGAGGTCGGTGGAATAACCCCATCGATCAGCGCCAGGCGCTCGATTTTCTCGGGCAGGGCACCGGCCAGTACCACTGAAATAATGGCTCCCAGCGAATGGCCCAGCAGCGAAAATCGCTGCCATCCCATCTGTTCAGCGACTTGAAGCACATCGTGCGCGTAATCCCACAGTGAGTAACTGGCGCCCACGGGGCGATGATCGGAGTAACCATGCCCTGCCAGGTCCAGGGCCAGAATGCGCAAGCCGCGCAGTTTCGGTGCCAGGCGGGCAAAACTGTTGGCATTGTCGAGCCAGCCATGAAGGGCAATCACCCGATGCCCGTCGGCCGGGCCAAACAAATGCGCGGCCAATTCAATGTGTGGCAATTGCAGGCGTATTTCTTCCACATGGGCATTCACAGGCAAAGCTCCAACAGACACAGTAGCGCGATTGTCCGTATACGATGGCGTCAGGGCAATGACTGTCATCGCCGGCGATAGCGATACATAAGCCACAAGGGGCTAGTAGTGATCGAAGCAGCGGTTCAGGCAGGCCTGCAGGTAGATGATCTGGTAGTCCAGCGCCTCCTTGAGTCGCTGGCGTTCCTGGGGGCTACTTTTTGATACCTGAAGGTTGAGGCAGGAGGCCTGCAAGGTTTGTGCGGTCAGCTTGACACTTTCCTGCACCAGTTCCAGCTCTGGACGGCTGCCATAGTGCAAGATCAATGCGTCGAGCCTGGAATCGGCAGCGTCGCGCAAGACCTGGAACTCAGCGAAAGTCAGTGCCTTGTCCAGGGTGACCTGACCGATCAGCTTGTACCAATTGCCTGAATAGGCCAATGACTTGCTCCACTCCTCCATTGCCTGTCTCCGTTGGCGGGATTAGCTGCCACGCTAACAAGGGCAACGTTCAGGCCGCAACTGTCACAAATGACAGTCCGGGTTGCTGGAATGCAGGACCACCGTGTCGCCTTCATCGCAGGCAAGCCTGGCTCCTACAGGGTCCAATGTAGGAGCCAGGCTTGCCTGCGATGAAGGCGACACGGTTCGCAAGGTGCAGGGGCTCAGCGCACAGGAGGGTTCTCACCCAGCGGCACCACCGCCATGGTCAGGCGCGAGATGCAACTGGGCTTGCCTTCGCCGTTGCTCAGACGGATATCCCACACATGGGTGGTCCGGCCGATATGCACGGGTGTAGCTACCGCCGTTACTCGGCCACTGCGTACGCCACGCAGGTGGTTGGCGTTGACCTCAAGGCCCACGCAATAGAACTTGCTGGTGTCGATACACAGGTAACTGGCCACGGAGCCAACGGTTTCGGCCAGCACTACCGAGGCACCGCCGTGCAGCAACCCGTAGGGCTGATGGGTGCGGTGATCAACAACCATGCTGGCCGTCAGGGACCGCTCATCGAACGAGTCGATACGGATATCGAGCATTTCGCCGATGGTATTTTTCTGCTTTTTATTGATTTGATCGATATCGGGGGTGTTAAGCCAAAGGCTCATGGGGCAGGTCCTTGCTGTGGATTCTGCCCCGAGCATCTCAAGGATGGCGCAGGCTGCGCAAGGTCATCAGCCCCGCTACGGACACATCGCCCTCAAGTTCGGCCAGACTGGCCGTGCCCATGCTCCGTGTCGCCTGGCGATGCCCTTCTTCCAACAGGCTGAGCAAGGTGCTGACCAATGGCTGATGGCTGACCAGCAAAGCTGACGTCAGGTTGAGCTTGGCCAGCTCCGCCAGAACAACTTCAGGACGTGTGCCGGGGGTCAGCCAAGGCACGGTCTGCACGGGTTTGTCGACATTCAACGACTGTTGAACCAGCTCGGCCGTTTGCTGGGCACGCACATAAGGGCTGACCAGAATGGCTTGCAACGGCACCCCCAACAGGTGGCCGGCGCTGCGCACCACCTGCTCGCGACCATGGGCGGTCAGCTCCCGTTCGGCGTCAGTGCGCACTTGCGGCTCGGCCTCGCCGTGGCGCAGCACCCAAAGCTTCACAGTTTTGGCTCCTCATCACGCACCGGATGCGCTGCAGGCGGTACCGCATGCGCAGCCTCGCCTTCAGGCACCCGTGGGGCCGGCCAATCAGCGAATGGCCAAGGCTTCTGGTCGCTGTGGAAACTGCCGAAACGACCGATCTGGGCCAGGAACTGGCTCAGGCTGTCACCAAAGTTCATCAGGCTGGCACTGGGTGCGCCATAGATCAGCCGGTAGATCAATTGCACCAGCACCAGACCGCCCAGCAACAGCTCAGCCAGTTGCCAGACCACCAGGAAAACCAGCATCCAGAGCACTCGCAACAGAATGGATTCTCGCTGTGCCTGATTGGGGGATTCGTTCATGTACCGCTCCTGTAATCGCTCAGTTGAAACCGGTGGTGGAGATGAAATCGACATCAGTCTTGGGTTCGGCGCGCATCAGGTGCTCGATGACCTGCTCAAGCGTACGTCCTTCGAACAGGATCGCATGCAAGCCCGCCACCAATGGCATATAGACCTGCATCTGCTGGGCACGAACCTTCAGGACCTTGAGCGTGTTGACGCCTTCAGCGACCTCGCCCAGGCGCGTCACCGCCTCCTCCAGGCTCAAGCCCTGGCCCAGCGCATGACCCACCTGATAGTTACGGCTCTTGGGCGATGAGCAGGTGACGATCAGGTCGCCTACTCCGGCCAGCCCCAGGAAGGTCATCGGGTTGGCGCCCTGACTCACCGCAAAACGGGTCATTTCCGCCAGTGCACGGGTGATCAGCATACTTTTGGTGTTTTCTCCCATGCCCAGTGCAACGGCCATCCCGGCGATGATGGCGTAGACGTTTTTCAACGCCCCGCCCAGCTCCACGCCAAACCGGTCGGCACTGGCATAGACCCGGAAGGTACGCCCGTGCAAGGCCTCCTGCACCCGCAGGCACAGTTCTTCGTCTTCACTCGCGACCACGGTAGCCGTCAAGGCGTGCTCGGCGATTTCACGAGCGAGGTTAGGGCCGGACAACACACCGATACGCGCCTGCGGGGCAATTTCCTCGAGAATCTGGCTCATCAGCTTGAAGGTCTGCGCCTCGATGCCTTTGGTCAGGCTGACCAACAGCTTGCCGCTGAGCAACTGGGCATGGGGCATCAACACCGCGCGCAAGGCGCTGGAGGGCAAGGCGACGAAGATCAGTTGGCAATCGCTCAGGGTCGCCAGCAGATCGGTCACAGGCTCCACCTGATCGAGCAGCTTTATGCCCTTGAGGTAGCGCGGGTTCTCGCGCGCCGTGCGCATGGCCTCGGCTTGCTCGGGGTCACGCATCCACTGGCGCACGGCCAGGCCATTTTCGGCCAGAAGGTTCGCCACGGCGGTGCCGAAACTACCGCCTCCCAGAACTGCGACCGGCTGCTGTTCAGTCATATTCAATCCGTAAAAACCAAAAAAAGGCGATGGCTGCATTATACGGAGCGCTACTGTGTCGGCCAGCGCCGTTTTATGTTTGACCGGTCGATGGCTGGAAATGTCGCGCCACTCAGTTAACATGCGCGCCTTGAACAGGTGAACAAGGCAGTCTCGTGTCCTCAGGCGCTACAGCCCATTACTCTCTTTTATTCCTGACGGTCCTGGTCAGTGGCCAGGCCGTGGCCGACGATTTGTTCGTTGACCAGGACCTGCCCCAGGTCTTGACCGCCACGCGCCTGAAGCAATCGCCTGCCGCGGTCCCCGGCAGCATGACAGTCCTGGACAGCGACCTGATCCGCGCCAGCGGCGCCCGCGACATTGCCGAGCTGCTGCGCCTGGTGCCAGGCATGATGGTCGGCTATTCCAGTGGCAACCAACCCACGGTCAACTACCACGGCAGTAGCGCCCGCGATGCACGGCGCATGGAAGTCTTGATCGATGGCCGCTCGGTGTATCGTCCCGGGCTTGCCACCGTCAATTGGAGCGACATCCCGATTGCCCTTGAAGATATCGAGCGCATCGAAGTATTTCGCGGGCCAAACACCGTCAGCTATGGGGCCAACGCTCTGATGGCGGTGGTCAACATCCTCACCCGCACACCGGCCGATAGCCAAGGCACGCGCTTGAAAGTCACCCGTGGCCAGCGCGGGATCAACGATTGGTTCGCAAGCCAAGGGTTTGGCAGCGACGGTACCGACATTCGGCTGTCACTCGCCGGCCAGCAGGACGACGGATTCGACAGTAACAGCCTTGGCCATGACTACCGTGACAGCCGGCGCCTGAACCGCTTCAATCTGGCCGCCAGCCATGAACTGCAGGATGGCCAGAGCCTGGAATGGCAAGTGGCTGGCAAGGAAGGCACCAATCAGCGTCCTTACTCCTACAAGCCTGTCTTTGCCAACATCACCGCCGCAGGGGATAACGCTGATGTGACCGCCAAGAACTACTCCGCCTCCCTGCGCTGGAACCTTGACCTGAACCCTGACCACAGCCTTTATGTGCAAGGCTCGTTGCAAGACTGGAACACCGATCAGGTCTGGCGGGTCTGCGATGCGGAAATCTCGTTCAGCCCCCAATTGGCGCAGCTGTGGCAGCTCAACCCGGTGTTCACCGAGCAATTTGCGCGCAACCCCAGTGCCGGCATCCCAGCAGGCACGGCCCAGGAACAGGCCTTGGCGCGGCAGGTCCTCGACCAATTGCGCAATGGGGCGACGCGCACGGTCTGCGGCGATATCGATCAAAGCATTCACGAATCGCGCTACGGCCTGGAAGTGCAGGACACCCTGAACCTGTCCGATGACTTGCGCTTGGTCAGCGGCCTTAACTATCGCTACGACCGGGCCGACTCGCAGACATTTTTCAACGGCCGGATCGATGACACCACCCTGCGCCTGTTCGGCCACCTGGAGTGGCGCGCCAGCGATCATTGGATCCTGCAGGGGGGCGCAACCTTCGAAGATTCTCAGCTCACCCGCCGTGCGCTGACGCCCAGGGTCGCCGTCAACTACCTGATCACCCCTCGTCACGGCCTGCGGGCAGTTTACGCCGAAGCCGTGCGCTCGCCGGACATGTTCGAGAACAACCTCAACGGCAGCTACCGGGTCAGCAACCTCTCACCCACCGCCTACGGCCAGACGGTGGCCGAGTACGCCGTCAAGACCCGCAGCCCCGGTAATCTGGAGCAAGAGCGGATTCGCTCGCGAGAAGTCGGCTATAACGGTTACTTCACCGATATCGGTCTTAATGTTGACCTGAAACTGTTCCATGACGAAATCAGCAACATGATCAGCGAGCCGCTGCTCAACATCAAATACATCCCCAGTAACGCCAACCGTGCCCGGTTTACCGGCAGTGAAGCACAACTCGACTGGACAATGAGCACCCGCGACCGGCTGCGCCTGACCTACGCCTACGTCAATGCCTCGGCCAGCAGCCAGCCGGATCAAACCTACACGGCGCGCAACAGTGGTTCGGCAGGATGGATGCGCGATTGGGGAGCAGGCTGGTCCAGCGCACTGATCTACTATGGCGATGACTCGCTCAACCAATATCGCTTCGAACGGCTCGACCTGCGAATCGCCAAGCGCTTTGCGCTAGACAACGTCCATCTGGAATTGGCCGGCATGCTCCAGCAACGTCTGGACGATGAGCCGACCACTTTGGCCGACAACCGCTACGACTCCCGCCACGTTCTGTATTTCAGTGCTCAGTTGGAATTCTGACGTGAACCGATGCCCAAGCCTATCTGCACGCTTTCACCAAGCGATTCGTGCCGCAATGCTGATGGCCTGCCTGCTGCTGCTGACGCCCCTGCAAGGCGCCGAAATCCTGTTTACGGGGGAGCAGGACAGCCCTGGCATCACTGCATTTGTTAGCGAACTGGCCGAATATCGCCCGCAGGACAACGTGAGTTTCGTACCGCTGGCAAAAATGCCGCCTGCCGATCAACTCAACGCCAGCACCCGCTTGATCCTGCTCGACCCCGCCAGCCTCGACTGGCGCCTGCGGGGCAAGCAAGGCCCGCCGACCCTGGCCCTGCTGATCAGCCGAGTACAGGCGCACACGCAACTGGGCGATCGACGGCCTGCACAGGTGAGCCTGCTCTGGAGCGATCAACCGTTTTCCAGGCAGCTGAAACTGATCCAACGGGTGTTGCCTCAAGCACGCCGCGTCGGCGTACTGTATAGCCAACACAGCGCCTTTTTGCTGGATGAGTTGCGCCAGCAAGCACGCCCGCTGGGGCTGGAAATCGTCGCCCAGGCCTGGCCCAACACCCGAGACAGCCGCCCCTTGCGCGCCGTGCTCAAGCAGAGTGATGTACTACTGGGCATTGACGACCCGGACCTGTACAACTCCAAGACTGTAAAAAACCTGCTGCTAAGCGCCTATACCCGGCAACTCCCCGTGATCGGCCCCGGTGCCGCCTTCGTCAAGGCGGGTAGCCTGTTCAGCAGCTATAGCGATCAGGCTGACTGGCTGACGGCGCTCAATGAGCTGCTTGATCGGCCACCGGCCAGTTGGCCACGGGCGCGCTACCCCGCCCACTTCAAGGTCATCAGTAACCAGCAAGTCGCCCGTTCGCTGGGCCTGGAGTCGATCGATGACTCCGCCCTCGCCACCGAATTGGCAGAAGGAGCCAGCCAGCCATGAACTTGCGCCTGAACTGGAACATCCAGACCCGCACTCAACTGATCAGCGTCGGCCCCGCCCTGCTGCTGACCCTGCTGCTGATCAGCTTCTTTACCTTCGTACGGATCCAGGATCTGCGCCAGGAGCTGCAACACACGGGCCAACTGATCGCCAACCAATTGGCACCTGCCTGCGAATACGGCGTGATTTCCGGCAACAACGATGTGCTCGAAAGCCTGATGCGCGCCACCCTGGAGATCCCGCACGTTCGCTTTCTGGAGATTCAGGACAGCAGCAACCACACCTTGGTGTACGTCGAACAACCCACTGCGCTCAATCGGCGCAAACAACAGGTGGAAGTGTTCCAGGCCCCCATTCGCCTGCAGCGCATTCCCCTGGAGAAAGACTTTCTGCAAGGCAGTGCCAACCAGCAGCCCAATACCCGCGAAGACTACCTGGGCCGTGTGATTGTCGGTCTCTCCAATGATGGCTTCAGCCAGCGTCAGAAAGAAATTCTGATCAAGGCCGGGATATTGGCGTTGTTTACGCTACTGTTTGCCTTTTTGCTCGCCCGGCGCCTGGCACGCAATTTGTCCCAGCCCATCAGCGACATGGGACGAGCCGTGAAGGCCATCCAGGACGGTGACTACAATGCGCCGCTGCCGGTCGCGGCTGACGCCGAACTGGGCGGTTTGGCGCAGCATATCAACAACCTGGCCTACGGCCTTGACCAGGCCAGCCGCGAGCAACAGCAGGCTATGGCGCAACTGATCCAAACCCGCGAAGAGGCCGAGCGCGCCAACAATGCCAAGTCCGAGTTCCTGGCGATGATGAGCCATGAATTGCGCACGCCCATGAATGGCGTACTGGGCATGCTGCAATTGCTGGAAACCACCTCGCTGACTGACGAGCAGAATGAATACGCAGCGCTGGCCACCGAGTCGACCGAACACCTGCTCAAGGTCATCAACGACATCCTCGACTTCTCGCGTATCGAACGCGCAGCACTTGAGCTTGAGCACATCGATTTCAACCTGGCTGAGCTGCTCAACAATTGCGCCCAGACCTTCCAACACAGCGCCATTCAACGCGGCCTGGCGCTGGAGCTGCCGATCCCTGAAGGCTTGGCGCAATTGCAGGTCGTGGGAGACCCGACCCGCATCCGCCAGATTCTGGTCAACCTGATCGGCAATGCCATCAAGTTCACCAACGCCGGTAGCGTGCGCATCGAGCCCAATTGGCAGGCACTGGATGAAAAAACCATCTGGTTTACCTGTGTGGTCAGCGACACCGGCATTGGCATCAGCTCCCAGCGCCTGGAGATGATGTTCGTGGCCTTCCAGCAAGCCGATAGCTCGATTTCCCGACGCTATGGCGGTACCGGCCTTGGGCTGTCCATTGCCAGAACCCTGGCAGAGCGGATGGGCGGCACCTTGCGAGCGCAAAGCGAAGAGGGGCTGGGGTCGATGTTCACGCTTGAACTGCCGCTGGCACGCAGTCGCCAGCCGTCTCTGGCAATTACCCAGGCCACCAGCACCGACAAAAGCGAAGGGATGGGCCGCAAGGTGCTGCTGGTCGAGGACAACCCCGTCAATCAGACCGTCATAGAAGCCATGTTGCGCAGCTTGGGTTTCGAGGTGGAATTGGCTGAAGACGGCGCCCACGCTGTCCAATTGGGTCGGGATAACGAATACACGGCTATTCTCATGGATTGCCGCCTGCCCCAGGTGGACGGCTATGAGGCTACCCGGCAAATTCGAGCGATCCGAGGCCGGGAGACGGTGCCAATCATTGCCCTGACCGCTAACGCCTTGCAGGGTGACCGGGAGGCTTGTCTGGCCGCCGGGATGAATGATTACCTGGCAAAGCCCTTCAAAAGGACTGATCTTCAGCAAATTCTGCAGCGTTGGCTGCCCGTTGAGGCAGTCGTGACTGGCGATAAATGATAAAGTGCGGCAGTCTTAAGGCTGTGGAAACGGCCTTGATAAAAATTTCAGTGCACAAGTGTACATCTTCGTCCCCTGTGCTGTGACTTTCATTACAACGCAATAGTCTATGTGTAAGCTGGCACCCCAAGCCTTGGGCTTGAGGGTCGGTCGGGAAGATTTGCCCCCAGCCGCACGGGATTATTGAGGAGCTCGCATGACCAAACAAAACGCCTTTACTCGGGAAGACCTGCTGCGCTGCAGTCGCGGTGAGCTGTTCGGCCCAGGTAACGCGCAACTGCCCGCCCCTAACATGCTGATGGTCGATCGCATCACCCATATCAGCGAAGAGGGTGGCAAGTTCGGCAAAGGTGAGTTGGTCGCCGAGCTGGATATCACCCCTGACCTGTGGTTCTTCGCGTGTCACTTCGAAGGCGACCCAGTGATGCCTGGCTGCCTGGGCCTGGATGCCATGTGGCAACTGGTCGGTTTCTTCCTGGGCTGGCAAGGCCTGCCAGGCCGCGGTCGAGCACTGGGGTCGGGCGAAGTCAAATTCTTCGGCCAGGTTTTGCCTACTGCCAAGAAAGTCACCTATAACATCCACATCAAGCGCGTCCTCAAGGGCAAGCTGAACATGGCCATCGCCGATGGCTCTGTCAGCGTCGACGGTCGCGAAATCTACACCGCCGAAGGCCTTCGAGTCGGCGTTTTCACCTCCACTGACAACTTCTAAGGGTTATCCGCATGCGCCGCGTCGTTATCACTGGTCTGGGCATCGTTTCGTGCCTGGGCAATGACAAAGAGACCGTCACCGCTAACCTGCGTGCAAACCGCCCTGGCATCCGCTTCAACCCGGAATATGCCGAAATGGGTCTGCGCAGCCAGGTTTCCGGCTCCATTGACCTCAACCTTGAAGAACTGATCGACCGCAAGGTCTTCCGCTTCGTGGGTCACGCCGCTGCGTACGCCTACCTGGCGATGCAGGACGCGATCAAGGATTCGGGCCTGACCGACGAGCAGGTGTCCAATCCACGCACCGGCCTGATCGCAGGTTCGGGCGGCGCCTCGACGCTGAACCAGATGGAAGCGCTGGACATCCTGCGTGAAAAAGGCGTGAAGCGCGTGGGCCCGTACCGCGTCACCCGCACCATGAGCAGCACCGTCTCGGCCTGCCTGGCAACGCCTTTCAAGATCAAGGGCCTGAACTACTCCATCGCCTCGGCGTGCGCCACCAGTGCCCACTGCATCGGTAGCGCGATGGAACAGATCCAGATGGGCAAACAAGACATCGTCTTCGCCGGTGGCGGTGAAGAAGAGCATTGGAGCCAATCGTTCCTGTTCGACGCCATGGGCGCGCTGTCCAGCCAGTACAACGAAACCCCTGAAAAAGCCTCCCGCGCCTACGACGCCAAGCGTGACGGTTTCGTCATCGCCGGTGGTGGTGGCATGGTCGTGGTCGAGGAGCTGGAACACGCTCTGGCCCGTGGCGCAAAAATCTACGCAGAAATCGTTGGCTACGGCGCGACTTCCGATGGCTACGACATGGTCGCCCCAAGCGGCGAAGGTGCGATCCGCTGCATGCAGATGGCAATGTCCACCGTCGACACCCCGATCGACTACCTGAACACCCACGGCACCTCGACCCCGGTCGGCGACGTGGCTGAAATCAAGGGCGTTCGCGAAGTCTTCGGCGACAAGGCCCCGGCCATCAGCTCCACCAAGAGCCTGTCGGGTCACTCCCTGGGCGCCGCAGGCGTTCACGAAGCGATCTACTGCATGCTGATGATGGAAGGCAACTTCATTGCCGGCTCCGCCAATATCGACGAACTCGATCCAGCGGTTGCCGACATGCCGATCCTGCGCGAAACTCGCGAAAACGCGAAAATCGACACCGTCATGAGCAACAGCTTCGGCTTCGGCGGCACCAATGCCACCCTGGTACTGAAGCGCTGGCAGGGCTTGTAGGAGCAGAGCTTGCTCGCGATGGTATCACCGCGGTCTTTCTACGAAACCGCAGCGATGCCATCGCAGGCAAGCCTGGCTCCTACAGGTTTATCAGCAGCCTGAACGCCCCGACCAGTTCGGGGCGTTTTTATGTGCGGGATTTATGTGGTTACTGGACCGTAAAGCGCTGACGTGCCAGCAAGCGATCGCCTTGGTACACCATAAAGTCCCACTCCCCTTTCACCACCTCATGAGGCTCGGTGAACTCATAGGCCATCACATCCTGCGGCGCACCCGGCACCAGCTTCTGGGTGATCACGAACTTGTCGTGGCGTACACCGTCGGGCGTCATCACACCCGGCGTCAGGTAAAGCAAGGTCAGCGGCGTATCGTCGACCACCTTGCCGGACAGTTCGTAGCGCATGCCGAATTTACTGCCCAGTTTTGCTGGCACCACGTCGGTTTTCTGAATGGCCTGGTTGGTACGAGTCAACACCCGCTCACCCGGCTGAAAGTTTTTGTAAGAAGTGTCGAACAGGCCATATTCGACAGCGCCTTGGACTTGTACTTGGGCATTGGCCAGGCCACTGATCATCATCAAGGCGGCCAGCGCACTCAAACGGCTACGGTACATATTGCGCTCCTAGGGTTAGATCGCGCGAGACTATGACACCGGCATGACAGGCTGATGACAATCCCGCTCGACCCGCCAAGTCAGGTTATCCTCATGATTTACCCAGACCCGCGAGGAGCCCCACATGAGTCCACCCCTGGTTATCAAACCTCGCGCCGAGGCTGTCGAAGGCCAGCCCATCCTGCGCCCGTTGCCATCCGCCAAATGTCGCAGCGTGGGGCCCTTCGTATTTTTCGACCATATGCTTGAAACCCGCTACGCCGCAGGCACTGGCATGAATATCCGCCAGCACCCGCATATCGGACTGTCCACTCTCACCTACCTGTTTGCCGGGCAAATCCTGCACAAGGACAGCCTCGGATCGGATCAGTTGGTACTGCCGGGTGACGTCAGCTGGATGACCGCAGGTGGCGGTGTCGCCCACATCGAACGCACACCAGAAGCACTGAAAGCCACGGGTTCGACACTGCACGGGTTGCAGGTCTGGCTGGCATCACCCAAAGCACACGAACAGGGCGAAGGCCACTACAGCCATCATCCCCGCGCCAGCTTGCCCGTCAGCGAGGCTATGGGCGTCCGTGTGCGGATGATCGCGGGCACAGGCTTTTGCCTGGAGTCACCCGTACCAGTCTTGTCCGCAACGCTGTATGCCGAAGTCGATATGCAAGCGGCAACCCGCCTGCTGGTGCCTGCCGAGCACCCTGAGCGCGCAATTTATGTGCTGGAGGGCGAGGTGAAGCTTGAGGGTGAGGTACTACCGGTGCAGAGCCTGGTCGTGCTGCCCGAGGGCGAGACACCGACTCTGGAAGCGGACAGCGATGCGCACCTGGTGATCATTGGTGGCGCGCCCCTGGATGGGCCACGGCGCATGAACTGGAACTTTATTGCCAGTGACCCCGCCCTTATAGAGCGGGCCCGCGAGCGCTGGGCGGCGGGCGACTGGCCAGTGGTCGCCGGGGAAAGCGAGCGGATCGAACTGCCGCTGTAGGAGCAGACCTTGGTCGCGATGGCATCGCTGCCCATATCAGATAGACCGCAGTGCTGCTATCTAGACCGCGGTGATGCCATCGCGACCAAGGTCTGCTCCTACACCACATCAAGCCGCGAAGACCTCGGCCAGCAGGTTGTGCATCGAGCGGAACGCCCGTGCAGCGACCTTGGCGTCGTACATCATCGTGCCAGGCACATTGGCTTGCGGGTCGGTGAACGAATGGACCGCACCGCCATAGCTCAGTAGCTGCCAGTCGATTTTTGCCGCGTTCATCTCTGCCTCGAACGCCGGCAACTGCTCCTTGGGCACCAACGGGTCGTCGGCACCATGCAGTACCAGGACAGCGCCCTTGATGTGATTGGCATCAGCCGGGTTCGGCGTATCCAGCGTACCGTGGAACGACACCGCAGCTTTCAAAGGCGCACCGGTACGGGCCAGTTCCAACGAGCAGCAGCCGCCAAAGCAGAATCCGAAGCTCGCCAGACGCGCGGTATCCACGGCGGCCTTATCTTGGCCCTGTAGCTGATCAAGCGCCGCCTGCATGCGCTTGCGCAGCTCGGAACGGTCATTTTTCAGCGGCATCATTGCCGCACCCGCCTCATCGCCATTGGCAGGACGAACCGTTTGACCGTAAAGGTCCGCGATCAAGACCACATAACCTTCGGCCGCCACCGCCTTGGCAATACGCTCAGCACCTGCGCTGACACCCATCCAGTTCGGCGCCATCAGCAACCCCGGCTGCGCCGACTTGACATCGGCGCTGAACACCAGGCGGCTCTCGTAGGGTTTACCATCAATCTGATAGACCAGCGATTCGATTGTGATGTTGCTCATTACGCTCTCCTCTGTGAATGAAAAAAGCCCGCCGAAGCGGGCTCAGGCTGCTGACAACACCGCCGATTTGTAGGAGCCAGGCTTGCCTGCGATGGCCATAGGTATCTACACAACTCTGGGGCAGCGCGGCTCTTGTAGCCGCTGCCGAGGTACGAGGCTGCGATCGGCGGCGAAGCCGTCGTAAATTCAGGCCCTTCGGTGTGCCTGATGGATTATGGTCTCAGGTTTTACGGCCGCTCCGCTGCCGATCGCAGCCTCGTACCTCGTCAGCGGCTACATTCGTAGCAGTACGCCAAAAGATGTGTAGATACCTATGCTGCGATGGCATCACCGCGGTCCTCAGGAAGACCGCGGTGATGCCATCGCAGGCAAGCCTGGCTCCTACATCTATGGCTTAAACAGTCAGCTCAACCAGCAACTTGTTCAGGCGCCGGACGTAGGCCGCCGGATCCTTCAGGCTGTCACCGGCAGCCAGCGCTGCCTGATCGAAGAGGATGTGCGAGAAGTCAGCGAAACGGTCTTCGCTCTGCTCGTTGTCCAATTTCTCGATCAGCGGGTGAGCCGGGTTGAATTCGAAGATCGGCTTGGAGTCCGGTACCTTCTGGCCGCTGGCTTCGAGGATCTGACGCATTTGCATGCCCAGGTCCTGCTCACCGATGGCCAGGATGGCAGGCGAATCGGTCAGGCGGTGAGAGACGCGAACTTCGCTGACGGCGTCGCCCAGCGCGGTTTTCAGGCGCTCGACCAGGCCTTCCTTGTCCTTGGCGACTTCTTCCTGGGCCTTCTTGTCCTCTTCGGAGTCCAGCTTGCCCAGGTCCAGGTCACCACGGGTCACGTCGACAAAGCCCTTGCTGTCGAAGTCGCTCAGGTAGCTCATCAGCCACTCGTCGATACGGTCGGTCAGCAGCAGCACTTCGACGCCTTTCTTGCGGAAGACTTCCAGGTGCGGGCTGTTCTTGACCTGCGCGTAGGATTCGCCGGTGAGGTAGTAGATCTTGTCCTGGCCTTCCTTGGCGCGCGCCAGGTAGTCGACCAAGGCAACGCTCTGCTCGCCGCTTTCATCGCTGGTGGAGGAGAAGCGCAGCAGACCTGCGATTTTTTCCTTGTTGGCGAAGTCTTCTGCCGGGCCTTCCTTGATGACCTGACCGAAGTTCTTCCAGAAGCCCTTGTATTGCTCAGGCTCGTTTTTCGCCAGTTTTTCCAGCATGTCCAGCACGCGCTTGGTCAGCGCCGACTTCATCGAGTCGATGATCGGGTCTTTCTGCAGGATTTCACGCGAAACGTTCAGGGACAGGTCGTTTGAGTCGACCACGCCCTTGATGAAGCGCAGGTACAGCGGCAGGAAGGACTCAGCCTGGTCCATCACGAACACGCGCTGCACGTAGAGTTTCAGGCCACGCGGGGCTTCGCGATGGTACAGGTCGAACGGCGCACGGCCTGGCACGTACAACAGCGAGTTGTACTCAAGCTTGCCTTCAACCTTGTTATGGCTCCAGCTCAGCGGATTCTCGAAGTCATGGGCGATGTGCTTGTAGAACTCCTGGTATTCCTCGTCCTTGATCTCGGTACGCGGACGGGTCCACAAGGCGCTGGCGCGGTTGACGGTTTCCCACTCCAGGGCCGGTGCTTCTTCGCCTTCAGCAGCAGCTGGCTGCTCTTTAGGCAATTCGATCGGCAGGGCGATATGGTCGGAATACTTCTTGATAATGTTGCGCAGGCGCCAGCCGTCGGCAAACTCTTCCTCACCCTTTTTCAGGTGCAGGACGATGCGAGTACCGCGCTCGGGCTTGTCCAGCGTGGCCACTTCAAAGCTGCCTTCGCCTCGGGACGACCAGTGCACACCTTCGCCGGCAGGTTGGCCAGCGCGACGGCTGAACACATCAACCTTGTCGGCAACGATAAAGGCCGAATAGAAGCCCACGCCGAACTGGCCGATCAGGTGCGAGTCTTTTTTCTGGTCACCGGTCAGGTGCTTCATGAAGTCGGCAGTGCCGGACTTGGCGATGGTGCCCAGGTGGGTGATGGCGTCTTCGCGGCTCATGCCGATACCGTTGTCCTCGAGGGTGACGGTATTGGCGGCCTTGTCGAAGCTGACGCGAATCTTGAGTTCGGAACCGCCTTCGAGCAGTTCCGGCTTGGCCAGGGCCTCGAAACGCAGTTTGTCAACGGCGTCGGAGGCGTTGGAGATCAATTCGCGAAGGAAGATTTCCTTGTTCGAGTACAGCGAATGGATCATCAGGTGCAGCAGCTGCTTCACCTCGGTCTGGAAGCCCAGGGTTTCTTTTTGAGTCTCCGCACTCATGTTCATCAAACTCCAATCAGATGGCAGTGGTCGCTTGGTTAGCGTGCGACGGGATGACCTTGAGATGGGGGCTGGGTGGATGATTTCAAGGGGCGGGCTGTTCTTCAATCTTGAAATGCGCACGCGCCGTGGCGATGGGCTCTTTCGGGCTGCTTTGCCAGGCCGTGACGGCAAGGTTGGTAACCCGCCGGCCTTGGCGCCACAGCTGGCATTGGGCAAAGGTGTCGCGATAAAGCCCGGCTCGCAGGTAATCGACCGAAAAGTCGATGATTTTCGGCACCGTCCCGGTTCCGGTAAAAATCATCAAGTGCAGCGCTGCGGCCAACTCCATGAAGCCTGCTATGACCCCGCCATGAATCGCCGGCAATAAAGGGTTACCAATGTTGTCCTGGCTGGCTGGCAGGCGAAATAGCAAACCCTCGCCGTCCCGGGTGCATTCAATGCCGATCAAGCTGGCATAGGGAATCAAGGCCAGCAAGGGCGCATAGTCACCGTTGCGATGGGCCAGGCGCAGTTGCTCACGCAAACCTTCATTGATCATTGCGCAGGCTCCTTGAGGCTGCTGGCGAAGCCTTGGCCGCCCTTGATGCCCTTGCCCAGGCGCATGAAGGTCCCGACCACTTGGGCGATGGGCTGTTGCGGGTCGTCCTGGTAGGCAAAGCCTCGGGTGAAAATCACATCGCGCGTTACCCGATAACAGTGGGCATAGCCGTAGATGTCCTTGTCCGGCTGGCCGGGGTGCATGTAGTCGATTCGCAGATCCAGCGTTGGGCAAACTTCGAATGTCGGCAGCGAGCACAAAGTTGCCATGCCGCACGTCGTGTCCATCAAGGTGGTGATGGCGCCCCCATGAATCGCGCCGGTCATTGGGTTGCCTATGATGAGCGGTGAATACGGCAAGACCAGCGTCATGCCATCCGGGTCGGCATGATGAACCTGCATATTCAACACTTGGCAATGTCGCAACGCTGATAGAAAGCGCTTGGCCATTGCCATTAACGGAGTTTCACTCATGGGGAATCGGCTCTAGTCAAAGGCGCTGCGCTACAGCATAAACGCCGGGGGAAGTCGATATGGATCCAAGCCTTATATATCTTTCAACGGCCCGGAACTTATTCTGCGAAGGGACTATCTTAAGGTCACTAGATCTTAAACCAGGAGAAACACCCCATGCGTAAAACGTTAGCCTATACCCTGATGCTGGCCGCTGCCCTGGGTCTTGCTGCTTGCGATAAAAAGAGCGAAGACAAAGCCCAGGACGCTCAAAAACATGCCGAGCAAGCCCAGGAAAAAATGGACGACGCTCAGGATAAGATGAACGACGCTGCTAAAGAAAACGCCGAAGCGGCCAAAGATAGTGCCGAAGCGGCACAAGAGCGCGCTAAAGAGGCCGCACCGGTTGCCCCAGCCACCGCACCGGCCGAACAGCCAAAGCCATAAGGTCTGAAGATAACCCCTGTTGTAGGAGCCAGCCTTGGCTGCGATGAACGCACCGCGGTGCATCAGGCAAACCGCGGCGAGCCCATCGCGGCTAAAGCCGGCTCCTACACAGTGTGGTTTATCAGCAACCCGAAAAGCCCGAACATAAGTTCGGGCTTTTTTATTTCAGGATTTCAGACCACCTCCTTGTTCGCCTCCGGCAGGGGCGCTTCTGTAGGGGTATAGACCATCACATCCAATACGTCGGAATGAAACTCGCGGCGATATAAAACCAACACGACACCGGCACTGACCAACATGAATAACCAGGGGCTGATGAACCAGGCCAGCATGGCCATGCCGAAGTAGTACGAACGCAGACCGAAGTTAAACTGGTTGGCGGCCATCGAGACAACGCGCGCCGCACGGGCGGCAAACGCTTTGCGCTCCAGTTCACTGACATGCCGCTCGCCGATCATGGGCGCCGATCCGACCAGTACAGCTGCAAAGTTATATTGGCGCATGCACCAACTGAACGTGAAAAACGCATAGACAAACACGGTTGCCAGGCACAGTAGTTTGATTTCCGACATGCCTTGGGAGGCTTGTTGAATCATCGGGATATCGGCCAGCAGCGACAATGCCCGGTCCGAGGCGCCCAGCACGGTAAGAATGCCGGCCAGGATAATCAGCGTACTGGAGGCGAAAAACGAGGCGTTGCGCTCCAGGTTGCCGATCACACTGGCATCGGCGATGCGGTTATCGCGCATCAACATGCGACGCATCCAGTCCTCACGGTACAAGTGCAAGACACTGGCCAGGCAAGCGGTGTCCCTGGCCTTCCAGGTCGCGTAGCGGGTGTAGCCACCCCAGCAGACGGTAAACCAGAGCGCAGCAATAAAATGAATCATATGGTTTTGGACAAAAGCCATGAAGGTTCCCGAACAGAGTGCCCGATGAGTAAAAGATTGTTGCCATGATTCGACGTCGCTTCGCCCAAAAAGGCACGCACCAGATGTTACAAAAAGAGGACTCGCTCTTTGGCTTGAGGGCAAGAAGCGTTTCCTGACCTATGCGTCAAGGCGTAGACTTAGCGGTTTTCCGCACCTGACTGTGGGCGCCTGCCTTGTGACACTGATGAACACTGCCGCTTCTATCTCCCGCCCCGCTCGAGTGCGCGCCGAAATCCGTGCGCTAATGACCCTGGCCACGCCCATTATCATTGCTCAACTGGCGACCACCGCCATGGGCTTTGTCGATGCCGTCATGGCCGGTCGCGTCGGCCCTCGCGACTTGGCGGCGGTAGCCCTGGGTAACTCGATCTGGGTGCCCGTGTTCCTGCTGATGACCGGCATCCTGCTGGCCACCACCCCGAAAGTCGCGCAGCGCTTCGGCGCAGGCCAACAGGCTGAAATCGGGCCACTGGTACGCCAGGCCTTGTGGCTAGCCGTAGCGGTGGGGATCGGCGCGAGCTTGATGCTGATCAATGCCGAGCCGATTTTGCATTGGATGAAGGTCGACCCCGAGCTGATCGACCCTTGCATGAGGTACTTGCACGGCATCGCCAGCGGCCTGCCCTCGGTGGCGCTGTACCACGTGCTGCGCTGCTGCAGCGACGGCCAGGGGCGAACGCGCCCTAGCATGGTGCTGGGCATCTGCGGCCTGGCCCTGAACATTCCCCTGAACTATGTGTTTATCTACGGCCATTTCGGCGTGCCCGCGATGGGCGGCGTCGGTTGTGGCTGGGCCACTGCCATTGTGATGTGGGTGATGTGCCTGGGCATGGCCGGCTGGGTGAAATGGGCTCCCGCTTATCGCGCCTGCGAAGTCTTCAGCCGCTTTGACTGGCCGCAATGGTCAGTGATCAAGCGCTTGCTGAGTATTGGGCTGCCGATTGGTATCGCCGTCTTTGCCGAGTCGAGTATTTTCGCGGTCATTGCGCTGCTGATTGGCAGCCTGGGCTCCACCGTAGTGGCCGGGCATCAGATTGCCCTGAACGTCAGCTCGCTGGTGTTCATGATTCCCTACTCGTTGGGCATGGCGGTGACGGTTCGGGTAGGACAAGCCATTGGCCGCAACCAGCCCCGTGAAGCGCGCTTTGCCGCAGGCGTCGGCATGGCCACGGCGCTGGCTTATGCCTGTCTGTCGGCCAGTTTCATGTTGCTGACCCGCGAGCACATTGCCAGCATCTATACCGCCGATAACGAAGTGATCCGCATCGCGGCGATGCTGATCGTGTACTCGGCCCTGTTCCAGTTCTCCGATGCCATCCAAGTCACGGCCGCAGGCGCCTTGCGTGGCTATCAGGACACGCGGGTGACCATGATCCTGACACTGTTTGCCTACTGGGGGATTGGCTTGCCGGTGGGTTACGCGCTGGGCCTGACCGACTGGTTGACCCGCGCCAATGGCCCGAGCGGCCTGTGGCAGGGGCTGATTGTCGGCCTGACCTGCGCGGCATTGATGCTGACGGTCCGCCTGGCGCGCAGTGCGCGCCGACAGATCCGCCAGGCTTAATCCAGCTTCTTGCGGATCCAGTACAAGTAGGTACCTTCCTGCTCCTGCTGCTCGACCAGTTCATGGCCGAGAAACACGCAAAACTTGGGGATATCGCGACGGGTCGAAGGGTCGGTCGCGATAACCTTGAGCAGGCCACCGCCCGCCAGATCCCGCACTTTCTGATGCAGCATCATCACCGGCTCCGGGCAATTGAGGCCGGTGGCGTCGAGCAAAGCGTCCTCTTTGAGGGGGTCAGTCATAACAACTCCAGTTCAAAAAAATGGTATCAGTGGCTTGAACGCGGTTTCATGTCCAGCCGGCGCAGGTGGCAGGTCACCTCTTCACGGTCGTGATACAGCTGTTTGCAGCCAATCGACACCTTCACCCCGCGTGCCTTGAAACCTTCGGCAATACGGTCGAGCAGGCGCCGTACTTCGGCATAACGCTGCTTCATCGGCAGTTTAAGGTTGACCACAGCTTCCCGGCACAGCCCCTCGCCCAGCCAGGTTTCGAGCAAGGCCGCATTACGCGCCGGTTTCTCGACAATGTCACACACCATCCAGTCCACGGTTTGCCGAGGCTTGTAGGTAAAACCGTCGGCCATCAGGTGCTGCACCAACCCAGTGTCCATCAGGCTTTCGGCCATCGGGCCGTTGTCGATGGCCGTCACCAGCATGCCCCGGCGCACCAATTGGTAGGTCCAGCCGCCTGGAGCTGCGCCCAGGTCGACCCCGGTCATGTCGCCATTGAGGCGCTCATCCCATTGGTCACGCGGAATGAAATGGTGCCAGGCTTCTTCGAGCTTCAGGGTCGAGCGGCTCGGCGCCTCGCGCGGAAATTTCAGGCGCGGGATACCCATCGGCCACATCGCCGAATTATCAGCATCGGCCAGGCCCACGAACACTTCGCGGCCACTCTTGAAGGTCAGCAGCAGGCGCGGTCCAGCGCCGTCTTCCTTAAGCTTGCCGGCCTTGACCAGCGCCTTGCGCAGCGGTACTTCGAACTTGCGACAGAAGGTCGAAAGTTCCTTGCCATCGTTGGTGTCGAGTACTTCCAGCCAAACGCTGGAGAAGGTGGGCATCGGGGCCAGGTGCTCGAGCAGCACGCCGATGCGATCGCTCTCCGGCAATTGTACGAACTCGCCGCGCGCCCACTGACGCGGGAAAATCAACTCGGCAAAGCGCAATTCGCGCATCAGCCGCTGGGGGCCTTCAGGTTCATGGCAGATGAACTCGGCACAGGCGCTTTGGGGCTTGGCCTTGGCGTAGCCGGCGATGTTCAGGCGCGCCGCATGATCGGAAATTTCCGAACAGACTTCACCTTCAAAGCCCGGCCGGCAATGCATAAACAGGGTATTCATTCACCACTCCAGGTCGATTGCCGGCAAATCCCGGGCAACCTTGACCGGGCGCAATGCCTCGGTCGCAAATCGGCGAATGATAAAGCAACTTCGGAACCAGTGACATGCCCCGCTGGTCCAGTTATTAGCCGGCCCTGCCAATCAGGACTAGCGTAGAGCCATTGAATGCTCAAGGTCCGTGATGCCGCCCGCACGGCGCCTCACCGATGCAGAAGGAGTTTGTCCATGCCCTCGCTCGATAGCCTGAAAACCCTCAAGACCCTGCAAGTCGATGCCACGGTCTACCACTATTACAGCCTGACCGAAGCTGCCCGAAGCCTCGGCGACCTGGCACGCTTGCCCAAATCGCTGAAAGTGCTGCTGGAAAACCTGCTGCGCTGGGAAGACAACAAGACCGTCACCCGTGTCGACCTCAGCGCCATCGCCGACTGGCTCAAGGAGCGCCGCAGCGACCGAGAAATCCAGTACCGCCCGGCACGCGTCCTGATGCAAGACTTCACCGGCGTGCCCGCCGTGGTCGACCTGGCTGCCATGCGCGCGGCCATGGCCAAGGCCGGTGGCGATCCGCAGCGCATCAACCCGCTGTCGCCGGTGGATCTGGTGATCGATCACTCGGTGATGGTCGATCGCTACGCCACCACCCAGGCCTTCAGCGAAAACGTCGACATCGAAATGCAGCGCAATGGCGAACGTTATGCCTTCCTGCGCTGGGGCCAAAGTGCGTTCGACAACTTCAGAGTGGTGCCACCGGGCACCGGTATCTGCCACCAGGTCAACCTGGAATACCTGGGGCGCACCGTCTGGACCGCTGAAGCAGACGGTCGCACCTACGCCTACCCCGACACCCTGGTCGGCACCGATTCGCACACCACCATGATCAATGGCCTGGGTGTACTCGGCTGGGGCGTGGGCGGTATTGAGGCGGAAGCGGCAATGCTGGGCCAGCCGGTGTCGATGCTGATCCCGGAAGTGATCGGCTTCAAGCTGACCGGCAAGCTGCATGAAGGCATCACCGCCACCGATCTGGTGCTGACCGTCACACAAATGCTGCGCAAGAAAGGCGTAGTGGGCAAGTTCGTCGAGTTTTATGGCGATGGCCTCGCCGACCTGCCCCTGGCCGACCGGGCCACCTTGGCCAACATGGCGCCTGAGTACGGCGCCACCTGCGGTTATTTCCCGGTAGATGACGTGACCCTGGACTACCTGCGCCTGACCGGCCGCCCCGCTCAGGCCGTGAAGCTGGTCGAAGCCTACTGCAAGGCCCAGGGGCTATGGCGCGAACCTGGGCAGGAGCCGCTGTTCAGCGACAGCCTGGAACTGGACTTGGGCAATGTCGAAGCAAGCCTCGCCGGGCCCAAGCGCCCGCAGGACCGAGTGGCCCTGTCCGATGTCAGCCAGGCCTTCAACAGTTTCATGGGCGTGCAGCTCAAGCCGTCGAGCAAAGATGAAGGCCGGTTGGAAAGCGAAGGCGGTGGTGGTGTGGCGGTGGGCAATGCCGATCAGGCCGGCGAGGCCAGTTTCGATCACGAAGGTGCCCAGCACACGATCAAGGATGGTGCCGTGGTCATTGCCGCCATCACGTCCTGTACCAACACCTCCAACCCCAGCGTGATGATGGCCGCGGGCCTGGTGGCGAAAAAGGCCGTGGAGAAAGGCTTGCAGCGCAAGCCGTGGGTCAAGAGTTCCCTGGCCCCGGGCTCCAAAGTGGTCACCGACTACTATAAGGCCGCTGGGTTGACACAATACCTCGATGCCCTGGGCTTTGATCTGGTGGGCTATGGCTGCACCACCTGTATCGGCAACTCTGGCCCTCTGGCCGAGCCCATTGAAAAAGCCATCACCCAGGCTGACCTGACGGTGGCCTCGGTGCTGTCGGGCAACCGCAATTTCGAAGGCCGGGTTCACCCGCTGGTCAAGACCAACTGGCTGGCGTCGCCCCCACTGGTGGTGGCCTATGCCCTGGCCGGCAGCGTTCGAATCGACTTGACCAGCGACCCCCTGGGCATCGACAAGGACGGCCAGCCGGTCTATCTGCGCGATATCTGGCCCAGCCAGCAGGAAATCGCCGATGCCGTGGCCAAGGTCGACACCGCCATGTTCCACAAGGAATACGCCGAGGTGTTCAGTGGCGATGCCCAGTGGCAAGCCATCCAAGTGCCACAGGCCGCCACCTATGTGTGGCAGGCAGACTCGACCTACATCCAGCATCCGCCTTTCTTCGACGGCATCGGCGGCCCGCCACCCGTCATCAGCGATATTCGTCAGGCTCGAGTCCTGGCGGTGCTGGGCGACTCGGTGACCACCGACCATATTTCACCGGCCGGCAATATCAAGGTCGACAGCCCTGCCGGCCTCTATTTGCGCGACAAGGGCGTGGAGCCAAAGGACTTCAACTCCTATGGTTCACGGCGCGGCAACCATGAAGTGATGATGCGCGGCACCTTTGCCAATATCCGCATCCGCAACGAGATGCTCGGTGGCGAGGAAGGTGGCAACACGCTGCACATTCCCAGTGGCGAAAAACTCTCTATCTATGATGCCGCCATGCGCTATCAGAGCGAAGGCACCCCCTTGATCGTGATCGCGGGCCAGGAGTACGGCACCGGCTCCAGCCGCGACTGGGCCGCCAAGGGGACCAACCTGTTGGGCGTCAAGGCGGTGATTGCCGAAAGCTTCGAGCGCATCCACCGCTCCAACCTGATCGGCATGGGTGTGCTGGCGCTTCAATTTCAGCCAGGCGAAAGCCGCAAGAGCCTACACATTACCGGCCAGGAAACCTTCAACATCCTGGGGCTTGAACAGGCCAACCTGCAGCCACGCATGAACCTTACCCTGCAGATCATCCGTGCCAATGGCTTGCAGGATCAAATCTCGGTGCTGTGCAGGATCGATACGCTCAATGAAGTGGAATATTTCAAGGCTGGGGGGATTTTGCATTACGTATTGCGACAAATGATTGCCGCCTAGCCAATTGACCTGCCCAGAATCCACGCAGAAAAATGTCAGCGTCATTTAGGCGACTTCTCCTACGCAAATAGGAAAGTCGCCCTAACTACGCCACCTCACAAAACCGTGATCCTTGCGGCCGTCCGTTCCCTCACTTCGCGGGAACCTGCACGGCAAGTACGCCGTGACCAGACCAGACGGCCAAAAGGATGACCTGATGAACACCCAGACACCCACGCGTGCATTTCATTTTGCGCCGCTAGCGCTGGCCTCGGCGCTGGCAGCCGGGCTCTTCGCCCAGCAGGCAAGCGCTCACGGCTATATCGAATCCCCTCCTTCGCGCAGCTTTGCCTGCAATGCGGCAGGCGGTAGCAAGAACACCAACTGCGGCGGCGTCACCTACGAGCCGCAGAGCGTCGAATATATCGGTCGCTCCAACGCAACCGACATCGAACACTTCCCAAGCCGGGCCCAGGCCTGCACCGGGACCTTCGCCGAATGCGGCCCTGCCAACGACCACATCGCGGCTGGCGGCATGCATCGTTTCTCCGAGCTCAACCTGCAAAGCGCCACGCGCTGGCACAAGAATACGATCCAGCCAGGCCTCAATGACTTCACCTGGAAATACAAGGCCGCACATGCCACCCGATACTGGCAGTTCTACATCACCCAAAAGGACTGGAACCCGAATCAGCCACTGAGCCGCGACAGCTTCGAGATGACGCCGCTGTTGACGGAAGACTGGAATGGCAGCCTGCCGGCGCCATCGGAAGGCACGACCACCCACAAGGTCAATATTCCCGCTGACCGCAGTGGCTACCACGTGGTACTGGCCACCTGGAAAGTGCACGATACCGATGCCACTTTCTATCAGGTGATCGACGTTAACATCGAGAACGGTGACGTGCCGCCCTCGCAATGGAACGACATCGGTACTGTTCACCCAGAAGCCTTGAACATTGGCGACAAGGTCAGCACTCGGGTATTCACCAGCGCAGGCGAGCAGACCGATCGCCAGACTCAATTGACCATCACCTCTGCCGAGCAAGGACAAGCCAGCCAGTGGCCATTCCTGCTGGCCGAACAGGTCAACCGTGAAGACCGTGGCTATCGGATCGGCGAGCGCAACGATCAGGATGAAGTGGTCCCTGTGTATGGTCGCAACGGTATTTTTGCCCAGGCCGACAGCGATGTGACCCGTGTTGAAATCCAGAAGGATATCGTCGGCGCACCCGGCGAACTGACCCTCACCGGCCTTAAGGAAAGCTATGCCTTGGAACAGGGCGCAGTCGACCTGCATTTTGGCGCCGTCGCCCAGGGCGGCACCTATACGGTCAACGCTACCTTGTTCAACGGCAAGGGCGAAAGCGTGGCCTTCAAACAAGGCGCCACGGGCGACAACGCCCCGCACTTCAGCCTCGCGGTGAAGGATGCCAGCGCTGGCAAATATGACCTTGTGGTCGTCGCTCAACCGGCCAAGGGCTCGCTGATGCAACAGACCCGCACGCTGACGTTCACCCAACCGAGCGAAGCCGGCGACTACGACCATGTATTCCCTGAATCGGTCGGCAGCTACGGCGCGGGCACCAAGGTGCTGCAGCCCAAGGACGGCCAAGTCTATGAGTGCAAGCCCTTCCCTTACAGCGGCTACTGCATCCAATGGAACGGCAATGCTACCCAATACGAGCCCGGTACCGGCTCTCACTGGGAAATGGCCTGGACTCGCCAGTAATCAGTAGCCGCTGCGGTCAGGCGGCGGTCGCCTGTAGCCGCTGCCGTTAGGCTGCGATCGCCTGTAGCCGCTGCCGAAGGCTGCGATGCGGCCCGCCAGGGGCGCCAGTGCCTGCGCCCGCTTTACGGGCGATCGCAGCCTAACGGCAGCGGCTACAGGGTTTGTCGGCAGCCGGATGCGTGGCGTTCCAATCGAGGCAAAAAATGTACACCTGTAAATACTCCCGGCCCCGGGTGCTGCTGCACTGGTGTTTCGCCGGCATCATTATCTGGACCACCGTGAGCGGCTTTGGCTTGGCCTTTGTGCAATTGCCGCAAGCTGCGGTCAACGCCATCCACTTCTTCAACGTGTCAATCACCGCCTTGGCGATCCCCTTGTTTGGTGTTCGCCTCTTGTGCCTGTTGACTCATCCCTCGCCACCGGCGCCTGAGCATATGGGCCGTTTGAGCCAGATGGTCGTGACTGCCGGGCACTTTCTGCTGTATGTCTGCATGGCGGTGGTGTTGCTGACCGGCGTGCTCATGATGGATCGACCGATCAATGTCTTCGGCCTGCTGACGATTGCCCAACCGATCGAGCAAGCCACCGTCACGGCATTTTTCAATACCGTGCACCGCTACAGCTGCATGGTGCTGGCCGTTCTGGTAGCGGGCCACATTGCCGCGGTCTTGCGTCACTCGCTCAGCGGCCATGCCGTACTCAAGCGCATGTCGTTCTGATCGATGAAGACCCGACATGCAGGCTTATTTGCCGCTGTTCTGCTGGCGCCTCTGGTGCTCTGGTCAGCGACCGAGCTGCGGCACTTAAACCTGCGGCTTGGTATTCAAGCTGTGGCCGCACCGTTACCGAGCATCGCGCCGCCTGTAGAGCCCCCCCTTGATATCCATCGCATCGCCGGCTTGTTTGCGGCCCAGTTGCCAGGCCAGAACACCCGGCAACAGGCGGTTCCCCTTGTCCTGCTGGCCAGCTTCAAGGCAGACCACACAGCCCATTCGCGTGCGTTGATTCAGGGGGCTGGTACCACCCGTTTCTACCACACGGGTGAAGCCCTGCCCGGCGGCGCCAAGCTCAAGACCATCGCCAGCACCCAGGTGCTGATCGTGCACAACGGTCGAGAAGAGGCCCTACACCTGAGGCCCGCTCAAACCACCGTGCTCAAACCTGTTCCCTCGCCCCCCTCAAGAACCTCACCATGAACCGATCACGACTGTGCATTGCTATTCTGTTGTCCGGCCTTTTGCTGACTGCAGCCAGCGCCGGGGCGAGCGAATCGCCGCCGCAATGGACACTCAATATGCAGGACGCAGAGCTACGGCACCTGGTCGATGAGGTCGGAAAAATCACGGGCAAGACGATGATTCTCGACCCGCGCCTGACCGGCAAGGTCACCGTGCAGTCGCAACTGGCAATGAACCAGGCCGGCATCTATTCATTGTTTTTGAGCGTATTGCGCAGCCATGGCTTTGCCGCCCTGGATCAGGGCGATCGCATCCTGATTCTGCCCGTCGCCGACGCCAAGACTCGCGCCAGCCAGCATGGGACTTTGCCCGGCGAGCAGTTCATCACCCAGGTCCTGGTCTTGCACAACACGACCGCCGCTGAGATCGCCACCGTCGTGCGCCCCCTGGTACCCGCCGACGCTTACGTCGCCCCAGCGGCCAGCGCCAACGCGATAGTGGTATCCGACAATGCCAGCAATGTGCAGCGTATCCGCGCACTTGTCACAGCGCTGGACAACGCCGGGCATTCAGCCTTCAGCACCGTGACACTTGAACATGCCTGGGCCAGCGAAGTCGCCAAGACCCTCAATGACAGCACCAGCCGTGGCGCCAACAACCCCCATAGCGCCAAAGCCATCGGTGACGCGCGTAGCAATCGCCTGATCCTGTCCGGGCCGGCCCCGGCACGCGAGCAAATGGAGCGTTTGGCGCGCAGCCTCGATGTGCCGACCAATGCCAGCGACCGGACTCGCGTCGTTCGCCTGCGCCACAGCAACGCCAAGCAACTGGAAGAAATGCTCAACGGAATCGGCCGGCGCCTGGAAGGCAACAAGCGCGGGGCTGAGAACACCCAGGAAAACACCCTGCTGGTGAGCGCCGACGAACGTCAGAATGCACTGGTATTGATGGCGGACCCCGCGCAACTGGCCATGCTCGACAGCATCATTGCCCAGCTCGACAAACCCCGTGCCCAGGTGCTGGTGGAAGCGGCCATCGTTGAAGTCAGCGGTGACATCAGTGAAGCGCTGGGCGTGCAATGGGCGGGTCGCTCTGGAGACCTCTCCGGCGTCATCAGTTCCGGGCTGGGTGACCTGACCATCGGCAGCCTGCTCAATACCCTGGCCGATGGCGCAGTACCTAACCTGCCCGGGGGTGCCGTCATCGGCCTGGGCAGTCGCGATTTCGGCGCACTGATCACCGCCCTCTCCAGCAACTCGAACAACAACCTGCTGTCCACCCCGAGCCTTTTGACCCTGGACAACGAGCCGGCCGAAATCCTGGTCGGCCAGAATGTGCCCTTTCAGACCGGCTCCTACACCACCGACGCCAACGGTTCGAGCAACCCCTTTACCACGGTCGAGCGCAAGGACATCGGCGTTACCCTCAAGGTCACACCGCACATCAATGACGGTAACAGCCTGCGCCTGGAGGTCGAGCAGGAAAGCTCGGAGCTGGCCGCCTCGCCGCCGGGCATCAATACCAGCGACGTCATTACCAACAAGCGCTCGGTCAAGAGCACCATCCTGGCCGATAACGGGCAGATCATCGTGCTCGGCGGCCTGATCAAGGACAACGTCAAGGTACGGGTCAGCAAGGTGCCGCTGCTGGGCGATATCCCACTGATCGGCGGCCTGTTTCGCAGCAGCTCCGAGGTCACCGAAAAAACCAACCTGATGGTGTTTCTGCGCCCCACGTTGCTACGCAGCAGCGACAGTGCCGATGAATTGAGCCGTCGTCGCTACGACGATCTGCGCCAAGGGCAGCCCGGCAATGCCCTGCCCCCGAACCCCGGCCAACTGTTCGAGCCGACCAAGCGATGAGTGCCTCATTGCCCTACAGCTACGCACGTCGCCATGGCGTGCTGCTGGAAGACGACGCACAAACCGTCACGCTGTATTGCCAGCCCAGCACCCCGTTGCCGATCCTGGCCGAGATTCGTCGCCATTACCGTGCAACGCTGCCACTGCGCGTGTTGGAACCCACCTGTTTCGACCAGCGCCTGGCCGCGCACTATCGCGATGGCCAGGACAATGCCCGACAAGTGGCCGAGGGCCTGGGCGAGCAGCTTGCAGAAGACCTGGACCTGGCCAGCCTGGCCGAACAGATGCCGCAAACCGCAGACCTGCTGGACGAACAGGCCGACGCCCCGATCATCCGCCTGATCAACGCCATCCTGGCCGAAGCCATCAAGGCCAAGGCCTCGGATATCCACCTGGAAACCTTCGAAAAGCACCTCTCGGTGCGCATTCGCGTGGACGGCCTGCTGCGCGAAATCCTGCGCCCACTGCGCGAAATCGCGCCGCTGCTGGTGTCGCGCATCAAGGTCATGGCGCGGCTCGACATCGCCGAAAAACGCATCCCGCAGGATGGCCGCATCGCCCTGCGCATTGCCGGGCACGAGGTGGATGTGCGGGTTTCCAGCCTACCTTCGGCGTACGGTGAACGGATTGTGATGCGCTTGCTCGACAAACAGGCCGGGCACCTGGACCTGGAGCGGCTGGGGATGGCCCAAGCCACTCGTAAGCGCCTGCAACACGCGCTCAATCGCCCTCATGGCATCCTGTTGGTCACAGGCCCCACCGGCTCTGGCAAAACCACCACGCTGTACGCAGGCTTGAGCAGCCTCAATAGCCCGCAACGCAATATCCTCACCATCGAAGACCCTATCGAATACCACCTGCCCGGCATCGGCCAGACCCAAGTCAACAGCAAGGTCGACATGACCTTCGCCCGCGGCCTGCGCGCCATGCTGCGCCAAGACCCGGATGTGGTCATGGTCGGCGAGATACGCGACCGCGAAACCGCCGAAATTGCCGTACAGGCCTCGCTCACCGGGCACCTGGTGCTTTCGACGCTGCACACCAACAGTGCCATTGGCGCGATCACCCGGTTGGTGGACATGGGCGTAGAGCCCTTTCTGCTCAGCACATCAGTACTGGGGGTGCTGGCTCAACGGCTGGTCCGGGTGCTCTGTACCGAGTGCAAGACGGAGCAGCCCATGAACGCGGCCAGCGCTGAACTGCTGGGTATTGCCCAGTCACCGCAAACCACCCTGTTCCAGGCACAGGGTTGCCCAGCCTGCCAGTTCACCGGCTACCACGGGCGGCAAGGCATTTATGAGTGGGTGTCGTTCGATGCAGCGCTGCGCCAGTTGATTCATCGCGGCGCCGCCGAAGCCGAATTGTCGCAACATGCCCGCCAGCACACCGCAAGCCTGTTCAGCGATGGCCGTGACAAGGTGCTGCTTGGCCTGACCAGCCTCGAAGAGCTGCTGCGCGTGACTCAGGAGGACTGAGATGGCCGCCTTCGACTACTTGGCCATGAACGCCGCCGGGCAAAAGCAGCGCGGTGTGGAAGAAGCCGACAGCCCACGCCAAGTGCGCCAGCGCCTGCGCGAGCGACAGTTGATCCCCTTGCAGGTAGCGCCTGCCCGGGCCAAGCGCCAGGCCGGCAGCGTGCGCCACAAAGGCCGCCTGAACAGCGCTGAGCTTGCGCTGCTCACCCGACAGTTCGCAACGCTGGTGCAGGCCGCCCTGCCGCTGGACGAAGTGCTGGCCGCGTGCGCCGCCCAGGCCGAAAAACGCCGGCTGCGCAGCATGCTGCTGGCCATCCGGGCACGGGTCCTTGAGGGCCACAGTCTGGCGCAAGCCATGGCGGACTTCCCTTCAGCCTTCGCACCGCTGTATCGCGCCACGGTCGCCGCTGGCGAGAGATCCGGTCATCTGGACAAAGTGCTGCTGCAACTGGCCAACCACACCGAAGCCCGCCAGGCCGCCCGCCAGCGGCTTCAGCTCGCCTTGTTGTACCCCTGCATTCTGCTGCTGGCGAGCCTGGCGATTGTCGGTTTCTTGCTGGGTTTTGTCGTACCAGACGTGGTCCAGGTATTTGCCGACAGCGGCCAGCAATTGCCCTGGTTGACCCAGGCGCTGATCGCCTGCAGTGCCGCCGTGCGCGACTACGGGTTGGCATGCGTGCTGCTCGGCACAGTGCTCGGCATTGCGAGCCTTGCCTTGCTGCGCACGCCTAAGTGGCGTCAACGCTGGCATGGGCTGCAATTACGCCTGCCGGTGGTGGGTCCCGTCATTCGTGCCAGCAACTGCTCCCGCTTTGCCAGCACGCTGGGCATTCTTTGCAGCAGCGGGGTCCCCTTGGTCGACGCCCTGAAAATTGCCGCCGAAGTGGTCAGTAACCAGCCGGTGCGCCTGGCCATGCAAGGTGTCGCGCGAAGCGTGCAAGAAGGCAACAGCCTGACCCGCGCTTTGGAAGCCAGCGGCGGCTTCCCGCCGATGATGCTCTACATGATTGCCAGCGGCGAACGCTGTGGCGAACTGCACGCCATGCTGGAGCGCGCTGCCCGTCACCAGGAAGAACAATTGGCCAATCGCATGGCCTTGTTGGTGGGGCTGTTCGAGCCTGCCACCTTGGTGTTCATGGGGGCCGCGGTGCTGCTGATCGTGCTGGCCATCCTGATGCCAATTCTCAATCTCAACCAACTGATTCACTGACTGCAGGAAGGTAGCGCTATGCAAGGCAAGGCCCGTCAACACGGCTTCACGCTGATTGAAATCATGGTCGTGGTGGTTATTCTCGGCGTGCTCGCAGCATTGGTGGTGCCGCAGATCATGAGTCGACCCGATCAGGCCAAGGTCACTGTCGCCCAAACCGATATCAAAGCCATTGCCACCGCACTGGATATCTACAGGCTGGATAACTTCAGTTACCCGACCACTCAACAAGGGCTCGACGCCTTGGTCAGCAAACCCTCCGGTGGCCCAGAAGCGCGTCGCTGGAACCCGGACGGCTACCTCAAGCGCCTGCCCCTGGACCCTTGGGGCAACCCCTATCACTACCTGATGCCTGGCCAGGACGGGCGCGCCTACGACCTATTTTCCTTTGGCGCCGACGGCCGCGCCGGCGGCGAGCAGACCAATGCCGACATCGGCAACTGGACGCACTGAATGTCCCGTAAATTGGCAGCAGGCTTTACTTTGATCGAAGTGCTGGTGGTGGTCCTGCTGGTTGCCCTGCTCGCCACGGCCTTGGGCGTGACACAGCTGGATTCAAGCCAGCAACAGGCCCGGCGGGAGGCGGAGCGCTTGCGCAGCCTGTTGCAACTGCTTCGCGACCAGGCGGTGTATGACCAGATAGAACTGGGCTTGCGCGTCGAGCCGTGGGGTTATCGGGTCGTGCAATACGATCGTCATCAGGGCTGGCAACCGGCCACTCGGTTCGCCGAGCGACGCTTGCCCGAATCGCTGCAGTTTCACCTCCGGGCCATGGCTGCCCAGGCGCTGCCCAAGGGGCTCGACAATGCCAACCGGCCGCAGGTACTGGTGCTTTCCAGCGACGAGATCTCAGCCTTTGACTTGATCGTGGAGCACCAGCGTGCGCCGGTCTTGTCCCTGCGCAGCGATGGCATTCAAGAGGCCTATCTTGATGACCTCCCGTGAGCGCGGCTTCACCCTGCTCGAAGTGATGGTTGCCTTGAGTTTGCTGGCGACCCTGGCGGTGGCGATCTACAGCGCCAGCGGCCACTTGGTCAATTCGACCAGCACCATGGCCGAGCGCCAACTGGCCATGTGGATAGCCGACAACCATTTGAACGAGCTACGCGCCGGTATGCGCAGGCATCAGGCCGGGCAACACAGCGAGCAAATCTTGTTCGCAAAGCGTCACTGGGACCTCATTACGCTCACCCAACGCGCCCCTCACCCAGGCCTGTTGCGGGTGGAGATCCAAGTGCGCAGCGCCAATCAAGGCCAGTTGCGTGCAAGCCTGGCCGGTTTTATCGAGGTGGGGCAATGAAGCAGAGTGGCTTTACCCTACTGGAGCTGCTGATCGCCATGGCGCTGTTCAGCTTGCTGGGTATAGCCGGGTATCAGTTGCTGGACCGCACCTTGGGCCTGGAGCGCCATATCAGCCAGCACGATCTGCAACTGCGCCAGTTGCAACGGGCCTTGAACCTGTTCGAACGCGACGTGGTCCAGGCCACGCCCTATCCGTTGATGGACGATCCCAGTGGTCGCCAGGCGCTGATCGGCCAACCTGCAAGCCTGCGCCTGACACGCGGCGGCTGGAGCAACCCTCTGGAGTTACCCAGAGGCGATACGTTGCAGGTACAGCACCGCTGGGCCAACGGGCGTTGGGAACGATCGTATAACGGTGCCAACCCTGCTGATGAACCCGTCCAGGTGCAAACGCTACTCGAAGGCCTCTCGCTCAAAACCTTGAACTACGTCGACCATCAAGGGCAGCGTCATGGCACCTGGCCGGTCGGCCCGTCACCACTGACCCTGCCATCCGCCATCGAACTGGAACTGGACGCCCCCGGCTTTGCAAGCATTCGCCGGGTGATCCTGCTGCCGGGCAACGTCGACAGACAGGGTGTGGGCGATGAATAAGCCCCAACACCAACAGGGCGTGGCGTTGATCAGCGTGCTGTTGATCACCGCCATGGCGACCCTGATTGTCAGCACTTTATTGTCAAACCAGCGCCTGAGCCTGCAGATCACCGCCCTGTCGGTCCAGCACCCGCGCCTCTGGCAATTGGCCTTGAGCGGCGAAGCCTCGGCGCGCCAACAACTGCTCGAGGACCTGCGCAGCGAAGCGGGCCTGCAGCGGGTTCATCTGGGCCAGCGCTGGGCACAGCCGACACCAGCCTTCGATATCGAAGGCGCGCGCATCGGGATTCGCATCGAAGACCTGGGCGGGCGCTTCAACCTCGACAGCCTGCGGCACGCCACCGACGCTGTCAGCCGTGCGCGTTATCAACGACTGCTGCTCTCGCTCAGTTTGCCTCCCCATGATCCACTGTTCCTCTTCCAGTCCGGGCCACGGCCCATCACCCGCCTGGGAGACAGCTCGCAATTACGCCGCTTGGATGTACTGGACGGGCCGGGCTTCGAGCGCCTGGCGCCTTGGATCGTTGCTGGCGGCAACAGCCTCTTGAACGTCAACACCGCCAGCCAGCGAGTATTGGCGAGCCTGGAGGGGCTGGACATGAGCAGCGCACAGGCACTAATCGATGAGCGCCCGCCCGAGGGTTACAGCAGCGTCCAAGCTTTTATGCAAACCCCGGCACTGCTGGATCGCGAGGTCAACCAACGAGGCTTGGGCACTAGCAGCTCGCGCTTTCGGGCGACCGTGGACGTTCGCGCCGGTGACAGAGCCCTACGCCTGGTCAGTGACTTCCACGCCCATGCCGATGGTCGCCTGGACACCCTGCACCGACGCTTTTCAATCAGCCCCCTTTCTAACCTGCTTCCTGGGGAGTCACCGTGACCGCTTGGCTTTATTTGCACGACCCCGTTGACCTTGAGCAACCGCTGGCCTGCACCTGGTGGCGGCTGCCAGAGGCTGTGTCACAGGGCTCCCTGGCTGACGCGGCCGCAGACCTGTGCCAGGGGTCGCTGGTACTGCTGCTACCCAGCGAAATCGCCAGCCATCACCAGGTCGAGGTCCCCGCTCGCAGCGGGCGCTGGCGTTTGCAGGCGGTTCATTCGGCGCTTGAGGAAACGCTGCTGGACGACCCAGACTCCTTGCATCTTGCGTTCGGGCCCTGGCAGGGCAAGCGCAGCTGCCGGCTGTTTGCGCTGCCTGCACAGTGGCTCGAACAGTGCCTGGCGCAACTGGCCAACCACGGCTTGCAGCCCCTGCGCATCCATATGGACAGCGATTGCCTGGGCGAACGGCAGCCAACAGCCTTGCACTGTGCCGGTCGATGGCTGATTGGCGGTAGCAGCCCGTTACGGCTATCACTGGCCCCGCAAGACATCGCAGAACTTGCGCCGACACTCCCCGCAGACTTTCATTGGCACGGCGTGGATGATTCCCCCTGGCAATGCTTGACAGAAGGGTCGACTCAGGCCATTGACCTGCGCCAAGGCAGTTTCAGCTTGCGCAAACCGGTTCGTGCGCCTTGGCGTCTATTAGCTGGAGTCATGGTGCTCGCTGCCGTTGCACTTTTGCTGCACAACACGGGACAACGCCTGCTGCTTGAGCACTACAGCGAGCGCCTGGCCGCTGAAAATCAAGCGGCCTTCATCCAGCGCTTTCCCGATGAAACCCGCATTGTCGACCTGCGCCGTCAGTTGCAATCTCGCCTTGCCCAGTCTCAGCCCCCTCAGGCAAGCCTGGCTCGGCGGCTGGAGCAACTGGCTGAACACTGGAGCCGTGACGGCGGCAACCTGGTGGTGATTAAACAATTGGACTATCAAGCCAACAGCGGCTGGACATTCGCCGTGCAGGCGCCTGCCTTCGCCGATATCGAACGCCTTCGCCAGCGCCTGGAGGCTCAGGGCATAAAGGTTCAAACCGAAGAAGCGGTGCGCCTGGCCGAGGGTGTCAGCGCTCGAGTACGAATCCGGGAGTGAACATGCACAGTCTTATGCAACGTCTTTTGTCAGCGTGGCAGCAACGCCAGGCACGCGAGCAAAAAGCCCTGCTCGCCCTGGCCGGTTTCCTGACGCTGAGTGCTTTTTATCTGCTGCTTTGGCAACCTCAACAGCACGCGCTGGCGCTTGCCCAGGCGCGTTATCAGGATGAGCGTGAAGTGTTCGACATCATCAGCCGCTTGCCAGCGAGCCTGCCTGGGATCCAACCTGGATGGCCGGCCGGTGATTTGCCTGGGCTGCTGGCCCGTAGCAGTGCCCAGGCCAACCTCGACCTGCAACGCATGGACACCGACACCCAGCAGCAGGTCAGCCTGGAGTTGGCCGGCAATTTGGCGAGCCTGCTGACCTGGCTTGAAGCGCTGGGCCAGGAAGGCGTGAAAGTCACCACGCTGTCGCTCACGGTCAGTGACACAGCCCAAGTGCACTCACGCCTGGTGCTGGAGGCTCGATAGCGCTTGGCCTCCCCCCCGAAACCACAAAAATCCAAAGCCGAACCACCAAGGCTAACAACCCCGATCCCACAGAAAATGGCACGTTGCAACCAATGTAGGAGAGACGGGGGCGCCTAGCCCTTGGTCGCGATGCGCCGCGCGGGCGGCGCTCGATTTGGGCAACAGCGCAAAACCCAAGGCAAGCGCCTGGAGGCCTTGATACGGTCTTCCTCCCTTCATTCTCAGGGTGAACCGCAGAGTGCCTGTCAACAAATCGCATGAACCCCACGAGGTGCCCGCCTTGGTTTTTCCTTTGCTCTTGAGATCGAGCGCCGCCCGCGCGGCGCATCGCGACCAAGGTCTGCTCCTACATTTGTTGCAACGTGCCATGGCCTGTGAGAGTGGAGTTGTCAGCCACGCGCCCCCCACCCGAAACCACAAAAATCCAAAGCCGAACCACCAAGGCTAACAACCCCTACCCCACAGGCCATGGCACGTTGCAAAAAATGTGGGAGCCGGCTTTAGCCGGCGATGCGCCGCGCGGGCGGCGCTCGATTTAAGCAACAGCGCAAAACCCAAGGCAAGCGCCTGGAAGCCTTGATACGGCCTTCCTCTCTTCATTCCCAGGGTGATGAACCCGCAGAGTGCCTGTCAGCAGATCGCATGAGCCACATGGTGTCCGCCTTGGTTTTTCCTTTGTTCTTGAGATCGAGCGCCGCCCGCGCGGCGCATCGCGACCAAGGTCTGCTCCTACATTTGTTGCAACGCGCCATGGCCTGTGAGAGTGGAGTTGTCAGCCACGCGCCCCCCCGAAATCACAAAAATCTAAAGCCGAACCACCAAGGCTAACAACCCCAACCCCACAGGCCATGGCACGTTGCAACAAATGTGGGAGCCGGCTTTAGCCGGCGATGCGCCGCGCGGGCGGCGCTCGATTTGGGCAACAGCACAAAACCCAAGGCAAGCGCCTGGAGGCCTTGATACGGCCTTCCTCCCTTCATTCCCAGGGAGAACCGCAGAGTGCCTGTCAACAAATCGCATGAGCCCCACGAGGTGCCTGCCTTGGTTTTTCCTTTGTTCTTGAGATCGAGCGCCGCCCGCGCGGCGCATCGCCGGCTAAAGCCGGCTCCCACATTGGTTGCAACGTGCCATGGCCTGTGAGAGTGGAGTTGTCAGCCACGCGCCCCCCCCCCGAAATCACAAAAATCTAAAGCCGAACCACCAAGGCTAACAACCCCCACCCCACAGGCCATGGCACGTTGCAAAAAATGTGGGAGTCGGCTTTAGCCGGCGATGCGCCGCGCGGGCGGCGCTCGATCTCGGCAACAGCACAAAACCCAAGGCAAGCGCCTGGAAGCCTTGATACGGCCTTCCTCTCTTCATTCCCAGGGTGATGAACCCGCAGAGTGCCTGTCAGCAGATCGCATGAGCCACATGGTGTCCGCCTTGGTTTCTCCTTTGCTCTTGAGATCGAGCGCCGCCCGCGCGGCGCATCGCCGGCTAAAGCCGGCTCCCACATTGGTTGCAACGTGCCATGGCCTGTGAGAGTGGAGTTGTCAGCCACGCGCCCCCCCGAAATCACAAAAATCTAAAGCCGAACCACCAAGGCTAACAACCCCAACCCCACAGGCCATGGCACGTTGCAACCAATGTGGGAGCCGGCTTTAGCCGGCGATGCGCCGCGCGGGCGGCGCTCGATTTGGGCAACAGCACAAAACCCAAGGCAAGCGCCTGGAGGCCTTGATACGGCCTTCCTCCCTTCATTCCCAGGGAGAACCGCAGGGTGCCTGCCAACAAATCGCATGAGCCCCGCGAGGTGTCCGCCTTGGCTTTTCCTTTGTTCTTGAGATCGAGCGCCGCCCGCGCGGCGCATCGCCGGCTAAAGCCGGCTCCCACATTGGTTGCAACGTGCCATGGCCTGTGAGAGTGGAGTTGTCAGCCACGCGCCCCCCACCCGAAACCACAAAAATCCAAAGCCGAACCACCAAGGCTAACAACCCCTACCCCACAGGCCATGGCACGTTGCAAAAAATGTGGGAGCCGGCTTTAGCCGGCGATGCGCCGCGCGGGCGGCGCTCGATTTAAGCAACAGCGCAAAACCCAAGGCAAGCGCCTGGAGGCCTTGATACGGCCTTCCTCCCTTCATTCCCAGGGTGAACCGCAGAGTGCCTGTCAACAAATCGCATGAACCCCACGAGGTGCCCGCCTTGGTTTTTCCTTTGCTCTTGAGATCGAGCGCCGCCCGCGCGGCGCATCGCCGGCTAAAGCCGGCTCCCACATTGGTTGCAACGTGCCATGGCCTGTGAGAGTGGAGTTGTCAGCCACGCGCCCCCCCGAAATCACAAAAATCTAAAGCCGAACCACCAAGGCTAACAACCCCAACCCCACAGGCCATGGCACGTTGCGGCGTTTGTCGGGTAGCCAGACGCGGTTGCCCGCGTCCAGCCCCCTAAGAACCGTGCATGCGCCTTTCAACGCACACGGCTCAAGCCTCTACTAAGGCATCTTTCGACACCCGGTTACCCAACTTCGTTTTAGGCGTGTTGCTGATTTCTACGGCAATTGAGATGGTGCATTTGCAGGTTGCTTGCTGCATCTGATCCGCCGTCAGTCCGTTTTACAATACAGCGAACATCCCAAGGGGTGTTCTTTGTGATTGGTTTCTGACAGGTAGAGCACATGCCATCTTGCCTCCGCCAGACACGGTAAAGCTTCCCGCGACCTTTCGACGAGTACAGCATTTTCTTGCTCCATCGGGACTCGAAATACTGCTCCCACTGTGGGTCGTGCGGGTTCGCGTCCGCTTTGATCTTGATGTGCCGCTGTATTGGCGTATCCGACTCTGCGAGCAGGATGCGCTCCCTTTTCGCTCCATCTTTTCTTTCTTCTGTTGCGGCAAATACCCAAGTTCGGGTGCCTCTGGTCTTGAAGTAGTGCTCCTTAACCCACCGGGCTCCTTTGTTCGGGTGCCTTCTTACCGCCCATCGCCATAGCATTGACCATACGTTGGAGTCGATTCGATTAAAGGTTTTCTTGGCGACTACATGGCTGTGGTAATTCGCCCATCCTCGTAACACAGGATTGAGCTGTTTTATCAGGTCAGTCTGTTTAGCCGGCCTGTTGGCCTTTATGACTTCGCGGATTTTGTCAAGATGCGCTTTGACGTTCGCTTTCGACGGCTTCATCAACAGCTTGCCGCTGTACTTGCGGATGTTCCATCCGAGGAAGTCAAACCCATCCTTGATGTGCGTTACTTTGGTTTTTTCAGGTGACAGGACTAGCCCACGCTCTGCCAGAAATTCAACCACTGCGGGCTTGACCTCTTGTTCCAGCCACTCTTTCGAATTACCAGTAATAATGAAGTCATCCGCGTAACGCACCATGTTCATTTTCCGGCCTGTTCTCTTCGCTTTCGGGAATTTTTCCGAGAGCATCAGTTCGAGGCCATCCAATGTCATGTTTGCCAACACTGGCGATATTATGCCCCCTTGCGGGGCGCCGGAGTCGGTGGGAAAGAGTTTGTTTTGATACACGAATCCCGCCTTGAGCCACTTATTTAAAACCACCTTGTCCGTTGAGATATTGGTGATCATCCAGTCGTGACTGATTTTGTCGAAACAGCCTTGAATATCAGCCTCCAGCACCCACTGCGCGCTCGCCTTTTGCGCCAAACAAGTGAAGCATTGTTCACCGGCATCGGCAGTTGAGCGTTCCGGCCTGAACCCATAAGAATTCAGGTCGGCGGTGGTTTCCGCGATCGGTTCCAGGGCCAGCAAGTGCAACGCTTGCATAGCCCTACACTTCATCACGGGTATGCCGAGCGGCCTCGTCTTGCCATTTTTTTTCGGAATCATCACTCTCCGAAGCGGAAGAGGCGAGTAACCTCGCCGCTTCAACGACGCAATCGCGTTGGTCTTTGCCCTCGGCGTTTTCCACGTCACCTTGTCCACGCCGGGGGTATTCTTGCCTTTGTTTTCAGTCACTCGCTTGACGGCTAATGCCTTGCCACAAAACGAGTGGGTCAGCAGCCATTGCAAGGCTTTCGCCTTGTTGTGCCTGCCGGCCTGGGTGGCCTTCACAATACGCGTTTGCAGCCGTCTTACATGGCGCTGGACATCGATCCAATTAATGCCGTCCCATGCCACGCCGGAAGGTGCACACGCCAGTGTTGCAGCATTCATTTGCTCTCCTCCCGTTTAGATGGTTCTAAAAATTCTCTTGTGAAGAGAGACCAAGAGGAAGTCTGCCCGCTTTCGCGTGGGGTGATGTTGCAATCCCTATCCGTCCCATTACAGGGCGGCGTTCGCTTTGTCCTCGATCCTGTTCCCGCACCGCCATTGGCAGACCTTGCGGCCTACTGTCCCCGCAGGGCGCGATACGGGGTTCCCACGTTCCACTTGCAGAAGTATGTCGGGTTAGGTGCCTGCTATGAGCCGGGAGGCGTGCGGGTCACGAAGGCGCACTTGAAAAGCGCTCTTCCCACCTCCGTTACCGTTTTGGTTCAAGCGCAATAGCCATTTCCGCTTGTTCAACTTAACGACCTTTAGCGCAGATTCACATGTGTTCACCATACCAACTATCTAGCACTACACCGGCGTATGGCTGCCAGAAGAGTACGCCTCTCGCGATTGATACCCCGCACCTCGCAGTGCTTCGTTACATTGTCAGAGTCGCTCTTTATTCAGACTCCTAGATTCACCAAGTGACATTGGTGGTTCCCTCAGTTGAAGCGGGAACAACTTCTACAAACGACTTCGTGTCGCACTTCAAGGTACTTGTCGCTTCAACCGTCTAACTATGCCGCTCTTTTCTCGACCTGTTGCTCTCGATCCGGGTTCAACAACACGGTACCGATCGGCTGCCAGTTACGCGTCCGGCCTGACCACCGCTCCGGCTTTTTCTCCTTGGCTCGCTCATACAACTCATGCCGTCGGGCCAGGACCTGATGGTCCATTCCTCGATGCCGCTCGGCTGGCGTGACGAACCGGATACGGCTATGCCGGTGCTCGTGGTTATACCAGCGCATGAAATCCCTCACCCAAGCGCGTGCAGCGTCCAAGCTGGCAAAGCCATCCGGCGGCCATTGCGGGCAGTATTTCAGCGTTCTAAACAACGACTCCGAGTAGGGATTGTCGTTGCTGACCCGCGGTCGGCCCCGCGAGGGCGTGATGCCCAGGTCATACATCTTGCTCAACAGCGTCACCGATTTCATCGGCGCTCCGTTGTCCGAGTGCAGCACCAGAGGCTCGCGCAAACACTGCTCGCCGCTCACGCTGCGTTGCAGCAGCGCAGCGGCTTTCTCGCCGCTTTCCGCGTCGTAGACCTCCCAGCCCACGGCTTTGCGGCTGTAAATATCTTCGATCAAATAGAGGTAGTAATACTTTCCACGTATCGGCGACGGTAAATAGGTGATGTCCCACGACCACACCTGATTGGGCCCTTTGGCCGCATGCGTCGTCGGTGCGGCATGCCGCCTGGGGCGTTGGCTACGACCTCGGTGTTGCTGTTGACCCGCCGCCCGCAAGACGCGATAAAACGTCGCCTCCGACGCCAGATAACGCCCTTGATCGGCCAGGCGCGGCACGATCTGACTCGGCGGTAGATGGGCGTACTCAGGGCTGTTGCACAGCGTCACAATCACCTGTCGCTCGCCCTCGCTCAGTGCGTTACAGGGCGTTGGCCGCACGACCGTCGTTCGAGCATCGGCCTGAACGACTTCAGTTTCGGTCCAGCGTTGCAGGGTTCGCGGCGATAAACCGACCTCCTGGCAGGCCCGGATTTTTCTGGCTCCCGCCATGACCGCTTCACTCAGCCAGTCAACGAACAACTGCCGTTGCGGCAAAGACGTCAGTTGTCCTCGTTGTCGGTCCCCCAGTAGTCGTTGAGCTTTTTTCGCAGCACCAACAACGCGGCTGTTTCAGCGAGCGCCTTATCTTTGCGGCGCAGTTCTCGCTCAAGCTCCTGGATACGCTTCTTATCCTTGCGCGACTGCTCTCGATCCTCTTTTTGCAGGGCTTTATCCGACTTCTGGCCGGTAATGAAGGCTTGTCGCCACGCGCTGATTTGCTCGGGGTAAAGGCCTTTGCGCCGGCAATACTCGCCCAGGTCGATCTCGGACAAGCTGGCGGTTTCAAGGACGACAGCAAACTTGGTTTCGGCTGACCAGTTCTCGGTCAACGGCTTGTTTTCGGACACTGCATTTCCTTCAGAACTGAGCTGCTTGCGCCAGTTGGACAAAGACATTTCGCTGACCCCTTCGCGCCGAGAAACCTCGGCCATCGACAGGCTCAGTGGGGGAAGCAGCATCTTGAGCAATGCGGCTCTGCGTTCAGGTGAATAATACGGCACGACCAGTCTCTTTCCGCCCCCGATATGCTTTTTTAGGAAAAATCGGAGAGGCGACAACTATCCTGACACCGGGGGGTTGCAACCAATGTGGGAGCCGGCTTTAGCCGGCGATGCGCCGCGCGGGCGGCGCTCGATTTGGGCAACAGCACAAAACCCAAGGCAAGCGCCTGGAGGCCTTGATACGGCCTTCCTCCCTTCATTCCCAGGGAGAACCGCAGGGTGCCTGCCAACAAATCGCATGAGCCCCGCGAGGTGTCCGCCTTGGCTTTTCCTTTGTTCTTGAGATCGAGCGCCGCCCGCGCGGCGCATCGCCGGCTAAAGCCGGCTCCCACATTGGTTGCAACGTGCCATGGCCTGTGAGAGTGGAGTTGTCAGCCACGCGCCCCCCACCCGAAACCACAAAAATCCAAAGCCGAACCACCAAGGCTAACAACCCCTACCCCACAGGCCATGGCACGTTGCAAAAAATGTGGGAGCCGACTTTAGCCGGCGATGCGCCGCGCGGGCGGCGCTCGATTTAAGCAACAGCGCAAAACCCAAGGCAAGCGCCTGGAGGCCTTGATACGGCCTTCCTCCCTTCATTCCCAGGGTGAACCGCAGAGTGCCTGTCAACAAATCGCATGAACCCCACGAGGTGCCCGCCTTGGTTTTTCCTTTGCTCTTGAGATCGAGCGCCGCCCGCGCGGCGCATCGCCGGCTAAAGCCGGCTCCCACATTGGTTGCAACGTGCCATGGCCTGTGAGAGTGGAGTTGTCAGCCACGCGCCCCCCCGAAATCACAAAAATCTAAAGCCGAACCACCAAGGCTAACAACCCCAACCCCACAGGCCATGGCACGTTGCAAAAAATGTGGGAGCCGGCTTTAGCCGGCGATGCGCCGCGCGGGCGGCGCTCGATTTGGGCAACAGCGCAAAACCCAAGGCAAGCGCCTGGAGGCCTTGATACGGCCTTCCTCCCTTCATTCCCAGGGAGAACCGCAGAGTGCCTGTCAACAAATCGCATGAGCCCCACGAGGTGCCTGCCTTGGTTTTTCCTTTGTTCTTGAGATCGAGCGCCGCCCGCGCGGCGCATCGCCGGCTAAAGCCGGCTCCCACATTTGTTGCAACGTGCCATGGCCTGTGAGAGTGGAGTTGTCAGCCACGCGCCCCCCCCCGAAATCACAAAAATCTAAAGCCGAACCACCAAGGCTAACAACCCCAACTCACAGGCCATGGCACGTTGCAACCAATGTGGGAGCCGGCTTTAGCCGGCGATGCGCCGCGTGGGCGGCGCTCGATCTCGACAACAGCATAAAACCCAAGGCAAGCGCTTGCCCCTTTACGTGCAAAATTTCACTCAATCAATCCGCATCGCGGCCGATACCCTCTCAAAGCCCAAGGATATTGAAGTGCCCCCATGCGTAACAACCAGCCGATTACCCAGAGAGAACGGACTTTCCCTGCCCAGCAGCGGTTGATTTCGACCACCGATGCCAAGGGCATGATCACCTACTGTAACGATGCCTTTGTCGAGATCAGTGGGTTTACCCGCGATGAGATGGTGCGCGCGCCCCACAATCTGGTTCGCCACCCGGATGTGCCACCGGCTGTGTTCGCTCATATGTGGGCCACGCTGCGCCAAGGTCAGCCCTGGATGGGCATCATCAAGAACCGCTGCAAAAACGGTGACCACTACTGGGTCAACGCTTATGTGACGCCGGTGTTCGAGAACAACCAAGTGGTGGGCTACGAATCGGTGCGGGTCAAGCCCACAGCCGAACAGATCCACCGCGCCCAGGCGCTGTACCGACGCTTGAATCAGGGCAAGCCTGCGATCCCCAAGCGTGATCAGTGGCTGCCGCTGCTGCAGGACTGGGTGCCGTTCATTCTGATCAGCCAGATCAGCTTCCTGATCGGCGCCTGGCTGGACTCTTCCTGGGGCTTTGCCTTGGCCGCCGGGCTTTCGGTGCCACTGGGGCTGCTGGGTTTGAGCTGGCAACAACGCGGCCTCAAGCGCCTGCTGCGCCTGGCCGAGCAAACCACCTCCGACCCCCTGATCGCCCAGATGTATACCGACAGCCGCGGCGTCCAGGGCCGCCTGGAATTGGCCATGCTCAGCCAGGATGCGCGACTGAAAACCTGCCTGACACGTCTTCAGGACAGTGCCGAGCACCTCAACGGGCAAGCTCGCGAGTCCGACACCCTGGCGCATAACAGCTCCAAGGGCCTGGAACGCCAGCGGGTCGAAACTGAACAAGTGGCCACGGCAGTCAATCAGATGGCCGCCACCACCCAGGAAGTGGCCAGCCATGTGCAGCGCACGGCCGACGCCACCCAGCAGGCCAACCTGCTGACCGGGCGCGGCCGTGACATTGCCGGTGAAACACGCGAAGCCATCGAGCGCCTGTCTCGTTCAGTGGGTGAAACCGGCCTGACCGTCACTCAGCTGGCGCGCGACAGTGATGAAATTGGCGGCGTGGTCGATGTCATCAAGGGCATTGCCGACCAGACCAACCTGCTGGCCTTGAATGCCGCCATCGAGGCAGCACGGGCCGGGGAAATGGGCCGCGGTTTTGCGGTGGTCGCCGATGAAGTCCGCCAGTTGGCACAGCGTACGGCCGAGTCTACGGGCCAGATCCACACCCTGATCGCCAAGCTGCAACACACCGCCAATGCGGCGGTACAGACCATGGATGCCGGCCATCGCCAGGCCCAGGAAGGCGTGGCGCGGGTGCTGGAGGCGGACCAGGCGTTGGTGGGCATCAGCGAAGCGGTGGCCAACATCACCGACATGACCACCCAGATCGCAGCCGCCACGGAAGAACAGACCGCAGTGGCAGAAGAAATCAGCCGTAACATCAGCACCATCGCTGACCTGGCCGACCAGACCTCCGAGCAAGCCCAGCGCTCTGCATTGTTGAGCGAAGAACTGACGCGCACGGCCAATGGGCAGTACTCGCTGGTGGAGCGTTTCAACCGCTGATGCGGTTTGCCTGATACACCGCGGCGCGTTCATCGCAGCCAAGGCTGGCTCCTACCCTGACGGCGGCGGCCCAGGCTTCTGTAGGAGCGGCGGGGGCGCCTAGCCTTTAGCCGCGATGAAGGCACCGCGGTTTGCCTGATATACCGTGGTGTGGGGTTTAGCCGTAGGTCAAGAACGCCGCGACGCGATCCGCCGCGGCGTCCAGATGCTGCTCATGGGTAAAACCCGAAGCCTTCAAGGGCTTGAGGTCATGATCCCCCGCGACCAGCCAGCACAGCTCGATCGCCGGCGATAAATCATAGCCTTCTACCGTCTGCCGATTACCCAGCGCATCGCGCTCGCCCTGCACGATCAAGGTCGGTGTTTGCAAATCCGCCAAGTGTTCCACCCGTGGTTTCTCCGGCTTGCCTGCGGCATAAAACGGATAACCCAGGCACACCAGTGCATCGGCCTTCAACTCATCAGCCAACAGGCTGGCCATGCGCCCGCCCATGGACTTGCCACCGATGGCCAACCGCCCTGAGACCTGAAGCCGCACGGCCATATAGACCTCGCGCCAGCTTTCAAGCAACCGGGCCTTCGGGTTGGGGGGGCGCTTGCCGCCATCAAGCCGCCGCTGAGCCATGTAGGGAAACTCGAAGCGCAATACCCCGACCCCGCGTGCCGCCAGCTTTTGCGCCATCTGCTCCATGAACCCGCTGTCCATCGGCGCCCCCGCACCATGGGCCAGGATCAGGCACGGTGCCTGGCGCTCATCCCCTTTGCAGCGCGGCGCATTCCACAGCCAACCCTGCTCGCGCACTTGCTGCGCCCATTGATCCCCGTCAATACCGCCACCCTGACCATTACTCATGCTTGCCTCGCTTTCAAAATAGCCTGTCTATAACCCTGTTGCGACTTAGTGTCGCACCCCTCCCAGGTAGTTTTGCAGCCCTGCAAATGCCCGACTAAGCTACTTGCCTACGCGCTCATGCGAATGTGCGATCAACACGATTACGGGTCGGGCCAACAGGGTCAAGTCGCCGTAAGGGCGGTAATGGCTGGTTGATACCACCTTACCGTTCTTGTTGTCGCTTCCTCGGGGGATCAATACGACATGCTATCGATCCAAAATTGTGAACCAAAAGGTCAACTATTTGTACCGATGATTGTGTACAATCGCCGCCGCATGACGGCTGAAAGGCCCGTGGAATCGGCTTTGGCAAGGGTTGGCAGCGGCTCCATCGCGTTGCAATAACCACACGGTTTATACATACTTGCGACCGATTTTTTACTTATAAAAACACCTAAACCGTGGAACCTTAGAATGAGCACAGCAATCAATCCGACTGCTTACAACTATAAGGTAGTCCGCCAGTTCGCCATCATGACGGTGGTCTGGGGGATCCTTGGAATGGGGCTCGGAGTCTTCATCGCCTCCCAACTGGTTTGGCCAGAGCTTAACTTGGACCTGCCATGGACGACGTTTGGACGCCTTCGCCCGCTGCACACTAACTTGGTGATATTCGCCTTCGGGGGTTGTGCTCTGTTTGCCACCTCCTATTACGTGGTGCAGCGAACCTGCCAGACGCGCCTGATTTCCGACAGCCTCGCGGCCTTTACTTTCTGGGGTTGGCAGGCCGTTATCGTCTGCGCCATCATCACCCTGCCGCTGGGCTACACCACCACCAAGGAATACGCTGAGCTGGAATGGCCGATTGCCATTTTGCTGGCCATTGTCTGGGTGACCTACGGCGTGGTGTTCTTCGGCACCATCGTCAAGCGCAAGACCAAGCACATTTATGTCGGTAACTGGTTCTACGGTGCATTCATCGTCGTGACCGCGATGCTGCACATCGTCAACCACATGTCGCTGCCGGTGAGCTTCTTCAAGTCGTACTCGGCCTATTCCGGGGCCACCGACGCCATGATCCAGTGGTGGTACGGCCACAACGCCGTAGGTTTCTTCCTGACCACGGGCTTTTTGGGGATGATGTACTACTTCGTACCCAAGCAGGCCGAGCGTCCGATCTACTCCTATCGCCTGTCGATCGTGCACTTCTGGGCACTGATCACCCTGTACATCTGGGCTGGCCCGCACCACCTGCACTACACCGCCCTGCCGGACTGGGCGCAGTCGCTGGGCATGGCCATGTCGATCATTCTGCTGGCGCCAAGCTGGGGCGGCATGATCAACGGCATGATGACCCTCTCGGGCGCCTGGCATAAGCTGCGCACCGACCCGATCCTGCGCTTTCTGGTGGTATCGCTGGCGTTCTACGGCATGTCGACCTTCGAAGGCCCGATGATGGCGATCAAGACCGTCAACTCGCTGTCGCACTACACCGACTGGACCATCGGCCACGTACACGCCGGCGCCCTGGGCTGGGTGGCGATGATTTCGATCGGCGCGATTTACCACATGATCCCCAAACTGTTCGGCCGTCCGCAGATGCACAGCATCGGCCTGATCAACGCCCACTTCTGGCTGGCGACCATCGGTACCGTGCTCTACATCGCCTCGATGTGGGTCAACGGCATCACCCAGGGCCTGATGTGGCGCGCCATCAACGACGACGGCACCTTGACCTACTCCTTCGTCGAAGCCCTGCAGGCCAGTCACCCAGGCTACATCGTTCGTGCCTTGGGCGGCGCCTTCTTCGCCAGCGGCATGCTGCTGATGGCCTGGAACGTGTTCCGCACTGTCCGCGCCTCGGATCCTGCTGAAGCCGAAGCTGCGTCCAAGATCGTTGTGGGAGCTCATTGATGAAGCATGAAGCAGTTGAGAAGAACATCGGCCTGATGGCCTTCTTCATGGTCATTGCCGTTAGTGTCGGTGGCCTGACCCAGATCGTCCCGCTGTTTTTCCAGGACGTGACCAACAAGCCGGTCGAAGGCATGAAGCCGCGTCCGGCCCTGGAGCTCGAAGGCCGTGACGTGTACATCGCCAACGGCTGTGTCGGTTGCCACTCGCAGATGATCCGCCCGTTCCGCGCCGAAACCGAGCGCTACGGGCACTACTCGGTGGCTGGCGAAAGCGTCTGGGACCACCCGTTCCTGTGGGGCTCCAAGCGCACCGGCCCGGACCTGGCCCGAGTCGGTGGTCGTTACTCCGACGACTGGCACCGCGCGCACCTGTATAACCCGCGCAACGTAGTCCCCGAGTCGAAAATGCCGGCGTATCCGTTTTTGGTCGAGAACAAGCTCGACGGCAAGGAAACCGCCAAAAAGATGGAAGTCCTGCGGACCCTGGGCGTGCCTTACACCGACGAAGACATCGCCGGTGCGCAAGACGCGGTCAAGGGCAAGACAGAAATGGACGCCGTGGTGGCCTACCTCCAGGGCCTTGGCACCATCATTAAAAGCAAACGGTGACCTTGATGGATATCGGGATGATTCGTGGCCTGGGCACCGTCGTGGTGATGGTGGCCTTTATAGGCTTGGCACTGTGGGTATTCAGCTCTCGGCGCAAGTCCGAGTTCGACGAAGCAACCTTGCTGCCGTTTGCCGATGACCCCGAGGCCATCAAGCATGTCGAGCAAGCGAAATCGGACGCGAGAGCTGCTAGGAGTAACAACGAATGACTACCTTCTGGAGTCTGTATGTCACCGTGCTGAGTCTGGGGACCATCTTCTGCCTGACTTGGCTGCTGCTGTCGACCCGCAAGGGCCAGCGCGCTGAAGCCACCGATGAAACCGTAGGCCACTCCTACGACGGCATCGAGGAGTACGACAACCCCCTGCCCAAATGGTGGTTCATGCTGTTCATAGGCACCATCGTTTTTGCCTTGGGTTACCTGGTGCTGTACCCAGGCCTTGGCAACTGGAAAGGCCTGCTCCCGGGCTACAGCTATCTGGACAACGAAAAGCAGACCGCTTTCGCCAACGGCCAGACCGGCTGGACGGGCGTGCATGAGTGGGAAAAGGAAATGGCGCGCTCCGATGCACGCTTTGGCCCGATCTTCGCCAAGTTCGCCGCCATGCCCATCGAGGAAGTCGCCAAGGATCCGAAAGCGCTGAAAATGGGGGGGCGCCTGTTCGCCTCCAACTGCTCGGTGTGCCACGGTTCCGACGCCAAGGGTGCCTATGGCTTCCCGAACCTGACCGACGCCGATTGGCGCTGGGGCGGCGAACCGCAAACCATCAAGACCTCCATTATGGGCGGTCGCCACGCGGTGATGCCGGCTTGGGCCGAGGTCATCGGCGAGCAAGGGGTTTCCGATGTCGCGGCCTACGTGCTGAGCAACCTGGATGGCCGCACGCTGCCGGAGAACGCCAAGGTTGATGTCGCCAATGGCCAGAAGCTATTCGCCACCAACTGCGTGGCTTGCCACGGTCCGGCAGGCAAAGGCACCCCGGCCATGGGCGCACCTGACCTGACCCACCCGCAGGGCTTCATCTACGGTTCGAGCTTCGCTCAACTGCAGCAGACCATCCGTTATGGCCGCCAGGGCCAGATGCCTGCCCAGGAAGCGATGCAGGGTAACGACAAGGTTCACTTGCTGGCGGCTTACGTCTACAGCCTCTCGCAGGGCGCGAAGGCTGCCGAGTAAGGCAGAAGTTATCAGGCGACACTTATTCGCGGGCAAGCCCGCTCCCACAGGCGCCTCATAACCCCTGTAGGAGCTGGGCTTGCCCGCGATGCTTTTGAAGTCAACGCTCTCGGATCACAGGCGTATCATGGATCCGGAGCGATACTTTCCACTGCCGTGGGACTTACTGATGAGCAAGCAGATTCCGGTACATGACGTTACCCCGCCTGCAAAGAAAGACAGCAACACCGTAGACCTCTATGCCTCTCGGGAAAAAATCTACACCCGCGCTTTCACCGGCCTGTTCCGCAACCTGCGCATGTCCGGGGGTGCCGTTCTTTTCCTGATTTATTTCGGCACCGTGTGGCTGAATTGGGGCGGTCATCAGGCTGTCTGGTGGAACCTGCCCGAGCGCAAGTTCTACATCTTTGGCGCCACCTTCTGGCCCCAGGATTTCATCCTCTTGTCGGGGATGCTGATCATTTCCGCCTTCGGCCTGTTCTTCATTACGGTCTATGCCGGACGGGTATGGTGCGGCTATACCTGCCCGCAAAGCGTCTGGACCTGGATTTTCATGTGGTGCGAGAAGGTCACCGAGGGTGACCGCAACCAGCGTATCAAGCTCGACAAAGCCCCCATGAGTGGTAACAAGCTGCTACGCAAGGTCGCCAAACACAGCCTCTGGCTGTTGATCGGCTTTGTGACGGGCATGACCTTTGTCGGCTACTTCTCCCCTATCCGCGAACTGACCCTGGACTTCTTCACAGGCCAGGCTGATGGCTGGGCCTACTTCTGGGTCGGTTTCTTCACCCTGGCCACCTATGGCAATGCTGGCTGGCTGCGTGAACAGGTGTGCATCTACATGTGCCCTTACGCGCGTTTCCAGAGCGTGATGTTCGACAAGGACACCTTGATCGTTTCCTACGATCCGCGCCGTGGCGAATCCCGTGGCCCACGCAAAAAAGACCTCGACTACAAGGCCCAGGGCCTGGGCGACTGCATCGACTGCACCATGTGCGTCCAGGTCTGCCCGACCGGCATCGACATCCGCGACGGCCTGCAGATCGAGTGCATTGGCTGCGCGGCCTGCATCGATGCCTGCGACAGCATCATGGACAAGATGAACTACCCTCGCGGGCTCATCAGCTACACCACCGAACACAACCTGTCCGGGCAGAAAACCCATACACTGCGCCCTCGCCTGATCGGCTATGCCGTGGTGCTGCTGCTGATGATCAGCCTGCTGGCCACCGCCTTTGCGATGCGCTCACTGGTTGGCTTTGACGTCAGCAAGGACCGGGTGCTCTACCGCGAAAACGCCCAAGGCCGAATCGAGAACGTCTACAGCCTGAAAATCATGAACAAGGACCAGCGCGACCATGTCTATGTGGTGGAAGCGACCGGCCTGCCAGACCTGAAACTGCAAGGCGCGCGCGAGATTCGCGTCGGTGCCGGCGATATCGTCAGTATGCCGGTCGAACTGTCGATCGCCCCCGAGAAGCTGCCGTCGAGCACCAACGAGGTGTTCTTTATCCTCAAGGATGTCGACAACAGCGACGTCGAAGTCAAAGCCAAGAGCCGATTCATCGGCCCACAAGTACGTTGAGAGAAGTTGCCATGCCTGTCGTAAACGATTCCAGCCCCTGGTACAAACACCGCTGGCCCTGGTTCATCATCGCCGCCCTGGGCTGCTCGGTGGCGCTGACGCTGACCACCGTGACCATTGCCGTACGCAATCAGGACAACCTGGTCAACGACAACTACTACGAGGCGGGCAAAGGCATCAACCGCTCGTTGGACCGTGAGCTGCTGGCACAAACCCTCAAGCTGCAGGCCACTATTCATCTGGATGAACTGACCGGCGAAGTCGAGCTGCACCTCAACGGCAACAGCCAGCCAGAAAGCCTGCAACTGAACCTGATCTCGCCCACCCAACCGCAAAAGGATCGCAATGTGGTGCTGGCCCACAGCAGCAGCGAACCGGGTCGCTATATCGGCCAACTGGGCGACAAGGTCGAGGGCCGGCGCTTTGTCGAGTTGCTGGGCACCCAGAATGGCCAGACCTGGCGCATGTTCGAAGAAGAACAGGTCGGGCATGACGTTACCTTGAAGCTGGGCGATGAGCCGCTGCAAGGCGCCGAACACCTGGACAAATGATGCCAGCCTTGCAGCCTTCAAAACCATGAGCCACCCAACGCCCTGTTATCACTGCGCCCTGCCCGTTCCGGCAGGCGAACGCTTCAGCGCCATGGTGCTGGGTGAGCCGCGGCAATTTTGCTGCCCCGGCTGCCAGGCGGTGGCCGAAGCCATCGTCGCCAGCCAACTGGAAAGCTACTACCAGCACCGCAGCGAAGCCTCTGCCAACCCTGATGCGCTGCCGATACAGTTGGTCGATGAGCTCGCCCTTTATGATCGGGCCGATGTACAGCAGCCGTTCGTGCGTCACGAAGGCGAACTGGCCGAGACCACGTTGCTGATCGAAGGCATCAGTTGCGCAGCCTGCGGCTGGTTGATCGAAAAGCACTTGCGACACTTGCCGGCGGTGGCTGAAGCGCGACTGAACCTGTCCAACCATCGTTTGCTGGTGCAATGGGCCGATAGCCAACTCCCGCTGAGCGCCTTGCTCCACGAATTGCGCCAGATCGGCTATGTCGCCCACCCCTACCAGGCCGACCGCGCCGCCGAACAACTGGCCAGCGAAAACCGCACGGCCCTGCGCCAACTCGGCGTCGCGGGCTTGCTGTGGTTCCAGGCCATGATGGCGACCATGGCGACCTGGCCAGAATTCAATATCGACCTCAGCCCGCAGATGCATACCATCTTGCGCTGGGTCGCGCTGTTCTTGACCACGCCCATTGTGTTTTACAGCTGCAAGCCCTTTTTCAAGGGCGCCATGCGTGACCTGCGCACCCGCCATCTGACCATGGACGTCTCGGTGTCGCTGGCCATTGGCGGGGCCTATGTCGCCGGCATCTGGACGGCCATCAGCGGCAGTGGCGAGCTGTATTTCGACGCGGTCGGGATGTTTGCACTGTTCTTGCTCAGCGGCCGTTATCTGGAGCGCCGGGCGCGGGAACGGACCGCGGCAGCCACTGCACAACTGGTCAATCTGCTGCCCGCCTCGTGTCTGCGCCTAACCAGCGATGGGCAAAGCGAGCGCATCCTGCTCAATGAGCTGTCGGTCGGTGATCGCGTGCTGATCCATCCAGGCGCCGTGATGCCGGCCGATGGACGCATACTCGAAGGGCAGTCGAGCATTGATGAGTCCTTGCTGACCGGCGAATACTTGCCGCACCCACGGACCGTGGGCGATGCCGTCACGGCAGGCACCTTGAATGTTGAAGGCGCACTGACGGTGCAAGTTATGGCGCTGGGCCAGGACACCCGATTGTCGGCCATCGTCCGCCTGCTGGAACGCGCCCAGGCAGAAAAACCGCGCCTGGCCGAGATTGCCGACCGCGCCGCCCAGTGGTTCTTGCTGTTTTCATTGGTGGCAGCAGCGGCCATCGGCCTGCTCTGGTGGCAACTGGATGCCTCCCGTGCCTTCTGGATCGTGCTGGCGATGCTGGTTGCTACCTGCCCCTGCGCCCTGTCACTGGCAACGCCCACGGCACTGACGGCCGCCACTGGCAGCTTGCACCGGCTCGGGCTGCTGCTGACCCGTGGGCATGTGCTTGAAGGGTTGAACCAGATCGACACCGTGATTTTCGACAAGACCGGTACCCTCACCGAAGGCAGGCTGGTGCTACGCAGCATTCGCCCACTGGGCCGCCTGAATGCCGATCAGTGCCTGGCACTGGCCGCGGCTCTGGAAAACCGCTCCGAGCACCCGATTGCACGCGCCTTCGGCCGCGCACCCCACGCCGCTCAACAGGTGAACAGCACCCCGGGGCTAGGGCTTGAAGGCCTGGTCGGCGACCATCGATTGCGCATCGGCGAGCCCCGGTTTGCCTGCGCATTGAGTGGCTGCCCGGTTCCGCCCACACCGGATGCGAACGGGCAATGGTTGCTGCTCGGCGACCCACAAGGGGCGCTTGCCTGGTTCTCACTGGACGACCGTCTTCGCGACGATGCCCCGGCGCTGTTGGCTGCCTGCAGGGAACGAGGCTGGAGAACCCTGCTATTGTCGGGCGACAGTTCGCCCATGGTTGCCAGCGTCGCTGCGGAACTGGGCATCGACCAAGCCCAAGGCGGCCTGCGCCCCGATGACAAACTCAAGGTTCTGCAGGACCTGCACGCACAGGGCCGCAAAGTGTTGATGCTGGGGGACGGCGTCAACGACGTTCCTGTGCTGGCCGCAGCCGATATCAGCGTCGCCATGGGCTCGGCCACCGACCTTGCCAAGACCAGCGCCGACGCGGTATTGCTGTCCAACCGCCTTGAGGCGCTGGTGCAAGCCATGCATCTGGCTCGCCGTACCCGTCGGGTCATTATCGAGAACCTGCTCTGGGCCGGGCTGTACAATGGCCTCATGCTGCCGTTCGCAGCGCTGGGCTGGATCACACCTGTCTGGGCAGCGGTCGGTATGTCTCTGAGCTCGCTGACCGTGGTGCTCAACGCCTTGCGCCTGACGCGTATCAAGCCATTGCCCGGGCCCGCCCTTTCAGCCATCGCCACGCGGCCGGCCGCCGCCTGACCAGGAGTTACCATGCCCGCGCTTTATGTAATGATTCCGGCGGCGCTCGTGCTCGTCGGCATCGCCGTCTACATCTTCTTCTGGGCGGTGGACAGCGGCCAGTACGACGACCTCGACGGCCCCGCTCACAGCATCCTGTTTGACGACCAGGACCCTGACCACACGGCAGCGGTGGATTCAGCCAAAAAACCAACACCTGACGACAAGGCGCCGCCGCGTGCCTGATCTGCTGCCGCTGCTGGTGTCGGCAGTCATTCTGGGACTGCTCGGTGGCGGCCACTGCCTGGGCATGTGCGGTGGGCTGATGGGCGCCCTGACCCTGGCCATCCCGCCGGAACAACGCAGCCGACGCTTTCGCCTGCTACTGGCCTATAACCTGGGCAGAATCCTGAGCTACACCTGTGCAGGGTTATTAGTCGGCCTCGGTGGCTGGGCGCTGGCCAACAGTCCGGGTGCCATGCTGATGCGGGTTGCCGCCGCCTTGCTGTTGATCGCCATGGGCTTGTATCTGGCGGGGTGGTGGAGTGGCCTGACTCGGATCGAAAGCCTGGGCCGCGGCCTCTGGCGGCATATCCAGCCGATTGCCACGCGCCTGCTACCGGTGTCGAGCCTGCCAAGGGCTTTGTTGCTGGGCGCGTTATGGGGCTGGTTACCCTGCGGGCTGGTCTACAGCACCCTGCTCTGGGCGGCAAGCCAGGGCAATGCCTTAGACAGCGCGGCACTGATGCTCGCCTTTGGCCTGGGTACCTGGCCGGTGTTGCTGGCCACAGGCATTGCCGCCGAACGCACCCAGGCGTTGCTGCGCCGTAAAGGCGTGCGCGTCGCTGGCGGCCTGCTGGTGATCCTGTTCGGGCTCTGGACGTTGCCCGGCCCGCACCAGCATTGGCTGATGGGCCACTGACAGGACGTGCGCTGGTTCGTAGCTAGCACGTGAGGTACCCTTACTTCCTATGTGTGTTTTCCACAAGGAATGAAGAAATGTCCGAGCCCGTAAAACTACGTGCCCACAACCAGGCCCACTGCAAGGATTGCAGCCTGGCGCCTCTGTGCCTTCCGCTTTCACTGGAAATGGAGGACATGGAGGCACTGGACGAAATCGTCAAACGCGGTCGCCCCTTGGAAAAGGGTGAATTTTTGTTCCGCCAGGGTGACGCTTTCAGCTCGGTCTACGCGGTGCGCTCCGGCGCCCTGAAAACCTTCAGCCTGAGCGATTCGGGCGAAGAGCAGATCGTAGGCTTTCACTTGCCCAGCGAACTGCTCGGGCTGTCGGGCATGGACACCGAAAGTTACCCGGTGTCGGCCCAGGCCCAGGAAACCACTTCGGTGTGCGAAATCCCGTTCGACCGGCTCGATGAGCTTTGCGTGCAGTTGCCACAATTGCGCCGTCAGTTGATGCGCGTGATGAGCCGTGAAATTCGCGATGATCAGCAGATGATGCTGCTGTTGTCGAAAAAAACCGCCGACGAGCGCATTGCCACTTTTCTGGTTAACCTGTCCACACGATTCCGCGCACGTGGCTATTCGGCCAACCAGTTCCGGCTGAGCATGTCGCGCAATGAAATCGGGAATTACCTGGGCCTGGCCGTTGAAACTGTGTCGCGAGTTTTCACACGCTTTCAGCAAAACCAGTTGATTGCGGCCCAAGGCAAGGAAATCCATATCCTCGACCCTGTCCAGCTGTGCGCCCTGGCCGGCGGCTCACTGGAAGGCTAGCGTCTGCCTGCTGTAGGAGCAGAGCTTGCTCGCGATGGCATCACCGCGGTTCATCGCAGACCGCGGTGATGCCATCGCGACCAAGGTCTGCTCCTACAGGGATCGGTTTGCGGCCTGTGGCGCATGTGTGCGCAGGAATGTAGGAGCAGAGTTTACTCGCGATGGCATCACCGCGGTTCATCGCAGACAGCAGTGATGCCATCGCGACGGTTCGGTGCCCCGACCAAGGTCAGGTCACAGGGAGATCGGTTTGCGGCCTGCGAATGAGTGGGCCAAGGTGCCACCGTCCACCAGCTCAAGCTCACCGCCCAACGGCACCCCGTGGGCGATGCGGGACACTACCAAGCCCTTCTCGGCCAGCAACTGGGCGATGTAATGCGCGGTCGCCTCGCCTTCCACAGTCGGGTTGGTCGCCAGGATCACTTCAGCGAAACTGCCCTTGCCTTCTTCGATTCGCGCCAGCAATTGCGGGATGCCAATCGCTTCCGGCCCCAGGCCATCAAGCGGCGAGAGATGCCCCTTGAGCACAAAATAGCGCCCACGAAAACCAGTCTGCTCGACCGCATAGACATCCATCGGCCCCTCCACCACACACAGCACTGTGTCGTCACGGCGGGTGTCGGCGCATTGCGGGCAGAGTTCTTGCTCGGTCAGCGTGCGACACTGGCGGCAGTGGCCCACGCCTTCCATCGCCTGGCTCAGCGCCTGGGCCAGGCGCAGCCCACCGCTGCGATCGCGTTCGAGCAGTTGCAGGGCCATGCGCTGCGCAGTTTTCTGCCCTACACCCGGCAATGTGCGCAGGGCGTCGATCAGTTGGCGAATCAGTGGGCTGAAGCTCATGAGAAAAGGCCTGACATAACAACGAGACGCGGTTTATACCGGCGCCAGAAAGCCCCGTCAATTAACCGGGCCTGAGTCATGACACCTTGACCACCAATTTGCCGAAGTTGCGCCCTTCCAGCAGCCCGATAAACGCATCTGGCGCATGCTCCAGGCCTTCGACCAGATCTTCGCGAAACTTCACCTTGCCGTCGCGGACCCACGGCACCATGGCGGCCACGAACTCATGCAGTCGGTCCCCATAGTCGTCGAAAACGATAAAACCCTGCATACGCATGCGCTTGGTCAGGATGGTGCGTTGCAGCAACGAAAGACGATCCGGGCCGTCCGGCAATTGCGTGGCATTGTACTGGGCGATCAAGCCACAGACAGGAATCCGCGCCTTGGGATTAAGCAACGGCAGCACGGCATCGAAGACCTTGCCGCCCACGTTCTCGAAGTAAATATCGATACCCTTGTCACAGGCACTGGCCAGGTCTTCAGCCAAGGTCGGGCTGGTGTGATCGATGCAGGCATCAAAACCCAACTCATCTTCTACATACCGGCACTTTTCGCTCCCACCGGCAATCCCTACCACGCGCAACCCCATCAGCCGCGCCACTTGCCCGACCACGGAGCCTACAGCGCCAGAGGCCGCCGCCACCACCAGGGTTTCACCCGCCTTTGGCTGGCCGATGTCGGTCAGCCCCATATAGGCGGTCATGCCGGGCATGCCGAGCACACCCAAGGCCATGGAGGGGCTTGGCAAGCCGGGCGGCAACGGCATCAGCCCGCTGCCATTGCTGATGCTGTGGGTCTGCCAGCCGGTGGCACCGACCACCATGTCGCCTACGGCAAATTTGGGATGACGGGTCGCCTGGACAACGCTGACCGCACCACCGGTCATGACCTCATCGATCTGGACCGGTGCGGCGTAGGACGGCGCATCGCTCATGCGGCCGCGCATGTACGGGTCCAGCGACAGGTACATGGTACGCAGCAATACCTGCCCATCCTCCAGGTCCGGCAAGGCTTCACGCTCCAGGCGGAAGTTCTCCGGGGCGGGCGCACCCTGGGGGCGCGAGGCCAACACAATGCGTTGGTTGAGGGTCAGTTCCTGGGCCATCGAGGCACTCCTTGAACACAGTTGGAAAACAAACTCTACTCTCCTGACCCTCAACCGTCAGCGCCGTTCATTGCAAAGCCCGTTGCGCACCCAATAAAAAAATGCCAGGCATAGGCCTGGCATTCGGGTAACGCGCGGGGTGCCGTCAGAACGGCATCTTGAAGCCCGGTGGCAGTTGCATGCCTGCGGTCATGCCGCCCATTTTTTCCTGGCTGTTGGCTTCGACCTTGCGTACTGCGTCATTGACGGCTGCAGCGATCAGGTCTTCGAGCACTTCTTTGTCTTCCTGCATCAGGCTGTCATCCAGGCTGATGCGCTTGACGTCATGACGGCCGGTCATGACCACGCTGACCAGGCCTGCGCCCGATTGGCCGGTCACTTCGGCATTGGCCAGCTCTTCCTGCATCTTGGCCATTTTTTCCTGCATTTGCTGAGCCTGCTTCATCAGGCCGGCCATGCCACCTTTCATCATGGGAATCACCTTTCTATCAATTTGCCAGTTTTCCATGATGTGCTGACAGCACCCATGGACGCGGTTATCAGGTTATTCGCTTTGGCTGACCAAAGCGTCGACAGGTTCAATACTATCGTTACGAATGACGGCGCCGAACTGCTTCATCATCTGCTGGATGAACGGATCGGCGTGAATCGATTCTTCGGCTTCGCGCTGGCGATCGGCACGCTTGCGTGATGCAGCCTGGGCCGGGGTTTCCTGTTCAGGCTTTATCAGCTCAATGCTCAGGGTCAGCGCACGGCCATGGTACTGGTTGAGCGCCTCGTTCAATCGACGTTGCTGGGTGGTGTTGAACAGTGCGCTGTGTGCAGGGTCCAGATGCAGCAGCCAGTGATCACCCTCGACGCTGATCAAGGTGCAGTTGGCGGCGATGCTGCCGGTCATGCCCGAGATAGGCAGTTTGGGGAACAGCCCAAGCCACTCCAGCGCCAATCCCGTCGCCGGCTGGGCAGCCGGTTCCGGCGCCTGCTCAAGCACAGGCTGGGCAACGGTCTCGCTGGCCAACTCGTCCAGGTAACCATAGTTCGCCGAATCGATATCGACGTCGTAGTAATCGTCGTCCGGTGGCGGTTCGTCGTCGCGCTCCATGCCGGCCGGGCTGTAGCTGACCTCTTCGACGGGCGCTACGTTGACCGGCTGCTGCGGTGCTTCCGGCACGGGGCTGGCCGGCGTTGGCATCGGCAAAGGCGGCAGCTCCGGTTGCTCGGCAACGACTTCCAGTACAGGCTCTGGCTGCGGCTGGGCAACAGGTTCGGCGGCAGCCGGCTCATTCCAGGGTAGATCCACCTCAGGTGTCACCGGCTTAGCAACCACCGGGGCAACGACAGGCGCAGGTTCGACCGCCGGAGTAGGTGCCGGTATGGGCGCAGCAACCGGAGCCGCCGCTGCCACTGGGCTTGTGGAATCAACTGTGGCCTGGTTGATCCCCGTTGTCTTTAACACTTGCCTTGGCGCATCGGCGCTGTCGGCGGGGCGGAAGGCCAGCATCCGCAGCAGAACCATTTCAAAACCGCCGCGCAGCTCGGGCGCCAAGGGCAAGTCGCGTCGGCCAATCAGGCCCATCTGGTAATAAAACTGTACATCTTCGGCCGGTAGCGATTGAGCCAGGGCCAGCACCCGATCACGATCCCCCTGACCGTTATCGACCGCTTCAGGCAACGCCTGGGCAATGGCGACGCGGTGCAGCACATTGAGCATTTCTGCCAGCACACCGTTCCAGTCAGGCCCTTGCTCGGCCAACTGGCGGACCGCCTCAAGCAATGCCCGGGCATCACCGTCCAACAACGCCTGTAGCACGCCATACACCTGGCCATGATCAAGGCTGCCGAGCATGGCTCGCACATCTGCGGCCAGTACCTTGCCTTCACCAAAGGCAATGGCCTGGTCGGTCAGGCTCATGGCGTCACGCATAGAGCCATCGGCAGCACGACCTAACAGCCAGAGGGCGTCATCTTCGAACGGCACGTTCTCGGCCCCGAGTACATGGCTCAAGTGCTCGACGACGCGTTCGGGGGTCATGTTTTTCAGGGAAAACTGCAGGCAACGCGACAGGATGGTCGCTGGAAGCTTTTGCGGGTCTGTGGTGGCGAGGATGAACTTGACGTAAGGCGGCGGCTCTTCCAGCGTCTTGAGCAAGGCGTTGAACGAGTGAGTGGAGAGCATGTGTACTTCGTCGATCAGGTAGACCTTGAAGCGCCCACGGCTCGGGGCGTACTGCACGTTATCGAGCAGTTCGCGAGTATCTTCGACCTTGGTCCGGCTCGCGGCGTCGATCTCGATCAGGTCGACAAAACGGCCTTCATCAATTTCCCGGCACACCGAGCAGGTACCACAAGGCGTGGACGTAATACCGGTTTCGCAGTTCACGCACTTGGCGATAATCCGCGCGATCGTGGTCTTGCCCACGCCGCGGGTACCGGTGAACAGGTAGGCGTGGTGCAGGCGCTGGTTGTCCAGCGCGTTGATCAAGGCCTTGAGCACATGGGTCTGGCCGACCATTTCGCGGAACGAGCGCGGACGCCATTTACGTGCAAGAACCTGATAACTCATCGAAAACCGTCGGATAGATAAACCAAAGACCGCTAATCGTAGCGGAGCGGCCGCGAAATTGCATCTGCTGTGGTTTCAAACCCTGATGGGTGAAATCAATTAGTAACCGTGCAACTCATCACGAAATTTCTGGTAGTTGTGGTACTCGATCCACTCGACCACATCGTAAGGAACGTAAAGCTGCTGCCTGGCGCGAGAAATCGCGATGTACACAGCACAGATGCGTTGATCGAACTCATAGGCATCCTTGAACTTCACGTTGGTGAGCAGTTCGGGCGTGAGCAGGACGCGGTCGAACTCCATCCCCCCCGCCTCTTCTGCCATCATCAGCATGCAGCTCTTGTCGGGGGCGCCGATCATCCTGTTCAACCGGGTCAAATCGGCAACCTTGAAGCCTTTTTCAAGCTCGGCCTCAACCATGAGAAACGACTCATCGAACTGGTTGGCGTCACGCACTTGCTGCCAGTCTGGCAGGTCGCTGAAGTATGGATGCGGCCCCTTATCGCTGTGCCCGGCACTGTAGTAGTCCGGCTTGAACAGCGCGATGGCGGTGGTCATGAAATGCATGAGATCCAGCTGTGCCATTTTGTCCGGGAAACTGAACGCGCAGTTGGCATCGTGCAACTGGATGGCCCACTTCATCGTGTCCCAGCGGGACGCAGTCAGCACCACGCAACCCTCGGGCGGCACAAAGCCTTGCGGATAATGCTCAATACCGACGTCCGCATCACGAGCGCCCTCGAAGGGAACCTTGCTCTTTTGCGAATGCCGGCTGATCAATGGATTGACCAGACGCTCGACATTGCGGCCTGAGCGCACGGAGTAGCAGATGTCACTTTGCCGGACCTCACGCTTTCTGTTAACCATCGCACCACTGGCGTGCTGATACTCATCCCCCAGGGTGACCAGCACTTGGCGGCCCCGCTCGATAATCTGCAGCAGCGACGCGGGAATGTCCTGGCTCTCATCGATGAGCACATGCGTATAACGGGCCGGCACCGCACAGCCTGCCAGGCTTGCCCGCTTTATCATCCACAACACTTCAAACCCGGTCTGGCCGCCCCATGCCGGATTCGCCTCAAGGTAGCCCCATAGCCGGCTCGAATACTCCAGAAGCACCCTGGCATCCAGGCTGGACAAGGCTTGTTTGAAATGAGGCAGATGTTTCGCCGACAGGCTGTGATCCCTGGAGCGGCAATAGAGCTCAAGCACCTTGAGGCAGATATCCAGGGTCGCCTGCGCATCGTGGTGAAGAAAACCGAGGATATTCAGCTCTTGCGACAGTACCCGCTTGCTCGGGCCTTTCGCCTGCGTGCGCGCAGGTAGAGGCCTGGGGCCGTGTAACAGGAACCGTGCAAAGGCCTGGAAGGTCTGGCCTGCTTTCTTGTCGCTCGCCCCCAGCATGCGCCCGCGAAGGGCTTCCAGTTTTTCAGGCGTGCGCGCCAGCAGCAACGTCCTTTCAGGTCGCAGGTGCTCCATCAAGGCAGCCAACAGGTAGCTCTTGCCGATACCCGCGTACCCTTGAACATGCAGGTCTTCATCCAGATTGGCGCGAAAGGTTCTGACCAGCTTGTCTTGTGCAGGGCTCAACCAACGCTCGCGGTGCCTGGGCGTCACCATCTGCTGGCTGAACGGGTTATTGCCCGCATGGTGGCGGACCTTGTACTCGACATCCCATTTACCACTGGGCAACAGGTAATCCCGCGCCGCCACTTCATCGGCCACCAAAAAGCGCAGGTTCAAGCTTTTGATGACATTGAGGCCGAAGTACAGTTTGCGTGGGTCGAACAGCCGTTGTGCCTCTGACAACAACCCGACAGTCGCTGAATGCCGGGCATCGACGGCCCACGCAATAAGCTTGACCAGCACCTTCTCTGCCGCATCGGCGGTCAGGTCTTTTTCTGCCGCTTGCGCCAGGTTCTGGATGACCAGCACCGCCGCCAGCTCTGGATCTGTCAGGACGTCGAGCGCTTTTGCGCCATCAGCCTCCAACAAGCCTGTGCAGGCTTCCTCCGTGATGGGCAAGAACACTGGGCTGGATAAATCAAAATGTTCCGGGTGCATACAACCTCGCAGCCAGGGCAGGAGACATCACAAGGTCAATCCTGGCCATACTCTTCGTTCATTTCGGGGGTATCCTCCTCTGATGCATCCGCCGCCCAGGACGTCCGCTTGTCAATGCCCCGCACGATATCATCCCGAACGGGCAAAGCACTGCGGACATCTTTGAGCCAACCCAAATCGATCAACCTAGAGCGGATCAGTGGAATGGACACGCCGAGGTCGACACTCATATCCGCAAGGATTCTATGGGCGGCGAGGATGTTGTAGTACTCATGATTGACATAGATGAATCCATGCCCACGCCATTTGACATCATAACGCTCAAGCAAGGGTGCCAAATGCTCCGCCAGCGTTTCAGCCACCATCCACTGCGCAACCTTTGCCTCGCTTGAGTCACACATAGCTGACCTCGCCGTTGACGCCAAGCTCGAACCCCGAAGTTTTTCTCGGGTCAAGTCGTCAATTTCTTCCACTCCCGCAACCTCTCGATGCCAGGCATTGGAGTATGCCACTCTTCAACTCCGGTGGCCGAATTGGCAAGCGGAACTGGGTAGGAAAATTATCACCATAGAAAATGACAAACGTTGAGCGCAGGGCCAGTTCGATTTGGATAAAGGATGAGCACGCAATAACATAGTCAAACGCAGGCGCTATGCGAATTCCCTAAACGCTCATTTATTTGCCCTGGATCAGTGTTTCGCGATGCAACCGCACAACCTGGATATCTTCCGCGGAGGGGTCGCGAAGCTTGGCATTCAACAGGAAAAACGGATTTCATAGGTTTCGCCTTGAGTCAGATGATTGCCAGTTGACCTTTCCATGGCGCAGAGTAACGCGGATCAAAGACAACGGCCGGATATCCAGACTTTTCTGGAGCGAGAATTGTGATGAGATCTGCAACGTGCACCGCCTCTGACAAGCTTTCGGCCAAGTCAGATAGATAGACGCCACCATTTGCCCTTATCTCATGCCAGTGAGTAAGCCCGCCACCTACATAGAAATAAACGCCGCCAGAGATCGCCGCACATCGCAAACTGCTAATGGCTTTGGGATGATTCGTGATGCCTTGGACCTGATGGTAATTCTCTAGTGTGCTGTTTTCGAAATAATTTTTCTGCGGTCTTGGCTACACTCTCCCTATCATCCAGCGCTCGGGGGAACGCAAGTGAACGCCCAAGAGATTGTTCTCAGCCCAGAAGAGCAGGCCGAACTGAACCGCCGTGTACGCTCAGCCACCATCAGTCAGCGCGACGGCCGTCGCGCCCGAGTGATCCTGCTGGCAGCCCAAGGTTGTTCAAGGGTGGAAATCGCTCGTTTGACCGGTTTCTCACTCCCCACGATCACCTGTTGGTGCCAACGTTTTCAGACGCTGCGTCTAGAAGGCCTGCTCGACAAGCCCGGCCGCGGACGCAAATCCTCCCTTCCTACCGACACGGTCCGTCGCGTACTCGAACAGGTCACCAAGCCCCGTATTGGCGAGCCCCGCTGGAGCTGCCGAAGCATGGCCCGTGCCGCTGGCATCTCGGCGACCACCGTCCACAAGCTATGGGCGCCAATGACTTGAAGCCTCATCTGACACGTACCTTCAAGGTGTCGAACGACCCGCAGTTCGAGGAAAAATTCTGGGATGTCATCGGGCTGTATCTAGCCCCGCCAGACAAGGCGTTGGTGCTCTGCTGCGACGAAAAAAGTCAGGTTCAAGCCTTGGAGCGCACCCAGCCCGGGCTGCCTTTGGGGATCGGTCATATCCAAACAAAATCCCATGATTACACTCGCCACGGCACGGTCACGCTGTTCGCGGCGCTGGATTATCTCCAGGGCAAACTGATCAGTAGCATCGAGCGCCAGCACCGCCATCAGGAGTGGTTGGCGTTCCTCAAAAAAATCAACAAGGAAACTCCCAAACACCTCCAGCTGCATCTGATCGTGGATAACTACGCGACGCACAAGCATGCAAAAGTGAAGGCTTGGCTGGCGAAACATCCGCGTTTCCATGTGCACTTCACGCCGACCTCAAGCTCCTGGATGAACATGGTCGAGCGGTTTTTCAGGGACATTACCGTGTTCTTGCGCGACGGTAGTTTCGGCTCTGTACGCGAGTTGGAAAGTTCGATTACCACCTTCCTGGCATTACGTAACGCGCAACCGACCCGGTACGTTTGGAACGCAACGGGAGAGGAGATTTTGAACAAGATCCGGCGAGCACGCGATGTGATGGAAGCGCAGATGAATGGGTAAGCTATTTCGAAAACAGCACACTAGGGCCATCATCCCCAGTAGACCCAATACGGGAGTGAGGATCATCCACAGAATGACCTTCCCCGCCTTACTGCCCGACTTCGCCGCCTCTTTACGCTGTTGCTTTCCACCACCCTGATTATCCAGCATCTCCCCCGCAGAACTTGCACTTCAGCGCCTCAGCCTTAATCGTCTCCGCACAGTTGACCGTCTGTCCCATCCACTCGGATCATTTATATAACCTGCTATGATCTAAGAATGGCAGTTCTGTATCATGGTCAATTTTGAGTCAGTATGAATCTTATGCGTGGTCAGGTTTAGTTAAATCGCAACATTATTTCTGACAACCCAAGTGCCTTGGGTAGCTGGAAAAATGTACATAAACACCTTTGCGACTACTCGACTCTGAACCATTGAGGCCCGAGCGCTGGATAGCAAAGGAGTCTGATATGTCTTTGGTTCAATGTCCTTGTAAGGAAAACAAAGAGCGTGGGCCTTTTTGCGTTAACTTTGATCTAGAAAGTTCTTCAAGCCACAAAATCTATCTAACAGTTAATGTAGCCGGAGAACCAAAAACAACTCCTTTTGGCAAAGTAAATATCACGCTACGCAAGTGCCGACTCGAGCTAGTAATTCATAACGGCGAAATGCCACTTAATCAAAGAGCATTGAATTCGCTTATGAAAAAAAACATCCAAAAAACTCGGAAGGCGAATACTGGCAATAAAAGAACTCTTACATTGAGCGACAAGCGTAATATGACTGCCAGCATCGGCAAAAGCGGCCCCAAGGCATCTATCGCAGAAACAGCCAGCGACGGTAACACAACAGAAAACTGTCAGTCGACCGAGGACCTATTCGTCGCAGAGGACTGGCAATTTCTTCCAGGCGGAAATTCATCTAATCCTTTTTGGAGTTTTGAAGACAAAGCAGGACAAGGTGAGCTACTTGGTGCTCTAAAAAAAGAGTTCCTCGGTGTTTTGCAGACAAAAAACGGACTGCCATGTCACGTTCACGCTCGAATAACAGCATCCCCACGAGATTTTGTATTTAAGGGAGAGAGTGGGGTTATGCCAAGCGAAGCGAACAGGAATAACAAAATTGTTAGACATATGCTAATTTGCGCCTTATTTAATGACAAAATAAATCCATGTTTAAGCAGCAAATGCTATGAGGTGCGTGATGTCAAAAAAAATAGATGAAAAAGAATTTCTTGCAGCTTTTAAGTATTTGGACGAAACGAAGGTAGAAGGGTTATCAGAGTTGATGCTTGCGGTCGGTCTGGACCCCAAGCAGGATCTGGCCTTCGTAGATGCATCGGGAGCGAATTTGAGTTCTCAGGATTTTTCTGAAGCCAACCTAGAGGGTTGCCGATTGGCTATGTCGGAACTAAACGGCACAAACCTCCACAATGCCAACTTGAGTTATGCCGATCTTTCAGGAGCAAATATAGAAATCTCATGCCTTGACTACGCCAACTTAAGCCACGCCGATCTTTCCGGAGCAAACTTAAAATATGCATTCCTTGCTAATGCCAACTTGAGCCATGCCAATCTTTTCGGAGCGGACTTATCACATGCAGTCCTACATAACGCCAACTTGAGCCACGCCAATCTTTCTTTCGCCATCTTAGAGTCCACAATCCTTTCTCATGCCAACTTGAGCTATGCCGACTTTTCCAACGCGAATTTAAAGCGCGCAGAACTGACCGGGGCGATTCTGGAGCTCGCGACATTCGCGGGTGCAGATACTACCGAAATGATAATAGAGGACGGAGATGAAGTTACTGCGAGAAATTCTGCATAATCGTATCTAATGAGGTAATACTCCAATATTAGCCAATCGCGTCGTTAGACCTCAATCTACTCTTTGATTTCTCGAAACATACTACCACCATTCGAGCACTGCAAGGTCCACCACTATGGGTCACCTGGGTCGTCTTCTGCCGATCATAGTCAAGAAGTGTGCTGGTCGAATCCGATCCAAAGGACTGGTCAAGTCGAATGCAAACAATGTGGCCGGCCTGTGCAATTACCTCCCAGCCCCAGCCAGCGGCGAAATGGGCTAGGATTCCCGAACCATCACTCAGGGACGATTGCCATGTCAGATAACCCAGAAACCAACATCGCCACAGCGGACGTGCTGACCCTGTTGTTGCACAACCAGTACGCATTGGCCGTTGGACTCGAAGAACTGGCCTTGTGGGTCAAAGCCAATGGCTCAAATGGGACCTATGAAAACGCCATCGCAGTGTTTGAAACCCTCGATACGAATTCATCCGCCATCGCCGCTGGAATTATGAAGCTGAGGCAATAGGCGCTATCAAAGACCTAGACCTGATGGCAAACATGGCACGACCGGACCAGGAGAAACGCGTCGAATGCATCAGACACGGACTAGAGAACAAACGTGCTGCTGATCCTGACCTGTTCCAAGTTGTTCCCGCATCAATTGCCAGAGGTGTATAGCGCCATCCTTGAATCCGATATTGTTCTATCCCACCGCTCTATGAATATCAGAAATTTTTCGTAGTTATCAGCATACGTTTGAAGCCACTTCCCTATCCCCTCGCACACAGCAAGATAGAACGAATGGAGATTGAAATAATGAGTATCACCTACACCCTGTGATTCTTTTGGGACATCTCCAATCGAGATTGATATCCTTCGGGCATTTTTCTTTACCACCTTTTGTGAATCGAGATTTGACATGTGCAATAGTCCGTTTCTCAATTCCCAAAGTTCATCAGCGGTGACGCCTATCGGTGCTAAATCAACATATGCATCAAGCCACCGACTGAACACTGCTCGTTCTGACCTTGTTTTCTCATATCCATACTCGACGTGTGCAATACTGTCGATACAGGACATGAAAAGCTTTATTGCAGAGGCATAGTGCTTGTTGTTGCAGAGAAGCTTGTAAGCCAAAAGAAAATCATCGTTGATGAGTTCTGCAAAGAGAAACTCATTGCCTCGCATGTACTTCGCCAACCAATCATCCATGACACTTTTCTCCCCCATGGTTTGATTCACATCACCCATATCTAGCGGAGATTGATCCGAGATATAGTTTATCGCGGGCTTGCCATCTATGATGATAGTAATCCCAGAGAGTGGCGCTCGTGTACCGTGCTGCTCAAGCGCATAGCTGAATAGTTCAAGTGCTGCACCCAAACGACAACGTGCTGTATATGCACCAATTGTCAAACCCGCTGGAGCTTTCGTGAATATAGCTTTTTCGAAGTCTTGTTCTGCCGCAACTTTCAAGAAGGCAATCTTCTCTTCGTCTGTACCATCCACCTCATAGAGTACATGGCCAAGGAAGCTAACCCGCTCTTGTGCGTCCGCAAACAGGAAAAAGTTGTAGATTGTTTCTTTCATATGACGCTCCATGCTGATACTGGTAGAGGCACTCGTGCAGCTCAATCCTTCTGCAAGTGTTTCTCATGTTTCTCTATGAGTTCTGCACGCCAGTCTGCCGACCCGTTCCAGCGTTTCAACTCTTCACCACAGACGCTGCAATCTACAGAGCCTTGATCCCGTACAGGGAATTTTATTCCTGTGAGCTTGTAGATTGAGCCACATTTACCGCAAGTTGATTCACTGATCATACGCACCTCAGTTATCATCACGGCTTCGTCAAGGCATATATTATATACCCACCAATGACAGTAGTGGTGAGCGCCGACACCCAAGAGAAGATGGAAGCACCCCAGCGGGTAATCCAAGTATCTTTGACGTCGGTTAGGCGAATGGATGCGTTAGGGATGAATGTCACATGCAGCCACCCCACAAATTTGATCAACATCAAGACGAACACGCCAATACCAACTCTTCTCCAGAAAGATTGGAAGTCAACCATGACAACGATCATGATGAACAGTGCAAGTTGATTTAGATTGAGTCCGAATCGCTTGAAGTTGGTAATTATGCTCTTTTCATTCTTCGCCAATTCACTGCGTAATGTTTGAGCCTTGCCCTCAACCCAAATTTCACGCACTCCCTGCACAACCACTCTATTGAAACCATGCTCTGCCAATTCTGCATACGCAAACTTATTGACACCGAACTCATCAGGCTCTTGCATGAACACTTTCAGATATGTCAGACTCTTATGCCCACCCATCTGTGCAATAAAGTCTTTGCCGTGCTGCGTCACTTCAGCCCCGCCGCTTCGATAAGTTACAATCAGTTTTGCTTCCGCATTAAAGTCTTTCCTCACTGCTTCCATGAGAGATATTACATCGTCTTTTGCAAGCCTCAACGCCCCAAGAGTGTAAGCCTGCGTGTAGAACTGTTCAATATCGAGGTCTGTCTTTCCGGTGTTGACAGCTCCCGCACCATGCGGATGAGCAGTGAACGGCCCTCCTGAGCCTATTGAAGTAGACCACTCACCTTTCAAACTGCCTTCGGGTGTGAGTGCCGCTTTAACAGTTAGCTCACCATATTCAACGCCCTCTGTTTTTTTTGTGGCAGCGCCAGTCAACAACACTTCATCTTTATTATATGTGCCATGTATTTTATAGGTGACGAGTCCGTATTCGTCGTCATGAAACCGAACAATACCCTCTAGCTCTTCACCGTCTTTTTCAAACGTGATAGACAGATTTCCGATATTCGTTCCGAATGCCTTTCCTGCCCAAAGCTTCCCTAAATTTGCCACAGTCTCACTCCAATGTTCCTCAATTCCTCTTTGTGGATTGTAGCTGAGGGAGCGGACGCCCAACCTACCGCCTTGGCGTGTGGTCCCCGTAGGCATACACCATTCTGCGGTTGGCTTGTTCGCTATCCCTTCGGTACGGATCGCTCAGGGCCCCTTGTAGCTTCATAGATCGACATTCATGGAGGCACCACGGCAAATCAAAGAACTGTATGGATGAACAGCTTCGTGCGAGCCGGATTTACTCAAGCTGCCGCGTGACAGGAGGTGAACTGGGCACCGTGCCGTGACGGGCTTGGAAGTCTGGTAACATCCTGCAATCAGGGAGTTACAGGTGAAGAGATGCAGCAGGCAAGCCCGAAGCAAAAATCTATCGTGATGAAGGTAGTAGGATGGATCGCTGCCACAGTAGCCGCAGTGCCATTGACTAAGGTGGTAGAGAGCTACTTCAACCTGTCGCTTTTCTCCCCGGCCATCACTGCTTCGTGGTGCTGGATGTTAGATGTGGCAGCTTGGTTTTCTCGCGAGATAACGCTTCCATTCTGGCTAGTTACATCTCTTGGCATCTTGAACATCTTGCTCATCGCTTTGTTGGCTCTCTGTGCTTTAACTCTGCGAAGTCATTTCTCCAAGCTGAAGGAATCACATCCCCTGGTGCTCAATGACGACCAGCTACATGCATTCCACATAATTGGATGTGCATTTGAGCAGGGAGAGTATTCTGACATTGATGATTTAATCTCTGATGGCTGCTTGACTAGAATTTCAGCCCACATCGCCCTTGACGATCTTCGTAGTTACAAACTTGTTGAGAGCGTTAGAGGTACTTTGGGAGAGGATTTTATTGATCTCACGCGAGCTGGACGGAAATACTTTCAAGAACTGAAAGCGTAGTCTCCCGCCCGACACTTTCTTGACGTGCTTGGATACACGCCCCAGCACCACACCACCAGATATCCGCACATACCGCATTAACTGGTTTACCGCAGTACTCCTGTGGGCTCGGCACCTGATGCATGATCCAACGACACATTTCATTTGGAAGCACCCTCATGAAAGACAACGTGTTGCCCAGCGATCTGTGTGCACTCATGCCAACCAGATCGCAATTGCTGCTGCCATCGAAGGACTGGCCAAATGGGTTGAGGATCGTGTTCTGTGAAGGCGAGCAGGCACGTCAGCGGCAGCCTAGACCACCTCACCATGCGCAACAAACGATTGGCGAAGGCATGGCAGCTCTTTCACAAGAAGGCTGAGCATGCGTGTAAAAATCTAGGCATGATCGAGTGGAATAGCTGAAAAAGACGCGCTAGCATGCCGCTTATGGTGCACCACTTTGGTGTACCTAAACGCTGTCACACTTCGAGTTTTTTTGACTGATAACGCGTTGATTTACAACGGTTTTTTAGATAGGTGGTAACCCCACCAGCCACACCCCGGCACACAATGTTCCCGCTGTGGCTGCTTCCTTCCGGATCTGACCAGGTTCACGGGTAATCGTTGCGGGGGGACCGATGGGGTCACCATAACGCATGCTTATCTGGCGACAAGCCGCGCCATTGTACCGAGACTTTTCGAAGATACAACCTCTGCCAGTTGAAAAAATCAACGTTTCTCAAGGACTTGTGAGTCTAGCCCTGCTCGGCAGCCCTGAAATCCGCCAACTCGCCTAGCGTCAGACGCTCCTTGAGCGACTGTTTCTGGCTCTGATAGGCCTTCTGCAGATCGTTGTATCGCTGCACATACGTTTGTTCTTCAAGCTGCGACTTGCGTGCTTCAAGCAGCTCCTCATCGACTTCGAACGACTCACGTAGCCGTGTAAACTCTTCGGCGTGATTGGCCTGCAGCCATCGGCTCCAATACCGTTGGGTGGCAATGAACCGGGCAAGGGCTGCGGGCTGCTCGGCCGCCAGCACCCGGGCTTGCGCCGCTTGCAATTGGTTTTGACTGACGCCGGAGATCGCCTGAAATAACATGCTGCGCGGCTGCCCAGGTAACTCAAGGCTCGGCCCGAGGCCTACCCGATAGGCCAGCACCACTTCTATTTCATCGACAGGATGTGCGGCCTCCAACGGACGCGAGTACATATCCTCACGTGCAATCAGGTCCACTTGCTCCAGGCGGAATAATCCGCGCCCCAGACGCAATAGCTCGTTACGAACTTCGCTGCTGCTACCCAGTTCGTTAGCCCTGAAGACTCGGACCTGAAGTTCGAGGTAACTGAAATTCAAGGACACGCTGTCAGCGCAGCTGCGGGGATTGGCTGCCAGATCAAACAGTTCCCTGCGTAGTTTAAGATTGTCGTGAGCGGCATCGACCACCTGCCACACACGGGTCGTCAATCCCGCGCGGTCTTTGTCATAGTCCGCAGTACTACCCAGCTCATCCAGCAACCGAAAAAAGGTCTCCCCCCCTGGCTCTGCACGCAAGTCAACCCAGCGCTGCCTGCGCCCTGTAGCCAGCCCTACATCGTCCCCCATTACCCACAAGACCGCTGGATTGCCTATCATGGCCTCCTGCACGTCCAATTGCCCCAGGTTGATTCCGGTGCGCTCGCGATACCCCTGCAGGCGCTCCAACGTCTCATCATTCAATGGGTTGTCTTCTAGCATCAGCCCGCGAGCCAGTTGCCGGTTGCCGCCATAGAGCTCAGATGGAAGCGTTACGATCCGGTTGCCCCGCAAGTCAGCCAACTCGATATGCTCCAGACCCATCAGGCCTGTCGGGAGTTCGCGGATGCCGGTTTCGCGCAAGCTGATCATGCGTAGCCCAGTGAGCATTGTCAGATCAGGGAGTCGGCCGATTCGGTTTCCGACCAACGATAACTCTTCCAGGCGCCTCAGACCGCTCAATGCCTGTAGCGCCGTCTGATCAAAAGCAATGGCATTGCCCTGTAGTTCGAGCGCTTCAAGGCAGACCATGTTGCCCACTGCCTCAGGCAATTGAGTCAGGTGATTGTCTCGCAGATCGAGTACCTGCAATTTGCTGAAGCTGTCGAGAAATCCGTTGGGAATACTGGTCAACCCTGACTCGGCCAATGTCAGGTGACGGATATGAGAGAAATCCACCTCCACCGGAAATACCGGCGGGCGACTCAAGTCTGCGCCTTGCAAATCCAGTCGATAGCCCTGGAACTCTCTTGCTCGATTCAAGTAACGACCACTTTGTCGCTGCCAGCCGGCGACAATACGCCTTGATACGTCCAGCCTGCGCGCCCGCACCTCACCTGAACGCTGAACCTCTCGTTCCAACCACTCATCAAGACATTCTCGCAGCGACTGCAACTCGGCTTGCTTCTGTTCGAGAAATAAAGGGAGAGTGACGCCATCATTGCTGAGACCCTCCAGGTAGACATCGATTTCCCGATGACTCATTCCCGGAAACAATGACTTGCACTGCTCTACCAGAAAAGGCGTGTGACGGCCTACTGCACCGCGCCCGCTCAAGGGATAGCCCAGACGGCCATCACTCAAGCGCTCGGGCATCCGAAACCACGGCTGCTCGGGTGCGAGATCTGCCAGGCGCGCAGCACGCGGACGATCCGCGAAGGCAAGCGCCGCCAGATCGCGCTGAAGCGCACTGGCCTGTTGTTCCAAACCGCCGGCAGGCAACAGATGCGTGAGCGCATCGAAAATATCATCGTGAACGGTAACTGCCTGGCCTGTGGCCGCAAGCGCCTCATAGCCCGCGGCTGTGTGTACCAAAATACCCGCCGCCGTATCGGGTTGCCCTGCAGCCGCGATCAGGTTGCCGCTGACGGTTCCCTCCCGCAATTGCACGGCAAAGGCAGTACGCCGTGGCGGTAGATGATCGAGCAACCTGACTGCCAACCTGTCAAAGCGCGCCGTTCGCCGACCACGCAGGTAGAACCCCTCCAGGGCCGACAGCAGGCGTGCCTCACGCAATGTCCAGCGTGCCTGTTCAGCCAACGCCAGAGGCACCCTTGAGCCACGTGCCAACTGGGCTGCGGTCGCGTCGCTGCACTGTGCCAGGAGCTCTTCGATAAGCAATGCGGGTATACCGGGGAAGTCGCGTTGAACCTTACGCCCTGCCGACGATAGAGTGGGTGAGTTCATACCAAGGCAATGATCGAACAATTCGACTCGCTCGCGTTCAGCACAGCGGGCCAACGCATCTGCCAGTGTGGCTTGCCCCTCCTTGAACAGACTGAGCTGCCGCGCATCGAGCACTTGCTCCAGGAAGGCCAGCAATGACACATCACTCGAGCGCTGCCCAATCGTTGCCAGTAGATTCGGTGTCTGGGGCCAGCCGCCCATGCGCGGCAGCAAGAACATTGCCATCTGTTCATCGCTCACGCGGCCTTGGGTACGCAAACCGACTATGAACTGCTCGATGGCTGCATCCTGCTGGAAGTCCGACATGGCAACCCGCAGGCAGGCCGGTGCCGCCAACGAGTCCACATGCACTCGACATAGGTCCTCCTCACTGAGGCCTGTCGCTGCCAGAATATTATCCAGCTGCCGGTCGTCAAAGCTGCTGCCGGAGAGTCCCAATCGCCGGAACGCATAACGGGAGTCGGCCCACTCCCAGGGTCTTTCCTGTTGAATTCGCCAGGCGCCCTGTTCATTGCCCTCCAGAATGGGTGCGCAAGCCCCCGTGCGGCTCGGGTGCTCAATCCGCCATTTGCCCAGGCCCGGATCCTTGAAGACTCGATAAGGGTGCCGGTCGATCAAGACGTAGTCCTGCCCTGCAACTCTCAGCCGCCCCTGCACGGCCGGGCCGGCATCCGACAGATCGAGACTGCAGCGGTATGGCATCAAGTCGGGATTCCACAGGCGCTCCTGCCCAGAAAAAAGTTTGACTGGACGAAGCCCCTCAAGAAACGTCGACGTCTTGACTCGACTGATGATCTGATGGGCGATCAAACCCGTGCCGATGGTGATCCCCAGATTTTCCACAACGCCTAACAACTGCTCCTTGGCTTCTTGCTTTCGCCCTTCTGCCCAGTCTTCTATCCCTTCATACACATCGCCCGCCAACTGCCCCAGGGTTGTGAATAGCAGTATTTGATTGATCAGCGGCACAAACAAGCCCACCAAATTCAATAGCACTTCTCCAACTGTCTCCAACGACTCCCAAAAGCGCTCGCGTTCGGCCCGGTCTACGTCTTCGGTGGAAACGGCCAGCGCTTGGCAATCCAAGTTCAGCTGCCCCCACCGCTGGGTGACCATCGTCTCGAAGAGGTTGTCGGTGAGCGGGGTTATCTGCAAATCGCAAATTAAAAACGTGTCGCGCAATTTGGCGCGCAATACCGCCTGCTCGGTCAAAGGCGCATGACGCACCAACAGGTCACGAAATTTTTCAATGCGCAGCCGAAGATTCAGGGCAGAGACCAAGGCGGCTTCATCATCGTACTCGTGCAGTTGCGCAATCGAGTCACCGGGAACATAAAGCACCCGTTTTTGACAAGAAGCCTGCCCAATGCTTTCTGCCTGAGCGCTCTGAAATACCAGCACCCCAGGCAATGAATGACCGTGCAACGACACCTGACAACAGGCGGCTAACTGATCGCCTTCGATATTCGCCGGCTCATCGCGACAGAACGACAGAAGCATCTGATAGGCCGGCCAACCGATGGTCTTCTTCAAAAATGCTTCATGGGTTGCAACTCGCAGGGCACATCCTCGCGCCTCCACCAGGCTTCTGAACACCTGCGCAGCGACTGCATTGTTGGAGGGGGAAAAAATTGACAGCACGTGTTCTCTATAGCGCCTCCCGATATCCAAATCGCGGCACAGCGACGCGAACCGCTCGGGCGCAAAATCAAGCAACCGGCCATTACAGTAAAGTCCCGAACCGATGCTATAGGACTCGGCGTCGGTCTCACTGATTTCAAAGTTCTGCAAGGCACCTTGCAACAGGCTGCATCGGACTTTCTCGACGAAACCAAACCCAGCATGAATGGACGGCCAAGCAGACCTTTTAGTTGCCACCGTCTTCACGTACTCACATGCACGAATATCAACGTCCCGCTGGCCAACACTTGCCAGTTTCGCCGATAACAACTTACTGGCGAAATCTTCCAAGCCTTGGAGGGGCGCCATAATGGCTGCAACCTCAGCGTTGGCCTGATGCTGGGCACGCATGCTACTGGCATAGCCCTGGCGGGCAGAAATCTGGGGCTCACCTGTAACGCTCAGCCATTCAGGCAGGGAACGAGCAATGACCTCCAGGTTCTTCCTGTGGCGGGTGTATTCGGTTGTGGGGGGTAGGGACATTGGAGAAGCCTCTGTTCAAGAAAACCAGAGGCTAAAAAAATCTGCCCTCTTCAAGCGACTACATAGATATGCCATGGCTGGTAGATTGAGCGCCCTGAACGATCAGATGCACGAACTGCAACTTGACGACCACGGGTGCCGAAAGCACGAATGGATAGAAGTCCACCTGCCCCATGCTGCGAGAAAGCTCATTGAGCATGCCCGACAGCTCGATCCATGCATTGATAAACCCCAGGAACTCAAGCGCACCGCCAGCCCGGGGGTCATAGAGGCTTTGCAGACTATAGGGCGGATAATCCAGCTCCAGCGATTGGGCGTTCATGCCAAACCCCTGCGCAGTGTCTAGCGCATCCATCATGTGTAGATAGTGCGCCCAGGTTTCGGCCCAATCTTCCCAAGGGTGCATGGTCGCGTAAGCGCTGATATGGCTGTCGGCCCAATCGCCTGGCGGCCCTTGCTCATAATGCCGCTGCAAGGCGTCGGCATAGCTTTGCCGCTCATCGCCAAACACCTGTCGGAACGCATCCAGCGATTGGCTTTGAGCCACCAGCAGATCCCAGTAATAGTGACCGACCTCATGACGAAAATGACCCAGCAAGGTCCGATAAGGCTCATGCAGGTTGACCCGCATCTGCTCGCGAAAGGCATCATCGGCTTCCTTTATGTCCAGCGTGATCAGGCCGTTGGCATGCCCGGTGGTGGGTGACTTGCCCGCAAGATCGACGCCGATAAAGTCGAATGCCAACCCCGATTCGGCACCTTCCTCTCGCGGCACGACCGGCAAACCTGCACTGATCAGTTGCGCGACCATTCGCCGCTTCGCGGTCTCGACCTTGCGCCAGCGTTCGTGGTTTTGTGGGATCGACAAATCGGGGATGGTGCGATTCAAACGACAAGCCTGGCAAAACGTTTCTGGGCTGTCGGCCGGTACCAGCCAGTTGCAGGCTGCCGGGGTATCAAGATTGGCACACCGACGAAAAGCGCCGGCATCCAGCTGCGCCGTCAACGCCCATATATCCGGCGCTTGAGCGGGCTTAAGCGTGCCCAACAGGTTCAGTTGCGGCCAGTAGCCCAGCGCCGAGGAACACGCCAGGCATTGGCTGTTGCGAAAGAAGATCGACTGCCCACACTGGCACTCCCAGACTTTGATTCGAGAACTGAGCTGATTGAAATAGCCGGACATGGGTATCTCCGTAGGTAGGAGCCGACCTTGGTCGCGATGGCATCACCGCGGCTTATCGTAGACCGCGGTGATGCCATCGCGACTGAAGTCTGCTCCTACAACAGGGCGTGTTCCGCCAGGAAGTTCACGAACTGGTCTTCGTCCAGTACTTTGAGCCCTAGCTCATTGGCTTTTACAAGCTTGGAGCCGGCACCGGGGCCTGCCACGACGCAGTGGGTCTTGGCCGAGACAGAACCTGCGACCTTGGCGCCCAGGCTTTCAAGTTTTTCCTTGGCGATATCTCGACTCATGCGCTCAAGAGACCCCGTCAGCACCCAGGTTTGACCCGCCAGTGGCAGCCCCTCGACCACTTTCTTTTCACTGCCCCAATGCATGCCGAATTCGCGCAGCTGTGCTTCGACCGCTTTCGCTCGCGCGGCGTTTTCAGGCACGGCGAAAAACTCCCGCACAGCAGTCGCTTGCTTGGTGTTCAGCGCCTGACGCAAGTCGATCCCGTCGGCGCCAATGATTTTGTCGAGGCTATCAAGCTTGTCCACCAGCTTCTGCGCACCGGTTGGGCCGACGAAAGGAATATCGAGTTTGGCGATCATGCCGGCGAAGGTCGTGCTGGCAGCAAAATCGGCGCCCAGCTCACCCTGATCCTGCAACTGCAACCCTCGGTCAAGCAGTAACTTGATGACCTCGCGGTTGTGATCATCTTCAAAGAACGCATGAATCTCAGAGGCCACTTCAAGCCCCACATCCGGCAGGTAAGTCAGAACCTGCGGCAAGGCTGCCATGATGCGCTCCAGCGAGCCCAGCGAGCGCGCCAGCACCTTGGCGGTTTCCTCGCCCACATCCGGAATCCCCAAGGCGTAGATAAAGCGCGCCAGGGTTGGCTGCTTGCTGTCTCCAATCGCCTTGAGCAGGTTATTGCTGGAGAGCTCGGCAAAGCCTTCCAGCGCCACGACCTGATCAAAGGTCAGGGTGTAGAGATCGGCAGGCGAGCGCACCAGGCCTTCATCCACCAGTTGCTCAACGCTTTTCTCGCCCAAGCCCTCGATGTCCATCGCCCGGCGCGAGACAAAGTGGATGATGGCCTGCTTGAGCTGCGCGGCACAGGCAAGGCGGCCGACACACCGGTACACCGCGCCTTCACTGGTGGTTTCCTTGCCCTTGCTGCGCTTGACCAACAGCGTGCGCTCAACTTGCGAGCCGCACACCGGGCACTGCTCGGGGATTTGCACGGGGCGTGCATTTTCCGGACGACGCTCGAGGACCACCTGCATCACCTGCGGGATCACATCGCCAGCACGGCGAATAATCACGCTGTCGCCAATCATCAAACCCAGTCGGGCGACTTCGTCCATGTTATGCAACGTGGCGTTGGCCACGGTAACCCCGGCGACCTTGACCGGCTTGAGTCGCGCCACTGGCGTCACCGCGCCGGTGCGCCCTACCTGAAACTCCACATCCAGCAGCTCTGTGACTTCTTCCATGGCCGGGAATTTATGGGCAATCGCCCAACGCGGCTCGCGAGCCCGAAAACCCAGTTCACGCTGGTAAGCCAGGTTGTCGACCTTGAACACCACACCGTCAATCTCATAAGGCAGTTCGTTACGACGGGCGCCGATATCCCGGTAATACTCCAGGCAGTCGGCAATACCCTCGGCGCGCTTGAGCTCGCGACTGATCGGCAAGCCCCAGGCCTTGAGCTGCTCCAGCGTGCCGATATGGGTATCAGCGATTTGCGCAGACACCTGGCCCAGGCCGTAGCAGCAGAATTCCAGCGGACGACTGGCGGTGATTTTCGAATCCAGTTGGCGCAGGCTGCCCGCAGCGGCATTACGCGGGTTGGCGAAGGTCTTGCCGCCGACTTCAATTTGCGTCGCGTTAAGCCGATCGAACCCGGCCTTGGACATATACACTTCACCCCGCACTTCCAGCACCTGGGGCCAGCCACTGCCGTGCAGCTTGAGCGCAATATTACGTATTGTACGAACGTTCACGCTGATGTCTTCGCCCGTGGTGCCATCCCCGCGGGTCGCACCCTGCACCAGTTGCCCATCGCGATACAACAGACTGACCGCCAGGCCATCGAGCTTGGGCTCACAACTGTATTTCACCGCCGCACCACCACCGGACAGATCGCCCGCAGGCAGATCAAGTCCTCCAACAACACGGCGATCGAATTCGCGCAGGTCTGTTTCTTCGAAGGCGTTGCCCAGGCTCAGCATGGGCACTTCATGACGCACCTGAGTGAAAGCGCTGAGGGCTGCGCTGCCGACTCGCTGGGTGGGCGAGTCGTTGCTGATCAGTTCGGGGTGTTGCGCCTCCAGTTCCTTGAGCTCGCAAAACAAGCGGTCGTACTCGGCATCCGGGATGCTGGGCTCGTCGAGCACGTGATAGCGGTAGTTGTGCAGGTCAAGTTCGGCACGCAGCTCGAGGATCCGGGTCTGTGGGGCGGTCATGTTGATTATTCTCTCGAAAAGCAAAAGAGCAGCCTGGGCTGCTCTCAGATTGCTGACAAACCAGCGGCGGATTACAGCCTGTAGCCGCTGCCGACAGGCTGCGATCGACCGCACAGCGGGCGCTGGATCTTAAGACCGGCACTAGCGCCCCTGACGGGCCGCATCGCAGCCTTCGGCAGCGGCTACAGTTTGTCAGCCGCCTGAGAGCAGCCTGGGCTGCTCTCTGTTGTATTGGCGAACCATGGGGCTGACAGCCCCGCTGGTCAGCGCTTCTGAGTCAGGGCACGGCGTTCGAATTCAACAATGCGCTGGCGGTAGTGTTCGATGGTCTGGGCGGTCAACACGCTGCGCTGATCGTCCTTGAGCTCGCCGTCAAGCTCGCTGGAGAGCTTGCGTGCCGCAGCGACCATGATATCGAAGGCCTGTTTCGGATGACGCGGCCCCGGCAAGCCGAGGAAGAAGCTGACCGCGCGAGTGCTGAAATGATCGATATCGTCCAAGTCGAACACGCCAGGCTTGACTGCGTTGGCCATGGAAAACAGCACTTCGCCATTACCGGCCATGCTTTCGTGGCGGTGGAAAATATCCATTTCGCCAAAGCGCAGGCCGCTTTCCAGGATGTTCTGCAGCAATGCTGGGCCCTTGAACCCACTTTCGTCGCGGGAAATGACGCTGATCACCAGCACCTCTTCTACCGGCGGCAGGTCCTTGGCCTCGGTTACAGCGCCTGTGGCACTGAAAGCTGGCGCCTTGTCGTCTGGAAAATCTTCGTGTTCCAGCCCCGAGAACAAGTCTGGCTCCTGACGGCTGGCCTTCATGCTCGACTCTTTTTGTGCCGATTCGCTCTGGCGCTTGCCGCGCTTGTTGGACTCGCGGGCAGCGGACATGGACGGCAGGTCATTTTCATCCAGGCCAGGATCTTTTTCACCTTCCAGCACTCGCGCCTGGCTCAGCACTTCGGTGCTGGGCTCATCGTCCGGGAGATTGGAGAAACTTCGGTCCAGACGGAACTTCAGCTTGCCTTTGCCGCCGCGCATGCGACGCCAGCCGTCGAACAATATCCCGGCAATGACAATAATGCCGATGACAATCAGCCACTCGCGCAGACCGATATCCATGTAATCCTGTGCCTCTATTCAAAAATTCTAAAAAAAGAAGGGCAAAAACCCCTTTAAAACGTGGCGCCAACTGCATGTTCTGTCAGGCGTTTCCCACGCGTACGATAATTGGACACTAAGCTAGCACGACCTTGGTCAACTTTACACCGTCTGTCGCAACTGTCCTGGCCAATCCGTCAGATAACTTGCATTTGTTATCATTTCAGGACTCGACCATTGCCAAGGCCTCTTCCACATCCACCGCTACAAGCCGCGAGCAGCCGGGTTCATGCATGGTCACCCCCATCAATTGATCGGCCATTTCCATGGCGATCTTGTTGTGGGTGATATAGATGAACTGCACAGTTTGTGACATTTCTTTCACCAGCCGGGCATAGCGTCCAACGTTAGCATCATCCAATGGCGCATCCACTTCATCGAGCATACAGAACGGCGCCGGATTCAATTTGAAGATGGCAAATACCAACGCCAGCGCGGTCAGTGCCTTCTCGCCCCCCGAGAGCAAATGAATGGTGCTGTTCTTCTTCCCCGGCGGACGCGCCATGATGGTTACCCCTGTATCGAGTAAATCTTCGCCCGTCAGTTCCAAATAAGCGCTGCCTCCGCCAAAAACTTTTGGAAACAAGGCCTGAATGCCACCGTTTATCTGATCAAAGGTATCTTTGAAGCGCGTCCGAGTTTCCTTGTCGATCTTGCGGATGACGTTTTCCAGGGTCTCCAGGGCTTCGACCAAGTCGGCATTCTGGGCATCGAGATAGCGTTTGCGCTCCGACTGCTGCTGATATTCATCGATGGCAGCCAGGTTGATGGCGCCCAGGCGCTGGATACGCCCGTCGATGCGTTCGAGCTCTTGTTCGGCCTCCTGCTCATTGGCTTCACCGCTTAGCGTCGCCAGCACGCCGTGCAGGTCATAACCGTCTTCATGCAGCTGTTCCTGCAGGGCCTTGCGCCTGACGCTCAAGGCCTGCCATTCCATTCGGTGCTGTTCCAGTTGGCCGCGTATCAGTTGGCTTTGCTGCTCCGCCTGGGTACGGCGCTTCTCAGCTTCGCGCAGTTCGCGATCAGCCTCCTCCATGGTCATGCGCGCCACACGCATTTCTTCATCGACGACCATGCGCCGCTCCAGCAGCTCTTCAAGCTTGATGCGCAACTCTTCGAGCGGTGCGGCGCCCTCCTCCAGATTCAGGCTCAACTGCTCCTGTCTTTCGATCAGGCGGGCCGATTGCAGCTCCAGGCGCTCCAGGCCCTGACGAGTCGAATCGTGCTGCGCACGCAGGGATCCCAGGCGTACGGCCAACTGATGGGCGTGATCCTTGTGCTGGCGGGCCTCCTGCCGAACCCGGTCCAGGCGCTCGCGCAAGCTGTCACGGCGAGCCAGCAGGGCCTCACGTTGCTCAGTGTCCTGGGCCATGAGATCCAGGGCGTCTTGCAATACCAGTCGCGACTCACCGAGCTGTTCGTGCTCCAGGACGCGCTGCTCGGCCAGTTCCGCCAGCTCTTCGTCTAGACGCCGACGGCGCAGGGTCAACTGCTCGACCTTTGCCTTGCCCGCTGAAAGCTGGGCCTTGAGGTCGCTTTGCTGGCGCGATTCTTCCTGAATGCGTCGGCGTAGCTGTTCACGGTTGTCTTCTTGCAACGACTGCTGCTCGCGCCATTGCTGCAGTTGCTCTTCCAGCCCCGCCAGCGCGGCTTCGCGGCTATCGCGCTCAAGCTGTAGCTGTTGCATTTCCTGGCCACGCGCGAGCATGCCGCCCTGGGCGTCGCTGGCACGGCAAACCCGCAGAAAATGGCGGCCAACCCAATAGCCATCACGGCTAATCAGACTCTGGCCCACGCTGAGCTGCCCTCGCCGGGACAAGGCGGCATCCAAATCTTCGACCGGGATAACCGCGCCCAACCAAGGCGCCAGATCCATCTGACTCTCGACCTTGTCCAACAAGCTACCGGGAACACGGGTGATATCACGATCCGGCTCCACCAGGCGCAAATCGCCCTGATTGAAACCGATGAGGTCCAGCGGCGCAAAATCATCGACCAGAACGGCCTGCAAATCGGCGCCCAGCACCGTCTCGACCGCAAGCTCCCAACCTGGCTCAACGCGCAGCCCTTCGGCCAGGCGGGGTCGTTGCTCCAGACCCTGCTCACGCAACCACTCGGTCGCGCCGGTGCCTGGGTCCAGTGCCGCCTGTTGCAACGCTTCCAACGAGGCAAGGCGGCCATGCAGGCGTTGCAGCTCACCTTGCGCCTGTTGTTGTGCGTGGGTGGCACTGTGCAAGTCCGAGCGCACCTGTTCGAGCTTTTCGACGTGCTCGGCTTCGGCGGCTTGCCACTCTTCGATCAGCAATTCGCTGCTCAACACCTGCTCGCTCAGCTCGAGGATGGCCGCATCCTCGGGGTCAGCCGCCAGCAACGCCAACTCATCGCCCAAGCGACGCTGGCGTTCACTGAGTTTTTCAAGGCTCAGTTCCAGCTGGCTGATGCGCGATTGCTGCACTTCGGCCTGGCGCCTTGGCTCGGCGGATCGGGTGTTGAAGCTGTCCCACTCCTCCTGCCAGGCGTGCATGGTGGTTTCCGACTGCTCCAGGGTAGCCGCGGCCTCTTCGGCCGAGGCGCTGGTCAACTCCTGCTCGGGCTCAAGCATCGCCAGCTCTTCGGCCAATGTGGCGAGCAACGTGCGGTCATGGCCAAGATGGGATTCGGTTTCTTGCCTTGAGCGCTCTGCTTCCTTGAGGTCATCTTGTAACTGGCGCAGGCGTTGCTGGCCGTGCTGAATGCTCTGCTCGACACGCGCAATGTCGCCACCGACCGAATAAAAACGGCCCTGCACCAAATTGAAGCGCTCGGACAAGTCATGATGGCCGTCACGCAAGCGCTCGATGCTCGCATCGGCATTGCGCTGCTGCGCCACCAGAGCCTCGAAACCGACTTCCTGATCGCCGATGACCGCTTCGCGCTGGGCCACCTGCTCATTCAGGGCCTGCCAGCGCAAGGCCGACAACTGGGCCTTGAGCTGACGCTCCTCGGCCTTGTACTGCTGATACTTCTCGGCAGCCTGGGCCTGGCGGTGCAGGCGCTCGAGCTGGCGCTCCAGCTCTTCACGCAAGTCGGTCAGGCGCTCGAGGTTTTCAAAGGTACGGCGGATGCGGTTTTCGGTTTCGCGACGCCGCTCCTTGTACTTGGAGATACCGGCCGCTTCTTCGATGAAATTGCGCAGTTCTTCAGGCTTGGCCTCGATCAGCTTGGAAATCATCCCCTGCTCAATGATTGAGTAGCTGCGCGGCCCAAGGCCGGTGCCCAGGAAGATATCGGTAATGTCGCGACGGCGGCACTTGGCGCCGTTAAGGAAGTAGGTGTTCTGGCCGTCGCGAGTCACCTTGCGGCGAATCGAAATCTCGGCATAGCTTGCGTATTCGCCCACCAGCGTGGTTTCGGCGTTATCGAAGATCAGCTCGATACTGGCCTGGCTGACCGGCTTGCGGCTGGTGGAGCCATTGAAGATGACGTCGGTCATCGATTCGCCGCGCAGGTTTTTGGCCGAGCTTTCGCCCATGACCCAGCGCACCGCATCGATGATATTGGACTTGCCGCAACCATTAGGCCCGACCACCGCCGCCATGTTGCTGGGGAAGTTGACCGTGGTGGGATCGACGAAGGATTTGAATCCAGCCAGTTTAATGCACTTCAGACGCATGCTTAATCCAACACCGACAGCACTTGCTCGCAGCTGCGCTGGGCGTATTCAGCCAAGACACTGCGAATGCGAGCCGGATCACGGGCGACCACTGCCTCGAGCAGTTGGGCGAACAGGGCAAGATACACACTCATGTCCGCTTTGCGCTGGTCGAGCGCCAAATAGTAGGTGCGACTCATGGCCGGCTGCAGGTTTTCGACGGTTTCCTGCAGGTAGGGGTTATCCGCAAACGGATAAGCGGCGCGCATCACATTAAAGCTGTCTTCGACAAAGGCTTTTATATCGCCGCGCCCCAGGCTGTCGCTCAAGCGTTGCTGGATATCCAGGAAAGGCGCGAGTTCGGCGGTGCTCTTCCAGTTTTGCGCGACGGCAGTGCCCAGCAGGATATACAGCTCACTCATCAGGCTGCACAAGCTGCGCACATTGTGTTCGTTGAGTTCGGTGACGTGTGCACCGCGGCGCGGCAGGATGGTCACCAGGTGCCGGCGTTCGAGGATCAACAGCGCTTCGCGCACCGATCCACGGCTGACATTCAGCGCCGCTGTGACCTTTAGCTCCTGAATGCGCTCGGCAGGCTTCAACTCGCCACGAATGATGCGTTCGGCAAGGTAATGGGCGATTTGCTCGCAGAGGCTGTCCGGCGCCTTGAACGTCATGGGTTTCCTTCAAAAATCTCGAACTGTGCTGCGGCGCAGTGTAACGCAATTGGCCCGCACTAGCGCAGAGGCCAACGTGTTGAAACTGGCACGATTTACGCAAAAACATCCGTCAATGCTCAGGGAACATTGAGCTTCTATGCTTAACGTACTACCTGGTTATCTCACGTGCCTGGCGTTTTGAAATTTTCTTGACCCATAGGTCAGAAAACAATTGACCCAAAAGTCAGAGATGACTACATTTCGCACATGTCCGCTCAACAACAATAATTCGCTGTGAGGCCTTCCGTGATCCAGTTCTTACTTAACCAGACGCTGCGCACCGAACATGCTCTGGACCCGAATCTGACGGTACTCGAGTTTCTGCGCCAGCAGGCCGGCAAACCCGGCACCAAGGAAGGCTGTGCCAGCGGCGACTGCGGTGCCTGCACCGTGGTGGTCGGCGAGCTCGGCCAGGATGAAAAGGGCCGTGAGCGCATACGCTATCGCAGCCTTAACTCTTGCCTGACTTTTGTCGCCTCCTTACATGGCAAGCAACTGATCAGCGTCGAAGACCTCAAGCACCAAGGCAAACTGCATAGCGTCCAGCAGGCGATGGTCGACTGTCACGGCTCGCAATGCGGCTTTTGCACGCCGGGCTTTGTGATGTCCCTGTTTGCCCTGCAAAAGAACAGCGATGCACCGGATCTGCACAAGGCCCAGGAAGCCCTGGCCGGCAACCTGTGCCGCTGCACCGGCTATCGCCCGATCCTGGCGGCTGCCGAACAGGCCTGCTGCCAAGGCGCTGGCGACCAGTTCGATGCGCGCGAAAACGAAACCATCACCCGCCTCAAAGCCATTGCCCCGCAAGAAGTGGCCGAACTCAACAGTGGCGACAAGCGCTGCCTGGTACCGGTCACCCTGGCTGACCTGGCTGACCTCTACAGCTCACACCCTGAAGCTCGGCTGCTGGCCGGGGGTACCGATCTGGCGCTGGAAGTCACGCAATTCCATCGCGCCCTGCCGGTCATGATCTACGTAGGCAACGTGGCTGAAATGAAACGCGTCGAGCGCTTTGATGACCGCCTGGAAATCGGCGCTGCCACCCCGCTGACCGATTGCTACGACGCGCTGAACGAACACTATCCAGACTTCGGCGAACTGCTGCACCGCTTCGCGTCCCTGCAAATCCGCAACCAGGGCACCCTGGGCGGCAACATCGGCAACGCCTCGCCCATTGGCGATTCGCCGCCCTTGTTGATTGCATTGGGGGCACAGATCGTTTTGCGCCAAGGCGACAACACACGCACTTTGGCGGTGGAAGACTACTTCATCGATTACCGCATCACCGCGCGCCAGGAAAGCGAGTTCATCGAAAAGGTCATCGTGCCATTGCCCGAGACCAATACACGCTTTCGCGCCTACAAGGTCTCCAAACGCCTGGACGATGATATTTCCGCGGTATGCGCCGCGTTCAATGTTCGCCTCGAAGCCGGCGTCATCACGGATGCACGGGTCGCCTTCGGCGGCATGGCGGCCATTCCAAAACGTGCCAAGGCATGCGAAAACGCACTGCTGGGCAACGCCTGGAACCAGGCCACGATCGATCGCGCGGTCGCCGCACTGGCCGAGGACTTCACGCCCCTGTCGGATTTCCGGGCAAGCAAGGAATACCGCCTGCTCAGTGCGCAGAACCTGCTGCGTAAATACTTCATCGAACTGCAAACACCGCACATCGAAACTCGGGTGACCGCTTATGTCTAACCATCACAACGCGCCCAAGACCCAGGCAGAACTGGCCGATTTGTTCACCCAGGACCTGACCACCGGCGTCGGCCGCAGCGTCAAGCACGACAGCGCCGAGAAGCATGTGTCGGGTGAGGCGGTGTATATCGATGACCGCCTGGAGTTCCCTAATCAGCTGCATGTGTACGCACGCTTGTCTGACCGTGCCCATGCCCGCATCCTGAAAATCGACACCAGCCCCTGCTATGCCTTCGAAGGGGTGCGCATTGCCATTACCCATGAAGACATTCCAGGCCTCAAGGACATCGGCCCGCTACTGCCGGGCGACCCGCTGCTGGCCATTGATATCGTCGAGTTCGTTGGCCAGCCCGTCATCGCCGTGGCTGCACGCGACCTGGAGACCGCCCGCCAGGCCGCCATGGCCGCGATCATCGAATACGAAGACCTGGAACCTGTGCTGGACGTGGTCGAGGCCCTGCGCAAACGTCACTTCGTCCTCGACAGCCACACCCACAAGCGCGGCGACTCGGACACTGCGCTTGCCACCGCCCCCCATCGTGTCCAGGGCACCCTGCACATCGGCGGCCAGGAGCATTTCTACCTGGAGACCCAAATCTCCTCGGTGATGCCGACCGAAGATGGCGGCATGATCGTGTTCTGCTCCACCCAAAACCCGACCGAAGTGCAAAAGCTGGTCGCCGAAGTGCTCGATGTGCCGATGAACAAGATTGTCGTCGATATGCGCCGCATGGGCGGTGGCTTCGGTGGCAAGGAAACCCAGGCCGCCAGCCCTGCCTGCTTGTGCGCCGTGGTGGCGCGCCTGACCGGGCAGCCGACCAAAATGCGCCTGCCTCGCGTTGAAGACATGCTGATGACTGGCAAGCGTCACCCCTTCTACGTGGAATACGACGTCGGCTTTGACGACACCGGCCGCCTGCATGGCATCAATCTGGACCTGGCCGGCAACTGCGGTTGTTCGCCTGACCTGTCGGCCTCGATTGTCGACCGCGCCATGTTCCACTCCGACAACGCCTATTACTTGGGCGACGCCACGGTCAATGGCCATCGCTGCAAGACCAACACCGCCTCCAACACCGCTTACCGTGGCTTCGGCGGCCCGCAGGGGATGGTCGCCATTGAAGAAGTGATGGATCGCATCGCCCGCCATCTGGCCCTCGACCCGCTGGCCGTGCGCAAAGCCAACTACTACGGCAAGACAGAGCGCAACGTCACCCACTACTACCAGACCGTCGAGCACAACATGCTCGAGGAAATCACCGCGCAACTGGAAGCCAGCTGCGACTACAAAGAGCGGCGCGAATCCATTCGCCTGTTCAACGCCCACAGCCCGATCCTGAAAAAGGGCTTGGCACTGACACCGGTCAAGTTCGGGATTTCGTTTACCGCCACCTTCCTAAACCAGGCCGGCGCACTGGTGCACATCTACACCGACGGCAGTATTCACCTGAACCACGGCGGCACTGAGATGGGCCAGGGCCTGAACACCAAGGTCGCGCAAGTGGTGGCCGAAGTGTTCCAGGTTGAATTCAGCCGCATCCAGATCACCGCCACCAACACCGACAAAGTGCCCAACACTTCGCCGACTGCAGCGTCCAGCGGCGCCGACCTGAACGGCAAGGCGGCACAAAATGCCGCTGAAATCCTCAAGCAACGGCTGGTGGAGTTCGCCGCGCGCCAATACAAGGTCAGCGAAGAAGACGTGGAGTTTCGCAACAGCCATGTGCGGATCCGTGACCAGATCATCACTTTCGAGGCGCTGATCCAACAGGCCTATTTCGCCCAGGTGTCGCTGTCGAGCACCGGCTTCTACAAAACGCCGAAAATCTTTTACGACCGCGCCCAGGCACGCGGCCGGCCGTTCTACTACTTCGCCTTTGGCGCCGCCTGTGCCGAGGTGATCGTCGATACCCTGACGGGCGAATACAAGATGCTGCGTACCGACATTCTCCACGACGTCGGCGCCTCGCTGAACCCAGCTATCGACATCGGGCAGGTCGAAGGTGGCTTTATCCAGGGCATGGGCTGGTTGACCACCGAAGAGTTGGTGTGGAACGCCAAGGGCAAGCTGATGACCAATGGCCCGGCCAGCTACAAGATCCCGGCCGTGGCCGACATGCCGATCGATCTGCGCGTGCACCTGGTGGAAAACCGCAAGAACCCGGAAGACACCGTGTTCCATTCCAAGGCCGTCGGCGAACCGCCGTTCATGCTCGGAATAGCGCCTTGGTGTGCGATCAAGGATGCGGTGGCGAGCCTGGCTGACTATCGCCAGCAGCCCAGCATCGACGCCCCGGCCACCCCGGAACGCGTGCTGTGGGGTTGCGAGCAGATGCGCAAGGCGGTGGCCGAGCAGGCCAGGCAACAGGTCGCGGAAGTGGAAGCATAAGGAGCCTGTCATGAATAACTGGATCAGCGCCCTGGCCGAACTGCAGGAACGTGGCGAACCTTGCGTGCTGGTCACCATCATCGAGGAGCGCGGCTCGACGCCGCGCAATGCCGGCTCGAAGATGGTGGTCAGCGCCGACCATCTGTACGACACCATCGGTGGCGGGCACCTGGAATTCAAGGCCATGCGCATCGCCCGCGAAATGATCGCCAGCCGGCGTCATGACACCCATCTTGAGCGCTTCAGCCTGGGCGCGAGCCTGGGCCAGTGCTGCGGTGGCGCGACCGTGCTGCTGTTCGAGCCGATGGTGCAGGTCCAGGCACAGATCGCGGTGTTCGGTGCCGGCCATGTCGGCCGCGCACTGGTGCCCTTGCTGGCCGCCCTGCCCTGCCGCATTCGCTGGATCGATTCGCGCGAGCAGGAGTTTCCAGAAGTCATTCCCGCGGGCGTCAGCAAAATCGTCAACGAAGAGCCGGTGGATGAAGTCGATGAATTGCTGCCCGGCACCTACTGCATTGTCATGACCCACAATCACCCGCTGGACCTGGAGTTGAGCGCCGCGATCCTCAAGCGCAACGACTTCACCTGGTTCGGCCTGATCGGCTCTAAAACCAAGCGGGCCAAGTTCGAAAACCGCCTGCGCGAACGCGGCTTCGAAGAACAGAGCCTGCAACGCATGCGGTGCCCGATGGGTCTGGCCGAAGTCAAAGGCAAGCTGCCCATTGAGATCGCGGTATCGATCGCCGCAGAAATCATCGCCACCTACAACGCCACCTTCGGCCAGCAAGTCAAAGCCGGAACCGGCCCCATTGCCCAACTGCTGCCGTCCTCACGGCGTAGCCAAGCCACTCAATGAGACTGTTATGAGCCTGACACGTAAAGCCTATCGCGCTGCCATCCTGCACAGCCTTGCCGACCCCGCCGAAGTGGGCGTGGAGGCTTCCTATGAGTATTTCGCCGACGGCTTGCTGGTGGTCGATGGTGGCCGTATCGAAGCGGTCGGTGAAGCCTCGCAGTTGCTGCCGACCTTGGCTGCCGACATCGAGATCGTGCATTACCAAGATGCGCTGATCACCCCAGGCTTCATCGATACCCATATCCACCTGCCGCAGACCGGCATGGTCGGCTCCTATGGCGAGCAACTGCTGGACTGGTTGAATACCTACACCTTCCCGTGCGAGCGCCAGTTCAAGGACAAAGCCCACGCCCGCCAAGTGGCGAAGATTTTTGTCGAGGAACTGCTGCGCAATGGCACGACCACTGCACTGGTGTTTGGCAGTGTGCACCCTGAGTCGGTCAATGCCTTCTTCGAGGAAGCCGAGCGCCTGGACCTGCGCATGATCGCCGGCAAGGTGATGATGGACCGCAACGCCCCGGACTACCTGACCGACACCGCCGAATCCAGTTATGTCGACAGCAAGGCGCTGATCGAACGCTGGCACGGCAAGGGCCGCCTGCACTACGCCGTCACGCCGCGCTTTGCCCCCACCAGCACACCGGAACAATTGACCCTGGCGGGCCAATTGCTGAGCGAATACCCAGACCTGTACATGCAGACCCACCTGAGCGAAAACCTCAAGGAAATCGAATGGGTCAAGGAGCTGTTCCCGCAGCAATCGGGGTATCTGGACGTCTACGATCACTTCCAACTGCTCGGAGAGCGCTCGGTGTTCGCCCACGGCGTGCACCTGTGCGATGACGAGTGCAAACGCCTGGCCGAAACCGGGTCGGCGATCGCCTTCTGCCCGACCTCCAACCTGTTCCTGGGCAGCGGCCTGTTCAATCTGCCGCAGGCCGAGAAGTACAAAGTCAATGTCGGTCTTGGCACGGATGTTGGCGGCGGCACCAGCTTCTCGCTGCTGCAGACACTCAACGAAGCCTACAAGGTCATGCAACTGCAGGGCGCACGCCTAAGCCCCTTCAAGTCGCTGTACCTGGCGACCCTGGGTGGTGCACGAGCCCTGCGCCTGGAGGATCGTATCGGCACCCTGCAGCCGGATACCGATGCCGACTTCGTGGTCCTGGACTACAACGCCACGCCACTGCTGTCGTATCGCATCGAGCAGTCGCGCAGCATTGAAGAAACCCTGTTCGTACTCATGACCCTGGGTGATGACCGCACGGTGCAAGAAACCTACGCAGCCGGCAACCGGGTTCACCAGCGCTGAGGTCAGTTTTCCCGGCCCAGCCAGCGGTACAGGCCACCGCCGATGATTGCACCGATCATCGGCGCCACCCAAAACAGCCACAACTGCTGCAACGCCCAGCCGCCGACAAACAGAGCCGGCCCGGTGCTGCGGGCCGGGTTCACCGACGTATTGGTGACAGGAATCGAGACGAGATGAATCAAGGTCAATCCCAGGCCGATGGCGATCGGCGCAAAACCTGCGGGCACACGGCTGTCGGTCGCACCCATGATGATCAGCACAAACATGCCCGTCATGACCACCTCACTGGCAAAGCCTGCCGCCAGCGAATACTGACCGGGGGAATGCTCGCCATAACCATTGGACGCCAGCCCCGCCGACAACTCAAAACCGGCCTTGCCGCTGGCAATGAAATAGATCACGCCCGCCGCCAGAATGGCGCCAATCACCTGCGCCACGATGTACGCCGGTAACTCCTTGGCCGGGAAACGCCCACCCGCCACCAGGCCCACCGAAATGGCGGGGTTCAAATGGCAACCGGAGATATGCCCAATGGCGAACGCCATGGTCAGCACTGTCAGGCCGAAGGCGAAAGAAACGCCGACCAGACCAATGCCAATGGGGGACGAAGCCGCGATGACCGCACTGCCACACCCACCCAGAACCAGCCAGAAGGTGCCGATCAATTCTGCCGCCATACGCTTGTTCAGTGGCATAGACATGAACCTGTCCTCAAGTAGTTGGATGCCGACGACCGAAGCGCAAGCCCAACTGCTTGATGAAGGTTTGCTGTACTGCACTGTGCAATCTAGCAGAGGCTGGATTTCCCGCCAGTACGGGGATATTCACGCCCATAGTGGGGTGAATCGGGCAGATCAAACATCAGGCCTTGGCGGGCTTCTTGACTTGCAACAGGTGGGAGAACACCGCATGCAGGTCATCGGACGCGCTTTCCTCGTCGAGGTTCAGCTTGCTGTCGATATGGTCCATGTGATGCATCATCAGGCTAACCGCAAGCTTGGCGTCGCGTGCTTCGATGGCGTCGATCAATTGAGTGTGTTCGTCGTACGAGCAGTGCGAGCGATTGCCACTTTCGTACTGGGCGATGATCAGCGAGGTCTGCGAGACCAGGCTGCGCTGGAAGCTGATCAGCGGCGCATTCATGGCCGCTTCAGCCAACTTGAGGTGAAACTCGCCGGAAAGGCGGATGCCCGCGCCGCGGTCGCCGCGCGAAAAGCTATCACGCTCTTCCTGCACCATGTGGCGCAGTTCGGCCAACTGCTCGGCCGTGGAGTGTTCGACGGCAAGTTCGGTAATCGCACGCTCGACCATACGTCGGGCGAAGAATACCTGCCGCGCCTCATCCACGCTTGGGCTGGCCACGACCGCACCCCGATTGGGCCGCAGCAGCACCACGCCCTCATGGGCCAGGCGCGATAGAGCGCGGCGAATGATGGTACGACTGACACCGAAGATCTCGCCCAGCGCTTCCTCGCTCAATTTGGTCCCGGGCGCCAAGCGCTGTTCGAGGATCGCCTCGAAAATATGCGCATAGACGATGTCGTCCTGGGTGCCGCTGCGGCCAGCCTTGCCGGCGCGGGCGGGTTTCTTGAGGGGTTGCAGCTGATCGTTCATGGGCACTCGAAAGAAGATTTGGCAGCGATACCGGGACTGTAATACCAGGCCGCAGGTCCCTGGCAAGGAAAAAACACAAGGAAAACTGAGCACATTGTACACATTGAGGCCCGAATCTGCAGGGCCATATGACAGTTATAGCGTTCTATGCGGTATCCGTGTCAACAAAAGAAAAAACAGTATTTGCATTATTTGTATACAACAGCATAATCCACTCGTGCAGTTCCTGACCTAACGGTCAAGAAAAAATCGAGTCAGCTGCGCTAACCCATCCGCCTCACAGAACCCCCTAGTGCCACGTCTCAGGACCGGTTCTGCAAAACAAGAAGAGTCTTGAGGAGTACATGCTGTGGAAAGCAACAAATCCGAAGCCCCTACGCTGGATCTCGCGCCGCCGCTCAACCCGAGTTGGTTGGAACGGATTTTCAAACTCAAGCTGCACGGTACGACCGTCAAGACCGAATTGATCGCCGGGATGACAACCTTCATCACCATGGCCTACATCATCTTCGTCAACCCCAACATCATGGCCGATGCCGGGATCGACCATGGTGCAGCCTTTGTCGCCACGTGCATCGCCGCAGCCCTGGGCTGCCTGTTGATGGGCCTGTATGCCAACTGGCCGGTGGGCCTGGCGCCGGGCATGGGCCTGAACGCCTTCTTTACCTACACCGTGGTCGGCACCATGGGCTACAACTGGGAAACCGCACTGGGTGCGGTGTTCGTCTCAGGTGTGCTGTTCATGATCCTGACCCTATCAAGGATTCGCGAATGGCTGCTCAACAGCATCCCGGTGAGCCTGCGTCATGCCATGGGTGCCGGCGTCGGATTGTTTCTCGGACTGATCGGTCTCAAGACGGCCGGTATCGTGGTGGATAGCCCGGCGACGCTGATCAAGCTCGGCCACCTGAGCGAGCCCGGCCCGCTGTTGGCGGCCATCTGCTTCTTGATGATTGCCGTGCTCAGCTACCACCGGGTGTTCGGCGCGATCCTCATCAGCATCATCGCCGTGACCCTGGCGGGTTGGGGTTTGGGAATGGTGGAATATGGAGGTGTGTTCTCCCTGCCCCCTAGCTTGGCGCCGACTTGGATGGCCATGGACGTTGCAGGTGTATTCAATGTCAGCATGATTAGCGTAGTGTTGGCCTTTCTTTTTGTACACATGTTCGACACTGCTGGTACTCTGATGGGCGTTGCGCAGCGGGCTAATCTGGTCAATCCCGATGGCCGCATCGAAAACCTGTCGCGTGCTCTGAAGGCCGACAGTGCTTCGAGCGTGTTTGGCGCGGTAGTGGGTGTACCGCCGGTTACCAGTTATGTCGAAAGTGCGGCTGGGGTTGCCGCAGGAGGTCGCACGGGCCTGACCGCCGTTGTCGTCGGCATCCTGTTTATCGCGGCCATGTTCTTCGCCCCGCTGGCCGGCATGATTCCAGCCTATGCCACCGCAGGTGCGCTGATTTATGTCGCCATGCTGATGATGGGCGGTATGGCCCACATCGAATGGGATGAAGCCACCGACAGCATTCCGGCCATTGTCACGGCCATCATGATGCCGCTGACCTTCTCGGTGGCCGATGGGATTGCCCTGGGCTTTATCACCTACGTCGTGCTCAAGGCGGGTACCGGCAAGCACAAGGAGATTTCTGCCAGCCTGTGGGTGCTGTGCGCCATCTTCATCGCCAAGTTTGTGTTTTTGTAACAGCGGCCCTGGTAGGAGCCGGCTTTAGCCGCGATGGGCCGCGCAGCGGCCCCAGAGGCCAGTAACATCTGCGATGCAGGCTTGCAAGTTCGCAGGTTTAAGAATCGTAGGGCCGCTTCGCAGCCCATCGCGGCTAAAGCCGGCTCCTACAAAATGGCGGGTTACCCCGAGGTTGGTCAGCAATCTGAAGCCTCACCCTCTGGGTGGGGCTTTGGCATATAGGAGAAAAGTAATGAGCGTGGAAACCTGGCTGTTGTTCTGTGGCGCGGCGCTGATCGTGATTGCGATCCCGGGCCCACTGTCATTGCTGATGATCAGCAACAGCCTGAACTACGGCCTGCGCAGGTCCTACCCGGCTTTTCTCGGCGGTGTGAGCGCCTCGATCTGCCTGCTCAGCGCCTCGGCCCTGGGCTTGGGCGCCCTGTTGATGGCCTCCGAGCAATTGTTCAGCGGCCTGAAAATCGTCGGTGGGGCGTATCTGTTCTACCTCGCCTGGCAGAGCTGGCTGCAGTCACGCCAGCCGGCCCAGGCTGCCAATGTGCCTGAAGCGCAGCCTGTGCCTCGATTCCGCGCTCTGTTCTGGCGTGCCTTTGCGCTGGGGGCCAGCAACCCTAAAGACATCCTGTTCTTTGCGGCCTTCCTGCCGCAGTTCTTGACCGCTGACCGCCCGTTGCTCGGCCAACTGCTGATCATGATCGCGTCCTGGGCCGTGCTGGACCTGGCCTGCAAACTGGCCTACGGCCTAGGTGCCTACGGCGCCGCGCAGTATCTGCGCAGTGGCAAGGGGCAAAGCTGGTTCAATCGGGTGAGCGCAGGCTTGTTCGGGGGTGCTGGCGTCGCATCGCTATTGAGCCGTAGCTGATCGATAGCGGCCAAGTAATTTACCTTTCTTTGAAAAGCCAGCCGTCCATCCTGTGTAGTGATACTCATCAGGCTTCTTCAGCGGCAACGGCAAGATCAAGCAGGCGTCTACATTGCTACCGTCTTTCGCGAGGATGACTGCAAAGTGCTGTGCTGGATTGACCCCCGGTCGATAAAAGCCGTCGTTACCTATCACACCTGGGCTTCCAGGGGCCAATTCCCATTCAACCGGATAATCGTCGTTGTTTCTTTTTGAAGCCTTCAGCTGTACGCCATCCTGTTCATACGTTTCAGCCCTGAGACTCAACGACGTTGGGAATCGATGGAACACCAGCCAGGTACTGCGCGTCTCCCCTGCCACTTCAACCTCGACCTCCTGAAGCCCGATGGCATCGTCGGAAGTGCCCCGCCCGTTTCGCACATAGCGGCATTCCCGGCCGTCCGACTCCAGCGTTCCGTTATCATCTACCGGGTTCTTGAGGGCCCAGGTGACATTGCCACTGTGTAGGGAGCCCACCTTGAGCGGTAATGAAGTATTGTTCTTCATCACTTGGACCAGGGGATTAAGGGTGACTGAGTTACGCGCCACCGTGACCAATGCGGAGCTTGAAAAGTTGCCCTTTGTGGCAGTTACCCGCACACGGGTGAATTCTGCGTTGATGTCCGTCGCCACAGGCGCCTGATACACCCCCTCTTGAGTAATGGAGCCGGCAGGCTCACCGTCAGTGATATTTTCAATGGTCCAGGCCACACCGATCTGTGCAGGGGAAAGGCTGAAGGCCTGAGTTGTATTGGCACCGAGCAGTGGGGACAGTGGGTCAATGACAAAGCTAGTCAGAGCGGGATTAACCTTCCCGAAACCAACAATATCGTGGGGGGCTCGACGCTCGGATAGCGTAACGGCCTCACCGAAATTCAGTGACAGGACCTCATCGACCAAGTCGTCTGCCGCGCTGAAAAAAGGAACCTCTTCTACCAGGACAGCTTCAAGAGCGCTGGTAACGTCTGCCTCCCTCAATCCCGTCCCAATAGCATTGGCTATTGCGTCGGACAGCCTCTCGATCATCTCTTCAATCTGTTCCTCCGTGATAGGGCCCCAACTACAACACATGACAGTCTTACTCGGATCCCTCTTCAAGTCCCGACGGTAAGACGAAACGCTCACCGATTCGGCCTCTAGAAATTGACGCTGCATCATAAGAGCATCGCCATCAGGGTCCATTTTATACTCAGTAGAAACCATCACTCGGGTGTTAAACACATGGTGATGCGGGTCGAATTCGGGACGATGTATTCCAAGAAAAGGAATAAACGTCCCGGTGACTGTCTGATCGCCGGTGAATTCCAACTCAGATTCAATGTCTCCCTCCAAACCAAATCGAATCGCCACCACTCCCTGAACGACTTCAATGACGACATCGCTGACCTGCAGGCGAGAGGGTTGAGCGTCGAAGTTGATCTCCAAACTGAACTCGCCAAAAAAATCGTCTGCGCCGGGCACTGTCAACTGATTGCTGAACCGGGGCAGTTGCATGCTCCCCCTATTCGCTGTCGCGGTGAGTGACTTCCGATCCCGATCAACGACGTACTCGAATGATTCAATACCCAACAACTCTTCCAGCATTCGAGTGGCTTGCATCATCAGAATACGGTTGGCGTCCAACAGCGTCGTCGCCGAATACGCCTGACTGACATCATTCGGAATCAGGTAGCGAAACCCTGACAGAGGGGTAGGGAAGATTCCTTCATTACTGCCCTGCATGCGAACAAACGCCAGAATAGCCCCCTCTCCGTATTCTTCTGATTGCGGGTTGCGCGCATTCTCGCTACTGGCCTGGGTGCGCAAGCCGAAGGATTGGGCCTCGAACAACTCATGACTGCCCGGCTGGATTTTACCCAACTGATAAACACGTTTTTCAGGGCACAATCGATTAAACAGCTCTTTAAAAAACGCCCCTCCCAGCCCCCGCTCATGCTCCGTGTCTGCAAACGTCAGATCAAAGTTGTCACTTTCCTTCAAGTCCAGCAGGATCACTCCGCCGTCCGCAATACTGCCGGGGACATCACTGAGCAACAGATCGAGTGTCAACTGAGGGCCTTGCAGTGGATCGATACGCTCGATCTTGACCGTTTGCCAATGACTATTGGCCTTTTCCAGACTAATTTGACTGCCTCCCACCACATCCATGGTCAACCTGGCCTTGGAGTCATTCAAGTCCGCATTTTCGAATGAAAGGCGCGGCACTGACAGTACAAAATTCTCGACCGATTCTTTTCGATCGCTGGTAAATTCGACCTCACCACCGAACGGCCCCAATTGACTGTGCTGATCAAACTTCCAGATATACGCCTGCGTGAGCAGCCGATTAGCCTTCGCCTTATCCATCGCCACAATCATTCCCCAGTTTAAAATGCGGGACTCTTGTCGCATCCATACCAATAATTCTTGCATCGAGTAAGACATTTACGAACACTCCATTAAATTTACTGTTCAATGCTCCATGGCAGCGAACACAGGAACAAACTTTATTCAACACTGAATAAAAAAATAGAAACCATCATCATTAACTGACTTGAGTGACCTCTCAACCATCACTCATCAACTGCCGCCTGCGTCAGGCACCACAATGGGTAACGGCAGAATAAAACACCCCTCGATAGCACCATGATATTTTGCAAAAATAATCGCAAAACGATGCCCCAAAGCAGCGCCTGCCGAATAATAGCCCGTTACCTCATCTATCAAACCCGGGCTACCGGGGTCAAGCATCCATTCAACAGGATAGTCGGTGTTACCTCTAAACTTCGCTTTAAATTGCGCACCGCCAGCGTCGTAGCGTTCAACTCTTAATTCCAGCAGGCCTGCCCATCGCTCGATCACAATCCAGGAACTGCATGTTTCCTCCGCCACCTGCACTTCGATCTCCTGAAGCAGGTAAGAGGGTTCCGGTAACGAGCTCCTTACTGTTTTCGGACGCACGAACGTGCACTCCAAGCCATCGAACTCGAGCGTGCCCGTGTCATCCACCGGATTTTTTATTCGCCACGAGGCAGCGCCTTCATGTAACGAACCGGCCTTCAGCGGAGAGGACCTACCAGTTTTCATCAATTGCACCACGGGATTCAAAGCGATTGAATTACGTACCACCGTGATCAGCGCGGAACTCGAAAACTCACCTTTTTTTGCGATTACACGCACACGAGCAAATTCACCTTCAATCTCTTCCGGGGCCTGATAAATGCCCGCCGGCGTAATTTGACCGGCAGGTGCGGGCGGGTCTGCAACGTTCTTCACATCCCAGGAAATGCCATCTTGTTCGGGTAAAACTTTGAAAGCCTGCCTCGCATTGACACCTAACAATGATTGAAGCGGATCGATAATAAAAGTGGTATGTTTCGTATTAACCTGCCCAAACGCAGCAATATCGAGAGGTGCCTTGTATTGCTGAAGCGAAATAGCTTCACCAAAATACAACTGGACAATGTCATTGGCGACTTCATCAAGGGAGATCGAAACAGGCATGTATTGCTGCAACGCCAACACAATGACATCCTGCACATGTTCCACAAGCACTTTACTCGATATGGTTGCACTCACATTTCGGACCATCGTTTCCCTAGAGGCCTCTTTTGCCTCATCAGAGAACCACCAGGGGAAGGTCAGATTATCAACGGCCACTTTACTCTCAACGACCTCGAAATTCATACGGGTTCGACGAACCGCGAACGCTGCTCGTTCAAACGAGTATTCCGCAGTAAAAACAAACGCATAGGAAGCCGTGATATCCCCCGAAAATTCACTATGCTGCATCTCTTCAGGATTATTGGCATTAAAGATATATTGATGATAAAACCCAGACCATTCACTCCCGCTTCCCCAGCGCACAATCGCCTTATCGGACTCAAGCGTTATCTGCATTGATTCGGCAGAAAAGCTGAACGAATCAGACTCATAACGCCAATAAGAAGGGGGACTAGTAATGGTATGAATATCAAGCGCAGGGATCGCCAACTGACCGACTACAACGTTTGCCCCCACTACTTCACCGGTCGCACTGTAGCGATAGTGCAATTCAAAATCCAATGTGTTTTTTATACTGTCCATCAACACGGATAAAAACACGCGCGCCGCGTCCATCAACACGGCGGATGAGTATTCAGCGTTGTCATTTGGAATCAGATACCTGTACCCAGAGTCAGCCCCTGGATAATAGCCATCATGGCTCCCCTGCATTCCCACGAATATTACGATCGCGCCATCACCTGGCTCGGTCGATTCGGCTTCGGTTTGCCCTGCGCCGCTGGCTTGGGTATGCATGCCAAATGACGCTGCTTTAAATAATTCATGATGACCTGGCTGCACAACCCCCAACGGGTACACTCGCTGTTCAGGAGAAAGTTGCCTGAATAGATACTTGAACAAATCGCCCCCCATCCCTTGGGCAGGCCCCGACTCAGCGAACGTCAAACGAAAATTATCGCTTTGACTCAAGTCCAGCAACACAACGCCGTCTTCGTCACCCACACTGCCAGCGACATCCTTCAACAACAGATCCAAAAAAAGAGAGGGACCTTGAAGGGGGTCGAAATGACTGATCCTCAAGGGTTGCCAGTTCTCACCCACCTTTTGCATTGTGATTTGACTACCCCCGAGGATATCCATGGCCAACTTGGCCCTGGAGTCATTCAGGTTAGCGTTCTCAAATGAAAGACGTGGGACAGAAAGCACCATATTGCTGAGCACTTCTTTTTCTGTGGACGTGATCTCAACTTCGCCACCGAACACAGGAAGATAACTTTCGCCCCCCAATTTGTGAATATGAGACTGCGCCAACAACCGATTGCCCTTGGCCCGATCAATCGCAACGATCATTCCCCACTTCAAAAGCCTGGACTCCAACCGCATCCAGTCCAGCAGTTCTTCCATGGAATACGACATTGCCCTACCCTCCACGTCATCGATAAGTACCCAGCCACAATCCTTGGGATGCTGGCGTGTCATGATTGAATAGCAAAGGCAATGAAATCGGTACTCGCAGAACTGTCAGGTAGTAGCCCACCCCATACAAGCGTATAAGTGCGGATTAACCTTTTTGCCAGGCAAAAAAAAGCCCGCAGTGTGAGCGGGCAAAATACCTACGAAGATTCGGACCAGGAATCGCGTCTAGCTGCCCCGGTAGGTGGAGTAGCTATAAGGAGAAATCAACAGCGGCACATGGTAGTGATCCTGCTCGGCGCTGATGCCAAAGCGCAGCACCACCACATCCAGAAACGCAAACTCGGGCAACGCCACGCCTTTAGCGCGGTAATAGTCGCCGGCCTCAAATTGCAGCTGGTAGACACCGCTGCGGTAATCGTCGCCCTGCAACAGCGGTGCGTCGCAACGACCGTCACTGTTGGTCAGGGCCGTGGCCACAAGCGTTAGCTGCTGGCCTTCGACGCGATAAAGCTCGACCTTGATCGAGCTGCCAGGGCAGCCATGGGCTGCATCCAGTACGTGCGTGGTCAAACGTCCCATTGCATTGCTCGCTTTATCAAATCGGTTGCGAAAATACCCACGCCGCACCGTTGCAGAGCTCGATCGCGTGCGGCAGCGAGGACATTAAGACACTTTGCCAAAAAATTGTACACAATAATTCTCACATTCCCTGGCCTTCAGCGGAGCGAGCCCAGTTGAAAATCCAATTCGTCGCAAAACCAGGCCTCCCATGACCTAAAGCACGATTACTTGACCAATCAGGCAGATTTTTTGCATTATCTATGGACAGCACCGCGTATAAGAAATGCAAAAAACAGGCTTACAAAACGAATATAAAGTTGTATACAATCAGCTCATCGCTGTGGACAACACCCGCCAAGCGGGCACCACGCCTCGTTACCACGAACAAGAAGGAAGACTGCAGTGAGCGCTGACTATCCTCGCGACCTGATTGGTTACGGCAACACCCCACCTCACCCACGCTGGCCGGGGAACGCCCGCATCGCCCTATCGTTCGTGCTCAATTACGAAGAAGGCGGCGAGCGCAACATCCTGCACGGTGATAAAGAGTCTGAAGCCTTCCTGTCGGAAATGGTGGCCGCCCAGCCTCTGAAGGGCGAGCGCAACATGTCGATGGAGTCGCTCTACGAATATGGTAGCCGCGCTGGCGTCTGGCGCCTGCTCAAGCTGTTCAAGGATCAGGGCGTGCCCCTGACCGTGTTCGCGGTGGCCATGGCCGCCCAGCGTCACCCCGATGTGATCCGCGCCATGGTCGAAGCCGGCCACGAAATCTGCAGCCACGGCTATCGCTGGATCGACTATCAATACATGGATGAGAACGAAGAGCGCGAGCACATGCTCGAAGCCATCCGCGTTCTCACCGAAATCACCGGCGAACGCCCACTGGGCTGGTACACCGGCCGCACTGGCCCGAACACTCGCCGGCTGGTGATGGAGGAAGGCGGCTTCCTCTATGATTCCGACACCTATGACGACGACCTGCCCTACTGGGAGCCCAACAATCCGACCGGCAAGCCGCACCTGGTGATCCCATACACCCTGGACACCAACGACATGCGCTTCACCCAGGTCCAGGGCTTCAACACAGGCGAGCACTTCTACCAGTACCTCAAGGATGCGTTCGACGTGCTGTACGCCGAAGGCGCCGAGTCACCGAAGATGCTGTCCATCGGCCTGCACTGCCGCCTGGTCGGCCGCCCTGCCCGCATCGGCGCACTCAAGCGTTTCATTGAGTACGCCCAGAGCCATGAGGGCGTCTGGTTCACCCGTCGTGTCGATATCGCCCGTCACTGGCAGGCCACGCACCCGTTCAACGCCGAGACTGCCAAATGAGCCAGTTCAAGACGCTCAAGCCTTCGTCCCTGGACCGCGATGCCTTCGTCGCCGCGTTCGCGGACATTTACGAACACTCGCCATGGGTTGCTGAAAAGGCCTTTGACCTGGGCCAGCTCGCCGAGCTGGACGAGATCGAAACCCTGCACCAACGCATGAGCGATATCCTGTTAAGCGCTGATCATCAAAGCCAACTGGCCTTGATCAACGCTCACCCGGACCTGGCCGGCAAAGCCGCCGTCCAGGGCCAACTGACCGAAGCCAGCACCAATGAACAGTCTGGCGCCGGTATTCACCAATGCACGGCCGAAGAGTTCGCACGCTTCACCGAGCTGAACGACGCCTACAAAGCCAAGTTCAAGTTTCCCTTCATCATGGCGGTAAAAGGCAGCAACCGGCATCAGATCCTTGCCGCGTTCGAAAAGCGCATCCACAACTCTGAAGAAACCGAGTTCAAGGAAGCACTGGCACAGATCAACCTGATCGCCCTGTTCCGATTACTGCAGCTTTAGTGAGCCCGGCAAGGGCCCGCTCAAGAACGCCGAGCGGCCTGCGCCAGGCAAGCATCCCCAGCCACCTATTTAAGGCAGACAAGAAAAAATGAAAGCATACGCCGTTCCCTTCGAAAAATTCGTCAACCTGGCCGACGCGCGCCTGGGTACCAAAGCCATCTCGGTCACCGACGACTGGTTTGCCGACGTCAACCGCCTGTTCCAACCGACCCCAGCGGTCTGGAAAGAAGGCGTGTTCGACGACAACGGTAAGTGGATGGATGGCTGGGAGTCGCGCCGCAAGCGCTTCGAAGGTTTCGACAGTGCGGTCATCCGCCTGGGCGTGCCTGGCACCATCAAGGGCCTGGACATCGACACCTCGCACTTCACCGGCAACTTCCCGCCGTCGGCGTCCCTGGAAGGCTGCTTTGTAGCCGAAGGCGACCCGAGCGAAAACACCCAGTGGGTTGAAGTGCTGTCCGCAGTCGAACTGCAAGGCAACAGCCACCACTACCACGAAGTTAACAACGACCAGGCCTTCACCCACCTGCGTTTCAACATCTACCCGGACGGCGGCGTAGCCCGTCTGCGCGTATACGGCGTGCCGTTCCGCGACTGGTCGGCCATCGCCGACAACGAGCAGATCGACCTGGCCTCCGCCCTGAACGGCGGCCGTGCGCTGGCCTGCTCCGACGAGCACTTCGGCCGCATGAGCAACATCCTCAACCCAGGCCGTGGCATCAACATGGGCGATGGCTGGGAAACCGCCCGCCGCCGCACCCCTGGCAATGACTGGATCATCGTCGCCCTGGGCCATGCCGGTATCATTGAAAAAATCGTGGTCGACACCCTGCACTTCAAAGGCAACTACCCAGACAGCTGCTCGATCCAGGGCGCGTTCGTCAAGGGCGGTACCGACAGCCAGATCGAAACCCAGAGCCTGTTCTGGCGTGAACTGCTGCCCAACCAGAAGCTTGAAATGCACGAAGAACACACCTTTGCCGAGCAGATCAAGGAACTGGGCCCGATTACCCACATCCGTATCAACGTATTCCCGGACGGTGGTATCAGCCGTCTGCGCATACTGGGCAAAGTAGCGAAGTAACACCCTCGGGGCTGGCTGCGTGAATCGCAACCGGCCCCGATTTTAATGAGAGTCCCCACAACACTGAATAAAGAAGAATCCGCATGCGCACATTAATGATTGAGCCCCTGACCAAAGAAGCTTTCGCCCCGTTCGGTGACGTCATCGAAACCGATGGCAGCGATCACTTCATGATCAACAATGGCTCGACCATGCGCTTCCATCGTCTGGCCGAGGTTGAAACAGCCCAGCCAGAAGACAAGGCGATCATCAGCATCTTCCGCGCCGACGCGCAGGACATGCCGCTGACCATTCGCATGCTGGAGCGCCATCCGCTGGGCAGCCAAGCTTTTATACCGCTGCTCGGCAATCCCTTTCTGATCGTGGTCGCGCCACTTGGCGATGTACCTGTATCGGGTTCGGTCCGCGCCTTCCTTACCAACGGCAGGCAGGGCATTAATTACCATCGCGGCGTCTGGCACCATCCGGTGCTGACGATCGAAAAGCGGGATGACTTCCTGGTGGTTGATCGCAGTGGTTCTGGCAATAACTGCGATGAGCATTTTTTCAACGAGGAAGAGCTATTGCTCCTCCCCCCCCACCAATAAGAGAAGGGCTGGCCACCGACTGTCGGTGGCCGGCAAGAGGTACATACTGTGGAAGCACATCTGTTCGAATGGCTGAACCTGAGCGTACGCTGGGTTCATATGATCACGGGTATCGCCTGGATCGGCGCTTCGTTCTATTTCGTATGGCTGGAAAACAACCTCAACCGCGTCAACCCTCGCGACGGACTGTCGGGAGATCTTTGGGCAATCCACGGTGGCGGTATCTACCACCTGGAAAAATACAAGCTCGCTCCACCCAAAATGCCCGAGAACCTACACTGGTTCAAATGGGAAGCTTACTTCACCTGGATGTCGGGTATCGCGCTGATGTGCGTGGTGTTCTACTCCAACCCGACGCTCTACCTGCTGGCTCCCGGCAGCACCTTGAGCGGCCCTGAAGGCGTAGCCATCGGTATCGGCTCGCTGTTCCTCGGCTGGTTCATCTACTCCTTCCTCTGCGACTCGGCCCTGGGTAAACGCCCTGCGTTGCTGGGTGGCCTCCTGTTCGTGCTGATCATCGCCGCTGCCTATGGCTTCAGCAAAGTGTTCAGCGGTCGCGGCGCATACCTGCATGTGGGCGCCATCATGGGCACCATCATGGTCGGTAACGTGTTCCGCGTCATCATGCCGGCCCAGCGTGCACTGGTAGCCGCCATCGAGCAGAACCGTACCCCGGACCCAGGCCTGCCAGCCAAGGGCTTGCTGCGTTCGCGTCACAACAACTACTTCACCCTGCCGGTGCTGTTCATCATGATCAGCAACCACTTCCCGAGTACCTATGGCAGCCAGTACAACTGGTTGATCCTGGCCGGTATCGCGATTGCAGCGGTGTTGGTGCGTCACTACTTCAACACCCGCCACGAGAGCAACAAGTACGCCTGGACCTTGCCCGTCGGCGCCCTGGCGATGATCTGCCTGGCTTACGTCACTGGCCCTTCGCCGATGCCGTCAGCCCCTGAGCAAGCCGCTGCGAAAATCGAGTACCAGCCACTGCCGGAAACCGCCCAAGGTGGCAAGACTGCCGCTGAAAAGGCCGCCGAACCTGCTGCACCGGCCATTGCAGACGCCGATCAACCTGCCGTCACCAAACTGGACGACGCCGGTTTTGAAAAAATCCATAGCGTCATCCAGGAACGTTGTACGGTCTGCCATTCGGCCAAGCCCACCAGCCCCCTGTTCAGCACTGCGCCTGCCGGCGTGATGCTCGACACCCCGCAACAGATCAAGCAAATGGCACCGCGTATCCAGGCCCAGGCCGTCGCCAGCCAGATCATGCCACTGGGCAACATCACCCAGATGACCCAGCAGGAACGTGAACTCATTGGCGCATGGATCGCCAAGGGCGCACCGACCCACTGATCGACCTCGCGGCCGGCAATGGCCGTATTGAACACTGCCCATGGCTTGCCTTGGGTAGTGTTCGTATGGCTGCGCAGCCGGTCGCCAGATCAAAAGCCGAACAATAAAAACAAAATCCGAGGTGTTGCATGTCCGTGTCTCTCAAGGCGCACATCCCCCCTGCGCCCGCCCGACAGCCCCTTCCGTTGATGCAATTGATTCTGGTGGGTTTGCAACATGTTCTGCTGATGTACGGGGGCGCTATTGCAGTGCCTTTGATCATCGGCCAAGCCGCCGGTCTGTCCCGTGAAGACATCGCCTTTTTGATCAATGCCGACTTGCTGGTCGCCGGCATCGCCACCGTGGTGCAGTCGCTGGGCATCGGCCCGGTCGGCATTCGCATGCCGGTGATGATGGGCGCAAGCTTTGCGGCCGTCGGCAGCATGGTGGCTATGGCCGGCATGCCTGGGGTGGGCCTGTCGGGCATTTTTGGCGCAACGATTGCGGCTGGCTTTTTCGGCATCCTCATCGCGCCGTTCATGTCCAGGATCGTGCGTTTCTTCCCCCCGCTGGTGACCGGTACCGTCATTACCTCTATCGGCCTGTCGCTGCTTCCCGTAGCGGTCAACTGGGCCGGTGGCGGGCAGGACGCCACTCACTTCGGTGCACCGGTGTACCTGTCAGTTGCGGCGCTGGTATTGGCCACTGTTCTACTGATCAACCGCTTCATGCGGGGTTTCTGGGTCAACGTGTCGGTGCTGATCGCCATGGGCCTGGGCTACGCTGTGGCGGGCATGATCGGCATGGTTGACCTGAGCGGGTTGGCGCAAGCACCTTGGTTGCGCGTCGTGACGCCGCTGCATTTCGGCATGCCGACGTTCAGCCTGGCGCCGATCCTGTCCATGTGCCTGGTGGTGGTGATCATTTTTGTCGAGTCCACGGGAATGTTCCTGGCGCTGGGCAAGGTCACGGATCGTGAAGTCACCCCAGGGATGTTGCGCCGCGGGTTGATGTGCGATGCAGTGGCCTCGTTCTTCGCAGGCTTTCTCAACACCTTCACCCACTCCTCGTTCGCCCAGAACATTGGCCTGGTGCAGATGACCGGTGTGCGTTGCCGCTACGTCACGGTCGTGGCGGGCGGCTTGTTGATCCTCCTGAGCTTGTTGCCCAAGGCGGCCTTTCTGGTCGCTTCGATTCCGCCTGCGGTACTGGGCGGCGCGGCGATTGCCATGTTCGGCATGGTGACGGCCACGGGTATCAACATTCTCCAGGAAGCCGACATCGTCGACCGCCGCAATCAGTTGCTGGTGGCCGTCAGCGTCGGCATGGGCCTGATCCCCGTGGTACGCCCGGAGTTCTTCGCCCACCTGCCGCACTGGATGGAGCCCATCACCCACAGCGGCATCGCCATGGCCACGGTCAGCGCAATGTTGTTGAACCTGTTGTTCAACATACTGGGTGGTGCCGGACGTGAAGCGATGAACGCGCATCCGCACTAAAGGCTACGTCGCGGTCGGGCCCGACAAACGCCCACTTTTACAGACTTGTAGAGTGGGCCTGTCGGAGCGCCGAACCGCCGCCAATAGCCTCAACGCAAAAAGCTGACCAGCGACCTGAAGCACTCAGGCCGGCGGGCATCTGCGTGCCCGAAATAAGCCACTACCGACAATAACAACAAACGGGATCGAATCTATGAAGCGCATCTGCACCCTTCTGCTCCTCGGCGCCGGACTGCTGGCGACGGTACCCGCCATCGCGGGAAATGCCCTGCTGTGGCAGACCAACAGCCTGACCTACCTGTACGGCACGCATTTTGAGATCAATCCACGGGTCCAGCAGACAGTGACCTTCGAGCATGCCGACAAGTGGAAATACGGCGACACCTTCCTGTTCGTCGACAAGATTTTCTTCAACGGCAAGGACGACCGTAACAAAGGCTCCAATACCTACTACGGCGAGTTCAGCCCACGTCTGTCATTGGCAAAGATTTCCAACAGCGACTTATCTTTCGGCCCGATCAAGGACGTGCTGCTGGCCATGACCTATGAATACGGCGAGGGCGACACCGAGTCTTATCTGATCGGCCCAGGCTTTGACCTGGCGGTGCCGGGCTTCAACTATTTCACCCTGAACTTCTACCAGCGCAACACCGAAGGCAGCCGCCCCGGTGACCGTGTCTGGCAAATCACCCCCTCGTTCTCCTACACCCTCCCGGCGGGTAAATCCGACGTACTGATCGATGGCTATATGGACTGGGTAGTCGACAACGATGAAACCCGACGAGGCACCTACCACGCCAACCTGCACTTCAACCCGCAAGTCAAATATGACCTGGGCAAAGCGTTGAATATCGGTGCCAAACAGCTGTATGTGGGCGTTGAGTACAGCTACTGGAAAGACAAATACGGCATTCAGGACAGCGCCAGGCTGGACACCGACGAAAGCGTCGTAAGCGTCCTGGCCAAAGCCCATTTCTGATCCCCCGCGGGCATCGCGGCTAAAGCCAGCTCCTACGCCAAGCACTTGAGCTGTGGCGCGCAAGCCAGTACTCTGCGCGCCCGCTCGACCCCCCCCTCGAATTCTTATCGTCTCGATCAGGATTTCTGCCATCGATTTCTTATGCTGCGCGCCAAAGAAATAAGTTGACCAAGAGATCAGGATTTTGAGACAAAGGGTGCCGTTTCAGGCACCAAATCCAACAAGAACTGAAACCTACAAACTGGGAGCAACCGATGAAACGCACTCTCTCGAGCCTCGCGCTCGCTGGCAGCCTGTTGGCTGGCGGACAAGCCCTGGCCGGTGACCTGCTGCAGTGGCAGAACAACAGCCTGACCTACCTCTACGGCCAGGACTTCGCCGTCAACCCCGAGATCCAGCAAACCGTCACGTTCGAACATGCCGACGGCTGGAAGTACGGTGACAACTTCCTGTTCATCGACAAGATTTTCTACAACGGCCAGAAAGACCCAGTCGTAGGCCCGAACACCTACTACGGCGAATTCAGCCCGCGCTTGTCGTTCGGCAAGATCTTTAACCAGAAGCTAGCCTTCGGCCCGGTCAAAGACGTGTTGTTGGCCATGACCTACGAGTTTGGTGAGGGTGACGTTGATTCCTACCTGATCGGCCCAGGTTTCGACCTGGACATCCCGGGCTTCGATTACTTCCAGTTGAACTTCTACCAGCGTCACACCGACGGCGACCGTCCCGGTGACAACGTCTGGCAGATCACCCCGGCCTGGTCCTACACCATCCCTGTGGGCAAGTCCGACGTGCTGATCGACGGCTTCATGGATTGGGTGGTCGACAACGACGAGAACGCCCGTGGCACCTACCACGCCAACCTGCACTTCAACCCACAGGTCAAATACGACTTGGGCAAAGCGCTGAACCTGGGCGAGAAGCAGTTGTACGTCGGTATCGAGTACGACTACTGGAAGGATAAGTACGGCATCGAAGACACCCCGTTCTTCGACACCAACCAGAACACCGCGAGCCTGCTGGTCAAGGTGCACTTCTAAGCGAGACTGGCGTCACCTGAGGGCGGCGCCGGGTTTGTTTCAACCGGCAACCGCCTTGCGCGCCTTGCCGATCAGCGTCCAGGCCGCCACCACGACCCCGCCCGCGACGATACCCACCGCGGCGTTGAGCAGCGTCGACACCAACATCGACACCGACGTACTGGCCGCGATGCCTTCAATCGCGTGGTGGAGCGGCGCGACGCCGTGCACCAGAATCCCGCCGCCGACCAGGAACATCGCCGCTGTACCGATCACAGACAGGCTCTTCATCATGTAGGGCGCTGCCCGCAGGATGCCATTGCCGACCGCCTTGGCCGCAGCGCTGGATTTCTGCGTGAGCCACAGCCCCAGGTCGTCAAGCTTGACGATGCCCGCCACCAGCCCATACACGCCGATGGTCATCGCGATGGCAATGCCCGATAGCACGATAATCTGCTGCGTCAGCGAAGTGCCTGCGACAACCCCCAAGGTGATGGCGATGATCTCGGCAGACAGGATGAAATCGGTACGCACCGCGCCCTTGATCTTATCTTTCTCGAACGCCACCAAATCGACGTCTGGATCGGCGACTGCCGCCGTCAATTGCGCGTGTTCGAGTTGATCCTCGGCTTCGCTGTGCAAGTACTTGTGCGCCAGCTTCTCGAAGCCCTCAAAGCACAGGAACGCCCCGCCCGCCATCAGCAGCGGTGTGACGGCCCAAGGCGCGAAGGCGCTGATGGCCAGCGCCGCAGGCACCAGAATCAATTTATTCAGGAACGAGCCCTTGGCCACCGCCCAGACCACCGGGATTTCGCGCTCGGCACGCACCCCGGTGACCTGCTGGGCATTGAGGGCCAGGTCATCCCCCAGTACCCCGGCGGTTTTCTTGGCGGCCAGTTTCGTCATCAGGGCGACGTCATCGAGCACAGTCGCAATGTCGTCGATGAGTACCAGCAAGCTGCTTCCTGCCATCGATCCGGCTCCACACAGTGATTTGACTGCTCAGCATAGCCTGCCCCAGGCGCCGGCGCGCGGCCTTGAGCGCCGCGCAAGGCCGGTGCTACCATGCGCAACCGCCCGACCAGGCCACGCGCCACTTGCGGCGAAACAAGGACTCCCCCGAACGATGAGCAGCATTCGCGAGCGCAATAAAGAACTGATCCTGCGCGCAGCCAGTGAGGAATTTGCCGAAAAAGGCTTCGCTGCCACCAAGACCAGTGACATCGCGGCCAAGGCCGGGCTGCCCAAGCCGAATGTCTACTACTACTTCAAGTCCAAGGAAAACCTCTACCGCGAGGTCCTTGAGAGCATCATCGAGCCGATCCTGCAGGCCTCCACGCCCTTCAATGCCGAGGGCGACCCCAAAGAGGTACTCAGTGCCTATATCCGCTCGAAAATACGCATCTCCCGCGATGTGCCCTTTGCCTCCAAGGTGTTTGCCAGCGAGATCATGCACGGCGCGCCACACCTGAGCCCTGAGCAAGTCGAGCAGCTCAACGTCCAGGCCCGGCACAACATCGAATGCTTGCAGACCTGGATCGACCGCGGCCAGATCGCCCCCATCGACCCGCACCACCTGATGTTCAGCATCTGGGCGGCGACGCAGACCTATGCGGATTTCGATTGGCAGATTTCGACGGTGACCGGGAAGGCCAAACTGGAAGATGCAGATTATGAGGCGGCGGCGCAGACCATCATCCGCCTGGTCCTCAAGGGTTGCGAACCCGAAGCCCACTGATTTTGTCGGCCCACGCACTTGGGTTTGCCTGATGCATTACGCAATGCACATCCCCTGTAGGAGCCGGGTTTACCCGCGATGGCCACACCGCGGTCTATCAGATGGACCGCGGTGTGGCCATCGCGGGTAAACCCGGCTCCTACAGGCCGCGATGAACGCACCGCGGGTTAGGCTCGATCAGACTTTCCCGGCATCAGCCCGCAAGCCCAGCGCTTCGATCGCGCTGATCGCGCATTGCTCGTCGATGTCTGATGTATCCCCGCTGATCCCCACCGCCCCCAATACATTCCCCGCCTGATCGCGCACCAGCACGCCCCCGGGCGCTGGCACGACCGACGTCTGCCCCAAACCGTTCAACGCCGAAAAAAACGCCGGCCGCTTGGCCGCATCCTCAGCCAGCAAACGTGAACCCTTGCCCAGTGCAATGGCGCCCCACGCCTTGCCTGTGGCGACTTGCGGGCGCATCACGCTGGCGCCGTCCTCGCGTTGCATCGCCAGCGGGTGCCCCCCGGCATCCAACACCACCACCGCCAGCGGTGCGGCATTGATTTCACGGCCGGTAGCCAGGGCGCGGGAGACCAATTCCAGCGCGGCTTTCAAGGTCAGAGCGTTCATAAATACGTCCTCTTGTTATAAGAAGCCCAAAGGGCAAGTGAAAAATCTCTGCGACAAATAGAACACAATGAGATATTTTTTTGTATACAATAATTCCAGCAAGTGAAAACTAATCGAGCCAGAAGCAGTTTTAGCAGGCTTTTTGGCGAATCCAAGGCAGCAGACGAAAAAGAATTGACCGAATGAGTCAGGCGTGAATAAACTCTGCTGAAAGCCATTTGTATACAATTACAAAACACAAGAGGCACAAAACCATGAGCAAAATGAGAGCAATTGATGCAGCCGTTCTGGTGATGCGCCGCGAAGGTGTTGAGACCGCGTTTGGCATTCCGGGTGCAGCGATCAACCCGCTGTATTCGGCCCTGAAGAAAGTCGGCGGTATCGATCACGTCCTCGCTCGCCACGTTGAAGGCGCCTCGCACATGGCTGAGGGTTACACCCGCACCAAAGCCGGCAACATCGGCGTGTGCATCGGCACTTCCGGCCCTGCCGGCACCGACATGGTTACCGGCCTCTACAGTGCTTCTGCCGACTCCATCCCAATCCTGTGCATCACCGGCCAAGCGCCGCGTGCCCGCATGCACAAGGAAGACTTCCAAGCCGTCGACATCACCAGCATCGTCAAGCCTGTGACCAAGTGGGCGACCACCGTCCTGGAGCCGGGCCAAGTGCCGTACGCTTTCCAGAAAGCCTTCTTTGAAATGCGCTCCGGTCGCCCAGGCCCTGTGCTGATCGACTTGCCGTTCGACGTGCAGATGGCAGAAATCGAATTCGATATCGACGCCTACCAGCCGCTGCCTGTCTACAAGCCACAAGCCAACCGCGTCCAGGCCGAAAAAGTGCTGGCCATGCTCGACACCGCCGAGCGCCCACTGTTGGTAGCCGGTGGCGGCATCATCAACGCCGACGCCAGCGAGAAGCTCGTCGAGTTCGCTGAGCTGACCGGTATCCCAGTGGTTCCAACCCTGATGGGCTGGGGCATCATCCCTGACGATCACCCGCTGATGGTCGGCATGGTGGGCCTGCAAACTTCGCACCGCTACGGCAACGCCACGATGCTCAAGTCCGATGTGGTACTGGGCATCGGCAACCGCTGGGCCAACCGCCACACCGGTTCTGTTGAGGTTTACACCGAAGGCCGTCGCTTTATCCACGTTGACATCGAAGGCACCCAGATCGGTCGCGTGTTCACCCCGGACCTGGGTATTGTTTCCGACGCAGGTGCAGCCCTGGACGTGTTCCTGGAAGTGGCTCGCGAGTGGAAAGCCGCCGGCAAGCTCAAGAGCCGTGACGCTTGGCTGCAAGACTGCCAACAGCGCAAGGCCACCCTGCAGCGCAAGACCCATTTCGACAACGTGCCGGTCAAGCCGCAGCGCGTTTACCAGGAAATGAACCAGGTGTTCGGCAAAGACACCTGCTACGTCAGCACCATCGGTCTGTCGCAGATCGCCGGCGCCCAGTTCCTGCACGTCTACAAGCCTCGCCACTGGATCAACTGCGGCCAGGCCGGCCCGCTGGGCTGGACCATCCCTGCTGCACTGGGTGTGGTCAAGGCCGACCCGACCCGCAAAGTCGTGGCACTGTCGGGCGACTATGACTTCCAGTTCATGATCGAAGAACTGGCCGTGGGCGCGCAGTTCAACCTGCCGTACATCCACGTCGTGGTGAACAACTCTTACCTGGGCCTGATCCGTCAGTCCCAGCGTGGTTTCGAGATGGACTACTGCGTGCAGTTGGCCTTCGAAAACCTCAACGCCCCTGAGCTCAACGGCTATGGCGTGGACCACGTGGCCGTCGCTGAAGGCCTGGGTTGCAAAGCCCTGCGTGTGTTCGAGCCGAAGGACATCGCCCCTGCGCTGCGCAAAGCCCAGCAGATGATGGACGAGTTCAAAGTGCCAGTGGTGGTCGAGATCATCCTGGAGCGTGTGACCAACATTTCCATGGGCACCGAGATCAACGCCGTCAACGAATTCGAAGACCTGGCGCTGGTCGGCGGCGACGCACCGACCGCCATCTCGCTGCTGGACTGACCTGCCGATGCCCTCATCCCGCTAGGGGTGAGGGCGCAATTTCGCAAGGAGACACACATGCCACGTTTCGCCGCCAACCTGTCCATGCTGTTCACCGAGCAGGACTTTCTCGCCCGTTTCAAGGCTGCAGCCGACGCAGGCTTCAGCGGGGTCGAGTACCTGTTCCCCTACGACTTCAGCTCCGCTGAAATCAAACAACAGCTGGACAGCAACGGCCTGACTCAAGTGCTGTTCAACCTGCCGGCCGGTGACTGGGCCAAGGGCGAACGCGGTATCGCCTGCCACCCTGACCGCGTCGAAGAATTCCGCTCTGGCGTCGACCTTGCCATCGCTTACGCACAAGTGTTGGGCAACACCCAGATCAACTGCCTGGCGGGCATCCGCCCACAAGGCCTGGATTGCGCCACTGTCGAGCAAACCTTCGTCGACAACCTGAAATTCGCCGCCGACAAGCTGCAAGCGGCCGGTATCAAGCTGGTGATGGAAGCGATCAACACTCGCGACATCCCAGGCTTCTACCTGAACAACACAAAGCAGGCCCTGGCCATCCAGGAAAAGGTCGGCAGCGCCAACCTGTTCTTGCAATACGACATCTACCACATGCAAATCATGGAAGGTGACCTGGCCCGCACCCTGGCCACGCACCTGCCACAGATCAATCACGTTCAACTGGCCGACAACCCCGGCCGCAACGAGCCTGGCACCGGCGAGATCAACTATCGCTTCCTCTTCGAACACCTGGACCGCATTGGTTACCAGGGCTGGGTGGGCTGTGAATACAAGCCACTGACCACCACCGAAGCGGGCCTCGGCTGGCTGAAAACCCACAACGCAATCTGAGCAGGTATTTCTCATGGCTAAAATCGGATTTATCGGCACCGGCATCATGGGCCACCCAATGGCGTCGAACCTGCAAAAAGCAGGTCACAGCCTTTTCCTGTCGCAGCATCACGACCCCGCGCCAGCTGACCTGGTCGCCGCGGGCGCCATCGCCCTGGCCAACCCGAAGGAAGTGGCCCAGGAAGCTGAATTCATCATCATCATGGTGCCCGATACCCCTCAGGTCGCTGACGTGCTTGAGCGCGAAGACGGCGTGATTGCAGGCCTGGGCCCGAACAAGATCGTGATCGACATGAGCTCGATCTCGCCCACCGCTACCAAGGCCTTCGCCGTCAAGGTCAACGCCACGGGCGCGCAGTACCTCGACGCGCCGGTATCGGGCGGTGAAGTCGGCGCCAAGGCGGCCACCCTGAGCATCATGATCGGTGGTGACAACCAGGCCTTCGAACGCGCCCTGCCGCTGTTCCAGGCCATGGGCAAGAACATCACCCTGGTCGGTGGTAATGGCGATGGCCAGACTGCCAAGGTCGCCAACCAGATCATCGTCGCCCTGAACATCCAGGCCGTCGCCGAAGCCCTGCTGTTCGCCGCCAAGAACGGCGCAGACCCGGCCAAGGTGCGTGAAGCGCTGATGGGCGGCTTCGCTTCGTCGAAGATCCTGGAAGTGCACGGCGAGCGCATGATCAAAGGCACCTTCGACCCGGGCTTCCGTATCAGCCTGCACCAGAAGGACCTGAACCTGGCCCTGCAAGGCGCCAAGGAGCTGTCGATCAACCTGCCCAACACCGCCAATGCCCAGCAAGTGTTCAGCACCTGCGCGGCCATCGGTGGCGCCAACTGGGACCACTCGGCATTGATCAAAGGCCTGGAACACATGGCCAACTTCTCGATCCGTGGCGACAAATAACGTCCGGCTGAAATACGCCCTGTAGGAGCGCACCTGGGCGCGATGGACTGCGCAGCAGACCGCTTTGGGTTTAATTGAGATCGGGAACCGGGGCCGCATTGCGGCCCATCGCGGCCAGGTCCGCTCCTACAGTAAGTAAGTCCCCCTGCCCCCCAAAAAAACACAAAACGGGAGCCTGCCATGTCGCTCGATCCGCAACGTTTTCTGCGCGAGCTCTTCGCCACGGCCATTGACGCCGCGCACCCGCGCCAGGTCCTCGAAGCCCATCTGCCCACTGATCGTACCGGCCGCGTCATCGTCATCGGCGCCGGCAAAGCCGCAGCCGCCATGGCCGAAGTGGTCGAACACTGCTGGCAAGGCGAGGTCACAGGCCTGGTCGTGACCCGCTACGGCCACGGCGCCAGCTGCTCGAAAATCGAAGTCGTCGAAGCCGCCCATCCCGTGCCGGATGCCGCGGGCCTCGCTGTCGCCGAGCGGGTGCTGAAGCTGGTCAGCAACCTGAACGAAGATGACCGCGTGATCTTCCTGCTGTCCGGCGGTGGCTCTGCGCTGCTCGCCCTACCGGCAAAAGGGATCACCCTGGCCGACAAACAAACCATCAACAAAGCCCTGCTCAAGTCCGGCGCCACCATCGGTGAGATGAACTGCGTGCGCAAGCACCTCTCGGCGATCAAGGGCGGCCGCCTGGCGAAAGCCTGCTGGCCAGCCAGCGTCTATACCTATGCGATTTCCGATGTACCGGGCGATCTGGCCACGGTCATCGCCTCCGGCCCCACCGTGGCCGACCCCAGTACCTCGGCCGAGGCGCTGGCGATTCTCAAGCGCTACAACATTGAAGCACCCGCCGCCGTACTGGCCTGGCTCAACAACCCCGAGTCGGAAACCGTCAAGGCCGACGACCCGTGCCTGGCGCGCAGCCATTTCCAACTGATCGCCAAACCGCAGCAGTCGCTGGAGGCCGCCGCCGTCAAGGCGCGCATGGCCGGCTTCAGCCCGCTGATCCTGGGTGACCTGGAAGGCGAATCACGTGAAGTGGCCAAGGTCCACGCCGGCATCGCTCGCCAGATCGTCTTGCACGGCCAGCCACTGGCCGCGCCCTGCGTGATTCTCTCCGGTGGCGAAACCACCGTGACCGTGCGCGGCAATGGCCGTGGCGGGCGCAACGCCGAATTCCTGCTCAGCCTCACCGAAAACCTCAAGGGCCTGCCCGGCGTCTACGCACTGGCCGGTGACACCGACGGCATCGACGGCTCGGAAGAGAACGCCGGCGCCCTCATGACCCCGCACAGCTACGCCCAAGCCGCGGCCCTGGGCCTGTCGGCCAGCGATGAGTTGGACAACAACAACGGCTACGGCTACTTCGCCGCCCTCGACGCCTTGATCGTGACAGAGCCTACGCGCACTAACGTCAACGATTTTCGTGCCATCCTGATTCTTGAGAGCCCATCCCAATGACGCCTGATAAAAAAGTAAAAATCCTCGCGACCCTGGGCCCGGCCACCAAGGGCATCGACGATGTTCGCCAATTGGTCGAAGCCGGCGTGAACATCTTCCGCCTGAACTTCAGCCACGGCGAACACGCCGATCACGCCCTGCGCTACCAGTGGATTCGTGACGTCGAAACCCAACTCAACTACCCGCTCGGCATCCTCATGGACCTGCAAGGGCCAAAGCTGCGCGTGGGTCGCTTTGCCGATGGCAAGGTGCAACTGCAGCGTGGCCAGGCCCTGCGCCTGGACCTGGATGCCACCCCGGGCGACCAGCGCCGGGTCAACCTGCCGCACCCGGAAATCATCGCCGCCCTTGAACCGGGCATGGACCTGTTGCTGGACGACGGCAAGCTGCGCCTGCGCGTCACCGCCAAGCACGCCGATGCCATCGACACCGAAGTGCTCAACGGCGGTGAACTGTCGGATCGCAAAGGCGTGAACGTGCCACAAGCGGTGCTGGAACTCAGCCCGCTGACGGCCAAGGATCGTCGCGATTTGAGTTTCGGCCTGGAGCTGGGCGTGGACTGGGTGGCGCTATCATTTGTTCAGCGCCCCGAAGACATTCTTGAAGCGCGCGAACTGATCGGCGACCGTGCTTTCCTGATGGCCAAGATCGAGAAACCCACCGCCGTCACCCAACTGCGCGAGATCGCGGAACTCAGCGACGCGATCATGGTGGCCCGTGGCGACCTGGGCGTGGAAGTGCCGGCCGAAAGCGTGCCGCAAATCCAGAAAAGCATCATTGGCACCTGCCGCCAGCTGGGCAAGCCGGTGGTCGTGGCGACCCAGATGCTGGAATCCATGCGCTTCTCGCCAGCGCCGACCCGTGCCGAGGTCACAGACGTCGCCAACGCCGTGGCCGAAGGTGCGGACGCCGTGATGCTGTCGGCTGAAACCGCCTCGGGCGACTACCCGCTCGACGCGGTGCAGATGATGAGCAAGATCATCCGCCAGGTCGAAAGCGGCCCGGACTACCAGACCCAACTCGACGCCGGCCGGCCACAAGCCGAAGCCACCGTGTCGGACGCCATCAGCTGCGCCATCCGCCGTATCAGCGGCATCCTGCCGGTGGCAGCGCTGGTCAACTACAGCGAGTCGGGCAGCTCCAGCCTGCGTGCCGCACGCGAGCGACCACGGGTGCCGATCCTCAACCTGACGCCAAACCTGTCCGCCGCCCGCCGCCTGACCGTGGCCTGGGGTATTCACTCGGTGGTCAACGATCGCCTGCGCCAAGTGGACGAAGTCTGCTCCACCGCACTGGAAATCGCCCAGGCGCAGGGCATGGCGAGCCGTGGCGACACCTTGTTGATCACCGCCGGCGTGCCGTTTGGCAAACCGGGATCGACCAACTCGCTGCGCATTGAAACGTTGATCTGATAGGCCCTCTGTGGGCGGCTTTAGCCGCGAATGCGCCGCGCGGGCGGCGCGCGATCTCAAGAACAAAGAAAAAACCAAGGCAGGCACCTTGTGTGGCTCATGCGATCTGTTAACAGGCGCCCTACGGGTTCACCCTGAGAATGAAGGGAGGGAGGCCGTATCAAGGCTTCCAGGTGCTTGCCTTGGGTTTTGCGCTGTTGCCAAAATCGAGCGCCGCCCGCGCGGCGCATCGCCGGCTAAAGCCGGCTCCCACATTGGTTGCAACGTGCCATGTCCTGTGGGGTAGGGGTTGTTAGCCTTGGTGGTTCGGCTTTGGATTTTTGTGGTTTCGGGGGGGCGCGTGGCTGACAACTCCACTCTCACAGGCCATGGCACGTTGCAACCAATGTGGGAGCCGGCTTTAGCCGGCGATGCGCCGCACGGGCGGCGCGCGATCTCAAGAACAAAGAAAAAACCAAGGCGGTCACCTTGTGCGGCTCATGCGATCTGTTGACAGGCCCCTAAGGGGTCACCATGAGAATCAAGGGCGGAGGGCCGTATCAAGGCTTCCAGGTGCTTGCCTTGGGTTTTGAGGTGTTGCCTAAATCGAGCGCCGCCCCGCGGCGCATTCGCGGCTGGAAGCCGCACACATCCAACCACTGTCCAACCGCCATCATGACCACCCAAAACCTGATCCACTGCCCCGACTGGGCCACCGCCTTACTCAATGGATTCAGCCAGGTCCTTCTACAGCGCAACCCGCTGTGCGGTCTTCTTTGTGTGCTGGCCTTCCTTTTCACCGCCCCCCACCTGCTGGGCGGCGCATTGCTCGGCGCACTCGCCGGCCTACTCACCGCCCAACGCCGCGGATATGCCCGCAGCGACCGGCAAAACGGCCTCTACAGTTACAACGGTGTGCTGCTGGGCGTATTGATCTGCGAACTACTGCCGTGGTCGGCCATCGTGCCGCCGCTGATCATCGCCGCCAGCGGCCTGAGCAGCATCCTCGTGCACCAATGGCTCAAGCGCACCGAGCACTCTGCCGTGCTGCCCGCCTACACCACCCCTTACATAGTGCTGGCCGGCGCCCTGTTGATGGTCTTGGAGCCTGCGACCTCAGCCGGCATCGTCGATCATGACCCACTGTCGGCCCTGGTCCGCGGCCTGGGCCAGATCTTCCGGCTCGACCACCCTGTCGCTGGCCTGCTGATCGTCATCGGCCTGCTGATCGCCAACCCCTACGCCGCCGCGTGGGCACTGCTGGGTTCAGCCATAGGCGGCAGCGTCGCCTTGTTCAATGGCGAAGCCGATGCAGCGTTCTACGGCCTCTACAGCTTCAACGCCGCCTTGGCTGCGCTTGCCTTCAGCCAGACCCGCCAACAGCCGTGGAAGCCGTTGTTGGCCATTGTCCTGGCCGTCGTGTTGCAACCGGTGCTGGGCCTATTGCCGATGTTCACACTTACCGCGCCGTTTGTTTTGGCGTGTTGGGTCTTGCAGATGGGGTGCCATTTGATGAGTGGAGAGAAACAGACGCAGCTGCGGTGGAACAGGCGTTGAGCAACCTTGCACCGCGTTACCCTTGCACGATAGGCGTTCCCGGTCTCTACACATCAGAGACCGGGCTTGGTCGCCCGCAATCCCAATGCGCACGTCGCCCACCTTCTAAATGCAGGCGTTTTTTCGCCTGCACTTCTTGAGATAGAGATCCACCTCTATTGCGATGGGTTAGCAGTGACTGGGTCGTATTCGAGCTGAATCCCACGAGCATTCTTTTGAGTTTTGTATTTAGTCGGCCCATATTTGCGTAAAAACGTATAACTCCCGCCCTCAACAATAGCTCCAGCCTCTAATAACTGCTCGAAACTTTCGGGTCGAGCCTTGGTATTTACGAGTCCCCGATACCCTTTTACAGGCATACGAATCAAATCCGCAAATTCCTGATTAAGTGGCCTTATGCCTGCAGCAGAACGACAAGCAAACACTCGAGCGCTCGTATATTTTTGAAAGCCAACCCCTTTCTCGACCAGGCGCGCATGTAGCACGTTTGCATGTCCGTTCCAATCGTCTCCACGCCCATTCCAATCATTAAACCCTACAACCCCTCGACCGTGCTCATCGACTTTGCCGTGAACCGATACATTAAGACGGGACCCTCGCTTATCTTCAAAAACAAACAATCCATGATCAATTTTCCGGACGTTAGTAATTTTTTTGTTGGGAATCTTGTTACTTACATATCTAGCAATTTTATGCAAAATACTGACATGCCCGGAAGCGTCAGACCCGTTTACCGGATCGCCCACACAGTAGCTGTACCCGTTCACTCCCCCTAAACCAAAAGGGCTCCAACTGTCCGAGCTATAGAATCTCATTAGCACAGTACTGAACAACCGATACCCTTGCCCCAACGCATAACTCGCTACCCTGCTTTCCAGCAACTCACCATTAAATCCAAGCGCAGCCGCTGAATATGAAACAGAGCGAAACCCATAGGGAGTGTAAGCCCCGCCACCGGTTGAACGTGTGCCCAGCACAGACCTCGCATTGTCAGTTTGCAGAAGTGCAATACCAGATAATCTACTCGCCATCGTCACGCCTCTCACAGGTGGTGGCTCATGATCCTCCTCCGTCCATTGCAAAAGAAACTGACAGAACTACTAGTGTGCTGTTCGCGAAATAAATTTCTCCATGCTTGCACTACACTTCAGGTGCCATTCCTACCTTGGAGAGTTCCTGGTGAGCGCTCTGGACATTACGCTTAGCCCCGAAGAATTTGCCGAACTGAGCCGTCGCGTACGTTCCGCCACCATCAGTCAGCGCGATGGCCGTCGAGCCTGCGTCATCTTGCTGGCAGCGCAAGGATCAACGCGAGAAGAAATCGTGCGATTGACAGGTTTCTCTCGCCCTACGGTCACCGACTGGTGCCAGCGTTTTCAGGCGCTCAGATTGGAAGGCCTGCTCGACAAGCCTGGCCGAGGACGCAAATCCCCTCTGCCTGCTGACACGATCCGCCGCGTGCTCGAACAGGTCACTCAACCTCGTATCGGCGAGCCCCGCTGGAGCTGCCGAAGCATGGCCCGTGCCGCCGGCATATCAGCGACCACCGTGCATAAACTGTGGGCGGCCAATGACTTGAAACCTCATCTGACACGTACCTTCAAACTGTCGAACGACCCGCAGTTCGAGGAAAAATTCTGGGATGTCATCGGCCTGTATCTGGCCCCGCCAGACAAGGCGTTGGTGCTCTGCTGCGACGAGAAAAGTCAGGTGCAAGCCTTGGAACGCACACAGCCTGGGCTGCCTCTGGGGATCGGTCATATCCAAACAAAATCCCATGATTACACTCGCCACGGCACGGTCACGCTGTTCGCAGCGCTGGATTATCTCCAGGGCAAACTGATCAGTAGCATCGAGCGCCAGCACCGTCATCAGGAGTGGTTGGCTTTTCTTAAGAAAATCGACAAGGAAACGCCCAAGCATCTCCAGCTGCATCTGATCGTGGATAACTATGCGACACACAAGCACGCAAAGGTGAAGGCTTGGCTGGCGAAACATCAGCGCTTCCATGTGCATTTCACACCGACCTCCAGCTCGTGGATGAACATGGTCGAGCGGTTTTTCAGGGACATTACCGTGTTCTTGCGCGACGGCAGCTTCGGCTCCGTACGTGAGTTGGAAAGCTCGATTACCGCCTTCCTGGCATTACGGAACGCACAACCGACCCGGTACGTTTGGAACGCAAAGGGCGAGGAAATTTTGAGCAAGATACGGCGAGCACGCGAGGCGATGGAGACGCAGATGGAGGGGCAAGTTATTTCGGAAACAGCACACTAGGTTTCTGCTCCGCCAACTTTGTGGCTGAATAATTAATCCACCGTTTCATACTGATGCCCAGCAAGGCCTGTAGGAGCTGGGCTTGCCCGCGATGCAGACGATCCGGTCTAACTGATGTACCGCGTGCGGCCCATTGCAGGCAAGCCTGGCTCAGGCGGTTGCCTGAAGCTTGCACGTACCTTCCCCCGCCTCCAAGCCTGGAGTCAATTCCTCCGACGCATGCTTCTGATGTCCAATCGACTCTGCCACCGAAATTGTGCGGGGCCGCAATAACCCAACGTGAATAGACCTCAGGGCTCGAAGAAACCTAGTCAGCCCCTCATCTTCCTCGTCTAGGCTGAACAACGACTGGCGAATAATTTAATTTGTCTAGCCCAGTCGCATCATACCGCCCATATTTCTTAGGCCTAAATTTACCCTTCCACGAAGAGAAACTATTATGCCCAGGCATAGGCTCGTACATATCAGGTAAATCAACAGTTAGACGCCCCAGATACCCTTTTACGGAAACACCGGTTGTATCTGCTAAATCTTGAATGAACGAAGGATATCCATCAGCAGACCTGCATGCTAAGACCCTAATACTCATGTATTTTTTTACATCAAACCCACTCACCTCCAAATGACGATGTAATTTCACCGCATCATGGAGAGCCCCGTTCAGCCCAATAAAACCAGTCGCCCCATGCGCAGCAATATTGAGGCGACGCCCACCTTTATCAGAAAAAATAAATGCGCCCTCCCCAATATTGTTGACGTCACCTATACTTTTCTCATAAAAAACATGACGCCAACGTCTAGTCACTGGCCTAATGGCGATCTTAAGTAATCCCAAGTGCCCCGAAGGGTCGACACGATTGACAGGATCTCCCAAGCAGTACCCGTAAGTGCTTAATCCGCCCACACCAAACGGGCTCCAACTATCAGGGCTGTGAAATCTCCTCAACACGGTATTAAAAATACGATAGCCGCCTAATACATAACCCGCAAGCCCGCGCTCCAGCAACTGCCCATTAAACCCTTGCTGCGAAGCTAAATATTGACCTGTCCAATGTCCATAAGGGGAGTAAGAAGCCCTTCTCATTGAACCTGCTGACACCATGCCCAACACGGACGTTTGTTGGTCAGCCTGCAATAGTAACGCTCGTGATTCAGCATATTGCGCTTTCATTTTTAGTGTCTACCACAGTAGAAGAATCGCCAGTATCCCACCCCCACCAAAATTGACTACCTGACAAAACTGCTGGGTATCCCTCCATAGATTAGGAGCGGGGCTTGCCCGCGAGGCGTCGTACCTGACACCGCCAGACGTGTATGCCTCACCTTCCCGAAATATTCTTCAATGATGAAACCAATGCTACTTTCCACGGCCTCTTCGGCTTCAACCGAGCAACAGGCGCCGTGGCGGTGCATTTGGTGTTGAGCAACCTTGCACCGCGTTACCGACCACGGTAGGCTTTCCCGGTCTCTGCACATCAGAGACCGGGCTTGGTCGCCCGATGGAAAGTAGCGCATTCGCCCCAAAGCTTTTGCCGGCGTTTTTTTATGCCCGCAATTCCTGCTATGGCGGCTGTGCGTATGGAGGGCCTTGTGCCCTGCCGGTTTAGCTCCTTTCCCGGTCGACCAACCTGCGTACAGCTGCCACCCATTCTGCTTGGTCGCTAATGGTGGTAGCTCCATTGATAAGGAGATTCACCATGACAAAGATTGTTCCCGATCCGCCCGCTTTCGCCAAAACCGCCAGCTCAACCTTCACCACCTGCAACGGCAGTCACGCCCCGCTGTTTGCCGTGCGCGAAGGCATCGCCCTCGAAGACGCCCTGGTGCATCTATCCAACCTGCTGACCGGCATCGAATCCGTCTCGAAAAAAGCTTGCGAGCACACCGCAGATGCCGACCTCAGGGGGCTGCTCTGGTCAAACCTGCACAGCGCCGAAGCGGCCAGAGGTCTGGCTGAGGCGTTGTTGGATGGGATGGAGGATGAGGCGTTGAAGCGGCCGTGCGATTTGGCCGAATAAATGGCCGAATCCTGAAATCAGGACTGAAAACTGGCCGAATCAATGAGTATTCGGCCATTTTACCCTTCAAATTTGGCCGAATAGCTCAATCGAATGGCCGAATCTGGCCGAATAGCCTAAGATTTGGCCGAATCGATGGCTTGCCTTGGCCATTTAGAAATCCGGCACGGACACCCTCATGGCCCAACCATCGCCCCCCAATCGCGACAACATGATCAGCCTGTTCCGCGCCCAACCTGAGCGGTGGCTGTCCCTGGCTGATCTCTTGCCTGAATTGGGTGTCCCTGAGCGAACCTTGCGTAACTGGCTGAAAGCATCGGTACAAGAAGGCCAACTGCAAGCACGAGGAAATACGCGGGGACGTGCATACCGACTTGCTCATGCTCACCAAGACACTGCGTCGGTTGACCGCTCGGGCAGTAGGCCTTTGCCCGTTTTCTCCGACCGAAGTGCAGACATCATTGCCCGCATACGCGCGCCTCTGTTTACACGCACGCCCTGTTCTTATCGAGAAGACTGGCTACGTTCCTACAAACCAAACGAAACCGCCTATCTACCCACCGAGCACTTGTCGCTTCTGCACGAGCATGGTCGACGTGCTAACGATGAGATGCCCGCCGGCACCTACGCGAAGAAAATATACAATCGGCTGTTGATAGACCTTTCCTATAACTCCTCACGCCTCGAAGGAAACACCTACTCGCTCGTCGATACCGAGAAGTTGTTGTTGGAAGGCATTCCGGCCGACGGCAAGCTGGACATGGAAAAGGTGATGATCCTCAACCACCGGGAAGCCATCCGTTTTCTGGTGGATGGTATTCATCAGTTGGAAATCAGCAGCGACAACATACGGACCCTGCATTACCTGTTGGCAGATGGCCTGGTCGCCCCCGGTATGGCTGGCAACCTTCGGGATGAGGGTGTTCGCATCTCTTCCACGGTGTACATGCCACTGGAAGGCAAGGATCGTCTGGAGCGCCTTTTAGAGTTGATTAGCCATACGGCAGCGCAGATCCAGAACCCTTTTGAGCAGAGCCTGTTCTTACTGGTCCATGTCGCCTACCTACAGGGCTTCATCGATGTGAATAAACGCACTTCGCGCATGTCCGCCAATATTCCGTTGGTGCGCTACAACCTGGTGCCGCTGTCGTTTGGCGACATCAGCACAGACGACTATACGAGCGCCGTGATCGCTGTGTATGAACTCAATGAAGTCGGCCCTTTAGCTGACCTCTATGTCTGGTCGTACATCCGCAGTTGTCATCGCTATGGAGCGGTTGCTGAATCCGTTGGCATCGATACCCTGCGGGTGCTTCATCGCCAACAGCGCCGGGCACTGGTCGCTCAAATCGTGAGCGGGCAAAGGCAGGGTGAGGCGATTGAGTCGCTGCTACTAGAGAGCGCTCGGAAACTCCCGGAAGAGCAGAGAGACAAATTTATCGAAGACACTCGTTACGACCTTGAGCATCTGTCTAACGTCAGCATCGGTGGCATGGGCATCACCCGGTCGGAATTAGAACAGTGGCTTGATAAGCGCTCTCGCACGCGATAGGTAGCTGGGAGCTGACGCCAAGTCCACCACCTCATTTTCGGGCTTTAGCCATCCCCCACCCCTCATTCCTCACCGCTGTGGTCGTACCGTCACTGGGCGATAGTGATTGAATAGCTTACCAACACCATGCCCTGTGTGAGTTTTAAACAATAGGTTACTCGACCCACGCCGGCTTTCGTAAACATCTTCAAACCTGCCCAGATTGCGCGTCGTAAAGACGTCACCCTGATAGCCCGCCACCCTGCCTTCCAACAATTCGCCATTAAACCCAAGTGCAGCCACCGAATCTGATACGACGCGAAAGCCATAGGGCGTGTAGACCGCGCCGCCGGTTGAACGTGTACACAGCACAGACCTCGCCCTGTCGGTGTGTAGCAGCGCAACACCGGGCAATCTACTCGTCATCGTCACGCCCCCTCACAGGTGGTGGCTCATGATTCTCCTCCATCCATCACAAAATGAAACTGACAGAACTACTAGGTATTCGCTCCACCAACTTTGTGGCTGAATCATTAATCCAACGTTTCACATCGACGCCGAGCAGGGCCTGTAGGAGCCGGGTTTACCCGCGATGAAAACGACGCGGTCCTGAATGATTACCGCGGTGTAGCCATCGCAGCCAAGCAGGCTGTGTGAAAACTCAAAATTTGGTTGATTTAGGGGGTACTTGACCCCCTCCCGACTAGTCGATCGTCGCGTGTACGCGATTACAGGAGGTCGTTTTTTGAGTGGGTCGACTTTTGTCGGAGTTTTCACACAGCCTGCAAGGCTGGCTCCTACCACTTGCGTTCCCCGCCTGCGGACACCTAGGCTGTTGCCCAACGCCATCGGAAACTATCCCTCATGTCCAACGCCCAGACCTGGCGCGAACAGCTTTACGTCATCATCTTCCAGACCGACACCGTCGCCGGCCGGCGCTTTGACAGCGCGCTGCTGCTGATCATTTTCGCCAGCCTCGTGACGGTGATCCTCGACAGTATCGACACCGTCCACCGCGACTACGCCGGGCTCTTGGCCGGGATCGAGTGGGCGTTTACGGGCGTATTTTTGATCGAATACCTGCTACGCCTGTATTGCTCGCCCAAACCCCTGCGCTATGCCTTCAGTTTTTATGGGCTGGTGGACCTGCTGGCGATCGTGCCGGGCATCATTGCGCTGTATTACGCCGATGCGCAGTACCTGCTGATTATCCGAATCATCCGAATGCTGCGGATTTTTCGGGTGCTCAAGCTCAGCCCCTATCTGAAGCAGGCCCACTACCTGCTCGAAGCGCTACGCGGCAGTAAGCAGAAGATCATTGTGTTTCTGCTCAGCGTCTCGACGCTGGTCACGGTGTTCGGCACGATCATGTATGTGGTCGAAGGCCCCGAGCATGGTTTTACCAGTATTCCCAAGGGCATTTATTGGGCCATCGTTACGCTGACGACCGTGGGCTTTGGCGATATCGTGCCCAAGACGCCGCTGGGCCAAGTGGTGTCATCGCTGGTGATGATTACCGGTTATTCGATCATCGCCGTGCCCACGGGTATCTTTACCGCCGAGCTTGCCAACGCCATGCGCGGCGAGCAGCTCAAGCATGATTGCCCGGTGTGCCGTAAGAGCAACCATGACCATGGCGCGGCGTTTTGTTCGCGCTGCGGCAATGCGCTGTTCAGGAAACTGGAATAAGTGCCTTACTTTTTGATCTTTTAGCCGGCCTGCTTAGACCGTTATAGTCGCGGGCCAGATGCTTTGAACTAAAAACCAACAAGGATCGCGTCCCGTGAAAAAACTCTTCAGTGCCTCGCTGCTGGCCGCCGGTTTAGCCTTTGGCAGTCTTGCCCAGGCGGCGCCCACGCTGCTCAACGTTTCGTATGACGTGATGCGTGACTTCTACAAGGACTACAACACCGCGTTCCAAAAGCACTGGGAAAAAGAGCACAACGAAAAGATCAACCTGCAGATGTCCTTCGGCGGCTCCAGCAAGCAGGCACGCTCAGTCATCGATGGCCTGCCGGCCGATGTCCTCACCATGAACATGGCGACCGACATCAATGCCCTGGTCGACAACGGCAAGCTGATACCGGACAACTGGGTGACCCGCCTGCCGAACAACAGCGCGCCGTTCACTTCGGCCACGGTGTTTATCGTGCGCAAAGGCAACCCCAAGGCACTGAAAGACTGGCCAGACCTGCTTCAGGAGGGCGTGCAGGTGATCGTGCCAAACCCGAAAACTTCGGGCAACGGCCGCTACACCTACCTGTCGGCCTGGGGCTATGTGCTCAAGAACGGCGGTGACGAAACCAAGGCCAAGGACTTTGTCGGCAAGCTGTTCAAGCAAGCGCCGGTACTGGACACCGGTGGCCGCGCCGCTACCACGACCTTCATGACCAACCAGATTGGCGACGTGCTGGTGACTTTCGAGAACGAAGCGGAAATGATTGCCCGCGAGTTCGGTCGCGACCAGTTTGAAGTGGTCTATCCGAGCGTCTCCGCTGAAGCCGAGCCACCGGTAACCGTGGTCGATAAGGTGGTCGACAAGAAAGGTACTCGCGCCGCCGCCGAGGAATACCTGAAGTACCTGTGGTCGCCTGAAGCCCAGGAAATCGCTGCCAACAACTACCTGCGCCCACGCGATCCTGCGGTACTGGCCAAGCACACCGACCGCTTCCCGAAAGTGGACTTTTTGTCGGTGGAGAAGACCTTTGGTGACTGGCGCACTGTGCAAAAAACCCACTTCAATGACGGTGGGGTTTTCGACCAGATTTATAGCGGTCAGTAATCAGGCTTGAACCGCGTTGCGGCTATTCGCCGGCAGGCCGGCTCCCACAATCCCCACATCCGAAAGGGGTGGAGACTGAACTGACCCCACTCCAGAAAAAGAGTGAACGGTGTGGGAGCTGGCTCGCCAGCGAATATACGCATAGGGTCAGCCGCGCAAGGCTTCGAGCACCACCTGCAACGGATGGCGCAGTTGCTGGTCGGCAAAGCGCTTGACCTGGCTGCGGCAGGAATACCCCGTCGCCAGCGCCTCGCCTTCCTTCTGCAACTGCCCAGCCCACGATTGATCAAAGATGATCCACGAGGTTTCCTGATTGCGCGCTTCGTGGCCATAGGTGCCCGACATGCCGCAGCAACCGGTGGCCTGGGTCACCAATTTCAAGCCCAAACGCGCGAACACCTGCTCCCACTGGCGGGTACTCGCCGGCACGTTGGTTTTCTCGGTGCAGTGCGCCAACAAACGGAACGGCGCTTTGCCGGCCGATTCAGCGTTGTGCTCAGGCAATGCATCGAGCAGCCATTCCTGCGGCAACTCAACGGTGGGGCATTGACGCAGGTCCGGCACCTTCTGGTATTCCTGGCGATACACCAGGGTCATGGCCGGGTCCAGGCCAACCAGGCGCACGCCGCAATCACTCAGGGCTTGCAACTGTTTAGCGTTGCGAATCGCCGCCTTGTTGAAGGCCGACAAAAAGCCCTGTACGTGCAGCGGTTTGCCGTTGGCGCTGTAGGGCGCCAGGTACACCCGATAACCCAGCTGAGTCACCAGCTCGATAAAAGACGCCAACAGCGGGGTTTCGAAATAGCGGGTAAAGGCATCCTGCACCAGCACCACGCTGCGCTCGCGCTGCGCCGGGGTCAGGCCGCGCAGGTTGGCGGGCGTGCCCACGCCAACGCGGCAGCGGTTGAGGGTGTCCTGGAAATCGAAGCGGCTGATCAGCGGGCTGTCGACCATGCCGACTTGATTGACCAACAGGTTCTTGACCAGGCTCGACCCCATCAGGCCGTTGTACAGCCCCGGCAAGCGCGCCAGGTACGGAATGCTGAACTCCAGCGAGCCGATCAGGTAATCACGCATCGGGCGCAGGTAGCGGCCGTGGTACAGCTCCAGAAAGCGCGAACGGAACTCGGGCACGTTGACCTTGATCGGGCACTGCCCGGCGCACGACTTGCACGCCAGGCAACCGGCCATGGCGTCGTAGACTTCATGGGAGAAATCCTGCTCGCCCTGGCGCTGGGCGCGACTGTTGCGCACCCGCTGGGCGAGGCCCTTGAGCCAGCCAACCGGGCGCTGCGCGGCGGCCAGTACATCGACGTTGGCCGCCCCTTGCAGGCGTAGCCATTCACGGATCAGCGAAGCCCGGCCCTTGGGCGAATGCTGGCGCTGACGGGTGGCTTTCCAGGACGGGCACATGGCGTCGTTGGGGTCGAAGTTGTAGCAGGCGCCATTGCCGTTACAATGCACGGCGCTGCCGAAGCTCTGCCAGACGCGCTCGTCGATCTGCCGATCGAGGTCGCCACGCATGGTCACTTCATCGACTTTCAGCAGCGATTCAGTGCTGTTCAGTGGCGTGCAGATCTTGCCGGGGTTGAGCTGGTTGTGCGGGTCGAAAGCGCTTTTCAAGGCTTGCAGCGACGGGTACAGGTCACCAAAGAATTTCGGTGCGTATTCCGAGCGCACGCCTTTGCCGTGCTCGCCCCAGAGCAAGCCGCCGTAACGCTGGGTAAGCTGTGCCACGCCATCGGAAATCGGCCGGATCAACGCGGCCTGGGCCGGGTCTTTCATGTCCAGCGCCGGGCGCACGTGCAGCACGCCGGCATCGACATGGCCGAACATACCGTATTGCAGCCCATAGCTGTCGAGCAAGGCACGGAACTCAGCGATGTAGTCAGCCAGTTGCTCCGGTGGCACGGCCGTGTCTTCCACGAATGGTTGCGGGCGCACCTCGCCCTGCACGTTACCCAGCAGGCCCACCGAGCGCTTGCGCATCACGTAGACGCGGGTCACCGCTTCCTGACCGGCCGCCAGGGTGTGGCCGAGACGCTCGACAGCCTTGTCGCTCTGCAGGTGCTCGACGAACGAAGCAACGCGCGCATTGACCTCATCGGGGTTGTCGCCACAGAACTCCACCAGGTTGATACCCAGGGTCGGGCGCGCCGGATCTTCCGGGAAGTACTCCGACACGCTGTGCCAGACGATGTCTTTCATCGCCAGCATCAGCACCTTGGAGTCCACCGTCTCGATCGACAACGGCTTGAGTTCAAGCAAGGCACGCGCGTCGCGCAGGGCGTCCATAAAGCTTGCGTAGCGCACGTTCACCAGTACGGCGTACTTGGGAATCGGCAGCACATTCAGCTTGGCTTCGACCACAAAACCCAGCGAGCCTTCGGCGCCGCACAGCACGCTGTTGAGGTTGAAGCGGCCCTGTTCATCGCGCAGGTGCGCCAGGTCGTAGCCGGTCAGGCAGCGGTTGAGCTTGGGAAAGCAGGCGTCGATCAGCTCGGCTTTTTCGGCGTTGATCTGGCGAGCGATGCGATACACCTCACCGGTGCGATCCTGGCGAGCGCACTGGCGCTCAAGCTCTTGATCGCTGATCGGTTGCGTGTGCATCTGCTCGCCACCGAGCAGCACGGTGTCCAGTTCCAGGACGTGGTCACGGGTCTTGCCGTAGGTGCAACTGCCCTGCCCGCTGGCATCGGTGTTGATCATGCCGCCGACGGTGGCGCGGTTGGAGGTCGACAGTTCCGGGGCGAAAAACAGGCCATGGGCCTTGAGTGCGACGTTGAGCTGATCCTTGACCACGCCGGCCTGCACGCGCACCCAGCGTTCTTCAACGTTGATTTCAAGAATCTTGTTCATGTGCCGCGACAGGTCGACAACAATGCCATCGGTCAGCGACTGACCGTTGGTGCCGGTACCACCGCCACGCGGGGTCAGCTTGATGTCGCGAAAGCCTGGCCGGGCCATCAGCGCGGCCACGCGGGCTACGTCGTCGGCATCCAGCGGAAACACGGCTGCCTGGGGGAGGCGCTGATAGATGGAGTTGTCGGTGGCCAATACCGTACGGCTGGCGTAGTCGGCGCTGATCTGGCCACGGAAGCCACTGTTGCGCAGCGCTTCGAGAAAATCCTGGTAACTGGCAGCCGTCACGGTCGGTTGCAACTGGGCGATCATCGGGGATGCCTCTTTATCATCTGAACTTGAAGAAAACGATCGGTGAAACTTGCCAACGTCGCATAAGTGCTCCAGCCTCTATTGCCGAGCCGTGCCAATGTTCCCGGTATTGGGCGCCAAGGGCAAACGGATATTCTTGCCGCTATCGATGACTTTTCTGAATGAATTACCGCCGACTGACTCCTTCCATGTCCTTACTGCTGGCTTTCGAGGCCGCCGCCCGGCACGAAAGCTACACCCGCGCCGCGCAAGAGCTGTCGCTGACCCAAAGCGCGGTCAGCCGCCAGGTGCAGGCACTGGAGCAGCAATTGGGCCTGACCCTGTTCCGCCGCGAGGGCCGCCAGGTGCAATTGACCGATGTCGGCCGCTTGTATCAGCGCGAGATGAGCGAAGCATTGGGCAGGATTCGCAGCGCCACCTTGCAAGCGCTGGCTTATCAGTCGGGGGTTGGCACCTTGCGGCTGGCCACCCTGCCCACCTTCGGGTCGAAGTGGCTGCTACCGCGCTTGCATGACTTTTACACCGCCAACCCTGGCATGCTGGTGCATATCCATTCACGTATCGAAGCCATCGACTTTGAAACCAGTGAAATCGATGCTGCCATCGGCGTCGCCAGCGGCGACTTGCCGGGCCTGATCAGCCACCGCTTGCACGCTGAAGAACTGGTAGTGATTGCCAGCCCATCGGCCGCGCAACAGGTCGAACAGCTCACGCCCCAGCAAATCAGCGAGTTCGTGCTGCTCAATGTCGCCAACAACCCCCATGCCTGGGGCGAATGGTTTTCCCACCACGGCCTGCCCCACCGAGCCATGCGCCTGGGGCCGAGTTTCGAGCTGACGTCACACCTGATCCAGGCCGTGCGTGCCGGTATCGGCATTGGTCTGGTGCCGCGCATATTGGTGGAAGAAGAACTGCAAAAAGGAGAGGTGATCAGCCCCGGTGAAGGCATCGCCAGCCAGCGCAGTTACTACCTGATCTACCCGCCGCGCAATGAAGCGCTGCCGTCCTTGCGGGCCTTTCGCCAGTGGCTGTTGGCGCAGATCTGAGCGGTCAGAGCGCCAGGCGCATCAATTGCGAACGGTCCTGGACGCCATTGGGTAACTCGCAGATCCCCAGGTCCTTGACCCACTTGAAACCCAGCTTCAAATACAACTTGATGGCCGGCTGGTTGGACTTGAGCACCGACAGTTCGATGGCGGTAAAGCCCGAGCGTGCGCAGTGCGCGATCACCGCTTTCAGCAGGCGCTGGCCGTGACCGCGCCGGCGTTGATCGGCCGAAACCTGCAGGCCCAGCACTGCCACGCCGGCATCACCACCGGGCCGGCAAAAGCTTTCAGGATAAGCCTCGGCAGAGCCAACGATACGCCCAGCCTCGGCAACCACGTACAAGGGCCAGTCATTGCGCTGCGCCTCGGCCAGCGAACGGGCAATCACATCCTTGGGCGGCGCGTAGGTTTGCGCTGAAAAACGGCCTTCACCGTTCACCTCGGCGAACAGGTCGTAGACGCCATCCAGGTCATTGGCTTGGATCTTTCGTAAACGCATTCAGCGGTCTCGATAGGGTTGCGCTGAGCTCATAGCCTAGAACAGCATTCCGTCATCGGCGGTCCGCCCGTCAACCTTGTGCCGGTTGCTGGCGGAACACCAGTGCCTTCAAGCCGCCTTCGGCTTCGCTGTCGGGGAACTCCGGCGGGTTGTCCAGGCGCTCGATAAACTGCATCGCTGGCGCTTCGGCGGCCATGCCGTCGATCAAGAATGCCGTGCCGATGGCCGGGTCGTTAACGCAGGCCAGGACCGTCCCCTCTGCACTGAGCAACTCAGGCAAGCGGCGCAGAATCCGCTGGTAATCCTTGGTCAGGGCGAAGCTGCCTTTCTGGAAGGTCGGCGGGTCGATGATGATCAAATCGTAAGGGCCGTATTTCTTCACCTTACCCCAGGACTTGAACAGCTCATGACCCAGGAAGCTGACGCCGGACAGATCATGACCATTAAGCCGATGATTATCCCGCCCTCGGCTCAAGGCGGCCCGCGCCATGTCCAGGTTCACCACCTGCTCGGCGCCGCCAGCCACCGCCGCCACGGAAAAGCCGCAGGTGTAGGCAAACAGGTTCAAGACCCGCTTGCCACGCGCCTGCTCACGCACCCAGCGACGACCATAGCGCATGTCGAGAAACAGCCCGCTGTTTTGCTTGATGCCAAGGTCGAGCTGGTAACGCAGCCCGTCTTCCTCGATCAGCCAATGCTCTACTTGCTCGCCCAGCAACCACTCGGTGGCGCTGTCGGGCAGATAACGGTGTTGCAACAGCAGGCTGTGGGCCTTGCGCTCAGCCCACAAGGGGGAGACGGCAAACTCCAGCAACATCGCCTTGAGCGCCGCCAGCTCCTCGGCCTCAGGCTCGCGAAACAACGCCACCAGGACAACCCCCTGTAGCCAGTCGACCGTCACCTGCTCCAACCCCGCCCAGCAGCGGCCGCGGCCATGGAACAGGCGGCGGGTTTCGTCGGGGGCGTCGGTGAGGGCCTGGATCAGGTGTTGATGCAGTGTGGCGAGGGCAGCGGGGTTCATGGCGTCGGGTGGTGGCGGGATGGGCGGGCATTGTAACCGAAACCTCCGACAAGATTTTCGGACGCGGACTGGAGGGGACATGCTACTTGGGCAGCTGCGAAATGGTACGTCGCTGGCGTACGATTTTTAGTGGAAGAGCTTCAGGATGAGGTAACGATGAGCAAGTTTTTTGATGAACTGATGGAAAGCGTTCAGCAGATGGATGAAATTGTCCGGGGTGAGCGCGAACCTTCCCGTGAATTCACCATTGACGCCGTGCGGGTAGGAGCCAGCCTTGCAGGCTGTGTGAAAACTCAAAATTTGGTTGATTTAGGGGGTACTTGACCCCCTCCCGACTAGTCGATCGTCGCGTGTACGCGATTACAGGAGGTCGTTTTTTGAGTGGGTCGACTTTTGTCGGAGTTTTCACACAGCCTGCTTGGCTGCGATGGGCACACCGCGGTCCATCAGGCAAACCGCGGTGATCCTATCGCAGCATAGGTATCTACACATCTTTTGGCGTACTGCTACGAATGTAGCCGCTGACGAGGTACGAGGCTGCGATCGGCAGCGAAGCGGCCGTAAAACCTGAGACCATAATCCATCAGGCACACCGAAGGGCCTGAATTTACGACGGCTTCGCCGCCGATCGCAGCCTCGTACCTCGGCAGCGGCTACAAGAGCCGCGCTGCCCCAGAATTGTGTAGATACCTATGCCTATCGCAGCCAAGCAGACCGTGTGAAAACCCGCGGCCATCGATTCAAGCAAGCGCCCCGACCTGTTCGGGGTGTTTGCTTGAATCGAAAATATGGACGAAAAAAGACCTTTCAGTCCATTAGCGCCATCATTTGGCGTACCCCGAGCACGTTAATTGCTCTTTTAAGGTTGTAAGCGGTTATCGCAAGCGCCATTTCCGCTCGCGCACCCTCAAGTTGTCGCAACAAGAAACGGCCATTACCAAATAGCCATTGTTTGAGGTTGCCAAAAGGGTGTTCAACAATCGATCTTCGGCTGACCATCATCTCGGGATGCGCCTGCATTCGCTGCGCCATTCGCTCAAAAGCATCTTCGTGAGCATGGCGCGAGAGGTATCGACGCCTAGCGTCGGTGCATTGCCCTTTTAACGCGCACGATGTGCAATCGCTGACGGCCTTATAGACCCGGCCATCGTTGTGCAACTGTTTAAATATCAGCAATTGACCCGCAGGACACGTGTAGTGGTCTTGCTCTTGGTCGTAAGTAAAAGCGCTTCGCTCAAAAAAATCCTGACCCTTTTTGCTGGAGTTTTTTGAGCGGCTGGGCGGGACATAAGCGGTGATGCTCGCGTCTTCACACGCCTGGAATTGCTTGCCATTGGAGTAACCACCATCGGCAGTCACCGTTAGCTCAGGCTGTTGCAACAGCTCTTTGGCTTCCTTGGCCATCGGCTCTAATTGGCGCCTGTCCTCGCCATCCTGAGTCACTTCATGGTGCAAGATCAGGCAGTGCTCGGCGTCCACCGCCGTTTGCACGTTGTAAGCAACCTGCGAGCCCTTGGCAGTGCGCATCATGCGGGCATCACTTTCGTGGGTGTTGAACTGTTCTAGCCCCTTGGACTTCAGCAACGCTTGGCGAGCCCGGTTGTTTGATTGCTTGTCTTCAAGTCGAGCCAGCGCTGTTTTGATAGCGCTGGGGTCAATTGTTTCGCTGTCTTCAGACTTATCGGCCTCATCCAGCTGTGCCAGATACTCGCCAATGCGCTTGTCCAGCTTTTCTTCCTGCAGTTTGAGTTGCTTGAGGCTTAAATGACGCCGTGCAGAGGCTACCGCCTGGAATTTACTGCCATCAATGGCCACCAAATTACCCGCAATCAAGCCGGCCTTGCGGCAAAACTGGACAAAGGCTCGACACGTTTTAACGAAGGCTGCTTTGTTGTCGCGGCGAAAATCGGCAATGGTCTTGAAGTCAGGCTTGAGTCGATTGATCAGCCACATAACTTCGACGTTACGCTGGCACTCGGCTTCAAGCCGGCGTGAGGATCTAATCCGGTAGAAATAACCGTAGAAGTACAGTTTGAGCTGATCAGCAGGATCGTAGGAAGGGCGACCTGTGCTCTTGGGAATCGCTTTACCGAAGCCCAGTTGCACTAGATCCAGCCTGGCGACATAGGCGTCAATCACGCGCACGAGATGATCTTCAGGTATCAGATCTTCCAGGGAAGTCGGAAAGAGACTGGTCTGGTGCCGCGCTTCGCCTTGAATGTACGCCACTGAAAAATGCCCCGTGTTTTCAATACGAGGCATTTTCTTGAATCGCTGCGAAAATTGCTAGGTTTTCACACAGTCTGCAAGGCTGGCTCCTACCCTAAAAGCCGTGAGCAGCCCGCCCATTGATACCCATTCGCGGACCTGTCCGCGAATGATTAATGGATGATTACAAAAACCACCGATACTCCCGCGCACTCACCTCGTTCATGAACGCCAGATGATCCTGGCGCTTGTTCTCGCAATAGACCATCACAAATTCACTGCCCAACCCCTGGCTGACCACCGGATGCTGGCGCATGGCAGCCACTGCACTGAGCATGTCCTTGGGGAAGTCGATGCCGCTTTGGCGGTTTTCGTTCAGCGGTGCGATCGGCTCCAGGGCCTGGTCCAGGCCATGTTCCATGCCGGTCAGGATTGCCGCCAGGACCAGGTACGGGTTGGCGTCGGCGCCCGCCAGGCGGTGTTCGATGCGCAGGTTGCGCGAGTCGGAATCGGGGATGCGGATGCAGGCATCGCGGTCTTCAAACCCCCAGCTCGCGCAGCTGGCGGCGTTGACCATGGCCCCATAACGGCGGAAAGCGTTGTGGTTGGCCGCGAAGATCGGCATGCAGTGCGGCAGCAATTCCAGGCAGCCCGCCACGGCATGGCGCAAGGGTTTTTGCTCGTCGGCCGCCAACAGATTGTTGCCGGCCTCGTCATACAGGCTCACATGCACGTGCATGCCACTGCCCGGCGCATCCAGGTAGGGCTTGCTGATAAAACTCGCCCGGTGGCCGTGCTTGAGCGCCACGCCACGGGTGCTGCGGCAGAACAGCGCCGACCAGTCGGCGGCGCTCATGGCATCAATACTGTGCTCGAAGTTGATCTCGAACTGGCCCGGGCCCAACTCGGCGGTGATGACGTTGGCCGGCACGCCCTGTTCGTTGGCCGCCTCGACCATCTCGTGCAGTACCGATGAAAACCGTGTCAGCCGCTCGATGTGCAAGTTCGGCTGATCGTCTTCATCGTCGCAGCAGGTGTCTCGGGGGAATTGCGGCAGGCCGTCCTTGAGCTTGCGGTCGAACAGGTAGAACTCAAGCTCGAAGGCGACTACCGGGCGAATCCCGCGCTTGGCCAGGCGCTCGATCACCCGCGCCAGCACTTCCCGCGGTTCGAATTCGATGGGCGCGGTGGTGCCGTCCGAGCTGATCAGCATCTGCGCCATGGGCTCGCTTTCCCAGCGCACAGGCTTGAGGGTGCCGGGGATCAGGCGGCGCAGCGCATCGGGGTCGCCGTCGGCAAAACAATAGTCACCAATGGGATACAGGCCGCCCTGCACGCCCAGCAGCACGCAGTTTTGCGGCAGCTTGAGCGGCGCACCGGCGGCGACTTTTTCCAGCATGTCCATGGGATAGCGCTTGCCGTAAAAATGCCCGGGAATGTCCAGGGCGATCAAATCGACATAACGCACCTGCGGGTGCTGCGCCCGAAACGCACGCACTTCGCTGAGCAGATCGGGATAGACGGCTGTCATTTTTTTATCCTTCAGGCGTGGCGAATTCAATTGAAGACCCACAGCACGCGGGCGAGCTTGTCGGTCAGGTTGGCGTAGCGGAACTGCGCATGGGGTGGCAACTGGAAGCTGTCGTTGGGGTACAACGTCACGGCTTCACCCTCGTCGAGCCAGACGGTCAGCTCGCCTTCGAGCACAAAACCGCCCTGCTCCGAACTGTCGTTCAGATGGCCCTCGCCACTGGTGGCGCCCGGTTGCAGGTGGCTATCGAGCATAGAGAAGCCACCGGCAATGGTCGGTGAGGCCAGCACATCAGTGATGCCACCGGCGTAATACAGGGTACGACGCTCATCGGGCCGCGTGACCCAACTGACGTCCCGAGGTTTGTCCAGGTGGTAGAAATAGGTGGTCGGCACCCCGAGGGTTTCGCTGATGGCGGTCAGGTCTGCCACGGTCGGGCGAGAAAGGCCGCGCTCGACCTGAGACAAGAAGCCCACCGAGCGATCGATGCGCTGGGCCAGTTCGCCCAGGGTCAGGTTCTTGAATTTTCGCAGGTCGCGAATCAGGATCGCGAGGCCTTCGACTTCTTCCTGCATGTTTTTCATCGTGAAACTTTACACTGTTAGTTTCATGAAAAAATAACAGATAAATTTCACGCAACCAACGTCGACCTTGTTATTCGTAGGCAAATCTGGCTCCAATTGTAGGAGCAGAGCTTGCTCGCGATGGCCTCACCGCGGTTTTCAGGAAGACCGCGGTGAGGCCATCGCGAGCAAGCTCTGCTCCTACAACAGCCTGTTATCGAGTATTTGTCATGACCGATTTGTCTGCCTTCCCGATCACCCAGAAGTGGCCCGCGCAGCATCCCGAGCGCCTGCAGCTGTATTCGCTGCCAACACCCAATGGCGTGAAAATCTCGATCATGCTCGAAGAGATCGGCCTGGCGTATGAGCCCCATAGGGTCAGCTTCGAAACCCATGACCAACTGTCGCCCGAATTCATTTCCCTGAGTGTGAACAACAAGATCCCGGCCATTCTCGACCCCAACGGCCCGGCTGGCGAACCACTGCCCTTGTTCGAGTCAGGCGCGATTCTGATATACCTGGCCGAAAAAACCGGCCAACTGCTGCCCAAGGACCCGGCCGGGCGCTATGAAGCCATCCAGTGGCTGATGTTCCAGATGGGCGGGATCGGGCCAATGTTTGGCCAAGTGGGGTTCTTTAACAGATTTGCCGGCAAGGATTACGAAGACAAGCGCCCACTCGACCGTTATGTGGCCGAATCCAAGCGTTTGCTGGGCGTGCTCAATACGCGCCTTGAGGGGCGCCAGTGGTTGCTCGGCGATGAATACAGCATTGCAGATATCGCGACCTTTCCGTGGGTGCGCAACCTGATTGGCTTCTATGAGGCGGGTGATCTGGTGGGTATTTCGGATTTTCAGAATGTGACAGCGGCCCTGGATCGCTTCCTGGCACGGCCGGCGGTAGTCAAGGGATTGACCATTCCTGCAGCCTGATCGCTGCAAAACACCCGCGGCCCATTGCAGGCTGCGGGTGCTTGAAGGGCTTATCAGTGACGCTCATACCACACGGTTTGCGCGTTGCAGAACTCGCGCACGCCAAAGTGCGACAGTTCCCGGCCAAAGCCGCTTTTCTTCACGCCGCCGAACACCACGCGAGGGTCCGAGCCGCTGTAGCCGTTGATAAACACACCACCGGTTTCCAGTTCGTCGGCAAAACGCTCGGCCAGCTTAAGGTCGGCGGTGTAGACCGTGGCGGTCAGGCCGAACTCGCTGTCATTGGCCAGCGCCAGCGCATGGTCTGCATCGCGAGCGGTGATGATCGAGGCCACCGGCCCGAACAGTTCCTGCTTGAACGAGGTCATGTCGGCGGTCACATCGCCAAGCACGGTAGGCTCGTAGAAGTTGCCCGCGCCCTCGGTCTTGTGGCCACCCAGCAGCAGGGTTGCCCCTTCAGCCAGGGTCGCTTGTACTTGATCGTCCAACTCGTCGCGCAGGTCAAAACGCGCCATCGGCCCCAAATAGTTTTCTTCCACCCGCGGGTCGCCCATCTTCAGGGCTTTGACTGCCTCGACGTACTGGGCCGTGAAAGCTTCGACCACGGGTTGTTCGATGATCATCCGCTTGGCCGCCGCGCAGACTTGCCCGGTGTTCTGGTAGCGACCGATCACGGCGGCCTTCACTGCTTCGCCAAGGTCGGCATCGGCAAGCACGATAAAGGGGTCGGAGCCACCCAATTCGAGCACACATTTTTTCAAGGCGGCGCCGGCCTGAGCCCCGATTGCCGCGCCTGCACGCACACTGCCCGTCACCGTCACGCCGACAATACGCGGATCGACAATGGCTTTGGACACGCCGTCGGGCGTGACGTTGAGCACCCCGAACACCCCCTCAGGGAAACCTGCCTCGGCAAAGGCATCCAGCAGCAGATAGGCGCTGCCCATCACGTTCGGGGCATGCTTGAGCACATAGGTGTTACCCGCCAGGATCGCTGGCACCGCACCGCGCAGCACCTGCCAAATCGGGAAGTTCCACGGCATCACCGCCAGCACCGGGCCGAGCGGGCGGTATTCGATCCGCGCCTTGCCGCCTTCAACTTGAGTCGCTTCCGGGGCCAGCATGGCCGGGCCCTGCTCGGCGTACCACAGGCACAGCTGGGCGCATTTTTCGATTTCGCCACGGGCCTGCTTGATCGGTTTGCCCATTTCCAGGGTAATCATGCGCGCCATGGCTTCGCTGTTGTCACGCAGTACCTTGGCCAACGCCTGCAGGCGCTCAGTCCGCACGCTCAATGGCGCACGGCGCCAGGTGGCGAACGCAGTGGCGGTGCTGGCCAGCGTGGCCTCAAAGGCCTCAGCGCTGTCGAAAGGGTACTCGCCAACCGGCTCACCGGTGGTGGGGTTGATAGAAACAGCGGCAAGGTTGCTCATCGAAGGGCTCCTGGGTAGTGGATGACGACCACGATAAGTCAGGCCTACAATCATTAAAACTGAATAATACTGACCGATTCATTCTCTAAAGGAGAAAGTCGTGGACCTGACCCAGCTTGAGATGTTCCGCGCCGTGGCTGAGGAAGGCAGCATCAGTGCCGCCGCCCAGCGGGTCCATCGGGTGCCCTCCAATCTCACCACGCGGATTCGCCAATTGGAGGCGGACCTGGGGGTCGACCTGTTTATCCGCGAAAAGCTGCGCCTGCGCCTATCACCCGCTGGCTGGAATTTTCTCGAATACGCCAAGCGCATTCTCGACCTGGTGGATGAGGCCCGGCTGGCCGTGTCCGGCAGTGAACCCCAAGGCGGTTTTTCGCTAGGTTCCCTGGAAAGTACCGCCGCCGTGCGCATCCCTGCCCTACTGGCGGCGTATCACCAACACTTTCCCAAAGTCGAACTGGACCTTTCCACCGGCCCTTCCGGGACGATGATCGAGGGCGTGCTGGACGGTCGCCTGTCGGCTGCCTTTGTCGATGGGCCGGTACTGCACCCGGCGCTGGAGGGCATGCCGGTGTTTGAAGAGGAAATGGTCGTGATCGCCCCCTCCAGCCACCCGCCGATTCTCAGTGCTGCACAGGTGAACGGTGCCAGCATCTATGCCTTTCGCGCCAACTGCTCCTACCGCAAGCACTTCGAACGCTGGTTCAGCAATGACGGTTCGATGCCGGGGAAAATCTTCGAGATGGAGTCTTATCACGGCATGCTCGCGTGCGTCAGCGCCGGAGCGGGCCTGGCACTGATGCCGCGCAGCATGCTTGAAAGCATGCCGGGCAGCAGTAATGTCAGCGTCTGGCCACTGAGCCCGGCCTTCCGGCATCTGAACACCTGGTTGATTTGGCGCCAGGGGGTCAAGTCACGCAATCTGATCGCAATGATCGAGCTACTGCAGGGGATGACCGCTCAACCCTCGCCCTGAGCACCGTGCCGATTACGGCTGGCCTGTACGATCCGCTGCGCCGGCACGCGCAGTTGGGCCAGCAGGTAGTCGGCAAACTCGGGCGAGTAAGGCTGCAAGGCAATGGCCTGCTCCATGCACATCAGCCAGGCTGCACTCCCCGCTTCATCGATTGGCCATTGGGCGTGAAAGGCGGGTATCGAGATCGAGCCAAATTTCTCTGCAAACAATTTTGGCCCGCCCAGCCAGCCGCTGAGAAAACAGGTGAGTTTTTCACGCGAGCCGTCGAGGCTTTCAGGGTGCATGGCGCGTAAACGAGCGGCCGCTGGCAACTCGTCCATCAGCCGATAAAAGTCGTCGACCAGTTGGCGCAAGCCTTCATGGCCGCCTGCGGCTTGGTAGGAGGCATCGCCGGTGCCAAAGGGGGGATTGCTGTTCATGAGATTACCTTGCACGAGAAAGCACTATGCGTTAGACAACACACACCGCGGGGCCCTATCGCCGGCAAGCCGGGCTCCTACACGTGGCCAGTCAGTTGGAGAATGCTCGGCCCAATCCGCCTGGTACTCCACTGCTATCGGTTTCCTGCCAAGGGCCATTGAGGTTGGTGGACCAACTCCAGCCGTTATTCCAGCGGTAGTAGGTGCGCTGACGGTAGAAGGTATTGGTCTGTTTTTCCAGTACATACACGCCCAGCTTCGGGTCCCAGTGGCTAGCGCCACCCGGTGGCGGCGCGAAACTTGCCGAGGTCCGTGGCATCGGCTTGGGTGTGGCCGCTGGGGGCTTGGGCGCGGTGCTGGGTTTGGTCACCGGAGGTTTGATCACAGGGCCCTTGGGTGGCGGCGTGGGCAAGGGCTCGGTGGGCATGGGTTCATGTACCGCACAGGCGCTCAAGCCCAGTACCAGAGTAAGAAGGGTCAGACGGGCAATGGCGGTCATGGCGATGCTCTCGTGTATAGCGGTCGTTCAATGGAAGAAACGTTACGGGCGTGATCGGTTGGACTTCAATCCCGTAGGAGCGACGGGGGCGCCTAGACCTTGGTCGCGATGGCATCACCGCGGTTTATCTTAGACCGCAGTGATGCCATCGCGACTAAAGTCTGCTCCTACGGGACAGTTAACGCACGGGCTCTGGGGTATCGATCAGCACGTGCTGCAAGGCCGTGGTGGTGCTGGCCAGCGGCTGGCTGCGGCCGATCCACTCGCCCTGGGTCGGCTGTCCTGCACGCGATACCCGCGCCACCAGTTGCACCTCGGGGAATTTCGACAGCTTGAGCTGAGGCATCATCGCGTCGGCATCGCTCAGCTCCACCTCAATCGGCAGGTCTGCCACGGTCACGCGCTTGACCGCCAAGGGCATGGGCGGCCCTGCGCTTGCGCGGGCAAAGATAAACACGCTGTCATCTGGCTTGACCTTGGCCTTCGCATCGGCCGCCAGGTCCACTCGCACTTTCATCCGCGCCTGGGCCGCTTGCGCAGGGGCTGGCTTGACGCTGCCACCACTGGCCACCAGCCGCTCGCTGGCGCGCTTGATACCGCCCTCGAGCGCTGAGCGCGAACTGTCGTCAGGGGGCAGCAGCTCGAGCAGCTGCGTCCAGCGGTCGATGGCATCCTGGTAACGCTCGCTTTCAAAGGCGGCGATACCCAGCAGCCCCAGGCTGGTCACTTCCTTGGGGTCGCCCTTCAAGGCTTCATCAGTCAGCGCCTGCAGCTCATCGCTCCACTGTTTGCCGTTGGCAAAATAGCGCGCTTGGGCCAATTGGCCGAGCAGCTCTGGCTGGCGACCGGCCAGGGCAATGCTGCGTTCGAACAGTTTGGCCGCATCGGCCGGGCGCTCCTGGGTCATGTAGGTGCGACCCAGAAAGTACACACCCTCGACCGAGTCTGGCTGAGCCGCCACTGCCCGTTCAAGGCGCCGGGTCATGTCTTCCATGGACGTAGGCGCCTGGGCGAATTCGCGGGTCAGCTCGACCTTGTCGCTGGCCCCGAAATGCAGGTACAGGCCCAGCCCCAACACCGGCACCAACAGCGCCGCCAGCAGCGGCAAAGGCTTGCCCAGGCGTGAAACGCGAAGCTGCTGGTCACCGTCGGTATCGGCCAGCAATTCACGCGCCGCTTCCGCGCGACCGCTGTCCATCTGCGCCTCGGTCAACACCCCCTCGTCACGCTCTGCTGCCAGTTCCGCCACGCGCTCTTGATAGAGAGCGACGTTCAAGGCGGTGCGGTCAGCATCCAACTGGGCACGGCGGCCCCGCAATACAGGGATCAACAGAAAACTCAAGGCCACCAGCAACAGCAACCCTGCAGCAAGCCAGAAATCAATCATGGGTTTGGTCTTTGTCCAGCAATTGGGCGAGGCGCTGACGTTGCGCATCGGTAAGGTCGGTGTCGCTGGCAGGCAAAGCCCGGCTGCGACGGCGCACGATCACGGCGATCATTACCGCGCCGCCCAGCAACAGCCCGGCCGGGCCGAACCAGAGCAGCCAGGTGCGTGAGCTCAGTGCCGGTTTATAGCGCACGAAGTCACCGTAGCGATCGACCATGAAGTCGATGATCTGTTGATTGCTCTTGCCTTCGCCGAGCATGCGGAAGATTTCCTTGCGCAGGTCCGCGGCAATCGGTGCATTGGAATCGGCGATGTCCTGGTTCTGGCACTTGGGGCAGCGCAGTTCCTTGGTCAGCTCGCGAAACCGCTCGCGATCACGGTTGCTGGCAAATTCATAGGTGTCGATGGCCGCCTGGGCCACACCCGCCAGGCTCAAGCCCAAAACGGCAGCGGCAAGCCAGCGCTTCATGGCCGGGCCTCGTCGACCAGGCCCTGGTAGAGGCTGGCGAGTTGCTCGCGCCAGACGGTCTCATCGATCACCCCCACGAACTTGTGACGGATCACGCCCTTGGCATCGATCAGGAAGGTCTCCGGGGCACCATAAACGCCCAGGTTCAGCCCCAGGGTGCCTTGCTCATCACGGATATCGAGCTGGTAGGGGTTGTGGAACTCGCTGAGCCACTTGAGCGCCGCGGCGTTGTCATCCTTGTAGTTGATGCCATAGATGACCACGCCTTGCTGGGCCAGTTTGTTCAGCACCGGGTGCTCGACCCGGCAGGAGATGCACCAGGTGCCCCAGACGTTGACCAACGCTGGCTTGCCGAGCAGGTCGGCCTGGCTCAGGGTCTTGTCGCCCTGCACGGTTGGCAAGGAAAACGCCGGGAAGGGTTTACCGATCATGGCCGAGGGCAACTCGGCCGGGTCCAGGTACAGGCCTCGATACAGAAACACCGCTACCACCAGAAACAACGCCAGCGGCAACAACAAAATCCAACGCTTCATGCCGTCGCTCCACTCATGCCCAGCGCTTCACGCACCCGGCTCTTGACCTTGACTCGATAACGCGGGTCCAGCGCGGCCAGCAAACCACCCAAGCCGGTCAGCAGTCCGCCGAACCAGATCCAGCGCACGAACGGCTTGACGTGTACCCGCACCGCCCAGGCGCCTTCGCCCAAGGGCTCACCCAGGGCCACGTACAGGTCTCGGGTAAAGCCTGCGTCGATACCGGCCTCGGTCATCATCGATTGCTGCACGGTGTACAGGCGCTTTTCCGGGTGCAGCACACTGATTTCGCGACCCTTCTCCAGCACCCGCACCGTGCCCTTGTCGGAGGTGAAGTTGGGGCCTTCGAAATGTTTGGCACCCTCGAAAACGAATTGGTAGCCGCCCAGCTCCATTGACTCGCCCGGCGCCAAACGCAGGTCGCGTTCGGCGCTGTTGCTGCTCGACAGCACCACGCCCATGGCACACACGGCAATGCCGATATGCGCCACATGCATGCCCCAGTAGCTGAGATTGAAGCCACGGATGCCCTTGATCAGGCCCTTGTGGCGAGTCTTGTCGAAAATGTCGCGCACACCCGCCAAGGCAATCCACGCCGCCAGGGCGAAGGTGGTCATCACCGGCCAGTCGAAATCATCGACCATCAGGCTCGCCAGCGGCGCAATCACCGCGCTGCCGATCAGCACCGGCGTGAGCATGCCGGCCAGCCATTTGAGCGGGGTGTCTTTCCAGCGCACCAGCACGCCCACCGCCATGACCACCATCAACAGGCCGATCAGCGGCACAAACAAGGCATTGAAGTACGGTGGGCCGACCGACAGCTTGGCGCCGGTCAGGGCGTCAAGCACCAGCGGGTACAGGGTGCCGAGCAGAATCATCGAGGCGGCGACCACCAGCACCAGGTTATTGCCCAGCAACAGCGTTTCCCGCGACCACAGGCCAAAGCCGACCTGGCTCTTGACCACCGGCGCACGCACGGCGAACAACGCCAGCGAGCCGCCGACCACGCACAGCAGGAAAATCAGGATAAACACGCCACGGGCCGGGTCCGAAGCAAAGGCATGCACCGAGGTCAGCACCCCGGAACGCACCAGGAAGGTGCCCAGCAGGCTCAGCGAAAAGGCAGCGATGGCCAACAACACCGTCCAACTCTTGAACACGCCACGTTTTTCAGTGACCGCCAACGAGTGAATCAGCGCCGTACCCACCAACCAGGGCATAAACGAGGCGTTTTCCACCGGGTCCCAGAACCACCAGCCACCCCAGCCCAGCTCGTAATAAGCCCACCAGGAGCCCAGGGTGATACCAATGCCCAGGAAGGCCCAGGCGACGATGGTCCAGGGCCGCGACCAGCGTGCCCAGGCCGCATCCAGGCGCCCGCCCAGCAAGGCGGCGATGGCAAAGGCGAAGGCCACGGAGAAGCCGACATAGCCCATGTACAGCATCGGTGGGTGGACGATCAGGCCGATGTCTTGCAGCAACGGATTGAGGTCGCGCCCATCCATCGGCACCTGCGGCAAAATGCGCTCGAAGGGGTTGGAGGTCATGATCAGAAACAGCAGAAAACCGATGCTGATCATGCCCATCACGGCCAGCACGCGGGCAAGCATCTCTTGCGGCAACTGGCGGGAGAAGATCGACACGGCAAAGGTCCAGCCGCCCAGAATCAAGGCCCACAGCAGCAACGAGCCTTCGTGGGCACCCCATACGGCGCTGAACTTGTAGTACCACGGCAAGGCGCTGTTGGAGTTGCTGGCGACATAAGCAACGGAGAAATCGTCGATCATGAAGGCGTAGGTCAAACAGCCAAAGGCAAAGGCCAAAAAGGCGAACTGGCCCCAGGCGGCCGGCTGGGCCAGGCTCATCCAGAGCCGGTCGCCACGCCAGGCGCCTAGCAGCGGCAGGGTTGCCTGCACGACGGCAAAGCACAGCGCCAGGGTCAGGGCCAGGTGGCCAAGTTCGGGGATCATCAATGAGGCAGTCATGGCATTACCCCTGCTTGGCCGGTGTCGAAGCGGGCGCCGGGGCGGCCTGGCCACTCTCCTTGAGCGCCTTGGTCACTTCCGGTGGCATGTATTTTTCATCGTGTTTGGCCAGCACCTCGTCCGCCACCACCACGCCCTCGGCATTGAGCTTGCCCAGGGCGACGATGCCCTGCCCTTCACGGAACAGGTCCGGGAGGATGCCGCGGTAAGTGATCGGCACGGATTTATTGAAGTCGGTGACCACGAAGCGCACGTCCAGCGAATCACCAGAGCGTTGCAGCGAACCCTTCTCGACCATGCCGCCAGCGCGGATGCGAGTGTCCAGCGGCGCTTCGCCGTTGGCAATCTGGGTGGGGGTGTAGAACAGGTTGATGTTCTGTTGCAGGGCGCTGAGCGCCAGGGCCACGGCGATGCCGACTCCAGCCAACAACCCGAGGATGATAAACAGACGTTTCTTGCGCAGCGGATTCACTTGCGTATCTCCCGACGCAGCCGACGCGCCTCTTGTTCCAGGTAACGGCGTTTGGAGACCAGGGGGCCGGTGACGTTGATCAACAACACCAACAGGCAGATCCCATAGGCCGACCAGACATACAGACCATGATGCCCCATGGCCAGGAACTCACTGAACGACGCAAACTTCATTGTGCGGCCTCCCGCCCAAGGGCCCGTAGCACTTCGGCTTGGGCCCAACTGCTGCGCACTTCGCGCTTGAGCACTTCAAGGCGCATGCGCACCAGCAGCATAGCGCCGAAAAAGCAATAGAAGCCCAGCGCCGTCAGCAGCAAGGGCAGCCACATCTCGGCTGGCATTGCCGGTTTTTCGGTCAGGGTGAAGGTGGCGCCCTGGTGCAGGGTGTTCCACCACTCCACCGAGTACTTGATGATCGGGATGTTGATCACGCCGACAATCGCCAGCACCGCGCAGGCCTTGGCCGCGCTGTCACGATTGCTGATCGCCCGGCCCAGGGCAATAAGACCGAAGTACAGAAACAGCAGGATCAGCATCGACGTCAGGCGGGCATCCCAGACCCACCAACTGCCCCAGGTCGGCTTGCCCCAGATAGCGCCGGTGACCAGCGCCACGGCGGTCATCCAGGCACCAATCGGAGCACCGCATTGCAGGGCGATGTCAGCGATTTTCATTTTCCAGACCAGCCCGACCACGCCCGCCACGGCCAGCATCACGTAGCAGGATTGGGCCAGCATGGCGGCCGGCACATGGATATAGATGATACGAAAGCTGTTGCCTTGCTGGTAGTCCTGTGGGGCAAAGACCAGCCCCCAGACGATGCCCACCCCGATAAACAGGGCCGCTGCAATAGCGAGCCACGGCAGCAGGCGACCGCTGATGCCATAGAACCACTTGGGTGAACCCAGTTTATGAAACCACGTCCAGCTGATTACGCTGTTTTTCATTACGGTAAATCCAGGGTCTTAGCCGGGACACGGGGCCCAGCTCCTTTTATTATTCGCCGACGCTGATCTTCAGGCCAGCAGCTATTGCAAAGGGTGCCAGGGTTACTGCCAGGGCCATCAAGCTTGCGAGCCAGAGCAGATAACCGGTGGCCGGCATACCTTGCAAGGCTGCCTGCAGGGCGCCGCTGCCGAGGATCAATACCGGGATATATAAAGGCAAAATAAGCAGTGCCAGCAACAGGCCACCGCGTTTCAAACCCACCGTCAGCGCGGCACCGACCGCGCCCAGCAGGCTGAGCACCGGAGTGCCCAATAACAGGGATGCCAACAATACCGGCAAACACGCCGCTGGCAAGCCCAACATCAGTGCCAACAGGGGTGCCAGCAATACCAGCGCCAGGCCCGAGAACGCCCAGTGTGCCAGTACCTTGGCCAACACCAGAAGGGCCAGCGGATGCGGCGAAAGCACCCACTGTTCCAGCGATCCATCCTCGAAATCACTGCGAAACAGCCCGTCCAGCGAGAGCAGCACGGACAATAGTGCCGCGACCCACACCAGCCCTGGCGACAAGGTTTGCAACAATTGAGTTTCGGGACCGACCGCCAATGGGAACAACGCAATCACGATGGCGAAGAATACCAGTGGGTTGGCAAGCTCCGCGGGGCGGCGGCACAACAGGCGTGCTTCACGCCTGACCAGTAACGCAAAAACACTCATACGGACCAATGCCCCAGATCAATATTCCGATAACCGGCAGGCACGATATCGAGCGTGTGGTGCGTGGTCAGCACCACCATCCCACCTTGCTCGCAGTGCTGGGCCAGATGCTGCTCAAGCTGGGCCACGCCTTGTTTGTCGAGGGCGGTGAAAGGCTCGTCGAGAATCCACAGCGGCGGGCTGTCCAGATACAGTCGCGCCAGGGCCACGCGGCGTTGCTGGCCGGCCGACAGGGTATGACAGGGAACGTCTTCGAAACCGCGCAGCCCGACGGCTTCCAGTGCCTTCCAGATAGCGTCGCGGTTAGCCGGTTGGTGCAAGGCGCAGAGCCAGGCGAGGTTCTCTTCGGGGCTCAGCAGATCCTTTATGCCTGCGGCGTGGCCGATCCACAATAGCCCCCGCGCAAGTTCTGTGCGCTGTTCGGCCAATGGCCGACCTTGCAGCAGTACTTGGCCGTGAGTGGGTTCCATAAGGCCGCAAAGCAGGCGCAGCAGGCTGGTCTTGCCACTGCCATTGGGGCCACTGATCTGCAACATGTCGCCCGCGTCGAGCTGCAATTCGAGGTGCTCGAAGAGCATCCGCCAGTCGCGCTCGCACGCAAGCATCACGGCTTGGAGATGAGGAGTCACGGGTTCGCCTTATGGTTTTTGCTATACGGTTCAAGTCGGCCGCCGCTCGGCCGTTATAGAAGAATCAGACACCTTCGAAGGTCGATTCGGGCCGCATTATACATGCCATGTCCGCCGGCCAAGCGTGCAATTTTCCACAGGTCGGACGCGATGACGAGTGAAATCAACAGCCTCAACGGCCCGCTGCCGACAGCGTCTGCGACGCGTTCTGCAGCGAACACCGGCGAGCTGCTCAAATTGCTCCAGCCACTGCCGGGCACACTGGCGGTGGGCGAAAGCGCGAGCGCCGAAGTCATGGACCTCAAGCAGACCGCACAGACCTTTCAACTGCTGCTGCGCCTGACGCTGGCCAATGGTCGCCAGACCAACGTTCAGGCGTCGAGCCTGGCGCCGCTGCTGCAAGGCACACAGGTGACGGTTACCCGCGCTTCCAACGACAGCCTGGCCGTACTGCTGCAACAGGCGAGCAACAACAATGTCGCCGCGTTGACCTCATTGGACATCAAGCAACTGCCGGTTGGCACACTGCTGCAAGGCAAAGTGCTGACCTCCCAATTGCTGCCCCAGCCGACAGGCCAACCCGCGGTGTATCGGGCCTTGCTCAGTGTGCTCAACACCGCCCAGGCGGGTGCCACCCTGAGCCTGGACAGCCCTCGCCCGCTGGCCTTGGGCAGCTTGCTCAGCGCCAGGGTGCAAGGGCCGCAACAATTGTCGTTCGTGCCCTTGAGCGGGCGTCTGGATCAATTGGCGCTGGTGCAAAACCTCAGTGCCCAACAAAGCCGCCAAGGATCGATCGAGGGCCTGTTCGCAGCCTTGCAACGCCTGCAGGACAGCGACGCGCTACCGGATGATGTGCGCGCCAGTGCCGACAAGCTGATCGCCAGCCTGCCCGATATCCGCCAACTGGGCGAGGCCCGTGGCGTGGCCCAGGCGCTGGCCGCCAGTGGCGTGTTTCTGGAAGCCAGCCTGCTTGGCGGCGGCACCCTCCAAGCCACCGACTTAAAGGCTCATCTGTTGCGGCTGGTAGCGCAGATCCTGCCAGGGTTGCCGGCCAATACCGCGTTCAATCCTACTGTGGCCAGCAGCACCCTGGCCCAGGTACTCCCCGCAATGGTTCGCAGTGCCTTGGGCATGCTCGGCCAGGTGAGCACCCGCGGCCCGGCGGGTGGTTTTCCACTTCCGGCCAAGCTGCTGAAAAATGCCGGCGACGATGACCTTGAACACCTGCTCAAACTGGCCGCCGCCGCCGTCTCGCGCCTGCAGACCCATCAATTGAGCAGCCTGGAAAAAACCGGCACCACGCCCGATGGCAACCTGTTGACCACCTGGCAACTGGAAATCCCCATGCGTTCGCAGCAAGACATCCTGCCCTTGCAGGTCAAATTGCAACGTGAGGAAACACCGGAGCAACCATCCCACCCCGATCGCGGGCGTCGCGACGCCAAGGAGCTGTTGTGGCGCGTAGACCTGGCCTTCGACGTTCACCCATTGGGGCCGATGCAGGTCCAGGCGCAACTGGTGCGTGGCAGCCTGTCCAGCCAACTGTGGGCCGAACACCCGGCCACAGCCCGCCTGATCGACAGCCACTTGAATTACTTGCGTGAGCGCCTGGTGGCCTGCGGCCTCACCGTTGGCGAACTGGACTGCCACCTGGGCACCCCACCCCAGGGGCCGCGAACACAATTGCACCAACGCTGGGTGGATGAAACCGCATGACCGAGCCAACACCGCGCCAGGCCATCGCCCTGAGCTACGACGGCCAACAGGCCCCCACCCTGACGGCCAAGGGCGACGACGCGCTGGCAGAAGCGATCCTGGCCATTGCCCGGGATTATGAAGTGCCGATCTACGAGAACGCCGAGCTGGTCAAGCTGCTGGCGCGCCTGGAGCTGGGTGATCGGATACCGGAGGAGTTGTACCGCACCATTGCCGAGATCATTGCCTTTGCCTGGCATTTGAAAGGCAAGATGCCGGCGGGGTTTGTGGCGCAGGAGCCGGGGGTGGAGCGGGATATCACACCGGGATAGGCTTGGCCCGTATCAGGGCCTCCAGGCGCTTGCCTTGGGTTTTGTGCTGTTGCCCAAATCGAGCGCCGCCCGCGCGGCGCATTCGCCGGCTAAAGCCGACTCCCACATTTTTTGCAACGTGCCATGGCCTGTGGGGTTGGGGTTGTTAGCCTTGGTAGTTCGGCTTTAGATTTTTGTGATTTCGGGGGGGGCGCGTGGCTGACAACTCCACTCTCACAGGCCATGGCACGTTGCAACCAATGTGGGAGCCGGCTTTAGCCGGCGAATGCGCCGCGCGGGCGGCGCGCGATCTCAATAACAAAGAAAAAACCAAGGCGGACAGTGTGTGCACCGCCACCCCAAAGCCTCAGCTTTTGTGTATTTTGCTCATCAACTCGGCCTCGGCCTGGGTCAAGCCGCAGGCCTGGGTCAGTTCGTCGATACTGGCGCCCATCCCCACCAGCTTGGCCGCCTGGGAATAGGACAAGCTGCTAGGGTCGCGCTGCTCGATCTGCAGCAGTTTGTCCGGTAATGGCTCAACCATCGCACGCAACTCATGCAGTTCGTCGCCCATGCGCACACAAATGTTCTGGTAGTCATCCACCCGCTTGACCAGCTCGCGAAGGCGCTGGTCACGCAGCGCATCGCCCTCGGCTTGCTGCGCTGCGATCAGCCGCTGGTTTTTGCTGTAGGACATAAACATCCACAAGGTCCCGGCCCAGAGGATGCCCAGCACAAGCACCGCCACCTCGAAGATCAATCAGATATTCTCCAGCTCGGACCATTCTTCTTCGGTCATCATTTTGTCCAGCTCAACCAGAATCAGCAGTTCGCCATTCTTGTTGCACACGCCCTGGATAAACTTGGCCGACTCTTCGTTGCCCACGTTCGGCGCCGTCTCGACTTCTGACTGACGCAGGTAAACCACCTCGGCAACGCTGTCGACCAGAATGCCCACCACTTGCTTGTCGGCTTCGATGATGACGATGCGGGTGTTATCGCTGACGTCGCTCGGGGCCAGGCCGAAGCGCTGGCGGGTGTCGATCACGGTCACCACGTTGCCGCGCAGGTTGATGATGCCCAGCACGTAGCTCGGCGCACCCGGCACCGGGGCGATTTCGGTGTAGCGCAGGACTTCCTGGACCTGCATCACGTTGATGCCGTAGGTTTCGTTGTCCAGGCGGAAGGTCACCCATTGCAGAATCGGATCTTCGGAACCTTGTGCAGACGACTTATTCATACCCTAACTCCTCAAAATCCGAAATGTTGCCGGTGTGCCGCAAGGTGCGGCGGTCATTGTGTGTGGCACGCGCCTTGCGGCATCTGGCGCACCGCACCGCTGGCGATCAGTTCGGCCAGTTGAGCAACGTCCAGCAAGGCGCACATATGTTCGATGACGGTGCCCGCCAACCAGGGCCGCTGGCCGCGCTGGGTACGCCACTTGATCTCGGCCGGGTCCAGGCGCAGCGAGCGGCTGACCTGATGCACCGCCAGCCCCCATTCATAGCCCTGCACTGAAATCACGAATTGCAGGCCCTGCTGGAAATCCTCGTGGTAGCGCTCGGGCATCACCCAGCGGGCGGTGTCAAGCACCTTCAGGTTGCCGCGCTGGCTGGGCAGGATGCCGAGAAACCAATCCGGTTGGCCAAACAGCGGTGTCAACGCCTGCCCTTGCAGCGAATAGATCGAACCCAGGCACACCAGTGGCACCGCCAGGGTCAGCCCGGCCACTTCGAACAACAGGCACTCGAACGGTTCGGCGGCCCACTCCGGGCGACCGTCGGCGGTCAGGCGCGGCGCGGTCGCCGCGGGCAAATGAACGTCCACCACCGGCTCAACCCACTCGACGACGGGCACTTGCGGTGATTCGATCGTCGGTTCAAGCACCACTTCAACCTGCGCCTCGACGACGTCAATGACGTCAGTGGCTTCCTGCAGCAACCCATCCAGATAGGATTGCAACGCCAATTGCGGACGGCTGGTGATCGAAGCCGGACGGTTCATCAAGCCACCTGCCCCAGAAGTTGCTGGGCCAATAAGTGCTTGAGCAAGGCCCGATAGGCAATGACGCCCCGGCTCTTGCCGTCGAACTGCGACGGCGTCTGCCCGGCTCGGCTGGCATCGCGCAGGCGGGTATCGACCGGGATATAGCCTTGCCAGGTATGGTCGGGGAAATTGTCGTGCAGCTCGCGAAGCGTACCAATGGACGCCTGGGTGCGGCGGTCGAACAGGGTCGGCACAATATGAAACAGCAAGGACTGCTTACGCGACCGGTTGATCATCGCCAAGGTCCTGACCATCTGCTCCAGCCCCTTGACCGCCAGGAATTCGGTTTGCACCGGTATCACCAGTTGCTCGCAGGCCGCCAAGGCATTGACCATCAGCACACCCAACAGTGGCGGGCAGTCGATGATCGCGTAGTCGAAGTCGTCCCACAGCTGTGCCAGGCTTTTAGCGATCACCAGGCCCAGGCCATTTTTGCCGGGAGATTGACGCTCCAGCACGGCCAAGGCAGTGCTGGAGGGCAACAACGATATTTTTTCGTCGCTGGTGGACAGCAACAGTTGCCCGGCCAACCCCTCGGGCACATTGCCCTTGTGCAGGAACAGGTCGTAGCAGCTGTGCTCGAGCAAATCGGGGTTGTGCCCAAAATAGCTGGTCATCGAGCCGTGCGGGTCGAGGTCGATCACGACCACGCGCTTGCCCGCCTCGGCCAACAAGCCGGCCAGGGCGATGGAGGTGGTGGTTTTACCGACCCCTCCTTTTTGATTGGCGACTGCCCAGACTCTCATTGCGCTTTCCTGCCGGCCGGATCGAGTGCCGTGCCGAGACACGTTATAAGGCCGGTGACGGGGAATTGACGGACCCACTTCTCACCGGCGGCGTTTGCCCCGAAGGTGCAGTTTGTGTGCCAGCACGCTTCAAGGCCGCATCCGGCGTTGCATTGGCCGTGCCGGTACCGGTCAGGCTGCGGCGCACTTCCAGGTTGCGGGAAATCACCAGCACCACCCGGCGATTGCGCGCCCGGCCTGCAGCCGTGTCGTTACTGGTCACCGGCTGGAACTCTCCATACCCCACCGACGCCATGCGCCCAGGGCTCACCCCTTCCATCGCCAATAAACGGACAATGCTCGCCGCCCGCGCCGACGACAGCTCCCAGTTGGTCGGGTACTGAGCCGTGCGGATCGGCTGGTTATCGGTAAAGCCTTCAACGTGCACGGGGTTGCCGTAGGGGTTGAGGATCTTCGCAACCTTCTCGATGATGCTGAAGGCCTTGTCGCTGGGCATCGCATCGCCGCTGCCAAACAGCAGCGCCGAGTTCAATTCGATCTCGATCCACAGCTCATTGCCGCGCACCGTCACCTGGTTGGACTTGATCAAGTCGCCAAAGGCCTCGCGCATGTCCTGGGCGATGGTTTGCAGCGGCTCGGCGGGCGATTGCGCAAGACCCGCATCCGCTTGTTCGCTGTCCTTGACCAGCGCCTCGGCGGGCTTGACCGTCAGCGGATGCTCGTCACCGATGGGAATCGGCCGCAGACTGCGCTCGGGGTCATTGAACACGCCGATCAGCGCCTGGGACAGAACCTTGTATTTACCTTCGTTGATCGACGAGATCGAATACATCACCACAAAGAAGGCAAACAGCAGCGTGATGAAGTCGGCATACGACACCAGCCAGCGCTCGTGATTGACGTGTTCTTCAGTGCGGCGACGACGGGCCATGCGTTACTCCATGAAGCCCTGAAGCTTCAGTTCGATCGAGCGCGGGTTCTCACCCTCGGCGATCGACAAAATGCCTTCCAGGAGCATTTCCCGGTAGCGCGTCTGGCGATGGGCAATGTTCTTGAGCTTGCTGGCCATGGGCAGCAATATCAGGTTGGCACTGGCCACACCGTAGATGGTGGCGACAAAGGCTACGGCGATGCCATTACCCAATTGCGTCGGGTCGGCCAGGTTGCCCATCACATGGATCAACCCCATGACCGCGCCGATGATGCCGATGGTCGGCGCGTAGCCGCCCATGCTTTCGAACACCTTGGCTGCCTGCACATCGCGGTTTTCCTGGGTATCGATATCCACCTCCAGGATGCTGCGGATCGCCTCGGGTTCGGCCCCGTCTACCAGCAACTGCAGGCCTTTGCGGGCGTAGCTGTCCAGCTCGGTTTCAGCCACGGATTCAAGGCCCAGCAAGCCTTCCTTGCGAGCGGTCAGGCTCCAGCTCACCACTCGGTCGATGCCACCGGCCAGGTCGATGCGCGGCGGGAACAGAATCCAGCCCACGATCTGCAAGGCGCGCTTGAAGGCCGGCATCGGGGACTGCAACAGCGACGCCGCCAGGGTACCGCCCAGCACGATCAAGGCGGCAGGACCATTGAGCAGCGCCGACAGGTGCCCGCCTTCCAGGTAGTTGCCGCCGACGATGGCGACGAAGGCCAGAATCAGGCCGATCAGGCTAAGTACATCCATTACACGCAGGCCTCGACCAGGTGCCGACCGATCTCATCCAAGCCGTAGATCGCATCGGCGAGGTTGGCTTTGACGATGGCCATGGGCATGCCATAGATCACGCAACTGGCTTCGTCCTGAGCCCAGATATGGCTGCCACTTTGCTTGAGCAGGCGCGCGCCTTCACGACCGTCCGCGCCCATGCCGGTCAACACCACCGCCAGCACTTTGTCGCCATAGGACTTGGCAGCCGAGCCGAAGGTGATGTCCACAGAAGGCTTGTAGTTCAGGCGATCGTCACCGGGCAGGATCTTCACGGCCCCGCGCCCGTCGATCATCAACTGCTTGCCACCCGGCGCCAGCAGGGCCAGGCCCGGACGCAGAATGTCGCCATCTTCGGCTTCCTTGACCTTGATGCGGCAGAGTTTATCCAGGCGTTCGGCAAACGCCTTGGTAAAGGCCGCGGGCATGTGCTGGATCAAGACAATCGGTGCCGGAAAGTTGGCGGGCAGCTGGGTCAGCACTCGCTGCAAGGCCACCGGGCCACCCGTTGAGGTGCCGATAGCCACCAGGCGATAGGCCTTGCGCTTAGGGGCCGGCGACGTCGGCACAGAAGGCGTCGAGACCCTGCTGGGCAAGGTCGCCGCCCGGCTCGGCACACTGCTGCTGTACAGGCTGCTGATGGGTGTGGCGGGGGCTGCCACAGGCTGGCTGTAGCCACTGAAACGGCGGTTGCTGCGCGAAAGGGTATGGACTTTCTCGCACAGCAGTTGCTTGACCTTCTCGGGGTTGCGCGAAATGTCTTCGAAGTTTTTCGGCAGGTAATCGACCGCACCGGCATCCAGCGCATCGAGGGTGACGCGAGCGCCTTCATGGGTCAGCGAGGAAAACATCAACACCGGGGTCGGGCAGCGCTGCATGATATGCCGCACGGCGGTAATGCCGTCCATCAACGGCATCTCGTAGTCCATGGTGATGACGTCCGGCTTGAGCGCCAGGGCCTGGTCGATCGCTTCCTTGCCATTGGTGGCGGTACCCACGACCTGGATAGCGGGATCGGTGGAGAGAATCTCCGAGACGCGGCGGCGGAAAAAACCCGAATCATCCACCACCAGGACTTTGACTGCCATAAACACTCCATTGAGGGGCACGGCCCGAAGGCCGCGCCACCGGGATCAAATACGCCGCGTCGCGTAACGCTTGAGCATGCTCGGAACATCGAGGATCAGGGCGATGCGGCCGTCACCGGTAATGGTGGCGCCGGACATGCCCGGTGTCCCCTGGAGCATCTTGCCCAGCGGCTTGATGACCACTTCTTCCTGGCCCACCAGTTGGTCGACGACAAAACCGATGCGCTGGGTCCCCACCGACACGATCACCACATGCCCTTCGCGCTGCTCTTCATGCTTGGCCGAAGCCACCAGCCAGCGCTTGAGGTAGAACAGCGGCAGCGCCTTGTCGCGCACGATCACCACTTCCTGGCCGTCGACCACGTTGGTGCGCGACAGGTCCAGGTGGAAGATTTCGTTGACGTTGACCAGCGGGAAGGCGAACGCCTGGTTGGCGAGCATGACCATCAGGGTCGGCATGATCGCCAGGGTCAGCGGCACCTTGATGACGATTTTCGAGCCCTGGCCCTTGGCCGAGAAGATATTGATCGAGCCGTTGAGCTGGGCAATCTTGGTCTTGACCACGTCCATGCCGACACCACGGCCGGACACATCGGAGATCTCGGTCTTGGTCGAGAAGCCGGGAGCGAAGATCAGGTTGTAGCATTCTGATTCGCTCAGGCGCTCAGCCGCATCACGGTCCATCAGGCCTTTTTCCACGGCCTTGGCGCGCAGGATGGCAGGGTCCATGCCCTTGCCGTCGTCGGAGATCGACAAGAGAATGTGGTCACCCTCCTGCTCCGCCGACAACACCACCCGGCCACCGCGCGGCTTGCCCGCGGCTTCACGCTCTTCTGGCGTCTCGATGCCGTGGTCGACGGCGTTGCGCACCAAGTGCACCAACGGGTCGGCCAGGGCTTCGACGAGGTTCTTGTCCAGGTCGGTTTCTTCGCCGACCAGTTCAAGGTTGATCTCTTTTTTCAGTTGCCGGGCCAGGTCGCGTACCAACCGAGGGAAGCGCCCGAACACTTTCTTGATCGGTTGCATGCGGGTCTTCATGACCGCGGTCTGCAAGTCGGCCGTGACCACATCCAGGTTCGACACGGCCTTGGACATGGCCTCGTCGCTGCTGTTGAGGCCCAGGCGGACCAGGCGGTTACGCACCAGCACCAGCTCTCCGACCATGTTCATGATTTCGTCCAGGCGCGCCGTGTCGACCCGCACCGTGGTCTCGACTTCGCTGGCCACCGGTTTTTCCACCACCGGCGCCCGGGCAGCCGGCGCACGAACGGGCTCGGGCTGGGCCTGCGGCTTGGGCTGGGCAACGGCGGTCTCGCGGTGCTGGGGCGCAGGGGCTGCGACTGCAGCGGGCTCGAACTTGCCCTTGCCGTGCAACTGGTCCAGCAAGGCTTCAAATTCATCGTCGGTGATTTCGCTGCTGTCGGGTGCCGGGGCCACCGGTGCAGGTATCTGCGGCTCACTGAGCGCCGCAGGGGCGAACTGGCCCTTGCCATGCAACTGATCGAGCAGGGCTTCGAATTCTTCGTCGGTGATTTCATCATGGGCTGGCTCCACCGCAGGGGAAGGAGCAGGCGCCTCGGCCTGGGCCTTGACCGCACTGAGTGAATCCAGCAGTTGTTCGAACTCACTGTCGGTGATGTCGCCAGGCTCCTGAGCCTGATCCACCGCTGCCACTACGGCCACGACGGGCACACCTATCGGTGCAGGTTCAGCCAAACGCGCCAGGGCCTCCAGCAACTCAGGGGTCGCTGGGGTGACGTCGTGGCGCTCACGCACCTCGCTGAACATGTGGTTGACGGTGTCCAGTGCTTCGAGCACGACATCCATCAGCTCGGAATCCACCCGGCGCTCGCCCTTGCGCAGGATATCGAAGACGTTTTCGGCGATATGGCAGCACTCCACCAGCTCGTTGAGCTGGAGGAAGCCGGCGCCCCCTTTTACAGTGTGAAAACCACGAAAGATCGCGTTGAGCAAATCGGCATCATCGGGTCGGCTTTCCAGCTCGACCAGTTGTTCGGACAGTTGCTCAAGAATCTCGCCGGCTTCTACCAGGAAATCCTGAAGGATTTCTTCATCGGCGCCGAAGCTCATTTACGTGCTCCCTAAAAGCCCAGGCTGGATAGCAGATCGTCAACATCGTCTTGACTTGACACGACGTCATCTCGCTTATCGGCATGAATCTGCGGACCTTCACCCCTGGCGGGATGATTTTCCTGATTTTTTTCGTTGGCCAGCAGTTGGTGATCGTGCTGAATACCCGCAAAACGATCCACCTGGCTTGCCATCAGCACCAGCTTGAGCAGGTTGCTTTCGACTTCAGTGACCATCTGCGTGACGCGCTTGATGACCTGGCCCGTGAGGTCCTGGTAGTCCTGGGCCAGCAGGATGTCATTGAGGCTGCCAGACACGGTGCGGGCATTCTGCTCGCTGCGCGTCAGAAAACTGTCGATCCGCTTGGCCAGTTCACGAAACTCCGAAGCCTCGACTTCCCGGCGCATGAAACGCTGCCAGTCGACGCTCAAGGCCTTGGCCTCGCTGCCCATGTCATTGACCACCGGCGTGCTCTGCTCCACCAGGTCCATGGTGCGATTGGCCGCCGCCTCGGTCAGCTTGACCACATAAGACAAACGCTCAGTGGCATCAGTGATCTGTGAGACTTCCTCGGCCTGCGGCATGCGCGGGTCGATCTGAAAGCTGACGATGGCGCTGTGCAGTTCGCGCGTCAGCTTGCCGACCTCTTGATACAGGCCACGGTCACGCGTCTGGTTCAGCTCATGGATCAGATGTACCGCGTCGCCGAACTTGCCTTTTTCAAGGCTGTTCACCAACTCGTGGGCATGTCTCTTCAGGGTCGACTCAAAGTCACCCAAAGACGAATTGTTAGGCTCCATAGCGCTCCCGTGGCGATCTTCAGCTGTTGACGCGCTCGAAGATCTTTTCGATCTTTTCTTTGAGCGCTTGGGCCGTGAATGGCTTGACCACGTAACCGTTCACACCGGCCTGGGCGGCCTGGATGATCTGCTCACGCTTGGCTTCGGCGGTCACCATCAACACCGGCAGGTGGCTCAGGCGCGCATCGGCACGCACAGCCTTGAGCAGGTCCAGCCCGCTCATGCCTGGCATGTTCCAGTCGGTGACGAGGAAATCAAAACTGCCGCTGTTGAGCATTGGCAGCGCGGTGTTGCCATCGTCGGCTTCATGGGTGTTGGTGAACCCCAGGTCGCGCAACAGGTTCTTGATGATCCGCCGCATCGTCGAAAAATCGTCAACGATGAGGATTTTCATGTTCTTGTCCAATTCGACCTCCAAGCAGTCTTAAACGCACCCGGCTACGGGGTGCGCATTCAATCAAATCCGGTGTTTTGTTGCGTGCCACGACTGCATGAATTCGCAACGTCGTGCAGAACGTCTTTGCTACCCGTCGATCGACTGGCAGCCCCAGCTCAACGTGCCCGCCATTCCCCCAGGCGCCCACGCAAACGCGCGGCGCACTGACTGTGCAACTGGCTGACCCGTGACTCACTGACGCCCAACACTTCGCCGATTTCCTTGAGGTTCAGTTCCTCGTCGTAATACAAGGCCAGAACCAGACGTTCACGCTCGGGCAGATTGGCGATGGCATCGGCCAGCGCGGCCTGGAAGCGTTCGTCTTCCAGATCACGCGACGGTTCAAGCTGTGCGCTCGCGCCGTCCTCATGCAGCCCTTCGTGCTCGCCGTCCTGCAACAGGTCGTCGAAACTGAACAGGCGGCTGCCCAATGTGTCGTTCAAAATCCCGTAGTAATCATCAAGGCTCAATTGGAGTTCGGCCGCAACTTCGTGATCTTTAGCGTCACGGCCGGTTTTTGCTTCAATTGCCCGAATCGCATCACTGACCATACGGGTATTGCGGTGGACCGAGCGGGGAGCCCAGTCGCCCTTGCGGACCTCATCGAGCATCGCACCACGGATGCGAATACCGGCGTAGGTCTCGAAACTGGCGCCTTTGCTGGCGTCGTATTTGTTGGACACTTCCAGCAGGCCAATCATGCCGGCCTGGATCAGATCCTCGACTTGCACACTGGCCGGCAAACGCGCCAGCAAGTGGTAGGCAATGCGCTTGACCAGCGGGGCGTATCGCTCGATCAACTCGCTCTGCGAGTCACGCGAGGCCTTGCTGTACATGCGATAGCCGCTGGCATTCATAGCACCGGCCCTGTGCTGGTCCGCTGCACCAGCCGCTCGACGAAGAATTCCAGGTGCCCACGGGGGTTGGCGGGCAGCGGCCAGGTGTCGACCTTCTGGGCAATGGCCTTGAAGGCCAGCGCGCACTTGGAACGTGGGAAGGCTTCATAGACGGCACGCTGCTTCTGCACCGCCTTGCGCACGCATTCGTCATAAGGCACCGCGCCCACGTATTGCAGGGAGACATCAAGAAAACGGTCGGTGACCTTGGTCAGCTTGGCAAACAGGTTGCGCCCTTCCTGCGGGCTCTGGGCCATGTTAGCCAGGACCCGGAAGCGGTTCATGCCGTAATCGCGGTTGAGCAGCTTGATCAACGCATAGGCATCGGTGATCGAGGTAGGCTCGTCGCACACCACCAGCAGCACTTCCTGGGCGGCGCGCACGAAGCTGACCACCGAATCACCGATACCGGCCGCGGTGTCGATCACCAGCACGTCGAGGTTGTCGCCAATATCGCTGAACGCCTGGATCAGGCCGGCATGCTGGGCGGGCGTGAGGTGGACCATGCTCTGGGTGCCAGACGCGGCCGGGATCACCCGCACACCGCCCGGCCCCTGCAACACCACATCGCGCAGCTCGCAGCGCCCCTCGACCACGTCGGCCAGGGTGCGCTTGGGGGTCAACCCCAGCAGTACGTCGACATTCGCCAGTCCCAGGTCGGCGTCCAGCAGCATGACACGACGGCCAAGCTCAGCCAGCGCCAGGGACAAGTTCACTGACACGTTAGTCTTGCCGACGCCACCCTTGCCGCCGGTCACCGCGATCACCTGTACTGGATGCATGCTGCCCATGTTCGTTCTTTACCTTGTCTTTCTTAGACCGCGGCCACATGACTGACTGCGCGCGGCAGCCGGACAATGCAGGTACTTTGTTGTTGTTCCATGTTCACCTCAGCCCACTCGCTGGCCGGGGCGCTGGTAGAGATCAGCGAACATATCGGCCATCGCCTCTTCGCTGGGCTCTTCCTGCATCTGCACGCTGACCGCGCGACTCACCAACTGGTGACCGCGCGGTACGTGCAGGTCGTCAGGAATGCGCGGGCCATCGGTTAGGTAGGCAACCGGCAATTCTTGACTGATGGCCAGGCTCAGCACTTCGCCAAGACAAGCCGTTTCATCCAGTTTAGTCAGGATGCACCCCGACAGGCCGCAGCGCTTATAGCTGTGGTAGGCGGCGGTGAGCACCTGTTTCTGGCTGGTAGTGGCCAAAACCAGAAAGTTGCGTGCCTTGATGCCACGCCCGGCCAGGCTTTCAAGCTGCATGCGCAGGGCCGGGTCGCTGGCCTGCAGGCCAGCGGTGTCGATCAGCACGACGCGCTTGCGCAGCAACGGTTCCAGCGCCTGGGCCAACGACTGCCCAGGGTCAACGTAGGTCACCGAGACATTGAGGATTCGCCCCAGGGTCTTGAGTTGCTCCTGGGCGCCGATACGGAAGCTGTCCATGCTCACCAACGCCAGGCTCTGCGCGCCGTACTTGAGTACATAGCGCGCAGCCAGCTTGGCCAGGGTGGTGGTCTTGCCCATGCCGGCCGGGCCGACCATGGCAATCACCCCGCCCTCTTCGATCGGCTCGATCTCAGGCACCGTGATCTTGCGCGCCAGGTGGGCCAGCAACATGCGCCAGGCATGGCGTGGGTCTTCGATTTCGCGGGTCAGTTCCAGCAGGTCACGCGACAGCGGGCCAGACAGGCCAATGCGCTGCAGGCGTCGCCAGAGGTTGGCCTGCTGTGGTTTGCTGCCTTGCAGTTGGGTCCAGGCCAGGGAGCCGAGCTGGACTTCCAGCAGCTCGCGCAAGCCACTGAGCTCCGAACGCATGGAGTCGAACAGGCGGTGGTCGACCGGCGGCATGGCAGGTGGCGCAACCGGGCGTGGCGGCTCCTCGAAATGGGGCTCGACCAGGGGTTCGGCAGCGGTCAGCGGCAAACCTGCGAACAACTGGCCATTGGTATTGGCATCGTTGCGAATGCTCAGCTCAGCCTGCGCGGTCACGATACGCGACTGGGTCTTGCGCAACTCGTTCTCGAGTTCAACGTTTGGCGCGCTGGGCGCCAGTGCCGACAACTTGTAGTCCAGCGCCGCCGTCAGCTCGACACCGCCAGCAATCCGCCGGTTACCAATGATGGCGGCGTCGGGCCCCAACTCATCGCGAACCAGTTTCATCGCTTGGCGCATGTCGGCAGCGAAAAAACGCTTAACTTGCATAACCCGTTACCTCAGCCATTGGGCCCTACTGTTGCAACGATGGTGACTTGCTTGTTGTCGGGTATTTCCTGATACGCCAGAACGTGCAAATTCGGTACAGCCAGACGACCGAAGCGCGACAGCATCGCCCTGACCGGCCCTGCGACCAGCAGGATCGCCGGCTGCCCCTGCATTTCCTGACGCTGGGCAGCTTCGATCAACGAACGCTGAAGTTTTTCGGCCATGCTCGGCTCCAGAAGAACAGCTTCTTCCTGGCCTTGTCCGGCGCGCTGCAAACTATTGAGCAAAATTTGTTCCAACCTTGGCTCAAGCGTGATCACAGGCAGCTCGGGCTCAAGCCCCACAATGCTTTGCACGATGGCGCGACACAATCCGACACGCACCGCGGCCACCATGGCGGCAGTATCTTGACTCTTGTTGGCATTGTTGGCGATGGCCTCGGCGATGCTGCGGATATCGCGCACCGGCACCTGTTCGGCCAGCAGCGCCTGCAGTACTTTGAGCAAACCGGACAACGACAGAATGCCCGGCACCAGTTCTTCGGCAAGCTTGGGCGAGCCCTTGGCCAGTACGTTCAGCAACTGCTGGACCTCTTCGTGGCCGATCAGCTCATGGCAATGCTTGTACAGGATCTGGTTGAGGTGCGTGGCGACCACGGTACTGGCGTCGACCACAGTGTAGCCCAGGGTCTGCGCCTGGCTGCGCTGGCTGAGCTCGATCCACACCGCTTCGAGGCCGAAAGCCGGGTCTTTGGCGGTGATACCACTGAGGGTGCCGTAAACCTGGCCTGGGTTGATCGCAAGCTCTCGATCCGGGTAGATCTCGGCTTCGGCCAGGATCACCCCCATCAGCGTCAGGCGATAGGCGCTGGGCGCCAGGTCAAGGTTGTCGCGGATATGCACGGTGGGCATCAGGAAGCCCAAGTCCTGGGACAGCTTCTTGCGCACGCCCTTGATCCGCGCCAGCAATTGGCCGCCCTGGTTGCGGTCTACTAGCGGAATGAGGCGGTAGCCCACCTCCAGGCCGATCATGTCGATGGGGGTGACGTCATCCCAGCCCAGCTCCTTGGTTTCTTGGGTGCGCTGGGGGGAAGGCAGCAAATCCTGCTGGCGCTGAACCTCTTGCAGGGCCTGGACTTTCTGCTGGTTCTGGTTGCGCCACACCAGATACGCGATGCCGCCCGCGACCATGGCCAGGGAAATAAACGAGAAATGCGGCATGCCCGGCACCAGGCCCATGACCAGCATCAGGCCGGCCGACACCGCCAGTGCCTTGGGCGAGGCGAACATCTGCCGGTTGATCTGCTTGCCCATGTCTTCGGAGCCCGAGGCACGAGTCACCATGATTGCCGCGGCGGTGGACAGCAGCAGTGATGGCAATTGCGCCACTAATCCGTCTCCGATGGTCAACAGGGCGTAAACCTTACCGGCTTCGGCAAAGCTCATGCTGTGCTGGAAGATACCGATGGCCATGCCGCCGATCAGGTTGATGAACAGAATCAACAGGCCGGCAACGGCGTCACCGCGCACGAACTTGCTGGCACCGTCCATGGAACCGTAGAACTCGGCCTCTTGGGCCACTTCCGTGCGGCGAGCCTTGGCCTGGGCCTGGTCGATCAGGCCGGCGTTAAGGTCGGCGTCGATGGCCATCTGCTTGCCGGGCATGGCGTCCAGGGTGAAGCGTGCGCTCACCTCGGAAATACGCCCGGCGCCCTTGGTGACCACCACGAAGTTGATGATCATCAGAATCGCGAACACCACGATACCGACCACATAGTTACCGCCGATCACCACCTCGCCGAAGGCCTGGATCACCTTGCCGGCTGCGGCGTGGCCATCATGACCGTGGAGCATCACCACCCGTGTCGACGCCACGTTCAGCGCCAGGCGCAGCAGGGTCGCCACCAACAGGATGGTCGGGAAGACGGCGAAATCCAGCGGCCGCAGGGCGTACACGCACACCAGCAGCACAACGATGGACAAGGCAATGTTGAAGGTGAAGAACACATCGAGCAAAAACGGCGGCACCGGCAGCATCATCATCGCCAGCATCACCAGCAACAACAGCGGCACACCCAGATTGCCCCGACCCAGGCCGGACAAGTTGCTGCGGGCAGCATTGATTAACTGGGTACGATCCACCGATTTTCCTCACAAGCATCAAGCAAACTTTTGACGCCATAGAGGGCGCAGCGCTGCTATTGCAAGAAGCTTTCCAACTTGGCCATTCACGATGAACCCATCGCGCGCAAACCGGTAGGAGCCAAGCTTGCTTGCGATGCAGGCACCGCGGTTGTACAGGAAAATCGCGGCGATATCATCGCGGGCGAGCCCGGCTCCTACCCGTTGTAGGAGCCAAGCTTGCTTGCGATACAGGCACCGCGGTTTTACAGGTAAATCGCGGCGATATCATCGCGGGCGAGCCCGGCTCCTACCCGTGATTCAGGCGCCGCAGCCATGTAGGAGCCAAGCTTGCTTGCGATGCAGGCACCGCGGTTTAACGGGTAAATCACGGCGATATCATCGCGGGCGAGCCCGGCTCCTACCCGTGATTCAGGCGCCGCAGCCATGTAGGAGCCAAGCTTGCTTGCGATGCAGGCACCGCGGTTTTACAGGTAAATCGCGGCGATATCATCGCGGGCGAGCCCGGCTCCTACCCGTGATTCAGGCGCCGCAGCCATGTAGGAGCCAAGCTTGCTTGCGATACAGGCACCGCGGTTTAACGGGTAAATCGCGGCGATATCATCGCGGGCGAGCCCGGCTCCTACCCGTGATTCAGGCGCCGCAGCCATGTAGGAGCCAAGCTTGCTTGCGATGCAGGCACCGCGGTTGTACAGGAAAATCGCGGCGATATCATCGCGGGCGAGCCCGGCTCCTACCCGTGATTCAGGCGCCGCAGCCATGTAGGAGCCAAGTTTACTTACGATACAGGCACCGCGGTTGTACAGGTAAATCGCGGCGATATCATCGCGGGCGGACCTCAAGAATCGCGCTGAAGGTCCGGGGGGATAGGCAGGTCTTTCAATGGATCAGGCCGTTTGCCGCGCCCGGCCTTGTATTGGCGGATCTGGTAGACATACGCCAACACCTGCGCCACGGCGAGGTACAACCCGGCGGGGATTTCCTGATCGACTTCGGTGGAGTAGTAGATCGAGCGCGCCAGCGCCGGGGATTCGAGCAACTGGATCTGGTGCTGGGTAGCGATTTCACGGATTTTAAGGGCCAGAAAATCGCTGCCCTTGGCCAGCAGGATCGGCGCCCCGCCCTTCTCGGCGTCGTATTTGAGCGCCACCGCATAATGCGTCGGGTTGGTAATCACCACATCAGCCTCGGGAATTGCCGCCATCATTCGCCTTTGAGACATTTCTCGCTGGACCTGGCGAATTCGCTGCTTGACCTCGGGCCGGCCTTCGCTGTCCTTGAATTCGTCGCGCACTTCCTGCTTGGTCATCATCAGCTTCTGCTTGCTCTGATACAGCTGGATCGGCACATCCACCGCCGCAATCAGCAGCAGCCCCAACGCCATCCACAGCGTGCTCCACCCCACCACCTGGACACTATGCACAATCGCCAGCTCCAGCGGCTCATGGGCAATCGCCAACAAGTCGTCGCGGTCGGACATCAGCACCACCAACGCCACGATCAACACCACGAAAAACTTGGCCAAGGCCTTGAGCAGCTCGGTCAAGGCGTGCATCGAAAACATCCGTTTAAGCCCGGACAGCGGGTTCATGCGGCTGAATTTCGGCGCAAGGCTACCGGTGGCGAACAACCAGCCACCCAGCGAAATCGGCCCGACCAGCGCTGCCAGCAGCAACAGCAACAACACCGGCTGAGTCGCCAACAGCGCGATCTTGCCAGAGTTGAGCAAGAAGATGCCCATGTAGCGCTCATCGAGCAACACTTCGCGAGGCAAGCTGAAGTTGAGCCGCATCAACTCCAGCAAGGCCTGGGCCAGGGCGCCGCCAAATATCAGCAGGCCGCCCGCCCCCGCCATCATCACCGCCAACGTATTGAGCTCTTTGGAGCGAGCGATTTCGCCCTTCTCGCGGGAGTCTTTCTTACGTTTGTCGGTGGGGTCTTCTGTCTTGTCCTGCCCGCTTTCGCTCTCTGCCATTTCAGCGTGCCCTGGCCAATTCGCGCAGCCACTGCAAAGCCTCGGAGGCCAGCGGCTGATACTGGTTGAGGATATCGGCCATGCTGACCCACAGAATGAACATGCCCAGCACCAGGGTCAGTGGAAAACCGATGGAGAAGATATTCAGCTGCGGCGCCGCCCGGGTCATGATGCCAAAGGCGATGTTGACCACCAGCAGCGCTGTGATGGCCGGCAACACCAGCAACAAGGCTGCACCCAACACCCAGCCCATGCGCCCGACCAGCTCCCAGAAATGGTTGACCAACAGCCCCCCACCCACCGGCAAGGTGGTAAAGCTCTCGGCCAGCACTTCGAACACCACCAAATGCCCGTTCATGGCCAGGAACAACAGGGTCACCAGCATCGTGAAGAACTGCCCGATCACCGCCACCGACACGCCGTTGGCGGGGTCGACCATGGACGCAAAGCCCATGCCCATCTGGATCGCGACGATTTGCCCGGCAATCACGAAAGACTGAAAAAACAGCTGCAGCGAAAGCCCGAGCAAGGCGCCGATAATCACCTGTTCGCCGATCAGCAGCAGCGCGCTCAGGTCCAGCGCATGCACCTGAGGCATAGCCGGCAAACCGGGCGCGATCACGACGGTAATGGCGAGGGAGAAATACAAGCGAATGCGCACGGGCAACAACGTAGTGCCGAACACCGGCATGGTCATCAGCACCGCCGCCACGCGAAACAGCGGCAGCATGAAGCTGGCGACCCAAGTGCCAATCTGTGTATCGCTCAGCTCAAGCATGGCCGCTTACCCGATCAGTTGCGGAATGCTGCCGTACAGCGACAGGATGTATTCCATAAACGTGCGCACCAGCCAGGGCCCGGCCACGATCAAGGTCACCAACATCACCAACAGCCTTGGCAAAAAGCTCAAGGTTTGTTCGTTGATCTGGGTCGCGGCCTGGAACATCGCCACCACCAGGCCCACTAACAGGCTGGGGATCACCAACACGGCGACCATCAAGGTGGTCAGCCACAGGGCATCACGAAACAGGTCGACAGCGACTTCTGGCGTCATGGCTAAACACCCCCGAAACTGCTGGCCAAGGTGCCAATGATCAACGCCCAGCCATCCACCAGCACAAACAGCATGATCTTGAACGGCAACGAGATAATCAAAGGCGACAGCATCATCATACCCATGGCCATCAGCACACTGGCGACCACCAGGTCGATGATCAAGAACGGAATGAAGATCATGAAACCGATCTGGAAAGCGGTCTTGAGCTCCGAGGTGACGAAGGCCGGTACCAGAATGGTCAGGGGGGCCTGATCGGGGCTTGCGATGTCGGTGCGCTTGGACAGGCGCATAAACAGCTCCAGATCACTCTGCCGGGTCTGGGCCAGCATGAAGTCCTTGATCGGCACCTCGGCCTTGGCGATCGCATCCTGGGCGCTGAGCTTCTCAGCCAGGTAAGGCTGCAGGGCATCCTGGTTCACCCGGTCGAACACCGGCGCCATGATGAACATCGTCAGAAACAGCGCCATGCCGGTGAGGATCTGGTTGGACGGCGTTTGCTGCAGGCCCAGGGCCTGGCGCAGGATCGAGAAGACGATGATGATCCGGGTAAAGCTGGTCATCAGCATGACAAACGCCGGGATGAAACTCAGCGCCGTCATGATCAGCAGGATCTGCAGGCTGACCGAATATTCCTGCTGGCCATCGGCCCCGCTGGACAGGGTGATCGCCGGAATCGACAACGGGTCGGCCGCCAGCGCCAGCGGCGCCGCCACCAGTAGCAGCAGCGTCAACAGCAAGCGCGACATCAAGGCTTATCCTTTTGATCCTTGCCCAACAGCTCCATCAGGCGCTGGGCAAACTCGGGGGAGGCGGGGCGAGTGGCCTCGCAAGGCTCCACTGGCTTGGTCAGCACGTGCAGCGTGGTGATGCTGCCCGGGGTGTGGCTAAGCAGGATCTGCTCCTCGCCCACCTGCACCAGCACCAGCCGGTCCCGCGGGCCGAGGGCGCGGGTGCCGATCACGTCGATCACCTGGCGACCACGGGGTGCGGCGTTCTGCACCTTGCGCAGCAACCAGGCGAGCAGAAAGATCAGCCCCAGCACCAGCAGCAAACCCAGCACCAGCTGCGTCAACTGGCCGCTCACGCTGCCGCTCGCCGATATCGACGAAACCGGCTCCGCCGCCAGCACCTGCGTGCTCAGCCCCGCAAGCACTGCTACCCAGAGCTTGTCCATTCAGCGCAGCTTCTTGATGCGTTCGCTGGGGCTGATCACGTCCGTCAGGCGGATGCCGAACTTTTCGTTGACCACCACCACTTCGCCATGCGCAATCAAGGTGCCATTGACCAGCACGTCCAACGGCTCACCGGCCAGGCGATCAAGCTCGATCACCGAACCCTGGTTCAGTTGCAGCAGGTTGCGAATGTTGATTTCGGTACTGCCCACTTCCATGGAAATGGTCACCGGAATATCCAGGATCACATCCAGGTTCGGGCCTTCCAGGCTCACGTGGTGGTCATTGCCACGCGGCGAGCTGCCGAACTCTTCCAATCCCATGCGGTTGGAAGGCGCGCGCGCGCTACCGTTATCGGCAGCCAGCAAGGCATCAATATCGGCCTGGCTGCTGTTGCCTGTTTCGCTCAGGGCCGCGGCCCATTCATCAGCCAGCGCCTGGTCTTCGGCGGAAATGGTTTCGTGTTCGTTCGCCATGGTGTCCTCGACGGCATTACATCTGGGAGAGGGTCTAAACCTGCGCGCTGTTCAACGGCGCGCAATAGGCTCAATCACTTGCAAGGCCAGGTTGCCCTTGTGGGAACCGAGCTTGGCCTTGAAGGCCGGCACGCCATTGGCGCGCAGGATCAATTCGTCGGACATCTCGACCGGGATCACATCGCCCGGCTGCATGTGCAGGATGTCGCGCAGTTTCAGCTGGCGGCGCGCCACGGTGGCGCCCAGCGGTACGCTGACATCCAGCACGTCCTCGCGCAGGGCCTTGCTCCAGCGCTCGTCCTGGTCGTCCAGGTCTGACTGGAAGCCCGCATCGAGCATCTCGCGCACTGGCTCGATCATCGAGTACGGCATGGTCACGTGCAGGTCGCCGCCACCGCCATCGAGCTCTATATGGAAGGTCGACACCACAATGGCTTCGCTGGGGCCGACGATGTTGGCCATGGCCGGGTTCACTTCCGAGTTGATGTACTCGAAGTTGATTTCCATGATCGCCTGCCAGGCTTCCTTCAAGTCTTTGAAGGCCTGATCGAGCACCATGCGCACCACGCGCAGCTCGGTCGGGGTGAACTCCCGCCCTTCGATCTTGGCGTGACGGCCGTCACCGCCAAAGAAGTTGTCCACCAGCTTGAACACCAGCTTGGCATCGAGAATAAACAGCGCAGTACCGCGCAACGGCTTGACCTTGACCAGGTTGAGGCTGGTCGGCACATACAGCGAGTGGACGTACTCGCCGAACTTCATCACCTGCACACCGCCCACGGCCACATCGGCAGAACGACGCAGCAGGTTGAACATACTGATACGGGTATAACGGGCAAAGCGCTCGTTGATCATTTCCAGGGTCGGCATGCGGCCGCGCACGATCCGGTCCTGGGTGGTCAGGTCATAGCTTTTGACACTGCCAGGCTCAGCGGGGCTTTCGATGGCGACCAAACCATCATCGACACCGTGCAAGAGGGCGTCGATTTCATCCTGGGACAGCAGGTCTTGCACGGACATGTCGTGTTCCTACTGCAATACGAAATTGGTGAAGAGCACCTGGTCAATGACCGGCTTGCCCACTTCTTTTATCGCCACTTCCTGCACGCTGGCCGTGGCCTTCTGGCGCAGCATTTCCTGGCCAATCGGGGTGGCCAGGGTGTCGAAAGGCTGCGCGGAGAACAGCATGACCAAATTGTTGCGAATCACCGGCATGTGCACTTTGAGCGCATTGAGCTCGCCCTGATCGCGGGCCAGCAGGGTAATGCTGACTTGCATGTAGCGCTGGCGGCCATTCTGGTTGTAGTTGACGACAAAAGCCGGAGTCAATGACTCGTACAGGGCCATCGGCTTGGTGCTGGCGACCTCGGTGGCCGCTTCTGGCTTGCTCTCGCTCTTCTGCAGGAAAAACCAGGTGGCGCCCACCGAGACACCGATGGCCAGCAACAGGCCCACCACGACCAGGATAATCAGCTTGAGTTTGCCTTTTGCGGCGGGGTCTTTTGCTGCGTCGCTCTTCGCCATGCCAATAATCCGTCACTCATTTGATACATGAGCGATGCGGAGCAAGTGTTATGCCAGATCAACGTGGTGCGCAACATGAGCCACACGAGGTGCCTGCCTTGGTTTTTCCTTTGCTCTTGAGATCGAGCGCCGCCCGCGCGGCGCATCGCCGGCTAAAGCCGGCTCCCACATTGGTTGCAACGTGCCATGGCCTGTGAGATTGGAGTTGTCAGCCACGCGCCCCCCCCGAAATCACAAAAATCTAAAGCCGAACCACCAAGGCTAACAACCCCAACCCCACAGGCCATGGCACGTTGCAAAAAATGTGGGAGTCGGCTTTAGCCGGCGATGCGCCGCGCGGGCGGCGCTCGATCTCGGCAACAGCACAAAATCCAAGGCAAGCGCCTGGAAGCCTCGATACAGCCCCTCACCCTTACGCGTAATAGTCCACGACGCTGGAGCCGATCACCACGGTGCTGGCAGCTTCAATTGTCGCTACGTTGTCAACTGACTCCACGCTCTCCACCCTGCCATTACCACCGCCACTACGCTGGCCACCCTGCCCTTGCTCCTGGCCCTGCCAGCCCCGCGACTGGTCGGACACGCTGACTTGCGGCTCGCCCAAGCCCTGCTGGACGAACATCTCGCGCAGGCGCTGCTGCTGCCCTTCCAGCGCTTCGCGAACCCCGGCATGGCCGCTGCTGAAGGCGATCTGGGTTTGCTGGTCGGGGGCCAGGTTGACGCGGATGTCCAGGCGCCCCAGCTCAGCCGGCTGAAGCTGGATATCGGCCGACTTGAGATTTTGGCTGGAAAGGTACATCACGCGGTTGACCAAGCCCTCGGTCCAACCACCCTGATGCATGGCCAGCGGCTGGCTCAGCGGCGTCGGCTGAGCAGCGACATTGACGGGTTTGACCTGGGCCGCCTGGGACAGCGCCTGCAAGCGTTCGGCAAAATTGTCCACTCGCGTGTCGCTGGCGGTGCCCTTGATGTCCTTGAGGCCATCATCGAGCAGACCGGTGAAGGCCTGCTCACCCGACTCGGTGGAAGCGCCGTCGGCCGCGGCCTGTTCATCCGCAAGCGCCATGCCAGCCATTACGCCCGCCATAGGCGCAGCCTCGGCCTGGGCCGCAGCGCCCTTGCCGGCATGGGCAGACACCGTCCCCTGAGCCTGGGCGTTCTGCTCCAGGGCCAGGCGCACCATCGGCAAATCCGCCAAGGGATCGGTCGATGGGTCATAGTCGCCCTCTGCCGCCAGGGCAGCCGCCTGGGCCTGATCCACCGCTGCCAGGGTGGAAGCCTGGAGCAAGGGCTGTGCAGCAGGCTCAGCGCTCACCACCTGAACAAGAACCTCGGGCGTAGCAAGCACTGCCTGCGCCACCGCCGGGTCGCTGTCTTCCACCGTATCGTCTTTATCTTCTGCCGCCTTGGCAGGCAAATCCTTGCCGCTATCGGCAACCTTTGGCACCTCATCAGCCGTGGGCTTATCTACCGACTGCTGGGCAAATACCGTGTCAAAGCTGTCGGCCGCGCCCTTGGCTGCTTGCGGCGCACGCTCCGGCACGCTGGCGGCGGGCGCCTGCGTCTTGGTGGCCGAAGGGGCTTGCAGAAGCGGGTTGGAAGCGAGGGGCATGAAGGTCTCCGCGGCACAGTAATAAACGGCACAGTCACGAAGCTCAGGCAAAAGTCACGCCAGGTTTGCCACCCGACGCCAGGAGAGGTTCAGCAGGGAAAACGCAGACGTTCGTCGCGGTACAAACGATCGATGGCAGTGAATTCCTGATCGATGCGGTTGATCAGGTCTTCAATGCCGGACAAGGGAGGGTATTTGACCCGATCTTCCAGCTCCTGACACAGGTCAGCCAGCACGAAAGCCCCCATGTTGCTGCAGCTACCCTTGAAGCTGTGGGCGGTTTGGCCCAGTTCTTCGGCGCTGCGGGCCTGGCGCAGCAGCTCAAGCCGTGTCTGCGAGTCTTTGAGGAAAGTATCCAGCAACAGAGGATATTCATCTTCCATGACCTCTTGCAACGCGCTGAGCACGTTGTAATCGAGATGTTCTTTTTTCACTTGTTCGCTCCTTGATCAAGTATCGATTAATGCCAGGGCCCCCCAGGCAAACTCCACGCGCGCCGTGCGTCCCTCGTCGTCCCAATCGGCTCGGCGACTCAACTGACGTATCAGGGTCAGACCACGCCCAGACAGACCTTGTTCCCGCAGGGGCCGAGCCAGCACCCCATTGACGTCAAAACCCTTGCCGCTGTCCGTGACCTCGATCAGCAGGCGACCACCCCGGTTGATCGGCTCGACCCGCAGATGCAGGCGTATGTAGCCGTGACCCAAGGCATCCAGGCGCCGATTGCGCTCCTGGTAGTAAAGGGCAAAACCTGCGGCATCGTTCTTGAGGCTGGAGTCTAGTGCCAGCACACCATGCTCCAGAGCGTTGGAGTAGAGCTCGGCCAACACACTGTACAGCGCACCGCTTTGAGCACGCAGGCCGTGGATTTCCTGCAGCAGTTGCAACAGATACGGCAAGGGGTTGAAACGCTTGAGCGTCTCGGCGCGAAACTCGAAGCTCACTGACCAGTCCAGCGGGCTCGAAACGCCGCTGTCGGAATAAACCAACGGCGGCGGCTGCACATGATCGGGCTCGACCATGGTCACTTCCACCATGCTTACATCGTCGCGCGAACGGCCGCCAAAATCGCTGAGTGCCTGGCGAATGTCCTCGAACAGGTGCACAGGCTCCCGGTTGGCGTCAAACACCCGCCCCAAGCGCTCGACGCCAAACAACTCATCGTCGGCGTCGCTGGTGTCGAGTATACCATCAGACAATAGGAAGATCCGATCACCCAACGCCATCGGCAACACTTCGGTGGTGTCGTCGAACTGCTGGGGCGCCAGAATGCCCAGTGGCAAGTGGCGCGACACCAGCGCCAGCCGTTCACCAGCGGCCGTGCGATGCAGGTAACCGTCGGGCATGCCGCCGTTCCACACTTCCACCTGCCGACGCTGAAAGCTCAAGCTGAGAAAGGTGGCGCAGCAGAACATATCGACCGGCAGGACCCGCTTGAGCTTGGCGTTCATTTCCCTCAGGACCTGGGCCAGGCCATAGCCCTTGGCGGTCATGCCGTAGAAGACTTCGGCCAGCGGCATGGTACCGACCGCCGCAGGCAGGCCGTGGCCGGTAAAGTCGCCCAGCAGTACATGCATATCGCCGCCAGGCGTGAAGGCGGCCAGCAGCAGGTCACCGTTGAACAGCGCATAAGGCGATTGCAGGTAACGGATATTCGACGCACTGAGGCAACCGGCATGGGCGACCTGATCAAAGACCGCCTTGGCCACCCGCTGCTCAGCAAGCAGATGCTCATGGTGGCGGGCCAATTGATCTCGTTGTTCCAGCACCATGGCCTGCAATCGTCGCAGCCGGTCCATCGCCTTGATCTTGGCGGCCAGGATGATCGGGTTATAGGGCTTCGCCAGAAAGTCGTCGCCGCCCGCCTCCAGGCTGCGTACCAGCGCATCCTGCTCACTCAGGGACGTCAGGAAAATAATGGGTATGAGCGTTTCACCGGCCAGCGCCTTGATCTGCCGGGCCGCTTCAAAGCCATCCATCACTGGCATCAGGGCATCGAGCAGCACCAGCTGCGGGCGCTGCTCGGCAAATAGCGCAACGGCTTGCTGGCCATTTTCAGCGGTCAGTACGGTATGCCCCTGCTTGCGCACAATGGTACACAGCAATAAGCGGTCGGCCGCGCTGTCTTCGGCGATCAGGATCGTCAGCGGTTGGGCACCTGGCATGACGAAGGTCAGTTGATGTCAAACAGCTTGTCGAAATTGGAGATCGCCAGGATCTTGCGCACATCCGAATTGGTGTTGATGACCCGGATATCCGCTGTTTCGCCGCCGGCATAATCGCGCAACAGCAACAACATGCCCAGCGCAGAGCTGTCCAGGTAGGTGGCGTCCTTGAGGTCTATGACTACGAATTCGGGCTTGAGGGACAGGCGCTCGTAGGAATCTCGAAACTCCTGATGCCTGCCGAAATCGAAACGCCCTTTAATCGAAATCGTCAGTTTTTTCCCATCCTGGGAACATTTAGAACCTACAGCCATGAATGCAATTCCTTGCGGCAATACCAGACAGTGGAAGGTGTAGCACCGGTACGCTCAGGCAGCAACCTGGCGGGCGAAAATACCCGTCAGTAGCGGTCATGACGCGGCAGGCGCTGAGAGAGTTCATCCAGCAATTTTTGCTCGCGCTTGTCTTCGATTTGGCGCGCTTCATCCCGGTAGCGCTGCACCAGTTTGCGCAAGCCTTCAACCCGCGCATAGGCCTGCTGCCAGGTGCCGCGAGCATTCTTGAGGTTGTTCTGGTGCCAGGTCAGGCTTTGCTGTTGCTGGGCCACGGCGGTTTCCAGCTGATTGAGAAAGTGCTGATAGTTCATCAGCCACATGCCTGAAACCCCCTGGCGGCCCTGGGCGATCCACTGCTGTTGGTAGTCGCTGCGAAAGTGGTCAAGCTCGGCGAGCTTGGCCTGGGCCAGGTTGACCTGCTGCTGGAACTGCCCCAACCGCTGGGCGGCCTGGCGTTCGGCGTTTTCGGCCATTTCCACCACGGGGGCCAAACGCTGGGCGCGGCTTGTCTGTGCCATGGCCGATTAACCCGGGGCTGGCGGGGCAAACACCGACGCCAGATGCTCGCGGCTTTGCGCCTGGCTGACGTTGTCGTGCAGGCCCTGGCGCAAGAAGTGAACGAGCTTGGGTTGCAGGGCTATCGCAAGGTCAGTTTCCCGGTCGCCACCGGCCACATAGGCGCCAACGCTGATCAGGTCGCGGCTCTGCTGCAGGCGCGACCACAGCTGCTTGAACTGCTGCGCCTGGGTCATCTGCTCCGGCGTCACCACCTGAGGCATCACTCGACTGATCGAAGCTTCGATATCGATTGCCGGGTAATGACCCTCTTCGGCCAGGCGCCGGGACAATACGATGTGCCCATCCAGCACGCCCCGCGCCGAGTCGGCAATCGGGTCCTGCTGGTCATCGCCTTCGGACAATACGGTGTAGAACGCGGTGATCGAGCCGCCACCGGCTTCGGCATTACCGGCCCGCTCCACCAATTTTGGCAGCTTGGCGAACACCGACGGCGGGTAGCCCTTGGTCGCCGGCGGCTCGCCAATGGCCAGGGCGATTTCCCGCTGGGCCTGGGCGAAACGGGTCAACGAATCCATCAGCAACAGGACATTCTTGCCCTTGTCGCGAAAATATTCAGCGATACGGGTGCAATACATGGCCGCGCGCAAACGCATCAGGGGCGCATCGTCTGCAGGCGAGGCCACCACCACCGAGCGCTTGAGGCCTTCTGTACCGAGAATGTGCTCGATGAACTCCTTCACCTCGCGGCCCCGCTCACCGATCAATCCCACGACGATTATGTCGGCCTCGGTAAAGCGGGTCATCATGCCCAGCAACACCGACTTACCCACACCGGTACCGGCAAACAGGCCCAAGCGCTGGCCACGGCCGACCGTCAACAACCCGTTGATGCTGCGAATGCCCACGTCCAGCGGCTGGTGGATGGGGTCGCGATTGAGCGGGTTGATGGTTGGGCCGTCCATTGGCACCCAGTCTTCGGCTTTCATTCCGCCTTTGCCATCCAACGCCCGCCCGGCGCCGTCGAGTACGCGCCCGAGCATGCTCATGCCCATGGGCAAGCGTCCGTTGTCGGCCAGCGGCACTACCCGTGCGCCCGGCGCTATACCGGAAACACTGCCGACCGGCATCAAAAACACTTTGCCGCCGGAAAAACCCATCACCTCGGCCTCGACCTGCATCGGGTGATAGCTGTCGTCGTTGATCACCAGGCAGCGGCTGCCCATGGCGGCACGCAGGCCTTCGGCCTCAAGGGTCAGGCCGACCATGCGCAGCAGGCGGCCTTCGACCACTGGCTGGGCAGCGACATTGATGGTGTCGGCGTAAGCGTCCAGGCGCTTGCCGAAGCTGGTGCGGTCAAGGCGCATCGAGGCTGTCCAGGTCGATATGCAAGTCCGGCTTGGCCGGGTGCAGGTTCTGGTCATGCAGCTGGTCGAACATCTGCGCCAGCGCCTGCTCGATGCGAGTCTCGATACTGGCGTCGATGCGACTGTGCTCGGTCTCGATCCGGCAACCGCCTGGCTGCAAGCTTTCGTCTTCCAAAATGCGCCAGCTTTCTTCGTGGCGTTCGCGCATCGCTTTTACCAACGCGAAGTCCTGCGGATTGACCAGGATGCGGATGTTGTTGGCGCCCATTGGCAGCAGTTTCAAGGCATCGCGCAACACGTGCTCGATCTGGCGGGAGTCCATGCGCAGTTCGCGCTGGATCACCTGGCGGGTGATGTGCCCAACCAAAGTGACCAGTGATTTTTCGATCTGGGTGTCTTGCTCGGCGATGGGTTCGAACAGGTTTTGCATCACCCGCTCCAGCCGCTTCAACTGCGCGCCGAGGGCTGCTTCGGCTTCCTGGCGAACCTTGAGCTGGGTGCTGTGGAAGCCCTCTTTCTCGCCGGTGGCGAAGCCTTCGTTATAGGCCTCCTGGCGAATGCTTTCGAGCTCTTCGAGGGTGATCGGCTGGACTTCCTCCAGCGGCACTTCTTCGATTTCCTCGGGGGTTTCCTCGACCGGTTCCGGCTCGGGTTCCGGCTCTTCGGGATCGAAGCTAGGCAGCGCCCAGCGATCGAAGGCCTCAATGTCGCCAGCGCGGATCAGCTCACTCAAATGCTCGTTGGTCGACATGCTGCAGGCACTCTTCAAATGTGTTCGCGGTGGTCCCGCGATATTGACGCCGCGGTGTATCAGGAATATTGCGGTGTCTTCATCGCGGGTAAACCCGGCTCCTACAGGGTGGTGGTCGCCAGCCCTGTAGGAGCAAGGTTTACCTGCGATGGCCTCACCGCGGTGTCCCAGGCATATTGCGGCGCCTTCATCGCGGGTAAACCCGGCTCCTTGGGTGGTGGTCGCCAGCCCTGTAGGAGCAAGGTTTACCTGCGATGGCCTCACCGCGGTGTATCAGGCATATTGCGGCGCCTTCATCGCGGGTAAACCCGGCTCCTACAAGGTGGTGGTCGTCAGCCCTGTAGGAGCAAGGTTTACCTGCGATGGCCATAGGTATCTACACATCTTTTGGTGTACTGCATTTCGTAGCAGTGGACGAGTAGAACGAGGCCACGTCCGGCTGCGCAGCAGTCGTAAAACCTGGCACTTCAGTATTCAGATACACCGCGAGTACAGGCTTTGCGAGGACTACGTCCCCGGACCTGGCCTCGCTGAACTCGTCTACTGCTACGAATGTAGCCGCTGACGAGGTACGAGGCTGCGATCGGCAGCGAAGCGGCCGTAAAACCTGAGACCGTAATCCATCAGGCACACCGAAGGGCCTGAATTTACGACGGCTTCGCCGCCGATCGCAGCCTCGTACCTCGGCAGCGGCTACAAGAGCCGCGCTGCCCCAGAATTGTGTAGATACCTATGCTGCGATGGCCTCACCGCGGTGTCCCAGGCATATTGCGGCGCCTTCATCGCGGGTAAATCCGGCTCCTACAGAGTGGTGGTCGCCACCCCTGTAGGAGCAAGGTTTACCTGCGATGGCCTCACCGCGGTGTCCCAGGCATATTGCGGCGCCTTCATCGCGGGTAAACCCGGCTCCTACAGGGTGGTGGTCGCCACCCCTGTAGGAGCAAGGTTTACCTGCGATGGCCTCACCGCCGTCCGCTTGGCAACGGCGGCGCCCACTATCAGATCATTTCCTCGCCACCCTTGCCGCCGAGCACGATCTCGCCAGCTTCGGCCATGCGTCGGGCAATGGTGAGGATTTCCTTTTGCGCCGTCTCGACGTCGCTGACACGCACCGGCCCCTTGGCTTCCAGGTCGTCGCGCAAAAGCTCCGAGGCACGCTTGGACATGTTCTTGAAGATCTTGTCTTTTACCTTCTCGTCGGCGCCCTTGAGCGCCACCACCAGCACATCCGAAGACACTTCGCGCAGCAGCGCCTGGATACCGCGGTCGTCAACATCGGACAGGTTGTTAAACACGAACATCAAGTCTTCGATCTGCTCGGACAAATCGCCATCGACTTCGCGGATCGCGTCCATCAACTGGCCCTCGGTGGAGCTATCGAGGAAGTTCATGATGTCGGCCGCACGCTTGATGCCACCCAGCGTGGTACGCGAAGAGTTGGAGTTGCCCGAGAACTGCTTCTCCAAAATCTGGTTGAGCTCTTTAAGCGCCGCGGGCTGCACGGTATTGAGCGAGGACACCCGCAAGATGATGTCCAGGCGCGCCTTCTGGTCGAAATGGCTCAGCACTTCGCCGGCCTGGTCCGGGTCCAGATACGCCACCACAATGGCCTGGATCTGCGGGTGCTCGTAACGGATCACGTCCGCCACCGCACGCGGCTCCATCCACTTGAGGCTGTCCAGGCCACTGGTGTTGCCGCCCAGCAAAATGCGGTCGATCAGGCCGTTGGCCTTGTCCTCGCCCAGCGCCTGGGTCAGCATCTTGCGGATATAACCGTCGGAGCCGACGCCGAGGCTGGTCTGATCACCCACCGTCTCGATGAACTCGCCCATCACCTGCTCGACCTGCTCGCGGTGGATATTGCGCATTTGCGCCATGGCCACACCGACGCGCTGGACCTCCTTGGGCCCCATATGGCGCAACACCTGCGCGGCATCGGTTTCGCCCAGCGAGAGCAGCAGGATCGCGGCCTTGTCGACCTTGGACAGCTTGGCGGTCAGGGCTCGGTTATCACTCATCGGAGTTAATCCACTCTTTCACTACCTGAGCCACGCGACCCGGGTCCTCGGCCACCAGACTCTTGATTGCATTGAGCTGGGCGTCATAGCCCTCGCTCGGACTTGGCAGCAGGATGCTTTGCGGCCCGCCCAGGGTGACCCGGTCGGTGGCAAGCTCCCCATCCAGGCCGCCCATGCCGCCCAGCTCGACGTCGCCGTCGATACCTGGGCCGGCCAACTGCTTACCGTTGCCGGTGATGTTGTTGAGCACCGGGCGCAACACACCAAACACCAACGCCAGAATGAACACCACACCCAGCACTTGCTTGAGGATGTCCCAGAACCAGGGCTGGGAGTAGAACGGAATCTCGGCGATCACTTCGCCACGGTCCGCCGCGAACGGCACGTTGATCACACTGACGCTGTCGCCCCGGCTGGCGTCGAAGCCGACGGCGTCCTGCACCAAGCGAGTGAAGCGCGCCAGGTCATCGCTGCTCCAGGGGGTGCGGGTGACTTCACCGTTGGCCGGGTTGATCTTGAATTGATCATCGACCACCACTGCCACCGACAAGCGATTGACGCGCCCTTGCTGCTGGCGGGTGTGACTGATGGAGCGGTCCAGCTCGAAGTTCTTGGTCGACTGCACGCGCTTGTCGGCCGGGTACGGCGCCAGCATTGGCTGGCCGGTGGCCGGGTCCATGATCTGCTGGCCATTGGCATCGAGCAGCGGCTGGCCCGGTTGCACCATGCCAGCGACGGCCTGGGCCCCGCCGGTTTGCTGCGGCGCGCTGGCCGGGCCCGGTGGTTGGTTACTCAGCGCGCCGGGCACACCTTGTGGGCCGAGGCTGGTGGTGCGCTGTTCGTTGACCGACTGCTCGCTGCGCAGCGCCGGCTGGTCCGGGTTGAACTGCTCGGAGGTAGACTCTACCGAGCTGAAGTCAACATCCGCCGACACTTCCGCCTTGTAGCGATCATTACCCAGCACCGGCTGCAAAATGTTGTGCACACGCTGGGTCAGCATGCTTTCCATGCGCCGGCTGTAGTCGAACTGCTTGCCGGCCATGGTCAATGCGTTGTTTTCGCCTTGATCCGAAAGCAGGTTGCCCTTCTGATCCACCACCGTGACCTGGGATTTGGTCAGCTCAGGCACACTGGCCGCCACCAGATTGACGATGGCCATGACCTGCCCCGGCTCCAGCGCACGGCCCTGGTAGAGCTCGACCAACACCGAGGCACTCGGCTTGCGCTCATCACGCACGAACACCGAGCTTTTCGGAATGGCCAGGTGCACACGGGCCGCCTTGACGTTATTCAGGCTGGCGATGGTGCGCCCCAGTTCGCCTTCCAGCCCCCGGCGATAGCGGGTGGCTTCCATAAACTGGCTGGTGCCCAGGCCCTGGTCCTTGTCGAGGATCTCGAAACCGACCGTGCCGTCGCTGGGCGCCACACCGGCCGCGGCAAGCTTGAGGCGTGCACGGGCCAGGTCATCGGCCTTGACCAGCAAGGCGCCGGAGTTCGGCTCTACGTTGTAGGGGATATCGGCGGCGGCCAGGGTGTCCAGGACCTGTTTGGTGTCCATGCCCGCCAGGCTGCCGATCAGCGGACGGTAATCGGGCTGTTGCGACCACAGCACCACGGCAAAGCCGATGGCCACGCTCGCCGCCAGGCCGACCATCAGGCCGACCTGGCGCAGCACGGTCATCTGGGAAAGGTTGTCGAGGATATTGAGCCCGAACAGGGGCGGCTTGCCGCCTGCGCCTGCTTTGGCTGGGACGTTATCCACCGATGCATCTGCCATGTCTGGATCTCACCCTTAAACCGGCATCTGCATGATGTCTTGGTACGCCTGGACCAATTTGTTGCGTACCTGGGTGATAGCCTGGAAAGACACACTGGCTTTTTGCGAAGCGATCATCACGTCGGTGAGGTCGACGCCGCTCTTGCCAACTTCGAAGGCGGTGGCCAACTGGCTGGACGCTTGTTGGGTGTCGTTGACTTTGTTGACGGCCTGGCCAAGCAGGTCGGCAAAGCTGCTGGAGCCGGCTTCAGGCGCTTGTACAGCGGATTTGGATTGGCTCATGGCCTCCATTTGCATGGCGCGCATGTCCAACATCAAGCGATTGAATTCAACACCTTGGCTCATTGATCTGGTCTCCCACGGCCTGCAATTTATTGACGCTTCCCACAGCCGTTACACAGAAGGTAGCAACAAGGGTGCCAGCCTCTGCGGAACCGCCTAATGTATCAGGTTGCGTACAAATAGGCTTCCACATCCATACCGGCATCGCGCATCTGCGCCAGCTTGTAGCGCAAGGTACGCGGGCTGATGCCGAGGCGCTCTGCCGATTCCTTGCGCCGCCCGCGCTCGCTGCGCAGGGTATCGACGATCAGCTGGAATTCGCGTTGGCGCAGGTCATCGCCCAGGCCAACAGGGGCTTCGACGACAGGAGGTGAAACGGGGGCACATGCCAGGGTCGGTGCGCCTGCCAGGCAAAAATCTGCCGCTTCGATCACCCCGCCCTGCTGCAGGATCAGCGCTCGCTGGATGGCGTTGTCCAGCTCCCGAACGTTCCCAGGCCAAGGGTAAGTGGTCAGGCAATCGCGGGCCGCAGCCGACAGGCGCACCGGGGCATGCTTCATTTTATTGACGTGCCGGGCCAGTAATCGCTCGGCCAGCGGCAGAATGTCGGCGGTGCGTTCGCGCAGTGGTTTCCAGGCCAGTGGAAACACCGAAAGCCGGTAAAACAAGTCTTCACGGAAGCGCCCCGCCGCCACTTCGCCCGCCAAGTCACGGTTAGTGGTGGCGACCACGCGGATATCCAGCGCAATCGGCTTGCGCCCACCAACCCGCTCGACCTCCCGCTCCTGCAATACACGCAACAACTTGGCCTGCAAGCCCAGCGGCATCTCGGAAATTTCATCGAGCAACAGGGTGCCACCATCGGCCTGCTCGAACTTGCCCGGCTGGGCGGCAATGGCACCCGTGAACGAGCCCTTTTCATGGCCGAATAGGGTGGCTTCGAGCATGTTGTCGGGAATGGCAGCGCAATTGATGGCGATAAAAGGCTGCCCGGCGCGCGGCGATTGCTGGTGGATAAACTGGGCCAGCACCTCTTTGCCGGTGCCCGACTCACCGGAGATCAGCACGGTGGAGTCACTGCGCGCGACCCGCTTGGCCAGTTCCAGCAATTGCGCGCTGGCCGGCTCCAACGCCACCGGGCCATCACCCTCGCCCTGGCGAGTGCGACCCAGGCCATGGCGAGCCACCAGCTCCAACAAGGTCGCCGGCTCAAACGGCTTGAGCAGATAATCCACCGCCCCTTGGCGCATGGCATCCACGGCACGCTCGACCGCGCCATGGGCGGTCATCAGCAACACAGGCAGCTGCGGCTGGCTGGCGCGCAACGACGCCAGCAGGCCGTGTCCATCCATGCCCGGCATATTTACATCGCTGATCACCAGGCCAAAGGCCTGTTCGCCCACCGCCAGCAAGGCGTCTTCGGCACAGGACACCGCATGATAGGGATAGCCACCCAGCTCCAGGGTGTCGCCCAGCGCTTCACGCAGGGCCCGGTCGTCCTCGACCAGCAAGACCTTGATGGTGTTCACAACAACTCCTCCCGAGGGGCCAGGATCAAGGGCAACTCGACCGTGGCGCAGGTACCGCGACCGACACACGAGCGCAACTGCAAACGGCCTTGATGTGCCTTGGCCACGGCCACGACCACCGCCACACCCAAACCGGTGCCGGTGGCCTTGGTGGTAAAGAAGGGTTCGCCCAGACGGGCCAGCGTTGCGGGCTCGATCCCGGCACCGCTGTCGCTGACGCTCAGGCGCAAAGTCTGCCCACGGGCATAGAGATGCACTTTCAGGCGCGCCGTTTGGCCGCCGGCCTGAATAGCGTTTTCCAACAGATTGAGCAAAGCGCCGACCAGGGTATCGCGATTGCACAGCAACTCCCCCGGCACACGGTCACACTGCCAGCGTATGGCCAAGCCCTGCACCTTGGCCTGCGCGGCCGCCTCCAGCGCTTCGAACAACTGGCGCGGCGCAAGCCGATCGGTCATGGGCAACTCGCCGCGAGCAAACACCAGCATGTCACGCACCTGATGCTCCAGCTCATGCAAGCGATCCTTGAGCCGCAGGGCAAAGCGTTGCTGGGTTTCAAAGGGCAATTGCTTTTCGCTCAAGTGGCCGGCGTAGAGCATGGCGGCCGACAGCGGCGTACGAATCTGATGGGCTAGCGAGGTCACCATCCGCCCCAGGGACGACAGCCGCTCATGGCGCGCGAGCTGGTCTTGCAGGCGACGGGTTTCAGTCAGGTCATTGAGCAGCACCAACTGGCCGGGCTCGGCGTCCAGCGAACGGGTGGCAATGGAAAGGCGGCGCCCATCACGCAACGACACTTCATGGCCGTCATCCTTGCGCGGGGCAAAGCTGCGGGCGATCACGGTACGCCATAGCTCACCGACCAGAGGCTCGCCCAGCAGGTCGATGGCGGCCGGGTTGGCCTCACGCACCACGCCCTGCCCGTCGATCACAATCACCCCACCGGGCAGCAAGTCCAGCAAATGCTGCAAGCGATTGGCCAAGCGCTCCTTCTCCGCCAGCTCCGCCATCCGCTGGGCACTGACCACCGCCAGCTCACCCTTGAGCTCAGTGACCCGCGCCTCCAACAGACTGTAGGAATCGCTGAGCTGGGCGGACATCTGGCTGAACAATGCAAAAGCCTGCTCCAGCCCCTGACGACTGGCCTGCTCGACAGACTGCGGGCTTGGCTCGGGATCGGAAGTCAGAATGGCGGACTGTGGCATCGGGCTCTCTCGCATGGCTGACCGTCATAAAACGGTCCGTTGGGAAGAGCCATAGCAATAGCCGTGCCGGGATCCAAAACAATCCCAAACCTGAAACATCCGGTGGCGATGGATTGGCTATCGACGGGCGATCGATGATCGATGGTGGATGGTGGATGGTGGATGGTCTGTAATTACATGGACTCGCCCCAACCGAGGCGTCTATGCGCCACGGTGGCATCTATAAAGAAGCCAACGACAGCGAGGGCGAGCCCATGAAAAAGCATACGACCAACAATCACTCTTTGTCTTCAGCCGACCTAGCAACCTGTTCGACCGTCTCGGTAGATCTTGCCAAGAGGGTCTTCCAGGTGGCCGGGGAAAACGCCCTGGGCCAAGTGGTGTACGAGGACCGAATCAAATCGCGCGAAGCCTTCCAGGCGTTTCTTCGCCAACTGCCCATGAGCGTCATGGTGCTGATGGAAACAGGCCCAGGCGCTCAGGCATGGGCGCGGTTGCTGCAGGCCCAAGGCAACCCGGTGCGGATCCTGCCTGCGCAGCATGTGGCCGATCATCGCAGCGGGCCGAAGAATGATCGCAACGATGCACATGCGATCTTGCGGGCGGGTCGAGATAGTCGGATTGTCTCAGTGCCGGTCAAAAGTGCCGCGGCGCTGGCCATGCAGGCACTGCATCGCGCCCGCCAGGGCTATGTGCGGCGGCGCACGGCCATGGGTAATCAGATGCGTGGCTTGCTGCTCGAGCATGGCGTGGCCTTGGCGCAAGGTGAGGCGGCGATCAGCCGGGTGGTGCCGCGGATACTCGAGGATGCCACCCAGCCGCTGCCGGATCTGCTGCGCGAGCTGATTGCTGAGCTGCTCGGCGAATGGAGCCAGTTGGGCGAGCGCGTCAGCGTGTTGACCGGCCGACTGGAAACGGCCGCACAGCAGGATGAGACGGCGAAAAGGTTGATGACGGTGCGTGGCATCGGTCCGATCATCGCCACCGCGCTGCTGGCCAAGCAGGTCGAGCCTGAGCGCTTCGCCAACGCACGCCAGTTTGCCGCCTACTTTGGTTTGGTGCCCACTCAGCACAGCAGCGGACAGAAAATCCGGCTGGGCAAGATGAGCAAGCAGGGCGACGCCTACCTACGCAGCCTGGCGATCCAGGGCGCGCATGCGGTCTTGAGACAGGTGCGGCCTGATTCGGAACAACCCGATGACCGGCGCTTGCTGCGCTGGCTGTGTCGCTTGGGTCGCAAGGAAACGGCCGTCCGATTGGCCAACCGTACCCTACGCATCGTCTGGGTATTACTGAAAACCGAGCAGACCTATCGTCGCCACATGGGCAATGTCCAGGAGGCGACGATGAGTCACTGATCGACAGAGTTCTGCCACCGGGGCGTTAAAGCGCTCCAACCCTTGCTAAAGAACATTGACCCCAGATCAGACCGTCGCGGATTGATGCCTGTGCTCCTACTGGCCCTTGAGGCCTTAACGTAATTGGCATACCGCGAGCTTATTGAATGTTGGCCAGAAGCCGATCAGGCTTCCTCGAGTAGGCCTTATACATAGATGCAGCCGGGTAGCAGTGTTCAAAAGCGGGTTGATAGTGGGGGCGAGTCCATACATAGGAGCAGAGCTTGCTCGCGATGGCATCACCACGGTTTTTTTTGTAATACCGCGGTGATGCCATCGCGAGCAAGCTCTGCTCCTACAGCCCGTGCCACACCCAGGCACGGCGGGGGTTATTCTTCCGCCGTCTCTTCGCCATCGCGCCGGCTCATGCCGTATTTGCGCATTTTTTCCACCAAGGTGGTGCGACGGATACGCAAACGCTCAGCCGCGCGGGCCACGATACCGTTGGCATCGTCCAACGCCTGCTGGATCAACCCCTGTTCCAAGCCCCCCAGATAATCCTTCAAATCCAGACCTTCAGGCGGCAACTGGGCGCCAGGGTTGAATTGCGCGGCATTGCCGTTAATGGCCACGCGCTCTTCCAGATCCGAACGCAGGCTGTCGACCAACTGCTCGTCTTCATCTTCCACATAACGGAATTTTTTCGGCAGTTCCGCCACGCCAATCACGCCATAGGGATGCATGATCGCCATGCGCTCCACCAGGTTGGCCAGCTCACGTACGTTACCCGGCCAAGCGTGCCGACACAGCGACATGATCGACGCCGAATTAAAGCGGATCGAGCCACGTTTCTCATGCTCCATGCGCGAGATCAGCTCGTTCATCAGCAGCGGGATATCTTCGACACGCTCGCGCAGCGGCGCCATCTCGATGGGGAAAACATTGAGGCGGTAATAAAGGTCTTCGCGGAAAGTGCCCACCTCGATCATGCTTTCGAGGTTCTTGTGGGTCGCGGCAATGATGCGCACATCGATGCTCTGGGTCTTGTTGCTGCCGACTCGCTCGAAGGTGCGCTCCTGCAACACGCGCAGCAGCTTGACCTGCATCGGCAGCGGCATATCGCCGATTTCATCGAGGAACAGCGTACCGCCGTTGGCCAACTCAAAACGCCCGGCGCGGGTAGTGATCGCCCCGGTAAAGGCGCCCTTCTCGTGCCCAAACAACTCGCTTTCGAGCAGTTCAGCCGGAATAGCACCGCAGTTCACCGGCACAAACGGCGCGTCACGGCGGCTGGAATGGTAGTGCAGGTTGCGCGCCACCACTTCCTTGCCGGTGCCCGATTCGCCCAGGATCAACACACTGGCGTCGGTGTCGGCCACCTGCTGCATCATCTGGCGCACATGCTGGATGGCACGGCTGGTGCCGACCAGGCTGCGGAACAGGTTGGGTTCGCGCTGGCGCCCACGCTCGCGGGCCTTATCGTACATCTCGCGATAGACCTGGGCACGGTGCAGCGAATCCAGCAGATTGCTGTAGCTGGCAGGCATTTCCAAGGTGGAAAGCACCCGACGGCGCAGGTCTTCAGGCAGGTCGGAGGTAGAATTTTCGCCTAAAAGCAGAACCGGAAGGAACTCATCCCACCCAGCCACTGTCTTAAGCAAACCTAGAAGATTGCCCGGAGCATTGACAGCCCCGACCAAAACGCAGAGCACATCACGACTCGACGTCAAAGACGATACAGCCTGCTGCCAGTCATGGCTGCTGCAGGACAGATTTTCTTCACCAAGAAAATTCAGGATCACCGCCAGATCACGGCGGCGGACGCTGTCGTCATCAATCAGCAGAATTTTTGTTTCGCGCCACATGCAATAGCAACTTCCCTGGTTAACTCGGCACCCTGCGGGCAGGGCAAGCTCGGACTTCGTAACGGTCGCGTAACAGATTGACGTCCGATATGGGGTAAACAAGCCCCTAGTTAAGTCAAAAAAGCGTGCACAGTCAAATTTATGGCGCGTTACATTTTTTGCATCAATCTGTCAGCGGAACAGATGGTAAACCTTTGTCGCCTTCTGTGCTTGGTTGAGGTGCGACATCTCGTCGGCTGCAGCCTTTCTTTCATCTGAAGTTATTTCAATAAGTTGCCGGTATACGCTGAGAAGCTCCTTGAGGTTTTCGCGTATCAGCGCCTGATTAATCGGCTGCTCATCCAAAACCTGTTCGACACACATTCGGCACGCCAGATCCAGCTCGCCGATCGCTTCCCAGTCGCGCATCAGCATGGCATCGACCAGTGCCTGGCGAGTATCCTGAATTTGTTGTAAAGCACTCATGTCAATCTCCCCAGGCAACAGGCCTATTCAGTAGTCGCGATGGCGTCCCAGCCCTCTTTGAGAGTCAGCAGCAAGGCTGAGACCTCATCGAGGATTTCGCTGTCATTAGACCGGTTCGCCTCATTCAAGCGACGCTCCATGTAGTCGTACAAATTGGCGTACTGCTGCGCAAGCTCACCACCCTTCTCGAAATCCAATGCCTCACGCAGGCCACCCACAATCCCCAATGCCTTGGCAATCAGGCTGCCTTTTTCGGCCAACTGCCCGCGCTGCATCGTGCCCTTGGCCTGCGCGATACGGCTCAGCCCGCCCGCCATCAGCATTTGAATCAACTGATGTGGCGTGGCGTCGGCCATTTGGGAGTGAGTGTTCACGTTTCGGTATTGGCGAAGCGCGTTCATCGGGTTCATGTCGGTACCTTTTTGATGACCTGAGCATTGATGCTTGCGATATCAGGCTATCGGCACAATTCAGGGATTCTTTAGACCTTTTCAACGCATCAGGCGTTAAAGTCCACCCCATCTGCGAAGCGTTCAAAAACGAAGGGCAGGTGCTGGACCTGCCCTTGTTGACCGCTGAAAAATCAGTCGTCGGAGACTTTGTTCAAGGCGTTCAGCGTGGTCATCACACTGCTGCTGGTGGCATTCAGCTGGGCGATCAGGTTGTCCATGGCGTTGTATTTGGCGTACAGCGTCGTCTCCACCTTTTCGATCCGCCGATCCAGCGCTTCCTGCTGCTTGGTGAGATTGCTCAAGGTTTCGTTGGCCGAGTCCGTGCGCTGGTCGAGCAGGCCGTCGTCCTTGGTGTAGATATCCAGGCTGCTGGACATCCGCGTCAAAAGCCCACCCTTGCCGGTAAAAAAACCTTCGACGGAAGCGGCGTTCTTGCTCAGGGCGACATCCAGCTTCTTGTCGTCGATTTCCAGCGTGCCATCGTTTTTCGAGGTCACGCCCATCTGCGACAACATGCTGATGGAGCCGCCATTGGTCGATGAGCCCATCAGTTCACTACGCAACGAACTGAGAATCGAACGCGTGGCCGAGTCCCCCGTCAAGGCCGCCGCCGTGCTGGTGGTCACACCGTCGCTATCGGTTTCCGTGGTGACGCTGGTGAGTTTCTTGATGGACGACACCAGCGTGTTGTAAGCATCGACAAAGGTCTTCACCGAAGACTTCAGGCCCGCGCTGTTGGTCGCCACTGTCAGGGTCGCTTCATCAGCCTTGACCAGAGTGAACTCAACCCCGCCGATGGCACTGCTGACCGTATTGGAAGCGCTGGTCATCGACAGCCCATCGATGGTGAACTGCGCATCGACAGCCGGCGCCTGGATATAGCCGCCTTCGGTGGCGGAAGCCTTGGTGCCGAACCCATCGATGTCCAGCTTGCTCAGGCTGCTGTCACCGCTCGCCGTGACGCTGATGTCAGTGCCCTCACCCGTCTTGGTCGAACTCAACACCAACCGCTGCCCGCCATCATCAGTGATGATGTTGGCGGTGATACCGTCTTCCTTGAGCTGAGTATTGATGCTGTCTCGAATGGTCGAGAGGCTGGCGTTGGCGGAAACGTTAACCGATAGCGGTGAACCGGCGCCCTGCTGGATCGTCAGCTTTCCGGCACCAAAGGTTTCAGTAGCACCGATGTACTGGGTGGCCACTTTCGAGGCGGTGGCCAGCACTGACGTCTTGATCTTGTACACACCGGCAGCCGCACCGGTGCCGAGGGTGGTCGTCAGAATATTTGTGTCGGAAGACTTGGCGGCCAATCCTGCGAAGGCAGTGGACGTATTGACACCCTTCATGGCCGTCTGGAAAGTTTCCAGCGCACTCTTGAGCGTTCCGATGGCGGAAAGCCTGGTGGTGGCAGTGGATTTCTGATCGGTGATCTGGGCCTGCTTCGGTGCTTTTTGGGCGTTGACCAACGCCGACACGATGGAATCGATGTCGATCCCCGACCCAACTCCATTGATCGAAGTGGCCATATGCATCTCCCCCCACACAAAATATTGGCGCTTAGCGCCTTGTTATGGCGACCGTGAATTTTTTATACAAAATCCGCGCCATTCATCATGCCCAGTCATTAAACAGAAGACTGTCGGCATCCTTGAGGCTTTGCGCCAATTTCAAGGCGATTTCGGAAGGTATCTGGCGAATCACCTCGCCACTGTCCCGCGCCACGACCTTGACGACGGTTTCCCCCGTGCTGTCATCCACCGAAAACTCGAGGTTTCGCTGAATCGACTGAACGAAGGTTTGAATACTGCTGACGGTGTCAGCCAGGTTTTGTGCAGCTGTATCGCGCTGGGCCTTGTCGCTGAGCGGCAAGACTTTGCTGGTTTCTGCCTGCAAGGGTTGCCGGTCAGCGTCACGAATGCTGGCGAAGGCGGCGATACCTGCGCTTTTCAGATTGGCATTTACATCCATCGGTCATCACCTCAGATACGCAAAACAAGAAAGGGCGCTAGGCGCCCCTTCTGTTATCGGCTTGTGAGGCTGATGCTTAGCCCAGCAGCTTCAGTACGGCAGATGGCAACTGGTTGGCTTGGGCCAGTACGGCGGTACCGGCTTGCTGCATGGTCTGCTGCTTGGTCATTTCTGCTGTTTCAGCAGCGAAGTCCACGTCCTGGATCGCACTGCGCGCTGCGGTCGCGCTTTCAGAAACGTTTTGCAGGTTGGAGATGGTGCTGTCTAGTCGGTTTTGTACGGCACCGAGGCTGGCGCGCTGGGTATCGATTTGCTTGAGGGCGGCGTCGATTACCTGAGTCGCCTTTTGCGCGGAGCTGGCGTCATTGATGTTCAGCGCTTGAACGGTGAAGCTCGAAGTAACCACAGCGGCCGAAGTTGTAGTAGTCAGACTACCAGTTGCCGATGCGACGGCGATATCGTTCCCGGAATTCAAGACGATACCAGTGCCAGCCTGATTAAGAGATGCAGTGACGCCGCTCACGTTGTTGTTGATCGAGCTGACGACGTCATTGATCGACGAGCCTTTGGCGATATCGATCGTTGCACCACCCAACTTCAAAGTAGAAGCAGTTGCGATAGTGCCAGTCGCGGTGGCTACGGTAACGGTCAAGTTTGCAGATGCCAGACCTGCCGAACCTTTAAGCGCAGTTGCGCTCATGTCGCTCAGAGTAAAGCTGACGGTTTCGTTGGCGTTGGCGCCGACCTGGAACGTCATGGTGCCTTTGTTACCCGCCTCACCATCCAGCAGCTTGATACCCGAGTTGCCACCACCGAAAGAGGTGGTCTTGGAAATACGGGTCAGCTCAGCCGTCAGGGATTTGAACTCTTGGTTCAAGGAAGCCTGATCTTCGCTGCTGTTACTACCGTTAGCCGACTGCAGCGACAGCTCACGCATACGCTGCAAAATGTTGTTGGACTCTTGCAGAGCGCCTTCGGCCGCAGCTGCGATGGAATTGGCGTCCTTGGCGTTCTTCACCGCCACGTCCAGCCCCTTTACCTGGCTGGTCAGACGGTTGGAGATCTGGGAGCCTGCGGCGTCGTCTTTGGCGCTGTTGATACGCAGGCCGGTAGACAAGCGGTTCATCGAGGTGCTCAGGGCGTTGGAAGCCTTGTTGAGGTTTTTCTGGACCGCCAGCGAGGTAACGTTGGAGTTGACAGTGAGAGCCATGACGAAATCCTTGTAAATGGAGGGCTACTGGGTATTGTGGCTCTCTGCCTTGGCTAAGCCTTCAAGCGGGTATTGAGAACCTTCGTAGTTGTTATCGTCTGCAAGCCTCCTGGCTTTAGCGCTTTTTTCACTTTTTTCTTGCGGCCACGCTTCTGCCGCATGGCCTCGTTTTTGCTACCCACTCTCCTACCGTCAACGCTACGTCATTTTCCAACACGGACTCCGCGATGCCCAATACTCAGGAGCAGGCCGAGCTGCAGAGCCTCGCCAAAGCCCTCACCCAGGCAGAAAAAAACAACAACACCGAGGCGTTGATACGCCTATACAAAAAGCTGCTCAAGCTGACTCCGGACCTGGCATTGGCTCATGCTCAATTAGCCCATCTGTATATGGAGCAGAAAGATGAAGCTGCCGCCTTACCCCATATCGAGCAGGCGCTGGCCCGTCCACCAGAAATCAAGGTCGACCAAACCCTGTTCAACCACTTGAGCAAAAGCCGCCGCTTTATCGACAATTTGCCTCAAGCACAGCAATGGTTCGAGGACGCCCCCAACCTCTGGCGCTTCAAACTTCTGTACGAAGCCCTGATCAAGGCCAATCGGCAAGAAAAAGCCGAACGCCTGATTCAGCGGATACTGGAAGGCCAACTCCAACCCTCTGAGCAGGCTCAACTTCTGGTGCTTTTGGCCCAGCTTTATTATTCCCAGGCTCGCTACCACGACAGTATCGGCTGCTATCATCTTGCACTGCAATTAAGGCCGAACGAAGAGTCTCAATTGCTCAACCTTGCCGCAACGCTGGAACAAGTTGGACGCTACCAGGAAGCCTTCGACTACTACCAGCAAGTTCTGGCAATAGAGCCCGAACACACCGGCACTCACCACAATCTCGCGCTGATCATGCTTCGCTTGGGTGAATTCGAAGCGGGCTGGAAACATCACGAATGGCGCTGGGCCCAAGCCCAAAAAGATCAATACCAGGAGTTTTCCATTCCGCGCTGGCAAGGCGAACCACTCGATGGAAAGACCCTGCTGGTATGGGCTGAGCAAGGTATAGGCGATCACATCATGTTTGCCAGCATGCTTAACGAACTCAGAGCGCTGGGGGGAACCCTGCATTTCGAGATCTATGCGCGCCTGGACAAGTTGTTCGAGCGCAGCTTTGCCGGAGTTAACTTCATTCGCCGCGAGCATCTGGCCAGCGAAGAGCACGGCAATGTTCAACTGTTCAAACAAAGCTGGCCGCAAAGCGATTACCAAATCCCGATGGCCAGCCTGGCAACGCTTTTTCGCTCGTCACTTGAAAGCTTTCCAGCGCAAAAACAGTATTTGCAGGCAGATGATGCGCAAACTTCGGAATTTCGTAATGACTATCAGGATTTGTTCCCCGGAAAACGCCTGATTGGCGTGTCGTGGCGCGGCGGCGGCACCGTTCAGAACGACAAGCAAAGCCGTCTGATCCCAATGGCCGATCTGCAGATTCTGGCTTCGCTACCGAACGTACAACTCATCGACCTACAATACGGTGATACGCGCGAAGAGCTGGAGGAAGCACGGCGCCATGGAGTCGACATTCATCATGACGAACGCGTAGACCCCAAACGCGATCTCGACATTCAGGCAGCGCAAATCTCAGCACTCGATGCGGTGGTCAGCATCGACAACACCACCGTCCACCTCGCCGGCGCACTGGGCATACCGACTTACATCCTGGTACCGCTGAACCCGAACTGGCGCTGGGGACTGAATGAAGGCAACACTTACTGGTATGGCAACGCCAAAATCATTCGCAACCGCGACTTGAACAACTGGGAAGATGCACTCATGCGCACATGTAATCTGCTCAAAACCGACAAAGTCGTCTAAGCACCTCACAAAAAATGCCCCTCATCTATCGATACGGGGCATTTCTATTTAGGATCATCGCAGCTGCCAAGCTTACAAACAGCTCGTATCACGGGGTGTCGTTTTAGCTACAACAACCCTCAATCCAATCGCTTGAACACACAAAAACCGCGATTGATCACACCATCATCCTTGAGCACGCCACGATACAGCAAGAAGAATCCTTGCTCGTAGAAGTGGGACATATTCTCGAAGAACTGAGCATCGTTGCGCACTAGATCGTTACTCTCGATCACAACGATACCACCCGGCTCAAGCATAGTTTTCAGGTCACTTACGTAGTCCACCATCGGTTTGCCGATCCAGACATGCACAGCGAACGAAAAGATCAAGTTGAACTTGCCAGGATTGCTCTGGCGGTACTCTTCAAACGACGACGCCAAGAATTCGCAATTATCGGCACCATGGAAACCGGCCAACTTGCGAGCAATCTTAATCAGCGAATCGTTGATATCAAAGCCAACATAGCTGCCGACATTTTTCGAGACTTCAACACCAAAGCAACCAATATTGCAGCCGATATCCAACACCCGAGCATCCGGCTCGAGCCACTGATCCAGCGAATACTTCTCGAAGCGATGAAGCGTTGGGCGCTGGCCTGGCATATTCCAACCTTCGTGCCCCTGATACAGTTCGCGCTTGCGCCCAAACTGCTGGTCTTGAGCTAGGAAAATCCCATGCACATCGAGTAGACAAGCACGCCATTCATTGTTTTCAAGCGCCTCGCCTGGCGTTGCGAAGTAGCACACGACCTGCTGCCCATCACTTACGCCCAAGCGCTCACGAATGGAATGCTCAGCGAACACTTCCACAACTTCTTCGCTGTTCGGGGTCACCGCACGACGAAACAGCACGGGGGCGTACTTTTCTTGGAAATGCACGAAGCCCTGGTAGTACCAATAACCGATGCGCGCCCGCGGGATGTGCTGGTAGGCGGCGGGATAAACAACCTGCTCACCCGCTTCGTAGAAAGCGGGAGTGATCGTTTCAGCGACATCACTGAATTTGAACGTTAATGCCAGATTCAGGGTACCCGGTTCAATGCGGGACCAGCCACAAAGGTCAAGGATGCCGTCATGGCGCTCCGGGTTGATCTCCAGAATCTCCCGCTCACCCGGTGGCCCTCCGGCAGATTTGCTGGAACGGGAAAACACCTGTGCGGTACCGCAGTAATACTCACTGCTCGCCTTGCGCTTGCCCAGCAACATTTCCAGCTGGGCAGTAATAGTTTTGACGTCGCCTTTAGGCTGCAGTGCAGAAAGGCGCCCAATCCAGTGATACGCCTCATCCAGGTGCCCACGATGCAGCGCTAGCGTGGCCAGCGAGCGTATAGCTGTGACATGACGCGGCTCGATAGCAACAGTTGTTAGAAAGCAGCTATGGGCGGCATCGAAATCGCCGCGACGATTCAGCAGGCTTCCCCAAAAGAAATTGGCGGCCATGTCATCCGACGCCCGCTCCCACGCCTCCTGCAGATGAGGCTCAGCCTGAGCGTCACGCCCTACGTGCAGCAAGGCAGAACCCAACGCGACTTTGAACGCCAGGTCTTGGGGATACTCGGCAACCAAAGCCAGGTATTCGACAATGGCCTCCTCGACATGCCCCTCACCATGTTGTTTCTGAGCACGCGCAAAACGCTCCTCATGGGCGGACGCTGGATTGACAGTCATTTACTACCTCGGCAAATAGGGCTAAGGCGAAGGCACTAGGCCTTCGCAGGCAGATGCTGCCTTTCGTCGCGTCAAACTAGACGCAATTTTGACAGCGTGGAGGTAGGTGCAAAAACAAGGCCAATCAATTACATCCGGGCTCCCGGATCGCCTCGCTTCATCCCGCCCAATACCGCCTCGACTACACCCTTGGCCATTTCCATGGAATGCAAGGTGTTCAAGCCCAGGCCCCGGCAGTGACTGGGGACTTGTTCGATCATTTTGTTGAGAGTGTCGATTCCGTTTTCCAGGAACAAGGCGGTGTGGATCAGGGCGTCTTCGGCGTGGATGCCGGGCTGGACGGCGAACAGAGGCATGTGGCCTGCGTTGCAGTTGTCGATGGGTGTTTTGATTGTTTTGGCGAGGATTTTCTTGGGAGGATCTGGAGTTAGTTTTTTCATATCAGTCTCTCTCTTGAGCCACCAGCCAGTCGTTACCACACGATGGGTGGCAGCTGTACGCGGGGTGGTAAACCGGCAGAGACTAGACCGGCAGAGCCGAAGCTCTCCCGCGTACAGCCGCCATATTGGCAGCAAGTCTATGCCGGGTTACCACACCCGATCGCTGAACATTCAGCGACCCGAAAATCCTAGTGGTAGAGCTTCCCAGACACAATCCTCACAGCGGCGACAGCGCGCGTAGGATAGGTCCTAGGACCATGATCGCGCCAGATGTCGGCATATTTGCTTACGTTGTTTTCGGACCGGTCCCGGGCAAAATACGGACGACTGACTGGCTACTGGAGCAAGGCTTGCCTGCGATAGAACCACCGCGGTGCGTCAGGTAAGTCCTCTCGCGGGCAAGCCCAGCTCCTACCCCGATCGGTGGCGCGCACTGAGGTAGGAGCACGGCTTGCCGGCGATGGAACCCATGCAGTCTGATCGTTTGGCATTTACAGTTGAGTCGACACGGTCAAAATTTGCATCGGCTGGGCTGACGTTATCGCGAGCAAGCTCTGCTCCTACACACCAACCCGGTAAAACAGAAAAGGCGCACTTGCGGGTTAGCAAGCGCGCCTTTTTTTGTGCGATTAGCGGGTTATGGGCGGTAGATGATCGCCGAGCCCCACGACAGGCCTACACCGAAACCGCTCAGGGCTACGCGCTTCCAGCTGGCATCCAGCACGTGTTTCTCCAACAGCAGCGGGATGCTGGAGGAGACGGTGTTGCCGGTCTCGACCATGTCTTTGATGAATTTCGCTTGCTGCTCGGGCTGCTCTTCGAAGCGGCGGGCCACGGCGTCGACGATGGCGGCGCTGCCCTGGTGGATGCAGAAGGCGTCGATGTCGTCGGCCTTGTAGCCCGATTCTTCCAGCAGTTCGTGCAGGTGGGCTGGCACTTTGAGCAGGGCAAAGTTGAAGACTTGGCGGCCGTTCATGTAGAACACGCCGTCGCTGACCTTCAAATGCGGTGCGCCCGAGCCGTCGGTGCCGAATTTGGCCTTGCCCAGCTGCCAGGGGGCGTCTTCGCCCATCCAGGTGGCCGTGGCGGCATCACCGAACAGCATGGTGGTGTTGCGGTCTTCGGGGTCGACGATTTTCGAATACGGGTCGGCGGTGACCAGCAGGCCGTTCTTGAGGCCTGCGGCTTCCATGAAGCCTTTGAGGGCGTAGATGCCGTAGACGTAGCCCGAGCAGCCCAGGGAGATGTCGAAAGCGGCCACGCAGGTCGGCAGGCCCAGTTTGTCCTGGACGATGGCGGCGGTGTGCGGCAGGCCCTCTTCGTCGCCGTTTTGGGTGACGACGATCAGCGCGTCAATCGACTCGCGCTTGAGTTCTGGGTTGAGGGCGAACAAGGCATTGACGGCCTCGACACACAGGTCGGAGGTTTCTTGGGTGTCATCTTTGCGGGGCAGAAAGGCCGAGCCAATCTTGCCCAGAATGAACTCTTCGTTCTTCTCGAACTTGGCACCCTGCGCGTAGTTATCCAGGCCTTGAGCAGGCACGTAACTCGCTATGCTTTTTATGCCAATCATCATGGCTTCCCAATAATAAACAGCTGAAGATCACCACTCGCGTGAATTGAGGGGCGCCGAAAAAAACGGGATAAATCCTACGCCTGGCATAGGCGGCGTGGATGATACCTGAAGCAATTCAAACAAATCGCGCCGTCCGAGGCCAGTATCATCCGCTAATACAATACAGGGAAGATGCGCGTTTTGACTTATTGGTCACACTCAAATGCAGCCGCAAGGGCTTAAGGATGGGCCAGAACAGCGCGGCCAGCGTCCGGCAACCCCTTGAAAAGGCTGCCGCCGCTGGCCGCGAGCCGTCAGAGCTTGTTGAACAGGCTCAGCTGGGAGATTTTCGCAAAGGCCAGTTGCGAGGCCTGGAGCATGGTTTGCTGCAAAGTCAAGGTTACGGAGGCGGTCGAAATGTCGGTATCGCCAATCGCCGACTGAGTGCTTTTATTGGCCAGGTCCAGGCTCAGGTTTTCCTGCTTTTGAATTTCCAGCGAATTACTGCGCGCACCGATTTCCCCACGAACCAGATCGACCCGATCCCGGGCACTGCCCAGGTTACTGATGGCCGAGGCGACTGCGTTGTTCAACTGGTTGGTTGAACCGGCCTCGGTAGACGGCACCATCAGCGCCTTGCGAAGCTGGCCGAGGGTGTCGAGCACGTTCTGGGTGTTGTGGGTATTGGCCTGCACCGAAAACTGATCGTTGCCGCTGGGCGCCGGATCGAAGGTGAGGCTCACCCCCGCGACGGTCAGGGTTGTTCCGCTGAAAGGGCCACTTTTGATCGGTTTGCTGCTGTCGCTGTAGGGCTGGGCATACAGCTCGTATTCGGAGTCGCTGGTGAACTTGATCACCGCCCCGCCACTGGGAAACGTACTCAGGTAGGCGGCAGGGTCTTTGATTTCTGTGTTCGTGACCTGGGCCGTCGAATTGCCCGCACTGCGCGTCGTGTTGATCGAGTCAGGCTTGGCTTGCAAGGTAAAGGTATGGCCGGCAATGACGCTGTCAGTCTCGCCCTCCTGCAGGTTGACCTCCATCTTGAAGTCCACCCCCCGGAAGTTGATGGTCAGGGAGTTTTCTTCGTTTCGATCAAAGGTCCCCTTCGTCACATTGCCGTCTTTGTCGGCAATGCTGTACTCGGTCGCACTGCTGAAGGTCAGGGTGTACGGCTGGCCCTCTTTGAAGGATTGGGTGTAGCTGCTCGTCGAATTGAGCAGGCCATCGGAGACGGTGACGCGACTGGCGCTGTCCGCTGGTGCTGTCTGTGTTGCCTGGGTGCGGCTGTTGTTGGTGGCTGATTCGAAGATGCTGTAGCCGGTATCGCTGGTGGCCATGCGCAGGGTGTCGGATACCTGCACGCTCAGTTGAGTCTGGTCGCCCTGATAGCTGTAGGTGCCATCGCCGTTGCGCACATAGGGTGGCGTTGAACTCTTCGAGCCCGCAAACAGGTAGCCGCCACTGGCGTCCTTGGAATTGAGCATGCCGAACACACTTTTTTCGATTTCTCCGATTTCCGCCGCAATCGAGGCGCGGTCAGGGTCGCTCAGCGCGGCGCTGCCTGCCTGGATCGCCAGCTCACTGGCGCGCTGCATGGCATCGAAGATACTCGACAGCACGCCCTCTTCCTGATTGAGCGCGTTGGTAGCGGTGGTGATATTGCCGCTGTACTGGCCTAGCAGTGCGCTCTGTTGCTGCAGCATCAACAGTTTGGCAGCGCCAATCGGATCGTCGGCTGCGGTCTGGATGCGTGAGCCGGAGCTGATCTGCTCGGTGGTCTTGGCGGTCTCGGCAAAGCTTTTTTGATAGCTCGCCGCGCTGGTCTCAAAGTACTGAGAAGTGGAAATGCGCATGGTCGACTATCTCCTTAAAGGGCGTTGATCAAGATGCTGAAGGTTTCCTGCGCAGCCTTGATGATCTGCGAAGACGCCGTGTAGTACTGCTGGAACTTGACCAGGCTCGCCGCCTCGTCGTCGAGGTTGACGCCCGACACTGAATCTCGACTGGACTTGGCCGACGTCAGGATCGCTCCCGTGGCGCTGGTGTCGATCTGTGCCTGGCTGGCCTTGGCGCCCACTCGCTCCACCAGCGAGGCATAAGCGGAGGTGAAGCTGCTGCCGGTGCCGGAATCAGTGCCGACCGCGGCTTTGGTCTGCAGGTTCAGCAGTGATTGAGCGTTGCGATTGTCCGACTTGCCATCCACGTTAAACGCGAAGGTGAAGCTGTCGCCGTTGGCCGGGGCGCCGGACACGGTGGTCTTGAATTCAAAGCTCTTGGGTTTGCCGTCCGCGCCAAGAATCGGGTTGCCCTGCTCATCGCGCATGGTCACGGTGATGGGCCGCTCGCTCGCTTGGCCGGGCGAGATAGTGCCTGCGTCGACGGTATTGCCCTTGGCGTCATACACCGTGTACGCCTGAGTGCCATTGCTCGCCTCACCGAACACCATTTTGACGGGCAAGGCGTCACGAATGAATGCCTGGTTTTCAGCCAGGTCGGCGCCGTAGATATCCAGGGCGCTGCTCAACGCTGGCGGGGTGACAGTGCCCGTCCCACCGTTGCCGGTGCCTGTGCTGGCCGTGATCGCGCCAGCAAAGGCCAGCGTGTTGGCGTCGGTCATGGTCGTGGTAATGGTGCTGGCGGCACTGCGCGTCGGGATGATCTTGAAGCTGTCGCCCTCTTTCAGCTCTCCGTCCTTGTTGAGCGCAAGGGAGAAGCCGTCAATGACCGGCGCGGGGTCTTTGGTGATGTCGAAACTGCCCTTGGACGTGCCGTCCGAACGCATCACGCTGTAAGTCGTTGGGCTGGTGAAGGTCACCTGATAATCGTAGATGCTCAACTGGCCGCTCTTGGCGATGGTCACATTCAAGCTGCCGGAGCCTTCGTTGTTTGACGAAGCCAGGCTGCGCTGGCTCATCGCCAAGTCGCTATTGATACTGGAAAACAGCGAGGCGCCAAACTGGCCATTGGCGTCCAGGCCCTGCCCCAACTGGGTGTTGATGCTATCGGCCACCACCAGCGCGACGCGCCCCAATTCGTTCTGCGCCGGGATCAGCACGTCGCTGCGATAACGCAGCAGGCCACCTATTTCGCCACCCGCAATCACCGAGGTCACGTCAGAACTGAAGTCCTGATAGTTGACCTTGACGCTGTACTGGCTCGCGTCGGGCACTCCCGGCACTACCGACAAGGTATTGGAGCGGTTGCCGGTCACCAGCGACTGGCCGGTGCCCAGGTACACGTCGTAGACCCCTTCACGCTCTTGCACGGTTACGCCCACCAGTTCGTTGAGCGAGCGCACCGCTTCGTTGCGGGCATCGAGCAGGCTGTTGGGGCTGGTGCCAGCGGCGGACAGCTGGGTGATCTGCTGGTTGAGGTCAGCAATGCCGGCGGTCAGTTTGTTGACTTGGTCCGTCAGCGTGGTGAGCTGCCCATTGATGCTGTCGTTCTGCTGCTTCATCTGCGAGGCGATGGAGTTGAAGCGGTTGCTCAGGGTCTGGGCGTTGGTCAGCAGCAGTTGGCGCGAAGCGAGGTCGGCGGGTGCAGCCGAAGCCGTCTGCAATGATGCGAAGAAGCTGGAAAGCACCGAGCTGATACCCGTGGTGCTATCCGCCAGCAACTTATCCACCGACGTAATCTGGTTCAGATACGCCGACGCATCGCCACTCAGCGAAGTCGCCATCTGCAGCTGATTCTCCAGATAGCCGTTATAAATCCGCCGCACATCCGAGATGGTCGTCCCCGTCCCCAGATACCCCACCCCGATATTCTGCAGGGCACCGGCGCTGTTCACGGTCTGCTGGCGCGAGTAACCCGAGGTCGCCACGTTGGCGATGTTGTTACTGGTGACTGCCAGCGCGGCCTGGCTGGAGTTCAACCCGCTCAGCCCGATCGAAATCAGATTCGACATGCTTCAACCCTTATAAATTCGTGGTGCCGCCTGCCATGGCGTAATTTTGATAAGACTTCATTTGCCGGGCGATCTGGGTGATCTTGCTGGCGTAGTGCGGGTCGGTGGCGTAGCCGGCTTTTTGCAGCTCGCGCGCAAATTGCTCCGGGTTATCGGCCGACTTCAGTACACCTTGATAGCGATCGTTGTTCTGCAACAGGCTCACCAGGTCGTGAAAGCTGTCCTGGTAGGAGTCGTAGGAGCGGAATTCAGCGGTTTCCTTGACCATCTGGCCATTGCGAAATTCGCTGGTGATGGCCCGCGCCTGATCGCCCGCCCAGTTGCCGGTGGCCTTGATGCCGAACAGGTTGTGGCTGCTGCTGCCATCGCCCTGGCGCATCACCGATTTGCCCCAGCCGGTTTCCAGTGCGGCCTGGGCCACCAGCACGGTGGGGTCGACGCCGATGCGCGCGGCTGCTTCCTTGGCCATCGGCAGCATGGTGGCGATAAATTCATCGGAGTTGCTGAAGGCTTTTTTCGCTGGCGCCAAAGGTGGCTGGGCGATGCTGCGGCCCAAGATGCGCATCGAGTCGCCGGGGGCCGTTGCAGCGGAGTTCACGTTTACCAGTGCTTTGCCTTGAATGCCCGAGGTGTCGATCAGCTTGTTCGACGCCACCGCCTCCGTGGCGGAAGGGACGATGCCTGCGAGCAATCGGTCGGCGAGCTTGCTGGGCAAGGCCAGGCGCCGCTGGTTGAGCAGCGCCATGTCGTTACGCCCGGCTTGCGTACCCTCAGCGCCGGTAATGGCTTTGCTGTCGGCCGCCGCGCTGCGGGTCGCCCACAGTGGGCGCTGCACCTGCGCATCGCTATGGGCCAACGGGCCGCTGGTGGGCGCTGGGCTATGGGCTTTGTTTTTCGACAGCTGACGCATCAGCACATCCTGCAAACCGATGCCCCCGCCCTGCCGGGAAAGGCTGACCGACAACTGCTGGTCGTACATTTGCTGGTATTGCTTGGTGGTCTCGGTGTTGAGCGGGTTGTCCTTGGCGATCACGTCGCTGGCCTGGCGCATGGACTTGAGCATTTCGTTGAGAAACAACGATTCGAATTCCTGCGCGACTTTGCGCAGGTTGCTCTCGCTGTCTCGGTCGCCCACTTTCATCGAGTTGAGGCGATTGAGGTCGGTGTAGGCGCCGCTGTCGGCCACGCTGCCGACACCGCTTTTGGGGATGCTCATGGCCGGCCTCAGATGACGATCAGGTCGGCCTGCAAGGCGCCGGCCTGTTTCAGGGCTTCAAGGATCGCCATCAGGTCGCTTGGGGCTGCGCCCACCTGATTGACCGCCCGCACGATCTCATCCAGCGTGGTGCCGGGGCCGAACTTGAACATCGGCTTGGCTTCCTGCTGGGCGTTGATTTTGGAGCGTGGCACCACTGCCGTTTCGCCGTTGGAAAACGGGCCGGGCTGGCTGACGATCGGGTCTTCGGTGATGGTCACGGTGAGGCTGCCGTGGGTGACGGCGGCTGGCGAGACCTTGACGTTCTGGCCGATCACGATGGTGCCGGTGCGCGAGTTGATGATGACCTTGGCCACGGCTTGGCCGGGGTCGATCTCGAGGTTTTCCAGGATCGACAGGTAATCGACGCGCTGGTTGGGGTCCAGCGGTGCGGTGACGCGCACGGAACCGCCGTCGACAGCCTGGGCCACGCCTGGGCCAAGCAGTTCGTTGATCTTGTCGACCACGCGCTTGGCGGTGGTGAAGTCTGGGCGATTGAGGTTCAGGGTCAGGCTGTTGCCCTGGTTGAAGCCACTGGGCACGGCCCGCTCCACCGAGGCACCACCGGGAATCCGCCCGGCCGACGGCACGTTGACGGTGATTTTAGAGCCGTCGCGCCCTTCGGCATCGAAGCCCCCCACCACCAGGTTGCCCTGGGCGATGGCGTAGACGTTGCCGTCGATGCCCTTGAGCGGGGTCAGCAGCAGGCTGCCACCGCGCAGGCTCTTGGAGTTACCGATGGACGACACGGTGATGTCGATCACCTGCCCAGGCTTGGCGAACGCCGGCAGGTCGGCGTGTACCGACACCGCGGCGACGTTTTTCAGCTGCACGTTGCCCGACCCCGGCGGCACCTTGATACCGAACTGGGAGAGCATGTTGTTGAAGGTCTGCAGGGTGAACGGGGTTTGGGTGGTCTGGTCACCCGTGCCGTTCAAGCCCACCACCAGGCCGTAGCCAATCAACTGGTTGGAGCGCACGCCCGAAATGCTGGCGATGTCTTTGAGCCGCTCGGCCTGGGCCGAGAATGCCGCTGCCAGAAGCAGTACCGCCGCCATCATGTGCTTGAAATTGAGCATGATCATCCGACCCTAGAAAGGCCACAGCGGGCTTAAGAAAAACCGGTCAAGCCAGCCCGGCTGGTTGGCGTCGGCAAAGGAGCCCGTGCCCGAGTAGGTGATGCGCGCATCGGCCACCCGGGTCGAAGACACGGTGTTGTCGGTGGCGATGTCGTCGGCGCGGACCATGCCGGCGATGCGCACCAGTTCGTCACCGGTGTTCAGGGTCATCCACTTTTCGCCGCGCACGGCCAGAATGCCGTTGGGCAGCACATCGGCCACGGTCACGGTGATCGAGCCGGTCAGGGTGTTGCCCTGGGCCGCCTTGCTGTCGCCCTTGGTCGCACGGCTGCCGCTGTAGCCGGCGTCCAGGCTCAGGTCGCCGCTGCCGAACGGGTTGTTGGTTGATACGCCGGCGCCAAACAACGAGGTCAGGCCAATGTTGGTGTTGCTGTTCTTGGAGATTTGCGAGCCTGCGTTTTTGCTGGCCTGGGTTCGCTCGTTGAGGGTGATGGTGATCAGGTCACCGACCCGGAACGCCTTGCGGTCGCCGTACAGGTTCTGCTCGAAACCGGCCTGGTAGATCGAGCCGTTGTTGGCCGCCGCGGGCAAAGGCGTGCGCGGCAACACCGGCGCGTAGTACGGGTCGTTGGGCTTGGGCGGCGGGCTGACGCAACCGGCCACAAGGGCGGCCGCCCCCAGGGCAAGAACAGATAACAGGCGATTCATGACGCAGACCTCGCGGCGTAGCAAACTTCAATTACAGATTTTGGGTGACGAACGAGAGCATCTGGTCGGCGGTGGAGATCACCTTGGAGTTCATCTCGTAGGCCCGCTGGGTGGTGATCATGTTCACCAGCTCTTCAACGGTGCTGACGTTGGAGTTTTCCAGGGTGTTCTGCAGCATGCTGCCGAGGCCGTTCAGGCCCGGGGTGCCAACTTGTGGCGCGCCGCTGGCGGCGGTTTCCAGGAACAGGTTGCCGCCAATGGCTTGCAGGCCAGCCGGGTTGATGAAGTCGGCGGTCTGTAGGTTGCCGATCACTTGGGAGGCGGCGTTGCCGGCCGTGGTGATCGAGACGGTGCCGTCCTGGCCCACGGTGAAGGTTTGCGCGTCGTTGGGGACGACCACCGCAGGTTCCAGGGCCATGCCGCTGGCGGTGACGATCTGGCCGTCGGAGTTCAGGTGGAAGGTGCCGTCACGGGTGTAGGAAACGGTGCCGTCCGGCTGCAAGACCTGGAAAAAGCCACGGCCATTGATGGCCATGTCCAGCGGCTGGTCAGTGGTTTGCAGGCTGCCGGCGGTGAAGTTTTTCTGGGTGCCGACAATGCGCACACCGGTACCCAATTGCAGGCCCGAGGGCAGTTCGCTGTCTTGGGTCGACTGGGCGCCCGGCTGGCGGCGCACCTGGTACAGCAAGTCCTGGAACTCGGCGCGATCACGCTTGAAGCCGGTGGTCGAGACGTTGGCCAGGTTGTTGGAAATGGTGGTCAGGTTCATGTCCTGGGCGGACAGGCCTGTCTTGCTGACCCAAAGAGCCGGAAGCATGCTGTTCTCCTCGTGCGCCTGTTTTAAGGCGCTACGTGTGTGTAATTAGGCCGGTGGTTAGCTGACTTGCAAGACACGCGCCATGGCTTCGTCGCCTTCCTTGGCCGTGGTCATCATCTTGATGTGCAGCTCGAATTGCCGCGACAACGCCAGCACCGAGGTCATTTCCTCGACGGCATTGACGTTGCTCGCCTCCAGAAACCCGGACACCACGCGCACACCGGCATCGGCGACGGCGGGTTGGCCGTCTTGGGTGTGGATCAGGCCGTCGGTGCCCTTGACCATGTTTTTAAGGTCCGGGTTGACCAGCTTGATGCGGTCGACCTCGGCCATGACCCGCGGGCCTTCGCCCATGGCGCGGATGCTGATGGTGCCGTCTTCGCCGATTTCGACTTTTTGCTCGGGCGGCACGGCAATCGGGCCGCCGTTGCCCATGACAGGCATGCCGTTACCGGCGCGCAGCACGCCCAGGGCGTCGATGTTCAGACTGGCGGTGCGCACATAGCCTTCGCTGCCGTCCGGGGTTTGCACCGCGATCCAGCCTGCGCCGCCCACGGCCACGTCCAAATCGCGACCGGTTTCCTGCAGGGCGCCGGGGGTGAAGTCGGTGGCGGGGCGTTCGGTCATGGCGTAGGCGCGGGCTGGAAGGCCGTCACCGAATACCGGCATGGAACGAGCCTGCTCCAAGTCACGCTGAAAGCCGGTGGTGGAAATGTTCGCCAGATTGTTGGCGTGAGCCTTTTGCGCCAGGGCATTTTGGCTGGCACCTGTCATCGCCACGTAAAGCATCTTGTCCACAACGCACTCCTCTCACCAACGGCTGTCGCTTTGTTGGGATAGAGCAATTATCGGACCAACTCTGGTGCAGCCGAGGAAAGCCTTGTATTACGGGGCTTTGGGGGGGGGGTTATGGGGGATGACGGGCGTCGGTAAAACGGCGGTGTTTTGCCGCCAGCGGCAACCTAAGGGCGGCAACCGGCATTGTTGAAGGGGCCTGCGAATTTCATCCAGCCTTTGCCGGGGTCGACCTGGGCGCACATGTAACGACCGGTGGACAGGCTTTGCCATTTGAAGAAGGGGGCCGGGGCGGATTGGGCCGGGAGGGAGAGGAGTAGCAGTGCGGCAATTAAGATTTTTTGCATAGGGGACCTATTAGCGGGGCAACCCTGTGTGTGCGGCTTTAGCCGGGCAAGGCCTCCAAGTGCTTGCCTTGGGTTTTGCGCTGTTGTCCAAATCGAGCGCCGCCCGCGCGGCGCATCGCGACCAAGGGCTAGGCGCCCCCGTCGCTCCTACATTTGTTGCAACGTGCCATGGCCTGTGAGATTGGAGTTGTCAGCCACGCGCAATCGCGCAATCCCCACCGAGCCCACAAAAATCAAAAGCCGAATCACCAAGGCTAACAACCCCTACCCCACAGGCCATGGCACGTTGCAACAAATGTAGGAGCCGGCTTTAGCCGCGATGCGCCGCGCGGGCGGCGCTCGATTTGGACAACAGCGCAAAACCCAAGGCAAGCACTTGGAAGCCTTGATACGGTTCTCCTCCCTTCATTCTCAGGGTGAACCCGCAGAATGCCTGTCAACAGATTGCATGAGCCCCACGAGGTGCCCGCCTTGGCTTTTCCTTTGCTCTTGAGATCGCGCGCCGCCCGCGCGGCGCATCGCGGCTAAAGCCTGCTCCCATTTGTTGCAACGTGCCATGGCCTGTGAGAGTGGAGTTGTCAGCCACGCGCAATCGCGCAATCCCCACCGAGCCCACAAAAATCAAAAGCCGAACCACCAAGGCTAACAACCCCTACCCCACAGGCCATGGCACGTTGCAACAAATGTAGGAGCCGGCTTTAGCCGCGATGCGCCGCGCGGGCGGCGCTCGATTTGGACAACAGCGCAAAACCCCAGGCAAGCACTTGGAAGCCTTGATACGGTTCTCCCCCTTCATTCTCAGGGTGAACCCGCAGAATGCCTGTCAACAGATTGCATGAGCCCCACGAGGTGCCCGCCTTGGCTTTTCCTTTGCTCTTGAGATCGCGCGCCGCCCGCGCGGCGCATCGCGGATAAATCCGCTCCCACATCTATTATTTCCCACAGGCCCCACAGGTCATGAGCCTTAACTGGTCGGCATTAAGGCAATATCTGTCTCATCAGGTCATCTGCAGGATGGTCTGCATGATGGTGCTTTCGGTGGAGATGGTCTTGGCGCTCGCCTGGTAGTTGCTCTGGGCCTTGATCAGGTTGACCAGTTCGCTGGTCAACTCGACGTTGGAGTCTTCCAGGGCGCCCGAGGCGATTTCACCCATGGTGCCGGCATTCGGCACCCCCACCACCGGCACGCCGGAGGAGTAGGACTCTTTCCAGTTGGTGCCGCCAACCGGGGTCAGGCCCTGGTTGTTGGCGAAGTTCGCCATGGCCACCTGGCCGACAGCCTTGTCCTGGCCGTTGGTGAAGCTGGCGAACAGCACGCCGTTGCTGTCGACGGTCAGGCCTGCCAGTTCACCGGTGGCATAGCCGTCCTGGGACTTGGCGGTGACGGCCGAGGTGGAGTTGTATTGGGTGGCGGCCAGCATATCCAAAGTGATGCCGGTGGCATTGGACGCCGCGCCGTTGGCTGCCCAGCTGTCATCGGCCTGTTTGGCCGCGGGCGTCCAACCGGTCAGGCTGAAGGTTTTGTCGTCAGTGATGGTCATGCCCCCCGCCACTGCGCCCGGCTGCATGGCGTCTTTGTCGATAGAACCATCAGACTTGAACGTCAGGGTATTAACCAGCGGATCGGTCTTGCTCGGGTCGGCCGGGCTGCGACCGTCGATGGTGGTGTACATCGTCCAGGAGTTGGCAGCATCGTTTTTCACGAAGTACTGATTCATCTGGTGGACGTTACCCTGGCTGTCGTAGACATCAGTATTGAAGGTGTAGTTGTAGCTGTTCACCGTTGCCGGGTCGAACGGCGTAACGCTTGGCTTGGCGGCGCTGGAATTGAGGTTCATGGTTTCGGCAACGGTGCCGGTGCTTTTCGGCGAGATGTTCGAGCTGTCGATCCGCAAGTCAGTCAAGGCGCCCGGAATCACGGTGCCGCTGGCGTCCACGCCGTAGCCCTGCAGGTTGTTGCCGTTGACGTCGACCACATTGCCTTGCTTGTCGCTGTAGAAGGCGCCGGCCCGGGTGTAGATTTTCGAGCCGTTGCTGTCGAGCACGAAGAAGCCGCTGCCATTGATTGCCAGGTCAAGGCTTTGACCGGTGGCGCCGATATTGCCCTGGCCGAACAGCTGGGAAACAGAGGCGGACGCCACACCGCTGCCGACGGTGGTCTTGCCGGTGGTGGCGCGGATCGACGCCGCATACTGGTCGGCAAAATCGACGCGCGAAGATTTGAAGCCGGTGGTGGCAACGTTGGCGATGTTGTTGCCGGTAACGTTCAATGCCTTGTTGGCAGCGTTGATGCCGCTCAGGCCGATATTGAAGGACATAGTCTGACTCCTGCCGCTTGATCGGCCTTAAATTCCAATGGTTTGAACGTTCGACAGGGCAACGCTGCCCAGGCCTGCAAGGTTGAGCATCATTTCCCCGCCGTTGGTGCCCATGGTCACGCTGTTGACCGTGGCTGGCAGGCTGGTGGTCATGGCCGTCGCCACGCCGTCGACGGTAGCGCTGGCCTTGAAGGTGTAGGTGCCGGCATCGACGGCCTGGCCGTCACCGTCCTTGCCATCCCAGCTAAAGCTCACATTGCCGCTGGCCTGGGTACCCAGGTCGATCGTGCGAACCAGCTCACCGGCGCTGTCGTAGACACCCACAGTGGTGCCGGTGCTGGACGAGGTCAGGTTGATCGAGCCATCCACACCCTTGGCGGGGTCGAGCACCGCCGAGTCGGTTTGCACGATCACGCTGCGCCCCACCAAGGATGAGGCCTGCAGCGCCTGGGACGACTGGAAGGAGCTCACGATGGTGTTCACCGAATCGTTGAGCGACTGCATGCCTTCCAGGCTGCTGAACTGCGCCAGCTGGGCAACGAATTCGCCGTTGTCTTGCGGGTCCAGCGGGTTCTGGTTTTGCATCTGGGTCACCAGCAATTGCAGGAACGCATCCTTGCCCAGCGCACTGCCAGCCGTGCCGCTGTTGGCATTGGCCGTGTTCGTCTGCTTTTGCAGCGAGCTCAGCACCGAGGTGCTGACGTTATTGGAGGTATCGGTGGTGCTCATGCCAAACCCCTTATCACTGACCCAGCGTCAGGACTTTCTGCATCATGGTTTTCGCGGTGTTCATCAATTCCGCGTTGGTCTGGAACGAACGGCTGGCCGAGATCATGTCGGCCATCTCTTCGACCACATTGACGTTCGGGTAATAGACGTAGCCGTCCTTGTTCGCCGCCGGATGGTTGGGCTCGTAGCGGGCCTCCAGATTGCTCTGGTCTTCCACCACACCCAACACCTGCACGCCCTGCCCGGCTTCGCCTTGATCCTGGAACAGCGATTGGCCGACACCGTTCTGGGCCTGCTCGAAGGTGGTGGCGAACACGGGGTGGCGGGCGCGATAGGTCTGGTCGATGCTGGACGAGACGGTTTCGGCGTTGGCGATGTTGCTGGCGACGGTGTTAAGGCGCGTGGTCTGGGCACTCATGCCACTGCCGGCGATGTTGAACACATTGGCGAGGGACATGGATTACTCTCCGCGCAGGGCCGACATCAGCCCTTTGAATTTACTGTTGAGCAGCGTGAAACTGGCCTGGAAGCCCACCGCGTTTTGCGCGTAGTTGGACTGCTCCATCTGGGCATCGACGGTGTTCTGGTCGACCGAGGGCTGCATCGGGGTGCGGTACTTGAGCGACTCATCGCCAATGCTGGCCAGCCCATCGGCTTCGATGTGGCGAGCGTTGGTGCGCTCCAGCGAAAAGTGGCCAGACGCGCTCTTGCTGCTCTGGGCCGCCAGCACATCGGCGAAATCCAGGTCACGTGCCTTGTAGTTCGGGGTGTCGGCATTGGTGATGTTGTTGGCCAGCACCTCGGCACGCTGGGCGCGAAAGCCCAGTGCTTTTTCATGGATGCCGAGCGCCTTGTCGAAGCTGATGCTCATGTCGAAAAACCTGCGCGGGTTTGGCCAAAGGGATCGTTGAGCAAGCTTGAGCAAACAGCGTGCCAACTAGCTAAGGGCCTTTAATCGCGGGGTTTGGGGGATTTGCCGCAGGCGGCAACGGCAGGAAAAGCGGCAAGGAATTACCGCTTGGTGGCGATGGAGCGGCAATGGGGGCCATCAAAAGCTTCGCGGGTAAACCGGGATGCCGGACCACCACTCTCACACGCCGCCGTCCGGTAGGAGCCAGGCTTGCCTGCGATGAATGCGCCGCGGTTTACCTGATGTACCGCGGTGTGGCCATCGCAGCATAGGTATCTACACATCTTTTGGTGTACTGCATTTCGTAGCAGTGGACGAGTAGAACGAGGCCACGTCCGGCTGCGCAGCAGTCGTAAAACCTGGCACTTCAGTATTCAGATACACCGCGAGTACAGGCTTTGCGAGGACTACGTCCCCGGACCTGGCCTCGCTGAACTCGTCTACTGCTACGAATGTAGCCGCTGACGAGGTACGAGGCTGCGATCGGCAGCGAAGCGGCCGTAAAACCTGAGACCGTAATCCATCAGGCACACCGAAGGGCCTGAATTTACGACGGCTTCGCCGCCGATCGCAGCCTCGTACCTCGGCAGCGGCTACAAGAGCCGCGCTGCCCCAGAATTGTGTAGATACCTATGGCCATCGCAGGCAAGCCTGGCGCCTACCTGGCCTGGTAGATGATCCCTGGGCTGCACTGGACCATCTGATAGTGATCCGGCAAGCCGTTCAAGGCTTCCGATGCGCCCAGAAACAGGTAACCGCCCGGCTTCAGGGTGCCGTGGATGCGCAACAGGATGTCTTTTTTGAGCTGGGCCGAGAAATAGATCAGCACATTGCGGCAGAACACGATGTCGAACTTGCCTAAGGCAGCATAGCTGTCGAGCAGGTTGAAGGCGCGAAACTCGACGCGACCGCTCACCGGTGGCTTGATCGCCCAGCGCCCCGCCCCCTTGGGGTCGAAATAGCGATGCAAACGCTCCTGCGACAGGCCGCGGGCGATGGCCAGGCTGTCGTACTCACCCGTTTTGCAGGTATTGAGCATGGAGCCGGACACGTCGGTGGCCACAATCTGTGCACCCATGCGCAATTGGCCCAGGTTGCTGCGCTCGAACTCGTCGATGGCCATCGACATCGAATAGGGCTCCTGCCCCGATGAACAGGCCGCCGACCAGATCCGCAGGCGCTGGCCCGGGTTGGCCTTGATCTGCTCGGGCAGCACTTTGTTCTTCAGCACTTCAAAGGGGTAGGTGTCGCGAAACCAGAGGGTTTCGTTGGTGGTCATGGCATCGACCACTTGCTCGCGCAGACCGCTGCGTGGTTGGGACTGGATGCGTTGCACCAACTCGCTCAGCGACTTGATCCCCTGCTGCTCCATCAGCTTATTGAGGCGGCTGGCTACCAGATACTGCTTGTTCTCGCCCAACAGAATGCCACAGGCTTTTTCCAGAAAAATCCGGAATTGCTCGAAATCCAGGTTACCCGTAGACAAATTTGCCGCCTCTAAAAACCATGTGTGCTGCCAAGGGCTTGCGCCCTTAGCTGTTATCCGTTGCCTTGATGCGGTCGACCACGCGGGCGGCCAGATCGTCCGGCTTGAACTTGGCCAGAAAATCGTCCGCCCCCACTTTCTTGACCATCGCCTGGTTGAAGACACCGGACAGGGAAGTATGCAGGATGACATGCAGCTTTTGCATGCGCGGGTCGTTGCGGACCTCCGCGGTCAGCGTGTAGCCGTCCATCTCCGGCATTTCGATGTCGGAAATCATCATCAGGAACTCTTCATCCGCGCGCTTGCCTTCGTCGGCCAACTTGCGCAGGTAGTCCAGCGCCTGGCGGCCATCGTTGAGCGCCACCACTTCGACCCCTACCGTTTGCAAGCAACGGGTGACCTGCTTGCGCGCCACCGAAGAGTCGTCCACCGTCAGCACCCGCAGTGAGACAGCCTTGTGCTGGATCGCCTCATCCACGACACCAGCGGAGATGGTTTCATTGGCGGGTGCTACTTCTGCCAGGACCTTCTCCACGTCGATGATTTCCACCAACTGGTCGTCAACCCGGGTCACGGCCGTCAGGTAATGATCATGACCCGTGCCCTTGGGCGGCGGATGGATCTCTTCCCAGTTCATGTTGACGATGCGCTCCACCGAGTGCACCAGAAAGCCCTGAACCTTGGTGTTGTATTCCGTGATGATGACGAAGGTGTTCTGCACATCGCTGATCGCCGGCAAACCCGTCGCCATCGCCAGATCCAGAATCGGCAGGGTCGACCCGCGAATGTGCGCCACGCCGCGAACCACCGGGCTTGATTTGGGCAGCATGGTCAGCTTGGGGCACTGCAGCACCTCACGCACCTTGAACACGTTGATCCCATAGAGCTGCTTGCCGTTAAGTCGAAACAACAACAGCTCAAGTCGATTCTGCCCCACCAGCTGAGTGCGCTGGTTGACCGAATCCATTACACCCGCCATGTCAGACTCCTTTGATCGAACCCGTGGACCGTATCCAGTCAATCGGCACGGCCCTTGCTTTTTAGTGACATGAACGCAAAAACGACAGTATTCCGACGCCCGGCCCGTCACCTGCTACGCGCCCTGCCCCTGCTCTGCTTGATAGCTCAAAGCCATCAATCGTTGGCGGACGGCGTTACCTTGCCCGAACAGCTTATCGGCGTCACTCAGGGGTTTCTTGAGTTCACTGTCGAAGATTATTTGGCGAGCAGCCAAACCGAAGGGCGCTTCGAGATCCAGGTCAACCCGCTGGACCCTCGCTTGCGTATGCCGGGGTGCGACAAGGAATTGACAGCCACCCTGGAAAGCCCGGCGCAGCCCATGGGACGCGTCACCGTACGAGTGCGCTGTGATGGCAGCGGCCCCTGGACGGTGTTCGTGCCCGCCCAGGTGAAGCTGTTTCGCAATGTGGTCAGCGTCACCCGCCCGCTCAAGCGCGAAAGCATCGTGGGCGAGCAGGACGTAGCACTGCGCGAGCGGGATGTGGGTTTACTCAGCCAGGGATACCTGACCTCGCTGGATGAGGCCGTTGGCCAAAAACTGGTGAGGGCGACCGTTATCGACCAGGTATTGACCCCGGCACACCTGGAGCAGGCCGAGGTGGTGCGCAAGGGCGATCATGTGGTGATCATCGCCCGCAGTGGCACGTTGAGCGTTCGCATGCCGGGCGAAGCCTTGGTCAAGGGCGGGCTGAGCGAGCAGATCAGGGTGCGCAACCTCAACTCCAAGCGCGTGATCAAGGCGCGGGTCACGGGGCCTGGGCAAGTGGAAGTGGCTATGTGAATAGCTATGTAAATGGCCATGTAATTAATACTTATTGAAAGTAGCCGTTAGGAACCGCTTTTCCTAAACTGTGTCCTACAAGGGTCGGCCTTGAAGCGCATGATTGAAATGCGCCTAAAGTTTTCCCGGAAACGGTCGAAAATAAGGCAAGCGTCCAGAATCCAGAGGTTGTTCAATCATGGTCATCGACTTCAGTCGTGTGAATTCCCCGCCCTCGGTGGCGACCGGCAATCGTGCCGGCGCCACCCAGGAAACCACCAGCAACGAGCCATCGGCACCTGCCACTTCCACTACTGTGCAGAGCGGCGAAGCCGTACACCTGAGCCCAGAGGCCCAGCAATTGCAAAAGGTCACCGATTCACTGCGCGACCAACCGGTGGTCGACAAGTCTCGCGTGGAGGCCCTCAAACAGGCCATCGCCGACGGCAGCTATCAGGTCGACAGCAAGCGCGTCGCCAGCAAGCTGCTCAACTTCGAAGCGCAGCGCTGACCCGACGCCCGCATTGATTCCAGGACGCTTGAGACCCAGAGCCCGCCATGCACGACACCACTTTGCTGCACTTGATCGAAGAAGACCTTGCTCCAGCGCAACAGTTGCTTGAGTTGCTGCAAGCTGAGTCGGTGGCCCTGCACGGCCGGGACATGCCCTTGCTGGAAAATATCCTGGCGCGCAAGCAGTCGTTGATCGTACTGCTCGACCAGCATGGCCGGCGACGCAGCGAGCTGCTGGCCGGCGCCAACCTGAGCCCTGATCACAAGGGCCTTGAGGCATTGGCCGCCACTTCTCCCCAAGGCAAGCTGCTACGCGAACGCGGCGATATGCTCTCCAAACTGTTGGCCGACTGCCAGGCCGTGAACGAGCGCAATGGCCGCTCGATCCAGTTGCAGCAGGCTTCCACCGCCAATCAATTGCGCATCCTGATGGGCGGTGAATCCCCTTCGCTGTACGACGCCCGAGGCTCAACCTCGCTGCTCGCCAAGCCTCGGGCGCTCAGTCAGGCTTGACTCACTTTATGAAGGCGTCGAACATGATGGCAAAATAATGCCTCGCGTGTAGTCGTTTTTGCCTGGAGATTGATTAACCGTGTTCAATGCCTCACACGCGGATGATGCGCCGCAGCCTCCCAAGGTTCTCACTACCCCCCTTGAAATCGCCGCCAACTTGCGCGCGCTGCAAGAAGCCAATGATCCGCTGGTGATCACCTTCCATGAGCGCAGCCAGCGCTTTCAGAGTTTCCTGGTAGAAGTGGATCGCGAGAGCGGTTGTATTGCACTGGACGAAATGATCCCGCGTACCGGTGAAAAATTCCTTCAAAACGGCGAGCCGTTTCGTATCGAAGGCTTCCACGACGGCGTGCGAATTGCCTGGGATTGCAACGCACCACTGAGCATCGACGAGTCCACCGACAGCCGCTGCTATCGCGGCCCGATGCCTGAAGAGGTGGTGTATCACCAGCGTCGCAATGCTTTTCGCGCCGCACTCAAGCTGTCGCAACTGGTGGACGTGGCCCTGGATGGCGGCAAGCTCAAGGGCAAGGGCGCCATCAAAGGTAAATTGCTGGATCTTTCCGCCACGGGTTGCAAGCTGCGTTTTGAAGGCGATATCAGCGAGCGCCTGCAATTGGGCCAGGTCTATGAAAAATTTACCGCTCACCTGCCCTTCGGCAGGATCGATACCCCGGTGGAGTTGCGCTACCTGCACTATGAGGAGCGGCTTGACACCACCTTCACCGGCATGCGCTTCCACAACATGAGTGGCCTGGTACAGCGCAACGTCGAACGCTTTGTCTACCAGCTCCAGCGTGAAGCCCGCCGCTTCGACCAAGACGACTACTGATAGCCCTATCGCCTGTAGGAGCCGGCTTTAGCCGCGATGAATGCACCGCGGCTTGCCTGGCTTATTGCGGTGCAGCCATCGCAGCCAAGGCTGGCTCCTACATGCTTCTGTAGGAGCAGGTTTACCTGCGATGAAGGCGCCGCGGTTTGCCTGATGCACCGCGGTGTGGCCATCGCAGCCAAGCAGGCTGTGTGAAAACTCCGACAAAAGTCGACCCACTCAAAAAACGACCTCCTGTAATCGCGTACACGCGACGATCGACTAGTCGGGAGGGGGTCAAGTACCCCCTAAATCAACCAAATTTTGAGTTTTCACACAGCCTGCAAGGCTGGCTCCTACATGCTTCTGTAGGAGCAAGGTTTACCTGCGATGAAGGCGCCGCGGTTTGCCTGATGCACCGCGGTGTGGCCATCGCAGCCAAGGCTGGCTCCTACCCTGGGGAGTTGGCTGCCGGGCCTTCTTTAGCCACTTCCTCATCCGCTGTTTCGCCGGCAGGGCCTGGCTCTTCTGGCTCCTCAGGCGCTGTGTGCATTTGGTCATGCACCACCTGCTCGTCCACCCGCGGGTCCAACGCCGCCGCCAAGGGCGAGCCAACGGCCGGCATGGCCACGTGATGCAGCGGCGCATCGTCGACCTGGTGCAAGTTGGTAACGGCTTTAGGCCTAATTCGCCACACCAGCACCAGCGCGAAAAAGCTGAAGAACGCATAGAGCATCTGGCTGCCAAAAAACTTCATGACCACGCCCGCTACCAGCGGCCCAATGCTTGCTCCCACGCCATAGGTCACCAACAGCATGGCCGTCAGCGAAACCCGCCGCTCACTTTCTACGTGGTCATTGGAAAAAGCCACCGCCAAGGGATACAGGCAGAACTGCAACAACGACACGATAAAGCCTGCAACGAACAGCACCTCAATCGGTGCCTGGGGCAAAATGGCCAGCGGTAATGCAGTGATGGCAAGGCCCGCAGCTGCAGTGCGGATCAGCACAGCCCGGTCGTAACGGTCGGACAGCCACCCCAACGGCCACTGCACCAACAGCCCTGCAAAAATGCAGAAACCCATGAACAGACCCACCTGCTCGGTGCTCAACCCCTGATTAGAGGCGTACAACGGCGCGAGGCCGTAGAACGAACCGACGATCAAGCCTGCGCCGAGTACCGTACTGAGCGACTGCGGCACCCGCTGTATAAAGAAGCGTGGCTCCATCGGCGCCGGGTGCAAGGCAGCCGGGTGGATACGCTGGGTCAATGCCACCGGCACCAGGCACAGGGCGAAACAGGCAGCTACCAGCATCAGCAATTCAAGGCCCAATTCTGGATGGGCCACCAGAATCAGTTGCCCCAATACCAACCCCGAGTAGGACGAAATCATATAGCCACTGAACACCGCACCCCGCTGCTTGGCATCAGCCTGCTCGTTGAGCCAGCTTTCGATCACCATGTACTGGCACATCATCCCAAGGCCCACGATCACCCGCAGAATCAGCCAGGCCGGCAACCAATCGGTCAGACCGTGCCCAAGCACCGCCGCGCCGACGATCCCGGCACACGCCGCATAGGCACGGATATGCCCCACCCGGGCAATCAGGCGGTGGCCAATCTTGCCCCCCAGGGCCAGGCCGAAATAGTTGGCGGCCATCAAGGCACCGACCCACAGGCCATCGACCTGGTCGGCGGCGAGGCGCAACGCGAGGTAAGTACTCAACAGGCCCGAGCCGATCAACATCATCAGCGCAGCGAAGTAAAGCGCTCGAAAAGACTTCCAGATCGTTCGCATCAGCGTCCCGTGCAGCTCCATGAATGGGTGAAAACTGTGGTTAAGAATATGTGATATTGCTGACGCCGCTTAGGCGCCGACCAAAAAAACCGTTGCTCGTAATACTCTCGCCAATGTGCTTTGTGTCAGACGTTCCAAAGCGACATGCAAGATACACAGCAACGACAATTCCACCGGCTTTCTGTAGGAGCACAGCTTGCTGGCGATGCAGACGCCGCGGTGTATCTGATGTCTGGCGGCGAGACCATCGCCGGCAAGCCGCGCTCCTACCTGCGCGTGCTCCGCCGTCCGAGGTAGGAGCCAGGCTTGCCTGCGAGACGTCAGGCCTGACACAACGCGGTGGCTTCATCGCCGGCAAGCCGCGCTCCTACCTTAGGGTTAGGCCGTTGGCCGGCAATGGTAGCGCCGTCTTGTAGCGCACCTGCTTGAGCGCAAAGCTTGAGCGAATGTTGGCCACCCCCGGCAAGCGGGTCAGGTAATCGAGAAACCGCTCCAGCGCCTGAATACTGGGCAGCAATACCCGCAACAGATAATCAGGGTCGCCCGTCATCAGGTAGCACTCCATCACTTCAGGGCGCTCGGCGATTTCTTCCTCGAAACGATGCAGCGATTGCTCCACCTGCTTCTCCAGGCTCACGTGAATAAACACATTCACATCCAACCCCAACACCTCCGGCGCCAGCAGCGTCACTTGCTGGCGGATCACCCCCAGCTCTTCCATCGCCTTGACGCGGTTGAAGCACGGTGTGGGCGACAAGTTGACCGAGCGGGCCAGCTCGGCGTTGGTGATGCGGGCGTTTTCCTGAAGGCTGTTGAGAATGCCGATGTCAGTTCTATCCAGTTTGCGCATAAGAAAGTTTCACCTCATTACCGAGCCGAAAAAGAATATTTATCTCCAACTCACCCCGAAGGCAACGAACTTGAGAGAAATATTCTCTGGGGCCGGGAATATGATGAGCCATGGCTATTTCCAATGACTGGCAACTGAGCAGGGCCCCGGCCCCTGAGCCAGACTTGTAGCCAATGCTTCACCGCTCAAACGCGCCCAACAAAAACACATGACAAGAGCGAGCGTAGAGACAGCAATGAACGACTATGAACCCCTGCGTCTGCATGTTCCCGAGCCCACCGGCCGCCCCGGTTGCAAGACCGACTTTTCCTATCTGCACCTGAGCGATGCGGGCCAGGTTGGCAAACCACCGATCGACGTTGACCCCGCCAGTACCGCCGACCTTGCCCACAGCCTGATCCGCGTTCTGGATGAGCACGGCAACGCGCTGGGCCCTTGGGCCGAAGACATTCCAGTCGAGCTCCTGCACAAGGGCATGCGTGCCATGATCAAGACCCGGCTATTCGACAGCCGCATGGTCACCGCTCAGCGCCAGAAGAAAATGTCTTTCTATATGCAAAGCCTGGGCGAAGAAGCCATCGGCAGCGCCCAGGCGCTTGCGCTGAATGTCACCGACATGTGCTTCCCCACCTACCGCCAGCAAAGCATCCTGATGGCCCGCGACGTGTCGCTGTTTGACATGATCTGCCAACTGCTGTCCAACGAGCGAGACCCGCTCAAGGGTCGCCAGTTGCCAATCATGTATTCGGTCAAGGAGTCGGGTTTCTTCACCATTTCCGGCAACCTGGCTACCCAGTTCGTACAGGCCGTCGGCTGGGCCATGGCCTCGGCCATCAAGGGCGATACCAAGATCGCCTCAGCCTGGATCGGTGATGGCGCTACGGCAGAATCCGACTTTCACACCGCCCTGACCTTCGCCCACGTCTACCGCGCGCCGGTGATTCTCAACGTGGTCAACAACCAGTGGGCCATCTCTACCTTCCAGGCCATCGCCGGTGGCGAAGCCAGTACCTTCGCCGGCCGTGGCGTGGGCTGCGGCATTGCCTCCCTGCGGGTTGATGGCAACGACTTCATGGCGGTCTATGCGGCGTCCCGCTGGGCGGCAGAACGGGCCCGGCGCAACCTGGGCCCAACCTTGATCGAATGGGTGACCTACCGCGCAGGCCCGCACTCAACCTCGGACGATCCGTCCAAATACCGACCCGCCGACGACTGGAGCCACTTCCCACTGGGTGACCCGATCGCACGCCTCAAGCAGCACCTGATTGCCATCGGCCAATGGTCGGAGGAAGAACACCAGGCAGTAACGGCGGAGCTGGATGCCCAGATCGTCGCCGCGCAAAAAGAAGCCGAACGCTACGGCACCCTCGCCGGCGGGCAGATTCCCAGCGCTGCGACCATGTTCGAGGATGTCTACAAAGAAATGCCCGACCACTTGCGGCGCCAGCGCCAGGAGCTAGGGATCTGACATGAACGATCACAACCACAAAATCCAGGTGGAAAACGCTATGGCAACCACCACCATGACCATGATCCAGGCCCTGCGCTCGGCCATGGACATCATGCTCGAACGCGACGATAACGTCGTGATCTACGGCCAGGACGTCGGCTACTTTGGCGGCGTGTTCCGCTGTACCGAAGGCTTGCAGGCCAAGTACGGCAAGTCGCGGGTGTTCGACGCACCCATCTCCGAAAGCGGCATCGTCGGCACCGCCGTCGGCATGGGTGCCTATGGCTTGCGCCCGGTGGTGGAAATCCAGTTTGCCGACTACGTCTACCCCGCCACCGACCAGATCGTCTCGGAAGCGGCGCGCCTGCGCTATCGCTCGGCCGGTGACTTCACCGCCCCGATGACCATGCGCATGCCCTGCGGCGGCGGTATTTATGGCGGCCAGACCCACAGCCAGAGCATCGAGGCTGTCTTTACCCAGGTCTGCGGCCTGCGCACCGTCATGCCTTCCAACCCCTATGACGCCAAAGGCCTGTTGATCGCCAGCATCGAGAACGATGACCCGGTGATTTTCCTGGAACCCAAGCGCCTCTATAACGGCCCGTTTGACGGCCATCATGACCGCCCGGTAACGCCGTGGTCCAAGCATCCGGCCAGCGCCGTGCCGGACGGCTACTACACCGTGCCGCTGGACAGCGCCGCCATCACCCGGCCCGGCAACGCCGTGACGGTGCTGACTTACGGCACCACCGTCTATGTCTCCCAGGTCGCCGCCGAAGAGACCGGCATCGACGCAGAGGTCATCGACTTGCGCAGCCTCTGGCCGCTGGACCTTGAGACCATCGTCGCTTCGGTGAAGAAGACTGGCCGCTGCGTGGTGGTTCACGAAGCCACCCGCACCTGCGGTTTCGGCGCCGAGCTGGTGTCGCTGGTGCAGGAGCATTGCTTCCATTACCTCGAAGCGCCAATTGAGCGTGTAACCGGTTGGGACACCCCCTACCCGCATGCCCAGGAGTGGGCGTATTTCCCAGGGCCGTCCCGCGTGGGCGCGGCGTTGAAACGGGTCATGGAGGTTTAAATGGGTACGCACGTCATCAAGATGCCGGACATTGGCGAAGGCATCGCAGAAGTTGAGTTGTCGGTCTGGCACGTCAAGGTCGGCGACATGGTCGTTGAAGATCAAGTGCTGGCCGATGTGATGACCGACAAGGCAATGGTCGACATCCCCTCGCCCGTTCACGGCAAAGTCATTTCCCTGGGCGGGGAGCCAGGCGAAGTCATGGCCGTCGGCAGCATCCTGATCAGCATTGAAGTCGAAGGCGACGGCAACCATCAGCAAGACACGCCCAAAGCCGCTCCCGTGGCTGCGCCCGCGGCCCCCGCCCAAGCGCAGACACCTGCGCCGGCCCCGCAGACCTGCGCCACCCCGACACGCCAACCCACAGCGCCTGTCCCACGTGACGCCCATGAGCGGCCATTGGCCTCGCCCGCCGTGCGCAAACGCGCCCTGGATGCCGGTATCGAGTTGCGTTATGTACATGGCAGCGGCCCGGCCGGGCGCATCTTGCATGAAGACCTCGATGCCTTCCTGCAACAACCGACGTCGACCAGCAGCACGCCGGTGGCCGCCTATGGCAAACGCACCGACGAGCAGCAGATCCCGGTCATCGGCCTGCGCCGCAAGATCGCCCAGCGCATGCAGGACGCCAAGCGGCGTGTCGCGCATTTCAGTTATGTCGAAGAAATCGACGTCACGGCGCTGGAAGAACTGCGCGTGCACCTCAACGACAAATGGGGCGAAAGTCGTGGTCGGCTGACCCTGCTGCCACTGCTGGTGCGGGCGATGGTCGTGGCCCTGCGTGACTTCCCGCAGATCAACGCCCGCTACGACGACGAAGGCCAGGTGATCACCCGCCACGGCGCCGTGCATGTGGGCATTGCCACCCAGAGCGAAGACGGCCTGAAGGTGCCCGTACTGCGCCATGCCGAAGCCGGCAGCCTGTGGAGCAACGCCGCTGAAATCAGCCGCCTGGCCACGGCAGCGCGCACCAACAAGGCCAGCCGCGATGAGCTGTCCGGTTCGACCATCACCCTGACCAGCCTGGGCGCCTTGGGCGGCATCGCCAGCACTCCGGTGGTCAACACCCCGGAAGTCGCGATTATCGGCGTCAACCGGATTGTCGAGCGGCCAGTGGTCATCAAGGGCCAGATCGTGATTCGCAAGATGATGAACCTCTCCAGCTCCTTTGATCACCGAGTGGTGGACGGCATGGACGCAGCACTCTTTATCCAGGCCATACGCGGCCTGCTCGAACAACCCGCCACCCTGTTTGTGGAGTGACCATGCAGACTCTGAGCACCACTTTGCTGATCATCGGCGGCGGCCCCGGTGGCTACGTCGCGGCCATTCGCGCCAGGCAATTGGGTATTCCCACCGTGCTGGTCGAGGGTCAGGCCCTGGGCGGCACGTGCCTGAACATCGGCTGCATCCCGTCCAAAGCGTTGATCCACGTGGCCGAACAGTTTCACCAGACCCAGCACCACAGCCAGCATTCGAACCTGGGCATCAAGGTCTCGGCACCGAGCCTGGACATCACCCAAAGCGTCAGCTGGAAAGACGGCATCGTTGATCGCCTGACCACGGGCGTGGCCACGCTGCTGAAAAAGAACGACGTCAAAGTCATTCACGGCTGGGCAAAGATCGTCGACGGCAAGATGGTTGAAGTCGAGAGCGCGGGCGTGCGCATTCAATGCGAACACCTGTTGCTGGCCACCGGCTCCGAGAGCGTCCCTTTGCCGATGCTGCCGCTGGGTGGCCCGATCATTTCCTCCACCGAAGCGCTCGCGCCCACTTCGCTGCCCAAGCATTTGGTGGTGGTCGGTGCCGGCTACATCGGCCTGGAGTTGGGCATTGCCTATCGCAAGCTGGGCGTGGCCGTCAGCGTGGTGGAAGCGCGTGATCGCATCCTGCCGACCTATGACGCCGAATTGACCCAACCGGTGGCCGACTCGCTCAAATCGCTGGGGATCAAGCTGTACCTTGCCCATAGCGTGGAGGGCTACGACGCCGCCAGTGGGCGATTGAGCGCCAGGACGGCGAACGGCGAGTCGATCGAACTTGATACCGACCGTGTTTTGGTGGCTGTCGGCCGCCGTCCGCGCACCCGAGGCTTTAACCTGGAAGGCCTTGAACTGGGCATGAACGGCTCGGCGGTGGCGATCGATGATCGTTGCCAGACCAGCATGCGCAACGTCTGGGCGATTGGGGATGTCGCGGGCGAACCGATGTTGGCGCACCGGGCCATGGCCCAGGGCGAAATGGTCGCCGAACTGATTGCTGGCAAACACCGGCAATTCAACCCCATGGCAATTGCCGCAGTCTGCTTTACCGACCCGGAAGTGGTGGTGGCGGGCAAGACACCGCAAATGGCACAGGAAGAAGGCCTGGACTGCCTGGTCGCACAGTTCCCCTTTGCCGCCAATGGCCGGGCCATGACGCTGGAATCGAAAAGCGGTTTCGTGCGCGTGGTGGCGCGACGGGACAACCACCTGATCGTCGGCTGGCAAGCGGTGGGCGTGGGCGTATCGGAGTTGTCGACCGCCTTTGCCCAGTCGCTGGAAATGGGTGCTTGCCTTGAAGATGTGGCCGGCACCATCCATGCTCACCCGACCCTGGGTGAAGCCGTGCAGGAAGCGGCGCTACGAGCGCTGGGGCACGCTTTGCATATCTAGGTAGGAGCCGGCTTTAGCCGCGACGAACACGCCGCGGTTTGTCTGATGCACCGCAGTGTGGCCATCGCAGCCAAGGCTGGCTCCTACCTCGACGGCGGCGCGGCATGTTGTAGGAGCCGGCTTTAGCCGCGATGAACACGCCGCGGTTTGTCTGATGCACCGCAGTGTGGCCATCGCAGCCAAGGCTGGCTCCTACCTCGACGGCGGCGCGGCATGTTGTAGGAGCCGGCTTTAGCCGCGATGAACACGCCGCGGTTTGTCTGATGCACCGCAGTGTGGCCATCGCAGCCAAGCAGGCTGTGTGAAAACTCCGACAAAAGTCGACCCACTCAAAAAACGACCTCCTGTAATCGCGTACACGCGACGATCGACTAGTCGGGAGGGGGTCAAGTACCCCCTAAATCAACCAAATTTTGAGTTTTCACACAGCCTGCAAGGCTGGCTCCTACCTCGACGGCGGCGCGGCATGTTGTAGGAGCCGGCTTTAGCCGCGATGAACACGCCGCGGTTTGTCTGATACATCGCGGTGTGGCCATCGCAAGCAAGCTTGCTCCTACCCAAGGAGCGACCCCCAGCCGCGTCACCCGACTCAGGGGTAAGTGAGGGTCAGCCGGACCAGCCGACCGGGTTCGTCCAGCGCTATGAACCACTGCGATTCGGTCAGCGCCAGGGTCGGATAGATCAAATTGCTGCCCACCTGAGTGGGAGTGATGCTCGGCACAGAAGCACACTCGCTGAGCGAGACCTGCACGCCCTGCCCTATCCCCGCCCAACTGACGCGCTCGATGCCTACCTCACAAGGACGCTCAGTGATTGCCCCCTCAAATCGAATCACTTCGGCGTGCCCCGACGTCGCGACCCATGACACGGTGAAACCTACCGCCAGACACGCCAACCGAATACTTGCATTCATGGTGCAGTCCTCAGGTGTTCGTAACTCGGAAGAAACAAGAGTGTTGTTCAAGACAGCGGCGGGCGATGGCATTACTAGAGGAGGAACAAGGGACTGGGCGCGTCAGAAAAATCCGAACTACATATCTATTTGTTGAAAGCCTTTTTGCGGTGGCCTCTCAAGCTAACGCGATCATGCCCCAACGCCTCGACGCAATCACTTGACTCGACCTTGTGCTGTGCCGATTTCCAGCGTTAATAACCTGATGCCAATTTTGACAAACGCCGCAACACTCCGTTTGTTGCTGGGTCGAATGCCCCTCTCCACAGTAGCCCGGCAGAATTAACGGGGGGGAATTCGTATGCGCTTGATCAAGCGTGGTGAAAGCATGTTCCAAGCGACAGAAAGTCCAGAGGTTGCTGCCCGTTTGGTGAGCGAGGCTCTGCGCTACGGTCGCCACACGATATCTGGACATACACAATGGGGAAGCCATCCTTTTATCAGAACCGACAGCGACATTATTGCGGCTGTTCGCAAGGGTGAATTGCTCTTGGTAAGAGAGCAAACCATCAGCACAGGTGGCAGCTTCATGGCTAATCCAGCGCCAGCGCCGGAGCCAGTCTATATCCCCACCAAAGAGCCATGGCCGCCGCCCAAACCTCGCAACGACCAAGTGTTTGCCAAATCCTGCGTGTCGGAAAACTGGTGCAGCACCCAGCCCGGTACCGCCACGGTCCCCGCCTCAGACTTTGGCAAGGTCATGTTGGTCGCGCCGATGCTTGTCCCCTCGTCAATCGAAGCGCTGGGACTCGCGGTAGGTTTCGACGCGGTGCTAGGACGCATCGCCGGTAGCGGCATCCTGCAACAGGGTTTCCGATGGGCACTGCGCGGCAATCCTGCGGGGGTGTTCATTGCAGGAATGCTCCCGACCCAGATGGGCGATGGAACGCTCTACAACGACGATGATCTGCGCCAGGTGAGCCGCGCTCCGACTCGTGTCCGCTTTCAGTTTCGCCGTGATGCCGAAGGCGTGATGCAGGTCTATGGGATTCATACCGGCCCGTCTGGCGACGATTCCGTACGCACGGTACAGGTCAAATGGAGTGCCACCAAAACAGTGCTCGAAGCGGATTTGAACGGCATCACCATTTTATGGACACCTAGAGGACCGCTGGCCATCCCGTACATGGTCCATCCTGAGCAGCGCAATAGCGACCCCGTCATTCTGGTTCATCCCATATCGGAGAATTCAGACACCGAGATCGAGGGCTACCCGGCTGGCGAGGATATTGAGACCGACGATTGCATTCTGGTCTTTCCAGCGAATAGCGGTCTGAAGTCGCTATACCTGGTGTTTTCTCGACCTATTGGCGGCGATCATCGTTACCACCCTGCGCCTAATGGACTGACTGCCTTTCCGGACGCTCGACGAGCAAAGCAAAAGTCGTCAGTCCAAGGAGGTGGGGGCAAGCGAAGGCGTTGGATTGATAGCTCTGGAAGGATTTATGAATGGGATACCCAGCACGGAGCCGTTGAAATGTACGATAGGCAGGGTAAGCACCTCGGGGAATTCGATCCTGAAACAGGCGAGCAAACCAAGCCAGCCAAACCCGGTAGGACAACGCCGAAATAAAGTAGGAGCCGCTATGTTTTTATGTATTGAAGGTTTTTTTCCTGATGGTCACGAAAACGAATTTGTGCAGTTTGAGCTAGAAGTTGCGTCTGAATTTAACCAAGCCGTGCTTGATCTCATCGGCTGGAAATCACTTGAAGACGGCGTGAAACATCAAGTCGTTGACTTGACGATGGGGCAAGTTATGCAAATTGAAAGCGTGCTAGGCCAATCATTCCCTAGGAATCTCGATATCTGTATCTCTGTTCTGAGTTAAGCGCCGGATGCCCCCTGCTCACCCGGCGCTTCAAACGCGAAAGTAGGCGCCATCCGCTGCCACAGTTTGAAGCCGAGGCAGTTGGGTGGCTACATGCGGGAAAATCCCGTTTATAGAGTCTGGACGGCGGGAGCGGAGCTTTGTCTGCGCGCCTTCCGGGGCGGTGTAGTTCTCCGATTTGAAATCGGAGAAATGCGCTCTCTGGGGTTTTGGCATTTGAAATCGCGAAACCTGTGCGTGGTCAGCAGACAACCTTCCGTTTCAAACCTCGGTTGGTTCGTGCTCACCTTCGCGTACTTTCTGACTCACGCTCAATCGGATGTGCAGTTGCTACCACGGAATGTGGAGCCGACTATTTTGCCTTCGACGATTTCAAAAGTAGTTGCACAATCTATGCTCATGATCGGTAAGCGTCCAGCCCAGCCACCTGTAATTCCCTTCCTCCACTCGCCACGCTGTGCCCCCCCAACAAAGGAGCACATAATGAAACCACCCGCCACACTCGCTGCCCGGCGCACATTCTGGGCTGAACATGTCCAAGTATGGCGCAACAGCGGGCTCCTGCAAGTCGCCTATTGCGAGCAGAAAAATCCGAGCGAAATATCTATTTGTTGAAAGCCTTCCTGCGGCGGCCTCTGGCCCGCACCGCTCATTTTGTCTCAAGTTAACCCGATCATGCCCCAACACCTCGACGTAATCGATGTCGCGACCTTGTGCTGTGCCGGTTTCCAGCGGTAATAACCTGACGCCAATTCGGACAAACGCAGCAAGGGGATGACCACCGAACCCGCTTCGAACTTCGGTAATGTAATGGTGGCGGGCGCAATGCTCTTTCCGTGGGCCAGTACCCCAGTCGCAACGGCGCTTGGTGCCGATCTCGCGTTAGGGCGCGTGGCAGGTGGTGGCATTAGCAGCGCCCGCCTCAACACCATCCTCGTGCACCCGATCCCGGAAAATACCGATAGCCAGCTCGAAGGCCTTCCCGGTGAGGACATCACAACCGACGACTGCATTCTGGTATTTCCAGCCGACACCGGCCTTAAGTCGCTGTACCTGGTGTTTGCTCGACCTATTGGCGGTGGTGATATTAAGTATCACAAGCCACCCTTGGGACTACCTGCATTTCCAGATGCCTTTCCCGTTAAATCCAAAAGCGACGTTCAAGGTGGTGGGGGTAAGCGCAGCCGCTGGAAGGACCAAAAGGGCCGGATACTACTGCCCCCGGTCGCCGTCCCAACTTCCCGCTGACGTTCAAACGCCAAGTCGTCGAGGCCACCCTCCAGCCCTGTGCCTCCGTGTCGTTGATCGCTCGCGAGCATGACGTCAATGCCAACCTGGTGTTTCGCTGGCGGCACCAGTATCAGGAAGGGGCGTTCGGCCCAGTTAACCAGAGTGCAACGTTTTTGCCTGTCCAGGTGATCGAGGCGCCGACGGATTTATCGCAAACTGTTCAGCCACAGCTTGAGTCTCGTTCCGAGATCGTGGTCGAGATGGGAAAAGCCAAGCTGCGCATCACTGGCACGCCAGATCCACAGACGGTGCAACTCATCTTGCAGCAGTTACTGCGATGATTGCTCCTCCCGCAGGAACCCGTATCTGGATCGCCGCTGGTGTCACGGACATGCGCCGTGGCTTCGATGGGTTGGCGGCGTTGGTGCAGACTCAACTTGAAGCCGATCCTTTCTCGGGTCAGATCTTTGCTTTTCGCGGACGGCGCGGTGACCGGATCAAGCTGTTGTGGTGGGATGGCGACGGGTTGTGCCTGTTTTGCAAACGGTTGGAACAAGGACGCTTTGTCTGGCCGCAAGCGACCAGCGGCAGCGTGTCGCTGACGACTGCGCAGTTGTCGATGCTGTTGGAGGGCATTGATTGGCGCAGGCCGATTCGCACCGCGCCTGTCCTCGCGGTCTGACTTGCAACGCTGAAAAACGTCGGTAACATTCGGGCATGACTTCCGTGACCGACTCCCTGCCGAATTATCTTCAAGCCTTGAAGGCTCTGGTCGCTGTCCAGCGTGCAGAGATTGAGCGCTTGAAGATGATGATCGCCAAGCTGCGTCGCACGCAGTTCGGTCGTAGCTCCGAGCAACTGGAAGCGATGATCGACCAGCTCCAGTTGAGTCTCGAAGAACTCAATGCCGCCGAACGCGCGTTGCGCGCCGTAGCATTGGGTCGCAATTACCTGTTTGCTGGTTCCGATGCCGGCGGAGAACGAGCGGCTGCGATTGACAGCCTGGTCGGTTCGGCCAAGCTCAACGACCTGAACCCGCAAGCCTATTTGACACACGTACTGGAGCGCATCGCCGAGCACCCGATCAATCGGGTTGACGAACTGCTGCCCTGGAACGTTTCTCTCACACTCACGGAACACTGCGAGGTTGCCTGATCCATGGTCAAAACTGTTCGTTTGCCAAAACCCGAGCCAGACCTGTTGTTACTGCACATTGAATTGAAGTGGATCGAACCTGCGATCTGGCGCCGTGTGGCGGTGCCCGAAAACATCACCTTGGGCAAATTGCACACGGTGATCCAGATCGCAATGGGCTGGGACGATGACCATATGCATGAGTTTGAAATAGCCGGTGAAAATTACGGCATTCCCGACTCCGATGGGTGGGGGCCACCCGTGAACCCGGAAGCCCGCAAGACCCTGATTAAAGCGTTGAACGGGAAAAAGACGTTTCGCTACGTCTATGACTTTGGCGACGGCTGGGATCACCGGATCAAAGTCGGAAAGAAATTGCCCGCTGGGGCCTCCCCTCAGGTGCCGTATTGCTTCGACGGTGCCAATGCTTGCCCGCCGGAAGACGTAGGTGGTGGGCCGGGTTATGCCGAATTCCTTGAAGCGATGGCAGACCCCAACCACCCAGAGCATGAAGACATGTTGGAGTGGCATGGTAGTACCTTCGATCCAACGGTTTTTGAATGGGAGCGCGTCAACCAGTGGTTAAAGGAGATTAAGGTCTGAGATGCAAGGTGGTGTAGCTCGGACGGTTACGGAACGATTGCTGAAGCCATCACCTCTGCATTACCAACAGACTGCTAACCCCGGCATTCAAGGCATCGAAACCTGGCGTGATGCAGCTTCAAGGCTGTTCGACTACGACGCAGCGCTTGAGCAGTGTAATGCTGACAAACTCGCTATGTAGGCTTGGGCCGAAGCGCCACGTCCATCCGTCGTAGGTGGTGTTGGCAACAACTGAAACCGGCTTTGCCGAATGTAGCCTGTGGGGTTATTCGTTTTCGTCTGGGTCGGTGTAGACGAGCTGCCCCTTGATCCAAGGGGCAACGATATCGTGGTGTAGGTCTCGCAGGTAAGATCCCCACTGCTCCCTGCTATGCGCGTCCGGACCAAGGATAGTGAGCAGTAGATACTCGTCTCGCAGCGGGTCGTGCGCATAGATCAGCCAAAAATATTCTTCCGGATGATTTGGATCTGTCGTTCGCCTGAACTGCATTTTTGCTGCGCGCCACCGCGCCTGCACAGCCTCTGAGGCGGCAAGGTGGATGTGATACATGTCATCGAGGTCAAGATCCTCATCCCGACCGAAAATGTCAGGGAGGTCGCCGCAGAGCTTGTAATCGTGGACTTCGACAAAAAAGTCGTACCAGCCTTGAGACTCTTTGAAGAGGTTAGATACCTTTACTGCTGACAAAGAATCTCACTTAGAGACCGGAAGCTTTCCGTTCTCGACGTAGTAGCGCAAGGCAGACTCACCACCTCGTGCAGCGATGCGCACGTCCTCGAAAGTGAGTTGCTTGTCGGTCTTCTTGCGCTTAGCAACGACCTTTTTGGGGGCTGCGGCTTGAACGATCATATCCGCCTCCTTTAGCGGTTTTCTTTAGACACATCTTAGGTGATGCCTCATTTTTGATCAACGTACCCATCTGCGACGCTTGGTCGGGCCATAGTATGCGCGGCTGTGGCATCTTCGATCGTGACTACCTCATCATTCATCATCAACAGGGCCTTGGAGCCAACCTCGGGCGACGTAATCGTTGCGCGTATTAGCGCCGATTTCACATTTCCATCGTGATCTCGCAAGCCGGCCAAAAAATTGCGTGCAGCATGAGCCTGATGCACGTGCGCAACAAGAGCGGAGTGGAATTGACACCCACCTTTCCGTCATTGAAGACAACCCCAAGACCGGGGATCGATATTGAACAGAAAAGGAAGTAGCGACTACAGTAGTTACTAGATTTGACCATTGATGCAGGCCACTACCAGTAAAATCGCTGAAAGCCTTGATTTATATGGTGTCCCAGGGCAGGTTCGAACTGCCAACCTTCCCCTTAGGAGGGGGATGCTCTATCCAATTGAGCTACTGAGACATTTCGGGCCGCGCGACGAGCGTGCGCGGCATTGGACGGCGAGCATGTTACCCAGCATGCCAGGGTTTGTCATGTCATCCGCGGGCTTTTTAAGTGTAACGCTGTTTGCCACATCCCCCAGCGACCGCTAAACAGCGCTCAGACGTCTATCTCCAGCCTTTGCCCAAGATCATGCATTTTGCAATGTCATAAAATAGCCATCATGCAGATTGCAAGGAGCCAGTCTGGACAAAACAATATAACCACTTGATTTGATAGGATTTTTATAGCAAATCCGGTTGGCATGAGGCCTGCTGTAAAAAGTTCATGAATAACAGCTGTCCGTCATCAATGCGGAGAAGTCTCATGAACAGCGCCCTCTACCTGCTCAATGCCATTGCCCTCGTTGCTCTGGTTTCATTTCATTTCCATACTGAAACCTCTGACCCTGCTGCACGCATCTATGTTCCCGCCACGTCGATGAAGCCGCAATTCGCGGTCATGCATGCCACCCCGACGCAGCGTCCGCTGCAGGCCGCCGAGATTTTTCCAGCGCAGTTGACGAACCCAGGCCAAACCCAGCGATTCGTTTTTTAAAGGAACCGAAGGCTGCTCGGTCGCAAGATTCACCTTGACCCGACGCTACGCTGAGTCGGCCTCGATTCGGTCAATCAAGCCCAGCAGGCGCTGTACCGCATCTCCAAGCGTCGTGGAGTTGTCCAGTCGAGTGATCGACACTCCATTGACAGGGGTCAGCTCACCTTCAAACTGGACGTTACGTGCCAGGCGTCGCTCGATTTCTTCCAGGCTTTCACGCCCCCGCCGGATCAAACGTTGACGCAACACTTCACTGTTCACGCAAACCAATACAGGCTGCAGCCCCGGGTAGCGTCGCAGCGCCTCTTCAAGGTATCCGCGCGAGCCATTGACCAACACGTCGTCACCGCACGCCAGCCAATCGTTGATGTGCTCGGGAATACCGTAGCTCAGGCCGTTGGCTTGCCAATGCATGGCAAAGGCGCCCGCCTGGCGCAATTGTTCAAATCTCTGGGGCGTGACGCCGATAGCGTCCTCCCCCACCGCCTCGGCGGAACGCGTAATGACCCTCTGCACAACGCGTACATGACAGCGTTGCAAGGCAGGCCGAGCCGCGTCGATCAGGCTGTCCTTTCCAGAGCCCGAGGGGCCCATCAGGTAGATAATTGTGCCTGCCATCGGTAATGGCACCTCGCTACTTGCGGCGGGCTTGTGAACCACTATGCTGAATCTCCAGGGTAGCTCGTGCGTGAACGTGCAGGTAAAAAGCACTCCTACGTGCCCGGGCTCCTCTCGACTCAGCCTAGCGACTTTATTCGCTCGACGGGGTGAAGGAAACTTTTCAAACCAGTCCGCATTTCCGATAATCAGTACTGGCCAGTCGCCTTTATTCGGTTCAAGATTTGTCACAGAATTGACGCCAAGGAACCGGCGACATTGAGGCATCATGCACGCCCCTTTCACAATTCAGGTTGAACATTTAGCTGCATGGGTGGTCGTAACCACATCCTGCGGCCAATTTCGAGAACCGCTTCCCCTGAACCAAACCGGTCAATTATATGCGCCCAATGAAACAGGCTATCTACTCCAGCCGTACGGCTGACAAATTCGTCGTGCGCCTACCCGATGGAATGCGTGAGCGCATTGCAGAGGTCGCTCGCAACCATCACCGCAGCATGAACTCCGAGATTATTGCCCGTCTCGAACAGAGCCTCATTCAGGAAGGTGCCTTGGGTGAAGAGCTGAGCATGCGCCTGGACAGCCCAGAGCTGTCTCTGCACGAACGCGAGCTACTGCAACGCTTCCGTCAATTGTCGCACCGTCAGCAGAACGCCCTGGTCTCGCTGATCGCCCACGACGCGGAAATGGCTGCCGACGCCACCTGATTACACCTCGGCAATGTAGGAGCCGGGTTGCCGGAATGCCGGACCACCACGATGAAGACGCTGCGGTTTGCCTGATACACCGCGGCGCGCCCATCGCAGTGGTCCGGCATTCCGGCAAGTCGGAGCGCCGAACCGCTGGCTCCTACAGCAAAAAAAAACTCAAAAAAAAAGCGACCCGAAGGTCGCTTTTCTTATTTGGAGCGGGAAACGAGACTCGAACTCGCGACCCCGACCTTGGCAAGGTCGTGCTCTACCAACTGAGCTATTCCCGCAAAACTTGGTATCCCCGAAGGGTATCCAGCGCTAGCGCTAGAACGAAAAAAGAGGCCTACGGCCTCTCTTTCCAACGATTTACAGCAGCCAAGCTGTAAATCTAAATTTGGAGCGGGAAACGAGACTCGAACTCGCGACCCCGACCTTGGCAAGGTCGTGCTCTACCAACTGAGCTATTCCCGCAAAAATGGCGTCCCCTAGGGGACTCGAACCCCTGTTACCGCCGTGAAAGGGCGGTGTCCTAGGCCACTAGACGAAGGGGACGCTGCCCAAAACATGCAACGCATGTTTCAGTGACCAAAGCCTGACCTTTCGATCAAACCCTGGATTTCCTACACAGCCCCACCCGAAAGCAGAACCGTTTGAAATTGGAGCGGGAAACGAGACTCGAACTCGCGACCCCGACCTTGGCAAGGTCGTGCTCTACCAACTGAGCTATTCCCGCATTGGCGTCCCCTAGGGGACTCGAACCCCTGTTACCGCCGTGAAAGGGCGGTGTCCTAGGCCACTAGACGAAGGGGACAAACTACAACATTCACTCCCTGCCGCGTTTCGCTGTGTGCTTTCCGCTGCAAGTGGCGCGCATTCTAGGGGTGCATTGAGAAGTCGTCAACCCCCTGATGTAAATTTATTTAAATCAAAGACTTCCCATCGTTTTACTGCCCCACCGTACAGCGTGGCATGGCTTAATCAGCAAGTGAAAGCTAATGGCCATTACCGAGCGCACGGAGACTGCCAACCCCCTCTACCCGCTCAATTACGAAGCCACTACACTTTAAATGGAAACCTACCTGATGAGGCCTCAACGGTGACCCCACTCATGATCACCCTGTTTATAGTAGCCGGCATCGCGATCCTGATCGCCATCGGCTACCTGAACAATGCGGTGGAAAACAACAAGCTGGAAAAGGCCCGCCTCAAGATCGAACTGACCGAGCGCCTGCGGCGCTGTGGTGCAATCACCGAAACCTTTCCAAGGCAGTTCATGTCGCCCGCGCTCAAACTACTGCTGGCACGCCTGGAACTGAACCTGACCCAGCGCCTGCTGGCGACCGACAAGAACAATAGCGGCTTGAAGACTCGCATCACCGAGCTTGAGTATGAGATCGGCCAGGGCGAAAAGATCATCATCAACAACCCTAAGGCCCCCATCCTCACCGAAGCCAAGGCCAAGGATGTGCGGCTGTTGCTTGAAGGGTTGCACAATCAAGTGACCCGCGCAGCGCAGGAAGGCTTTCTGCCCGCCACCGAGGCCAAAAAGTGGGTCAAGGAGATCCGCCATATCCTGGTACTGCTGCATGTGGAGTTCTTTAATAGCCTGGGGCAAATCGCCTTTACCCAAAACCAGCCCGGGCAAGCCCGGTTGGCCTTGGAGCGCGGCGTGCAGTATTTGCGCAAGCAGCAGGACCCGCAGTTGTATACAGAACAGCTCAAGGCTATGAAAAAGCATCTGGGTCGAGCCAACGCCATGGTATTGAATGAAATCGAGCCGGCCGAGGATGACGTCAACGAGCTGACTGAAGGCCTGAAGACGGCTGAGGAAGAGAACTGGAAGAAGAAGGCGATCTACGACTGAGACTATAGATGTGGGAGCTTGATGGCGTCAGGCCTGATACTTCGCGGTGACCCTATCGCCGCATAGGTATCTACACATCTTTTGGCGTACTGCTACGAATGTAGCCGCTGACGAGGTACGAGGCTGCGATCGGCAGCGAAGCGGCCGTAAAACCTGAGACCATAATCCATCAGGCACACCGAAGGGCCTGAATTTACGACGGCTTCGCCGCCGATCGCAGCCTCGTACCTCGGCAGCGGCTACAAGAGCCGCGCTGCCCCAGAGTTGTGTAGATACCTATGCCTATCGCCGCCAAGCCGGGCTCCTACAATCAGCAGTCTGAAGCTTGCAGGAAAATCTGCGCCAAGCGCTCCAGCCCTTGCTGATCCTGCTCACTGAAGCGCGAAAGCTTCGGGCTGTCCAGGTCCAGCACTCCAATCAATCGCCCGTCCTTGATCAATGGGATCACCACCTCACTGTTCGACGCACTGTCACAGGCGATATGGCCGGCAAATGCATGCACATCCTCCACTCGCTGGGTTTGCCGAGTGGCCGCCGCAGTACCGCATACACCGCGCCCGAAAGGAATCCGCACACAGGCGATTTGCCCCTGGAACGGGCCGAGCACCAACTCTTCATTGCGATTCAGATAGAAGCCGGCCCAGTTCAGGTCGTCGATCTGGCTATAAAGGAAAGCGCTGAACTGCGCAGCGTTAGCAATGAAGTCTCGTTCATCAGCCAGCAGCGACTCCAGTTGTGCCGCCAGCAGGGCATAGCCATTCAGGCCGTTACCGGCCGCATTCAGATCAATCATGGTTGTTGTTCCAACTATTTAAGGCCATCCAGCAACGGGCGAATTGATAGACGCCCGCCTGCCACTGTATGTTTCAACACCGCCAATACCGACAGCGCAGTGTGATCGGCTATGCTTGGCGGCGCTCGGATGAGGATTCGGCCCATTGTCCATGGATATCAAGTTCACCCATCGACTGTCCTATAAGCAGGCCCGACTAACGGTGCTGGTCGGCTTCGTCATCGGCTTTCTACTCAGCCTCATCCAGATCTGCATCGATTATGCCAGCGAAGACGCCTCTATCAACCGCGAGATGCTGTCGCTGCTGGAAATCAGCCATAACCCCGCCTCCCGCATCGCTTATAACATTGATGAAGAGCTGGCCAAGGAACTGACCCTGGGCCTTATGCAATCGCCTGCCATTATTGGCGTGCGGCTGACCGACAACAACAGCAATGTGCTGGCCAACCTCCAGCGCCCACGCCAGCAAAGCAATTTTCGCTGGATCAGCGACTTCCTGTTCGATGAAACCCGGCGCTTCGAGGATCGTCTTTATCTGAACCACCGCCCCAGAGAAACCCTGGGCACCCTTAACCTTGAAGTGGACACCTACGTCTTTGGATCGCGATTCTTGCGCCGGGCAGAAATCACACTGCTCAGCGGCTTTACCCGCAGCCTGATCCTCACGGGTATTTTGCTGGGATTGTTCTATGTAATGCTGACCAAGCCACTGGTCAAAGTCATCAGCGCCTTGAGCAGCAGCGACCCGCGCGCCCCCAATCCGACCAAGCTCCCCTTCCCGCCCGGCCACGAAAACGACGAAATCGGCGTACTGGTCAAGGTCGCCAACCGCCAGTTCGTGACCATGACCACGGAAATCCAGCAACGGCGCAACGCTGAAAACCGCCTGAACGAATACTTGAGTGAGCTTGAAGACCGGGTTTCAACCCGCACCAACGAGCTCAAGACAATCAACACTCGTCTGAGCCAATCCAATCAAGAGTTGGAAAGCGCTCGCCGCGTGGCGCTGGATATGGCACAGACACGCTCGGCCTTCCTGGCCAACATGAGCCACGAGATACGCACACCGCTCAACGGCCTGCTGGGCATGCTCGCCCTGTCGCTGGACAGCCCGCTTAACGCCGAACAGCGCCAACAACTGTCGATTGCCCACGACTCAGGCAAGGTACTGGTGGAGCTGCTGAACGACATTCTGGACCTGTCCAAATTCGATGCCGGGCAATTGGAGCTCGAACGCATCCCCTTTGACCTGGGCGCCTTGGTCGAGGACACCACCAACCTGCTGTCGCAAAATGCCGCACCCAGCGTAGAACTGACCTGCCTGATCGACCCGAACTTCCCGTCCATGGTGCTGGGCGATCCGACCCGGGTCCGGCAAATCGTCAGCAACCTGCTCTCCAATGCCTTGAAGTTCACCCGTTTTGGCCGAGTTGATGTGCGCCTGAGCAGTTACCCTGGTGGCGTTCGGATCGAGGTATGCGATACCGGTATCGGTATCCCGCGTGACGCTCAGGTCAAGATATTTCAGCCATTCACTCAGGCCGCCGCTGGCATCACTCGCCAATTCGGCGGTACAGGGCTTGGGCTGGCATTGACGCACAACCTCAGCGAAGCCATGCAAGGGCATTTGAGCATTAGTTCCGAGGCCGGGTTTGGTAGCCAGTTTCGCGTCGAGTTGCCGCTGCCCTCGCATACGCGGGCAATACCACCGACGCCTCTCAAGGGTCGCGTGGTAAGTGTCAGCAATGCCGGCAGTGGTTTGGCGGAATTGCTTGACAGCCTGTTGCCAGGCTGGGGGCTCAATTACCGACGCTATGACACCGACACCTCTCTGGCCGGCCTGGCCCCGGACCTGCTGATCACCGACTGCGTGGAATGCTTGCCCGCACTGCGCGCCGCTGTCAGCGCCCCGATCCTGCTGATTACCGCGTATGGCAATTTCCTGCCGGGTGAACAAGCCTCTGCCCTTTCGCCCCTGCAACAGCAGGCGCGCCCCTTGGCGAGGAATGCGCTTTACCAAACCTTGCGACGGACACTGCAGACTGAAGAGCCACCTGCTGTCGACCCCGTCACTGGCCAGCCGACGCAGGAGCTTAGAGCCAGGATCCTGCTGGTTGAAGACAACCCGGTGAATCAGCTAGTCGCCAAGGGCATGCTCGGCAAGCTGGGGTGCGAAGTGATTATTGCAGGTCACGGGGGAGAAGCACTGGAGCGCTTGGAGCACACCGAGTTCGATCTGGTACTGATGGACTGCAACATGCCCGTCATGGACGGCTACGAGGCCAGTCGGCAGATTCGCCGCAGCGGGCGCTGGCCGCAGTTACCGATCATCGCCCTGACCGCCAATGCCATGCCCGAAGAGCGCGAGCGCTGTCGAGCCGCGGGCATGAGCGATTACCTGGCCAAGCCGTTTCGTCGCGAAGAGCTGATCACCCTGATCGACCACTGGGTAACCCTGCCAGGCATGCGCTAGCCTGGACCACTATTTGAGCAGGGCTTCAATCTCGTCGCTCAGGTCTTCTGGCTTGGTGGTCGGTGCGAATCGCTTGATCTGCTTGCCCTGGCCATCCATCAGGAACTTGGTGAAGTTCCACTTGATGCCCTGGGAACCCAGCAATCCGGGGGCCCGGCGCTTCAGCTCGACGTAGAGCGGGTGCGCGCCATTGCCATTGACTTCGATTTTGCGAAACAGCGGAAAACTCACGCCAAAATTCATTTCACAGAATTGCGAGATCGCACGCTCGTCTCCCGGCTCCTGCTTGCCGAACTGGTTGCAGGGGAACCCCAGCACCACCAGCCCTTGGTCCTTGTAGCGCTGCCAGAGCGCTTCCAACCCTTTGTATTGCGGGGTAAAGCCGCACTGGCTGGCCGTATTGACCACCAGCAACGCCTTGCCGGAAAAATCGGCCAGGGTTTTCTTCTCCCCGGCAATAGTGGTGCACGGAATGCTCAGCAGTTTTTCTTCCATGGCGCAGCCCCCTTTACTCGCGTGGTTCAAGGTTCAGACAGACCGAGTTGATGCAGTAACGAAGACCGGTCGGTGGTGGGCCATCTGGAAAGACGTGACCCAAGTGGGCATCGCACTTGGCGCAGACGACTTCGGTGCGAACCATCCCGTGGCTGACATCGCGAATCTCGACCATGGCGCTGGCGCCGATCGGCTCGTAAAAGCTCGGCCAACCGCAACCGGAATCGAACTTGGCCTTTGAATCGAACAGCGGTTCGTTGCAGCAGACACAGTGATAGACACCCGCGACCTGGGTGCCGTTGTACTTGCCACTGAACGGCCGTTCCGTGCCCTTGAGGCGACAGACCTGATATTGCTCAGGATCGAGCATGGCGCGCCATTCATCTAGGGTTTTATCGATCTTTTCCATGGGAGCACCTCGGCAGCTGAAAAAGCCCGATCTGTCTCTTTTCCACGGATCGGGCGGCACGTATGATTGCGCCTTTACAGGCGTCACGCCAAACGCATTTAACACTGATTATACGGCGCAATGCGCGGCGATCTTTTCTAGTCGGGATCAAATCATGCAGTTCAGCAAATCGAACAAGCTCGCCAATGTCTGCTATGACATTCGCGGCCCGGTGCTCAAGCACGCCAAGCGCCTGGAAGAGGAAGGCCATCGCATCCTCAAGCTGAATATCGGCAACCCGGCCCCGTTTGGTTTCGAGGCCCCCGACGAGATTCTCCAGGACGTTATCCGCAACCTGCCGACCGCACAGGGCTATAGCGACTCCAAAGGCCTGTTCAGCGCGCGCAAGGCCGTGATGCAGTACTACCAGCAGAAGCAGGTCGAAGGTGTCGGCATCGAAGACATCTACCTGGGCAACGGCGTTTCCGAGCTGATCGTGATGTCGATGCAGGCCCTGCTCAACAATGGCGACGAAGTCCTCATCCCGGCCCCGGACTACCCCTTGTGGACCGCCGCCGTCAGCTTGTCCGGCGGCAACCCGGTGCACTATCTGTGCGACGAGCAGGCCAACTGGTGGCCGGACCTGGACGATATCAAGGCCAAGGTCACCAGCAACACCAAGGCCATGGTCATCATCAACCCGAACAACCCGACCGGCGCCGTCTACCCCAAGGAAGTGCTGCTGGGCATGCTGGAAATCGCCCGCCAGCACAATCTGGTGGTGTTCTCCGACGAGATCTACGACAAGATTCTCTACGATGAAGCCGTGCATATCAGCACTGCCTCGCTGGCCCCGGACGTTCTGTGCCTGACCTTCAACGGCCTGTCCAAATCGTATCGGGTGGCAGGCTTCCGTTCTGGCTGGGTCGCCATTTCCGGGCCCAAGCACACCGCCCAGAGCTATATCGAAGGCATCGACATGCTGGCGAACATGCGCCTGTGCGCCAACGTGCCGAGCCAGCACGCCATCCAGACCGCCCTGGGCGGCTACCAGAGCATCAACGACCTGGTGCTGCCGCCTGGCCGCCTGCTGGAACAGCGCAACCGCACCTGGGAGCTGCTCAACGACATTCCCGGCGTCAGTTGCGTAAAGCCCATGGGGGCGCTGTACGCCTTCCCACGCATCGACCCGAAAATCTGCCCGATCCACAACGACGAGAAATTCGTACTCGATCTGTTGCTGTCGGAAAAACTGCTGATTGTCCAGGGTACCGCTTTCAACTGGCCGTGGCCCGACCACTTCCGCGTGGTCACACTGCCGCGGGTCGATGACCTGGAACAGGCCATTGGCCGAATCGGCTCGTTCCTCAAGTCTTACCGCCAGTAATCTCCCTTCGCCCCTCTTCCGAGCCAGGAAGAGGGGCGCATTCGCTGTCTTTATCCGCCTGCTGTCTCTCGGCGCCCAGCGTTCGGGTGGCTCAACTGCGTCTAGAATCGATCTAAGACACAGTTTGAAATAGTCCCTCGGTTGAATAGCCGTGGGCATCGCCTTATATACCCGCATACGCTACATCTTTATCCGTGAGGAGAACGTAACAACCATGATGCGCATTCTGCTGTTCCTGGCCACTAACCTTGCGGTAGTGCTGATCGCCAGCCTTACCCTGAGCCTTTTCGGCTTCAACGGGTTCATGGCGGCCAACGGCGTCGATCTCAACCTGAACCAACTGCTGCTATTCTGCGCCGTGTTCGGCTTTGCAGGCTCGCTGTTCTCGCTGTTCATCTCCAAGTGGATGGCGAAGATGAGCACCAGCACCCAGGTGATCACTCAGCCTCGCACTCGCCATGAGCAATGGCTGCTGCAGACCGTCGAACAGCTGTCTCGCGAAGCCGGTATCAAGATGCCGGAAGTCGGTATCTTCCCTGCCTACGAAGCCAACGCGTTCGCCACTGGCTGGAACAAGAACGACGCCCTGGTCGCTGTCAGCCAAGGCTTGCTCGAGCGTTTTTCGCCCGACGAGGTCAAGGCGGTACTGGCCCACGAGATCGGCCACGTTGCCAACGGCGACATGGTGACCCTGGCACTGATCCAGGGCGTGGTGAACACCTTCGTGATGTTCTTCGCGCGCATCATCGGCAATTTCGTCGACAAGGTGATTTTCAAGAACGAAGAAGGCCAGGGCATCGCCTATTACATCGCCACCATCGTGGCGGAGCTGGTGCTCGGTATCCTGGCAAGCTGCATCGTGATGTGGTTCTCGCGCAAACGCGAATACCGTGCCGATGAAGCCGGTGCCCGCCTGGCAGGCACCAGCGCCATGATCGGCGCACTGCAACGGCTGCGCTCCGAACAGGGCGTACCGGTGCACATGCCCGATACGCTGAACGCCTTCGGCATCAACGGCGGCTTGAAGCACGGCCTGGCTGGCTTGTTCATGACCCACCCGCCGCTGGAAGACCGCATTGAAGCGCTGATGCAGCGCCGCGGCTGATCTGTAGCCGCTGCCGAAGGCTGCGATGCGCCCCGCCAGGGGCGCCAACGCGAATCCCGCGCCCGCTCTGCGGTGGTCCGGCATTCCGGCGATCGCAGCCTATCGGCAGCGGCTACAGCCCCTCAAGCCGATACACCCGCTCCTGTAAACGGCTAACCCCTGCCTGCACAAACTTCCAGCTTTCGCCCAGAACGTCTTCGCACTGCAACTCGGTGAGCTGCCATCGCCCAGCCATCAACGCCTGAACCTCTGCATCCGGCACCGAAAAAGGCGGGCCATCGATCTGCGACTGGTCGTAGTCCAAGGTGATAAGCAAGCCCTTGCATTGCTTGGGCAAACACTCGGCCAGGTGCTGCGTATAGCGCTGGCGCATGGCCGGTGGCAAGGCGATCAGAGCGGCGCGATCATACAGCCCCACACAATCGGCCAGATGCTGAGCAGTCAGGGCAAAGACATCACCGCACCACAACTCCACCGCACCCGCACGGAACACCTTGAAGTCGCCCTGCTGGGACTGTTCAGGGGTCAGGTCGTGCTCACGAAAAAAATCCTCGATCGCCTTCTGCGACAACTCGACACCCAACACTCGCAAACCCTGGCTGGCCAGCCAGGCCAGATCCAGGCTCTTGCCGCACAGCGGTACCAGCACTTGGGAGCCTGCGGCAATGCCCAGGCCTGGCCAGTGCGCTTGCAAGTAGGGATTCACGTGCCCGAGGTGAAATCCGATTTGCTCAGTTTCCCAGCGTTTGTGCCAAAAGTCCGGCTGCATGTTTGACTCCAATAAATTCGATCAAAAGACACGAAAACTTATATTAGATTTAGATCAATGATCTGCCCGAAGATAGGCCTATCTTAACGCTCAGGACCCACCCATGCTGCCTAGCCTGTTTATTTCCCATGGTTCTCCCATGCTCGCCCTGGAGCCCGGCGCCAGCGGCCCTGCCTTGACGCGCCTGGCCGCTCAACTGCCGCGCCCCAAAGCAATCGTGGTGGTTTCGGCCCATTGGGAAAGCCATGATCTGCTGGTATCCAGCCACCCCAGCCCTGCCACCTGGCACGATTTTGGCGGTTTTCCCCGGGAACTGTTTGCCGTCCAATACCCCGCCCCCGGTGATCCCATCCTGGCCGGCGAGATCGCCGCACTGCTGACGGCCGCAGGCCTACCTGCCCAACTGGACGCCGAGCGGCCGTTCGACCACGGCACCTGGGTCCCGTTGTCGCTGATGTACCCACAGGCCGACATTCCTGTCGTGCAGGTATCGCTGCCCAGCCAGGCCGGCCCACAGCTGCAACAGAAAGTAGGCCAAGCCTTGGCCAGCCTGCGCGCTCAAGATGTTCTTCTGATCGGCTCTGGCAGCATCACCCATAATCTGGGCGAGCTTGATTGGCGAGCGGGACCGGAAAGCATCCAGCCCTGGGCCAAGGCCTTCCGCGACTGGATGGTCGAAAAGCTTGCCTCCAACGACGAGGCCGCGCTGCTCGACTACCGCCGCCAGGCCCCTTCTGCCGTGCGCAGCCACCCCAGCGACGAACACCTGTTGCCCTTGTATTTTGCCATGGGCGCCGGTGACCACTTCTCTCTGGAACACCAAGGGTTCACCCTCGGCGCCCTGGGAATGGACATCTACCGTTTCGACTGACTCCCTGTAGGAGCCGGGTTTACCCGCGATGAATGCACCGCGGTGCATCAGGCAAACCGCGGTGCATTCATCGCGGGTAAACCCGGCTCCTACAGATGGCCGAACCGCAGTGATTTGGCAAAAAACCGGCAAAAAAAATCCCCGAACCAGTCGGGGATTTTTTTATTCAGCGAGGATCAATCTTCGCGATAACGGCGCAGCTTCAGCTGCTTACCGGCAACGCGAGTGTCCTTGAGCTTGGCCAGCAGACGCTCCAGACCTTCTTCCGGCAGCTCGACCAGGCTGAAGCTATCGCGCACCTGGATGCGACCGATTGCTTCGCGGGCCAGGCCGCCTTCGTTGAGGATGGCACCCAGCAGGTTCTTCGCGGCAATACCGTCGCGAGCACCCAGGGCGGTACGGCAACGCGCACGGCCTTCACCCAATGGCACGGGCGCACGACGCTCACGCTCACCACGATCTGGACGATCACCGGTGGTACGCTCACGCGGCGCGCTGTTTGGCACCAGCGGCTGCTCACGCTCAACGGCTTCCAGGGTCAGGGCCTGAGCGTTGGTAGCTTTGCGCAGCAGGGCTGCGGCCAGGGCACGCGGGCTGCAACCGATGTCAGCAGTCAGGCGATCCAGCAGATCACCATGAGTCGCTTCAGCATCGCCAACCAGCGGCGCCAGGCTGTTAGTCAGCTTCTTGATGCGGGCATCCAGAACGGCTTGAGCGTTCGGCAGGCGAACTTCAGCTACTTTCTGGCCAGTTACACGCTCGATCACTTGCAGCATGCGGCGCTCGCGAGGCGTCACCAGCAGCAGCGCACGGCCTTCGCGACCAGCACGGCCGGTACGGCCGATACGGTGAACGTAGGACTCTGGGTCGTACGGCATGTCCACGTTGAAAACGTGGGTGATGCGCGGTACGTCCAGGCCACGGGCAGCAACGTCGGTCGCAACAACGATGTCCAGGCGGCCATCCTTGAGCGATTCGATAACGCGCTCACGCTGGTTCTGGGCAATGTCACCGTTCAGGGCAGCAGCCTTGTAGCCTTTGGCTTCAAGGGCGCTGGCCAGGTCCAGGGTCGCTTGCTTGGTACGCACGAATGCGATCAGGGCGTCGAACTCTTCCACTTCCAGCAGGCGCAGGACAGCGGAGGTTTTCTGGTCAGCGTGAACCAGCAGGTGAGCCTGCTCGATCGCGGTAACGGTCTGAGTCTTGGTCTGGATCTTGACGTGTTTCGGGTCACGCAGGTGACGCTCGGCGATCGCACGGATCGACTGCGGCAAGGTGGCCGAGAACAGAACAGTCTGACGGGTTTCAGGCATGGCCTTGAAGATGACTTCCAGGTCATCCATGAAGCCCAGCTTGAGCATTTCGTCGGCTTCGTCCAGCACCAGGTGGTTAACAGTGGCGAGGACTTTCTCGTCGCGACGCAGGTGGTCGCACAGACGGCCAGGGGTAGCGACGACGATTTGCGCGCCGTTGCGGATGGCTTTCAGTTGTGGGCCCATCGGGGCACCACCGTATACAGCTACCACGGTAACGCCTGGCATTTGCTTGGCGTAGGTTTCGAATGCGGTAGCAACTTGCAGCGCCAACTCACGAGTTGGCGCCAGGATCAGGGCTTGCGGCTCGCGCTTGCTCGGGTCGATGCGATGCAGGATTGGCAGAGCGAAGGCAGCGGTTTTACCGGTACCGGTCTGCGCCTGGCCGATCATGTCATGACCGGCAAGAATAATCGGGATCGATTGTTGCTGAATGGCCGACGGCTCTTCGTAGCCGGTGGCGATTACTGCTGCAACAATACTCGGGTGAAGTTCGAGAGCGGCGAAGCCGCCGAGTTCCTGGGTCATGGGTCTGCCTCTAAGTGCATCCGCAAAGACCCATGCTCCAAAGCTGCGCATGCCTTGTAAGACTCGGAAGAGTCACCCTGGCAGCTTTGTCGGCGGGGATTTGCGAAAACGATTGAATGAAGGAACGTCAAGGAGAGTCCGTTGTGCGGACACGCAGCCGAAGTTGTCTTCGGGAAATTGCACTACCTTTTACGTTGGTCCGATAAAAGACCGGCGCGCACTATACCCGAAATCGAGAATTGCGACATGGTTTTTTATCGGAAACAGGCAGGTAACGCCTTTGTAACTGAAGACGTTACCGGCAATGGGTGCGGTAGCGCTTCCCATTGCGATATGAAGGGCTAAATCGGCTCACCGCCGATCAGGTCGCTGGTCGAATATCCTTGATCAGCGACTCCAGGGAATATCCCAGTTGCGGCATCAAAATGCTAGCCCGTTCGTTGAGGCCGTCCAAGTCCAACGACTGATCCAGATCCGCCGGCACCAGCACGATCACATTGCCCTCCTTGACCGGCAGCTCCCAATAATGGCGGTGATACAAGCCGCGCAACAAGGCAGCGCCCAGTGGCTTGCCATCGTCGCCGGCCCACTGGTTGATCACCAGCCAACCACCCGGGTTGAGTTTTTTCTGGCAATCCTCCAGAAAGCGCCAGGCCAGGTGTGCGACGTTGGGCCCGTGATCGGTGTAAAGGTCGACGAAGATCAGGTCGGCGGTCTCGGCGCTGTTCAGCAACTCCAACGCATCACCGATGCGGATATACAGCCGCGGGTCGTCGTCCAGGCCCAGGTATTCGATGGCCAGGCGCGGCACGTCGGGGCGCAGTTCGATGGCCTCGATGTCGTCCAGCGGCAAAAATTTCATGCAGGCCTGGGTCAAGGTACCCGCCCCAAGCCCCAGGAACAGCGCGCTTTCCGGTTGCTCATGGCACAGGGCACCAATCAGCATGGCCCGGGTATAGTCATATTCCAGCCAGCTAGGGTCCGCAGTGAAGGTGCAGCTCTGCTCGATGGCCTCGCCGAACTCAAGAAAGCGATAGTCGCCGACCTCAAGCACCCTGATCGTGCCAAAGTCGTCGTGCACTTGCGCAAGTACACGCTCCTCGCGTTCCACTGTCATCTCATCACCCAAGGCAAAACGACAATTGTCCGCGAGCAGCGCGGGCAGGTCACGCATTAATTGAAGGCAACTGCCTTGCCCCTTGCAAGTGCGCAAGGCCCTGCGGCTGCGCCAGTGCTAACATGGCGCCTCGATCCCAAGAAAAACCGAGCCTGTGATGAGCCAACCCTGGAGCCCCGAAAGCTGGCGCGCGCTGCCGATCCAGCAGCAACCTGCCTACCCCGACGCCGCACATCTGCTGCACGTCGAGCAAACCCTGGCCAGCTACCCTCCCCTGGTGTTTGCCGGCGAGGCCCGGGAGTTGCGCAGACAGTTTTCAGAAGTGACACAGGGCCGAGCGTTTTTGCTGCAGGGCGGCGACTGCGCCGAAAGCTTCGCTGAATTCTCGGCCGCGAAAATCCGCGACACCTTCAAGGTGCTCCTGCAGATGGCGATCATCATGACCTTCGCCGCAGGTTGCCCGGTGGTCAAGGTCGGCCGCATGGCGGGCCAGTTTGCCAAGCCTCGCTCAGCCAATGATGAAACCATCACGGGGATAACGCTGCCGGCCTATCGCGGCGACATCGTCAATGGTATTGGCTTTGATTCCACCAGCCGCGTGCCCGATCCAAGCCGCCTGCTCCAGGCTTATCATCAGTCCACCGCCACCCTTAACCTGCTGCGTGCCTTTGCCCAAGGCGGCTTTGCCGACCTGCATCAAGTACACAAATGGAACCTGGACTTTATCGCCAACTCGGCCCTGGCCGAGAAATACAGCCAACTGGCTGACCGTATCGACGAAACCCTGGCGTTCATGCGCGCCTGTGGCATGGACACCTCGCCACAGCTTCGGGAAACCAGCTTTTTCACCGCTCACGAAGCGTTGCTGCTCAATTACGAAGAAGCCTTCGTGCGGCGCGATAGCCTGACCAACGACTACTACGACTGTTCGGCGCACATGCTCTGGATCGGCGACCGCACCCGCCAACTCGACGGCGCCCATGTGGAGTTCCTGCGCGGCGTGCACAACCCGATCGGGGTCAAGGTGGGCCCGAGCATGAACACCGAGGACCTGATCCGCCTGATCGACATCCTCAACCCGGATAACGATCCGGGCCGCCTGAACCTGATCGTGCGCATGGGTGCCGGCAAGGTGGGTGATCACCTGCCAGGCCTGATCCGCAGCGTCGAACGCGAAGGCCGCAAGGTGCTCTGGAGCTCCGACCCGATGCACGGCAACACCATCAAGGCCAGCAGCGGCTACAAGACCCGCGATTTCGCTCAGATCCTGAGTGAAGTGAAGCAGTTCTTCCAGGTACACGAAGCCGAGGGCAGCTATGCCGGCGGTATTCATATCGAGATGACCGGGCAGAACGTCACTGAATGCATCGGTGGTGCTCGCCCTATCACTGAAGATGCGCTGTCAGACCGCTACCACACCCACTGCGACCCGCGCATGAATGCCGACCAATCGCTGGAGCTGGCCTTCCTGATTGCCGAGACACTCAAGCAGGTCAAGCGTTAAACCGCCGCGGCTCGCTGTAGGAGCTGGCTTTAGCCGCGATGAACGCACCACGGTTTGCCTGATACACCGCAATGCCCTCATCGCAGCCAAGCAGGCTGTGTGAAAACTCCGACAAAAGTCGACCCACTCAAAAAACGACCTCCTGTAATCGCGTACACGCGACGATCGACTAGTCGGGAGGGGGTCAAGTACCCCCTAAATCAACCAAATTTTGAGTTTTCACACAGCCTGCAAGGCTGGCTCCTACCGGTTGCGCGATGGCCACGCCGCGGTGTATCAGGTAAACCGCAGTGCATCCATCGTGGCATAGGTATCTACACAATTCTGGGGCAGCGCGGCTCTTGTAGCCGCTGCCGAGGTACGAGGCTGCGATCGGCGGCGAAGCCGTCGTAAATTCAGGCCCTTCGGTGTGCCTGATGGATTACGGTCTCAGGTTTTACGGCCGCTTCGCTGCCGATCGCAGCCTCGTACCTCGTCAGCGGCTACATTCGTAGCAGTAGACGAGTTCAGCGAGGCCAGGTCCGGGGACGTAGTCCTCGCAAAGCCTGTACTCGCGGTGTATCTGAATACTGAAGTGCCAGGTTTTACGACTGCTGCGCAGCCGGACGTGGCCTCGTTCTACTCGTCCACTGCTACGAAATGCAGTACACCAAAAGATGTGTAGATACCTATGTCCATCGTGGTGGTCCGGCACTCCGGTAAAGCCAGCTCCTACCGGTTAAGCGGGTCGTCCCAGAAGGGGCGCTCGGTCTCTTCCTGGATGTCGGCACGGCTCAAACCAATGTCCTTGAGTGCGCTGTCGCTCATCTGAGCCAACTCACGACGCTGACGTGCCAACTCATGCCAGCGGGCAATATGGCCAACCAGCCACATGACCCCCTGAGTTAGAGAAACGCCGGCCAGTGGCAGTTTGTGAACCAGTACAAAACCTTTTTGACCTTTCATCATTTCGCCCTCCAGTTGGGATGGCTCAAGTGTCTCGTCGGGCATAAGATCAATCCAACGAATCTTTCTTATGCAATACATCTCGGAGATTGATGAATGTCTCAGTATCAGGCCATTGATTCCGAAGTCCTGCGCACCTTTGTCGCCATCGCTGACCAAGGCGGCTTTACCCGCGCGGCAGAGACGGTTAACCGCACCCAATCGGCTGTCAGCATGCAAATGAAGCGCCTGGAAGAGGACATTCTCCAGCGCCAGCTATTCCAGCGCGACGGCCGCCAGGTTCGCCTGACCGCCGAAGGCCAAGTGCTGCTTGGCTATGCTCGGCGCATCCTGAAATTGCACAGTGAGGTGTTCAACACCCTGCGAGAACCGCATATGGTTGGCCTGGTGCGCATTGGCACACCCGACGACTACGCCATGCGTTTTTTGCCGGGAATTCTGTCGCGCTTTGCCCAGGCCTACCCCTTGGTGCAAGTGGAGGTCCATTGCGAGAGCTCCAAGCAGTTGATGCTGCGCCAGGATCTGGACCTGACCATCGTCACTCGCGAGCCCGGCAGCGAGATTGGCCAATTGCTGCGTAGCGAGCGCTTCGTCTGGGCCCAGGCCAACGGCTTCTGCCCCCACGAACAAAGCCCGATTCCCCTGGCCATGTTCAACAGCGATTGTTTTTGCAGGCTTTGGGCGTGCAATGCCCTGGATGCCATGCAGAAGGACTATCGGGTGGCCTACACGAGCCCGAGCCTGGCGGCCATCATGGCGGTGGTCAGCGCCGGCCTTGCCGTGACTGCGCAACTGCAGAGCCTGATTACGCCAGACCTGCGCGTCCTGGGTGAAGCAGAGGGGCTGCCGCAGCTACCGATGGCCAGTGTGATGCTGCTGCGTAACGCCTCGACCCAATCGCCAATGACCGAGTGCCTGGCCGAACACATTGCCGAAGGTTTCAGGCTTTAAACGCCTGCACCGCGCAAGGAGCCACGATGCCCTGGTCCGCCCAACAGTATTCGGCCTTTGAATTGCAACGAACCCGCCCGGTGATTGATCTGGTTGCGGCCATCCCCACTGAACAGGTGGCCACGGCGATCGACCTGGGGTGCGGCCCCGGCAACTCCACGCAAGTGCTGGCGAGACGTTTCACCGGCGCCCAGGTGACCGGGCTGGATTCATCGCAGGATATGCTGGCTGCCGCGCGCAAGCGCCTGCCCGAACAGCAGTTTGAACTGGCCGATATCGCCACCTGGAATCCTGTCGCCACGTTTGATGTGATTCTGGCCAACGCCTCGCTGCAATGGGTGCCTGACCACGCCACGCTCTACCCCAGACTAACCCGTCTGCTCAACGAAGGCGGCAGCCTGGCGACCCAGACCCCGGATAACCTGCAAGAGCCCGCTCACCAACTGTTACGCGAGATCGCCGCTGACGGACCTTGGGCCGACAAAATCGCCCACATCCGCCACCCGGCCAGGCACACGCCGGATTTTTACTACTCTCTGCTAAAACCGCACTGCCGTAAGGTCGATGTCTGGCGTACGACTTACTTTCATGCCTTGGCCGGTGGCGCCACAGCGGTAGTGGAATGGTTCAAGGGCACCGCCGTGCTGCCGTACCTTGCCCCGCTGGAGGCAGGCGAACAAACAGCGTTTCTTGAACGCTACCTGCAAGCCATCACTCAAGCCTATCCGGCGCTGACCGATGGCACCGTACTGCTGCCCTTCCCGAGGCTGTTTATCGTCGCCACCCGTTAAAATCGGCTGACCGTCGCCCACAAAAAAGCCGGGCCACTGTGCAGTGGCCCGGCTTTTGGGTGACGCAAGGTTTGCAATTAAACCTTGGCGCGGCCTTTGTAGGAGCCGCCATCACGGGTGTCGATCTCGATCCAGTCGCCGATCTCGATGAAGTCAGCAACGCTCAGCTCGGTGCCGTTCTTCAGTTTGGCAGGCTTCATGACCTTACCGGAAGTGTCGCCACGAGCCGAACCTTCGGTGTAGTCAACCTGACGCACGATGGTGGTCGGCAGCTCAACGGAAACCAGACGCTCTTCAAAGAATACGGCTTCGCAGACGTCGGTCATGCCTTCTTCAACGAAAGGCAGAACAGCTTCGATGTCTTCTGCGTTCAGCTCGTACATGGTGAAATCGGTGGTGTCCATGAACGTGTAGCTGTCACCGCTGATGAAGGACAGGGTCGCTTCTTTGCGGTCCAGGATCACGTCGTCCAGCTTGTCGTCGGCGCTGTAGACGATTTCAGTCTTGTAGCCGGTCAGCAGGTTTTTCAGCTTGGTCTTCATGATCGCGCTGTTACGGCCCGACTTGGTGAACTCAGCTTTCTGAACCAGCCATGGGTCGTTTTCCAGACGGATCACGGTACCGGGTTTCAGTTCTTTACCAGTTTTCATTGCGAATATCCGAATTTTGGATGGATTTACAAAAATCTAGGCCGCGTATCATATCCAATTTCGGTAAAACTGTACCAGCGCCGCGGCAAGATCCGGCTGGGTGGCCTGTTGCTTGCACCAGTTTTCCGCATGCGCAGCCAGCTCCGGCCAGTGTTTCAGCACTTCTCGCCAACCGCCCGCCATGTCGCGATCCATGTTCCAGGCCCGCCACAATTCGGTCAGCGCCTGGGCCGCAGGTGCTGACAGCCCTCGGACATAGAGCACCAGGAAGGCTTCGAGCTTTTCCCAGTGGGCATATTCTTCCTGGATATAGATATGCCAGAGCAGCGGTCGCCCCGCCCACTGTGCCCGCACGAAGGAATCTTCTCCGCGTACCGCATTAAAATCGCAGCACCACAGCAGACGGTCGTAATCGGTCTGGCTGATAAACGGCAGGATTTGCACCGTCAGATTGCCGCGAACCTGAATGTCACCCGCAGCAAGGCTCGATACGTCTAGCCAGTTGCTCACATCCCCCAGCACGCGGCCTTCCGGCACCAACAGATGGTTGGGCCGGGTGTCTTCGGCCAGCGCCGTTAACCAGCCGCCCAGCGTGTGGTTTTCATAGGCGAACAACGAAATCAGCCGAGCATCGGCCAACGGCTGCACCCCAAGGGTTGCCAGAAAGGCTTGCTGTGCTGGCTTGTCCTGTTGGAACTGCTCGCGGCTCGCCAGCAATCCGGCTTCGCGCAACAGGCCGCCTGTACCGGCTTCAAATCCCGGAAAGAAAAAATACTTGCGCAGCCCATTTGGCTGAGGTGACGGCAAACCATGGCAGCCAGCAACCCAGTCCTCGGCACTGAGGTAATCCAGGTTCAGCCACAGGGGTGGCTGGGTACGGGCTTTCATGGCCTCGACATAGGGAACCGGCAGCTGGCACGCAAAGGCCCCGATCACCACATCGCCAGGTTGAGTCGGGCACCAATCCCGAGGCCAGTGACACACCTGCACGCCTTGATGGTGCTGCGTCAACGCCGTCGGATCGGCCTCTGGGCAGATCCGCACGAAGGCCTTCACATCATCGACCCACAGCCGCACGGCGAACCCATGCTCGGCCACCAGTTGCCGCGCCAACCGCCAAGTCACGCCGATATCGCCGTAATTATCGACAACGCTGCAGAAAATATCCCAGGAGACCTTCATAGGGGGCACCACCGACCGCGAAAAAACGCCGATTGTCCGGCTAAATCAAACACGACAAAAGCCCCGCAGCCGATTAAAAGCAGCGCCAGAAGTGCGACAATCGGCTCACTCCGATTCGAGCGCTCTGCCAGGAGGCGGCCATGCCCTATCGTCCACGTCGTCGCGTGCTGTATATCACCCTTAATCCATTGCATTTGACCGGCTCCATTGCCTTGGGGATCTGGCTGGGTTTTGTCGCTATCGTGGCAACGGCTTGGCTTGCCTATAAGCTGCTATTCAATACCACCTCCTTGCCCATTGGCCAGGCCGGCCTGGAACCGCAAAGCCCAGCGATCACCCAACCGGCGCCGCAAAGCCCGATGTTCGATCAGTACCAGCAAAACCTGAACAAACAGGCCCAGCAACAAGCCAATGAACAAGCGCTTTCCAACGAGCGTAACCAATCCAATCCCAAGTGCCAGTTCTGGCTACAACAGAACCGCACTGCCCCCACCGAAAAGAGCCAGGCAAATGTCAGCAAGTTCTGTGAATAAACGGGATAAACAACAGTTGCTGCAGTCGATCATCGACAAGCTGGTGGTGGACCTGGACGTGGCCCAGCGAGCGGCGCAAACCGCCTACGAGGCCGCCACCGCCGAAGAGAACATTGCCGAAAACAAGTACGACACCCTGGGCCTGGAAGCCTCTTACCTGGCCACCGGGCAGGCCCGGCGCATGGAGGAAATTCGCCACTCACTGACTCATTACCAGAGCCTGGTCCTGCGCGACTATGATGAGGCACTGGGGATTGAAGTCAGCGCCTTGGTCACATTGCGGGCAGACAATGGCCAGCACCAGCACCTGTTTTTGGGCCCTGATGCCGCCGGGTTGAAAATCCTCCTGGCGGATGGCCTGGTCACAGTCATCACCTCGCGCTCGCCGCTGGGGCAGGCGCTACTGGGCAAATTCGAAGGTGATGAGGTGCAGATCAATGTCGCAGGCGTCGTTCAACACCATGAGATCGTGGGCGTGGTCTGAGCGCCGTCCGAGCAAAAGAGATCAGATTATTCCCTTCAATCACAAAGATCTGACCTACGCTTACACCCCGTCGCCAACGCGTTGACGCTCAGCGTCAACGCACTTATCAGTAAGTGTCATCATCCCCATTTATTCAGGAAATCCCATGACCAGACTCTCCGTTCAGTCGGGCGACTTCTTGCAAGGTGAAGGCGAGTACAGCAACGGATCGCTCACGCTCAAGACAACCCGAAGCCCCTACCCTGGGGAAACGATTTCGCTGACACGCATCAAGGACATCAAGATCGCCAGCCAGGAATCCACCAAAAGCCTGGGAAGCGCCATTGGCTGGGGCGTGGCCGGTGCTTTGGTCGCGGGGCCCATTGGCCTGCTGGCCGGTCTGTGGCTGGGCGGCAAGGAAGAGGAAGTGACCTTTGTCGCCACCTTCAAGGATGGCCGCAAGTTAATGGCGGTGACCGACAGCAAAACCTATTCGAAGATAGCCGGAAATTGGAAACGCCGGGGGCTGAAAACTCAAAACCCCTGAATGTGCAGGGGTTCAGAAAAGTCGTTTGGTGCAGCCTCTGGGGCTTATGACTTTTAACCCAACGTCGACATCACCGTCGCCTTGCGACTTGCCGCCACATGGATGAATGCTCCGCCGACGGCACCGATCAGCCACCCCCAGTCGCCGATATTAACGATCATCCCGAACGCACCCAGCAACGCCAACCCGATCGACAGACTTCCCGAAACAATCAGTGCAAACAAGGCCCTGGTGTTCCAGCCACCCTCGAAATACAACGAGCCATCAGGAGACAGGGTGTACAGATCGTCCAGATTGATAATCTGCCGTTTCACCAGATAGTAGTCCGCGACCATGATGCCGAACATCGGCCCCAACACGGCGCCGAAGACACTGACGAAGATCGTGATCGCCTGCGGACTCGACACGAATAGCCATGGGCAGACCAGCACCGACAGGATTGAGGCGATAAAGCCACCCATCCTGAAGTTGATTTTCTGTGGCGCAAGGTTGGCAATGTCATAGGCTGGCGAGACGAAGTTGGCAACGATATTGATACCCATCGTCGCGATGATGAACGTGATGGCGCCGATGATCGAGACGATGGGGTTATTGATTCTTTCAACGATCAAGACGGGGTCCATGATGGCCTCGCCGAACACTTTCATCGACCCGCCCGTCACAATCACCGTGATGATTGCAAACAGGATGAAATTAACCGGAAGGCCCCAGAAGTTGCCCTTTTTCATCACTGACTCGCTCTTGGCAAAGCGTGAAAAATCGCCAAAGTTCAGCAGCAGTGCAGCAAAGTACGCGACGATCAACATCGCGGCGTTAGCCATCAGGCCGATCGACTCAAGGCCTGTGAATTGGTTGTCGGACAGCTGCATCGTGAAGCTCTCCATGCCGGTCTTGGAGATCATCCAGCCGGCCAGCACAAACATGACCAGATAGACAATCGGCCCGCAGAAATCGATAAATTTGCGAATCGATTCCATCCCGGCCAGGAAAATCACCAGTTGAAAGAACCACATGAAAGCGAAACTCATCCACCCCAGCGTGGAAAGGCCCAACAGGCTCGTGTGGGTAAGCTCTACTGCCGAGGGCATTAACGTGATAACCAGCACCTGCACCGCCTTGGAGGCGAAATACGTCTGCACGCCGTACCAGACGATTCCTACTATCCCGCGCACGCTCGCGGCGAGATTGGCCCCCATGATGCCGAAAGCCAAGCGCGCAACCACAGGAAAGGGAATGCCGTACTTTTGCGACGGCCTGCCGATCAGGTTCATCAAAAAGTAGACAATCGTGATCCCGATGGTCATTGAGAGTAAAACCTGCCAACCCGCCAGCCCAAGAAAGAACAGGCTGGCTGCAAAGGTATAGCCGCCTACCGAATGGACGTCGGACATCCACATCGCAAAAAGGCTGAACGTCCCCCAGGTTCGTGCTTCCGGTTGCGTGGGTGCGAGATCCTGGTTATAGAGCTGGGAGGGCACTCTCGGGATGACTTCCACCGAGGCTTGGTGTGTGTCGATAGACATTGGCGCGCTCCCCATGTGTTTCGCACTCTGGAATGAGGCGTGCAGGGAGGACGCTGTTGCCAAGCGTCTTCTGCCTAACCAGGCTCGGTACGATAAGTAGCAGCATAGACAATCATCAGATGTAGGAGCCAGGCTTGCCTGCGATGAAAACAACACGGTCTGGCTGATACACCGCAGCGTGGCCTATCGCAGCCAAGGCTGGCTCCTACCTGACGGCGGCACGACGCTTGACTGTAGGAGCCGGGTTTACCCGCGAGGCGTCGCGCCTGATACCCCGCGATGCGCTCATCGCAGCATAGGTATCTACACAACTCTGGGGCAGCGCGGCTCTTGTAGCCGCTGCCGAGGTACGAGGCTGCGATCGGCGGCGAAGCCGTCGTAAATTCAGGCCCTTCGGTGTGCCTGATGGATTATGGTCTCAGGTTTTACGGCCGCTTCGCTGCCGATCGCAGCCTCGTACCTCGTCAGCGGCTACATTCGTAGCAGACGCCAAAAGATGTGTAGATACTTATGCTCATCGCAGCCAAGGCTGGCTCCTACCTGACGTGGGCCTGCCCAGAAAGCAAAAAGCCTCAGCGCATGGCTGAGGCTTTTTGTTCGGTATTAGTGGTGCCCAGAGACGGAATCGAACCGCCGACACGGGGATTTTCAATCCCCTGCTCTACCGACTGAGCTATCTGGGCCGCGGCGAAATTAAACGTTTTTACGGCTGAGGCGTCAAGCACGAAATCAAAAAAAACCAATAAATACCTATGCTTACGATTATCTAAAACGTGGAAAAACCGTCTGGGATTTTTCCAGAAACGCAGAAACGAAAAAGCCCTGAATAATCAGGGCTTTTTCGTTCAAATGTGGCGGTGAAGAAGGGATTCGAACCCTTGATACAGTTTCCTGTATACACACTTTCCAGGCGTGCTCCTTCAGCCACTCGGACACTTCACCGTTTTCTCTTCAAACTGTTCGTCTGTCGAGGCGCGCTAATGTAGTCGAAAGGTCTTCTAATGGCAAAGGTTTTTTTCAGAATTTTCATGTGCTTAAGCGACTTGTTCAAAAATTAGCCAATGCTCTAGGGCAACAAGGCAAAGCCGCCAATCTATATTGGCCTTCGGCCTTGCAGAACACCTCTGCCCTGTAATCCCGTGGTCGGCAGCCACCGAGGCTGACTGGTCAGTCAGTCACAGCGCTTTACCTGGCCATGGCCGCTGGGTAACGTCTGTTGCAATTCAACTTCTAGGAACCCTGCCATGAGTGAGCTGATTGCCTATCAACTGGAAGACGGTATCGCCACCCTGACCCTGTGCAACGGTAAGGTCAACGCGATCTCCCCCGATGTTATCGCCGCCTTCAATGCCGCTCTCGATCGTGCCGAGCAGGACCGCGCCGTGGTGATCATTACGGGCACCCCAGGCATTTTGTCCGGTGGCTATGACCTCAAGGTGATGACCAGTGGCCCGCAGCAAGCGGTAAGCCTGGTGACCGCAGGTTCCACCTTGGCACGACGCCTGCTGTCGCACCCCTTCCCTGTCATTGTTGCCTGCCCAGGCCACGCCGTGGCCAAGGGGGCTTTTTTGCTGCTGTCCGCCGATTACCGCATCGGCGTCGAAGGCCCCTTCAGTATTGGCCTGAACGAAGTGCAGATCGGCATGACCATGCACCACGCCGGTATTGAGCTTGCCCGTGACCGCCTGCGTCGCTCGGCTTTCCATCGCTCAGTGATCAATGGCGAAATGTTCGACCCGATCAGTGCTGTGGACGCAGGCTTCCTCGATAAGGTTGTCAGTGTCGAACAGTTGCACGCCGAAGCCCTGGCGGCGGCCCGACAGTTGAAGAAGATCAATATGACCGCACACCGCAACACCAAGCTGAAAGTACGCAAAGCGCTGCTCGAGACGCTGGACAACGCCATTGTTCTTGATCAGGAACATCTGGCCTAAGAACACCGTTGAGGTCTTGCAGGAGCGCCCTTGAGCGCTCCCGCGCCTCAGTAACTCCCACCACACTTCCAAGCCTGTGTACACTCGCCGCCTTTCTTAAAGGTGGGGCGTTTCAATGCTTTTTGTCATCCGCATGCTGCTACTGGGGCTGCACTTCCTGGTGGCCGGTGTGCTGGGCTTGCTGGTCGGGCTGTGCCGCCCCTTCAACCCGGACAACAGCCGACTGTGCGCGCGGCTGTATAGCTGGCCATTTGGCTGGATCGTGCCGCTGCGTATTGAAGCGCAAGTGAAGACGCTGTTCGACCAGCCGCCTGGCTGCGTGATCATCGCCAACCACCAATCCAACTACGATCTGTTCGTGCTGGGCAAGGTGGTGCCGCCCCGCACTGTCTGCATCGGCAAGAAGAGCCTCAAGTGGGTACCGCTGTTCGGCCAGTTGTTCTGGCTGGGCGGCAATATCCTGATTGAACGGGGCAATGCCCAACAGGCGCGCAAGGCCATGCAGACCACGACTCGCACCCTGCAACAGGCGGCGACGTCCATCTGGGTATTTCCCGAAGGCACGCGCAACCCGGGCGAGCAGTTGCTGCCTTTCAAGAAAGGGGCGTTCCAGATGGCGATTGAAGCGGGTGTGCCGATCGTGCCGGTCTGCGTCAGCCGCTACGTCGATGGCCTGAACCTCAATCGCTGCAAGCGCGAGCGAGTCATCATCCGTTCGCTGGCCCCCATCCCGACTGCTGGCTTGACCCAAGAGGATATGCCGGCGCTGATCGAGCAATGCCGCCAACAGATGCAGCAGTGCATCGATAGCATGCAACATGAGCTGAATCTGGCCTGAACCCTGCCGACTTTGGCCACTCTCAAGTGGCAGGCCAAGCTAAGATGCTTGTCACTGCCACCTGAATAAGCGAACAACCATGGGTCGAGTCGTCGCTGCCGCTGTTTATAGCGCCGGTAAAAAAGTCACCAATATCAGTATTGACGAGGGTGCCCAGTGGGCCCGCAAGCCTGGCCACTTCGTCTGGATCGGGCTGGAGGAGCCCAACGCACAAGAGCTTGCCAACCTGCAGTGCCAATTCAACTTGCATGAACTGGCCATCGAAGACGCGCTGGAGCAACACAGCCGGCCGAAATTGGAAACCTTCGGTGACGCCCTGTTTATCGTCACCTACTCGCCGGTGCGACGCGAAGGCAAATTGCAGTTTATCGAGACTCATATCTTTGCTGGCAAAGGCTATATCATCACCTGCCGCAATGGGCACTCCGCTTCGTACTCGTTGGTGCGACAACGCTGTGAGGCACGACCGCTGCTGCTGGAGCATGGCGAAGACTTCGTGCTGTATGCCTTGCTCGACTTTGTGACGGAAAACTACCAGCCGGTCAGCGAAGCGATTCACGGCGAGATCGAGCAACTGGAAGCCAGCGTGCTGGGTGGTGCACTGAATGAAGCCGATATCCAGCGCATTCACAGCCTGCGCCGCGACATCTTGCGCTTGCGCCGCTATGTAGCACCGATGGTAGAGGTCAGCGAAGAACTGCAACGCCTGGACTTCCCGTTTATCGACAAGAACATGGCCCCCTATTTTCGCGATGTGGAGATTCATGTCACTCGGCAAATGGAAGACTTGGCGACGATACGCGATATCGCCGGCCAAACCATCGAGATTGGCTTGCTGCTGGAAGCCTCACGGCAAAGCATTGTGCAGCGCAAGTTTGCCGCCTGGGCGGCAATCCTCGCCTTCCCCACCGCCGTGGCCGGCATCTACGGCATGAACTTTGAGAACATGCCGGAGCTCACCTGGCATTACGGCTATTTTGCCGTGCTGGGCGCCATCGGCCTGGGATGTACCGGGCTTTACGCCAACTTCAAGCGCTCCGGCTGGCTCTAACGCTAAGCAAGCGGCTCAGGAAGTGGCAGCGTCGGGTTTGTGCGCGACAAAACGCATCATCCACTCTGCCACGGTTTCGCCTTGGTGTTGTTGATCCAGGCTGGCCACGCCCTTCTGATACACCTGCTCGCCCAAATGTTGCTGGCGCAGCTCCAGTAGGGCCCGGGAATAATCGTGAATAAATTCCGGGTGGCCCTGGAAGCACAACACTTGGTGATTGATGTGAAAGGCCGCGTACTGGCAAAAATCGCTCGAAGCGATGACCGTAGCATTCTGAGGAAGTGCAGTGACCTGGTCCTGATGGCTGATCAATAGAGTCAGGTCCTCGACCGCTGGGGTCATCCACGGGGCCTGTTCTGCCAGGGTGTATCGGTGAGTGCCAACACCCCAGCCCTGCGTGGCGCGCTCTGTTTTACCGCCCAATAGCAGTGCCAGCAGTTGATGGCCAAAACAGACGCCGATGAGTTTATCGCCTGCCTCGTAACGCTGGAGCAGGTAAGTCTTGAGCGTTTGAATCCAGGGGTCGCTGCCGAAAGAATCGGCTTTGCTGCCGGTTACCAGATAGGCGTCGAATGTCGACTCATCAGACGGATAATCACCGTTCATGACGTTGAAGGTGGAGAACTGGGCGGCAATCGGCTGGCGGGCAAATAATTTTTCAAACATCCGTCCATAGCCCTGGTATTGCTCGACCAGTTCGGGCCGCAGGACGTCGGTTTCCAGGATGCAAATGCGTAACGACATAAAAATACCTGACACAACGTAGGCGAAAGTGCCCTTAGAGCCTGCCTTGATTGAGGGTTGCAAGGCAAGCCCCTCGCCGCACTTGTGGCCGCCGTCACAAAAGCTGCGTTAGACTGACGAACGGTAGCTTGCTAAGGAGTACAGTTCTCAATAAGCCAAGGTGTCTAGTTAAGGCATGCTGATGCGCCATTATTTAGCCTCATAGCTAATAGCCTTAACCAGCTAACGGTTAAAGACAAAATGGTTCTAAGCAAGCAGTGACGCGAGCCCTAATGTTAATCATGCATCATCACTCTTGATGAAACGCGCACCCGCTATCGGGATCGTTAAAGCAACAGGCAGCAAACGCCGCACACCCTTGTTTACAGGCGACGGCAACCAGGAATAACAACAAAAAAGGCAGCCAGCCATGTTCAAGCAATCAAAAGTACGCCAAGCCGGACTCATCGTTTTTGCCACTACCCTGCTGTTGATTCTGCCGAATCTGACCCGATTATTCGGTTAATTCAGCGGCATGCCAACGCACGCCCTCAATTTGACTCGGCGTACTACCGAGCCTGGGCCTTGTGTGCCCGTCTGTCGGTTCGACCTGATGGAGACTGGCCTATGCGCATTTGTTTTGCCCTGCTCGCCGCACTGTTGAGCACTCCGGTACTCGCCGCTCAATTGACCCTGGACCTGGGGCAAGGCACCAAGACCTGGCAAACCAGCGCATTGCTTAAACACCCGCAAGCCCAGTCGGTGATCATCAACCAAGACGTCTCTTATAAAAGAACCATGCGCTATCGCGCAGTCCCCTTGGCTGTACTGCTCGAAGGCATCAAGCCTCAGGATCACCTGCAGGGCGTCGCATCCGATGGTTTTGCCGCTGAAATGCCGGCAGCGCCACTATTGAGCAATGGGCCGGCGCGAGCGTGGCTTGCCGTTGAAGACCCCGCTCATCCCTGGCCCGCACTGGGCCTGGGCAAACCGAGTGCCGGGCCGTTTTATCTGGTCTGGACTGACCCGCAAGCCGGCCATATCAGTGCCGAGCAGTGGCCCTTCCAACTCGCCAGCATCCGCAGGCTTGCGCCGGTGGCCGAGCGTTTTCCGAAAATGCGCCCCGACCCTGCGCTGGCAGTCGATGACCCGGTCAACCAGGGTTTCGCCCTGTTCCAGAAAAACTGCTTGGCCTGCCATCGCCTCAACGGCGCTGGCGATGCGCAAATGGGGCCGGACTTGAATATCCCGCACAGCCCTACCGAATACTTAAGCGGCGATTACCTGCGCCACTACATCCGCGACCCGCAAAGCCTGCGCCAATGGCCACAAGCCAAGATGCCAGGCTTCAGCAGCCAGGCGCTGCCCGAGGCCGACCTGGACTTGCTGATCGGCTACCTTAAACACATGGCAGCGCGACGCCCCTGATCCTTTTTCATTCTGTGTAAAGCACAACGGCCAACCCTAGGGTTGGCCGTTGTGTCGGGTTTACACATTCATGCCTGAGGGCGTCCGACCTCATGTTTGACGCCCCACCCCTCGATTTCTCCACCGAGGGGCTCGATGACCGCCTCGAAATCATGCTCAAACTCACCGATGCCGCCATAGGTGGCGTACATCACCTTGCTCAATTCCAGGTGCCAGACACCGTCATCGCGTTTACTAACCTGTGCATTCAGTGACTCTCCACGAAACTTGCCCGCAGCCCTGCGTGCCTGGTGCTCATCCGGGAACACGGCATAAAACTCGATAGGATGGATACGGGCAAAGTCGAAACCGCCTTCTTTCATGCGGCGCAGCACGCTGCTGCTGATGTCTTCTGTGCTCATGAATCGTCCTCCTCAATACCGATGGATAGACTTTCAGTGCTTCCACAACCTGCCGTACACAAAAGACGCGCAGGTTGACGACTGGAACAAGCATGGAGCTGACAAGACCGGGTCGTTGCGAGTAAATCGTCGATCCCGATTGCAGATTAGCGCGAAGCCAGCGCCTGTGCCAGAGCGCTGGAACAGGTCGCCGTCGGTATCAAGGGACTTCTAAGATTTCGGTGATCTCAACGCCATTCTGCTTTTTGAGCCACTCGGCAGTAGGAGAGTTGACGCGATCCTGGAAATCATTGAGGTCGACATCAGTAATGACCGGAAAAAGACTGGAGCAAATCAATCGGGCAGCTTCCTCCACCGTGGGACGTTGCTCGGACACAAGCGACAGGTGCCTGGACTCACCTTTTTGATCAACGAACGAAATATCCCAGTTTTTCATTGATACCTCCTGAGGCAGAAGTACACGAAGCGAAACAGATTGCGCCTTACACATGCTTGACCTTGAACGCAGGTTATTCGTTCCCGGCCAGCGCCTGCAGAACAAAAAAAAGAGGCCGGGCGGCCTCTTCAATTGATAACAAATCCCTGTAGGAGCACGGCTTGCCGGCGATGGCCGCACCGCCGTTTGCCTGATGGAATGCGGTGCGGCCATCGCCGGCAAGCCGTGCTCCTACAGGTGTGATGCCGATCAGTCCGGGTTGCCGTGAACGACGCCTGCGGTGTTGTCGATCAGGCTCTTGGTCGCGGTCTGGATAAACGACTCCAGCTTGCGCTTGAGATCTGCCTCGTCTTCTGCCGTGGAAATCAACTCCCCTTTGGGTTGCGCGCCCAGCTCGAAACGATACACCCGTGGTGGCATCTCCTTGGGCTCGACCAACAGGCGGTCACCGCTGATGATCGCTACCGTCTGGTCGCTGCCCGACGGCTTGATCACGGCAAAGCCTTTGTCGCCTTCAGGCAGGTTGAGCAGGTCTCGGCCCCAGCACTGGTGACGGGTTTCACCGCCCAGGCGGCCCATGATGGTCGGCACGATATCAACCTGCATCCCCACCGTGTGGTTACGCTGGCCAAACTTCTCCTGGATTCCTGGCCCGATCAGCAGCAATGGCACGTGGAAACGACCCAGGTCCATCTCGGTAATCTGCTGGCTGTTGCCAAAGCCGTGGTCACCCACGATCACGAACAGGGTGTCCTTGAAGTACGGCGCCTTGCGGGCCTTCTCGAAGAACTGGCCCAACGCCCAGTCGGAGTAACGCATGGCGGTCAGGTGCTGGTTGAGCGTGCCCTGATCCGTCACCGGCTCGACCGGCAGATCCTTGGGCAAGGCATACGGTGTGTGGTTGGACAGTGTTTGCAGCAGGGCATAGAACGGCTTCTTGCCGTAGTTATGCTCAAGCTCCTGCGCTGCACGGTCGAACATGTCCTGGTCGGAAACGCCCCAGGTTGGGTCCGAAAACACCGGGTTGACGAAGTCATTGCGGCCAATGAACGTGGTCATGCCCTGGTTGCTGAAGAAACCCGACTGGTTGTCCCAGGCAAAATCGCCGTTGTAGACGTAGACGTCATCGAATTTGCGCGCACTCAACAGCTCCGGCAGGCCGGACAGTTTGTGGCTGCCCTCCGGGGTCTGCATCAGGTACTCGAAGCCCGGCAAGTTCGGGAAGCACGCCATGGTGGCGAACATGCCCTGGTGGGTGTGGGTGCCGTTGGAGAAAAACTGATCGAACAGCAGACCTTCCTCGGACAGCTTGTCGAAGTAAGGCGTGATGTTGGCATTGCTGCCCAGGGCGCCCACCGAGTGACCGGCGAAGCTCTCCATCAGAATCACCACCACATTGCGGATCGGCAATGTGTTCTGCAGTGGCGGCAGGAAATCGCGGCGCACGGCGGCAGTATCGGCATCCACCAATGTGTCATTGGGGGTCAGCAACAGGTCGCGTACCGTCTGCTGGGCCTCTGGCTGCGGCAGGGTGGCTTTCCAGATATTGTCACGATCTTCGGACATCCGGCTCTTGGCGGCGCCGACCAGGCTCAGGGTGCCGTTAAGGCCCAACTGGTTGGCAAAGTTCGAATCAGTGGTGTAGGCATCTCCCCAGCGCAGCGGCGGGCCCTGGCGCAGGGTGCCACGGGCGGCAACCACGGCGATCAGCAAGCACAGCACGAAAACGCCGCCGCGTACATACCAGGGAGCGACCGCACGGGAGCCCATGGTATGAGAGCCATACGGGCCACTCGGTCGGGTCACACGATCGATACCCTTGAATACCAGGCTCAACAGCCAGGTCACAAAGGCCCATGCCAGCAGATAGCGAACCACCGGGAAGCCGTACCAGAGCATGCTCAGTACGGTCTTGGGGTCTTCCTTGACGTATTGGAAGACCAGGCCATTGAGGCGCTGGTGGAATTCCCGATAGAAGTCCATCTCCATCAGGCCCAAAAACAGCGCGATGCTGGAGGTGATGGTCAGCCAGAAGCGGAACAGGCCACGCGCGGCCATGGCCCGGGCACTGAAGATGGCAAGCAGCAGCGGCACGCTGAGATAAACCACCAGCCGCAGATCGAAGCGCAAGCCATTGATGAAGGCTTCGACGAAGGTCATCGCCGGTGTATCGCCGATCATCTCGCGGTTGTAAATCAGCAGGGCCAGGCGCAGCCCGCTGAGCATCACCATGATGGCCAGGCCACTGAGCAGCGTGTAGGCCAGGTGCGATTTCAGAGTCGGTTGCAGCAAGCGCGACGAGGCCCGCTGCTGACTCAAGGCGTCCGTGTTAGCCATGGGGTTAGGAGATCCGTTGGATTCAAGTTGAAAAGTGGGTGTATCAAGCGAAGCGGCAGATGTTGCACCATCGCGCAAGCGCTGCCCAGCCATTTGTGCTAACGACAAAGGCATGGGCAGAAAAATGCGTGCAGATTTTGGGCAATGGAATGTGAAAATTTCGTTGAGGATGCTTCTCGGCAATAGCGAGTAACAATACTGCCGTCAGAGACGCACATCACCTCGGGGCCCGGCGATGGCCCAGATAATCAGCCCCAATACCGGCAACAGCAGGATCAACAACACCCAGAGGATCTTGATGCTGACCTCAGCGCTGCTTTTGATCACGTTGATGATGGCCCAGATATCCAGGGCAAGAATGATCAGGCCAACCAGGCCATTGAACGTGGACCCCATACGAAGCTCCTGGATGTTGGCACGCTTGATGAGGATAGCCGGCCATTGCAAAAGGGTTAAACGTGAACAGCCACCTTGAGGGCTTCGAGGGCGGGCGCGGCGACAATGCCGACCTCGTTGCACAGCTCCAACACGCGAGGCAGGTCGTCGCCAAACACCAGCACCATCTGCAATTCGTCGTCGAGCAACTGGCTGAAGTTGACCAACTGGTAACCACCACGGTCCTTACTCATGCTGCCCATCTGCACCTGGATACGGTTTAGCGCCGTCAGTGCTTCGACTTTGTTCAACTGCTTGGGCTTGATATTGAACGTGATGTCCTTGCCGAACGAATCGATGATCTGCTGCAGCAAGTCGGCGTAGCTGTCGGCCTGGAACAGTACGGTATCGGGCAGGCTGCCCACCACCACCCATTCTCCCAGCGGCATGGGAAAGGTATCGTCGTAGTTGATGTCCGGGTTGGCGGCCAGGAAACCTTGCGGGTCGGCGTAGGCCTGGGCGGCTTCGTCGGCGATTCGCTCGATGTCTTCGTCACGCAGGCAGCCCGAGCTAATTTTGCCAATAAGTTCGACCAGTTGGTTTTTCATGCGTGGTGCCTGCAACAAAGTAAAAAAGGGCGCCAAGGATAGCCGCAAAGTGCCTATGGGGCCACCGCATGGGAATTAATTGGGCCTGACGTGTTCAATGGAATAGGCGCTGTTGAAACGCAGTCCTGCAATTTGCAAGAGCCTTTGAAGGCGCTCATGCAAAATGCACGACCGAGAGTGATTGGTTTATTTTTAAATTGTTGATTTATAAGGGATTTAAAAAGCAAATAGGCTGGCACAATTGCTGCACCCCTCTCCTTGCTTAACCCAAACAAGCTAAGGAGCTGATATGGACCTGATCCAGCAAAAATTCGAGTCGGTGTTCGCGGCCTATGAAGTCACCACTCTGGTTCGCCCTGACGGCGCCATTCTGCTGACCCTGCGCAGTGCCGATGGCAAGCAGATCAAGCGTTCTATTTCGCACAATCAACTGCACTCTTCCGAACAGCTGTCGTGGGTGATCAGCGCCATTCGCCGGGACCTGGCCGAGCAAGCCAGCGAACTGCCCGCGATTTCAATGCTGCAGAGCCAGAATCGCTTTGCGCTGCCGACTTACCACTAAGCGAGACCGCGGCGCGTTCATCGCGGCTAAAGCCGGCTCCTACCGGCCGTGTAGGAGCCAGGTTTACCTGCGATAGGCATCATGCAATGTAGCGGCGAACGGTGCGAGTGATTAAACCAAACAGTCATCAAAGGGTGGGAAACGGCTAGCGATATCGTCGCCGGTAAAGTGTTCTTGAGCCCCCTGCGCATGCTTGAACAAGCGGATGGCACTCACACGCGGCTGCTCGCCCATATCAAACCAACGCGCCGTGCCGGCAGGCACGGAAACCAGGTCATTCTTTTCGCACAACAGCGCATACACATATTCGCCAATGTGCAGGCTGAACAACCCTCGCCCGGCCACGAACCAACGAACTTCATCGGACTGATGATGGTGCTCGTCCCTTGCCCATAGCTCAGCCTTATCGGGATGATGGTCATCCAGGCTGATGACATCCACGCTCACCAGCCCACGCTCAGTCATCAGTTGATCCAACGACATCTGGCAAGCCTCTACCACCTCTTCACGCGCTGCCCCCGGCCGAATGGGCGTCGTGACTTGCCGGCGTTCAAAACCCACACCCTGTTCGGCAAGGGTGGCGACGATGTCTTCCAGATGGGTCAACACCTTGTTGGGGATATCCGGGGTGGATTGGTGATAAACGCTCAGGCAGCTCATCGGGTGTCCTCTTTCATTCGGATCGCAATCATAACCGCTGCCATCAACGCTGCGACGGCGGCAATACTAAAGGTTACCCCGGGGCCCAATGTGTTCCAGCTGTATCCGGAGTAAAGCGCCCCCAAGGCGCCACCGGTACCCGCGAGCGCGGCGTACAACGCTTGGCCCTGGCCTTGTTGCCGAGCGCCGAAACTGCGCTGTACGAATTGGATGGCGGCTGCGTGAAAACTGCCAAAAGTCGCGGCGTGCAACAGTTGCGCAAACAGCAACACCCCAAGATGCTCGGCCAATGTACCGAGCAACACCCAGCGCAATGCGGCCAACAGGAAGCTGAACATCAGCACCCGCCGAACCGAAAGCCGCGCCAGAATCCAGCTCATGGCCAGGAACATCACCACTTCGGCCACCACCCCGACAGCCCACAGCATACCGATCACGCCACGGCTATAGCCCAGCTGTTCCAGGTGCAGGGTCAAGAAGGTGTAATAGGGGCCATGGCTCAGTTGCATCAGCGCTACACAGCCGTAGAAGGCCAGCACGCCTGGGCTGGCCAACTGTCGTAAAAACCCGTCCCCGGCCGGTCGGTCGCCCTGGCTGGGCGGTTGGGCATTGGGCACCCAGAAGCTGCTGAGCACGATGCCCGCCATGATGGCCACCAAGGCTACCGGGTAAATGTCCAGGCTCAACCCTTCAAACAGCCGCCCCAGGCCTACCACGGTCAGGATAAAACCGATCGAGCCCCACAGGCGGATCTGGCTGTAGCGTGAGGTTTGACCTTGCAAATGCGCCAGGGTGATCACTTCGAACTGTGGCAACACCGCATGCCAGAAGAACGCATGCAGCGCCATCACCATGGCCAGCCAGGCGTAACTCTTGTCGAGGAAAATAAGCGAGAACGTGAACAGTGTGCAGATCGCGCCGAAGCGCACGATCGCCAGGCGCCGACCGGTGTAGTCACCTAGCCAGCCCCATAGGTTGGGCGCCACGCAACGCATCAGCATCGGGATGGCCACCAGTTCACCGATGCGCGCAGGCGAAAAGCCCAGGTGATCGAAATACAGCGCCAGAAAGGGTGCTGTCGAACCGAGCAAGGCGAAATAGAAAAGATAGAAACTGGACAGCCGCCAGTAGGGGATCGACGCCACGGCGATCAAGCCACCGTGGCGCGCTGGGTGCAATGGGGCCTCAAAGTTGACCCAAGACCGGCGTGCTCACCCGTACATCGGCATTCTGGCCGCGATGACGCAACAGGTGGTCCATCAGCACGATGGCCATCATCGCCTCAGCGATAGGCGTGGCGCGAATACCCACGCACGGGTCATGACGGCCCTTGGTGATCACGTCGACCGGATTGCCATGGATATCGATGGAGCGGCCCGGAGTGGTGATGCTCGAGGTGGGCTTGAGCGCCAGGTGCGCAACGATCGGCTGGCCCGAAGAAATACCCCCCAGGATGCCGCCGGCGTTATTGCTCAGGAAGCCTTCAGGGGTCAACTCGTCGCGGTGTTCAGTGCCGCGCTGGGCGACGCTGGCGAAACCTGCGCCAATCTCGACACCCTTGACGGCGTTGATGCTCATCAGCGCATGGGCAAGCTCGGCATCCAAGCGGTCGAAAATAGGCTCACCCAGGCCTGGCATCACCCCTTCGGCCACCACGGTGATCTTGGCGCCGACCGAATCCTGGTCGCGACGCAGTTGATCCATATACGCCTCCAGTTCCGGCACCTTGTCTGGGTCCGGGCTGAAGAAAGCGTTTTGCTCGACCGACTCCCAGCTCTTGAACGGAATCTCGATGGGGCCCAGTTGGCTCATGTAGCCACGAATGGTGATGCCAAGGCTTGCGAGGTATTTCTTGGCAATCGCACCCGCGGCCACGCGCATGGCGGTTTCACGCGCAGAACTGCGGCCGCCGCCACGGTAATCACGCTCACCGTACTTGTGGTGGTAGGTGTAGTCGGCGTGGGCCGGGCGGAAAAGATCCTTGATCGCCGAGTAGTCCTTGGACTTCTGATCGGTGTTGCGAATCAGCAGGCCAATGGCGCACCCCGTGGTACGGCCTTCAAACACGCCGGAGAGGATTTCGACCTCGTCGGCTTCCTGGCGCTGGGTGGTATGCCGGCTGGTGCCGGGCTTGCGCCGGTCCAGATCGTGCTGCAGGTCCTGCAGCGACAGTTCCAGTCCTGGCGGGCAGCCGTCGACAATGGCGACCAACGCCGGGCCGTGGCTTTCGCCAGCGGTAGTGACTGTGAACAGCTTGCCGTAGGTATTGCCGGACATGCAGGACGCTCCGAAAAATCAGCCTGAAAAACCAAAGGCGCCAGTATACGCAGGCTAACCGAGCAGTTCATCCCTACTTGCGCGAACCTTGTGCGATCGGGTGAGTCCAAACGACACCTTCTCGATAGTGGCTTGATGATGTTGCGTGTCTTGACCCTTGTGCTTTTACTCTGCAGTGGCCTGCTGCAAGCCGCGCCCAGCGTTCTACAACGCCCGATCAACCTGGACACTGGCAGCGGCATCCTGGCAGGCACCTTGCTATTGCCCCGCAGTGATAAACCTGTGCCCGTGGTGCTGTTGATTGCCGGCTCAGGCCCCACCGACCGCGACGGCAACAATGCCTTGGGCGGTGGCCGCAATGACAGCCTCAAGCGCTTGGCCCTGTTGTTGGCCAACAATGGCATCGCCAGCGTGCGCTATGACAAGCGTGGCGTTGGCGCAAGCCTGGCCGCTGGCCCGGACGAGCGCTATTTGAGCGTTGAGGGTTATGTGGCCGATGCCGTGGCCTGGGGTAAAAAACTGGCGTCCGACCCACGCCTGGGGCCGCTGATTGTTCTGGGCCATAGCGAAGGCGCGCTGATTGCCAGCCTGGCGGCTCAACCGGCAGGGGCCCAAGCGATGATTTCGCTGGCCGGTTCCGGTCGGCCAATCGACGCCGTCTTGCGCGAGCAACTGCGCGATCGCCTGCCACACCCCTTGCTCAAGCGCAGCGAACAACTGATCGACAGCCTCAAGGCCGGCTGGGTCGACACGGATGTGCCCGACGACCTGCAGGTTATTTTCCGTCCCAGCGTGCAACCTTATCTGATCTCCCTGTTCCGCCAGGACCCCGCCGCCGCGTTCGCACGCCTGCAGATGCCGGCGTTGATCGTGCAGGGACGCAACGATATCCAGGTCAGCATCGACGACGCCGAACGGCTCAAGGCTGCCAAGCCCGATGCGCAATGGGTACTGGTCGAAGGTATGAACCACGTGCTGCGCATCGTGCCGCAAGATCTGCAATCGCAACTGGACTCTTATAAGAACCCTGATCTGCCATTGGCCAGCACGCTGGCACAGAGCCTGGTGAGTTTTATCGAGGTTTTGCCGAAAAAATAAGGGATTTGATACATGGCGAGCTCCAGTCCTGGTCGAACTGGCCGATAAGCCGGTGCTGGCTGTGCAAATGCGGTCGGTGCTGCGTATAAAAGGATCGCCGTGATGACTGACGCCTCAACCCAGCAAACTCCCGAAGACGTGGCCCAGCCGCCAGACGCGCCGACCGTCACGCTGCCCTGGACGGATCTGGAGCCCGAACATTTCCAGATGCTTCGACTGGCTCCCCTGCCGACTGATCGCAGCAGCGGTGCCCGACCGCTGCGCTTCGTCCAGCATGGCCGCATCGAACGCCACAGCAAGGAGCGCAGCCTACTGCGCCAGGACATCCAGTTGCCCGGCCAGCACGTGCGCAAAGAGCAGAACCATCTGGATGTGTGGGTTGACCACACCACGCGCCGCCTGCATATCGCCCCGGAAGCGGGGCTGCAGCTTGAACCGCTGAATCGGGGACTGGGGCGTTTTCTACTGGCCCAGGCGGTGCTCTGGGCCCAGCGCCGCTGGCCTCAGTACCGCGTCGACGGCGCCTTGTTGTCCAGCCGTGATGGCTTGAATGAAGACACTCGATTGCGCCGTGATCATGTCCTCAAAAGCCTTGGCCTGACCGTCAAATATGCCGATCCGCAGCATCTGAAAGGACGCTACACCGAGGCTTCGGTGAGTGAATTGATCGGGGCCTGGAACAGCGAGCGCGTGCAAGTGGTCGAGATCCTGGACGCCTCCCACATGCTTCAACAGGCCGACCATACCCTGCAAGAACAGGAAGTGAAGCTGCGCGAACAGGAGGAGCGGATCAGCCAGTATCGCCGCGAGGACAACGGGCTGCGCTTTACCATCACCTGCCTGGTGGCCTTTGCCGTGTTCCAGGCAGGTTTGCTGATCTGGATTGCGACGCACCGGTAGGCGTAGGAGCCGGGTTTACCCGCGATGAACTCACCGCGGTTTGCCTGATACACCGTGGTGCGGCCATCGCAGCCAAGGCTGGCTCCTACGCGGTCGGGTAGGAGCTGGCTTTAGCCGCGATGAATGCACTGCGGTTTGCCTGATACACCGCGGTGCGACCATCGCAGTGGTCCGGCATTCCGGCGAGGCTGGCTCCTACACGGTCGGGTAGGAGCTGGCTTTAGCCGCGATAAATGCGCTGCGGTCTGCAGGATATACCGCGGTGCGGCCATCGCAGCCGAGGCTGGCTCCTACGCGGTCGGGTAGGAGCTGGCTTTAGCCGCGATGAATGCACTACGGTTTGCCTGATACACCGCGGTGCGGCCATCGCAGCCGAGGCTGGCTCCTACACGGTCGGGTAGGAGCTGGCTTTAGCCGCGATGAATGCACTGCGGTTTGCCTGATACACCGCGGTGCGACCATCGCAGTGGTCCGGCACTCCGGCGAGGCTGGCTCCTACAGTTGGGCGGCGAACAACGCTTGGTGCTGTCGGCATTGTTCGGCGGTCAGCATGAATACTCCGTGCCCGCCGCGTTCGAAATCAAGCCAGGCAAAGTCGACTTGCGGGTACAACTGCTCGACATGCACCTGGCTGTTGCCCACCTCGACAATCAGCAACCCCTTGTCGTTGAGGTGATTCGCCGCTTGCGCCAACATGCGTCGTACCAGGTCCAGGCCATCATTTCCACAGGCCAGGCCCAATTCGGGCTCGTGCTGAAACTCCTCGGGCATGTCGGCGAAATCTTCGGCGTCGACATACGGCGGGTTGGAAACGATCAGATCAAATCGCTGGCCCGGCAAGCCTTCAAAACCATCGCCCTGAACGGTGTACACCCGCGCCTCCTGGCCATGGCGCTCGATATTCTGGTTGGCCACTTCCAACGCTTCGAACGACAGGTCCCCCAGCACCACTTCAGCCTCTGGGAACACATCGGCGCACGCGATACCGATACAGCCGGAGCCTGTGCACAGGTCCAGAATGCGCGCAGGCTCAGCGGCCAGCCAAGGCTCAAAGCGCTTTTCGATCAACTCACCGATCGGTGAACGGGGAATCAGCACACGCTGATCGACGATAAAGGACATACCGCAGAACCAGGCCTCACCCAACAGATAGGCTGTTGGCACACGCTCTTCGATTCGACGTTTGATCATACGCTGCACGTATACCAATTCGTCGTCTTCCAGGCGGCAGTCCAGATAACTGTCGGCGATTTCCCACGGCAAATGCACAGCGCCCAGCACCAGCAGTCGCGCTTCGTCCCAGGCGTTATCCGTCCCATGACCGAAAAACAGTTCTTCCTTGTGGAAACGGCTGACAGCCCAACGGATGTGGTCGCGCAACGTGCGCAGGCGGGAAGTGATCACGGCAGACTCCTTGAAATACGACCGGCAATTCTAGCAGCGATACGTCTGAAATGATCCCCGCCATGCCTCTTTCGGATAGGCGCGGGATGGCTGCAGGCCAGTAACGACGCTGGCTTCAACCGAAGCGGTTCACATAAGTGCTCCAGCAGAGGACAATGTGACAAAAGCCCTACCCACAGGAGCCCCCGATGTCCGTTCCAAAGACGATGTTTCAACTCAGCGGTCGAGGTTATTCACCGGCCAGCCTGAGCCATGCCACACTGGTTATTATCGATGCGCAAAAAGAGTACCAGAGCGGGCCTCTTGCGCTGTCCGGCATGGATGAAGCCGTGGCCAACATTGCCCAATTGCTGGCAGCGGCACGCGCGGCGAATCGGCCGGTGGTGCATATTCGTCACTTGGGAACCGTAGGCGGCCTGTTCGACCCACAAGGCGAACGCGGTGAATTCATTCCTGAACTCAAGCCTCTGGGCGATGAGCGCATCATCGAAAAACGCCTGCCCAACGCCTTCAACGGCACGGGCCTGGACAGCCTGCTGCAAGGCCTCGGGCACCTGGATGTGATCGTCTGCGGCTTCATGAGCCACTCCAGCGTCAGCACCACGGTTCGCGCCGCGAAGGATTACGGCTATCGTTGCACATTAGTGGAAGACGCCTGCGCCACCCGCGACCTGCCCTTCAAGGGTGAAGTGATCACGGCCGCGCAGGTCCAACGCACGGAAATGGCGATCATGGCGGACAACTTTGCAAGCGTTACCCTGACCAAAGACCTGGTTTGAAACACCGCCTATCCGATAAGGCCCGCCGGGCCCTGTAAAATGCCCGGCGGCCGGAACCACCTTGGAAGCAAACGGTCCAACGCCCGATATCCATAGAGGAAATCGGAATGAAGTTATCCGATGGTTTCGACGCTCGGCGCCTGCGTCCGAAGGAGCCGAGCAACTGGCGCATGCGACTGGGCAGTGCAATCTGCGCGCTGATGGCGACCTTGGGCGTGCTGCTGGCCATGGCCGGTGCAGCCAGCCTGCTGGGCCGCCCACCGGCACTGGGCGAACTCAACTCAAGCCCCATGGGCGCAACGATGATCATCGTCGTCGGCCTGGTTTTGCTGTGGCTGGGTGTTCGCTTGTGGCGAATCTGCCGAGTGCGGATGCGCCGTGGCCGCGAACTGCACCTGGCACCGCACCTGATGAAAAAACACGATTGAGCTGACCAGCCGTGCGGATCAGTCGCGTAAACTAGCCCTCCCTGGTGGAGGCTTACATGCAAGACGACGATTTTTCCCTGTTCAAAAGCGAAATGCACGGCATAAAGCCGATCAAGCATGATCGCGCTGATACCGGCAAACCCCGAAGCGACCGCAAGCAGCTGGCGACCTTGCGCCAGGCTGCGACGGTACGCAGCAACGCCACCACGGTTGACGGCCTCTCCGACCAATTCGTCATTGATGTCGGCCCGGAAGACGAGCTGCACTGGGCCCGCGACGGCGTCCAGGAAGGCCAGATGCGCAAGCTCAAGCTGGGTCAGATCAGCTTTGAAGGCAGCCTTGATCTTCACGGCATGACCGTCGAGAAAGCCCGGGAAACCCTCTGGGCGTTCCTGGCCGAGGCCACCCGCCTCGAAGTGCGTTGCGTGCGCGTGACCCACGGTAAGGCGGTACGCCTGGACGGCAAGCGTCCGATGATCAAAAGCCACGTCAACACCTGGCTTCGCCAACACCCGCAAGTACTCGGTTTTTGCTCCTGCCAGGCTCGCCATGGCGGTGCTGGCGCCGTCTATGTGATGCTCAAACGAACCATGCTTGAGGGGCGCGACGAATAACACTGTGCTTGCAGCGCAGTCACAGCCGCCGTAACCTTCGCGTTTGCGAAAAAAACCACAGGTAGATCCATGTCCCTGGAACAGAACTACACCGCGATTCTCGGCCAGCTCGGCGAGGATGTGTCCCGCGAAGGCCTGCTCGACACGCCCAAACGTGCCGCCAAAGCTATGAAATACCTTTGCCGCGGTTATGAACAAACTCTGGAAGAGGTCACCAACGGTGCCCTGTTCAGTTCCGATAACAGCGAAATGGTGCTGGTGAAGGACATCGAGCTTTACTCGTTGTGCGAACACCATATGCTGCCGTTCATCGGTAAAACACACGTTGCCTACATTCCAAATGGCAAGGTTTTGGGCCTGTCGAAAGTGGCTCGTATCGTCGATATGTACGCTCGCCGCCTGCAGATCCAGGAAAACCTCAGCCGCGAGATCGCCGAAGCGGTCCAGCAGGTTACCGGTGCACTGGGCGTGGCAGTGGTTGTCGAGGCCAAACACATGTGCATGATGATGCGCGGTGTCGAGAAACAGAACTCTACGATGATCACCTCGGTGATGCTGGGTGAGTTCCGCAACAATGCGGCCACTCGCAGCGAGTTTCTCAGCCTGATCAAATAACGGCGACACCCGGCCCCTGGGGCCGGGTTTTATTTTATTTGGAGATTTTTACAGCATGATTGTTAAAGCGCTGCGCGTGGGCTTAGGCCAGCTCATTGTATTGCTCGACCTGATCACCCGCCCTCGCAAGCAAAAGCGCTCGCTGGGTGACCAAGCGCAGGTAGAGCAGCAAGCCAAGGGCTTGGCGCTTTATCAGTTCCATGCGTGCCCGTTCTGTGTGAAAACGCGCCGCACGCTGCACCGCCTGAATGTGCCGGTGGCGCTGCGCGATGCCAAGAACAACCCTCAGGATCGCCAGACCCTGCTGGACCAAGGCGGCAAGGTCAAAGTGCCGTGCCTGCGCATCGAAGAGAACGGCCAGACCACTTGGATGTATGAGTCCAAGGTCATCATTGACTATCTGAACAAGCGCTTTGCGGCCTGAATACAGGGCTGGTGGGTACGCACTGTACGGTCCATTGCGCGGATTGCTGTATCGCAACAATCTGTTACTTGCGCGGTAGCCTGAAACGCTGCTGATACCGCACAAGGATTGCTCCATGACCAACGCCGCCCCAGCGCAGTTGCGCCCCCTGGCCGACACCTCCCCTTCCGCTGTCGTCGCCGGCTTTATCGCCATGATGACCGGCTACACCAGCTCCCTGGTGTTGATGTTCCAGGCAGGGCAAGCGGCAGGGCTTACCAGCGCACAAATCTCATCGTGGATCTGGGCCCTGTCGATCGGCATGGCGGTGTGCAGCATCGGTTTGTCGTTGCGCTACCGCACTCCCATTACCGTGGCGTGGTCCACGCCAGGCGCGGCACTGCTGATCACCAGCCTGGGCGGCGTAAGCTATGGCGAAGCCATCGGCGCCTACATCACCTGTGCGGTCCTGGTGTTGATCTGCGGGCTGACGGGGAGTTTCGAGCGACTGGTCAAACGACTACCCTCCTCCCTGGCTGCCGCCCTGCTGGCGGGTATCCTGTTCAAGATTGGCAGTGAGATTTTCGTCGCTGCGCAGCACCGCACGCTGCTGGTGCTGGGCATGTTCTTCACCTACCTGCTGACCAAGCGCCTGTCGGCCCGCTATGCGGTGTTGGCGGCGTTGCTGGTAGGCACGGCCCTGTCTGGCGTACTGGGATTGCTGGACTTCAGCCAATTCCACCTGGAAGTGGCGACACCGGTCTGGACGACACCGCACTTCTCGTTGGCCGCCACCATCAGTATCGGCATCCCATTGTTTGTAGTCGCCATGACCTCGCAAAACATGCCGGGGATCGCCGTATTACGCGCCGATGGCTACAACGTGCCGGCCTCGCCGCTGATTTCCGTCACCGGATTTGCCTCGCTGCTGATGGCACCCTTTGGCTCCCACGGCATCAACCTGGCCGCGATCAGTGCCGCCATCTGCACCGGCCCTCACGCCCATGAGGACCACCGCAAACGCTACACGGCAGCGGTGTGGTGCGGAGTATTCTACGGTGTGGCCGGTACCTTCGGCGCAACGCTTGCGGCCTTGTTTGCGGCCCTGCCCAAGGAGCTGGTGCTCTCCATTGCCGCGCTGGCGCTGTTCGGCTCGATCATGAATGGTTTGAGCGTGGCCATGAACGAACCCAAGGAACGCGAAGCGGCCTTGATCACATTCATGGTCACGGCCTCGGGCTTTACCCTGTTTTCGATTGGCTCGGCTTTCTGGGGCATCGTCGCGGGCGTACTGACGCTACTGATCCTCAACTGGCGCAAGGCCTGGTAGGAGCCGGCTTTAGCGGAGTGCCGGACCACCGCGATGGCCACACCGCGGTTTGTCTGAGATACCGCGGTGTGGCCATCGCGGTGGTCCGGCACTCCGGTAAAGCCGGCTCCTACCCCAAAGCAGTGTGTGCAACCCAGGGCCACGATAGGCCGGCAAGCGGCCTCAAGCGGAATTACCGACCTGCAAGCTCAGCAACGACTGCCGCCAATGCCTTAGCCGGGTCCGCCGCCTGGCTGATCGGACGCCCAATCACCAGGTAATCGGAACCTGCATCCAGCGCCTGACGCGGCGTCAGAATACGACGCTGGTCATCGACCGCACTACCCGCTGGCCGAATGCCGGGGGTTACCAGCTGCAGCGACGGGTGCGCCGTCTTCAAGGCCTTTGCTTCCAGCGCCGAGCAGACCAGGCCATCCATCCCCGCCTTCTCAGCCAGAGCCGCCAGACGCAGCACCTGCTCCTGAGGCTCAATATCCAGACCGATACCCGCCAGGTCTTCACGCTCCATGCTGGTCAGCACCGTCACACCAATCAACAGCGGTTGCGGGCCGCTGCGCTGGTCCAGCACATCACGGCAGGCTGCCATCATGCGCAGGCCGCCAGAACAATGAACGTTGACCATCCAGACGCCCATGTCCGCCGCCGCCTTGACCGCCATGGCCGTGGTATTGGGAATATCGTGGAACTTGAGGTCCAGGAAAACCTCGAAACCTTTCTTGCACAGGGTCTCGACAATGTCGGATCCACAGCGGGTGAACAGCTCTTTGCCAACCTTGACCCGGCAAAGCTTGGGGTCCAACTGATCGGCCAGCTTCAGAGCGGCTTCACGGGTGGGGAAATCCAGGGCGACGATGATAGGCGTCTGGCAAGCGGACATTGGCGGGCTCTCAGGTCAAGTCGAAATCGGCGCGCATTGTAGCGGATGCGCGGCACCTACGGGACCCACCGATCAGCAAAAACGTGATTGCGTGGGTTTTACTCATTGTCATGCTAGCGCGTGGGCGGACCTATAATGGAACCATGGGTCAATAAATTCACTCAACATGAGTAGACCGCCTCAAAACCGAATTTCGGCTCGGGCGGGTCCTTGAGGAGAAACAAAATGCCTTGGTATGCCTGGTTAATCATGCTGATCGCAATTGGATCGATTGTCGGCGGCTTGATGATGCTCAAAGAGACGGCCAAGAAGGTGCCATTGACCGAAGAGCAGTTGAAGAAAATACATGAGAGAAATGCTGAGATGGATGCCAAAGAGGCGAAGGATCGATAACCACAGTTCAAACAACTTGTTTCGTCATAAGCCCCTTTTCTGAAGAGGCTTATGACGTGGCGCGGATTTAGTTCAACGTCAACTTGTCGCGGTTTCTGTCCAACAGGGCCTTACCAATCCCTTTTACTTCCAGTAACTCATCAACCGATTCAAATTTACCCTGACTGTCGCGGTACGCAACGATGGCCTCAGCCTTTGTACGCCCGATGCCCGCCAACTCCTTTTGCAGCGTTTGAGCGTCGGCGCTGTTCAGGTCGATCATGGCTGTCTTGCTCGAATCCATAATCATTACCTCCGCACCCTGCATGGGGGCGGGATTGACTGCAACTGCCGGCAAGGCCACAGAAGCGAACAGGGCAAACAGAACAGAGGACAAGAATGTTTTACGCATGAGTTAACGCTCCATCAGAAAGTAACAAGGCAGCTTTTCCTAAGCTGCCCCTGAAACCTAGCCGAGCGCTGTTTTCTGTCAAACCGCCGAATGTTACGGATCAAGTCGTCGTTGCTGATGAATCCAGTCGACAATCTCACCTTCAGGCGTGTAACCGCTGACTGTCTCGCGTAGAAGCTGGCGTACGCGATTGTAATCGTCGCGGGAAATAGCGGCCAGGAGATCTGCAAGCTTTTCCTTCAGCGTTTCCCAAGGCAGCAAATCTTCGCTGGCACTCATGATCATAGGATGCTGAGTGGCCACGACGTTATCGCCAATCAACAACTCTTCATACAGTTTTTCGCCAGGGCGCAGACCACTGAACTCAATGGCGATATCGCCATGGGGGTTACGATCAGAACGGACGCTCAACCCGGAGAGATGGATCATTTTCTCGGCCAGCTCGACGATTTTTACCGGTTCGCCCATGTCGAGCACGAATACATCGCCGCCCTGCCCCATGGAACCGGCCTGGATCACCAGTTGAGCGGCCTCGGGGATGGTCATGAAGTAGCGAGTGATCTTTGGATGGGTAACGGTCAGGGGGCCGCCGGACTTGATCTGCTTGTGGAACAGCGGGATTACCGAGCCGGAGGAGCCCAGGACATTGCCAAAGCGAACCATGGTGAAGCGGGTTTTATTGACCTGGGAAACGTTGCTGGTATCGCCAAAAAGCACCGGCGCCATTTCACGACTGAGCGCTTGCAGGGTCATTTCGGCCAATCGCTTGGTGCTGCCCATTACATTCGTTGGGCGAACGGCCTTGTCGGTAGAGATCAGTACGAAGTTGGAGACCCCGGCCTGTAGCGCGGCTTGTGCGGTGTTGAGAGTGCCGATGACGTTGTTCAGGACACCTTCTGCGATGTTGTGTTCGACCATGGGAACGTGCTTATAAGCAGCTGCGTGGTAGACCGTATCCACATGCCAGCTCTTCATCACATCCAGCAGTTGTTTTTCGTTGCGAACGGAGCCCAAGATCGGCAATAGATTCACCGACAGCGACTCGCGACTAACCCTCTGCTCCAGCTCAGACAATATGCTGTAAAGATTGAATTCACTGTGTTCGAAGAGCAGCAAAGTCTTGGGTCGAGCGCCCAGTATCTGACGACAAAGTTCAGAACCGATGGAGCCGCCAGCCCCTGTCACCAGAACGCACTGATTCTCGATGCAACGTGAAAACAGGTCTTCCTGCGCCGGTACAGTATCGCGGCCGAGCAGGTCAGCAATATCGACCTCTTGAATATCGTCGACCTTGACTCGTCCACTGGCCAAGTCCATAAATCCAGGGACGCTTCGTACATGTAGAGGGAAAGCCTCGAGAAACCCAAGTATTTCACGGCGCCGAGCGCGAGTTGCCGAGGGTATCGCAAGCAGGATTTCCTGCGCCCCCGTCACCTCAATCATCTGCTCTATATGTTTAGGTGTGTAGACGTGCAACCCGGATATCACTCGATCAGCAATACTCGAGTCATCGTCTATGAAGGCAACCGGGCGCATAAGGCGCCCCATCCGCAAGGCAACCGCTAGCTGGTTACCGGCCGATCCAGCTCCGTAAATAGCCACTTTCGGAAGCCCATCATCGCGACTGGTGAAGGGTACATGCTGCGCAGCTGAAAACCAGTCACCGAGGAAATATTGGCGCATTGCCAGGCGCAGCCCGCCAATCATGACAAGGCTCAGCCACCAATAATTGAAGATGATCGAGCGAGGGACGACGGGATCATGGTTGCTGTACCAATAAACGACGAGCGCCAATATCAATGAAGAAAGACTGACAGCCTTGACGATGGCAATCAGTGCATCATTGCCAAAATAGCGCATTACAGCACGGTACATACCGAATCGGATGAACAAGGGAATCGCCACAATCGGTGCGCTGATAAACAGCCAACGATGCCCTTCCAAGGGGTTGATCAGTTCATCGATACCAAGGCGCACGACAAATGCCATCCAAAGCGCAAGCCAAACCAGCACCACATCCGTGGCGACCTGAATCAGTCGCTTCTGTCGACGTGGCAGCTCCAATAATATATTGCGCAACTTATCCATAACCCCTTCACGCACCTCGTACCGCTCACAAACCGGGTTCGACGCAATTGTTGTAAGACCTCAAGACAAATCAACCCTGCACAGTTGACTGAATTTGCAAGAAGCTGCGCCGAACGATGGCCAATCCATGGCAGCCCTTTATTTTCCTGACTGCCACTGCTCAAAGCATAAAAGGCTTGGACGTAAAAATACCGCGAGCACTCTACCTGAACTTAAGCCGCTGCGGCTTCGCTCATCACTGCTTCTAAAACCTGACACGTCTTGTCGATTTCTTCGTCAGTCAAGGTGGGGTGAACCAGAAACATCAGGCTGGTCTCCCCCAGCTCCTTCGCCACTGCCAGGCGCTCGGTCGGCCGCCAAGCGGTACCGTCAAAGGCCTTCTCCAGATAAACCTCTGAACAAGAGCCAGAAAAGCAGGGAACGCCACGAGCAGATATCTCGTTCAGAATCCGATCACGGCTCCAATCGGCCTTCAGCGCTTGAGGCTCAACAAATACATAGCATTTGTAGGCAGCATGCAAATTGTCTTCGGGCAGCGTAGGAACGCGCAGGCCGATCAACCGGTTTGCGGTACTCCAGATTTTCTGCGCGTTGGCTGCACGTTTTTCGTGCCACTGCGGCATGAGACGCAATTGAATTCGGCCAAGCACCCCTTGGACTTCCAGCATTCTCCAGTTAGTACCGAAGCTTTCATGAAGCCAGCGAAACCCTGGTGCATGCTGGCGCTCGTACACCGCCTCCCAGCTTTTGCCATGATCCTTGTATGACCACATGGACGACCACAAGGCATGATCGTTCGTTGTGACCATCCCTCCTTCACCCCCAGTGGTCATAATCTTGTCCTGACAGAAAGACCATGCACCGATGTGACCAATTGAGCCGACAGGACGGCCTTTGTATCTGGCGCCATGAGCCTGTGCACAATCCTCGATCACCTTCAGGCCATGCTTCTCAGCGAGCGCCATGATCGGGTCCATATCGCATGGCCAGCCGGCCAGGTGAACACAGACGATGGCACGTGTGCGGGGAGTAATAACTGCCTCGACAGTCCGAGCGGTTATGTTCTGAGAGTCGCGATCCACATCAGCGAACACCGGAGTCGCACCCGCATTGACAATGCTGGATACCGAGGCCAGGAATGTACGAGAGGTTACAACGACTTCGTCCCCCTCACCGATCCCCAAGGCCTTGAATGCTACATCCAGAGCGACGGTGCCGTTGGCCAAGGCAATCGCGTACTCCGTACCGCTCCAGGCAGCAAACTCCTTCTCAAACTCGCGGCATTCCTGCCCGGTCCAGTAGTTGACCTTGTTAGAGAGAATGACATCGCGAACCGCGTTGGCTTCTTCTTCGGAGAACGAAGGCCACGGGGAAAAAGGAGAATTCGACACAACCATTACCCATCAATTTAGAAAGTTAAGAACGCCCAGCAACACCTTTCTCACCACTGGACAATCAGCAGCGTCGCCGGTTCAGTATCCTTTAATCGCTCGAGCGGGTACACCAACGACAACACTATTGTCTGGCACATCGCTAACCACTGCAGCCCCGGCCCCGACGACAACCTCAGAGCCGATAGTCATCATCTGCTTTACACAGGCGCCGATACCAATCCAACTTTTGCTTCCCACTTTCACCGCCCCCGCCAGCTTGGCTCCAGGGCTGATGTGAACAGCATCCTCCAAACAGCAATCGTGGTCGACGCTACACCCTGTATTGAGTATGGCGCCAAAGCCCACTGTCACATCAACGTTGACTATCGCGCCGGCAAATACCACGGACCCTGGGCCTATCGACGCATACTGACTGACTATCGCCGCAGGGTGGATCAGCGACACCACTGGCGCAGCGGATGCAATCAGGTCGCACAGCTTGGTATGTCGAACGGCATTGTTACCTATCGCAACCACAACGCCATCGTATTCGCGGATCCTGGCAAGCAGTGCCGGGGTGTCCCCGATCACTGACCAGTGGCCGTTAATCGTTCGAGAGGGCCAAGAGTCGTCAAAAAAATCCACCTGCTCCCAACCACAGCACAGGGCTGTATCGGCGACGACTTTGCCATGCCCACTGGCGCCTAACACAGCCAAGCGTTTCATCGCTTGTTACCCGTGAATTTGGACATGGTGACTTCGCCTTCGCCACTGATACCTTCTTTGACAATGACTTTCTTCAACGTGAGGAAAATAATCTTCAGGTCAAGCCAGAACGACTGATTGTCCACATACCAGACGTCAAGCTTGAACTTTTCCTCCCAACTCAATGCATTGCGTCCATTGATCTGAGCCCACCCCGTCACGCCGGGTCGCAACTCATGACGCCGGCCTTGCTCCTCGCTATACAGCGGCAGGTACTCCATCAACAGAGGACGCGGCCCCACAAGGCTCATATCGCCTTTAAGAACGTTCCACAGCTCCGGGAGTTCATCCAAGCTACTTGAACGCAGGAAGCTGCCAAATGCAGTCATGCGCTCCGAATCCGCGAGGGGAGTGCCATGCTCATCAACTGCATCTCGCATGGTCCGAAATTTGACCATTTCGAAAGGTACACCGTCACGCCCAGGACGAATCTGCCTGAACAATACGGGGGACCCGAGCTTCTGACGGATTTTCCAAGCAACGATACCCATTACAGGTGCCAGAACAATCAGACCGCAAAAAGAAGCCACTATGTCGAAAAAACGCTTGAACTTCTGTCGATCCAGCCGAGGAATGAATACAGCCGATTGACGCTTGGCCAATGCTTCGAAAAGCACTGCAAATCGCTTCGTGCCCACTTGTAAAGCCAGCTTTTCCCGATAGAAACGCTGTCCCTTTTCAGCCATGAGATCACGCTCTTGTTGACTGGAATTCATCAACGCCAGCGTCGCCTCAACCAAGGAATGCGGATCTTCGGACTGAGCGACCAGGCCGCATCCACTGTTGATCACCAAGTCGGCAGCATCGCCATCGACAGCCATCAGCATTGGCTTTCCGGCGGCCATATAGGCTTGAGTTTTGGAGGGAATGGTGATCGAAAAAAGAGGATCCTTTTTCAGATGTACCAGTAGCGCATCCGCTGCCGACAAATAGCTTCCGACTTCAGCCATCGGCACAGGCGGTAGAAACAGAACATTAGACAAGCGTTTCTGCAGGGCCAGCGACTTCAATCGCTCCACTTCGACGCCGCCACCCAAGAAAATGAAGGTGACTTCAACATTCCGGGCTTGCAGTAATGAGGCGGCTTCAAGTACCGAATCGAGCGCTTGTGCCTTGCCCATATTGCCAGCGAACAGCACACGGAATGTGCCCGCATCGGGAAAATTGTCCGGCAACGTCTGACTGGAGACGGCCAACTGGTCTTCAGCGCACCAGTTGTAAATAACTTCAATTCGACTCTCGGGAACGCCTCGCTCGACCAAGAGTCGTTTGAAACCAGGAGACAGCACGACCAACTGATCAACGTGCCGATACACCCAGTCGCACACCTTGGCAACGACGTTCAACGCCTTTTCATTGGAAAACATGCCTGTTGCCCGCAGGGTATCGGGCCACATGTCTTGAATGTCATAAACGACAGGTATGCGACGAAAAAAACGAATAAAGGCCGCTGCGATACCGACCGTTAACGGTGGATGATAAGCATAAATCACATCCGCCCGCTTGGCAGCGAAGAGCCCATAAAACAACGAAGCAGCCGCGAAGCTGACGTAGTTCAGAACTCGACCTATACCACTTTGCCCATGGCTTGGGTATAACGGGACCCGCGTGACCTTGACACCGTCGATCACTTCCTTTTGAAAAAGTTTTATCTTGTAGCCGGCATACAGCTTCCCACCTGGATAGTTGGGAAAACCAGTGATCACTTCAACATCGAATCCTTGCTTGACCAGTTCACGAGCAAACACCAAACCTTTAAACGTAGGCTCGGGATCAAACCACTGGGTCAACAACAGTACGCGGGTCGCCATGTGCCTTAGTACCTTTTCCAAACAGTACGCATTACGTAATCACGGTAGCTGTGGATAATCCTGACCACCTTTTCAGCAACGTTCGGCATGCTGTAATCAGCGACCAGGCGCAAGTCGCGCTGCTCCCCTTGGCCCTGTGTTTCCAATATTTGAAGACCCTGCAGCACACGCTCGACTTCTAGGCCGACCATCATAACGGCCGCCTCCTCCATGCCCTCTGGACGCTCGTGGGCTTCACGAATATTCAAGGCTGGGAAATTCAGAATAGAGGACTCTTCGCTGATCGTCCCACTGTCGGACAGCACGGCCTTAGAGGTCAATTGGAGTTTGTTATAGTCCTTGAACCCCAGCGGCTTCAAGAGTTGGACGTTGCCGTGAAACTTGACGCCCATTGCATCGACTCGTTTTTGAGTACGAGGATGCGTTGAAACGATAACCGGCATGTCGTATTCAGCAGCCACTGTATTGAGCACATCGACCAGCTTTAGAAAGTTCTGATCTGAATCGATATTTTCTTCACGATGCGCGCTGACCACAAAAAACTTTCCAGCCTCCAGGCCCAATCGTGAGAGCACATCGGACTGATCGATCCCCTCGCGATAATAATTGAGCACTTCAAACATCGGGCTGCCGGTCTTGATAATCATTTCAGGCGGCAAGCCTTCACGCAGCAAATAATCGCGAGCGATGGTGCTGTAGGTCAGATTGATATCAGCCGTGTGATCGACGATACGCCGATTGATTTCTTCAGGCACACGCATGTCAAAGCAACGATTGCCCGCTTCCATGTGGAACGTCGGGATTTTACGTCGTTTGGCCGGAATGACCGACATACAACTGTTGGTATCCCCCAGTACGAGCATTGCTTCAGGTTGAACCTCGCCCAACACCCGGTCCACGCCGATAATCACATTGCCGATGGTCTCAGCGCCCGTTGCGCCGGCCGCATTCAGAAAATGGTCAGGCTTACGAATACCCAGGTCCTGAAAAAATATTTCGTTCAGTTCGTAATCGTAATTTTGACCGGTGTGAACCAAAACGTGGTCGCAGTGCTCATCAAGTTTTGCCATCACTCGTGACAAACGGATGATTTCTGGACGCGTGCCCACCACTGTGACAACTCTCAGCTTTTTCATTGCAATTCCCTGTTTACAGAGGCTTACGCTTGACAGCCCACGGGCTGAGCATAGGTATCCGGGTGTTCGCGATCGAAGATTTCATTGGCCCACAACATCACAATCATCTCGTCTTGACCGACGTTAGTGATGTCATGCGTCCAGCCAGGCACGGTTTCAACAATTTCCGGTTGCTCGCCAGTGGTGAACAGCTCGTAGAACTCACCGGAAACAATGTGCCGAAAACGGAAGCAGGCCTCGCCCTTGATAACCAAAAATTTCTCAGTTTTGGAATGATGGTAATGACCACCACGAGTGATACCCGGATGAGCCGTGAAATAGGAAAACTGGCCGGCATCAGGGGTTTTGAGCATCTCCACGAACACGCCACGCGGATCACCGTATTTGGGGACCTGGTAAGTAAACCGCTCAGGTGGCAAGTAGCTTAAGTAAGTGGAGTAAAGCGCGCGAACCAGCCCGGTCCCTACGCGCTCCGTGATCATCGATTTGCGACTGTCACGGAAAGCGTAGAGCTGTTCGGAAAGCTCACCTACCGTTGTGCTGTATTGTGGCTGCACGTTAACAAAGGGGTCGCCAGCCAGTTTGCCGTCCATTACGGCAATGAAATGAGCGACCACATCATCAATATAAACAAGGTTCACGCACGCTTGCGGATCATTGATCTGGATGGGTAGGTCGCGCGCAATATTGTGGCAAAAGGTTGCCACTGCGGAGTTGTAATTAGGCCGCGCCCACTTGCCGAACACATTAAGCAACCGGAACACATGCACAGGACAGCCATGCGTGGACTTGAGACTCTGCAACTGCTGCTCAGCCCCACGCTTGCTGCTTCCGTAAGGATTATCCAATTCCGCCTGGCTGGACGACGTGTACAGCACCGGTATTAGCCGGCCACTGGCCTTGACCGCTTCGCACAGCAAGCGAGTCAGATCAGTATTGCCGGTTTGGAATTCCTGAGGATCCTGCGGACGATTGACGCCCGCCAAATGAAAAATGAACTCTGCTTGCGCAACGAGGCCTGGCAAACTCTCTTGAGTGCTCTGACGAGTAAAGAGAAGCACCTCGACATCTGGCCGCTCGCGCAGGTGCGAGATCAGATTCTGGCCAACAAAACCATTGGCACCGGTAATCAGAACTTTCATGAATTACTCCTCGGGCGTTGCGTGCTCGCCACGCTGTATGGCCCGTATGAAGTCCAGCTTCAACAGCAACTGCTGCATGCCCTTCACGTCCAAGCGTTCTGTATTGTGCGAGTTGTAGTCCTCGGTGCGGGAGATCTTGGTTTCGCCCTGCTCCACAAACTTAGCGTAATTGAGATCGCGCAGATCCGGTGGAATACGGAAGTAGTCACCCATGTCTTCTGCACAGGCCATCTCTTCACGACTTAGCAGCGCTTCATAGAGCTTCTCGCCATGGCGTGTACCGATCACCTGGATGGGGTGTTCTGGTTTGCCGACCAGCTCCGTCAACGCCCGGGCCAGGACCTCTACCGTTGCAGCGGGAGCTTTCTGTACGAACAAATCACCATTATTACCGTGCTTGAAGGCATACAGCACCAGGTCCACTGCATCGGCCAGTGTCATCATGAACCGTGTCATGTTTGGATCGGTCAGGGTCAACGCTTTGTCAGCGCGAATTTGCTCGATAAACAAAGGAATGACAGAACCGCGAGAAGCCATGACGTTGCCATAGCGGGTACCACAGATGACCGTCTTGGTATCGTCAAGGTTACGAGATTTCGCCACCATGACTTTTTCCATCATGGCCTTGGAAATGCCCATGGCATTGATGGGGTAGACCGCTTTGTCAGTGCTCAGGCAAACAACTCGGCGAACCTTGTTCTGGATCGCGGCTTCCAAGAGATTTTCGGTGCCGATGACATTCGTCTTCACGGCTTCCATCGGATGGAATTCGCAAGAGGGAACCTGTTTCAGAGCGGCGGCATGGAAAATATAGTCGACGCCACGCGTGGAGTTCAGAACGCTTTGATAATCACGAACATCGCCAATGTAGAATTTCAGCTTGCTATTGGCGTAGCGTTTACGCATGTCATCCTGTTTTTTCTCATCGCGGCTAAATATACGAATCTCGGCAATATCCGTTTCGAGAAAACGCTTGAGCACCGCATTACCAAATGAACCGGTGCCGCCAGAAATAAGAAGTTTTTTTCCACTGAACATATTGAGTCCTGAATTCAATGCAAGCGACTGTCAGTTTGACTGCAGAGCTGAGAGGATGACGTCATCTTTTTGTTGTGCCGTTGGGTAGCTGATCAGCACCGCCCGGTAAGGTCCCTTGAACACAAAGAAGCTACCGGCCGCCACCCCCACCACACCGCATTCGGCGATGACCTTTTGCATATCTTCAAGCGAACCGCCGCCCCCGAGTATCGTAATGGGAATCTTGACGGTTTGACGCAATTTGGCTGCCAGGCTGACATCGTAGCCCTTCATGCGACCGTCGTTATCGATAGAGTTGATAACAATTTCACCGGCGCCGAGCTCAGCCATCTCTGCCGCGACTTCCAAGACTGATCGCTTGGTATTGCGTGTACCGTTATGCGTCCACACATCCTGAGTGTTGCCGAGCAGCCGTCGTTTGTGATCCAGGACCACTACCACGCTCTGTCGGCCGATTTCCTGAGCAATGTCAGAGACCAGTTGGGGATTCTCAAGTGCCGCAGCACTAATGGCGACCTTCTCCACCCCCAGGCTTATGATTTTCCTTGCCTGTTCAGGGGTCCTGACGCCACCGCCATAACACAGAGGCATACGGCATTCCGCAGCCAGATTGGCAATCTGCTTGTAGTTTGGTTCGGCCCCGTTTACCGAGGCATCGATGTCCAGTACAACCAGCTCATCGGCTTCCTTTTCATTGAAAATCTTGACCGCATTGATTGGGTCGCCCACGTATTTAGGGTCTTTGAAGCGAACGGTCTTGACCAGTCCACCATCCTGAATCAGAAGGCAGGGAATAATTCTGGGCCTGAGCATGTCAAATTTCCGCGAAGTTCTTCAAGAGGTTGGAACCCCAGTGGTGGCTTTTTTCCGGGTGGAATTGAACACCGAAAACATTCCCTTGGGCGACTGCGCAAACAAAATCATGGCCGTAGGATGCGTGAGCAGCAGCCCCGTCAGCCCCTTCACAATCGAAATAGAACGAGTGCAGGAAATAGAACCTTGCATCGTTTTCCATGCCCTTGAACAACGCTGAGCCTGATGTCGGGCGCACGTCATTCCAGCCCATGTGCGGCAATGGCAAATCCTTCAAACCCGGTGCATCGGCAAATGCCTTGACGCGGCCATCGACCCACGCCAGGCCAGACGACGAACCTTCGTCGCTGGATGCTGCCAGAATCTGCATTCCGACGCAGATTCCCAGGACCGGCACCTGTTCTTCTCGGACCATTCGCTCCAGAGCGGGACGCATTCCAGAGGCGTCCAGACGCTCCATGGCGTGATCGAATGCGCCGACGCCCGGCAGAATCAATCGTTTTGCAGCGAGCAGATCGTCTGCCTGTCTAGCAACGCTCACCGGAATGTTCAAGCGCTTGTAAACATTGACAAAAGCCTGAATATTTCCCAATCCGTAATCGATGATCGTGATCATCTGAACAGCCTTCTTTCCAAGCCTAAAGCACTCATTACACGCGAACCAACGCCAATGAGGAAGCGTTTGTTACGATAATCGTTGTAGGTTTTGTTCTCGCCGTCGAAGATTTCCTGCAACTGCTCGACCGTAAGGTCCAACTTGTTCGCGACATACTCGAACTCGCCCTTGAGAAACTGCTCATCCAATTCGGGCCTTGAGATACGCTCCAGTGCGGCTTCGCGAGTCATCTGGCCAGTCATGATCAAGCTCGAAAAGTGCGCTCGACGCTTCTCATAGCCGAATTTGCGAGGCATCCAGTAATCTTCGTAAAATCGGGTGAAGCGAGATTCGTGATGCTTGTGCTGAAAACGCTTCCAGCCAAAGCGCTGTTCCAAGGTGTCTTCCGCATCTTTCTTGATATAGGGCACCAGGTTCAACGGTTTGACCACCGTCATCCCGAAAACACGCTGATACAGGACCTTGTAAATAAGAATATCTACCAACGGGAAACTTTTGAGCTTCCGGGTGCCAAATTTTTCGTGAATATCCTTGAACAGGGTCTTATCAATCCCAGGATACCCTCCCCACTCTTCAGGTTCGCGACAACACTCGGTGGAGTAATTCGCCCCTGTCAAGATGTATTTGATCTTGTTCTCGCGGGCAAATTTATAAAGGCCGGAGAAAAATGCTGCATCTTGAGGCAGGTCTTGGTCAGCAATCTGCGAACGTAGAAAAGCGACCTGCAGATCCTTCATCTCTTCCCAATTGACCACCTCGGTATAGAGGTGTAGACCGAGCCCATCCACCAGCTTTTCGATGTTACCCACGGCCTGATCGGTGTTCCAGCCAGCGTCAACGTGAAACAGAAGAGGACGCAGCCCCATTTTTTCCTTGGCGATATAAGCGGCGTATGAGCTGTCCAGACCGCCACTCAAGCCAATAATGCAATCGAAGTCCTTGCCGCGACCTTCAGCCTTGATTTTTTCGGCCAGCGCCATTAATTCAGACTCCCCACGCTGGTCAGTATGCCAGTTGGGCTTAATCGTGGAGCTGAAATTATTGCAGTAATCACAGACTCCATTAGCATCAAACGTGATCCGAGGATCGCGTGTATCCATGATGCATTGGGTACAGATCTGGTAGTGGGCCATTGTAAATTCCGTGGTTAAACCAAAAGGCGCTTTGCCATACGGCGATAGTCTAAAAGGTCGGATGCGATTTCCAAAGAGCGCTGTGACATTTCGTCGAGCATCGCTGGATCCTTCTCAATGGCCATGAATGCGCTCGTCAACGCCTGCTCACTGCCAACCTTCCAGCCATTACCGCGAACGAAGGGTTGATGACTCGGCACGTCCGCGATGACAACCGGGCGCCGGGCACAAAGGCTCATCTGCATAGTGGCCGATTGACTTCCGGGCTGAACGTACACATCAGCAGCACAAAGCAGGCGGTACAGCTCATCGGCAGTCTTCCAGCCTAGAAACTGCACGCGAGGGTCCGCAGCCGAAAGACTGGCAACCTCAGGTTCGATCGACTCATGAACGCGCCCGACAATCAGAAAGCGAAAGTTCTGGGCCTTAGTCGCTGAAAAAGCCTTCAAGCTTTCGATGAGTTTCTTTTTGCTATCGAACTTCCCTGATTGCAAGAATACAACCTGGCCCTGTGTCAGCTGCAGCTCTGCCCTGACCTCATTGCGATTCGCCTCATAGGTCGCGTCATCGGCGATGTAGCCACCCAAGGGAAAGAACTCCATGTCTTCGTGGGCGATGCCATACTGCTGATGACAAAAATCGATCGTCTCCAGAGAGATGCACAATACCTTGTCGATCCAAGGCAAGGCACGACGAATAATCGGACGATAATAAAAGCGATGCAGTATTTTTGAGAGCTTGCCAACAGCACTGTTATTGGCATCCTCATGGCTGTCCACATACAACCGAACATGGGGATTATCGCGCTTGTATTTCGCGGCGGTATTTAATTCCCAACCGCACAGCCCGTGAAACATGATGACATCGGGAGAAAAGCGCTCAAGAATATCGGCAACGCCCGGATGCATCCTGAGCTTTTTCTTCATGAAAAAGGGAAACGGACCTTTGTAGGGCAACCTGATGACGGTAGCGCCGTCGCTCCCTACATACTCACCTGCAGCAACATAACCCAGAGAGAGATTATCGACGTAGGTTTCCGTCGAGGCCACGACCAGTACGTCATGTCCGGCGGCAACATGCTCACGTACCAGTTCATTTTCCTGGTAGCGATAGTTGTCAATGTAAAAGCAGGACAGACATAAATGTATAATTTTCATATTAAATTCTGGCTTTTCAGGAACGCTTCTGGATCATTGAACTGAACGGCGACCGCTGTTAGTTTTTCATCTGAATACTCCCACCACCGGCTCTCCAACAACCCGGCAATGACGTTTTCCGAGAAACGATAACGAATCAATCGCGCCGGATTACCGGCATAGATGGCGTACGGAGGGACGTCTTTGGTCACGACACTCCCCATGCCGATGACCGCACCCACACCAATGGTAACCCCGCCCTTTACATAAACCCCTTCTCCAATCCAAACATCGTGGCCGATTACGGTTTTCGGTTCCCACCGATAATCGTGCCGAGAGAATTTTTTCTGGATGCTTTCCTTGTGGGCAAGAAAGACCGGGCTGGTGGACACAAACTCGATGGGGTGTCGGGCCCCTCCAACAACAACTCGACTGGCAATTGAACAGAAACGTCCGACCGACGTGTGGATGAACGAACAGTCATAACCACAGAAGGAGTGCTCGCCGAACTCGCTGTTTATCACAGTGCAGCCTGACTCGACCTTGGAGGTCGAAGGAATTGAGGAATGATGAACCGCTTTCCCTCGAAGTTTCCTTAGCACTCTGGAATAGATATAACCGATCATTCAATTCGCCCTCCGAGTCAACCGGATATCATATTTATCTGCAAAAAATACCAGCATCCAGAATGCCCCGCCGAACGAGGTCAGCATGGTAAAAAAAGATCCATTGGTCGACACAAATGCCAACGGAAAAAGGACCATAATTACAAACATTCTGTTCCAGCCGCTCGCCACTCTGTCAAGCACCAACAACCAAGCCGTATACACCACAAAAATAAAGAATACACCCACGCTTCCAAGAGCTGCGACACCGTCAGTTGCTACAAAGCTGGCATTTGACTGGCTTTCAACGCCCAACACCCGCTCGGCGAGAATTTTCCCCAATGCGGGCCACTTTTCATCTCCCGCATAGGCCAATGGCGTTTCGATGAGCCCTCCGATGAAGGTGACATGAGACCAATAGGTATAGCCTTGCACTGAAAAGAGGTCATAGTACTGGCTCACAAACAAGCCAGGCACGGCGATCAACCGCGTAAAAAAATAGAAACCCAATTCATTAAACACATCTGACAGGTCGAACAAAAATGCAATCAGACTTACGCCGAGCGCCCCAACAGCATACAGCGCACGCGGATTTTCCGTTCCGAAGCCACGCCATCTGAACATCACGAATATGATCAACAGTACAAACGGCAGCAGCAGGACTGTCCGCTCAGCTGTGATCATGTAGACGAACACAAATCCGGCCAACCCCAGCAATAGAATAACCGCACGTTTGTACATCAGACCGATCACAAAAAGGCAGGGAGAAAAAACGTAAGCCAAATAGACTTGGCAATACCCGACAAATAAGGAAGTTGCCGCACCGGCTTCTCGCTGCTGATAAACCTCATCCAGACCTGAAAAGGAAAGAATGGAAGCGTAGGTCGCATAGAGAACAACAAAGCAGATTGCCGAGCCCAGTAAACTTAATATCACCACAAGTGCAGAGGGCCCTTTTTCCCCCTCCGTGCCAGCAGGCGCGCAACGAACAGCAATACAACAAAGAACAAGGCCTAGGGAAAAATTGCAAAAAAGCCAGAAGTATCGGTCCAGCGAGTCTTCGTGACTGACCATTGCGATCATCAACGAAGGAATGTAAACAAAAAAATAAATAGCGTGAATAAACAAGGACGAGGGCCGCTCGAAACTCAACGGCAAGAAGGCCGTAGTCGCCATCATAAAAATGCAGGCAACCAGCAGCGTTACTCCGTCGTAATGTGGTTGACCATACCCCCAGAACGCCTGGACCACCGCCAAGTACTTTTCATGTCCGAGAACGATGGTCCCTCCGTAGAGAAACACCCAAAACATTAACCAAAGTCGATCCCTGGAGGTGGCCCACGTACGCTCTTTTAATGCCTCCAACAACCCAGCAAAATTCAATGCAACCTCCTGCACCTTCAATCAACGTCCTTGTTGCAAACAAAATTATTAGAACACAAGAACATTGCAAGCCTCATACCGCACGACTCGCCCCTCTGGCCCTCACAAGAAAGTAACGCCCCATTAATAAATCGAGTGCATAAACGGCCGACATCTGCGCCGTGTGTATCAGCAAAAACTGCATGAATGACAGGTCAAAATACAGCGCAAGACAAAAGGTCCCCACTGAGAACAGCAATCGTATGGTATGCAATGCAGGCAGATAGTAAGAAATCTTCAGTACCAGAGACACTCGGTCTAACGGCGTGCTGATAAAAGCAAAAAATGCAGCTATCGAAAACACTTGTGCGTAGCGTCCTGCCTCCTCCCATTGCCCGCCTAGAACCAGAGGATAGATAAAGGTGGATAGCACTGCCGCGACCAAATAAATAGGGAAGCCAACAGTCGCTAATCGCTTCAATGTGCTTAACCATAGCCCAAGCACAATAGCAGGGTCATTCGAGCTCGCCGCAGCGCGCTGATAGAAAACTTGACCTATCGCAAGTCCCAGCAGCCCTGACGGCAAGAAGATAGTCGTCATGACCATGGTGAACTGCCCCAGCACTTCGGCGCCAAAGCGATAGGAAATAAAGAAAATGGGGGCCGCTGTACTGACCGTAAGTAAAAGGTGCGAGACCACCATGGCATTCGCACCGCTGCGATGCGACTTCAAAGGATGTGCCTGAGAACTACGACCGCCTCTCTCCAGTAATAGATCTTTTGAATAACACGCGATGTACGCCACTTTCGCCACAGCGCTAAACAAGGTCGTGACAACCAGCCCGGCGCCTCCGATGACACTCAGGCCGGCCCCAGCTGCCACATAGGAAGACTTTCCGAATACCTCAGAAACTGCGGACACCCGAAAATCGCCTCGACGCTGCATATTGTGCTGGAGCGCCAGGGCTAAAGAAACAAATAGGGCCGTCAGCGGCGCTAGCAGCAGGTAAGAGCGATATTCCGGTGGAATAAATGCAGTGTCCCATCGCTGCAGCGAAGCATAAAGAATAATCGTATACGCGACACCCGTCAGGACACCCATCCTGACGATGCTGCGCAGCAACAAGCGCGCCTCATCATGCGATCTGAGCATTTGAAAAAAATACTCGTAACGCCACGTCATGACGCCCGCAAGAAACATAACGAGCTGCAAAAAAATATTCTGAACAGCAAAGTCTGCGGGCGTATAAAGCCGTGACAACAAGGGAATACCGATCACGCCAATGACTTGAGCGATGCTATTCCCTGAAGCCTGAAGCACGATATCTCGCCAGTACGATGTAATCGCCAGTTTACGAATCAATTAATCGACTCACGAACTTCTACCAGCATCGAAACTATACGTTCGATCTCCGATAATTCCAAATAAGGGTGCATAGGAAGACTTAATACTTTTTCTGCCACTTGGTCACCGACAGGCAAATAAGCCTCAGCGTCACTGACCGCAATCTGCTTATTCAGAGGAACCGGGTAGTGAACAACCGTTGGCACGCCACGCTCGAGCAAGCGCTGCTGAACAAGGTCACGATTCTCGACACACAGTGTGTATTGAGCATAGACACTGGTATTGACGGTCTCTACAAACGGGGCCGTGAAACCTGCCAAGGCAAGAAGACGACTGTACTCATCTGCTACCTTCTGCCGTGCCAGAATTTCATCGGAAAAGATCTCAAGCTTCTCCAGAAGAACGGCCGCCTGCAAGGTATCCAGTCGGCTATTGACCCCTACGCGGACGTGATGATAACGCCGCTCTTGTCCGTGCCGGGCAATTTGCCGAAGGACTTTGGCCAGTGACTCATCATTGGTAAAAATGGCACCGCCGTCGCCATAACAGCCCAAAGGCTTGCTCGGGAAGAAACTGGTACAGGCAATACTACTGAGGTTGCAGGACCGTTGGCCTTTGTAAGTAGCACCAAAGCTTTGTGCAGCATCCTCGATGACCGTAATGCCATGCCGCTCGGCAATTTCATTGATCGCATCGAAGTCCGCACATTGCCCATACAGAGAAACAGGGATGATCGCCTTAGTCTTGGCCGTGATCGCCCCCTCGAGAAGGCTCGGGTCGAGGGTGTATGTGCGGGGATCAATGTCGACATAAACAGGCTTTGCTCCAAGCAAGGCGACTGTTTCTGCGGTAGCGATATAGGTAAAGCCCGGCGTGATCACTTCGTCACCAACACCTACACCGAGTGCCATCAACGCGATCTGCAAGGCATCAGTACCGTTAGCACAGGTGATGCAATATTTAGAACCGGTGAAGGCGGCCAAGCGTGTTTCTAATTCATTGACTTCGGGGCCGAGAATATATTGACCATGCGCTAAAACACGCTGAATGGCCTCATCCAATTGTTTTTTGATGCGCAATTGCTGAGACTTGAGATCGATAAACTCAATCATGACTGGCTGCCTCTCGGGTCACCCGACCCGCAGAAAGAATATAGCGTTCGTGAGTATGCGGGCATAAGACGACACCGTCCCCCGTCAGTGGCAGATCGAGCTGCTCACCATATTGACTCATCCAGCCAATTTGGCGAGCCGGCACCCCAACCATCAGCGCATAGGCAGGAACGCTTTTGTTAACCACCGCACCCGCGCCAACAAACGCAAACTCACCAATCTCCACGCCACAAACAATAGTGCAATTAGCCCCTAATGTGGCACCTTGCTTGACGAGCGTATTGCGATATTCACTTTTTCGTTCAATTAAAGAACGTGGATTATAAACATTGGTAAAAACCATGCTTGGGCCGCAAAACACCCCTTCCTCCAAGGTCACATTGTCGTAAACCGACACATTATTCTGGACCTTGCAGTTATCCCCAATGACAACCTTGTTTCCTACAAAAACATTTTGCCCTAGGGATACACCCTTCCCGATGCGGGCGCCGGAACACACATGTACAAAGTGCCAAATTCGCGTGCCTTCACCAATGATCGCGCCGGGATCGACGATCGCGCTAGGATGCTGAGTATGCAAGGCCTTCCCTCTCTTCCATTAAGATTTCGTATGAAACATGAGCCACAGTGCTCATTCAGACTCTGGTTACGTTTGAAGTATCATCTGCATCACCATACGATACGGGGGAATCGCTAGTCCGTATCGCTTATCAGTGCGCCTGCGCTACCGCATCAAACGGGTTTCAGCGTGCTGAGAAAGGGATGCCCCTCACCGGGAGCGGGATCCTGCGGGCTAGAAGCGCGGATAGTTTCTACCGTTTCAACACAGTGACGCGCATCTTCAATTCCATAGCCTCTGCCCGCTAGAATTTCCTGATAGCTAACGGTATGGAGGTCCGTAAACCCTTCGGAAAACTCTATTTCATTGCCATCAACCGTGATCGAGCGGTAGGTTGGCTTTTTGCCCTTTACAACGTCCGGCAGATCGTTCGCATCAATCGACAAGAACCACCGAACGCGAGCATTTTCATACTCGAGATATCCGGCAGCCTTGTAGTTATCAGCGTAGTGGAGAACATTGCGCTGCAAGGCACCAAAGATGAAGTGCAACATGTCATAAAAATGCACGCCGATATTGGTGGCCACGCCAAACGACTTGCGAGGATCACCTTTCCAGCTCTCCATGTACCATTTGCCCCGCGACGTAATATAGGTCAACTCGACCTCATACTTTTCCTCACGCGGCTGCTGGGCAACTTTTGCTTTCAGGTCAAGAATTGCCTGATGATGACGAAGCTGGAGAATATTGTAGATCCGCTGACCGGTTTCTTTTTCGATCAACGCCAGTTCATCCAGAATCGCGCTACTCGGGACCAATGGCTTTTCGCAAATGACGTCGCAGCCCAACCGTAAGCCTGCAGCGATATGAGCGTGATGCAGGTAATTCGGAGAGCAAATAGCCACATAGTCCAGCGCTGTAGCAGCGTCTCGCTTGATACGATAGGCGTGTTCCTGGAAACGCTCGAACTCAGTGAAAAACTCACTTTCAGGTGAGATGCTATCGATGATGCCGACCGAGTCATTAATATCGTATGCAGACACCAGCACATTGCCAGTATCCTTGATAGCGCGCATGTGCCGCGGAGCGATATAGCCAGCAGCGCCGATAAGAGCGAAATTCTTCATGGAAAGAAACATCCTTCTGTCAAGCTGCCCGGCACCGCGCGGAGGCGTCGAACCGGGCCACTCTCGTTGTAATCAGGCTTTTATAATATGTTCGGCAACAGCACGATACTTACCGCGGCTATCAATGATCAGGCGCGCCGATGCTTTGATCAATTCATAATCAAATTTGTCGTGATCTGTAGCTAGCACGACAGCATCAAAACTGGCAAGGTTTTCAGCATTCAACGGTTCGCTGCTCAACTTAAAGCTGTGCTCGCGCATCACTGGGAATACTGGTACGTGCGGGTCGCTGTAGGCAACCACACACCCTTTAGCCTCAAGCAATTCCATAATCTCCACCGAAGGAGACTCTCGCATATCATCGACATTCTTTTTGTAGGCAATACCCAGGACCAAGACCTTGCTGCCTTTCAGTGCCTTGCCGTGGTTATTCAGCCCATCCATCAATTTACCAACCACGTACTCAGGCATTGCCTGATTCACCTCACCGGAAAGCTCGATGAAACGAGTGTGCAAACCGTACTCACGGGCTTTCCAGGTCAAGTAGAAGGGGTCGATGGGAATGCAGTGTCCACCCAGGCCGGGCCCAGGATAGTAAGCAGTGAAACCGAAGGGTTTTGTCGCGGCGGCATCAACCACTTCGAAGATATCGATACCCATACGGTCGGCAACGATCTTCATTTCGTTGACCAAGCCAATGTTTACGGCGCGATGTATATTTTCGAGGAGCTTGGTCATCTCAGCAGCTTTAGTGGAACTGACTGATACAACCTCATCAATAGCCTGCTCATACAAGGCAATGCCGACCTCAAGACAAGCAGCTGTGTCACCGCCGATAATCTTGGGAATTGTGCGAGTCTCGAAGTCTGGATTACCCGGATCTTCACGCTCCGGCGAATAAACCAAAAAGATATCTTCACCTACAACCAACCCACTCTCTTGCACACGGGGGAGAAGTTCTTCCTCCGTCGTGCCCGGGTAAGTGGTGCTCTCCAGAGAAACAACCTGACCAGCGCGCATGTAGGGTTTGAGCGCGTCCGTTGTATTAATCACGAAGCTCATGTCGGGTTCGCGATACTTGTTCAGGGGGGTAGGAACGCAGAGAATCAGCGCATCGCATTCTGCGGCGCGAGAAAAATCAGTCGTTGCTTCAAAACCGCTATTACGGGCGGCACTGATCTTTGTCGCACTGATGTGCTCAATGTAGCTTTCACCTTTATTCAGGCGAGCCACCTTATTGGCATCGATATCAATACCCAGCACATTGAAACCGATAGCGTTATAGCGAAGCATTAGCGGCAAGCCGACATAACCAAGCCCAACGATTCCGATCAGAGCCTTCCTGCTTTTGAATTTCTCTACGCTGGCTTGCTTGTGCAGCGACATCCCTAATACTCCAACTATAAAATCATGAATAACCGACTGGCTTGTCGATATCGCCTACCGTGGTGCGTACCGTCGACAGCAACCAGACCGCCTGCCTATCCGAGCACCTTGAACATGCGATTGGCAAGCACCCGTGAGTGAGCCGTATCATATCTTCCCTCGCCGCACACAGCTACCGACTTTCCAGGCTGCCGCCTCCCGTTCACCCGACTCAAAACAAAAGAGCGATGCGCTTGCATCGCTCTGTGATGTCAGAATCGAAGCTTTCTGCCACTATTCTTGAACTCGAATAGAATCAAACAGAGAAGGTCTCAGCCAGCTCGCCGTGCGGGAACAGTCAGCAAATGGGCCCCACAAGCAATCAGCAGACCCAGGATCAGCCCCAAGAATCCCCCACCGATCACAGACAGGACACGCTTGGGCTTGATCGGTGCATCCGACACATCAATCGGACCGTCAAAGCGGAAAGCCGAAACCTTCGAAGGGTCGATTTCCAGATTCTTGTAAAACGAATACTGTGACTGGAGCGTTCTGAGACTGTCGATGAACGGATCATCAGACTGACGCTCTTCCAGATTTCTGAGCTCTGCCTCAAGCGCCTTGGAACCGCGCATATATGTCAAATCCCCCCCCATTTCAGCTGACACTTCACTCGAAAGCCTGCCAGTGATCAAGGGAGGTTCACGCAAGCCTATCGCTTGGGCGACACGCAGCGCTTCACGAAGGCGGACGATTTCATCCTCGCGGACTTTTCGACCTGTTTCACGCAGAGTGTTGATCTGTTGTGTCAGATTTTTGGCCCGGACCTCAGTTTCACGCATCGCATTTTCGACCACTTCCTTGGTGGCAGAAACGCCCGCCTGTTCGATATATAGCCGCGCCCATTTCTCGGCAACAGCGGGGTCAGGATACCGGACGACCACGGAATAACGATCAGGATTATTTTTGTCGACCGCGGCCACGACTAGGGCTCGCGATAAATCGCCGTACAATAGATTCGCGGATTTTTTCTGGTCTTCAGCACTCAGCGAAGGCAGGAAATGCTCCTCAAAAAAACGTCGCCGCAGTATTTCCGAACTTAAGTTTCGCGTGAATACTTTGTAGACGGCTGCAACCGTGACAGGGGCTAGACCGGTCTCCTTGGTCCGACCGTTATTCAGCTCGGCGATGCTATGTTGGGTTGGGGCAATGACAAGCCCCTTCGCCTCATACACCGGCGTCACCACCAGGACATATATGAGCCCAAGCAACGCTCCAAGCACAGCAATACCCAGAATAAAAACCTTGCGACGCCAAAGTGCTCGTATCAGCTCAACCAGATCGATCTCACTTCTCGCCGATCCGACACCTAAATTTCCCTGCATTTATGATTAACCTTTTTCTGGTCGGAGCAACTTCTTTAATGTCGAAGCTTGCAAATATCTCGCACATGAACCGCTGCTTGAGCAGCACCTATCCAGCGAATTGATCCCAAGAATCATCTTACAAAACTTTTCCGACGCAGTTAAGAATTACTGCGACATTACGCAAGAAGACCCTTCGCAATCTCACTCAACGACGCTTTAGCGAAGATACTCGACCCAGAAGTACCAACATTGGCCCCACCGCCAGCCCAACAATTAACGCTAGCAGCACAAAAACCGAGAGCGGCAACACAGGCAACGCAAAACCCAGGAACACCAAAGATGCCGGCTGCTGATTTTCCAAGACAAAAAGCAGCACTGCGGCCACGATCAGGAGCAAAAAAACAACAAGAACCAAGCGCTTCAGGTTACGCACAAAAATCTCCCTTTAAACGAATTAATCTTCGTGCTCATCCTCATTCACCCGATCCCGCAACTCCTTCCCCGGCTTGAAATGAGGTACGAATTTTCCATCGAGGCTGACGGATTGCCCGGTCTTTGGGTTCCGTCCTACACGCGGCGCGCGGTAGTGTAGCGAAAAGCTACCAAAGCCACGAATTTCTATTCGGTCTCCGGTGGCCAGGCACTGGGCCATTTGCTCAAGCATGGTCTTGATGGCCAGCTCCACATCCTTGGATGAGAGCAGCCCTTGATGGGTGACAATACGTTCGATCAATTCCGACTTCGTCATATTTTTCCCTTCTTTATCAAGCAGCTAGGAAAGCGCTTCCATGGTTTTAGCATGCTCGGAGGGATTTGAACAGGGCGAATATCGGCGGGGGCGAAAAAACGCAGGGACAAAAAAGGGCGACCGAAGTCGCCCTTTTTTCATGATCCAGCAGAACTTAGTTCTGTTTGGCCATTGCTTCGCGCAGCAGTGCAGCCATGGTGGTATCGGCTGGAGCACCTTCCGGAGCAGCTTTCAGGCTCTGGATAGCTTCTTTCTCTTCAGCGTCGTCTTTCGACTTGATGGAGAGGCTGATAACGCGGGACTTGCGGTCAACGCTGATGATCTTGGCTTCTACTTGCTCGCCAACTTTCAGAACGTTACGCGCGTCTTCAACGCGGTCACGGCTGATTTCGGAGGCTTTCAGAGTAGCTTCGATGTCTTCAGCCAGGGTGATTACAGCGCCCTTGGCGTCAACTTCTTTAACGGTACCGGTAACGATAGCGCCTTTGTCGTTGACAGCAACGTAGTTGGAGAACGGATCGTCTTCCAGCTGCTTGATGCCCAGGGAGATGCGCTCACGCTCTGGATCAACCGACAGGATGACGGTGTCCAGCTCGTCGCCCTTCTTGAAGCGACGTACGGCTTCTTCGCCCACTTCGTTCCAGGAGATGTCGGACAGGTGAACCAGACCGTCGATGCCGCCGTCCAGACCAATGAAGATACCGAAATCGGTGATCGACTTGATGGTGCCGGAGATCTTGTCGCCCTTGTTGAACTGGCCAGAGAAGTCTTCCCATGGGTTCGACTTGCACTGCTTGATGCCCAGGGAGATACGACGACGCTCTTCGTCGATGTCCAGAACCATAACTTCCACTTCGTCGCCGACTTGTACGACTTTCGAAGGGTGGATGTTCTTGTTGGTCCAGTCCATTTCGGAAACGTGTACCAGGCCTTCCACGCCTTCTTCCAGCTCTGCGAAGCAGCCGTAGTCGGTCAGGTTGGTGACGCGCGCCATGACGCGAGTGCTTTCTGGGTAACGTGCCTTGATAGCAACCCATGGGTCTTCGCCCAGTTGCTTCAGGCCCAGCGATACGCGGTTACGCTCGCGATCGTACTTCAGAACCTTGACATCGATCTCGTCGCCAACGTTGACGATTTCCGACGGATGCTTGATACGCTTCCAGGCCATGTCGGTGATGTGCAGCAGGCCATCGACGCCACCCAGGTCCACGAACGCGCCGTAGTCGGTGAGGTTCTTGACGATACCTTTGACTTGCTGGCCTTCCTGCAGGGATTCCAGCAGAGCTTCGCGCTCGGCGCTGTTCTCGGCTTCCAGGACACTGCGACGGGAAACGACAACGTTGTTGCGCTTCTGGTCGAGCTTGATGACCTTGAATTCCAGCTCTTTGCCTTCCAGGTGGGTGGTGTCGCGCACTGGGCGGACATCAACCAGAGAACCTGGCAGGAACGCACGGATACCGTTAACGTCGACAGTGAAGCCGCCCTTAACCTTACCGTTGATAACGCCCTTGACAACTTCTTCGGCGGCGAAAGCTGCTTCCAGAACAATCCAGCACTCGGCGCGCTTGGCTTTTTCACGGGACAGTTTGGTTTCGCCAAAGCCGTCTTCGACCGCGTCCAGCGCAACGTGAACTTCGTCACCGACCTTGATGGTCAGTTCGCCAGCTTCGTTGTAGAACTGCTCGAGCGGGATGACACCCTCGGACTTCAGGCCAGCGTGGACTGTAACCCAGTCACCGTCGATATCGACAACGATACCGGTGATGATCGCACCTGGTTGAAGGTTGAGGGTTTTCAGGCTTTCTTCAAAGAGTTCTGCAAAGCTTTCGCTCATTTTAATTCCTGTAATTAGGGCGAAACATACGCCCATCAGCCGCACTCCAGACAATGCGGGTTTCGTTCATATAAAAGAAAGCATGCAGGACTTTGACTGGTCCCCTGCATGCGTCCTTGTTCATCCGGCGATATCGCGCAGGGCGATTTCGCTCTCGATGCGTTCCAACACCTGCTCGATGGACAGCTCCGTCGAATCCAGCTGAATGGCGTCGGGCGCCGGTTTCAGCGGTGCGACAGCTCGCTGGGTGTCACGCTCATCGCGTTCACGAATCTCATCTAGCAGACTCGACAGACTAACATCATCGCCCTTGGCCTTCAACTGCAAGTATCGGCGACGTGCTCGCTCCTCAGGGCTGGCCGTGAGGAAAATCTTCAGCGGGGCGGCAGGAAAAACCACCGTGCCCATGTCGCGGCCGTCTGCAATCAGGCCTGGCGCCTCCAGAAACGCGCGCTGGCGCTGCAGCAAGGCATCACGCACCGCGGGCAATGCAGCTACCTGGGAGGCTCCCGCTCCGATGGTCTCGTTACGGATGTCCTGGGTGACGTCATCGCCCTCCAGAATGATCCGCTGGGGGTCCTTGCCGTCGGCGGCAATGAACTGAACATCCAGATGAGCGGCGAGCGCCTTGAGCAATTCTTCATTGGTCAGATCGACCCCATGATTGCGGGCAGCGAACGCCAGCAAACGGTAGAGGGCCCCAGAATCGAGCAGGTTCCACCCCAACCGCTTGGCCAACATGCCTGCGATGGTGCCTTTGCCGGAACCGCTAGGTCCGTCGATCGTTATGACCGGCGCTTGTTCTTTCACGACTTGCCCTCTTCTGCAACACGAAGTCCCACTTCGGCGCACAGCGCCAGGAAGTTGGGGAAGGAGGTAGCAACGTTGGTGCAGTCATGGATGCGAATGGGGGCCGACGCCCGCAGGGACGCGACACTGAATGCCATGGCGATACGGTGATCGCCATGCCCATGAACTTCACCGCCGCCAAGCTTACCACCTTCGATGATGATACCGTCCGGGGTCGGCTGGCAGCTAATGCCTAATGCCTGCAAACCCTCGGCCATGACCTGAATACGATCCGATTCCTTGACCCGCAACTCCTGCGCGCCCCGTAACACGGTTCGCCCCTTGGCACAGGCCGCGGCGATGAACAGCACGGGGAATTCGTCGATCGCCAACGGCACCAGCGCCTCTGGAATCTCTATACCGTGAAGCTGCGCCGATCGCACACGGATGTCGGCAACCGGCTCGCCACCGACCAGACGGGGGTTTTCCAGGGTGATGTCTGCGCCCATCAAGCGAAGAATATCGAGAACTCCGGTGCGCGTCGGGTTGACGCCGACATGCTCGAGCACCAGCTCCGAGCCTTCGGCGATCGAGGCCGCCACCAGGAAAAAGGCGGCCGAAGAAATATCGGCCGGCACTTCGATACGCGCCCCACTCAGCGCGTGACCACTGGTCAGCGAAACCGTCGAACCCTGCGCCGATACCGGGCAGCCAAAGCCGCGCAGCATACGCTCGGTATGATCGCGGGTGGGCGCAGGCTCGGTCACGCGGGTAGCGCCCTCGGCGTACAACCCCGCCAGCAACACACTGGACTTGACCTGAGCACTGGCCATTGGCACTGAGTAATCGATGCCCTTGAGGGCCTGGCCACCGCGAATGGTCAAGGGTGGATGACCGTCAGCAGCGGTTTCGATCACGGCGCCCATTTGTCGCAGAGGGGCCGCTACCCGGTCCATGGGTCGCTTGGACAGCGAGGCATCACCGGTGAGTACACTGTCGAAGGGTTGGGCGGCCAGCAGCCCTGCCAACAGGCGCATCGAGGTGCCGGAATTGCCGACATAGATGGCTCCCGGGGCCGGCTTCAAGCCTTTCAAGCCCACGCCATGAACGGTCACCCGCCCATGATGCGGCCCCTCGATGACCACTCCCATGTCGCGAAACGCCTGCAGCGTAGCCAAGACGTCTTCGCCCTCCAGCACCCCTTCGACCTCAGTCGTGCCCTCGGCGAGCGAGCCCAGCATGATGGCGCGATGGGAAATGGATTTGTCACCCGGCACGCGAATGCGGCCGGATAGCTGGCCGCCCGGCTGAGCCAGGAACACCAGATTGGAGGAATCCTTGGCGCTCATATAAGCCCGACGAGCCAGAATCTTGCCAAAGTGCTCCCGCGCCACCCGCGCTCGGGTAAACACCCCCAGCAGTTGGTGACCGTCGCCCGCATCGACCGCCTCACGCAGCGCATCCAGGTCGCTACGGAACGTATCGAGCGTGCGCAACACCGCTTCGCGGTTGGCGAGGAAGATGTCGTGCCACATCACCGGGTCGCTGCCGGCAATACGCGTGAAATCGCGGAAACCCCCTGCGGCATAGCGGAAGATATCGAGGTTTTCGTTGCGCTTGGCCAGCGAGTCGACCAACCCGAACGCCAGCAGGTGCGGAAGGTGGCTGGTCGCCGCCAGCACTTCATCGTGGCGCTCGACCTGCATGTGTTCCACATCAGCGCCCAACGCGCGCCATAACCGGTCAACCACCGACAATGCAGCAGGATCGGTTTCGGCCAGCGGCGTCAGAATGACTTTGTGACGACGGAACAAGGTGGCATTGGAGGCCTCCACCCCGCTCTGCTCGGAGCCGGCAATCGGGTGCCCCGGCACGAAATGCGACAGGCGCCCGGCAAAAGCCTCGCGCGCAGCCCGCACTACGTTGCCCTTGGCACTGCCGACATCAGTGAGCACGGCCGTGCCCAGGTCCAGCGCAGCCAGTTTGGCCAAGAGCTTTTCCATGGCCAGGATCGGCACCGCCAATTGGATGACGTCCGCACCGACACACGCTGCGGCAAGGTCGGCCTCGCAACGGTCGACCACGCCCAGCTCAACCGCCAGCTTGCGCGACTGGGCATCCAGATCGACGCCCACCACTTCACGGCACAGGCCACTTTCACGCAGGCCCTTGGCGAACGAGCCGCCAATCAGGCCCAGGCCAACCACTACCAGACGCCCTACGACAGGCTCTACTGCAATCGCATCAACCACAGAAATCGCTCATTGCTAATCGCCTCAGAGAACCGCTTTCGGGTAAGACCCCAGCACCTTGAGTGCCACGGCTTCCTGACTGATCTTCTCGAGCACGGCCTTGATCAACGGATCGCGGTGATGGCCCATGAAATCAATGAAGAAGACGTAGGTCCATTTACCGCTACGCGAAGGCCGGGTCTCAATGCGGGTCAGATCGATGCCGTTGTCATGGAATGGCACCAGCAGCTCATGCAGCGCACCCGGTTTGTTGCTCATGGAAACGATGATCGAGGTCTTGTCGTCGCCGGTCGGCGGTACTTCCTGATTACCGATCATCAAGAAGCGCGTGGAGTTGTCCGGGCGGTCTTCGATTTTCTCAGCCAGGCGAGTCAGGCCATACAGGCCAGCGGCCATATCGCCAGCAATCGCCGCGGAGTTCCACTCACCCTTGACGCGCTTGGCCGCCTCGGCGTTGCTGGAAACAGCAACGCGCTCGACGTTCGGGTAATGCGCGTCCAACCACTTACGGCACTGGGCCAGCGACTGGGCATGGGAGTAGATACGGCTGATGCTGTCGGTCTTGGTGTTTTCACCGACCAGCAGGTGGTGGTGAATGCGCAGCTCGACTTCGCCGCAGATCACCATGTCGTGCTCAAGGAAGCTGTCCAGGGTGTGGTTGACCGCACCCTCGGTGGAGTTTTCCACCGGCACAACGCCGAAATTCACGGCACCCGCCGCCACTTCGCGGAACACTTCGTCGATCGCGGCCATCGGCTTGCTGATCACGGCGTGACCGAAATGCTTCATGGCCGCTGCCTGGGTGAAGGTACCTTCTGGCCCCAGGTAAGCGACTTTCAGCGGCTGCTCCAGGGCCAGGCAGGAAGACATGATTTCACGGAACAACCGTGCCATCTCTTCGTTGTCCAACGGGCCAGGATTGCGATCCATGACACGCTTGAGCACCTGGGCTTCACGCTCAGGGCGGTAGAACACCGGCACTTCGCCTTCAGCCAGCGAAGCCATCTTCACCCGGGCAACTTCCTGGGCGCAGCGGGCGCGGTCGCTGATCAGCTCGAGGATCTTTTCATCCAGGCTGTCAATGCGAACGCGCAGCGCCTTGAGCTCTTGTTCAGACATCAGGCGTGTTCCTTCTCGAACTCGACCATATAGGCGACCAGTGCTTCGACAGCATCCAGGCCCAGGGCGTTATAGATGGAGGCGCGCATGCCACCCACCGAACGGTGGCCCTTGAGGTTCAGCAAGCCTCGGGCATCGGCACCGGCCAGGAAGGCTTTGTCCAGACGCTCGTCAGCCAGGCGGAACGGTACGTTCATCCAGGAGCGGGCATTATGGGCGATCGGGTTGCTGTAGAAGTCGCTGCTGTCGATGAAACCGTACAGGCGATCTTTCTTGGCGCGGTTGCGCTGCTCCATGGCCTCGACGCCGCCCTGCTCCTTGAGCCACTCGAACACCAGGCCCGAGAGGTACCAGGAGTAAGTGGCCGGAGTGTTGTACATAGAGGCGTTGTCGGCCGCGACCTTGTAGTTGAGCATGGTCGGGCAACTGCTGCGGGCACGGCCCAGCAGGTCTTCGCGGATAATCACCACCACCAGCCCGCTCGGGCCGATGTTTTTCTGTGCGCCGGCGTAGATCAGGCCGTACTGCGACACATCGATCGGGCGCGAGAGAATGTCCGAAGACATGTCGACCACCAGCGGGACGTCGCCCGTCTCTGGAACCCAGTCGAATTCCAGGCCACCGATGGTTTCGTTGGACGCATAGTGAACGTAGGCAGCACCTGGGGTCAGGTTCCACTCGTTCTGGCCAGGAATGGCCAGGTAATCGTAAGGCTTGGCACTGGCAGCCACATTGATGTTGCCGAAGCGGCGAGCCTCTTCAATAGCTTTTTTCGACCAGATGCCGGTTTCGATGTAGTCGGCGGTGCCGGCTTCAGGCAGCAGGTTCAGCGGGATTTCAGCGAACTGCTGGCTTGCGCCACCCTGCAGGAACAGGACTTTGTAGTTGGATGGAACATTCAGCAGGTCGCGCAGGTCCTGCTCGGCCTTTTCAGCAATGGCCACGTATTCGTCGCTGCGGTGGCTCATTTCCATGACCGACAGGCCTTTGCCATGCCAATCAAGCATTTCGGCCTGGGCACGCAACAGCACGGCTTCAGGAAGCGCAGCAGGGCCTGCGCAGAAGTTAAAGGCTCGTTTGCTCACATCCACTCTCGCTCTGCTCATGTTCACAAGCCCGCAGCCGCAGCGGCCACGGGCATTAGCGCTATTACATTATTCCTGCGGGGTTTCTTCGTCGGCACCGGCCTCGGGCTGCGGCTCGTCACCGGCAACCACATCGGCATCGACATCGAACTCGCCTGAAGTCTCTTCACCTTCCAGCTCGTCGCCTTCATCCGAAGGCTCCTGCACGCGCTCCAGGCCCACCAGGGTCTCGTCGCTGGCCAGCTTGATCAGCGTCACGCCCTGGGTGTTACGACCCAGGCTCGACACTTCGCCAACACGGGTGCGCACCAGGGTACCTTGGTCGGAGATCAGCATGATCTCTTCCCCGTCGAGTACCTGCACGGCGCCTACCAGGCGGCCGTTACGCTCGTTGCTGACCATGGCGATTACACCTTGGCCGCCACGCTTGTATTCCGGGAACTCGCTGATCGCGGTGCGCTTGCCGAAGCCGCGCTCGGAGGCGGTCAGGATCTGGCTGCCCTCTTCCGGGATGATCATGGAGATCAGCTTCTGGCCTTCGGCCAGGCGCATACCCCGCACGCCCCGAGCGGTACGGCCCATGGCACGTACGTCGGATTCCTTGAAGCGGGTCACTTTGCCGGCGTCGGAGAACAGCATGACTTCGCGCTCGCCATCGGTGATGGAGGCAGAGATCAGGATGTCGCCTTCGTCCAGTTCCAGTGCGATCAGGCCAACGCTGCGCTGACGGCTGAACTGCTCCAGCGGGGTCTTCTTCACGGTACCGTTGGCGGTGGCCATGAAAATGAAGTGCCCTTCGGTGTATTCCTCGACCGGCAGCATGGTGGTGATGTACTCACCTTCACCCAGCGGCAACAGGTTCACCAGCGGGCGACCACGCGCGGCACGGGAAGCTTCCGGGATCTCGTAGGTCTTGAGCCAGTACACCTTGCCCTTGCTGGAGAACAGCAGCAGCGTGGTGTGGCTGTTGGCGACCAACAGATGGGAAATGTAGTCTTCGTCCTTGACGCCGGTAGCAGACTTGCCTTTGCCACCGCGACGCTGGGCCTGGTAGGCCGCCAACGGCTGGGTCTTGGCATAACCGCTGTGGGAAATGGTTACTACGCGCTCTTCTTCCGGGATCATGTCACCCAGGGTCAGGTCCAGACGCGCATCGAGGATTTCGGTGCGACGCACATCGCCGTATTCGGCGCGGATCAGCTCCAGTTCCTCGCGGATCACTTCCATCAGGCGCTCGGCGCTGCTGAGGATGCGGATCAATTCGCCGATCTGGTTGAGAATCTCCTGGTACTCGGCCAGCAGTTTCTCGTGCTCAAGACCGGTCAGGCGGTGCAGGCGCAGGTCCAGAATGGCTTGCGCCTGTTCTGGCGACAGGAAGTACTTGCCATCGCGCATGCCGAACTGCGGGTCGAGGTTATCAGGGCGGCAGGCATCGGCGCCGGCGCGCTCGACCATGGTCATTACCGCACTGGATTCCCACGGCGTGCTGATCAGCGCTTCCTTGGCTTCCGACGGGGTCGGCGAAGCCTTGATCAGCGCGATCACCGGGTCGATGTTGGACAGCGCAACGGCCTGGCCTTCAAGGATGTGCCCGCGCTCACGCGCCTTGCGCAGCTCGAACACGGTGCGACGGGTCACCACTTCACGGCGGTGACGCACGAAGGCTTCGAGCAGGTCCTTGAGGTTCAGGATGCGCGGACGGCCGTCGATCAGGGCGACGATGTTGATGCCGAACACACTTTGCAGCTGGGTCTGGGCGTAGAGGTTGTTGAGGATGACCTCTGGCACTTCGCCGCGACGCAGCTCGATCACGATACGCATGCCGTCCTTGTCGGACTCGTCACGCAGCTCGGTGATGCCTTCAAGCTTCTTCTCTTTCACCAGCTCCGCGATCTTTTCGATCAGGCGTGCCTTGTTGAGCTGGTAAGGCAGCTCGGTGATGATGATCTGCTGGCGGCCACCGACCTTGTCGATGTCTTCGACGGTGGAGCGGGCGCGCATGTAGATGCGGCCGCGACCGGTGCGATAGGCTTCGATGATACCGGCGCGGCCATTGATGATGGCGGCGGTGGGGAAGTCTGGGCCGGGGATGAACTCCATGAGTTCATCGATCGAGATATCGGCGTTGTCGATCAGCGCCAGGCAACCGTCGATGACTTCACCGAGGTTGTGCGGCGGGATGTTGGTCGCCATGCCCACGGCGATACCGCTGGAACCGTTGACCAGCAGGTTGGGAATCTTGGTCGGCATGACCGCCGGGATCAGCTCGGTGCCGTCGTAGTTGGGCACCCAGTCGACGGTTTCCTTGTGCAGGTCGGCCAGCAACTCGTGCGCAAGCTTGGTCATGCGCACTTCGGTGTATCGCATGGCTGCGGCGTTGTCGCCGTCGACCGAACCGAAGTTGCCCTGGCCATCGACCAGCAGGTAACGCAGGGAGAACGGCTGGGCCATACGCACAATAGTGTCGTAGACCGCAGTGTCACCGTGCGGGTGGTACTTACCGATTACGTCACCGACCACACGGGCCGATTTCTTGTACGGTTTGTTCCAGTCGTTACCCAGCTCACTCATCGCAAACAGAACGCGGCGATGCACGGGCTTCAAGCCATCGCGCGCATCGGGCAGTGCACGCCCGACAATGACGCTCATCGCGTAGTCGAGGTAGGACTGTCTCAGTTCGTCTTCGATATTGACCGGGAGGATTTCTTTGGCCAGTTCGCCCATGAGAAGCCTGATTCCTTTTTCTGGTGAAACCTCGTCACATCCATATGGGACGAACGAAGCTCGCCGCCGCGAGCACTGCCCTGCGACGACTTACGACAAATCAACGAGTTAAACCATGGATCTGCGCAGTGAAGGCCGCTTCACTGAGCGGCCTTGGAAACCGCCGGATGTTATCACAAACAGGGCTGTGAGAGCGACATTCGTCGCGTGGCTGGCGATAAGGAGAGATAGCAGGGGTAGGCGCACTTCAGGGACCCTGCCCCCTACAGACCACTGTAGGAGCAGAGCTTGCTCGCGATGGCCGCGCCACGGTACATCGGCAAGACCGCGTCGCCTTCATCGCGGGTAAACCCAGCTCCTACAATGTGAGACCGATGCGCCCCCCCTACAGAGGCCATCTCAGTGCAGGCGCTTGCGGCACATCAACTGCGCCATCTTGGCGGTGTCTGGGCGCTCTACGATGCCTTTCTCGGTGACGATGGCGTCGATCAGGTCGGCGGGTGTCACGTCGAAAACCGGGTTGAAGACGGGCACATCCGCCCCGAGCCGCTGGCCGCCCACTTCCAGCAGTTCGCTGGCGTCGCGCTCTTCGAGCAGGATATCCTCGCCGCTGGCCAGGCTCATGTCGATGGTCGAGCTGGGCGCCACCACCATAAAGCGCACGCCGTGGTGCATGGCGGTGACGGCCAATTGGTAGGTGCCGATCTTGTTGGCCACATCGCCATTAGCCGTGATGCGATCGGCCCCGACAATGACCCAGGTTATTCCTTTGGTTTTCATCAGGTGCGCGGCAGCCGAGTCCACATTGAGGGTGACCGGAATACCTTCGTTGGCCAGTTCCCAGGCGGTCAGCCGCGAACCTTGCAGCCACGGCCGGGTTTCGTCGACATAGACACGCTCGACCATCCCCTCCAGCCATGCCCCGCGAATAACGCCCAACGCAGTCCCGAAACCACCGGTGGCCAGCGACCCCGTGTTGCAGTGGGTGAGCAGGGTCTGCTCATTACCCTGGTACTTGCGAATCAGGTCGACACCCAATTGCGCCATGGTCAGGTTGGCTTCGCGATCACTTTCGTGGATGGCCAGCGCTTCGGCTTCAAGCGCAGGCAGCGGGTCGTCACTGTTTTTCAGGCGCTCCAGACGGTCACGCATGCGATTGAGCGCCCAGAACAGGTTGACGGCCGTGGGTCGCGATGCGGACAACAGGGTAAAGTCTTCTTCAAGCGCGGCGCACCAGTCTCCACCGGCGGCAAAACGCTGGCGAGCCCCCAGCACCAGGCCATAGGCCGCCGTGATGCCAATAGCCGAGGCACCACGCACCACCATCAGGCGGATCGCCTCGGCCACGCTGGCCACATCGGTGTAGCCCAGCCAGGACTCCTGAAGGGGTAAAGCGCGCTGATCGAGCAGATAAAGGGTGCCGTCTCGCCAATCGATGGCCTTCACCTTCTCCGCAGCCAACAGTCGATCGCGCATGCCTCACCCCGTACTCAGACATCAAAAGCGGCCGATTATAGCGATCCCCCGATCAAGACGCTCGGGTATACTTCGCCCTCTTCGCTCAAATGCAACGGAAACCGCCCATGCCCAACGCCAGTCCCTCCCTGGACTTCCTGCTCCTGCCGACCTGGCTGGTGCCTGTCGAGCCTGCGGGTGTGGTACTGACCGAACATGCGCTGGGCGTGCGCGAAGGCCGTATTGTGTTTATTGGCCCGCGCAGCGATGGGTTGAAACTTGCCACTCAAGCCGTGCACGAACTGCCCGGCTGCCTGCTGGCCCCCGGCCTGATCAACGCCCATGGCCACGCCGCGATGACGCTGTTTCGCGGCCTGGCCGACGATCTGCCGCTCAAATCCTGGCTTGAAGACCATATATGGCCGGCAGAAGCTCGCTGGGTCAACGAAGACTTCGTCCGCGATGGCACTGACCTTGCGATCGCCGAGCAGATCAAAGGCGGCATCACCTGTTTCTCCGACATGTACTTTTACCCGAAGATCGCTGCGGACTGCGCGCATGAGAGCGGCATTCGAGCGCAAATTACCATTCCGGTACTGGATTTCCCGATTCCTGGCGCACGCACGGCCGATGAAGCGCTGCACCAAGGCATCGAGCTGTTCAATGACCTCAAGCACCACCCGCGTATCAGCATTGCCTTCGGCCCGCATGCGCCCTACACGGTCGGCGACGAGAATCTCGAGAAGATCCGCATGCTGTCCGAAGAGCTGGACGCGGCGATCCACATGCACGTCCACGAGACCGCCTTCGAAGTGCAGCAGTCTGTCGAACAGTGCGGCGAGCGCCCGCTGGCCCGCCTGGCGCGCCTGGGTTTGCTGGGGCCACGCTTTCAATCGGTGCACATGACCCAGATCAGCGATGAAGACCTGGCCTTGCTGGTAGAAAGCAACACCAGCGTCATCCACTGCCCCGAGTCGAACCTTAAACTGGCCAGCGGCTTCTGCCCGGTCGAACGACTGTGGCAAGCCGGGGTCAATGTGGCGGTCGGCACCGATGGCGCCGCCAGCAACAACGACCTTGACCTGCTCGGCGAAACCCGCACCGCCGCCCTGCTGGCCAAGGCCGTGGCGGGTTCCGCGACCGCCCTGGATGCCCATAGCGCATTGCGCATGGCGACGCTAAACGGCGCACGCGCGCTGGGGCTGGAAGCGCAGACCGGCTCGCTGGAACTGGGCAAGGCAGCCGACCTGGTCGCGTTCGACCTGTCGGGGCTCGCTCAGCAACCGATCTACGACCCGGTCTCGCAGCTCATTTATGCCACCGGTCGCGATTGCGTCAAGCATGTCTGGGTGGGCGGCAAACAGCTCCTCGCCGACCGCCGTCTGACCCAAATGGATGAACAAAAGCTGCATGCCAGCGCCACCCAATGGGGCCAGCGCATCAGCGGCATCAACGAATAATCTTTGCCAGGCCAATTTTGCCTGGCATCAGGAACCCCGTATTTTCAAGCTTCAGAGGATTGTCCATGAGCAACGTCGATCACGCCGAAATCGCAAAATTCGAGGCCTTGGCTCACCGCTGGTGGGACCGCGAGAGCGAATTCAAGCCCCTGCACGACATCAACCCGCTGCGGGTCAACTGGATTGACGAGCGGGTCAAGCTGGCCGGCAAGAAGGTCCTGGATGTCGGATGCGGCGGCGGCATTCTCAGCGAAGCCATGGCCTTGCGCGGTGCTACGGTGACCGGTATCGACATGGGCGAAGCGCCCCTGGCCGTCGCCCAACTGCACCAGCTCGAATCGGGCGTAGAGGTCGAGTACCGGAAAATCACCGCCGAAGCCCTGGCAGAAGAGATGCCCGAGCAGTTCGACGTGGTCACCTGCCTTGAAATGCTGGAGCACGTTCCCGACCCGTCTTCGGTGATCCGCGCCTGTTTCCGCATGGTCAAGCCTGGTGGCCAGGTGTTCTTCTCCACCATCAACCGCAACCCCAAGGCTTACCTGTTCGCGATCATCGGTGCCGAATACATCATGAAGCTGCTGCCACGCGGCACCCATGACTTCAAGAAATTCATCCGCCCGTCCGAGCTGGGCGCCTGGAGCCGCTCGGCCGGCCTGACCGTCAAGGACATCATCGGCCTGACCTACAACCCGCTGACCAAGCACTATAAATTGGCCGCGGACGTCGACGTCAACTACATGATCCAAACGCTGCGCGAGGAGTAATCAATGCGTTTAAGAGCAGTACTTTTCGACATGGACGGCACCCTGCTCGACACGGCGCCGGACTTCATCGCCATTTGCCAGAGCATGCTGGCCGCCCACGGCCGCCCGGTCGTGGCCGATAAAGCGATCCGCGATGTGATTTCCGGTGGCGCGCGCGCGATGGTCTCCACCGCCTTCGACATGGACCCGGACGCGCCTGAGTTCGAGCCACTGCGCCTTGAGTTCCTGGAGCGCTATCAAGTGGACTGCGCGGTGCACAGCAAACTGTTCGACGGCATGGCCGAGCTGTTGGCCGATATCGAGAAAGCCAACCTGATCTGGGGCGTGGTCACCAACAAGCCGGTGCGTTTCGCCGAGCCGATCATGCAGCGACTGGGCCTGGCCGAGCGCTCTGCCCTGCTGATCTGCCCGGACCATGTGAAAAACAGCAAGCCAGACCCCGAGCCGCTGATCCTGGCCTGCAAGATGCTCAACCTGGACCCGGCCAGCGTGCTGTTCGTGGGCGATGACCTGCGGGATATCGAGTCCGGGCGCGACGCTGGCACCAAGACCGCCGCCGTACGCTTTGGCTATATTCATCCGGACGACAACCCGGATCACTGGGGCGCGGATGTGGTGGTGGATCACCCACTGGAGCTGCGCAAGGTGCTGGATCATGCGCTGTGCCGCTGCTGAATAGCCGCTGCCTTCACTCAACCCAGGCATAAGGTAAATCCTATGTTTGATTACTCCGCTCGCCCCACCCTGCTCAAAGGGCGGGTCATACTGGTTACCGGCGCCGGACGCGGCATCGGTGCGGCAGCCGCCATGACCTACGCCGCCCACGGCGCCACCGTGTTGCTGCTGGGCAAGACCGAGGCCACCCTTGCCGAGCTGTACGACCGCATCGAAGCGGCGGGTTATCCGCAGCCGGTGGTCATTCCGTTCAACCTGGAAACCGCCCTGCCGCACCAGTACGACGAACTGGCGGCCATGATCGAGAACGAGTTCGGCCGCCTTGACGGGCTGCTGCACAATGCCTCGATCATCGGCCCGCGCACACCCCTGGAGCAGCTCTCGGGCGACAACTTCATGCGTGTGATGCAGATCAACGTCAATGCGATGTTCATGCTCACCAGCACCCTGCTGCCGCTGCTCAAGCTGTCTGAAGACGCCTCTGTGGTGTTCACCTCCAGCAGCGTCGGCCGCAAGGGCCGTGCCTACTGGGGCGCCTATGGCGTGTCGAAGTTTGCCACCGAAGGCCTGATGCAAACCCTGGCCGACGAGCTCGACGGTGTGGCGGCTGTACGCGCCAACAGCATCAACCCGGGTGCCACCCGCACCAGCATGCGCGCCCAGGCGTACCCGGGCGAGAACCCGCTGGACAACCCGACGCCCGAAGAAATCATGCCGGTCTACCTCTACCTGATGGGCCCAGACAGCACCGGCATCAACGGCCAGGCCTTCAACGCCCAATAACGCGCGATGAATTCACCGCGGTGGTTCAGATACACCGCGGTGATGCCATCGCGACCAAGGTTTGCTCCCACGGATGTGGGAGATTCTATGGTTGATGGAAATCCCTCAGGGCTGCTTTTGATTCATGTGGGAGCTGGCTTTGCCAGCTCCCACATAGATCAAACGCCGTCCGCGGCCCCACAGGGTTTTGTGTCGTTCACAAGGGGCGTGTTAACCGCCATGTACCAATGCCATGCGGCCCCGACCGGCCTGGCGCATTTCCAGGGCCAGGCAGCGCTCCAGAAACATGTGCATGTGGTCGTAGCTTTTGCAGATGGCTCGGCGCAGCTCGGCTTGCAGGCTTTCGGACGGGTTGGTGCCGGCCAGCGTGCAGATGATTTCCAGCGCCTCCCAAGGGTGGGCATCGTCGTATTGGGCGTGTAATTTCAGCCAGCGCATCGCTCGTTTGCGCCCTTCAGGCGGCAGGCTTTCGGCGTAGGTGTCGCCCGCACAGACCCGCGCCGACCACTCCCCCGTCGCCCCTTCAATGGCGTAGTGGGTCGCTGCAATCGCCACCACCAGCGAATCGGAGGTGCTGGTCTGCCAGCACCAGTGGCTCAACGCTTGCAACTCGGCCGGCACGTCCTGGGCCTTGAGCTCTTCAACACTGACGCCATAGGCCTGGCTCCAATTCACCCAGTAATCGGCATGGTTGAGCTCCACGCGAATGTTGCGCATCAGCCAGCGCCGCGCCATGTCTTCGCCAGGGTGACGGGCAAAATGGGTTTTGGTGAGGTTGTGGGCCATGTACAAGGCGAATTGCTCAACCACCGGCCAGCCGCCAATCAGGTACTCACGCATGGTCTGGTTCGACAGCTGGCCCTCTCGCATGCGCTGGTAGATTTCATGTTCGACCACCCGCGCCTTGCGCGGCGCGCAGGCCTGAATCAACAGCTGCGCCCACAGAGGGTAACTGGTGGGCTCTCTCAACGGCCCCGTACGGTTGAACGGCTCGATCACTGTCGCCTCCTTGTGTGTGTGTACTTCGTCTGCCTGACGACTCAGCGAAAAGTGCCCGGCGCCTTGAACAGCAGCGGTCGCATCCTTGGTTCCCGGCGCTGAAGGCTTTCAATCGTAAAGGGTTGTGGCCGCTCGATCAGGTAGCCCTGAGCGTAATCCACACCAATTTCCAACAATGCCTGTTCGATCAATGGGGTCTCGACGAACTCGGCAATGGTGCGCTTGCCCATGACATGGCCAATATGGTTGATCACTTCCACCATCGCCCGGTTGATCGGGTCATCGAGCATGTCCTTGACGAAGCTGCCGTCGATCTTCAGAAAATCTACAGGCAAATGCTTGAGGTATGCAAACGACGACATTCCGGCGCAAAAATCATCCAAAGAGAAGCGACAACCCAAGCTTTTCAATTCATTGATGAAACGAATGGCGCTGCCCAGATTGGCGATTGCGCTGGTTTCGGTAATTTCAAAACAAATTAATTCTGGAGGGATATCAAAGGTTCGGAACTGGGCCTTGAGGTACTCCAGGAAGTTTTCATCGCCGATGCTGCCGCCCGACAGGTTGATGGCGCACATCGCCAGTGGCCCTTCCACGCCGTTGTCCAGCCCATCGCGGATTAACTTGAACACATGGTGTACCACCCAACGGTCCAGGGAGGTCACCAGGCCATAACGCTCGGCGGCCGGGATAAAACTGTCGGACAGGATCAGCCGGCCATTTTCGTCCTGCAGGCGCAGCAGTATTTCCACATGCCCGGCGCTGTGCAGCGGCACCCCGAGGGAGGCGATTTCCTGGGCATACAAGCAGAAGCGGTTTTCTTCGAGCGCCACGTGCAGGCGCTGGATCCAGGCCATTTCGCCAAAGCGCATGGACAGCTCGGAGTCATCGGCGTGGTAGACCTGCACGCGGTTACGGCCTTTTTCCTTGGCCATATAACAGGCCATGTCGGCGGCCCGCAGCGACGCTTCCAGGGTGGTCGGCACCTGGGTGATATGGACCAGGCCGATGCTGACCGAGGTCACGAACGGCCTGCCCTTCCAGACAAAATGCAGGTTATGCACGGTTTGGCGCAGGATTTCGGCAATTTTTTCGGCCACCTCCTGCGGGCAGTTTTCCAGCAGCACGCCGAATTCATCGCCGCCCAGGCGTGCCAGGGTGTCGCCATCACGCAGGTTCGCCTGCAGTAGCGTGCAGATATGACGCAGCAGCTCATCACCGGCGGCATGCCCACAGGTGTCGTTGACCAACTTGAACTGATCCAGGTCCAGGAACATCAGCGCGTGCCGGCCGCCCTGGCGTACAACACCGGTGAGTGCCTGCTCCAGCCGAAATTCGAATTCGCGGCGGTTGGCCAGGCCGGTCAAGGCATCATGGGTGGCTTGCCAGGACAGGTTGGCAATGTACTGGCGCTCTTGGGTCATGTCGTGCAGCACCAGCACTGCGCCGCTGAGTGCTCCAGCATTCTCGATGGCTGCCCCCACCAGGCTCACTGAGACCGTGCTGCCATCCAGGCGCTGGATCAGCTTGGCCTGCTCGCTGCCACTTTTCAGGCGACCGGTCAGAATATGCTCGATCAGGGTCACGCCGTCGCTCTGGGCAACCTCATCCATCACATTGAACAGCGCCGAGAGCGGCAGCCCTTGGGCCTGCTCGGCATTCCAGTGGGTCATTTGCTCAGCGGCCGGGTTCATGTAGGCGATCGAACCGTCGACGTCAGTGGTAATGACCCCATCGCCAATGGACTGCAGGGTGATCTGCGCGCGCTCTTTCTCATGTTGCAGCGCATTGGCGAATGCCTGGCGCTGGGTCAGCAGTTTGTGAGTTCGCCAAACCGCCAGCGCAATCAGAAACAGCGCCGTGGCCAGGTTGACCACGATCAGCAGCCGCAACAGCACCCGGGAGCCTGCGCCCAACGCATCGCTGAAGGCCTTGGCGGCGGGGGTGACGCCCTCGTCAATGGCGTTGATCTGCTGCTTCCAGCGCGCGACATCGGCTGAACTCACTTCGCCACGGGCCACGCTTTCGTGCATTTGTCGGGCAACCGCATCCAATTGCTGCAGGTATTGGTCACCGACCATCCAGAGGTCGATGGCCTTTTCCAGGTAGCTGAAATGGCGAAAATTCAGATACAGCCAGATCAGGCTGTCGACGTCTTCGGGGTGGTTGCCGCCTTTCAGGATGCCTTCGCGCGCCGCCGTAAGGTCCGGCTCGGGCTGGTCCAGCGCGATGCGCATGGCGTGGTCGCCCTCGGGCACGGCGATGGCGCGCAGGTAACGGTCATAGACCACTTGGCTGCGGGTGTCGGCGTACAGGCTGAGGTAGTAGATCGCGTCCTTCTGGCTTTTCGACCACAGGCTTTCCCCCCCCACGTAGGCCCTGACAGCAGACAAGGCATACAGGCTCAGGCAGCCCAACAGGGCCTGAAGCAGTACGACGGCAACAAAGGGCCAGATGATGCCCAGCAGCCTTGGCGTTTTCAGCGTCCGTATCGAGTTCATGAGGTCCCTTGATCCGAGGCAACAAAGGCAAGCGCCACCCACCCTTGATCAGCCTAGGCGAAAACCGGCTGGCGCAAGGGTCTGTTTCAAGTCTGAGACATGCAAAATTATTAAATTTGCTGCAAGTGCCCATAGAGTTTGGCGTACAGGCCACCCTCTGCAATCAGCTGTTGATGGCCGCCATCTTCGGCCACATGCCCGCCGTCAAACACCAGCACCCGATCAGCTTGTTTCACCGCCGACAAGCGGTGGGCGATGATCAGGGTAGTACGGGCACTGAGAAATCGCGTCAAGGCATGGTGCAGGTTGTATTCGGTGGCCGCATCCAGGGCTGATGTAGCTTCATCGAGAATCACCACCTTAGGCTCGGCCAGCACCATTCGGGCAATCGCCAGCCGTTGGCGCTGGCCCCCGGAGAGACGCACGCCGGAGCGGCCGACCACGCTGTCCAGGCCTTGGGGCAATGCGCCAATGGTGGCGTCGAGCTGGGCGATTTCCAGGGCACGCCAGCAGGCGTCATCGCTGCGCTCGCGGCCCATGGTCAGGTTGGCGCGCACCGTGTCGTTGAATAGCGATGGATGCTGCAGCACCACGGCGACGTTGTCGCGTACCGTCTCCAGGCCAATTTCCTGCAACGTACAACCGCCAAAACGGATACTGCCAGCCTGGGCGCTGTAGAGCCCCAGCATCAGTTGCACCAAGGTACTTTTGCCCCCGCCGCTGGCCCCCACGATGGCGACCTTCTCGCCCGGCGCAATCGACAGATTCAACTGGTCGAGCACCGGCTCGTCGCCGTAGGCAAAGCGCAAGCCGCGCACGTCGATCCCCACCGTATCGCGCCCCTTGAACGGGTTGACGCTGCCCACGTACTGCGGCTCATTGGCCCGTGCCAGCAGCTCATTGATGCGGGTTAGCGCACCACCGGCCGCGTAGTAGGCGTATTGCAGGTTCAGCAGTTGCTCAACCGGGCCGATCATGAACCACAGGTAGCTGAACACCGCCAGCATCTGGCCGATGGACAGGTCGGAAAACAGCACGGTCAGCATGGCCGCCGCGCGGAAAATATCAATACCGAACTGGAACAACAGCCCGCTGGCCCGCCCTGACGCGTCGCTTTTCCATTGCGACGCCACGGCATAGTCCCGCACTTCCTGGGCACGCAGGCCGAGGCGCCCGAGAAAGTAACCCTGGCGGTTGCCCGCGCGCACTTCCTGAATGGCCTCCAGGGTTTCGCTCAAGGCTTGGGTAAAGCGCGAAGTGCTGTCGTTTTCCAGCTTCTTCAGATGCTTGACGCGCTTGCCTAACTGCACCGTGGCAAAGATCACCAGCGGGTTGAACAACAGAATCAGCAGCGCCAGCTTCCAGTGCATCCACATCAGGATGCCCGCGGTGCCGGCAAGCGTCAGCATGGCCACCACAAACCGGCTGAGGGTTTCGCCGACGAACTTGTCCAGGGTGTCCAGGTCGGTGACCAGGTGGGTGGTGACCGTGCCGCTGCCCAGGCTTTCGTACTCGCTCAGGGAGATGCGCTTGAGCCGTTCGATCAGGCGAATGCGCAAGCGGTAGACGATGTCCTTGGCCAGCCCCGCGAACAGCCGCGCCTGGACCACGTTGAAAGCCAGGGCGCCGAGGCGCAGGGTCAAGGTCATCAACAGCATCAGGCCGATGTAACCGGCCGCGACCTGCCACCCCTGAGGCAGGAAGTGGTTCATCCATTGGAGCGCGGCATCGCCATGGCCAAGCAACACTTCATCGACCAACAGCGGCAACAGCAAGGGGATCGGCACACTGCAGAGAGTCGCCAGCACGGCAACGCCGTTGGCAATCCACAGGGCCTTTTTGTGATGCAGAGCCAGGCGCCTGATTTCGGCCCAACTCAGTTTATCCGTGTGTGACGGCTCTTTGACCGGCGGCAGCTCCGGTGAGCCGGACACATCAAGCATAGGCAGCGCGCTCCAGCCAGCGCGCCAGCAGCGGCGATAGCTGGGACAAGGGTTGGTAACCGTTGGTCAACAGCGCCAGTTGGCCATTGCGCTCGGCGAGCAGGGTTGGGAAACCGGCAATGCCTAAGTCCTGCACCCAACTGAAGTCGGCGGCCGTGGCGAGCTGCTGCTCTGCGCTGTCGAACGCTGCGGCGAACTCGGCACGCACCAAGCCAGCCTGCTCGGCAAGCTCCACCAGCACAGCGGCCCGGCTCACATCACGCCCCTGGACGTAAAAGGCCTGCTGGATCAATTGCACCAGCGGCCAGGCGCACGCCGGATCGAGGCTGCGCGCCACCACCACGGCCCTGCAAGCAGGCTCCGTGTTGTAGACAAAACCGTCCGGCAAGGCCCCTTCGACCGTGAACGGCTGCCCGGTGGCTTCGGTCACAGCCTTCCAGTGTTCAAGGATGTAGCGCTTGGTCGACGCGTCCAGTGCGCTGCTGGCGGTGCGCAGCCCGCCCATCACCAGATGCACTGCAACGTCCGCCTCGCGCGCCTGTTCCATCAAGGCCTGTGCGACTGGCGCGAAACCCCAGCACCAGGAACACATCGGGTCCATCACATAAAGCAGGCGTGCAGACATACTCAGGCCTCTGTGGTATTGCGGTAATTGTGGCCGATCGGGTGTGGCAGGTTGCGAGCCTTGGCCAACTCGATCTGCTTCTGCCGGTCGATGGCGCTGCGGCGGGTCTTTTCGCTCAGGCTGTCCCAGCAATGCGGGCAGCTGATACCGGGCGAATAGTGCTCCGACTCGCGCTCTTGCACACTGATCGGCGTGCGGCAGGCATGGCACTGATCGTAGTCGCCTTCGGTCAGGTCGTGACGGACCGTGACGCGGTTGTCGAACACGAAGCAGTCGCCCTGCCAGCGGGTCTCCTGCTGCGGCACCTCTTCGAGGTATTTGAGAATGCCACCCTTGAGATGATAGACCTCCTCGAAGCCTTCACCGAGCATATAGCTGGAAGCTTTTTCGCAGCGGATGCCACCGGTGCAGAACATTGCGACTTTCTTGTGCCGGGACGGGTCGAAGTTGGCCTTGATGTAGTCGGGAAACTCACGAAAGCTGGTGGTCTTCGGGTCGATGGCGCCTTCGAAGGTGCCAATCGAGACTTCATAGTCGTTGCGCGTATCGATCAGCAGCACTTCAGGGTCGCTGATCAGTGCGTTCCAATCCTTGGGGTCGACATAGGTGCCAACAGCCTGGTTGGGATCGACGCCCGCCACGCCCAGGGTCACGATCTCTTTCTTGAGCTTGACCTTGGTGCGGTAGAACGGCTGCTCGTCGCAGTAGGATTCTTTGTGGTCGATGTCGACCATGCGCGGGTCGTTGCGCAGCCAGGCCAGCAGGCCATCAATGCCTTCACGGGTGCCGGAAACGGTGCCGTTGATGCCTTCTTCGGCGATCAGCAAGGTGCCTTTGATGCCGTTCTCGACCATGGCGGCCAGCAGCGGCTCGCGCAGTTCAACGTAATCGGTGAGGGTGACGAACTTGTACAAGGCCGCCACGACAATCGGTTGTGTCATGGTAAATCTCCAGGTGGCTACCCTCGTAAAGGGTGAACCGGGGGCAAAAAAAACGCGCCGACGGGCGGCGCGTTGCGGATTCTACCAAAAACCTGGCGAGGAATCAGTGGCTGCTGCCACCGGCGCATGTCGGCGATGCGGGAGCTGCGCCGATTTTTGCCCACTCCTCGGGGGTGTAGGTGTGCAGCGCCAGCGCATGGAACTCGCTCATCAGCTCACCCAGGGTGGCGTAGACCTTTTGGTGGCGCTTGACGCTGCTCAGGCCCGCGAACTGCTCGCTGACCAGCACAGCCTTGTAGTGGGTTTCAAGGCCGCGGCTGTGCATATGGCTTTCATCCAGCACGTGCAGGTGCTCGGGGGCCAGGGCTGCCAGGGATTGTTCGATTCGTTGCTGCATGGACATGATCACGACGCCTTAAGGTTTTTTCGCAGCGCCGGCAGCGGCCTTGGCAGCACCGGCCGGGTCAAGCTCTTTGGTCATGTCGGCCAGCAGTTTGTTGACCACCGGCACCGCGCTTTCCAGTTTCTTCTGGGTCAACTGGGCGGATTGCTGGGTGACCACCGGCATTTTTTCCAGGACTTTCCTGCCCAGTGGCGACTTGTAGAAGGCGACCAGGTCCTTGAGTTCGGTTTCGGTGAAGTTGGCGGTGTACAGCTTGATCATGTCTGGTTTGAGCTTGTTCCAGCCGATAGCTGAATCAAGAGCGGCATTGGCCTTGGCCTGGTAGCTGTCGAGCACAGTCTTTTTAGAGGCGGGTGCCTGGGTTTGCTCGAAGCGCTGGGCGAACATCTGCTGCACTTGCATGTAGACCGGGGTTCCGAGCTTATCGGCGTGCGCCATCATCAGGAAGGCTTCGGCACTGGCATTGTGACTTGCGGTGTCAGCGAACACCTGGCCGCTGGCGCAAACCAGGGCGGCCGCGGTAAAGAGGGCGCGAAGACGAGTCATCGGGTTTCCTTTAGTAGTACAGGCGAGGCCTAGACCCCAGGGATTGTCATTCTGCGCCCGTTCGGGCGCACGGCTCAAGCCCATGCTGGCACTGTGATAATCGGCATTGCACGTTCGAAGGAACCTGTGTGCCGATTCACGACCTAAACTGCGGATTCAGACCACAAAAGGAGTGAGAGCAGCATGAGCCGTATCGAAACTGACAGCCTCGGGCAGGTCGAAGTTCCTGAACAGGCCTACTGGGGTGCCCAGACGCAGCGCTCACTGATCAACTTTGCGATCGGTAACGAACGGATGCCACTGGCCGTCTTGCACGCCCTGGCGCTGATCAAAAAAGCCGCCGCACGCGTCAACGACCGCAATGGAGACCTGCCGGCCGACGTCGCCAGGTTGATCGAACAGTCCGCTGACGAGATCCTCACAGGCCAGCATGACGAGCAGTTTCCGTTGGTCGTCTGGCAGACCGGCAGCGGCACGCAAAGCAACATGAACGTCAATGAAGTGATTGCCGGGCGAGCCAACGAACTGGCCGGCAAGGGTCGTGGTGGCAAGGTGCCCGTCCACCCCAACGATCACGTCAATTGCTCACAGAGTTCCAATGACTGCTTCCCGACGGCCATGCATATTGCCGCGGCCAAGGCCGTTCATCAGGATCTGCTGCCGGCCATCGCTGAGCTGTCGGCCGGGCTTGCGGAACTGTCGGCGCGCAACATGACGCTGGTCAAGACCGGTCGCACCCACATGATGGATGCCACGCCCGTTACCTTCGGCCAGGAAGTCTCGGCCTATGTGGCGCAGCTTGATTATGCCCAGCGCGCGATCCGGGCGGCCTTGCCGGCGGTGTGCGAGCTGGCCCAGGGCGGGACCGCTGTGGGTACCGGCCTGAACGCACCCAAAGGCTTTGGCGAAGCGATTGCCTCGGAATTGGCGGCGTTGTCGGGTTTGCCTTTCGTGACGGCGCCCAACAAGTTTGCCGCCCTCGCCGGCCATGAGCCGCTGACCACCTTGTCCGGCGCGCTGAAAACCCTGGCCGTGGCCTTGATGAAAATCGCCAACGACCTGCGCCTGCTGGGCTCCGGGCCACGGGGCGGCTTGGCTGAAGTGCGCTTGCCGGCCAACGAGCCGGGCAGTTCGATCATGCCCGGCAAGGTCAACCCGACCCAATGCGAAGCGCTGTCGATGCTGGCGTGCCAAGTGATGGGCAACGATGTGGCGATCGGCATGGCCGCCAGCCAAGGGCACTTGCAACTGAACGTGTTCAAGCCTGTGATCATCCACAACCTGTTGCAATCGATCGGCTTACTGGCCGACGGCTGCAGCAACTTCCAGAAGCACTGCATTGCCGGGCTGGAACCGGACCCGGTGCAAATGGCGATGCACCTAGAGCGTGGCTTGATGCTGGTGACGGCGCTTAACCCGCATATCGGCTATGACAAGGCAGCCGAGATTGCCAAGAAGGCTTATGCGGAAAACCGCACCCTGCGCGAGGCCGCGTTGGCGCTGGGGTACCTGACGGATGAGCAGTTTGATGAGTGGGTGCAGCCGCAGAATATGCTCTGACCTGTAGGAGCACGGTTGCCAGCGATGGCATCACCACGGTACATCAGGCAGACCGCGGTGAGGCCATCGCCGCATAGGTATCTACACATCTTTTGGCGTACTGCTACGAATGTAGCCGCTGACGAGGTACGAGGCTGCGATCGGCAGCGAAGCGGCCGTAAAACCTGAGACCATAATCCATCAGGCACACCGAAGGGCCTGAATTTACGACGGCTTCGCCGCCGATCGCAGCCTCGTACCTCGGCAGCGGCTACAAGAGCCGCGCTGCCCCAGAGTTGTGTAGATACCTATGGCCATCGCCGGCAAGCCGTGCTCCTACATGCACCTGGGCTTTTGATTGAATGTGGAAGCAGTGGTCCGGCATTCCGGATTGCCTGCGAATGCCGTTCAAATAGCCACGGACATTCGGCGCCGGGCCTTCCAGCTGGCTAGCAGTGAAGGCGCCAAGGCGGTCAAGGCCGAGCCGGCTACCACCAGCAGCGCGCCCAGGTATCCCCAGCCGTTGATTTGTTCGGCTTGCACATAATCTGGCCAAAGCCACGCCGACAGCGCGACCGCGACAAAGGTCACCAAGGGGGTAATGGCCAGGGTGGCACTCACCCGCGAGGCTTCCCAGTGGGCCAGCGCTTCGGCAAATGCACCATAAGCCACCAGGGTGTTGAGACAGCAGGCCAGCAGCAGCCAACCTTGCAGCGGGCTCAGTTGCAGGGCTTCCATCGGATGCGCCCAAGGCGTCAGCAACAGCGCGCACAACAGGTAGATCACCATCATTACCTGGACTGAATTCCACACCGTCAGCAGCTGTTTCTGGCCCAGCGCATAAAAGGTCCAGACGGCCGATGCACCGAGGGTAATCAAGACCCCGGCAGTGTACTGGCTCATCGAGCCGAGCAACTCCTCCAGGCGCTGGTTGAAAAACAGCCCGAAGCCCACCAGCAGCACCGCCAAGCCGAAACCCTGGCCCAGGCTGAAGCGCTCCTTGAAGACAAACAGGCTACCCAGCAGCAACAGGATCGGCCCCATCTGGATCACCAACTGGGCGGTACCTGGGCTAAGCAGGCGCAAGCCAAACAGATAAAGCACATAGTTGCCGACCAACCCTGCCACCGACACCACCACCAACGCGATCCCTTTGCGGCCCAAGGCTCGGAAATCCGGCAGGCGACCGGTCGCGGTCAAGTAAAGCGCCAGCACGCCGCCTGCGCCGACCAGGCGAAACCAGGTGACGGTTATCGGGTCCATGGCTTGCAGCACTTGCTTGAGCTGGATCGGCAGGACGCCCCACAGAACAGCCGTCACTAAGGCCAGAGAAAAGCCGAACGCCCAGCGTCCCGACGAAATATGCATACCCGCCTCGATAGCCCTGTAATGGGGAAGTCTGCATTATAAGGGCGCACCGGATGCGCTCACAGACACAGTTGGGATGCATATCGAGGCCCGATTGTGTGCCACTGCCACTTATCGGGAAACTCGGCTTGCGGGCCGAGCCCTATTATTCTTGAGAAACCTTTCCTCCGTGCGGAGACCGCCATGTACGGCAAACGAGCTCAGGACCCCTGCTCCACCACGCACTTTCGCAGCGATCGGATCATCCTGATCAATGGCCAGTTCTTTTTCAGCACGCGGGAAAATACGCAAGAGGGGCCGTTTCTGAACCGGAAGATGGCCGAGATGGGGACCCAAACCTACATCAGCAGAATGCGTGCGCCCGCGTAGGAGCAGGGTTTACCGGAATGCCGGACCACCGCGATGGCCACACCGCAATACACCCGCCAAACCGCGGCGTGTTCATCGCGGGTAAACCCTGCTCCTACTCGTCTTGTTTGAAGGCAGCTTCCAGCGTGTCGTTGAGGGTGCGTAAAACCTTGACCCGGGCCCAGCGCTTGTCGTTGGCCTCCACCAAAGTCCAAGGCGCGATCTCGGTGCTGGTGCGGTCGACCATGTCGCCCACGGCATCGCGGTACTGGCCCCATTTTTCGCGGTTGCGCCAGTCTTCCTCGGTGATCTTGTAGCGTTTGAAGGGGATCTGTTCACGCTCCTTGAAGCGCTGCAGCTGGGTTTGCTCATCGATGGCCAGCCAGAACTTCACCACCACCACGCCAGCGTCGCGGATCTGTTCTTCGAAATCGTTGATCTCGCCATAGGCGCGCATCCAGTCGGCCCGGCTGCAAAAGCCCTCGATCCGCTCCACCAGCACCCGGCCATACCAGGACCGATCAAAGACGGTGAACTTGCCGCGTGCCGGGATATGTCGCCAAAAACGCCACAGGTACGGCTGGGCACGCTCTTCTTCGGTGGGTGCGGCGATGGGCACGATGGCGTATTGGCGTGGGTCCAGGGCGGCGGCCATGCGGCGGATCGCACCACCCTTGCCGGCCGCATCATTGCCTTCGAACACGGCGATCAGCGAGTGCTTGCGCATGCGTTTGTCGCGCAGCAGCATGGCCAGCCGGGCCTGCTCGTTGATCAGTTGCTCCTGATAAGCCTTTTTGCTCAGGTGCAGGTCCATCTTCAGGCTGTCGAGCAAGGTGCGCTTGTCGATGGCTTCGCTCAGCGGTGGAATGCTGGGTTGCGCCTTGGCCGGCATGTTTTTCAACGCGGCCTGCATGCCTTCGAGCAGCAAGCGCCCCACCACCAGGCTGCGGTAATTCGGGTCGACACCTTCGATCACATGCCAGGGCGCATAGTCGCGGCTGGTGCGGCGCAGCACCCGCTCACCAAATCGCACAAAGCGGTCGTAGGTCTGCGATTGCTGCCAGTCCAGCGGGCTGATCCGCCAGCTGTGCAGGGGGTCGTCCTTCAAGGCTTTGAGGCGTGCCTTCATCTGCTTCTTGGACAAGTGAAACCAGAACTTGAAGATCAGCGCGCCTTCGTTGCACAGCATCTGCTCCAGCCGCTCGGCGCCATTGATGGCCTGATCCAGCACCGCATCCTTGAAGCGCCCATGCACCCGCCCCTGGATCATCTGGCTGTACCAATTGCCGAAAAAAATCCCCATGCGGCCCTTGGCCGGAAGGTGGCGCCAGTAACGCCAGGCCGGTGGCCGGGCCAATTCTTCATCGGTTTGTTGATCGAAGGTGCGCACCTCGATCAGGCGCGGGTCCATCCATTCATTGAGCAGCTTGACCGTCTCGCCCTTGCCCGCGCCTTCGATACCGTTGATCAACACAATTACCGGGAAGCGCGACTGCTGCTTGAACTCGTACTGGGCTTCGAGCAAGGCTTCGCGCAGGGCCGGGACTTCGGCTTCATAGGTGTCTTTATCGACGGCGTGGCCGATTTCGGCGGATTCGAACATAAACAAGATCCCTTTCATTGAATGTTCAAGACTAGTCGGTGATCGGTGATTGGTGGCTGCAGACCGCGGTGTGGCCATCGCGGGTAAATCGGAGCGCCGAACCGCCGGCTCCTACACCAAAGCCAATCCCCGGTAGGAGCAGACCTTGGTCGCGATGGCATCACCGCGGTTCATCGCAAACACCGCGGTGATGCCATCGCGACCAAGGTCTGCTCCTACCGATCATCAATGACCCGTCACCCGTCACTGGCCACCGGCAAATAGGTAGAATGCACCACCTGCCGTTGCCGAGCCGAACATGAGTACAACCCCCTCCTCCCCCGTCACCCACGCCCAGATCGACTGGGATGAACAGGGTCGCCCGCATTCACGGGTGTACGATGACATGTATTTCTCCAAGGATTCGGGGCTGATCGAAACCCAATATGTCTTTATCGACCAGAACGACCTGACCCGCCGCTTTAGCGAATTGCCCGCCGATGGGCAGTTGGTGATTGGCGAAACCGGCTTCGGCACCGGGCTCAATTTTTTGTGTGCCTGGCAGCAGTTCGAGCGACTGGCGCCCAAGGGTGCGCGCCTGCATTTTGTCAGCGTGGAAAAATACCCGCTCAGCCGTGACGACCTCGCCCAAGCCACGCGCCTGTGGCCGGAACTGGCGGCGTTTTCACAGCAATTGCTGGATCAGTACCTGGCCATCCACCCAGGCTTCCAGCGCCTGGTGTTCGATAGCGGCCGGGTGAGCCTGACCTTGCTGATCGGTGATGTGCTGGAGCAACTGCCGCTGCTCGATGCCACGGTCGATGCCTGGTTTCTGGACGGTTTTTCACCGGCCAAGAACCCCGACATGTGGACCCCGGAGTTGTTCGCCGAACTCGGTCGCCTGAGCGTGCCCGGCACCACCCTCGGCACCTTTACCAGCGCAGGCTTTGTGCGTCGGGGCTTGAAGGCGGTGGGTTTCCAGATCAAACGCATCCCAGGCCTTGGGAAAAAATGGGAAGTCGGCCGTGGGCTGTTTCTCGGACACCCGGAACCATTGCCCGCGACCGCGCCTTGGTACGCCCGCCCGCAAACGCCCTTTACCGAACGCCATGCACTGGTGATCGGGGCTGGCCTGGCCGGTTGTGCCACGGCCCATAGCCTGGCGACACGGGGCTGGCAAGTGAGCCTGCTGGAACGCCACCCCCAGCTTGCCTTTGAGGCCTCCGGCAACCCGCAGGGCGTGCTTTACCTCAAGCTTTCGGCCCACGGCACCGCCCTGTCGCAATTGATCGTGGCAGGCTTTGGCCACACTCGCCGCCAGCTTGAACACCTGCAGCGCGGCCGCGACTGGGATGCCTGCGGTGTATTGCAGCTGGCCTTCGATGAAAAAGAGCAGCAGCGCCAAGCCGTGCTGGATGTTGCCTTCAGCGACGGTCTGCTCAAAGTGCTGGACCGCGCCCAGGCAGAATCGGTGGCCGGTATCGCCCTGAACAGCGGCGGCCTGTTCTACCCCGAAGGCGGCTGGGTTCATCCGCCCGCCTTGTGCCAGCACCACGCCACTCACCCGAATATTCGCCTGCTGACGCTGCACGACGTGGCCCGACTGGAGCGCATTGACGGCCAGTGGCACGCCTACGATGGCGAACAATTACTGGCCAGCGCACCGGTCGCCATCCTCACCGGCGCCGCCGACATTCGCCGCTTCCCAGCCGCTGCCGAACTGCCGCTCAAGCGTATTCGCGGGCAAATCACCTACCTGCCAGCCACCGACGCCAGCCAGGCCCTGGCCACGGTAGTGTGTGCAGAAGGCTATGTGGCACCGCCCCACGAAGGCGAGCACACGTTGGGCGCCAGCTTTGACTTTCACAGCGACGACCTTGCCCCCACCACCGCCGAACACCTGGGCAACCTTGAGATGCTCAAGGAAATCTCCACCGACCTGGCCCAGCGCCTGCACGTCGATAAATGGCCCGCCGAGCAGATGCTAGGCCGCGCCGCATTCCGATGCACCAGCCCTGATTACCTGCCAATCGTTGGGCCTTTGGCCGACAGCACCGTGTTCAAGGACCGCTATGCCGTACTGGCCAAGGATGCCCGCCAGATTCCCGAGCAGCCCTGCCCCTGGCTTGATGGCCTGTACATCAACAGCGGCCACGGTTCTCGTGGGTTGATCACCGCCCCGCTGTCAGGCGAACTGATCGCCGCGTGGCTTGAAAACGAGCCGCTGCCGCTGCCGCGTAGCGTCGCTGAAGCCTGTCACCCGAATCGCTTTATGCTGCGTGAATTGATCCGGGGTAAACGACGCTAGCTCAGCGCTTATAACAGATCGATCTAAAACTCTGAAAATTCGGCGCCCTGCTGGCCTTCGGCTGCGATGCCAAGCCTGAAAACAGCTCGCTCGACTGTAGGAGCCGACCTTGGTCGCGATGGCATCACCGCGGTCGTCGATGAACCGCGGTGATATCATCGCGACCAAGGTCTGCTCCTACGCGCGTAAGAGCTGCGCGGTTCATCGGGTAAACCGCGGTGATGCCATCGCGACCAAGGGCTAGGCGCCCCCGTCGCTCCTACAGTGTAGAATCGCGCCGATTACAGACGAGACCCGCCATGCTGATCCCTCACGACCAATTAAGCCCCGAGACCCTCACCGGCCTGATCGAAGACTTCGTCACCCGCGACGGCACCGACAATGGCGATGAAACCCCGCTTGAAACCCGTGTGCAACGGGTACGCCATGCGCTGGAAAAGGGCCAGGCGCTTATCGTGTTCGACCCCGAAAGCCAGCAATGCCAGCTGATGCTCAAGCACGATATCCCCAAGCAACTGTTCGACTGAGGCATGCTCATCGCGAGGGTTCGGCCAAGGCCTGAAGAATGCGCTGATAGATCTCTTCCCGGTGTATCTCCACCTCTCGCGGTGCAATCACGCCAAAGCGCACGGCGCCGCCCTGGATGGACAAAACCTTCACCGTAATGTCGTCGTTGATGGCAATCACTTCACCGATTTCCCGCGTCAATATCAGCATGGGTGCAGCCTCTGAGTTTTCAACAAACCCGAAGCCTGCCCGGCCACGATCCATGGTTCAACGCGCCTACCGAGAAATAGATGAACCCTACCTTTGTAGGTAATTTCTCCTACGGAATAGCCCTGAATATCAGGCTGAATGGAAGCGTGGCCCCAGCAACACAATGGTTGCGCCCACCACGCACAACGCCGCGCCGAGCCAGTCCGATGCCAATGGCCGCGCCCTCTCCACCAGCGCCAGCCACCCCAGTGACGTCACGATGTAGATCCCCCCATAGGCTGCATAGGCGCGCCCGGCGTAGGCCGCCTCGACCTTGGTCAGCAGCAGCCCGAACAGCGTCAGGCTGAGCAGCGCCGGGGCAATCCACCAGGCGCTCTTGCCCAGCCGCAGCCACATGTAAAAGGCGTAGCAGCCGCCAATTTCGAAGACCGCTGCCAGAAAAAACCACAGGTAGTTGAGCACGTGTCTATCACCAAGCCGGACTAAGGCCCGCAGGATACCTCAGGCAGCCTCTAGCCTTGGGGTTGACGAGCCTTGGCGCGCATTTTTACGGTCATGGCGGCCATTTCGTCGTAGAGCGCCTGTGGGTTTTTCTGCTTGAGCTTCCAGGCTTCGCGGCCCTGCTCGTGGGGCAGGATCATGAATTGGCCTTCGGCGATCTGCCGGTAGATGTAATCGGCAATATCGGCGGCACTGACGGGCGAGTTTTCCAGCAGCTTGCCGATCTGAGCCTTCATGGTCGGCGTTGGGCCACGGAACGAGTCGAGCAGGTTAGTCTGGAAGAACGACGGGCAGACCACATGCACACCAATGCCCTGCTCACCCAACTCAACCAACAGGCTTTCAGACAAAGCCACCACACCGGCCTTGGCGACGTTGTAGTTGCTCATGGCCGGCGCCTGCATCAACGCGGCCATGGACGCGATGTTGACGATCTTGCCGCGGCTTTTCTCAAGCAAAGGCAAGAAGGCCTTGCAGCCTTTGACCACCCCCATCAGGTTGATTGCGATCTGCCAGTCCCAGTCTTCCAACGACAACTCGTTGAAAAAACCGCCCGAGGCGACGCCTGCGTTGTTAACGATGATATCGATGCCGCCGAGCTTTTCTTCGCAGGCTTGGGCAAAAGCCGTCAACTGGCTGTAGTCGCGCACATCGCAGCGCTGGGTAAAGCCCGAGCCACCGGCCTCGCGCACTAATTGCAGGGTTTGCTGCAGGCCGGGTTCGTTGACATCCGACAGCGCCAGTTGCCAACCCTCCTGGGCCCAACGCAGGGCAATTTCACGGCCAAGGCCGGAACCGGCGCCGGTGATCATCATACGGTTTTGCATAGCTATTGCCTTAGTGCTGGGAAGTTGCCCCGAGTGTAGCGAAGGGGCCTTGCGCCCGAATGCACCATCAGGTTGCTGAATGGCGCAGGCAAACTGGCACGTTAATGAGATTTTTAAAAAGAAGGACTTTTTACACACCCCCAGAGTCGGACCTATAAGCGTTCAATATTTTGGATTGGCGCGAATGGCTTGAGCGGCAGACTCGTTTCCCAACGTCTTATAAGGACAACGCCATGGGCACAATACTCATCATCATCCTGATCCTCTTGCTGATCGGTGGTTTGCCGGTCTTTCCGCACTCTAGAAGTTGGGGCTACGGGCCTTCAGGGATTATCGGCACCGTGTTGATTATTCTGTTGATCTTGTTGTTGCTTGGGAAAATATAGGGGCCTTAAAACATCGCGGGTAAACCCTGCTCCTACAACATAAAAAAATCCCCCACATTTTTCAGGTGCGGGGGATTGTTTATGTAGGAGCCGGGTTTACCCGCGATGGCATCACCGCGGTGTGCCAGTTACACCGCGGCGCGGCCATCGCAGCCAAGGCTGGCTCCTACCCTGGGATAGGATTTCACCCCTATGTAAAGCCAAGTTAGTGAGCCACCGCCCCACTGGCACCCAGCCCGGTTTGCGAGCGCACGAACTGCGGGTAGAACAGCGCGCGTTCGTCATCGGCTGCCTTGGACTTGTCGGTGACCGAGAAGAACCAGATCCCGACAAAGGCAATCAACATCGAGAACAGCGCCGGGTACTCGTAAGGGTAGATCGGCTTCTCATGCCCCAGGATCTGCACCCAGATGGTCGGGCCCAGCACCATCAGGCCCACGGCGCTGATCAAGCCCAGCCAGCCGCCGATCATGGCGCCACGAGTGGTCAGATTCTTCCAGTACATCGAAAGCAGCAGCACCGGGAAGTTGCAACTGGCCGCGATGGAGAACGCCAGGCCCACCATGAACGCGATGTTCTGGCTTTCGAACGCGATACCCAGGCCGATCGCCAACACGCCCAGGGCGATGGTGGTGATTTTCGACACGCGGATCTCATCTTTCTCGTTGGCCTTGCCCTTCTTGATCACGCTGGCGTACAGGTCATGAGACACCGCCGAAGCGCCAGCCAGGGTCAGGCCTGCCACCACCGCAAGGATGGTTGCGAACGCCACGGCCGAGATAAAGCCCAGGAACATGCTGCCACCCACCGCGTTGGCCAGGTGCACCGCCGCCATGTTGTTGCCACCGAGCAGCGCGCCGGCTGCGTCCTTGAACTCCGGGTTGGTGCTGACCAACAGGATCGCGCCAAACCCGATGATGAAGGTCAGGATATAGAAGTAGCCGATGAAACCAGTGGCATACAGCACGCTTTTACGCGCTTCCTTGGCATCGCTCACGGTGAAGAAGCGCATCAGGATGTGCGGCAGGCCCGCGGTGCCGAACATCAGCGCCAGGCCCAGGGAGAACGCCGAAATCGGGTCCTTGACCAGGCCGCCTGGGCTCATGATCGCTTCGCCCTTGGTGTGAACCTTGATGGCTTCGGAGAACAGCGTGTTGAAGTCGAAGTTGACATGTTTCATCACCATCAGCGCCATGAAGGAGGCACCGGACAGCAACAATACCGCCTTGATGATCTGCACCCAGGTGGTGGCCAACATGCCGCCAAACAGCACGTACAGGCACATCAGGATACCGACCAGAATCACCGCCACATGGTAGTCCAGGCCGAACAGCAGCTGGATCAACTTACCGGCACCGACCATCTGGGCGATCAGGTAGAACGCCACCACCACCAGCGAACCGCAGGCTGACAGGGTACGGATTTCCTTCTGCTTCAGGCGATAGGACGCCACGTCGGCAAAGGTGTATTTGCCCAGGTTACGAAGCCGCTCGGCGATCAGGAACAGAATGATCGGCCAGCCCACCAGAAAGCCGATCGAGTAGATCAGGCCGTCGTAGCCGGAGGTAAATACCAGCGCGGAAATGCCGAGAAAAGAAGCGGCCGACATGTAGTCGCCGGCAATCGCCAGGCCGTTCTGAAAACCGGTAATACGACCGCCTGCCGCGTAGTAGTCCGCGGCCGACTTATTGCGTTTGGAAGCCCAGTAAGTAATGCACAGAGTGGCACCGACAAACACAACGAACATCACAATGGCCGAGACGTTCAAGGGTTGTTTATGCACTTCGCCGGTCAAGGCCTCGGCTGCAAAGAGTGCCGGGGCGAAGGCCAGTAGCCCTAAGGTGGTGAGTAGGCGCCGGATCATTGCTGAGCCTCCTTGAGAATCGCATTGTTCAGGTCATCAAACTCACCATTGGCGCGGCGTACATAAAGCGCCGTGAGAATAAAGGCGGAGACAATCAGCCCGACACCGATGGGAATACCCCAGGTGATGGAAGATTCGGGATTGATTTTGGCCCCTAGAACGTGCGGCCCGTAGGCGATCAACAAGATAAAAGCGGAGTAAAGCCCAAGCATGATTGCCGAGAGAATCCAGGCGAATCGTTCCCTCTTGCTGACCAGCTCCTTGAAGCGCGGGCTGTTCTGGATAGAGAGGTAAATGCTGTCGTTCATTGTTTTTGTCCTCGCAGCACAGATTGGATGACACCGTCATCACTTTAGGCTGCTTAAGGCCGCGCTCCAGACGACCTTAGTCTTAGATGCAATATGTTCAATGGCCGAAATGCCTCTTGAAAACGCCGTTGCCGGGCAGAAGTACCGCGGTGTGGGTTGGCTGCTGTAGGAGCCGGGTTTACCCGCGATGAAGGCCACGCGGTCTGTCTGAGGTACCGCGGTGCGGCCATCGCAGCATAGGTATCTACACATCTTTTGGCGTACTGCTACGAATGTAGCCGCTGACGAGGTACGAGGCTGCGATCGGCAGCGAAGCGGCCGTAAAACCTGAGACCATAATCCATCAGGCACACCGAAGGGCCTGAATTTACGACGGCTTCGCCGCCGATCGCAGCCTCGTACCTCGGCAGCGGCTACAAGAGCCGCGCTGCCCCAGAGTTGTGTAGATACCTATGGCCATCGCAGGCAAGCCTGGCTCCTACAGCAAGCCTCACCGCGGTACCTCAGACAGACCGCGGCGTGTTTATCGCGGCTAAAGCCGGCTCCTACAGAGGTCGGTAGTAGCCGCGCGATGGGGCGGGTTTGGTTATTTACCGGTCCACTCGGCCACGCGATCCGGGTGCTTGGCCACCCAATCCTTGGCCGCGGCTTCTGGCTTGGCGCCGTCCTGGATGGCGAGCATCACTTCGCCAATCTCATCCTTGTCTTTCCAGGAGAACTTCTTCAGAAAGGCCGCGACTTCCGGGGCCTTGGTGTCCAGCTGCTTGCTGCCGATGCTGTTGACGGTTTCAGCCGCGCCATACACACCCTTCGGGTCGTCCAAGAAGCGCAGCTTCCACTTGGCAAACATCCAGTGCGGTACCCAACCCGTCACCGCAATCGACTTCTTGTCTTTCTCGGCACGGGTCAGCTCGGCAATCATCCCCGCCCCTGAACTTGCCTGCAGTTTGTAACCCTTGAGGTCATAGTCCTTGATGGCCTGGTCGGTCTTTATCATCACGCCGGAACCCGCATCGATGCCGACGACTTTATTGTTGAACGACGTGTCGCTGGCGAGGTCCTGGATGGAAGTGGCCTTGACGTATTCCGGTACGATCAGGCCGATCTTGGCATCCCTGAAGTTAGGGCCGTAGTCGACCACCTTATCCTTGTTCTTGGCCCAGTATTCCCCGTGGGTTGCCGGCAGCCAGGCCGAGAGAATGGCGTCGAGCTTACCGGTGGCCACCCCCTGCCACATGATGCCGGCCGCCACCGCTTGCAGTTTGACGTCGTAGTTGAGCTTTTGCTTGATCACTTCTGCCGCCACATGGGTGGTGGCGACACTGTCGGACCAACCATCAACGTAACCGATGCTCACTTCTTTGGCTGAGGCTACTGCTGCGCTCATTGCCAGTACCAGAGCGGTACCCGCCCCCAGGAGTCGTCGCATTTTCATCCAAGCATCCCCTCGTCACTTCACGGAAAGTGCGGTGCCAGGCCCAGGGCCTTGCACGCCGCGTGTTGTTCTGGTGCATGGCGCCTCCATCACGCCCCCTGCAAAACCCTCACCAGCGGAGTACTGATAGCACCAATAATCAACTCCGCCAGCAATGCGCCCTGCTCCGTGGGCGACATCGAAACATCGAGAAACGACGTCACACCGCCAGCAGCCCCCTCTCTTCGCGGGCCCTGGCCGCGCCTGCGCCCAAACTTTGCATGCCAATGCTCAAGCGCCAGAGATTTGCAGGTAGTATTGCCCGCTTTGTTCCCTGATGGCCTGATCCATGTCGACGACCGTGCGCTTCCCGCTTGTGCCTTACCTGTTCGCCTGCCTGCTTGGCCTGCTTGCCCTCGCTGGCGTTTGGTATGGCCTGGGGCGGCCGGTGGTGCTGCCGGACGCGGCCAGCGCTTCGCATAAACTGCAATGCGCCTCCTACACCCCGTTCGACAAGGACCAATCCCCTTTCGACCAACCGTTCAAGCTGCGCCCGGCACGCATCGACGCGGACCTGGCGTTGCTGTCCCAGCGCTTCGAGTGCATCCGCACCTACTCGATGACCGGCCTTGAAGACATCCCCGCCATCGCCCGCAAGCACGGCCTGAAGCTGATGCTGGGCGCCTGGGTGAACGGCAACCCTGTCGACACCGCCAAGGAAGTGCAGGCACTGATCGCCGCAGCCAATGCCAACCAGGACATCGTCACCTCGGTGATCGTCGGCAACGAAACCCTGCTGCGCAAAGAGATCACCGGCGCCCAGTTGGTCAAGCTGATCGAGCAGGTCAAAAGCCAGATCAAACAGCCAGTCACCTACGCCGATGTATGGGAATTCTGGCTGCAGTACCCGGAAGTGGCCCCAGCCGTAGACTTTTTGACCATTCACCTGCTGCCGTACTGGGAAGACGACCCCAGGAGCATCGACGATGCCTTGGCCCATGTGGGCGAGATTCGCCAGGTGTTCGGCAACCGCTTCGCGCCCAAAGACATCGTGATTGGTGAAACCGGCTGGCCGAGCGAAGGCCGCCAACGCGAAACCGCCCTGCCGAGCCCAGTGAACGAGGCGCGGTTTATCCGTGGGTTCGTGGCCATGGCCGAGCAACACGGCTGGCACTACAACCTGATCGAAGCCTTCGACCAACCTTGGAAACGCGCCAGCGAAGGCGCGGTGGGCGGCTACTGGGGCCTGTATGACGCCGACCGCCAGGACAAGGCCGTGCTGGAAGGGCCAGTGTCCAACCTCAAGTTCTGGCCGCAGTGGCTGGCGGCGTGTGGCGCAATGTTCATCGCCACCTTGCTGTTTGCCGGCCGCGTTCGCAGCACCCGCGCCGCCTTGGCCCTGCCGCTGCTGGCCGCATTGGGCGCCGGCAGCCTGGGGCTGTGGGGTGAGCTGACCCGCGTGACCAGCCGCTTTGCCGGCGAATGGCTGTGGGCCTTGTTGCTGGTGGGCTTGAACCTGCTGGTGCTGGCGCACGGCGCGCTGGCCTTGAGTACGCGTGTGGGGTGGCGTGAACGCGCCTTTGCTTGGCTAGAGGCACGGGCCGGCTGGTGGGTAGCGGCCGCGGGGTTTGCCGGGGCGGTGATGATGCTGGCGCTGGTGTTCGACCCGCGGTATCGCAGCTTTCCGAGTGTGGCGTTGGTGTTGCCGGCGGTGGTTTATCTCGTGCGGCCGGTCAGGGTGCTGCGGGCAGAGGTGGCGTTGCTGACGTTTATTATTGGCGCGGGGATTGCGCCGCAGCTGTATCGCGAAGGGCTTGAGAATGCGCAGGCCTGGGGGTGGGCGGTGGTGAGTGTGGTGATGGTAGTGGCATTGTGGCGTTGTTTGCGGGTGCGGTAGTTCCAAAGCCCATAAATGCCATTAGTTGGCTATCACCCATAAGTGCAATAAAAATGATTTATTCCATATTTCTGACATACAAATTGGATAAAAGAAGTTTGATGTAGGTAAAATCCCGCCTTCTCGAATCACACCCGGGCCAAACGGCCCATTGTCCTTAGGGAAAAAGGCACAACTCATGCGTATCCTAATTACCGGCGGCGCCGGCTTTATCGGTTCGGCGCTCGTTCGCCATCTGATTGAAAACACCGAGCACGAAGTTCTCAACCTCGACAAGCTAACTTACGCCGGCAACCTGGAATCGCTGAGTTCCATCGCCTCCAATAGCCGCTATGAGTTCGTGCAAGCCGACATTGTCGATCAGGCAACCGTGAGTGCCTTACTGGCGCGTTTCCAACCGCACGCCATCATGCACTTGGCAGCCGAGTCTCATGTTGACCGCTCCATCGACGGCCCTTCGGATTTCATCCAAACCAACATCGTCGGCACCTACAGCCTGCTGGAAGCCACCCGTGCCTACTGGCAGGGCCTGGAGCCAGCGGCTCGCGAAGCCTTCCGCTTCCACCATATTTCGACTGACGAAGTGTACGGCGACCTGCACGGCGTCGATGACCTGTTCACCGAAACCACCCCGTACGCGCCAAGCTCGCCGTACTCGGCCAGCAAGGCCGCCTCGGACCACTTGGTTCGCGCCTGGCAGCGCACCTACGGCCTGCCTGTGCTGATCACCAACTGCTCGAACAACTACGGGCCGTTCCACTTCCCTGAGAAGTTGATCCCACTGGTGATCCTCAATGCATTGGCCGGTAAGCCGCTGCCGGTATACGGCAATGGCCTGCAAGTGCGTGACTGGCTGTTTGTAGAAGATCATGCCCGCGCGTTGTTCAAAGTAGTGACCGAAGGTGTGGTGGGTGAGACCTACAACATCGGCGGCCATAACGAGCAGAAAAACATCGACGTGGTACGCGGTATCTGCGCGCTGCTCGAAGAGCTGGCACCACAGCGCCCAACCGGCGTTGCGAACTATGCCGACTTGATCACTTTTGTAAAAGATCGCCCCGGCCACGACCAGCGCTACGCCATCGACGCCAGCAAGATCGAGCGCGAACTGGGCTGGGTACCGGAAGAAACCTTCGAGACCGGCCTGCGCAAGACCGTGCAGTGGTACCTCGATAACCTGGAGTGGTGCGGCCGCGTCCAGGATGGCAGCTATCAGGGCGAACGCCTGGGCAACACCAACCATAAGGATTTGATTGCATGACTAAAGGTATCGTTCTAGCCGGGGGCTCAGGCACCCGTTTGCACCCCATCACCCTGGGCGTCTCCAAGCAGCTGCTGCCGGTGTATGACAAACCGATGATCTACTACCCGATCTCGGTACTGATGCTGGCCGGCATTCGCGACATCCTGCTGATCTCTACCCCAGTAGACCTGCCGCAATATCGCCAGCTGCTGGGCGACGGCAGCCAGTTCGGCGTCAACATCAGCTACGCCGTGCAGCCTTCCCCGGACGGCCTGGCGCAAGCCTTCCTGATCGGCGAAGAGTTTATCGGCAACGACCCTGTCTGCCTGATCCTTGGCGACAACATCTTCCACGGCCAGGCTTTCAGCAGCCAGCTCAAGCGCGCTGTCGCCCAACCCAAGGGCGCTACCGTGTTCGGCTACTGGGTGAAAGATCCTGAGCGCTTCGGCGTGGTTGACTTCGATGACCAGGGCCGAGCCTTGTCCATTGAAGAAAAACCGGCAAAGCCAAAATCCCACTACGCCGTGACCGGGCTGTATTTCTACGACAACGATGTCGTACAAATCGCCAAGGATGTTCAGCCATCGCCACGCGGCGAGCTGGAAATTACCGACGTCAACAATGCCTACCTCAAGCGCGGCGACCTGCAGGTTGAGCGTTTTGGCCGTGGTTTTGCCTGGCTCGATACCGGCACCCACGACAGCCTGCTGGAAGCGTCCCAATACGTGCAGACCATCGAGCACCGTCAAGGCTTGAAAGTCGCCTGCCTGGAAGAAATCGCCTACCACAACGGTTGGATCAGCCACGAGCTGCTGCTTGAGCGTGCAAAAGCGTTCGGCAAGACGGGTTATGGCCAGTACCTGTTCGCAATCGCTGAGGAAAGCAAATGAATGTCATCGAGACATCACTCCCGGGCGTGATGATTATCGAGCCGAAGGTATTCGGTGACGATCGTGGCTTCTTCTATGAAAGCTTCAATGCCAAGGCGTTTGCCGAGGCCACCGGCGTAAAAACCGAGTTCGTGCAAGATAACCACTCACGCTCCGCCCACGGCGTGCTGCGTGGCCTGCATTACCAGATCGAAAACCCGCAAGGCAAACTGGTCCGCGTCACGGTCGGTGAAGTCTTGGACGTGGCTGTTGACCTGCGTAAAAGCTCGCCAACCTTCGGCCAGTGGACCAGCGTGCGGTTGTCTGCCGAGAACAAGCGCCAGCTGTGGGTACCGGAAGGGTTTGGCCATGGTTTTGTGGTGCTCAGTGAATCGGCTGAGTTCTTGTACAAAACCACGAACTATTACACCCCGAGCGCCGAACGCTGCGTGCGCTGGAACGACCCGGACCTGGCGATCGACTGGGAACTTGAAGGCCAGCCACTGCTGTCCGGCAAAGACCAGGCTGGCAGCCTGCTGAAAGAGGCCAGCCTGTTCCCATGAGCAAACCCCTGAACATCCTGATCAGCGGCCGCCATGGCCAGGTCGCGCACGAGCTGCAAAAGCAGCTCGGCGACCTGGGCACCCTGCATGTGCTGGGTCGCGACCAACTCGACCTTGCCCACCCGGAGCGCATCCGCGAGCAGGTCCGTGCCATCAAGCCGGACCTGATCATCATCGCCGCTGCCCACACCGCCGTGGACCAGGCCGAAAGCGAGCCAGAACTGGCCTTCACCATCAACGCCACCGCACCGGGCATCTTCGCTGAAGAAGCCAAGGCGCTGGGCGTGCCGTTGATCCATTACTCCACCGACTACGTGTTCGATGGCAGCAAGGACGGGGCCTACACCGAAGACGACCCAACCAACCCGTTGGGCGTTTACGGGGCCAGCAAACTGGCCGGTGAAAAGGCAATTGCCGCGACAGGCTGCGACCATCTGATTCTGCGCACCAGCTGGGTGTACTCACTGCACGGTCGCAACTTCTTGCTGACCATGCAGCGCCTGCTGCAAGAGAAGCCAGAAATGCGCATCGTTGCCGACCAGATCGGTGCACCGACCTGGGCCGGCGCCATCGCGCAGAGCACCCGCCAACTGATCGAGCGCTGGCGTGATGGCCAGGCAGGCGCGTGGGGCACCTACCACCTGACGGCACAAGGCGAAACCTCCTGGTTTGGTTTTGCCCAAGCCATTGGCGAACAACTGAAAGCCCAGGGCAAGCCCTGTGCACAGCTGTTACCGATTCCGTCCAGTGAATACCCAACGCCCGCCCAGCGGCCGCTGAACTCACGCCTGGACTGCCGCCGCCTGCAACGGGAATGGCAAGTGAGCCAGGCTGACTGGCACACCGCCCTGCTCGAGTGCCTGCGCGGGTAGGAACACGCGGTTCGGCTTGCCGGCATCGCCGGCAAGTCGTAATGCCGGTCAGTTAAGGCATTGAACGGCACGAAACCCTGTGCGGCTTTGAACCGGTCAAGAGATTTTGGACACCCGTTTAGGTCTTCATGCCGCCAGCTTCTCTGCAGCTACCGGCGACCGGTAGCTTCACCGCGCTCTGCCAGATGCACCGTGGCGTCTGCATCGGGGTGGTCCGGCATTCCGGTCAGCATTGCAACCGAACGAGGGCAGGCTTTCCAAATCCCAGAAAGCACCGAGGGGAGCCTAGGCTCCCCTCAAAGATTGTCGCGTGCTCTTTATTTTTATTGAGGGGCGGCCTGTTGTTGTTTTTGTCGGCCGTGACCCTTTACCGCGTTCTTGGCGACCCCCATTCGGGGTCAAGAGCAAACGTATTTTTTTGATCGCTGATCTGCCTTCACCATCGCTGGTCCAACCGACTCGGGAGCTACCTGGGGGTAGTTTTGTTGTTCTCTGTCCGGCTGCGGGGCTAGCCCCTGAAACGCACATCCTCTCCAAAAAAATCTGTTAGCTTCGTCTCTGTCGTGCTTGTTCTTGTTATGTCAGAGTCGTTTCATGTTGTTTTTATTGGGTGTGTCGCATTTATTGTTTTTGTTGTACAGAACCTATAGCAGGTCCCGTGCCAACTTTTAGAAACCCAATGAAAACGGGGGTTTCAGCCAAAAGCTCCGCGGCCGACGCAAAAAAATCCTGACGATTTGTTTCCGCGTTACCCGGTTTGCGAGGGTGGGGTGACAGTCTGCGGTAACAGGGATCACAGGGATGTGCCCTGACACCTCCAATCTCACAGGCCATGGCGCGTTGCAACCAATGTGGGAGCCGGCTTTAGCCGGCGATGCGCCGCGCGGGCGGCGCTCGATCTCAAGAGCAAAGGAGATACCAAGGCAGGCACCATGTGGGGCTCATGCAATCTGTTGACAGGCACTCTGCGGGTTCACCCTGAGAATGAAGGGAGGGAGGCCGTATCAAGGCCTCCAAGCGCTTGCCTTGGGTTTTGTGCTGTTGCCTAAATCGAGCGCCGCCCGCGCGGCGCATTCGCCGGCTCAAGCCGGCTCCTACATTGGTTGCAACGTGCCATGGCCTGTGGGGTCGGAGTTGTTAGCCTTGGTGGTTCGGCTTTGGATTTTTGTGGTTTCGGGGGCGCGCGTGGCTGACAACTCCACTCTCACAGGCCATGGCGCGTTGCAACCAATGTGGGAGCCGGCTTTAGCCGGCGATGCGCCGCGCGGGCGGCGCTCGATCTCAAGAGCAAAGGAGATACCAAGGCAGGCACCATGTGGGGCTCATGCAATCTGTTGACAGGCACTCTGCGGGTTCACCCTGAGAATGAAGGGAGGGAGGCCGTATCAAGGCCTCCAAGCGCTTGCCTTGGGTTTTGTGCTGTTGCCTAAATCGAGCGCCGCCCGCGCGGCGCATTCGCCGGCTCAAGCCGGCTCCTACATTGGTTGCAACGTGCCATGGCCTGTGGGGTCGGAGTTGTTAGCCTTGGTGGTTCGGCTTTGGATTTTTGTGGTTTCGGGGGCGCGCGTGGCTGACAACTCCACTCTCACAGGCCATGGCGCGTTGCAACCAATGTGGGAGCCGGCTTTAGCCGGCGATGCGCCGCGCGGGCGGCGCTCGATCTCAAGAGCAAAGGAGATACCAAGGCAGGCACCATGTGGGGCTCATGCAATCTGTTGACAGGCACTCTGCGGGTTCACCCTGAGAATGAAGGGAGGGAGGCCGTATCAAGGCCTCCAAGCGCTTGCCTTGGGTTTTGTGCTGTTGCCTAAATCGAGCGCCGCCCGCGCGGCGCATTCGCCGGCTCAAGCCGGCTCCTACATTGGTTGCAACGTGCCATGGCCTGTGGGGTCGGGGTTGTTAGCCTTGGTGGTTCGGCTTTGGATTTTTGTGGTTTCGGGGGCGCGCGTGGCTGACAACTCCACTCTCACAGGCCATGGCGCGTTGCAACCAATGTGGGAGCCGGCTTTAGCCGGCGATGCGCCGCGCGGGCGGCGCTCGATCTCAAGAGCAAAGGAGATACCAAGGCAGGCACCATGTGGGGCTCATGCAATCTGTTGACAGGCACTCTGCGGGTTCACCCTGAGAATGAAGGGAGGGAGGCCGTATCAAGGCCTCCAAGCGCTTGCCTTGGGTTTTGTGCTGTTGCCTAAATCGAGCGCCGCCCGCGCGGCGCATTCGCCGGCTCAAGCCGGCTCCTACATTGGTTGCAACGTGCCATGGCCTGTGGGGTCGGAGTTGTTAGCCTTGGTGGTTCGGCTTTGGATTTTTGTGGTTTCGGGGGGGCGCGTGGCTGACACCTCCACTCTCACAGGCCATGGCACGTTGCAACCAATGTGGGAGCCGGCTTTAGCCGGCGATGCGCCGCGCGGGCGGCGCTCGATCTCAAGAGCAAAGGAGATACCAAGGCAGGCACCATGTGGGGCTCATGCGATTTGTTGACAGGCACTCTGCGGGTTCACCCTGAGAATGAAGGGAGGGAGGCCGTATCAAGGCCTCCAAGCGCTTGCCTTGGGTTTTGTGCTGTTGCCTAGATCGAGCGCCGCCCGCGCGGCGCATTCGCCGGCTCAAGCCGGCTCCTACATTGGTTGCAACGTGCCATGGCCTGTGGGGTCGGGGTTGTTAGCCTTGGTGGTTCGGCTTTGGATTTTTGTGGTTTCGGGGGGGCGCGTGGCTGACACCTCCACTCTCACAGGCCATGGCACGTTGCAACCAATGTGGGAGCCGGCTTTAGCCGGCGATGCGCCGCGCGGGCGGCGCTCGATCTCAAGAGCAAAGGAGATACCAAGGCAGGCACCATGTGGGGCTCATGCAATCTGTTGACAGGCACTCTGCGGGTTCACCCTGAGAATGAAGGGGGAAAGGCCGTATCAAGGCCTCCAAGCGCTTGCCTTGGGTTTTGTGCTGTTGCCTAGATCGAGCGCCGCCCGCGCGGCGCATTCGCCGGCTCAAGCCGGCTCCCACATTTGTTGCAACGTGCCATGGCCTGTGGGGTTGGGGTTGTTAGCCTTGGTGGTTCGGCTTTGGATTTTTGTGGTTTCGGGGGGGCGCGTGGCTGACACCTCCACTCTCACAGGCCATGGCGCGTTGCAACCAATGTGGGAGCCGGCTTTAGCCGGCGATGCGCCGCGCGGGCGGCGCTCGATCTCAAGAGCAAAGGAGAAACCAAGGCAGGCACCATGTGGGGCTCATGCAATCTGTTGACAGGCACCCTACGGGTTCACCCTGAGAATGAAAGGGGGAAGGCCGTATCAAGGCTTCCAAGCGCTTGCCTTGGGTTTTGTGCTGTTGCCTAAATCGAGCGCCGCCCGCGCGGCGCATTCGCCGGCTCAAGCCGGCTCCTACATTGGTTGCAACGTGCCATGGCCTGTGGGGTCGGGGTTGTTAGCCTTGGTGGTTCGGCTTTGGATTTTTGTGGTTTCGGGGGGGCGCGTGGCTGACACCTCCACTCTCACAGGCCATGGCACGTTGCAACCAATGTAGGAGCCGGCTTTAGCCGGCGATGCGCCGCGCGGGCGGCGCTCGATCTCAAGAGCAAAAGAAAAACCAAGGCGGGCACCATGCGGCTCATGCGATCTGTTGCCAGGCACTCTAGAGGTGCACCATGAGAATGAAGAGGATCGCATCAAGGCCTCCAGGCGCTTGCCTTGGGTTTTGCGCTGTTGCGTAAATCGAGCGCCGCCCGCGCGGCGCATCGCCGGCTAAAGCCGGCTCCTACATTGGTTGCAACGTGCCATGGCCTGTGGGGTCGGGGTTGTTAGCCTTGGTGGTTCGGCTTTGGATTTTCGTGGGGTCGGTGGAGGGGATTGCGCGATTGCGCCAAGCCCATGCGGGTAGGAGGCGGTTAACGCCGCACCAACCGCAACCCCGCAATCACCACCGCAAACACCGCCAAACTCGCGCTGTACAACACCAACGCCGGGATCGCAAACACCAACGCCAACACCGCCAGCCACCACCCCGCCCGCCCCGGTGCCACAAACGCCACCACCGACGCCACCAACCCCACCCAGGCAATCACCCGAAAGTGAATCAGCAACCCCAGCCCCGAACGCATCTGGCATTCCCAGCGCGTGGCGGCATCGACGCACACGCCCACCCACTGCGGGTCTTCCATCAGGGCATAGCGCAACCCGTAGCTCGCCGCCAACCACAACGGCAGTAGCACAAGCAAGGCAATCAGCGGCAAACGGCGAGTCATGTCGCACTCCGAATCAATAAACGGCCCAGCATAAGCATCCAGCCCCTTGATGCAAGGCAAAACCGCCGCGCCGAACAACTTTGCAGCAATAAACTGCTACCTTCAAACTAGCCAAACAGAGCGTTTAAGGCACTAAATGCAGGGCCGCCGGGCACTTTGGTGTACTGCTGGTTGTCAGAGCCTGCGTATTTACTTTGGCATTTGCCTATTTTGGGGACACCGAAATGCTCCGAACCCTACGCTTGGCTGCCTTTCTCGGCGGCTTAATCCTGAGTGCGTCCGCAGCGGCGGTGGAGGTCGATGCCGCCAGCTACGGCTACCCCCTCACCAACCCTTTCGAGGCCACCATCGCCTCCACTCCGCCCGAGCTGCGCCCGGAACTGCCGCGCGATGAAGACATCAACCAGTCCGACTACAGCCTCAACCTGCGTCCAGAACGCGCGTTTATCCTGCCCGATAACTTCTGGCCCGTGAAAAAACTGCGCTACCGCCTGGCCCAGCAAAACCACGAAGCCCCGCTGATCTTCCTCATCGCCGGCACCGGTGCGCCCTACACCAGCAGCCTCAACGAATACCTGAAAAAGCTCTACTACAAGGCCGGCTACCACGTGGTGCAGCTGTCTTCGCCCACCAGCTACGACTTCATGAGCAGCGCCTCGCGCTTCGCCACTCCCGGCATCACCAAGGAAGACGCCGAAGACCTCTACCGCGTGATGCAAGCCGTGCGCGCCCAGCACCCCCGCCTGCCCGTGAGCGAGTACTACCTGACCGGCTACAGCCTCGGCGCCCTGGACGCCGCCTTTGTCGCGCACCTGGACGAAACCCGGCGCAGCTTCAACTTCAAGCGCGTATTGCTGCTCAACCCGCCGGTCAACCTCTACACCTCGATCAGCAACCTGGACAAACTGGTGCAAACCCAGGTGAAGGGCATCGACAACTCCACCACCTTCTATGAACTGGTATTGGCCAAGCTCACGCGCTACTTCCAGCAAAAAGGCTACGTCGACCTCAACGACGCCCTGCTCTACGACTTCCAACAGTCGCGCCAGCACCTGTCCAACGAGCAGATGGCCATGCTGATCGGCACCTCGTTCCGCTTCTCGGCCGCCGACATCGCCTTTACCTCAGACTTGATCAACCGCCGCGGCCTGATCACCCCGCCCAAGTTCCCGATCAGTGAAGGCACCAGCCTCGCGCCGTTTTTCAAACGTGCCTTGCAGTGCGACTTCGAGTGCTACCTGACCGATCAAGTAATCCCCATGTGGCGCGCGCGCACCGACGGCGGCAGCGTGCTGCAACTGGTCGACCAGGTGAGCCTCTACGCCCTGAAGGACTACCTGCACACCAGCCAGAAAATCGCCGTGATGCACAACGTCGACGACATGATCCTCGGCCCTGGCGACCTTGGCTTTTTGCGCAAAACCTTTGGCGACCGCCTGACCCTTTATCCGTATGGCGGGCACTGCGGCAATATCAATTACCGTGTCAACAGCGACGCGATGCTGGAGTTTTTCCGTGGTTAGGACGTCAACCTACTCTCTGCTGCTCGCAAGCCTGCTGTGCGCAGGCAATGCCCTGGCCGAAGACACCACCGGCCCCAGTGCCACCGCCATGCCCCAATCACGCTCCGGCGAACCGGTAAACACCTTGCCACAGCGCACCGTCGAGGCCGATGGCTTCACCGACCCGCTCAAGCAACTCAAATTCAACCCCGGCCTGGACCAGCGCGAATTCGAACGCTCAACCCTCACCGCCCTCAACGTCTACGACCCCCTGGAGTCGTGGAACCGGCGCGTGTACCACTTCAACTACCGCTTCGATCAATGGGTGTTCCTGCCGGTGGTGCATGGCTACACCTACGTCACCCCAGAACTCTTGCGCAAAGGCGTCAGCAATTTCTTCAACAACCTGGGCGACGTCACCAACCTGCTCAACAGCCTGCTGCAGCTCAAGGGCCAACGCTCGCTGGACATCACCGCCCGATTGCTGCTCAACACCACCGTCGGCGTCGCCGGCCTGTGGGACCCCGCCGCGAAGATGGGCATCCCGCGCCAGACCGAAGACTTCGGCCAAACCCTGGGCTTCTACGGCCTGCCGGGTGGTCCTTACCTGATGCTGCCGATCCTGGGCCCCTCCAACCTGCGCGACACCGGCGGCCTGGCGGTCGACTTCAGCGCAGAGTCGGCCATCAACTTTTTGAACGTATCGGACGTGAGCACCGACCACCCGGAAGTCTGGGTATTGCGCGCCATCGACCGGCGCTACAGCACCACATTCAAATACGGGCAAACGAACTCGCCGTTTGAATATGAAAAAGTGCGTTATGTGTATACCGAAGCGCGCAAACTGCAAATCGCCGAGTAAAACCCGGCGATCAAAAAATGCAATAACGCCTTGGCGCGCGACAATAGTCTGGCGCCAGGTTTAATAACGATATATCTCGCCGCTACATAGGAGCCTTATTAGCTCCTAAGCCTTTAATATCAAGGCCTCCAGCAAAAATACCGCCTGAAGCAGCCCACCCTTAAATAGCTGCCAGCTCCCTATACTTTGTGACTATATAAAAGTAATTATTCCTAGAGCCATTCGTTCTAACGGCAAAATCTTTAACCTTCTTAAGTGATAACAACGGGCCATTTCAGCCCGCCGAGAGAGCGCGCTCTACTCCCCCCCGCAAACCTACTCCAGACAAGACGGTGAAGCTCATGACGAAGATCATGGCAATCGTATTTCTAGGAGCGTTAACAGCAGGATGCAACGGCATTGTAAAACCCGAACTCGTGGGTAGCGATGCTTACTTCCAGGTCCATTCAGGCTTCCCCCTTCCCTACGTCTTCTTGGCTTCGGCCGTGCAGTGGAACGAAGACTACGCCGTCACGGCCAGCCACGTCCCCTTGCTCGCCAATGTGCAACACACCTGCAGCACCGGCTGCGACCTGGTGTTTTTCAAGCACAAAGCCCGCGGCTACCTCCCCCACTGGCGAGCCCCAAAAACCGGCGAACGCATCACCGCCGAAGGTGCCTCTCCGTACCTCGCCAGTGCCAGCGGCCAGGGCCGGGTGTACTCCACGCCCTTCTTCAACACCAACGACAACAGCGGCGACCGCTACGCCATCCACGACGCGCCGCTGATCAAAGGCATGTCCGGTGGCCCGGTCATAGCCGCAGACGGTAGCGTGGTCGGCATCAACATCGGCTACCACAGCATCACCCCCGAAGAACAAGCCAAACACGCCGGCATCAAGGACGCACAGCGCATCAGCGTGTTCCTGCCCTATGCCGTCATCCAGCGAGAATGGGTGATCCTGCAAGCGAAGCTACACCCACCCGAAGCCCCGAAATACGTCATCAAGTAACCTCGCCAACCAGCCACTTTGCACTGTGCAGATACTCGGCTTACCGACGACACCGCCGCGGCGGTCCCCCCATAGACCGCCGCAGCTTCCTGTAGGAGCCTGGCTCGCCAGCGATGCAGCCACCACAACCGCCCCATACTCCCCGCCGCCCGCGATAGGCCTGTCTTACCTTTAATGCCAAGGCCACTTACGAAACTCTGTAGATACCAACTTGCCCCTCATCGGGCAATTGCAATCCGCGCCTGGCTTGACAGCAACTTGAGGGGCTGCGCGGATCGCTTTTGTGGGGCCAAGCTTGTCGGGGCGCCGAACCGTCGCGATGCAGACACCATGGTGCATCTGGCAGAGCGCGGTGAAGCTATCGTGAGCAAGCTTCACTCCCACGCCGATCTCCGTTCACCTCGATATCGAGCCGTGAGCTTTTGATCCTGTGGGAGCTTTTGATCTTGTGGGAGCAAAGCTTGCTAGCGATGAAATCACCACGGTATAACGGGTTCGCCGCGACGCCTGAATCGCTGCAAGCTCTGCCACGCCGATCTGAACTCATCTCGAGTAGTGGGCTTTTAATCTTAGAACCACGCTTGCCTGCGATGAATTCAGCCAAGTGAGCCAGATGCACCACAGCGCCTGTATCACGACGGTTCGGCACCCCGACAAGCTTGATTCCTACCATTCCCATTCCTCGGTTGCTGGAGGCGATCATGGAAAGTAAGACTGTTTATCAGGCGGCCGACTGATCGCCCCATAGCCGCTGCCGAAGGCTGCGATGCGGCCCGCTAGGGGCGCCAACACTAATCTCAGTATTCCCACCCGCTTTGCGGTCGATCACAGCCTACCGGCAGCGGCATATTTGGATTTCTTGCGCGAAAGAGGTGTGTTTTCGCTCGTGGTAAAGGCGCAGGGCCAGTTATTGCTTGGCGGGATCGAGCCGTTTCTTGCGTCCACCCTTGCGCCCGCGTGCTCGTGCGGCGCAGAGACCTGCTTGGGTGCGCTCACGGATCAGGTCACGCTCAAACTCGGCCAAGGCACCAAACAGGTGAAACACCAGGCGACCGCCAGGTAACCCGATCACCGCCGACTGTCCAACAAACCTACGTTTGACGGACAGGGACGGGAGAACTAAAGTATCACTAGGTATTACCATGTGATAAGGAGTCAACTATGGCAACGTCTCTCAAGATCGACGACACGCTAAAAGCTCGCGTCCAGCACCTCGCCAGCCAGCGCCGCCGTTCGCCCCACTGGATTATGCTCGAAGCCATCCAGCAATACGTCGAGCGGGAGGAAGCCCGCGAGAGCTTCAAGAAGGAAGCCTTGGCATCTTGGGCGGCCTATCAGGAAACCGGGCGTCACCTGACCGGCCAGGAAGTGCGTACCTGGCTGAACACCTGGGGCACCGAAGACGAAAAGGCGGTGCCTGAGTGCCACAAGTAATCGTCACCGAAGGCGCGGCGCAAGGATTGGAGCGATGCCGACGGTTCTTGGCCGCAAAGGCCCCAGAAGCCGCGAAGCGGGCCGGTCAGACCATCGAACGGCAACTCTTGCTACTGGAAACAGCCCCCGATATTGGCCGGCCATTCCCTGAAATGCCAGAACTGCGCGAGTTGGTGATTTCTTTCGGGGATTCTGGCTATGTGGCCCTGTACCGCCACGAGCCGACCGCTGATGCGGTGTATATCTTGGCATTCCGACACCAGAAAGAGGCGGGCGACTGATTAGCATAAATGAATTCCGCCGACTGGCCACGAAGATGGATCAGCAGATGCAGCAGCTCGCCGGAGAAGGCGTCAGCGAGGCGCATGCCGTCATGATTGCATGATGGGACACGTGCCCGACCTGCATCGAAGTGGAAAGTAAGACTGTTTATCAGCCGCCCAACTGATCGCCCCGTAGCCGCTGCCGAAGGCTGCGATGCGGCCCGTAAGGGGCGCCAATACGAACCTCAGAATCCCACACCCGCTTGCCGCTCAATCGCAGCCCATCAGCAGCGGCAGATTTTGATTTCTTGCGCGAAAGAGGCACAAAGGTCATTCAGCGCGAAGCCTCCAACGCCAACTCCCCGCACAGCTAAACCCTACAAAGCCTCAGCAATACGAATGTTATTCAAAGGCACCCAACCAGACACACCATCCGAGACCCGAGTAGCCCAAAGCCAACCATTCAATTGACGCGTACCGATCAGGTGATCACCGATGACAACCTCCAACTCCCTGGCCGTGTAATCCTGCGTGACCATCCCGCTATCGATAATCTGCCCCGGCACCCAACCCGCCTTCTGCCCTGGTGCCGAACACAGATACCATTTATCCCAGCCTTCAGGCCCGTCGTATTGCTCACCCACTGAAACCCTGTCGCCAGCCTTCAAGGTGATCGGCTCAGGGTATTCACTGACGTGTGGCTGAATGGCAATGTAATGTTGATCAGGCATCATCTCTTCCTAACGACCTCCACCGGCCAGCACGGTCTGCCAGCGATACAGACACTACGTGCATCAGATCTACAGCGGCAATACCACCTAGGGGGCGTTCTGGCTAGCCGTGCCGACAGGGACTCCACGCCGATACCGTGCGGGCCACTCTCCTACGCGGGTGCTGATACACCAGTGCGGGCTACGGCCTCTGTCCCGCGCGTACTTATCCTAGCAAAAAGCCTGTGGCGGCTGCCCCTTCGGGACAGCCGCCACAGGCTTTTAGGAATTGAGACTCACCCCAGAACTTGAGCCGTACGCCCCCAAGTTTGCTGCGCGACAGCGCGGCGCCGGGGCGGCGGGCGGACGCCTACAGGGACGGCGGGGCTGGAAGCCGCTCTGCAAACGTTAATTCAGGCATGGCGAAAGCTTGCGGTTGTTGATCAGTTCGCGGCTCAAGCTGCCGCACAGCTGCGGCAGCTTGCCGGTGTGTTGGGCAATCTTGAGCAGGCGTTGGGCTTCCGCGTGCCCATAGGCAATGCTGCGCCGGGCCGATTCGAGAGCGGCCTGGCGCTGGCTTTCGCTCAGATGGGGCCAGGCGCTGAAGCCGATTTCCGCCAGCTCGCGATTGACGCCGATGCGCCAGGGGCCAAGCTGAAAGGCCTGGCTCAGGGCGTGGGCAAACTCGTCATCGAACTCTTGCAGGTAGAGTTTGCTGTGGGCCAAGCGCGCCCAGGTATAGGGCCAGCTGGGGCGTGCGGCGACCGCGGCGCGGAAAGCATCGAGGGCGGCATGGCGCGAGCTTGCTGCGGTAGGGGCCGCATAGGGCTGGCGGAATTGCTGCCAGCTGTGGATACGCCCGAGGCGGTCGAGGTAATCGCCATTGGCAACCGGGTACAGACTGGTAGCTCGCTGGGCGGCATCGTGGGCGATTTGCCAGGCACGGGCTTCGGGCTCGTTGCCGGCCTTTTCCCAGTCACTGATAAAGGCTTCAGCCTGGTAGCTGGCGATACCAGCCACGATCATGCAGGCCCCTGCAAATAACAGGACCATGGCCAACGGCAACACCAGCACGGCAGACACTTTTTGTGTGATGACGCTCACACTTTGCTCGCCTGCGGGCGAGTGCTGTTTCCGGCGGCTGAGCCGGTCGATGGATAGGCTGGGGTTCATGCGAAATGGCTCTGGGCGATTTCCCAGGGGATCTGTTTGACCAGGGCTTCTGCTTTGGCATCGCCAACGATGCGAGCGGCATGTTGCATGCCCTCGCTGAGCATGGGTGGGCGATGCTGCAGGTTGTGGGCATCGGTGGCGAGTATGGTAACTACACCTTGCGCCAGCAGCTCATGGGCAACTTCTTGGGCGGCCGGGCCAAAGCGGCCCGCCACCGATGAGGCCGTGACTTGCAGTAGGCAGCCCTGCTTCAGGAACGGCTTGAGGCTGGACGGCGTGCGCATGATGCCCTTGTTGCGTTCCGGGTGGGCGATCATCGGCACGATGTTGCGTTGCAGCAGCCAGGCGATCAGGCGTTCGGCGCCGAAGGGCACTTCACCATGGGGGAACTCGAGCAGCAGCACCTTCTTGCCCCGCCATTCGCCCAAGAAAGGAATAGCTCCCTGGCCAATGCCGACCATCAACTCCACGCCAAAGCGCACTTCTGCTGCAGCAGCAACCTGCAGAGAGATGTTTGCCCCTTGCAAGGCAGCGACAAACAAAGCCAACGCCGCCTGGATACTGGCGGGGCTGTTGTCGTAGCGGCCGGGGTGGATGTGCGGTGTGCAGACCAGGTGGGTGATGCCGTCCTGAACGGCCATGCGCGCCAGTGCCAGCGAGGCGTCGAGGTCAGGCGCACCGTCATCGATGCCGGGGAGCAGGTGGTTGTGAAGGTCGATCATGGTTGCTATTGAAACCCTTGGTTGTCTCGCGCCAGGGTGGCGTTTCTACAGGGTGGTGCGGGTTGCTCGTCGTTCCCGCAAAAGCGGGAACCCAGGTGCCACGCTGCTTCTGGATCCCCGCCTACGCGGGGATGACGACTAATTCAGAGTTTTCCCAGGGCAGGCTGTCACTCAGGCTTTCTTGGCGTTGCTGTAGCCGTAGTAGTCGTAATAACCGCCGTAGGTATAGCCATACTTCTTGGCTTTCTTGATATCGACCTGGTTGAGCACGATGCCGTTGATTGGCGCATTGTTCTGCAGCAACTGGCCGACGCCCTTCTCCACCAACGGGATGTGCGTGGAGTCTGACTTGATCACGTAGATCAGCGAGTTGGCAAAGGTCGACAGAACTACCGCGTCGCTCACCGCTTGGGTCGGCGGCGAGTCGATGATGATGCGCTGGTATTTGCTCTTGAGCACTTCGATGGCCTTGGCGAAGCGTGGCGACGAGAGCAGTTCCAGCGGGTTTGGCGGCACGGTGCCGGCGCTGATCATGTCAATGCCGTCGACATGCTTGATGCATTCCTCCAGCGTGGCGGTGCCGGCGATCAGGTTGGCCAGGCCGGGAGTACCAACCGGGAACTCGAAGCTCTTGGCCAAGGTCGGGCGGCGCAGGTCGGCATCGATCAGCAGCACTTTTTCCATCTGGCCGAGGGCGAAGGCCAGGTTGACCGAGACGGTACTCTTGCCTTCGCCGGGGATGGAGGAGGTGATGACCGTGACCTTGTGCGGGTGGTCGATGCCGGAGAGCACAACGCCCGTGCGAATGGTGCGGACCGACTCGGAGAAGGTCTTGTCCTTGTCGGTGGTGAACAGCCGCGCGAGGTCGCTGCGCTCCTGGCTCTTCATCAACGGCAGGATGCCAAGCACCGGAATGTTCAGGCGGCCTTCAACCTGCTCGGTGCTCTTGAAGGTATTGTTCAGCATGTCCAGCAGCAGGGCCAGGCCCACACCGATGCAGCCGGCCAGCAGGGCGGCGATGGCGACGATCAGCGATTTCTTCGGCTTGATTGGTTCAGACGGCACTACGGCCTGATCCACCACCCGGGCATTGGCGCTGTCCAGGTCGGAGGTGGCGGCGGTTTCCTTCAGTCGGGTCATGAAGGTGTCGTAGAGCGTGCGATTGCCATCCACCTCACGCTGCAGTTCACGCAGCTTGAACTCCTTGCGCGAGATGTCTTGGATCTGCGACTTGTTGGCGTTGAACGAGGCCTGCAGGGAATTTTCGTTGGCGGCGGCCAGCTGATAGTTGCGCTCGATACCGGCGACCACCTGCTCGACCTGACCGCGCAGGCTGGCGGAGGCGGCGTTCAGATCGGAGCGGGCGGCATCCAAGGCCGGGTGGCGCGCACCATAGCGGCGCGACAACTCTTCGAACTTGGCCTTGGCCTTGGCTTCTTCCGCCTTGAACTGCTGGATCAGCGGATGACCCAGCACAGCCGGAACGCTGGCCAGACGTTCCCAGCCACCGCCGCGCATGGCCTGGACCTGGCGGTACTGGCTTTCGGCTTCGGCGCGCTGGCGGCGCGCATCGATCATGCGCTCGCCGGTGAGGGACAGCTCGGCGGCGCTGATGGTGCCTACGCCATCCACATCGACCAGGCCTTCAGTTTCGCGATAGGCCTGCAGGCGGTCTTCTGCATCTTTCAATTTGGTGCGCAGCTCGCCCAGGCGGCTATTCATCCAGTTGGTGGCGGTCATGGACTTGTTCATGGTCGATTCCAGCTGGCTTTCGATGAAGCCGTTGGCCAGGGCATTGGCGGCGAGCGCAGCCGTGCGCGCATCGGCCATGTCCACCAGCACCTTGACCAGCTGGCTCTTGCCTTGCGGCTCAATGCTGATGCGCTCCATCAAGTCCTTGGTGACTGTATCGAAGATTTCCGCTTCGGTGAGGTCGACCCCCTCCTCCAAGTCACCGGGCAGGGTTGCCGGCACGATCTTGTTGAAGTCGAAGTTGGCCAGCAGGCCGCCGATGTCGATCAGCGGTTCGGGCTGCTGCCGCGGATCGAACTCGGGGTGGGTGGTCAGGTTCAGCTGACGCACCACGCGCTCGGCCAGGGAGCGCGACTTCAGCAGTCCGAACTGGGTTTGCAGGTATTCGCTGCCCGTCCCTTCGAGGCCGTAGACCTGCTCGATAGACACCACCTTGGCGGCTTTCTCCTCGATCATCAGGGTAGCTACGGCGCGGTAGATGGGCGTGATGGCGAAAACCGCGAGAGTCGCGACCATGCTGACGACCAGCACCAGGGTGAGGATGCTCCACTTTCTCAGCCAGATGGTCTGCCACAACTTCAGCAGGTCGATCTCGTCGTCGCCCTCATCCTGGCGCTGGGCGATCAGATTGCGCTCGATGATATGAGTGTTACTTTCCATGCTTGGGGAAACTCTGAAAAAGTTGAGGGCGCTCAGGCACCGATGGGGGGCAGGCCGCGCCATGCGACCTGTGCCCAGGCTCGCCGGGAGGACGGATTGATGCTTAGAAGAAACCCTGGTCGATGGTGATGGTGTCGCCGGGCATGACGTGGGTGTCGAGGGTGGCTGCCTCTGGGGTACGGTTGGCATCGTGGTCGTGGATGATGGTGATCTGGCCCTCCGAGGCGCGCTCGGTAAGGCCGCCGGCCAGGGCAACGGCACGCCGCAGCGTCAGGCCGGGCTGAAACGGGAAGCCACCAGGTTTTTTCACCTCGCCGCTGATGAAGAATTCGCGGTACAGCAGGACGCTGACCGATACGCGCGGGTCGACCAAATAGTCGCCCTTGAGCTTGTCGATGATCATCTGTTCGATCTCGGCAGCGGTTTTACCTTTGGCCTGGACTTCACCGATGAAGGGGTAGGAGAAGGTGCCGGCATCGGTAAGGCGGAGCGCTTCGAAGCTGAGATCCTGTTCGCCGAAGACATTGATGCGGATGACATCACCCGAAGCCAGTTTGTATTTGGAGTTGCCCTCTGCCTGCACGACGCTGCTGTTGATCAGCAGCATGCCAAGGATCAGGCTGAAAAAAATGCGAATGACCATGTGGCTCGGTTGCTCCTGAATATCTCGGGGTAAAAAGAGGGCGAAGCCCCCCTATATTCTACGGACGCAAGGTTACAGGCTGGCTGTGAGGCTGAGCGTGTAGATGTTGCGTTCGAAGCTTTCGTTAGGTGCGCTGGAGTCGTTTTCGGAATACTTGTAACCGACATCCACATCCAGCCAGCGGCGCATTTCATAGGTCAGACCGAGGCCGAAAGTATCGAACTTGTCGTCGCGCTTGATGTCCTGGTATTCCCGGTCACTGTAGGTGTAGCTGAAGTCGGAGCTCAGGCGGTCGAGCCACTCGTGCCCCCAGCTCAGAGTGGTGCTCTGGGACTCGATGGCGGAGGCGTTATCCTGACCTTCGTCGAGCCCGCGGCGCGTCTTCAGGTTGAAGGTCGAGTAGGTGCGTGGCTTCCAGCTGACACCCACTTCCCACATGCCGCCGCTCTTGTCGTCGATACTGGAGTCGTCGAAACGCTTCTTCTCGCCACCAATCTTGACGGTACCGCTGGTCTTGGCGGTTGCATCCAAAGTCAGACCGCCGAGCAGGGCGACGTTGTTGCTGTTGAGGCGGTCGTTGGAGACGTAGTCATACTCGGTGTAACGAGCTTCAACCAGGGCGCGGGTCTTGGGAGCCACGCGGTAGTAGAACGTGCTGCTAAGCGCGGTGGTGTCGCGCTCTTTGTCGGCATTGAGGTGGTTGCCGTTCTGGTATCGCAACTCCTGATATTTAGCGCCGAAATCGACCTGGGTACGGGCGCGCTCGGCGCCATAGGTGTACACGCCACCAAGGTTGCTGGTGCTGTACTTGTCGTTTTCGATGTTCTGCTCTTCCGAGACCGTCTCTTCAACCTTGTGATAGCCGCTGTTCAGCTTCAGACGGTTGCGCGCATCGAATTCAAACCCGGCATCTGCGGTCAGATGGTGATCGGTGTTGTCGTCTGTGTGGCTCGAATGAAAGATGTCGCTTTTGGCCAAGTAGGTCAGCGCGTACGCGCTCTTGCGGCCCTCGGCACCGAGTACGAAGGTCGGGGTGATGCCGGTAATCCAGGAGGATTCCTCGCTGTCTTCCACGGCCCGGAAGTTGTCGTCGTACCTTTCACTCACTTGCAGGGTGGGGGTGAAGGTCAGGCCATCGGACAGCTTGACGCTTTGCGGCTCAATGGCCCAGGCATTGATACAGAGCACAGCCGAAACGGCGGCAGCCGGTGAAGTTGCGTTGAATTTCTTGCTCATGCGAGAACCCAGTATTCCTTGATTTTGCCGGTGGAAAAGGCAAAAAAATGCCGGCGCACGGGGCACCAGCATTGGTGTTGATTCAGCTGAAGGTCAGCCGATTAGTTAGGGCTGGCAGGAGTGGCAGGAGTGGCAGGAGTGGCAGGACCGCCAGGACCGCCAGGTGTGGCAGGAGTGGCAGGAGTGGCAGGAGTGGCACCATGCCCTTTGCCGGAGCTGGTAGCAGCCGGAGCATTGGCGTTGCCGGCTACCTTGGAGTCCCGAGTGGCTTGGTCCGCGAAGGCCTGACCAGAGGCCAATGCTACCGCCAGGGAAAGGCTGAAAAGAGTTTTACGCATATCGAACGTCCTCGTTAGATGTTGCATGGAGTCTGCTCCTCTTCTGCTGAGAGTAGTGGGCAGTTTTGGGTGTTGTAAAAGTTGTTATTCATGCCCTGCCACTGACTGCATCCACTGCGCAACTGCAGAAGCCCCCCTAGATTCCGCGCGCACAGCGCTACGTAGCCCTGACGACTTGAGGCCCGCAGTGGCTGGCGTAGTGGGCGGTATCGAGGGAGAGGTCATGAAATTTGACAGGTTAATCCATTATTACCCGGCATCTTGCCTTGCTGACTCCTGGGTAACTTCTACAACTTTCGCCTTGCCAGAGTAAAGGTCCAGGCTCCAGAAACGCTACCGCCCCTTCACTGCGCAGCACGCTGTGAAGAAGGCAAATTGAGCTAAAGAGTAAATGGCAAGGCCCCAGGCTTGTATGCAACCTTTCGGGCGCTATCTTATACCCGCTACCCGGTCCATTTCGTGCGCGACTATACATCGTTGGAGAATTGACGCCAAGGGAACGACACCCCTCAGACTTTGCTTTAGCGTGCTGTTCAGGTAGGTGACTTGGCCAGCCGCTTACATCAAAGCGACAACCCCCGCCAAACCATGGTTATCAGCGGCAGAAGTCCCTACAATCACGGCCTTTAAATCCGCCTCGCGCGCTTTTGCTACTTGCCAGAAACCTAACGGATCAGCCCTACCCATGCCCCAACCCGCCAACCACCTCGACCGGTTCCTGCTTGCCGCAATTCTCTTTGTTTTGGTATGGCTGCCGCTGCCGCTAGGCAGTAATCGCGAATGGGCAGTTGGACTGTTCGCCCTGCTGATGGGCGGCCTGGGCGGCGTCTGGGCGATCGGCCAGCTGCGCGGCGCGGCAGCGCAAGGCAGCCGGAACAAGACACTTAGAGCCGCCCTGCCCCTGCTTGCACTGCTCCTGCTCAGCCAAGCCTGGGTCGCGGTGCAATGGCTAGCTGGGCTGAGCGTGGATAACGGGGCGACCTTGCAGTACCTGGTGCTCGGCCTGGCCTACTGCCTGCTGTTCCTGCTGGTGGTCAGCCTGTTCCATACCCGCAAACGTCTCAGCCTGCTGCTTGGCACACTGGTGGTCAGTGGCACCCTGCAGGCTTTTTTTGGCGCGTTCATGACCCTGTCCGGCGTGGAATGGCTACTGGCAGGTCCTAAAACCAGTTACGTCGGAGATGCCACAGGCACCTTCGTCAACCGTAACCACCTGGCGGGCTACCTGGAAATGACGCTGGCCTGCGGCATCGGTCTGCTGCTTGCCTTGCGTGATGGCCGCCCCTTCAGTTGGGTCAACTTCCTGGAGCTGCTGATGGGCCCCAAGGCGCGCTTGCGTCTGGCGTTAGTGGTGATGGTCATCGCGCTGGTCATGACCCACTCGCGGATGGGCAACAGCGCATTCTTCGCCAGTCTGCTTCTAGTGGGCGGTTTGTTTGTACTGCTGGAGAAGGAGCGCCGTCTGCGCAACAGCCTGATCCTCGCCAGCATCATCCTTATCGATGTATTGGTGATCAGCCAGTACTTCGGCCTGGAAAAGCTCAAAGACCGCGTGCTCAACACCCGCCTGAACGACGTGGTAGTCAATGGCGAAGTTGTCCAGCAGGCCAACGAAATCCGCGATGACGTCTTCAGCTACGCCATACCGCTGCTGCAGGAGCGGCCACTGGTAGGGCAAGGCGCAGGCAGCTTCGAAGCGGTATTCCCCAAATACCCTGGCGAGGACATCCGACTGCACTTTGACCATGCGCACAATGACTACCTTCAATTCGCTATCGAGTTCGGTCTATTGGGCAGCCTACCGCTGGCGGTCTTCATCCTGCTGGCCTTGTGGTATGCCCTCAGGGCGCAATGGCGGCGCGAATCGGTGTACCGCAGCGGGGTGGGCTTCGGCGCAAGCATGGGCATCATCGCCCTGCTGATCCACTCCAGCACCGACTTCAACCTGCAGATCCCGGCCAACGCGGCAACCCTGGTTGTGCTCTGTGCGATAGCCGTGCTCGCCGGCAGTCACAGCAACCCACGCCAGCGCAAAGAGCGAGCATAACAATGCGATCCATAAACCCCACCTTCTATGAGATGGGCTTTCTGTTTACCGTGGCATCTCTGGCGTGCAGTTCCACGGGCAACAGGGCTTCGTAGTCTTCTACCGAAGTGGCCAGCGGCAAGCGCTCAAGTGCGTGGCGCAGCCACGCATAAGGCTCTTGGCCGTTGGCTTTGGCTGTTTCCACCAGGCTATAAAGTTGAGCACTGACCCAGAGACAGCTCGGGATAGGTGCCGAGTGCCATGTTGATTCGGTTCTTCCTTGATTTTGCTGGATTTCAGGATCGAGTAGGAGGCGGATTCACATCCGCCGTCCTCTCACGCCACCGTACGTACGGTTCACCGAAGACAAACCGCGCCTTGGCCACGCCCTGCGGATAGGGCACCCATTCGCGGAACGAACGCGATACGTCCTGCCGCCTCTCCCCGTCTACGCAGGAGCTGCGCAGGGTGAGGGGATGCGCCAGGCGCAGCGCGTCTTGGGCATCGAGAAACTCGATGCGCAGAGGGCTGGTTTGCTCTGGCGACCGCCGCGGACGCTCATCAAGATACCCTCGCCTCAGCGTAAGCGTATTGTCGGTGCCAGTTGCCCCGTCACGTACCAGTAACGCATCTTCCTATCTCCGCTAGAGATCGAATAAGCGGTTCCATAAGCCGATCGACGTCCATCGACCCTGGGCGCCGCAATAGCTCATCAGGTCCCCTCTTCCCACTGGTATGACAGACGGTGCTGACATCCAGGCCCACGTCTTCGGTGTGGGTCGTCAAGTTCTTGTCGATGGCGTCTGCGTCGAGCTTGCTGCCGGGGTCGGCGCAGTTGGCATGGCCGAAGCCGAGCGCATGTCCGAGCTCGTGGGCAAAGGTCGCCGGCAAGCCCATTTGCGCGGCGAAAGCCGCGTGGGTGTCACGCCACACAATGATGAATTGGTCTTCGCTATAGGCGCGGCCCTGTCCGACGTTCTTGTAGTTTGTCCTTGCCGGCGTCAGCGCGCTCCAGATGACATCATCGTCAAAGTCGCTGTCGTCGGCGATCTCCTCGATGTCTTTGAGCAGTGCGTCCCACCCGGCATCTGAGCCCAGCCAGTGCTCGGTCCTGATCACGCCGCCGGGAATACCCGAGGGGTGGAGCACCAACCCAGCGTCCGGCACAGGGTATCGCACGAGCGCCCCGGCCAAGCTGTCGTAGTAGTCGTTGCGTAATTTCGGTGCCGGGAGCCCCATGTTGTCGTCGCGCACTAGGGGGGCGTTCTCATTTGAACTGAGCAGGTAAAGTCCGTAACCTCCAGTCGATTTGGAGCAGCGGATGAGCCGCCATAGGCTTCTTCATGATGATCAATGGGAGCGGATTAAGAATTTGTTGCCGGGCAAGGCCCATGATCGAGGCGTCACTGCCCGCGATAACCGTCAGTTTGTCGAAGCGGTACTCTGGATTGCTCGTACGGGTTCGCCGTGGCGTGATCTCCCGGAAACCTATGGTCATTGGCATAGAGTCTATGTGCGTTACAGTCGCTGGTCACGTAAAGGCGTTTGGGTACAGATGATGGATGCACTTGCTGCTGACGCTGACCTGGAGCACTTGATGGTGGATGGCAGCATAGTGCGAGTTCATCAGCACGGTGCGGCAAAAAAACAACCCAGGACATCGAGGCCACGGGCAAGTCCCGAGGGGGACTGAGCACCAAGATTCATGCGGCGTTCGATGCCCTGGGCAATCCGGTACGCTTGCTGTTAACGCCTGGACAAGCCTCGGAATATGGCCAGGCTGAAGCGTTGATCGAGGGTTTCACCTTCGAGGCCGTATTGGCTGACAAGGGTTATGACTCAGACGCTTTTGTTGAGGTCATCCAGCGTCGTGGCGCTGAGGCGATCATCCCCTCGAAAAAGAACCGCCTGAACCCTCGCAGCCTTGATCGACACATCTACAAGGCTCGCAACTTGGTGGAGCGCTTTTTCCAGAAGCTGAAGCAATTGCGCCGGATAGCAACACGGTACGAGCGACTGGCCAGGAACTACCAGTCGATGCTGTCCCTAGTGTGCTGTTTTCGAAATAATTTTTCTGCGGTCTTGGCTACACTCTCCCTATCATCCAGCGCTCGGGGGAACGCAAGTGAACGTCCAAGAGATTGTCCTCAGCCCAGAAGAGCAGGCCGAACTGAACCGCCGTGTACGCTCAGCCACCATCAGTCAGCGCGACGGCCGTCGCGCCCGAGTGATCCTGCTGGCAGCCCAAGGTTGTTCAAGGGTGGAAATCGCTCGTTTGACCGGTTTCTCACTCCCCACGATCACCTGTTGGTGCCAACGTTTTCAGACGCTGCGTCTAGAAGGCCTGCTCGACAAGCCCGGCCGCGGACGCAAATCCTCCCTTCCTACCGACACGGTCCGTCGCGTACTCGAACAGGTCACCAAGCCCCGTATTGGCGAGCCCCGCTGGAGCTGCCGAAGCATGGCCCGTGCCGCTGGCATCTCGGCGACCACCGTCCACAAGCTATGGGCTGCCAATGACTTGAAGCCTCATCTGACACGTACCTTCAAGGTGTCGAACGACCCGCAGTTCGAGGAAAAATTCTGGGATGTCATCGGGCTGTATCTGGCCCCGCCAGACAAGGCGTTGGTGCTCTGCTGCGACGAAAAAAGTCAGGTTCAAGCCTTGGAGCGCACCCAGCCCGGGCTGCCTTTGGGGATCGGTCATATCCAAACAAAATCCCATGATTACACTCGCCACGGCACGGTCACGCTGTTCGCGGCGCTGGATTATCTCCAGGGCAAACTGATCAGTAGCATCGAGCGCCAGCACCGCCATCAGGAGTGGTTGGCGTTCCTCAAGAAAATCAACAAGGAAACTCCCAAACACCTCCAGCTGCATCTGATCGTGGATAACTACGCGACGCACAAGCATGCAAAAGTGAAGGCTTGGCTGGCGAAACATCCGCGTTTCCATGTGCACTTCACGCCGACCTCAAGCTCCTGGATGAACATGGTCGAGCGGTTTTTCAGGGACACTACCGTGTTCTTGCGCGACGGTAGTTTCGGCTCTGTACGCGAGTTGGAAAGTTCGATTACCACCTTCCTGGCATTACGAAACGCGCAACCGACCCGGTACGTTTGGAACGCAAAGGGAGAGGAGATTTTGAACAAGATCCGGCGAGCACGCGATGTGATGGAAGCGCAGATGAATGGGTAAGCTATTTCGAAAACAGCACACTAGGGAGGCGCTGATTAATTCAATTTTTAGCAACCAAGGTGCCCTGGAAGCCTTGATTTATAAGGGTGGCAATTATGTGATTTTGAATTAATCAGCGTCTCCCTAGATTTCAGCCCCCATGACTACCTGACACTGACCTTACGGGGTGAGCCTGCACCTATTCCTTCGTCAGAGCAGCATAGGTCCCTAGCAGCGAAAGCAGATTTTCGAAATTGCACCAACACGGCATCCACCAGACCAAATCGAACTTATGGTTTCGATTTGTTTGTCGGGAATTCCCTCATTGATCAATCAGCTTGCGCTCATGCCTCATACGCTGCCGGCATTCGCTCCCCGCCCTCTCCAGGATGTCAGGATTGCTCCACATGCCTCGCCCATGGCGCCCCCTGTGCTGGCGCGCGGCACGGCATCTGCACCGGCATTTCCACCTGAACAGCACACGTCTCGGACTATTGGCGTGCGTCGCCATCCCGTGTTCGAAGCGTGTCCTTTAAAACTTACGACGAAGTCAGCTTCACCGCGCACGCCCATTCGGGCATCATAGCTCGCCGCGGACGGGTACCAGATCGCCATATCAAATCACAAACACTAAGTAACCAAAATATGAAAACCAAGGGTAAAAATTTCAGGGACGATATAAATGGACTTCGTGCTTGGGCCGTGCTTGCCGTCATCCTCTTCCATTTTGGGGTAAATGGATTTACCGGAGGTTTTGTCGGAGTCGATATATTCTTCGCCATATCGGGCTTTCTTATGACGGGCATAGTCGTAGAGGGTCTGGAACAAAGCAAGACGTCAAATTTTTCCGTTTTTAAGTTCTATATGGCGAGAGCGCGCCGAATTTTGCCAGCGCTAATCGTACTGTGCGCGGTGCTGCTAGTGCTTGGTTGGTGGACGTTACTGCCACTTGATTACAAAATGCTCGGAACTCATTCTTTATTCGGCGTTTCCTTCCTCTCCAACATTCAATTCTGGCGGGAAGCCGGCTACTTCGATACTCAATCCCACGACAAATGGCTGTTGCATACGTGGTCGCTTGCGGTGGAGTGGCAGTTTTACCTACTTCTTCCGTTAGTGCTTTTTGCTGTATGGAAGTGGCGGCCAAACCGTCAAGCCGTAACTTTGGTAATGCTAGTCGGCCTGATGGCATCAGTTGCCCTATCTGTAATCATCACGCCAATTAAGCCAAGTGCGGCCTTCTACCTGCTACCCACTCGCGCTTGGGAAATGTTAGCCGGAGGGCTGGTCTATCTGCTAGCGAACCGCCAAGTCCTGACTGCCAGCATGCGCGCTGCAATTGAAGCTGCCGGATTCGCACTAATTATCGGAGCCATCGTCGGATTTGATTCCTCATCAAGCTGGCCTGGCTGGCGAGCTTTGGTACCTGTAATTGGGACGTTACTGGTATTGTTGGCGGCTCGCTCCAGCTCATTCTGGACAGGCCACAAAGTGACACAGTGGCTGGGCACGCGTTCATATTCGTTGTATCTATGGCACTGGCCAATAGTGGTGGCCCTAGCCTATTTAGGACACCAGACAAATCCTGCATCCATCGCTATGGGATTAGGGCTGACATTAGTGCTCGGTCATCTTTCTTATCACCTCGTTGAGTCCCCAACTCGTCGTTACCTAAACAGCCTTAGCCTGAGCAAAGGCACTGCCATGCTATTTATTTGTACTATGACGGTAGCTGTGGTGGGTTTTGGTGTTGGTTTTAATCAGGGTATAAATGGGCGACTTGATCCACGGATTGAAGCCATTAGCCTCGAATCCCTGAATAAAAACCCTCGCAGGGATGAGTGCCTACTAATGACAGGGGTTGCATCGCCATCCTGTACCTTCGGAGGGAACGATTTAAAAGCAATTGTATTGGGAGACAGCCATGCTAATGCGACTATTTCTGCCGTAGTGTCAGCAGCACCATCGCCTAATATTGGAGTAATGGAGTGGTCGTACAGCGCTTGCCCCATAATTCAAGGGGTACATAGTTCAGAGCGTAAGCAATGTGGCGCATTCGTAGACTGGGCTATCCAAAAACTGGGCACAGTGCCTCACGATGTCCCTGTTGTGATCATCAATCGTCACGCTCAATTTGCTTTCGGTGCTAATGAAAATATAATCCAGAAAAACACTCCGCAAGTTTACTTTTCAAAGCCGTACCAGATGTCAGAACCAGAATTTCTCGAAGAGTATGCTAGAAATTTAACTAATACAGCATGCCAGATTGCGAAGGATCGCACGGTATACCTAGTTCGTCCAATTCCAGAAATGGGAATTGATGTCCCCACGAGTATGGCGCGAGCTGAATTATCAGGCACACATAAAGATATATACGTTACCCTTACCGATTACAGTAAACGTCAGTCGTTCATATGGCGTGCACAAGATGCCGCGCGTGACCAGTGTGGCGTGAAAATCCTAGATCCCCTACCATACCTATGCTCGGATGGACGCTGTTATGGGACCAGAAACAATCGACCATTGTATCGGGATGATGACCATCTAAGTGAGTATGGCAACAAAGTGCTTGTACCCATGTTCTCTGAGATTTTCAGGCACACGGACAATGACACTCCTCGAACGCTAACTGATGCGTCGTTGGCCCATTAAGGAGACGCTGAACAAATCACCGATTCATACCGAGCCCCATTTTCAAACCGGTTTTTTCGCCCTACCGGTCTTATTCCACGTTTCTGGGGTCGATTTCAGGCCCCATTTTGCTAATTAGCGGGCCAACCCCGCCTTTCAGACGGATTTATCCCGCCGTGCGCTGGAAATACCGCTTGGCCAGCATCAGATTGGCCAACCCGAACAGACTAAACAACTGCGCCGTGTTCTTTTCCAGCCCGCGGTAACGCACCTTGCGATGATTGAAGCGCACTTTGATCACTTGGAACGGATGCTCTACCTTGGCACGCAGTTGCGCCTTGGCGTATTCGATCTTGCGCTTGGCACTGTACAGCACGCTGTCTTTGCCGTGATGCTGGTAGCTGCTTGGCCGTGCTGCAATCGACCAGATAACGTCCCGTCCAGCATGCTCCGATCGCTTGGCCGCGCCGGTGTACCCAGCATCTCCCGAGACATAGGTTTCGGCACCGTGCAGCAGCTTGTCGACCTGGGTGACATCGGCCACGTTGGCCGCTGTCCCCACCAGGCTGTGCACCAGCCCCGACGTGGCGTCGACGCCAACGTGGGCCTTCATCCCAAAGTGCCACTGATTGCCTTTTTTGACCTGATGCATCTCAGGGTCGCGCTTGCCTTCTCGGTTCTTGACCGAGGGCGGTGCGGCGATCAGGGTGGCATCGACAATGGTGCCTTCCTTGAGCAACAGACCACGATTGGCCAGATGCTGGTTGATCGTTTCAAACAGCACCCGTGTCAGCTGATGGGTTTCCAGCAAGCGGCGAAAACGCAGCAAGGTAGTGGCGTCCGGTGCCGACTCGCGGCCCAGGTCAATGCCCATAAATCCACGAATGGCCTGGCTGTCGTAAACAGCATCTTCGGTACCTTCATCGGAGAAACCGAAACACTGCTGCACGACATACATGCGCAGCATGCGCGACAACCCAATCGCGGGGCGCCCGCGCCTGCCTGTGGTGTCGCCGTAGAACGGCGCCACCTGCGCCTCCAACTGCGCCCAGGGCACCAACTGCTCGATATCAGTCAGGAAACGATCGTGGCGCGTTCGCTTTTTCTTGCCGGCGTATTCGAGTTCGGAGAAGGGCTTCTGCATGTCGGGTAACGAGGCTCACGAAGAGGATGGCTGGCTGAAGGTGTGTAGTGTGCCAAGGGTCGGGGGCGGTTGGCTATTTATGCAGCGTCTCCTTAGTTAATGCCAACGCCGCTTTACAGGCCTCAATTAACCAATACACATTGACCAACGATCAAATAATCATTCGTGGAGACTGCCACTCCTGGCCTACTCGCTCCCCTGCCTCAATTGCCGCCCCAGTACATCCAACACATCACACCCATCCCGCAGCAACAACGCCGCCGCCTGGCTGACGCACTGTAAATCCTGACCATCGGCCCCCATCATTTCATTACGCGCAAAACTCTCCAGCAGCTCGGTGGCCACTCGGATACGCAGGAGGGCATTGTTGTGGAGATCAGCCAGCGGGGCGTGGCTGTCGATAGCGAGGCAAGGGAGATCGCAGTTGTTCGTTAACGGAATGTACTGAGTCATGAATGAAGTCCTTTTTTGGTAGCAAGAACCACCCACCTCGTCGCCAAACGAGGGTGGCAGCTGTACGCAGGTTGGCGAACCGGAAAAGGATAAACCGGCAGGCCCGAAGGCCTCCCGCGCACAGCTGCCATAAAGCAGCTTTGCGGGTGCAACCGTGCACTGCAGAACCAGTGTGCTCACCGTTGCATTCCTTTATCACTGGGTCGCCAAACCCGATCGCCATGAGGGCGACGGGCGGACTATAAGCCTCGGGGTCTAGCCGAGCAAGCATTCGAAGCATTCGCGATGCGTAGGGCATCTCTTAGACAGAGGCGCCCTGAATAACTATTTTGGAAAATAGTTTCTGAGACGCGGGTAGTTTACAAACACCCATTTGCGGGCATGGTCTGGCTCTTGATGAGTCACCGGCAAATGCTCATTGAGCATCCACTCGATGACCTGTCGACGCCGCACGGTCAGTTCAGAGCCGTCGGACGCTGTGAAAGTATTGAGGTAATCCGCGACCTCATGCCCTTCACGCGCGTTGAAGAACCTTGGCCGTTTCACGACACTCGCAGTATCGTCGGTTGCCGAACGGCTGTACTTGTAGAGCAATTCGTTGCTAGTAATCTTTGGCATTTGAGCTCTCAAAAATCACACCGTCCTGGTGCGATGTCCTGGTAATGGTAGAAATCCCGAATTTGATAAGCTGTTCACTGAGGTAGTGGACACTCAGATGGATGCATCAGTGCTTAGTGATGCCCCGCAATGGCAAGGTGACCTGATGCTGACGGTGCAACAAGTTCAGCAGCAACACCACCCGCTCGTCCCCGTCCATGCGCAGGTAGATAGCCTGCAAATCGGCAAACGGCCCCTCGACAATCTGCACTGCCTGGCCGCTCACCAACTGCAACTCAATTTCACCCGCTTGAGCTTCCTGCAGCCGCAACTGCTCAATCAAGGCATCCGCCACCGCCAGTGGCTGATTACCAAACGCCACCACCCGCAGCACACCACGAGTAGAACGCAAAGGCCCCCAGTTATCCTGATCATCCAAGTGAATGAACAGATAGCCCGGAAACAACGATTCTTTGACCACCGAACGCTTACCTTGGGCAACACGCTCACGAAGATATTGTGGCCGGAAACAAATGTACCCTTGCCGCACCAGATTTTCTTCCGCGCGTTCTTCCTGTCGGGACTTGCACTGAATCAAATACCAAACCTTGGTTGTAGATTCCATTTCCTTACTTCCGCCCCAACATTTCAATACTACATACGCCTTATATCCATCGGCGTACAGCTACATTTTTTGCGAGGCCGGAGTATACCAGCGACACATTTTTTTACCAGTCAGCCATATATTTGTAACTCACCCTGACAGCACATCACCCCCAACAGCAACTTATTGACGCCAAATATAATTTTTTATCTAAAGAGAATACCCAGTAATCAATGAGGTATATGCCAGTCCCAAACGATTACATTCGGAAGCGGCGTCCTGATCATCCACCAGCGCCACCTCGCCACTCGTCGAAAATAAAAATGCCTCGTTCAAAACACCCTTCCCCCTTCGATCGCACCACAAAGTTGCAGCCCACTCTGGCCCGAAACCGCCAGCGTGAAACAGACCGTGAGAGTCAAGAAAGGTTCGCTTTTCCTGCAACCCGCTACCCAGCTAGGTTGGCGCAAAAAAAAGGACAGCCTGTGATCTAAAGCAACGAAACACTCAACCGTGGAGATTCGCTACAAGATGGCAATATGGTGGCGCTTTTCACTACTCCAAAAGCCTTCAAGAAGGTGAAAGCCCCCGCAACTTCGGGCTTTCGAGCTTGACACTCTTGTCACAGAACCTTACATTCCCGCGCCTCTCACTTTCGCCGATGACTCCGCACAAGGAAGGTCGCTTTGTTCAAAAGGGTATTGATCGTGTGCATTGGTAACATCTGCCGTAGCCCTACGGCAGAGCACCTGTTGCGTGGCGCAATCCTCAAAGCCAAGCCTGATTCTGACATTCAGATCAGCTCTGCTGGCTTGGGAGCCCTCGTCGATCACGCCCTTGAACCGACCGCCCAAGAAGTCCTCCAGGAACGCGGCCACCCGCCGAAGGACCATAAGGCTCGCCAGTTGCGATCGTCACTGGTCAGCGAATCCGATCTCATACTTGTCATGGAACAGCGCCATATTGATGGCGTGCTGCGGATCGCTCCTGAGGCCCGGGGCAAGGTGCTCCTGCTTGGCAAGTGGCAAGACAACCGTGAAATCAACGACCCGTATAAACGAGGTAAGCCTGCATTCGTTCATGCTTATGCGTTGATCGAAGAAGCTGTAAACGCCTGGGCCCAACGTCTCGTACGTTGAGAGCCATTTTCTCGAATTGCAGTAACAGGTAAAGAAAACTGACTTATGCAGCAAGCGCCAGTAACACTCGCACGTGACAACGATAGTGATGACGAAATTGACCTGCTTGGGCTGTTCGGAACACTGGTCGACCATAAATGGCTGATTGCCAGCATTACTGGCGCTTTTATGGCTGTCGGGGTTGCTAGTGCGCTGTTGGCTACACCTGTTTACCAAGCAAGTGCAATGGTTCAGGTCGAAGCCAAAAAGAACGACATGTTAGGTTTTTCTGATGTCAGCAGCATGTTGGGCAAAGAATCTCCTTCGGCGACCGAAATCGAGTTGATTAAATCGCGCGCCATAATTGGGAAGGCGGTTGACAACTTGAACCTCGACACTACCATCGAGCCAAATCGTTTCCCTCTAGTCGGCGAATTCTTGGCCCGGCACTTCAAGCCACAATCGGCTAATGAGATTGCGACCCCATTGCTTGGCATGAATAGCTTTGCTTGGGGTGGCGAAAAACTGGAAATTTTTCAACTCGATTTGCCGAACAACCTGCTGGGTAAAGAGTTGACATTGACAGCAGGCGAACACGGTCGCTTTACGCTGCAAGACGATGATGGAAACACGTTAGCCGATAGCGAAGTTGGTCAAGCTTACGAGCAGGACGGCATTAAGGTTCAAGTTGAAACACTGCATGCTAACCCTGGCACCCAATTCAGCATTGTACGTAACCCTCGCCTCACCAGCATCCTGGACTATCAAAAGAACCTAGATATTTCCGAGCGCGGTAAAGAATCTGGAATTATCGGGCTTTCACTTGAAAGCAAAAACCCCGAACTCGCAATCAACATTCTGAACGAAATTGCCAAGCTTTATGTCCGCCAGAATGTTGAGCGCACATCTGCCGAGGCGGCCCAAAGCCTTGAATTCCTAAGGGATCAGCTACCCCAGGTCCGTAAGGATCTGGAAAAAGCCGAAAACGCTCTTAATCAGTATCAGACACGTAGCAAATCCGTCGATATCAGCCTGGAAACCAAAGCAATACTCGACCAGATTGTCGCGCTGGATACCAGCATCTCCGAACTCAAGATGCAGCAAGCCGAGATGGACCGCAAATTCACCCGTCAGCACCCTGCATACCAGGCTTTGCTGACTCAAATCGGTGAACTAACGGGCAAACAGAATGGGTTGTCCAAAAAAATAGAAAACCTGCCATCTACCCAGCAGGAATTGCTGAGTCTGACACGCGATGTGCAAGTAAGCACAGAAATCTACACCCAGTTGCTGAATAAATCACAGGAGCTGGATGTGATGCGTGCAGGCACCGTGGGCAACGTTCGCCTGATCGATAGCGCAGACGTGGACCTGACCAAACCAGTCAAACCGAAAAAAGCACTGATTGTGCTGATCGCGACTTTGCTAGGTGCATTCCTTTCTATAGCGCTGGTCCTACTGCGAAAAGCCCTGAACCGGGGGATTGAAAACCCGGATGCGATCGAACAAATGGGGCTTCCGGTCTATGCTTCTGTTCCTTACAGTAGCTTGCAAAAAGCTGAAGAGGATAAGAGTGAACGAGGTCGTGGCCGTTCAAACAGAGCCGCGCCATTGCTTACCATCAGTCACCCGACCGACCTCGCAGTAGAAGCACTGCGCAGCCTGCGTACCAGTCTGCACTTCGCCATGCTTGAAGCCACCAACAATCGATTGATGATTTCGGGCCCAAGCCCTCAAGTGGGAAAAACCTTTGTATCAGCTAACCTCGCCGCAGTGGTCGCCCAAACTGGGGTGCGAGTATTGCTGGTGGATGTGGATATGCGTAAAGGCTATCTACATAAAGTGCTGAGCGCTCCCGCTGAAAATGGTCTGTCCGATCTCTTGGTCAAACGCTGTGATCTCGCAACCGCTATTCATAAAACCGAGATCGAAAATTTTGACTTTATTAGCCGAGGCCAGATTCCGCCAAATCCTTCGGAATTGCTGATGCATGCAAATTTCAGCAACTTTTTAGAGCAGGTCAGTTCGCTGTATGACTTGATTATCTTGGATACACCGCCACTGCTGGCAGTTACCGATGCAGCGATTGTAGGTCGTCAGTCTGGAACTAACTTAATTGTGACGCGCTTTGGCCTCAACCCAGCCCGCGAAGTGGAGTTGACTATCCGCCGCTTTGCTCAAAATGGCATTAGCCTTAAAGGTGCAATTTTCAATGGCGTAGAAAGGCGCGCATCGGCCAAATATGGTTATGGCGCCTATGGATACTATCACTACGAATACAAATCTGATAACACTTGACTGGAGCAGTTTACCTGCCCAGAGCCGAACCCTCAGCACTCTCCGTTTCAGCGGGCTTGAGAAATTTGTTAAATATTACCGCTTTCAGGGACTAGCGAATAATCCTGGGGCGGTAGCGTTTTTAATTAGTAATCAGCCGATCATCTCTAAATAAACTCTAACCCCCTATCCTTCACTAGGCACAACTAAAAACTCTCGCTATCCTGTCTTTTATATTGTTTTGTACAGATAACCACCTCCAATGTTGAGAACTTGTATTATTTGCCAGTAAAAGTAATAAACTGGCCTTGCTATTTTTAAAGGAAATAAAGATGAAGGTTACTATTTTTGGTATTGGTTATGTCGGTCTAGTTCAAGGCGCTGTGCTTGCCGAAGTTGGTCACGATGTTATCTGTGTTGACGTCGACACAACCAAGGTGGAGCGCCTAAAGCAAGGGATCATTCCAATATATGAACCAGGTCTAGAATCGCTGATCAAAGAAAACCAGACCGCAGGACGCATTAAATTTACTACTGATGCGAACGTTGGAGTCAAGCATGGTGATGTACAATTTATCGCTGTTGGTACTCCTCCAGACGAAGATGGTTCCGCCGACTTGAAATATGTGCTCGCGGTTGCTAAGACTATTGCCAGTCATATGGAAAGTCACAAAGTTATCATCGATAAATCTACAGTACCTGTAGGTACAGCTGACAAAGTTAGAACCCGTGTAGCGGAGGTTCTCGCTCAACGTGGATTGGAAAATCTCACTTTCGACATTGTATCTAATCCAGAGTTTTTGAAAGAAGGGTCAGCGGTAGCAGACTGCATGCGCCCTGACCGAATCATCATTGGCACAGATAGTGAGCACGCAAAAGAAATCATGCGCGAGCTTTATGCACCATTCAATCGGAGCCATGAAAAAATCATCGTTATGGATGTACGCAGTGCAGAATTAACCAAGTATGCGGCCAATTGTATGTTGGCCACCAAAATTAGCTTTATGAATGAAATAGCCAATATTGCTGAAATGCTTGATGCTGATATTGAAATGGTTCGTCAAGGTATTGGATCAGATCCACGTATTGGATATCAGTTTATCTATGCGGGTGCTGGTTACGGCGGATCATGCTTTCCAAAAGATGTGCAAGCTCTTATTAGAACGGCAGATAGCATTGGCTTTGACGCAAAAATTCTTAAATCGGTAGAAAATCGGAATAACGATCAGAAAAGCTCCCTATTTAAAAAAATCCTCAAACACTTCAATGGGGATTTACAAGGTAGGACTTTCGCGTTATGGGGCCTTAGTTTCAAACCGAATACCGACGATATGCGCGAGGCGCCAAGTCGTGTATTGATGGAGGCTCTGTGGAAAGCTGGTGCAAGTATCCAAGCATATGATCCAGAAGCTATGGAGGAGACGCAGAGAATTTACGGTAGTCGCAACGATCTTATGCTATGCGGCACAAAGGAAGCAGCTTTAAAGAATGCAGAAGCTCTTATAATAATTACAGAGTGGCAGGCATTCAAAGCACCGGACTTTGACTATATCAAGCAGCAACTTAAAACGTCGCTAATATTCGACGGACGGAACTTATTTGAACCCAAACGCATGAGCAAAAAAGACATAGCCTACTACTCTATCGGTCGAAATATTTATTAATAGATTTTAGCAGCAACTGTAGCAAAACAAACAAAGAGGCAAACCTCCCATTGCTAAATTATGTCAATCGACTTACCAAAAGCGGCTTCGTTCGCAATGTTGCCATAGTAGCTACAGGAACTGCGGGCGCCCAAGCCATCGCAATGGCGTTTTCTCCAATCATCACAAGGATATATGGGCCTGAAGTATTTGGCTCAATGGGTATTTTTATAGCTATCTTGGAGATAATTAGTCCTTTCGCAGCTTTAAGTTATCCTATCGCGATGGTGCTCCCTAAAAATGATTCTGATGCCATCGCCCTAGGAAAACTATCATTAAGCATAGCGCTATTTACGTCTTTAATCACAGCTATTATATTAGCCCTGTTTAAAGAACCTATAGTTAATACTTTTAACCTTCAATTGATTGAACCCTATCTCATATTGCTTCCTCTGACCATGTTCTTTTCAGTTTCCATGGCCGTTGCAGGTCAATGGACGATAAGAAAGAAACTGTTTAGGCTCAAAGCCAGGGCAGCGATATTACAATCATTGCTAGTTAACACAGCGAAATCTGGATTAGGTCTAATAAATCCAACCGTTATTATTTTAATTGGAACGACCTCTTTGGGCTATCTAATCCACACAATCCTATTGTGGGCGGGCATTAGAATAACAAACAAAGGAACTACTTACCCTAGCGAGCACCAATACCCACCCCAGAATAAAAGCAATCTATTTGGACAATTAAAGACATACAAGGAATTTGCATACTTTCGAACCCCTCAAATATTTTTAAGCAGCATTGGCCAAAGTCTGCCAATTCTAATGCTAGCAAATCTTTTCACTCCAGCAGCAGTCGGCTTTTATATATTAGCTCGCACAGTACTTTTTGTCCCATCAAATTTAATTGGCTCATCAGTAGCTGACGTATTTTATCCAAAATTTGTAGACACCATACGCAACGGAGAAAGTGGGAAAAATCTATTACTAAAATCCTGTATCTCACTAGCAAGCGTAGGTGCCATTCCATATATAACTCTAATTGCCTGTGGTCCGTGGCTATTCTCATTAATATTTGGTGCCGACTGGAGAGAAGCGGGTGAGTATGCTCGCTGGATGTCAATTTGGCTTTTTTTGGTACTCGTTACAAGACCTATAATTGCTGCTATTCCTGCACTCTCGCTTCAAGGGCTATTTTTGTTATTTGAGGGTGCGGCTTTACTGGTAAGAGCTGCAGCCATAATGGCTGGTTACTTTTGGGCTGGCACCGCGTTGAGTGCAGTAATTGCTTTTAGCCTGAGCAACTTAATAATTTACGCTGTACTTACGGTTATTGTAATCAAAAAAGCATAAGGCATGGGGATACCTAAGGAGACGCTGCATAAATAGCCAACCGCCCCCGACCCTTGGCACACCTTCAGCCAGCCATCCTCTTCGTGAGCCTCGTTACCCGACATGCAGAAGACCTTCTCCGAACTCGAATACGCCGGCAAGAAAAAGCGAACGCGCCGTGATCGTTTCCTGACTGATATCGAGCAGTTGGTGCCCTGGGCGCAATTGGAGGCGCAGGTGGCGCCGTTTTACGGCGACACCACAGGCAGGCGCGGGCGCCCCGCGATTGGGTTGTCGCGCATGCTGCGCATGTATGTCGTGCAGCAGTGTTTCGGTTTCTCCGATGAAGGTACCGAAGATGCTGTCTACGACAGCCAGGCCATTCGTGGCTTTATGGGCATCGATCTGGGCCGAGAGTCGGCACCGGACGCCACTACCTTGCTGCGTTTTCGCCGTTTGCTGGAAACCCATCAGCTGACACGGGTGCTGTTTGAAACGATCAACCAGCATCTGGCCAGTCGTGGTCTGTTGCTTAAGGAAGGCACCATTGTCGATGCCACCCTGATCGCCGCGCCACCCTCGGTCAAGAACCGAGAAGGCAAGCGCGACCCTGAGATGCATCAGGCCAAAAAAGGCAATCAGTGGCACTTCGGGATGAAGGCCCATGTTGGCGTCGACGCCACGTCGGGGCTGGTGCACAGCCTGGTGGGGACGGCGGCCAACGTGGCCGATGTCACCCAGGTCGACAAGCTGCTACACGGTGCCGAAACCTATGTCTCGGGAGATGCTGGATACACCGGTGCGGCCAAGCGAGCGGAGCATGCTGGACGGGACGTTATCTGGTCGATTGCAGCACGGCCAAGCAGCTACCAGCATCACGGCAAAGACAGCGTGCTGTACAGGGCCAAGCGCAAGATCGAATACGCCAAGGCGCAACTGCGTGCCAAGGTAGAGCATCCGTTCCAAGTGATCAAAGTGCGCTTCAATCATCGCAAGGTGCGTTACCGCGGGCTGGAAAAGAACACCGCGCAGTTGTTTAGTCTGTTCGGGTTGGCCAATCTGATGCTGGCCAAGCGGTATTTCCAGCGCATGGCGGGATAAATCCGTCTGAAAGGCGGGGTTGGCCCGCTAATTAGCAAAATGGGGCCTGAAATCGGCCCCAGAAACGCGGAATAAGACCGGTAGGGCGAAAAAACCGGTTTGAAAATGGGGCTCGGTATGAATCGGTGATTTGTTCAGCGTCTCCTTAGAGTTTCGACAATAATTTTCCATAATCGCAAGATCCTTAAAATCCAAACAAACGAACTAAACTTAACCTATTAATATTTTTCTTTCTAAAAAAGCAAAATATGAAATTTCAGAAACTACGAATAACAAATTAAGAAGGTCGCCTTATGTCAAATTTTTCAAACCCAGACATTCTGGCTTACTACTTAATATTTATCGTTCTCTTGGCACTTTCAACCCTGACTGCGCTGGCTAAATCTCACACCCTTGATAGATTTCTAATCATACCAATTTTTGCAGTTTCAATTGCTTTCTACACTCTGTCAGAAAACTACAGTCCTGACATGCCAATGTATATTCATCAGTTTAAAACATTGGGATCATTTGAGAATTTCTCCTGGGGGTATTCATTTTATATACTGATGCGTTTCCTAAGTATTTTTGACCACTCCGAAAGCTTTTATGTCGCCTCCAGCGTGTCATTTTTACTTGCATCTACACTTTTAGCTATTTCTCTTTACATTTCAGCCCCTGCAAAAAGCTTTTGCCTGACACTTTACATTTTAAATTTCAGCTATTTTGAGTTTGCAACCAACGTATATCGACAGGGCGTCGCAGCGTCATTTATTATAATTGCCTCATACTATTTAATTAACAAACGATATCTGGCATTTTCTGTTTCAGCCTTTATAGCCATTGGTTTTCATTGGTCTGCGATAACTATCCTAATAGTAATACTTCTATCATTAATTATTTCCAGAAGCAAAAGAAGTACAATGCAGCTATGCGCCGGAGCACTATGCTTAAACATAACTGTTATACTTCTTTCCAAGGGTTTTTTAGGGGGCTTGAGCGGACTTGATTTTCTAAACCCAATATTCAAACTAGTTAATATCGATTTTCAAAATAAACTAGATGCCTATGTCGGAAATGGCGTAGAGGGTGCGCTATTCAACGGTTTATCACTACTAGGGCGGATAAAATCTTTAACCGATATTTCAATCGTCTTGCTAGGCGCTACTTTATTTGTTTACAACATAACCACGAACACACAAATCGACCGAACACAAAAAATCTCGTTGTTTCTTGTATGTATAACCGCGTCACTCTCAATTTATAATGCCTTACTAATTGACATGGCATGGTTTATTCGGAACCTGTACTGGGCCTTTTCATTCACTCCGATTTTAATTACGCACCTTATATCAAAAGGTTCTTATCACTCTTCAAAAGCCCACAAAAACATACTTGTCACGACTTCCATTATTTACTTAGCATTCAGCTCACTGACACTTTGGCGCTCCACCAATCTTGAGCTATACAACATACAATTCCCCCTATAAATATATCGGTGATATCCTTGAGCGCAAAAAAAATACTATACATTTCCATGCACCCTATTGATAGGCAAAAGGATGGAATAGCGAAAAAAATCAGGAACCAGATAACGGCGTTCACCTACCCAGACTGTACGGTTGACATGGCCTTTCCTTCTAACGAAGGACTAGTATTCGTTACAAACAACCACAAAGTAACGATTACGACCAACTTCTTATCTAGAAAGCTTTTTTTTCCAAAGATAGGCGAATATTTAAAGTCCTCTGGTAGTCAATACGATTTAATATACATCCGCAACCCTCAAGGAGGCCCAGCCTGTTTAGGCCTTTTATATTTCATCAGCCTTCTAAAAAGAAATAGCACTAAGGTTGCATTGGAAATACCAACATATCCATACGACCAAGAGATGAAAACCTTAAAAGAGAAGCTATCTCTTATACCTCATTTCTTAATGAGAGCGCAATTATATAAGAAAATTGATCTTGTAACCTATATGGGAAAACCAGTAGATACTATTTGGGGCACTAAAGCACACCGTCTCATTAACGGAATCATGCCTAATGATAAATTCATACCCAAGTCAATCACGGACGCCAATAAAATTTCTTTTATAGGTGTAGCTGATTTAAACTACTGGCATGGATATGACAGACTAATAAAGTCTATAGCCGAATATGTAAAGCAGAGTGATAGAAACTCTTTAGCGCCAAAAATAGAATTCCATGTCATAGGACATAACGAGCCTACGTTCAGCACCCTTCAGCAGTTAGTCAACAAATTAAAGCTAGAAAATAACGTTTTTTTTCATGGACGAAAAAGCCCAGAGGAATTAATTAATTATTACTTACTCGCAGACATAGGAGTTGATTCTCTGGGGCGACATAGAAGCGGCCTTGACTATAATTGCTCAATTAAGTCAAAAGAATATTGCCTTCAAAACCTCCCCATAATAAAAAGTCATTCAGATTATTCAGTTGATCATTTGGAGTTTTGCCTGACGGTCCCAGCCTCTGAAGATATATTTAGCATTGAAGACATAATTGCCTGGTATAAAAAGCTAGACCTAAATGATCAGTCGATCAGGGAGTACGCTCTAGCTAACTTCACATGGCAAAAGCAAATCAATGGGTTGAAGTGCGCCTTGTGGGGGGAGTAACCATTTTGCAGGCGCGATTAGCATCGCGCTTCTCGACTGACTGCGGTTTACTGATGGTCCTATTTTTTATTTTTCCGATATAAGTACTGCTCGAGGGCTACACCATTGAAAAAATGCGCCGTGATAGTCACGTATAATCCAGAAATCGAAGTACTTCAACACACAATAGATAGCCTAAATAATATCGGTGTCGATTGTTGTATAGTTGACAATACTGTCAAGTGTTACATCCCGAACCCTCAAAGCAAAAATAAATTATTTGAGCTAAATGACAACAAAGGAATCGCTAAGGCACAGAACATAGGTATTGATTACGCGGTCGACAATAAATATGGAGCGGTTATATTTCTAGACCAAGACAGCATTATTAAAAAAGAATGTATTGAAGAACTTTTCTCCAGCATAACCAATCGCGACACAATGATTGCTGCGCCGGTTTTCAGAGATAAGGAGAAGGGTTTTTTTTACAAGATTGTAGACATTTCAAAACATGGATTCCGAAAAGTAATAAATCCAAGCGCCATGCAATTTCCACGAATGGTATCGACGGCCATTTCTTCAGGTACTGTTGTTAAAACAGCCGTATTCAAAAAAGTAGGCACCATGGATGAAGACTTTTTTATAGATTATGTCGATACAGAGTGGTGCCTGCGGTGCGCGCAGCATGGTATAAATATCGAGATAAACCCAAGAGCAGAAATGATTCATTCCATTGGTGAGAAAAGCTTAAATTTCTTTTTCTTCCGAGTTCCTGTTCATACACCCTTAAGGCGCTACTATAGAATCAGGAACTCTTTTTTACTTCTTAGAAAAAGTAGTGTTCCTAAAGCTCTTGCTCTGAGAGAAATATTTTTTGCAGCCATACACCAAGCTTTGATTGTACTTTGCTGCAAAGAAAAACAAAAACACTTAAAGTTCATGCTTCACGCCTACATTGATGCAGCAAAATATAGGACAGGGAGGTATGACGAAGGAAGATCATAATTTACTTCGTTTGCTTCTCAGTTAAATATCTACCAGAAAAATTAAAAGCTCATATACTAAAGCAATCACATCCAAATAAAAATTGCATTGGACCATTAATAAACTTTTCGAATGAGGTGCTTTATGGGGTGCGCTGTTATATTTGGCGGAAACGGATTTATCGGCTCTTTTTTCGCTAAAACCCTTCTTGACACAAAAAAATACACTCACGTATATCTCTACGATATAGAGCCAATCAAAAACAAAATTAGCAGCTATAGAAAGGCAGTTACCACTTCAACTCCTGGCCTAACAGAAGTTATTGGAGATGTAAGGAAGGCAATTGACTGGCAGCCAACAGAAGTTGTATCACTCATTGCAAACTTTGCGGCTGTCCATCGTGAACCGGGGCACGAAGGTATAGAGTATTACGAGACCAACCTTCTGGGAGCTGAGAATGTTTGCAACTGGGCCGAACGAGTAGGTTGCAATAATATAATCTTCACCAGTTCTATTTCCCCATATGGACCAAGTGAAGTTCAAAAAAACGAAAGTTCTATCCCTTCTCCGAATACACCATATGGGGGGTCAAAGCTGGCGGCAGAAAAAATCCATCAGATTTGGCAAGCGAGAGGCGAAAAAGATCGGCATCTCGTAATAGCTAGACCTGGGGTTGTTTTTGGTCCAGGCGAAGGAGGGAACGTCTCTCGATTGATCAAGGCGGTTCTGCGTCGTTATTTTTTCTACATGGGAAATCAAAACACCCGCAAAGCTGGTGTATATGTCAAAGAACTTTGCAATGCTATGCTATGGGTTTTTAACCACCAGATTGAAAAAAACGAACGCATTACGACCTTTAATATGTCTATGAATCCAGGGCCCTCCATTAAAGAGTACGTTGATACTGTTTGCAAAGTCGCCAACATACAGCGCAAAAGCTTTGCAGTACCTTTTCACATACTATTAACCACCTCATATATTATTGAGTTGATTGCTCGACCTCTCGGCATTCAGCACCCATTCAGCCCAGTTCGAATTCGAAAACTAGTGCGATCCAACAATATATCGCCCGACTATCTGATCAATAATAATTACAATTATATTTACACGTTGGAATCAGCATTTCTGGATTGGAAAAAAGAATATCCAAAAGAATGGTCTTAACCAGTAAATCAAAGAGTGCGAAACAATGTACGCCTTTAAAATTGCTTGTGTAGTGCCTACTTATAATAACAAAAATGATCTTGCCCGACTGTTAGACTCTCTGGACATGCAAAGTGTCCATGCGGATTTGTTTATTGTAGACTCCAGCTCCCACGATGGAACAGCAGAGCTTGCGCATTCCCGCTGTAATAATGTGCATACCGTCCAAAGTAAAGATTTTAACCACGGCGGAACCCGCCAACTTTTGGTAGACCTCAATCCAGGCTACGATATTTATGTATTTCTAACGCAAGATGCATATTTAGAAGATCCACACGCAATCGAAAAGCTGGTGTCCCCCTTCGTAGATGATGAAGTAGGTGCAGTTTGCGGCAGGCAACTATCTCATTTAGACGCAACCCCTTTAGCTCAACACGCCAGAATATACAATTATCCATCAGCATCAAAAATCAAAGAGATGGCCGACGCATCAGAACTTGGCATAAAATGTGCTTTTATGTCCAATTCTTTTGCTGCGTACCGGTACAAAGCTTTAAAAAGCGTTGGAGGGTTTCCTACTCACGTTATTTTTGCTGAGGATATGTACGTAGCTGCGAAAATGCTATTGTCTGGCTGGAAAATTGGCTATGAGGGTGATGCCTGCTGCCGCCATTCCCATAACTATTCATTAGTAGAAGAGTTTCGCCGCTATTTCGACATGGGTGTATTTCATGCAAGAGAGCCTTGGATTCGAAAATCTTTTGGAGGCGCTGGGGGAGAAGGATTTCGCTATGTTAAATCAGAACTAAACTATTTGAAATCCCATCACTCATCGTGGATACCAAATTCCATCGTACGTAATATTATTAAACTGGCCGCATACAAAGTCAGTCAGTTTGAAAAGTTTATGCCGTTATCGCTAAAGAAAAAGTTAAGCATGTATAGACGGTATTGGGATAGTCCTTTTGCCAATAGATATTGAATAATTGTATCTCCGCCGATGCAGAGCAATTTAGTCTAAATTTACTTACCATGGTAACTCAAGCAGAACTCGACAAAATTATGGCACCAAGAAATTTATGTCGTATTAATTCCACGTTTTTTGTGGTGTTTTAGCACGCTTATATTTTTTAAAAACTGCTTCCTTTAGAGCCGAGAGCAGCTCCGCCATTTCTTGTCACTTCACCTATCGAAAACCATAACACCTGATATTCAAAAGTTTTTAACTTAAGCATCGCTGACTACCGAGGTAGTCTCGGTTGGATAGAATTCAAAAGTTCCGATTAGGTGATATGTTTATTAGAAATTCTAGGGCTTTCGCTTGCAGAGCTACCCTTCGGTCCCTTACCATGCTATCCATCTACGAATCAATTATTCTCCCGCAAAAGGACTTCCCTATGAACAAGCTTCTCGCCTCCGCTCTGATGGTCGCCCTCAGCACCTCTGCAATCGCTGCCGAAGCCCCAGTCAAGTCGACTGCCCCAGAAAGCACAGCTGCTGAAACCTCCTTGACCACCGCTGCCGAAACCGGTTTGATCGGTGGCGTGAGCACTGCCGTTGTCGTAGGCGCAGCCGTAGCCGTGGTAGCCGGTGGCCTTGCCCTATCAAACAGCGGTGGCGGTGGCAGCGGCTCGGGCGGCACCACCGGTACTACTGGCACCACCGGTACTACTGGCACTACCGGTACTACCGGTACTACCAACTAAATCTTCCTGAAGATTTAGCTCCCCTCAACCACCCAGAACCGTCTGGGTGGTTTTGTTTCGATCAGTATTTTCAAAGCGTCGTCCCATCATGATTCGTAGCACTTCACTTGCGCTGCTTGCGGGCTTTGCCCTGCAAGGCTGTATGTTTTCACCTGGCCAAAATATGGACACCAGTCAACTCGTGCGGGACGGTTCGCCTGAGAGCAGCCGAGTGGAGTTGATCCCGATTACGCCAAAGCTCATCGCTCAAAACGTTGCCACTCAGGTTAAATCCTCCGTGCCAGCAGAACTTTTAAACTATAAACCAGACGCCTACCGCATTGGCGCTAACGACGTGTTGTATATCACCGTCTGGGATCACCCTGAGCTGACCGCACCTTCTGGCGCTCAGCAGCAGATCGACGCGAACGGACGCTTGGTTCGTCCAGATGGCACCCTGTTCTATCCTTATGTAGGCAACATCCAAGCTGCTGGCAAAACTATTGAAGAATTGCGCAAGCAGATCTCCGACAGCCTGGCTCAGTTTATTGAAAGCCCGCAGGTCGACCTCAACGTGTTGCGCTTCGCCAGCCAGAAAGTTGTCGTCACCGGCGCAGTACTCAAAGCTGGCCAACAGCCTGTCACTACTTCGCCATTGAGCGTTCTAGAAGCCATTGGTACCGCAGGGGCAGATCCGTTGAACGCAGACCTTTCCGGTCTGGTGTTGACTCGTAATGGCCGGGACTATGTTTTGGATCTGGACGCATTGAACAGCCAAAACTCGCAGTTGCAGGACGTGTACCTTCAAGGCGGCGATCAGCTGTTCCTTCCGTACAACGACCGCAAGAAGGTCTACCTGATGGGCGAAGTCAACGTGCCTCGCGCTGTCACCTTCAAAACGAGCCGGCTGAATCTCGCTGACGCAGTCGGAACGGTAGGTGGCCTTAATCAGACCACCTCCAACGGTAATGCGCTTTACGTGATCCGAGGCGCTGAAAACCTGGAAACAGAACCCGCCAAAGTCTTTCAATTGGACGCACAGTCGCCTACAGCCTTTGCGCTGGCTACTCGCTTTGACCTCCAACCGCAAGACATCGTCTACGTTGGCCCGGCCGGCGTAACTCGCTGGAATCGCTTGATCAGCCAACTGTTACCTTCGGCCAGTATTCTGGGTACCGGTGCTGCTTCGATGAACAACGTAAGCGAAGCCCAGTCCCGATAAGGCGAAGTCGACTCGTGAAAATCCTGCGTAACCTTGCACTGCTGGCGCTGCCAGCGGTGTTGTCTGGCTGTAGCCCGCTGATGTCGGCCTCCATCGATACCTTCAAAGCGTCCTTCCAAGGGGCTAAATCAATCGACCTGACACAAGCTCAAGTCGACGCCCTGCCCTACGCGCAAATCCAGGTCACGACACCTTCCAGTGAAGGTGTTATGGCACTTGCGCGCCAGCGCGGTGAATTGGAGTTCTGGATCGCTTCGGGCAAGCAAACCCTTCTGATGCGCAACGGCTTTGTGGTCCGCAGTATCGGTTTGCTGGGTGGCACAGACGGCACACGCTTCGACGGCGAATCTCCGTTCAAACGCGGTTTGCATCAGTTACCAGACGACTACACCAGCACCCGCTGGATTGACCTGTATGAAGGTCAACGTACCGGGCTGCCAGTTCATAGTCGTTTTGTTCGCAAGTCGCTGGAAACCGTAGAGATCCTGGATAAAAAGTACGAACTCCTGCGCATTGATGAGCGCATGAAAATCCCGGACCTGGGCTACAGCGCCACGAATCGCTACTGGGTTGACCCCTCCAATGGCGTCATCCAAGTCAGCGTGCAACACCTCAGCCCGGACCTTACCTTGAGAGTCATGCGCTTGCCTAAAACCCGGGAGGTTTCCCGGTGAACATGAAGAATTTGATAGGGGCAGCTGTGCTACTTGCCTGCCCGACACTGAGCCATGCGGCTGTCACCGTCAGCGGTGATGTACTAAAGCCCGGTCAGTACGAAATGGCTGCAGATGCTCGCCTACTCGATGTTGTTCTCCCTTCCCGCCCTAATGCTGAGAGCTACTGGCTCGCCGCGACCTGGCTGCACAAACCAGAGCTGGAGAAACAACAACGCCTTAAGGTTGGTGTGCTGTTCGACCTGAAGATGGTCGAGCGCGGCGCATTGCTGGACGGTAAAGAGAGTCGGGCTGCACTTGCCGCTCGCCTGTTTGACGAGGTTAGCCGGTTGCCGGTGACCGGTCGCAAGGTCGCCATGCTGGACCCAATTGCCCTGGAAGTTTCGTTTGCCCGTAACTATTTGCTTGCCGATGGTGATCAGTTGATCTACCCCACCCGCCCCAGCACAGTCGAAGTGCTGGGCGCCATAGGGGAGCCTTGTGAAGTTGCGTTTCGCCCCATGCTGCAAGCTCGTGATTACCTGGAAAGCTGCACCGTGCTCAAGGATGCAGAAGGCGATTACCTCTGGCTCATCCAACCCTACGGTGAAGTCCGGCGCATCGGCAATGGCGGCTGGAACCGTGAAGACGGCGCTATCGTTGCCGCGGGCAGCAAGATTCTGGTCCCCATCAAAACCAGCGACATTGATCCGCCTACGCCTGACTTGAACCAGCAATTGGCCGAGTTTCTTGCCACCCAACCGTTGGCGGAGATGGCCCGGTGAAGTTTCGTATTGCTGCTGTACTGATTGTTCCCTGTGGTTTGGCTCATGCAGAGCCGCAGTACACCCAAAGTGATTTTGGGGGTGTAGGCCTTTTACAAACGCCTACGGCGCGCATGGCGCCCGCGGGTGAGTTGAGCTTTAACGCCAACCGTACCGACCCCTATAGCCGATACAGCTTTTCGTTGCAGCCGTTCGAGTGGCTCGAAGGTTCTTTCCGCTATACATCGGTCAGCAACCGTGACTACGGCCCTTCTTCACTCAGCGGTAGCCAAAGCTATAAAGACAAGGCGGTCGACGTCAAAGCCAGGCTATGGCAAGAGAGCCATTGGCTACCTCAAGTAGCGCTGGGCTTTCGCGACATTGGGGGTACTGGTCTTTTCTCCAGCGAATACTTTGTTGCCAACAAACGCTATAAAGAGCTCGACTTCAGCTTGGGCCTTGCCTGGGGCTATATCGGTAACCGCGGTGATTTGGACAACCCGCTGGGGTATCTCGATGATCGATTTGATACCCGCCCAGCGCCGACCGGAACGGGTGAGGCCAACACCGACAGCTATTTCAGAGGCTCGCCTGCCCTTTTTGGCGGTGTGACGTACCAAACCCCTTGGAAGCCCCTGAGCCTCAAGCTTGAGTACGAAGGCAACGATTACCAGAAAGAGCCGCAGAACAACAATCAGATCCAGGATTCACCGGTCAACTTTGGCGCGGTGTTCAAGGTGGGCGACTCGGTTGATCTGAGCGCTGCCTGGGAACGTGGCAACACCGCGATGTTTGGTATCACCGTCCATACCAACTTCGTTAGCCGAAAGGCGCCTGCCAAGACCTTCGACCCGCCAGCAGAACCTCTGCCCGCCAAAGCACCGACTACTGCGCCCGACCAAGTGGATTGGGCAGATGTTTCTTCGCGCTTGAAGAAAAACGCCGGCTACAACGTCGAACGCATCACCCAAAAAGGCGACGAACTCCTCGTCTACGGCGAACAAACCAAGTACTACTACCCTGCTAAAGGCGTAGGCCGGGCCAGCCGCATCCTCGACAACAGCGTGAACGACGACATCAAGTGGTTCACCGTGGTCGAGGACAAATACGACATGGCCGTCGAAGAAATCAGCGTGCCTCGTGAGCAGTTCCGGGCCGTGGTCAACAACGACATGGACCTGAAAGACCTGCACCGCACCAGCGAGGTCAATCGACCAGTGCCGCATACCGAAACCACGCTTTACACCCAAAAGCGCGATGCCTTCGACGGCGGTTTTGGCTTGGGCTACAAGCAGAACATCGGTGGCCCGGACGGCTTCATCATGTACCAGGTGTCGGCCGACTACGGTGCGGAATATCGCTTCACGCCCAAAACGTGGCTCAGCGGCAGCGCAAGCCTCAACTTGCTGAATAACTTCGATAAATTCCAATACGACGCCCCTAGTAAAATGGAACGCGTGCGTACTGACCTGCGTAAGTACGTAACAACTTCCGATATTACTATGCCATCACTTCAATTGAACCATGCAGAGCGTTTGGATCAAGATTGGTATGGCATGGTATATGGTGGCTATTTAGAATCAATGTTCGCCGGCGTCGGTGGCGAAGTTCTTTATCGCCCAATGGGCCAACGTTGGTCCGTCGGTGCAGACTTGAACTATGTTCGCCAACGCGACTTTGATCAGGGCTTTGGCTTGCGGGATTACAAGACAGTGACCGGCCATATCACTACTTATGCTGACTTGGGCTATGACATTACCAGCGCCGTCAGCGTCGGTCGTTACCTGGCCGAGGACTGGGGCACCACCATCGACCTGTCTCGCCTGTTCAACAACGGCGTTCGGTTCGGCGCCTGGGTCACCCGTACCACCGCTTCGGCTGAGGAGTTTGGCGAAGGTAGCTTCGACAAAGGCATCTACATCTCGATCCCATTCGACGAAGTGTTCTCTGTTTCGACCCTACGCCGTGCCAACATGGTCTGGGCACCGCTGACGCGTGACGGTGGCGCTCGCCTGAGTCGCCAGTACAGCCTGCAGAACTTGACGGACGGGCGTTACACCGATTTGTTCTACACCAACTTCGAGAAGATTACCGAGTGATTAACCTATTCAAACGGATAGCCGAACTTCCATTTTGGATGCGTTCGGCCATTTTTATCGTTGTGAGTCTGGTGCTTTTGGATGCGGGCTTACGCCCGCAACCCATTCCTCAGGTTTTTGATCAGGAAGATAAGCTCCACCATCTGGTGGGGTTTATGGCGTTGTCGTTCACCTGTGTGCTGGCCTTTCCCAGGATTCGTTTGCGCTGGGTCGCCTTGGGCTGCCTGGTCATCGGTATTTCCATCGAAGCCGCGCAGGGGCTGATGCCGCTGCGCACTGCCTCCCCCTACGACATGCTCGCCAATAGCGCGGGTGTTTTGTTAGGCCTTCTGACCGCTTGGCGGATGGTGCGATAGAGTCCACATATTTGAGAAGTCTTCTTGAATATTCGGGTGACGCCATTAGTTCGTCGCGGTATAGTCCGTGTCACAAAAAGAAACGACCTTTAGGAAACGCAGAGTTTTTACTCTCACTGGCCTCCCGGCCGGTTAATTCCTGCCTCTGAACTTCTGCCCCATCAACAGCGCAAATCCATTGCGTTGCGAGGAGTTGCACGGCGCCCTAAAGTTTCTGTTTAGACATTTTTTTGACGAGCTTCGGCAACAAGTTTCTGACACCCGCTAATAGATTGATTGGCAAACGCCAACTGAGGCTTATTTCGTGCCCCGCTCCAAACGGAGCGCCCGATATATAGCGGTTGGTAATCGGAAGATAACGAAAGGGAATTCCGCCATGGTTCACGTTCGTGTAAATCGTAATCGCGTTCACAAAGGGCTGACCTTCTGGACGCAATGGGCCTTGGCTATTGCCATGACCACCGGGCTGCTGTTTGTGCTGGCCTACAACCAGGATGGCGAGATCGACTCGGCCTACCGGGTGTTGGCGGTGCTCACGCTGCTCGGCTCGGTGCCGGCGTATTCGATGATGCAGGTGTATCACAAGCGCTTGGGCTATTTGTCGGGCCTGGCACGTTTGCTGTGTGGGTGGCTCATTACCCTGGGCGGCATGGCGGTGATCGGCTTTATCAGCAAGACCAGCGAGACGTTCTCCCGTGAAGTGATTCTGTTGTGGGCTTCCCTCGGTTATGTGCTGCAGGCGTTGCTGTACGTTCCGATGCACTGGCTGGCGCGCTACTACAGCAACCGCATCAGCAACCGTCAGAAGATTTTGATCGTTGGCACCAACGAGTTGGCCGTCAACCTGGCCGACAAGCTTGCCAAGGTTCAGGACGCGCCGCTGGTAGGCCTGGTGGGGTCGAGCACTGATGAGATCGCCTTCAGCAACACTCACCGGATCGTGGGCCAGCTGGAAGAGCTGCGTGAGCTGATTGCCACCCATCGCATCAGCCGCCTGTATATCGCCCTGTCCCTCAAGGATGCCGAGAAGATCGAAGAGCTGTACATCGACCTGCTCGACTCCAGTGTGGATGTGGTGTGGATTCCAGATTTCAACAGTTTGACCCTGCTGAACCACTCGGTCAGTGAGGTGGATGGCCTGGCGGCGATTCACTTGAACGAAAGCCCGCTGACCAGTTACCCGACTGCCGCCTTGAGCAAGGCTGTGCTGGACCGCGCTATTGCGCTGGTGACGATTGTGACGATCAGCCCGGTGCTGCTGGCGATTGCAGCGGCGATCAAGTTCACGTCTGAAGGGCCGGTGCTGTTCAAGCAGAAGCGCACGGGCTGGAACGGCAAGGTGATCAAGGTTTGGAAGTTCCGTTCGATGTATGTGCATGACGACACCAAGGTGACCCAGGCCAGCCGTACGGACTCGCGCATTACCCCGGTGGGGCGCTTTATTCGCCGCACCTCGCTGGATGAGCTGCCGCAGTTCTTCAACGTGCTGCAGGGGCATATGGCGCTGGTAGGGCCGCGGCCGCATGCGGTGGCGCATAACAACTACTACTCGGACAAGATCATCGCCTACATGGCCCGCCATCGAATCAAGCCGGGGATTACCGGGTTGGCTCAGGTCAGCGGCTGCCGGGGCGAGACCGAGACGATCGAGAAGATGCAGAAGCGGGTTGAGATGGACCTGGACTACATCAACAACTGGTCGTTGTGGTTGGATTTCAAGATTCTGTTCAAGACGCCGTTTACGTTGTTGTCGAAGGATATTTATTGAGGGTTTGGCGTTAGGTAGCGTTGAGGCTTTGATTCGCGGGCAAGCCCGCTCCCACAGGGGTTGTTGTGGGGGTGGGCTTGCCCGTTTTGGTTTTTGGGCTGTAGCCGCTGCCGATAGGCTGCGACCGACCTGTAGCCGCTGCCGATAGGCTGCGATCGCCCTGTAGCCGCTGCCGATAGGCTGCGACCGACCTGTAGCCGCTGCCGATAGGCTGCGATCGCCCGCAAAGCGGGCGCAGAGTCGGATCAGGGGAGCCCGCAGAATTCGGAAAAAATCGTACGCTAAGCATTCGGCCTGCTCTTAATTGAGTGCTGCCGTGTAGATTTGTGATAACGTGAATACACGTATTACATAGGAGCCTTAGACATGGCCACTTCCATTCGCTTGGCACCCGAAACCGAGCAGCGCCTAGATTTTTTGGCGACCAGCACCGGGCGTACCAAGGCGTATTATCTGCGCGAAATCATTGATCATGGCCTGACTGACCTTGAGGATTACTACCTCGCGGCTGAAGTCCTGGAGCGTGTCCGTAAAAATACAGAGGTAGTTCACTCTGCTGCGGACGTAAGGAAAGACCTTGGCCTGGACGATTGATTACACCGACACGGCCAAAACACAGTTGCGGAAGCTCGACAAGCAGTCAGCGAAGCGCATTCTTGACTTTATGGATGAGCGGGTGTCCAGCAGGGATGATCCGAGAACTACTGGCAAGGCGCTTACAGGCCCATTGGGTGGCTTGTGGCGGTATCGCGTAGGAGACTTCCGGGTAATCTGCGAGATTCAGGACGGTGCCTTACGGATACTGGTTGTGCAGCTTGGCAACCGTCGAGAAGTTTACCGCTGAAACCATCGTAACCCGCTGTCACGTCCAGTTGAAGTACACCCTTGCCTGACGTCAGGCGAGCCACCCGCCCCGCGTCAGAGTAGGGCCGCCTCCTGCATTTCCTGACGCTTCGGCGTCAACCTCTATGACCTCAACCTGACAGGCCGCATGCTTAGCGTACGATTTTGTCCGTTTTCTCTATCGTCCCCGATCAGCGCACTGGCGCCCCATTCGGGCCGCATCGCAGCCTATCGGCAGCGGCTACAGGTCGGTCGCAGCCTAGCGGCAGCGGCTACAGCGATCGCAGCCTGACGACAGCGGGTGTGTCAGCTAGTTTTCTGAGCGGTTTTGATTTGGGAGGCATTCATGGCATTGGCGCAATTGGCCTTGTACGGCGGTATCACGGTCATGCTGCCCGCCGCGCTGGTGATCGCTCTCTGGGCCTGGCGTGCGGGCTCCAGGGCTGCGCTGGCCTTGTGGGGCGTGACGCTGTTTTTGGCTTACGCCGTGGTCGGTGGCAGCAAGATTTTGTTCAAGGGCTGGGGCATCGGGATTGAGTCTTTGAATATCGCGGTTATCAGTGGGCATGCGATGAATACCACGTTGATGACCACGGTGGCGGTGAGCCTGCTGGCGCAGCAGGTCCGGGCCAAGTGGCGCTGGCCGGCTGTGGTGGTGGGGCTGGTGGCTTGCTGGTGGTTTTCGATTATGTGTGTGGCGCCGTTTATTCATCCGGTGTCTGAGGCGATTGCCGGGGCGGCGGTGGGGTCGGTGGCGGCGTCTGGGTTTGTTTATCTGATGGGGCGCCTGCCAAGGCGGCGCATTGCTCCGGGCCTTTTGGCGGTTGGGCTGGTGTTTATTGGGTTGAATACGATGACGACCAAGTACACGGCCGAGCGTGCGCTGGATAAGGTGGCGGTGATGCTGTCGGGGCAGGAGAAGGCGTTCAAGCAGCCTAAATGGCGGGTTGGCTCGTAAACGCTAGAAGCAACTGTTTGCGCGGGCTTGTGGGAGCGTGCTTGCCCGCGAACGGCCGCGGCGCGGTATGCCTGGGGCATCGCGGTGACGCTATTCGCTGGCGAAGCCCCACACAATCAAAAGCCCATTGGGCGCCTTTTGCAACGTGCCATTTTCTGTGAGATCGGCGTTATTAGCCTTGGTGGTTCGGCTTTTGATTTTTGTGGTTTCGGTGGGGATTGCGCGTGGCTGGCAACTCCAATCTCACAGGCCATGGCACGTTGCAACCGATGTAGGAGCGACGGGGGCGCCTAGCCCTTGGTCGCGATGCGCCGCGCGGGCGGCGCTCGATCTCAAGAGCAAAGGAAAAACCAAGGCAGGCACCTCGTGGGGGTCATGCGATCTGTTGGCAGGCACTCTGCGGTTCTCCCTGGGAATGAAGGGAGAGAGACCGTTTCAAGGTCTCCAGGCGCTTGCCTTGGGTTTTGCGCTGTTGCCCAAATCGAGCGCCGCCCGCGCGGCGCATCGCCGGCTAAAGCCGACTCCCACATTTTTTGCAACGTGCCATGGCCTGTGGGGTGGGGGTTGTTAGCCTTGGTGGTTCGGCTTTGGATTTTTGTGATTTCGGGGGGGCGCGTGGCTGACAACTCCACTCTCACAGGCCATGGCGCGTTGCAACCAATGTGGGAGCCGGCTTTAGCCGGCGATGCGCCGCGCGGGCGGCGCTCGATCTCAAGAGCAAAGGAGAAACCAAGGCGGACACCATGTGGCTCATGCGATCTGCTGACAGGCACTCTGCGGGTTCATCACCCTGGGAATGAAGAGAGGAAGGCCCTATCAAGGCCTCCAGGCGCTTGCCTTGGGTTTTGTGCTGTTGCCCAAATCGAGCGCCGCCCGCGCGGCGCATCGCCGGCTAAAGCCGGCTCCCACATTTTTTGCAACGTGCCATGGCCTGTGGGGTGGGGGTTGTTAGCCTTGGTGGTTCGGCTTTAGATTTTTGTGATTTCGGGGGGGCGCGTGGCTGACAACTCCACTCTCACAGGCCATGGCACGTTGCAACCAATGTGGGAGCCGGCTTTAGCCGGCGATGCGCCGCGCGGGCGGCGCTCGATCTCAAGAGCAAAGGAGAAACCAAGGCGGACACCATGTGGCTCATGCGATCTGCTGACAGGCACTCTGCGGGTTCATCACCCTGGGAATGAAGAGAGGGAGACCGTATCAAGGCTTCCAGGCGCTTGCCTTGGGTTTTGTGCTGTTGCCGAGATCGAGCGCCGCCCGCGCGGCGCATCGCCGGCTAAAGCCGGCTCCCACATTTGTTGCAACGTGCCATGGCCTGTGGGGTGGGGGTTGTTAGCCTTGGTGGTTCGGCTTTAGATTTTTGTGATTTCGGGGGGGCGCGTGGCTGACAACTCCACTCTCACAGGCCATGGCACGTTGCAACCAATGTGGGAGCCGGCTTTAGCCGGCGATGCGCCGCGCGGGCGGCGCTCGATCTCAAGAGCAAAGGAAAAACCAAGGCAGGCACCTCGTGGGGCTCATGCGATTTGTTGACAGGCACTCTGCGGTTCTCCCTGGGAATGAAGGGAGGAAGGCCGTATCAAGGCCTCCAGGCGCTTGCCTTGGGTTTTGTGCTGTTGCCCAAATCGAGCGCCGCCCGCGCGGCGCATCGCCGGCTAAAGCCGGCTCCCACATTGGTTGCAACGTGCCATGGCCTGTGGGGTTGGGGTTGTTAGCCTTGGTGGTTCGGCTTTGGATTTTTGTGGTTTCGGGGGGGCGCGTGGCTGACAACTCCACTCTCACAGGCCATGGCACGTTGCAACCAATGTGGGAGCCGGCTTTAGCCGGCGATGCGCCGCGCGGGCGGCGCTCGATCTCAAGAGCAAAGGAAAAACCAAGGCAGGCACCTCGTGGGGGTCATGCGATCTGTTGGCAGGCACTCTGCGGTTCACCCTGAGAATGAAGGGAGAGAGACCGCATCAAGGCTTCTAGGCGCTTGCCTTGGGTTCTGCGGGGTTGCGTAAATCGAGCGCCGCCCGCGCGGCGCATCGCGACCAAGGCTCCTATGTATGGACTCGCCCCCACTATCAACCCGCTTTTGAACACTGCTACCCGGCTGCATCTATGTATAAGGCCTACTCGAGGAAGCCTGATCGGCTTCTGGCCAACATTCAATAAGCTCGCGGTATGCCAATTACGTTAAGGCCTCAAGGGCCAGTAGGAGCACAGGCATCAATCCGCGACGGTCTGACCTGGGGTCAATGTTCTTTAGCAAGGGTTGGAGCGCTTTAACGCCCCGGTGGCAGAACTCTGTGGATCAGTGACTCATCGTCGCCTCCTGGACATTGCCCATGTGGCGACGATAGGTCTGCTCGGTTTTCAGTAATACCCAGACGATGCGTAGGGTACGGTTGGCCAATCGGACGGCCGTTTCCTTGCGACCCAAGCGACACAGCCAGCGCAGCAAGCGCCGGTCATCGGGTTGTTCCGAATCAGGCCGCACCTGTCTCAAGACCGCATGCGCGCCCTGGATCGCCAGGCTGCGTAGGTAGGCGTCGCCCTGCTTGCTCATCTTGCCCAGCCGGATTTTCTGTCCGCTGCTGTGCTGAGTGGGCACCAAACCAAAGTAGGCGGCAAACTGGCGTGCGTTGGCGAAGCGCTCAGGCTCGACCTGCTTGGCCAGCAGCGCGGTGGCGATGATCGGACCGATGCCACGCACCGTCATCAACCTTTTCGCCGTCTCATCCTGCTGTGCGGCCGTTTCCAGTCGGCCGGTCAACACGCTGACGCGCTCGCCCAACTGGCTCCATTCGCCGAGCAGCTCAGCAATCAGCTCGCGCAGCAGATCCGGCAGCGGCTGGGTGGCATCCTCGAGTATCCGCGGCACCACCCGGCTGATCGCCGCCTCACCTTGCGCCAAGGCCACGCCATGCTCGAGCAGCAAGCCACGCATCTGATTACCCATGGCCGTGCGCCGCCGCACATAGCCCTGGCGGGCGCGATGCAGTGCCTGCATGGCCAGCGCCGCGGCACTTTTGACCGGCACTGAGACAATCCGACTATCTCGACCCGCCCGCAAGATCGCATGTGCATCGTTGCGATCATTCTTCGGCCCGCTGCGATGATCGGCCACATGCTGCGCAGGCAGGATCCGCACCGGGTTGCCTTGGGCCTGCAGCAACCGCGCCCATGCCTGAGCGCCTGGGCCTGTTTCCATCAGCACCATGACGCTCATGGGCAGTTGGCGAAGAAACGCCTGGAAGGCTTCGCGCGATTTGATTCGGTCCTCGTACACCACTTGGCCCAGGGCGTTTTCCCCGGCCACCTGGAAGACCCTCTTGGCAAGATCTACCGAGACGGTCGAACAGGTTGCTAGGTCGGCTGAAGACAAAGAGTGATTGTTGGTCGTATGCTTTTTCATGGGCTCGCCCTCGCTGTCGTTGGCTTCTTTATAGATGCCACCGTGGCGCATAGACGCCTCGGTTGGGGCGAGTCCATGTAATTACATTCGTTGCAACGTGCCATTTTCTGTGGGATCGGCGTTGTTAGCCTTGGTGGTTCGGCTTTGGATTTTTGTAGGCTCGGTGGGGTTTGCGCGATTGCGCGTCGCTGGCAACTCCACTCTCACAGGCCATGGCACGTTGCAACGTGGGAGCAGTGGTCCGGCATTCCGGCTTGCCTGCGAATGAAGTCACTGCCCCAACAGCTTCGCTGGCAAGCCACACACATGAAGCATGGCTGCAGTTTCCACATGTGCATGGCTGCAGCTCATCCATGAGCATGGCTGCTCGCAGGAGGGAGACTGATGTTCTGCCTCCACGAAATCATCTGATTTATTGATAATTAACATCCAAAATAACCGCTAATCTATCAATCCATTCACCTATAGCATGGCGCCCATATCAACCTGATTGAGGGTCTACGTCTATGTCTTCGTTTCGAAAAGTGCTTGGCGTGCATGTGGGTCAGCCAACATCCGATGGTGCCGGGGTTCGGCTCACTCGCGTGTTTGGTGGCCAGGGTGTGGAGCGGTTCGATCCGTTTTTGATGCTCGATGAGTTCGGCTCGGAAAATCCCGATGATTACATCGCCGGTTTCCCACCGCACCCGCACCGTGGGTTCGAGACCATCACTTATATGCTCGAAGGCCGTATGCGCCATGAGGACCATCTGGGCAATGTCGGCCTGCTGGAAGGCGGCGGTGTGCAGTGGATGACGGCGGCACGCGGGATTATCCATAGCGAGATGCCCGAGCAGGAAGAAGGCGCCATGCGTGGCTTTCAGCTGTGGCTGAACCTGCCTGGCAAAAACAAGCTGGGCAAGGCTGGGTATCGGGATATCCAGCCGCATGAGATTCCGCGCCTGACCACCCCGGGTGGGGTTGAGGTGGTGGCGATTGCCGGTACCTTTGATGATGGTCAGGTGCAGCAGGTGGGTGTGGTGCAGCGGCCGGACACTGAGCCGCATTTGTTTGACTTGGGACTGGCGGCGGGTGGTGTTGTGACGCCGCGTTTGCCTGACGGGCATCGGGTGATGTTGTATGTGTTTGAGGGGGCCATTGAGTTGGCGGGGCATCCGCAGGCGATCGAAGCTGGTCGTATGGTACGCCTGGGGGATGAGGGTGAGTTGCGTATCAGCAGCCCGAATGGGGCGCGGGTGTTGTTGATTGCGGGCAAGCCGTTGAATGAGCCGATTGTGCAGTATGGGCCGTTTGTGATGAACACCCGTGAGGAGATCGAGCAGGCCCTGCGCGATTTTCGTGATGATCGGTTGACGGCGTGACCATTGATGGGGGGACTGTGTGGGACAGTCCCCTGTGGGAGCTGGCCTGCCAGCGAATGAAGGCAACGCAGGGTGTCAGACATCCTGCGGCGGCTGCATTCGCTGGCGATTTTCGTGATGATCGGCTGCTGTAGGAGCAGAGTTTACTCGCGATAGCATCACCACGGTTTGCCTGATATACCGTGGTGTGGCCATCGCAGCCAAGGCTGGCTCCTACCTGGGAATGAGGCGAGGCCGGTACATTAGGGGTGAGGTAACCCCAGAAAGCGGCAAATCTCCTCGTTCTTGGCCAGCGCATCTCGCCGCCCCAGTTCGATCAATTCGCTGCAATACCCCGCCTCGAACAGTAAATAACTCAGCACCCCTGCCCCGCTGGTTTTGGTCGCGCCCGACCCGCGCAGAAACAGTCGCAACGCGGGCGGCAGTTCGCTGCGGTGGCGGGCGGCGATTTCGTCCAGGGGTTGGCTGGGGGCGATGACCAGCACTTCTACCGGGGCGATGCCCAGCGGTTTGGGGTGGTCCTGGGGTGGGATCAGTTGGCTGAAGTGGTTGAGCCGCTGCAGCAGTTCGATGTCGTCTTCCAGGCTGTCGATGAAGGTGCTGTTGAGCATGTGGCCGCCGATTTTCGCCAGGCTCGGCTGTTGGCCGCTGAATACACGCTGGCGGGGCTCGACTTGGTCGGGGCCGCGAGGGTTGCCGCTGACGCCCACTACCAGCACGCGGTTGGCGCCCAGGTGCAAGGCTGGGCTGATGGGGGCGGATTGGCGCACGGCGCCGTCGCCAAAGTATTCCTGATCGATTTTGACCGGCGCGAACAGCAGCGGGATCGAGGCGCTGGCCAGCAGGTGCTCGACCGACAGTTGGGTCGGTACGCCGATGCGGCGGTGGCGCAACCAGGGGTGGATGGCGTCTTTGCCTTGGTAGAAGGTGACGGCGTGGCCGGATTCGTAGCCGAAGGCGGTCACGGCCACGGCGCGCAGGTGCTGGTTGTGGAGGGCCTGGTTGATGCCACCGAGGTTCAGGTGGGTGTCCAGCAAGGTGCGCAGTGGGGAGCTGTCGAGCAGGGCCACGGGCAGTTGCCGGCCGATGCCAAGCAGGCTGTGGCTGACGAAGCGGCTGGCCTGGCGAATCACGCCGGGCCAGTCGCTGCGCAGCACCAGGTGGCTGCGAAAGCCTTCCCAGAAGTCGGTGAGGCGGCGGATGGTTTCGGCGAAGTGCATGGCGCCGCTGGCCAGTGTCACGGCATTGATGGCGCCGGCCGAGGTGCCGACGATCACCGGGAAAGGGTTGGCGGCGCCGGGTGGCAGTAGATCAGCGATGCCGGCCAGTACCCCGACCTGATAGGCCGCCCGGGCGCCGCCGCCGGAGAGGATCAGGCCTGTGATGGGGTGTATGCCGGGCATGCGAGGGCCTCCCTGGCGTCAGATCACCTGTAGATAGCATTTTGACCCTGTAGCCGCTGCCGTCAGGCTGCGATGCGGTCCGTCAGGGCCGCTAATGCGGATCTTAGATCGCTGCGCCCGCTTTGCGGTGGTCCGGCATTCCGGCGATCGCAGCCTGCGGCAGCGGCTACAGCGTCCGACACAATCTTGTAGCCGCTGCCGTAGGCTGCGATCGACCGCGAAGCGGGCGCCCCTATCGGGCCGCATCGCAGCCTACGGCAGCGGCTACAGGGCCGCGCTCGGTCATTAGCGGCGTTTCTTGTCGTACAGCTTAGGCGCCCCCGGCGGGCGTGATTTGAAGCGTCGGTGTGCCCACAGGTATTGCGCTGGGCATTCGCTGACGGATTCTTCGATCCACCGGTTGATGCGCAGGCAGTCGGCTTCTTCGCTCTCTCCCGGGAAATCCTGCAGCGGCGGGTGGATGACCAGCCGATAGCCGCTGCCGTCCGCCAATCGTTCCTGGGTGAAGGGAATGACCCGCGCCTTGCCCAAGCGGGCAAATTTGGTGGTGGCGGTGACGGTGGCCGCTTGGATGCCGAACAGCGGCACAAAAATACTCTGCTTGGCGCCGTAGTCCTGATCCGGTGCGTACCAGATCGCTCGGCCGTTGCGCAGAAGCTTGAGCATGGCGCGGACGTCTTCGCGCTCTACCGCCAGTGAGTCGAGGTTGTGGCGTTCACGGCCGCGGCGCTGGATAAAGTCGAACACCGCGTTGTTGTGCTCGCGGTACATGCCGTCGATGGTGTGTTTCTGGCCCAGCAAGGCAGCGCCGATTTCCAGCGTGGTGAAGTGCAGGGCCATCAGGATGGCACCCTGCCCTTCTCGTTGGGCGGCTTGCAGGTGTTCCAGCCCTTCGATGTGCGCAAGCTTTGCCAAACGGGCCTTCGGCCACCACCAGCTCATGGCCATCTCAAAGAACGCGATGCCGGTGGAGGCAAAATTTTCTTTCAATAAACGCTGCCGTTCGACGAACGGCATGTTTGGGAAGCACAGCTCCAGGTTGCGCGCCGCAATTTTGCGCCGCTCACCGGCCACGAGGTACATCAATGCCCCCAATGCACGGCCGATCAACAGCAAAACAGGGTATGGCAGCTGGATGACCAGCCATAGCACCCCCAGCCCCAGCCAGAGCGGCCAGTAGCGCGGGTGTAGAAATGAACGGTTAAAACGCGGGCGATCCATTACAGATTCCGAGCAGGTAACATGGCCGCGCATTCTACAACGGTTCGACGCGGGTTGCGGCTTGTGGGCGTTCTCGTTATAAGTCACGGCGACTTTTTCGTTACAAGCTGCTTGATGCCGACCATGAGCCAAACCGAATTGCTAGACCAAGATCCCGTGTTCCAGCTTAAGGGCAGCATGCTCGCCATTACAGTGCTTGAGCTGGCCCGCAACAACCTGGAGGGCCTGGATCGCCAGTTGGCGGCCAAGGTCGCCCAGGCGCCGAACTTCTTCAGTAACACGCCTTTGGTGTTGGCGCTGGACAAGCTCCCCGCCGGGGAAGGCGCCATCGACCTGCCGGGGATGATGCGCATCTGCCGCCAGCACGGCTTGCGCACGCTGGCCATCCGCGCCAGCCGTATCGAGGACATCGCCGCGGCGATTGCCATCGATTTGCCGGTGCTGCCGCCCTCCGGTGCCCGCGAGCGGCCGCTGGAAGTGGTCGAGGTGGTGGAGAAAAAGCCCGAACCAGCGCCCGAGCCTGCCATCAAGCCCACCCGTGTGATCACCACGCCTGTGCGCGGCGGCCAACAGATCTATGCTCAAGGCTGCGATCTGGTGGTGGTGTCGTCAGTGAGCCCCGGTGCGGAACTTCTGGCCGATGGCAATATCCATGTGTATGGCGCCATGCGCGGTCGAGCCCTGGCGGGTGTCAAGGGCAATACCCAGGCCCGGATTTTCTGCCAGCAAATGACCGCTGAGCTGGTCTCCATTGCCGGGCAGTACAAGGTTTCCGAAGATCTACGCCGCGACCCATTGTGGGGGGCCTCGGTGCAGTTCAGCCTGTCTGGTGACGTGTTGAATATCACCCGTCTTTAACGGATACTGCCGCCTTTTTCCGCGCAATTTTTAGTTAATGTTGCCATTTTGTATTTTTTGGGACTGATCGTCCTTTTTTCTTTAGGGGTGAAACACCTTGGCCAAGATTCTCGTGGTTACATCCGGCAAGGGTGGTGTGGGTAAGACCACCACCAGCGCCGCTATCGGTACCGGCCTCGCGCTGCGTGGCCACAAAACTGTAATAGTCGACTTCGACGTCGGCCTGCGTAACCTCGACCTCATCATGGGCTGCGAGCGCCGTGTGGTTTATGACTTCGTCAACGTCGTCAATGGCGAAGCCAACCTGCAGCAAGCCCTGATCAAAGACAAGCGCCTGGAAAACCTGTTCGTGCTGGCCGCAAGCCAGACCCGTGACAAGGATGCGCTGACCCAGGAAGGCGTTGAAAAGGTCCTGATGGAACTGAAGAAAACCTTCGAATTCGTGGTCTGCGACTCGCCGGCCGGTATCGAGAAGGGTGCACACCTGGCCATGTACTTCGCTGACGAAGCCATCGTGGTGACCAACCCTGAAGTGTCTTCGGTACGTGACTCGGACCGCATGCTGGGCCTGTTGGCTAGCAAATCGCGCCGCGCCGAGAACAGCGAAGAGCCGATCAAGGAACACCTGCTGATCACCCGCTACAACCCCGAGCGCGTCAGCGCAGGCGAGATGCTGGGTGTTGAAGACGTCAAGGAGATCCTCTCGGTGGCCCTGCTGGGCGTTATTCCTGAGTCCCAGGCGGTCTTGAAGGCTTCCAACCAGGGCGTGCCGGTGATCCTTGATGACCAGAGCGATGCGGGCCAGGCCTACAGCGACACCGTCGACCGCCTGCTGGGCAAAACTGTGGAGCATCGGTTTTTGGACGTGGAGAAGAAAGGGTTCTTCGAGCGCCTGTTCGGAGGTGGTAAAAAATGAACCTTTTTGACTTCTTTCGTGCCAGCAAAAAAGTAAACACCGCTTCGGTGGCGAAAGAGCGTCTACAGATCATCGTGGCGCACGAACGCGGCCAGCGCAGCACCCCGGATTACCTGCCAGCCTTGCAGAAGGAATTGGTAGAAGTGATCCGCAAGTACGTGCAAATCGAGAGCGACCAGGTTCAAGTCGCCCTCGAGAACCAGGGCAGCTGCTCGATTCTGGAACTCAACATCACCCTGCCTGATCGCTGATTGGCACACCCCTGCCCATGGTGGCCATGGTGGGGGATGTATGGATGTGGGAGCTGGCTTTGCCAGCGAATAGCCTCAACACAGATCCTGAATCTGTAGTGCGGCTATTCGCTGGCAAAGCCAGCTCCCACAGTTGTTTTGCATTTCCACAGTTATTTTTGCACTCCACAGTTGTTTTGCATTTCCACAGTTATTTTTGCACTCCACAGTTGTTTTGCATTTCCACAGTTATTTTTGCACTCCACAGTTGTTTAGTATTTCCACAGTTGTTTTGCATTGCCCCATTGTTCAGTATCCGAGACGATTTCAATGCCGTTGTCGAACATCCGTGTCATTCACCAGGACCCCGCGTTCCTGGTCATCGACAAACCCACCCTGCTGCTGTCCGTCCCCGGCCGTGCCGAGGACAACAAGGACTGCCTGATCACTCGCCTGCAAGAAAACGGCTACCCCGAGGCGCTGATCGTTCACCGTCTGGACTGGGAAACTTCCGGCATTATCCTGCTCGCCCGCAACCCGGACGCTCATCGCGAGTTGTCTCGCCAGTTCCACGACCGCGAAACCGAGAAGGCCTACACCGCCTTGTGCTGGGGCAGCCCGGAATTGGACAGCGGCAGCATCGACCTGCCCCTGCGCTACGACCCGCCGACCAAGCCTCGACATGTGGTGGACCATGAGTTCGGCAAAAACGCCTTGACCTTCTGGCGGGTGGTGGAGCGTTGCGGCGATTACAGCCGCGTAGAGCTCACCCCGATCACCGGCCGCTCGCACCAGTTGCGGGTGCATATGCTGTCGATTGGGCATCCGCTGCTGGGCGACCGTTTGTACGCCCATGAACAAGCCTTGGCGGCCCATGAGCGGCTTTGCCTGCACGCCTGCATGCTCGGCTTCACCCACCCGGTGACCGGCGAGCGCCTGAAATTCGAGTGCCCTGCACCGTTCTAGACCGTGGCGCCAGGGTAGGAGCCGGGTTTACCCGCGATGGCCACACCGCGGTATACCTGGATGACCGAGGTGAGGCCATCGCGGGTAAACCCGGCTCCTACAGCAGGTCCACCCCCAATCCCGACCCAATACGGTAAACTCCCGCCATTGCTGTCTGGAGCCACCTATGCGCGATGTTTTGAATCAAGGCCTGATCGATTTTCTCAAGGCTTCTCCTACCCCCTTCCACGCCACCGCAAGCATGGCGCTGCGCCTGGAAGCCGCCGGCTACCAGCGCCTGGACGAACGCGACAGTTGGAATACCAGCCCCGGTGGGCGCTATTACCTGACCCGCAACGACTCGTCGATTATCGCTATCAAGCTGGGCCGCCATTCGCCGTTGATCAACGGTATTCGCCTGGTCGGCGCCCACACCGACAGCCCTTGCCTGCGCGTCAAGCCGCAGCCCGAGCTGCAGCGCCAGGGCTTTTTCCAGTTGGGGGTCGAGGTGTACGGCGGCGCACTGCTGGCGCCTTGGTTCGACCGCGACCTGTCGCTGGCCGGCCGTGTCACCTTCCGCCGTGACGGCAAGGTCGAAAGCCAGCTGATCGACTTCAAGGCGCCAATTGCGATCATTCCTAACCTGGCCATCCACCTCAATCGCACCGCCAACGAAGGCTGGATGATCAACCCGCAAACCGAGCTGCCACCCGTGCTGGCCCAGGTGGCGGGTGATGAGCGAATGGATTTCCGCGCTCTGCTGACCGAGCAACTGGCCCGTGAGCATGGCCTGAACGCCGACGTGGTGCTCGATTACGAGCTGAGTTTCTACGACACTCAAGGCGCTGCCGTGATTGGCCTGAACGGCGACTTCATCGCCGGCGCTCGCCTAGACAACCTGCTGTCGTGCTACGCCGGCTTGCAGGCGCTGCTCAATGCCGAAGGCGACGAAACCTGCGTGCTGGTCTGCAACGACCACGAAGAAGTCGGCTCTTGCTCGGCTTGCGGCGCCGACGGCCCGATGCTGGAGCAAACCCTGCAGCGCCTGCTGCCGAACGGTGACGACTACGTGCGCACCATCCAGCGCTCGCTGCTGGTGTCGGCCGACAACGCCCATGGCGTGCACCCCAACTATGCCGATAAGCACGACGCCAACCACGGGCCCAAGCTTAATGCGGGGCCGGTGATCAAGGTCAACAACAACCAGCGCTACGCCACCAACAGCGAAACTGCAGGCCTCTTCCGCCACCTGTGCATGGCGGTGGAAGTGCCGGTGCAAAGCTTTGTGGTACGCAGCGACATGGGTTGCGGCTCGACCATCGGCCCGATCAGCGCCAGCCACCTGGGCGTGCGCACGGTCGATATCGGCCTGCCGACCTTTGGCATGCACTCGATTCGCGAGCTGTGCGGCAGCCAGGACCTGGCGCACCTGGTCAAAGTGCTCGGCGCGTTCTACGCCAGCCACGACCTGCCCTGATCAGACCCCGTAGGAGCTGACCTTGGTCGCGATGGCCTCACCGCGGTCTACCTCAGACACCGCGGCGATGCCATCGCGACCAAGGTCAGCTCCTACAGCCCGCCAATCCCACCTATGCTTAAGGTACGACCCCACGCATAGGGCCCCATGCCATGTCACCGTTCCAGTCTATCTTTATCCCCGCCCTAGCCGGGCTGTTGCTGTTGACCATCGGTTTCAGCTATCGGGAGAGTAACTACGGTGTGCTGATGATCTGGCTCGGGATGATCGGCATGATGGGCCTGATGGTCTTCAAGATCCTCGAAAAACTGTCCTGACATTTACCCTCGCCATGCCGACGAGGGGCTCGTACACTCGCTTCACACCCATTTTGAGGTTAACCACCCGGTGCCCGCACTCGCCCGCCTGCTGACCCTGCCTTGTTTATTTCTGATGGCCTTGCTGGCCTTCGCTTCCAGCACCCAGGCCGCCGGCTTGCCCGGACTGCTCGGTGGCAGCAAGTCACAACCGGAGGCCACCCAGCCCCTGGGGCAGTCGTTGGATGAAGTCATCCAGACCCTGGAAAACGACCAGCAACGCACTAAGCTGCTGGCTGACCTTAAAAAGCTGCGCGACACCACCAAGCAGGCACAGCCGGCCGCCGCGCAAGGCGTGCTGGGGTTGATCGGCAGCACCCTGAGAAGTTTCGAAAATCAGTTCGTGGGCGATGACAGCCCATTCGTGCGCTGGTCAGCCGAGTGGAATCAAGCCAAGGATGAGCTCTTGACGCTGATCGCGCCGACCGAGCAGTGGCCGACGATCATTTTCGGCTTTGTACTGATCATGCTGGCCTGGAGCCTGTTGGCCTACGGCTTGATCTGGATTGGCCATCGGATACGCCAGCGCTTTGGCCTCTCTTTGGACCTGCCGCAACACCCGCGCACCTGGGATTTGGTGCTGTTTGCCTTGCGCAAGCTAGGGCCCTGGCTGATTGCGCTGTTTTTCACCGTGTACTTAAGCTATGCCCTGCCCTCGTCACTGGGCAAGTCGCTGGCCATGGTGCTGGCTTATGCGCTGGTGATCGGTACCTGTTTCTCGGCGGTCTGCGTCATTGCCTTTTCCCTGCTCGATGGCCCCCATCGCCATCGCGCCCTGTACATCCTGCGCCACCAGGCCTTCCACCCGCTGTGGCTGATCGGCAGCTTCGCCGCCTTTGGCGAGGCGATCAGCGACCCGCGGCTGGTCGAGACCCTGGGCGTACACCTGGCCCACACGGCCGCCACGGTGGCCAACGTGCTGGCGGCGATTTCCAGCGGCGTGTTTATCCTGCGCTTTCGCCGGCCGATCGCCCATCTGATCCGCAACCAGCCACTGTCCCGACGCCTCACCCGGCGAGCCCTGAGCGACACCATCGAAATCCTCGGTACCTTTTGGTACCTGCCCGCGCTGGTGCTGGTGGGGGTGTCGCTGTTCGCCACGTTCATTTCCGCCGGCGATACCAGCACGGCGCTGCGCCAGGCGCTGCTGTGCACGGTGTTGCTGGTGATGTGTATGGTCATCAACGGCCTGGTGCGCCGCCACTCGCTCAAGCCCCAGCGGCAAAAGCGCCATGCGCTGTATTCGGAGCGCTTGAAAAACTTCGCCTATACCCTGGTACACCTGTTTATCTGGCTGGTGTTCATCGAACTGGGGCTGCGCGTGTGGGGGCTGTCGCTGATCCGCTATACCGAAGGCGATGGTCACGAGATCAGCATGCGGCTGCTGGGCCTGGTCGGCACGCTGGTGTTCGCCTGGCTGGTGTGGATCGTGGCGGATACCGGCGTGCATCACGCCCTCACCCGCTCGCGCAAGGGCCTCGCCAATGCCCGCGCCCAGACCATGATGCCGTTGATTCGCAACGTGCTGTTCGTGTTGATCTTTATCGTGGCGGTGATTGTCGCACTGGCGAATATGGGCATGAACGTCACGCCGCTGCTGGCCGGTGCCGGTGTGATCGGCCTGGCGATCGGGTTTGGTGCCCAGTCGCTGGTGGCGGATTTGATCACTGGCCTGTTCATCATCATCGAAGACTCGCTGGCGATCGACGACTACGTCGACGTGGGCGGGCATCTGGGCACGGTCGAGGGCTTGACCATCCGCACCGTGCGCCTGCGCGATATCGACGGCATCGTGCATACCATCCCGTTCAGCGAGATCAAGAGCATCAAGAACTACTCGCGCGAATTCGGCTATGCGATCTTCCGTGTGGCGGTGCCGCACACCATGGACATCGACGATGCGATCAAGATGATGCGCGACGTCGGCCAGAAAATGCGCACCGACCCGCTGCAACGGCGCAACATCTGGTCGCCGCTGGAGTTTCAGGGGGTGGAGAGTTTCGAATCCGGCTCCGCCATCCTGCGCGCCCGCTTCAAGACTGCGCCGATCAAGCAATGGGAAGTTTCCCGCGCCTTCAACCTGGCGCTCAAGCGCCAACTGGACGAAGCCGGCCTGGACCTCGCCACCCCGCGCATGAGCGTGCAAGTCGTAACCGCCGGCGCAGGAAAACCCCTGTAGGAGCCGGCTTTAGCCGCGAATCGCCGCGACGCGGTCTGCCTGAGATACCGCGGTGAGGCCATCGCGAGCAAGCTCTGCTCCAACAGAAGTCCATCCCCACAGCCCCGCCAGCCCTGTAGGAGCCGGCTTTAGCCGCGAATCGCCGCGACGCGGTCTGCCTGAGATACCGCAGTGAGGCCATCGCGGGTAAACCCTGCTCCTATGTATGGACTCGCCCCCACTATCAACCCGCTTTTGAACACTGCTACCCGGCTGCATCTATGTATAAGGCCTACTCGAGGAAGCCTGATCGGCTTCTGGCCAACATTCAATAAGCTCGCGGTATGCCAATTACGTTAAGGCCTCAAGGGCCAGTAGGAGCACAGGCATCAATCCGCGACGGTCTGACCTGGGGTCAATGTTCTTTAGCAAGGGTTGGAGCGCTTTAACGCCCCGGTGGCAGAACTCTGTGGATCAGTGACTCATCGTCGCCTCCTGGACATTGCCCATGTGGCGACGATAGGTCTGCTCGGTTTTCAGTAATACCCAGACGATGCGTAGGGTACGGTTGGCCAATCGGACGGCCGTTTCCTTGCGACCCAAGCGACACAGCCAGCGCAGCAAGCGCCGGTCATCGGGTTGTTCCGAATCAGGCCGCACCTGTCTCAAGACCGCATGCGCGCCCTGGATCGCCAGGCTGCGTAGGTAGGCGTCGCCCTGCTTGCTCATCTTGCCCAGCCGGATTTTCTGTCCGCTGCTGTGCTGAGTGGGCACCAAACCAAAGTAGGCGGCAAACTGGCGTGCGTTGGCGAAGCGCTCAGGCTCGACCTGCTTGGCCAGCAGCGCGGTGGCGATGATCGGACCGATGCCACGCACCGTCATCAACCTTTTCGCCGTCTCATCCTGCTGTGCGGCCGTTTCCAGTCGGCCGGTCAACACGCTGACGCGCTCGCCCAACTGGCTCCATTCGCCGAGCAGCTCAGCAATCAGCTCGCGCAGCAGATCCGGCAGCGGCTGGGTGGCATCCTCGAGTATCCGCGGCACCACCCGGCTGATCGCCGCCTCACCTTGCGCCAAGGCCACGCCATGCTCGAGCAGCAAGCCACGCATCTGATTACCCATGGCCGTGCGCCGCCGCACATAGCCCTGGCGGGCGCGATGCAGTGCCTGCATGGCCAGCGCCGCGGCACTTTTGACCGGCACTGAGACAATCCGACTATCTCGACCCGCCCGCAAGATCGCATGTGCATCGTTGCGATCATTCTTCGGCCCGCTGCGATGATCGGCCACATGCTGCGCAGGCAGGATCCGCACCGGGTTGCCTTGGGCCTGCAGCAACCGCGCCCATGCCTGAGCGCCTGGGCCTGTTTCCATCAGCACCATGACGCTCATGGGCAGTTGGCGAAGAAACGCCTGGAAGGCTTCGCGCGATTTGATTCGGTCCTCGTACACCACTTGGCCCAGGGCGTTTTCCCCGGCCACCTGGAAGACCCTCTTGGCAAGATCTACCGAGACGGTCGAACAGGTTGCTAGGTCGGCTGAAGACAAAGAGTGATTGTTGGTCGTATGCTTTTTCATGGGCTCGCCCTCGCTGTCGTTGGCTTCTTTATAGATGCCACCGTGGCGCATAGACGCCTCGGTTGGGGCGAGTCCATGTAATTACGGGGTCCTGTAGGAGCCGGGTTTACCCGCGATGGCATCGCTGCGGTGTCTGAGGTAGACCGCGGTGATGCCATCGCGACCAAGGTCGGCTCCTACAGGGGGAAGATGTCTATACGGGGTCCAATGATCACCGGGAGCTGTTGAAGTGAATTCAGTCACCCGCGGTAAATGGCTGGCGCTTTTGTGCCTGCTGCCCTTTGCGATCTTTTTCATTGTTTTCCAGATCGCCCCGCTGGCCTGGGTGACCTTCCACAGCCTGCAAGCCGACAGCGGCTGGGGGCTGGATAACTTCAGCAAGGTCTTCGGCTCCAGGTTCTATCGCCAGGCGATCCAGTTCAGCCTGGAGATCAGTTTCTGGTCGAGCGTGTTCGGCATCCTGATCGCTCTGCTGGGCAGTTATTCGCTGCACAAGGTCGACTCCAGACTGCGCGATTTCGTCAGCGCCTTTGCCAACATGACCAGCAACTTCTCCGGTGTGCCGCTGGCCTTCGCGTTCATCATCCTGCTGGGATTCAATGGCGCGATCACCCTGCTGCTCAAGCAGCAGGGGATCATCGAAGACTTCAACGTCTACTCCAAGACCGGCCTGATCCTGATCTACACCTACTTCCAGATTCCCCTCGGCGTGCTGCTGCTCTACCCCGCCTTCGACGCCCTGCGCGAAGATTGGCGTGAGTCGGCGACGCTGCTCGGTGCCAGCCAGTTCCAGTACTGGCGGCATATCGGCTTGCCAGTGCTCACCCCGGCGTTGCTGGGCACCTTCGTGATCCTGCTGGCCAACGCCCTGGGCGCCTATGCCACGGTGTACGCCCTGACCACCGGTAACTTCAACGTGATGACGATCCGCATCGCCGCACTGGTGGCCGGGGACATCAGCCTGGACCCGAACCTTGCCAGCGCCCTGGCCGTGATCCTGGTGGGCTTGATGACCCTGGTGACGGTGGTGCATCAATGGTTGTTGAAGAGGAGCTACCATGTCGCGCGCTGACGCCGGCCCCAGCCGTGTCTACCATCGGCTGATGGTCTATCTGTTGTTTCTGATCATGCTGCTGCCACTGGCCGGCACCCTGCTCTACTCGGTGGCCACCAGTTGGTCGGCAACCCTGCTGCCCAGCGGCCTGACCCTGGACTGGTACCTCAAACTCTGGAGCGACCCGCGCTTTCTGGCGGCCTTCGGCCAGTCGCTGCTGGTGTGTTTCGGGGCGCTGCTGCTGTCGGTGGTGCTGATCCTGCCGCTGCTGTTCGTGGTGCATTACCACTTCCCCAGGCTCGATGCGCTGATGAACATTCTGATCCTGCTGCCCTTTGCGGTGCCGCCGGTGGTGTCATCGGTGGGGCTGTTGCAGCTGTACGGCTCGGGGCCGATGGCAATGGTGGGCACGCCGTGGATTCTAATCGGCTGTTACTTCACCGTGGCGCTGCCGTTCATGTACCGGGCGATCACCAACAACCTGCAGGCGATCAACCTGCGCGACTTGATGGACGCCGCCCAATTGCTCGGCGCCAATACCTGGCAGGCAGCCTTCCTGGTGGTGTTGCCGAACCTGCGCAAGGGCCTGATGGTGGCCTTGCTGCTGTCGTTTTCGTTTCTGTTCGGGGAATTCGTGTTTGCCAACCTGTTGGTCGGCACCCGCTACGAAACGCTGCAGGTCTATCTGAACAACATGCGCAACTCCAGCGGGCACTTCAACAGCGCGCTGGTGATCTCGTATTTCTTTTTTGTGCTGGTGCTGACCTGGGCCGCCAATCGACTGAACAAGGACAAAGACTGAAATGACTTTCGTCAGCGTCGAGCATCTACAGAAAACCTACGCAAAAACCACGGTGTTCAGCGACATCAACTGCCAGATTGGGCGCGGTGAATTCGTGACCTTGCTCGGCCCCTCCGGCTGCGGCAAATCCACCCTGCTGCGTTGCATTGCCGGCCTCACGCCGGTCGACAGCGGCCGTATCCTGCTCGACGGCCAGGACCTGGTCCCCGTCAGCCCGCAAAAGCGTGGCATCGGCATGGTGTTTCAAAGCTATGCCTTGTTCCCGAACATGACCGTGGAGCAGAACGTGGCGTTTGGCTTGCGCATGCAAAAGGTCAGCGGCGATGAAAGCCGCAGCCGAGTGGCCGAAGTGCTGGGCCTGGTAGAGCTGCAGGATTTTGCCAGCCGCTATCCGCACCAACTCTCCGGCGGCCAATGCCAGCGGGTGGCGCTGGCTCGCTCACTGGTCACGAGGCCGCGCCTGTTGTTGCTCGACGAGCCGTTGTCGGCGCTCGACGCACGTATCCGCAAACACCTGCGCGATCAGATCCGCCAGATCCAGCGCGAGCTGGGGCTGACCACTATTTTCGTCACCCACGATCAGGAAGAAGCGCTGACCCTGTCTGACCGCATCTTCCTGATGAACCAGGGCCGCATCGTCCAGAGCGGTGATGCCCAAACGCTCTACACCGCCCCCGTGGATGTCTTTGCCGCAGGGTTTATCGGCAACTACAACCTGCTCGACGTCGAGAGCGCCAGCCGCTTGCTGCAGCGCCCCGTCCGTTCACGCCTGGCGATACGCCCTGAAGCCATTGAGCTGAGCCTTACCGGCGAACTGGAGGGCCTTGTGAGCAGCCATAGCCTGCTCGGCAACGTGATCCGTTACCGGGTCGAAGCCCGGGGAGTGGTGTTGGTGGTCGATGTGCTTAACCGCTCGGCTGCCGATTTGCACCCCGATGGACAACGGGTGTCGCTGAGTATCGATCCGAGCGCGCTTTGTGAGGTAGCCTGAGGGCTTTAAAGGAGAGTTTCGAGCATGCCGTTAGCGATTTTCGACCTTGATGAAACCCTGATCCACGGCGACTGCCCGACGCTGTGGAGCCGTCACCTGAAGCAGTTGGGCTGGGTCGACGAGACGTTCGTGCGGCGCAATGACGAGCTGATGGCGTTGTACAGCCAGGGCCAGCTGGCCATGGAAGACTATATGGCCTTCAGCCTGGAACCCCTTGCCGGGCGTACCCCTGAAGAGTTGCAACACCTGGTCGAGCCTTGGGTTGAGGACGTGATCGAGCCGATCATTGTTGGCGACGGTTGCAAGGTGATCGCCGAGCACCGCAAGGCCGGTGACCGGATCCTGATCATCTCCGCGTCGGCGGACTTCCTGGTCCAGACCATTGCCGCGCGCATTGGCGTGGATGAAGTGCTGGCCATCAACCTTGAGGTGGCGCACGGTTACTACACCGGTAAAACCAGCGGTACCCTGACCTACCGCGAAGGCAAGGTGACCCGGTTGCTGGAGTGGCTGGATCAGGAAGAAGAAAACCTTGAAGGTGCGACCTTCTATTCCGATTCGCGCAATGACTTGCCATTGTTGCAGCGGGTGGATTTTCCCAGGGCCGTGAACCCGGATGCGGTGCTGAAGGAGCATGCCGAAAAGGCTGGTTGGCCGATCTTGCACTGGAAGTAGGAGCCGGTCTTGCCCCAATACCAGTCAGTTAAGGCAATGAGTGGCACAAAACCTGTGGGGCTCTGTCCGCGAAGCCGAACCACCAAGGCTAACAACGCCGATCCCACAGAAAATGGCACGTTGCAACAAATGTAGGAGCCGGCTTTAGCCGCGATGCGCCGCGCGGGCGGCGCTCGATCTACGCAACAGCGCAAAACCCAAGGCAAGCGCCTGGAAGCCTTGATGCGATCCTCTTCATTCTCAGGGTGCCTGGCAACAGATCGCATGAGCCCCACAGATGCCCGCCTTGGTTTTTCTTTTGCTCTTGAGATCGAGCGCCGCCCGCGCGGCGCATCGCGGGTAAACCCGGCTCCTACATTGGTTGCAACGTGCCATGGCCTGTGAGATCGGCGTTGCCAGCCACGCGCAATCGCGCAACCCCCACCGAGCCCACAAAAATCCAAAGCCGAACCACCAAGGCTAACAACGCCAACCCCACAGGCCATGGCACGTTGCAACAAATGTAGGAGCGGGGGGGGGCGCCTAGCCTTTACCCGCGAGGCGCCGCGCGGGCGGCGCTCGATCTACGCACCAGCACAAAACCCAAGGCAAGCGCCTGGAAGCCTGGATAAAGGCTCAGACCAACGTTTCGTCCACAACCACCACCAACTTGCCCGACACCTGGTTGCCCGCCAACTCCGCGAACGCCGCCTCGGCATCTGTGATCGGGAAGGCCTTGGCCAGTTGTGGCTTCAAACGCCCTTCTGCAAACAGCGGCCACACCTGCTGGCCCAAGTCGCTGATCAAGTCCGCCTTGAACTGGTCATCGCGGCTGCGCAAGGTAGAACCCAGGATCTGCACCCGTTTGCTCAGCAACTGCGCCAGGTCCAGCTGCGCATCGCGCCCGCCCATCAGGCCAATGATCACCCAGCGGCCATCACGGTTGAGCAACTTGAGGTTGAGCGGCGCATAGTTGGCGCCCACCGGGTCGAGGATCACATCGAACGGGCCGAAATGCTTGAGGCTGTCGGTGCCCTCGGTACGCACCACACCGTTGGTCGCGCCCAGGCTCTGGCAGTACGCCAGACGATCGGTGGAGCCGACGCTGACCCAGCACGGGTTGCCAAAGGCCTTGCACAGCTGGATGGCGGCCGACCCCACGCCACTGGCCCCGGCGTGCAGCAAGACCTTCTCTCCAGGCTTGAGCGCCGCCAACTGGAACAGGTTCAGCCAAGCGGTGCAGTACACCTCCGGCAGCGCCGCCGCTTCGGCCAGGCTCAAGCCTTCTGGTACTGGCAGCACATGGCGGCCATCGACCACCACTTCCTCGGCCATGCCGCCCCCGGCCAGCAGGGCGCAAACCCGATCGCCGACCTGCCAGGACGCGCCCGGGCCGACTTCGCTGATCACCCCCGAGCACTCCAGGCCCAAGTATTCGCTGGCCCCTGGAGGCGGTGGATAAAGGCCTACGCGCTGTAGCAAATCGGCCCGATTCAGACCCGCGGCAGCCACACGGATGCGCACTTGGCCTACATCACAAGAGGGGCTTGTCGTCTCGACCCACTCCACATGTCCGTCAACGCCTTGCAATGCCTTCACAGTGCCTCCATAGTTGAGTCATGACTGAGCCCGGCGCTTTCGGCCCCGGGTTTTTTGCATTATGTGTCCGGTTCCATGGAACCGGCGCCTTCAAAGACGGCCTAATATGCGTTATCAATTACCCCTACGTCGAATCAGCATGAAGCATTTATTGCCCAGCACTGCGCTCGCCCTCTGCATTGGCCTCGGTGTCCTGCCGATGTCGGGTAATGCCCTGGCCGCCAACAGCTGGGAAAAACTCCAGCCAGACCGCGACGAAGTCGTCGCCAGCCTGAACGTGGTCGAGCTGCTCAAGCGCCACCACTACAGCAAGCCGCCTTTGAACGATGCGCGCTCAGTCATCATCTACGACAGCTACCTGAAACTGCTCGACCCTTCGCGCAGCTACTTCCTGGCCAGCGACGTCGCTGAGTTCGACAAGTGGAAGCTGCAGTTCGACGACTTCCTGAAAAGCGGCGACCTGAACCCAGGCTTCAAGATCTACAAGCGTTACCTGGACCGGGTCAAATCGCGCCTGGACTTCGCGCTGGCCGAGCTGAGCAAAGGTGTCGATAAGTTCGACTTCACCACCAAGGAAACCTTGCTGGTGGATCGCAAGGACGCCGCCTGGCCGAAAACTCCTGCCCAAATGGACGACCTGTGGCGCAAGCGCGTCAAGGATGAAGTCCTGCGCCTGAGAATCGCCGGCAAGGAAGACAAGGCCATCCAGGAGCTGCTGACCAAGCGCTACAAGAACCAGCTCAACCGGCTGGACCAAACGCGCAGCGAAGACATCTTCCAGGCCTACATCAATACCTTCGCCCAGTCGTATGACCCGCACACCAACTACCTGTCGCCCGACAACGCAGAAAACTTCGATATCAACATGAGCCTGTCGCTCGAGGGTATCGGTGCGGTGCTGCAAAGCGACAACGACCAAGTCAAGGTGGTGCGCCTGGTACCGGCCGGCCCTGCTGCCAAGACCAAGCAAGTGGCACCGGCCGACAAGATCATCGGCGTGGCTCAGGGCGACAAGGAAATGGTCGATGTGATCGGCTGGCGCCTGGACGAAGTGGTCAAGCTGATCCGCGGCCCGAAAGGCTCGGTGGTGCGCCTGGAAGTCATCCCGGCCAGCAATGCCCCGAACGATCAGACCAGCAAGATCGTGCCGATCACCCGAGAGGCGGTGAAGCTTGAAGAGCAGGCGGCGAAAAAGTCCGTGCTCAAGCTCACTCAAGATGGCCGTGAATACAAGCTCGGCATTATCGAGATCCCGGCCTTCTATCTGGACTTCAAGGCCTTCCGCGCGGGCGACCCCGATTACAAGAGCACCACCCGCGATGTGAAAAAGCTGCTGACTGAACTGCAGAAAGAGAAAGTCGACGGCGTGGTCATCGACCTGCGCAACAACGGCGGCGGCTCCCTGCAGGAAGCCACCGAGCTGACCAGCCTGTTTATCGAGAAAGGCCCGACCGTTCTGGTACGCAACAGCGACGGCCGTGTCGACGTGCTCGAAGACGAAAACCCTGGCGCCTTCTACAAAGGCCCGATGGCGTTGCTGGTCAACCGTCTGTCGGCCTCGGCTTCGGAGATTTTCGCCGGCGCCATGCAGGACTACCACCGCGCCCTGATCATCGGTGGCCAGACCTTCGGCAAAGGCACCGTGCAGACCATCCAGCCGCTCAACCATGGCGAGCTGAAGCTGACCCTGGCCAAGTTCTACCGTGTTTCCGGGCAGAGCACCCAGCACCAGGGCGTCCTGCCGGACATCGACTACCCATCGATCATCGACACCAAGGAAATCGGCGAAAGCGCGCTGCCTGAAGCCATGCCGTGGGACACCATTCGCCCGGCCATCAAGCCAGCCACCGACCCGTTCAAGCCGTTCCTTGCGCAGCTTAAGGCCAGCCACGACACCCGCACCGCCAAGGACCCGGAATTCGTCTACATCCGCGACCGCCTGGACCTGACCCAGAAGCTGATGAACGAAAAATCCGTCAGCCTCAACGAAGCCGAACGCCGTGCCCAGCACACCAGTATCGAAGCGCAACAACTGGCCCTGGAAAACACCCGGCGCAAAGCCAAAGGCGAAGAACCGCTTAAGGAATTGAAGAAAGAAGACGAAGACGCGCTGCCGACCGAGGCCGACGACACCAAGCCTGAAGATGACGCTTACCTGAGCGAAACCGGCCGAATCCTGCTCGATTACCTGCGCTTGAATACCGCGGTGGCCAAGCATTAAACCGCGTTGACTGCATCGCGGGTAGGAGCAGGGTTTACCCGCGATGCAGCCAACGCGGTGCCTCTGGTAAACCGCGTAGATCCCATCGCGAGCAAGCTCTGCTCCTACATCAACCCGTGGCATACACATGGGTAGGAGCCGGGTTTACCCGCGAATCTAGCCACCTCAGGGTATCTGACACACCGCGTTGCCTTCATTCGCTGTGGTCCGGCATTCCGGCAAAGCCAGCTCCCACAGAACACCGCAGGGTATCTGACACACCGCGTTGCCTGCATTCGCTGGGAAAGCCAGCTCCCACAGAACACCGCAGGGTATCTGACACACCGCGTTGCCTTCATTCGCTGTGGTCCGGCATTCCGGCAAAGCCAGCTCCCACAGGTTGCGCATTAACTGACTGGCGAAGCGGTGAATTGCTGGCACTCTGTCATCAAGCAGTCATCGATCTGTCGTGAAATAAAGGGCTGAGCACGCTACGTGCCCAGCCCTTTATTTATCGACAGAGCACACCATGACCATGACTGAACAGCTGAGTGCCTTGAGTAACATACTGGCTCAAGGCAGCTTGCACAGCTTGTTCCAACCTATCGTCAGCCTTTGTGAACGACGCATCCTGGGTTATGAAGCCCTGAGCCGCGGCCCGTCCAACAGCCCGCTGCACTCGCCTCTCAACCTGTTCGCCGTGGCCCGCAAGGCCGGGCGCTTGAGCGAGCTTGAGATCGCCTGCCGAGAAAGCGCCTGCAAGGGTTTCAGCCAACAGAACCTGGACGGCAAACTGTTCCTCAACGTTTCGCCCGAGACGCTGCTCGAGCCCACGCACCAGCCCGGCCTGACCCTCAAGATGCTGCAGAGCCTGGATATCGCCCCCAGCCGCGTGGTTATCGAGCTGACCGAACAAACGCCGACCGACGATTTCCAGTTGCTGTTCAACGCCCTGCACCACTACCGCGACATGGGTTTTTCCATCGCCCTGGACGATTTGGGCGCTGGCTATTCGAGCCTGCGCCTGTGGTCGGAGCTGCGTCCTGATTACGTCAAGATCGACCGGTATTTTATCGACGGTATTCATCTGGACCCGGTCAAGCGCGAGTTTGTCGGCTCCATCTTGCAGATGGCCAAGGCCTCACGGGCACAGGTGATCGCCGAAGGTATCGAACTGGCGGAAGAATTGTCGGTATTGACCGAGATGGGGGTGGACCTGGTTCAGGGCTACCTGCTCGCCCGCCCCCAGGAGCAACCCCCGCGTGTAGCCGCTGCCGTAAGGCTGCGATGCGGACCGAAGGGGCGCCAACGCGGACCTTAGATCCTGCGCCCGCGTCGCGGTCGATCGCAGCCTATCGGCAGCGGCTACAATCATCGCAGAGGGCGGTCAAGACGATATCAACTCCGGGTAGCTGTACTCGAACACGCGCACCACCTCCGAGGCATGCCAGGACGCCGCGGCCACGCCATCCGACGGCCCGGAAAACCGCCCCAATCGCTCCACGCATTCAAAAAACCCGGTGCGCGGCAGGCGGCTGGCGCCTTGGCTGATCACCAGCGAGCTGCGCAAGGGCTGCTCGGCACGGGCATCGATCACGGCCAGGTATTCCAGCGCGGCGGTCAGGGTTTGCATGGCGGGGGTGGGTAATTGCAGGCGTTCGAGCAAGGCCCTGTAGGTCAACAGATGGCGTTGACGGCGGGCCAGGTCCAGTTCACCCAGCAGGCCTTCCCACTGTTGGCGGCTGATCCGCACGCCGGTCAAGAGGCATCCCTCCAGCCGGGCACCCCCAGCTCCCAGGCCAGGCTGCGGCGGATGGCCGCGTCGGGCTGTCGCTCGCCTGTTTCGATCATGGTCAGGTACGAAGGGCTGATGCCCACCGCCCGTGCCAATTGCTCCAGCGCCAGGCCCTTGGCCTCGCGCAATGCACCCAAGGCCTCAAAACCGGGTAACTCCGGGCTTGCGGCCGAAACCTGTGGCTGTTCGGGCGCGGGAGCAGCGTGCTCGGGCTGCCCTGCTGCTTTCAGCAGCGCCTGGTACTGAGCCCATGGCACCACCGCATACTCTGGTTGACCCTCGCGGCTGATGACCTGAATACTCATAAAACCCCCTGGTCGACTACGGCATGTAATTCGTAGGTATAAGACTTATACCAATTATATTAACAGCCGATTCCAATCGCGGGAGGCCGATGTTGCATTGCTGTGATCGGTTTACGACTTATGTTCCAGATCCAGAGCCTCTGGCGTGGCCGGCAAACGCTCCACCACCCGCAGTTTTTCTGGGCTTTGCAGGTTACGCCAGCGGCGAAAGGCATCCAATTCGTCGGCGAGGGTCTTGATGACCCAACTGAGCACGGCGATGTCATCGAGCAGGCCGACCCCCAGCAACCAGTCGGGGATCGCATCGATGGGGCTGACGAAATAAAGCAACCCCGCCACCACCGACAGCAACGCCTTGGGGCTGATCGCCCGGTACTCGCCACGCCACCAGGCGAGGCAAAGGGCCTGCAACAGGTTGACGTCTTCCTTGAGTTTACCCAGCCGATAACCTTTGCGAGCCACAGCGAAGATCAACGCAGGCAAACGCCCTCGGCTGAGCAAACGCTCGGCCAGCGGCACGAATCGGGCGAAACTCCAGGGTGCGCTCATGAAGCCTCCAGGGGGATAAATGGCCTTGGGTTATCCACATTTATTGTGGATAACCTTGTGAACAGAGCCCTTTTTCGGGCTCGCGGGGCCCGTTTTACAAGGGCCAACCTTAGATCGGGCGTTTTTTACTCACATAAAAAACCCATGTAACGCTTTGACACACCCTCACGCAGAGGCTACCGCATTCAGACTACAGCCTCGCGCGGCAGTTCGCGAGCCGTTAAAACGACAACGCCCCGTCGAGACGGGGCGTTGCTAAAGCTGAAACGATTGCTCGCTTACTTGGCTTCTTCTTCCTGGGCAGCCTGGTTATCAGCTGCAGCCTGGGAAGGATCCTTGATCGCCAACAGCTCCAGGTCGAAGACCAGGACCGAGTTGGCAGGGATCAGTGGGCTTGGGCTCTGAGCGCCGTAGGCCAGGTCTGCCGGGATGTACAGCTTGTACTTCTCGCCGACGTGCATCAGTTGCAGGCCTTCGACCCAACCCGGGATCACACCGCTGACCGGCAGGTCGATCGGGGCGCCACGCTCGATGGAGCTGTCGAATACCTTGCCATCGGTCAGCTTGCCTTCGTAGTGAACGGTCACCACGTCAGTCGGCTTAGGCTGTGGGCCGTCGGCTTTCTTGATGACTTCGTACTGCAGGCCCGAAGCCGTGGTAACGATGCCAGCTTTCTTGCCGTTTTCCTCGAGGAACTTCTTGCCGGCAGCCGCCGACTCTTCGCTCATCTTGACCAGACGCTCTTCTGCACGCTTCTGCAGGGCTGCGAAGGCTTCAACCAGCTCTTCGTCCTTGAGTTTCTGTTCTTTCTTGCCAACAGCATCTTCGATGCCTTGGGCGACGGCTTTGGAGTCGAGATCGTCCATGCCTTCTTGCGCCAGGCTCTTGCCCATGTTCAGGCCGATGCCGTACGAGGCTTTTTGCGCCGGGGTCTTGAGCTCTACGCTGGTCTGCGAATCGCAACCCGCCAGAACCAGGCTAACCAGGGCAACCGCCGCCGCCAACCGATGCTGTTTCATGCTATTTCCTTGTTCATGCGCCTAAAGGGCAATCGAGTAAAGCCGCGAGCTTATCAGGCCGCCACGACCAATGGCTACCGGCATGAGAGCCACAAAACACAGATAAGTTCATGCCTGCAAAGCCCTTTTGGTCGGTAAACCAGTCAACGATAGCTCAAGTTTCTCAAATAAGGGGGTAACGACCTTCACGATACTGCCCCGCGACCTCGCGCACTGCCTCGCACAGCCACTGGGCCGGCAGGGTCAATGGCAGCGCGGCGTTGCTGCAAATGCCGACCGACCCACCGGGTTCGCGCACGCCCAGGTTCAGCTCGCTCAACTCGCCCCGAGTGATGTCCACATACACCGCGTCCCGAGGGGCGACCCACAGGGCATCGCTGCTCAGGACATAGCGGCGGCTGAGGGCCGGGGATAATGTTTCCAGACGTTGCTCGGAAGGGGTGATGGCGCACTGCACGAACAGGCTGTCGGCGTGCTTGCGAATGGTCGTGCCTGCCAGAGGCAGCACCAACGGGTAACGGTTGACCTGGCTGCGGTCGACCGGCTCGCGCGCCAGCAGTGGATGGCCGGGGCGTACCACCAGGGCCATGGACTCGCTGTACAGGTGCTCGAAGGTCAAACCCTGGATCTGCGGGCTGTCGGTCATGCGGCCGATCACCAGGTCCAGTTCGCCCACATGCAATTGCGCCAGCAGGTGCGCGCTGGGGCCGGTGACCACGCTGACCACCAGCGCATCATGGCGCTGATGCAGGTGGCGCAGCACTTCTGGCATCAACAGGCTCTCGACCGTGGACAACACCCCGACCTTGACCTGCGGCGCTTCGTGCTCCTCGCCGCGCAAGGTACTGACCCCATCACGCAGGGCCTGTACGCAAGGGCCGGCGTAACGCATAAAGCGAATACCGGCCGGGGTGAGTTGCACGCCATTTTTGTTGCGTTCGAACAACCGGGTCTCGAGCAGCGCTTCAAGCTCCTTGAGGGTCTTGGAGATCGCCGGCTGGCTGATCGCAACGGCGTCGGCAGCCTTGGCGAAACTGCCCTGGCGGGCAATTTCGAGAAAGCACAGCAGGTGGCGGAATTTAATGCGGGAGTCGAGGTTCATGGGGCAAGGGTAAGGCAAACCCCCCTTCTGAGCCATCCCTGGCCCACCCCTCTGTAGGAGCGACGGGGGCGCCTAGCCCTTGGTCGCGATGGCAGCACCGCGATCATGAAGAGGGACCGCGGTGATGCCATCGCGACCAAGGTCTGCTCCTACGAGGATCAGGCGGCGATTTCGACGGTGTCGCCGTTCAGGCGTACTGGCCATACGCGCAGGTGCTGCGCGGGGGTTTCGACACAGATGCCATCGGCCAATCGGTAATGCTGCTTGTACAAAGGCGCGGCGACCACCAATTCGCCTTTGAGGCTGCCGACAATCCCGCGCCCGATCACGTTGGCTCCCGATTCCGGGTCGCGATTGTCGATGGCGTGCAGCTCTTGCCCCTGGGCGCCAGGCAGGTAGAACAGCGCCACCTGCGCGCCTTCATGCCAAACCACCACCCCCGACTGGGCCACCAGGTCCTGGCGGCGGCACAGTGGCTGCCAGGCTTGAGCTTGTTGTACACGTACCGCGTTGTTTGACGGGGCCATCAGACCACCTCCTGGGCTACGGGGATCAAGTTGAGTTGTGCATGGGTAATCGGGCGACGCTGGCCACGCTCCTTGACGAAGTGGATATCCGGGTCAGGGCGTTGGTCGTTGACGAAGGTGCGAAAGCGCTTGAGCTTCTCTGGGTCTTGCAGGGCGTTGGCCCATTCACATTCGTAGCGATCGACCACCTGCTGCATCTGCGCCTCCAGCTCCGCGGCCAGGCCCAGGCTGTCGTCGATGATGACCGCCTTGAGGTAGTCCAGCCCGCCTTCCAGGCTTTCGCGCCAGACCGAGGTGCGCTGCAGTTTGTCGGCGGTGCGGATGTAGAACATCAGGAAGCGGTCGATGTAGCGGATCAGGGTTTCGTCATCCAGGTCGGTGGCAAACAGCTCCGCATGACGCGGGCGCATGCCGCCGTTGCCACAGACGTACAGGTTCCAGCCGTTCTCGGTGGCGATCACGCCCACGTCCTTGCTCTGGGCTTCGGCGCATTCACGGGTGCAGCCCGACACCGCGAACTTGAGCTTGTGCGGCGAACGCAGGCCCTTGTAGCGGTCTTCGATGTCCAGCGCCATCTTCACGCTGTCTTGCACGCCGTAGCGGCACCAGGTACTGCCCACACAGGATTTCACCGTGCGGGTCGACTTGCCGTAGGCGTGCCCGGTTTCGAAACCCGCCTCGATCAGTTCACCCCAGATCAGCGGCAGTTCATGCAGCTGGGCACCGAACAGGTCGATGCGCTGGCCGCCGGTGATCTTGGTGTACAGGTCGTATTTCTGCGCCACCTGGCCAATCACGATCAGCTTTTCAGGGGTGATTTCACCGCCCGGAATCCGTGGCACCACCGAGTAGGTGCCGTTCTTCTGCATGTTGGCCATGAAGGTGTCGTTGGTGTCCTGCAGTGGCACCAGGGAGGCGTCCATGATCGGCTGGTTCCAGCACGAGGCGAGGATATTGCCTACCGTCGGCTTGCAGATGTCGCAGCCCACCTGCCCGCGGCCGTGCTTGGCGAGCATTTCGTCAAAACTGGCGATGCCTTCGACACGGGCCACGGCATACAGCTCCTGGCGGGTGTAGGCGAAATGTTCGCACAGGCTCTTGTCGACTTCGACGCCACGGGCGATCAGTTCGTGTTCGAACACCGACTTGAGCAACGCCGCACAACCGCCGCAGCCAGTGCAGGCCTTGGTTTGTGCCTTCAGGCTCGGCAGGTCGCTGCAACCGTTGTCGATGGCCGAGCAGATCGAGCCCTTGGTCACGTTGTGGCAGGAGCAGATCGTCGCGGTGTCTGGCAGGGCATCGGCGCCCAACGCCGGGGCGCCGTCGGACAACGGCAGAATCAGGCTGGCAGGGTCGGCCGGCAAGGCAATGCCGTTCTGGGCGTACTGCAGGAGGGTGTCGTAGTAGCTGTTATCGCCCACCAGCACCGCCCCCAGGACGCGCTTGCCGCTGGCGTCCACCACCAACCGGCGATAGGCCGCGTTGGCTTCGTCGATAAAGCGGTAGCTGCGCGAGCCCGGCGTGGCACCGTGGGCATCGCCGATGGAGCCGACGTCTACGCCCAGCAGCTTGAGTTTGGTGGACATGTCGGCGCCCGTGAAGGTCGCCCCGCCCTCGCCCATCAAGTGGGCGGCGACATTGCGCGCCATGGTGTAGCCCGGCGCGACCAGGCCGAACACGCTGCCACTCCAGGACGCGCACTCGCCGATGGCGTAAATGCGCGCATCGCAGGTCTGGCAGTGCTCGTCGATCACCACCCCACCGCGCGGCGCGATCTCCAGGCCGCTGCTGCGCCCCAGCGCATCCTGCGGACGGATGCCGGCGGAGAACACGATCAGGTCGGTCTCCAGAAATTCGCCGCCGTCGAAATTCATCCGGTAGGCATAGTCCTCACCGGCAACGATGGCCTGGGTGGCACGCGACAAATGCACGCCCACGCCCAGCGCTTCGATCTGCGCTTTCAAGGCGGCGCCGCCGTCGCCGTCGAGCTGCACGGGCATCAGGCGCGGGGCAAATTCGACCACATGCGCCTCCAGGCCCAGCGACTTGAGCGCGTTGGCCGCCTCAAGCCCGAGCAGGCCACCGCCCACCACCACGCCACGACGGGCCGAGGTTGCGGCGGTGCGAATGCCGTCCAGGTCATCGAGGGTGCGGTACACCAGTTTGGCGTTGCCTTCGCTGCCTGGAATCGGCGGCACAAATGGATAGGAGCCGGTGGCCAGGATCAGTTGGTCATAATCAAACCGGCCATTGGCGGTGACCACTTGGCGACGCTCGCGGTCGATCTCTAGCACCGCGCAGTCCAGGTGCAGCTTGACGCCGTGGCGGGCATACAGCTGGGCATCGCCCAGGGCCAGGGCTTCTGCATCGCTGCCGCTGAAGTACTCCGACAGATGCACCCGGTCGTAGGCGCGCTGGCGCTCTTCGCCAAACACATGCACGTCATAACGGGCCAGGGCTCCGCGCTCGATCAATTGCTCGACACAGTGGTGGCCGACCATCCCGTTGCCGACGATGATCAAAGTTTCACGGTGCGCGATCGTCACTATCGAATTCATACAAGCTTCCTCATCCAGCCAATCACGGGTGGCCAAAACAAAAAAAAGCGCCTGGAGCCGAAGCTCCAGGCGCCTTTGCCTGGTGTCTGTTTATGTGTGTCCTGAATGTGATCGCCGTTGACCACCGTGGACAGGTGTTACTGGGTTAAAAGCAGGTTATGTGCCAACCCCCGACTTCACTGCCAAAACTCTGTAACCGCTACCAAAACCCTGTAGCCGCTGCCGCTGTAGCCGCTGCCGATAGGCTGCGATCGACCGCACAGCGGGCGCAGGATCTTGATATCCCCATTGGCGCCCCTGACGGGCCGCATCGCAGCCTATCGGCAGCGGCTACAGCGGCAGCGGCTACAGGCCTACAATTGGTGCGCGGCGCTTGCCTGCGCACCGGCTTAGTACACGTCGCGCAGGTAGCGCTTGTCGCGACTCATGCCGGCCACGTACGCCTCGGCGTTGTCGAGGCTCATGCCGCCATGCTGTTGCACCACGTGCTTAAGCGCGTGATCGACATCCTTGGCCATGCGCCCTGCATCCCCGCACACGTAAAAATGCCCGCCCTCCTCCAGCCAACGCCAGAGCTGCGCGCCGTGTTCGATCATGCGGTGCTGCACGTAGATTTTGTCTGCCTGGTCGCGCGAGAACGCGGTGTCCAGGCGCAAGTGGCCCTCGCGCTCCCAGGCGGTCAGTTCATCGCGGTAGTAGAAGTCGCTGGCAGCGTGTTGCTCACCGAACAGCAGCCAGTTCTTGCCACTGGCACCCGTTGCCCGGCGCTCCTGCAAAAAGGCCCGAAACGGCGCCACGCCCGTGCCGGGGCCGACCATGATCATCGGCGCCTGGCTGTCCTTGGGCACACGAAAATGCTGTGATGCCTGAGTGAAAATCGGCACGTGGGTTTGCAGGGCGCGGTCGGCCAGGAAGCTCGAGCACACGCCCTGGCGTGGCCGTTCGTTGCAGCGGTAGCGCACGGTCGAAAGGGTCAAATGGACTTGATCCGGGGTGACCTTGGGGCTGGAGCTGATCGAATACAGCCGCGGCTGCATCGGTTTGAGCAGCGCCAGCAGTTCATCGGCCGCCAACTGCAGCGGGAACTGTTGCAGCAGGTCGATCAATTGCCGGCCCCAGAGCCAATCCTTGAGCTCGGCCTTGCGGGCCGGCTCCAGCAGGCGCTTGAGCGGCGGATGGCGTTGGGCGAACAGGTTGAGCCAATCCGGGGTGATGCGTGCGATTTCCAGGTGTTGGTGCAGCGCCAGCGCCAACGGCATGTCGGGCTTGCCCTTGAGGCAGACAGATTGCTCGCCGTCCAGTTGCAGGGCGGTCAATAACTCATCGACCAGCGCCGTGCAGTTGCTTGGCCATACCCCCAATGCATCGCCGGCCTGGTAGCTGAAGCCGGTGTCGGTCAGGTCGAAAACGATTTGCCGGGTTTCTTTCTGCGCCCCCGGTATGTTCAGCAGGCGATTGTCGAGCAACCGTGCTGGTAAGGGGTTCTGCTTGCTGTAATGCAGTGCTTCGGGCGCCTCGTCGAGGGTGGTGATAGGCACTGCCACGGCTTGAGTAGCGCCGGCCATGGCGGCGCAAACCTGCACCAGCCACTGCTCGGCGGGTGCTTGATAGTCTGGCTCGCAATCGACCCGTGCCTGCAGGCGCTGCCCGCCCAACGCGGTCAGGTGCTCGTCCAGGCGGCGACCAAAACCGCAGAACTGATCGTAGTTGGAGTCACCCAAGGCCAGCACCGAGTAACGCAGGCCCGCGCATTTCCCAGGCTCCAGCGCCTGCAGTTGCGCCCACAGGCCGGCCCCGCAATCGGGTGCATCGCCGTCGCCGAAGGTGCTGGCAATCAACAACACGCTGGCAGCGCTGCACAGCTGCTGCGCGCTGACGTCGTCCATGCAATTGAGCAGCACCTCATGGCCGTCTTGGCGCAAACGCTCGGCGCAGACCTGCGCAAACTGTTCGGCATTGCCGGTCTGCGAGGCCCAGAGCACCCGATGAACCGACGCAGGCGCGGCCAACGCAACTTGTGATTCGGCTGCTGGCGCTCGGGCAAACAGGCCGGCCAACAGCCCCTCCACCAGCAAGCGGCTGGAAGGTGCCATGGGCGCCGCGGCGGGCAAGGTCGGCACGCCACCGTCCAGGCGACTGGCCTCCGAGCGCAGGCCCAATAGATAGCCTTGCATATACAGCCGCTCGTTGTCGGCCAGGCTCACTTCAAAGCGGCTGTCCAGGCCCAGTACACGGGCCAGAGTATCGATCGACATGCTGTCGGGCTCCTGAGATTCACGAATCGGTGCGGCGGCTGCGCTGTCGATTTGCAGGGCGGGAATGCGCGCAGCACTCACTCGGCTCAATTCAACCGCGCAGATCTTGAATGCCGGCTGTAGCGAGATGGGGTCCACGGCATCGCTGGTCAGCGCATTCACCGCCAGGTCTTCGCCAAATACGTCGCTCCAGTGAAACGGCGCAAAGCAGTTGCCGACCATCACCCGATCGCTGATGCGTGCCGGTAACACAGCCCGGCCCCGACGGGAGCGCAGTTGCACCTGATCGTGCTCGCTGATGCCCAAGCGCGCGGCGTCGTCCGGGTGGACTTCAACAAAGGGGCCGGGGTTGAGCTTGTTCAGCGTCGCCACCTTGCCGGTCTTGGTCAGGGTGTGCCACTGGTGCTGCAGGCGGCCGGTGTTGAACACCCAAGGGAACTCGTCATCGGGCATTTCCGCGGCGGGCAGGTGCGGGCGGGCGAAAAAACGCGCCTTGCCGTTGGCGGTGGCAAAGGCAATGGCCGGGCGGTTGCCCTCGGCGTCCCGCTTTACCGTTTGGCTGACGCCGTCATTGAGGTAGCGAACCGGGCTGCGGTCATCTGCCCGGCCCGGCTCGCACGGCCACTGGCGCGGCGCTTCGCGCAGGCTGGAATAGCTGATGCCGCGAATGTCGTAGCCGGTGGTCGGGTTCCAGGCGCGACGGATTTCATCGAACACCGCCTCGGCGTCAGCGTAGGTAAACGCATCGGCAAAACCCATTTCACACGCGATGCGGGCGATGATCTGCCAGTCCGCCAGACTGTCGCCCGGTGCGTCGACGGCCTTGGCCATCAGGGTCAGGTTGCGCTCTGAGTTGATCATCACCCCCTCGGCTTCGGACCACAGCGCGGCGGGCAGGAGGATGTCAGCGTAGCGATTGGTTTCGGTGTCGAGGAAGGCGTCCTGGGTGATCACCAGTTCCGCCGCCTGCAAGGCTTCGATGACCGGTTGGCGGTTGGAAACGCTGGCCACAGGGTTAGTGCAGATGATCCAGCACGCCTTGATGCTGCCTTCGCGCAGGGCCTGGAACATGCCCACCGTCCCTTCGCCGGCTTCTTCGCGCAGCGTGCCGGCCGGCAGTTGCCAGAGGTCTTCGATAAAGGCACGGTCGCCAGCCACCAGGGCCGAACGCTGGCCGGGCAAACCCGGGCCCATGTAGCCCATCTCCCGACCGCCCATGGCATTGGGTTGGCCGGTCAGCGAAAACGGCCCGCTGCCGGGCTTGCAGATCGCACCGGTGGCCAGGTGCAGGTTGCACAGGGCGTTGGTGTTCCAGGTGCCATGGATGCTCTGGTTCAGGCCCATGGTCCAGCAGCTCATCCAGTTGCCGGCCGCGCCAATCCAATCGGCGGCCTTGCGGATATCAGCCTCAGCCAGGCCCGTGATGGCGGCCACTTTGTCGGGGCTGTAGTCCTGTAGACATTCCGCCAGGGCCTCCCAGCCTTCGGTGTAGCGATTGATGAAGTTGGCATCGGTGTGGCCGTGCTTGTACAGCAGGTGCAACAGGCCGTTCATCAAGGCCAGATCGGTGCCTGGCTTGATTTGCAGAAACAGGTCGGCCTTATCGGCGGTGGCGCTGCGCCGTGGGTCGACAACGATCAGTTTGGCCCCGGCCTTGACTCGATCAAGCAAACGCAGGAACAGGATCGGGTGACAGTCGGCCATGTTTGCGCCCGTGACGAAAAACAGATCAGCCTGGTCGAAATCCTGATAGCTACCCGGTGGACCGTCGGCGCCCAGCGACAGCTTGTAGCCACTGCCGGCGCTGGCCATGCACAGGCGCGAGTTGGACTCGATGTGGCGGCTACGGACAAAGCCCTTGGCCAGTTTGTTGATCAGGTACTGCGCTTCCAGCGACATTTGCCCGGAGACGTAGAAAGACAGTGCGTCCGGGCCGTGTTCATCCAGCAGTGCGCGCAATTTACCGGCGGTTGCGCTGATGGCTTCATCGATGCCCAGGCGCACCGGGTCGCGCTGGCGTTCGCTGCGCATATAGGCGCTTTCCATCCGACCGGATTCGGTGATGGGCTGGTGGCAAGTGGCGCCCTTGGTACACAGCCGGCCGAAATTGCTGGGGTGATTGGCATCGCCACTGACCTTGACCACCTTGTTGTCCGTCACGCTCATGACAATGCCGCAGCCCACACCGCAATAAGGGCAGACGCTTCGCACCGTTGTGCTGGCCATTGGCGTACCTCATGAAAACAAAAAGGCGCCCTGCTGCCCTTCGCTCTTGGAAGCGGGGCAACACGGCGCCTTTGTCGTGAAATGTGCAATCAGCGTTGACTGCGTAGTGCAGGGGCTATTGCAAGGCACGCGCCAGAATGGGCGAAGCCTTGTGGTGTGGGGCTTGGGGAGTTTTCAGGACGAGATTCTTCAATCGCCAATGCACCGAGACGGAGCAGGCAGCCCCAATCAGAGGCAGGGTAGCCGCTGCCGAAAGGCTGCGATCGTTGTAGCCGCTGCCGCCAGGCTGCGATCGACCGCGAAGCGGGCGCAAAGTCTGAAGACCCCATTGGCGCCCCTGACGGGCCGCATCGCAGCCTTCGGCAGCGGCTACAGGGTCAGCAACGTCCATGGGATAAAAATCGAGGCAAACAAAAAAGCGCCCCTAAGGGCGCTTCTTTGTTGCTTCAAGACCGTTCAGTGGTGCCTTGAAGCGAATATGGCGCAGCGGACGGGACTCGAACCCGCGACCCCCGGCGTGACAGGCCGGTATTCTAACCGACTGAACTACCGCTGCGCGATACACTGAGGAGATTTGGTGGGTGATGACGGATTCGAACCGCCGACCCTCTGCTTGTAAGGCAGATGCTCTAACCAGCTGAGCTAATCACCCTTTGTCTCTCGGTGTGGCGCGCATTCTACGGATGAGACATACCTCTGGCAAGCACTTTTTTAAAAAAATTTTCGATGCCTTCCAAAGACTTAGCGAGGGTTGGCCTGAGGCACCCGCTCGGAGAATAATGCCTTCCTTATATGTAAGGAGAGCGTCACCCCATGTGGTTCAAAAACCTGCTGATCTATCGCCTGACCCAAGACGTCCCGTTCGACCCTGAGGCGCTGGAAACCGCACTGGCTACCAAGCCTGCGCGCCCGTGTGCAAGCCAGGAGTTGACCACCTACGGTTTCGTTGCCCCGTTCGGCAAAGGCGAAGACGCGCCATTGGTACATGTCAGCCAGGACTTCCTGCTGGTCGCCGCCCGTAAAGAAGAACGTATCCTGCCGGGCAGCGTCGTGCGCGATGCGGTCAAGGAGAAGATCGAAGAGATCGAGGCCGAGCAGATGCGCAAGGTCTATAAGAAGGAGCGCGACCAGATCAAGGACGAGATCATCCAGGCCTTCCTGCCGCGTGCCTTTATTCGTCGCTCGGCAACCTTCGCCGCCATCGCGCCGAAACAGGGCCTGGTGCTGGTCAATGCGTCGAGCCCCAAGCGTGCCGAAGACCTGCTGTCGACCCTGCGTGAAGTGATGGGCTCGCTGCCGGTTCGCCCGCTCACCGTCAAGATCGCCCCCACCGCGACCATGACTGAATGGGTCAAGACCCAGAAAGCCGCCGATGACTTCTATGTACTGGATGAGTGCGAGCTGCGCGACACCCATGAAGACGGCGGCATCGTGCGCTGCAAGCGCCAGGACCTGACCAGCGAAGAAATCCAGCTGCACCTGAGCACCGGCAAGCAAGTGACGCAACTGTCGCTGGCCTGGCAGGACAAGCTGTCGTTCGTACTGGACGACAAGATGGTCATCAAGCGCTTGAAGTTCGAAGAGCTGCTGCAGGATCAGGCTGACGAAGACGGCGGCGAAGAAGCCCTGGGCCAACTGGACGCCAGCTTCACGCTGATGATGCTGACCTTCGGCGATTTCTTGCCGGCACTGTTCGAAGCGCTGGGTGGTGAAGATATGCCGCAAGGTATCTGACGCGCCACTGCCCTCTCCTGCTTCGGGAGGCCCGCTCGGCCGGAAACTGACCGCACACTTGATCCTCGAAACAAGGTTGGGCACTATAGTGCGCATCGTGAGGACGACCTCACCACTCCATGAGTGCTTGTTCCGGGGACGACCCCTTCTGCAATTGGAGGGCACCATGTCCTGGATCATTCTGTTTTTCGCCGGCCTGTTCGAAGTAGGCTGGGCTGTCGGGCTCAAATACACCGACGGCTTCACCCGCCCCCTCCCCACCGCACTTACCATTGCCGCCATGGCGGTCAGCCTTGGCTTGCTGGGCATTGCCATGAAGGAATTGCCGCTGGGCACTGCCTATGCAATCTGGACCGGTGTCGGTGCCGTGGGCACGGTGATCGCCGGGATCATTCTGTTTGGCGAATCGATGGCGCTGGTGCGACTGGCCAGCGTGGCACTGATCATTACCGGTTTGGTCGGCCTCAAAGTCAGCGCCGCCTGAACCAAATCCTGCCGCTGCCGCTAGGCTGCGATCTCTGTAGCCGCTGCCGCTAGGCTGCGATCTGTAGCCGCTGCCGCCAGGCTGCGATCGACCGCGAAGCGGGCGCAGGGTCTGAAGACCGCATTGGCGCCCCTGACGGGCCGCATCGCAGCCTTCGGCAGCGGCTACAGCCGGTCAAGACGGTATTACCGGGCGAGGCCACGCAACGCGGTCACTTGCTCACGCAACAACCCGGGCTCCACTGCATCCGCCGCCACGGCCGGCCCTGCCACCAAGGTCACCCGTGACCACAGCCTGCGGAAAAACCCCTTCTGCGGGTCCCGACTGAAAAAACTCCCCCACAAGCCCTGCAACGCCAGCGGAATCACCGGCACGGGCGTCTGTTCCAGGATGCGCTTGACCCCGCCCTTGAACTCATCGATTTCACCGTCCGTGGTCAGCTTGCCTTCGGGGAAGATGCACACCAACTCCCCAGCAGCCAGGTAGCGGGCGATGCGCTCGAAGGCTTTTTCGTAGATCACCGGGTCTTCATTGCGCCCGGCAATGGGCACCGCGCCGGCCGTGCGGAAGACGAAATTGAGCAGCGGCAAGCGATAGATCTTGTAGTACATGACGAAGCGAATCGGCCGACGCACCGCACCGCCAATCAGTAACGCATCGACAAACGAGACGTGGTTACACACCAGCAAGGCCGCGCCGTCATCGGGAATCTGCTGCAAGCCGCGATGCTCCACGCGGTACATGGAGTGGCTGAGCAGCCAGATCATAAAGCGCATGGTGAACTCGGGCACGATGCTGAAGATATAGGCATTGACCCCGATGTTCAGCAGCGACACCACCAAAAACAGCTCAGGGATCGACAGCCCCACCACGCTGAGCAACACGATGGTGACGATGGCCGAAACCACCATAAACAGTGCATTGAGGATGTTGTTGGCGGCAATCACCCGCGCCCGCTCGTTCTCGGCCGTGCGTGACTGGATCAAGGCGTACAACGGCACTATATAGAAGCCGCCGAACACGCCCAGGCCGAGGATATCGAGCAACACCCACCAGGCTTGCGAATGACCCAGCACGGTCAGCCAGTCGTTGGCCAGCAGGCCCTGCGGGAAGTCCCCGGAATGCCACCACAACAGCAACCCGAACACAGTCAGGCCAAGCGAGCCGAACGGCACCAGGCCGATCTCGACCTTACGCCCCGATAGGCGCTCGCACAGCATCGAGCCCAATGCGATGCCCACCGAAAACACAGTGAGGATCAGGGTGACGACGGTTTCATCGCCATACAGCCACTCTTTGGCATACGCCGGGATTTGCGTCAGGTAAATCGCCCCGACGAACCAGAACCAAGAGTTGCCGATCACCGAGCGCGACACCGAAGGTGCCTGCCCCAGCCCCAGGCGCAGGGTGGCCCAGGATTGGCGGAAGATATTCCAGTCGATGCGCACCTCTGGCGTATCGGCCGCCGCGCGGGGGATGCCACGACTGGCCAGGTAACCGAGCACGGCCACCCCGACAATGGCCGTCGATACCACGGGCGCGTAGTGAGCGCTGGACATCATCACCCCGGCCCCGATGGTACCGGCCAGGATCGCCAGAAAGGTGCCCATCTCCACCAGGCCGTTGCCGCCCACCAGTTCTTCTTCGCGAAGCGTCTGGGGCAGGATCGAGTATTTGACCGGGCCGAACAGCGCCGAATGAGTGCCCATGGCAAACAGCGCCAGCAGCATCAAGGCCAGGTGGTTGAACAGAAAACCGATCGCGCCCACCACCATGATCGCGATTTCGCCAAGCTTGATCAGCCGGATCAGACGGTCCTTGGCGTACTTTTCGCCAAACTGGCCGGCCAGCGCCGAAAACAGGAAGAACGGCAGGATAAACAGCAAGGCGCACAGATTGACCCAGATCGAGCGGTCACCCTCGATGGCCAACTTGTACAGAATGGCCAGGATCAAGGACTGCTTGAAGATGTTGTCGTTGAAGGCCCCCAGCGACTGGGTGATGAAAAACGGCAAGAAGCGCCGTTTTCCCAACAGAGCGAATTGCGAGGAGTGACTCATCAATCGTGTACCTGCGTGGCGCCGCCAAGCGGCGAAGGCTGTTGTCAGCTATGAGAATGAAGGGATCGTATCAAGGCTTCCAGGCGCTTGCCTTGGGTTTTGCGCTGTTGCCCAAACCGAGCGCCGCCCGCGCGGCGCATTCGCCGGCTAAAGCCGGCTCCCACATTTTTTGCAACGTGCCATGGCCTGTGAGTTGGGGTTGTTAGCCTTGGTGGTTCGGCTTTGGATTTTTGTGGGTTTGGTGGGATTGCGCGTGGCTGACAACTCCACTCTCACAGGCCATGGCACGTTGCAACCAATGTGGGAGCCGGCTTTAGCCGGCGATGCGCCGCGCGGGCGGCGCGCGATCTCAAGAGCAAAGAAAAAACCAAGGCGGACACCTCGTGGGGCTCATGCGATCTGTTGCCAGCCACTCTAGAGGTGCACCATGAGAATGAAGAGGATCGCATCAAAGCTTCCAGGCGCTTGCCTTGGGTTTTGCGCTGTTGCCCAAACCGAGCGCCGCCCGCGCGGCGCATTCGCCGGCTAAAGCCGGCTCCCACATTTTTTGCAACGTGCCATGGCCTGTGAGTTGGGGTTGTTAGCCTTGGTGGTTCGGCTTTGGATTTTTGTGGGTTTGGTGGGATTGCGCGTGGCTGACAACTCCACTCTCACAGGCCATGGCACGTTGCAACCAATGTGGGAGCCGGCTTTAGCCGGCGATGCGCCGCGCGGGCGGCGCTCGATCTCAAGAGCAAAGAAAAAGCCAAGGCGGACACCTCGTGGGGCTCATGCGATCTGTTGCCAGCCACTCTAGAGGTGCACCATGAGAATGAAGAGGATCGCATCAAAGCTTCCAGGCGCTTGCCTTGGGTTTTGCGCTGTTGCCCAAACCGAGCGCCGCCCGCGCGGCGCATCGCGGCTAAAGCCTGCTCCTACATTTGTTGCAACGTGCCATGGCCTGCAGGATCAGCGTTGTTAGCCTTGGGGGTTCGGCTTTGGATCTTTGTGGTTTCGGTGGGATTGCGCGTGGCTGACAACACCAATCTCACAGGCCATGGCACGTTGCAACCAATGTAGGAGCGACGGGGGCGCCTAGCCCTTGGTCGCGATGCGCCGCGCGGGCGGCGCGCGATCTCAAGAGCAAAGAAAAAACCAAAGCGGACACCTGGCGCCTACAACCTTGGTCGACGCTGACGAACCCTTGACGGCATGCGAGACTGTCTGGCCAGGGTGAAAGATGGAGTGTTGCATGTCGTTGTCCAGCGGGCTGATCGCAGCGGTCGCCCTGGCCTATATGGCCATCATGTTTGCCATTGCCTTCTACGGCGACCGCCGCAGCACACCGTTGCCGCCGCGCTTGCGCGCCTGGGTCTACAGCCTGTCCCTGGCGGTCTATTGCACCAGTTGGACCTTCTTCGGCGCCGTCGGCCAGGCCGCCGAACAGCTGTGGGCGTTCTTGCCTATTTATCTGGGGCCGGTGCTGCTGATGCTCGGCGCACCCTGGGTGCTGCAGAAGATGGTGCTGATCAGCAAACAGGAAAACATCACCTCGATTGCCGACTTTATTGCCGCGCGCTATGGCAAGTCCCAGTCGCTGGCGGTGGTGGTGGCGCTGATCTGCCTGGTGGGTGTGTTGCCCTACATCGCCCTGCAACTCAAAGGCATCGTGCTGGGGGTCAACCTGTTGATCGGTGCCAGTGCCGATGCCACCGGCCCGCGCGTGCAGGACACGGCGCTGGTGGTGTCGCTGGTCCTGGCGCTGTTTACCATTGTGTTCGGTACCCGCAGCCTGGACGTGACCGAACACCACCGCGGCATGGTCTTGGCGATTGCCTTCGAATCGCTGGTCAAGCTGTTTGCCTTTCTGGCCGTCGGCGTCTTCGTGACCTTCAATCTGTACGACGGTTTCGATGATCTGTTCAGCCAGGCCCGCCTCGCCCCTCGCCTGGAAACCTACTGGCAGGAAACCATCAATTGGCCGTCCATGCTGGTGCAGACCTGCGTAGCAATGATGGCGATCATCTGCCTGCCACGCCAATTCCATGTCACCGTGGTCGAAAATATCGAACCTCAGGACCTGCGCCTGGCGCGCTGGGTGTTCCCCGCCTACCTGATCCTGGCCGGGCTGTTTGTGGTGCCCATCGCCCTGGCCGGGCAGATGCTGCTGCCCGCCTCGGTGATCCCCGACTCCTTCGTTATCAGCCTGCCGTTGGCCGAAGCACACCCGGCGCTGGCCTTGTTGGCCTTTATCGGCGGCGCTTCGGCGGCTACCGGCATGGTGATCGTGGCCAGCGTGGCGCTCTCGACCATGGTTTCCAACGACATGTTGTTGCCTTGGCTGCTGCGCCGGCAGAACGCCGAGAGCCCGTTCGAAGTCTTCCGTCACTGGATGCTGACGGTACGCCGACTCAGCATTGTGGTGATTCTGCTGCTGGCCTACGTCAGCTACCGGCTGCTGGGCTCCACCGCAAGCCTTGCGACCATCGGCCAGATTGCCTTTGCCGCCGTCACTCAACTGGCGCCCGCCATGCTCGGCGCGCTGTACTGGAAGCAGGCCAATCGTCGCGGCGTATTCGCAGGCCTCGCCGCCGGGACCTTCCTGTGGTTCTACACCCTGGTCCTGCCCCTGGCCGCACGCAGCCTGGGCTTGCCACTGCAAGCCTTCCCGGGGCTGGCCTGGTTGCACGGCAACCCGCTGAACCTGCCGATTTCGCCCCTGACCCAAGGCGTGATGCTGTCGTTGGCGGGCAACTTCATCCTGTTCGCCTGGGTGTCGATCATCTCGCGCACACGGGTATCCGAGCATTGGCAGGCTGGCCGTTTTATCGGCCTGGAGACCAGTGGGGGCCCCAACAGCCGCTCGTTACTGGCGGTGCAGATCGAAGACCTGTTGCAGTTGGCCTCGCGCTTTGTGGGCGAGGAACGGGCGCGCCAGAGCTTTATCCGTTTCGCCGATCAACGGGGCAAGGGGTTCAACCCCGGCCAGAATGCCGATGGCGAATGGATCGCCCATACCGAGCGCCTATTGGCGGGCGTACTGGGTAGCTCCTCGACCCGAGCCGTGGTCCGGGCCGCCATCGAAGGGCGGGAAATGCAGCTTGAGGACGTCGTACGAATCGCCGACGAAGCTTCCGAAGTCCTGCAGTTCAACCGCGCCCTGCTGCAGGGTGCCATCGAGAACATCAGCCAGGGCATCAGCGTGGTCGACCAGTCGCTGCACCTGATGGCCTGGAACCGCCGCTACCTGGAACTGTTCAATTTCCCGGACGGCTTGATCAGCGTCGGCCGCCCGATTGCCGACATCATCCGCTACAACGCCGAACGCGGCCTGTGCGGCCCGGGCGAAGCAGAGGTTCACATCGCCCGCCGGCTGCACTGGATGCGTCAGGGCCGCGCCCATACCTCCGAGCGCCTGTTCCCCAATGGCCGGGTGATTGAGCTGATTGGCAATCCGATGCCCGGTGGCGGCTTTGTCATGAGTTTCACCGACATTACGCCGTTCCGGGATGCAGAAGCCATGCTCAAGGAGTCCAATGAAAGCCTTGAACAACGGGTAGCCGAACGCACCTTTGAGCTCTCCCAACTGAATCAGGCGCTGACCGACGCCAAGGGCTACGCCGAGGCAGCCAACCAGTCTAAAACGCGATTCCTGGCGGCGGTCAGCCATGACCTGATGCAACCCTTGAACGCCGCCCGGCTATTTTCTGCCGCGCTGTCGCATCAGGGCGAGGGATTGTCTGCCGACGCCCAGCAATTGGTCGAACACCTGGACAGCTCCCTGCGCTCAGCGGAAGAGCTAATCAGTGATCTACTGGATATTTCCCGCCTGGAAAACGGCAAGATCACCCCTGATAGCAAGCCATTCGCCCTCAATGAGCTGTTCGATACCTTGGGCGTGGAGTTCAAGGCGCTGGCGCGTGAGCAAGGCATTGATTTTCGCCTGAGAGGAACGCAGCTGCGGGTCAATAGCGACATGAAGTTGCTGCGTCGCATCCTGCAAAACTTCCTCACCAACGCATTTCGCTACGGTAAAAGCCCTATCCTGCTGGGCGTGCGTCGCAAGGCCGGGTGCCTGAGCCTTGAGGTTTGGGATCGCGGCCCAGGGATCGCCAATGACAAATTGCAGGTGATCTTCGAAGAGTTCAAACGCCTCGACAGCCATCAGACCCGCGCCGAGAAAGGCCTGGGGCTGGGCCTGGCGATTGCCGATGGCTTGTGCCGAGTGCTGGAGCACCCGCTGACAGTGCGCTCAACGCCTGGCAAGGGCACCGTGTTCAGCGTCAACGTGCCATTGGCAGGCGCGCCAGTGGTGACCGTGCCCACCCGCAGCCAGGCCCCCAACACCCAGCAACTGGCCGGCACCCAGGTGCTGTGCATCGATAACGAAGACAGCATCCTGATCGGCATGAACAGCCTGCTCAGCCGCTGGGGTTGCCAAGTCTGGACCGCGCGCAACCGCCAGGAATGCGACCTGTTGCTCAGTGATGGCATTCGCCCGCAGTTGGCGCTGGTGGACTATCACCTGGACGATGGCGAGACCGGCACCGAGTTGATGGCGTGGCTGCGAACCCGCCTGGGTGAGCCGGTGCCCGGCGTGGTCATCAGTGCTGACGGGCGTGCCGAAATGGTCGCCCAAGTGCATGCCGCAGGCCTGGATTACCTGGCCAAGCCGGTCAAGCCGGCCGCTTTGCGCGCCCTGCTGAACCGGCATTTGAGCATGGCCCGAAACGTAGCCCGCTGACTATCCCTGCTCGGGCAGTTCGGCTTGCTCATCGGCGGGCATGGCACGTTCCAGCAGGTCGGCAGGCAGGCTTTTGCTGGCACGGGCGCCGAGCAGCTTGAGCTGCTCGCTGCGACTGACCAGATTACCTCGCCCCTCGGTCAGTTTATTACGTGCGGCGCTGTAGGCTTTGTCCAACTGCTGCAGGCGCGCACCCACTTCATCCAGGTCCTGGATAAACAGCACGAATTTGTCATACAGCCAGCCGGCGCGCTCAGCAATTTCCCGGGCGTTCTGGCCTTGGCGCTCCTGTTTCCACAGGCTGTCGATCACCCGCAGGGTGGCCAGCAAGGTGGTCGGGCTGGCGATGACGATATGGCGGTCGAAGGCTTCTTGAAACAGGTTGGGCTCGGCTTGCAGGGCTGCTGAGAACGCGGCTTCGATTGGCACGAACAACAACACGAAGTCCAGGCTGTGCAGGCCTTCGAGGCGGTTGTAATCCTTGGCGGACAACCCTTTGACGTGATTGCGCAACGACAGTACATGCTGCTTGAGCGCCGCCTGGGCGATAGTACTGTCGGTGGCGGCCACGTATTGCTGGTAAGCGGTCAGGCTGACCTTGGAGTCGACCACCACCTGCTTGTCGCCGGGCAGCATGATCAGCACATCTGGCTGAAAACGCTCGCCATCCGGGCCCTTGAGGCTGACCTGAGTCTGGTACTCGCGACCCTTCTCCAAGCCTGCGTGCTCAAGCACCCGCTCAAGAATCAACTCACCCCAGTTGCCCTGGGTTTTCTGGCCCTTGAGGGCCTGGGTCAGGTTAGTGGCTTCGTCGCTCAGGCGCAGGTTGAGCTGTTGCAGGCGCTCAAGCTCCTTGCTCAGCGAAAAGCGCTCGCGCGCTTCTTGCTGGTAGCTTTCCTCGACACGCTTCTCGAAGGATTGGATGCGCTCTTTCAGCGGATCGAGCAACTGCCCCAGGCGCTGCTGGCTGGTCTCGGCAAAGCGTTGTTCGCGCTCATCGAAGATCTTGCCAGCAAGCTCCGCGAACTGGGCCCGCAGCTCATCACGCGAACCTTGCAGGTCGGCCAGGCGCTGTTGATGGCTGTCCTGCTGCTCACGCAGTTCGGCGTTCAGGGCCGCGCATTGGGCGTCCAGGTGGCGCAGTTCGGTTTCCTTGGTGGCTCGCTCCAGGCCCCAGGCGTGGGCAGCATCGCGGGCGTTGTCGCGCTCGATCTGCAACAGTTCGAGCTCGCGCCCTTGCGCGGCCAACTGCGCCTGCTTGGTCGAGTTGGCCTGGCCCAGGTCACTGATTTCGTCGCGACTGGCTTCCAGTTGCGCGTTCAGGCCGTCGATGCTCAGCTGGGCATCACTCAAGCGCTCATCGAACAGCTCGGCCTGGGCTTGGCGGGTCGCCAACCGGCGCTGCAGCACCACCACCCAACCCAAGACCGGCAAACCTGCCAGCAACACCCCCAGCATGATGCTGGTCACGTCCAATGCCATTGCCACTGCGTTGTTACCTTGTGCGAGAAGATCGCGCCAGTGTCTATCGCGCGGCTGACGGCTGCAACAGCCGGTCCAGTGCCTGCTGGGCCTGGCAATCACCGGCACGGGCGGCCTGGCGCAGCAGTTCGTGGCCGATACGCCGGTCTCGAGCATTGCCACAGTCGCGACACAGCAACTGCCCCAGGCGGCTCTGAGCGACCACTACACCCTGGAGTGCCGGCTGCTTGAGCAGGCGCCCGGCAAAATGCTTGATGCTGGGGATGTTGCCCAAGCGCGGACTGTCGAGCAGCCACAAGGCCACACGAAGGGAAAATCGCTGGGGTTCGATGACAGCGTTGAGCGCGAGCGTGTCAAAGGATGTTTTTGCACGAAACTTCATAAAAACTTGGAGGGCAGATCGCAGGGCGCGCAACTCTACTCTTTTTTTTTGAAGAAGGCCCGCTTCGTTCGAAGTCTTTTTTCCGCGCCCTATCAGTGATCACCCTTTTGACGGTCAAGCGCAGGGCGACAATGAGATTCATTCTTGCGACGAGCCCTTTCCCCTTCTTACCCAAGAAGTCAAAAAAGCGCAGTACGCCCGTTCTAGAGCAAGCGCTCAGGACAATCCACAGAAGCTGTGGATAACTCAGTGGACAACCTTCCAACGCCCCGCTCAAAGCCAGACAGAACGGGGCCTGCAGACAAACTGACGATTTTTTCACCAACAAAAAAAAGCGTTTTTTTTCATTGACTTAAATTTTCAACCCAGCCATGGAGGCCAGATTGACGGAGCGTTACGGCCCTGTGACAGCCCTTGCATTGAATGTGCACAACCGCCCTGAATCAAGGCATGGGACCGCACTGTTTTCGCTCGGGGCGTCAATTGGCAGGCGCCTTATTTCAGCCTTGGGCTTGCTTTACATTTTCATCCTGTTAGAATCAGCGGCGTTTGTACCCAGCTGAAAGTCAACTCTGGCCGACGCAGTCCTTATCGCACGCTTCTACCGCAGTAGAACCCTGTCGAAAAAAGGACCGGCCTCCTCGATGGTTTCCAGGTAATTTCCTCAGGCTCGGCTCCCTTATACGCCGTGTGCTGCCCTTTACCCTGTCATACCAACCTGCAGATTTGATCAGGATCTTCCCCGGCGCTGTAGAACCTTTGCCCGGTGTGTTGCCTGTCCTCATGTGTACTACCGGTCAGCCCGAGCGCCACATAGATCAATGCGCTTCACCCTGACTGCTGTGTTCCAGACGGGTTCGTCGCTCAATCTCTTCGATTGCGTGTCTTCTGGAACGTTTTAGTCATGCACGGATCCTATCCGTGTCTATTGCAGGAACACCTACAAGATGAATACTCAACTCCCAGTCCGGGATGCTATCCGCACCCTGGAAAACGCCTTTGCACCTCTGGACTGCCTGATTCTGGCAGCTCGCAATGGCAGCTTCAGCTTCACCCTGGTCAACGAGCACGGTATTGCCCGCCACAGCCAACGCCTGTACCCGGAGCATTACGCCAGCCATGAACCGCTGCAAGCCGTGATCGACCGCACTCGCCAGGCCTTGGTGGCCTGACCTGTAGCCGCTGCCGAAGGCTGCGATGCGGCCCGTCAGGGGCGCCAATGCGATCTCACGATCCCGCGCCCGCGCCGCGGGCGATCGCAGCCTATCGGCAGCGGCTACAGCGTTTGTTTGCTTAGCACTGCGCGGCATATCAGCTATAACCGCAAGCCGTAAATGATGTAAAAACAGGCCTTTACAGCGTGAATATGACACTAGACTTCAACTCAAGCGGTGCGATCCGCTTCCGGTGAGGCTGACTTCTTTCATCGCTGCCAAAGCCTCTGACCTCGCCGGCCATCTTCAAGCGCGAGGGCTCTATGGGTATCGCCGCGAGCGAGTTGAGCGAATATGTCATTCGCCCAACCCTGAAATATCTGAACCGCCACTGCCCCACCGCCGAGGCCCTGCTCCTTGGCATCGCCGCCAGCCAGTCGGCGCTGGGTTCAGCCTTGCATGATCGCCGTGGCCACGGCCTCTATCGTATCGGCGAACACCGCCACCAGAACCTCTGGGATCATTACCTGGCGCTGGACCCTGACTTGGCCAGCCTGGTTCGCGGCCTCGCCAGCCAGCATGCCTTCCTGACCGGCCCACACCTGGAATTGACCGTCAACCTGCGCTACGCCACCGCCATCGCCTGGATGCTTGTGGAAGAGCAGCACCCCATCCTGCCCGAAGCCGATGACTTGCTAGGTTTGGCAAAAATTTGGCGTCAAATTTTCCATCCACAGGGCAGGCTGCGAGATTTCACCTATGCCTGGCAAACGTTCATTGCGCCGGTTGACCTACAAGCCTGTTAAATGACCCAGTGGTCATAAGTGCGAACTCCTACAAAGTTGGTCTGATTGTCCTACAAAACAGCGCTAACTCCTGAAATTTGAGCTATAGCGCTGTGCGAAAAATGTTGGTAGCTTTCCCTCCGGTGATCAACGGAGTTCTAATAATGAAAAAAGTAATGCTCAAGACCACACTCAGCCTCGCCGTTGGCCTGGCGTCCACCCAGCTCTTCGCCAGCGGCTTCGCCCTCAATGAGCAAAGCATTAGCGGCATGGGTACCGGTTTCGCGGGTCGTTCCTCTTCTGCCGAGGATGCGAGCACTGTCTACGGCAACCCTGCCGGCATGTCCTTCCTCAAGCGCGACCAAGCCACGGTGGGTGTCGCCGCCATTTCCGCCAGTTCCGATATCAGTGGCACCGGCACCTTCGGCGGTACCACCGACGGGGACATGGTCCCGGTAGTCGCCGTGCCAATGGGCTTTCTGGTGACAAAACCCGAAGCTAACGAGAATTTGTCGTTCGGTATCGGCATCTACGCGCCGTTTGGCCTGGTGACTGACTACGAACGCGGTTTTGCTGGCCGTTACTGGGGCGACAAGAGCAAGGTCGAAGTGGTGACACTCCAGCCAACAGTGGCGTGGAAATTCAACGATATGGTGTCGATCGGTATCGGTCCGACCATCAACAAGATTAAGGGTGAATTGGCGTCTTCCACGCTGGTTGCCGCCACGCCTGGCCAGAACGATGGCCGCGTGAAGATCAAGGGTGATGACACTGCCATTGGCTTTAACGCCGGCATCATGGTCCAGGCCACCGACGCGACGCGCATTGGCCTGACCTATCACTCCAAGGTCAAGTACCAGCTCGAAGGCGACACCAAGATTTCCGGCCCGGGTTTTGGCCCTTTCAACGGTCGTAAATTTGACGCCACCCTGAAGGTCGAAACCCCGGAAATTGCCGACCTGTCGATTACCCACAAGCTGAATGAGCAGTGGACTCTGTATGCGGGCAGCACCTACACCCGCTGGAGTCGCCTGGAGGACATCACGGTCGATAGCGTGGGTGTTCCGGCCCAATTGGGCGGCGCTGCCGGCCCAATCGGCAGGATCAGCGAAGAGCAGAAATGGCACAACACCTGGGCTCACGCCATTGGTGCTGCCTATCAGGTGAACAAGGAATGGGTATTGCGTGCTGGTTTGAGCATGGACCAGTCGCCGACTAACAACGTCGATCGCTCGCCTCGTATTCCTACTGGGGATCGTAAGGCTGTCAGCATTGGTGCTGGCTGGAGCCCGACTGACGACGTCACTATCGATGCTGCGTTGTCGTACTTGAAAGAGGAAGACGTCAATATCAATTTGGCCAGTGCTACTAAGGGTCGTACTAACCTGAAGTATGAAAACAGCGCCTTTGGGTTTGGCTTGGGGATGACTTACCGCTTCTGATTTGATGGCCGCTGTTCGCTCCGAAATAAAAAACCGATGCTTGTACTGGCATCGGTTTTTTTGCTTCTAGCTTTTGATCTTTGTACATAAATGGTCCAAACACCACGGATCGTAAGCCTCCAACCCCACCACCTTTACTCAGCAACCGTTCTCAACGGCAGTAACTCATCCAGCCGGCTATTGGCCCAGGTCGGCAGCTTTTCCAGCGTATCTTTCAGCCATGCACTCGGCTCAATGCCGTTCAACTTGGCGGTCGCCAGCAAACCCTGAATCGCCGCCGCACGGCGTCCGGCGCGCTCTGAACCGGTAAATAACCAGTTTTTCTTATTATGCCAAGCTTTGCATAAGCGCAATTATCCGCAGTCGGAAATTATGCTCAGTTCGCCCCAACCCGGTTTCGTGACCGCATAGTCCGCCTGCTTTCCGTGTCTCCTGGAGAGTTTCCGACACGCCATAATTTTCAGTGGTTTCCTTTAGATCCAGCCCCCTCTATATGAGCACACCAAGCCTGCGGATCAATACGTGGCGAGACTTTCTTGCCACTCGAAACCAAGCGCACGCGCTATCGTCCGATTGACGCCCTGCTGAAGCTTCTGGAAAGTCTCTGAAATTATGCAAAGTCGGCAGTGGCGGGCAGCCAGGCTGCGCTGCCACCGCCGCCGCATACCCGACATAATTTCCGACTGCGGATAATTCTTACCAATAGCTATCGGTCGGATGACGTTCTCGGCGGGATTATTATCAATCGGCAAGTCACCGCTCAGCGCGTAGCGCGATAACGCCACCCAGCGCTTGAGGCTGTAATCAATGGCCTTGGCCAAGCTGCTTCCATTGGCCACGCCCTGGCGAGTCGACTGCAACCAGTCGTGCAGCGACCGCAGCTTGGGGGCCGCTTCTTGAACGCGCAGGTGTTGGCGCTGTGGTATGTCCAGCTCCCGGCCACGCCCTTCAATCTCGTAAAGCTCGGCGATTCTGCGCAAGGCTTCAGCCGCCACCGGGCTTTGATTGGCCGCATGCAACTCGAAGAACTTGCGTCGTGCGTGGGCCATGCAGCCAACTTCCGTGATGCCAAGACCAAACAACGCCTTATAACCGGCATAGTCGTCGACCATCAGATGACCTTTCCAGCCCTCCAGGAACGCACGCGCATGTTCACCGCTGCGTCCGGGTTGATAGTCGAACACGGTAAGGCCCGGCCCTTCATCCAGGTCGTTGCTGCGGTAGCACCATAGATAGGCGCGTTTGGTTTTTCCCTTGCCGGGATCCAGTTGCTGCACCGGGGTTTCGTCGGCATGCAAAATCAGGCGCTGATGCAGCAACTCACGCAAGCGATCGGCCAAGGGTTGCAGGGCAAAGCCATAGCGGCCCACCCACTCCGACAAGGTTGAACGGGCTAGCGTGACGCCGTCACGTTGGGCGATTTGTTCCAGTCGATACAGTGGCAGGTGATCCAGATATTTACTGATCAAGACCCAGGCAATCAAACCGGGGGCGGCCATACCACCCTCAATCACTGCGGGTGCAACGTCGGCGCAGACGATACGTTCGCAAGGGCGGCAGGCGTACTTGCTGCGGATATGTCGGTGGACGAAGAATTTGGCGGGTTCAACATCGAGCTGCTCGGTGATGTCCTCACCGATTTTCACCAAGGCTCCACCACACTCGCCGCAGGCGCACACCTCAGGTTCGTGACGATGTTCGATGCGCGGCAGATGCTCAGGTAAAGGCTGACGTCCGGCTCGCGGACGCTGGGCCCGCAGTTCAGGTACTTGCACCTCGACTTCGGCCTCGATGGCGGCGCAGTCGGCGTCCATGGTTTCGTGAAACAGATCGCGTTGCTCGGGCGACAAGGCTTCGTTTTTGACGCCGAAACGGATGCGCTTGTAGTGCGCCAGCTCAAAGGTCAGCGCCTTGATTTTCAACGCATCACGTTCGGCCTCGGCTTGCAGCCGACCCACCTGCGATAGCGCCGCCAACACCTGTTCCCGCAGAGCGGGATCAAGGTTTGATGCGGCAAGTTCATGGGCGATAGACATCCGTGGATTTTACTGAAAAATCCACGCCCATACTTGGAAAAACAACGCTGATACGCGCATTCAGTGGCCGCTCATACTTGCCAATGCGCCATCGGCAAGGCTTCCAGGCGCTGCCAGTCGACCCCAGTGATCAGCCATTGCCACTGCGCTTGGGTCAGCGTGAAGGTTTTGTCACCCTTGCTCGGCCACGCGAAAGAGCCTTGATGCAAGCGCCGCTGGCTCAGCCAGACGCCGGTACCATCCCATTGCAAAAGCTTGAGCCGAGTACCTCGTCGGTTGCGAAAAGCATAAGCGGTGCCATCGCAGGGTGAACGGCCAAGCGTTTGTTGAAGGCGTGAGGAAAGTCCGTCGATGCCCAAGCGCATGTCCATGGGATCGAGCACCAGCCAGACCTGATCAGGCAACACCATCAGACCATCTCCCGCAGTAATCGCGCGAGCCAAGCGGGCTCGACCGAAGGCGACAAGACCAGCTGCCAACCGTTGGCATGACGCAGCAGGACTTCAGGGGCGCCAATCGGTTTGCTGATCTTGATGGGGATTAATGTCAGGGCGTCGCTGGGACGTTCGCCGCTTCTGACACGATAACCAAATGCCTTGGGTTTGAGATCGTGTAGTTGGCAGTAAGCGACTTGAGTGAGGCCACTGGCCTGCCACTGCTCAACGTGTTTTGCCCAGAAAACACGGCGTGACTGAAGTGATTTCATTAGAGGGTCTCTTGAAAAATCACAACATCACAGAAGAGCGGATCAGATCATAGGTGGTGGGGCTGGAGGCTTACCACGGATCGTCTCTTCAGGATGCAAGATCGCTTCGCGCACCATTTGTTCCGCTAGCGTCAAATCAATCGGCCGCTGGGCGAAGTGTGCAGCGGTGGGTTCAATGCCCCCGCCGCCTTGCACGCGTCGACGAAGTTCGCGCCTTTTTTGTCCATGGCGGTCTTGACCAGGGCGTTGGCTTTTTGCAGGGCGGGGCTGGGCTGGGCCCATTGTTCGGGGGGCAGCGGTTGCGACCAGGCTTGTACGCTTTCAGGCAGGGTCGGGCGGCCCTTGCGGTGGGCCCACTCGGCGATCAGGTAGGGCATTTTCCAGAACACTATCACCCGTCTGATGTACCACCAGCGCAGAGGCCAAGGGGAACGCTTAGAGTATCCCCAACGCTTGCGCTCTTCGGCAGTCAGATGGCCTCCTCCGTCGTCCAGCCTACCCAATGCCCTGGCGTCGAGCCGTTCGATTTCAAAGGTGTGCAGCCCTTCATAAGGTTTGAGCTCATCCTCGCTCAGGGTGATGCCCAACGCGGCAAGCATGGGGTTGGGCGTATCCACCAGCTCCCCTTCCTCCATGTAGTTGCGAATGGACGCCCACATGCCCAGCGCATGCGCATCGCTGGGTTGCGCCGACAATAGAAACTGCACGGTGTCGCGCTCTTCGTCTTCCAGCCCCATGCCGAAGGTGTAATCACGCATCGCGCCGTAGCTGGTTATCCCCTGGCTGCGGGCGACCCAGGCCACCACGCTCTCCCACGGCACGATCAGCACCCGATGGGTGGTGTCGTCGATGTAGCAGACTTCGCGGCGTTGGCGGTTGAAGCGGACCGGGTAACTTTTGGCCAGGGTTCGGACGTTGGAGAGCATGCCGTAGATGAAGGCGCCGATGGGTAGCAAACTAACAAGAGCAACTTTAGTCGTAACCTCAAAGAACATGAGTAGTTCCTGTAATGGATTCCTGAAGTTTTCTGGATAGAAAAGCACTCCCTGCATAATTATGAGACTCGGAAAAACAAAAGCTAAAAACAAAGGTATCCAGATCATTACACCCAGTCTTTTCCCCAGTTCAACCATCCCGTAGTTGCTCCCCCCCAACTCCAGATAGGTCTCGTTCATCGCCGAAAAATTACGCCGCGACACCTGCCCCTGCCCGGTGTACACCGGCAACGGCGCCAGAAACAACGTTTCATTCAACCCCCTGACCCGCAGTTCACCGGCACGGGGCCGCTGGCTGCGAATGTCCGGTGTCGGCTCTGAGGTCTCTGGCTGTTTTCTGCGTTTGAACAGTGTGCTAATCATCGAGCGCCGCCAGTTCTTCTCGCTTGAACCCCCAGAAGCGAGTCGTGTCGAGGCCACTGGGCAAGGTTTCCACGGCATCGAGTATAAACCGGCCCTGGGCCGGCAACTGTACGCCCCGCACCGTTGCGATGCGCAGGTCGCGCAGGACAAAACTGGTGCGGTGCATCAAGTCACGTTCGGCTTCCAGTTGGTAACCGATGGTGAAGGCCAGGGCGAAATCCGTCGTTTGCTGGGCTTCGCTGATCGGCAGGTGAAGGGTCAGCGCCTCGTCTTCCTGGCTGGCAACCACGGTCACCGCGGCCCATGCCGCGCTGTGTGCCTGCCAGTGGAGGGGCGGTGCATGCCGACTGTAGGGCTGGGGTATGTGCCGAGCACGGGTTTGATGAAAGGCCTGCAGGTGCAGTTGACGGCTGTCCATTTCCCGGGTGCGGACACCGGGCAGTCGCAGTTGCAGGTATGTGCGCTTGCCTTCGCGGACCAGCTCACAGGTCGGTTGTTGCACCACCCGGGCCAGGGCGCTCCAGTCGTCGGGCAGGCTGCGGTGCAGGTTGGCCGTGCCCCAGGCGCTGGCTTGCAGCCATTTTTGCAGGTCGCTCAGGTTGAAGTAGCGGTACAAGCCTTCGCCGACCAGTTGCAGGGCCGTGCCGATCAGTCCCACCAGGTTGGCTCTGACGGCGATGCTCAGCAGCCGCGGGCTGGCTTCGGCCCAGGCCAGCGCCCGCAGTTCGGCGGGCTTCTTGAGGATCTGACTGATGATCGACGTCGTGTGTTTGGCGCCCCAGGTATTGGTGCCCACGAGAATAGCGTCGCCAGCAATTTGCAGGGTCGTGGCCGCCAAGGCTTGGTCATTGCCTTTGGCCAGCGCTTTGCCCCATTGCTGGGAATGCCTGCCTAAGTCGATTGCGGCGGCCAGACCACCAAGGACAAAAGCAGCATCCCCGGCAATACCCGTCCAGCGCCCCAATCGACTCATGGTGTTGAGCTTGCCAGCGGCACTGTCCATTTGTGCTATATGCGCCTGCAAGATCGTTACTGACAAGCCCTGTACCACGGCAAAACCCGCAGCCGACATCACAACGAAAGTCTCAACAAGCGTCCAAACATCTGAAATAGAGCGGCTTGTTTTTTTATCAAACGCACTCAACGCCTCAATAAACTTGTGCCCCTGATAAACAAACAGCAGCAACCCAACCCCGTTCCCCCAGGATTTCAGGGCGCTACTCAGGGGCTTGCCAAACGTCCCCGTCGCGCGGAAATCGCGCACCGTGCGCTGCATTTCACTACGCAGTTCCGCAGGCATACCATCGATTACCGTACCGATCTGCCGCCGCCCGTCGCTGCCGACTGTCAACGCCCGGCTGATGCGGTCTTCCAACGGCAGCAGCGCGGTCTTGAGCTCATGGATCCGCTGGTTATGCACTTGCTCGCTGCCCGGTGTGGCCAAGCCGTGGGTTTGCCGCGACAACTCCAGACGGCGCAGCGTGTAGGTGCGCTTGAGCTGGCGGCGCAGATCGAGGGCGGCATCGCGGGTCTTATTGAAGGCCTGGATTTCGGAAGCCGACGCGGCCCGCAGGGTCAAGCCGCTGCGGGAAAACTCGCGCAACAGTTGCAGGCGCGCCGGCTGGCCGAGGTTACGGAGGAAGTTATTGGGGTCGATGTGCTGTCGCTGCTTTAGTGCGTTATGGGCAGTGTCTAGTTCGTCCGCAATGCTGAGTTGCCTGGCCGGGTTATACGCCCCATCCAACAAGCTCTGCAGCCCCTTGAACCGCGTATTCAGATCCGCATAGTTGGGCAACCGTTCGCTCATCAGGCTGTTGAATTGATTGGCCAGTTCATTGACGCCGGCCAGGCTGTCCGGGGCCGTGACGACCTTGATCCAAAAGCTGCTCAGATCCAAGAGCCTCTTGCTCACCTCCAACTGATCGGCGAGGGTCAGGGTTTCCAGCCCCGGTACGACGGTGAGCGGGTTTTGCTCGAGGAAGGCGGCGAGCTTTTCAGTCGCGGCGCGATCGCCGCACAGGGCCGCCACGCAGACGAATTCGGTTTCCAGACGATGCTTGATCTGCACGTCGTGCTGGAAGTCGTAATACCAGGCGGCACGGTGAAAGTGGCCGCCGGTAATCATGTTCAAGCGGTCTTCGCGAATGGCCTGAAGGCGCCTTTGCCAATGGCTGAGCAGCGTTTGCTGCTGATGGACGAACGCTTGCATGTCCGCCCGGTTGACCAACTGATCAATGCCACGCTCGCCGATGGCCTTACCATTCAACGCCTCCCAGGTGCGCAGATGGAGGCTGGCGATGGCGTCTCGATGTTTTTGCCAAAGCCCTTCGCCCAGGCCATCGAGCAGGCTGACAAAGGCGCGCGCGTAAGGACTGCTTTTCGCCGCCTCGCGCCAATTTTGCTCGTCGCCATAGATGGACTGTCCGTCATGGTCACGCTTGGCCCGTAAATAATCATGCACCGCTGTCTGCTGTTGCGGGTTGAGGTCCGCCTTCAGGGCATTCACAGCGGCATCCGTGCTGGTCAAGGCCTCCAGCCCCGCCGGATTCATCTCATACAACGACTGGATGTAGGCGCCGGTGAGGTATTTGCGCTGGGCAACCTCGTCGGCGCTCCACTGCTTGAGCCAGTCCGCCACTTGCAGTTGGGCGCTGGCCAGGTCGCGCATCACGCCAAAATCGTCGCGCAAGACCAAAAACAGAAAATCGTTCTGGTAGGCGCCCAGCACCCGACTGGTGAGCGCTTCGATCGGCGTGTCCTTGAACAGGGGCGTGGCTTCCCAGCTATAGGGTTGGCGCTCTTGTGGGTGGGCGCCCTCGGGCAAGGGCTCGGGCTCCTTGGCAGCGGATGGCGGGTTGTTGTGCGCGACCTCCGCCAGCCAGCCCCTGGCCTGGTATTGGCTCAACAAGTGAGTGCCGCCACTGGCCGGGCAGGCACTCGCCAGATCGATGCGTTGCATCAAGCGTTCACGCTCGGCGGGGTCCTTGAGCACTTGCGCGCATTTGTAGGCGGTCCACTGGAGCTCCGAATAGCTGGCGTACAACCGGTGCTGCCGGCTGAAGATCAAATGCGGCTCGCCCACCGACGCGGTGCGCGTGTCGCTAAGCACTTCCCGGCCCTGCCACAGCAGCTTGTTGATCTGCCCTTGCTCGACGCGGTATTCGTGCAGGTAGCCGGTGCCGTTGTCGATGATGTACAGGTAGCCGTCACGCAGCAGCCGGAAGCCCAAAGGCTGGCTGGCCAGGGTGAGCGGCATGCTCACTTCGGCCGAGGGGTCGAGGCGTTCGACCAGGCCGTAGCGCACCGGCAGCAACTGCACTTTTGAGCCCATCAAAGGGCACAGCCCCAGGGGTGAACGGATGTCTTGGGCGCTTTTGGCCATGGCGGCGATGTTGGCAGCGCCTTTGAGCGGTGGTTCGGCGGTCATGGCCAGTCTCCTGCTGGAGTGGCCGTGCGGGCATACTTGAATTCGTTGCGAACAGTGGGGATTTTCAGTTCGAAATGAGCAACATTGGCCGGCGCGAACATAGCTTGATCCTTGAGCTGAGAACGACAACCGCGCGAACTTCATTCCATGAAGGCATGAGCAAGCGGTTTGGCCGAGCAAGCTAGCAAGAGGACGCAAGAATGAATGCCGGAAAAAACCCACCTATCACGTGGGAAGTTTCCGTATTTCAGAATGTTGTATTTTGAAAGCCATAAAAAGCCCGCTTGTATCGCTGCGAACTAGGATCAAGAGCTGGGGGAGCTGGAGTCGAGCAAAGATACTCTATCAACCGAGCGTAGAGCCTTAGCTCCCCTCAGCCGGCTTGGAGGCTATCGCCTTGTCGATGGCTTCGATGAAGTCGGGGTCGTCGGGTTTGGTGAGGCTTGAGAAGCTGGCGATGACGTTGCCTTGGCGATCTATGACGTATTTGTAGAAGTTCCAGCGGGGTGGGTTGCTTTGCCTGGCCAGTTCTTTGAATAGGGGGGTGGCGTTGTCGCCTTTGACTGATTGGGGTTCGGTCATGGTGAAGGTGACGCCGTAGTTGGCGTAGCAGACTTTGGCGGTTTCGGCGCTGTCCTTGGCTTCTTGCTTGAAGTCGTTGGACGGCACGCCGAGCATTTCCAGGCCCTGGCCGCGATAGCGCTGATAGACAGCCTCCAGGCCGTCGAACTGTGGGGCAAAGCCGCAGTAGCTGGCGGTGTTGACCACCACCAGCGGTTTGCCTGCGAATTTCTGGCACAGGTCGATCTGTTCTTTGGACCGCAGCTTGGGTAACTGGCCTTGCAGTACATCTGGGCATTCACTGGCCAGCGCATTGCCAGCCAACAGTAATAACAGAGGGGCAATACACCAGCGCATGGTTATTTCCTGCTCGCGTCAATTTCCCTCAACTAACCACGTAATCTCCAGGCTAGCAAGCGCCCATGCCCAGTTGCATCAAGGCCAGGCCGCCACGCTGCCAGCCCCACCAGGCTGCCGCCAGCAGCAGCGCGCCCAGCACCAACACGCATACCCCAAGCCCGCGACTGCTCACAGTGCCGTCGCCGACGCCTGAAGGCGTGCCACCGGGCGCTCGCGCACGGGCCAGTTCAAGGCTGCCGCCAGCACACTGAGCAATATGGAAATTTGCCAGACCATGTCGTAGCTCCCGGTACGGTCATACACCACCCCGCCCAACCAGCCGCCCAAAAAAGCACCCAGCTGGTGGAACAGGAACACAATTCCTCCCAGCATAGATAGATTGCGCACGCCGAACAGGGTCGCGACGGTACCGTTGGTCAATGGCACGGTAGACAGCCACAGCAGCCCCATGGCGATGCCGAACAGGTAGGCGCTGGTCACGGTGATCGGCGCCCACAGGAACAGCATGATCACCACCGCCCGCGCCAGGTACAGCGCCGTCAGCAACCGCGGCTTTGACATGCGCCCGCCCAGCCAGCCGGCGACGTAAGTACCGACGATATTGAACAGCCCCACCAATGCCAGCACCGTGGTGCCGACTGTGGCAGGCAGGTGCTGGTCTACCAGGAACGACGGCAGGTGTATGCCGATGAATACCACCTGGAAGCCGCAGACGAAAAAGCCCAGCGCCAGCAGCCAGAACCCTGAATGCGTGCAGGCTTCCCGCAGCGCCTGGCCCAGCGTCTGCTCATGACCCAGGCTGGGCAGCGGCCGGTCCTTGAGCATGGTCACCAAAGGGACGATCAGGGCAACCATCAGCCCCAGCGCCAGCAAGGCGGCTGACCAGCCCAGCCCGTTGATCAAGCCCAGGGTGCCCGGCAGCATCGCAAATTGCCCAAAAGAGCCTGCCGCGCTGGCGATGCCCATGGCCATGCTGCGTTTTTCCGCCGGTACGGCACGCCCAACGACGCCCAATATCACCGAAAACGAAGTACCCGACAGGCCGATACCAATCAGCAAGCCGGCACTGAGCGATAACGACCAGGCGGAATCGGCCATGCTCATGAACACCAGGCCCAGCGCGTACAGCACACCCCCGACCAGCACCACGCGAGCAGCACCGAAGCGGTCTGCCAGCGCGCCGGCAAACGGCTGGGCCAGCCCCCAGATCAGGTTCTGCAGGGCGATGGCGAGCGCGAACACCCCTCGACCCCAGCCAAATTCGGCGCTCATGGGCGCCAGGAACAGCCCGAAGCCGTGTCGAGTCCCGAGTGAAAGCGCCAGGATCAACGCACTGCCCAGCAGGATCCAGCCGCTGGTTCGCCATACCGATGTCATTGTGGTTGTCTCCGGCTTCATGCGGGTATATACCCGCTTTGGTTCGAAAAAAGATTACGCCAACTGCTCCAGCAGCTTCACCAGTACATCACGCTGATCTTCACCCAACTGTTCCAGCAGCGACTGCTGCGCGGCTGTCCACGCAGGCTTGGCCGCCTCGATCCGGGCCAGCCCCTGAGGGGTTAACATCACCAGCCGATTGCGATGGTCTTCACCTTCAACCAGGCTCACCAGCCCCAGCCCTTCCAGCACCCGCAAGTTGCGACCCAGGGTGCTGCGGTCAAGCCCGACGGCTTCGGCCAGGGACGAGATACTGGGCTGGCCCAGTCGCTCCAGGTTTCGCAACAGGGAAAACTGGGCGACGTTGATGCCAAAGCCTTCAAGGGCTTCGTCGTAGTGGCGACTGACACCTCGGGAGGCGCGACGCAGATGAGTGCAGAGGCATGGGGACGAAAGCATGATTAGGTGTATATACCCGCATTATTTGTTACGCAATGTTTATTTGATCAGCGCCAGCACCACAACCACGGCTAATTCCAGTAATTCCAGCAGAGCACCCGCCGTGTCGCCGGTCGCCCCACCCAAGCGCCGAACCATCACCGCGCGCAACCAGAAAAACACCAGAATGGCCGCGAGCACTGCCCAGGCACCGCCCAGTAAAACACTGCCAGCCGCCACGATCAGCAGCACCCAACGCCCTGCCGAGCGCGGCAGGTGATCGGCCAACGCCTGCCCCAGCCCGCCCGCGCGCACATAGGGCGTGGACATGAACAAGGCCAGCATCGCTGCCCGCCCCAGCACCGGCGCCAACAGCAAGGCCACAGGGTTGTCAGTCTCGATCAGGGCGACCACTGCACAAAATTTGAGCAGCAGCACCACCACCAGCGTGACGACGGCAATCGGGCCGCTGCGCGGGTCCTTCATGATTTCCAGTGTGCGCGCCCGATCGCCAAAGCCACCCAACCAGGCGTCAGCGCTGTCGGCCAGCCCGTCCAGATGCAAGCCACCGCTGAGCTGCACCCAGGCCGCCAGCAGCAACGCCGCGTGCAGCAGCAAGGGGGCTCCGGCCAGCAGGGCATTGAGCGCCAACAGCAGGCCGCCGAACAGCACACCCACCAGCGGGTACCAGAGCAAAGAACGGCCCATCTGCTCAGGCGCGGGCATGCCTGGCAACTTCACGGGCAGGCTGCTGAGAAACTGCAAGGCAATCCAGAAGGGCAACATGCTCAGCCTCGCTCGCTCAAGACGCCATCGGCGGCGACCGACAGCCCCAACAACGCCCCATGCGCCACTTCAACTTGCAACAGCTGTTCACGCGGCAGGCCCCGGGCCTGGGCCAGCAGCAAGCGCATCACTCCGGCATGACTGATCAGCAAGATCCGCTCACCGGCATACCGTTGGTGCAAGTTCTGGATACCCGCCAATACGCGCGCGGCAAAGTCTGCCACCGGCTCACCCTGGGGCGGTGTGAAGGCATAGGGATCGGCCCAGAACAGGCCCAGGCCCTTTTCGTCGGTCAGCATCAACTCGGCGGCGCTGCGACCTTCCCAGTCGCCGAAGTGCAGCTCTTGCAACTGAGGTGCCCGTTCCAGCGGCACATTCAGCCGCTGCGCAAGTGCCTCGCCAAATCGCGCACAGCGCTGCAAGGGCGAACTGACGATTCGTGACCAGGGCCCGCCCTGCTCCACCGCTGCCTGCATCTGCCCCCAACCGGTCTCAGTCAGGGCGTCGTCGAGGCTGCCGCGCAAGCCGCCGCCCTGCTCGGTTTCACCGTGGCGCAGCATGTCCAGTTGCAAGATCATGCCGAGCGGTCCGCCACGGCAGCTTCGGCAAAGGTCGCCATATCGCCGTGCAGGCTGCAAGCCATGCGCAACAGCGGCACCGCCAGCGCCGCGCCGCTGCCTTCGCCCAGGCGCAGGCCCAGCTCCAATAGCGGCTCGGCTTCAAGCTGGGCCAGTACCACGCGGTGTCCAGGCTCCGCGCCACGATGACCGAATAGCAGCCACGGGCGGCAAGACGGGTTCAGGCGCACCGCCACTGCCGCGGCCACTGTGCAGATAAAACCATCGACCAGTACCGCAATGCCCGCCTGCGCACAGGCCAGATAGGCGCCGGTCAGGGCCGCCATCTCAAAGCCGCCAAAGCACAGCAACGGCTGCAAGGCGTCATCGGCCAAGTCACCGTGAAACTGCAACGCTTGCTCGATGACCTCGGCCTTGTGATTCACACCCGCACTGTCCAACCCCGTGCCGGGCCCGACCAGTTCGCTGGCCGGGCACTTGAACAGTGCGCAAGCCACGGCGCTGGCCGCAGTGGTGTTGCCAATGCCCATCTCACCACCGATAAACAGCTGGGCACCGCTGGCCAAGGCGCGCTGGGCGCTGTCGCGACCGGCCTGCAAGGCTTGCGCGCCTTGCTCGGCGGTCATGGCTGGGCCATGGGCAAAGTTCGCCGTGCCGGGGCCCAGATTCAAATGACGCACGCCGGCCAGCGGCTCGTGCAAGGTGGCGGTACCCAGGTCGACCACTTCCAGTTGGGCACCCAACTGACGGGCGATCACACTGATGGCCGCGCCGCCATTGACGAAGTTGAGCAGCATCTGCCCGGTGACCGCTTGCGGATAAGCCGAAATACCTTCGGCCACCACACCGTGATCACCTGCAAAGATCGCAATCCAGACCTGGTCGAGCGAGGGTTTGACCTGCCCCTGCAAGCCTGCCAGTTGCACCGCCACCTGCTCCAGGCGGCCCAGCGAACCGGCGGGTTTGGTCAGCTGCTGCTGGCGAGCCAGTGCTTGCCCGCGAATGCCTTCATCGACCGGCCGGCACGGCGCCAGCCACCAGGATTGACTCATAGTGCGCATCCTTTGAGGGTTAACGGCAGGCCGGCGACGGTCAGGACGACCCGCTGGCAACGCTCGGCGATGGCCTGATGCAGCCAGCCGGCTTCATCGACAAAACGCCGGGTCAATTCACCGAGCGGGACGACGCCCAAGCCGGTTTCATTGCTGACCAGAATGATCTCGCCCGGCAGATCAGCCAGGCACTCGAGCAACGCATCGCGTTCGGTGGCCAACGCCTGGGGGTCTTCAAGCATCAGCAGGTTGGTCAGCCATAGGGTCAGACAGTCCACCAGCAGGCAGCAGTCGGGCCTTGCCTGTTCGCGCAACACACGGGCCAGTTGCAGCGGTTCTTCGATCAGCGCCCATTCACTGGGGCGACGCTGGCGGTGCAGTTGCACGCGGCTGTTCATTTCGCCATCCAGCGGTTCGCTGGTGGCGATGTAGATCACGGCCAGGCCGCTTTCGCCGGCCAGGCGTTCAGCCAGGCGGCTCTTGCCCGAGCGGGCACCGCCGAGGATCAGTTGCAACATATCAGTTGGGTTCCTGTTGCAGGCCACACAGTTGGCGCAGGTGGCTGGTGTCCAGGTGGTTTTCCACCAGGTCCGCCAGGCGTTCGATATCCAGCTCACGCAGGGCGTGGTAATCCACCGCTTGCACCTGGGCCAGGCCGGCCCAGCGCAGCAAGGCACTGCTTGAGGCGGGCGATTCGAACAAGCCATGCAGATAGGTGCCCAGCACCTGATCGTCTTCACTGACCGCGCCGTCGCAGCGGCCATCGTCCAGGCGCACCGCAGGGTTGCTCAGCGCCGGGCCTTCGGTGACACCGGCATGAATCTCATAGCCGCTGACCGCTGCTGCATCCAGGGTCAAATGACCCTGGACGTTGCGCAGTTGCTTTTCTGCCGCCAGGGTCGTGCTGAAGTCGAACAACCCCAAGCCCGCACTGGAGCCCGGCGCGCCTTCAAGGCCCAACGGGTCGTGGACCTGCTGGCCCAGCATCTGCAAACCGCCGCAAATACCCAGCACTTTGCCGCCGTAGCGCAAGTGCCGAGCGATGGCGGTATCCCAACCACGGGCGCGCAACTGCGCAAGATCGCTGCGCACGCTCTTGGAGCCAGGCAGGATGATCAGGTCGGCCGGCGGGATCGCTTCACCCGGCCCTATAAATTGCAGGTCCACCTGTGGATGCAGGCGCAGCGGGTCGAAATCGGTGTGGTTACTGATGCGCGGCAGTACCGGCACGATCACCTTGAGCAACTGCTCGACCTTGTTGTCGGACTGGCGCTGGTCCAGGCCGTCTTCGGCTTCCAGGTGCAAGTCGAGCACATAGGGCAACACCCCGATGACCGGCTTGCCGGTGCGCTCTTCAAGCCAGTCCAGGCCGGGCTGGAGCAAGGCGATGTCGCCCCGAAAGCGGTTGATCACAAAGCCCTTCACCCGCGCCTGCTCGCTGGGCGATAGCAGCTCCAGCGTACCGACCAGATGGGCGAACACGCCGCCACGGTTGATGTCGGCAATCAGCAGCACCGGGCAGTCCACCGCCTCGGCAAAGCCCATATTGGCGATATCGCCGGCTCGCAGATTGATCTCGGCAGGCGAGCCTGCCCCTTCGACCATCACCACCGGGTAAGCGGCACTGAGGCGACGATGGGAGTCGAGCACCGCTTGCATGGCGATGACCTTGTAGCCGTGATAGGCCACCGCGTTCATGCTGGTGACCGCCTGGCCATGGATGATGACCTGCGCCCCCGTGTCGCTGTTGGGCTTGAGTAGCACCGGGTTCATGTCGGTGTGCGGCGCAAGGTTGGCCGCCTGGGCTTGCACCGCCTGGGCGCGGCCGATTTCGCCGCCCTCGGCGGTGACCGCGCTGTTGAGCGCCATGTTCTGCGGCTTGAATGGCACCACGCTGATGCCTTGGCGGGCCAGCCAGCGGCACAGGGCCGTGACCAGGGTGCTCTTGCCAGCATCGGACGTGGTGCCCTGGACCATCAACGTGGTCATGGGTGCTCCTTGAGGTAATCACAAAAGGCCTGCTCCAGCCGCTGCCAATCGGCTTCTGTGGCGGGCAGGCCGAAGCGCAGGCTGGAAGTGGCGGCGAACAGGCGCAGCAGAATGCCGCGCCGGGCCATGAAGTCGTGCAGGCGCTCGGCCTGTCCAGTGACTCGCCACTGAAACAGCGCGCAGCCACCGCTGGGCGGTTGACCGAAGCGCTCCAGCAACGTTGCCAAGCGTTCGCTGGCCGCAAGCGACTGGCTGATTTGCCGGGCATGGCCTTCACGATCCAGCAGGCAAGCCTGGCCCAGTTGGCGGGTCGGGCCGCTGACCGCCCAGGGGCCGATCTGCTCGGCCAGCAGTTGCAGCAATTTGCGCTCGGCCAGCACAAAACCCAACCGAACACCGGCCAGGCCAAAGAACTTGCCGAACGAACGCAGCACAATCAGGCCAATGCGGTCGGTAAAGGCCGCCAGGCTCAATCCCGGGGTGTTGTCCATGAACGCTTCGTCCACCACCAGCCAACCACCCCGCTGGACCAGCCGCGCATGCCATTCCAGCAGACGCTGGGCGCTCAGCAGGCGCCCGGTCGGGTTGTTGGGGTTGACCACCACCAGCACATCGAGGCTGTCCAGGTAGAAGTCCACTTCGCTTTCGCCAATCTCCCGGACCCGGTGCCCCGCCCGCCGCCAGCCCTCGGCATGTTCGGCATAACAGGGTGACAGCACGCCCACCTTGCCCGTGCGGCGCAGCCGCGGCAGCGCCTGGATCGCCGCCTGGGAACCCGGCACCGGCAGCAACTGGTGGACGCCGTAATAGTCACAGGCTGCTTCTTCAAGCCCGTCATTGGCTTCCGGCAATCGCGCCCAGGCGCTCGGGGCGATATCCGGGATCGCAAACGGCCAGGGCGCCAGCCCCGTGGAAAGGTCCAGCCAGTGGGACAGCTCGATCCCGTAATCCTCTGCGGCCTGACGCAGGCGGCCACCGTGTTCAAGCATAGAATTCAGCCCCCAGGCACAACAGCAACAACCACAACCAGACCCCGCGTTGCACTAATTGCCAGCCGCGTTCGATGGACTCGGCACTGGCAGGCTCGCCCTCACCGAGCGTTGCACGCTCATGCAGCTCGCCGTGATACACCGCAGGCCCTCCCAGCTCGACCCCCAGGGCACCCGCGCCGGCAGCCATCACCGGGCCTGCATTCGGGCTGTCCCAGGTGGGCGCCTGGGTGCGCCAGCACTTGAGCGCCAGGCGGGTCTTGCCCAGCAGTGCATAGGTCAGGGCCACCAAGCGCGCGGGCAGGTAGTTGAGCACGTCATCAATGCGGGCCGCGGCCCAGCCGAAGCGCTCGAAACGCTCGTTGCGATAACCCCACATGGCGTCCAGGGTATTGCTCAGGCGATACAGCACCACGCCAGGCACCCCGGCGACAACGAACCAGAACAGCGCTGCGAACACCGCATCGCTGCCGTTTTCCAGCACCGACTCGGTCGCGGCGCGGGCCACGGCATTGGCGTCCAGCTCATCGGTCTGGCGGCTGACCAGGTAACCGACTCGCTGACGAGCCGCGTCCAGGTCATCGCGGCGCAGCGCTTCGGCCACCGGCGTCACATGCTCGCCCAGGCTGCGCATGCCCAGCGCGCAGTACAGCGCCAGCACTTCGACGATCCAGCCAATGTAGGGCAACCATGACAGCAGCGTTGCCAGCAACGTCAGCGGGATGACCGCCAGAAACCAAGCGGTGACGCCATGGCTGCGCCAGCCTCGGCCTGCAGCATTGAAACGTTGTTCGAGACGATCGGCCATGCGCCCGAAGGCCACCAGCGGATGCCTGCGCTTGGGTTCGCCCAGCAGCGCGTCCAGCGCTACACCGGCGACACTCAATAGCGCCACACTCATCGAATCACTCCCCATTGGTTTTCATACAGCAGTTCAGATAACGGCCGCGGCTCGGCCCAGCCTTCAAGCACCAGCATCGGGGCCGGGTAGAATGCCTTCACAGGCCCCAGGCACAACACCGCGATCGCCTTGGCCCCTGGCGGCAGGCCCAAAAGGTTGGCCAGGGCGACCGGGTCGAACAGCGACACCCAGCCCATGCCCAGGCCTTCGGCGCGGGCCGCCAGCCAGAGATTCTGGATCGCACAGGACAACGACGCCAGGTCCATCTCGGGTAAGGTGCGGCGCCCGAAAATGTGGCTTTCGCGCTTGTCCATCAAGGCCGCGACCAGCACTTCAGCGCAGTCGTCGATGCCCTCGACCTTGAGTTTCATGAATTCATCGGAACGTTCGCCCAGCGCCTCGGCCGTGCGAATCCGTTCCTCTTCCACCAGTTCCCGGACCCGTTGGCGCAGGCTGCGGTCGCTGATTCGGATAAACCGCCAGGGTTGCATCAGGCCGACGCTGGGCGCCTGATGCGCGGCTTCCAGCAGGCGTGCGAGCAGTTCGGGCTCGACGCTGCCACCGGCAAAATGGCGCATGTCGCGCCGCTCACCGATGGCCCGGTAGACCGCCGCCCGCTCTTGCGGACTGTAGGCGTGTTCACTCATGGTCGCAGCAGCGCCGCCATCGCTTCAGGGTTGGAAGGGAAATAGAAATGCACGTAGGAAGCCGTCAGGCGTCCACAACGATAGACCGCTTCGGCGCCACGACCGCCATTAGGGCTTTGGCCACGGGCAATCGGCTCTAGCGCCGTGGTGGTCAACGAATGGTGATAGGTGTGCCCGCGCAAGGTGCCTTCCGGCAGGTCCACCGCTTGCAGGGCCAAGGCCGCCAGGCGTTTTTGCATCACCGCTTCACCGGGTAGCAGCCCCAGCAATTCGGCGCGCTCACCTTGGACATCGGTCAAGGCATCGAGCAAGTACAGCATGCCGCCACATTCTGCGAGCAGCGGCTTGCCGGCTTGGTGATGGGCGCGGATGGCTTCACACATCGAGCTGTTTTCGGCCAAGGCCCGGTGATGCAGCTCGGGATAGCCACCGGGCAGGTAAAGGCTGTCCGCAGGCGGCAGTTCGCGGTCATGGATCGGCGAGAAAAAGCTCAGCGTCGCGCCCATGGCCCGCAATAAGTCCAGGCTTGCACCATAGGTGAATGCAAAGGCTTCATCGCGGGCAACGGCAATGCGTACACCTTCAAGCAACGGCTCGATGGCGCGCGGCACAGGCGCTGCAAATTCCACGGCCGGCGGCAGCGCGGCATCGCAGCTCTGCTCCAGTGCCTGGGCGGCGGCGTCAAGGCGGGCGTCCAGGTCATTGAGCTCGCTGGCTTGTACCAGGCCCAGATGGCGGCTCGGCAATTCGATACCGGTTTCCCGCGACAGGCCGCCGTACCAGCGCAGGCCCTCGGTCAGGCTGCCTTCAAGCAATTGGGCATGGCGCAAGGTGCCGACACGGTTGGCCAACACGCCAGCGAACGGCAGGTCTGGCTGGTAGCGCGCCAGGCCCAGGGCCAGCGCACCAAAGGTCTGGGCCATGGCGGTGCCATCAATCACGGCCAGCACGGGCACGCCGAAGTGGCGCGCCAGGTCGGCGCTCGATGGCGTGCCATCGAACAGCCCCATGACCCCCTCGATCAAGATCAGGTCGGCCTCGCCTGCAGCCTCCCACAGCAAACGGCGGCTTTCATCGGCGCCGACCATCCATAAATCGAGTTGATAAACAGGGGCGCCACTGGCGCGCTCCAGAATCATCGGGTCGAGAAAGTCCGGCCCGCATTTGAACACCCGCACCTTGCGCCCCTGATTGCGGTGCAGGCGAGCAAGGGCGGCGGTCACGGTGGTCTTGCCCTGGCCAGAAGCGGGTGCTGCGATCAAGACTGCCGGGCAATGCCGTGCATCGGTCATAGTTCGATGCCTTTTTGCGCACGAACCCCGGCCTGGAAAGCGTGCTTGATCACGCCCATTTCGGTCACAGTATCGGCAAGTTCAATCAGGTCGGCCGGTGCGCCCCGGCCCGTCACCACGACGTGCTGCATGGGCGGACGGGCCTGCAGGTCAGTCAAGACCTGATCCAGCTCCAGGTAGCCGTGCTTGAGGGCGATATTCAGCTCATCGAGTACCACCAGCCCGATATCCGGGTTGGCCAGCAGTTCGCAGGAGACTTTCCAGGCCGCTTGGGCGGCGGCGATATCGCGCTGGCGGTCCTGGGTTTCCCAGGTAAAGCCTTCGCCCATGACGTGGTAACGCACCTGTTCGGGGAATCGGCGGAAAAACAGCTCTTCACCAGTGGCATTGCGGCCCTTGATGAACTGCACCACACCGCACTGCATGCCATGGCCCATGGCCCGGGCCAGCATGCCGAAGGCTGAGCTGCTCTTGCCCTTGCCGTTGCCGGTCAATACCAGCAGCAGTCCACATTCGTTCGGCGAATTGGCGATACGCTCGTCGATCACCGCCTTTTTGCGCAGCATGCGCGCCACATGGCGTTCGTCACGTTCCGGGGATTCACTCATCGCAGCTCTCCTGTCAGGTCTAGGCAGACGGCAGGCGCGAGCACGGCCAAGGGACAGGCCGCCAACCGCGCATCACCCACCGTGATGCCGTTCACGTTTCAGGCCGGTCTCCGGGCTCATGAGGGGGCAAGGCCCGGAGCACGCGCCTTCCCGGGCCAAGGGGCCCAGTGGCACAAAGCATGCTCATCACTCATTTACCGTTGCGGGGGCAGCGCCGGGATCACGCGCTTGGCACGCTCACCGGCTTCCCTGTTTCACTCGGCAAAGCCATGGCCGCCGAGCACCTGAAACAAGTCGCGAAGGTTAGAGGGTTGGGGATGGAGCGTCAAATGAAGCCGGTTGAACCTCGGACATCGCGCGCCTCTCTACTTGTAGGAGCAGACCTTGGTCGCGATGGCATCGCTGCGGTTTCTCAGGAGGACCGCAGTGATGCCATCGCGACCAAGGTCTGCTCCTACAACGGGTGGTGCCGTTAGCGTTTGCGGCACAGGGTCAGGCCATCGCCCAGCGGCAGCATGGACAGGTCGACGCGCGGATCATTCTTCAAGCCGCTGTTGAGCGCCTTGATCGCTCGAGTGTCATCGCTGTCGGGCTGGGTTTCCAGGACCCGACCACTCCACAGGGTATTGTCGAACACAGCCAGGCCGCCAGTGCGCAGTAATGCCAAGGCGTGCTCAATGTAGGAGCAGACCTTGGTCGCGATGGCATCGCTGCGGTTCATAGGGAGACCGCGGTGATGCCATCGCGACCAAGGTCTGCTCCTACAACGGGTGGTGCCGTTAGCGTTTGCGGCACAGGGTCAGGCCATCGCCCAGCGGCAGCATGGACAGGTCGACGCGCGGATCATTCTTCAAGCCGCTGTTGAGCGCCTTGATCGCTCGGGTGTCAGCGCTGTCGGGCTGGGGTTCCAGGACCCGACCACTCCACAGGGTATTGTCGAACACAGCCAGGCCGCCTGTGCGCAGTAATGCCAAGGCGTGCTCAATGTAGGAGCAGACCTTGGTCGCGATGGCATCACTGCGGTTCATAGGGAGACCGCGGTGATGCCATCGCGACCAAGGTCTGCTCCTACAACGGGTGGTGCCGTTAGCGTTTGCGGCACAGGGTCAGGCCATCGCCCAGCGGCAGCATGGACAGGTCGACGCGCGGGTCATTCTTCAAGCCGCTGTTGAGCGCCTTGATCGCTCGGGTGTCAGCGCTGTCGGGCTGGGTTTCCAGGACCCGACCACTCCACAGGGTATTGTCGAACACAGCCAGGCCGCCTGTGCGCAGTAATGCCAAGGCGTGCTCAAGGTAGTGGGGGTAGTTGGCCTTGTCGGCGTCGATAAAGATCAGGTCATACTGCCCTGCCCCACCTTCTCGCTCCAACTGGGCCAGCGTTTGAAGGGCGGGATTGAGGCGCAGATCGATGCGTTCAGCCACTGCGGCCTGCTGCCAATAATCCTGTGCAATCTGGTTGTAGTCACCCGGCAGATCACAGCAAATCAGTTTGCCGCCCTCCCCCATGGCCTGGGCCATGCACAAGGCGCTGTAGCCGGTGAAAGTACCCACCTCAATCAGGCGCCGAGCCCCCATCAGACTCACCAGTAATGCCAGAAACTGTCCTTGCTCGGGCGCGACCTGCCAATGCGCCTGGGCCATGGCCTGGGTCTGCTCGCGCAACTGGCGCAGCAAGGGCGTTTCACGCAGGGAAACGCGTTGCAGGTAATCGTAGAGTTTGTCGTTGAGAAACAGCGTTTGCGCGGTCATGGCGATACCTCGCGTGTGCCACCGACGTCAGGGGTTCCTGGCCAGGTTGGTTGGCTGCAAGACTCGCTTGGCGTTCAGGTAGGCTTTTTGCCAATAGACATTGGACAGGTAATCCAGGCGAACCGTGCCTCCGGTGGCTGGCGCATGGACAAAACGGCCCTCGCCCACATAGATGCCGGCATGACTGACCTGCGAGCCGCCGCTGGTGGCAAAAAACACCAGGTCGCCTGACTGCAAGGCATTGCGGTCGATGGTCGGCGCCGAGATCGTGATCATTTCCCGCGTGGAACGCGGCAGCGAGATGCCCGCCGCATCGCGGTAGACGAAGCCGATCAGACCGCTGCAATCAAAGCCCGAATCCGGCGTGTTGCCGCCCCAGCGATAGGGTGTGCCCACTAGGCCTAGGGCACGAAACAGCACATCTTCAGCGACGGGCGAGAAATAGTGTTGAGGGGCCATCACTGTCGGCCTGACCACTTTGGGCTGTGGCGCAGGTGGCTGACTTGAGCAGGCACCGAGCAGTGCTGCGAGGGCAAGAAGTGCGATGCGTGCCGTCGTGGTCATGGGCAGAACAATCCAGGTGTGATGCCGGCCCCTAGGCCGGGTGCCCTGGACTGAGCATCAGGTGCTGGCCAGGAGGGTGCGAACCATAAATGGTAGCACTATGGAAGCATGTCCGCGATGTGACGATCAGGTGTCTTTCATTGACGCCGCTGGCTTTGGCTTTTGATCTTGATCTTGATCTTGATCTTGATCTTGATCTTGATCTTGATCTTTGAACACAGAAAGTACAGACACCACGGATGTCCCTTCAGGAGGCCGAGTGGAGCGCCTGCGTAGTGGGGTAAGGGCCATGGATGGCCCGCAAGCGCCGATGGGCCAGGGACGGCCCGTCGGCGCGGCCCCACGGAGCAGGTGCGGAAGGAGGGAACCCGAAGCGCAGCGTAGGGCCGTATGCGGGGACCAGGGGTTTTGCCTACTTTTGCCCCAACAAAAGTAGGACGCCGTAAAGGCGGAAAGGTGACTAAGCGTCACCCTCTCAAACGGATAAACACTCGATTCAAGAACCTTGGTTTTGGTTCAACTGATAGCGAGCATATCCAGACAATTCATAGACGCGGACTCACAGTTCCGCCCTTACGGCGGGTCACTTTTGTTGGCGCAAAAGTAACCAAAACGCCGCGTCCCCGCATACGGCCCTACGCTACGCTCCGGGTTCCCTCGCTCCCGCACTTGCTACGTGGGGACCGCGCCGACGGGCCGTCCCTGGCCCTACGGCGCTCTCGGGCCATCCATGGCCCTCGCCCCACTACGCAAGCGCTCCGCTCGGCCTCCTGAAGGGACGATCCGCGGTGTCTGGACTATTTGCGTATAAAGATCAAAAGCTAGAGCTAGAGCTAGAGCTAGGATGTAATAGCCGCCACAAACAAAAACGCCCCCGGCTTTGCAGTCGGAGGCGTTTTTGAGGAAGGATGGCTTACTTGCGCGAAATAACCGTTGCCGACGCATTCGGCGCCAGGGCCAAGGCCCGCTTGGCTTCGATAAAGGTCTTGCTCCAGTAGCTGTCGCCCAGGCTGTCGATGCGAACACCGCCGCTGCGGCGGCTGCTGGAGTGGATGAACTGGTCATCGCCCAGGTAGATGCCAGCGTGGCTAACACGCCCGCGCTGACGGCTGTTGGTGCTGAAGAACAACAGATCACCCGGCTTGAGTTTGTTGCGAGCCACCAGCGGGGCATCCAGGTTGATCATGTCACGGGTCGAACGCGGCAGGGTCATGCCGGCTTCTTCACGGAACAGGTAACCGATAAAGCCGCTGCAGTCGAAACCAGAAGTTTGCGAGGTGCCGCCGAAACGGTAGCGGGTACCGATCAGGGACATACCGCGCTCAAGAATGCTGTCTGCCAGGACCGGCAACTGATAAGGCTTGCTGCTGGAGAATTCGGCCAGTTCCTTTTCCGACAGCAGCTCTTCTTCGCTGACCATGGACGGCTTGGCTTTAACGGAGGCTTGGGCGGTTGCAGCGGTGGATTGCTGCAGCTGCTGTTGCGAGACTGGCGAATGAGCTGCGCAGCCGAACAGCAAGGTAACAAGTGCGAGGGGCACGAGGGGTGCGAAGCGCTTTAGCATGGGCACGACCGTGTCAGGAATAAAAAGAAGCCGCGACTATGCCTCCGTTCATCCTCATTTGCAAATTCAATCGAAAAAAATGTGACTTTTCAATTTCGGCAAAACATCCAAGGCGCGACCCTCTATGTACAGGTCCATGTAGGGCGTCAGCACGGTTGGTTGTGGGTTGATTTCGATGGCCACGCCACCCATGGCTCGCGTGCGCAGTACTGGCTCGTGAATGTAAGGGAAGCTGGCGCTCGTGCCAATGCACAGTACCGCATCAAAGCCCTGGGCCATCTGCTCGTACAGACTCTCTACCGCAGCTTGCGGCAAGCGCTCCTCGAACAACACCACCGGCGGGCGCAAAATGCCGGTGCAACGCGAGCAGCGTGGTGGCAATGGCGCCTGCAGATGCGCTTGCAGGTTGTCGTCAATCGCCCCACAGCTCTGGCAATACAGCGGCGACAAGTGCCCGTGAATCTCTATCAGCCGCTCTGGTGCACTGCCCGCCTTGCGATGATAACCGTCGATATTTTGCGTCAGCACCCAACAGTCGGGCTTTCCAGCCTGAAGCTCGGCAATGGCGAGGTGCCCAGCGTTGGGCTCGGCCCCGAGGCAGGCCGCACCCAACTGCGCCAGGTACTTCCAGCACAAGGCCGGATCCTGTTGCAACATGGGCCCGGACAGCGCCTCTTCGATCGGTATACCTTCGGCGGTCACACCGTTATACAGGCCGCCCAGCCCACGATAGGTCGGCAAGCCCGAATCGGCCGATAACCCGGCACCGGTGATGACCAGAATGCGTTGCGCCTGGCGCAGCGCGGCTGCGGCCTGGCAAATCCGCAGCGGGTCTACCAACCGAGGGTCTCTTTAAGGAAGGGGATGGTCAGCTTGCGCTGTGCCTGCAAAGAGGCCTGGTCGAGGCGCTCGAGCAAATCGAACAGCGCACTCATGCTGCGCGTGCCGCGGGTAAGGATGAAGTGCCCCACCTCATCGGTCATGTGCAAGCCACGGCGCGAAGCACGCAGTTGCAGGGCCCGCAACTTGTCTTCGTCACTCAGGGCGCGCATCTGGAAAATCAACGCCATGGTCAACCGCGACTTGAGGTCCGCAAGCTTGATGGGCAATTCACGCGGGGAGCTTGAGGCTGCCAACAGCAAGCGACGACCACTGTCGCGCAGGCGGTTGAACAGGTGGAACATGGCCTCTTCCCAATCTGGCTTGCCGGCAATCACATGCAGATCGTCCAGGCACACCAGCTCGTATTGCTCCAGGTGATCAAGCAGCTCGACACCACGGTCGAGCAACTGTGCCAAGGGGAGATACACGGCGGGCTCGCCCATTTGCTCGAATCGCAAACACGCGGCTTGCAGCAGGTGGGTACGCCCCACGCCCTGCTTGCCCCAGAGATAGATCAGGCTTTCGGTCCATCCGGCGTCGGCTTCGCAAAGGCGCTCGACATAGCCGAGTGCAGCGGCATTGGCGCCTGGATAGTAATTGATAAAGGTGGCGTCATCTCGCAGACGAACACCCAGGGGCAGCTGAATCGGTTTCATGCTGGCTTGACAGTTCAATCGAACCGCGAGGGGCCTCAGAGTGAAGTGCGCAAAGTCTATACCCGTCGAGGCAGACGCACAATGTGGCAGACCCTAAGCAAAATCAAAGGTTTGCATTCAAGAGCTGCCACAGGGAGTGCATTGGGACGGGCACGGTTATAAATGTGGATCGATTTCACCATCGTACAGGTCCGACTCTTTATACAGGTCGTGCATATGGCGTAACAACACCATGATGACCGCTGCCACCGGTAACGCCAGCAAAACACCGGTAAACCCGAACAGCTCACCGCCTGCAAGAATCGCAAAAATCACGGCCACCGGGTGCAAGCCGATACGATCACCCACCAGCAACGGTGTCAGCACCATACCCTCAAGCACCTGACCCACCATGAACACCGCGGCGATACCGAACAAGGGATACCATTCACCACCGAACTGGAAGAGCCCGGCGATCATCGCGGCGCCAATGCCGACGATAAAGCCCATGTACGGCACAATGGCTGCCAGCCCCGCGAGCATGCCGATCAACAGGCCCAGCTCCAGGCCCACCAGCATCAAGCCTGCAGAATAAATGACACCCAAGGCGAGCATCACCAGCAACTGCCCCCGAATAAAGGCGCCCAGCACTTCGTGGCACTCACCGGCGAGACCCATCACCTGCTCTTCGTGCTGGCGAGGTAACAGACGGCGCAGTTTGGCCATCATCAAGTCCCAGTCGCGCAATAGATAGAAGCTGACGACCGGGATCAGTACCAGATTGGCCAACCAGGCCAGCAGTGCCAGCCCCGACGCCGTGGCTTGGGTTAGCACCATGCTGACAATGTCGGTGGTCTGCCCCATGTGCGCGGTGATCGTGGCCTTGATTTTGTCAAATTTCCAGAATCCGTCGACCAGCCCCAGGCGGCCCTGCACCCACGGCAAGGCCGTGTGCTGGAGCCAGTCGAGCATCTGCGGCGCCAGCTCATAAAGGCGCACCAGCTGCTTGGCCAGCATCGGCACCAACACCAGCAGCAGCACTGCCAGGATCAGCGTGAACAGCGCAAAGACCGCGATCACTCCCCAGGTGCGTGACAGGCCAAGTCGCTCCAGCCGATCCACCAGCGGGTCAGCCAGATAGGCCAGGAGAATACCGATCAGAAACGGTGAAAGAATCGGATGCAGCCAATATACAAAGGCACCGAACACCAAAACGGTGGCCAGCCAGACCCAGCGACGCTTGTCATTCATTAATCAAGAGCTCCTGCCCTGTCCCGGAAAAAAGGATGGTTTACCAACGAAAACGCAAGCCAGTGAAAGGTTGCACCGGGGGTGTGACGGGCGCGCCAGTAGCCGCCGTGGCGGGTATGGGAGCCGGCGCAGGTGCCGCTTGGGCTGGCAGTTCCTGCAGTTGAGCCAGGCCCAATTGCGCCCGAAGCTGTTCGGGGCTGGCCGTGACCTGATAGATGATCTTGTCGCCATCGACGCTTTTAAGCCGCGGCCCGAAAGGCTCCAGGGTGCGCCCCAATTGGGCGTAGCGCGCCAGGTTCATCCCTTCGACCTGGATCTTCATTTTGCTGGCGGCGCCGGGCTTGGCGACAAATCGTGGCGCCAGGCGCTGGCTGACCGCGAGCATGACCGCATCGGCCAGTGCGGCTTGATCGGCAGCCTGGACGCTGCCCTGCTCCTTCTGGTCCCCCATCCACAAACGCCATTGGGCGTGCCACTGGTCGTCAGTCTCGGTGGCATGCACCGCCAGCAGGGCGTTGGCGCCGTAGCGCTCGGACGCACTGCGCAGCGGTGCCGGGTCGGTGCCTTCGAGGTTTGGCGCGGTGCCGACCAACTGCTCGCTCAAGTCCGCCAATGGCAGGCGCAATGGCAAGCCACGATGCCGGGCGGCCGTGCGCAGGGGTTCGGCCGCTGACTGGCCGTCACCTACCAGGCTTGAACCGTCGGTGTTGTCATTGAGCCACCAAGCGAGGATCGCCGGCCGATTGTTGCCCCATAGCGCAAGGCCGGCCTTGCGCAGCGCCGCTTCGGTGCTGGCAGGGTCGAAATCGACCTTGAGGGTTTCCGGGGGGCCGGCATCGAAGCCGTAGCGGCTGATGATTTGCTGTGGATCCTTGCGCACGGCGGCAAGGCCTGGGCTATCGAACGCCTTTTCGTCACCGGTCAGGCGCAACACCAGCGTCTGCAAGGCACGCTCGGTGGCCTGGGTGCGCTCCTCCGGGCTTTGCCCGCTGACGGGTTCACTGACCCGATAGAGGTTCTTCAGGGTTTCGGCCTGGCTTGGCAAGGCAAGCAGGGCCAGGCAGCCGAGCAGCAGGTAGTTATACAGTCGCATAGGATTCCCGAGGCAAGAACACGACCCCAAAGGCCGATGACTAAATGAATGACAGGGGCTGGGACCATAGGTTCGCCTGAAACGCTCCATGCGTGCGCAGGTTTTTCGCTCGCAGCACCCTGACTTCTCTTATACCGTCATCAGTATGGCAACCGTGATGAAACTGTAAGACGATATTTTTCTGCCAATACAGCGCCTGCCCGTCGGCCTGAGGATGGTCGCTGCCGGGCAACCCTGTTAAAATCGCGCGCCTTCGCAGACCGGCGACGATCAGGCCTCGGATCACGTTCCGAAAACCCTGGCAAGTCGCGGTCGATTCCCCCCGAATCCCCCCTAAAGGCCTGGATCATGAGCAAGCAACCCTCCCTGAGCTACAAGGACGCCGGTGTAGACATCGACGCCGGTGAAGCATTGGTCGAACGCATCAAAGGCGTCGCCAAGCGCACCGCGCGCCCTGAAGTCATGGGCGGCCTGGGCGGTTTTGGCGCCCTCTGCGAGATCCCGGCCGGCTACAAACAGCCGGTTCTGGTCTCTGGCACCGACGGCGTCGGCACCAAACTGCGCCTGGCCCTGAACCTGAACAAGCACGACACCATCGGCCAGGACCTGGTCGCCATGTGCGTCAACGACCTGGTGGTCTGCGGTGCCGAGCCGCTGTTCTTCCTGGATTACTACGCCACCGGCAAGCTGAACGTCGACACTGCGGCAGATGTGGTCACCGGCATTGGCGCTGGTTGCGAACTGGCTGGCTGCTCGCTGGTCGGCGGTGAAACCGCCGAAATGCCTGGCATGTACGAAGGCGAAGACTACGACCTGGCCGGCTTCTGCGTCGGCGTCGTGGAAAAGGCTGAGATCATCGACGGCTCCAAGGTCGCTACCGGTGACGCACTGATCGCCCTGCCATCGTCCGGCCCGCACTCCAACGGTTACTCGCTGATCCGCAAGATCATCGAAGTGGCCGGTGCCGATATCGAGAACATCCAGCTCGAAGGCAAGCCGCTGACCGAACTGTTGATGGCCCCGACCCGCATCTACGTCAAGCCCTTGCTGCAACTGATCAAGGAAACCGGCGCGGTCAAGGCCATGGCTCACATCACCGGTGGCGGCCTGCTGGACAACATCCCGCGCGTCCTGCCAAAAGGCGCCCAGGCGGTGGTCGACGTGGCCAGCTGGAATCGCCCTGCCGTCTTCGATTGGCTGCAAGCGCAAGGCAACGTTGATGAGACCGAAATGCACCGCGTGCTGAACTGCGGCGTTGGCATGGTTATCTGCGTGGCTCAGGACCAGGTCGATGTCGCCCTGAACTGCCTGCGCGCGGCCGGCGAGCAGCCATGGGTCATCGGCCAAATTGCCGCTGCCGCCGAAGGCGCAGCCCAGGTCGAGCTGAAAAACCTCAAGGCGCACTGATGCCAACACCCTGTGATGTAGTAGTGCTGCTCTCCGGCACTGGTAGCAATCTGCAGGCTCTGATCGACAGCACCCAGGGCGGGGACAATCCCGCCCGCATTCGCGCGGTGATTTCCAACCGCGCCGACGCCTTTGGCCTGCAACGCGCACGCGATGCTGGCATTGAGGCGCGGGTGCTGGACCACAAGGGCTTCGAAGGTCGCGAAGCCTTCGACGCCGCCTTGATGGCACTGATCGACGAGTTCTCGCCCAAACTGGTGGTACTGGCCGGCTTCATGCGCATTCTCAGCGCAGAGTTCGTGCGCCACTATCAAGGCCGCCTGCTGAATATCCATCCCTCCTTGCTGCCCAAATACAAAGGCCTGCACACCCATCAGCGGGCGCTGGACGCCGGCGACCGGGAGCATGGCTGCAGCGTGCATTTCGTCACCGAGGAACTCGATGGCGGGCCGCTGGTCGTACAGGCAGTAGTTGCTGTAGAGCTGGATGACACTGCCCAAAGCCTCGCCCAGCGAGTCCATGGCCAGGAGCACCAGATCTATCCGCTGGCCGTGCGCTGGTTTGCCGAAGGTCGATTGAGCCTGGGTGAACAAGGTGCAATATTGGACGGGCAGCCCCTGCCTGCCAGCGGCCACTTGATTCGACCCTAGGAGAAATTATGCGTCGCGCCCTGCTCTTTGCTCTTGCTTTGCTCGCATTGCCCATCCACGCGGCCGATTTGAAGCCATTCGCAGCCAGCTATACGGCGGATTGGAAACAGCTGCCCATGAGCGGCACTGCCGAGCGCAGCCTGAAGCAGAACACCGATGGCACCTGGACCTTGAACTTCAAGGCCTCGATGATGATCGCCAGCCTCACCGAAGAAAGTAAGCTGCGCCAGGACAAGGACACCTTGCTGCCGCAGAGCTACCACTTCGAACGCAGCGGTCTGGGCAAGGCCAAGAAGATCGACCTGGATTTTGACTGGTCGTCGAAAATGATCACCGGCACCGACCGTGGCGACGCGGTGAAGATCCCGCTCAACCGCGGCATCCTCGACAAGTCGACCTATCAGTTGGCGCTGCAACATGACGTGGCTGCTGGCAAGAAAAGCATGAGCTACCAGGTGGTCGACGGTGACGAACTGGACACCTATGACTTCCGCGTCCTGGGCGTCGAGAAGGTCGACACCCAGGCCGGCCAGGTAGAGGCGACCAAGGTCGAGCGCGTTCGCGACCCGACACAAAGCAAGCGCATTACCGTGCTGTGGTTTGCCAAGGACTGGGACTACCTGCTGGTTCGCCTGCAACAGGTCGAAACCGACGGCAAGGAATACAACATCATGCTCAAAGACGGTACGGTGGATGGCAAGTCTGTGAAAGGCAGCTAATACCGCGGTGCGGCCATCGCGGCCAAGGCCGGCTCCTACAAAAACAAAACCCCGCCCTCGTGCGGGGTTTTGTTTTTCCTGCCGGGGTGTAGGAGCAGAGCTTGCTCGCGATGGCATCGCCGCGTTTTTTTAGACAGACCGCAGCGATGCTATCGCGAGCAAGCTCTGCTCCTACACCATTCCCATCCCGCGTCAGGGCTTAGAGCCCCCGTGAAGTTTCATGAAAGAAGTTTTATCGGCCAAGCATTTACTTAGGCAAACGGTCCCAGCCACATCACCCCCAATAACGAAAAACCCCGCCTAGGCGGGGTTTTGCTTTACCACATCAGATCATCGGGGATCTGGTAGGCCGCGTACGGATCATCGGCATCCGGCTCTTCAACCTGGGTATTGAGTTGCACGATACGCTCAGGTGCGCGCTCCTGAATCTTCAGCGCGGCTTCCCGAGGGATGACTTCGTAGCCACCGCCGTGGTGGACGATCGCCAGCGAGCCGCTCGCCAACTTACTGCGCATCAGGGCGTTGACCGACAGGCGCTTGACCTTTTTGTCGTCGACGAAGTTGTAGTAGTCCTCGGTGTTCAGCTTAGGCAGACGCGACACTTCGATCAGTTGCTTGACCTGGGCGGCACGGGCCTTTTGCTCGGCCTTTTCCTGTTGCTGGCGGTTGAGCTCCTGATCACGCTTGGCCTTTTCGGCCATGGCTTCCTTGGCCAGGCGCTGCTGGGTGTCGTCGACTTCGACCTGGCCCTTATGCTCCAGGCGCTTTTGTTTCTTTTGGTCCTTGCTGACTTGCTTGACCTGCTTTTGGTTGACCAGGCCGGCTTTCAGCAACTGGTCACGAAGGGAAAGGCTCATGGATGCTCACTCACTTAATGCAACGGCTCAGCCGCAGCTGGGCAGATTCTTTTCCTGGCGTTTGGCTTCGCCCCACAGAGCGTCCAAATCTTCGAGGGTGCAATCTTCAATCGGACGACCCAGGTCGCGCAATGCCTGTTCGATAAATCGGAAGCGTCTTTCGAACTTGCCATTGGCGCCACGCAGGGCCGTTTCGGGGTCAATCTTCAGGTGCCGGGCCAGATTGACCGTGGCAAACAGCAGGTCTCCGACCTCATCGGCCAGGGCCGCTTGATCGCCGTCGGCCATGGCCTGGAGCACTTCATCGAGCTCTTCGCGGACCTTGTCCAGTACCGGCAGCGCGTCTGGCCAGTCGAAACCGACCTGCGCTGCGCGCTTTTGCAACTTGGCGGCGCGCGAGAGCGACGGCAAGGTGACCGGTACATCGTCGAGCAATGACAACTGTTCGGGGGCCGCGGCCTTTTCGGCGCGCTCCTGGGCCTTGATCTCTTCCCAGCGCTGCTTGACCTGTTCTTCACTCAGGCGCGGGGTGTCTTCTGGGGCATACAGCTCGCCAGTCGGGAACACATGGGGGTGTCGACGGATCAGCTTGCGGGTGATGCTGTCGATCACCCCGGCAAATTCAAAGCGCCCTTCTTCCTGGGCCAGTTGGGCGTAATAGACCACCTGGAACAACAGGTCGCCCAACTCACCTTGCAGATGCTCGAAATCCCCCCGCTCGATGGTGTCGGCCACTTCGTAGGCTTCTTCCAGGGTATGCGGCACGATGCTCGCGTAATTTTGCTTGAGGTCCCACGGGCAGCCGTACTGCGGGTCACGCAGACAGGCCATCAGGTGCAGCAAGTCTTCGAGGTTGTACATCATTGGCTCTCGTTACGGCGTGCGGTTGCGCTTGGTTTCGATGACGTTCGGCAGCTGCGTGATACGTCCCAGCAAGCGCCCCAATGCGTCCAGGCCCGGAATCTCGATGGTCAGCGACATCAGGGCAGTGTTGTCTTCCTTGTTCGAGCGGGTGTTGACCGCCAGTACGTTGATGCGCTCATTGAGCAGCACCTGGGAGACGTCACGCAGCAGGCCGGAACGGTCGTAGGCGCGGATCATGATGTCGACCGGGTAGGTCTGCACCGGCACCGGCCCCCAGCTTACCTGGATGATTCGCTCAGGCTCACGCCCGCCCAGTTGCAGCACCGAGGCGCAGTCCTGGCGGTGAATGGTCACGCCACGGCCCTGGGTGATATAGCCAACAATCGCATCGCCTGGCAATGGCTGGCAGCAACCGGCCATTTGCGTGAGCAGGTTGCCAACGCCCTGGATCTGGATATCGCCCCGCTTGCCGGGCCTGTAGCCCTTGGCCTGGCGCGGAATCAGCTCCAGTTGCTCGTTGCCACGCTCAGGTTCGACCAGTTGCTGGGCGGCGTTGACCAGATGGGCCAGGCGCAAATCGCCCGCCCCAAGCGAGGCGAACATGTCTTCGGCAGCGCGCTGATTGACTTTTTCGGCCAGGCGCTCGAAGTCTACCTGCGGCAAGCCCAGGCGGTTGAGTTCACGTTCCAGCAAGGTCTTGCCGGCCGCAACGTTTTGGTCGCGCGCCTGCAGCTTGAACCAATGCACGATCTTGGCCCGGGCGCGTGAGGTGGTCACGTAGCCCAGGTTGCTGTTGAGCCAGTCGCGGCTTGGGTTGCCGTGCTTGCTGGTGATGATCTCGACTTGCTCACCGGTCTGCAGGCTGTAGTTCAACGGCACGATCCGCCCGTTGATCTTCGCACCCCGGCAGTTGTGGCCGATTTCGGTGTGCACCCGGTAGGCGAAGTCCAGCGGCGTGGCGCCTTTGGGCAGGTCGATGGCATGGCCATCGGGGGTGAACACGTAGACCCGGTCCGGCTCGATATCGACCCGCAGTTGTTCGGCCAGGCCACCGATATCGCCCAGCTCCTCGTGCCACTCGAGCACCTGACGCAGCCAGGAAATTTTCTCTTCGTAGTGGTTGGAGCTCTGCTTGACGTCAGTGCCCTTGTAGCGCCAGTGCGCGCAGACTCCCAGCTCCGCCTCCTCATGCATGGCATGGGTACGAATCTGCACTTCCAACACCTTGCCCTCAGGCCCGATGACCGCAGTGTGCAATGAGCGGTAGCCGTTTTCCTTGGGGTTGGCGATGTAGTCGTCAAACTCCTTGGGGATGTGTCGCCACAAGGTGTGGACGATACCGAGCGCGGTGTAGCAGTCGCGCATTTCCGGCACCAACACACGCACAGCGCGAACGTCGTAGATCTGGCTGAACTCCAGGCCCTTGCGCTGCATTTTGCGCCAGATCGAATAGATGTGCTTGGCCCGACCGCTGATGTCGGCCTTGACCCCGGTGGCCAGCAGCTCGTTCTGCAACTGGGTCATCACTTCGCTGATAAAGCGCTCGCGATCCAGCCGGCGTTCATGAAGGAGCTTGGCGATCTGCTTGTATTGATCGGGCTCCAGGTAGCGGAAAGACAGGTCTTCAAGTTCCCACTTGATATGACCGATCCCCAGTCGGTGAGCCAATGGTGCGTAGATATCAAAGACTTCGCGAGCGACCCGGTGGCGCTTCTCGTCATCGGCACTCTTTACCGCGCGGATGGCGCAGGTGCGTTCGGCCAGCTTGATCAGCGCCACGCGAACGTCATCGACCATCGCCACCAGCATCTTGCGCAGGTTTTCGACCTGCACCTGCGAGCCCAGCACCAGTGACTGGCGCGGGCTCAGGCTGGCGCTGATGGCCGCCATGCGCAGCACGCCGTCGATCAGCTTGGACACCACGTTCCCAAAGCGCTGGCCGACTTCGGCCAGGGTCACTTTGCCTTCGCGTACCGAGCGGTAAATGATGGCCGCGACCAAAGAGTCCTGGTCGAGCTTGAGGTCGGCCAGGATCTCGGCAATTTCGAGCCCAGCCTGGAAGCTGCTGGTTCCGTCGGCCCAGGAATGTTTAGCCAAATTGCCTTGGGTCTCGACCTGCTGAGCGAACTCGCAAGCCGTTTTCAATGCTGCCCGGTCCAGCGCCAGATCGACACTGACGACATGGTCTAGCCATGCATCGAGATTGATACTGCCGTCGTTGTTAACCGGCTGGTGTACTCTCACCTGTACCATCTTGCTTACCTTCCCTACGGCGCTTTGCGCTGCGCCTGAAGTCGCTGGCTAGACCTCTGCTGGCCGGCAGGGGCCGCGCATTTGCGCGCCAGTCGGATTAGACGAGCGTCCTAGCTCGCTTCAAATAAAGCCATCGCCTCGACATGCGCTGTCTGCGGGAACATGTCGAGGATTCCGGCACGCTTCAACCGGTAGCCCTGCCTGTACAATTCGACTGCGTCGCGAGCCAAAGTTGCCGGATTGCAGGACACATAAACCAACCGTTTGGCACCCAGCGAGACAATGTTTCGAACCACTTCGAACGCACCATCGCGAGGTGGATCCAAGAGTACCGCACAAAAGCCTTCTTTGGCCCAGGCGGCGCTCGCCAGAGGCTGGGATAAATCGGCCTGAAAAAATCGGGCGTTATTCACATTGTTGCTGGCCGCATTCTGCGCGGCGCGCTCGACCATGGTCGCCACACCTTCGACCGCCACCACTTCACGGGCGCGTTGCGCCAGGGGCAAGGCAAAGTTGCCCAACCCACAAAACAGGTCGAGCACCCGCTCATCGGCCTTGGGTGCCAGCCAGTCCAGCGCCTGGGCAATCATGTCGGTGTTGACCTGGGCGTTGACCTGGACGAAATCTCCTGGCCGATAGGCCAGCGTCAAGCCCCACGGTTCCAGTTCAAAACCTAAGCGTTGCTCGGCATCGGCAGGCTCGGGTTCGCCCTCGCCCTGCAGCCAGAGCTGCACATTTTGCTCACTGCAAAACGCATCAAGCCGTGCGCGATCGACATCCGCCAAGGGCGCGGTATGGCGCACCAGCAATGCCAAGGCGGTGCCGGCAAACAACTCGACATGGCCGATCACCTGCGGCTTGGCGAACCCACCCAGCAGCGCCGGCAATTGGCGCATGATCGGTTGCAAGGGTTGTACCAGCACCGGGCAATCGTTGATAGCGACGATGTCTTGGCTCGACGCAGCGCGAAATCCGACTTCAAGCGCACGGCGCTTGGGGTTCCAGCGCACCGCCACGCGGGCGCGCCGCCGGTAGCCGAATTCGGCGCCCTGCAAGGGTGCCACCCACTCTTCGGGTTCGATGCCCGCCACCCTCGACAACTGCTCGGCGAGCATGCGCTGTTTCAGGGCAACCTGTTCGCCATGAGGCACATGTTGAAGGCTGCAGCCCCCACAGGTGCCGGCATGGGCGCAGGGTGCCGGGCGGCGCAGGGCGCTGGCCGTGAATACTCGCTCTACGCGCGCGTCGACGACTTTGCCGTGGGCATTGAGCACCCGGGCTTCGATTTCTTCACCGGCCAAGGCGCCGGCGACAAACCAGGTGCGACCGTCGACAAAGGCGACACCACGACCGTCACCGGCCAGGCGCTCGATGGTCAGGCGCTGCTTCTTGCCCGCGGGAATCGCCGGTGCGCGGCTACCGCCTGCCGGCTGGAAACGCAGGCCGGATGCTTGTTTCTTGGCCATCAGTTGGGTGCGTCGAACAGGCCGGTCGACAGGTAACGGTCGCCCCGGTCGCAGATGATCGCAACGATCACTGCATTTTCCACTTCACGCGAAAGGCGCAACGCCGCCGCCACCGCACCACCGGAAGACACACCACAGAAAATGCCTTCTTCACGGGCCAGGCGACGCATGACATCTTCGGCTTCGGCCTGGGACATATCCACGATACGGTCCACGCGCTCGGCCTCGAAAATGGTCGGCAGGTATTCTTCAGGCCAGCGGCGGATCCCAGGAATGGCAGCGCCTTCCATCGGCTGCAGGCCGACGATCTGGACTTCGGGATTCTGCTCTTTCAGGTAGCGGGACACGCCCATGATGGTGCCGGTGGTGCCCATGGAACTGACGAAATGGGTGATGCTGCCTTCAGTCTGGCGCCAGATTTCAGGGCCTGTGCCGACGTAATGGGCTTCTGGGTTATCACCGTTGCCGAACTGGTCGAGTACCTTGCCACGGCCTTCGGCCTGCATCCGCTCAGCCAGGTCGCGAGCGCCTTCCATGCCTTCTTCCTTGCTGACCAGGATCAGCTCGGCGCCGTAGGCGGTCATTGCCGCCTTGCGTTCGGCAGTGGAGTTGTCGGGCATGATCAGGACCATCTTGTAACCCTTGATCGCCGCGGCCATGGCCAAGGCGATCCCGGTGTTGCCGGAGGTCGCTTCGATCAGGGTATCGCCAGGCACGATCTGGCCGCGGGATTCGGCACGACTGATCATCGACAACGCCGGGCGGTCCTTGACGGACCCTGCGGGGTTGTTGCCTTCGAGTTTCAGGAGGATGGTGTTGCTGGTTTCACCGGGCAAGCGTTGCAGGCGGACCAGAGGCGTGTTGCCGACGCAATCGGCGATGGTTGGGTACTGCAGGGTCATGGCGTATTCGCAATCCAGACTGCGGGGGTGCCCTATCATACCGGCAAACGCGCGCGGCCCATATCACGCAAAGTAAGGGTGTTATGGCTGTTGGCTATAAGCCACCCCTCTATCCTTACCTGCCTGTACTGCACTGGGCTGGGGATTGTAATTGTAATTGTAGGAGCAGACCTTGGTCGCGATGGCGTCACCGCGGTCTATCTGGCATACCCAACGCGGTTTCCCGATGAACCGCGGTGATGCCATCGCGACCAAGGTCTGCTCCTACAATCCACCCAATCCGCCCAAGTCAGTGTCGACCGCACACAGGCGCATGTTCAGGCGCAGGCCCACGCTGGTGTTCTGCGCCCATAAAGTTCCGCCCTGGCGCTGCAAGGCATTACGCGCGATGCTCAAGCCCAGGCCGAAACCGCCATCGCCAGGGCGCGAGCCGTCCAGTCGGGTGAAGGGGTCGAAAATGCGCTCAAGTTCGATTTCGGCCACGCCTCCACCCTGATCCTCCAGCCACAAGAACCAGTGCTCGCCATGACGACGGCCATCCAGGCGTACGATGCCGTGTGGCGGCGAATGACGGATGGCATTGCGCAGAATGTTTTCCAGCGCCTGGGCCAGGCTGTTGAGGTTGCCCTGGACCCAGCATGAGGTGTCCAGCGCGCAGTGCAGTTGCGCCGCTGGCCAGCCGGTTTCATAGCAGGCGTTTTCGCAGAGCATGTCCCAGAGTGCCGGCACTTCGATGGACTCTTTGGCCAACGGTGCGCGCTCGGTGTCCAGCCAGGCCAGTTGCAGGGTGTCATCGACCAGACGCTGCATGCCGTTGATTTCGCGCTCCAAACGCTCGCGCAGACGCTGGGCTTCCCCTTCGGTTTCGCAGGCCACTCGCAGGCGGCTCAAGGGCGTACGCAATTCATGGGACAGGTCGCGCAGCAATTGTTGTTGCAGGGCCACCGTGCTTTGAAGGCGCTCGGACATTTGGTCGAAGGCCCGTGCCAATTCACCCAACTCATCGGCACGCCGGGTTGTCACGGCAGGTACGCGGGCGGTGAGCTGGTCGGCGCGCCAGGCATTGGCCTGCTCGCGCAACTGATTGAGCGGCACGATCAGGACGCGGTAAAGCCCCATGCAGAACAACAAGGTGAAGACGCCTGGAATCACACCATTGGTGATCACTTTCCAGACCAGCGCATAACGCCCAGGACGAAAACGCTCTGGCAATTGCATCACCAGGCTGCCCGCCGAGGGGTCCTGGGGAAAGGGTATTTTCAGCCACGGCAAACCCCTGGAACGGCGGCTGACGGGCCAATCCAGGTGACGAAGAAAGGTCAGGCGCTGGGTTTCATCTGGCGACAGCGGTTGGCTGCTGAGCGATTGCAGGTCGCTGCCGACCAGTGCGACCCCACCCCTCTCACGCTTGCCAACCTCCTCAAGCCAAGCATCGGCCCCCGCCTGCCGACCATTGCGCCAAGCCTGCTCGGCGCTGGCCGCGTAGTCGCTCAGTGCGTCGCGTGCCTCGCGGGACAGGAAGGCGTTCTGCACTTCCATATAGCGGCCCCACGACCAGCTTAGCCAGATCATCAGCAAGCAAAAGCCCACCAAGAGGATGGCCAGTTTCCAGAATAACGATTGTTTTCCCGGCACCTCAGGCTTCCGGCTCGCTGGCGCTGAGCACGTAGCCCTTGCCCCAGACCGTACGCAATTGACGCTCCAGGTAGCCGATGGCCTTGAGCTTGCGACGAATCTGGCTGACGTGCATGTCCAGGCTGCGGTCGTGCTGCACATAACCGCGCTGCAACACATGCTGATAAAGGAATGGCTTGCTCAGCACTTCGTCGCCGTGGCGGTTGAGCACATCCAGCAGGCGAAACTCGCTGGGGGTCAGCCCTGCCCAACGACTTTCAAGACACACATCGCACGCCTGCTCATCAAACCGCAACCCGCCCGATTCGACGCGGGCGGGCTGCCCATGACGACGTTCCAGGGCAACCCGGCGCAGAATCGCTTCGACACGCACGTGCAGCTCGACCATGCTAAAGGGCTTGGGCAGGTAGTCGTCGGCACCGCGGCGAAAGCCGGTAATACGATCAGCCTCGGCGCCCAGGGCCGACATCAGAATCACCGGCGTGGCACTGCTCTCGCGCAATTGCTGCAGGACATCCAGGCCGTTCATACCGGGCAGCAGAATGTCCATCAACACCAGATCAAAATTGCCACGCTCGGCCATGGCAAGCCCTTCCCGGCCATTCTGGCACCAGGTGACCTCAAAGCCACAGCGGCCCAGTTGGTCGTGCACAAAGGCACCGAGTACCGGATCGTCTTCGATGGCAAGGATATTGGGAGTACTGACCGTTATGGGAGTCATTAGCGCACGCGATTCATTCTCAGTCGCGACATAGTGAACATAACCGTGCCATACAGCAACCCAGGCCGACAAAAGCGCTTACAAAGGGTGCAATGACAACACAGTCGCTGTAATTTCCCGCTAGGGTTGCCAGCCGTGTTCTGGCGCAGCCAATGCGGACAGGAGTGTGGTGTGTGAAAAAACTGGGGATCAAGGGCCGGGTCATGTTGCTGGCGTTGTTACCAGCCAGCCTGATAGCCCTGGTACTGGGGGGGTATTTCACCTGGGCGCAATTGTCTGAGTTCAAGGCCCAACTGCTGCAGCGTGGCAAAATGATCACCGAGCAGCTCGCCCCGATGGCAGCACCCGCCCTGGCGAATAAGAATAGCGCCCAACTGGCGCGTATCGCGGCCCAGGCACTGGAGCAAGCCGACGTACGCGCGGTCACGTTCCTGGATACCAATCGCGGCACCCTCGGCCACGCAGGCCCCAGTATGCTCAACCCGGCGCCCAGCGGCGGCGGTGTCTTGTTGTTACAGCGCAGTGGCAGCGATGCCACCCGTTACCTGCAACCGGTGTTCGGCCATCATCGCGATTTGGCCGGCGAACGAATCCCCAACGAAACCGACCTGTTGCTCGGCTGGGTGGAAGTGGAGCTGTCGCACAATGGCACCTTGCTGCGCGGCTATCGCAGCCTGTTCGCCAGCCTGATGCTGATCGGATTCGGCCTGATTGCCACCGCAGGCCTGGCACTGCGCATGAGCCGCAGCATCAACGCGCCGATCAGCCAGATCAAGGACGCCGTGACCCAGCTTCGGGACGGCAACCTGGAAAAGCGCCTGCCATTATTCGGTAACCCGGAGCTCGATCAGTTGGCCTACGGTATCAATCGCATGGCCGAAACCCTGCAGAACGCCCAGGAAGAACTGCAACACAGCATCGACCAGGCTACCGAGGACGTACGCCAGAACCTGGAAACCATCGAGATCCAGAACATCGAACTGGACCTGGCCCGTAAAGAAGCGCTGGAGGCCAGCCGGATCAAGTCTGAATTTTTGGCCAACATGAGCCACGAGATCCGCACACCGCTCAATGGCATCCTGGGTTTCACTCATCTGCTGCAAAAAAGCGAGCTCACGCCGCGCCAACTCGATTACCTGGGCACCATCGAAAAATCCGCCGACAGCCTGCTGGGGATCATCAATGAGATTCTCGACTTCTCCAAAATCGAGGCTGGCAAGCTGGTGCTCGACAGTATCCCGTTCAATTTGCGTGACCTGCTGCAAGATACGCTGACCATCCTCGCCCCGGCCGCCCATGCCAAACAGCTGGAGCTGGTCAGCCTGGTGTACCGCGACACACCATTGGCCTTGATCGGCGACCCGCTGCGGCTCAAACAGATCCTGACCAACCTGGTCAGCAACGCCATCAAGTTCACCCGCGAGGGCACTATCGTTGCTCGCGCCATGCTTGAAGATGAACATGAAGACAGCGTGCAATTGCGCATCAGTGTGCAGGACACCGGCATCGGCCTGACGCCCCAGGATGTGCGCAACCTGTTCCAGGCCTTCAGCCAGGCCGACAACTCGCTGTCTCGCCAACCTGGAGGGACGGGGCTGGGGCTGGTGATTTCCAAGCGCCTGATCGAGCAGATGGGCGGCGAAATCGGCGTCGACAGCACGCCCGGGGAAGGCTCGCAATTCTGGATCAGCCTGCGCCTGCCCAGAGCCCGCGAAGATGCCGAAGACTTGCCAGTGCCGAACCTTGTGGGGCGCCGAATCGCCATTGTCGACAGCCATGAATTGGCGCGCCAGGCCCTGCAACATCAATTGGAAGATTGCGGCTTGCAGGTCAGCGTCTTCGCCACCGTGGAGCACCTGCTCAAACAAGTGGTGAGCGACCGTGCCAGCGAAACACCGTTTGAACTGGCGGTACTGGGTATCACGGTGTATGAAATGCCCCCTGAGCGCCTCAGCCAGCACCTGCACACCCTTGAGCAGCAAGGCTGCAAGCCGCTGGTGTTGTGCCCGACCACTGAGCAGGCGTTGTTGCACCCGTATGTCCCCAATGCCCACAGCCAACTTCAAGCCAAGCCTGCCTGCACGCGCAAACTGCGCCGCAGCCTGATGGAATTGACCGTACCGCGCCGTGCCATTGGCCAGCCTGACCAGGATCACGGCACGGTAGCGCACGTGTTGTGCGTGGACGACAACCCGGCCAACCTGCTGCTGGTGCAAACCCTGCTGGAAGATCTCGGTGCCCGGGTGCTGGCCGTCGACAGCGGCTTTGCGGCCGTCTCAGCGGTGCAGCAGGATCGTTTTGACTTGATTCTGATGGACGTGCAGATGCCCGGCATGGACGGTCGCCAGACCACCGAGGCGATCCGCCGCTGGGAAACCACCCAGTCGAGCGCGCCCGTCCCCATTGTGGCCCTGACCGCCCATGCCATGGCCAACGAAAAGCGCGCCTTGCTGCACAGCGGCATGGACGACTACCTGACCAAGCCGATCAGCGATCGCCAGTTAGCTCAGGTGGTGCTCAAATGGACCGGTCTGAACCTGGGCGGCCAGCGCGGCGAGAGAATGGGCGAACCGCTTGAGCACAATGGCATGGTGCAGGTGCTCGATCACGATGAGGGCTTGCGCCTGGCCGCCGGCAAGGCCGATCTGGCGGCGGACATGCTGGCCATGTTGCTGGCTTCGCTTGAAGCTGACCGCGAAGCCATCCGCAGCGCCTGGGAGTCCGGCGACCGCACCGCCACTATCGAACGTGTCCACCGCCTGCATGGCGCCACGCGTTACTGCGGCGTACCGCAGCTGCGAGCAGCCTGCCAGCGCAGTGAAACGCTGCTCAAGCAAGATGACCCGGACGCAACCGAAGCCCTCGCCGAGCTCGACCAGGCCATCGCCCGATTGGCGATGCAGGCACGGGTGGGTGCCTGAACCACCCCCGCGCCCTGGTACCTCGCGATGGCAACCCCTCGGTCTCAGCACTTTGCGGTGCTCATGCTGACGTCATCGCGAGCAAGCTCGGCTCCTACCCGCCAGTTGAGCCGGCCGGCGTGCTAGCATAGCGCGCAGTTTTTGGAGGACCCATGGTCGAACACGATTTTCGCTACAGCCTGCTTAACCCTCACCACACTCTGATCGAATGCCGCGCCCTGGCGCCAGGCCGTTATCAGGTCACAGGCAACGGTGGTTCCATTCATAACGATGACGTCTTGCTGGTGACCCTCAAGGGCAGCAAGACCTTGTCCATGCGCCTGACCATCGAAAAGGTCCGCCACCTGATCAACCCGGCCGGGCAATGGGTGGCCGTGGCCCGTGGGCCGGTGTTCGGTGAGTTGGCGATCCACCAGTGGCAAGTGCAGTGCGACCAGTGCCAGGCCGAACTCGATTTCGAGTTCGCGGTCGATGCCAAGCTGGGCACCAAGGCACAAAAGCCTGCCGCCAGCGCGCGCATTCAGGAATTGGGGTGGACGCTTCACGGCGATAAACACCGCTGCCCGAAATGCCGGGAGCAAGCCCAGTGAAAGCCATGGTGCTGCTGGGTGTCTGCGCCAGCCTGTTGCTGGGCTGCGCCGACCAACCGCTCAAGCTCGAACAGGAGCGCAGCTATGTGCTGGAGTGGATCGGTGAACGGCCGCTGATGGATTACAGCCATCTCACCCTGACCCTGGCCGCCGATGGCCGGGCGTATGGCAATGCCGGCTGTAACCACTGGTTTGCGCCTTACAGCCTGGACGGCGACAAGCTGACCTTCGGCAAAGTCGGCAAGACCCGCAAGCTTTGTGCGCCCGCCTTGATGGAGCAGGAGCAACGTTTCCTGGCCGCGCTGGAGACGGTGCAACGCTGGGATGTGTCGCCCATCGAACAGCTGCGCTTCTGGCCTGGGCAAGGAAAGCCGCTACGCTTCTGGCCCGAGGGTAGGAGCTGACCTTGCCGGAATGCCGGACCATCGCGATAGCATCGCCGCCGTCAGCCTCTGGATGTGGGAGCTGGCTTTGCCAGCGAATAGCCCCAACACAGATTCTGAATCTGTAGTGCGGCTATTCGCTGGCAAAGCCAGCTCCCACAGGGTCAGGCGCCCTTGAGGGCCGATACCCTGGCCGCCAGCCCTTCGGCCGTCTGCTCGCCCATTAACTGTTCGCGCAGCTTGCCCTTGTCATCGATGATATAGGTCACTGGCAACGCCTCGTTACGCGGCAATTCAAAACGGTCAGCCGGGTCTTCCGACAATACGGTGAACTGGATACCCAGGGTGTCGCTGGCTTTTTTCAGCTCATCGCCACGCAAACCGTCAAAGTTCACCCCGACCACCTTCACGCCCTGCCCTTGCATCTTCTGCTCGAACGCATTGAGTTCCGGGATTTCGATACGGCAAGGCCCGCACCACTCTGCCCAGTAATTGACCACCACCCATTGGCCGTCCAATTGCTTGGCCGCGACCACCTGGCCGTTCTGGTCGACCCCGTAGTCTGCGCCACAGCCACCCAACAACAAGCTCGCAGTGACTGCCAATGCTGTCGCGAAACGCCTCGTCATGGCTCAATCCTTCCTGAGTTTTCAGCAAAATTACAAATTAACCGCGACCAATCACCGCCTGCGGTTCAGGCCAGGTCCCGGCATGGTTAGAATAGCTGCCACTTTAGCCCAGAAGCGACCTGCACATGACCGATCTGACGCTTTATCACAACCCGCGTTGCTCCAAATCCCGAGGCGCACTGGAGCTGCTAGAAGCCCGTGGCCTGACCCCAACCGTGGTGCGCTACCTGGAAACCCCACCCGATGCCGCCACCCTCCAGAGCCTGCTGGCCAAGCTGAATATCAGTGCCCGCCAACTGCTGCGCACGGGCGAAGAGGAATACAAGGCCCTGAACCTGGCCAATCCTGACCTGGACGAGGCCGCGCTGATCGCCGCCATGGTCGCCCACCCCAAACTCATCGAGCGTCCGATCCTGGTCGCAGGCGCCAAGGCAGTGATTGGCCGACCGCCAGAAAAAGTGCTGGAGATCCTGGCGTGACGGCTCCCTACATTCTGGTGCTGTACTACAGCCGCCACGGCTCCACCAGCGAAATGGCCCGGCAGATTGCCCGCGGCGTCGAGCTGGCTGGGCTGGAGGCGCGCGTGCGCACGGTGCCGTCGATCTCTACCGAATGCGAAGCCGTGGCCCCGGATATCCCCGCGACCGGTGCGCTGTACGCCAGCCTCGATGACCTGCGCCACTGCTCGGGCCTGGCCCTGGGCAGCCCAACGCGCTTTGGCAACATGGCCGCACCCCTCAAGTACTTCGTCGATGGCACCAGCAGCCTGTGGCTCAGTGGCGAACTGGTCGGCAAGCCCGCAGCGGCCTTTACCTCCACCGCCAGCCTGCACGGTGGCCAGGAGACGACCCTGTTGTCGATGCTGCTCCCCCTGTTGCACCACGGCATGCTGGTGATGGGCCTGCCCTACAGTGAGTCGGCGCTGCTCGATACCCGCGGCGGCGGCACCCCCTATGGCGCCAGCCATCACGCCGGGGCTGACGGCAAGCGCGGCCTGGACGAGCACGAAGTCAGTCTTTGCCGCGCCCTGGGCCAACGCCTGGCCACCACGGCCAAATTACTGGAGAACGGTCGTGGCTAAGAAACCCAAGGTTTTGCCACCGCTGCACTGGCTGGCGCCCCGTCTGCGCCTGACCCGCGGCCTGAGCCTGGTGTTTTTCTGTGCGCTGATAGGGTTGTTGATCGTCAACAACCTGCTGTTCGCCGACCTGCATGGCGCCCGCGTCGGTGTCATCCTGGCGATCGAACTGGTGCCACTGGCGCTGCTGTTGCCCGGCATGCTGCTGGGCAGCGCCCGCGCCCATGCCTGGGCCTGCTTCGTGGTCAACCTGTACTTCATCAAGGGTGTGCTGGCCGCCTTCGACCCGAGCCGAACGCTGTTCGGCTGGATCGAGGTGCTGCTGAGCCTGGGGCTGTTCATCAGCGCGCTGCTGTATGTGCGCTGGCGCTTTCAGCACGATCGCCGGATGGCGGGCGAAGGTGAGCCGGTCAGTGGTTGACCGTATAAGCCAACATCAATGACAGCTGGCACATTGGCCTGCCGCTGTCGGCATGCCACTGGTTGAAAGCACCCTGGACCAGCGCCAGGTCGCGCTGGCTGGTGGGCTGCTTGTCGATGATGTCCTGGGCAATCAGGGCGGCGACCATGTCATCGGTGGGGATGAACGTGTCCTTGCCGACCATGCGCAAGAAGCGCGGCGCCGACAGGCCGCCCAGCTGATGCCCATGCTTGGCCAGGTATTTCCAAAGGCCCACGATGTCGGTCACCGGCCAGTCGGCAATCAGGTTGCCGAAACTGCCTTTCTCCTTCGCCACATCCAGCACCATCTGGGCATTGCGCGGCACGCTCTTGAGCTTGCCCAGGTGGCGGATGATGCGCGTGTCCTGCATCAGCCGCTCCAGGTGCTCGGCGCCCATCAACACGACCTTTTGCGGGTCGAAGCCGAAGAACACCTGCTCGAAAGCCGGCCACTTGGCGTCCACCAGGCTGTGCTTGAGCCCTGCGCGAAACACCCGCAAGGCCAGGGTCGACAGGTAGCGGTCGTCCGGCAAGTCGCGCAGTTGCGCAGGCGTGGCAGGCACCGGCAAGTGAGCCTCCAGAGCCGCTGGCGAGCCGAAGCGATTCAGGCAGTACTCGTGCAGCCATTGGTAGTCGCGCATGCGGCCCCGCCGTCAGATGTTCAGCACATTGAGAAAACGCGGCGTGGCGGTTTCGTCCATGCGCAGGTTGGCGAAGTCGAACAGGTTGCGGTCGGCCAGTTGCGAAGGCACGACGTTCTGCAGACCCCGGAAGATGCTCTCGGTACGGCCGGGCGACTTGCGCTCCCACTCCACCAGCATGTCCTTGACCACCTGGCGTTGCAGGTTTTCCTGCGAGCCGCACAGGTTGCACGGAATGATCGGGAATTGTTTGAAGTCGGAGTAGGCCTGGATGTCCTTCTCGGCGCAGTAGGCCAGCGGGCGGATGACCACGTTGCGGCCGTCGTCTGCCAGTAGCTTGGGCGGCATGGCCTTGAGGCTGCCGTTGAAGAACATATTGAGGAAGAAGGTCTCGACGATATCGTCGCGGTGATGCCCCAGGGCCATCTTGGTCGCGCCGATTTCATCGGCAAAGGTGTACAGCGTGCCGCGACGCAGGCGCGAACACAGCGAGCAGGTGGTCTTGCCTTCCGGGATCAGCTCCTTGACCACCGAGTAGGTATCCTTCTCGACGATGTGATACTCAACGCCCAGCTCTTTAAGGTAGGCCGGCAGCACATGCTCGGGGAAGCCCGGCTGTTTCTGGTCCATGTTGACTGCGACGATGTCGAACTTGATCGGCGCCACTTTCTGAAAATGCAGCAGAACGTCGAGCATGGTGTAGCTGTCCTTGCCGCCGGACAGGCAGACCATGACCTTGTCGCCGTCCTCGATCATGTTGAAATCGGCGACGGCTTCCCCCGCCAGGCGGCGAAGGCGTTTCTGCAGTTTGTTCTGATTGACCGAAAGGGTGCCCATAGCGCTTGAGATCCGCGAGGTGTGACAAAAGCCGACTATTTTACCCATAAACCGGCGTGGGGCGTAGGCCCTGCCGGTCGGCGATGCGTGAATGAGTGGCAAATACTGCAAGGCGATTAACCCACCCCCTGACAGCGCAATTTGCTCTAAACGACCGGCTAATTGTGGCGAAGTCCTTTCCTATACTGCCAAGTAAGACCACATCGAACACGTGGCCTGATCAATCCTTTCGGCCGCTGGGCCAGTAAATGCTCCTCTGGGGGGCGATGGCATCAAGGTAAGGAGTATCTGGCAATGATTCATCATGTTTTTGGGCTTTTTACCCACCCTGACCAGGAATGGCGAGAAATTCGTGGCGAAGAGGAAAGCATCAGCCACATGTACCTGACCCATACGTTGATATTGGCCGCCATTCCGGCCGTGTCGGCGTTTATAGGCACAACCCAGGTGGGTTGGGTCATCGGTAGCCGCGCTCCGGTCATGTTGACCACAGAAAGCGCGGTATGGATGACCATTATGTCGTACCTCGCGATGCTGGGCGGCGTCGCGGTCATGGGTGCGTTCATTCACTGGATGGCTCGCACCTACGACGCCAATCCATCCCTCGCCCGCTGCATCGCATTTGCCACCTACACCGCCACCCCGCTCTTCATTGGCGGCCTGGCGGCGCTCTACCCACACCTGTGGCTAGGGATGATCGTTGGCACTGCCGCCATTTGCTACACGGTTTACCTGTTGTATGTCGGGCTGCCCACGTTCATGAACATCCCCTCCGATGAAGGGTTTCTCTTCTCAAGCTCGGTCCTGGCCGTTGGCCTGGTCGTGCTCGTGGCCATCATGGCCTTTACAGTCATCGTCTGGGGACTGGGCGTGGGCCCTGTCTACACCAACTAGAAACGCATAGGCGCTGTAAACCTTGGGCCGCCATCTGGCGGCCCACTGCTGTGTGGTGTATTCAGTTACGGCATAATCGGCGGATATGGAGAGCCTTTGTCTATGCCCGAGCAACTCAGTTCCCGCGTCGAATCCTGTTTTTTGCAAGCCGAAGCTTTTTTCAAACGCCCCTTCAAGCGCCCGTTGGTCAGCCTCAAGCTGCGCGGCCAGAAGGCCGGCGTGGCCCATCTGCACGAGAACCTGCTGCGTTTCAACCCGCAACTGTACCGTGAGAACACCGAGGACTTTCTTAAACAGACGGTTGCCCATGAAGTGGCGCATCTGGTGGCCCACCAGCTGTTTGGCGACACCATTGCGCCTCATGGAGAGGAATGGCAGCTGATCATGCGCGGGGTCTACGAGTTGCCGCCCAACCGCTGCCACACCTACGAAATCAAGCGCCGCCGCGCCACACGCTACATTTACCGCTGCCCCTGTGTAGACAGCGACTTCCCGTTCTCGGCCCAGCGTCACAACCTGGTACGCCAGGGGCGCCGGTATCTGTGTCGTCGGTGTCGGCATACGTTGGTGTACAGCGGAGAGACGCGGGTGGAGTAGGAGCAGGGTTCACCCGCGATGGCCACACCGCGGTTTACCTGATACACCGGGTGCCGGCGGCGACGGGCGGACTCCTACACGACGAGGCTTGCTGTAGGGCGCGCATCACGCTAACCTCCGCGCGTCGCTGCAAATTCAGCGACCGGATGTGAGAGTCCGCAAGATAAGGAGCTGCACAAGCGCCCAGAAACCGTTGCAGGCGTTTTTTTTCGCCTGCGAATTGTTTTATGGCGGCTGTGTTCGGGCAGGCTTCGGCCTGGCCGGGTTGGCTTCTTACCCCGGTTCTCTCACCCCGTTCACAGCTGCCACCCTAGTGTGAGAGCGACGGTGGCGGTTCCAGAAAAAAGGAGCCATACATGATCAAAGCTGCCCCCGATCCACCCGCCTTTCGTCCCGGCGCCCTGCGCCAAACCGCCGCTGGCGATATGCTTAATTGCCGGCGCCCCCGGACACACAAATGACATCGCGGGTCTGATGCTTTATTCTGGGTTAGTGTTTGGCGGGGTGACTTTATGGATGTAAATAAGTTTAAGTATTATTTTTGCGTGTTCGCCCTGGTGTTGATTTGTGCTGCGCCGTACACTGCGATTATTGTGTGGGTAATTACAGAAGCTTTCCCCTTGGAGGGGAGACTTTTGCAAGTCACCTATGCAGTGATATATGTGCCTTTGGTTATTGTAGGGGTGCGAGTTTACATTCCTAGGATGCGTGGTTTTTTTGGATATCGGGGGTGATCCGCGAACGCTATTCGCTATTTATCGAACCTTCCGCTGTATACATCGAATTAATGGTAATGGCGTCGACTAGCCCCTCAAAAAACAAGGCAAGCTTGCTGTTCTGTCGATAAGCCATTTCATAATTGACTGGGTCATGCCTGAACAGTTGCATGGAGTCGGACTTACGTACCATTCTCGCCAGCCCCAAGGCCGACAAACCCAAGTCAACGCTATAGTAGAGCATACTACCCTGGTAGTCGTCTTTTAATACGCTTTGATATGCGCGCCGGACTGGGCCGACGGTACTAGTGTCCTGAGCGGTTAGTTCGATTATCTAAAAGTATGTCGATATACTGACCAGACTTCGACCTCGCTGAGCAGTAGTGCGCATGGCCAAACCCGTCGCCCCATTCGTTTTAACGCCATCTGACCAAGCCACACTACAAGGCTGGTCGCGGATGGGCTCGCTGGCACAACGTCTCGGGCAGCGGGCCAAAATTCTGCTGTTATTGGCGGATGGATTAACGCCCAAGGACGTCAGCCATCAGCTCCAGGTCTCAGCGCCGGTGGTGTTCAAATGGCGAAAGCGCTATCTGGAGGCAGGTCTTGAGGGCTTGAACGACCTGCCTCGAAGTGGCCAGCCTCGCAAGCTCAGCACTCAAAAAATAAAGGAGATTCTTACCCTGACAACCCAGCGCGTGCCTCGTGAGGCGACGCATTGGAGTGTGCGCTTGATGGCCAAATATGCCGCCGTTACGGCTTGGCAGGTGCGACAAGTCTGGGCCGCTTCCGACCTTAAACCCCATCGTTTGAAGACGTTCAAGATCAGCAACGATCCGCATTTTGCCGATAAGGTCGTCGATGTCGTCGGGCTTTATCTGAACCCGCCGGATAACGCCATCGTGCTGTCGGTTGATGAGAAAACCCAGATCCAGGCACTGGATCGCACACAACCGATGTTGCCCCTACGCCCTGGTCAGATCGAGCGACGCACGCATGATTACAAACGCCATGGCACCGCCAGTCTGTATGCCGCTTTTGACATCCTGACCGGCCAGGTTATCGGGCGGATAACCCAGCGCCACCGGGCCAAAGAGTTTCTGGCTTTCCTGCGACAGATTGACCGCGCGACGCCCGCAGAGCTTGACCTGCATGTGATTCTGGACAACAGCTCGACGCACAAAACACCGGCCATCAAGCAATGGTTGGAGAAGCACCCGCGTTTCAAACTGCACTTCACGCCGACCAGTGCTTCGTGGCTGAACGCCGTGGAAGGCTGGTTCGCGCAGCTGGAAAGGCGAGCACTGTATCGGGGTGTCTTCACCAGCGTGGCCGAACTGAAAGCGGCTATTCGTCAATTTATCGAGGCCCACAATGACCTTTCGGCGAAGCCCTTCAAGTGGAGCAAGACGGCTGAATCCATCATTAGCTCTGTAAACAAAGCAAAGCTGGGAGCGATAAAAAATAAGTTATTGAATTAACCGCTCATGACGCTAGCAGGTTGCGCATTAGCGGCTGAAGGCTAGGCGCCCCCGTCGATCCCACATTGGTTGCAACGTGCCATGGCCTGTGAGATTGGAGTTGCCAGCGACGCGAAGTCGCGCAATGCCCCCCCTGAAATCACAAAAATCTAAAGCCGAACCAAGGCTAACAACGCCAATCCCACAGGCCATGGCGCGTTGCAACAAATGTAGGAGCGGCGGGGGCGCCTAGCCTTTAGCCGCGATGCGCCGCGCGGGCGGCGCGCGATCTCAAGAGCAATGGAAAAACCAAGGCGGACACCTCATGTAGCTCATGCGATCTGTTGACAGGCATCCAGCGGGTTCACCACGAGAATGAAGGGGGGAGGGCCGTATCAAGGCTTCTAAGCGCTTGCCTTGGGTTTTGCGCTGTTGCGTAAATCGAGCGCCGCCCGCGCGGCGCATCGCGGCTAAAGCCCGCTCCTACATTGGTTGCAACGTGCCATGGCCTGTGGGGTTGGGGTTGTTAGCCTTGGTGGTTCGGCTTTAGGTCTTTGTGGATTTAGGGAGAGGGCGCGATTGCGCGTTGAGCCAAATAAAAAAGGTTCTTCACGGAATCCTGGGAAATAGACAAAAAAGAACGGCGATTTGACCGATGATGTTCGTGCGAGCAAACCCATCAACCAAACCGCCGTTCTCATGCCAGATATTAATACGATCCTGCCTTTTTGGGATGGATTTTCTGTGGCTTCCGCCCAAGTCGTTGGCGGCTCTCTCCAGATCAACCTAACCCCTCGACCTAATCAGATTCCTCTTTGCAGCGGCTGTCTCAAGCCCTGCCTTGCTGTCCACGACCAGTCAGAGCGATCCATTCGGGATCTGCCAATTCTTGGCCACCCTGTCACGCTTACCGCTGTTTTTAGACGCCTGCGTTGCCTGGACTGCGGGACTCGGATGGAGTCGGTCAGTTGGCTTGATCGGTACGCCAGGCTTAGCGCAAGGCTTTGCCAAGCGGTCATCAAAGCCTGTCGCCAGATGGCAACGCTCCATGTCGCTCAACTCTTTGGCCTGCACTGGGAAACAGTGCGCGTCCTGGAGCGTCGCGCGCTTGAGCAAACATTGCATGAACTACCCGAGGCCGAGCCCAAGCGCTTGGTGATGGATGAGTTCGCCTTGTTCAAGGGGCATCGCTACGCCAGCGTGATCTTGGATGCCGATACGCGTCGCGTTTTGTGGGTGGGTGAAGGGCACAGCCGGATAGCTATACGCTCGTTTTTCGAGGATCTGGGGCCAGAGCGGTGTTCACAAATCGAAGCGGTCGCCATGGATATGAATACGGCCTTCGATCTGGAAGTGAAACATCACTGCCGCAATGCGCGAGTGGTCTACGACCTGTTTCATGTCATCGCCAAATACGGTCGTGAAGTCATCGACAGGGTACGAGTCGACGAGGCTAACCGACTGCGCCATGACAAACCGGCGAGAAAGGTGGTCAAGCAGGCCCGCTGGCTCTTGCTGCGCAACCCCGAAAATCTGAAGAGCCAAGAGCAGCAGGTACATCTGCAGGATTTATTGGATGCCAATCAGTCGCTGATGACGGTCTATATCATGAAGGCTGAGCTCAAAGCGCTATGGTCGAGCGAAACAGCGTGGGAATGGCGTAGGGCGTGGAAACAATGGATGGGGCATGCCAAGCAGAGCGGCATTCCTTCGTTGATCCAGTTCGCGAAAAGGCTGAGCGGTTACTGGCGAGGCATTTTGAGCAGAGTTCGATGGCCAATGCACACAGGCCAACTAGAGGGGATCAACAATCGGATCAAGGTCATCAAGCGAATGGCTTACGGCTACCGGGACAGCGCATTTTTCTTCTTGAAGATCAAATGCGCTTTTCCCGGCAATCCGTGAAGAACCTTTTTTATGGGTTCACATCAATGATCAGGCACGGATCGGTGCTTCAACCACACCCAGATCATCACTCGGGCCTTCCTCGGAGATCGAGGTACCGCCGCTGGCCAACTCTGCCTGCAACTTGTCTTCATCCAGTTCCTTGACCCACTTGGCAACCACCAGCGTGGCAACGCCATTGCCGATCAGGTTGGTCAGGGCGCGGGCTTCTGACATGAAGCGGTCGATACCCAGGATCAGCGCAAGGCCCGCGACTGGCAGGTGGCCAACGGCGGACAGGGTAGCGGCCAGTACGATGAAGCCGCTACCGGTCACGCCCGCAGCACCTTTGGAGGCCACCAGCAGCACCAGCAACAGGGTGATCTGGTGGCTGATGTCCATGGTGGTGTCGGTGGCCTGGGCGATAAACACCGCGGCCATGGTCAGGTAGATCGAAGTACCGTCAAGGTTGAACGAGTAACCGGTCGGAATGACCAGGCCCACTACGGACTTCTTCGCACCCAGACGCTCCATCTTCACCAGCATGCGCGGCAAGACCGACTCTGAAGACGAAGTGCCCAGCACAATCAGCAGCTCTTCACGGATGTAGCGAATCAGCTTCACAACGCTGAAGCCGTGGGCGCGGGCGATACTGCCGAGCACGACCAGGATGAACACCACGCAGGTGATGTAGAAGCACAGCATCAGCTGGCCCAGTTGCACCAGCGAACCCACACCGTATTGGCCGATGGTGAAGGCCATGGCACCAAAGGCGCCAATCGGAGCCAGCTTCATGATCATGTTGATGATGTTGAACATGACATGAGCGAAGCGATCGATCAGGTCCAGTACCGGTTTGCCGTAGGCACCCAGGCGGTGCAGGGCGAACCCGAAGATCACCGAGAACATCAGGACCTGGAGGATATCGCCATTGGCGAAGGCACCTACCACGGTGTTCGGGATGATGTTGAGCAGGAAGCCGATGGTGGTCTGCTGGGCACCCGCCGCCGCGTAGGCTGCCACGCTGCTGGCGTTCAGGGTGCTGACATCGATGTGCATGCCGACACCCGGCTTGACCACGTTGACCACGATCAGGCCAATGATCAGCGCAATGGTGGAGACAATTTCGAAGTACAGCAGCGCATAGCCGCCGGTCTTGCCCACCGATTTCATGTTCTGCATGCCGGCGATGCCGCTGACCACCGTACAGAAGATGATCGGGGCAATGACCATTTTGATCAGCTTGACGAAGCCATCGCCCAGCGGTTTGAGCGCGACGCCGGTTTCCGGGTAATAGTGGCCGAGCAGAATGCCGATGGTGATGGCAATGATCACCTGGAAGTACAGCGATTTGTAGATAGGCTGACGAGTCATGGCATGGCTTCCTCAAGCGTACCGTCGGCACCTTTCGTGTGGTGCGCGCGATACCTAAAGTACGAACCCTCCTGTATTGGAGGGATTTGTTTTGGCGGCTGCGGGTAGCAGACCTGCATGCTCTATCGCAAGCCGCGTGCCAAATTGCCAGGAAGCCGTGCAGGCCAGGAAAGCCGGGCTTTCACACGGAGATTGTCGCGAGTTCGTCGCTTAGGGGCTGGCGGTTTTCCGCCCGCAGCAAGCTATTTTCCCTTCACCGTGGCGGGTATCCGCCTCGAAAGTCCCCTACTGAGCCGGGAAGCGGATCCGGAATGCGGCGCCACCGAGCACCGAGTCATCGAGGGTCAACTGCGCGTCGTAGCTTTCGATGATGTCCTTGACCACCGCCAAGCCAATGCCTTGCCCTGGGTGCTGGCGATCTAACCGTTCGCCGCGCTTGAGGATGCGCGCACGTTGATGCGCGGGTACGCCGGGGCCGTCATCCTCGACGCTCAGATCGATATGCTCCGGCGTAGCGCTCAGGCTGATATGCACTCGACTCAGGCACAGGCGGTAGGCGTTCTCCAGCAGATTGCCCAGTAGTTCGAGCAAGGCGCCCTGCTCCATCGGCACCTGGCCTGGGTCGGGAATGTCGAAGCTGACCTGCACGCGCTTGTCGCGGTAGACCTTGTCCAGGGTACTGCCGAGGCTGTCGAGTAGGGGTTGCAACGCTACCTGATGACGGACCAGGCCGCTTTTGCGCAGGCTCGCACGCTGCAGTTGATAGCCGATCTGCTGACTCATGCGCTCGATCTGCGCTTGAAGAATGCGTGCCTGATCCTTATCGGCCGGGCGCTGGGCCATGCTTTCGCTGACCCCTTGCAGCACCGCCAGCGGGGTTTTCAGGCTGTGCGCCAGGTCGCCCAGCGAGTCGCGATAACGGCCGCGCTGCTCCCGCTCACTGTGGAGCAGGCGGTTAAGGGAGTCGGTCAGGCGCAGCAGTTCGCGGGGGTGCTCTTCACTCAGGCTTTCTCGAACGCCAGTTTCGACTTCATCCAGCTCCACGCTCAGGCGCCGCAACGAGCGCAGCCCCCAGGTCAGCCCGGCCCAAAGCAATAACAACAACGCCAGCAAGGCGGCGCCAAAGCCCAGGAAGAGCTTTTCCTGAAGGCCTCTGAGGGTTTGCTGGTATTCACGCATCGGTTGCAAGGCGACAATGCTGAACGCCGCGCTGCGCCCGCCGAGCAGCTTGACCTCCACGTCATAGACAAAGAATTCTTCGCCATCGCGCTGGCGGATACGTGCGAACTCGTTGCCACGGCCGTCATAGCGCGGTGTGTAATTGATATTTTCATCAGCGGTGGCCCGCGAGCGCCAGACCAGGTTGCCGTCGCGGTCGTAGATATAGCCGAGCAGACGACCGTCGGGCAGGTTGAATTGTTCGTCCGGCAAAAGCACTGGCATCGTCAGCTGGTTGTTTTCGACTCGCGCCGCCGAAATAAGGGTGGTGACATCCGAGGCCAGGTGCTTTTCGATGGACTCCTGCAGCGCCAGGCTGAAAGCCCCCTGCAAGGCCGGCAACAACCCCAGCATGAACAGCAGCGCCAGCACCGCTGCTGCCAGCATCAGCCGAAAGCGAAGCGAACGGATCAATGGCAACGCTCGGTGAACAGGTAGCCCAGGCCGCGCACGGTGTCGATTGGCTTGAAGCCATGCTCACCCTCCAACTTGCGACGCAAGCGACCCACCAGCACTTCGATGACGTTCGGGTCACGCTCTTCATCATCGGGGTACAACTGCTCCATCAACCGGTCCTTGGCCACCACCTGCTGGTGATGACGCATCAGGTACTCCAGGATGCGGTATTCATAGGCCGTCAGGGCCAGCGGCTGCTCGTCCAGGCTGGCCTGCTTGCGGTTGATGTCCAATACCAGGGGACCTGCGACGATGGTCGACTGGGTAAAGCCACTGGAACGGCGCAGTAGCGCATTGAGGCGAGCTTCCAGCTCCTCGAACTGGAACGGCTTGACGACATAATCGTCTGCGCCAGCGGCCAGGCCCTCGACTTTGTCTTGCCAGTTGCCACGGGCGGTCAGGATCAGTATCGGGAACAGCTTGCCCATTTCTCGCAGGCGGCGTATCAGGTCCAGGCCGCCCATGCCCGGCAGGCCCAGGTCGATCACGGCCAGGTCATGATTGAACTGCCCGGCCTGGTACAGCGCTTCCTCGGCATTGGCAACCGCCTGGACGACGTGCCCACTCTCCGATAATCGGGTGTGCAGGTGATGGCGTAACAACGCCTCGTCCTCGACCACCAGCAATTTCATAACACTCTCCAAAGGGTCGACCGCCGCGCCCTAACGCAGAGGGCGCGGATAGTAAGGTGCTTAGAAAGCGTAGTTGGCCGACAGGTAGGTTTGCGCGCTGCTGCTCAGGCGCAGAGAACCCTGCTTGGCACCCCCGTGCTCGGACAGCTCAGTGCTGGCGTTGCTGCGCAGGTAACGATAACCCAGTTCGAGCGAAGCGTTCTGGCTGACCTTTTGAATAAGGCCGCCCTGCACACCATAGGCATACTGGCCTGGGCCACGGCACTGCTGCCGATCATCATCATGGCCAGCAGCAGTTTGTTGAGTGCATTCATTGGGTTTGCTCCAGGTCTTGCGCAAGTGATTGGGTGTGGTGCAAGACTAAAGAGGCTGGGCTGAACGCGACCTGAACCCTATCTGAACCGTGGCTGAACCGAATCAACCCGGTGGGTTGGCTTAACATGGCAGCGGCGCAGGTGGCCGCCTTCAAGGAAGTGTTTGCCGGAGGGTAGGAGCCAGCCTTGGCTGCGAGGCGTCATACCTGACACCCCGCGGTGGCTTCATCGCGGCATAGGTATCTACACATCTTTTGCCGTACTGCTACGAATGTAGCCGCTGACGAGGTACGAGGCTGCGATCGGCAGCGAAGCGGCCGTAAACCTGAGACCGTAATCCATCAGGCACCCCGAAGGGCCTGAATTTACGACGGCTTCGCCGCCGATCGCAGCCTCGTACCTCGGCAGCGGCTACAAGAGCCGCGCTGCCCCAGAGTTGTGTAGATACCTATGTTCATCGCGGGCAAGCCCAGCTCCTACCCGACCCTGTACACCGCCGCCCACTGTAGGAGCAGAGCTTGTCGAGGCGCCGAACCGTCGCGATGGCATCACCCGAAGCTTTTGATTCCACCGCGGCGCCAAGGCAGAATGCGGCCATGAATGCACTTCTTCCCACTTGCTGCTCCGAACTGTCCACCCACTGGCCTCTGCCCCAGGCAGTGCCCGGTGCGGTGCTGGTCAGTTGCCGGTTCAACCCTGCCCTGCTGGCCACCGATGACTTTGAGCGCAGCGGCATCACGCCCACCGCCAGCCTGCAACGCTCGGTGGCCAAGCGCCAGGCTGAATTTTTGGCAGGCCGCACGTGCGCCCGCAGCGCCCTGCTGCACCTCAATGGCCGCTCGTTTGTGCCCGGCATCGGCGAAGACCGCGCGCCGATCTGGCCTGAGGCGGTCGCTGGCTCGATCACCCATGGCAGTGGTTGGGCCGCCGCCGTGGTGGCCCATCATGGCGATTGCCAAGGGCTGGGGCTGGATGTGGAGACCCTGCTCGAGGAGCAACGGGCCCAGCGCCTGGCCGGTGAAATCCTGACGCCTGAAGAACTGCAGCGCCTGCACGCCGACGAAGTCGCGCTGACCGTCACCTTGACCTTCTCGCTCAAGGAAAGCCTGTTCAAGGCGCTGTATCCGCTGGTCAAGCAGCGTTTCTACTTCGAGCATGCCGAACTGCTGGAATGGTCAAGGCAAGGTCATGCACGCCTGCGCCTGCTGACCGATCTGTCTGAAGACTGGCACCACGGCCGGGAGTTGGACGCTCAGTTCAGCCTGTTCGATGGCCAGCTGTTAAGCCTGGTCAGCGTCTAGGCTCTGTATGAAATGTGTTTGAGCGAAGGTTAGGCAAGGCGAAAACAGGCGAGGAAGCGGAGTTTACTGGTTGTAAATGAGCATTCCGAGCCTGTTTTCAACGCAGCATAACCGAGCTCAGATACATTTCGTACAGAGCCTAATCCAGCAGCGGGCAATGTTCACAGTGCCCTACCCACGCCACCTTGTAGCTCAGGCAACACGTGCGTCGTACCTTGCGGCCATCATCACGCAATCCGACAGCGTCAAACACCGGGCTGCCTGGCGTGCTCAACAAGCGTTGCGCGGCCAGGCGCTGCGGCGCTGGCAAGCCGCCCAGGCATTGATCCAGACAGTCGCCCGCATTGCCCCAGAGCACCACTGGCGCCACCTTGCCATACGCCGCCAGGGCCTTGATGACCGGCCGCAGATGATCCTCAAGAGCCGCCTCAAGTGCCAGCTCGACGCTCTTTTCGGAGCCTGTCAGTGCGACCGGCAAACCCCGCTCATCCAACGCCACGAGCGTCTGCTCGAAACCAGTAGCCCGCTCGCCCAACAGCCATGGCCAAACCTGCATGAAATAGTACTTGGACCATTGCGAGACCAGCACCGGGCGTTGCGCAAGCATCAGCTCAGGGCCATAGAGTCGCAACAGCAAGGCGTCTAGCCGCTGCGCCGTCAGTAACGCCGATAGCGCAAGCCTCATGGTTTTTCCTGAGAGCGCGGCCAGGACAGGCTGAAACAGGCTCCGCCCAGCCGTTGGCTGGCACCGATCAAGGCGCGTCCCTGATGCCAGTGAATAATCCGTCGCACAATCGACAGCCCCAGCCCATGCCCGCCCGACGCTCGAGTGCGGCTGTCGTCCAGGCGCATAAAGGGGGTGAAGATCCGCTCCCAGGCACTTTGCGGCACACCGGGGCCATCGTCCTCGACATCGACCCGGCAACGTTGCAAGCCCAACTGATAACTCACGTGGACCTTAGACTCAGCGTGTCGCAGGGCGTTGCCGACCAGGTTCTGCAACGCCCGATGCAGGTAGCGCGGCTCGGCCTCGACCCACGCTCCCTGGCCGTTTTCAGCGCCTTGGCGCGGGCCACGGCTGACGCTGACTTCGGGCCGCAGCGGCGCCAGTTCGGCAATCACCTGATCGAGCAGCGCATCCAGGTCCACGGGCTGAAACGACAGCGCCGGCGCGCCCTGCTCCAGGCGGGCATAGGTCAGCATCTCGTCCACCAGCTTGTCCAGGTCCTGAATATCGCCATCCATGCCGGTCATGTATTTCTCGCGGGCTTGCTCGCTGCCCGCATTGGCAATCATTTCCAGGCCAAAGCGCAGGCGCGCCAGCGGTGTGCGCAGTTCGTGAGACACCGCCCGTACCAGCTCGCGCTGCATGGTCAGCGAGCTTTGCAAATGCTCGGCCATGCCATTGAACGCTGCCGCCAAGCGCCCGACCGAGTCGGCGTCGCCCGCCGGCACGCGGGTGTCCAGACTCCCTTGGGCAATCTCTGTGGCGGCGGCTTCAAGGCCTCGCAGGCGGCGCTCCAACTGGCGTACCAGCAGGTAGACGGTCAAGCCGATCAGGCACAGGCCAAGCGCTGCGATCAGCACCAGCATTTGCGGTGGATAGGGATTCATCTGGTACAACGGCCCCATCTCCAGCACCCAGGACGTGCCTGCGACCCCTGCGAACACCCGGATCGAATCGCCGCCCTTGCCCAACGCCATCACCGTGTCGCCTTCCACCACGCGGCGGCGCTGATCGGCGTCCATGTCGGCCTGGTCCAGCGGCACCAGTTGTAGCTCGAAGCCAAAGCCTTTACTGCGCTTGAGCGCTTCCAGGCGCCGGGGCTGTTCGGCCACCGGGTAACGCACCAGCTCATCGGCCAGCAGGTAAATCGTGGCGCGGGCCAGCTGCTCGCTGATCTGCTGGACCTCGCCCGTCAATAACCAGGGCTGGGTGCCGACCCGGCTGTAGACCTTGGCGGCATGCGGGCCGGTGGTCAGCACCAGCACTTCACCCTGGCTGACCCGCTTGCGCTGGCTGCTGTCCAGCACGGACGGGGCCAGTGGCTGCAACGCCAACGGAATGCCGAGCAAACGTTCCCAGATCGCCAGATTGCGCTTGCGCTCAAGCTCACTCATTTGCGCCAGGTTATCGGCCATCAGGGTAAAAGTGCCATGGGCCAGCCGCTCGCGATACTGGCCGGCGCGTACCTCATTGAGCAGGTGCAAACTCAGTACCCCGAGCACCGCCACCAGCACCAGGGCAGCCAGCATGCCGCCATAGATACGCAGGAAGATCGAATTCATGCGCCGCCGCCGTGCGCTTGCTCACGGCCCATGGCCTGGGCCGCTTCGGCGACAAACAGGTAACCCTTGTTGCGAATGGTCTTGATCATGCGCGGGTGGATCGGGTCATCACCGATACGCGGGCGAATGCGCGAGATGCGCACATCGATGGAGCGGTCCTGGCCGTCGTAGCCAACGCCGCGCAAGGCGGTGAAGATTTCATCGCGCGAGAGGATGCGGCCGGCATTGGACACCAGCAGCCAGAGCAGGTCGAATTCGGCGCTGGTCAGTTCAATGCCATCATCAAACAGCCAGGCTTCGCGCAACACGCTATCGACCACCAGCGGGCCGTATTGCAGACGCTTGCCCTCGTCCATGGCCACCACCGTCTCGGTGCGACGCAACAAGGCATGAACCCTGGCCAGCAACACCCGAGGGTGCACGGGTTTGCAGACGAAGTCGTCGGCGCCCTGGTCCAGGCCCAGGATCTGGTCGCTGTCATCGGTACGCGCCGTCAGCATGAGAATCGGGCCGGCATATTGGTTGCGAACTTTGCGGCAAATGCTCAGTCCATCTTCACCGGGGAGCATCAGGTCGAGAATCACAAGGTCCGGTTGCTCAGCCACGATCCGCGCCGCAGCCTGGGCCCCGTCGCCCTCGATCGCCACTTGCAAGCCATGGCTTTGCAGGTAGTCGCCGGTCAGTTCGGCCAAACGCTGGTCGTCTTCGACGATTAACACTCGCCAGGTTGCTTGCTCCATTGACGACCTCATTTGTAACTATTGTTGTAGGAAAATTAGCCACAATGGCTTCGAATCGATCGGATATTACCCCGTATGCCAGGCCGTCGGAATGCGATGGCAAATCCGTTCGGTAAAGGCGATTTTTTGTGATAGGGTTCGCGCCCTCAAAAACAGGCAGACGCCTTCGAGGCGATGAAAAAAAGGATGACCGGCGGTCAACGTCAGGCCCGATGCGGCCTACATTGAAATCGGTGATTTCACACACAAATTACCCACAAGTTATCCACAGTTGATCGCCTTGCATTAGCCCCGATACCGCATTATCTTGTATCCCATTCGCGTAAAAACACTACATGTTGGGTTTTGGCACAAAGCGCAACCACAAGTAGATCGCAAAACTCAACCCCTTGCAGGTCCCTTTTTAGCGGGATCGCAAACGTTATCCCTGGACTGCCCCGAAGTTGACATGCCCGGCTCAGCGGGGCGTGAAACGACACCTTTTGTCGATCACGCCGTGCGGCCGGTAGCAGCGCTTCAGGACAGAACGGTTGGCACGCACGCGTGCCTAAACAAACTTAGAGAACGTGGAGACACACCCGCATGCAAACCGACACAACTCGCGAGAACCCGCAGGCCCCGGCGCCGCAGGCCGCAGATTCCAATCAGGATCTGGCTGCGACTGCACCTGGCCAATTGCGAGTGATCAAGCGTAACGGCACTGTCGTTCCTTATACCGATGACAAGATCACCGTCGCTATCACCAAAGCGTTCCTCGCAGTTGAAGGCGGCAACGCTGCCGCCTCGTCGCGCATCCACGACACCGTCGCGCGCCTGACCGAGCAGGTCACCGCCACCTTCAAGCGCCGCATGCCATCGGGCGGCACTATCCACATCGAAGAAATCCAGGACCAGGTCGAACTGGCCCTGATGCGTGCCGGCGAGCAGAAAGTGGCTCGCGACTACGTGATCTACCGCGACCAGCGTGCCAAAGAGCGTGCCACCCGTGGCGCCGAGCAGCCTGAACAGCCGCACCCAAGCATCCGCATCACCCGCCCGGACGGCAGCCTCGCGCCGCTGGACATGGGCCGCCTGAACACCATCATCACCGAAGCCTGCGAAGGCCTGGCCGAAGTCGATGGCGAGCTGATCCAGCGCGAAACCCTGAAAAACCTGTACGACGGCGTGGCCATCACCGACGTCAACACCGCCCTGGTGATGACCGCCCGTACCCTGGTCGAGCGTGAGCCGAACTACTCGTTCGTCACCGCCCGCCTGCTGATGGACACCCTGCGCGCCGAAGGCCTGAGCTTCCTGGAAGTGGCCGACAGCGCCACTCACCACGAGATGGCCGACCTGTACGCCAAGGCCCTGCCGGCCTACGTTGCCAAGGGTATCGAGTTCGAACTGCTGAACCCTGCACTGGCCACCTTCGACCTGGAGCGCCTGGGCCAGGCCATCGAGCACGAACGCGACCAGCAGTTCACCTACCTGGGCCTGCAGACCCTGTACGACCGCTACTTCATCCACAAGGACGGCGTACGCTTTGAGCTGCCGCAGGTCTTCTTCATGCGCGTGGCCATGGGCCTGGCGCTGGAAGAGCAGGATAAAGAAGCCCGTGCGATCGAGTTCTACAACCTGTTGTCGTCGTTCGACTACATGTCCTCGACCCCGACCCTGTTCAACGCCGGTACCCTGCGTCCGCAGCTGTCCAGCTGCTACCTGACCACCGTGCCGGATGACCTGTCGGGCATCTACCACGCTATCCACGACAACGCCATGCTGTCCAAATTCGCTGGTGGCCTGGGTAACGACTGGACACCTGTGCGCGCGCTGGGCTCCTACATCAAGGGCACCAACGGCAAATCCCAGGGCGTTGTGCCGTTCCTGAAGGTGGTCAACGACACCGCCGTCGCCGTTAACCAGGGTGGCAAGCGCAAAGGCGCTGTCTGTGCCTACCTGGAAACCTGGCACATGGACATCGAAGAGTTCATCGAGCTGCGCAAGAACACCGGTGATGACCGCCGTCGTACCCACGACATGAACACCGCCAACTGGATCCCTGACCTGTTCATGAAGCGCGTCTTCGATGACGGCCCGTGGACCCTGTTCTCGCCATCGGAAGTGCCAGACCTGCACGACCTGACCGGCAAGGCCTTCGAAGAGCGCTACGAGTACTACGAAGCCCTGACCCAATACGGCAAGATCAAGCTGTTCAAGACCCTCCAGGCCAAAGACCTGTGGCGCAAGATGCTCTCGATGCTGTTCGAGACCGGCCACCCATGGTTGACCTTCAAGGACCCGTGCAACCTGCGCAGCCCGCAGCAGCACGTGGGCGTGGTCCACAGCTCGAACCTGTGCACCGAGATCACCTTGAACACCAACAAGGACGAGATCGCGGTCTGCAACCTGGGCTCGATCAACCTGCCGAACCACATCGTGAACGGCAAGCTCGACACCGCCAAGCTGCAACGCACCGTCAACACCGCCGTGCGCATGCTCGACAACGTGATCGACATCAACTACTACTCGGTGCCGCAGGCGCGTAACTCGAACCTCAAGCACCGCCCAGTGGGCCTGGGCATCATGGGCTTCCAGGACGCTCTGTACCTGCAGCACATCCCGTACGGCTCCGACGCTGCGGTCGAATTCGCCGACAAGTCGATGGAAGCGGTCAGCTACTTCGCCATCCAGGCTTCTTGCGACCTGGCCGACGAGCGCGGCAGCTACGAGACTTTCCAGGGTTCGCTGTGGTCCAAAGGCATCCTGCCGCTGGATTCACAACAGATCCTGATCGAAGCCCGTGGCCAGAAGTACATCGACGTCGACCTGAACGAAACCCTGGACTGGGCACCGGTGCGTGCTCGCGTACAAAAAGGTATTCGTAACTCGAACATCATGGCCATCGCGCCGACCGCGACCATCGCCAACATCACCGGCGTGTCGCAGTCCATCGAGCCGACCTACCAGAACCTGTACGTGAAATCGAACCTCTCGGGCGAATTCACCGTGATCAACCCGTACCTGGTCCACGACCTCAAGGCCCGCGGCCTGTGGGACTCGGTCATGATCAACGACCTGAAGTACTACGACGGTTCCGTGCAGCAGATCGAGCGTATCCCGCAGGAACTCAAAGACCTGTACGCCACCGCTTTCGAAGTGGAAACCAAGTGGATCGTCGACGCCGCCAGCCGTCGTCAGAAGTGGATCGACCAGGCTCAGTCGCTGAACCTGTACATCGCCGGCGCTTCGGGCAAGAAACTGGACGTGACCTACCGCATGGCCTGGTACCGTGGCCTGAAAACCACTTACTACCTCCGTGCCCTGGCCGCGACCAGCACCGAGAAGTCGACCATCAACACCGGCAAGCTCAACGCTGTATCGAGCGGCGGCGACGCCCCGATCCAGGCTGCACCAGCCCCGGCACCCGTGCCGAAGGCTTGCGCGATCGACGAGCCGGATTGCGAAGCTTGCCAATAAGGCTTATGTGAAACCCCGCTATCCCTGTAGGAGCCTGGCTTGCCAGCGATAGCGGTCTCACTGCCGCACACAGGACTGAACCACTCCGCCGTTCAGTCCCCTCTCCCCAATTGGGAGAGGGCTAGGTGAGGGATTGCTACATCTGTCCCTCCCCCAGCCATAAAAAAGAGGGCCTACTCCCTCAAGAACTCCATGTTTTTTGCGTGCAGTACCGAAACGCAAGCAACGCATTCCAAAGATCCAACCGGCCCCTGAACAAGGTGGCCCTCACGCAGGAGACGCACATCATGCTGAGCTGGGACGAATTCGATAAAGAAGACGGCGAACAACCCGCCAAAGGCGCAAACGCTGGCCACGCCGCCGAAGCTGCCATGGACAAACTCGACAACGCTGGTGGCCAAGCCGCCCGCGAAGCTCGCGCTGTAACCGCCAGCGACTCCGCTGCTATCATCCGCGCCAAAGCCGCCCTGGACAAACTCGACGTTGCCGAGGGCCTGGCTGAACTCGAAGGCTCCGCTGCCCGCGTTGCCGTTGATGAAAAGCGCATGATCAACTGCCGCGCCGACCTCAACCAACTCGTACCCTTCAAATACGACTGGGCCTGGCAGAAGTACCTGGATGGCTGTGCCAACCACTGGATGCCGCAAGAAGTCAACATGACCTCGGACATCGCCCTCTGGAAAGACCCGGAAGGCCTGACCGACGACGAACGCCGCATCGTCATGCGTAACCTGGGTTTCTTCTCCACCGCCGACTCCCTGGTTGCCAACAACCTGGCCCTGGCCGTGTACCGCCTGATCACCAACCCCGAGTGCCGCCAGTACATCCTGCGCCAGGCCTTCGAAGAGGCGATCCACACCCACGCCTACCAGTACTGCATCGAATCGCTGGCCATGGATGAAGGCGAGATCTTCAACATGTACCACGAGATCCCATCGGTCGCGAAAAAAGCCGCCTGGGGCTTGAAGTACACCCGCGCCATCTCCGACCCGGAATTCAACACCGGCACCGTTGAAACCGACAAAGAGCTGCTGCGCAACCTGATCGCCTACTACTGCGTTCTGGAAGGCATCTTCTTCTACTGCGGCTTCACCCAGATCCTCTCCATGGGCCGCCGCAACAAGATGACCGGCGTCGCCGAGCAGTTCCAGTACATCCTGCGCGACGAATCCATGCACCTGAATTTCGGCATCGACGTGATCAACCAGATCAAGATCGAAAACCCGCACCTGTGGGACGCCGAGCTGAAGGAAGAAGCCTCGCAGATGATCCTGCAAGGTACTCAGCTGGAAATCGAATACGCTCGTGACACCATGCCTCGCGGCGTACTGGGCATGAACGCGGCGATGATGGAAGACTACTTGAAGTTCATCGCCAACCGTCGCCTGTCGCAGATTGGGTTGAAGGAAGAATATCCAGGGACGACCAACCCGTTCCCGTGGATGAGCGAGATTATGGACTTGAAGAAAGAGAAGAACTTCTTTGAGACTCGGGTTATTGAGTATCAGACGGGTGGGGCGTTGAGCTGGGATTGATCCCAACTTATAAACTAAAAAGGCTGCCACGGCAGCCTCTTTAGCTACATTCAAAACAGTACAATTCAAACCCTACAACTTCTCCCATCCTTCAATATTCGGATTATGATCCAAAGAGCCCGACCTAATTAATATGCAATGAAGATCTTTATTTTTATCGTAACCAACAACAATATTGTCTCCCGGCCGCGCAACATCCATCACTTTATTTTTTTGAAAGTAGAGTCTAAACTCCGAACGCACCGGATGCCCCGCCCTTGCATCATACCAAGTAACACCCGCCTCATCAGAAACATCACCGCCCCTAACAGAAAACTTTGTATTTAATTCGAGCTTATCCCCCCCAAATATATTCTTAAGCTCAGCAACACCGTTGAACTCATGCTGATTTGATCTTTCTGGTCGAGCCTCTACAGCAGAGAGAGTCTTGATACATGCAGGCCTCAGTACAATAGCTTGATTCGACACACTAACACTCCTTTACTAAAGTCAGGTTTCAAAGCACTACTCAACCTAGAATCAGGGCGGGCTCTATCTCACTTGATCGAGCGTCAATGCCCAGAGGTCAATGTGCTATCATTCTGTAAAAATTTCAACCCCCTCAAACAAACGCATGGTCATTTTTCTCTCGCCCCCATACAAAGCGAGATCAATGGTCCTCTGCAATGCTACGAATGTAATCCGACCTCGATTTAAAGCCTCATATTGGAACTATTTCCCAAATACCCTGCGCAATTGAGAGCAGTGTAATTCTACGCCCGCAGCACGGCTTATTTTAATGGCGCAACACCCTTGACAACGTGACCGAGGTCCTATGTCCTTAGTCAGATAGACCATGCTGAGGCATCGTATTTTTCCGTATCAGCATGAAGTGCTCTTGCTCAGCCAAGGACTGTTTGACATGCTGAGGCCGACGATGCGGAAACCTGCGACAGTCGTCCCTCACATCGATACCGTCTGGTTCACCATCGCAAATCATCGTATGATGGCAAAGCGACGCCATCACGGAACAGATGGCCACATAGGGCCTTCAAGCTGATTGCATGGGTGGAGCCGTGAATGCCCAACACGCAAAAGGAATTTCAGATTGAACGACGATCTTATCAATGAACCCGATGCTGAACGGCTTATTTTTGGCCTTCGCGACACCGGTTACAACGTCAAAACCGCGGCAGCAGACCTAATCGACAACTCGATCTCCGCTAAAGCGGACCGGATCAATATCGAAATTGTCCTGCGTGATGATGGACGCAAGCTCATATATTTCGGTGATAACGGCGATGGCATGGACGCTCACGGTATTCATCGTGCAATGCGTTACGGTGCCCCTGAGCGTGAAAACCCCGAGAGCCTTGGGAAATTTGGTCTCGGCCTGAAAACAGCTTCCAGCTCAGTCTGCTTGAAATTTACACTGATTTCACGCAAAAGTTCAGATCAGCCTTTGGCAAAACTTGCTTGGGACCTCGAGTTCGTCGCAAAGCAGAAGCGGTGGGAGATGCTTCAAGAACCCGTAACGCACGATGAACAAGAAATGTTTGACGAGCTATGCGGCGAAAAGGGAACCCTTGTGATTTGGGAGAAGTGCGACCGAATTCTTACCAAGGATTATGAGCCAGGTGGAGCTAGAGAAAGGGCTGCTATCACCAGACTCGCCGAAAGCTTGAGCAAACACCTCTCACTCGTCTTTCACCGTTTTATCGATAAAAATGATAATCGTGAGCGAAACATTGAAATCTATATTAATCAGACTTTCATTGAGTCATGGAACCCATTTTATCCAGCGCGCTCAGAACAAGTCCTTGCAGAGAAAAAGCAAACTCTTGAAGTAGAATTACTTGATGGTTCAGTAGACACCGCTAAAATTAAGGCGTGGATACTCCCACATCGCAATGACATGACCAAAGAAGAAGAAAAAGCACATGCACGGATTGCGAACCGGGCGCAGGGTTTTTATGTCTATCGAGAAGGCCGGCTAATACAAGATGGCGGCTGGATGGAGGTTTTCGGTGTTCCTGAGCCGCACTTTTCGCTGCTGCGCATCGAGTTTGAGTTCAACCACAAACTCGACGATGCATTCCGAATCGATGTAAAAAAGTCTCGAATTCTTTTCCACCCTGATCTTGCTGATGGTCTGTACGAACTGCTTCAACCTATTTATCGCGAGGCTGGGCGCCGTTATCGCAGAAAAAACCGTGAACAGGCGAATACTCAGGCGATTGACCACTCCAGCGCAAACAAAAATATTGCTGACACTAGCAATGCAGACAAACCGAAAGTCACCTCGGTCGACCCTACGTCCCAATCCGCAATAGTTTCGAACAACTTCGGTCCAAAAATCCGTCTTAAGGTACCAATTCAAAGTCATGTTAACTCAGAAGCGATTTATGTCGATGCTGTAGAAAACATCACCAGCGGTGAGCTTTGGCAGCCCGTACTTCGCAGCGCTGGCGATGAAGGCCATGTTCCAGCAGTATTACTAAATAAGCATCATGATTTTTATCAAAAAATCTACAAAAGAGCAGCAGCCAATGGCTATGCTGTAGAAGGAATGGACCTGCTGCTCTGGGCCTTTGCAGTAGCTGAACAAAACAACACCAATGAAGAGTTGGAGCCTATTTTCGAAGATATACGCACGGAAATATCGAACAATCTAAGAAAATTATTACGCCTTGTTCCTGACCCCGAACCCAGTGAACTTATAAACGAAGAAGATTGAAATGATCGTCTCCAAAAGAGGTCTTATTCTAAAAGAACTTGAAGAGGGGACCGGTGCGGCCATGGGCGCCTTAGTTGACCAGAGCGGCCTTCGCTCTGGTTTACGAATATGGTTCGCTGACTTAGACGAAAAACACGGACCTGTTGCCGAATTAAAATTACATGGTTTGAAGGGGCATCGGGTCAGCCTGTATTTTGGCAATTTCTCAGGAAGCGTTGTATCCCAAATACGGAAGGCTTCGCCAGAAGATATCCAATTGGCACGTGCATTGGTTGAGTCAATCCGCTCCGAAGTCGAGATTGACGTGATTGATCAATGCTTTCCCGAATGGACTATTATGAGTGGTGCCTTTCGCATGACTGCAACGATTCGCAATCTTGACGACCCACTGGATAATGCCACGGTGGTTGCCACCTGCCGCGACATAATTGTGCCCATGATGGCTGCAATGGCTGAACTTATTGGGTACGACGTCATCGAGAGCCCTACAGATGATGCATCTACTGCTTTTGAAGGCACTATCTTGAGATCGGCTGTTAAACGACGGGAGCGTAATCCGCGCAACAGACTCCTATGCATTCGCATTCATGGAGAGAAGTGCATGGTTTGTGGCTTGCAACCAAGGCAGTCATATGGAGAAGCCGGCGCTATAATTGAAGTCCATCACTTACAACCACTGGCATCGCTAGAAGAACCCCGATCATATGATCCGTGCACTGACCTGGTACCTCTTTGCCCAAGCTGCCATCGTGCGGTGCATACGAGACATCCGATACCAATTAGCATAAAAGAACTACGAGAGATTATGGAGGCTTGTCGTGGTTAAATTAAGCAGTCTACCCAAAGCCTTTCAAGAATTACGTTCTAATCCACCAGAAGGTTTCAAACTTTCGGAACGTGTCATCGACCCGATTATTATTATCGATAAGATCGGGAAATCCATTGTTGCAAGTCTCGGGGGAACCCGCGTATTAAAGGGAACCAAATATATCTACCGGGCCCCAAGCAATCGTCACACGTGGGTAGTAGACGGGACCACTATACGTCCGCTTCCTCGTGACTCTGCTGATATTTTAGCCCAGATATTGCAAGGTTCGGATCCGACGAATTTAACTTACAGCGAAGCGATCAGACTTTTGCGCGAAGTGAGTGAGATTATACAGTCGGAACCCGACGATACCTTCCTCAAGGCTGGGCAAGTCGGGGCTGCGAGCCTTGAGGGAGAGCTCGTTATTCCCGGTTTGACAGCAACCCTCTTTCCTTACCAGGCGCGTGGCGTCCGCTGGATGTGGGAAACAATTTCGCATACTGGCGGGTTAATCCTCGCCGACGAAATGGGTCTTGGGAAGACTATCCAGATCATATCGTTACTGCTCATGGAACCACCTACAAATGATTCTCCAGCATTGGTCATTTGTCCCACCAGCTTGATAGCCAACTGGACTCGGGAGTTTTCCCGCTTCTGTGAGGGCATGAATGTGTTGGTTCATCGTGGCCCCAACAGGGCAGGAATCTATCGGGATCTACAAAAAAACAATGTCGTAATTACCACCTACGACACCATGGTAAATGACATTTCTATTTTTTCCTCTTTTGAATGGTCTTGGTTAATCTGCGATGAAGCACAAGCAATCAAAAATCCAGATTCAATTCGAAGAAGCGCCATTGCAACCATTCCACGTCGCAGATCCATTCCCATGACTGGTACTCCTATCGAGAATAGCCTTCTTGATCTATGGTCTCTAGTTGATTTTGCGATCCCGGGACTACTCGGATCGCGCCGCGAATTCGAAGAGCATTATCCCGACACGAAAGAGTCAGCAAAGATAATTGGATGCTTTACGGATCCAATAATCCTCAAACGCAGAGTAGTCGATGTCGCCGGTGATCTACCAGAGCGGATTGACATTGATGAGCCTCTAGAACTAGACGATTCGCTCGCAGATCACTACTTGAGTGTCCGAGAAGCCACGCTACTTAAGTACCCCGTTGCCGGGGCTTTAGTGGCAACACTTCAGTTGCAATTGATATGCGCCCATCCGTGGTTACGGCGCGCCGATGAAAGTGATACGGACTCGGAAAACGCAAAGGTTTCTCCTACAGATACATTTCCTTTGATTACTCCGAAAATGGAAAGGGCTGTAACTCTCATGCGCGAAGCTTTCTTGAACGGCAAAAAAGTAATCGTTTTTGCACTTTTCAACAGAGTTGGCGACTTACTGAAGGATGCATTATCCGGATTTCCCAATGCATATTGGGGCGCTATCAATGGCGGTACGCCTCAATCCGATCGCCAAACGATAATCGACACGTATTCTGCTCATAAAGGTCCAGGGTGTCTAGTTTTGAATCCTAAAGCTGCTGGTGCCGGTTTGAACATTACTGCGGCCACAGTTGTTATCCATTACACCCCAGTTTGGAATCCCGCATTAGAGGCTCAAGCAAGTGCAAGGGCTCACCGCCGCGGCCAGACCCAACCCGTTACTATTTATCGCCTCTACTATAAAGATACTGTGGAAGAGATAATGATTGAGCGCGCCTTGTGGAAAAGGGAGCTAGCCAATGAAAGCATCCCCATTTCATCAAGAGATGCTACAGACCTAAAACGGGCGCTTGAAATTCAACCGAGAAAATCATGACAAAAAAATCCTTCTGCAAAACGCTTAGCGCTAACGATGTCGGAGCCACTGGAGGTCACCAAGGAGGGATTTTGATCCCAAGATCGGAATCAGAGCTACTCGAATTCCTGCCAACTCTAGATTCAGGCCTAAAGAACCCCGATGCATGGATCGAGTGTTTGGATAATGCCGGCACAATGCGGCGCTTTAGATTTGTGTACTATAACAACCGGTTCCATGACACAAATGGCACTCGCAATGAGTATCGCATAACCTATATGACTAGTTACTTTCGAGAGGTGACAGCACGTCAGGGCGATATTTTTGAGATCTCCCGCAATGAAGGTGAACCCTTTTACAGAATCCAAGTCAGTAGCCCAGCAATAAAAGCCAACGAGCCCGTAGATGGGAAGACTTATAGAATAAAAATCAATTCAAATTGGCGTAGAGCTCATTGAAAACTTCAAATCTCTTATGAGCAGCATCGCTTAGGTTGCCACGTAAGCGCCGAAACGCAGCATTAATCCATATGTAGCGCCTTAATTAATTCGGGACGTTATTGATGCAGTGATCACTGGCTATTTTTCGGTACAGGCACTCTTATTCTCGGAGGGATAGTTGGCCAAACCATTATTCGCTCTTCTGACCGAATGAGATCCGAAATTTCAATCAATCTACTAGAGTGGTGCTTAAGTCCACACTCCCATATCGTCAGCACTCGCCATCCGGCCTGATTTAACTGTGTAATCTGCGATCGATCCCTCTCAATATTTTTCGCAAATTTCTCATGCCAGAAATCTACCCTTGTTGATGGGTCAGTTGAATAAAAGCACTCGTAATGGCGGTGCCAAAAACAACCATGAACAAAAATGACTAAACGGTAGCGAGGAAAGACCAAGTCAGGCTGCCCCGGCATACTCTTGGGATGCAGTGTAAATCGGTACCCCATTGCATGGAGATACCGACGTACAAGCATTTCCGGCTTGGTGTGTTTTCCCTTGATTCCAGCCATCATTCGGGAGCGCGTCACAATGTCGACAGTATCAATCAAAACAAAGCCACCCCTTATCGGAAACGAACTGCTTCAATCAATTAGTCAATGCAATTTCCAACTGCGGTCGTTCGGAGTCAGCCATCTTTTCCCTCGCGGCTAAAATTCGGCTTTTCATCAGTCGAGCTACAGCTTCGAAAACTGGCACTGCAACAGAGTTTCCAAATTGACGGTAAGCCTGAGTATCTGAAACTGGGACCACAAAAGAACTTTCTCCGGGCTTATCAAAACCCATAAGGCGAGCGCACTCTTGAGGAGTCAGACGACGCGGACGATTCATCTGATTCAAATCACCATAAAAATCTAAAGAGCCCACAAAACCTCGATCTACTAAAATCTCCGAGCCGTCCTTATGATAGCGAGCGGAAAGAGTACGAGCGATTCCATTCGATCCTGTCAGCCCAAAACCAAAACCATTACCCTTTTCACGATGCTTTTGAGCATATTTGTACAAATACTCCCATAACTTTGGCGTAAGAATGTACTTGCTATCAACTTCTGTATCGAGGATATCCCCAAACGATGGTCGTTTGGCTGGCTGATGCTTGACAATGTCCTTCAGAGTAAAGCCTTGATGCACATTCAGGTCACGTCGAAATCCCACCAACACGATGCGCTCCCGATGCTGCGGCAAAAAATTTACCGCGTCTATAACCTTCGGATCCGCGCCTTTTGGAGCATTCACATCGGCTACCTCATACCCCAGCTCGTCTAGCGTCTCACAGATTATACGGAAGGTATTACCCTTGTCGTGGCTCTTGAGATTTTTCACATTCTCCAGAAGAAATACCGCAGGACGTTTTGCTGCAATAATTCGAGCCACATCAAAGAATAGAGTTCCTTGAGTATCGCATTCAAAACCATGCTTACGACCAAGGGAGTTTTTCTTGGAGACTCCGGCCAACGAAAATGGCTGACAAGGGAATCCTGCCAGTAGAACATCATGGTCTGGAATTTCACGGTTAATATGGTGGTAAGCTTCGGCTTCACTTACTTCGAGCTTGTCCGAAAGAGTAACGGAGCGAATATCCAGGTTGAAGCGATGGCGCACCGGATCGCAATAATGATTGGCTTTGTAGGTACGGACAGCGTATTTATTCCACTCAGAAGTAAATAGACATTCGCCGCCAACTGCCTCAAAACCTTTCCGAATGCCTCCAATGCCTGCAAATAGATCGATAAAGGTAAACACGCGTTTTCCTTCAACCTTGGCGGGCAAAAGCGCCTGCAATCGGTTGTAGTCTCCATGCGTGAAGCTGGGGGAAGCCTTTCCTTTTACCCAACGGTTGATCGTTTCACGACACCAATGACCTGGACGGGCTTCGTTGAGAACCTCAGCCAGGTAACCTTGGTCAAAAATCTCCAGTAATTGATGCAAGAGAGCTAAATCGCTGCTGGCATTACTATCAACGCGCGTTGTGATAGAGCTGACGCTCCCTGAGGGCGAGCTTGCAGCGTTTTCCATGAGATTCATTGGCAACCTATCTGGGTCAAATCTGTGACGAAACGTCACTATTCTATCCCTTAGCTGTTCAATGTGAAGCTTTATCTGCAGCACGTCTCCATGCCGCCATCATCACAGAAGCCAAGGGAAGCTTTAAGGGTGTACTGTATATAAATACAGTATTTTTTCCTAGCGCACATCTGTGACAAATTCACCGGTTGTGTCCGATTCCAAGATGACAACCATACGGCTACAACCCAGCTTGACCTCATTAAACCGCGGAAGCCCCTGCTCAGAGCAACGTGCTCCACCAAGGCTTCGATGTATAACGTACTGATTGGCTTGTTCGAATTGACCCTGACCATAAATTTCAGAAAGTACCTACAGGATCCGTAATTGACCCACCGCTCTAGGTTGCCTATTCTGCCGAAGCGCCTAAGAAACGCCTAACACAGCGGCTTGACCGCTCCCGACAGATGTGGCTTTTGTGCTTACGGTAGAGATGTGCGCGCAAAAAATCTCTGTTATGTCGGGAGTGGACTAATACAAGACCTGAAAGGGGAATATGTCCGGCCTTCTGTGTGGGTTTCTTAGCTCCCGACACCCATAACGCCCTAAGAAGCGACAGAGGTACATGGAAATGCCGACTCCTGCCAATCCTTCAGCTCGAAGGTGCATCGAATCCCCACCGATACCTGCCGCATTGCCAACAGATGCAATCTGCACCAACCACTTCAGCCCCCTCATCTTCACCCGCCACAACCGCCCTCTCCATACCCTTTGGCTCGAATCTCAAGCCTGGTTCTGCGCCCGCGACCTGGGCCGATTGATCGGCCGCTATCTCGAAACTCACGCCCTTCGCAAACTTGACCCTGACCAAACCCGCACTCTCGTACTGCTGCGCAACGGCACCTATCAGCCAACGGTAATGATCAATGAATCAGCCGCGTACACGATGCTGGTCCATCACTACTCACCTGAAAACCGCAGCCTTCGCCAGTGGCTCACCAACGAGGTCATTGCGGTGATGCGGGACGAGCACGCCAATCTCGGCAACCGCGTGCCGAGCCTGAGCCTGTTGAAATGGGGAGAGTTGTCCGTAAGCATGCTGCAGTGGCAAAGCGAGCCGTGGATCAGGTTGCGGGATATGCCAGAAGTGTTGGCTCATCCGCAAATGGGTGAGGTTGCACCGAGTGCTCGCAAGCGGTCTTGGTGGGAGACGGCTTCACGGTTGTTTCATTCAGGGCTGCTTCGGTAGATGGTAAGTCTCAGTAATGCTGAGACTTTGCAGTTTGCTGCTCTGTCGCTGCCGATATGTAGTGATACAAATGTATGCATTGCAAAATGTTACATTTATCAAGGGCAGAATTTAAGCTACGCTATCTCCTAACCCACCCCACCGTGCTTTTTCGGATAACGCATTGGGCTGCCCAATTGCAAAATAGGGTTGAACAACTCAATACAAATATACTAGGCTTGCCCTTCAGCTCAATGACCAACATCTTACAACCCATGAATCTAGAAAATTCGCGATACTATTTCTCTGTCTCTGTATTGATTTTCATTTGCGCCGGACCTTATACACTCATTATTGCATGGGCCATAAAAAAGCTTTTCCACCCTGAAGGAGCGGCCTTGCAGTATATCTATGCAACAACATATATTTTTCTAGTCGCCATTGGATTACGGTTATACATACCTCGACTGCGCGGCGTTGTGTAACGCAATAGGTTACGCAATACCGCTATCCTGCTAACTTGAATTAAATTTTATTCCTGCGAAAGAGTTATTATCTTCATGAATTTAGAAGATTTGCGATATTACCTCTCCGTCTCTCTAGTGTGCTGTCTGCGAAATAGCTTTTCTAATTTTTCACCTACACTTCAGGTGTCATTTCCCCCTTGGAGAGCTTCAGGTGAGCGCACTGGACATTACGCTTAGCTCCGAAGAAAAGGCCGAACTGAACCGGCGCGTTCGCTCCGCCACCATTCCCCAGCGTGAAGGTCGTAGAGCACGCATTGTGCTGCTTGCAGCACAGGGCGAAACACGGGAAGAGATTGCACGACTGACTGGGTTTTCTCTCCCGACAGTCACCAACTGGTGCCAACGCTTTCAGTTGCTCCGGCTCGACGGATTGATTGATAAACCAGGTCGTGGACGCAAGTCGTCGCTGCCTGCCGATACTGTCCGCCGCGTCTTGGAGCAGGTCACGAAACCTCGCATTGGCGAGTCGCGATGGAGCTGCAGGAGTATGGCGAGAGCGGTCGGGATTTCTTCGAGTACGGTCCATAAGTTATGGGCTGCCAATGACTTGAAGCCTCATCTGACTCGCACCTTCAAGCTCTCAAACGATCCGCAGTTCGAACAGAAATTCTGGGATGTTATCGGCCTTTACCTGGCCCCGCCGGACAAGGCATTGGTGCTGTGTTGCGACGAAAAAAGCCAGGTGCAGGCCTTGGAACGCACGCAGCCTGGATTGCCTCTGGGCATCGGCCACATCCAGACGAAATCACATGATTACACCCGCCACGGCACGGTTACATTATTCGCTGCGCTGGATTATCTGCAGGGAAAATTGATCAGCAGCATCGAACGTCAACACCGTCATCAAGAGTGGTTGTCCTTCCTCAAGAAGATCAACAAGCAGACCCCCAAGAATCTCCAGCTTCACCTGATCGTCGATAACTATGCGACGCACAAGCACGCCGCCGTGAAAACCTGGCTGGCGAAGCACCCGCGTTTCCATATGCACTTCACACCGACGTCCAGCTCTTGGATGAACATGGTCGAACGATTTTTCCGAGACATCACGGTGTATCTACGAGACGGTAGCTTTGCCTCGGTGCGCGAGTTGGAATCCTCGATAACAACGTTCATGGCACTAAGAAATGCTCAGCCGACCCGGTACGTTTGGAACGCGAAAGGCGAGGAGATTTTGAGCAAAATCCAACGAGCTCGCGAGGCACTTGAGGCCGTACCATAGGGATAAATTATTTCGAAGACAGCACACTAGCAGTTTTTTCCTGCTCGTTGTTGATATCGGCAACGGCCGTATGGCTGATAAAAAGAGTTATCCCATTAGAAGGAGAGCCCTTGCAAGCCGCTTATGTGATCTCATATATAATTACTGTCCTTGTTGGATTGCGCATTTACACACCCAGAATGCGCGGCGTATTGTAGCTTGAGCAAGACAACCCCCCCCTACTTCCATTTTGATACTTTCTCTACCTCAGCCACCATGGAATAACTAACAGAATCAATTAAACCTTAAAAACATGGCCAACTTTCTGCTTTGCCGATATACCCCCTCATGATTTAGTGGATCATGTTTGAACAACTGTAATGAGCCGAACTTTCTCACTTACCTCGTCAAACCCAGTATCGACGACACGCTGAAAAGCTCTGCCGCCGCCGGAAGGCTGTGCCACAAAACCGCAGGTTGCAGATTGTTACAATTTTCGAGAACAGAACTCCACTATCCCATCTAATCTGCCTTTCGGCTAACAAAATTGACCACTAAATTGTAAACAAGGTTGATTGCTCCACGATTAACATACTAGGCTTATGCTCTGTTTCTGCGAAAGAGCTATCACCCCCATGAATCTAGAAAACTTGCGATATTACTTTGCTATCTCTCTAGCCGTTTTTGCCTATGCCCTCCCATGCTCGGCAATTGTAGTATGGCTGATAAACAAAGCAATACCGCTCGACGGAAGAGCCTTACAGGCAGCCCACGTGATTGCGTACGTTGTTATATTTTTGGGGGGCTTGCGCTTTCATATCCCCAGGATGCGGGGTGTGTTATAGCCTTTAAACAACACCGTATTTTACTCACTTTTCTTTAGCTCTGCCTCTCCAAGCATGGTATTAATCGTTATAGAATCGATTAACCCCTCAAAATATAATGCCAGCTTACTACTTTGCCTATAAGCCGGCTCATAGTTAATCTGGTCGCGTCTGAATAGCTGTACCGAATCGGGTTTTCGCACTAACCTCACAGCCCCCAGTACGGACAAAGCCAAGTCAACAGAGTAGTAGTACTGGTTACCTAAATAGTCATCACCTAAAATAGCCTGGTAGGCGCGCCGAGTTGGCCCTACAGTCCCAATCACTTCCGGGCCATTGTAAATATTGCCAATGCCTTCATAAATATTATTGACACCATGCGCGACAAGAAAAAAGCTCATTGGCGCTCCCGCCAGTCCTGAGCCAGCGGTCACCCCGACACCCGTCCTAATTTGTACAACCCCAGCAGCCACTCCAATCCCATTTTGAGCATAAAAAAGCACCTTCGAGTGCAACCCTTCATACTCTGCCCTTATCTCCGCCACTCCCTGCCAAGCGCTGATGACTCCCTCATCAACCGCTTTGATTATTTGATTGGCAAACGAAGAGATAAACGAGCTGAATGTAAGCTGCGCCATACCATCATCAAAGTGCGTAGCCCCCACCGTGCATCCATAGGCCACCAAATCAGCGGCAGCCTTAGTTACATCATGAATGTCACATATTTCCTCGCTCATCGAATATTGTCCCAGAACGCATAGCCGCTTGTGCCGGCCTGGAGATGCGTCCATGAAATATCCCTGTAGCTGATCGCAATGAGTTCTTGCGGGTCTGTATCGGACATGTAAATGGCATGGGGGACCTGAAGACTAATATGTGCTACACGGGCACCTGACAATTTAATTGAGTAGTATTTGCTTCTGCCTCCCGACGGCGCCAGGCGGTAAAAATCAATGACACATTCAATTTCTTCTCCGCTGTGGAGGGCACTGGCTAGCAGGGGCGAAGATTTATCAATGTTCTTGGTAATCATGATGGGCCGATGCTGACCCACCCCGGACGCATTTTTCGTGAGCATGTCATGCGAATAGGCCAGCACCATAATCTCATCGGCATGACCTGCCTGGCACTTGTTACCAATAGAGTCCTGGGTTGAACATCCTGCTGATATAAGCCCTTGTACCTTGCCGGTGATGCGCATGTATCCGTGATTAGCCATGCAAGTCGCTCCTTTTTTATTAGTTGGTTATTTTTTTGCTGGAGGACCTTCGCATATTCTGAGAAACAAATCAGTCAGACAATTCTCTTTAATAAAGGGAAAATTCCTAAGGTACACAGGGGCTAAGTCTGTTTCGAATGCGCCAATTCTATGATGCTTATCGAGACGAGGAGAAGTGTCAGCACTGCTGACACAATTGCCATGGACTCAGAACCTGATCCTCAGCCAGAGCAAGCCCCTCGAAGAACCTAAGTTTTACCTGCGGATGGCCATTCAGGATAAGTGGTCGAGCCGGGAGTTTGAACGGCATTTCAAGTCGGCACTCTTCTCAGCAAAAGTCTCGCCACTGGTGAGACTTTTATAAAAGCCTGGGCATGGACTATGCCTGCCCCGCCTGCTGATACCGCCTCAACATACCTGCGTCATTGCATATCCATTCCCACACTCCGACGCATCGCCGCCTGCCGTGCCTTAAGCTTGACCACCCCCGCATCAGTCACTCCGCAAAACTTCTGCAGCCACCAAGCCAGCATTTCTTCCTCCGGGTAGAAATACTTGCCTTTGATGCCTCGTATCATCTTGTTCATGTCAGCGTCAAAACCGATAAACTCAAATTCATCCGACGGCAAGCAGCCTGCCTCATCGACGATGTCTTTGAATATAAAGAGCGCTTCGTTGAGATGTCCTTGGGTGCTACGATCGCCGCGTTTGAACATGAGGTGATGCTCAGTAAAAGCAATGAACCTATCGCCTGCAATGGACATATCTACCCAATCAAGTACGTTGCTGTGCATGGCAAGCTTGAGCATGCCGTCCCACCAACGCTTGAAGAAGTCATCCAGAAAGCAATCGACATCTGCCTTTCTTATATCACTGAAAAACATCATGTAGCGGGTGGCGATGTGGGTGGCAATCAACACATGCTTGCGCTTTATCACGGCGGCATGGAGCAGCCACTGGTCCGCTTCGGCTGGATCGACGCCCTGCTCAGCCATGGAGAGCGCGTCGTCTTCTATTCGGGTAAAGGGCGGGATTTGCACAGGGGTGATTTTCTTGCCCTTTTGCACACGGGTAAAGAAATCAGTGGCTGCCTGGCTGCAGTTGAAGATGAGCATAGAACCTTGATCCTTGCAGTTTTGCCGGTGGTGGTGAAGGTTAGCTGTCAGATGCATCATCCGGCCAGGGGATTTCATAAGGTTGCTTTACAACTTTCTCCATGCCTGCCCGCGTCTTGGGACTGAGTTTAGCGAGTTCCTCTTCGGTCACGACCTCATGCATGAGCATCAGTCGTAGACTCATCCTCATCGTGCTGGGATGGAGACCATCAAAAGCATTTCGCAGGTCTTTATGTCGGTCCTGCATCAACTGCCTGAGGATGAAATAGCGCTGTCGGGCTGTCAGCGCTTTGTTGTCCATCACAATTTGGATGGAGTCGACGGTGCTCTGATGGAAGCGCTCGACGGCGACTGAAGACAGAGCTTCAAAAAGTGTCCAGTCGGGATTTTTAGCCATTGCTTGTACCTCTTGGATGCGGTGGCTGAAAGTTGCGTAGCTGACTCTGAGGCCTTGGGCTGCCGACTACCCCTCACACCACAGATATGGCTAGCGGCCTCCAGCGTTGGAGAACGGCCAGCAACCATGCAGGACTTTCGGGCTCATATGATGCAAGACAAACGGTTTTGCCCCCCTCGCAATCATTGCTTAATATGCATTCATTGATGAATGTGGAGGTTGACATGGCTAGCATGACCATTCGTAACGTTGACGATGAGCTCAAAGCGCGCCTTCGTGTGCAGGCGGCATTGCACGGGCGATCCATGGAGGAGGAGGCACGGGATATTCTACGTTGCGCTTTGTCGACCGGATCTTCCAATGCCGGTTCGTTGGTGGACTCAATTCGCGCTCGAGTTGCTCCTTTAGGGGGAGTTGATCTGGAAATTCCCCCTCGAGAAGCCATTCGAGAGCCGTTGGATTTCGACGCATGATTATTCTCGATACGAACGTCCTGTCAGAGGTGCTGCGAGCTGAACCTGACTTGCACGTATTAACATGGCTAAGAAAACAACCCAGGGCGTCGTTGTTCACTACAACAGTCACGCGTAGCGAAATTCTATATGGCGTTCGCCTCATGCCTGAAGGCCAGCGACGTGAGGCGTTATGGCAAGCAGCGCTGTCGATATTCGATGAGGACTTCGGCGGGAAAATCTTGAGTTTTGATTCCGACGCAGCCGATGCATTTGCCGCGCTTTCAGCAAACCGCCGCTTAGCTGGCAAACCCATCAGTCAGTTTGATGCCATGATTGCAGCCGTCACTCATTCACGAGGGGCAACACTGGCGACGCGCAATGTTAAGGACTTTGTGGATTGCGATATTGAAGTCGTCAACCCTTGGCGGAGTAAATAGAACGGATAGCAGCAGTGTTTTCAAGGGCGTAATTTTTTGCACGCAGGTGAAGACAAAACGTTGCTTTTGATTATATGCTCTGCCACGGACTCGCCCTCGCTGTCGTTGGCTACATGCCAGCGTGGCGCATAGACGCCTCGGCTTGGGCGAGTCCATTTCATTACATCGACTGCGATGATCAGTGCAGGCAGCACTGCTTGTATTTCTTCCCACTACCACACGAGCAAGGGTCGTTGCGGCCGACTTGCTTCTCATCTCTGCGCGCCGTCTTCGGGGTGCGCAGGATCAGGTAGTAGGCATGCAGTTCGCGCACTGCAGGCTCAATCGCGTCGATCGAGGCCTGGAGCTCTTCTTCACTCATGGCCTGGACGCGCTCGAAGTTCTCTTGGACGCCGTGCAGGGCGATGGCTTCGAGGTTGTCGGCGTGTTCTGCCGGCAAGTCTTTCCAGCCGCCGCACAGTTGCACGCCGCGCATGAAGCCGATGCACCATTCGTCGACGATGGTTTCAGTGTTCCCGCTTTCCTGATTTTCCAGGAAAACGGCTTCGAAGGTTTCTGGCGCTTCCATCAACTCGGCCGCCAGGGAGTTGAGGTGACGCATCATCAACTTGTAGAAGCGCTCGGCCTGGGCAGGGTTGCTCCACTTGGGTTCGTGCTCGGTGCCGCCCCAGATGGCGGGCATCCACTGGCTGGGCATGACCATGACCGGGCCGGACGCAAGCGCGGTAAAGAAGCCATCCAGTTCCGAGGCGTTCTGGATGGCGGCTTCATTGCCGTGCTGGGTCAGCACGTCGTCCACCTTCTGCAACTCGCGGTTATCCAAGGGTTCGAAATCTGAAAGCTGCATGGGGTGGACCTGTCTGTGAAATTTGCCGAGGATTTTACGCAGGCTCGCCACGACTCGGTATCGAAATCAGACCAGTCTTACGGCGTTTCAGGTTTTACAGGTGGTTTTTCACCTCATGCTGCAAGGCATTGCCAATCAGCACCCACAACAATACCCGACATTTTCTCGGGCAAAGCTCACCCGCCATCACGGCGCCCCTGGCTTGCAGGTCTATCTCGCCGCCGACAAATCCATAAGCGCTGGTGGCAGTAGCGCCGGCTCCGGTGCGTGATGCGACGATCACCGGTATCTGAAGCGCGGCATCCTCGATGCACTGGGCCCAGTCCACAGAAACATGCCCTGCGCCGAATCCGGCAATCACCGCCCCTTCATAGCCCACGGCCACCAGATGCCGAATCAAAGCGGTGTCCGCGCCCAGACACGCTTCGAGCAGCGCGACCTTGTGGTCTAGCCGCTTGGGGATGGGCAACGTCACGCGCGCTGCGGGCGGGTAGAGATAGTGGACGCCGCCTTCCACAACCCGGCCACTGGGCCCGTAGCCTGGTGAAGTAAAAGCCTGGAGCGCCAGGCTATCGGTTTTACGCACCCGCGCGGCGCTGTGAATCTGGTCGTTCATCACCACTTGCACGCCGCGCCCACGGCTATGGGGTGCTGCCGCCACTGCGACGGCGGCCATCAGGTTGGCGGGGCCGTCGCTGCCGGGCTTGCCGGCCGAGCGCATGGCACCGGTAAGGACCAGCGGGGCATCGAGGTCCCAGAGCAGGTCGAGCAGCCAGGCACTTTCCTCCATCGTGTCGGTGCCCTGGGTCAGCACCACCCCCTGGGCGCCCTCTTCGACCCGGTATCTGGCCCACTGCAGCACGCCCAATAACCGGACGAAGTCCAGCGAGGCGCTGGGCAGCAAACAAAGCGTTTTGACCGACGTTTGAGCAAGGCTTGCCAAGGCCGGCAGCGCAGCCAGCATGGCTTCGCCGCTGACACTGGGCAACACGCCAGCGCCCGGTTCGGGGGCGAGCATGCTGACGGTGCCGCCCAGGGCGCCGATGGCGATCAAAGGTAGGCTCGTCATGCCGAAACTCCTGGCAACAGCCCCAACCCTGGCACGATCAAGGCGGTGCTCAAGGCCATCGAAGTGACATTACCGATGTAGCCGTGCATGTGGCTTGGCAAGCGCTGGCTGATGGCGACAGCCAGCGGCGGAGCGATCAATGCACCCAGGCTTGCGCTCAACACGATGACTTCCCAGCCGCCCCCCAATGTCAAAACGGCAGCGGGCACGACTGACACAATCGGGATGTAAGTGGGATACCACCCCAGCTCCATCCACTGCCGCCGCCACATCAGCACGCCTATGAGCGAAGCCAGGGCCTGGCCCGCGATCATTTCCAGCAGCAGCTGCGAGCCATAAGCGGGGCTTGCCGAATTGAGCAGGTACGCCAACAAAACACCCAACAGCAAGCCGATACTGGCCAGTTCGTTGCCGAAGAACGGGGCCTCGGTGAAGTCCGCCAACACACGGCGCAGGCTCCAGACGAAACCGTAACGGGTTTCGACTGGCATGAGCGGCAGCGACGTTTGAGGGCAAGGGAGGGGCGCTGACTCAACCAGTTTCGGAAAGCGGCGACACACCACAAAGGCAATCACACTCCCGAGCGCCATGCCTGCGACGTTACCGATGACCGCTGGCAACCCTAATGGGCCGCAGAGGTAATTGACCAACAGCAGGCACATCGGCGCGACCAGCAGAGCCCCCATCACGGCCCCGGTAACCGCCACTCTCCAGCCACGCCCGAACATCAGCACCATGGCCGCAGGCAAAGAGACAAAGGCCACGAAGGTCGGCTGCCAGGCGCCGTATTTCAGTGTCCAGCCCCACAGTACATGGCTGAGCAAAAGCCCAAGCAGAGAACTGATCACCAGCCACGGCCACAGCCCGGTCCCGTAACTGATGGCAAAACCCTGCCAGCGTTTGCCGCGCCGGTTTGCCCAATGGGCGATGCCCGCGCCGGCCAATAGCCCGAACGCTGCCAGCTCATGCTTGTAGAAGGCGACTTCGCTGATGTCGCCCACGATCCAGCGCAAGCGCGCCAATGGGTCATGCAGGTTGTCCATCATGCCCGTATAGCCAGGCCAGAGCGGCGCGTTTGAGATGGGTAAACGCCCACCTGCAATCTCGAGCAGCACAATGACCCCAGCCCCCATCAGCACGCTGGCCAGCAACATCAACCAGGTGTTGCGTTGGGTTTTGTCGATGAAGTTGATCATTCCCCACCTCCTAGCGCGGTAGCGCTGGATGCTGGGTGTACCCGAGCATGGGTCCGTAGAGATCGGTGCGGCGATCGCGCAACAGGTCGTTGAGGTTGTTCCAGACCGGTGCGCTGCGGGCGCTGGTGAGGTCGACGTCGGCATAGAGGATGCATTCATCCTCGGCGCCTGCGATATCGCTGATCGGCCAGCCGCTGGTACCCGCTATCAGTGAGCAGCCCAAAAATCGCGAGCTGCGTTCGATGCCCGTGCGATTGGCCGCCGCAATAAAGACATTGTTGACATGCGCCGCGGTGATGGTGAGGTACGAGGCCATGCACTTGCCGCTGGCATCGAACAATGGGGGTGGCGTCCACACCCAGTTATTCAGGCTGCAGATGATGTCGGCGCCTTGCTGTGCCAATAGGCGTGGCACTTCGGGAAACCAGATGTCCCAACAGATCAACAGCCCAATACGGCCGATGGGCGTGTCGAACACCGGAAAACCCAGGTCTCCCGGCGTGAACCAGAGCTTTTCCTGGTTCCACAGGTGAGCCTTGCGGTACTTGCCGATAAATCCGTCCGGCCCCACCAGTACAGCGGTGTCGTAAAGCCGAACCCCATCGCGCTCGACAAGCCCCGCGGCCAGATAGACTTTGTAGCGCGCCGCGAACTCCAGCCATGCGTCAACGCTGTGGCCACCCGGCACGGCTTCGGCATGCAGGAAGGCTTCTTCGCGAGAGCGAAAGGTGTAGCCGGTACTGGCAAGCTCCGGCAGCACAATCAGATTAGCCCCTGCCCTGGCCGCTTCTTCAGCGAGCACCATGGTGTGGGTGAGGTTGTAATCGGTGTTTTCAGTACCCACCTGCGGGTTGAACTGGATAACGGCAATGCGTACGGGGCTGATGGCGGCGGTCGCGTCTGGCATAGGATTGATCTCGTATTGTTATGAGGAGGCACTCCAATTGAATGCCTCTCCATTAACGACCCACCCAATTAAATGTACAAGTCAGACAAATCCCGTAATTACGTGGGAGATGTTTGTAGGAAATTGGAGCTTCACCGAGAGAAATCAGACGCTAAATATTAATATTTTTACTACTCATCGATACGGTATTCCGGGTACACCTCCATTGAAAATCCACCATTGAATGCAGCGTTAGTCGTGTGACAAATATTGATCACGGCATCCACCGCGGTACGCAAACAAGGTTCCGTCCACCCTGCATCCATCGAAAACGACTCACCGACAAAATAAACCCCAGACAGTGCAGACAAATCACGGTTGTACTTCATCAAGCCAAGCGCATCGTAGTAAGTGCCAGCGCGGTACAACTTGGCACATCCCAATGAGTTCTTGTCGGTCATCCATCGCTGTACGCGAGCATTGCGGATATCGATATAAGGCGAAATAGGCGTTTGAATATTGCCGCACCGCATCAAGATGCGATCAAGTTCCTTGGTGCATTTCTTGACCAAGGCTTGATCACTGAAAGACGCAAGCTTGGTGGCATCGTCTTCCCAGGTGTAACTGAGCAAGATGCAATCGTAGGCGTAGTGTTCGTTATAGCGATACGCATAAACATCATGGATAAAGCTGTCGGTGATGAGAATCTGCGGTATGCCTGTGTGTTTGCGTAAAAAGCTCTTCTTGAGCGGTGCGTAGACTTTACAACTGGTTTCCCAATGCGCCGTCTTGTAGGCATTGATGACGTTGAACGGGAGCATCGTGGGGGTAAAATTTTCCAGCTGGACCTGGGTTTCTATCAACCATGAAGGCAGCGTGACAATCACTGAATCAAAGTCTTCTTTAAGCGATTGCTTGTTTGAGGGGTTGCTGATGTTCCAATCAAAATGAACCCGTACTTCACCACTGGACAACTTGCTCAACCGAGTGACGCAAGCGTCAGTCAAAAGACCCTCATCACGCGCCACCAAATGCTCATAAAGCGAACCTTCGCGTGTATCAATGCCTTTGAACAAAAGGCTTTCGTCCAGCGCCGCCAACCCTATGTAAGTAGGCGACTCAAAGCGTAACCCCTTGCTGTCATAAACCGTGTTGGCTTCAAGGAACGGCGCAGGCAGCGGTGCACCCTGTTCGTCCACGCAGCCGTGAACCAATTGCAAATGGCTGCTGAAACCGAAAATGGCCGTTCGTAGCGGGTACAGGCAACACACGTCATAGAACGCCCCCCAACTTCCATCTCCGATACCGATGGCGTAAAAAATAGCCGACTCAGCGCTATCCATTCCAAGGCCACCGAAGTCACCCGGCGCTTCTGGGCTCCAGCCTTCAATGGCGGGCAGCCTGACCAGATCACGAAACGAAAGCGCCTGATAACGCCTGACGATCGCCTCCCAACGTTGCTCCCATTCGGACGTTCCGTACACAGCAGCCACGTGCTCTGTCATGCGCTCGGCAAAGGCCAGCCACTTGCCATGAACCCGCTGGAGTATTTCGGTGGGCGGGGGTGTCTGGCCATCGGAGTTGGTCCAGATCAGCATTGCCGGGTTGTCAGGATCTTCCAGCGTACCTTCCTGCAAATAGATACCGGTTGAAGTGACCCACGGAGTACCGGGATTGGGAAAGTCCGAAAGGCGCAAATCGAACAGTCCGGCGTAATAGGCCATCAATGAGCGACCGTCCTTCGGCGGCTCTCCCGTACGATTGAAGAATGGCATTCTCATCGCCCCCATTTCGAAGGGCGTCGACGGCGCTGCATCACGAGAAGATTTGTTGTGTACGGTCAAATGGCGACCACCGATACGCTGGGACTGCTCAATCAAGGTGATATGAGTAAACCCGCATCGCAGTAATTCACGGGCAGCCGTAAGGCCAGTCACACCCGCACCGACAATACAAATCCGGTGATCTGATTGAGTGGCAGCGGCGACTCCACCTCCCTGCTCAAGTAGTTGCCGATAGTCAAAGCAAAGGTCTGGAGGATTGGGGAAACGTCCCGCCCAATTAGGCGCGGACCTGCGAACACGTGGCGCAGTCAGACGTGCTGATATATCTGCGGGATGATTGAAAGATGAGCCAATTGTCACGGTTAGATGTCCTTATCGGAAAAGATTCAGATTGCCCGAGGGGGCGGCCTGATCTTGTCGTCTGGGAACTTGCCGAGGTCTTATATGTTTATCGGGGCTGCCCCGCAGCCCATCGCAACCGGGGCCGCGCCCGCAACTAAATCCCCCTCGAACCACTCTGAACTGCAATGCCCCCATCCGTTGCAGGCACGCCCATGACGCCTATGGACGGTGGTGTTGGTGGGTAACCTGGCGGGAACGCTGCTGGTGTCGTTCGTGATGCTGGAACTGCCGATCTTCGACCCCAAGACCGACGCCGCCTTTCTGGAAATTGGCCACAAAGTCATGAAAAACGACACCTATCAGATGTTTTCCAAAGGCATCGTGTCTGGCTGGATGATCGCCACCATGGGCCGGCGAGGTCGGCTGGAAAGACTTCTGGTTGGGCTTTGCCGCCCCGACGCTGGTAGGCAGGTATTCCACCGGCCGAGGTAGGAGCCGAGCTTGCTCGCGAGGCGTCATACCTGACACACCGCGGTGGCTTCATCGCCGGCAAGCCGTGCTCCTACCGGACGGTATTCCACCGGCCAAGGTAGGAGCCGAGCTTGCTCGCGAGGCACCATACCTGACACACCGCGGTGGCTTCATCGCCGGCAAGCCGTGCTCCTACCGACCGGTATTCCACCGGTTCATCGGCGGCAGCTTTATCTTTGCCCTGATAAGCCACGCCCAAATTCGCAGCGACACCTCACCGCCGCCCGAGTGTACTCCCGCACGCCAAGACGACGAAAAGCGTTGAATCACTTGCCGACGGCGACGGTTTCGCAGGTTGGGGCGCCAGCGGTATAAGGCGAAGCAGCCCACCACCCCGTCCCCGCCTGCGGAGCTGCCAGGCTGACACGCTCGCCCATTTGCGGCGTAGTCACCGGAACCTGCCTGGCGGTCGCCAAGGCGACGATACGCTCGAAGGGCTCGCGCCACGGGTGGGTGGACAGGTCGAACGTGCCATTGTGGATCGGCAACAGCCAGCGGCCTTGAACATCCAGGTGCGCCTGCAGGCTTTGCTCTGGCTGCATATGCACGTTGGGCCAGTTGACGTTGTAGGCGCCGGTTTCCATCAGGGTCAGGTCGAAAGGCCCATAGTGTTCGCCGATTTGCTTGAAGCCGTCGAAATAGCCGCTATCGCCACTGAAAAACAAGCGAAGATCGTCATCAATCATCACCCAGGAAGCCCACAGCGTACTGTTGCTGTCGAACAACCCGCGCCCGGAAAAATGCTGGGAAGGTGTGGCAGCAAATCGGATGCCCTCAACCTCGGTTTCCTGCCACCAGTCCAATTGACGGACTTTTTCGGCCGGCACGCCCCATTCGATCAGCCGATTTCCCACACCCAGCGGGGCGAGGAAGTGCTCGGCCTTGCCAGCAAGGGCTTTGACGGCCTGCTCGTCGAGATGGTCGTAATGGTCGTGAGACAAAATGACCGCAGTCAGGGGCGGTAATTCGGCCAGCGCCAGTGGCGGTTGGTGAAAGCGTTGCGGCCCGGCCCACTGCACGGGCGAGGCGCGCTCGGCGAACACCGGGTCGGTAATGAAGAAACGATTACGCAGCTTGAGCAATAGTGTCGAATGCCCCAGCCGCCACAAGCTCCGGTCGGGTGCTGCCAACAATTGCGCCTGGGTCAGCGGTTGGACCGGGATGGGTTGGCTTGGCCGGGTATCGGCGGGTTTGCTCAAGAACAGAAACTTGAACCCAATGCGCAGCTTTTTCAGGAAGCCGTCTGCCGGCAGCGTGGCCATGTTCAGAAAGCGGCCCTCACGCTGCTTTGCCGGTTGCAAAACGATCTGCTTGCCGGCCTCCACGGGTGAATGTGCCATAAGCAATACGACTCCCATAGACAGGAAAACTTTCATACAGCCTCCAATTATTATGGAGGAAGGGATAGAGAATACGCCGACACCCCGATAAACGAAGTCCTCAACCGTGACAAAAGATGAATGTTGCCACCGCCTCTCCTTCGGTCGCCTATCCTGACTGAGAAGTGATGGGATGAACGCACCGCGGATTGCCTGATGCACTGCGGTGTGTTCATCGCGGCTAAAGCCGGCTCCTACCTGGCATTGGGGCACTCGACGGCCTGGCCAGCAGCGGCCCGCAGGATTCGAATCTGCGCTGCGCCTATCGGGATCAACACAAGCAATTGCGCTTTTGCCGCGTCTCGGCGCGGGCCATTGCGCACGATCAACAACTGATCGGTTTTCGAGGTACTGCCAGCGATATTACCGATGAAGTGGCCGCCCATGCCCGTATCGCCCACTTATCGATGCTCGATGCACCAAGGACAAATGCCACGAGGTACAAGGCTTTTACCTGAGCCGGCCGGTGGATAGACAAGCGATCGAGCACTTGCAGCGCAACACGAACCATCTCAGCGTCAGTTGAGCCTCAGTTAATTGCACAACAGCCCAGGTTGCTGGCTAGACTGAACACTCGGGGGCGCGCTTGCGCCCGTTTGCCAGCCTGACGAAGTGGATCGCCCATGGGGAATTCCGCCATCACCGCCGACATCGCAACCATAAGCCGGATCAACGCAGTGCCCGCGATTCTTCAAGTGATCTGCGAGACCACAGGCATGCGCTTTGCCGCCGTGGCTCGGGTCAGCGAAAATCACTGGACGGCCTGCGCGGTGCTCGACAATTTGGGTTTTGGCTTGAAGGTGGGAGGTGAGCTGGAGCTGGCCACCACGCTGTGTAATGAAATTCGCAGCTCACATCAGACCATCGTGATCGACAAGGCCAGTGAGGATAACCAGTACTGCGAACACCTCACACCTCGCCTCTACAAATTCGAAAGCTATATTTCAGTGCCGGTATTTCGCACCGATGGCACGTTTTTCGGCACCATTTGCGCACTGGACCCTAATCCGGCCCAGCTCAAGAACAGCCCGATCCAACTCATGATGGAGTCCTTTGCGCGGTTACTGGCCATCCAGATTGAAAGCGATGAAAAACTACAGATCACCGAGGCCGAGTTACAAGAGGAGCGCGCGGTCGCCGAGATACGCGAACAATTCATTGCCGTACTCGGCCATGACTTGCGTAACCCGCTGTTCGCCATTTCCGCGGGCGCCGAACTGCTGTTGCGCAAAATTGAAGATGAGAAAAGCCGAACCATCCTTCTGCATATTCTCACCAGTAGCAAGCGGGCTGCACAGTTGGTCTCGGACGTTCTGGACTTTGCCCGCGGCCGCCTGGGCAGCGGCATCCATCTGAATATCCAACCCTGCCCTGACCTGGCCGACGCGTTGATCCATGTGGTTTCAGAAATTCAGCGGGTGCATCCAGAACGCCTGATCCGCCTGCGTATTGGCGACCTACAGAACGTGCTGTGCGACCGCGAGCGTCTCAGCCAAGTACTGTCCAACCTTGTTTCCAACGCCATCAACCATGGCGCCGAGGACGGGGCGGTGGATGTGGCAGCCGAAATCATCGACCAGGTATTGGTGATCGGCGTGCATAACCAGGGCGAGCCGATTCCGGCAGCCATCATGGCGCAACTGTTCCAACCCTTTGCTCGACGCAAGGGAGACTCACCGCAAAGCGGCCTGGGTCTAGGCCTGTACATCGCCAATCAGATCGCCCTGAGCCATGGGGGACGCATGGAAGTGGTGTCCAGCAGCGAGGCCGGCACCCTGTTTACCTTCCGCCTACCCCTCCTGTAGGAGCCGGTGGTCCGGCATTCCGGTTTAGCCGCGATGAACGCGCCGCGGTCCTGACTGATTACCGCGGTGATGCCATCGCGATGGTCCGGCATTCCGGCAAGCTCTGCTCCTACAGGGCGTCTATCACCCGCACACTCGCGGTCATCCCGGCGCTCAGCTTTATATCCTTGGGTACATTTTCAAGCGTGATCCGCACCGGTATGCGCTGGGCCAGCCGTACCCAGTTGAAGGTCGGTTCGACCTGCGCCAACAATTGCCCGTCGGGGGTGGCGTTGCGGTCGGTAATGCCGCGGCTGATGCTCTCAACCTTGCCCTGGATCGGCTCGCCGGCGCTCATCAGCCAGACCTTCACCGGCGCGCCGACCTCAATGCGCGGTAATTTGGTTTCTTCGAAATAGGCCTGGATGTAGAAGGTCGAGTCGTCCACCAGTGCCATCACCGCCTGCCCGGCATTGACGTAGTTGCCTGCGGCCAGGCGCAGGTTGGTGATATGGCCGTTGCGCGGGGCATGCACTTCGCTGCGGGCGAGGTTGAGCTCAGCCACCTTGACCTCGGCCTGGGCTTCGCGATATTCGGCACGGGCAATGGCAGCGTTGATCTGAGCGTTTTCGCGCAGCTCTGCGCTGATCGCCTGCGGCCCCAGCGCCGCCCGGCGAGAAGCTTCGTGCTCACGCAGGCGCAACTGCGCCTGACGGGTGTCGGCCACGGCATTGGCTTTTTCCAGCGCGGCCTGGAAACGATCACGATCGATCGACAACAGCAGGTCACCCGCCTTGACCTCCTGGTTATCGTAGACCTTCAGCTCACGTACCCAGCCAGACACATCCGGCGCAATCACGGTGACATCCGCGCGCACTCGCGCGTCGCGCGTCCAGGGCGAAAGCATGTAGTACTGCCAGAGATAAAACCCGGCAAACAGGGCAACGACCACCACACACAAGGTGACTAAGACACGTACAAATGTACGCATGTTCAAACTCCTTATAAGGGCCCCAGCACATGGGTCACCAAGGCCAGCAAACAAACAAACAACGCACTGTCGAACAACGCTTCATGCCAGATCCAGCGCCCCAATGACGTCAGGCGGATCAACAGTCGCGCAGCCCCTGTCAGCAACAGGGCCAACAGCACGTACACCAGAAACGGGCTCAGCAGCACGCCACCCAAGGCCCACTCACGCAATCCCATGTATTTCCTCCTGCTGGCGACACCATTTGCGCCAGCTGCGTTGCAATTGCAGCACCGCACCTTCAGCCAACCGCAGCGCATCATTGGCGGGCTGTTGCCGGATGGCACTGATGAAGCGGGTGCTGGCATCGTCCAAATCATTCGCATGATCGCCCACCGGGCCTGCGGCCAAGACCTGCTCCAGCGTCACTAGATAATCGCGCTCAGGTCCTTTCAGGGGGGCTTGGGCTATCGCCAGGCACATGCGCAAATGCAAGAGCTCGTCGCCCAGGTCCAGGCTGTGCCAGCCTTCATCCCAGCGAGTACGCTCAGATTCGGGCAAGGCGTTGAACTGATGGGCCAGTTGCAGGACACGATCGGCCATGCGCCCGCCAAACCAGGTTTCGGCACCGCGCAGATCACGATAGGTCAGGCGCACAAGATCGGTCATGGTCGCCGCACGCAAGCGCCTGCTATGCCAGGCCGGGTGATGCAAAACCACCAACCTGAAGGCCAGCACCGCCGTCGCCACGCCAAACACCATCGCCTGGCCGCTGTTCAGAAAACTGGCGACATCGAAGGTCATGTGGTTGAGCGGTGACACCAGGATGATGAAGTGCAGCGAATAGGACGTCGCCGTGGCGCCAATGCGTGGGTTGGCCATCCCCAGCGCTCCCAGAAACAACGGCACCCCCATTCCCAGGCAGAGCATGGCAAAACTGCTCCATTGCGGCAGCAGTATCTGCCCAACCAGAAAGGCCACCGGCAACGCCAGGAAGATGCCGCGTAAAAAGCTCATGCCAATCTGGGCACCATTTTCGCGGCTGGCAAACAAGCTGCACACCACACAGGTCAGCACCAACCCGCCCGGCGCCGACACCCAGCCGGTGGCCATCCAGAAACTGGCCATGGCCAGAAATGCCAAGGCGCTGCGCGAGCCGAATAACAGCGCCATTGGCACGTCCCTGTGCACCGCCAGGCTGTCGGGCAGGTCGGCCGGGGCCTTGCCCTCTTCCACGGCATGCAGGGCCAAGGTCGTGGCCATGGCGTTGTCGAGGAGCAGGGCCAAGCGGGCCAGGCAATAATGTTCGGCGCTGCTACTGGTCTCATCCTGAGCGGCATCCCAAACCCGTTGGCGCAACAACAAGAAGGTCGGTTGGTCAGGGTTGGTCAGCGCCACATCGACTTCGGCAAACCAGGGAGCCAACCGTGCGGCTTCCGTTGCGTCGAGTTGACGCCACTGGCGCCGCACTGAACGGGAGATACGCAGCAAAATCAGCAATTTTTGGCTCAGGGCGCGAACCGCCCGGCCACGTTCCCGGCCAACAGTGCCTTCAAACCAGGCGTGCTCGCGCTGTGAGTCAACCGCTACGATGCGCCCCAGGATTTCCAGCAATCCCTTGCGCCCCTGCTCTTCGCCGATCAACGCCGCACGAGCAGCCTGCATGCCACTCATCCAAGCCTGGCGTGCTTGGCTTGCCAATTGTTTTTCCACCCGCAACGGCCAGATCAAGGCGCTGGTGGCCGTAGCGCAGACGATTCCCAGGCAAATTTCGGTGCAACGCGCGACCGCTTGGTCAAAGACCGCCAACGGTGTATTGACCGACGGCAAGGCGATGATCGCCACGGTGTAGCCGGCCAACACGAAGGAATAGGCCCAGGCGCTGCGCATCAGGGTCGAGCAGGCCGTACACAAGGCCAGCCAGAGCGCCAGGGCAAAAAGGAACAATCACGGCGTCTGGGCAAACAAACCGATAAAGACAACTGACATAAAGGTGCCAACCAGGGTTCCCAACAGCCGCGCCAGCCCTTTCTGCACCACCATGCCCGACAGCGGCTGGGCGACGATAACAGCGGTCATCAGTGCCCAGGTCGGCTGCTCAAGCCCCCACCGCAAGGCCAGCCAAAGCGCAAGGCCAGCGCCGAGCAAGGTTTTCAGGGCGAATTGGAGGGCAAGTTTGTTGGGCGCAAGCAACGCCTGCAGGGTGATGGGCACGGGTTGGACCTTGGTGAATGACAACCTAACGATAGACAGAGAACAGCGCCGAGCGTTGGAAACACAAATTATTAGCTAGCTAACTATCTGTAGCCGCTGCCGAAGGCTGCGATCGCACGCTCAGCGGGCGCGCGATCGTCAGACCGCCATTGGCAACCCTGACGGGTTGCATCGCAGCCTTCGGCAGCGGCTACAGCAGTCAGCAGTCAGCAGTCAGCAATGGGGAAATTGACCGATCGATGAGGCTTATGGGTGAGCGCGAGAGGAGGATGCAGCACTGATCTGCCATCAATTATTCAGCGTTTTTTCGGCTTTTTCGGCTTTTTCTTCGGTTTGCCCAGCGGCATCGCCTGCTCGAAAGCCTGGCGCACTTCCTTCAGGCGTTTTTCATTGAGGTCGTGTACGCGCTTGGCGCGCTCGCTGCTGAGGTCGATCAGTTTGTCGTCTTGGCTCATGGCTCTGCACATTGGTTGCACGCAAGGCTCAATAATGCTCAATGCGGGCGCCGCTGGCCAGTCTAGACTTCGATATCGACAAGCAGGCCTTGCCGCGGCTCGCCATCAATCAGGGGGGCCACCGGCACGGTGTTGTCCGCGTTGAGCTCATCGCCAGGAATCGCCAGATAGGAATCGCCACCCTGCTTGCCCAGGTTGCCCTGGCCACGCTGCTGACGCTGTTGCTCCTCGCGCAGTAGCAAGGCGGCCTCGCGCGGGTCGCGCTGCTTGAGGTCGATCGCGCCGTCACTGGAGGTCGGTTGCGCTGGCACCACGGGGGGAATGCTCGGGGCCTGCTTGACCGGGTCCAATTGCGAGGTGACCGGGATGACGCTCAACGGAATGATCGGCGGCAGCATGGTTGGGGCTCTCCTGTCTTGGGTCGGTCGGCGGTCAGCGGCAAAACTTGAACGGATAGACCGACCGGTCGTCCGCAAGTGCCGCAACCGCAAGTATCTTTGCTCAAGTACGGTGACGAGAGTCTTTGGCCTCAGGGGCCCGATCCGTTAACATAGTCGGCTTTTTCATGGCGGGAGACAGGCAGCATGGTGCAGCAGTATCAACCGGGGCAACGCTGGATTAGTGACAGCGAAGCTGAGCTGGGTCTCGGGACTATCCTGGCACAGGACGGTCGCTTGTTGACCGTGCTCTATCCGGCCACTGGCGACACTCGCCAGTATGCATTGCGCAACGCGCCGCTGACCCGCGTGCGCTTCTCGCCGGGCGACACCATTACCCATTTCGAAGGCTGGAAAATGACCGTGCGCGAAGTCGAGGACATCGACGGGCTGCAGGTCTACCACGGTCTCAATGCCCAGAACGAAGCCTGCACGCTGCCGGAAACCCAGCTGTCGAACTTCATCCAGTTCCGCCTGGCCAGTGACCGCCTGTTCGCCGGGCAGATCGACCCGCTGGCCTGGTTCTCGCTGCGCTACAACACCCTGGAACACACCAGCCGCCAGTTGCAGTCTTCGCTCTGGGGCCTGGGGGGCGTGCGCGCCCAGCCGATTGCACACCAGTTGCACATCGCCCGCGAAGTGGCCGACCGGATCGCACCACGGGTTTTGCTGGCGGATGAAGTAGGCCTGGGTAAAACCATCGAAGCAGGCCTGGTGATCCATCGCCAACTGCTGTCGGGTCGCGCCAACCGGGTGCTGATCCTGGTACCGGAAAACTTGCAGCACCAGTGGCTGGTGGAGATGCGCCGGCGTTTCAACTTGCAAGTGGCGCTGTTCGATGCCGAGCGTTTTATCGAAAGCGACGCCGACAACCCGTTCGAAGATGCCCAACTGGCACTGGTGGCCCTGGAATGGCTGACCGAAGACGAGCGAGCCCAGGATGCACTGTTCGCCGCTGGCTGGGACCTGCTGGTGGTCGACGAAGCCCACCATTTGGTCTGGCACGAGGATCAGGTCAGCCCTGAATACGCACTGGTCGAGCAATTGGCCGAAGTCATACCCGGCGTGCTGTTGTTGACCGCCACCCCGGAACAACTGGGCCAGGACAGCCACTTTGCGCGTCTGCGCCTGCTCGACCCAAACCGTTTCCACGACTTGGCCGCCTTCCGCGCCGAAAGCGAAAACTACCGCCCCGTGGCCGAAGCCGTGCAAGAGCTGCTCGACCAGGGCCGCCTATCGCCCAAGGCGCACGCTACGATCCAGGGCTTCCTGGGGGATGAAGGCGAAACCCTGCTCGGCGCCGTGGCCGATGGCGACACCGAAGCCAGCGCCCGCCTGATCCGTGAACTGCTGGACCGCCACGGCACCGGCCGCGTGCTGTTCCGTAATACCCGCGCCGCTGTTCAAGGCTTCCCGGAGCGCAAGCTGCATCCCTACCCGATGCCCAACCCCGACCAGTACATGGAGCTGCCGCTGGGCGAGCACGTCGACTTGTACCCGGAAGTCAGCTTCCAGGCCCAGGCCGAAACCAGCGACGAAGAGCGCTGGTGGCGTTTCGACCCGCGGGTGGAATGGCTGATCGATACCCTCAAGATGCTCAAGCGCGTGAAGGTCCTGGTGATCTGCGCCCACGCCGAAACCGCGATGGACCTGGAAGACGCCCTGCGCGTGCGCTCCGGCATCCCGGCCACGGTGTTCCACGAAGGCATGAACATTCTGGAGCGTGACCGCGCTGCCGCCTATTTTGCAGACGAAGAGTTCGGCGCCCAGGTGCTGATTTGCTCGGAAATCGGCAGTGAAGGCCGTAACTTCCAATTTTCCCATCACTTGGTGCTGTTCGATCTGCCTGCCCATCCGGACCTGCTGGAGCAGCGTATCGGCCGTCTGGACCGGATTGGCCAGAAGCACATCATCGAACTGCATGTGCCGCACCTGCAGAACAGCCCGCAGGAGCGTCTGTTCCAGTGGTACCACGAAGCGCTCAATGCCTTCCTCAATACCTGCCCAACCGGCAACGCCCTGCAGCACCGGTTCGGCTCGCGCCTGCTGCCGTTGCTTGAAAGCGGTGATGATGACGAATGGCAAGCGCTGGTCACTGAAGCCCGTACCGAGCGCGAGCGCCTGGAAGCCGAATTGCACACAGGCCGCGACCGTTTGCTGGAGCTCAATTCCGGTGGTGCTGGCGAAGGCCAGGCACTGGTTGAGGCGATCCTGGAGCAGGACGATCAGTTCACCCTGCCGATCTACATGGAAACCCTGTTCGACGCCTTCGGCATCGACAGCGAAGATCACTCGGAAAACGCCCTGATCCTCAAGCCGAGCGAAAAAATGCTCGACGCCAGCTTCCCATTGGGCGACGACGAAGGGGTGACCATCACCTACGATCGCAACCAGGCGCTGTCTCGCGAAGACATGCAGTTCATCACCTGGGAGCATCCGATGGTGCAAGGCGGTATGGACCTGGTGCTGTCCGGCTCCATGGGCAACACCGCCGTTGCGCTGATCAAAAATAAGGCACTCAAGCCGGGCACCGTTCTGCTTGAGCTGTTGTACGTCAGCGAAGTCGTCGCGCCGCGTGCCCTGCAACTGGGACGCTACCTGCCGCCAGCTGCCCTGCGCTGCCTGCTCGACGCCAACGGCAACGACCTGGCGCCTCGGGTAGCCTTTGAAACCCTGAACGAACAGCTTGAAAGTGTGCCAAAGGCGAGCGCCAACAAGTTCATCCAGGCCCAACGCGACAGCCTGGGGCCACGCATCAACGCTGGCGAGACCAAGGTGCTGCCGCGTCATACCGAGCGTGTGGCCGAAGCCCAGCGGCGCCTGGCGGCAGAAACCGATGAAGAACTGGCACGCCTGACCGCTCTGCAGGCCGTCAACCCGACCGTACGCAACAGCGAGATCGAAGCCCTGCGCAAGCAGCGTGAACAAGGGCTGGCTATGCTGGACAAAGCAGCGCTGCGCCTGGAAGCGATCCGAGTACTGGTCGCCGGCTGATCATGGTGGTCCGGCACTCCGATAAATCGGGGTGCATTTATCGCGGGTAAACCCGGCTCCTACACCGTCCGGTAGGAGCCAGCCTTGGCTGCGATGGCCATAGGTATCTACACAATTCTGGGGCAGCGCGGCTCTTGTAGCCGCTGCCGAGGTACGAGGCTGCGATCGGCGGCGAAGCCGTCGTAAATTCAGGCCCTTCGGTGTGCCTGATGGATTACGGTCTCAGGTTTTACGGCCGCTTCGCTGCCGATCGCAGCCTCGTACCTCGTCAGCGGCTACATTCGTAGCAGTAGACGAGTTCAGCGAGGCCAGGTCCGGGGACGTAGTCCTCGCAAAGCCTGTACTCGCGGTGTATCTGAATACTGAAGTGCCAGGTTTTACTACTGCTGCGCAGCCGGACGTGGCCTCGTTCTACTCGTCCACTGCTACGAAATGCAGTACACCAAAAGATGTGTAGATACCTATGCTGCGATGGCCACACCACGATCTATCAGGCCATTCGCGGCGAGTTCGTCGCAGACTACTATTTATTACTTTTTGTTAGGTCTTCTATTCCAAAATATTTGAAATCAAAGTGCCATCAACCAAGGAACTTTTGAGCACCGCCCTATACTTCGATGACAGGTCTGCTGGGAGCGGGGACCTTTCGATAGGCTCAAAATGGACATGCTATGGAATGGCTGGGGTTGAATCTTATTGTCGAGCATCCTCCGAGCGGGCAGGTGCTGATGGATTGCCGACACAATCTTTTTTTGCTGCTGCTGGCCTTCGGGGTAGCGTTTGCGGGCAGTTTTGCAACCTTGGATATGGCTGAACGCGCCAGCCAAGCGGAAGTGGGCAAGGCCCGGCGGCAATGGCGCCTATTGGGTGCCTGCTGCATTGCGGCGGGTATCTGGTCCATGCACTTCATCAGCATGCTGGCTTTCCAGGCCCCACTGGACATCCAGTATGACCTGCCGACCACTGCCGCTTCATTGATGGTCATGCTGCTGGCCGCTCTGCTCGCCATGAGCACCCTCTGCCAAGCAGAAATCAAAACGTTCGACTACGTGAAAGCATCCTTGCTGATCGGCCTGGGTATCGTCTCCATGCACTATCTGGGCATGGCCGCCATGATCTCCAACGCCGTGCAGTACTACCGCATGGACCTGGTCGTCCTGTCGCTCATCATTGCCGTCAGCGTCAGTTTGCTGTCCCTTCAACTGGGCCGGCACCTGAGTTCTGGCAGTGGTGCGCATCATCTGTGGCTTAAACTCAGCGCCAGCCTTGTGATGGGCGCAGGCCTCGTACTGACCCACTTCACCGGCATGTGGGCCATGACCTTGGTGGTGCCAACCGGTAGCAGCCTGGAAATAGCCAAAACCGCCAGCAATGGCCTCGAATTGAGCCTGACCATCGCCTTCATTACGTTATTGGTGATCGCCAGCAGCATCAGCGCGGCCTTTTCGGACAAAAAACTGCAAAGCAAGGAGCATGACCTTCGCCGCGTCAATGCGCTGCTGAGCCAGCTTGATCAGGCGCGGGTTTCGCTCCAACAAGTGGCCCATTACGACGTGCTGACCAACCTGATGAACCGCCGAGGTTTCAATCAGATGTTCGCCGAAAGGCTCGCCGAGCGCCAGGATGGCAGTGGCCGCATGCTCGCGGTGCTGTTTATGGACATTGATCACTTCAAACGAATCAACGACAGCCTGGGCCACGACGCCGGGGATGAAATGCTTAAAGTCATCGCCAGCCACATCAAGAGCGCCACTCGCAGCCATGAAGACGTGGTCGCACGGTTTGGCGGCGATGAGTTCTGCATTTTGATAGGCATCAACCATCGTGATGAGGCCCGGCATCTGGCCCAACGCATCATGCAAAAAATGAAAGAACCCATCGACCTGGCCGGCCGGCGCATGGTGATGACCACCAGCATCGGCATCAGCGTTTTCCCGGACGACGGCAACAGTTGCGAGGAATTGCTGAAAAACGCCGACCTGGCGCTCTATCAATCAAAGGGCAACGGGCGTAATCATCTGAATTTTTTCAGTGCCAGCCTCAAGACTCGGGCCACCCTGGAGTTGCAGCTGGAGGAAGAATTGCGCATCGCACTAGTGGAAGAGACTGGGCTTATGCTCTATTACCAGCCCATCTACGACCTGAAGACAGGTCAGGTTGCCAAGCTCGAAGCGCTGATCCGCTGGCAACACCCGCAGCATGGCCTGCTTAGCCCGGACCGTTTCATCGGCATCGCCGAAGCCAATGGCCTGATCGCCGAGCTGGACAGCTGGGTACTGCGTCGCGCGTGTCACGACCTCAGTCGCCTGAACCATAACGGCTGCGAACAACTGAAAATCACGGTGAACTGCTCGGCCCTGAATCTGTGCCGTGAAGACCTGCCAGACGAAATCGCTGACGCGCTCATGACCCATGGCGTTTCTGCACGCCGCCTGGAACTGGAGGTCACCGAAAACGCACTGATGGGCAGCATCGACACCACCATCAACTTACTCAAGAAAATCCGGGCGCTAGGGGTTTCGCTGTCTATCGACGACTTTGGTACCGGCTATTCATCGCTGGCCTACCTGAAGCAACTGCCGCTGAACACCCTGAAAATAGACCGCTCGTTTATTCAGGATATCTCCCGCTCTACCCAAGATTTGGAGATCGTCCAGGCCATTATCGCCATGGCCCATACGCTTCGGTTGCAGGTGGTGACCGAAGGTGTCGAAACGGTCCAGCAGTACGAACTTCTGGAGCGCTCAGGTTGCGACTTTGTACAAGGCTATCTACTCAGCCGACCGGTGAGCCTTCAGGACCTGCGGCCCATTCTCGATCGACTCAACCGCAGAAGCTACGGTGATGCACCTGACGTCAGTCCTGCTCCGGCGCTGCGCGGTATAGATGGACCAGTGTTGCGGGATCTTTTTCCAGATAACCCTGGCTCCCGTGCAAGCGCATCAGTTGTGCGGCCAATCCGCTGATGGGGGTCGAGGCCCCTTGCTCACGCGATAGCTTCACAGCGCCATCCAGGTCCTTGAGCAAGGTTCGCACATGCCACTTGATGGGCTCGAACCGGCTCTCGGCCATCTGCGGGGCCAGGATCTGCAGTGGCTTGGAGTCGGCAAAACCGCCGGCCAGGGCTTGGGCAAGCAGGGTTGCATCAACCCCCGACTGCTCGGCCAGGGCAACGACCTCGGCAATCACCAAGGCATTACAGGCCACGATCATCTGATTGCATGCCTTGGTCACCTGCCCCGCACCAATAGCCCCCATATGGGTCACCCGCTGGCCAAGGGTGAGCAGGATCGGCCGCACCCGCTCAAGATCCGCGGCCTCTCCCCCGACCATGATCGTCAGAGAGCCGGCCTGAGCCCCCGCAGTCCCCCCGGACACTGGCGTATCAAGCCAGGCCATGCCGCAGCGTGCCGCCAGCTCCGCGGCCATTTCCCGGGTGGCGGTGGGCTCAAGGCTGGAGAAATCCACCAACAATTGCCCTGCACGGGCGCCTTCGGCAACGCCTTGCGGGCCAAACACCACCTCCCGCACCACCGAGGTATCGGCCAGGCACAGCATCACAATGTCGGCGGCTTGGCACAATTGCGCGGGCGTCTCGACAACCTGCGCACCGGCAGCCACCAGAGGTGCGCACTTGTCCGCGGAGCGGTTCCATACCGTCACGGGGTATCCAGCAGCCAGCAATCGACGACACATGGGCAGGCCCATCAAACCGATACCAGCAAACGCCAATGAAGGTAATGCAGTGCTCATGAACAGCTCCTGTGAGATGAATAAAATCAGCGGGGCGCTCAATTAACCGTAATTAGCCGCGGGGCTGCAACGCTTAATTCATGCGTCGGTAAAGTTGCACTCGACATCGCTGTTACCGCCTCTGCTCTTTTAATCAACCCGATTGTTACCAAGCACCACTATTTGACTTTTCAGTCACGCACCATGACCGTTCTGGACAGTCTTTTTGCGCACCATAGTGGTGCGCCAATTCACTTCGCCCCACGCACCTGGATCAGGATAAAAGGCTTGACCACCACTGCCCAGATGTCGGGCGCGTCCTCGTAAAGGCTCAGCGCCTGCGAATCAGACAGCTTGGCCACAGTGCCCGCCGCATGCCATTGGGTAAAGTCTGCCTTGCGATCCTCGGTCATGGCCTCGGCCACCGCGATCAGATCCAATTCAGGCGCGACCCACAATAGGGCGCCCTGGGCAAAAAAGGGTTCTAACTCTTTCCAGGTAATTACTGCGGTTTCACCGAGCAGTTTGGCATAGAGGGTGCTAGGTTGTTCTGTCATGGGTTTCACCAAAAATCATTCGACGCGAATTCGGGTCGGTATTTTTGCAGAAAAACCCGGTTGCAAATAAGTGAATGAAGGAAAAGCTTGGAAAAGCAACGGATGCCACCGATAACAGGTCAAAAATCGCCGCTTTTCTATAACTTTCTTTCAACTAGGCGACACTCCAGTGAATTGCCCTCGGCAGCCAGCTTTTCAAGCGGCAAATCGGCGCTCTACACTGTACCGGTACAGTTGTCGGGGGGAATGACCGGAGATTTCAAGGTTTTGCACACGACTCGACACAGGTCGTTCGGTGGGCAAGCCTGATCCGGTCCTGCTGCTTTGGCCAACAGGACTATAAAAATTACAACATTGAGTGGAGCACTATGACTAAGGCTACTAAGCAGATTTCCAAACTGTTTGCCGCTATGGTTCTGGCTGGGATTGCCGGCCATTCGTTCGCTGCGGACACCATCAAGATCGGTATCGCCGGCCCTAAAACCGGCCCGGTGACCCAGTACGGCGACATGCAGTTCATCGGTGCGAAAATGGCCATCGAGCAGATCAACGCCAAGGGCGGTGTTGACGGCAAGATGCTCGAAGCCAAGGAATACGACGATGCGTGCGACCCTAAACAGGCCGTGGCCGTCGCCAACAAAGTGGTCAACGATGGCGTCAAGTTCGTGGTCGGCCACCTGTGCTCCAGCTCCACTCAACCGGCTTCGGATATCTACGAAGACGAAGGCGTGATCATGATCACCCCTGCCGCCACCAGCCCGGAAATCACTTCCCGTGGCTACAAAATGATCTTCCGCACCATCGGCCTGGACAGCGCCCAAGGCCCAGCGGCCGGCAACTACATCGCCGACCACGTCAAGCCGAAAGTCGTTGCTGTCTTGCACGACAAGCAGCAATACGGTGAAGGCATCGCCACCGCCGTGAAAAAAACCCTGGAAGGCAAGAACATCAAGGTGGCCGTGTTCGAAGGCATCAACGCCGGCGACAAGGACTTCTCCTCGATCATCCAGAAGCTCAAGCAAAACAACGTCGACTTCGTCTACTACGGCGGCTACCACCCAGAGCTGGGCCTGATCCTGCGTCAAGCGCAGGAAAAAGGCGTGAAAGCCAAGTTCATGGGCCCTGAAGGCGTCGGCAACGACTCTATCTCGCAAATTGCCCAAGGTGCTTCCGAAGGCCTGCTGGTGACCCTGCCGAAGTCGTTTGACACCGATCCTGAGAACAAGGCCCTGGTCGATGCCTTCGCCGCCAAGAAGCAAGACCCGACTGGCCCATTTGTGTTCCCAGCCTACTCAGCAGTTGAAGTGATTGCCGAAGGTATCAAGGCAGCCAAGACCGAAGACACCGCCAAGGTGGCTGAAGCCATCCATGCCGGCAACTTCAAGACCCCGACTGGCACCTTGTCGTTCGACAAGAATGGCGACTTGAAAGACTTCAAATTTGTGGTCTACGAGTGGCACTTCGGCAAGCCTAAAACCGAAGTCTCCCCGCAGTAATCGGGACTGACGCTTGATAAAGCCCACTGTGAAAGCAGTGGGCTTTGTTTTACGAAAGTATATGGGCCGACGTCCCGTGATCCGGGAACCGGTTCACCTGAAAATCTCAAAACCGTCACCAGCGGTTCGCTGGCCAATGCCTGCGCCCCCGTAGCTCAAGGCTACGTTGCCAGGCTGGAACATGACTCCACCAGTGAAATGCGTACAGGTTTTTAGGAGCGCTGTAATGCCTGAGATCTATCACTTCTTCCAACAGCTGGTTAATGGCCTGACCATTGGCAGCACCTATGCCTTGATAGCCATTGGCTACACAATGGTTTACGGCATCATTGGAATGATCAACTTCGCCCACGGCGAGGTCTACATGATTGGTTCCTACGTGGCCTTCATCGCCCTCGCCGGGCTGGCCATGCTGGGTCTGGACTCCCTGCCGCTGCTCATGACCGCTGCTTTTCTGGCGACCATCGTGGTCACCAGCGCCTACGGCTATAGCATCGAACGGGTTGCCTACCGCCCCCTGCGCGGCAGTAACCGCCTGATCCCACTGATTTCCGCCATCGGCATGTCGATCTTCCTGCAGAACACGGTGTTGTTGGCCCAGGACTCCAAGGACAAATCGATTCCAAACCTGATTCCGGGGAGCTTCTCCTTCGGTCCAGGCGGTGCCGAGGAAGTCCTGATTTCCTACATGCAGATTCTGGTGTTCGTGGTCACGCTCATTGCCATGACCGGGCTCACCTTGTTCATCTCCCGCTCGCGCCTGGGCCGGGCCTGCCGGGCCTGCGCCGAAGACATCAAGATGGCCAACCTGCTCGGCATCAATACCAACAACATCATCGCCCTGACCTTCGTCATTGGTGCGGCCCTGGCCGCCGTGGCGGCTGTACTGCTGAGCATGCAGTACGGCGTGATCAACCCTAACGCCGGCTTCCTGGTGGGCCTGAAGGCCTTCACCGCGGCGGTGTTGGGCGGCATCGGCAGTATTCCGGGCGCCATGCTCGGCGGGCTGGTGTTGGGCGTGGCCGAAGCCTTCGGTGCCGACATCTTCGGCGACCAGTACAAGGATGTGGTGGCGTTCGGTCTCTTGGTTCTTGTGCTCCTGTTCCGGCCGACCGGCATCCTGGGCCGCCCGGAGGTTGAAAAAGTATGAATAAGCATCTTAAATCGGCGTTCTTCAGCGCCTTGTTGGTCTGGGCCGTGGCATTCCCGGTGCTGGGACTGAAACTGAGCATCGTCGGTATCCACCTGGAAGTGCATGGCCAGGGCGACCTGGCCCTGGGCGTCATTGCCCTGTGCTCGGTACTGATGTTTTTGCGGGTGCTCTTCAACGAGCAATGGAGTGCATTGTTCCGCTCCAGAAACCGCGGCCCCTTGGTACCGGCCAACGTCAGTCACTTCCTGACGCTGCCAAGCACTCAACGCTGGATCATCCTGGGGCTGATCGTCGCGGCGCTGGCGTGGCCGTTCTTCGGCTCGCGCGGTGCGGTCGACATCGCCACCCTGATCCTGATCTACGTGCTGCTGGGCCTGGGCCTGAACATCGTGGTTGGCCTGGCAGGCTTGCTGGACTTGGGTTACGTCGGCTTCTATGCCGTCGGTGCCTACACCTACGCCCTGCTCTCGCACTACTACGGGCTGAGCTTCTGGATCTGCCTGCCGCTTGCCGGCCTGATCGCTGCCACGTTCGGTTTCTTGCTGGGCTTCCCGGTGCTGCGCCTGCGGGGTGACTACCTGGCGATCGTAACCCTGGGCTTCGGGGAGATCATCCGCCTGTTCCTGCGTAACCTCACCGACCTCACCGGCGGCCCGAACGGCATCAGCAGCATTCCCAAACCCACCTTCTTCGGCCTCACCTTCGACCGCACCGCGGCCGAGGGCCTGCAGACCTTTCACGAGTTCTTCGGCACCGAATACAACTCGATCAACAAGGTGATCTTCCTCTACCTGGTGGCCCTGCTGTTGGCCTTGTTGGCGCTGTTCGTGATCAACCGCCTGCTGCGCATGCCGATCGGCCGTGCCTGGGAAGCGCTGCGCGAAGACGAGATCGCCTGCCGTGCGTTGGGGCTCAACCCGACCGTCATCAAACTCTCGGCCTTCACCCTGGGCGCCTGCTTCGCAGGTTTTGCCGGCAGCTTCTTTGCCGCTCGCCAGGGCCTGGTCACGCCCGAGTCGTTCACCTTTATCGAGTCGGCGATCATTCTCGCCATCGTGGTACTGGGCGGCATGGGCTCGCAGTTGGGAGTGATCCTGGCGGCGGTAGTGATGATTCTGCTGCCTGAATTGATGCGTGACTTCAGTGAGTACCGCATGTTGATGTTTGGCGCCTTGATGGTGCTGATGATGATTTGGCGTCCACAAGGACTGCTGCCCATGCAACGTCCTCACCTGGAGCTGCGCCAATGAGCCAGAACATTCTGCAAGTCAGCGACCTGAGCATGCGCTTTGGCGGCCTGCTGGCCGTCAATGGCGTGGCCTTGAGCGTCAAAGAGAAACAAGTCGTGGCCCTGATCGGCCCTAACGGCGCCGGCAAGACCACTGTCTTCAACTGCCTGACCGGCTTCTACAAGCCCAGCGGCGGTACGATCCTGCTCGACGGCCAGCCTATCCAGGGCCTGGCCGGCCACCAGATTGCCCGCAAGGGCGTGGTGCGCACCTTCCAGAACGTTCGCCTGTTCAAGGAAATGACGGCGGTCGAGAACCTGCTGATCGCCCAGCACCGGCACTTGAACACCAACTTCTTCGCGGGCCTGCTCAAGTCCCCCAGCTTTCGTCGAAGCGAACGCGAGGCCATGGAGTACGCCCAGTTCTGGCTGGACAAGGTCAACCTCACCGAGTTTGCCAACCGCCCGGCTGGCACCCTGGCCTACGGCCAGCAACGGCGCCTGGAGATCGCTCGCTGCATGATGACCCGCCCACGGATCCTCATGCTCGACGAACCCGCAGCCGGCCTGAACCCCAAGGAAACCGAAGACCTCAAGGCGCTGATCAGCACCTTGCGTGAAGAACACAACGTTACCGTGCTGCTGATCGAGCACGACATGAAACTGGTCATGAGCATTTCCGACCACATCGTCGTGATCAACCAGGGCACGCCGCTGGCCGATGGCACACCGGAACAGATCCGGGGCAATCCTGAAGTGATCAAAGCCTACCTGGGGGAAGCGTAAATGCTGCAGTTCGAAAACGTTTCCACCTTCTACGGCAAGATCCAGGCGCTGCACAGCGTCAACGTGGAAATCCGCCAGGGCGAGATCGTCACCCTGATCGGTGCCAACGGCGCGGGCAAGTCAACCCTGCTTATGACGCTTTGCGGCTCACCCCGGGCCCACAGTGGCAGCATTCGCTACCTGGGCGAGGAGCTGGTCGGCCAGGAGTCGTCGCAGATCATGCGCAAGAGCATCGCCGTGGTCCCGGAAGGCCGTCGGGTATTTGCGCGCCTGACGGTTGAAGAGAATCTCGCGATGGGCGGCTTTTTCACCGACAAGGGCGATTATCAGGAGCAGATGGACAAGGTCCTGCAATTGTTCCCGCGGCTCAAGGAGCGGTTTAGCCAGCGTGGCGGCACCATGTCTGGCGGCGAGCAGCAAATGCTCGCAATCGGCCGGGCCCTGATGAGCAAGCCCAAGCTGCTGCTGCTCGACGAACCGTCGCTGGGCCTGGCGCCCATCATCATCCAGCAGATCTTCGACATCATCGAACAGCTGCGCAAGGATGGCGTGACGGTGTTCCTGGTTGAGCAGAACGCCAACCAGGCCCTGAAAATCGCCGACCGGGCCTATGTACTGGAAAACGGCCGGGTGGTCATGGAGGGGACCGGTGAAGCGCTGCTGACCGACCCTAAAGTGCGCGAGGCTTACCTGGGCGGCTGATCGCTCGGGTAGGAGCCAGCCTTGCAGACTGTGTGAAAACCTAGCAATTTTCGCAGCGATTCAAGAAAATGCCTCGTATTGAAAACACGGGGCATTTTTCAGTGGCGTACATTCAAGGCGAAGCGCGGCACCAGACCAGTCTCTTTCCGACTTCCCTGGAAGATCTGATACCTGAAGACCATCTCGTGCGCGTGATTGACGCCTATGTCGCCAGGCTGGATCTAGCGCAACTGGGCTTCGGTAAAGCGGTTCCCAAGAACACAGGTCGCCCTTCTTACGATCCTGCTGATCAGCTCAAACTGTACTTCTACGGTTATTTCTACCGGATTAGATCCTCACGCCGGCTTGAAGCCGAGTGCCAGCGTAACGTCGAAGTTATGTGGCTGATCAATCGACTCAAGCCTGACTTCAAGACCATTGCCGATTTTCGCCGCGACAACAAAGCAGCCTTCGTTAAAACGTGTCGAGCCTTTGTCCAGTTCTGCCGCACGGCCGGCTTGATTGCGGGTAATTTGGTTGCCATTGATGGCAGTAAATTCCAGGCGGTAGCCTCTGCACGGCGTCATTTAAGCCTCAAGCAACTCAAACTGCAGGAAGAAAAACTGGACAAGCGCATTGGCGAGTATCTGGCACAGCTGGACGAGGCCGATAAGTCTGAAGACAGCGAAACAATTGACCCCAGCGCTATCAAAACAGCGCTGGCTCGACTTGAAGACAAGCAATCAAACAACCGGGCTCGCCAAAAGTTGCTGAAGTCCAAGGGGCTAGAACAGTTCAACACCCACGAAAGTGATGCCCGCATGATGCGCACTGCCAAGGGCTCGCAGGTTGCTTACAACGTGCAAACGGCGGTGGACGCCGAGCACTGCCTGATCTTGCACCATGAAGTGACTCAGGATGGCGAGGACAGGCGCCAATTAGAGCCGATGGCCAAGGAAGCCAAAGAGCTGCTGCAACAGCCTGAGCTAACGGTGACTGCCGATGGTGGTTACTCCAATGGCAAGCAATTCCAGGCGTGTGAAGACGCGAACATCACCGCTTATGTCCCGCCCAGCCGCTCAAAAAACTCCAGCAAAAAGGGTCAGGATTTTTTTGAGCGAAGCGCTTTTACTTACGACCAAGAGCAAGACCACTACACGTGTCCTGCGGGTCAATTGCTGATATTTAAACAGTTGCACAACGATGGCCGGGTCTATAAGGCCGTCAGCGATTGCACATCGTGCGCGTTAAAAGGGCAATGCACCGACGCTAAGCGTCGATACCTCTCGCGCCATGCTCACGAAGATGCTTTTGAGCGAATGGCGCAGCGAATGCAGGCGCATCCCGAGATGATGGTCAGCCGAAGATCGATTGTTGAACACCCTTTTGGCAACCTCAAACAATGGCTATTTGGTAATGGCCGTTTCTTGTTGCGACAACTTGAGGGTGCGCGAGCGGAAATGGCGCTTGCGATAACCGCTTACAACCTTAAAAGAGCAATTAACGTGCTCGGGGCACGCCAAATGATGGCGCTAATGGACTGAAAGGTCTTTTTTCGTCCATATTTTCGATTCAAGCAAACACCCCGAACAGGTCGGGGCGTTTGCTTGAATCGATGGCCACGGGTTTTCACACAGCCTGCTTGGCTGCGATGAACGCACCGCGGTGTGCCTGATGCACCGCGGTGCGTTCATCGCGGGTAAACCCGGCTCCTACCCCAAAGCCGTGGGTTGCCCCATAACCCGTTTATATTTTTCCACCTGCTGTAACACCCGCCCGTCTACCTTCTCTAGTGACGCAAGCAAGCCACACAAACCCCGGCCTGCGTTTTTGATCACTGGAGCAATCATCATGAACAAATCCACACTCACCGCCACCAGCCTCGCCATCGCCCTGGGCGCCGCCCTGAACCTGACCCTGCTGCCTGCCGCTCATGCCGCCGACGACATGGAGAAATGCTTCGGCGTGGCCATGAAAGGCAAGAACGACTGCGCTGCTGGCGCCGGCACCACCTGCGCCGGCACCTCGAAAATGGACCACCAGGCCAACGCCTGGAAACTGGTACCAAAAGGCACTTGCGAGAAAACCGCCAGCTCGACCTCGCCAACCGGCTTCGGCCAACTCATGGCCTTCAAGGCCAAAGCCCTGTAGCCGCTGCCGTAGGCGGCGATGCGGCCCGAAAGGGGCGCCACGGTATTTACACCTCGTTCAACCGGCCTGAGTCCCGATCATGTCCCTTTCTGCCCTGCACCGTTCAAACATGCCAAAATCTGTGGGGCTGGGGCTCAAGCCGGCCTTTTTCGAGGCCTTGCTGGTCGATAAACCCGCCATCGGCTTCCTGGAAATCCACGCTGAGAACTACATGGTCGAGGGCGGGCCTTTCCATCATTACCTGGGGCTTTTGCGCGAGCATTACGCCTTGAGCATTCACGGTGTCGGGCTGTCCATCGGTGGCGAGTCGCCACTTGACACAGCTCACCTCGACCGCCTGAAAACCCTGTTGGGACGTTATCAACCCCAATGGTTCTCCGAACACTTGGCCTGGTCCAGCCATGGCCCCTGTTTCTTCAACGACCTGCTGCCGCTGGCCTACGATCAGGCCGCACTGGCGCGCGTCTGCAATCATATTCAGCAAACCCAGGAACACCTTGGCCGACGCCTGTTGCTGGAAAACCCCGCTACCTATGTGCAATGGCGGGCTTCGACGCTGGATGAGCCTGACTTCATCAGCGAAGTGATTCGCCGCACCGGCTGTGGCCTGCTGCTGGACTTGAACAATCTCTATATCAGCTGCGTCAACCATGCCCGTGATCCGTTGGCCTACCTTCATGCACTGCCCTTGCACGCCGTTGGCGAGGTTCATCTGGCGGGGTTCGCCGAAGACACGGACAGCCTCGGTCAACGCCTGCTGATCGACAGCCACGGCGCTGCGATCGATGAGGCGGTCTGGTCGCTCTTCCCTGAATTGCTGCACATCATCGGGCCGGTTCCAACCTTGATCGAGCGGGACAATGACATACCGCCATTGAACGTATTGCTCGCCGAGGCCCAGCGAGCGCAAAGGCTGATCGAGCGCTGCACGGTGGCAGCATGAGCACTCAAGCCCTTTTTGCCCAAGCACTGCAGCTACCGGGCAGACGTTGCCCGCCTTTGTTCAACGGCGAAGCCGCCGCCAGTCGATTTGCGGTTTACCGCAACAACGTCGCGGTGTCCCTGAGCCAATCGCTGGCCGACAGCTACCCGGTGGTCCAACAGTTGGTGGGGGACGATTTCTTTGCGGCGATGGCCCGGCAATTCATCCTTGAGCACCCGCCTCAGTCGCCCTTGATGGTCCATTACGGCGAGCACTTTGGCGACTTTATCGAACGCTTCGAACCCGCCACCAGCCTGCCATACCTGGCAGACGTCGCTCGCTTGGAACGTCTGCGAGTGTGTGCTTTTCACGCCGCCGACTCGCCAGCCATCGACCCGCAGCGCCTGGCTACCGTTCTCGACCAGCCAGATCTTCTGGCTGGCCTGCAATTCACGCTTCACCCCAGCCTTGCCGTGCTCGACTCACACTACGCTGTTTGCGCACTGTGGGCGGCACATCATGGCGCGGACATCAGCCAGGTTAACCCTGATATCGCTCAAACCGCCTTAGTGCTGCGCCATGGGCTTCAGGTCGAAGTGATCAACCTGCCACCCGGCGCGGGGGCCTTTATGTCGAGCCTTCTTCATGGCCGGAGCTTCGGCCTTGCCGCACGCCAAGGGACAGCGCGTGACCCTCAGTTCGAACTGGTGCCGATCCTGACCCTGCTGATCGGCAAAGGCGCAATCATCCACCTGACCCCACCCCAGAAGGCCTGAACATGAACACTCCAGATGGACTGCCCGTGCGATTGCTCGATCGCATCATCTCGCTGTTCGAACGCATTCCCCACAGCTTGATCGCCTTTGTAGCGCGCTTCTCGATTGCCGCGGTGTTCTGGAAGTCCGGCCAGACCAAGGTCGAAGGGCTGGCTATCGACGTGTTCGACGGCACCTTTCAAGTGGGCTGGCCAAGTCTTGCCGACTCCACGATCCCGCTGTTTCGCAGCGAATACGCGCTACCGTGGATACCACCGGAAGTCGCCGCGCACCTGGCAGCATTTGCCGAGCATTGCTTTCCCGTGCTGATCCTGCTGGGCCTGGCGACGCGCTTTTCTGCATTGGCCTTGCTGGGCATGACACTGACCATCCAGATTTTCGTCTACCCCGACGCCTACCCTACCCACGGGACCTGGGCGGCGGTGTTGCTATTGCTGATGGCCCGCGGCCCGGGCCGGCTGTCCATTGACCACTGGATTGCGTCACATCGGTTGAGCCCTTGTGATCGGTGACGAGCCTGCGTAACGTGGCAGCCATTTCCAGGAGGCCCCCTCGATGCGCATTGCCCGTTCTCTGTTGTTCGTCGCCCTATTGCCCATCTTTACCGGCTGCCAGATGTTTGCCGAAAAGCCAACGTCAGTTTCCACCGCTGGCATGACGCGCATGCAGGGCGAACTCAAGGGCGAAGGCGGCCAACTGTTGTTCCAGCCTTGCAATGAGGGGCGTCGCTTCGTCATCAATGACAGTGGCAATACCGGCATTGCCCAGGAAGTCGCAGACTTCGGCAACACGGCCGGCAAGCTGTTCGTCGACCTGCGCGGCAGCTTCGCCGCCAGTACCACCGGTGGCAATGACGGCCAACTGGACCTGCATCAGTTCTACCGCCTCGCGCGCTCGGCCAATGCGTGCAGTGACCCTAACTTCAAGCGCCTGACCCTCCGCGCTTCCGGTCACAAGCCCGATTGGACTGTCAAAGCCAGTGGCAAAGGCATGGTGCTCGAGCGCGAAGGCCAACCACCTTTGGCCCTACCGTATCTGGAGGAGCAACTCCCTGAAGGCCGCTTCAACCTCAGCAGCGAAGCCAATGAACAGCGCATCGAGCTGTGGGCCGCTCCGCAGCGCTGCGTCGACAGTGTTACCGGCAGTGTCCAGCACTTGAGCGCGGAACTTCGCATCAACGGCCAGCCACAACGCGGTTGCGCCTATTACGGCGGCTCGCGAGACGACTGACGGCGCCGAGCATCGCTTTTTTAATCTGCCGGTAAACCGCTCGACCGGCTTATAATTGCCGGTTCGAGTAAAGCTGCCGGGCCCTTCCCTGTGGCCTGGAAATTGGACCCTGTCATGTTACGAATCACCGAATTGAAGTTGCCGCTGGACCATCCCGACGAAGCCCTGCGCCTGGCCATCGTGCAGCGCCTGGGGATCGCCGACGAAGAACTGCTGGCATTCACCCTGTTCAAGCGCAGCTTTGACGCCCGCAAGAAGTCTTCGGACCTGCAATTCATCTACACCATCGACCTGAGTGCCAAGGACGAAGGGACGTTGCTGCGCAAGTTCGCCGACGATCGCAACGTCAATCCGGCACCGGATGTCAGCTACAAGGTCGTTGGACATGCGCCTGAAGGCTTGCAGGAGCGTCCGGTAGTCGTCGGTTTCGGCCCGTGCGGTATTTTCGCTGGCCTGCTGCTGGCGCAGATGGGCTTCAAGCCGATCATCCTCGAGCGCGGCAAGGAAGTACGCCAGCGCACCAAAGACACCTGGGGCCTGTGGCGCAAAAGCGTGCTTAACCCCGAGTCGAACGTGCAATTTGGCGAAGGGGGCGCCGGCACCTTCTCCGACGGCAAGCTGTACAGCCAGATCAAGGACCCCAAGCACCATGGCCGCAAGGTGCTGCATGAGTTCGTCAAAGCCGGTGCGCCGGAAGAGATTCTCTACATCAACAAGCCGCACATCGGTACCTTCCGTCTCACTGGCATGGTTGAAAACATGCGCCACGAGATCGAGGCGCTGGGCGGAGAAATTCGGTTCGAACAAAAAGTCACCGACCTGCTGCTGGACAACGGCCAGTTGCAGGGTGTGGTGCTCGAAAGCGGCGAACAGATCGCCTCCAAACATGTCGTCCTGGCGCTGGGCCACAGTGCCCGTGACACCTTCCGCATGCTGCACGCACGGGGCGTGTTCATGGAAGCCAAGCCGTTCTCCATCGGCTTTCGCATCGAACACCCGCAAACGCTGATCGACCAGGCGCGCCTGGGCAAGTACGCGGGCCACCCCAAGCTCGGCGCGGCCGACTACAAGCTGGTCCACCATGCCAAGAATGGTCGCTCGGTCTACAGCTTCTGCATGTGCCCTGGCGGTACCGTGGTGGCCGCCACTTCCGAACCTGGCCGCGTCGTCACCAATGGCATGAGCCAATATTCGCGCAATGAGCGCAACGCAAACTCGGGTATCGTTGTTGGCATCACGCCAGAACAGGATTACCCAGGCGGCCCGCTGGCCGGCATCGAATTGCAGGAGCGCCTGGAGGCTCACGCCTATATCCTCGGCGGCAGCAACTACATGGCCCCGGCCCAGTTGGTAGGTGACTTTGTGGCCGCCAAGCCATCCACCTCCGCCGGCAGCGTCGAACCTTCCTACAAACCAGGTGTGGCTTGGGGTGACCTGGCCTTGGCTTTGCCTGACTTTGCTATCGAAGCCATCCGCGAAGCCTTGCCCGCTTTCGATCGCCAGATCAAAGGCTACAACCTGCACGACGCTGTGCTGACCGGCATCGAAACCCGCACCTCCTCGCCGCTGCGTATTACCCGCGGCGAAGACCTGCAGAGCCTTAACCTGCGCGGCTTGTTCCCGGCCGGTGAAGGCGCAGGTTACGCCGGTGGCATTCTTTCGGCAGGTGTTGACGGCATTCGCATTGCCGAAGCCGTTGCCCGCGACATCCTCGGCATCGCCCACTAAACATCAGGGCAGCGCTCGGACCGAGCGCTGCCCTGATGCTTCATCTAGGAATATTCCTACATCAACAATAGATAGTGTCTGACGCGAATATTCCGTCCGACTGCTAGGCTCTGTGCCGTCGTCCAAAGCTCATTAATTCCTTATTACAAAAAAGAATATATTTTTTGTTTTAACAACTAACCGTAAGGGTTAGGGTGTCCCCTTTCCGAAAAATCATGCAGGGAGAGCCAACTTGCTGCGAAGCACTTTCACTCGTTTCTTTCAGTTGGAAGCTGCCAGCGGGCTGTTGTTGATTGCAGCAGCAGCGCTGGCGCTGATCATCAACAACTCGGCGCTGTCATTCCTCTATAACGGCCTGCTGGATGTCCCGGTGGTGGCAAAGGTCGGTGCGCTGGAAATCGCCAAGCCTTTGCTGTTGTGGATCAACGATGGGCTGATGGCCTTGTTCTTTCTGTTGATTGGCCTTGAGGTCAAGCGCGAAGTGGTCGATGGCCACCTGTCCAAACCCTCCCAGATTGTCCTGCCGGGCGCTGCTGCCATCGGGGGCATGGTGGTTCCGGCGCTGATCTATTGGGCGCTGAACCGCGACAATCCGGCTGCAGTGGCGGGTTGGGCGATCCCCATGGCCACCGACATTGCCTTCGCCTTGGGTGTATTGGCCTTGTTGGGCAAGCGCGTGCCCACTTCCCTGAAACTGTTCCTGATGACCCTGGCCATTATTGATGACCTGGGCGCCATTATCGTCATTGCACTGTTCTACTCCGGCACGCTTTCGAGCCTGTCCTTGATGCTGGCAGCCGCTTGCCTGGCCATCCTGTTCGCCATGAACCGCATGGGTGTGGTCAAGCTCGGCCCCTACATGGTTGTCGGCCTGATTCTCTGGGTCTGCGTGCTCAAGAGCGGTGTACATGCCACGCTGGCCGGTGTCACGCTGGCGCTGTTCATCCCCTTGCGTACCCGCAATGCCGAGACCTCGCCAGCGCTCAGCCTTGAGCACGCGCTGCACCCTTGGGTGGCATTCGGCATATTGCCGATTTTTGCCTTCGCCAATGCTGGGGTGCCTTTAGCCGGTGCCACCTTGGAAAGTTTCACGCACGCTGTCCCCATGGGCATCGCCCTTGGCCTGGTGGTCGGCAAGGCCCTGGGGGTTTTCGGCCTGACCTGGCTGTCGGTCAAGGCTGGCATGGCCGCCTTGCCGGCCGGCGCCAACTGGGGCCAGGTGTTGGGTGTCGCGATACTGTGTGGTATCGGCTTTACCATGAGCCTTTTTGTGGGGTCATTGGCCTTTGTGCCAGGCGCAAGCGAATATGCCGGTATGGACCGCATGGGGATTCTCACCGGGTCGTTCATTGCAGCCATTGCAGGCTATGCGATTACCGCTGTGTCGAGCCGCAAACCCCAACCCCAACCCGCTCTGCCATAACCTGTTGAGATAAAAAAGCCCCGACCAGCCTGGCTGGTCGGGGCTTTATAACGCTGATCAGTGGCTGACGCGGCTGGTACCGTCGACAGTCATGATACGGACGCGCTCACCGACACGGAAAATCTCGTTTTGCTGAACCGCCTGCACGTAAGAGCGCATGCTGCCGTCGTCTTCACGCACGGTAATTTCCACGCCTTGGGTACGGGTCAGGCCTTCTTCGGTCGCCGAGCCCAACAAGCCGCCTGCTACCGCGCCAATGACTGCGGCGACGACACTGCCGCGACCACCGCCAACAGCACTACCCGCCACACCACCGACAATAGCACCGGCACCCCCGCCAATCGGCGTCTTGGTGCCTTCGATTTTGACCGGTCGCAGGGACTCGATCGTACCCATGCGCACGGTCTGTACACGCCGCGCTTCATCGCGCGAATAAGAGTCGCCGGTCAGACTGGAGGCGCAGCCACCCAGCAACAGCGACATCGCGGTACAGGAAGCAACGAGCAAAGCAGATTTACGCATGGGTTTAATCTCCAAAAGACAGGTCTTCATTAGACGCCGTGCCAACTCAACTGTCACGACACAGCCTGTATAAAATTGCTTCCGTTCAGGTACGGTACAGACACGCGCCAACCTGCACACAGGCTAGAACGTCTAGACAACGTCTGCGCACAAAAAATCAAATGTAGCCGCTGCCGATAGGCTGCGATCGACCGCGAAGCGGGCGCCCCTTTCGGGCCGCATCGCAGCCTAACGGCAGCGGCTACAGGGTTTCTGCTCAGGGGGCCAGGCGTTCGCGCGACCACGTGTCGCCCTTACGCTGGTAATTGAGACGATCATGCAGGCGACTTGGCCGCCCTTGCCAGAATTCGATTCGCTCAGGCAACAAACGGTAGCCGCCCCAATGCGCCGGGCAATGCGGTGCCTTGTCACTGAAACGCTGCTCGGTAGTCTTCAGCAGCCCTTCAAGCTCGGTACGATCAGCAATCACTTGGCTCTGGGGAGAAGCCCAAGCGCCCAGGCGACTGCCCAATGGCCGCACCTGGAAGTAGGCATCCGATTCTTCTGCCGAAACCTTCACCACCTTGCCTTCGATGCGAACCTGACGCTCCAGGGCTGGCCAGAAAAAGGTCATGGCGGCAAAGGGATGAGCTGACAACTGCCTGCCCTTGGCGCTCTCGTAGTTGCTGAAGAACGTAAAGCCCTTGTCGTCCAGCCCCTTGAGCAGCAATACCCGGCAGTGTGGCCGGCCGTCGGTGTCGACGGTCGCCAGCGTCATGGCGTTGGCTTCGACCGGCGCCTGCTCGGTCTTGACCGCCTCATCGAACCATTGCCTGAACAGGGCAAAGGGCTCGTTCGGCGCTTGAGCCTCGGTGAGGCCATCACGCACATAGTCGCGACGCATATCCGCCAGGGTGGGTCTCATTACGGGCTTCCTTGTCGATCAGTTAGTCTTGGCGGGTGCGGTAGTCGCCACTTTCTTTACCGGATCAGCCTTCTTGGCTGCAGGTTTGGCAGGTGCCGCTTTCTTCGCGACCGCAGCCTTGGTGGGCGCCTTCTTAGTAGCGGTCGCTTTTTTGGCGGGTGCAACAGCCTTTTTCTCAGGCGCTTTGGCCGAGGCGGGCGCACTGCCTTTCACCGCGAGCATTTCAGCAGCCGTGAACGTGGGCTGCTTGTACTGGCCGATCAAGGCGACGAGGGTTTCCTGTGGGGTGACCAGCATTTCGACACGACGGTTCAGGGAGCGCCCTTCAACGCTGTCATTGGCTGCACGCGGCGCCGCCGAGCCCATGCCGCGCAGCATCATGCGATCACGCTGCAAACCACTGAGGCGGAAAATCGCCGCGACAGAACCTGCGCGTTCCTGGCTCAACTTCTGGTTAGCCGCTGCCACGCCGCTGGAGTCGGCATGCCCAAGCAGCAATACGGCGGTTTTCGGGTCGGCTTCAAGGATTTTCGCGACACGGGTGATCGGCCCCAACGTGATCGGCAGCAGCATGGCCGGGCGATCAGGGTTGAAGGCGCTGTCTACCGGCATCGTAATCACCAGCACATTGTCGCGGCGCTCAAGTTTAAGCTTGCTGTCCTTGATTGCTTCGCGCAGCGAAGGCTCGTACTTGTCGAGCCAAGCCTGGGTCACTTTCGGATCGACTTTGGAGACGGTTTTGGTCTCTTTCTTATCCTTATCGCCGCCAAACGGCCACCATGAAGAGCCGCTCTCTTTTTTCTCGGCAGGTGCGGCCGCCTTGGCTATCGCCTTTTCTTCTACGGCGGCTTTCACTTCCTTGTCAGCGACTTTGTCGCCACCGAAGGGCCACCAGCCATGGTCGCTGTCAGCGGACGAATGGTTTGGCGTTTGGGCGCAGCCCGTTGCAGCCAGGCAAAGCACGAGCGCGATCGATTTGTAAGAGGACATCAGGTATTCCACGCTAGGACAGTGGGTAAATTAACAACAGGCAAAATGCCCAAATAACAAGTAATTGGAGGAGAGAATAACAGCCGGGTTCCGGAATTCCGTCACATTCCGATCACAGGCAGGTGCCCAGGACGCGCACCAGTTTCTGTGCTCGCGGGTCCATTAATACGTATGGCCCCAGGGTATTGGTGACGAAACCAAAGGCCACATCGCGTTCCGGGTCGGCGAAACCGACTGAACCGCCGGCGCCAGGATGACCGAACGCTCTCCCCCCAAGACCGAAAGTGGCGTTGGCGACTTGCGGTTGGTCGAGCATGCAACCTAGCCCGAAGCGAGTCTGGGTCAGCAGGGTTTTATCTTCGCCCAGGCTATGTTCGCGAGTCAGTTCGTTGAGCAGTTCATCTTCCAGCAGGCTGCCGTCGAGCAGGCCGCTGTAGAAACCGGCGAGGCTGCGGGCGTTGCCGTGGCCGTTGGCGGCCGGTTGCTGCATCCGTCGCCACTCGGGTTTGTTGGTGCTGGTGAGGATGGAGGGCGGATTGGTGAACGCTCGGGTCGACATGGCCTCGGGCTCACGCATCGTGACCTGCAACAGCCGTTGGGCGGCTTCATCACCCATGTTGCCCTTGCCGCGGGCGATATGGGCGACGCGATGGAACTCTTCATCCGCAAGCCCCACATGGAAATCCAGCCCCAGCGGCTTGGCAACCCGGGCAACGATCGACTCACCGGGGCCGCGGCCGTCGGCGCGACGGATCAACTCACCGATCAACCAGCCATAGGTAATGGCCGCGTAGCCATGGCCGGTGCCTGGCGTCCACCACGGCGTTTCAGCCGCCAAGGCGTCGACCATGGTCTGCCACTGGTACAGAGCCTCGGCAGGCAGTAATTGGCGTATGGCTGGCAAACCGGCTTGATGGCAGAGCAGTTGGCGCAACGTAATGGCCTGTTTGCCTGCGGCCGCAAATTCGGGCCAGTAGCGGGAGACCGGGGCATCAAGCTCAAGTTTGCCTTCCGCCACCAATTGCAGCGCAGTCACGGCCGTGAAGGTCTTGGTGCAGGAAAACAGGTTGGCGATGGTATCGCTGTGCCAGGCCTCGGTACCGTCCTTGTCGGCTGTACCGGCCCACAGGTCGACGACCGTTTCGCCACCAACTTGAATGCACAGCGCCGCGCCGCGCTCCTGACGATCATCGAAGAGTGCCTCAAAGGCCTCGCGCACTGCCTCGAACTTGAGTTCATAGTGACCCTGGATCTGCACCGCTGACTCTCCACACATTTCATTGTTCGACGAGGGCTGCATTGTTCCAGCACTCAGGGTATTTGGGAACCTGCGTAGGAGCCGGGTTTACCCGCCAGGCATCGTACCTGGCACACCGCGGTGACTTCATCGCCGGCAAGCCGTGCTCCTACACCGCGTGGGTGTGTGAGCCGGGGGTTTTGCAGGGATCACGGGGCGTCTTTTCGTTCTTCATTGGGCGTCTCTGTCGCGGGTTTGGACAGCGCCGCCTGTTTGCCGATTTCTTCGAGTACCTGTTGGTTGGCTTTGCGCACTGTAGCGACGAAGCCTTGGAACGGCACGTCGGTCACGCCGACCAGGCCCAGATGACCGTTTTCCCCATCGAGCAGTCGACCGGTGACAGGTTGGTCCAGGTATTCAAACCAATGCGCCCCAACCACCACCGGCTCGCTCAGGGCGGCCTTGAGAAACTTGGTATAAGCCGGGCCACGGTCTTCTTCCTTGGCCACTTCGAGCTGCCCGGGCCAAAGTGGCCCACGGTCACGCGAACCGAAGCTGAATTCAGTGATCATCACCGGTTTATCGAGGTTACGCAGGCGTGCGAAATCGTAGCCATCTTGAGGCTTGGGTGTGTAGAAGTTGAAGCTCAGCACGTCGCAGAACTGCGCACAGGACTCGACCGCTTCCGGCGTGCTGACGGCAAAACGCCCTCCCAGCAACAGATGGTTGGGGGCGTGCCAGTTCAGCGAATCGGAGATGGTCTTGAAATAGGTGTCGGCGAAAACGCGCTGGAAGTGTTTGAAATCGGCCTCGATTTCCGGGTATTCCGGGCTTGGCAGTGGCGGTTCGAACCCTGGATCTTCCATCAGCTCCCAGGCCGTCAGGTTGATGCCCCAGGCCTTGGACAAGCCTTCCTGGTTGCGATACTTGTCGCGCAATTGTTTGAGAAAGGCACGCTTGGCCGGTACGTCGGTGGTGAGCCGCAAGGTGCCATAGGCCAGCGCATAACGGGATTTGGGGTCATCTGTGCGGCCCGCCCAGGACAATTCATTGTCGGCAAAGTAGCCAATCAGCCAAGGGTCATCACGATGGTCCCGCGCAGCAATGGCCACGGCCCGCTCGGTCGCCATGGCAAAGCGTGGGTCGAACGGGTCGGGCATGCCACCCCACCAATCGTTGCCGGTATTGATACTGGCGTAATCACCGACGATCAGCAGCGGCAAGGTGTAGGGCACTCGGTCATTCCGTGCAAAGCCTGCATCGCTCCAGTTGCCAATGGTGTTGAAACCCCAGGCCTGCAAGCGATCGAGCGTGTGAGCCTGCCAGCGCTTGGCGTCAAACTTGCCTGCTGAGCAATCAGGCGGGGCCACCGTATTGGCAGGCTCGCTTGGTGCCTCTGCAGGCTTGGCGCACGGCACTGCATAGGTGCGGGCCAGGTTAGCCGCATAAAAGTCGTACCAGCGTCCGCTATTGAAACCGCGACCATGGGAGGATGCATTGCCGTCACGGTTATCGTCTTGGCCATAGTAATCGGCCAAGGGCTCGGTGCCCTGGGGCAGCGCGGTAAACATGTATTCGCGGCCATCCACATAAGTGCGCCCACCTTGAGGGGCAACGGCGTTGACGCCCAGCGAATAGAACGGGTGCCCTTCAGGTGTCACCAGGTACCAGCGGCCATCGCGCTTTTGCGTGTGGAAAAACCCTGTAGTGTCAAAAGTCGGGCCTTTGCTCCAGCCGCCGAATTTGTCCAGCGGTTGTTTTTCGCGTTCACCGAGCCAGGCCTTGAGCTGTTGCTGTTCCTTGCCGGCCGCCGCCTTGAGTTGATCGTCGCTGGTGATCTTTTCTGGCCACTTGCCGCGATTGAACTGGCCGTAGCCATCAACCAGGCTGCCGTAAGCGGCCTTGATCATGTCGTCTTCCCCGTCCTGCACACCAAAGCGCTCGATCAACAGGCTCTGCGCTACAGTGGGCTTGGGCATCGACAAGGTGACCGAGGTGACTTGGGAGCGATCCACCTCTCCCACGCTGCCGGCCAGCAACAGCCGCTGGCCGTCTCGCACCCAAGGCATCGGCGGGCCGGCGCGCATGCCCTGGCTCAGGGGCGTGTTGGCCTGCAAGGGAATCAATACGGTCTGAGCCGGGCCTGCCGGCAGATCAACGCGGCTGGTCAAGGTCTTGCCGTCGTTGCTGGTGACGGTGACATCAACGGTCAGCGCCCAATTCATGGCACTTTGCAGGCGCAAGGTCATGATAGGCGTCTGCGACCAGTCCCAGACACCCGTTTGCGGGGTCATGCGCAAACTGGGCCGCTCGACGGGGTTGAACACCACCCGACGCAATACTTCGCCCTCGGCTGTCTGTTCCGCGTTGGATTGCGGCAGGCTGGCATCCTCGGTCGCGATCTGCACCACGTCTGCAGGTCGAACGAAGTTGAACAGCGTCTGTTGTGCGGCCACTACAGGGGCGGCAAACAACAGTGCAAATACGGCAGGCAGCGAACGGCGAATCATAGGGTTTGAGCTCTCCTGGGAAGGCCAACGTCGGCCTTCATGGCGTGAATAGACAACACCAGCGGGAAAGGTTGCCCGCTGGCTCAGGAAATTTCCCGACGAAACGGTGGCAAGGCATTGAGAATAGCCTTGCCGTAGCGTTGTGTGACGACACGACGGTCAAGCAATGTGATGGTGCCCCGGTCGGCCTCGGTCCGCAGCAGCCGGCCACAGGCCTGGATCAGGCGCAGCGAAGCGTCTGGTACGGCGATTTCCATGAAGGGGTTACCGCCCCGCGCCTCGATCCATTCGGCCAAGGCTGCTTCGACGGGGTCGTCCGGCACCGCAAAGGGGATCTTGGCAATGACCACGTGCTCGCAATAGGCACCCGGCAGGTCAACCCCTTCGGCAAAGCTGGCCAGCCCGAACAAGACGCTGGAATCCCCGCCATCCACTCGCGCCTTGTGCTTGTTGAGCGTCTCCTGCTTGGACAGATTGCCCTGGATAAACACCTGCTTGCGCCAGTCTCGATCCAGGCCGTCGAATACATCCTGCATCTGCTTGCGCGAGGAGAACAGCACCAGCGTGCCTCTTGAACCTTCAACCAATTCTGGTAGATCACGAATGATGGCAGCGGTGTGCGCAGCCGCATCCCGCGGGTCGGCTCGCAGGTCCGGCACTCGCAGCACACCCGCATCGGCATGGTGGAATGGGCTGGGCACGATGGTAGTGACTGCATTTTTAGGCAGCCCAGAACGCATACGGTAGCGGTCGAACTTGCCAAGCGCCGTCAAGGTAGCCGAGGTGACCAGCACCCCGTGGGCCACGCTCCACAGGTTACGCCGCAGCATTTCGGCCGCCAGGATAGGGCTTGCGTTGACTTCGATGTCGAACAGGGCGCCACTGTCGGCCAGGGTCAGCCAGCGCGCCATGGGCGGGCTGTCTTCCGGGTCTTCGGCGGTAAAGGCTGTCCACAACTCCCAGCTGCCCTGGGCACGCATCAATAGGCTGCCGAACAGGGGGTACCATTCTTCGGCCTGGTGGCTGGCGATACCGATATTGACCTCGTCATCCATGCCTTCCTTGAGCAATTCGGTCAGCCGGGTGAACAGGTCGGTCAGGCGGGAGAAGCCTTTTTTCAGTTCGATACCCATTTCGCGGATGTGCTCAGGCACGACTCCGCCGACGAAACGATGGCGTGGCCGCTCACGCCCTTCCATGTCTTCGCCGGCACGAAAATCGGCCAGCTCTTCACACACGGTGAACATGAATTGCTGCTGGGTCTTGATTTCACGGGCCAGCTCCGGGACTTGCTCGATCAGCTTGCCAAGGTCCCCCGGCAGCGGGTGCTGGGCCAGCAGTTTGGTCAGGTTTTTCGCCGTCTGCTCGAGCCAATCGGCGGTGGAACGCAAGCGCGTGTAATGGGCAAAGTGACCGATGGCCTTGTCAGGCAGGTGGTGGCCTTCGTCGAACACGTAGATGGTTTCACGCGGGTCAGGCAGTACTGCACCACCGCCCAGGGCCAGGTCGGCCAGTACCATGTCATGGTTGGTAACGATCACATCGACCTTGCCCATGCCTTCGCGGGCCTTGTAGAAGGCGCACTGCTGGAAGTTGGGGCAATGCCGGTTGGTGCACTGGCTGTGGTCGGTGGTCAGGCGCGCCCAATCCTGGTCTTCCAGGGCCTGGGGCCAGCTGTCACGGTCACCGTCCCACTTATTGCCGGCCAGCTTCTCGATCATGCTGGTAAACAGCTTCTGGCTGGCTTCATCGACCTCGATCTTGAAGCCTTCTTCCTCGAACAGCTGTGCGGTTGCACTTTGCGCGTGGCCTTCCTGCAGCAGCACATCGAGCTTGGAGATGCACAGGTAGCGCCCGCGCCCCTTGGCCAGTGAGAAGGTGAAACTCAGGCCGCTGTTGCGCATCAGGTCGGGCAGATCCTTGTAGACGATCTGCTCCTGCAGCGCGACCGTCGCCGTGGCAATCACCAGGCGCTTGCCCGCGGCCTTGGCAGCTGGGATGGCCGCGATGGCGTAGGCCACCGTCTTGCCAGTACCGGTGCCTGCCTCTACGGCGACCACGGCCGGGTCGCCACTGCGCTTGCCTTCGTCGTCGCAGGCAATATCGCCGAGCATCTTGGCGACTTCAGCGATCATCAATCGCTGGCCATAGCGAGGCTTGAGGCTCTTGGCTTCGAGAAAACGCGAATAGGCGCCCTGAATCTGGGATTTGAGTTCGTTACTGATCATAGTTTCGGGGGCGCAGGGCTGGATAAATTTTCAGTATTCGGGATGGGTGGCTATCATACCCCGCTATTGCCCCCAGCGCCGAACGGAGATCCCCATGACCCCCTATGCCATCACCTATACCTTGCATGTATTAGCAGCCCTGGTTTGGGTCGGCGGCATGTTTTTCGCCTGGATGATCCTGCGCCCGGCGGCCATGACAGCGCTTGAGGGGCCGCCACGGTTGAAGTTATGGCTTGAAGTTTTCCCACGCTTTTTCACCTGGGTCTGGCTTGCGGTGCTGATTCTTCCGATCAGTGGTGTCGGCATGCTGCAGATGCGCTTTGGCGGATTCGAGACCGCGCCGCGCTATGTGCAGGTGATGATGGGGCTTTATGTGGTGATGACGGCCCTGTTCATTCGCATCCAGTCGCTGCAATTGCCGCAACTGCGCACTGCCGTCGAAAGCCAGGATTGGCCTGCCGGTGCCGCCGCGCTAGGGCGGATTCGCCGGTTGGTCGGCATTAACCTGTGCGTCGGGTTGTTGGTTGTGGCCGTGGCGGCCGCCCGCCCGTCGTTCCCGTAGGAGCCGACCTTGGTCGCGATGGCCTCACCGCGGTCTGGGATGAACCGCGCGAGGTCTGGGATGAACCGCGGTGAGGTCTGGGATGAACCGCGGTGAGGCCATCGCGACTAAAGTCGGCTCCTACACTGGCAACACGACCCGCACCTCCAATCCTCCCTCTGGGCGATTGCTTAAGGTCAATGACCCGCCTTGCTCCAGCACGATCGCCCGGGCTGCGGATAACCCCAGGCCCACCCCGCCAGTGCTTTTGTTGCGTGACCGCTCCAGGCGAAAGAACGGCGAAAACACCTGCTCATGGCTTTCAACGGGGATCCCAGGCCCTCGATCCAGTACAAGAAGGGTCACCTTTTCACTGTCCTCATACAGTTCAATGACAGGTTCGCAGGCATATTTGATGGCATTGTCGACCAGATTGGTGATGACGCGTTTCAGGCCTAGCGGGCGCCCAAAGTAAACCAGTCGAGCAGGGCCGCTGAAGGTGATATCGATGAACTGGTCGCGGTAGTCGTCGATCAGGGTTTGCAGCAACTCCGCCAGATCGAACTGCGTGCTTTGTTCCAGTCGGGCATCGTCGCGGAAGAATTCCAGGCTGGAGTTGATCATGGCCTGCATCTCGTCAACATCGCGGAACAACCGTTGCTGTTGTTCCAGGTCTTCGATGAATTCGCCGCGCAACCGCATGCGGGTCAAGGGCGTGCGCAGGTCGTGGGAAATGGCGGCGAGCATCTGCGTGCGGTCATTGATGAAGTGTTGCAACTGGGCCTGCATGGCATTGAACGCAAGGATCGCCTGGCGAATTTCCTGAGGACCTACCGGCTCGATAGGCGGCGCACGGAAGTCGACGCCAAAACGCCGGGCACCCTGGGCGAATTGTTGCAGAGGCTTGGCCAGGCGGCGGGTTGCAATCAAGGCGACGAGCCCGGTGGACAACAGTACCAGCACAATCAGAATCAGGTCACGCTGCCACTGGCCCAGCCCCCAACTGCGAGAAGGGACACTGAACATTAGCCAGGAAGCATCGGCCAGTTGCACCAGCAAGGCGTAGTGGCCGTTTTGCTGTGGCCAGTCGCTGGGTTGATACGCTTCGAGGTGGCGCTTAGGAGCGTTGAACAGACGCTGCGCCTCTGGGGTGGCCGCGCGACGGCTCGCCTCAGGGACCGTCGGCAGGCCCAGCTCCTGGCGATCGGCATGCCAACTGATGGTCAAGTTGCTGTCACTGATCGCAGCGGCAAGTTGTTTGCGCTGTGCGGCGGGTGATGCTTCGATCAGCTTACTCAGCAAGGCGACCTTTTCCAGTAGGCCGGTCTCGATCAGGGGCGGATACGCCCAGACGCCCGCCAACTGGGTGAAAAGCGCGTTGAAGCCAAGCGACGTGAGCATCGCGACGATCGTCGTCAGGGCAATCCAACGGGCAATCGTATCGCGCGTGCGCAGGCGCCAGCGCGCCTTGGCCTCTTTCATTGGCGAGTCACACTGGGGGTGAACAGGTACCCTACGTTGCGCACCGTGCGAATCATTTCCACGCCTTTGCTGTCGATATCCAGCTTGCGCCGCAAGCGGCTGACTTGAACGTCGATGCTGCGATCGAAGGCGTCATGGCTGCGACCTCGTGCCAGGTCCAGCAATTGTTCGCGAGTAAAAATGCGCTGCGGGTGCTCGACAAACACCAGCAACAAGTCGAATTCCCCGGCCGATAAAGGAATCATCACCTGGTCAGGCGAGCGTAACTCCCGCCGGGTGAGGTCCAGCTGCCAGTCGGCAAACTTAATCAACGGGTGCGGCACCGTCCCGGTCAAGGGCCGATTCTCCCCGGCCCGACGCAATACCGCGCGCACCCTGGCCAACAGCTCGCGGGCGTCGAAGGGTTTGCCCAGGTAATCGTCGGCGCCCATCTCAAGGCCCACCACCCGATCACTAAGCTCGCTCATGGCGGTGAGCATGATCACCGGCGTTGGGTATCGCTGGCGCAGGCGCTGGCATAGCGTCAACCCGTTATCCCCCGGCAGCATCAGGTCGAGAATGATCAGGTCCGGTGCCTGGCGCTCCATGGCCGACCACAACGAGGCACCATCGGTGGCGACTTCCACCGAATAGCCGTGTTGCATAAAAAATCTCTTCAGCAGAGCAAGGACCTCGAGGTCATCGTCCACGATCAAAAGACTGCTCACCTGCACGCATCACTTAAGTTCTGTAAGAGTTCACATCTAAAACCATTCGATGCCATCCGTCATATATTTCAACTCGGTAACAAAGTGTCAGGTTGGCAAAAAATCAGACATCTGCTGGCAAGGACCGACTGTCAGTATCCACATCCCTCTCTGCCATGTCTGCTTGCCATGCTTTGGCTCAAGCGCAATCACTCTCGAGGCCAAACCTATGCCAACTAACAATCGGTCACTGATTCTGGAGCAACGGGTGGTAAAACATGCCGGCGCCGCCCTGCACTTTCGCGAAACCAGCCTTCAACTGTCAGAAGACCAGTGCGAGCTGGTCCTGAGCCACTACAGCGAACATTACAGCCATGAGGGCGTGCAATGGGTGGAACATAACCACAGGGTGTCGGTGGCCGAGATGCTGAACTGGCTGACCCGCCATGGAAAACCGCAGACGCTGGCACAGAGTGGGCCGACTAACTCAATGCGCAAGTGAGCATCACAACACTATGTTCCACAAACTCATATCAGGTATCGCAGTGGGTGGCATGCTGCTGGTGGGTTGCACCTCCAGATTCACCGAGAAAGAGCAGTATTCCGGCTATTTGCATAACTACAGCCACCTACAGGAAGTCACCACCACGAGCGGGCAGAAGACGATGCGCTGGGAAGCTGCGAGCTGGAACCCGTACGCCTATGACGCGATCGCATTCAAGCAATTGGATTTCTACCCCACGCCTCGCCCTGATGGCCGGGTCAACCTCAAGACCCTCGAAGAGCTGCAGGCCTACATGACCCACAGCACCAAAAACGTCCTGGGGCAGAGTTACCCGATTGTCGCTGATGCCCGATTGGCACCGCGGGGTTCGCGCGTGCTGGTTATGCGCGCCGCCATCACCGGCGTCAGTGCGTCGAATGAAGGCATGCACTGGTATGAAGTCGTCCCGGTCGCCGCCGTTGTCGGCGGCGTGTCTGCCGCCACAGGCTACCGCGATCAGGATACTGAGCTTTACGTGGAAGCTGAGCTGATTGATGGGAACAATGGCCAGACGGTGGTCAAAGTGGTGCGCAAAGTCTTCGGGGCAACCCTGGAGAACGCCAACCAACCCGTCACTACCCAGGACTTCAAGGTGGCGATCGACACACTGACCACTGACTTGCAGGCATTTATCCAGTAACCCCCAGCACAGCGCCCAGCTTTGGCGGCGCCCGATTCACTTGGGCTTGTTCGCCTTGGCTGGGGATGGGATTGACTGAATGTGGAATATGCCCACTAGCAAGATCTGCAACCGGTCGAACCAGCGGTGGCTGCGTCCTTGCAAGAGACTGTTGAACAGCAGCACCTCAAGCAGATGCAATCCCAGCAGCCCCGCACCTGCCGCACTGACCAGCAGATTGAACGGCTTGACCATGGGCATGAACACATTGAGCAATACCACCCACCAGAACAGCACCGTCAGGCACTTGCCCACTCTCCAGCACCACTTCATAGGCTCTCCTTTTTTGTTCAATGCTTTATTTGAGCTCGCAAGCGTGACGTGGGAGCAAAGACCGCGCCGTGGCACATCACAAGGCGGCGCGGCTGCAGGCTTAGCGGTTGATGCGGATTTCCACGCGCCGGTTCATGGCGCGGCCATCGGCGGTGTTGTTGTCTGCCACCGGCATGCTCTCACCCGCCCCGGAAACCTGGACGAAGCTTGAACGTGGCACACCACTCTCGATCAGATACTCGACCACCGAACGGGCTCGGCGATCGGACAACTTGGCGTTGTAGGCATCACTGCCAACGCTATCGGTGTGGCCCGTGACGGTCAGCCTGGCGGTGGACGCTTCTGCCTTCAACTTCGTGGCGATTTTGTCCAGGCGCATCTTGTCGGCGGCGGTCAGTCGGGCCGAGTCGAACTCGAACAGGACATCGCGGATCACAATGACTTCTTCCTTGACCACCACCACTTCTTCGATCACAGCGACCGGTTCCGGTGGGCAACCATTGGCATCGACCTGCACACCGCGCGGAGTGCCTGGGCACTTGTCGCGGCTGTCCGGCACGCCATCGCCATCTTCGTCGCCGTCACCATGCACCCAGCAATAAGCGGCTGCCAGGCCGCCGCCGATCAGGGCGCCGTAACCTGCGTAAGCGGAGCTTTCGATGGCACCCAATGCAGCACCGCCCACACCCCCCACGGCGGCACACGTCGGCCAATCGGTTTTTTGTAAACCTGCGCAACCAGTCAACACGCTGGTAAGCAGAACCAGGGGTAATGCTGTCCGAACAATGCTCATCGAGGTTTTCTCCTAAAGAAATCGGTACGAAACCGATGCTCTTGGGAGTAAAGACCGCGCATTCCATCTGCGCCAGCAATAAGCCATGATCGGCCAGGTGTACAAGGGGCTAGGCCGAAGGCGTGTAGCCCGTTAGTCTTGGCGGTTCTGACAGAGGATTATCGATGGCTGACGTTTTTTCTTCGCGCACGCCGCAGCAAGCCCTGGCCGCCCTGCTCGAACGCTATGCACCGCAGCGACTGCTGCTGGTGGGCAGCCGGGTCCCGGCAGTAGACGCCTTTGAAGCGGCCCATCCCGACTGCGAGATCCAGATGGCCGAGCCTGGCCCGCTGCCGGCCCATTTAGCCGCCCAGCGCTTTGACCTGGCTTTGCTGGTCGACTGCCTTGAGCACTTGAGCCTGACTGCCGGAAAACAATTGCTGGGGGGCATCCGCAACCTGAATGCCAGCCGCATTGCCGTGCTGACCGACCTGCGTGCCTGCGGCTGGCAGAACACAGATTTTCTGGCCCTGGCGTTGCAGGCCAGTGAGCGCTTCCAGCGCGATGACCAGGTGCTGAGCCTCTATACCTATGATCTACGCGAATACAAACAAGTGCCCGATTGGCTGAACGCCAAGTTTTGGGCCAACCCGGAAAATTTTGGAAAGTACTGGTGGTAACGGCATGAGCCTTGAGATCTGTCCTTGCGGTAGCGGTAACCTGCTCGATGCCTGCTGCGGCCATTATCACGCCGGGCATCCAGCGCCCGACGCCCAGGCCTTGATGCGTTCGCGCTACAGCGCCTATGTGCTGGGTGATATCGACTATCTGGTCAACACCACCCTGCCCGTCCAGCAGGAAGGCCTGGACCGTGCGTCGATCAGTGCCTGGAGTGCAGGGAGCACTTGGCTGGGCCTTGAGGTCGAAAGCGCAGAGGTCTTGGGAGGCCAACCCGAACACGCCTTCGTCACCTTTACCGCCCGCTGGCACGATGCCGAAGGAGAGCACAGCCACCGTGAGCGCTCCTCGTTTGTGCAAAATCAGGGGCGCTGGTATTTCATTGACCCGACCGTGCCATTGAAAGCTGGGCGCAACGATGCCTGCCCGTGCGCCAGCGGGCAGAAATTCAAGAAGTGCTGCGCCAGCTATATCACCCGCTAAAAGGCACCGGATTAATCTTCGGCAGGGACCTGCACTTGGCGCGCACTGGTGAGATAATCCCCGGCGATTTTATTTCGGAGTGACCCCAGATGACCCAGCAACCCCATGTTCATGGCCCGGACTGCAACCACGATCACGATCACGATCATCACCACGATCATGACCACGGCCACGTACACGGTCCGCACTGCAACCACCCCCCTCAGGAGCCAGTGCGCAATACCCTCAAGGATGTCGGTCGTAATGACCCGTGCCCGTGCGGCAGCAACAAGAAGTTCAAGAAGTGCCACGGCGCCTGATCGCCCGGTCTTGAACGCCTGCTCGCAGTGGTGCGAGCAGGCTGCTGCAAATATTCCCCCCGTTTGCCTCTCTCCCGCTTGCGCGGCGATCGGGCGCTCACTAACGTAGCGCCTTTTAGTCGTCAGCCCCTGCAGGAGCCTTTATGGCCGCGCCCGCCCCATTTCATTTTCTTCCAAGGTTCGGCGCAGCCGCAGCACTGGCCGGGCTCGTCAGCCTGAGCGGATGCCAGACCTACGACAACCGTAGCAGCCTGCCGCCCACCGTCGGCGTGGAGCCGCTCAAGGGCCTGGCGCAAAACGTTTCGGTACGCCGCAACAACCTCGGCATGCCGTTGGTCGAAAGCAACAACTTCCATGATGCGCTGTTCGCCCTGGGCTACGTGCACGCCAGCGACCGTATCAGCCAGATGGTCGGCTTGCGCCTGCTCGCCCAAGGCCGGCTGGCGGAACTGAACGGTCCCGAGGCACTGGACCTCGACCGATTCATGCGCACCGTCAATCTCAGAAAAACCGCCAATGAGCTGTACACAGACGCATCGCCGCGCCTCAAGCGCTTCTATGAAGTGTATGCGCGCGGCGTCAACGCCTATCTGTTCCGCTACCGCGACAGGCTGCCGGCCGACCTCGCCAGCAGCGGCTATCGCCCTGAATACTGGAAACCGGAAGATTCGGCGCTGATCTTCTGCCTGCTGGGTTTCGGCCTGTCGAGCAACCTTCAGGAGGAAATCTCTTCGCTGGTGCTGGCCCAAAAAGTCGGTGCCGAGCCGTTGGCCTGGCTGCTTCCCAGCTACCCGGACGAGCCGCTGCCCTTCCCTGAAGCCGACAAGCTCAAGGGCCTGAACCTGGGCACGCAGCTGCCGGGGCTGGGTGAGTTGAACAAGATGGCGACGCAACTGGGCGAGTTGAACAGGCTCGGTGCCGCCGCCAACAACTGGGCGATCAGCCCGCAACGCAGCCGCAGCGGCAAAAGCCTGTTGGCCAATGACAGTCACTTGCCGATGGCCCTCCCATCGGCCTGGAACTATGTACAAATCCGCTCACCGAAGTATCAGGCGGCCGGGGTGACGCTCGCCGGTTACCCGGGCATCCTGGCAGGCTTCAACGGTAAAGTGGCCTGGAGCATGACCTCGGTCATGGCCGACAACCAGGACCTGTTTCTGGAGAAGCTCAAGCGCGAAGGCAGCCGCCTGATGGTTGAAGTGGACGGAAAATGGCAACCGGCTGGTGTGCGCAACGAAACCTACTTCGTCAAAGGCCAGCGGCCGATCCGCGAGGCAGTCTATGAAACCCGTCATGGACCGTTGCTGACAGGCAGCCAAGGTGGGTTCGGCCTGGCCCTACAGACGCCAGCATTGAAGGGGGACCGCAGCCTGGACGCGCTGTTTGATTTGTCCCGTGCGCAAAACATCGAAAAAGCCTTCGACGCCAGCCGGGAAATCCGCGCCATTGCGCTGAACCTGGTGCTTGCCGATGCCAGCCAGATCGGCTGGCAGGTCACCGGTAGCTTCCCCAATCGACGCGAAGGCGAAGGCCTGTTGCCCTCGCCGGGCTGGAACGGCCGCTTCGACTGGGACGGCTATGCCGACCCGATGCTGCACCCCTATGACCAGGACCCGCCGCAAGGCTGGCTGGGTACTGCCAACCAGCGCACGGTGCCCCACGGCTACGGCATGCAGTTGTCCAACACCTGGTCTTACCCAGAGCGCGGCGAGCGTATTGCGCAATTGGCCGGCAGCGGCAAGCATGACACCCGCAGCATGATCAACATGCAATACGACCAGACCACGCTGTTCGCCGACAAACTGAAAAAAATGTTCGCGGCGCCGGGTATGGCCCAGCCCCTGAAGAAGGCGATCGAAGCGCTGCCTCAAGCCGATCGCGCCAAGGCGCGGGAAGCCTACACCCGCCTGATGGCTTTTGACGGCAAGCTCAGCCCGGTGTCCAGCGATGCAGCCCTGTACGAGCTGTTCTTGCAAGAAAGCGCCAAGCTGACCTTCCTCGACGAACTGGGCCCGGAATCGAGCCCGGCCTGGAAGGCCTTCGTGGCGAATGCCAACCTCTCCTACTCAGCCCAGGCTGACCACTTGCTTGGCCGCGAAGACAGCCCGTATTGGGACAATGTCACCACCGTACCGAAAGAAGACAAGCCTACCGTTCTGGCCCAGAGCCTCGCCGCTGCCGTCAGCGCCGGTGAGAAGGCAATGGGTGCCGATCGCAAGGCCTGGCAGTGGGGCAAGCTACACCGCTACGAATGGTTCACCGCCAGCGGCAAGTTGAATCGCACAGCCATCCCGGCCGGAGGCGACCACACCACCCTGAACAGCTCGGCCTACGCCTGGGGCCAGGACTTCAATCCCAGGCTCGTACCCGCCATGCGCCTGATCGTCGACTTCGGCCAGGCTGAACCGCTGATGGGTCAGAACAGTGGCGGCCAGTCTGGCAACCCGGCCAGCCCGCACTTTGCCGATGGCATAGAGGGCTGGTTGAAGGGGCAGTACGTGAGCTTTCCGATGCAGCCACAGAATCTCGACAAGGCTTATGGCATCAAGCGGCTGACCTTGACGCCCGGGAAATAGCCCTATGCCCGCGGTGTGGCCATCGCAGCATAGGTATCTACACAATTCTGGGGCAGCGCGGCTCTTGTAGCCGCTGCCGAGGTACGAGGCTGCGATCGGCGGCGAAGCCGTCGTAAATTCAGGCCCTTCGGTGTGCCTGATGGATTACGGTCTCAGGTTTTACGGCCGCTTCGCTGCCGATCGCAGCCTCGTACCTCGTCAGCGGCTACATTCGTAGCAGTAGACGAGTTCAGCGAGGCCAGGTCCGGGGACGTAGTCCTCGCAAAGCCTGTACTCGCGGTGTATCTGAATACTGAAGTGCCAGGTTTTACGACTGCTGCGCAGCCGGACGTGGCCTCGTTCTACTCGTCCACTGCTACGAAATGCAGTACACCAAAAGATGTGTAGATACCTATGGCCATCGCAGCCAAGGCTGGCTCCTACACCAGCACGGTGCAGGAGCCAGCCTTGGCTGCGATGAATGCGCCGCGAATTACCTGATACACCGCGGTGCACGGCGCCTAGGCTCTTGAATCGAGAACGGCACAGAATGACGACTCGACGACCTTTCTGACGTTTCAATCGTTCGGCATCGCCGCGATCATCTATCTTTGTGTGATATTGACCTTGGTTGGCCTGCTCCGCCTGGCTGAGCGCCGCTGGCGGGCCGTTCTCGGACCTGCACATTAGGATCGACCATGCACCATCGGACTCACGAGATCCTGGCGCCGGTACCCGGCATCTCCCGCCAGATCCACAGCTTCCACTACGGCCCTCGCGGGGCTGGCAAGATTTATATCCAGGCGTCGCTGCATGCTGATGAATTGCCCGGCATGCTGGTCGCCTGGCACCTCAAGCAGCGCCTGAGTTTGCTTGAGCTGCAAGGCTTGCTGCGCAGCGAGATTGTGCTAGTGCCAATCGCCAATCCAGTGGGGCTGGAGCAGGTGTTGATGGATGTGCCGCTAGGGCGATACGAATTGCAGAGCGGGGAAAACTTCAATCGCAACTTCATCGACCTGAGCGACCAGGTCGGTGATGAAATCCAGCCCCACCTCAACGACGACACAGCCCACAACCTCTGGCTGATCCGCAACAGCCTGCGCCAGCAGCTGGAACGCCAGCCGGCGCATACCCCCCTGCAATCGCAGCGCCTGACCTTGCAACAGCTGGCCTTCGATGCCGACATGGTGTTGGACCTTCACTGCGACTTCGAAGCCGTGCAGCACCTTTACACCACACCCGAAGCCTGGCCCCAGGTAGAGCCGCTGTCTCGCTACCTGGGCGCCCAGGCGAGCCTGTTGGCCACCGATTCGGGTGGGCAGTCTTTCGATGAATGCTTCACGCTGGTCTGGTGGCAATTGCAGCAACGCTTCGGCGACCGCTTCCCGATCCCGCAAGGCAGTTTTTCAGTCACCGTTGAATTGCGCGGCCAAGGCGACGTCAACCATGCCATGGCCAGTCACGACAGCGAGGCCATCCTGAACTACCTCACTCATTTCGGCGCCATCGGTGGCGAACCGGCGCCGCTGCCAGCGCTGCTGTATCCGCAGACACCGTTGGCAGCGGTCGAACCGGTCAGCACACCACTGGGTGGCCTGCTGGTATTTCACGCGACCCCAGGGCAATACCTGCACGCAGGGCAAGTGATTGCCGAAATCATCAACCCGCTCAACGACCGGGTCACCCCTATCCACAATGTGCAACCCGGCCTGCTCTATGCCCGCTCCTTGCGGCGCATGGCCACCGCCGGCATGGTCATTGCCCATGTTGCAGGCCAGGTGCCCTATCGCAGCGGCTACCTTCTTTCGCCTTGAGGAACACCCTGCCCATGCACAAACGGGCGGCACTATTGGAGACGCCCTTGGTTGCAGGCGAGATCAGACCACGGGGGCAGGAGGTGGCTCATCGGGCAGTGCCGGCTCACCTGGTTCGGTCGGCTGGTGATCTGGATCACCAGGTTGAGGCGTGTCGGGGTCGGGTTGGCCGGGAATTCCGCCAGCCATTGCAAGGTTAGGATTCGCCAGCCGGCCCACCTGATTAGGTTGTAACAAGGCGAGTTTTGCACGGATCGATGGGTCGATTTTCATAGCGCGCTCCTGATCGAGGTGCGGCCTGCCTTGCGCAGACCGCAACAGTACATCTCGTTGGAGTGCCAAATGGCGAAGGAATTCCCTCGCCAGGACGCCTCAGGTACGCGGCAGGGTCACGCCGCGCTGGCCCTGGTACTTGCCACCACGGTCCTTGTAAGACACTTCACACTCTTCGTCTGACTCAAGAAACAGCATCTGCGCTATGCCTTCGTTGGCGTAGATCTTGGCTGGCAGTGTGGTGGTGTTGGAGAACTCCAGGGTCACGTGGCCTTCCCATTCCGGCTCAAGCGGTGTGACGTTGACGATGATGCCGCAGCGCGCATAGGTGCTCTTGCCCAGGCAAATGGTCAATACATTGCGCGGAATGCGGAAGTATTCGACGGTGCGGGCCAGGGCGAAGGAGTTTGGCGGAATGATGCAGACATCGCTCTTGACGTCGACAAAGCTCTTCTCGTCGAAGTTCTTTGGATCGACGGTCGCCGAATTGATGTTGGTAAACACCTTGAATTCATCGGCGCAGCGCACATCGTAGCCATAGCTCGATACGCCGAAGGAGATCACTCGGTCTTGGCCTTCACCGCGCACCTGGCGCTCGACGAAAGGCTCGATCATGCCGTGCTCTTGCGCCATGCGGCGAATCCACTTGTCCGATTTGATGCTCATGGCGGTGTGTCCTGAATAGCAAGGTGAAGAAAATAGTGCCGCGCATCTTACCGGGCTCACGCCCAGCTTCAAAGTTTCATCCACGCAAGGTGCCGGATGGCCATTCCCTCTTGGGCACAAAATGCACTGTTGGCGTGCTACATGCGCCATTAGTCCCGAATTCCACTAAACCCGAACAAGACCATTGGCACATTAGGAAAAAAGGGTTAAGGTGGCGCCACTGAAGCTGCTTGTGTCACTGAGAATCTCTACCCGATGTTAGATTTCGATCAAACCATCTCTACGAATTTTCCTGCTCTTTGCACTCAGTCCCGACCAGGGCAGTTCCTGCGTCGTAGCTAATTACTGTGTCCAAGGAGATACACCATGTCCAATCGCCAATCCGGTACCGTTAAGTGGTTCAACGATGAAAAAGGCTTCGGCTTCATCACCCCACAATCCGGTGACGACCTGTTCGTACACTTCAAAGCCATTCAAGCTGACGGCTTCAAAAGCCTGAAAGAAGGCCAAGCGGTCACTTTCATCGCTACCCGCGGTCAGAAAGGCATGCAAGCTGAAGAAGTTCAAGTTGCCTAACTTGTAGCTTTTAGCTTCGAAAAGCCCCGCCCTTAAAAGCGGGGCTTTTTTGTGGGCGTAATAAATTCACGGATTGAACGCTTCGCGATGATCTGGCATTCCGGCATGACTGGTTCCGGAATGCAGGTAGGAGCAGAGCTTGTCGGGCTCGCGAATAGAAGCCTGTCAGTCGTCGCTGATGGTGATGTTCGGCATTGCAGGTGTTGCCGCTTCCTGCAATACGATGCGCGCACCGACGTGGCGCGCCAGCTCCTGATAAACCATGGCAATCTGGCTTTCGGGCTCGGCAGCTGCGGTTGGCTTGCCGCCATCGGCCTGTTCACGAATCAGCATCGACAGCGGCAGCGAAGCCAGCAGCTCGACACCATACTGGGTCGCCAGCTTCTCACCCCCGCCCTCACCGAACAGGTGTTCAGCGTGGCCGCAGTTAGAACAGATGTGCACTGCCATGTTCTCGACCACACCCAGCACCGGGATATTGACCTTGCGGAACATCTCGACGCCCTTCTTGGCGTCCAGCAAGGCCAGGTCCTGCGGAGTGGTCACGATGACAGCCCCGGCCACCGGCACTTTCTGCGCCAGGGTCAGCTGAATGTCGCCCGTACCTGGCGGCATGTCGATGACCAGGTAATCCAGGTCGTTCCAGGCGGTCTGGGTAATCAGTTGCAGCAACGCACCAGACACCATCGGACCACGCCAGACCATCGGCGTGTTGTCATCGGTCAGAAAAGCCATGGACATGACTTCAACACCATGGGCTTCAAGCGGCACAAACCACTTCTGATCCTTGACCTTTGGTCGGGTACCTTCGGCGATACCAAACATCACGCCCTGGCTGGGGCCATAGATGTCGGCGTCGAGAATCCCCACCCGCGCGCCTTCGCGAGACAGGGCCAGGGCCAGGTTGGCAGCGGTGGTGGACTTGCCCACGCCACCCTTGCCGGAGGCCACCGCGACAATGTTTTTCACATTGGCCATGCCCGGAATCTGAGCCTGGGCCTTGTGCGCCACGACCACGCACTGGATCTCGACTTTGGCGCTAGCCACGCCGTCCAGGCCTTCAATGGCCGTTTGCAGCACCTGCGCCCAGCCATTCTTGAACAGGCCAGCGGCGTACCCCAGCTCCAACTGCACGCGAACATGATCGCCTGTGATTTCCACGGCACGAACACATCCGGCGCTGACCGGGTCGAGGTTCAGGTAAGGGTCGGTGTATTGAGAAAGGACGGCTTCCACCGCGGCGCGATTGACGGCGCTCATGAACACTCCCGAGTCAAGACTGAGCAAAATAGACGGCTATCGTAACCGTTCTGTGTCATTGAAAGCATTGCGAGTGGTGCACACGGGGTGAAATATCTTTGCGAGCCCTTTATAGTGGCCGATCTTCGTTTTACAGCCAGAAAGCCGAGCCCCATGTCCGAGCCACGTCAGATTCTCGTCACCAGCGCCCTGCCCTATGCCAATGGTTCCATCCACCTTGGCCATATGCTTGAGTACATCCAGACCGACATGTGGGTGCGCTTCCAGAAGCATCGCGGCAATCAGTGCGTATATGTTTGCGCAGACGATGCCCATGGCTCGGCCATCATGTTGCGCGCCGAAAAGGAAGGCATCACCGCCCAACAACTGATCGACGCCGTCCAGGTAGAGCACAGCACCGACTTTGCTGACTTCCTGGTTGAGTTCGACAACTTCCACTCGACCCACTCCGAAGAAAACCGCGAACTGTCGAGCCAGATCTACCTGAAGCTGCGTGACGCCGGGCACATTGCCACCCGCTCGATCACCCAGTACTTCGACCCGCAAAAGCAAATGTTCCTGGCCGACCGTTTCATCAAGGGCACCTGCCCCAAGTGCGCGGCCGAAGACCAGTACGGCGACAACTGCGAGAAATGCGGCGCAACCTATGCACCGACCGAGCTGAAAAACCCGAAATCGGCGATTTCCGGCGCGACACCGGTGCTCAAGGACTCCCAGCACTTCTTCTTCAAGCTTCCCGATTTCCAGGCCATGCTGCAAGCGTGGACCCGCAGCGGCACCCTGCAAGATGCTGTCGCCAACAAGATCGCCGAATGGCTGGATGCCGGCCTGCAAGAGTGGGACATCTCCCGCGATGCACCGTATTTCGGTTTCGAGATCCCGGGCGAGCCAGGCAAGTATTTCTACGTCTGGCTGGACGCCCCGATCGGCTACATGGCCAGCTTCAAGAACCTCTGCGCCCGTCGCCCGGAACTGGAATTCGACGCCTACTGGAATAAAGACTCCAAGGCCGAGTTGTACCACTTCATCGGCAAGGACATCGTCAACTTCCACGCCCTGTTCTGGCCTGCCATGCTCGAAGGCGCCGGCTACCGCAAGCCGACCGCCATCAACGTACACGGCTACCTGACCGTCAACGGCCAGAAGATGTCCAAGTCGCGCGGCACCTTCATCAAGGCGCGCACCTACCTGGACCACCTGTCGCCGGAATACCTGCGCTATTACTACGCGGCCAAGCTGGGTCGCGGAGTCGATGACCTGGACCTGAACCTGGAAGACTTCGTTCAGAAGGTCAACTCGGACCTGGTTGGCAAAGTGGTCAATATCGCCAGCCGCTGCGCGGGCTTCATCCACAAAGGCAACGCCGGGGTGATGGTCGAGGGTAACGCCGCGCCAGAACTGACCGAAGCCTTTCTGGCCGCCGCACCGAGCATTGCCGACGCGTACGAGACGCGCGACTTCGCCCGCGCCATGCGTGAAATCATGGGCCTGGCCGATCGTGCCAACGCCTGGATCGCCGACAAGGCACCCTGGTCGCTGGCCAAACAGGAAGGCAAGCAGGACGAAGTCCAGGCCGTTTGCGCCCTGGGCATCAACCTGTTCCGCCAACTGGTGATTTTTCTCAAGCCGGTACTGCCGGTGCTGGCTGCAGACGCCGAAGCATTCCTGAACGTGGCACCGCTGACCTGGGACGACCACAAGACCCTGCTGAACAACCACACGCTCAACCCGTTCCAGGCCCTGATGACGCGTATCGACCCGGCCAAGGTCCAAGCCATGACCGATGCTTCGAAAGAAGACCTGGCTGCAAGCCAAGCCGCACCCACCGGTAACGGCGAACTGCAGAAAGATCCGCTGTCGGCCGAAATCGAATTCGACACCTTTGCGGCCGTCGACCTGCGCGTTGCCCTGATTCTCAAGGCAGAAGCCGTGGAAGGCGCCGACAAACTGTTGCGCCTGACCCTGGACATTGGTGACGAGCAGCGCAATGTGTTCTCCGGCATCAAGTCGGCCTACCCGAACCCGGCCGAGCTAGAAGGCCGGTTGACGATGATGATCGCCAACCTCAAGCCACGCAAAATGCGCTTTGGTATCTCCGAAGGCATGGTGATGGCTGCAGGCCCTGGCGGTGAAGAGATCTACCTGCTCAGCCCCGACAGCGGCGCCAAACCTGGCCAACGCATCAAGTAATACCCTGAACGCCCCGCCACGACGATTCGTGGCGGGGCGTTTTCATTGCTGTGTCCTTGCCGGATAATGGCTGACAGCTCGCACGCCGGCATGACCATGACCGAACTGTTCTTCACGCTCATCAGCGCCGCCCTGATCAACAACCTTGTGTTGCACACACCGCTGGGCATTGACCCGTTGGTGCGTATTGCGCAGGACACCGGTCGCACGCGCATCCATGCGCTGGGCATTGCCACCTGCGCCTTGATGATCGTGACGGCAGTACCCGGCAATTTGGTGGCCCAATATCTATTGGCGCCCCTGGACCTGGGCTTTCTACGCCTGTTCGTGTTCCTGCCCTTGTGCGTGCTGTTGATCACGCCGCTACTGCGCTTACTGGCAAGGTTGCTTCCCGCCCTGCCCTTTGCCGGGCTCGACAACTTGCTGCTGGCCAATGCCGCGGTGCTGGGCCTGGCCTTAAGCGCTGACGATGGGCACTTCGGCGTTTGGACTACCTTAATAATGAGCCTGGGCGCCGGGTTAGGGTTCTGGCTGGCCCTGAGCCTTTTCGACGACCTGCGCGAGCGGGCCTGCAATGACGATGTGCCTTCGCCCTTTCGGGGCCTGCCGATCCAGTTGATCAGTGTCGGCCTCATGGCAATGGCGTTTCTTGGTTTCGACGGATTGTTCAGATCATGAGTTTGATTCAACGCATCGACGCCCTGCTGCCGCAGACGCAGTGCGGCAAATGCGGTCATCCCGGCTGCAAGCCCTATGCACAAGGCATTGCCGCGGGCGAGCCCATTAACAAATGCCCACCCGGCGGTGCTGAAACCATTGCGGCCCTGGCGAACCTGCTGCAGGTGCCGGTGATTGCCCTGGACACCGAGCGTGGCGAGGCGCCAGCCCAGGTTGCCGTCATCCGTGAGGCCGAATGCATCGGCTGCACCAAATGTATTCAGGCCTGCCCGGTGGATGCCATCGTCGGTGCCGCCAAATTGATGCACACCGTTATCGCTGATGAATGCACAGGCTGCGACTTGTGTGTGGCGCCCTGCCCAGTTGACTGCATCGATCTGGTGCCGTTGCCGGCATTGGGCAAGGTCATACCGATCGTCAGCGGCCTGGCGACCACTGCCGAGCAATTGCAGGCCCGCGCCGACAAGCGCAATCATGCACGCCAACGCCATGAGCAGCGGGCCGCTCGCCTGCATCGCGAAGAGCAGCAAAAGCTGCAGGATCGCAAGGATCGCTTGCAGCGCTCGGCTCAGGTCGAGACCACAACGAGCGACCCCATCCAGGCGGCGCTGGAGCGGGTCAAGGCGCAAAAAGCCGCGGCGGACGATGCCGCGCTCAAGCAGGCGAAAATTGCCGTAGCCATGAGTCGAGCCCAGTTGCACAAATCGCTCAAGGCTTTTGGATCGCCCCCTACCCTGCCACAGCACCTGCAGCTTGAAGAATTACAGCTGACCCTGGATCAAGCGCAGACGCAGCTGGACACACTTCAAGCCCAGGCACCGACACCACCCACCCAAGCCGCCGCGCCGGCCAGTGCTGACCTCAAGCGCGCGAAAATCCAGTTGGCCATGCGCCGTGCCGAGCTTGGCAAACTGGAAAGAGATTCAACCACCAGCCCTCAGACCCTAAGTGCTGCGCGCGATGCGGTAAACCAGGCGCAGCGCCAACTGGACGCTCATGCAACCCCTTGAGGTCGCTGACAGCACTCTGGCTCTGGAGCGCACGCGCCGGGCCATGGGCCATGTTCTGCTTGCTTTGATTCCGGGTGTGCTGGCGCTGTTCTGGCTGCAAGGCTGGGGAACGCTGACCAATTTTGTGCTGGCGGCGAGCAGTTCGATGGCCTGCGAAGCGGTTTTCGTGCGCTTGCGTGGCCAGCAGGTGACGGCCGCCCTCAGCGATGGCAGTGCCTTGGTCTCTGCCACCTTGCTCGCTATCGCCCTACCTCCAGCCGCCCCCTGGTGGCTGGTGATAATTGCCAGCACCGCCGCCCTGGGGCTGGGCAAGCATATTTACGGAGGTGTGGGTCGTAACCCCTTCAATCCAGCCATGGTTGGCTATGCGTTGGTGTTGGTGTCGTTTCCGGTGCACATGACGCATTGGCCGGCATTGCACGCAGCCGATCTGCAGGGCAATTTGCAACAGGCCTTCGGCCTGCATCTGGCAAGCTCCCCGGACGCGTGGGCACACGCTACAGCCCTGGACGCGCTGCGCCTCAACAAAAGCCTGACAATGGATGAATTGTTCGCTCACCATCCCGCTTTCGGGCGCTACGGTGGCCAGGGTGTCGAATGGAGCAATCTGGGCTTTCTGCTCGGCGGGCTGTTTTTGCTGCACCGGCGTGTCATCAGTTGGCATGCGCCGGTGGGAATGCTGGTATCGCTGTTCGTTTTCAGCCTGGTGTTCTGGAATGGTTCGGGCTCTGACTCGCAGGGTTCTCCCCTGTTTCACTTGCTGTCCGGGGCAACCATGCTGGGTGCTTTCTTTATCGTCACGGAGCCTGTGTCCGGCCCCAGGAGCGCCCAGGCGCGGCTGATCTTCGGCATAGGTGCAGGCGCACTGGTGTACGTGATACGCACCTGGGGCAACTACCCTGATGGCGTCGCTTTCGCCGTCTTGCTCATGAACCTCGCGGTGCCGGCCCTGGAACGGGTTGCCAAGCGCACCCCACAGGTGTCCCAATGATCAGCCGCACGCGCAGTGTGCTGATGGTCTCAGTACTGGCAGTGGTCAGCCTCGGCGCCAGCTATGCCTGGCAACAATTCAACGCCCAGCGCATCACTCAGGCCCTGGAACAACTGCAAGCACAGCAATTGCTGAGTGTGTTACCGAGCGGCAGCTACGACAACCAGCCCTTGAAGCACCCCATGGCCTTGCCCGACAACGCGTTGGCGGGCAGTACGCTGCTGGCCGGCTACCTGGCCAGCAAAGACGGCAAGCCGTGCGCCGTAGTACTGCAAAGCAGAACCACGGGCTACGGCGGCCCCATTGAACTGATGATTGCCATTGACCCGCAAGGCCGTTTGATCGGCAGCAAAGTGTTGCAGCACAGCGAAACCCCAGGGCTCGGCGCACGCATTGCCGACCCCGCAAACCCGATGATGGCGGCGTTTACCGCAAAGGATCGGCGCAATACGCCAGATGAGCAGTGGGCACTGGTTCGCGACAAGGGGACGTTTGATCAGGTTGCTGGCGCGACGGTTACCTCACGCGCAGTAGTGAACGCAGTGCATGAGGCCCTGCGCTACTTCGATGAACACAGCGCCACGCTACTTCCCGGAGGCCTCCATGAGTAAGACCTGGGCCTGGCTGGGCCCCTTGAGCCTGGCCCCCCTTCTCGGCGCCAGCCAGACACTGGCACACGCCTTCGCCTTGCTGTTGGCGAGCTTGTTCATTGTGCTGACTTGGCGCCTGTGCATGGCACCATTGCGTCACCATCTGCATGAGTCGATGCACGATTTGGCGTGCCTGCTGGTGGCCGCTGCAATGGCAACCTGCCTGGAAATAGCGCTGCGCGCCTGGTCGCTGCCCCTCTACCAGGCCCTCGGCCTCTATCCCGCCTTGCTGGCCTTGAACTGCCTGCTGCTGGAGCGGGCAGACCCATCATCCTTGAGCATGCCTTCGTTGGCCCGCTATGGCGCTCTCCTGCTGGTTTTGGGCCTGGTCCGGGAGTTGCTCTCAAGCGGCACCTTGAGCCTTTCTGTGCCAACCGGTGGCGAGCAAATGGGCGTAAGGCTTGCCACCCTGGCGCCCGGCGCCCTCATATTGGCGGGCCTTTTACTGGCAGGCGTTCGTGCCTATCATTTGCGATCCCGCTCCAATGCTTCTGCCAAGGAAACACCTAAAACATGAATGCCGCTAAACGCCTGGAGATTTTTCGCCGCTGGCATGATGAGAATCCCGAACCCAAGACGGAGCTGGCCTATTCAACCCCGTTCGAGCTGTTGATCGCGGTGATTCTTTCAGCTCAGTCCACCGACGTGGGCGTCAACAAGGCCACTGCCAAGCTGTTCCCGGTCGCCAACACGCCCGAGGCAATCTACGCGTTGGGCGTTGAAGGGCTGTCGGAATACATCAAGACCATCGGCTTGTACAACAGCAAGGCCAAGAATGTGATCGAGGCATGCCGCCTGTTGATCGAACGACACGCAAGCGAAGTACCGCAAGAACGCGAAGCCCTCGAAGCGCTTCCAGGCGTAGGCCGTAAAACTGCCAATGTGGTGCTCAATACCGCCTTTCGGCAGCTGACCATGGCAGTCGATACGCACATTTTTCGCGTCGCCAACCGAACCGGCATTGCGCCAGGCAAGAATGTGGTTGAAGTTGAAAAGGGCCTGATGAAGTTCGTGCCCAAAGCCTATCTGCTCGATGCTCATCATTGGTTGATCCTGCACGGGCGCTACGTGTGCCAGGCGCGCAAGCCGCGTTGTGGCAGCTGCCTGATTGAAGACCTGTGCGAGTACAAGCACAAAACCTCAGACGATTGAGCAAATCTGGATAAAACCGCTCAGTCGATTGAAAAAATCTTTTTTACCTTGCTCAGGATTCTAGTTATAAGGAGCGCCAACGGCAGTCAAAGCCTGGAGTTGACCTTATGAGCACCGTTGAACTCGAAGTAGACGAAGATGTTACCCAAGACGACCCTGCAGAAGGGGCAGAACCGTCGAAAGAAACGGCGAAAAGCAACTTGAAGAAACGACGCGAAGTCGACGATCTTCTTGAAGAGCGACGCTTGAAAAAACTGCTCGCCGACTACGATTTTGACCTTTGAACCTGTAGCGATGAACGCACCGCGGTTTGCCTGATGTACCGCGGTGTGCCCATCGCAGCCAAGGCTGGCTCCTACACAGGATCAAACCAGACCGTTGCGCTGCGCCAGTTCGATCAGGTCGACCAGCGAGCGAGCATTGAGCTTGAGTAGAAGTCGGGTCTTGTAGGTACTGACAGTCTTGTTGCTCAAGAACATCCCGTCCGCGATTTCCTTGTTGGACTTCCCCTTGGCCAGTTGCTGAAGCACCATCATCTCGCGCCCTGAAAGGCGCTCGACCATTTCCGCCTCTGAGGAACTACCCAGGCTTGAGCGCACCGAATGCAACGCCTGATTCGGGAAATAGCTGTAGCCGGAGAGCACGGCCTTGATCGCACTCAGCAATTCAGTGAGATCTTGCTGCTTGCACACGTAACCCGCTGCCCCAGCCTGCATGCAACGCATGGAGAAATGCCCCGGCGCCTGGGAGGTCAGCACCAATATCTTCATGCCAATATGGGCAGCCGCCAACCGGGCAACGACCTCCAGCCCGTCCAGCTTGGGAATACCGATATCCAGGATCACGATGTCCGGCTCGTGCTCGCGCGCCAACTGCAGCGCATCCACTCCATTGTCCGTTTCCGCAATGACGTCGTAGCCATGGCGTTCCATCAACATGCGTACAGCAAGGCGAATGACGGGATGATCATCCACGATCAGCACTTTATTCATGGGCAAATCCAATTCTTCGCTGTTCGAATTTTTAGAGCCCGCACAATAGCCTAGTCATTGGACTCTTTGCATTGCACTCTTGGCGAGCATATACAGGCAGAGACCCTGCCTACATTCAAGAGGGACACTTCCTACAAAAAAACCTTACAAGCAGGAATTCAACAACTCTTTTAAAGCAAACAACCTTGCAACCGGAATCTTGAACAATGGCAGCACAGAACTCGTTGAGATTAAATTTCATAACCGGCACTAAACGAACCGTTCTCAGTGACCATTTCACCATAGCAGGCTGATCTATCACTTCAAGCAGATACAGTTTCAAAACATAACACCTGCCCACCTAACGTCCACAGCCGCACACTCCATAACCCTTGAAAAACTTCCCATTGAACCCCGCCAACGTAAAGCCTAGCCTCATGCTGTCAATCGACAGGGGCACACTTGGCAATGAGACATAAACACCACCTTTAGCGGTGGCCCCCACTGGCAAGCTACGCATAAACCGCTGCCGACAACATGACTCAAGGAATTGCCATGGACAAGCCCACTGCTATAGCCCGAAATCCACTGACCATGATTGCTATATTTGCCGGCGTCATCGAGGCATCCGCCATGGCATCACTGCCCTTTCTAGACGAAAACAGCCAAAATATTTACACCTGGTTTCTGGTGGGCTTCCCACCATTCTTGACGATTTTATTTTTCCTTACGTTAAACTTTAACTATAAGTCTTTATATTCACCTTCAGACTTCAGCAACGAAAACCACTTTCTCAACGCACTTGAGCAGCCCCCCTGCCCAGCAGACCTGGCAATAACGCTAAACGCCTCCCACAATGCCCGCCTCCTCGACTTGATGAGCCAACAAACCACGACTGAAAAAATCAAGAGCATTCTGAGCAACAAAATTGCCATCACGTTCGAGACCAAGGGCAGAATATATATCGTCAACGGCTACTTATTCAGCTCACAACCGGAACTTGTCCTACTTCTTTTACAGCTACTTCAGACAACTGCCTCAGCAGCAAAAGTCGACCCTCCAGAACAGAGCCTGGTGGTGCTGATTCTGATCAATGAATCCAGGAGAACCCTGATCGAGAACGCCCTCAACGACGTCATGACGCTGGCCAGCGAAAATACAGAAAATAACTGCCTGTTTGCGCTCTACAACCTCGACTCCTTGAAGCTCAGCCAAATCAACACACCCACCGACATCTAGTGAAAACGAACTGGAGTCGGTCATATCATGCAAAAAGTCAAAAAAAAGCCCCGGCCATTCAGGCCAGGGCTTTTCAACATCAACAACAGAATCAGAACAACTTGCGGCCTTTATTGGCAGCAATGCGCATGCGCAAAGCATTGAGCTTGATAAAGCCCGCTGCATCGGCCTGGTTGTAGGCGCCGCCGTCTTCTTCGAACGTTGCGATATTGGCATCGAACAGCGAATCGTCGGACTTGCGGCCGGTCACGATCACGTTGCCCTTGTACAACTTCAAGCGAACGACACCGTTCACGTTGACCTGCGAAGCGTCGATCATCTGTTGCAGCATGAGGCGCTCCGGGCTCCACCAGTAACCGGTGTAGATCAGGCTGGCGTATTTAGGCATCAGCTCATCTTTGAGGTGAGCCACTTCACGGTCCAGGGTAATCGATTCGATCGCGCGGTGAGCCCTGAGCATGATGGTGCCACCCGGCGTCTCGTAGCAACCGCGGGACTTCATGCCCACATAGCGGTTTTCCACGATGTCCAGACGACCCACACCGTTCTCGCCGCCAATGCGGTTCAAGGTAGCCAGCACAGTGGCCGGGGACATTTCGACGCCGTCCAGCGCAACGATGTCGCCGTTGCGATAGGTCAGCTCCAGGTAGGTTGGAACGTCTGGCGCCGACTCAGGCGACTTGGTCCAACGCCACATGTCTTCTTCGTGCTCGGTCCAGGTGTCTTCCAGCACGCCGCCTTCATAGGAGATGTGCAGCAGGTTGGCGTCCATCGAGTACGGAGACTTTTTCTTGCCGTGACGCTCGATCGGGATCGCGTGCTTCTCGGCGTAATCCATCAGCTTCTCACGCGAGAGCAGATCCCACTCGCGCCATGGAGCGATGACCTTGACGCCCGGCTTGAGCGCATAAGCGCCCAGTTCGAAACGAACCTGGTCGTTGCCCTTGCCGGTGGCACCGTGGCTGATGGCATCAGCACCGGTTTCGTTGGCGATTTCGATCAGGCGCTTGGCGATCAACGGACGTGCGATGGAAGTACCCAACAGGTACTCGCCTTCGTAGACGGTGTTGGCGCGGAACATCGGGAAGACGAAATCGCGGACAAATTCTTCGCGCAGGTCATCGATGTAGATTTCTTTCACACCCATGGCTTGCGCCTTGGCACGTGCAGGCTCTACCTCTTCGCCTTGTCCCAGGTCTGCGGTGAAGGTCACCACTTCGCATTTATAAGTATCCTGCAGCCACTTGAGGATCACCGAAGTGTCCAGGCCGCCGGAATACGCCAGAACGACCTTATTTACGTCCGCCATGCCATTACTCCACGGGGTTGTACGGAAAACCGTTGATTCTACCGGTCTGGGCGAAAAATTTACAGTGGCGCGACAGCTTGTGACGATGAAGCGACAGTTATTGTCGAAGGCGCGACGGATTTTGCTGCGCCGACAGCGCTGCTGGCGCCGTTGTGGCGATGGGTGCGGGGCTGGAGGGTACTGGCATAGGCGCAGGTGCCGCAGCCTGCTCAAGCGCTGCTGCGGGCTTGGGCGCCATGGCGACTCGGTCCAGCTCGATATTGACCCGCCGATTGCGCGCACGGTTGGCAGCCGAAGTATTGGGCGACAAGGGGTAGCGTTCACCATGAAAACGCAGGGTGATCTGCTCTTCGGTGAGGCCGCCAGCCTTCAAGTAGTCCATGACCGCCATCGCCCGACGACGAGACAGGTCTCGGTTAGTCAGGCGATTGCCGCTGTTGTCCGAATGCCCGTCGAGCTCCACATGGTTGACGCTGGGGTCGGCCTTCATAAACGCCAGCAGGGCGTCCAAATGAGCGCGGCCGTTGTTGTCCAGGTCAATGCCGCCGCCGGGAAAGCCGACTCGGGTCTGGCGAATCTGGTCATAGTTCATCGGCAACAGCTTGCTGGCACAGGCCTGATATTCGCCGTAGGCCTTACTGAACTTGACGGGCAGCAGGCGGACCTCAAGTGGCTGTCCCGCTTCACCGGCCCCGTTGCGCACCACCGTACTGCGCCCATCGAGCAAGCCATTGATCAAGCGACTGGCCTGCCCTTGCGTACTGTCCAGCACGACAGCGCCACGGCGTACCCGGACCGCACCAAGATTGATATCGCCTCTGCCAGGCTGCCAGGGCGCGGCTGCCGCCAGGAGGGTGGCAGAGCCTGTGCCCAGCACATGGCTGCTGGATTTGAGCCTGAAGGTCGCTTGCTCACCCGCGCGACGCACGAACTCCCCCGTACCGAAATCGGTGATCGGCTGGGCCAGACGACATTCAAATTGATCGCCTTCCACGCGCCACTCGATGTTTTCCAAACGAGTCTGGAAGGTCAGGGCCACAGCCGGCAGGCTTGCAAACAGACTGAGCAGGGCTAGATAACGCTGGCGCACGGAGGGCTCCATAAATTCACGACACACTCGGGGCATATCGGTCAGCCACGGCAAAACTTGATAGCGAGTGCCCCGCAGAGTCTTTTCCGGTAGCATTCGCCGTGAGTTCGACCCGCCTGGAATCCCCAATGTCCGACCGCCTGACCCTTCTGCGTCCCGACGACTGGCACATCCATCTTCGCGATGGCGCCGTGCTGCCCCACACCGTTGCCGACGTTGCGCGCACCTTTGGCCGCGCAATCATCATGCCTAACCTGGTACCTCCGGTGCGCAATGCCGTCGAGGCCGATGCCTATCGCCAGCGTATCCTGGCCGCCCGCCCGGCCGGCAGCCAGTTCGAACCGTTGATGGTGCTGTACCTCACCGACCGGACCCAACCCGAGGATATCCGTGCAGCCAAGGCCAGCGGCTTCGTGTACGCCGCCAAGCTGTACCCGGCTGGCGCCACCACCAACTCGGATTCGGGCGTCACCAGCATCGACCTCATTTCCCCGGTGCTCGAGGCCATGGCCGAAGTTGGCATGCCGCTGCTGGTACACGGTGAAGTGACCCGTAGCGAGATCGATATTTTCGATCGCGAGAAGATGTTCATCGACGAGCACATGCGTCGCGTGGTCGAGCGTTTCCCGACGCTCAAAGTAGTGTTCGAGCACATCACCACCGCCGACGCCGTGCAGTTCGTCAATGAGGCTTCGAGCAATGTGGGCGCCACCATCACCGCGCACCACTTGCTCTATAACCGCAACCACATGCTGGTTGGCGGAATTCGGCCGCACTTCTACTGCCTGCCGATTCTCAAGCGCAACACCCACCAGGTAGCCCTGCTGGATGCCGCTACCAGCGGCAGCCCGAAATTCTTCCTGGGCACCGACTCGGCGCCGCATGCCCAGCATGCCAAGGAAGCGGCCTGCGGTTGTGCCGGTTGCTACTCTGCCTACGCCGCCATCGAGCTGTATGCCGAAGCGTTCGAGCAACGTAACGCACTGGACAAGCTTGAAGGCTTTGCCAGCCTGCACGGCCCGGCTTTCTACGGGCTGGCGGCCAACAGCGAGCGCATCACCCTGGTTCGCGAAGCCTGGACCGCCCCGGCAACCCTGCCGTTCGGCGAATTGAATGTTGTCCCGTTGCGTGCCGGTGAAACCCTGCAGTGGCGTGTGCTGGAGGAGTCGGTGTGAGCGAAGATCGTTTTGATGACGAGCAGGACGGTCAGGGCGGTGGCTCTCGCCACCCAATGGCCGAGCGCTTTCGTGGCTATCTGCCGGTCGTCGTGGATGTCGAGACAGGCGGTTTCAATAGCGCCACCGACGCCTTGCTGGAAATCGCTGCCGTGACTATCGGCATGGATGAAAAAGGTTTTGTGTTCCCCGATCACACCTATTTCTTCCGCGTAGAGCCCTTCGAAGGCGCCAATATCGAAGCCGCCGCCCTGGAATTCACCGGGATCAAGCTCGATCACCCGCTGCGCATGGCCGTCAGCGAAGAAGCCGCGCTGACCGATATTTTCCGTGGCGTACGCAAGGCCTTGAAGGCCAATGGCTGCAAGCGGGCGATCCTGGTCGGTCATAACAGCAGTTTCGACTTGAACTTCCTCAATGCCGCTGTGGTGCGCACTGACATGAAGCGCAACCCGTTCCACCCGTTCTCCAGTTTCGATACTGCGACGCTGGCCGGGCTTGCCTACGGTCAAACGGTATTGGCCAAGGCCTGCCAGAGCGCCGACATCGATTTTGATGGGCGTGAGGCACACTCGGCACGTTATGACACAGAAAAGACTGCCGAGCTGTTCTGCGGCATCGTCAATCGTTGGAAAGAAATGGGCGGCTGGCACGACTTTGATCATTGATCAAAAGCCAGCTTTGGGGTAGGAGCCGGCTTTACCGGAGTGCCGGACCACCGCGATGAACGCACCGCGGTTTGACTGTTGCACCGCGCTGCCCGCATCGCAGCCAAGGCTGGCTCCTACACGGGCCGTCCGGTTTATTTAACCTGCCCTAGATTGGCCTCGCTGAGGTCCAGTTCACCCAGCACCTGGCGTAGCACTTCATCACCGATCTGGTTGTGGCGGCGCAATTTGTAGAGTTCCAGGCGCTGGGCTTTCAGCGCCCGCAGCCGCAATCGACGCTCCAGTTGATCCATCTGCCAGGCCAGCGCCTGCGCCTCGGCGGAATCATTGAACACTTCCAACTGATGGCGAAGTTCAGCCATCACTCGCGCCTTGACGTCCGCAGCCAGCGAAGCTTGAGCGGCCTGCGCCGCCGGGTATCGCGCACGCCTTCGCGCAAGGCATCGTCCTGGCTCTTGGTGATGCCGCGCAGCAACAATGGCAAGCTGATGCAGGCAGCCACCAGTGAAAGTAGAATCACCCCGGCTGCGATGAAAGTCAGCAGATCTCGCTCAGGAAAATCAACACCCGGCGCCAGCAACAGCGGCACCGACATCACACCCGCCAGCGTCACCGCCCCTCGCACACCGCCCAAGGTCAGCAACAGGCACGAACGGGCGTTGGGCACCATCGCCAAGTTCTCCTTGCCGCGCCAGTGCCGAATCTTATTGATCAAACGCCAAACACCCTGGACCCAGACAAAACGCAGCACCAACAGCACCGCAAAGATGGCAACCACATCCAGGCAGCGCCACAGCAAGGTCGGCCACAAAGTGGGTTCGTGGCTGACAACAGCCTTGACGATATCGGGCAACTGCAAGCCCAACAGCAGGAAGATCAAGCCTTAGTTCTCATTGCACACTTGTGTAGGTGGCGGCAGATGCTGCGTGCGCAAAAATGAACATGGCGTCGCGCAATCTCAACGAGCTTTTTCCCCTACCGGGAGCTGACTGATACGGCGCCGCCATAGAGGATGTCCTGCCATGCGGCCGGCTCTCTTAGCTTTCACCATCACGAACAGTGACCCTCACTCCCGTAGCCACGATCTCGTACACGGTTTCCGAAATCCTATTCACAGCACCACCCGATCGTATTTCGAAATGCTTCATCCCTTCATGTCGAACCATTCCGCCTGAAGAGCGCTCAACGATCTCGTCTTGGTAGATGTTGATCACGTACTCCAAGCTATCCGTACCAACTCCAACGATTTTTCCAACATATTTATCTGCCATGTCAGGACTCCTTGCTTGAAGCTTCAGAGTAGCTGGTACCCAATCGGGTGCTTCTCCAACGCTTTCTTAGACCTAAGCTCAAGGAAAGGCATGACTACTCCCGCGCTACAAAACGGCGCACCTCGATTGAGTGGCGCGACTAAGGTGATACCCGGTTGAGTGCCTCATCAGCCTTGTCAGCGGCCTGGGTGGCAGTAGCCACAGCCTTGGTCGCGTTGTCTGCCGCGGTACCGGTCTTGCGCGTCAGCTCATCCAGGCGAATGTCGCGCTGCCTGGATGCTTCGTCGTAGGCGTGGCGTACCAGGGCGACCTGCTCAAGGGTAATTGGCCGGGCTCGGAAGGTGTGTTCCCCGGCCCCTTACCGTAGTGTAGGAGTTCGAAGGTGTGTTCGCCGGACGCTTTCGATGAAACACCGGTGCAAATGCTTGCACCAGGCGAGAAGAAAACCCATCGGGCTTACGTCTGGGCCTCCAGCACCACGCTATTTTCGGCGCTCAGGGCCGTGGTTTACGACTTCAGCCCAAGCCGTGCCGGTGAGCATGCGCGTAACTTCCTCGGCTCTTGGAATGGCAAGCTGGTGTATGTGGTTGCGCAGATCATGGCCCTGACCGACGGCCGAGGTGTCGACGTGTCCATCGAAGCGCTGGGCACCCAGGGCACCTTCGAGTCCGCACTGCGGGTGCTGCGCCCGGGCATCAGCGGGACGGAGTGATGAAGGTTGCGATAACACCTTGATAACGGGTGGGTGACTCTCGAGGTCGAAAGGAGGTTGTTTATGATCCTTGCTATCACAGAGTAACGGACGTCCCATTGTTGGGTCGTGCACATGGATGACTTGGAAGTGAACTTCAACAGCCAGGAAGAAGCGAAGGCACTCGTTGGCCAACTCAAGGCACGTATCGAAGCGCCGCATATCTGGCCGATCACGGCTGGCCAGAAGGTATTCGCACAACCGACACTGGGTAGCCGCTTGGCCGCTGCCGTTGAGTAACACCCGTGAAATCATAAGCGGGGCAGGCTAAACGGCTCCACATCCAGTTGGGAGGGAGGCAAGGTGTTGGCAGACACGGCTTCAGTCATCATTCATTCAACCTGTCAGCGAAGCGGACTATTTGATTTTCCAGTACTTCTGCATTTCGACGAATAGAAATGACGCGGTCCAGGAGATGAGCACCAGACCTGTCAGCGCTTGCAGTCCGGTCAGGAACTTGAGGTCGCCAATGGGCGAGATATCGCCAAAACCGATGGTCGTATAGGTGGTAAAGGAAAAGTACACGCAGTCCATGAATGAGCCATCGAAGCTGCCCTGCAAACTGCCCCAACTGCCAGAGCGGGCCATCAGGTAATAGGCTAGCGCAAAACACCAGACTTCGACGGCATGGGCTATCAGTGCCCCGAATACCCCCACAACCATTCTGAACCGGCTCCAAGCTTTCAGCTTGGGTAGCCATTCATTCAGGCGCATCAAGCATTCGTAATGAATGATCACCGTGACCATCACCACCAGCGTATTGATTAACGTAATCGAAAGCATGGAAGCCTCGAACGCGCAGCCATGTTGCCTAAACAATAGACGCTATGGCGCCAGTAACGAGCCCAATAGCATATTGTGGGTATGACCTTCATGATCTATATCAACGACAAGGTAGCGGGATAGGCAATGCTTATCTTATGACCTCCACTGAGTCGGGATTGTGCTATGAAGTTTACTGATGCTCAGCGCTATCCGTTGTGAGAGTTCTGCTGGCATTTTTCATGAAATGACGCTGTTCAGGGCCGAAGATCGGCAAAGGTATGAGCGCGAGCTACTCAATGCCCGAATGCTCGTCGAAAGACACTTGGCAAAACACCTCAAGGATCAACGGGTAATGGATATTACCCACGACAAGCTGCGCATCACTTACGCCGCGGCTGAAGACAGAGCCCTATTCGCCGAGCAGCTTATCGGAATTGTCAGTCACGACCTGCGCAACCCATTGTCGGCGATAAAAAGCCATTGAAGGCAAACTCCAGCAGCGACCAGACACTTTTATTCAACAGCCGGGTACTGGTCTGACGCGGCAACAAATCGACCCAGCTTTGCATCATGCCCGCCGCCACCGCCGACAGGATGCCCGACACGCCCAAGCGCTCGACCAGCCAGCTCAATGCCACCCCGATGGCCAGGCCGCCACACGCAACGAACACGAATGACAGGCTGGCCTCGGTCAGCGAAAACACACCGGTCATGGCGGCGACCAGGGCAAACTTGAAGGTCACCAGGCCCGAGGCATCGTTCATCAGTGCTTCGCCTTGAAGCATTCGCATCAAGGGAACCGGCAAGCGGTCCTGGGAAATCGCCTGCCCCCACGACAGTGAACAGCACAAGGCCCACAGCCAGGGTCAGGATAGGGCCGCGCAACCGTCACAGATCGCTCTTGGGCATGCGCCAGCCATCTGAAAACAGCAAAGGCGGCAGAAACAAGAATAGAAACAATTCGGGGTCGAGCGCCACGTGCAGCCCCAGGGTTGGCCACGCCAGCAAAGCCCCGCAGCGATCTGGACCAGTGGCAACGGCAAGGGAATTATCCGTCCGACCAATCTGGAGAATAAGCAGACTGCATAAGGCAGGGTTCCTCTGAACGTACAAAACCTGGTGCTTTGGGGTAGGAGCCGGCTTTAGCCGCGATGAACGCACCGCGGTTTGCCTGATGCACCGCGGTGCGTTCATCGCGGCTAAAGCCTGCTCCTACATAGTAGCGACTCAGGCCCAGGTCAGACCGCTGCACAAAAGTCGCATAGAGCCAGAGAAGATGTTACGGGATGATACAAAGTGCTCTGATTCAATGGCTTAACCCACCGGGCACGCCTATGCACAACTGCAACAATGACGGTTTAGATTGAGCGCCAGTCGCTGCGGGACAAACCCGTGGCGCCAACGGGATCGATGTCGCATAATTCGTCGATTATGTTCACGGAGACTGTGAGGGCGTCCGATCAGCCGGGCACCTCGTATGAATCAATGGCTTACACTCTCTACGGCATCAAAGCCTGCGACACCATGAAGAAGGCTCGAACCTGGCTCGACGAACAGGGCGCCAGCTACAGCTTCCACGATTACAAGAGCGTCGGTATCGACCGAGAGCACTTGACCCGCTGGTGCAATGAGCACGGCTGGGAAGTGGTACTCAATCGCGCCGGCACCACCTTCCGCAAGCTCGACGATGCGCAGAAGGCCGATCTCGATCAGGCCAAGGCCATCGAACTGATGCTTGCGCAACCTTCCATGATCAAGCGCCCGGTACTCGATCTGGGGGGGCGAACCCTGATTGGCTTCAAACCCGACATTTATGCGGCGGCGGTCGAATAAACGACCGAAAACCAGCGCCCACTCCTATCGCAAAGAGGTAACTGCATGTCCACTACTCTATTCAGCCTGGCCTTCGGCGTCGGCACCCAGAACCGTCAAGGCACCTGGCTGGAAGTTTTCTATGCACAACCTTTGGTCAACCCATCGGCCGAACTGGTCGCCGCGGTAGCACCTGTACTGGGCTACACCGCAGGCAACCAGGCCATCACCTTCACCACCGCCCAGGCTGCTCAACTGGCCGAAGCGGTCAAGGCCATCGACCCAGTCCAGGCTGCCCTGCTGACCCGCCTGGCCGAGAGCCACAAGCCGCTGGTCGCCACCCTGCTGGCCGAAGACGCCGCCCTGACCTCCACGCCAGAGGCGTACCTGAAGCTGCACCTGCTGTCGCATCGCCTGGCCAAGCCACACGGCCTGAGCCTGGCGGGCATCTTCCCACTGCTGCCAAACGTTGCCTGGACCAGCCGTGGCGCGGTAGACCTGGGCGAACTGGCCGAGCTGCAACTGGAAGCCCGCCTCAAGGGCGAGCTGCTGGAAGTTTTCTCGGTGGACAAGTTCCCGAAAATGACCGACTACGTGGTGCCGACCGGCGTGCGTATTGCCGACAGTGCTCGTGTACGCCTGGGCGCCTACATCGGCGAAGGCACCACCATCATGCACGAAGGCTTCGTCAACTTTAACGCTGGCACCGAAGGCCCAGGCATGATCGAAGGCCGCGTCTCGGCTGGCGTGTTCGTCGGCAAGGGCTCGGACCTGGGCGGCGGTTGCTCGACCATGGGCACCTTGTCCGGTGGTGGCAACATCGTGATCAAGGTCGGCGAAGGTTGCCTGATCGGTGCCAACGCCGGTATCGGCATCCCGCTGGGTGATCGCAACACCGTTGAAGCCGGCCTGTACATCACGGCGGGTACCAAGGTTGCGCTGCTCGACGAACAAAACCAACTGGTCAAGGTCGTCAAGGCCCGTGACCTGGCTGGCCAGCCAGACCTGTTGTTCCGTCGCAACTCGGTTTCCGGCGCAGTGGAATGCAAGACCCACAAGTCGGCCATCGAACTGAACGAAGCGCTGCACGCTCACAACTGAGTGGCCAATCGAGCCCGGCCTGCGCCGGGCTCGATGCCCAGGGCCCAATCATCATGTTTCAGCTTTCCCCTTGGCGCGCGGACTTTCCCGCCCTCGCCGCCCTGCAACGGCAGCACCAGACCTATCTGGACAGCGCCGCCACCACGCAGAAACCCCAAGCCCTGCTTGACGCCCTCTCCCATTACTACGGCCATGGCGCTGCCAATGTGCATCGTGCCCAGCACCTGCCCGGCGCGCTCGCGACCCAGGCATTTGAAGACAGCCGGGAAAAGGTTGCCCGCTGGCTCAATGCCCCCAGCGCCCAGCACATCATCTTCACCCATGGCGCCACCTCGGCACTCAATCTGCTGGCCTACGGCCTGCAAGCGCAATTCGTGGCCGGCGATGAAATTGTCATCAGCGCCCTCGAACATCACGCCAACCTGCTGCCCTGGCAACAACTGGCACAGCGTAAAGGGCTCAAGCTGGTGGTGTTGCCGCTTGATCCGAACGGCCTCATTGACCTGGCCCAGGCTCGCAGCCTGATCGGCCCACGTACGCGACTGCTGGCTGTTAGCCAACTGTCCAACGTCCTGGGGGCCTGGCAACCCCTTGAGCCGTTGATTGCCCTGGCCAAGGCGCAAGGTGCCTTGACGGTAGTCGATGGCGCCCAAGGCGTGGTCCATGGACGTCATGACGTCACCCAATTGGGTTGCGACTTTTATGTGTTCTCCAGCCACAAGCTTTACGGGCCCGACGGCCTGGGCGTGCTTTACGGGCGCAGCGAAGCCTTGGCGCGGCTGGAGCACTGGCAATTCGGCGGCGAAATGGTCGCGGATGCCGACTACCACAGCGCCACCTTTCGCCCGGCACCGCTGGGGTTCGAGGCCGGAACCCCGCCAATCGCCAGCGTGATCGGTCTGGGTGCGACACTGGACTACCTTGAGAGCCTTGATCAGCACGCTGTCCTGCGCCACGAAGCCCTGCTGCACGAACTTTTGCTCAAAGGCCTGGGCGAGCGCAAAGGGGTACGCCTGCTCGGCCAGCCGCAAGTGGCCCTGGCCAGTTTTGTGGTGGAAGGGGTTCACAACTCAGACCTCTCGCACCTGCTCACCGAACAAGGCATCGCCGTGCGCGCCGGCCATCATTGCGCCATGCCTCTACTCAAAAGCCTGGGGTTATCGGGCGCTGTGCGAGTGTCGCTGGCCCTGTACAACGATTCCGAAGACCTCAAGCGCTTTTTCGAGGCACTGGATCAAGCCCTGGAGCTGTTGCAATGAGCTTGCCCGAACACGCCCAATCCGCGCTGGACGCTTTCAGCCAGGCCGCCGGTTGGGAGCAACGCGCTCGCCTGCTGATGCAATGGGGTGAGCGCCTACCGCCCATGACTGACAGCGAGAAAACGCCAGCGCATCGGGTGCATGGTTGCGAAAGCCAGGTCTGGCTGGTGGCCCGTCAGGAAAACGGCCGCTGGCAGTTCAACGCCAGTAGCGATGCGCGCTTGATTCGCGGCTTGCTGGCGTTGCTGTTGGTGCGCGTCGAAGGGCTTTCCAGTGCCGAGCTTGGGCAACTGGACCTGGCTGAGTGGTTCACTCAATTAGGGCTGGGCCGACAACTGTCGCCCTCGCGCAGCAACGGCTTGAACGCCGTGCTGCAACGCATGGCTCAACTGGCAGCGGGTGGCTGATCCGGTTTTTTCCGATCGGAGGGGCGGCGCACACCGGACACCAGCTTCTCCACTGCCTTGCTGGCGGCGACCATGCCAAAGGTCGCCGTCACCATCATCACCGCGCCAAAGCCACCGGCGCAGTCCAGCTTGACGCCATCGCCCACAAAGCTCTTCTGCAGGCAAATACCGCCGTCAGGCTTGGGGTAGCGCAATTGCTCGGTGGAGAACACGCAGGGCACGCTGTAGTTGCGGTTGACCGTGCGAGAGAAATTCCAGTCACGGCGCAAGGTTGAACGCACCTTGGACGCCAGCGGGTCATTGAACGTGCGGTTCAGGTCACCGACGCGAATCTGGGTCGGGTCGATCTGGCCACCCGCGCCGCCCGTGGTGATGATCTGGATCTTGCGCCGCTTGCACCAGGCGATCAGCGCCGCCTTGGCATTGACGCTGTCGATGCAGTCGATCACGCAGTCCAGGTCGTTATGGATGTACTCGGCCATCGTCTCGCGGGTGACGAAATCGGTGATCGCGTGCACCTTGCAAGCCGGGTTGATCGCCCGCAAACGCTCTGCCATGACCTCGACCTTGGCCTGCCCGACATTGCCTTGCAGCGCATGCAACTGGCGGTTGGTATTGCTGACGCAGACGTCGTCCAGATCGAACAGGGAAATCTCGCCCACCCCACTGCGCGCCATCGCTTCGGCCGCCCAGGAACCGACGCCCCCAATGCCGACAATGGCCACATGGGCGTCTTGCAGGCGCTGAAGTCCATCGACCCCGTACAAACGGGCGACGCCAGCAAACCGTGGATCTTCTGTACTCATGACCTGAACCCGAAAAAACCGGCGCGCATTATAGGCCGGACTGCCCAAGAGAGCACCCTGTGCATTGGCCGCGGCGCTAAACGGATGCCCGCCCATTAACAACCTTCAGCATAATCCTGCTTTAATGGTTTCACTGTCCCACAGTCCTGGACGACAATCGCGCCGGCAAGCGAACTTAATCTGCAGCCACACATCCAATACCCAACCGGATTAATACAAGCCGAACGCTGCCCTCGCCCGCTTCACCCTTTGGAATTCGAACGACCTATGTCATCGCGTAAATTTGGATTAAATCTGGTGATCGTCGTGGCTATTGCCGCGCTGTTCACAGGGTTCTGGGCGCTGATCAACCGCCCGGTGTCGACGCCCAACTGGCCGGAGCAAATCTCTGGCTTCTCTTACTCGCCGTTTCGCCTGGGTCAGACCCCTCAAAAGGATCAATACCCCACTGACGATGAAATGCGTCAGGACCTGGAGCAACTGAGCAAGTTGACCGACAGCATCCGTATCTATTCGGTTGATGGCTCATTGGGGGATATTCCGCGCCTGGCTGAAGAGTTCGGTTTGCGCGTGACGCTGGGGGTCTGGATCAGCCCTGACCAGGAGCGCAATGAGCGAGAGATCAATCGCGCCATTGAGCTTGCCAACACCTCCCGCAGTGTCGTGCGGGTCACAGTGGGCAACGAAGCACTGTTTCGCGAGGAAATCACCCCAGAAGAGCTGATCAAGTATCTGGATCGAGTCCGTGCGGCGGTGAAGGTGCCGGTGACGACCTCTGAACAATGGCACATCTGGAAAGAACACCCGGAACTCGCCAAGCACGTCGACCTGATTGCCGCCCACGTCCTGCCGTACTGGGAGTTCATTCCCATGAAGGATGCCGGCCAGTTCGTGCTCGACCGCGCGCGCGACCTCAAGCATCTGTTCCCGAAAAAACCGCTGCTGCTCTCGGAAGTGGGCTGGCCTAGCAACGGCCGCATGCGTGGCGGAGCTGACGCCACCGGGGCTGACCAGGCCATTTACCTACGCAACCTGGTAAACAAGCTCAATCGCCAGGGTTTCAACTACTTTGTCATCGAAGCCTACGATCAGCCCTGGAAAGTCAGCGACGAAGGCTCGGTCGGCGCGTACTGGGGCGTGTTCAACGCTGCTCGCCAGCAAAAATTCAACTTTGAAGGCCCGGTCGTGGCCATTCCGCAGTGGCGCGTGCTGGCAGTCGGCTCGGTGGTCCTGGCCATGTTGTCGTTGGCCCTGCTGCTGATCGACGGCTCCGCACTGCGTCAGCGCGGGCGCACTTTCCTGACCTTCATCGCCTTTTTGTGTGGTTCGGTACTGGTCTGGATCGGCTATGACTACAGCCAGCAATACAGCACCTGGTTCAGCCTGACCGTGGGTTTCTTGCTCGCACTCGGCGCCCTGGGGGTGTTTATTGTCTTGCTGACTGAAGCCCATGAGCTGGCCGAAGCGGTATGGATTCACAAGCGCCGGCGTGAGTTTCTGCCGGTACAGGCCGACAGCGCCTACCGCCCTAAAGTGTCGGTGCATGTACCCTGCTACAACGAGCCACCGGAGATGGTCAAACAGACCCTCAATGCCCTGGCCAACCTCGATTACCCGGACTTTGAAGTCCTGATCATCGACAACAACACCAAGGACCCGGCCGTCTGGGAGCCGGTCAAGGCACACTGCGAAACCCTGGGCGAACGTTTCAAGTTCTTCCACGTCTCCCCCCTGGCAGGCTTCAAGGGCGGCGCGCTGAATTACCTGATCCCGCACACCGCCAAAGACGCCGAGGTCATCGCGGTGATCGACTCGGACTACTGCGTGGACCGAAACTGGCTCAAGCACATGGTGCCGCACTTCGCCGACCCGAAAATCGCCGTGGTGCAGTCGCCGCAAGACTACCGCGACCAGAACGAAAGCACCTTCAAGAAGCTCTGCTACTCCGAGTACAAGGGCTTCTTCCATATCGGCATGGTGACCCGTAACGACCGTGACGCGATCATCCAGCACGGCACCATGACCATGACTCGCCGCTCGGTACTGGAAGAGCTGGGCTGGGCCGACTGGTGCATCTGCGAAGACGCCGAGCTAGGCCTGCGGGTATTCGAAAAAGGCTATTCGGCCGCCTATTCGCACAACAGCTACGGCAAGGGCCTGATGCCCGACACCTTTATCGACTTCAAGAAACAGCGTTTTCGCTGGGCCTATGGCGCCATTCAGATCATCAAGCGCCATACCGCCAGCCTGTTGCGCGGCAAAGATACCGAACTGACCCGTGGCCAGCGCTACCACTTCCTGGCGGGCTGGTTGCCGTGGGTGGCCGATGGCATGAACATCTTCTTCACCGTGGGAGCCCTGCTCTGGTCGGCGGCCATGATCATCGTGCCGCAACGAGTCGACCCACCCCTGCTGATCTTCGCGATCCCGCCGTTGGCGCTGTTCTTCTTCAAGGTGGGCAAGATTGTGTTCTTGTACCGTCGCGCCGTTGGCGTGAACCTCAAGGACGCCTTCGCCGCCGCTTTGGCAGGGTTGGCGTTGTCGCACACCATCGCCAAGGCGGTGCTGTACGGCTTCTTCACCACCAGCATTCCGTTCTTCCGCACCCCGAAAAACGCAGACAGCCACGGCTTGCTGGTAGCACTTTCCGAGGCGCGTGAAGAGCTGTTCATCATGCTGCTGTTGTGGGGAGCGGCCTTGGGTATTTACCTGGTGCAGGGCCTGCCAAGCGCGGACGTGCGCTTCTGGATCGCCATGCTGCTAGTGCAATCGCTGCCATACCTGGCGGCGATGATCATGGCCATGCTGTCGTCGCTGCCCAAGCCTTCGGATGCCACGGAGCCGGCAACGGCTGGCTGATCGTAGGAATTGGGTGTTGTAGGAGCGGCGGGGGCGCCTAGCCTTTAGCCGCGATGAATGCGCCGCGGTTTGCCAGACACACCGCGGTGTGTTCATCGCGGGCAAGCCCAGCTCCTACAGGCTGAACCTTGTAGGAGCGGCGGGGGCGCCTAGCCTTTAGCCGCGATGAACGCACCGCAGTTTGCCAGATACACCGCGGTGTGTTCATCGCGGGCAAGCCCAGCTCCTACAGGCTGAACCTTGTAGGAGCGGCGGGAGCGCCTAGCCTTTAGCCGCGATGAATGCGCCGCGGTTTGCCAGATACACCGCGGTGTGTTCATCGCGGGCAAGCCCAGCTCCTACAGGCTGAACCTTGTAGGAGCGGCGGGGGCGCCTAGCCTTTAGCCGCGATGAATGCGCCGCGGTTTGCCAGATACACCGCGGTGTGTTCATCGCGGGCAAGCCCAGCTCCTACAGTCAGTCCAGCAGGAATATTAGGTCAGAGGTAAACCACCTCCAGCGTTCCCTCCCCGTCAAATTCAATGTCTTCCGTGGTATCCAACTCTTGAGTGGGGGCCAATACCACCTCAACCATCAGCGTTGCGGTCAAATCACGTATGGCCACAGGGCCCGCACTGCTGCCCAGGGTATCGGAGAATCCCAGCAGCATATTGTTCGAACCGATCCGGTCCACTCTCAAGTCGGCACCATCCCAGCCCTGCCCACCACTGGTGGAGTCGGTGATGTAGATCTGCGAAATGTCGTCGGCCTGGATACGCTGTGGGTCGAATTGCACTTCGTACAAACCGATCTTGTTGCCGCTCTTATCCAACCCCAGGCCGTAATAGATACCGCTGTTGACCAGCGCCGTGCCGTCCCGATTGTCCTTCATGCGCAGCGCATAGCGGGTCGCGGACTCACAGGTCAATGTCAGACCGATGGGCAGGGCCCTGAGGCGCGTGCGGTTGGTCTTGCTCAGGTCCTGGACCGAAATCCTGCCAAAATCAACAACACCGCCACTGGAGAGCGACGGCGTGCAAGAGGCGGGTGTGACACTGCCGCGCACGATCAGCTCGGTGGTGGATTGAGCCTGCACCATGGGTGCGAACAGCAGGGCAAGTATCCCCGCCTTGAATCCAGTGCTGTAGTTCATCTGTTGCACCTCCTTCCTTCTGGATGTACCGCCTCGGCTGTGCCGAGGCGCTCGAGCATTACAGGTAAATGATTTCGATCGTGGCCGCCCCATCGATGTCGGCCCTTTCGGTCAAGGTCAATGTGTTGGCCGGGGCCAGATAGAGGTCCACGCCCAGCGTTGCGCTGAGTTGAGTCATGGCGCTGGGGCCTGAGGCTTTTTCGGCTGGCGTGGCAAAGCCCAGCAATCGGCCGTCGGGGTACAAATAGGCGATGGAGGCCGGTTGCCAGCTTCCACCGGCAGGTTGCCCGTGCAGAGCGTCAACGGAATGGCCATCTCCACTGGCATTGCTGCCGACCCACGCGACAAAGCTACCGAGTGACTGACCGACGCGGGTCTTGCCGATTCCGAACACGGCAGTGGCGTCGACCTCGCCCGCCGGCGCACGCACGCCTTGGGGGCGATTGTCGCGGGCGGCGAAGGCAAAGCGGGTGGGCGCATCGCACTGGACGGTCAATGACACGGAGCGCGAAAGCTTGGTCGCGCGATCGCGGGCCAAGTGCTGGGCGTTGGTACTGCCAAAGTCGACCACACCGCCATTACCCAGGCGCGGCGTACAGGCCGCCGGCGCGAAGCCTGCCTGCAGCCCCAATTCGCGACGTGCGCCGCCGACCTCCAGCACGCCGCTGTTGCTCCAGTTCACGGCATCCGGCCGCCCCAATGCCGCTTGATCCCCCCAGGCACTGATCTCAAGCCGGGCACTGAAGGAACGGCCTTGAGCCACACTACCCGCCTTGATCGCAGCCAACCCCTTGTCGGGACGCAAGGCGAGGGATGCATCGACTTGAGCCGGCGGCTGCCCTTCGGCCGCCACCTGGCCCAGGTCGACACGCTCGCCATCAAGCAGCGCATCGCTTATGCGCAGGGCATAACTGCCCTGCTCGGCAAAGCGATATCGCTCGGGGCTTGCAGCCATCGCACGATAAAACAACGTCATCGCCTGTGGCTGCGCGCAACTGACATTCAGGCGCAGGCTTCGGACGCCCAGGGGCAACTCGCCCCCTTGGGACTTGAGGGTGGTGCGGTTGAACAGGCCATAGTCGACTCCGGGCTGGCTGAGCGAGACTTCGCAGCCATCCGCCATAGCCTGGGCCATGGGGCTGACGATCGATGCCGCCAGCGCCAGGGCAGGCAACGCCATGCGATAGACAGTAGGTAAACAGGTCACAAGGGCCTCTCTCATGGCGTGCGGCACACGGCCGACGTGGTTTCGTAATAGGCCAGCAGGTCGGCCTTTTCGGGCAAGCTGAACTGCAGTTCGCAGGCGGGCTGTTCCGGGGCCTTGACCCACAGCACTGGGCTGAGCTCAAGGTTGGGGGCAAACACCACGCCGCCCTCCTGCACCAAGGTGACAAACTCGCCATTGCCATCCGTGACCAAGGCTCCGGCTGGCAACACGCTGCCGTCTGCCCCCGTGGCCAGCAGCAAGGCCCTGCGTGTACTGACCACGCCAAAATCGACCCGCGCCACCGACCCGCGCCCTGCCTGTACTACCGTCGCGCCGTTGTTGATATCGATATTGCGAGGCAAGGTTTTGGTCTGCACCTCAACGGGGCTATTGCCATAGGCCGAGAGCTGCGAGATCACCGCCTGGCCTTTGCCATCGGTCCAGACCGGACCATCGGGTGTCGAGACCTTGACCCCTGAAACTTCGCCAACCGATACCACCCCAAAGGTGTCCTGCAACGGATACGGCGACAAGGTGACGCCCCCTTCGTGAACCGCCACGCCACCGCGCATGCCGGCGCTGTAGCCACGGTTGCCATTGCCGTAGCCGGCATACCCCAGCTCAAGCTGTGCATAGCGCGGCAGCAGCGACACACCCGCGTTCAGGTCCAGCTCGCCGTCGCGGCTGTCATGCTCGGCCCCCAGCCGATAGCTGGCGGTATCGCTGAGCTGCTCCTGCATCGACACCCCGTAGCGGTTTTCTCCACCGCTGTTACGCAACGAAGAGCGCAGGCGGCGACGCTCGCCCAGCGGTAGGCTCACACTGAAATACACGGCGTTGTCGAGGCCTTCGTTGCCGCCCAGATTCCACTCGGCACTGGCCGATACTGAAACCTGGCCAAATCGCTGGCCCCAGGAGGCATAGGAGCGGCTGGACTGGCGTCCATCAAATAACGCTGAACGAGAATAGCCAGCACTCAGGCTGCCAAGCCAGGGTTGCGCCCAAGACACACCGGCGCTGTATTGATCGCGATAGCGTCCACGCTGCATGGACTGCTCGAAATCCAATTGAGTATCGATCAGGTCACGATAGCCACGGGTCTGCTGACCGTAGCTGCCGTTGACCGACCAGGCTTCGCCCAGGCGCTGGGAAAGCGATAGTTGAGTTTGCCCCCCGCTCACGCCTTCGCGGGACGCTTGTGAGCCTTGCACCAGCCACTGCGCCTGCGCCCCGTTCCATGGCTGGAGGCCAAAGCCCAATCCACCGGCATAATAGTCTTCGGCAGCCATCAAGCCGGTACTCAAGGTGGAGGTGATGCCGACCGCCTGAGTCCAGCCGCCACTGACAACCCAAGGCTCGCGCGCCACCCCGCCGGTGTCGCGCACTTGACCTGCGCCAAACACAAACCCCGGCGCGGGTACATCCAGCGCCACCATCGCCGAGGGTACTGTGAAGGTACGCTGCTCGCCGTCGGCCTCGATGACCGTCACCTCAAGGTCGGTACGCCGGTCAAGGCGCGGCAGGTTGCCCAAGGCAAAAGGCCCGGCCGGAACGACGGTCGAGTAGATCAGCGCGCCGGCCTGGCGCACTTCCACGCGCGCCTGGCTGTGGGCGATACCCTCGATGGCGGCCTGACGGGTAGGCGCCAGAAGTGCTTCTTCGGAACTCAACTGAACACCGGTAATGCGCGCACCCGCCAATACCGGGTTGCCGAGGCTGATCTGCCCGGCCTGCATGACGGTCCCAAGCTCAGCAAAGGTGCGCTGGGTGTAAGCATCCAGATGCTCGGTACGGCTAACCCCATCCACCGAGGTATGGATTTGATGGCTGCGCACAATCCAGTTTCCGGCGTTGAAACCCACCTCGGTATTGGCTGACCAGTAGTTGCTGCTCTGGCCATCGAACTGATTTCGCAAACCGAGCAGTTCGTAGTTGAAAAGGCCAGCCGTGCCGCCTGTGTGGTAAGCAGACAGATCCTGCTGGTGCTCCGGCACCTTCAAGGCCTGGGTCGGCACGATCAAAGCGACCTCGGCCGCAGCCGGGTCCAGGTTAACCCGGGTTTGCTCGTAGGTGCCTATGAAGTCCTGGCAGGTAGCCGCCTCATTGTCGGCCGCATCCTTCCACTGAAGACCCGCCGCGCTGATCAATGCCTGGTCAAAGCACAGATGGCCATCGCCATTGAATCGCGCATTGACCCGACCCCGTGGCTGATCGTTGACACGCAACGTGACCGAATGCACACCCGGCGTGAAGCGTGCAGCATCGCGCAAGTATTCGATCAGGCTGGGGTCAATGCCACGCTGGCGGAGGATATCGGCATCGAACTGCAATGGCTCTACGCTGCCAGCGGAGGCCTGGGCCAGGCTGTCGCTGGCCTGGGCGCAACTCAACAGGAATAGACCCTGGACCATGAGACCCCGAGCTGGACGTTCGAATAGGCGCTGCATATCAGGAGCCAATCGCACGCAAGGGTGACTCATACGCATCCACGGCAAAACCGTAGACAGTGGCGGGGAACAGCTTCACCGAAGTCGGCGCTGTACTTCCAGAACCTTCGACCGGCACCGTGAGGGTATCGCCCGGCAATACATAGCTGCGCGGCAAGCGCGCCGACTGTTGGCCAGGCAGTAGTTTCAGCTCCTGTGCCAAACGCACGACATAGGCGGTCTCATTGCGCACCGTCAGTTGATCGTTCGCCAGCGACCACTGCAGACCCGTCCAGGGTTCACGATTGGGGGCCAAACCCTTGGGGTGAATGATGACTGGCAGGTTTTGCCGCACACTCACACCGACCCGCGCATGCCCCTCCTGGGCCGCTTGGGAGGACTGCGGGATACCTTCAAAAATGACCCGCTTGAGCCTTTGCGTTTGTAACGGCTTTTCGCTGCGCAGTATGAAGCGAACCAATTGCTCTTTACCGGCTTCTACCCGCCAAACCGGCTGGGTCAGAAACAACAAGGGCTCGGTATCTTCGGGCACATCTTGCAAGGTCACATGTAATAGAGCGGTGCTGGCATCGCTATTGCGAACCTTGATCGATGCCTCGCCGTCAGCTTCCTTGACAATGACCACCGAAGTCTCGGGGATCATGCCGTCGGCGGAACTGGACATCGCCGTCAATAGCGAAAGCAAACCCGCCATTAATGAGAGCCTATGGCTCAAACGCCAACATGGGTGTAAAAAGGACATGACAAAACTCCGCGCACGACTTCACGCACTCGTTAAAGAGTGGCAATAAAATCATCAACTACTGAAGCATTAAATAAAGCGGGCAACGCCCTTCAAGAGGGACCGGTCTGTTGACCATCCCGGCCCGTTCGCAACTTACAAGTAAACCACTTCGATGGTCGCTGCCCCGTCGATCGCGATATCGTTATTCACCGTCAAGTCTTTAGACGGTGCAATATAAAGATCAACGATCAACTGGGTTGAAAAGGAACTGATGGCCACAGGTTCCGTGCCGCCTGTCTGGGTATAACCGCTCAGGACCCCTTGACTCAGGATATTGCCTGCCAGCCCAATTTCCGGGCCATTGTTGAAGTCCCCACCCTGCCAACTGACACCGTTATCAAACGACCACAGCGAACGGACAGTCGTGCTGCTATCGGCCATGTAGCTGGACACTGGGGTTCGCAGCGTGTACTGACCGACCTTCTCGGTGCCGTTCAAGCCCAGCCCGAACGCATTTGGGGTATCGGAAATGACGCCTTCGAGTCGACCATCAATACCGCGCAACGCAAATCGAGTGGGTCCGTTGCACGCCACGCTCAATGGTTGAGCCGTGGAAATAAACCGAGTTTCGCTATTCTCATTAAGGTCTTGTGCGGCAATGGTGCCAAATTCGAAAGTGCCTCCGCCCCCCAGTGAAGGCGTACACGCGGCTGGCGTAATCGTTCCCGTCACCGTGACGTCTGTTGTGGAAGCCGCAAAAGCCGACGGAGCGACAGCCGTCATAACACCCATGAATAAAAACAAGGAAGTGCGATTCATATCAACGTATCCATCATTAAGTTAGTTATTGCAATCATCCCAAGGGGCAGCCCATAGAATCGTTTTATTACAAGTACTTCACTTCTATTACCGCGGAACCATCAATAGCGACTTCATCGGTCAGGCTCAATTCCTGGGCCGGTGCAATATGCGCCGAGATGCGCAGCAGGCTTGTCAGGCGAGTCACCGCATCAGGGCCTAGGGTATGTCCAGTGTTAAAACTGAATCCCACCCATTCAAGGGGCGAGAGTGGGTGAACGGCATCCGCCGTATTACTCCATGTCAGGCCTTGGTCCAGGGTGTAGGTGGCGAAGGCCGTTGCGTCATCGATCTGAGTATTGAAGGGTTCAATGTCCAACAAGTAATGGCCAAGCTTCTCTTCACCTGACATCCCCAGGCCATGCGCCCGATAGGCGGCCCTTGCACTGCGTCCAGTCGGCACGGTGGCCGAGCCTTCCCGATTGTCGATCGAGCGCAGGGCAAAGCGGGTCGGCCCATCGCAGTTGACCGTCAGTGCCAGTGTTTTCTCTGGCATAGGCGTATGTGCCCCCTCATCCAGGTCATGAGAGGCGATTCGGCCAAAATCGATGACACCCACTCCACCCAGGGCCGGGCGGCAGGCCGAGGGTGTCAGGGTGCCGGTCACAGTGACGTCGGTAGTCGATTGCGCGAACGCCGTCGGCACGGCCGACAGTGCGGTGGCGGCGATGAGCAAGGCAGAATACTTCATCAAAAAAGCTCCTATGTATCGGCATGTGCGATTACAGGTAGACGACTTCCAACGTGGCAGCGCCGTCGATCTTGACTTCATCGGTCAGGGTCAAGTCGTTGGCTGGCGCGATGGCCATTCTTACGACCAGGTCAGTGGTCAACGTTTGGAATGCGCCGGGCTCGCTGGCGCCAACACTCCCCACGGCGGTCAGGTTTGGGCCGGTGGTATTGAAGAGAAAGGACGAGTTACCCTGCACGTTCAACCAAGAGTCGCCGCCGTTGAATGACTCCAGTACATCGACGGCTACATCGCCATCTGCGAAGTAGCGTTGTGTCAGCAATTGATAACTGCCAATGCGCTCAACACCGCTCAAGCCAAGGCCGAAGTTGGTGCGGCTGACCGTGGGTTGAGTGCCTGCCCGCCCATCGATGGCGCGTAGCGCGAATCGTGTCGGTGCGTTACACGCCACGTTCAGCTGTTTTGTTGGCGACACGAACCCTGTGTGCTCATTCTGGTTAAGGTCCTGCGCCGCGATCTTTCCAAAATTAAATTCGCCTCCACCGCTGAGCATCGGGGTACACGCCGCTGGCGTAATGACGCCGGTGACTGTGATGTCAGTCGTGGACTGAGCCATTGCAAATGGCGCAACGGCGAACAGGGCAGCGAAAGTAAAATGGCGTGAATATCTCATTGCGATTCATTCCTGTAGGGAGTGGGTTGCTTTCGTAACCTTTGCCTTCCAAGGCATGGCGCAATGGTAGAGGTAGCCTCAAGCGCGTTTCGAGGCTCCATTTCCCAAAGAAATTCAGAAATTTCCGAAGCGCGCCGGGAAATTTCCTAAGCAGAAAAACGTGGGGCGAGAAAGATCGACCGGCGTACCGGCCGAACTCTGGCTTACAGGTAAACGACCTCAATCGTGGACGCGCCGTCGATCTGGATGTCGTCGGTTACCGTAGAACCGTCAACAGCAAGAACAGCACGCAGATTTATGTTCGCTGACAATCTGCCAATCGCCGCTGGCTCAAGCTCTCCGGCCAACCCCACGCCAATGAGCGTGTTAGCGTGAGAAGGATAAATAATGGGTGAGGACCAGCCTGCGCTCCACGAAGCACCGCTGTCTGTCGAGTGCAGAGTGTTAACCGCAGAGTTGCCATCGGCGAGGGAGTCAATCAACGTCAGTACGTAGAAGCCGATCTTTTCAGCGCCATTGAGACCAAGGCCATAGGCATGACCTGGAAAATATCCTGTTCCTGCCTTGCCATCTATTCCTCGCAGTGCAAAACGGACAGGGGCATCACAGATCACACTGAACACTTTTTGCTGCTCTGGGAGTTGAGTCCCACTCGAACTGACGTCCTGCGCAGAAATCCTTCCCAGATCAAAGTCACCGCCTCCAGCAAGCGAAGGCGTGCAAGCAGCCGGAGTAATAACACCTGTCACTGTTACGTCAGTCGTGGAGGCTGCGAATGTCATGGGCGCTGCAACGGTCAGCAGGCCCAATGCCAGCAGGCGAGTCAATTTCATGTAGCTGTTTTCCTTCAGGTCAGTGAATCGTGTAGATCGATCAATTGGAGCCGCAGAAAGGGTTCAAGCGGCTACTCTCCAAGTCGAGGCGCAAGAATAGGGACGGCTCGATCGCGCGACGACGCATCATTTCCCAAATTTTCTGAGAAATTTCCCAAGCTTGTCAGGAATACTCCGAAGCCTCTGGAACCCCTCTCTTCTTCTCCCACGACTTGACCATCGACCTGCATCCCTTCACAGGTTTTGCTTTAAACTGTCGCCCTTTGCCCGCCTTGCCCTGCACTCGGAGTTTTCCATGACGGCCCCAGCCGACCTCTCGCCTACCCTTCAACTGGCCTGCGACCTGATCCGTCGCCCCTCGGTCACGCCAATCGACGCCGACTGCCAGAAACTGATGATGCAGCGCCTGGGCGATGCCGGTTTTGCGCTGGAACCGATGCGCATCGAAGACGTCGATAACTTCTGGGCCACCCACGGCACCCAGGACGGGCCTGTACTGTGTTTTGCCGGCCACACCGACGTGGTGCCCACCGGCCCGGTCCAGGCTTGGCACAACGATCCATTCGATGCATTGATCGACGAACACGGCATGCTTTGCGGGCGTGGCGCTGCTGACATGAAGGGCAGCCTGGCCGCGATGCTGGTGGCTGCCGAGCGCTTTGTGGCGGACTACCCGGACCACAAGGGCAAGGTGACGTTCCTGATCACCAGCGATGAAGAAGGCCCGGCGCACCACGGCACTAAAGCGGTGGTCGAACGCCTGGCCGCACGCAACGAGCGCCTGGACTGGTGCATCGTCGGCGAACCCTCGAGCACCTCCTTGGTCGGTGATGTGGTCAAGAACGGTCGCCGTGGCTCCCTCGGCGCCAAGCTGACGGTGCGCGGCGTGCAGGGCCATGTGGCATATCCGCACCTGGCCAAGAACCCGATCCATCTGGCCGCCCCCGCCCTGGCAGAACTCGCGGACGAGCATTGGGACCATGGCAATGCCTTCTTTCCGCCGACCAGCTTCCAGATCTCCAACGTCAACGCCGGTACCGGCGCGACCAACGTGATCGCAGGCGAGTTGGTGGCGTTGTTCAACTTCCGGTTTTCCACCGAATCCACCGTTGAAGGCCTGCAACAGCGGGTGGCGGCGATCCTCGACAAACACGGCCTGGACTGGCACATCGACTGGGCCTTGTCGGGGCTGCCTTTTCTGACCGAACCGGGCGCATTGCTTGACGCCGTGTCGGCCAGCATCAAGCAGATCACGGGCCGCGAAACCCAGGCCTCGACCACGGGCGGCACATCCGACGGCCGCTTTATCGCCACCTTGGGCACCCAGGTGGTTGAACTGGGCCCGGTCAACGCCACCATTCACCAGGTCAACGAACGCGTATTGGCCAGCGACCTGGATGTGCTGACCGAAATCTACTACCACACCCTGATCAAGCTGCTCGCCTGATGCTCACCTGCCCGATTTGCAGCGCCGCGCTCGCGGCGCAGGACAATGGTGTCGCCTGCCCCGCCGGCCACCGCTTCGACCGTGCCCGCCAGGGTTACCTGAACCTGCTGCCGGTACAGCACAAGAACAGCCGCGACCCGGGCGACAACCAGGCCATGGTCGAAGCCCGCCGCGACTTTCTCAACGCCGGCCATTACGCGCCAGTCGCTCGCCGCCTGGCGGAACTTGCCGCTGAACGCGCGCCCGCACAATGGCTGGATATCGGCTGCGGTGAAGGCTATTACACCGCCCAGATCGCCGATGCCCTGCCCCAAGCCCAAGGCTACGCGCTGGATATCTCCCGCGAGGCGGTCAAGCGTGCCTGCCGACGTAACCCGGCAGTGACGTGGCTGGTGGCAAGCATGGCGCGTATTCCATTGGCCGATGCCAGCTGTCAGTTCCTGGCCAGCGTCTTCAGCCCACTGGACTGGACTGAAGCCAAGCGCGTGCTCAGCCCCGGTGGCGGCCTGATGCGGGTTGGCCCAACCAGCGAGCATCTGATGGAACTGCGCCAGAGTCTCTATGACGAAGTGCGCGACTATGTCGATGACAAGCACCTGGCTCAGGTCCCGGACGGCATGCAGCATGTGCACAGCGAGACCTTGCGTTTCACCTTGAGCCTGGCCGACAGCAAGGCCCGCGCCGATCTGCTAGCGATGACCCCTCATGGCTGGCGCGCAAGCGCCGAACGCCGGGCACGGGTCATCGAGCAAGCCGAACCCTTCGAGGTCACGGTCTCGATGCGTTACGATTATTTTGTTTTGCAATAATCCGCGAATGGATTGTTTAACCACCCTGTGAGGATGTCCATGCGCCAACCCGATATCGAGATTTACCTAAAAGACGCTGACGTCGACCATAAGGCCATTGCTGCCTGGCTCGGCAGCGCCCTGGGCCCCTGCTCGGAGTGGACGCAAAAGGGTCAAACCTGGAAATGCACGGCAGGCAGCATTCCTGTGACCTGGCTACCCAAGGCTGTGGGCAAATGGAACAGCCTGTACCTGGAAAGCGACCAGACACCTTGGGAAGACGACATCGGCTGCGCCCGTGCAGCCTTCGCCGCCCTGAACGTAGAAGTACGCTGCGCGCCGGGAAGCTGGGTTGAAGAGGAAGGCGAAGCAGATGCCGATCGCTGGGTCCGGATCAGCGCCGATGGCGAAGAAGAAATCACCTGGCGCACAGTGTAGGAGCAAGCGGTTCGGCGCTCCGACTTGCCTGCGATGGCGTCGCCGCGGTACTCAGTCAGACCGCGGCGCATTCATCGCAGGCAAGCCTGGCTCCTACACAGGTCGAGGTAGGAGCAGGGTTTACCCGCGATGAATGCACCGCGGTCTGACTGAGTACCGCGGCGACGCCATCGCAGTGGTCCGGCATTCCGGTAAACCTGGCTCCTACAGGACCCCGGTTTATTCAGCCAGCTTGAAGGTGATGAAGCTTGCACGGCCCTGGCGCAAGACGCGCATGGAGACCGACCGGTTTTTCGGCAGTTCCTTGGCGACTTCGGTGAAGCTCTTGGCCGAGAGGATCGCCTGGTTGTTCAGGTGGGTGATCACGTCGCCCGGCTGCAGGCCGATCAGCGCCGCCGGGCCGTCCTGCACTTCCTTGATGACGACACCGCCCGTGAGGTCCAGGGATTTCTTCTGCTCGCCGGTCAAGTCAGTCACCGAAACGCCCAGCCGGTTGCTGCTGCGCTCTGCGCCGCCCTTGATGGTGGCGACCACTTCCTGATCATCGTCCGGCATTGCACCTACGGTGACATCCAGGGTCTTGCGCTTGCCTTCACGGATCACTTCCAGGCTGGCCTTGGCGCCATCCTTGAGGGTGCCAACCAAGTGCGGCAGGTCGGCGGACATGATGATCGGCTGACCGTTCATGCTCAGGATCACGTCACCCACCTGCAGGCCACCCTTGGCTGCCGGGCCGTCTTCAAGCACTTGGGCAACCAGTGCACCGGCCGGCTTGTCCAGGCCGAAGGATTCAGCCAGGTCCTTGTTGACCTCCTGAATCACGACGCCCAGCCAGCCGCGGCTGACCTTGCCGTCTTTTTTCAACTGATTGGAGACATCCAGCGCCACGTCGATCGGGATCGCGAAAGACAGCCCCATGAAGCCACCGGAGCGAGTGAAGATCTGCGAGTTGATCCCCACGACTTCGCCATTCATGTTGAACAGCGGGCCACCGGAGTTGCCCGGGTTGATCGCCACGTCAGTCTGGATAAAGGGCACATAAGTGTCATTGGGCAGGGTCCGGCCCTTGGCGCTGACGATGCCTTTGGTCACCGAATGGTCGAAGCCGAACGGCGAGCCGATGGCCAGCACCCACTCACCCACTTTCAGCTTGCTGGAGTCGCCCAGCTTGACGATCGGCAGGTCCTTGCCTTCGATCTTCAGCAGTGCCACGTCAGTACGCGGATCAGTACCCACCAGTTTGGCTTGCAGCTCGCTACGGTCCGACAGGCGAACGACGATTTCATCGGCGCCTTCGATCACGTGATTGTTAGTCAGCACATAGCCGTCGGCAGAGATGATAAAACCCGACCCCAGCGACTGGGCTTCACGCTGACGATCACCACGCGGGGTGCGCGGCTGCTGTGGCATGTTGCGTTCGAAGAACTCGCGGATACCCGGCGGCAAACCCTCCAGGTCTGGCATCTGCGCCGAGGCTCTACGCTCCGGCAGCTTCTGGCTCGTACTGATGTTCACCACCGCTGGCGAGGCTTGCTCGACTAGCGTCGTGAAGTCAGGCAAGGCTTCAGCCTGGGCCGTGACCGTCTGGCCGAGCATGAGCACGGCGGCGAACAGTGTTAAGTAGGATTTCAAGCGTGGTATTGACATACGGCTCCCGTCAAAACGAGCGTGGTTAAGCATTAGGGCCCTGCAAACGCAAAAAACCCGGACCCACCCTGAAGGCTGAGACCAGGTTCTGCGTATCGGCTTTTATGTTGCTGTCACAAGCAAGCAAGGCCAGACCCTGGGGGATCTGACCTATAGAAAAATTTCCGGCATTTTGCAACCTGCAATGCTCACCAATCATGTCTGTCTCTCAGATTCGCGAGGGACATGTATCACCTCGCGTCAGCCAGTCCCTTGATCGAGCAGTCATTACAGTCATTGCATGCATTCACTCATTTGCTGGCCTGGGCATCCTGGGCGCGCATGGACAGCGCGATCCGCTCGGCAGTACCGATCGGTATTTCACCCACCACCGTCACCATGACTTCACCTTTAGGCGTAGTCAACCTGCGCGAAACAGCAACCGTTGGGCCGAGCTGGGTACGCGTGTCAGTGGCTCCGCCACCGCTCAATGGTTCCAGGAATACCGAAAACCGAGCCAGGCCATCGTCATACATAAGGCTGGTGACAGTGCTTTTGGTCCGTGCATCTTGCCGCACGGCACTACTGATCAGCTCAAAACCTGGTGGCAACCAGTCAGAACGCCAGTTGACCGCTGTATTCTCGGCCGATGCAGCAGACGGATTGACAGGCTTGCAGTTGGCGCTTGGGCGAATCTGCCCGGCTGACGGCGCATCGGCAGTGTCCAGGCGGGTGAACTGGAAGCGTTCGAGTAACTGACCTTTGTCGTTGAGCAGCAGGGACTTGAGTGGAAGGCCCGTCTCGCGGTCCAGGTGCAACTCGACGCCAAAACGATGCTGGTCACGCGGGGCCAAAGTGATAATGACTGCCTTGCGACCGGCGACGCGTGACTCGCCGACAATGCCGATGTTGTACCAACTCATCAGCTTGAGCGGGTCCATGACCCGCTTGGAGGTGTTGGACGTACTTCCCACCCCTGCCACCAGAGCCCCGCTCACGCATTGGGTCTGCCCATCCACGCGCACGACTTCCTGGGCAGAGCCATCAAGCTGCAACAGCCGCTCGCTGACCTTGCCGTCCTGGACCAGATGCCAGATATCATGGGTGGAAAAGCTGCCGTTACGCTCGTAAACGAAAGAGCCCTGGAAACTCTGCTGTTGCTCGGCCTGCGCCAGACGGTTGAGCCAGTCTGTCGCCTCGGTCGATGATGGAGCGGCAAAGGCCGGCAAAGCCAAACATCCACCGAGCAATAGCGTGATGAGGGGTATGGCGCGCATGATCCTCCTTAACGGTTTTCCAGGCTAGCCGCACGGGCATAAGGCAGAGCGCTTTCGGTTCCCTTCAGGGCTGCTTCCTGGGCGTGCTGACGCAAGTAGCCTGGCAAACGCTGGTCGTGCCAACCGGGCTGGCCTTGCAGTACGCCACTGGCCATAGGGCCCGTCGCTTGCTCGGAGCTTTCACTATAGCCTGCCAAAACGGCCGGGCCTTGAACTTGTGGCGCAACCAGGCCCTGTTGAGGCTGTTGTGCGGCCAATTCAACGCCGGACATTTCGTCCTGATTGTACATACGCACCCCCGCCAGCACGGCAACCGTGACGGACGCAGCAACTGCCAGGCGTCCAAGGCTACGCCATGGGCCACGGGAGGCCTTGACCGGGGTGACCTCATCGGCCAGTGCGGCAGACACTGCGGCGGCGATATCCAGGCGCGGCACCAGCAGGTCCTTGTGCATCACGGCGCGCGCCACTTGATAGCGTGACCAGGTAGCACGTGTCTCGGCGTCGTCCAGGGCATTCAAGACCCGACGCAATTCCAATTCGTCCGCTTCGTTATCCATCACCGCGGACAGCGATTCCTGCAAAGCTTCACGACTCATGGCGGTTCCTCTCTTGGCTGTCGCCGCTGTCTCAGGACTCCTGCAACAACGGCTGCAGGGCTTTATCGATGGCCTCCCGGGCGCGGAAAATCCGAGAGCGCACGGTACCCACCGGACACTGCATGACGCTCGCAATGTCCTCATAACTCAGACCATCAAATTCCCGTAAAGTTAACGCCGTACGCAAATCTTCTGGCAGTTGCTGGATGGTTCGATGGACAGTGCCTTCGATCTCATCACGGAGCAATGCACGCTCCGGTGATTCGAGATCCTTGAGGCCATGATCGCCGTCGTAGAACTCTGCATCTTCGGAACTCACATCACTATCCGGTGGCCGCCGTCCGCGGGACACCAGGTAGTTTTTCGCCGTATTGATGGCGATACGGTACAGCCACGTATAAAACGCGCTGTCACCGCGAAAATTGCCAAGCGCACGGTAGGCCTTGATGAATGCTTCTTGTGCCACGTCCTGTGCTTCATGGGCGTCGTGCACGAATCGCACGATCAACCCGAGAATCTTGTGCTGATACTTCAGCACCAACAGATCGAACGCTCGCTTGTCGCCGCGCTGCACGCGCTCGACAAGCTGCTGATCCTCTTCCTGGGTTAGCATGAACACTCCTCGTTAAGCGGGAAGGAGCGCTGCAAAAGCCATCGATCAGGCTTGCAAACATAGACTCGGGCTTTTCGCAAAAGTTCTCCCCTCCAGCAAGTTTCCTGCAGGCACTTCGTCGGGCTCTGCACGAAAAACGCAGCGCGATCAAAGCCGGCTGTGTCAATAATCCGGTCATCGAAACCAGGCACCCCCGTGGGGACTCGCCTCGATGCTGTTTTCCCTTATGACGGGCAACCTGCTATGGATTACCGGGCGCCTGTGAAAGTTCCCGGTGGTGGCCGCCACAACCCGTATTTATGGGTCAAAACCGGTGTTTGAGCGGCCAGACAGGACAAAAGACAACGGTGGACGTGGCGAAGCCTGCGGCACCACTGCTATAAAGACCGCCCTGTACCCGTTCACGATAGTTTCACATTGCCATAAGTGCCCGACTATTGTGCCGATCCCCCCCTCTATATACTAGTGGGGCCGGCCCCATCAGCCCGGCACCTTTCAAGTTGTTTTGCGTGGAATCCAGACATGAGCCAGCAGTTTCAACATGACGTTCTTGTGATTGGCAGCGGCGCCGCAGGCTTGAGCCTGGCCCTGACATTACCGGGACATTTGCGCATCGCGGTATTGAGCAAGGGTGACCTGGCCAATGGCTCGACGTTCTGGGCCCAGGGCGGCGTTGCCGCGGTGCTCGACGACACCGACACGGTGCAGTCCCATGTTGAAGATACGCTCAATGCCGGTGGCGGCCTGTGCCATGAAGACGCTGTGCGCTTTACGGTCGAGCATAGCCGCGAGTCGATCCAGTGGCTGATCGATCAGGGTGTCCCCTTCACTCGCGATGAGCACGCCAATGTCGAAGAAGGTAACTTCGAGTTCCACCTGACGCGCGAAGGCGGGCACAGCCATCGACGGATCATTCACGCTGCCGACGCGACCGGGGCGGCGATTTTCACCACGCTATTGGCCCAGGCTCGCTTGCGCCCCAATATCGAACTGCTGGAGCAACGGGTAGCGGTCGACCTGATCACCGAGCGCCGCCTGGGGTTGGACGGAGATCGCTGCCTGGGCGCCTATGTGCTCAACCGCCGCAGCGGCGAAGTCGACACTTATGGGGCCCGTTTCACGGTGCTTGCCACCGGTGGCGCGGCCAAGGTCTACCTCTACACCAGCAACCCGGACGGCGCCTGCGGTGATGGCATTGCCATGGCCTGGCGAGCCGGTTGCCGAGTCGCCAACCTGGAGTTCAACCAGTTTCACCCGACCTGCCTGTATCACCCCCAGGCCAAGAGTTTCTTGGTGACTGAAGCGCTGCGTGGCGAAGGTGCCCTGCTCAAGCTGCCCAATGGCGAACGGTTCATGCCGCGTTTCGACCCACGCGCTGAACTGGCCCCGCGCGATATCGTGGCTCGGGCAATCGACCACGAAATGAAGCGCCTAGGCGTGGATTGCGTCTACCTGGACATCAGCCACAAGCCCGAAGCCTTCGTCAAAAGCCATTTCCCGACGGTGTACGAGCGCTGCCTGGAGTTCGGCATCGATATCACCCGCCAGGCCATTCCCGTGGTACCCGCGGCTCATTACACCTGCGGCGGCGTGATGGTCGACGAACAAGGCCACACCGATGTACCAGGCCTCTATGCCATCGGCGAAACCACCTTCACCGGCCTGCACGGTGCCAACCGGATGGCCAGCAACTCATTGCTGGAATGCTTCGTATACGGACGCTCGGCCGCCGACGACATCATCGCCAAGCTCGATGCGGTGAAGGTCCCGGACCCATTGCCCTGCTGGGACGCAAGCCAGGTGACCGATTCGGACGAAGACGTGATCATCGCGCACAACTGGGATGAGCTGCGACGTTTCATGTGGGACTACGTGGGGATCGTGCGAACCAACAAGCGCCTGCAACGTGCCGAGCACCGGGTTCGCCTGCTGCTCGATGAGATCGACGAGTTCTACAGCAACTACAAGGTCAGCCGTGACCTGATCGAGCTGCGCAACCTGGCCCAGGTCGCCGAACTGATGATCCACTCGGCCATGAGCCGCAAGGAAAGCCGCGGGTTGCACTACACGCTCGACTACCCGGACATGCTGCCCGAGGCGTTGGACACTATTCTGGTGCCGCCCACCTACGCCGGCTGAACTTGAGCCGCAAGCGCAGGCGCCGGTGCTGCACCGGCTCCAGCGCATCCTGCAAAATGCAGGCGGTTCGCGTCCCGCGTTGGCCGGGGCGGCGGTAGCGCAGCAGCACCAACCCGGGCAGCGCCATGCTATCGGGTCGTAACTGCACTGCTTGCCAGCCACCGGCGCGCGTCCACAGATACCAATGATTGGCGTCGCGGCGCAGGCCGCTGACCGCATGGGCGCTGGTCAACAACAGGTGACGTGGCAAGACCCACAGAGCGTGGGCCAGACAGGCTGCGATACCGATCAGGCTCAGCCAGACCGGCACCGCCAGCATCAACAGGGCGAACAGTGCCAGGCATTGCGCCAGCACATAAGCCACCAGCAAACGCCTTGAGCGCTGCCAGCGGCAGGTAAAGCCTTCACTTGGGCTGGACACGATCCAGGATCATCCGAACCATGCGCTGCAGTTCTGGGTCTTCGGACTCTGCACGCTCCATGAACCAGCCAAACATATCCTGGTCTTCACAGGTCAACAGCTTGCGATAGCACTCGCGATCCACGTCGTTCAAGTGCGGGTAGACTTCCTTCACAAAAGGTACCAGCAGCACGTCCAGCTCCAGCATGCCGCGGCGGCTATGCCAGTAGAGCCGGTTGAGTTCAACATCTTCGACCATGGAGCTCTCCTCAAATAGGCCGCACAGTATACAGAGCCAAGCCTTGGGCAGCACTTCTCCGTTGGTCCAAAAAGTTACTGCCTACCTATTTTCCGTCGAGCGCTCTATCATGAGCACCAGTCTTTTTACCTTGCGATGAACCATGGCCGACTCAGCTTTTTTCTGCACGCTCTCCCACGAAGGCATCCTTGCCGTCCGCGGTTCCGACGCCAGCAAATTCCTGCAAGGCCAGTTGACCTGCAACCTCAATTACGTCAATGAAACCACTGCCAGCCTGGGCGCACGCTGCACCCAGAAGGGCCGCATGCAGTCCAGTTTCCGACTGGTGCTGCAGGGCGATGGTTGCCTGTTGGCGATGGCCCGTGAACTGGTCGAGCCGCAGTTGCTGGACCTGAAAAAGTACGCGGTTTTTTCCAAGTCCAAGTTGACTGACGAGAGTGCGGCCTGGGTGCGCCTGGGCCTGAGCCAGGGCGATGCGGCACTGGCCAGCCTGGGCCTCGCGCTGCCTGAACAGGAGCACAGCGTGGCACGGGCCAATGACCTGATTGCCACCCGCGTATCGCCTGGGCGCGCCGAGCTGTGGGCACCCGCCGAGCAAGCCGATGCCATCAAGGCGCAATTGGCCAGCACGCTTGCCGAAGCAGACCTGAACGCCTGGATGCTGGGGCAGATTCGCGCCGGCATCGGCCAGGTCATGGCCCAGACGCGCGAGCTGTTCATCCCGCAAATGCTCAACCTGCAGGCTGTCGGGGGCGTGAGCTTCAAAAAGGGTTGCTACACCGGCCAGGAAATCGTGGCGCGCATGCAATACCTGGGCAAGCTCAAACGCCGCCTGTATCGCCTTGCCCTGCCAGACAACAGCCTGCCGGAGCCTGGAGCCCAGGTGTTTTCGCCGACTCACAACAGCGCGATCGGTGAGGTCTCAATCGCCGCCCATGCCGAGTCTGGCATCGAGCTGTTGGCCGTCTTGCAAGCTGAAGCCGTTGAAGCTGGCATCCTGCACCTGGGCAGCCTGGAGGGTCCGCGCCTGTCCCTGCTGACCCTGCCTTACGAGCTGGATCGCGACCGCGAAATCCAGCGCTGATCATTTTGCTGATGCTTGTTTTTGGCGGTATTGAACAGTTTGCCGATGATTCGGTCGTGCAGGTCAATGATTTCATCGGTAACGGTGGCCATGCCCTCGATGGCTAGCGCTACTAGGGTAGCGTAACGTCGCTGTGGCTCGAACTTGGCCAAGTCAGCAGGCGTCATCTGGCCCCCCTCTCGGGCGATTTTGAGCAAGCGGTTTTGGTGCACCTGACGCTCAATGCCTGCGGGTAGGTCAAGAGCCTGCCAGGCTTTGAGGCGTTCGATGTGTTCAAGCATATGGCGCGAGTTCGGTTTGGCAGGCGACTGGCGCAGCCAAGCCAGCCAAGTCGTCTTGCTGCCCTCTTTGCGCTTGAGCAATTCGTCCAGCCGCCGACGGTGAACGGTTTCCAGAGAGTCGCTCAGTGCAGCGTGAATGCGCCGGTTGGCACGGGTAATCGCTTCGGCGCAAACGCGATCGATGACGTCAGTTGACGGCAACAACACGCCGTTGTGGCGAAGTTGCTGCACCAACTCCGTCGCCAGCACAATGCCTTTATCGGTTTGCCAGGCAAGCTCGTCCAAGCTATGCACCGCTGTCCGATAATGAGTGAGCGTCGTGAAGGGCTGGAAGCCGAACGCTGTTTGCAACTCAACCAGATGTTCACGTCGGGTCTGCTCCCGTTGCCCATAATCCTGCCACGAATCTTGCGAGACCTTGAGTTGGCCAGCTACCAGTTTTATCAGCGGCGCGAAGGGCTCGTCATGCACACCCAGCGTCACACCGGGATAGCGCATATAGCTGAGCTGTATGGCAAATCCAAGCCGGTTAGCTGCGCCTCGCCGCTGTCTGATGATGGCCAAATCAGCATCGCTAAAGGTGTAGAGCCGAATCAACTCATCTTTGGCGTCGGGCAGTGCGAGCAGGCTTTCGCGCTCAGTGGAAGACAGGATCGAACGGCGTGGCATGCAGTTTCCTTCTTCTTGAAAACGAGGGTTTTCGAGAGGCTAAACCAGGACGCGAGTTGCACACGGAAAACCAAGGATCAGTGGTTCTCGAAAATAGTTCTTGAAACACTATTCTCGATCCCCTAGCCTTTCAATGAGTTTCGATAAGGAAAAGCCCCTATGCGCCCTTCACTCGCTCTTGACCTCAAGCGAAGTGCCGTCCGTGAAACGGTAAGCCGCTTTCGCGTGACTAATCCACGTATCTTCGGTTCAGTGCTTCGCGGTACCGACCTGGATGGCAGTGACCTTGATCTACTGGTCGATGCACTACCCGGCACAACACTGTTTGACCTGGGCGGCTTACAAGTCGAATTAGAGTCACTGCTTGGCATCCATGTTGACCTGTTGACCCCCACCGATTTGCCGTCGAAGTTCCGAGGCCAAGTTCTTGCAGAGGCCAAGCCGGTATGAATGAGAATCGCCTGGCTGATTACCTCGGCCACATGCAACAAGCCGCACTGGATGCCTGTGGCTTCATAGAGGGCTTGGATAAAGTCGAGTTCCTTGAAGATAAACGTACCCAGCAAGCCGTCATTATGAGCCTCATCATCATAGGTGAGGCGGCGACAAAGGTAATGGACGGTTACGCCGAGTTCATCCAGGTACACACGCAAGTGCCATGGCGCAGCATGCGTGGGATGCGCAACCGCATTGCTCACGGTTACTTCGAGATCAACCTGGATGTCGTGTGGGAGACGGTTAAAACGGCGTTGCCGGAGTTGTTGACGCAGCTCCCCACTGTTCTCCAGGACGCTGAAGGCAAAAACAACAATCCACCAAGAGACAAGTCATGCTAATCGGCTATGCACGAGTCTCGACGCTGGATCAAAACCTTGAACTACAACGCGAAGCCTTGACCCTGGCGGGATGTCAGAAAATCTTCGAGGACAAGGTAAGTGGTACGCGGGCAGACCGACCTGGACTGGGTAAAGCGCAAGAAATATTGCGTGAGGGTGACACCCTGGTGGTGTGGAAGCTGGATCGCCTGGGGCGTAGCGTCAAACAGTTGGTCGATCTGGTCGGCGAGCTGCACAAACAGGGCGTTCAGTTCAAGAGCCTGACCGACGCCATCGATACCGGTACCCCGTCAGGCCGGTTCTTTTTCCATGTAATGGCCAGCCTCGCTGAAATGGAGCGAGAGCTGGTCGTTGAGCGTACCCGTGCGGGGCTCGACATTGCCCGACAACTTGGCCGTAAAGGTGGCCGCAAGCCCAAGATGACTGAGAGCAAAATCGAGTCTGCCAAAAAACTGCTGGCCAGCGGTGTTCCGCCCAGGGACGTGGCCAAGAACCTCGGTGTGTCTGTTCCCACGCTGTACCGCTGGGTTCCCGCCACTTCGCACGCTTAACGTGCTTTAAATTCCGTTTTCTGAGACGACCGATGCCGCCGTCTGATCAGACGGACCGGTGAGATCTTTTACAGCCGCACCAATCATTCGCGAACGGCTATAGCCCGTCATCTCGGCAAAAGTTTCGTTGGCGTACACATAGCAGCCGTCCTGGATCACGAAGATTCCAGCGATGGATTGTTCGACGATGCCTTTCCAGGGAATGTCGTCGAATTCTTCAGGCGTCAAAGTTGTCGCTCCATGGAAATTACCTCTCGGGTTTCTGCCAACTCATCTTATACCAACCGCACTTGACGCCCCGCTTGTCCGCCAGTCTCAGCTAACCCCTTAATGGGATCGAGGGCATCCTGATAGATCCGTCACGCCCGGTGAAACTCGCGTCATTCCCCCTTGGCTTTGCCTATTGAACGTCGGAGGCAGGCGGAGTGGCGGGCGTATTCATGGAAGACAGCGAGACAATGAAAAGGCAATTGTGACAATGAAAAAAACAAAAACATTTAGTACTAGTAACGGCGTTATCTCTAAGTGGGGGCTGTGCTGCGGCCGAAAAACCCTTGTCGGCGTTGCGCTGCCACTATCCGGAGCCTCACCGCGCCAGAATCGGGATGCACGAGGGGGAAACCTTGGCGCTGGCCCGGCTAGTCAACAGAATCACTTGATCGAATCTACGCGGGCGGCGCGCGCAGTGTATGAGGCCTATTGATGCGCGATGCATCACGCAGCTGCAATCGACTCTGTCCCGTGGGGGCATCCTGATGCCGACCCTGTGAATTTCGCAGTGCGGAATATCATTCCGATAGATTGACGCAGATGAGCAATTTATGAAAATATCATCGAAATATAACAAATGTTTCGCCCTATACGTCGAGTTAGCCCGAGTCAAATCACAATAAGGGTTCTAGAATGTTCAATCGTCATCTGCCTCACTGGCCCAAGGATTTACCACACCACCTAACTCTTCCGGCCACCAGCCTCTTCTGCAACCTGGAAACTTCCGCCAAGCGCTATCCTGACAAGACGGCGATCATCTACTACGACACCCTCATCAGCTATGCCCAGTTGCTCGACGAAGTGGAACGCCTGGCAGGCTACTTACAGTCACAAGGGGTCAAGCGTGGAGACCGAGTTCTGCTCTATATGCAGAATTCTCCTCAATTCATCATCACCTACTATGCTGTGCTGCGCGCCGATGCCATGGTTGTGCCGCTGAACCCCATGAGCCGCGCCGCCGAACTTGAACACTATCTGGACGACACTGAGGCACAGATGTTGGTTTGTGCCCAGGATCTCGTGCCCTTTATCACGCCCCTGATTGGCCGCTTCAAGCTCCGGCAAGTAATTACCACCGCTTACTCCCAGTACCTGCGCAGCAGCACAGACTTGCCTTTGCCGCCAGAGCTAAAAGCCGAAGTTGAAACACCGCTATTGCCTGGCGTGGTTGGCTGGCAGGCCGCGCTCGATTGTGGGCAGCACCCCAGTCCTCATTTGAGTGGCCCGGACGACCATTGCACGATGCCTTACAGCTCCGGCACCACCGGTGTACCCAAGGGTTGCTTGCATACCCATCGTTCCGTGATGGCAACTGCCATTCAGCGTCAGGCTTGGATTCCGCTCAGCAGCGAAGATGTCGTACTCACTACCTTGCCGCTTTTCCACGTTGCCGGAATGCAATCGGCAATGAACGGGCCAATTTTCATCGGCGCCTGCATGGTGATCATGACTCGCTGGAACCGCGAAGTCGCAGCCGAATTGATGCAGCGCTACCGTGTCAGTTGCTGGCCCAATATCGTCACCATGGCGGTGGACTTTCTGACTCAAGACGATCTTGAGCGTTTCGATCTTTCCAGCCTGAAGAGTATCAGCGGCGGTGGCGCAGCCATTCCCGGCCCGATCAAAGAAAAGCTCAAACTGCAGTTCGGGCTGGACTACATCGAGGCTTATGGGTTGTCAGAAACCATGGCCATCACCCATATGAATCCGAAAGCGCGGAGCAAATCGCAATGCCTGGGTATTCCATTGTTCGATGTGGATTCACGGGTGATTGACAGTACCACCGAGAAGGAACTGGAGCCCAATCAGGTAGGGGAAATCGTCTGCCATGGTCCACAATTATTCAAGGGCTATTGGAAGCTTGCTGAAGAAACCGAAAAAGCCTTTATCGAATTGGACGGTAAGCGTTTTCTGCGCACCGGTGACCTCGGTTATTACGACGAAGACGGTTATTTTTTCATGGTCGACCGGATCAAGCGAATGATCAATGCCTCCGGTTACAAGGTCTGGCCTTCCGAGATCGAGAGTCTGATGTATCGACACCCCGCGATAAAGCAGTGCTGCGTCATCTCCTCTCCCGACCCACGCCGAGGGGAAGCAGTGAAGGCTCTGGTGACCCTGCACCCTGAGCAACAAGGCATGAGCGCGGCAACCATCATCGAATGGTGCAAGGGCAACATGGCGGCCTACAAAGTGCCCTCGTCCATCGAGTTCCGCCAGCAGTTGCCGCAGTCGGCCTCAGGCAAACTGCTCTGGCGCCAACTGCAGGACGAAGAATGGTCCAGATGCGCAGCGCAGAACTCGTAAAAGATTTGATAGCGCTGGCTTAACTTCCCCTACTTTCACAGGAACCTGATTGATGTCCGACGCAGTTATCGTATCCACCGCACGCACGGCATTGGGAAAATCCCACCGTGGTGCCCTGAACAATACCCACAGCGTTGATCTGGCCGGCCATGTCATTCGGCATGCCGTACAACGCGCCGGTATCGACCCACAGCTGATTGAAGATGTGATTCTAGGGGCGACCTTTCATGAAGGCGCGCAAGGCAAGAACATGGCGCGCCTGGCAGCCATTCGCGCGGGGCTGCCCACCTCTACCGCAGGGTTGTCGATTAATCGTTTCTGTAGCTCGGGTCTGCAAGCCATTGCCCTCGCGGCCCAGCGTATTGTGTCGGAAAAGGTCCCAGCAATGATCGCTGGAGGCGTTGAGTCCATCAGCCTGTTGCCAAACGACAAACTGAACCTTTACCGCAGCCTCAATCCGTGGCTGATGGAGCACAAGCCTGAACTCTATTTGTCGATGATCGAAACCGCCGATATCGTTGCCCGGCGCTATGGCATCAGCCGTGAGGCCCAGGACGAGTATGCCCTGCTCAGCCAGCAGCGCACCGCCGCCGCACAAGCAGCCGGCCTGTTCGATGATGAAATTGTCCCGATCACCACACAGATGCTGGTCAAGGACAAGCACAGTGGCGAGCTCAGTGAGCAGACCGTGACTCTGCAGCGAGACGAGTGCAACCGTCCTTCCACCACCCTTGAAGGCCTGGCCCTGCTGGAACCGGTGCGCGGGGCCGATCAGTTCGTCACAGCTGGCAATGCGAGCCAGCTTTCCGACGGTGCATCGGTCTGCCTGGTCATGGACAGTGTGTATGCCGAGCGCAACAATATCGAACCCCTAGGCATCTTCCGTGGCTTCGCAGTAGCAGGCTGCGAGTCGGATGAGATGGGCATTGGTCCGGTCTATGCCGTTCCCCGTCTGCTCCAGCGCAACGGTCTGAAAATGGACGATATCGACCTATGGGAACTCAACGAAGCCTTCGCCTCGCAAGTAATCTATTGCCGTGAGCGGCTGGACATCCCGCTGGAAAAAATGAACGTCAACGGCGGCTCTATCTCAATTGGCCACCCTTACGGTGTCAGCGGCTCACGCCTGACGGGGCATGCGCTGATCGAGGGTAAACGCCGAGGCGCGAAGTATGTCGTGGTGACCATGTGCATCGGCGGCGGGCAAGGCGCCGCCGGTCTGTTCGAAGTGATTTGATAGGAACTAAGCGGTAAGAGCCCGGGGTAGTGCAAGGCGCGTTACCCCGCGGTCATACCTATTGGTGTTAGCGCTTTACAGGCGTGCTAGTAACGCCTCGGTACGCGGCAATAAGTACGTAATTTTATAACAGGAAAAGAGCACTCATGACCGCCTTATCGCCTGCGATCAGACTGGAAAAAATGTTCCACGGCTTTGCCGCTTATTTGGGCCTTGAGCTGCTCGAATACAGTCAGGCGCGCACGGTCATCGCCCTACAGATCCGCCCCGAACACCTCAACCATGCCGGTAACCTTCATGGCGGCGTGTTCGCCTCCATTGCCGACTCTGCTATGGGCATGAGCGGCACTTGGCATGCTGATCCGGATCAATGGCGCCTGTCCCTGACCTTGTCGCTGAACCTGAACTACATGGCAGCGGCACGAGCCGGCAGTCGAATTCGCGTGGTTGCGCGAGTACGAGGCGGCGGGGCGAAGATTTTTATGGCCGCCTGCGATCTGCTCGACGCCGAGGATCAACTGCTAGCCAGTGCCGAGGGCGTTTTCAAGCGCGGCCGCCTGCGCCGTGAGGCCGAGTGAAGCTGACCCGCCTGCTGCCAGTGGCGCTACTGGCTGAGCTGCTGGCCCTGAGTACCCGGACTTCAGCGTTCAGCCTGGTTGCTGGCGTATTGTTCGGCCTGTTCTTCATCCGCCATTGGCGTTCACTCATGCCCTATCCCCGTCGCCTGGGGCTCGCCACGCTGGCTTTGCTGGGCATCTGGGCAACCAACAAGGTGCCGGTCGATCTGCCCAGCCTCCAACGGATGAGCAGCGCCGCGGCCTATTACGCGGCCTTCGTCGGAGGCCTGGGCCTGATGGGTTGCCTGGTCAAACGTCTGCCGTCGCTGCGTGAGCTGCATCGGTTCCTGCTACGCGGCCCTACCCCACTGCTCTATCCGCGCTACCTGCTGGTAGCCCTAGGGCTAGGGTCGATACTGAGCTTTGGCATGCTCAACCTGATGTGTGCAACCTTGCACAGCTACCTGCAGCCCTTCCCGCATAATCACCCTGCGCACCGCGAGGGACAACGTGGTGTACTGACCGCAGCCTTGCGCGGCTTTGCACTGGTGCCGCTCGTTGCGCCGACCAGCGTCGTAGTGGCGATCATCACCCGCGAAGTACCCAGCCTGACCTGGAGCGACTTGTTGCCCTATGGGGCTATCGCCACCGCCCTGTTGATGCTGATCGGCTGGCGCACGGAAAACCGGCGCCTGCAGAACTTATACGACGATACCCAGCAGATCCCGGCCGCCTCCCTGAACCCGCTCGCCCTCGGCACCGCGGCGAGCATTGCCGCCATCGCAGCACTGGCCAGCCTGACTTATCTGAACATCACCCAAGCTGCCTTGTTATTGATTCCGCTGTTGGTCAGCAGCTGGTTGTTTTTGGAAAACCCACGCAACGCCTACGACGAACTGGCCGAGCACCTTGCGGGCATGCGCAATGAGATTTTCATCTTCGCCTGCTCCGCATTGCTCGGCGGGCTATTCAATCAATTGATCTCCCTTGACCACCTCGCGCCGCTGTTGGCCGGCTCATCACAGATTTTCCTGCTGCAGATCGCCGCCCTGCTGGGTATCGTGCTGCTATCGCTGATGGGCATCGCGCCGATCATCACCTTGAGCATCTGCGCGGGCCTGTTGGCTCAGGTGCAGGCCGCCGGTGTCAATCCACTGGGGCCCGCTGTCACTTTGGTCTGCGCCTTTTCACTAGCAATGCTGCTATCGCCCTTTGGTCCCTCGACGCTAATGCTGGCGCGCTACGGGAATACCTCACCGTGGAAAATCGCCTTCAACTGGAATGGTGGCTTCACCCTGATAGCCATACCGGTACTGCTGTTTCTGTCTTGGTGCGTTCAGGCCTGACAGCAGTACGAAATAACGGAATCGGGTTTCATCAAGTAGTATTTGGTTCCGATTTGAATGCAAGTGGATTGAAATTAGCACGTTTACTGCGCAAACTATGTTTAAGTAATTACCTTGATTGGCAATGATCGGTTGTCGTCCTTCCCTCTGCCCATCCGCTGCCACACGAGCCTCCATGAACGAAGAAATCGAAACGCCCGAGAACAGCCCCAAGGATCGGAAATTTGTCGAGGCCCTGGGTCGGGGTCTCGAAGTGCTGCGCGCCTTCACTCACGGTAATGTGGTACGTGGCAATCAGGACATTGCACGGATTACCGGCCTGCCAAAGCCGACCGTTTCACGCCTGACTTACACCTTGACCCAACTTGGCTATCTCAGCTACAACCAGGATCTGGAGAAGTATCAGCTCGACTCTGGCGTACTGGCACTGGGTTATGCCTATGTCAGTAACCTGCGAGTGCGTCAGCTCGGCAAGCCACTCATGGATGAGTTCGCACGTCGTACCAACACTACTGTGGGTCTCACCTGCCGTGACCGCCTCTCGATGATCTATGTTGAAAGTTGCCGGCCGCCAGAGGTTGCCAGCCTGCGCATGGAAGCGGGGGTGCGCCTGCCGCTGACCACCACTGCTGCCGGTCGTGCGTACCTGGCAGCCACTCCGGAAAACGAGCGCGCCCATTTGCTCGATACAATTGCCAAGAGATCCGGTGACGAATGGTCTGCTCTGGAAGCCTCGCTGAAAGACTCTTTCCGCGAGTATGAGGAATTCGGTTTTTGCCTGTCCCTCGGCGAGTGGGATCGCAACATCAATGGTGCCGGGGTTCCGCTACGTCTGGCTGATGGCAGCATCATGGCGCTGACTTGTGGTGCCCCCAGTTTCCAATTGCCCATTGAAAAACTGAAGAGCTCGTTAGCTCACCAATTGGTAATGCTGGCCCAGGATATCGAAAGCCTCGGCGCCTGACACGCCCAGCTCAATCATCAAGCAGGAAGGCCACCGGTAACCTTGTCACGGATGGCCTTTTGCATTACAGAGCGCCAGTTAGCTCGGGGACAGCCTCAAACAGATCAGCCACCAGGCCATAATCGGCCACCTGGAAGATCGGCGCTTCTTCGTCCTTGTTGATCGCAACGATCACCTTGGAGTCTTTCATGCCGGCCAGATGCTGGATCGCGCCGGAGATACCGACCGCGATGTACAGCTGTGGAGCAACGATCTTGCCGGTCTGACCGACCTGCATGTCGTTGGGAACAAAACCTGCGTCGACCGCGGCGCGGGAAGCACCAATGGCAGCGCCCAGCTTGTCGGCCAGGGCGTACAGGTGTTTGAAATTGTCGCCGTTCTGCATGCCGCGACCGCCGGAAATGACGATCTTGGCAGCGGTCAGTTCCGGACGATCAGATTTGGCCAGCTCTTCGCCAACGAAGCTGGAAATGCCAGCGTCGTGGGCAGCCGCAACGGCTTCAACCGATGCCGAACCACCTTCAGCTGCCACCGGGTCGAAACCGGTAGCACGCACGGTGATGACTTTCACCGCAGCGTTGGACTGAACGGTAGCAATGGCGTTACCGGCGTAGATCGGGCGCTTGAAGGTGTCGGCGCTTTCTACCGAGATGATCTCGGAGATCTGGTCAACGTCCAGCTGGGCGGCAACGCGCGGCAGGATGTTTTTGCCGTTGGAAGTCGCGGCAGCCAGGATATGGCTGTAGCCAGCGCCCAGCTCTGCTACCAGAGGAGCGACGTTTTCCGGCAACTGGTGAGCGTAGGCGGCGTTGTCGGCCACCAGCACTTTTGCCACGCCAGCGATTTTCGCAGCGGCTTCCGCCACCGCGCCAACGCCTTGGCCTGCAACCAGTACGTGCACGTCGCCGCCGATTTTGGCAGCAGCGGCAACGGTGTTTAGCGTGGCCGGGGCCACTGCTTTGCCGTCGTGTTCAGCGATTACCAAGATAGTCATGATTAGATTACCTTCGCTTCGTTTTTCAGTTTCTCGACCAGTTCAGCCACCGACTTGACCTTGATACCCGCGCTGCGTGCAGCCGGCGCTTCGACTTTCACGGTTTTGTTGGTGGAGGCGGTGGAAACGCCCAAAGCGTCCGGAGTCAGCACTTCGAGAGGCTTCTTCTTGGCTTTCATGATGTTTGGCAGGGACGCATAACGCGGCTCGTTCAACCGCAGGTCGGTGGTGACGATCGCCGGCAGTTTCAGGGAAACCGTCTGCGCGCCGCCGTCGACTTCACGGGTTACAGCCACGCTGTCGCCGCTGATTTCGACTTTCGAAGCGAACGTACCCTGACCATAACCGCTCAGTGCAGCGAGCATCTGGCCAGTCTGGTTGTTGTCGCTGTCGATGGCTTGTTTGCCAAGGATCACCAGCTGCGGCTGTTCCTTGTCGACAACAGCTTTCAACAACTTGGCAACGGCCAGGGACGTCAGGTCTTCGGCGGATTCGACGAGGATGGCGCGGTCGGCACCCAGCGCCAGCGCGGTGCGCAGTTGCTCCTGGGCGGTGGACGGGCCGATGGAGACGACGACGATTTCAGTCGCCACACCTTGCTCTTTCAGGCGTACGGCTTCTTCCACGGCGATTTCACAGAACGGGTTCATCGACATCTTGACGTTAGCAAGATCGACACCGGAGTTATCCGCTTTGGCGCGAACCTTGACGTTATAGTCGACCACTCGTTTGACTGCGACGAGGACTTTCATAAATAACCTCCAAAAAACGGGCCTCTCGGCCCGAGTAAAAACGGTGTTCAGGTGACGTCAAGCAATGTCGAATACGCCTTCAAGTGATGGTCGTCATCCCCAAATTGATGACTGAGCATGACCAGGCGTTTTGCATGGTGAGCCAGTGCGTACTCCCAGGTCATGCCAATAGCGCCGTGCAACTGGATCGCCTGCTCTGCAATGTCGCGTGCAGACCGCGTGACAATGAACTTGGCCGCAGCCAGGGTTCGACTGCGCTCGGCGCTGTCAGCCTGGTCGGCGCAGCATGCGGCAAGGATCGCCATACTGGTGGCCTGCTCCAATTCGGTACGCATATCGACCATACGATGCTGCAGCACCTGGAACTGACCAATCGCTACACCGAACTGCTGACGGGTTTTAAGGTAGTCCAGGGTCAGGCGACAGGCTTCCTGCATACTGCCCAGCGCTTCGGCGCACTGCGCAGCGATTGCCCGACCTTGCTGGTAACGCAGCGCCGCAAAGACCTGGCCCGGCTCACCCAACACGTAATCGCTGGACACCCGGACCTTGTCCAGATACAGGTCGCAGCCTTTGTGGCCATCCACTGTCTGGTAGCTGCAACGCTCGACGCCTGCCGCCTTCGGGTCGATCAGAAATAGTCCAATACCGTGCTCGTCACGGCTCTCGCCGCTGACCCTGGCGCTGACCAAAATCAGGCTGGCCTGATGACCACCGATTACCACAGCCTTTTTACCGGTAAGCGTCCAGCCTTCAGCGTCGCATTCGGCGCGCGTCTGTACATCGTTCAAATGGTAGTGACTCTGCGGCTCCTCAAAGGCCACGGCAAGCAGCAACTGCGCACTGGCCACCTGTGGCAGCCAATCTTGCTGTTGAGCCGGGGTACCGAGCTGGGCGATCAACCCACCGGCATAGATCACCGATTGCACATAGGGTTCCAGGCACAAGCCTCGACCCAGCTCGGTCATCATCAGCATACTCTCGACGCCGCTGCCGCCAAAGCCTCCCAGCGCTTCAGGAAACGGCACGGCTGTCAGCCCCAGCTCGCCGAGCTGTTGCCAGAAGGCACGGCTGAAACCTTCCTCGCTGCGTGCATATTGCTCGCGCGCCTCGAAACTGTAGGCATCGCGCACCAGGCGTGCAGCGGTGTCTTGCAGCATCTGCTGCTCTTCGGTCAGTTTGAAATCCATAATCAGAGCACCCCTTACAGTTCGAGAATCATCTTCGAGACGATGTTTTTCTGAATTTCGTTGGAACCACCGAAGATGGACAGCTTGCGCAGATTGAAGTACTGGCTGGCCAGCGCAGCACTGTAGTCGGCATGCAACGGCTCACCCGTGTAGTCCAGGTACAATTCATCTTCCAGAAACGGCAAGGCGTAGGGACCGATCACCTTACGCAGTAGGTGGCTGATGGCCTGACGGATTTCCGTACCCTTTACCTTGAGGATTGAGCTTTCCGCCCCAGGCACGCCGCCGTCCTTTGTCGCCGCAAGCGTTCGCAGCGTGCTCATCTCGGTGGCCATGAGCTGCATTTCCACTTCCGATACTTGTGCCCGAAATAATGGATCGTCGAGCATCGGTTTGCCCCCGCTCATCTGCCGGCGAGCGATGCGCTTGAGCTGTGCCAACGCAGCCTTGGACAAGCCTATCCCCGCCAACCCGGTACGTTCGTAAGTGAGTAGGTATTTGGCGCAGGTCCAACCGTGGTTTTCCTCGCCGACCAGATTCTTTACTGGCACCTGGACATTGTCGAAAAACACCTCGTTGACCTCATGTTCGCCATCAAGAGTGATGATTGGACGTACGCTGATGCCCGGGCTGTTCATATCAATCAATAGAAAGGAAATACCACGTTGCTTTTGCGCCTGGGGATCGGTGCGCACCAGGCAGAAAATCATGTTGGCGTGCTGACCCAAGGTGGTCCACGTCTTCTGGCCATTGACGATGTAATGATCACCGTCGCGCAGCGCGCGGGTTTTCAGCGAGGCCAGGTCTGACCCTGCGCCAGGCTCGGAATAACCCTGGCACCACCAGTCCTCACCATTGAGGATGCGCGGCAGATAATGTGCCTGTTGTTGCGGCGTGCCGAACTTGATGAGCACCGGAGCCACCATGCTGACCCCGAATGGAATGTTGCGCGGTGCACCGAACAACGCAGACTCCTCTTCGTAGATATGTTTTTGCACCGTGCTCCAGCCGGTACCTCCAAACTCCATCGGCCAATGCGTGGCATACCAGCCCTGCTCGTTCTGAATGGCCTGCCAGTGCTGGTGGTCGGCCTTGGATAGGTGCTTACCAAGGCGTACTTTGTCCGCCAGGTCCTGTGGCAGTTTGCTTTTCAAGAAGGCCTTTACTTCGTCGCGAAAGGCCAATTCTTCAGCGGTAAAATGAATGTCCATGCTATTCCTCTAAGCCATTGAGAGACCGTGGAGCGGGCTGTTATGAATTCAGATTCCAGTCGGCGAAGCGACGGCCTTCGGCGGCCAATTTTTCCAGTAACGGCGCCGGTTTCCACCATGCGCCGAAACGCTGATGGAACTCGCGGATACGCGACAGCACCTGGTCCAAGCCAAGGCTGTCGGCATAGAACATCGGACCACCGCGCCAGGCCGGAAAGCCATATCCATTTAGATAGATCACATCGATATCGCCGCTACGCTGGGCGATACCCTCTTCAAGAATTTTCGCGCCCTCATTGATCAGGGCCAAGATGCAGCGTTCGATGATGTAGTCATCACTCAGCGCACGGCGTTCGAGGCCTTTCTCGCGAGAAACCGCTTCCAGCAGCGGCAACAACTCCGGATTACGTTCAGGGCGGCGCGATCCAGGTGCATAGCAATGGAACCCTTTGCCGGTCTTCTGCCCGAGCATGCCTGCCTCGCAGAGCCTGTCGAGCACGACTGGCAGTGGATAGTCGGCTGGCAGAGTCTCGCGTTGACGCTTGCGGATGTTCCAGCCGATGTCCAGACCTGATAAATCGCGCACGGCATTGGGGCCCATGACCAGACCGAAATGACGCAGGGCAGCGTCCACCTGTTCTGGCGTAGCTCCCTCCTCCAATAGGAACTCGGCCTCGCGGCAATATTGGAAGAACATCCGGTTACCGACGAAACCATCGCAGACGCCCACCACTACCGCGACTTTATTCAGTGTCTTACTCAAGCCCATTGCCGTTGCCAGGACCTCGGCGCTGGTGTGCCGGCCGCGCACCACTTCCAACAAGCGCATAATGTTGGCAGGGCTAAAGAAGTGCAGGCCTATCAGATCTTGTGGACGCGAGGTGAACGCCGCGATGGTGTTCAGATCCAGTGAAGAAGTATTGCTCGCAAAAATAGCTCCAGTCTTGCAGACCCGATCCAGACGTTCAAATACCTGACGCTTAACCTCCAGGCTCTCGAACACCGCTTCGATGACCAAATCCTCCTCGGCCAGCTCGTTGTAATCCAGCACCCCTTGCAACAATCCTAGACGCTGCTCCATCGCCTCATGGCTCAGGCTTCCGCGCGCGACACTGGCTGAATAAGTATCGCGAGCGCGTTGCATAGCGCGCTCCAAGGCTTCAGCGTTAACCTCCAATAGCTTCACCGGAATGCCAGCGTTGGCAAAGCTCAGGGCAATGCCGACCCCCATGGTGCCCCCACCGATCACCCCGACCTGTTTGACTGAGCGCACCGCAGTTTGCCTCGGCACGTTAGCGATGTGCCCGCATTGGCGCTCCGCGAAAAAGGCATGCACCAGTGCCACGCTTTGCTCAGATGCCAAACACTCCTCGAACAGCCCCCGCTCTAGCTCCAGGCCTTTGGCCAGCGGCAGACGCGTAGCCGCTTCCACAGCCGTAATGCACCGAGGTGAAGAGAAAGCATCCGGCATACGTTGTTCCACCTCTGCGCGCTTGTCCGCAATCAACTTCGCGTTGTCCGCAGCGCTAAGCGGAACAGTCTGTTCGCCGGTACGCCGCACCCCCATGGACTCGGCCAACATGCGCTGACCAAAGATGATCCCAGCCGAACGGGGATCACCCTCGAACAACTCATCGACAATACAGTGCTTCATTGCCTGATCGGCATCGACAGCCATACCGGAAACGATCATCTCCAATGCTTTGGCGACACCCGCCAGGCGCGGCAGTCGTTGCGTACCACCTGCTCCCGGTAGCAGCCCAAGCTTGACCTCTGGTAATCCAACCTTGGCGTCATGACGGGCAATACGGTAGTGGCACCCCAGGGCAACCTCCAGCCCCCCGCCCAACGCGGTGCCATGAATCACCGCGACACAGGGCTTATCACTTTGCTCAAAAGCATTTACGACTTCTGACAAGCTCGGTGTCTGCGGCGGTTGACCAAACTCCTTGATATCGGCTCCAGCAATAAAGGTGCGGCCACTGCACAGCAAAACCAGAGACCTAACCAGAGCATCGCCCTGCGCCTCTTGTAACGCATGGAGCAAACCTTCACGCACTGATTGTCCCAGTGCATTGACTGGAGGGTTGCTCACGGTAATGAGAGCAATTTCACCTTGACGCTCATAGATCACACTGGAGTTCATTTTAACCTCAAATACCAACGTTAACTGAAACTGTATTCCGCAGTGCAAAACAACATGAGCAATATTAACAGTGAAATAGGTCTAGGCAACAGATTTAGGGAAAAATGGGATAGGAATAAAAACTGACAACCAAGATGTCAGTCAGTCAGACGAAGGATTGAAAGAAAAACGTATTCGGGCGACAGACACTTCGGCCTACCTATCCGGCAGAATGTGTTCTGATCCCTGGAGGCCAGATATGAAATATTCCTGGTCCTGGTGATAAGGCTATAGATGAGTCGCTGCCTTATTTACGGTCAACCCCCAGCGCCATTGCAGTCGGTTAAATACCCATATCTATCAATGTCACAGCAAATTGAGGCATTGCAGCAGCCAGCCCATGCATCGGGCTAGGCTGCTGAATGGTAAATGGACCGACGCCGAACCGCCTGCTCACGAAAACATGCAACCCAATTAACACCAATGCCAGAGTCTTGTTCTCTACCAGTCAGGTTGAACGACGATGTCAGCAAGGCTACGTGGATCGCGATCCGAAAGAAGGCAACTTTTACAGGGTCTGTCAAACCAATCGCAAAGCCAACCACCCACGCAGCCTTAGAAAACCCCAGCCCCCATCATGCTGCCGTTGAGTCACATCTGTTCATTGTCAATAACTGTCATTGATCAAGTGAAAGACAATTCAGTTGATTAGCTAAATATTGACCCATCTTAGCGCGGAGAGAGTTTCGCATCGGAAAGGACATCTTGCTGAACTGCGGCCATTTGGAACTGCATCGCTTTCAACTCCGCCGCATCGCGCTCTGGGTTGACCAAGAGACCGATCGCTATTCCCCCTAAAGCCAGCGTAATACCAAGTATCTGGTAAGCCATCGAGAAGCCCGCCAGTGGCGTGCTTGCATGATCCACAAGGACCCCAACCAACACGGGGGCAATTAAACCCGAGAGATTCTGAAGCGCTAGGTAGACACCCATTGTGCTAGAGATCTGTTGTGTCGGAGTGATTTGTGAAATAACCGCGTTCATCATCGGCAGGGCGACACTGGCACAGCCATAACCCAAGACGAGAATGGTTACCACCGTCATTGGCGTCCCAATGAATGGCAGACAAGCCAATAGAGATCCCCCAATCAACAGAAAAACCATGGTGGTGAGCCCACGGGTAATACGGGCAGGTTTGTTGCGGCTTGAGAGCCGGTCTGCAATGAAAGTTGAACCGAACATCATGACGAGCGCAGCAATGCTGGGTAAGCCGAACATCATTCCCGATTGCAGCCGAGAGTATCCCAGCCCAGCCTCCAGATAAGACGGTAGCCAGGTGATGAGCGCGGCAACCAGGCCATATACAGCAAAAGTGCCTATGAGAGCGCCGATGAACGAACGGGTTAGCATTATCTTGCGCAGTGGCAACCGAACAACAGGCTCGGCTACGCCGGTTTCATTACCTCGTTCATTATTTCTTTCAGCCAAGGCACTGCGTCCATACGGCCCCTCCTTACCAATGAACAACCAGAGCAAGCACCAGACGAAGCTAGCTACACCCATCACCACGAAGCATGCGGCCCAGCCCCAGTGAGCCAGAATCAGCGCCAATATAGGAGCTATCGCGATCTTCGCCAAAGAGTTTCCCGAGGTTACCAGAGCTGCTGGAAAGCCACGTTTTTCTGGTGGAAACCACTGGAAGGCGGCGGTCATCGCCATTGACGTCGCAGGTCCCTCGGCAGCACCCAATAGTATTCGAGTGGCTACCAATACAAAAAAGGTGCCTGAAACAATAATGGGGAACTGAATCAGGCCCCAAAGGAGAGCAAGGGTGAACAAAATCCAGCGGATCTGGATACGATCGCCAAGGAAGCCAACCGTCGCACCGCTTATGCTAAAGAGAAGGAAGAATGCGCTCCCAGCAAACCCTATCTGCGTTGAAGTGAGCCCAAGATCCTCTTTGAGGGCTCCAGCCACAATTCCAATAATAGCTTTGTCTGCCCAGTTGAGCGTGGCAAAGAGGACAATCATCGCGGTGACTGACCATGCCTGAATCTTATGGTTTGATGGCTGAGTCGGATTAAGACCAGTAGTTCGGGAAGAGCCTTGGCAGAACCCCATGAGATGGGTCTCCTATTATTCTTGTTTGTCGATTCGTTCTTGGATGTTGCCGTTGACTGCTGCGCTGCCGGCGAGATTGGGATTAGAACTCATCGTAATCACGACCTCTTTTTGGGCCTCCTCGGTACCTGCTTGGCATTGATTTGCCTTGAGCCTGGAGCACCGAGGCGCTTTGCTAATTTCCGCCGTCAGCGTCCACTGAAAGTCGCGGGGCGACGTTCAATGAATGAGTGTTTTCCTTCTACAGCGTCCTCTGAATCGAGCAGCGCGACTAAATCAGGCGTCAGCTGTGCTGCAGCTACAATTTCACCCTCACGCACTGCACGGAGTGCCGAGCGCAACGCTGTTTGCACGCCAAGTGGTGCTTGGGCCGAGATCTTTTGTGCGATTTCCATGGCGCGCTGCAATTGACTCCCGGTTTGCACAACCTCCTGAACCAAACCTATGCGCAGAGCCTCCTGCACATCAAAAGTGTCTCCAGTAAGAATCCAGCGCATGGCATTGCCCCAGCCGACCTCACGAGGGAAGCGAATGGTCGCGCCACCAAAAGGATAAATACCGCGGCTCACTTCCATTTGAGAGAAACGGGTATCTTCAGCCGCGACGCGTACGTCGGCAGCCAAAGCAATCTCAATACCCAGGGTCAGACACCAACCCTGTAGAGCGCAAACAACTGGTTTGGTACGCGGTTCGGTAAAAAACCCGCGCCAATCCACGCCGCCTTCAGGAATGCCGCCATTGCCACCTTGCAGCGCATCGCTGACCTGGGCGAGATCTAGCCCACCGGTAAAATGATTGCCGTGTGCATAGAGCACACCACAACGAACCTCCGGGTCACGTTCCATTTCACCAAACGCCAGGGCTAGCTGTTCGCGCATATCAACATCGAAAGCATTGCGCTTGGGCACCCGGTTAAGGCCAATCAATAGCAGGTGACCCACCTTGTGCCGAGTTACGCTTCGCGCATCACCATTCAGGTCAAGAGTGTCAACGTGCATTATTCAGTCTCCTCAGTGTAGGGGGCATCCGCCTGCAATAATCGACGTTTATCGATCTTGCCGACGGCAGTGCGGGGCAATGTGTCAACGATTTCCACCACAGTCGGCACTTTGAAGGGCGCCAATTCTCGGCGGCAGTGAGCGATTATTGCGTCACGATCAATGCTGCTGCCTGGACGTATAACAACGACCGCTTTAACCGTTTCACCACGGTATTCGTCCGCAATGCCGACCACGGCAACCTCGGCGACTCCATCCATCTGGGCGAGGACTCGTTCAATCTCGGCGGGATAAATGTTGTACCCGCTGGCGACGATGACATCCTTGAGACGGCCTACCACATACAGGTAGCCATCCTCATCGATCCGTGCCAGATCACCGGTCAATAGCCAACCATCGCGTAAAGTTTTTGCCGTCAGCTCTGGATCACCCCAATAACCCTTCATGATTTGCGGCCCACGTAAAACAAGTTCGCCAACTTCATCGGGGGCAACATCCACCATGCCATTTTCTACGTCGACTACCCTGGCTTCGGTGAACGGAACTGGAATGCCCGAGCTACCGCTGCGCCGCTGCAAGAAAGGCGGGTTGGTGTGAGTAGTGGGTGAGGCCTCGCTCATTCCGAAACCATCTAAAATTCGAACACCAACTCGTGACTCGAACTGTGCTTGATGAGCAAGCGGTATCGGCGCACCCGAAGAGTTAAAAATCGATACCCGATCAAGCCCAAAAGCTTCGAGCTCTGGCTCTCGAAGGAATGCGGTGTACATTGTTGGCACGCCAAAAAACGCAAACGGCTTCTCGTCCCTGATCAATTCGAGTACTTGGCGAGTATGAAAACGCGGCACAATCAATTGATTCATGCCGGTCGCGATACTCATAAGCGTCACACAAGTAAGTCCAAAAACATGGCACATAGGCAAGGTATTAACGACTTTTGCTCCCGCTGGCACTTCAAGGGTGCGGAAAGTCAATCGCAGACGCTGTTCTATGTTGGACATGATGTTTTGGTGGGTCAGCATCACCGCCTTAGGCAAGCCGGTGGTACCCCCTGTGTATTGCAATACGGCCAAGTCTGCAGGGATGTCCGGACTGTCACGCTGTATCACCAAATCCAGCGCACCGCTAAACACTGGTTCAATACCGTCGCCTAGCAAGCAGATAGGCCAGTGGATGTTTACGCTCGATTCGCGTAACCGGGATAGCTGGTCAGCTGTGGTAACCAGCAATGCAGCATCCGCATGCTCGAGGATGCGGGAAACCTCGGCCGCCACATAAGCAGGATTCACCTGAACAACAACGCCCTTCACCAACCAGGTAGCAAATAGGGCCGCGACATATTCAGGCAAGTTGGGGAGGTAGATTGCTACCCGACTGCCAGGCGTTATTCCGGCTGTACGAAACTGCTCTGCTAGACGCTGAGCTTCCAGACCCAAACGCTCATAAGTCCAGCTCTCTGTCGGTGAAGTGAGCGCCGTATTCCCCGGGAACTCACGAATGGCATTGTGCAACAGATCAGGCAGGCACTTATTCGCGACGCCAAGATCGTCCAATGCTCCGGCTGGGTAATACTTGACCCAAGGCTGAGTATTCATTTGTTGCAACCTCATACGTTCGATGGGCGACCGCTCTCGTCACGACGGATCGTGTGCGTAGCACCACTCTCTCTGAGGGCTTTAGCCTCATCGCTGTAGTGGCTTGCTGTGTGTGTGTCGAAATGAGCCCGAAGAGAGGCCTCACGCCCCATGATGTCGAACGTGCGGTTGATCGATTTTTTCACCATTTTGAGAGCGAAGGCGGGTGCTTGGGCGACGCGGTTGGCCATCGCCAACACGGTTTCGTCCAATGCCTCGACAGGGACAACCTGGTTGACCATGCCGGCTGCCAACGCATCGGCGGCCGTCAGGCGCTGACCTGTAAATAGCAATTCCTTAGCCTTACGTGCGCCCAGCACCCAAGGGTGAATCAGCACCTCAACCGCGGCAACTCCCATGGTATGGACCACGGGATCGGCAAAATAGGCATTCTCAGAGGCCACCATAAGATCGCACATGTTCGCAACCATGAAGCCACCCGCGATGCACGCGCCATCTACCTGAGCGATGGTCGGCTTTTGGCAGTTCAGGATATTGAGGCAGTAGGTAAGGTAATGCTGATACTCGTACTCCCAACGCTCCTCCATGCCGAACCCCGCCCGCAGCGCCCGCCCCTCTTTCAAATCATGTCCGGCAGAGAAATGCCCACCTTTACCGGCAAGCACGATGACGCGCACTTCCTTATCCGCCTCGGCCAGCGCCAAAGCGCTGTTCAACTCTTCAAGCAGACGGGTGTTTTCAGCGTTCCTTTGGTCTGGTCGGTTGTGCCACAGGCGAGCAACGGGGCCAATTTTCTCGTAGGAAATATCTTGAAAAGTCATTTTTGTTTTACCCATTTGGTTCGTCGAAGATGTGGGAGTGATGCATCAACGCACCAATCTTGACACTGATAAGATCATGGAATCTGATCACCGTCAAGATGGGGCAGTTGCACATCGCTTGAGTCCAACCCACAATGTATGAAGTCCAAAAAGGTGACCTCATGACCGATCCAGCAGAGCCCATTACCTCCTCAAAATCGCGCGAGCCGCGGCAGCGCAGGTCCTCTTACCACCATGGAAATCTAAGAGAGGCATTAGTCGATGGAGCCCTTTCGCTGCTTGAGGAACATGGTGTCGCCGAATTGAGCCTGCGCTTGCTGGCTCGACAATTGGGCGTGTCACAGACAGCCCCTTACCACCATTTCCAAGACAAGAACGCCTTGTTGGCAGCACTGGCTGCAGAAGGGTTTCGGCGGGCGGGGAGTGTTCTTCGCGAGGCATCTCTTAAGCATCATTCGTTAGAGAGACGCGTTAGAGGGGTGTGCGCCGGCTACATACGATTTGCCCGGGAAAAACCCGAACTCTTTCGTCTGATGTATGGCACAACGGTCCAGCGCAAGAATGAATATCCTGAACTGGTCGCCGCTTCGACTGAGGCCTTTGGAGCCTTGGCAGCCCGTGTCGAGGAAATGATGATTGACTTCGGTATTGATCACATCGACTCAAAGCAGGCTACCGCCACCCTGCTAAGCCTAAACCACGGGCTCGCACACCTGATTCTCGACCGCCCCGTCTCACCGATGCTGGCCGAAGTGATTGATGACGAACGAAGCCTGGTGGAACAAGCCGCTCGTCTGTTCGTGTCTGGTTTTCAGCCGAGGACCAAAATTCAACCCGAGACACCCAGTAAATCCCTCGCATCTATTTAGATCCCTAACTTGGCGTGACAAGGCCCGCCGTAGCCGGTCTGACACGCCAGAAATCACTTTGGTGATTCCCGCCTTCAGGGACTCCCCAGCATTGCGTCCACGCAGCAATGTCTGTCCTGCTTCACTTCCCCATCTCCCAATATCCTGTTTGCGACTTGATGCTCTCACCGCAAATATTCACACCCCCTTTCATTTCCAACCCGTGACTTGAGCCAAGCATCGCTTCCATTGCTGATGAAATTGCCACCGAATCTATCTTGACACTGAACAGATTGCATCGATATGCTCACTGTCAAGATCGCGACGGAGCCCCATTGTTCAACCTCGATCTTGGGCACCTGTCCCCCACCTACTAGGTCATTCCAATGTCTATTTACTCAGCGCCTTTATCCGATTATCGATTTCTGCTGAATCATGTTCTCGACTATGGAAATGAGGTCGCGTGTCTGCCTGGCTACGAGGAATGCACGCCGGATTTGATCGAGGCGGTAATCCAGGAAGGCGCACGCTTTGCCGAAAATGAGTTGGCGCCGCTTAATCGTCGCGGCGACGAAGAGGGATGTTCATGGCTGGACGGCGAGGTGAGTACACCTTCCGGCTTCAAGGAAGCCTTCCGCAATTACTGCGACGGGGGGTGGCTTGGCCTGATCGCTGCCCATGAACACGGTGGTCAGGGCCTACCCCATGTCATTGGTCTTGTTCTCCGAGAAATTGTCAGTGCTGCCAACTCGTCATTCGGTACCTATGCCGGGCTTAGCCAAGGCGCATACAAAGCCATTGCCGCGCACGGATCGGACCAGCTCAAGCAACGCTTTCTTGCGCCGCTTGTTGAGGGCCGTTGGACTGGCACGATGTGCCTTACCGAACCCCAGTGCGGGTCTGACCTGGGTCTGATGAAGACACGGGCCGAGCCGGCTGAGGACAACGGTTATCGTCTCAATGGTACAAAAATATTCGTGACAGGCGGCGAGCATGACCTTGCAGAGAACATCGTCCATCTGGTGTTGGCTCGACTGCCGGACGCGCCACCTGGTATTAAGGGAATCTCTCTGTTCGTCGTACCGAAATTTCTGCCTGCGGAGGATGGCAACTGGTCCGAACGCAACGCGGTCGTGTGCACCGGAATCGAGCACAAGATGGGGTTGCGCGCATCCGCTACCGCCAGTCTGGCATTTGAAGGGGCTACCGGCTGGTTAATCGGCGAACCGCATCGCGGCATGCGGGCCATGTTCACGATGATGAATTCATCGCGTTTGGGAGTATCAGTCCAAGCGGTGGGCTTAGCCGAAGCCGCACGACAGCACGCGACTCGCTATGCCCAAGAACGTAAGCAGGGCCGTGTTGCGGGAGAGAGTGTGGATAGTGGCCCGATGGCGATCATTAATCACGCCGACGTTCGCCGTGAATTGCTAACAGGCAAAGCTTTCGTCGAAGGTGCGCGAGCATTATGGATGTGGGCGGGCACTCAACTGGATCGTCACCATCACCATCCGGATCCAGCGGTGAGAATTGCGTGCGACGACATGCTCGCTTTGATTACCCCGGTGTTAAAAGCATTTTTTAGCGAGCATGCCTTCCTAGCCACCAATGCAGCGGTCCAAGTGTTTGGCGGACATGGCTACATCAGAGAAACCGGTGTGGAACAATTTGTCCGGGATAGCCGAATTATTCCCCTCTACGAGGGCACAAATGGCATTCAGGCACTTGACTTAATCAACCGCAAGATAACTCTGCGTAACGGTCAGACGCTGACCGAATTTCTGGCATTGGTGGCGCAGGAAGTTCAGGGTATTTCGGAAGATCGTCCCGAATTTGCTCGAGTGTTAGATGAGTCTTTGGAACATCTGCAAGCAGCTACAGACTTCATCCTCACGGCGGATGACGTCCATACCAAAGCTGCCGCTAGCCATAACTATCTTCAACTGTTTGGCTTAGTAGCCATGGGCTTCGCCTGGGCAAAAATCACCCACGCAGCGCTATTCCGACTACCGACGGAGGACATGGCGATTGCCAGCAATAAGTTGAAGACCGCCCAGTTCTTTTTTCTGCGAGTACTGCCTATGACCGCATTTCATTATCGCGCCATCAAGACGGGAAGTATTCCGCTGATGTCTCTGGAAAACGATGAATTTCACTGATATTCGCTAACACGGATATAGCGACTGGGCGTGGTCGCAGCTCTAACTCTTTAGACCACGCATTTATACAACTGCATCGGGACTGATTGGCTCCCCCCCCCAAATCTCTTCACCATCGGGTTCTCACACCCGGTGCGAGCCCAGCTGTTTCAAAACAAAAATAAAAGAGGAATACCATGGACCGTAACACCTGCACTAGCTTGTTCCTGGCCTGCGGCTGCGTCAGCGCCGGCACAACCCACGCCGGATTTATCGAGGACTCAAAAACTAAACTGGAGTTGCGCAACTTCTATATGAATCGTGATTTCCGCCAAGCGAACGCTCCTCAATCGAAAGCTGAGGAATGGGCTCAGGGCTTCTTGCTACGCTATGAGTCAGGTTTCACCGAAGGCCCCATCGGGTTCGGCGTAGATGCCATCGGCCTACTTGGCATAAAGCTCGATTCTAGCCCCGGCCGCGCTGGCACTGGCCTGCTCCAGCGAGATCGCGAGTCCCCACGCGCGGCTCAAGACGAATATGGCGAGGTCGGCCTGACCGCCAAGCTGCGTGCCTCGAAAAGCGTGCTCAAACTCGGCACCTTGACCCCCAGATTACCGGTATTGCAAGCCAACGATTCGCGCTTGCTGCCGCAAACTTTAAAGGGAGGACAACTCAACTCCCTGGAACTGGATGGCTTGACTCTCGATATCGGCCATCTGACCCAGGTGAATCAACGCGATTCCTCCGACAACGAGGACTTGAGTATCACCACAACCGGCTTCAAGAACATCCGCGCCGGTCAGACCACCAGCGATGGCTTCGACTTCGCCAACCTAAGCTACAAATGGAGCGACCAGCTCACCACCAGCTACGGTTTTGGCCGCCTAGACGACTTCTACCGCCAGCACATGCTGACCCTGAACCATTCGCTACCACTGGGTGGAGGCCAGACGTTGAAGAGCGACATCCGGTACGCTCGCTCCAACGCTGAAGGCAACAGCAACGTGGACAACAGCGCCTTCAGCGCAATGTTCACCTACTCCCTGGGCGGTCACGCTCTGGGCTTAGGCTACCAGCGCATGAGCGGCGACACCGGCTTTGCTTACGTCAACGGCAGCGACGCCTATATGGTGAACTTCGTGCAGAACAGCGACTTCGCCAACGTCGAAGAGCGCTCTTGGCAAGCTCGTTACGACTACAATTTCGCGGCCTTAGGCGTCCCCGGTCTGACATTCATGACCCGCTACCTGTCCGGCAACGACATCGACCTAGGCGCCGGTCGGCCGGAAGGTAAAGAATGGGAGCGCGATACCGACATTGCCTATGTGATCCAGAGAGGCCCTATGAAGAACCTGGCCCTGAAGTGGCGCAACGCGACCGTCCGCTCGACGAACTTTGGCAACGACATCGACGAGAATCGTCTGATCCTCAGCTACAGCTTTCCACTCAGGTAAGCAGGTTTCGATCAATGCCTTCCCTTATCGACGGTTAGCGGTATACCGCGTCGATCAATCAGGGCACTGTCGATGCCTCGCTGTGCTGCGTTAGCTCAGCAGTTATCCGTGCCAGATCGGCTTGGCTGTGGCCTTGCTCGAGCTGGCACTGTTCATTTTGAATGGGCTGCAAGGCGTGGAGCTGCACCGAACCGGGGCATGGCAGAGGCTGTAATTACTAACATTACCATCCTTCCGTCGTTGTTACTGACGACGACCACCGACGCCGTTCAGAATGTAGCGCGGCAAGTGTGTAGCGTTCTTCGGAAGATAAACCTCCGTGGGAGCGGTCAGCGGTATGGGATATGGGATATGAGAAAGCCGTAGATATAAATTTCAGTTAGATCGCGGGAGGGTAAAACAGACGTCCGATTGCAGCAGGATCGACACTCAAACCCAATTAACCACAGGTGGATTACTTTTCGCGGCGATAGACCGATAGGCTAATGGCAGCTGTTAAAGCAGTGTGATCGCACCACCAGCCCCCTCCCCGCACGTTGCCAGGGCAGGCCCAGCACCAACGCCTGAAGTTGCTCGGTATCCAACTCTATTTCAGCGCCATGGCGAATGCCTGGCCAGTGAAACTTGCCTTGGTTCAATCTGCGCACCGCCAGCCAGATGCCAAACCCGTCATGCACCAGAACTTTTATGCGAGTGGCGCGGCGGTTGGCGAACAGATAAGCGCAGTGCGGCTGCGCCGCACCGAAGACCGCGATCACTCTGGCCAATGGAGTCTCGGTGCCCGCTCGCATGTCCATCGGCTCGGTGGCGAGCCAGATGGAGTCGATGCGGATCATCGCAGCAGGTCTCGAAGAACAATCGCGCAGGCAGCAGCACTCTCAGTTGGCCAGTTCACTTTGACGGTGCCACGCGGGTGCTGGATCTCAACGCAGATATTCGATGATGCGGCTTGCAAATTTGGCTCCGGCCGACATCTTGGGTAACGGAATAAATGCAAGTTGCAGCGCCGTGCTTTTCTGCGTGTGCACTCGAATCCATTTGTGGACGAGGTTTGCGTTGAGGCTATGGCAGAGTGCGATGCTGGCAATCGAAGCGCGAGGCTGAGCACATTCTAGAATGACCTGGGCCTTGAAGGACTTGGAATAGGAACGGCGTGTTGGCTGCATGAAATACTCGCTTAAAACGCTAGAACTGGTGCCCACTTAAATTGATTCGACCTACGTGCTTGATGGTCTGCTGTACCACGAATCAGACTTGCGGATAGAGGAACACTACACCGACACAGCAGGCTTCACCGACCATGTGTTTGGCTTGATGCATCTATTGGGGTTTCGCTTCGCGCCGCGCATACGTGATCTGCGCGACACCAAGCTGTTCATCCCGAAGGGGGGCGATGCCGCCTATGAATCGCTTAAATCCTGCGGCTGGCCACCTCGATCAAACAGGGCACAGTAACGGCCTCATTGATGCTCAGGAAGCTCGGCAGCTATCCAAGGCAAAACGGCCTGGCCGTGGCTTTGCGCGAGTTGGGGCGCATCGAGCGCACGTTGTTCATTCTGGACTGGCTGCAAAGCGTCGAACTGCGCCGCCGCGTCCAGGCCGGACTCAACAAGGGTGAGGCACGAAATGCAATGGCCCGGGCTGTATTCTTTAACCGTTTGGGGGAAATTCGCGACCGTAGCTTCGAGCAGCAGCGCTACCGGGCTAGCGGCCTCAACTTGGTGACGGCGGCTATCGTGCTGTGGAATACCGTTTATCTGGATCGGGCCGTGAACGCTTTGCGCAATCACGGCCAAGGCGTTGACGACGCGCTGTTGCAATACCTATCCCCGCTGGGCTGGGAACACATCAACTTGACCGGCGACTACCTGTGGCGCAGCCGCATCAAGGTCGGTGCGGGGAGGTTCAGGCCATTACGAGCGCTGCCACCCGCTTAACGTGCTTTAAATTCCGTTTTCTGAGACGACCCCATTTTTTACACAAGCCACCCTCGCCGCCGCCCTCCGGGTCGGCAGCCGGTGGCCTGCATCCCCGCTAGAGAACACTGCTACTCGGTCACAAAACTGACGCGCACTTTCAGGCCACCCAGTTCGCCGTCGTGCAAGCTGATCTGGGCCAGGTGGGCGCGGACTATCTCACCCACAATCGCAAGCCCCAGGCCCGTGCCCTTGGCACCACGCCGATAGAAACGCTCAAACACTCGCTCCCGTTCATCTGCCGGGATGCCAGGGCCATCATCTTCAACCTCCAGCACGCCGGGGCTGACCCGCAGGATCACGTTGCCGCCAGGTGGGGTGTGGGCCAGCGCATTGTCGACCAGATTGCTCAATAACTCATTGAGCAGGGTCGGCTCACCACGCAGCCACATGGGCTGCTCGGCTTCCAGCGCCAGTGCCACACCACGCGCATGGGCCAAGGGCGCCATGGCCATCCCCAGCTCCCGGGCCAACTGGCTCAGATCCAAGCGTTGAGCGCCACCTTCGGCGATGGCGCGAGCACCATTTTCGACCCGAGCCAACGACAGTAATTGGTTGGCCAGGTGGGTCAATCGATCCGTGCCCTGTGCCACGGACTCTAGCGTTTCGCGCCATACGGGCGGTTCTTTGGAACGCAATCCCAACTCGACCCTCGCCTTGAGGGCCGCCAAGGGGGTACGCAATTCGTGGGCAGCTTCAGCAATAAACTGGGCCTGGCGCTCGAACTGCCCACGCAGGCGCTCGGTAAAATGATTCAGGCTTTGTACCAACGGCCACAATTCCCGTTGCACCTCAACCAGCGGCAATGGCCGAAGGTCATCTGGCTGGCGCTCCTCCACGGCTGTGCGCAGCCGCTCCAGCGGGCGCAATGCGGCACTGACGGCAAACCACACCAATAGCAGTGCGCCCACGGCCAGCATTCCCAGCCGCAGCAGCGTATCGGCCATCAACCCACGGGCCATGCGCACCCGCGCCTCTTCGGTTTCCGCCACGCGGATCTCGGCCATGCCGTTCATATTGGGCTCGGTCACAGGCTTGAGCAGGCTCACCACCCGCACGTCCTGGCCCAGGTATTGAGCGTTGTAGAAACGTGCCAGCGCCGGGTAATCATCGGTACGCGGAGTACCGGGCGGTGGCGCGGGCAGGTTCTCGTAACCGGAAATCAACTGCTGGTGGATATCGTTGACCTGATAGTAGATACGCCCGGCACTGTCGTAGGCGAAGGTGTCCAAGGCAACGTAAGGCACATCGGCACTCAAGCTGCCGTCACGTTGGGACAGCCCGGCGGCAATGGTCCGGGCCGAGGCCAACAGGGTTCGGTCATAGGCGGTGTCAGCCGCTTCCCGGCCGTTCCAGTAGGCGCTCAGGCCGCTGGCGAGCATCAGCACCACCAGCAGCAGCGCAAGGTTCCACAGCAGTCGCCAGCGCAGGCTGCTGGCATCACGCATCGCGGCTCTCGAGCAAGTAGCCGAGCCCCCGGAAGGTGACGATAGCCACCGCCTGGCCATCGAGTTTCTTGCGCAATCGATGCACATAGATTTCGATGGCATCGGCGCTGGCGTCCTCGTCCAGGCCGAACACCTGGGCTGCCAGTTGCTCTTTGCTCATCACGCGGCCAGGGCGCGCGATCAGCGCTTCGAGCACGGCCTGTTCACGGGAGGTCAGGGTCAACAGCTCACCGGCCAGAGAGAAGCGCCGAGTATCAAGGTCGTAAACGAGCGTCCCGCAGCGCTGCTGGCGCTCTCCGCCCAGCACACTGCGACGCAGCAGCGCCTTGACCCGTGCTTCCAGTTCGGTCAGTTCGAAGGGCTTGGCCAGGTAATCGTCAGCCCCAAGATTCAGGCCATGGACCCTGTCCTTGACGTCGCTGCGAGCCGTCAGCATCAGCACGGGCAGGTTTTTGCCACGGGCCCGAAGTCGAGCCAGTACCTCGAAGCCGTCCATGCGTGGCAGGCCCACATCGAGCACCACCACCGCATATTCCTCGCTGGCCAACGCCAGGTCGGCCGCGACGCCATCATGCAGCACGTCCACGGTCAGGCCTGCACTTTTCAAGGCCTGGGCGACACTTTCGGCCAATTGCAGATGGTCTTCGACGAGCAGCACACGCATCGTTTTCTCCTGGTGGGAGGACGTTTGAAGGCGCGGAGTTTACAGGCGGATCAGCGCCTGTGAAGCCTTGCAGCAATGAAAGCCTTTTGAAAGGTTAGCGAAAGATTCAAGCTCTAGTATCCCCTCACGGCTCTCTCCAGAAGGGCTGTACAGCGAATTCGCCCCGATGCGTTTTCGACTTAATAAGAACAATAACGGAGTCATGACTCGATGCCGTCCATGCAGACCCAGGCTGCCAAGCCTGCCCGCAGCTTCCGTACCCGCCCTACCGTTCTTGCCAGCGCAGCCGCACTAGCAGGCTTCTCGCCGCTCGGCCAAGCCGCCTTCATCGAAGACAGCAGCGCCACCTTCGAAACCCGCAACATGTACTTCAACCGCGATTTTCGCGATGGCACCAGTGCCCAACAGTCCAAGCGTGACGAGTGGGCGCAAGGCTTCATGCTCAACCTGGAATCGGGCTACACCGACGGTATCGTCGGCTTCGGCGTCGATGCCCTGGGCATGGTGGGCGTCAAGCTCGACTCCAGCCCCGACCGCACCGGCAGCGGCCTGCTGCCGACCCACGATGATGGGCGCGCCGCCGATGAGTACTCCAAGCTGGGCCTGACCGGCAAGGTGAAATTCTCGGCCACGGAGCTGAAAGTCGGCACCCTGATCCCTGAACTGCCCACCTTGCGCCCCAACGATGGCCGCATTCTGCCGCAGACCTTCGAAGGCGGCCTGCTGACCTCGAAGGAAATAAAAAGCCTGACCTTCACCGGCGGGCGCCTGGAGAAGGCCAAGGACCGTGATGACACCAACCAGGAAGACATCGCGCTCAACAACAAGAACGGTCGCTTCCTGGGCACGGCGTCCGGCAATCACTTCGACATGGCCGGCCTTGACTATAAGTTCACCGACAAGATCACCGGCAGCTATCACTTCGCCCAACTGGATGACGTATACCGCCAGCACTTTGTCGGCCTGATCGCCTCGCAACCGTTCGGCCCGGGCACTGTCGGCACCGACCTGCGCATGGCCTTCAGCGACGACCAGGGCCAGGCCCGTGGCGGCGACATCGACAATACATCGCTCAACGGCCTGGTCAGCTACGCCCTGAGCGGCCACAAGCTAAGCGCCGCCTACCAGCATATGTCCGGCGACACCGCCTTCCCTTATGTCGATGGCTCCGACCCGTATCTGGTCAACTTCGTCCAGATCAACGACTTCGCCGGCGCAGAAGAACACTCTTGGCAACTGCGTTATGACTACGACTTCGCCAAACTGGGCATCCCCGGCCTGACCTTCATGAGCCGTTATGTCAATGGCGACAATGTAGCGCTGGCAAACGGCAGCACTGGCAAGGAGTGGGAGCGCAACAGTGAAATCAAGTACGTGGTGCAAAGCGGCACTCTGAAAAACGTCGCTGTGCGCCTGCGCAACGCCACCTACCGTTCGAACTTCGCTCGCGACGCCGACGAAGTGCGACTGCTGGTGAGCTACAGCGTGGCTCTTTGGTAATAACCCATAACAACAATACCCCTGGAGACTGTCGATGAATCTTTCACTGCGCCGCATCGCCCTCGCTACCACTTGCCTGCTGCTGGCTGGCAACGTGCTCGCCGCCGAACCCAAACGCCCTGAGTGCATTGCCCCGGCCTCGCCCGGTGGCGGTTTCGACCTGACGTGCAAGCTGATCCAGAGCGCCCTGCTCAACGAGAAAATCCTCACCAAGCCGATGCGCGTGACCTACATGCCTGGCGGGGTTGGCGCGGTGGCGTACAACGCCGTGGTCGCCCAGCGTCCAGGCGACGCCGGCACCGTGGTGGCCTGGTCGAGCGGCTCGCTGCTGAACCTGGCCCAAGGCAAATTCGGTCGCTTCGATGAAAACGCCGTGCGCTGGCTGGCCGCGGTCGGGACCAGCTACGGCGCCATCGCCGTGAAGAAAGATTCGCCCTACAAGACCCTCGACGACCTGGTCGCAGCCTTGAAAAAAGACCCGAGCAAAGTCGTGATCGGCTCGGGCGGCACCGTCGGCAGCCAGGACTGGATGCAGACCGCGCTGATTGCCAAGGCCGCCGGCATCAACCCGCGTGACCTGCGTTACGTTGCGCTCGAAGGCGGCGGCGAAATCGCCACCGCGCTGCTGGGCGGCCACATCCAGGTGGGCAGTACCGACATTTCCGACTCCATGCCGCACATCCTCAGCGGCGACATGCGCCTGCTGGCGGTGTTCTCCGAGGAGCGCCTGGACGAGCCGGAAATGAAAGACATTCCGACCGCCAAGGAACAAGGCTACGACATCGTCTGGCCCGTGGTACGCGGTTTCTACGTGGGCCCCAAGGTCAGCGACGAGGAATACAACTGGTGGAAAGAGTCCTTCGACAAGCTGCTGGCGTCCGAAGAGTTCGCCAAGCTGCGTGACCAACGCGAGCTGTTCCCCTTCGCCATGACCGGCCCAGAGCTCGACACCTACGTGAAGAAGCAAGTGGCTGACTACAAAGTGCTGGCCAAGGAATTTGGCCTGATCCAGTGATGAGCCCTCTGCCTTGAGCACAAGGCATGTCCAAGGTTGCGCCCGGCCAAGCCCGGGCGCCACGAAGGAGTTTCCCCCCATGGTCTTGCAACGCCTCTTTGCGCTGGTGCTGCTGCTCGTCTGCGCCGTACTGGCCGTCATGGCCTGGCCCTATCAGGCCGCCTTTTCCTACGAACCCGTTGGCCCGCGCGCCTTCCCGTTGTTGATGCTCGGCCTGATGGCCGCCGCCCTGCTCTACCTGGCCTTTCGGCCCACACCGATCGTGCGCGGCGACGATGAACACGAGCTGGATCGCGAAACGCTGACCAAGATCGGCCTGTGCGTGATCTTGCTGCTGGTGTTCGCCGGCCTGTTCGAATCCCTCGGTTTCATTCTCAGCAGCATCCTCATCGGCGTGCCCATGGCGCGCCTGTATGGCGGGCGCTGGCTGCCCAGCGTGGCCATCATCAGCCTGATGAGCGTCGGTCTTTACCTATTGTTCGACAAGACCATGGACGTGCCCCTGCCGCTTGGCCTACTCGACGTTCTGGAGAATTGATATGGATACTTTCAGCTATCTGGGCCAGGGCTTCGGTGTTGCGCTGAGCCCTTACAACCTGGTCACTGCCCTGTGCGGCACCCTGATCGGCACGGTGGTTGGCCTGCTGCCGGGCCTGGGCCCGATCAACGGCGTGGCCCTGTTGATCCCGATTGCCTTCGCCCTCGGTCTGCCGCCCGAGTCGGCGTTGATCCTGCTGGCCGCGGTGTACCTGGGCTGCGAATACGGCGGGCGAATCAGCTCGATCCTGCTCAACATTCCCGGCGAAGCGTCCACGGTGATGACCACGCTCGACGGTTATCCCATGGCTCGCCAGGGCATGGCCGGCGTGGCTTTGTCCCTGTCGGCCTGGAGTTCGTTCATCGGTGCCTTTATCGCCACCTGTGGCATGGTGCTGTTTGCACCACTATTGGCCAAGTGGGCGATTGCCTTTGGGCCGGCCGAATACTTCGTGCTTATGGTCTTTGCCATTGTTTGCCTGGGCGGCATGGCCGGGAACAAGCCGCTGAAGACGTTTCTGGCGGCATTGATGGGGCTGTTTTTATCCTGCGTGGGCATCGACGCCAACAGTGGGGTCTACCGTTTTACCGGTGACAGCGTGCACCTGGCCGACGGTATCCAGTTCGTGGTGCTGGTACTGGGCCTGTTCTCGATCAGCGAAATCCTCTTGCTATTGGAGAAGACCCATCATGGCCAGGAAGCCGTCAAGGCCACCGGGCGGATGATGTTCAACGTCAAGGAAGCGGCTTCGGTGTTCGCGGTCAACGTTCGCTGCGGGCTGATGGGCTTCATCATGGGGGTGTTGCCGGGCGCCGGTGCGACACTGGCCAGTGCCGTGGCCTACATGACTGAGAAACGCCTGGCCGGTGCCAGCGGTAAATTTGGCCAAGGCGACAAGCGCGGCCTCGCGGCGCCGGAAACCGCCATTGGTGCTTCAGCCTGCGGCGCGCTGGTGCCGATGCTGACACTGGGAGTTCCGGGTTCGGGCACCACGGCGGTGATGATCGGCGCCCTGTCGCTGTACAACATCACCCCTGGCCCGCTGCTGTTCCAGCAGCAACCGGATATTGTCTGGGGCCTGATCGCCTCGCTGTTTATCGCCAACATCATGTTGGTGATCCTCAACATTCCGATGATCCGCCTCTTCACCCGCATCCTGGCCGTGCCGAACTGGGCGCTGGTACCGGTGATTGCAATCATCACGGCGATCGGCGTGTACGCTGTCCATGCCACGACTTTCGACCTGTTCCTGATGATTGCTATCGGCATCTTCGGCTACATCCTGCGCAAGCTGGACTTCCCACTCTCGCCGCTGCTGCTGGGCTTTATCCTGGGTGGCCTGATGGAGCAGAACCTGCGTCGCGCCCTGTCGATTTCCAATGGGGCACTGGACATCCTCTGGTCGAGCCCGATCACCTTCGGTGTGTGGGTCCTGACCGCCATCATGCTGCTGGTTCCGCTGCTGCGAATCTGGCGCAAGCGCAGCGTTTCGCGTCGTGCCTTGGCCGATGTCTGAACGCTTTCTGCAATCGTGGTGGGGAACCCCGCTGGTCGGCCTGGCCGGCGGGTTCCTGGCCAGCCAGGTTGGCTGGCCTTTGCCCTGGATGGTCGGCTCCCTGCTGGCGATCCTGCTGGTGCGCTGCCTGACGCCTTGGCAACTGGCCGAAATTCCGGGCGGGCGTAAAGTCGGTCAATGGATTATCGGCATCGGCATCGGCCTGCACTTCACCCCCCAGGTGATCGAGCAGGTACTGAGCCACTTCGGCCTGATCTTTTTTGGCGCGCTGGTGACCAGCATCGCCAGCGTGGTCAGTGTCTGGCTGCTGCGGCGTACCGGCGAAGACCGCGCCACGGCGTTTTTCTCCAGCATGCCTGGCGGTTCGGGCGAGATGGTCAACCTTGGCGCACGCCATAATGCATCCTTGGGCCGTGTGGCCGCAGGTCAGAGCCTTCGGGTACTGGTGGTGGTGTTGTGCGTGCCAGCAGTGTTCAAGTATTTGCTGGGCGACGGTGTACCAGTGGTGCATGCAGGTTCCGTTGACTGGCGCTGGCTGGCGGTGGTGTTTCCTCTCGGCGCACTGGCGGCCTGTCTCTGGCAAAAGCTCAAGCAGCCCAACCCATGGCTATTCGGCCCGCTACTGGTTGGGGCAGTGGCCAGCATCGGCTGGGACCTGCATATCGGCCTGCCCCATGGGGCCAGCCAGATCGGCCAATGGTTGATCGGCAGCGGCTTGGGTTGCCACTTCAATCGTGCGTTCTTCCGTCGCGCGCCGTCGTTTCTCGGCCGGACCTTGCTGGGCACAGCCCTGACTATGTTGATTGCTGGCAGTTCAGCCTGGGCCTTGAGTGCCTTGACCCAGCTTGACCTGCGTTCGCTGACCTTGGGCATGATGCCCGGCGGCATTGCCGAGATGAGCCTCACGGCTGAAACCTTGCAATTGTCCGTGCCGCTGGTCACGGCACTGCAGGTGATGCGGCTGCTGTTTGTACTGTTTTTGGCCGAGCCCTTGTTCCGGCGCTGGAACAGACAACCCGATACAACCGTACAACGGTAAGGTTTCGACTTGCCGGAATGCCGGACCATCGCAAGACGCAGTGCTAGATGTGGGAGCTGGCTTGCCAGCGAATGGAAACACCTCTCGGCTTCTGGCACACCGCGCCAACTTCATTCGCGGGCAAGCCACGCTCCCACAAAACTGCAATTGCTTAACTGACTGGCATTCGGGCTTGCCCGCGACGAAGTCCGTGCAGCAAATCTGCATTTGTCTGATATTCAGGATCTTTCCCTGACGTTCATCAAAACATTTTCAGGCAGTTACTTAATTACCGGCTCACATAAAATTTCAAAATTCATAGAGTTGGCCAGAAAGCACTCATGGTGCGCCTGCTCATGCAGTTTACTGGCAAGAATCTTATCCGAATCCTATGCAATCTCGACTTTCGGGCGCAATACAATTTTAGTGAAATGACCTTTACGGGTGGGATGCTCATCCACCATATAACCTATCGCGTTATCAACATAACCAACAACCACAACGTTATTTATGGCACATAAATGCAAATACCATAACTTGTGACACGCCGAAATCGACGCAACCAGCATATCCTCTGGATTCCATTTGGCAGGATCACCCAGGAAAGCAGGGTCAGACGATCCTTGCAGGGCAGGCTTGCCTTTTGATGTGGCTGTATAATCGCGCCCATATGCCTTATAGGAAGAAGTGCCGGTTCCGCGATTGCCGGTCCAGCAGATTTCGACTTCGTAACTGTGCTCACTCATGCTGAGGACTCTCATTGATCCGTATTTTGAAATGATTGAAGGACGTATAAGAAAATATCTCTTCATCTGTCGTACCTCAACCCGAGCAAGTTTTGTTGAATCAAAATTTCAGGTCAATCAGGAAAGTCCGATGACATTGTGAGAGTATGCTGTAAGAATTCTCCAAGACCTCTAGCTTTCAGCTTGTTTTTTACTCGACCCCTTGAAATAGCGCGTAATAATCCTTATCCATGAGTAGCCACCTGCAGCGCTTGCGGGAAGACCATGCAAACCGGAGATGCTTAGAGAAAGGCTTGGGGAAGATGCTCGCGATGGCATCGCCGCGATCCTAATGTAGGAGCCGAGCTTGCCGGAATGCCGGACCATCGCGATGGCGTCAGACCTGACACACCGCGTTGGCCCAATCGCCGGCAAGCCGTGCTCCTACAGCAGCGGTGGCAAACGCCAGTCTATGGGCGTCAGGCCGCACTGTTCGAGGTACTTGTTGGTCCTGCTGAAGTGCCCATTGCCGATGAAGCCGCGATAGGCAGACAGCGGCGAAGGATGTACCGACGTCAGTACCAGGTGCTTGGTGGCATCGATCAGCTTTTGCTTGCCCTGGGCATGAGCACCCCACAGCAGGAACACCAGATGAGGCTGATGCTCACTGACCAGGCTGATGATCCGGTCGGTGAAATGCTGCCAGCCCTTGTTCGCATGGGAGGCGGCGTTGGCCCGCTCCACGGTCATGGTGGTATTGAGCATCAACACCCCCTGCTCGGCCCAATACTGCAGATAGCCGTGGTTGGGGATGTCGATATTCAGGTCGCGCTTGAGCTCTTTATAGATATTGACCAGCGACGGCGGCGTCGTCACGCCCGGCTGCACCGAGAAACACAGGCCATGGGCCTGGCCTGGGCCGTGATAGGGGTCCTGGCCGAGAATCACCACCTTGACTTGATCCAGCGGCGTCGAATTCAAGGCGTTGAAAATCATTGGCCCTGGCGGAAAGATCTCCTTGCCGGCGGCGTGTTCCTGGCGCAGGAACTCACGCAGCTGGTGCATGTAGGGCTGGTCGAACTCATTGCGAAGGGCTTGCTTCCAACTGGCTTCAAGTTTGATGCGGTCGTTGTCGGTGGTCATGGGGCTACCTGAAAAATCAATGGGCGGACACTAGGAAACAGCGCCTCGCTTGTCAATCGATCCGACCGATAACCAGCGCTTTACCAGCGAGGCGCCATACTGTTCTGTCAGACAACCGAAAGAGGTTTGCCATGAACCTGGAATTCGAGGAGCGGACTGGCGTCGATGGTGCCCGGATCGGCATCGCCACACTTAACGCCGAAAAAAGCCTGAACGCACTGTCGCTGCCCATGATCGAGATGCTCAGCGAGCGGTTGGCGGAGTGGACCCAGGATGATCAGATCGTTTGCGTACTGTTGCGCGGCAGTGGCAGCAAGGCATTTTGCGCAGGTGGCGAAGTCCGAAGCCTGGTTGAAGCCTGCCGCCGACGCCCCGGCGAAGTACCACCACTGGCCGCCCATTTCTTTGCGGCTGAATACCGGCTCGACTATGCCCTGCACACTTATCCAAAACCGCTGATCTGCTGGGGCCACGGCTATGTGCTGGGCGGCGGCATGGGCTTGCTGCAGGGTGCCAGGATTCGCATCGTCACCCCCAGCAGCCGCCTGGCCATGCCGGAGATCAGCATTGGTCTTTACCCCGATGTCGGCGCCAGTTGGTATCTCTCCCGACTGCCCGGCAAGCTGGGCTTGTTCCTGGGGCTGACGGGCGCCCATATGAACGGCCAGGATGCAATCGACCTGGGCTTGGCCGACCGCTTTTTGCTCGATGAACATCAAGAGGAATTGCTCGATCGCCTGCTGCAACTGAACTGGCAGGAACAGACCTGCATGCAACTCAACAGCCTGCTCAAGGCCATGGAGCAAGAGGCGCAGGGTGCTTTGCCCCAAGCGCAGTGGCTACCACGACGCAAGCAGATCGACACATTGCTGGATGTCAGTGATGTGGTCGGTGCCTGGCGGGCCATCAGCACGTTGCACAATCACACCGACGCCTTGCTCTCTCGGGCGGCCCGCACCCTGAGCGAAGGTTGCCCGCTGACTGCACACTTGGTGTGGGAGCAAATAAAACGCGCGCGACACCTGTCGTTGGCACAGGTTCTCCAGATGGAATACAGCATGAGCCTCAATTGCTGTCGGCATCCGGAATTCAGTGAAGGTGTGCGTGCCCGGCTCATCGATAAAGACCAGAAGCCCCGCTGGCATTGGCCGGACATCGCCGCCATCCCACCAGCGGTGGTTGAGGCGCACTTCAGCAAGGCCTGGGAAGGCCGCCATCCGCTGGCGGACCTTTGCAGTTACTGATCAACAATCAACGGTGCCAACCGCGATCAGGGCGACCGTCGTGGTTGCGGTCGTAGCCTCGGTCGTAGCCTCGGTTATAGCCTCGGTCATAGCCGTGCCGCGACCCTTGGCGATAGCGCGGGTAGTAACCCTGGTTCGGGTGGCCTCGATAGCCTGGAGGCGCCGGGTGGTAATAGTGCGGCGGCGGGGGCGCGCGATAGTAGCGCGGCTGCGGCGCATAGTAATAACGCGGTTGCGGGGCCAGATAGTAACCGCGGCCATATGGGTAAGGAGAATAGGTGCGGTAACCCGGATAGGAATAGCGGTCTACGGTGTACACATCGGTACGATAGTAACTGGCTCCTTCATAAGGGACACAAGCGGTCATCAGCAAACCCAGCAGAGCGATCAGCAAAAGTCGGCGATACATAAGCGGCCTCCTGGACCGCGAAACTGCACATCCCAGCGGCGCTGGTCGGCGTCGACGCGCGGATACTTGTCGACACAGAATCAGACAGCGGATCCAGGGTCCGGTGCCATTGCCGAAATAAATAGATACAACAGATATCAACTAGCCACCTTGGATGCGGCCTGCCTAATACACCGCGGTGCCTTCATCGCGGTGGTCCGGCATTCCGGTAAACCCGGCTCCTACAGGTGTGTGTACACCGCCGATCGGGGTAGGAGCCAGGCTTGCCTGCGAGGCGTCTCGACTGACACACCGCAGGTCCCTACGTTATGAAGGTTTCAATCGCGTAGATCGGACTCGTGGATCGGTTGATCTCGATGGGTTGCCCGATGGTATTGCGCGGGCCAGACAGCCTTGTGCCCGCCCAGGTCGTCGTCGGCATGCAGCGCCCAATACGGATCGCGCAACAGCTCACGGGCCAGCAGGATGATATCAGCCTGACCGGTGCGCAAAATATGTTCAGCCTGGGCAGGTTCAGTGATCATGCCCACCGTGCCGGTGGCAATTTCCGATTCCTTGCGGATTTTTTCGGCAAATTGAGTCTGATAACCCGGGCCTATTGGAATTTCGGCTTTCACCGATGTGCCACCCGAAGACACATCGATCAAGTCTACCCCCAAGGCTTTCAGGCGACGGGCCAGTTCCACCGTCTCCTCAGGGTTCCAGCCATCCTCGACCCAGTCGGTCGCGGACAGGCGGACAAACACTGGCAGCTCTTGCGGCCACACCGCCCGCACCGCTTCAGTGACTTGCAAGGTCAGACGAATCCGGTTCTCAAAACAACTGCCGTACTGGTCACGCCGCTGGTTGCTCAACGGTGAGAGGAATTGATGCAACAGGTAACCGTGGGCGGCATGGACCTCGGCCACTTTGAAGCCGGCCTCCAGGGCGCGTTTTGCCGAATCGGCAAAGGCCTGGATCACCTCCTGGATCTGGGCTTCGGTCAACTCGGTCGGCACGGCGTGTTCGGGGTCAAAAGCGATTTTCGAAGGCCCGACCGGCACCCAACCGCCATCGCTGACCGGCACGCTGCCGTGTTTGCCCAACCAGGGCCGATAGGTGCTGGCCTTGCGCCCGGCATGGGCCAACTGAATACCGGGGACTGCGCCTTGGGCGGTAATGAAACGAGTGATGCGCTGTAACGGCTCGATCTGCTCGTCATTCCACAAACCGAGGTCCTGAGGGGTGATGCGGCCATCGGCCGTTACCGCGGTTGCCTCGGTGATGATCAGCCCGGCACCGCCAATCGCTCGGCTGCCAAGATGGACCAAGTGCCAGTCATTGGCCAGGCCATCGACACTTGAGTACTGGCACATGGGCGATACCGCGACCCGGTTGCGTAAGGTCAATTGGCGCAGGGTATAAGGTTCGAGCAGCAGACTCATGGGGCACCTCTCAAATCAAGTGGTAAGGCTCCAGATGCTGTTTGTATAGCCAACGACGAGAATCTTCCCCGCAGGTTCACACGACTATTCAGACAGTTATTTGAGCCTAGACCAGATTGCGGTATGCCCGGCATTAACCACCGGCTTTCGCTCAGCGAGGGTCCATGTGCATGATCATCAGCTGTACTGTTTCCTGGCCACGGAACTCGTTGAGGTCGAGTTTGTAGGCCAGCTCCACCCAGCGCACGGAGGGGTTGGGCCATACGTCTCGGTCTATGCCAAAGGCGATGCCATCGAGTCTCACCGAGCCGCATTCAGTCTTGAGTACCACTTTCAGATGGCGCTCCCCCACCACCCGTTGCTGCTCCAACTGGAACACGCCATGGAACAGTGGCTCAGGGAAGTGCTGCCCCCAAGGCCCGGCATGGCGCAAGGCGCGAGCCAGTTCCAGATGGAACTCCTCGACCGCCAGTGTGCCGTCGGACAGCAGCCGTCCGGTCAGGTCGTCTTCACACAGCTGGCGACGTACTTCGGTATCGAATGCAGTGGCGAAAGCCTGGAAATTCTCAGCCGGCAATGACAGCCCAGCGGCCATGGCGTGGCCGCCGAACTTGCTGATCAACTGCGGGTTCTGCGCCGCCACCGCATCCAGCGCGTCACGAATATGAAAACCCGGCACCGAACGGGCCGAGCCCTTGAGCATGCCCTCACCCGCGTCGGCAAACGCGATGGTGGGTCGGTGGTAACGCTCTTTGAGGCGCGAGGCAAGAATCCCGATCACGCCCTGGTGCCAATCCGCTTCGAACAGGCACAGCCCGAACGGCATGGACTCCAGCGGCAGATCCTTGAGCTGGGCCAGGGCCTCGCGCTGCATGCCCTGCTCGATGGATTTTCGGTCCTGGTTCAGTTCATCCAGTTGCACGGCCATTTCTCGCGCCAGGGCCGGGTCGTCACAGAGCAGGCATTCAATCCCCAGGCTCATGTCGTCGAGCCGCCCCGCTGCGTTCAGGCGTGGCCCGAGAATAAAGCCCAGGTCCGTTGAGGTAATGCGGCCATGCTCGCGCCGGGCTACTTCCAGGATCGCCTTGAGCCCCGGTCGCGCCCGGCCTGCACGAATACGCTCCAGGCCCTGATGGACAAGAATGCGGTTGTTGGCGTCCAGCGGCACGACGTCCGCCACGCTGCCCAGTGCCACCAGGTCCAGCAATTCGCCGATATTGGGCTGTGGCCGCGTTTCATAGTGCCCGAGGCTGCGCAGGCGAGCGCGCAGGGCCATCAGTACGTAAAAAATCACCCCGACGCCGGCCAGCGCCTTGCTCGGGAACTCACAGCCAGGCTGGTTCGGGTTGACGATGGCATCGGCAGCCGGTAGTTCATGGCCGGGCAAGTGGTGATCCGTCACCAATACCTTGAGCCCGGCCGCCTTGGCCGCGGCCACCCCATCGGTGCTGGAAATACCGTTGTCCACCGTAATCAACAACTGCGGTTGACGCTGCAGCGCCACCGCGACGATTTCCGGGGTCAGGCCGTAGCCGAACTCGAAACGGTTCGGCACCAGGTAGTCCACATGCGCGGCGCCCAACAAGCGCAGGCCGAGCACGCCGACGGTGCTGGCCGTGGCACCGTCGGCGTCGAAGTCGCCCACGATCAGAATGCGCTGACGCTGGTCCAGCGCCTCGACCAGCAGGTCTACCGCGGCATCGATGCCCTTGAGCTGCGTAAACGGAATCAGCCGCGCCAGGCTCTTGTCCAGTTCTGCTTCGGACTGCACCCCGCGTGCGGCATACAGCCGGGTCAGCAGGGGCGGCAGGTCACCGAGAAAAGGCAGGACTTCGGGCAGCAAACGCGGTTCGATACGCATGGGGCGACAGGACATTCCGTAGCTTGGGTAAAAGTAAACGGCGCACGTCAGGCCGCCGTTCTGAAGGGGTGGATCAGCCGCGCTCGCCGAGCAGCCATTCCAGCTGCACCTCGTGCTGGCCCCGGTCGTCGGTGACGAAGACCGTGCCTTCGCTGATCATCACATCCCACTTGATAACGCGTGGCATGTCCTGGGCCAGGGTTTCCAGCACTTCCTGAGGCACCGCGGCGATGTGAAGGTTTTTCAGGCCCTTGACCGCACCCACCACCTTGGTCTCCCAGACGCGCAGGCTGCCGTAGGCCAACAGGCTGGTGCGCTCGGTGCGCCGCGAGCACCAGGTCAGGCGATCAGCGTCCGGCTGGCCGACTTCGATCCAGTGCAATACGCGGTCATCCAGGCTTTTTTCCCACAGGGCAGGCTCATCCACATCCGACAGACCACGGCCGAAGGACAGACGCTCGTTGTAGAACAGCGCGTAGGCCAGCAGGCGCACGGTCATGCGCTCTTCGGTTTCCGACGGATGACGGGCGATGGTCTGCTTGACGCTCTCGTACACGCCCCGATCGAGGTCAGTAAGGTTCAGTTCAAACTTGTAGGTCGTGGACGGCTGGGCCATGTACGGACTTCTTGCATCAGAGAAAAGTCGCACAGTCTAACCGATGCACAGGCCCTGAACGAACGCCCCTTGAAATGGATTCACCGATTGTATTTCTGAGCACCCCCAGCCTGTGATAAAACCTTCGCCTCTGCCCAGCTGCCACGGACCTTTCATGTCACTCGCCGCCAAACCTCTCGCGGGCCTTAAAGTCATTGAACTCGGCACTTTGATTGCCGGTCCCTTCGCCTCGCGCATCTGCGCCGAATTCGGCGCCGATGTCATCAAGGTCGAGTCGCCGGATGGCGGCGATCCGCTGCGAAAATGGCGCAAACTCTACGAAGGCACTTCGCTGTGGTGGTTTGTGCAGGCGCGCAACAAAAAGTCATTAACACTCAATCTCAAGCATCCTGACGGCATCGACGTGCTGAAAAAGCTGCTGGCCGACGCTGACATCCTGATCGAGAATTTCCGCCCTGGCGTACTGGAAAAGCTCGGATTGGGCTGGGATGTATTGCATGCCCTGAACCCAAAACTGGTGATGGTGCGTCTTTCAGGCTTCGGCCAGACCGGCCCGATGAAAGACCAACCGGGCTTTGGCGCGGTCGGTGAGTCCATGGGCGGCCTGCGCTACATCACCGGCTTCGAAGACCGCCCACCGGTGCGCACCGGAATTTCCATCGGCGATTCCATCGCCGCACTCTGGGGTGTGATCGGCGCATTGATGGCGCTGCGCCATCGCGAAGTCAATGGCGGCCAGGGCCAGGTGGTGGACGTCGCCCTGTACGAAGCCATCTTTGCCATGATGGAAAGCATGGTGCCGGAATTCGATGTGTTCGGTTTCATTCGCGAGCGCACCGGCAATATCATGCCCGGCATCACGCCCTCCTCTATCCATACCGCCGCCGATGGCCGGCATGTACAGATCGGTGCCAACGGCGATGCGATCTTCAAGCGCTTCATGAGCGCCATCGGTCGTGACGACCTGGCCAACGATCCCTCCCTGGCCAGCAACGACGGCCGCGACCTGCGCCGCGATGAGCTGTACGGGGTGATCGATCGCTGGACTCGCACACTGTCGCTCGATGAGGTGATGACCGTGCTTACCCAGGCACAGGTTCCGGCCAGCCGAATTTTTTCGGCCGAGGACATGTTCCAGGACCCGCAATTCCTGGCCCGGGAAATGTTCCTCCAGGCGCGCTTGCCGGACGGCAAACCGTTCAAGATGCCAGGTATCGTGCCCAAACTGTCTGACACCCCCGGCAGCGCCGACTGGGTGGGCCCGGAACTGGGTGCCCACAGCGACGAAGTCCTGGCAACGCTCGGCTATGATTCACAAGCCATCACACGTTTGCGTGAACTAGGGGCTATCTAAGCGCAGGCACAACCGGCATGGGCTCATTCACTTTCAAGGACAAAAAAGCAATGACCCAACGCTGGATGCCGTGGAAATGGTCTGCGTGGCTGGCTCTGATACTGGTCTGTGCGCCTGCGGTGGCCGAATCCCGGCAACCGTTGGTCTGGCTGCTGCTCGATTTGCCACCGCTGACCATTCTGGAAGGCGAACTCAAAGGTCAAGGCGCCGTTGATCAACTGCTGGCGCTGCTGGTTGAGGAATTACCGCAGTACCAACACAGTATTTTGCGGGCAAACCGGGCGCGGGGCTTGCAGGTACTCCAGGGCGAGCTGCTGGCGTGCGACCCGAGCCTGTTGTGGACAGCCGAGCGGGCCAAACACATCGCCTATTCCATTCCCACTTTCCGCACCTTGAGTAACGGCCTTGTGGTACGCCAGCAGGATCGCGCGTTGCTGGCCCCCTTCATGCGCGACCACTTAGTGGATTTGCGGGCACTACTGGCAGCGAATACGGTCAAGGTCGGGCTGATGGGAGAGCGCAGTTACGGCCCCCAGATAGACCAGATGCTCACTTCCGCACCGCCCGAGGTTCTTACCCCCCACTATGGCAATGACGCCGTCGGCAGCCTCCTGCAGATGGCGCACTTGGGACGTCTGCAGGCAGTTCTCGGCTATTGGCCGGAAATACGCTACCGTCGCGAGCGGCTGGGCCTGAACGCCGATGAGTTCGAATTTATCCCGATCAAGGACGTGGATCAGTACCAATCGATCTATATTGGCTGCTCTGATACTCCCCAGGGTCGTGAAGTCATTGCCCAGATCAATAGCCGCCTACAACGGTTGCGCCAGGACTCACGGGGTGCCGCTTTCTATGCAAGGTGGCTGGCCCCAGCCATGCGCGAGCAGTACCTTCAGGACTCCCAACGCTTTTTCGCTCAGCCTGCGCCCTGAATCCGGGCAAAAAGAAACCCCGATTGGTGGGGAGGCCAATCGGGGCTAAACCAGGTCCGGATGGGGACCAGCATGACAGGGACGGCAAGCACCGGAGCTGAATGTTTACCGACCTGTCCTGCAAGTAGGAGTACAACAATCACCGAAGGTTCCCTGATTTATGCCTGCGGGTTTATGCCAGTGGACTGGCAAAGGCCCTGCCCTGTTCAGCATTGCGCAGCGCGGCAATCACGCAAGGCTGGAGGCGCCCTTCGGCCACTCGAAGGTCACGGTGCAAGCCATCGACGGCATCGATCAGCAAGCGCTTGTCGGCCAATTGGGCTCCGCTCAATCCTCGGGCCAGCACCAGGCTGCCGTTGGTGTCCGTCAGGGTGACACGGCAGCCGCCTTGCAGGTCCCAGGCATCCAGGCTTACCTGATAGGGCGTCAGGGCTTCGTTAAGCAACACGCTGATACTTTCCATCTTGATCACCATTCTCTTGTTCAACGCCAAAGGGTGCTAATCGATGACCGATGGTCGGCCCACACAATTCGCGGGCACTGCAGCAACACCGTCACTCATTTCGAGGATGCCGGGCTAATGTGACAGATTGAATTGCAGAGGCTGGAAATGATACTGATCGAGCAGATGTCGCAGGCCAGTAATGCTGACCGGCTTTTGCACGCAACCCAATACCTGCAAACCACGGCGCTCTGCCAGATGGGCTACCTTGTCGAGCACTGAACGTTCGGCATTGCTGAGCAGAATAATTGCCCGCGCACTTTGGCAGTCAGCAAGATGGTGGATAAAGGCCAGACCGTCGGGCCCTTCCATTTGTAGATCGCAGATTGCGATGTCGATCAGCCCACGCTTTTCCAGGGACTGGCAGGCGGACTCGACACTCTCGGCAGTCAAGACGTCATAGACGCCATTGGCGTTGAGCATCTGGTGCAAGGCCATCAGTTGAAAGGGGTGGTCTTCTAGAATCAGGACTTTGAGTGACTGCATCGGCGTTTCTCCCTCACGACGAAGCGGCACTCTAGAGAATGATGTAGGCCAGTCCCATAGGACGATTCCTAAATATTCTCGGAATTTTCTGACGACTGCCCGCCAATTTCCGAATGGATGGCGGTTTGCCTGATGTACGGCGTAGCGCCCATCGCGGCTAAAGACACAAGCCGGCGGTTCGGCGCTCCGATTTACCCGCGATGCGGACCACGCGGTGTGTCTGAAATACCGCGGCGTGGCCATCGCAGTGGTCCGGCACACCGGCAAGCCTGGCTCCTACACCCCCACACGCATGGCGGTGCTGTAGGAGCAGGCTTTAGCCGCGATGAAGGCACCGCGGTTTACAGGCAAGCCTTACAGCGGTTTGCCGCGATTGCCGTGCTGGCTGACGAAGGCTTGAACGGCTTTCAAGTCATTCGGCAGTACGGTGCACTTCTCTTCGCGCTCGAACAGGTCGGTCAGGTGCGCTGGCAGGGTCAGGGCCTTGCCGACACCCGCCTTCTCGACCGCATCCGGGAACTTGACCGGGTGAGCGGTACCCAGCACCACCATCGGAGTGTCGAGGCTGCGGCGGCATTCACGACCGGCCTTCACGCCGATGGCGGTGTGCGGGTCGAGCACTTCACCGGTCTGAGCGTAAACCTGGGCAATCGTCTCGCAGGTGGCTTCGTCATCCACTGCCAGCGAGTCGAACAGCTTGCGCGCTTCGGTCCAGCGGTCTTCTTCGACACTGAAACCGCCACCTTGCTTGAAGGTATCCATCAGGCCTGCGATGGCCGCACCGTTGCGACCGTGCAGGTCGAACAGCAGGCGCTCGAAGTTCGACGACACCATGATGTCCATGGACGGCGACAGGGTCGCGTGCAGGGTGTCCTTGACGTACTGGTTGCCGCTCATGAAGCGGTGCAGGATGTCGTTCTGGTTGGTGGCGACGATCAGCTGGCTGATCGGCAGGCCCATGTTGCGCGCCAGGTAGCCTGCAAAAATGTCACCGAAGTTGCCGGTGGGTACCGAGAACGCCACCGAACGAGCCGGGCCACCCAGCTGCAGGGCTGCATGGAAGTAGTAGACGATCTGGGCCATGATCCGCGCCCAGTTGATCGAGTTGACCGCTACCAGGCGAGTACCTTTCAGGAAGCTTTGGTCAGCGAAGCTGGCCTTGACCATTTCCTGGCAGTCATCGAAGTTGCCTTCAATGGCGATGTTGTGGATGTTCTCGCCGAAGATGGTGGTCATCTGGCGGCGCTGCACTTCCGACACACGCTGGTGTGGATGCAAGATGAAGATGTCGACGTTATCGCAACGACGGCAGCCTTCGATGGCGGCAGAACCGGTGTCACCGCTGGTGGCGCCGATGATGACCACGCGCTCGCCACGCTTGGCCAACACGTGATCCAGCAGACGGCCGAGCAGTTGCAGGGCAAAGTCCTTGAACGCCAGGGTCGGGCCGTGGAACAGCTCCAGCACCCATTCGTTACCGTTCAGTTGGCGCAGCGGTGCAACAGCGGCGTGCTCGAACGCGCCGTAGGTTTCTTCAAGGATTTTCTTGAAATCGGCATCGGCGATGCTGCCGGTGACGAACGGGCGCATGACCCGGAATGCCAGCTCGTGGTACGGCAGGCCTGCCCAGGAAGCGATCTCTTCCTGGGTGAACCGTGGCAGGTTCTCGGGCACATACAGGCCACCGTCACTGGCAAGACCTGCAAGCAGCACGTCTTCAAAGTTCAGGGCCGGGGCCTGGCCGCGAGTACTGATATAACGCATGACCTATTCCTCTAAATCAGTTGCTGCTCAATTCAATTGTTCGACACGGATACGCACGACGCTGCCAACCACATCCTGCAAGGCTTCCAGCGCGGTGATGGCATCGTTCATGCGTTGTTCGACCACGCTGTGGGTCAGCAGGATCATTGGCACCAGGCCATCCTGTTCTTCCACTTCCTTCTGCATGATCGACTCAATGTTGATACCACGCTCGGACAGGATGCTGGCAACCTGGGCCAGTACGCCCGGGTGGTCCTTGGCCTGGATGCGCAGGTAGTAGGCGCTTTCGCAAGACTCGATCGGCAGGATCGGGTGCGCCGACAGCGAATCGGGTTGGAAGGCCAGGTGCGGTACGCGGTTTTCCGGGTCCGATGTCATGGCACGGACCACATCCACCAGGTCGGCAACCACTGACGAGGCGGTCGGCTCCATCCCGGCGCCAGCGCCGTAGAACAGGGTCGAGCCGGCAGCGTCGCCATTGACCATCACAGCGTTCATCACGCCATTGACGTTGGCGATCAGGCGGTCAGCCGGAATCAGCGTCGGGTGCACACGCAGCTCGATGCCGCTGGCGGTGCTACGGGCCACGCCCAGGTGCTTGATGCGATAGCCCAGCGCTTCGGCGTAGTTGACGTCGGCGGTGGTGAGCTTGGTGATGCCTTCGGTGTAGGCCTTGTCGAACTGCAAGGGGATGCCAAAGGCGATCGAAGCCAGGATGGTCAGCTTGTGGGCGGCGTCGATACCTTCTACGTCAAAGGTCGGGTCTGCCTCGGCATAACCCAGCGCCTGCGCTTCGGCCAGCACGTCTTCGAAGGTACGACCTTTTTCGCGCATCTCGGTCAGGATGAAGTTGCCGGTGCCATTGATGATGCCCGCGACCCAGTTGATACGGTTGGCCGACAGGCCTTCGCGAATCGCCTTGATCACCGGGATGCCACCGGCCACGGCCGCTTCGAAGGCGACGATGACGCCCTTTTCACGAGCCTTGGCGAAAATCTCGTTACCGTGCACGGCGATCAGCGCCTTGTTGGCGGTGACCACGTGCTTGCCATTTTCGATGGCCTTGAGCACCAGTTCGCGAGCGATGGTATAGCCGCCGATCAACTCAATGACGATATCGATTTCGGGATTGGTCGCGACCTCGAATACATCAGCGGTAATGGGGGTACCGGTAATCTGGCAATTCGGGTTTTGCGAACGCATGGCAATCTGTGCCACTTCGATTCCACGCCCGGCACGGCGGGCAATCTCCTCGGCGTTGCGCTGAAGTACATTGAAGGTACCGCCACCGACGGTCCCCAACCCACAGATGCCTACTTTGACCGGTTTCACTGTGAACTCCCCATGAAACAGCCGACGCGAGGCCGGCCGTAAAAACTGCCGCAGGCTCACCTGCGGCGTGCTGTTGAAATTATTTTGCTGCCAGGGCCAGTTTCGCAACTTGCGGTGCCGGCTGGTAGCCCGGTATGACTTGGCCGTCTTCCAGAACGATGGCCGGTGTGCCGTTGACACCGATCGACTGGCCCAACTGGAACTGACGGGCAACCGGGTTGGCGCACTTCGGTGCCTTGATGGTGTTGCCTGCGACCATGCTGTCGAGCGCCTTGGTGCGGTCGGTGGAGCACCACACGGCTTGCAGCTGCTTGTCGCCTTCAGAGCCCAGGCCCTGACGCGGGAAGGCGACATAGCGCACTTCGATACCGCGACGGTTCAGCTCAGGCACTTCTTCGTGGAGTTTGTGGCAATACGGGCAGGTGGTATCAGTGAACACGGTAATGTGGGACTTGGTTTCCCCTACCGCCGGATAAACGACCATTTCAGCGGCCGGAATACCGTTGATGCTTTTTGCGATCGCCTGGCGCTCGACCTTCTCGGTCAGGTTGACTGGCTTGCCATCCTTCATCTGAAACAGGTAGCCCTGCATGAAGTACTGGCCGTCGGCACTGGCGTACAACACGCGGCCGCCCTGCAGTTTGACTTCATACAAACCATTGACGGGGCTGGCAGCGATGCTGTCGACCGGGACTTCAAGGCTCAAGGTGTCGAGGGTCTTGCGAATGGCCTGCTCGGGGTTGTCGGCAAGGGCGAAAGTGCTCACCAACGCAAGCGCGGCGGCGGCAAAAAACTGGGTCACGCGCATGAAAGCTCCTGAAGGCGGACATCAAACCGAGCAAGCCTACCATAGATGCCCGGCGTGTCCGACTGCGCTTGAGCGCCATACGGCAGCTTTTCTTATCTTCGTGCAGCCCTCACCCACGCGGGTGATGCTTGGCATGCAGCTCCTGCAACCGCGCCTTGGCCACATGGGTATAGATCTGTGTGGTCGACAGGTCACTGTGCCCCAGCAGCACCTGCACCACACGCAAATCCGCGCCATGGTTGAGCAGGTGGGTGGCGAAGGCATGGCGCAGGGTGTGCGGCGACAGGGCCTTGCCGATACCGGCCACAGTGGCATGGTGCTTGATACGATGCCAGAACGTCTGGCGCGTCATCATCTCGCCCCGCTGGCTGGGGAACAGCACATCGCTGGGGCGCCCTGCGAGCAAGTCGTTGCGACCATCACGCAGGTAGCGCTCAAGCCACACCACCGCCTCCTCGCCCATGGGCACCAAGCGCTCTTTGCTGCCCTTGCCCATGACCCGCAGGACACCTTGGCGCAAGTTGACCTGGTCCAGGGTCAGGCTGATCAACTCGGTCACTCGCAAGCCACAGGCATACAGGACTTCCAGCATGGCTCGGTCACGCTGCCCCAGCGCCTCGCTGGTGTCAGGCGCTTGCAACAGCAACTCTACATCGGCTTCCGACAAGGTTTTGGGCAAGGGTTTACCTAGCTGGGGCATTTCGATCTGCAAGGTCGGGTCGAGCGAAATCAGCTTTTCACGCAATAGATAACGATAGAAGCCACGCACACCGGAGAGAAACCGTGCCGTGGAACGAGGCTTGTAGGCCTGGTCCAGGCGCCACCCCAGGTGATCGAGGATCAACTCCCGCCCGGCGTTCGGCAATTGCACCCCACGCTCCTGCAACCAGCCATTGAACAGCGCAAGGTCGCTGCGGTAGGACTCGCGGGTATTGTCCGAAAGCCCCTTTTCCAGCCAGAGGGCATCGAGGTATTGATCGATCAGAGGGTGTTCGACGGCAGGCATGGAGGCTCGAAAAATAGAAAAAGAGAGGCAAGACGCCGCGCTAGTCTTCCATAACTTTATAAATCGCAGGCACAAAAAAGCAGCCCGAAGGCTGCTTTTTTCTGCATCGCGGCCCCGTGACCGCTGGCAAAGCTGGACTTAAGCCAGTTTTTCCTTGATGCGAGCTGCTTTACCAGACAGGTCACGCAGGTAGTACAGCTTGGCTTTACGCACGTCACCACGACGTTTCACGGCCAGGCTGTCGATTTGCGGGCTGTAGGTCTGGAAAGTACGCTCAACGCCAACACCGTTGGAGATTTTGCGAACGGTGAATGCGCTGTTGATGCCGCGATTGCGCTTGGCAATGACAACGCCTTCGAACGCCTGCAGACGGGAACGGTCACCTTCCTTCACTTTCACCTGAACGACGACGGTGTCGCCCGGGGCAAAGGTCGGGATCTCTTTGGTCATCTGCTCGGCTTCGAGTTGCAGAATGATTTTGTTGGTCATGCTGTGCTCCTAAGGTAAATCGTCTGATCTACCATCGATACGTTAACTATCGTCCCGCTCACGGAGATACTCCGTCAGCAGCTTCTTCTCTTCTCCAGAAAGTGAGCGACTTTCCAGAAGATCGGCGCGTCGTTCATAGGTCCGCCCAAGGGACTGCTGTAAACGCCATCGCCGGATATGTGCATGGTTGCCACTTAGCAACACGTCGGGAACACGCTGATCCGCATATACTTCCGGTCGGGTGTAATGCGGGCAATCAAGCAGACCATCTGTAAAGGAATCTTCCTCGGCAGAGTCCGCATGCCCTAAAGCTCCGGGCAGCAATCGTGTAACCGCATCGATCAGGACCATTGCCGGCAGCTCGCCGCCAGACAATACATAGTCACCAATCGACCACTCTTCATCGACATGAGCCTGAATGAACCGCTCGTCAATGCCTTCATAACGACCTGCGATGAGAATCAACGACTCTGCATTCGCCAGCTCGCGTACCGCCGACTGATTCAGTTGACGGCCTTGTGGCGACAGGTAAATAACCTTCGCCGCTTCCCCTGCTGCCTGCCTGGCCTGAACCAGGGCATCTTCGAGGGGCTTGATCTTCATCACCATGCCCGGACCACCGCCAAACGGCCGATCATCTACCGTATGGTGACGATCTGTGGTGTAGTCCCGCGGATTCCAACAGGTCAGTTGCAACAACCCCTGTTTCACCGCACGGCTGGTAATGCCGTACTCGCTGATGGCCGAAAACATTTCGGGGAACAACGTAATGACTTCGACACGAAGGCTCGCCATCGTTAGAAGTCCGCGTCCCATTCAACCCTCATCTCGCCTGCACCCAGGTTAATAGCCAGCACGCATTGCTCCGTATAGGGCAACAAACGCTCGCGATCATCCAGGCTGCCTGCGCAAGGCTTGACCACCATTACATCGTTCGCGCCGGTCTCCAACAGGTGATCAATCGTGCCGAACAGCTGTTCGTCCTGATTGATGACTTTCAGACCCACCAACTGGTACCAGTAGTACTCGTCGACAGGCAGGTTGGGCAAAAGGCTACGCGAGATACAAATCTCATAACCGCTCAGAAGACGGGCTTCATCGCGATCGTCGAGGCCTTTGAGCTTGGCGACCAGGTCCTTTTGAGTGGAACGGCCACTGACCAGCTCTACCTGTTTCACCACGCCGTCACGCCGAAGCGTCCAGTTGCGGTAATCCAACAGGTTTTCAATCGGATCGGTAAAGGAGTAGACCTTCACCTCGCCGCGAACGCCGTGAACCGAAAAAATCTTGCCGACGACGATCAGGTCGCCTGCATTTTCTGGCGTCGCGTTCATATTGCTCAGGCCGCGGCCTTGGCAGCTTCCTTCAGCAACTGAGCAACACGCTCAGAAGGCTGTGCGCCAACGCTCAGCCAGTAGGCTACGCGCTCTTGGTTCACAGACAGTTTTACTTCCTGACCACGAGCAACTGGGTTGAAGAAGCCAACGTGCTCAATGTGGGAACCGTCACGCGGATTGCGGGAGTCGGTTACGGTCAGTTGGTAGAATGGGCGCTTTTTAGAGCCACCACGGGCAAGACGGATGGTTAGCATTGAACATCGTTCCTGTAGTCGGTGCTGCAAATCATAATGCACAGCGGGCACACGGGTGCCCGAAAGGCCGCATATTCTCAAGGAATACACGGACATTTGCAAATGCCTTTTTCCGGCGGGCGAACGCTCACCGTCATGATTTGCCATTCAAGCCGCTGCAAGCAGCGGCGCTAGGTTCCCGCCTGAGCGGGTTCGGACGAATGACAGCGGCCAATACAGCCTACTGCCACTCATCGGAATTCATTTGAGCTTGGGCATACCGCCGCCACCGGGCAACATTCCACCCATGCCGCGCATCATCTTGGCCATGCCGCCCTTGGCAGAAAATTTCTTCATCATCTTCTGCATCTGCTTGTGCTGCTTGATCAGGCGGCCGATGTCCTGCACCTGGGTGCCGGAGCCCATGGCGATCCGGCGCTTGCGTGAACCGCTGATCAGGTCAGGGTCGCGGCGCTCGGCCGGGGTCATCGAATTGATGATGGCTTCCATCTGCTTGAACTGTTTTTCGGCAGCGCCCTGGGCATTGCCCATCTGGGCCAGGTTGACGCCGCCCATGTTCGGCAGCTTGTCCATCAAGCCGCCCAGGCCACCCATGCTCTTCATTTGCTGCAGCTGGTCACGGAAGTCTTCCAGGTCGAAACCCTTGCCCTTCTTCAGCTTCTTGGCCAGTTTGTCGGCCTTTTCCTTGTCCAGCGTCTGCTCGGCCTGTTCGATCAGGCTGAGCACGTCACCCATGCCCAGAATGCGCGAGGCGATCCGGTCAGGGTGGAACGGCTCAAGGGCTTCGGTTTTCTCGCCCATACCGATGAACTTGATCGGCTTGCCAGTGATGGCACGCACCGACAGGGCCGCACCACCACGGGCGTCGCCATCGACCTTGGTCAGGATCACGCCGGTCAGCGGCAGCGCATCACCAAAGGCCTTGGCGGTGTTGGCCGCATCCTGGCCGGTCATGGCATCGACGACGAACAGCGTCTCGACCGGTTTGACCGCCGCATGCAGGCTCTGGATCTCGGCCATCATGTCGGCGTCGATGTGCAGGCGACCGGCGGTGTCGACGATCACCACGTCGATGAACTTGAGCTTGGCCTCGCGAATCGCAGCCTGCGCGATCTCTACCGGCTTCTGGCTCAGGTCGGACGGGAAAAAGGTGACGCCAATGTCGTTGGCCAGGGTTTCGAGCTGCTTGATCGCCGCCGGACGGTAAACGTCGGCCGAGACCACCATCACGGTTTTTTTCTTGCGCTCTTTAAGGAAGCGAGCCAGCTTGGCAGCCGTGGTCGTCTTACCGGCACCCTGCAGGCCCGCCATCAGCACGACCGCAGGTGGCGCCGCGTTGAGCGACAGGTCTTCGTTGGCCGCGCCCATCAGCTCTTCGAGTTCGGCCTGGACGATTTTCACGAACGCCTGGCCCGGCGTCAGGCTTCGCGACACCTCGGTACCGACCGCGCGCTCCTTGACCTTGTTGACGAAGTCCTTGACGACCGGCAAGGCCACGTCGGCCTCGAGCAGGGCCATACGCACTTCGCGCAGCGTATCCTTGATGTTGTCTTCAGTCAGTTTGGCCTTGCCAGTGACATGGCGCAGCGTCTGTGAAAGACGGTCGGTAAGGTTTTCAAACATTCTCGGCGAGCCTGTGGCGTGAGCAGGTCGCGGATTATAGCGAAGACTGCGCGACACGGACACCATCTGTCTGGTGCCACAGTCTTTCGTGTGCACGGCGTTCTATGCCAAACTCAGCGACTTTCGGGTTCGCCTAACAGGACTTATGCTCCCCTTGTCACCCAGCTTGCTTCCCAGCCTCGCCGCCGCCGTGCTGTATGCCGCTGCGATCCTCTATCAAGGCCTGCACCTAGGACAAGGTGCCAAGGCCGACAAACGGCTGCTGTGCCTGCTTGGCGCACTGGCGGTCATTGGCCAGGGCACCGCGCTGTTCTGGCAGCTGCTCACGCCCCTGGGCCTGAGCCTGGACTTTTTCGGCGCCGCCAGCCTTATTGCCGCTGCCGTCATTGCCCTGACCCTGCTGGCCTGTGCCCGTATTCCGGTGGAAAACCTGCTCTTGCTGTTGTTTCCCATGGGCCTGCTGACCACCTTGATTGCCCAGTTCGCCCCCACCGGCACCGTACCGCTGATCAACGAATCACCCGGGATCCTGGCGCATATCCTGCTGTCTATCCTGGCCTACGGCATGTTCACGATCGCCGCGATGCAGAGCCTTTTGCTGTTGCGCCAGGATCACCAACTCAAACACAAACACCCCTCCGGCCTGATTCGCAACTTCCCACCGCTGCAAACCATGGAAAGCCTGTTGTTCGGTTTCCTGTGGGCTGGCTGGGTATTGTTGTCGCTGTCACTGATGTCTGGCTGGCTGTTCCTGGACAACCTGTTTGCCCAGCACCTGGTACACAAGTCCCTGCTCGCCTGCCTGGCCTGGATTGTCTTCAGCGTATTGCTGTGGGGACGCAATCGACTCGGCTGGCGCGGCCACAAGGCCATCCGCTGGACACTCGCCGGTTTCTGCCTGCTGATGTTGGCGTACTTTGGCAGCAAGCTGGTACGCGAATACATCTTGCATATCTGAGTGCTCATGACCAACCTGCCTACCGGCCCACTACTGGGCCTCTTCGCCCTGGCGCTATTATGGTCGGTCCTGTTGGGCGGCATCGAGGCCGCCCATCAGTACTTGTCGGTACGACGTCCAAAATCAAGGGCCGGCGACCGCCCCGCCCTGGACTTCCCTCTGCAAAGCCTGATCCTGGGCAATCTGTTGTGCAAGGCCCTGGCTATTATCTCGGCCATCGTACTGGCCCAGCGTGAATGGGGCGAGCCAGGCATTTGGCTGGGGGGGGCCTGCGCACTGCTCATCCTGTTGGTGTTTGCCGACTACCTGCCGCGCCTGCTTGCCAGACGTCAGCCGCAGGCCTTCATCAGCCTGGGCAATGGCTTGCTGACACTGCCGCTGAAGGGGCTGTACCCACTGGCCTGGTTGCTGGAGGGAAGCGCCCGCCTGCTGCTGCGCCCCTTCACGACCAGGCCGACAATCGTGGCCCGACAAGAAGATGAAGAACCCAGCGAGCCTGCGCCTGATAAGCCTGACCATGACGGGCGTCACCCCAAACCCCACCTGCTCAGCGGCATCCAGGCCCTGGAACGCATCACCGTCAACGACATTCTGGTGACGCGCAGCGAAGTCGATGGCATCAACCTAAATGACTCGATCGAGGACATCACCCATCAATTGATCATCAGCCGTCACACTCGGCTGCCGGTGTTTCACAGCGATATCAACCAGGTCGAGTCGGTGCTCAATACCCGCCAGATCAGTCACCTGCTGCCCAACGGCCAATTGACCCGCGAGGCATTGCTGGCAGCCTGCCACCCCGCCTACTTCGTCCCGGAAAGCACGCCCCTGCCGCTGCAGTTACTCAACTTTCACAAGCAACAACGGCGCCTGGCCGTTGTGGTTGACGAATACGGCGAGGTGCAGGGCATCATCACCCTGGAAGACATTCTGGAAGAAATCGTCGGCGAGTTCGAAGAGGAACACGAGCTCGACAACCCGCATATCCACCCACAGGCCGATGGCCGCTTCGTCATCGAAGGTGCTGCCTCCCTTCGGGAACTGAACAAAAGCCTGGGTTGGCACCTGCCCAGTGACGGCCCCAAGACGCTCAACGGCCTGATTACCGAAGCACTGGAAACCATCCCGGAAAGCGCGGTATGCCTGAAAATTGGCCGTTATCGGCTGGAGATCCTTGAAACCGAGGACAACCGCGTCAGCCGCGTCATGGCCTGGACCGTCACCCGCTCGCGCTAGTTGCCCCTCAAGCAGGCGGTTCCTATAATCGTCCAACGCTTACCCAGCCCAGCCCCGGGCCGTTTAAGTGTGGCTGCACACCGCCCATGGAGCATTCGACTGTCAGGGATCATCGCATGACAACCAGCAGCACACTCAACGACACAACCGACGTGCCAGCGGGCAATTCCCCTGCACGCGTGGCCACTGCCAGCTTTATCGGCACCGCCATCGAGTTCTACGACTTCTATGTCTATGCCACCGCCGCTGCACTAGTGATCGGGCCGGTATTCTTTCCGCAGACCTCCGGCACCGCGCAGATGCTGTCAGCCTTCCTGACCTTTGGTATCGCGTTCCTGGCACGCCCACTGGGCTCGGCGCTGTTCGGCCATTTTGGGGACCGGGTCGGGCGCAAATCGACGCTGGTCGCCTCGCTGCTGCTAATGGGTGTGTGTACCACGCTGATCGGGGTGCTGCCAGGTCATGACAGCATCGGCGCCTGGGCCCCGATCCTTTTGTGTGTCCTGCGCTTCGGCCAAGGCCTGGGGCTAGGCGGGGAATGGGGCGGCGCCGCGCTGCTGGCCACCGAAAATGCCCCTAAAGGCAAGCGCGCCTGGTTTGGCATGTTTCCTCAATTGGGTCCCTCGATCGGCTTTCTGGCGGCTAACGGGCTGTTTCTGACCCTGGCAATGCTGCTGAGCGACGAGCAGTTTCGCGAGTGGGGCTGGCGCATCCCCTTTCTGCTGAGCGCAGCCCTGGTGATGGTGGGCTTGTATGTCCGCCTGAAACTGGAAGAAACGCCGATTTTCGCTAAAGCCGTGGCTCGCCACGAACGCGTCAAAATGCCGGTGGTGGAGTTGTTGGTTCAGTATTGGGCACCGATGCTGCTGGGCGCCGCAGCCATGGTGGTGTGCTACGCGCTGTTCTACATTTCGACGGTGTTTTCCCTGAGCTATGGCGTCTCGACCCTGGGTTACAGTCGCGAAAGTTTCCTGGGCATGCTGTGCTTTGCCGTGCTGTTCATGGCCGCTGCCACACCGCTGTCGGCCTGGGCCAGTGACCGTTACGGGCGCAAACCGGTACTGATCGTGGGCAGCGTGCTGGCCATTGGGTCGGGCTTTCTCATGGAGCCGCTGCTGACCCAAGGCTCGACGGCTGGCGTCACGCTGTTCCTGGTTATCGAGCTGTTTTTGATGGGCGTGACCTTCGCCCCCATGGGCGCTCTGCTCCCTGAATTATTCCCGACCCATGTGCGCTATACCGGTGCTTCGGCCGCCTACAACCTGGGCGGTATCGTCGGCGCTTCGGCGGCACCGTTCTTCGCCCAGAAACTGGTGGCGATGGGCGGCTTGAGCTGGGTGGGCGGGTATGTTTCAGCCGCGGCCCTGCTGAGCCTGATTGCCGTGCTGTGCCTGAAAGAAACCCGCCATTCGGAGCTTTAAGCCGCAAACCGCGGTGCGCCCATCGCGGCTAAAGCCGGCTCCTACAGACCGCTGTAGGAGCAGAGTTTACTCGCGATGGCCACACCGCAATACATCAGGCAAACGCGGTGCGCCCATCGCGGCATAGGTATCTACACAATTCTGGGGCAGCGCGGCTCTTGTAGCCGCTGCCGAGGTACGAGGCTGCGATCGGCGGCGAAGCCGTCGTAAATTCAGGCCCTTCGGTGTGCCTGATGGATTACGGTCTCAGGTTTTACGGCCGCTTCGCTGCCGATCGCAGCCTCGTACCTCGTCAGCGGCTACATTCGTAGCAGTAGACGAGTTCAGCGAGGCCAGGTCCGGGGACGTAGTCCTCGCAAAGCCTGTACTCGCGGTGTATCTGAATACTGAAGTGCCAGGTTTTACGACTGCTGCGCAGCCGGACGTGGCCTCGTTCTACTCGTCCACTGCTACGAAATGCAGTACACCAAAAGATGTGTAGATACCTATGCCCATCGCGGCTAAAGCCGGCTCCTACAGCGTGCCGAGAAACAGTCGCTCGGCCAATCTGGGGCTGATGGGGTAGCGATAAACCGGCACCACCGGCACGCCATCCTGCATTTGTTTCTTGAATCCCAAGCGCCTCTGGTCGGCCGTTTTCAAGTGGGCGACCTTGAATCCGGCAGCAGCACCGGAGCGGCTTGGATAATGAAAGTGGGCGTACCAAAGCGCGCTGCCATCCAGGTCCTTGATCACGTACTCCTGCAAAAAGTCCGACGCTTTCTTGTCCGCCGTTGGCACTCGGCCATTTACGGCCGAAATAGTCACCTGCTGGTGCTGGACCAGGTAGTCCACCCCAGTATCAGTGGGCGGCCGCGCCTTGGTCATGGCAATCCTTAACCGCTGCCCCTCTCGATTGCAGCGCTCTGCCGCGGTCGTCAAGGCATGATCAAGTATCACACTGGAGCCCTGTTCCAGTGTTGGGCGATCAGTGTCGTTGGTGCGGGTCAGTGCTGTCTCTATTTCATCGGCCAGGCCGAGCAAGCGCGTGGCGCGCTGCTGCAGTATTTCTTCCATTTCAACCGGGATCTTCGCCGTTCTCGATTGCAATTGAGCATTTTCGATGGCCCGATCGGTACCGCTCAGCCACTTGCGAGCATCACCCACAATCGACTCCAGCGAGCGCCCTGCACTGACGCCAGAGGCGCGCTCGGGAACCACCTCATCCCAAACCTGATCACCTGAGTTTTGCCGAAAAGTGGCTAGCACTTCGTTCTTGAGCGGCTCAACCAGGTCGACCACCGGTGACTCGTCGGCATTGCCCGCTGGCCGCAAATGCCCGATCAGCAAGCCCCGGTGACGAGTACGGATCAGCTTGCCAGTACGTTGGCCCGATTGGGAGGGCACCGCAAGGGCCTCATCAAGCAACTCTTGCGCTCTATTTAGCCTGGCCTGAGCCAACTCGCGCAGTTCCCCAAGGCAGACGATCAAGCGATCAAGTTCCGGTAGACGCTGCTGCGCCTCCAGATTGAGCCTGATGTTTTCGACATTGTCCTCTGCGCGGGAAAACTGCTCAATTACGCTTTGTAACGGTTCGATCATCTGCTCAGGACTGTAGCCCCGCTCCAATCCAAGTAAGGTCTGGCCATTGAGCCGCGCACGCTTGCCCGCATTCCTTACTAGCTCAACGGCCTCGTGCGATTTCCCTAGATTGCGGCCAGCCAGAATGGCCAGGAACGCCAGTCGGCGGACTTTCCAGGTAAGGGGCGATTTTAGATCACGCCCCGTGCGTTCCAAAATGGCCGCATACTTCCTTCCAGACGGTGGCAAGCCAGGGAGCTCGGACCTTAATCGTTCAACCCTCTCGAGCAGTACGATCAGACGGTCAATCAACCCTAGGCCATCGACGAAATACTGAAACATGTTACGGCGATCTTCCTCATCACTCGCCTCAAAAAGGGTGTTCAAGCTGTCCTTGAGGCGATCCGCGAAGGTGAGGAAGCGGTTGCTCTGCTCGTAAATCAGCACATGTAGATGGGTCGCCTGCTCCTGCGATCTCAACCCCAACTCATAACTGTAGTCGGCATGTTTTTCTTGGAAGCGTGCGATTATCTGTAACGCATTTTGCTTTTTCAGGGCGTCATCTGCGAGGCTCAAGCGCGCCATGTATTTTTCAAGTTCAGCTGCATACGCCTCATGCAGATCGGTCGTTGCCTCCGACTCCGGCATGCCCTCAAGGACATCTAACTGGGTGCCAAGAGCCTTTTGCAGTGCAGCTTTCTGAGCATCAAAGCTGCTCCACAGTCGCTGTAGCGCATTGACCTTGCGAGCCTGCTCAGTCGGATCGGGACGGTCTCCCCCACCGCGCAAGCCCAGCCTGAGGTCCAGAGACCAATGGCCTTGGGTATCAGAACGCAACCAGGGCCCCGGATTGCTCTGCTCTTGAATATCAATGATACGGGCTCGACCATCACCCAAGGCCACCCGGTAGTACTCAAGGTCGACCTGCGCATACCAGGCCTCGTCGTACTCAATCAAACCTTTATAGGGGCCATGAGGCACCGGCGAAAGCCTCCCGGCAGGGGGCTGGACCTTCAACTGCGCCAACCGGGTTGTTTGCGACGTGGACAGGACCGGTACCGACGCTGCCCAAGAAAAATCCAGACGCTGCAAAGAGTGGCCGGTGGGGCTGGTCAGGGCTTGCTGGGTAATCTTGGGTAAAAGCACTGCGACCTTGTTCGACGCAGGACGTGCGGCAGGTTCGACCTCATGACGTCGCAGCGACAGCACCAGCACGATATTGAAAAGCAAATCCACCAGATTTTCGGCCTGAACAGTCTTGTCTCCAGCCGACTCGGCCTGAAGGGTTCCCTGAACCGATGCCATCGCCTGCAGCAACCAACCCGCGGTTGCAACGGGGCCTGAAACAAACGGCAACAGGGTATTGAACATCAACCATCCCAGCTGTCGATAGCTCTCCCAGCGACTCTGTGCTGTCGACACCGACTGCTCGCGAGCCAATTCGACCAGTTCATCGACGACATCCTGATAAAGCAGTGCGGTCAGGTCACCTTGCAGGGTGTCATGACTCAAGGTTGCCGGGGCTGGAGTACTGATGGGCGCAAACTCGGAGCCAGACCCGAAGCGCACGATATGGGGTGACTCAAAGCCGCCCAAGGCATAGACCGGGCGCCTCCCTTCAGGTAGACGCCTGAGAATATCGGCCTGCAGTGCGGTATCTGTCTTGAGGGTAGCGAGCAATTCCTGTCGACTGCCGAACTGAATCAGCGACTCTGCATGCAGGGTTCGATAGAGGATGACCGGCTCATCCGCAGGGCCCGCATAGCCGATAACATAAGCCCCCAGCGCACTATCGGCCTCTTCGCCCGCTTGTGCGATAAAACCCAGCCGAGCCAGGGTAACAACCCGACCGCGAGCCCGGCGCTGTCCTGGCGGTTGAAAAACGCCGTTCACGCACGCCCACCCGCGATCATCGAGCCGGTTACGACCCTGGAGACTGTATTGCAGCGCCAGCAAAGGCACCTGCACTTGCAGGTGCTGCTTGAACAGGGTTTGTCGTCGCTCAACCTGCGCCGAATCTGCCTGCAACACAGCACGCAGGTACTTCGGGTAGTTCCCTCCCACGTCGACCTGCTGCACCAGTTTTTTGAGATAAGCAATTGTCACGCCACCCGGCAAAACCCGGCCACTGGTCGAGCTCACCTCTACCCGACCAGGACGCAGTGCCGCCAGGTTTTCCAGTGAAAAGCGAACCAACGACAGCCTGACTTCATTGACCTCGCCCACTGCCGAAACATTACCCACCCCACCCATGGGCACCGCAGTCACCTGATTATTGACGATTTCGATATCGGTCAAGGCAAGGCCGCCCAAATCAATGCGGTCCTTGCCGATTTGCTCTCCCAGCACACGTTCGGCATAAGTCTCAATCGACTCGACGTCCTCCAGCACCCAGGCGCCCTTGCTCTCGCTCTGAACCTGCGCCAACGCCAGCATTCCATCCCGGTATTGGCGCCTTTCGTCTGTATCGGCCTGGGTAAGCCAGGTCGGCAATGCCCTCCACAGTTGCTCCAGCCGGCTCTGCTGCTCAAGGCTCGTGGTATTGAACAATGAGGTTGCCTGTTCGAGCGCAGGCAGCAATTGTGCAGGCGAGTGTCTTTGCCATGAACCGGCAATGTTGTCGATGCAGAGCAGTTGCTGCTCCAACAGCGTCCGGGCCTGCGCCTGAAAAATATTCCCCGAGGGGATATGAAGGTTCAGATCGCGAGCCGTCAGAGCACCGTCCAAATCGCCAGCCACCGCTTGCGCCAATGCCTCCCGGGATGCATAGCGATGCAACTCACCGGTCAAGGTAAACAACAGAATTATATTTCGCCCCGATGCTTCAATATGCCGCTCAATCACTATGGCACTGGCCAGTTGTGGATCAATACCCAGGGCGCCGGTCGGGTCCAGGCTCAGCAAGTACGCCAGCGTCTGCCCGCCCCCATTGAGCTGCGCCCTGCTTTCAGCTTCGGGGAAAGCCGTCAACGCCAGGGCCGTGGCCCCTTCCAGCGAGTCAATCGAATGGTCGGCAATCCGCGCCGTCACTGCTGCTTTCAATTGCGCTTGCAGATGTGTGACAAGCCACTGCCAAGGGCTCACCGAACCAGCCTTGGCCAAGGCCCAGTAATCGACCAGACGTGAGCAATAACGCTCCAGCAGGTCAGCGCCGAGTTCATTGACGAGCTGCTCTAGCACATGCAGATCCACGACCAACTGCCGAGGAAATTCGGCGCCGGCTTCAGCGCTCAGAAATTGCACCTCGGGTGTCAGGTTCAAGGTCCGGTCGAGGCAATATCGCCGGATCACCAGATCAGGCAATGCCACACAGTCGTACCCTTCAATGGCCTGACTGTCTGGATCGCTGACAGCGATGGGTGTTATCAGGTAGAGCTGATCGGGTGTCTGGGCCACTGCTGGAAAGCGCTGACCCCAGCGCTCAAGGAGCAGATCACAGGCGACGCGACGCAGCGATGGGCGGCTAGAAAAGTGCTTACTGAGGTTGTTGGCCATGGATGCGCTGGCAGCAATCAGGCCGGAAGGTGAAAAGGTGCTGGTCATCTTCAGGTTCCAGGTAGAGAGGAATCCTGAGTCAACCGTATCGCTGGAGGGTATCGGTGTTAGGAAGCTACCACCTTGCAGGCCGCGAGCAGGGTTCAGCCCCTACCCGCGACCTGTCAGACGCTTACAGCTCGACCTTGACCGCCTGGGATGCGCGGGTGGCCTTGGCACGAGCTGCCTCGATCGATTCGTCACGCGCCAGGCAAACGCCCATGCGGCGCTGGCCGTTGACTTCCGGCTTGCCAAACAGGCGCAGCGCGGTGTCCGGTTCGCTCAGGGCCGCGCCGAGGTTGGCGAATGCGGTCTGGGTAGACTGGCCTTCCACCAGGATCACCGCCGACGCCGAAGGGCCGAACTGGCGAATCAACGGAATCGGCAAGCCGAGAATCGCACGGGCGTGCAGGGCAAATTGGGACAGGTCCTGGGAAATCAGGGTGACCAGGCCAGTGTCGTGCGGGCGTGGCGAGACTTCACTGAACCAGACCTGATCGCCTTTGACGAACAGCTCCACACCAAACAACCCTCGACCGCCCAAGGCCTCGGTGACGGCCTTGGCCACACGCTCGGACTCAGCCAAGGCTACCGGGCTCATGGCCTGCGGCTGCCAAGACTCTTGGTAGTCGCCCTTCTCCTGACGATGACCGACCGGTGCGCAGAAGGTGGTGCCGCCCACGTGGCATACGGTCAGCAGGGTGATTTCGTAGTCAAAATCGATAAAGCCCTCGACGATCACCCGGCCCTTACCGGCACGGCCGCCCTCCTGGGCGTAGTCCCAAGCTTTTTGCAGATCATCATTGCTCTTGAGCAGGCTCTGGCCCTTCCCCGAAGAGCTCATTACCGGCTTGACCACACAAGGGAAGCCCAGGTCTTCAACAGCCTTGCGGTAGTCCTCGAAGGTGTCGGCAAAGTGATAAGGCGAGGTAGGCAGGTCCAACTCTTCGGCTGCCAGACGGCGAATACCTTCGCGGTTCATGGTCAACTGCGCGGCACGTGCGGTCGGGACCACGGTGAAGCCTTCGGCCTCCAGTTCCACGAGCGTGGCGGTCGCGATGGCTTCGATTTCCGGGACGATGTAGTGCGGCTTTTCAGCCTCGATCACAGCACGCAGGGCCGCGCCATCGAGCATATTGATGACATGGCTGCGGTGCGCAACCTGCATGGCCGGTGCATCGGCGTAGCGGTCAACGGCAATCACTTCAACGCCCAGGCGCTGCAGTTCGATGGCCACTTCCTTGCCCAGTTCGCCACAGCCACACAACAGTACGCGCGTCGCGGACGGCGACAACGGGGTTCCGATACGGGTCATTTCAGATCCTCAATGCAACAGTTCGAGGGCTGCAGGCGTAGTGCAACCCCGTGAAAGGCTGGCATTTTACCTGACTTGGGCAATCAACGCCCCGCTGGCCCGCGCTCGCTGGTCGCACAAGCCCAACACGTGGCGACGTTCGAGGTTGTCCATGCGACCCCAGCGGGTGATTTCATCACCGGTACGCTGGCAGCCAACACAGATATCGTCGTTGTCCAGGGCACAGACATTGATGCACGGAGAGCGCACCGGGCGTTCTTCACTCATGATTCTTCCTGCGGGGCGAGCTCTCGGGCATAGCGTTGGGCGTTGTGAACATAATGGGCGGCGCTGGCCTCAAGCATCTTCTTCTGGGCATCGGTCAGTTCGCGCACGACCTTGCCGGGCGAGCCCATCACCAGCGAGCCGTCCGGGATGACCTTGCCTTCGCCGATCAACGAGTTGGCGCCAATGATGCAATGCTTACCAATACGCGCGCCATTGAGGATGACTGCATTGATACCGATCAGGCTGTAGTCATCAACGCTACAGCCGTGCAGCATGGCGTTATGGCCGATGGTGACGCCAGTACCGATCGTCAGCGGCACCCCCATGTCAGTGTGCATGACCGTGCCATCCTGGACATTACTGTTGGCGCCGATATCGATCAGCTCGTTGTCGCCGCGCAGTACCGCACCAAACCAGACGCTGGCGCCTTCTTGCAGGCGAACCTTGCCGATCAGGGTGGCGTTGGGGGCAACCCAACTGGAAGGATGGGTTTCGACCCGCGAGTCGCCCAGGCGGTATTTCATGCAATTATTCCTCAAGGCTCGGCTGACGGCGGGTTGACCCGCTCAAATATTGGTGAACCGCTCAGGCGGCTGGTGCAGGCTGATCCGCTCATCATAAAGCACGTTGATCAGCTCGACGATCATGATGGCTGACAGCCCCCAAATCTTGTACTCACCGAACCGATAGCTGGGCACATACCAACTGCGGCCCTGGTAGTCGATGCGATGGGTATGGTCGCGAGGGTCTTGGCGAAAGAATTCCAGCGGGACGGTAAAAACGGCGGCGATTTCTGCGTCGTTGGCGCGGTATTCGACGTAATCCGGGATCAACCCGACATACGGCGTGACTTTCAGCCCATGCAAGGAGACAAGTGGGCTCAGTGGACCAATGACTTCGACCAGGCCGGGCGGCAGGCCGATTTCCTCCTCGGCTTCGCGCAAGGCGGTGAAGATCAGGTCCGGGTCTTCCGGGTCTCGCCGCCCCCCGGGGAAAGCCACCTCGCCGCCGTGGGTCGAAAGCCCCTGGGCGCGTAACGTCAGCACCAGCTCCGGCTTTTCACTACGGGTAATCGGCAATAGTACGGCAGCTTCAGGAAAACGTCGGTCCGTTTCCAGTGTGCGCGGCGTATGGGCGCTTACTCGTCGAAATAGCTCGTCCAGCATGGTCACTCTCGAATCAAAGCCTATCTTGCATCATGCACCAAAGCGCGCGCCCACCCAACCCCTGCGTCAATCGGACTTGCCCGCCACCGTTGGCTGGCCCCAAGATAGCGGCAGCCATTAGGAATATAAGCATGAAATTCTGCAGTCTGTGCGGCCAACCCGTCACTTATCGCATCCCGGAAGGCGACAACCGCTTGCGTTTCGTCTGCGTGAAGTGCGAAACCATCCACTACCAGAACCCCAATATCGTCGCCGGCTGCTTGCCGCTGTGGGGTGATCAGGTGTTGCTATGCCGGCGCGCCATCGAGCCGCGGCGGGGCTTCTGGACCCTGCCCGGTGGCTTTATGGAGAACGGCGAGACCCTGGAACAGGCGGCGCGCCGGGAAACCGACGAAGAAGCCAGCGCACGGCTCGCCGACATGCATCTGTATACGCTGTTCGATTTGCCACATATCAGTCAGGTCCATGTGTTTTTCCGCGCGGAACTGACCGATAACGACTTTGCCGCTGGCATTGAGAGCTTGGAAGTACGGCTGTTTCGCGAAGATGAAATCCCATGGGATGAATTGGCGTTTCGCACTGTCGGGCGAACCCTTGAGTGCTATTTCGCCGACCGACGGGAACATCAGTATCCGATCCGCAATGAGATACTGGCACCACTAATGGCACCGCCTCCCAAGGCTTGACTATAATTCGCTCAATACCGGCACCCGCAATAGCGGTGCGTTCACATTCAGGGATACCGATCCAAGATGCGCCGTTTGCTCGCCCTCTTCTGCCTTTTTGTCGCCACCTCGGCGTCGGCATCCTTCACCCAGACCATCGAGTCCAAACCGGTCACTGCGCAACCGTCGATCGACAAGATCCTGGTCCTCAAGTCGGCCCGCCAGCTGCAATTGATCAGCCGTGGCGAACCGCTGAAAAGCTACCGTATCTCCTTGGGCAAGCAACCCAATGGTGCCAAGGAGCGCGAAGGCGACAAGCGCACGCCTGAGGGTTTCTACTGGATTGACTGGCGCAAGGTCAGCGACCGCTTCAACCTGGCGATGCACGTGTCCTATCCCAACATCACCGACTCAGCCCGCGCCCGTAACCAGGGTGTTCCGCCTGGTGGCATGATCATGATCCACGGTACGCCGTTGTCCGAGGAGTACCCTGAGTGGTATTTCCAGACTTTGGACTGGACCGAAGGTTGTATCGCCATGCGCAACGACGATATGCGTGAGGTGTGGAGCATGGTCAAGGACGGGACGATGGTTGAAATTCGGCCCTGACCGACTTTATCGCTCCCATAAACCGCTCTGCTCTTGATCTTGATCTTGATCTTGATCGTCGTACACAAAAGGATCAGACGACGCGGATGTCCCTTCAGGAGGCCGAGTGGAGCGCCTGCGTAGTGGGGTAAGGGCCATGGATGGCCCGCAAGCGCCGATGGGCCAGGGACGGCCCGTCGGCGCGGCCCCACGGAGCAGGTGCGGAGGGAGGGAACCCGTAGCGCAGCGTAGGGCCGGATGCGGGGACCAGGCGTTTTGGTTACTTTTTCGCCAAAAAAAGTGATACGCCGTAAGGGCGGAAAGGTGACTAAGCGTCACCATCGCCAACGGATATGCTCCAGGTTCAAGCACCTTGGTTTTGAATCTTGTGAGCATATCCAGATTACGCGCAGACGCGGACTCACTGTTCCGCTCTTACAGCCAGCCCTTTCAAGGTCTTCGTTTAAACTCTCTCCCATCTACGGTCCAGGATGACGAAACGATGTGGGAAGAAGTCTTAGCGCGGTTTGAAAAAAAAGCACCGGCCAGCGTCATGGCCAAGTTGGCGTTGGAGCAGGCCATCCCGGCCGAGTGGGTCGATCAGGTGTTCGAAAACCATCGCCAACGCCAGTACCCGCGTGAGCTTTTGTTTTCGACCATCGTTGAGCTGATGTCCCTTGTTTCATTGGGTTTACGACCTTCACTGCATGCCGCTGCACGTCAGATGGAGGACCTTCCGGTTACCTTGGCAGCGCTCTATGACAAGGTCAGCCGCACAGAACCCGCGTTGCTGCGGGCCCTGGTCACCGGCAGCGCAGAGCGGTTGACCCCGACCATAGAAGCGTTGGGCTGTTCAGCCATTTTGCCCGGCTGGCAACTGCGTATCGTCGACGGCAACCACCTGCCTTCTACCGAAAAACGTCTGGGGGCTTTGCGGCGTGAACGAGGCGCCGCGCGGCCTGGTTTTTCGGTCGTGGTCTATGACCCCGACCTGGATCAGGTCGTTGACCTTCAGCCCTGCGAAGATGCCTACGCCAGTGAACGCGTCAGCGTACTGCCGTTGCTGGCGAGTGCGAGGGCGGGACAGCTGTGGATGGCCGATCGGCTCTATTGCACGCTCCCCGTCATGGAAGCCTGCGAGGAGTCGGGCGCCTCGTTCATTATTCGTCAGCAGAGTCACCATCCACGCCTGATCCAGGAAAACGACTGGCAAGAACCCGTGTCTGTCGAGGCTGGAACGGTGCGTGAACAAACCATCGAATTGAAAGGCGGACGCTGCTGGCGGCGAATTGAACTGAGCTTGCGAACGCCCACTGAGTCGGGTGACTCCACGCTCTTATTCTGGAGCAATTTGCCCGACAGCATCAGTGCTCAGCAGATCGCTGATTTGTACCGTCGTCGCTGGAGTATCGAAGGGATGTTCCAACGCCTGGAATCGGTGCTGGACAGTGAAATCGCAAGCCTGGGCAACCCCCGAGCGGCCTTGCTCGGTTTTGCCTCGGCGATCTTGGCCTACAACGTTTTGTCGGTCCTTAAGCGCAGTGTTGAACAGGCCCATCGCCAGACGCAGCCCGAGGGCTGGGAAGCTTCGATCTTCCACCTGGCGGTGCAGGTGCGCAGCAGTTATGAGGGGATGCAGATCGCGTTGCCCTCGGATTACCTATCACTCCAAACGACCTCAGAAACTCTGGCGGAGCGTCTGTTGGCGCTGGCCAGGAATATCCAGCCCCGACAGGTCGCTAAAAGCAAACGCGGCCCCAAAGTAGATAAACCCAAGGAATGGCTCGAGGGCAAAGCTGCGCGTGCTCATGTATCGACGGACCGGGTGCTCAAGGCCAAAAAAGATGAAAGACCTTGAAAGGGCTGGCCCTTACGGCGGGTCACTTTTTTTGGCGAAAAAGTAACCAAAACGCCGCGCCCCCGCATACGGCCCTACGCTTCGCTCCGGGTTCCCTCGCTCCCGCACTTGCTACGTGGGGACCGCGCCGACGGGCCGTCCCTGGCCCTACGGCGCTCTCGGGCCATCCATGGCCCTCGCCCCACTACGCAAGTGCGCAGCGAAGCCTCCTGAAGGGACGATCCGCGGTGTCTGGACCATTTGTGTATGAAGATCAAAAGCTCGAAGCTGGAGCTGGAGCTGGGGCTGGAGCACCAAGCTGCAGGCGTAAAAAAACCGGCGTCCGAGTGATCGGGCGCCGGTTTTTTTGTGCCGGTCAGAAGTCTGCGAGTTGCCAGACTTCATAGGCAGGTGTTTCGTAAGGATGGCTCTGCTTCAGGGCCGTGACAACCGATGCAACCAGGGCATCGGCAACCACCAGTTCAACCTTCCACTCCTCGACCCGCTCGACCACACCGGTTTGCCCCAGAAAGGGTCGGCTGCCATCGAGCGGGCGAAACTGCCCTTGGCCTAGTACCTGCCAGGAGCAGCTGTCATAAGCGCCAATCCGACCGCCACCGGCGGCAAATATGGCGCTCTTGACCACTTCGACGTGGCTGGGCGGCACGAAGAAGCAGAGCTTGTACATCCTCAGTTCACCCAGGCCCGCGCATTACGGAACATGCGCATCCAGGCTGCATCTTCGTTCCAGTCGTCAGGACGCCAGGAGTTCTGGACAGCACGGAAGACCCGCTCAGGGTGCGGCATCATGATGGTGACGCGACCGTCGCGGCTGGTCAGGCCGGTGATCCCGCGCGGCGAGCCGTTCGGGTTGGCCGGATAGGTTTCGGTGACCTTGCCGTGGTTATCGACAAAGCGCAGCGCCACACAACCGGACAGGTCGGCTTCGAGCAGTGCTTCCGGGCTTGCGAACTCGGCATGGCCTTCGCCGTGAGCGATGGCGATTGGCATGCGCGAACCGGCCATGCCCTGCAGGAAAATCGAGTTGGACTCCTGCACCTGGACCATGGCAACACGGGCTTCGAACTGCTCGGAACGGTTACGCACGAAGTGCGGCCAGAACTCGGTGCCCGGAATCAGCTCGTGCAGGTTGGAGAGCATCTGGCAACCGTTGCACACACCCAGCGTGAAGCTGTCGTCACGCTCGAAGAAGCCCTGGAAGGCGTCGCGCGCACGGGTGTTGAACAGTGCAGACTTGGCCCAACCTTCACCGGCGCCCAGTACGTCGCCGTACGAGAAGCCACCGCAGGCCACCAGGCCCTTGAACTCGTTCAAGTCGACACGACCAGCAAGGATATCGCTCATGTGCACGTCGATGGCGTTGAAGCCGGCACGATCGAACGCGGCCGCCATCTCTACCTGGCCGTTGACGCCCTGCTCACGCAGGACCGCCACTTGCGGGCGCACGCCTTTTTTGATGTACGGCGCGGCGATGTCGTGGTTGACGTCAAAGCCCAACTTGGCGCTCAGGCCCGGGTTGTCTTCCTCGAGCAGCAGGTCGAATTCCTGCTCGGCGCAGGTGGCGTTGTCGCGCAGACGCTGGATCTGGTAGCTGGTTTCAGCCCACTGGCGCTGCAGCAGACGGCGCTGGCCTTCAAACTGCACTTCGCCATTGAAGCTGATGATCACTTCACCGTTGTTGACCGGCTTACCGATCACGGCGACGCAATCGCCCAGGCCTGCGGCGCTGAACTGTGCCAGTACGCTTGGCGTGGCATCCTGACGAACCTGGATGACCGCACCCAGTTCTTCGTTGAACAGCACCGCTGCGATCTCTTCCTTGAATTCGGCGAGCGATTCCAAGTGCAGGTTCAAGCCGCAGTGGCCGGCAAAGGCCATTTCCACGGCGCTGACCAGCAAACCGCCGTCAGAGCGGTCATGGTAGGCCAGCAGGTGACCGTCGGCATTCAAGCCTTGGATCACGGCGAAGAAGGCTTTCAGGTCTTCGGCGTCATCGACGTCCGGGGCCTGCTTGCCGAGTTTGCCGTGAGTCTGGCCGAGGATCGAGGCGCCCATGCGGTTCTGGCCACGGCCCAGATCGATCAGGATCAGATCGGTCTCGCCTTTGTCCATGCGCAGCTCTGGGGTCAAGGTCTGGCGAATGTCGGTAACCGGAGCAAAACCGGTCACGATCAGCGACATCGGCGAGGTCACGCTCTTCTCGGCGCCCTCTTCGCTCCAGCGGGTCTTCATGGACATGGAATCCTTGCCCACTGGAATGGTGATACCCAGCTCAGGGCACAGTTCCATACCCACGGCCTTGACCGCGTCATACAGACGGGCGTCTTCACCAGGGTGGCCAGCGGCGGACATCCAGTTGGCGGACAGCTTGATGTCGGAGATCTTGCCGATGCGCGAGGCTGCCATGTTGGTCAGGGTCTCGCCGATCGCCATGCGCCCGGACGCCGGAGCGTCGAGCAGGGCCAGCGGGGTACGCTCACCCATGGCCATGGCTTCGCCGGAGTAGACGTCAAAGCTGGTGGCGGTGACGGCAACGTCGGCCACCGGTACCTGCCATGGGCCGACCATCTGGTCACGAGCCACCAGGCCTGTGATGGTGCGGTCGCCGATGGTGATCAAGAAGCTCTTGCTGGCGACAGCCGGGTGGTGCAGGACGCGCTCGATCGAGTCGGCCAGATCCAGGCCGCTTGGGTCGAAGTCATCGCCCATTTCCGCTTCACGCGTCACCGAACGGTGCATGCGCGGGGCTTTGCCCAGCAGCACTTCCAGAGGCATGTCGACCGGGCTGTTGCCAAAATGGCTGTCGGTCACGGTCAGTTGCGGTTCGGCAGTAGCCTCACCGACTACCGCGAACGGGCAACGCTCACGCTCACAGATGGCCTGGAAGCGCTCCAGATCCGCCGCATCAACCGCCAGAACGTAACGCTCCTGGGATTCGTTGCTCCAGATTTCCAGCGGTGCCATGCCTGGCTCGTCGTTCGGCACATTACGCAGCTCGAAACGACCGCCACGGCCACCGTCGTTGACCAGTTCAGGGAAGGCGTTGGACAGGCCACCGGCACCCACGTCGTGGATGAAAGCGATCGGGTTCTTGTCGCCCAGCTGCCAGCAACGGTCGATCACTTCCTGGCAGCGGCGTTCCATTTCTGGGTTTTCGCGCTGTACCGAGGCGAAATCCAGGTCAGCCGAGCTGGTACCGGTCGCCATCGAGGAAGCCGCACCGCCGCCCAGGCCGATGAGCATGGCCGGGCCACCGAGCACGATCAGCTTGGCGCCAACGGTGATCTCGCCTTTCTGGACATGGTCTTCGCGGATGTTGCCCATGCCACCGGCGAGCATGATCGGCTTGTGGTAGCCGCGCACTTCGTCGCCGTGTGGGGTGCTGATCGACTGCTCGAAGGTACGGAAGTAGCCGGTCAGGGCCGGGCGACCGAATTCGTTGTTGAACGCAGCGCCACCCAGTGGGCCTTCGATCATGATGTCCAGCGCAGTGACGATGCGCTCAGGCTTGCCGTACGGCACTTCCCATGGTTGTTCGAAGCCTGGGATCTGCAGGTTGGAGACGGTAAAGCCGGTCAGGCCAGCCTTGGGCTTGGCGCCGCGGCCGGTGGCACCTTCGTCGCGGATCTCGCCCCCGGAGCCGGTGGAGGCGCCCGGGAAGGGTGCGATGGCGGTCGGGTGGTTGTGGGTCTCGACCTTCATCAAAATGTGTACCGGCTCCTGCACCGCACCGTACTGGCGCGTTTCAGGGTTCGGGAAGAAGCGACCGGCAACGGAACCTACGATGACCGAGGCGTTGTCTTTATACGCCGACAGGACACCTTCGCTGTGCATCTGGTAGGTGTTCTTGATCATGCCGAACAGGCTTTTTTCCTGGCTCTGGCCGTCGATATCCCAACTGGCGTTGAAAATCTTGTGGCGGCAGTGCTCGGAGTTGGCCTGGGCGAACATCATCAGTTCGATGTCGTGCGGGTTGCGCTTCAAACCCTGGAAGCTGGTCACCAGGTAGTCGATTTCGTCTTCGGCCAGGGCCAGGCCCAGCTCGACGTTGGCCACTTCCAGCGCAGCACGGCCACCACCGAGCACGTCGATAGCGGTCAGCGGCTTGGGCTGGGCATGACTGAACAGGCCGGCAGCCTCTTCAAGCTTGCCCAGCACGATCTGAGTCATGCGGTCGTGCAGCACATCGGCTACCAGGGCCGCTTCGGCTTCGCCGAACTCACCGCTGACGTAGAAAGCGATACCGCGTTCCAGACGTTGGATATTGCTCAGGCCACAGTTATGGGCAATGTCGCTGGCCTTGCTCGACCAGGGGGAGATAGTGCCGAAACGTGGCAATACCAGGAACATCCGGCCAGCAGGTTCCTGAACCGGCACACTCGGGCCGTACTTGAGCAGGCGAGTCAGGACTTGTTGTTGGTCGTCGGACAAGACGCCATCAACCTCGGCGAAATGAGCGAACTCAGCATACAAGCCGCTAACAGCGGGGACTTTCTGGCTCAATTGCTCGAGTAATTTACCGTGGCGAAAGGCAGAAAGGGCAGGAGCGCCGCGCAGGATCAACATCTTCGGGACAGCCTCAGGAAGGGGTGTGCTTAGAGGCCGTGCATTCTAGCCTAATCCGCGGCCCACGGCACCCGAAACGGCGTGTATTGCAATCGCCGAACGTCGGCCGGGCAGGCAGCACCGGGGCAATCCCGGGTTTTTCAGAGCCAAAGCCTGCTGTCGCGCTAACAGACAAGCTATTTGCTGTCGAGATATGGCACTGGTTGTCCTTTGCGTATACTGCACTCATGTTTGCCCAGACAGCTGTGCGCCAGCGCTGCGCCAATTGGCTCATCGCAATCGTCTTCTTCCTTATGCTCGGTGCTTGTGTTGATAAACCAAGCACCCTTGAGCGAGTCAAGGAGGACGGCGTGCTGCGCGTAATAACCCGAAACAGCCCGGCCACCTACTTCGAAGACCGCAACGGCGAAACCGGTTTCGAGTATGAGTTGGTCAAGCGTTTCGCCGAAGACCTGGGCGTGGAGCTGAAAATCGAAACCGCCGACAACCTCGACGATATTTTTTCAAGCCTGGGCAAGCCTTCCGGGCCGGTCATCGCGGCAGCGGGGCTGGTCAGCAGCGAAAATCGCAAGTCACAGGCTCGCTTTTCCCACCCCTACCTTGAAGTCACGCCTCAGGTCATCTACCGCAACGGCAAGTCGCGCCCCACCTCTGCAGCCGGCCTGGTCGGCAAGCACATCATGGTGCTCAAGGGCAGCACCCACGCCGATCAACTGGCAGAGCTGAAAAAAAAGTATCCCAAGCTTGAATACGAAGAGTCGGACGCGGTTGAAGTGGTCGATCTGCTGCGCATGGTCGATGAAGGGCAAATCGACCTGACCCTGGTCGACTCCAATGAAGTGGCCATGAACCAGGTTTACTTCACCAATGCGCGGGTTGCCTTTGACCTGGGCGATGCGCGCGACCAGCGCTGGGCTGTCGCCACCGGAGACGACAACAGCCTGCTCAATGCGATCAACGAGTACCTCGACAAGGTGCGCAAGAATGGCACCCTGCAACGCCTGAAGGATCGCTACTACGGTCATGTGGATGTACTGGGCTATATGGGCGCCTACACCTTTGCCCAGCACCTGCAACAACGGCTACCCAAGTACGAGAAGCATTTCAAGGACTCGGCCAAAAAGGAGCAGGTCGACTGGCGCTTGCTGGCCGCCATTGGCTACCAGGAATCCCTGTGGCAACCCACCGTCACGTCCAAGACTGGCGTACGCGGGCTGATGATGCTGACCCAGCGCACCGCTGCGGCCATGGGAGTCACCAACCGCCTGGATGCCAGGCAGAGCATCAGTGGCGGCGCCAAATACTTCATGTACGTCAAAGGCCTGCTGGACGATGATATTGTCGAGCCCGACCGCACCTGGTTCGCCCTGGCCGCCTACAACGTGGGCGGCGGCCACCTGGACGACGCCCGCAAGCTGGCCAAGAGCGAAGGCCTGAACCCGAACAAGTGGCTGGACGTGAAAAAAATGCTGCCGCGCCTGTCGCAGAAGCAGTGGTACCGCAAGACCAAATACGGTTATGCCCGGGGCGGCGAGCCCGTGCATTTCGTGGCCAACATCCGCCGCTACTACGACATTCTCACCTGGGTGACCCAGCCACAGCTCGAAGGCAGCCAAGTGGCCGATAGCAGCCTGCATGTGCCGGGGGTGAACAAGACCAAGCCGCCCGAGCAAACCCCGCGGCTGTAGGAGCCCGGCTTGCCGGCGATAAGAACGCCGCGGCTGTAGGAGCCCGGCTTGCCGGCGATAAGAACGCCGCGGTAATCCAGACAGACCGCGGTGATATCATCGCGACCAAGGTCAGCTCCTACTGCGTCGGGCCTTGAAGAACTCACTCAGGATCGCCCCGCACTCCTCGGCCAGTACCCCGCCTTCATACAGCACGCGGTGATTCAGAAAACCCTGGGTAAAGAATTGCCCCTGGCTCTGCACCACCCCGGCCTTGGGCTCAAGCGCCCCATAAACCACCCGGTTGATCCGCGAATGCACAATCAGCCCGGCACACATGCTGCACGGCTCAAGCGTCACATACAGCGTGCTGCCCGGCAGCCGGTAATTGCTCGCGGCCTGGGCGGCAGCGCGGATGGCGACCATTTCGGCATGGGCGCTGGGATCGCTGCCGCTGATGGGGCAATTGAAGCCACGACCAATGATCTCACCGTGCTGAACCAGCACCGCCCCCACCGGCACCTCCCCCATGGCCGCGCCTTGCGCCGCCAACGCCAGGGCTTCACGCATGTACTGCTGGTCCTGGCTACGGTCAATAATCTGTGGCTGGCGCATCAAACCACCTCGATGGCGGCCATCAGGCCGGTTTCCATGTGGTCGATGACATGGCAATGGAACATCCAGGTACCCGGGTTATCAGCCACCAGGGCGACCTGGGCGCGCTCGTTCTTGCCGAGCAAGTAGGTGTCGGTAAAGTACGGCTCAATGATCTTGCGCTTGTTGGAAGCGATCACCTTGAAGCTCATACCGTGCAGGTGAATCGGGTGCTGGTACTGGGTCATGTTCTTCAATTCGAAAATATAGCTCTTGCCCTTGTGCAACGTCGCAATCGGGCGGTCGGCGCAGGTAATGTCAGTGATATCCCAAGCCGTACCGTTGATCTGCCACAAGCTCGGCGGTCGACCATTGTCCACATTGACCGACACCGATCCTACCCATTCGAAGTTGAAGTTGATCTTTTCGGCATTGGCCACATCCGGCTCGGCAACCGGATTGGGCGGCAGTGCCTTGGGCCATTGACTGTCCGGGGCTGATGGACTGGCCACCGAGCGCAACGTGCCAAGGCGCACTGATCCGTCCCGCAAGGCGATCTCCTCGCCCGCTGGCGGCATTTTGATCGCCAGGCACAGGCGCATGCCTGGGCCCAGCCAGTAATCCTTGCCCAACGGCCGCGGGGTGATCGGATTACCATCGAGCGCATAGAGGCGTGCCTCGAAGTTGCCCTTCAGGTTGAGCCGGTAAGTCGCGGTGTTATCCAGGTTCAACAGCCGCAGGCGCACGATCTGCCCGGCCGGGAGGTCAACGGTCGCCTTATGCACGCCGTTGATACTGGTCAGGCGGCCCAAGGTGCCGTTGCGCGCGGCCTCGCGGGGGATACTGAAGGGCAGGAAGCCGCCCTGCTCGTCCACATGCCAATTCTTGAAATTCAATGTGGCTTCATGCGTAAAGCCGGTCGGCTCGCGCTCTTCAACGATCAATGGCCCGACCAGGCCACGCCCCAGTTCCTCGCTACTGCTGACATGGGGGTGGTACCAGAAGTTGCCGGCATCCGGTACACGGAACTTGTAATCGAAGTACTCGCCCGGCAGTACGGGCAACTGCGAGACATAGGGCACGCCGTCCATTTCCAGCGGCAGGCGGATGCCATGCCAATGGATGGTGGTGGCCACCGGTAAATGGTTGATGAATCGCACACGCAGCCACTCGCCCTGGCGCACCCTTAATTCGGTACCCGGCGCTGAAGGCCCAAAAGCCCAGGCTTGTGTCTTGTGCCCCGGAACCAGCTCCACATCCAGCGGCGCCGCAATCAGCTCATAGTCGTGACCCGCGTTGGCATCCGCCCTGCCCAGCCAATAGCGCGCCGCACCGCCAGCTCCAAGGCCAACCACCATCAGGCCGGTTAGCCCCTTGAGCATTTGTCGACGAGTAAAGGACATGAAAGCAGGTACCTCGTGATTCCAGAATCAATTGCATGCCAGCCCCGTGGGGAGTCTTGGCGAGAAGGGCGAATAAGATACACCTGCATTTGCGAAAGATTAAGTGAAAGCGTTGTCAATCGCCCCTGAGCAATATGCAACGCACTCCCTCAACCCCAAGTTGCTGCAATGGCGCTTTCATTCTCAACAAGGAAATTGAGCATGCAGGCTTCCGGTATCGTAAAAACCTCCCCCCTGGTCGCGCAACTCAACGAAATGGCCAATGCGCTTGTCAACGATTGCCCGGACATCTGGCAAATGGCTCGCGAGGAGGCCACACGGATTCTGCAAAAACACGCAGGCGTGGCACTAGAGCCAGACCAGGTCTATTGGCATCGTTTCGGCAATGCCCAAAGCAGCGCCAAGAGCTTTACCGGCTGGGAGCATATTGGCCCACCCTTGGAAAGCATGAGTTTGCCGCAGTTGGTCATGCGCCGTTTCAGCAGCAACGACCAGGACAATGCCGACCTGCTGCAACAGATGGGCGGCTTTTATACAGCCGGGCGCGATGCTGCGCGATTCGATGAAAGCAACGAAGTCAGGCTGCTGGGCCAGGACGTATTGACGGACTTCTGGACGCTGGACTTCCCTTCGGCCTTCCAGCGTTCCCTGGATACTTTCTGGAAACACCGATTTGACGACTTCCGCCTCATGGCCAAAGTCAATTTCCTGGCCAGGGCCAAGGCAGACTACCTGAGCGGAGGGCTCTCAGGGCACAAGCTGGCCTCGTTGGTGCAATCGATGGTGGGCAACCTGCCCGAGCCTTACACGCTCGCCAGCCTTGCAACCAACAAGACACCTGGCACGGACTGGCAGGTGCGTACCTTCGATATCGGCGGGTACATTGCCAGCGACATCCTTCGTTTCGTCAATGCGCAGGGTGAGCAGGTGCTCTATATCTGCGGAGAACTCACTGCGTTTCACTATTTTCCAACCGTTTATGACCTTCACTACTGGACACTGCAGCAGTGCTGTACCGGCCTGGATTCCCTGGCCCGCTTTCAATGCCACTTTCATCTGTCCGACTACGAAACCCGTGATTCGCGCACAGGCTTGAACAGTTTGATTGGCCTTCTGCTGAGCACCTACGGCAAGGGTGATCACAGGCTGCTCAATACCGTCGATCGCACCATCGAAGGGGACATCTTCAACTACCTGGCCAACCAGGCCAAGCAGCGCATGGTAGCCGACGCCCGTACTGCGACTACTTCCAATGCAGAGTTGCGCAAGCAGATGTGGATAGGTTACTTGAAGGCCTTTGCTCATGTGGCGGGCGTGATCGGCGCGCTGTGCTGGCCAGTGGCATTGGCTGCCGTGGGGGCCGACCTCGCGAGCATGGGCTTGAGCATCGACCGTGCCATTAATGGCGATGACACTGCCAGCCGCAAGGCAGGTGTCCGCGGCGCGATTGAAAGCTCGATTGCCGCCGGTATGGATCTGTTGGCGGTATTTGGCTCAGGCCCAGCCGGCGAATTGAAGGAAGAAATGGCACAACTGCGGGCAGAACTGGATGCAGGCCCCTTCGCCGCCACCTTCCACCGCCCTCACGTCCCCGTAGCTGAGAGCCCGATTGCCGACACGTTCTATCTTCCCCAGGACACCCCGATGGCCAACCTGCTGCTCGATACCAGCCAACCGGAGTCCGAGGGCATCATGCAGGGCGTATACCGGGTCGATGACAAGTTCTATATCAGTATCGATGACCTGCCCTATGCGGTGCGTTACGAAAAACAGCTGGGCAGCTGGGTCATCATTGACGAAAAAAAACCCTATGCCTTTTTCCAGCAACAGCCCGTTCGTTTCACTGCACGCGGCACTTGGGAGCCCGTTCCGAAGTTGGCCTTGAGGGGAGGGATAAAATTCTTTGGCAAATGGCCCTTCGGCTCATCAACCACCCCTCGGGAGTCGTCTGTACTGGACACCGGCTATGACATCCCGCAAGTATCCCGGGAGCCCTTGGAAAAGTACGTGAGTGGTCGCAGCGATCCGCGCGGACTGCGCCCCGGCTATATGGCGCAAGACCCCAAAACCAATGAAGCACTCAACACGTTCAAGGATCTCAGGCAAACGCTGGTGCGAGACAGCGAGGCGTTTTTCGATAGCCATGCGCTGGACGCTCGACCGCCATTGCCCGACATTCCAAGCACTTCGTCGCCTAAAACCATCATTGAAAGTGTTTATGAAAAGGCGCAAGGCCTGGTGATTGGCGAAGCACACACCACCATTGCCAGCAAAAGGTTCCTGATCGAAAACATGGCCCTGCTCAGCAAGCTGAAGGTTCGATTTTTGTATCTGGAACACCTGATGACCGATTTTCACCAAGCCGATCTGGACATCTTCATGGCCACCGGCAAGATGCCAGCCAATCTTGAAGCGTATTTGCAGTATCTGGACAGGCAATTCGCCATCAAGGGCGAATACAACTTTCTGAACCTGGTTAAGACCGCGCAGCTTCATCACATTCACATCCAGGCCATCGACTGCATGGCCAGCGCCCTGCGTACTGGCTTGACCGACCTTGAAGGCACGCTGCGAGCGAAGATGATGAACTTTTACGCCCACACGGTCATCCAGGCGTCCCAGGCAACCCCGCAAAAATGGGTGGCACTGGTCGGCGAAGTGCATGCCAACACGTTCGAAAACGTCCCGGGGCTCAGCGAGTTGGACAATGGTGTGAGTATTCGCATCACCGATGTTTGGCCAAGCGACACCGTGGCCATCAGCCCGGACACTGGCAGGGTCGGGCCACTAAAGTTCAATGGCCCGTCGTATCACGTCAAGAACGACTTCCTGCTGGGCAAGCTGCCAGAGGTCCACGCCACTGCCGAACCTGTGCCTCACTCCGCCTCCGTGATTCCTTCGGATCTGCAGAAAGGCCTGACGACGCCCGGAACATTCACCCTCAAGCTAAAAGCCGATAACAGCTACGCGCTCTACCACCGCAGCAGGGATGGCCTGATTCACATCACGCCCGTCATCCAGGATGCAGGGGCTCTCACAATCCAGACCAGTCGGCCCGGTACGTTCTGGTCGATGATCAACGGGCGTCGCTTCAATAACCTGGCAGAATTGAGTAACGCGCTGGAGCTTCATGGGATGACTAGGGTCTGAGGCTTGCCGTGCCCACAAAAACAAACGCCCCGACATGTCGGGGCGTTTGTTTAACCAATCAAGGCAGGATCATTCCCACTCAATGGTCGCAGGCGGCTTGCTCGACACGTCGTAAGTGACGCGAGAGATGCCTTCGATTTCGTTGATGATCCGGCCGCTGACCGTCTCAAGCAGCTCGTAAGGCAGGTGCGCCCAACGTGCCGTCATGAAGTCGATGGTTTCTACCGCACGCAGGGCCACGACCCAAGCGTAACGACGGCCGTCACCGACCACGCCCACCGATTTGACCGGCTGGAACACCACGAACGCCTGGCTGACTTTGTGGTACCAGTCGGCCTTGTGCAGCTCTTCGATGAAGATGTGGTCGGCGCGACGCAGCAGGTCGGCGTATTCCTTCTTCACTTCACCGAGGATCCGCACACCCAGGCCTGGGCCCGGGAACGGGTGACGGTAGACCATGTCATACGGCAGGCCCAGTTCCAGGCCCAGACGACGGACTTCGTCCTTGAACAGCTCGCGCAGGGGTTCTACCAGCTTGAGGTTCATTTCTTCCGGCAGGCCGCCCACGTTGTGGTGCGACTTGATCACGTGGGCCTTGCCGCTCTTGGCGCCAGCCGACTCGATCACGTCCGGGTAGATGGTGCCCTGGGCCAGGTACTTGATGTTGTCCAGCTTGCAGGATTCGGCGTCGAACACATCGATAAAGGTGCGGCCGATGATCTTGCGCTTCTTCTCTGGGTCCGCTTCGCCAGCCAGATTGTTCAGGAACTGGTCTTCGGCATTGGCGCGGATCACCTTGACGCCCATGTTCTCGGCGAACATGGCCATCACTTGCTCGCCTTCGTGCAGGCGCAGCAGGCCATTGTCGACGAACACGCAGGTCAGTTGGTCGCCGATGGCCTTGTGCAGCAGGGCTGCGACCACCGAGGAGTCAACACCGCCGGACAGGCCGAGCAGGACGTTGTCGGTGCCGACCTGGGCACGGATCTGAGCGATGGCGTCATCAGCAATGTGCGACGGCGTCCACAGGGCTTCGCAACCACAGATGTCGAGGATGAAGCGCGACAGGATGCGGCCGCCTTGCTTGGTGTGGGTCACTTCCGGGTGGAACTGCACGCCGTAGTAGCCACGCGTGTCGTCGGCCATGCCGGCGATCGGGCAGCTTGGGGTGCTGGCCAGGATATGGAAGTTGTCCGGGATCCTGGTGACCTTGTCACCGTGGCTCATCCAGACGTCCAGGCCGAAGACGCCGTCAGCGTCAACGTGGTCTTCGATGCCGTCGAGCAGGCGGCTCTTGCCGACTACATCAACACGGGCATAACCGAACTCACGAAGCTGTGAGCCTTCTACCTTGCCGCCCAGTTGTTCGGCCATGGTCTGCATGCCGTAGCAGATACCGAAGACTGGCACGCCCAGGTCCCAGACGGCTTGTGGAGCACGAGGGCTGTCGGCTTCGTGAACGGACTCAGGGCCGCCTGCGAGGATGATCCCGCGCGGAGCGAATTCGCGAATCGCTTCATCGTCCATGTCGAACGGGTGCAGTTCGCAGTACACGCCAATTTCGCGCACGCGGCGGGCGATCAGTTGGGTGTATTGGGAACCGAAGTCGAGGATCAGGATTCGGTGAGCGTGAATGTCGAGGGCCATGACTCAATCTCGTCAGTGGTAATTCAGAAACGACACGGGGCTGTCGAAAACAGCCCCGCTTGATGGTGTTGCCCGAAGCATCAACCTACGCGGTAGTTCGGTGCTTCCTTGGTGATCTGTACGTCGTGTACATGCGACTCGGCCATGCCGGCGCCCGTGATACGGACGAACTCTGGCTTGGTGCGCATTTCTTCGATGTCGGCGCTACCGGTGTAGCCCATGGAAGAGCGCAGGCCGCCCATCAGTTGATGGATGATGGCAGTCAGGGTGCCCTTGTACGGGACACGCCCTTCGATACCTTCCGGCACCAGCTTCTCGGCACCCGCGGAGGAGTCCTGGAAGTAACGGTCCGAAGAGCCCTGGGCCTGGGACATTGCGCCCAGCGAACCCATGCCACGGTAAGCCTTGTACGAACGGCCCTGGAACAGCTCGATCTCGCCCGGCGCTTCTTCAGTACCGGCGAACATCGAACCCATCATCACACAGGAAGCACCGGCAACGATGGCCTTGGACAGGTCACCGGAGAAACGGATACCGCCGTCGGCGATCAGTGGCACGCCAGTGCCTTCAAGGGCAGCGGCAACGTTGGCGATGGCACTGATTTGCGGCACGCCGACGCCTGCAACGATACGGGTGGTGCAGATCGAACCTGGGCCGATACCGACCTTGACCGCATCAGCGCCAGCTTCGGCCAGTGCCTTGGCGGCAGCGCCGGTGGCGATGTTGCCGCCGATCACCTGAACCTGAGGGAAGTTCTCTTTGACCCAACGAACGCGGTCGATCACGCCTTTGGAGTGACCGTGGGCAGTATCGACCACCACCACGTCAACGCCCGCTGCAACCAGGGCAGCAACGCGATCGCCCGTGTCTTTACCGGTACCGACCGCAGCGCCAACGCGCAGACGCGCCTGATCGTCCTTGCTGGCCAGTGGGTAGGCCTTGGCTTTTTCGATGTCCTTGACGGTCATCATGCCCTTGAGCGCGAACTTGTCGTCGACGATCAGGACTTTTTCCAGGCGATGCTTGTGCAGCAGGTCACGCACTTCGATCTTGTCGGCGCCTTCGCGCACAGTGACCAGACGCTCTTTAGGCGTCATCACTTCACGAACGGTGGCCTCAAGGCGAGTTTCGAAACGCACGTCACGGGAGGTGACGATGCCGACCAATTCGCCATCGTGCAATACCGGGACGCCGGAGATGTTGTGCATGCGGGTCAGTTCGAACAAATCACGAATCGTGGCGTCTGCCTCGATGGTGATCGGGTCCTTGACCACGCCGGCTTCGAACTTCTTGACCTTGCGCACTTCGGCAGCTTGCTGCTCGATGGTCATGTTCTTGTGAATGATCCCGATGCCGCCTTCCTGGGCCATGGCAATAGCCAGGCGCGCTTCGGTGACGGTGTCCATGGCGGCAGAAACCAGTGGGATATTCAGCTCGATGCCACGGGTCAAACGGGTTTTGAGACTGACTTCGTTCGGCAGTACCTCGGAATAACCAGGTACAAGGAGAATATCGTCGAAGGTCAGGGCTTCTTGGCTGATACGCAGCATCGCGGGGGCTCCCGGGCGGGAAAATGGAAGCGCGCCATTATACTCATACATGCCCTCGGGCTCAATGTGAACATTGCGCGGGTTCACATCTCTCCGATGAGTACCTCGACGAGTGCCACTGGCTGGTCTAGCCAATCGGCAAATTCATCGACAAATTCCTGGCGTAGCACGGCCGCCGACCAGTTGTTGAAGATAAAACCCAGGTTGGAAAACGCGCACGGCTGCAGGAACAGAAAACCGTTGATGTCGTCTTCATGGCCGCATAACGGGCAGGTGAAGTTATCGGTGGAGCCCGGCATCCAGTCTTCAAGGCTCTCGAACAGTGCCTCGCCCACTTCCTTGCGGCAATTTGCGCAACCGGCCTCGCCCAGAAACCCTTGCTGCGGCGTATAGATGCAGCGCTTGGTGATCACTTCCAGGCCGTTGACCGGTTCATCGAACGGCAGCAACTCAGGGTGCTTGACCACCTGCCGGGCACCTGGGGCAATGGCGTAGCCCATACGGTTGCCGGTGCGCCCGCACGTGCTGAGCGTTTCGCTGACGATGTCCTTTCTCACCAGCCAGCGCAGGATCGCCCGCGCCCGGGGCTCATGCACCGGCAATGTGGAAATCCGCGGGACAATAATGCTCTGGGTATTCATCAAACCGGCCTGCAGACTACGTAAACCGGCAGCTTAATCCCCTGCCCCGCTGCGTCAAGCGCTCAAATAGCGTGGCGACCCACGCGATAGTCGCCGTATCATGCCGCCCATGATTAAAGATCCCTTTGCCAGACTCGGTCTGGACCGCGAAGTTCTCACCGTCAGCCAGCTCAACGGCCGCGCCCGGGTGTTGCTGGAGGATGTGTTCAGCAATATCTGGGTCGAGGGCGAGATCTCCAACCTCGCGCGCCCAGCCTCCGGCCATGTGTACTTCACCCTCAAGGACAGCAATGCCCAAGTGCGTTGCGCGTTGTTCCGCCAGAACGCAGCGCGTGTGCGCCAAGCGCTCAAGGACGGCTTGGCGGTCAAGGTGCGCGGCAAAGTCTCGCTGTTCGAGGGCCGGGGTGACTACCAACTGATTCTCGATACGGTCGAGCCGGCCGGTGACGGCGCCCTGCGCCTGGCCTTCGATGCCCTGAAAGAAAAACTGGGGGCCGAAGGGCTGTTCGGTACGGATCGCAAAGTGCCGTTGCCTGCGCACCCGCAACGCATCGGTATCGTCAGTTCACCGACCGGCGCTGTCATACGCGACATTATTAGTGTGTTTCGCCGTCGCGCACCGCAAGTCGAGCTGACCTTGATCCCGACCGCCGTGCAAGGTCGCGATGCCATTGGCCAGATCGTCCGGGCCATCAAGCTCGCCGATCGCGCAGGTTTTGACGCAATCATCCTGGCCCGTGGCGGTGGATCGCTGGAAGACCTCTGGTGTTTCAACGAAGAGGACGTCGCTCGCGCCGTGGCCGCCTGTGTCACACCTATCGTCAGCGCAGTGGGCCATGAAACCGATGTTTCGATCAGCGATTTCGTCGCCGATGTGCGCGCGCCCACGCCTTCGGCAGCCGCTGAACTGCTTGCCCCGGACAGTAGCGACCTGCAACGCCGGGTCGAATCCCTGCAACGCCGCTTGCTGCTGCGCATCCAGCAAAGGCTGTTGCACGATCGCCTGCGCCTCGATGGCCTGACCAAGCGCCTGCGCCACCCCGGCGAACGCTTGCGCCAGCAGGCACAGCGCCTGGACGATCTGGACATGCGCTTGCGTCGCGCCTTCGAGCATCGCTTGAACAACCGTCGCGAGCGCCTTGGCCGCCTGCAAACTCAGCTGGCGGCCCAACACCCGGGGCGCACCCTGGCGCTGCTCAAGCAACGCCTGGATAACCTGGCCGAACGCCTGCCCCGAACGCTGCGCGAAAACCTCAAGGCCAAGCAGCTGCAATTGCAGGCGCAAGTGCAGATGCTGCACGTGGTCAGCCCGCTGGCAACGCTGGGGCGCGGCTACAGTATTTTGCTGGATGAACGCGGTGAGGCCGTACGTCGTGCCGAGCAAACCCATACGGGCCAACGCCTGACCGCCCTTCTGGGCGAAGGCAAGTTGCAGGTGCGGGTCGAAGACAATCACTTGACGCCTGTCACGCTCTCTTTATTGGACTGATCATGCCCCGTCTGTTTACCCTGCTGTTGATGCTATGCCTACCCTTGACCGTCACCGCCAATGCCGATAGCTATATCACCCGCCTGCTCAACAAACCGGTGCCGGGCGGCGTCGCGGTCATCAAACTGGGGCCGGCAGCCAGCGCCCCTCAGGCGCGCTTTGAAGGCAAGCCGGTGCTGGTGATCAAAGAAAAGAACAACTGGCTGGCCATCGTTGGCCTGCCATTGACTCAAAAACAAGGCCCTGCCCAGCTCAGCAGCAATGGCCGAAACTTCAGTTTCTCAGTCGACGCCAAGCGTTACCCCGAGCAACGCATCACCCTGAAGAACCAGCGTCAGGTCAACCCCAACCCCGCCGACCTCAAGCGCATCGAGGCCGAGTTGGCCGAGCAACTCCAGGCCTATCGCAGCTTCAGCCCCAATATCCCCAGCAATTTGTTGCTGGACAAACCGGTCAACGGCCCGCTGTCCAGCCGTTTTGGCGTGCGCCGCTTCTTTAACGGCGAAGAGCGCAACCCGCATGCCGGCCTGGACTTTGCCGTCCCGGCCGGGACCCCGATCAAGACGCCAGCCGCTGGCAAGGTCATCCTGATCGGCAACTACTTCTTCAATGGCAATACTGTCTTCGTCGATCACGGCCAAGGCTTCATCAGCATGTTCTGCCACATGTCGAAGATCGACGTGAAGGTGGGCCAAGCCATGCCTCGTGGTGGCGTGGTCGGCAAAGTCGGCTCAACCGGCCGTGCGACGGGCCCGCATATGCACTGGAATATCAGCCTCAACGATGCACGGGTCGATCCGGCTATTTTCATTGGTGCATTCCAGCCCTGAGCCCTGGCTTGCGCCAATCAAAAGGACCGCGCAATTTTCGCGGTCTTTTTGCTTTTACAGGAGCATAAAATCTCGAAATATTGCAATAGCTGCACATTTATCTCAATTTTTCTCGCGTACTTGCCATCTTTAACCCCAATGGTTAGGGTTGAGACATGAACACTACGCACACCCTCATCCAACGTCGTCAACATCGCAGCCTCTGCCTGGTCAGTGCACGACTGCCTGGCTGAATCGCGTCGCCTCGCCCTCTCCAACTTTTTATCTGGCAGGCCACCTTTTCAAGGCCGCACCTCAAAAGGATTGCTCCGATGACCATGCTCAAAGACCCTTCGAAGAAGTACCGCGCGTTCCCGACCATTGACCTGCCTGATCGCACTTGGCCATCCAAGTCCATCACCACGGCACCCGTCTGGTGCAGCTCCGACCTGCGCGACGGCAACCAGTCGCTGATCGAGCCTATGGATGCAGCCAAGAAACTGCGCTTCTGGAAGACGTTGGTCAGCGTGGGCGTCAAGGAAATCGAAGCCTCCTTCCCCTCCGCTTCGCAAACCGATTTCGACTTCGTACGCTCCCTGATCGAAGACGGCCACATCCCGGACGACACCACCATCCAGGTGTTGACCCAGGCGCGTGAAGACCTGATCGCCCGCACCTTCGAGTCGCTGCGCGGCGCGAAAAAAGCCATCGTTCACCTCTACAACGCTACCAGCCCGTCGTTCCGCCGCATTGTCTTCAACCAAGACAAGCAAGGCGTGAAAGACATCGCGGTCAACGCGGCCAAACTGTTCGTCAAGTACGCCGCACAACAGCCTGAAACCGAGTGGACCTTCCAATACTCGCCAGAAACCTTCAGCGCCACCGAGCTTGAGTTCGCCAAGGAAGTCTGCGACGCCGTGATCGAGGTCTGGAACCCGACGCCTGAGAAAAAGATCATCCTCAACCTGCCGGCCACCGTGGAAGTGTCGACCGCGAACATCTACGCCGACCAGATCGAATGGTTTGGCCGCAATGTTTCGCGCCGTGACAGCGTGATCATCAGCCTGCACACCCACAACGACCGTGGCACTGGCGTTGCCGCCACCGAACTGGGCCTGATGGCTGGCGCCGACCGCGTCGAAGGCTGCCTGTTTGGCAACGGCGAGCGTACCGGTAACGTCGACCTGGTGACCCTGGCCCTGAACCTCTACACCCAGGGCGTTGATCCTGAGTTGGATTTCTCCGACATCGACGGCGTGCGCAAAGTCGTTGAAGAGTGCAACCAGATTCCAGTACACCCGCGCCACCCCTATGTGGGCGACCTGGTTCACACCGCATTCTCAGGCTCGCACCAGGATGCGATCCGCAAAGGCTTCACCCAGCAGAAAGAAGACACCCTGTGGGAAGTGCCTTACCTGCCAATCGACCCGGCCGATATCGGTCGCAGCTACGAAGCAGTCATTCGCGTCAACAGCCAGTCTGGCAAGGGCGGTATCACCTACCTGCTCGAGCAGGAATATGGCATCAGCCTGCCACGCCGCATGCAGATCGAATTCAGTCAGGTTGTCCAGGGTGAAACCGATCGCCTGGGCCTGGAGATGACTGCCCAGCAGATCTACACCCTGCTCACTCGCGAGTACCTGCAAGCCAACAATCCTTACGCGCTGGTCAGCCATCGCCTGCAGGAAGAGAACGGCAACAGCAAGGTCGACGTCGAAGTTCACAGCGACGGTGAGACCCTGCACTGGCATGGCCGCGGTAACGGCGCCCTGGAGGCACTGGTGGCCGGCTTGCCGATCTCCGTGGAAATCATGGACTACAACGAACACGCCATTGGCGCGGGCACCAATGCCAAGGCTGCGGCCTATATTGAACTGCGCGTAAATGGTGAGCGCCCGGTGCATGGTGTGGGCATTGATGAAAACATCACCACCGCAAGCTTCAAGGCACTGTTCAGTGCACTGAACCGTTCGCTGGGTCAGCAGGAAGCGAAAGCGGCCTAAGACTGGCAGCAACAAAAAACCGGCGCTCAGGCGCCGGTTTTTTTTGTGCCCTGTTTTTGATCGCGGCGGCTCCTACCCCCCTGTAGGAGCAGAGCTTGCTCGCGATGAACACGCTGCGGTTTGCCTGATGTACTGCGGTTGGGCCATCGCAGGCAAGCCTTGCTCCTATGTATGGACTCGCCCCCACTATCAACCCGCTTTTGAACACTGCTACCCGGCTGCATCTATGTATAAGGCCTACTCGAGGAAGCCTGATCGGCTTCTGGCCAACATTCAATAAGCTCGCGGTATGCCAATTACGTTAAGGCCTCAAGGGCCAGTAGGAGCACAGGCATCAATCCGCGACGGTCTGACCTGGGGTCAATGTTCTTTAGCAAGGGTTGGAGCGCTTTAACGCCCCGGTGGCAGAACTCTGTGGATCAGTGACTCATCGTCGCCTCCTGGACATTGCCCATGTGGCGACGATAGGTCTGCTCGGTTTTCAGTAATACCCAGACGATGCGTAGGGTACGGTTGGCCAATCGGACGGCCGTTTCCTTGCGACCCAAGCGACACAGCCAGCGCAGCAAGCGCCGGTCATCGGGTTGTTCCGAATCAGGCCGCACCTGTCTCAAGACCGCATGCGCGCCCTGGATCGCCAGGCTGCGTAGGTAGGCGTCGCCCTGCTTGCTCATCTTGCCCAGCCGGATTTTCTGTCCGCTGCTGTGCTGAGTGGGCACCAAACCAAAGTAGGCGGCAAACTGGCGTGCGTTGGCGAAGCGCTCAGGCTCGACCTGCTTGGCCAGCAGCGCGGTGGCGATGATCGGACCGATGCCACGCACCGTCATCAACCTTTTTGCCGTCTCATCCTGCTGTGCAGCCGTTTCCAGCCGGCCGGTCAATACGCTGACGCGCTCGCCCAACTGGCTCCATTCGCCGAGCAGCTCAGCAATCAGCTCGCGCAGCAGATCCGGCAGCGGCTGGGTGGCATCCTCGAGTATCCGCGGCACCACCCGGCTGATCGCCGCCTCACCTTGCGCCAAGGCCACGCCATGCTCGAGCAGCAAGCCACGCATCTGATTACCCATGGCCGTGCGCCGCCGCACATAGCCCTGGCGGGCGCGATGCAGTGCCTGCATGGCCAGCGCCGCGGCACTTTTGACCGGCACTGAGACAATCCGACTATCTCGACCCGCCCGCAAGATCGCATGTGCATCGTTGCGATCATTCTTCGGCCCGCTGCGATGATCGGCCACATGCTGCGCAGGCAGGATCCGCACCGGGTTGCCTTGGGCCTGCAGCAACCGCGCCCATGCCTGAGCGCCTGGGCCTGTTTCCATCAGCACCATGACGCTCATGGGCAGTTGGCGAAGAAACGCCTGGAAGGCTTCGCGCGATTTGATTCGGTCCTCGTACACCACTTGGCCCAGGGCGTTTTCCCCGGCCACCTGGAAGACCCTCTTGGCAAGATCTACCGAGACGGTCGAACAGGTTGCTAGGTCGGCTGAAGACACAGAGTGATTGTTGGTCGTATGCTTTTTCATGGGCTCGCCCTCGCTGTCGTTGGCTTCTTTATAGATGCCACCGTGGCGCATAGACGCCTCGGTTGGGGCGAGTCCATGTAATTACAGGAGCTGGAAGGTGTCGGCATCAAGGTTGGCCGGGAAGCGGGTGCGGTAGGCCGCAAGTTCCGCTGCGATTAAACAGACCTGGAAGACCCCGTCGGCCTCGCCAGCACTCAGCAAGCTTTCACCCTGGAAGTCCAGCACTTGGCTGTCACCGGTATAGGCAAAGCCCTTGCCGTCGAGCCCCACCCGATTGACCGCCGCCACATAGCAGAGGTTTTCAATCGCTCGGGCCGGCAGCAGCCGGTTCCAATGCATACGCCGAGCGCCCGGCCAGTTAGCGGTATATAAAATCAGGTCTGTGTCTTGGGCATCGCGACTCCAGACGGGAAAGCGCAGGTCATAACAAATCAGTGGTCGAATCCGCCAGCCCTTGAGCTCGAACTGTACCTGGCGTTCGCCAGGCGTGTAGTGTTTGTGTTCGCCGGCCATGCGAAACAAATGACGCTTGTCGTAATGCAGCAACTCGCCATCCGGGCGCGCCCAAAGCAGGCGATTACGGTGGCTACCATCGGCGGCCTGAATGATCACAGTGCCCGTGACCACGGCATCGAGCTTCTTGGCCTGGGCCTTGAGCCACTTGGACGTCGGGCCGTTTTCCGGCTCGGCCAGATCCTCGGAGTTCATCGAAAAGCCGGTGGTGAACATCTCCGGCAAAATAATCAGATCAGCACCCCGCGCCTGCTCCAGCAAGCTGTCGAAGTGCGCCAGATTAGCCGCACGGTCATGCCAGGCCAGGCTGGTTTGAACCAATGCCAGGTTCAGGTTGGGCAAGGCACTCAGATCGCGCATAGTTTTTCCGCCGCTTCGCGCAGCGTCTCCTCACGTTTAGCAAAACACAGACGCACCAGGCGTTGCTCGGCCATCGGTTGCTGGTAGAACACGGAGACAGGAATGGTGGCCACCCCATGTTCGCGGGTCAGCCAGAGCGACATGTCGACATCATTCAAATCAGGGCGAATGGCCGAGTAATCCATCAACTGGAAGTAAGTCCCACCGACTCGACTGAAGCTGAACCGCGATCCGTCCAACAGATCGCAGAACAGATCACGCTTGGCCTGGTAGAACGCTGGCAGCTCTTCGACATGCTCCGGGTGGGCTGCCATGAAATCGGCCAGCCCCCACTGCACCGGCGTTACGCCGCAAAAATTGACATATTGATGGACCTTGCGCAGTTCGGCGCTCAAGGCTGGCGGAGCGATCACATAACCCGTTTTCCAACCGGTGACGTGATAGGTCTTGCCAAACGAGCTGACCACAAAGGCGCGCGAGTACAGCTGGTCATGGGCCAAGACGCTGACATGCGGCACCCCGTCGTACACCAGGTGTTCATAGACCTCATCGCTGATCAGGTAGATATCACGATCGGCAATCAGCGCTGCCAGCCGGTCCAGTTCGGCGCGGGTCATGAGTGCGCCACTGGGGTTGTGGGGAAAATTGAGAATGATCATCCGCGTACGCGGGCTGAGCGCTTGCTCAAGCTTTTCCCAATCGATGGCGAAGTCATCACGCCCCAATGGCACATGTACGCAGCGCCCCCCGGCCAGCTCGACAGACGGCTCGTAGCTGTCGTAGCACGGGTCGAAGACAATGACTTCGTCACCTGCGTGAATCACGGCCTGGATGGCGCAGAAAATAGCTTCGGTCGCCCCTGGGGTGATCGTGACTTCGGTGTCGGGATTGACGGTAACGCCATAGCTGCGGGCAATCTTGGCAGCGACCTGCTCGCGCAAGGCTGGCAAACCGGTCATGGGGCAATACTGGTTGTGGCCTGCGCGGATATGCGTTGCGACCGCGTCCAGTAATGCTGGCGGGGCATCGAAATCGGGGAAGCCTTGGGACAGGTTCAGCGCACCGGTCTGGGCGGCGAGCTGGGACATCTGGGTGAAAATGGTCGTGCCGACATTCGGCAACTTACTGCTGATCATGGGCCTTTCCTGCAAGACAGCCTGCGCACGGCGGCGCGGGGGGTCTGGCAGGATAGCCCTTGAGCAAAAGACGCTGCAAGGGTTTGGCGGTGTGTGTGTGTGTGTAGGAGCCGGGCTTGCCCGCGAGGCGTCATGCCTGACACTCCGCGGGGGCCCCATCGCTGCATAGGTATCTACACATCTTTTGGTGTACTGCATTTCGTAGCAGTGGACGAGTAGAACGAGGCCACGTCCGGCTGCGCAGCAGTCGTAAAACCTGGCACTTCAGTATTCAGATACACCGCGAGTACAGGCTTTGCGAGGACTACGTCCCCGGACCTGGCCTCGCTGAACTCGTCTACTGCTACGAATGTAGCCGCTGACGAGGTACGAGGCTGCGATCGGCAGCGAAGCGGCCGTAAAACCTGAGACCGTAATCCATCAGGCACACCGAAGGGCCTGAATTTACGACGGCTTCGCCGCCGATCGCAGCCTCGTACCTCGGCAGCGGCTACAAGAGCCGCGCTGCCCCAGAATTGTGTAGATACCTATGCCCATCGCTGGCAAGCCAGGCTCCTACAGGAGGCGTCATGCCTGACACTCCGCGGGGGGGCCCATCGCTGGCAAGCCAGGCTCCTACAGGAGGCGTCATGCCTGACACTCCGCGGGGGGCCTATCGCTGGCAAGCCAGGCTCCTACAGGAGGCGTCATGCCTGACACTCCGCGGGGGGCCTATCGCTGGCAAGCCAGGCTCCTACAGGAGGCGTCATGCCTGACACTCCGCGGGGGGCCTATCGCTGGCAAGCCAGGCTCCTACAGGGGGCGTCGTGCCTGACGCCCCGCGGGGGGCGGCTCCTACCGTCCGAGCAGGATTGGATCAGCGCTTGTCGCGGCGCTTCTTCTCGGCCTTTTTGTGGTGCGACATCAAGCGACGCTTCTTGTTGACCTGGCGGTCGGTCAGCGTGTTCTTGTTGCCTTCGTACGGGTTCTCGCCACCCTTGAACTCGATGCGGATCGGCGTACCGACCAGCTTCAGGACGCGGCGATAGGTGTTTTCCAGATAACGAACGTACGACTTCGGTACTTTCTCGACCTGGTTACCGTGGATCACGATCAACGGCGGGTTGGCGCCTCCCAGGTGAGCGTAACGCAGCTTGATCCGGCGGCTGTTGACCATTGGCGGCTGGTGCTCGCCCACAGCGTCTTCAAGGATCTGGGTCAGGCGGCTGGTCGGCCAGCGAGTGATCGCCGACTTGAAGGAAGCCTGGACCGATTGATACAGGTTGCCTACGCCCGTGCCATGCAGTGCCGAGATGAAGTGGATATCAGCGAAGTCGACGAAGAACAACCGGCGCTCAAGCTCGGTCTTCACATAGTCGCGCTCACCAGGCTGCATGCCATCCCACTTGTTCAGGGCGATGACAATGGCGCGACCGGCTTCCAGGGCGAAGCCCAGCAGGTTGAGATCGTGATCGACCACACCTTCGCGGGCGTCCATGACGAAGATCACCACGTTGGCGTCTTTGATCGCCTGCAGGGTCTTGACCACCGAGAACTTTTCAACTTCCTCGTGGATCTTGCCGCGCTTGCGCACACCCGCGGTGTCGATCAGGGTGTACTTCTCTTCGTTACGCTCGAAGGGAATGTAGATACTGTCGCGGGTGGTGCCGGGCTGGTCATAGACGATGACCCGGTCTTCACCGAGCATACGGTTGACCAGGGTCGACTTGCCCACGTTCGGACGACCGATGATGGCGATCTTGATGCCATCTTTTTCGCTCGGGCCAGGAATGCGGACCTGCTCTTCACCTTCGGCAACGTTGGCGCCGAGGTCTTCTTCCTCGACATCACGCGGGAATTCGCTCAGGGCGGCTTCCAGCAAGGTGTTGATACCACGGCCTTGTGCGCCGGCAACGCCAATGGCGTGGCCCATGCCCAATGGCGCGAATTCGGCGCGAGCCATTTCCGGGTCGATGTTGTCGATTTTGTTAGCCACCAGCAGCGAGCGCTTGTTGCGCTTGCGAAGGTGCTCGGCAATCATCTGGTCGGCGGCGGTGAAGCCGGCACGGGCATCGACCAGGAACAGCACCACATCAGCTTCTTCAATGGCCAGCAGCGACTGCTCGGCCATTTTTTCATCCATGCCGTGCTCGTCACCGGAAATACCGCCGGTGTCGACCAGAATGTAGGAACGCCCTTGCCAGCGCGCCTCACCGTATTGGCGATCACGGGTCAGACCAGACAGGTCCCCGACGATAGCGTCGCGGGTCTTGGTCAGGCGGTTGAACATGGTGGACTTGCCGACGTTCGGTCGACCCACCAAGGCGATTACGGGAACCATGCGGCTCTCCACTGCGTTATTTCAGAAAATACAAAAGCCGCTGCACTGCAGCGGCCTGAGTTCGAAGCGGCACCCAAGGTGCCGCAGCTCAAGGCCCACAGGCCTCAAGCATAGACTCAGCGAATGGTCAGCGCTTCAAGCTTGCCGCTGTTACCAAACACATAAATCATGTCGCCCACCACCAGCGGACGGGCGCGCAGGCCATCGCTGTCGATGCGCTCACGGCCGACAAAGCGGCCATCTACCTGGCTGAGCAGGTGCAGGTAGCCTTCCAGGTCACCCACGGCGACGTAGCTGGAAAACACTTCTGGTGCCGACAGCTGGCGACGAGCCAGCGAATCGTTGCTCCACAGCGCGGTGGAAGAGCGCTCGTCGATCCCTTCGACAGTGCCCGACGCCGCACTCACGTAAACGCTACCAAAGCCCTGGGCAACGCCCACGTAGCTGGAAGCATCTTTTTGCCACAGTACCCGGCCGCTTTCCAGCTCAAGGCCCGCAACGCGGCCCTGATAAGTGGCAACGTACAGGACACCACCGGACAGCAGCAAGCCACCGTCGATGTCGACAACCCGGTCAAGCTCGGAACGACCTTGCGGAATGGCAACGCGTTGTTCCCAGACTGGCACGCCTCTCTGGGTATCCAGGGCGACGACCTTGCCGGTCGACAGCCCGGCAATCGCCAGGCGGTTGGTCACGATTGGCGCACCGGTACCACGCAGGGTCAGGACCGCAGGCGTACTTTCGTAGATCCAGCGCTGGCTACCGGAAGCGGCGTCCAGGCCGATAATACGGTCATCCTGAGTCTGGACCACGACCACGTCACCGTTGGTGGCAGGCGGCGCCAGTACTTCACTGCTGACACGCGCCTTCCACTTCTGCTCGCCAGTGCTGGCATCCAGGGCAATCACTTCACCCTTGAGCGTACCCAGCATGACCATGCCGTAGCCGACACCGACTGCACCGGACACCGGCAACTCCAAGTCTTTTTTCCAGACCACATCACCGTTCATGCGGTCCAGCGACATCACCACACCGCTGACATCGGCGGCGTAGATGTGATCATTTTCGACCGCGGGCACCAACATGTTGAAGGTTTCGCCCTGGCCGTCACCGATCGAGCGACTCCATTGCTTCTTGAGCACCACTTCTTCATTGAAGGAGGTCAGTTCGGCAGGAGGCAGTTCCTTTTTGCTATTGCTGCTGCAACCCACCGCCAACACGGCCAGGGCCAGCACTGCTGCTTGTTTCCAACCGATCACTTCACGCGTCCCCTTTGGCCAGGTCGTCGAGCTTGAGTTGCAGGCTACCTACCGCAGCGTCATCGGACAGCGCGGCCTTGGCGTTCTTGTAAGCAGCATAGGCTTCGTCGCTGCGACCCAACTGCACCAGCAGGTCACCCTTGAGCTCCTCACGGCTGGCCTGGAAGGCCTTGTCGGCATCACCTTCCAGCAACTTCAAGGCGTCTTCGGCCTTGTTCTGCGCAGCCATGACACGAGCCAGGCGCTGACGGGCGATTTCGCCCAGGGTCGCGTCTGCTGGCTTGTCGACAACGGCTTTCAATTCGGCGGCAGCGTCGTCCAATTTGCCGGTATCGACTGCCACCTTGGCCACGAACAGGCTGGCGTACTGGGCGTAAGCCGAGCCGCCATATTCGCTCTTGAGCTTGCCAGCCAGTTCCGCGACCTTGCCTGCATCGGGCTGGCCGGTCGGGGTCAGAGTCGTTTCCAGCAGGGCCTGGTAAAGGTTCGAAGCGCCCTGGGATTGGTTGCCCTGGTACTTCTGCCAGGCATTCCAGCCGAGCACCACTACTGCCGCGAGCAAGACGCCGGTCGCCAGGGGCTTGCCGTTACGCTCCCACCATTCCTTCAGCGACGCCAGCTGTTCATCATCGGTACTCGACACCCCAATACTCCTATTCGCTTAATCGGCGGTTAGCCCGCTTCAACCCTGCACGACGCAGGTCGCCAGGTGCTCGGCCAGAGCATCCCAGGCAATGTTTTGTTGTTCGCCCTGGCCACGCAAGGGTTTGAAACCTACCACTTGTTGGGCCAGTTCGTCGTCCCCCAGGATCAAGGCATAGAGCGCACCGCTCTTGTCTGCCTTCTTGAACTGGCTCTTGAAGCTACCGGCACCGGCATTCACCTGCAGGCGCAGGTTTGGCAGTGCGTCACGCAGGCGCTCGGTCAGTGCCAAGCCAGCAAGCTCAGCCTGCTCGCCAAAGGCGCACAGATAGACATCGACCTGACGAGCAATCGACTCAGGGATCTGCTCAAGGGTTTCAAGCAGCAGAATCAAACGCTCGATGCCCATGGCGAAGCCCACGCCGGTGGTCGGCTTGCCGCCCATCTGCTCGACCAGGCCATCGTAACGACCACCGGCGCACACGGTGCCCTGGGCACCCAGCTTGTCGGTGACCCATTCGAATACGGTCTTGCTGTAGTAATCCAGACCCCGGACCAGCTTGGGGTTGATCACATAAGGAATGCCGGCGGCGTCCAGGCGAGCCTTGAGCCCTTCGAAGTGCAGGCGCGACTCTTCGTCCAGGTAGTCGGCCAGCTTCGGTGCATCAACCAACAGCGCCTGGGTTTCCTGGACCTTGGTGTCGAGGATACGCAGCGGGTTGCTGGTCAGGCGGCGCTTGCTGTCTTCATCGAGCAAGTCGATGCGCTCGTTCAGGTAGGCCACCAGGGCATCACGATAGCGAGCACGGGCTTCGCTGGTGCCCAGGCTGTTGAGCTCGAGTTTGACTGCGTCACGAATGCCCAATTGGCCCCACAGGCGCCAGGTGAGCACGATCAGCTCGGCATCAATGTCCGGGCCGTCGAGATTGAACACCTCCACGCCAATCTGGTGGAACTGGCGATAGCGGCCTTTCTGCGGACGCTCATGGCGGAACATCGGGCCGATGTACCAGAGCTTCTGGACCTGGCCGCCGCCCGTGATGCCGTGCTCCAGCACCGCACGCACGCACGCAGCGGTACCTTCGGGGCGCAAGGTCAGCGAATCGCCATTGCGGTCTTCGAAGGTATACATCTCTTTTTCGACGATATCGGTCACTTCACCGATCGAGCGCTTGAACAGCTCGGTGAACTCGACGATCGGCATACGGATCTGACGATAACCGTAGTTGTCCAGCAGGCCGGCGACGGCGCTTTCAAAATAGCGCCACAGCGGGGTCTGCTCGGGCAGGATGTCATTCATGCCCCGGATGGCTTGCAGAGATTTGCTCACAGAAAATCCTTAGCGATTCTTATAACAGCGTGGTCTTTAGCCGCGGGCAATCAGCGCCGCATCGGCTTCGACCTTTTCGGCCGCCTTCTGCCGGATGAGCCTTTCCAGCTCGTCCACCAGGTTATCGTTGGTCAGCTTTTGTGCCGGCTTGCCGTCGATGTAGATCAGGTTGGGCGTACCACCCGTCAGGCCGACATGGGCCTCCTTGGCTTCGCCCGGACCGTTCACAACGCAACCGATCACCGCCACATCCAGTGGCACCAGCAAGTCTTCCAGACGCCCTTCCAGTTCATTCATGGTCTTGACCACATCGAAGTTCTGCCGCGAGCAGCTCGGGCAGGCGATGAAGTTGATGCCACGCGAACGCAAGTGCAGGGACTTGAGGATGTCGTAACCGACTTTCACTTCCTCGACCGGGTCAGCCGCCAGCGAGATGCGAATAGTATCGCCAATCCCGTCGGCAAGCAGCATACCGAGGCCGACGGCGGATTTCACCGTACCGGAACGCAGGCCACCGGCTTCGGTAATGCCCAGGTGCAGCGGCTGGATAATCTGCTTGGCCAGCAGGCGGTAGGCTTCAACCGCCATGAACACGTCCGAGGCCTTGACGCTGACCTTGAAGTCTTGGAAATCCAGGCGATCCAGATGCTCGACGTGGCGCAGGGCCGACTCAACCAGCGCTGCCGGGGTCGGTTCGCCGTACTTCTTCTGCAGGTCTTTTTCCAGGGAGCCAGCGTTGACACCGATACGGATCGGGATGCCTCGGTCACGGGCGGCATCGACCACTGCACGCACGCGGTCTTCACGACCGATGTTGCCGGGGTTGATGCGCAGGCAGTCCACACCCAGCTCTGCGACACGCAGGGCGATGCGGTAATCGAAGTGAATATCGGCGACCAAGGGAACCGTGACCAGTTGCTTGATCTTGCCGAAGGCCTCGGCAGCGTCCATGTCTGGCACCGAGATGCGAACGATGTCGACACCCGCGTCGACCAGGCGATTGATCTGGGCAACGGTTGCAGCCACATCATTGGTATCGGTGTTGGTCATGCTCTGTACGGCGATGGGCGCATCGCCACCGACCGGAACATTACCCACCCAGATCTTGCGGGATTCACGACGTTTGATTGGAGATTCACCGTGCATGACTTATTGCCCCAACTTCAGGCGAGCGGTCTCGCCACTGGTGAACGGCGCCACGTCCACAGGTTGACCGTTGTAGGTCACCTGCGCACCGCGGGCATAGCCCAGACGCAGCGAGAATGGTGGTTTGCCGCTGAATTCAGCGGTCTGGCCCTTACGCTTGAGGCCGCTGAACAGCACCTTGCCATTGCCGTCGGTGACCTGGGTCCAGCAGTCGGCAACAAAGTTAAGCGACAGCTTGCCTGCGCCTGCAACCGGCGCATTCGGCGCGGGGGTTGCGGCCACCGTGACCGGTGCGACGGAGGCAGCCGGTACTGCAGCCGGAACGACCGGTGCAGGCACGGGAACAGGTACGGCACTGGCGACAGTCGAATGAGCGGGCGCAACCGGGACCATGAGCGGAACAGCAGCAGCTTGAGCTGGCGTCACAGCCTCGGGGTTTGGTGTAGCAGCCGTATCGGCAGGTGCTTGAGCCTCGGGCAGGCTCAGGCTGGTGGTTTCGCCCTGTAGCGAGGCATCGACCGCCTGGTCTTCAGGCTCATCCAGCGGATGGATCTGGGTGGTGCCGTCGGCGCTCTCGACCTCGACATGCTCCATGGCCAGATTGGCCTGGTCCTTGCCGCGCAAGGAGCTTTGATCCTGCCACCAGAAGAAACCACCGCCGACCACGATCACCAACAGCACCAGGCTGACAATGCGCAGAATATTGTGCGACAGGCGCACCGGCTCCTCGATTCGACCCAGGCTGTGGACATTGCTGCCATGGGCGTCAGTACCGGTGTATTGGTCGAAGGCCTGCACCAGAACGGCCTGGTCCATGTCGAGCAGTTTGGCGTAGGCGCGAATATAACCGCGCGCGAAGGTATGCCCAGGCAACTTGTCGAAAGCGCCTGCCTCAAGATTGCCCAGGGACGTCGAGGTGAGATTGAGTTTTACCGCGACCTCTGCCTGCGACCAGTTCTTGCTCTCGCGGGCCTGACGCAGGGTCTCACCGGGGTTCACGCGAGTCGCTGCTACAACTTCGGGATGCGCCGCTTTCATCATTGCTCCGACAGGTATTGCTGATATTCCGGCGTGCCGGGATAGAGTCTTTTTAGTTGCAAGCCGTAACTGGCGGCCTTGTTCCGGTCTTCGAACACCTTCGCCAGGCGTATACCCAGCAGCAGGCTACGGGCGTTCTGTTCGCTCAACTGGTTGAAACGGGTGTACAGGTTGCGCGCCGGCACATAATGCTGATCCTCAAAGGACAACTCGGCGAGTTCCAACAGCGCCCGAGGTTGCTGGCGGTTCAAGCGCAGCGCCTTCTCGAGTTGCTCCCGGGCTTCATCACGCTGGCCAAGCATCAGCGACGTCATGCCCAGGTTTTCAAACACTCGCGAACGCTCGGGGTAGAGGTTGTCCGCGGCGGCCTTTTGAAACAGCTCGTAAGCCTCTTTGTACTGCTTCTGCTCGTACAGGAAGCTGCCATAGTTGTTCAGGATTCGCGCATCGTTGGGCCGACCCGCCAATGCCTTGCGGTAGTGCTCGGTCGCAAGCTCCGGCTCGAGCTCAGCCTGGAACACCAACGCCAGCGCCGCATTGGCATCAGGGTCGTTGGCGTTGAGCTCCAGGGCTTTCTTCAAGGGAATCTTTGCGCGTTCGGTCATGCCCTGCTGCAAGTATCCAATCCCCAATTGCACGTAGGCCTGGCGGGCCTCATCGCGGCCCTTGCCGGTGTCCATCGGATCTACATTACCGGTGGAAACACATCCTGCAAGCAGGGTAACCAACAACAATGACAGCGCCACGCGCAGGGTCATGGAGATCCTCTCTTCAAATACGGTCCGTAGCGTTCTGCGCCACATCGCCCTCGGCATTGAGCTGACGGACGGCGATATAACGCTCGCTGCGGCGGGTGCGGTCCATCACCTGCCCTACCAATTGACCACAGGCGGCGTCGATGTCTTCACCGCGGGTGGTACGCACCGTGACATTGAAGCCTGCATGATGCAAGTGGTCCTGGAACCTGCGGATAGCATTGTTGCTCGGCCGTTCGTAGCCCGAATGCGGGAACGCGTTGAAAGGAATCAGGTTGATCTTGCAAGGCACGTTCTTGAGCAATTCGACCATTTCTACTGCATGTTCGAGCTGGTCGTTGACGTCCTTGAGCAAGGTGTACTCGATGGTCAGCACACGCTTCTCGCCCAGCTGGGACATGTAGCGCTGGCAGGATTCGAGCAACATCTTGAGTGGATATTTCTTGTTGATTGGCACCAGCTGGTTGCGCAGCGCGTCATTGGGCGCGTGCAACGACAGGGCCAGGGAGACGTCGATATGATCGGCGAGCACGTCGATCATCGGCACGACGCCGGAAGTGGACAGGGTGACCCGGCGTTTGGAGATGCCATAGCCCAGGTCATCCATCATCAGCCGCATGGCGGAGATGACGTTGTCGAAGTTCAGCAGTGGCTCGCCCATGCCCATCATCACAACGTTAGTGATGGCGCGGTCAATGGTGGCCGGTACGCTGCCGAACGACTTGTTGGCAATCCACACCTGGCCGATGACTTCGGCGGCGGTGAGGTTGCTGTTGAATCCTTGCTTGCCGGTGGAGCAGAAACTGCAATCCAGGGCACAGCCTGCCTGGGACGAAACGCACAAGGTGCCACGTTTGCCCTGGGGAATGTAGACCGTCTCGACGCAGCTGCCGGACGCCACGCGCACCACCCATTTACGGGTGCCATCGCTGGAAATGTCCTCGCTGACGAGCTCTGGCCCACGGACCTCGGCAACAGCCTTGAGCTTCTCGCGCAGGGCCTTGCCGACGTTCGTCATGGCGTCGAAATCATCGACGCCAAAGTGGTGAATCCATTTCATTACCTGACCGGCACGGAAGCGCTTCTCCCCGATTGAGTCGAAGAATTGTTCCATTTCCGGCTGGGTAAGCCCCAACAGGTTGATTTTGCCAGTCGATGTCGTCATGGATTCACCTCAATACTCACAAGCTTTCGCTTAGCGAGTAGTTACCTCGGTAGCTGCGAAGAAGTAAGCGATTTCGCGAGCTGCAGCGGCTTCGGAGTCCGAACCGTGAACGGCGTTGGCGTCGATGGACTCAGCGAAGTCAGCACGGATGGTGCCAGCAGCAGCTTCTTTAGGGTTGGTAGCGCCCATCAGCTCACGGTTCAGAGCGATAGCGTTTTCGCCTTCCAGAACCTGAACAACAACAGGGCCGGAAGTCATGAAGGCGACCAGGTCACCGAAGAAACCACGAGCGCTGTGCTCAGCGTAGAAACCTTCGGCTTCGGCTTTGGACAGTTGCTTGATTTTCGAAGCGACGATTTTCAGGCCAGCTTCTTCGAAACGAGTGGTGATCTTGCCGATCACATTCTTGGCAACGGCGTCAGGCTTGATGATGGAGAAAGTACGTTGAACAGCCATGGTGAAACTCCAGAAACAGTAATTGATGCGAAAAATTAAACCCGCGAATTATACGCGGGTTCTTGGGTATTGCCTAACCTGCGGCGTGGTTCAGTCGCGTTCTTCGATCCAGTGGGCCTGAATGGCCTCCAGGATCTTCTCGCCACAATGCTCAGGCATGTCGTCAAATTCCGGCAACTCCATGACCCACTTGCGCAGATCGACGAAATTGACCGACATTGGATCTACATCCGGCTTGGATTCAGCCAGTTGGATCGCGATTTCCAGTACATCAGTCCATTTAAGACTCATGACAGTTCCTTGATCAATGCGGCGCTTCGGCGGCATGGTTGAGCGAGTATTTCGGAATTTCGACGGTCAGGTCTTCGGTACCGACAATGGCTTGGCACGCCAAGCGCGACTGCGCCTCCAGGCCCCAGGCGCGATCCAGGAAGTCTTCTTCCAGCTCGTCAGCCTCTTCCAGCGTGTCGAAACCTTCACGAATGATGCAGTGGCAGGTCGTGCAGGCGCAGACGCCGCCGCAAGCGCTTTCCATTTCGATATGGTGCTCATGGGCCAGCTCGAGAATGGAAGTACCAGGCTCAGCCTCTACAACCATGCCCTCTGGGCAAAACTTCTCGTGAGGCAGAAAAATCACCTGCGGCATCGTTATTCCTCAATCTCATTCAGGTTGCGCCCGGCCAATGCGGCCTTGACCGTCGAATCAAGGCGACGGGCGGCAAAGGCATCGGTCACTTGCGACAGACGGCGAGTCTGCTGCTCGATGGCCGCGCCATCGGTACCGTTGATCAAATCACGCAATTCTTGCATTTGATGCTCGATGGCCAGGCGCTCGTCGGCATCGAGCAGGCGTTCGCCATCAGCATCCAGGGCACCCTGCACCGCTTCGAGCAAACGCTCGGCATCAACCTGGTGTTCGCGCAACTGGCGCGCCACCTTGTCGAGCCCGGCGTACTCGAAGGAGTCCTTGAGCATGCGGGTAATCTCGCCGTCGGTCAGGCCGTAGGACGGCTTGACCTGAATGCTCGACTCCACACCTGAACCCAGCTCGCGAGCAGACACGCTCAGCAAGCCATCGGCGTCGACCTGGAAGGTCACTCGGATCTTGGCGGCACCGGCGACCATGGCCGGGATACCCCGCAATTCGAACCGTGCCAGGGAGCGGCAGTCACTGATCAGCTCGCGCTCGCCCTGCAACACGTGAATCATCATGGCCGACTGGCCATCCTTGTAGGTCGTGAATTCCTGGGCACGCGCCACCGGGATCGTGGTGTTGCGCGGAATCACCTTTTCCATCAGCCCGCCCATGGTTTCGAGCCCCAAGGACAGCGGGATAACGTCCAACAGCAACAACTCATCACCGTCACGCTTGTTGCCAGCCAGGGTATCGGCCTGAATGGCAGCGCCAATGGCGACGACTTGATCCGGGTCGATCTCGGTCAATGGGCGACGACCGAACAGCTCGCCCACCGCATCGCGAACACGCGGAACGCGGGTCGAACCGCCGACCATGACCACTGCACCGACTTCCTCGACCTCGATACCGCCATCGCGCACCGCGCGCCGGCAAGCCTTGAGGCTACGGGCAATCATGGGTTCGATCAGGGCATCGAAGGCATCGCGAGTCAGCTCGGCACGCCAGGCACCATGGACCACTTCCACCGACTGCGCCGAGGTCAGTGCCTCTTTGGCCGCACAGGCGGTTTGCAGCAGGTGGCGCTGAGTACCAGGATCCAGATCCGAAGACAGGCCAGCCTGCTCGACAATCCAGGTGGCGATCGCATGATCGAAGTCGTCACCACCCAGGGCAGTGTCGCCACCAGTAGCCAACACCTCGAACACACCGCCGGTCAGACGCAGGATAGAAATGTCGAAAGTGCCGCCACCCAGGTCATAGATGGCCACCAGGCCTTCGGCGTGCTGGTCCAGCCCGTAGGCGACCGCCGCAGCCGTTGGCTCGTTGAGCAGGCGCAGGACATTCAACCCAGCCAGGCGCGCGGCATCTTTGGTCGCTTGGCGCTGGGCGTCGTCAAAATAGGCCGGGACTGTGATGACCGCACCCACCAGCTCACCCCCCAGGGTGGCCTCGGCACGCTGGCGCAGTACCTTGAGAATGTCAGCCGACACCTCTACCGGGCTTTTCCGGCCCTGAACGGTGTCGATGAACGGCATGTGCGATTCACCGCCGACAAAGCGGTAAGGCAATTGCTCGCCCAACTGCTTGACGTCTTCAAGGCCACGCCCCATCAGGCGCTTGACCGAGAGCACGGTATTGAAGGGGTCACTGGCAGCCGCATCCTTGGCCGATTGGCCCACGTCGATACGACCAGCGTGATAGCGCACAGCGGACGGCAGGATGACCTGCCCGTCGGCATCGGCAAGAGGCGCACTGATACCGCTGCGCAACGCAGCGACCAGCGAATTGGTAGTACCCAGGTCAATCCCGACCGCCAGACGACGCTGGTGAGGCTGAGGACTTTGGCCGGGTTCGGCGATCTGCAGTAGGGCCATTGCTTATCAGGGTATCCGGCGTGCCGCACGCGGCGGCACTGGGTTAATCGTCGAGGCGCTCTTCTAACTGGCGCACTTCGTAGGAGAGCTTGTCGAGGAACTGCATGCGCCGCATCAGGCGTTCAGCCTGTTCGCGTTGCGCTGCATCATCCCAGCAAGCGGCGAAGCTTTCGTTCAGATCTTCCTGCGCAGTCTTCAAGCGCCGCTTGAACGGAGCAATGCCGTCCAGGTCGCCGGCGTCCTGCAGATCTTCGAGCTCTTCGCGCATTTGCATCTGCTGCAAAAGAAACTCGGGATCATGGACGGTGACTTCCTGGGGCACTTCGTGCCCGCTGATCGACAGCAGATAGCGCGCACGCTTTGGCGGGCTCTTGAGCGTCTGGTAAGCCTCGTTCAGGCCCGCGGAACGCTCGAGCGCCACACGCTGCTCGCGCTCGGACGCATCAGCAAATCGATCAGGGTGGACCTCGCGCGCCAATTCACGGTAGCGCGTGGCCAACTGCTCCAGATCCAGGCGAAAGCCTGGCTGCAGATCAAACAAAGCAAAATGACAAGGAGTTCCCACAAGCTGCCTCAGACGTTGAAGCTTTCGCCGCAGCCACATTCACCGCGCATGTTGGGGTTGTTGAACTTGAAGCCTTCGTTCAACCCTTCCTTGACGAAATCCAGTTCCGTACCATCGAGGTACACCAGGCTTTTAGGGTCGATGATCACTTTGACACCGTGATTCTCGAACACCTCATCTTCAGCCTGCGCTTCGTCGACGAACTCCAGCACATAGGCCAGGCCTGAACAGCCGGTGGTGCGCACACCCAAGCGAATACCGAGACCCTTGCCACGCCCATCCAGGGAGCGCTGCACATGCTGGGCGGCGGCTTCTGTCATGCTGATAGCCATTGAGACTCCTTACTTGCAAGCAAGCGACTTAAAGCAAACCTTTCTTCTGCTTGTAATCGCGAACAGCCGCCTTGATGGCGTCTTCAGCGAGAACCGAGCAGTGAATTTTCACCGGTGGCAGGGCCAATTCTTCGGCCAGCTGGGTGTTCTTGATGGTTTCTGCTTCGTCCAGCGTCTTGCCCTTCATCCATTCGGTGGCCAGGGAGCTGGAGGCGATAGCCGAACCGCAGCCATAGGTCTTGAACTTGGCGTCTTCGATAACGCCCTGTTCGTTGACCTTGATCTGCAGGCGCATCACGTCGCCGCAAGCAGGGGCGCCGACCATGCCGGTGCCGACATCCGGGTCTTCGGCATTCATTTTGCCGACGTTACGCGGATTTTCGTAGTGGTCGATGACCTTTTCACTGTATGCCATGGTGCAATTCCTTCCTCATCAGAGAGCCGCTCTTATCGGCAGCTACTTAGTGCGCAGCCCACTCGATCTTGGAGATGTCGACGCCGTCTTTGAACATATCCCAAAGCGGCGACAATTCGCGCAGCTTGGTCACTGCCTCACAGACTTTCTGTGCGGCGTAGTCAATTTCTTCTTCGGTGCTGAAGCGGCCGAAGGTAAAACGAATCGAGCTGTGCGCCAGTTCGTCGTTGCGACCCAGGGCACGCAGGACATAGGACGGTTCCAGCGAAGCGGAGGTGCAGGCCGAGCCCGAGGAAACAGCCAGGTCCTTGAGGGCCATGATCAGCGATTCGCCTTCAACGTAGTTGAAGCTCAGGTTCAGGTTGTGCGGAACGCGGGCGGTCATGCTGCCGTTGACGTACAGCTCTTCCAGGCCTTGGACCTGCTTGAAGAAGCGATCGCTCAGGGCCTTGATGCGTACGCTTTCGCTGGCCATTTCTTCTTTGGCGATGGCGAAGGCTTCACCCATGCCGACGATCTGGTGGGTTGCCAGGGTGCCCGAACGCATGCCGCGCTCATGACCACCACCGTGCATGGCCGCTTCCAGGCGCACGCGAGGCTTGCGGCTGACATAGAGTGCGCCGATGCCTTTAGGACCGTAGGTTTTATGGGCAGAGAACGACATCAGGTCGACTTTCAGTTTCTGCAGGTCGATCTCGACCTTGCCAGTGGACTGAGCGGCATCGACATGGAGCAGCACGCCGCGTGAGCGGGTCAGCTCGCCGATGGCAGCGATGTCGTTGATGGTGCCGATTTCGTTGTTCACGTGCATGACCGACACCAGGATGGTGTCGTCACGCAGTGCCGCTTCGATCATGGCAGGAGTGATTACGCCATCTGCGCCAGGCTCGAGGTAGGTGACTTCAAAGCCTTCACGCTCCAGTTGGCGCGTGGTGTCCAGGACCGCCTTGTGCTCGATCTTGGAGGTGATCAGGTGCTTGCCCTTGGTCTGGTAGAAGTGCGCAACACCCTTGATCGCCAGGTTGTCGGACTCGGTGGCACCGGAGGTCCAGACGATTTCGCGCGGGTCGGCATTGACCAGGTCAGCGACCTGACGACGAGCATTCTCGACCGACTCTTCGGCTTTCCAGCCGAACACGTGAGAGCGCGACGCCGGGTTACCGAAGTTCCCGTCAACCAGCAGGCATTCGCTCATCTTTTGCGCGACACGTGGGTCAACCGGGGTGGTCGCGGAGTAATCGAGGTAAATCGGCAACTTCATGAAAATCTCCTAATCAGGCTGGCGCGTCGTTGCGCTCTGTGGCGGTCATTCGACGGCGGACGTTTCAATCTTTTCAAGATGCGGCGTCCTGCCCGAACTGTGGCGCAGGTCTTGGCGCTGGGCGACTTCTTGCACCTCGCGGCGGGTTACAAGGTCAGCCAGGCTGATACCGCTCAGAAATTCGTGGATCTGCTGACTGAGGTCACACCACAAGTGGTGGGTCAGGCAAGTATCGCCCTGATGGCAATCACCCAGCCCCTGGCAGCGAGTGGCGTCAACCGACTCATTGACGGCGTCGATCACCTGGGCAACCTGGATGCCTTCCATATTGCGCGACAGCTGGTAACCACCGCCTGGGCCGCGAACACTGGAAACCAGATTGCCGCGACGCAGTTTGGCGAAGAGCTGCTCGAGGTAGGACAGGGAAATACCTTGGCGCTCGGAAATGTCGGCCAGAGACACCGGCCCATGCTGCGCATGCAACGCCAGATCAAGCATGGCGGTCACGGCGTATCGGCCTTTTGTAGTCAGTCGCATGGCTAGTACCACGGAGTTTCGGAATGGTTGCGAGTATGCTATTCCCGAGTATTTAAGTCAACTTTAAGACCTAGCGATTTACTCGGGAATACACGCAAAAAGAGCGGCCGCATGATAGCAAAGCCGGGACCCAAGCACACGCCCCGATTTTGTCAACTGGCCCGACGGCCGTCGCATGCTTCGCCCTTGACCTCGGCGAAGTCTTCGTCGCGCAGGGCCGGAAGCTCCTTGGCGCAGTAGTCGCTGCCCATTTTAGTGAGCGCGCCGCACATGTCCTCCAGGCGACCATCAACGGCATGCAAATGGTCGAGCAACTGACCGATAGCCCGAGCGACCGGGTCCGGCATGTCGCCACTAACCCCATAGGCATCGAAACCGATCTTTTCGGCCATGGCCTTGCGCTTGGCTTCCTGTGCGTCATCGGCTTTCATGATGATGCGACCTGGGATCCCTACCGCAGTGGCGCCAGCCGGAACCGGCTTGGTGACCACCGCATTGGAACCGATCTTGGCCCCGGCACCCACCGTGAACGGCCCCAGCACCTTGGCACCGGCACCCACCACAACGCCGTCCTCCAGCGTTGGATGGCGCTTGCCCTTGTTCCAGCTGGTGCCACCCAGGGTCACACCTTGGTAAAGGGTGACGTCATCACCGATTTCGGCGGTTTCACCAATGACAATGCCCATACCGTGGTCGATAAAGAAACGCCGCCCAACCTTGGCACCAGGGTGGATCTCGATACCGGTCAACCATCGACCGAAGTTGGAAACCACCCGCGCCGGCCACTTCCAGCCCATCTGCCACAAGGCGTGCGCCCCGCGGTGCAACCAGATCGCATGCATACCGGGGTAGCAGGTCAGTACTTCCAGCGTATTGCGGGCAGCCGGATCCCGATGGAAAACACTCTGGATATCTTCACGAATACGCTCGAACATCTCTATTCCTTGCGCTTATGCGGCTCGCCCCGGGCCATTTTCTGGGTCTCGGTGAGGATACCGCGCAAAATATTCATTTCCGAACGATTGACCGAACTACGCGCAAACAGACGACGCATGCGTGACATCAGGTGCCTGGGGTTCTCTGGGTCGAGGAAGCGGATATCGACCAAGGTCTTTTCCAGATGCTCGTAGAACAGCTCCAGCTCGTCCATCGTCGCCAGCTCTTCACTGCGAGCCGACGCCACCTCAACCTTCTCGACCTTGGTTGGCTGCCCTTGCGCCGCCAGCCAGGCCATGCGCACTTCGTACGCCAGCACCTGCACGGCAGCCCCAAGGTTCAGCGAACTGAAGTCGGGATTGGACGGGATATGCACGTGAAAATGACATCGCTGCAGCTCGTCGTTGGTCAGCCCGGAGTGCTCGCGGCCGAACACCAATGCGACTTCGACGCCCTCTCCCACTTGCTCGACGACCTTGGTACCGCACTCGCGCGGGTCGAGTAGCGGCCAGGGGATACGCCGGTCACGGGCACTGGTACCGAGTACGACGCTACAACCCACCAGCGCCTCTTCAAGTGTGGCGACCACTTGGGCACCGGCCAGCACATCGTCGGCACCGGAGGCGCGCGCGCTGGCTTCATGGTGGGGAAAGGACAGCGGGTCGACCAGCACCAGCCGCGACAATCCCATGTTTTTCATGGCACGCGCAGCTCCGCCGATGTTACCGGGGTGGCTGGTATTGACCAGGACAACACGAATATTTTGCAGCACTACCGGCGCTCTCAGACAGGAGTTTGGGGAGGAAATCTTACAGAACCGACAGGCTTTACGCTACGAAAGCGAATGTCCCTCTTCTTGTCGCAAAGTTTTCTGCTAGAATGTTCGGCTTTCTTTAACGACCTAGGTGAAACGTCCATGCAGCCCATGCTGAATATCGCGCTGCGCGCCGCCCGCAGCGCCAGTGAATTGATTTTCCGCTCCATCGAGCGCCTGGATAGCATCAAGGTTGATGAAAAAGACGCGAAGGATTACGTCTCTGAAGTCGATCGTGCAGCCGAAGAGTGCATCATCAAGGCGCTGCGCAAGGCTTATCCGACCCACGGTATCTTCGGCGAAGAAACCGGCCTGCACGCAGGCAGCGGCGAAGGCGAAGACTACCTGTGGATCATCGACCCGCTCGATGGCACCACCAACTTCCTGCGTGGCGTTCCACACTTTGCAGTCAGCATCGCCTGCAAATACCGTGGCCGCCTTGAGCACGCCGTGGTGCTGGATCCCGTTCGCCAGGAAGAGTTCACCGCCAGCCGTGGCCGTGGCGCCGCACTGAACGGCCGCCGCCTGCGCGTCAGCCCACGCAAGAGCCTGGAAGGCGCCCTACTGGGTACTGGCTTCCCGTTCCGCGATAACCAAATGGACAACCTGGACAACTACCTGGGCATGTTCCGCGCCCTGGTTGGCCAGACTGCCGGTATCCGCCGTGCTGGCGCCGCCAGCCTGGACCTGGCCTACGTGGCCGCTGGTCGTTACGACGCCTTCTGGGAATCGGGCCTGTCTGAGTGGGACATGGCTGCTGGCGCGCTACTGATTCAAGAAGCAGGCGGCTTGATCAGCGACTTCACCGGTGGCCACGAATTCCTTGAAAAAGGCCATATCGTTGCTGGCAACACCAAATGCTTCAAGGCAGTCCTGACGGCTATCCAGCCGCACCTGCCGGCCTCGCTCAAGCGCTAATCGCGAACGCCGCCCATAAAAAAGCACCCCTAGGGGTGCTTTTTTTATGCTTGCTGCCTGTTACTGCTGCTCAGGCTCGCCCTGACTCAAAATCAGCTTACCTTGCTTGTCGACCGGAATCTGCGAACCCGGATCACGATCCATGCGCACCTGGCCGACCTTGCCATCGAGCTCATACTTCACGTTGTAACCAACAACCTTGTCGCTGATATCGTGGACGGTGTTACAGCGCGTCTGGGTGGTGGTGTAGGTATCCTTGGCCTGCATGTTTTCCTGGACCTTGTTACCGGCATAACCGCCACCGACGGCGCCTGCCACGGTAGCGATCTTCTTACCGGTACCGCCACCCACCTGATTGCCTAGCAGACCCCCTGCCACAGCCCCCAGCACACTACCCACGATCTGATGCTGGTCTTTGACCGGCGCCTGCTGGGTCACAGTGACGTCCTTGCAGACTTCCCGTGGAGTCTTGATGGTTTGCTTGATCGGCTCCACCGCCATCACATCAGCGTATTCCGGGCCACTTTTCATCAAGCTGTAGGTTGCCACAGCGCCTCCGGCAGTCACACCGACAGCACCCAGTACCGCACCCACTAGCATCGACTTGTTCACGTGAACCTCCTGACCATACCGGCGGAACAATGTCCGCGCTTCTCCCAGCCTTGGAGCACAAAAAAAGGCGCGAGTTCAATACTCGCGCCTTTGGGACTGCCGACAATTTGCTGTAGGAGCCAGGCTTGCCTGCGATAGTCATAGGTATCTACACAATTCTGGGGCAGCGCGGCTCTTGTAGCCGCTGCCGAGGTACGAGGCTGCGATCGGCGGCGAAGCCGTCGTAAATTCAGGCCCTTCGGTGTGCCTGATGGATTACGGTCTCAGGTTTTACGGCCGCTTCGCTGCCGATCGCAGCCTCGTACCTCGTCAGCGGCTACATTCGTAGCAGTAGACGAGTTCAGCGAGGCCAGGTCCGGGGACGTAGTCCTCGCAAAGCCTGTACTCGCGGTGTATCTGAATACTGAAGTGCCAGGTTTTACGACTGCTGCGCAGCCGGACGTGGCCTCGTTCTACTCGTCCACTGCTACGAAATGCAGTACACCAAAAGATGTGTAGATACCTATGCTGCGATAGTGTCACCGCGGTGTATCAGGCATTAAGCGGCGCCCCTATCGCGAGCAAGCTCTGCTCCTACCCAAGCATTCAGAGCTATTTCTGCTCAAGGACGGTCGTCCACGCCTTCGCTCTTGACCGGTGGAATCAGGTCTTCGCTGCTCAGGTTCAGCCAGATCAGCACCACGTTGGCGATGTAGATCGACGAGTAAGTACCCGCCAGTACGCCGATGAACAGCGCAATGGAGAAGCCGAACAGGTTGTCACCACCAAAGACCAGCAGCGCAGCGATGGCCAGCAAGGTCGAGATCGAGGTCGCCATGGTCCGCAGCAAGGTCTGGGTGGTCGAGATGTTGATGTTCTCGATCAGCGGAGCCTTGCGCAGCACCCGGAAGTTCTCTCGCACCCGGTCAAAGACAACGATGGTGTCGTTGAGCGAGTAACCGATGATCGCCAGAATCGCGGCGAGCACCGTCAGGTCAAAGGTAATCTGGAAGAACGACAGAATCCCCATGGTGACCACGACGTCGTGAATCAGCGAGACGATCGCGCCGACGGCAAACTTCCACTGAAAGCGGAACGCCAGATAGATCATGATCCCGCCCAGCGCCAGGAGCATGCCCAAGCCACCCTGGTCGCGCAGCTCTTCACCGACCTGAGGGCCGACGAATTCGACGCGCTTGACCACTGCCGGGTTGTCCGCACCGAACTTGCGCAGGGCCTCGGCCACTTCGTTACCCAGTTGCGGGTCATCGCCCCCCATACGCACGACCACGTCGGTCGTGGCGCCAAAGCTCTGCACCACGGCGTCCTTGTAGCCCGCCTCGGCCAGTTGCTCACGCACCTTGGCAAGGTCCGCAGGACGCTCGTAGGTCAGCTCGATGAGCGCACCGCCGGTGAAGTCCAGACCGAGGTTCAGCCCTTTTTGAAACCAGCTGAACAACGCCAGTACCGTAAGGAGCATGGTGACGGCGAACGCAATGTTGCGAACGCCCATGAAGTTAATGGTACGTAACATGGCAGCCCCTTAAATCCACAACTTCTTGAAGTCACGACCGCCGAAGATCAGGTTGACCATCGCGCGGGTCACCATGATGGCCGTGAACATCGAGGTAAAGATCCCGAGGGACATGGTGACGGCAAAACCTTTGACGGGGCCTGTGCCCATCGCAAAGAGAATGCCGCCCACGAGCAAGGTGGTCAGGTTGGCGTCGAGAATCGCCGTGTAGGCCCGATCGAAACCTTCATGAATAGCCCGCTGCACGGACATGCCGTTGGCGATTTCCTCGCGAATCCGCGAGAAGATCAGCACGTTGGCGTCCACCGCCATCCCCATGGTCAAGACGATACCGGCGATACCCGGCAAAGTCAGGGTTGCCCCCAGCAGCGACATCAGTGCCAGCAGCAACACCATGTTCACCGTCAGCGCGACCGTGGCGATAATGCCGAAGAAGCGGTAGATGGCGATGATAAACAGCGAGACAAAGAGCATGCCCCACAGGGATGCGTCGACACCCTTGGTGATGTTGTCCGCACCCAGGCTCGGGCCGATGGTGCGCTCTTCAGCGAAGTACATCGGTGCAGCCAGGCCACCGGCACGCAGCAGCAGCGCAAGTTCAGACGACTCACCCTGGCCATTCAGGCCAGTGATACGGAACTGGCTACCCAGCGGCGACTGGATGGTTGCCAGGCTGATAATGCGTTTTTCTTCGCTGAAGGTCTGGATGGCAACGTCTTTCTCGACGCCGTCGACCAGCTTCTTCTCGTAGCGAGTCACCGGCTTCTGCTCGATGAAGATCACCGCCATGCTGCGACCGACGTTGCTGCGCGTGGCGCGGCTCATCAGGTCACCGCCATGACCATCCAGGCGGATGTTCACTTGCGGGCTGCCGTGCTCGTCGAAACTGGCCTGGGCGTCGGTTACCTGGTCACCGGTGATGATCAGGCCACGCTCGACGGCTGCGGGCGCGCGATTGCCTTCACGGAACTCGAAGGTCTCGGTGGTCGCCTTCGAAGCACCTGGCTCAGCACCGAGGCGGAACTCAAGGTTAGCCGTCTTGCCGAGGATACGCTTGGCTTCGGCGGTGTCTTGTACACCCGGCAGCTCGACCACGATGCGGTTGGCACCCTGGCGCTGCACCAGCGGCTCGGCAACGCCAAGCTCGTTGACCCGGTTACGGACGGTGGTCAAGTTTTGCTTGATCGAGTACTCCCGGATTTCGGCGATCTTGGCCGGCGTCAGCGCCAGCTTCAGCACCAACAGCTCATTACGCTCGCTGGGGATGATCTCGAAATCGTTGAAATTCTTGCGGATCAGGGCACGGGCCTGTTCGCGGGTTGCATCGTCGCTGAAGCCCAGCTGGATGCCACCGTCTTGTTGCGGCAGGCTGCGATAACGCACGCGCTCTTTGCGCAGCAAGCTTTTGACTTCGCCCTCGTACACCTTCAGGCGGGCATCCATGGCTTTGTCCATGTCCACTTCCAGCAGGAAGTGCACACCACCGGACAAGTCCAGACCCAGCTTCATCGGGTGAGCCGCGAGGTTGCGCAGCCAGGTCGGCGTGGTCGGCGCCAGGTTGAGGGCTACGACATAATCGTCACCCAGGGTCTTGCGCACCACATCCTTGGCCGGCAATTGATCGTCTTTGTTGACCAGACGCACCAAGCCGCCCTTGCCTTTCTCGGCCACGGTGGCCGCCTTGACCTGAATACCCGCATCGGCCAGCGCCTTGCTGACACGATCCAGATCAGCCTGGGTCACTTGCAGGGCAGTGCTTGCGCCACCGACCTGAATGGCCGGATCGTCAGGATAGAGGTTGGGAGCGGAATAAATTAAACCGACCGCCAGCACCGCCAGGATCAGTACGTATTTCCACAGAGGATATTTGTTCAGCATCACGCCGCCCGTTCAAGACGCGGGGCGCGTTGCGCGCCCCGTCGATGGGTAAAGTTCGTGGATCTCAGATCGCTTTGAGCGTGCCTTTCGGCAGAGTGGCGGCAATGGCGCCCTTCTGGAACTTGAGCTCGACAGTGTCGGACACTTCGATCACTACAAAGTCATCGGCAACCTTGGTGATTTTGCCGGCGATACCGCCAGAGGTCACCACTTCGTCGCCTTTTTGCAGGTTGCTCAGCAGGTTTTTCTGCTCTTTGGCACGTTTGGCCTGTGGACGCCAGATCATCAGGTAGAAGATGACCAGAAAACCTACCAGGAAGATCCACTCAAAACCTGTACCAGCCGGGCCGGCAGCAGCAGGGGCAGCGGCATCCGCGTAAGCGGCAGGAATCAGAAAGCTCATTTAGCACTCCAGTTGCAAAAGGGACTCAAAAAAGTTCGAAACAGCTTAGTCCAAAGGCGGCACAGGCAGCCCGCGCTTGGCATAGAAGGCATCGACAAAGGCGGCCAATGTACCTTGTTGAATTGCCTCGCGCAAACCAGCCATCAGGCGCTGGTAATGTCGCAAGTTATGCACGGTATTCAACATGCTACCCAGCATTTCGCCGCACTTATCCAAGTGATGCAGATAAGCACGGGAGAAATTCTGGCAGGTGTAGCAGTCGCAGGTCGGATCCAGCGGCGAATCATCATGGCGATGGAACGCATTGCGTATCTTTAGCACACCCGTGTCGATAAACAGATGACCGTTACGCGCGTTGCGTGTCGGCATCACGCAGTCGAACATGTCGACTCCGCGGCGCACACCCTCAACGAGATCCTCAGGTTTGCCCACCCCCATAAGGTAACGAGGTTTGTCAGCAGGCATCAGGCCCGGCAGGTAGTCGAGTACCTTGATCATTTCGTGCTTGGGCTCGCCCACCGACAGACCGCCAATGGCCAGGCCATCGAAGCCGATCTTGTCCAGGCCTTCAAGCGAACGCATGCGCAGGTCCTGGTGCATGCCACCCTGGACGATGCCAAACAGCGCGGCGGTGTTTTCGCCATGGGCATTCTTGGAGCGCTGGGCCCAGCGCAGGGACAGCTCCATGGAAACACGGGCAACGTCTTCGTCAGCCGGGTACGGGGTGCATTCGTCGAAAATCATCACCACGTCCGAGCCCAGGTCGCGCTGGACCTGCATCGACTCTTCCGGGCCCATGAACACCTTGGACCCATCGACCGGCGACGCGAAGGTCACGCCCTCTTCCTTGATCTTGCGCATGGCGCCCAGGCTGAACACCTGGAAACCACCGGAGTCGGTCAGGATCGGGCCTTTCCACTGCATGAAATCGTGCAGGTCGCCGTGAGCCTTGATCACTTCCATGCCCGGGCGCAGCCACAGGTGGAAGGTATTGCCCAGGATCATCTGCGCACCGATGGCCTCGATGTCGCGCGGCAACATGCCCTTGACCGTGCCATAGGTGCCCACAGGCATGAACGCCGGGGTTTCGACAACGCCGCGCGGGAAGGTCAAGCGGCCACGACGCGCCTTGCCATCGGTGGCCAGCAACTCAAAGGACATACGACAGGTGCGACTCATGCTTGATCCTCGGGGCCACGCGGCGCCGGATTGCGGGTGATGAACATCGCATCACCGTAACTGAAGAAGCGGTAACCGTTTTCCACCGCCGCCGCATAGGCCGCCATGGTTTCCGGGTAACCAGCGAAGGCCGAAACCAGCATCAGCAGCGTGGATTCAGGCAAGTGAAAATTGGTCACCAGGGCATCGACCACATGGAACGGCCGGCCCGGGAAGATAAAGATATCAGTGTCGCCACTGAACGGCTTGAGCACGCCATCACGGGCTGCGCTTTCCAACGAGCGCACGCTGGTGGTGCCCACCGCTACTACCCGACCGCCGCGAGCCTTGCAGGCCTGCACCGCATCCACCACGTCCTGGCTGACTTCCAGCCACTCTTTATGCATGTGGTGATCTTCGATGCGCTCCACCCGCACTGGCTGGAAAGTACCCGCGCCGACGTGCAAGGTGACAAAGGCGGTTTCCACGCCCTTGGCCGCGATTTGTGCCAGCAGGCCCTCATCAAAATGCAACCCCGCTGTCGGCGCAGCCACGGCACCGGAGCGTTGAGCGTAGACCGTTTGATAGCGCTCGCGATCAGCGCCTTCATCCGGGCGATCAATATAAGGAGGCAGCGGCATGTGCCCGACTCGGTCGAGCAGCGGGAGTACCTCTTCGGCAAACCGCAACTCGAACAGCGTGTCGTGACGAGCAACCATCTCGGCCTCGCCACCGCCTTCGAGCAAAATCTGCGAGCCAGGCTTGGGCGACTTGCTCGAACGCACATGCGCCAGCACACGATGGCTGTCCAGGACGCGCTCGACCAGGATTTCCAGCTTGCCGCCAGAGGCCTTCTGGCCAAAGACACGCGCCGGAATCACCCGGGTGTTGTTGAACACCATCAAGTCGCCGGGGCGCAGATACTCCAGCAAATCGGTGAATTGACGATGAGACAGCACCCCGCTCGGCCCGTCCAGGGTCAGCAGGCGGCTGCTATGACGCTCTGCCAGCGGGTGGCGAGCAATGAGGGAATCTGGGAGCTCGAAGGCAAAATCGGCGACGCGCATGATGGAGTTCGGTTTGTCAGGGTCGCAAAGCTTAGCGGAAACATGTGAAATTTTCCATGAAACCTGATTGACCAACGGTATGCGTCTCTCTATACTTCGCGCCCAGCAAGCCCCTGTGGCGGAATCGGTAGACGCGGCGGATTCAAAATCCGTTTTCGAAAGGAGTGGGAGTTCGAGTCTCCCCGGGGGCACCAAACAGCAGTAGCTGTGAGTCCCTACCGGCTTGCAGAATCAAAGAAACCGGCCAGATGAGCCGGTTTTTTTGTGCCCGCGATTTGAGCTCTGTGTTCGGGGCTCTTGAGCCCCTGATCCAAACCCCTGTGGTTTGATAACCTCTACGTTTTACAAAGGGGCTGAGGGTTGTAGCTCTAGGCTATAGGCTTCACCTGAGACGTAGAGGCTGAAGGCGGCGATGGACACAAGTCTGGTGGCGAAGCTAAGGGCTGAGAATGCAAGATTGGTTGCCTTGCTGGATGCTCATGGCATCGATTGGCGCCCACTTGCTGAACCAGTCAAGATTGTCCAAGCAGAACACTCACAGCAACTCGATACCGAAGGAAAGCTTGCCCTGTTCCGAAGCTTGTTTCGTGGCAGGACGGACGTTTATCCCATCCGCTGGGAAAGCAAGGCAGGCAAATCAGGATACGCCCCCGCTTGCGCAAATGAATGGCGGCCTGGCGTTTGTGAGAAACCTCGAATTAAATGTGGCGACTGCAATAACCGTCAGCTACTTCCATTGACCGATGAGGTGATCTATCGCCATCTAGCAGGTGAAGTGGTTATTGGTATCTACCCCTTACTTCCGGATGACACCTGTTATTTCTTGGCTGTCGACTTCGATGAAGCCGACTGGCGAGACGATGCCCGAGCTTTTGTTCAGTCGTGCCATGAACTGGACGTCCCCGTAGCACTGGAAATATCGCGTTCAGGTAACGGGGCTCACTGCTGGGTTTTTTTCGAGCGAAATGTTCCTGCTCTTGATGCGCGCCGCCTGGGTGCTGCAATTATCAGTCATGCATGTGAACGCACACGCCAATTGGCGCTCAGCTCCTATGATCGACTGTTTCCGAATCAGGACTATATGCCTAAGGGCGGCTTCGGAAACCTCATCGCGCTTCCTTTGCAAAAGCGGGCTCGGGCCCAAAACAACAGCGTATTTGTAGACGACACGCTTGAGCCCCATCCCGATCAGTGGGCCTTTCTGACATCGGTTCAGCGGATGCACCCAGAGGATATCCAGGCCGTTGTTACCCGCGCGATGGGTAATCGAGATCCTATAGGTGTCATCTATGTTGATGATGAAGGCGATGCAGAACCCTGGAAAGGTAGTGAGTCAAGATCACGCAAATTGACATGCCCGCTGCCGGCGTCCGTCAATATTACGCTGGCTAACCTGATTTACTTTGAAAAATCCGTATTGCCACAGCCATTGGCAAACCAGCTTGTCCGGCTCGCTGCGTTTCAAAACCCCGAATTCTATAAAGCTCAGGCCATGCGTATGTCGGTGTGGAATAAGCCAAGGGTCATCGGCTGTGCGCAGAATTTCCCCAAACATATAGCGCTGCCACGTGGTTGCCTGGATGCCGTGCTGGAGCTTTTAAGGGAAAACGGCATTACGCCAGTTTTTCAAGATGAACGCTTTGCAGGCAATCCCATCGACGTAAGCTTCCTCGGTACTCTACGCCCCGACCAGGAAGATGCGATCAACACAATGCTAAGTCATGACACCGGCATCCTCTGCGCGCCGACAGCGTTCGGTAAAACAGTGAGTGCCGCTGCGTTGATTGCTAAACGTGGCGTTAACACATTAGTGCTTGTGCATCGGACGGAGTTGTTAAGGCAGTGGCAGGAGCGCCTACAGGCATTCCTGGGAGTCGGGAATGGTGTCGTTGGAACTCTTGGAGGCGGAAAAACGAAGCTTACCGGCATCATCGACATTGCTGTAATGCAGTCATTATCGCGAAAAGGCGAGATCAGCGATCAGGTAAAAAACTATGGCCAGATCATCGTTGATGAGTGTCATCACCTATCAGCAGTGTCATTCGAGGCACTACTGAGGAGCGCGACCGCGCGGTACGTGCTGGGACTCACGGCAACCCCTGTGCGCCGAGACGGGCAGCAGCCCATTATTTTCATGCAGTGCGGACCGATCCGACATTCTGCTGCTCGACCAGCGAGTGCGCCCCGTGACCTCTCTGTCGTGCCTCGATTGCTGCCCAAACCAATAGCGGTCCCCGACGGCGTTGGAATTCAGGAGATATTTCGGCGCCTAGCCGACGACTCTGAGCGGACAGCCAAAATCGTCTCGGAAATTGAGCTGGCGTACAGCGAAGGTAGAAAAATTCTGGTGCTAACGGAGCGGACAGAACATGTTGATGCCCTGGAATTAGAATTGAAGCAGCGCGTGCATAATCTTTTCACGCTTCATGGGCGAGTGCCTAAGAAACAGCGAATTTCACGCATACATGAGCTTGAGTCCCTTCCCCCTGATGCTCCACGGGTGCTGTTGGCAACAGGAAAACTAGTTGGTGAAGGCTTTGATCACCCACCGCTGGACACGCTGGTGCTGGCAATGCCCATCTCATGGAAAGGAGTCCTTCAGCAATATGCGGGGCGGTTGCATCGATCGCATGCCGATAAGGCCGACGTACGAGTGATCGACTTCGTTGACGAGGGTAATGTCGCGCTACTGAGGATGTGGGATAAGCGCCAGGCGGGCTACAAAGCGATGGGCTACCGGATGGCTGACTCCATGGCCACCATGGATCTACTTTAACGTGATTGACGGTTTACCTTGCTAGCCACTTCATCATGAATGGTGAACGCATCGCGACGTGCAGAACATCCTCGGACACATCTCGTACCCGATGATGATGCGGCATTCTCACCTATCAACAGATCATTTGCAGGACGTCATTAAGTTCTAAGCGAAATTAAAAAATCGATAGACATCACAAAAGCTGCCGGAATTGAGTATCACGGTAGTTCTGGACTGGAGCCAGCAGCACCTCATGATGATCCAGCTGAGCCTTTTGGCCCAGCCTCACTCTAAGAAGCATCCGCCCCCCGCGAAGCTACCTCCCCTTGAGCGGATTCGGAATCTGACATCTCTTTGGCCGTTGTAGCTTCGACTGCCTGCGACACTTTTTGGGGCGCGGATGCCTTTACCTCAGGCTCGGCTTTCGCAGGGGCTGAGGCAGCCCGGGTGCGCTTGGCAGCTTCCTTCCAGGTATTCCAGCCAGCCAGCGCTGCCGGCAATCGATCATGACTTTTGATCCAAGTGCACAACCCAGGATCGACCCACTGCACGATTTCAGTGATGTCTCGATGCAGCTCGAACAGCGGCTGCCACAGGAGCGGTTCATGGTGAAAACAGCGATTCCTAAGATCGCGCGCCTTGTTCAGCCGACTACGAATGGTGTCTGCATTTTTGGAGTGCTTCGGGCAATGGTGGAAGACCCGCATCAGCGGCTTGGAAACCCCCAGAAATGCCTTCCGGTTGAACAACGATGTCCAAAACTCAGCTCAGCGGTAATGTCATCAGGGCTGAGCTTGGTGCCGCGCTTACGGAGCGCTGCCCGAGCATCCTTCACCTTTTCGTAACTGGCCAGCAGTTCAGCGTTGGTACCATTGAGCTCTTCGTACCAATCGTCACGCTTATACTCACGCACCATCTCGCGCTGGATTCCATTGCGCAGTCCAACCTCAAGCACGTGAAAAATCGAGACGAGCGATTCCGCGATGCGCATGTTATGCACGTAGGCTTCAGCCGCGTGGTCTTGGTTGCCCTGATGCCCTTTGAGGTAGCGGCTCATTCTTGGAGTGGAGAGCTTCGCCTCCAATGTTTGCCAGACCATCTACCCTGCGAGCCCCCATGCTGAAAAATGTAAAGAACCCGGGCGATGGTACAGTCATGACTCTGCTCCGGAAAGTTAAAAGCCATCGCGCATGACGTTAGCGCGTACCTGCGGATTGCCAGGCAATGTGCAGCGCTCGCAGCAGTGCTGGGCACGGGTGACTCGTTCATTTCCCATGTTGGAGTCTGAGCGCTCATTTCCGAACTCAGGGGTTGACGTCCAATTCGAGGGTGGTAATCTAGCTCCGCAGCCCTAGGAACCTCCACTCCCGTGCTACACGAAACGGTGATGAGACTAGGTTATGTGATGGCCCCGCTCTGCGGGGCCTCCTTGTTTCTGGCAGCCGCGTTCAGGATAGCCGCTTCAGACAAAGTCGTTTTCAGAAAAGCCACTTCAAAAGCCGCCGCCTCCGGACTACCCGCCACCAACGTCTTCCGGTGGGCAAGCATTGGCGCCCTCGATGCTGCACGGCACCTGAGGAAATAGCAGGTAGCATTTTTCCGACCTTGATACTGTGATGCCAGCTGTCACCAGAAACCGGCCAAATGAGCCGATTTTTTTGTGCCTCTCATTCGGTGACAGTGATCAATCACCCACGCCGACGCAATAGCGCCACAAAAAACACCCCGCCGATTGCTGCCGTAGCGATCCCAATGGGCAGGTCCTGCGGCGCGATCAACGTCCGAGCGGCAACATCGACCCAGACCATGAACAGCCCTCCCAGCAGCCCACTGACCGGCAACAGGCGGCGATGCTCGGCACCCACCAGGCGCCTGGCCATGTGCGGCAGCATCAGCCCGACAAAACCGATCGCACCCGACAATGACACCATGACCCCCGTCAGCAATGAGGTGCAGACAAACACCGCCAGGCGTATGCGCCGTGTACTGAACCCCAGGCTGACGGCAGTTTGTTCACCGCTCATCAAGGCATTGAGGGCCCGCGCCAGCACCAGCAGAACTGTCAGTCCCATCACTACACACAGTGCCGGTAGCCAAAGCAATTCCCAACGCGCCAGCCCCAGGCCGCCAAGCATCCAGAACATGACCGAGGTGCTGGCGTGCTGGTCGCCTGTATAAAGCAGCAGGTTAACCAGCGCCATCAGCACGAACGACACCGCCACCCCGGCCAACAGCAACCGGTCGCTTTCCAGTCGGCCTTGTCGGCTGGCCACGACAAGCACCAGTAGCATGCTCGACAAGGCGCCGATAAAGGCTGCAATCGGGAGGCTGAAAGGGCCGGCAAATTCGCCCTGGTAAAGTACGACCACTACCGCGCCTAAGGCTGCGCCAGAGCTGACGCCCAGCAGGTGCGGGTCGGCCAGTGGGTTACGGGTAACCGCTTGTAGTGCGGTGCCCACCAGGGCCAGACCTATCCCGACCAGCGCACCCAGCAGAACACGCGGGGCGCGTATCAGCCAGACGATGTTCTCCTGCCCTCGACTCCACTCGCCCCCGCTGCCCCAACCGATCTGCTGGCCGAGAATGCCCCACACATTCGCCAGCGGGACCTGCGCCGAGCCAAAGGTCAGTGACAGCGCACATGACACCATCAGCAAGGCAAGCAACCCCAACACCAACAGCCGGTACCCCGCCGCACTACGAACCCAGATCACTGGCGAGCCTCGGCAAATGACTGGGGATAAAGGCCCTTGGCGATGGTTTCGATGGCGTGGGCGTTCTCAACCGAAGGCGTGACTTCCAGATACGACAACACGATAAAGCGCTGTTGCCTGATGGCTTGTACCGCTTGCAGCGCCGGGTTGTTGAGCAAGAAATCGCGCTTTTGCCGCCAGGTAATCGGCCCGTAGTCGACGATCAGGATCACTTGAGGATCGCGCTCTACCACGCTCTCCCAGTTGACCTGCGTCCAGCTGGCGGGCACATCTTCCATCACGTTGCGCCCTCCTGCGCTGGCGATCAGTGCCTGGGGCATGCCCATGCGTCCCGAGGTGGTGGGCCGATCTTCGCCGCTGTCATAGAGAAATATCCGGGGCCGCTCATTCTCGGTCGGCAGCCTGGACTGGACAGCGGCGATTCGTCCTCGCATGCCTGCGATCAGGGCTTCGGCTCGCGGCTCCACCGAGAAGATGCGGCCCAGATTACCCAGGTCGCGGTATAGATCCTCAAGGCTGGCTTGATGGGGATCGCGCATGATCTTGGAGCACGACTCAGTCAGCTCATAAACGGGGATACCCAGAGGTGCCAATGTAGCGGGCGTGAGGGGCCCGCCCACTTGCATGCCATAGCTCCAGCCGGCAAAAAAGAAGTCGGTATCGGCCGCCAGCAGGTTTTCCACCGAAGGGTAACGGCTGGCCAACTCCGGCAGACCCTCAAGGGCAGTGCGCAACGACGGGGCCAGGGTCTTCCAGCCGCTGATACCGGTGTAACCGGCCATGCGATCTTGCAAGCCTAGGGCGACCAGCATGCAGGTCATATTAATGTCGTGGCTGACGGCACGTTGGGGGGCCTGTTCAAAGGTGACCTCGCGCTCGCAACTGCGCAGGGTCAAGGGGTAGTCACCGGCATGTGCGCCCAAGGCACAGGCGCCTGCTAGCACGGCGACAGCCATTGCTGATTTCATGGTTCAGTGATCCAGGTAATACGCGGGTGGTTTGCCAGCGGATGGGTGTCGACCAGCGCCTGAACGCCAAACACATCGCGCAGGCATTCATGGGTCAGGACTTCGGCTGGCTTACCGCTGACGACGATTCGCCCACCGTCGATCACATACAGCCGGTCACAGAAAGCGGCCGCCAGGTTGAGATCGTGGAAGCTGGCCAGGGTGCTCAGGCGCAGGCGCCGCAGTTGCGTGAGAAGGTCCAGTTGGTAGCGCGGATCGAGGTGATTGGTCGGCTCGTCAAGAATCAGCAGGCCTGGCTGTTGCACCAGGGCACGGGCTAGCAAAACCCGCTGTTTTTCGCCGCCAGATAATTCGGCAAATGGACGCGCCTGAAACGCGGTCAGTCCAACTCGACCCAAGGCTTCTTCGACCAGCAAGCGATCTTCACGGGTGTCGCCATCGAACAGCCCTTTGTGCGGTGTTCTACCCATGGCCACCACATCAGTCACCGTCAGGCCGAACTCTTGTGGAAACTCCTGCAACATTACGGCTATACGACGGGCACTCCAGCGCGGCGACTGACGCCACAGGTCTGATCCGTCCAATTGGACGACACCGCCGGCCGGCTGATTGAAGCGATAGGCGCAGCGCAACAGGCTTGTCTTGCCGCTACCATTGGGCCCGATCAAGCCAACGAACTCGCCCTCGCCCACCTGCAGGTCGACGCCTTGAAGTTGCCAGCCCTGTTCGCCAGGTGCCTTATGCGGTGCCCAGCCCAGGCCGTTGATATTCAATGTGGACATGGTAATACCCTTGTAGGAGCCGACCTTGGTCGCGATGGCCTCACCGCGGTCTTCCTGAGAAACCGCAGCGATGCCATCGCGACCAAGGTCAGCTCCTACATCAGAAGCTGTAGTCAGCGGTGACGAAGAATGAACGAGGCTCACCCACCAACCACTGATCGCCGCTGTTCTGCTGCGCAAACACATAACGACGGTCGAGCAGGTTGTTCAGTTGCAGGCCCAGGCGAACATCAGGCAAAACGCTCCAGCCGATATTGGCGTCGAGCACCGTGTAGCCTGGTATCTGAGCGGTGTTGGCGGTGTTGGCATATCGCTTGTCGACGTAGCGCACACCCATGCCGGCGTCCAGGTCTTGGGTAATGGCCTTGTTCAGCCACAGGTTGGCCGTGCGCCGAGGTACATCGGCTGGTCGGTTGCCGGCCCTTGAAACCAGTTGGCCATTGGACGTTTCGTTGAAGTCGTCATATTGGGCGCGCACCACCGAAGCGTTGGCCGATAGGTGCCACTCATGGGCCAACGCCAGCTCCAGGCTGGCCTCCAGGCCGTCCGAGGTTTGCTGGCCAATCTGCTGCGCGAGGCGAGTCACAGGGTCCGTGGTCAACAGCTTTTTCTTGACGATGTGATAGGCCGCCAATGTCCACTCACCCCGGCCATCCCAGAACAATTGCTTGAGGCCGAACTCGGTCTGTTTGGCTTCAGTCAGGTCCATTTGCTGCTGGGTCGGGTTCAGGCTGATGAGGTTATTCACCCCGTCTTCACTGGTGGAGTACTGGCCATACAGCGACAGGTCGTTGGTGACCGCAAACACCAGCCCGGCGCGCCAGTTACCGCCGCTCAGGCTGCGGTTCGAGCGAGTGTCGGCCCGTTCATCGTCACGGTCGATATGGTTCTGGTCGCGACGAACACCGGTCACTAGAGACCAGCGCTCGGACAGCTGCGTGCGGTTCTCGGCAAACAGCGCGAAGGTATGGGTTTGGCTGAAAGCTTGCGGGCGCAGTGCCGATTGGCTCTGGAAGTAACCCGGCGCAGGTGCCCATGGATCGATGAAATCCCCGCCAACATCGATGTAGGGCGAATTATTGGTCACCCCGAAGCGGATCTTGTTGTACTCGGCGCCCACAACCGTGCGGCTGTCCAAACCAAACAACGAGTGATTGAAGGTGAAACTCTGGCGGTCGCCAATCTGTTCCTGATGGTGCTTGATCTCCAGGAAATCACTGCGCAGCAGTTGCCCCTGGGCACTGTCCCAACTGTAGCTTTCGGCGTTACGCCAGTGGCGGCGGCTCTTGATGTAGTAGAGCTGGTTACTGGCACTGATCTGATCGCTAATAGTCCAGGCGGTGTTCAACCGCATCCACTCATCGTGATAGCGCTGCACGTCATCGCGAACGTTGTAGTTCTTCTCCCGCAGGCTGTCGTGGTACTTGCTCTCGATCAGCGGCGTGCCGAAGTAGTTCATCGGCTCATTGTCCCCGCGCTCATGGGCCAGGGTAAAACTCAAGTCATCGGTAGCCTGCCAGCGCAGCGCGGCACTCAGGGCAAGGCTTTCAGAGTCGCCGCGGTCGATCCAGCCATGGCTTTGCTGGTGGTTGAGGGTCAAGCGGTAGCTCAAGGTCTCGCTGAGCGAGCCGCCGCTGTCCAGGCCCAGTTGCTGGCGACCATCACTGCCATAGCCCAGGCGCAGGCGGTTACGCCTCTCGCCTTCGAATGGTTTCTTGGGGATGACGTTGATCACAGCGCCTGTGGCACCTTCGCCATACAGCACCGAGGCCGGCCCACGAATGACATCGATCTGCTCGACCATCCAGGGGTCGACCGGAAAGGTCAGGGTACCTGCACCAGGGTACAGGCGCGCACCATCAAATAATGTCATCACCGATGAATGTCCGGTAAAGCCACGAGCAGAAAGGGCCGTATTGCCATTACCCGGCGCGGCGATGGTGGTGATACCCGGCGAACGGGTCACAGCATCCTGTACCGTGAGATTATTGCGATTGCTGACCTGCGCCGAGCCAAGGGTGCTGGTACTGGCTGGATTTTCCAGTGCGCTCAGGTGCAGGCGGGAGCCGGCCGTGGCTGGCATGGCGAGCGTGATCGCGGTGCTTCGAGCAGTATCGGTAATGGCCGTCGAAGGCAGCGCCAGCACGCCGGGCGAATCTTCGCCAGCAACGGTTTGCAAGGAAATCAGCACGCAAGACGCCAGGCCGGCCTGGGCCAGGGTCTGGGAGAAGGTATTTCGGGACATGTCTTTCCAACTTGAAACAGGAAGAATGAATCCCGGAGGGAACAACGCACGAGGAATCGCGGGCAGGACAGCCCACGGAACCGGCCTGCGCCCGCCCACCGCGGGTTTGCCAAACAAGGCTTCAGGCCGGTCTCCGGGCTTGCGAGGGTCATGAAGCATTCACCTTCCCATGCCGTTGGCACAGTGGTGTATCGAATGCTTCGCTCGCTTACCGTTGCGGGGGCAGCGCCGGACTAATCACATGAGGTGACGCACCGGCTTCCCGTTTCACTCCCTGCACGGCGGCAGGGAGCACCTGAAACTGGCGCGCATATGACCACTCATCCGTTTTTCAGTCAAGAATCAACCAGGATTGATTCAACGAACGCCTAAAGGGCTGGGACAGCCACCGGATCCAGCTGCACGACTGCAATCAAGCCGGGCGGCGGTAGCAGAGGCGGCAGCCCGTAGGCGGCGCGAGCAGTATCGCAGTGGCTATTGGGCTCGCCGTCATACCAGGAGGCATCGAACTCCCGGCAGGTGCTGGAGCGTTGTTCATACATGCCGCAACTCACGGCCTTGCCGACTTCACCCTCAAGGCCCACACAGCGGCAGGGTTTGCTTTGGGTGCCGAGCATGGCAACCCGATTGGGCGCGACCTGGACAACTAGCTCATCGGGCACCGGGCCGCTCGCAGAAGTACATTCACCCCAATAGAAAGACACACGGAAATGCGCGCAGCAGGCGCCGCAACTCAAGCAAGGGTTCGGTTTGGACATGATGGGGAGGCGTCGAAATGTTGTCGTTATGGAGCGCTGAACAGCGCCGCCATTCTATGCTTCGCCAAGCGCTTGAGAAGGGGGGTTTGAAAAAGAAATATTTGGCCAGTGCGCGGTCGATTTGACGCCATTTTTCAGGCACTTCGCTGCGAAGTCATTTCAATGACGAGAATCGCCAGGGAAACCCGGCAGCGCCTGAAACGGCACTGCCGGGGCTGGTTACGGACGAGCGCTGATCTGCTGTTGCAGGTTTTGGATCTGGCTCTGAAGTGTGTTGATGTTGCGCGTGGTCTGCCCACGGAAGGCGTCAAACTCGGCAACACTCGCCCCGCCGCCTTGACTGGCCGCTGGACGATGGTCCTGCTCGCTTTTGAGCACCAGCATGTCTTGCTCCAGGCGATCGATGGCGGCACTTTGATTGCCCTGTTTTTTCAGCGCGGCAATGTCTGCGGCAACGCTTTTAAACTGCGCATCGACCTTGCCCTGATCAACCTGAGCCGACTTGAGCGAAGCCAGGTCAGCGCCCAGGCTCTTGAGCTGCGCCTGCAATTGATCGTTCACAGCCTTTTGCTCGCTGGCGGCTGCCTGGATCTGCTCCAGGCGCTTGTCCAAGCCACTCTGCTGCCCCGCCACACCCTGTTGCTGCTTGCTTTGCTCAAGCAGCTTGGTTTGAAGTTGACGAATTTCCAGCTTCAGGGCTTCGCTACCACTGTTGGCCGTAGATTCGGTCGCCACCACCTTGCCGGAAATGGCCTGCAGACGCCCGGCCGCCTCTTCACTGATGCGCGCAAAGCTTTCTTGGGTCGCGACCAATTGTTGCTCCATCAGCGAAATCTGCTGGAAGCTCCACCACCCCAGGCCCACCACCGCAATCAGCAAAGCACCGATCATGGCCCATAGAGGCCCGGTGCTCGGCGCCTTGACCTTGACCACGGGTGTGGTGCGCGAGTAGACGGTGGTGCGTTCACGGGCAGAAGAGGTGCCGGTGAAATCATCGTCATCATCGCGGTGACCGGCGCTCAGGCTGGGCAAGTCAAACTCATCGTCTTTACGCATGGAAAACCTTCGTGAACTGCCGTAATGGCAAAATAATACCTAATCTAAAGCGCGAAAAACGCGCCAGAATCGACCACACCGTGTCAAGCCGGTTCCTTCAGTGCTTGATCGGCATCTGCGCCTGCCACCAGCCGCAGAATTCATCCAGCGCCGACCACAGGCTGACTCGGGGTTGGTAATCCAGTGCGTGGCGGGCGCGGCTGATATCCAGGGTGAAGTCCTTGTTCATGACCTGCATCCCCAGCCGCGACAAGGTTGGCTGGGGCCGACCCGGCCACAACAGGCAGCAGCCTTCGTTGAGCGCCGCAACACTGTAGGCCAGGCCAAAGGATCGGTAGCGAGTCACCTGAGGCAAATGCATCTGGCGCATCACGTAATTGACTACATCCCACAAGGGTACCGGGCTTCCATTACTGATGTTGTAGGCCCGCCCCAAAGCCGACTCACCGGCCAGCAAGGCGTTCATCAAGGCATCATTGAGGTTCTGCACACTGGTGAAGTCGACCTTGTTCAAGCCATTGCCAATGATCGCCAGACGGTTCTTTTCTTGCATCTTGAGCAAGCGCGGGAAAATGCTCACATCACCTGCGCCGGTCACGAAACGCGGCCGCAAGGCGATGGTCTCAAGCCCGAATTCCGCCGCCCCAAAGACCTTTTGCTCAGCCAGGTGCTTAGTGCTGCCATAGTGATCGTAGAAGCGCTTGGGCACTTGCTCTTCGCGAATATTGAGCCTTGCGCGGCCATCAAAATAGATTGAGGGCGACGACAGGTGTACCAACCGTCGCACACCAGTCTTAAGGCAAGCTTCGACCACATTCTCGGTCACTATGACGTTGCCCTGATAAAAATCCTGATAGCGCCCCCAATTGCCCACCGCCCCTGCGCAATGAACCACGGCGTCGACGTTCTGGCACAAGCGCCGGACCAGATCCGGTTCGTTCAAATCACCCTGGACAAACTGCGCCCCTCGCCGAACCAGGTGCTCGACACCTTCGGCGCGACGCCCATTGACCCGGACATCCAAGCCCTGCTCCAGGGCAAAACGCGCAAAGCGTCCGCCGATGAAGCCGCTTGCGCCGGTGACCAGAATCTTCATGAACCGCTCCACTCTACGTTGTTGATGCTACGCACTGCTTGACGCCAGCTAGCCCGCCAACGGCACCAGCCACTGGCCGGCCGTGCGGGTCAAATGCTCGGTAAACCGAGCGAGCAATTGTCCACCATTGCGCCAATGATGCCAGTACAAAGGCACATCAATGGGTTTATCGGCAATGACCTCCACCAGTGTTCCTGCGGCCAACTGCTCCCGAACCTGCAGTTCGGGTACCAACCCCCAGCCAAGCCCCGCCTCTGTCAAGCGAATGAATCCTTCAGACGAGGGGCACAAATGGTGAAGAAAACCACCTTCAATGCCCAATGACGCCAGGTAGCGATGCTGCAGGAAATCGTCCGGCCCGAACACCAAGGCCGGCACGCGAGGCAGTCGTGCCGCCTCGAAACCCGTTGGAAAGTGGCGGGCCATGAACTGCGGGCTGGCCAAGGCACGGTAGCGCATGGCCCCCAGCGCAACGCTACGTGCCCCCGATACGGGACGTTCGCTGGCGCACAGGCAGGCGGCCACTTCACCAGCCCGCATGCGCTTGAGTCCGACTTCCTGGTCTTCCACCACATGGTCGAGCAACAGATGCTGCTCGGCGCAAAAATCACTGACGGCCACCGCCCACCAGGTCGCTAGGCTGTCGGCATTCAGGGCCACCCGCAGGCGTTCAGGCAAACCCTCTTCATCTAGCGTCGGGACCTGGCCCTGCAGGTCACGTTCAAGCAAACGCACTTGCTGGACATGGTTGAGCAGGCGCCGGCCGATTTCCGTCGGACTGGGCGGCGTAGCCCGCACCAGCACCGGTTGCCCCACCCGCGCCTCCAACAATTTGATGCGCTGCGACACTGCCGACTGAGAGAGCCCCAACACCTGGGCCGCACGCTCGAAACCGGCTTGTTCGACCACAGCCGCCAAGGCAGAAAGCAATTTGTAATCGAACATGAATTTACCTAATGAGCGATCAGCAATATTGGTTTTTCTTATACAGGTAAACCTTGGAAAATGCCTTCCAATCCTTCACCTGACCGCCGCTGCTTTCGCCGCTTCGGTTCATTCAACCGGAGTCTTTTTATGTGGCAAAGCTACCTGAACGGTTTGCTGGTCGCTTTCGGCCTGATCATGGCCATCGGTACTCAAAATGCTTTTGTTCTGGCACAAAGCCTGCGCCGAGAACATCACCTGCCCGTGGCAGCGCTTTGTGTGTTCTGTGATGCCGTGCTGGTCGCACTGGGGGTATTTGGCCTGGCCACGGTGCTGGCGCAAAACCCTACCCTGCTGGCGGTCGCTCGTTGGGGGGGCGCGGTGTTCCTGATCTGGTACGGCAGCAAAGCACTGCGGCGCGCCTTTTCGGTTCAAAGCCTTGCACAAGGCGAGGGCCAGGGATTGCGCTCACGCAAGGCGGTGTTGCTCAGCGCCCTGGCAGTGACCCTCCTCAATCCACACGTTTACCTGGATACGGTGTTGCTGATCGGCTCGCTCGGTGCCCAGCAAACCGTGCCCGGCGCCTATGTTGCCGGCGCCGCCAGCGCGTCCCTGATGTGGTTCTTCACCCTGGCACTCGGCGCGGCCTGGCTGGCGCCCTGGCTGGCACGCCCGAGCACTTGGCGGCTGCTGGACCTGATGGTCGCGGTGATGATGTTCGCGGTGGCCGCGCAACTCATCTTTAGCTGACCTGCCACTTGTCCGTCGCAGGGGAAGGCTCTGGAACCTCTTTTCCACACAGTTGTTGCGTGGTTATGGCCCAGTCCCAGTGCTATGATCCGGACCCTGCGCCGAAAATTGGGTACAAACTCACCGGCGCATTGTACGGCCGCCCGTGATCGGCCTTGCGCCTACCGCAACAGACCTGACTAGGAGAATAACCATGGCTTTTGAATTGCCGCCGCTGCCCTACGCTCACGATGCCCTGCAGCCGCACATCTCCAAGGAAACCCTGGAGTACCACCACGACAAGCACCACAACACCTATGTCGTGAACCTGAACAACCTGGTGCCTGGCACCGAGTTCGAAGGCAAGACCCTGGAAGAAATCGTCAAGACTTCTTCGGGTGGCATCTTCAACAACGCCGCTCAAGTCTGGAACCACACTTTCTACTGGAACTGCATGGCGCCAAACGCTGGCGGCCAACCTACCGGCGCCCTGGCTGAAGCCATCAACGCTGCGTTCGGTTCGTTCGACAAGTTCAAGGAAGAGTTCAGCAAGACTTCCATTGGCACCTTCGGTTCCGGTTGGGGCTGGCTGGTGAAAAAGGCTGACGGTTCCCTGGCCCTGGCCAGCACCATCGGCGCCGGCAACCCGCTGACCAACGGCGACACCCCGCTGCTGACCTGCGACGTCTGGGAACACGCCTACTACATCGACTACCGCAACGTTCGTCCGAAGTACGTCGAAGCGTTCTGGAACCTGGTCAACTGGAAGTTCGTTGCCGAGCAGTTCGAAGGCAAGACTTTCACCGCTTAAGTCCGCTTGAGCACGAAAAAACCCGGCCTCTGCCGGGTTTTTTCATTTACGCAGGGCTTTTCCCCTCTTGCTGCGGGGCCATAGCGCGCTAACATCAAACTCCGGGAAAACAGCCAAAATCACATGGCAACTTGACACTATGGGAATGGATTAAGGAAGAACCCTTTGAAGCTGGAGCTCAAAAACAGCTTGTCGGTTAAGTTGCTCAGGGTCGTGCTGCTATCGGCATTGATAGTAGGCGTGGTGCTTAGCTGCGCGCAGATTGTCTTCGATGCCTACAAGATTCGCCAGGCCGTCGCCAATGACGCCGAACGCATCCTCGACATGTTTCGCGATCCCTCGACTCAAGCGGTCTATAGCCTGGACCGAGAGATGGCGATGCAAGTTATCGAAGGTCTGTTCCAGGATGAGGCAGTACGCAAGGCCTCGATCGGCCACCCCCATGAAACCATGCTCGCGGAAAAATCCCGCGACCTTCAGGCTTCTCCCAATCGCTGGTTGACCGACCTGATTCTTGGCCAGCAACGCGAATTCGCTACGCCGTTGGTGGGCCGCGGCCCCTATAGCGAATATTACGGTGACTTGCGTATCACCCTCGACACCGCCACCTACGGCACCGATTTCATTGTCAGTTCGGTCATCATTTTCATTTCCGGTGTATTGCGAGCCCTGGCCATGGGCCTGGTGCTGTACCTGGTCTACCATTGGCTGCTGACCAAGCCGCTGTCGAAAATTATCGAGAGCCTCACCCAGATCAATCCCGACCGTCCCAGCGAACACAAATTGCCGCTGCTCAAGGGCCATGAGAAAAACGAGCTGGGCGTTTGGATCAATACCGCCAACCAACTGCTGGCCTCGATCGAGCGCAATACCCACTTGCGTCATGAAGCCGAGAACAGTTTGCTGCGCATGGCCCAGTACGACTTTCTGACCGGTTTGCCAAACCGCCAGCAGTTACAACAGCAACTGGACAAGATCCTGATTGATGCTGGCCGTCTGCAGCGGCGAGTCGCCGTACTGTGCGTGGGTCTGGACGACTTCAAGAGCATCAACGAGCAATACAGCTATCAAGTTGGCGACCAATTGTTGCTGGCCCTGGCTGACCGCCTGCGTGCCCATAGCGGCCGCTTGGGAGCCCTGGCGCGCCTGGGCGGCGATCAGCTTGCCCTGGTGCAAGCCGATATCGAGCAACCTTACGAAGCCGCAGAGCTGGCACAGAGCATCCTCGATGACCTGGAGGCGCCCTTTGCCCTCGACCAACAGGAGATCCGGCTGCGCGCCACGATCGGCATCACACTGTTCCCTGAAGACGGTGCCACCACCGAAAAGCTGCTGCAAAAGGCCGAGCAGACCATGACTCTGGCCAAGACCCGTTCGCGCAACCGCTACCAGTTCTACATCGCCAGTGTCGACAGTGAGATGCGCCGTCGGCGGGAAATGGAAAAGGACTTGCGTGAAGCGCTGCAGCGCGACCAGCTTTACCTGGTCTACCAACCCCAGGTCAGCTATCTGGATCACAGCGTGGTGGGCGTCGAAGCGTTGCTGCGCTGGCAACATCCCCAGTTGGGGCTGATTCCGCCCGACCAGTTCATTCCCCTGGCCGAACAGAATGGCTACATCATTACCCTGGGTGAATGGGTGCTTGACCAGGCTTGCCGCCAGTTGCGTGAGTGGCACGACCAAGGGTTCGCTCAACTGCGCATGGCGGTCAACCTCTCGACCGTGCAGTTGCACCACAATGAGTTGCCACGGGTGGTCAACAACCTACTGCAGATCTACCGCCTGCCGCCGCGCAGCCTGGAACTGGAAGTGACCGAGACCGGCCTGATGGAAGACATCAGCACAGCAGCCCAGCACTTGCTGAGCCTTCGCCGCTCAGGGGCACTGATCGCCATCGATGACTTCGGTACGGGCTACTCCTCCTTGAGTTATTTGAAATCCTTGCCGCTGGACAAGATCAAGATCGACAAGAGCTTTGTCCAGGACGTACTCGACGATGAGGATGATGCGACCATTGTTCGCGCCATCATTCAGTTGGGCAAAAGCTTGAATATGCAGGTCATCGCTGAAGGCGTGGAGAGCGCGGCGCAAGAGGCCTACATCATTTCTGAAGGCTGCCACGAGGGTCAGGGCTACCTTTACAGCAAGCCCTTGCCAGCTCGCGAGCTGACGGCCTTTCTCAAGCAGTCGCAGCGCAATCAAGTCTCGGCATTCTGAGCCCAGTCGCCCCTGTGCGAGTGTCAGGGCCCGGGAATACTTGATGAAACCCTGAATAATTAGCGTTTAACCCCTTTACATAAAATGCAAATCTTTCGCATTATGTCGCAGATTTTTGTGCACTTGCACACCTGTTCAACCTCTCGACGCAGGATTTCGCCATGATTCGTATGCCTCTGGCCACCGCCAGTCTGCTGGCCATTGCCATTTCTCTCGCCGGCTGCGGCGACGACAACAAGGAAAAGGCTGCCGCACCAGCACCCACCCCTGCTGCCGCTACTGCCACTGCAACTGGCGCGATTGACGAAGTCGCCGCCAAAGCCGTCGTCGCGCATTACGCTGATATCGTCTATGCGGTTTACAGCGATGCGGAATCCACTGCGAAAACCCTGCAAACCGCCATCGACGCCTTCCTGGCCAAGCCCAACGATCAAACCCTGAACGCCGCCAAGGCTGCCTGGGTCGAGGCACGCGTACCTTACCTGCAGAGCGAAGTGTTCCGCTTCGGCAACACCATCATCGACGACTGGGAAGGCCAGCTTAACGCCTGGCCCCTGGACGAAGGCCTGATCGACTACGTCGACAAGAGCTACGAGCACGCCTTGGGTAACCCGGCGGCCTCAGCCAACATCATTGCCAACACTGAAATCCAGGTGGGCGAAGACAAGGTCGATGTAAAACAAATCACCCCAGAGAAGCTGGCCACCCTGAATGAACTGGGCGGTTCCGAGGCGAACGTCGCCACCGGCTACCACGCCATCGAATTCCTGCTGTGGGGCCAGGACCTGAACGGCACCGGCCCAGGCGCAGGCGTTCGTCCTGCCAGTGACTACCTCGAAGGCGCTGGCGCCACCGGCGGGCACAACGACCGTCGTCGCGCCTACCTGAAGGCCGTCACCCAACTGCTGGTTAGCGACCTGGAAGAAATGGTCGGCAACTGGAAGCCGAACGTCGCCGACAACTACCGCGCTACCCTGCAAGCCGAGCCTGCAGAAAGCGGCCTGCGCAAGATGCTGTTCGGCATGGGTAGCCTGTCGCTGGGCGAACTGGCGGGCGAACGCATGAAAGTTTCGCTGGAAGCCAACTCGCCAGAAGACGAGCACGACTGCTTCAGCGACAACACCCACAACTCGCAGTTCTATGACGCCAAGGGCATCCGCAACGTCTACCTGGGCGAGTACACCCGTGTTGACGGCACTAAGTTGACCGGCGCCAGCCTGTCGGCCTTGGTAGCCAAGGCTGACCCCGCTGCGGACGCGGCCCTGAAGGCGGACCTGGAAGCGACCGAAGCCAAGATGCAAGTCATCGTTGACCACGCCAACAAAGGCGAGCACTACGACCAACTGATCGCCGTAGGCAACGCCGCTGGCAAGCAGATCGTTAGTGACGCCATTGCTTCGCTGGTCAAGCAGACCGGCTCCATCGAGCAGGCGGCTGGCAAGCTGGGCATCAATGACCTGAACCCCGACAGCGCCGATCACGAATTCTGATTGGCGCGATGAAAGCACCGCGGTCTGATTGATACGCCGCGGTGGCCTCACCGCGGCTCACCCACTTCATCGCGGCGTGGTCACCTGTAGGAGCAAGGCTTGCCTGCGATGAAGGCAACACGGTTTATGTAAAGACCGCGTTGCCTTCATCGCAGGCAAGCCTTGCTCCTACATTCCGTTTTTACCCGCTTGTCTGGATTCTCGATGCCCCTGTTGTTTTCCCGTCTGTCCTTGCTGTTGCTGGCCTTGCTGCTGGCAAGCTGTGACGACGCCCCGCGCTTTACCCAGGCAGAACCTGGCGAATCCAAAGCCGGCGGCAGTGCGACCGTGAACAGGCGCGACCAGAATGCCTTTTCCATGCCATCAGCCAATCTGACGCCCTTGCGCCGCCTGGATTTCAGTGTCGGCAACAGCTTCTTCAAGAACCCATGGGTGATCGCCCCCGCGACCACCACCGCGCGCGATGGCCTGGGCCCATTGTTCAATACCAATGCCTGCCAGAACTGCCACATCAAGGACGGCCGCGGTCATCCGCCCGAACCTTTCGACCATAACGCCGTATCGATGCTGGTGCGCTTGTCTATCCCCGACTCACCGGCCTATGCCAAAGAGATCGAGCGCATGGGCATCGTGCCGGAACCTGTGTATGGCGGCCAATTTCAAGACATGTCCGTACCGGGCGTTATCCCCGAAGGCAAGGTACGGGTTGACTACAGTCCGGTTACCGTTCGTTTCAAGGATGGCACCGAGGTCGAGCTGCAACGCCCGACGCTGAAAATCACCCAACTGGGCTATGGCCCGATGCACCCCCAGACCCAATTCTCGGCCCGCATCGCGCCGCCCATGATTGGCCTGGGCCTGCTTGAAGCAATACCTGAGGAAGCGATCCTGGCCAACGCCGACCCGCAGGACCGCAATGGTGACGGCATCAAGGGCCGACCCAATCAAGTCTGGGACGATGCGCTGGGCAAGACGGTGCTTGGCCGGTTTGGCTGGAAAGCCGGCCAACCAACCTTGGATCAACAAAACGTTCACGCGTTCTCGGGTGACTTGGGCCTGACCACCACCCTGCGGCCCTTCGATGACTGCACTTCCGCCCAGACCGGCTGCTTGGCCGCTCCCAACGGCAATGGACCCGAAGGAGAACCGGAAGTCAGCGACAACATTCAACGCCTGGTGCTGTTCTATACCCGCAACCTCGCCGTGCCCGTACGCCGCGATGTCGACTCCGCACAAGTCCTGGCCGGCAAAAACCTGTTCTTCCAGGCCGGCTGCCAAGCTTGCCACACCCCTGCTTTCACGACGTCGGCCACTGCCGCCGAGCCCGAACTGGCCAATCAGGTGATTCGCCCCTACAGCGACCTGTTGCTGCACGACATGGGGCCGGGGCTGGCCGACAACCGTACCGAATTCAAGGCCAGTGGCCGCGACTGGCGCACCGCGCCGTTGTGGGGCATTGGGCTGACCGAAACGGTCAGCGGCCACACCCGTTTCCTGCATGACGGCCGAGCCCGCAATCTCCTCGAAGCCGTGCTCTGGCATGGCGGCGAAGCCCAGGCGGCCCAAGAAAAAGTTTTGACTTTCAATGCCGATCAGCGCACTGCGCTGCTGGCGTTTTTGAACTCACTCTAGAGAAAAGGAGCCGGACATGTTCCGTCCCAAGCTGTTGTTCACCAGCCTTGCCGCCCTCGCCCTGGGCGCCTGCTCACCGCAAGATCCGCAGGCCGTGACCTCTGCTGCCATCGCCCAGCAGGTCATCCTGCCGACCTACAGCCGCTGGGTTGAAGCTGACCGCCAGCTGGCCGTCAGTGCCCTGGCCTTCTGCGAAGGCAAATCCAGCCTGGAGACAGCCCGCGCCGACTTCCTGCATGCGCAAAAAGCCTGGGCCGAACTGCAACCGTTGCTGATCGGGCCATTGGCTGAGGGCAACCGCGCCTGGCAAATACAGTTCTGGCCAGACAAGAAGAACCTGGTCGGCCGTCAGGTCGAGCAAATCGCGAATGCCGAAACGCCGCCAGACGCCGCCTCCCTGGCCAAGTCCAGCGTCGTGGTCCAGGGCCTCTCCGCTTACGAATACATCCTTTTCGACAGCAAGCCCGATGTGGCCGATGCGGCCCAAAAAGCCCGTTACTGCCCATTGCTGGTCGCCATCGGCGAGCGTCAGAAGCTCCTGGCTGAAGAAATCCTCAGCGGCTGGAACACCCAAGACGGCATGCTCGCTCAGATGACCAAGTTCCCGAACCAGCGGTATGCCGATTCGCACGAAGCCATTGCCGACCTGCTGCGCGCCCAAGTCACCGCCCTGGACACCCTGAAGAAAAAGCTCGGTACGCCCATGGGCCGCCAGACCAAAGGCATCGCTCAACCGATGCAGGCCGAAGCCTGGCGCAGCCAGTCGTCGCTCAAGAGCCTGGAAGCCAGCCTGACCGCTGCCCAGACCGTCTGGGTAGGTGTGGACAACAAAGGCCTGCGCGGCCTGTTGCCCAAAGAGCAAAAGGCCCTGTCAGACAAGATCGACGCCGCTTATGCCGATGCACTCAAGCACTTTGCCGACACTAAAGGCACGCTGACCGAATTGCTCGACAGCGAGGCGGGTCGCCAACAGCTGAACGATCTCTACGAACGCCTCAATGTCGTCCATCGCCTGCATGAAGGCGATCTGGCCAAGGCCCTGAATATTCAACTCGGCTTCAACGCCAACGACGGTGACTGATCATGTTGCGACGTCAGGTCCTCGCGGTAGGTAGCCTGCTGCTCAGCGCATTGACGCTGGGTGGCTGGAAACTGTTCCAGGCAAAGGACAAGCAACCCCTGTTGCTTTCGGCAAGGGACGACAGCGATGGCAACCACTATGCCGTCGGTTATCGGCTGGACGGCAGCCAAGTGTTCGCAACGCAAGTCGCCCAGCGCTGCCACGACATCATCAACCACCCGCAACTGCCCATTGCCCTGTTTGTCGCACGCAGGCCTTGGACCGAAAGCTACCTGGTTGATCTACGTGACGGGACGCTGCTGCAGACCGTGGTTTCGCAGCCCAATCGCCACTTCTATGGTCACGCAGTGATCCATCAAAGTGGCGAATGGCTGTACACCACCGAGAACGACACCACCGACCCCGGTCGGGGATTACTGGGTGTGTACCGCTTCGAGGGCGAGCGGTTGGTACACAGCGGTGAGATTTCGACCCACGGCATCGGTCCACATCAGGTGTCGTGGTTGCCGGACGGCGAAACCCTGGTGGTGGCCAACGGCGGCATCCGCACCGAGGCCGAAAGCCGTGTGGAGATGAATCTCGATGCCATGGAGCCAAGCCTGGTGCTCATGCAACGCGACGGCACCCTGATCAGCAAGGAAGTCCTCAGCCAGCCGATGAACAGCGTACGTCACCTGGCCATCGCAACTGACGGCACCGTCGTCGCCGGGCAGCAATTCATGGGCTCGTCCCATGAAACCGCAGAACTACTGGCCATCAAGCGACCTGGCGAGTCGTTCAAGGCCTTCCCGGTTGGCGAGCAGCAGTTGCAGTCGATGGCCCACTACACCGCCAGTGTCGCCGTTCACAGCGACCTGCGACTGGTGGCGCTGACGGCGCCGCGTGCCAATCGCTTTTTCATCTGGGACCTGGACACCGCCGCCGTGCGCCTCGATGCCCCGTTGCCGGACTGCGCAGGCGTGGGCGCCGTCAAGGATGGTTTTGTGGTGACTTCCGGCCAAGGTCGCTGCCGCTTCTACGATTGCACCCAGGCCGAGCTTGCAGCTACACCGCTACAGTTGCCAGCAGGGCTCTGGGACAACCATCTGCACCTGATTTGAAGTAAACATCGAGAAACTGACTTCTCAGACGCGGTCAAAAGGGTAATATTTCGCAATATTGCACATTGGCGTTGCCTCCTGCGCAGGAATAAGGTGCGCGCCTGCTTACAACGTCTTTTTCCAAGGAACTGGAATATGCTGCGACGCCGCATGTTGATCATGCTAGGGGTTGTGTTGCTGATCGTACTGGTACTGGGGGGCTACAAAGCCTTTTCTGTCTACCAGCAAATACAGCAGTTCTCCGTGCCCCAGCCACCCGTCAGCGTGGCCGTCGCCACGGCTGAACAGCGCGCCTGGCAGATCCGCTTGCCGGCAGTGGGCAGCCTCAAGGCCCTGCAAGGGGTCGACCTGAGCCTGGAAGTCGCCGGCACCGTCAAGGCCGTGCAATTTGAGTCCGGCCAAAAGGTCAAGGTTGGCCAACCCTTGCTGCAACTCGACAGCGATGTCGAAACCGCCTTGCTCGGCACCGCCCAGGCGGACTTGGGCCTGGCCCAGGTCGACTACGGTCGCGGCGCGCAACTGGTCGGCAGCCAGGCCATCTCCAAGGGCGAGTTCGACCGCCTCAATGCCGTATTACTGAAAAGCAGGGCCACCGTCGCCCAGCTCAAGGCCTCCCTGGCGAAAAAAAGCATCGCTGCACCCTTCTCCGGCACCATCGGCATCCGCCAGATTGATGTCGGCGATTACTTGGCCAGCGGCACTGTCATCGCCACACTTCAGGACCTGAGCAGCCTCTACGTCGACTTCTTTATCGCCGAGCAACAGGTCCCCAAACTGGCGTTGGGGCAGAAGATCAGGGTCAGTGTCGCGGCTTATCCCGGGCAATCCTTTGAAGGCAGCATCAGCGCCATCAACCCCAAGGTCGAAGACACCACCCGCAACGTGATGGTGCGCGGCACCCTGGCCAACCCGGACGGCAAATTGCTACCCGGCATGTTCGCCAAACTTCAGGTGCTGCTGCCAGAACCCAGGCCGTCGATCGTCGTGCCGGAAAGCACCATCACTTACACCTTGTACGGTAACTCGGTGTATGTGGTCGCCGAGAAAAAGGCCGAGGACGGCCAAGTCCAGAAAAACGCCGAAGGTCACCCCGTGCTGATCGCTGATCGGCGCTTTGTCGAAACCGGCGAGCGCCGCGATGGCTGGGTAGTGATCGACAAGGGCTTGAACGGTGGCGAGCAGGTCGTGACCGCCGGCCAGTTGAAGCTCAAACAGGGTGCAGAAATCGCGATCAGCCCAGACAAGGCCCTCGAGGCCGACAAGAACAGCCCGCCTCGCGCGGACTGATCAAGGACAACCCCCATGGCTTTTACAGATCCGTTCATCCGCCGCCCGGTGTTGGCCACGGTGATCAGCCTGCTGATCGTGCTGCTGGGCTTTCAGGCCTACGGCAAGCTCACCATCCGCCAATATCCGCAGATGGAAAACGCTCTGATCACCGTGACCACCGCCTACCCCGGCGCCAACGCCGAGACCATCCAGGGCTATATCACCCAACCCATGCAGCAGAGCCTGGCAAGCGCCGAAGGCATTGACTACATGACCTCGGTCAGTCGCCAGAACTTCTCGGTGATTTCCATCTACGCGCGTATCGGCGCCGACAGTGACCGGCTGTTCACCGAACTGCTGGCCAAGGCCAATGAGGTCAAGAACAAGCTGCCCCAGGACGCCGAAGACCCGGTGTTGAGCAAGGAGGCCGCCGACGCCTCGGCACTGATGTACATCAGCTTCTTCAGCAGTGAGCTGAGCAACCCGCAGATCACCGACTACCTGTCGCGCATCATCCAGCCCAAGCTTGCGACCTTGCCGGGCATGGCTGAGGCAGAAATCCTTGGCAACCAGGTGTTCGCCATGCGTATCTGGCTCGACCCCGTCAAGCTGGCCGGCTACGGCCTGAGCGCCACCGACGTCACCGACGCCGTGCGCCGCTACAACTTTCTGTCGGCGGCCGGTGAAGTGAAAGGCCAGTACATCGTCACCAGCATCAATGCCACCACCGAACTGAAATCCGCCGAAGCCTTTGCCGCCATCCCACTCAAGACCGAAGGCGATAGCCGGGTGCTGCTCGGTGACGTGGCGCGAGTGCAGATGGGCGCGGAGAACTACGACAGCGTCAGCTCCTTCGACGGCACCCCCTCGGTGTATATCGGCATCAAGGCCACGCCTGGCGCCAACCCGCTGGATGTGATCAAGGAAGTGCGCAAGATCATGCCGGAGCTGGAGTCCCAGTTGCCGCCCAACCTCAAGGTCGAAATCGCCTACGATGCCACACGCTTTATCCAGGCCTCGATCAACGAGGTGGTCAAGACCCTGTTCGAAGCGGTGCTGATCGTGATCGTGGTGGTGTTCCTGTTCCTGGGGGCGCTGCGCTCGGTGCTGATCCCGGTTATCACGATTCCGCTGTCAATGATCGGCGTGCTGTTCTTCATGCAGTTGATGGGCTATTCGATCAACCTGCTGACCCTGCTGGCGATGGTGCTGGCCATCGGCCTGGTGGTGGATGACGCGATTGTGGTGGTGGAAAACATCCACCGCCATATCGAGGAAGGCAAGACGCCGTACGACGCTGCGCTGGAAGGCGCCAGGGAGATCGCCATGCCGGTGGTCTCGATGACCATCACCCTCGCTGCGGTTTATGCCCCCATCGGCTTTCTGCAAGGCCTCACGGGAGCATTGTTCAAGGAGTTCGCCCTGACCCTGGCCGGGGCCGTGGTGATTTCCGGCATCGTCGCCCTTACCCTTTCGCCGATGATGTGCGCCCTGCTGCTGCGCCACGACGAAAACCCCTCCGGCCTGGCCCATCGCCTGGACCAGATCTTCGAACGCTTGAAACGGCGTTACCAGAAAACTCTCCATGGCACGCTCAACACGCGGCCGGTGGTGCTGGTATTCGCGGCCATCGTGATGTGCCTGATCCCGGTATTGCTGATGTTTACCCGCTCGGAGCTGGCGCCAGACGAAGATCAAGGCATTATTTTCATGATGGCCACCGCCCCACAGCCGACCAACCTGGATTACCTGAGCAGCTACACCGATGAGTTCATCTCGATCTTCAAGGAGTTCCCCGAGTACTACTCCTCGTTCCAGATCAACGGATTCAACGGTGTGCAATCCGGTATCGGCGGCTTTCTGCTCAAGCCCTGGGATGAACGCGACCGTACCCAGATGCAGTTGTTGCCAGAGGTCCAGGCCAAACTTTCCAACATCAGCGGCCTGCAAATTTTTGGCTTCAACCTGCCGTCCCTGCCGGGCACAGGCGAAGGCTTGCCATTGCAGTTCGTGATCAATACACCCAACGATTATGAATCCTTGCTGCAGGTCGCCGAACGGGTCCAGGAGCGGGCGCTGGCGTCGGGCAAGTTCGCGTTCCTGGACATTGACCTGGCATTCGACAAACCGGAGGTGGTAGTCGACATCGATCGCGCCAAGGCGGCGCAGATGGGGGTCTCCATGGATGCCCTGGGCGGCACACTGGCAACACTGCTGGGTGAAGCCGAGATCAACCGCTTCACCATCGAAGGACGTAGCTACAAAGTCATCGCCCAGGTTGAACGGGCCTATCGCGACAACCCCGATTGGCTGACTCAATATTACGTGCGCAACAACAAGGGCGAGATGTTGCCGCTCTCCACCCTGATCACTGTCAGCGACCGTGCCCGCCCCCGCCAGTTGAACCAGTTCCAACAGTTGAACTCGGCGATCATTCAGGGTGTGCCGATGGTGAGCATGGGTGAGGCCATTTCCATTCTGCGTAACATCGCCAGCGAAGAAGCACCGGCAGGATTTGCCTTCGACTATGGGGGCCAGGCGCGTCAGTTCGTACAGGAAGGCAGTGCGTTGTGGGTGACCTTTGGCCTGGCGCTGGCGATCATCTTTCTGGTACTGGCGGCTCAATTCGAGAGCTTTCGTGATCCACTGGTCATCCTGGTTACCGTGCCATTGTCCATATGCGGTGCGTTGATACCGCTGTTCCTGGGGCTATCGAGCATGAATATCTACACCCAGGTGGGGCTGGTGACCTTGATTGGCCTGATCAGCAAGCACGGCATTCTGATTGTCGAATTTGCCAATCAGTTGCGCCATGAAAAAGGCCTGTCAGCGCGCGAAGCCGTGGAAGAAGCCGCATCGATTCGCTTGCGCCCGGTCCTGATGACGACCGCGGCCATGGTGTTCGGCATGGTGCCGTTGATATTGGCCACGGGGGCCGGGGCAGTGAGCCGGTTCGATATCGGCACTGTGATTGCCACGGGCATGTCGATCGGCACCTTGTTCACCTTGTTCGTGTTGCCGTGCGTCTACACCTTGCTCGCGGCCAAGGACAAAGCCCCCCAGACGCAACCTGAAGCTCTGTAGGAGCACGGCTTGCCGGCGATGGGATGCACCGCAATCCTTCCGGCAAACCGCGGTGCCTTCATCGCGGCTAAAGCCGGCTCCTACCGACCGCGGCGATGGCCATATCGCAGTTCAGGAAAATTTGGGGTTTGTCAGAAACCAAAAAGCCCCGTCATTAAACGGGGCCTTCATGTGTTACGAAGCAGCGTCAGCCTTGCGGGCCCTTCCCTTGAGCAAGCCCGAACATCAGCAGGAGCAGATCCTGGTCGGGCCGCATGGTTTCCTGAGCCTTGACGAGCCGAGGCAGAGGGCAATGCCCGCTGCCTATTGCTGAAATAAGTATCTCAGGCCGAGGTATTTCCCAGGCAGCGGCTGCAACGGTTGCTACGCCCAGCGCCATCATGAGAAACATACCTCGAGCTATTTCTAGTTTCATTGGCCTAAACCTTTGATAGAACTGCCATACGCCTTTCTATAAAAGTAGAGCAACTGGGCCCAGTCTGCATCGGCGAACGACGAGTGGCGACGCAGTTGGCGCAGGTCGTTGGCCGCAGCGCGCTGACTGCTGAACCGCCGACGGCATTTCTCAAGGTCCAGCAGGGCCACTTCGGCGCGAGCCTTTTCCCCCTCGCCCAGCACCCGGACAAATACATGCTTGCTATACAGGCAACCGTGCTGCCAATGGCCACGGTGCATGCGGGCCAGGTTTTCTGCCAAGTCTTGAAGCATCTGTTTATGGACAGCCTCGCCGTGTCGCTCACGACCACCCGAGGCATACCAGTCGTCCAGTTCTACGAAGCCTTCCAGCGCTGCCGTCACCAACAACGCTCGCCATTGGCGATCTTCGCTGCGTTCGACACCGCAATAAACCACTTCTGGCACCCGCACCTTCAGGGCCTGGAACGCCCTCAGTGCATCATGCTCACGCAGTACCGTAGGTCGACCCAAAGGATGCAACAAACTGCGATAGATGTGCCCAACCTGGCGCTTGGCATACAACAAGCGCCCGTCTTCGCCTCGTAACCGCTGCACGCCACTTTCGCCGCCGCGCCGCTGGTTGGGCTCTTCAACCCACTCGCCACGCTGCTGCCAGTAATGCTCAAAGCGGTTTTCACTCATCGAAACGACCTCGGTTGCACACTCTACTGCCATTCGCTTCTTACTCCTTACGCAAAACGTAAACGCGCCACATGGCGTAGAGCGGCAAGAAGTCCAAACGTTCCTGAATTCGGAAACCCGACTGCTTGAATTCGGCCTCGACTGTAGCAGCTGGCAACACAAAACGGTTCTGGAAACTGCCCTCGCCTTCTTTCAGCCGGCGTTTTTCTTCAAGCTTCTTGCGACGCCACGCCTTGAAGTTTCCATCGACCCACAACGAGAGGATCACGCTGTCACGTGTCACGCGCTGAAACTCCTTGAGCATTGCCAAACGGTTCGAGGACTCACCGATGTGATGCATCAGACGCATGCAGAAAATGCTGTCGACCGCATTGTCAGGCAAATCGATATCGAACGCCGATGTTTGCAAAGGTCGAACCCGTTCCACCACCTTTGCCGGTTGCGAATGGCAAGCGGTTGCCAGCATGTCAGCCGAATTGTCGGCACCGATGATCACACGGTTGGTTTTTTGCGCCAGCAATGGCCAGAATCGACCGGCGCCGCAAGGCAGGTCCAGCACCAGGCTGGGTTCGCCTGCCAACGCCAGGGCGCGTTGGGCCAGTTGTTCGTCACGATAGTGAGAGAGCCTGCGCGCCAGCCCGTCCTGATGCTTGATGAAATAATTCTGCGCGTGCTGCTGGTCATATTTCTCGGAAAATTCCAGCTTGATCGGGTCGCTCATGATGCATCTCCTGGCTCTGATCAGCCCACCTTATTCATGCGCTCGTCATCGCCAGGTCATACAAATGTGAAAATTTTGTGAGTTTGGATCCTTATACATTTCGAGGTTTTACGGGGCTAAATACCACGTTCTGACAGATTCACCGTTTTTTTGGCGACAGCTCAACATCAAATCGGCAACCGTGAGGCTGCGTGGGCGACAGCTCGACGGTCCAGCCTTGGTTATCACAAATCCGCTGCACCAACGAAAGCCCCAACCCCAGGCCCTCGCCGCGCTTCTCATTGTTACCGCGCACAAAGGGCTGAAACATGGCTTCGCGTTTCTCTTCCGGAATCCCCACTCCGCTGTCCTCCACCCAGAAGTGGTCGCCATCGAGCGTCAGGTGGATAAATCCATGGTCAGTGTAGTGCACAGCGTTGCGGATCAGGTTAGCCATGACCGCGTGCAGGAAAGTGGTGTTGTAGAGAGTTTGTGACACCGTAAGAACCTTCACGCTCAAGGCCAATCCCTTTTGCTCGATAGGCTCGCGCCACAGGTTTATCAGTTCATCGGCGACTTGTGCCACGGTTGCCAGGGAAGCACCTGCGGTATCTTCATGCTCGGAACGGGCCAGCATCAGGAAGGTCTGAACCAATTCACGCATTTGCGCACACGCCCGGAAGATTCGCTCTACTTGGGCACGGGCACGCTGATCGAGGGCAGGGTTCTCCAGCAACAGCTCACAGGAGCTGGCCAACACCATCAAGGGCGTGCGCAACTCATGACTCACATCGCTGGTGAATAGACGCTCGCGATTCAAGGTGTCACGCAGTCGACCCAGCGTTGCATCGAAGGCAACCGCCAGTTCACCCACCTCGTCCGCGGCATAATCCGGTGCCAAGGGTGGCGCCAGACCCAGCAATTGATCGCGGTGACGCACCTGGCGCGCCAGGCGCACCACGGGTGCCATGACCTTGCGAGCCAACATCCATCCCAGCACCACCGACAGTGCAAGGCTCAGGACGAACCCTATGACGACCACGGCAAAAAGCACCCGCTCGCGCTCTTCGAAGTCGCTCTGGTCTTGTAGAAGCACGTAGCGGCGACCATCCACCACTTCAACCATGGCGTGGTAGGACAGTTCTTCGCGAAAGACTTCGTGGAAACCTGGGTCCAGGTGCCGCAGGTCCTTGGGCAGCTCGAAGTCTCCCGTGCCACTGCTGTAATAGAAGAGTTGGTCGGGTTCGGGGCGATGGCTCCAATCGCTGACCTTGTCCATCAACAACAGACGCTGCAGGTCTCCGCCCAAGCCTGCGGAGATAAGCTTTTCCTCGACCAGATGAACCGTCGAGATGATCCCGATGGCAAAGGCCCCGGCTACCAGTGCAGTCATCAAGGCAAAGGCAATGATGATCCGCTGAGCAAGGCTCTGCTTAAACTCCATCACGCCCCTCGGCCAGGCGATAGCCAACACCATGCACGGTCTGCAGCAGTGGCTTGTCGAACGGCTTGTCGATCACTTGGCGCAGTTGGTGGACATGGCTTCGCAGGCTGTCACTGTCCGGGCAATCATCGCCCCACAGGGCCTCTTCGAGCACTTCACGCCGCAGCACATGGGGGCTTTTCTGCATCAGCACTGCCAGTAGCTTCAGGCCGACAGGGTTGAGCTTGAGCAGACGCCCTTCGCGGGTCACCTCAAGCGTGTCCAGATCGTAGTTCAGGTCGCCCACTTGCAGGCAGCGCTTGCCACCCCCTTGGCTGCGACGCAGCACAGCCTCTATTCGCGCCGCCAGCTCAGACAAGGCAAAAGGCTTGAGCAAGTAGTCGTCGGCACCGGAGCGAAACCCCTGCAGCCGGTCGTCGAGTTGATCTCGTGCGGTCAGCATGATCACTGGTGTATCGCGGCGGGCATCTTCTCGCAGACGCTTGCACAGGGTATAGCCGTCGATGCCAGGCAACATGATGTCCAGCACGATCAGGTCGTAATGTTCGGTGGCCGCCAGATGCAGGCCCGACAAACCGTCCTGGGCGCAGTCAACGATATAGCCTTTCATACCCAGGTAGTCAGCCAGGTTGGCCAGGATATCGCGGTTGTCTTCAACCAGTAGAATTCGCATTGGGCTCCCTCTTTGTCCGCAGCTTTCGCCCTCGTGGCAGGCGCAGCTTAAGGCCTGCCGGGGCACAGGGCTAGGGCATGTGGGATTCGTGGCGTCATAACATTTTTTCACTCACGATTCACACCTTCGCGACGCTACCCTGCGCGCACTTTCGCGGCGTTGTGTTACGCCCGACTCCAGGGCCGTTGATTCAGGCTAACCGTATATTCAATTACCGTGTGGACTCCAGATGCCTTTACCCAAGCAGTCACTGCCGTGCAGTGTCCCTGGAGCCTGAAAGAATTCGGCGGCAAGGAAACCTATAGCTAGCTGCTGGAGCATCGGCCAGCCACCGACAAGCCAGGCCGCTGCTGGCCGGGTGGGCATGCTGCAACCGGGCTCACCTTGTTTGCGCTGTTTTTCGTGCTGCGAGACCGTCGCCCGCGCCTGGCCAAGGCCGCCTTCATCTTTGCATTCTCGCTGGGGACGATCTTTTCAGTTGGACGAATGCTGCAGGGCGCGCATTTTTTCTCCCACAACGTCTGGACCGCGATCTTCTGCTGGCTGATCTGCCTGGGCTCCTATTATGCGGTGCTCTACCGACGGGAGAGTCAGGCTTCAACCACCGCTGTTCCTGCCATGCAGCGCCCATAGATGTAGGAGCACGGCTTGCCGGCGATGAAGGTGCCGCGGTTGTCTGTTGGACCGAGGTGAAGCCATCGCAGTGGTCCGGCACTCCGGCAAGCCTAGCTCCTACAGGCAATGGCCACACCAGGCCCATGCCACATGCCGTGTGGAATATGCGTACAAAAATAAAAGGCCCGGTGCTTTCGCACCGGGCCTTTTAGTTGCTACGGGGGTAAGGCTGGCTTACATCATGCCGCCCATGCCACCCATGCCGCCCATGTCTGGCATGCCGCCAGATGGCTTGTCGTCTTGAACCTCGGCAACCATCGCTTCGGTGGTGATCATCAGCGAGGCGATCGAGGAAGCAGCTTGCAGTGCCGAACGGGTCACTTTGGCTGGGTCCAGGATACCCATTTCGATCATGTCGCCGTATTCGCCGGTTGCAGCGTTGTAGCCGTAGTTGCCGCTACCTTGCTTGACCTTGTCGACCACAACGCTTGGCTCGTCGCCGGAGTTGGCAACGATCTGGCGCAGAGGTGCTTCGACAGCGCGACGCAGCAGAGCGATACCTACGTCCTGATCAGCGTTGTCGCCTTTCAGAGTGTCGATAGCTTGCAGGGCACGTACCAGAGCAACACCACCGCCAGGCACCACGCCTTCTTCAACGGCTGCACGGGTAGCGTGCAGGGCGTCTTCAACGCGGGCTTTCTTCTCTTTCATTTCAACTTCGGAGCCAGCGCCAACCTTGATCACTGCAACGCCGCCAGACAGCTTGGCCAGACGCTCTTGCAGTTTTTCACGGTCGTAGTCCGAGGAAGTGTCGGCCACTTGCTGACGGATCTGGACAACGCGAGCCTGGATGTCGGCTTCAACGCCAGCACCGTCGATGATGGTGGTGTTTTCTTTGGACAGAACAACGCGCTTGGCGTTACCCAGGTGCTCCAGGGTGGTGCTTTCCAGGCTCAGGCCGATCTCTTCGGAGATAACGGTACCGCCAGTCAGAACGGCGATGTCCTGCAGCATGGCCTTGCGACGGTCGCCGAAGCCTGGTGCCTTGACGGCAGCGACTTTAACGATGCCGCGCATGTTGTTCACTACCAGAGTCGCCAGGGCTTCGCCTTCAACGTCTTCGGCAACGATCAGCAGAGGACGACCGGCTTTGGCAACGGCTTCCAGTACTGGCAACATTTCGCGGATGTTGGAGATCTTTTTGTCGACCAGCAGGATCAGCGGGCCGTCGAGCTCGGCAACCATGGTTTCTGGCTTGTTGACGAAGTACGGGGACAGGTAGCCACGGTCGAACTGCATGCCTTCTACGACCGACAGTTCGTTTTCCAGGCCCGAGCCTTCTTCAACGGTGATCACGCCTTCTTTACCGACTTTTTCCATGGCTTCGGCAATGATGTCGCCGATGGAGTTGTCGGAGTTGGCGGAGATGGTGCCGACCTGAGCGATGGCCTTGGAATCAGCGCATGGCTTGGATTGGGTTTTCAGCTGGGCAACGATGGCGATGGTCGCCTTGTCGATGCCGCGCTTCAGGTCCATCGGGTTCATGCCGGCAGCGACGGCTTTCAGGCCTTCGTTGACGATGGCTTGAGCCAGGACGGTAGCGGTGGTGGTGCCGTCGCCTGCGTCGTCGTTAGCGCGCGAAGCCACGTCTTTGACCAGCTGGGCGCCCATGTTTTCAAAGGCGTCCTTCAGTTCGATTTCCTTGGCTACAGACACGCCATCCTTGGTGATGGTCGGTGCGCCGAAGCTTTTGGCCAGGATCACGTTACGGCCTTTCGGGCCCAGGGTCGCTTTTACCGCGTCAGCCAGAACGTTAACGCCAGCCAGCATTTTCTTACGGGCGGAATCGCCAAATTTAACTTCTTTAGCAGCCATGATCGTTATTCCTTAAATACTTTGTAGTAACGGGAAACCAGCGGTAATCAAGCTTCGATGACAGCGAGGATTTCGTTCTCGCTCATCACCAGCAGGTCTTCGCCGTCAACTTTCACAGTGTTGCTGCCGGAGTACGGGCCGAAAACGACCTTGTCACCCACTTTCACAGCCAGCGCACGTACTTCACCGTTGTCCAGCACACGGCCGGCACCTACAGCGACGATTTCGCCACGGTTAGGCTTTTCAGCGGCCGAACCCGGCAGAACGATACCGCCAGCGGTTTTCGATTCTTCTTCGCTGCGACGGATTACGACGCGGTCATGCAGAGGACGAAGCTTCATTGTCGATCTCTCCTAATTGTGGTTTTCATCGGCCGGTATCGGCACCGGCAAGTTGGTTCATCCGGCTGTGCCGGTCACGACTCGCCAGGCGAGCCGTGTAAGTTAAATGTCTGGCCAGCGACCAGAAACCTTGCGGTGACCCATACATGAGGTCGCCCAAGTGGATTACAAGTGCAACCCCTGAAATTTTTTGCATCGCCTGGCACAAAAAAAACGGCCCCATGAAGGGGCCGCGTCAGAACAAGGTGGCTTAGCGGTCACGTCGCTCGTATTCGCCTTCGATGACATCCGGCTTGCGCGGGCTGCCGGGAGTGGCATCGGGGCGCTGAGCATAGAGGTCATCGGCAAAGGCACGCTGGCGCATGGCTTGCGCCTCGGCGCGCTCGCGCATCTTGCGGCCCAGCAAGCGCCGGGTGAACGGCAGCAGGCACACCAGGCCGATCACATCGCTGATAAAGCCTGGCAACAGCAGCAAGCCGCCTCCCACTGCCAACAACATGCCCTGGAACATCTGCTCGGCGGGCAGTTCGCCGCGCTGCAGGCTTTCACGGGCACGCAATGCAGTGGCAAGACCTGCCACTCGCACCACCAGCACACCCAGGGCGGAGCCTGCGATGATCAATAGCAGCGCCGGGAAAAAGCCGATCGCGGTGCTGACCTTGAAGAAGACGTACAGCTCCAGCACCGGAAAAAGAAGAAACAACAGTAGAAATGCACGCATTACGGGGTCCTCTACGCAAGACATCCTTGCAGTAAACCCCTAAATGACGGCGACTTCCCGTTTTTTCAAGTCGCCGCCGCGACAACAGTCGGCCATTCGTCCGCATGCGCCAGGGAAACCAAGGCTTCACGAACCTGTGTCGGCGTATTGCAAGACGCTGCGAAAGGCAGCCAATACAGCCCCTGGCCGATGCGCAGGTGCATGCCTTCGCTGTCGATGCCCGCCATTTTTGCAGGGGTATGCTGGGGCAATCCGGCCAGCTCGACATAATGGGCAATGGCCTTGGCATGATCGGCGTTCATGTGCTCGATCATGCTCAGCTCCGCCTTGCCGGCGAACGGATTGGCCACGGTCAGTTCATCAACCCAGTGAATCGCCCCGAAACCGCCGATATAGCGGTGACGCACCGGGTTGAGCACCCAGAAATCGAAATCGTGGGCTTTGTGGTAGTTGCTCGACTCGGGGAAATACCGGTAGTAACGCTCAGCGGCGGCATTGATGGCTGCCGGGTCGGTCAACTGGCTGGCTTCAGCCAGCACCGTCAAACGCCCGACCGCCTGTACATCCTCAGCCCCTCGCTCGCCGACCAGCAACGAACACTTCGGATCTTTTTGCAGGTTATGGGTGTGCTGGGCTATGCGGCTGATCAGGATCAGTGGATTGCCCTGGGCGTCCAGGCAGTAAGGAACGACGGAGCCGAACGGAAAGCCCGGCATCGATTTGGAGTGGGTGGAGAGCACCCCCCGGTATTCTTTAAGCAGAAGCGTACGCGCTTGCTTGGCAGCTTTTAGGCTCACCCTGTGACTCCTTGAACACGGTATTCGGTCACAAGGTAAGCATTATCACCCGCATTTGCCAAGACACCGCTGGGCAGCTGTTACCAGGTCACACCAAACCCTGCGGTATAGCGGGTTTTGTCCAGGTCGCTGTCCTTGGTGCCACTGATGATGTCTTTCTCGGCCTTGAGGTTCAGCGACGCCCACTCGGTGACCTTGTAGCGCAGGCCAACTTCAGCGTCGAGACTGTAGTTAGCGACGTTGCCCAGTGGCTTGCCGACTTCACCATTGGTGAAGAACTCGACTCTCTTGCCGATCAGGTAGCGGTTGTAGTCCCACTTCACGCCCAGGGAATAGAAGTTGTCCTTGCCGCCGTCGGCATATTCGAAGTCGGTACGGTTGAGCAGCGAACCCAGCGAGAAGGCGCCCAGCTCGTCATCCCAGAACTGATAACCCGGGCCGGTACCGATGGTGCGTCGACGGGCAAGCTCTTCGATATGGTCGCGCTTGTAATCCAGGCGACCCTGCCAGAACCACTTGTCAGTGATAAACCGGTCCAGGGCGTACTCGGCGCTCCAGTTGTTGGTCGTCGTGACCTCATCCTGGGCTTCGCGGTTGTATTCGCCTTCAACGTTGTGGCGCCAGCGGCCGTGGCGGGCAGTGGTCTTGAAGTCGATGTCGTAGTTTTCGGTGTCGGATTCGGCCTGCTTGTAGTCCAAAGCCACATCGACATTACCCTTAATCATCAGGTCTTCAACCACGGGCTTGGGCTTGAGGATCTGTTGGATGCTGGATAATTCGACGGTCTTTGGCGTCTCGCCATTGGCCAGGGTGACCTTGCCGTCTTCGGCCGCGCTCAACGACTTGGCCTTCTCGCCGCTGTACTCATCCTGCTTGACCAGCAGCTCCTGATCACTTTCCAGGGTCTTGACCTTCTTCATGTCGATGGCCACTGATCCGCCATACTCAGTATCAAGCAGCAGCTTGCCGCCATCGAAGAACTTGATCTTGCCGCTCAAGCGATCTCCATTCTTCATCCACACGGTATCGGCGACGGCTGCCGACGAGGCGCCAGCAACGGCAAGGCATATCAGGACTCTGGACAACATAAGCAAATACAACGCTCTGGTTCGCGAAAATTTCGGGCATTATCCTGATAGACGTACCCTGAGCAAGGACTGACCGGACGAATAGCGATGAGTTCAATAGCCACTGGCAATATCGATGTCGGCTCGGCACACCTCAAGCCCAGTGAGCGTGGGCGATGAACAGCGCATCGGCTTCTGCTGACAACGAGGCCGTGGCCCGACGAACGGCCCTGTATGTGGCGCTTGGCCAGGTGCCTGAGGGTAAAGTCGTCAGCTATGGTCAATTGGCGGAGCTCGCAGGCTTGGGTCGCGCTGCACGGTGGGTCGGCCGCACCCTCAGCCAGTTGCCCGAGGGCACGCGCCTGCCATGGCATCGGGTAGTGGGCGCCGGAGGGCGAATCAGCCTGCCACTGGGCACGGTTTCGGGTAATGAACAACGCGCTCGACTGCGTGCCGAGGGCATCACTGTCCAGAACAACCGTGTGGATATTAAGTGCCATGGCTGGCGCCCGATGGAGCACAGCGGTTAGAGTGCGCGCTTTGTTTTCGTAAACTGAGGCAGATTCCAGCTCATGCCCCGTAAAACCTGGCGCGCTGCGCTCGCCGCTTATGCCAGCCCTTCCACACTGGTGCTACTGCTGCTCGGCTTTGCCGCCGGCATGCCGTACATGCTGGTGTTTTCAACGCTTTCGGTGTGGTTGCGCGAGGCCGGTGTAGCGCGCGAAACCATCGGTTATGCCAGCCTGATCGGCTTGGCCTATGCCTTCAAATGGGTCTGGTCGCCCCTGCTCGACCAATGGCGCCTGCCCCTGCTGGCGCGGATGGGCAGGCGGCGTTCCTGGCTGATGCTATCGCAAGTGCTGGTGATTATCGGCCTGATTGGCATGGGCTTTTGCGACCCACAAAAACATCTGTCCTGGCTGATTGCCCTGGCAGTGCTGGTGGCGTTCGCCTCCGCCACCCAGGATATTGCGGTGGACGCCTATCGCCTGGAGATTGCCGAAGAAAGCCGCCAGGCCGCTCTGGCCGCCAGCTATATGGCCGGCTATCGGGTGGCAGCACTGCTGGCGACCGCCGGGGCGCTGTTTTTTGCCGAAGGCTTCGGCTCGACCGGTTTCAGCTACCTGCACAAAGCCTGGACCGGCACCTACGTGCTGTTTGGCGTGCTGATGGTGCCCGCGTTGCTCACCACCCTGTTGATGCGTGAACCCCCGGTGTCGCTGAAAACCCAGTTGTCTGCCGCCCGTTACGGTTTCAGTCATCAACTGGTTTCGGTGTTCGTGCTGATCATCTTGCTGGTGTCGGTACCGGCCATGTTCACCCAGCTCTACAACACCGACTTTGCCAGTGTGCTGTTCGAAGGGGGCAGCCTGCTCGACCTGCTGTTTGAAGACCGCGCCTTCCTGCGCGCCATTCTCTACACGCTGCTGACCGGCCTGTGTCTGTCGTCCATGGGACGTCGAGGCTTGGCGCCAGTGCTCACACCGGTCAATGATTTTATCCTGCGCTATCGCTGGCAGGCACTGCTGCTGCTAGGGTTGATCGCGACCTACCGCATGTCCGATACGGTCATGGGCGTCATGGCCAATGTGTTCTACATCGATCAGGGCTTTACCAAGGATCAGATCGCCAGCGTCAGCAAGATCTTCGGCCTGATCATGACTTTGCTTGGCGCCGGTTTCGGCGGGTTGTTGATCGTGCGCTTTGGCATCTTGCCGATCCTGTTCATCGGCGGTGTCGCCTCGGCGGGTACCAATATCCTGTTCCTGATGCTGGCCGGTATGGGGCCCAACCTGCAGATGCTGGTGGTGACCATTTCGCTCGACAACTTCAGCTCTGGGCTTGCAACGTCGGCATTCGTGGCTTACCTGTCCAGCCTCACCAACCTGAAGTTCTCTGCCACCCAGTACGCTTTGTTGAGTTCGATCATGCTGCTGCTACCGCGCCTGATCGGTGGCTACTCGGGGGTCATGGTCGAGAATTGGGGTTACCATGATTTCTTCCTGATCACGGCCCTGCTGGGCGTGCCGACGCTGATCCTGATTGCCTTGCACTGGCATCAGGAGCACCGGCGCAACGGCGACGAGGCACAGGTGCAGCCCCCGGCGCCTGAGACCCCTGTCAGCGAGCCACCTTCGAGCAAGGCGTAAAGCACAAAAAAGCCCCGGGCAATCGAACTGCACCGGGGCTTTTTTGTGGGTCATGCAACGTCTTGTAGGAGCAGGGTTTACCCGCGATGAATGCTCCGCGGTTGACGGAAGATCCATGTCGACGCCATCGCGACCAAGGTCTGCTCCTACAGTTCCTGGACCACGCGGATCACACGCTGCGGAAAGGGAATGTCGATACCCTCCGCCCTCAGCCGGTCACGGGCATGCTCGTTGAGCATGAACATCACATCCCAGTAGTCTGCAGTCTTGACCCAGATCCGCAGGGAGACCGTGATAGAGCTGTCTCCCAGGGTCGAAACCACCGCCACAGGCGCAGGGTCCGCCAACACCCGCGGATCCTTGGCCAATTCCAACAGAATTTGCCGGGCTTTGTGCAGGTCTGCGTCGTAGTCGACACCCACATCAAACACCACCTTGCGGGTCGGCTGGCGGTTGGTGTTGGTGATGATTCCATTGGACAAACTGCCGTTTGGCATGATCACCGTCTTGTTGTCGCCGGTGCGCAGCACGGTGTGGAAGATCTGGATCGAGTCCACGGTGCCGCTGACGCCTTGGGCTTCAATCCAGTCGCCCAGGCGGAAGGGGCGGAACAACAGAATCAGCACCCCACCGGCGAAGTTCGCAAGGCTCCCCTGCAGTGCCAGGCCGATGGCCAGGCCAGCCGCACCGATCGCCGCAACGAACGAGGTGGTTTCTATGCCGATCATCGATGCGACACTGACCATCAACAGCACTTTGAGAATGATATTGGCCAGGCTGCAAATAAACCCTTGCAGGGCCAGATCGACATTGCGCAAAGCCAGAAGCTTGCCCAACCGGTAACTCACCTTGTTGATCAACCACCAGCCAATGGCCAGGGTAATGACTGCCAGCAGCACCCGGCTGCCGTACTCCATCATCATCGGGACCCAGGTCTGCGATTGCTTGACCAGATTGTCCACTTGGGCGTTCAAATCCATTTCTTTCTCCTGAAAGCCGAGGGCAAAAAAGACGTGCTGCACAGGGCCGGATTTAAACCCGGCCTGTGCAGCCAACAGCGGACTTAATCGCGGAAGTTGTTGAACTGTAGCGGCATGCCGAACTCTTTGGCGCGCAAGGCTGCGATGGCCTCTTGCAGGTCGTCACGCTTCTTGCCGGTGACGCGAACCTGCTCGCCCTGGATAGCCGCCTGGACCTTGAGTTTGGCGTCCTTGATATGAGCGACGATTTTCTTCGCCAATTCCTTGTCGATACCTTCGCGCAGTTTGACTTCCTGTTTCATCTCCTTGCCCGAAGGGTAGGCATCCTTGACTTCCAGGCATTGGACATCGAGCTTGCGCTTGACCATGGCAAGCTTGAGAATTTCGATCATCGCCTCGAGCTGGAACTCGGCCTCGGCGGTCAGGTTGACTTGCAGGTCCTTTTCCTTGAATTCGAAGCTACCTTTGCCCTTGAGGTCATAACGGCGGTCCAGTTCCTTGATCGCGTTGTCGACCGCGTTGGTGACTTCGTGCTTGTCCAGTTCTGATACCACGTCGAACGACGGCATGTATTTCTCCAAAAAAAAATGGCGTTGCTCGGTTGAAGATGGAGCACGCCTGGTTTGACGGTTAAAATGCCGGATCATTATAACGGTTGCGAAACTCTGATGAGCAGCACCTGGCACATTCTAGGCGCAGGCAGCCTAGGCAGTTTATGGGCGACCCGCTTGGCGCGCGGTGGCAAGGCCGTGCAACTGATCTTGCGCGACAGTGCGCGGCTCAAGGCCTACACGGATGCGGGCGGCCTGACTCTGGTCGAGCACGGCCAACCCATGACGCTGGCCATTCCGGCACAAACCCCGGATGACCCAGCACCGATTCATCGCTTGCTGGTGGCCTGCAAAGCCTATGACGCCGAACAGGCGGTTGCCCGGCTCGCACCCAGGCTTGTGCACGGAGCCGAAGTCATCCTGCTCCAGAACGGCCTGGGCAGCCAGGACGAAGTGGCTGCCAGCGTCCCCCATGCCCGCTGCATCTTTGCCTCCAGCACCGAAGGCGCCTTTCGCCAGGCCGATTGGCAGGTGGTCTTCGCAGGCCACGGTTTCAACTGGCTGGGCGACCCGGCCAATCCGCTGCCACCCGAATGGCTCAGTGACCTGCAGGACTGCGGCATCCCTCATCAGTGGACCCCGGATATCCTCACCCGGTTGTGGCGCAAACTGGCACTCAATTGTGCGATCAACCCCCTGACCGTGCTGCATGATTGCCGCAACGGTGGCCTGCAGGCCCACCACTGTGAGGTCGCGACCCTTTGTGTGGAGCTCGCCGAACTGCTGCAGCGCTGCGGTCAGCCCGAGGCTGCCGATCAGCTAGGCGAGGAAGTGGAACGGGTAATCCAGGCAACGGCCGCCAACTACTCTTCGATGTATCAGGATGTCGCACAGGGCCGCCGTACAGAAATCCATTACCTGCTGGGGCATGCCTGCCGTGTCGCGGCTCGCCACGACCTGTCGCTGCCGCATCTGGAACGGCTGCACCGGCGCCTGGTCGAACACCTCACAGCACACGGATTGCCCAGCGACTGAATCGAGCCTACCCTGCCCTTCCACCCACCGGGATCACGCCTTCACCATGCCATTGCGCGAACGCCTGGAAAACCTGCCGGTCGGCCAGAAGCTACTGGCCGCCTTGCTGGTGCTATTGACCACGGTATTGTTGGTCGCCAACCTGACTTTTATCAGTGCCGCCTACTGGATCTCCCAGGAAAGCATGGCGCCCCAAGCCCTGCAAACCATCGGTCGACTGGTGTCCAACCCGAACCTGGCGGCGCAGGCCCTGGACTCCGAGCTGTCTGCCCAAGCCCTGCTCAATGAGCTCAACAGCTATTCGCCCCTGCGCGCCGCGGCGCTGTATGACAGTGATGGCGTGCTGCTCGCGCAACTGCAACACGGCGATTATCTGCCGCTGCCCAAACGCTACCGGCATATCGAAAGTTGGCGGATGACCGAATTTCGCACCACCCAGGTGATTACCCTGCCGCGCAACGGCAGCCCACCTGGCCATATGCTGCTGGTTGCCAGCAGCGAATTGCCAATGGCGTTCTATACCGGCACCTTGACCGCAAGCCTGGGCATCCTGGTGTTCAGTATTCTGTTGTGGATGGTGATTGCTCGCCAGATCAAGCGCCTGATCACCCAGCCGATCTACCAACTCGAAGAACTGTCGCGCCAGGTGACGCGTGAGGAGAACTACGCCCTGCGTGCCCAGCGCGGCAACCACGACGAAATCGGCAGCCTGGCAGAAGCCTTCAACACCATGCTGTCGCGCATCGAGGCCCGAGAGCAACAGCTCAAGCGTGCCCGAGACGAATTCCAGGCCGCTTTCGACCAAGCCCAGGGCTTGGCCGAGGAGACCCGCCACACCAACCGCAAGCTGGAACTGGAGGTCCAGGTGCGCAGCAAGATCGAGAAAAAACTCACCGGCTTTCAAAACTACTTGAACAGCATCATCGACTCCATGCCCTCGGCACTGATCGCCCTGGACGAGCAGCTTTACGTCACCCAGTGGAACCAGGAAGCCAGCGCGCTCTCCGGCACACCACTGGATGAGGCGCTTAACCAGCCGATCTTTCTCGCCTTCGAGCCTCTCAAGCCTTTCCTGCCGCAGCTCAAGAACACCGTAGAGCGCCACACCGTGGCCAAGATCGAGCGGGTCACCTGGACAAAGGATGATGTGTCGCACCATTACGCACTGACGTTCTACCCCTTGATGGGAGGTGCCGGGCGCGGGGTGGTGATCCGCATCGACGACATCACCCAGCGCCTGTCGCTGGAAGAAATGATGGTGCAATCGGAAAAAATGCTCTCGGTCGGTGGGTTGGCAGCCGGCATGGCGCATGAAATCAACAACCCCTTGGGTGCCATTTTGCACAACGTGCAGAACATCCGTCGGCGCCTGTCTTCAGACTTGCCGAAAAATATCGAGCTGGCCGACGAAGCCGGTATCGACTTGATCACCGTCAATCGCTACCTGCAAGGGCGCGAAGTGCCCCAGCTGCTGGATGGTATTCAGCAAGCCGGTGCCCGAGCAGCCAAGATCGTGACCCACATGCTCAGCTTCAGCCGCCGCAGCAACCGTCAACTGGCACCTTGCGACCTGCCGGCGCTGATCGACCAAGCCCTGGAAATTGCCAGCAATGACTTCGACCTGGCCATTGGATTCGACTTCAAGGGCCAGGCCATCATGCGTCAGTTCGATCCGGCCCTGGGTCCTGTGCCCTGCACCGCCAACGAGCTGGAGCAAGTGTTGCTCAATTTGCTCAAGAACGCGGCCCAAGCGATCCACCAACGCACCGATACCCGCGAACCCGGGCGCATTACCCTGCGTACCCGGCTCAATCCACCCTGGGCCGAAATCCAGGTAGAAGACAACGGCATCGGCATGCCTGAAAGCGTTCGCAAGCGTACATTCGAGCCCTTTTTCACCACCAAGGAAATTGGCCAGGGCACGGGGCTCGGGCTTTCGGTCTCGTATTTCATTATTACCAACAATCACAAAGGCCAGATGGAAGTGCATTCCACCCCTGGCGTAGGCACCTGTTTTACCCTGCGCTTGCCACTGACGGCAAACCCGGTGACGCCAGCGCTGCCAACCAACGTGGAGCTTTAGAAGATGGGTTTTCGCTTGTCGAAGATTTACACCCGCACCGGTGACAAGGGCGAAACCGGCCTCGGTGACGGCCGCCGGGTGCCCAAGGATCACCCGCGCATCGAGGCCATTGGCGAGGTCGACAGCCTCAATAGCCAGTTGGGTGTATTGCTGGCAGGGTTGGCAGAGCAACAAGCCGGCTGCCCGGCGCTATCAGAAATAATCGAGGTACTTTCACCTTGCCAGCATCGACTGTTCGATCTGGGTGGCGAACTCGCGATGCCTGCTTATCAGGCCCTGAATGATGCCGAGGTGCAGCGGCTGGAGTCGATCATCGACCTGTGGAACGAAGAGCTTGGCCCACTGGAAAACTTCATCCTGCCGGGCGGCTCGCGACTGGTTGCCCAGGCGCACGTCTGCCGCAGCCTGGCCCGCAGCGCCGAGCGGCGCTGTCAGGCGTTGAACGCAGCAGAACCGTTGCAGGGAGTGGGTTTGGCGTATATCAATCGGCTGTCGGATTTACTCTTTGTGGCGGCGCGGCTGATCGGACGCCGCCAAGGGGTAGCTGAAATCCTCTGGCAACCCGCCATCATTCTGTAGGAGCCGAGCTTGCAGATCGTGCGAGGTGCTGACAAGCCTTGAGGCAACCGGCCATTCGTAGGAGCGGACCTGGCCGCGATGGGCTGCGAAGCGGCCCTTGCGATGCTGAAAGCGACTCAATCCGCAGGCCTGCATCGCAAGGCCACTGGCCTCTGGGGCCGCTGCGCAGCCCATCGCGGCCGGGTCCGCTCCTACGACAGATTGTGCGAGGTGCTGACAAGCCGTAAGCGTCCGGCCAACCCATCTACCTGATCCCAACGCTTGGGAGCATGGTGTCCACCAAATCCATGGTGGACACCCTCTCTCTCTATCGCAGCCGGATCAGCATGAAACCGCCACGTCGTTACCATCACCTAACCTTCAAGCTCCAGATCGTCCAGGAATGTTCTGCTCCAGGCGCCACCATCGCCGGTGTGGCCCAGCGGCATAACCTCAACTCGAACCTCGTGCATAAATGGATCGTTGCGCTGCAACGCCGACCATTAGCGGCACCTGCACCTGCACCTGCATTCGTTCCGGTAAAACTCGAACCACCGCGTACCCCCCAAGGTATCCGCATCGAAATCCCGCACCCGCGCGGTACGGTCATTGTCAGCATCCCGTTCGAACAAGCCGCCATCTGCGCCGCCGTGCTCAGCGAGGTACTGAGATGATCCGTATCGATGCTATTTGGCTCGCCACCGAACCGATGGACATGCGGGCCGGCACTGATGTTGCTTTGGCCCGGGTGGTGGCAGTGTTCGGTGCGGCGAAGCCGCACTGTGCGTACATCTTCGCCAACCGTCGCGCCAATCGCATGAAGGTGCTGGTTCATGACGGCGTGGGCATCTGGCTAGCGGCACGCCGGTTGAATCAAGGACATTTTTTTTGGCCAAACCCGCGACACGGATTAGAACTCGAACTGGATGCGGAACAACTTCAGGCACTGGTGCTCGGTTTGCCCTGGCAACGGGTCGGCGCTGGAGGTGTCATCACCGCGCTCTGATGCTCAGCACGGCCAGCTTGCCCGCGCAATTGGCCTATCAGACTGTCGCCGTCCAAAGCCCTCTCTGGCAAAATCGGCGGCATGACTTCGTTTCCAAATCTCGACCAACTAAACCCTGAACAACTGCGCGCTCTGGCTGCGCAGTTGATGCAGCGCGTCGAGTCAATGGACAAACAAATCCACCATCACAAAACGGTCAACGAGAAGTTGGCCCACGAGATCGCACAGCTCAAGCGCTTCAAGTTTGCCAAGCGCAGCGAGCAGCTAAGCCCGGCCCAGGCCAGCCTGCTTGATGACCTGATCGACACCGACATCGCGGCCATCGAAGCCGAGCTTGAGGCTCTACAACCGGCTCCCGTTTCGACCGAGGCTCGGCAAAAGCCGAAACGCACGGCTTTGCCGCCGCAGTTTCCGCGCACCCTGATCCACCACGAACCGGACAACACGCAGTGCACCTGCGGTTGCACCCTCAAACGTATTGGCGAGGATGTCAGCGAGAAGCTCGACTACACGCCGGGCGTGTTCACCGTCGAGCGCCATATCCGTGGCAAGTGGGTCTGCGATGAGTGCGAAACGCTGACTCAGGCACCGGTTCCGGCGCAAGTCATCGACAAGGGCATCCCGACCGCAGGGCTGCTGGCTCACGTGATGATCGCGAAGTTCGCCGACCATTTGCCGCTCTACCGCCAGGAATCGATTTTTGGTCGAGCCGGTTTGGCCATCGCCCGCTCAACGCTGGCCCAATGGGTCGGCGTGTGTGGCGTACAACTGCAACCGCTGGTCGATGCACTGCACGATGTAGTGCTCGGGCATGGCGTCATCCACGCCGATGAAACGCCGGTACAGATGCTCACGCCGGGTGCTAAGAAAACCCATCGCGCCTATGTCTGGGCCTATGCCACCAGCCAGTTTGCCGACGTGAAGGCCGTGGTCTACGACTTCAGCCCCAGCCGCGCCGGAGAACACGCCCGCAACTTCCTGAAAGACTGGAAGGGCAAGCTGGTCTGCGACGATTTTGGCGGTTATGTTGCGGCCTGAGTTATGTTGCGGGGGTAAGAGGCGCCGCCTCCCAATCGGGAGTTCGGCGCAAAAAGTGGCACATAAATTCATGCTACAGCCCTCGCATGAACGCCATGAGAGATGCTGAATTCGGTCGCAGGCGCACAGCCTCAGGCACATTTGTGACGTCCAAACATGCAAGCGCCTTGGCCTTCATTTCGAGATCGACTTCCGCGTAGATGTGGGTTGTGTCCAAGGAGACATGCCCCAGCCAGGCCCGAATTGTATTGATATCGACCCCGGCTCTTAACAGGTGAACGGCGGTCGTGTGTCGAATAGTGTGCGGGCTGATGCGCCTGCCTTGCATGGAATCAACCCACTTGCCGGCTGCTCGTCCATACACCGACACAACGCGATACATGCCGAATCGAGTCATGGGATTCCCGGTACGACCTATGAATACGCGATCCTCTGTTCTGCGTTCGACGATGAGTGGCCGCAGCGCTGTAGCTGTTACTGCCCACAGGGGGCAGACGCGCCATTTGTTTCCCTTACCCAGAATGCGCACGGAGGGTGAAGTCCCAAGTTGCAAATTACCAACGCTGAGGCAGGCAGCTTCATCAGCGCGGGCGCCAGTGTTGTACAGAAAAAGCAAAATCGCATAGTCCCGTGCACCCTGGCTCGTAGCTCGATTAGGTGCCCGGAGCAGAGCCTCCACTTCTGGCTTGTCGAGGTAGTGGATGACCGCCTGGGTAGTTTTTTTGAACGGGATAGAACGGATCTCTGTGCACCACGCCAAATGCTCTGGCGATCGCATAGCGATGAAGCGCCCTAATGAATGAATCGCGCAGAGCCGCTGGTTGCGCGTGACAATGCCACAACCGCGCTCGTGTTCGACGTGTTCAAGGAATGCGCGCACGATGGCGGGCGATATGTCGAGCACCGACAAATGGTCGATTGCCACCGAGGCTCTTCGACTGACAAATGGAAGCAGGAGTGTCAGCGTGTCGCGGTAACTGATCTGAGTGTTGTGGGAAAGGTTGCGCTCGGCGACCAGATACTCCAACAAGAAGCGACGTACCCATGCCCCGAGGCGATTGCGGTCAATCATGATCAATCTCCTGGCCTGAATAAATGGCAAATCGGCGACTCGCTTCGTGCAACAGTTCGGGAGTCATATGCAAATAGCGCTGGGTCGACCTTATGTCGAAATGCCCCAAATACGTTGCCAATTGCGGCAATAGCCGCTGTACATCCTTACCGGCGCGATACCATCCCAGTACACGATGAACGGCGGCTGTATGCCGCAGATCATGGAGACGCGGAGGCCGTAGCTCGCCAGTTGGGCGAGCAATACCTGCCGCCAAACGAACGCGTTGGAACAGAGTTATGACGTATTGATAGTTCAGGCGATGGCCAGTACGAGTGCACAGCAGGGCAGAGTCTTGGCCTAGTGGAAGTGCTAGCGCGCAACGTTGTCGTAGATAAACTCGCAGTTTCGATGCCAGCCTGGGCCCAATCGGCACCAGCCTTGTCTTATAAAACTTTGTGTCACGAACGGTGATGATTCGCTGCTCGAGGTCGACGTCACAGAGGTTTAGTCTGATCGCCTCTCCGACGCGCAGCCCGGCACCGTAAAGGATCAGCAGCAGAGTTCTGTATGTCACAGCTTGAAGGCGACTGAGCGAGGTACTCAGTATGACGGTGGCATCTAATAGGTGCTGTATTTCTGCGGCGGCATAGACATAGGGAGTCTGTGCCGGTGGAAGCTGTGGTGGTCGTTCCGGCAGGGGCTGGATCGTTGTGTGGCCACGTGCGATTGCGAAGCGATAAAAGCTAACAAGTAATCCTCGCTTCGTCTTCCACGTAGCGCTTAGCTCACCGTGCCCGTGCAGAAATGCGGCTACAGCCTCTGGAGTAACTTCGGGGAGCGGGAGATTTCCAGTCTCACGTGCAAACTGACGCAGCACTCTGGCACTGCTATTCAGGCCCACGCCTTGGGCACGACGGACAGCCACGTAGGCATTGACTACGTCCAAGGTTCTCATTGCAGGTCTCCCAGGTCGAAGTCACCGACTTCACGTAACGAGACCAGATCAACCTTGGTGTACGTCATCGTCGCCGATGTGCTTCGGTGGCCAAGGTGGTCGCCAATTTCCTTGAGGCTCAGCCCATTGGCGAGCAGCCTGGCCGCGCATGCATGTCGAAGCGCGTGCGGCCCCAAATGTGCAGCTTGTATGTTGAGCAGACGCAATCTGCCGCTGACGATGTTGTATAGACCTGCAGCGGAGATGGGGATTCGCGGCGCCCGAATTCGGATGAATATCTCAGGGTGCAGTACCTTCGGACGCACTGTGTCAACGTATTGCGCTAATGCCTCAGCCACTGTGGAGACCAATGGGTAAACCTGCGGCTGACGGCGCTTCAATCGCCAAATACGCAATTGGCGAGCAGCCCAGTCGATCTGATCCAACCGGAGTGCAGCAACTTCTCCCCGGCGTAAGCCGTAGATGGCGAGAAGCATCAGAATGGCTCGATCGCGCACATCGCGTTCAGAACTTGAATCTGTAGTTGCGAGTAACCGCTGAACATCCTCCCAGCTCAGTGCATAGGGAAGTGACTCCAGGGCGTAATGTCGCGGGGAGCGGATCGAGTCGGCCAATGTACTGCTGCATGATCCCTGCGTTGCCGCGTAGCGCAGGAATACCCGCAACATTGTTGCGACGTGCCCTGCCGAAATTCGCGACCACCGTTGCGCACCGTAGGTGATGAAGTAGGCATCAATATCCTCGGGGCTAAGCGTCGAAAATCTACGGCCTGTGTTGAAGCACCAGCGTAAAAAGGTTGCCGCTCGACTGCGCCATTGACTGATGGTACATGGTGTCAAACCGCGTTCGTCCCGCATCCACGAGACGAAAAGCTCAAGATTCTCCTCGAATGGAATTGGCTCCGCCGTTGGCTCTTGCCACCAGCCTAGGAACTTAAACCAAGGTCTCGCGGTGTTTATCAACGTCGTAGCAGTTGCAGGAGAATTGGCCGGCAATGGCCCTTCGTGAATAATCTGGCGCAGCCGCGACGAATTGATTGCATTGAGGTCGCTTGGCTGCACCCGCTCGGCGATCCAAAGCAAGCAGCACGCCTTTAAGTAAAGGGAGGCATGCGTACAGCCCTGCTCAGCACAGTGCTGTAGATATCGCTCGCGTTCAGCGGCCAGCGACCCCGCACGATGGCGTTTACAGGCAGCGTTTGAAGAATAGATATTTTCGAACATGGCAGACACTCCAGGGGATGAAGGTCTACCAAGGCGCTGCAATTTATGTTGCGTCAATCGCCTATCGACAACATAGAAACTGCCTATTCGCCCGGTCGGAATCACATAACTCAGGCCGCAACATAACCGCCATTATGTGCTCCAACACATAATGGCGGCTACAAGGCCAGCTTTGTACTCGGTGTCACCGAGATCGGCTGCATGGCTCATGCGCGGCGCAAGTTCTTCGAGCTGCACACCACCAACAAGAGCCAGCTCGCCGAACAGGCCTTGCGCTACATCCAGCTGCTGTACGAAATAGAACGCGAAGTCCGCGACCTCGAGCCGGATTTACGACAGCGAATACGGCAGGAAAAAGCCGTAGCGGTAATGGACACTCTGCATGCCTGGATGATCGCCCAGCGCCAGCTCGTGCACGATGGCTCGGCCATCGCCAAAGCCCTGGATTACAGCCTCAAGCGCTGGACGGCGCTGTCACGTTATCTCGAAGACGGTGCGGTGCCCATTGACAATAACTGGTGCGAAAACCAGATCCGGCCGTGGGCCATTGGCCGCTCGAACTGGTTATTTGCGGGCTCGTTGCGCAGTGGCAAACGGGCCGCAGCAATCATGAGCCTGATCCAGTCGGCACGGCTCAACGGACATGATCCGTATGCTTACCTGAAGGATGTTCTCACGCGCCTGCCAACGCAGCGGGCGAGTGCTATCGACGAGTTGCTACCGCATCAGTGGCAACCGGTTTAATTACGCAAGACGGGATGCCCGGACGCTTACGACAAGCCTTGAGGCAACCGGCCATTCGTAGGAGCGGACCTGGCCGCGATGGGCTGCGAAGCGGCCCTTGCGATGCTGAAAGCGACTCAATCCGCAGGCCTGCATCGCAATGCCACTGGCCTCTGGGGCCGCTGCGCAGCCCATCGCGGCCGGGTCCGCTCCTACGGCAGATTGTGCGAGGTGCTGACAAGCCTTGAGGCAACCGGCCATTCGTAGGAGCGGACCTGGCCGCGATGGGCTGCGAAGCGGCCCTTGCGATGCTGAGAGCGACTCAATCCGCAGGCCTGCATCGCAATGCCACTGGCCTCTGGGGCCGCTGCGCAGCCCATCGCGGCCGGGTCCGCTCCTACGGCAGATTGTGCGAGGTGCTGACAAGCCTTGAGGCAACCGGCCATTCGTAGGAGCGGACCTGGCCGCGATGGGCTGCGAAGCGGCCCTTGCGATGCTGAAAGCGACTCAATCCGCAGGCCTGCATCGCAATGCCACTGGCCTCTGGGGCCGCTGCGCAGCCCATCGCGGCCGGGTCCGCTCCTACGGCAGATCGTGCGAGGTGCTGACAAGCCTTGAGGCAACCGGCCATTCGTAGGAGCGGACCTGGCCGCGATGGGCTGCGAAGCGGCCCTTGCGATGCTGAAAGCGACTCAATCCGCAGGCCTGCATCGCAATGCCACTGGCCTCTGGGGCCGCTGCGCAGCCCATCGCGGCCGGGTCCACTCCTACGGCAGATTGTGCGAGGTGCTGACAAGCCTTGAGGCAACCGGCCATTCGTAGGAGCGGACCTGGCCGCGATGGGCTGCGAAGCGGCCCTTGCGATGCTGAAAGCGACTCAATCCGCAGGTCTGCATCGCAATGCCACTGGCCTCTGGGGCCGCTGCGCAGCCCATCGCGGCCGGGTCCGCTCCTACGGCAGATTGTGCGAGGTGCTGACAAGCCTTGAGGCAACCGGCCATTCGTAGGAGCGGACCTGGCCGCGATGGGCTGCGAAGCGGCCCTTGCGATGCTGAGAGCGACTCAATCCGCAGGCCTGCATCGCAATGCCACTGGCCTCTGGGGCCGCTGCGCAGCCCATCGCGGCCGGGTCCGCTCCTACGGCAGATTGTGCGAGGTGCTGACAAGCCTTGAGGCAACCGGCCATTCGTAGGAGCGGACCTGGCCGCGATGGGCTGCGAAGCGGCCCTTGCGATGCTGAAAGCGACTCAATCCGCAGGTCTGCATTGCAAGGCCACTGGCCTCTGGGGCCGCTGCGCAGCCCATCGCGGCCGGGTCCGCTCCTACGGCAGATTGTGCGAGGTGCTGACAAGCCTTGAGGCAACCGGCCATTCGTAGGAGCGGACCTGGCCGCGATGGGCTGCGAAGCGGCCCTTGCGATGCTGAAAGCGACTCAATCCGCAGGCCTGCATCGCAATGCCACTGGCCTCTGGGGCCGCTGCGCAGCCCATCGCGGCCGGGTCCGCTCCTACGGCAGATCGTGCGAGGTGCTGACAAGCCTTGAGGCAACCGGCCATTCGTAGGAGCGGACCTGGCCGCGATGGGCTGCGAAGCGGCCCTTGCGATGCTGAGAGCGACTCAATCCGCAGGCCTGCATCGCAATGCCACTGGCCTCTGGGGCCGCTGCGCAGCCCATCGCGGCCGGGTCCGCTCCTACGGCAGATTGTGCGAGGTGCTGACAAGCCTTGAGGCAACCGGCCATTCGTAGGAGCGGACCTGGCCGCGATGGGCTGCGAAGCGGCCCTTGCGATGCTGAAAGCGACTCAATCCGCAGGCCTGCATCGCAATGCCACTGGCCTCTGGGGCCGCTGCGCAGCCCATCGCGGCCGGGTCCGCTCAGGGGGTGACGCACCGCTTTTCACCCACCAATCCGCAGTGCGTGTATCGCCAGCAAGCGGTGTCCGTTTCAGTCAGGTTGTGGCCAGAAGGCGCGGATTCCCGCCACACCTTGCGCTCCAGCCGCCCAGGCTTGTTCGCGATTCGGGGCGCCAACGCCACCCAGCAGATACACCGGCTTGCTGAAGCCTTCGATCAAGCGCGCAGCCTGCTCCCAGCCCAACGGCTGTGCATCGGGGTGCGTCTGGGTCGGCTGCACCGGCGATAGCGTGACAAAATCCACCCCCATCTGCTCAGCCAGCGACAATTCCTCGGCATTATGGCAAGACGCCGCCAACCAACGCTCCTTGGGGAACGGACGGCCTTTGCTGGCGTATTTGCGCAGTTGGGCCGAGGTCAGGTGCCAACCGGCAGCCGGGAAGTCGCCCAGCCACTCCAGCGGCCCTTTGAGCATCAATTGCGCCTTGCCGGCACACAGACCCACCGCATCCACGGCCAAGTCACGGTACGTGGGGTCATAGCCGTTGGGCGCCCGCAGTTGCAGCAAGCGTGTACCGTTGGTGATGGCCTTTTGCATACCGCGCAGCAATGCCGGGGTCTCCAGGCCTTCAGGGGTGATCAGGTAATCGCTTGGCAGGCGCGCCGCGGCGACAATCGGCTGATTGGCTTCAGGGAAGTCGTAACCCGGCAGTTCGCGTGCCGTCACCCAGGCCAGTGGCTGGCCCTCCGCACCGTGAGGCTCGCCGGTAAACGCCGAGACCTCCCAGACATCCAGCAAAACCTGTTTGTCCGGGTAATCGTGCTTGACCTGAATCAACGGCCGGGCAGCGCCGACGGTAATGCCCAGCTCTTCTTTGAGCTCCCGCGCCAGGCCTTGGGCGACGTTTTCACCCTCCTCGACCTTGCCGCCTGGAAACTCCCACAAACCGCCCTGGTGCTGGCCATCGGCACGCCGGGCAATCAGGATCCGGCCATCATTGCCACGAATCACCGCGGCCGCTACATGTACTCGCTTCACTTCACACGCTCCGCCAGACCTGCTTGTTGCCAAGCCTTGAAGGCTGGCCATTGGTAGATGGCATCGATATAAGCCGCCGCTTCACTCGGCAACTGCACCCGATAGGACCGCAAGCGCACAGCCACCGGCGCGAAAAAGGCATCGGCCAGGCTGAACTCACCCAACAGATAAGGCCCTTGGCCATGAGCCTTCGCCCGGCACTCGGCCCACAACGCGACGATACGATCGATGTCTGCCTGTACGTCGGCTGGCATGGGTGTCAGCGCCTGGTCACGACTCAGGTCAAACGGCATATTGCCGCGCAGGGCGAAAAAGCCGCTGTGCATCTGCGCACAGGCCGAACGCGCCTGGGCACGTGCGGTGATGTTCTGTGGCCAGAGATTGGCCTGCGGGAAACGCTCGGCCAGGTATTCGCCAATCGCCAGGGAATCTTCGATAGTACCGTGCTTGCTCTTGAGCAGCGGCACCTTGCCGGTGGCCGAATGCTCCATGATTCGCGCATGGGTATCGGCCTGGTTCAGCTTGATGATTTGCTCGGTATAAGGTGCGCCGGTCATTTCGATCGCCAAGGCGGCGCGCAGGGACCAGGAGGAATACAGTTTGTCGCCGATGATCAGGTGAAGGCTCATGCTTCGGCTCCATCTTCAGGGAAAGAAAGGGGGCCATTGGCCCCCTGGTATTGCTGGTAAACCCTGTAGCCGCTGCCGAAGGCTGCGATGCGGCCCGTCAGGGGCGCCAATGCGGGGCTTAGATCACTGCGCCCGCTGTGCGGTCGATCGCAGCCTGACGGCAGCGGCTACGTGCGGTACTCGGCGTTGATCTTGACGTACTCATGGGACAGGTCGGTGGTCCAGATCGTCTCGCTGCAATCGCCACGACCCAGCTCGATGCGAATGGTGATTTCTTCACGCGCCATGACCGCCGAGCCCTGGTCTTCAGTGTAGGTCGCGCTGCGGCCACCCTTGCTGGCGATGTTGACTTCGCCCAGGTACACGTCGATCAGGCTGACGTCCAGGTCTGGCACGCCGGCGCGGCCCACAGCGGCCAGGATACGGCCCCAGTTCGGGTCGGAGGCGAACAGCGCAGTCTTGATCAATGGCGAGTGAGCCACGGCGTAGCCGACGTCCAGGCATTCTTGATGATTGCCGCCGCCATTGACTTCAACGGTCACAAACTTGGTCGCGCCTTCGCCATCGCGCACGATCGCCTGGGCAACGTCCATGCAGACTTCGAACACAGCCTGCTTCAGGGCTGCGAACAATGGGCCGCTGGCTTCGGTGACTTCTGGCACATCGGCCTTACCGGTGGCGATCAGCATGCAGCAATCGTTGGTCGAGGTATCGCCGTCGATGGTGATGCGGTTGAACGACTTGTTGGCGCCGTCCAGTAGCAGGTCCTTGAGGACCGCTGGCGCGACCTTGGCGTCGGTGGCGATGTAGCCCAGCATGGTCGCCATGTTCGGACGAATCATGCCCGCGCCCTTGCTGATGCCGGTCACGGTGACGGTGACGCCGTTGTGCTGGAACTGACGGCTGGCACCTTTAGGCAGAGTGTCAGTGGTCATGATGCCAGTGGCGGCTTCTGCCCAGTGGTTTTCCGACAGATCGTCCAGGGCGGCTTGCAGTGCGCCTTCAATCTTTTCAACCGGTAGCGGTTCACCGATCACACCGGTGGAGAACGGCAGCACGGCGCTGGCGTCGACACCGGTCAGCTCCGCAAGCTTCGCGCAGGTGCGCTCGGCCGCAGCCAGGCCTGGGGCGCCAGTACCGGCGTTGGCATTACCGGTGTTGGTCAGCAGGTAACGCACGGTGCCTTGCACGCGTTGCTTGGAAAGGATCACCGGCGCTGCGCAAAAGGCGTTCAGCGTGAACACGCCAGCAACGCTGGAGCCCTCGGCACAGCGCATGACTACAACGTCCTTGCGCCCCGGGCGCTTGATGCCCGCGGAGGAGATGCCCAGCTCGAAGCCGGGAACCGGGTGCAACGTTGGCAAAGGACCAAGACCAACAGCCATGAAAGCGCTCCTAGAAAATAATCCGCGCCGGGGACTTCCCCTGCGCATGAGATGGTAAAACGCCGCGACGGCGGGAGGCCGGTCGCGGCGCGGTGTCAATGTTACACGGCATCAAGCCAGGGTTGGATCAGTTGATCTGGCCGTGGCAGTGCTTGAATTTCTTGCCCGAACCACACCAGCACAGCTCGTTGCGACCCAGTTTCTGATCGTTGCGAACAGGGGCAGCGGCGACAGCAACATCGGCGCCCTCCTCTGCGGTTTCAGCCGCCACGGCTTGTTCAAGGCCAGGCGCTGCCGCGTGCTCGAACTGCATGCGCTGGGCCAGCTCTTCGGCTTCGCGACGCAGGCGTGCTTCCTCTTCGATCGGGTCTTCGCGACGAACCTGAACGTGGGACAAGACGCGAATGGTGTCGCGCTTGATCGAGTCCAGCAATTCCTGGAACAGGGAAAACGACTCGCGCTTGTATTCCTGTTTCGGGTTCTTCTGGGCGTAGCCACGCAGGTGGATACCGTGACGCAGGTGATCCATGGTCGACAGGTGGTCTTTCCACAAATCGTCCAGCACGCGCAGCAGGATCTGCTTCTCGAAGGTACGCAGGGCATCGGCGCTGGCCTGCTCTTCCTTCTCGTTATAGGCATTGAGCAGCTCGGTCATGAGCTTCTCGCGCAGGGTTTCTTCGTACAGGTGATCGTCTTCGTCGAGCCATTGCTGAATCGGCAACTTCACCCCGAAGTCGCTGGTCAGGGCAGCTTCCAGACCTGCGACATCCCACTGTTCCGGCAGCGATTGCGGTGGGATGTGCAGGCTGACGGTGGCGTCCAGCACTTCCTTGCGGAACTCAGCGATGGTATCGCCAATGTTGTCCGCTGCCAGCAGGCTGTTACGCATGTGGTAGATCACTTTACGCTGCTCGTTGGCAACGTCATCGAACTCCAGCAATTGCTTGCGGATATCGAAGTTGCGGCCTTCGACCTTACGCTGGGCCTTCTCGATGGCGTTGGTGACCATGCGATGCTCGATGGCCTCACCGGACTGCATGCCCAGTGCCTTCATGAAGTTCTTCACCCGGTCAGAGGCGAAGATACGCATCAGGCTGTCTTCCAGCGACAGGTAGAAACGGCTCGAGCCTGGGTCACCCTGGCGGCCCGAACGACCCCGCAGCTGGTTGTCGATACGGCGCGATTCATGACGCTCGGAAGCGATCACGTGCAAGCCACCCGACTCGATCACTTGCTGGTGACGCTTCTGCCAGTCGGCCTTGATCTGGGCGATCTGCTCAGCGCTTGCATTTTCCAACGAGGCAACTTCCACTTCCCAGTTGCCGCCCAACAGGATGTCGGTACCACGACCGGCCATGTTGGTGGCGATGGTCAGCGCGCCTGGGCGACCGGCCTGGGCGATGATTTCGGCTTCTTTCTCGTGATACTTGGCGTTCAGGACCTTGTGGTCGATGCCTTCTTTTTGCAGCAGCGCCGACATGTGTTCGGACGTTTCAATGGTGGCGGTACCGACCAGTACCGGGCGACCCTGGGTCATGCTTTCCTTGATGTCGGCGATGATCGCGGCGTATTTCTCGTCGGCGGTCAGGTACACCAGGTCGTTGAAGTCCTTACGGGCCAGCGGCTTGTTCGGCGGGATGACCATAACGTTGAGGTTATAGATCTGCGCGAATTCAAACGCTTCGGTATCAGCGGTACCGGTCATGCCGGACAGCTTTTCGTACAGGCGGAAGTAGTTCTGGAAGGTGGTCGAGGCCAGGGTCTGGCTCTCGGCCTGAATGTTCAGGTTTTCCTTCGCTTCGATGGCCTGGTGCAGGCCTTCTGACAAGCGGCGGCCCGGCATGGTGCGACCGGTATGCTCGTCGACCAGCAGGATCTGGCCGTCCTGGACGATGTACTCGACGTTGCGGTTGAACAGTTTGTGCGCACGCAAGCCAGCGTAGACGTGGGTCAGCAAGGCCAGGTTGTGGGCCGAATAAAGGCTCTCGCCCTCGGCCAGCAAGCCGACCTGGGTGAGCATCTCTTCGATGAACTGGTGACCGGCTTCGTTGAGCTCGACCTGGCGGGTTTTCTCATCGACCGTGTAATGCCCGGCCTTGGTCACTTCGCCTTCGACTTCTTCGATGTGCTGGATCAGGCGCGGGATCAGTTTGTTGATCTCGGTGTACAGCTTGGAGCTGTCTTCGGCCTGGCCGGAGATGATCAGCGGCGTACGGGCTTCGTCGATCAGGATGGAGTCGACTTCGTCGATCACGGCGAAATTCAGCTCACGCTGGAATTTCTCTTCCATGCTGAACGCCATGTTATCGCGCAGGTAGTCGAAACCGAATTCGTTGTTGGTGCCGTAGGTGATGTCGCAGGCATAGGCAGCACGCTTCTCTTCCGGCGGCTGGAATGGCGTTACAACACCAACGCTCATGCCGAGGAATTCATACAGCGGGCGCATCCAGTTGGCGTCGCGGCGGGCCAGGTAGTCGTTCACCGTGACCACGTGCACGCCCTTGTCGGACAGCGCATTGAGGTAAACGCCCAGGGTTGCGACCAAGGTCTTGCCTTCACCGGTACGCATTTCCGCGATCATGCCTTCGTGCAAGGTCATGCCGCCGATCAGCTGCACGTCGAAGTGACGCATGCCCATGATGCGCTTACCGGCTTCGCGGGCAACCGCAAAGGCTTCGGGCAGCAGATCGTCGAGGGATTCACCCTTGGCCAGGCGCGCTTTGAACTCTGCAGTCTTGGCGCGCAATTGCTCGTCCGAGAGGGCGACCATCTGCTCTTCGAAGGCATTGACGATGGCTACCGTCTTGAGCATGCGTTTGACTTCACGCTCATTCTTGCTTCCAAAAAGTTTTTTTAACAAAGGCGCAAACATATCGACAGGATCTTCCACACGTAGGGATGGAGGGCGGCCCCGTGAGTCGCCCGTGCAGCCCTTATGGCCGCATGCGAACGAGCATTCTACCCGGAAACGATGGTGAGGAAAGTGGCGTTATTCCACGATGCTGGCACAGCGCTGTAGCGGGGCCTTTTTAAAATAAGGCCTTTTCGGCCAACTTCAACCCATGAGGCCAAGAGAATGCGTCTAGTGGGCGTGCAGACGAAGAAAAACAGGCTTTCTGTTACCATGGCGGCTCTGTAACTTCAGGTATCCAGCCATGGCATTTCGCCCTCTTCCCGCACGGGCTCCATCAGTCCTGCTGCGCGAGGCGCGTCCGCTCAAAGCGCTGTTCAGCCAGGCCCAGCGACTTGCCCACCTGCAGCGCCTGCTCGACAGCCAATTACAACCGGCGGCCCGCGAACACTGCCATATCGCTTCGTGGCGTGAGGGGACGCTGTTGCTGATCGTCACCGATGGTCATTGGGCGACTCGCCTGCGCTACCAGCAAAAGCGCTTGCAGCGACAGCTGCAGACGCTGGAAGCTTTCAGCAACCTGACGCGCATTCTTTTCAAGGTGCAACCGATCACCACCCAGAGCCGTGCCGTGGGACACACCATCGACCTGTCCACTGAGTCGGCCGAGAATATCCAGGCCACCGCCGAAGGGATCACCGACCCGAGCCTGCGCGCCGCCCTGGAACGCCTCGCCAGCCACGCCAATCGCAAGGCCCCATAGAATCTCGCAATTCCCCGCCGGCGCTTTTGATCCTGATCTTCGAACACAGAAAAGCCAGACACCACGGACGGCCCGTCGGCGCGGCCCCACGGAGCAGGTGCGGAAGGAGCAATCCGGAGCGAAGCGTAGGGCCGGATGCGGGGACCAGGGGTTTGCGCTGCTGCCTAAATCGAGCGCCGCCCGCGCGGCGCATTCGCGGCTAAAGCCGCTCCCACATTGGTTGCAACGTGCCATGGCCTGTGGGGTTCGGGTTGTGAGCCTTGGTGGTTTGGCTTTAGATTTTTGCGGCTTCGGGGGGGGCGCGAGGCTGACAACTCCACTCTCACAGGCCATGGCGCGTTGCAACAAATGTGGGAGCGGCTTTAGCCGCGAATGCGCCGCGCGGGCGGCGCGCGATCTCAAGAACAAAGCAAAACCAAGGCGGACACCTTGTGAAGCTCATGCGATCTGTTGGCAGGCACTCGGCGTTTAAAGATCAAGATCAAGATCAACAGCCAAAAAAAAAAAGCCACCCGAAGGTGGCCTCAAAAAAAACTAGAGAAAGAGAGTTGTAACTTACACCGCCGCTACCGGTCGCATGTAAGAGATCGGTGCCGTACTGGCATCTTCGAAAGTCACCACTTCCCAGGCATCCTTCTGCTCGATGAGCTTGCGAAGGAGCTGGTTGTTAAGTGCGTGACCGGATTTGAACCCACGGAATTCACCAATCAGGCTGTTGCCCAACAGGTAAAGATCGCCGATAGCATCCAGAATCTTGTGCTTGACGAATTCGTCCTCGTAACGCAGGCCGTCTTCGTTCAACACACCGTCCGTGTCTACCACAATGGCGTTTTCAACACTGCCGCCGAGTGCGAGGTTGTGCTTGCGCAGGTACTCGATATCACTCATGAAACCAAAGGTACGGGCGCGACTGACTTCCTTCACGAAGGAGGTGCTGGAAAAATCCACGCTGGCACTTTGGGTGCGGTTTTTGAAAACTGGGTGATCGAAATCGATCTCGAAACTCACCTTGAAGCCTTCGAAAGGGACGAAAGTGGCGCGCTTGTCGCCGTCTTCCACTGTCACTTCACGCAGGATACGGATGAATTTCTTGGCAGCGTCCTGCTCTTCAAGACCAGCCGATTGAATCAGGAATACAAAGGGACCTGCACTGCCGTCCATGATCGGCACTTCGGACGCGGAGAGCTCGACGTAGGCGTTATCGATGCCCAGACCGGCCATGGCCGAGAGCAAGTGCTCCACCGTATCGACTTTGGTATCACCATTGACCAACGTGGTCGACATGGTGGTCTCGCCGACGTTTTCCGCACGGGCAGGAATCTGCACCATAGGGTCAAGGTCAGCACGGCAGAACACGATGCCGGTATCCACAGGCGCAGGTTTGAGGGTCAGGTAGACCTTCTCGCCGGAGTGCAGGCCGACACCTGTGGCACGGATAATATTCTTCAGGGTGCGTTGTTTAATCATGGCATTGGCCGCTTCAGCGCAAATTGCGAACTGGTATCAACAAAGACTGGCGATAATAGCAGACCCGGCCTTTGCTGAAAACCAATCACCCTAATACCCCTGATAAATTCCATCAATCAGCCTGACGACGCAAGAATGCAGGGATATCAAGATAGTCCAGATCGTCCTGTGGGTTGAGCTTAGCAGCCGCCGCAGCACCTGCGATGGCCTGATTGCGCATAACGGTCGGACGGTCGAGATCGCGATAGTTCACCGACGACTGCTCATGACGCGCAGGCGCAGCTTGAGGTGCGTGCTGAGCGGCGGTTTGCAGGGTATTGTCGATGATCTTCATCGGCTTCTCGATTTTCGCACCCAGGCCTGTGGCAACCACGGTGACGTGCAGCTCGTCGCGCATGTCTGGATCGATAACAGTACCGACCTTGACCATGGCGTGATCCGATGCGAACGCCTCAATGATGCTACCCACGTCCGAGTATTCGCCCAGCGACAGGTCAGGACCTGCGGTGATGTTGACGAGAATACCGCGAGCGCCCTGCAGGTTGACGTCTTCGAGCAGCGGGTTGCGAATGGCCGCTTCAGTGGCTTCACGCGCGCGATTTGGACCGCTGGCGCAGCCAGTGCCCATCATGGCCATGCCCATTTCGCTCATCACGGTACGTACGTCCGCGAAGTCGACGTTGATCATGCCTGGACGCTTGATGATGTCGGAGATACCGCGAACGGCACCGGCCAGTACATCGTCAGCCTTGGCGAAAGCCGACAACAGGCTTGCGTCCTTGCCCAGGATGGTCAGCAGTTTTTCGTTCGGGATGGTGATCAGCGAATCGACGCTTTCGGACAGGGCACGAATACCCTCGTCAGCGATCTGCATGCGCTTGCGACCTTCGAACGGGAACGGACGGGTCACCACGGCTACGGTGAGGATACCCATTTCCTTGGCCACTTCAGCAATGATAGGCGCTGCACCGGTGCCGGTACCGCCGCCCATGCCGGTGGTGATAAACACCATGTTGGTGCCTTGCAGTACTTCAGCGATGCGCTCGCGATCTTCCAGGGCGGCTTGACGGCCAACCTCAGGATTTGCACCAGCACCCAGGCCCTTGGTCACACCGGTACCCAGTTGCAAAATGGTGCGTGCACCAATGTTTTTCAGCGCTTGTGCGTCGGTGTTGGCGCAGATGAATTCCACGCCTTCGATGTTGCTCTTGACCATGTGATTAACGGCATTGCCGCCACCACCACCGACACCGATAACCTTGATTACCGGGCTTTGCGGGACGTTGTCTACGAGTTCGAACATTTGCCCTCTCCTTTCCATTTCTCTAGTTTTCGCGCCTACTACTACTGCTTTGAAACTTTAAAAGTTGCCCTGAACCCAACGCTTGAATCGTTCAAGCACAGGAGCCTTAGGTTCATCGCCATAGCTATTAGTGCTGCTCATACCGGTCAAGGACACGCCCTCGGACTGCTTCTGCAGGCCATAGATGAGCAAGCCCACACCGGTGGAATAAATTGGGTTGCGCACCACGTCGGCCAGGCCGTGTACCGTGTGCGGAACGCCCAGCCGTACGGGCATGTGGAAGATTTCTTCGGCCAGTTCCACGGCGCCTTCCATCTTCGAAGTGCCGCCGGTGAGTACGATGCCCGCCGGGATCAGGTCTTCGTAGCCGCTGCGACGCAGTTCGGCCTGGATCAAGGTGAACAGCTCGTCGTAACGCGGCTCGACCACCTCGGCCAGCGCCTGGCGCGAGAGCTCACGCGGTGGACGGTCGCCCACGCTTGGGACCTTGATGGTTTCGCCGGCACCGGCCAGCTTGGCCAGGGCGCAGGCGTAACGGATCTTGATTTCTTCGGCGTACTGGGTCGGCGTGCGCAACGCCATGGCGATGTCGTTGGTGACTTGATCGCCCGCGATTGGAATCACCGCCGTGTGGCGAATGGCGCCTTCGGTGAAGATGGCGATGTCGGTGGTGCCGCCGCCGATATCGACCAGGCATACGCCCAGTTCTTTCTCGTCGTCAGTCAGTACCGAGTAGGCCGAGGCCAGTTGCTCAAGAATGATGTCGTCGATTTCCAGGCCACAACGACGCACGCACTTCTCGATGTTCTGGGCGGCGTTGACGGCGCAGGTCACCACGTGAACCTTGGCTTCCAGACGCACACCCGACATGCCCAGCGGCTCGCGCACGCCTTCCTGGTTATCGATCACATAATCCTGCGGCAGGGTATGCAGGACGCGCTGGTCGGCCGGAATCGCCACGGCCTGGGCCGCATCCAGCACGCGCTCAAGGTCAGCCGTGCTGACTTCCCGATCACGGATCGCCACAATGCCGTGGGAGTTCAGGCTGCGGATATGGTTACCGGCAACGCCCACGAAGGCGGAGTGGATCCGGCAGCCAGCCATCAGCTGTGCTTCTTCGATCGCGCGCTGGATCGACTGCACGGTAGATTCGATATTGACCACCACACCCTTCTTCAGGCCGCGCGATGGATGGGTACCGATCCCGACGATTTCCAGGGTGCCGTCAGCCGCTACTTCGCCCACCAGCGCCACCACCTTGGAGGTGCCGATATCCAGGCCAACGATCATTTTGCCGCTTTGCACATTTGCCATGGTCCTGCCTCTCTTAATTCTTCGCGACGGCGGGTTGGGCCGTCGGCAGCGCAATCGGTTCCCGCCAGCCCACAGCCAAGCCGTTGGCGTAGCGAAGGTCAATGCGCGCGATATTCGTGATCTGTTCTTTCAGTGTTTTGTCGTAAATGGCAATGAAACGGCGCATTTTTTCCACCAAGTGATCTCGCCCGAGCAGCAGCTCAATGCCTGGCCCGGAACTGCCGGCTCCGGTGGTCAGGAACCAGCTGCCACGCTCGCGCAGCTCCAGACGCGCAATCGAGAAGCCCAGCGGGCGCAGCATCTGGCTCAACACCTGATACTGCTGCATCACTTGTTGCGGGGCGCGCTGCGGGCCGACCAACTGTGGCAGGTGTTCGTAGTTGGCCAGTTCCCGCGGGGTAAAAGCCTGCCCCTGGTTGTTGAGCAGTGCTTCTTCACCCCAACGGGCGACGGGCAGTTGCTCTTCCAATCGAATCACCACCTGATCCGGCCACACCCGACGCACTTCGGCGTGGGCGATCCACGGCATTTTTTCAAGCTCTGTGCGCATGCTTGCCAGGTCGATGGTGAAAAAGGTCGCCGCTACATATGGCGCGATCCGCTGCTGCACCGCCTGTTGGCTGATGTAGCTGAGGTCGCCCTGCACGGCGATCTTGGTAATCGGTTGATCGGCATACGGCATCAGGCGTTGAGCGCCCTCATAGGTGCCAAAGCCCAATGCGACCAGCGCCACTGGCCATAGCACTTTCTTCAGAAAGCCAAACCCAGGTTTTGGCAGGCGCGCCGACAGTGGCTCCTTGGCCACCATTCGGCTGGCACCGCGCGGCACCGGCTTGCGGCCGGTGGCGGGTTGCTGATGACGTAACATCGCGCCTTGCATGGTATTAACCTCGCGCCTCTACGCTGACCGCCAGGATTGCCAGCACCAATTGCTGGAAATCGAGGCCGGCTGCACGTGCTGCCATGGGGACCAGGCTGTGATCGGTCATGCCTGGTGCAGTGTTCACTTCCAGCAGCCAGAACTTGCCCTGAGCGTCCTGCATGACATCCACGCGGCCCCAGCCGCTGATGCCAATCGCTTCGCAAGCGCGAGCGGTCAGGTCGATCAGTTCTTGTTCCTTGGCGCTGTCCAGGCCGCAGGGAATGCGGTACTGGGTATCGGACGCCAGGTACTTGGCGTCGTAGTCGTAAAACGAATGGGGGGTGCCTAGGGCGATGGGCGGCAGAACCTGGTCACGCAGCGTCGCGACGGTGAACTCAGGGCCTTGAATCCATTGCTCGACCAACACTTGCGAATCGTAGGTGGCGGCGTCTTTCCAGGCAGCGATCAATGCGTCTGTGTCGCTCACCTTGGCCATACCGATACTGGAACCTTCATGGGCCGGTTTGACGATCAAAGGAAAGCCCAGTTCCATGCCAGCAGAAATACAATCGGCTTCGCTGGCCAGTACCGCGTGCATCGGAGTGGAAATGCCCAGGCTTTGCCAGACCTGCTTGGTCCGCAACTTGTCCATGGCCAGCGCCGAAGCCAGGATGCCGCTGCCGGTGTAGGGGATCCCCAGGCACTCGAGCAAGCCTTGCATGCTGCCGTCTTCACCGCCACGGCCGTGAAGAATGATAAAGGCGCGGTCGATTTTTTCGTTGAGCAGGCGTTGCAGCAGGTCGTCGCCGACATCAATGGCAACCACGTCCACACCGGCCGAGGTCAACGCTTCGATCACGGCATTGCCGGACTTGAGCGAGACTTCGCGCTCGGCGCTCTTGCCGCCGTAAAGCACGGCGACGCGCCCGAAATCCTTCGGCGCGATAGTCGAGAACAGCTTGGCGTAGTCAGCAGTCATTTCACTTTCCCCTCACCGGCGACGACCGCCCCGGCGAACAACGGACTTTTCAAAAGTTGCGGTGCAAGTCCGCCGATGTCCCCTGCCCCCTGACACAGCAGGATGTCGCCAGCACGCAGCAGCGGCTTGACCAGCGGCGCCAGCTCAATGCCGCGCTCGATGTAGATCGGGTCCAATTGGCCACGCTGGCGGATGCTATGGCACAGCTGGCGGCTGTCGGCCCCGGGAATCGGCTCTTCGCCCGCCGGGTAGACTTCCATCAACAGCAGCACGTTGGCATCCGCCAGGACTTGCACGAAGTCGTCGTACAGGTCGCGGGTGCGGCTATAGCGGTGCGGCTGGTAGACCATCACCAGACGCCGATCCGGCCAGCCACCGCGCACGGCATTGATCACTGCCGCCACTTCACGGGGGTGGTGGCCGTAGTCGTCGACCAGCATCACGCTGCCGTATTCCACCGGCAGTTCACCGTAGACCTGGAAGCGCCGGCCCACGCCCTGGAAGCCCGACAGGCCTTGGACGATCGCTTCGTCGCTAATGCCTTCATCGGTGGCAATGGCGATGGTTGCCAACGAGTTCAGGACGTTGTGGTTGCCCGGCATGTTCACCGACACGTTCAACGGTGCGCGGTCGCGGCGCAGCACGGTGAAGTGGGTCAGCATGCCTTCCTGGCGGATGTTGATCGCACGCACGTCAGCTTCTTCGCTGAAGCCGTAGGTCACGGTTGGACGCTTGACCTGCGGCAGGATCTCGCGCACCACCGGATCGTCCAGGCACATTACGGCCAGTCCGTAGAACGGCAGGTTGTGCAGGAACTCGACAAAGGTTTTCTTCAGTTTGTTGAAGTCGCCCTCATAGGTGGCCATGTGGTCGGCGTCGATGTTGGTGACAACGGCCACCATCGGCTGCAGGTGCAGGAAGCTGGCATCGCTCTCGTCGGCTTCGGCGATCAGGTAACGACTGGTGCCCAACTGCGCATTGGTACCGGCAGCGTTCAGGCGGCCACCGATCACGAAGGTCGGGTCCAGGCCGCCAGCGGCGAACACCGAGGCCAGCAAGCTGGTGGTGGTGGTCTTGCCATGGGTGCCAGCCACAGCGATGCCATGGCGATAACGCATCAGCTCAGACAGCATCTCGGCACGCGGGACCACCGGGATACGGCGCTCCAGGGCGTTGGCAACTTCCGGGTTGGAGGTGTTGACCGCGCTGGACACCACCAGCACGTCGGCGCTGGCCGCGTTCTCGGCACGGTGCCCGATGAAAATCTCGGCACCAAAAGACTCCAGGCGCTCGGTCACAGGCGAAGCCTTCAGGTCCGAGCCCGATACGGCATAACCCAGGTTCAGCAAGACTTCGGCGATGCCGCACATGCCCACACCACCGATGCCCACAAAGTGAATACGGCGGATACGGCGCATTTCTGGATGGGGCATGGCTTTCTGATTCTCAACCATGGGCCACCTCCAGGCAGATTTCGACCACGGTGCGGGTGGCATCAGGTTTTGCCAGACGACGCGCAGTGGTCGCCATGGTGTTGAGTTTTTCCGGTTGCATCAGCACCTCGTTCAGGCGGTCAGCCAGTTCGGCTGCGCCAGTTGTCGCTTGCGGCATCAGGAAGGCAGCGCCTTCACGAGCCAGATAGTTGGCGTTGTGGGTCTGGTGGTCGTCAATCGCGTGGGGCAGCGGCACCAGCACCGAAGGCAGCCCTGCGGCGGCCAGTTCGCTGACGGTCAATGCGCCCGCGCGGCACACCACCAGATCAGCCCAGCCGTAAGCCTGGGCCATGTCCTTGATAAACGGCGCGACCTGCGCCTCGACACCGGCGTCCTTGTAGCGCTGCACGGTGATTTCATCGTGTTTCTTGCCAGCCTGGTGGAACACCTCGGGGCGCAGGTGCTCCGGGACCTTGGCCAGCGCTTGGGGCAACAGCTTGTTCAAGGGCTCGGCGCCCAGGCTGCCGCCCAGTACCAACAGCCGTGGCTTGCGCCCGGCCAGGGACTGGCGAGGGGTTTCCAGGAACAGCTCGCCGCGCACCGGGTTACCCGTGGTGCGTCGCTTGCTGGTACCGGTGAAGGTTTCAGGGAAGGCTTCGCAGACACGAGCCGCCAAAGGCACCAGCATGCGGTTCGCGGTACCGGCGCGGGCGTTCTGCTCGTGAATGACCACAGGCACGCCACACAGCTTGGCTGCAACGCCACCGGGGCCGGTGACATAGCCACCAAAACCGACGACGCAAACAGGCTTGACCTGACGAATGATGCTGCGCGCCTGCAGAACGGCCTTGATCAGCGTGAACGGCGCCTTGAGCAGGGACAGCTTGCCCTTGCCACGCAGGCCAGTGACGTTGATCAAGTGCAGTTTCAGGCCAGCCTGAGGAACCAGTTCGTTCTCGATTCCGCGTGGGGTGCCCAGCCAGTGGACGGTATAGCCACGGGCCTGGAACTCGCGTGCACAGGCCAGCGCCGGGAATACATGCCCACCGGTGCCGCCGGCCATGATCAGCACATTAGCGCCCATGAGTCGGCTCCTCGGCGAAGTCGCTTTCGCTGAACTCCGTCTCTTCGCTGCCCAAGTGCGTGCGGCTCTCCCATTCGATTCGCAGTAACAGCCCAAGGCTGGCACAGCAGATTACCAGGGAGCTACCGCCGTAGCTGAGGAACGGCAAGGTCAGGCCCTTGGTCGGCAACAGGCCGACGTTCACACCAATGTTGATCAGGAACTGGCCGATCCACAGGAAGGCCAGGCCATAGGCCATATAGGCTGCAAAGAATTGACGTGCGCGCTCGGCCCACAGTCCGATGTACATGGCACGCACACTGACGAAGACGAACAGTGCAACGGTCACCAGGGAGCCGACCATACCCAGCTCTTCGGCCAACACCGAGAACACGAAGTCGGTATGCGCTTCTGGCAGGTAGAACTGCTTCTGCACGCTGTTGCCCAACCCCACGCCAAGCCACTCGCCACGGCCAAAGGCAATCAGCGCCTGGGTCAATTGATACCCGGAACCGAATTGATCAGACCAAGGGTCGGTGAAGGTAATCAGACGCGCCATCCGGTAGGGCTGTGCCTGTACCAGCAGGAACACCGCCCCCACGGCAAGAATCACCATCAGGCTGAAGCGAAACAGCCCCACCCCACCGAGGAACAGCATTGCCGCTGCAGCGCCCATCATGACCACGGTGGCGCCGAAGTCCGGCTCCATCAGCAGCAGGCCCGCCATCGGCAAGAGGACGATAAAGGGTTTGAAAAAGCCCATCCAGCTTTCCCTAACTTCACGCTGGCGTCGTACCAGATAGCCGGCGAGGTAGATCACCACGAACACTTTGGCGATTTCCGACGGCTGCACGTTGAAGAAGCTGAAGCCAATCCAGCGCATCGAACCGTTCACCTCACGGCCAATACCCGGCACCAGCACCAGCACCAGCAGGCCGAAGGCACCCATCAGCAACAACCAGCCCATGCGCTGCCAAGTGGCAATCGGTACCAGCATGGTCAACACACAGGCACCCAGGCCCAGCACCAAATAAATCAGGTGGCGGATCATGTGATAAAGAGGGTTGCCCGATTGCGCCGCGGCCACCTCCGAAGAAGCCGAGGTGATCATCACCAGGCCCAGGCCCAACAAAGCCAGGCAGCCGGCCAGCATGGCGAAATCGAGGTCGATGCCACGGCCAGTGATCAGCGGGGACGGATAAGGCTTGAGGATGCCAAAGATCATGACAAACCCTCCACAGCCAGGGCAAACAGACGCCCACGCTCTTCGAAGTTCTTGAACATGTCCAGGCTGGCGCAGGCTGGCGACAGCAGCACCGAATCGCCCGGCTGGGCAATCTGCGCGCATTGCTGCACAGACTCTTCAAGGGTATTGACCCGAATCAGATCAACGGCACCGTCCAGGGTCTGGGCCAAGCGCTCGGCATCACGACCCAACAGCACAACAGCGCGGCAATGGGCAGCAACCGGGGCACGCAAAGCGGAGAAATCGGCGCCCTTGCCGTCACCACCGGCGACCAGCACCAGCTTGCCAGCGATATCAGCGCCCAACCCCTCAATGGCCGCCAGCGCAGCACCCACGTTGGTGGCCTTGGAGTCGTCGTACCAGCTCACGCCATTGCGCTCGCGAAGCCACTGGCAACGGTGTGCCAGGCCTGCAAACTCGCGCAGGCTGTCCAGCATAGCGTCGAACGGCAGGCCCACAGCGTGCCCCAACGCCAAGGCGGCCAGGGCATTGGACTGGTTATGTGCGCCACGAACTTTCAGCTCACGCACGGGCATCAGGTTATCGAACCCGAATGCCAAGTACTTTTCACCGCCCTCTTCACGCAGGCCGAAGTTCTTGAAATCGGGCGCGTTCAGGCCGAAGGTCCAGTACGGCAAGCCTTCGCCTACCAACGGACGGCTCAGGGCATCCTGACGGTTGACCACGACCTGGCGTGCACCACGGAAGATCCGGTGCTTGGCCAAGTGATAAGCCGGCAAGCCGCTGTAGCGGTCCATGTGGTCTTCGCTGACGTTGAGTACGGTCGCGACTTCGGCATTGAGCTGATCAGTGGTTTCCAACTGGAAGCTCGAAAGTTCCAGTACATACAGCTCGACGTCGTCAGCCAGCAGATCCAGCGCAGGAGTGCCGAGGTTGCCCCCCACCGCCACGCGCCTGCCCGCTTTCGCAGCCATTTCGCCCACCAGGGTGGTGACGGTGCTCTTGGCGTTGGAGCCGCTGATGGCCACGATCGGCGCCTTCGCGTAGCGCGCGAACAGGTCGATATCGCCGGACAGTTTTACGCCACGGGCAGCGGCCTGCTGCAGTGCCGGGGTGGACACGGCAAGGCCGGGGCTGATGTACAACTCGCTCGCGCGGCAGAGGAACTCCACGTCCAGCTCGCCGCAACGCACTTCCACCTGCGGGTAGTCACGCTTGATCGTGGCCAGCTCCGGCGGATTCTCGCGTGTATCGGCCACGGCAAAGGCAAACCCCTGATGCGCCAGGAAACGCACCAGGGACATGCCGCTCTTGCCGAGGCCGACAACGATGCGGAATTGGTCAGAAACGATCAACGACACGTGTTCTACCTCAGTTTCAGGGTGGCAAGACCGATCAGCACCAGAATCACGGTGATGATCCAGAAACGGACAATCACACGCGGTTCGGGCCAGCCCTTGAGTTCAAAATGGTGGTGGATTGGAGCCATGCGAAACACGCGACGACCCGTCAACTTGAAGGACGCCACCTGGATGACCACCGACAGGGTTTCCATCACGAACACACCGCCCATGATGAACAGCACGATTTCCTGGCGAACGATCACGGCAATGGTGCCCAGGGCTGCGCCCAGCGCCAGCGCGCCGACGTCACCCATGAAGACTTGTGCGGGGTAGGTGTTGAACCACAGAAAGCCCAGGCCCGCACCGATCAGCGCACCGCAGAACACGATCAGTTCGCCGGCGCCCGGCACGTAAGGGATCAGCAGGTATTCGGCGAATTTCACGTTACCGGACAGATAGCAGAAGATGCCCAGCGCGCCGCCCACCATCACGGTCGGCATGATCGCCAGGCCATCGAGGCCGTCGGTGAGGTTGACGGCGTTACTCGAACCCACGATCACGAAGTAGGTCAGGACAATGAAGCCTGCCCCCAGGGGAATGGTCAGGTCCTTGAACATTGGCACCAGCAAGGTGGTTTCGACGCTGCTGGGTGCGGTCATGTACAGGAACACAGCGGCGCCCAGACCGAACACCGACTGCCAGAAATACTTCCAGCGACTCGGCAAGCCACGGGAGTTTTTCTCGATCACCTTGCGATAGTCATCCACCCAGCCCACGGCGCCAAACAGCAGAGTGACGATCAGCACCACCCAGACATAGCGGTTGCTCAGGTCCGCCCACAGCAAGGTGCTGATACCAATGGCAGACAGGATCAGCGCACCGCCCATGGTCGGGGTACCGGATTTGGACAAGTGCGATTGCGGGCCATCGTTACGAACAGCCTGACCGATCTGGCGAATCTGCAGTGTACGAATCATCCATGGGCCCAACCAGAGGGCCAGCGACAGCGCGGTCAGTACACCCAGGATCCCGCGCAGAGTCAGGTACTGGAAGACCGCGAAGCCTTTGTAAAACTGTTGCAGATACTCAGCCAGCAGTAGCAGCATTAATGTTTCTCCCCGCTGGAACCGCACAGCGCCACTACGACGTTCTCCATCGCAGCGCTACGCGAACCCTTGATCAAAATAGTGGTATTGGTGTCCTGATCGGCGCGAACGGCCTCGATCAGGTCAGCTTGAGTAGCAAAATGGCGAGCATTTGGCCCAAACGCCGTGACAGCGTGGGCCATCATCGGACCGACGGCATAAAGTGCCGACACCTTGCCTTTGGCGTATTCGCCAACCTGACGGTGCCCTTGCTCTGCCCACTGCCCCAATTCGCCGATATCCCCGAGCACCAGGACAGTGCGACCGGAAAAGCCGGCCAGTATATCAATGGCCGCGCACATAGAGGTGGGGTTTGCGTTGTAGCTGTCATCAATTACTCGAGCGCCTGAACTCGCCAACTGCGCGACCGCCCTGCCCTTGACCGGCTGGACATTGCTCAGGCCTTCGACGATACCCGCCAGGGGTACGTTCAAGGCATGCGCAGCCGCCGCAGCGGCCAGGGCGTTCTGTACGTTATGGGTACCGAGTAGATTCAACTGCACCTTGGCAGTACCGCTTGGGCCGTGCAGTTCGAACGCTGGGCAACCGCGCGCATCACGGTTGAGGTGGGAGGCATAAAAGTCAGCAGCCGGATTGCTCAAGGCAAACGTCAGCACCGGGTGCTGGCCTGCACGAGCCTTCCAGATGGCGAAAGCCTTGTCATCCAGGTTGAGCACAGCAGTGCCGCCATCGCGCAGGCCTTCAAGGATTTCACCCTTGGCTTCGACAATTTTTTCCGGGCCACCGAATTCGCCGACGTGCGCGGTACCGGCATTATTGATCAACGCCACATGAGGCTGCGCCAGGCCAACGGTATAGGCGATTTCGCCAATGCGAGAGGCACCCAGCTCAATGACTGCTGCCATGTGCTCAGGCGCCAGCTCGAGCAGCGTCAGCGGTGCCCCAAGGTCGTTATTCAAGTTGCCACGGGTGGCCAATACCGCGCCACGAGTGCGCAAGATGCTGGCGAGCATCTCCTTGACGGTGGTCTTGCCGCTGGAACCGGTGATCGCTGTCACAAGATGACTGAAGGCTGCACGGTTGAGTGCGCCCAGTTGCCCTAGGGCCAGGCGCGTGTCGGCCACGATCAACTGTGGCAGGTCAGTGCCCTTCACCTCACGTTCCACCAGGGCTGCAACCGCGCCCTTGGCCGCTACCTCATTGAGGTAGTCATGGCCGTCAAAACGCGGCCCTGCCAATGCAACAAAGAGTTGCCCAGGCTTGATTGCACGGCTGTCGATGCTGACGCCGTCGAAGGCGACGTCGCTGCCCTTCAGGCGCCCCTGCAAGGGCGCTGTCAACTCAGATAGGGTCAATGGCTTAAGCATGGGCAGCCTCCCAGGCTTGCAGTGCCTTGCGGGCTTCAATCAAGTCAGAGAATGGATGACGCTCGCCCTGGATTTCCTGGTAATCCTCATGCCCCTTGCCGGCCAAGACGATCACATCATCAGCACCCGCATCCGCAATCAGCTGGGCGATCGCCTCACCGCGGCCAGCCACAAAGCGGACAGCGTCGGCGGTACCGAAGCCAGGACGGATGTCATCGAAAATGTGCAGTGGGTCTTCAGTACGCGGGTTATCGTCGGTCACCAGCACGCGATCGGCCAGACGTTCGGCAACCTCAGCCATCAACGGCCGTTTGCCGCGATCCCGGTCGCCGCCGCAGCCGAACAGGCAGAGCAGTTGGCCTTTGGCATGCGGACGCAAGGCTTCAAGGACTTTTTCCAGCGCATCAGGGGTGTGGGCGTAGTCGACCACCACCAGCGGCTGCTTGCCACCACCCAGGCGCTGCATGCGCCCCACCGGCCCCTCCAGCGCAGGAGTGACCTTGAGAATGTCGTCCAACGGATAATCCATCGCGAGCAACGTACCCACCGCAGCCAGCATGTTGCTCAAGTTGAAACGCCCCAGCAGTTGGCTGCGCAGCGTGCGCTCACCCTGGGCGGTGACCAGTACCGCACGCACGCCTTCATCATCAAAATGGGCTTCGCGGCAATACAGGGTTGCCCTTGGGTCTTGCAAGCTGTAGCTGATCAGACGTGATTCACGGCCCCCTGCGGCCAGCCGGCGGCCAAAGTCATCATCGAGGTTGACGACGCGATAGCGCAGGTTCGGCCAAGAGAACAACCGGGCCTTGGCCTCTTCATAGGCCTGCATGCTGCCGTGGTAATCGAGGTGATCACGAGACAGGTTGGTCATGACCGCGATATCGAAGGCCAAGGCCGCGACACGACCTTGATCCAGCGCATGGGAGGACACTTCCATGGCCACGGCGCGAGCACCGGCCTTTTTCAGGTCGTAAAGGGTGGCCTGCACCGCTATCGGGTCAGGCGTGGTCAGGCGCCCGCTCTGCAGCGCACCATAAAAGCCGGTGCCCAGGGTACCGATCAGACCACAGTGCTGACCCAGGTCATCCAGTGCCTGCGCAACCAATTGAGTCACGCTGGTCTTGCCGTTGGTGCCGGTGACACCGACCAGATTGAGCAAACGGCTCGGCTCGCCATAAAAACGCCCGGCGATATCCGACAACTGAGCCGCCAACCCTCGTACCGGGATCAGCGGCGCATCGGTAATCGGCAGTACGGCAGCGCCTTCGGCCTCATAGGCCACCGCTGCCGCACCTCGCGCCAAAGCGTCGGCGATATGTCCGCGACCGTCCTGACGGGTGCCTTTGACGGCCAGGAATAGATCACCCGGACGTACTGCACGGCTGTCCAGGGTCAGTTCACGAATCAGCGGGTTGTGGCCCGCTTGAGGAAACAGTTTTTCCAGAGGCATGGACATTATCCGCGCCCTCCCTTGACCGGCGCAGCGACTGCTTGCTGCTGTGGGATTGATTCCAGGTTATCTGGCGGAATGTTCATCAACCGCAGGGTGCCGGACATGACTTTGCTGAAAACGGGTGCCGAAACCAGGCCACCGTAGTAGCCGCCCTTGCTCGGTTCATCGATGACTACGACTATGGCGTAGCGCGGGTTACTCATCGGGCCGAAGCCTGCGAACAATGAGCGATAGGCATTTTGGGTGTAGCCCTTGGCGCCAATGGTGGCCTTACGGGCCGTACCACTCTTGCCGCCAACGTGATAGGCCGGTACTTGCGCACGGTATACGCCGCGTGGCGCTTCAATCACCTGCTGCAGCATGCCCTGAATGGTCTTGGCGGTTTGCTCGGGGATCACCTGGGTCGATTCCGGCGTCTTGTCGGTCTTGAGAATGCTCAGGGGCACCATCTTGCCGTCGTTGGCCAGTGCCGCGTAGGCGTGTACCAGTTGCAGGGCAGTGACCGACAAGCCATAGCCGTAGGACAGGGTGGCCGTTTCAGCCTTGCGCCACTCGCGGTGGTTCGGCAGGTTGCCGACACGCTCGCCCGGAAAGCCCAGGCCAGTGTACTGGCCCAGACCCAGTTGCGACATCACTCGGTAAATGGCTTCGCCACCGATATCAAAGGCAACTTTGCTCATCCCTACGTTACTGGAGTTGATCAGGATACCGGTAAGGTCCAGGACCGGGCCTTCGCTCCTGGACACGTCACGAATGGTGTAGCGACCCAGTTGTAGCGTGCCGGGGTAGACCTCGACCTTGTCGGTCGGCTTCCAGCGACCCGACTCCAGGGCAGCACTCATCGACAGCGGCTTGACCGTGGAGCCCGGCTCGAACACGTCGATGATCGCGCGGTTACGCATCGCCGAGGGGAACATGGTGCGGCGGTTGTTCGGGTTGTAGGTTGGCTGGTTGACCATCGCCAGCACTTCGCCGGTTTTCACGTCCATGATCACCAGGCTGCCAGCCTTGGCTTCGTTTTCGGTAATGGCGTTGCGCAATTCACGAGTGGCCAAGTATTGCAGGCGCAGGTCGATGGACAACGCCAAGGTCTTGCCGGCCTTGGCGTTCTTGGTAACCTGGATGTCCTTGATCAGCCGGCCGCGCCGGTCCTTGATCACTTGCCGCTTGCCGGGCACCCCGGCCAGCCATTCATCATAGGCAAGCTCGACACCTTCTCGGCCATGGTCGTCAAGGTCGGTAAAACCAACCATATGGGCGGCTACATCACCGGCCGGATAGAAACGACGAAATTCCTCGATGCCATAGACACCCGGAACCTTCAGATCGAGCACGATCTGGCCCGCTTCAGGGGTCAAGCCGCGAACCAGATAGATAAACTCTTTACTGGCTTGCTGCTCAAGGCGCGCGCTCAGCTTCTTGGAATCTTGCCCGAGCGCCGCGGCAAGCTCAGGCCACTTGTCCTTGGCAAGCTGCATTTCCTTGGGGTTGGCCCATAGAGTGGTCACCGGAGTACTGACCGCCAGCGGCTCGCCGTTGCGGTCGGTGATCAGGCCACGGTGTGCAGGAATCGGGATATGACGCAGGCTGCGCGCATCGCCCTGACCCTTGAGGAAGTCATGGTCGATCACCTGCAGATCGATGATGCGCCAGCAGATGGCACCTACCATCAGCGCCAACAGGCCGAGGACGACACGGAACCGCCAGGGGAAAAGTGCCCCTTCGAGTTTCATCATGGCGCCACCATTCTTACGTCGGCGGCACCTGGAATGTGCATGTTCAGTTGCTCAGCCGCCAGCGACTCGATACGGCTGTGCGCCGTCCAGGTACTTTGCTCGAGAATCAGCCGACCCCACTCCGCTTGCGCCTTGTCGCGCTCGCTGAGTTCGTTATAGAGGGTGTTGAGCAATTGCCGGTTCCAGTGCGCGCTGTACGAGACGGCGATAGCCGAAACGAGCACGCCGATAAACAGCAGAAGCATCAGGAAGCTTCCGCCTGGCAATGGCTTGGCAAAAAGCTTGCTCACCGAAGCTTCTCCGCCACACGCATGACAGCACTGCGCGAACGAGGATTAGCCTTGAGCTCGGCTTCGGAAGCAAACTGAGCCTTGCCATGGACACGGATTTTGGGTTCAAAGGCCTCGAAACGAACCGGAAGATTGCGCGGAAGATTGTCCGCCTCGCCCTTGGCCAGGCGACGCATGAACAGTTTGACGATTCGATCTTCCAGCGAGTGGAAGCTGATCACCACCAGGCGGCCGCCGATTTCCAGCGACTCAAGGGCTGCTTCAAGACCCGCCTCGAGGTCTCCCAGCTCGTTATTGACGTGGATACGCAGCCCCTGGAATGCACGGGTCGCTGGATTCTTGCCCTTTTCCCAGGCGGGGTTGGCGACTTTCAATACTTCTGCAAGGTCCGCGGTACGCTCGAAAGGCTTGGTTTCGCGGCGCTGCACCACAGCATTGGCCATGCGCTTGGCAAATCGCTCTTCGCCGTATTCCTTGAACACTCGAGCGATTTCTTCCGCTGGCGCGGTGGCAATGAACTCAGCGGCACTGACGCCGCGCGTCGGGTCCATGCGCATATCCAAGGGGCCATCGTTGAGGAAGCTGAAACCGCGTTCCGGGTCGTCCAATTGCGGCGAGGACACGCCCAGGTCCAGCAGTACGCCGCTGACCTTGCCAGCCAGCCCGCGAGCGGCGACTTCTTCACCCATCTCTGCAAAACTGCGCTGCACAATAACAAAGCGGCCGTCTTCGGCCGCCAGCGTTTGCCCAGTCGCAATCGCTTGAGGGTCTTTATCGAACCCTAGCAGCCGCCCATCGGGCCCCAAGCTTTTAAGAATCAGCCGGCTATGCCCGCCACGGCCAAAGGTACCGTCCAGGTAGCAGCCATCGGCGCGTACGGCGAGGGCCTCGACGGCTTCGTCAAGCAGTACGGTGATGTGGTTAAAGCCGCTATCTATAGTCACAGGATCAAATCACGCAGTTCGTTAGGCATCGCGCCCGGTTGTTGAATGGCTACCAGGTCCGCTGCATTGATAGCGTCCCAGGCATCCTCGTCCCACAGTTGAAACTTGTTCAATTGCCCTACCAGCACCACTCTCTTATCGAGGCTGGCATGTCCACGCAATCGCGGGGGCACCAGAAAACGACCACTGCCATCGAGCTCGAGATCCACCGCATTCCCGATCAGCAATCGCTGGAGGCGGCGGGTTTCTTCGTGCAACGACGGCAATGTCCGTAACTTGGTTTCAATCACTTCCCACTCATCGAGGGGATAGACACATAAGCATTTTTCGGCGGCATCAATAGTGATGACCAGTTGCCCGGAGCAGCGCGTATCGAGCTCGTCACGGTACCGGCTCGGCATAGCGAGACGGCCCTTAGCGTCGAGACTGACGACATTGGCTCCGCGAAACACGGCATTGACCCCTTGAATTTAGCTTTTTCTGCCTAAAAAACCCACTTCATGCCACTTTCCGCCACTTACGCACACTATAGGAATGCGCCCACCACACCGTCAAGGCGCGCTTATAGGGAAATCCCTTACAGATCGGAGATTTAAGGAGGTAACCGAGAGGAAAATGAAGGAATTGTCATTTTGTATGACAATGAAAATCGAACTCACTCAGAGGGATACAGCCCGAACTTAAAGTAATTTATTAAGAGTAAGATTTTTTCGGTATTACGAATTGGCCGCTGCTGTTGATTGGGCAGGGAAGGAAAAGGTGGAGAGTCGATCTGTAAGCCGGGTTCTGTCGAGGACAGTCATTCCTCTACGATGGCCATCACTGGACACCTTTAGCAACCTACCCGGTTCCAACGCGGGCCGCGCCATATGGAACCCTATTTGGTCTTGCTCCGAGTGGGGTTTACCTAGCCATGAACTGTTGCCAGTCATGCGGTGCGCTCTTACCGCACCTTTTCACCCTTACCGGCACCGAAGTGCTTAGGCGGTTATTTTCTGTGGCACTTTCCGTAGGCTCACGCCCCCCAGGCATTACCTGGCACTCTGCCCTATGGAGCCCGGACTTTCCTCCCCCCTCTTTTGCGGAACAAAAGAAGGCAGCGACTGTCCAATCGACTCTCCGCTGCAAAGATTAACGGTAGAGGCGTTCAAGAACAAGCTTTAAAAGTGATGATGGCACTTTGATAACTCTCAGTGCCAGGAAATTTTGCGTCCAAAACTTATAAGCGTAGCCGCTTATTGCGCTTTTTGTTTATCCAGTGCGACCTGATACAGCACATTTTTACGCACGCCGGTAATTTCTGCCGCCAATGCAGCCGCACGCTTGAGTGGCAATTCGCCAAGCAGCAGATCCAACACCCGCTCGACTTCAGGGCTGATGGCCTCTTCACTTTCCGGCGCCGTCCAGCCCGCCACCAGCACCACACATTCGCCGCGCTGCTGGTTGCTGTCAGCTTCGACAAACTCCCGCAATTGCGCCAGCGGCAGACCCTTGAGCGTCTCAAAGGTCTTGGTCAACTCACGGGCCAGCAAAGCCGGGCGCTCAGGACCAAAAATCGACTCCATATCCTGAAGACATTCAAGGATCCGGTGCGGTGCCTCGTAAAAAATCAGGGTGCGCGCTTCCTCTTTAACCAGTTCAAGGCGGGCACGACGCCCCACCGACTTGGCCGGCAGAAACCCCTCGAAGATGAAGCGATCCGATGGCAGCCCTGCGGCCGACAACGCCGCGATCAAGGCGCAGGCACCGGGCACTGGCACCACGGCGACGCCCGCCGCTCGAGCCTGGCGCACCAAGTGATAGCCTGGATCCGAGATCAATGGCGTTCCGGCATCGGAAATCAGCGCGACGTTATCGCCGGCCAACAAACGAGTCAGAAAGCGACTGCCCTCCTCGCGCTCATTGTGCTCATGACAAGCCGCCAGAGGCGTGCTGATACCGAAGTGCTGCAACAGGCGAATGGAATGGCGCGTGTCTTCGGCAGCAATCAGTGCAACATCGGTCAGCACCTTGAGCGCCCGCGCACTCATGTCGTCCAGGTTGCCAATGGGGGTGGCGACCACAAATAGAGTGCCGGCAGAGGAATTCGAAGCACCTTGAGCAGTCACGGCACACACCTGTCTTGTTGGTCAAAAGCCGCCATTGTACAGCGTCAAAACAGATGCGTGGGCAATCGACGAAACCTCAAGGGCTGGCAACCGTCCAGTTTGTTGAAACATTTCCATGAGCATCATCAAGCTTTATTGGCGCTAACATCGCGCCTTTGCCAGTGCTTGGGTACACTTGCACGTTAATTCGATCAAGTCGGGATTCATTCATGATTGCTTGCCTGCGGCTGCTCTCCGCCCTCTGCCTTGCTGCCCTATTGGCAGCTTGCGCCAGTTCGCCTTCGTCCAGCCTGGGTGAATTACCCCGTACCCCGGATGCCAGCATCGAGCAACTGCTCGAGCAAGCCGCCACCAGCAAGAAGCCCGAAGCTGCCGCACTGCTGCGACTGAGTGCAGCTGACCTCGCCTACCGGCAAAAAGACAACGTACGTGCCGCCCGCATCCTGGAACAGGTACCTGTCGATCAACTCAAGCCCGCCCAACAGATATTCGCCAACACCCTGGCCGCCGAGCTTGCGATGACCCGCAACCAGCCCAAGGCTGCACTGGCCGCACTCAGCCACCCAAGCTTCGAGCACCTGGCAAAACTCCCAGAAACCCAGCAGGTACGTACCCATGCGGTTCGCGCCGCGGCGCTGGAAGCCGACGGCCAGATCCTGCCCGCTGCTCGCGAGCGCATTTTCATGGCGCCGCTGCTCAGCGGCCCTGCCGCTGCCAGCAACCACGATGAGATCTGGAGCCTGGTAGCCTCATTGCCCACCGAGCAGCTTCAACCCACCGGCAACGATGACCTGGCTGGCTGGATGAGCCTGGCGCTGGCCGTGAAAAGCGCCGGCACCCTGGAACAGCAACAGGCCGCCATCGATGACTGGCGCAAGCAATATGCCGATCACCCGGCTGCCAAGCAATTGCCCACCTCGCTGACCAAGCTTAAAGAATTGGCCAGCCAACCCTTGACCAAGATCGCCCTGCTGCTGCCGCAAAACGGCCAGCTGGCTGCAGTGGCGCGCGCCTTGCGCGAAGGCTTCATGGCAGCCCATTACCAGGCCCTGCAAGCTGGCCAGAAGCCGCCAGCCATTGAAGTGTATGACAGCTCTCGCGTGACCTCGCTGGATGACTTTTACCGCCAGGCCCAGGCCGCCGGCGTGCAATTGGTCATTGGCCCATTGGAAAAACCACTGGTCAAGCAACTGGCCGCACGCTCGCAACTGCCGATTACCACCCTCGCGCTGAACTACAGCGACGCAGGCCAGGTCGGGCCACCGCAACTGTTCCAGTTTGGCCTCGCGGCCGAAGACGAAGCCCGCGAAGTATCCCGCCGGGCCCGCGCCGACGGCATGCAACGCGCTGTGGCCCTGGTGCCAAAAGGCGAATGGGGAGACCGCGTGCTCAAGGCTTTCCGCCAGGACTGGGAAGCCAACGGTGGCACCCTGATCGGCGCCGAACACGTAAGCTCACCTGTGGCCCTGGCCCAGCAGATCGCCGACCTGTTCCAGTTGCGCCAGAGCGAAGGCCGCGCCAAGAGCCTGCAAAGCACAGTGGGCGGTGCCGTTGCCGCACAACCCTCGCGCCGCCAGGACATCGACTTCATCTTCCTCGCCGCAACCCCGCAACAAGCTCAGCAAATCAAGCCGACCCTGAACTTTCAGTACGCAGGTGATGTGCCGGTCTATGCCACTTCGCACCTGTTCAGCGCCTCGGGTGACCAGGCGCAATACAACGACATGAATGGCATTCGCTTCTGCGAAACGCCTTGGCTGCTCGACAGCGGCAACAGCTTGCGTCAACAAGTAGTCCGCCAGTGGCCACAAGCTGCCGGCAGCCTGGGCCGCCTCTATGCGATGGGCATCGATGCCTATAGCCTGGCGCCGCGCCTGGGCCAGTTGAAGGCGCTGCCGGACAACCGCATCGAAGGCTTCTCCGGCAGCCTGACCATGAGCGCCAACCAGCGCATCGAGCGTCAACTGCCCTGGGCCGAATTTGATCACGGCCAAGTCAAGCGCCTGCCGGATACGCCTCGCTGATGCCAGTCACGCCTCGCCAGCACTCCGGCAGGCAGGCCGAGCAGCAGGCCCTGATCTTTCTCGAAAAGCAGGGCTTTCGGCTGCTGGCGCAAAACTGGCTGTGCAAAGGAGGCGAGCTTGATCTGGTCATGCTGGACGGCGATACAGTAGTATTCGTCGAAGTCCGCTACCGACTGCACGCCAATTGGGGAGGTGCACTGGGCAGTATCGACCGGCGCAAGCAAGCACGGCTTACCCATGCTGCGCAGACATTCCTGCAGAAGGAAGCGCGCTGGTCAGGGCATCCTTGCCGATTCGACGTGATTGCCCTGGAAGGCACCAGCGGCGGTGCAGCACCGCTCAATTGGGTGCGTAATGCCTTTGACAGTTGAGCGCGCATTACCCTCAGGCAACACCCTTCATTCAACGATTTTTTGCTCTTTGCTTTGCGGGCCGCACTTTAATATGTGCCGGGCAGCGTCTGGCCTCCGTCAGACAGCGCTCGACCAGCCGCGCTACTTAAGGTCACATTGATGGACATGCAATCCCGAATTCGCCAGCTTTTCCAGGCCAGCATCAACACCAAGCAGCAGGCGATGGAAGTTCTTGCACCGTACATCGAGCAAGCCAGCCAGGTGATGGTTGGCGCCTTGCTCGCAGACGGCAAGATGCTTGCCTGCGGCAATGGCGGCTCGGCAGGCGACGCCCAGCACTTTTCGTCCGAACTGTTGAATCGTTTCGAGCGTGAACGCCCGAGTTTGCCAGCGATCGCCCTGACAACCGACAGCTCGACCATCACCTCGATCGCCAACGACTACAGCTACAACGAGATCTTCTCCAAACAGATCCGCGCCCTGGGCCAACCAGGCGACGTACTCCTGGCGATTTCCACCAGCGGTAATTCGGCAAACATTATTCAAGCGATCCAGGCCGCACATGATCGCGAAATGATTGTCGTAGCATTGACGGGGCGAGACGGCGGCGGCATGGCGTCCTTGCTGCTGCCCGAGGACGTCGAGATTCGCGTACCGTCCACCGTCACTGCACGTATCCAGGAAGTTCACCTGCTGGCGATCCATTGCCTCTGCGATCTGATCGACAGCCAATTGTTCGGGAGTGAAGAATGACCCCTAATCGCCTAGGCCTGATGGCCCTGACCCTATGCCTGTCCCTGACCGGTTGCAGCTCTTTCATTACCGCGACCCGCGATGCACCCATTGAAGACGACCGCGGCACCCGTACCATCGGCAGCAAGATCGACGACTCGCTGATCGAAACCAAGGTGGCGGTCAACGTTGCCAAGGCCAACCCGGACCTGGACAGCGGCTCACACATCGTTGTCAGCAGCTTCAACGGTGTCGTGCTGCTGGCCGGCCAGACCCCGCGCGCAGACCTCAAGGCCCAGGCCGAACAGGCTGCAGGCTCGGTTCAGCGGGTCAAGAAGGTCCACAACCAACTGCAGATCCTGCAACCCTCCTCACTGCTGGCACGTAACAACGACACCTGGCTAACCACCAAGATCAAGGCCCAGATGCTGGCCGACACTTCCGTGCCAGGCTCGCGCGTCAAGGTGATTACCGAAAACGGTATCGTCTACATGCTCGGCCTTGTGACACAGTCGGAAGCTGCCCGTGCCACCAGCGTGGTGCAGGGGGTCTCCGGTGTGCAGAAGATCGTCAAACTATTTGAGTACATCGACTGACCCTACTGACAATGCTTTATGCGGTTCGGCATTCGCTGGCAGGCCAGCTCCCACACTCAAGCAAAAGCCTGAACGTGTGGGAGCTGGCCTGCCAGCGAATGAGGCCCCAAAGCCACACGTAATGAAATCATTACGACGTAATGATTTCATTACAGATCGCTCCAGCCCTTCAAATGACAATCCCCTGATCGCATTACGGCTTGCGACACCTCGCCACCCGTAGCGATTTCGTTACAAACGCACTTCCCTCACCCCGCCAAAAAAGCCATCAAACCCTTGAATTAAATGGGTTTATTAAAGATGGCCGCATATTTGCTACAGAACTCCCAATCAAAGCACAGCCCACCGCCGTGCATTCAATCGCGTTTGCCAGCGCCTGCTGGCCCTTGAGGAGTTTCCATGAGCGAGTTGCGTTTTACCGAAGATCACGAATGGCTGCGCACCGAAGCCGATGGCAGCGTGACCGTCGGCATCACCGCCTTCGCCCAGAATGCGCTGGGTGATGTGGTATTTGTGCAACTCCCTGAGCTTCAGGCCTATGACAAGGGCAGCGAAGCCGCCACCGTGGAATCGGTCAAGGCAGCCAGCGGTGTGTACATGCCGCTCGACGGCGAAGTGCTCGAAACCAACCCTGCGCTCGACTCAAGCCCTGAGCTGGTCAACGAAGACCCGCTGGGCGAAGGCTGGTTCTTCCGCTTTAAACCTGCCGATGCCAATCAAGTGACAGAACTGATGGATCAGGACGCCTACGACAATCTGATCAAAGCCCAAGCCTGATCTCGGGGAGCCACCATGAGCCACGTTAATCTGAGCACCGAAAACGAATTTATTGCCCGCCACATCGGCCCCCGCCAGGCCGATGAGCAGCAAATGCTGCAAACCCTGGGCTTCGACTCGCTGGAGGCCTTGAGCGCCAGCGTCATCCCGGAAAGCATCAAGGGCACCAGCGTACTGGGCATGTCCGCAGGCCAGAGCGAAGCCGATGCGCTGGCTGCGATCAAGGCGATCGCCTCCCAGAACCAACTGTTCAAGACCTTTATTGGCCAGGGCTACTACAACTGTCATACCCCTGCTCCGATTTTGCGCAACCTGCTGGAAAACCCAGCCTGGTACACCGCCTACACCCCTTATCAGCCTGAAATTTCCCAAGGCCGCCTGGAATCGCTGCTCAACTTCCAGACCTTGATCAGCGACCTGACGGGCCTGCCGATTGCGAACGCCTCGTTGCTCGACGAAGCCACCGCCGCTGCCGAAGCCATGACCTTCTGCAAGCGCCTGAGCAAGAACAAAGGTAGCCACACCTTCTTCGCCTCGATTCATTGCCACCCGCAAACCCTGGACGTGCTGCGTACCCGCGCTGAGCCATTGGGCATCGAAGTGGTCGTGGCTGATGAGCGCGAGCTGGGCGATGTCAGTGACTACTTTGGCGCCTTGCTGCAATACCCGGCCAGCAATGGCGATGTGTTCGACTATCGCGAGCTGGTCGAACGCTTCCACGCCGTCAATGCGCTGGTTGCCGTTGCGGCCGACCTGCTGGCCTTGACGCTGCTGACGCCTCCAGGCGAATTCGGCGCAGACGTGGCCATCGGCAGCGCACAACGCTTCGGTGTCCCGCTGGGCTTCGGCGGCCCGCACGCCGCCTACTTCTCGACGCGTGACGCGTTCAAGCGCGATATGCCGGGCCGCTTGGTCGGTGCTTCCATCGACCGCTTCGGCAAGACCGCCCTGCGTCTGGCCATGCAAACCCGCGAGCAACATATCCGTCGCGAGAAAGCCACCAGTAACATCTGCACCGCCCAAGTGCTGCTGGCCAACATCGCCAGCATGTACGCCGTTTACCACGGCCCACAGGGCTTGCAACAAATCGCCCGCCGCACTCACCAACTGACCGCGATCCTGGCCCAAGGCCTCAAGGCCCTTGGCGTTACGGTCGAGCAGACGCACTTCTTCGACACACTGAGCCTGAACACCGGCGCAGCAACGGCTGAGCTGCACGCCAAGGCGCGGGGCGCAGGCCTGAACCTGCGTGAAATCGACGGTATTCGCCTGGGCCTGTCCCTGGACGAAACCAGCCGTCAGGCCGACGTTGAAGCGCTCTGGCAATTGTTTGCCGGCGCAGGTGCAGCGCAGCCGGACTTCGCCACCCTGGCCGACAGCACCGAGGCTGCCCTGCCCGCTAACCTGCAGCGCCAGTCTCAGATCCTCGCTCATCCGGTGTTCAACCGTTATCACTCCGAAACCGAGCTGATGCGCTACCTGCGCCGTCTGGCCGACAAGGACCTGGCACTGGATCGCACCATGATCCCGCTGGGTTCCTGCACCATGAAGCTCAATGCCGCCAGCGAAATGATCCCGGTGACCTGGGCCGAATTCGGCAACCTGCACCCCTTCGCGCCCGCCGAGCAAAGCCAGGGCTATCAGGCGCTGACTAGCGAGCTTGAAGCCATGCTCTGCGCCGCCACTGGCTACGACGCCGTGTCGCTGCAGCCCAACGCCGGCTCCCAGGGCGAATACGCAGGCCTGTTGGCCATTCGTGCCTATCACCAGAGCCGTGGCGATGACCGTCGCGACATCTGCCTGATCCCGTCCTCCGCCCACGGCACCAACCCGGCCACCGCACACATGGCCGGCATGCGTGTTGTGGTCACGGCCTGTGACGAGCGCGGCAACGTCGATATCGAAGACCTGCGCGCCAAGGCGATCCAGCACCGCGAGCACTTGGCCGCGATCATGATTACCTACCCGTCGACCCACGGTGTGTTCGAGGAAGGTATTCGCGAAATCTGCGCGATCATCCACGACAACGGCGGCCAGGTTTACATCGATGGCGCCAACATGAACGCCATGGTCGGCCTCTGCGCACCCGGCAAGTTCGGTGGCGACGTGTCGCACCTGAACCTGCACAAGACCTTCTGCATCCCTCACGGCGGTGGCGGTCCGGGCGTCGGCCCGATTGGCGTCAAGTCGCACCTGGCCCCGTTCCTGCCCGGCCACGCCCATATGGAGCGCAAGGAAGGTGCAGTCTGCGCGGCGCCGTTCGGCAGCGCCAGCATCCTGCCGATCACCTGGATGTATATTCGGATGATGGGTGGCGAAGGCCTCAAGCGCGCTTCGCAGCTGGCGATCCTCAACGCAAACTACATCTCCCGTCGCCTGGAAGAGCACTACCCTGTGCTGTACAGCGGCAGCAATGGCCTGGTTGCACATGAATGCATCCTGGACCTGCGCCCGATCAAGGACAGCAGCGGTATCAGCGTCGACGACGTGGCCAAGCGCCTGATTGACTTCGGTTTCCATGCACCGACCATGTCGTTCCCGGTAGCTGGCACGCTGATGATCGAGCCTACCGAAAGCGAATCCAAGCAGGAACTCGACCGCTTCTGCGACGCAATGATCTGCATTCGCGAAGAAATTCGCGCAGTCGAGAACGGCCAACTGGACAAAGACGACAACCCGCTGAAGAACGCCCCACACACTGCCGAAGAGTTGATCGGCGAGTGGAGCCACCCTTACAGCCGTGAGCAAGCGGTCTACCCGCTGGCTTCCTTGATCGAAGCCAAGTACTGGCCACCGGTCGGGCGTGTCGACAACGTGTTCGGTGACCGTAACCTGATCTGCGCCTGCCCGTCGATCGAGAGCTACCAGGAGCTGTAGGAGCTGACCTTGGTCGCGATGGCATCACCGCAGTCTACGATAAACCATGGGGATGCCATCGCGACCAGGGCCCCAGATTCAACACCAAGGGGTTTATGTTATGTCTTTGAGCGTGTTCGACCTGTTCAAGATCGGCATTGGCCCCTCCAGTTCCCATACGGTCGGCCCCATGAGGGCCGCCGCTCGCTTTGCCGAAGGCCTGCTGCGCGACGGCCTTCTCGAAAGCACCACCCAGATCAGGGCTGAGCTCTATGGCTCGCTTGGCGCCACCGGCAAAGGTCACGGCAGTGACAAGGCGGTGTTGCTGGGCCTTGAGGGCGAACACCCGGACACCGTCGATACCCACGCCATCCCCGAGCGCTTGCAGCAGATCCGCAGCAGTGGACGGCTGAATGTGCTGGGCAGGCATGCCATCGAGTTCGTCGAAAAGCAGCACCTGGCAATGATCCGCAAACCCCTCGCCTATCACCCCAACGGCATGGTCTTTCGTGCCTTCGATGGCGCTGGCCTGCAGATTCGCAGCCGCGAGTACTACTCGGTCGGCGGCGGTTTCGTGGTCGATGAAGATGCGGCCGGGGCCGACCGGATTGTTGAAGACAGTACAGTGCTGCCCTTCCCGTTCAAGACCGCCAAGGAGTTGCTTGGCCACTGCGTAGCCCAGGGTTGTTCGATCAGCCAGATCATGCTGGCCAACGAAGCGGCCTGGCGCCCCGAAGCCGAGACCCGCGCTGGCCTGTTGCATATCTGGCAGGTGATGCAGGATTGCGTCGAAACTGGCTGCCACAGTGAAGGCATCCTGCCCGGTGGATTGAAGGTCAAGCGCCGGGCCGCAGCACTGCACCGACAGCTGTGCGAGCACCCCGAAGCCAACCTGCGCGACGCGCTCTCGGTTCTCGACTGGGTCAATCTCTACGCCCTGGCCGTCAACGAAGAAAACGCCAGCGGCGGGCGAGTGGTCACCGCGCCCACCAACGGCGCGGCCGGAATCGTGCCGGCGGTGCTGCATTACTACATGCGCTTTATCCCCGGTGCCAACGAGGACGGCGTGGTGCGTTTTCTGCTCACCGCCGCCGCCATCGGCATTCTCTACAAGGAAAACGCTTCGATTTCCGGCGCCGAAGTCGGCTGCCAGGGCGAAGTCGGGGTGGCCTGTTCGATGGCGGCCGGCGCGCTCTGCGAGGTGCTCGGCGGGACCGTCCAGCAGGTCGAGAACGCCGCCGAAATTGGCATGGAACATAACCTGGGGCTGACCTGCGACCCGATTGGCGGGCTGGTGCAGGTGCCCTGCATCGAGCGCAACGCCATGGGCTCGGTCAAAGCCATCAACGCCGTGCGCATGGCCTTGCGCGGTGACGGCCAGCATTTTGTCTCGCTCGACAAGGTGATCCGCACCATGCGCCAGACCGGCGCCGACATGAAAAGCAAATACAAAGAGACCGCCCGCGGCGGTCTGGCTGTCAACATTATCGAATGCTAGGAGTTGTGCATGTCTACCCCATCCCTGTTGAAAACCCCGCTGCACGCCCTGCACCTGGAGCTGGGCGCACGCATGGTGCCGTTCGCCGGCTATGACATGCCGGTGCAATACCCGCTGGGCGTGATGAAGGAACACCTGCACACCCGTGAACAGGCCGGCCTGTTCGACGTCTCGCACATGGGCCAGATCCGCCTGCTCGGCGCAGGTGCCGCCCAGGCCCTGGAAACCCTGGTGCCGGTCGACATCCTCGACCTGCCGGTGGGCATGCAGCGCTATGCGATGTTCACCGATGCCAACGGCGGCATCCTCGACGACCTGATGGTCGCGAACCTAGGCAACGACGAACTGTTCCTGGTGGTCAACGCCGCCTGCAAGGACCAGGACCTGGCCCACCTGCGCCAGCACCTGGCCGGCCAGTGCGAGATCCAGCCGCTGTTCGAAGAACGCGCCCTGCTGGCCCTGCAAGGCCCGGCTGCGGTCACGGTGCTGGCGCGCCTGGCGCCCGAAGTGGCGAGCATGACTTTCATGCAGTTCACCCGCGTGGTGTTGCTGGGCGTGGAGTGCTACGTCAGCCGCTCCGGCTACACCGGCGAAGACGGTTTCGAGATCTCGGTTCCGAGCGACAGCGCAGATGCCCTGGCGCGTGCCCTGCTGGCTGAACCGGAAGTCGCCGCCATCGGCCTGGGCGCGCGTGACTCGCTACGTCTGGAAGCCGGCCTGTGCCTGTATGGCCACGACATGAGCACTGAAACCACGCCGATCGAAGCCAGCCTGCTGTGGGCGATTTCCAAGGCCCGCCGCGCCGATGGCGTGCGTGCCGGCGGCTTCCCGGGGGCTGAGCGGGTGTTCGATCAGCAACAGACGGGGGTGGCACGCAAGCGTGTAGGGTTGTTGCCGCAAGAGCGCACGCCAGTGCGTGAGGGCGCTGAAATCGTCAATGAAGCGGGTGAGATCATTGGCAATGTCTGCAGTGGCGGTTTTGGCCCGACCCTGGGTGGCCCGGTGGCCATGGGCTATCTGGATGTCGCGCATACCGCTCTTGATACGCCAGTATGGGCCATTGTTCGTGGCAAGCGAGTGGCAATGAAAGTTGCCAAGTTGCCATTCGTTGCCCAGCGTTACTATCGCGGCTAAGTCACTGAAAATTCATACTAACGACGTGATTCTGTTACGTCGCTACCCACTCAAATGGGCAGCGACGTTTCAATATCGAACCTTTTTGTAACATTCGAACACAGGTGAAAAACCTGTCAGGAATGACGAGTCAATAACCTGCCTGACTTAGGTCAAAAGGTAGCAAAACAGCGGCTTCCAGGGCTTGTTTTTGCCTTGGGAGTTGGCGTAGAGTCTGTTCACTGTGTTTGCATGGGTCGCTATGGTTCGTGACCTGGGCAGTAGCTCTGAATGTTGCTACAACCCGTTCGTCGTCTCTTACTTTCCTGCAACCCAGCCCAGTACTCTTTCATTTGGAAGAAGCTGTTACTAATTCTAAGTTTCATAGGAAATAAGCTATGTCGCAACGTCAGAGCGGTACCGTCAAGTGGTTTAACGACGAGAAAGGTTTTGGTTTCATTACTCCAGAAAGCGGCCCGGATCTGTTCGTGCACTTCCGCGCTATTCAGGGCAACGGCTTCAAGAGCCTGAAAGAAGGCCAAAAAGTGACCTTCATCGCTGTGCAGGGCCAGAAAGGCATGCAAGCTGACGAAGTTCAAGCAGAAGGCTGATTCGTCTTTTCAAAAAAGCCCTTGCTGGCAACAGCAAGGGCTTTTTTGTGCCCGGCATTCCGTAGAATGGCGGTTTTTTAGCGCAAGGAGAGCCTGTCACCATGCCCAAGCACCTGTTGCGCCCCCAGGGCGACTTCCCGGCCGTTGGCCTTGGTCGGCGGCTGGCAGCGATGTTTTATGACTTTTTGCTGTGCACTGCCCTGCTGATGGTCACCACCCTGGCCTACAAGCTGGTGATGATGGCGTTCATAGGCGAGGCACGCCTGAGAGAGCTGTCGGATGCCGGGGCACTGGACCGCGACCCCCTGCTCTCAACCCTTCTGCTGTTCATGTTGTTCGGGTTTTTCGCCAAATTCTGGACCCACTCGGGCCAGACCCTGGGCATGCAAGTCTGGGGCATTCGAGTACAGAATGCCGATGGCAGTGCGATCAGCCTGTGGCAAGCCTTGTTGCGCTTTGTGGTGTCTATCGGTTCGTGGCTATGCCTGGGACTGGGTTTTCTCTGGGCACTGGTGGACAAGCGCAAACGCGGTTGGCACGACATCTATTCCGACACCCAATTGGTGCGTATTCCAAAGCAGAAAAAATAGCCACATTCAATCGCACACAAAAACGCCGACCTTGAGGTCGGCGTTTTTTGTTGCGGTTTGTGTCATCCGGCTCGTCGTAACAACCAGACGCCCGCCAATGCACAGACACCCGCCGGAATCACCACCGCCAACAACGGCGAGAAGCCAAATACCTGGCTCGACGGCCCCAGCAAGTCCTGGGCGATACGGAACACAAAGCCCACCAGCACGCCGGTAAAAACGCGCTGGCCCAGGGTGACAGAGCGCAATGGGCCAAAGATGAACGATATCGCCATCAGCACCAGCGCCGCCGTCACCAGTGGCTGCAGGACCTTGGTCCAGAACGCCAGCCAGTAGCGCTCATTGTTCAGGCCCTGATCGGCCAAATAATGGATGTAACTCCACAGGCCGGAAATCGACAGGGATTCAGGCGCCAACACCACGGTGCTGAGCAGTTGCGGCGTCAAGGCCACCTCCCAACGCTCCTGGGGTTCCTTGATGACCTCGGTGTGATCACCCCGGAAATGGGTGGTCGTCACGTCCGTGAGCTGCCAGTGATCCGTGTCGTACTGAGCTTTTTTCGAGAAGCTGGAGGTCAGCAGGTGACGCTCCTTATCGAAACGATAACGCGTCACGCCATACAGCAAGCCATTGGGCTGCACCGTGTTGATGTGGACGAATTCATCGCCCTGACGGTGCCACAAGCCGCGCTTGGCCGACTGTGCATCACCGCTGCCCTGGGCCAGCGAACGGTCGGCCTGGGCCTTGTTTTCACTGATAGGCGCCACATACTCGCCAATCAGGATGCCCGCCAGCATCAGCACCAGCATCGGTTTCATCACTGCCCAGACGATACGGCCGATGGAGACCCCGGCCGCTCGCATGATGGTCAATTCACTGTGGCTGGCCAGGTTGCCCAGGCCGATCAGGCAGCCGATCAACGCGGCCATCGGCAGCATGTCGTAGAGCCGCCGAGGAGCGGTCAACAAAACGAAATTGCCAGCATCCAGCAGTGTGTAGGAATCGCTGATGTCGCTCATCTCGTCGATAAAGGCGAACAGCGACGCCAAGCCAAGAATGATTCCCAATACCCCAAGGATCGAGACCAATACGCTTGAGCCGATATACCGATCCAGTTTAACCACGGGCCACCTCCGCACGGCGAGCGGCGCGCTTGAGGCGCATCGGCTCCCAGTACATCAGCCCCAGGCCGATCAGCAGGAAGATGCCATGCACCCACCATACCCCCAACTCTATCGGCAACTTGCCCTTCTCCAGGGCACCACGCACGGCAATCAACATTGTCAGGTAAGCCATATACAAAAGAATCGCCGGTAGCAGCTTGAGGAAGCGGCCCTGGCGCGGATTGACCCGAGACAAGGGGACGGCCATCAGGGTCACTACGAACACCAGCAATGGCAGCGACAGGCGCCATTGCAGCTCGGCACGCTCACGCAGGCCCTCGGCGCCAATCAACTCGCGGGTCGGGATGGCTTCACGCTCGGTGATGTCTTCGCTGACTTCAGGCTTGGGCAACAGCACCCCGTAGGTCTCGTACTGAATGGCGCGGTAATCGGCCTGGCCCGGGTTGCCATCATAGCGGTAGCCGTTTTCCAGGATCAGGTAGCGATTGCCGTCGGGGTGTATTTCCTGGCGACCTTTCTCGGCCACCAGCACCGAAATGCCACGGTCCTTGCTCTTGTCCTGCGAAACGCGCTTCTCGGAGATGAATACCCCGCCCAAGCTCGCGCGATCCTCGGACAACTCCTCGGTGTAGGTCACTCGCGTGCCATCGCGCAGGGTCTGGAATCGGCCTGGCACCAGGGTATCGAACTCCGTCAGGGCGTCCTGCTGGTTGATGATCTGGGCCACCTGGGTCACACCTTGTGGCGCCAGGCTCAGGCTCAGCCAGGCTGTCAGCAAGGCGACCACTGCCGCCGGCGCCATGGTCATGGCCAGCAGACGCTGCTGGCTCATGCCGGTGGCCGACAGCACGGTCATTTCACTCTCAAGGTACAACCGGCCATATGCCAGCAGGATCCCGAGAAACAGCCCCAGGGGCAGGATCAGCTGCAAAAAGCCCGGCAGGCGAAAGCCCATGATCAGGAACAGCACGCCCGGATCAAGGATGCCTTGCGCCGCTTGGGCCAGGTATTTGATGAAGCGCCCGCTCATGATGATGACCAACAGCACGGCGCTGACGGCACTCAAGGTCACCATGACCTCGCGGGACAGATAACGGAAGACGATCAAACCAGACACTCCAGGATTGTCAGGCTCAGGCGGCCAAACAAGGAAAACGTAGCAGCCAGGACAGTTTTCGGCTCGTGCGCACGAACCATTGAAAAAGTCGGCGCATTATCCTGTGATTGCCCCTGCCTGTCACTTGGCACACTCAAACCGTCACGCAATGCACTAAATCAGGGTTGTCAGGCTCCCTTGTGCAAGCTCAAACTGGCGGCTTTCTCACAGCCTTGGCCGGATGGGCCGGGCTGCATTGAGCGCACATCTAGACCGTGCACACACTGACAGTTCATTCGGGGACCCGAAAATGGAATTGGTTGTAAAAAGCGTAGCTGCAGAATCGATTAAAACCGCAACGCTGGTGATCGCGGTTGGCGAAGGTCGCAAGCTCGGCACCACGGCCCAGGCACTGGACACTGTCAGCGGCGGCGCCATCAGCGCTGTGCTCAAGCGTGGCGACCTGGCTGGCAAGGCCGGGCAAAGCCTGCTGCTGCACGCTGTCGCCAACCTCAAGGCCGAACGCGTGCTGTTGATCGGCACCGGCAAGGATGACGAAATCGGTGATCGCACCTGGCGCAAGATCGCCAGCGCTACGCTCAACACCCTCAAGGGCCTGGGCGGCAGCGATGCCACCTTGGTACTGGACGAAATGGTCGTCAAGGGCCGCGACGCCTATGGCAAGACCCGCCTGCTGGCCGAAACCCTGCTTGACGGCGAATATGTGTTTGATCGTTTCAAGAGCCAGAAAGGCGAGCCGTCCGCGCTGAAGAAAATCACCCTATTGACCACCAAGGCCAATCAGGCGGACGTCGAACGCGCCGTCAAACACGCCAGCGCCATCGCTGAAGGCATGAGCTTCACGCGCGACCTGGGTAACTTGCCACCTAACCTGTGCCACCCAAGCTTTCTGGCCGAAGAGGCGAAAAACCTCGGCAAGGCCAACAAGAACCTTAAAGTCGAAATCCACGACGAGAAAAAGCTCAAGGAACTGGGCATGGGCGCGTTCGTGGCCGTGGGCCAGGGCAGCGACCAGCCACCCCGCCTGATCGTGCTCAATTATCAGGGCGCGAAAAAGAAAACCGAAAAACCATTCGTGCTGGTCGGCAAGGGCATCACCTTCGACACCGGTGGCATCAGCCTCAAGCCCGGTGCCGGCATGGATGAAATGAAATACGACATGTGCGGTGCCGCCAGCGTATTCGGTACCCTGCATGCGGTGCTGGCGCTGGAACTGCCAATCAACCTGGTGTGCATCCTGGCCTGCGCCGAGAACATGCCAAGCGGCGGCGCTACCCGCCCGGGCGACATTGTCACCACCATGAGCGGCCAGACCGTGGAAATCCTCAACACCGACGCCGAAGGCCGCCTGGTGCTGTGCGATGCCCTGACCTACGCCGAGCGTTTCAAACCTCAAGCGGTGATCGACATCGCCACCCTGACCGGCGCCTGCATCGTTGCCCTTGGCAGCCATACGTCGGGCCTGATGGGCAATGACGACGCCCTGGTCGAGCAACTGCTCAGCGCCGGCAAGCGCGCCGATGACCGCGCCTGGCAACTGCCGCTGTTCGACGAATACCAGGAGCAATTGGACAGCCCGTTCGCCGACATCGCCAACATCGGCGGTCCGAAAGCCGGCAGCATCACCGCAGGCTGCTTCCTCTCGCGCTTCACCAAGGCCTATCAGTGGGCTCACCTGGACATCGCCGGCACGGCCTGGGTCAGCGGTGGCAAGGACAAGGGCGCCACCGGCCGCCCGGTGCCCCTGCTGACCCAGTACCTGCTTGATCGCGCCAACGCCTGAAACTGATCACCGGCCCTGCACCCGATGGGGTGCAGGGCCGGTGTGGAAGGACCATGACCAAAGTCGATTTCTATATCCTCCCGAGCAGCGACCCGGCCGCTCGCCTGGATTTTGCCTGCAAACTCACGGAAAAAGCCTGGCGCCTGGGGCATCGGGTTTACCTGCATTGCACTGACGCAGCCCAGCGCGATGCACTGGATGCCCGCCTGTGGCAATTCAAGGGCGAGAGTTTCGTACCGCACAGCTTGGTCGAGCAAGACCCCACGGCCGTCGTGGCCCTGGGTTTTACCCTTGATGCCGGCACGCATCACGACCTGCTGGTCAATCTGGATCTACGCGTGCCCGCCTTCTTCAAGCAATTTGCTCGGATTGCCGAGGTCGTGGTCGAAGACCCGGCGATTCGTCAGGCCGCGCGGGAGAGTTTCCGTTTCTACCGCGAACAGGGCTATCCTTTGCAAGATCACCGCCTACACCGACTTTGAGCTCACGATGGACACTCCGAACCCCCTGCCCAAATCCGCACTCTTGCTGGACGACCTTGAGTCGATTCGCCAATTGCTCGGCGACGACACCCTGCAACCACCACTGCTGACCGATACCGTCGAGCCGCAAGAGCAGATTCCGCTGTTGTCCGATCAGGTTGAGCAAACGCCTTTGGCTGAGCCGGAACCTGCTCAACAGCCGGACCCAGCCAGCCAGCGCCAACAAACCCTGTTGCACCTGGATACCGAACTGCGCGCTGCGGCACAGGTGATCATGCAAGAGGTGATTGACGACTTCGCCCCGCATATTGAAAACGAGATCAAGCGCCGGTTGGATGCTCGGCTGGAGCGGTTGCTCGGGAAATAGTGCTGCCCGGAGCGTAGGGCCGTATCAAGGCTTCTTTGCGCTTGCCTTGGGTTTTGTGTTGTTGTCCAAATCGAGCGCCGCCCGCGCGGCGCATCGCCGGCTAAAGCCGGCTCCCACATTGGTTGCAACGTGCCATGGCCTGTGAGAGTGGAGTTGTCAGCCACGCGTCCCCCGAAATCACAAAAATCTAAAGCCGAACTACCAAGGCTAACAACCCCTACCCCACAGGCCATGGCACGTTGCAACCAATGTGGGAGCCGGCTTTAGCCGGCGATGCGCCGCGCGGGCGGCGCTCGATCTCAAGAACAAAGGAGAAGCCAAGGCAGGCACCCCGTGTGGCTCATGCAATCTGTTGACAGGCACTCTACGGGTTCACCATGAGAATGCACGGGGCCGTTGCCCGGGTAAGGCCACGCCACAACATTTCTCCCGCCTGCCATCACCTCGCGCTACGCCCCGCGCCTTATCCCCGTTATACTTGCCGGCTTTCCTGAATAAATGCCTAAGGGTCCCGCCGCGCATGGATAAGACCTACCAGCCGCACGCCATTGAAACTTCCTGGTACAACACCTGGGAGTCCGAGAATTACTTCGCCCCGCAAGGCGCGGGCGACTCGTACACCATCATGATCCCGCCGCCGAACGTCACCGGCAGCCTGCACATGGGTCATGGTTTCAACAACGCGATCATGGATGCCTTGATCCGTTTCCGCCGCATGCAGGGTCGCAACACCCTGTGGCAGCCAGGTACCGACCACGCCGGTATCGCCACGCAGATGCTGGTCGAGCGTCAGATCGAAGCGCAGGGCTTGAACCGCCACGATCTGGGCCGCGAGAAGTTCCTGGATAAAGTCTGGGAATGGAAAGAGCAGTCCGGTGGCAATATCAGCCGCCAGATCCGCCGCCTGGGCTCCTCCGTAGACTGGAGCCGCGAGCGCTTCACCATGGACGACGGCCTGTCGGAAGCGGTCAAGGAAGCTTTCGTGCGCCTGCACGAAGACGGCTTGATCTACCGCGGCAAGCGCCTGGTGAACTGGGATACCAAGTTGCACACGGCGATTTCCGATCTTGAAGTGGAGAACCACGACGAGAAAGGTCACCTGTGGAACCTGCGCTACCCATTGGCCGATGGCGCCAAGACCGCCGACGGCAAGGACTACCTGATCGTCGCCACCACCCGCCCGGAAACCATGCTGGGTGATGCGGCCGTCGCGGTAAACCCTGAAGACGAGCGCTACAAGGCCCTGATCGGCAAGTTTGTCGAACTGCCACTGGTAGGCCGCCGCATCCCGATCATCGCCGACGACTACTGCGACCCGGAATTCGGCACCGGCTGTGTGAAAATCACCCCGGCCCACGACTTCAACGACTACGAAGTCGGCAAGCGTCACAACCTGCCGCTGCTGAACATCTTCGACAAGAATGCTCACGTGTTGCCGGCAGCCCAGGTGTTCAACCTGGACGGCACCCTGAACGACAGCATCGACGCACGCCTGCCGGCCGAATACGCAGGCCTCAATCGCTTCCAGGCCCGCCGTGAAATCGTTGCGGCCTTCGAAGCCGCTGGCCTGCTGGTCAGCGTGGATGACCACGCCCTGAAAGTACCGAAAGGCGACCGTTCCGGCACCGTGATCGAGCCGTGGCTCACCGACCAGTGGTACGTCTCCACCAAGCCTTTGGCAGAACCTGCCATTGCCGCCGTGGAAGATGGCCAGATCCAGTTCGTGCCCAAGCAATACGAGAACATGTACTTCTCCTGGATGCGCGACATCCAGGACTGGTGCATCAGCCGCCAGCTGTGGTGGGGCCACCGGATTCCGGCCTGGTATGACGAGTCGGGCAAGGTCTATGTCGGCCGTAGCGAAGAAGAAGTTCGCAGCAAGCACAACCTGGGTGCCGACGTGGTCCTGAACCAGGACAACGACGTGCTCGACACCTGGTTCAGTTCGGGGCTGTGGACCTTCTCCACCCTGGGCTGGCCGCAGCAGACCGAATTCCTCAAGACCTTCCACTCCACCGACGTGCTGGTGACCGGTTTCGACATCATTTTCTTCTGGGTTGCCCGGATGATCATGCTGACCATGCACTTGGTGAAGAACGAGGATGGCACCCCACAGGTTCCGTTCAAGACCGTGTACGTACACGGCCTGGTCCGTGACGGCCAGGGCCAGAAGATGTCCAAGTCCAAGGGCAACGTCCTTGACCCGCTGGACATCGTCGACGGTATCACCCTGGACGCGCTGCTGGAAAAACGCACCAGCGGCATGATGCAGCCAAAGCTTGCCGACAAGATCGCCAAGCAGACCAAGGCCGAGTTCCCCGAAGGGATCGCCAGCTACGGTACCGATGCCCTGCGCTTTACGTTCTGCTCGCTGGCCTCCACTGGCCGCGACATCAAGTTCGACATGGGCCGCGTCGAAGGCTATCGCAACTTCTGCAACAAGATCTGGAACGCCGCCCGTTATGTGCTCGACAAGGGCGAAGACTGCGGCCAGAACGGCGAGGCCTACGAGTTGTCGCTGGCTGATCGCTGGATCATCTCCCAGCTGCAGCGTACCGAAGCCGAAGTGACCCGCCAGTTGGAGCAGTTCCGCTTCGACCTGGCCGCCCAGGTCCTGTACGAGTTCATCTGGAACCAGTACTGCGACTGGTACCTGGAGCTGTCCAAGCCGGTACTGTGGGACGAAAATTCCCCGGTCGAGCGCGCCCGTGGCACGCGTCGCACCTTGGTGCGGGTACTGGAAGCGTCCCTGCGCCTGGCGCACCCGTTCATGCCGTTCATCACCGAAGAAATCTGGCAGCGCCTGGCGCCGCTGGCCGGTGCCGAAGGCAAGACCATCATGCTGCAGCCATGGCCAGTGGCCAACGATGCCCGCATCGATGTGGCTGCCGAAGGCGATATCGAGTGGCTCAAGGAGCTGATGCTGGGCGTGCGCAACATCCGCGCCGAAATGAACATCGGCCCGGGCAAGCCTCTGCAACTGTTCCTGAAAAACGCCAGCGCCGAAGACCTGCGCCGTCTGCAAGAAAACGAAGCGCTGCTCAAGAAGCTGGCGAAGATCGAATCCTTCACCGTGCTCGGCGAACAGGACGAGGCGCCGCTGAGCGCTACGGCCCTGGTTGGCGACCTGCAGGTGCTGGTGCCGATGGCCGGCCTGATCGACAAGGACGCAGAACTGGCTCGCCTGAACAAGGAAATCCAGCGCCTGCAAGGCGAAGTCCAGCGCGTGGGCGGCAAGCTGTCCAACGCAGCCTTCGTCGACAAGGCACCGCCTGCCGTGATCGACAAGGAACGCGCCAAGCTGGCTGACGCCGAACAGGCCCTGGCCAACTTCACCGAGCAACATGCGCGGATTGCCAGCTTGTAAGACTCGCTGACTGTAGCGACGCCATCGCGGCGGTGCGGCGACCCGACAAGCCCTGCTCCTACAGAGCCACCACGGTTTTCTGTAGGAGCAGGGCTCGCCCGCGATGCTTTAAGGAACACCCATGACCACACCCAACAAACCCACCCTGCACCCGCGCAACCGCCACCAAGGCCACTACGACTTCCCGCTTTTGATCAAGAGCAGCCCCGAGCTGGGCCGTTTCATGATCACCAACCCCTATGGCAAGCCCAGCATCGACTTCGCCGATCCCGAGGCCGTGCGAGTCTTCAACCGTGCCCTGCTCAAGGCCCAGTACGGCATCCAGCATTGGGACATCCCGGCGGATTACTTGTGCCCGCCGATTCCTGGTCGCGCCGATTACCTGCATTTTCTGGCCGACCTGTTGGCCGAAGAAAACGCCGGGGATATTCCGCGAGGCTCGATGGTGCAGGCGCTGGACGTCGGTGTCGGTGCCAACTGCATCTACCCTCTTCTCGGCCACAGCGATTACCGCTGGCGCTTTGTCGGCTCGGACATCGACCCAGTGGCGCTGGCTGCCGCCCAGGCGATCGTTAAGGCCAATGGCTTGAGCAAGGCCATCAGCTTGCGCGCCCAAGGCAACCGCAAGCACATCCTGTTGGGCATGCTCAGCGAGGATGAGCGTTTCGACATCACCCTCTGCAACCCGCCCTTCCATGCCTCTCGCGAAGAAGCCACCCGTGGCAGCCAACGCAAATGGCGCGCCTTGGGCAAGGCTGACCCCAAGCGTAAACTGCCGGTATTGAACTTTGGCGGGCAGAACAACGAGCTCTGGTGCGAAGGCGGTGAAATTCGTTTCGTCAGCCAGTTAATCAACGAAAGCGCGCACGTCGCCAAGCAGGTGCTGTGGTTCAGCACATTGGTCTCGAAGGCTTCGAACCTACCGGCGATTCAGACAGCCTTGAAGAAGGCCGGCGTGCAAGACAGCCGTGTGGTGGAGATGGGCCAAGGGCAGAAGCAAAGCCGCCTGGTGGCCTGGACCTTCCACGCGCCGCAAGCCCGTCAGGCCTGGCGGCAACAACGCTGGGCCAAATCACAGGCATAAAAAAACCGCGCCTTGAGCATGCTCGGGCGCGGTTTTCGTTTCTGTTTACAATTACTTGTTTACAGAATCGGTCAGCACTTTGGCTGGAACAAACTTGACGACTTTCTTGGCAGCGATTTCGATGGCAGCGCCAGTCGAAGGGTTGCGGCCGGTACGGGCAGGACGCTCGGTGACTTTCAGTTTGCCAATGCCTGGCAAAGTGATTTCAGCGCCATTTTCCAGCTGGTCGGCAACGATCTGGCCCAGTTGCTCCAGTGCGTTACGCGCGGTGGTTTTCGGCGCGTCGATAGCTTCAGCGATATCGGCGATCAGTTGGTCTTTGGTCAATGCCATGGTGGTGTTCCTTCCCTAATCAAATTCAGTTGGATTGCAGAGTGCAACGTCAGTCATCGAGGCCGGACCTGCCGATGGTTGGCGATCCGGTTATAGCCACGCCAATCGGGGATGTAGATACTAAAAACCGCGTTTGGTTCGACCAGACCATTGCAGACTGCAAGCTATACGCCGCTGTACGGCGCAAGACCGCGCAAAACTACCATACGAACAGATAAATATCCGCCTCATCCTGGCCATTTGTTCAGGTTTCGCGCACAAACGAACAAAAAACGATCAAAAAACGATCACAACCACCGTTCGGGCCCATGTTTACGGCCGATGCGCTACACTTGGCGCCTTTGTCGCGCGGCTGCGCCCTGGCCGCCACCAGCCCTTTTTCAGCCGAGAAACCCATGCCGATCCGTCACTGTATCGTCCACCTGATCGACAAGAAACCCGACGGCACCCCTGCTGTGCTGCATGCCCGCGATTCGGAACTGGCCGAGTCGACTGCCATCGAAAACCTGCTCGCCGACCTCAACGACAGCTACAACGCCAAACAAGGCAAAGCCTGGGGCTTGTTCCACGCTGAGTCCGGCGCCCACCCTTTCAGTGGCTGGCTCAAGGAATACCTGGACGACGGCAAAGACTTCACTGGCTTCAGCCGCGTGGCCGTGGAGCACCTGCAGAAGCTGATGGAGGAATCTAACCTCTCAGTGGGCGGGCACGTCTTGTTTGCCCATTACCAACAAGGCATGACCGACTACCTGGCCATTGCCCTGCTGCACCATAGCGATGGCGTGGCGGTGAACGCCGAGCTGGATGTGACCCCCTCCCGCCACTTGGATCTGAGCCAGTTGCACCTGGCCGCGCGGATCAATATTTCCGAGTGGCAGCACAACCCAAACTCCAAACAGTACATTTCCTTTATCAAAGGCAAGAACGGCAAGAAGGTCTCGGAATACTTCCGCGACTTTATCGGCTGCCAGGAAGGCGTTGACGGACCGGGCGAAACGCGCACCCTGCTCAAGGCTTTCAGCGATTTTGTCGAAAGCGAAGACTTGCCAGAGGAAGCCGCCCGGGAAAAGACCCAGACACTGGTGGACTACGCCACAAGCCAGACGAAGATAGGTGAGCCGGTGACCCTGACAGAACTGTCGGGGCTGATCGACGAAGACCGTCCACGGGCGTTCTACGATCATATCCGCAACAAGGATTACGGCTTGTCAGCGGAGATCCCGGCAGACAAGCGCACCCTGAATCAATTCCGCCGCTTCACTGGCCGCGCCGAGGGCTTGTCGATCAGTTTTGAAGCGCACTTGCTGGGCTCCAAGATCGAGTACGACGAAGAAGCCGGGACGCTGATCATCAAAGGCCTGCCGACTCAACTGACCGACCAGCTCAAGCGCCGCAAGGATTAAAAACTTCGCGCGCCGCGGCCTGCCTGATACACCGCGGCGCGCCCATCGCGAGTAAACTCTGCTCCTACACCGGTAGGAGCAGAGTTTACTCGCGATGGCATCACCGCCGTGTCCGGATAAACCACGGTGGTCCGGCATTGGGTTTTCCGGATTGTGTCGTTCAGCGGGCTTCGATCCTGAAGCCGAACCGTGGGAAATGGACGTGTACCACGCCTGCCCGCGGGTCTTCCCGGCGCACAATCAGCTCCTCGACGCCTGCGAATACCAATTCGCCTTCCACGCTATCCACACCATAGTCCGTTGCCGCAATCGCAACCCGATCACCGGGTTTGAAACCATTGGGCTCGGTGAACATTTCTTCCGGCAGCTCTGCAGGCGTAGCGTCATGAGCAATCGCCAGTGCATCTTCGGCGCTCAGCTCGCTGTAGGCGCCGTGACCAAATCCGAGTACTCGTCCGAGCCAGGCATGCACCGCAGGGTATGCGTCCACCCACGGCGCGGTCACCGGCGTAGCCTTGAGAAACCACAATGGGTGGGCCATGGAAAAATCGGCAATCGACGGCTCGCCGAACAGGTAGTCGCCCTCCTCGCGCTGCAACTGCTGCTCCAGCCGAGCCATTATGGTGGGCCACTGGTGTTTGGCCTGCTCGACTGACAAGCGCTGAGTGCTGCCGCCGCTGAACAACGCCTTGCGATCCTCAACGAACGCCTTGACCGCTTCAGGGGCCAGGCGAGCAAACCGAACGGCAACGGATTCAGGTTGGAACACCAGGCTGACTGCATGCTGGAATACCACTGAATCGGCCCAGGCGGCGAAGCTTGCCACGACCATTTCCCGGCCTTCTGGAAAGAGGACTGGCAGAGCCTTGTCCTGTTCCAGGCGCCTTGCAATCAACGCCGTGTCGCAATAGATATCGGCGCCTACTTGCAGCACCGGCGTTTTACGATAACCGCCGGTCAGGGCAGTGAGGTCCGGCTTGGGCATCACCGGAGCTATCAGGACAGAACGCCACGACTGGCCCTTGAAGCCCATCAGCAACCGGGCTTTTTCCGCAAAGGGTGAGGTCGGGTAATGATGCAGGATCAGCTCGCTCATCGGGACATCCGTTTGGCTGGGGGAAGGGTTTAGCTTACCCGCCAAGCGTTATCGGGCCTACCCATGACTCGACCAGTTTTTCCTTGGCGCTCTTCCTCAGCTGCTTGATCAAGCGTTCATGGCGCAGGGCCTCGGCCTTGCTTGGCCAAGGTTCCACATACACCAGTGCGACCGCAGGGCTGGTACTGAAAAAGCGCGCCCCCTTGCCGCTTTGATGCGAGGCGAAACGGCGTTGGGGATTGTCGCTGATGCCGCAGTAGAGCGAACCGTTGGCGGCACGCACCAGATAGACGAACCAGGGCTTGGGGGAGATTGAATCGTTCACTGGCAGGTCTGGTAACAGGTTGGAAAGACGCGCAATGCTAACACGCAGGGTACGGCGTTTACTCGGGGTAGGAGCCGGCTTTAGCCGCGATGAACGCACCGCGGTGCATCAGGCTAACCGCGGTGCGTTCATCGCAGCCAAGGCTGGCTCCTACCCCTGGAAGCTATGTAGGCCTTTTAGTGCCTGCTGGCGAACCTTATCTCGCACCAGTGGCGTCCAACCCAACAGCAGGCCCTTGGCACCCAGCGCCTGACGAGCCCAGCGCCACAGGTCGAAGCTGTCGTGATGCTCACAGATCTTGCCGTCGCGAAACACAAAGCGAGCCTGGATATCATTGACCACTGTGCGACCCGTCTGGCTGAACAGGTAGGTGGCCACCCAGTGGGCGCCACCGCTGCGTTCATCGGCACGGACATTATCGAAAGTCAGGGAGAAATCCTTGGCGCGGGTGGTGAGCATGCGCCACATGTCCCCTGCGTCCTTGCCGCGCAATGTGCCGAAGACCGGGTCGCTGAAGACCACATCGTCGCTGTAGCAGGCCGCCATGGCCTCGCCATCGAGGCGCTGGAAGGCTTGATAGAAGCGGGTAATCAGGGCGCTGTTGGCTTCGCTCATGAACGTCATCCGTGCAGGAAGTAATGTCCTGCACGATAGTCTCACACCCGCTCGCTGACCACCTGCACATGCCGTGCACGGCCAGCGCCCAGGCCGGCAATGATGGCCCCCAGCCCAACGATGGCAAAGATCCAGCCGATGGCGCTCCAACCGCCGGTCATGTCATGCACCAATCCGACCGCAAAGGGCCCCATGGACGCCAAGGTGTAGCCCACCCCCTGGGCCATGCTCGACAGGTTTGCCGCCACATGGGCATCAGGTGAGCGCAGCACAATCAAGGTCAAGGCCAGGGCGAAGGTCGCACCCTGCCCCAGCCCCAGAACTATCGCCCAGCCCCACAGGCCATCGAGCGGTGCATACAGGCAGCCAAACAGGCCGGCCAACGTGAGCAGCATGACAATCACGATAGCCAGGCACTGGTCCTTGCCACGGGTGGCCAGCCAGGGTGCCGTGAGCGAGCTGACCAATTGGACAATCACCGAGCCAGACAGCACCAGGCCCGCCTGGGTGGGGGTCAGGCCGCGGCCGATCAGGATCGAAGGCAACCAGCCAAATACGATATAGGCCAACGACGACTGCAACCCCATGTACAAGGTCACTTGCCAGGCAAGGGGGTCGCGCATAAGGCCACGGACCCGATACGCCACCTGATGAGCGCCAAGGCCCCGCTTGGCCTGTGGCAGCCAGAACACTGCCGCGATCAAGGCCGGGATCAACCAGAAACCCAACCCCAGTTGCCAGGTGTCCGAAAGCTTATGGCTCAAGGGTACGGTGGCACCCGCCGCCAGGGCGGCGCCCAAGCACAGGGCCATGGTGTAGACCCCGGTCATGGTCCCGGCCTGCTTGGCAAAGTCTCGCTTGACGATGCCCGGCAGCAATACGCCAATCACGCCAATACTGGCGCCGGCCAGAATGCTGCCAGCAAACACACCGAAACTGCCCAGCGTACTGCGCAGGGCAATACCTGCTGCCAATGTCAGCAGAATCAGTAATACCACCCGCTCGCTGCCCAAGCGCCGCGCCAGTAGCGGCGCCAGTGGCGCAAACAGGCCCAGGCAAAGCACCGGCAACGTGGTCAGCCAGCCTGCCTGGGAAGCGCTCAAGTGAAGGCTTTCGCTGACCTGGCTCAGCAAGGGCGCCATGCTCGACAGCGCCGGGCGCAGGTTCAGTGCCACCAACACCAGGCCCAGCAACAACAACCAGGGCCGGTTCAGCTGCACGGGCTGTCGTTGCACTTGCTCATCATCAGCCTCGCAGTCAATCAACAGCTCTTCGAGGGCTGGCGCAGGCTGGGCCTGTTTCAGGTGATCAGTCATGGATGTCTCGGTATCAGGGTTCATTGATGAGCATGCGACTGAGCGCCTTGGCGCGCTCGGCGTCGCCTTGCTCGACGGCGTCGAGGATGTCCACATGCAGGTCGAAAACCCGCTGTTGGCGAGGGCCCTGGCTCATGCTGTGGCAAATGGCACCAGCCACGACATTGGAGAAATAGCGGTACAGCTCACTTAACGCCGGGTTGTGCGCGGCATCGATCAGGCGACGGTGAAACACCATGTCGCACGCGATGTAGCAATCCAGGTCGGCATGGAAGTGACTGCGGGATTCTTCCAGCGCCTCGCGCAGATCTTGCAGATCTTTTTCGGTACGCCGCAAGGCCGCCAGGCCGATGGCCTCGGCTTCGATCAGGTGTCGGGTCTCGCGGGCCTGCTCCAGGGTGCAACGCGACAATGCCTTGAGCGTGTCGAGCGGATCGACACAGCCACGCAGGTAACTGCCATCGCCCTGGCGCACTTCGATCAGGCCAGTGAACGCCAACACGCGCATGGCTTCACGCACAGTGTTGCGGCTGATGCCAAGTTCGGCGGCAAGTTCTGGTTCGGTCGGCAGCTTCTGGCCTACGACCCAGGTGCCGCTGGCGATGCGTTGGCGCAGTTGATCAAGGGCTTGATCGACCAGCGAGCGTTTGATGAGCAGGGGAGCGTCGGGCATAACATCCAATCATCGGACGAATTTGGATGTACGAGACTAAAGAGAATTCCGGGATTTGGCAAATCCCCGTAGGAGCAGACTTTAGTCGCGATGGCATCGCCGCGATCCAAGATAAACCGCGGTAAGGCCATCGCGACCAACAGGGTTTAATGCAAGATCTGGCTCAAGAACAGCTTGGTCCGCTCATTCTGCGGATTGTCGAAGAAGTCGTACGGTGCGGCCTGCTCGACGATCTCGCCCTTGTCCATGAAGATCACCCGATTGGCCACGGTGCGGGCAAAGCCCATCTCGTGGGTCACGCAGAGCATGGTCATGCCGTCTTCGGCCAGGCCGATCATGGTATCCAGCACCTCCTTGACCATCTCCGGGTCGAGGGCCGAAGTCGGTTCGTCGAACAGCATGATCTTGGGCTTCATGCACAGCGCACGGGCAATTGCCACCCGCTGCTGCTGGCCACCGGACAATTGCCCCGGAAACTTGTGCGCCTGCTCGGGGATACGCACCCGCTCCAGGTAGTGCATGGCGATTTCCTCGGCCTTGCGCTTGGGCATCTTGCGCACCCACATCGGCGCCAGCGTGCAGTTCTGCAGGATGGTCAGGTGCGGGAACAGGTTGAAGTGCTGGAACACCATGCCAACTTCACGACGGATGGCTTCGATCTGCTTGAGGTCGTTGGTCAGCTCCACGCCATCGACCACGATCCGCCCCTGCTGGTGTTCTTCCAGGCGGTTGAGGCAGCGGATGGTGGTCGACTTACCCGAGCCCGACGGCCCGCACAAGACGATGCGCTCGCCCTGGCGCACATTGAGGTTGATGTCCTTGAGTACGTGGAACTGGCCGTACCACTTGTTCACGCCCTGCATCTGGATAATGCCTTCAGGGCCCACAGGCTGTTTGATCGCTTCACTCATGAGAACACTCCTAACGCTTGTGGCCTGTGTCCAGCTTGCGCTCCAGATGCATGGAGTAGCGGGACATACCGAAACAGAAAATCCAGAACACCAGGGCCGCGAACACGTAGCCCTCGGTCGCCATGCCGAGCCAGGCGGGGTCGGCTGCCGCCTGCTTGACGCTGTTGAGCAGGTCGAACAGGCCGATGATGATCACAAGGCTCGTGTCCTTGAACAGGGCAATGAAGGTGTTGACGATGCCTGGAATCACCAGCTTCAAGGCCTGCGGCAGGATCACCAGGCCCATGCTGCGCCAGTAGCCCAGGCCCATGGCCGCGGCCGCTTCATACTGGCCCTTGGGAATGGCCTGCATGCCGCCACGCACCACCTCGGCCACATAAGCCGACTGGAACAGAATCACCCCAATCATCGCCCGCAACAGCTTGTCGAAGCTCATGCCCTCGGGCAGGAACAGCGGCAGCATCACCGAGGACATGAACAGCACGGTGATCAACGGCACCCCGCGCCAGAACTCGATGAAAGTCACGCACACCACCCGCACCGCCGGCATATCCGAGCGACGCCCCAGCGCCAGCAGAATGCCAAGCGGCAAGGCACCGGCGATACCGACGGTGGCGATCACCAGGGTCAGCATCAGCCCGCCCCACCGGCTGGTCGGCACCTGTGGCAAGCCCAGGCCGCCGTGCAGCAGCAGGTAAGCGATGACTGGGTAGAGCACCAGAAAGCCCAGGCCGTAGACCAGCTTGTGCGAGAAGCGTGAGATAAACAGCGGCGCGGCACCGATGACCGCCAGCCATACGGTCAGGTCAACCCGCCAGCGCCATTCGCTGGGGTAGTAGCCGTACATGAACTGGCCGAATCGCTGTTGGATAAAGACCCAGCAGGCGCCCTCCTTCGTGCAGTCGGCGCGGGTGGTGCCGACCCAGTTGGCGTCAAAGATCGACCATTGCAGCAAGGGCGGCACGATCAGCCAGACCAGGTACACGGCAAACAGGGTCAGCAGGGTGTTGAGCGGGCTTGAGAACAGGTTGCTGCGCATCCAGGCCAGCACCCCCACGGCCTTGACCGGTGGTGGCATATCGGGTTTGAAAACATGGGAAGTCATGCGCAAATCCTCACCGTTCGATCAGCGCAATGCGCTTGTTGTACCAGTTCATCAGCAACGAAATGCTGATGCTGATCGCAAGGTAAACGCTCATGGTGATAGCGATCACCTCGATGGCCTGGCCGGTCTGGTTCAGCACGGTGCCTGCAAACAGCGAAACCATTTCCGGGTAACCGATACCGGCGGCCAGGGAGGAGTTTTTCGCCAGGTTCAGGTACTGGCTGGTCAACGGCGGAATGATCACTCGCAGTGCCTGCGGGATGATGACCTTGCGCAGCGTCGGCCCTTCGCGCAGGCCCAGCGAACGGGCGGCCTCGGTCTGGCCATAGCTGACCGAACGGATACCGGAACGCACGATCTCAGCGATAAAGGCAGCGGTGTAGATCGTCAGCGCGAGGGTCAAGGCCAGCAGTTCCGGGATCAGCACCCAACCACCGACAAAGTTGAAACCCTTGAGTTCGGGCGATTCCCACTGCACTGGGCTGCCCACGGCCAGTACGCTCAGGCCGGGAATCACCAGCAGCAACCCGATGGCCGCATAGACCTTATGAAACGGCTGCCCGGTTTCTTCGAAGCGTTTGGTGGCCCAGCGGGCCATCAGCACGACTGCGACAATTGCCACCAGCACGGCCGCCACGAACGGCCAGAACCCTTCGGCCATGGACGCTCCGGGCATGTTCAGGCCCCGGTTACTGATGAAAAACATATCGCCAAAATTGATGCTGCCTCGCGGCCCCGGCAAGGTCAGGAACACGGCGAAGTACCAGAACAGGATCTGCAGCAGCGGCGGGATATTACGGAAGGTCTCGACATAGACGGTCGCCAGCTTGTTGATCATCCAGTTGGGCGACAAGCGTGCAACGCCGACGATAAAACCCAGCAAGGTCGCCAGAATGATGCCAATAACGGTCACCAGCAGCGTGTTGAGCAAGCCTATGACAAAGACGCGTGCGTAGCTGTCGGACTCGGTATAGGAAATCAGGTGTTGAGCGATACCGAAGCCGGCGCTGCGCTCAAGAAAGTCGAAACCGGAGGTGATGCCTCGGTGTTGCAGGTTGGTCTGGGTGTTGTGGAACAAGTACCAGCCCAGCGAGACCACCACAACAATGGTAATGATCTGGAATAGCCAGGCACGCACCCGTGGGTCGCTCAGAGACAAGCCCTTGGGTGCTCCGATTTTATTTTGCATGAAGTGCCCCGAAGAAAAGGAACGAGACAGCCTGCGCAAGCGAATGCCTGCGCAGGCCGAACCCATCAACGCACAGGCGGTGCGTACTGGATGCCGCCGTTGTTCCACAGGGCGTTCAGGCCACGGTCGATTTCCAGCGGAGTGCTCTTGCCGAGGTTTTTCTCGAACACTTCACCGTAGTTGCCGACTTGCTTGACGATCTGTACAGCCCAATCCTTGGGCAGCTTCAAGTCCTTGCCGTATTCGCCGTCGGTACCTAGCAGACGAGCAACGTCCGGGTTCTTGGTGGACTTGGCTTCGGCTTCGACGTTTTTCGAGGTCACGCCCATTTCTTCGGCGTTGAGCATGGCGTACAGGGTCCACTTGACGATGGCGAACCACTCTTCGTCGCCCTTGCGCACGACCGGGCCCAAGGGCTCCTTGGAAATGGTTTCCGGCAAGACCACGTAGTCCGTCGGGGTGCCCAATTTGGAACGCTGTGCATAGAGCTGCGATTTGTCGGAGGTCAGGACGTCGCAACGACCCGCTTCCAGCGACTTGGCGCTTTCATCGGAAGTGTCGAAGGTGATCGGGGTGTACTTCAGGCCATTGCCACGGAAGTAATCGGAAACGTTCAGTTCGGTGGTGGTGCCGGCCTGGATACAGATAGTGGCGCCGTCCAACTCTTTGGCGCTCTTGACGCCCAGCTTGTTGTTGACCAGGAACCCGATGCCGTCATAGTAGGTGACGCCGGCGAACACCAGGCCCATGCCCGAGTCGCGGGAGCTGGTCCAGGTGGTGTTGCGCGACAGCACGTCGACTTCACCCGACTGCAGCGCGGTGAAACGCTCCTTGGCGTTCAACTGGCTGAATTTGACCTTGCTGGCATCGCCGAACACCGCCGCGGCGACGGCGCGACATACATCGGCGTCAATCCCCAGGATAGTGCCCTTGGCGTCCGGCACCGAGAAGCCCGGCAAACCATCACTGACGCCACATTGAACGAAACCCTTCTTCTGAACTGCATCGAGGGTGGCACCTGCCTGCGCAAAACCACTGAGGCCCAGTGCTGCTGCAGCAGTCACGACTGCCAGGGTGGATTTCAACATCTTCATCAACAACCTCCAATTTGCTCTTGTTGTGTTCGAGCCTGTTGCACCGCACCCTTATGAGGCGCATCGGACCCGTGTTGGCTTGGTTTTGGGTCAATTGGCGCAATATCGTTGTTTGGTCTCAGCCTAGCTGGCTGATAGTGTTACCGTCGAAAACGACGATTGGCACTTGACCTGTTCCATAGCAAAGCGCGTACCACTCCCCAGCGCTTAAGCGTTTCAGTGCACGTCAAGCGTAAAACTTGTAGCCTTGCGACATCTTCTGTCTGGAATGACCCTGTGCGCTCAAGCGCGATGCACCGTCGCTGCGCGCATGCACTAATTTGGAGCCCGCATGAATATCTCGGAACCGCTGGTTATTGATCCTCAAAATGAAGTCGATGCGTGTGTGATCTGGCTGCATGGCCTGGGTGCCGACCGCTATGACTTCATGCCCGTGGCTGAAATCCTGCAACGGGAAATGCTGACCACTCGCTTCCTGTTTCCCCAGGCACCGACCCGCCCGGTCACGGTCAACGGCGGCTATGAAATGTCGAGCTGGTACGACATCAAGGCCATGACCCCGGCGCGCGCGATTGACGAGAGCCAGCTGGAAGCCTCGGCGCAGAGCGTTATCGAGCTGATCGAAAGCCAGCGCCAAAAAGGCATCGACCCTAATCGCATCTTCCTGGCGGGCTTCTCCCAGGGCGGTGCGGTCGTCCTGCATGCGGCGTTCTTGCGCTGGCAGGGACCTTTGGGTGGCGTCCTGGCGCTGTCGACCTACGCCCCCACCTTCCATGACAAGGTGCAACTGTCGGCCAGCCAGCAGCGCATTCCAGTGCTGTGTATGCACGGCGAGTACGACGACGTTGTGCAACCCGCCATGGGCCTCGCCGCGTATGAGCACCTCAAGCAATGGGGCGTCACCGTGACATGGCAGGAATACCCAATGGGCCACGAAGTGTTACCCGAAGAAATCGACGATATCGGCGTATGGCTGAGCGAGCGCTTGCGCTAAGTACGAAACTTCCTGTAGCCGCAACAGCAATCCACTACGCCGAGCCCGCTTCTTGCTTTACACTGCCCGGCGTACATTCCTTAACCAATTGATGAGATAACCGTGCTCAAAGCACTCAAGAAAATGTTCGGAAAAAGCGAGGCTGAGCAGCTCGCGCCCGACACGGCACCGATCACCACGCCGGCGCCTGCTGCCCGCGAGCCGCAGTCGGCCAACACTGCTCCCCATTCGGCCAGCCCAGCTGTGGCGCAGGCCGCGCCACACATCGAGCCTGTCACTGAACGCCCACGTCGCGAACGCAAGCCAAAACCGGCTGCCTCGACCTGGAAACTCGAAGATTTCGCTGTCGAACCACAAGAAGGCAAGACCCGCTTCCACGACTTCAAGCTGTCGCCAGAAGTGATGCATGCCATCCACGACCTGGGTTTCCCCTATTGCACGCCGATCCAGGCCGAGGTGCTGGGGTTCACCCTGAGCGGCAAAGACGCCATTGGTCGCGCCCAGACCGGCACCGGCAAAACCGCTGCCTTTCTGATCTCGATCATTTCCCAGTTGCAACAGACGCCACCGCCCAAGGAACGCTACATGGGCGAACCGCGTGCGCTGATCATCGCGCCTACCCGTGAACTGGTGGTGCAGATCGCCAAGGACGCTGCGGCCCTGACCAAATACACCGGCCTGAACGTGATGACCTTCGTCGGCGGCATGGACTTCGACAAGCAACTCAAGGCCCTCGAAGCCCGCCACTGTGACATCCTGGTCGCCACGCCCGGCCGTCTGCTGGACTTCAACCAGCGCGGTGAAGCGCACCTGGACATGGTCGAAGTGCTGGTGCTGGATGAAGCCGACCGCATGCTCGACATGGGTTTTATTCCGCAAGTTCGGCAGATCATCCGCCAGACCCCGCCCAAAACCGAGCGCCAGACCCTGCTGTTTTCCGCGACCTTCACTGAAGATGTGATGAACCTGGCCAAGCAGTGGACCACGGAGCCGTCCATCGTCGAGATCGAGCCGGAGAACGTCGCCAGTGAGACCGTAGAGCAGCACGTCTACGCCGTGGCTGGCAGCGACAAGTACAAGCTGCTGTACAACCTGGTCACCGAAAACAAGTGGGAACGGGTCATCGTCTTCGCCAACCGCAAGGACGAAGTGCGCCGCATCGAAGAGCGCCTGGTGCGTGACGGCGTCAACGCCGCCCAGTTGTCCGGCGATGTACCGCAGCACAAGCGCATCAAGACCCTGGAGAGCTTCCGCGAAGGCCGCATCACCGTATTGGTGGCGACCGATGTGGCCGGCCGCGGCATTCACATCGACGGCATCAGCCACGTGATCAACTTCACCCTGCCTGAAGACCCGGACGACTACGTGCACCGCATCGGCCGTACGGGCCGTGCGGGCATGAGCGGTGTTTCGATCAGCTTCGCGGGTGAAGACGACTCCTACCAGTTGCCCGGGATTGAAGCGTTGCTGGGGCGCAAGATCAAGTGTGAAACGCCACCAACCGAGCTGCTCAAGGCTCCGCCGCGCAAGCATCATTAATCGCATCATTCGCGTGTCGGCGGTTCAGCGCTCCGATATACCGGAGTGCCGGACCATCGCGGTGTCTTCATCGCAGGTAAACCTGGCTCCTACATCCGACTGTGGTAGGAGCCAGGTTTACCTGCGATGAAGACACCGCGGTTTACCGACGTACGGGCGCGACACCAAGGGATCTGACATGTCCGACGACAAGTATTTCTACGAACCGGCACAAGGCCACGGCCTGCCCCACGACCCGTTCAATGCCATCGTCGGCCCCCGCCCGATTGGCTGGATTTCCTCGCACAACCGCGAAGGGCAACTGAACCTTGCCCCTTACAGTTTCTTCAATGCCTTCAACTACATTCCCCCGATCATTGGTTTTTCCAGTGTCGGGCGCAAAGACAGCCTGAACAACATCGAGCAAACCGGCGAGTTCGTCTGGAACCTGGCGACCTTCCCGCTGGCCGAACAGATGAATCAGTGTTGTGTGCCCGTGCCACCAGAAGTCGATGAGTTCGCCCTGAGCCATTTGACCCCGGTGGCCTCACGCGTGGTATCAGTTCCACGGGTGCAGGAAAGCCCCGTTTCGTTCGAATGCAAGGTAACGCAAGTCATCCAGCTGCAACGCGCCGATGAAGTGCTGGTCCCCAGCTGGCTGATTCTTGGTGAAGTGGTGGCTGTGCATATCGACAAGGCATTGCTCAAGGACGGCATCTATGACACCGCCGCCGCCGACCCGATACTGCGCGGGGGCGGCCCGGCCGATTATTTCCGCCTGGGCGAGCTGTTCAAAATGCGCCGCCCTTAAACGGCCGCTTTACCAGACCAGCTCGCCTTCGCTGTTCACATCCAGCAGTTTTTCCAGTTCAGCGCTGGCCGCTTCGTCAGCGCTCATTGCCGTCTTGAAGCGTTGCCCTTCCAGCACCTTGTGAAAGCGGGGTGCGCCGCCAGCACCCAAGCCCTTGACGGCAATTGCCGCGCTATAACCACCCTCGCCCGGCACTGCGGCCGATACGGCTTCGAAGTGGGCGAACTCTCTACGTGCCATGTTATTTACCCTGCCAATTGTTCAACGGCCGGCATTCTAGCCGAGACCTCGCTGAAGGTGTGCAGGTCCAGGCTGTCGACCATCAAGTGTTGCACCAACTCGCCGAACACTTGCATGGCGGGTGAGGCGAAATAGGCCGTCATGGACGGCTCGTTCGCCCAAAAACCACTGACCATCCATAAATCGGCATCGCACTGGGAACGCTGCAAGGCGAAGTGCAAGCACCCCGGTGCCTGTCGGGATGGCTCGATCATGCTGTGCAAGCGTTCGCCCAAGGCCACGGACGCGCCAGCGCTGGCACGCACCAACGCAAGATGACTAACCGGTGATTGCAGGCTCATGAAGGACTCTCCCCAGGTTGATAGCGACCCCCATCAGGCCACGCTGCCCAGACTACGGGGCAGCCGCCAGCGGCCGGTAGACGATTCCTGTCGATTCATTGCCTGATTCTGCGTAAGTAGGAGCCAGCCTTGCCGGAGTGCCGGACCACTGCGATGGCCACACCTCGGCACCTCAGACAAACCGCGTGCCCATCATCGCGGGCAAGCCCAGCTCCTACCCCAGATCGCGCCACCATCAGGTAGGAGCTGGGCTTGCCCGCGATGAAGAGCACGCGGTTTATCATTTCGGGCAAGGCCGCCACGACAGGATCAGGCAAGAACCTCGCAGAATCCGCCTACCGCCCAGGCTTGCACAATTTCGCCGCGAGATCCTCTACCGCTTGCTGCGCAGTCAACAGGGGCATCGCCTGTACGAGATCGCCCTGGGCAACACCCAGACGCATCGTGTCAGCCAGGCGATCCATTGGCTCAATGGCAATTTCCAGAGCCCATTGCGCATCGATGACCTGGCGCGGCAGGTGAACTTGAGTGTGTCGACCCTTCACCATCGCTTCAAGGCCGTGACCTCGATGAGCCCCCTGCAATACCAGAAGCAGCTGCGCTTGCAGGAGGCTCGACGACTGATGCTCAGCGAAGGGCTGGAAGCCTCTGCGGCGGGCTATCGAGTGGGTTATGAAAGCCCATCGCAATTCAGCCGTGAATACAGCCGCTTGTATGGAGCACCGCCGCTGCGGGACATGGCCCGGTTACGCAGTTTGCCCTAGGGCTATCACACCGCTCGCACCACGTGCTTGATTTCCTGGAAGGCGCTCAAGCCCCATGGGCCCAATTCGCGACCGATGCTGCTCTGTTTGTATCCACCCCAGGCCGTCTGCGGGAAAATCACTTGAGGTGCGTTGATCCAGACCATCCCGGCCTGCAAGGCGTTGGCGACCCGCTCGGTCCGTTCAACATCCGCCCCGACGACTGTGGCGACCAGCCCGAATTCACTGTCGTTGGCCAAGGCAATGGCCTCGGCCTCGCTGGCAGCACGGCGCACGCACAATACCGGGCCAAAGATTTCTTCTCGCCATAAGGCACTGTCCAGCGGCACATCGGCAAATACCGTGGGCTGCAGAAAGTAGCCGCTGGGCAATGCCGCAGGGCGCTGGCCGCCGCACACCAATCGGGCACCGTCGCTCAAGCCACGATCGATATGCCGCAACACTCGCTCGTATTGGGCCTGGTTCACCAGTGCCCCCATTTCGGTGTCTGCCGCAAACGGGTCACCCACTTTGACGGCTTCGGCACGCACCTTCAGGCGCTGCAAAAACTCCTCATACAGGGCAGCGGCAACCACAACCCGGCTGGTGGCTGAACACATCTGCCCGGCATTGAAGAAGCCTCCACCGCTGGCCAGTTCCACGGCCAGGTCCAGGTCGGCGTCCTCGAGCACCAGCAAGGACGACTTGCCGCCCAACTCCAGGCTGACGCCCTTGACCGTTTCTGCCGCCCGCTGCATCACCTGCACGCCAACCGCATTACTGCCAGTAAATGAAATCTTGGCGATGCGCGGGTCTGCTGCCATCGGCGCGCCGACGTCCAGGCCCGTGCCACACACCAGGTTGAACACTCCATTGGGCAAACCGCTCTGGGCGATGATCGCGGCCAGTTCCAGCTCCGCCAACGGCGTGACTTCCGAAGGCTTGAGCACCACACAGCAACCTGCCGCCAGCGCGGGCGCCAGCTTCCAGGCGGTGGTCACCATTGGGAAGTTCCACGGCACGATCAAACCCACCACGCCACATGGTTCGCGGCGAAGACGGGCACTGAAATCTTCGCTGGGCAACTCTACGGTGCTGTCCTGCTGGGCTTGGGCCAACTCTGCGTAATAGTGGAAGGTGGCGATCACATCATCGACGTCGATGCCGGCCTCAAACAGGGGTTTGCCGTTGTTGCTCGATTGCAACTGCATCAGGTGTTCGCGCCCCGCCGCAACACCCGCTGCAATAGCGCGCAAGCACGCGGCGCGCTCGCTGGGCGAGGTCCGGGACCAACCTGCAAAGGCAACCTGCGCAGCCTCCACCGCCTGCCCTACCGCCCCAGCGTCGCCACCGGCCACCTGCGCCAATGCCTGGTCGGTGGCAGGGTTGATCACGGTCAGCAGCGTGTTGCCGTGTTGCCACACGCCGTTGATGTAGAGACCCGGCTGGGTTTGAGAGAAGCTCAGCATGCTTGGAGCCCCTTCATCCAGACATTCTGGTCAATTTCAATCAACGTCGGGCCGCTGCGCTCGCTGGCGGCACGCAGTGCCACGCGCAGCTCCTCTACCCCATCTGCCGCTTGCGCTGCGCACCCCAGCGCCTTGGCCACACCGATAAAATCTGGGGTATGAATATCCACGCCAACCGGCTCGATGGCACGGTTGACCATGTATTTCTTGATCTCTTCATAGCCCTGGTTGTTCCACAGCAGGACGATGACCGGAATTTGCGCCTCAACAGCGCTGGCAAGCTCTGGCAGGGTGAATTGCAAGCCACCGTCGCCAATCAGGCACACCACCGGTGTGCGCGAATCACGCCACGGGCTCAGGCCAAGCCAGGCGCCCATGGCCGCCGGCAAGGCATAACCCAGTGTCCCGTAGCCGGTGGACGCGTTGAACCAGCGCCGCGGATGGTCTGGGTTCAGTGTCAGGTTGCCGGTGTAGACCGGCTGGGTCGAGTCGCCGACCAGCACCGCGTCCGGCAGCTCCTCGAGCACCGTGTTCAAAAACAGCGTCTGACCGCGCATGGCGGCATCCCAGGACGCCTCATTGACCTTGCGCAATGCCGCGGACCTGGCTGGGCCCCAATCGGCCACGCGCTCGGTCAGCGGCAGGGCAACCACCGCCTCAAGCAGGGCCTGGGCGGCGATGTCGGCATCGGCCACCAAAGCCACTTTCGGTGGGTAATTGCGCACGGTCTGATCCGCGTCGATGTCGACGCGCAGCAGCGTGCCCGGAATCCTGAACTGGCCTGCGAAGGTCACGTCGTAGTCGGTTTCGGCAAGCTCGGTGCCGATGGCCAGCACCACATCGGCCTCACTGATCAGCGCTCGGGTGCTGTCCAGGGTTTGCGTCGAACCGATCAGCAAGGGGTGAGCGCCCGGCAACATGCCCTTGGCATTGATGGTCAGCGCCACCGGGGCTTGCAGATGCTCGGCCAGGCGGGTCAGGGCTGCAGCGGCATGGATGGCACCGCCGCCCGCGAGAATCAGCGGTCGCCGGGCTTCGGCGAGCAGAGCCGCCATTTGCGCCACGGCCTGCGGCGCAGCACCGGCGCGCGCAATATGCACCGGCGTACTGTCCAGCAGATGGTCAGCCGGCTGGACCAGGACATCCAACGGGATTTCGATATGAACAGGACGCGGACGAGCCCCCTCGAACACGGCAAAGGCACGCGCCAGCACGCTGGGCAGATCGTCCGCACTCATCAGCGTATGGGAAAACGCCGCCACACCTGCAACCAGGGCACTCTGGTTCGGCAGCTCGTGCAACTTGCCGCGCCCACCACCCAGTTGGGTGCTGGTCTGGACGCTGGAAATCACCAGCATCGGAATCGAATCCGCGTAGGCCTGGCCCATGGCCGTGGTGATGTTGGTCATGCCGGGGCCGGTGATGATAAAGCAGACGCCGGGCTTGCCGCGGGTGCGTGCATAGCCATCCGCCATGAAGCCGGCACCTTGTTCGTGGCGAGGGGTCACGTGCTCAATCGTGAAGCGGGCCAAACCGCGATACAACTCCACGGTATGCACGCCGGGAATGCCAAATACCTGATCGACGCCATAACGTTCGAGCAGTTTTACCAACACTTCGCCACAAGTCGCCATGTTCGGATGCCTGTTTTATCTGGTAATGCTGAAAGAGGCCTCATTGGAACCGGCGCTGACATACCCGCACAATGCAAAAAAAGTCATACTAGCCATGTCCACAGATCATGCCTGGTACTGCCATGAAGCGCCTGCCACCCCTACCCGCCTTGCACACCTTCCTGATCACGGCCCAGTGCTGCAATTTCACCCGGGCCGCACAACAACTGCACATCACCCAGGGCGCCGTGAGCCGACAAATCGCCGGGCTCGAAGACCACCTGGGCTATGCCTTGTTTTTCCGCCAGGCCCGTGGCTTGAGCCTGACCCCGCAAGGGCGCGAGTTGTTCCCACGTATCCAGCAGGTGTTCAGCCTGATCACCGAAGCGGTCGAACAGGTGGGCGCCAGGCGCGAGACGTTGCAGCTCAAGGCCCCTACCTGCGTGATGCGCTGGCTACTGCCACGCCTGATGCAGTGGCAAGCCCAACGCCCGGACGTACCGGTGGAACTGACCACCACGGTCGCCCACGGGGTGGACTTTCGTCGCGAGGCGTTCGATGCCGCCGTGGTGTATGGCCCGCCACCCAATCATGGCCTGACGGCACGACACCTGTTCGATGAGCAGTTAACACCGGTCTGTTCGCCGAAGCTGCTGGAAGGCACGCGGCCGCTGAACGACTTCAGTGACCTAGACAAACACATGCTGCTGCACCCGACCTGCGACGAACAAGACTGGGAAAAGTGGCTGAAGGTGGCGGGGATTACCTTGAACAATATCGGCAAGGGCCAGCATTTCGAAACGCTGGACCTGGCAATGTCGATGGCCTCGCAAGGGACGGGCGTGGCCATTGGCGATTGGGCCTTGATCGCCGAGGATTTGGCCAGTGGGCGACTGGTGATGCCCTTTGAGTTGAAGGTGCCGACGGGGCTTGCGTACTACGTGGTGGTGCCACCGCGCAGTACGCCGTCCGCCGGGCTGCTGGAGTTGATGGACTGGTTGAGCCAACAGGCCAGCGAGCGCTGAGCTCACTCCGGGGCTGGCCATTTGTCGCGATAACTTGCCCTATACGCGGCGTACACCTCTCGTGAAAACAAGCCGGTGAGCTTGCGCAGCATGTTGGACTTCCTGGCTGAACGCTTCGACCCTCAACCCGAATGGGATCGTGGATTGTTCTGACTACTTGCTAAAAATCGTCCTACACTTTAAAAGTACCTTTGCTCTTGCAGGAGGTAAGATCATGATCATAAAAACAAGAAAATGTGCCTTTGTCTTTGCTATAGCTGCCGTGATCGGCTTGTATGCCGCAGCGGCTTATCGTGTCGAACAAGCACGTAATGCACCTCACAGCCTGACGTCATGCATGTTTACGCAATGCGTGCCCCATACCGCCTCGCTGGCGTCGGTCAGGTAGGCGTCGGGGCCTTGCCGCCCTGCAGCCGGTAAATCTTGGGAGAAACGCCGCTGGTGCGGCGAAAAAACCGAGAAAAGTAGGCAGGGTCAGCAAAGCCCAGGTTGTCTGCCAGCAGGTTGATGGACATGTTGGTGTACAACAGGTTGCGCTTGGCTTCCAGCAACAGTCGGCTGTGCATGATTTGCAAAGCTGACTGCCCCGCCATGTCTCGACAGACATTATTCAGATGCGCCACCGAGATACCGACCTGGTGGGCCATTCGCTCCACACTCCAATGCTCGCGATAGTGCGCCTCGACCAATTCATTGAAGCGGCTCAGGTATTCGTGCCCGCGTTCGGCCGGCTGATTCGCAGCCCGGCGCTGCAAGGCCTGGCGGCTGATCCAGACCAGCAAAACGTTGATCAACGAACGCAGCAATAGATCGCGCGCCGGGCGATTACCCTGGTATTCGCTCTGGATCGCTGAAAACAGGCTGTAGAGGTAGGCACGGTCCCTGCCTGCGGGGTAATTGACGGCCCGCGCCAGGAAGTCCTTGGAGGTGCCGAGTTGCTCCTGCAACTGACTGATCAGCGGAGCGGCCAGGGTAATCACATAGCCCTCGACATTCTCCGAAAAGCGAAATCCATGCACGCACAGCGGCGGCACCAGTTGCAATGCCGACTCACTGACAGTCTGGCGCTGACCCTCGACTTCAATTTCGGCCTGCCCCTTGTGTACATAGAGCAACTGCCATAGATCGGCATGCCGATGCGGTTGAATTTCCCAATGATGCAGACGACTGCGCTTGGGAATGGTCTCGCAATGCATCAAGTCGGGCGTAGACCAGTCCTGGGCTTCGCCATAGAGCTTGAACACCGGAATAGTCGGGTTTGAGGCAGCGCTCATCTCTCATCCTGGCTTCTGAATGGATTGACCGATAATCGCACGGATTGGCGAAAAGTACCGATAAATACGCGAATACACCCTTCATACACGCCGATCATAAGCGAAAAATGCAAGCCATCTAAACATAAAAAACCTTTCGGCGAATGCTGGTTCAGCCGAAGCTTGCGGAGACAACAACAATGAAGACTCAAGTTGCGATTATCGGTGCTGGCCCCTCCGGTCTACTGCTCGGCCAACTGCTGCACAAGGCTGGCATCTCCAACATCATCCTCGAGCGTCAAAGCCCGGACTATGTACTGGGCCGTATTCGTGCCGGTGTGCTAGAGCAAGGCATGGTCGATCTGTTGCGTGAAGCCGGCGTCAATGAGCGCATGGACAACGAAGGCTTGGTACACACCGGCTTCGAACTGGCCTTCGGCGGCAAGCGTGAGCATATCGACCTCAAGGGGCTGACCGGCGGCAAGACCGTCATGATCTACGGCCAGACCGAAGTCACCCGCGACCTGATGGCCGCCCGTGAAGCCTGTGGTGCACAAACCATTTACCAGGCAGGCAACGTACGCCCCCACGACATGAAGTCGGACCAGCCCTACGTCACCTATGAAAAAGACGGTGAAGTGCTGCGCATCGACTGCGACTACATTGCCGGCTGCGACGGCTATCACGGGGTGGCTCGGCAATCGATCCCGGCCGAGTCGCTGAAGGTCTTCGAACGTGTTTACCCCTTTGGCTGGCTCGGCATCCTCGCCGACACCCCGCCGGTCAGCGAGGAGTTGGTCTACGCCAACCACGAACGTGGCTTCGCCCTGTGCAGCATGCGTTCCCCCACCCGCACGCGCTACTACGTGCAGGTCGATGCGCAAGAGAAGGTCGAGGACTGGTCCGATGAGCGTTTCTGGGATGAGCTCAAGGCGCGCTTGCCACAGGATCTGGCCGACAGCCTGGTGACCGGGCCTTCGATCGAAAAAAGCATCGCGCCGCTGCGCAGCTTCGTTGTCGAGCCCATGCAGTTCGGTCGGATGTTTCTGGTGGGCGACGCCGCCCATATCGTACCGCCGACCGGTGCCAAGGGCCTGAATCTGGCCGCCAGTGACGTCAGCACCTTGTACAACATCCTGCGTAAGGTGTACGCCGAAGGCCGCACGGACCTGCTGGAAAAGTACTCCTCGATTTGTCTGCGCCGAATCTGGAAAGCCGAACGTTTCTCTTGGTGGATGACCTCGATTCTGCACCAGTTCCCAGACACCGATGCCTTCAGCCAACGCATCCAGCAGACCGAACTGGACTACTACGTAAACTCCGAGGCCGGTCGCAAGACCATCGCCGAGAACTACGTGGGTTTGCCGTACGAAGCGATCGAATAAGACACTCTTAGCAAGCTATCGAGTACACTGGCGCTCTGCCCGCCCATATGCTGAACGGCATGTGGGCATTTGCTGTTTTCAGAGCTGCCCCGTGACCGATCTGAACACTCCCAAACCTGCCCTGCGCAGCGTGCTGGTTGCGCTGATGCTGGCAATCTTTCTTGGCGCCCTCGATCAAACCATCGTGGCGGTGTCGATGCCGGCTATCTCCGCCCAATTCAATGACGTCAACCTGCTGGCCTGGGTCATCTCCGGCTATATGGTGGCGATGACCGTGGCGGTACCCATCTACGGCAAGCTGGGCGACTTGTATGGGCGCAGGCGCCTGATGCTGTTCGGGGTCGGCCTGTTTACTCTGGCGTCGGTGTTCTGCGCGATGGCTCAGAGCATGGAACAACTGGTGCTCGCCCGAATCATCCAGGGCATCGGCGCCGGCGGCATGATCTCGGTGGCACAAGCGATCATCGGCGACATCGTGCCGCCCCGCGAGCGTGGACGGTATCAGGGCTATTTCAGCGGCATGTACGCGGTGGCGAGCGTGGCGGGCCCGGTGCTCGGCGGTTACTTGACCGAGTACCTGTCGTGGCGCTGGGTGTTCTGGCTGAACCTGCCATTGGGGCTCGTTGCCTGGGTGATTGCCAGGAACACACTGCGTAGCCTGCCAATCCCCCAACGGGCAGTGGTGATCGATTATCTGGGCACGGTCATGCTGATCATAGGCCTGACCGCCCTGCTGCTCGGCATTACTCAGATTGGCCAAGGCCATAGCTGGCGCGACCCGGCCGTGACGGCGTTGCTGCTGACCGGCATCCTCACCTTGACGCTGTTCGCCTGGTACGAGTTGCGCGTGCCCGAGCCTTTGCTGCCCATGCAGCTATTTGCCAACCACAACGCGACGCTGTGCTGGTGCACGGTGTTTTTCACCAGTTTCCAGGCCATTTCCCTGACCGTTTTATTGCCTTTGCGCTACCAGACGGTGACCGGTGCTGGCGCTGACAGTGCTGCCCTGCACCTGTTGCCGCTGGCCATAGGCTTACCCATAGGCGCTTATTTCGCGGGGCGTATGACTTCGTTCACGGGCCGCTTCAAGCCGCAAATTCTTGCTGGCGCGTTGATCATGCCGTTCGCCATTGTCGGCATGGCCTACAGCCCGCCGCAGGCAATGCTGGCCAGCGGGCTGTTCATGTTGATGACCGGGATCGCCAGCGGGATGCAGTTCCCCACCTCCCTGGTGGGTTCACAGAATGCAGTACAGGCTCGTGATATTGGCGTGGTGACCAGCACCACTAACCTGTTCCGTTCATTGGGCGGCGCCATGGGCGTGGCCTGCATGTCGGCGCTGCTGCTGGCGATGCTCGAGCATTCAAGCTTCGGTCATTTGGGCAACATGGCAATCGGTGCAGAAGGCGCATCAGGCAACCCGTTGCTCGATGGCCTGAACGCCGCCAGCGGTGATCAGTTGCGGGCGTTACAGGCCGAGTTGTTGATCACCTTCAGGCATCTACTATTGGGCAGCGCTGCCATCTCGCTACTGGGATTGGCAGCAGCCATTGCGATGCCCAACCAGATCCTGCGTGGCCGTGAAGAAAAAGTCATATTTGAAAGTTCGAAGTAGACGGATAATCGCCAATATTGATTCAACGCGTTTCCAGGGAAATAACTGGATTCAAAGGTTCATTTGCGCAGGGCCGGGCTCAGGCGCAGCATGTCCAACCCGGTGTCCACCCAGCGCTCAGCGGTTTCATGCACTTCGAAACTCTCGGGCAGCAGCAGCCACTGCCCCAGCATGCCATCTATGTAGGCGTGCAACGATAAGGTGGCGCGGGCGGTATCCAGGTCATGGGGCAACTGGCCGCGATTGATTGCATTGCGCAGCGACATTTCGATACGGATGTTGCATTCCACGGTGGCGGTTTGACGCTGGCGGCGCAAATCGCACATTTCATCGGTGAATTCGCACTTATGGAACAGAATCTCGTTAATGCGCCGGGTTTTCGGGTCAAGGGCCACTTGTTGAAACAGTTGGATCAACAATTTTCGCATACAACCCAAAGGGTCCATCTCATCCTGGTTCTCGCTGGCGCGGGCCAGGGCGTCCAGCGGCTCATGCAGCGTATCAAGCATCGCTTGCAACAAGTCTGCCTTGTTTTCGAAATGCCAGTAGATAGCCCCGCGGGTCACGCCTGCCTGGGTCGCGATGTCCGCCAGGGTGGTTCGCGCCACGCCACGTTCATAGAAGGCCTTCTGCGCAGCTTCCAGAATCTGCTTACGGGTTTCCTGGGCTTCTTCTTTGGTGCGACGAACCATGGCAGTGCGATCTCCATCTGGCAGCCCCGGGTCGGCTGTTTGGCCTCCCGAGATCGTGGTCAAAATACCGTCCTAGACGGCCTAATGACTATTTAGTGACTATTTTTTGTTGTACCTGCCGCGACTCATTGGCCCGGACAAGGGTATTTACAAACAAGCATGAATGTAAGTATATTCATTAGCAAGCTACTTATCGAAACATATTTTTCGCCTTTCAATTATTCTTGAGCGTCTTTCGCGCTTACGACCCGAGGATCTTCATGCAATTCAAGCCAGCTGTTACCGCTCTGGTTTCCGCCGTCGCCCTGGCTACGCTGCTCAGTGGCTGTAAAAAGGAAGAAGCGGCACCTGTCCCGCAAACCCCTCAGGTCGGTGTGGTCACCCTTCAATCCCAGGCCTACACCCTGACGTCCGAACTGCCAGGTCGCACCACGGCATTTCGTATTGCTGAAGTTCGCCCTCAGGTCAATGGCATCATTCTCAAGCGGCTGTTCAAGGAAGGCGGCGAAGTCAAAGCCGGCGAACAGCTCTATCAAATCGACCCGGCTGTCTACGAGTCGACCCTGGCCAGCGCCCAGGCCAACCTGCAATCGGCCAAATCCCTGTCTGATCGTTACAAGCAACTCGTAGCCGAGCAAGCTGTCAGCCGCCAGGAATACGACGATGCACAAGCCAAACGTTTGCAAGCCGAGGCCACGCTCAAGAGCGCCCAGATCGACCTGCGCTACACCAAGGTACTGGCACCGATCTCCGGCCGCATTGGCCGCTCGGCCGTGACCGAAGGCGCATTGGTCAGCAATGGCCAGGCCGACGCCATGGCGGTCATCCAACAGTTGGACCCGATCTACGTCGATGTCACGCAATCATCGGCCGATCTGCTGAAGCTGCGCCGTGAATTGGAATCCGGACAATTGCAAAAGGCAGGCAACAACGCAGCCCAGGTCAAGTTGAAACTGGAAGACGGAAGTATCTACCGCCATGAAGGAAAACTGGAGTTCTCCGAAGTCTCGGTCGATGAAACCACCGGTTCCGTCACGCTGCGAGCCGTTTTCCCCAACCCCGATCACACCTTGCTGCCCGGCATGTTCGTGCATGCTCGCTTGAATGCGGGCGTCAACGGCTCAGCGATTCTGGCACCACAACAAGGCGTGACCCGTAACCTCAAGGGCGAGCCAACAGCGCTGGTGGTCAACCAGGACAATAAAGTTGAACTTCGCCAGCTCAAGGCCAGCCGCACCGTCGGTAGCCAGTGGCTGATCGAAGAAGGCTTGAATCCGGGGGATCGCCTGATCACCGAAGGCCTGCAGTTCGTCAAGCCTGGGGTTGAGGTCAAGGCAACGGAAGCCACCAATGTCAAGCCGGCCCAAACGCCAGCGGTACCTGCCACTGCCTCCACGGCAGCGGGCGAGAAAGGGGAGTAAAACATGTCGAAATTCTTTATCGACCGTCCCATTTTCGCCTGGGTAATCGCCCTGGTGATCATGTTGGTCGGCACCCTCTCGATCCTGAAACTGCCGATCAACCAATACCCGAGCATCGCTCCGCCTGCGATCGCCATTGCCGTGAGCTACCCAGGTGCCTCTGCGCAAACCGTGCAGGACACCGTGGTGCAGGTCATCGAGCAGCAGCTCAACGGTATCGACAACCTGCGTTATGTCTCCTCGGAAAGTAACTCCGACGGCAGCATGACCATTACCGCAACCTTCAACCAGGGTACCAACCCTGATACCGCCCAGGTCCAGGTACAGAACAAGCTGAACCTGGCGACCCCGCTACTGCCGCAAGAAGTACAGCAGCAGGGTATCCGCGTGACCAAGGCCGTGAAAAACTTCCTGATGGTGATCGGCCTGGTGTCTGAAGACGGCAGCATGACCAAGGATGACTTGGCCAACTACATCGTCTCCAACATGCAGGACCCGATCTCGCGTACCGCGGGCGTCGGTGACTTCCAGGTGTTCGGCGCGCAGTACGCCATGCGCATCTGGCTCGACCCGGCCAAGCTGAATAAATTCCAGCTGACCCCGGTTGACGTCAAGACGGCCGTCGCCGCCCAGAACGTGCAGGTATCGTCCGGCCAACTCGGCGGCCTGCCTGCCGTTGCCGGCCAGCAGCTGAACGCCACCATTATTGGCAAGACCCGCCTGCAAACCGCCGAACAGTTCAAGAATATCCTGCTCAAGGTCAACCGTGATGGCTCCCAGGTTCGCCTGGGCGATGTCGCCGAAGTCGGACTGGGTGGCGAGAACTACGCCGTCAGCGCGCAGTTCAACGGCAAACCCGCGTCGGGCCTGGCCATCAAACTGGCCACCGGCGCAAACGCCCTGGACACAGCCAAAGCCCTACGCCAGACCGTCACTGACCTGGAACCCTTCTTCCCAGAGGGCATGAAGGTGGTCTTCCCGTATGACACTACTCCGGTCGTCACCGAGTCGATTTCCGGGGTTATCCACACCCTGATCGAAGCGGTCGTGCTGGTGTTCCTGGTGATGTACCTGTTCCTGCAGAACTTCCGTGCCACGGTGATCACCACCATGACAGTACCGGTGGTACTGCTCGGCACCTTCGGTATCCTCGCGGCCTTCGGTTTCAGCATCAACACCCTGACCATGTTCGGTATGGTTCTGGCCATCGGCTTGCTGGTGGACGATGCCATCGTCGTGGTGGAAAACGTCGAGCGGGTCATGGCCGAAGAAGGCCTGTCACCCAAGGAAGCCACCAAGAAGTCCATGAGCCAGATTCAGGGCGCGTTGGTCGGTATCGCCCTGGTACTGTCGGCCGTACTGCTGCCCATGGCGTTCTTCGGCGGCTCCACGGGTGTGATCTACAAACAGTTCTCGATCACCATCGTTTCGGCCATGGTATTGTCGGTGCTGGTGGCCCTGATCTTCACCCCGGCGCTGTGCGCCACCATGCTCAAGGACATTCCGCACGGCGAGCACGGTCAACCCAAGCGCGGCTTCTTTGGCTGGTTCAACCGCAATTTCGACCGCGGCGTACGCAGCTATGAGCGCGGTGTCGGCAGCATCCTGCGCAACAAGACCCCTTACCTGATCGCCTACCTGATCATCGTGGTCGGCATGGGCTGGCTGTTCACCCGGATTCCAACGGCGTTCCTGCCCGAAGAAGACCAGGGCGTACTCTTTGCCCAGGTCCAGACGCCAGCCGGCTCCACGGCCGAGCGCACGCAAGCGGTGGTCGATCAGATGCGCGAGTATTTGCTCGACAAGGAAAGCGACACCGTAAGCTCGGTGTTTACCGTGAACGGCTTCAACTTCGCCGGTCGCGGCCAGAGCTCGGGCATGGCCTTCATCATGCTCAAGCCATGGGGCGAGCGTTCGAGCGAGAACAGTGTCTTCAACCTGGCAGCCCGCACCCAACAGCACTTCTTCAGTTTCCGCGATGCGATGGTGTTTGCCTTCGCGCCACCGGCAGTACTGGAGCTGGGTAACGCCACCGGTTTCGACGTGTACCTGCAAGACCGAGCCGGTATCGGCCATGAGAAGCTGATGGAAGCCCGTAACCAGTTCCTCGGCATGGCCGCACAAAGCAAAGTGCTCACTGCCGTGCGCCCGAACGGTCTGAACGATGAACCACAGTACCAGTTGAGCATCGACGACGAGCGTGCCAGTGCCTTGGGCGTCACCATCGCCGATATCAACAGCACCCTGTCGATTGCCCTGGGTGCCAGCTACGTCAACGACTTCATCGACCGCGGTCGAGTCAAGAAGGTGTACATCCAGGGCCAGCCCGGCGCGCGGATGAACCCCGAAGACCTGAAGAAGTGGTATGTGCGCAACAGCAACAACGAGATGGTGCCGTTCTCCTCCTTCGCCACTGGCGAATGGATCTACGGCCCGCCGAAGCTTTCGCGATACAACGGCGTCGAGGCGATGGAAGTGCTCGGGGCTCCGGCACCAGGCTACAGTACCGGTGAGGCCATGGCGGAAGTCGAGGCGATTGCCGCAAAACTGCCAGCGGGTGTCGGCATCTCCTGGACAGGCCTGTCGTATGAGGAGCGCTTGTCGGGTTCCCAAGCGCCTGCGCTGTACGCCTTGTCGTTGCTGATGGTATTCCTGTGCCTGGCGGCCTTGTACGAAAGCTGGTCGATCCCGATCGCTGTCGTACTGGTCGTACCGCTGGGGATCATCGGTGCACTGCTGGCCACTAGCCTGCGCGGGCTGTCCAACGACGTGTACTTCCAGGTGGGCCTGTTGACGACCATCGGCCTGGCCGCGAAAAACGCCATTCTGATCGTCGAGTTCGCCAAAGAACTGCATGAGCAGGGCCGCAGCCTGATGGACGCTGCCGTCGAGGCCTGCCGCATGCGTCTGCGCCCCATCATCATGACGTCGCTGGCCTTCGTGCTGGGTGTGGTCCCACTGGCGATCTCCACCGGTGCAGGCTCCGGTAGCCAACATGCCATCGGTACGGGCGTCATCGGCGGTATGCTGACAGCAACGGTGCTGGCGATCTACTGGGTACCGCTGTTCTTCGTGGCCGTGTCTTCGATGTTTGCCGACAAGAAAGCCGAAGAAAAAGACACCGCACAAAATCCACGTTATGAGGCTGGCGAATGAGCAAGTCCCTATTGTCCCTGGCGGTAACCGCCATTGTTCTGAGCGGCTGCTCGCTGATCCCCGACTACCAGCAGCCCGCGTCGCCCGTGGTGGCACAGTGGCCGCAAGGTCCGGCCTACTCGCCGATCGAGTCGGCCAACGTCGCGGCGGCGGAGCAAGGCTGGCGCCAGTTCTTCCAGGACCCGGCGCTGCAGCAGCTGATCCAGAGTTCGCTGGTCAACAACCGCGACCTGCGCGTGGCAGCCCTGAACATCGACGCTTATCGCGCCCAATATCGCATTCAGCGCGCCGATCTGTTCCCGGCCGTGAGCGCCGATGCCGCTGGCAGCCGCCAGCGCATCCCGGGCAACCTCTCCACCACTGGCCAGTCGACTATCACCAGCCAGTATTCGGCGACCTTGGGTGTGAGTGCCTATGAGCTGGATCTGTTTGGCCGGGTGCGCAGCCTGAGCGAACAGGCCCTGGAAACCTACCTGTCCAGTGAAGAAGCACGGCGTTCGACCCAGATCAGTCTGGTCGCCAGCGTCGCCAATGCCTATTTCACCTGGCAGGCCGACCAGGCCTTGCTCAAGCTGACCCAGGAAACCCTGAAGACCTACGAGCAAAGCTACAAGCTGACCTCGCGCAGCAACGAAGTGGGTGTCGCTTCGGCGCTGGATCTGAGCCAGGCCCGTACCTCGGTTGAAGGCGCCAAGGTCAAGCTGGCCCAGTACCAACGCCTGGTGGCCCAGGACCTGAACAGCCTGACCGTGCTGGTCGGTGCCGGTATCCCGGCCGACCTGCCCACCGGCCAGCCGCTGGACGCCGATGTATTGCGTGAGGTGCCAGCAGGCCTGCCGTCTGACCTGCTGCAGCGTCGCCCGGACATCCTTGAAGCCGAGCACTTGCTCAAGGCCGCCAATGCCAATATTGGCGCTGCCCGTGCAGCCTTCTTCCCCAGCATCAGCCTGACGGCCAATGCCGGCTCCTTGAGCCCGGACCTGGGCGGCCTGTTCAAGGGTGGTTCAGGGACCTGGCTGTTCCAGCCGCACATCAGCCTGCCGATCTTCAATGCCGGTGCTCTTAAGGCCAGCCTGGACTACTCCAAGATCCAGAAAGACATCAACATCGCCAAGTACGAAAAGACCATCCAGACCGCCTTCCAGGAAGTCTCCGATGGTCTGGCCGCACGCCAGACCTTCAACGATCAGTTGCAGGCACAGCGCGATTTGGTAGCTGCCAACCAGGACTACTACCGCCTGGCCGAGCGTCGCTATCGTATCGGTGTGGACAGCAACCTGACCTTCCTGGATGCCCAGCGCTCGCTGTTCAGCGCCCAGCAATCGCTGATCAGCGACCGCCTGTCGCAGCTGGTCAGTGAGGTCAATCTGTACAAGGCCCTCGGTGGAGGCTGGTACGAGCAGACGGCGCAGAACCCGGCGAGCACTGCGCCTAGAGGTTGATCGCAAGGCTTTAAATCGTCTGTGCCCCAATCGCGGGCAAGCCCGGCTCCTACACGGATTTGGGCTTGCCCGCGATGCTTTTTGCGCTTCAAAACCCCCTCTCAAAATGAATTAACCAGTCAGTTAGTGTTCGTTTATCGCACAAATCCACCCAGGACGAATTGATTCACCCCTCCCAAGCCAGCACCATCGGCTCCACTCGCTACGGCGATGCCCATCCCGACCTAAACCAATAACAACAGGTTACCCGTATGCACTCATGCGTCCTGCGCCCCACCCTTCCCTACCTGATGGCCCTGGCACTCGCCGGCCTGAGCCTGCCGAGCTTTGCAGCGGGCTTTGTCGAAGACGCTAAGGTCGGTCTGAACTTGCGAAATTTCTACATCAACCGCAATTTCACTAACCCGTCTTATCCTCAAGGCAAGGCGGAAGAATGGACGCAGAGTTTCATTCTCGATGCCCGTTCAGGGTTCACTCAGGGTCCGGTGGGTTTCGGGGTCGATGTGCTCGGGCTTTACTCGCTCAAGCTTGATAGCGGACGCGGTACCGGCGGCACTCAACTGTTGCCAATCCATGATGGCGGGCGCCCGGCCGATGATTTCGGCCGACTGGGCGTCGCCTTGAAGGCCAAGATCTCCAAGACTGAATTGAAAGTCGGCGAATGGATGCCAGTGCTGCCGATCTTGCGCTCCGACGATGGTCGTTCGCTGCCGCAAACCTTTCGCGGCGGCCAGCTCACCTCGCAAGAAATCGACGGCCTGACCCTGTATGGCGGCCAGTTCCACGCTAACAGCCCACGCAATGATGCGAGCATGGAAGAGATGTCCATGAACGGCAAAGCGGCCTTTACCTCCGATCGTTTCAACTTTGTCGGTGGCGAATACACCTTCAACGAAAAGCGCACGATGGTTGGCTTGTGGAATGCCGAGCTCAAGGACATCTACAACCAGCAGTACATCAATTTGGTCCACAGCCAGCCCTTGGGCGCTTGGACACTAGGCGCCAACCTGGGTTATTTCATTGGCAAAGAGGATGGCAGTGAATTGGCAGGGGATCTGGATAACAAGACCGCCTCGGCGCTGCTGTCGGCCAAATATGGCAGCAACACCTTCTATGTCGGCCTGCAGAAAATCACCGGCGACAGCGCCTGGATGCGCGTCAACGGCACCAGCGGTGGCACCCTGGCGAACGACAGTTACAACTCAAGCTTCGACAACGCCAAGGAGAAGTCCTGGCAAGTGCGCCATGACTTCAACTTTGCAGGGCTGGGTGTGCCGGGTCTGACCTTGATGAACCGCTATATCAGCGGCAGTGACGTGCACACCGGCGTGATCACCGATGGCAAGGAATGGGTGCGCGAAACGGAACTGGCCTATGTGCTGCAGTCAGGTGCGCTGAAAAGCCTGTCGATGAAGCTGCGCAATTCCAGCATCCGTCGCGACTACAGCACTAACGAGTTCGACGAGAACCGGCTGATCATCAGTTACCCAATCAACATCCTGTAACGCGCTTAACAATGTAGGAGCCCAGCTTGCTGGCGATGCAGACGACGCGATCTGTCTACTAGATCGCGGAGATACTATCGCGAGCAAGCTCGGCTCCTACAAGAGGTCAACTGCGCGACTCGACGCCCAGCTCATCCCACACCGACTCTGCCAGGTGGAAGGTGGCGTTGGCCGCCGGAATGCCACAATAGATCGCGCTCTGCATCAGCACTTCCTTGATTTCATCACGGGTCACGCCGTTGTTGGCGGCGGCGCGAAGATGCAGTTTGAGCTCATCGTTGCGGTTCATGCCGATCAACATGGCAATCGTGATCAGGCTGCGGGTATGCCGTGGCAGCCCCGGACGAGTCCAGATATCACCCCAGGCGTGGCGGGTGATCATCTCCTGGAACTCACCGTTGAAATCGGTCAAGTTCTTCAGACTACGGTCGACATGGGCCTCGCCCAGCACGGCGCGGCGAACCTTCATGCCTTCTGCGTAACGTTCTTTCTCGTCCACGAACGAATCCTCAAGCCTTCAAGAATGTGATGACGCGATCGCTGAACGGCTGGCCGACTTCAACGTTGGACAGGTGCGCCGCATGGAACTCGGCGTATTCAGCCCCTGCGATGTGCTCTTTAATGAACAGCCCGCCCGACGGCGGCGTGACCGCATCTTCGGAACCGGAAATCACTAGGGTCGGCGCTTTTACAGCACCCAGCTGCTCACGGAAATCTGCATCGCGCACGGCCCCACAGTTGGCGGCATAGCCTTCAGGCGAGGTGGTCGCCAGCATGTCGGTAATGCGCTTGGCCTGGTCAGGATGCGCGGCGGCGTAATCAGGGGTGAACCAGCGGGCGATCGAAGCATCACGCAGGCCGATCATGGCTTCTTGACGGTCACGCAGCACCATCTCAATGCGTGGGTTCCAAACGTCCGGGTTGGCGATCTTGGCCGCCGTATTGCAGACGATCAGCCGATTCAGTCGTTCGCCAGCGTTGATCCCCAGCCACTGGCCAATCAGGCCGCCCATCGACAGGCCGCAAAAATGCGCGCGTTCGATCTGCAATGCGTCCAGCAACGCCAGTACGTCGTGGCCCAGTTGCTCGATGCTGTAAGGCCCAGGCGTCACCAGCGATTGGCCATGGCCGCGGGTGTCGTAGCGCACCACCCGGAAATGTTCGGCAAAGGCCGGGATCTGGGTATCCCACATGTGCAGATCGGTGCCCAGCGAGTTGGACAGCACCAATACCGGCGCGTTTTCCGGGCCGTCAATTTGGTAATTCAGTTCGCCATCAGGCAGTTGTACACGTCCCACAGCAATCTCCTCAGGCACTCAAACGGGTATGTTCTGCCACAGCACGCTCGACCCAGGTGGTGGCCTGGCCGAGGTAATGGGCGGGGTCGAGCAGACGATCCAGCTCGTCTGCCGAAAGTTCGGCGGTCACCTTGGGCTCGTCGCCCAATACCGCCCGCAGATGGCGCTGTTCGGCCACCGCGCGTTTACAGCAGGTTTCCAACAAATGGTGGGCGGCATCGCGGCCCAGCCGTTGCGCCAGGACAATGCTGACCGCCTCGGCCAGCACCAGCCCCTGGGTCAGTTCCAGATTTCGGCGCATGCGGGCGGCATCCACTTCCATGCCCTCGGCAATCAACACGGCTTGCTGCAAGGCACCGGACACCAGGCAGCAAATCTGCGGCAGGGTTTCCCATTCGGCGTGCCACAGACCCAGGCTGCGCTCGTGCTCCTGGGGCATGGCACTGAACAACGTGGCCACCAAGCCCGGGACCTGGGTTGCGGTGCCGATCAATACGGCAGCGCCGACCGGGTTACGCTTGTGGGGCATAGTCGAGGACCCGCCCTTGCCCGGGGCTGCAGGCTCAAATAGCTCACCCGCCTCGGTCTGCATCAACAGGCTGACATCGCGCCCCATCTTGCCCAGGCTGCCAGCGATCAGGCCCAGCACCGAGCCGAATTCGACCAGGCGATCACGCTGGGTGTGCCATGGCTGCTCAGGCAAGCTCAAATCCAGTTCTTCAGACAGGGCCTCGGCCACCGCAAAAGCCTTGTCGCCCAAGGCCGCCAAGGTGCCGGATGCGCCACCAAACTGCAGCGTCAACAAGCGCGGTGCAAGCTCACGCAAACGCTGGCGACTGCGTGTGACGGCGCCCAGCCAGCCGGCGATTTTCATGCCCAGGGTCACCGGCGTTGCATGCTGCAGCCACGTGCGACCGGCCATGGGGGTGTCGGCATGGTGCTGGGCCTGTTTGGCCAAGGCATCACCGAGGCGCGCCAGATCTGCCTCAATCAAGGCCAGCGCAGCACGCAATTGCAACACCAGGCCTGTGTCCATCGCATCCTGGCTGGTAGCACCCAGATGCACGTAGCGCTCAGCCTCAGGGTTATTGCGAGCAATTTCCCGCCCCAGGGCCTTGGCCATGGGAATGGCCGAATTGCCTGCCGTGGCGATAGCTTCGCCCAGTGCAGCAAAGTCATATAGCTGCGCCTTGCAGGCAGCCGCAATAGGCGCCACGGCTTCAGCAGGGATCACCCCTACCCTGGCCTCGGCCCGTGCCAGTGCCGCTTCGAAATCGAGCATGCCCTGAACCCGGCCATGGTCGCAAAACACTTCACGCATGCTACGGGCCGTAAAGTAGGCATCGAACAACTGGTTGCCCGGTCTCTGACTCATGAAAACATCCTTTTGAATGGCGCGCCGCTGCCGACGTGCCCGAACGGATCAATAATCGTTTTGCAGATAGGCAGCCTGCTTCGGAAACCGCAAGCTGAACAGGAACGCGATGGCCATCATCACCCATGATGTAGAGATCATAGTTGCTTCACTCCTGAGGACTTATCAGAGTCTAGACACACTCAGAAACAATCCCGTTCCACGGCCCAAAACCCGAGACACCGACCGCCCGCGTGGAGGCTGCCTGTATTTCGGGCAATGGATTTAACGTCAAGGCCCGGAAAACCGGGCCTTGAGAGGTCATACGCGCTCGATGGCCAGTGCCAGGCCTTGGCCGACACCTACACACATGGTCGCCAGACCTTTTTTGCCACCGGTTTTTTCCAACTGGTGCAGCGCAGTCAGGATCAGACGTGCGCCGCTCATGCCCAGCGGGTGACCCAGGGCGATAGCACCGCCGTTGGGGTTCACTTGCGGGGCATCGTCAGCCAGGCCCAGCTCACGCATCACGGCCAAGCCTTGGCTGGCGAACGCTTCGTTGAGCTCGATCACATCGAAATCGCTGACGGCAACGCCCAGGCGTTCGGTCAGTTTGCGCACCGCAGGGACCGGGCCGATGCCCATCACACGCGGGGCTACACCGGCGCTGGCCATGCCAAGCACACGGGCACGCGCGGTCAGGCCATGCTTCTTGACGGCTTCGGCCGACGCCAGAATCAGCGCGGCGGCACCGTCGTTAACGCCCGAAGCATTGCCTGCGGTGACCGTTTTGTCCGGGCCATTGACCGGCTTGAGCTTGGCCAGGGCTTCCAGGCTGGTGTCAGCACGCGGATGCTCGTCCTGGGACACCACGGTTTCGCCCTTTTTATGAGCGATGCGCACCGGCACGATTTCTTCAGCGAAGAAGCCTGCTGCCTGAGCGGCAGCCGTCTTCTGCTGACTGCGCAGGGCAAATGCGTCCTGGTCTTCGCGGGAGATCTTGTAGTCGTCGGCCACGTTATCAGCGGTTTGCGGCATGGCATCCACACCGTACTGTGCCTTCATCAACGGGTTGATGAAACGCCAGCCGATAGTGGTGTCTTCCAGCTTCATGTTGCGGGAAAACGCAGCATCAGCCTTGCCCATGACAAACGGAGCACGGGACATCGACTCGACACCACCGGCAATGGCCAGCTCCATCTCGCCACTGGCAATGGCACGGAAGGCCGTACCCACCGCATCCATGCCCGAGGCGCAAAGACGGTTGAGGGTCACGCCCGGCACTGTGTCCGGCAGACCAGCCAACAATAGCGCCATGCGAGCGACGTTGCGGTTGTCTTCGCCGGCCTGGTTGGCGCAGCCCAGGAAGACCTCGTCCACCTCTTCCCAACGCACCGAGGGGTTGCGCTCGATCAGCGCCTTGATCGGGGCTGCGGCCAAATCGTCGGCACGAACAGTGGACAAACCGCCACCAAACCGGCCAATCGGGGTGCGAATTGCATCGCAGATGAATACTTCACGCATCATGCTTCTCCTGGTGCCTGGCCGTGGGCTGCCGCCGTGCGGGCTTCCAGATCGCGCAGGGCGACCAGTTCCACTTCGGTCGGCTCGGCGGTTTCAACGACGTTGTCAGCAAAGCGAATAGCCCAGCCGGTAGCGGCGACGATCTGTTCACGCGTTACGCCTGGGTGGATGGACGTCACCACAAACTCGTTGGTTTCGGCTTCCGGCTCCATGATGCACAGATCGGTGATGATGCCGATCGGGCCAGCACCCGGCAGGCCCAGACGCTTGCGCGAATCGCCGCCTTCGCCGTGGCCGACAGAGGTGATGAAGTCCAGCTTGTCGACAAACGCACGGTTGGACTGCTTGAGGATGATCAGCACGCTCTTGGCGGAGCCGGCAATCTCAGGCGCGCCACCGGCACCCGGCAGACGGACTTTAGGGTTGTGGTAGTCGCCCACCACGGTGGTGTTGATGTTGCCGAAGCGGTCCACCTGGGCAGCCCCCAGGAAGCCCACGTCGATGCGACCGCCTTGCAGCCAGTAGCGGAAGATTTCGCCGGTCGGCACTACGGTGTCCGCGGTTTCAGCCAGTTCGCCGTCACCAATGGACAGCGGCAGTACGCTCGGCTTGGCGCCAATCGGGCCAGATTCGTAGATCAACACCACATCAGGCGAAGACGTCAGGCGGGCCAGGTTGGCCGCCTTGGACGGCAGGCCGATACCGACGAAGCAGACCGAGCCGTTCTTCAGGCGGCGGGCGGCCGCCACGGTCATCATTTCATTGGTGGAGTAAGTCATTATTTAGCCTCCGAAGCGCTGGCCAGTTTCGCCCTGAATTCGTTGAAGTCGCGGGTGCCAAGAATGTACTCGTCGATCCACGCACTGAAGGTTTCACGGCTACGGGCAATCGGGTCCCAGGCTTGGTAGAACCGGTTGTCGCGCTCGGAGTAACCATGGGCGTAAGAAGGATGCGCACCACCGGGAACCAGGCAGACCGCCGACAGCGCCCAGGTTGGCAGCACGCAGGCGTTCATCGGGGCCTGCAGGTCGTCGACGATCTCTTCGACAGTCACGATGCAGCGCTTGGCAGCCAGCGCAGCTTCTTTTTGCACACCGAGAATGCCCCAGAGCAATACGTTGCCCTTGCGGTCGGCTTTCTGGGCGTGGATCACGGTGACGTCCGGGCGAACCGAGGGCACGGCGGCCAGCACTTCACCGGTGAATGGGCAGGTCACGGTCTTGATCAGCGGGTTGACCTTGGGCAGGTCGGAGCCTGCGTAGGCGCGCAGCACCGCGAACGGCAGGCCCGAAGCACCGGCAACGTAGGCGTTGGCCAGGTCCGCATGGCTGTGCTCTTCGATTTCCATCGCGTGCGGCCATTGCTTTTCCACGGCATCACGCAGGCGGTGCAGCGAGCCAACGCCTGGGTTACCGCCCCAGGAGAAAATCAGCTTCTTGGCGCAACCGGCCCCGATCAACTGGTCGTAGATCAGGTCAGGGGTCATGCGCACAAGCGTAAGGTCCTTCTTGCCCTGACGAATGATTTCATGACCGGCAGCAGTCGGGATCAAATGCGTGAAGCCTTCGAGCGCGACAGCATCGCCGTCGTTGATGAATTGCTTCACTGCATCGTGGAGCGAGAGGATTTCAGCCATGGGAGACTCCTTTGTTCACTGCGCCGATTACAGGGGGTGAGAGACGCTCGGGCGGCGCCGAATTGAAACCAGATTAAGCCTGGCCCCCCTGCCGCACAATCCGATAATCGACTATCTGTTCGATTATCGAACCAAATGTCATTGAACAATCACCTGAGAAAAAGGCCATGACCTAACGCCGATCAGTTAAGACCTTGAACGACACAACCCTGGTGGGAGATGGTTGACGGGAATCCCGTAGACGGCTTTTGTGGGAGTTGGCTTTGCCGGATTGCCGGACCACAGCGAATGAATGCCCCCGCGATTTTTCAGTTACTACGCGTTGTCTTTGTTCGCGGTGGTCCGGCAATCCGGAAGAGCCCGCTCCCACAGGGCTTTTCGAACAGGAACGTACCTATCGGATCACGCGAATAGTTGCGCGCTCAGGTCTCGGCTGGCGGTCAGCATGATCGGTAAAAAACGCTGCTCAAGTTCGCTACGGCTGACCCTGCCCGCGTGAGTACTGACATTAAGCGCCGCCAGCACCTGGCCTGAAGCGTCATAAACCGGGACAGCAATAGAGCGCAGCCCTTGCTCAAGCTCCTGATCGACGACTGAAAAGCCTTGTTGACGAACCAACTGCAGGCACTCAAGCAATGCGCCAGCGTCGATGATCGTGCGACTGGTCTTGGGCTGCAGGTCGGCGTGATCCAGGTATTCCTCAAGCGTCGCATCGTCCAATGCCGCCAATAGAATACGGCCCATCGACGTGCAATAGGCCGGCAGACGACCGCCGACCGACAGGTCAACGGAGATCAATCGCTGGGTGGTCGCTGAGCGCGCTATATAAAGGATGTCATCGCCTTCCAGGGTCGCCATGTTGCACGCCTCATGCAACTGCTCGCTCATGCGGTCCAGGTACGGCTGCGCAGACACCGCCAGCGGCGTGGACGACAGATAGGCATGCCCCAGCGTCAGCACCTTGGGCAATAAAGAGTAGGTTCGACCATCGGTGGTCGCGTAGCCCAGCTTGATCAGGGTATGCAGGCAACGCCGCACGGCGGCGCGAGGGATTTCCGTGCGATGGCTGATCTGGGCAATGGTCAGGTGGCGTTTGCGCTCCTGGAACGCCTGAACCACTGCCAGCCCCCGCGCCAGCGAGGTCATAAAGTCCGGGTCGCCGGTAAACGCCTGAATACGCTTGGCCGGCGAGGCGACGATCGGAGGCGCCAACGACGTGAAGGAATTGCGCAACTGGTCATTCAAACCCGGGCCGCCAGGGCGTTGATCTTGACTCATGACTCACCTCAAAAACACACATCCGAGTCCGATTATCGAACCAACGACCGATAATCGCAATTGACCATTTGCCGCGTTGCTTATACCTTTCCACTGCCACTATGTGGCTTCTTGGAGATCTTGGTCAGGTACCCACCGAAGAAGTCCCAGGCACGGCCTTGCCCACGAAGCGAGGCCGTTTTTTTCTATGTCCGGCTCAATCCTGGCCAAACCCTTTTTCGGCAAGGCAGACTCAAGGGAGCGTTGCTCGCCCTCGCGAGTTGGCACAACACTCGCTTGAAACAAATCCTCTAAACGAAAGTTGCATCATGTTTATGATGCGCGATAGTGTTATCGCGTTAACCGGCTATAATCGAACACATTGACGAACGTTCTATCATTGATGGCGTGTTCTCATACTGGGTGCTGCACATTGGCAGTGCACATTCAGGCGCAGGCTCGATACCCCGGGCAATACTCGTTGCCCCTTGCAGCTAGCGCAGGCAGTCTGTTGCTACGACAGCTATTGTTGTCTGGTGCCGTGGCCGTGCTTTCTTAACCTCATTGTTCTGCTCGCCGATTGATTTACTGGCTGAACATGCTGTGATGGTCGGGTGCACGTATTCACCAGATGGACTCCAACTCTATAAAGGTAAGAATGTGACAAAAGAAGAACTGCGCGCCGAACTTGAGCGCCAGGAACAACGCTTCAAGGAAGTTTACGGTGGCGAAGTCACCACCTATGCCGCCCAACCCGATCCTGAACGCAAACCCTGGCGCAAACGGGCGACCGTCCATGACCAGAACTTTGCCCAGGAACTGGAAAAAATGGAAAAGGAGCTCAAGCCCGAACACCCCTGAGATGGCAATGTGGCATTAGCGCTGTGCAATTTTGTGCATTCGGCAGTGAACCGAAGAGGGTATTTTTTTGTCTGATCGGACAATTCGCCCGCTCCATGAAAATACCCGGTTACTCAATTACACAAATTTCATACAACCGTTTGAAATAATTCTTTCACACGTTGGAACGCTTTTTTCTTGGGCGTTCGCTGCAAAATACTCAGATTTTTCGGAAATTTAGCGGGATTTCCCTCTACCCGCTGCTCCTCATTCCCCTCCGATCGAGGTGTAACCAATCGGCAGCTAGTGCATTGATTAGAAGTGATTTCTGGCATAATCGCCGCCCCTTATGACCGGGTCAGAAAACCTTCATGATCGATTTATTCAGCGGGCTCGACGCTTGGGTTCTTGTGAGCCTCCTGCTCGCCCTGGCCTTTGTCCTCACCTTCGAGTTCATCAACGGCTTTCATGACACCGCTAACGCGGTAGCGACTGTCATCTATACCAAAGCGATGCCGCCACACCTGGCTGTGTTCTTCTCCGGTGTGTTCAACTTTCTTGGCGTGTTGCTCGGAGGGGTTGGCGTGGCGTACGCCATTGTTCACCTGCTGCCGGTCGAACTGTTGATCAATGTGAACACCGGGCATGGCCTGGCAATGGTCTTCTCTCTATTGGCAGCCGCGATCACTTGGAACCTGGGTACCTGGTATTTCGGTATTCCCGCCTCCAGTTCGCACACGCTGATCGGGTCGATCCTGGGTGTGGGCCTTGCCAATGCGCTGCTCAGCGACATCCCCCTGGGCGATGGCGTCAACTGGCAGAAGGCAATTGATATCGCCGCCTCACTGGTCGTGTCGCCGATGGCCGGTTTTGCCGTGGCTGCCCTGTTATTGCTGGGGCTTAAATGGTGGCGTCCGCTGTCCAAGATGCACAAGACCCCGGAGCAGCGCCGCGAGCTGGACGATAAAAAGCACCCTCCCTTCTGGAACCGCCTGGTGTTGGTGATTTCGGCCATGGGCGTGAGCTTCGTTCACGGTTCCAACGATGGCCAGAAAGGCATCGGCCTGATCATGCTGGTACTGATTGGTATCGTGCCTGCCCAATTTGTTCTGGACCTGAACAGCACGACCTACCAGATCGAACGCACCCGCGATGCCACCTTGCACCTGAGCCAGTTCTACGAACGCAACAGCGATACGCTGGGCGAATTCCTGGCCCTGGGCAAGGCGCGCGAGGGCGATCTTCCAGAGCAGTTCAGCTGCAACCCGCAGCAAACCGAGCCGACTATCAAAGCCTTGCTGGGCACACTCAATGGTGTGGCTGACTACCATACGCTGACGCCTGAAAAGCGCATCGAAGTGCGTCGCTACCTGCTCTGCCTGGACGACACTGCCAAGAAAGTCGGCAAGTTGCCGGGCCTTCAGCCACGTGAAAAGGCTGACCTTGAGAAGTTGCGCAAGGATCTGACCGCCACCACTGAATATGCACCGTTCTGGGTGATTCTCGCGGTCGCCCTGGCACTGGGCATCGGCACCATGGTCGGCTGGAAGCGCGTGGTACTGACCATCGGTGAAAAAATTGGCAAGCAAGGCATGACCTACGCCCAGGGCATGTCGGCACAAATCACCGCCGCCTGCGCCATCGGCATGGCCAACGTGTTCAGCCTGCCGGTTTCCACCACCCATGTGTTGTCCTCGGGTGTAGCCGGCACCATGGTCGCGAACAAGAGCGGCCTGCAAGGCGGTACCGTCAGGACCATCCTGCTGGCCTGGGTGTTGACCCTGCCTGCTTCCATGGGTCTGGCAGCCGGGCTGTTCTGGCTAGCGACCAAAGCGCTAGGTTAAATGCCCGCATCGCGTCCATCGTAAAGCCTGCTCCGACATGTGTAGGAGCAGGCTTTAGCCGCGATGAACGCGACGCGGTTTGCCTGATGCTCCGCGGTGTAGCCATCGCAGCCAAGGCTGGCTCCTACACTGAAGCTTGCCTGCAATGAACACCGCGTAATCCATCAGGCAAACCGCAGCGCGCTCATCGCCGCTTGCTCCCTCCCAGCAACGACCCCATCAATCCCCGCACCAAATTGCGCCCGATCTGGTTAGCCGCTTGGCGCATAGCCGACTTCAATGCCTGCCCCGCGATGCCACCCAGAAACTCCCCGGCCTTATCGCCAAAGCTCTCTTCGGCCGGCACGGGCTGTTCTGGCTGCTCTTCAGGAGCCACAGCCTTGCGGGCAGCCAGCATTTCATAGGCCGACTCGCGATCCACTGCCTGGTCATAACGCCCGAGCAGCGGCGATTGCGCGATCAAGGCCTTGCGCTCGGCCTCGCTCAAAGGCCCGATGCGTGATTGCGGCGGGGCGATCAGTACGCGCTGGACCATCGCTGGCGTACCCTTGTCCTGTAGCGTTCCAACCAGTGCTTCACCTATTCCCAACTCGGTCAGTACGGCCAACGAATCAAAAGCCGGATTCGGGCGAAAGCCATCGGCCACCGCCTTGAGGGACTTCTGCTCCTTGGCGGTGAACGCTCGCAGCCCATGCTGTACTCGCAAGCCCAACTGAGCCAGAACATCATCCGGTAGGTCGGTCGGCGACTGGGTCACGAAATACACCCCCACGCCCTTGGAGCGAATCAAACGCACCACTTGCTCCAGGCGCTCCTGCAAGGCCCTGGGTGTACCGGCAAACAGCAAATGGGCTTCATCGAAGAACAGCGCCAGCAACGGCTTGTCCGCATCGCCCCGCTCTGGCAATTGCTCGAACAACTCCGCCAGCAGCCACAACAGGAACGTCGCATACACCTTAGGCGCTTCATGCACCAGGCGACTGGCATCAAGCAGGTGAATGCGTCCTTGCCCCTGGGCGGTCGGCTGGAGAATATCTTCAAGCTGCAGTGCCGGCTCTCCGAACAGCGCCTCGGCACCCTGCTGCTCCAGGGTCGCCAGCCGGCGCAACAACGCCTGGCTGGAACCGGTGGTCATCAGGGCGCTGTCCTCACCCAACCATTGCGGATTGTCCTTGAGGTGGTTGAGCAGCGCCTTGAGGTCCTTGAGATCCAGCAGCAACAAGCCTTCGCGGTCCGCCACCTTGAAGACTGCATATAAAGCTGCCTGCTGGCTGTCGGTCAGTTCCAACAAACTGCCCAGCAACAGCGGCCCCATTTCACTGATGGTGGTGCGCAGCGGGTGGCCACTGACGCCATTGATATCCCACAGCGTGACCGGATAAGCCTGAGGTCGATGATTCAACCAGGGCATGCCGGCAATCCGCTCGGCGACCTTGCCCTGTGGATTACCCACTGCTCCCAAGCCACACAGGTCACCCTTGATGTCCGCGGCAAACACCGCCACTCCGGCATCGCTGAAGGCTTCGGCCATGTGCTGCAAGGTCACCGTCTTGCCGGTCCCGGTCGCGCCGGCAATCAAGCCATGACGGTTGGCCAGGCGCCAATCCTGAGCAACAGGCTGACCCTGCAGGTCCGCCCCCAATAATAGTTGTGTGGAATCAGACATTTTTTTGCCCTTTCGTGCATACCATTAGTTGATGCAAACGGACTCTAGAACCTTAGCGGACACAACACGCCGTTGCCCACGATTTATTGACCCGAACGCGTGGCGTACCACTAAGCGATCGAACAACTATTCTTCATAGAGGTCAACCTTATGGATGACGACCCCGGAGGGATGCTGATCGTGCACATCGCTGACATCACCATGTTCTACGCCCCAGCCAGTGGCGGCGTGCGTACCTATCTTGATGCCAAACACCGCCGCCTGGGCCTGCATCCGGGTGTACGCCACAGCTTGCTCATCCCCGGCGCCAACTTGACCCGGCAAAACGGAATTTACGAAGTGCCTGCCCCCGCCCTGCCTTTCGGCAACGGCTACCGTTTTCCACTGCGCCTGGCCCCTTGGCGTAATGTACTGCACGACCTGCAACCGGACCTGATCGAGGTCGGCGACCCCTATCTGACGGCGTGGGCCGCACTCGATGCACGACGGCAACTGGACGTGCCGGTCATTGGCTTTTATCACTCCGACCTACCGCTTTTGGTCAGCAACCGCATGGGTAACTGGTTTACCCCCAATGTCGAGGCTTATGTCAGCAAGCTCTATGGCAATTTCGACCGCGTGCTGGCCCCCAGCCAAGTAATGGCTGACAAGCTGCGCAGCCTGGGTATCCGCAATGTCCATGTGCAACGCCTGGGCGTCGACCTGGCCACCTTCAACCCAAGCCTGCGCGAACCGTGCCTGAAGCAGCAATTGGGCATCAGTGATGACACCCATCTGCTGATCTTCGCCGGCCGTGGCTCGAGGGAAAAAAACCTGCCCATCCTGCTTGGCTGCATGAAGCGCCTGGGTATGCATTACCACCTGCTGTTGGTGGGTTCACACATGCCCGCCGGCACCCCGGACAATGTCACGGTGATCGATCACTTCTGCCCGCCCCAGGTAGTCGCCCGCCTGATGGCCAGCGCCGATGCGCTGGTCCACGCTGGAGACCAGGAGACTTTTGGGCTGGTCATTCTCGAGGCCATGGCCAGCGGCATCCCTGTGGTGGCCGTTGCTGCTGGCGCGTTCAACGAAATCGTTCAACCGGACTGCGGCGTGCTCTGTACACCTAACGACGCCCTGGCCATGGCCCGCACGGTCTGCCAGTTGTTCGAGGGCGATCCGGTCAAGCTCGGCCAGTCGGCGCGCCTGCACGCTGAACAGCACTATGCCTGGGATACCGTGGTCAATGGCCTGCTGGCCCATTATCGGGCGGTGCTGGGTAGCAGCCTGGTGCTGCACGCCCATGCCTGACAACGCCTGCAACGAATTCCAACAGCCCAGCCTGCTGTTGGTGTTGCACGATGTCACGCCGCAAACATGGGCCGATTACCAGCCCTTCGTCGAGGCTGTGGATGCCATCGGCTCGGTCCCGATGACACTGCTGGTGGTGCCGGACTTTCATCGCCATAACGCCCTGGACGGCAATGCCCCGTTTCGCAGAATCCTGGAAAAGCGCCTGGCCCGAGGCGATGAACTGGCACTGCATGGTTATAGCCACGCCGACGAAAGCCCGGCTCCCCGCTCGCCTCGCGAATATTTCATGCGTCGGATCTACACCTGGGAGGGCGAGTTTTATGACTTGAACCGTGATCAGGCGATGGCGCGATTGCAAGCCGGAATCGCTTTGTTCGAACACTTTGGCTGGCCACTGCACGGTTTTGTCGCGCCTGCCTGGCTGATGAGCCAAGGCACCCGAGAGGCCTTGAGCAGTCTGCCACTGGCCTATACCAGCGCCCCGCAAACGCTGTTTCGGCTTCCCGACTTCAGCCCCGTGCCTGCTCCCGGACTTGTCTGGAGCGCTCGTAGTGCCTGGCGACGCGGGGTGTCCAGGCTGGCCTGCGACGCCCGGGAACTACGCTTGCGCAAGGCCCGGACGATTCGCCTCGGGCTGCATCCGGTCGATATGCGCCATCGTTTCTCTCGGGATTACTGGCTGGAATTGTTGCAGCGCCTTTTGGCGCAAGGCCGCGAACCCATGACCAAGGCCGCCTGGATGGCAAGCCAGGCCGGCGCATGAATCGCTTGATCGGGTTGCTGGTCGCCCTGCTGGCGGCTGTCCTGATTCCCTTATGGATCGGCGGCAGCGACCTATGGCCGCGCCTACAGCGCTTTCCTGTTTATCTCTTGGTGATCATGCTCGGCATGATTGTCTTCTGCTGGATGATCAACGCCCTGCGCCTGCGTCTATTGCTGGGGGAACAGGTCGATCGACTGGGGTACTTGCGCAGTCTCGCCGTGGTGATGTCGACCGAGTTCGCCATTTGCGCCACCCCAGGTGGCAGTGGCGGTCCACTGACGCTGATGGCTCTGCTGGGACGGCTGGGTGTACGCCCCGCGCGCAGCAGCGCCGTGTATGCGATGGACCAATTCAGTGACCTGGTGTTTTTCCTCTGCGCAGTGGTCGGCATTCTGATCTACGCGCTGCTGCACAATTTCAGTCGCAGCCAGGAATCCCTGTTGCTCAGCAGTGCCCTGGTCATGGGCGCAGGGGTGGTCTTGTGCCTAGTGATGATACGCCTGCACCGGCGTTTGATTCGCTTCAACGGGCGGCTGCTACGAAGATGCAAGGTGTCGGCTCGGACTCGCCGACACTGGGCACGCAAGCTGCTGCACTTTCTGCAAGCCTTTGGCGATACGTGCACATTACCCAGGCGGGTGCTGTTGAAAGTATTTGCCCTGACCTGCCTGCATTGGGGATTGCGCTACAGCGTGCTGTACCTGGCGCTCAGGGGCCTGGGCGCCGATCTGCAATGGGGCTACAGCTTTCTGATCCAGATGCTGTCGCTAAGTGCAGGCCAGTTGAGTTTGCTGCCAGGCGGGGCAGGCGCCGCCGAGTTGACCTCGGCGGCGCTCTTGGCACCGATGGTTGGCAAGTCCACGGCGGCCGCGGCCATTGTGATCTGGCGGGCAGTGACCTACTACTTCTATCTGATTGCGGGCGGGCCCGTGTTTCTGGCAATGCTGGGGCGCCCGCTGCTGCACAAGCTGAGGAAACTCAAGCAGGCCTGAACGCAAGGTCCATGTAGGAGCCGGCTTTACCGGTGTGCCGGACCACCGCGATGGACACACCGCGGCTTGCCAGATACACCGAGGGGATGCCATCGCCGGCAAGCCGTGCTCCTACAGGGTGCATCACCGGCCGAGGTAGGAGCTGGCTTTAGCCGCGATGAACGCACCGCGGTTTGCCAGATACACCGCGGGGATGCCATCGCCGGCAAGCCGTGCTCCTACAGGGTGCATCACCGGCCGAGGTAGGAGCTGGCTTTAGCCGCGATGAACGCACCGCGGTTTGCCAGATACACCGCGGGGATGCCATCGCCGGCCGAGGTAGGAGCTGGCTTTAGCCGCGATGGACACACACCGCGGTTTGCCAGATACACCGCGGGGATGCCATCGCCGGCAAGCCGTGCTCCTACAGGGTGCATCACCGGCCGAGGTAGGAGCTGGCTTTAGCCGCGATGAACGCACCGCGGTTTGCCAGATACACCGCGGGGATGCCATCGCCGGCAAGCCCGGCCAGAAACATCAGTTGAAGACCACCGTCTTGTTGCCGTGAACCAGGACGCGGTCTTCCAGGTGATAACGCAGGCCACGGGCCAGCACCATCTTCTCCACGTCACGGCCGAAGCGCACCATGTCTTCGATGCTGTCGCTGTGACTGACACGCACTACGTCTTGCTCGATGATAGGGCCAGCATCCAGCTCTTCAGTGACGTAATGGCAGGTCGCGCCAATCAACTTGACGCCGCGCAGCGAGGCCTGGTGATAGGGTTTGGCACCCACGAACGACGGCAGAAAGCTGTGATGGATATTGATCACCTTACCTGCGTATTCCTGGCACAGCTGTGGCGGCAGAATTTGCATGTAGCGCGCCAGCACCACCACATCGGCCTGGTGTTCCTTGACCAAGCGCGAGACCTCGGTAAAGGCAGGCTGTTTGTCCTGAGGATTGACCGGTACGTGGAAGTACGGGATGCCATGCCACTCGACCATACTGCGCAGGTCGTCATGGTTGGAAATAACACAGGCGATCTCGCAATCGAGTTCGTCGCTGTGCCAGCGATGTAGCAAGTCCGCCAAGCAGTGGGATTCACGGCTGGCCATCAATACCACGCGTTTTTTCTGGTCGGTGTCGGTGATGTGCCACACCATCGAAAACTCTTTGGCAATGGGCGCAAAGGCCTCACGAAACGCCTCGATGCCAAACGGCAAGGTATCGGCACGGATTTCGTGACGCATGAAGAACCATCCGCTCAAATCATCAGAGTGATGGCTCGCTTCGGTAATCCAACCATTGTAGGAAGCCAGGAAATTACTGACTTTGGCAACGATGCCAACGCGGTCAGGGCAGGCAATCACCAGCCGATAGGTGCGCATGTAGGAAACTCCAAGAACTTCGCAAAGGCCGCCATTCTAGCGACTGCCGGACGAATCTGCAGTATTCCGTGCACAGTAGACGCCGACTGGCAGGGGAACCGGCGCGGCATTGGGTTGTAACGTGCCCAGGCCCAAGCGGGAGTGTGTACCCAAGCGACAGGCAGCAACAACGCAGCGAGAATCGAAGCCTTGGCGTTATATCTAATTCAGGCGACTCCGGGTGTAGTTAAATTTAAAGTAATTTGTCCTGCTGCACTATTTAATGTTTACTTGAACAAACCGTCTGACTATTATTGCCCCCACTGTCTCCCTTTCCCCCCTTTCAAGATAAGGTCATGCCCATGTCGTTGATCAACGAATATCGCGCCACCGAAGAAGCTATCAAAGAACTGCAAGCACGCCTGAAGAACCTGTCGCAAGACGACAAACTGCAAACCGAGCTGGAATTCGAAGGCAAACTGCGCACCCTGATGGGCGAATACTCCAAGTCGCTGCGTGACATCATCGCGCTGCTGGACCCAGAAGCCAAAGTTAACAAGGCTCCCCGTGGCGGCGCCGTGAAAACCACCGGCACCAAGCGCGCGCGCAAGGTTAAACAATACAAGAACCCGCACAATGGTGAAGTCATCGAAACCAAAGGCGGCAACCACAAGACCCTGAAAGAATGGAAAGCCAAGTGGGGCGGCGATGTGGTTGAAGGTTGGGCAACTCTGCTGGGCTAAATTGCCCGCGCCCTGAAAAGGGCAATGCCTGCCATAAAAAACGCCAGCACTGCTGGCGTTTTTTATTACACCTTCAAGACGGCCTTAGATTTCAAGACGTGTCGCAAGGCCTTGCGCATACAACCGCCATTGCTGCAACAGTTGCTGCTGTGCAGGGCCAGCACTGACAGCCTGCTCCTGCAACGCCTGGTCGAATTGGGCCAGTGTATTGGGCGCTCCGTACTCGGGCTGCGTCAGGCGCTGCTGACAGAACTGGCGCCAGCGTTGCTGTTCTTCGCTATTCAAGGTGTCGGCGAAGTTGCGGGCGCGGTAACGAAACAAAAGTTCCGGTAAACGCTCATCATCGAACATCCATTGTGAACCCGCCCATTGATCCGGGTGCACAGTGCGGACCTGCTCGCATAAACGCCGATCGCGCTCTCCGAGAAAACCTGAATACAACTGCTGTTCCGGGTCTTGCGTAGGCGCAAACTCTTCCCCAGCATAAATACTGGCCAGTTTTTCTTGCCAGCAGGGTTGCATGTCAATAAGCCGCCTGGCCTGCGTCAAGTAATCATCCAGCGACACTCCCAAACGTTGTTGATCTTCTGCGCGCAACACGTTCAACGGCGCCACTACCGGGCACCGATTGATATGAATCAACTTGAGCGGCACCGCTAATTCACCCTCGGCAAATTCCTCGCGACGCCGGTATAAACGCTTGCGCAATTCCTCGGCCGGTTCTTCGAGCAACGGCTTAGGGTCCAGATGAAGGTCGCAGACAATCAATGCATTTCGATTATGAGGGTGCCAGGCCAGTGGCAAGACAACGCCCAAATAATGACGCTCGGCGGAAAAGCGCCCGGAAATATGTATCAAGGGCTGCAACAATCGGATGTGTTCCGTCACCTTTTGTTTACTGCGCATTTGAAATAACCAGTCATACAATCGCGGCTGTCGCTGCCGAATCAAACGTGCAAGTCCAATGGTTGCCCTGACATCCGACAATGCATCGTGTGCCTGGCCATGATCGATGCCGTTAGCCGCGGTCAATAGCTCCAACTTCAGACTGGTGCGCCCCTCCACTTGAGGCCAAATAATGCCGTCTGGGCGTAGCGCATAAGCCGCGCGCACCACATCAATGAGGTCCCAGCGACTATTACCACCCTGCCATTCCCGCGCATAAGGGTCGAAAAAGTTTCGATACAGGCTATAACGCGTGACTTCGTCGTCGAAACGCAAGGTGTTATAGCCCACGCCGCAGGTACCGGGCCTGGACAGCTCGGCATGCACCCGAGCCATGAAATGCGCCTCATCCAGCCCCTGCTCGGCCAGTCGCGCAGGCGTAATGCCGGTGATCAGGCAAGCGGCAGGGTGCGGCAGGATATCGTCGCTGAGCTTGCTGTAGAGGTTGATGGGGGCCTCTATCTCATTGAGGTCCAGGTCGGTGCGAATGCCCGCCACCTGCAACGGGCGGTCGCGGCGCGGGTCAATACCGGTGGTTTCGTAGTCATACCAGAAAAGGCTGGAACTCACGGGGGCTGTCCTTGAATCAAATTCAGGGAAGTCTAGCGCAAGGGTCAGGCCGAGGCATTCAACGGATAGAAACTGAAATAGTTGCGCAACGCACTGACCAGGAGCTCGTACTCATGCGGGGCTTGCAGGAGCATGAAGCCAGAATCGTAATGGCCAGGGGTTTGATCTTCGTGACACCACAGGCAACTGGCGGTCAGGTTGATCAGATGGACCACGCCATCGCGGCCTGGCACCTTCAATTGGAGTTCGAAGTCCGGCCCCACCAGCAAGGGCAGCGAACTGATCAGCATCAACCCGGACTCTGAGACATTGCCCAGATAGCCGATGGGTTGATCAGTATGGCGGTTGAACACCTTAAGATAATAAGGGAGCTGGTGACGCTCGATGCGACGCTCGGTAAACATGCTGATTTCACTGTCGAAGACCATTGAGTATGGTCGCACTAGTACCTTGATGATGGTTCTCTACATCAAGACTAGCCCAATGTGGCTCGACAGTCACAATCTGACGTGCTTCTTTATTACTCATCAAAGGGCAGACTGGCTCGCCGCGGCATGGCCCAGTTGCTCCAGGGTCTGCAGCCGAGCCCGAGCCCGATAGGCGTACTCGCTGGAAGGATACTGGTTGAGTATGAAGTGATAGGTCTGGGCCGCGTCCAGGTACAGCTTCTGACGCTCAAGGCACTGCCCCCGCAGCATCGAGACTTCCGGCTGGATGAAACGCCGCGAGCGGCTGGCGCGATCGACTTCGGACAGCTCCAGCATCACGCGCTCGCAATTGCCCCGATCGTACGCCCGGTAAGCGTTGTTCAGATGGTGGTCCATCGACCACCGGGTACAGCCGACGACACTGGTCGCCAGGGCTATGAGAATCAAGGCTCGCATGAACATCTCCTGTGCTTGGCAGCGTATCGGCCTGGCCTTGAGAATCTGAAGGCGGCCGACAAATGGCCCTGACAAAAGTAGTGAACGGCAACAATGACTACAGCAAGATTGAGGAGTAGCCTTTGGCTGCGCTTCACTAAAGGAGTCTGTGCATGACCGTTCGCCGTACCAAAATTGTCGCCACGCTTGGCCCAGCCAGCAACTCGCCGGAAGTTCTCGAACAACTGATCCTGGCCGGCCTGGATGTTGCCCGTCTGAACTTTTCCCACGGCACGCCCGATGAGCATAAGGCCCGCGCCAAGCTGATCCGCGACACCGCCGCCAAACACGGCCGCCATGTCGCGCTGCTCGGTGACCTGCAAGGCCCGAAAATTCGTATCGCCAAGTTCGCCAACAAGCGTATCGAACTTCAGGTGGGCGACAGCTTCACGTTCTCGACCGCCCACCCGCTGACCGATGGCAACCAGTCCATCGTCGGCATCGACTACCCAGACCTGGTCAAAGACTGTGGCGTGGGCGACGAACTGCTGCTCGACGACGGTCGCGTGGTCATGCGCGTCGAAACCGCGACCGCTGATTCCCTGCACTGCTCGGTCCTGATCGGTGGCCCGCTGTCGGACCACAAAGGCATCAACCGCCGTGGTGGCGGCCTGACCGCACCGGCATTGACCGAAAAAGACAAGGCCGACATCAAGCTGGCTGCCGAGATGGACCTGGACTACCTGGCCGTCTCCTTCCCTCGCGATGCCGCCGACATGGAATACGCCCGTCGCCTGCGCGACGAAGCCGGCGGCACCGCTTGGCTGGTGGCCAAGATCGAACGCGCCGAAGCGGTCGCGGACGATGAAACCCTCGACGGCCTGATTCGCGCCAGTGATGCGGTCATGGTTGCTCGTGGCGACCTGGGCGTGGAAATCGGCGACGCGGAGCTGGTAGGCATCCAGAAAAAAATCATTCTGCATGCACGCCGCCACAACAAGGCTGTGATCACCGCGACCCAGATGATGGAGTCGATGATCCAGAACCCGATGCCGACTCGCGCTGAAGTGTCCGACGTGGCCAACGCCGTGCTCGACTACACCGATGCGGTCATGCTGTCGGCCGAAAGTGCTGCTGGCTCCTACCCGATCGAAGCGGTCCAGGCCATGGCGCGCATCTGCGTCGGCGCCGAGAAGCACCCGACCAGCAAGACCTCCAGCCACCGGATGGGCACTCAGTTCAACCGTTGTGACGAGAGCATTGCGCTGGCTGCGATGTACACCGCCAACCACTTCCCGGGCGTGAAAGCGATCATTGCACTGACCGAAAGCGGCTACACCCCGCTGATCATGTCGCGCATTCGCTCCTCGATCCCGATCTTCGCTTTTTCGCCGCACCGCGAAACCCAGGCCCGCGTGGCCTTGTTCCGTGGCGTCTACACCGTACCGTTCGACCCGGCTGCATTGCCTCCTGAGAAAGTCAGCCAGGCAGCGGTAGACGAGTTGCTCAAGCGCGGCGTAGTCGAGCAAGGCGACTGGGTGATCCTGACCAAAGGTGACAGCTATCACACCATTGGCGGCACCAACGGCATGAAGATCCTGCACGTGGGCGATCCGCTGGTCTGATTTAGCGTAATACCGCGGCGCGGCCATCGCCTGTAGGAGCAGAGCTTGCTCGCGATGGCCACACCACGGACTTCACCCAACGCCTAAACCCCACGCCCCACAAACACATCCGCCAGCATCTGGTTCCGGGGCAATCCCGCCAGGTACAACTGCCGGGAAAACAGCTCGACGCTAGCGGGCGACCCGCATAGCAACGCCACCGTCTGCCGAGACTGCAACCGCATCGACGGCACCTCCCCCGCTTCAAACCCTTCCACCTGCAATTGCGGAAAACGTCGCGCCATCTCTTGCAAGGGCTCTTGCCAGTACTGCACCCCGGTATGCACCAGCCGAATCGGCCCCTGATGCTCCTGGCGCAAGGCTTCGCGCAACACCCCCCACAAGGGCGCCAACCCCGTGCCCGCGGCCAACAGCCAGAGCGGTCGCGCCTGCCAGTCGGGGTCGTAATGCAATGCACCACCGCGCAACTCACCCAACTGCACCTGATCGCCCGGGCGCAATGCTCTCGCAGCATCGCTGAAGGCGCCGGGGTAGCGGCAGTCGATATGAAAGGCCAGCCAGGGGTCTTCCTGAGGCAGGCTGGCCAGCGAATAGGGGCGTGCCACGGCACCCGCCCACAGCACCAGATGCTGACCTGCCTGATAACGCAATGGCCGCTGCGGCGCCAGGCGCAGATGCAAAACATCGCCTTGCAACCAATCACAGCCCACGACCTGTGCCGGTATACCGTCGCTGGCCGGATCGAACACCGCCACACTCAGGTCATTTTCAACCCGGCACTGACACGCCAGTCGCCAGCCTTGCTCGCGCTTTAGCGCATCGAGGGCCGTTGGATTGATATCCAGTGGCTCGCCTTGCACGCAACGCACCAAGCAAGCGTGACAGCTGCCCGCCCGGCAACTGTAAGGCACGGCAAAGCCTGCCGTATTCAGGGCATCGAGCAGGTTGCTGCCAGGTTCTACCGTCCAGCGCCTAGCGCCCACCGCCAGCTCAGGCATCACGTCGCCCTCCCGGGCTTTCCATGAAATTGGGGCGATTGTACAGCCCGGCCAACTGGGCCGTCGCCATTCGTCGACGCTGCGGATAGAAGGAACTCGACCTTCGTCTGTCCACCGGCGCGTGTGCCCAGGCTTCAGGCAGGGTATACTGCCGCGCCTTTTTTGCGTCGATGTCACCCGTCGGCGCGCCTGAAAAGTTTTTTCGACGAGTCGGCTCGACCTTGTTGGAATACCTTATTGAATGTTCCCGTCTTTAAGAGGAGCGCGCCGCATGACCGTGATCAAGCAAGACGACCTGATTCAGAGCGTTGCCGACGCCCTGCAGTTCATTTCCTACTACCACCCCGTTGACTTCATCCAGGCCATGCACGAGGCCTATCTGCGTGAAGAATCGGCCGCTGCACGCGATTCCATCGCCCAGATCCTGATCAACTCGCGCATGTGCGCCACTGGCCACCGCCCGATCTGCCAGGACACCGGTATCGTGACCGTGTTTGTCCGCGTGGGCATGGACGTGCGCTGGGATGGCGCGACCATGAGCCTGGACGACATGATCAACGAAGGCGTGCGTCGCGCCTACAACCTGCCAGAAAACGTCCTGCGTGCCTCCATCCTGGCCGACCCGGCTGGCGCACGTAAAAACACCAAGGACAACACCCCGGCAGTCATCCACTATTCCATCGTTCCGGGTAACACCGTGGAAGTGGACGTGGCGGCCAAGGGCGGCGGTTCCGAGAACAAGTCGAAAATGGCCATGCTCAACCCGTCCGACTCGATCGTTGACTGGGTGCTCAAGACCGTTCCGACCATGGGTTCTGGCTGGTGCCCACCGGGCATGCTGGGTATTGGCATCGGCGGCACCGCCGAGAAAGCCGCCGTCATGGCCAAGGAAGTGTTGATGGAGTCCATCGACATTCACGAACTGAAGGCTCGTGGCCCACAGAACCGTATCGAAGAGATCCGCCTGGAGCTGTTCGAGAAGGTCAACCAGCTGGGCATCGGTGCCCAGGGCCTGGGCGGCCTGACCACCGTGCTTGACGTCAAGATCATGGACTACCCGACCCACGCCGCCTCGTTGCCGGTGTGCATGATCCCCAACTGCGCCGCCACCCGTCACGCTCACTTCGTGCTCGACGGTTCGGGCCCTGCAGAGTTGGAAGCGCCGGACCTGGACGCCTACCCGGAAATCGTCTGGGAAGCGGGCCCGTCGGCTCGCCGTGTCAATCTCGACACCCTGACGCCAGAAGAAGTGCAAACCTGGCAGCCCGGCGAGACCGTCCTGCTCAACGGCAAGATGCTCACTGGCCGCGACGCTGCGCACAAGCGCATGGTCGAGATGTTGAACAGGGGCGAAACCCTGCCGGTCGACCTGAAGGGTCGCTTTATCTACTACGTCGGCCCGGTTGATCCGGTACGCGAAGAAGTGGTTGGCCCTGCCGGCCCGACCACCGCCACGCGGATGGACAAGTTCACTCGCCAGATCCTCGATCAAACCGGCCTGTTGGGTATGATCGGCAAGTCCGAGCGCGGCCCGACCGCTATCGAGGCGATCAAGGACTACAAGGCGGTGTACCTGATGGCCGTGGGCGGCGCTGCCTACCTGGTGGCCCAGGCGATCAAGAAATCGCAGGTTGTAGCCTTTGCCGAACTGGGCATGGAAGCGATCTACGAGTTCGAAGTCAAAGACATGCCAGTCACCGTCGCTGTTGACAGCAAAGGTGAGTCGGTTCACATCACAGGCCCTGCGATCTGGCAAAAGAAGATCGCCGAAAGCCTGGCGGTGGAAGTGAAGTAAGCGCAAAAAGCGACCTTCACCAGAAAAAACAAACCCCTGCTTATTAGCGGGGGTTTGTTTTTTCTGGAGCCCAGCTCCAGCACTTGATCTTGATCTTGATCTTGATCTTGATCTTGATCTTGATCTTGATCTTCAAACACAGAAAGCCCAGACACCGCGGATGTCCCTTCAGGAGGCCGAGTGGAGCGCCTGCGTAGTGGGGTAAGGGCCATGGATGGCCCGCAAGCGCCGATGGGCCAGGGACGGCCCGTCGGCGCGGCCCCACGGAGCAGGTGCGGAGGGAGGGAACCCGGAGCGAAGCGTAGGGCCGGATGCGGGGACCAGGGGTTTTGCCTACTTTTGCCCCAACAAAAGTAGGACGCCGTAAAGGCGGAAAGGTGACTAAGCGTCACCCTCTCAAACGGATAAGCACTCGATTCAAGAACCTTGGCTTTGGTTCAACTGATAGCGAGCATATCCAGACAATTCATAGACGCGGACTCACTGTTCCGCTCTTACAGCCAGCCCTTTCAAGGTCTTCGTTTAAACTCTCTCCCATCTACGGTCCAGGATGACGAAACGATGTGGGAAGAAGTCTTAGCGCGGTTTGAAAAAAAAGCACCGGCCAGCGTCATGGCCAAGTTGGCGTTGGAGCAGGCCATCCCGGCCGAGTGGGTCGATCAGGTGTTCGAAAACCATCGCCAACGCCAGTACCCGCGTGAGCTTTTGTTTTCGACCATCGTTGAGCTGATGTCCCTTGTTTCATTGGGTTTACGACCTTCACTGCATGCCGCTGCACGTCAGATGGAGGACCTTCCGGTTACCTTGGCAGCGCTCTATGACAAGGTCAGCCGCACAGAACCCGCGTTGCTGCGGGCCCTGGTCACCGGCAGCGCAGAGCGGTTGACCCCGACCATAGAAGCGTTGGGCTGTTCAGCCATTTTGCCCGGCTGGCAACTGCGTATCGTCGACGGCAACCACCTGCCTTCTACCGAAAAACGTCTGGGGGCTTTGCGGCGTGAACGAGGCGCCGCGCGGCCTGGTTTTTCGGTCGTGGTCTATGACCCCGACCTGGATCAGGTCGTTGACCTTCAGCCCTGCGAAGATGCCTACGCCAGTGAACGCGTCAGCGTACTGCCGTTGCTGGCGAGTGCGAGGGCGGGACAGCTGTGGATGGCCGATCGGCTCTATTGCACGCTCCCCGTCATGGAAGCCTGCGAGGAGTCGGGCGCCTCGTTCATTATTCGTCAGCAGAGTCACCATCCACGCCTGATCCAGGAAAACGACTGGCAAGAACCCGTGTCTGTCGAGGCTGGAACGGTGCGTGAACAAACCATCGAATTGAAAGGCGGACGCTGCTGGCGGCGAATTGAACTGAGCTTGCGAACGCCCACTGAGTCGGGTGACTCCACGCTCTTATTCTGGAGCAATTTGCCCGACAGCATCAGTGCTCAGCAGATCGCTGATTTGTACCGTCGTCGCTGGAGTATCGAAGGGATGTTCCAACGCCTGGAATCGGTGCTGGACAGTGAAATCGCAAGCCTGGGCAACCCCCGAGCGGCCTTGCTCGGTTTTGCCTCGGCGATCTTGGCCTACAACGTTTTGTCGGTCCTTAAGCGCAGTGTTGAACAGGCCCATCGCCAGACGCAGCCCGAGGGCTGGGAAGCTTCGATCTTCCACCTGGCGGTGCAGGTGCGCAGCAGTTATGAGGGGATGCAGATCGCGTTGCCCTCGGATTACCTATCACTCCAAACGACCTCAGAAACTCTGGCGGAGCGTCTGTTGGCGCTGGCCAGGAATATCCAGCCCCGACAGGTCGCTAAAAGCAAACGCGGCCCCAAAGTAGATAAACCCAAGGAATGGCTCGAGGGCAAAGCTGCGCGTGCTCATGTATCGACGGACCGGGTGCTCAAGGCCAAAAAAGATGAAAGACCTTGAAAGGGCTGGCTCTTACAGCGGGTCACTTTTTTTGGCGAAAAAGTAACCAAAACGCCTGGTCCCCGCATACGGCCCTGCGCTTCGCTCCGGGTTCCCTCCTTCCGCACCTGCTCCGTGGGGCCGCGCCGACGGGCCGTCCATGGCCCATCGGCGCTTGCGGGCCATCCATGGCCCTTACCCCACTACGCAGGCGCTCCACTCGGCCTCCTGAAGGGACATCCGCGGTGTCTGGACTATCTGTGTCTGAAGATCAAAAGCCAAAAGCACGAGCTAAATCACCGGCATGAAAAATCAAAAGCCAACGATGCCTTCAAACTAAGCTGGGTCAATTGCGCGACTTGAACAGGTTGACCACCACCCGGTCCAGCCAACCCCAAAGCCGTTGCTGCACTCGACGCCAGAACGGTCTTAACTGCCACAACTCCAAATCGATCTGCAGGCTGCGGGCAAAGTCACGCTCAAAGCTCTCGGCCACCGCCAGCGTCAACGGTGGGTCGATGGCCTCGACATTGGCTTCCAGATTGAAACGCAGGTTCCAATGGTCGAAATTGCACGAGCCAACGCTGACCCAATCATCGATCAGGACCATCTTCAGGTGAGAGAAACACGGCTGGTATTCAAAGATCCGTACCCCCGCACGCAACAGCCTGGGGTAGTAACGATGGCCCGCGTAGCGCACCGAGGGGTGATCGGTGCGCGGGCCGGTCAGCAGCAGCCGCACATCAACGCCCCGCCCAGCCGCGCGACGCAGGGAACGACGCACTTTCCAGGTGGGTAGAAAATAGGGGGTGGCCAGCCAGATCCGTTGCTGGCCGCTGTTCAGTGCACGCACCAGTGATTGCAGGATATCTCGATGCTGACGGGCGTCGGCATAAGCAACACGGCCAAGGCCAGCGCCGGTCATGGGGATACGCGGCAGGCGCGGCAAGCCAAAATGCGTGGGGGGTCGCCAGGCAGTACGACGCTCGTTGGCACGCCACTGACGGTCGAACAGCATCTGCCAGTCGGCCACTAATGGCCCCTCCATGGCGACCATCGCCTCATGCCACTCACTGACGTCTTCGCCGGGTCGCCAGAACTCATCGGTCACCCCCGTGCCACCCACCACCGCCCACTGCTGATCGACCAGCAGGAGTTTGCGATGGTCACGATAGAGATTGCGCAAGCCACGTCGCCAGCGAATACGGTTATACCAGCGCAACTCCACCCCGGCGTCGATCAGGCGCTGGCGCAAGCTCAGGGTGAAGGCCATTGCCCCATAGTCATCGAACAGACAGCGCACCTGCACACCACGCTCAGCCGCTTGCACCAGTGCCTGGACCATGGCCTCGGCGCAGGCCCCGGCCTCGACCAGATACAACTCCAGGTCCACCTGATACTCGGCGCGAACAATGGCCGTGAGCATGCGCGGGAAGAATTGGGGGCCGTCGATCAACAGTTCGAATTGATTGCCACTGCGCCACGGAAAGATCGGCCCGGCCACGTCAGCGCGCCGTAAAAATCAGCACCGCACCGACCGGCACGGCAAGGCTGATGGACTTGAGCCCCGCCACTTTGCGCAAGGCGGCTACACCGGGCGCCAGGTCGAAGTCTTCGGCGCGTAGAACCAGAGGCTCCAGCGTCACGACTTGAAAGCGTCGATCATCCAGGCGCGTGGCCAACAGTTCAGCGCTATAGCTTTGAGACTTGCCGTGCAGGGACACTTTCAGCGGCAAGCGCAATTCCAACTGCGCACCGGGTGCCAGATCGTTGATCGGTTGCAGGTCAATCTGCGCCTGTACCCGCGCATCGGGGAACGCCTGGACCTCGAACAACGCGTTGCGCATGCGCTCATCACGCAATGGGATACCGCTGTTGATCGAGTCCATTTCAATCTGAAGCTCAGCCACCCCCTTGGCGTCGACCTTGCCATGCAGGACCAGAAACCGCTGGACCTCTGCAATCTCGACATTTTTGGTGGTGACGAATGACAGCCGTGACGACTCGTTATCCAGATACCAGTTGGCCTGTGCAGGCAGTGCCAAGGCCCCGAGCAGGGGCAATAAAAGTCGCATCGAGCGGCGCATGAACGTTCCAGAAACACATTTGCCGTCAACCTTAACCGGCTACCCCGTGACTGGCAAACTTCCCCGTGCTCAAGGGATGGGCAGCAGGCGACAACCTCGCCTCTCTCCAACCCAGATGGCACTGTTGCTTCGCCCCAATCCCGACGCCGTTACCCGGCGCAGCGCTGCGTCATCAATCAGCTCGCTCAAGGGCAACCACTGCTTCACATAACCTGTGCAGTAGTCGGCAGGCAGTTGCATGACATAACGACACGAACAATATTCCTTGGCTGAATAGGCGCTGAGTATTCCGGGAAAGGCTTGCAAGGCCACACGCTCGTGCCAGCCCCAGGCGATCAAGATGAGTAACAGCACCCAGAGCACGCGGCGGATCATGGCGTGGCTCCGGCAAAAGCGGCCAACACCCGATGCAGCAGTTCGTCATGACTGTACTGGCCATCGCGATCATCGCCATATCGCACAATCACCAGTTTTTCACTGGGCACGATGTATAACGCCTGCCCCCAGTGGCCAAGCGCCGCAAAGGTATCCGCTGGCGCCTGTGGCCACGGCCTCGGCGAATCGCCGATGGGCGTGTTGAGCCACCAATGCCCGCCCGGTGTCGCTTCACCGGGCACGGTGTGTGCCATGGCAAAGGGCGTGCGGTTGAACGCCACCCACTCGGCCGGCACTAACTGGCGATCTTGCCAGCGCCCTTCACGCAGCATCAGCAGGCCGATCCGGGCCAGGTCGCGAGCGGTCATGTAGACATAGGACGAACCCACATAGACACCACTGGCATCGGTTTCCCAGACGGCACCGCGAATGCCAAGGGGTTCGAATAAAGCCTGCCATGGGTAGTCGGGATAAGCCTGGACGCCTACGATTTGCTGCAAGGCCGCGGCCAACACCGTGCTATCGCCACTGGAGTAACGATAGGCCTGGCCCGGTTGGGCGAACGCCTTGTGCCCAGCGGTAAAACCCGCCATGTCGGCACGCCCGCGGGTGTAGAGCATGGCCACCACCGAGGACTTCAGTGGCGCGAATTCGTAGTCCTCTTGCCAGTTCAGCCCACTGGCCCAATGCAGCAGGTCTTCCATATGGACGGCCGGGTGTGCGGCAAAGGGGGGAAAGTAACGGGCCACGGGGTCCTGCATCTGGAATCGTCCCTGGCCGTAGGCAACGCCCAGGACAGTCGCCAGAATACTTTTGCTGATCGACCAAGTCAGGTGAGCGGTGGCTTGTGAGGTCGGTGGCGCATAGCGTTCATAGACCAGGATGCCGTCTCGAATCACCAACAAAGCGTCGGTGCGCACGCCCTGGCGGGTCTCATCGTCTCGCTGCGCAAAGGTATAGTCCTCCAATGCCTGAAGGGCCGGGCCTGGGGGGGATAGCTGAGCCTGCCAGTCCTCACCAGGCCAGGTCTGCCCCTGCGCGAGAGCGGCCCACATCAGTAGAAAAAGGGACATCAGCGTTGCATTGAACATCGAAGCGACCTGAAACAACAGTTCCGTCCCGCCAGTTTAGCAACGGCTTGTGACAACGCTGTGCCAGGCTTTCTCCAGCCGCTTGGCACGCGCCGCGGCAGCCATTTCCAGCACGTCCTGATCGCGCTGCCACAGCTGCGCCCAATACTCCGGCCCTGCGGTAAAGACGTCGTTCAACGGTTGCTTGAGCAAGGCAAACTGTTCAAACAAGCCACCGAGCAATAGATGGCTGGCCGGCTGATCAACGTGCTGGCGACTGGCTTCGGCGCAGCCCCCCAGTACTGCAACCAGACGCAGTAGCAGGCCTTGAGGCCAACCACATTCCTGGCCGACGCCGTACAACCAGGCCGACATCGCCGCGAGCACATATAAATCCTCGAGCGAGCGAAACGGCTTCACATAGTCATCCCAGCCATCGCCGGCCAGACGCTCGCACAAGGCGTTGTCCAGGTGCACGCGGGCATGGCCGATGTCGGGCATCAATGGCAACACCGGCAAGGTTTCCAGGCGAACGCCTGGCTCCCCCACATAGACCACCGCCAGGCTCAATTGCACGGGCGCCTGCTCGGGCTCGCTACGAGCCGCCACCAGCAACCATTCGGCGGCATTGCCGGCGGTGACGAAGTCCTTGCGCCCGGTCAGGCGTAAATCATTCAGGCGCGTGCGCATATCCACCGGGCGCACGCTGCGTTGCTCGGTGGCGCACAGCGCACCCAGGCTTGCCGGGGCACTGGGCCATAGCACGCGCAGCGCGGCCTGGTAGCCCACCAGAAATGCAAGGCCTGGGGTGGATACCGCTCGACCGCCGAGCACGGCCAGTTCAAAGGGGGTGACCGTGCCCAGTTGTTGCAACAGCGCGGCATAGGTGTCGCCCAGCGCTGCACAGACCGGCAGGCGTTCACGCACATTGAGTCGATCAAGCCAGGACATCGAAACACTCCTTGGGGGGCTGTCATACAAGCATCACCGAAACTTCATGTCGATGACACCGGGGCTACATAGGCTGAGATTGCACAACAAAGTCGACCGGCCGCAACCCATGGCTGGCTTATGGAGACTCGCAATGACTCGAATCGCACGCTCTGGCGACAACAGCACTGAACGCCGTCTACAAGCCGAACGCCTGGTGGGCCCTGCCGCCCTGCGCGAAGCCCAAACCTTGCGTTTCAACGTGTTCAGCGGTGAATTCAACGCCCGCCTCAACGGTGCCGAACTGGGCCTGGACATGGACGACTATGACGTGCACTGCAGCCATATCGGTGTGCGTGACCTCACTACCGGTCGTCTGGTCGCCACCACCCGCTTGCTCGACCATCAGGCCGCCCATGACCTGGGGCGCTTCTACAGCGAAGAAGAATTCAGCCTGCACGGCCTTGGCCACTTGCAGGGCCCGATCCTGGAAATCGGCCGCACCTGCGTCGACCCAGCCTACCGCAATGGCGGCACGATCGCCGTGCTCTGGGCGGAACTTGCCGAAGTGCTGAACCAGGGCCATTACAGTTATCTGATGGGCTGTGCCAGCATTCCGATGCAGGACGGCGGCGTGCAGGCCCAAGCCATTATGCAACGCCTGCGCGAACGTTACCTGTGCACCGACCACCTGCGCGCAGAGCCGAAAAAACCCCTGCCGCCGCTGGAAGTCCCAGGTGATGTAATCGCCGAGATGCCGCCGCTGCTCAAGGCCTATATGCGCCTGGGTGCGAAAGTATGCGGCGAGCCGTGCTGGGATGAAGACTTCCAGGTCGCCGACGTGTTTATCCTGCTCAAGCGGGATGAGCTGTGCCCCCGCTACGCCCGTCACTTCAAGGCAGCCGCCTGATGAAGCGCCTACGCGTGTATGGGCGCGTAATCCGGGTGTTGCTGGTGGTCATGCTGGGAATGGGCATGGCGGCAATCTTCAGTCTGTATGAGCGCCTGGGGGTTCACAATGCCATGGATCGGCGCCAGCGCTGGTCACGGTTCTTCATGACCCGCCTGAGCCGCGCCCTGCCCTTCAAGGTCCGAGTCATAGGGACCTTGCCGAACCAGCCGGTGCTGTGGGTCAGCAACCATGTGTCATGGACCGACATCCCCTTGTTGGGCATGCTGGCGCCGCTGTCGTTCCTGTCCAAGGCTGAAGTGCGCACCTGGCCGATTGCCGGTTGGCTCGCGCAAAAGGCCGGGACGCTGTTTATTCGCCGAGGCGCGGGTGACAGCCAGCTGTTGCGCCGGCAAATCACCGGGCATTTGCACAAACAGCATTCACTGCTGATCTTCCCCGAAGGCACCACCACCGACGGACGCAGCCTTCGGACCTTCCACGGGCGCCTGCTGGCCAGCGCCATCGATGCGGGCGTACCGCTGCAACCGGTGGCCTTGCGTTACTTGCGTCAGGGGGCGGCTTGCCCGATTGCGCCGTTTATCGGCGATGACGACCTGCTCTCGCACCTGATGCGGCTGTTCGCCAATGATCCGGGAGAGGTCGAGATTCAACTGCTTGAGCCGATCCAGAGCGTTGGGTTAGAGCGTGCAGTGCTGGCCTATCAAGCGCAGCAGGCCGTGCAGGTGGCATTGTTTGGTGAAAGTGAGCCGGTTCAAATACGCAGAGCCAAGGCTGCTTGAGATCGGCGGGGATATCATTCGCGGCACTCCGGCCCGCTCCTACAAAGCCTCTAATGTAGGAGCCAGCCTTGGCTGCGATGGCCACACCGCGGCGCATCAGGCAAACCGCGGTGCGTTCATCGCAGCCAAGGCTGGCTCCTACAGGGGTTTCGCAAACTGCTGAAGCAGCGGGTAGAAAAGCCGAAAATCCTCCATCAGTGGATCGTATAGCGGCTCCAGCTCCTCCATCGCTCCAGCCATCCCTTCCGGTCGCGACAAGCGCCGGGCAATGCCGTTGAACACCTGCTCCAGCACGTCGAATTGCCGATAGGACCCCAACCAGTCATCGGCCATCATGTACGGTGCAATGCGCGCCAGACGGCCCGGTAGCGCAGGCTCGGCCGCCAGCACCCGGTACACGTGGGCGGTGAACTGTTCCAGCGGCTGCTCGGCATAGTCCTGCCAGTTCGCTGCCAGGCAATGGTCAAAAAACACATCGAGAATAATCCCGGCATAGCGCCGGCGCGCCTTGGGAAATCGACCCAATGCCGTCAGCACCAATGGGTGGCTGTCGGTGAACGCATCAATGCGTCGATGCAGTTGAATGGCCGCCGCCAGCGGCTCCGGGAATTGGCCCTCGATACGGCCTTTGACGAAATCGCCATAGAGGCTGCCCAGCAATTGCTGGGGGGCCTGACCGCCGAGGTGCAGATGCGCGAGATAGTTCATGCAGCGCAGCTTAGCATCCACCTGCCTATATCGTTATAACTCGATATATCGAATTTGACGGCTGCTAGTCCTAGATCATATTTGTGTATCGCGAAATATCGATATACATTTCGCCCCATCGCGATACAGCGTTATAGCCATCACCGAGCCCTGCCATGCCTCTTGATCTCGACGAAATAATAAAAGCCCTGGCCCATCCGGTCCGACGAGAAATCCTCAACTGGTTGAAAGACCCTGCCGTGCAGTTCCCCGACCAGTACCACACCACCGAGCACGGTGTCTGTGCCGGGCAGATCGACCAACGCTGCGGCCTGTCGCAATCGACCGTTTCAGCCCACTTGGCGACCCTGCAACGCGCAGGCCTCATCACCAGCCAGAAGGTCGGGCAGTGGCATTTTTTTAAACGCAACGAGGAAACCATCCAGGCCTTCCTCAAGCAAATGAGCCAAGAGCTCTGATAGGACACAGCATGCCCCTCCCGCTCCTTATCCTGGCGTTGAGCGCCTTTGCCATCGGCACCACCGAGTTCGTCATCATGGGTCTGTTGCCCGATGTAGCGCTGGACTTGGGTGTGTCGATTCCCGGCGCCGGCTGGCTGGTCACCGGCTACGCCCTGGGCGTGGCCATCGGCGCGCCATTCATGGCGCTGGCCACCGCCAGGCTACCGCGCAAGGCCGCGCTGGTGGCGTTGATGGGCATCTTTATCGTCGGCAATCTGCTTTGCGCTGTAGCCAGCGATTACAACGTACTGATGTTTGCCCGCGTGGTCACCGCCCTCTGCCATGGCGCCTTCTTCGGTATCGGTTCGGTGGTGGCCGCAGGCCTGGTACCGGCCAATCGCCGTGCTTCGGCGGTAGCCCTGATGTTTACCGGCCTGACCCTGGCCAACGTGCTCGGCGTGCCATTAGGCACGGCATTGGGCCAATACGCGGGATGGCGCTCGACTTTCTGGGCGGTCACGGTGATCGGTGTGGTTGCGCTGATCGGCCTGATCCGCTTCTTGCCGCTGCAACGCGAAGAAGCCAAGGTCGACATGCGCGCTGAGCTGGCTGCACTCAAGGGTGCGGGTATCTGGTTGTCGCTGAGCATGACGGTGCTGTTTTCCGCCTCGATGTTTGCCCTGTTCACCTACATCGCACCGCTGTTGGGCGAAGTCACCGGCGTCTCGCCGCGGGGTATCACCTGGACCCTGCTGCTGATCGGCCTGGGCCTGACCCTGGGCAATATCCTCGGCGGCAAGCTGGCTGACCGGCGCCTGGGCGCCACGCTGCTGGGCGTGTTTGCCTCCATGGCGGTGATCTCCACCGTCTTGAGCTGGACCAGCGTGGCGCTGATCCCGACCGAAATCACCCTGTTCCTCTGGGCCACCGCCGCCTTTGCCGCCGTCCCGGCCTTGCAAGTGAACGTCGTGGCCTTCGGCAGTGCCGCACCGAACCTGGTGTCGACCCTCAACATCGGCGCCTTCAACCTGGGCAATGCCTTGGGCGCCTGGGTGGGCGGCACTGTCATCGCTCAAGGCCTGGGCCTGACCCGCGTGCCGCTGGCAGCCGCCGTACTGGCGGTGCTGGCCCTGATCGTAACCCTGATTACCTTGAACCAGCGCGGCGCCGACGCCGAACTGGCCACTGCCAACTGATACTGACGAGGCTCTATCCATGAAGACGATTTTCGATCCGATTACACTCGGCGACCTCGAACTGCCTAACCGCATCATCATGGCACCGCTGACCCGCTGCCGTGCCGATGAAGGCCGAGTCCCCAATGCCCTGATGGCTGAGTATTATGTGCAACGCGCCAGTGCGGGGCTGATTCTCAGCGAAGCCACTTCCGTCTCTCCAATGGGCGTCGGTTACCCCGACACCCCCGGCATCTGGTCCAACGACCAGGTCCGCGGTTGGACAAACGTTACCAAGGCTATCCATGCAGCCGGTGGGCGAATCTTCCTGCAGCTGTGGCACGTGGGGCGTATCTCCCACCCCAGCTACCTGAACGGTGAAGCACCGGTCGCACCGAGCGCTATCCAGCCCAAGGGCCACGTTAGCCTGGTTCGCCCACTCAGTGAATTCATCACCCCTCGCGCATTGGAAACCGCTGAGATCGCCGACATCGTCGAGGCCTACCGCACTGGTGCGGAGAACGCCAAGGCGGCCGGTTTTGATGGCGTGGAAATCCACGGTGCCAACGGCTACCTGCTCGATCAGTTCCTGCAGAGCAGCACCAACCAGCGCACCGACGCCTACGGCGGCTCGCTGGAAAACCGTGCGCGCCTGCTGCTGGAAGTGACGGATGCTGTCATTGATGTCTGGGGCGCCAATCGTGTGGGCATGCACCTGTCTCCCCGCGCCGACCTCCACGACATGGGCGACGATCACCGTGCCGAGACCTTCACCTATGTCGCTCGCGAGCTGGGTAAGCGTGGCGTTGCCTTCATCTGCTCGCGCGAGCAAGAGGCCGACGACAGCATTGGGCCGTTGATCAAGGAAGCCTTTGGTGGCCCTTACATCGTCAATGAGCGCTTCACCAGGGACAGCGCCAACGCAGCGCTAGCCAGTGGCAAGGCGGACGCTGTGGCATTCGGCGTACCGTTCATTGCCAACCCGGATTTGCCAGCGCGGTTGCAGGCCGGTGCCGAGTTGAATGAGGCGAACCCTCAAACCTTCTACGGTAAAGGGCCGGTCGGCTATATCGACTATCCACGCCTGTAATTACGGCGGCGCGTTCATCGCCGGCAAGCCGTGCTCCTACAGCGGGTGGCGTACACATACCGGGTAGGAGCACGGCTTGCCGGCGATGAAAACACCGCGGTGTTTCAGGCAGGCTTCACGCCATCGGCCCGGAACATCTGCCGAATGCCGCGCAATGCCTGGCGAATCCGGTCCTGGTTTTCTATCAGGGCAAAGCGCACATGGTCGTCGCCATAGTCGCCAAAGCCAATCCCCGGCGACACGCAGACCTTGGCTTCAGACAGCAACTTCTTGGCAAATTCCAGTGACCCCAGATGGGCGTACTGCTCAGGAATTTTCGCCCAGACGTACATCGAGGCCTTGGGGTTTTCCACCATCCAGCCAATCTCATGCAGCCCTTTGACCAGCACATTACGGCGCTGGCGATATTGCTCGGCGATGTCGAGCACGCATTGCTGGTCGCCTTCCAGCGCAGCAATCGCCGCCACCTGCAGGGGCGTGAAAGTACCGTAGTCGTGGTAGCTCTTGATCCGCGCCAGGGCGCTCACCAGCTCAGGGTTGCCGACCATGAAACCAATCCGCCAGCCTGCCATGTTGTAGCTCTTGGACAGCGTGAAGAACTCCACCGCAATGTCCTTGGCGCCCGGTACCTGCATGATCGAAGGCGCCTTCCAGCCGTCATAGACGATGTCGGCGTAAGCCAGGTCGTGTACCACTAGCACGTCGTATTGCTTGGCCAGGGCCACCACGCGCTCGAAGAAGTCCAACTCCACGCACTGGGCGGTCGGATTGGACGGAAAGCCCAGGATCATCATCTTAGGCTTAGGGATCGATTCGCGAATCGCCCGTTCCAGCTCATTGAAGAAATCCACACCCGGTACCAGTGGCACCGAACGCACCTGGGCGCCGGCGATCACTGCGCCGTAGATGTGAATCGGGTAGCTGGGGTTGGGCACCAGCACGGTATCGCCGTGGTCCAGGGTGCCGAGCATCAAGTGCGCGAGGCCTTCCTTGGAGCCGATGGTGACGATGGCTTCGTCTTCCGGGTCGATGTCCACCTCATAGCGCTCTTTGTACCAGCGCGAAATGGCGCGGCGCAGGCGCGGGATACCGCGAGAGGTGGAGTAACCGTGGGTGTCGTCGCGCTGGGCGACCTGCACGAGCTTTTCAACGATATGCGGCGGGGTGGCGCCGTCAGGGTTGCCCATGCTCAGGTCGATGATGTCTTCGCCACGACGACGAGCCGCCATCTTGAGTTCGGCAGTGATGTTGAAAACGTAAGGGGGCAGTCGATCGATGCGCGCAAAGCGGCGCGGCGAACCTTGTTCAGCCATGGTGTTCTCGCAAACGTAAGCGCCCGGAACCGTCCGAGCGACGCCGGCCACTGCGGTGACCGTGGGGCGAAGATAGACGTTGGCGTGCGAGGTTGTCCAGCAAAAAAACGCCCCAGGCCTTGCGGCGCGGGGCGTTCTTTTTTAGCGCATCAGGATCAATGTGCGTAGGTCAGCAGCAGCTCGGTCGGGACCTTGGTGTCCAGCGACATCATCACGCTCAGGGCAGTGATGGTGAAGATCGAGAACACGAACAGCTTGCGCGCCCAGACCCGGTCATCCACAGCCTTGTAGCCGGTCCAAGCCATGTACAACCAGTACACGCCCATGGCGGCTGCGACAGCCAGGTAGCTCATGCCAGCGTAACCGCCGATCGTGAGCATCAAGGTCGCCAGCAGGAATGCCAGGATGTAGATCAGGATGTGCTTCTTGGCAACCACGATACCGCGCTTGACCGGCAGGACCGGAATGCTCGCTGCGAGGTAGTCGTTGAAGCGGAAGATCGCGATGGCATAGGAATGCGGCATCTGCCAGAGGCTGAACATCACCAGCAGGGTCAAGGCAGCCAGGTCGAAGCTGTTGCTCACGGCGCAATAGCCGATCACCGGAGGCATGGCACCGGACAGGCTGCCAACCAGGGTGCCGTGCACCGACTTACGCTTCAGATACAGGCTGTAGAAACCCACGTAGATGACGAAGCCGATCAGCCCGAACAGGGCTGCCAGCGCATTGGCCTGCTGGTACAGCAGCCCCAGGCCTGCAACCCCCAGGAGGGTCGCGTAGGCCAAGGCTACCTTCATGGACATGCCACCCTGGACCATGACGCGGTTCTTGGTGCGCTCCATCTTCAGGTCGATGTCACGGTCGATGCAGTTGTTGAACACGCAACCGGACGCCACCACCAACGAAGTGCCAATCACCGCAGCCAGGAACAGGGCGAAATCCACATGCCCTTGCGAGGCCAGGAAGAAACCACCTGCCACCGAAAGCACGTTACCGAAAATGATCCCCGGTTTGGTGATTTGGATAAAGTGCTTAAGGGACATGCAGTGTTCCTCAGTGCGCCATCATGTTGTGATGGATGCTGAACATGATCCACAGCGACAAGACGACCAGGAACGCAATGACCATCACGGTAAAGGCGAATACCCAGACATTCTGGCGTTGTGCAGCAGAGCGGTCCAGGTGCAGGAAATACACCAGGTGGACCAGGACCTGAATCACCGCGAAAGCAACGACGATGAACAGGGTCAATTCCTTGGACAGCGATGGGTACATCACCAGGCCGAACGGAATCGCGGTCAGGATGATCGACAGTACAAAGCCGATCATGTAGGACTTCACGCTACCGTGACTGCCCGAATCGTGGCTGCTATGTGCGTTAGCCATTACATAACCCCCAGCAGGTAAACAACGGTGAATACGCAGATCCAGACAACGTCCAGGAAGTGCCAGAACAGGCTCAGGCAGCTCATGCGCGTCATGTTGGTGGCGGTCAGGCCCTTCTTCTGGATCTGGTACATCATCACGCCCATCCAGATCAGACCGCTGGTCACGTGCAGACCGTGGGTGCCGACCAGCGTGAAGAACGCCGACAGGAAGCCGCTACGCTGAGGGCCGTAGCCCTCGGAGATCAGCAGGTGGAACTCGTTGATTTCCATCCCGATGAAGCCCAGGCCCAGCAGGAAGGTCACGGACAGCCAAGCCAGCACGCCGCCCTTCTTGCCCTTGTAGGCATTCAGCATGGCGAAGCCGAAGGTGATACTCGACAGCAACAGCAGTGCGGTTTCGCCCAGAACGTAGTTCAGTTCGAAGATGTCATGACCCGATGGGCCACCGGCGAAGCTGTTGGACAGCACGCCGTAGGCCGCGAAGATCGACGCAAACAAGATGCAGTCGGTCATCAGGTAGATCCAGAAACCGAATACGGTCATCCCGCCGGTGTCGTGGTGTTCGTCGTGCCCATGGTCGTGACCATGAGCAGCATCAGCATTCATTACATGACTGGACATTGTTTAAACCCGTTCCAACGATTTCACAGGTGCGGCATGCGCCGGTACACCGGTCGCCAGGCCCATGGACTTCAGGCGCTCGCCTTCAATGCGTGCAACTTCTTCGGCCGGCACGTAGTAGCCCTGGTCGTCACGCGCAGCGTGAGCAACGAAGACTGCGATGGTGCCCAGCAGGCCAACAGCGGCCAGCCACCAGATGTGCCAGATCATGGCAAAACCGAACACAGTGATCAGCGCACCCATATAAACACCGGTGTTGGTGTTGTTAGGCATGTGGATCGCGGTGTACTTGCCTGGGACCTTGTACGCGGTACCGTTGCGCTTGGCTTCGGTGAAGGCGTCCAGACCCGCATCAACTGGCAGGTGAGCGAAGTTGTAGAACGGAGGTGGCGACGAAGTCGACCATTCCAGGGTATGGGCGTTCCACGGGTCACCGGTCACGTCCATGTTCTGCTTGCGATCACGGATACTGACGAAGATCTGGATCAGCTGGCAGGCGATACCGAACAGGATCAGCACGGCACCGGCGAAGGCGACGTACAGGTAGGGTTCCCACAGTGGGTTATCGGAGTTGTTCAGACGACGCGTCATGCCCATGAAGCCCAGTGCGTACAGCGGCATGAAGGCCACGTAGAAACCGGAGATCCAGAACCAGAACGCTGCCTTGCCCCACTTCTCGTTCAGGGTGAAACCGAACGCTTTAGGGAACCAGAACGCAAAACCTGCGATGTAGCCGAATACAGCACCACCGATGATCACGTTATGGAAGTGCGCGATCACGAACAGGCTGTTGTGCAGCACGAAGTCAGCACCCGGTACGGCCAGCAGTACGCCGGTCATGCCACCGATGGAGAAGGTGATCATGAAGCCCAGGGTCCAGAGTACTGGCGCGGTGAAGCGCAGACGACCCTGGTAAATGGTGAATAGCCAGTTGAATAGCTTCACACCCGTCGGGATGGAAATCAGCATCGTTGCCAACCCGAAGAAGGCGTTGACGCTGGCACCCGAACCCATGGTGAAGAAGTGGTGCAGCCAGACCACGAAGCCCAGGACACTGATCGCGCCGCTGGCGTAGATCATGGACTTGTGACCGAACAGGCGCTTGCCGGTGAAGGTCGAGATCACTTCCGAGAACACGCCGAATGCCGGCAGGATCAGGATGTAAACCTCAGGGTGGCCCCACGCCCAGAACAGGTTGACGTACATCATCGGATTGCCACCAAGTTCATTGGTGAAAATGTGGAAATCCATGTAACGGTCAAGCGTCAGCATTGCCAGGGTAGCGGTCAGGATCGGGAACGAAGCCACGATCAGGACGTTTGCCCAGGTGCAGGTCCAGGTAAAGATCGGCATGTCCATCAGTTTCATGCCAGGCGCGCGCATTTTCAGAACGGTGGCCAGGAAGTTGACGCCCGTTAGCGTCGTCCCCAGTCCCGATATCTGTAGCGCCCAGATGTAGTAGTCCACACCCACGCCAGGACTGTATTGAATGCCCGAAAGCGGCGGGTACGCAACCCAGCCGGTCTTGGCGAACTCACCCACACCCAGGGACAGGTTGACCAGCACGACGCCCGACACCAGCAGCCAGAAGCTCAGGGAGTTCAGGAACGGGTAGGCAACGTCACGGGCACCGATCTGCAGCGGCACTGCAAGGTTCATCAGGCCGGTGAAGAATGGCATCGCCATGAAGATGATCATGATCACACCGTGAGCGGTGAAGATCTGGTCATAGTGTTCGGGTGGCAGGTAGCCTTCGCCACCGCCGGTGGCCATGGCCAGTTGCGAACGCATCATGATGGCGTCGGCAAAACCGCGCAGCAGCATGATCATCGCGACGATGATGTACATCACGCCGATTTTCTTGTGGTCGACCGAAGTCAACCACTCGGTCCACAAGTAGGTCCACTTGCGGTAATAGGTGATAGCACCAACCAACGCGATCCCGCCGAGCGCGATCATGGCGAGTGTCACCATGACTATCGGATCGTGCGGTATCGCGTCCAGACTTAATTTACCGAACATCTCTTACTCCTCTGCCCCAGCAGCTGAATGCATACTCGTGTCCAGCCCGGCGACTTCTTTGACTTCGGCCTCGGCTTTTTTGTGCGGCTTACCACGGTTCATACCTTCGTACTTGTCGACGATGGTCTGGAACAGGTCAGCCGGCACGTTGCCGTAAAGCTCAACCGGGTTGTTTTCGCTTGGTTTGAGCAAGGCTTCGTATTCAGCTTTCTCAAGCTGTTTAGGTGCCTTTTTGACTTCACTGACCCAGGCGTCGAAATCTTCCTGAGAGGTGGAGGTCGCTTTGAATTTCATACCGGTGAAGCCGGCGCCGCTGTAGTTGGCGGAGATCCCGTCAAACTCGGCGTTCTGGTTGGCGATCAAGTGCAGCTTGGTGGTCATGCCCGCCATCGCGTAGATCTGGCCGCCCAGGCCCGGGATGAAGAACGAGTTCATCACCGAGTCGGAAGTGACTTTGAAGTTGATCGGCGTGTTGGCAGGGAAGACGATCTTGTTGACCGTGGCGATGCCTTGTTCCGGATAGATGAACAGCCACTTCCAGTCCATCGCGACCACTTCGATGGTCACAGGCTTGACGTCGGACTCCAGCGGACGGTACGGGTCCAGCTCATGGGTGGAGACATAGGTGAAGTAGCCCAGGGCGATAATGATCAGGACGGGAATGGTCCAAATAGCCACTTCGATCTTGGTCGAGTGCGACCAGTCAGGCGTGTAGGTCGCTTGCTTGTTGGAAGCGCGATATTTCCAGGCAAAAGCGATGGTCATGAAAATGACGGGAATCACCACCAGCAGCATCAGGCCGGTAGCGATCAGGATAAGGTTTTTTTGCTCAATGCCGACCTGCCCTTTTGGGTCCAGCAGCGTGTATTCACACCCGCTGAGAAAAAGCATGCCTAAAAAGGGCAAAATGCCAAACAGTCTGGGGTAACGCTTTTTACTCATCTCAGGACCTCTAAAGCGGCTGCTTCAATGCAATTGTGTTTTGATCGCCAACACTTCTTCCTGCCAAGCGTTAGCATTTATCGGAATTGAGTACGGGCATGCCCAGAAATCAGCTGCGGCTGCGCGGCAAGGCCTGTGTAGTGCGGTGTTAATTATTCTGACTTCTTTAGGCTAGGTGCCCTGTATTCAGACCAAATCCATTTGGTGTGGATATCATTGGAGGGTGTCAGCCCAGCATCGCCGCAGGCGATGCTTATCCGAGTCAGCCAGAAGAGAGCGTTGAAGCTCACTCGATTCTGCGACTCGCAAGCGGTGCCGAACGGAAATTGGGGGCGATTGTAGTGAGCTCGCCTACCCTTGACTATGACTAATTTAGCAACAGTTCTTTACCAAATGTGTAACAATCAACCCTTTCCGGGCAGCTTCGCGACACATTGTCGCACCCGCCAATCTCGCCTTAAAAGCCCGTATTAGAGGGGTTTTATCTCATCGCAAGCGCCCAGTGCGGCGCGCTTTTAAAAAGTTCCGCGCACCCACTGGTTTATGTTTTGCACCCCTACAAAGGTCGAGCACCACGACGGTTACGATAGATCCCCAGCGGCACCAGAATTGTCGTCAGCACGAACGCCACCAACGCCCATTGCGCCAGCGATAACCCCATCACGGGAGGGTAAGGCGTGGAACAGAAGCCATCGACCCGGAACACCAATGGCAGAATCGACGCCAGCGGCAAGCCATCGACAATCGGCTGCAGCGTATCGATACCGCAGCTGACGGCCGGATTCGCCAGGATGTACACGTGTCGTGCGGCCGCAATGATGCCGCCGATGGAGCTGAGCACCACCAGCCCTTCGCAGACGGTCATGGCGCGTGGCCCCCGCATGGCGGCGCCGATGAAGGCGAACAACGCAATCAGCAGCAACGCATAGCGCTGCAGGATGCACAGCGGGCACGGCGCCTCGCCCAGCACCACCTGCATGTACAAGGCGCCACCGATCAAGGCGAGGCAAATCACCCCGAGCAGAACGAGAAACCGCCTCTCGCGATTCAGCCGCAGCAATTGTTCAGTCATTCGCTTTCCTTAAATAGAGGTGTTGGCTCGACAGCGAGCAAGTCTACACCAGCCTATATACGGGTTTGCTGAACAAAACATGTAGGAGCGAGGCTTGCCCGCGAAAAAAACGATGACGCGCACTGCTGAACAACCGCGGTGTCTTCATCGCAGGCAAGCCTTGCTCCTACAGGCGAGCGCCTGCCCGTTCCGGCACCCGTGCAGAATCACTCCAGCGCCGAGGCCGGGCCTAACCGGGTAGGAGACAGCCTTGGCTGCGATGAACGCGCCGCGGTGCATCAGGCAAACCGCGGTGCGTTCATCGCGGCTAAAGCCGGCTACAGGTGCAGAATCACTCCAGCGCCGAGGCCGGGCCTAACCGGGTAGGAGCCAGCCTTGGCTGCGATGAACGCGCCCCGGTGCATCAGGCAAACCGCGGTGCGTTCATCGCGGCTAAAGCCGGCTCCTACAGGTGCAGAATCACTCCAGCGCCGAGGCCGGGCCTAACCGGGTAGGAGCCAGCCTTGGCTGCGATGAACGCGCCCCGGTGCATCAGGCAAACCGCGGTGCGTTCATCGCGGCTAAAGCCGGCTCCTACAGGTGCAGGATCACTCCAGCGCCGAGGCCGGGCCGAAGAACTCGTAGCGGCTCTGTTGCTCCGGCACACCCAGGCTGTTGAGATGGCGTTTGACTGCTGCCATGAACGGTTTCGGCCCCAGGAAGTAGGCATCCACATCCCGCGCTGGTAGCCATTCCCCCAATTGCTCCTGGCTCAACAGCCCCAGTGCGTCGGCTGGCGGGCTGACGCCATCGTCTTCGGCATAGCAATAGAAGCGCTTGAGCTGAGGGTGACGCGCAGCCAGGTCGTCGACCCAGTCACGGAACGCATGCACCGCACCGTTGCGCGCGCAGTGAATAAAATGAATCACACGACCGCTACCCAAGGCCGCCTGCAACATCGCCAGGGTGGGCGTGATGCCAACGCCGCCACTGATCAGCACCAGAGGCTTGTCGCTGTCGTCGAGGGTGAAATCACCCGACGGCGGGAACAGGTCCAAGGTGTCAGCGACCTGCAGATGATCGTGGAGATAATTGGACACCTTGCCGTTGGGCTCGCGCTTGACGCTAATGCGGTACAAGCCGGAATCGGCCAGGGCGGAGAGCGAATAATTGCGGCGGTGCTCTTCTCCCTCGATGATCAGCTTCAGTCCGATGTACTGGCCTGGCTGAAACTTCAGAATGTCGCCGCCGTCCACCGGCGTGAAATAAAAGGAAACGATCTCCGGGCTTTCCTCCACTCTTTTAGAGACTCGGAAGCGACGGGCGCCCCGCCATCCACCCTCGGCCTGTTCCTTCTGTTCATAAACGCCGCCTTCAGCCTCGATCAGGATATCGGCCAGCTGTTGATATGCCGCTCCCCAGGCGCTAATCACCTCAGGTGTCGCGATCTCGCTGCCCAGTACTTCTTCAATGGCGCGCAGCAGGCAGCTGCCAACGATCGGATAATGCTCCGGCAAGATCTGCAAGGCCACATGCTTATTGACGATTCGGGCCAGCAGGCCGCCCAGTTGGTCCAACTGGTCGATATGACGCGCGTACATCAGTATGCCGTTGGCCAAGGCACGGGGCTGATCACCGCTGGCCTGGTGAGTCTGGTTGAACAGCGGTCGCACCTGTGGGTATTCGTGCAGCATCAATTGATAGAAGTGAGTGGTCAGCGCCTCACCACCGCTTTCCAGCAGGGGCACGGTGGCTTTGATGATGGCACGATCCTGGGCACTCAGCATGGGTGACTCCTCAGCCGCTAGGCTTATTAAAAGATGCCTAGGGGTAACAGTATTCGTGCCAACAATAAAAACTAATAAAATCAATAACTTAAATTATTTGTGGTCATTTTGACTCAGAAGGAGTTAGAGTCTATAAGACTTCATGGAGTCATTATGACCGCAAAATCCCTACTGACATCGTTACTGCCACTGGTCAGCGATCTTTCTCGCGACCTGCCTGAAGGTGAGCGCTATCGACGCCTGCTCGAAGCCATGCGCTCGTTGCTACCGTGCGATGCCACGGCCTTGCTGCGCCTGGACGGCGAATGGTTGGTGCCCCTGGCAGTCGATGGCCTCAGTGACGACACCCTCGGCCGACGATTCAAGGTCAGCGATCATCCACGCTTCAAAATCATCCTGGCGAGCCACAAGCCCACACGTTTTGCCAGTGACAGCGAGCTACCCGACCCTTACGACGGCCTGATCGAAGGCTTGCACCAGCAGCTGGAGGTGCACGACTGCCTGGGTTGCCCCCTGTTTGTCGATGAACGCCCCTGGGGCTTGCTCACCCTGGACGCCTTGGCCCCGGAACGCTTCGAAACCATCGAGTTGGATGCGCTGCAAGCCTTCGCAAGCCTCGCAGCGGCCACCGTCACGGTGGCCGCTCGAATAGAGCGTCTGGCCCTCAAAGTAGAGGATGAACACCAGCGCGCGGAGGTCTATCGCCAGGCCAGCGGCCAGCAACCCCATGAGCTGATCGGCCAGAGCAAGCCGCACAAGCAATTGCTCGAAGAAGTCGGGCTGGTCGGCGCAAGCGATCTGACAGTGCTGGTCACCGGCGAGACAGGCGTTGGCAAGGAATTGGTTGCCCAGGCGCTGCACGCGGCCTCCACGCGCGCCAACAAACCCATGATCAGTCTTAACTGTGCGGCGCTGCCCGATACGCTGGTCGAAAGTGAATTGTTCGGCCATGTGCGCGGCGCCTTCACCGGCGCCACGAGCGATCGGCGCGGCAAGTTCGAACTGGCCAATGGCGGCACCTTGTTTCTGGATGAAGTGGGCGAGTTGTCTTTGCAGGTTCAGGCCAAACTGTTGCGTGTGCTGCAAAGCGGGCAACTGCAACGCCTGGGTTCGGACCAGGAGCATCGTGTCGATGTGCGCTTGATCGCCGCCACCAACCGCGACCTGGCAGAAGAAGTGCGCAGCGGACGCTATCGCGCCGACTTTTATCACCGCCTGAGCGTCTATCCCCTACAGATCCCCCCCTTGCGTGAACGCGGCCGTGATGTCCTGCTGCTCGCGGGTTACATGCTGGAGCAGAATCGATCGCGCATGGGCCTGGGCAGCCTGCGGCTGACGTCCGATGCCCAGGCCGCACTGCTGGCCTACGACTGGCCGGGCAATGTCCGTGAACTGGAACATCTGATCGGGCGATCCGCGCTCAAGGCACTGGGCCGTCATCACGATCGCCCCCGCATTCTGAGCCTGAGCGCCGCCGATCTGGAGTTGCCCGTGTTCGGAATCGGCCCCACACAACCTGCTACCGCTGGCGCAGACATGGCTGCCGCTGCACTGCCCAGCGGCGATCTGCGCCAAGCGCTAGACCACTACCAGCGTCAACTGATCGAAGCCTGTTTGATCCGCCATGAACACAACTGGGCCAGTGCGGCCAGAGAGTTGGGACTGGATCGCGCCAACCTGAGTCGACTGGCACGGCGACTGGGCCTTAAGTAAAGGCTAAAGGCCAGCCTCTTCAGGTCGATAACCCGGCAATGCCTCTTTTTATGCTCTGACCCAGAAGGTTTCCATGGCTTCCAACAATGCTCGCGCAGACTCGCTGTCACTCCTGCTGTTTACCTTGCGCACTGGCAAGCTCATGGCAATCAACCTGCTGAAAGTCAGTGAGATCATCCCCTGCCCTACCCTGACGCGCTTGCCCGAATCACACCCGCACGTTAAAGGCATAGCGACCCTGCGTGGCGCGGCGCTGTCGGTCATTGACTTGAGCCGGGCGATTGGCCAATTGCCGCTGCTCGACCCTGACGGCGGCTGCCTGATCGTCACCGATATCAGCCGCTCCAAACAGGGGCTGCATGTACAGGCGGTGAGCAAGATCATCCACTGCCAGAGCGCCGACATCCGCCCACCGCCCTACGGCGCCGGCGCTCGCTCGTTTATCACCGGGGTGACTCAGGTCGATGGCGTGCTGGTACAAATACTGGATATCGAAAAGGTCATCCATGGCATCGCGCCCAATCCCGATGAGGACATGCTGGGGGAGTTGACGATGGAAGAGGCTGAATTGTTGGGGCATGCCAACATTCTGATCGTGGACGACAGCCAGGTGGCCTTGCAGCAATCGGTGCTTGCCCTGCGCTCACTGGGGATCGACTGCCACACCGCCCGCAGCGCCAAGGACGCCATTGCCACGCTGCTTGAATTGCAGGGCACCCAGGCAGAGATCAATGTGGTGGTGTCTGATATCGAAATGTCGGAAATGGATGGGTATGCCTTTACCCGCACCTTGCGCGAAACACCGGATTTCAAACACCTCTACGTGTTGCTGCACACCTCACTGAACAGCGCCATGAACAGTGAAAAAGCCCGGGCCGCAGGTGCCGACGCCGTGTTGACCAAGTTTTCCTCGCCGGAGCTGACCGAATGCCTGATCAGGGCAGCGCGCACCGTGACACTTCAGACGGGAGACGCTGCCAGTACTAAGCCAGCACCAGGATACACACTGTAACCACACGGCCGCGCAAACGATTTGCGCATCCTAAAGGCTACGGCATAATCAGCCCACCGTGCCCACCGGACGTTTTCATGAAAGCTTTCATCCCAGCGTTTCTGGCCCTCGCCTTTGCAGGCCACGCCGCAGCCTCCAGCCCACAAGCCTGGGCCGCCCTCGACAAGCAGGTCACACGTGCCTGTTTATCTGTCAGTGAATTGAAAGAGGCCAAGGCCGTTGGCAAGACCGCGCAGTTCGACGACCGGGTTGGCTATGTCGCGCTGCTGCTGGAGGGGCGTTACCCTCAAGCGCACATGAAAAACCAGAAAGGCACCGAGCTTTGCCTGTTCGACAAAAAGCGCAAGGCCGCCTTCGTGACCGAATGGAACCCAGCACCCGTCCTTAAAGGCAGATAAAAAAGCTCAAGCCTCGGATCAATACACTCAGCAACGGCGAGTCATAAAGGCTGGCAACCAGCACCAGGCTGATTGCCACACTCGCGGACAGCGCCCATCGAATCAGCGGATCATTCCTGCCCACCGCCAGTAGGGTAAGAAGCATCCAGGGCAGCAGTGCCAGGCTGCCCTGGATGCCATTGAGCCAGGGTGAAGTCGACAGTAGCAATATCGGAATCAGTACCAACGACACTGTCAGCAATTTCTTGTGCATCAGGCTAGTCAAAAGGCCGCCTTGTTTTGGGCTGATAGAGAAGACAGCAAGTCTCTCCAGTCGCTGCACCTGGCTCTACGGGGCATTTCCGGCGGATGAGTAGGAATTAGCTGAAAGAATTAACCGTAATGACGACTTCACTGACAGGTTTCGGCTTGACCGCCATGGGTGGCTGCCAGAAGCTAACTGACAGCGCTGTCAGTTAGCCGTCACACTGGTGACCGGCACTCAGGTTTATAAGTGAATATCGTCAGCCCATTATTCGGCGCACCGCATCCATGCGTACCCCTCTGAAAGCTTCTTTAATTGTCGGCCTGCTGATTGCCCTGGCGGCGGCCTATTGGGTCATCAATCGCCCAACAACGACTAAACCTGCCAGCGTCGCCGCCGTCCCGGTACGCGTGATATCCGTGGGCCAGCATGATGTCCCCCGCTACGCCAGTGGCATTGGCACAGTGTTGTCGCTGCACAGCGTCACGATTCGCCCGCAAGTCGAAGGCGTGCTGACCAAGCTGGCGGTCAAGGAGGGTCAATGGGTCAAGGCCGGTGATCTGCTGGCCACCATCGATGACCGCTCGACTCGCGCCAGCCTTGCCCAGGCACAGGCCCAGCTCAGCCAGAGCCAGGCGCAACTTCAGGTAGCCGGTGTAGATCTCAAGCGCTATCGCCTGCTCAGCGAGGACAACGGCATCTCCCGCCAACAATTGGACCAGCAGCAAGCGCTGGTCAACCAGCTCAACGCCACCCTCCAGGGCAACCAAGCGGCGATTGCCGCAGCGCAGGTGCAGCTTTCCTACACACAGATTCGCTCTCCAGTCACCGGTCGTGTCGGCATCCGCAATGTCGACGAAGGTAACCTGCTGCGCGTCGCTGACACTGAAGGCCTGTTCAGCGTGACCCAGATCGATCCGATCGGTGTCGAGTTTTCCTTGCCGCAACAGCTGCTGCCCACCCTGCAAAAGCTGATCGCTGCCCCGTCACCGGCACACGTGAAAGCCTATCTGGGCGGTGATGGCTCGGATGAAACCTCGCTGCTGGCCGAGGGGCATTTGAGCCTGATCGACAATCAGGTCAGCGGCACGACCGGCACCATCCGCGTCAAGGCCGAATTCGACAACCCCCAAGCCAAACTCTGGCCGGGCCAACTGGTCACGGTAAAAATCCAGACCGCCCTGGACCGCGACGCCCTGGTGGTGCCGCCACAGGTGGTGCAACGCGGAATTGACCAGCATTTTGTCTACCGGGTGCAGGGCGACAAGGTTGAATCCGTGCCGATCAAGGTGCTGTATCAGGACAGTGACCAGAACATCATCGAAGGTGTCGGCGCAGGCGATGTGCTGGTGATCGATGGGCAATCTCGGCTCAAGCCGGGGGCCCGCATTGCCATTGCCCCGGAACCTGCCAATAACGAAGAAGTGGCCGCCAGTCGGAGGCAGCCATGAACATCAAGGGTCGAGGTTCGATTTCGGCCTGGTGCGTCGATCACCCGGTTGCCACCTGCCTGCTGAACCTGGCCCTGGTGCTGCTCGGCGTCCTGGCTTTTGTACGCCTGCCCGTTGCACCGCTGCCAGAGGCCGAGTTCCCCACCATCCAGGTCAACGCCCTGCTACCCGGTGCAAGCCCGGAAACCATGGCCTCTTCGGTGGCTACACCGCTGGAAGTGCAATTCAGTGCCATCCCCGGCATGACCCAGATGACCTCCAGCAGCGCCTTGGGCTCAACCAACCTGACCTTGCAGTTCACCCTCGACAAAAGCATCGACACCGCCGCCCAGGAAGTCCAGGCCGCCATCAACACGGCTGCCGGGCGCCTGCCCCAGGACATGCCCAACCTGCCGACCTGGCGCAAGGTCAACCCGGCCGACAGCCCGGTGCTGATCCTGACCGTAAGCTCAGCACAAATGCCCGCCAACGAACTGAGTGACTACACCGAAACCTTGCTGGCCCGGCAACTGAGCCAGATCGACGGCGTTGGCCTGATCAACATCACCGGCCAGCAACGGCCGGCCATTCGGGTCCAGGCCGCCCCTGAAAAACTCGCGGCCATTGGCCTGACCCTGGCCGACCTGCGCCTGGCCATCCAGCAAACCAGCCTGAACCTGGCCAAGGGCGCGCTGTATGGCGAGGGCAGCGTGTCGACCCTGTCGAGCAACGACCAGCTGTTTCACCCAGAAGACTACGCACGCTTGATCGTGTCCTACCGCGATGGCGCACCGGTCCACCTCAAAGACGTGGCCAAGGTGATCAATGGCGCGGAAAACGCCTACGTCCAGGCCTGGTCCGGAAATGAGCAAGGCTTGAACCTGGTGGTGTTCCGCCAACCGGGTGCCAACATTGTCGAGACGGTCGACCGGGTGCTGGGCGCCCTGCCTAAACTGGAAGAAATGCTGCCGGCCTCGGTCAATGTCTCGGTGCTCAACGACCGCACCAAAACCATTCGCGCCTCGCTGCATGAAGTCGAGCTGACCCTGATGATCGCCGTCTTGCTGGTGGTGGCAGTGATGGCGATGTTCCTGCGTCAATGGTCGGCCACGTTGATCGTGACCAGCGTGCTGGGGGTATCGCTGATTGCAAGCTTTGCCCTGATGTACCTGATGGGCTTCAGCCTGAATAACCTGACGCTGGTGGCCATCGTGATCGCGGTAGGCTTTGTGGTCGACGACGCCATCGTGGTCGTGGAAAACATCCATCGCCACCTGGAAGCCGGCGACGACATGCGCACCGCCGCCATCAAGGGCGCAGGCGAAATTGGCTTTACGGTGCTTTCGATCAGCTTTTCGCTGGTGGCGGCGTTCATTCCGCTGCTGTTCATGGGGGGCGTGGTCGGGCGGCTGTTCAAGGAGTTCGCCTTGACAGCCACTTCAACCATCCTGATCTCAGCCCTGGTGTCGCTGACCCTGGCGCCGATGCTCTGCGCGCAGTTCATGCGCAATCCCGGCCATCGCCACGGCCCGGCCTTCGGAGAGCGCCTTTTGCGTGGGTATGAGCGCCTGCTGGTCCGTGCCCTGGCCCATCAGAAGCTGATGCTGGGTGTTTTCGGGTTGACCCTGAGCCTGGCGGTCGTTGGCTATATCGCCATTCCCAAAGGGTTTTTCCCGGTGCAGGACACAAGCTTCGTGCTGGGCACCACCGAAGCCGCCGCCGATGTGTCGTACCCGGACATGGTCGCCAAGCACAAGGCACTGGCCGAGATCATCGGCGCCGACCCCGCGGTGAAGGCCTTCTCTCATTCGGTGGGCGTGACCGGCAGCAACCAGACCATCGCCAACGGTCGTTTCTGGATCTCCCTCAAGGATCGAAGCGATCGGGATGTTTCTGTCAGCCAGTTCATTGATCGCATCCGCTCCAAACTGTCCAAGGTGCCGGGCATCGTCCTGTACCTGCGCGCAGGGCAGGATATCAACCTCAGCTCCGGCCCCAGCCGCAGCCAGTACCAGTACGTCCTCAAGAGCAATGACGGCGATGCACTCAATCTCTGGACCCAACGCCTGACCGAACGCTTGCGCGCCATCCCGACTTTTCGCGACCTGTCCAATGACTTGCAACTGGGCGGCAGCGTCACTCATATCAGCATTGACCGCCAGGCTGCTGCGCGCTTCGGCCTGACCACCACCGATGTCGATCAGGCGCTTTATGACGCCTTTGGCCAGCGCCAGATCAGCGAGTTCCAGACCCAGACCAACCAGTACAAAGTCATTCTGGAGCTGGACGCCAAACAGCGAGGCAAGGCCGAAAGCCTCAACTATTTTTACCTGCGCTCACCGCAAAGTGGCCAAATGGTGCCACTCTCGGCGCTGGCCAAGGTTGATCCGCCGACCATGGGTCCGCTCTCGATCAGCCATGATGGCCTGTTCCCGGCCGCCAACCTGTCGTTCAACCTGGCACCCGGTGTCGCCTTGGGCGATGCGGTCACTATTCTCAACCAGACCCAGGCCGAGCTGGGCATGCCCGACTCGATCATCGGGACTTTCCAGGGCGCCGCACAAGCCTTCCAGAGTTCGCTGTCGAGCCAGCCGTGGCTGATCCTCGCGGCGTTGGTGGCGGTGTACATCATTCTGGGTGTGCTTTATGAGAGTTTCGTGCACCCACTGACGATCATTTCCACACTGCCTTCGGCGGGCCTGGGCGCCTTGCTGCTGCTGTGGCTATGGGGCCAGGACTTTTCGATCATGGCGTTGATCGGGATCGTGTTGCTGATCGGCATCGTCAAGAAAAACGGCATCCTGATGATCGACTTTGCCCTCGATGCCCAGCGCAGGCTGGGCTTATCGCCGGAGGATGCCATCCATCAAGCCTGCGTGACGCGCTTTCGGCCGATCATCATGACCACCCTCGCCGCGCTGCTCGGTGCCCTGCCCCTGATGTTCGGCCAAGGCGCCGGCGCTGAAATGCGCCAACCCCTGGGTATTGCCGTGGTCGGTGGACTGCTGGTGAGCCAGGCCCTGACCCTGTTCACCACGCCGGTCATATACTTGACACTGGAGCGGCTGTTCCACCGGCGTCGTAGCGTTGCCCAACCTCAGCCGCAGACCCATTGAGAACCATCATGCGCGTGCTGATTATTGAAGACGAAGAGAAAACCGCCGACTACCTGCGTCGCGGCCTCACCGAGCAGGGCTATACGGTGGATGTTGCCGTCGATGGCATCGAAGGCCTGCACCTGGCGCTGGAAGGTGATTACGCCGTGATCGTGCTCGACGTGATGCTGCCGGCCCTGGATGGCTATGGTGTGTTGCGCGCCTTGCGTGCACGCAAGCAGACACCGGTGATCATGCTGACGGCTCGCGAGCGGGTTGAAGACCGAATACACGGTCTGCGCGAAGGTGCCGATGACTACCTGGGCAAACCATTTTCCTTTCTCGAGCTGGTGGCTCGCCTGCAGGCTCTGACCCGCCGCAGCAGCAACAACCATGAGCCTGTGCAAGTGCAGATTGCCGACCTGTGGGTCGACCTGATCAGTCGCAAGGCTACCCGCGCTGGCCAGCGCCTGGACCTCACCGCCAAGGAGTTTTCCCTGCTCAGCGTGTTGGCCCGGCGCCAGGGCCAGATCCTGTCCAAGACCGCGATTGCCGAGCTGGTCTGGGATATCAATTTCGACAGCGACGCCAACGTGGTCGAAGTGGCGATCAAGCGCCTGCGCGCCAAGCTCGACGGGCCGTTTGAAGACAAACTGCTGCACACTATTCGAGGCATGGGTTATGTCCTGGAAAACCGGGCGTCTTGAGGGGCGCCTCCCCGACTCCATCGCACTGCGCTTGAGCCTGTTGTTCACGCTGGTGGCGCTGCTGGTGTTTCTGCTGATTGGTGGTGCGCTCTACCGCCAGGTCGACAAGAGCCTGGGGTTGCTGCCTGAAGCGGAGCTGGATGCGCGCTACAGCGTGCTCGAATCGGCCCTGACCCGTTATGGCACCGAAGAACACTGGGCCAAGATTCGCACCAAGCTCAAACTGCTGAGTGAAGAGGACAAGCGCATCCGTTTCTGGGTGGTCAGCAGCGACCCGCGCTTCGAGTATGGCGAGCCCGATGCCGCGATGCGCCGCTTCGCCATGGGCCCGCTGGGCATGCGCGACCTGTCGCTCGATGATCCCTACCGCGTGCTGCTCACGGAGTTGCCAGCCAAGGACCAGCGCCCTCCCCTGCGTTTCATGATCGCCATCGACACCGACACTTTTCTGCAGACCCAGCACACCCTGCTGATCGCTTTGCTCAGCCTTGCTGCTATTGGCGTGGTGCTGGCCTCCTTGCTCGGCTACTGGGTGGCACGCATCGGCCTCAAGCCCCTGGATGCGCTGTCTCAGGCCGCGCAAAAACTTGCACCGCCGCGCCACACCGGGCGCTTGCAGTTGTCGCCGCTGCCACCGGAACTGGACCAATTCGTCAATGCGTTCAATGCCACGCTGGAGCGGGTTGATCAGGCCTATTCGCGGCTGGAGGCTTTCAATGCCGATGTGGCCCACGAATTGCGCTCCCCTCTCACCAACTTGATCGGCCAGACCCAAGTGGCTTTGACGCGCGGGCGGTCGGCTGAACATTACTTTGAAGTGCTGCAATCCAACCTTGAGGAGTTGGAGCGCTTGCGCAGCATCATCAATGACATGCTGTTCCTTGCCAGTGCTGATCAGGGCAGCAAGGCTACCGAACTGACCTCCTCGTCGCTGGCTCAGGAAGTGGCCACGACCCTGGACTATCTGGAGTTTATTCTTGAAGACGCGCAAGTACGGGTTGAAGTGCGGGGGGATGCCAGTGTGCGGATTGAGAAGGCTCACTTGCGACGTGCTCTTATCAATCTGTTGAACAACGCGGTGCAGCATACGGCGGCGCAACAGGTGATTCATGTGGATATTCGTGCCGAAGAGGGCCAGGTCAGCATTGCGGTGACCAACCCAGGTACTGCCATTGCGCGCGAGCATTTGCCGATGTTGTTTGAGCGGTTTTACCGGGTGGATGCTGCGCGTTCCAATACCGGTGGCAATCATGGGCTGGGGTTGGCTATCGTCAAGGCGATTGCGTTGATGCATGGGGGGACGGTGTTTGTTCATAGCGAACCCGGTAGCAATACCTTTGGCATTAACTTGCCGGGTTGACTGTTGCAAACGGTGCCGCCTCACCGATCACCAAAGGGCTTAACCGACAGGATTTCCATGCGCCAACGAAGCTCTTACCCGAAACCCTTCAAGGCCCAGGTTGTTCAGGAATGCCTGCAACCGGGCGCAACCCTATGCACCTGTTGACTCTATCGGCCTGAATCTTGAGGTCTTGACCTGTTGCCGAATTCAGCTGCCCGCTTGCCGATGCCGGCGTGAATGACAGACAGCACAGCGCCTGATGGACAACGCAACTTAGAGGGAAATATGGCCATGAGGAATGGCAGAGAAAGTCCGCTTCGCGTACTCCGCAGACTTATTTCGAAGGTCAGGACAGGACGCCCAAACCCAACACTGACGAGGGCGCCTGCCCCAATGTCGGTCAGTTAAAACACAGAACCTGTGGGAGCGAGCCTGCTCGCGATAGACGTTAAGGATAACGCGCACTGTCTGAATAAACGCGCCATCCTTGAGTCCATCGCGAGCAGGCTCGCGCCCACAGGGTATTGATCGCTCAAATTGCTCAACTGACCGGCATTGGCACCCACGAGTCAAAACCAACCGTCAGCGGTCGTTCTTGCTGCTTGAGGCGCCAGCATTACGCAGGCCTTTGGTATTGTGATCGCTTGGCGTGGTGCGAGAGATCGCAGTCGCCTTGGACAACCCCCGGGTATCTCTGTCATGTGCCACGCCGGATGTCACCGAACCATGGCCATTGTCATCATTGCGCGTACTGCCGTAATGCTTGCCGCTGTCGCCTCTATCCCGAACGGCTTTCCCGGCGTGATCGCTGCTTAGCCCCTTGCCAATGCCATGTCCGGCCGAGCCACCGGAATGACCGGCGCCACCGCCAGTACCGCCACCGTGACCGCCGCCATTACCGCCGCCATGGCCACCACCATGACCACCACCACCACCATGGCCACCACCACCACCACCACCACCACCGTTTGCGGCCTCAGCAGAGGAGACGAGCGATAGCTCACCCGGCAGCATGGTTGTCCCCGCAAGCATCAGGGCGCAAACAGCAACAACCATAAAATTTTTCTTTCTTATAAACATGATGCCTCCCGGCGATTGAATTCCACCCTCATCAGACACGGACCTTGAGTTTAGGTTCTCGCCCCCCGATACAAAGATTTCGCGGCGGCATCCACTCAGGAAGAGATCGAAGAACGGCAAATGCCCGGCCACTGGGAAGGCGACCTGATCAAAGGTAAGGACAATGCCTCGGCGGTCGGCACACTTGTTGAGCGCACCAGCGGTTATCTGATCCTGGTAAAAATGCGCGATGCCACCGCGACCTCGGCAGTCGAGGGATTCAGCGCAGCGATGGGCATGCATCATGCTGCTCCAACTTCAATTCAATAGCCGTGTTGCACTCGGCCCCAGCGACCGCCATCGATAAAATATCTATAAATATCAATCAGTTAATTTTTAAGCCAAAGACTGTACTCGTTCTTTCTGCATGAACTGTCAATTGGCCTTCGTGCAGAATGCCTGTAGGTTGCCGTTGTCGCTTGCAAGGTTGTGCCCATGAATCCAGAAAAACTCGAACTGCTGTTGACCCGCCAGATGCCCTTCGGCAAATACAAGGGTCGCGTCATTGCAGACCTGCCGGGCGAGTACCTGAACTGGTTTGCTCGCCAAGGTTTCCCCCACGGAGAACTGGGAGGGTTGCTGGCCCTGATGCAGGAAATCGACCACAACGGTTTGTCGGCCTTGCTCGACCCGCTGCGTAAAAAATACGCCCGCCCCCGCCCCTGAAAACGAGCCCAATGCCATGACCGAAGCTTCCCAGCTGGCCCGTGATGAAGACCACTGGCAGAAAATCGCGGCCCGCTTCGATGTCGCACCCGGCCCGATCAACCTCGAATACGCTTTTTTCGGGCGCATGACCCGCCGCGTTGCGCAGGTCTACCAGCAGCACATCGAATTCATCAACCGCAGCAATTCCGTCCATGTACGCCAACGTTTCGAGCAAGTGGACGCGCCATCGGCTCATACGGCACTGGCACAGCTGTTGGAAGTGCCCGAGCGCACGGTGGCATTGACCCAAAGCGCATCGGCCTCGGTGCAGACGCTGATCCGTAACTACAACGCCTTGAAACCCGGTGACCAGGTGCTGGTCAGCGACCTGGACTACGACAGCGTTCAAAACACCATGCAATGGCTGGCCCGTAGCCGAGGCGTGGAATTGATCGAGGTCACGCACACCCACCCCGCCACCTACGAAAGCCTGGTGCAAGGGTATGAGCAAGCCTTCGAGCAGTACCCACGCCTCAAGCTGATGGTGCTTACCCACGTCACCCACCGCACGGGGCTGGTAATGCCAGTCAAAGCCATCGCCGAACGCGCCCGCCACTATGGCGTCGATGTCATCCTGGACGGCGCACACGCGCTGGGGCAGCTGGATTTTCGCCTGGAGGAGCTGGGCGTCGACTTTGCAGCCTTTAACCTGCAGAAGTGGATCGGCGCACCGCTGAGCCTTGGCGTGCTTTACATCGCATCGGGCCGGTTGCAAGACATCGACCCGGATATGGCCGCATTGGACTATCGCCCAGACGTCATCCTCTCCCGGGTGCCCTACGGGACGCCGAACATCCCGGCTTGGATGACGCTGGCGACGGTCTTCGAGGAGCATCGGCAAATGGGCGGTCCAAAGGCCAAGGGCGAGCGTTTGAAATACCTGCGCGACCTGTGGGTCAGCCAGGTCCGGGACTTGGACGGTATCGAAGTGGTGACGCCGGATGATCCACGCTTGTACTGCGGGATCAGCTCATTTCGGTTTACCCGCGAAACGGATCACCCCCGCATGGCGCAGCGGCTGCTCGAGGAATACAGCCTGCTGACCGTCGCCCGGGAGGGCTCGGCGTGTGGGCCGTGTATTCGTGTGACGCCAGGCTTTACCACCACGCCTGCTGATATCGAGGCCTTGGTAAACGCCCTAAAGGCCCTGACCCGCCGGCTGTATGTGTAGGAGCAGAGCTTGCTCGCGATGAGATCACCACGTATGCCAGATAGACCGCGGCGCCTTCATCGCGAGCAAGCTCGGCTCCTACAACAAGATCAAGATCAAGATCAAGATCAGGAGCAGGAGCAGGAGCAGGAGCAGGAGCAGGAGCAACAGCAACAGCAACAGCAACAGCAACAGCAACAGCAGCAGCAACAGCAGTAACGGCGGGCAAAAAAAACGGTGCGCCGACCGAGCGCACCGTTAAAGCCGTAAAGCACACAACGATTCTGGTATCAGTCGAACAGCGCCAAGGCCTCTGCACTGCACTGCTGGATGCGCGCCCAGTCGCGGCTCTTCACCCAGGCACTTTCAAACATCCAGGTACCGCCCACGCACATCACGTTTGGCTGTGCGATGTAGGATTTCAGGTTGCCTGGATTGACCCCACCCGTCGGGCAAAAGCGCACTTCGCCAAACGGCCCGGAAAAGGCCTTGATCGCGGCCACGCCACCACTGATCTCCGCTGGGAACAGTTTGAAGCGTCGATAGCCGAGGGCATAACCCATCATGATTTCCGAAGCGCTGCTGATCCCCGGCAGCATCGGCAAGGCGCTTTCTACACCCGCCTCAAGCATGTCCTGAGTACAGCCCGGCGTGACCACGAACTGGGCACCGGCGGCTTCCACCTCGGCCAGCATCTTGCGGTCCAGCACAGTGCCCGCACCGACACACAGTTGCGGGCGCTGCTCGCGCAACACACGAATGGCTTTCAGCCCGTGCTCGGAACGCAGGGTGATTTCCAGCGTGGTCAGGCCACCGGCGGCCAAGGCATCGGCCAGCGGAAGAATGTCTTCCTCACGGGCGATGGTGATCACCGGCAGAATGCGGGCCTTGGCACAAATGGCATCGATCCGGGCTGTTTTTTCCTCCATGCGGTTTTGCAGCGCCTGTTGGTTTTCGAGCGTTGACATAGCGGCTGATCCTTGGCTCATGGGCACCAGTAAATCTCTAGAGAGGTATTAAGAAACGCGCGGATCGGCATCTGGGCGATGTCCTTGCCGGCCAGCGCGGTGCGCAGGGTGGACAACTTGCCCTGGCCCTGCACGGATAGAATCTTCAAGCGTGCCGAGGCCAACAAAGGCAGCGTCATGCTCAAGCGCTGGTGTGGCACGGTGGGCGCCATCATCGGCAGGCAATGCTGCTTACCATCTGCAAGCAAGGCTTGCGCCAGGTTCGGGCTACCCGGGAACAGCGAAGCGGTATGACCGTCATCGCCCATGCCCAGCACCAAGACGTCAATCGGTGGCAGGTCGGCGAGCAACTGGTCGGCCTGTTGGGCGGCATCCTCCTGGGACACCTTGGAGCCATACAGGTCGATAAAGCGCGCCTTGGCGACCGGGCCGACCAGCAAATAACGCTTGAGCAGCCCCGCATTGCTGTCAGGATGCTCGGTCGGCACCCAACGCTCATCAGCCAGGCTGATGACCACGTTCGACCAGTCCAGCGCTTCATGCGCCAGGCTCTGGAAGAACGCGACGGGGCTGCGACCGCCCGACACCACCAACGTGGCGACGCCTTGCTGTTTGATCGCTTCACGCAACTGTTTCGCCACGCGCTTGGCCAACGCCTGCGCAAGCTCCGTAGGGCCTGCGAAATCGTGCGCCTGCACGGCTTTGGGTAGTTGCAGATCAGATATCGCCATACCAGGACCTCCCATCTCGGGTTATCAGTGCAATGGAACTCATCGGGCCCCAGGAGCCAGCCGCATAAGGCTTGGGTGCATCACCGGCCTTTTTCCACCCGGCGATCAACTGGTCACACCATTTCCACGCGTATTCAATTTCGTCTTTGCGCACAAATAGATTCTGGTTGCCACGCATCACTTCCAGCAATAACCGCTCGTAAGCATCGGGGATGCGTGCGCTGCGGTAGGTGTCGGAGAAATTCAGTTGCAGCGGGCCGCTGCGCAGCTGCATGCCCTTGTCCAGGCCCTGTTCCTTGGTCATCACCCGCAAGGAAATACCTTCGTCCGGTTGCAGGCGAATGATCAGTTTGTTACTGATCTCCAAACGCTGCTCCGGGGCGAAGATGTAGTGCGGCGGTTCCTTGAAATGGATAACGATCTGCGACAGTTTTTGTGGCATGCGCTTGCCGGTACGCAAGTAGAACGGCACGCCTGCCCAGCGCCAGTTGCGGATATCGGCCCGCAGCGCCACGAAGGTTTCGGTGTCGCTCTGGGTGTTGGAGTTCTCTTCCTCCAAGTACCCCGGCACCGGCTTGCCTTCGCTGTAGCCTGCGATGTATTGGCCACGCACCACCTGGGTACCCAGGCCTTCGGCAGTGATCGGTGCCAGCGCCTTGAGCACCTTGACCTTTTCGTCACGAATGCTGTCGGCCGACAGGTCGCTGGGTGGGTCCATCGCAATCAGGCACAGCAGCTGCAGCAGGTGATTCTGGATCATGTCGCGCAGTTGCCCGGCCTGGTCGAAATAGCCCCAGCGACCTTCAATGCCGACTTTCTCGGCCACGGTGATTTCCACGTGGGAGATGTAATTCTGGTTCCACTGGGTTTCGAACAGGCTGTTGGCGAAGCGCAGGGCAATCAGGTTCTGGACCGTTTCCTTGCCCAGGTAGTGGTCGATCCGGTAAACACGGTTTTCCGGGAAGAATTGCGCCACCGCATCGTTGACTCGCCGTGAAGAGCCCAGGTCATGGCCGATGGGCTTCTCCAGCACGACGCGGGTACGCTCAGCCAGACCGACCTTGGACAGGTTCTCGCAGATGCCGCCGTACACCGCAGCCGGGGTGGCGAAGTAGGCAATCAGCGGCGAGCTGTCGCCGACGGTTTCGGCCAGGGCGCGATAGTCGTCAGCCTGCAGGAAATCCACCCGCAGGTACGTAAGCCTGGCCAGAAAACGTTGCAGTGATGGCTCTTCCAGCTGCGCCGGCTGGACGTAAGCCCGCAATTGTTGCTCGATGCTCGCCAAGTGCTGGTTGGCCTCACCTGACTCGCGGGCCAGCGCCAGGATGCGCGTGTCGGCGTGCAGCAGGTCGGCGCGATCCAGTTGATAAAGGGCCGGGAACAGTTTGCGCAGCGCCAGATCGCCCAGCGCCCCGAACAGGGCAAACGTGCAAGGTTCAACGGTTATCGATGGCATGATGTTTGTTCTTTTATCAAGTTAGACTAGAAATACCTTTTTTAAAGCGACCCTTCAAGGGAAAATGTAGTAATAACCACAACATTTTCCCCCATCGGTAGATTCGAGTGGTTAAGCCACCACGCCATCAGTACGATAGGCCACCCGTGAAAAGCAGCCTGGCCGCGCCTGCCCGCCGGCTGCATCCTCGACCCAAGGACCTTACATGGACCGCGTGCGCAACCTCCTGGAGCATATCCAGGGCCGTCTTGAAGAACTGAACAAGGCCGAGCGCAAAGTCGCTGAAGCCATTTTGCAAAACCCTCAGCAAGCCACCCGATTCAGCATTGCAGCCTTGGCTCGCGCTGCCGATGTCAGCGAGCCCACTGTTAACCGTTTCTGCCGTTCATTCGGCGTCAGCGGCTATCCCGAACTCAAGCTGCAACTGGCCCAGAGCCTGGCCAGCGGCGCAGCCTATGTCAGCCGTGCGGTGGAAGCCGACGATGATCCGGCGGCCTACACGCAAAAAATCTTCGGCAGCGCCATTGCGTCGCTCGACAGCGCTTGCCAGCAACTGGACCCTGCCCTGATCAGCCGCGCCGTCGACATGCTGATCCAGGCCCGCCAGATCCACTTCTTCGGCCTCGGCGCCTCGGCACCGGTCGCGCTGGACGCCCAACACAAATTCTTCCGCTTTAACCTGGCGGTGTCTGCCCATGCCGACGTACTGATGCAACGCATGCTGGCTTCGGTGGCCCACACCGGCGAGCTGTTTGTCATCATTTCCTACACCGGCCGCACCCGCGAGTTGGTAGAAGTCGCCCGCCTGGCCCGCGAAAACGGCGCCTCGGTGCTAGGCCTGACCGCGGCCGACTCGCCCCTGGCCAAGGCCTGCAGCCTGAGCCTGAATATCCCGTTGCCCGAAGACACCGACATCTACATGCCGATGACCTCGCGCATCATTCAACTGACCGTGCTCGACGTACTCGCTACTGGCATGACCCTGCGCCGAGGCGTGGACTTCCAGCCGCACCTGCGCAAAATCAAGGAAAGCCTCAACGCCAGCCGTTACCCGGTCGACGACGAGTTCAATTGAGGGGGCAGTCAGATAAGGCATTGAAAGACACAGTTCCTGTGTGCGGCTTTAGCCGGAATGCGCCGCGCGGGCGGCGCTCGATTTGGGCAACAGCACAAAACCCAAGGCAAGCGCCTGGAAGCCTTGATACGGCCTCCCAACCTTCATTCTCAGGGGTGAACCCTTAGGTGCCTGCCAACAGATCGCATGAGCCCCATGGTGCCCGCCTTGGTTTTTCCTTTGTTTTTGAGATCGAGCGCCGCCCGCGCGGCGCATCGCGGCTAAAGGCTAGGCGCCCCCGCCTCTCCTACATTTGTTGCAACGTGCCATGGCCTGTGGGATCGGCGTTGTTAGCCTTGGTGGTTCGGCTTTGGTTTTTTGTGGTTTCGGTGGGATTGCGCGTGGCTGGCAACGCCAATCTCCCAGGCCATGGCACGTTGCAACCAATGTAGGAGCCGGCCTTGGCCGCGATGCGCCGCGCGGGCGGCGCTCGATCTACGCAACAGCGCAAAACCCAAGGCAAGCACCTGGAGGTCTTGATACGGTCTCTCTCCCTTCATTCTCAGGGTGAACCCGCAGAGTGCCTGGCAACAAATCGCATGAGCCCCACAAGGTTCCCGCCTTGGTTTTTCCTTTGCTCTTGAGATCGAGCGCCGCCCGCGCGGCGCATCGCGGCCAAGGGCTAGGCGCCCCCGCCTCTCCTACATTTGTTGCAACGTGCCATGGCCTGTGGGATCGGCGTTGTTAGCCTTGGTGGTTCGGCTTTGGTTTTTTGTGGTTTCGGTGGGATTGCGCGTGGCTGGCAACGCCGATCCCGCAGGCCATGGCACGTTGCAACAAATGTAGGAGCCGGGTTTACCCGCGATGCGCCGCGCGGGCGGCGCTCGATTTGGGCAACAGCACAAAACCCAAGGCAAGCGCCTGGAGGTCTTGATACGGCCTCCCAACCTTCATTCTCAGGGGTGAACCCTTAGGTGCCTGCCAACAGATCGCATGAGCCCCATGGTGCCCGCCTTGGTTTTTCCTTTGTTTTTGAGATCGAGCGCCGCCCGCGCGGCGCATCGCGGCCAAGGCCGGCTCCTACATTTGTTGCAACGTGCCATGGCCTGTGGGATCGGCGTTGTTAGCCTTGGTGGTTCGGCTTTGGTTTTTTGTGGTTTCGGTGGGATTGCGCGTGGCTGGCAACGCCGATCCCGCAGGCCATGGCACGTTGCAACAAATGTAGGAGCCGGGTTTACCCGCGATGCGCCGCGCGGGCGGCGCTCGATTTGGGCAACAGCACAAAACCCAAGGCAAGCGCCTGGAAGCCTTGATTCGGTCTCTCTCCCTTCATTCTCAGGGTGAAACCGCAGAGTGGGGCTGGCAACAAATCGCATGAGCCCCACAAGGTTCCCGCCTTGGTTTTTCCTTTGCTCTTGAGATCGAGCGCCGCCCGCGCGGCGCATCGCGGCCAAGGGCTAGGCGCCCCCGCCTCTCCTACATTTGTTGCAACCCCCCGGTGTCAGGATAGTTGTCGCCTCTCCGATTTTTCCTAAAAAAGCATATCGGGGGCGGAAAGAGACTGGTCGTGCCGTATTATTCACCTGAACGCAGAGCCGCATTGCTCAAGATGCTGCTTCCCCCACTGAGCCTGACGATGGCCGAGGTTTCTCGGCGCGAAGGGGTCAGCGAAATGTCTTTGTCCAACTGGCGCAAGCAGCTCAGTTCTGAAGGAAATGCAGTGTCCGAAAACAAGCCGCTGACCGAGAACTGGTCAGCCGAAACCAAGTTTGCTGTTGTCCTTGAAGCGGCCGGCTTGTCCGAGATCGACCTGGGCGAGTATTGCCGGCGCAAAGGCCTTTACCCCGAGCAAATCACTGCTTGGCGACAAGCCTTCATTACCGGCCAGAAGTCGGATAAAGCCCTGCAAAAAGAGGATCGAGAGCAGTCGCGCAAGGATAAGAAGCGTATCCAGGAGCTTGAGCGAGAACTGCGCCGCAAAGATAAGGCGCTCGCTGAAACAGCCGCGTTGTTGGTGCTGCGAAAAAAGCTCAACGACTACTGGGGGACCGACAACGAGGACAACTGACGTCTTTGCCGCAACGGCAGTTGTTCGTTGACTGGCTGAGTGAAGCGGTCATGGCGGGAGCCAGAAAAATCCGGGCCTGCCAGGAGGTCGGTTTATCGCTGCGAACCCTGCAACGCTGGACCGAAACTGAAGTCGTTCAGGCCGATGCTCGAACGACGGTCGTGCGGCCAACGCCCTGTAACGCACTGAGCGAGGCCGAGCGACAGGTGATTGTGACGCTGTGCAACAGCTCTGAGTACGCCCATCTACCGCCGAGTCAGATCGTGCCGCGCCTGGCCGATCAAGGGCGTTATCTGGCGTCGGAGGCGACGTTTTATCGCGTCTTGCGGGCGGCGGGTCAACAGCAACACCGAGGTCGTAGCCAACGCCCCAGGCGGCATGCCGCACCGACGACGCATGCGGCCAAAGGGCCCAATCAGGTGTGGTCGTGGGACATCACCTATTTGCCGTCGCCGATACGTGGAAAGTATTACTACCTCTATTTGATCGAAGATATTTACAGCCGCAAAGCCGTGGGCTGGGAGGTTTACGACGCGGAAAGCGGCGAGAAAGCCGCTGCGCTGCTGCAACGCAGCGTGATCGGCGAGCAGTGTTTGCGCGAGCCTCTGGTGCTGCACTCGGACAACGGAGCGCCGATGAAATCGGTGACGCTGTTGAACAAGAGGTATGACCTGGGCATCACGCCCTCGCGGGGACGACCGCGGGTCAGCAACGACAACCCTTACTCGGAGTCGCTGTTTAGAACGCTGAAATACTGCCCGCAATGGCCGCCGGATGGCTTTGCCAGCTTGGACGCCGCACGCGCTTGGGTGAGGGATTTCATGCGCTGGTATAACCACGAGCACCGGCATAGCCGTATCCGCTTCGTCACGCCAGCCGAGCGGCATCGAGGGCTGGACTATCAAGTCTTGGCCCGGCGACATGCGGTGTACGAACGAGCCAAGGAGAAAAACCCGGAACGCTGGTCAGGCCGGACGCGTAATTGGGAGCCGATCGGTACCGTGTTGTTGAACCCGGATCGAGAGCAACAAGTGGAGAAAAGAGCGGCATAGTTAGACGGTTGACGCGACAAGTACCTTGAAGTGCGACACGAAGTCGTTTGTAGAAGTTGTTCCCGCTTCAACTGAGGGAACCACCAATGTCACTTGGTGAATCTAGGAGTCTGAATAAAGAGCGACTCTGACAATGTAACGAAGCACTGCGAGGTGCGGGGTATCAATCGCGAGAGGCGTACTCTTCTGGCAGCCATACGCCGGTGTAGTGCTAGATAGTTGGTATGGTGAACACATGTGAATCTGCGCTAAAGGTCGTTAAGTTGAACAAGCGGAAATGGCTATTGCGCTTGAACCAAAACGGTAACGGAGGTGGGAAGAGCGCTTTTCAAGTGCGCCTTCGTGACCCGCACGCCTCCCGGCTCATAGCAGGCACCTAACCCGACATACTTCTGCAAGTGGAACGTGGGAACCCCGTATCGCGCCCTGCGGGGACAGTAGGCCGCAAGGTCTGCCAATGGCGGTGCGGGAACAGGATCGAGGACAAAGCGAACGCCGCCCTGTAATGGGACGGATAGGGATTGCAACATCACCCCACGCGAAAGCGGGCAGACTTCCTCTTGGTCTCTCTTCACAAGAGAATTTTTAGAACCATCTAAACGGGAGGAGAGCAAATGAATGCTGCAACACTGGCGTGTGCACCTTCCGGCGTGGCATGGGACGGCATTAATTGGATCGATGTCCAGCGCCATGTAAGACGGCTGCAAACGCGTATTGTGAAGGCCACCCAGGCCGGCAGGCACAACAAGGCGAAAGCCTTGCAATGGCTGCTGACCCACTCGTTTTGTGGCAAGGCATTAGCCGTCAAGCGAGTGACTGAAAACAAAGGCAAGAATACCCCCGGCGTGGACAAGGTGACGTGGAAAACGCCGAGGGCAAAGACCAACGCGATTGCGTCGTTGAAGCGGCGAGGTTACTCGCCTCTTCCGCTTCGGAGAGTGATGATTCCGAAAAAAAATGGCAAGACGAGGCCGCTCGGCATACCCGTGATGAAGTGTAGGGCTATGCAAGCGTTGCACTTGCTGGCCCTGGAACCGATCGCGGAAACCACCGCCGACCTGAATTCTTATGGGTTCAGGCCGGAACGCTCAACTGCCGATGCCGGTGAACAATGCTTCACTTGTTTGGCGCAAAAGGCGAGCGCGCAGTGGGTGCTGGAGGCTGATATTCAAGGCTGTTTGGATCGTGCATCGCAATACCCTTTGGTTCATGAAGAGTGTTCGAAGAGGTCAGGTTGATCGTTGACAGCCTTGATACGCAAGCCTTTGCGTCGTCCGTGGCAGACCAGGACGGCGTCGAGTTCGCCGCGCTTTACACGTTGCAACACGGTTTGACGGGAAACACCGAGTAGCCTGGTTGCCTCCTGCATCACGACGTAGCCCTCTGGGGGGTGTTCAACGAAGCGGCGTCGCAACGAGTCGGTGATGCGAATACGCCAAGGCGCACCGGGCGTTGTTTGTTCGGCGGCGATGAAGCCATCGTTGACCCAGCGATGCAGCGTGGACGGCGCAGTGCCCAACGCTCGGGCGGCTTGGCGGATGCTGAGCAACTCGCCGTCAGGGAGTACGGCGGGACGTTCGAAACAAGGGATGTGCCAATGGCGTCGAAGGTTGCCCACAAGGCTTTGGTTGAAACGCAAGCCACGTGCGGTCAGCCGACCTTGAGCATTGAGGATTCCGGCGATGATGGCATCAGGATGATGTTCCGCCAGACGACGAACCAAGGCAATGGTGTCTTCGTCGGTGCGGATGGTCGCGGGTCGCGATCGCGGTAGCGCGATATCGCACTCGGTGAGTTTGCCGCCTCGCCAACGTAATTTCAGATGAGCCTGATAGTGCTCGCGTTGGACGGTGATGGAGACTTCCTCGAGCAACGTGCGCAGCAATTGCTTCCTGTCACGCACGGTGAGATTGGGTGCGTCCCACAGTTGTTTGAGGTCTTTGCCGAGTGCCAGCAGGTTTTTGCGCTGTTCAGGGCTCAGCGTACGTGGTCGAAGCTGTTCGCGCCGGGAAAGCTCTGCCTGGGCCTGTTCGAGTTCACGCAGCTGTGTCTCCCATTGTGTTTCAAGTCCGCGCGCGACCAAACGGTTCTCAGGGTCCACGGCACGGTAGCGTCGCTCGGCACGCAGGGCTTCGTAGTGCGTCCGTTCGACAGTCAGGCGCCACTGCGCAAGCGCTGCATCGTGATCGGCCTCAAGACGTTCTGCGGCCTGTACGGCCGCTTCGAGGCCGGCCGGCTCAACGGCGTGCAGGAAGGCCTGCGCAACGGCGGCGTCAATCTGCAGGCCACCAATATTGAGGCAGTAGACGCCACGGCCATTCTCGATGCCTTTGTTCGAACAATGGTAACCCGGCGTCTGATTCGTGCCGCGGTAGTGGGTTTTAAGCGACCGGCCGCAGTGGCCGCAGATGGCCAGGCCTTGCAGCAAGGCGGCACCTTCCCTCACGGCTCCCCCTGCTTCATGGGGCCGGGGCTTGGTATTTGCAGCCAGACGCACTTGGTTGGCCTCGTAGGTTGCCCAATCGATATAACCCTCATGGTGCTCACGGATGAGCACGGCCCATTGAGATTGAGGTAGACGCCGCAAGCGTGTCTTGAGCGTGCCGTGTTCATCGACATAGCGTTCCGTACGCGTCTTGCCATAGCAGTAGGCTCCCGCATAAACCGGGTTGGTGAGCACATTGTAAATGGCGTTGTAGGTCGGTGCGACCCAGCGGATTTGCTCGTTGCGGTTGAATTGCAGAGGGAACGATAAGTTCTCGGTACGCAACCACAGCCAAACACGGCGGGCAGAGCCAAACTCGTTAAAACGTGCAAACACGGCATGTAGTGCGCTCACGACGGCTTCATCGGGATGCAACCTGACTTCGCCGTCGGCCTCACCCCACACCAGTCCGGTCGGCAGCCCCCGGCGCAACTCACCGCGAGCAGCCTTGTTGCGAATGCCGCCGTCCAGACGCGCGCGCAGAATGTGCAGTTCGGCCTCGCTCATAGTGCCCTTGAGTCCAAGCAACAGGCGATCGTTGAAGTGCGCGGGGTTGTACACGCCGTCGGCATCGCCGATGAGCGTATCGGTCATGGTGCAGAGGTCGAGCAGTCGGTACCAGTCAGCGTTATTACGCGCCAGACGGGAGACCTCCAATCCTAGAATAATGCCGACGTGACCGAGCGCGACTTCGGCGGTCATCCGCGCGAAGCCGCCCCGGCGAGCGGTGCTGGCCCCCGAGAGTCCCAAATCATCGTCGACAACATTAACCTGCTGCTGGGACCAGCCGAGGCCAGTCGCCCGTTGTGCGAGCGCGTACTGGCGTTGCGTCGATTCCCGGTTGTGCTCTACCTGGCTCGCGCTGGACTGTCGAATGTAGACGAACGCCGCACGCTGCAAATGGCTGGGACCGATCTTGTTGGCAGTGTCACTCATCAGCGTTCTCCCTGTGGGTCGGCTCGTTGCCCGTCATGACCTTCGCGATCGCTTGAGCCAGCCTGTCGATCACCGCTTGGCGTGTTGTTTCGTCGAGTTGTTCCCACAGACTGTCGTCGTCCGGGGGCAGGTCTGCGAGGGTTAGGTTCAGTTGCATCGTTGCTCTCCTGTTCCGTCTGGCGCAGCAAAGCATCAATGATCAGGCGAGCGTGGAGTAAGTCGGCAAGTGAGCCAATCGCGTCGGCCACCGAGGCCTTGAGAACCTCGTCGGAATCGACGAAAAAATCGGTCCAATTGACGGGAATCAATCCGCGTGACTCATCGGGAAAAATCAGCAGAAGGTGCAATCGTCCGGCGCGCTGCCTTCGGTTGATGACCTTGAGGCGTTGGCCTTCGAACGGGTGACCCGTTCGCGTGATGACGACCGATTCAGGAACGTCGTGGAGAGGGGTAGTCTGTCGTGGTTTCCTTCGACAAAATCAGTCACGACTGGATGATCACCAATATCTCAACGGACAAGGTGGTTTTAAATAAGTGGCTCAAGGCGGGATTCGTGTATCAAAACAAACTCTTTCCCACCGACTCCGGCGCCCCGCAAGGGGGCATAATATCGCCAGTGTTGGCAAACATGACATTGGATGGCCTCGAACTGATGCTCTCGGAAAAATTCCCGAAAGCGAAGAGAACAGGCCGGAAAATGAACATGGTGCGTTACGCGGATGACTTCATTATTACTGGTAATTCGAAAGAGTGGCTGGAACAAGAGGTCAAGCCCGCAGTGGTTGAATTTCTGGCAGAGCGTGGGCTAGTCCTGTCACCTGAAAAAACCAAAGTAACGCACATCAAGGATGGGTTTGACTTCCTCGGATGGAACATCCGCAAGTACAGCGGCAAGCTGTTGATGAAGCCGTCGAAAGCGAACGTCAAAGCGCATCTTGACAAAATCCGCGAAGTCATAAAGGCCAACAGGCCGGCTAAACAGACTGACCTGATAAAACAGCTCAATCCTGTGTTACGAGGATGGGCGAATTACCACAGCCATGTAGTCGCCAAGAAAACCTTTAATCGAATCGACTCCAACGTATGGTCAATGCTATGGCGATGGGCGGTAAGAAGGCACCCGAACAAAGGAGCCCGGTGGGTTAAGGAGCACTACTTCAAGACCAGAGGCACCCGAACTTGGGTATTTGCCGCAACAGAAGAAAGAAAAGATGGAGCGAAAAGGGAGCGCATCCTGCTCGCAGAGTCGGATACGCCAATACAGCGGCACATCAAGATCAAAGCGGACGCGAACCCGCACGACCCACAGTGGGAGCAGTATTTCGAGTCCCGATGGAGCAAGAAAATGCTGTACTCGTCGAAAGGTCGCGGGAAGCTTTACCGTGTCTGGCGGAGGCAAGATGGCATGTGCTCTACCTGTCAGAAACCAATCACAAAGAACACCCCTTGGGATGTTCGCTGTATTGTAAAACGGACTGACGGCGGATCAGATGCAGCAAGCAACCTGCAAATGCACCATCTCAATTGCCGTAGAAATCAGCAACACGCCTAAAACGAAGTTGGGTAACCGGGTGTCGAAAGATGCCTTAGTAGAGGCTTGAGCCGTGTGCGTTGAAAGGCGCATGCACGGTTCTTAGGGGGCTGGACGCGGGCAACCGCGTCTGGCTACCCGACAAACGCCGCTGCCAACAGATCGCATGAGCCCCATGGTGCCCGCCTTGGTTTTTCCTTTGTTTTTGAGATCGAGCGCCGCCCGCGCGGCGCATCGCGGCCAAGGCCGGCTCCTACATTTGTTGCAACGTGCCATGGCCTGTGGGATCGGCGTTGTTAGCCTTGGTGGTTCGGCTTTGGTTTTTTGTGGTTTCGGTGGGATTGCGCGTGGCTGGCAACGCCGATCCCGCAGGCCATGGCACGTTGCAACAAATGTAGGAGCCGGGTTTACCCGCGATGCGCCGCGCGGGCGGCGCTCGATTTGGGCAACAGCACAAAACCCAAGGCAAGCGCCTGGAAGCCTTGATTCGGTCTCTCTCCCTTCATTCTCAGGGTGAAACCGCAGAGTGCCTGGCAACAAATCGCATGAGCCCCACAAGGTTCCCGCCTTGGTTTTTCCTTTGCTCTTGAGATCGAGCGCCGCCCGCGCGGCGCATCGCGGCCAAGGGCTAGGCGCCCCCGCCTCTCCTACATTTGTTGCAACGTGCCATGGCCTGTGGGATCGGCGTTGTTAGCCTTGGTGGTTCGGCTTTGGTTTTTTGTGGTTTCGGTGGGATTGCGCGTGGCTGGCAACGCCAATCCCGCAGGCCATGGGACGTTGCAACAAATGTAGGAGCCGGGTTTACCCGCGATGCGCCGCGCGGGCGGCGCTCGCGCCCGCCGAGCTATCGATTGGGATGGCGCACGCGCTCGCCGGTGGCACTTGGGCGATTGAGGAAGATGGCGTCCAGGGCGCTGTCGTTCAGGCCCTTGGCAGCGTTCCAATGGGACGAGAGGTGAATATAGTCGCGCCTGAGCATGGCCTCTTCTGTGTCGGTGAGGTGAGGATGGGCCGCCTCACCCAATGCGAATGCCATAAGCTTGGTGGCGATGGGCTTCAACGCCTGGCAAGGTTGAAGCGTCTCGGCAATCGCGGCTAATGGCACCCGTTCACGCACGGCCAACGCATGCAAGATACCCAGATAAACCCGCGCGAGGTCCGATGCCACTTCACGTTGACCTTGTACGGCGGCATACACGCGCTTTTCCGGGTGCATATCACGGTGGCGGTTGTAGGGCTGGTCCCTGGACCAATGCACGATTTGCAACGAAAACCCTTGGGCCTGCCACTGCTGCTGCCCCTGTTCTAGCAAGGCCTGGGCGCAGGCGAAAGCCTTGCTCTCGCTGTCCGCTGACGTCTTGGGCACCAGGCAACTCAGCGGCTTGTGCAACAACAGGCGCTCTTGCACACGGGGGCGATAACCACCGCCCAGGTCCGAGTGCGCGCCGGGTAGGACAATATCCTGGTCGGTGCCGATCAACGGAAAGTTATGGCGCCATTCATCGCGCGCGACCAACTGCACCACCCGGCCCGCGATGCCCGGTGCAAGACCTACTTCGATGCCGTGATAGCGAGCGTTGGAAGGATCGAAGTCACACCGAAGCGGCGCCACGAAGGCCGCTACGCTGTCGAACAAGCCAATGAAATGGATGGCCAGGTCGCCCTGCTGGCGCCAGGCGAAGCCCGTTTTGAACGGCATGGAGCCATGCGCCAGGGTCGAGGCCAGTAAGCCGCGCTGGGCTTTTTGAAGATCATTGGCGAAGTGCCGCGCCGCCACCGCGCCTCGGCTGAACCCGAACAGGTCGAACTCAAGGCGAGCCACCTCAAGAGAAGGGTTGGTCGCCAGCAGCTGCTGCAGGCGCTGGTGGATCAACACGACACTGCGCTCGACCCGCGCCAGCACGCCGTGACTGCCACGACCCGTGCCTTGGGAAAACAGGGCGTCAGCCTCGCCGGTGCGAGTACCAATGCCTTCAACGTAAATACTCAGGCAGGCCTGACTGGCATCTTCCGCCAACGGGCTGTCGCCTTGATCGTGATACAGCGCATGCAGGTGGGCAATATTGCTCGGATCGTTATCGTAACTGCCATCGCTGCCCGTCTCGGCAGCCTCGCTATTGACCCGATTATTGCCTGTGCCGTCGAAAAATATCCCCAGTCGTACGTTGATCGAACGCCTGGGGGATAGGAGGGGTTGTAACGATGGGGACTTGAGCGACTCAAACATGACGCATCTCCTTATGCATGAACACAAGGAGCTATCGCACCGCGTTTACCTCACCTGGGATATCGGCCAATGGGCTTGCGACCCAAGGATTATTCCCTCACTCATGCCGGATGTTGCGAACCCTGTGCCCAGGCTTGTTGCAAGGCTACACCGGCGCCGAGCAGGCCGCTGAACTCAGCCGTCACTACCCAGACTGGAATACCCTCGAAGTAGTCGCTCATGCAGCCCTTGTCGGCAAAACACCGGGCAAATCCACTGGCCAGAAACAGATCGACAAAATGCGGAATCACGCCGCCGACGATGTAGACGCCGCCGCGCCCGCCCACCGTGAGCACATGGTTGCCAGCCACCCGGCCAAGAAACCTGCAGAACTGCTCAATCACAGCCAAGGCCTGCGGATCACCGGCCAGGGCCGCCTTGGTGATGTCGGCGGGGGCCTGCAAGGTAGGGGAAGCATCATCGAGCGCGCACATGGCCTGGTACAAACGCAGCAGGCCACCACCACTCACCACGGTTTCCGCGCTGACATGGCCGACCTGCTGCTCGATCTGCTGGCGAATCGCCGACTCACGGGCATTACCGACGGGCAGATCGACGTGCCCTCCCTCCCCCGGCAAGGCCATCCAGTGCGGCTGGTCTGCCTGATGGCTCAAGTGCAGCAGGGTGCCCACGCCAAGCCCCGTGCCTGGCCCGATCACCACCGCCGGGCGGCCAGCATCGGGGGTGCCTTCGCACACGGTCCGATACTCGTCCGGCTGCAATCGGGTCATGCCCAACGCCATGGCCGAAAAGTCGTTCACCAGCATCAGCTCATCGACCTGCAAGGTCTTGCAGAACGCCTGACGGCTCAGATGCCAGTGGTTGTTGGTAAAGCGAAACAGGTCACCGTCCACCGGGCCTGCTACCGACAAGCAGACCGAACCGATCGAGCCTCGCGCCAGCTTCAAGCTATCCATGTAGGCCTGGATAGCCTGCTCGGGGCTGCTGTAGTCCGCCGTGGCAAAGACCTGGACCGAATGCATCTGGTCATCTTCCCACAGCGCAAAGCGGGCATTGGTGCCGCCAATATCGCCCACCAACGAGCGTTTCATTTGAGAACCTCAAGGCCGCTGGTGAAGGCGCTGGCGCCCTGCTCGGCCGAGCTGAAGGCCATGCGCATGAAGCCGAACAGCTCGCGACCGCAGCCAACGCTGCTGTCCACCGTGGTTACCGCCAGCTCACGGGCTGCGAGCTCTGCCGGTTCCAGCAGCACTTGCAAGGTGCCGTGAACGCCGTCCACTCGCACAATGTCGCCATCGCGCACGCGAGCCAGCGGGCCGCCATCAAAGGCTTCAGGGCAGACATGGATGGCCGCCGGAATCTTGCCCGAGGCACCGGACATGCGCCCGTCGGTCACCAGTGCAACCTTGAAACCACGGTCCTGCAGCACCCCCAGGAACGGAGTCATTTTGTGCAGCTCGGGCATGCCGTTGGAGCGCGGCCCCTGGAAGCGCATGACGGCGACAAAGTCCCGCTCCAGCTCCCCGGCCTTGAACGCATCGGCAAGCTCCTGCTGATCCTGGAAGACGCGTGCCGGGGCTTCGACGACCTGATGCGCTTCGGCGACCGCAGACACTTTCATTACACCGCGACCGAGGTTGCCCTCCATCACTCGCAAGCCGCCCTCGGGCGAAAACGGTCGAGCGATCGGGCGCAGGATCGCTTCGTCCAGGCTCTGTCTTGGACCTTCGCGCCACACCAACTCACCACCGTCCAGGAACGGCTCGCGGGTATAGCGGCTCAGGCCATGGCCTGCCACGGTGTTGACGTCTTCGTGCAGCAGCCCCGCTTCGAGCAGTTCACGGATCAGGAACGCCATGCCGCCCGCGGCCTGGAAATGGTTGATATCGGCCTTGCCGTTGGGATAAACGTGGGACAGGGTCGGCACGACCTCGGAGAGGTCGGCCATGTCTTGCCAGGTCAACACGATGCCTGCTGCCATCGCGATGGCCGGCATGTGCAGTGTGTGGTTGGTCGAGCCGCCGGTGGCGTGCAGGGCAACGATGGAGTTGACCAGGGCCTTCTCGTCGACGATTTCGCCCAACGGCATGAAGTTGCCGCTGGCCTTGGTCATGCGCGTGACCTGGTGCGCGGCTTCGCGTGTCAGCGCATCACGCAGGGGAGTATTCGGGTTGACGAACGAGGCGCCCGGCAAGTGCAGGCCCATCACTTCCATCAACAACTGGTTGGTGTTGGCGGTGCCGTAGAAGGTGCAGGTGCCGGGGCTGTGATAAGACTTCATCTCCGTCTCCAGCAGCTCTTCGCGGCTAGCCTTGCCCTCGGCATAACGCTGGCGCACATCGGCCTTTTCCTTGTTGGAAATACCCGAGACCATCGGCCCACCCGGCACAAACAGGGTGGGCAAGTGACCGAAGCGCAAAGCGCCCATCAACAAGCCCGGGACGATCTTGTCGCAGATGCCCAGGCACAAGGTGGCGTCGAACATGTTGTGCGACAGCGCCACGGCGGTGGACAACGCGATCACCTCGCGGCTGGCAATGCCCAGCTCCATACCCGGTTCGCCCTGAGTCACGCCATCACACATGGCGGGTACACCACCGGCGAACTGGCCCACCGAGCCAATCTCGCGCAGGGCCTGCTTGATCTGTTCGGGGTAATGCTCGTAGGGCTGGTGCGCCGAAAGCATGTCGTTATAGGACGACACAATGGCAACGTTCGCCGCGTTCATCAGGCGCAGGGCCTGTTTGTCGTCCGAGCCACAACCGGCTACGCCATGGGCAAAGTTTGCACATTGCAGCTTGGCCCGTTGCGGGCCATCGGTTGCAGCGCCACGGATCAATTGCAGGTAACGCTCACGCGTCTGGCGACTACGGGCGATCAGCCGTTCGGTGACTTCAAGAACGCGGGGATGCATGTGCTGAACTCCAGGCTATGGGTGTGACCTTTTTGGGCTCGGGTTTCCCTTTCTGCCGTTCGCCGCCTAGGCTCAAGACAGGGGGTAAATCCGGTTGGCGGGGCCAACCTACCGATCACTCGTTGTTTGTTGAACAAAATACTGCCACCAAAAAGGCTTGTTTTCTATTTTTTTACGAATAATCTTGTAATTCCAACAACAAAATCAGATTCAGTGAGGGTTTTCCCATTTGCGGGCTCACCGATCAGAGACAACAGAGGTACCCCTATGACGCTGCGTATCGCAATCAATGGCTTTGGCCGCATCGGCCGCAACATCCTTCGTGCACTCTATACCCAAGGCTATCGACAGGACTTGCAAGTCGTCGCAATCAACGACCTGGGCGATAGCGCGATCAATGCCCACTTGCTTAAGTACGACAGTGTCCATGGGACGTTCGATGCCAGCGTAGAGTTCGATCAGGAAAGCCTGACGGTCAAGGGTGACCGGATTGCGGTCAGCGCCATTCGTAACCCCGCCGACCTGCCCTGGAAGGCCGAAGCTATCGATGTGGTGTTCGAATGCACAGGGCTGTTTACCGACCGCAGCAAAGCCGCTGCGCATCTTACTGCCGGCGCGCGCAAAGTCATCATCTCGGCGCCAGCCAAGGGTGCCGATGCCACCGTGGTGTATGGCGTCAACCACGACATTTTGCGCCAATCGCACCAGATCATCTCCAACGCCTCCTGCACCACCAACTGCCTGGCCCCGGTGGCCCAGGTGCTGCACCGAGAACTGGGTATCGAACAGGGGCTGATGACCACCATCCATGCCTACACCAATGACCAGGTGCTGACCGACGTCTACCACGGCGACCTGTACCGGGCCCGCTCCGCCACCCAATCAATGATCCCGAGCAAGACCGGCGCCGCCGAAGCCGTCGGCCTGGTACTGCCGGAGTTGGCTGGCAAGTTGACCGGCATGGCGGTGCGAGTGCCGGTGATCAATGTGTCGCTGGTCGACCTGACCATCAACCTCAAGCAACAGGCCAGCGCCGACGAGGTCAATGCCCTGCTCAAGGAGGCCAGCCAGCACTCCAGGGTACTGGGCTATAACACGCTGCCGCTGGTGTCGTGCGACTTCAACCACAACCCGTTGTCGTCGATTTTCGACGCCAGCCACACCAAGGCCAATGGCAAGCTGCTCAAAGTGCTGGCCTGGTACGACAACGAATGGGGCTTCTCCAACCGCATGCTGGATAACTGCCTGGCGCTGTGCAACGCGCCGTGACCTGATGGCAAGGTGTCAGTGCTTTCAGAGGGTCATCAGACCGCTGTAAAGGGCGTAGGCTGCAAGCAACGCCCCCGCCACCACGCCCGCGAAAATCAGCTTCTCCCAATGCGTGAACAGGGGCTTGCCCTGTTCACGCTTGGCGCGTGCAAACAGCAGCACGCCAGGCGCATACAACAGCGCCGACAGCAGCAAATATTTGACCCCGCCGGCGTACAGCAGCCAGATCGCATACACCAGTGCCAGCAGGCCTATGCACAGGTCTTTCCAGCGCTCACCGCCCTGGCCCGCGTAGCTTTCGCCACGCACACAAAGCAGCACAGCGTAGGCCGCCGACCACAGGTACGGCACCAGAATCATCGACGATGCCAAGTAGATCAGACTGGTGTAGGTACCGGCAGAGACCAAGGTGATCAGCAAGAACAGCTGAATCATGATGTTGGTCATCCACAGCGCGTTCACCGGCACATGGTTGGCATTTTCTCGGGTCAAGAAGCGCGGCATGGTCTGGTCCCGCGCGGTCGCAAACAGAATCTCGGCACACAACAATGCCCACGACAGCAGCGCCCCCAACAGCGACACCGCAAGGCCAATGCTGATCAACAGCCCGCCCCAGGGGCCGACGATATGCTCCAGCACCGACGCCAGCGACGGGTTCTGCAGCTTCTCGAGCTCCGGTTGGCTCATTACGCCCAACGACAGCACATTGACCAGCACCAACAAGGCCAGCACACCGAGAAAGCCGATGACCGTGGCCTTGCCCACGTCCGAGCGGCGTTGCGCCTTGCCCGAATACACGCTGGCGCCTTCGATGCCGATGAAGACGAACACTGTCACCAGCATCATGTTGCGCACTTGATCCATCACACTGCCAAACCTGGGGTTGCTCTGGCCCCAGATATCGCGCGTAAAGATATCCGCCTTGAAAGCCACCGCCGCGATGACGATAAACATCACCAGCGGCACGATCTTGGCCACCGTGGTGACCTGGTTGATAAAGGCCGCTTCCTTGATGCCGCGCATCACCAGAAAATGCACCGCCCACAGCAACAGCGATGCGCAGGCGATGGCAACCGGGGTGTTGCCTTCACCAAAGATCGGAAAGTAAAAGCCCAGTGTGCTGAACAGCAGAACGAAGTAACCCACATTGCCCAGCCAGGCGCTGATCCAGTAACCCCAGGCCGAGGAAAACCCCATGTAGTCGCCAAACCCGGCCTTGGCATAGGCATACACGCCCGAGTCCAGTTCTGGCTTGCGGTTGGCCAGTATCTGGAACACGAATGCCAGCGCCAGCATGCCGACCGCGGTAATACCCCAACCAATCAGCACCGCTCCCGCGTCCGCGCGGGCCGCCATGTTTTGCGGCAACGAAAAGATCCCGCCACCAATCATCGAGCCCACCACCAGCGCAATCAGTGCCCCGAGTTTCAGCTTTTGCCCTGCTTCGCTCATGCTGCCAACTCCCTTTACTGCAGTTAGTATAAAAGTGGCCATTGCGACTTACTTTAATCGCCAACCTTTCTATAAGCAGCGAACTAAACAGTGGGTTTTTATGCACTTTAAAACTAAAGCACATTAATAAGATATTTTCTCAGCGAAAAGTTGCATCCGCACAAAAAATGGCTAGCGTCAAAGTTCGCACGCATCAGAGCGGTTGCTCTAAAACTCACCAGGAGGTTAATAAAACCTGGCACTCCGGCGTCTTCGCACGCCATCAATTATTACTTAGCCATTCATTAATCAGCCATGGAATGTCGATATGAATTGATCTGAGTCATCCAGCAACTTGCCACGCAGACATACCCTGACGACTCAACTCTCCTGGACTGGAGTTAGCTAATGGCAGCATCACCCGGAAAACTAAAGCTTGGAGCACTGGTGGCACTGATCGTCGGCTCGATGATTGGCGGCGGTATCTTTTCACTGCCACAAAACATGGCCGCCAGTGCCGATGTCGGCGCTGTTTTAATAGGTTGGGCTATCACCGCCGTCGGCATGTTGACCCTGGCTTTTGTGTTCCAGACCCTGGCCAATCGCAAGCCCGACCTGGACGGCGGGGTGTATGCCTACGCCAAAGCCGGCTTCGGCGACTACATGGGTTTTTCGTCAGCCTGGGGTTACTGGATCAGCGCCTGGCTGGGCAACGTCGGCTACTTCGTCCTGCTGTTCAGCACCCTGGGTTACTACTTCCCGATCTTTGGCGAAGGCAACACGCCAGCCGCTATCATTGGCGCCTCGATCCTGTTGTGGGCGGTGCATTTTCTAGTGCTGCGCGGCATCAAGGAAGCGGCCTTCATCAACCTGGTCACCACCGTGGCGAAAGTAGTGCCCTTGGCGCTGTTCGTATTGATCGCTCTGTTTGCGTTCGAGCTGGACATCTTCACCGCTGATATCTGGGGCTCGATGAACCCAGAGCTTGGCAGCGTCATGAACCAGGTGCGCAATATGATGCTGGTGACCGTGTGGGTGTTTATCGGCATCGAAGGCGCGAGTATTTTCTCGGCCCGTGCCGAAAAGCGCTCGGACGTGGGCAAGGCCACGGTGATTGGCTTTATCACCGTGCTGTTGTTTTTGGTACTGGTCAACGTGCTGTCGCTGGGGATCATGACCCAACCGGAACTGGCCAAGTTGCAGAATCCGTCGATGGCCGCGGTGCTGGAACATGTGGTCGGTCACTGGGGCGCAATGCTAATCAGCGTCGGCCTGATCATCTCGCTATTGGGGGCACTGTTATCGTGGGTTCTGCTGTGCGCCGAGATCATGTTTGCCGCGGCGAAGGATCACACCATGCCGGCCTTCCTGAGCAAGGAAAACGCCAACCAGGTGCCCGCCAATGCCCTGTGGCTAACCAACGCCATGGTCCAGCTTTTCTTGATCATCACGCTGTTTTCCGCCAGCACTTACCTGTCGCTGATCTACCTCGCCACCTCGATGATCCTGGTGCCATACCTGTGGTCGGCGGCCTATGCCTTTTTGCTGGCGGTGCGTGCCGAAACCTATGAGCAAGCCCTGGCCGAGCGCAAGAAAGACCTGATCATCGGCGCTATCGCCCTGATCTACGCGATCTGGCTGCTGTATGCCGGTGGGGTCAAGTACCTGCTGCTGTCCGCCCTGCTCTACGCCCCTGGCGCGATCCTGTTCGCCAAGGCCAAGCGTGAAGCAGGCCAACCGATTTTTACCCACGTGGAGATGTTGATCTTCGCCGCCGTGGTCGTGGCCGCCCTGGTGGCTGCCTATGGCCTGTATGACGGATTTCTAACGCTTTGATACTCGTTTCGACACTTTGGAGGAGATGAAAAATGTCCACGGAAAAAGTTAAGTTCGGCGTTCATTCAGAAGCCGGCAAACTGCACAAAGTGATGGTTTGCTCGCCAGGCCTTGCCCACCAGCGCCTGACGCCGAGCAACTGCGATGAGCTATTGTTCGACGATGTGATTTGGGTCAACCAGGCCAAGCGCGACCACTTCGACTTTGTCACCAAGATGCGCGAGCGTGGCGTGGAAGTGCTGGAGATGCACAACCTGCTGACCGAAACCGTCCAGAACCCTGAAGCGCTGAAATGGATTCTGGATCGCAAGATTACCCCCGACAGCGTCGGTGTCGGCTTGAGCAACGAAGTGCGTAGCTGGCTTGAGGGCCTGGAGCCACGCAAGCTGGCGGAATTCTTGATCGGTGGCGTGGCCGGTGAAGACCTGCCTGAAAGCGAAGGCGCCAGTGTGATCAAGATGTACCGCGACTACCTGGGCCACTCAAGCTTCGTATTGCCACCATTGCCCAATACCCAGTTCACCCGCGACACCACGTGCTGGATCTACGGCGGGGTAACCCTCAACCCGATGTACTGGCCGGCACGCCGCCAGGAAACCCTGCTGACCAGCGCTATCTATAAGTTCCACCCCGCGTTCACCGGGGCTGAGTTTGAAGTCTGGTACGGCGACCCCGACAAGGATCATGGCGCGGCTACTCTGGAAGGCGGCGACGTGATGCCGATTGGCAATGGTGTGGTGCTGATCGGCATGGGCGAGCGCTCATCTCGCCAGGCCATCGCCCAACTGGCGCAGTCGCTGTTTGCCAGGAGCACCGTGGAAAAAATCGTGGTGGCCGGCCTGCCGAAGTCCCGCGCGGCGATGCACCTGGACACCGTGTTCAGCTTCTGCGACCGCGACTTGGTCACCGTCTTCCCGGAAGTGGTCAAGGAAATCGTGCCGTTCGTGATCCGCAAGGACGAGAGCAAGCCTTATGGCATGGACGTGCGCCGAGAGAACAAGCCCTTCATCGAGGTGGTCGCCGAATCCCTCAACCTGCCCAAGCTTCGCGTCGTGGAAACCGGCGGCAACAGCTTCGCCGCCGAGCGCGAGCAATGGGACGACGGTAACAACGTGGTGGCCCTGGAGCCCGGCGTGGTCATCGGCTACGACCGCAACACCTACACCAATACCCTGCTGCGCAAGGCCGGCATAGAGGTCATCACCATCAGTGCCGGTGAACTGGGCCGCGGCCGCGGCGGCGGCCACTGCATGACCTGCCCGATCATCCGCGACCCTATCGACTACTAGACGACCATCCCCCTCGCAGGCGCCTACCCGGCACCTGCGGGGCGATCACCGAATCCAAGGAGCATCATCATGGCGTTCAATATTCATAACCGTAACCTGCTAAGCCTGGAACACCATACCCCTCGCGAACTGCGCTACCTGCTGGACCTGTCTCGCGATTTGAAGCGGGCCAAATATACCGGCACCGAACAACAGCACCTGAAGGGCAACAACATCGCCCTGATCTTTGAAAAAACCTCCACCCGTACCCGCTGCGCCTTCGAAGTGGCCGCCTATGACCAAGGCGCCAACGTGACCTATATCGACCCCAACTCCTCGCAGATCGGCCACAAGGAGAGCATGAAAGACACCGCCCGTGTGCTGGGGCGCATGTACGACGCCATCGAGTACCGGGGTTTCAAGCAGGAAGTCGTTGAAGAACTGGCCAAGTTCGCCGGCGTGCCGGTGTTCAACGGCCTGACCGATGAATACCACCCGACCCAGATGATTGCCGATGTGCTGACCATGCGTGAGCACGCCGACAAACCAATCCATGAAATCAGCTACGCCTACCTGGGCGATGCACGCAACAACATGGGCAACTCGCTGCTGTTGGTGGGTTCCAAGCTTGGCATGGACGTGCGTATCGCCGCCCCGAAAGCCCTGTGGCCCCATGACGACCTGGTGGCACGCTGCAAGCAATATGCAGAGGAAAGCGGCGCCCGCATTACCCTGACGGAAGACCCGAAACAGGCCGTCAAAGGCGTGGATTTCATCCACACCGACGTCTGGGTGTCGATGGGCGAGCCGGTTGAAGCCTGGGCCGAACGTATCCAGCAACTGCTGCCCTATCAAGTCAACGCCGACATGATGAAGGCCACCGGCAACCCACGAACCAAGTTCATGCACTGCCTGCCCGCCTTTCACAACTCCGATACCAAAGTCGGCCAACAGATCGCCGAGCAATACCCGCACCTGAAAAATGGCATCGAAGTGACCGACGACGTGTTTGAGTCGCCGGCCTGCATTGCCTTCGAGCAGGCGGAAAACCGCATGCACACCATCAAGGCGATCCTGGTATCGACCCTGGCCGACCTGTAAGGACATCATCATGCGTATCGTTGTTGCATTGGGCGGTAACGCCCTGCTGCGTCGAGGCGAGCCGATGACCGCTGACAATCAGCGCGCCAATATCCGCATCGCCACCGAGCAGATCGCCAAGATCTACCCTGGCAACCAATTGGTGGTGGCCCATGGCAACGGGCCGCAGGTGGGCCTGCTGTCGCTCCAGGCGGCCGCCTACACCTCGGTCAGCCCTTATCCACTGGATGTGCTGGGCGCTGAGACCGAAGGCATGATCGGCTACATGATCGAACAGGAACTGGGCAACCTGCTGGATTTCGAGGTGCCATTCGCCACCCTGCTGACCCAGGTGGAAGTGGACGCCAAGGATCCGGCCTTCCAGAACCCGACCAAGCCCATCGGCCCGGTCTACAGCAAGGAAGAGGCCGAGCGCCTGGCCAAGGAGAAAGGCTGGGCGATTGCAGCCGATGGCGACACGTTCCGCCGCGTGGTGGCCAGCCCCAGACCCAAGCGCATCTTTGAGATTCGCCCTATCAAATGGCTACTGGAGAAAGGCAGCATCGTGATTTGCGCGGGCGGCGGCGGGATTCCCACCCTGTACAGCCAGCCCGGCAAGCTCGAAGGGGTTGAAGCCGTCATCGACAAAGACCTGTGCTCGGCGCTGTTGGCCGAACAGCTCGATGCCGACCTGCTGGTGATCGCCACAGACGTGGCTGCTGCGTTCGTCGACTGGGGCAAACCAACCCAGAAAGCCATTGCCCAGGCCCACCCCGACGAGCTCGAACAGCTAGGTTTCGCCGCAGGCTCCATGGGGCCGAAAGTCCAGGCTGCCTGCAAGTTTGCCCGTCATACCGGCAAGGTCGCGGTGATTGGCTCACTGGCCGACATTGAGGACATCGTCAAAGGCACCGCCGGTACCCGTGTCAGCACAGCCAAGCCGGGGATCAGCTATCGTTGAACCTTCGAGGCGGGTCGCGTGCGGCCCGCCCTCCCCCTTTCGCTGAAGGAGCACAGGCCATGGCCCAGTTCGAACCCGGTCATTTACATATGGAGCGCCACGCACTGAACAAGGATGACTTCAGCTACAACCTTAGCATCGACTATCACGTCGTACAGGACCCCAAGGAAGGCAAAGGCATGGAGTTTCGCCTGCATGGCTCCGTTGAAAAACAAGAAGTGGAAGAGTCGTTTTTCCTGCCCAAGGACCAGGCCTTCGACTTCGCCCGCCACGCCACCCGCATCGCCCAGAAATACGGCATGCCGAAATCCGCCAGCATCGGCTCGATGCACAAGTATTACGACGAGATGTTCGAGGATGTGCGCAAGCAACTGGACGTAAAATCCGGCGACCCAGTAGATCCCGAACACCTGGCGTAGGAGCAGAGTTTACTCGCGATGAAATCACCGCCGTAGCCGGATAAATCGCGGTGAATGCCATCTAGACCGCGGTGATGCCATCGCGGCATAGGTATCTACACATCTTTTGGTGTACTGCATTTCGTAGCAGTGGACGAGTAGAACGAGGCCACGTCCGGCTGCGCAGCAGTCGTAAAACCTGGCACTTCAGTATTCAGATACACCGCGAGTACAGGCTTTGCGAGGACTACGTCCCCGGACCTGGCCTCGCTGAACTCGTCTACTGCTACGAATGTAGCCGCTGACGAGGTACGAGGCTGCGATCGGCAGCGAAGCGGCCGTAAAACCTGAGACCGTAATCCATCAGGCACACCGAAGGGCCTGAATTTACGACGGCTTCGCCGCCGATCGCAGCCTCGTACCTCGGCAGCGGCTACAAGAGCCGCGCTGCCCCAGAATTGTGTAGATACCTATGGCCATCGCGGGTAAACCCAGCTCCTACAAGCGAATCAATTCACCAATCCGCCCGGACAAGGCATACTTGCCGCCCCTGCTGTCCCGGAACCCGTAGCACCCCATGCGTATCCACGTCAGCTTCATCGACCGCGTCGGCATCACCCAGGAAGTGCTCGCCCTATTGGGTGCACGTAATCTCAACCTGGATGCGGTCGAGATGGTCCCCCCGAACGTCTATATTGATGCCCCGACCCTGAGCCCGCTGGTGCTTGAGGAGCTGCATGACGCCCTGCTCAGCGTGCATGGCGTGCAGGCCGTGACGGTGGTCGACATTCTGCCCGGACAGCGTCGTCACCTGCAGCTGGAGGCTTTGCTGGCGGCGATGACCGACCCGGTGCTGGCACTGGACAGCCGTGGCAACGTGCTGCTGGCCAACCCCGCCTTGATCGCACTGTATGGCCAGGAGCCAACCGGTGTCTCGGTGGCTGATCTGTTTGCCGACCCCGACCTGCTCGGGGCCTTGCTGGATCAAGGCTTTCACCTGCCCATGCGCGAAGTGCTGCTCAACGGCCAGACCCTGTTGCTGGACGCCACCCCCATCACCGACGCCGGCGCCCTGTTGACCCTGTATCCGCCCAATCGCATCGGCGAACGGCTGTCAGCCTTGCACCACGACCACGCCGAAGGTTTCGATGCCCTGCTGGGCGACTCGATTCCGATCCGCACCCTCAAGGCTCGGGCGCAACGGGTGGCAACGCTGGACGCGCCGCTGTTGATCCATGGCGAAACCGGTACCGGCAAAGAGCTGGTGGCCCGGGCCAGCCATGCCATCAGCGCCCGCCACAGCGCACCTTTTCTCGCCTTGAACTGCGCAGCCTTGCCCGAAAGCCTGGCCGAAAGCGAGCTGTTCGGTTATGCCCCGGGCGCCTTTACCGGCGCCCAGCGCGGCGGCAAGCCAGGGCTGATGGAGCTGGCCAACGAAGGAACGGTGTTTCTCGATGAGATCGGCGAGATGTCCCCTTACCTGCAGGCCAAACTGCTGCGCTTCCTCAATGACGGCAGCTTCCGACGGGTGGGGGGCGATCGCGAGATCAAGGTCAATGTGCGCATTCTCAGCGCCACTCACCGCGATCTGGAAAAGATGGTGGCCGAGGGCAGCTTTCGCGAAGACCTGTTCTATCGACTCAATGTGCTCAACCTGGAAGTACCGCCGTTGCGTGAACGCGGCCAGGACATCCTGATGTTGGCGCGCTATTTCATGCAACAGGCCTGCACCCAGATCCAACGCCCGGTTTGCCGCCTGGCGCCCGGCACCTATCCGGCGCTGCTGGACAACCGTTGGCCCGGCAACGTGCGCCAATTGCAAAACGTGATATTCCGTGCCGCCGCGATTTGCGAAAGCAGCCTGGTTGATATTGGGGACTTGGATATCGCCGGCACCTCGGTGGCCCGACAGAACGACGGCGAGGTTGGCAGCCTGGAGCAGGCTGTGGAGAACTTCGAAAAAGCGCTGCTGGAAAAGCTCTACGTCAGCTACCCCTCGACCCGCCAATTGGCTAGCCGCCTGCAAACCTCGCACACGGCCATCGCCCATCGGCTTCGCAAGTACGGCATTGCCAACAAAAACAACTGATCTCTTGGCTGTAGGAGCCGGGTTTACCCGCGATGAATGCACCGCGGTTTGCCTACGATGAAGGCAACGCGGTTTGCCTTGATGTACGGCGGCGCGGCCATCGCAGGCAAGCCTTGCTCCTATGTATGGACTCGCCCCCACTATCAACCCGCTTTTGAACACTGCTACCCGGCTGCATCTATGTATAAGGCCTACTCGAGGAAGCCTGATCGGCTTCTGGCCAACATTCAATAAGCTCGCGGTATGCCAATTACGTTAAGGCCTCAAGGGCCAGTAGGAGCACAGGCATCAATCCGCGACGGTCTGACCTGGGGTCAATGTTCTTTAGCAAGGGTTGGAGCGCTTTAACGCCCCGGTGGCAGAACTCTGTCGATCAGTGACTCATCGTCGCCTCCTGGACATTGCCCATGTGGCGACGATAGGTCTGCTCGGTTTTCAGTAATACCCAGACGATGCGTAGGGTACGGTTGGCCAATCGGACGGCCGTTTCCTTGCGACCCAAGCGACACAGCCAGCGCAGCAAGCGCCGGTCATCGGGTTGTTCCGAATCAGGCCGCACCTGTCTCAAGACCGCATGCGCGCCCTGGATCGCCAGGCTGCGTAGGTAGGCGTCGCCCTGCTTGCTCATCTTGCCCAGCCGGATTTTCTGTCCGCTGCTGTGCTGAGTGGGCACCAAACCAAAGTAGGCGGCAAACTGGCGTGCGTTGGCGAAGCGCTCAGGCTCGACCTGCTTGGCCAGCAGCGCGGTGGCGATGATCGGACCGATGCCACGCACCGTCATCAACCTTTTTGCCGTCTCATCCTGCTGTGCAGCCGTTTCCAGCCGGCCGGTCAATACGCTGACGCGCTCGCCCAACTGGCTCCATTCGCCGAGCAGCTCAGCAATCAGCTCGCGCAGCAGATCCGGCAGCGGCTGGGTGGCATCCTCGAGTATCCGCGGCACCACCCGGCTGATCGCCGCCTCACCTTGCGCCAAGGCCACGCCATGCTCGAGCAGCAAGCCACGCATCTGATTACCCATGGCCGTGCGCCGCCGCACATAGCCCTGGCGGGCGCGATGCAGTGCCTGCATGGCCAGCGCCGCGGCACTTTTGACCGGCACTGAGACAATCCGACTATCTCGACCCGCCCGCAAGATCGCATGTGCATCGTTGCGATCATTCTTCGGCCCGCTGCGATGATCGGCCACATGCTGCGCAGGCAGGATCCGCACCGGGTTGCCTTGGGCCTGCAGCAACCGCGCCCATGCCTGAGCGCCTGGGCCTGTTTCCATCAGCACCATGACGCTCATGGGCAGTTGGCGAAGAAACGCCTGGAAGGCTTCGCGCGATTTGATTCGGTCCTCGTACACCACTTGGCCCAGGGCGTTTTCCCCGGCCACCTGGAAGACCCTCTTGGCAAGATCTACCGAGACGGTCGAACAGGTTGCTAGGTCGGCTGAAGACAAAGAGTGATTGTTGGTCGTATGCTTTTTCATGGGCTCGCCCTCGCTGTCGTTGGCTTCTTTATAGATGCCACCGTGGCGCATAGACGCCTCGGTTGGGGCGAGTCCATGTAATTACGGGTTATTTCACAACCTTGAGGCTCGGGCGGCCGCTTGGACGTGGAGGCTCGTTGCCGGGCGGCGGGTCGGTGTCATCACCACCCTGGCCGTCTTCTTCAAACTCGAGCTCGTCATCATCGCTGATCGGCGGCTCCAGTTCGAAAACCATGCCCTGGCCGTTCTCGCGGGCATAAATCCCCAGGATCGCAGCGCTGGGCACGTAGAGCGAATGGGTGACGCCACCGAAGCGACCCTCGAAGCTGACCGCTTCGTTGTCCATGTGCAATTGACGCACAGCGGTGGGTGAAACGTTCAACACGATCTGGCCATCGCTGGCGAACCCCTGGGGTACTTGTACACCGGGGAATTCCGCATTGACCAACATATGCGGCGTGCAATCATTGTCTACGATCCACTCGTAGAGCGCGCGCACCAGATAGGGACGACTGGAGTTCATCTTGGCTCCTAAAACCTAACGCATATCACGTTCAGTGGCAGAGAGGCTTGCCTGGAAGGCCTCACGCGCAAACTGACGATCCATGTAATCGAGCAACGGCTTGGCTGGCCGCGGCAGTTCAATACCAAGCTTGGGCAAACGCCAAAGGATTGGCAATAGACAACAATCCACAAGACTTTGCTCCTCACTGAGGAAAAAAGGCTTGTCGGCAAACAACGGCGATACGCCGGTGAGGCTTTCGCGCAGCTCCTTACGGGCCTGGACGCGGGCAGCTTCCTTGGTCCTGGAGTCGAGAATCAGGTCCACCAGTGCACACCAGTCGCGCTGGATGCGGTGTATCAGCAAACGGCTGTTGGCGCGCGCCACCGGGTATACCGGCAACAGTGGCGGATGCGGATAGCGCTCGTCCAGGTATTCCATGACTACCGTGGACTCATACAAGGCCAAATCACGGTCAACCAGCGTCGGGACGCTGCCATAAGGGTTGGCTTCGATCAGTTTGCGCGGCTGAGTGCCCGCGGCGACATCGATGATTTCAGCGCTGACACCCTTCTCGGCGAGAACGATGCGCACCCGATGAGAATAGTGGTCGGCGGGGTCGGAGTAACAGGCCAACCGGTTGGTCACGCCCATGGCGGTCCTCCTCGCGTATAAAAATTATGAAAAACCAAATACAAACGCGCCCTGTGGGCGCTCCTGTAACGAATTGCCGGACCAGAGTGCCAAATGGGCCGAACCGGATCACTCCGGTGCGGCCCATTTGCCTGTTCCAGGCTCGCTACTGTTCAGAGACGCCCCAGGGCGCGTGCAATCAACAGTACATCGTGCAACCTGATCAGTGTACGTCTTTCCAGTACTCGCGTTTCAACAGATATGCGAATACGAAGAAGAAAGCCAGGTACAACAGCACATAGGTGCCGATGCGATGGCTCTGCAGCTTGACCGGGTTGGCCGAATAAGCCAGGAAGGTCACCAGATTCTTGACCTTCTCATCGAACTGCTCCTCGTTCAGGGTACCGGATTTTGGCACGATGGTCAGCTGATCACAGGCCTCATGGGTCAACGGGCTGCCGGTCAGAGGGTCGTATTGCTTCTTGCCATCGGCCACGGTCTGGACCTGTTTGCAGCCCACCACCTGGCGACCTTGCAGGCCTACCAGTACGTTTGGCATGCCGACGTTGGGGAACACTTTGTTGTTGACCCCCCATGGACGCGTTGGGTCTTCATAGAAAGAGCGCAGGTAGCTGTACAGCCAGTCGGTACCTCGTACCCGCGCAACCAGGGTCAGGTCGGGCGGTGCTGCGCCGAACCAGGCCTTGGCGTCTGCCGGTTGCATGCCGATCGTCATGTGGTCACCGATCTTGGCCCCCGTAAACACAAGCTTTTCAAGCATCAGCTCATGGGGGATACCCAGGTCGTCTGCCACACGCTCATAGCGCTGGAACTTGGCGCTGTGACAGCCCATGCAGTAGTTGGCAAAGGTACGTGCGCCATCCTGCATGGCGGCCTTGTCGGCCACGTCGATATCGACCTTGTCCAGCTCAGGACCGTGCTCGCCAGCGGCGAAAGCCAGGGCAGGCAACATTGCAAGCATCAAAACTGCGAATAGTTTTTTCATCAGCCAGTCACCCTTTCCGGAACCGGTTTGGTCTTCTCGAGCCTGGTGTAGAACGGCATCAGAATGAAGTAGGCGAAGTACAGGAAGGTACAGACCTGTGACAGCAAGGTACGACCTGGCGTTGGCGCCAATACCCCGAGGATGCCGAGGATGACAAAGGAAATGCAGAACACCACCAGCCAGATTCGGCTGAGCCAGCCCTTGTAGCGCATGGACTTGACCGGGCTTCTATCCAGCCACGGCAGCACGAACAGCACAGCAATCGCCGCGCCCATGGCAATCACGCCAAGCAGTTTGTCCGGTATCGCCCGAAGGATTGCGTAGAACGGCGTGAAGTACCAGACCGGCGCAATGTGCTCAGGCGTCTTGAAGGCGTTGGCTTGCTCGAAGTTCGGCTTTTCGAGGAAGTAGCCGCCCATTTCCGGGAAAAAGAACACCACGGCGCAGAACACGAAGAGGAACACCACGACACCGACGATATCCTTCACCGTGTAGTACGGGTGGAAGGCGATGCCATCGAGCGGGATGCCGTTCTCGTCCTTGTGCTTCTTGATGTCGACGCCGTCAGGGTTGTTCGAGCCCACTTCGTGCAACGCCAGGATGTGCAGCACCACCAGGCCCAGGATCACGATCGGCAGCGCGATCACGTGCAAGGCGAAGAAACGGTTCAGGGTGATGCCGGAGATCAGGTAGTCGCCACGGATCCACTGAGTCAGGTCGCCGCCGATCACCGGAATGGCGCCGAACAGCGAGATAATCACCTGGGCGCCCCAGTAGGACATCTGGCCCCACGGCAGCAGGTAGCCCATGAACGCCTCGGCCATCAGCGTCAGGTAGATCAGCATGCCGAAGATCCAGACCAGCTCGCGAGGCTTCTGATAGGAGCCGTACAGCAGGCCACGGAACATGTGCAGGTACACCACGACGAAGAACGCCGAAGCGCCGGTGGAGTGCAGATAACGCAGGATCCAGCCGTATTCGACGTCACGCATGATGTATTCGACCGAGGCGAACGCCTCTTCGGCCGACGGGGTGAAGCTCATGGTCAGCCAGATGCCAGTGACGATCTGATTGACCAGCACCAGCAGGGCCAGGGAGCCGAAAAAGTAGAAGAAGTTGAAGTTTTTAGGCGCGTAATACTTGCTGAGGTGGTCTTCCCACATTTTGGTCGCGGGGAAGCGGGCATCTACCCAATCCATGAACTTGCTCATCACGCTTTCTCCTGATCGACGCCGATAACGATAAGGTCATCCGACTCGTAGTTGTGCGGAGGAACCGGCAGGTTCAGGGGCGCCGGCTGCGACTTGTAGACGCGACCTGCAAGGTCATAGTGGGAGCCGTGGCAAGGGCAGAAATAGCCACCGACCCAATCCTTGCCCAAGTCCACCGGGGCCACTTCTGGACGGAAGGTCGGCGAACAGCCCAGGTGAGTACACAAGCCAACCAGGACCAGGACTTGAGGCTTGATGGAGCGAACCTTGGGATCAACGTATTCAGGCTGGACCGAATTCTTGGATTCGGGATCGGACAGCTGGCCTTCGATCTTGGTCAGGTTGGTGAGGATTTCCTCGGTTCGACGAACAATGAACACCGGCTGACCGCGCCATTCAGCAATCATTTGCTGCCCCGGCTCGATCTTGCTGATATTGACCTTCACCGGTGCACCGGCAGCCTTTGCCTTGGCACTCGGGAACCATGACCCCACGAACGGGACCGCAGCCCCCACCGCTCCTGCAGCACCCACCACGGACGTGGCCGCTACGAGGAAGCGACGCCGGCCTGCATTCACGCCGTCATTGCTCATTCAGTCCTCTCCCATCAGCTTTATGGCCTGTTGAATCAGGCATCTACTTGGTTATTTTCTGAACTGCTGAAAAACTGCCGAATGGTAAATAAAAGCCCTTGTTTTTTCAAGGTAATTACCAGTGACCAACGGCTGCACCCCTTATAGCACGTGGGTTTCGACCATGCGGCAAGTTGCCACATTCAATGTGCGGATAATGCTGATGTCCATACTAGTTCTTTTTCATTTGCCCATAAAAAAAGCCCGATCCTTTTTGAGGATCGGGCTCTTTTGAATGTAGCAGCGAATTAACGCTTGGAGTACTGCGGACGCTTACGCGCTTTACGCAGACCCACTTTCTTACGCTCTACTTCACGTGCATCGCGAGTCACGAAGCCCGCTTTGCGCAGTGCGCCACGCAGGGATTCGTCGTACTGCATCAGAGCGCGGGTAATGCCGTGGCGGATTGCGCCGGCTTGACCGCTGACACCACCACCGATAACGGTGACGTAGATGTCGAACTTCTGGGTGGTCTCGGTCAGTTCCAGCGGCTGACGAACTACCATGCGGGCAGTTTCGCGACCGAAGAACACGTCCAGAGAACGGTTGTTGATGGAGATGTTACCAGTGCCCGGACGCAGGAAAACGCGTGCGGTTGCAGTCTTGCGACGGCCAGTGCCGTAATTTTGAGTCGCCGACATAATGAACTATTCCGTTAAATCTTCAGTTCTTGGGGCTGCTGAGCAGCGTGAGGGTGTGCAGCGCCCGCATAGACTTTCAGCTTACGGTACATGTCACGACCCAGCGGGTTTTTCGGCAGCATGCCTTTAACCGCGGTCTCGATCACGCGCTCAGGGGCTTTGGCGATCAACTTCTCGAAGTTGATTTCCTTGATGCCGCCTGGGAAACCGGAGTGGGAGTAGTACATTTTGTCAGTGGTTTTGGCACCAGTAACACGTACCTGCTCAGCATTGATCACGACGATGTAGTCGCCGGTGTCAACGTGAGGGGTGTACTCAGGCTTGTGCTTGCCACGCAGACGGCTGGCGATTTCGGTGGCCAGACGACCCAGGGTCTGACCAGCAGCGTCAACGACGAACCAGTCGCGCTTTACTGTTTCCGGTTTAGCAGTAAAAGTTTTCATTCTCTATAGCCTCAGGGGCCGCCCAGCAAAATTAAGACGGCGGATCTTACTGAATAGTGCTTACTTTGACAAGTCAAAGGCAGCCGGATACAGACGCTATCGGGGGCTCGGGTCAGCGCGTCCGGTACACGGCAAGATTCTTCTTGAGGCGGGGCATCACTCCCACCACAGAGAGCTGCACGATTATCCAGATTGCGAAAAAAATATCAACCTGCTTTTATGGACTTTTGCCTTTAGGGAGATGCAAATGGACTACCGCAAGCTCGGCCGCACCGATATTTCCGTCAGTGCCTTGTGCCTGGGGACCATGACCTGGGGCGAACAGAACGAGCAGGACGAGGCGTTTGCGCAGATCGAACGGGCCAAGACCGCCGGCATCAATTTTATCGACACCGCCGAAATGTACCCGGTGCCGCCTCGCCCCGAAACCTACGCCAGCACCGAGCGCATTATCGGCAACTGGTTCAAGGCCCAGGGCGACCGCGCCGACTGGGTCCTGGCCAGCAAAATCGCAGGCCCAGGCAATGGCATCGCCCATATTCGCGACGGCCAGCTCAAGCATGACCGCCAGCACATCGTCGCCGCGCTGGACGCCAGCCTCAAGCGCCTGCAAACCGACTGGATCGATCTCTACCAGTTGCACTGGCCGGAACGCAGCACCAACTTCTTCGGCAAACTGGGCTACCAACACCAGGCCGACAATGAGTTCACACCGCTGGAAGAGACGCTGCAAGTCCTCGACGAACAGGTCAAGGCCGGCAAGATCCGCCATATCGGGCTGTCCAACGAAACGCCTTGGGGCACCATGAAGTTCCTGCAGCTGGCCGAAAGTCGCGGCTGGCCACGGGCGGTCTCGATTCAGAACCCCTACAACCTGCTCAACCGCAGCTTTGAAGTGGGCCTGGCGGAAGTCGCCATTCGCGAACAGTGCGGCCTGCTGGCCTACTCGCCCCTGGCCTTCGGCATGCTGTCTGGCAAATACGAACACGGTGCGCGCCCTGCCAATAGCCGCCTGACCCTCTTCAGCCGCTTCCAGCGCTATTCCAACCCGCAAGCGGTGGCAGCGTGCAGCCGTTACGTCGAACTAGCCCGTGAGCACGGCCTGGACCCGGCACAGATGGCCCTGGCCTATGTGACCGCGCAGCCGTTCGTGACCAGCAATATCATCGGCGCCACCTCTCTCGAACAGCTGGAGAGCAACCTGGCCAGCGCCGAGCTCACCCTCAGTGAAGAAGTGCTCAGCGCATTGGAAGGCATCCACCAGCAACAACCCAACCCCGCGCCATAAGCCAGGGTCGATCGAGGGGCCACGGCCCCTCGATGCATCGGTACTGGACACTTGCGCCAAAAAATAAGACGATCCAGCCGTGCATTGACCACTATCCCCTATAAGAATAAAGAAATGACGTTGAATCCGAATACGGCGTCCTTGCGACGCGTCAGCATCCTGGCCATCGATAAAGTGTTTGCTTCCACACTGATGCAAGCCAAGGATTTCTTCCACCTGGCCAGCCTGCGCTACGGCAAGCAAACGGGCCAGGGCCTTACCCCGGTCTTCGAGACTCGCCTGGTAAGCCCCGACGGCGAACCGGTTCGCAGCTTCAGTGATGTGATCATTCCGGTCGACGGCGAACTCGGCAATGCCGACGTGATTGTACTGCCGGCATTCTGGGAAGACTTCGACATCCTGTGCCGTCGCTACCCACAGGTCCTGCCCTGGCTACGCCAGCAGCATGCCCGTGGCGCGGTACTGTGCGGCGAGGCCAGCGGAGTGTTCTGGATGGCCGAGGCCGGCTTGCTCGACGGCAAGGAAGCAACCACCTACTGGCGGTTCTTCAAGACCTTCGAGGAGCGCTTCCCGAACATTCAGCTCAACCAGGACAAGCACCTGACCGATGCCGACAACCTGTATTGCGCTGGCGGCACCACCTCGGCGTGCGATCTCTACATCTACCTGATCGAACGCTTCTGCGGCGCCAACGTCGCCCAGGCCGTCTCCCGCGACATCCTCTACGAGGTTCAGCGCAGCTACACACCGGGAAGGATGGGGTTTGGTGGGCAGAAGCTGCATCAGGACCTGATCATCCTGCAGATCCAGCAATGGCTGGAGGAGCATTTCGCCGACAAGTTCCGCTTCGAAGACGTGGCCCGCGATCATGGCATGAGCATCCGCAACTTTATGCGCCGCTTCCAGACTGCCACCGGCGACAAACCCCTGCACTACCTGCAGCGGCTGCGCATCGAAACGGCGAAGGGATTGCTCTCAGGGACCCGCAAGAGCATCAAGACCATCAGCTATGAAGTGGGCTACGACGATGCCAGCTTCTTTGCCCGCCTGTTTCGCCAGCACACCGAACTGTCACCGAACCAGTATCGCCAACAGTTCGTGCAGGCGGCCTGATCAGGCAAACCGCGGCGCGCTCATCGCGAGCAAGCTCTGCTCCTACAGGCCCGTGTAGGAGCAGAGCTTGTCGGGGCGCCGAACCGTCGCGATGGCTACGCCGCGGTGCATCATGATTTAAGGCCTGTGCGCGCGCGCCAGGAACTCGTGCGACTGCATCTCCAGCAAGCGGCTCAGGGTGCGCTGGAACTCGAAGGTCAGGCGACCGCCGGTGTACAGGTCCTTGAGCTCGACCTCGGCCGAGATGATCAGCTTGACGTTGCGGTCGTAGAATTCGTCGACCATGTTGATAAAGCGACGGGCCAGGTCATCGGTGGCCACACCCATCTGCTTGACGTCGCTGAGCAGCACCGCATGGAAGATCTTGCCCAGTTCGATGTAGTCGTTCTGGCTGCGCGGGCCGTCGCACAGTTCACGGAAGTCGAACCAGGCCACGTCGTCACAGGTGCGCACGGCACGAATCTCACGGTTTTCGATCATCAGCACATCGTTTTCAACGGCTGCCGTGCACTCGGGCGTCAACGCCCTGAAGCTCTTGCGCAGGCTTTCGTTCGCCGCCTCGTCGAGCGGGAAGTGGAACAGCTCGGCTTGCTCCAAATGACGCAGCCGGTAGTCGACGCCACTGTCGACGTTGACGATGTCGGTGTTCTGCTTGATCAACGCAATGGCTGGCAGGAACCGCGCACGCTGCAGGCCGTCCTTGTACAGACCGTCTGGCACAATGTTGGAGGTCGCTACCAGGGTTACGCCGTTTTTGAACAGCTCTTCCATCAGCGTGCCAAGGATCATGGCATCGGTGATGTCAGAGACAAAGAATTCGTCGAAGCAGATAACCCGCGCTTCTTCGCTAAATTGCTTGGCGATCAGGGTTAGCGGGTTTTTCTCGCCCTTAAGGCCCTTCATTTCTTCGTGTACGCGCTTCATGAAGCGGTGAAAGTGCGTGCGCATTTTCTGCTTGAACGGCAGCGCTTCGAAAAAGGTGTCGACCAGATAGGTTTTGCCCCGTCCTACCCCACCCCAGAAGTACAAGCCCTTGACCGGCGCCTGCTCCTTCTTGCCGAACAACTTGCCGAACACACCCGGCTTGTTGTTTTGCGCCGCGACCAGATCGTCGTACAGGCGCTGCAAATGACGCACGGCCGTTTCTTGCGCGGCATCATGGAAGAATTCGGGGCGTTTGAGGTCGGCTTGGTATCGTTCTAGGGGCGTCATAATTCGTTATACAGGGCAACAAAAGCGGGCCGACACTGTAGCGACGGCCCTGGATAATGGCAATCAGACCTTTCGACAACCCGTCGATTAGTCCTGAGGCTGCAAGGCTGCGCGCAATGTGGCCATGGCCGCTTCACAGGCAGTGCCGTCGGCAAAGGCCGGGCTGTCTGCCACGCACTGGCCATCGAGCCACAGGCTGAAACCTTCGCCTTCGGTGCGCAGGTCCAGTTCGCCACCTTGCTGCAGTTGCTTGGTCACCGCGCCAGCCGCCTTGCCATCGGCAAAGCTGCGCGACAGCAGCAGTTGCTCGCCATCGGCGGCCAGCAGGCGGAAACGAAAGCTGCCGTCATCTTCACGGAAGCTGACAAAGCGCGCGGCCTTGGCGGCTTTCTTCTTGGTGCCGGCAGCGGTTTGCACTTGGCTGCGGAACGAACGCAGGCCTACGGCTTCGCGCAACTCATTGAGAAACGGACTCGCTACCTTGCGGGCCTTCTGGGCGCCAGCCTGGAGGATGTCTTCCAGATCAGCCGGGCGCTCGATCAACTGGTAATAGCGCTCGCGCGCCTCGCCCAGCTCGCCGTCCAGCAGCGTAAACAGGCGCGCCTTGGCCTCGCCCCAACCCAGCCCTTGCATCAGCTCGCCACGGAACTCAGCAGACTGCTCGGTGGTTGCGAACGCCTGGAACAGGGTGAACAGGTGGGAGTTGTCGGCGTCTTTCGGCTCGCCCGGTGCGCGCGAGTCGGTCACGATCCGCGAAATCGCGTCCTTCATGTCCTTGGCGCTGGAGAACAGCGGGATGGTGTTGTCGTAGCTCTTGGACATCTTGCGACCGTCCAGGCCTGGCAAGGTCGCCACGCTTTCCTCGATCAGCGCTTCAGGCATGACAAAGAATTCCTTGCCCTGGCCGAACAGGTGGTTAAAGCGCTGGCCAATATCACGCGCCATTTCCACGTGCTGGATCTGGTCCCGACCAACCGGCACCTTATGGGCGTTGAACATCAGGATGTCCGCGGCCATCAGCACCGGGTAGCTGTACAGCCCCATGGTGATGCCGGCATCCGGGTCTTCGTTGTTCTCGACGTTCTTGTCGACCGACGCCTTGTAGGCGTGGGCGCGATTGAGCAGGCCCTTGGCAGCGACGCACGTCAACAACCAGGTCAGCTCCGAGATTTCCGGGATATCGGACTGGCGGTAGAAGGTCACGCGATCGACATCCAGGCCGGCCGCCAGCCACGTCGCGGCGATTTCCAGACGCGAGCGCTGAATGCGCAGCGGGTCATCGCACTTGATCAGCGCATGATAGTCGGCCAGGAAATAGAACGAGTCGGCGTCGCTTTGGCGGCTGGCAACAATGGCCGGGCGGATGGCGCCTGCGTAGTTGCCCAGGTGCGGCGTGCCGGTGGTAGTAATGCCGGTCAGGATACGAGTGGTCATGGCTTATCGCTTGTCAGTCGTGTATTCAGTTCGAAAGGCGTGGCAGCACCAGATCCTTCAGATCCGTCAGCTTGCCATGGAAAAAGTGCCCGCATTCTGCCACTTTCAGCAGCTCATGGGGACGGTCGAGCTTAGCGGACCAGTCATAGACCAGCTCCGGCGCGACCACTTCGTCAGTGTCCGGCTGGATCACCGTGAGCGGGCATGCCTGCGGCAGAGGTGTTTGCTCGGTCAGGCGCATGACGGCGGGCGCGACCATGAATAGATGCTCAAGAGGCACTCCAGCCGCCTCCAGGCGCCCGCCGAGGCTCGCGGCGACAAAGCCGCCAAAGGAGAAACCCAGCAGCGTCAGCGGCAGTTCAGGGTGCTTCTCGCGCACCCATTGGGCGACAGCCTGGGCGTCTTCAACTTCACCTATGCTCATATCGTGGCTGCCGGCGCTCTGGCCGACGCCGCGATAGTTGAATCGCAACGTGATCAGCCCGGCGTCCCGCGCTGTGCGCTGCAGGGTCGAGATCACTTTGTTGAGCATGTTTCCGCCCTGCACTGGGTTGGGGTGGCAGATCAGCGCCACGCCGTGTGCATCGGGAACATCGAGATAGAGGGCCTCAAGCTGGCCGACAGGGCCATCAATGAATAAAGGGGTTTCGCGGATGAGCAAGGAAGATCTCCGTGACCTCAGAGTGGGTCGACTCGTCTAGCTGAAAGATTCTGTCTGACATATTTGCGAGCGTTTCGCGGTATACAGCGCAGGTCCGAGCCGTTAACGTAAAGCAAAGCCGTTTATAGAGGAAGGACTCGTGGAACTATCGCTCTTGGTTTGGTTGTTGCCGACACTGGCCCTGGTCGTGGGCGTCGTCGCCGGGTTCCTCATCGCCCGGTTGCTGCCTAACGCAGCCCCCAGCAGTACCCAACGCCAACTGGATGACATTCAGGAACGTTTCGACAGCTATCAGAATGACGTCGTGACCCACTTCAACAGCACGGCAGCCCTGGTGAAGAAACTCACCCAGAGCTACCAGGAGGTCCAGGACCATCTGGCCGAAGGCGCCAACCGCCTGGCGCTGGACGAACTGACCCGCCAACGCCTGCTGGCGTCGCTGCACGCCGATGCCACCCAAGGCCCACGCGAGCGCCTCACCCCGCCACGCACCCCCGGCGTGCCGCTGGACTATGCACCAAAAACCTCGCCGGATTCGCCGGGGATGCTGGATGAGAAGTATGGGTTGAAGCGTTAATACGCATTAAACCGACGCAACAAAAAGCCCGCTACTTGAAAGAGTGACGGGCTTTTTATTGGCTCAACGCACAATCCCCCCCCGAAACCACAAAAACCTAAAGCCGAACCACCAAGGCTAACAACCCCAACCCCACAGGCCATGGCACGTTGCAACCAAACATAGGAGCAGACCTTGGTCGCGATGCGCCGCGCGGGCGGCGCTCGATTTTGGCAACAGCGCAAAAGCCAAGGCAAGCACCTGGAAGCCTTAATACGGTCTCTCTCCCTTCATCCTCAGGGTGAACCGCAGAGTGCCTGTCAACAGATCGCATGAGCTACACGAGGTGTCCGCCTTGGTTTTTCCTTTGTTCTTGAGATCGCGCGCCGCCCGCGCGGCGCATCGCGACCAAGGTCTGCTCCTACATTTGTTGCAACGTGCCATGGCCTGTGGAATCGGCGCTGTTAGCCTTGGTGGCTCGGCTTTAGATTTTTGTGGTGAGATTGGTGTTCTCAGCCCGGTGCCGCAGGCACCATAAAAAAACCCGTCAGGGCCTGCGCCATGACGGGTTTTTCTAGTTGCAGACAGCGCTTAAATCGCGCCGCGTGCCTTCAGCACATCCAACACCAATTTCACGCCCTCTTCCACCGACACGCTCTGGGTGTCGACCACAAGGTCCGCATCCAGAGGCACGTCATACGCGAAGGACTCGCCTGGAATGTTATCCCCAGCTGCCGCGTAGAGACCTTGCGGGTCACGTTCGCGGCAAGCCAGTGGCGAAGCCTGGACGTAGACAGTGACCAAGCGCTCCTTGCCGATCAGGGCCTTGGCCTGTTCACGGCCTTCGGCATCCGGGGCAACAAAAGCGGCCAGGGTCAGCAGGCCCGCTTCGTTGAACTGTCGTGCAACGTGCGCGGCACGGCGCCAGTTCTCGGTACGGCCGGCGCGGTCCTGTGGCAGGCCCTTGTTCAGGTCGTGACGCAGGTTCTGACCATCCAACACGTAGACCGCACGGCCCATGTCGAACAGCTTGCGCTCCACCGCGTAGGCCAGGGTGCTCTTGCCAGCGCCCGACAGGCCGCTGAACAGCACGGTCGCCGGCTGCTGGCCGAAGCGCAAGGCACGTTCTTCGGTGGCCACGTGGGCCTGCTTGCCGTGGTGGCCAATGCTGCCGTGCGGAACCACCGGCGGGGCGATGATCATGCCGGCACCGACGGTGCCGTTAGTCAGGCGGTCGATAATGATGAAGGCACCGGTGGTGCGGTTGCTCTCGTAGCCGTCCAGGGCAATCGGTGCGTCCAGGCTGACCTTGACCTTGCCGATCTCGTTCAGGTGCAACTCGCTGGCAGCGCCGTGCTCCAGGGTGTTCACATCGACCTTGTGGGTGATGCTGGCAATCGAGCCTGGCACGTAGCTGGTGGCGCGCTTGATGTCGTATTTCTTGCCCGGGCGCATTGGCTCTTCAGCCATCCACACCAGCATGGCGTCGAACTGGTCAGTGACCGGCGGTACGTTGTCGGCATGCACCAGCAAGTCGCCACGAGAGATGTCGATCTCGTCTTCCATGGTCAGGGTCACGGCCTGGCCTGGGCCAGCCTGCTCCAGCTCACCTTCGAAGGTAACGATGGACTTGACCCGGCTGCTCTTGCCCGACGGCAACACAACCACTTCGTCGCCCTTGTGCACGACGCCGCTGGCCAGGGTGCCGGCAAAGCCACGGAAGTTCAGGTTCGGGCGATTGACGTACTGCACGGGGAAACGCAGGTCGGTGAAGTTGCGATCACCCGCCACTTCCACGGTCTCGAGGATTTCCATCAGCGACTGGCCGGTGTACCACGGCGAACGCTCGCTGTGGTTGACCACGTTGTCGCCCTTGAGCGCCGACATCGGCACGAAGTGCAGGCTGCTCGGCTTGAAGTTGATGCCTTCGGCGAACTTCAGGTAATCGGCCTTGATCGACTCGAACACCTGCTCATCGAAGCCCTTGAGGTCCATTTTGTTGACCGCAACGACGATGTGCTTGATGCCCAGCAAAGAGGCGATATAGCTGTGGCGACGGGTCTGGGTCTGCACGCCGTAGCGAGCATCCACCAGGATGATCGCCAGGTCGCACGTCGAGGCGCCGGTGGCCATATTGCGGGTGTACTGCTCGTGGCCTGGGGTGTCGGCAATGATGAACTTGCGCTTGGCCGTCGAGAAGTAGCGGTAGGCCACGTCAATGGTGATGCCCTGCTCGCGCTCGGCCTGCAGGCCATCTACCAGCAACGCCAGGTCGATATCGTCACCGGTGGTACCGACTTTCTTCGAATCACGAGTAATGGCTTCCAGATGGTCTTCGTAGATCATCTTGGAGTCGTGCAGCAGGCGCCCGATCAGGGTGCTCTTGCCATCGTCGACGTTACCGCAGGTAAGGAAGCGCAGCAGTTCTTTACGCTCGTGCTGGGCCAGGTACGCGAGGATGTCCTCGCTGATCAATTCGGATTGGTGCGACATGGTCTGACCCTAACTTAGAAATAGCCTTGACGTTTTTTGTCTTCCATTGAGCCTGCGCCATCGTGGTCGATGACCCGGCCCTGGCGCTCGGAAGTTCGCGTCAGGAGCATTTCCTGAATGATGTCCGTCAGGCTTTCGGCCTCGGACTCCACCGCGCCCGTCAACGGGTAGCAACCAAGGGTACGGAAACGTACTTTCTTTTTGACGATACGGGCTTTGTCTTCATCGCTCAGGTGCTCGAGGATGCGCTCGTCGTCGATCATGATCAGGGTGCCGTTTTTCTCGATTACTTCACGCTCGGCGGCGAAGTACAGCGGCACGATCGGGATGCCTTCCAAGTAGATGTACTGCCAGATGTCCAGCTCGGTCCAGTTCGACAGCGGGAATACGCGAATCGACTCGCCCTTGTTGACCTTGCCGTTGTAGACGTTCCACAGCTCCGGGCGCTGGTTTTTCGGGTCCCAACGGTGCTTGCTGTCGCGGAAGGAGTAGACACGTTCCTTGGCTCGCGACTTCTCTTCGTCGCGACGCGCGCCGCCAAAGGCTGCATCGAAGCCGTGCTTGTCCAGCGCCTGCTTGAGGCCCTCGGTCTTCATGATGTCGGTGTGCTTGGCACTGCCGTGGGTGAAGGGGTTGATGCCCTGCGCCACACCTTCGGGGTTCACGTGTACCAGAAGGTCCAGCCCCATTTCCTCGACCATGCGGTCACGGAAGCTGTACATCTCCTGGAATTTCCATTGGGTGTCGACGTGCATCACCGGAAACGGCAGTTTGCCCGGGAAGAAGGCTTTGCGCGCCAGGTGCAGCATGACGGCAGAGTCCTTGCCGATGGAGTACAGCATCACCGGATTATCGAACTCGGCGGCCACCTCACGAATGATGTGGATGCTCTCCGCCTCCAACTGTTTCAAATGCGTCAGTTTGTCGACCATGGCTACTCACGGAATATCGATCTTATGGACGGCCAGCGGGCCGTGTTCGAGCGAGCCACTCTAGCACAGCGATCTATTCTATAGATCAGGCCAACTAGATCGAAACGGTATAAGAATATACCCCGCCGTTTTAGCGCTCTGACCTCAGACCGGATTGGCGCAGTCGATGAACAAATGCTCCAACGCGAAGCGTTTGGCCAGGTAGTCGCCCAGCGCCTGGACGCCATAGCGCTCGGTGGCGTGGTGGCCAGCGGCAATAAAGCTGACGTCGTTTTCGCGGGCGCTGTGGAATGTCTGCTCGGACGCTTCGCCGCTGATAAACAGGTCGACACCCGCTGTGATGGCTTGGTCGATATAGCCTTGGCCGCCCCCGGTGCACCAGCCCACCCGACGAATGATTGCGCTGCCCTCGACCAGCAACGGTTCGCGACCCAATACCTCCTGGACCTTACGGGCAAAGTCGCGGGCGGTCATCGGCTCGGCCAGCGAGCCCACCAGGCCGACCACACGGGCATTGTCAGGGTCCAGCGGGCCTTCAACGGTGATGTCCAACTGGCGTGCCAACTGCACGTTGTTGCCGACCTCCGGGTGCAGATCCAGCGGCAGGTGATAGCTGAGCAGGCTGATGTCGTTGGTCAACAGCGTTTTCAGGCGCCGCTGTTTCATGCCAGTGATGCAAGGGTTCTCGCCCTTCCAGAAATAACCGTGATGCACCAGCACCAGGTCAGCGTCGACTTCAACAGCTGCATCGAGCAGGGCTTGGCTTGCAGTGACGCCGGTAACAATCCGGGAAACCTGCGGGCGCCCTTCGACTTGCAGCCCGTTGGGGCAGTAATCCTGGATTCGGGCGCTACCCAGGTAGCGATCCGCTTCTTCAACCAGCGTACTGAGTGCAACTGCCATGAAAAGACTCCCGATTTAACCGTCAAGCGAGCTTGCGCCCTCTATAATGCCCGCCATTATGAGCCGTCGGATGACGTGGGGGAAACCGCCGGCCAGCTTTACGCAATCCTTACAGCTTTTATTACCCTGCTTATTCCTGCACGGGCCCGGCTTGAGTATGATCGCGCGCTTGATTCTCCCCTGCTGCCCTCTGGCTTTTTAGATTTTCCGGGACTCGCTCAATGTTCAAGGCACTGCGTTATTTTGGCTGGCCACTGCTGACAGGCGTACTCATCGCCCTGCTGATCATTCTGCGCTTTCCGCAGTGGGTGGGATTGCCGAGCCAGGACGTCAACCTGCAGCAGGCGCCGCAAACCACGAAAGTGATGCAGGGGCCAGTTTCCTACGCCGATGCGGTCAGCACCGCCGCACCGGCCGTGGTCAATCTCTACACGACGAAGGTTGTGAACAAGTCCAGCCATCCGCTGTTCGAAGACCCACAGTTCCGGCGCTTCTTCGGCGATAACCTGCCCAAGCAGCGGCGCTGGGAATCGAGCCTGGGTTCGGCGGTGATCATGAGCCCGGAAGGCTATCTGCTGACCAACAACCACGTGACCTCCGGTGCCGACCAGATCGTAGTGGCCCTCAAGGACGGTCGCGAGACGCTGGCCCGGGTCATCGGCAGCGATCCTGAAACAGACCTGGCGGTGCTGAAGATCGACCTGCCAAACCTGCCATCGATCACCATCGGCCGCTCTGACAATATTCATATTGGTGACGTGGCGCTGGCCATCGGCAACCCCTTCGGCGTTGGCCAGACCGTGACCATGGGCATCATCAGTGCCACCGGCCGTAATCAGCTGGGCCTCAATACCTATGAAGACTTCATCCAGACCGACGCCGCGATCAACCCCGGCAACTCAGGCGGCGCGCTGGTCGATGCGAACGGTAATCTGACGGGTATCAACACCGCGATCTTCTCCAAATCCGGTGGCTCCCAGGGGATCGGCTTCGCCATTCCCACCAAGCTGGCGCTAAGCGTAATGAAGGCCATCATCGAGCATGGTCAGGTGATTCGTGGTTGGCTGGGGATTGAAGTGCAGCCTCTGAGCCAGGAACTGGCCGAGTCGTTTGGCCTGCAAGGCCGCGCTGGCATCGTTGTAGCCGGTATTTTCCGCGATGGCCCGGCTCAGAAGGCCGGTCTGCAACTGGGTGACGTGATCCTCAGCATCAACGGTCAGCCGGCCGGAGATGGACGTCGCTCCATGAACCAGGTTGCGCAGACCAAGCCCAACGACAGGGTTCCCATCGAGATCATACGCAACGGCAAGGAAATGAAGCTGACCGCCGAAATCGGCCTGCGACCACCGCCAGCTCCAGCAGCCCAGGAAGAATAACCGCGAACGGGTGGATTGCGTCGCGCCCATCGCGGCTAATGCCGGCTCCTACACGGACTAATGTAGGAGCTGGCTTTAGCCGCGATGAAGTCGCCGCGGTTTGCCTGATGCATCGCGGTGAAGCCATCGCGGCTAAAGCCGGCTCCTACAACGAATCAAAGAGCGTCGAGTAGCGCCTGGTTCTGTTCCTGGGTACCGATGCTGATCCGCAGGAACTGAGCAATCCGCTCCTGCTTGAAGTGCCGAACGATCACGCCCTGCTCACGCAGACGCGCCGCCAGGGTGGCCGCATCCTGTTGAGGGTGGCGAGCGAAGATGAAGTTCGCAGCCGACGGCAACACCTCAAAACCACGCCGTTCAAGCGCCGTAACCAATTGCTCGCGACTGTCGATCACAGCCTTGCAGGTTTGCTCGAAGTAAGCCTTGTCTTCGAACGCAGCCGCTGCGCCAACGATGGCCATGCGGTCCAGCGGGTAGGAGTTGAAGCTGTTCTTGATGCGCTCCAGCGCCTCGATCAGATCCGGGTGCCCAACCGCCAGACCAACCCGAAGGCCTGCCAGCGAACGCGACTTGGAGAGCGTTTGGGTAACCAGCAGGTTCGGGTATCGATCAACCAGCGTGATCGCCGTTTCGCCACCAAAATCGATGTAGGCCTCATCGACCACCACGACGGTGTCCGGGTTGGCCTGGAGCAGGCGCTCCACGGCCTCCAGCGCCATCAGGCAACCGGTGGGGGCATTGGGGTTGGGGAAAATGATCCCGCCATTGGGGCGAGCATAGTCTTCGACGCGAATCTGGAACTGCTCATCCAGGGGCAGCGCGTCGAACTCGATGCCGTACAAGCCGCAGTAAACCGGATAGAAGCTGTAGCTGATATCCGGGAACAGCAGCGGCTTGCCGTGCTGGAACAAGCCGTGGAAGGCATGCGCCAGTACTTCGTCCGAACCGTTGCCGAGGAAAATCTGGCGCGTTTCGATACCGTAGTACTCGGCCACGGCCTGCTTGAGGCGGTCACCGTTCGGGTCCGGGTACAGGCGCAGGTTGTCGTTGACCTCGGCGCGCATGGCTTCCAGCGCCTTGGGCGACGGCCCGTAAGGGTTCTCGTTGGTGTTGAGCTTGACCAACTTGGTCAGCTTCGGCTGCTCACCCGGCACGTAAGGCACCAGGTCCTTGACGAAGGGGCTCCAGAATTTGCTCATGTTCATTCCCCTTTCTTGTCGGCGATGATGCGGTATTCAGCGCTGCGGGCGTGGGCACTCAAGGATTCACCCCGGGCCAGTACTGATGCGGTCTTGCCCAACTCCGAGGCGCCCTGCTGCGAGCAGAAAATGATCGAGGAGCGCTTCTGGAAGTCATATACCCCCAGCGGCGAGGAGAACCGCGCGGTGCCCGAGGTGGGCAATACGTGGTTGGGGCCTGCGCAGTAGTCGCCCAGCGCTTCGCTGGTGTGGCGCCCCATGAAGATCGCGCCCGCGTGGCGGATCTGTGGCAACCAGGCTTGCGGGTCGGCGACCGACAATTCCAGGTGTTCAGGCGCGATACGGTTGACGACTTCGATAGCCTGCTGCATGTCACTGACCAGAATCAGGGCGCCGCGAGTGTTGATCGACGTCTTGATGATGTCGGCGCGGTCCATGGTCGGCAGCAGCTTGTCGATGCTGGTGGCGACCTTGTCGAGGAATTCGGCATCGGTACTGACCAGGATCGACTGGGCATCTTCGTCGTGCTCGGCCTGGGAGAACAAGTCCATGGCGATCCAGTCCGGGTCAGTCTGGCCATCGCACACCACCAGGATTTCCGAAGGGCCGGCGATCATGTCGATGCCGACCTGGCCAAATACATGGCGCTTGGCAGTGGCCACATAGATATTGCCTGGGCCAACCACCTTGTCGACACGCGGCACGCTTTCAGTGCCATAGGCCAAGGCTGCAACGGCCTGGGCGCCACCGATGGTGAAAACCCGATCGACACCGGCGATGCAGGCCGCCGCCAGTACCAGTTCGTTGATCTCACCGCGAGGCGTCGGCACCACCATGACCACTTCAGTCACGCCAGCCACCTTGGCAGGAATGGCATTCATCAGCACCGACGAAGGATAGGAAGCCTTGCCGCCAGGGACATACAAACCAGCACGATCCAATGGCGTGACTTTCTGGCCAAGCACGGTGCCGTCGGCTTCGGTATAGCTCCAGGAATCCTGTTTTTGCTTTTCGTGGTAGCTGCGCACACGCTCGGCAGCTGTTTCCAGGGCCTGGCGCTGTTCGGGCGTGATGCGGGTCAGCGCCAGTTCCAGGCGCTCGCGGTTGACGATCAGGTCGTCGATGGAGGTCGCCTGGACACCGTCGAAACGTTGGGTGAACTCCACCAGCGCCGCGTCGCCGCGCTCGCGCACCGCCTTGATGATGTCGAGCACGCGCTGGTTGACCGAATCGTCAGACACGCTTTCCCAGCTCAGCAGATGATCCAGATGTCGGGCGAAATCCGGGTCAGCAGCGTTGAGTCGGCGAATTGCAGTGGACGTGGTCATAGCGTGGGCCTCGATAATTGGCAAATGCTCAGGCGCCCTAAAGTAGCAGTCGATCCGCGCGGGCACCTGAGAATTCTGGCTATGACACGGATAGACGGGCGCGACCTGGGGTCGCGCAATACTGTCAGCCGCGGTGTCGCGATTCCACAGCCTGACGCAGGACGTCGATCAGGCTCTGAATGCGGGCGTGCTGCATCTTCATCGATGCCTTGTTGACCACCAGCCGGGAACTGATCTCAGCGATCATCTCCTGGGGTTCCAGGCCGTTGGCACGCAGGGTGTTACCGGTATCGACAACGTCGATGATCTTGTCAGCCAGGCCAATCAGCGGCGCCAGCTCCATCGAGCCATACAGCTTGATGATGTCGACCTGACGGCCTTGCTCGGCGTAGTAACGCTTGGCAACGTTGACGAACTTGGTTGCCACGCGCAGACGGCCCTTGGGCTCGACCGCACCGACAGCACCCGCGGTCATCAGCTTGCAACGGGCAATCTGCAAGTCCAGTGGCTCGTACAGGCCCTGGCCGCCGTACTCCATGAGCACGTCCTTGCCAGCAACGCCCAGGTCGGCGGCGCCATGCTCGACGTAAGTCGGCACGTCAGTCGCCCGGACGATCAGCAGGCGAACATCTGCCTGAGTGGTAGGAATGATCAGCTTGCGGCTTTTATCCGGATTTTCGGTCGGCACAATGCCGGCCTCTGCCAACAACGGCAGGGTATCGTCAAGAATACGGCCCTTGGACAGCGCGATGGTCAACATGGGAAACGTCGTTCCTTATCAGGATACTTCTCGTCGAATGGTAAGCCGATTCGACGCGAATCAATTCAGTCCGGCATGTCGGGGCGCCTCCCTGCGCCCCTCAAGAAAAACTAGCCCGGCACGCGACGGATCTTCGCGCCCAGCATTTGCAGTTTTTCCTCGATGCATTCATAACCACGGTCGATGTGGTAGATGCGGTCGATCAGGGTATCGCCCTCGGCTACCAGTGCCGAGATGACCAGGCTGGCCGAAGCCCGCAGGTCGGTCGCCATGACCGGCGCGCCCTTGAGCTTTTCGGTACCAGTGACGATGGCAGTGTTGCCTTCAACCTGGATCTTGGCGCCCATGCGATGCAGCTCATAGACGTGCATGAAACGGTTTTCGAAGATGGTCTCGATCACAGCGCCGGTGCCGGTGGCAATGGCGTTCAGCGAGACAAACTGCGCTTGCATGTCAGTCGGGAAGGCAGGGTACGGCGCGGTACGCAGGTTGACAGCCTTGGGCCGCTTGCCGTGCATGTTCAGCTCGATCCAGTCAACGCCGGTGGTGATCTCGGCGCCCGCTTCCTTGAGTTTCTCCAGTACCGCTTCAAGGATGGTCGGATCGGTGTCCTTGACCTTGACGCGGCCACCGGTAACGGCTGCGGCCACCAGATAGGTACCCGTCTCGATACGGTCAGGCATCACGTTGTAGAACGTCGGATGCAGGCGCTCGACACCGTCGATAGTGATGGTGTCGGTACCGGCGCCGCTGATCTTGGCGCCCATGGCAATCAGGAAGTTGGCAAGGTCCACCACTTCTGGCTCGCGCGCAGCGTTCTGCAGTACGCTCTGGCCTTTGGCCAGGGCCGCGGCCATCATGATGTTCTCGGTACCGGTCACGCTGACGGTGTCGAAGAAGAAGTGCGCACCGCGCAGGCCACCCTCAGGCGCCTTGGCCTTGATGTAGCCACCTTCGACCTCGATCTTCGCGCCCATGGCTTCCAGGCCGCGAATGTGCAGGTCAACCGGGCGCGAGCCGATGGCGCAACCGCCCGGCAGCGCGACTTCGGCTTCACCGAAGCGAGCAACCATCGGGCCCAGTACCAGGATCGAGGCGCGCATGGTTTTCACCAGCTCGTAGGGCGCGATCAGGGTCTTGATGGTGCGTGGATCGATTTCCACCGACAGCTTTTCGTCGATCACAGGCTCAATGCCCATGCGCCCGAACAGCTCGATCATGGTGGTGATGTCGTGCAGGTGCGGCAGGTTGCCGACCGTGACCGGGCCATCGCACAACAGAGTCGCGGCAAGAATCGGCAGGGCAGAGTTCTTTGCCCCGGAGATGCGGATTTCGCCATCAAGACGAACGCCGCCAGTAATAATCAGTTTGTCCATAGGGATCTCGACGCCAATTGGCTCAGGTACGCTCAGCCCAGGCTGCGCTGCTGAAAAATTTCATGGTGACCGCGTGGATGCTGCCATCGGCAATCCAAGGGTTCAGATGAGCATAAACCGCCTGCTGACGCTTGACAGGGCTCAGGCCTGCCAACTCGTCGCTGATCACGTTCAACTGGAAGTTGCAGCCTTCGCCTTCAACTTCGACCTGGATTCCTGGCAACTTTCCTTCAAGAAAGCTCTTAACTTCTACGGCCTGCATGCTCAACCTCAATCGGCGCCCAACGCGCGCGGGTCGGCCATCATACAAAAAAGCCCTTCGCCTGCGAACCCCGCAATGGGGAACTCTGACAAAGGGCCTCGGGATTTCAATCCTGGACCAGCAATTCGGTCAACTCGCTGACCTGGGCAATTTCTCGCATATCGTCGGGCATGGTCCTGATCGACAGCGTTTTACCCAACGACCGGGCACTGCGCATAAAAGACAGTAGCAAGGACAAGCCCACGCTGCTGGACTTCTCAACACCAGAACAGTCAACCACCAACGCCGGTTCCGCGCAGGCCTTGATCAGCGCCTGGCCTTGCTTAAGCAAGGTGGGTCCCGAGCGGTAGTCGAGCACGCCATGCAGGCTCAACTGCCCTGGAGCGTCAGCGCGTACTTCGCTGGTCGTCATTGTGAGTTCTGCTTCTGTGTTTCAGCGGCTTGGTCGGTCTTGGCCTTGGCGTCGGCTACTTCGCCGGCCCAGTTATTGATGGTCTTGTCCAGGTCATTGCCATTGCGCTGCATGGCATCGGCGAACTGGTCACGGAACAGTTTGCCAATGTTAATGCCATTGATGATGACATTACGGACTTTCCACTCGTCATTGATTTTTTCCAGCGTGTAGGAAACCGGGTAGATGGCGCCGCTTTGACCCTTGACCTTCATGTCAACGCTGGTGCGATCGCCACTTTCATCCTTGGCAGGCGAAACGGTGATGCCCTGGTTCTTGTACTCCAGCAGCGCGTTGCCATAGAACTGCATCAGGCTGCGCTTGAAGTTCTCCTGGAAGCGGGCCATCTGCTCCGGGGTCGCCTTGCGCGAGTACTTGACCGTCATGATGCTGCGAGAGACACCGTCGGCGTCCACGACCGGCCCGACGATGCCGTTCAGCGCATCGTAGAACGCACTCGGATTGGTCTTGTAGATTTCTTTGTTTTTCTCAAGGTCTGCCAGAAGACGCGTGGTGGTGTCCTGGATCAGCTCATGGGCCGACGGGCCAGTAACGGCATGCGCCAGCATCGGCAGGGCCGCCAACAGAACCAGCAGGCCACGTCGCAGAATAGACATCATGGAATAACTCCTCATTTCACTTGGCTTCTTTGCCAACACTATTGAGCAGGAATTTGCCGATAAGGTCCTCAAGCACCAGCGAGGACTGGGTGTCGTGAATCGTTGCGCCATCCTTGAGCAGTTTGTCTTCACCACCCACGCTGATGCCGACGTACTTTTCACCCAGCAACCCCGCGGTCAGGATCGAGGCAGTGGAATCGGCGGGCAGGTTGTCCACGCGTTTTTCCAGCTCCAGGGTCACCCGACCGGTAAAGGTGTCGCGGTCCAGATCGATTGCAGTGACCTTGCCGATGGTCACACCGGCCATGGTCACTTTAGCTCTGACAGTCAAACCTGCGATATTGTCGAAGTAGGCGTAAAGTTTATAAGTGTCGGTGCTCGGAGTAGCCGACAGGCCACTGACGCGCAGCGCCAACAGTAGCAGCGCCAGAATCCCGGCCAGCAAAAACAGGCCGACACCGATTTCCAGGGTGCGGTTTTGCATCAGAAATCTCCAAACATCAAGGCGGTCAAAATAAAGTCCAGGCCCAGCACTGCCAATGAGGCATATACCACGGTCTTGGTCGTGGCACGACTGATCCCCTCTGAGGTGGGCTCGCAGTCATACCCTTGGAAAACGGCAATCCACGTGACCACAAAAGCAAACACCAGGCTCTTGATCACGCCATTGAGTACGTCATCGGTGAACGACACGCTGTTTTGCATGTTGGCCCAGAACGAGCCTTCATAGACGCCCAGCCAGTCAACCGCCACCCACGAACCACCCCAAATGCCGACCACGCTGAAGATCATGGCCAGCAGTGGCAGCGAAATGAATCCGGCCCAAAGCCTGGGCGCAACGATATATTTGAGGGGGTCGACACCGATCATTTCCAGGCTGGAAAGCTGCTCGGTCGATTTCATGTTGCCGATTTCAGCTGTCAGCGCCGAGCCTGCGCGCCCGGCGAACAACAATGCGGTGACCACCGGCCCCAACTCACGCAACAGCGTCAGGGCGACCATCTGCCCCACGGCCTGCTCCGAGCCATATTTGGTCAGGATGCTGAAGCCTTGCAGGGCCAGCACCATGCCGATGAACACACCCGAGACCACGATGATTGCCAGCGACATCACGCCGACGGAGTAGAGCTGCTTGACCAGCAGTTGAAAGCCGCCGCCGATGCCGCCACGCCCGCCCAGGGCATGGATCAGGAACAGCGTCGAGCGCCCCATCACCGCCAACACATCGATGGCCGAGCGACCGAACCGCCGAATGCGTTCCAGTAGAGATTTTCTGCGCATCAACGCTTCCCCAGTAAATCAGCGCGGTAATCCGGCGCAGGAAAGTGGAAAGGGACTGGCCCGTCCGGGTCGCCTTTCATGAATTGACGAATGCGCGGGTTATCGGAGTTCATCAACTCCTGCGGCGTGCCCTGCCCCAATACCTGGCCGTCGCCGACCACGTAGATGTAGTCGGCAATACTCGCGGTTTCGGCCAGATCGTGGGAGACCACGATACTGGTAATGCCCAGGGCATCATTGAGCAGGCGAATCAGGCGCACCAGCACGCCCATGGCGATCGGGTCCTGACCCACGAAGGGTTCGTCATACATCAGGATCTGCGGATCCAGGGCAATGGCCCGGGCCAGCGCTACACGGCGCTTCATGCCACCGGAAAGCTCGTCAGGCATCAACTCGATGGCACCGCGAAGGCCAACGGCCTGCAGCTTCATCAAAACAATGTCTCGAATCATTTCTTCGGGAAGTTGGGTGTGCACCCGCAGCGGAAAGGCGACGTTCTCGAATACATCCAGATCGGTGAACAGGGCGCCGCTCTGGAACAGCACGCCCATGTGCTTGCGGGCATCGAACAGATCGCTGCGCGAGAGCTTCGGCAGGTTCTGGCCATTGACCCAGACCTCGCCACTGGTAGGCCGCAACTGCGCCCCCATCAACCGCAACAGCGTCGTCTTACCGCACCCCGATGGCCCCATGATTCCGGTGACCTTGCCACGCGGAATACGAATATCGACGTTATTGAAGATACTGCGCGCACCGCGCTTGAAGGTAAGGCCCTTCAGCTCGACCGCGTAGGCGTTATCGGCACTCATCTAAACTCCTTGCGATGCAGCCTCTTACTCAGACGCTCACCCCCTTCTTGGAGGCACGCGGACACTGGGCGGGCCGAACTGGCGGCGAACTATATCACCGCTGACACCCTCGCCCCAAGGCCTGCGCCGCGCTTGTTCAGCCCTGCGACAGGCGCTTGGCGACGATCGCAGGTGAGGCTTTCGCGCATTACCGCTATAATCGTCGCCTTTTCATCAGGCAATCCGATTTCCGACATGAGCCAATCCAGCGACCTGATCCAATCCGCACAGCGCACCATCCGCCTCGAGCTTGAGGCCGTTGAAGGCTTGCTGGCGCACATCGATGCCGATTTCGTCCGTGCCTGCGAGATGATTCTGGCCAGCAAGGGCCGCGTCGTCGTGGTCGGCATGGGCAAGTCTGGCCACATCGGCAACAAAATAGCCGCCACCTTGGCCAGCACCGGCACAACCGCCTTTTTTGTGCATCCGGCCGAAGCCAGTCATGGCGACATGGGCATGATCACCAAGGATGACATCATCCTGGCGCTGTCCAACTCAGGCTCCACCGCCGAGATCGTCACCCTGCTGCCGCTGATCAAGCGCTTGGGCATCCAGCTGATCAGTCTGACCGGCAACCCTGATTCGCCCCTGGCCAAGGCCGCCGAGGTCAACCTCGACGCGCGCGTTGCCCAGGAAGCCTGCCCGCTGAACCTGGCACCGACCTCCTCGACCACCGCAACACTGGTGCTGGGCGACGCCCTGGCCATAGCCCTGCTCGAAGCCCGCGGCTTTACAGCCGAAGACTTCGCCTTTTCGCACCCCGGCGGCGCCCTGGGCCGTCGCTTGCTGCTGAAAGTGGAAAACGTCATGCACGGCGGCGAAGAACTGCCGCAGGTGGTCCGTGGCACCCTGCTCAAGGACGCCCTGCTGGAAATGTCCCGCAAGGGCCTGGGCATGACCGTGGTGCTGGAAGCCGATGGCAGCCTGGCCGGGATCTTTACCGACGGCGACCTGCGCCGCAGCCTGGACCGCAGCATCGATATCCATACCGCAAAAATCGAAGATGTCATGACCCCGCACGGCAAGACCGCCCGCCCGGACATGCTGGCCGCCGAAGCCTTGAAGATCATGGAAGACCACAAAATCAGCGCGCTGGTGGTGGTCGACAAGGCCGAAAAGCCGGTGGGCGCCCTCAACATGCACGACCTGCTGCGCGCCGGAGTGATGTAAATGAGTAACGATCTACTGCAACGCGGTAAAGCCATCAAGCTGGCTGTCTTCGACGTGGACGGCGTGATGACCGACGGTCGCCTGTATTTCCTCGAAGATGGCAGCGAATTCAAGTCGTTCAATACCCTGGACGGCCAAGGCATCAAGATGCTGATGAACAGTGGCGTGACCACCGCCATCATCAGTGGCCGCAAGACCCCAGCAGTGGAGCGACGCGCCCGCAACCTCGGCATCCCGCATCTTTATCAGGGCAGGGAAGATAAATTGGTGGTTCTGGACGAGCTTCTCGGCCAACTCAACCTAAGCTATGAACAAGTGGCCTATCTGGGTGACGACCTGCCTGACCTGCCGGTGATTCGCCGGGTGGGCCTGGGCATGGCCGTGGCCAATGCTGCCGCCTTTGTGCGCGAGCACGCCGATGGTGTCACCCAGGCACGCGGCGGCGAAGGTGCCGTGCGTGAGTTCTGCGAGCTGATCCTGCGTGCCCAGGGCAACCTTGAAGCGGCTCACGCCCATTATCTGTAGAGCGATTCATGTTCATTAAAAAAGCCCGCAATATTGCGCTGTTCTGTGTCGCTGCCGCGCTGCTGGCAGCCGTCGGCTACTGGAACATCAGCCCGCAAAGCTTTCTCGACAATAAACCGGTCGTGACCGTCGACGAGAACGCCATCGACTACTACGCCCTCAATGCGCGCAGCGTGCAGTTCCTGCCCGATGGCAAGCTGCAATATGAAATGACCGCCGACAAGGTGGAGCATGTCATGGCCAGCGAGGTCACCCTGCTGACCAAACCCGACCTGCAGATGTATCGCGGTACCGCCTACCCCTGGCATGTGCAGAGCGAGCGCGGCGAGGTCAACCCCGACGGCACCGAGGTCGAGCTGATCGACTCCGTGCGCATCGCCCGCACCGACCAGAAAAACCGCGCCACGCTCATCACTTCCTCGCGCATCACGGTATTCCCGCAGAAGGAATATGCGCAAACCGAGCAAGCCGTTAGAATCGAGGGCGCTGGCGGCGTGACCACGGCCACAGGCATGAAAGCGTATTTGAACGACAGCAGGATCAACCTGCTGTCCAACGTAAGAGGACAGTATGAGGCTCGTTAAAACCCTTCCTTTCTTGCTCAGCGTGGGCGCAGCACTGGGAAGCGTGAGCGCCTGGGCTCTGCCGACCGACCGCGACCAGCCTATCCGTATTCAGGCTGATGACGCGCAGCTCGATGACAAGCAAGGCATTGCCACGTACAAAGGTGATGTCATCATCACTCAAGGTTCGATGAAGATCACCGGCAACACCGTCACTCTGACCCGCACCCCCGCTGGCGATGTCGATGTGGTGACCGCCATCGGTAGCCTGGCGTACTTCGAGCAACAGCAAAAAGCCACCGACCCGGAAAAGGTCAAGGCCTATGCTGTGACCATCCAGTATCACTCCACGCAAGACCGTATCGTGTTGATCGACCAGGCCAAGGTGATCAACCAGGGCAACACCACCGAAGGCGAGAAGATCGTCTACGACACCGCCACTCAGGTGGCAACCGCTGGCCGCGCTGGAGGCGGTGTGAAAACACCACGCCCACGCATCGACATGGTCATCCAGCCGAAAAAGAAAACCGACGAGCAAAAGGCCCCGTAATGGCGACTCTGAAAGCCCAACACTTGGCCAAAAGCTACAAAAGCCGCCAGGTCGTGCGCGACGTCAGCCTGTCCATCGACAGCGGTCAGATCGTCGGCCTGCTGGGCCCCAATGGCGCTGGCAAGACCACCTGTTTCTACATGATCGTAGGGCTGGTGCAGGCTGACCAGGGCCGCGTGCTGATTGATGACATCGACGTCAGCCACCAACCCATGCACGGTCGCGCCCGTGCCGGTATCGGCTACCTGCCGCAGGAAGCCTCGATCTTTCGCAAGCTGTCGGTGGCCGACAACATCATGGCCATCCTGGAAACCCGCAAGGAGCTGGACAAGGCCGGCCGGGTCAAGGAGCTGGAAAGCCTGCTGCAGGAGTTCCACATCAGCCATATCCGCGACAACCTGGGGATGAGCCTGTCGGGTGGCGAGCGGCGCCGGGTCGAAATCGCCCGCGCACTGGCAACCGCGCCCAAGTTCATCCTGCTCGACGAACCTTTTGCCGGTGTCGACCCGATCTCCGTAGGTGATATCAAGCAGATCATCCATCACTTGAAAGCCAAGGGCATCGGCGTTCTGATCACCGACCACAATGTTCGTGAAACCCTGGATATTTGCGAAACCGCTTACATCGTCAATGATGGCCAACTGATCGCCGAGGGCGACTCGGACGCCATCCTGGCCAACGAACTGGTGAAAGAGGTTTACCTCGGCCACGAGTTCCGCCTGTAATTTCGAGGTGTTTGGCGAGTTGCCTGGAGCGCTTGACTGTCACTAAATTGTTACGGTGCTCTAGGCAAACACTTCAGATTCAGGCATATAACTTGCTTATGTTTGGCGCTCCGGCGCCCTGTAGTGGATGGCGCATGTGCGCCGGCAAATAAGGTGTAAAGCCCCTGCCATGAAACCATCGCTCGTCCTAAGAATGGGCCAGCAACTGACGATGACACCTCAGTTGCAACAGGCCATCCGTTTGCTCCAGCTGTCGACCCTGGACCTCCAACAGGAAATCCAGGAAGCACTGGAATCGAACCCGATGCTCGAACGCCAGGAAGAAGGCGACGACTTCGACAACAGTGACCCACTGGCCGATAACATCGAACAGAAAACCCCGTCGGACCTCCAGGAGCCCAGCTACCAGGAAAACGCACCGACCGTGGAGAACCTTGAAGAAGGCGAGTGGAACGAACGCATCCCCAACGAATTGCCGGTCGATACGGCCTGGGAAGACATCTACCAGACCAGCGCCAGCAGCCTGCCCAGCAACGACGATGACGAGTGGGACTTCACCACCCGCACGTCCGCCGGCGAAAGCCTGCAGAGCCACCTGCTCTGGCAGTTGAACCTGGCGCCGATGTCCGACACCGACCGCCTGATTGCCGTCACCTTGATCGACTGCATCAACAGCCAGGGCTACCTGGACGAAACCCTCGAGGAAATCTGCGAGTCGTTCGACCCGGAGCTGGACATCGAACTGGACGAGATCGAAGCCGTCCTGCACCGCGTGCAACAATTCGAGCCCGCCGGCATCGCCGCCCGCAACCTGGGCGAGTGCCTGTTGTTGCAACTGCGCCAACTGCCGCCCAAGACGCCTTGGCTAACGGAAGCCAAGCGTCTGGTTACCGATTTCATCGACGTGCTCGGCAGCCGTGACTACAGCCAGCTGATGCGCCGCATGAAAATCAAGGAAGACGAACTGCGCCAGGTGATCGAGCTGGTGCAGAGCCTCAACCCGCGCCCCGGTTCACAGATCGAGTCGTCCGAACCCGAGTACGTGGTGCCAGACGTGATCGTGCGCAAGGACAGCGAGCGCTGGCTGGTGGAGCTGAACCAGGAATCAGTGCCGCGTTTGCGCGTCAATCCGCAATACGCAGGCTTCGTTCGTCGCGCCGACACCAGCGCCGACAACACCTTCATGCGCAATCAACTGCAGGAAGCCCGCTGGTTCATCAAGAGCCTGCAAAGCCGCAACGAAACGCTGATGAAAGTTGCCACCCAGATCGTCGAGCACCAGCGCGGCTTCCTGGACCACGGCGACGAAGCCATGAAGCCTTTGGTGCTGCACGATATCGCCGAGGCAGTAGGCATGCATGAGTCAACTATTTCGCGGGTTACCACCCAGAAATACATGCATACCCCGCGCGGTATCTACGAGCTGAAGTATTTTTTCTCAAGCCACGTCAGCACCTCTGAAGGCGGTGAATGCTCGTCTACAGCCATCCGCGCGATCATCAAAAAACTGGTTGCCGCGGAAAATCAGAAAAAGCCATTGAGTGACAGCAAGATCGCTGGTTTACTGGAGGCACAGGGCATCCAGGTAGCCCGTCGCACCGTCGCCAAGTACCGCGAGTCCCTCGGCATTGCACCGTCGAGCGAACGCAAGCGATTGATGTAACGGCCTTGAGATGAGCCACAGCGTTTCAGTGGCAAGCCCGTGGGCTTGCCTCTTTATGCACTGGCAACATAGGAGAAGCTGTATGCAAGTCAACATCAGTGGACAACATGTAGAAGTCACCGAGCCATTGCGCACCTACATCGGGGAAAAACTCGATCGACTGGAGCGTCACTTCGACAAGATTACCAATGTGCAGATCATCCTCAAGGTCGAAAAGTTGCAGCAGAAGATCGAGGCTACCCTGCAGATTCCCGGCAATGAGGTTGTTGCCAATGCCGAGCATGAAGACATGTATGCCGCTATTGACTCCCTTACCGACAAGCTCGATCGCCAACTGAAAAAACACAAGGAAAAACAGCAGAGCCTCCTGAATGGCCAGGCTGCTCGCTGACACCCCCCTCACATGATCCGACTTGAAACTATCCTGACCGCCGGCCGTTCTCTTGTGAACGTGCCGGGCGGCAGTAAAAAGCGTGTACTCGAACAAATTGCAAATCTGATCCACCGGGAAGTACCCCAGCTGGATATGCAACTTGTGTTCGAAAGCCTGATTGCCCGTGAAAAACTGGGCTCTACCGGTTTCGGCAATGGCATTGCCATTCCTCACTGCCGGCTAAAGGGGTGCGACGGCCCCATCAGCGCCCTGCTTCACCTTGATGCACCCATAGATTTCGACGCCATCGACGGCGCACCGGTAGACCTGCTGTTCGTTCTGCTGGTCCCGGAGGCTGCCACCGATGCTCACCTGGAGCTGCTGCGCCAGATAGCCAGCATGCTTGATCGCAAGGACGTTCGTGATCGCCTGCGTACCGCGAGCAGCAACGAAGCCCTGTATCAAGTCGTCCTGGATGAACAGAGCGGTCACTAATCATGCGTTTGATCATCGTCAGCGGCCGATCCGGCTCAGGTAAAAGTACTGCACTCGATGTACTGGAGGATAACGGCTTCTACTGCATCGACAACTTGCCGGCAGGCCTGCTGCCGCAATTGGCCGAGAATGCGCTGATCAATACCGAGTTGCTGCAACCCAAGGTTGCCGTTTCCATTGATGCGCGCAACTTGCCCAGCCACTTGACGCGCTTTCCCGAACTGCTCGATGAAGCACGTGGCCGGCACATCCATTGCGACGTGTTGTACCTGGATGCCGATGAAGAAACCCTGCTCAAGCGTTTCTCCGAGACACGTCGGCGCCATCCACTGACCAATCCCTCGCGCTCGCTGGCAGAAGCCATCCGTGTCGAGAGCGATCTGCTGGGCCCGATCGCAGACCTTGCCGACCTCAAGATCAACACCACCAACCTCAACCTCTACCAACTGCGTGACACCATCAAGTTGCGCCTGCTGGACAAACCCGAGGCGGGTACGGCGTTTTTGGTCGAATCGTTCGGCTTCAAGCGCGGCATGCCAGTCGATGCCGACTTGGTGTTTGATGTGCGCTGCTTGCCCAACCCCTACTGGAAGCCGGAACTGCGCGATCATTCAGGGCTTGAACAACCCGTGGTCGACTATCTCGCTGCCCAGCCCGATGTCGAGGAAATGTTCCAGGACATCTCCAGCTATCTGCTCAAGTGGCTGCCGCGCTTTGCCGCCAGTAACCGTGCCTACGTCACGATCGCCATTGGCTGCACAGGCGGACACCATCGCTCCGTTTATCTGACCGAGCGCCTGGGCCAAGTCCTGCAGCAATCCCTCAAGAATGTTCAGGTTCGCCACCGCGACCTCAGCTGAAAGGACCCTCCCCGCGATGCCCGCTCTTGAAATCACCATTATCAACAAGCTTGGCTTGCACGCTCGCGCGGCAGCCAAGTTCGTCGGCGTCGCTGGCCAGCACCGCTGCCAGGTCCGAGTCGGGCGCACACCCGAGACCATGGTCGACGGCAAGAGCATCATGGCCGTCATGATGCTGGCTGCCGGCAAGGGCACCCATGTTCACCTGAAAACGGAAGGCGACAACGAACAGGAAGCGCTGGATGCGCTGGTGAAGTTGATCAACAACTACTTTGATGAAGGCGAGTGACAGCCCCCCCCCCGATAAACTACACCGTCTGCCTGACACACCGCGGTGCAGCCATCGCTGCGGTCCGGCGTTCCGGCAAGCCGCGCTCCTACAAGGGTCGGTGTAGGAGCCGGGTTTACCCGCGATGACGGCCTCAAGCCAACGCCGTATCCATCACCATCATCAAACAAAACCCGATGCACAAGCCAAGGCTGGCCAGGGCGGCATCACGCGTGATTACACGCCGCCCGCAGTGAGTTTTTCCGGGGCCAGCAGCACTTCAAGCTGCTGACGATCCAGGTCGGTGTGCTCCAGCGCCACATCGATGATCGGGCGCCCTTCCTTGTAGGCAGTCTTGGCTATTTCGGCAGCCTTCTGGTAGCCGATGATCGGGTTCAGGGCCGTCACCAGAATCGGGTTGCGCGCCAACGCTTCCTTGAGCTTGGCTTCGTTGACCTTGAAGGTGGCGATCGCCTTGTCGGCCAACAGCTGACCACCTAGGTAATGGTATTAATTACTAAATAATAAATAGAATCATTACAACATCTGTGTGCGACGGACAGCAAAAAGCCCGACACGGTGGTCGGGCTTTAAGGGAGGTGCGCTGGCTTTTGTGGGAGCTGGCTCTGCCAGCGAATAGGCCCACCACAGAAATACCCTGCAAAGCCACATCACACAGCGGATAAGCCCCCACCCGGCTCCACCCATCCAAGCCCTCAATGGGGCTTTGAGGGTCTCATTCGCTGGCAGAGCCAACTCCCACAAGGTCAAGGCTTTTGATTGAATGTGGGAGTAGGCTTGCCGGTATCCCGGACCACCGCGAAGCGTTTTAGCTACCGGCCACGGTCATTTTTTCGATCAGGATCGACCCAGTGTGAATATTGCTGCGGGTTTCAAGATCACTGCCAATCGCGACTATTTGCTTGAACATGTCTTTCATATTCCCGGCAATCGTCACTTCCTGGACTGCAAACTGAATCTCGCCGTTTTCGACCCAGAAACCCGACGCGCCACGCGAATAATCGCCAGTGACCATGTTCAGCCCCTGCCCCATCAGTTCGGTGACCAGCAGCCCACGGCCCATACGGCGCAACAGCGCTACCTGGTCTTCATCCCCGTGAGTCACGAACAGGTTATGCACGCCACCGGAGTTGGCGGTACTGGGCAGGCCCAGCTTGCGACCTGAGTAAGTCCCCAGCACATAGGAGACCAAGTGGCCATTTTCGACGAACGGTTTGGCGTAGGTCGCCAGCCCGTCTCCGTCGAAGGATGCGCTGCCCAAGGCACGCGGCAGGTGAGGACGCTCGTCCAGGGTCAGCCACTCGGGGAACAGGCGCTGACCCATGGTACCTTCCAGGAAGGAAGACTTGCGGTACAGGTTGCCGCCGGAAATGGCCGACAAGAAGCTGCCGAACAAGCCGCCCGCCAGTTCTGCCGAAAACAGCACCGGCACTTCACAGGTCGGCACCGGCCGTGCACCCAGGCGGGCAGCCGCACGCTCTGCGGCACGCTTCCCGATGATCTCGGGAGCAGCCAGCAACTTGCCCTCGCGGTTAACGTCGTACCAGTAGTCGCGCTGCATCTGGCCATCGCCTTCGGCAATCATCACGCAGCTGAGGCTGTGGCGAGTCGAGGCATAACCACCGATAAAGCCGTGGCTGTTGCCGTACACACGGCAGCCTTGGTGGGTATTGAGCGTGGTGCCATCGGCGTTCTTGATGCGCGAATCGGCGTCAAAAGCCGCCGCCTCGCAGATCAAGGCTTTCTCGATGGCTTGCTCGGGGGTGATGTCCCAGGCGTGATATAGATCGAAATCGTGCAGATCGCGAGCCATCAACGCTTTGTCGGCGAGGCCCGAGCATTCGTCCTCGGAGGTGTGCTTGGCGATTGCCAGGGCAGCCGCCACGGTTTCACGAATGGCCTCAGGGCCGCTGGCCGAGGTGCTGGCCGAGCCTTTGCGCTGCCCAACATAAAGGGTGATGCCGAAACCCTGGTCGCGGTTGAACTCAACGGTTTCGACTTCGCGCTGGCGTACGCTGGTGGACAGGCCCTGTTCCAGCGACACTGCCACTTCGCAGGCGCTGGCGCCCTGGCGGCGAGCTTCTTCGATGATCTGCTCGACCTGCTCCTGCAAAGCCGGCAAGGCCTGCGGACCGACGCTTTGGACTGCGTTCATAGTTTTCTCCACTCAAATTCTGCTTTCGGCGCGGGTCAAGCTACGACCGGGCCGGACAAGCGGCCCCCGACTGGTTATCATGGCGGCGTTTATTAGCGGACTGCCCCCATGGTTGATTACGACGACGCCTTCGACGACGGCGAAAAAAGCAAATCTCAGGTCAAGCGCGAGCTGCATGCGCTGGTTGATCTTGGTGAGCGCTTGACCACACTCAAGCCCGACACCCTGGCTCGCCTGCCCCTGACCGATCCACTGCGCAAGGCGCTGGCCGATGCGCCCAAGCACACCGCGCATATCGCCCGTAAACGGCATTTGTCGTTTATTGGCAAGCTGATGCGTGATCAGGAGATCGACGCGATTTTGGTGCTGCTCGACCAACTCGATGCCTCCACCCGGCAATACAACGAACGTTTCCACAACCTCGAACGCTGGCGCGATCGCCTGATCGCTGGCACCGACGAGGACCTGGAGCGTTTCGTTGGCGAGTTCCCCGAGGCCGATCGCCAGCAACTGCGCTCCCTGATTCGTCAGGCCCAGCACGAACAGGCGCAGAACAAACCGCCTGCCGCCAGCCGCAAGATCTTCAAGTACATCCGCGAGCTGGACGAAACCCAGCGCGGCTTGCGCTGACCGTCAACGCGGGCAGCCGATAACGCTGCCCGCGCCTTTTTTCATGCGCCGGTGCCACCCACCGTGATCGCATCGATCTTCAATGTCGGCTGGCCCACGCCGACCGGCACCGATTGCCCGTCCTTGCCACACGTGCCCACGCCGCTGTCCAGCGACAGGTCGTTGCCGACCATCGATACCTTGCTCATCGCCTCCGGCCCATTGCCGATCAAGGTCGCGCCCTTGACGGGCGTGGTGATCTTGCCGTCTTCGATCAAGTAAGCCTCACTGGTGGAGAACACAAACTTGCCGCTGGTGATGTCCACTTGGCCACCACCCAGGTTGGCGCAATAGATGCCCTTTTTCACCGAGGCGATGATCTCGGCAGGGTCGCTCTGGCCGCCGAGCATGTAGGTGTTGGTCATGCGCGGCATCGGCAGGTGCGCGTAGGACTCGCGACGACCGTTGCCCGTGCAGGCCACACCCATCAGGCGCGCATTGAGCTTGTCTTGCATATAGCCCTTGAGCACGCCGTTCTCGATCAGGGTGGTGCACTGGGTCGGGGTGCCTTCGTCGTCGACGCTCAGCGAGCCACGACGACCCGCCAGGGTGCCATCATCGACGATGGTGCACAGGCTGGAAGCAACCATTTCGCCCATGCGGCCGCTGTAGGCAGAACTGCCCTTGCGGTTGAAGTCGCCTTCCAGGCCATGACCGACCGCTTCGTGAAGCAGCACACCCGACCAGCCAGAACCCAGCACCACGGGCAAGGTACCGGCCGGCGCCGGAATGGCTTCAAGGTTGACCAGCGCTTGGCGCAGGGCTTCGCGGGCATAGCCCATGGCTCGATCGTCACTGAGGAAATAACGGTAATCGGTACGACCGCCACCACCGTGTCCACCCCGCTCGCGACGACCGTTCTGTTCGACAATCACGCTGACGTTGAAACGCACCAGCGGGCGAACATCGGCGGCCAGGCTCCCATCGGCTGCGGCGATCAGGATGCGCTCCCAAACCCCGGCCATGCTGACGGTTACTTGCTGGATGCGTGGGTCTAGCGCACGGGTTGCAGCGTCGACACGCTTGAGCAGGTCGACCTTCTCTGCACGGCTGAGCACTTCCAGTGGGTTGTCTTCACCGTACAGGCGAGGAATGTCTTGAGGGGCAAATACCTGGACGGTGCCGTTCTGGCCGGCGCGAGAGATGGAGCGCGCCGCGTGGGAAGCTTGCAGCAAGGCATCCTGGGTGATGGTGTTGCTGTAGGCGAAGCCGGTTTTTTCACCCGACTGAGCGCGCACGCCCACCCCTTGGTCAAGGTTGAAGCTGCCTTCCTTGACGATGCCATCTTCCAGGGCCCATGACTCGGAAATCTGGCCTTGGAAATACAGGTCGGCGGCATCGATGCCGGGGCCTGCCAATTCGCTCAACACCGACTGCAGGCTCTCGATGGTCAAGCCTCCCGGCGCAAGCAGGTGGTCACTGACAGTGGATAACAACTCGCTCATAGTCACTCCGAGGTGTGCGCAGGCCGCAATGCGTCCTGCGAGAAAAATCGCCGGTGACTGGACACCGGCATCCGCGCCCGGATGGACGCTTGTTCACTGCTGTCACGTTCGGCCAGCAGTACGGCTTCGCCTTGATCCTGTTCGACCAGAATGCGCCCCCAGGGGTCGACAATGGCCGCATGCCCGTAGGTTTCCCGGGGCCCTGGATGAACACCGCCCTGGGCCGCGGCCAGGACATAGCATTGGGTTTCGATGGCACGTGCGCGTATCAGCACCTGCCAGTGGGCCGCACCGGTCACGGCGGTAAACGCCGAAGGTGCGGTAATGATCTCGGCACCGGCTTCGCGCAGCGCTGTGTAGAGCTCTGGAAAGCGCAGGTCATAACACACGCTCAGGCCAACCCGCCCAACGGGTGTATCGGCCACGACAACGTTTTGACCATGGGCGTAGTCATCTGACTCACGATAGCGGCCCCGGCTGTCGGCTACATCCACATCAAACAGGTGCAATTTGTCATAGCGGGCCACCGTTTCACCGTGCTCGTCCACCAGCAGCGAGCAGGCATGGGACTTGCCGTGAGGTTGATCCACAGGCGGCAGGGGCAAGGTCCCGGCCACTATCCATAACTTGAGGTCGCGGGCGGCCTGTTTCAACCACGGCAGGATCGGGCCCAGGCCCTGGGCTTCGGCCTGGCCAATGGCGGCCGCATCAGGGCGGCCCATGGCTGCAAAATTTTCCGGTAGAACCGCAAGCTTCGCACCACCCTCGGCGGCCCGTTCAAGCAATGCCCTGGCCTGGGCCAGGTTGGCCAGCACATCACTCTGGCTGACCATTTGAATCACCGCTAACGACATGCTCGACTCCGGGCCTAGCGGGCCTTTTCGAAAGGTTTGATAAAAGTAATCTTAGGCGCTTTCCACGGACCTTCGACTCGATACTGCACGCTGGCGAAGCGGGCTACCTGATCACCCAGCAGCTTATCGACCAGAAACAGTGCACCTCCAATAGCCGGGGCGCCCACGATCAAGGCTGCCAGCGGTAGATTATTGGTGACCGGCAAGGCCACCATCAGCTTGGCATCGACGCGGTCAGCAACCATGTCCAAGGTGCCATCGAGTTCAAGGTTGCTGGAAGGACCGGTCATGGTGATGGGCTCGCGGGTCACGTACACACCCTTGCTGGCTTGCAACAGGCCCTTGACCCGATCATAGGCCAGCCCCTTGCCGAACAGGTCGGAGAAATCCAGGCGCAGGCGGCGGCCGATGGAATTGAAGTTGAGCAAGCCAAAGACGCGCAAGGCCTGGGCGCTGCCTTCGACTTCAACGAATTGACCATTGCGCAAGGTCGCATCGAGGCTGCCGGAAAAGCGCTTGACGCCGACCCAGGCCGGCGAGCCCGGCCAACGGCCATCGGCGTCCAGATGGAAGTCCTCGCTGGTCACCGTGGGGGCAAACTTCCAGGCCTTCAGCACGTCGGCAAGGTTCTTGCCCTCCAGGCGACCCTTGAACCAGCTGCTACTCGCACCCGGAGCCCCTTCCCAACCGCCGCTGCCGTTGAGCGTCATGCCCTTCAAACCAAGACTCATGTTGTTGAAGGCAACACCCGTCGCTGTCGGGCGCAGCTTGATCGACCAGGCGCCCAACAAATCATCACCCTGATAGAGTTTGGCGACATGTACATCCATAGAGGGGATCTTGCGCGGATCGCTGGACGCCAATGGATCGGGTGGATTGTCATCGATGACGGTGGCGGGATCAGGCGCTGGCAGGCGCACGGAACTCAATTTGATCGCAATCGGTGCACCCTTGGCATCGGGCGCGTGCAGGTTGCCAGTGACCTGCTTGCTGTCGAGCCGCAAGGCCCAACTGTCCGGATTGCGGCGCAACGCCAGTACCACCTGGTCCAGGTCGACACCACCACCGATCACACGGCCGATGGAGATGTCGGCGCTGCGCAGCAACTGCTTGGCACTGCCTTCGGCGTCGACGCCGGCATAGCGTTCGGTCTGGGCCCGCCAAGGTGCCAGGTCCAGCTCTTTGAGCACACCACGAACACGCACGCCCTTGGTGCCAGGCAACTGCGCATCGGCACCGCCCAGCACCAGCTCACCTCGCCCCTCTGAAGGGCTGGCCGATGGCGCCGCATAGGCCAGGTTGGCCACATCGGCGTAGTCGACGTTGTAGCGTCGCTCGTCGCCCTGCAGGGTCATGCTGAACACAGTGTTCCGACTTTCGTCAGCCGGCTTGCCAAGCGGCGCTGGCAGATCGATCGCCACGCCCTTGAGGTTGGAATTGATGCTCAGCAGATTGTCGTTTCCGCCCAGGGTCAATTGCAGCTGGTAGGGAATCTGGCCGCTCACCGGCAATTTTTGCTGCACCTTCAGCCAGTCGGTGAGTTTTCCGACTTCCACCAGCCCCTTGGCCATGACTCGGGTGCGCAAGGCATCGGGTTTGCCTTCAGCGAAAATTTGCGCGGTGATGGGTTTGCCGAAAGCCTGGGCGCCGATGTTCTGGGCACTCAAACCCTTATCGAAGTCAAAGCGGAAATCTCCCTTGAGCTGGGTCAGTTCCAGTTCTGGCTCGCGGATTTTCAGGCGGGCATTGCGGGTATTGAAATCGACCACCACCTTGGGGTGTTCACCCTTGTGCAGTGGGATATCGAGGTTCAGCTTGCCCTTTAATGGACCTTGCGCTTCCCAGCCCGCGAAGGTCGGCCCGGTGCCGATAGGGGCATCCTGCAGGATCTTGATGCCATCGCCTAGCCCGCCGTCGAACTCGCCGTCCAGGTACAGATGCGGGTGCTGGCCGCTGGGTACATGGGGCACGCTGACGTTGACATTGCGCACCTGGGTATCGAGCAACTGGCCACTACGCGCCTTGATGCGTACGCCACCGCCCTCGATAAACACGTCGCCGTCGACCTTGCTGACAGCCGGCCAGCCGGGCTGGTAATCCAAGGTGACGTCATGGACTTTGAAGAACAGGCTAATGCTGCGTGAATGCTCTGGCGCGCCATGGGCCAGCGAGCCTTGATACTGGAAATAACCCTCATCCACCGCGCCTTTGACAATAGCGGTACGCAGCCACTGATCCACAGCCGGGCTGAGCATTTTGGGCAGGTATTTGGGGGTATAGCGGCCGTCGCCATCGACCAGGCCCACGCGCAGGTCCATGTAGTCTTCACGCGCCTCATCGAACAACAGGCGGATGAGGAAATCGCCGGCAATCTTGCCTTCTTCGCCCAGCACTTTCAGGTAGGGCGCTACCAGGGTGAAACCTTCTTGATCAAGTTTCCAGGTCAGACGGGCATTGGCTTTGAGGTAATGCCAGGGGTCGGCGAAGATCGGGTCCAGGTGCAACATGAATTTTTCGGTGTCCAGGCGCAGTTCGCCCTGCCCCAGATCGCCGCTGATACTGCCGCTGACATTTCCGGCCGCCGGCGCGCCGTGATAGGCATTGAAGCCGACGTTGTCGAGGTTGGCGGCGAAGCTCAGGCGCTTGTCGCCGGTGGCCTTGGGGCGCACATCCAGCAAGAGGTTGCGAACGCCGCCGGTCACCTTCAAGCCATCGACCACCGCAGCGACCTTTTCCGGCAAAGGCACCCAAGCGTCGATCAGCGGAGTCAGGGGGGTCAGGTCCAGACGGTCAGCCTGGATGTGCCAGTGTTCTTCGCTCGGCTCGGCGCCCGTTGTTTGGCGAGCGTGCACATGCGACTCCCAGCGTTTTTCGCCCAGATTCATGGCCAGGGAATTGACCAGCACTTCCATGCCGCCCTGATTGCGCTGGAACCAGGCATTGAGTGCCAGGTTGCTGACACCGACCGGCTTGCGGTCGGCATAAGCCCCCCGAAGGGCCGGAGCATTGAGGCGGACCACCGCGCTCTGCAGCGCACCCTGCCCCCAGGTCAGCCAGAGCTCGCCGCCTGCGCGAGCCTCCTTGAGTCTCCATTCCCGCGTCAGACGTGACGGCAACCAAGCCGCCCAGTTACTTTGCGGCAGGCTCAGGTAAGCCTCGACTTCGGCTTCGCGCCACTGGCTGGCACGGAGGCGCGAGCGCAAGTTCATGGCCATCGGCTGGCCGTCCGGCAAGGTCAGGCGCACGTCCAGGCGCTGGCGCACGCTGCCGGTCTGAAGGCTCGCGCCCACGTAGGTAAAAGTTATCGGGTCGTGCTGAAAAGGTTCGACGGTGACCTGGCTGTCCAGCACCGCCAGCCGGGTCACCCCTTGCATCTGCTTGAGTAACTGTTCCGGGTCGATGGGTTTGTCATCCTGCGCCGGCAGCCCCCTGAGGGTCCAGCGACCACTTTCATCTTCCGACAGGTTCAGTTGCAGGCCGCCCAGCTCAAGGTGAGCAATACGCACACTGCGATCAACCAGGCTGGCCCAGACATCCGGCACCACGCGCACCTGATCCAGGCGCAGGCTGCTGGCGCCCTCGCCTACCTGTACATCATGCGCCAGCAGTACAGGTGCCAGACCGCTCCAGCGACCTTCGAGGCTGCCGATCTGAACGGGCAAGCCCAGCGCCTGCTCGGCTTTATCCTGAACCTGATCGCGGTATTCGGCGACCAGCGGCACCAGCTCGCGGCCAAGGCTGACATACAAGGCCACGAGCACCGACACCAGCGCACACAACCCTAGACCCCATCGGATCGCGGCAGCCAGAAAGCGAGTCAGACGCTCCATGTCAGCGGTCCCCGAAATATGCTGGAATAACTATGGCCTTGAGTCTGGTTTTCGCCAGTACCTGGCGCCGGGCCTGTACATCCTGATTCAGAGAAGCACCACGTCGTATTGTTCCTGGGAATACATGGACTCGACCTGGAAGCGAATGGTTCGCCCAATAAAGGCCTCAAGCTCGGCGACATTGCCCGACTCTTCGTCCAGCAGCCGGTCGACGACCTTTTGATTGGCCAGCACTCTATAGCCTTCCGCCTGGTAAGCCCGCGCTTCTCGCATAATTTCGCGGAAAATCTCGTAACAGATCGTCTCAGGGGTTTTCAGCTTGCCGCGCCCCTGGCAGCAGGAGCATGGCTCGCAGAGCACTTGCTCAAGGCTTTCACGGGTGCGCTTGCGGGTCATCTGCACCAGGCCAAGCTCAGTGATGCCAATGATGTTGGTCTTGGCGTGGTCATGCGCCAGTTGTTTTTCCAGGGTGCGCAGCACTTGGCGCTGGTGCTCTTCATCTTCCATGTCGATGAAGTCGATGATGATGATGCCGCCGATATTGCGCAGGCGCAGTTGCCGGGCAATGGCGGTGGCCGCTTCCAGGTTGGTCTTGAAGATGGTCTCTTCCAGATTGCGATGGCCCACGAACGCGCCGGTGTTGACGTCGATGGTGGTCATGGCCTCTGCCGGGTCCACCACCAGGTAGCCGCCAGACTTGAGCGGCACCTTGCGGTCCAGCGCACGCTGGATTTCATCTTCCACGCCGTACAGGTCGAAGATTGGCCGCTCGCCCGGGTAATGCTCCAGGCGGTCGGCGATCTCTGGCATGAGCTCGCCGACGAACTGCGTGGTTTTCTGGAACGTTTCCCGCGAGTCGATGCGGATTTTCTCGATTTTCGGATTGACCAAGTCGCGCAGCGTACGCAGGGCCAGGCCCAGGTCTTCGTAGATCTCGCTCGGGGCTCCCACGGTCTTGATCTGTGCGCCGATCTGATCCCAGAGCCTGCGCAGGTAGCGAATGTCCATCAGGATTTCGTCTGCACCGGCGCCTTCCGCCGCGGTGCGCAAAATAAACCCGCCGACTTCCTTGATGCCTTCTTGCGCGACGCAGTCGCTGACCACCTGTTTGAGCCGCTCACGCTCGGCTTCATCTTCGATCTTCAGGGAAATGCCGACGTGGCTGGTCTTGGGCATATAGACCAGATAGCGCGAGGGGATCGACAACTGAGTGGTCAGGCGTGCGCCCTTGGAGCCGATGGGGTCCTTGGTGACTTGCACCACCAGGCTTTGCCCTTCGTGTACCAGTGCGCTGATGGTTTCCACCGACGGCCCTTCACGCATGGAAATTTCCGAAGCGTGAATGAACGCCGCGCGGTCCAGGCCGATGTCGACAAAGGCCGCCTGCATGCCAGGCAGTACGCGTACGACCTTGCCCTTGTAGATGTTGCCTACGATGCCCCGACGCTGGGTCCGCTCGACATGTACTTCTTGCAAAACACCGTTTTCTACCACCGCCACACGCGATTCCATTGGCGTGATGTTGATCAGGATCTCTTCACTCATGGCTGGGTCTCGTCAAGATGTACAAGCTAAATGATGAATCCTGCGCCGGCTGTCTGTGAGTCGGCTAGGGTACGCGCACTCAGCGCGCCCGCAGGCTTTGCCAGCAGGGTATGCCGAAACCGGCCAGTAGTGCTGCGGTTTCGCACAGGGGCAAGCCGACAACGGCCGAATAACTGCCGTGCAAGTGGGTCACGAAGATTGCACCCAGGCCCTGGATCGCATAGCTGCCTGCCTTGTCTTGCGGCTCGCCGCTGTTCCAATAGGCCTGCGCTTCTTGCGCCGTGATAGGGCGAAAACCGACTTGGCTGCGCACATGACGGACTTCGCAGCGTTGGCCATCGAGTACAGCTACGGCCGTCAGTACTTCGTGCTCGCGCCCGGACAAGGCCGCCAGCATGGCCAGTGCATCGGCCTCATCAACCGGCTTGCCGAGGATTTGACCATCGAGCACCACAGCGGTATCAGCGCCGAGCACGACGGTCGGTGTGTCGACTGTCGCCAGCAGGGCCAGGCCTGCTGCGGCCTTGTCACACGCCAGGCGCTCGACATAGGCTGCAGGGCTCTCGCCGAGCCTGGGGGTTTCATCGATGGTGGCGCTGAGAGTGGTGAAAGGCACGCCGATCTGGGTCAACAATTCGCGTCGACGAGGTGACCCGGAGGCCAGGTAAAGCGGGTTCATCAAGACTTCTCCCTGTCAGAGCCGACATAGTGGAACGCGGCTCGTACCTGACTCAATTGATACTCAGTCGACGACGCAGACCGCGCAGCCCGTAGCTGACCCACGGCCAGAGCAAGGCGCTGACGACAGCAGGCAATAGCAAGGCGAGGGTCGGTTGGCGATTGCCGGTCAAGGCACTGAGCCAGAGCTGAACCAGTTGGGCAAGGCCGAAGATCACCAGGATCACCAGGCTTTGCTGCCACATGGGAAACATGCGAAGGCGCTGCTGCAACGTCAATACGAGGAAGGTGATCAGCGTCAGGATCAAGGCGTTCTGGCCTAGCAATGTGCCGTACAACACGTCCTCGGCCAATCCCAACAGGAACGCTGTCGTCATGCCCACCTTGTGCGGCAGCGCCAATGACCAAAAGGCCAGCAGCAAGGCCAGCCAGAGCGGCCGCAGGATTTCCATGAATTGCGGCAAGGGCGAGATACTGAGCAGCAGGCCAATGAGGAACGTAAGCCAGACAACCCAGCCATTTTTGGCACGTGTAGTCACCATCAGTGCCTCTCCCGAGAAGTGTTCGACGCAGCGCCGTGGCTAGTGTTGGGCGCAGGTGTAGCGCCAGGCGCTATCGGCGTTACGACAGGCGCCGCGGGAGCGGTAACCGGATTACCGGTCGGCGCAGGGGAAATGGTCGGGCCAGCCGGAGCAGCTGGAGCCGCCTGTGCTCCCCCAGGCAAACCTTGCCGGTCGGCCGCTTCCTGGGCTTGGGCTGCATCGCTGGCGCGCTGTTCGGGTGACCGGCTGTCGGTGAACACCAGCAACAAATAGCGGCTGCGGTTCAATGCGGCGGTCGGTACGGCGCGAACAATGGCGAATGGCTGGCCGGAGTCATGAATGACTTCCTTGACGGTCGCCACGGGGTAGCCGGCAGGGAACCGTTGACCCAGACCGGAACTGACCAGCAGGTCGCCTTCCTTGATATCGGCGGTGTCGGCCACGTGGCGCAGCTCGAGGCGTTCCGGGTTGCCGGTGCCACTGGCGATGGCGCGCAGGCCGTTGCGGTTGACCTGCACCGGGATGCTGTGGGTGGTGTCGGTCAGCAGCAGAACCCGTGAGGTGTAGGGCATCAACTCGACCACCTGCCCCATCAGGCCGCGCGCATCGAGCACAGGCTGGCCGAGCACGACGCCGTCGCGCTCACCCTTGTTGATCAGGATGCGATGGGTGAAGGGGTTCGGGTCCATGCCGATCAACTCGGCCACTTCGACTTTCTCGTTGACCAGCGCCGAGGAATTGAGCAACTCGCGCAGCCGAACGTTTTGCTCGGTCAGGGCTGCCAATTTCTGCAGGCGTCCCTGAAGCAGCAAGGCTTCGGTCTTGAGTTTTTCGTTTTCGGCGACAAGCTCGGTGCGGCTGCCGAACTGGCTGGCCACGCCCTGCCACAAGCGCTGCGGCAGGTCAGTCACCCAGTAGGACTGCATCAATACCAGAGACATCTGGCTGCGCACGGGCTTCAACACCGTGAAGCGGGCGTCGACCACCATCAGTGCGACCGATAGCACGACCAACACCAGTACGCGAACGCCCAGTGAGGGGCCTTTGGCGAAAAGCGGTTTAATAAGCCGCTCCTCGTGGGCAAATGATCAGTAGGTCAGTCATGCGGCAGCGAACCGGTCTGAATGCGGATTGATTGACAAAAAACGACGCCCAACAGGCGCCGGCACGACGCATACAGGTAGCACCGCTGGCGCGACCTGTAAACGGCGCAACATGAAGTGCGGCCCCCGGCTTATTCGCTGGAGAGCAGGTCCATGGTGTGTTTGTCCATCATTTCCAGCGCACGGCCACCGCCACGCGCCACGCAGGTCAACGGGTCTTCGGCGACGATGACTGGCAGGCCGGTTTCCTGGGCCAGCAGTTTGTCCAGGTCACGCAGCAACGCGCCACCACCGGTCAGCACCAGGCCACGTTCGGCAATGTCCGAAGCCAGTTCTGGAGGCGATTGCTCCAGGGCACTCTTGACTGCCTGAACGATAGTGGCCAGGGATTCCTGCAGGGCCTCGAGCACTTCGTTGGAGTTCAGGGTAAAGGCACGCGGCACGCCTTCGGCCAGGTTACGGCCGCGAACGTCCACTTCGCGTATTTCGCCGCCTGGGTAGGCAGTACCGATTTCCTGCTTGATGCGTTCTGCGGTGGATTCACCGATCAGGCTGCCGTAGTTGCGGCGCACGTAAGTGATGATCGCTTCGTCGAATCGGTCGCCACCCACACGCACGGATTCGGCATAGACCACGCCGTTCAGGGAGATCAGCGCGATTTCAGTGGTACCGCCACCGATATCGACGACCATCGAACCACGCGCTTCTTCAACCGGCAGGCCGGCACCGATGGCAGCGGCCATCGGCTCTTCGATCAGGAATACTTCACGCGCACCGGCACCAAGGGCCGATTCACGGATGGCACGGCGCTCCACCTGGGTGGATTTGCACGGCACGCAGATCAGCACGCGAGGGCTGGGCTGCAGGAAGCTGTTCTCGTGAACCTTGTTGATGAAATATTGCAGCATCTTTTCGCAAACGCTGAAGTCGGCGATGACGCCGTCCTTCATCGGACGAATGGCAGCAATGTTGCCAGGCGTACGGCCCAGCATGCGCTTTGCTTCGGTACCGACAGCGACGACACTTTTCTGGTTGCCGTGGGTGCGAATGGCCACAACCGATGGCTCATTCAGGACGATACCGCGCTCACGCACGTAAATAAGGGTGTTGGCCGTTCCCAAGTCGATCGAAAGATCGCTGGAGAACATGCCACGCAGTTTCTTGAACATGGGAAAGTGACCCTAGGCAACGCGTGGGTAAAAAAGTGCGGCAAACTCTAACAATGGCAGGGATTTTGGGCAAGGCGCCAATATGTTAAATTGGCTGTTTTTCCGAGCATGCCCTCACCCGATCGCGGCCATCTGACCGTAGAATCGTTGAAGTGTTCCAATATCGACGAACGGTAAAATTCCGTTTCGTTTTCCACTGGAGAACCCCATGGCGCTTGAACGCTCCGACGTGGAAAAAATCGCTCATCTGGCCCGTCTGGGCCTTAATGAAGCCGATCTCCCACGCACTACCGATGCATTAAACCGTATTCTCGGGCTGGTCGACCTGATGCAAGCCGTCGACACCACCGGCATCGAACCCCTGGCCCACCCGCTGGAAGCCAGTCAGCGCCTGCGCGCAGACGTGGTGACCGAGCATAACCAGCGCGACGCTTATCAAGCCATCGCACCGTCCGTCGAAAACGGCCTGTACCTGGTTCCGAAAGTCATCGAGTAAGGGAAAAAGAGCCTGCCATGCATGAATTGACTCTGGCCGAGATCTCCCGCGGACTCGCCGACAAGAAGTTCTCCTCCGAAGAGCTGACCCGTGCGCTACTTGCGCGCATCCATCAACTCGACCCGCAGCTTAACAGCTTCATCAGCGTCACTGACGAGTTGGCCATCGCCCAGGCCCAGGCAGCCGACGTCCGGCGCGCAGCCGGCGAAAGCGGCGCCCTGCTGGGTGCCCCGCTGGCGCACAAGGACCTGTTCTGCACTCAGGGCATCCGCACCAGCTGCGGCTCGAAGATGCTCGACAACTTCAAGGCCCCGTACGACGCCACCGTGGTGTCCAAACTGGCCGCGGCCGGCACCGTCACGCTGGGCAAGACCAACATGGACGAATTCGCCATGGGCTCGGCCAACGAGTCCAGCCACTATGGCGCGGTGAAGAACCCCTGGAACCTTGAACACGTTCCCGGCGGCTCGTCAGGTGGTTCGGCCGCGGCCGTTGCCGCTCGTCTGCTGCCTGCCGCCACCGGTACCGACACTGGCGGCTCGATTCGCCAGCCGGCGGCACTGACCAACCTGACCGGCCTGAAACCGACGTACGGTCGCGTTTCGCGCTGGGGCATGATTGCCTACGCCTCCAGCCTCGACCAGGGCGGCCCGATGGCCCGCACCGCCGAAGACTGCGCGCTGCTGCTGCAAGGCATGGCCGGGTTCGATCCGCAGGATTCCACCAGCATCGACGAACCGGTGCCCGACTACAGTGCCAACCTCAACGGTTCGCTCGAAGGCCTGCGCATCGGCCTGCCGAAGGAATACTTCGGGGCAGGCCTGGACCCACGCATCGCCGAGCTGGTCATGGCCAGCGTCAAGGAGCTGGAGAAGCTCGGCGCCGTGGTCAAGGAAATCAGCCTGCCGAACATGCAGCACGCCATCCCGGCGTACTACGTGATCGCGCCGGCCGAAGCCTCCTCCAACCTGTCGCGTTTCGATGGCGTGCGTTTTGGCTATCGCTGCGAGAACCCGGCCAACCTCACCGACCTCTACGAGCGCTCGCGCGCCGAAGGTTTCGGTGCCGAGGTACAGCGCCGGATCATGGTCGGTGCCTACGCCCTGTCGGCCGGCTACTACGATGCCTATTATCTGCAGGCGCAGAAAATCCGTCGCCTGATCAAGAACGACTTCATGACCGCCTTTGGTGAAGTCGACGTGATCCTGGGCCCGACCACACCGAACCCGGCCTGGAAAATCGGCGCCAAGAACAACGACCCGGTCGCAGCCTACCTGGAAGACGTCTACACCATCACCGCCAACCTCGCCGGCCTGCCTGGCCTGTCGATGCCGGCCGGTTTCGTCGAAGGTCTGCCGGTCGGCGTACAGCTGCTGGCTCCGTATTTCCAGGAAGGCCGCCTGCTCAACGTTGCGCACCGCTATCAGCAAGTGACTGATTGGCACACGCGCACACCAACCGGCTTCTGAGGGGTCCACACATGCAATGGGAAGTTGTCATCGGGCTGGAGATTCACACCCAGCTTGCCACCCAGTCGAAGATTTTCTCCGGCAGCGCCACCACGTTCGGCTCCGAGCCGAACACCCAGGCCAGCCTGGTTGACCTGGGCATGCCTGGCGTTCTGCCAGTGCTGAACCAGGAAGCCGTGCGCATGGCCGTCATGTTCGGCCTGGCCATCGATGCCGAAATCGGCCAGCACAACGTGTTCGCGCGCAAGAACTACTTCTACCCGGACCTGCCCAAGGGCTACCAGATCAGCCAGATGGAGTTGCCGATCGTCGGCAAGGGCCACCTGGACATCACCCTGGATGACGGTACGGTCAAGCGCGTCGGCATCACCCGCGCGCACCTTGAAGAAGATGCCGGCAAGAGCCTGCACGAAGACTTCAGCGGCTCGACCGGCATCGACCTGAACCGCGCCGGCACTCCTTTGCTTGAAATCGTCTCCGAGCCGGACATGCGCAGCGCCAAGGAAGCCGTGGCTTACGTCAAGGCGATCCACGCGCTGGTGCGCTACCTGGGGATCTGCGACGGCAACATGGCCGAAGGCTCGCTGCGTTGCGACTGCAACGTGTCGGTGCGCCCGAAGGGCCAGGTCGAATTCGGCACCCGCTGCGAGATCAAGAACGTCAACTCGTTCCGCTTTATCGAGCGCGCGATCAACACCGAAGTGCAACGCCAGATCGAGCTGATCGAAGACGGCGGCAGGGTCATTCAGCAAACTCGCCTGTACGACCCGAACAAGGACGAAACCCGCGCCATGCGCAGCAAGGAGGAAGCCAACGACTACCGTTACTTCCCCGACCCTGACCTGCTGCCGGTGGTCATCGAGGACTCGTTCCTGGTCGCTACTCGCGCTACCTTGCCGGAACTGCCACCGCAAAAACGCGAGCGCTTCCAGGCCCAGTTCGGGCTTTCGGCCTACGACGCCAGCGTGCTGGCCTCCAGCCGTGAGCAAGCGGACTACTTCGAGAAAGTCGTGAGCATTGCTGGCGACGCCAAGCTTGCCGCTAACTGGGTCATGGTCGAGCTGGGCAGCCTGCTCAACAAGCTGGGCCTGGAAATCGACCAGGCGCCGGTCACGGCCGAACAATTGGGCGGCATGCTCCAGCGCATCACCGACAACACCATCAGCGGCAAAATCGCCAAGATGGTCTTCGAGGCCATGGCCGCCGGTGAAGGCGATGCTGACCAGATCATCGAAGCGCGCGGCTTGAAACAGGTCACCGACAGCGGCGCCATCGAGAAGGTACTCGACGAAGTGCTGGCGGCCAACGCCGAGCAGGTCGAACAGTACCGCGCCGCTGACGAAGCCAAGCGCGGCAAGATGTTCGGCTTCTTTGTCGGCCAGGCGATGAAAGCCTCCAAAGGCAAGGCCAACCCGCAGCAAGTGAACCAATTGCTTAAAAGCAAACTCGAAGGCTGATTGCCGGCAAACCGCGGTGCGTTCATCGCGGTGGTCCGGCATTCCGGTAAACCCGGCTCCTACACAGGACGGTAGGAGCCGGCTTTAGCCGCGATGGGGTCACCTTGATCTGTCGGATATACCGCGGTGATCCCATCGCGGCTAAAGCCGGCTCCTACAACGAGTGGAGTTCATTGAATGTGGCGACTGTTGACTGCGAGCCTGATGCTCACCCTGCTGGCCGGTTGCGCCAGCCACGACATCAACCCTCGCGGTTATGACGAAAAAGGCGTCGCCTCCTATTACGGCTCTCGCCACCATGGCAAGCGCACGGCCAGTGGCGAGCGCTTCAACCAACACGGCCTCACCGCCGCCCACCGCAGTTTGCCTTTCGGCACTCGCGTTCGCGTGACTAACCAGGCCAATGACCGGTATGTTGTGGTGCGTATCAATGATCGCGGCCCGTACACCCGTGGGCGCCTGATCGACCTGTCGAAGGCTGCCGCCAACAAGCTGGGCATGGTGCGCAGTGGTACCGCCCGTGTTCGAATACAAAGCCTCGACGACTGACCTGCCTCGGAGCCTCGACCATTTTCGACCTGGCCGCCTTACCCACCTTTAGCCTGCTGCAATTGATCTTTGGCCTGTTGCTGCTGGTATTGGGTGCAGAGCTGTTAGTGCGTGCCGCCATTCGCCTGGCGGCCGGCCTCAAGGTTCGCCCGCTGATCATGGGCCTGAGCATGGTCGCCTTCGGCAGCAGCGCCCCCCAACTGGCGGTCAGCCTGCAAGCCACGATCAGCGGCGCGCCCGACATCGCCGTGGGCAGCGTGCTGGGCAGCAACATCTTCAATATCCTGGTCACCCTGGGCCTCTCGGCACTGATCATCCCACTGCGGGTTTCCCGGCAATTGGTGCGCCTGGACATCCCACTGATGATTGGCGCCAGCCTGCTGGTGTGCGTGCTGGCCTGGAACGAAGTGCTCGGACCACTGGAGGGCCTGCTGTTGATGGTCGCGCTGGTGGGTTACCTGGGCCTGTTGTGGCATCAGTCTCGTCATCATGGCCGTACTTATCCACATGCCAGTGAAACAGCCACGCGTGTGCCTTGGCTCAGTTGCGCAGCACTCATGCTTGGCGCACTGGCACTGCTGATCATCGCCGGCCATCTGGTGCTGGAAGCCGCCGTCGAGGTTGCCGTTGACCTGGGGCTTTCCGAGCGGATCATTGGCCTGACCGTCGTAGCTGTCTGCACCTCATTGCCGGAACTGGCCACCTCGCTGATCGCAGCCATTCGCGGCGAGCGCGAAATTGCCGTGGGCAACGTGATTGGCAGCAACCTGTTCAACTTGCTGGGCGTGCTGGGGATCACCGCCCTGCTCGCACCAGCGCCCTTGTCGGTGTCGCCCAATGCGCTGGATTTCGACCTGCCGGTGATGCTCGCGGTCGCTGTCCTGAGCTTGCCAGTCTTCTACTCCGGCTACCGCGTGACCCGCGCCGAAGGCCTGCTGTTTCTGAGCCTCTACCTTGCCTATGGCCTGCATGTGGTGTCGTTTACCACCGGCATGCCATTGGCCAACCGGCTCGAGCACCTGATGCAGTTCTACCTGATGCCAGTGCTTGCCCTGTATTTGCTGTTCAGTACGGTGCGGGCCTGGCGTCGCCAACACTAGGAGAGGCCAGGCCAGTCGTCAGGAGGCCACAGGCGTCTTGGTGGCCTTATCGCTCTTTTTCTTGAGCCAGTAGGTCACACCCAACACGACCAACCACACCGGGATCAGCAGAACCGAGATGCGGATGCCAGGGGTCATGTACATGATCACCAGGATCACTGCCAGGAAGGCCAGGCAGATGTAGTTGGTCAGCGGGTAGCCCCAGCTCTTGTAGAAGGTGGTCTGCCCGGCCGCTTCCTTGGCGCGACGAAACTTGAGGTGGGTGATACTGATGATGCCCCAGTTGATCACCAGCGAAGACACCACCAGCGCCATCAACAGGCCAAACGCCTCGGCCGGCATGACATAGTTGATCACCACGCAAAGGCCCGTGGCCAGTGCGGAGATCCCCAGTGCCGAGAGCGGCACGCCACGCTTGTTGACCTTCAGCAGGCTACGCGGCGCATCACCCTGCACGGCCAGGCCGAACAGCATGCGACTGTTGCAATACACGCAGCTGTTATAGACCGACAATGCCGCAGTCAACACCACCAGGTTAAGGACGGTGGCCACCACGTTGCTGTCCAACGCGTGGAAAATCATCACGAATGGGCTGCCACCGGAAGCGACTTTGGTCCACGGGTAGAGCGACAACAGAATCGCCAGGGCGCCGATATAGAACAGCAGGATGCGGTAGATCACCTGGTTGGTGGCGCGCGGGATGCTGTGCTTCGGGTCGCTGGCCTCGGCGGCAGTGATGCCCACCAGTTCAAGGCCACCAAAGGAAAACATGATCACGGCCATGGCCATCATCAGGCCGCCTACGCCATTGGGAAAGAACCCACCGAACTGCCATAGGTTGGCAACGCTGGCATCCGGCCCACCGGTGCCGGTGGCCAGCATCCAGGTGCCGAAGGCGATCATGCTGATAATGGCCACTACCTTGATCAGTGCGAACCAGAACTCCATTTCGCCATAGACCTTCACCTCGCTGAAGTTGATCAAGTTGATCAGCACGAAAAACACCGCCGCCGAAGCCCAGGTCGGGAAATCCGGCCACCAGTACTGGATATAGATACCGACGGCGGTCAGTTCGGCCATCCCCACCAGCACGTAAAGTACCCAATAGTTCCAGCCCGACATAAAGCCGGCCAGCTCGCTCCAATAACTGTGGGCAAAATGGCTGAAGGTGCCGGAAACCGGCTCCTCCACCACCATCTCGCCCAGCTGGCGCATGATGAAAAAGGCGATCAACCCGGCAACGCCATAGCCCAGCAACACCGATGGCCCGGCCAGTTGAATGGTCTGGGCAATGCCCAGGAACAAACCCGTACCGATGGCGCCCCCCAGGGCGATCAGTTGGATATGTCGGTTTTTCAGGCCCCGATGCAGCTGACGCTCGGGGGCAGATAGTTCTTCCATTGGAGTTCCTTTGACTGCCGCGGCAGCACTGTTTTTTCTAACGCGTTCTAGATCCAACCACCCCATTGCAGCACGAAGATGCCGACGTTGGTCGTCACTGCCGCCGCCAGGGTGGTGATTACAATGATTGCAGCGGCCAGCTCATGATTGCCATTGGCCGAGCGGGCCATGACATAGCTGGCCGCTGCAGTGGGGCTACCGAAGTAAAGAAACAGGATGCCCAGCTCCACACCGCGAAAACCCCACAGGAAAGCGCCCAGTGTAGCCAACGCGGGCAGCCAGACCATTTTCCAAAGGCTCGCACTGACCGCCAGCTTGCCGCTGGCCCGAAGCGATGCCAACGACAGCGTACCGCCAATGCAGATCAGCGCCAGCGGCAGCGTCATCTGGGCCAGATAATCGCTGGAGGTCAGCAACCAATTGGGCAAGGGGACCTGCCCATAGGCCATGGGCGTCGCCACCAATACGGCCATGACGAGCGGGTTGCACAGAACACTTTTGAAGATACTCCACGGGTCGGACTTGATGCTGGGGCTGTAGATCGCCAGTACCACTGTCGACAGCGAGTTGTACAACAGGATCACCAACCCGGCCAGGACCGACCCCAGCGAGATGCCGGCGTCTCCATACATACTGCCCGCCAACGCCAGGCCAATGACGGCATTGTTGCCGCGAAACGCGCCTTGGGTGTAGATACCGCGATCCTCTGGCCGGCAACGCCAGATCGCAACCCCCCAAACCAGGGCGAAGCCTGCGAAGGTGGCCAGGGTGAAATAGATCAACAGGCCAGGATTCATCGCCGCGCCCAGATCGGCGTGGTAGATCCCCAGGAACATCAGCGCCGGCATGCAGACGTTGAACACCAGCGTCGAAGCGCTGTGGATAAAAGAGTCGTCGATCAGTTTTACACGCTTGAGAAACACGCCCATGAACAGCATGGTAAACACAGGTGCCGTGATGTTCAGGGTCTGGATAAAAAGAGCAAGCATGCGAGAGAGGACCTATGGCCTGTTGTCAGGTGGCTCATGATAAGCCACCGCGCGGTTTGAAGGTCTGGTAAATCTACAGGTCGGCGCATTGTAGCCGCTGCCGAAGGCTGCGATGCGGCCCGTCAGGGGCGCCAACGCTGTATCACAATCCCATGGCGCCCGCTCTGCGGGCGATCGCAGCCTATCGGCAGCGGCTACATCGTTACACTGGCCGGCATTGTGTGAAGATGCCCTCCTTCAATCCGCACATGGCGCGGATGGAAGCGTCGCAAGCTGCTGCGGTGCCCCACGCTGATAACGCTCAACCCCGGCAACTGATCGATCAATGCCTGATACATGGCCGCTTCATCCTCTTCATCCATGGCCGAGGTCGCCTCATCCATATAGATCCATTGCGGCTCAAACAACAGGGCACGCGCAAAGGCCAGCCGCTGTTGCTCGCCCGGCGATAGCATGCGCTGCCAGTGGTTGCTTTCATCCAGGCGTGGGATCAGGTGCGCCAGCCGGCAAGTTTCCAGCACCTGCGGATACCGTTCTGTGGCATAGGTGTCCACCGCTTGTGGATAACTCATCGCCTCGCGCAGGCTGCCAATCGGCAGATACGGCTTTTGCGGCAGAAACAACGCCCGCTGGCTCGGCATACGGATCTGGCCTTCACGATTGCGCCACAAATTACCCATGGCCCGCAGCAGTGTGCTCTTGCCACTGCCGGAGCGGCCACTGAGCATGACCCGCTCACCCGCGGCGACGCTCAGGCTGGCGTTATCGAGCAAGCGCCTGCCGTTGGCAATGTCCAGCGTCAGGTGTTTCACATCGACGGCATCGCCCTGCTCTTGGACATGGATTTGCGCATGTCGCGTTTCGTTGTCGAGCATGGCCTGGCGGAAACTCAAGAGTCGATCGCAGGTCGCCCGCCACCCGGCCAGGGTCACATAGGCATCGATAAACCAGCTGAAGTTTTCTTGCACGTTGCCGAACGCAGAGTTGATTTGCATCAGCTCGCCCAGCTGGATCTTGCCGGAAAAATAGCGCGGCGCGGCGACCACGAAGGGGAAGATGATCGCGATCTGGCCGTAACCAGTGGTGAAGAACTTCAGGCGTTTCTGCACCATCATGATGTCGCGAAAGTTCTGCCATACCTTGCTAAAGCGCGCACTCAAGCGACGATTTTCGCTGGCTTCGCCGTTGTACAAGGCTATGCTTTCGGCATTTTCGCGCACCCGCACCATGGCAAAGCGCAGGTCCGCCTCGAAGCGTTGCTGGTTGTTGGTCAGGCCGATCAGGCGTTTACCGATCAAGTGTGCCAGCCAGCTACCGACGCCGGCATAGATCAGTGCGCACCAGAACATATAGCCCGGTATCGTCACCCCGAACACCTCCAGGCTGCCGGACACCCCCCACAGAATGATCGAGAACGACACCAGGCTGACCACCGTACTGATCAGCCCCAGTGACAGGGTCAGGGTGTCGGCGGTGAAGCTGTTCAAGTCTTCACTCAAGCGCTGGTCCGGGTTATCGGTGTAGCCGCCCTGCTCCAGTTGGTAGAAATTCTTGTGCGAAAGCCAGCGACCAAAATGCTGCTCGGTGAGCCAACGCCGCCAGCGGATGGTCAGCATCTGCGTGAGGTAGAGCCTGTACACCGCCGCCAGGATCGCCACTGCCGCGATGCCGCAAAACACCAGCATCAGGTGGGTAAAGGTCGCCAGATCCTTGCTTTCCAGCGAGTTGTAGAAGCCCCGGTACCAGCGGTTGATGGCCACCGATACGGCGACGTCGAACAGCGACAGCGCGATCACCACAATCAGCAGCAGCCAGGCCATGCGTTTTTCTTCGCTGCGCCAATAGGGTGTGATCAGGCCCCAGACTCGCCGCCAGAAGTGACCGTGCACGGCATCGTTGACCGCGGAATATTCAGCGTTCTGATTCATCGTTCAGGCTCTTGGAAAGAGGTGATGCACAGCCTGGCAGGTCGATAACGATCTTCCAGGCTGTGACGGTGCGCATGACACAGGGGCTCAGCGCCGAACCGGCCGCTTCTGAAGCTTGCGTTGCAAGGTACGGCGGTGCATGCCCAGGGCGCGGGCAGTGGCGGAGATATTGCCTTCGTGCTCAGTCAGCACACGCTGGATGTGCTCCCATTGCAGGCGGTCGACCGACATGGGGTTCTCTGGCACCAGGGTGTCCAGGTCGGCGTGCTCGGACAGCAACGCGGCCAATACATCATCGGCGTCGGCAGGTTTGCACAGGTAGTTGCAGGCGCCGCGCTTGATGGCTTCGACCGCCGTGGCGATGCTCGAGTAGCCGGTGAGGATCAACACGCGCATTTCCGGGTCGAGTTCCAACAGCTTGGGCAGCAGCACCAGGCCCGAATCGCCGTCCATCTTCAAATCCAGCGCCGCGTAATCAGGCAAGTCCTGTTGAGCCACGACCAGGCCCTCTTCAGCAGAGCCTGCAGTACTGACGCGAAAACCACGACGGGCCATGGCACGGGCCATCACGCGGGTAAAGGTAGCGTCGTCATCAACCAGCAACAGGTGCGGCAGCTCTTCGACTTCGACCTGGGTTTCGTCACTCATGTTTCGTCTCCTCGGGCGTCGCGGGGCAGGCGCAGCTCGGTGAGCGTGCCGCCTTCCTCGTGACTGTAGAGTTTCACCGAGCCGCCTGCGCGTGTCACGCTGGCCTTGCTCAAAAACAGGCCCAGGCCGAAGCCTTTGCCCTTGGTTGTAAAAAACGGTTTGCCGATCTGTTCGGCAATCGCCAGTGGCACGCCCGGTCCGTGGTCACGAATGCTGATGACGATGTCTTCGGCACTCCAGTCCAGATGCACTTCCAACCCTTCGGGGCAGGCGTCGGCCGCGTTGTTCAACAAGTTCAGCAGGGCCTGGGTCAGGTCCGGTGGCGGCGCCAGGCGCGGCACGCAGCCCTGGCCCAAGCGTTGGAAGCGATAACTGGCCTCCGGGCGCATCAGGTGCCAGCGATTGAGTGCTTCATCGAGCCAGAAGGTCACTTCCTGGTCTTCGACGGCCAGCCGGCGATTGGCTTCGGCGGCGCGCACCAGCTGCTGCAGGGTTTCCTTGCACATCTTGACCTGATCGGACAGCACTTGCAGGTCGTCCTGCAGCAACGGGTCATTGTGATCCTGGCGCATCTCCTTGATCAGCACGCTCATGGTCGCCAAGGGCGTACCCAGTTCGTGAGCAGCGCCGGCGGCCTGGGTGGCCACGGCCAGCAATTGCTGGTCGCGCAGCCCTTCTTCGCGGCGCTGACCGCGCAATTGTTCCTGGCGGCGCAGCTCTTCGGCCATTTTCGCGGCAAAAAAGGTGATGACCCCGGCAGCCAGCGCAAAGCTCAGCCACATGCCGTAGATCTGCAGCTTTTCGCGCGACAACGGCGTTTCCAGTGGATAAAACTGCACCAGCAACAAGGTATAGGCCACCAGGGCGATGCCCGACAGGATCAATGAATAGATCCAGGGCAACGTGACCGCCGCGATCGTCAGCGGCACCAGGTAATAGGAGACGAACGGGTTGGTCGAGCCGCCTGAGTAATACAGCAAGGCGCTGTGGATCAGCAGGTCACAGGCAAGCTGCACCGCGTATTCAAGTTCGGTGACCGGCCACGAGGTGCGCAAACGGATCGCGGTGAGCAGGCACAGCGCCGTGGAGCATCCCAAGGTGATACAGAGTTCGAACCAGGGCAGTGGCAGCAAGTCGGTCCAGTAGGCAACGCCCACGGAACCGGCCTGGGCCGCCAGGACCAGGATACGGATAAAGGTCAGTCGCCAGAGGTTCTGGCGGGAGGCAGACAGCATTTGTATGGGGGCGAGCATGAGCTCTCCTGATGAGCGCTCCAGGCGGATCGTGCTGAGTATAACCAAGCGGCGACCGACGCAGGCCTGGTGCGGCAAAGCGCCACAGTTTTTTGCCCGCTTGTGAACCCGCCCCCAGGCGCTAGAGTCTGATGAATCTGCGTGGCACGGACCTTCGATACGCCACGCCCTCGTTCTCAAGGAGTTTCACATGCACAACCTCAGTCGCCACGCCGCCTGGGCACTGGCCGCGAGCACCCTCGTCAGCCTGCCGGCCTTGGCCGAGGAGCCGCGCTACAACCAGGTGTCCCTGCGCGCCGAAGTCAGCCAGGAAGTCCCTCGCGATCTGATGATCGTCACGCTCTACAGCGAAGCGCAGAACATCGACCCGGGCAAACTGGCCGGCGAAATCACCCAGACCCTGAACAAGGCGCTGGAGCAGGCACGCCAGGTCAAAGACATCAAATTGAGCCAGGGCAGCCGCAACAGCTACCCGATCTATGACGACAAGGGCCAGAAGATCACCGGCTGGCGCGAACGCGCCGAGTTGCGCCTGGAAAGCACCGATTTCGCCGCCCTCTCCAAGCTGACCGGCGAACTGCTGCAAGACCTGAAGATGGGCGGCATGGACTTCGCCATTGCTACCCCCACTCGCAAGGCCAGCGAAGATGCTTTGCTCAAGGAAGCCGTGGCAGCGTTCAAGGCACGGGCACAACTGGCCACCGAGGCCCTGGGCGGTAAAGGTTACAAGGTGGTCAATCTGAACTTGAGCAGTAGTGGTTATCCACACCCCTATCCGCGCGGGCCGATGATGATGAAGGCGAGCATGGCCGATGCTGCGCCGGTCACGCCTGAGATCGAAGCGGGGACCAGCCAGGTGACGCTTAATGCCGATGGCATGATTGAAGTGTTGATGCCGTGATGAGGGCGCTTGCCTTGGGTTTTGCGCTGTTGCCCAAATCGAGCGCCGCCCGCGCGGCGCATTCGCCGGCTCAAGCCGGCTCCCACATTTGTTGCAACGCGCCATGGCCTGTGAGATTGGAGTTGTCAGCCACGCGCGCCCCCCGAAACCACAAAAATCCAAAGCCGAACCACCAAGGCTAACAACCCCAACCCCACAGGCCATGGCACGTTGCAAAAAATGTGGGAGCCGGCTTTCGCCGGCGAATGCGCCGCGCGGGCGGCGCGCGATCTCAAGAACAAAGGAAAAACCAAGGCGGACACCTACCGAACAACCCTTAATTTCTGCAAAAATTAGCAAAATGCCACTATCCAAGGTACAACTTCGTCATTAGTTACACCAATGCGACATTCCTGTACGAACGTCCCACTAATCCGGTGCGCGTGCGTTTTGAGGTCTTGCATTGGGTACGGCCCCTGCATAAACATCCGCAGGTCGGCCCACAAGGCTGCCCTCACTCAAAAATGACAACAATGAGGCCACCATGCTCAAGAACGCAGTCATTCCGCTATTAGTTGGTGCAGGTTTACTCGCCAGCGCACCGTTCGCCCATGCAGCGACTAACCTGGTGTTCTGCTCCGAAGGGAGCCCGGCCGGTTTCGATCCTGGCCAATACACCACCGGAACCGACTTCGACGCCTCCGCCGAAACCATGTTCAACCGCCTGAGCCAGTTCGAACGGGGCGGCACCGCCGTCGTACCCGGCCTGGCAACAAACTGGGACATTTCCGATGATGGCCTGAGCTACACCTTTCACTTGCGCGAAGGTGTGAAATTCCACACCACCGACTACTTCAAGCCGACCCGCGCGTTCAACGCCGACGACGTGGTCTTCACCTTCGACCGCATGCTCGACAAGGACATGCCGTTCCGCAAGGCCTACCCCACCGAGTTCCCGTACTTCACCGACATGGGCATGGACAAGAACATCGCCAAGGTTGAGAAAGTCGACGACCACACCGTCAAGTTCACCCTCGCCAGCGTCGACGCCGCGTTTATCCAGAACATGGCCATGAGCTTCGCCTCGATCCAGTCCGCCGAATACGCCGGCCAGTTGCTCAAGGCCGGCAAGCCGCAAGACATCAACCAGAAACCGATCGGCACCGGCCCGTTCGTGTTCAGCAAGTACCAGAAAGATGCGCAGATTCGCTTCAAGGGCAACAAGGAATACTGGGTGCCGGACGATGTGAAGATCGACAACCTGATCTTCGCCATCACCACCGATGCCTCGGTGCGCATGCAGAAGCTCAAGAAAAACGAATGCCAGGTGACTCTGTTCCCGCGACCGGCCGACATCAAGCCGCTGGAAGCCGACGAGAAACTGCAGATGCCGCACCAGGCCGGCTTCAACCTGGGCTATATCGCCTACAACGTGATGGACAAGATCAAAGGTAGCGACCAGCCCAACCCCTTGGCCCAGCTCAAGGTTCGCCAGGCGCTGGACATGGCGGTCGACAAGAAAAAGATCATCGAATCGGTGTACCAGGACGCCGGACAGCTGGCGGTCAACGCCATGCCGCCGACCCAGTGGTCATACGACACCAGCATCAAGGACGCCCCTTACGACCCGGAAAAAGCCAAGGCCCTGCTCAAGGAAGCCGGTATCAAGGAAGGCACTGAAATCACGCTATGGGCCATGCCGGTCCAGCGCCCCTACAACCCCAACGCCAAGCTGATGGCCGAGATGCTCCAGTCCGACTGGGCCAAGATTGGTATCAAGGCCAAGATTGTCAGCTACGAGTGGGGTGAGTACATCAAGCGCTCCAAAGGCGGTGAGCAAGGCGCCATGCTGATTGGCTGGAGCGGTGACAACGGCGACCCGGACAACTGGCTGGGCACCCTCTATGGCTGCGATGCCATCGACGGCAACAACTTCTCCAAGTGGTGCAAAGCCGACTACGACAAGTTGATCAAGGACGCCAAGGCCACCCCCGACCAGACCAAGCGCACCGAACTGTACAAACAGGCCCAGCACATCCTCAAGGCCGACGTTCCGATCACCCCGATCGCCCACTCGACGGTGTACCAGCCGATGAGCAAGACCGTGCAGGGCTTCAAGATCAGCCCGTTCGGCCTGAACTCCTTCTATGGGGTCAGCGTCAGCAAATAGCGAACGGCTCCCGGTACGCCAAGGACGGTATGACCGGGACGCATCGCCATTGGCCCGATGTGTACTCATGCAGGCACCTGGAGTCCGTGCTTTCACAAGCACGCTCGTCTTAATCGGACACTTCCTACAAGCCTAAGAGCTTTCGCGCATAGGCGCGCTCCCATTGACCACATACCGTCCATGGGTAGCCGCTGCTTTGCGTTGAATCAGTGGCGCGACTCGCCCTGGTTCGTCGGCTTCGCATGAATTCGCACGCCTCGGGCCAGCTCCTGGACAAAAAGAGATTAGGGATTGCCATGCGCCACACTCGTACATTCGCCTCATTGCTGGGCCTGGGCCTGTTCGCCCTCGCCCTGCCCAGCCAGGCCACCAGCAGTCTGGTATTTTGCTCCGAAGGCAGCCCGGCCGGCTTCGATACGGCGCAGCACACCACCGCGACCGACAACGACGCCAGCGAGCCTCTTTACAACCGCCTGGTCGAATTCGAAAAAGGCGGCACTTCGGTGCAGCCTGCGCTGGCCACACGCTGGGAAATTTCCCCCGATGGCCTGACCTATACCTTCCACCTTCGCCAAGGGGTCAAGTTCCACGCCAACAAGGCGTTCAAACCCAGCCGAGACTTCAACGCCGACGACGTGCTGTTCACCTTCAATCGCATGCTCGACAAGCAACACCCCTTCCGCGCGGCTTATCCCACCGAGTTCCCCTACTTCGTGAGCATGAGCCTGGACAAGAACATCGCCAACGTCGAAAAGGCCGGCGATCACACGGTCGTGATCACGCTCAACTCGGTAGACGCTGCCTTTATCCAGAACCTGGGGATGAGCTTCGCCGCCATCCTCTCCGCCGAGTACGCAGGCCAACTGCTGGCCACCGGCAAACCCAGCGATATCAACCAGAAACCGATCGGCACCGGCCCCTTCGTGTTCCAGCGCTACCAGAAAGACACGCAGATCCGCTATGCCGCCAACAAACAGTACTGGGACCCGGACCAGGTCAAGCTGGACCAGCTGATCTTCTCCATCAACACCGATGCCTCGGTACGGGTACAGAAGCTGCGCAAAAATGAATGCCAGTTGACGGTAAACCCACGCCCGGCCGACCTGGTTGCGCTCAAGGCCGACCCGAAACTGCAAGTGATCGAGCACCCCGGCTACAACCTCGGCTACATCGCTTACAACGTCCAGCACGCCCCCTTCGATAACCTCAAAGTGCGCCAGGCCATGGACATGGCGGTCAACAAACCCGCGATCATCCAGGCCGTGTATCAACAGGCTGGCCAGTTGGCCAGCAACAGCATGCCGCCGACCCAGTGGTCCTATGACGACAGCATCCAGGACGCCCCCTACAACCCTGAGCAAGCCAAGGCCCTGCTCAAGGAAGCCGGGGTCAAGGAAGGTACCGAGATCACCCTCTGGGCCATGCCGGTCCAGCGTCCGTATAACCCCAACGCCAAACTGATGGCCGAGATGCTCCAGGCTGACTGGGCGAAAATCGGTATCAAGGCCAGGATCGTCAGCTATGAGTGGGGCGAGTACGTCAAGCGTGCCAAGAACGGCGAACACGACGTCGTCCTGCTGGGCTGGACCGGCGACAACGGCGACCCTGACAACTGGCTCGGCACCCTGTACAGCTGCGATTCGATCGGCAGCAACAACATGTCGCTGTGGTGCGATCCGCAGTTCGATGCGCTGGTCAAGCAAGCCAAGGCCATCACCGACCAGGACGAGCGCTCCAACCTCTACAAGCAGGCGCAACAACGCCTCAAGCAGCAAGTGCCCATCACTCCGATTGCCCACTCCACTGTCCACCAGCCGCTGAGCGCCAAGGTGGAAGGATTTGTCGTCAGCCCCTTCGGCCGCACGGTGTTTTCGGGTGTAAGTATCGAGTGACCTAACCCTTTTCACCTCTCTTCGCGACTGCTCACAACAGCCGCGATGAGGCCGGTTTTGCTCAAAAAATGTGAGCAGCCGTTTTTGACCAGGTTTCACCGCAGCACCGACCCATGAGGTCAACCATAAAAATAGAAAATAAAGGAGCTTCACCTTGCGATTGACCAAAAAGGCAATACTGGCACTTTCCATAAGCGGGTTATCGACCCTGGCCCACGGCGAATCCGCCAGTCAGGAATACGTGCCCTTCTCACTCAAAGGCAACGCCCAGGCCGAAGCGCCAGGGTTCATCGAGGGGCAAAGCCTGGGGGGCTCGACCCGCAACTGGTACGCAAACGAGTTGCTGCGCCGCGGCGACAGCTTCGTCTACCAGAAGCATGGCGAATTTCTCGAAACGCCACGCCGGATCAACTGGGTCCAGGGCACGATTCTCAACTACACCTCAGGCTTCACTGAAGGCACCGTCGGCATCAGCACCGAGGTCGCCGCCTACAACGCCCTGGTGCTGGACCACAGCCGCAAGGACATCGCCAACGGCTCCAACCGGACCCTGGCCAAGAACAACGGCGATGCAGTGGATCAGTGGAGCAAGTTGGGCCTGGCCAACGTCAAGGCGCGGATTTCCAACACCACCCTGACGGCCGGCCGGCAGAACTTTTCCAGCCCCACGGTTGATGTAATCGGCAACCGCGCGCTGCCGTCGAGCTTCCAGGGCATCAGCTTGCACAGCGCCGAGTTCGACAACCTGTCCTTTGACCTGGCGACCTTTGATCGGGTCTCGCCACGAACCGAGCAGAGCCTGTCGAAGTTTCGCTCCGTATATTCGGCCAACGGGGCCGAGACGGACCACGTGCGGGTTGCCGGGCTGACCTACCAGCCACTCCATAGCCTGACCACCCGCCTCTATGCCACCCGTGCGGAGGACTTCTGGGACCAGTACTACTTCGGTGCCAACCACGAACTGGGTGATAGCTCGGTGCTCGGCCTGACCACCGGCCTGAATTACTACAAGACCCAGGATTCGGGCAGCAAGAAACTGGGCGACATAGACAATGACACTTTCAGCCTGTCCCTGGGCCTGCGTCACCTGGGCCACACCTTAAGCTTCGCCTACCAGCAAGTGTCGGGTAACGAGTACTTCGACTACCTGCATGAAACCAACGGTATCTACCTGGCCAACTCCCTGCTCTCGGACTTCAACGGCCCGAACGAGAAGTCCTTCCAGATCTCATACGTGATGGACATGGCCCAATACGGCGTTCCAGGCCTGAAATTCAATATCTACCAGGCACGTGGCTGGGGTATTGATGGCACCCACTACAAGGGCACCGCCTATGACGTGCGTGATCAAGATGGTGAACACCATTATGAGTACGGCGTCGGCACGTCCTACGCTGTGCAGAGCGGCCCACTGAAAAGCACCTCGATCCGGGCCACCTACACCACCCACCGCGCCAGCGAGTTCCAGGCCGATGGCAGCATCAACGAGTTCCGCGTGGTGACGACCATTCCGTTCAACATTCTGTAGGTTCAACCGGGGCGGCCGATTCGACGAATCGGCCGCAGCGGCTAATCTGGATTATTGATTGCAGAGGCATACATGAAACTGCTTTCCCCACAGGCTGCCCTGGCAGCCGCCCTGTTGAGCGTCACCATGGGCATCTCGGCCAAACCGCTGGTGGTCTGCACCGAGGCAAGCCCCGAGGGCTTCGATGTGGTCCAGTACACGACCGCAGTCACCTTTGATGCCGCTGCCGAAACCGTCTTCAATCGCCTGGTCGACTTCAAGCCAGGCACCACCGATATCGAGCCAGCCCTGGCCGAGTCCTGGGAGATCAGCCCGGACGGCCTGACCTATACCTTTCATCTGCGCCAAGGCGTGAAGTTCCACACCACTGACGGGTTCACACCCAGCCGCGCGTTCAACGCCGATGATGTGGTCTGGAGCTTCGAGCGCCAGCGCGATGTGAAACACCCCTGGCATAACAAGACCAGCGTGGGCTTTCCCTACTTCGAAAGCATGGGCTTCAAGGAACTGCTCAAAAGCGTCGAGAAGGTCGACGAGCACACGGTGCGCATGACCTTGACTCGCCCCGAGGCACCCTTCTTGCGTGACGTGGCGATGGGCTTTGCGTCGATCTATTCCGCCGAGTACGCCGACCAGTTGCTCAAGGCCGGCAAGCCCCAGGAGCTCAACAGCAAGCCCGTCGGCACCGGGCCGTTCATCTTCGTGCGTTACGCCAAGGATGCCCAGGTGCGCTTCAAGGCCAACCCGGATTACTTCCGGGGCGCGCCGCCCAGCAAGACGCTGGTGCTGGCGATCACCACCGACAACAACGTGCGCCTGCAAAAGCTCAAGGCCAACGAATGCCAGATCGCCTTGTACCCCAAACCCGATGACATTCCCGGCATGAAAGCCGACCCCAATCTCAAGGTGACCGAACTGGAAGCCTTGATGACCGGTTACACCGCCATCAACACCACGCACAAATACCTAGGCGATGTGCGGGTGCGCCAAGCGATCAATATCGCATTCGACAAGCAGGCCTACACCAACAGCCTGTATGGCAAAGGCAACGCACGGGTGGCAATCAACCCTTACCCACCGACGCTGCTGGGCTTCAATGCCACGCTTAAAGATGCGCCGCGAGACCTGGACCACGCCCGCGATCTGCTCAAGCAAGCCGGGGTACCACCCGGCACCGTCCTGACGCTGTTCACTCGCAACGGCGGCGGCCCGACCAACCCCAACCCCCTGCTCGGCGCCCAGATGATGCAGGCGGACCTGGCCAAGATAGGCCTCACCCTGGACATCCGTGTGATGGAATGGGCCGAGATGCTCAAGCGGGCCAAAAACGGTGAACACGACCTGGTGTCGACCGGCTGGTCCGGTGACAACGGCGACCCGGATAACTTCCTCACACCATTACTGGGTTGTGATGCCGCCAAAAACGGCGAAAACTACGCTCGTTGGTGCAACAAGACCTTCCAGGACCTGATCGACAGCGCGCGCATCAAAACCGAACCGAGCGAGCGCGCCGCCCTCTATGAAAAAGCCCTGGCCATCGTCCACCAGGACTTGCCATGGATCAGCATGGCCCACCCGAAAATGTTCACCGCAATGCGCAGCAACGTAGAGGGCTATCAGATCAGCCCGCTGACCAATAATAACTTTGCCACCACCCAGGTGAAGTAGATCGAACGCTCGCCCGCAGCCCGCAAGGGCTTGCGGCGGGAACGCCAGACCGGCTGATGAGGTACCACAGAAGATGTTTAGTTTTATTGCCCGACGCCTGGGATTGTTAATCCCGACCTTTTTCGGCATCACCCTGCTGACGTTCGCCCTCATACGCCTGATACCCGGTGACCCGGTAGAAGTCATGATGGGTGAACGCCGAGTCGATCCCGAAATGCACGCCCAGGCCATGGAACGGCTCGGTCTGAACAAACCGCTGTACGCGCAATACCTGGACTATGTCGGCAAACTGGCCCAGGGCGATCTGGGCGAGTCGTTGCGCACCCGCGAAAGCGTGTGGCATGAGTTCACTCAATTGTTTCCCGCGACGCTGGAGCTGTCGATTGCCGCCCTGATCTTCGCCGGCACCCTGGGCCTTTTGGCGGGCGTCATCGCGGCGCTCAAGCGAGGCTCGCTGTTCGACCATGGGGTGATGGGCATTTCCCTGGCCGGGTACTCGATGCCGATCTTCTGGTGGGGCCTGATCCTGATCATGTTCTTCTCGGTGAGCCTTGGCTGGACGCCGGTCTCCGGGCGCATCGACCTGCTCTACGACATCGAGCCGACAACCGGCTTCATGCTGATCGACACGCTGCTAAGCGATGAAGAAGGCGCCTTCAAGGATGCCCTCATGCACCTGATTTTGCCGGCGATTGTGCTCGGCACCATTCCGCTTGCAGTGATTGCGCGCATGACGCGCTCCTCGATGCTTGAAGTATTGCGCGAAGACTATGTGCGTACCGCCCGTGCCAAGGGCCTGTCGCCGGCCCGCGTGGTGTTTGTCCACGGCCTGCGCAACGCGCTGATCCCGGTGCTGACCGTGTTCGGCCTGCAAGTCGGCACCCTGCTGGCTGGCGCGGTACTGACCGAAACCATCTTCTCGTGGCCCGGCATCGGCAAATGGCTGATCGAAGCCATCGGCGCCCGAGACTACCCCGTCGTACAAAACGGCATCCTGCTGATCGCCTGCCTGGTGATCCTGGTCAATTTCGTCGTGGACATCCTCTACGGCCTGGCCAACCCACGCATCCGTCATCAGCGCTGAGGTCCAAGCAATGAATACCCCTATCCCCACCCCCGTGCCCGCAGCAGCGCCCGACCAGAGCCTGCTGTATCCGTCGCCGTACAAAGAATTCTGGCAGCACTTCTCCAAGAACAAGGGGGCTGTCGCCGGCTTGCTGTTCATGCTGCTGGTGGTGTTCTGCGCCCTGTTCGCCCCCTGGGTCGCGCCCCATGACCCGAGCGAGCAATACCGCGACTTTCTGCTCACCCCTCCGGTGTGGTTGGAAGGCGGCCAATGGCAATTTATCCTGGGCACCGACGAGCTGGGGCGTGATTTGCTGTCCCGCTTGATTACCGGTTCACGGCTGTCGCTGCTGATCGGTTTGTCATCGGTGGTGATGTCGTTGATCCCGGGCATCCTGCTCGGCCTGCTGGCCGGTTTCTTCCCGCGTCTCCTGGGCCCCGGCATCATGCGCCTGATGGACGTGATGCTGGCACTGCCATCGCTGCTGCTGGCCGTGGCCATTGTCGCCATCCTCGGCCCTGGCCTGATCAACACCGTCATCGCCATTGCCATCGTCTCGCTGCCTTCCTATGTACGCCTGACCCGCGCGGCCGTGATGGGCGAGCTCAATCGTGACTACGTCACCGCGGCGCGCCTGGCCGGTGCCAGCTTGCCGCGCCTGATGTTCATCACCGTGCTGCCCAACTGCATGGCGCCGCTGATCGTGCAGGCCACTTTAAGTTTTTCCTCGGCGATTCTGGATGCCGCTGCCTTGGGTTTCCTTGGCCTGGGCGTTCAACCTCCTACGCCTGAGTGGGGGACCATGCTGGCCTCCGCGCGCGACTACATCGAACGCGCCTGGTGGGTCGTGAGCCTGCCTGGCCTGACTATTTTGCTCAGCGTGCTGGCCATCAACCTGATGGGGGACGGGCTGCGTGATGCCCTGGACCCTAAACTCAAGAATGCCGCCTGAGGAGATTCCCATGTCACTGCTGCAAATCAAGAATCTCAATGTGCGCTTTGGCGATGCCAGCGCGGTACCGGTGGTCGATGGCCTGGACCTCTCTGTGGACAAAGGTGAAGTACTGGCCATCGTCGGTGAGTCCGGTTCGGGGAAGTCCGTGACCATGATGGCGTTGATGGGCCTGATCGATGCCCCTGGCAAAGTCACGGCCGACGCCCTCAGCTTCGATGGCAACGACATGCTCAAACTGAGCAACCGGCAACGCCGCAAAGTGGTCGGCAAGGACCTCGCCATGGTCTTCCAGGACCCGATGACCGCGCTCAATCCCAGCTACACCGTAGGCTTTCAGATCGAAGAAGTGATCCGCCAACACCTTGGGCTGTCCGGCAAGGCCGCGCGCCAGCGGGCGTTGGAGCTGCTGAAAAAGGTAGAGATCCCGGCCCCCGAAAGCCGCCTGGATGCCTACCCCCACCAGCTCTCCGGCGGCATGAGCCAACGGGTGGCGATTGCCATGGCCATCGCCGGCGAACCCAAGTTGCTGATTGCCGACGAACCCACCACGGCCCTGGACGTAACCATTCAGGCGCAGATCATGGAGCTGCTGCTGAACCTGCAGCGCGAGCAGAACATGGCCCTGATCCTGATTACCCATGACCTGGCCGTGGTGGCCGAAACCGCCCAGCGCGTCTGCGTGATGTACGCCGGCCAAGCCGTTGAAGTCGGCCAGATACCCGAGCTGTTCGACATCCCGGCACACCCCTATACCGAGGCCTTGCTGGCGGCGATTCCCGAGCACAGCGAAGGCGCAGAACGGCTGGCGACCCTGCCAGGCATTGTCCCCGGTCGCTATGACCGCCCCCAGGGCTGCCTGCTGTCGCCTCGCTGCCCCTATGTCAAAGACAACTGCCGCCAACAGCGCCCAGGCCTTGATCCCAAGGCCCACAGCCTGGCCCGCTGCTTCTACCCGTTGAACCAGGAGGTGGCGTGATGAGCGTCGTTCTTACCGCCCGCGACCTTACCCGTCACTACGAAGTCTCTCGCGGCCTGTTCAAGGGCCATGCGCTGGTGCGCGCCCTCAATGGTGTGTCGTTTGAACTGGAATCCGGCAAGACTCTCGCCGTGGTCGGCGAATCGGGTTGCGGCAAATCCACCCTCGCCCGCGCCCTGACCCTGATCGAAGAGCCGTCTTCCGGCTCGCTGAAAATTGCCGGCCAGGAAGTCACCGGTGCCAACAAGCAGCAGCGCAAGCAACTGCGCCGCGATGTGCAGATGGTGTTCCAGAGCCCCTACGCCTCGCTCAACCCACGGCAGAAAATCGGTGACCAACTGGGCGAGCCGCTGTTGATCAATACCAACCTGTCCCGTGCCGAACGCCGGGAAAAAGTCCAGGCGATGATGCAGCAGGTGGGGCTGCGGCCTGAGCATTACCAGCGCTATCCGCACATGTTTTCCGGAGGGCAGCGCCAGCGGATCGCCCTGGCGCGGGCGATGATGCTGCACCCCAAGGTGCTGGTGGCCGATGAGCCCACTTCGGCACTCGATGTGTCGATCCAGGCGCAGGTGCTAAACCTGTTCATGGACATGCAGGAGCAATACCAGACGGCCTATGTGTTCATCTCCCACAACTTGGCGGTGGTGCGCCATGTGGCCGATGACGTGTTGGTGATGTACCTGGGCCGGCCTGCTGAAATGGGGCCCAAGGAGGATATCTACACCAAGCCGCTGCACCCTTACACCCAGGCATTGCTCTCGGCGACGCCGACCATTCACCCGGATCCTCTGAAGCCAAAGATCAAGATCGTCGGTGAATTGCCCAACCCGCTCAACCCGCCCAGCGGCTGTGCTTTTCATAAGCGCTGCCCGTATGCGACTGAGCGCTGCGCCAATGAAGTGCCGGAATTTCGCCGAGTAGGAACGCGGCAGGTGGCGTGTCACTACGCCGAGCAGTTCCTCTAAAAACGACAATGCCCGCGATGTCGCCATCGCGGGCATTGAGGTGGACCATTGAACTCACGGCTCTGTAGGAGCGACGGGGGCGCCTAGCCCTTGGTCGCGATGGCATCACCGCCGTATTTGGATAGACCGCGGCGATGCCATCGCGAGTAAACTCTGCTCCTACAGGTTTAGTGGTGCTCGCGGGTTGCGCGGAATTTCACATCTGGCCAGCGCTCTTCCATCAGCGCCAGGTTGACCCGGGTTGGCGCCAAGTAGGTCAGGTGACCACCGCCGTCCAGTGCCAGGTTTTCCACCGCCTTGACCTTGAACTCTTCCAGCTTCTTCTTATCGGCGCACTCGATCCAGCGGGCCGACCAGACGGTGATCGGCTCATAGCCGCACTCGACTTTGTATTCTTCCTTCAAGCGGCTGGCGACCACATCGAACTGCAGCACACCGACGGCGCCGAGGATGATGTCGTTGCTGCGCTCAGGGAAGAACACCTGGGTGGCACCCTCTTCCGCCAACTGCTGCAGGCCCTGGCGCAATTGCTTGGACTTGAGCGGGTCTTTCAGGCGCACGCGACGGAACAGTTCCGGGGCGAAGTGCGGGATACCGGTAAAGCCCAGGCTTTCGCCTTCGCTGAAGGTATCGCCGATCTGGATGGTGCCGTGGTTGTGCAAGCCGATGATGTCGCCGGCAAACGCCTCTTCCAGCTGCTCGCGCTCGGACGAGAAGAAGGTCAGCGCGTCGCCGATCCGCACGTCCTTGCCGGTGCGCACATGGCGCATCTTCATGCCCTTCTCGTACTTGCCCGAGCAGATGCGCATGAACGCGATACGGTCGCGGTGCTTGGGGTCCATGTTCGCCTGGATCTTGAAGATAAAGCCGGAAAACTTCTCTTCGATCGGCTCCACCCTCCGCTCGCGTGCCACACGGGCCAGCGGGCGAGGTGCCCAGTCAACCACGGCATCAAGCACATGATCGACGCCGAAGTTGCCCAGGGCGGTGCCGAAGAACACCGGCGTCAGTTGACCGTTGATGAACTCGTCCTGGTTGAACTCATGGCAAGCGCCCTGCACCAGTTCCAGCTGCTCGATAAAGCGCTCGTACTCATCGCCCAGATGGTGACGGGCTTCGTCGGAGTCCAGCTTTTCGATGATCTTCGTCTCGGTCCGCTCGTGGCCGTGGCCCGGGGTGTAGACGATGATGTAGTCGTCCGCCAGGTGGTAGACGCCCTTGAAATCCTTGTAGCAGCCGATTGGCCAAGTGATCGGCGCGGCCTTGATCTTCAGGACCGCTTCGATTTCGTCGAGCAGCTCGATTGGGTCACGGATATCACGGTCCAGCTTGTTGATGAAGCTGACGATGGGCGTGTCGCGCAGGCGGCAAACGTCCATCAGGGCGATGGTCCGGGGCTCTACACCCTTACCGCCGTCGAGCACCATCAACGCCGAGTCCACGGCCGTCAGGGTGCGGTAGGTGTCTTCAGAGAAGTCTTCGTGCCCGGGGGTGTCGAGCAGGTTGATCATGTGCTCGCGGTACGGGAACTGCATCACGGAGGTGGTGATGGAGATGCCGCGTTGTTTCTCCATTTCCATCCAGTCGGAGGTGGCGTGGCGATCGGATTTACGCGATTTCACCGTACCGGCGACGGAAATGGCCTTGCCCATCAGCAAGAGTTTCTCGGTGATGGTGGTTTTACCCGCATCGGGGTGGGAAATAATTGCGAAAGTGCGGCGCTTCGCGACTTCGGCGGCCTGGTGGGTCATGGGAAATCGCCTGACTGGGGGATTCAAAAGGGCGAAAATTATACCCGAACTTACCAGCAGACCAAAATCGACGGCTCCCAACGGCATGCGCAACATCCAGACCGTGGGAGTCGCCGGGTATTATCAGGCCTGCGAATCCAGCAGTTCTTCGCCGATATCCTGGATATCCAGCGTGAGCAGCAGAGGGACGCCCTTCTGCGAGGCGTAACCATACCAATAATCGCCTGTCTGTTTGCGTTGCTCGGCACAGAGCACGGTGCCTCTAAAGGTCGTGATCCGTACGGAAGCGACCCGACTCTTGGCGGACAATTCGGCCAGATCGCTGTATTTCCCGTCTTCGAATATCTCGACGCTCCAGAGTTGCTCTTGCGCAGGGGGCAGTTGATACAAGCCGATAAAGCCGTCGTCATTGAGATAGAAATGACGAAGTTTGCTGTTGAAGTTACGACCTGTTCTGCGGTCCCAGGACTGAATGTCGTAGAAATTTTTGCCCGCGCTGTCTTCAAAGCAACGGAACCAGAACCGATGGGGATCCTTGCCCTTGTATGAGGTCACCGACAACCAATCCGCGTCAAGCCGATAGGCAGCCTCTCGGCCCTCGGGATCACCCTTTATCGGGCCCATCTTCAACTTGCACGCATCCAGATAGCCTTCGAAACCTTCGGTATTACACTCAACAAATGCCACAAATGATTTGTTCCAGTTATGCCTCATCATTGTTCGGACCTCCTGCCCTTAAGTCGTCTGGTGATGGCGCACCTACCCTGCGCCAAGTTTCAAACTACAGGTTGTTGGAGGCGATTGAAGCCCGGGAAATATCCCCTGCGGGACAATCAATGCTGGCCAAACGGAGCTTTAGATGGGAACGCTTTTAAAGCGTGGAGACGTCCATCCCCCTGATACGACCATTCGTCAGGGCATGTAATACCTGCAATTTGGTCTGACGAGGCTGCGCTTATGGCTTACTTCGACCGCCCGCTTGGGTGGCGACGAGCTGCTTATCGCGAACACATTGCCTGCTGCCTGGAATGGCAGCTGCCACGGGCCGCAACGATATGTCGATGCTGATCGTCGGCGCGGTATTGGTCATCCTCTTGGCGATCATCGCCGACCTGCTAATGCGCCGCGCATCGCGGGTAAACTGCCCCCTGTAGGAGCCGGGTTTACCGGAGTGCCGGACCACCGCGATGAATGCACCGCCGTTATTCAGGAAGACCGCGGCGCGTTCATCGCGGTGGTCCGGCACTCCGGTAAACCCGACTCCTACAGGGCCCAGGGCCACAAGGTTAGAATCCGACGCTCGCCTGTACGAACACTGTGCGCGGCTCGCCCAGGTAGATCCCTGAGTTGTTGTCGCTGGAACGGGTGTAGTACTGCTTGTCGAAGAGGTTACGCACGCCCACGCCTACCTTCAGGTTCGACAGCTCCTTGCCAAAGTCATAACCGCCGCGGGCACTCCAGGTCACGTAGCCGGGAATGTTGCCGTACTGGCCGTCGGCGCTCGGTTCGGTGATGTAGTTGCCATTGAAACTGCCATCGGCGTTCATGCCGGTGCCGGGCGCGCGCTGTTTGGATTGGGCAAAGGCGTCCAGGTTCCAGGTCCAGCGATTGACCTCATAACGCAGGCCGGCATTGACGACCTGCCGCGAATAGAACGGCAGGTCACGGCTCTTGAAGCCGGGGATATCACCTTCATAGGTGGCGCGGGTGTAGGTGAAACCGGCGTTGGCGGTCAGGCCTTGCAGGCGCGCATCCAGGGCCGCCAGGTCATAGTGCACGGAGGCCTCGATGCCCTGGTGCTTGGTTGCCCCCAGGTTGGTCCAGCCGATGTCATTGCTGATGTACTGCAGCTCGTCATCGAAGTCGATGTAGAACGCTGTCAGCTCGCCGCCCCAGACGCCGTCGTCATAGCGCGTACCGATCTCGTAGGTCTTGGCCTTCTCCGGCTCCAGGCCATTGGCTGGCTGATCGCCAATACCACCCTGGCCCAACTGGAAGTACTGCAGGCTGCCAAACGATGTTTCGTAGTTGGCGAACAGTTTCCAGGCATCGGACAGGTGATACATCACGCTCAGGGCCGGCAGCGGTTCGTTGCTCTCGATGCTGCGGTTCTTTGCCTGCACACGCGTGCCGTTGGTACCGATCACCGCACGCTCATGCCAGTCGGTGCTGATGTGTTCAAAGCGCACGCCCGGGGTGATGGTCCAGTTGCCGACATCGATCTTGTCATCGATATAGACCGAAGTGGCTTCGGCACCGCCGGTGCGGTCCTGAAACACGTGGCCATCGGAACCCGGACGCACCACTGGCGTGTTGTTGACCAGCGCCAGGCGGCTGGACTGCTCATGCATCGCTTCTTTGAGGTAGCGCGCGCCAACACTGACTTCCTGAGTGGTGGGGCCTGCGAAGAACAGGCGTGACACTCGCGGTTCGATGCCGAAGGTGTGGTAGGTGCGCGGGTAGGAGGACAGGGTTTTCTGGTCGCGCGCGGCAATGGTGCTGCCACGGAAGCTGTCGGTGTAATAGGTCAGCACTTCGAACTGGGTCACGTCGTCGAGCTGGCGTTTGTACTTGAGCGAGACGTCCTTGCGACGACCGCTGAAGTTGTCGTAGTCGCGGTCCGACTGATAGGGGTCGTCATCGAACTGCGCCTGGGTCAGGCCACCAGGCATGTCGGCCTTGCCGTCGTAGTAGTGGAAGTTCAACCACAACTCATCGGCCTCGGTGGGCGCCCAGTGGGTCTTGAGCAACACATCGTCGATGTCATTGCTCTGGTTGCTGCTGCGGTAGCCATTGCCGTTCACGCCCGAGTACAGCAACGCCGCGCCGATGCCATTGTCGGCCGTGCCGCCGATAAACGCCGACTCGATGTGTTTCCAGTGACCCGTGCGCGACGTTTCAAGCGTGGTGGCGACTTCACCGGTCAGTTTTTCCGGGATGGCGCGGGTGACAAAGTTGATCACGCCGCCGACGTTTTGTGGCCCGTAACGCACGGAGCCGGCGCCGCGCACCACGTCGATGCTGTCCAGGTTGCCGGACGAAATGGGCGCCATCGACAACTGTGGCTGGCCGTAGGGCGCAAAGGCGGCGGGCACGCCATCGATCAACACGGTAGACCGCGGAGACAAGCGCGAGGTCAGGCCGCGCACCCCGACGTTCAGCGACAGATCACTGCCACCGGTGCCGTTGGAGTCCTGCACTTGCACACCGGGGACCTTGCGCAGCACGTCCTTCACGTTCATCGCACCCTGCTCAATCATGGCTTCGCGGCGGATCACCGTTCGCGCACCGGGGTGGTTCTGCACCACAGCCTGGTCGGCATCGCCCAGCCAGTCGCCGACCACTTTCACATCGGTCGGGGCCAGTTCCAGGGAGCCGCTGGGCGTCAGGCTGGCACCGTCTTGTTGAGGGTGCAGGACAACGGTGCCCTGGGAGATTTCGTAATCCAGACCACTGCCTTGCAGCAGGGCGCGAAGCGCGGCTTCCGGGGCCAGATCACCGTTGACCGCAGGCGCCTGCTTGCCAGCCACCAGTTCCGGCTTGAAGAACAACTGCAGCGAGCTTTGCTGGCCCAGTTGGGTCAGTGCCGACGCCAGCGGCTGGGCCTGGATATGAATGCTGCTGACGCCTTGTTCGGCGTGGCTGGCCGCGATCGGGCCGCTGACCGCCAGGGCCAGGACCCACGGCAGCAAGCGTGATCGGGAGGCGCAATGGACGGCGAGGGATAACATGCAAGGTGTGTTTTTGTTCACGTCGGAGACAGGTCCTGGTGGTGCTGATTCAGTGGGATTTTGATGCGACTGAAAATGCAAACCAGTCTCAGATAAGCAGAAGACGAACCACTGAAAGAAAACCTGAATCTAACGTGAAAATATTTCTTCGGAGCCGTCCGGCAAGGTCCGGACACTGACGGGCAATATGCCCGGCAAGGCCCGTAGCAGAGCGTCTGTGTCATCGGAATCGAACACGCTGCTCACGCGCAGATCGGCCGTTTTATCGGGGGCGACTCGTAACGGCTTGTCGCGGTAGCGCGAGACTTCCTGTGCCACTTCGCTTAAAGGGGTGTTGTCGAACACCAGCTTGCCCTTGCGCCAGGCCGTGAGGTTGGCGGTATTCACCGCATAGGCCGGAGCAACCTGGCCCTGGGCATCAATGCGTGAGCCGAGGCCTGCGCTGAGCATGACCGCCTTGAGGTTCGGCTGCTCGCGTCCTTGCACCTTCACCGAACCTGATTCAACGGCCACCTGGGTCAAGTCATTGTCGTGGCGCACATCAAAACGCGTCCCCGTCACCGTCACCTGCCCCGCCCCGGCCGAAACCACAAAGGGTCGGCTCGTATCGTGATGGACGCTGAACATGGCTTCGCCCTGGCTCAGTTCGACCGAGCGCCTCGCGGATTCAAAATGTACGCTCAGGACGGTGCGGCTGTTGAGCTCAATCACTGAACCGTCGGGTAATTCGACTTGGCGCCGCTCCCCAGCCACCGTCTGGTACTGGGCATCGAAGCTGTTGTCACGTAGAGCCGAAAACAACCCAAGACCGAACGCGCAGGCCAGCACACTGACAGCGATGGCATAGCGTGGCCAACGGCGCCGCGGGAGCACTTTGACATCATCGGGTTCCAGTTGCTCGCGCAGATGCCGCAGGGTGCGGATCATGTACCGCTCGACCATGTTGCGGCTCAAGCCCATGCGCTCGGCGATCTCGGCCTGGCTCAAACCCTCCAGTTTCTGCCAGACAAACACCTTGCGGCAGTTCAGCGGCAGCTCTGCCAGGGCTCGCTCGATGGCGTCGGCCAATTCAATAGCGTGCATATCCGCCTCCGGGCCATCGCCGAGCATCGATTCGGCGCTGATGGCGTCCTGTTCAAGCCCGGCACGGCGCTCTTCGCGACGCAATTTATCGACTGCGATATTGCGCGCGATCTGATGCAGGTAGGCACGCGGCTGCTCGACATGCTCCTGCCGGGCTTCCAGCGCGCGCACGAATGCATCGTGGGCCAGGTCTTCGGCTTGCTCGCGATTGCGTAGCCGGCGCGTCCAGGTCCCGATCAATTCTTGATAGTGAGCCAGGAAACCGGAATCTCGGGGCGGCTTGGAGGTCATCGGCAGGGGCTGAGATGAAGGAGGCGCGAATAGTAATGTTTCTTATTAACGCGAGCAATCGCCAACTGCTCGACACGCAGGCCGTCCGGCGGCAACCGACCAGCGGGAACATCAGGCTGTCATTGGAGTCGGTTAAAAGGAGGCTGCACGGCCAGTCGCGACGAGCGTGTGTAAAAACGCGACATTTTTTGTTGATCTCAGACGTCTCACGCCCTAAAGTTCGCGCCGAACGTCCATGCTGGAAACGATCCATCCGGCTCAAGTACTGACGACGAGACAGCAAGGCCATGAGGAAACCCCGTTTCCAATGGCCTTTTTGCTTTCGGCGGACATGCCTTGGGAAGTAGGCGAACCAAAGTGGGGATACGGAGGGCGTTCATTTGAACCCATTGAATTACAACGTTTGCCAGTAGGAGCCCTAGCATGTCGATCCAGGTCGAAGACTATTTCGCGCGCGATACCTTCCAAAAAATGAAGGCATTCGCCGACAAGCAAGAAACCCCATTCGTACTCATCGATACCCAGATGATCAGCCAGGCCTACGATGACCTGCGCGCCGGTTTCGAGTTCGCCAAGGTCTACTACGCGGTCAAGGCCAACCCTGCGGTCGAAGTCATCGACCTGCTCAAGGAAAAAGGCTCGAGCTTCGACATCGCCTCGATCTACGAGCTGGACAAGGTCCTGAGCCGTGGCGTCGGCGCTGATCGCATCAGCTACGGCAACACCATCAAGAAGTCCAAGGACATCCGCTACTTCTATGAGAAGGGTGTGCGCCTGTACGCCACCGACTCCGAAGCGGACCTGCGCAACATCGCCAAGGCCGCGCCAGGCTCGAAAGTCTATGTGCGCATCCTGACCGAAGGCTCGACCACCGCCGACTGGCCTCTGTCACGTAAATTCGGCTGCCAGACCGACATGGCCATGGACCTGCTGATCCTCGCTCGCGACCTGGGCCTGGTGCCGTACGGCATCTCCTTCCACGTCGGCTCCCAGCAGCGTGACATCAGTGTCTGGGACGCGGCGATCGCCAAGGTCAAAGTGATTTTCGAGCGCCTGAAAGAAGAAGACGGCATCGTACTGAAGCTGATCAACATGGGTGGCGGCTTCCCGGCCAACTACATCACCCGTACCAACAGCCTGGAAACCTACGCTGAAGAAATCATCCGTTTCCTCAAGGAAGATTTCGGTGACGAGCTGCCGGAAATCATCCTGGAGCCAGGCCGTTCGTTGATCGCCAACGCCGGTATCCTGGTCAGCGAAGTGGTGCTGGTTGCGCGTAAATCGCGTACCGCCGTCGAGCGTTGGGTGTACACCGATGTGGGCAAATTCTCCGGCCTGATCGAAACCATGGACGAAGCCATCAAGTTCCCGATCTGGACCGAGAAGAACGGAGAAGTGGAAGAAGTGGTGATTGCAGGCCCAACCTGCGACAGCGCCGACATCATGTACGAAAACTACAAGTACGGCCTGCCGCTGAACCTGGCCATCGGTGACCGCCTGTACTGGCTGTCGACCGGCGCCTACACCACCAGCTACAGCGCGGTGGAATTCAACGGCTTCCCGCCGCTGAAGTCGTTCTACATCTAAGCGCTTTCCAAGCGTTAACTCAAAAGGCGACGGGGCGTACAGGCCCGTCGCCTTTTTTGCTTAACGCGGCTCGCTTGCGTTTACCGAAGTAACTGCCAGCGAAAGATCAAGCTCATTGCCCTCGCGCAGGCCTAGGGTGTGATACCACCCTGACCCACTGACCGCGACTCGAGCACCACACTTGAGTGCGCAGCCATCACTGAGCAGCCTGAATCCGTAGCGAGTGCCCCCTTCCCCGAAATCACCGGGTACAACCGGACCGCCGTTGCGTGTGAAGGTCCAGATGCCAAGCGTGTCCTTGGTCGCGGCTTCTAACTGCAAGCGGCCATTGCTGCCCCAGCACAACCGCAGATTGTGATGAGGCTGGCCTGGCGCATAGGTCCGAATTTCATACGTCAGCTCCGGGTCGTCGGCCGTGCAACCAAACCAGAATGAATCCATCGGGCCGAATGTAGGGTCGGCCATGGTCACATGACGGACACGATTGACCTCGTTGCTGCCAAAACTCCCGCGAGATTTCTTCAACTCACCGGCAATCAGGCTTGCCCTGCCGGATGGGGTGTCGGCGCTGAACCGGGCAATGAACGAAAGCTGTTGGCTGTATTCGTACATGATCTTTTCTCCTTCAAAGTGAGTTCACAAAGTGAAGGATCAAGAGGCTCACGGTCAGACTGAAAAATCTCCTGCCTGGAGAACAATTCCAGGGTAGGAGCTGGCTTTACCGGTGTGCCGGACCACCGCGATGGACACACCGCGGTTCACCAGGCAAACCGCGGTGCATTCATCGCGGCTAAAGCCGGCTCCTACCCGTGCAGTTCGCTCAAGCGCTGGGCGTAGGCCTGTGCGATGCCCTGTAGACGTGGGTCAGTATGACGTTGCAGCAGCGGTGTGCAGACGCGCAAAAAATTCAGGTTGCCTGTCTCCAGTGCCTGCTTATACCAATGCAACGCTTGATCGACTTGACCTTGCTCAAGCAGAACACTGGCGTGGCTGAACTGCCCACGAAAGTCCCCGGCCTCGGCCGAGCGCCGATACCAATGCTCAGCCTGCGCGGAGTCGGCATTACAGGCCAAGCCCTGCTCCAGATAGCGCCCCAATAAATTCATTGATTTGGCATGCCCAAGCTCGGCCGCCTGGCGATAGCATTCTAGTGCCGCCGCTTGGTTCTGAATGACACCACGACCTGTGGCCAGCAAATTGGCGTAGTTGTAGAGCCCCCAGTCCAGGCCTGACTCCGCTGCGGCGCGGTAATGCCGGGCAGCGCCGACCGCATCCGACTCCCCTCCCCACGCATGCTCCAGGCAACGCCCGAGCATGTTATGGGCCATGGCGCTGCCGCCCTGGGCTGCGATGGCAAACCAACGGCGGGCCAATACCGGGTCTTTTTCAATACCGCGGCCATCGAGCAGGATCTGCCCCAACAGCGCCTGCGCTTCGACATTATTTTGCCCGGCTGCCAGCAGCAGGGCCTGGGCCGCCTTGGCCGGGCTGTGTTCGAGCATCTGGCCCAACTGCTCGGTATCCAGCAGCTCTTCGCGACGAATCTGGAAGGTCATCGCTTACACCTCGACCCAGCGACGCAACAGGTTGTGGTAAGTACCGGTGAGCTGGATCAGCGCGGGGTGATCGGGCACATCCGCAGTCAGCTTACGAATCGCCTCGTCCATCTCGAACAGCAGTGCCCGCTGGCTGTCTTCACGCACCAGGCTCTGGGTCCAGAAAAACGAGGCATACCGCGCCCCACGGGTGACGGCATTGACCTTGTGCAGGCTGGTGCCGGGGTATAGCACCATGTCGCCGGCTGGCAGCTTGATCTGACGAACACCGTAGGTGTCCTGGATCTCCAACTCGCCGCCGTCGTATTCATCAGGGTCGCTGAAGAACAGCGTCGCGGACAGGTCGGTGCGCACCCGCTCCGGGCTGCCCTTGGGTTGGCGCACTGCGTTGTCGATGTGATAGCCGAAATTGTTGCCGGCCTGATAGCAGTTGAACAGGGGTGGGAACACCTTGTGAGGCAAGGCTGCCGACATGAACAAAGGGTTGGCCCACAACCGCTCCAGCATGGCCTCACCGATTTCGCGAGCCAAGGGATGGCCTTCGGGCAACTGCAAATTGTGCTTGGCCTTGGCCGACTGGAAGCCGGCCGTGATCTTGCCGTCGGCCCAATCGGTCTGCTCCAGGGCCTGACGGATGCGCAGCACCTCATCGCGGGAGAAAACGCCGGGGATATGTAAAAGCATGGCTCGGCACCTGGAAGCAGGAAAAGATGCCAATGGTATTGATTCTTATTGTCTTGGCATAGCCCCCATTAGGGTTCCAGACGGACGAGTCGCAAAAAACCGCCAGAAAACTTTGTAAAGAATGTAAATTTAGTGCGAATAACAATTTATCTCAATTGATACAAATACTTGTTTACCCTATATTCCGCGGCCTCAACTCCTTGGGGAAGGAACATTCACCATGCCGCGCCAACACGTGCCAACGTCTGTCAGTTCACCACGATTGCTCACCTGCGCCATCGGCGTGGCGATTTCTGCGACTTCCGTGGCCCATATCCAGGCTGCCGAGAGCACCGAAAAGTCGATCGCCCTGGATGCCACCAGCATCAGCGGTCAAGCCGTCCAGGAGCAGACCTCCTACAAGACCGAAAAAGCCCAGTCGCAGAAGTACACCGCGCCGCTGGTCAATACGCCGCGCTCTGTAACCGTTGTGCCACAACAGGTCCTCAAGGACACCAACGCCCTCTCGATGCAGGATGCCCTGCGCACAGTGCCTGGCATCACCTTTGGCGCCGGTGAAGGCGGCAACCCTCAAGGCGACCGCCCGTTCATTCGCGGTTTCGACGCCCAGGGCGACACCTACCTGGATGGCGTGCGTGATACCGGCTCCCAGAGCCGCGAGATCTTTTCCATCGAATCCATTGAAGTCAGCAAAGGCCCGAACTCCGCTATCGGCGGTCGTGGCGCTGCTGGCGGCAGCATCAACATGGTGAGCAAGAAAGCCCACCTGGGTAATTCGTTCGACGGTGGCTTCACCTACGGTTCGGACCAGACTCGCCGTTACACCCTGGATGGCAACTACCAGTTCACCGACACTGCCGCTGGACGTCTGAACCTGATGAGCCACGAGAGCAATGTCGCTGGCCGCGACAAAGTCGAATACGACCGTTGGGGTATCGCACCCTCGGTGGTCTTCGGCCTGGGCACCGACACCCGCGTAAACCTCGACTACTACCATCTGGAAAGCAACGACACACCGGATTCGGGGATTCCTTATACGATTCCTACCGGTGGCTCGGCGGCCCGTAACAAGTCCAACCCGGACAAGCCGAACGACGGCGGCGATTCCAGCAATTTCTATGGCCTGGACCGTGACTTCCGTAAAGGCCGCACCGACATCGCCACCCTCGCGATCGAGCACGACCTGACCGACGCGCTGACCATCAAGAACACCCTGCGCCACGGCAGCAGCATGCAGGATTACATCCTGACCCAGCCCGACGACAGCAAAGGCAACGTGAACAACGGCACCGTCTGGCGTCGTGCTAACACTCGTGTCAGCAACACCGACACCACCACCAACCAAACCGATCTGTTTGGCGACGTGTACATCGCAGGCTTCAAGAACAGCTTCTCCACCGGTATCGAGTTCACCCGTGAGGAATCCGAGAAGTCGACCTACAACGTCAATACCGACACCACGCCAGGCACAGCGGCTGTCACGAACACGTGCACACCGGCCATGATTGGTGCAGCCAGCAACTACAACTGCACCTCACTGTCCAACCCGACCCCGAATGATCCGTGGAATGGCGCGATCTCGCGTAACTACACCAGCACCGACACCGACGCCAACACTCGCGCTATCTACATCTTCGATACGCTGGAACTGTCGCCACAATGGCTGGTGAACATGGGTCTGCGTTATGACCATTTCGACACCAAGTTCAAAACCCATACCGCAGCGGGCACCACCACCGCCAAGGCCAAAGACACCAGCGAATTCGTGACCGGCCAGTTCGGTGTTGTCTACAAGCCCGCTGAAAACGGCAGCATCTATGCCTCTTATGCCACCTCGGCCACACCACCAGGCAACGCCGTGGGCGAAGGACAGGAAGGCAACCCGTTTGCCACCGCCTTGCTAAGCAGCGACATGGAACCTGAAACCACCAAGAACTACGAAATCGGCACCAAGTGGGATCTGCTGAACGAACGCTTGTCCCTGACCGGCGCGATTTTCCGCACCGAGAAAGACAATGCTCGTGCGCAGGTCGACGCCACCACCTATGAAAACGTCGGCAAATCCCGTGTAGACGGTATCGAACTGTCGGCAACCGGCAAGATCACTGATCAGTGGCAAGTCTTCGCAGGTTACGCGTTCATGGACAGCGAACTGGTCAAAGGTGGCCCATTCAATACCGCCAACGATGGCAACGAAATGCCTAACACCCCGCGCAACAGCGCCTCGGTCTGGACGACCTACGCCGTTACGCCAAAGCTGACCATCGGCGGCGGTGCGTTCTACGTCGACGACGTATTCGGCAGCGTGGCCAACACCACCATGGTCGACTCCTATGTTCGCTACGACGCGATGGCCAGCTACAAGCTGACCAAAAACGTCGACCTGCAGCTGAACGTGCAGAACCTGACCGACGAAACCTACTACGATAAAGCCTTCTCGACTCACTTCGCCAACCAGGCGGCGGGCCGTACGGCGCTGTTCTCGACCAACGTCCACTTCTAAGACGTTTGGTCGCAAAGCCCTGCTCACTTCGGTGAGCGGGGCTTTTGTGTGTAAGGCAAGGGGTATCGGGCGCGGCATAATGCGCACCGGCAAAGGCTGCATGAATTAGCAAGGGTGCTCGCACGTGTTCAAGAAAACGCTGTTTCAACTGCACTGGTTCTTCGGCATCACCGCGGGGCTGGTCCTGGCGCTGATGGGCATCACCGGTGCCCTGGTGTCCTTCCAGGACGAACTGCTGCGCCTGATCAACCCGCAGGAGTTGACTGTCCAAGTGCAGGACGCCGGTGTGCTGCCACCGTCAGAACTGGTCAGCAAGATTGAAGCGATCGAAGCCAAGACCGTTTCAGCCCTGTGGGTCGAGATGGACAGCGGCATCGCCTCGCGGGTGTTCTTTACCCCACCGCCGGGTGAACGTCGCGGCCCCATGCGCTATTTCGACCCTTTCACCGGCGAGCTGCAAGACGAAGCGGCCGGGCAAGGCTTCTTCGGCTTGATGCTGAAACTGCACCGCTTCCTGGCCATGGGTGACACCGGTCAGCAGATCACCGGCGCCTGTACGTTGATCCTGGTGTTTTTCTGCCTCTCGGGCCTGTACCTGCGCTGGCCGCGCAAGGCCTTGAACTGGCGGGTCTGGCTGACGCTGGACTGGGCCAAGAAAGGTCGCAGCTTCAATTGGGACCTGCACGCGGTGGCGGGTACCTGGTGCCTGTTCTTTTATCTGCTGCTGGCGCTGACCGGGTTGTTCTGGTCTTACGACTGGTACCGCGAAGGCCTGACCAAATTACTGAGCGATGCTCCTGCCGCAGGCGAACAGCGCAAGGGTGGCGAAGGCCGCCAGGGCGGTCGTCGAGGCCCGCCACAAATCGACAAGGACGCGCCTAAGCTGGTGGTCGACTACGACGCGGTGTGGAACAGCATCCGCGAAACCGCGGGGCCCAAACTCAGTGCCTGGAACCTTCGCCTGCCACCGGTCGGCGGGCAACCGGCAACCGTCTTTTACCTGCTCAGCGATTCGACCCACGACCGCGCGCTGAACACCATTACCCTGGACCCTGCCACCGGCAAGATCAGCAAGGTTGATCGCTATGCCGACAAGTCACTCAAGGCCCAACTGCTGACCAGCATCTATGCCCTGCACGTGGGCAGTTACTTCGGCATGGTCGGGCGGATCCTCAACACCCTGGCCAGTGTCGCGATGCCGCTGTTCTTTGTGACCGGCTGGCTGCTGTACCTGGATCGTCGACGCAAGAAACGCAAGGTTCGCGAGGCTCGTAAAAGCCTGGCCGCCACCGACACCCAGGCCGAAGGTTGGCTGATCGGTTTTGCCAGCCAGAGCGGCTTTGCCGAACAATTGGCCTGGCAAAGTGCCGGCCAACTGCAGGCGGCAGGCTACCCGGTGCGCGTTGAACCGCTAGCCGCCCTGACTGAAGCGGACTTGCGCGAGTCGCAAAAAGCGCTGTTCGTGGTCAGTACTTTTGGTGACGGCGAGGCGCCGGACAGTGCGCGGGGTTTCGAGCGTAAAGTACTGGGCCAGCCCTGGGCGCTGAACAATCTCAACTACGCCTTGCTGGCCTTGGGTGATCGGCAATATCCGCAGTTCTGCGGCTTCGCCCATCGCTTGCATGGCTGGCTGAGCGAGCGAGGCGCCAGCGCCGCCTTCGCCCCGGTGGAGGTCGATAGCGCCGATCCGGCTGCCTTGCAGCACTGGCAGCAACAACTGACACGGCTGACCGGCGCGCAAGCCGCGACGACCTGGCAGGCACCCAGTTTTGAATCCTGGACCCTAAGCCGTCGCCAGGTGCTGAACCCCGGCAGTCAGGGTGAACCTATTTATCTGATCGCATTGACCCCACCTGCCGACGCCTATTGGGAAGCGGGTGACCTGGTCGATGTATTGCCACGCAACAGTGCCGACGCACTCACCCAGTTCCTTGCAGGCCTGGGGCTGAACGCCGACACTCAGGTCCTGGTAGACGGCTTGCGCGAAACCCTGATCCAGGCGCTGGCCAGCCGTCAACTGCCCCGCAGCCGCGAGCATTTGGTGGGCTTGCATGCCCAGGCGCTGGTCGAGGCATTGATACCGATCGCCCCACGGGAATACTCGATCGCCTCGATTGCCAGCGACCGCCGACTGGAACTGATGATCCGCCAAGAGCGACACATCGACGGCTCGCTGGGCCTGGGTTCGGGATGGCTGACCGAACATGCAGCGCTGGACTCAAACATCAGCCTGCGCCTGCACCGCAACAGCAACTTTCATCGGCCCCAGGATCCAGTGCCACTGATTCTGCTGGGTAATGGCACGGGCCTGGCGGGCTTGCGCAGCCTGCTCAAGGCACGCATTGCTGCCGGTGAGACACGTAATTGGCTGCTGTTCGGCGAGCGCAATGTTGCCCACGACTTCCTCTGCAAGGATGAACTGCATGAGTGGCTGGCCCGAGGTGATGTGCAGCGGCTGAACCTGGCGTTTTCGCGGGATCAGGCGACCAAGGTCTACGTCCAGGACCGCCTGCGCGAAAACGCCGACGAACTCCGCTCCTGGCTGGCCGAAGGCGCCGCCATTTACATTTGCGGTAGCTTGCAAGGCATGGCGGCGGGAGTGGATGAGGTGTTGAACGAAGTACTGGGCGCCGCTGAAGTCGAGCGCCTGATCGAAACCGGGCGCTATCGCCGGGATGTCTACTGACGCTGGCCCACTCCCACACCGCGAATGAATGCGACGCGCAACGCCTGAAGAAACTCGGTGCTTTCATTCGCTCGATTTACGCAACCGCGCAAAACCCAAGGCAAGCGCCTGGAGGCCTTGATGCGATCCTCTTCATTCTCATGGTGCACCTCTAGAGTGCCTGGCAGCAGATCGCATGAGCCGCATGGTGCCCGCCTTGGTTTTTCTTTTGCTCTTGAGATCGAGCGCCGCCCGCGCGGCGCATCGCGGCTAAAGCCGGCTCCTACATCGGTTGCAACGTGCCATGGCCTGTGAGATTGGCGTTGCCAGCCACGCGCAATCCCCACCGAAACCACAAAAATCAAAAGCCGAACCCCCAAGGCTAACAACGCCGATCCCACAGAAAATGGCACGTTTCAACAAATGTAGGAGCCGGCTTTAGCCGCGATGCGCCGCGCGGGCGGCGCTCGATCTGGGCAACACCGCAAAACCCAAGGCAAGCGCCTGGAAGCCTTGATGCGATCCTCTTCATTCTCATGGTGCACCTCTAGAGTGCCTGGCAACAGATCGCATGAGCCGCATGGTGCCCGCCTTGGTTTTTTCTTTGTTCTTGAGATCGAGCGCCGCCCGCGCGGCGCATCGCGGCTAAAGCCGGCTCCTACATTGGTTGCAACGTGCCATGGCCTGTGAGATTGGCGTTGCCAGCCACGCGCAATCACGCAATCCCCACCGATCCCACAAAAATCCAAAGCCGAACCCCCAAGGCTAACAACGCCGATCCCATAGAAAATGGCACGTTTCAACAAATGTAGGAGCCGGCTTTAGCCGCGATGCGCCGCGCGGGCGGCGCTCGATCTACGCAACACCGCAAAACCCAAGGCAAGCGCCTGGAAGCCTTGATGCGATCCTCTTCATTCTCATGGTGCACCTCTAGAGTGCCTGGCAACAGATCGCATGAGCCGCATGGTGCCCGCCTTGGTTTTTCTTTTGCTCTTGAGATCGAGCGCCGCCCGCGCGGCGCATCGCGGCTAAAGCCGGCTCCTACATTGGTTGCAACGTGCCATGGCCTGTGAGATTGGCGTTGCCAGCCACGCGCAATCCCACCGAAACCCCAAAAAATCCAAAGCCGAACCACCAAGGCTAACAACGCCGATCCCACAGAAAATGGCACGTTGCAACAAATGTGGGAGCCGGCTTGAGCCGGCGAATGCGCCGCGCGGGCGGCGCTCGATTTGGGCAACACCGCAAAACCCAAGGCAAGCGCCTGGAAGCCTTGATGCGATCCTCTTCATTCTCATGGTGCACCTCTAGAGTGCCTGGCAACAGATCGCATGAGCCGCATGGTGCCCGCCTTGGTTTTTTCTTTGTTCTTGAGATCGAGCGCCGCCCGCGCGGCGCATCGCGGCTAAAGCCGGCTCCTACATTGGTTGCAACGTGCCATGGCCTGTGAGATTGGAGTTGCCAGCCACGCGCAATCCCCACCGAAACCACAAAAATCAAAAGCCGAACCCCCAATGTTGTGGCTTGCCCACGGTGTGGGTCACGCTTTGGCTGGCTCGCCCGCGACCAGCTCCACGCCTTCACCTCGCTTGATCAGCGCATACACCACTGCCGTCAGCACACTGCCTGCCACAATCGCCAGCAGGTACAGCAAGGCATGGTTGATGGCATTGGGGATCAGCATCACGAACAGCCCACCATGGGGCGCCATCAACTTGCAGCCGAAATACATCGACAGCGCACCGGTCAAGGCTCCGCCTGCGATGCTCGCCGGAATCACCCGCAGCGGGTCTTTGGCGGCAAAGGGAATGGCGCCTTCGGAAATAAAGCACAACCCCAGCACCAACGCGGCTTTGCCGGCTTCACGCTCGCTTTGGGCAAACTTGCGCCGGGCCAGGAAAGTGGCGAGGCCCAGCCCTATCGGCGGTACCATCCCGGCGGCCATGGTCGCCGCCATCGGGGCATAGCTCTGGGAGGCCAACAGGCCGACCGAAAATGCATAGGCAGCCTTGTTGATCGGCCCACCCAAGTCGACGCACATCATGCCACCGAGCAAGACACCCAACAGAATCGCGTTAGTGGTGCCCATGCTGTCGAGGAAGTGGGTTAACGACGTCAACATGCCGGCCACCGGCGCACCCACCACATAGATCATGACCAGGCCGGTAAACAGGCTGGCCAGCAGTGGAATGATCAGGATCGGCTTGAGCGACTCAAGGCTGCTGGGCAGGCGGGCCCAACGGTTGATCGCCTGGGCGCTGTAGCCGGCCAGAAAACCCGCCACGATGCCACCGATAAAACCCGCCCCCAAGGTACTGGCCAGCAAGCCACCGATCATCCCCGGCGCAAGGCCCGGGCGGTCGGCAATCGAATAGGCGATATAACCGGCCAGCAGTGGCACCATCAGCTTGAAGGCGGCCTCACCGCCGATCTGCATCAAAGCCGCTGGCAAAGTGCCCGGCTCCTTGAACGCGTTGATACCGAAGACAAACGACAGGGCAATCAGCAGCCCCCCCGCCACCACCATCGGCAGCATGAATGACACGCCGGTCAACAAGTGCTTGTAGACGCCCTTCTTCTCCGTGGCCGAGGCACTCTTGGTGGTGCTGGCCGCCGTTTCTGTCTTGGCCTCGGCCAAGGCTTTTTTCAAGGTGGCCTGCGCCTGCTTCAACGCAATACCGGTGCCGCAGCGATAAATGCGTTTGCCAGCAAAGCGCTCGGTGGGCACGTCGATGTCCGCTGCCAACAGCACCACGTCTGCCTCATCGATAGCCGCGGCAGACAGCGGGTTGCGCGCGCCCACCGAGCCCTGGGTTTCCACTTGCAGCTTGAAGCCCAACTGGGTGGCGGCCTGCTGCAAGGCCTCAGCGGCCATGAAGGTGTGCGCCACCCCGGTCGGGCACGCCGTGATCGCCACAATGCGAGGGGTCGCGGCCACCGTATCGGCTGGCGCGTCAGCGACCTGCGGCGAATAAATCTGGGCCCGCTCCGCCGCTGCGGTCAGAAACGCTTCGCTGTCCTGCAAGGCTTGCGCGGGCGTGCTCTGCAACAAACGCTTGCCGACAAAACGATCAAGTGCGACCGGCCCACTGCTGATCACCAGCACCCAGTCGGCGGCATTGATCACCGCTTGCGAGAGTTGCCGTTCCGGGTGTTGCGCATCGACCACTTCAACACTCGTGCTCCAGCCCAGGCGTTGCGCCACAGCCGCCAGCAGGCGGGCGCTGAGTACACTCGAAACCATGGCATTGGGGCAGGCCGTAATAATCGCGACATTCATGGGCGTTCCTCTTGTTCTTCTGTCAGAGCGCGCACGCTCACGCCTTCTTCAAGCTGCTTCAATTGAAGTGGGTCGTCGACCCCAAAACCGATCTGGGTCACTGCCATGGCCGCGATGGCGGTAGCGGTTCGCAGGCATTGCTCGGCGCTGTCACCTCCCAGCAGGCCGTGAACCATACCGGCCAGCAATGAATCACCGGCACCCACGGTGCTGGCGACCCGCACCTGGGGCGGCTGGGCATGCAACGCTGCCTGGGCGCTGAACCAGTTCACACCCTCGGCGCCCTGAGAGATCACCACATGCTCGATGCCTTGCGCCCGCAACTGCGCGGCGGCCCGTTGTTGTGCGCCAAGCGTTTGCACGCTGCAGCCGACCACCTCGGCCAACTCCTCGGTGTTGGGCTTGATCAACCAGGGTTGCGCCTGCAGCCCGGCACGCAACGCCTCGCTGCTGGTGTCCAGTGCCACCTTCAGGCCCATACCCTTGATACGCAGCAGGAGTTGCTGAAACCACTGTGGGCTGACGCCCCGCGGCAGGCTGCCGGCCACCACCACCACGTCGTGCCCCGGCGCGATCTGCGACAGCTTCTCCAGCAAGGCCACTTGTGCGGCCTCATCAACCTGCAGGCCTGGCCCGTTCACATCGGTAATGCAGCCGTCGCGTTCGGCCAACTTGATATTGGTGCGCGTCTCGCCCGGCACACGGATAAAGGCATCGGCAAAACCGCGCCGCTCAATCAGCGCATCGAACGGCTGGGCATTGTCCAGCCCAAGAAAGCCGCTAACGGTCACTTGATGGCCAAGATCAGCCAGTACCTGGGCCACGTTCAGGCCCTTGCCGGCCGCATGGCTGTGCATCAGCTCGCTACGGTTCACTTCGCCCACGCGCAGGGCTGCCAGCTCCACGGTCAAGTCCAGCGCCGGGTTGAGGGTAATCGTCAGGATGCTTGCCATTACAGATTCTCCACCAGCGCGCGAACATCGCTGGCACTGCCGAGCACCAAGGCTCGCTGGGCCAACTCAATGGCCTCACTGAAGTTCAAGGCGCGCACCGCAGCCTTGACCTCGGGAATGCTGCGCGCCGCAACGCTCAGCTCATCAACTTTTAGCCCGACCAGCAGCGGCACCGCTGCAGGGTCGGCGGCCAATTCTCCGCACACCCCCACCCATTTGCCATGGGCATGGGCAGCGCGCACGGTGATATCGATCAGTTGCAGCACGGCCGGGTGCAAGCCGTCGGCCTGGGCCGAAAGGGTGGGATGACCTCGGTCGATGGCCAGGGTGTACTGAGTCAGGTCATTGGTGCCGATGCTGAAAAAATCCACTTCGCGCGCCAGCACTGGCGCAAGCAGGGCCGCGGACGGCACCTCGATCATGATCCCCAGTTGCAGGTCGGCAACCGGGATTTCCTGGCGCAGGCGCTCGGTCATGTCGCGGGCCTGCCGCCATTCTTCGACACTGCCGACCATGGGGAACATGATCCGCAGCGGCCGGTTGTCGGCCGCACGCAACAGCGCACGCAATTGCGCTTCCATGATCTGTGGGCGTTGCAGGGTCAGGCGCACACCGCGCACGCCTAGAAACGGGTTTTCTTCCTTGGCGATCGGCCAATAGGGCAACGGCTTGTCGCCCCCCACATCGAGGGTGCGTACCACCAACGGGCGACCGCCCAGGCCATCGAGCACACGGCGATACTCAGCCTCTTGCACGGCCTCATCGGGGGCTTGGGAGTGGGCCATGAAAATCAGTTCGGTGCGCAACAGGCCGATGCCTTCGGCGCCCTGTTCAACCGCCAGGGCAACCCCTGCGCTTTCACCGATATTGGCGGCCACTTCAACGCCATGCCCATCGCGGGTACGCGCAGGCTCATGACGCTGGGCGGCGGCTGCCTGGAGCCGGGCAGCGCGGTTGTCACGGTCTTCGATGGCGCGCGCCAGGGCTTCAGGCGAAGGGGCAACGGTCAGGCGACCTCGCTGGCCATCAATCAACAAGGGGCAACCGGATTCCAGCAGCAACACGCCCTCACCCGCCCCGACCACCGCCGCAATGCCCAGCGCGCGAGCAACGATGGCGCTGTGTGCTGTTGCTCCGCCACGCGCGGTCAGAATGCCCGCTACGCGCTCCGGGTCCAGGCGCGCGACATCCGAGGGGCCCACTTCGTCCATGACCAAAATGTAAGGCTGCTCGGGCTCTTCCAGGGTGTGCACGCCGCACAGCTGCGCCAACACTCGACGACCAATATCGCGAAGGTCCGCGGCGCGTTCGGCCAGCAAGGCGTCGGCCAACGATTCCTGTTGGCGGGCAGCACTGTCGATCACACTGTTCCAGGCCGCTGCTGCGCTTTCGCCCTGCTTGAGGCGCTGCGCGACATCGTCGCTCAAGGACGGATCATCGAGCATCTCTTGATGGGTGATGAAAATTTCCCGGATGGCCTTGGCCTTGCTGCGCTGGATCAGCCCTTCGATATCCTGGCGAACATGGGCCAACGCGTGCTGCAGGCGCTCGCGCTCGGCGCTCAATGACTCACCCCGCAGCGGGTATTCGAACTCACGCACGACATGAACATGCGCAGGCCCCATGGCAATCCCAGGTGATGCAGCAATACCTTGCACCACCGACCCTTTCGTGGGCGCCAGTACCTGAGCGATTGGCTCTACCACCTCTTCGGCGATCACGACAGCGATTGGCAAGGCTTCGACTTCTTCACCCAGGCCCTGCTCCACCGCCGCCAGCAGCGCCGGCAAGGCATCGGCGGCAATGCCGGGCTCGACAATAAACTCGAGGATCTGGCCACGCCGGGCCCCCAGGCTCAACAACTTGCTCAGGCTTTTCGCCGAGACCGGTGGCTGATTGGAGTCGATCACGCGCAAATGAACTTGGCCCTCAAACGCCTTGGCCACTTGCGCCAGCTCCTTGGCTGGGCGGGCATGCAGGCCATGGGCATTGGCCAGCGCGATACGGGCAGTCGGCCAGTCGGCCGGCACATCCGCGCCCAAAGCTTGTAGCACCACACGGGGGTTGGTGGCCTGTCCCAGTTCCTGGGCCCGCCCTTCGATCAACAGGCCACACAGGCGCTCCAACAAGGCCTGATGGGCCTCTCCCAGGCTCGCTAGGCAGAACAGCCCCGTCAGTGGCTGCCCCAGATAACGCAGCGGTTTTTCCGGGGTGACGAAAGCAAGGCCTGGGCGCTTGACGGTCTGCTCGCTGTGCAGCCACCACAAGCCCTCGCCCAGCGGCAAGGCTTCAACTTGTTGCAGTACGCCAGCAAAGCCATTGCTCACACAATCGGCGTGGCGTAGCAGGCGGGCACCTCGCCAGACCAACTCTTCAAAATCATCAGCTGGCACGCCCAGGCCGATCAGTTGCGCATCGAGCGCCAATTCCTGCGGTGCGCCTTGCAGTAACTTCAGCAGTGCCTCGGGCGAGCTGGCACGGCGCAATGCCTCACCCAGATCAGTTTCGCCCAGCGCTCGGGTGAGCAATTGCAGCAAGCGCAAGTGCTCATCGGATTTGGCAGCAATACCAATGGCCAGGTAGACGATCTGCCCGTCGCCCCAATCCACGCCCTCGGGGAACTGCAGCAAACGCACACCGGTGGCAAAGACCAGGTCACGGGTTTGCGGCGTTCCGTGGGGAATGGCAATGCCCTGGCCCAGGAAGGTCGAGCCTTGGACTTCACGCGCCTGCAGACCGGCCAGGTATCCGTCGGCGACCAAACCATCGGCAACCAGTTGGTCAGCCAGCAATTGCAAAGCGGCGGGTTTGTCCACGGCCTTCTGGCCCATGCAGATCTGCTCTGCAGTGAGTTCAAGCATGACACTCTCCTTTGCAGCGCCCGGCAGACGCTGAGGTATTGTTGTGAATGTTTCCAGCATAAGGCTGTTCGATGCCCCTACCGCTTGAACGCAGACCCAGCGGACACGCAGTCGGAATAATTTTCCAGCCGCCTTGGTTGCTGTTTTTTGGCAGAAAATATGTAGGCTGAATCGTTTAACCTTCAACAGTTGGCACGTTACTCGATATTCTACCAACCATAAAGCCCCATCCCGTCAGCCCGTTGAGACATTCGCGGGCTGCCAGTGGCCTACAGATAAGCGAGAATGCCCCTACGCTTCGCCTGTACTACAAGGAATATACGGTTGAAACTCAGCGATATCGCCCGCCTGGCAGGGGTTTCTGTGACAACTGCCAGCTATGTCATTAATGGCAAGGCCGAGAAGCAACGCATCAGCAATGCCACCGTCGAACGCGTGCGTGCGGTGGTGGACCAACATGGATTCACGCCCAACCCGCAAGCTGCCGGGCTGCGCAGCCGACACACGCGCACCCTGGGCTTTATCCTGCCGGACCTGGAAAACCCCAGCTACGCCCGCATCGCCAAGCAATTGGAGCAAGGCGCCCGCGCCCAGGGTTATCAACTGTTGATCGCCAGCAGCGACGATGATCCAGACAGCGAACGCCAACTGCTACAGCTGTTCCGCGCGCGCCGTTGTGACGCCCTGTTTGTCGCCAGTTGTCTGCCTGAAGACGATGATTGCTATCGCCAATTGCAAGCCAAGGGCATGCCGGTGATTGCAATCGACCGGGCCATGGACGCCGCGCATTTCTGCTCGGTGGTCAGTGACGATCACCAGGCCAGCCTGCAATTGACCCGCAGTCTGCTGACGCCCACCCCTCGACATATCGCCTTGATCGGCGCCCGGCCGGAGCTGAGCGTCAGCCGTGATCGGGCCGCAGGCTTCAATGAGGCTGTGAAAGGGTTTAGCGCAACGGTCGTCATCGAGCAGGCTTCCTCGTTCAGCCGCGAGTGTGGGCGCCAAGCCATGCAGGCATTGGTCGCGCGCCTCGGACAACTGCCCGATGCCTTGGTCACCACCTCTTATGTGCTGCTGCAGGGCGTATTTGACGAGCTTGCGCAACAGCCTGCCAATGCGCGTTCGCTGCACTTGGGTACCTTTGGTGATACCCAACTGCTGGACTTCTTGCCTCTGCCCATCAACGCCATGGGCCAACAGCACGCAGCGATAGCCGAAACCGCGCTACGCCTAGCATTGGCAGCGATCGAAGAGAAACGCTACGAGCCCGGCGTGCATGCCATTGCCCGGACATTCAAGCAGCGTATCTTCGAGAGCTGAAAAACATGCGCCTGATCGACACCCATACGCATCTGGACTTCCCGGATTTCGACGTGGATCGCCAGGCGCTGCTGAACAACGCCCGCGCCTTGGGTGTCGAGCGCATGGTCGTTTTGGGGGTGTACCAGGGTAATTGGCAGCGGCTGTGGGAGCTGGTGCAACGTGATCCTCACCTCTATGCCGCCTTTGGTTTGCATCCGGTCTATCTGGACGACCATCGCCCCGAGCATCTGGTTGAGCTCAAGCACTGGCTGAGCCAGTTGGCCGGCCATCGGCAGTTGTGTGCCGTCGGTGAGTTCGGGCTGGATTACTACCTGGAACACCTGGACCGTGAGCGCCAGCAGGCACTGTTCGAAGCCCAACTCAAACTGGCTGCGGAATTCGAACTACCGGTGTTGTTGCATGTGCGTCGCAGCCACGCCGCTGTGATCGCAACGCTCAAGCGCTTCAAGCTCAAGCGGGCCGGTATTATTCATGCCTTTGCCGGCAGCTTCGAAGAAGCCCGTGAATACCTCAAGCTCGGCTTCAAGCTGGGGCTGGGCGGCGCCGCCACCTGGCCCCAGGCCCTGCGCCTGCGCAAGGTCATTGCCGCCCTGCCACTGGACTCGGTGGTGCTGGAAACCGACTCACCGGACATGGCGCCGGCGATGTTCCCCGGCGTGCGCAATAGCCCCGAGCACTTGCCACACATTGCCAGCGCGCTGGCTGAGCTGATGGGTATCGATGTCGAGGCACTGGCCAGCGCCAGCACGCGCAATAGCGAGCAGGTGTTTCAATGGGGGGATTTGTGACCGGGCCTCGACACGGCTTTTAGCGTCAACGTCGATTGCCGCCTGGCACGAATGCCCCACATGACGGCCAGGCACACCAGGACCACGCCTGCCGAGCTTACATACTGCTGGGTATGGCTAAGGACTCCAATGGTCTTGAGACCCCATGTCAGCATGAGTGTCTTTACCACCACCAGCATCAGGGCGAACTTCAACCAAGTCTTGTAGTTACCCCTGTGCAATTTGCGCCGCTCACTAGGGCCGTGGAGCAACAAACTGCGGCCGCAACCACGGCACGACAATGGCTCATCGATAGCCAGTGCATTGATCTGCCAATGGCGCAGCGCGAACGTCACCTGACAATGGCTGCAAACGCCTCGAACTTCGTTGTTCTCCTTCACGACCACTTCCTTGCGTTGGAATACGTGTGCGCTTTCTGCGACTGTGCAAAATCCCCTGTAACAGTAATGTCATAAACAGAATCAGGCTACACAAAAACAGGACTGATCCTACAGGGAAAGGTCCTGAACGACCGAGCCTCAGGGCGAGGCTCGATTCAGGCAGGGGATCACAAGATCACAGTGCAGAGGGCGAACACCGCATACCACAGCACAGCCGAACGCAATAACAGTTCCCACAGGTTGTCGAGACTGGCCACGCCATCAGCACCCGTGGCGGGCACCGGCAACTCACCTGCGGCACGGCCGACCTGAGCAATCAGGTGCGCGGCGGACAGGTGCCAGTTCAGCAGCTCATGAATCATCACCCGCACGACGGCGACGAAGTTACCCACCAGGGCAAAGCTCACCGCCAGCAAGCGTACCGGGAGCCAGTCGAAGGCATGGCGCAATTGGTGAGACAGCCGCCGAACTTCGGTGTTGTGTGCGTGCGCCTCGGTCAGGGCCAACAAACGATAACCCAGGGCCACTGCCGGCCCCATCAGGAAATACCAGAAGATGACGGCGAAGAAACTCTGATACGCCTGCCAGAGCATATGCCCCTGCACCCGTTCCAGAAGCTGTGCACCACTGTCGGCCCCCAGCCCAAGGTCGCGTTCGGCCACATGCTCGGCGGCCTGCAGATCACCCCGACGCCAGGCATCACGAAACGGGCCCAGAGACGCTTTGACGTCGCCACGACCCAGGCTATAGATGATCACCAACAGATGGATTGGAAACGCCAGCAAGCCATAGGCCACCGGCTCCAGCGCATATAACAGAAACGCCAGCACCAGCACTGGCAGGAACACGCAAACGGCCAATACCTGCCAGGGCTGCGCCTTGAGCCTGGGGCCACGCTCAAGGCGGGCCAGCTCACGTAAATAGAAGCCATCATGCTGAATACGCTGGCGCAAGGCGGAAAATTTCTCGACCCACAGCACCAATAACAACACCAGAAAACTCATCGTCATTCCTCTTCAATCCTGAAGGTTGGCCAGATAACGCGGCCAATCGAACTCCGGGCCCGGGTCGGTCTTGCGTCCCGGAGCGATGTCACTATGACCCTGGATACGTTTCGCGGTGATGGCAGGCCAAGCGGCCTGCAACTGCCGGGTCAATGTTGCCAGGGCATGATACTGGGCATCGGTGAACGGCAGGTCATCAGTGCCTTCCAGCTCAATCCCCAATGAGAAGTCGTTGCAACCCTCGCGCCCCTCGAAGCGGGAAACCCCTGCGTGCCAGGCGCGGTCCAGGCACGAGACAAACTGCGTCACATGGCCGTTGCGCTCAATCAGAAAATGAGCGGAAACACGCAGTTCGGCGATGCCTTCAAAGTAAGGGTGCTCAGTTACATCCAAGGTGTTCTGGAAGAACTCCTGCACCTTGCCGGTGGCGAACTGCGCCGGCGGCAAGCTGATATTGTGGATAACCAACAGGGAGATTTCGCCCTGGGGGCGAGTATTGAAATTGGGCGATGGGCAATGCGTTATGCCGTCGCACCAACCACTTGCGGGGTCCAGCTGCATGGGCGTTCCTTGATCGCGGACATCAGGGCCTCAGTATGCCGCGCCAGGCGCCTGCTGGGCAGCGCCTCGATACATTTGGCCCACAAACAATTCAATTTTTTTAAAGCAATGCACGCACCCGCTCCAGCGCACGGTCAAACAACGGCGAATCATCCAACGGCTGCGCATGGCCACGGTGCAAGCAAGCCGCAAGCTCCAGGCGCGACATCTCCAGCACCTTGAGCCCATTGCGGTTCACAAACAGGTATTTTCCGGTAGCGTTAATCAGTGCCGCCAGCTTGCAGCGTATCTCGTTACCCCCAGGCACGATCATCGCGAACCAGGTGCCGGGCAGCAAAGTATCAACCTTCAACATACTGGCATCATCGAAGGTCAGGTCGATACCCGATGATGGCTGTTGTGGCTCTCCAAGCGCGTGAAGCACGATAGGGCGAGTGACCCAAAGCCACGTTGAATCAAGTGCCGGTGTACTGCTTTGTAAAGCCTGCAGATGCAGGACCTCCAGGCGGGCAAAGAAATCTCCCGTGGCAAAGGGATCGAACGCCGAGCGTGTGAGGCCATCACGCAGCGCCTTGAGCAATTCGGGCACGCATTCAAGCAAACGCAACTGGAAGTCGGGCTCTTGTGCGGGCGCCACACTCCAGATCAACTGATCCAGAGTCGCCAGACCTTCGCGCCATTGAACCGAGGCTTCGCCATGCTTGAGCCAGACCAGCAACAGATACTGACTCCAGGCTTCCTCAATCAAGCACACCACGTCCTCGGGCAACGTCTTGCCGACCAGGCGCAGGTTCAGCTCATCTTCCACTCGCAGGCGCGCGCGCTCGGCATTGGCGCGCCCAAGCTCCGCATCACGGGTGCGCTGCTCCAGCAATTCACTGCGCCGACGCTGCTCGCCACTCACGGCCAGAAACTCCGCCAGCAACTCGGAAAAGATCGTCGGGTCGTCGGCGTATCCATCGAGCAAGCGCTGAACGATCTGCTCGATAAAGGGCAGCGGATCGTCTTGTGAAGTGGCGTCTTTCTCATCCCAACCTCGGGCCACATTCGCCACCTCGTTGAGCAAGCGTCGCGCCGGATGCTGGGTTCGGCTGAACAACCCAGGGTCCGATAGCGCCACCTTCGACAGAGGGATCTGCAAACGAGCGATCAAGGTCTTGAAGGCAGGGGGCAGCCTCTGTTCGCTGTCGATGGTTTCAAACAACAGGGCCATCAGGTTGAGTACATCTTCATCGACCCCGGCGAGCCCCCGCCGGATACCCTTCTTGACGTTGATTTGGGACAACATCTGCTTGAGCCGGTCGCGCAGGTCAAACTCGACCCGCGCCTCTTGCACCGGCACAACGTGCTGAAGATGGGAAAGCAAGCGCAGCAAGTCACGCGTGGCGATCGGCTGGACCTCCGTGCTGTCATCGCCACACCGCGCGAAGTACCCTCGCCGCGGTTCAAGCAGGCCTTTCCACTGGGCAAAAGCCATGGGCGCAGCGGCAGCGGACGTTCCCGGCACCGCTCGCATTGCCGGGGGAGCCCTGCGATCCATGCTGCGCCGGCCGGGCGACATCGCCAGGTTCGGCAGCACGCCGGCGGCGGCCAACAGTTGATTGGCGTCGGTGTAGAGTTGGCGCACATTGCCCAAGACATATTTCTCGAACAGCTTAAGCACAATCAGCTCGACCGTGATGACCACGCCCAGGCCGCGGCCGGACTGTAAAAAGCACTCACATAACATCCCCGGTGCCAACGGGTTTTCACGGTCCTCCAGAGGACGGCCAAGCAGCTCTGCCAAGCGCATGGTCAATTGCCGTAGCGCGAAGCCTTCATGGGCAAAGACTTTATCCACCATGGTATCGATGGCCACCGTGCGCTCGAGCTCATCATTCTCGACCAACAACAGTGTTTCGCCTCTGATCGGGGCACGGCGCCCAGGCTGGGCAAGATCGGTGAAGGTCAGCTGGAGTTTCTCGATAAAGTCGCACTCGATCCGCTTGCGCTTGAGGCGCAGGTCACGCATGGCTTCGAAGAAGAGATTCTGATCGGCAACATCACAGGCCTTGTCGGCCATTTCGAACAGTGTGTCGTCGGCGTTGTCGAACAACACACGCAAGTTCTGGCGCAGTTGCATCACGGCCAAGTCACGCACCTGCAACAAGGCGACGGGAAAACGCAGCAGTGGCGTTGAGCTCGATTGATCGGCAGTGCCCTTGAGTGGCACCACTTTCCCGTCATTGTGCATACCGGTCTCCATGCAAAGGTGCTGGTTTGCACCTCCCTCCCCCTGCCCGGAAACCGGAACAGCGGAGCGCCTCAAAAAAGAGACCGAAAAAAACGCGAAAAGGTCCATTGACGCGACCAAATGCTTGACGGGCAGCTGCTTGCAACACGCTTGTCGCCCCGCTGGGTCCACTGCCCTATAATCCCAGCCACTTAGTATTGGAGCCTGCCATGCCAAATCTTCGCCTCGCCGACCTGACTGCCGAAATCGAAGCCAATGTGCGCCGCGCACTGTTGGAAGACATCGGCAGCGGCGACATCACCGCCCAGCTCATCCCTGAAGAACGCCTGGCCACCGCCAGAATCATCACCCGTGACGCCTGTGTGATCAGCGGCACCGCTTGGGTCGATGCCGTATTCCGTCAACTGGACCCTCGTGTGACCGTGCATTGGCAAGTGAGTGACGGCGACCGGGCCGAAGCCAACCAGGTGTTGTTCCACCTCGAAGGCCCCGCCCGCGCGCTGTTGAGCGGCGAGCGCAGCGCACTTAATTTCCTGCAATTGCTCTCTGGCGTGGCAACGCGTTCGCAGTTCATGGCCGACAAGGTGGCGCACACCCAGGTCAAGTTGCTCGACACCCGCAAGACCGTCCCTGGCCTGCGCCTGGCCCAGAAGTACGCTGTTACCTGTGGCGGCTGCCACAACCATCGCGTTGGCCTGTATGACGCCTTCCTGATCAAGGAAAACCATATCGCGGCCTCAGGCGGCATTGCCCAGGCCGTGGCCGCAGCCCATCGAATCGCCCCCGGCAAACCTGTGGAAGTTGAAGTCGAAAGCCTGGACGAGCTGCGTGAAGCCCTGGACGCCGGTGCCGACATCATCATGCTCGACGAACTGAGCCTGGATGACATGCGCGAAGCCGTCCGCCTGACCGCAGGCAAGGCAAAGCTTGAGGCCAGCGGCGGCGTGAATGAAAGCACCCTGGTAGAAATCGCTGAAACCGGCGTGGACTACATCTCGATCGGCTCGCTGACCAAAGACGTGAAGGCAGTGGATCTGTCGATGCGCTTGAGTCTCTGAGACGGCTTTGACTTCAGGGTAGGAGCAGGCTTTAGCCGCGATGGGCACACCGCGGTTGCCTTAACTGACTGGCATCAGGGCTTGCCCGCGATTTTCCGGCAAATGGATTTCCGGGCTTTCGAGCTTTGAAAGTACCGCTGCTGTTGCTTTAGAAACGGATACCGCACATGAATAAGCAAGTCGTCATCAACACCCCGGCAGACATCGCCAAATCACGCGCAGCCGGGAAACTGGCCGCCGAGGTGCTCGCCTACCTCACCCCCTTCGTCAAACCGGGCGTGACCACTGACGAGCTCGATCAGCTCTGCAACGACTACATCGTCAAAGTGCAAAAAGTGGTGCCGGCCAACGTCGGCTACCAGGGCTTTCCGAAAACCGTCTGCGCCTCGGTCAACCATGTGGTCTGCCATGGCATCCCCTCCAGCGAAACCCTTAAAGACGGCGACATCATCAACCTCGACATCGCCGTCATCAAAGACGGTTGGTACGGCGACACCAGCCGCATGTACTACGTGGGCGAAGCCTCCCCCGAGGCCAAGCGCCTGGTGAACACCACCTTTGAAGCCATGTGGGCCGGCATCAAGGCCGTGCGCCCCGGCGCCACCCTGGGCGACATCGGCCACGCCATCCAGACCGTCGCCCATCGCGACGGCTACAGCGTGGTACGCGAGTTCTGCGGCCACGGCATTAACAAGGTCTACCACGACGAACCCCAGGTGCTGCACTACGGCATCAAAGGCCACGGCATGAAACTCAAGGCCGGGATGATCTTCACCATCGAACCAATGCTCAACGCTGGCAAACACGCGGTGAAAATGCTCAGCGATGGTTGGACGGTGATCACCAAGGACAAGTCATTGTCGGCCCAGTGGGAGCATATGGTGCTGGTGACTGAGGACGGGTTTGAAGTGCTGACGCCTTGGCCGGATAGCTCGGAAGAGTTTCCGGTGATGGTTTGATGGCTCTTGCTGACAGCAACCTGAGGAGCTGCTCAGCTCGCTCATTTTGTAGGAGCAAAGCTTGCTTGCGATGAAATCACCACGGTATAGCTGGTTCACCACGGCGTCTGAATCGCGACGGTTCGGCGCCCCTCGAGACGATGCCGTTCACGTCATCAGTTTTCGAAAAGCCAATAAACGGGAAGTCAAAAGCTATGAGCAAGCAGCTCAAATCTGAAAGGGTCAATGAGACCAACCCTGAGTGGATGCTCGAAGACTTCGCCAAGGCCAGGCCGGCGAGCGACGTGTTGCCGGGATTGTTCGGCAAGGCCCAGGCCAATGAAATGCTCCAGCCTAAGCACGTCGACCGGTTCAATACACACACGCCAAAGTAATTACAGGTATGACCATTAGGCTGACCAGGTGGATTATCACCGGCCACCTTACTACGTCTTGAAGCTTGCATTGATGAGGCGGGCCATTCGGCGCTCATGGGTCAGGCACTGCGCACAATTGGCTTTCAGGTTGCTGACAAACCCATGATTTTCCTGCGGGACTGAACGGTAGGAGCAGGGTTTACCCGCGAGGCGTCGTGCCTGACACTGCGCGGTGGCTGTATCGCAGGCGAGCCTGGCTCCTACACAGGTTTGATGGTGTTTTGTAGAGATTGGTGCCGGAGACAGGAATCGAACCTGCGACCTTCGCGTTACGAGTGCGCTGCTCTACCGACTGAGCTACACCGGCGTGGCGCTAACGCTACCACTGCCGTTGGCGTTGTACAACTCACTGTTTAATAACGGTTTGAAAAGCCTGCAGCGGTCAGGAGCTGGTGCAGCCCTTGGGGGCGTAGGCCGCGCCGCTGTTGGTGGTGCACACCCAGCCGTTGGCGTTGGAATGGGTCAGGGTGATGGTTTTGCCTTGCACTTGGGCGGGGGCGTTGGGTTGACCGCCGAGTGCGGCGGTGCTCGCAATGTCGATGCCCTGGTCGAGGCTGTCCTGGAAAGGCGTTCGCAGCGCAGAGATTTCTGCCAACCCCGCAGAGACTTTCACCCGCGATTGATAGTTGTTGTAACTGGGAATCGCGATGGCTGCCAGGATACCGATGATGGCGACCACGATCATGATTTCTATCAGAGTGAAGCCGCGGTTGTCATTCATGACTACTTTCTCCTGCCCCTGATGGGGCTCTGAAAACAAAATTCCCGCTACGTGAGCGGGAATTTTGTTTAGCCGCCGGCAGCCGTATCGCTACCGCTCACCCAATTATCAAGATGCTGCAGTACAGCCTTTGGGTTTGTAATCGTCCGCAACGTTGGTCGTGCATATCCAGCCACCGTTGGTCTGACGAGTCAGTGTAATCACGCCACCGGTAACAGCGGCTGGAGGATTTTGCAAAGTACAGGTCATCACGCCGGTTGTAGTCCCGGATGCTGTAGACGATGCAGTCAGTGCACAGTTCGAAGTGGTTTCCTGGGCAGCACCAATGATTGTTACTGGGGTCACTGCCGCGCCGTTATTAACAGCGTCTTCGAAACCGGCCTTCAGTGCAGAGACTTCAGCCAAACCCGCCGTCACCTTCGCCCTCGCCTGATACTTCGAATACGCCGGAATCGCAATTGCCGCAAGAATACCGATGATCGCAACCACGATCATCAGCTCGATTAGGGTGAAACCTTTCTGATTCTGACCTTTCATAGAACGTCTCCCTGAGAATGAGGCCTGTTGACCTGCACAGAGTAGAGCAAGTGCCATGCCATTGTTCTATTTCAATGACTTGTTACAGCCCCAGCGCGTCGGGGCATCACTACCGATGCCCCTCAAGGGCCAAAGCTGACACTTTTTGTCACCGCCCCACTCTCCAAGTTGGCACCCGCGCTCGTCTAGGCTATAAACCTCTGACCGCAGGAGCCTGGTTTTCAAATGAATGATTTAGCCCTCACAGGTCTGGCCAGGCAGTTGGTCGATGCCGAACTGCTGACCGAAAAATCCGCGCAGCAGGCGTTGCAGCAAGCCCGTCGCAATAAGGTCCCGCTGGTGCATTTTCTGGTGCAGAACCGGATGGTGCACAGCCGCGAAGTCGCTGAAATCGCCACCGAACATTACGGCGTGGCCCTGTTCGACCTCAGTTGCCTGGATAAAGACAGCCAACCCAAGTGGTTGGTCAGCGAAAAGCTGGTGCGCCAGCACCATGCCCTGCCCTTGTGGCGCCGTGGCAATAAATTGTTTGTCGGCCTTTCTGACCCGACCAACCATCAAGCCATTACTGATATCCAGTTCAGTACCGGGTTGATCACCGAAGCGATTCTGGTTGAAGAGGACAAGCTTGCCGAAGCCATCGAGCGCCTGTTCGATACCGGCCACACCGGCCTGGAAGACATGGCCGATGTGGACCTGGACAGCGTCGATGTCGAGGCGGTCGACGATAAGGAACACGACCCTCACGGCGGGCAGGATGCCGAGGACGCGCCCGTGGTGCGCTTCGTCAACAAAATGCTGCTGGACGCGATCAGGGGCGGCTCGTCCGACCTGCACTTTGAGCCTTACGAAAAATCCTATCGCGTGCGAGTGCGTACCGACGGCATTCTGCGTGAAGTCGCCAACCAGGTTAACGTCAATCCCAAGCAGGGGCTGGACTTTGCCCAGGCCTTGCGCTCGTTCCTGCGCCAGGACCCGGACGTGATCATGGTCGGCGAGATCCGTGACCTGGAAACCGCCGAGATCGCCATCAAGGCCGCCCAGACCGGCCACTTGGTGCTCTCGACCCTGCACACCAACAGCGCCGCCGAAACCCTTACGCGCCTGCAGAACATGGGCGTGGCCGGGTTCAACATCGCCACCTCCGTTAACCTGATCATCGCCCAGCGCCTGGCGCGCAAACTGTGCCCGCATTGCAAGCGGACGATCGACGTACCGCGCGAGGCGCTGATCAAGGAGGGTTTCGCGCCTGAACAGATCGGCACCTTCACGGTCTATGAGCCCAAGGGCTGCGACCACTGCAACAATGGCTACAAAGGACGGGTCGGCATCTATGAAGTAGTCAAGAACACCCCGGCCATGCAGCAATTGATCATGTCCGAAGGCAACGCGCTGGATATTTCCCGGCAGATGCGGGCGGACGGTTTCAACGACCTGCGTAAATCCGGGCTGCTCAAAGTCATACAAGGCGTCACCAGCCTTGAAGAAGTCAACCGCGTCACCAAGGATTAACCGATGGCGGCGAAAGCGGCGAAAATCAGCACCTATACCTGGGAAGGCGTCGACAAGAAAGGCGCGAAAATCTCTGGCGAACTCAGTGGCCAGAACCCGACGCTGGTCAAGGCGCAGCTGCGCAAGCAAGGAATCAACCCCAGCAAAGTCCGCAAGAAAGGCTTCTCGCTGTTCAGCGCGGGCAAGCGTATCAAGCCGCTGGACATCGCCCTCTTCACCCGGCAAATGGCAACCATGATGAAGGCCGGTGTACCGCTGTTGCAGTCGTTCGACATCATTGGCGAAGGCTTCGACAACCCGAACATGCGCAAGCTGGTCGATGAGGTCAAACAGGAGGTCGCCGCGGGTAACAGCTTCGCCACGTCGCTGCGCAAGAAGCCGCAATATTTCGATGAGCTGTACTGCAACCTGGTAGACGCCGGCGAGCAGGCCGGCGCGCTGGACACCCTGCTCGATCGCGTGGCCACCTATAAGGAAAAGACCGAAGCCCTGAAGGCCAAGATTCGCAAAGCCATGACCTACCCGATCATGGTGCTGATCGTGGCCGTGGTGGTCACCGGGATTCTGTTGGTGAACGTGGTGCCGCAGTTCGAGTCGCTGTTTGCAGGCTTCGGCGCCGAACTGCCGTGGTTCACCCAGCAAGTGGTGGGGCTCTCACAATTCGTGCAGAAAGCCTGGTGGATAATCCTCATCGGCATCGTCGCGGCCTTTTTCGGCTGGCGTCACGCCCACCGCAGCAACCAGAAATTTCGGGATCTGGTCGACCGTGGCCTGTTGAAGTTCCCGATCATTGGCGGGCTTATCTACAAATCGTCCGTGGCCCGCTATGCCCGCACGCTGTCCACAACCTTTGCCGCGGGGGTTCCACTGGTAGAAGCTCTGGATTCGGTGGCGGGTGCCACAGGCAACGTGGTCTTTCGCAAAGCGGTCAAGCGTATCCGCCAGGACGTCTCTACCGGCATGCAGTTGAACTTCTCGATGCGTACCACAGCGGTTTTCCCGACCCTCGCCGTGCAGATGACCGCCATTGGCGAGGAGTCGGGTGCGCTGGATGACATGCTCGATAAAGTCGCCACTTACTACGAAGCCGAGGTCGACAATATGGTCGACAGCCTGACCAGCCTGATGGAACCGCTTATCATGGTGGTTCTCGGCACACTGGTCGGTGGCCTGGTGGTTGCCATGTACCTGCCGATCTTCCAACTGGGCGACGTTATCTAAGCATGTCTTTCTTCGATCTTCTGGCGCAGTACCCGCCGGCCTTCATCACCTGCGCAATTATTCTGGGGCTTATCGTCGGCAGCTTTCTCAATGTGGTGATCCATCGCCTGCCAAAAATGCTCGAACGCGACTGGCAAACGCAGGCTCGCGAGATCCTGAGCCTGCCGGCAACGCCGGAGCAACCGCGCTACAACCTGATGCTTCCGCACTCAGAGTGCCCGCACTGCGCCCATCGCATTCGCTCCTGGGAAAACCTGCCGCTGCTCAGCTACCTGTTTCTGCGCGGCCGCTGCTCGGGCTGCAAGGCGCCGATCAGTGCACGTTACCCATTGGTCGAACTGGCCAGTGCCGCGCTCACCGGCTTTATCGCCTGGCATTTCGGTTTTGGCTGGGCCGCCGCCTGCTTCATGCTGCTGAGCTGGGGATTGCTGGCGATGAGCCTGATCGATGCCGACCACCAACTGCTTCCCGATGTGCTGGTGTTGCCGCTGCTGTGGCTGGGCTTGATCGTCAATGCCTTCGAACTGTTCGTGCCGCTGCACGATGCGATCTGGGGCGCCGTGGCGGGTTATCTGTGCCTCTGGTCGGTCTTCTGGGTATTCAAGTGGGTCACCGGCAAGGACGGCATGGGCCATGGCGACTTCAAGCTGCTGGCCATGCTGGGGGCCTGGGGCGGCTGGCAGATTTTGCCGCTGACCCTGTTGATGTCGTCGCTGGTGGGCGCCCTGCTGGGCCTTTTGCTGTTGCGCTTGAGCAATCGCCAAACCAGCACGCCGATTCCCTTTGGGCCCTACTTGGCGATCGCGGGCTGGATCGCATTGCTCTGGGGTGGTCAAATAACCACTTCCTATCTGCAATTTGCTGGCCTGTGATGACCAAACCCGCTTTTACTCCCTGGATTCTCGGCCTGACCGGTGGCATTGGCAGCGGCAAGAGTGCCGCCGCCGAGCGCTTCGTCGAGCTGGGTGTCCACTTGGTGGATGCCGACCAGGCCGCACGCTGGGTCGTGGAGCCTGGGCGCCCTGCGCTGGCCAGTATTGTCGAGCGCTTTGGGCCTGGCGTGCTGCAAGGGGACGGCCAGCTCGACCGCGCTGCCCTGCGCAAGCTGATCTTCGAGGACCCCGAACAGCGACGCTGGCTGGAAGCGCTTTTGCATCCCTTGATTGGCCAAGAGATTTTCAGTTACCTGGCCAAGGCTGAATCACCTTATGCCGTGCTGGTCTCGCCGCTGATGATCGAATCCGGACAAGTGCGCAACACCCAGCGCCTCCTGGTGATCGATGCACCCGAGACCTTGCAGGTGCAGCGTACCCTGCTGCGCGACAACACCACCCCCGAGCAGGTGGCGGCCATCCTCAAGGCCCAGGCCAGCCGCGAAGAACGCCTGCGCCATGCCCATGATGTTCTGGTCAATGACCGCGACCTGGTTTGGTTGCATTCAGAAATCGACCGCCTGCATCACTTTTACCTGACATTACGTGGAGGCCAGCCATGAGCCAGCCCTTGACCGTTGAATGCCCTACCTGCGGCGCCCCCGTGGAATGGACCGCCGCCAACAAAAACCGCCCTTTCTGTTCCGATCGCTGCAAGCTGATCGACCTGGGGGCCTGGGCCTCGGAGGAACACAAGATCCCTGTCGCACCGGATGCCGAGGACGAGCTGTTTTCCGAAGAGCTCACGCCACGCGGGCACTGAGTATCATCACGAACCGCCGCCCGGCGGTTCGTCGTCTTTCCAGGGGGCCTGCAGGTAACGGGTGCGATTGAAGGTCTCCAGCCACTCTGGGCTGAACACCACCAGCGCACTGACGATCATGCCGTTGATAAAGGCCTCGGGAAAGATGATCAACCACAGGTAGCCGATAAAGTCGGTGATCCATTCCGGCATGGCGAAGCGCCCATCGACCCACAGCAAACCCAGCCCCGCCAGCAAACAGCACAAAGCCGACAACGCCGCGGCCAGAAAGCCCGAGCAGAAGATGTACACAAAGGGATTACGCGGCTGTTTGTATTCCACCAGCATTGCGCAGGCTTCGGTGACCAGCACCGGCAGGCCGATCAGCAATATGCCGTTCACCCCCACCGCCATCAAGTCCTGACGCCCCAGCGCCACCAGGCCCATCTGCGCGATCAGGCCGCCGATGATTGCCAGCGGCCAGTCCAGCAACAGCGTGACTGCGGTCATGCCGATAAAGTGATACGACACGCCGGTATCGAAATCCCGTCGTATCAGCCACAGCACGAACAGCGCAAACACCGTCCCGAACAGCAAATGCTGACGGCGACTGTCGCTGAACAGCTCGACCCACGGCGCCTTGGCAATGGCCCAGGCCAGTAAAGGCACATAGATCAGCCAGCCGAAGGTCAGGCTCTGGTCGGACAAAACCTGGGCGGAAATCATGCATCAGATTCCTTTATCGACGGTGCAAGCCAAAGTCTACATCGCCTGCCCAGACCACGAGCGGGTTCATACGCTGTGCAAGAATTTCTTTCGCACCCATCGCGTTAAATCAATTTTGTCAGCAATTGGACGCTAAGCTGTTTCTCATGGATGACTCAGATTACTTGCGCCTGCTCACGATTCAGGCCGAACAAGCCAATGCGTTCCTCTCCAATGCTCGTAAATGGGAACGTGAGCGTTGGGTCTGCCAGCGCCTGCTGCAAGGCCTGAATATTCCCTACCGCGGCGAAGACTTCACCCCTGCCGGGCAAGAACCACCGGATGTGCTGTTTCGCGATGCCAGTTTTGAAGTGTTTTTCGTGCTAGACGAGGGGCGCCGCCTCAATGATGAATGGCGCGAAGAGCTACAGCGCAGGCGCAGCGCCTTTTCGCTCAGCCAACTGGTGCGCCGCGAAGCCAAGCCCCGACGTATCAGTGCCCAGGAGCTGTTGCAGCGGCTGGCACCGACCTTGCGCAAAAAATCGCACAACTACCGCGAACGTGGGCTGGATTTGAGTGAACTGGATATCATCGCCTTCGCCAGCCTCAAGCGCGAAGTACTGGACCTCAACAGCCACTTCCCTCCGCCCACCGAATACTTGCGCCAGGGCTGGCGCTCGCTGTCGCTGGTGGGGCCGACGTTTGCCCGGGTGTTGTTTGCCCACCCCGATGCCCCTGACTTTTTGCGCAGCAACCTGGGGCGCAGCATTGTGTTCGACGTCGGAATCAGCCTGTAATGACACACTCTTGGCATAGCGAAAACCTACGGCGAATGATACAAAGCGCAATCATTTCGCCTCGTCCGCACATTTATGTAACGACAGCCCGACTACAGTGAACGGTGTAGCTTTCTCACAGTCTGATGCGTCTACCCGACGAGGCCCTCAATGACCAGCCGCCTGAATCCCGACGACCAGCAACGCGTCGATCAGTACCTGCAAGCCCCACAGCATCAAGTCGAGCGCAAGCCTTTCAGGCCCTGGCTGCTCCTTTGCATGGTGGTGCTGGTAACCGTTGGCCTGGGCTTATTGAGCCGTCTCTTGAGTCATCTGGTGCTATGAGCTGCCTTGCACTCGCCCAGTCCGGCCCCCTCCTGCGGCCGCGTGCTCATCCGAATTCCGTAAACCTTATGAGATGTCCCCATGACTCACCGTATTGTCATTGTCGGCGGCGGCGCCGGCGGCCTGGAACTGGCGACCCGCCTGGGTAAAACCCTGGGCAAGCGCGGCAAGGCCAGCATCACCTTGGTCGACACCAACCTGACCCACATCTGGAAACCTCTGCTGCACGAAGTGGCTGCAGGCTCGCTGAACACGTCCGAAGACGAACTGAACTATGTGGCTCAGGCCAAGTGGAATCATTTCGAATTTCAACTCGGCCGCATGAGCGCGCTTGACCGTGAGTCCCAGCAGATCCAGTTGGCGGCGACCCTCGACGAAAATGGCGTGGAGCTTGTGCCTGCACGCACCCTGGGCTATGACAGCCTGGTGATTTCCGTCGGCAGTACCACTAACGACTTCGGTACTCGCGGCGCGGCAGACCACTGCCTGTTTCTCGACACGCGCAAACAGGCCGAACGCTTTCACCAGCGCCTGCTCAATCATTACCTGCGCGCCCACGCTGGCAGTGATGACAGCTCGCAAATCAGTGTGGCCATTGTTGGCGCTGGCGCCACGGGTGTTGAGCTGGCGGCCGAGCTTCACCATGCCGCTCACGAGCTGGCGGCCTATGGACTGGACCGTATCAAGCCGGAAAACATGCGCATCACCCTGATCGAGGCTGGCCCTCGCGTACTGCCCGCGTTGCCAGAGCGCATCAGTATTCCTGTGCACAAGACCCTGGAAAAGCTCGGCGTCACGGTGCTGACCAACGCTTCAGTCAGCGAAGTGACGGCCGAGCATTTGGTCACCGCTGACGGCCAGACCATTCCTGCCAGTTTGAAAGTCTGGGCAGCCGGGATTCGTGCCCCGCTCTTCCTGAAAGAAATCGACGGCCTGGAAACCAACCGAATCAATCAACTGGTGGTGCGCCCGACCCTGCAAACGACTCGCGACGACAATATCTTCGCCTTTGGTGACTGCGCAGCCTGCCCGCAACCCGGCACTGATCGCAATGTTCCACCGCGGGCGCAAGCGGCGCACCAGCAAGCGTCGCTGCTGGCAAAGTCGTTGAAATTGCGAATCGAAGGCCAGGCCCTGCCGGAATACCGTTATCTGGATTACGGATCGCTGATTTCCCTGTCGCGCTTCTCGGCGGTGGGTAACCTGATGGGCAACCTGACGGGTAGCGTGATGCTGGAAGGCTGGTTGGCGCGGATGTTCTACGTGTCGCTGTACCGCATGCACCAGATGGCGCTCTATGGCACCTTCCGCACCCTGATGCTGATGTTGGGCAGCCGAATCGGCCGTGGTACCGAGCCGCGCCTTAAGCTGCATTGATTCAACCCCTTGCTCTCTCCTAGTGTGCTGTCTTCGAAATAATTTATCCCTATGGTACGGCCTCAAGTGCCTCGCGAGCTCGTTGGATTTTGCTCAAAATCTCCTCGCCTTTCGCGTTCCAAACGTACCGGGTCGGCTGAGCATTTCTTAGTGCCATGAACGTTGTTATCGAGGATTCCAACTCGCGCACCGAGGCAAAGCTACCGTCTCGTAGATACACCGTGATGTCTCGGAAAAATCGTTCGACCATGTTCATCCAAGAGCTGGACGTCGGTGTGAAGTGCATATGGAAACGCGGGTGCTTCGCCAGCCAGGTTTTCACGGCGGCGTGCTTGTGCGTCGCATAGTTATCGACGATCAGGTGAAGCTGGAGATTCTTGGGGGTCTGCTTGTTGATCTTCTTGAGGAAGGACAACCACTCTTGATGACGGTGTTGACGTTCGATGCTGCTGATCAATTTTCCCTGCAGATAATCCAGCGCAGCGAATAATGTAACCGTGCCGTGGCGGGTGTAATCATGTGATTTCGTCTGGATGTGGCCGATGCCCAGAGGCAATCCAGGCTGCGTGCGTTCCAAGGCCTGCACCTGGCTTTTTTCGTCGCAACACAGCACCAATGCCTTGTCCGGCGGGGCCAGGTAAAGGCCGATAACATCCCAGAATTTCTGTTCGAACTGCGGATCGTTTGAGAGCTTGAAGGTGCGAGTCAGATGAGGCTTCAAGTCATTGGCAGCCCATAACTTATGGACCGTACTCGAAGAAATCCCGACCGCTCTCGCCATACTCCTGCAGCTCCATCGCGACTCGCCAATGCGAGGTTTCGTGACCTGCTCCAAGACGCGGCGGACAGTATCGGCAGGCAGCGACGACTTGCGTCCACGACCTGGTTTATCAATCAATCCGTCGAGCCGGAGCAACTGAAAGCGTTGGCACCAGTTGGTGACTGTCGGGAGAGAAAACCCAGTCAGTCGTGCAATCTCTTCCCGTGTTTCGCCCTGTGCTGCAAGCAGCACAATGCGTGCTCTACGACCTTCACGCTGGGGAATGGTGGCGGAGCGAACGCGCCGGTTCAGTTCGGCCTTTTCTTCGGAGCTAAGCGTAATGTCCAGTGCGCTCACCTGAAGCTCTCCAAGGGGGAAATGACACCTGAAGTGTAGGTGAAAAATTAGAAAAGCTATTTCGCAGACAGCACACTAGGTAGGAGCAGAGCTTGCTCGCGATGGCCACGCCGCGGCGCATCAGACAAACCGCGGCGCGTTCATCGCGGCTAAAGCCGGCTCCTACACCCCCCCGTGTAGGAGCCAGCCTTGCCGGAATGCCGTACCACTGCGATGGCCACGCCGCGGTGCATTAGGCACCTACCCAAAAGCAGTCAAGCTCAAAACCAGCAGACGAAAAAAAGGCGCCCCGAAGGACGCCTTTCTTTTTGAAATCGAAGCCAATGTCTTCGATTTTCGATTTTCTACCCAATGTACAGCCTGGGCGAAAATGGTCGGGGTAAGGGGATTCGAACTCCTGACATCCTGCTCCCAAAGCAGGCGCGCTACCGGACTGCGCTATACCCCGGTAAAAAAAAGGCACCAATTAAGGCGCCTTTTCGTAGCAAGGCGCAAATAACGCCTTACCTTTTAAGATTCGACTTCAGCGTACCGAAGTCAAAAATGGTGGGTCGTGTGGGATTCGAACCTACGACCAATTGGTTAAAAGCCAACTGCTCTACCAACTGAGCTAACGACCCAAAAATGGTCGGGGTAAGGGGATTCGAACTCCTGACATCCTGCTCCCAAAGCAGGCGCGCTACCGGACTGCGCTATACCCCGGCTTGAAATTTGGCTCCGTGACCAGGACTCGAACCTGGGACCCAATGATTAACAGTCATTTGCTCTACCGACTGAGCTATCACGGAACTATCAATTTCAATGTTACTTACTGCAATCTCAACGACTGTATCACTACCACGCTGACTCTTCGGTGCCTTCGCATCTCTGCGTTAGTGCCTCTGAGGCGCGCTATTCTACAACCTTCAAAACTCTTGTCAACCCCTAATTTTCTTTCAACTCACTGATTTACAACTTTTTTTCAGTGACCCGAATAAATCGGAAATTAGCTTGGTGACATGCAGCGGGGCGCATTCTAAGAGCACTCGCAGCAAAATGCAAAGAAAAATTTCCAATAAATCGCGAGGTTACGAAAAAGCATCGCCGGCAAGCCGTGCTCCTACCTGTAGGAGTGCGGCTTGCCGGCGATGGAGCCCCCGCGAAGTGTCAGGCACAACACCTCGCGGGCAAGCTTTGGGCAGCAATCAACTGAACTCGATGCCCTCGCCTACCACCTTGGCAGTAATGCTGGTGCCAGGCAGGAACTGACCCGAGAGAATCAGCTGAGCCAGCGGGTTCTCGATCCAGCGCTGGATAGCGCGTTTGAGCGGCCGTGCGCCATAGACCGGGTCGTAACCCACCGCGATCAGTTTATCCAGCGCCTCGGGGCTCAGCTCCAGGCTCAGGTCACGCTCGGCCAAGCGGCTGCGCAGGCGGCCCAGTTGGATCTGGGTGATACCCGCGATCTGCTCGCGACCCAGTGGTTCGAACACCACCACTTCGTCGATCCGGTTGACGAACTCCGGCCGGAAGTGCGAAGTCACCGCATCCATCACCGCTGCTCGTTGCCCTTCGCGATCACCGACCAAGTCTTGGATCTGGGCGGAGCCCAGGTTCGAGGTCATGACGATGACCGTGTTACGGAAGTCCACCGTACGGCCATGGCTGTCGGTCAGGCGCCCGTCTTCTAATACTTGCAGCAAGACGTTAAACACGTCCGGGTGCGCCTTCTCGACTTCATCGAGCAGCACCACCGAATAAGGTTTGCGCCGCACCGCTTCAGTCAGATAACCACCTTCTTCATAGCCGACATACCCTGGCGGTGCACCGATCAGGCGAGCCACGGAATGCTTCTCCATGAACTCGGACATGTCGATCCGCACCATGGCCTCTTCGGTGTCGAACAAAAACTCGGCCAGCGCCTTGCACAGCTCGGTCTTACCCACCCCGGTCGGGCCCAGGAACAGGAACGAGCCGCTTGGCCGGTTGGGGTCGGACAAACCGGCCCGTGAACGACGCACGGCGTTGGAAACGGCCACCACCGCTTCATCCTGGCCAATCACACGCTGATGCAGCAGGTTTTCCATCTTCAGCAGTTTTTCGCGCTCGCCTTCGAGCATCTTGGAGACCGGGATACCGGTCCACTTCGATACCACTTCCGCAATTTCTTCTTCAGTGACCTTGCTGCGCAACAGCTGGTTGTCGCTCTTGCCATGCTGGTCGACCATTTGCAGGCTGCGCTCCAGATCTGGAATCACGCCATATTGCAGCTCGGCCATGCGGCTCAGGTCGCCACGACGCCGGGCTGCTTCAAGCTCTTGGCGCGACTGTTCGATCTTTTGCTGGATCTGGGCCGAACCCTGGACTTCGGCCTTTTCCGAGTTCCAGATTTCTTCCAGGTCCGAATATTCGCGCTCCAACCGGGCGATTTCCTCGGTCAGCTTTTCCAGGCGCTTGATGGCCGCCTCATCGTCTTCTTTCTTCAGGGCCTGGGATTCGACCTTCAGCTGAATCAAGCGACGCTCAAGGCGATCGAGCACTTCAGGCTTGGAGTCGATCTCCATGCGGATACGGCTGGCCGCTTCGTCGATCAAGTCGATCGCCTTGTCCGGTAGTTGCCGGTCGGTGATGTAGCGATGGCTGAGCTTGGCCGCGGCAATAATGGCACCGTCGGTAATTGCCACCTTGTGGTGAACCTCATAACGCTCCTTGAGGCCCCGCAGAATGGCGATGGTGTCTTCCTCGCTCGGCTCATCCACCAGCACTTTCTGGAAGCGGCGCTCAAGCGCAGCGTCCTTCTCTATGTACTGGCGATATTCATTGAGCGTGGTTGCCCCCACGCAGTGCAGCTCACCACGGGCCAGGGCTGGCTTGAGCATGTTGCCCGCATCCATGGAGCCCTCGGCCTTGCCGGCGCCGACCATGGTGTGCAGCTCATCAATAAACAGAATGATCTGCCCTTCTTGCTTGGACAGCTCATTAAGCAACGCCTTGAGACGCTCTTCGAACTCGCCGCGGAACTTGGCACCGGCGATCAATGCGCCCATATCCAAGGACAGCAGGCGCTTGCCTTTAAGACCGTCTGGCACTTCGCCGTTGATGATTCGCTGGGCCAGGCCTTCGGCGATGGCGGTTTTACCCACGCCGGGCTCACCGATCAGGACTGGGTTGTTTTTGGTCCGACGCTGCAAGACCTGAATGGTGCGGCGAATTTCGTCATCACGGCCAATAACCGGGTCCAGCTTGCCATCTTCGGCACGCTTGGTGAGGTCCACGGTGTATTTGTCCAGGGCCTGGCGTGCTTCTTCGGCATTCGGGTCATTGACCGCGGCACCACCACGCAGGTTGCCCACGGCGTTTTCCAATGCTTTCTTACTGACGCCCTGACCCAGCAGCAGCTTGCCCAGCTTGCTGTTCTCATCGGCGGCCGCGAGCAGCACCAACTCGCTGGAAATGAACTGGTCACCCTTCTGCTGAGCCAGGCGGTCGGCCTGGTTGAGCAGGCGCGCCAAGTCCTGGGACATATTGACGTCGCCCGTGGGGTTCTGGATTTTGGGCAGACGGTCGAGCTCTTTGCTCAATTCCTTGCGCAGGCTATTGATATCAAAGCCCACCTGCATCAACAGGGGCTTGATCGCACCGCCCTGCTGTTCGAGCAGCGCTTGCAACAGGTGCACCGGCTCGATGGCGGGGTGATCCATACCGACGGCCAGGGATTGGGCATCGGACAAGGCTAATTGCAGCTTGCTGGTAAGACGGTCTATTCGCATGTGTCACCTTCCTTATGGGCAGGCCGGCGCGGTCAACAGCGCCTACTGACGAAAACCTGCCAGAGATACCACTGTAGATGCGGACGATTATGGAAGATTCAAGCGTAGCGGGATTGACGCAGGTCAACCCTCAGCGGCGGTCCAACCAGACCAGCGAGGCGAAGCGGCCCGTGCGGGCGGCGCTTCTATAGGAAAAGAAGCGCGAATCGGTGACGGTGCACAAGCCGCCTCCGTAAACTGCTGTAACACCAATTTCAGCCAAGCGCAGGCGCGCCAGCTCATAAATGTCAGCCATGAAGCGGCCAGCATTGATGCTAGGCACAAAGGCCTGCTCAGTTTGAGGGTGAGTGCTGACGAACGCTTCGCGCACTTCCGGCCCGACTTCGAAAGCCTTCGGGCCAATGGCCGGGCCCAACCAGACCATGACCTGATCGGCCGGGACACCCAGCCGTTCGACCGTGGCCTCCAGCACACCCGCAGCCAGGCCGCGCCACCCGGCGTGGGCCGCACCCACCCGAGTGCCGGCCTTGTCGCAGAACAGGGCTGGCAGGCAATCGGCAGTCATGACGGTGCAGGCAATACCTGGCGTGGTTGTCCAGCTGGCATCGGCTTCGGCAATCACGGCAGGGTCGGCATCGGCCACCACCACACCATGTACCTGCTTGAGCCAGGCAGGCTCAATGGCAAAGGTGTCGGTCAGGCGGCGGCGGTTTTGAGCCACCGCAGCCGGATCATCACCCACATGGTCGCCCAGGTTGAAGCTGTCGAACGGTGCCTGGCTGACGCCTCCGGCACGAGTGCTCACGCAAGCCTTGACCCCGGCTGGCGCGGGCCAGTCAGGAATCAGCAGGTCAGGCGTGAGCCCATTCATCCGACAAACGCCTCGCGGTCTTGCTTGAGCAGCGACAGCAGCCAGACGAAATCATCCGGCAGTGGCGATTCCCAGCTCATGCGTTGACCGGTCGTCGGATGGTCCAGCTCCAGGAAGCGAGCATGCAGGGCCTGGCGCGGGAAGGTCTTGAGCGCCTCGACCATGGTCAGGCTGGCAGCAGGCGGGATACGGAAACGACCACCGTACGTCGGATCGCCGACCAACGGGAAGTTCACGTGGGCCATATGCACCCGGATCTGGTGCGTGCGGCCGGTTTCCAGCTTGACGCGCACATGGGTGTGCGAGCGGAAGCGCTCAAGCACCCGGTAATGGCTGACGGCAGGCTTGCCGCCTTCCATCACGGCCATGCGCTGGCGCTGGGAGCCATGACGGCCGATCGGCGCGTTGATCTTGCCGCCGGCGGTTACCACGCCGATCACGATGCATTCATAGATGCGGCTGACTGACCGGGCTTGCAGTTGTGCCACCAGGTTGGTCTGGGCCTGGATGGTCTTGGCGACCACCATCAGACCAGTGGTGTCCTTATCCAGGCGATGCACAATGCCAGCGCGTGGGACATTGATGATGTCCGGCACATGGTGCAGCAACGCATTGAGCAGCGTGCCGTCGGCGTGGCCGGCAGCCGGGTGGACCACCAGGCCTGCGGGTTTGTTGATGACCATCAGCTGGTCGTCTTCGTAGACGATATCCAGCTCGATGTCTTGGGCCACCCACTCGCCTTGGGCCTCCTGCTCGGCATTAAGCTCCAGCAGTGAACCGCCATGGACGGTGTCACGCGGACGCAGGACGGCGCCATCCACAGTCAGCAGCCCCTCCTTGATCCAGGCGGAAAGGCGCGAGCGTGAATGCTCAGCGAACAATTGGGCGGCGACTTGATCGAGGCGTTGCCCGCCCAGTTCGGACGGCACCTCTGCGCGAAGTTGTATGATCTCGGACATGCTCGGACTAGGCGACGGCACAGCCTTTGGTTTCAGCTGCACGCTTGTGGTTAAATACGACGTCTTTTGCCCCGAGGGTTCCACGGGGTGCTCATCATAACAGGACGGCCACGCCCAAGACAGCGGCCGTCATAGGGACGCAAGCCGCCATGCAAGTGAAACACCTGCTGCTGATCGCCATCCTCGGACTCACCGCCGCCTGTTCTTCGAAAGAAGTGGTCGACGAAAACCTGAGCGAATCCGAGCTGTACCAGCAGGCGCAGGCCGACCTGGACAACAATAGCTACACCAGCGCCACGAGCAAACTCAAGGCACTGGAGTCGCGCTATCCATTCGGGCGCTACGCCGACCAGGCCCAGCTCGAACTGATCTACGCGAACTACAAGAATGCCGAACCCGAGGCCGCCAAATCGGCCGCCGAACGGTTCATCCGCTTGCACCCACAGCACCCGAACGTCGATTACGCCTACTACCTCAAGGGCTTGACTTCGTTCGACCAGGACCGCGGCCTGCTGGCGCGCTTCCTGCCGCTGGACATGACCAAGCGTGACCCGGGCGCGGCCCGCGACTCTTATAACGAGTTCGCCCAACTGACCAGCCGCTTCCCCAACAGCCGTTACTCGCCGGACGCCAAGCAGCGCATGATTTATCTGCGTAACCTGCTGGCCTCCTACGAAATCCACGTAGCCGATTACTACCTGACCCGTCAGGCGTATGTCGCCGCCGCCAACCGCGGCCGCTACGTGGTGGAAAACTTCCAGGAAACCCCTTCGGTCGGTGACGGCCTGGCAGTGATGGTCGAGTCCTACCTGCGCCTGGATCTGAATGACCTGGCGGCCACTAGCCTTGAGACCCTGAAGCTCAACTACCCGAACCACCCAAGCCTGGTCGATGGCCAGTTCGTGCCTCAGCAGGACGAAGCGGACAACCGGTCGTGGCTGTCCAAGGCCACCCTGGGCCTGATCGAAACCGAGGTGCCGCTGCCGCCGGGCGAGACGCGCGCCAACCAGGACGTGATCAAACAGTACGAAGACGCCAAGGAAGCCATTCCAAGCGATCTGCTGCCTAAAGAAAGTGACGCGGTCGAGGAAGAAAACCACGAAGCTGAAGGCAACAACAGCGATCGTTCGTGGTTCAGCTATATGACTTTCGGGATCTTTGACTGATTCGGGGTCGACCAAACTCGGCTCAACGTCCGGTAGGAGCAGGCTTTAGCCGCGATGAAGTTGACGCGATCCGACTGAAGGATCGCGGCGAGGCCATCGCAGGTAAACCTGGCTCCTACAGAGAGCTGGGCTTGCCTGCGGTGTGTTCAGGGTCTACACAACCGCCTGTCATCTTGGCTAAACTGGCGAATCTCCCCTGACAACGCTGGGCACCATGGTTCGCTTACTGTTTTGGATCGCTGTGATCGCTGCCGCCGTCTGGCTTTGGCGCAAGTTCAAGTCCGCTCCACCCGCCAAACCTGACAACTCGCTGGACAGCCCCCTAAAGATGGTGCGCTGCGCCCATTGCGGCTTGCATGTACCGGACACCCAGGCCATTCACACCGGCAACCTGTGGTACTGCAGCCAGAAACACCTGGAACAGGGCCCTCGTGAGCGCTGAGTCGCTCACACCTCCTCCCCTGGTGGCCCAACGTGAGTTGCGCCTTTACCACCTCTATCGTTTGACTGTCGGCATTACCCTGGCGGTTGTGCTACTGGAAAACCTTCGCCACCCCGCGCAACTCTTTGGGCTGGCGTTGGCCGACATACTGCTGTTATCCGGCCTGTTCTACGCAGGCGGCGGCATTCCCAGCGGCATTGGCAACCTGATGATCCCTGCAACGCTGGCGCGCCAATCCGACATTGCGGCCTGGACCGATCAAGCCGACCAACACCGGCCCAGAGGTGCAGCCCAGCTTCGTCGCCTTGGGACCAGGCCCCACCCCGCAAACCCTGGTATTTCTTGAAGACCTGGCGCAAGTCGCGCAACAGGCCCAGCAACTGAAGCTGGCGGCGCTAGGACGCCTGACTGCGGCCATTGCTCATGAAATCCGCAATCCGCTGGGGGCAATCAGCCATGCTGGGCAATTGTTGCAGGAATCAGCAGCGCTGCCGCCTCAGGACCGTCGCCTGACGCAAATCATCCAGGACCAGTCCCGGCGCCTGAACCTGGTGATCGAAAACGTCCTGCAACTCTCCCGACGCCGACCTGCCGCTCCCGAAAGGCTGGACCTGACACCCTGGCTGAAAACCTTTGTGGCCGACTTTCAATGCACAGCAGGGGTAGCCTCGCACATCCATATCGAACAACCGTCAGGCCCCGTTCGCACCCGCATGGACCCTCATCACCTGACCCAGATCCTCACCAATCTGGTACAGAACGCGCTGCGCCACAGCGCCCAACAGCATGGCCGGGCCCAGGCCTGGTTGCGCCTCTTTGTCGAGCCGACCAACGGCCTATCCGTTCTGGAAGTGCTCGATGACGGCGAAGGCTTCAGCGCCGAGCAACTGCAACATCTTTTTGAACCCTTCTTCACCACCCAGGCCTCAGGAACGGGGCTGGGCCTGTACATTTCGCGAGAGCTGTGCGAAAGCAACCAAGCTACGGCCATTACCGCCCTCAAATCTGGCGCCTTCGACTTTCTGACCAAACCGGTAGACCTGGAGGGGCTGCGCGACCTGGTCACCAGCGCCCTGCAAATGCACACCGCGCACCGCCCTGAACCGATGATCGACAACCGCCTGATTGGCCAAGCCCCACCCATGCTTGCCTTGCGCAAGCACATTGCACGGCTGGCGCGTAGCCAGGCACCGGTGTACATCAGTGGCGAGTCGGGTAGCGGCAAGGAGTTGGTGGCGCGACTGATCCATGAACAGAGCGGGCGCGCCGGCAAACCGTTCGTACCGGTGAACTGCGGCGCCATTCCCAGCGAATTGATGGAGAGCGAGTTTTTTGGACACCGCAAAGGCAGCTTCAGCGGTGCCATCGAAGACAAGCCTGGGCTGTTCCAGGCCGCCCATGGCGGGACGCTGTTTCTCGACGAAGTGGCTGACCTACCGCTACCTATGCAGGTGAAACTGCTGCGAGCCATTCAGGAAAAGGCGGTGCGCAGTGTCGGTGGGCAGCACGAAAGCCTAGTGGAGAAAGCATCGAGCGCAAGCTGATCCTCCAGGCCCTGAAGGAAACACGCTGGAACCGCACAGCGGCGGCCCAGCGCTTAAGCCTGTCATTTCGCTCGATGCGCTACCGGCTGAAAAAACTAGGCCTGGACTGACGTCAAGCGCCCGGCCGGGGCATAAGGGGCCGGGTCGATAATCGGCGCACGCTCCAGCAACAGGTCGGCAAACAACTGGCAGGACGCAGGCGCCAGCACCAGACCATTGCGGTAATGACCACAGTTGAGCCACAAACCGTCGTGCTCGGGCACCGGGCCGATGTAGGGAATGCCTTCAGGAGAGCCCGGACGCAAACCGGCCCAATGACCCACCGGTGTTGCCTCGGCCAGTGCCGGCAACAACTCGATTGCCGACGCCTTAAGGCTCTGCAGTGCAACATCGGTCGGTGTCTTATCGTAGCCTTCGTGCTCCAGCGTACTGCCAATCAGGATATGCCCGTCACGGCGCGGGATAGCATAGCGCCCCTTGGCCAGCACCATGCTTGGCAAGAAATCGTCAGCACATTTGTACAGGATCATCTGGCCCTTGACCGGCTCGACCGGCAAATCCAGCGCCAGCGTGCGCAACAAGTCGCCGCTCCAGGCGCCTGCGGTCAAGACCACCTGATCTGCCAGAAGATCGCCCTGCGCGGTTCGCACACCCAGGATTTGCCGGCCATCCTGAATGAACGCCTGAACTTCGCAGTGCTCCTTGAGGGTGACATTGGGCAAGGCTTGCAGGGCGGCCTTCAGCGACTTGACCAGGCGTGGATTGCGCACATTCGCGACATCGGCCATGTAGATCGCCCGCTCGAAGCCTGCGCCCAGCACTGGTACCGCATCGTATACGGCCGACACATCCACAGCGCTCAACGGTCGCTGTTCACGGCGCGCCCACTCCAGCGCTTTCTCTTCGTCTTCCAGGTCAAGCCAGTAGAGGCCGGTGACATGAACTTCCGGGTCCAGCCCGGTAGAGGCGAACAACTGCGCCCCAAGGGAGGGGTAGAAATCCTGGGACCAATGCGCCAGCGCGGTCACGGCCGGGCTGTAGCGCCAGGGGTACAAGGGCGAAACGATGCCGCCGCCTGCCCATGAAGACTCCTGGCCGACCGCATTGCGGTCCAGCACCGTGACGTGTTCGACATGTGCCGCCAGGTTGAACGCCGTCAGCAGGCCAATCACCCCGCCGCCGACAATCACTACTTGCTTTGCCATCTATTGATCCAACTGCTGGCGCGGTCAGCGCCCCCAACAGGTCTTGCTGGTGACGCCGGTGGCGCTATTGGGGTTAGTGCGCGCACCGGTATTGGTGAGCACGAAATCGCCGCACTTGTCACCGGCCATCAGGCCCGTCTTGCGCGTTGCGGTCAGGGTGAAATCCTGGGCATTGCGCGTGGCGACCAGCGTGTAATAGTCGGTGCCAGCCGAGACGGGCGTGATAATCGTCGCGGTGTCCGAATATTGCCCAGCCCGGGAATAATGCCGTTCAAGGTTTTGCGCGGTTTCGGACAACAACCCGGCCACTTCCGTGCGCCGGGCTTTCTTGATGTATTCGGTGTAACTGGGATAAGCGATGGCCGCCAGAATGCCGATAACCGCGACGACGATCAACAGTTCGATCAAGGTGAAGCCGTTTTTGAGTCTTTGCATGGGTAAACCTGCCTACATGATTTGTCGCCACATGATCCGCCTGGAGCCGGACTGGAGGGCACCCTTCTCGGTCACCCTGACCACTTTGCCATTGGACAAGGTGATCATCTTGTAATCGACGGTTCCGCTGAGAATGCTCGCAAGGTGAGTCACACCCTCGCCGTAGTTGATCCCGCTGGCCCGTATGTCACTGCTGTTGATGACCCCATCACCATTGGTATCGAGCACTGCATAACTGAGCATCTTGCCCTTTTCCGGGTCGAGCTCGACCAACCGCCCGGTGCCCGAGCTTTCGCAGGGGTCGGAGGTATCGACCGCGGCCGTGGTAAAGACGATACGCCCACGGGTGGTCTGCGCCGGGTAGATCACCCGCTCGCCCTTGAGCAGGCTGTTGTAGACCAGCGGCAGGTACCAGCCTTTTTTGCTGGCCCAGTTGACGTCGTTCTCACTGCTAGTGATGAACTCGCCACTGGATCCCGTAAAAACACCGGTAATGGATTGGGCTTGCAGCTGGCTCTCGGTGTAGTTGCCGGCACCGTTGTCGGCGTCCCAAATGGCGTAGAACGCCTGGCGAGCCGTGGACAGCTTGTCGGCGGCTTCGTTGAACTTGCCGGTACCGAAATACACCAGCTTGCCGTTGGTGGGGTGGTCAAGCAGCAGCGGCTGCACACTGATGGGCTGGTTGATGCCACCCGACGCCGTGAACAAAGGCTTGCCGGAGAACGCCACATTCCAACTGCTGGTGGAGGTAGCACTCAGGTCAAACTTCCACATCCGCCCCTTGAGATCGCCGCCATAGGCCGCCTGTACCACGTTCTGGGCGTTGACCTTGAGCTTGACTGAAGACAACCCGTTGTCCTTCTCGGTGGCGTCGACGACGATCTTTTTGATCAGCGAGCCATCGCGGATATCGACGACATACAGTGCCGCCACCCCGGTATTGCTCCCATAGCCATTGCCGATAAAGGCTGCCCAGGTGCCGTCGGCCAGCCGCGCAACGGCCGGTCGCGAATAGGCATAACCCAGATCATTGAAAGCGTTGGCCGTAGTGGCCACGTCCGGGGCACGAATTTCCCAGAGCGCTTGGGATACGTTGCCCGCCGAGGCATCGAATAACTGCACGGCATAGTAGGCCTTGCCCGCCCCGCCGACGCCGCCCAGTGCCACGGTTTTCCACGCAGTATTGGTGCTGCCAAATTGAGCGTCGAAAACGGCCAATTGACCATCGACCGTAAATTTGTGCGACTGGCCATTCTTGTAGCCCACATCGGCAATTAGATACAGCGATGGCAGCACAGTAGAAGGCATATAGGCGTAGCGGCGCGCCCCATTGCTGGCGGTGATCACATGCATGAAACCGTCATTGGCATTGACCACCAGGCTGCTGGTCATGCTCGACTGCTTGGTGGCCAGGTAACCGCTGTAGCTGGTATCGCCCACCAGGTCGCTGGCGGTCTTGTCACCTGGCAAGGCGGCCACCAGTGGCGAGTTGACGACATCGCCCAGCAGCACACTGCGCACTTTCAAGCCGGCTTTGTTGGTGCCCTTGGACCACTCCACCAAGTCGGTGGCGGTGATGCCGATGGACAAGTTTTGGCCAAGAACGGTTTTCTGTGTATCGGAAAAGTTGGCGAACGCCAAAGAAATAGCCTTGTTGGTGTCGGTGCGCCAAGACTGGAAAGTGGTCGAGGTGCTGCCGGGCACCATGGTCGTGTCGGTGCTCCACGCCGGGCTATTGGTATTGACGTTGCCATTGCTGTCGATGGCCAACGCCTTGATGGTGCCACGCCAATCCGTGGGATCGTAAAGGGTGAGATAGAAGCGCGTGTCGGACTGCAGCGTCGCCGAACTGGTAGCGCCACCGCCGCCGGAGCCGGCCTTGGAGTTGATATCACCAATAGCCGAGGCCAGTGCTGCACTCAGGGCAGCGCTGTCGTTGGCTTGGTAATACTGGCCGTTGCCGTAGTTGGCAGCGTCCGACAGCATGTCGTTAGAAACGGCGAAACCGACGGTATAGGTGTTGAGGTTCTGCTTTTCAAAGCCTACTCCGTTCCAGCTTTTGCCAGCGGCATCGGTGCCGGTTTTGCGCATGTCGATATCAAAGGCAAACTTGGCGATGTCATCCAGGTACAGCGTGTCACCTTCCTCATCACCGCTTGAGTCAGCACCATCGTTGTTGACGCTATCCCAGTTCGGCAGCTTGCCGGCGCCATCGGGGTCGTTACTGGGAAAAGTGCGGTCATAAGTCGGCAAGCCGTCGGTAATCACCACCCCGTAATTTTTCTGACAGCGGTACTGGATCGGGCTGGTGTAGGTTGACGGCGTCGTATTGTAGTACGGCGCCAGCCCTCGGAAATAACGGCTGACCTCGTAGTACGTCTCTGCCAGGGGCGTGTTGGACTCGGCGTCCAGACCATTGATGGCCGTGATCAGGGCGTTGTAGTTGGCGTCCGCCTGGGCTTGGGTCACGCTGTTGGGCACCACCGACAAGTCCGTTATCGACTTCTGGACATTGCCCCCGGGGCCACGGTCGCTGGTCCTGGGCGCGTTGAAACTGGCCAGGCCAATGCGCAAGCCGCGGTTGTTATTGATCAGCGTCTTGGACACCTCACGGGCGACATTCATACGGTAGTCATTGGGGATGTTGCCAGTGGTGTAATCCCGGTTTGCACCGTTCGCCTGAGCGACCAGATAAGAAAGATAATCTGCGGTGTAGCGGGTATTGCCGCTGCCCACCGGGTCAGGCAACTTCAGGCACACGCGAGACAACAGTCCCCGATAGAAACCCACCCAGCCACTTGAACAGCCACCACGGTTCAGGTTTTCAAGCAGGATATTCCCACCGTCCAGCGCCGAGTTGCCAAACTGGCAAGACGTGCTCGAACTGCAGTTGTAGACCGGCGCCTGGTTAGCGTTGGGATCAAATCCGGCGGCCCACACGATGTTGTACATACTGCCTGAGTTATCCACCAGCAACATCAGGTTGGGCGCTACCGCCGCCGCACTGAGCAGCGGCGACTCAGAAGGTGTGAAAGCATACGCCGGAGTACTGGCATACAGCCCTAATGCAAGGCCGGCGAGCAGTCCCTTAATACTTCGCATACACACTCTCCACAACCGATCGGGAGTTGCCTTGCAGCCCCACTGCGGTGACCCGGTACAAGGTGGCGGACGAACCTGACGGCACGTTCACAGCGGTGGCCGACACACCGATATTCTGGATCAGATAAAAACCACTGTTGGCCGCTACCCAAACGGTCCCCGAGCTTTGCCCGGTACCGCTGTAGACGCCGGCGGCGGTCACCCGCACCGACTCCGGTGGCGGCAGGCAATAGGTGCACTGCGCCAAGGTAAAGGTGCTGGCCTGCACAACCGTTTCACCGGCACGCAAGGCGGCCTCTGCGATCTGGAAGGATTCATTACGCTGCTTGACGCTGCCGGCCATTTTTTCCTGCACCGTGGCGCTCTGCATCGATGAGAGACCGATCAAGGTCAGCAATAGCAGGAAGATCAGGCTGACCACCAGGGCCATGCCTCGTTGGGCTTCCTGCCCCTGCCCCTGCCAGTGGCTGCGGTTCATTGGCATGCCTCTACCTGAGCCGATTACGCAGGGACGCAACGACGTTATAGGTCTGATCCTCGACGAGCGCCTGCGGGTCTCGCAAGGTCAGGCTCAGGCGCACACTGCGAATCGTCGCCGCGTTGCTGGGAGTCGTGGAGTAACTGGACACCGCGTTGTCGGTGGCGGAGCTTGTAATGCCAAAGGAGATCGCCATGGAGGAAACGTTATCGACCAGCACCTGCTTGTTCGTGCCAGTTTTGAGTTGGTTGTTCTCGACGGTGTAGATCACTTCGCGCAGCGGCAATGCGATCTGCCCAGCGCCAGGGGCCTGCGCTTTTAGGTAGGCACGCGCGGTGCTCACACAATCGGTTACCACGGTCCAGTCCTGCGTACTGCCTGTGGTGCCGACGTCGGCGGTAATCAAAGTGAGGGTCTGGGTACTGCCATCGGAGGATCGAGCAAAGGTAATCGGGTTGCTGAACCGAGTGGCGATCGCGGCATCGGCGTAGGTCATCGAGTGGGTGGTCAGGCAGCCGAACATACCCACCATACGGAGCTCCTGAATCATCTTGCTCAAGGCAAAGCGAGCATCCTCCTGCAGCCGTGCGGAAGCACTTTGGGCGAGGTAAGTGTTTTTGGCCGCGATGAATACCTGAGTGATGCCCAACACCACAATCAACCCCAGTAGCATGGAGACCATGACTTCCACCAGCCCGAAACCGCGTGCGAGCCGCTTCATGGGGTGATCGCCACGGGGTCGACTGCGACCCGGCTGACCAGGCTGTAGGTCTGGGTTCCACCGCCTGCGCGGTTGTCATCCCAGGTAATGGTGATGGTCACCAGGCGGTTGACCACCGCAATACGCCCGGTTGCCGTCGATCCGCCAAAGTTGTTGATATTGGTCTTGAAGTCGAAAAAATCCTGCAGCCTCGCATCGCTGCCGGAGGCACTCGAAGGGGCGGCAGATAGGCCCGTCAGACTGTAGTCGACATCTGGATTGGCGCGAATACGGTCCATCATGTCGTAAGCAATGAAAGTCGCCTGGCTGCTCATCAATGAGCTGTCAGTGTATTTGAGGGCATTGAGCTGAATGGCCGCAGCCCCCAGCAATCCGATGGCCAGGATAAACATCGCCACCAGCACTTCGATCAGCGTCACCCCTTGCTGTCTTGCTCCCTGCATCAGCAACTACCTCCCTGCACGATGCGCCCATTCAAGCAGATATTCACAGTTCGGGTCACGGCACCTAGCGTATACGTAAGTGTCTGCGCGCTTGAAGGCGCGGCAAGCCCACCAAAGCTGTTGAAGTCGATGGCAGTAATGCTGCCGGCATTGAGAGTCGCCCCGCTGGTCATGGCCGAGACCACGCGCAGGGTGGTGGCCGTATCGGCCACGGTGACGACTTTCAACTCAGTGTTCCAGGCCGCCCCGGAGGTGCTGGGGGTGAAGCGCATACTGGTGCCGCGATCAATCGCTTCAAGCCGGGCGTAATTGAGGGAACGGACCAGTTCACTCAGGTCAGCGTCGGCACGGTTGCGCTGGATCAGGCCGGTGTAGGCCGGCACGGCCATGCTTGCCAGGATCGTGATGAAGATCACGACCAGCAACAATTCGATCATCGAAAAGCCTCGGCAATCCTTGCGCATGACACATCTCTCTTGCGGAAACTGGACTATAAAACAGCGGCGCCGTGGGCCGTTCAATGGTCAGGATGACAATTGAAGGACCGAACCCCGCGCAAACCCCAGGCATTTTCCAGGGAGGGAAAATTGTGAAACAGAATGGCATCACTTTAATCGAATTGCTTATAGCAATGGCCTTGGTTGCTATCTTGGTCCATCTAAGCGCACCAGCGTTCCATGAGTTGGTCGAATCTCAGCAGCGTCAGGTGATGGCAAAGCAGCTTGCGAGCGGACTACGCATGGCGCGCCATGAATCAATACTGCGTCACCAGAGGGTGATTGTTCAGGCGATTGAAGAGGATTGGGGCAAGGGCTGGCGAGTGATTGCTGATGCCAGTGGGAAGGGTTTCGAGGATAGGGATAACCCGATCCTGCTGGAGTATGCCGTGAGTAGCCGTGTCCCCGTGAGAGGCAATCATCACGTGCAAACCATGGTTCAATTCAACAGTATGGGCGAGCCGCTGGGCAATAAGGGGCTCAACAATGGAACCCTGCACATCTGCGCCAAACGCCAGCCGGTCAGCCATTACCAAGTGGTACTGGCCAACACCGGCCGAGTCAGCCTGCGCTCGAAAAAAGGCGAGCAGCCCCTCTGCGAGCGCCTGGTGTCAAAGCAGGGAGCGAACGCGTAGTTCCTTGGGCATCGAGAAGGTGATGTTCTCCTCGCGGCCGGCCAGTTCATCGGCGCCGGTCGCACCCCAGGCCTGCAACTGCTGGATCACACCACGCACCAGCACTTCAGGGGCCGAAGCGCCGGCGGTGATACCGATGCGCTCGACACCGTCGAACCAGCTGCGCTGCATGTCTTCGGCGCCATCGATCAGGTAGGCCGGCGTTGCCATGCGCTCTGCCAACTCGCGCAAGCGGTTGGAGTTGGAGCTGTTGGGGCTGCCCACCACCAGGACCACATCACATTCGTTGGCCAATTGCTTGACCGCATCCTGGCGGTTTTGCGTGGCGTAGCAAATGTCGTCCTTGCGCGGCCCACCAATGCTCGGGAAGCGAGTGCGCAGCGCGTCGATGACGCGGCTGGTGTCATCCATCGACAAGGTGGTCTGGGTCACGAACGCGAGGGTTTCCGGGTTCTTGACTTGCAGATTGGCGACATCTTCTTCGTCTTCGACCAGGTAGATGGCGCCACCGTTGCCGGCGTCGTACTGACCCATGGTGCCTTCGACTTCCGGGTGGCCGGCATGGCCGATCAGGATGCATTCGCGACCGTCACGGCTGTAGCGTGCCACCTCGATATGCACCTTGGTGACCAAGGGGCAGGTCGCATCGAACACCTTCAAGCCCCGCCCCGCTGCTTCCTGGCGAACCGCCTGGGACACACCGTGGGCGCTGAAGATCACGATGACGTCGTCCGGCACTTGATCAAGTTCCTCGACGAAAATCGCCCCGCGCGCGCGCAGGTCCTCGACCACGAACTTGTTGTGGACCACTTCGTGGCGCACATAAATGGGTGGGCCGAAGACTTCCAGCGCGCGGTTGACGATTTCAATCGCCCGATCCACGCCTGCACAGAAACCACGAGGGTTGGCGAGTTTGATTTTCATACGGGGCTCCTGGCTCAAAGCGCCTTCACGTCGATAATCTCGACTTCGAACGTCAAGGTCTTGCCGGCCAGCGGGTGGTTGAAGTCGATGGTCACCTGATCCTCATCGAACGCCTTGACCACCCCTGGAAGCTCGGTGTTGGCGGCGTCGTTGAAGATCACCAGCAAACCTTCGGACAAGTCCATGCCGTCGAACTGCGAGCGCGGCATGATCTGCACGTTCTGCGGGTTCGGCTGGCCGAAAGCGTTTTCTGGCGGCACGGTGACGCTGCGCTTGTCGCCGGCCTTGAAGCCGAAGATAGCCGCTTCAAAACCTGGCAACAGGTTGCCATCACCCACCTTGAACACGGCTGGCGCCTTGTCGAAGGTGCTGTCGACGGTGTCGCCGTTTTCCAGATGCAGGGCGAAGTGCAGGGTCACTTCGGCGTTCTGGCCGATACGCGGCTCAGTCATGAACAGTTTCTCCAGACTTCTTACTCTTGAACATATCCAGTGCCAGCATCACGGCGCCAACGCTGATTGCGCTGTCGGCCACGTTGAACGCCGGGAAATACCAGCGGTTTTGCCAGTGCACCAGAATGAAATCGATCACATGGCCCAGCACGATACGGTCGTACAGGTTGCCCAGTGCGCCGCCCAGCACCAAGGCCAGAGCGACGGCGAGCCAGGTTTCGTTACGACCCAGGCGCTTGAGCCAGACCACCAGCACTGCACTGACCACCAGCGCGATCACGGCAAACAGCCAGCGCTGCCAGCCGGAACTGTCCGCCAGGAAGCTGAAGGCCGCACCGGTGTTGTAGGCCAGTGTCCAGCTGAAGTAATCGGGGATCACCACGATCTGCTGGTAAAGGCTCAGGGAGCCTTCGAAGTAGAACTTGCTGGCCTGGTCGATGACCAGGACCAGCACGCTCAGCCACAGCCAGCTCAGGCGCCCGAAGCGCCCGGCAACAGCGTTAGGCATAGTGACGCACCTCGCCGCTGCCACTGATGTTGTCTACACAGCGACCGCAGATTTCAGGATGCTCCGGGTTAACCCCGACGTCCTCGCGGCAGTGCCAGCAACGGGCGCACTTGACATGGCCGGACTTGACCACTTGAAGCTTGAGGCCCGCCACTTCCGTGACTACCGCTTCGGCCGGAGCCTGGGCGAACGGTGCCACGCTGGCGGTCGAGGTAATCAGCACGAAACGCAGTTCGTTGCTCAGCTTGCTCAGGTCGGCGCTCAGGGACTCGTCGGCGAACAGGGTCACTTCGGCTTGCAGGTTGCCACCGATGGCCTTGGCCGCTCGCTGGTTTTCCATTTCCTTGTTGACCGCGGTCTTGACCGCCATGATCCGCTCCCAGTAGGCGCGGTCCAGCTCGCAGCCTTCTGGCAGCTCGCTCAGGCCCTGGTACCAGGTGTTGAGCATGACCGATTCGTTGCGCTCGCCCGGCAGGTACTGCCACAGCTCGTCGGCGGTGAACGCCAGGATCGGCGCGATCCAGCGCACCAGCGCCTCGCTGATGTGGTACAGCGCGGTCTGGCAGGAACGACGTGCGGTACTGTTGGCACCGGTGGTGTACTGACGGTCCTTGATGATGTCCAGGTAGAAACCGCCCAGCTCCTGCACGCAGAAGTTGTGGATCTTGGAGTAGACGTTCCAGAAGCGGTATTCGCCGTAGTGCTCTTCCAGCTCGCGCTGCAGCAGCAAGGTGCGATCCACGGCCCAGCGGTCCAGTGCCAGCATGTCTTCGGCCGGCAGCAGGTCGGTGGCCGGGTTGAAGCCGGTCAGGTTCGAGAGCAAGAAGCGCGCGGTGTTGCGGATGCGACGGTAGGCATCGGCGCTGCGCTGCAGGATCTGCTCGGAAACGGCCATTTCACCGGAATAGTCAGTGGCCGATACCCACAGGCGCATGATGTCGGCGCCCAGGGTGTCGTTGACCTTTTGCGGTGCGATCACGTTGCCCAGCGACTTGGACATCTTGCGACCGTTTTCATCGACGGTGAAACCGTGGGTCAGCAACTCGCGGTACGGAGCGTGGTCGTCGATGGCGCAACCGGTCAGCAACGAGGAATGGAACCAGCCGCGGTGTTGGTCGGAACCTTCCAGGTACAGGTCGGCACGCGGGCCGCTGGCGTGGCCCATCGAGTGCGAGCCGCGCAGGACGTGCCAGTGTGTGGTACCGGAATCGAACCAGACGTCCAGGGTGTCGGAGATCTTGTCATACTGACCTGCCTCGTCACCGAGCAACGTGACGGCGTCCAGGTTGAACCAGGCGTCGATGCCTTGCTGTTCGACCAACTTGGCGACTTCTTCCATCAGCTCGACCGTGCGCGGGTGCAGCTCGCCGGTCTGCTTGTGCAGGAAGAACGGGATCGGCACGCCCCAGTTGCGCTGACGCGAGATGCACCAGTCAGGACGGTTGGCGATCATCGAATGCAGGCGCGCTTGCCCCCAGGTAGGGATAAACTTTGTGTCTTCGATGGCTTTGACCGCACGCTTGCGCAGGGTTTCACCGCTGTTGGGCTGCTTGTCCATGCCCACGAACCACTGCGCGGTGGCGCGGTAGATCAGTGGGGTCTTGTGGCGCCAGCAGTGCATGTAGCTGTGGCTGATGGTTTCGGTGTGCATCAACGCACCGACTTCGGCCAGCTTGTCGACGATGTTCGGGTTGGCTTTCCAGATGAACTGGCCACCGAAGAACTCCAGCGACTCGACGTACACGCCGTTGCTCTGCACAGGGGTCAAGATGTCGTCGTTGACCATGCCATAGCGCTTGCAGGTCACGAAGTCATCTTCACCGTAGGCAGGTGCCGAGTGAACCACACCGGTACCGGCGCCCAGTTCGACGTAGTCAGCCAGGTACACCGGCGACAGGCGGTCATAGAACGGGTGACGGAAGTTGATCAGCTCCAACGCAGAACCAGGAGCAGTGGCCAGCACCGAGCCTTCCAGCGTGTAGCGAGCCAGGCACGACTCGACCAGCTCTTCAGCCAGCACCAGCAGGCGATCACCGACATCGACCAGGGCGTAGTTGAATTCCGGGTGGACGTTCAGCGCCTGGTTGGCCGGGATGGTCCAGGCCGTGGTGGTCCAGATCACGATCGAGGCCGGCTTGGCCAGTGCATCCAGGCCGAAAGCGGCAGCCAGCTTGGCTTCATCGGCAATCGGGAAGGCCACATCAATGGTGGAGGATTTTTTGTCGGCGTATTCGACTTCCGCCTCGGCCAGGGCCGAACCGCAATCAAAGCACCAGTTCACAGGCTTGAGCCCCTTGAACACGAAGCCATTCTTGACCATTTCAGCCAGGGCGCGAATTTCGCCGGCTTCGTTGGAGAAGTTCATGGTTTTGTAGGGGTTGGCCCAGTCGCCCAGTACGCCCAGGCGAATGAATTCGGTTTTCTGCCCTTCGATCTGCTCGGCCGCGTAGGCACGGCACAGTTCGCGGGTTTTCTCGGCGGACAGGTGCTTGCCGTGGGTCACTTCGACCTTGTGCTCGATCGGCAGGCCATGGCAGTCCCAGCCCGGCACGTACGGCGCGTCAAAACCCGACAGGGTCTTGGAGCGGATGATCATGTCCTTGAGAATCTTGTTGACCGCATGACCGATGTGAATGTGGCCGTTGGCGTACGGAGGGCCGTCGTGCAGAACGAACTTTGGACGATCCTTGCCAATTTCGCGAAGCTTCTGGTACAGGCCAATGCTGTCCCAGCGCTGCAAGGTTTGCGGCTCGCGCTGGGGCAGGCCGGCCTTCATCGGGAAGGCGGTGTCCGGAAGGTTTAGCGTGGCTTTGTAGTCGGTCATTTCAGGCTCTTTGTTAGCGGTTGGCTGTGCCAGTGTGCACGAGCGGCGGCGACATCCGCATCGATCGCCGACTTCAGCGCCTCCAGGGAGGCGAATCGCTGCTCATCACGCAGCTTGTGGTGGAAGGCCACCGTCAAACGCCGGCCATAAAGGTCGCCGGCAAAATCCAGGAGGTGTATTTCCAGATGGGCACTGCCGTCCCCGGAAACGGTCGGGCGCACGCCGATATTGGCGACTCCCGGCCATGGTGTGCCATCGATTTCGGCGCTGACCAGGTATACCCCGCTCAGGGGCACACGTCGGCGCTTGAGCTGGATATTGGCGGTCGGCCAACCCAATTGTCGCGCCAGCTTCTGGCCATGCAGCACGCGCCCGGCTATCTGGTACGGACGCCCCAGCAATTGTTCAGCCAAGGCAAAATCGGCATTGGCCAACGCCGTGCGCACCTGGGTGCTACTGACACGTACACCGGCCAGTTCGACGGTCTGCGCCGCCTCAACGGTAAAACCCTGCACGCAGCCTGTCTGCAGGAGAAAATCGAAATCGCCCAACCGATCGCAACCGAAGCGGAAGTCGTCACCGACCTCCAGATGGCGAACACCCAGGCCATCGACCAGGATAGTGTCGACGAATTCTCTAGCACTGAGCTTGCTCAGGCGCTGGTTGAAGGCCAGGCACAAGACCCGGTCCACCCCCTCGTCGGCCAACAGCGCGATCTTGTCGCGCAGGCGAGCCAGGCGCGCCGGAGCGGTCTGGGGAGCAAAGTATTCACGCGGCTGCGGCTCGAAAATCACCACGCAGCTGGGCACGCCCAACTCCGCCGCTCGCTCGCGCAGTCGCGCCAGGATAGCCTGGTGACCACGGTGAACACCGTCAAAGTTGCCAATAGTGGCGACGCAGCCCCGATGCTGGGGCCGCAGGTTGTGAAGGCCTCGAACCAGCTGCATAACGCGCTTCTTGCTCATAAAGTGGTCGATTATAACCACACACGACGGTTGACGACAGGCGACACCATCACCCAAAGCGGCCGAAAGCACAAAACCGACGTTCGGCCAGGCCGCTCCCCTTTTAATGCAACGACTTGCGGGCGAAATCCTTCAAGCGAAAACCCAGCACCAGCAAGGTACCGAAATAAGCCAGTATGCCACTGAACACCAGCGCGCCAAGGCGCAGGAAGCGCTCGAGCATCTGCCCCTGGCTCCACGCTGGCATCCACTGCATCACCCCGAACAGCACCGCGGCCATCACCAGCACCGCCACGACCAGCTTGATCAAAAACGGGGTCCAGCCCGGTTGCGGTACGAACAATTGCTGCTGGCGCAGCTTCCAGTACAACAAACCGGCATTGAGCATGGCACCTACGCTGATCGCCAGCGCAAGGCCGGCGTGCTGCAGGTGGCCGATAAAGGCCAAGTTAAGCAATTGGGTAGTGATCAGGGTGAAAATGGCGATTTTCACCGGTGTACGAATGTTTTGTTGCGCATAAAAGCCAGGCGCCAGCACCTTGACCAGGATAATCCCCAGCAGCCCGACCGCATAGGCGATCAACGCCCGCTGGGTCATGGCCGCGTCAAAGGCACTGAATTTACCGTACTGGAACAGCGACACCGTCAAGGGTTCAGCCAAAAGCGCCAGGGCGACCGAGCACGGCAGCACCAGCACGAAGCACAACCGCAGGCCCCAGTCGAGAATCCGAGAATACTCGTGACGATCACGGTTGGCATAGGTCTTGGCCAGCGTCGGCAACAAAATGGTGCCCAACGCGACGCCCAGCACACCCGAGGGCAGTTCCATCAAGCGGTCGGCGTAATACATCCAGGACACGGAGCCAGCCACCAGGAACGAGGCGAAGATGGTGTTGATGATCAGCGAGATCTGGCTGACCGATACCCCGAGAATCGCCGGCAACATCTGCTTGAGCACTCGCCAGACCCCGCTATCGCGCAGGTTCAGGCGTGGCAGCACGAGCATGCCGATCTTTTTCAGGTGTGGCAGTTGATATAACAGCTGCAAAAGACCACCCGCCAGCACCGCCCAACCCAGCGCCATGATTGGCGGGTCGAAGTACGGCGTCAGGAACAGGGCAAAGAAAATCATTGCGACGTTAAGCAGTGTCGGAACAAACGCAGGTACCGAGAAGCGGTTCCAGGTATTGAGGATCGCCCCGGCCAGGGAAGACAGGGAAATCAGCAAAATATAGGGAAAGGTGACCCGCAGCAGGTCAGTGGTGAGCTCGAATTTTTCGGGGCTGTCGACAAAGCCCGGCGCTGTTATCCAGACAACCCAAGGCGCCGCCAGAATCCCCAAGGCCGTCACCACAGCCAATACCAGCGTCAGTAAGCCCGAGATATAAGCAATGAAGGTCCGGGTCGCCTCCTCGCCCTGCTGGCTCTTGTATTCGGCCAGGATCGGCACGAACGCCTGGGAAAACGCGCCTTCTGCGAAGATTCGCCGCAACAGGTTGGGCAGCTTGAAGGCAATAAAGAAGGCGTCCGTCGCGGTACCGGCACCAAAGATACGCGCCAGGATGGTATCGCGCACAAAGCCCAAAACACGCGAAACCATCGTGATAGAGCTGACCGCAGCCAGGGATTTAAGAAGATTCATCGAAAGTTTTTCGCGCCTGAAGATAAAGAGCGGGCCTGAGGCATCCGGTTGTGCGATACTGCGCGCCGCAACGCAGACAGTGCCAAAAAATCGCGAGTTTACAGGTCGTGCGTCAGAAGGGAATCACCCCTCTGAAGAATGACCACTCAGCGGAACGTCTCAAGCGCCCTTGACAAGACTTCAACTCATCGGCATGATTCGCGGCCTATTTTGTTTGCTATTCCCAAAGTCTTTCGAGGAGCTCGACGGTGGCCAACTCACCTTCCGCCAAAAAACGTGCAAAACAGGCTGAGAAGCGTCGCAGCCACAACGCCAGCCTGCGTTCCATGGTTCGCACCTACATCAAAAACGTAGTCAAAGCCATCGACGCAAAAGACGCTGAAAAAGCGCAAGCTGCTTACACTCTGGCTGTTCCAGTTATCGACCGTATGGCCGATAAAGGCATCATCCACAAGAACAAAGCTGCTCGCCATAAGAGCCGTCTGAATGGCCACGTTAAAGCGCTGAAAGAAGCCGCTTAAGCGAACCATTCCATAAAAAGCCGACCCTAGGGTCGGCTTTTTATTGCCTGCAATTCAGCGATACATCCTTTTTTTTGTAGGAGCAGACTTTAGTCGCGATGACATCACCGCGGTCTGCGATAAACCGCGGTGATGCCATCGCGACTAAAGGCTAGGCGCCCCCGTCGCTCCTACAGGGGCCGGGGTTATTGGGCCCAGGGCAGGATCGGGATAGCGGTCACGGCGTTTTGCGGGCTGCCTTCGATCACACGGTCGCTGTAGACCAGATACACCAGCGTGTTGCGCTTCTTGTCGAGAAAGCGCACCACCTGCATGGTCTTGAATACCAGCGACGTGCGCTCCTTGAAGACTTCCTCACCATCCTTCAACGGCAGGGCAAAGCGGATTGGCCCAACCTGCCGACAGGCGATAGACGCCTCGGCACGATCTTCAGCCAACCCCAAGCCACCCTTCACACCACCGGTCTTGGCGCGCGACAAGTAGCAGGTCACACCCTCGACCTTCGGATCATCAAAGGCCTCGACTACGATACGGTCGTTAGGACCGACAAATTTGAATACCGTTGATACCTGACCGATTTCCTCGGCCGAAGCCAGCAGCGGCAACACTGCCAGCAGACCAAGCACATTCCTTAGCACTCGCACAGCGCACTCCCTCAGACCAGAATCAGATTGTCGCGATGGACCAACTCAGGCTCGGCAATATAACCCAGCAATTTTTCGATCGCTTCGGATGACTGGCCAATGATCTTCTGCGCCTCAAGCGCACTGTAGTTGGCCAGCCCGCGCGCCACTTCCATACCATCAGGCGCCACGCATACCACCATTTCGCCACGCCGGAAGCTGCCCTGGACAACCTTCACACCCACTGGCAACAAGCTCTTGCCACCGGAGCGCAGCGCCTGGACGGCACCCGCATCGAGCACCAAGGTACCGCGAGTCTGCAGATGCCCAGCCAGCCACTGCTTGCGGGCCGCCAACATGCCGCGCTCTGGCGACAACAGCGTGCCCAGGCGCTCGCCAGCCTTGAGGCGATCCAGCACCCGCTCGATACGCCCACCCACAATAATGGTATGCGCCCCGGAACGTGCCGCCAGACGAGCCGCACGCAATTTAGTCTGCATGCCACCACGCCCCAGCGCACCCCCCGTACTGCCCGCCACCGCATCCAGCGATGGGTCATCGGCACGAGCTTCGAAAATCAGCTTGGCATCGGGATTGTTGCGCGGATCGGCATCGAACATGCCGTCGCGGTCGGTGAGGATCACCAGCAGGTCCGCCTCGACCAGGTTGGCCACCAGCGCCGCCAGCGTGTCGTTGTCACCAAAGCGAATTTCGTCGGTGACCACGGTGTCGTTTTCGTTGATGACCGGCACCACACCCAGCTCGACCAGAGTACGCAAGGTGCTGCGCGCATTCAGGTAGCGCTTGCGGTCTGACAGGTCATCATGAGTCAGCAGAATCTGCGCAGTATGACGACCGTGCTCGGCAAAGCTCGACTCCCAAGCCTGCACCAACCCCATCTGGCCAATCGAGGCAGCCGCCTGCAATTCGTTCATGGCACTCGGTCGCTTGACCCAGCCCAGACGACTCATGCCGGCCGCGACCGCGCCAGAGGACACCAACACCAGCTCGACGCCCGCCTCATGCAGCGCCACCATCTGTTCGACCCAGACGCCCATTGCGGCGCGATCCAGACCCTTGCCATCGGCCGTCAGCAGTGCACTGCCGATTTTCACGACCCAGCGCTGCGCACCCGTCACCTTGTCCCGCATCGTCTTCCAACCTATGCCTGCGAGCGACGCGAGCCGGCGCCACTCGTGAAATTGATTCGTTAGATACCAAAACGCCGCTTCAAAAAGCGGCGTTTAGTGTACTGCAATGAATCAGTCGCGCACGTAAATGATTTCTGGACCGTCTTCAGCGTCCTCTTCATCCCAATCGTCATCGTCACCGATGTCATGCACGCTCTTGACGCCGCTGCGGCGCAGGGCACGCTGGTCATCCAGGGCTTGCAACTGGGCACGCGCTTCGTCTTCGATGCGCTGATCCAGGTCCGCCAGATCTTCGGCGTAGGCCGGGTCATTGGCCAGGCGATCCGCACGGTCTTCCAGGTAACGCATGATGTCGCGGCTCAGGCGCTCGGTCCCTTCCTTGGCGATGGCCGAGATCACATAGACCGGACCTTCCCACTCAAGGCGATCAACCACTTCCTTGACCCGCTCTTCATGCTCTTCCTCAAGCAGCGTGTCGCACTTGTTCAGCACCAGCCAGCGATCACGCTCGGCCAGCGAAGGGCTGAACTTGACCAGCTCATTGACGATCACTTCAGCTGCATCGGCAGCGCTGCTTTCATCGATGGGCGCCATGTCCACGAGGTGCAGCAACAGGCGAGTACGCGCCAGGTGCTTGAGGAAACGGATACCCAGGCCAGCCCCATCAGAAGCGCCTTCGATCAGGCCCGGAATGTCGGCCACCACGAAGCTCTTCCAGCGATCGACACTGACCACACCCAAGTTTGGCACCAGGGTCGTGAACGGGTAGTCAGCGACTTTCGGCTTGGCAGCGGACACCGAACGGATAAAGGTACTTTTACCCGCGTTCGGCAAGCCCAGCAGACCCACATCGGCCAGCACTTTCATTTCCAGCTTCAGGTCACGCTGCTCGCCCGGCTTGCCTGGCGTAGTCTGGCGTGGCGCGCGGTTGGTACTGGACTTGAATCGGGTGTTACCCAGACCGTGCCAACCACCTTGCACCACCATCAGTTTCTGACCGGCCTTGACCAGGTCACCGATGATTTCCTGAGTGCTGGCGTCAATCACCGTGGTACCGACCGGCACCCGCAGGAACAGATCTTCACCCTTGGCACCCGTGCAATCGGTGCTGCCGCCGTTCGAGCCGCGCTGGGCATCGAAATGACGGGTGTAACGGTAGTCGACCAGGGTGTTCAGGTTTTCGTCGGCAACCATATAGATCGAGCCGCCATCACCACCGTCACCGCCGTTTGGACCACCATTCTCAATGAATTTTTCGCGGCGGAAGCTCATGCAACCATTGCCGCCATCACCCGCTTTTACACGGATCGAAACTTCATCTACAAACTTCATAAAAAAAACGCCTCTCGTCACACGGACGAGCCGATTAAAACCTAGACATAAGGCTCTTGCAAAAATGAGCGCCGTAGCTCCAATCAACGACCGTAACAACCAGCGCCGGCAGCTCAGACAAACAGCTTTGCAAGAGACTCACCCCACAAACGAAAAAGCCCCGTCGTGAGACAGGGCTTCTCCAGCAATCGCGCGATTAGGCCGCAACGACGCTCACGTAACGACGACCGAAGGCGCCTTTTACTTCAAACTTGATCACGCCTTCGATTTTAGCGAAGAGAGTGTGATCTTTACCCATGCCAACGCCGTAGCCAGCGTGGAATTGGGTGCCGCGCTGACGCACGATGATGTTGCCGGCCTTGATGACCTGGCCGCCATACATCTTCACGCCAAGGCGTTTGGCTTCTGAGTCGCGACCGTTACGGGTACTACCACCAGCTTTTTTGTGTGCCATGAGTTCAATTCTCCTAGTGAGGAATTAGGCTGAAATTAAGCCTGAATACCGGTGATTTTGATCTCGGTGTACCACTGGCGGTGGCCCATACGCTTCATGTGGTGCTTACGGCGACGGAACTTGATGATGCGGACTTTATCGTGACGACCTTGGGAGATCACTTCAGCCACAACGGTAGCGCCAGCAACAACTGGAGCGCCGATATTCACGTCGTCACCGTTGGCAACCAACAGAACGCGATCAAAGGTAACGGATTCGCCGGTAGCGACTTCCAGTTTTTCGATCTTCAGGTATTCACCTGGGGCGACCTTGTATTGCTTGCCGCCAGTAACGATTACTGCATAAGACATGGTATTTCTCCGATAATCCTGCTCACCCAGCTCTTTATAAGTAGAGTGTCGGCTGGCATGGCTGCACAAGGCTGGAACGGCCCAAGTGCAATTGCGTAAGGCAGGTGCTGCCCAGGAAGTTAGGGTGCGCGATTGTACGCAAGCGCCAAGCACCTTGCAAGTGCAGGCCCAATGCCGCAGGCACTCGCCTTGACAGGCCCTGGCCTGAGACCTAGCATGCCGCGCAACCTATCTGGAGCAACTGTCGCTGATGCAACCCCAAGCTTTCTACCGCGCGGTGGCGGACGATTTTAGCGCCGTTGACGAGATCATCAAGAAGCAACTGACGTCGCGCGTACCGTTGGTGTCGAAAATCGGCGATTACATCACTTCGGCCGGTGGCAAGCGCCTGCGTCCGTTGCTGGTGCTGCTGTGCGGCAAGGCCCTTGGACGCGAAGGCGACCAACTGCGCCTGCTGGCCGCCACCATCGAGTTCTTGCACACCGCCACCCTGCTGCATGATGACGTGGTCGACATGTCCGGCATGCGCCGTGGCCGCGCCACCTCCAATGCCCTGTGGGGTAACGCGCCGAGCGTGCTGGTGGGCGACTTCCTCTACTCGCGCTCCTTCGAGATGATGGTGGAGCTGGGCTCGATGCCGGTGATGCAGATCCTCTCCAAGGCCACCCGTGTGATCGCCGAAGGTGAAGTGCTGCAGCTGTCGAAGATTCGCGATGCCAGCACCACCGAAGAAACCTACATGGACGTCATTCGCGGCAAGACCGCCATGCTGTTCGAGGCGTCCACCCACAGTGCCGCCGCCCTGGCCGAGGCTACGCCTGAGCAAACCGAAGCACTGCGCACCTTTGGCGACCACCTGGGCGTCGCTTTCCAACTGGTTGACGACCTGCTGGACTACAAGGGCGACGCCGAGACCCTGGGCAAGAACGTCGGTGATGACCTGGCCGAAGGCAAGCCTACCCTGCCATTGATCTACACCATGCGCGAAGGCACCCCGGAACAGGCGGCGCTGGTTCGCAAAGCCATCCAGAAGGGCGGCATCGAAGACCTGGAGAGCATCCGCGCGGCCGTGGAAGCTGCCGGCGCCCTGGAGTACACCGCACAGCTGGCTCGCGATTATGTCGCCCGCGCCATTGCCTGCCTGGAAGTCCTGCCTGCCAACGAATACCGGGATGCTCTGGTTGAGTTGAGCGAGTTTGCAGTCGCTCGGACACACTGATCCGCCCTCCCCCGGCCCGTCGCTTGGCGGGCCATGGGCCTGCTTTGCAGGCCATCGCAGCTAAAGCTGGCTCCTACCCTTGTGCAAAACCCTCTATAATGTGGGCTTTATTTTTGCGCCCAGAGGAACCTTAGTGAGCACTTTGCCTCCCTGCCCCAAATGCAACTCCGAATTCACCTACGAAGATGGCAGCCAGTTGATCTGCCCTGAGTGCGCCCACGAGTGGTCGGCTACGGCTGAAGCTGAAACCGAATCGGATGCGGTGAAGAAGGATTCAGTGGGCAACGTCCTGCAGGATGGCGATACCGTGACCGTGATCAAGGACCTGAAAGTCAAAGGCTCCTCGCTGGTGGTCAAGGTCGGCACCAAGGTCAAGAACATCCGCCTGTGTGATGGCGACCACGACATCGACTGCAAGATTGACGGCATCGGCGCAATGAAACTCAAATCCGAGTTCGTGCGCAAGGTGTGATATGCATCACGGGCAAGCCCTGTAATTACATGGACTCGCCCCAACCGAGGCGTCTATGCGCCACGGTGGCATCTATAAAGAAGCCAACGACAGCGAGGGCGAGCCCATGAAAAAGCATACGACCAACAATCACTCTTTGTCTTCAGCCGACCTAGCAACCTGTTCGACCGTCTCGGTAGATCTTGCCAAGAGGGTCTTCCAGGTGGCCGGGGAAAACGCCCTGGGCCAAGTGGTGTACGAGGACCGAATCAAATCGCGCGAAGCCTTCCAGGCGTTTCTTCGCCAACTGCCCATGAGCGTCATGGTGCTGATGGAAACAGGCCCAGGCGCTCAGGCATGGGCGCGGTTGCTGCAGGCCCAAGGCAACCCGGTGCGGATCCTGCCTGCGCAGCATGTGGCCGATCATCGCAGCGGGCCGAAGAATGATCGCAACGATGCACATGCGATCTTGCGGGCGGGTCGAGATAGTCGGATTGTCTCAGTGCCGGTCAAAAGTGCCGCGGCGCTGGCCATGCAGGCACTGCATCGCGCCCGCCAGGGCTATGTGCGGCGGCGCACGGCCATGGGTAATCAGATGCGTGGCTTGCTGCTCGAGCATGGCGTGGCCTTGGCGCAAGGTGAGGCGGCGATCAGCCGGGTGGTGCCGCGGATACTCGAGGATGCCACCCAGCCGCTGCCGGATCTGCTGCGCGAGCTGATTGCTGAGCTGCTCGGCGAATGGAGCCAGTTGGGCGAGCGCGTCAGCGTGTTGACCGGCCGACTGGAAACGGCCGCACAGCAGGATGAGACGGCGAAAAGGTTGATGACGGTGCGTGGCATCGGTCCGATCATCGCCACCGCGCTGCTGGCCAAGCAGGTCGAGCCTGAGCGCTTCGCCAACGCACGCCAGTTTGCCGCCTACTTTGGTTTGGTGCCCACTCAGCACAGCAGCGGACAGAAAATCCGGCTGGGCAAGATGAGCAAGCAGGGCGACGCCTACCTACGCAGCCTGGCGATCCAGGGCGCGCATGCGGTCTTGAGACAGGTGCGGCCTGATTCGGAACAACCCGATGACCGGCGCTTGCTGCGCTGGCTGTGTCGCTTGGGTCGCAAGGAAACGGCCGTCCGATTGGCCAACCGTACCCTACGCATCGTCTGGGTATTACTGAAAACCGAGCAGACCTATCGTCGCCACATGGGCAATGTCCAGGAGGCGACGATGAGTCACTGATCCACAGAGTTCTGCCACCGGGGCGTTAAAGCGCTCCAACCCTTGCTAAAGAACATTGACCCCAGGTCAGACCGTCGCGGATTGATGCCTGTGCTCCTACTGGCCCTTGAGGCCTTAACGTAATTGGCATACCGCGAGCTTATTGAATGTTGGCCAGAAGCCGATCAGGCTTCCTCGAGTAGGCCTTATACATAGATGCAGCCGGGTAGCAGTGTTCAAAAGCGGGTTGATAGTGGGGGCGAGTCCATACATAGGAGCAAGGCTTGCCTGCGATGCGTCACACGCAGGTCTTACAGAACGTCGAGCAGCTCGACGTCGAATACCAGCGTGCTGTGTGGCGGAATGCTACCAACGCCCTGAGCGCCGTAGGCCAGCTCGCTCGGAACGTACAGGCGCCATTTGCTGCCGGCGTTCATCAGTTGCAGGGCTTCGGTCCAGCCAGCGATCACGCCGCCAACCGGGAATTCTGCAGGCTGGCCACGATCGTAGGAGCTGTCGAACACAGTGCCGTCGATCAGCGTGCCGTGGTAGTGAGTACGAACGCTGTCATCGCGAGTCGGCATAGCGCCTTCGCCAGCGGCCAGCACCTCGTACTGCAGGCCCGAAGCCAGGGTGATGATGCCTTCGCGCTTGGCGTTTTCTGCCAGGAACTCACGACCGGCGCCAGCAGCCACTTCAGCCTTGGCAGCAGCTTCTGCCTGCATGATGTCGCGAATGACTTTGAAGCTGGCCGACAGGTCTTCTTCGCTGACGCGGCTGTCTTTGCCATTGAAGGCGTCGGTCAGGCCGGCCAGGATGGCTTCCAGGTTCACACCCGGTGGCGGGTTGTCGCGCAATTGGCCGCCCAGTTGGCGACCGATGCCGTAGCTGACGCGGGTTTCGTCGGTAGACAGGTTAATTTCGGACATTGTCTCGCTCCGCTCTAGGGCGCACATGAACTGCGCCCTTTATGAAAAGGGCGAGCAGCCTAGCACACTGCGGCAAAACGAATCAGCTACCGGGCTTATTGCCGGGAGATCGGCACCTTGAGGTCTTCCCCGTCGCCGCTCATGCCACACATCTCATCTTGAACAGACCAATGCACCAGGTTCGTTGGCAAGCCCGATACCTGCTTGAGCCAATTGCGCGCCTCGATCACCGAATGCACCCGCACCCGTTGGCCCTTGGCATCGGATAACGGATGTGCGCGGCCATGGACGCGTGCCTCAAGCAAATAATCTCCGCCCTCAATGGCAATCAGGTTCAACTCCTCGACGTGGCCGGCTTTGGCCTCTGCGTTCAGATCGTGCAGGTTCATTGCAACACCTCACTACTGGGACATTCGAGCGACCGTTCATTTTTCATACAGTGCCGGACAAAGCACAAGGCATAAACGCAACCGCCCGTCCGTTTTGCAACGGACGGGCGGTCGAGAGTGGTTCAAGGGCTGGATCAGTGCTTGGTCAGCTTGTCCAGATAGCCCATGGCGAAGGCCGAAATGACAAAGGTCATGTGGATGATCACGTACCACATCAAATATTGGGTCTCGATGTTGCGAGCATCCATGAACACCCGCAGCAGGTGGATCGAGGAAATCGCCACAATGGAGGCAGCCACCTTCATCTTCAGCGATGAAGAGTCCATCTTGCCGAGCCAGCTCAGCTTTTCTGAACCTTCATCGATGTCCAACTGCGACACGAAGTTCTCATAGCCGGAAATCATCACCATCACCAGCAAGCCGCCCACCAGCGCCATGTCGATCAACGACAACAGCACCAGTATCAGGTCCGCCTCGCCCAATGCGAAAACGTTGGGCAGGATATGGAAGACTTCCTGAAAGAATTTCAGCGCCAGTGCCAGCAACCCTAGGGACAAACCGAAATAGATGGGCGCGAGCAGCCAGCGCGAGGCGTACATCGCATTTTCAATAAAGCGTTCCATTGGGTCTCCTAAAATGCCCTTAAAATCATGCTGATACTACCACAAAGCCCAACGAATACAGGCATATCGCTCTAAATATAGTCCAACCGATTCCAACCATTTTCATTGCTACCCAGGGTAAAAAGGGGCAGAATTTCACCTTGCCTGCCCCTTTTCTACCTGAGACTTGCCCTAAATGAAGCCTGCACTGACAGACGCCAAGATCAGTTCCCTGACCGAACCGGGCAAGTACCGCCACGGCAAGGTAGCCGGCCTGTACCTGGAAGTCGTCATTGGCAAGTCAGGGGTCTCCAAGCTGTGGCGCTTGAAGTACAAGAACCCGTTGACCGGCAGAGAGACCCGAATCTCACTCGGTGCCTACCCCGACACTTCACTCAAGAAAGCCCGAGAGAAGGCTGAGGCCCTGCAGAAGACCATCGCCGGCGGCGAGTCACCTGTGCAAGCCAGGGCCATGGAGCAAGACGTGGAACGTACCAAAGCTTTGTGTACTTTTGAAAGCGTGGCAGCCGACTACCTTCTATTAAAGGAGGAAGGAACAGCCGCCAGTACGATCAAGGGCTACACCCGCACGCTCAGGAACCATGCCTATCTGCTCCTTGGCCCACTGCCGGTGGATAGGATCACCCCGATGCACATCCGTTCCCTGGTCGCGTCAATCGAGAAGCCGACAGCGGCGAGACTGACCCTCAACCTGGTTGAAATGGTGCTCGACTACGCGGTGGCGTGGGGGATGATCGAAAAGAACGTGGTGCCCAAGCGCCGCGACATGGTGCTGAACAAACACACGCACACCCGTCACCCGGCGATCACCAAGCCGGCAGAGCTGGCTGCCCTGTTACACAGGCTCGATGGCTACAGCGGTCGGGGCACCAGCGTCGGCTGCGCACTGCGCCTGTTGGTGTTGATCCCGGCACGCCCGGCAGAGATGACTGGCATGCGTTGGCAGGATCTGGACCTGGACGCGGGCCTGTGGACCTACACGGTGCCGAAAACCGGCAAGCTGCATACCGCTTGCCTGCCAACGCAAGCCGTCGATATCCTTCGCGAGCTACAGGAGAACCGGGTGGTCAACGCCAAGGGCGAAGGCTGGGTGTTCCCCTCCCCCACCCGCCCCACACAACCCATTCAGCGTGACAGCCTGTTGAGCGGCCTGATCAATGGCCTTGGGTACCCACGCGGCACTGTGACCACTCATGGCTTTCGCGCAACCTTCAGGACTACCGCCCGGCAAGAGCTGAAGCTGGATACCACCGTCTTGGAGATGTGCCTCTCGCACAAAATGAAAGGCCCGCTCGGTGATGTGTACGCCCGCGAGGATCTGCTCGATGAACGACGGGCTGCGATGCAAGCCTGGTCAAATTACCTTGACCAGCTGCGCACGACTTACCCTGCCGAAAGTAGCGCTGAATAAAAAATCTCATGTGCGCAAAGCCACGTCGTATGCGGGCTGGCGCCGTTTCTGACGAACGGTACGGGCGAAACTAGCGCCCAACTTCCTTGACCTCTCAGATAACCAACTATCATTGATGTCAACGGAATGCAGTAAACCCCTATATACGTAATCCCGCCCCAAGGCCCGCCATAGGAGCCTGACAGGCTTAGCAAGTCGAAACGGAAATAGAACATTCGACTTCGGGACCAAGTGACCGGCGCTAAAAAGCGTCGGGTTCAGTTGAGCCCCGAGGTGCACCATGCCAGCAACAACCCCCGCCGCTAACCAGACTGTTACCAGCCCGTTCATGAGCATTGATGAAGCGCTCCAGGTCACTGGTGTCTGCGTCAACACCCTCTACAACTGGATGCGAGACGGCCACTTCCCACTGTCCATTCAAATCAGCCCACGCGGCGCTAGAAGCCGTGCCGGGCGAGTGATGTTCAGCCGTGCCGAAGTTGAGCAGTGGGTTCAACATCAGTTGACCAAACCCCGCACAGCCGCTGGTCGCTCAACCCAAACCGCCTAACTTCGAACGTCGGCAGTCTGGGGCAAGAAAAACCCCGACGAGGTTCGCAGCCAGGCCGGGGCAAGATGGAGCATGTATGTATGAACAGTATACCCTCGATTTCAGGTACCGCCAGCACCATGTTGGCATCCAACGACCTCCTTGGCCTGGTGCGCAAGTGGGATTCCCAAGCACCTACCACGCCCAGCCGACGAACTGTGCCGACACAGGAAGTGACCACGCCCAGCCGACGAACTGTGCCGACACAGGAAGTGACCACGCGCACCATCACGGCCACCTACAGCTGCAGCCTCACCACCACGGCTGTGTCGGTCGCGCCTGGCGTTGTACCCAATGTGCAGATCGACTTCGCCAAGGGCACCGTGTCGTCACTGCAACTGGATCAAATCGCCGACCAGCATGCCCAGCCTCAACCAGCGCTGCCCGACGCACAAGCCGAACAGATTGCTTTGGTAGCCAGCCTCGGCAATTTAACCGCTGAAGAAGTCTTCGACACCGCTGGCGCGTTCGTGAACCACCTGCACATGTCGTATGAGCAAGCCGCGATTATCCGGGAGGGCACGTTAGCTGCCACCAAGGCACTGGCCGACGGCGCCTTCAAAGACGCTGGAGTCGTCACCAAGCAAGCCACCATGGCTGAACTTACGCGGGAAGGCTGGGATCTATTGAAGCTGTTCACCAACGAGATTGGCTTTGATGCAAGCACCAAACGTGCAACCGTGCTAGCGGACCCCGAATGCCCAGGCATGGGTCGCGAAGGGCTGCAGCGCTGGGCGGATAGCCAGTACGGCCCGGTGTTCGGGTACACAGCCAGTCACACCATGTGCAAACAGTCCGTGTCGGAAATGTGGTGGAGCGGCATGTCGCAGAAGACGGCACGGATCTTCCGCAAGAAGGTTTTCGAGCCTACCAACGCCCTGGATGATTTTCATTCTGACCAGCTCAACACATGGCACCTGACACGACGGCTGATGGCCCGCCCGGATGAATCAGCGACCTTCGACGACGTCAAAATGTTCGACGACCACCTCATGTACATGGCGGGGCATTGCCGGATTACGGTTGACTACATATGGGATTATCTGGCAACGGTCTACCAGCGGCCAGACGAAAAGATACCTGTCGCGCTGGCGTTCGTATCGCCGTTCCGGGGCACAGGCAAATCCATGATCGGCGTTGCCCTCAAGTGGGTATGGGGTGTTGCCCTGGTGCGGGAATCTGGCAGCACGGCGCTGTGGGATACCTTCGACGACGACTTCATAGACTGCGTGTTCACGATCATCGAAGAGCTGAAACGCAAAACCAGGGTTGACAGCACCGACGACCTTGGCAAGTTCAACAGACTGACGTCAGCGGTACGCACGTCTCTCAACCCCAAGGGCATTCCGGCGCGTGTGCGTCGAACCCCGCACATCGTCATCACAACCAACGAGATGGAATCGCTGCCACTGGCAGTTGACGACCGTCGGCTGTGCCCTGCGTTGTGCCTTGAGAAACCCAAGGACACCGCCTATTACGACCAACTCGGTGCGTGGATCGGCAAGCTATCGCCGGGTTACGGCATCCCGAAACTGGCTGGCTATCTGGCGAATCGGGACATTTCCAAGTTCAAGATCGACCAGCGACCACCCATGACCAGTGCCAAGCAACGCCTCATCGAAGACAACCTGAGTGAGCGCGCCACATGGCTTCGGTCGAAGATTGAAGGCGGACTGATTCCGTTCGACAAAGACTTGACGTACACCCGGGCGCTGCTGGACGGAATGAAAGGGTTCAAGGACGACCAAGAGTATCGGCGGCTTGATTTCACCGAGAAAAACCTTCTACCGGCGCTGCGCGAACTGCGTGAGGGCGACGTGCATCTGGGGCGCGTGGACGAACGCGCGAGCAAACCGAAGTACATGTTGATATGCCTGCGCAACATGGCGAAGTGGAGAACCGAACGCCCCAAGGCGCGGTTCGATTATCTGGACACCGGGGTTCGCCCCTTTGAAGTAACCAACCCCGAAGAGGCTGAAGATGAGTAATTCCATACCTAGCAGCGCGACTGCATCGCCACCGGGATACGTCTCCCTGAACCTTTGCGGTGCGTTAGGGCGACAGTTTGACAAGCTGGAGGCTGACAGAAAACGCGAACTCAAGCGCACCTTGGGCAGTCTGCTCCTGGCCGATAAGCCTTCTTGTGATGTTTTCGCGGCCATTTCGCGCGACTTTGTAATGCTCGCAGGGGCGCCGTTGCGCGCTCTCCACCTCGAAAGCCGAACCGAGATGTGCAAGGCCAGCTTCGTTGCTTGGTGTCGTCGGTACGGCACGCTGGCTCTCGCATACCGCTCCGGCCACTCTGCGTGCCAGGAGGCTGCGGGCTTGTACTGGTGGGAGTGCCAGCACTACCCCGAGCACAGACGAGTGATAACCCGTGCCTCACTGACCGCGAAGGCGATTCTGTGCCGCCCGAATACAGAGGGTGGATCAAATGACTAGCATCTCCGGCACAGTTGCCGCATCGCTGCCCGTCCCATTCGTGCTCAACCGCTTTGTTCCCAACGAAGTCACCCAGCGCCGCGACGAACTCGCCAAGCACCGAGCAGCGCTACAGAAAGCCCGGTACGAAACCGAACTGCTCGCAGCGGAATACGCCCAGATCATGCTCGAACGGCACATCAACGCCGCGTTGGACCCCAAGACCGACCCCGCCTTGGCGGCGAAGCTACGCGTCGAAATCATGAACCGTGGCATTGGTCGGGTGAAGACTCAGGAAGACGATGATGCCAGCGACAAGAAGGCCGCGCCGCCTCTGAACGACTTCTTGGAGTTCCTGGCCAATTGCAGCGCCGCCTCTGCCAAGCGCGAGTTGGGGCACACCCCGGCACCGCGTATCGAGCGGGACATTCCTACCGACCTGAACAGCGACGACAAGGCCACCTGGCAAATGCTGGACGCCCTGGATGGTGATGATCATGAATAGCGCGACCGCAACCACCAGTATGCCGCCACCGTCGGCCAAGATATTTGACTTCACCCAAGCAGCCATAGACAAGGTCAAGCGCCGCTGTGCTGGCGGCGAGGCTGTCGTGATCGACGCCCGTACACCCCTCTGTGAAAGCCTGGAGGCGGACCCTGGCGTGATCGTCGTGGACCCCGGCTGGTTCAACCGCGTTGTGTCGGCACTCACGCCCAAGGCGACAGACACCTTGGTTGCCTTTGTCATCGCAGAGGCAGATCGCCTCTGGCCAGACGGTGCCAGCGCATCGCAACTGTTCCTGCTCAGCTATGAGACGTTGCGGTACGCGGAGGCGGACGGCTTCCTGCTGGAACTGACGGGAGGTACACGACCATGAATCACCTACCACCAGATCGCCCTGCCTCAAGCGCGCAGTGGATCAATATGCCGTGGCTGACAGAGACGCTCCAGTCGTTACCTGAGCGAGCGCAGGAGCTACTGCACATGGCAGCGAGGGCGGAAGCTCAACGCCAGCCAGGCGGCGCTACACAAGCCGATGTGCTCGAACAGCTGCACATCCTGCTGATGCGCGCCGAGCATGACGGTACGCTAGAACAGCTGCGGTCGATTGATCAGGGTCTAGGCGACCCGGAATAATAAAGGGCGCCCACCCGTCGCTTGCAGCTTCACAAACTTGGTTTTAGAAACTAACTTATAGGTGTGTCCACTTCACATCGCACTGACGAGGTTAACTGACATGGCCACCTTCAACTCTGCACTGTTCCAACAGTTCATCGACACCGACCGGCTGCACCTGTCTGACTATGAGCAGGAGTATTTCAAACGCGCCGTCGCCGCCCTCTATCGGCACAGCGAACGCCCCCAGCAACCGGGCCAGGCCGACAGCGGTTTCGAGGTACACGACGGCAAAGCGTACATGGTGCTGAGGAATATCAATGGCATCCTGGCGGTGTACCGAGTACGCAAATACGACGGTGTGCTCAAGCGCCTGCTGCGTTGGCCTGCAGAACTCGAAAGCTAAGCCGTAGAACACCAGTCAACAAAGGGCACTTCATGGGCGCCCTTACCGATTGTGCTGCACATGATCACTCACAAGCGACACCCGCCTCGGCATCGTCCACGCGATTGGATAAGCTGGGCAGTGCACAGCCGAACAACTCAGCGCGGAGTTCCTGATGCACTTCGTTGACCGACGGCCTCGCGTCCACCAGCAGCCATACAGCCAGGCGCATGCCGCGCAGGATCGCGCGACGCTGGCGCTTATCTTCCAGGCTGCCTCGGCACTCGATGTCGCGCTGCAGGTCGGCCAGCACCCGCTCCAGGCGCATGCCGCGAGTGAGCCTACCGGGTTGTGGTTCTCTCATGGGCTCAACCTCCGAACGACGGACGCACAAGGGCTTTGCTCTGCATGTCCGCGTACAACTGGTTGAACTCGTCGTCGGACATTTCACTCAACCGGCTGGCACTGATACCACTCGACCCACGCTGACCACGACTGCCAGTTGCTGGCACACGTTGGTTTGCCTGGAAGCCCAGCGCTCTGGCCTGGTTGTAGACCAACTGCGCGACGTTCTGTCCCTTGCTTTGGGCGTCGCGAACGAACATCAACATGGCGACCCGCTTGGCCAGGGCATGATCTGCCGGTGACTTGTCCGGGTACTGCTGCCGCATGCGCTCGTCCACCGCATTGTTGAGGTGTTCGAAAGCCTGCGGGTAGTCAGGGGTGGCTTCGGTGAACTCGGCTTCGATGCGATCCACTTCCGGCGCTGCAGCTGTTACCTGCTTATCGATGAAGTCGACTTGGGCAGTGACCTGACGCTGATGTGCCTCGGCCTGCTGGCGCTGCTCAAGTTGTTGAAAGCGCGCTTCGACGTGCGCTTGCGGGTCTTCCTCGAACGCAGGGACCGCGGCCTGTTGCTGCAGGTGCTGAAGCTGGGCAGCCAACCGCTGTATCTCATCGAAGCGGCGCTGTGTTTCCTGCAGCTCGGCCTGCACCTGTTGGCGCTTGGCGCGTTCTTGCTGCAAGGCACCCAATGGCACCTGCTTCTTGGAGCGGTCAGTGTGCTGGCCGTCGTCTACATGGCCGTCGTCTACCTGATCGTCGTTGTCCAGGTCATTGAGTCCTAGGCGCTCGTCGCGGTCAGCGGCGTAAGCCTCGAACTCGGCAACAGCACCGTCATCACCCAGGGCTTCCGGCTCTGGCACATAGTCGCCCACATCATCGTCTGGCACACCAGTGCTGCCAGTCAATTCAGCGGCCCAGCCCGCAAGTTCTTGGTCATTCATGGCTCACAGACTCCTGGCGCTTTTGGCGCGACGTGGTTTAGAGGGGGCGTTGATGAGCGTGTGGCCTACCAGATCGGCTGTGGTTTCAGCAGGGGTCAGCACATCGGCTTCGTCGATAACGCTGTAGCGCGCGGAAAGATCAACCGACTCCCGCACCTTCTGGGCCCGCCGTGCCTGGGCCTGGATGGCTTCCTGCAGATCTGCCTGCAGCTTGGCGACCTGCACCGCGTGGGTGGTGCGCGATTTGTATTCGGCGAGCTCTTCAGCGGTCAAAGGGCGACGGTTGATCTGTTCACCAGACCAGCCGAACACTACGCCACAGCGCACCGCTTGGCGTTCAGCGCGCTGGATTCGAATCAGGCCATCAAGCATGGTGCCTTCGACCTGCAGGGCGCTGGGGTGGCTGAACCGGGCGGGTGGTGCATAGCCCAGGAACTTGTCGATTGGTACGACCGGCTTGTCGAAAGTGACGGTGTGCTTGTCGCCTTGGATGCTAATCCGAGCGCGGGTGAAATCAAGGTTGTACAGCTTCGCTTCTTCGCGAAGGTGATGGACCTGTTCGACTTCAAAATGTTGACGCGAGTCATTGTCATACATGGCTGGAATCCTCTTGGGCTTCGAGGGCTGCGATCTGCCGACGGATCGCGGCGAGTTCATCCTTACGACTGCGGGCGACGACACCGTTTTGCCGTTTGATGCGGCACAACCTGGCGCGTGCCGCATCAAGCGCCTGCTCGGCAATTGGCAGTTCACGCCGCAACATTTCCTCGACCTGGCGCAATCCGTCGAGCCTCACCTGGGCCTGTTGCACAGCTTCGGTGGCTTGTTCGATGTTCATCACTGATTGCCTCGTTGGTTGACGGAACTGCGCAGGCGGTCGAGTGCGGATCGATTGCCTGCGTGGATGTAGGGAATAGCAGCCATCCGCACAGCTGCCCTGGCCTTCTTGGCCACTGCCTCCAAGGCATCGCGCTTCTGGTCGTCGTCGAGCTTTTTCCAGGCAGGCGACTGCATTAGGCGTTGAGCGCCACGGTGCGTCAGCTGCCCTGCCAGTTGGACGAGCTCGTGGTGCTGCTCAGTCGTGAACGGGGTCTGCTTGCCTTTGAGGGTCAGCGCTTTCTGGAACGCTGGTGGCGTCCAGCCAAGACGCGCAGCCTCCAGGCGTACAGGGTCAGTCGTCTCGGCGCTGGTCGTAGACGGAACCGCCAACATGGACAAGCCCTGGCGGGTGTTCTCCACCGGATCGCCCCAGTTATCCAGCTTGACGGGCAAGTCATCGCGCAGCCCTGGCGTGCGGTACTTGATCTGGTCCAGCACAGTGGCCGACTCACGGGCATAGGGGTCGGTACTGGACGCCAGCGTACTGAGCACAGTGAGCGGCTGCGCCAGTGTGCCAAGGGTGTTTTTCAGATACCACGCACCCCGACCAGCTGGGTCACTGAGAAATTCAGCAGCGTTTTTCAGACCAGCGAGCGAGGTTTTGTCCACGATGTTGGCGACGAACGAACCGAGCAAATCACCCGCCAGCTTGGTCGCGCTATCCGATCCGGGCTTCATGGCGGCAAGGTCTGCGGCCAACGCCAACATGGACGAGAAGGGGTCCAACCGTTGGATAGAATGATATTTCCCGTCCACAAGGATGGAGTAAGGTTGCCAGCCCGTGGCCTGTTTGGCCCTGCGCTCCTTGTCATTCACACCGCTGCCCGTGATTGCCCCTTCGCTGGCAGCGAGCAACGCAGCAGTAATGAACGCCGAACCAGCCAGCACTTTTCCGAGCGCCTGTTCTTGGGTCGCCCCACCCTGGCGCACATCTTCCCAAAACTTCGGGGTCAGTCCGGCCAGCGGAGTGCTGCCGATAACCTCCTTTGCAATGTTACTTGGCGTGCGCAAAAAAGGTAAAATTACCTGTAAAATCGGTAACTTACGCTTGAGCGCGAGCACACCTTTTACCAGCGGACCCGCTGTTTGATTGAAGGTCGCGTGCCGGGAATAGTCGCCAGCAGCTTCGATCATCTGCGGGCTGGGGTCAGCAACGATCTGGTCAACGCGCTGTGACAGGGTGATGCCCGCCGGGAGTCTCCCGTTGCGTTTCTCGTCGCTCGCTTGTCGAGTAGCCAAGGCACGCAGTTCGCCGCCCATATGGACGGTCTGAAAAAATGAATCACCTGCTGCAAGGCCCCGAAAAGGCAGGCTTGCCACATTGTGCAGTACGCCGCCTGGAGCGTTCATGTTGCCGGTGGCTTCCACCGCGTTAATACCAGTGGCCGCATTATCCCCTTCGATGAAAGCTTGCCCTGCTGCACGGGTTGCATTGAGCAGGTTGGCCGCGTTGCCCCTGAGCAGTGCGACCGGTTCACGCCAGACCGTTTCGCCCTTACCGCCAAGCACATTTTTTGCGGTGCTCACCACAGCGGCGCCAGCACGGTCTGCTGAGCGCTTTGCGAGCATCCCCGCGTTGCCGATCACGTTCGCTACCGTTGTCGCGGGGTTGGAAATCAAGGCACTGCGGTAATAGTATCCAAACAGTTTTTGCATGAGTGTGTCGGGTTGGTTAATCAACCGCGCTGCATTCCCGATACCACCCGCTTTGACCGCTGCCCCGAATGCTTTGGCCAGGTCGTCAGCACCGTCGGTGCCCAAGCTTTCAAGGATGTTTTTGGTGCGGTTGAAGTCGAAGTTACTGCCCCTAAACGCCGCCATGCTACGGCCCGCCTCGGCCCTGGCGCCTGCGAGGTTGCCGAAGGACTGGCGCATTTCACCAAGGCGCTGCACGAACTCGGCGCGATCGATGTCGCTGGCCTGGCCGCTGGCAATTTTCTGTTGCAGCGTGAGCACATCTTTGTACTGGCTCGCGACATTGTTGGTCGCCGCGATGATCGTTTCCGGTGCCCAAGTTTCCCCCACCTGACGGGCGAAGGCATTGGCCTTGTCACCTTTGAGGCCGATCAGGCTGGCCAGGCGTTGCTGCTCTGCAACCGGCAAAACACCACGGCGCTGGGCTTCGATATCAGCCTCGACGGGGCGGAGTAGATCCAGTGTCTGCTGAGTGCGGGTCTCGTCCATGCCGATATTCCGCAGCAACGGCGCGATGTCTTGGCTACCAGCGAACGGCACAGGTTGTGGCAGCGGCTGGGCCGGCACCGTGGCAGGCTGTGGCGCGATTGGGGACGCGCTGGGGGCTGGGGTAGGGATTGCCATGCCTTGTGGGTTGAATACTGGTACGGCTTGGCCCTGCTGTTGCTGCGCAGGCATTGGCATAGGCGCAGGCTGTGGTGTGGTCATGCCCGTGCGGCGCAAACCGCTAGCCGCACCCATCAGCCCACCCAGCAAAGCGCCTTGGCCTGCAGCATTACCAACACCCTGGCTCAGCGGATTACCGAGTGCCAAATTCTGCGCGGCTTGTTCCTGGCTGGATTGCAGCGCCTCTTCGCTGGTCTCTAAACCAGCGCCGACACCCATCCGCCCGAACATGCCACGACCTGCCGAGGGTCCAGTTGCACCACTCAAGAGGGCATCGACATCGGCAGCACCCAAGCGGCTACCCAGGCCAGCGGACCCAGCACCGATGATGCCGGTAAGCGCGCCTGAACCGAGTGCGGCAGCTGTCTGCGCCAACGTCAGGTCGCCAGTCTGCTGCACAGTGTTGGCAGCTTGTTGGCCAGCCGTGGGCAAGGCCTCCCCTACGCCTGCGCCGATAACTCCAGCAGCCGGTGCTGCCATACCTAACGCCTTGGCACCGAGTGCAGCGCCTTTACCTGCTACGCCACCGACGACCATCGTCGGCAACGACTCGATGATTTGCCCAGCCATGAACGCGGGGTTGCGCAGCGCGGCGTTGATGGTCGGCAGAAACCCTTGGGCGCCAGCGACCTCCTGTTGCTGCGCTCTGGCTTGCGGCGACATTTCTGCATCGAGGTTGGCACGGGCAGCCTTGGAATCCAGGCCATGCTGGGCAAGCCACGGCGTGACCTCGCCACCGGTTGCGATGTCGCCCAACCCAGCGAGGCTATCGAACAGGTTATAGGCACCGCGGCCAATGTTGCCGCCGATGTCGGTCGCCCACTGACCCGCTGTGCGGTTGGGTGATTCGTCCGGCAAGTCGTCAAAGCTCAGCCCAGCCGCTTGTGGCGCGATCTGCGTGGTCGGCACAGTAGGTGCCTCATCGGGCAGGTCATCAAAGGACAGAGCCATGATCAGATCCCCGCCTGCCGAATCTGCGCATCGCTGTAGCCAGCCTGGCGCAAGCGGTTAACCACGGCCTGCCGTGACTTGCCTGCGGCGATAGCGTTCTTGGCAGCGGCCAGATCACCGGACGGTGCAGCACTGCCGGCTTTGGGTGCCGTCGGCACAGCACCAGATGAAACGACGCCTTGCGGCTTTTGCGGCTGCGGCGCGTAGCTTTGCAGGCTGCCACCGCCTGGCAGGCTTTCCAGTCCAGGGGCTGCGACTGTCGGCGCGCCTGGCAGGCTTTCCAGTCCAGGGGCTGCGACTGTCGGCGCGCCTGGCGTTAACTGGTCAACCACGGCTTCAAGTGGATCGGCAGACTTGGCCTTGCCCCGCGTCGAGTGGGGGCTGAAGGGCTGGCCGTAAGGCTTGTAGCTTTGCGTGGCCGGGTCGTACAGATGCTTTTGCATCATGCCGTTATCGAGCGGTTCCTCGATGAGTTGGCGTGGGGTCGGCATGCGTGGCCCTTGAGCACCACCGCCACCACCTTGATGCTGTTGACGAACGTCGAACTGCTGGGCCTGCTGTTGAAGTGCAGCTGCACGGTGTGCCTGCAGGTTGTCGCCAGCGTTGGCTCGCAAGATCGCACTGGGGTCTACGCCAAGCTTGGCAAGTGCCTGGCTCAGCGGGCCAAGCTGGCTTAGCACATCAGGGTTCTGGAACGCCTGTTGCTGGCGCTGGGCCTGATCGGCCTTGGTCTGTGCGGATTGCTGGCGCATCTGCAGGTCGGCCTGTTGCTGGGCAATCATCTGTCGACGATATTCCTGCAGTTGCTGGCGGGCTTGCAAATCAGCCATGCCACCGAAGGCCTGGCCAAGTCGCTGGCCGAATCCAGGGTTGCCTTGTTGTGGACCAGAAGCCATCAACAGGCCCATGCCCAGCTGGCCGAGTGGCGTGCCGGTGACGTTGCCCAAGCCTTGATTCAACAGCTCCATGAAACCTTGTTCGGCCATGGCTTTCCGCTCCTGCAGGCACTGCCTGCTAATGCACCGTGTGTTTTCCAGACGCTAGTTCGGCGACGGCGAGGTCGATCAACAACTGATTCAGCTGTGCGGCATTCATGAGCACAGCAAACGGCCCATAAGGCCAGAAGGCATCCGGGTTCAAAGGTGACAGCTCGGCGAGCATCGAAAGTGCGGTGGCCACCGGGTGCGGGACGAAGATGCTCATGCACATGGCAAGGCCCCCTTGCGTGCTTCACGGTGGGCGCGAACTTCGGCGTGTTTCGCTTTGCGGGATGCCTCGACCGCGATGCGGACGTCGAGCGGCAAGGTGCTCAAGTCGACGCCGGTCGGCACCACGTAGAAGCTGCCATCGGGCTGCTCGACGAGCCGGAATGTTCCATGCCGCCAGGTACGATCAGAACTCTTTGCAGGGGCACACTTGTTCATAAGCGCGAGCCTCAAACGGCATTCGATGTCGGACAGGTTTCCGGTTCTGGCTTGAATGAGTTCGGCCAAGTCGCCCAGGCTGATGCACAGTTGTGGTTTACCAGGCTTGCCGGTGTGCACTGCGTGGGTCGGGAGCGCTTGAGCCTTACGACTGATGGTCGAGGGGTCGAGGTCAAGCCAAGCCGCTAATTGGCTGAGGCTGATCGCTGTCGTGATGCTGGCACTGGTCGGTTTCATCATTCCGCCCCCGGCTGGAATTTGTCGCATGCGTACATAATAACATTGCATACAGCGATGAATAGGCCCGTTCGTCTATTTTTATTGCAATTTATATGGAACTGTGTTAATTGCCTCGAATCTGTTAGCCGTGGGATTAAGCACAGTGCTTGATTTTAAGTCACGGTTTAGGGGCTGATGGCTGGCACAACTCGCTGATTTTTCTGGGAAAATTTAGGAGCGCTAAGTTTTAAGTCACGGATTAGGGAATTGGCACAGCTCTTGATTTTATGGCGGGGGTTTAAGCCACGGATTAGGGAATTAGGGGCTGGGTTTTTAAAAAATTGGCGCGGAAATCTACGACCCAAGTATGTATTTGCGTGGATCGAGAAGGACGAAGGGGGTACCCACGGGGGTCGATATTCTGGCCCCTGGGGGGCTTTCCTGGGAGCCCTGGCGCCCCCGGACCTTGGCCGCTTCTTCAACAGTTCTTTGTGTCGACCGTCAATGATTTCCGGGGCAAGGGGTATTTTCCTGGGGGCTCTGAGCTGTATTCTTGGGGTACACCCTACTGACCGCTTGTCAGATGAACACAGTTGCGTGGGTTTCGAGGTTGCCTTGCGTGGGATTCAGGACAATGATGTCAATGTCTAGAGCCTATGAATACAGAGGTGAGCACAATGGACATTGGCTATATCAGGGTCAGCTCGGTTGATCAGAACACCGCTCGACAGCTGGATGGCGTGAAGCTGGACCAGATATTCACGGACAAGGTGAGCGGAAGCACCGTGGACCGGCCTGAGATCGCGCAGGTGCTGCGATCTATTCGAAGTGGGGATACCCTGCATGTTCACTCCATCGACCGCCTGGCGCGCTCTCTGAGCGATCTGCTGGCACTGGTCAAGGATCTGACCGGCAAGGGTGTGGCCGTGAAGTTCCACAAAGAGAACCTACTGTTCGCCGGCCAGGCCGACCCCATGCAAGAACTCATGCTCTCCCTGCTCGGCAGCGTGGCCCAGTTCGAGCGCAGCATGATCCGGGAACGGCAGCGCGAAGGGATCGCCAAGGCCAAGGAGGCCGGCGTGTACAAAGGCAGGTCGAAGGCCGTAGGTGATGCAGCCATACGCACAGTCGTCGAGAGCGGGCTGTCATACCGCAAGGCAGCTGAGCACCTGGGCGTCTCACTGAGCACCGTCCAGCGAGCGATGAAGGCGTACTAGGTTGGGGTATCCAGCTGAAAGGCCCGGGCTAGAGCGCTCCGAGCACATCTTACTATGGTCCTACTTTTGTCTTACTACCTTCGAAATGCCCTGAAAGGCCCAGGCTAGAGCCTTTTACTACCTTTACTGGCTTTAATAGGGCATTCCAACTGCTGGTGGGGTACATACACGTATTATGTAGTAGTGCACACACCTCACTACTACATATATATATACTTCTCTCTCTCTATATATAAATATAAGGTAGTAAAGATAGTAAATTGTGCTTTAAGGGCTCTACCCTGTGCCTTTCGGCTTACTACCTTCACCCTAGCAAAAACGCCTTAAAGGGTAGTAAAGCTAGTAAAACCTGTGCTCAGCCGCTCTAGCCCGGTGCTAACAGCTAAGTTCTTAAATCCTTTTAGCATATGTGCTCATATCGGAGTTCAAAGTACCCCCGGCCCGATGTGCCATCATTCCAGCGTTAATCGCAGTGCCATCGAGCCGTCGCCCACAAAGGGCAAGGAAAGGGGCAGGCATAGGTCGGCCATGCCATAGACCGTTGTGCTAGAGCGCCGTGAGCCCTGTACTTAGGAGTTCCATTGGATCTCACTGATGGCCGGGAAAAAACGTGCGCGAGTATACCAGCCACCCATGACAGAAAAAGCCTTGAGCGTGCGTCAAACGGTCCCTGTCAGCTTTCTGGATGGGACTGGAAATCGCCCAGATGCCGTGAGCGTTCGCCGTTGAGACGGCGCAGTTGCGCTTGCAAGTGCAAAGACCAGATCTGCGGCCCATCGCTGAGCTGATACCCATGCAAGGTCAGGCTGTCGACAATGGCGGCCAGCACCGACTCTGCGACGAAAGGTCCGTGAAAGGGGCCTTGGGCTTTGATCGCGGATGGCTGCTCACCGGCCATGCCGGCCGCAAACAGCAGCGTCCACATTCCGTTATCGCCGGACAGCGGGCGAATGGTGCATTCGATGCGGGTGACCAGACCCAGGCATTGGCGTGTAAGGCTGAGGGTGCGCGGCATGGCGACGATCCTCGGTGAAGCGATTATTCAGCCGGGTGAGGGCTGTTTCGATCCTGTGACCTATGACTGTCCTGACCTCAGAATAGAAGAAAACCAGCCGTCGCAAATTTTTTGCGACCGAGCGGTTGTGTGTTGCGTAGGAGCCGACCTTGCCGGAATGCCGGACCATCGCGATGGCATCACCGCCGTGTATCTGAACCACCGCGGTGAATTCATCGCGAGCATGCTCTGCTCCTACAGCAGGTCAGGTGGGCTTGACCTCCGCCAGCGCCTGTTCGGCCTGCTCGCGCTCAGCCTCCTTGAGGTCCTCGTCGCTGATCATTTCGGCAATCACCCGCAGACGCTCGACCACACGGGCATTGACGCTGCCTTCGGGGAACTGGCCCTCTGCATCCGGCGCGCCAGCAGGCTCGCCGACCAGCAGGCTCAGGGCCTCATCGGCCTGGCGTACTGCATACACATGGAACTGGCCGTTGCGCACCGCCTGCAACACACGCTCATCGAGCATCAGGGTGGCGACGTTGGCCTGTGGAATGATTGCGCCTTGCTCACCGGTCAGGCCACGAGCTTCGCACAAGCGGAAGAAGCCTTCGATCTTCTCGTTGACGCCCCCCACGGCCTGCACTTCTCCGAATTGGTTGATCGACCCGGTAATGGCAAAGCACTGTTTGAGCGGGGTCTTGGACAACGCCGAGATCAAGGTGCACACCTCACCCAGCGAGGCGCTGTCACCGTCCACATAGCCGTAGGATTGCTCCAGGGCAATGCTGGCGGAAATGGCCAGGGGAAATTCCTGGGCATAGCGGCTGCCCAGGTAACCGGTCAGGATCATCACACCCTTGGAGTGAATCGGCTGGCCCAGATTGACCTCACGCTCAATGTCGACAATGCCGCTGCCGCCTGGGTAGACAGTGGCCGAAATCCGCGCGGGTATACCGAATGCCGAGTCGCCCACTTCCAGCACCGTCAGGCCATTGCACTTGCCGACCGCGGCGCCTTCCGTGTCGATCAGGATGATGCCGGCCAGCATGTCGTCGAGAATTCGCGCCGAAACCCGCCCAGTGCGAGTGGCCTTGGCCTTGAGCGCACGCTCGATGTGGCCGGCGTCGGTCATCTCGTCATTGGCCAGGTGGCGAATGAAATCCGCCTCGCTGACCAGCTGGAACAGATCACCGATGCGCGCCGACAAACGGCCCTGATGTTCAGCCAGACGGGCACTGTAGGTTGCCAGGCGTGCCACGGCGTCCACCGTAAGCGGCGCCATACCTTCCTCGCAGGTGCGCGTCTTGAGCAACTGGGCAAATTGCTCCAGGCTCTCGTCGACCATAGGAATGTCTTCGTCGAAGTCCACCAGCACCCGGAACATTTCCTGGAAGTCTGGATCGTGGTCCTGCAGGGCGTAGTACAGCTGGCGGGCACCAATGATGACCAACTTGACCTGCAAGGGGATCATCTGTGGGTTCAGCGTCACTGTCGCCAGACGACCATATTCCCCCAGCGGTGATTCCATTTTCAGCTTGCGCGATTGCAGGGCGCGTTTGAGCGCATCCCACACAAACGGCTCGCCCAGCATCTTTTCGGCTTCCAGGATCAAGAAGCCACCGTTGGCCCGATGCAACGCCCCAGGGCGCAATTGTCGATAGGTGGTGTACAGCGCGCCCTGGTCGGTGCTGTATTCGATACGACCAAACAGGTTGTCGTAGGTCGGGTGCGGCTCGAACACTACCGGGGCGCCGCCACTGACGTGATGGCCCACCACCAGGCTTGGCGCGTATTGCTCTTCGAACAGCTTGCGAGCTTGCGCGTCGGACTTGCTGTCATCGACAACCTGTTCGACCACGGTGCGCAGCAGGTAGACCTGCATGGCTTGCAGGTAGGCACAGACTGCCGCGTTTTCTGCGTATTTTTCTGACAACGGTGCCAGCAAGGGCTGGAGCGCCAGGGTAATGGTTTCTTCGTTCAGATGGCGCAGCTGGTTGCTCGACTCACGCTTCCATTGCGGCAGGCTGGCAAGCTCTTCGTTCAAGCGCTCTTCCAGTACCGAGATGTCCTCGTGGAAACGATCGCGATCGGCTTCGGGCAACTGCGCAAATTCGGCTTCGTCCAACGCCTTGCCGTCCACCATCGGGGTAAAGGCAATGTTGCTGCTGTCGCGATACAGCGCAACGTCCTTCTCCAGCGACAAGCGCTCGATCACATCCAGGGCGCGGTCGTAGCGCTGGTTGAAGGCGCGGTCGATCGCGCTTTTTTTCTGCTGGTAGGACGGGTGCTCGAACACCGCCGGAAAAGTCGCGACCAGATTGTCGATCAGGCCATTGATGTCGGTGGTAAGGGTACCGGCGCTGCCCGGTGGCAGTTCCAGGGTACGAGGCTCGCGGGGTTCTTCGAAATTGTTGACGTAGACCCAGTCCGAAGGCGTTTTCAAACGCTTGCCTTCGGCCTTGAGGTAGCGTTTTACAAAAGAAAAACGGCCAGTGCCAGGCTCTCCCATGACGAACACGTTATAACCGGGGCGAGGCATGGCGACGCCGAACTGCAAGGCTTCGACAGCACGTTCCTGGCCGAGGACACCGCGAAAAGGCTCCAGATCATTGGTGGTGGAAAAAGCGAACTGTTCAGCGGAAAACGGACGGGTCAGCGCTTCAGGCGCAAGACGCAGGCTCGCAGCGACAGGATCGGGCATCGGGCATCCTTACTTCAGGCGGGGCAGATGAAGGCATTCTGGCGCTGCATACAAGCGACTGGCAAGGCACTTGGGCGTAGCACGTAGCGATATTCCTCATAAAGCGGCGACTTTACGACAAACTTTTGCAATGAAGCGCGCAACCGCTAGATCGTGCCTAAACTCCAAGCTGTGCGGCCGGACCCATAACCGGCCCGCCTGGAACCTGCGCTACAGCAGGCACCAGGTAACCCTGACCCTTGGTTTGCAAATCAAATAGAGAACAACGCTATGAAACGGATTCTTCTCGGTACTCTGTTCACCGCGGTCTCGATCAACGCCATGGCGCAAGCGCCCGGCGGCCCGGACTGCGGTTGGGGCAACATGCTGTTCGAAGGCCAGCGTGGCACCCCGGCTCACTTCCTTGCATCCACCACTAACGGCACCTCTGGCAACGCCACGTTCGGCATGACATCGGGCACCAACGGCTGCGCGACCAATGCGGCGCTGACCTACGGTGGCAAATCCTGGATTGCCATGAATGGCATGATGAACGAACTGTCCGAAGACATGGCCAAGGGCCAGGGCGAAGCACTGACCACCTATGCCGTCGTGCTGGGTGTCGCACCCGAAGACCGCGCCCACTTTGCCGCTGTCACCCATGAACACTTCCAGCAGATCTTCAGCAGCGCCAAGGTGACTGCCGACGATGTCCACACCAACACCCTCGCCGTGCTCAAGAGCGACGCGCGTCTGGCCAAATACGCACCCCAGGCTTAAGCTCGGCCTACCCGCCCTTCAGAGGGCGGGTATTCACATGCCGACCGTGACGGATCACCCATCGACTTAGTTGCCTCTCCATGCTCAAACGCCTTGCCTCCCTGGCGCTCATTGCCTGCGCCCCGCTGCATGCTGCTCCCCTTGTCGACAACACGCGTTTACAGCAACTGGCCGACGACCCCTTCTGGATCGCCCTGGGCCACTATGAGACAGCCAAGCTGGGGGGTTGGCGCAGCTACGTGGATGACCCGAAGTTTTTCCTCTCCCCCGATGGCGGGCACCACCCTCGGGAAGAACTCGCAGCGACCGTCAAGGCGCTTTATGCGCCCGCCAGCCTCAAGGACAAACATGCCCAGTGCGTTTTCCCAGCGCGCACCCGCTGGCTGCGTGAGCAACTGCAGCTGACTGACCTTCCTGCTGTCCAGTGCGATGAGTATCAGCAGTGGTACAAGGACGTCTCGCCACACAGTGCCGTGTTGATCTTCCCTGCGGCGTATTTGAACAGCCCCTCGTCGATGTTCGGCCACACCTTGCTGCGAATCGATCAGGCTGATGTGCAAAGTAACCAGACCGCCCTGCTCAGCTACGCGGTCAACTTCGGTGCCTACATCGAAGGCAACGACAACAGTATTCTCTACGCCTGGAAAGGCCTGATGGGCGGTTACCCCGGCCTGTTCGCCTTCGTGCCCTACCAGGAAAAACTCTCGGAATACCGCAGCCTGGAAAACCGCGACCTGTGGGAGTACCAACTGAACCTCTCCCCGGAAGAAACCGGGCGAATGGTTGAGCATCTCTGGGAACTGCGCCAGATTCGCTTCGACTACTTCTTCTTCGATGAAAACTGCTCGTACCGGCTGCTGGAGTTGCTGCAGGTTGCGCGCCCAGGGCTGGATCTGACTTCACAGTTTCCACTGACCGCCATCCCAACGGACACGGTCAAGGCAGTCAAGCAGGCCGGGATGGTCGAACAGGTCCAATACCGCCCCTCCCGCGAGCGCGAGCTGCTGGCACGCGCCGAGCCGCTGGACAGCGGCGAGCAGCAGTGGGTTCAGACCATTGCCGCTGATACCACACAGCTGCAATCGAGCACGTTCCAGGCATTGCCGGTGGAACGCCGGGCGCTGATCCAGGACGCCGCCTATCGCCTCGAGCGCTACCGCGCCAATGGCCAGGCGCGTGACGACGCACGCAGCCAGCGCAGTTTCGAACTGCTGCGCGCCATCAACCGCAACCCTCCTCCTGCACTGGACATCGAAAAGCCCGGCTACCCCGAAGATGGCCACCAGTCCCGCACCTGGCAATTGGGTGTCGGCACGCGCGAAGACAAGGCCTTTGCCGAATATGGCCTGCGCATGGCCTACCACGATCTCAACGACAATGCCTACGGCTTCCCGCTCGGAGCGCAGATCGAAATCCTGCAGCTCAAACTGCGCCAGTACGAGGACAGCGACTGGCAAGTGCAACGATTGGACCTGGCCACCATCCGCTCCCTGACCCCCCGCAATGACCTACTGCAGCCCTTGTCATGGCAAGTGGCGGGCGGCCTTGAGCGCGTGCTGGGCAAGCATGGCGACGAGAATCTGGTCAGCCACATCAACGGTGGCGCCGGTGGCACCTGGAAGCTGGGCAATGACGCGCTGGGATTTGTTTTGGGAACGGTGCGAGTGGAACACAACAATGACTTTGCCGAGTTCGTAGCACCTGCCGCCGGGTTCAACACCGGCGTGCTGTGGCGCAATGGCCTGGGCAACCTTAGCCTGGAAGCCAAGGGCGATTATTTCACCAACGGTGAGGTTCGCCGCAGCCTGAGCCTCAACCAGCAATGGGAGCTAGTGACCCAACTGGGGCTGCGCCTGAGCGCTCAACGAACCTTCAGCCATCTCTCCTCACCGCAGAACGAGGTGATGCTGGAACTGAAGTGGTACCACTACTAAACACTTCCATCACAATCCGTTGACGAATCTCTGACCCATCACGGCCTAGACTTATAAGAGAGCGCCGGCCATTCGGCGCAGGAGTCAACGCCATGTGGCAATGCGGGTCTGTGTTGTTAGTTGCTGTGCTTCTGGCTGGCTGTACGCCTGGCCATGCTCCCTTGCATCAGGAAGGCTACAACCAGGATTGGCAGGATTACTACGATCATCTGCGTGACAAGCGCAAGGATCGCGACGACCAATGGCAGCGCGAACTGGACCAGGGTCGCGCCCGCGCCTATCGCTCACGCTAAGTCGCGTTTTAAGTCGCGTTCAGACATTCAATGCAACTTAAAGCCTGTCAGCATGGCCCAACCTCCAAGAGCGGAGAAACGCCATGAGCCGAGCATTCGTCAATGAAGATCAAGCCGCCGACCAGGCCATACAGCCTGTGGAGCGGCGTGTCAGCGATCAACCCAATTACGTCACCGCCGAAGGCCTTCGTCAGTTACAGGACAAAGTCTCGGTGCTGCAGACGCAACGACACGAACAGATCGACCTGGGAGAAGGGGCTGATAAACAGCGACTGGCTGAACTGGAACGCGACCTGCGTTATTTCAACAGCCGGGTGCAGAGCGCTCAGCTTGTGTCGATGGTCACGCCTTGCGAGAAGGCCCAGATCGGAAGCTGGGTAACCTACGCCGATGAAACCGACGAACAGCATCGGGTGCAGTTGGTAGGAGAGGATCAGGCCGATGCTGCCATCGGCCTGATCAACTGGGGCTCACCTCTTGGCCGTGCGCTGCTGGGCGCAGGGCCGGGTGATGAGGTGCTATGGCGAAGACCTGCGGGTGATCAGTTGATCGAAGTCATCGCCATTGCCCCGGAGCGGGATCAGACCACGCCTTGAGCCAGCATTGCATCGGCGACTTTAACGAAGCCTGCGATGTTGGCGCCCTTCACGTAGTTGATTTGGCCGTTCTCTTCGCCGTAATACACACACGCATGGTGGATCGACTGCATGATGGCGTGCAGCTTGCTGTCCACTTCACCCGCCGTCCACAGCAGGCGCATGGCATTTTGCGACATTTCCAGCCCGCTCACGGCCACGCCGCCTGCGTTGGAGGCCTTGCCCGGTGCGAACAGAATGCCCGCTTCGATAAAGATATCCACAGCCGAAAGGGTGGTTGGCATGTTGGCGCCTTCCGCCACGCAGACACAGCCGTTCGCCAGCAAGGCGTGAGCATCATCAGCGTCCAGTTCGTTCTGGGTAGCGCATGGCAGTGCGATGTCGCAAGGCAGGCTCCATGGGCGCTGGCCCTCGCGGAACTCCAGGCCAAACTGGCCGGCCAGGTCACGAATACGACCGCGCTTGACGTTCTTGAGGTCCATCACTGCCAGCCACTGCTCTTCGGTCAGGCCGGCTTCGCAGAACAGCGTGCCTTCGGAGTCAGACAGGGAGATCACCTTGCCGCCCAGGTCCATGACTTTGCGTGCCGCGTACTGGGCCACGTTGCCGGAGCCTGAAATGGCGACGCGCTTGCCTTCCACTCGCTCGCCTTTGCGCTTGAGCATTTCTTCGGCGAAGTAGACGCAGCCAAAGCCGGTCGCTTCAGGGCGAATCAGGCTGCCGCCGTAGTTCATGCCCTTGCCGGTCAGCACCGAAGTGAAGTGGTTGGCCAGGCGCTTGTACTGGCCGAACATGTAGCCGATCTCACGAGCGCCCACGCCGATATCACCGGCCGGGACGTCTACGTCAGCACCAATGTGGCGGTACAGCTCGCTCATGAATGCCTGGCAGAAACGCATGACTTCTGCGTCGCTCTTGCCCTTGGGGTCGAAGTCCGAACCGCCCTTGCCGCCACCCATGGGCAGCGAGGTAAGGGAGTTCTTGAAGACCTGTTCGAAGGCCAGGAACTTGAGCACGCCCATATTGACCGACGGGTGAAAGCGCAAGCCGCCTTTGTACGGGCCGATGGCGCTGTTCATCTGGATGCGGAAGCCGCGGTTGACCTGGGTCTTGCCCTGGTCATCGACCCAGGAAACACGGAACACCAGTGCGCGCTCAGGCTCGACCATACGCTCCAGGATGCCCGACTGCAGATAGTGAGGGTTGGCTTCCAGGAAAGGCCACAGGCTGCGCAGCACTTCTTCAACGGCTTGATGGAATTCTGGCTGGTTCGGATCGCGTTTTTTTAGGCGGGCCAGGAAGTCTTCGACGGATTCGATCATGAGAAAAGTCTCGGCAAATTGTTTTGTTTAGAGGGAGAATTTGCGCGGACTTTAACAATTCATTGCGCCCTGCAACAGGGCGATATGTCGTATTTATGAAAATAATTGGTGCAAATCTATAAATCGGCACCCAAAAACAAGCAAACCCGCCCCCCCCAGACCCCTAAAAAAACCTGTGGGAGCGGGCTTGCCCGCGAAGCTTTCCAGGTGCACTTAAAAAGTGCGCCTTACGCCCTATTACTGAGCAAGCTTTTTGTGACGAACACGGTGCGGCTGAGTAGCAGCCTCACCCAGGCGCGTCCTGCGGTCGGCTTCGTACTCGGTGTAGTTGCCTTCGAAGAACACCGCTTGCGAGTCGTCTTCGTACGCCAGGATGTGGGTCGCCACACGGTCCAGGAACCAACGATCGTGAGAGATCACAATGGCGGCGCCCGGGAAGTCCAGCAGCGCTTCTTCCAGCGAACGCAGGGTTTCAACGTCCAGGTCGTTGGACGGTTCGTCGAGCAGCAGGACGTTGGCGCCTTCCTTCAGGGTCAGGGCCAAATGCAGACGGCCACGCTCACCACCGGACAGGTCCTTGACGAACTTCTGCTGGTCGCCGCCCTTGAAGTTGAAGCGACCGACATAGGTGCGCGACGGGATTTCATAGTTGCCGATGCGAATCTGGTCGGAACCGTCGGAAATCATCTGGAACACGGACTTGTTGCCGTCCAGGTCGTCGCGGCTCTGGTCAACGCACGCCAGTTGCACAGTTTCACCGATCTCGATAGAGCCGGAATCCGGTTGCTCCTTGCCCATGAGCATGCGGAACAAGGTCGATTTACCCGCGCCGTTACCACCGATCACACCCACGATCGCGCCTTTTGGCATGGCGAACGACAGGTTGTCGATCAGCACGCGATCGCCATAGCCCTTGTTAACGTTCTTGAACTCAATGACCTTGTCACCCAGGCGCGGACCGGCGGGGATGTAGATCTCATTGGTTTCGCTGCGCTTCTGGAATTCCTGGGACTGCATTTCTTCGAAGCGTTGCAGACGTGCCTTGGATTTGGACTGACGAGCCTTGGCGCCTTTACGCACCCACTCCAGTTCCTCTTTCATGGCTTTTTCGTGAGCCGATTGCTGCTTGGACTCTTGGGCCAGACGGTTGGACTTGGCTTCCAGCCAGCCAGAGTAGTTACCTTCGTACGGAATTCCGGCGCCGCGGTCCAGTTCCAGGATCCAGCCTGCGACGTTGTCGAGGAAGTAACGGTCGTGGGTAATGGCTACCACGGTACCCGGGAAGTCGTGCAGGAAGTGCTCGAGCCAGGCGACCGAGTCGGCATCCAGGTGGTTGGTTGGTTCGTCGAGCAGCAGCATGTCAGGGGCCGACAGCAGCAGGCGGCACAGGGCCACACGACGCTTCTCACCACCGGACAAGTGTTCGACTTTGGCATCCCAGGCCGGCAGGCGCAGCGCATCGGCGGCGACTTCCAGCTGGCGCTCCAGGTTATGACCATCGCTGGCCTGCAGGATGGCCTCAAGCTTGGCTTGCTCGGAAGCCAGCTTGTCGAAGTCGGCATCAGGCTCGGCGTAAGCGGCGTAAACCTCATCCAGGCGCGCCTGGGCGTTCTTGATGACGCTGACCGCTTCCTCGACCACTTCACGTACGGTCTTGGTGGGGTCCAGCTGTGGCTCTTGCGGCAGGTAGCCGACGTTGAGCTCTGGCATCGGGCGGGCTTCACCGTCGAACTCGCTGTCGACACCCGCCATGATTTTCAGCAGGGTGGATTTACCCGAGCCGTTGAGGCCGAGCACGCCGATCTTGGCGCCTGGGAAGAAGGACAGGGAAATGTTCTTGAGGATTTCCCGCTTCGGCGGCACAACTTTGCTCAGCCGATGCATGGTGTAGACGTATTGAGCCATGGAAGAACCTAGCGTCAGAGACGAATGAGATATGGGGGGAAGTCGGGGCCAGGGTGCTTTGCGCGCCCGCGTGGGGGCCAAAGCTACCGGAATGCGCGTGACAGGGCAAACCGACGACGAACAGAGCTGGCACTTAGCCACACTTCAGGGCATGCTAGCCGCCCTTCGGGCGCAGGATCTTGATATCCCTGCGGGCGCCCCTGACGGGCCGCATCGCAGCCTTCGGCAGCGGCTACAGTGCGCGCTCAGGTACCTGGCGTGGGCTCGCCAGGGTATGCGACCACGACAATCCCTGCCACGGACAGCCATACCGCAGGATCATCGCTTGACCAATCTTATTCAGCCGTCACCCTTGCCCGTCAAAGCGGATGCGCCCGTTTCGCCTCTGCGGGGCTCGTTGAAAGGTGCGCTGGCGATCCTCGTGCTGCTGTTACTGGTGTTGTTGTCGTGGCAATTGCTGGATCAATTCCAGCGCTCGCTCCAAGAGCTGCGACGCGACACTATCAACTACAGCTCAGAGTTGGCCGATCACCTGAGCTTGAACCTGGCACTCAACGCCCAGGTCAACCGCAGTGTGCTGCCGAGCAACGGCCAAGACAGCAGCGCCGCTGTGCTTGGGCAATGGATCGCACGCCTGAAAACCGCCCAGCCAGCCCTACAAAGCCTGGCCTGGCTAGACGCCCAGGGCCGGGTGAATAGCGACAGTGCGCCTGGCAGCAATGATCAGGCAGCCCTTGACGTCTTGCTTGGCGCAGCCGGTGACAAGCCCTGGTATTACGGCGCGCCCCCCCAGAATTCATCGATCTATCTGCTGTTGCGCCCCTATGGCGATACAACCCATGGCCATTGGGTCCTGCGTTTTGACAATACCTATCAGACTTCCCTCAATCACCAACACACCCGTGGCACACAAGCTCTTTTGCAGCTGGAAAGCCTCGATGGACGGATCATTGCCACCAGCGAAGGCGCGGGCTCGACGGCTGGCAATGCTGCCAATACGGTTCTGCTCGCGCCACTGGGCAACAGCGACTGGCAACTGCGCGGGCTGTTCGACGCCGAACGCGAACGCCTGAAACTGTTGCCAGCACTGATTGGAAAATGCCTGTTGGTACTGGCCTGCTCACTATTGCCACTGCTGGCGCTGTTCAATATGAGTAAGCGTCAGCGCGCTTTGCAGGAAGGCCGCCGACGCTATCAGGATATTTTCGAGGGCACCGGCGTCGCCTTGTGCGTGCTGGACCTGTCCGAGGCGCGGGCACACCTGGAACGGCACGGTCTGCACAACAGCACCGATCTTGAGCGTTGGCTGCCGTTGAACAGCCAGGCGCACACGCCGCTGCTGCGTCAGTTGAAGATCACCGAGGTCAATCAGGTTGCCCTGCAACTGCTGGGCGTCGAGGGCGCGGAGGGCGCCTGGAAAACCCTGATTGACGGCTGCCCGCTTGAGGTGGGCGCCATCAGCTACCAACTCATCGAAGCGCTGCTCGAGCGCCAATGCCTGCGCGAATTCGAGATCAAGCTCACCAATGCTCAAGGCCGTGAGCTGCATGTGTGGCTGATGGTGCGTTTGCCGACGCAACCGCGAGATGACCAGGCAATCATCCTCAGCATCAGCGACATCACCAGTCGCAAGCGGGTCGAATTGTCGCTGCTGGAACGCGAAAGCTTCTGGTCCGATGTGGTACGTACGGTGCCTGACCACCTGTATGTGCAAGACGTACAAAGCCAGCGGATGATTTTCAGCAACCATCATTTGGGCCAGACACTGGGTTATGAGCACACTGAGCTGGATCAGATGGGCGAATACTTCTGGGAAGTATTGCTGCACCCTGAAGATGCCGAGCACTACCACCAGATGCGCCATCGTCAGCGCAGCAGTGGCCATGCCGAACTGTTGCAATGCCAGTTGCGCTTTCGTCACCGCGACCTGCGCTGGCGCCGTTTCGACATTCGCGAGCAGGCCCTGGCGCGTGACCGTTCAGGTCAGGTGACCCGCATCATCGGCGTGGCCAAGGATGTCACCGAGCAGATCGAGGCCAGCGAATCGCTGCGCGACAGCGAGCACCGTTATCGTATGTTGGCCGAGAGCATCAGCGATGTGATTTTTTCCACCGACAGCGCCTTGCATCTGAACTATGTCAGCCCTTCGGTCCTGTCGGTGCTGGGCTTTGATGTTGACTGGATCTTCGCCAACGGCTGGCAGACCACTATCGCCAACCCGGCGCAACTGACAGGCATCTATTCGCTGATCGAACGCATCAATCGCGCCCTGGGTGACCCGGCGCAATTGGCCCAGCTGCAACAAATCCCGACGCAGCTCTATCTGTTCGACTGCCTGCGCGCGGACGGGCGCAAGATTCCGATTGAGCTACGCCTGGTATTGGCCTGGGACAAGAGTGGCAACTTCGAAGGCATTCTGGGTGTCGGCCGCGACATCAGCCAGCAGCGCCGGGCCGAAAAAGACCTGCGCATGGCAGCCACGGTTTTCGAGCACTCGACGTCGGCGATCCTGATCACCGACCCAGCCGGCTATATCGTCCAGGCCAACGAGGCCTTCAGCCGGGTCAGTGGCTACGCCGTGGCCCAGGTGCTCGACCAATTGCCGAACATGCTGACCGTCGATCAGCAGCAGGAAGCCCACCTGCGTTACGTCCTCAAGCAACTGCATGCCCGAGGCAGTTGGGAGGGCGAAGTCTGGCTCAAGCGTCGCAGCGGCGAGCATTATCCGGCCTGGGTCGGCATTACCGCCGTGTTCGATGACGAAGGCGACCTGGCCAGCTATGTGTGTTTTTTCAGCGATATCAGCGAGCGCAAGGCCAGCGAACAGCGCATCCACCGCCTGGCCTACTACGACGCCCTGACCCACCTGCCCAACCGCACGCTGTTCCAGGACCGCCTGCACACGGCACTGCAACAAGCGGAGCGGCACAAGTCCTGGGTGGTACTGATGTTCCTCGACCTGGATCGCTTCAAGCCGATCAACGACTCCTTGGGCCACGCCGCAGGCGACCGCATGCTCAAGGAGATGGCGGCGCGCCTGCTGGACTGCGTCGATGAAGACGATACCGTGGCACGCATGGGCGGCGATGAGTTCACCCTGTTGCTGCAGCCTCGCGCCTCTCGCGACATGGCGTTGAACCGCGCCATCAGTGTGGCCGAGCAGATCCTGGGCAGTTTGGTTAAACCCTTCGTGCTGGAGAATCGCGAGTTCTTCGTCACCGCCAGCGTCGGCATCGCCCTGAGCCCTCAGGACGGCAGCGAGCTGAGCCAACTGATGAAGAACGCCGACACCGCGATGTACCACGCCAAGGAACGTGGCAAGAACAACTTCCAGTTCTACCAGGCCGACATGAACGCCTCGGCACTGGAGCGCCTGGAGCTGGAAAGCGACCTGCGCCACGCCCTGGAGCAGGAAGAATTCGTGCTCTATTACCAACCGCAGTTCAGTGGCGATGGCCAGCGCCTGACCGGCGCCGAAGCGCTGTTGCGCTGGCGCCACCCGCGTCGCGGCCTGGTGCCGCCAGGCGACTTTATACCGGTGCTTGAAGAGCTGGGGCTGGTGGTGGACGTAGGCGACTGGGTGCTGGCCCAAGCGTGCCGTCAACTCAAGCGCTGGCATCAGAGCAAGGTGCGAGTGCCCAAGGTGTCGGTCAACATTTCCGCCCGCCAGTTCTCTGACGGCCAGTTGGGCGAGCGCATTGCCACTATCCTCAAGGACACTGGGCTGCCGCCCGCTTGCCTTGAGCTTGAGCTGACCGAAAGTATTCTGATGCGTGAAGTCGACGAAGCCATGCAGATTCTCGATCGCCTCAAGTACCTGGGCTTGAGCATCGCCGTCGATGACTTTGGCACCGGTTATTCGTCGCTCAACTACCTCAAGCAATTCCCGATCGATGTATTGAAGATCGACCGCACCTTCGTCGACGGCCTGCCGGAGGGTGAACAGGATGCCCAAATCGCCCGCGCCATCATTGCCATGGCACACAGCCTCAACCTCGCGGTGATCGCCGAGGGCGTCGAAACCCACGACCAACTCGATTTCCTGCGCGAGCATGGTTGTGATGAAGTCCAGGGTTACCTGTTTGGCCGACCGATGCAGGCCAGCCAGTTCGAAGCCCACTTCAGCAACGAAGCCCTGTTCGATTGAGGGCGACTGGTAAGGCCCACAGGGCAATATGACTTCCGCTTGTCTGCCACATGATGCCGTTTCATATGCCAGATAAAAGCCGATGGGGTAGAATGCCCCCCTTTTCTGCACGATCCTTGAGGACCGCCATGTTCAGCCGTGATTTGACCATTGCCAAGTACGACGCCGATCTCTTTGCCGCCATGGAGCAAGAAGCTCAGCGCCAGGAAGAGCATATTGAGCTGATCGCCTCGGAAAACTACACCAGCCCAGCCGTCATGGAAGCCCAAGGCTCCGTGCTGACCAACAAGTACGCCGAAGGTTACCCTGGCAAGCGTTACTACGGTGGCTGCGAATACGTCGACGTCGTCGAGCAACTGGCTATCGACCGCGCCAAAGAGCTGTTCGGCGCTGACTACGCCAACGTTCAGCCGCACGCTGGCTCCCAGGCCAACTCCGCTGTTTACCTGGCCCTGCTGCAAGCTGGCGACACCATCCTGGGCATGAGCCTGGCCCACGGCGGTCACCTGACCCACGGCGCCAGCGTTTCGTCTTCGGGCAAACTGTACAACGCCATCCAGTACGGCATCGACGGCAACGGCCTGATCGACTACGACGAAGTCGAGCGCCTGGCGGTCGAGCACAAGCCGAAAATGATCGTGGCCGGTTTCTCTGCCTACTCGCAGATCCTGGACTTCCCACGTTTCCGTGAAATCGCCGACAAAGTCGGTGCCTACCTGTTCGTCGACATGGCTCACGTAGCGGGCCTGGTTGCCGCTGGCGTCTACCCGAACCCAGTACCGTTCGCTGACGTGGTTACCACCACCACCCACAAGACCCTGCGCGGTCCACGTGGCGGCCTGATCCTGGCTCGCGCCAACGCCGACATCGAGAAGAAGTTGAACTCCGCCGTATTCCCGGGCGCCCAAGGCGGCCCGCTGGAGCACGTCATCGCGGCCAAGGCCATCTGCTTCAAAGAAGCGCTGCAGCCTGAGTTCAAGACTTACCAGCAACAAGTGGTGAAAAACGCCCAGGTCATGGCCAGCGTCTTCATCGAGCGCGGCTTCGACGTGGTATCCGGTGGTACTGAGAACCACCTGTTCCTGCTGTCGCTGATCAAGCAGGAAATCTCCGGTAAAGACGCCGATGCCGCCCTGGGCAAAGCGTTCATCACCGTGAACAAAAACTCCGTGCCAAACGACCCACGCTCCCCGTTCGTCACCTCCGGCCTGCGCTTCGGCACCCCGGCTGTGACCACTCGTGGCTTTAAAGAAGCAGAGTGCCGTGAACTGGCTGGCTGGATCTGCGACATCCTGGCTGACCTGAACAACGAAGCGGTGATCGACGCCGTTCGTGAGAAGGTCAAGGCCATCTGCGCCAAGTTGCCGGTATACGGCAACTGATGTACGCGCCGCGGATTGCCTGACGCATGGCGCAGCTCACTTTGTAGGAGCTGGGCTTGCCCGCGAGGCGTCGTAATTGACACACCGCGGCGCCCTCATCGCAGGCAAGCCTGGCTCCTACAGTAGGTTTGCGCAGCAATCGAAGCCCGGCTCTTGAGCCGGGCTTTTTTGTGCGCGTAAATAACCTGCCTCTCTACCATCGGTACATTTTCCTGTAAGAAATATCCTGCACTCGCAGGCGAAATACCTCTCGCCATCGCAAGAACTTACGGGCTTACCTCAAGGAGATATGGGCTCAAGCTTTCTGCCATCAGTTCCCAATACGGAATGTGGCAGCATGAACAATAGCCTCAGAAAGGGTCCACTCCTTCCTGCATGCCTGGCAGTCTTTCTGGCCCAAGCCGGTATTACGCTTTATCTACCGGCCTTGCCAATCATTGCAGCCGATCTTGGGGCCGCCGATGATTTCGCAGGGTTGACGCTATCGGTTTACTTGCTAGGCATGGGCTTGAGCATGCTGTGGTGGGGGAAGCAGGCTTCCCGCTGGGGCAGCAAAAATATACTTATTGCGGCGCTATTTCTCTACTCCATCAGCAACCTGGCCATTGTCCTTGTAATCGATGAGGTGTCATTTTTAGTTCTGCGCGCCATTCAGGGTATTGCGGCAGCAGGCGTCTCGGTCATGGCAAGAGTCATCTTGAACGATGCTTTCAGTGATCAGAAGCTGACTCGGGCGTTGAGTTGGCTGTCCATGTGTTTCGTGATCTCGATTGGTATTGGTCAGTTTCTCGGCGCCCTGTTGCAGGGTGCTTTCGGATGGCAAGCCATTTTCCTGGTGACCGCCACAACAAGTTTTGGACTCAGTTTACTGATCCGTCAGCTTGCGCTTGGAGCCCGCTATCGCTCTACTTGCGATAACACACCTTGGAGGTCCTACCAGATAATTTTACGGTCTCCGGGTTTTATCTGGTCGGCCTTGGCTGGCGGCATTGGCTACGGAATTATTATATTTTTCAATGCAATGGCGCCTGTCGTATTTCAGAATCAATATGCATGGAGTCCGATTGAATACGGGTTATTGGGATGGCCTATCAGTGCTGCTTATTTATTGGGCGCGCTCCTGGTCAATCGGCTCGCGCCTCACTACAGCCCCAAACTGCTTTTCGGCTCTAGTATTGGCCTGATGATGGTGGGCGCTTTAGCGTTGAATGTCGGCCAACTGCTTGCTGGACAATCGCCCGCTGCTTTGTGGGTGCCGTATTGCCTGATCTTAATGGCTCAAGGTGTTTTATATCCTTTAAGCCTGTCGATCGCGAATTCACGCTCACCGGTTACAGGCCCATACGCGATGGCAATGGCGGGATTTCTGCACCAGATAATCGCCGCCATTTGCGGGATGCTTGCCAGCCAAGTTGCGGCGAATGCCAGTTCACTCACCCTGTTTTGTGGGGTGCTAGCCGCGGCTGTTTTTTTTACAGGCCGAAAATATAGCAGGACGTCCTGAGTGTCAGTTGCTGGCGGTCAATTCGGCGAAGCCTGCCCGAATTTTTTCTTCAGGCAGCTCATCGGCAATAAACACCATCACGCTTTCCCGCGCCTCGCCCTCGGCCCATTCCGTATCCCAGTCAAAGCCATACAGTTTAAGAACGCCCTGGAACACCAAGCGCCGCGGCTCACCCGCGATGTTTAACACCCCTTTGTAGCGCAGCAGTTGTTTGCCGTGCTCTTCGAGCAATGCGTTCATGAACTCGCTGAGTTTATCGATATCCAGCGGCTGGTCGGTGCGCAACACCAGGCTGGAAATCCGGTCGATCGAGTTGCCTTTAAGCACCGGGCGCAGGTTCGGGCTGGCGCCCAGATCATCATTCAGATTGAAGCCTCGGACATCCAGTAGTTCGGCCAGATCAATCTTGCCGTGCTCGACGACCCGGATGGGGGCGCGGCGGTTGATGCGCGTCAGGCGCTCACTGAGCGCTTGGAAACTGGCCGCCTCGACCAGATCGGTTTTGCTCACCAGCAGCCGATCGGCAAAGCCAACTTGGGCCTGAGCGATGGTCTGCGCCAGGTGTACATCGGCGTGAGCCGCGTCTACCAAGGTGATGATGCCATCGAGCAGGTAACGTTCCCGCAGTTCTTCATCGATAAAGAAGGTCTGCGCCACGGGGGCCGGGTCCGCGAGGCCAGTGCACTCGATGACCAAGCGATCAAAGGCAATTTCGCCGCTGTCCAGGCGCTCCAGCAGCAGATACAGGGCCTTGGTCAAGTCGGTGTGAATGGTGCAACAGACGCAGCCGTTGGCCAGGGTCATGACCTGCACCGGCTCATCGCCCAGCAACTGGGTGTCGATACCGGCATCGCTGAATTCGTTCTCGATGACGGCAATTTTCAGACCGTGCTCGGCCTTGAGAAGGTGACGCAACAATGTGGTCTTGCCGGCGCCGAGAAAGCCGCTCAGCACCGTGACCGGAATAGGGGTGATTTCAGGCATTGGATGATGTATCCATAAAAAAACGCGCCACGGCAAAGCGTGGCGCGTGGGGTGACGACGGACTCAGCAGCAGCGCGGGGAACCCTTGCCGCCGCCGTAGCGCGCCTCCTGACGCTCGCGGAAAAACTCCTCGTAGGTCATCAGCGGCTTGTCCGGGTGCTTGGTTTGCATATGCTCGACGTAGTTGTCGTAATCGGGCATGCCCACCATCAGGCGCGCGGCCTGACCGAGGTATTTGCCGAGGCGACTCAGGTCATTGAACATGTTTGCAATCCTCTGGTTTTACGCATCTGGAACCGGCTGGAATGGAGTTTCCTTGTCGGTGCGCTCCTTGGTGCCCCAGGACGCAATACCGACCTTCAGGGCATAGAACAGGATGCTGAATACCACGAACAGGAACAGGACGGTCAGTGTGGCGTTGGTGTAGGCGTTGAAGATCACATGTTGCATCTGCGTGATGTCCTTGGCTGGGGCCAGTACCTGCCCAGCCTCCAACGCTACGCTGTATTTGTTCGCCAGCGCCAGGAAGCCGACTGCCGGGTTAGGGTCGAACAGTTTGATGAAGCCTGCCGTGGTGGTGCAGATCAGCAGCCAGGCCGCCGGCAGCAGGGTGACCCAGATGTAGCGCTGGCGCTTCATTTTGATCAGTACAACAGTGGCGAGCATCAGCGCGATACCGGCCAGCATCTGGTTGGAGATACCGAACAGCGGCCACAAGGTGTTGATACCCCCCAGCGGATCGATCACGCCCTGATACAGCAAGTAACCCCACATGGCCACGCAACCTGCGGTGGCAATCAGGTTGGCCGTCCAGGACTCAGTGCGCTTGAGGGCGGGCACGAACGAGCCCAGCAAATCTTGCAGCATGAAGCGCCCGGCACGGGTACCGGCATCGACCGCAGTGAGGATAAACAGCGCCTCGAACAGGATCGCGAAGTGGTACCAGAACGCCATGGTGTTTTCACCTGGCAGTAGGTGGTGCAGGATCTGCGCGATACCGACCGCCAGGGTCGGTGCACCGCCAGCACGAGCCAGCACGGTGGTTTCGCCAATGTCTCTGGCTACCGCCTCCAAGGCCTCGGGAGTAATCGCGAAGCCCCAACTGCTGACCGTCTGGGCCACCGATACCACGTCACTGCCCACAATAGCGGCCGGGCTGTTCATCGCAAAGTACACACCCGGCTCGATGACCGAAGCTGCGACCATGGCCATGATCGCCACGAACGACTCCATCAGCATGCCGCCATAGCCGATGTAGCGGGCATTGGTTTCGTTGTCCAGAAGCTTGGGCGTGGTCCCCGAAGCGATTAGCGCGTGGAAACCAGACACCGCACCGCAAGCAATGGTAATGAACAGGAACGGGAACAGGCCACCTTTCCAGACCGGGCCCGTACCGTCGGTGAATTGCGTCAGGGCCGGCATTTTCAGGTCGGGCATGGTGACCAGGATGCCGATCGCCAAGGCCACGATGGTGCCGATTTTCAGGAAGGTCGACAGGTAGTCACGCGGCGCCAACACCAGCCACACCGGCAGTACCGCCGCCACGAAACCATAACCCACCAGCATCCAGGTGATCTGGATACCGGTAAAGGTGAACGCCTTGGACCAGACCGGATCCGCAGCAATCTGGCCCCCCAGCCAGATTGAGCCCAGCAACAGCAGAACCCCGACAATGGAGATCTCACCAATGCGGCCCGGACGGATGTAGCGCATGTAAACGCCCATGAACATCGCGATCGGGATGGTCGCCATCACGGTAAAGATCCCCCACGGGCTCTCCGCCAGGGCCTTGACCACGATCAGTGCCAGCACCGCGAGGATGATGATCATGATCAAGAAGCAACCGAACAAGGCAATGGTGCCTGGAACACGCCCCATTTCCTCGCGGACCATGTCACCCAGCGAACGGCCGTTGCGGCGAGTCGACAGGAACAGGACCATGAAGTCCTGTACCGCACCGGCCAGTACCACGCCAGCAATCAGCCAGAGTGTGCCAGGCAGATAGCCCATTTGCGCCGCCAGGACCGGACCGACAAGCGGACCCGCGCCCGCGATAGCGGCAAAGTGGTGACCGAAAAGAATGTGTTTGTTGGTCGGCACGTAGTCCAGACCATCATTGTTGATAACCGCCGGTGTCGCCCGCCGAGGGTCTAGTTGCATCACACGCGTGGCGATAAACAGACTGTAGTAACGGTATGCAACGAGATAGATGGCCACCGCCGCTACCACGATCCACAAGGCGTTAATGGCTTCGCCTCGACGCAGGGCCACCACGCCCAGCGCGCACGCTCCCAGAACTGCCAGCACCAGCCAGGGCAAATGGCGTAGCGGGCTATTATTATTTTTCATGATTAGATTCCAGCTAAGTGGATATAAAAGAACAACCCTTGAAGTCTAGCGAGTGTAGTCAGAAATATCGCCCTTTGATCTAGAGCTGCCGCCTACGACCAAAGTCTATATCGATCCCCTTTGGGCATGGCTTGACAAGGACAGCTTGCCTACACGCAGCTATAGTCAAACCATCGAAAAGGAAGCTGCCATGACAGAGCACCATTTGGAGCGCCGCCGATTCAAACGCATCGCTTTCGATGCTGCCGCAGAGCTTGTGCGCGACGGTCATCGCTGGCGCACCACACTGGTGGACGTGTCCCTCAAGGGGTTGCAGGTCAATCGCCCCGAGGATTGGTCCGCCAGCGTTCATCAACTGTTCGATATCGAGATCCAGCTGAACCCCGACGCCCAAGTGCACTTGAAGGGCGAGCTCAACCATGAGAAGGACGATCAGTTGGGCTTCACCTGCCGCTATATCGACCTGCACTCCAGCGAGCACCTGCGCCGCTTAGTCGAACTCAACCTGGCGGATGAGACAGAATTGCTGCGTGAGCTGCGCCAATTGATCGAACTTTAGAATCTTTTAGCCTGCTATCGATCTTGCCACCCCTCCTCTGCCTTTTATCAAACACCGATAAAAAGCCGCTGCGGCACCCCGCATAACCGCGAAAAACAAGAAATCCTCCTGTATACCGCATACCAAAAATCGCGGACCCAAATCGCCCATTTTTCCCGCCAAAATACATGACCGATCGATCAGGATCTAAAATGTAAAACTGTATACAATTTGTCTGGAATTCCGTAACCATTGGCGTCTACAGTAGCCGGACAACAATAAATCGAGATGCCATCTCCATGAATACGTCCGCCCTCAGCACGTCTTCAGTACAACGTCCCGAAGACGAAAACCTGGGCCTTGGCGCCAATCTGGCGTACGGGCTGCAGCACGTTTTGACGATGTACGGAGGGATTGTTGCCGTACCGCTGATTCTCGGGCAGGCCGCAGGCCTTGCGCCCGCTGATATCGGCTTGCTGATTGCCGCTTCGCTGTTTGCCGGCGGCTTGGCTACCTTGTTGCAAACCTTGGGCATTCCCTTCTTTGGCTGTCAGCTGCCACTGGTGCAGGGCGTATCCTTTGCCGGTGTGGCGACCATGTCGGCGATTCTGACGACCGCCGACGGTGGAGGGATGCCGTCGGTGCTCGGGGCCGTGATGATTGCATCCTTGATAGGGCTGGCCATCACACCGGTCTTTTCCAGGATCACTAAATTCTTTCCACCCCTGGTGACCGGGATTGTCATCACGACCATCGGCTTGACCTTGATGCCTGTAGCGGCACGCTGGGTGATGGGCGGTAACAGCCATGCACCCGACTTCGGCAGCATGGCCAATATTGGTCTGGCCGCCCTGACGTTCTTGATTGTTCTGGTACTGAGCAAACTGGGCAGTGCGGCGATTTCTCGCCTGTCGATCCTGCTGGCCATGGTCATTGGCACACTGATCGCCTGGTCGCTGGGCATGGCGAACTTCTCCAACGTCGCTAACGGCCCGATGCTGGCCATGCCTTCACCCTTCCATTTCGGCACACCCACTTTTCATATCGCCGCCATTTTGTCGATGTGCATTGTGATCATGGTGACCTTGGTGGAAACCAGCGCCGATATCCTGGCCGTCGGTGAAATCATCGACACCAAGGTCGATTCAAAGCGCCTGGGTAATGGCCTGCGAGCTGACATGCTGTCGAGCATCCTGGCGCCTATTTTTGGGTCCTTCACGCAAAGTGCTTTCGCGCAGAACGTCGGCCTGGTGGCTGTGACAGGCGTGAAGAGCCGTTATGTGGTGGCCACCGGCGGTGTGATATTGGTAGTGCTGGGCTTGCTGCCCGTCATGGGCCGGGTGATTGCCGCCGTGCCGACCTCCGTGCTGGGCGGTGCCGGTATCGTGCTGTTCGGCACGGTGGCAGCCAGCGGCATCCGCACCCTGTCCAAGGTTGACTATCGCAACAACATGAACCTGATCATCGTCGCTGCCTCGCTCGGCTTCGGCATGATCCCGATCGCGGCGCCTAACTTCTACGATCAATTCCCGGGCTGGTTTGGCACCATTTTCCATTCGGGTATCAGCTCGTCGGCGATCATGGCGATTGTGTTGAACCTGGCGTTCAACCACTTCAAGGCCGGTAACTCTGATCAGCAATCGGTATTCGTTGCGGCGTCCGAGCGGACCTTGAATGTGCTGGACATCGCCGCTCTGCGCGATGGGGATTACTTTGAGGACGGCAAACTGTACAACGCCGATGGGCAGGAGGTTCCGGTGCTGGGCGGCGACCACGAGCATGGGCCGGCGCCAGTCAAGCGAACGGTTGAGTCGGTGACGGCGACAGGCTGATCAAAGCCGAGCCGTTGATCTTGATCTTGATCTTGATCTTCAAACACAGAAACTCCAGACACCACGGATGTCCCTTCAGGAGGCTTCGTTCCGCGCCTGCGCAGCGGCCCCACGGAGTAGGTGCGGAGGGAGACCGTATCAAGGCTTCCAGGCGCTTGCCTTGGGTTTTGTGCTGTTGCCGAGATCGAGCGCCGCCCGCGCGGCGCATTCGCCGGCTAAAGCCGGCTCCCACATTGGTTGCAACGTGCCATGGTCTGTGGGGTTGGGGTTGTTAGCCTTGGTGGTTCGGCTTTGAATTTTTGTGGTTTCGGGCGGATTGCGCGTGGCTGACAACTCCAATCTCACAGGCCATGGCACGTTGCAACCAATGTAGGAGCAGACCTTGGTCGCGATGCGCCGCGCGGGCGGCGCTCGATCTCAAGAACAAAGGAACAACCAAGGCAGGCACCTCGTGGGGTTCATGCGATCTGTTGACAGGCACTCTGCGGGTTCACCCTGAGAATGATGGGAACCCGGAGCGAAGCGTAGGGCCGGATGCGGGGACATCCGCGGTGTCTGGACCCTTTATGTATGAAGGTCAAGAGCCAGGAGCAGAGCAAGAAATCAAAGCGCAAGCAGCGAAGTTTCTAAGGACAGGGATTACTCGAATAACGCATCCAGCGCCTGCTCAAGGCGCGTCACCGCCACCACCGTCAACCCCGATGGCGCTTCCTTGGGGGCATTGCCCTTGGGCACGATGGCCCTCTTGAAGCCATGCTTGGCAGCTTCTTTCAGTCGCTCCTGACCGCTTGGCACGGGGCGAACCTCGCCCGACAGCCCCACTTCGCCAAACACCAACAAGCCATGCGCCAGCGGCCGATTGCGCAGGCTGGACATAATCGCCGCCAACAAGGCGAGATCTGATGCGGTTTCCAGCACTTTTACCCCACCCACCACGTTGAGAAACACGTCCTGATCGTGGGTGGGAATCCCGCCGTGGCGATGCAGCACTGCCAGCAACATGGCCAGGCGATTCTGGTCCAGCCCCAGGGTTACGCGGCGTGGGTTGGCCAGGTGGCTGTCATCGACCAAGGCCTGGACTTCCACCAGCATCGGCCGCGTACCTTCCCAAGTGGCCATCACCACACTGCCTGGTACTTCTTCCTGAGCACGAGTCAGAAAGATCGCAGAGGGGTTGGAAACCTCTTTCAAGCCGCGATCGGTCATGCCGAAGACGCCCAACTCGTTAATGGCTCCGAAGCGGTTTTTCACAGCCCGCAACAATCGCAGGCGGCCATCGGACTCACCTTCAAAATACAAAACCGTATCGACCATATGCTCAAGCACCCGCGGCCCGGCAAGGGCGCCTTCCTTGGTGACGTGGCCCACCAGGAAAATCGCCGTGCCGCTCTGCTTGGCATAGCGCACCAGCAGCGCCGCGCTTTCGCGCACCTGCGAGACCCCACCCGGTGCAGATTGCAACTGCTCGGTGAAAATGGTCTGGATGGAGTCGATGACCATGACCTTGGGCTTCTCGACCTTGGCCGTGGCGATGATGGTTTCTATGCACGTTTCGGTCATGACGCGCAATTTGTCCTGTGGCAACCCCAGGCGCCGGGCGCGCATGGCCACCTGCTGTTGCGACTCTTCGCCGGTGACGTATAAGGCGGGCATGCGCGAGGCGATATTGCACAGGGTTTGCAGCAGGATGGTTGACTTGCCGATACCCGGGTCGCCGCCGATCAAGACCACCGAGCCATCGACCAGCCCGCCGCCGAGCACGCGGTCGAGTTCGGCGCTGGCGGTGGTGAATCGCGGAATCTCTTCGACGCTGACTTCGGCCAGGGTCTTGATCTGGGCTTGCTGCCCGGCCCAGCCAGTGCGGCCACTGGGTGGCGCTGCGGCACCGTTCTCGATCACGGTTTCTACCAGAGTGTTCCACGCGCCACACTCGCCGCATTGACCGGCCCACTTTGGAAAGGTCGCGCCGCACTCGGTGCAGCCGTACATGCGCTTGGCCTTGGCCATCTTGTCGTCCTGCCTGCAAAAGCAGCCATCATAGCCGAGCCCGGCCATGAGAGGGGCCAATGAAGTTCGGCGTACATCGGACAAAACTGTTCGCTACAGCGCAAGACACTTGCACCAAGCGTGAACTCAATAGCTGAATTACACTGCTCTGACCAACCTCCACCTGTAACAAGGAATTAACCATGGGCGTAATCAGTGAGTTCAAGGCCTTCGCAGTCAAAGGCAACGTCGTCGATATGGCCGTCGGTATCATTATCGGCGCCGCTTTCGGCAAGATCGTTTCATCTTTTGTCGGCGATGTGGTCATGCCACCCATTGGGCTATTGGTCGGTGGAGTAGACTTTAGCGACTTGGCCGTCACGCTCAAGGCAGCCCAGGGAGACGCTCCTGCGGTAATGCTCGCCTACGGAAAATTCATTCAAACCGTTATCGACTTTCTGATCGTGGCCTTAGCCATTTTCATGGCTGTCAAAGTGATCAACCGGATGAAGCGCGAAGAAGCAGCTGCCCCCACCTTGCCGCCCGTCCCAACCAAAGAAGAAGAACTGCTGGGTGAAATACGAGACTTGTTGAAATCGCAAAACAACAAACCCGGAAACTTATAAGTCACTTTTTGAACACGGCGCCTCACGGCGCCGTTATTTTCACCAATAGTTCTCAACGGCAACTTGCCCAGGCCGCCGAGACAAACTCAAGTTCATGTCACGCTGCTTTAGTATTTGCCGGGTATCGTCAATCATTTGTGGGTTGCCACAGAGCATCACCCGCGAATGTTCCGCTGTCAGCGCAAGACCCGCCGAGCGCTCTAAATCGCCATTAACGATCAAATCAGTAATCCGTCCGCGCAGCGCTCCGGGATGCTGTTCACGCGTCACCGCGGGTATGAATTGCAGCTTGTGGGCATGCCCGGCGAAGTAGTCACGCTCCCTTAAGCCTGCGATCAGCGGCAAATAGGCCAGCTCGCGCGCCTGGCGCACTGAATACACCAGTTTGATCGTCTCGAAGCGCTCCCACGCTTCGAAGTCCTGCAGTATCGACAGGAAAGGCGCGACTCCGGTGCCCGTCGCCAGCAACCATAAATCACGGCCATCGGCAAAGCGGTCCAGGGTCAGGTAGCCAAAGGCCTGCCGATCGATCAACAGGCTGTCGCCTTCGCGCAGCCGGCTTAACTCACTGGTGAATTCACCGCCTGGCACCACAATAGAAAAAAAATCCAGGTATTCGTCGTAAGGAGATGACACCATCGAATAGGCGCGCCACACCACGCTGCCATCCGCCTTGGTCACCCCTAGCCGAGCAAACTGACCCGCCCGAAAACGAAAGCCTGGGTCACGTGTGGTGCGCAGGGTAAACAGGCTGGGGGTCAACGGTTGAACGTCCAGCAACGTCTGACGGGTGAACTTCTCCGCACTGGCAGTCATGGTGCGCTCCATAAGAGGTAAGCACAGAGTGTGGCGCAAACCGTCAGCAACAAACACCCTCGATTTGTGTGGTATCGACCCTGCACCCCACACCCCACACCCCACTGAAAAGGAAGTTAACTAAATAGAACGTCCTTATTAATCACCCACCCTGAGAAATGCCATATTAAAAACCGCCATAACATTTGTAATAATAACGACTCGCTCTATAACACTACCCAACAGACTAGTATCAAATTGGCAGCATCAAATTTTCCTACCCACATTCAGGAAGATATCCTACACTCGAACTCTAAACTTGGATCCATAAAAACTCATGGAGGACCTGCTCGTGGAACTTTGGACGGAGGCACAGCTTCACGCGCTGATGAATTCCAAAAATCCGGAGGAAGCGTTCGCCAATGCTTTATTGATGGTGAAGCAACTCGGCTTTGAGTACATGGCTTTTGGGATGCGCAAACAATTGGCCACCGCACACCCAAAAACAGTTATTTACAGCAACTACCCCTCCGTTTGGATGAATCGCTATCACGCGATGAACTACATCGATATCGATCCCGTTGTGCTCCATTGTCATACCTCTCTCTTTCCTGTTCTTTGGACCGATGATGTTTTCAAAGCCGTCCCACAGTTTTGGGAAGAAGCTCAACATCATGGGCTGAAGTACGGTTGGTCTCAATCGGCACGCGATCATCGCGGCGGTGAAAGCTTGTTGAGCGTGGCCCGCAGCGAACAATCAATCAGCGTTCAAGAGTTCTACGAAAAGTCTCCATTCACCGCTTGGCTGTGCAATATCATGCATGGCTTGCTGAGCAACCAGATCTCCCTGACGCCTGAAGAAAATGCCAACCTGAGTGATCGGGAAATCGAAGTGCTCAAATGGTCCGCCATGGGGAAGACCGCCGCTGATATCGCCATCATCCTGCGTTTATCTGAAAGAACGGTAAACTTTCATGTCAAGGGTGCTATCAGCAAGATGAACGCTTCCAACAAAACCAGCGCCGCCGTGCGCGCAGCGCTCGGCGGTTTTTTTTGAACTGATCCTTTGAACGACTTGTGACTCACTCTGGTGTCAAAAGCACGTAGAATCGCGTCTTGTTGCATTCAAGCCGATATCCAGAGCCCCGCCATGCCCTTGCTGACCAGCCCCTTCGCCGAACTCGACCTGATCCGCCAACCTGAGCAAGCGAATGAGCCGCTGCAAGCCTTTGACGCGGCCGATGAATACCTGCTCGCTGAGTTGCACGCCCAATCGCTGCCCACCACCACCCGTGTCTTGGTGCTCAACGACAGTTTTGGCGCTCTGGCGGTCAGCCTCAACGGCCACTTCCAGGTCGTCACCAGTGGTGATTCCTACCTGGCCAACCTGGCCTTGCAAAAGAACCTTGTGCTCAACGCCCAGCCCTTCGATGCGATCAGCCTGTTGCCGGCCAGCAGTCCGTTCAGCGGCCAGTTCGACCGCGTCCTGGTGCGCGTGCCCAAGACTTTGGCCTTGCTGGAAGAGCAACTGATTCGCCTGCAAGGCCATCTTGCTCCAGGTGCGCAGGTGATTGCCGGAGCCATGGTCAAACATTTGCCTCGCGCAGCCGGCGACCTGCTGGAGAAATACATTGGGCCTGTGCAAGCCTCACTGGCGCAGAAAAAGGCTCGTTTGCTGACCGCAAGCTACGAATCCAAACCACCGTTCACTTCGCCCTACCCAACCCGGTACTGCCTCGAAAAGCCGGCCATCGAACTGCTTAACCATGCCAATGTGTTCTGCCGCGAAGGCCTGGACATTGGCACTCGCGCTTTCCTCCCGCACTTGCCGAAAAACCTGGGCAATGCCCGGGTAGCGGACCTGGGTTGCGGCAATGGCGTGCTGGCGATTGCCAGCGCCCTGGATAATCCCCAGGCTCATTACACGCTGGTGGATGAGTCGTACATGGCCGTGCAATCGGCACTGGACAACTGGCAGGCCGCCCTGGGCGCTCGCGAAGTGACCGCCCAGGCGGGTGATGGCCTGGCCGACCTGCCGCCCCAGTCGTTGGATGTGGTGCTCTGCAATCCGCCCTTCCACCAGCAGCAAGTGGTGGGCGACTTCCTGGCCTGGCGCATGTTTCAGCAAGCGCGCGAAGCCTTGGTGGTGGGCGGTGCGCTGTACATCGTTGGCAACCGCCACCTGGGCTATCACAGCAAACTTGCACGCCTTTTCCGAGGCGTCGAACAGGTTGCCGCCACACCAAAGTTTGTCGTGCTCAAGGCCCGTAAGTAGGAGCTAGCGGTTCGGCGATCCGATGTGCGGCTTGATACGACCTCCCTCCCTTCATTCTCAGGGTGAACCCGTAGGGTGCCTGTCGACAGATTGCATGAGCCCCGCGAGGTGTCCGCCTTGGTTTTTCCTTTGTTCTTGAGATCGAGCGCCGCCCGCGCGGCGCATTCGCCGGCTCAAGCCGGCTCCCACATTTGTTGCAACGCGCCATGGCCTGTGAGATTGGCGTTGTCAGCCACGCGCCCCCCCCCCGAAACCACAAAAATCCAAAGCCGAACCACCAAGGCTAACAACCCCTACCCCACAGGCCATGGCACGTTGCAAAAAATGTGGGAGCCGGCTTTAGCCGGCGATGCGCCGCGCGGGCGGCGCTCGATTTGGGCAACAGCACAAAACCCAAGGCAAGCGCCTGGAGGCCTTGATACGACCTTCCTCCCTGCATTCACAGGGTGAACCCGCAGAGTGCCTGTCAACAGATCGCATGAGCCCCACGAGGTGCCCGCCTTGGTTTTCTCAGTGGGATTTCATCCCCGCCGCCGCCATAAACAGGCGCATCAACCAGGCGGCGATGCCCAGTGCCGCAACACTGGCGCACCAGATAAGCACCAACCAACCCAAGCGGTGCCAGAGCGGCTTTTTCGGCTCAGGCGTGGGCAGCGTTTGCTTGTCAGTCATTGAGCGGCCTCCCGGCTAGTGATAACCATCTTCGTGAGTCACCTTGCCGCGGAACACGTAGTAGCTCCAAAAGGTGTAGCCGAGAATGAACGGGATGATGAACAAGGTCCCCACCAGCATGAAGCCCTGGCTCTGCGGCGGTGCGGCGGCGTCCCAGATCGAGATCGACGGCGGTACGATGTTCGGCCACAGGCTGATCCCCAGGCCGCTGTAGCCCAAAAAGATCAACACCAGGGTCAGCAAAAACGGCGTGTAGTGGGCATTGCGCGCCACGGCCCGCAACAGGCCGACCATCGTGACCAGCACCAGGATCGGCACCGGCAGGAACCAGAACAGGTTGGGCAGGCTGAACCAGCGGGCGGCGATTTCATCATGGGCAAGCGGCGTCCACAGGCTGACGATGCCGGTCACGGCCAACAACACGAACGCCAGCGGCCGCGCCAGGTGATGCATCTGCGCCTGCAGCTTGCCTTCGGTTTTCATGATCAGCCAAGTGCAGCCCAGCAAGGCATACGCCACGATCAATGCCAGGCCACAGAACAGGCTGAAGGGGGTCAGCCAGTCCAGCGAGCCACCGGCATAGGCACGGTTGACCACCGGCAGGCCGTCGATAAAGGCCCCCAGCGCCACGCCCTGGAAGAAGGTGGCGGCCAACGAGCCGCCGATAAAGGCCTTGTCCCAGATGTGTCGCTTGTCGGGCCTGGCCTTGAAGCGAAACTCGAAGGCCACGCCGCGAAAGATCAAGCCGATCAACATGAAGATCAACGGCAGGTACAGCGCTGACAGCACCACCGCATAGGCCAAAGGAAAGGCCCCGAACAGCGCCGCGCCGCCCAACACCAGCCAGGTTTCGTTGCCGTCCCAGACCGGGGCCACGGTGTTCATCATCACATCGCGGTCCGACTCGCCCGGGATAAAGGGAAAGAGAATGCCGATCCCCAAATCGAAGCCGTCCATGACCACGTACATCATGATGCCGAAGATGATGATCACCGCCCAGATCAGTGGAAGATCCATACCCATGGCTCAGTTCCCCTTGCTCAGGCTGTCGCTGGAACCGTCTTCGCTGCCCTCATCGGCAGCCGAAAGCGGACGTGCCGGTGTGCGCGGTTGGCCCGGCCCACCAGGGTTCTGCTGCTTGCCCTCATCGGTCTTCGGCCCTTTGCGCACCAGGCGCATCATGTAGCCCAGGCCCACGCCGAACAGCGAGAAGTACACCACCACGAACAGGATCAGGGTCAGGCTCATCTGCCCGACACTGTGATTGGAAGAGGCATCGGCGGTGCGCATCAGGCCGTAGACGACCCACGGCTGACGACCGATTTCGGTGGTGAACCAGCCGGCCAATATCGCGATCAGCCCCGACGGCCCCATCCACAACGCCAGGCGCAGGAACGCCCGGTTCTCGAACAGGGTGCCGCGCTGGCGCAACCACAGGCTCCACAGGCCGGTCAGGATCATCAGCAGGCCCAACCCGACCATGACCCGGAACGACCAGAACACGATGGTCGAGTTGGGCCGGTCTTCAGGGGGAAACTCCTTCATCGCCGGCACTTGCTGGTCCAGGCTGTGGGTCAGGATGAGGCTGCCCAGGTAGGGAATCTCGACGGCAAAGCGGGTTTTCTCCGCCTTCATGTCCGGCCAGCCGAACAGGATCAGCGGCGTCGGTTCATCGCCGACATTCTCCCAGTGCCCTTCGATGGCGGCGATTTTCACCGGTTGGTGCTTGAGCGTATTGAGACCATGGAAGTCACCGATCACCGCTTGCACCGGCGCTACGATCAGCGCCATCCACATGGCCATCGAGAGCATCTTGCGGATCGCCGGATTGTCACGGCCCCGCAGCAAGTGCCAGGCCGCCGAAGCACCGACAAAAAAGGCGGTGGCGACAAAGGCGGCGGTGGCCATGTGCATCAGCCGATAGGGAAAGGAAGGATTGAAGATCACCGCCAGCCAGTCCACCGGGATGACCCGGCCATCGACGATTTCATACCCCTGGGGCGTTTGCATCCAGCTGTTGGAGGCCAGGATCCAGAAGGTCGATACCAAGGTCCCGATCGCCACCATCACCGTGGCAAAAAAGTGCAGGCCACGCCCCACCCGGTTCCAGCCAAACAGCATGACGCCGAGAAAGCCGGCCTCGAGGAAGAAGGCGGTGAGCACTTCGTAGGTCAACAACGGCCCGGTTACGGCGCCGGCGAAGTCGGAGAAGCGACTCCAGTTGGTGCCAAACTGATAGGCCATCACCAGGCCCGAGACCACGCCCATCCCGAAGTTGACGGCGAAGATCTTCGACCAGAAGTGATACAGGTCACGGTAAACGTCTTGATGGGTTCTGAGCCACAGCCCTTCGAGCACGGCCAGATAACTCGCCAGGCCAATGGTGATGGCCGGGAACAGGATGTGGAACGACACGGTGAACGCGAATTGGATTCGGGCGAGATCGAGAGCCTCCAAACCGAACATATGGCTTCCTCTGTCAGGGTACATCGAAGGGGCCGGCCGGATAGGCCGTCACGTCAAATACCCACGGTTGGCATTGATGTGGATCAAGCGATCGTTGAAAGAGTAGTCTCAATCGGCCGGAGGGTTCGCGTGGTCGATTGCCGCGTGACCGGTTGTCTCACCCTCTTTACCTCTGTTCGAATCGGTGCGCTGAGCGCACATGAACGCAGAGCTGCGTAACTTTGCGTTACAAAGTGATGCTAATCTCGCCGCTTTACGCGCCTTGGGATATTTGCTTTTCATGTCTAGCACCACCCCTTTGCTGCTGCGTCACCACCGGCCTTTCCTGGCGTTTTGGTTTGCGCGGGTGTTTACCGCCAGTGGTTTCCAGATGCTCACCGTGGCCATTGGCTGGCAACTGTATCAATTGACCGGCAACGTGCTGGACTTGGGGCTGGTCGGCCTGGTGGAGTTCGCCCCCCGCGTGTTGTTCATGCTGCACACCGGGCACGTTGCCGACCGCTATGACCGGCGCAAGGTGGCTGCCTTGTGTCAGAGCGCCCAAGCCTTGATAGCGCTGGCGCTGGTAGCGGGCGCCAGCACCGACTCGGTCAGCCGCGAGATGATTTTTATCCTGGCGTTCTTGCTCGGCAGCGCGCGTTCGTTCGAGATGCCAGCGACGCAGGCGCTGTTGCCGGCCATCGTCCCTGCCGAGTTGTTTCCACGCGCGGTGGCCGCCTCGGCCTCGGCCATGCAATCGGCAACCATCGTTGCACCGGCGCTGGGCGGTTTTCTCTACGCCTTCGGCAGTGTCTGGGTCTATGGACCTGTCGTCGTGCTCTACATCATCGCCTGCTGCCTGATGCTCAACCTGACGTCCCGGCAAGTCACCCTGAACACGGGCAAGGCCAGCATGGAGTCGCTGCTGGCAGGTATCCGCTTTATCCGCAGTCGCCCGGACATTCTCGGTGCCATCTCCCTGGACTTGTTTGCCGTCTTGCTAGGCGGTGCCACGGCGCTGTTGCCGGTATTTGCCAAGGACATCCTGTTGACCGGCCCCTGGGGCCTGGGCCTGCTGCGTTCGGCACCTGCGGTGGGCGCCCTGCTGATGTCACTGTGGCTGGCGCGCTTTCCCGTGGAACGCAATGTGGGGCGCATCATGTTCACGGCCGTCGGTGTCTTTGGCGTGGCGACGATTGCCTTCGGTCTTTCGAGCTCGTTCTGGTTTTCGCTGGCGGTCCTGGCGGTGCTGGGTGCGGCCGACATGATCAGCATGGTGATCCGCGGTGCCTTTGTGCAGTTGGAAACGCCTGATGAGATGCGCGGCCGGGTCAGTGCGGTGAATGGTTTGTTCATCGGCGCTTCAAACCAGCTCGGCGAGTTCGAATCGGGGGTGACGGCGCACTGGTTCGGGACCGTACCGGCGGTGGTGCTGGGCGGTGTCGGCACGCTGGTGGTGACGGGGGTGTGGATAAAGTTGTTTCCAACACTGGCCCGGCGGGATCACATGCACACCCGGCGTTGATGGGCCTTGGTCGCGATGGCATCGCCTGTAGGAGCAGACCTTGGTCGCGATGGCGTCGCCTGTAGGAGCAGACCTTGGTCGCGATGGCGTCGCCTGTAGGAGCAGACCTTGGTCGCGATGGCATCGCCGCGATAGTAAAGAGTGACACCGCAGCGACACCATCGCGACCAAGGTCTGCTCCTACGCGAGCCCCAACAACGCGGAGGTTTGCGCCCTCACCCGCTTGCCACAGACCTGCTCGACCAGGGTCAGGGCAAAGGTCAAGGCCGCCGCAGAATTCTGCGCCGTTATGCAGTTGCCATCGACCACCACCGGCTGGTCAACGAAGCTGCAGTTGGACAGCACATGACTGAAGCGAGGGTGGCAGGTCATACGCCGCTGGCGTAGTACGCCATATGGCAGTAGCGCCAGTGCCGGTGCTTCACCGATACCGGCAAAAAAATGCCCACCCTTGGATTGCTCCTGCACTCGCTGCGCCAACGGCTGATGCCCGGCCAAGTGGAGGCAGCCCGGCTCTCCGCCCGGCAACGCAATCAAGTCGAACGGTTGGGCCAGTACGTCGACTACCATCGCATCGGCGGTCAGTCGAGTGCCGCGCACGCCCGTGAGCATCCGCCGCGCTTCAACACTGGCGACCACCACCTCAATTCCTGCACGTCGCAACACATCGATCAGCGTCACGCACTGCAGATCATCGACGCCGTTGGCAATCGCTATCAAGGCTCTTTCAGTCATGACCGCACTCCAGATGGCTATTCTCAAAAGCGTAGTTCATTCACCCTGCGGTCTTGCGTGCAGGAGGATTCATACCCCGTCCCAAGTCATGCTGGTATGATGCGCGGCTTTTTCCCGACCCATACAAAGTCCAAGGCTTGCGGCACAGCCTGTGCTTTGCTTTGAGGGTCGAATTCATTCACGGCGCCCCAGGGCGCCACGGGGAGCAGGCATGCTGGAAAGGCTGTTTCAACTCAAGGCACATGACACCAATGTGCGCACCGAGATACTCGCGGGTGTCACCACCTTCCTGGCCATGGCCTACATTCTGTTCGTCAACCCGAGCATCCTCGGCGAGACCGGCATGGACAAGGGTGCGGTGTTCGTCGCCACCTGCCTGGCCGCCGCCATCGGTTCGACCGTCATGGGGCTGATCGCCAACTATCCGATCGCCCTGGCGCCGGGGATGGGCCTGAACGCCTTTTTCACCTACACCGTCGTGCTGAACATGGGCCATACCTGGCAAGTGGCACTGGGTGCGGTGTTCATTTCGGCCGTATTGTTTTTCCTGCTGTCGATCTTTCGCATCCGCGAGTGGATCGTCAACAGCATCCCCTTGCCCCTGCGTTCGGCCATTGCGGCAGGGATCGGCTTGTTCCTGGCATTGATTGCTCTGAATAACGCCGGCATCGTCGTCGATAATCCAAAAACCCTGGTGGGCTTGGGCGACCTCAAACAGCCTGCTCCGATCCTCGCGACCCTGGGCTTTTTCCTGATCGTGGCCCTGGAGGCCATGAAAGTCCGTGGCGCGGTGCTGATCGGCATTCTCAGTGTGACCGTGGCGTCGATCGTCATGGGCTTCACCCCTTTCGCAGGTGTAATGTCGATGCCACCGTCGCTGGCCCCGACCTTCCTGCAGCTGGACATCAAGGGCGCGCTGGATATTGGCCTGATCAGCGTGATTTTCGCGTTCCTGTTCGTTGACCTGTTCGACAACTCCGGCACCCTGATCGGCGTGGCCAAGCGCGCCGGGCTGATGCGCAAGGACGGCCACATGCCGAAGATGGGCCGTGCCCTGATCGCCGACAGCACCGCCGCCATGGCGGGCTCGCTGCTGGGCACCTCGACCACCACCAGCTACATCGAATCTGCCGCCGGCGTGAGTGCGGGTGGCCGCACCGGCCTGACCGCCATCGTAGTCGCGGTATTGTTCCTGCTGGCGCTGTTCTTCGCGCCACTGGCCGGCAGTGTCCCGGCGTTTGCCACTGCACCTGCGCTGCTGTTCGTCGCCGTGCTGATGGCCTCGGGCCTGGCGGAAATAAACTGGGACGACATTACCGAAGCTGCACCGGTGATGGTGACCGCCCTCGCCATGCCGCTGACCTATTCGATCGCCAACGGCATTGCCTTTGGCTTTATTTCCTGGACGGCCATCAAGCTGATTTCCGGTCGCCACCGCGACTTGAACTCGGCGCTGGTGATCCTGTCGATTCTTTTCGTTATCAAGCTGGGCTGGTTTAACGCATGAGTGCTGTTCTCGACCCCTCCGACTACACCCGCCAACTCGACGCCAAAGTCGAGCGCCTGCGTGAGCTGCTGGCGCCATTCGATGCGCCAGAGCCTGCGGTATTCGACTCGCCGCGCGAGCACTATCGCCTGCGCGCCGAATTTCGCCTATGGCGCGAAAACGAGCAGCGCCACTACGCGATGTTCGCACCGGGTGAAAAGCACACGCCGATCCTGATCGAAGCCTTTCCCATCGCAAGCTTGCGCATCAATGAGCTGATGCCAAGGCTCAAGGCCGCCTGGCAAGCCAGCTCGGCACTGAGCTTCAAGCTGTTCCAGGTGGAGTTTTTGACCACCCTGGCCGGTGACGCGATGATCACCCTCTGCTACCACCGCCCACTTGACGAGCATTGGCAAGTGGCGGCCGAACAACTGGCCGCTGACCTGAACGTCAGCATCATTGGCCGCTCCAAAGGCAAGCGTGTGGTCATCGGCCGCGACTATGCTGTCGAAGAGCTGAGTGTGGCGGGGCGCAGCTTTCGCTATCGCCAGCCTGAAGGCGCGTTCACCCAGCCCAACGGTGAAGTGAACCAGAAGATGTTGAACTGGGCTTATGAAGCCTTGGGCGAGCGCCAGGACGATCTGCTGGAGCTGTATTGCGGCAACGGCAACTTCACCCTGCCGCTGGCCACTCGCGTGCGCAAAGTGCTGGCGACCGAAATCAGCAAGACGTCGGTCAACGCTGCCCTGCACAACCTGGCAGACAACGGCGTAGGCAACGTCACGCTGGTGCGCCTGTCGGCCGAAGAGCTCACCGAAGCACTCAATGAAGTTCGGCCGTTCCGCCGTCTGGAAGGCGTTGACCTCAAGAGCTACGCGTTCGGCAGCGTGTTCGTCGACCCACCGCGTGCCGGCATGGACCCGGACACCTGCGAACTGACCCGACGCTTCGACCAGATCCTGTACATCTCCTGCAACCCCGAAACCCTGGCCGCCAACATCGCGCAATTGCATGACACCCACCGGGTGGAACGTTGCGCGCTGTTTGACCAATTTCCCTATACGCACCACATGGAAAGCGGCGTCCTGCTGGTTCGACGCTGAGCCTCCCCGCCTGGAGGGGCGCCTGGCCCCTCCAATCCCGTTCGCTGATCGAACAGTAATTGCCTAGGCCTCGTGCACCCGATTGACTGTATTAACCAGTTAGTACAATTTATCCGGACTCACTCAAGAACAACAACGGAGTCCTCCGATGAGTCGTACCGTGCTGGTACTCAACGGCCCCAACCTAAACATGCTCGGCACCCGCGAGCCCGCCAACTACGGCCATGAAACCCTTGCCGATGTGTCGGCCTCATGCAGCCGCACAGGCGATGCCCTGGGCCTTAATATCGAATTCCAACAAACCAACCATGAAGGCCAGATGATTGACTGGATTCATCAGGCCCGTGGCCGCTGCGCCGCGATCGTGATCAATCCCGGTGCCTGGACGCATACCTCGATCGCCATTCGCGATGCGCTGGTGGCCAGTGAAGTGCCAGTGTTCGAAGTGCACATCTCCAACGTACATAAGCGCGAAGCGTTCCGTCATCACAGCTATGTGTCCGGTATTGCCGTGGCGGTCTTGGCCGGTTTCGGCACCCATGGCTATAGCCTGGCCCTGCAACATATCGCCCACCTTCACGAGGGCCCGGAGCAATGAACATGACACACCAGACCCAGGTATTGGCCGGCCTGATCGGCGCCGGCATCCAGGCCTCCCGGACCCCTGCCCTGCATGAACAGGAAGGTACGGCGCAAGGCATGGGCTACCTGTATCGCTTGATCGATCTGGACGCGCTCAAGCTCGACAGTGGTGCGCTGGAAGAGCTGCTCACAGCCGCCGAATACATGAGCTTTACCGGCCTGAACATCACATTCCCTTGCAAGCAGGCGATCCTTCCGTTGCTCGATGAGCTGTCTGATGAAGCGCGTGGCATCGGCGCGGTCAACACAGTGGTGCTCAAGGACGGCAAGCGCATTGGCCACAACACCGACTGCCTGGGCTTTGCCGAAGGTTTTCGACGCGGGCTGGGCGATGTGGCCCGCGAGCGTGTGGTGCAAATGGGGGCCGGTGGCGCGGGTGCAGCGGTTGCCCATGCGCTGTTGAGCGAAGGCGTGGGCCAGTTGAGTCTCTTCGATGTCGACCCTGATCGTGCCCAGGCGCTGGCGGACAATCTCAACCAGCACTTTAGCGGTAGCCGTGCGCGAGTTGGCACAGACCTGGCCAGCGCACTGGAGGCTGCGGATGGCTTGGTCAACACGACGCCGATGGGCATGGCCAAGCTGCCGGGCATGCCCGTGCCCAAGGCGCTTCTACGCTCGCAGCTGTGGGTTGCCGAGATCGTCTACTTTCCGCTGGAAACCGAACTGCTGCGCGAGGCCCGGGCACTGGGTTGCCGCACCCTGGATGGCGGCACCATGGCGGTGTTTCAGGCGGTGAAAGCGTTTGAGTTGTTCAGTGGAGCAAAGGCGAATGCCGAACGGATGGTGGCGCATTTCAACAGCATGAGCGGCTGAACACCGCCCTGTAGGAGCAACCTTGGTCGCGATGAATGCACCGCGGTCATTTAGGAACACCGCGGTGCATTCATCGCGAGCAAGCTCTGCTCCCACATTCAGGCCTGCAGGTAGCGCAGGACGGAATCGCAGATCATCTCTCGGTGGCGTGCCTTGACTTGCGCATTCTCAAGCTCGATCTGAAATATTTCGCCGAAGGTATGCCGGTTGGACACCCGGTAGAAACAGAACGAGCTGATCAACAGGTGAACGTCCAGCGCATCCAGCCCTTGGCGGAACACCCCCTCTCTGGCACCTCGCTTCAAGACTTCATCCAACGCCGTCAGCACGGTGTTGTTCATCGAACGAATCGCCTTGGATTGTTTGACGAACTCGCCGTTGTGCATGTTTTCGTTGCAGACGATACGCACGAAATCCACGTTGCGATCATGGTGATCGAAGGTGAACTCAACCAGTCGGCGGATACCGTCATGCGGTGTCAACTCGGCCAGGTGCAAGCTGCTCTCGGTGCTGCGGATATCGCCGTACAGCTTCTCCAACACTTCGATGTACAGCTGCTCTTTACTGGTGAAGTAGTAATAGATCATCCGCTTGGAGGTATGGGTACGCTCGGCGATCGCATCCACCCGCGCACCGGCCAGCCCCTGCTGGACGAACTCGGTGATTGCCGCCTGGAGAATGTTTTCGCGGGTCTTCTCGGGGTTGTTTTTGCGACTCTTGCGCGGCGCTTGTTCGGGCGCCGCGGCGAGGGCGGGATTTGTAGTCATACAGGGCTCACGGCCATCGGAAAACAGTGGCGATTATGGTCCTCCGCGCGAAGCGAAGAAAGCTTAAACGCGACATGTACTACCCAATATCCCGCAATTTCCTACAGTTTGGCGTGACGAAGGCCACCACTACGAGATTTGGCCATGGCCGCCAGGCGCACCGCTACATTGGCCGCGCCATAACCTGCATAGCCGTTCTTGCGCTGCAGCACTTCGAAGAAGAAGCGGTCTTCAAAGGCTTCGGTGTAGACGTGGAACAACTCCCCGCCCTGTGCGTCACGGTCGTAAAGGACATTGTAATAAGCCAGTTCACTCAGGAACTCGTCATCAAAATCGAAGCGTGCGGCCAAGTCATCGTAGTAGTTCAACGGGATATCCAGCAGCACCACGCCAGCCTCCTTGGCCTTTTTGACCGAGGCGAAGATGTCATCGCAATCAAAGGCGATATGGTGCACACCTGAGCCACGATAGCTGGACAGCGCATGGGAGATCGCGGTGTTGCGGTTCTCCGAGATGTTCAGCGGCAGGCGGATCGAGCTGCACTGGCTACGCAAGGCGCGGCTTTTGACCAGACCATAAGGGTCTGGCAGCACCACTTCATCATCCGCTTCGAAGTCCAGCAGGCCTTTGTAGAACAGCACCCAGCTGTCGAGGCTATCGGCCGGCAAGGCCATGGCCATGTGATCGATGCGCTTGAGGCCGGGCACTCCAGCAGGCAATGGGGCCAGGCTGAAGTCGGTGTCATAGAGGGTGCGACCGTCAGCGTCCTGGTCGACCAGATAGATCAGGCTGCCATCGGGGGCGCGCACCGCTGCCAGCTCACGCTCATTCGGCCCGACCAGGCCGCGGTATGGCTGGCCGCGATAGGCCACGGCACGCTCCAGAGCCTTGCTGCTGTCCTTGACCCGGATCGCGGTGGCGCACAAGGAAGGGCCATGGCTTTCGAAGAAGTTGTGCGCGAACGAATAGGGTTCGGCATTGAGGATCAGGTTGATATCGCCTTGGCGCATCAGGCTGACGTTCTTGGAGCGATGCTGGCCGGCCTTGACGAAGCCCAACCGCTCGAGCCAGTTGCCAAGCTTCGCGCCCAGTGCGTCATCAACAGCAAATTCAAGGAACTCGATGCCATCGTAAGGACTGGCCGGGACGGGTGCGAACAGTTGATCGGTGACCGATTGCGGCTGGCCCTTTTGCTCCAGCAGCGCACGGGTTTTTTCTTCCAGATACAACAGCGAACGCAGGCCATCGGCAGCATTGGCGCGCGGGGGCGCAGCACGGAAACCATCGTTGAAGATCTCCAGCGACAACGGGCCGCGATAGCCGGTTTCCAGGATCGGCGCCAGAAAGCCGGGCAGGTCAAATTCGCCTTGCCCCGGGAAGCAGCGAAAATGCCGGCTCCACTCCAGCACGTCCATGGCCAGGAGGGGGGCATCGGCCATCTGCACAAAGAAAATCTTGTCGCCTGGAATCTGCCGGATCGCCGCAGGATCGCCCTTGAGCGACAACGTATGAAAGCTGTCCAGAATCATCCCCAGGCTCGGATGGTCGGCCTGACGAACGATGTCCCAGACTTGCTGGTAAGTGTTGACGTGACGCCCCCAGGCCAGCGCTTCATAACCGATGCGCAAACCTCTAGCACCGGCGCGCTCGCCCAACAGTCGCAGGTCGTCGACCAGGATCTGCTGGTCGCCCAGCGCATCGCTGGCGACGTTACTGCAGACCAGCACCAGGTCGGTTTCCAGCTCCTGCATCAGGTCGAATTTTCGCTCGGCACGGTCCAGGTTGCGGGCCAGCCGGTCGCGGCGGCAACCCTCGAAGTCGCGAAACGGCTGGAACAGTGTGATTGCCAGCCCAAGGTCGGCGCATCGCTGGCGGATCTCGCGCGGGCTACCGTCGTAGTAGAGAAGGTCATTCTCGAAGATCTCGACACCGTCAAAACCGGCGGCGGCAATGGCTTCAAGTTTTTCCGGCAGGGTACCGCTCAAGGAAACGGTGGCAATCGAACGCTGCATCTTATGGCTCCAGTAGGCGTAGGCACGGCCCAGGTAGGAGAATTATTGGTGCACAGAGTGTATACCTCAATTTAATATGTACGAACCAGTTAGTTTTGTGTGCGATTATCGACCAGAATGCGGTAGGACGAATTGACGGTTTTTCGAACAGTGCGCAACATTCCTACCCATGAGGCACCCACTGGCAGCACCACAAGTACTGACCGGTTGTGCTGGAAGATTCAAATGCCGCCACCCAGCGCCACCAAAACCCAGTTGCACCATAAACATAAAAATTCGGGTAAACGCTCATGCATGCACTCACTGTTTTACCTCTGCAATCGCCACCACCTGCTGCCTGGGTCCTGGCGTCACTTCGAACAACGCCGCTGCTACGGCTCAAAGGCTGAGCACCGCGCTCGCGAACCGATTGGATTGACATCATCGACTGGCTGGCGCCAGCCATGATGCCCAACGGTCAGCACGTCCACTTTCCATATTCCTCGCCCCGCTCGCTCACAACGCCAGCGGCCAGGCCGACCTGTACCTGGCAAAGCGTGGAAGGCTGTGATGGAGAGGATGTGCGACCCGTCGAAGTCCGGCGACTGGATTGAATCCAGCGTCACAAAACGGATGGCTACACTCAAATGATCCAGACCCAAAGCACTCCCATGTCCAAGCCTGTGAGCACCCCACACGCCGGTATCGGCGACAAAATCCGTGGCGCCATGGCCGTGGGCAAGACACGCTGGGCGATGCTCGCCCTGGTGTTCTTCGCCACCACCCTGAATTACATCGACCGCGCCGCATTGGGCGTCATGCAGCCGATCCTGGCCAAGGAGATGAGCTGGACGGCGATGGATTACGCCAACATCAACTTCTGGTTCCAGGTCGGCTACGCCATCGGCTTTATCCTGCAGGGTCGGTTGATCGATCGGCTTGGGGTCAAGCGCGTGTTCTTCTGCGCCGTGCTGCTCTGGAGCCTGGCCACGGGCGCGCATGGCCTGGCGACTTCGGCGGTAGGCTTTATGATTTGCCGCTTCATTCTGGGCCTGACGGAAGCTGCCAACTATCCGGCCTGCGTGAAAACCACGCGGCTGTGGTTCCCGGCCGGTGAGCGTGCCGTGGCGACGGGTATCTTCAACGCCGGAACCAACGTCGGCGCCATGCTCACACCTATGCTTCTGCCGCTGATCTTGAGCGTCTGGGGCTGGCAAGCCGCGTTCCTGTGCATGTCGTTCCTGGGACTGGCGTGGGCCATCTTCTGGGGGTTGAAGTACTTCAATCCCGAAGATCACCCCAGTGTGAACAAGGCGGAGCTTGACTACATCCAGAAAGAAGTCGAACCCGAGCAGGCCCGTGTGCCCTTCTCTCGTATCATGCGCATGCGCGGCACCTGGGCCTTTGCCTTGGCATTCTCGATGACCGCACCGGTGTTTTGGTTCTACCTGTACTGGCTGCCGCCGTTCCTGAACCAGCAATACAACCTGGGCATCAACGTGACCCAGATGGGCATTCCGCTGATCATCATCTACCTGTGCGCCGACTTCGGCAGCATCGGCGGCGGCGTCCTTTCGTCCTTCCTGATCGGCCGCGGTATGGCCCCGGTCAAGGCTCGCCTGGTTTCAATGCTGTCGTTTGCCATCGCGATCGGGAGTGTGGTCTTTGCAGCCGGTGCCAGCAGCCTGTGGATCGCTGTGCTGGCCATCTCCCTGGCCATTGCCGCGCATCAGGCCTGGACTGCCAACATCTGGAGCCTGGTGATGGACTACACCCCCAAGCACATGATGAGTACCGTGTTCGGCTTTGGTGGCATGTGCGCGGCCATTGGCGGGATGTTCATGACGCAGTTGGTGGGCTACATCCTGACGGTCACTCACAACAATTACGCCGTGCTGTTCACCATGATCCCGGCGATGTACTTCATTGCACTGGTATGGCTGTACTTCATGGCCCCGCGCAAAATACCGAACGTCGAAGTTTGACCTTCACTGGCGGCGGCGCTGCAACAGCGCTGCCGCCAGGCCGCTCAGGCATATCACCGCAATACCGACCTGGGCTGTAATGTCTGGTGTGTGGTTGAAGAATATAATCCCCATTAACCCTGCAAACACGATCTGGCAATAGCTGAAGGGCGCCAGCAACGCGGGTGGCGCGTGCCGAAACGCCTGGGTCAGCAGAAGATGCGCCACCATCCCGAAGCCCCCCAACATCAGCATCAACAGGGCATCGAACCCGCCCGGAGCCTTCCAGAAAAAGGGCACCACTGCGCTCATCACCAACGTGTTGATCAGGCCTGCGAGAAAATTGCTGGTGGTGGGGCTGTCCACCTCACTGAGCTTACGCGTCAGAATCTGGTAGAAGCAGAAGCAGGTGGCCGATCCCAACGGCAGCAGCACAGCGGGCGTGAACAAATCGCTACCGGGATGCACAATCACCATCACCCCCACAAACCCTGCCAGCACAGCCAGCCATTGACCGCGCGTGACGCGCTCTCCCAACAGTGGCACCGACAAGGCGGTGACCAGCAGTGGCGCCAGGAAATTCACTGCCGTGGCCTCGGCCAGCGGCAGGAACTGCAGCCCGGAAATGAATAGCAGGCTAGTCGCCAGCAGGCACAAAGCCCTGGCGAGCTGCATCCCAGGCTTGCGTGTGCGCAGCACGTGCAGGCCTGACCTGGGCAGGAATATGCCCATCATCAATAATGTATGCGTCAGGTAGCGCGCCCAGATCACCAACATGACCGGGTAGAGCCCGGTCAGGTATTTGGACAGCGCATCATGGGAGGCGAACAGGAAGGTGGCAACCACGACCAGCAAAATGCCTTTGAAGGGTTGGCTAACGCCGGTCAAGACGGTGGGGGCGGTCATCGACATCTCATGCAGGGAAATCAGAGTCAGTAGGGAACGCACATATTTAGAACCCTGTTCCAGATTATCGCAAGTGATTTTATGATGACCCTAGCTCGTCAACTGAACAAATCCGAGGCCGGGCTCGCCCCCGTCAGTTCCGCCGCCGCCGCCAACAACTGCGGGGCCAATTCATGCATCCGCGCTTCAGGCAGTCGTGCGCTCGGCCCGGCCACACTGAGCACGCCGACCACATGCCCATCCAGCGGATGGCGCACCACAGCCGCCAACGCCGAAGTGCCCACCGCCGAGCTTTCCACCACCCAAGCGTAGCCGTGCTCGCGAGCAATACGCAGGCGTTCGAGCAAATCGGCATTGGACGTCGGTGCATTGGGGCCATAGTCCTCAGGTCGGTCAACGCCTTGACGCTCCACCAGCACCAACGCCTGGGCATCGCTCATGCTGGCCAGCCAGGCATGCCCGGAGGCGGTGTAGAACAGCGGCGCATCGCGGCCCATGTCCGGGTCGTAACGCAGCCCGGCGCGGGCGCCCTGGGACTTGGCAATCCAGGTCTGGCGATCCCCCTCGACCACGCCCAGACGCACCAGTTCGCCGGTTTCCTGGGCCAACTGGTCGAGAATCGGCTGGACGATATCGGCGCCACTGCTGGCCAAGTATCGAAAGCCCAGTGCCACCAGTTTGGTGCTCAGGCGGTAACGGCTGTTTTCGGGGTTCTGGCGCACGTACCCCAGCCGCATCAGCTCGGCGAGCATGCGGTGAGTAGCGCTCTTGGGGATATCCAGCTGCTCGGCCAAGGTCTGCATGGGCAGGCCGCGAGGGTCGCTGGTGAGGCTTTCAAGCAGGCTGAACGCCCGTTCTATCTGACTTCCGGCCATGGTCACGGTCTCTGGAAAATTTTGCCGATTCTAAAGAGCACAAGGCAAAGCGCAATCGTCTGTTCGATTTACGTTGCACCTTGCTTATCTTTGCGTCTCAGCTGATTTCACAGATTATGGAACTTTATTCCAAAAAAACAAAAAAAGCTTCGCGGGCAAGCCCGCTCCCACACAAGCCCACTCCCACAACAGTGTCTATTGCGGGAGCGGGCTTGCCCGCGAATAGGGTTGTCACTTAGAAATCAAAAAACACCGTCTCGCCTTCACCCTGAATGCGAATGTCGAAGCGGTACGCAAGCTTGCCGTCCACTTCGCAACGCTTGGCCACCAAAGTCTCGCGACGCTTGGGTTGCTCGATCAGGTTGAGCACCGGGCACTTGCCGTTGGCCAAGGCTTCATCATCGAAGTACAGGCGCGTATGCAGGTGGATGTTGATGCCACGGGCAAACAGGATGACGTTGATGTGCGGCGCCATCGGCACGCCGGCAGCGTTTTTGATCACACCGGGCTTGATGGTGTTCAGCGTCCACTCACCCGCATCAAACGTGGTCGCGGTACGACCAAAGCTGTTGAACGGTTTTTCCAGGTTGTAGTCGGTGTCGTACTGGCCGTTGTGATCCGCCTGCCAGAACTCCAGGAACGAGTCGCGGACCAGGTGGCCATTGCCGTCATAGACGTTGCCCAGCAGCACGATATGCTCGCCTGGCGCCTCTGGCTTGGCCATTTCGTTCCAGATCTCCTGGTCGCGTGGCTCATTGCCCGCTGCACTCAGGGCCAGGCCAATATGCACGTAGGGGCCTGCGGTCTGCGAGGCGGTTTCCGGCAGCAGTTGAATAGGCATGTGCGCAGCTCCTCAGCAGTTTTCGAAGTGAGTCTTGCGCTGGCCGCGCAGAACAATGTCAAACCGATAGGCCAGGCAATCCATCGGGTTGCCATTAGCCAGGTCGAGTTTGGCGATCAGGGTTTGTACCGCCTCTGGGTCCGCGATCGATTTGACGATCGGGCACAAAGGGATCAACGGATCACCTTCAAAATACAGCTGGGTAATCAGGCGAGTGGAAATCGACGGGCCGCTGATGGAGAAGTGAATGTGCGCCGGGCGCCAGTCATTCGGGCCATTGCGCCATGGGTAGGGGCCCGGCTTGATGGTGCGGAAACTGTAATTACCCTCGCTGTCAGTCAGCACGCGGCCGACACCGCCAAAGTTGGGGTCCAGTGGCGCCAGGTAGCGGTCGTTCTTGTGGCGATAGCGCCCACCGGCGTTGGCTTGCCACATTTCCACCAGCGTATGCGGGATCGGCTTGCCGTATTGATCGCAAACACGGCCCGCTACGATGATGCGCTCGCCGATCGGCAGGCCACCGTTGTTGTAGTTCAGCAGCAGGTCGTTGTCGTGCTGGCCGAACTTCAAATGGGTGAAATCCGGGCCGGTGGTCTCGCTCACCGATTGCGGGATGCTCACCAGCGCCTGGCGAGGCGAACGGGCAATGGACGTCTTGTAGTCAGGCGTCAGGGGTTTAGGGTGCCAATTGCGATCACGGATAATGAAGCGACTGTTGTCTGCGGCAGACATGTCGTTCTCCTGTTATAGGTTTGCGTAGAGCCCGGGAGGTAGGCGTGGGCTTCAGTGTCCGGCAATTGCTAGGGTTGGAACACTGAAAAGACCTTCTGCATACATATCCAAATGGTTATGTATCGTTTGATGACTTCATCGGCGCCAAAACGATGAACTAACCTTAACCCTCAGGTTTGGGCACCCGCACTTCAACTCTCAACGGCAGTACCGACCCAGACGCCTGCAACGAGGGTATTACCATGCTGTGGAAAAAAGGCAGACGCAGCGACAACGTCGTCGATGCGCGGGGTGAAGGGGGTGGTGGCGGTATGCGCATGGGTGGCGGCAAGGGGTTGACCCTGGGCGCCGTGGTCTTGATCGTTGGCATCGGCTTGCTCACCGGCCAGGACCCTTTGCAGATCCTCGGCCAACTGACCGGGCAGATGTCACAAACCTCGGCCCCGACACAAACCGGCCCCGCCAAGGCGCCACCGGCCGGCGACGTGCAGGCAGATTTTGTCTCCAGCATCCTGGGCGACACCGAAGACACCTGGCGGGAAATCTTCGCCCAGGGCGGACGCCAGTACAAAGACCCGACCTTGAAACTCTTCAGCGGCCAGGTCAGTTCAGCCTGCGGTTTTGCCAGCTCCGCAACCGGCCCGTTCTACTGCCCGGCCGACCAGATGGTCTACCTGGACACCAGTTTCTTCCGCGAAATGGAGCAGCGTTTTGCCGCCGCGGGAGATTTTGCCCAGGCCTACGTGATCGCTCATGAAGTGGGCCATCATGTGCAGACCCTGCTGGGCGTTTCTGCCAAAGTCCAGGCGGCCCGCCAGAGTGGTCAGCGCTTGGAAGGTGATAACGGCCTGCTGGTCCGTCAGGAGCTACAAGCCGATTGCCTGGCCGGCGTCTGGGCTTTCCATGGCCAGCAGCGGCACAACTGGCTGGAGCCTGGAGACATCGAAGAAGCCTTGAACGCGGCCAACGCGATTGGCGACGACCGCTTGCAGCAGCAAGGCCAGGGCCGGGTTGTACCGGACTCCTTCACCCACGGCACTTCGGCCCAGCGCGTGCGCTGGTTCAAGACCGGCTTCGCCAACGGTGATGTCAACCAGTGCGATACCTTCAGCTCGAAAGCCCTGTAGGAGCAGAGCTTGCTCGCGATGAACGCGCCGCGGATTGCCCAATGCACCGCGGCGCGGCCATCGCAGCCAAGGCTGGCTCCTACAGTAGTTGGCGCAAGGCTTCACAATCCGCAGCATGCCAATCGGTGAGTTCCGGCCAAGGGTTGTCCGGCAGATTCACCAATACCGTTCGGGTACCCGCCGCCCGACCGCAATCGAGGTCAAAGCGGTAATCCCCGACCATCACCATGCGCTGCGGGTCGACATCCCAAGCCTGGGCCAATTTCAGCAGCCCGCCTGGGTGCGGTTTAGGCGGCGCCTCGTCACGGCCAAGCACATCCTCGACCGCAAAGCAGTCAGCCAGGCCAATGGCCTCCAGCGTCACATGGGCCAACTCGCGAGCATTGCGAGTCAAGATGCCCAGCCGGTAGCCACGCCCGGCCAGTTCTCGCACCAGATCGATAGCCCCCACCGCCGCGGTCGACGCGATGGCCAGATCACGCTCGTGCTCCAGTAACCAGGCATGCTTGGCGGCGGCAATCGGTGCCGGCAAGGCGGCCAAGTGCGTCAGGATGTCATCTTCGGCAGGAATATCGAGCGCCTGGCGAATGGCCGCAAAGTCATGCACGGCCACTGTCAGGGTGCCATCCATGTCGAACACCCAATGGCGGATGTCCGCAAGGCTCATGCCCAGTCCTCTCGGTGGCGGATCAGGCCTTCCTGGGTTGATGAAGCCACCAGTTGTCCGGCGCGGTTGTAGATACTGCCCCGGCAGAAGCCACGGGCGTTGCCGGCCCAGGGGCTGTCTGTGACATACAGCAGCCATTCATCAGCACGCAGGTTCTGGTGAAACCACAGCGCATGGTCAAGGCTGGCGATCTGCATGTCCTTGCTCCAAACCGATTTGCCATGGGGTATCAGTGCAGTGGTGAGCAAGCCGAAGTCCGAGGCGTAGGCCAGGATGTACTTGTGCAGGGCCGGTGAATCAGCCAGCGTACCGTCGGCGCGAAACCAGATGTATTTGATCGGATCGCCCACTTGCGGGTTATACGGGTCTTTCTCGGTGACCGGGCGCATCTCGATAGGCTTGGCACACAGCAGCTTTTCGCGGATAGATGCGGGTATCTGGTCTGCCACCTGGGCGATCAGGTCGACTTCCGTTGGCAGGTTTTCCGGGCCGATCACCCGAGGCATCTGGGCCTGGTGCTCAAACCCGCCTTCGTCGTACTGGAAGGAGGTGGTGCAGGTGAAGATAGGCTGGCCTTTCTGGATCGCCGTGACACGACGGGTACTGAAGCTGCCACCGTCACGGACCCGGTCCACCTGGTAAACCACCGGCAAGGTGGCGTCGCCCGGGCGCAGGAAGTAGCCGTGCAACGAATGCACATGGCGCGCCTCTTCGACCGTCTGGCTGGCCGCGGACAGCGACTGCCCCAACACTTGGCCACCATACAACTGACGAAAGCCAAGGTCCTGGCTGCGCCCGCGGAACAGGTTTTCTTCGATCGACTCCAGGCTCAACAGATCGACCAGATCGTCCAACACGTGGCTCATTCAGTATTCTCCTTGGCATTCTGCGGTGGTCTGCGCTGCGGTGATCCCACACTGCGCGACCCTGGATGAAATAATACAGGCTTTGCCACAACACGCCCTCAACCCTGCAGCGTCTGAAGCCACTGGGCCCGATTAATGCGATACAGCACATGGGGGCGCAGCGGATCATCGATCGCCAAGCGAGGATGCTCGAAATCACCGGCCCAGTCGCGCTGCATGCCGATGGCCTGCATGACCTTCTGCGACGGCAAGTTGCTGTAGGTAGTGAATGAAACCACCTCATCGAGGCCCAACTGGCTGAACCCGCAGCGCAGCGCGGTCCATGCCGCTTCGCTGGCAAAACCCAACCCCCAATGTCGCTTGGCCAGCCGCCATCCAATTTCCACCGCTGGGGCGAACGGTGCGTCAAAGTTCAGGTTAGACAATCCGGTAAAACCGATAAACGCCCCGCTATCCTTGCGCTCCAAGGCCCACAGACCATAACCGTATTCGGCAAAATGGCCACGAATGCGGCCGATCAAGGCAGCGCTTTCGACCCGGCTCAAGGGTGCGGGAAAATAGCGCATCACTTGCGGGTCTGCGCACAGGTTGGCAAATTCGCGCAGGTCATCATCCTGCCATTGGCGCAGCACCAACCGCGCGCTCTCCAATTCAAGAATCGGTTTCATCGGCAGGCTCCTCTTTGTTCCCCGCCAGTCTACAAGGCTGGCACCCAAGGGCTCGCAGCTGGCAAGATCGGGCATCTGACCACCCGATCTGAACTCAACATGCCGTTACCCCTGGTCTACCACGACGATTACAGCCCGGCGTTTCCTGCCGACCACCGCTTCCCGATGGACAAATTCCGCCTGTTGCACGATCACCTGATCGACAGCGGGTTGACCACTGAGCAGGACTTGCTGCGCCCGCAGATCTGCCCACCCGACATACTCGCCCTGGCCCATGATCCTATCTACATCGAGCGTTTCATGAACGGAGATCTGCCCCGCGAAGACCAGCGCCGCCTGGGCCTGCCCTGGAGCGAAGCGCTGGCCCGTCGAACCGTGCGCGCTGTCGGCGGCTCATTGCTGGCCGCCGAGCAGGCCCTGCAACACGGCCTGGCTTGTCACCTGGCCGGCGGTACCCATCATGCTCATTATGACCATCCGGCTGGTTTCTGCATTTTCAACGACCTGGCTGTCATCAGCCGCTACTTGCTTGAAAGCGGTGCCGTCAGCCGAGTGCTGATCTTCGATTGCGACGTACATCAGGGCGACGGTACCGCTCGCATCCTGGCCAATACCCCCGACGCCATCACTGTTTCCTTGCACTGCGAACAGAACTTTCCTGCACGTAAAGCCCAGAGCGACTGGGACATTCCCCTGCAGCGTGGCATGGGCGACGAGGAATACCTTCACGTTGTGGATAACACCCTGAATTACCTGCTGCCGTTGTATCAGCCAGACCTGGTGCTGTACGACGCTGGTGTCGATGTACACAAGGACGATGCGCTGGGCTACCTGCAATTGACCGACAGCGGCGTAGCCGACCGTGACGAGGCCGTACTGCGCCACTGCCTGGGGCGCGATATTCCGGTCGTGGGGTTGATCGGTGGAGGTTACAGCAAGGACCGACAAGCCCTCGCCCGACGCCATGGCATCCTTCATCACAGCGCACAAAAGGTCTGGGATAACCTCTAGTTACTCACAATCGCTGTGGAGCGGCCTGTGGATAACCTGAGTGAAAGACCGTTTCGCCCCGCGCAGTCGGGGCTTTGCAGCGACTGGTTATTTTTTGTACGGATGCGAACGGGCGTCCCTGAGGTAGAATGTCCGGCTCATTTCGCCACCTGCAGAACCCCATGTCCGACACCCTCCCTCCTCGCTCCTTCAACGTTGCCATTATCGGTGGTGGCCCGGCCGGGCTGATGGCGGCCGAAGTCCTGAGCCAGGCAGGCGTGCGTGTGGACCTGTACGACGGCATGCCCTCGGTCGGACGAAAATTCCTGCTGGCCGGGGTTGGTGGCATGAACATCACCCACTCCGAGGCTTATCCGGCCTTTGTCTCGCGCTACGCCGAACGCAGCGCCGAGATAGATCGCCTGTTGAGCCCTTTCAGTGCCGATGCCTTATGTCAGTGGATACACGGCCTGGGCATCGACACCTTCGTCGGCAGCTCTGGCCGCGTGTTCCCCACCGATATGAAAGCCGCACCATTGCTGCGCGCCTGGCTCAAGCGCCTACGCGATGCCAACGTGGTTATCCACACCCGCCACCGCTGGCTGGGCTGGAATGCCGATGGCTCACTGCGGATTGCCAACCCCGACGGCGAAACGGCGATCAAGGCCGACGCCACTGTGCTGGCGTTGGGCGGGGGCAGCTGGACACGCCTGGGGTCTGATGGCGCCTGGATGTCGTTGCTCGAAGCCCAAGGCGTCGAACTCAAGCCACTGCAACCTGCCAACTGTGGATTTGATGTAGAAGGCTGGAGCGAAGTGCTCAAGTCCCGATTTGCAGGCGCCCCGCTGAAGAACATCGCCTTGAGTATCGACGGCCAACCCCCTCGCCTTGGCGAGTGCGTGCTGACCGCCACCGGCCTTGAAGGCAGCTTGATCTATGCGTTGTCTGCGCAAATTCGCGAGCGCATCAACCAGACCGGCAATGCCACGGTTGCCTTGGACCTACTGCCGGGCAAGGCTGTGGATAAACTCGAAATGGCCCTGGCCAAACCCCGTGGTTCGCGCTCCATGGCCAAGCACCTGCACAGCCAGGTCGGGCTCGACGGCGTCAAGGCAGCACTGTTACGCGAACTGACGGATGCCGCGACCTTTGCCAACCCGGCCTCACTAGCGCGTGCGATCAAGGCCTTGCCAATTACCCTGGTACGCACACGGCCGCTGGATGAAGCGATCAGCAGTGCCGGTGGTGTGCCTTTCGAAGCACTGGACAAGCAACTGATGCTCACGGCCAAGCCAGGGGTATTCTGCGCAGGAGAAATGCTTGATTGGGAAGCACCGACCGGGGGGTATTTGCTGACGGCGTGTTTTGCCAGTGGGCGGATGGCGGGTGCAGGCGTACTGGAATGGCTACGCCGATAACATCGAGTTATCGGCGCAAACAACGCTTGGCCTGCCCGGTACAGCTACCTTGGCAGTAGGGTTGCAGACGAAATTTTCCCGTCCAACTGCTGGGTGCCATAACGCCTCACGCGAACAAACTCTGTGTCGAAATCACGCTCAAAGGAATGTATCGTTTGCGGCGTTGTAATGTCTTTTATAACGTCTATCCACACGTGCCCTTCGGAGCTGGAATTTTTCTTATCACCGTAGAAGAATAGGTAAGTACCCACTTTGGCCTTATAAATGACCGCTGACCTGGCCTCATCGTTGTCACACCCATAGCTCCCCGGGAAAACAAAATTCACAGACCTGCCCATGGGTATGGTGCACACTTTATTCTGAGAACCATTATTACCTTCGTACAATCCCACGCTGGCGTCCGAGAAGTCGTTGACATTTTCGTCTACCACGATGCGTGACACCTTGCCACCCAAGCCATTATTGCGGGAATAGACAATTGAGTAATCTGGCGTATCACGGTTGCTTTCAAAACTTCCAACGACCACACTTTCGGAAAAATGGATGTCCCGTTTAGTCACAATAGTGGCGACGTCATCTTCAGTATTCCCACTTGGACTGTCATACAGACGAATTCGTCGATTGGCGGGAACACCACGCAGAATCAGTGATCGCGCTTCGTCGTTTTCGCAGCCACTGCTGGGAAGTGTATAAGTCGCATTGGCGGCACTGATGACACAGGTCGTATCGCCATCCGAGTTACCATTATTCTGCTCATAAAAATAAATGCCACCGTCATTCAACGCCCGGACATAGGCCTGGGCGTCACCCGCGTAGTACCAATTCAAGGCAATATAATTGGGCCGCCGTACCGTCAAGAGGTTGGCCACTCTGCAATTACTCTGCACCCGGCGCTCAAGGTAGGTCAGATTATTATCTTTGTTGGCGGCATCCGTGCTCAACCCGGCGAGATACTGATGAAATTGGTTCATGACGAACAACCGCTTCCACAGCCTGTTTTGGACATTCTGCGTACTGATCGGAACATCGTTCCAACGCGAAGCACAACTCCAATCATGTTGAAATACACTATTACCTAGATTGTAGGTATTCTGAACTTGCCAGTCTTTATCAAATAAAATCTGGAACCGGTGCCCCCCGACGGTGTAAAGACCCGCATTGGCCGCCTTGCTGGTCATGATCACCAGGCGCTGACCTTTGTCGATCATTTGCTGCAATGTTGGCCAACTGTTTCCCGGATAATCATCAGGGTTGAAGATGTAACGGGCGACGCCGCCTTGCTCAATGGCACGCTGAAGCGCCTCGCGCGTTGAGTAATCTTCAAGAATAAAGCTCAGCACTTCATTGGGGCGACTATTTAAAAAAGGCAGAAACGTATTTCCCAACTTGTCTGACAGGCGTCCGTGCGCACAACTGCTCTGCCCATGGCACAACATCGCATCCCCCGAACTGGAAGAGTTGGCGATATCCAACATGAACCCCCTCACCCCTTCACTGAGTTGCCGAGCAACATCCCTGTCTCCTTGCTCATTCAAAAGCACCGAGTTATGAGTGGTCAACCAGCTGTATTCATTAAATGGACGATTTCGCGACCCACTCACTACACGAGGAGAAGCGTGCGCTTCAATGGAAGGTGCTGCCGATGCTTGCACTGCAGCGGGGGCGGGGGCGGAATCGACTGATGTATCCCTCAAGCACCCAGATAAAAAACAAATCACGCCTAAGACTAATGCACCACGATACAAATTTATTACGCGCACACCCATAACCTGACGCATAAAAACCCCACTCGAATGTTAATAACAAATGCAGCAGCGTCATCGCTGGTTACAGGATGACGTGTACATAACATGCGACTGAAATTTATGCAGGTCTAGCCCACAGAACTGTCAGGTTGATATTCAAGTAGTTTTAGAGTAGGACCCATCAAGAACTTATAAGCACTCATCAAACAGATCGAGGGCGCAGTGTGCATTTGCGCCCCCTTGGCAGTGAAATACTTAAGGCTTGCGTTTACGCGGCCCAGTATTGAACACCGGCACCTTGCGCACCGGCTTCACATCAGGCGCAGCCGCTGGCTCATCACCGCTGTCCATCCAACGTCCCAGGCTGCGCTTACCGCCCGTTTCTTTCGGCTTTTTCGGTTTCTTCGGCTTTTTCAGCACGGCACCACTGGCATCCGTCATCGGTACCCGGTGCTCAGGCACAAAGTCCGGTTCTTCATGGCGCGGCAGGGTCACGCGCGTCAGCGTCTCGATCGCCGCCAGCAGGTTCACTTCATCGGCGCACACCAGCGAAATGGCTTCGCCGGTAGACCCGGCACGACCGGTACGGCCGATACGGTGGATGTAATCCTCGGCCACGATCGGCAGGTCGAAGTTGACCACCAACGGCAGGTTTTCGATGTCCAGGCCGCGAGCCGCCACGTCAGTGGCTACCAGGATCTGCACTTGATTGGCCTTGAAACTGTCCAGCGCCCGTTGGCGGGTGGCTTGTGGCTTGTCGCCATGGATGCCGTCGGCGTTTACGCCCTGGGCCATCAAGCGGTCGACCAGTTGATCGACGCCATTACGGGTCTTGGCGAAGACCAGCACTTGTTTCCAGCGTTGCTTGCGCATCAAGTGGATAAACAGCTCAGGCTTGCGCTTTTTATCCACAGGCACGACCCACTGCTTGACGGAGCTGGCCGCCACGTTACGTGGGCTGACTTCGATGCTCAGCGGATCATTGAGCATGGTGCCCGCCAACAGCCGGATCGAATCGGAGAAGGTCGCGGAGAACAACAGGGTCTGACGCTTTTTCGGCAGGGCCGCGTAGATGCTGCTCAACTCCTCGGAGAAGCCCAGGTCGAGCATGCGGTCTGCTTCATCGAGCACCAGCACTTGCAGTTGCTGGAATTTCACCGCGTTCTGGCGGTAAAGGTCGAGCAGGCGCCCTGGCGTGGCCACCAGCAAGTCGACACCCTTGCGCAGTTTCATCATTTGCGGGTTGATGCTGACACCGCCGTACACGGCATAGGTACTCAGCGGCAAGTGTTCGGCGTATTCCTGGATATTGGCGTGAACCTGCTCGGCCAGCTCGCGGGTGGGCACCAGCACCAAGGCGCGTGCCGAGTTGCTGGCGACTTTGGCGCCTTCCATTGCCAAGCGTTGCAGCACCGGCAGGGCAAAGCCTGCGGTTTTGCCTGTGCCGGTCTGGGCGGCAGCCATAATGTCGCGACCGGCCAGTACAGCAGGAATGGCCTGCGCCTGGACCGGGGTCGGGGTGTTGTAATTCAAGGTTTGCAAGGCGCGCAGCAGCGGTTCGATCAGGCCAAGTTTGGCGAATGTCATCAGGTAATACCGTCGAAGAGTTCAGCAATGCGCGCAGTTTACCTGTCCCCCGCCCTTACTGCTTGCGCCATTGCGGTAAGCCGATCAACACCACCGCGCCGATGATCACGGCCATGGCCAGGCACTCCTCGGTGCCGATCTGCTCGCCAGCAAAGGCAATGCCCAGCATGCGGTGTCAGCCGCGGTGGCGGGCCAGGGCTTCGCGGATCTTGGCGGCTGGGACTTTCTGCAAGCTGCAGAACAGGGCATGGGAGACGTTGGCCAGGCCGTGAGTCTGGAGCAGTTCAGCGGCCAGGTGCTGGGCCAGGTTGGCGGCCATTTCGGCGTCGGCCATGGCACGGTGGGCCTTGCCGGTGTCGGGCAGGTTGGCAAAACGAGTGAGGGTGCCGAGCTTGTGGTTAGGTGCAGAAGGCATCAGGCGTCTGGCCAGCAACATCGAGCAGGCGAAGCTTTGAGACCGGCTGCGGCCGATCCGGCCCAATTCGAAATCCCAGAACTTCTGGTCGAACGAAGCATTATGGGCCAATAGAGGGGTGTCACCGACAAAGTCCGCCACCTCGCCCATGACTCGATCCACCGGCGGCGCACTACGCACCATCGCAGTGGTAATGCCGGTCAGGCTGGCGACAAAGCCAGGCACCGGTACGCCAGCATTCATCAGGCTCTGATAGCGATCCACGATGCGCCCGCGCTCAAGCATCACCACGGCAATTTCCGTGGCGCGGCAATAATCACTCGGGGAAATACCGGTGGTTTCAAAGTCGATGACGGCAATACGTTCCAACGGGCAAACCTCAACAGGGGGCTAGTTTTTCAACAACAGTGCGCCTTCGATCGGCACGTAACGGCTGGCGGCTCGAATCAACGAATTGGCGGTCAGGCCGGGTACGCCATAGGCCACTGCCTCCACGCCATGTTTCTGGATGATGCGCTCAAGCAGCAAATCGAAGTCGCCATCGCCAGAGGCCAGCACGACTTCGTCGACATGATCGGCGGCGTCCATGATGTCCAAGGTAATGCCCACATCCCAGTCGCCCTTGGCCGACCCGTCGCTGCGCTGGATATAGGGTTTGAGCTTTACCGTAAAACCCAGGTTACGCAGGATCTGCTGGAACTGCTGCTGACGGCTGTCACCCCGGTCGATGGCATAGGCATAGGCCTCGACGATCTCGCCGCGCTTGCCGATATCGGCCCACAGTGCGGCATAGTTGAAGTGGCAACCATAGGCCTGGCGCACGGTGTAATAGAGGTTTTGTACATCGGCGAACACTGCAATCTTTCTCACCGCACACCCTCATGGCGTCAAACGCGCACTGGCCGGCCAGCGAAACCCGGGCCGGGTCGGCCGACAGTATGCCAGTCTGAGCAAAGATAGGGGGAAAGTGCGCAGCAATGCCGCACCCGACAGGGCGCCGGGTGCGGTGTAGTCCGGGTCAGACGTATTCGTCGTCGGCGTAGTCGGTATCCATGAAACCGCCCTGGTCATTGCCAACATCGTTGTTGCTGACCATTTGTTGAGGCTGATCGCTGCCCCAACCGCCGCTATCGCTGGCTGGCGCTGGCTCTTCCTTGGTGACTTCAGCCACTTCCTCTGGCTGCGATTGATGGTTGAACAGACTGCTGATGCCTTGCGCCAGCATCACACCACCGGCCACGCCCGCCGCCGTTTGCAGGGCACCGCCCAGAAAACTGCTGCCAGCACGGGCAGGCGCGGCCTGCGGGTGTACTGCGTAGTTTTGCTGGGGAGCCATGCCCGGTGCCGCGCCGAAACTGCGTGACGGCTCACGCCAGCCTCCGCCACCGCTGGCAACCGGGGCCGGGCTTTGGACGGGTTGAGCGGCCGCTTGCGGGGCACGCGAGGGGCCGCCGAAGAGGCTGGAAAGAAAACCACCGCTGCTGGCAGCCGGTGCCTGGGCGGGCGCGGCTGCCTGGGCCTTGGCTTGGGCCAACTCGGCTTGCAGTTGCTTGTTTTGCTCATCCAGACGATTGAGCGCGGCTTCTTGCACCAGAATCGCCTGGGCCATGTAGTACGGCGCCGACGGCTGGGCGTGCAGGTGCTCGGTAATGCGTTGTTCGGCCTGAGCATCGCGTGGCGTGGACGGTGTTTCGGCTTGCTTGAGCCGGGCAAACAGTCCGTCGATCAGGGTTTGTTCTTCGCTGTGCATGGCGACCTCGTTAGATTGCCTTGGGGAAAATCGGGGGCTCTGTACGCTTCTGGCGCGGGCCAGGCATGAAAATGGGGGTAAAGGTGGCCGATTGAAAGGTCTTGATGATGAATCTTTTGTTAGCACGCGCCGCCTTGCAGTTGGACCCGCGCAGAGCATCGGCTACAGTGGCGGCCTGCTCCTTGTCTGCGATATCGACTGATGAATCCGCTCACCATTCTGCGTGACTCCCTGTATTTCTTCCGCCTCAACCTGGTGGCCATCGTGCAATTGTGCCTGCCCCTGGTGGTGCTCGAAGCGGTGACCAAGCAACTGGTCGATCAAGCGATCGGCACAGATGCGTCACCGGCCTACACCGTGCTGGTCGGCCTGCTGTTCTATCCGCTCTATACCGCCGCCCTGATCCTCTTTCTCGACGCGCGAAGCGAAGGCCGGCAACCCGCCAAGCGCGATTTGCTGGCGATGGCCCTGCGCCTGTGGCCAACCTTCGCGCTGCTGGCGATGATCAGCACCCTGTTGATCATGCTCGGCGTGTCGATGTTCGTGCTCCCGGGCCTGTGGGTGATGATCAAACTGGTGTTCGCTGAATACCTGCTGGTGCTGCGCGGCCTGACGCCGTTGGCGGCCATGAGGGCCAGCTTTCAGCTGACCCAGGGCCATTTCATCCGAATTCTCACCTGCATCCTCTGCGTGATGGCGCCGCTGTGGCTGCTCGACGGCCTGAGCATGATGGTCTACCCCGTGCCGCAGAACCCGGTGCTTTCGCTGGTGCTCGACAGCGTCATCAGTTTTCTGCAGCTGTTCACCAGTGTGGTGCTGTTCCGCCTGTTCATGCTCATTGACGACGCGGTGCCAGACCGCGCCTGACTTTGTCGCCAGCGTCGCGCTCGGTTATGCTCCAGAGCATTGCACCAATAAGCCGAGCCGATGATCCGACTATTGCGCAACGCCCTGCTGAGTTTGCTGATCCTTTGCGCCCTGCTCGGGCTGCTGGCCTGGAAACTTGCCTGGCACCCCGAGCCCCGCCAAGCCGTGCCGGTGGCCTGCTCTGGTGCCGCGCCGCCGCTGGAAGCCGGGCAGACACTGAAGGTCATGACCTGGAACGTGCAATACCTGGCCGGCAAGAACTACACGTTCTGGTACGAGCAGGAAGGCGGCGACGACCGCCCCAGCTTTGAGGACCTGGCCTATAACCTGGATGAAGTTTCACGCGTCATCCGCGACGAGCACCCGGACATCGTCTTGCTGCAAGAGCTGGACAACGGCGCCAAGGCCACCGACTACCAGGACCAACTCGCCTTATTGCGCGAGCGTGTAGTCGACCTTTACCCTTGCAGCGTCCAGGCCTACGACTGGAAGGCTGACTTCGTACCCAACCTACATATTTTCGGCGCTGTCGGCCGTACGCTGGCAACCCTGAGCCGATATCCGATCAAACAGGCCGAGCGCCTGGAATTGCCGCGTGCCGACAGCAGTCTGCTAACTCGTCTGTTCCAACCTCACCCGACAGTGCTGGCCAGCTACCTACCCCTACAGGACGGCGGCCAATTGGCCGTGCTCAATACCCGATTGGAGCGTCATATCCCTGGGCAGGATATTCAGCGCCAACAAGTACAAGTGCTTGAGGGGATGCTCGACAAATTTGAAAGCCAGGGCACACCGTGGCTGCTGGGCGGCGATTTCAACTTGCTACCACTGGGGCAACACCGGCGCCTGACGCCTGTGCAGCGCGGGCAGTATTCACCCGACAGCGAACTGCACCTGCTCTGGGACAAATACCCGATGATCCCGAGCAACCCCGAGGCCAGCGGCGCCGAGCGCGCCGACTGGTTCACTCACTTCCCCAACGACCCCACGCTGCAAGCGCCGGATCGCACGGTTGACTACCTGTTCCACAGCCCGCGGATTCTGCGGCAAATGGCACAGGTTCGACAGAATGACAGCCTGCGCATCTCCGATCACCTGCCCCTGCTGGCACGTTTTCAACTGCCGCCCAAACCCTGATGCTACCGGCGCTCCGCGGTGACTTCATCGCGGGCAAGCCCGGCTCCTACACATATACGCCGCACATTCTTGTAGGAGCTGGGCTTGCCCGCGAGAGGCCGCCCTTGACACCCCGCGATGGCTTAAACCTGAGCGGACCTCTGCTCGATGTCGATGCCGATAAGTGGGCGCTTGAGCGCAATCGATACCCATGCCCCCGCGGCTGCGATGACGCATGCGGCAAATCCCAGCAGGAAGGACATGAAGCTGAGCTCCTGCGCGACAGCCAGAAGTCCGAGCACAGCTGCGGTTGCTTCGGCAGCGCCCCAGACACATGTCTGAACGGCCATCGCAACAGAACTGCGTCCTCTCCATATTTTAACCGCCTGGGCTTGGTACAACGGGCCACAAATCATCTCGCCGACAACGATAAACACCACCACGACAAACAGAACTGCCTGCGCCTGCGACGAAATGGTCAACAGCAGGCATCCCGCACCGATCAACACGTTGGAAATGATGACGCGCCACAGACGCGAGACACGCTGCGAAAGCGACGTGATGTAAACCTGGCTGCAAATGATGATGCCGCTGGCCACCAGGAAAAGCACGCCCACCAGTTCACTGGAGAAGCGCTCGGTCGCATAGGTAGGAAATACGTAATAAAACTGCGCATAGCCAATCATGGTCAGAAAGTTGATTGCCAGGAATGCAACAACTTTGGGGGAAGCCTCGGATTCACCCATCGAGGAAGAACGATCGGCAAACTCCAGACCTGCTGAACGTGCCACCTGCGGAATCAGCGTGGTGGAAGCCGTGGCAAGCACACCTAACAACAATGGCAGAGCCACAAACCAGTACCCGGTGCCTGCGAGTATCAACGACGCAACGAAGGGGGCGATCCCGGCACCAGCGTTCGCTGCAACATTTTCGTAGGAGAGCACGCGCTCGTGCTCGCCCTCACGAAAGTACTGAACGATGTAGGAAATCTGCGAAATCGTGGCGAGCGAGTTGGACACGCCGAACACCACGACCAGCACGACCCAGATGAAGACGTTTGTGATGCCCATCGAGGCCGTGACCAGCATCAATAGCGCCGCCACCGCCACGCCCAGTAATGCGAGGGCAATTTCCCGACGGCGATCAATCTTGTCCAGAATGCCTTGAAAGGCCAGTGCACCAATGCGGTTTGAAACAATCGCAAACCCGACAACAATGCCGGCAGCACTGGTACTGAGCCCTACGGCAGCATCGAGCCAGATAGCCATGAATGGATAGAAGCAACTCCAGGCGGCGGACGAAAGAAACCGGACGAAGTAAATCATTTGAATACCGGGCTTCTAGGACCGCGATCCGTATGGACAAGCACCTGGCCTATTTCGCGCGCGACGACTTCTGCATAGCCGGTGAGCATGCCAATCCAGGCATAGTCAGACGTGCCGATGGGTTGAATTACGCTGCCGACGCTGGCTATCGGCGTGTGGATTGACGCAATTGGCGGAATCTCCCAGCCATACACGATGGCTTCGTGGTCCAGGCAATACCAGTAGCTCAAGGTCTGCCGACACGCCTCGACAGGCGTGTATTGAAGCGGGGCATCCAGCAAGTCCAGTGGCAGCAGCGCAACGTGTTGCAGGACCGTTGCAGGCGCCAGGTCATAGGCCAATGCAATTTGCTCGACGATGCTCGCGCCACCGAGACGCCCCATGTTGGCGTCAATCAGATACGCTGTGGATTCTGTCGCGATGAACTCGCAATGAAAGAAGCCATTATCAAACGCCGAACGGGAAATCAGATCGCGCACAGCCGTCTCGATTTTCGAACGCACGGACCAGGCGATTTGGGCGTCGGCCGGAAACTGATTGACGACTTCAGTGAACCCGACACGATCGCGCCTGGACAGTCCAAGGAAGACAACCCGCCCATCCTGGGCAAAGCCCTCCATGCTGACGAGGTCCCCTACGCAATGGGCCTGGACAATCCACGCAATGCTTTGCGGGTCATCGATTCCGCTCTCTAGGATGGCCGATCTGATCACACTGGCAGGGTCAACATCCGCGGCAATCGAAAGCATGGTGGTTGCCACCGCGCCGGAACCGACCGAGGGTTTGAGAACCACGTCATTTTGCTGACCGGGTGTCAGCCAGGGAATGATAAAGTCTCCACCCGCCAGAGACACACAGGACTCGGCGGGAACGTGCTCCGATATCAAACTGCCCACGAACTCCTTGGATGACAGTTTTGCAAAAACCGCAGGAGGCGCATTGAAGCCCAACTCCTCGGCAATCGCAGAGACCACAGGGAACAGCTCGTCAAAGAACGTTGTAATACTGTGGATTAAGCCAACAAGCGCTGGATTGGACTTCAAGTAACCGGACAGGGCGTCTTTGTCGGTAAAGGCAGGAATACAGGTGACCCCTTCAAATACGCTTTTGGCGGCCCCGTGAAAACCTGAAGGGTCAATGGACAATATCGGCTCAAAGCCTGCACTGCGGATTGCCTCACACACATACTTGATGGAGACTTTGTTAATACCCACTATCAAAATATGACGCATATCTTTCAAATCCATCCTTAAAAATGAAATAACGACGGTTATTGAGCATCAACGTTCTACGAGTGATACATCTTGCCGGGGTTGAAGATGTTCTCCGGGTCCAATGCCGATTTGATTGCCTGCATGAATTGCAGCGCCGCGCCATGTTGTGCCGACATCCACTTCAACTTTCCTTGCCCTACGCCATGCTCACCACTGACCGTGCCGCCGAATGACAACGCGCGACTCGACAACCGACTGAGGAACGCCTGGATCTCCAGACTTTCGTCCTCCCCCTCATCAAGCATGATCAGCAGGTGGAAATTACCGTCCCCGACATGGCCGATAAGCGGTGCGTCGAGCCCGGAGGCGGCAATGTCGGCCGCAGTCGCGTTGATACAGGCGCTCAGGCAAGACAGCGGAACACAGACATCTGTGGCCAGACCCTTGCGCCCCTTGTAGAACGCGTGAAATGCCCACCAGGCATCATGTCGGGCTTTCCACAAGGCCGTGCGCTCTTCAAGACTCTCGGAAATTCTGACCTGACCGCCGTACTCACCCGCGCAGTCCTTGAACAGTTCAATGCTGCTGGCGACCGTGGACCGATCCCCATGAAACTCCAGAAAAAGATGCGTCGTTTCCACCAGGCCCAGCGCGGGGGAATAGGCATTGCAGGCACGGACAGCCGTTACATCCAACAGCTCGATCCGTGCAATCGAGAGGCCTTGGCCGAGGGCGCTTGCCACTGCCTGTACGGCGTTGTCGACCGATTCGAACGAACAGACGCCCGCGACGATGGCCTCAGGCACCGAATGCAGCCGGACTTCCAGCTCACTGAATATTCCAAGGGTGCCCTCGGAACCTACAGCAATCGCCAGCAGATCCAGGCCCATGGCCGATTTTGGCGCTCGGGAGCCGATTTGCGCCACGGCCCCATCCGCCATGATCCAGCGAGCGGCTTTGACATTGGCAGCCATCGTCCCGTAGCGAACCGAATTGGTCCCCGATGCACGCGTTGCCGCCATACCGCCCATGGAGGCGTTTGCGCCAGGGTCGACGGAAAAGAACAGCCCCGTCTCACGCAAATAACTGTTGAGTTGTTCGCGGGTGACACCCGATTCAACAGTGGCGGTCATGTCGGTCACGTTCACTCCGACAATCGCGTTCATTTCCGAGCAATCGATACAGACACCACCACTTGGCGCGTTGATTTGCCCTTCGAGGGATGAGCGCGCACCCGCCGGGATCACCGCAACACCGTATTCGCGACAGAGCCTTACAATTTGGACGATTTCCTCTTCACTGCGAACGGTCACAACGGCATCGGGAGGACTCAGTTCAATACCGGGGGGTGCCTGGCAGAATTGTTGCCGGATACTTTGTTCAAGCCTTAAACGCTCGCCAAACAACTGACGGAGTTTTTCAACAACTTGAGCATTCATTCGTCTCATGTCTATTCACTCCTTGATTTTTTTGCTCCCTCGGGCCGCACGCCCGTCGTACTCCGGACGGCCAGATACAATCAACCCGAAAAAATAAGGTTCTTCACGGAATCCTGGGAAATAGACAAAAAAGAACGGCGATTTGACCGATGATGTTCGTGCGAGCAAACCCATCAACCAAACCGCCGTTCTCATGCCAGATATTAATACGATCCTGCCTTTTTGGGATGGATTTTCTGTGGCTTCCGCCCAAGTCGTTGGCGGCTCTCTCCAGATCAACCTAACCCCTCGACCTAATCAGATTCCTCTTTGCAGCGGCTGCCTCAAGCCCTGCCTTGCTGTCCACGACCAGTCAGAGCGATCCATTCGGGATCTGCCAATTCTTGGCCACCCTGTCACGCTTACCGCTGTTTTTAGACGCCTGCGTTGCCTGGACTGCGGGACTCGGATGGAGTCGGTCAGTTGGCTTGATCGGTACGCCAGGCTTAGCGCAAGGCTTTGCCAAGCGGTCATCAAAGCCTGTCGCCAGATGGCAACGCTCCATGTCGCTCAACTCTTTGGCCTGCACTGGGAAACAGTGCGCGTCCTGGAGCGTCGCGCGCTTGAGCAAACATTGCATGAACTACCCGAGGCCGAGCCCAAGCGCTTGGTGATGGATGAGTTCGCCTTGTTCAAGGGGCATCGCTACGCCAGCGTGATCTTGGATGCCGATACGCGTCGCGTTTTGTGGGTGGGTGAAGGGCGCAGCCGGATAGCTATACGCTCGTTTTTCGAGGATCTGGGGCCAGAGCGGTGTTCACAAATCGAAGCGGTCGCCATGGATATGAATACGGCCTTCGATCTGGAAGTGAAACATCACTGCCGCAATGCGCGAGTGGTCTACGACCTGTTTCATGTCATCGCCAAATACGGTCGTGAAGTCATCGACAGGGTACGAGTCGACGAGGCTAACCGACTGCGCCATGACAAACCGGCGAGAAAGGTGGTCAAGCAGGCCCGCTGGCTCTTGCTGCGCAACCCCGAAAATCTGAAGAGCCAAGAGCAGCAGGTACATCTGCAGGATTTATTGGATGCCAATCAGTCGCTGATGACGGTCTATATCATGAAGGCTGAGCTCAAAGCGCTATGGTCGAGCGAAACAGCGTGGGAATGGCGTAGGGCGTGGAAACAATGGATGGGGCATGCCAAGCAGAGCGGCATTCCTTCGTTGATCCAGTTCGCGAAAAGGCTGAGCGGTTACTGGCGAGGCATTTTGAGCAGAGTTCGATGGCCAATGCACACAGGCCAACTAGAGGGGATCAACAATCGGATCAAGGTCATCAAGCGAATGGCTTACGGCTACCGGGACAGCGCATTTTTCTTCTTGAAGATCAAATGCGCTTTTCCCGGCAATCCGTGAAGAACCAAAAATAAGGCTGGGCACCTGAATCTTCCAACTGACGGCCTGATTTGTTATGCACTTCAATAACAGAGAAAAGATCCACAAGACGGTCCTGAATCTGTTCTATTTCTGTGTCTTTGAGTGTCACCATCGAGCTGTATTTAAAAGAACCTGAAACATCGAAATACTCACTTTTCTCAGGTTTTAGCAGTGATCGATCCACTTCGTGGCGCAGGAACTGATCCTTCAATTTCAACGCATCAACCGTTCTTGGCATCCTCAGCATTGGTGCATGCCGAACAAATGGGGCGTCAGGTGTTGTTCGCTCTTTGGAGACCAGGTTCAGAAACGCTTCGGTACTTTGATCATAGGCAAGACCGATCTGCTGGCACACCAACTGGATTTCAGCCACGGAGGCACTGTCCACCATGTAGAGATAAGTCATCAACGGCAGCAGTTCGAAGTTTGCCTCAAACGCCGCAATCACCTCTTCGGTGACGATGAATTCACGCTCATACCGGCTTAAACTCAGCGCCCGTCGCAAGATTTTGGAGTCGTGTTCCCTCAGCGCAAGCCGGGAAGAAAAATCCGTGACCTCGACGCCTTTGCCAAACAACATCTCGTGGACGTTAGCCGGCAACAAGTCTCTGAAGTAATGCCAAAAATAATCAAAACTGATTTTGCTGGCAGCGTCAATTCCAATGTGATCATGTAATTCGACGGCAGCATCAATACTCAGGTACTTCCTTCCAGCCTCAACATCTCGATAGTAATTGGCCGAAAATGGAATATTGACCTCATCGAGAAACGTGGAAATCTTCAGGTGCCCCGCTTCGATCCGAAACTGCATCAGGAACGCACCAAACGCTCGTTTGCTATCCAAGCTCTTCAGCCTCTTTCGACAAAGTGATAACCACTCTGGTCGTATTTTTCTTGATTTTCATACTAGAAGTTACCACGCCTATTTCTTGCGTATTACGCACATGAACGCCCCCACAGGGGATTGACCAGCTTTCGCATTGCCACCAACGAAATCCCTGTCCTTTACTGATATCCGCTTTCGTACGAATCTCATGACTTGCAGAGCAAAACTCGTTCAAGGCGTCTGTCGCCCGCCTCAGACAGTCTTCGTCGAACTCTCCGACAAACTCGTATTGATTCTCTCCATCGTCGTCGCTCAACGGAGAGCGTACCGGGTGTGAAACTGACCGCCCGAGCGTCTGTTCAAGCATGCAATGCATCAAGTGCATCGCTGAGTGAAGACGCATCTGATGATATCGCAATGACCAATCAAGCATGGCGGTCGCCTGCAAGCCGATCACGCGCTCCTGCAGTTGCGTAAACACCTCGTCGTCAACGCCCAGGTAATGCCTGATCTGATCATTCCTTTTTTTCGTCGAGACGATCTCCAGCGTCCGCAGAGCCTCACCCTCCCCTGCGACTAGGACGTTCAACAAACCTCGATCTCCGAGCTGTCCGCCTCCTTGCGGGTAGAACACTGTCTTGCCAAGGAGCGCAAAAGGAAGACCGGCGTCGTCGCGTTCAAGCAAATCGACTCGACATTCCAGTTGCTTCAAGTACGGTTCTTCGTGAAACAAAGGCAGCGTCTGGCTCATTTTCACCTCGAATAAGGTCCCACTGAATTGCGTTGGAAGGCATGGGGAATAACCGGCTGCTGGCCTCAGTTGGGCACCATGGTTTGCAGTTTTTTCCTCAGTACATCGCACAGCCTGGTCATCTGCGCCTGGCTCCCGAACGAGATCCGCAGGCATGTATCAAGGCCATAATCGGTCAACTGCGACGTCAGGAAGCCTTCACTCTCCAGGTGGCCATACAAATCCTGGCAGCATTGCTGACTGGCGCACTCGACGAATACAAAGTTGACGTACTGGCTTCTGGCTTGAATTCCATGGGCCTTGAACAGACTCACGATTTCCTGCCCCCAGGCCTGACAGTGCGCCGCGGTCTTGTCCAGATGATCGGAGTCCTGCAGGACGTATTCTCCGGCAAGGGCGGAACACGAACTGACGTTGTACGGCGCGCGCCGCGCTTGCAGCACCGGCACCAGATCGGCGCTGGCATAAGCCCAGCCGAGTCGTAGTCCCGCAATGCCGTACGCCTTTGAAAAAGTTCGCAGGCATATCGAGTTTCCCCGGGCGTTGACGATCTGAATACCTGCAGAGTTTTCCCGATCCGGCGCAAACTCTGCGTACGCTTCATCGATGATGACCGTCGTATTTTTCGGAATCGCAGCTACCAGCGATAACAGCTGCGATGGCAATAGATAGTCGCCCAGAGGATTGGATGGATTCACCAGGACCACGACGTCCGGTTTTTTCTCTAGGGCAAGATTCAGCGCCGTCTCGTAGCCCTCACCGGCGCTCGGGGATATCTCGCTATAATCGGCCCCCAGCAGCGCTGATCTGATTTTGTACATCTTGAAGCTATGCTGCAGCGCCACGATGCGGCTGCCTGGCTTCAACAGACTGCGCAACGCGATATCGATCAACTCATCGGAACCCGCTCCGATCACCACGTGCTCGGGATCAACGCGCCAGCGCTCGCCGATTGCCGTGCGAAGAGACTTGTAAGTCACCTCAGGGTATTCGCTCAGCAGGGTCGGCATCGACCTGCACAAATGCAGCGCCAGGCTAGACGCGCCCAGCGGATTTTCGTTAGCGTGCAGTCGGACACTTTCGGTGACCGCTCCTGCGAACACATTGTCCTGTCCTGACGAACTCATCACCTGTGCCCCCCAAGAACCTGGGCCACGATCTTTTCCAGATACCCGGTCAATGCCACATCATGATCAAGAAAAGGAATATGTTCACGCACTCGCGCATGCCAGGCACGGCCCTTTGGCCCCAGTTTGGCGCTGCCCCTGATATCGGCAGCTTGGGCCGCACAGATCAATTCGAAAGCAAGGACGTATCGCGTGTTCTGCAGCACCTCGGTCACGCGACGCGCGGCGACAAGGCCGAATGAAACCACGTCCTGGAAATCGCCTGTGGTGGTCAGGGTTTGGATCGAGACCGGCGTTGCCAGCGAACGGTTTTCTGCCGTCAGGGAAGCCGACATGAATTGCCCGCCCATGAGGCCGAAACGCAGACCACCGTTTTCCTCACACAGAAATGAAGGGAGGCCATTGCTATTGGCTTTTGTCAGGAAGCGATCAATTCGGCGATCGGAAAGGTTGCACAGGGTGATGACGGAGATCGTCAGGTAGTCCATGGCCGAAGCGATGTACTGCCCGTGAAAGTGCCCATTGTGAAAAACCTGGCCATTTTCTGGCGTGATCAAGGGGTTATCGTTTGACGAGTTCAGTTCGTTGGTGACCACGCGTTCGACGAACTCGATGGTTTCCAGAACCGGTCCCAGAATCTGCGGCGTGCAGCGAATGGAATAGGCATCTTCGATGGGCATGTCTTCCTGGCGCACCTGGTCTGTGCGCAGAGCGCTGAGTTGCGACGAGAGCTGAAGATCGTCAATCGCCAGTTCCGAGCCCTGAAGATCGGTCCAGATGGCCGCGGCAATTTCTTGCTGGCCCAAGTGCGGTTTCAACTGGTGAACGTCAGGGTGGAAAGGACGTACCCGAGCCTGTAACGCTTCGAAAGAGAAGGCGGAAATCGTGGTGTATTGCTCAAGCAGTTCTCGGGCTTCGACCACATTCATCGCCGCGACCGCGACCATGCAGGAAGTGCCGTTGATCAGCGCCAATCCTTCCTTGTAACTCAAGTGAAGCGGCGCCAGGCCCAGTTGCTCGAGCGCTTCAGCCGCCGGAACCCGGGCGCCATCAAGATAAGCATATCCGTCCCCGGTCATCATCCGTGCGACAGCCGCCAGCGGCCCCAGGTCGCCACTGGTACCCAAAGAGCCCTTGCTCGGAATTTCGGGAATCAGTCCAGAGTTGTAAATGGCGATGTACCGATCAAAACTCTCCAGCGAGAGCGCCGAGTTGCCGCGGGACAAAGATATGATTCGCGCAAACATCGTTGCGCGGGCCACGCTGTCCGGAAATCGCTCACCGACGTTTGTCGAGACGCCCTGAATCAAATTGGATTGAAGTTCGTGGGCTTTCTCGATTGGTACCAGGTGGTCAACGAAGCCGCCCATTCCGGTATTCACGCCATAAATGACCGCCCCTTGAGCGACGAGCTTTTCCAGGGCTTCTCTCGACGCCTGAACCCTTTGCCGGGTGGCTTGCGATGCGATCACTGTTTTTCCGGGTCGGGCATACTCGATCAGGTCCTTGAGGCTGACATCGACAACGGGAGTCAGCACAAACGCGTTATCCGACGTGAAGTTTTTTTCCTGAATCGTCATTTTTTCATCCCCGGACTAGGTGTGACTGTTCGTCCGCCCAATCGGCGATGATCACGTTGATTGTCCTGTTGCCCGAAAATGCGCGCCGACCGTGCGCATACTGGAAATTATCGAGCAGTAGAATATCGCCCTCCTCCAATTCGACATCTCGCTCCACACTTCTGACGGTGTGGAACAGCTCGAGGGTGAGATCTTCCGGAAGCGGTTCACCGTCACCAAAACACATGGTTTCCAGCAGTTCCGGATTGTTGCGCTGCGCCTTTACCAGTTCACTCGCGTCCTGTTCCCGACCATCGATACGCGCCCATTCGATCATGGCGGTCGCGCCCCAGAAGTGCGCTTGATTGCACCAGATGTCTGCGGCTTTGCGCGGATGCCGACGCATCGGGGAAATACAGTCCTGCCAGAGGACCAGGTCGTCGCCGATCCATTCGAAATCCCAACCCCGCGCCCGGCACAGCACTTCTGCCTTGGTCGTACTGGGGGTGGAAAATGTCTCCTGCCAGCTTTTCTTCACCCCGGGCTTGAGATTCACCCGCGCCTCGCCGGGTAAGGTCCTGCGCAATTTAAGGCCGCGTTCAGTCAGTTGATTCAATGTCGTTCGGTCAACCAGCTGCTCCAGGTTACGCATGTCCCCGACCACGGATTCACCACCCTTGCCGGCAGGCTCCACGCATACGAAGGCGATGATTTCTGGCGGATTCTTTATATAGGCCATTTCCTGGTGAAGGATGACTGACCAGTCGGGAGGTGTGCGGGTCGCTTCCATGACCTTGCCCTGAATCGTCGAGCGTGGAGAGCTGCCACCAACGTAATCGCGAGCCTGAAAACCCAGTGCGCCAACGGCCTTTTCAAACACGCCAGGATCCCTGCACGCATTGGCACCGCGAATGACAACAGCGCCCTCACTCAGCAGCTGTGCATGGATGTCGTGCGCGGCCTCTGAAAAACAGCGTCCCGGATCGGCATAGGCGCCGACCACGAAATCGAATGCCCTTTCTGTATTGCAGTCCTTCACAGTCATCATTCTTCACGTCCCTGGAATCGTTGGCATGTCCAAGTACGATGCATTAAATACTTTTCCTCATCTACAAATTCAACAAATAGAAATATGTTTCTTTTGATAGATTCTTTTCAGCTGCATACGCAGTATCGCCGCACGCCGCGTCGATAAAACAACCCAACTTATTGATAAATATTAAGAATAATCTGAAGGATCATAAGCCGTATGACCGTGAAAAACCCCCACTCACCCGCTACATGCATCGGCGCTTCAGCAGGCCCCTTCTCATGAGCGGACCCAAAGCGCGCTCAGGCGAGCTGAAACGCAGTCTGAAAAATCGAAATATTCAATTGATCGCCCTGGGTGAACAGGACGTCATGCTGCGCTACGCATCCAGATAGTTGGTGACTAAGGACGAGGCAGATCCGCAGCATGAGCCATGACCCGTAGGACATGTCCTTTATCTGCTCTACACATAATACGCCGCACATTCTTGTAGGAGCTGGGCTCGCCCGCGAGAGGCCCTACCTGATCCACCGCAATGGCCTCATCGCCGGCAAGCCGGGCTCCTACATTCGGTGCTTCTACCGGCGCGGTTTGGCCCTTGCTGTGGCTTCGGCCACCAGAGGGTCATCAGGCCAGTAGTGCTTGGGGTATCGCCCCTTCAAGTCTTTCTTCACCTCTGAATAGGTGGTTCGCCAGAAGTTGGCCAGGTCCTGGGTGACCTGCACGGGACGACGTGCCGGTGAAAGCAAATGCAGTAGAACCGCCTGCCGACCACCCGCGATGCGCGGCGTTTCGGCCAGGCCGAACAACTCCTGCAATCGCACCGCCAAAACAGGCGGCTGTTCGCTGTAGTCCAGGCGAATCGAGGAGCCTGAAGGCACGTTCAAGTGTGAAGGCGCCAACTCTTCCAGCCGCTGCGGCAGCGGCCAGGGCAACAGGTTGCGAATCATCGACCCCAGGTCCAGCTGAGCGAAATGACTCAGCCGCGTGACCTTTCCCAGATAAGGCTGCAACCAGCTTTCCAGGTTCGCCAGCAAGGCGGCGTCGCTGACATCCGGCCAATCGGTGCGGCCTTGTGCATCCAACTCCAAGCGGCGCACCAGCGATACCCGTGCCTGCCACTGGCGCAGTTCTGGTGTCCAGTTCAACAGTTCCAGGCCTTTGCGTCGTACCAGCCCCAGCAGCGCCTGACTGCGCGCCGCCTCGTCAAGGCCCGGCAATGGCTCGCGGCTGAGCACCAGCTCACCGACCTTGCGCTGGCGCTCGGCACGCAGGGCATTTTCACGCTCGTCCCAGTCCAGTTGATCGACCACCTTGACCTGCTCGGCCAGCACCGTGTCGAACAGCGCCGGATCCAGCTCGGCGGCCAGATAAATCCGCTCCTCGCGTTGCCCCTGGCGGCTGCCGAGGTCGGCCACCACCAACCAGGGCTCTTTCATCAGCGCATCAGCCTGAGCGAACTGCGCGGCGCGACCATTGGCCAGACGGTACTCGGCGCCACCAGGCTTGCGTTGCTGGGCGACACGGTCTGGATAAGCCAGCGCCAGCAAGGCGCCGAGCCAGCGTGGGTGATCAGGGTCCGCCACGGCGCGGGAGGACTTGCCACGTAAGTAACCCCGGTATTGCCGCGCCAATTGTCGTGCCCTCTGTACACCGCCCTGGCTGCCACGGGCGCTTCGAGTTTCGCCGCTGAGCACGGCCAGTCGGCTGTGCAAGTCGGCGCCTCCGTCGCGAAGAATGTCGCGCTCGCCCAACAAGGCGGCGACATCGCAGGCCATGCTGGCCAGGCCAAGGTCCTGGCCGCGCAACAACAGATGGGCGATACGCGGGTGTGCCGGCAAGCCGGCCATCGACTGGCCGTGCGGGCTGAGCGCGCCTTGGGCAGATGCCAGTGCACCCAGGCGAACCAACAAGTCCTGCGCCTGGGCATAGGCCGCTGCAGGGGGCCCATCGAGCCAGCGCAACTGGCCGGGCGTCACGCCCCAGCGTGCCAACTGCAAGGCCAACCCCGCCAGATCCGCCTGGAGGATTTCCGCCGTGCCATAGGCTGCCAATTGCTCGTGCTGTGCTTCGGACCACAGCCGATAACACACGCCCGGCTCCAATCGGCCCGCCCGCCCAGCCCGCTGGGTAGCACTGGCACGGGAGATGCGCTGGGTGTCGAGCCGAGTCATGCCGCTGCCAGGGTCAAAACGCGGCACACGCGCCAGGCCTGCATCGATGACCACCCGGACGCCGTCGATGGTCAGGCTGGTCTCGGCAATGTTGGTTGCCATCACCACCTTGCGCTGGCCAGCGGTGGTCGGCTCGATGGCCGCCCGCTGGGCCGCCAGATCCAGCTCACCGTGCAACGGGCAGAGCAGGATGTCGCTGCGCTGGCCGAGCGCATCCGCCAATTGCTGATGCACCCGACGAATCTCGGCCTGCCCCGGCAGAAACACCAGCAGGCTGCCCGTTTGCTCATCAATCGCCTGGAGCACCGTATCCACCACCCGAGGCTCGATAAACTCACCCGGCTGAAACGGCCGCCCCCAGTTGATCGCCACCGGGTACATGCGCCCTTCGCTGCTGATTACCGGTGCATCATCGAGCAGCGTCGACAACCGTTCACCTTCGAGGGTGGCCGACATCAGCAGGATTTTCAGCGGCTGATCGTCGCGAAACAACTCACGGCCATTGAGGCTCAGGGCCAAGGCAAGATCAGCGTCCAGACTGCGCTCATGGAATTCGTCGAAGATCAGCAAACCCACGCCTTCCAGCGCCGGGTCGTCCTGCAATCGACGGGTCAGAATCCCTTCGGTCACCACTTCGATACGGGTATTGGGGCCGACCTTGCTGTCGAGCCGAATGCGGTAGCCGACCGTTTCCCCCACCTTTTCGCCCAGCTCGCTGGCCAGTCGCTCGGCGGCTGCACGGGCCGCGAGGCGACGCGGTTCGAGCATCACGATGCGCTGGCCGGCCAACCACGGCTCATTCAACAGCGCCAGTGGCACACGGGTTGTCTTGCCCGCGCCGGGAGGCGCTTCGAGTACGGTTTCATGACGTTCGGCAAGCGCCTGGCGCAAAGCAGGCAAAACGGCATCAATCGGCAAAGAATTCATGGTAGTCCTCAAACAGTGCGCCGAGTATAACGGCGAACCGAGCCCGTCTTATCATGGTCTTAGCTATAGGTGCAGGCTGTTTGCCTGTATCGTGGCGACTTCAATCTGGAGATTTCGATGCGTATTCCTTCTCGTCTTATTGGCGGCGCTGTGGTCGCTGCCCTGCTGACCCAACTGACCGCCTGCGGCACGCTGTTCTTCCCGGATCGGCGCGGCCAGATCGAGGGCCGAGTAGACCCTGTAATCGTTGCATTGGACGCCATCGGTATTCTTTTCTATGTCATTCCCGGCCTGATCGCCTTCGGTATCGACTTCGCCACGGGTGCGATCTACCTGCCCGGTGGCAGCACCGCGCAAGTCGCCCCGGAAAAACTGCAGGAAGCCATTGGTGCTGATGGTCGCGTCGACAACCACAAGCTGCAGGCTATCCTGCAAAGCGAACAGGGCCTGAACCTGCCGCTGGACGATCCGCGCCTGATCCAGCACAAGGGCAGCCTTGAACAGCTGGCCCTGTACGGCGTCACACCGGCTACCCACGCGCTGTAACTAGGAAGCTTCGCCCACATGAGCCAACCCGCCGAACACGCCCGGTTGCTCCGGCTGGCGACCCGCGCCTCACTCGCGGTCGCCAGTATTCTGATCGTCAGCAAGGCCATCGCCTGGTGGCTCAGCGGTTCGGTGAGCCTGCTGGCTGGCCTGACCGACTCCGTGCTGGATGGGTTTGCCTCGTTCCTGAACTTGCTGGCCGTTCACTACGCCCTGCGTCCCGCCGATGAAGACCACCGCTACGGCCACGGCAAGGCTGAAGCGCTGGCCGGCATGGCGCAGGCGCTGTTTATTGCGGTCAGTGCCCTGCTGATTGGCGGCCAAGCGATTGAGCGCCTGCAAAATCCGCAACCGCTGGGGGATACCGGGGTCGGGATTGCGGTCATGCTGCTATCACTGGCCCTGACCGTGGCGCTGCTGGCCTTTCAGCGCAAGGTAATCCGAGCCACTGGCTCGACAGCCGTGCGAGCCGACTCCCTGCATTACCGCTCTGACCTTCTGCTCAATAGCAGCATCCTGGTCGCCCTGGTGCTGGCGCGTTTTGGCTGGCCGCAAACGGATGCGTTCTTTGGGTTGGGGATTGCCGTGTACATCCTCTGGAGCGCAGCCCAGATTGCCCGGGAAAGTACAGCAGTATTGATGGACCAGGAGCTGCCCAGCGACGTCAGCGAACAGATGCTGGCCCTGGCGCGCGGCGTGCCGGGTGTCCTGGGGGCTCATGATTTGCGCACCCGAATTTCCGGCAGCCACTGGTTTGTACAACTGCACCTTGAGCTGCCGGGCTCGCTCGCCTTGACCCAGGCGCATGACCTGTGTGAACAGGTCGAAGCGGCGATCAGGGCGCAATACCCGCGGGCCGAAGTGTTGGTGCATGCGGACCCTATTGTGTAAGGCCTCACCTCAGTTGACGCTATACCCTCGACCACTCAAACAGGCCGCCATCGCCCTGCGATAGTTCTGCACCACATAATCGGGCGGTGCATAACTGGCCGACGCTGGATCAAAGCCACTCTGCTCCACCGCCCAGCGATGGCAGTCATAACGGTCCTGGTCCACCTGTTGCGGGCTTTGCCCATAGGCCGGGTAGGCCACCACGTCATAGGCATTGCTGACCGGTTGCGCACTGACGTGCGGCGGGTCCACCACCACGTAATCGCGCGAGTCGTTCATGTATTGGTAATAGGTGCTAGCCGCCAGGAAAAACAGCGCACTGCCTATCCAGACTTCCTGAGCATAAGGCGGCAGATAAGCGACGCGAATCCCGTGCGGTGGCCGGACCACGAAATAGCGGGGGCCCTGCGGCCGATACCAGTAGCCACCGGAATAGAAATAATCGCGACCACGGTAAGGCACGCGCCAGTGCCTTTCAGGGAAACTGTTGATCACATGACCCGGGCGATATTGCGGGCCGCTGCCCCACCCATTGCCATGCCCGTCCGGGCGGCCATTCCAGCGATGATCGTTCGGCCGCGGAGCTGTTTGGTATTGCCGATAATTGGCATTCCCCCGAGGCACATCCTGGTAGTAACCCCGTTGAGGAGACTGAGACTGGCGGACCTCAGACGGCTTGCTCTGAATGGGCGACGTATTGCCCGGCTGCCCGCCACGGTTGGAGTCATGCTGCGGCTGGCGTTGCCCACCTTGCCCTTGACCATGCCACTGGCCGCCTTGGCCACGCTGCTCGCCTTGCCCCGAGCCGCCATGCTCGCCCCGATTGGAGTGACCACCGCCATTCCCGCGCTGCTCGCCACCGCCTCCAGCACTTCCCCGCAGCTGGTCCTGCGCGTTCGGCCCTTCGGCCAGGGATTGAGCGCTAACGCCCAGACAGAGCAGACCAACACCAGCCACACGCCAGATGCGCGACTTCATGCTTTCCTCACCGAGGTAGGGGGGTATTTATGAGACTGACAAAACCGGATCCGGTTCTGTGCTTGGGTGTTTAGTCTGCATTAAAGCGGGTGTGAACATCATGACTGACAACAAAAAATCGTTCCTCGGTCTCCTATTCTTCCCTGACATTTACGCCAGTAACACGGCGCCGCGACAGTGCCTACAAGGCCCTGATGCTTTCCTGGATCCTCCTACCAAGTACCATAAGGAATCCCGTGCTCGTCGATGTAGGCCTGCGCCTCTGGATTCGGCGCACGGTAATAGATCCCTCGACCACTCTTGAAGGGCCCCAGCGGTTCGATTTCGGCCTGGAAGCGGCCGACTTCCCGGTAGCCTAGACGGGCGACCCCTACCCATACTTTGACAATCCCACCGGGTGCCAAACCGAGGGTAACTCTGTTGCGATAAAGCGTTATTTCCGCCTGATCGAATGGGCAGAACACCCGCTCCGGCTTGATCATCTCATCGCGCACCCACTGTGGGATCCTGATGCCGATTTTGTAGGTCTGCGGCTCTGCCAATGACTGCCAGCGCACAAACAGCTGCAGCGGCAGATCGACGTTGTTTACTGGCTTAGCTTTACCGCCGCCCTTGTGCCAACCCTGTGGCTTGCGGGTATAACCCACTACCCCGCCATGCACTCGAAAGAACGCCAAGCCGCGCTGGTCGAGCACATCGACGCTCTCGACCCAAACCTCCATGTGCCGTGGCGCGGCCAGACCGACGTACCAACTGGGGTACGGCAGCTTGGGCGGCCTTGGCCCGCTGGCGCAGGCCGTCAGACTGAACAGCAGGGCAAACAGCGCTGTCACGCGGATCATTGCGGATAATCCTGCTGCGGTTGGTTGGGGTAGACACCTACCAAGTGCTATAAGGGATTCCGTGCTCGTCGATGTAGGCCTGCGCCTCTGGATTGGGTGCACGGTAATAGATCCCACGGCCACTCTTAAAGGGCCCCAGTGGCTCGATTTCGGCCTGGAAGCGGCCGACTTCCCGGTAGCCTAGGCATGCACCTCCAACCCAAACTTTGACAATGCCGCCCGGGGCCATACCTAAGGTGATGGAATCCCGATAGTCGTCTATCCATTTTTTAGAGCCCTGGCAGAACACCCGCTCTGGCCTGACCATCTCGTCGCGCACCCACTGCGGGATCCTGATGCCGATTTTGTAGGTCTGCGGCTCTGCTAGCGATTGCCAGCGCACAAACAGCTGCAGTGGCAAATCAACATTGTTTATGGGCTTGGATTTACCGCTGCCCTTGTGCCAACCCTCCGGCTTGCGGGTATAACCCGCTACTCCGCCAAATACATGGAAAAACGCCAGTCCGCGCTGATCGAGCACATCGACACTCTCGACCCAGACCTCCATGTGCCGTGGTGCGGCCAAGCCGACGTACCAACTGGGGTACGGCAGCTTCGGCGGCTTGATCCCGCTGGCGCAAGCCGTCAGGCTAAACAGCAAGCCGAGCAGCACTGTCAGGCGCCTCATTGCGGGTAGTCCTTTTGCGGCTGGTTGGGGTAGACGTTGCGCTTGGCATTGTGCGTTGGCTTGTTGACCATCAAGCCTTTGCTTGGCGTCCAGTGGGCGGAGCGGTGGATATAGCGACCCAGCAGCAGGAGTTCCTGCTCCGGATCCAGGCAGACCTCTTGGCCCGCCAGCACCTGATCCAGAATCCGTTCGGCGATGGGTTGCAGCTCCTCCGGCATGCGAAAGCGCTCGTCTTCGTCGCTGATGGCATCGAACGGCACACCGTGCTGCACTGCCATTTCACGCATCACCCGCAAGGCAATCAACCCCAACTCGCCACGAACGGGTCGGTCGAGAATGGTCTCCAGCCAGAACATCTCGTTAATGGGCGGGCGATCCCCCTTCGACACCACAGCGATCGGCGTCACCTTGACTTCGAGACTACCGTCACCGGCCAGACCGCTGGCGCGTAGCCGCTTGGCGTGGCCGTTGACTTGCTGCCACTCGGACACACTTTCCAGCGGCGTGTTGACGGGCAGGGTCAAACGAAGCGGCTTGCTCAGCCAGAGGCGCTCAAGGCTGCGCGGCCGGTAGCCGCCACCGACGTCGGAATGTACGCCGGGCAAGCAGATCTCCCGGTGGCCCTTCTGCACGCTGTTGAGGGAAAAGTTGTGGCGATGCTCGTCACGGGCCTGCAAGTGAAGGACCTGACGCGCACAGCCGGGCGGCAGGTACAGGTTGACGCCGGGGTTGATGTCATCAGACACGGAGAGATTGCCCGGCGCCGCGATGGCCGCGACCGTGTCAAATACGCCGATCAGGTTGAGGCTGACGTCCACTGCGGGGTCGAAGGTGGTCAACAGGGTAAAGCGGCCGGGCTGCAACAGTTCGGCAAATACCCCGCGTCCTGGCTTGAGTAACTCGTTGACGCAATGACGGGCTGCAGCAGCGCCGCGACTGAAGCCGAAAATGTCGAACTCGACCTTGCGAATGTAGACGCCTGGGTTGGATAGCTGGAAACGGTTCATTTCCTTTTCGATCAGCTCTGGTGCCTTCCTGACCCGTGCCACCACCCCGGTCTCGCCCTGGCCCCAGATCTGACCATAAAGTGAGTCCTCTCCGCCGCTACGGGTGCCAATGCCCTCTATGTATACCGGCACATAGCCCACCTCCGCACCGTCCGGCAGCCCATCAGTCGCATGATCGGGATACAACTCATGCAAATGCACCACATTACTCGGCGCATTCCCATAGCTGCTATCCGGCCCGCTCATAAACCCATCACCATCAAACTCGCCAAAACCACGGGCCTCGCACAGTTCGATGATGCTCTGCAACTCGCTCTCTTCGAACAACGCCAGGTCTTCGCGCCGGCACTGGGCGGTCAGCGCGGCATTGGCCTCGTTGTTGCCGGTGCCATCGAAAAACAGCCCCAGGCGCAGGATGATGCCCACCGGCAGTTCTTCTTCCTCTTCTTCCTCCTCGTAGTCGTACACCAGCGACAGCGCTTCGGATTTGACGGTCCTGACCCGTTCGGTCCAGCCCTGGCTGTCGGTAATGCCCTTCCAGACCTGGCCCGACTCGGAGGTGATCCGGTAGCGCACCCCGGGCATGATGGTTTCGCCGTCGCTTTCGAAGATGTGGTACTGCTGGGTGAATTCCCGCGGTGGATCGATGGCGGCGGGCAGCGTCGGCAATTCGACCGGATCCGGGGCCTTGACCCTGAAGTAGTCGAAGTACGGCGCCTTGATGTTGTAGTCGCCCAGGGTGCCCGCTTCGATCTTGCATTGGTCGAGGGTGAAGTAGCTGCCACCCGCGTTGAGGGTGATTTTTTTCTTTGCCGTGATGAAGATTTCGTCTTCCGTGCTGGTGATGTGCAGGCCCTTGCGCGCCAGCAGTTCCAAGGTGTCGTTCTGAGCCTGGACGCTAACCGGGCCTTGGTTGGCGACCAGTTTGATCCCCAGCTTGCGCACGAACAGGCTCAAGCCCTGGCCAACGCCGATGAACAGGCGCTTGGCGATGCTGAAGTCGGCCTGGCCCCCGGCGTTGAGCATCAGGTTGTCTTGCGCGGCCAGTTGCAGGTGCTCGCCGCTGCTCAGGGCGATGCCTTTCGGCGCACTGAGCAGCAGCACCGAGGCCTTGAGTTGTTCCAATTCCTGGCGCAGCAGCGTGACCTGCGCGGCCACGTCGGCGGGCTCGACGCTGGCAGCCTGGGCATCGACCGAGAGTGCTTGCAGTTGCTCGCAGGCCTGTTGCAGGCGGCTGATCGGCGCGCTCATTTCCAGCTGTTGGCCCTGAGCCTTGGGCTGGGCCTCGGCGCTGATCAACAGACCACCACCTGCTCGTATCGCGCCATGACTGTCGCTGCGCAGCTCAAACCCCACACCCCTCGGCTTGCGCTCCCGATCCACCAGATGCCCAAGGTTCAACTGGCTCTTGCCGCCGTGCTCAGTGCTGAGCTTGACGTGCTCCTGCCCCCGCGTGTCGTCCAGCCGCAGCTTGTTGTTGGCCGGAGTGCGCAGCACATTGCGTTTGTAGTTGTACAAGGCCACGTGGTCGGGGTTGTTGCTGTCATGCAAGGCATGGGCGATGTAAGGCCGGTCGGGGTCGCCCTGCTCGAAGGCCACCGCGACTTCGGTGCCGGCCAGCAATGGCAGGTGCAGCCCGTAGGTGTCGCCGGCGTAGGGCCGGGCCAGGCGTAGCCAGCAGCTGGCGCGGCCGGTCGGCCATTCGTCGCGGTCGAAGAGGAACTGCACCCGGTAGCGGCCATGGCTATCGATGTCGGCGTAGGGGTCGGTTTTTTGTGGGTTGGTGACCCGCGCGGGCACGGTGCCGGCGATGCTCGGTTTGGGCAGCAGTGGCGGCCGGTAGCAGCGGTCGTTGGCGGGGAAGTACGGGATGGCTTCGAAGTGGCTGATAAAGCTGCGGTCGCGGGCGGCGCAGGGTTTCAGGTGGGTGATGACGATGCGTTCGGCGAAGGCCTGCGGCACGTTATTGCCGGTCAGTTTGAGCACTTGGCCCGGCGCCAGGCTGGGGCTGTTGCTGAGGCCCTTGAGCACGGTCTGGCTGTTGAGGTAGCGCTGGTGGCGCAGGCGCGCGTAGAAATAGCCGCTTTCGCATTGCACCTTGTGGTCGAAGTCGTAGCGATCGCCCAGTTCGGTGTAGGGCTCGGCGTAGTGGTAGGCCTCGCCGTAGGTGGTCTTGGCGCCGCGGGTCTGGTCGATTTCGCCGTCGAGAAAGGCCTTGGCGTTGCGCGGGTCATAGCTGCGGATGTTGATGTGTTGTTCCACCACCCGGTGCTCGGTCTGCAGCTGCCAGGCGGCGACCTTGGCGTGGCTGTCCAGGCCGGTCGGCGGGCCGTGGGGCAGTTCGATGCCGTACTGGTAGTGGGCCTGGCTGTCGTGGAATTCGACCACCTCGATGCCCAACCGGTCGTCGCTGGTGAAGCGGTACCAAATGCCGATTTCGGCCAGCAGCCGGTCGATGAAGGCCAGGTCGCTTTCGCCGTATTGCATGACCTGCGCGCGCCGCGGGTACTCGCGCGTGAGGTTGAAGTAAAAGTCCTGGCCAAGAAAACCGTGGCGGCTGCGCAGGATGTGTTCGACGATCTGCGGCACCGATTTGTCCTGGTAGATGCGGTACTGCTGGCCCCGCTCGAGCCGGGCCAGGCGCGGTTGCAGGGTGACTTCGTAGCGGGCTTCGTCCTTGGAAGCGGACAGGCGCTTGAAGGCGGTGATCACGCCGTGGAAGGTGCGCAGCGGTCCCACTACTGGGGACTTGGGCAGATAGCGGCTGGGTTTAACAGGTCGCTCGTGCAGGGTGAAGGTGGCGCGCTTGTTGAGGATTTGCTCCAGCGGCAGGTCCTGCACGGTGCAGGTGAATTCGATGTGGTAGCTGAAGGGCTGGCTGAGGCGTTCTTCGCCGTGGAAGGCGAGCACGTCGAAAGTGGCGTCCTGGCGGTAGATTTTCAGGGTGTGGCGGCTGTGGTTGAAGAACAGGCGCGGTGGGTTGGCCATTTTCGACGCTCCTTGTGTCGGGAGTCGTCAGTAGAAAGGTGAACAGCACTGCGAATACAGAGGCCATTTCCCAAAGATTTCTGGAAATTTCCGAAGCCCAATAAAAAAGAGGAACCAAACGGTCCCCCTTCGAGAATTTTGTCCTTGCGCGACGCTTTTGACGTCGGCTCACCTCACGCCGTCTTCTGGACAGTGTGTAGCCCGGGGGCCAAGCACAACCCTGTGGGATTGCTGGCCGCGGTTCTCCTGCTTGGGCGAACCGCACTGGACTCATGTCCGGGCAGTGATTCTGGGTAAAAGAATACGGCGAACGCCGCGACAGAAGATTGCGAATATTGCTCAATGAAACACCACTTGCGCAATTTTTCACTTCAGATAGATAATTTGCAGCAATTCAACCAACAAAGGGCTGATTCATGAGCAAGCTGGATCGCTACGACCTCAGCATTCTTGCCGAATTGCAGCGCGATGCGCGCATCTCCAATCAGGAACTGGCCGAACGTATCGGCCTGTCCCCCTCCCCGTGCTCACGACGGGTCAAGCAGCTTGAGGATGATGGCTATATTTCCCGCCAGGTCGCCTTGCTCGATCGCAAGAAGCTCGGCCTGAGCCTGACCGCCTATGTGTTGATCGGCATGGACCGTCATACACCTGAGCGTTTTGAAACCTTCGAAGCGGCTATTCGCACCCTGCCGCAAGTGCTGGAGTGCAGCCTGGTCACGGGCATGGACGCCGACTATCAATTGAAGGTGGTGGTGCCAGACATGGATCACTATCAACAACTGCTGCTGGGCCATTTGACCCGCATCGAGGGCGTCACCAACGTGCGCTCAAGCTTTGTACTCAATCAGGTGCTCAACAGCACCGAGATGCCGTTGACCCACTTGCGCAGTTGACCACAGGCAGTGGCCGGGGTGGCACATCGGCGTATAATCGCCCGCCGTGTCTGACCTGGCCTGTGGCCACTGGGAGTGTATCGATGGATCCTGCTGTATTCGAAGAGTGGATGATGACGGGTCTTGTCACCCTCCTGGTCGGCTTCATGGGTTTTATCGTCTGGGATTTGGCGAAAAAATCCAAGGCTGGCCGGTTCGGCACCCTCATTCTGTTTTTTGTGCTGGGGCTGGGCATTCTCGCGTTTATCATCAAAAGCGTGGTCATCGCCTATATCGAAGGCGTCTGAGCCTGCTCTACAGCTTGGCCGGCACTTCGCGCCACTGGCCCTGATCAAGCCCTTCCAGCGTCCAGTTGCCGATGCGCACCCGCACTAACCTCAGGGTTGGCAAGCCGACAGCGGCTGTCATGCGTCGCACCTGGCGGTTACGTCCTTCCTTGATGACCAGCTCCAGCCAATGGGTGGGCACGCTCAGGCGAAAGCGCACCGGTGGGTTGCGCGGCCACAGTTGCGGCTCTTCCAGCAATCGGGCCTGGGCCGGCAAGGTCATGCCATCGTTGAGCTCCACGCCCTTGCGCAGGCGCTCCAACTGCTCCTCGGTCGGCTCACCTTCAACCTGTACCCAATAAGTCTTGGCCAGTTTGTGCTTGGGGTCGGCGATGCGCGCTTGCAACTGCCCATCGTTGGTCAACAGCAGCAAACCCTCACTGTCGCGATCCAGTCGCCCGGCCGGATAAATACCCGGCACATCGATGTAATCCTTCAAGGTCGCCCGCCCTTCACCGTCGCTGAATTGGGTCAGCACGTCGAAAGGCTTGTTGAACAAAATCAGTTTCGGTTCGGCAGGCGGCGCCTTGGCGACCCGGCGTTTGGGCGCAGGTTTGCCTGAGGGTTTGTGGGAGGGACGACGGGGAGGCAAAGACATGGCAATCAAGATTCAATCCGGCAGGGTCGCTCATGCTAGAGCGCCCTGCCCGATTGAGCAAACCTCAACGGAACGGCGGTTCGTCGAAGCTGCGCAGTTTGCGTGAATGCAACGAGTTCAACTCGGTGCGCAACAGGTCGAGGGCGGCGATGCCGATCTTCAAGTGCTGGCTGACGGCGCGGTTGTAGAAAGCGTTGGCCGAGCCTGGCAACTTGATCTCACTGTGCAGCGGTTTGTCGGACACGCAGAGCAAGGTGCCGTAAGGCACACGCAGGCGATATCCCTGGGCCGCGATGGTGCCGCTTTCCATGTCTACCGCTACTGCGCGCGACAGGTTGATCAACGGACGTTCCTCAGCCCAACGCAGCTCCCAGTTGCGGTCGTCGTAGGTCAATACCGTGCCGGTGCGCAGGCGTTTCTTGAGTTCATCGCCACGCTCGCCAGTGACCTGGGCTGCCGCCTCTTGCAGGGCCACTTGCACTTCGGCCAGGGCGGGGATCGGGATGTTCGGCGGCACTACCCGGTCGAGAATTCCGTCCCGCCGCATGTAGGCGTGGGCCAGCACATAGTCACCGATGGTCTGCGACTGACGCAGGCCGCCACAGTGGCCAATCATCAGCCAGCAATGCGGGCGCAGTACCGCCAGGTGGTCCGTGATGTTCTTGGCGTTGGACGGGCCGACACCGATGTTGACCAGCGTCACGCCATCGCCATCGGCAGCGATCAGGTGATAGGCCGGCATCTGGTATCGGTGCCAGACCACCCCCGCCACTATCGCCTGGGCTTCGCCATTGTCCATGCCCTTTTCGATGATCACGTTGCCGGGCATGACCATGCGCACGAAGCGCGGGTCGTCACGCAGTTGCTCAAGGCCGTGCATGACGAACTGGTCGACATAACGGTGGTAGTTGGTCAGCAGGATCCAGGGCTGCACATGGCGCCAGTCGCTACCGGTGTAGTGCACTAGCCGGCGCAGGGAAAAGTCCACCCGCGCCGCGTCGAACAGCGCCAGCGGCAGTGGGTCGGCATTGGCCCAGTCGTGCAGGCCATCGGCGATGCCGTCGGTGGCGGCAGACAAATCGGTGCTGGGGAACACACGCGCCAGCGCCGCCGCCGTGATGCCACTGCCCGCCAGTTCATCGCCCTGCTCGACGACATAGGGGTAAGGGATATTCTGTTCACTGACGCCGACTTCTACCGTTACGGTGAAATCTTTCATCAAAGGCCGTAGTTGCTCCAGCAGGTAGCCGCGAAAGGCCGCCGGGTGGGTAACGGTCGTGCTGTAGGTGCCAGGCAACTGGACTTTGGCGTAGGCGCGGGTGGTAACAGGCACTTCGTCATGAAATTCGTAGGTCAGCCGCAGCTCGGGATAGCGGAACAGTTCACGCTGGGCAGCGCTCGGCTCGGTGCGGTCCTTCAGGTAGCACTTGAGTGCATGGCTCAGGGCGTGGGTCGCTTGATCATGCAGGCTGGCGAGTAGATCGACAGCCTGCTCGGGGGTTTCAACGGTCACAAAATCATCAGCTCGGGTCACGTGAAACTCCTGTCTTATCTTGCCAAGCTTCATCTTGCCTCTAATGGGCGACAGGCCGCAACGCTGGCGAATCAGCTCCAGAGCGGGGTGCTGCGCTGCAACAGCGCCTGCACCTGGACACCACGCGGCAAGCTGCCATAAACACGCCCGCTTCCCCCTAGGCGGCTGGCGATGAATCCGTCGCTGACCGCCGAATCTCCTGCCTCCAGCAGCAGTTTGGCTTGCAGGCCCAGGGCGATATCCCCGGTCAACTGACGAGCGCGGTACTGGATGTCATCGGTGTCTTTGAACGCGGCCTTGAGGCCCTCGATATGCTTGGCCAACCGCTTGTCACCGTGGCCGTCACCCAGTTCGATGAACAGCGCCTCCAGCACGCCAGGCTCCTTGGACAAGGCGCGCAGCACATCCAGGCACTGCACGTTGCCCGAGCCTTCCCAAGTCGAGTTGACCGGGGCTTCGCGGTACAAGCGCGGCAGGATGCTGTCCTCTACATAGCCTGCGCCGCCCATGCACTCGGCGGCTTCGTTGATCATGGCCGGTGCTCGCTTGCAGATCCAGTACTTGCCCACCGCGGTGACCAGCCGGGCGAAATGTGCCTGCTGGGGGTCATCCAATCGATCCAGCGCATTGCCCATGCGCAGGCTCAAGGCCAGCGCCGCCTCGCTTTCCAGCGCCAGGTCGGCCAGTACGTTCTGCATCAACGGTTGCTCGCTGAGCAGGCGCCCACTGACCCGTCGATGGGCACAATGATGGGTCGCCTGGGTGAGCGCCTGGCGCATCAAGGCGCTGGAGCCGACCATGCAATCGAAGCGGGTCATGGCGACCATTTCGATGATGGTCGGCACACCTCGCCCTTCCTCGCCGATCATCCAGGCGAGCGCTCCGCGAAACTCGACTTCGCTGGAAGCGTTGGAGCAATTGCCGAGCTTGTTTTTCAAACGCTGGATATAGAACTCGTTTCGACTGTCGTCCGGGCGATGGCGGGGCAACAAAAAGCAGCTCAAGCCCTTGTCGGTTTGCGCCAGGGTCAGGAAGGCGTCGCACATGGGGGCGGAGCAGAACCACTTGTGCCCCACCAGCTCATACGCCTGCCCAGGCCCGCCGGCGCCCACCGGATATGCACGGGTGGTATTGGCGCGCACGTCGGTCCCGCCCTGTTTTTCGGTCATCGCCATGCCAATGGTGGCGCCGCCCTTGTGATGAATCTCGACATTGCGCGGATCGTATTCCCGGGCCAGCACCTTGGGCAGCCAGAGCTTGGCCAGGTCCGGTTGAAGTTTCAGTGCGGGTACGCAGGCAAAGGTCATGGTCAGAGGGCAACCACTGCCGGCTTCGGCCTGAGAGTGCAGATAGGTCATCGCCGCCCGCGCCACATGGGCACCCGGTTGGGGGTCGGTCCAGGGCAAGGACGGCAGGCCGTGTTCAACCGCTGTGCGCATCAACTCATGATAGGCAGGATGAAATTCCACCAGGTCGATTCGATGGCCGTAGCGATCATGGCTCTTGAAGATCGGCTTGTTTTCGTTAGCTAGAAAACCTGCGGCCATCAGCGGCCCGCCAGCCAATGCGCCATAGGCGTCGATTTGCGGCTTGGCCCAGCCGGCACCGTAACGCTGCGCCCATTGTTGTAGCGGCACGTCGATGCGGTAGAGGTTGGCGCCGTCCAGAGAAGGTGGCTGGTTGGTGACTTCGTGGGTTTCGGCGAACGCATGCAGGTCCATACAAGGCTCCTTCGATCCAGTCGATTGACCTCAGTGAACCATGCTCTGGCAGACACTCAAAGTGACATAAGCGCCGAACCTCTGTTTGTAGGAGCGACGGGGGCGCCTAGCCCTTGGTCGCGATGGCCTCACCGCGGTGTATCAGGCAAACCGCGGCGTGTTCATCGCGGCTAAAGCCGGCTCCTACACCAAGCCGCGCAGCCGTCCGGGTAGGAGCCAGGCTTGCCTGCGATGAACATAGGTATCTACACAATTCTGGGGCAGCGCGGCTCTTGTAGCCGCTGCCGAGGTACGAGGCTGCGATCGGCAGCGAAGCCGTCGTAAATTCAGGCCCTTCGGTGTGCCTGATGGATTACGGTCTCAGGTTTTACGGCCGCTTCGCTGCCGATCGCAGCCTCGTACCTCGTCAGCGGCTACATTCGTAGCAGTAGACGAGTTCAGCGAGGCCAGGTCCGGGGACGTAGTCCTCGCAAAGCCTGTACTCGCGGTGTATCTGAATACTGAAGTGCCAGGTTTTACGACTGCTGCGCAGCCGGACGTGGCCTCGTTCTACTCGTCCACTGCTACGAAATGCAGTACACCAAAAGATGTGTAGATACCTATGCTGCGATGAACGCACCGCGGTGTATCAGCCAAACCGCGGCGTGTTCATCGCGGCTAAAGCCGGCTCCTACACCAAGCCGCGCAGCCGTCAGGGTAGGAGCCAGGCTTGCCGGAATGCCGGACCACTGCGATGAACGTACCACGGTGCATCAAGCAAACCGCATTCCGCAGAAAGTTCAGGGGGCTATCGTCAGTCAGGGTCGGCGGGGCGCGCCAGGCATCTGGACCATGCCCTGGCTGGCCTGGGAGATGACCAACGGTAACGTGAGCTCAAAGGTGCTGCCTTCACCTGGGGTGGAATGGTGCTTGAGACGCCCGCCCATCAACTCGGTCAGCTGCCGACAGATCGCCAGGCCAATACCCAGGCCGCCGTACTCTCGGCTCATGGAGCCATCCACTTGGTAAAAACGCTGATACAAGGTGGCATCGTCGAGGTGGCTGAAGCCGATGCCGCTGTCAGCAACCTTGAACGTTAACTCCAGCACCTCCTGCGCCACCTCTCGACTGTGAACCCTCAGGCTGACAGTGCCGTGCCGGGTGAACTTGATGGCGTTGTCGAACAGGCAAGCCAGGCACAAGCCGACCTTCTTCGCATCGCCGTGCAGCTGGTCGGGGATCTGCGCCGCCACCACGACGGTAAACGCAAGCTTCTTGGCCCGTGCCGGCCCACTGAATTGCAGCTGCAAGCTGTCGAGCAACAAGCGTAGGCTGAAGTCCGCATGAATCGGATAGAGCCTGCCCGCTTGCAGCTCGGTGAGGATCAGGATGTCGTCGATCATCTGCATCATGTCCTGCGCGGAGCCCGCCGCCGTGCGTCGGTATTGATCCAGATCCGCTGTCAACGGCACGGTTTCCATCAGCTCGAGAGAGCCGATCACGCCGTTCATGGGGGTGCGCAATTCGTGGGTGACCGTGGCCAAAAACTCATCTTTCAAGCGGTTGCTATTGGCCAGCTGTTGGTTGACTACCTCAAGCTTTTGTCCTGATTCCTGCAGGGTCTTGGCCTGCTGCTCGCGCAGGCTGTTGAAGCGGTCGGCCAGAGCCAGCGACAAAAGCCCGACTTCCAGCGCCGATCCGATCTGGCTGGCATACATGGTCAAAAAGACGTTGGGCAGGTAGCCCAGCACCATCAGGGTATTGACCAGCCCGCCCAACAATAGGGCCGACCAGGCAATGATGAAATACCGCGCCACTCGCAGGCCGCGCCACCAGGCCACCATCCCGGCGCTGAAGATGATCACGGTAAAGAGCAGCGCCAGCAGCGTTGCCATGCGCAGCGCGAGGCCGTAACTGCTGCTCAGCGACAGCACCATCACCAAGACGCCACAGGCCATCAGCACCTGCAAGGTTCGGTCAAGCAAGCGCCCGTAACTGGCCATCTGCAAGAAGCTACGCGTGAATTGGCAGCCGAACAGCCCTGCTGCTCCGATGAAAAAGGGCGTCGCCGCATTGGCCCACCAGGGGTTGTTCGGCCACAGGTAGTGCACCCCGGCGCCGTTGACCGACACCTGATACAAGCCGAACGAGGCGATATAGAAGATGTAGAACAGGTAACTGGTGTCACGCACACTCAGGTAGATAAATAGGTTGTACACCAACATTCCGGCCAGCACGCCGTAGATCAACCCGAACACATAGAGCCGGGTGGGCTGCGCTTCGATATAAGCGGCATTGGACCACAGCGTCAGCGGCGCCTGGAGCGAACCCTGGCTTTGCAGGCGCAGGTAGATCGTTCGGTCCTGGCCTGGACTGAAGGGAATCTGGAACAGATAGTTGTTCTGCCTGACCTGCCGGCTGGCATACGGCAAGGCATCGCCGGTGCGCTGGGCGAGATAGAAATGACCGCTTTCATCGGCCAGGTACAGGTCCAGGTGATCCAGCGGCGGGTACGCCAGTTCCAGCAGCCAGTTGCGCGGCGCCGCGCTGCTTTGGGCGGCGTAGTGCAAATCGACTCGCAGCCAGAATGCCGAGGTGGAGTACCCGGCATTAAGCACGTCAGCCTGATGGGGAAGAAACTGTGCCGCCATCGCTGGCGAGGTCACCTGCGCGAGCGTGGCAGTGCCGTCGCGGTCCTCGAAGACCTGCATCGCGCGCCCAAGGGGGAGACTGCGCGTTGCGTCGTCGAACTCGACCGCGCTGGCCAGCATCGGTAGCCAGCCCAGCAGGAAAATCAGCAAATAACGCATACGGCCCCAGCGGTGCCCGCCTGCTCACGTCAAGAACCCCCCAACTCCCTTGAGACGACGGTACGGCAGTGCCTGTTATCAGTATCAAAGCACTCTAGCATAGCGGCTGATGGCCAGTTGATGCTACGTAAAAAATGGCCTTGATTGCTCTAGATCAATACTTTCAGAGAAAAATCAAAGTCCTTGACTGACCTTTTGATCAAAATTTATGTAATAGCCAGTCAGCCCCCAAAAAAATTATTTGGTGGTAAGCTCGCGCACCATGAATATCTATAGCTCCCGCCCCGTTGTCCTCTGTCTCTCCGGCCACGACCCTAGTGGCGGCGCCGGCTTGCAGGCAGATATCGAAGCCCTGATCGCACAAGGTTGCCACGCCGCTCCGGCCGTGACCGCCCTGACCGTTCAGGATACCGTCAATGTCAGCGACTTCCGCGTGCTCGATCGCGAGTGGGTAATGGCCCAGGCCAATGCCGTGCTCAACGATGCCAACGTGGCCGCTGTGAAGCTCGGCATGCTGGGTTCGCTGGAAATGGTCGACACCGTCGTCGAACTGCTCAGCGCCCATCCGCATCTGCCGATGGTCTGCGACCCCGTGCTGCGCGCCGGCGGCGGTGGCAGGCTAGGCAAGGATGAAGTCGGCTACGCCATGCGCGAACGCCTGCTGCCACTGGCCACCATCGCCACCCCCAACCTGCCCGAAGCGCGCATCCTGGCCGAATTGCCCGAAGGCACGGCAGACGAGTGCGCAGAAAAACTGCTGCCCTACGTTGAACACCTGCTGATCACCGGTGGCCACGGTGATGAACACGAGATACATAATCGCCTCTACAGTCGCAATGGCGAACGCCATACCTTTACCTGCCAGCGCTTGCCGGGTAGCTATCATGGGTCCGGCTGCACCCTGGCCAGCACCCTGGCCGGCCGCCTGGCACTGGGCGAGCAACTGGACAGCGCCGTGCGCTCGGCACTGGATTACACCTGGCGCACCCTGCGCGACGCTGAACAATTGGGCAAAGGCCAGTTCGTGCCACGTCGCCTGCCACTGGATTTCTGCTCCTGAGAAGTGAGCCTTGAGGCTTGATCAATGAAGTTACGCGGATTGTATGCGATCACCGACAGCCAATTGCTGACCGGCAAGTTTCTCTCCTACGTCGAAGCCGCGCTCGATGGCGGCGTGACACTGCTGCAGTACCGCGACAAAAGCAACGACGAGGCCCATCGCCTGCGCGAAGCCTCGGCGCTGCTCAAATTGTGCGAAGGCTACAAGACCCAGCTGATCATCAATGACGACGCGGAACTGGCGGCACGCCTGGGAGTCGGCGTTCACCTGGGCCAGACCGATGGCCCGCTGACCCCGGCGCGCGCGCTGCTCAAGCCCACGGCAATCATTGGCTCCACCTGCCACGGCCAGCTTGAACTGGCTGAGCAAGCGGCGCACGAAGGCGCAAGCTACGTGGCCTTCGGCCGCTTTTTCAACTCCACCACCAAGCCGGGTGCCCCCGCAGCCAACCTCGAGCTGCTCGACCAGGCCCGCCAACGACTGAAGCTACCGATCGCCGTCATCGGTGGCATCACCCTGGAAAACGCCCCGCCACTAGTGGCCCATGGCGCCGACCTGCTGGCCGTGATCCATGGCCTGTTCGGTGCCGACAGCGCCCAGGAAGTCACCCGCCGCGCCCGCGCGTTCAACGCTTTGTTCGAATCCGCCTGATTTAGAGAGAACTGCCATGTCCCGTTCCGAAATCCTGTTTGCCAACGCCCAGAAGCACATCCCTGGCGGGGTGAACTCGCCGGTCCGCGCTTTCAAGAGCGTGGGTGGCACGCCCCTGTTCTTCAAGCATGCCGAAGGCGCCTACGTCACCGATGAGGATGACAAGCGCTATGTCGACTACGTGGGTTCCTGGGGGCCGATGATCCTCGGCCACAGCCACCCGGACGTACTGGATGCCGTCCGTCGCCAGCTGGAGCACGGCCTGTCTTACGGCGCGCCAACCGCGATGGAAACCGAGATGGCAGACTTGGTCTGCTCGCTGGTACCGTCGATGGACATGGTGCGCATGGTCAGCTCCGGCACTGAAGCCACCATGAGCGCCATTCGCCTGGCCCGGGGCTTCACCGGGCGCGATGCAATCATCAAGTTCGAAGGCTGCTACCACGGCCACTCCGACAGCCTGCTGGTCAAGGCCGGTTCCGGTCTTCTGACCCAGGGCGTGCCGAGCTCGGCTGGTGTGCCTGCTGATTTTGCCAAACACACCCTGACCCTGCCCTTCAACGATATCGCTGCCGTTGAAGAGATGCTCGGCAACGTCGGCCAGGAAGTCGCTTGCATCATCGTTGAACCCGTGGCCGGTAACATGAACTGCGTACCACCGGCGCCAGGTTTCCTGGAAGGCCTGCGCCGCCTCTGCGACCAGCATGGCGTGGTGCTGATCTTCGACGAAGTGATGACCGGTTTCCGCGTGGCCCTGGGCGGCGCCCAGGCCTACTACGGCGTCACCCCGGACCTGAGCACCTTCGGCAAAATCGTCGGTGGCGGCATGCCGGTTGGCTGCTTCGGCGGCAAGCGCGACATCATGGGCTGCATCGCTCCGTTGGGCCCGGTCTACCAGGCCGGCACCCTGTCGGGTAACCCGCTGGCGATGGCCGCTGGCCTGACCACCTTGAAACTGATCAGCCGCCCGGGTTTCCACGACGAACTGAGCGCCTACACCAGCCGCCTGCTCGACGGCCTGCAACAGCGCGCCGATGCCGCGAGCATACCGTTCGTCACCACCCAGGCAGGTGGCATGTTCGGCCTATACTTCAGCGGTGCCGACGATATCGTTACCTTTGACGACGTCATGGCCAGCGACGCCGAGCGCTTCAAGCGCTTCTTCCACCTGATGCTCGAAGGGGGCGTCTACCTGGCACCGAGCGCCTTCGAAGCCGGCTTCACCTCGATCGCCCATGGCGAAACGGAGCTAAAAATCACTCTAGATGCTGCCGAAAAAGCCTTTGCGGCCATGAAGTAATCCTATTCGCAGTGGTCCGGCATTCCGGCAAGCCTGCTCCCACAAAGATGTGTGGGCTTGCCGGAATGCCGGCCCACCACGAATGGCGGTTAAATACTAAAGGTGGCTATTACAGAAAAACTGGTAAAGACTTTGTAAGGTAAGCTCTGCTTATTTCATAATGTGCCACTTGTGCCATCACTGGCCGCACCCTGAAGAGGTAAGTCGATCCCCATGAACCGCACCGGCCGCGCCCTGACCCTGGGCTGCCTGTTGCTTCTTCAGCCCCTGCTGGCCTCGGCAGGCGGAAACTCGTTGTTGATCCCAGCAATGGGTCGCTGCACCCTCAATACTCAGCCTGAAGACCTGCATCAAGCCGTGGCGGCGTGTGAGCAAGCGGCAAAATCAGGGGATGCCCAGGCACAATTTGAACTGGGTGAGTTTTATTACACCGGCCAAGGCGCGCCGCGTAACCTCGACAAAGCCCTCAATTATTTCGAGAAGGCATCGCTGCAAGGCCATGCTCAGGCGCAGTATCGTCTGGGGGTGATGTTCTTTCACGGCGAAGGCGTGCCAGCCAACAACATCCAGGCCTATATCGTCCTGAAGATGGCGGCGGTCAACGGTGCCGAAGAGGCGCTGGACACCGCAGACGAAGTTTCGGAAAAGATGAAGCGCGACGAGCTGGAAACCGCGACGCAGGTGCTGGGGCAAATTTTCCGCAAGTATCTGCTGGAGTTGCAGACCGCCGACGGTCGCACCCCCTTCGCCCCATTGCCTTGAACCGCTTTACTTGTCTGGCATCGGCATCGGGAATGGCATTACGTTGCTGACCCCACGGGCCTCGCTGATCTTCGGCGTACCCAGGCGCTCGACTTCATCGATGCGAATGATCGAATGCATCGGCACAAAGCTGCGCACCACACCTTCGAACTGTGCCTTGAGCTTTTCTTCGCTGGGGTCAACGACCACTTGCGTGCGCTCACCAAACACAAATTCCTCGACCTCAAGAAAACCCCACAGATCGCTTTGATAGATCTGCTTGGCGTACATTTCGAACACCTGGCCCTGGTTCAGGAATATTACTTTGTAGATCGGAGCTTCGCGTTTGGTCATCTTTGGATGTAGACAATCGGGGATGAGGGAGAGGGCGAAAACTATAACATAGCCGCCAGACAGACAACGCTAGGAACGTCTCCTTCGGGCCACTATAATGCGCGGTTCTGTGAACCACCTGATGATCTCCCATGGCCAAGAAGCTTTATATCGAAACCCACGGTTGCCAGATGAACGAGTACGACAGCTCGCGCATGGTCGACCTGCTGGGCGAACATCAAGCCCTGGAAGTCACCGCGCGCGCCGAAGACGCCGACGTCATCCTGCTCAACACCTGCTCGATTCGCGAGCGCGCCCAAGACCGGGTGTACTCGCAACTGGGCCGTTGGCGCGAGCTGAAGCTGGCCAAGCCGGACATGGTCATCGCCGTGGGCGGTTGTGTCGCCAGCCAGGAAGGTGAAGCCATTCGCAAGCGCGCGCCGTATGTAGACGTTGTCTTCGGGCCGCAGACCCTGCACCGACTGCCAGAGATGATCGACGCGGCCCGCGCCACTCAACTCCCGCAGGTGGACATCTCGTTTCCCGAGATCGAGAAATTCGACCACTTGCCCGAACCGCGCATCGACGGCCCGACCGCCTACGTTTCGGTCATGGAAGGTTGCAGCAAGTACTGCACGTTCTGCGTGGTGCCCTACACCCGTGGCGAAGAAGTCAGCCGCCCGTTCGATGACGTGATCGCCGAAGTCATTCACCTGGCCGAGAACGGCGTGCGCGAAGTGACCTTGCTGGGCCAGAACGTCAACGGCTATCGCGGCCTGACCCATGACGGTCGCCTGGCCGATCTGGCCGAGCTGATCCGGGTGGTGGCCGCCGTCGACGGCATCGATCGCATTCGTTACACCACCTCGCACCCGCTGGAGTTTTCCGACAGCCTGATCCAGGCCCATGCCGAAGTACCCGAGCTGGTCAAACACCTGCACTTGCCGGTGCAATCAGGCTCTGACCGGGTATTGGCGGCCATGAAGCGTGGCCACACGGTGCTGGAATACAAGTCCAAGCTGCGTAAGCTCAGGGCTGCCGTGCCAGGTATCTGCATCAGCTCCGACTTCATCATCGGCTTCCCGGGCGAAACCGAAAAAGACTTCGAGCAGACCATGAAGCTGGTCGCTGACGTCGGCATGGACTTCTCCTACTCCTTCGTCTACAGCCAGCGCCCTGGCACGCCGGCCGCCGATCTTGCCGACGACACGCCTGAATCGCTGAAGAAAGAGCGCCTGGATGCCTTGCAGCATCGCCTGAACCAGCAGGGCTTCGAAATCAGCCGACAGATGGTCGGCACCATCCAGCGCATTTTGGTCAGCGACTATTCGCGCAAAGACCCGGGCCAACTGCAAGGGCGCACCGAGAACAACCGGATCGTCAACTTCAGTTGCAGCGATGCGACGTTGATCGGCCAGTTCGTCGATGTGCACATTGACGAAGCGCGCCCCCACTCCCTGCGTGGCTCGCTGGCGCAATGACGATGTAGGAGCACGGCTTGCCGGCGATGCGGTCTTCCTGATGCACCGCGGTGCCTTCATCGCAGGTAAACCTTGCTCCTACAAAACCAACATCACCCTTGATCATTTAAGCGCTTTCGCGCTTAGGCGGCTGGGGTTATCCTTGAGATCATCCTTATTGCCGTTGGGCGGCTAAAAAACGACCTTGAACGCACCCATAGAACCCCATCGCTTCATTCTCGAGCCCTTTGAGGCTCGCCGCTTCGCCAATCTGTGCGGGCAATTCGACGAGCATTTGCGCTTGATCGAACAACGCCTGGCCATCGAGATCCGCAATCGCGGCAATCAGTTCGAACTGATTGGCGAGTCCAAGCACACCACGTCCGCAGAACACCTGCTGCGCCGTCTCTATCGCGAGACCAAGGCCACCGACCTGTCGCCCGAGATGGTCCACCTGTTCTTGCAGGAATCCTCCGTTGAAGAGCTGGACAACCCGGCCATCAACGAAGTCAGCGTTTCGCTGCGAACGCGCAAGGGCATGATTCGCCCACGCGGCGTCAACCAGCAACGCTACGTGAAGGAAATCCTGGGCAACGATATCAACTTCGGCATCGGCCCGGCCGGTACCGGCAAGACTTACCTTGCCGTGGCCTGCGCCGTCGATGCGCTGGAGCGCGAACAGGTGCGTCGCATTCTGCTGGTGCGACCGGCGGTTGAGGCGGGCGAAAAGCTCGGCTTCCTGCCGGGCGACCTGGCCCAGAAAATCGACCCTTACCTGCGCCCGCTCTATGACGCGCTTTACGAAATGCTCGGCTTCGAACACGTGGCCAAGCTGATCGAGAGGCAGGTGATCGAGATTGCCCCGCTGGCCTACATGCGCGGCCGCACACTCAATAACAGCTTCATTATTCTCGACGAAAGCCAGAACACCACCGTCGAGCAAATGAAGATGTTCCTGACCCGGATCGGCTTCGGCTCCACCGCCGTGATCACCGGTGACATCACCCAGGTCGACCTGCCGCGCGGCACTCGCTCGGGCCTGGCGCATGTCATCGATGTATTGGGCGATGTGCCGGGTATCAGCTTTACCCACTTCCAACCCAAGGACGTGGTGCGCCATCCATTGGTGCAGCGCATCGTCGAGGCCTATGAGCGCTATGAAAGCCATAGCGGCAACAAGGCTATCGATGCAGCACCTCGGAGCAATCATCGCGATGGTTGAGCTCGACCTGCAACTGGCCAGCGATGCGCCCCACCCTGATGAGCCCAGCTTTCGCCAATGGTGCGAGCTGGCCTTGCGTCAGCGCAAAGGCGACTCGGAACTGACCATCCGCCTGGTCGACGAGACCGAAGGCCGTGAACTGAATCACACCTACCGGCACAAGGACTACGCGACCAACGTGTTGTCCTTTCCCGCCCACGTCCCCGACGACATGCTCGATATCCCGCTGCTGGGCGATCTGGTCATCTGCGTGGGCGTTGTCGCGCGTGAAGCCGCCGAGCAAGGCAAGGCACTCGATGCCCATTGGGCACACATGGTCATCCATGGCTGCTTGCATTTGCTTGGGTATGACCATATTGACGACGACGAAGCCGAAGAGATGGAAGCCCTGGAACGGACGCTGCTTGCCGAACTGGGCTACCCAGACCCCTACGCCGACGACGAAACCGACCCACACACCACCGAATCACAAAGGGATCACGAGTAAACGCCATGAGCGAAGACCGATCGAGCAACGGGCAGAAGTCCTGGTTGGGTAAACTGACCCAGGCTTTTGCCCATGAGCCGAAAAACCGCCAGGAGCTGCTTGAGCTGCTGCGCGAAGCCCACCAGAACAAGCTGCTCGACAGCGAAGCACTGACCATTGTCGAAGGCGCGATTCAGGTCGCTGACCTGCAAGTGCGCGACATCATGGTCCCGCGCTCGCAGATGATCAGCATCAAGTCGACCCAGACCCCTCGCGAGTTCCTGCCGGCGGTGATCGACGCGGCGCACTCGCGCTATCCGGTGGTTGGTGAAAGCCATGACGACGTGCTTGGCGTGCTGCTGGCCAAGGACTTGCTGCCGCTGATCCTCAAGGAGAACGGCGAAAACTTCAATCTCAAGGACCTGCTGCGCCCGGCCACTTTTGTGCCCGAGTCCAAGCGCCTGAACGTCCTGCTGCGTGAATTCCGTGCCAACCACAACCACATGGCCATCGTTATCGACGAGTACGGCGGTGTGGCGGGCCTGGTGACCATTGAAGACGTGCTGGAGCAGATCGTCGGCGACATCGAAGACGAGCACGATGTCGAAGAAGACAGCTACATCAAGCCGCTGCCCAGCGGTGATTTCCTGATCAAGGCTCTGACGCCGATCGAGAACTTCAACGAGTTCTTCGACAGCGAGTTCTCTGACGACGAGTTCGACACCGTTGGCGGCCTGGTCATGAGTGCTTTCGGGCACCTGCCAAAACGCAACGAAACCACCGAGATCGGCACTTGGCGGTTCCGCATTCTCAACGCCGACAGCCGGCGAATCCACTTGCTGCGCCTGACCCCCATCACTCGTTAAGGATAACCATGCGTTGGTTCACCCGCCCCGGCTGGCCCGGTAATCTGCTGGCCGTGGCGGCCGGTGCCATCACCACCCTGGCGCTCGCGCCGTTCGACATCTGGCCTTTGGCATTGCTGTCCTTGGCCCTGCTCTACCTGGGCCTGCGCGAGCTGACGCCACGCCAGGCATTTGCCAGGGGTTGGTGCTACGGTTTCGGGGTATTCAGCGCAGGCACCAGCTGGATCTACGTCAGCATCCACACCTACGGCGGCGCCTCAGCCTTGCTGGCCGGCTTATTGATGCTGGCATTCATCGCCGCCATTGCCCTGTTCTTCGCTCTACCCACCTGGCTCTGGGCCCGCTGGCTGCGCCGCAATGAAGCCCCACTGGCCGACGCCCTGGCCTTTGCCGCCTTGTGGCTAGTGCAGGAAGCGTTTCGCGGCTGGTTCCTGACCGGTTTCCCCTGGCTTTATTCCGGCTACAGCCAGCTCGACGGCCCACTGGCTGGGCTCGCGCCGCTGGGCGGAGTGTGGCTGATCTCTTTCAGCCTGGCCCTGACCGCCGCCCTTGTGTGCAACCTTGGCCGCCTCAAGGAACGCAAGGCGTTCCTGGCGGCTGGTCTGGCGCTGCTGATCGCGCCCTGGGCGATTGGTCTAAGCCTCAAAGGCCATGCCTGGACCAGCCCTTCCGGTGCCCCTCTGCGCGTCGCGGCCATTCAAGGCAATATCGAACAGAGCCTGAAATGGGACCCGGCACAACTCAATGCACAACTGGCCCTCTACCGGGACATGACCTTCACCTCCAAGCCCGTGGACCTGATCATCTGGCCAGAAACTGCCATACCAGTACTCAAGGAGTCGGCGCAGGGTTATCTGGACATGATGGGCAAATTTGCCAGTGATCGTGAATCTGCTTTGATCACGGGAGTGCCGATCCGTCAGTGGGTGCACAACCAGAAGCGCTATTTCAATGGCATCACCGTAGTGGGCCAGGGTGATGGGCAATACCTGAAGCAGAAGCTGGTGCCTTTTGGAGAATACGTCCCCCTGCAGGATCTGTTGCGAGGCCTGATCGCCTTCTTCGACCTGCCCATGTCGGACTTCGCCCGCGGCCCTGAAGACCAGCCGATGCTGCAAGCCAAGGGCTACCAGATCGCCCCCTACATCTGCTACGAAGTGGTCTATCCAGAATTTGCCGCAGGCCTTGCCGCCCGCAGCGACCTGCTGCTGACCATCAGCAACGACACCTGGTTCGGCACCTCGATCGGCCCGCTGCAACACCTGCAGATGGCCCAGATGCGCGCACTGGAGGCGGGCCGCTGGATGATCCGCGCCACCAACAATGGCGTCACCGGCCTGATCGATCCGTTCGGCAAGATTACCGCGCAGATCCCGCAGTTCGAACGCGCCATTTTGTACGGCGAGGTGGTACCGATGCACAACCTGACGCCTTACCTGCAATGGCGCTCCTGGCCGCTGACAATCCTGTGCGGGTTAATTCTGGGCTGGGCCCTGCTCGCCAGCCGATTCGCCAAGACGGTCTGACCCTCCCCGATAGAACAGGCGGTAGCCGATCAAGCCTACCGCCTCGTTCAATAGAAAGCCGCTCTGCCACATCGCCTTGGTTTCTGGCAACCAGCCGCCAAACGGGCGGGCATTGTCCCCGCCTAGAAAGCCCACCGGTGCCGCAATGACGCGCAAGCCCGCCTGCTCGAAACTCCAGCGCGAACGCTGCATGTGCCAGGCATGCGTCACCAACACCACACGGCGACGATCAAGCCCCAACAGCGCGGCGCTCATTTGCGCGTTCTCCCACGTGGTGCGGCTGCGCTCCTCTTTCCAGCGCACGCTCACGCCAAAATCGCGTTGCAGCGACTCGGCCATGATCTGGGCTTCGCTGGGCGGCGACCCATAATGCAAACCACCGGTGATCAACAAGGGCAAGCCCGAGGCCTTGGCCAGCCGCGCGGCATAGCGAATACGCGCCATCGCCAACGCGCTGGGCTGGTCCTCCCCGCCCCAAGCCGGATCACCACGCTCACGCCCGGCCCCCAGCACCACAATGGCATCCGCGCGCCTAGCCAGATCAGCCCATTGTTGTTCGGCCAAGGGCGGCTCGGTCTCCAGAGCCCGGGCCGACCACTCCACCACGATCGGCAGGCTCATTAACCAGAGCCCGCCCAACCCGAGCACAAACGCGAGCGCCGCCAACCGCGGCCGTGATCGGCGCAGCCAAAAGGCAAGCAGCAACAGCAGGAAAAAAAGGCCTGGCGGGAGAACGAGTTGTTTAATCAGATAACGAAAAGGCATCGGGCATCTCCTTGGATGCCCGAAGCCTAAGAGGATTGGCAGCCAACAACAATGTCAGCCTGCCATCTGTGTGAAAGGGAATCTTGCATTCGACGCACTCCAGCCTGCGTCAGGCTCGTTGCAATGGTTATTTGAATTGCAGCGTTCTGGATTTGACCGTGGATTTACCGCCTCTCTTGTCCTTCAACCAGACAACGCTGGCCGAACGAGGCGACTCTTTAATCTGCACAGCGCCGGAGCTTCCCTGCCCAGCTACCGGGATGGATTCCAGGTAGGCATTGATCAATTCGAATTCAGCGCGGCTCAGGCCACGTAACTCCAATTCAGCAGGCATTTCATCTCGTAACCGAACCGAAGTCCGAGCCACATCCAGGGCAAGCCCCAAGCGGTCGAGCAACCGTTCGTACAGCTCCGATTTCATTGCTTTAAGCTGCGACTCTACCATCCGCTCACCTCATCGAAGATAAAACAAACTCCCCATTGATGAGCTTAGCGTTGCCCACAAAACCGACCGTACGCTGCGACCAACGGATAACGTAGGCTGCAAGCCAAACACTCGTCTGAAATATCGCATGGCAGAGCCTTGGAACGGCCTGGATGCAATCAGCGTTTCCCTCGATAGATCGGGGTCATGTATGCTACTGCGTTCATCATTAGACACCGGATTGCCGAGTGCAGCGTATTCATAGCTGCCTGGATAAGGTCACCCATTTCTCAGCGCAAAGTAGCCATGCACGAACTCTATCAGCCCCGCGAAATCGAAGCCGCCGCCCAATCGTTCTGGGACGAGCAAAAGTCCTTTGAAGTAAGTGAACAGCCAGGCAAGGACACCTACTATTGCCTATCCATGTTCCCCTACCCTAGCGGCAAGCTACACATGGGGCACGTGCGCAACTACACCATCGGCGACGTGATCGCCCGCTACCAGCGCATGCAAGGCAAAAATGTCCTGCAGCCCATGGGCTGGGACGCTTTCGGCATGCCCGCTGAAAACGCCGCGATGAAAAACAACGTCGCGCCGGCCAAGTGGACCTACGAAAACATCGACTACATGAAGACCCAGCTCAAGAGCCTGGGCCTGGCCATCGATTGGTCGCGTGAAGTCACCACCTGCAAGCCTGATTACTACCGTTGGGAACAGTGGCTGTTTACCCGCCTGTTCGAAAAAGGCGTGATCTACCGCAAGAACGGTACCGTGAACTGGGACCCTGCAGACCAGACGGTCCTGGCCAACGAGCAAGTGATCGACGGCCGTGGCTGGCGTTCGGGCGCGCTGATCGAAAAGCGCGAAATCCCGATGTACTACTTCAAGATCACCGCTTACGCCGACGAGCTGCTGGAAAGCCTCGACGAGCTGCCGGGCTGGCCTGAGCAGGTCAAGACCATGCAGCGCAACTGGATCGGCAAGTCGCGCGGCATGGAAGTCCAGTTCCCGTTCGATCAAGCCTCGATCGGTTCGACCGGCGCCCTGAAAGTCTTCACCACCCGTCCTGACACCCTGATGGGCGCCACTTACGTGGCCGTGGCCGCCGAGCACCCGCTGGCGACCCTCGCAGCCCAGGGCAACCCGACGCTGCAAGCCTTCATCGACGAATGCAAGAGCGGCAGCGTGGCCGAGGCCGACGTGGCCACCCAGGAAAAGAAAGGCCTGCAGACTTCGCTGTTCGTCGAGCACCCACTGACCGGTGAAAAACTGCCGGTGTGGGTCGCCAACTACGTGCTGATACACTACGGCGACGGCGCGGTCATGGCTGTGCCGGCCCACGACGAGCGCGACTTCGAGTTCGCGACCAAGTACAACCTGCCCATCAAGCCGGTTATCCGCACCAGTGCCGGTGACCATACCCCGGCCCCTTGGCAGGACGCCTATGGCGAATACGGCCAACTGATCAATTCCGCCGAGTTCGACGGCCTGGACTTCGCCGGCGCCTTCGACGCCATCGAAGTCGCCTTGATCCGCAAGAACCTCGGCCAGTCGCGCACCCAGTTCCGCCTTCGCGACTGGGGCATCAGCCGCCAGCGCTACTGGGGCTGCCCGATTCCGATCGTCCACTGCGACAGCTGTGGTGACGTGCCGGTGCCGGAAGACCAACTGCCCGTCAAGCTGCCAGAAAACGTCGTCCCCGATGGCGCGGGCTCGCCGCTTGCGCGCATGCCTGAGTTCTACGAGTGCAGCTGCCCAACCTGCGGCAAGCCTGCCAAGCGCGAAACCGACACCATGGACACCTTCGTCGAGTCGTCCTGGTACTTCGCCCGCTACGCCTCGCCCAACTACGAAGGCGGCATGGTCGACCCTAAAGCGGCCAACCACTGGTTGCCGGTCGATCAATACATCGGCGGTATCGAACACGCGATCCTGCACCTGCTCTATGCGCGCTTCTTCCACAAGCTGATGCGCGACGAAGGCCTGGTCAGCTCCAACGAGCCGTTCAAGAACCTGCTGACCCAGGGCATGGTCGTTGCCGAAACCTACTACCGCGTCGCTGCCAACGGCGGCAAGGACTGGTTCAACCCAGCCGACGTCGAAGTAGAGCGCGATGCCAAGGCCAAGATCATCGGCGCACGCCTGAAGACCGACGGCTTGCCGGTTGAAATCGGCGGCACCGAGAAGATGTCCAAATCCAAGAACAACGGCGTAGACCCGCAGTCGATGATCGATGCCTACGGTGCCGACACCTGCCGCCTGTTCATGATGTTCGCCTCGCCTCCCGACATGAGCCTGGAGTGGTCCGACTCCGGTGTCGAAGGCGCCAACCGCTTCCTGCGCCGCGTCTGGCGCCTGGCTCAGGCCCATGTGACCCAAGGCCCGGCCGGCAAGCCTGACCTGGCGAACCTCGGCGACGAGCAGAAAGTCGTGCGTCGCGCCATCCACCAGGCCATCAAGCAGGCCAGCGTGGACGTGGGCCAACACCACAAGTTCAACACCGCCATCGCCCAGGTGATGACGCTGATGAACGTGCTGGAAAAAGCCCCGCAAGGCAGCGAACAGGAGCGCGCCCTGCTGCAGGAAGGCCTGGAAACCGTCGCCCTGCTGCTGGCACCGATTACGCCGCACATCAGCCACGAACTCTGGAACCAACTGGGCCACAGCGGCGCCGTCATCGACGCCAACTGGCCTGTTCTGGATGAAAGCGCCCTGGTACAAGACACGTTGGTGCTGGTGATCCAGGTCAACGGCAAGCTGCGCGGCCAGATCGAAATGCCTGCCAGCGCCAGCCGCGAGGAAGTCGAGGCGGCCGCACGGGTCAATGAAAACGTGCTGCGCTTTACCGACGGCCTGACGATTCGCAAGGTCATCGTCGTTCCCGGCAAACTGGTCAATATTGTCGCCAACTGATCGAAGCGGGCGCCCGCCTCAACGGGCGCCCGTCGCAGAATCGGCCTACAGGGTTTCAAGGAGCTTTACATGATCAAACGCAATCTGCTGGTAGTGGGCCTCGCCATGCTGATGAGCGCATGCGGTTTCCAGTTGCGGGGCACGGGCACCAATGAATTGGCCATCAAGGAGTTGGACGTCACCGCTCGCAACGCTTACGGCGATACCGTCAAGCAATTGCGCCAGTCGCTGGAAAGAAGCGGTGTAAATGTTCATGCCGGCGCACCGTATAAGCTGGTCCTGACCCGTGAAAACGAAACCCAGCGTACCGCCAGCTACACCGGTTCCGCTCGCTCTGCCGAGTATGAGCTGGGCACTGAGCTGGAATACGAAATCCAGGGCCAAGGCAACCTGCAACTACTGGGCGACAAACTGGAAGTGCAGAAGGTCTACATCTACGACGGTAACAACGTCGCAGGTTCCAGCCAGCAATCGGAGCAGGTTCGGGGCGAGATCCGCCGCGAGCTGATCCAGCGCATGATGCTGCGCCTGCAGCAATTGACGCCTAACCAGCTTGAAACACTGCAAATTGACGCAGAAGCCCGCGCCAAGGCTGAAGCCGATGCCCTGGAAGCCGCTCGCCGCTCGCAACAAGCGCAGCCGCAGCAGTCGCCAGTACAACTGCCCTTCAAGTGATGCCGAGCGGGGCATGTGAGTGCCCCGCCTGCAAACGCCTATGAAACTACTCCCCGCCCAACTCAACAAGCACCTGCAAGGCAGCCTGTCACCGGTCTATGTGATCAGCGGCGACGACCCGTTGCTGTGCCAGGAAGCCGCCGACGCCATCCGCGCAGCCGCTCGACAGCAAGGCTTCGATGAACGCCAGGTATTCAGCGCCGATGCCAACTTTGACTGGGGCACCTTGCTCCAGGCGGGTGCCAGCCTCTCGCTGTTTGCCCAGCGACGCCTGCTGGAACTGCGCCTGCCATCGGGTAAACCGGGCGATAAAGGCGCGGCAGCGCTGATCGAATACTGTTCGCGCCCCGCCGAAGATACGGTGCTGCTGGTCAGCTTGCCCAAGCTTGACGGCAGCGCCCAGAAAACCAAGTGGGGCAAGGCCCTGATCGATGGCCAGGCCACTCAATTCGTTCAGATATGGCCGGTGGAGGCTGCGCAACTGCCGCAGTGGATCCGCCAGCGCCTGTCGCAGGCCGGGCTGGCTGCCCAGCAGGATGCCGTCGAGCTGATTGCCGCCAGGGTCGAGGGCAACTTGCTCGCCGCCGCCCAGGAAATCGAAAAGCTCAAGCTGCTGGCCGATGATCAGCAAGTCACGGTCGAGACCGTACAGGCTGCAGTGGCCGACAGCGCTCGCTTTGATGTGTTTGGCTTGGTGGATGCGGTGCTCAATGGCGAGCCTACCCACGCCCTGCGGATTCTCGAAGGCTTGCGTGGTGAAGGGGTAGAACCCCCCGTGATTCTATGGGCACTGGCGCGCGAGTTAAGGGTACTTGCCAACCTGGCCCAGCAACACAGCCAGGGCATACCCCTGGACAAGGCTTTCAGCCAGGCGCGCCCGCCGATCTGGGACAAACGCAAACCATTGATGAGCAAAGCCCTGCAACGCTATTCGGCGCAGCGCTGGGCCTTGTTGCTGCAAGATGCCCAGCAAATCGATGCGCAGATCAAGGGCCAGGCAGCCGGTTCCCCGTGGATCAGCTTGTCTCGATTGTCGTTGCTGATGGCGGGTCAGCGTCTGTCCCTGCCCGCTCAGTAACGCTTGCCGCGAAGCCTTCCCCCTTGAAAGCGGAGGGCTTCCTACTTTTTGGCGGCACAGGGGCGCGAACCTTCCAAGGCATGATATGGTCAATACCTGAACGGTATGACCTGGACCATTGCATGCTTCCACGCTTTTCAAATCGTTGGCAATTACGCCAACTGATGACCGCCTCCAGCCTGATCCTGCTCGTCGCCTGCGCCGAAAAGCCTACGGCTGCCGATGCTGTGCCACTGGAGCCTGCCAAACCCGCTGCCACGCCCACTTTGGTGACCCCGATAAAGCCGGTGGCGCCACCTGATGCCGACGCCTTTATCCCGCCGAGCCAATCGTTCGAGCAATGGCGCGAAGGCTTTCGCCAACAAGCACTGCAAGCCGGTGTTTCCCCTGCCTTGTTCGACCGCGTTTTCGCCGGTATCGAGCCAGACATGAGCGTGGTCAAGGCCGACCGTAGCCAACCCGAATTCACCCGCCCGGTCTGGGAATACCTGGAAGGCGCCATGTCGCCTGTGCGTGTGCGCAAAGGCCAATCGCTGCTGGCCCAATACGCAGACATTCTGGAGCAGATTGAACAGCGCTATGGCGTTGACCGCCAAGTGCTGGTCGCCGTGTGGGGCATGGAAAGCAGCTTCGGCCAATTCCAGGGTGACAAGTCGGTGATCCGCTCCCTGGCGACACTGGCCTACGAAGGCCGGCGCCCAGACTTCGCCCTGAGTCAATTGATAGCCGCCTTGCAGATCCTTCAAAACGGCGACGTCCAGCCTGAGCGCATGCTCGGCTCATGGGCGGGCGCCATGGGGCAGACTCAGTTCATCCCCACCACCTACAACACACATGCCGTGGATTTCGACGGGGATGGCAGGCGAGATATCTGGAACAGCGCAGCCGATGCCCTGGCCTCGACTGCACACTACCTGCAAAGCTCAGGCTGGCAGCCCGGCCAACCCTGGGGCTTTGAAGTGGCGCTCCCCACCAGCTTCGATTTTGCCAAGGCCGACGGCAGCCTGCGCATGAGCGTCAGCGAATGGCAGCAGCTGGGGGTTACGCTGCCAGCCGGTGCCCGCATGCCGGCCGGTGTCGAAAATCTCTCCGCCGCCCTGCTGTTGCCCGCAGGTTACCGCGGCCCAGCGTTCCTGGTGCTGGACAACTTCCGCGCGATCCTCAAGTACAACAACTCATCGTCCTATGGCCTTGGCGTGAGCATGCTGAGCCAGCGCTTCGACGGCACCGGCTACATCTACGGCCAATGGCCGCGCGATGACCTGCCATTGAGCCGAACCGAGCGCATCGAGCTGCAAACCCTGCTCAGCGCCAATCACTACGACGCCGGCAACCCGGACGGCATCATCGGCGCCAACACCCGCAAGGCCATCCGCAGCGCGCAACAGTCACTGGGCTGGCCGGCGGACGGCTACCCAACGCACAAGCTGCTGGAGAGCCTGCGTAACCGCTGAAACCCCTACAGCATTCGATTCATTCGATCGGGTAGGAGCAGAGCTTGCTCGCGATGGCAGCGCCACGGTACATCTGGCATACCGCGGCGATGCCATCGCGACGGTTCGGCGCCCCGACAAGCTCTGCTCCTACACAAGTCCCCGGGTTCAGGATAAAAACAGATTCTGTTGCAGGTGCAGCGTCTGGCGATCAGCATCCAGGCTCATCAGCGCACCCAGCGGCAAGGTCAGGTTGGGATCACAATGCCCACTGCGCCATCCCGCCAGCACCGGAATGCCCATAGGCTCGAAAGTCTGGCGCAACAGCGGCGCCAGATCAGCCACCGTCAGTTTGGTGAAGTCCCCCACCAGTACGCCCTGCAGCCCCTCGAACTTGCCCGCCAATCGCAGTTGCGTCAGCAGCCGATCCACGCGGTACAGCGGCTCACCGATATCTTCGATAAACAATAGCTTCCCGGCCAGCTCGATCTCGAAGGGCGTGCCCAGCGTGGCGCCGATCATTGCCAGGTTGCCGCCTACCAGCGGTCCTTGCGCCTTGCCAGACACAATCGTGGTCAAGGGCCACTGCTCCGGGTGCTCCAGCTGATCCCCGGCTCGTAGCTGCCCCTGCAGGCACTGGAACAAGGACGACTCGGTCGGCGCCTGCTTTTCGGTCAGCAACTCCGAGGTCAGCATGGCGCCGTGAAAGGTTGGAAAACCTGCAAAGCGGGCGATTGCGGTATGCACCGCCGTGACATCGCTATAGCCGACAAAAGGCTTGGGGTTGTCGCGCAGCAACTGAAAGTCGATACGGTCCAGCAGGCGCATGCTGCCGTAACCGCCGCGCAAGCAAATGATGGCCGCCACGTCAGGGTCAGCGAAGGCAGCGTGCAAGTCAGCCAATCGACAGTCGTCATCCCCTGCCAGGTAACCGGCGTGGGCCGTGACACTAGGATACAAGCGGCAGGCAAACCCGCGCTGGGCAAACCAGTCGCTGACCAGGTCACAGTCCAGTTCACGGGGGCCAGCAGGCGCGATAATGGCGATCAGGCTGCCAGCCGTCAGGGGTTTCAACAATGGGACTTGAGGGCTCACCAGTAGCATTCCTTGTCAGCAGAAACAAAAATGCCGACATGAGCGCAGAGGCTCGATGTCGGCATTACACAGCACTCAAGACAGCCGATCAGAGCTTGATCTTGGCCTCGTGAGCCTGCTGGTCGGCGTGGTACGAAGAACGCACCAGAGGACCGGAAGCCACGTTCTTGAAGCCCATCTTGTGGCCTTCCTCGGCGAACCAGGCAAAGGTGTCCGGGTGCACGAAGCGTTGCACCGGCAGGTGGCTACGCGACGGCTGCAGGTACTGGCCCAGGGTCAGCATGTCGATGTTGTGCTCGCGCATGCGATGCATCACTTCGATCACTTCCTCATCCGTTTCACCCAGGCCCAGCATCAAGCCGGACTTGGTCGGAACGTGGGGCACCAGTTCCTTGAACTTCTGCAGCAGGGTCAGCGACCACTGGAAGTCCGAGCCCGGGCGCGCAGCTTTGTACAGGCGCGGTACGGTTTCCAGGTTGTGGTTGAACACATCTGGCGGCTCTTGGGCGGTGATGGCCAGTGCCACGTCCATACGGCCGCGGTAGTCAGGTACCAGAGTCTCCAACTGGACGCCCGGCGACAGTGCACGAATTTCCCGCAGGCAATCAGCGAAGTGCTGGGCACCGCCGTCGCGCAGGTCGTCACGGTCAACCGAGGTGATCACCACGTATTTCAGGCGCAGGTCAGCGATGGCGACCGCTAGATTCTTCGGCTCATCGGCGTCCAGAGGTTTTGGACGGCCGTGGCCCACGTCGCAGAACGGGCAGCGACGGGTGCAGATGTCACCCATGATCATGAAGGTGGCCGTGCCGCCAGAGAAGCACTCACCCAGGTTCGGGCAAGAGGCTTCTTCGCAGACGCTGTGCAGCTTGTGCTTGCGCAGCAGTTGCTTGATACGGTCGACTTCAGGGGACACCGGAATGCGAACACGGATCCAGTCAGGCTTTTTCGGAAGCTCTTCGGTGGGGATGATCTTCACCGGGATACGCGCGACTTTCTCGGCACCACGCAGTTTGACGCCAGCTTCCACTTTTGCACGGGCCGGGCGTTCGGAAACATTTACCGTGGGGATCAAGGATTGCACGGTGTCTTCAACCGTTTCTTGCGCAGTAGTCATATCAATCGATTCCGCCCGTGAGGGTCGTCTGCTCAGCAAAGTCGAGGTGCTTGACGAGCTGCGAGCGCAGCCTTGCACTTACCTCGGCCAATTCAATCGGGCCTGTATGGTCGCGCAGCTGGGTCATGGCCAGCCCCGCATACCCGCAGGGATTAATTCGTCGGAATGGCGCAAGGTCCATGTCCACGTTCAAGGCCAACCCGTGGAAGGAGCAGCCATTGCGAATGCGCAGGCCGAGGGACGCGATCTTCGCGCCGTCGACGTATACACCCGGTGCGTCGGCCTTGGCAGCCGCCTCTACACCGTAGCTGGCGAGTAATTCGATCAGGCTGCGCTCGATCCGGCTGACCAGATCTCGAACGCCAAACCCCAATCGCCGCACGTCCAGCAATAAATAAGCGACCAGCTGGCCAGGGCCGTGATAGGTCACCTGGCCGCCGCGGTCAACCTGCACCACCGGGATATCCCCCGGCAACAGCAGGTGTTCGGCCTTGCCGGCCTGCCCCTGGGTAAACACCGGTGGATGCTGCACCAGCCAGATCTCATCGGCTGTCTGCGGTCCACGTGTATTGGTGAATGCTCGCATGGCTTGCCAGACCGGCTCATAGGCCATCTGGCCCAACTCGCGAAAGCCCAGGGCGGTCGACATCAGAGCACCATCTTCACGAAACCCGTCGCGCGCAGGGCGCTGTTGATGTCCATCAGCTGTTCTTCGCCCGTGGCAATGATGTGCAGCTGAATGGTGGTGTATTTGCCATTGGCGCTCTGGCGCTCGGCCAAAGTCTTGAGGTCAACCACGGCATGCTCGGACAAAGTCTTGATGACCAAGTCCTTGAAGCCCACGCCCGTGTCGCCGATTACCTTGATCGCGTAATCGTCGCAAGGGAACTTGATTTTGTGTGCTTCTGGATCGATGTCTTTTGGGTCAGTCATAGCAGTAACGGCCTCTTAAGCCGCGACGACGAGCACGCCCCGGCTTGAACCAAGCCGGGGGCGAACTGATCGTCGATATCAGTTGAACAAGCCGTAGAAGAATAGACGAATGCTATCCCACATGCGGCGCATGAAGCCACCTTCCTCGACAGCGTCCAATGCAATCAGGTCGGCGCTGTGGACCACTTGGTCACCCAGTTTGACTTCCACCTTGCCGATCACGTCGCCCTTGGCGATCGGTGCGATCAGTTGTGGGTTCATGGTCATGCTGGCGGCCAGGTTTTTCAATTGGCCTTTAGGCAAAGTCATGGTCAGGTCTTCGGCCAAGCCGGCTTTGATTTGGCGGGCGTCGCCCTTCCAAACCGGAGCCTGGGCCAGCTCAGTGCCTTTCTGATAGAAAGTCTGGGCTTCGAAGAAGCGGAAACCGTAGGTCAGCAGCTTCTGGGTTTCAGCAGCGCGAGCCTGTTCGCTGTTAGTGCCGAAGACAACGGCGATCAGACGCATGCCATCACGTACTGCCGAAGACACCATGCAGTAGCCGGCTTCGTCGGTGTGACCAGTTTTCAGGCCATCGACGGTCTTGTCACGCCACAGCAGCAGGTTGCGGTTCGGCTGCTTGATGCCGTTCCAGAAGAACTCCTTCTGCGAGTAGATCGCGTAATGGGCCGGGTCTTCGTGGATGATCGCGCGAGCCAGCAGCGACATGTCATGAGCCGAGGAGTAGTGGTCCGGGTTAGGCAGACCGGTGGCGTTCATGAAATGGCTGTTGTTCATGCCGAGTTTTTCGGCCGTCTTGTTCATCAGGTCCGCGAAGGCATCTTCGCTGCCGGCGATGTGCTCGGCGATCGCGACGCTGGCGTCGTTACCGGACTGGATGATGATCCCGTGCAGCAGATCGCTGACGGTGACTTGCGAGCCGACCTTGATGAACATCCGCGAACCACCGGTGCGCCAGGCGTGCTCGCTGACCGTGACCGGGTCGTTCTCGCCGATCTGACCGCGACGGATTTCCAGGGTCGCGATGTAGGCAGTCATCAGCTTGGTCAGGCTGGCCGGCGGCAAACGTTGATCGCCGTTGTTCTCGACCAGGATGTTTCCGCTGGAAGCTTCCATGAGCACGTAAGACTTGGCAGCCAGCTGCGGCGGCGACGGCATCATCTGCTCTGCCGCAAAGGCGGCAGGGGCGATCATCAGCGGTACAAGCAGGAGCAAGCGTTTGGCAAAGGTGGTGATGTTCATCCGTCTCTCGAAATTGCTAATGGGCAAATGCCCTGGCGGGCAATCGTTTTTTCAGGTTCGGGCCCGAGGCAAAGGCAGCCATTGTACAGACTGTTTCGCGCATCGGCGGTCGCTTTGTCTGGCTGGCCCCCCGAGACCTGCCGGCGACGACCCGCTCTGCGGCGGGCTTGTATCCAGCCAGCGCCTGCTCGGACAAGAGCGGGCGCTGGCGGTTCAATCGGCTGTTACCACACTCGGCTGGCCAAGCTTGGCCAGGCGGATGCTGTTCTGTACTTGCTGGGCTTCATCCTGTGAGCCAATCGGCCCCAGGCGAACCCGGTGCAGGGTCTGCTGGCTGCGCACGATCGAACTGATAAAGACCGGCTGGCGCACCATGCCGCTGAGCTTGGAGCGAAGCAACTCGGCAGCATCCGGGTTGGCGAATGCACCGACTTGCAAAAACACCCCGGACGACGCGCTGGCAGAGTTGCTTGCATTGACCTGTACCGGCACCACCGCAGCGGCGTGCTGCTGTGGCGGCGGAGTATAGACCTCAACCGCGCCGGTGGTGGATTTGAACGCAGGCTTGGCCTGGGCCACTTGCGGCTGCTCCAGCACCATCGGCGCCGGCTGGCCTTTCTGTGCCCACCATTGCTGCGGATCGATGCCCTCGACCTTGACCCGTGCAGTGCCGGTTTCGGCATAACCGAGTTTTTTCGCGGCAGCGTAAGACAAATCGATAATGCGGTCGGAATAGAACGGCCCACGGTCATTGACCCGCAGGATCACGCTCTTGTAGTTATCCAGGTTAGTCACCCGCACATAGCTGGGCAGCGGTAGGGTCTTGTGCGCCGCGCTCATGCCATAGAGGTCATAGACTTCGCCGTTGGCCGTGTTCTGGCCATGAAACTTGGTGCCGTACCAGGAGGCGGTACCGGTCGCCACGTAGTTGCGCGACTCGGCCATCGGGAAGTAGGACTTGCCCAACACCGAGTAGGGTGCGGCCTTGTAGGCACCGTTGTGAGGGGTCGGGACGGCATCGGGAATACGCGAGACATCCACATCCCACCAAGGCGCGCCATCTTTATGGGCGCGGTTGATATCCAGCACGGGGTTGGGGCGTGCGGCGGTGGTGGTGGTGGTGGTCTGCGGGGCACGACTGGTGGAGCAACTGACCACCAGAGACGCCAATACCACGTAGGCCATCAACTTCAAGGGTGTGCGAATTGGCATTGCGCGCATTACTTGACGCCCCGTGCTTGAACCAGCATTTCCGACAATTGATGGACCGCCATGGAGTACATCACACTGCGGTTATAGCGCGTGATCGCATAGAAGTTCTTCATCCCCATCCAGTACTCAGGGCCGGTATCGCCTTCGAGCCGGAACGCGGTGACCGACAGATCGTCGCGCAGCGCATCATGACTCGACCAACCCAATGCCCGCAACTCCCCAACGGTCTTGACCGGATCGAGGCCTGGAGTCAAACCCTCGTCGACCCGCTCGCCGCGCACCCAGCCGCGGCTGACCACGGGCTCTCCAGCGACCCAGCCGTGGCGTTTGAAGTAGCTGGCAACACTGCCGATAGCATCGTCCGGGTCGGTCCAGATATTGATATGGCCATCACCATCAAAATCCACGGCATAGGCGCGAAAGCTACTGGGCATGAACTGTGGCAGGCCCATGGCACCGGCGTAGGAGCCTTTGACCGTCATGGGATCAATCTGCTCTTCACGGGCCAACAGCAGGAACTCGCGCAATTCCTTGCGGAAGAAGTCGGCACGCGGCGGGTAATCGAAGCCCAGGGTCGACAGTGCGTCGATCACCCGATAGTTGCCGGTGTTGCGCCCGAAAAAAGTCTCTACTCCAATGATCGCCACGATCACTTGCGCGGGCACACCGTATTCCTGCTCGGCTCGGGCCAGCGCAGCTTCATGCTGGCGCCAGAAATCCACACCTCGGGCGATGCGCGCATCGGTGATGAACATCGGCCGATATTCTTTCCACGGTTTGACCCGCTCGGCCGGGCGCGAAATGGCGTCCAGGATCGACTGCTTGCGCTCCACTTCACGGAACACACTCATCAATTGCTCGCCCGCGAAGCCATAATCGCGGGTCATCTCGCCAACAAAATTGGCGACTTGCGGTGAACCTTCGTATTCGCCGGCCGCTACTTGCTGAGCGCCGCCGAGGATACCCACCAGGCCTACCCAGCTGACGCATCGAGTAGCCCAGTCACGCATCAATAGCATGTATTTGTTCACCTTAATCAAACTTGAGCGATCCATTTACGATGGGTATGAATCGACATCAGAACCCCAAACGCTGACAGCAGCGTCACCAGCGAAGTTCCGCCGTAGCTAATGAATGGCAGCGGTACGCCCACAACGGGCAACAGCCCGCTGACCATACCGATATTGACGAAAACATACACAAAAAAGGTCATGGTCAAACTGCCCGCGAGCAGCTTGCCATACAGGGTTTGGGCCTGGGCGGTAATGACCAGGCCGCGACCGATCAGCAACAGATAGATCAGCAACAGCAGGCAGATACCCACCAGGCCGAATTCCTCACCGAGCACGGCAATAATGAAGTCGGTGTGGCTTTCGGGCAGAAAGTCCAGGTGCGATTGAGTACCGAGCAGCCAGCCTTTGCCGAACACCCCACCCGAGCCGATGGCAGCCTTGGACTGGATGATGTTCCAGCCGGTGCCGAGTGGGTCGCTTTCTGGGTCCAGGAAGGTCAGTACCCGCTGCTTCTGATAGTCGTGCATCACAAAGAACCACATGGCCACCGCCACGGGCACGGCGGCGGCGAGCACGCTGATGATCCAGCGCCAGCGCAAGCCCCCCATGAACAACACGAATGCACCAGAGGCGAGAATCAGCAACGAGGTCCCAAGGTCTGGCTGGCGCACGATCAGAATGAACGGCACCCCGATCAGCATCAGGCTGACCGCTACATGCTTGAGTTGAGGGGGCAACGAGCGTTTGGCGAGATACCAGGCGATGGTCGCCGGCATGATGATCTTCATGAACTCCGAAGGCTGGAAGCGGATGACCCCGGGAATGTTGATCCAGCGTGTCGCGCCCATGGCGTTGTGGCCCATGACGTCCACCATGACCAGCAGGACCACCCCCAGCACATACGCCAACGGCACCCAGCGCGCAATGAATCGCGGTTCGAGCTGGGCAATGACGAACATCGAAACCAGGCCGATACCGAACGATGTCGCCTGCTTGAGCAGCAAGTCCCAGTTTTTGCCACTGGCCGAATACAGCACGAACAGGCTGCCCGCGGCCAAGGTCAGCAGCAGGATCAACAGCGGGCCGTCGATGTGCAAGCGCTGCAGCAGGCTCGCACGCCGACGCATCACATCTTCGCTGGAGAGCATGCGGTCGAAATTACTGATCATGGGTCTGCGCCTGTGCAACGGTAGGGTTGGCGAACTCAGGCTTGAGTCGGCCATCGGCGCCCAGCAGCCAGGCGTCCATCACCTGGCGAACCACAGGCGCTGCAACACCGGAGCCGGATTCACCGTTCTCGACCATGACCGAGACCACGATTTTTGGGTTGTCGGCCGGGGCAAAGCCCACGAACAAGGCGTGGTCGCGATGACGTTCCTGAAGCTTGGAGCGGTCGTAGCGCTCCCCCTGCTTGATCGCCACGACCTGCGCGGTACCGCTCTTGCCGGCGATCCGGTATTGCGCCCCGATGGCCGCCTTGCGTGCGGTGCCGCGGGCACCGTGCATCACTTGTTCCATACCATGGGTCACCTTGGTCCAGTCCGACTTGTCACGCAGCACGATATCTTCCATCGGGTTTTCATCGACGGGCGGCAGGCCTTCGATGGTCTTGGCCAGGTGCGGTCGGTTCCATTTACCCTTGCTCGCGATCAGCGCCGTGGCCTGGGCCAATTGCAGCGGGGTCGCCTGCATGTAGCCCTGGCCAATACCCAGAATCAGGGTTTCGCCCGGGAACCAGGCCTGGCGACGGGTAGCGCGTTTCCATTCGCGCGTGGGCATCAGGCCTGGAGACTCTTCGAACATATCCAGGGCAACCTTCTGACCGATACCGAAGCGGTTCATGTAATCGGACAGGCGATCGATGCCCATCTTGTGCGCCAAGTCATAGAAGTAGGTGTCATTGGAGCGCATGATCGCGGTGTCCAGATCGACCCAGCCGTCGCCACTGCGGTTCCAGTTACGGTACTTGTGGTCATAGTTGGGCAGTTGGTAGTAACCGGGGTCGTACACCCGCGAGCCGGCCGTGACCACGCCTGAGTCCAGGCCCGCGATGGCGACAGCAGGCTTGATGGTCGAGCCGGGTGGATACAGGCCGCGCAACACGCGGTTGAACAGCGGCCTGTCGATAGAGTCGCGCAGCTCGGCATACGCCTTGAAGCTGATGCCGGTGACGAACAAATTAGGGTCAAAACTTGGCTGGCTGACCATCGCCAGCACCTCGCCGGTGGCCGGGTCCAGCGCCACGACGGCGCCACGGCGCCCGCCCAGCGCGGCTTCGGCCGCTTCCTGCAACTTGATGTCAAGGCTCAGGATGATGTCTTTGCCAGGTTTTGGATCGGTGCGCTTGAGCACTCGCAATACCCGGCCGCGGGCATTGGTTTCGACTTCTTCATAACCGACCTGGCCATGCAGTTCCGGCTCGTAGAAGCGCTCGATACCGGTCTTGCCGATATGGTGGGTGCCGCTATAGTTCACCGGATCCAGGGTTTTGAGCTCTTTCTCGTTGATCCGCCCGACATAGCCGACCGAATGGGCGAAATGAGCCCCCTGTGGATAATGACGAACCAATTGCGCCACCACTTCCACGCCTGGCAAGCGGAACTGGTTAACCGCCACCCGGGCGATTTGCTCTTCAGTCAGCTCGAACAGTATCGGCACGGGTTCGAACGGCCGGCGCCCCTGCTTCATGCGCTTTTCGAACAAGGCGCGGTCGTCGGCCGAAAGCTCCAGCACCTCGACGATCACATCGAGCACCTGACGCCAGTTACCAGAGCGTTCGCGGGTCATGCTCAGACTGAAGCTTGGCCGGTTATCGGCGACGATCACCCCGTTCCGGTCAAAAATCAGCCCGCGTGTCGGCGGAATCGGCTGCACGTGAACGCGGTTGTTTTCCGACAAGGTCGAGTGATAGTCGTACTGAATCACCTGCAAGTAATACAAGCGGGCGATCAGTACGCAAATGAGCACGACCACCGCCACGGCGCCCACGACAACGCGCTTACGCACCAGGCGGGCGTCTTTTTCGTGATCCTTGAGGCGAATCGGCTGCGACATGAAGGAGGCTTACAGGCTTATTTGTGGTAAGGGTGCCCGGACAGGACAGTCCAGGCGCGATAAATCTGTTCGCCAATCAGAATCCGCACCAGCGGGTGCGGCAGGGTCAACGGTGACAGCGACCAGCGCTGTTCACTGCGCGCACAGACTTCTGGCGCCAGCCCCTCGGGGCCACCGACCATCAGGTTGACTGTGCGCGAGTCCAGGCGCCAGCGGTCCAGCTCACCGGCCAACTGCTCGGTGCTCCAGGGCTTGCCATGAACCTCGAGGGTGACGATTCGCTCACCGGGCTGAACCTTGGCCAGCATGGCTTCGCCCTCCTGACGGATCAGGCGGGCCACATCGGCGTTCTTGCCGCGGGTATTGAGCGGAATTTCCACCAGTTCCAGCGACAACTCCGAGGGCAGGCGCTTGGCGTACTCGTGCCAGCCCTCTTCGACCCACTTGGGCATGCGCGAACCGACTGCAATCAGGCGTAGACGCACAGCGATGCCTTATTCGTTGCCAGGCGTGTGATGCGCACCGCTGGCCGCACGGCTCTGCTCGGCACCCTGCCACAGACGCTCCAGGTCATAGAACTGGCGAGCGGCGGCGGTCATCATGTGCACGATCACATCGCCCAGGTCAAGCAGAACCCAGTCGCTCTCGCCCTTGCCTTCTTCGCCCAACGGCATGCAACCCTTGGCCTTGACGATTTCGCGAACCTTGTCGAGCATCGCGTTGATCTGGCGGTTGGAGGTACCGGTGGCGATGACCATGTAGTCGGTCAGGCTGTGCTTGTCCTTCACGTCAATAACCAAGATATCCAGGGCCTTAACGTCTTCAAGGGCGGTTTTGGCCAATTCAACCAGCTCTTCGCCACTCAGTGTCAGTGCTTGTTTCTTCATAAAAAACTCATTCAGCTCGTAGATGGGGGCCGCCTTGCGGCGCGCCCTCAGGTCGGCGCACGGTACAGCCCGTGCGCATCGATGTAGGCCAGTACCGCGTCCGGCACCAGAAAACGTACCGACTTGCCGCTGGCCAGCAGCTGTCGGATCTGGGTGGCCGACACGGCCAAGGGTGTCTGCCAGACAAATGTGATCTGCCCGCCAGGGCCCTGAAGCGCCTGCGGATCACTGATAGAACGTGCCGCCAGCAGGTTGCGCAAGGCATCCGGCGGCTCGACATCGGCATCCGGCCGTTGCAGCACCAGGATGTGACAATGCGTAAGCAGTTCTTCCCAGCGATGCCAGGTCGGCAAACCGCAAAAGGCATCCCAGCCCAGTAGTAAAAACAGCGGGTCTTGAGGTGCCATTTCGGCGCGTATCAATTCCAGCGTATCAATGGTGTACGACGGCGTGTCACGCAACAGCTCGCGCGCATCCACCGCCAGCGGCGCAACCCCTTGCACGGCGCATTCGACCATCGCCAGGCGCTGCTGGGCAGACACCTGTGGTGTGTCGCGATGCGGCGGGCGAGCATTGGGTATCAGGCGCAGCTCATCGAGCCCGAGCATCTCGGCCACTTCCAGCGCGCTGCGCAGGTGGCCGATATGAATCGGATCGAAAGTGCCTCCCAGCACCCCGACACGTCGGGGGTGCTGCGTCAGGCTGCCAGCTGGCTTGACGGCTGCCAAGTCAGACAGGCTCCTGGCCGCGCAGTTGACCGTCGCCGATCACTACGTACTTCTCGCAGGTCAGGCCTTCGAGCCCAACCGGGCCACGGGCGTGCAGCTTGTCCGTGGAAATACCGATCTCGGCGCCCAGGCCGTATTCAAAACCGTCGGCGAAGCAGGTCGGGGCATTGAGCATCACCGAGCTTGAGTCGACTTCGTTCATGAAACGACGGGACTGGCCTTGATGCTCGGTCACGATCGCATCGGTGTGGTGCGAGCCGTAGTGGTTGATGTGCTCGATCGCCTGGTCCAGGCCGTCGACCACGCGGATCGACAGAATCGCCGCGAGGTATTCGGTGTGCCAGTCTTCTTCGGTGGCCTCAACGGCCTCGATGAACTGGCGGGTGCGCACGCAACCGCGCAATTCGACGCCTTTTTCCTTGAACTGCGCAGCCATGGCCGGCAAGAACTCGGCGGCGATCGATTGGTCGACCAGCAGGGTTTCCATGGCGCCACAGATACCGTAACGGTAGGTCTTGGCGTTGAAGGCAATGCGCTGGGCCTTTTGCAGGTCGGCATCGGCGGCGACATACACGTGGCAGATGCCGTCCAGATGCTTGATGACCGGCACCCGGGCGTCGCGACTGACGCGCTCGATCAGGCCCTTGCCACCACGGGGAACGATCACGTCGACGAACTCGGGCATGCTGATCAGGGCACCCACCGCGGCGCGGTCGGTGGTTTCGACCACCTGGACCACTGCGGCCGGCAGGCCAGCCTCGGCCAAGCCACGCTGGATGCAGGCGGCAATGGCACGGTTGGAGTTGATAGCTTCAGAGCCGCCCCGCAAGATCGTCGCGTTGCCCGACTTCAGGCACAGGCTGGCGGCATCGATGGTCACGTTCGGACGCGACTCATAGATAATCCCCACCACACCCAGCGGAACCCGCATCTTGCCGACCTGGATACCTGACGGCCGGTAGCTCATGTCGCGAATGGCGCCGACCGGGTCCGGCAGGCTGGCCACCTGGCGCAAACCGACGATCATGCCGTCGATGCGTGCCGGGGTCAGCGCCAGGCGCTCGAGCATGGCCGGTTCCAGGCCATTGGCCCGGCCAGCGGCCAGGTCCAGCTCGTTGGCGGCGGACAATTCGGCGCGAGCCTCATCCAGTGCGGCGGCAGCAGCTTGCAGGGCGCGGTTTTTTTGCGCAGTGCTGGCACGGCCGATCACACGGGAGGCTTCGCGGGCAGAGCGACCCAGGCGGGTCATGTAGTCAAGAACGGACTCAGTCATGGTCTCTGTGGTCTTGGCGGGGAAGAAAGCGGCTGATTATAGCTGTCGCGCCCGTCCACGGACAGCGGTGGCAGGCGGATGGTCGAAATGAACTGTCACAAGTCGTTGTTCAGGCCCGTTTAAGCTGGAAATTGCTATGATCCGCGGCCTCTCAAATATGGTGACCCCAGATGCCGGAAACGCTTGCCTCGCTGCCGTGGCCCGACGCCCGCCCCCTGCCCAACGCGTTCTTCGATCGCGATGCCCAGGTGCTGGCACGCGAGCTGCTGGGCAAGATCATCCGTCACCGCCATGGGCCCTATTGGCTGTCGGCACGCATTATCGAGACCGAAGCCTATTACTGCGCGGAAAAAGGCAGCCATGCCTCGTTGGGTTACACGCATAAGCGCAGGGCGCTGTTTCTTGATGGTGGCCACATCTATATGTACTACGCGCGCGGCGGTGATTCACTGAACTTCAGCGCCCAGGGGCCGGGCAATGCCGTGCTGATCAAGTCAGCCTACCCTTGGCTGGACCCGTACTCGGATGCCAACAGCCTGGCGCAGATGCAATTGAACAACCCCGACGCCAATGGCAACCCACGCCCACCGAAGCGGCTGTGCGCGGGCCAGACCCTGCTGTGCCGAGCGCTGGGGCTCAAAGTGCCGAATTGGGATGCCAAGCGCTTCGACCCCGGGCAGTTGTTTGTGGAAGACCGGGGAATCATCGTGCAACACATTATCCAGACCACCCGCCTGGGCATTCCCCACGGCCGCGATGAACATCTGCCCTATCGTTTCGTCGACGCCCAGTACGCTCGGTATTGCACCCGCAACCCCTTGCGTCGCGGGCAAGTCGAAGGACAAGACTACGTTTTGATCGAACACTCTTTACCCGAACAAGGAATCTGAACATGGGCCCATGGCTCGACAGCGTGACTGGCTGGTTGACGGTCAACCCACAATGGCTCGGCGCGGCGATTTTTTTCGTGGCCTTCATTGAGTGCCTGGCGATTGCCGGGATTATCGTGCCGGGCACAGTGTTGCTGTTCGCGGTCTCCGTGCTGGCCGGCAGCGGTGCGTTGTCGCTGGGCGAGACCTTGCTGCTCGGGTATCTGGGCGGGCTCCTAGGCGATGCGATTTCCTATTTTCTCGGCCGACGCTTTCACCAGAACATTCGGCGCCTACCCTTGCTACGCCATCACCCTGAATGGATTGGCGGCGCCGAGTCGTATTTCCAGCGCTATGGCATCGCCAGCTTGCTGGTTGGCCGTTTTATCGGCCCCTTGCGGCCCATGTTGCCGGTGGTGGCCGGCATGTTCGACATGCCCCTGCCACGTTTTATCGGCGTCAGCCTGGTGGCCGCGGCGGGTTGGGCCGTGGCTTATCTATTGCCCGGATGGGCCACCGGCGCGGCCATGCGCTTGCCATTGCCCGAAGGCTTCTGGACACAGGCAGGTGTTGTGGCGGCGGGCCTGGCTGTTCTGGTTGGCGTGGGCGCCAACAGTACGCTGCGTCGGCACAGGTCAGCCACCCGCTTAACCGCAGTGCTGTGCCTGTTGTTACTGTCAGCCTTGCTGCTTGGCTGGCCTTACCTCATACAACTTGATCAGGGCCTGATGACCCTGATTCAGGAGCACCGCAGCCGGGCGGTCGATAGCATGGTGGTGGTCGTGACCCGCCTGGGCGACTTTCGCACACAATTGTTCGCTGGGGGATTACTGACCGGGCTGCTGTTGCTGACAAGGCAGTGGCGCCCAATGATCTTTGCCGGCATCACCCTGCTGGGCACGGCGCTGGCCAATGGCAGTTTGAAATGGCTGTTCACCAGGGCCCGGCCAGAGGTGCTGAGCACTCCCCTGACCACTTTCAGCATGCCAAGCGGCCATAGCTCGGCGTCCTTTGCGTTCTTTCTGACACTGGCGATTTTGGCCGGTCGCGGGCAACCGCCGCGCATGCGCCTGACGTGGTTGCTGCTGGGCTGCCTGCCCGCGATGGCAATCGCCGCCTCCAGACTCTATCTGGGTGTGCACTGGCCAACCGATGTGTTGGCCGGCGCCCTGTTGGCGAGCACCTTCTGCGCCATCAGCCTGGCGCTGGTCCAACGCTCGACGCCGATGGGCGCCCTGCCGCTGCGGGTCTGGTGGCTGGTATTGCCAGCGGTGATCGCGCTTTTGGCGTTTTTTGCCCTGCACGCCCTGCCCCTCGCGCTGGAACGCTACAACTACCAATCCATGCTCTAACGGAACCGCCGGCTCCTACCCTAACGGGTGTCTACTCCGGTAGGAGCACGGCTTGCCGGCGATGAAACCACCGCGGTGTGTCAGGCGAAAAGCTCGCCCTGCAAGTCATCGAGCAGTGCCTGAATCGCGTCCAGGCGCTGCTGCGGGTCGTTCAATTCGAGAAGATCCAACTTGTCGATTTCGGGGAATGGCAGCAGGTACGCCAACTGGTTGGCCAGCGATTGCTGGTCTTCAGCGTGATGACCCATATCCAACGCCGCTACCATCGGGTGCTGGGCCAAGGCCGTGAGCAAGGCCAGCAAGTCGCTTTCGGACTCATCCAACGCGCGGCCAGACTGCTCTTCAAGCCACTCTACATTGGCCACAATCAATTGATCGCGCTGCACCTCACTGCTTAACACGCGAAAACGACGCCCGCCCTGGACACGAATGCCCAGCAAGCCATTATCCTGCTTCCTGAAGTCGGTAATCAGCGCTTCACAGCCAATCAGCGCGTACCCTTCAGGTGCATTGCCCACCTCCTCACCCTCAAGAATGCAGACGACGCCGAAGCCTCCGCCTTGCTTCATGCAACGGCCGATCATGTCCAGATAGCGCGCCTCGAACAGTTGCAAATCAAGGTAGCAACCGGGAAACAACACGGTATTGAGGGGGAACAACGGCAAGGTCATAACAGATTCCTTAAGCAACCAGACTGACCGCCAGGGGCAGGAAAACAGCCGTCGCCACGCCCATAAGGCTCATGGCTAAAGCCGCAAAGGCACCGCATTCTTCACTTTCCTGCAACGCCACCGACGTACCTACCGCATGTGCGGTCAAGCCCAATGCCATGCCCCGGGCCGCGTGGTTTTTCACCCCGAGCAAGGACAGTAGCGCAGGCCCAATGATTGCTCCAATGACACCGGTAATCAGCACAAACACAGCCGCCAACGCTGCCACACCGCCAATCTGCTCAGCGACCAGCATGGCGATGGGAGAGGTGACCGACTTGGGCGCCATGGTCATCAGGATCATGTGCTCAGCGCCGAACCCTTTGCCCAATAACAAGCAAATGCCAGTGGCCACCACGCCACCCACTACCAGCGTAGTAAAGGTTGGCCAGAACAACTGACGGATGCGTCGAAGGTTGAGATAGAGCGGTACGGCCAGCGCCACGGTGGCGGGCCCAAGCAAGATACTGAGGATTTCAGTGCTCTTGCGGTATTCGCCGTAGGTCAATCCGCAGGCCAGCAATACGCCGACCACGACCACCATCGATACCAGCACGGGCTGCAGGAAGATCCAGCGGGTCTTCTCATAAGCGGCCAGGATAAGTTGATACGCGCCCAGGGTGATGCCGATGCCAAACAGCGGATGGTGGATGACGGCGTCGACGGCGCCGTGCCAATCGAGCAGGGTCATGGACGATCCCCACGGCGGGCCTGACGCTCGATCATTTTTTGCATCAATACCCCAGCCACCACGATAGCGATCACCAGGGACAACACGAGGGTGCCAACAATGGCCCAGAAATCGGCGGCGATATCGGCGGCATAGACCATCACGCCAACGGCAGGCGGCACCAGCAACAGCGGCAGGTAGCGCAACAGACTGGCTGAGGCGAGGTTCAAAGGCTCTCCAACCTCACCGCGAGCCATCAGGAAAATCAACAACAGCACCAGGCCGATGATCGGGCCCGGCAAGACGGGCACCAACAAATGATTGAGCGCCGTGCCGAGCAGTTGGAACAACACCAGCCAGGTTAAACCCCGTAACAACATAAAAAATTCCCCGCGCGATTGCCGACCATTATAAACACGCCCTCCATGAGCCTATACCCCGCCATTCGCCGCACTCATGAGTACTTGACCGACCTTGCAGTCCATGCTGATCTAGCGTTGTAGGACGCTCGTACCAAGATGGGTCCGTAAACGATCGAACAAGGAAAGTTATATGCCCTATGTACCTGTTGCAGCGCTTAAAGACTATGTTGGAAAGGAGCTGGGACGTTCCGAATGGATGACCATTGATCAACAACGCATCAATCTGTTTGCCGAAGCCACCGGTGACTTCCAATTTATTCACGTAGACCCTGTCAAAGCCGCACAGACCCCTTTCGGCACCACCATTGCCCATGGCCTTTTATCGCTGTCACTGATTCCCAAACTGATGTTAGACATCCTGGTCCTGCCCGAAGGCCTGAAAATGGTCGTCAACTACGGGCTGGACAGCGTGCGATTCATTCAGCCGGTCAAGGTCAATTCCAGGGTTCGACTCAAAGTCGAGCTGACCGAAGCCTTCGAGAAGAAGCCTGGCCAATGGCTGCTCAAGGCCACGACAACCCTTGAAATCGAAGGTGAAGAAAAGCCGGCGTATGTCGCCGAACCCCTGTCGCTCTGCTTCGTGTAACCACACATTGGCATGTGAAACAGCCCGGGTGGCTGTTTCGCATCACATTCTGCGGCATACTCGGGCGGTCAATTGCCCGGACCCCGCCATGCGCCCACTCCTGCCCCTTGCCCTGACACTGCTGCTCGCCGCCTGTGGCGAAGGCGAGTCGCTGTCACCCCCCGATGCTCGCTTGCCTGATGGCGGTCGCTACCGAGGCGAAGTGGTCAACGGCCTTTTGCAAGGACAGGGGCGCATCGATTACCCCAATGGCAGCTGGTATAGCGGTACCTTTCTCAATGGCCAATGGCACGGCCAGGGTGAATGGCACGGCAGCAATGGCGAGGTGTACCGTGGCCAATTCCAGCAAGGCCTGTTCCATGGCCAAGGCAGCCTGAAGGCCAGTGGCACCACTTACACGGGCGGCTACCAACTGGGCCGACGCGAAGGAGAAGGCACGCTCAAGGAGCCCGGCCTGGTCTACCGAGGCGGTTTCAAGGCCGACCTGTATTCTGGCCCAGGCCATCTGGACCTTGAAGACGGCAGCCAGTACCAAGGTTTGTTCGCCAAAGGCAAACCCCATGGCGAGGGCACTCGAAGTGACGCCAGCGGCAACGAATTCACCGGCACCTTCGTCAACGGCCAACTGGAAGGCAGCGGCACCTTCAACAGCCTTGAAGGCGACCAGTACATCGGCAACTTTCACCACAACCAGCTACAGGGCCGCGGCCGCTACGAAAATGCCGACGGCGATGTCTGGATCGGCCAATTCAAGGACGGCGATCTGACCGGCAAGGGCGAACTGTTCGGCGCCGACGGCAGTCATTATAAAGGCGGCTTTTTGGAGTGGCGGTTTTCTGGCACTGGGCGCCTGGTCTTGGCCGACGGCAGTGTCTATGAGGGTGAGTTCGACAATGATGTCTATCAGGGGCGAGGCCGCCTGACGCAAACCGACGGCAGCGTTCAATCCGGCCAATGGGTCGACGGCCAGCGGGTGCGCGATGAACATGGCAAATTGCTGCCTGACCCGCTGGAACTGGCCCTGCTCAACCAAGGCGGCCTGGTCGACCAAGCATTGGCCGCCCTACCCGCTTCGACGCCTTCGATCGAGCTGTATAGCCTGACAGTGGCGGGTGACGGCAAACAGAGTGTGTTCCTGCGTGAAGCTGACTATGTCAGCCACATGCTTGCCAGCCGCTTCGGTGCCTTTGGGCAGATCAGCCTGGTGAACCATCGCGACCATCTGGGGGATCGCCCGATGGCCACTCGCGAAACCCTCACGCGCGCCGTGCACACCCTGGCCGAACGCAGTGGGCCAGAAGACCTGGTGTTCATCTATCTCACCAGCCATGGCTCCCACGAGCACGAACTGGTACTCGACGTGCCGCGCCTGCAACTGGCGGACTTGCCTGCCGATGACCTAGCCAGCGTGCTAGCCCCCCTGAAAAACCGCGATAAGGTGATTGTCATTTCCGCCTGTTATTCAGGAGGCTTCATCCCGGCGCTCAAGGATGAAAAGACCCTGATCATGGCCGCCTCACGTGCGGACCGGGTGTCATTTGGTTGCTCGGAAGAAGCTGATTTCACCTATTTCGGTGACGCTCTGTTCGCCCAGGCCCTGAACCAGACCGATGATCTACAGCAAGCCTTTGAGCTGGCCCGCACTCAGGTGGCGGCTCGCGAGATCTCCGAAGGCTTCGACGCCTCCGAACCGCAGATCTGGGCGCCGAAGGCTGTGCTCGCCCGCTGGCAGCAATTGCGCCAACAGCAGGCACGCCGAGCCCTGCAAAGTAATTCTTCAAAGCCTGTAGAGGAAAAACAGGCGGGGAAGCACTAAGCTGATGTGTATCAAGGGAGAGACATTATGTACTTGACGCCCCAACACATACTGCTTGCTGGCGCCACCGGCTTGACGGGGGAGCACTTGCTGGATCGATTGCTCAACGAACCGACCGTTACCCGCGTGCTGGCGCCAACCCGTCGCCCGCTGGCCAAACATTCGCACCTGGAAAACCCGGTGGGTAACCTGACCGAGCTGTTGCCCGAGCTCAAGGGGCGGGTAGATATTGCCTACTGCTGCCTGGGCAGTACGATCAAGAAGGCCGGCTCCCGGGAAGCCTTTCGCGAGGTTGATCACGACCTGGTGGTGGCCTTCGGCAAGCGCGCCCGCGAGCTGGGTGCCCGCCACTTGCTGGTGATCAGCGCGGTGGACGCCGACCAACATTCGTCGATTTTCTACAACCGAATCAAAGGCGAGACCGAGCAGGCGCTTAAAGAGCAGGACTGGCCGCAACTGACCATCGCCCGCCCTTCCCTGTTGCTGGGCAACCGCACCGAGCCGCGCTTGGGCGAGTCTCTGGTCGGGCCCTTGTCAAAACTGATTCCCGGCAAGTATCACGGCATCGAAGCCTGTGAACTGGCCCGCGCCATGTGGCGCTTGGCGCTGGAAGAGCAGGACGGCATTCGCGTGGTCGAGTCCGATCAATTGCGCAAGCTGGGCAAACTCCGGTAGGAGCGAGCCTTGGCTGCGATGAATGCGCCACGGTATATCAGGAAAACCGCGGCGCCTGCATCGCAGGTAAACCTGGCTCCTACAGCCCGCCGGTAGCCTGAAACTCAACACCCAATACCGTCAGTACCGACAATGGCAGCAGTACGGTATCGAGCAGTGCGCTGCCGGGCAGGTCCAGTGCGGGATATTCAGGCGCTGCCACGCCAAACCGATCTTCCGGGCAGCATCCCCCCTTCATCGCGTACAAATCCAATCGTGTGCCCGAATACACGATCGGTGCACCCGGCTTGGCTGCGTTCAAGGTACTGACCGTAGCGCAGCCCACCAATTGCACCGCCACCGCCAAGGCGACCAACACCAGACGCCGCTTCATTCTTCCCCGCCAATATGGTGCTCGCCCCAGCGCGGCAGCATGTCTTGCGGAATATTCAGCACGTTGAGAATTCGCGCCACGACAAAGTCCACCAGATCATCAATGGTTTGTGGCTGATGATAAAAGCCAGGCGCGGCCGGTAGAATCACGGCACCCAGGTTCGACAGCTTGAGCATGTTTTCCAGATGGATGCTGGAAAACGGTGCCTCACGCGGGACTAGCACCAACTGCCGACGCTCCTTGAGAGTTACGTCGGCCGCACGTTCGATCAAGTTGTTGCACGCGCCTGTGGCAATCGCCGACAGGGTGCCCGTGGAGCACGGTACCACGACCATCGCCGCCGGCGCCCCGGAGCCAGAGGCCACCGGCGACATCCAATCTTCCTTGCCGTAGACACGGATCTGGTTGGCGGCAGCGCCCGTGTATTCGGTCAGGAAGGCCTGCATGCTTTGTGGCTTGGCCGGCAGCAGCACGTCCGTCTCGGTCGCCATCACCAATTGCGCCGCCTTGGAAATCAGGAAGTGCACCTCACGGTCTTCCCGAACCAGGCAGTCGAGCAGGCGCAGACCATACTGCGCCCCCGATGCACCGGTCATGGCCAGGGTGATGCGATCTGGCCCACTCATTTCAGGGCCTCGGCCAACTTGAGATGCAGGCCACCAAAGCCGCCATTGCTCATGATCACCACATGGGTGCCCGGCTTGGCCTGGCCCTTGATGCGGGCAATGATCGCCTCCAGCGAGTCGGCGACCACGGCGGGCACTGCGCATTCAGCGGCCGTCGCGACCAAATCCCAACCCAGGTTGGGCGGCGCATACCAGATCACCTGATCGGCATCCTTGACGCTTTCTGGCAAACCATCGCGATGCGCACCCAGCTTCATGGAGTTGGAGCGCGGCTCGATCACAGCGATCAGCGGTGCATCGCCAATGCGCTTGCGCAGGCCGTCCAGGGTGGTGGCGATGGCGGTCGGGTGGTGAGCGAAGTCATCGTAGATGGTCACGCCCTGCACTTCGGCCACTTTCTCCATGCGCCGCTTTACGCTTCTGAACGCGTTCAAGGCGGCGATGCCCATGGATGGCACCACGCCCACGTGGCGGGCTGCAGCCAGCGTTGCCAAAGCGTTGGCAACGTTATGTTGACCGGTCATTTCCCACTCGACCACGCCCTGAAGCTGGCCCTCGAAGCTGACTTCGAAGCGCGAACCATCGGCGCTCAACAGATTGACCTGCCATTGCCCACCGGCACCGGTGGTTTGCACTGGAGTCCAGCAGCCCATTTGGATGACACGCTGCAACGCCGGCTCGGTGGTCGGGTGGATCACCAGGCCTTCGCTGGGAATGGTGCGCACCAAATGGTGGAACTGGCGCTCGATGGATGCCAGATCCGGGAAGATATCCGCGTGATCGAATTCCAGGTTGTTCAGAATGGCGGTGCGCGGACGGTAGTGGACAAACTTGGAGCGTTTGTCGAAGAAGGCGCTGTCGTATTCATCGGCTTCCACGACAAAAAACGGCGTGCCGCCCAAGCGAGCCGACACCGAGAAATTCTGCGGCACGCCGCCAATCAAAAAGCCCGGGCTCATGCCCGCATGCTCCAGCACCCAAGCCAGCATACTGCTGGTGGTGGTCTTGCCATGGGTGCCGGCCACCGCCAGCACCCAACGGCCCTGCAGCACATGGTCGGCCAGCCACTGCGGCCCCGACACATAAGGCAAACCCTTGTTTAGTACGTACTCCACCGCCGGATTGCCGCGCGACAAGGCATTACCGATGACCACCAGATCCGGCGCCGGGTCCAACTGGGCGGCGTCGTAGCCCTGAGTCAGCTCGATGCCCTGAGCCTCAAGCTGAGTGCTCATTGGCGGGTAGACATTGGCGTCCGAACCGGTCACACGATGCCCCAGCTCCTTGGCCAACACCGCCAGCGAACCCATGAACGTGCCGCAAATACCGAGAATATGAATGTGCATGATTGACCTCGCGAAACATCGAGGCAGGGTAGCTTAGGGCGGGGAAAAACTCGACTGGTTTGGTCGGTCAGGGAAGAGCCGACCGGCCTTGAGGAAGATTGCGACCCAATACATCCAGCAAATCACAGCCGTCACGCATCAAAAGAGCAGCGGCTTGACTGATGTATTGCAAGTCGGTGCCGTCGGCGCTCATCAGCTCACTGCGCGCAAGACTCTCCAGTAGTTCAGTCGCAACACGAATTCGAAGAAGCGCATTGTTATGAAGATCAGAAACCGGAGCATGGCTATCAATGGCCAAGCAGGGAAGATCGCAATTGTTTGTAAGAGGAATGTACTGAGGCATGTAGGAGATCTCATTCGTTTGCCAGTGGAGATGCCCCCTATCGTCGCCAAACGAATAGGTGGCAGCTGTACGCAGGTTGGCGAACCGGAACGAATGACCCCGGCAGACCCGAAGGTCTCCCGCGCACAGCTGCCATAACACACAGCTTTGCGGGCACAAGGGAGCTCTGCAGAACCGGCAGAGCGCCGTTGCACATTCGTATCCGGGTCGCCAAACCCGATCGTCATAGGGACGACGGGCGGACTATAAGCCCCATTGTCTGAAGCGGGCAAGGTGCCGAACCAAAACCAGGAAGTATCCGACGCTAACTCAGGAATCACCTGCTTTTCCCTCCGACGTCGGGCCAATAACGTCGATGCCCCTCTCTCCCATTCGAGACACCTCATGAAACCCGTCGTCCTGATCGGCCATGCCCACCTCTGTCCCCTCCACGGCCCAGGTACCGTAGTCAGTGCCAGCGAAACCGTCCTGCTCAACGGCAAGGGTGTTGCCCGGGTGGGAGATGCCATTAGCTGTGGGGCTTTGATCATTGAGGGGTCGGCGATTTCCAACGTACAAGGCCGAGCCGTGGCGCGCGTGGGTGATCGGACAGATCATGGTGGGGTGTTGAGCGAGGGCGACGAAGGCTATTTGCTGGAATAAATAGCGGCAAGGTAGGAGCCGGCTTTAGCCGCGATGAACGCACCGCGGTATGCCTGACGCTCCGCGGTGCGTTCATCGCGGCTAAAGCCGGCTCCTACCCTAAGATTGTGTCGTTCACCGGTCGCGCTGTCGTTGCATTGAGAAATAGGCTGGAGGATGCTGGATTTACGCTCCTGTGGAGCAGGATAAATAGTGCACAGCAGTCATCTGATTGCTGCCACGCTCAACAAGTGCTCGCTGCCACCGTTTGTGTCAGTGAGGCTTGCTCTCTGCTTGCAGGCCTTGAATCTTCGGGATTCAACGCGCTGGCCCAACCTTTGCTCTACGCTTATCAACGTTTTCAACGCGTCCTCCCCCGATAAGTACAAAAGCCAGGAGAAACTCACCATGCGTTACGCTCAACCCGGAACCGAAGGCGCCCTTGTCACATTCAAAAGCCGCTACGGCAACTACATCGGCGGCGAGTTCGTGGCACCGGTCAAAGGCCAATACTTCACCAACATCTCGCCAGTGAACGGCCAGCCCATCGCAGAATTCCCTCGTTCCACCGCCGAAGACGTCGAAAAAGCCCTGGACGCCGCCCACGCCGCTGCCGATGCCTGGGGGACCACCTCAGTCCAGGCCCGTTCACTGATCCTGCTGAAAATCGCCGACCGCATCGAGCAGAACCTCGAAGTGCTGGCCCTGACTGAAACCTGGGACAACGGCAAGGCCATCCGCGAAACCCTGAACGCCGACATCCCGCTGGCGGCCGACCACTTCCGCTATTTCGCAGGCTGCATACGCGCACAAGAAGGCAGCGCGGCCGAGATCGACGGCAATACCGTGGCCTATCACATTCATGAACCACTGGGCGTGGTCGGTCAGATCATCCCGTGGAACTTCCCGATCCTGATGGCGGCCTGGAAACTGGCCCCAGCCTTGGCGGCCGGTAACTGCGTCATCCTCAAGCCCGCCGAGCAAACCCCGCTGGGCATCAGCGTACTGCTCGAGCTGATTGGTGATCTGCTACCACCGGGCGTGCTGAACATCGTTCAAGGCTATGGCCGCGAAGCCGGCGAAGCCCTGGCCACCAGCAAGCGCATCGCCAAGATCGCCTTCACCGGGTCCACCCCAGTGGGCTCGCACATCATGAAATGCGCGGCCGAAAACATCATCCCGTCCACCGTGGAACTGGGCGGCAAGTCGCCGAACATCTTCTTCGAAGACATCATGCAGGCAGAGCCTGCCTTTATCGAAAAAGCCGCCGAAGGCCTGGTGCTGGCGTTCTTCAACCAGGGTGAAGTGTGCACGTGCCCATCGCGGGCACTGGTGCAGGAATCGATCTACCCGGCCTTCCTGCAAGAGGTCATGAAGAAGATCAAGCAGATCAAGCGCGGCGACCCACTGGACACCGAGACCATGGTCGGCGCCCAGGCGTCCCAGCAACAGTTCGACAAGATTCTCTCGTACCTGGAAATTGCCGAACAGGAAGGTGCCGAGCTGCTGACCGGTGGCAAGGTCGAGCAACTGCAAGGCGACCTGGCCACCGGCTATTACATCCAGCCGACGCTGCTCAAAGGCAACAACAAAATGCGCGTGTTCCAGGAAGAAATCTTTGGCCCGGTGGTCAGCATCACCACCTTCAAGGACGAAGCCGAAGCGCTGGCGATTGCCAATGACACCGAGTTCGGCTTGGGTGCAGGCGTCTGGACCCGCGACATCAACCGCGCCTACCGCATGGGCCGTGGCATCAAGGCCGGTCGCGTCTGGACCAACTGCTACCACCTGTACCCCGCACACGCGGCATTTGGCGGTTATAAAAAATCCGGCGTCGGCCGTGAAACCCACAAAATGATGCTCGACCACTACCAGCAAACCAAAAACCTGCTGGTGAGCTACGACATCAACCCGCTGGGCTTCTTCTGACAACACCGCAACACAGCGTGGCCTTCACCCAAGGCCACGCTTTTCTGCCGAGGCCTTACACTGATAACCATCTCGCCGCAGGCTCAGGCCTGCAGCGCCACGGAGACTCTGTATGGCACATTTTGCGCACACCATCGGCGCCCAGACATACCGATTCGACAGCCTCAAGGACGTCATGGCCAAGGCCAGCCCGGCACGCTCCGGTGACTTCCTGGCCGGCGTCGCCGCGCTCAACGACGGCGAGCGGGTGGCTGCCCAAATGGCATTGGCCAATATTCCGCTCAAGCATTTCCTTGTAGAAGCACTGATTCCCTACGAAGCAGACGAAGTCACCCGGCTGATTATCGACGGCCACGATAAGGCTGCGTTTGCCGTGGTCAGCCACCTCACCGTGGGCGGCCTGCGTGACTGGCTGCTCAGCGAGGCAGCGGACGAGCAAAGCCTGCGCGCCCTGGAGCCTGGCCTGACCCCTGAAATGGCAGCTGCCGTGTCGAAGATCATGCGCGTCCAAGACCTGGTGCTGGTCGCCCAGAAAATCCGGGTAGTCACTCGCTTTCGGGGCACCCTGGGCCTGCGCGGTCGACTCTCGACCCGCTTGCAGCCCAACCATCCCACCGATGACCCTGCCGGTATCGCCGCCAGCGTGCTTGATGGCCTGCTGTACGGAAATGGCGACGCCATGATCGGCATCAACCCGGCCACCGACAGCATCGCTTCGATCTGCGACCTGCTGCAGATGCTGGATGCGGTGATCCAGCGCTACGACATCCCAACCCAGACTTGCGTATTGACCCATGTCACCACATCGATCGAGGCCATCAACCGCGGCATGCCGCTGGACCTGGTGTTCCAGTCCATCGCCGGCACCGAAGCGGCCAACGCCAGCTTCGGCATCAACCTCAATGTATTGCAGGAAGGTTACGAGGCAGGGCTGAGCCTGAACCGCGGCACCCTGGGGCAGAACCTGATGTATTTCGAGACTGGCCAAGGCAGCGCGCTATCAGCCAACGCCCATCACGGTGTCGACCAGCAAACCTGCGAAGCCCGCGCCTATGCAGTGGCACGCCACTTCAAACCGTTTCTGGTCAACACCGTGGTCGGCTTTATCGGCCCGGAGTACCTCTATAACGGCAAACAAATCATCCGCGCCGGGCTGGAAGACCACTTCTGCGGCAAGCTCCTCGGTGTGCCCATGGGCTGCGACATCTGCTACACCAACCATGCCGAAGCCGACCAGGACGACATGGACACCCTGCTGACGCTGCTGGGTGTGGCGGGCGTCAACTTCATCATGGGCATTCCGGGTTCGGACGACATCATGCTCAACTACCAGACGACGTCCTTCCACGATGCGCTCTACGCCCGTCAGACCCTGGGCCTGAAGCCCGCACCGGAATTCGAAGCCTGGTTGGCGCGTATGGGAATTTTCACTCAAGCAGATGGGAAAGTTCGCTTTGGCGATGCGCTGCCGCCAGCATTCCGTCATGCCTTGAAACAGCTCGGTTAGGTGTCCTCATGGAATCGAAAACCCCAAGCCCGCAAGACGCCGCAAACCCTTGGTTGGAACTGCGCCGCCTGACCCCGGCGCGGATCGCCCTGGGCCGAACGGGTGTCAGCTTGCCGACCAGCGCCCAGTTGGACTTCCAATACGCCCACGCCCAGGCCCGCGACGCCGTCCACCTGCCCTTCGACCAGAGTGGCCTTCGCAGGCAATTGACCGAGCTGGGCCATCCGAGCCTGCTGTTGCACAGCGCGGCCAGCGACCGCTACACCTACCTGCAGCGCCCAGACCTGGGCCGGCGCCTTGATGAAGCCTCGGCCCAGCGCCTGCGCGAACACACCCAGGCCAACCCCGGTGGCGTTGATCTGGCCATCGTGGTGGCCGACGGGCTCTCTGCGCTAGCGGTACATCGCCACACCCTGCCCTTTCTCACTCGCCTGTATGAAGACATGGCAGCCGATGGCTGGACCCAGTCGCCAATCGTGCTGGTGGAGCAAGGCCGAGTCGCAGTCGCCGATGAAGTGGGCCAATTTCTGCAGGCGCGCATGACCGTGATGCTGATCGGAGAGCGCCCGGGGCTCAGCTCCCCCGACAGCCTGGGCCTGTATTTCACCTACAATCCCAGGGTCGGCCTCAACGACGCCAGCCGCAACTGCATCTCCAACGTGCGCCTGGAAGGCCTGAGCTACGCCATGGCGGCCCATCGCTTGCTTTACCTGATGCGTGAGGCCTGTCGGCGCCAGCTATCGGGGGTCAACCTCAAGGATGAGGCGCAAGTCCACACCCTGGAATCTGAAGGCCAGCCGGACAAAAACCAGAACTTTTTGCTTTGCAGGGCTGAGAAGCCCGAGTGAAGCGCTGGGCAGCAGCGCCCGATTGCGATTTTTTTTTGCTTTAGGCAGCATTCAGGACGACGGCTGCCAGCGATTCGCCGCCCAACATTCGACTGGAACATGAGGAATGCTATGCGAATCATCCAAGCAACCCTTGAGCATCTGGACCTGATTGCTCCCCTGTTCGTCAAATATCGCGAGTTTTACGGTGAATTACCGTATCCAGACTCCTCGCGGGCCTTTCTGGAAAAACGCCTTCGTCGCAAGGAATCGGTCATCTACCTGGCCCTGTCTAATGATGACGACACCCGATTGCTGGGTTTCTGCCAGCTTTACCCCAGCTTTTCATCGCTCTCGCTCAAGCGCGTATGGATTCTCAACGACATTTACGTGGCCGAAGATGCACGCCGTCAGCTGGTTGCCGACCACCTGATCAACACGGCCAAAAAAATGGCCAGGGAAACCCAGGCCGTACGCATGCGGGTATCGACCAGCAGCAACAATGCAGTGGCGCAAAAGGTCTATGAATCCATCGGTTTTCGCGAAGATACCGAGTTCAAGAACTACGTTTTGCCGATCAAACAAGAATAGACCTTGCGGTTATTGGCGGGAGCCAGCCTCCCGCCGCCTTCTTCATTCGACCGTTGGACATGTGCGGCTACAAAGTGCTCGGGCATGAGTACAAACTGACCGTATAATCCCGGCTCTCCAGATTGTGTGAAAAGTTACTATCGCCATGCGCCATCCGGTGCCAGGCTTCTTTTCGACTTCGCACTGTCAGCCCCTCTCGACCCGTAGCCTCGGGTTTCAACAAGGTGTCACGCATGGATTTCAACCCGCTGGACCTCATTCTGCATCTCGATGTGTACCTCGACATGCTGGTCACCAACTATGGTGTGTGGATTTACGCCATTTTGTTTCTGGTGATTTTTTGCGAGACCGGTCTGGTGGTCATGCCATTTTTGCCGGGCGACTCCCTTCTATTTATTGCCGGCGCGGTCGCAGCCGGCGGCGGCATGGACCCGGTACTACTCGGCGGGCTGCTGATGGCGGCGGCGATCCTGGGGGACAGCACCAACTACGTGATTGGCCGAACGGCGGGCGAGCGCCTGTTCAGTAACCCCAAGTCGAAGATATTCCGTCGCGACTACCTGCAACAAACCCACGATTTCTATGAGAAGCATGGCGGCAAAACCGTCACCCTGGCGCGCTTCCTGCCCATCCTGCGGACGTTTGCGCCCTTCGTGGCCGGTATCGCCCGCATGTACTACCCGCGTTTTCTGTGCTTCAGCGTGGTCGGCACTGTGCTCTGGGTCGGCGGCCTGGTCACCCTGGGGTATTTCTTCGGCAACGTGCCGTTCATCAAGAAAAACCTCTCGTTGCTGGTAGTCGCCATCATCCTGTTGTCGCTGCTGCCGATGATCATTGGTTTGATTCGCAGCCGCATGAGCCGCAGCGCCAAGCCACAGTCGCACTGACCCATGTGGTCGCTAAGCGCCTGGCGACGGCGCCGACGCCTGGCGCGTGACCCGCTGGACCCACAGATGTGGCAGCGGGTCCGCCAGCATCTGACGATCCTCGACGGCCTGACCGACGAGGAAGATCGCTACCTGCAAGAAACCAGTGTGTTGTTCCTACAGGAAAAACACCTGAGCCCCCTGCCGGGCATCACCCTGGACCGCGAGCACCAATTGCTGCTCGCCGCCCAGGCGCAACTGCCTCTACTCCACCTCGGCGAACTAGACTGGTACCAGGGCTTTCACGAAATCTTGCTTTACCCCGACGACTTCCTGAGTCCCCAACGCTACCGTGATGCCAGCGGCATCGAACACGAGTGGGACGCCGAACACAGTGGCGAAGCCTGGCAACAGGGCCCGATCATCCTGGCCTGGCCTGGGGTGCAATCGAGCGGCGGTTGGGACGGCTACAACCTGGTGATCCATGAACTGGCGCACAAACTCGACATGCTCAACGGCGCCGCCAATGGCCTGCCGCCCCTGCACAGCGACATGCGCGTGAGCGACTGGGCCAGCGCCATGCAGCACGCCTTTGATGACCTCAACCGCCAGCTGGACAAAAACCCAAACGCGGAAACCGCCATAGACCCCTACGCTGCCGAAAACCCGGCTGAGTTCTTTGCCGTCACCAGCGAATACTTCTTCAGCGCCCCCGACGTGCTGAATGACGCCTATCCTAAAGTGTACGAACAACTCAAAGCCTTCTACCGCCAGGACCCGCTAACCCGCCTGCAGGCCTTGCAAACCAACCACCCCGCCTACCACCCATAGGCGATGCGGTCCAATGTAGGAGCCGGGTTTACCCGCGATGAACGCGCCACGGTTTACCTGACGCACCGCGGTACGGCCATCGCCAGCAAGCTGTGCTCCTACCAAAATGCCGAGCATCCGGGCAGGCGTGGCAACCGCTGCGGAATGTGCCTATAATCGCGACCAATTTTTGGCCAAACATGGGGGCAATGCCCAATGAGCTACAGCAAGATTCCGGCTGGCAAAGACCTGCCGAACGACATCTACGTCGCCATCGAGATTCCGGCCAACCACGCGCCGATCAAATACGAGATCGACAAGGACAGCGACTGCCTGTTCGTTGACCGTTTCATGGCCACCCCAATGTTCTACCCGGCCAACTACGGTTTCATCCCCAACACCCTGGCCGACGACGGTGACCCCCTCGACGTGCTGGTCGTGACCCCGTACCCAGTGGCGCCAGGCTCGGTTATCCGCGCGCGCCCAGTCGGCATCCTGCACATGACCGACGACGGCGGCGGCGACGCCAAAGTCATCGCCGTACCGCACGACAAACTGACGCAGCTGTACGTCGACGTCAAAGAGTACACCGACCTGCCAGGCCTGCTGCTGGAGCAAATCAAGCACTTCTTCGAGAACTACAAAGACCTCGAAAAAGGCAAGTGGGTCAAGATCGAAGGCTGGGGCGACGCTGAAGCTGCCCGCGCTGAAATCACCAAATCGGTTGCTGCCTACAAAGGCTGATCAACCGCTTGGTAAAAAACCCCGGAATTCCGGGGTTTTTTTATGCCTGCACAAAATGCACCTACAAGGCCCTACACCCACATCGCACACAGAGCCCGATTTTTCCTAAGCGAATAAACACCGCGTTCATTTAAGCGTCCAATTCAGACGGCTAGACTTTGGCCTCATGAAAACCTCTGGTGAACGCCTAAAAGCACTCCTCGACGAGTGCCACCTGACCGCTTCGGACTTCGCCCTGCACCGCGACGTCACGCCCCAGCACGTCAATAACTGGTTCAAACGCGGCGTACCGCTGGCAAGGCTCGACGACATCGCCGAACTGCTGTGCGTGCAAAGCAAATGGCTACGCACCGGCAAAGGCCCGAAACATCCCCCCAACACCATCCTGGAACCCAATCCAGCCCCCACCTTCCTGGCCCTGCCCTCTGGGCAAGACATACAACTGCCCTACTACCACCTGCACAACGGCCAACTGCTGAAAATGGGCGATCACCACCTGCGCCTGCAACTCAAGGCCCTACAACAACTGGGCGTCGACCCCGACCAAGCCATCGGCCTGCAAATGCCCGACAACAGCCTAGGCGCCGACCTACCCCAAGGCTCCAGCCTGGCCATCGCCCGCCACACCACCCGATTGTTCCATGGCGAGCGCTACGCCCTGCTGTACCAAGGCAAACTGCGCATCCAGTACCTCAAGCGCATGTCCGGCGGCACCCTGCACATGCGCACCCACCTGCACAGCGAACAACCCGACATCATCCTCAACCGCAAGCAACTGCGCACCGAAGGCGTAGACATCGTAGGCTGGGTATTCTGGTGGGCAATGTACCGACAACAGCGCCCCAAACGCGGAAAAATCGCGCAATCCCTGGAGTAAAGGTGATTTTTTGCTGGGCTTTGCGAAACATTCCCAGTATCCTACGCCCCACATTTTCAGCGCCCTCGCCAAAGGCGAAGCAGCGCGCTGAGGTGGGATGAGTGACATGCTCATCGCACCACTCCCAGCCCCGTTCGAGCGGCTGGACAACGATTGAAGGCTGTTGCGGCTTACCAAAAATAAGCCAAGACCGTCCCCGAGAAGCCGGCCACAAGCCGGCTTTTTAATGCCTGAAACCCTTACAAAATAAGGCCTTGATACAAAAATTAGAATTTGACCCACACCCAAGCACTGGGCTTTCCGCGGCGCCATCGGTTCGGTTTTCCGGTCTAGCTGAAGTCGAAAACTGAAGCGTCCAGTGGACACAACGACGCGACCGCTAGGTAATTGCACAGACTTGCCACCCATATGCATTGATGCATTGGATCTGACAAGCACGCTCGTGGTCATGACCGGCAGTGATGACCCAAAGCGGCCGGTCGGGATTTAAGAAGTGAGAAGCGACTCAGTACTAAACAAGATTTCACGCTGCTTTCTCATCACTGGAACGCACGGGCATCGGATCGTATCCGTGATACTGAAAGTCGTGTCATGTACCCAATTTCGGAGTATTGCAGGTGAAAAATGCATTACGCCAAGGCCTCGACAAGCCTCGGCAACCAGAGAGATGCAGGGCCCACCAGCGTATCTTTCAGCCATGCACTCGGCTCAATGCCGTTGACCTTTGCGGTCTCGACCAAGCTGTAGATCTGAGCACTGGCCGTGGCGCCCTTGGGGGTATCACTGAACAGCCATGCTTTGCGCTTATGCCAAGCTTGGCATAATCGCAATTATCCGCAGTAGGAAATTATGCTCAGTTCGCCCGTCCCCGGTTTCGTGGTCGCATAGCCCGCCTGCTTTCCGGGTCTCCTGGCACGTTTCGGACACGCCATAATTTTCGGTGGTTCCCGTAGAGCCCGCCCCCTCTAAGGAGTACACCATGCCTGCGGATCAATAACTGGCGAGACTTGATTGCGGCCATCGCCCCATCAGGAAGCAAGCCCACGCGCTATCGCCCGACTGACGCCCTGCTCAAATTTCTGGAAAGTCTCTGAAATTATGCAAAGCCGACAGCGTAGGCTGCGAGGTGCGCTGACCTTCGCTGCCAGATACCTGACATAATTTACGACTGCGGATAATTACGATTATGCCAAGCTTGGCATAATCGCAAGAACTGGCTCTTCAGTGATACGCCCAAGGGCGCCGCAGCCAGTGCGCAGATTTACAGCCTGGTCGAGACCGCCAAAGCTAACGGCCAAGAGCCCTATACGTGGCTACGCCACGTACTGGAACGAATACCGCAGGCTAAATCGGTTGAAGACTTTGAGGCGCTACTACCTTGGAATTGGAGGACATCATGAGTATCAATATTGATCACCTAAGTGTCGATGAGTTGGTGACGCTAAATCATCGCATTATCGAACGGCTGAAGATGTTGGAATCGTTGGAGGCTCATAAATCAATGATGCAGTTCCATCCAGGCGCTCGGGTAAGCTTCGACTCGCCCAGCGGTGAGCGCCTGTCCGGTACCGTCATGAAATTCAACCGCAAGACTGTCACCGTGGTGACCGACACCAGTCAACGCTGGAATATTTCGCCGCACTTACTATCACCGATTAAAAACGTACAGGCTGGGACGGTGGTGGATATCAAGCCACAAAGAACGAAGTAACTGCACTATGAATGACCTCCGTGCCAGCATGATTTGATTACCCCCACCTCAGGCGTAGCCTGTTTGGGTAGGCGGGGGTCATGGATCAGTTACAGAAAAACGAACAGCACGGGGTCGAACACAGCGACCTTGATATCCAACTCCACCAGGGCTGCGAGGCCGTCGATGGATTTTCGGAAGTCCACGGGCTTGGGGTAGAGGTAGACCTTTTCGACTTTGGCGTCGGGACACATCATGGTGGCTGGCTCTTGATGGAAATCGGGAGCACAGCATCAGGCTTCAACTGGCCGCGTTGAATGTGTACACGGTGGATCGCTTACCTTACATCCTACTCTCTCATGCAGGTCATCGACGTTTTGAGTGATGACTGTCACATGAGGCAAGCACTGTGTCAGCGTGACTACTGCCAAGTGCGCATCATTGGGTTGTGCCTTGCCAACAAGCGTTCGACGCCAGGAATACTATCCCCATACCAATCCTGGATCTCTTACAAAAGCAGCAGGAGTGGCCAGCTGCTGCGGATCGTAATGAGACCAGAGGCCGGTCATGTGATCGCGGGGGAAGGTGGCGATATCGCTTTCTGCAGAAATGCCGGCACCGGTAAAAATGACAACATGCCGGGCAACTCGCAGGCGTTCCACCGTATTGACGAATAGGGCTTCAGAACTCATCTTTTCACCTAAAAAAGCCGCATACACCGTCAGACTTGGGAGCACTGATCTCGCAACCAATCGAAGTTGCTCCAGTATTTTTGGTCGCCGCCTGGTTGGGCACGCTTCTTCTGAATGTAAGGCGCAAGCACTTGGTGGCAGTGCAGGATACTGGGTGCCCAGTTTTCAATGATGATGTGTTTGTTCTTGATCAAATCTGCACGCAAAAGCGCCGCAACAACATCGTAGTTGGCGCATGTCAACGAGGCATGCTTCGCATGGGTATCGTCCCAGCCATCATGATGGATAGACGATAGAGTGGCGCGAACCTCTTGCCGAGCGTCGCGTGCCTCACTGGCTTGTAGAAACTCGACGATCGAAATGATGCTCTGCGCCTCAGAAGCCTGTTGTGTCGCTTTAAGTTACTCGGTCAATATACTGATCTGACGAATAACCAGATACACAGAAAAAAAAGCAACCAACGCCACGATTACTTGTACCGCTAACGTCGATATTTCGTAATTACTCATTTTGCTTATCTTGCTCCTTCAAGTATTTCACGTGTTCTTAAATCTACCTTGATCCCGCTATCCAGCGTCCGCGCATACAAGGACCCAGCACCTGCGGCAGCAGCAAAAAGCGTCATACAAGATGCAAATTTCAGTGCATCGAGCTCTCCGAAAAGTTCTTTTAGAGGAATTTTTGAACTCAATACTGCACGGGTCGCCCGATCAAGTCGCGGTCCCAACAGCGAGTGTTCCAGATAGTCACGAGCCTCCTCAACGCCACTCAGGCCATAGTACGTAGCTTTATCACTGGCGCCCAGACCGCGTAACTGGGGAAAGATAAACCACATCCAGTGGCCTTCCTTTCTTCCACTTTCAAGCTCACGTATGGCTAGTTCATAGTCCGATGCTTGAGCCAGAACAAAACGCGTCAGTGATTCAGTCATGTGAGGCTCCGATTCGGTTTCAAGATGCTGATAAAAATAAATCGCACCTAGTTTCGTAGAGACTGTCAACAGCCGCAATGGTTAGTTTGGATCACCCGCAAATTACCGCTTCGGATGTAGATTCAACCGAAGGATGCAGCACATTGGGGAAACCTGAAAACGCTGCGGAGATATTTTGATTGGCCATTCCCCGCAAGAGAGAGTGGCCGATCCCATCCACGCTATAACCAAGCCTCACACAGCGTCTCGGCTTGGTTGAGAATCAGCTGAGCAGCCTCCTCGGCTTGATCCGGCGGGTATTTGTATTTGCGCAGAATCCGCCGCACCAAGATACGCAATTTGGCCCTCACGCTTTCACGGCTGCTCCAATCGACACTGACGTTAGCCCGCAGGCTAGCGGTCAACTCATGGGCAATTTTGGCCAGGATTTCGTCGCCCAGCTCACGCACCGAGGCTTCGTTGGTAGCCAACGCATCATAAAACGCCAACTCGTCATCGTTGAGCCCCAGTTCATCGCCGCGTTTACTTACCGCAGCGAATTTCTTGGCCATTTCGATCAGCTCTTCAATGACCTGGGCGGTTTCGATAGAGCGGTTTTGATAGCGTTTGATCACATTGGCCAGTAGCTCGGAGAATTTCTTCTCCTGGGCCAGGTTGGTGCTGTAACGGCTCTTGATCTCGCCTTCCAGCAAGCGCTCCAAGAGCTCGACCGCGAGGTTCTTCTCGGGCAGATTGCGCACCTCGGCGAGAAACGCATCGTCGAGCAGGCCGATATTGGGCTTGTCCAAGCCCACCGCCTCGAAGATATCTACTACGTCGCCAGAGACCACGGCATTGCCAATGATCTGGCGAATGGCCAACTCACGCTCTTCGTCGGTCTTTTTCTGCTGACTGACTTCACGCTTGATCAAGATCACCTTGATCGCCTGGAAGAACGCCACTTCCTCGCGTACGGCCTTAGCTTCATCCAAGGTGCAGCACAGGGTGAAGGCCTTGCCCATGGCCAGTGCTGTGTCAGCAAAGCGCTTTTTGCCATCTTCCAGACCCAACACATGGTTGGCTGCCCCGGCCAGGAGCTTGTGTCCGCCGGTGAGGAAATCGCTGTAATCAAAGCCATGCAACAGGCTGCGCAAGACATCGAGCTTCTCCTCCAGCACCGAATAGGCTTCATGGGCATCCACGGTCGGCCGCCCTTTGCCCTTGCTGCCGGTGTACTCCTTGAGCGCTGCTTTCAGCTCATTGGCGATACCGATGTAGTCCACCACCAGGCCGCCTTGCTTGTCTTTAAAGACACGGTTAACCCGGGCAATGGCTTGCATCAGGTTATGGCCCTTCATTGGCTTGTCCACGTACAGGGTGTGGACGCAAGGCGCATCAAAGCCGGTCAGCCACATATCACGGACGATCACCAGCTTGAGCGGATCGAACGGATCCTTGAAGCGCTTTTCCAGGCGTTTTTTGACCTGCCCAGAATAGATGTGCGGCCGCAGCAAGGCCTTGTCCGATGCACTGCCGGTCATGACGATCTTGATCGAGCCTTTCTCCGGGTCTTCGTCGTGCCACTCCGGACGCCGAGCGACGATCTCGTTGTACAGGTGCACACAGATCTCTCGGCTCATGGCCACTACCATGGCCTTGCCGGGCATCTGGCCCATACTCACCAGCCCTTGATTACGCTCCTCAAAGTGCGTGATTAGGTCGGCAGCCACGCTTTGAATCCGCGGCTCGGCCCCGACTACTTTCTCCAGCGCAGCCCAACGGCTTTTCAGGCGCGACTGCTGGTCGTCCTCTTCATCCTCGGCCAGTTCATCGACCTGATCGTCGATCGTGGGTAGCTCACTATCTTTCAACGACAGCTTGGCCAGACGCGACTCGTAGTAGATAGCGACGGTCGCGCCATCTTCGGTGGCCTGTTGCATGTCGTAGACGTGAATGTATTCACCGAAGACCGAGCGGGTGTCGCGATCCTCGCTGGACACTGGGGTGCCCGTAAACGCCACAAAAGTGGCGTTCGGCAGCGCATTGCGCAGGTGTTGGGCATAACCTACCTGGTAACGGGCCTGGCTCTCGGCCACTTGAAGGCCGGTTGGCGCTTTCAACTCGGCATTGAACCCATATTGAGTGCGATGGGCTTCGTCGGCGATGACGACGATGTTTGAGCGCAGGGACAGTACCGGGAAGCTGTCTTCATCAACCCCGGGCATGAACTTCTGGATAGTGGCAAACACAATACCGCCACTGGGCCGGTTGGCCAGTTTGGTGCGCAAATCGCCACGTGAGTCCACTTGGACTGGCTGTTCGCGCAGTAGATCCTGGGACAGCGAGAACACCCCGAACAACTGGCCATCCAGGTCGTTGCGATCAGTGATCACCACAATGGTTGGGTTCTCCATCGCCGCTTCCTGCATCACCCGTGCGGCGAAACAGGTCATGGTGATGCTTTTGCCCGAGCCCTGGGTGTGCCAGACCACCCCACCTTTATGGGTGCCACCTGGACGCGAGGCGGTGACCACCTGCTGAATGGCGGCGCGTACGGCGTGAAATTGGTGATAGCCGGCAATTTTCTTAACCAGCCGGCCGTCATCCTCGAACAACACGAAGTAGCGCAGGTAATCGAGCAGCATCTCCGGCGCCAAAGCACCGCGCACCAGGGTCTCCAGCTCGTTGAATTGACCCAGCGGGTCGAGATCCTCGCCGTCGATGGTGCGCCAGTTCATGAAGCGTTCGGCATCAGCCGACAATGAACCCATGCGGGCTTCGCTACCGTCGGAAATCACCAGGATTTCGTTGTACTGGAACAGGTCAGGGATCTGCTCCTTGTAGGTCTGGATCTGGTCGAAGGCTTTGCCTAGGTCGGCCTTCACATCTGCCGGATTTTTCAGCTCCAGCAACACCAACGGCAGGCCGTTGACGAACAGGATGATGTCCGGGCGCCGGGTGTGTTTCGGCCCTTGGATGCTGAACTGATTGATCGCCAGCCAGTCGTTAGCCTTCACTTCGGCCCAGTCGATCAGACGGACAAAGTCGCCGCGGGTTTCACCCTCTTTTTGGTACTGCACCGATACGCCACTGACCAACAGGCGATGGAACAAGCGGTTGGCCGACAGCTGTACCGGCAGGCCCAGCTCGAGTACCTGCTTGAGCGCGTCTTCGCATGCGGCCAGCGGTACCTTGGGATTGAGCTTGGCCATGGCACTGCGCAGGCGCTCGATCAAGACCACCTGACGGTAATGATCGCGCTCTGGGCATTCGCCATCATGAGCAATATCCGGCCCATACAGGTGTGTGTAGCCCGCCTCTGCCAGCCAGCCGAGGGCTTCCTGTTCCAGTTGGTCTTCGGTCATTCCACTTCACTTCCTGTGCTCAAATCATCGGCCAGCTCCGCCTCGATCTCGGCAATGCTCGGCAGATTTCTTCCCAGATTCTCGGGCAAGTCACGCAGCAATTGGTATTCGGCTACACCGATAGGTTTGTCGATGCCCGACAACGCGTACTCGGCCACCAGGCGATTTTGCTGTTTACACAACAGCAGGCCGATAGTGGGCTTGTCGTCATCGGCCTTGATCTGTGCATCCACCGCAGCCAGGTAGAAATTCAATTGGCCGGCGTGTTCGGGTTTGAAGGCTGTAGCTTTGAGCTCCACGACCACGTAGCACTTGAGGCGGGTGTGATAGAACAGCAGGTCGATGAAGAACTCATCACCACCTACTTCAAGGCGAAACTGCCGACCGACGAAGGCAAAACCTGCCCCTAATTCCAGCAGAAATCGGGTGATATGGCGGATCAACCCATCTTCGATGTCGCGCTCGTGGGCATCGTCGCCCAGACCAAGAAAATCGAACAGATAGGGGTCCTTCAGGGTTTCTTGGGCCAAGGCTGACTCAGCCGCCGGCAGGCGGGCGACAAAGTTGGTGACCGCTGAGCCCTGGCGCTGCTGCAAGCGGTTCTTGATGTTCTGCTCCAGCGTACTGCGTGACCAGCCATGCAGAACGGTGTGTTGCGCATACCACTCGCGCTCAGCAGGACTGTCCAGCTTGGTTAGCAGGGTCACCACGTGGAACCAGGGCAATTGGTCAGCAGCCTGCTGACCAAATTGGCGATCCGGGCAATGCTGACAAAACATTCAGATGCTTGAAGTGGTCGCCCAGGCGTTAGGCCAAGAACTTTGCCAAGAGGTCGCCTTTGTTGGCGGCTGCACTACTGCCTTGCTGCTGACTGATGAATTCAGCCGCGAAGAAGTCCGTTACACCGATGATGTCGATTTGGTTGTGCACCTGACCGGCTATGCCCAATGGCAAAAGTTGGTCGAACAACTACAGCACAAAGGCTTCAAGCAATCTGCGCAAGACGAGGTTATCTGCCGCATGCGCTCCTGAGGCGCAGCAAATCGTGGTGTCCAACCTCAAGGATTTAAGACCTTGGCTGATGTATGACTGAGCCCATCAATACACCGGCCGCCGTGCAGAATCAGATCAACTCAATACACGGGCCAGGCCTGCCAGTCATCGACCGCCAGACTGGTGAAATCCGCCAGACCAGTCGTACTCACACGCTCTTCACCATTCGCTGGGCAGTCGCCTAATGCGTCGCGAAAAACCAATTTCAAGAACACGCTTCGCAAACATGTCGCTGAAACCAAAAAATAGCGACACGAGAAAGGCGCTCCGATTGCAAAAGCATCTGCATGGCAGAATGCCTCTCGCCTGGTGTCGTCGCACCGAAAGACTTTTCTACGATTTTTGTCCCAAACTCTGAGGCCTAGAGCCTCTGCACAGAAAAAATGCGCGAGGCAGGTGTTAAGGTACGTCTCACCGTGAATCCGGGAATGTTTCGTAAATGATCTACAGCAGACTGAATCCAGAGAAGGCTCTGATTTGGCGTATCGTCCATCGCGATAACCTGCCTTGGATTCTGGACAACGGTCTGCACTGCGCAAATTCGGACGTGCAGGCACCGCAGTACGTGAACATTGGCAACGCTGACTTGATCGACAAGCGCCGATCTCGGCACATCCCGATAGCACCGGGAGGGGTACTGGCCGACTACGTATCCTTCTATTTCACCCCCTTCTCTGTAATGATGAAAAACATTCATTCTGGGTGGAGTGTTCAGCAACGTAGCAACGACGAGATCGTGATTCTGGTTTCCAGCCTGCACCGCGTCGAACAGCTTGGCCTACCGTTCGTCTTCACAAACGCACATGCCTACCCGGATTGGACAGACTACTACAGCGATCTGGCGAGTCTCTGCGAGATCGATTGGCCTATCCTTCAACGGCGCGACTTCAAACGCGAACCTGATGACCCTCGAAAGATGGAACGTTATCAGGCCGAAGCGCTGATTCACCATCACCTACCGATTACAGGACTGCTGGGCATCATGTGCTACACCGATGCAATGAAAGAACGCATAGAACGAGACGTGGCCACTAGAGGCCTGACGTTGCCTGTTCATGCGCGTCCTGGATGGTATTTCCAATGATCAGATTCACCCAAGGCAACCTTCTGGAAGCCAAGACCGAGGCCCTCGTCAACACGGTGAATACCGTTGGCGTGATGGGCAAAGGTATCGCGCTGATGTTCAAAGAGCGCTTCGCGGAGAATTACCGTCTGTACTCGGCTGCGTGCAAGGCTGGCGAAGTGGAGACAGGCAAAGTTCACGTAACTGCAGTCAACGAACTGGAAGGTCCCCACTGGATCGTAAACTTCCCTACCAAACGTCACTGGCGATCACCTTCGCAGATGGCATGGGTGACGGAAGGCCTACACGATCTGCGCCGTTTTTTGATTGAAAACCAGGTTAAATCTGTCGCCGTCCCACCGCTGGGCGCCGGTAACGGGGGCTTGAAGTGGCCTGAAGTCCGTGAACAGATTGTTGCTGCGTTGAGTGATCTGGATGTGGATGTCTTGGTGTTCGAGCCCTCCAGCCAGTATCTGAATGTCGCCAAACGTAGCGGAGTGGAAAAACTCACGCCTGCTCGCGCGCTCATTGCCGAATTGGTTCGGCGCTATTGGGTTTTAGGCATGGAATGCAGCCTGCTTGAGATTCAGAAGCTGGCCTGGTTCCTGGAACGCGCCATAGAAAAGCTGCCGGACACCGAGAACCCTCTGGACCTTAAGTTTGTAGCTCATAAATACGGTCCGTATGCCAATCGATTGGAGCATCTGCTCAATAATCTTGATGGTAGCTATCTGCATTGCGACAAACGTATCAGTGATGCGGGTATCAGTGATGTGATCTGGTTTGACGAAGAGCGTAAAGCCTTTCTGCAAACCTATCTCAAAACAGAAGCCAAGGAGTATTCCCAAGCGTTGGAGCGCACCGCCGAGCTGATCGATGGCTTTGAGTCGCCCTTTGGCATGGAGTTATTGGCAACGGTTGATTGGTTGCTAAGCCAGGGAGGGGTTTCCCCGACCGTGCCTGCCGTGCGCGAAGCGTTGAGGCATTGGGATGGTGGAGCCGCTGCTGCCTCTCGCAAGAGCAAGCTGTTTGACGATCAGGCGCTTGATATTGCGCTCAAACGCCTTACCTCCAGTAGTTTCAGGCCTGAGATGGCCACCTGCTAGATGAGGTATAAATCAGTGCAGGAACACTGACCAATGCGACCTTAAAACTGAGGGCAGTGTGCTTTCCTGCTGAAATTGTCCAACAGGCTGTTGGACAATTTCCCTTGAGGGCCAAACTCAAGGATAAGGCCTTGGCTTATGTATGACTGAGCCCATGAGCACCCCGGCCGCCGTACAGAATCAAATCAACTCCACACACGGCTCCGCCCTACGCCCGTCATACGCCATCACCTTAAACCCAAGCTTCTCAATCAACCCCGGCACATCTCGCTTCAACTCCTCACATACCGCCGTCACCTTCTGCAGCGCCGTGGTCTCAGCGCAATCCAAGTACTTGTTCCAAAACAGCGCATCCAGCGTCGTGGACTCGACGAACTCGATTGACTTGTTGTACCCCGCCATCCAGCGCAGTTTGCTGCCCGCTACCAACAGGCGGGCGAGGTTGTCCATTTCGCCGAACATGCAGCTGCCGAAGTAGAGCGAATCCATGGTGCCGCGAATATCATCCAGGCTGCTGATGGCATTTTTGATTCGCGTGATACTGATGGCCTGTTCGTTGGAGCCGTAGATGCCTTCGGGCGATCCGTGGGCGGCGATGTAGACGTGGCGCATGTTGTCGGTTTCGCACAAGCGCTGGAGAATTTCCCGAAAGGCGTCACCGCTGTTGAACATCTCGTAGTGGTAGGCGTGGGAGTTTTCGAAGTGCAGCTCGCAGATAAAATCGAAGATGCTTTTGACGGTGAGGTTACGACCTACAAACCATTTCCCTTCCAATACGGCTAGACCCGACATTTTCAACGTTCCTGTTTGCGTGATCTCACCTGCTCGGCCTGAGCAGGCGACAAAATGATGGCATTATGCCTACGCTTGCTGGAGATCACAGCAACCACTACCGTACACAGCTACTTCCATCTGCTTGCCTGCCATGGCCTGCTTCACTATTGCGGGCCGGGCTCGATGCCATTCGCGAATCAAAACTCCATGATCAGCCTGCGCCATATCGAAGTCTTCCGCGCCATCATGACCACCGGCAGCGTGACCGGTGCCGCTCTGTTCTTGCATACCAGCCAGCCCACGATCAGCCGCGAACTCGCCCGCCTCGAACAGCTCCTTGGCTTTGAGCTGTTCAAGCGCGAACGCGGCCGCCTGCACCCTACCGCCCGGGCGCTGTTGCTGTTTGAGGAGGTGGGCCGGGCGTATACCGGTCTGGATCGCTTGGTCGCTTTTGCTGGCAACTTGCAGGAGTTCACTGAGGGCCAGTTTTCCATTGCCTGTTTGCCCGCCTTTTCCCAGTCGTTGCTGCCCATGGCGTGTCAGGCGTTTTCGCAGGTCAACCCGAATACCAGCATCGTGGTGGCGGCCTTTGACTCGCCTCATCTGGAGGAGCAACTCAGCGCCCAGCGCCACGATATTGGCCTGACCGAGCAGGACGAGGCGCCGCGGGGCACTGCGTTGCAGCCGCTGCTGAGTGTCGATGAGGTGTGCGTGCTGCCCGACGGGCACCCGCTGTTATTAAAGGAAAGGCTTTCGGTGACGGACTTTCAGGATCAGGCCTTTGTTAGTCTGGCGGCCGATGACAGTTACCGAAGGCAGATCGATCAGATCTTTCGTGCAGCAAGTGTCCACAGGCGTATGCGTATCGAGACGCATAATGCGGTGTCGGTCTGTTCGATGGTGCAGGCCGGGCTTGGGATCGCGATTATCAATCCGCTCACGGCGCTCACCTTTCTCGGTCAAGGCCTGCAGATTCGCCCCTTGGCGTTTTCGTTGCCGTTCAAGGTGAATGGTGTGCAGCCGCTGTATCGACCCGCTACGCCCTTGCGTGATGTTTTCCTTGAGGTGCTCAAGGTCGAGATCCAACGCATCGTTAGCCGGCTCGCGGCCTTGGGCGTGCAAGCCCATATCAAAAATGAATAGACAGCCTAATCAAGAGTATTTTTCTTGATAGTCCGCATCTGTCATTGTGGCGACCTCGCTCACTTTTGGAGTTGCCCTGATGACCCAGTTCACCGTCGCTCGCCTGCAGCAGGTGGCCAAGCAGCACCGCACCCCGTTCTGGGTGTATGACGCCGACTGCATCCGCGAACGTATTGCGCAGTTGCGTGAGTTCGACACGGTGCGCTTTGCCCAGAAGGCTTGCTCCAACCTGCACATCCTGCGGTTGATGCGCGAGCAGGGCGTGAAGATTGATGCGGTTTCCCACGGTGAAATCGTGCGGGCGCTGGCCGCAGGTTTTAGCTGTGTGAATAACCCCTCAGACATCGTCTTCACCGCTGACCTGATCGATGCCAACACACTGGCTACGGTGCGCGAGCACCAGATTCCGGTCAACGCAGGTTCCATCGACATGCTGCGCCAGCTGGGGCATGTGTCCAAGGGGCATCCGGTGTGGTTGCGGATCAATCCGGGCTTTGGCCACGGCCACAGCAACAAGACCAACACCGGTGGTGAGCACAGCAAGCACGGTATCTGGCATGCCGACCTGCCTGAAGCGCTGGCGGTGGTTCGTGAGCAGGGGCTGCGCCTGGTGGGTTTGCACATGCATATCGGTTCGGGTGTGGATTATGGGCACTTGGCTCAGGTTGGCCAGGCGATGCTGGAGCAGGTCAAGCACGTCAAGGCGGCGGGACTGGACATGACGGCGGTGTCTGCCGGTGGCGGGCTGTCGATTCCTTATCGTGAAGGCGACAGCGAAGTCGACACCGCGCACTACTTCCAGCTGTGGGACGCCACCCGCAAGCAAGCTGAAGAGATTATGGGCCACTCGCTGGAGCTGGAGCTGGAACCTGGGCGTTTCCTGGTGGCGCAGGCCGGGTGCCTGGTCAGTGAAGTGCGTGCGACCAAGCAGGCCGGCAAGAATCACTTTGTACTGATCGATGCGGGCTTTAACGAACTGATGCGCCCTTCCATGTACGGCAGTTATCACCATATCAGCCTGCTGGCCGACAACGCCGGGCAGCGTGATGTGGTCGACAGCGTGGTAGCCGGGCCGCTGTGCGAGTCGGGCGATGTATTCACCCAGGGTGAAGGTGGGCTAGTGTTGCCGCGCTCGTTGCCTCAGGTCGAGGTGGGTGAGTTGGTGGTGATTCATGATACCGGCGCTTATGGGGCGTCGATGTCGTCCAACTACAACAGCCGGCCGCTGATTGCCGAGGTGTTGCTCGATGGCGAGAAGGATGTGCTGATTCGTCGGGCGCAGCGGATTGAAGAGCTGTTGGCGTTGGAAGAGGTCTAGGCCTGATCATTGGCGTGGCAGACAGCTGGACCGCGTCGCCTTCATCGCCGGCAAGCCGTGCTCCTACCCTCCGATTTGAATGGTAGGCCGCCGGGCGGTAGGAGCTGAGTTTATCGGGGCGCCGAACCGTCGCGATGCAGGCGCTGCTGTATCTCAGCCAAACCGCGCCGCCCGCATCGCCGGCAAGCCGTGCTCCTACTGCAATATTTTTGCTGCAAAACTGCATTTTTTTGAATTGGCGCCAACATCTTCGCTTCTTCAGACTCTCAGCCGTTTCCATCCAAGGACGGAACGACTTGAGCGCTGCCCCCATGGTGCGAAGCCCGGCTGGTTTCAGCTGGGCTTTCTTTAAGAGATGCGATTGCCCAGATGATCCGCCCTTTTACGCAGTACCTCAGACAATTCACTCCCCCTGCCCTGCATATTCCTGCACGCGAAAACGTGCGCGCCTCTGTGGGCGCGCTGATTGGGTTGATGCTCGCCAGCCTGCTCTGCACCGCCTATTTCGGTAGCACGGTCACCCTGCACTTGCTTGGCCCACTGGCGGCCTCCGCGGTGCTGTTGTTTGCGGTGCATTCCGGCGCTCTGGCTCAGCCCTGGTCGATTGTCGGCAGTTATCTGGTTGCCACGCTGGTGGCATTGGTGATGTCTCACTTCTTCGGTCACTCAATGCTGGCGGCCAGTGCGGCGGTGGGTATTTCCCTGTTGATCATGTGCCCATTGCGTTGCCTGCACCCGCCAGGTGGCGCGGTGGCGATGTGCTTGGTGCTGAGTGATTCGACTCTATCAAGCATGGGTGCCTGGGTGCTGGAGCCGGTGATGCTCAACGCGGGCAGCCTACTGGCTGTGGCGCTGGTCTACAACAATATGACCGGCGTGCGTTACCCCAAAGCCCACGGGCCAGCGCCTGTGAATGTTCCAGCGCCCGCCAGCGACATTACCGATGCCGACATGGACCACGCCCTCGATGAAATCGGCGAGTTCGTCGACATCACCCGCGAGGACCTGGAAGCCATTATCCTGGCCACCGAGAAGCACGCAGCCCGCCGCAGGCAGGCCGAGCTTGAGGTCAGATCAGCGGGCTCCAGCGCTGCGACCAGTCCCGGTCGCCCCTCACGACCTCGCGCAACACTTCGAAAGCCTGCTGCAAAACCGGAGTATCACGCTCGCGGGAATACACGAGATAAATCGGGTAGCTGAATTCCGGGGTGCGCGGTACCGGCTCCAACACGCCACTGTCCAGGTAGCTTTGCACGACGCGGGTACGGAAGTAGCCCGCGCCGCCATGCTCCAGAATGTATTGCAGGGCCAACGGCCCCAGGTTGAAGCCGATGGCCGCCTTTGCCCGCTCGGGCATCGCAGCGTCGTGGCGACGGCGAAAGTCCTCGCCCCAGTCGATGTACACGTAGGGGTCGGGCTGGGCGACCGAGCGAACCATCACCAGTTTTTCTTCCAGTATTTGTTCGACCTGCAGGTCCGGCCAATACACCGGTTCATAGACCAACGCAGCGTCCAGTCGGCCCTGCTCCAGCTGGCGCAACAAAATCTCACAATCGTGAATTTCTGTGCGCAGGCCATGATCGGGGATGCGCTCGTGCAAGGCCTGCACCCAACTGAGCATCACGGGGTTGCACAGGCTAGCTTCGCCGCCGATGCGCAACAGGTTGCTGTAACCCTCTGGCAAGGGCAGGTCCCGACGCGCCGCCTCCCAGGTTTGCAGCAGTTGGTTGGCATAGACCACAAAGGCCTCGCCATCGGCGGTCAGGCGGGCGCCGGCACGGTTGCGCACAAACAACTGGCAGCCCAGATGACCTTCGAGTTTCTGCACCCGGGCGCTGATAGCGGTCTGGGTCACGTGGAGTTTTTCCGCCGCCGCGACCAGGCTGCCACAGCGCACGATTTCCAGAAAAGTTCGAGCCAAGTCCAGGTCCATGGGGGCATCCATCATCAAAGGTCGTCTATTGTAGGGAAATACCTGCGGTAAAGTGCCACCCTCCGATTTGCCCCTCTGCCCCGGCTCTGCTAGTGTCGCGCCCGTTAAAACTTCACCGAGATCGCCACCATGGCCCGAAAGAAAACCTCCGTTGATTTTGAGCAGTCCCTTGCGGAACTGCAGACGCTGGTCGAGCGCCTGGAAAACGGCGAACTGTCGCTGGAAGACTCCCTGACAGCGTTCGAGCAAGGCATTCGCCTGACTCGCGATTGCCAGGGGGCGCTGGCCCAGGCCGAACAGAAGGTCCAGCAATTGCTGGAGCGCGACGGCGAGCTGACGCAAGAGCCGTTCGACCCGGAACCCGCGCAATGATTTCCAGCTACCAGGCCCAATGCCAGGCGCGTGTCAATGCCGCCCTGGAGCCGTTGTTCGTTCCTCCCTCGGTAGAAGTCACCCGCCTTTACGACGCCATGCGCTACAGCGTGATGAACGGCGGCAAGCGCGTGCGCCCGCTGCTGGCTTATGCGGCCTGTGAAGCGTTGGGCGTTGAACCTGCGCAAGCCAACGGCGCCGCGTGTGCCGTGGAGCTGATCCACGCCTATTCGTTGGTTCACGATGACTTGCCAGCCATGGACGACGATGATCTGCGCCGCGGTCAACCGACCACCCACAAAGCCTTTGACGAAGCCTGCGCGATCCTCGCGGGCGACGGTCTGCAAAGCCTGGCCTTTACCGCCCTGCTTGATCCGCGCCTGAGCACCCAGCGTGAAGGCACTCGCCTGGCGATGGTGCAAGCGCTGGCCCAGGCCGCAGGCCCGGCTGGCATGGTTGGCGGGCAGGCCATCGACCTCGGTTCGGTGGGCAAGAAGCTTGACCAGACCGCACTGGAGTTCATGCACCGGCACAAGACCGGCGCGCTGATCGAAGCCAGTGTCACCCTCGGTGCCCTGGCCAGCGAACGCGCAGAACCCGCTCAACTGCAAGCCTTGCAGACCTACGCCAAAGCCATCGGCCTGGCCTTCCAGGTGCAAGACGATATTCTCGACGTCGAAAGTGACACCGCCACCCTGGGCAAACGCCAGGGCGCCGACATTGCTCGCGACAAACCGACCTATCCGGCCCTGCTGGGGCTGGAATCGGCCAAGGCTTATGCCCTGGAGCTGCGAGATCAGGCCCTGGACGCCCTGCGACCTTTTGACTCAGCTGCCGAGCCCTTGCGCGATCTAGCCCGCTATATCGTCGCCCGACGCAGCTGACTCGCCGGTTGAGCACCATTGTCCTACGCATGGTTTCACCTGTGCGTGGGCAGTGAGCGCCGCTTAAGGTAAACTTCCGCCACTTCAAACTATAACGATTCGCCTGATGCCCACGACGTTTCAAGAGATTCCCCGCGAACGCCCGATTACGCCGCTGCTCGACCGCGCCGACACCCCTGCCGGCCTGCGCCGACTGGGCGAGGCGGAATTAGACACCCTGGCCGACGAACTGCGCCAGGAGCTGCTCTATACGGTCGGCCAGACAGGCGGACACTTCGGTGCCGGCCTGGGTGTGATCGAGCTGACGATCGCGCTTCACTACGTCTTCGACACGCCGGATGACCGGCTGGTGTGGGACGTCGGTCATCAGGCCTATCCGCACAAAATCCTGACCGGCCGCCGCCTGGCCATGGGCAGCCTGCGCCAGAAGGACGGTATTGCCGCCTTCCCGCGCCGCGCCGAGAGCGAGTACGACACCTTTGGTGTCGGCCACTCCAGCACCTCGATCAGCGCCGCCCTGGGCATGGCCATCGCCGCCCGCCTGCAGAACAGCCCACGCAAGTCGATTGCCGTGATTGGCGACGGCGCGCTCACCGCGGGCATGGCCTTCGAAGCGCTGAACCATGCGCCGGAAGTCAACGCTGACATGTTGGTGATCCTGAACGACAACGACATGTCGATCTCGCGCAACGTCGGCGGCCTGTCCAACTACCTGGCCAAGATTCTTTCCAGCCGTACCTACGCCAGCATGCGCGAAGGCAGCAAGAAAGTGCTGTCGCGCCTGCCCGGTGCCTGGGAAATCGCCCGTCGTACCGAAGAGTACGCCAAGGGCATGCTGGTCCCCGGTACGCTGTTCGAAGAGCTGGGCTGGAACTACATCGGCCCCATCGATGGCCATGACCTGCCCACGCTGATCGCCACCCTGCGCAACATGCGCGACCTTAAAGGGCCGCAGTTTCTGCATGTGGTGACCAAAAAGGGCAAAGGTTTCGCCCCGGCCGAAGTCGACCCGATCGGCTACCACGCCATCACCAAGCTTGAACCTGTGGATGCACCGGCCGCCGCTCCTAAAAAGGCCAGCGGGCCCAAGTATTCCGCCGTGTTTGGTCAATGGCTGTGCGACATGGCGGCCGCTGACGAGCGCCTGGTGGGGATCACCCCGGCGATGAAGGAAGGCTCCGATCTGGTGGAGTTCAGCGAACGCTACCCGTCGCGCTACTTCGACGTGGCGATCGCCGAACAGCACGCCGTCACTCTGGCAGCGGGCATGGCCTGTGAAGGCGCCAAGCCGGTCGTGGCGATCTATTCGACCTTCTTGCAGCGCGCCTACGATCAACTGATCCATGATGTCGCGGTGCAGAACCTCGATGTGCTGTTCGCCATCGACCGCGCCGGCCTGGTCGGCGAAGACGGCCCGACCCACGCGGGCAGTTTCGATTTGTCGTTCCTGCGTTGCATCCCCGGCATGCTGGTGATGACCCCGAGCGATGAAAACGAACTGCGCATGATGCTCAGCACCGGCCACCTGTACCCAGGCCCGGCTGCCGTCCGTTACCCTCGCGGCACCGGCCCGAACGCCCCCATCAGCAAAGACCTCGAACCGCTGGAAATTGGCAAAGGCGTTATTCGCCGCCAGGGCCAGAAAGTTGCCCTACTGGTGTTCGGCGTGCAACTGGCCGAAGCGCTGAAGGTCGGCGAAATCCTCGACGCCACCGTGGTCGACATGCGTTTCGTCAAGCCACTGGACGAAGCGCTGGTTCGCACACTCGCCGCCAGCCATGAGCTGCTGGTGACCATCGAAGAAAACGCCGTGATGGGCGGTGCCGGTGCGGCGGTCAGCGAGTTCCTCGCCCAGGCCAACCTGCTCAAGCCGATCCTGCACCTGGGCCTGCCCGATATCTATGTCGAGCACGCCAAGCCCAAGCAAATGCTCGCCGAATGCGGCCTGGACGCAGACGGTATCGAAGCGGCAGTACGCGAACGCTTGTCCGCCCTCTAAACCCCTGCCTTGCTGCACTTCACGGCGCCTGCCGTGAAGTGCATTGTTCCCGGATACCCGATGTGCCCCTCTTTTGCCCTGCCTTTGATTTTGCTGAGCAGTACGGACTTGGCCGATGCTCTGCAGCGCGACCGTGCGCTCAAACTTGATGACATGCTGATCAGCGCCAACCGCGAGGTGCAAGCCCGCAGCGACAGCAGCACCGCCAGCACGGTATTCACCCGTGACGATATCGACCGCCTGCAGCCCACCAGCGTCACCGACTTGCTGCGTCGGGTGCCCGGTGTGCAAGTCTCACCCACGGGCGGGCGCGGCAGCCTGCCGGGCATTTCCATTCGCGGAACAAAAGCGGCGCAGAGCCTGGTGCTGGTCGACGGTCAGCGCATCGCCAATGCCACCTCCGCCGACAGCAACCTGCAGTACCTGAACATCGACCAGATCGAGCGCGTTGAAGTGCTGCGTGGCTCTCGTTCGGTCATCTATGGTGCCGATGCCATTGGCGGGGTGATCCAGATCTTTACCCGTCGCGGCAGCGAGAACAGCTTACAACCCCGAATGCGCCTGGCGATGGGCAGCAACCAGACGTTCCAGCGCAGCCTCGGGCTGTCCGGGGGTGATGCCCAGACACGCTTCAATCTCGGCGCCAGCCTCGACGAGACGGACGGTCTGAACCGCACCACGACCTCGTTCGACGCCGACAACGACCACGACGCCTATCGCAACAAGTCGCTGAACCTGAACCTGAGCCACCGTTTCGACGACAACCTGCAAGCGGGTTTCAACCTGCTCGACAATCGCGGCAAGTCCGAATACGACAACCCGTTCGGCCGCTATGATTTCGCCCAGGGCACCAGCGTCGGCCAACGCCCGTTCAGCGACTTCAACCTGAGCAGTATCGGTGGCTATCTGGATGCCAGGCTTGCCGACAACTGGAATAGCCGACTGGAGCTGGGCCATAGCGAAAACCGCGAGCAGTCGGGCGACACCCTGAGTGACGACGCCAGCGCGTTCAACACCTACCGCGATTCGCTCAACTGGCAGAACACCTTCGACCTGAACGAACAGCACAGCGTGCTGGCAGGTGCTGAGTGGTATGAAGACCGCGTGCATGCCAGCACCGACTTTGACGCCGACAGCCGCTGGAACCGTGCGCTGTTCGTTCAGCATCGCTACAAGGGCGAGGACTTTTCTACTGAATTGGGTGTACGCCACGACAGCAACCAGCAGTTCGGCAGCCAGAACACCTGGAGCGCCAGCCTGACGCTGCCAATCAATGCCAGCAACGATATGCTGTTTTCCTACAGCGAAGGCTTTCGCGCACCGACGTTCAACGATCTGTACTACCCCGACTTCAGCAACCCCAACCTCAAACCCGAACACTCACGCAGTTATGAAGTGCAATGGCGCAGCCAGCTCAGTGAAACCGGGCGAATCGAGGCGTCGCTTTATCGCACTGACCTTAAAGACGCCATCACTCTGGATAGCAACTATCGCCCGCAGAACACCGCCTCGGCGCGCATTAATGGCTTCGAAGCCGCGTGGCGCGATGAGCTGTTCGGCTGGCAAAGCAACCTGGGGATCTCACTGATCGACCCACGCGACCGCGACACCGGCCATACCCTCAACCGACGGGCACGGCGCACCTTGAGCCTGGACCTGGATCGGCAATTCGGCCAGTTGGGGTTGGGGGCGAGTTGGCAAGCGGTCAGCAGCAGTTTCAACGACGAAGCCAATAACCAGCATATCGGCGGCTATGGCTTGCTGGGATTGCGTGGGAGTTGGGCATTCAATTCTGAACTGACGATGGACCTGACCCTGGACAACGTACTCGACAAATCCTGGTCCCGCACGCTGTACAGCTACAACGGCAGCGCCTATGGCTACCGAGAAGAAGGCCAAGCCTGGAGGCTGGGCCTGACCTGGACGCCGGCCCTCTAAAAAATGCGCGGGATATGCCGCCCTCACCTCGTCTGCGATGGCCGCACCGCGGTACATCAGATAGACCGCAGTGCCTGCATCGCGGGTAAACCCGGCTCCTACCCCAAACGTGCCCGCAACCCCATCAGGTAGGAGCCAGCCTTGGCTGCGATGGGATCGCTGCGGCCTGTCAGATAGACCGCGGCGATCCCATCGCAGCCAAGGCTGGCTCCTACAGGTCAGGTGTCATCACCGCGCACAACTTGGCCACCGCTCCGAGCATTTGCCCGCTGGGCCTTTCCAGGCCATTGTCCGGCACGATCAGCAATCGACCCTCCCGCACCGCCTGCACGCTGGTCCAGCGACGCCAGGCATCCAGCTGCGCCTGGGAACTGGCTAAGATCACTTCAGGATCACGCAGCAACACGGCCTCGACACTGACCTGCGGCGCGGGCAGGACAAGTTCGGCAAACACATTGCGCCCACCACACACCTCGATCGCCGTGCTGATGATCTGCCCTCCACCAACCGTGTAGAGCGGCGAATCCCAGACTTGGTAAAACACCCGCAGCGGATGCTCTCGGTGATAACGCTGGCGCAGCTGCTGCAACCCGTCCCTGAACCACATCGCCCGCGCGCTCCCCTGCTCGGGCCGGCCAATACGCTCACCGATCACCTCAAACTGCGCCGCCAAGGCGTCGAGGCTGTGAGGGTCCACTTCCAGGCTGGGAATATTGAGACGCTTGAGCTGGTCACGCTGCGCCGCACCGACACTGCCCGGTGTCATCAATAACAGATCCGGGCGCAAGGCGATCAAACGCTCGATGTCCACTTGCCCGTAACGGCCCACCGACGTCAGCGACCCGAGCTCGGCCGGGCGCGGGCCCGCGTCCAGTACGCCGACCAGGCGGTCTGCTCCATCGAGCTCAAGGATAATTTCAGTCAGGGAAGGCGCCAGGGTCACGATACGCTCGGCCGCTTGCGTCGCCACGCAGGCCAAGGCCAGCAGGGCCAGCAGCCAACAGCGCATCACCCGAGCTGACGAGGGATGCGGTAGAGGTAAAACAGCACGACGCTGGAGAACGCCAATAGAATCAGTGGCACGGCCTCCAGGCCGACAAACACCGACAAGGCGGCCACCCAGGCGGGTAGCGCGGCATAGAGAAAGGCGATACGACGAACCCTCGCCAACTCGATCCAGGTCGCCGGTTCATCAGGGGTGTCCAGCGCCTTTTGCGTAGCGATCAAGGCGCGCTTGTAGGCACCGAAACGCGGCAAACTGAGAAACATCGAGGCAATGCCGGCGATAAAGAACGGCATCGCCAGAATCGGCACGACCGGCTCACCCTGGCCGAATGCCCAGTTAAGTACCAGCAACGGCGCCAACGCGACCGCCAGGTGTTGCCACCAGGACACGGCCAGACGCCGACGCACTTGCAGGCGTGTCACGCCGAACCCACCTCACCCTGGTGCTCGTTGCCCATCATGTGGCCGAGCTTGCCGGCCTTGGTCGCCAGGTAGTGTTTATTGTGTGGGTTATGACCGGTGTGCAGCGGCACACGCTCGGCGATCACAATACCCATGCCGGTCATGGCCTTGACCTTGCGTGGGTTGTTGGTCATCAAACGCAGCGACTTCACACCCAGGTGTTCAAGCATCGGCAGGCACATGGCGTAATCGCGCTGGTCGGCGGCAAAGCCCAGGCGCTCGTTGGCCTCGACGGTATCGGCGCCGCCGTCCTGCAGCTCATAGGCACGGATCTTGTTCAACAAGCCGATACCACGACCTTCCTGGCGCAGATACAGCAGCACGCCACGCCCTTCGCGGGCAATCGCTTGCAAGGCCGCCTCAAGCTGGGAGCCGCAGTCACAGCGTTGGCTGAACAACGCATCGCCAGTCAGGCACTCGGAATGCAGGCGGCCCAGAACGGGCTCGCCATCGGCCACGTCACCGAGGCTGAGCACCACGTGCTCGCGGCCGGTGGCCTCGTCGAGAAAACCATGCATGGTGAATCGGGCAAAAGGGGTGGGCAGCTGAGAAGCGGCAACGAAGACGACGGGCACCGTGTGCTCCTGATCTGAACGAAAAAAAAGACTGGCAGGCATTGTAACAGCAGGTTAGCGCACACGCTTAGGCTGAATTGTTGGCAATACCCATCGAAAAGTTGGATTACTACTTCGCCGAAACCTCGGCATTATCGAAGGGATAGGGTTGCTCCCAGTGGGCGAAGATCTTACGCAGCCCCCCGCTGCTCTCCAATGTCTCCATGCGCTGGTCATAGATAGCCATGAGCTGGCGGCCTCGCGCCGTATTGGCAAACGCCAGATACAGTGGTAGTTCAGCGATGTGGGTCATACGGAACTTGCCCGGATCATCGGCATGCTCGATGACATACTCGACCTCTGTCTGGGCATCAATGTAGAAATCGGCGCGGTCGTGCTCCAGCATCGAAGCGATGCCGATACGCCGCTGCACTTCCTGGTAGCGATGAATATTGGGCAGGTACTTTTCAAACCCATAGCCGCGTACCCACGACAGTCGATAACTGCCGACGTTTTCAAGGGTCGGGGTGGGCTTGTTGGCCAGGCCCAGGGCGTAGATATGATCGACATCAAAATGCCAGCGCGGGTAGAGGTTGTCGGGGTTTTCTTCTTTATAAGAGCCCACCCAAGCGTCAGCCTCATCACGCTTGACCAGGCCGACTGCGCGAAAATAAGGAACGCTGCGATGCTTTACCACGACACCGACCGGCTGGAACACTTCACGCAGGATATCCCAGGCCAGGCCCGTGCCATCGGCATTGGTGTAGTCTTCCCACGCCTCACTGGCCAGGCGGATCTGCGTGGGTTGCACCGCGGGCTCTGTAGCCCATGCGCCCGTACACAGCATCCAGAACAGCAGCATCCATCGCCATTCCCGCATTTTCCTCTCCTTAGGTGACACCCCACACCAGCAATTGCATGGCCAGCCAGGCGAAAACCCCGGCCAGCACATCATCCAGCATGATGCCTACACCGCCGTGAACATGGCGGTCGATCCAGCGAATCGGCCAAGGCTTGAGAATATCGAAAAACCGGAAGGCAACGAAGCCTGCCAATATCCAATACCAGCCTTCAGGCACCAGCCAAAGCGTTATCCACATGCCGACCATTTCGTCCCAGACGATGCCTTCGTGGTCGTGAACGCGCAAGTCGTCGGCTACCTTGCCGCACAGCCAGAAGCCGAACAGCATGGTGATACCCAGCATCAGCCAGTAGCCCCAGTCTGGAAGCATCTGCCAAAGCGGCACGAAGGGCAAGGCCACCAGCGACCCCCAGGTACCCGGCGCCTTGGGCAAGGTGCCTGAGCCGAAGCCAAACGCCAGGAAATGCCAAGGATTGCGCCAGACCGATGGCGGCACGTTCTCGGCTGGAACCTGGTGGGGGTGATCCGTCACGGTGTCTCCCGAAAATGTTGATAGCCCCGAGTCGTCGGGGTGATGTCTTGACCCTGCGCATCGACCAACGTCACGCCCTGCCCCTCAAGCACTTGCCCCACCACCCGGACAGGTACGCCCGCCGCCAGCAAGGCTGGCAACTGGGCCGGCGGCAAGGTGAACGCCAGCACATAGTCATCACCGCCGGCCAAGGCTGCCTGTTGTGCACCGGCACGGCCGAGAAAGCCTTGCAAGGCCGCGGACAGCGGCAATTTCTCGAGTTCGACCTGCAAGGCCACCTTCGAGGCACGGGAAATGTGCCCACAATCGGCCAGCAGCCCATCGGAGATATCCAGCGCCGAAGTGGCTTTGCCACGCAAGGCAATGCCGAGTGCAAACTGTGGCGAGGGTGACCAGTAATGAGCGAGCAAGGGGTCAGCCAGCTCGGCTGAGGCAACGCGCTCCCCCAGCACCAGCGGCAAGGCGCCAGCCGCATTGCCCAGATCGCCACCGACACAGAGCAAGTCGCCCACCTGCGCACCAGAGCGCGTCAAGGCCTGGCCGGCCGGCACGCGGCCGAATACGGTCACAGTCAGGCTCAAGGGGCCACGGGTGGTGTCACCGCCAATCAAACTCAGTCGGCAGTGCTGCGCCATGCGATTCAAACCGCTGGCGTAGGCCTGCAGCCAATCGGCTTCGACAGTGGGCAAGGTCAGGGCGAGGGTAAAGCCGACGGGCGTGGCGCCCATGGCGGCAAGGTCGCTGGCGGCAACGGCTAGAGAGCGCTGGCCCAGCAGAAAAGGGTCGCTGATGGTGGGGAAATGCACCCCGGCCACCAGGGTGTCGGTGGAAACGGCCAGTTGTTCACCGGCCGCTACCGACAGCAAGGCGCAATCATCGCCGATTCCCAGGGCCACGCCTTCGCCCGCTTGCGCACAGGGCGCCGCGGCGAAGTAGTGTCGGATCAGCTCAAATTCGCCCATGAAGAACAAGCGCCAGGATCAGCGCTTGAAAGCCTTCACTTCGGCGTCACGCAGACGCGGTGCCAATTTGTCCAGAACCCCGTTGACGAACTTGTGTCCGTCGGTGGCGCCGTACACCTTGGCCAGCTCGATACCTTCGTTGATCACAACGCGGTAAGGAACGTCCAGGCGTGCAATGAGCTCCCAGGTGGAGACGCGCAACACGGCAAGCTCCACTGGGTCCAGCTCTTCCAGGGCCAGGTCCATGCAAGGCTTGAGGGCAGCGTCGATCTCGGTCTTCTTCGACGGAACCCCGTGCAGGATTTCGCGGAAATAAGCCCCATCAACATCGCTGAAATCGTTGTCGACCCGGAACTGCGCTTCGATCTCGTTCAGCGAGTGACCAGCCATGTGCCATTGGTACAGGGCCTGGGTCGCCAGCTTGCGAGCTTCGCGGCGCTTTGCGCTCTTGGACGGTTTGCCAGCGTCTGCAGGCTTCTCGTCACGCGGGTTGAAACGATCGCTTTCGTCGCTAATCACTTGGCCTCCAACTGCGCCAGCAGGCTGACCATTTCCAGAGCGGACAAGGCAGCTTCAGCACCTTTGTTACCGGCCTTGGTGCCGGAACGCTCAATGGCCTGTTCGATCGAGTCGACAGTCAGGACGCCGAAGGAGACCGGTACGCCGAACTCCATGGAAACCTGGGCCAGGCCCTTGGTGCATTCACCTGCCACGTATTCGAAATGCGGCGTACCACCACGGATGACAGCACCCAGGGCGATGATCGCGGCGTATTCGCTTTGTTGGGCGACTTTCTGCGCAACCAGCGGAATTTCGAAAGCGCCAGGAGCACGGATGATAGTGATGTCGCTTTCGCTCACACCATGGCGAACCAGGGCGTCAACGGCACCGCTCACCAGGCTTTCGACGACGAAGCTGTTGAAGCGGCCAACCACCAAAGCATAGCGACCTTTGGGGGCAATGAAGGTACCTTCGATGGTCTTCAGGGTCATTCGGGCAATCTCATCTTAAAGAGCCAGGCCGCTTCAAGGCGGCCTGCAAGGGTCCGGGTCACGAATTCAGGCGCTTATTGAGCCTGCCTTCATTCAGAGGGCACGTATTCTACAACTTCCAGATCGAATCCGGATATCGCATTGAACTTCATTGGCGAACTCATCAGGCGCATTTTGCGTACGCCCAGGTCGCGAAGAATCTGCGAACCGGCACCGACGATGCTGTAGGTGGTCGGTTTTTTGGCGGTCACGGCATCCGCGGTTTCGCGAATATGCGCCAGCAACACATCACCATCGAGCGGGTGGCCAAGCAACAACACCACGCCACTGCCTGCCTCTGCCACCGCGCTCATGGCGGCGCGCAGGCTCCAGCGGCCGGGCTGCTTGACCATCAGCAGGTCGCGCAGCGGGTCCATGTTATGGACACGAACCAGGGTCGGTTCGTCGCCGCTCACGGTGCCCAGGGTCAGTGCCATGTGCACGTCGCCTTCAACCGAATCACGGTAGGTCACCAGGTTGAACTGGCCCAGTTCGCTGTCCAGCGGCTGCTCGGCAATCCGCTGAACGGTACGTTCGTGGATCATCCGGTAGTGGATCAAATCGGCGATGGTGCCGATCTTGATGCCGTGCTCGGCGGCGAAGGTTTCAAGCTCTGCTCGACGCGACATGGTGCCGTCGTCGTTCATCACTTCGCAGATCACGCCGCTGGGTTCAAAACCGGCCATGCGCGCCAGGTCGCATGCCGCTTCGGTGTGCCCGGCACGCGCAAGCGTTCCGCCCGCCTGGGCCATCAACGGGAAGATATGGCCTGGGCTGACGATGTCTTCAGCCTTGGCATCCTTGGTCGCAGCGGCCTGCACGGTACGTGCGCGGTCGGCGGCGGAGATGCCGGTGGTCACGCCTTCGGCGGCCTCGATCGACACCGTGAACTTGGTGCCGAAACCCGAGCCATTGCGCGGCGCCATCAAAGGCAGCTTGAGCAGTTCACAACGCTCGCGGGTCATGGGCATGCAAATCAGGCCACGGGCGTGCTTGGCCATGAAGTTGATGTGCTCAGCCTTGCAGCATTCGGCGGCCATGATCAGGTCGCCTTCGTTCTCGCGGTCTTCGTCATCCATCAGGATGACCATCTTGCCTTGGCGAATGTCTTCGACCAGTTCTTCGATGCTGTTGAGCGCCACGCGGCACCCCCTTTATTCAGGACTTCAGATAGCCATTGGCGGCCAGGAAACTTTCGGTAATGCCGCCCTTGGTCGGTTCCGCTGCCTTGTCACCGAGCAGCAGGCGCTCCAGGTAACGAGCCAGCAGGTCGACTTCCAGGTTGACGCGACGACCTGTGCGGTAGTCGGCCATGATGGTTTCGGCCAGGGTGTGCGGGACGATGGTCAGCTCAAACTCGGCGCCATCGACGGCATTCACGGTCAGGCTGGTGCCATCCACCGTGATCGAGCCTTTGTGGGCGATGTATTTGGCGAGTTCTTTGGGGGCGCGAATGCGGAACTGGATGGCGCGGGCATTATCGCTGCGCGACACCACCTCACCGACACCGTCCACATGGCCGCTGACCAGGTGACCGCCCAGGCGGGTGGTCGGCGTCAGGGCCTTTTCCAGGTTGACCCGGCTGCCGCTCTTGAGGTCGTTGAACGCGGTGCAATCGAGGGTTTCGCGACTGACGTCAGCCCAGAAACCATCGCCTGGCAGCTCGACAGCAGTCAGGCAGACGCCGTTGACGGCGATGCTATCGCCCAATTTCACGTCGGCGAGGTCGAGCTTGCCGGTTTCGACATAGACCCGTATGTCGCCACCTTTGGGCGTCAGGGTACGGATGCTGCCGATGGATTCGATGATGCCGGTAAACATGAGTCCTCCTCGAAAACAGGCTGGCGCTGGGCGCAAGCCGCAAATTATACGCTGACTGACGGCACCGGAATGGCAGTGACTCTCCAGTCATCGCCCACCGCGCGCATTTCTGTAATTTTCAACACGGGCGCTTCGCTCATTTGCGCCAACGGCCAGTCCAGCAATGGCCGGGCGCTGGAGCCGAGAAACTTGCCAGCGACAAACAATTGGAATTCATCCACCAGGCCTTGTGCGGCAAACGCACCGGCCAGGCTTGGGCCTGCCTCGACCAACAACTCATTGACGCCCCGCCGCCCAAGCTCCGCCAGAAGCCCTGCCAGATCGACCTGGCCATCCGCTCCGGGCATGACCAACGTTTCGATACCGGCCGCTGCATAGCGACTGGCGTGCTCGTTCGAGCAGGTCACCACCAACGCGGGACCCGCCTGATAAAAAGCGCTGTCCAGGGGAAGACGCAAACGGCTGTCGATCAGCACGCGCAATGGCGGGCGGGCGATGGCCAGCGCGGTTGTTTCGCTGTCCAGACCCAGTTCATCGGCACGCACGGTCATGCGGGCATTGTCAGCCATAACGCTCTGGGCGCTGGTTAGCACCACGCTTGAGCGCGCCCGCAGGCGCTGAACAGCCGAGCGGGCCGCGGGGCCAGTGATCCACTGGCTTTCTCCGCTGGCCATCGCCGTACGACCGTCCAGGCTCATGGCCAGTTTGACTCGAACAAACGGCAGGCCCTGTTCCATGCGCTTGATGAAACCCACATTCAACGCCCGCGCTTCGCTTTCGAGCACGCCACTGCTGACTTCGATACCGGCCGCCGCCAACCGCGCCAAGCCACTGCCGGCCACTTGCGGATTGGGGTCTTGCATGGCAGCAACCATGCGCCCGACACCGGCCTTTACCAATGCATCGGCGCAAGGCGGCGTGCGCCCGTGGTGGCTGCAGGGTTCGAGGGTGACATAGGCGGTGGCGCCACGGGCAAGTTCACCCGCCTGGCGCAGGGCGTGAACTTCAGCGTGGGGTTCACCGGCACGCACATGCCAGCCTTCACCGACAATCTGCCCGCCCTGGACGATCACACAGCCCACCCGAGGGTTGGGGTGGGTCGAGTACAGGCCCTTGCGCGCCAGTTCCAGCGCGCGCGCCATGTAGTGGGCGTCGAGCACCGCTTGCTCTGTGGACATATTCACTCTTTAGCCGGCTCGCGGGCCAGTCGGTCGATTTCTTCGCGAAATTCATCAAGGTCCTGGAAGCGCCGGTACACAGAGGCGAAGCGGATATAAGCCACTTCGTCGAGCTTTTGCAGCTCGGTCATCACCAGCTCGCCCACAACCAGGGATTTGACTTCCCGTTCGCCGGTGGCGCGCAGTTTGTGCTTGATATGGGCCAGCGCCGCTTCCAGGCGTTCTACACTCACAGGACGCTTTTCCAGCGCACGCTGCATACCGGCGCGCAGTTTTTCCTCGTCGAACGGCTGGCGGCTGCCGTCTTGCTTGATCAGGCGCGGCAACACCAGCTCGGCCGTTTCGAAGGTGGTAAAGCGCTCGCCGCAAGCAACGCATTCGCGGCGACGGCGCACTTGCTCGCCCTCGGCGACCAGTCGAGAGTCGATGACCTTGGTGTCGTTGGCACCGCAGAAGGGACAGTGCATGGTGGCAGGCAACAAAAAAAGGGAGGGCCATGGTAGCGCATCCCACTGGCAAGACAAGTCAAAGGGGGTACCATCGGCGCAGGATTATTTGCCCGCAGGAGACATCAATGTCATTTCGAGCACTCGTTTTGCTCGGGTTCGCCAGCCTGCTTGTTGCATGCAGCAGTGAGGCACCCAAATCGGACCAGGGCAAACCCGTGGTTCAGGCCACCGCCAAGGTTCCGGCCTACGGCCCGCTACCGGCCTATCAACGGGAGCTGAGCGGAACCCTGCTGGGCGTGCCGGCCGGCGCCCAAGTCGAGCTGGCGCTGCTGGTCATCGACGATCGCAGCCGCCCGCAAAAACTATTGGCCAGCAGTACCCTCGACGGCACCAACCAGCCCTTGCCTTTCCAGCTGCGTTTCAGCCCCCAGGCCTTTCCGGCGGGTGCTCGGGTTGAGCTGCGTGGGCGCGCCAGCCAATCCGGCCAGTTGATCCTGCACCTTCCGGCCGTGCGTATCAGTCAAGCCACCACCCAGGCCCTGGGCCCGCTGCGTTTCGAGATAGCCCCCTGATGCCCGTGTCTGAGTTGCAATCCGCCTTGAGCGGTTTGCTGGGCGATGCCCGATTGGTGGTCAGCGAACTTCCAGATTGCCCACTGAAGCTGTGGTTGATCGACGCCCAGAACATGGACCGGGCCTTCAGCTCGGAAGAAACCCGGCGCATTCTGGAGGAGCCTCCCTATTGGAGCTTTTGCTGGGCCAGCGGCCTGGCCCTGGCGCGGTTTCTGGCCGAACACCCGCACTGGGTCGCCGGTAAGCGCGTATTGGACTTTGGCAGTGGCTCAGGCATCGCGGCCATTGCCGCGGCCAAGGCGGGTGCGCTGGAAGTGGTTGCTTGCGACCTTGATCCGTTGGCACTGGCGGCCTGTCGGGCCAACGCCCAACTCAACGACGTGGAGCTCACGTACTCGGTGGATTTTTTCGCTGAAGCCGATCGCTTCGACCTGATCCTGGTGGCCGACGTGCTGTATGACCGCGCCAACCTGCCGCTGCTTGATCACTTCCTCAGTCGCGGCCGCCAGGCGCTGGTGGCCGATTCCCGTGTACGTGACTTCCAGCATCCGCTTTACGAGCACCTGGGCAATCTTCAGGCCCTGACCCTGCCCGACCTGATGGAGCCCGAGGAGTTTCGCAGCGTCAGCCTTTACCATGCCGCACGCGCCTGAGCCCCACCCTTCCGGGCAATGGCGCGAGCCTTTATAGTTGAACGCATTCACGCATTATCGAGAGCCGCGATGAGTCAAGATACGCCGTACATTTTCGACGCCACTACCGCTAACTTCGACCAGGCAGTGATCGCCAATTCGTTCCACAAGCCGGTGCTGGTGGATTTCTGGGCCGACTGGTGCGCACCCTGCAAGGCCTTGATGCCACTGTTGGAGAAAATCGCCGAGGACTACCAAGGCGAATTGCTGCTGGGCAAGGTCAACTGCGACATCGAACAGGACATCGTCGGCCGCTTTGGTATCCGCAGCTTGCCGACCGTGGTGCTGTTCAAGGACGGCCAGCCGGTGGACGGATTTGCCGGCGCGCAACCAGAGTCTGCCATCCGCGCCTTACTCGAACCCCACGTAAAAATGCCACCACCGCCGGCTTCCGACCCCATGGAGCAGGCCCAGGCGTTGTTCGATGACGGCCGTTTTGGCGATGCCGAAGCCGTACTCAAGGCTCTGCTGGGCGAAAACAACACCCACGTCCCGGCCCTGATTCTGTATGCGCGCTGCCTGGCCGAACGCGGCGAATTGGCAGAGGCCCAGACCGTACTGGATGCCGTCAAGAGCGACGAACACAAGGCCGCACTGGCCGCCGCCAAGGCCCAACTGACCTTCCTCGGCCAAGCTGCCAGCCTGCCGGATGCCGCCGACCTCAAGTCGCGCCTGGCGCAAAACCCGCAGGACGATGAAGCGGTCTATCAACTGGCAATCCAGCAACTGGCCCGTCAGCAGTACGAAGCGGCGCTGGATGCGCTGCTAAAGTTGTTCGTGCGCAACCGCGGGTACGAAAACGGCCTGCCGCACAAAACCTTGCTGCAAGTGTTCGAACTGCTGGGCAACGATCACCCCTTAGTAACCCTTTATCGCCGCAAGCTTTTTGCAGCGTTGTATTGATCGGCTCCCAACACCGCGTTGATCCCATCGCCGCATAGGTATCTACACAATTCTGGGGCAGCGCGGCTCTTGTAGCCGCTGCCGAGGTACGAGGCTGCGATCGGCGGCGAAGCCGTCGTAAATTCAGGCCCTTCGGTGTGCCTGATGGATTACGGTCTCAGGTTTTACGGCCGCTTCGCTGCCGATCGCAGCCTCGTACCTCGTCAGCGGCTACATTCGTAGCAGTAGACGAGTTCAGCGAGGCCAGGTCCGGGGACGTAGTCCTCGCAAAGCCTGTACTCGCGGTGTATCTGAATACTGAAGTGCCAGGTTTTACGACTGCTGCGCAGCCGGACGTGGCCTCGTTCTACTCGTCCACTGCTACGAAATGCAGTACACCAAAAGATGTGTAGATACCTATGCCCATCGCCGGCAAGCCGTGCTCCAAGGCCTGTAGGAGCAGAGCTTGCTCGCGATGAATCCAACGCGCAATTTCAGACAAACCGCGCCGGCAAACCGTGTCCATCAATCGATCCAGCGATAGATCGGCGCATCAACGCCGCTCTCAACCTTCACCTGCGAGCTGTGACGCAAGCGCACCAATAGCCGCTTACCGGCTGCCGTACTCCCCGCCAAACCTTCCAGCTGCTCCAGCAATTCAGGGCCACTGATCGCCCCGCTCCCGCGCAAAATCTGCTGAGCCGTCTCCCACAACGCATCGATCTGCCCGACCGAGCTTGCCATCGGTGCGGCGGCCGGCGTCGGTTCCGGCGCCAGGTGTTGTCCCCCCAAAATCGCCCTAAGCTGCGCCCAATCCGCCTGATCCAACTCCAGCGTCAGGTCCACCGGCAAGCTGCCCACGGTTCCACGAATTCGCAACATGCTCTGCTTCCTCTCGATCGACTGCCTGCATGCTCCCATGGGCAACACCGCTCGCCAAGTGCAGTGGCAATGACTCAATAAAGTTGTTATAACATTGCGATTTATTTTCCCCGCTCGGAGACATCTCATGCGCCGCCTGCTGCTCGCCCTGCCGTTTGCCTTGCTGCCTTTGGCCGTTGCCCACGCCCGTGATGACGATCACGACCATGACCATGGCAGCCTGGGCGCTCACGAGCACGGTGTAGCACGCATCAACGCCACGCTGGATGGGCAAACCCTGGAGCTTGAACTGGAAAGCCCGGCCATGAATCTGGTGGGCTTCGAGCACGCAGCCAGCAGCCCCGCCGACCAGGCCAAGGCAGCAGCGGCCCGCAAGCAACTGGAACAACCGGCCATTCTGTTCAACCTGCCCAAGGCCGCCCAATGCAGCATCGCCAGCCAGAAGCTGGAAAGCCCGCTGTTCGGTGACAAACCAGCGGCCGAGCATGAGCACAGCGAGATCCACGCACACTATCAATTCACCTGCACAACACCCGCCGCCCTGCAGACGCTGGACCTCACGCAACTGTTCAAGGCCTTCCCCTCCACCCAAAAAATCCAGGTACAGTTGATCGGCCCGAACGGCCAGAAAGGCGTTGAGGCCACTGCATCCGCCGCCGCCCTGAATTTCTGAGCACATGAACCCAGCACTTATCGAGCTCACTGATCTGGGCTTCGCCTGGCCTGGCCAATCACCGTTGCTGGATATCCCGGCGTTTCGCCTGGAGCGTGGTCAAACCTTGTTCCTCAAGGGCCCCAGCGGCAGCGGCAAGACCACACTACTGGGGCTGCTGGGCGGCGTGCAAAAGGCTGGCCGCGGCAGCGTGCGCCTGCTCGGCCAGGAGCTGAGCGCGCTGTCGCAAGCCGCACGCGACCGTTTCCGGGTCGACCACACCGGTTATATCTTCCAGCAGTTCAACCTGCTGCCGTTTCTTTCGGTTCGGGAAAACGTCGAGTTGCCCTGTCGCTTCTCCAAGCTGCGCGCGAGCCGCGCCGAACAGCGCCACGGCAGCATCGACCAGGCCGCCGCGACTCTGCTTGCCCACTTGGGCCTCAAGGACCCCGTCCTGCTCGCACGTCGCGCCGACACCCTGTCGATCGGCCAACAACAACGCGTCGCCGCAGCCCGTGCGCTGATCGGGCAGCCAGAACTGGTGATCGCCGATGAGCCCACCTCGGCCCTCGACGCCGATGCCCGCGAAGCCTTTATTCGCCTGCTGTTCGCCGAATGCCGCGAAGCCGGCGCCAGCCTGTTGTTCGTCAGCCATGACCAGAGCCTGGCGCCGCTGTTCGATCGGAACCTGTCGTTGTCCGACCTTAATCGGGCCACCCGCCCAGCCAGCGATGTGGAGGCCTGATGTACCTGTTTCGCCTTGCCTTGGCCAGCCTCGCCAACCGCCGCTTTACTGCCTTTCTGACCGCCTTTGCGATTGCCTTGTCAGTGTGCTTGCTACTGGCCGTCGAACGGGTGCGCACCGAAGCCCGGGCCAGCTTTGCCAGCACCATCAGCGGCACTGACCTGATCGTGGGCGCCCGCTCCGGCTCCGTGAACCTGTTGCTGTACTCGGTGTTTCGCATCGGCAATGCCACCAACAATATTCGCTGGGACAGCTTCGAGCAGTTCGCCGCTAACCCGAAGGTGAAATGGGCCATCCCGATTTCCCTGGGCGACTCACACCGCGGCTACCGCGTCATGGGCACTAACGCCAGCTACTTCGAGCACTACCAGTATGGTCGTCGACAGCACCTGGAACTGGCTCAGGGCCGTGCCTTCCAGAGCGATCCGTTTGAAGTGGTGCTGGGCGCCGAAGTGGCCGAAGCGCTGCATTACACGCTGGGCGAAAAGTTGGTACTGGCCCATGGCGTGGCCGCCATCAGCCTGGTCAAGCATGACGACAAGCCCTTTACCGTCGTTGGCGTGCTCAAGCGCACCGGTACGCCCATTGACCATACCCTGCACATCAGCCTCGGCGGCATGGAAGCGATGCACATCGATTGGCACAACGGCGTTCCGGCGCGTGGTGCTGGCCGGGTCAGCGCAGGCCAGGCTCGCGACATGGACCTCACCCCCCAGGCCATCACCGCGTTCATGCTGGGCCTGAACAGCAAGATTTCAACCTTTGCCGTGCAACGGGATATCAACGAGTTCCGTGGCGAACCGCTGCTGGCAATCTTGCCGGGCGTGGCGTTGCAGGAGCTTTGGAGCCTGATGGGGACCGCCGAGAAAGCCCTGTTCGTGGTGTCGCTTTTCGTGGTGCTGACCGGCTTGATCGGCATGCTGACGGCGATCCTGACCAGCCTCAATGAGCGCCGCCGCGAGATGGCCATCCTGCGTTCGGTCGGCGCCCGCCCCTGGCATATCGCAAGCCTGCTGATTTTGGAAGCCTTCTCCCTGGCCTTGGCCGGTATCGCAGCAGGGCTGGTTCTGCTCTACTTCGGCATCGCCCTGGCGCAAGGCTACGTGCAATCGAACTACGGCCTGTACCTGCCATTGGATCTGCCAAGCACCTATGAATGGACCTTGCTGGGCATTATTCTGGCGGCCGCCGTATTGATGGGCAGCGTGCCTGCATGGCGTGCCTATCGCCAGTCGTTGGCCGACGGCCTGTCGATTCACTTATGAAGGGTTCGGGAATGAAAGGTGTGTGGCTGGCAATGCTGTTTCTGGTCACCGCGCAGGCGTTGGCGACCGAGCCGCGAGAGCTCAAATGGGAGCAAATGATTCCGCCCGATGCGCCGGCGATCAAGCCCCAACTGGCGCCGATTCATGACCTGTCACAGTTGAGCGATGCCTTGGCGGCCGAGGCCGCACCGGCCGCACGCCAACAGTCCCCGGCGGCACCTGTGGTCATGGCCCTGAATGACCAACAGATCAAGCTGCCAGGCTATATCGTGCCGCTGGAAGTCAGCGAAGAAGGTCGCACCACGGAGTTTTTGCTGGTGCCGTACTACGGAGCGTGCATCCATGTACCACCGCCGCCGTCCAATCAGATCGTGCATGTGTTCAGCGAAATCGGCATCAAGGTCGAAGAGCTGTACCAACCCTACTGGATCGAGGGCCCCATGCAGGTCAAGGCATCGAGCAGCGAGTTGGCCGACGCGGGCTACCAGATGGAAGCCGAGAAAATCTACGCCTATGAATTGGCGCAATAATCGCGCTGTCGTGCTGGGGGCGCGTCGCCCCACAGCCGGCCCTCAGCGACCCAGCAGCCGTGCCAGGCCTTCCACAATCGGCGTCGGTTCAGGGAAGTCAAACCTCGCCAGCAGTCGGTCATTGTTGGCCCGCGAATGGCGAATATCACCCGAGCGCGGTGCCCCGTGGGTAACCGCAGGCAAATTTCCCAGTACTTGCCCCAATGCGGCCAGCAGCTGATTGAGCGAAGTCGCCTGGTTCAGGCCAACGTTCACCGCCCCTTCCTCGATGGCGGGCTGTTCCAGCGCCTGCACCAGCAACTGCACTAGATCGCCTACATAGACAAAATCACGAGTCTGTTCGCCGTCACCGAACACGGTGATCGGCAGGCCTTGCTGCGCGCGCTCGCTGAAGATGCTGATGACGCCAGAGTACGGCGAAGACGGGTCCTGGCGCGGGCCGAAGATGTTGAAAAAGCGAAAGACGACCGGCTCCAACCCATGCTGACGACGGTAGAAGTCCAGGTATTGCTCGCTTGCCAGCTTGTCGACGGCATAGGGCGTCAATGGCGCCTTGGCGATGTCCTCGTCGATCGACTGGCCCTCGCCGTTGTTGCCGTATACCGCCGCGCTGGAGGCAAACACCACACGCTTGATGCCTGCCAGACGCATCGCCTCGCAAATGTTCAAGGTGCCGATGAAATTGCTCTGGTGCGTCTTGACCGGGTCATCCACTGACGCCTGCACCGAAGCAACAGCCGCCAGGTGGACCACCGCCTGGCAACCATTGGCAACGCGAGCGATCAGTGCAGCATCGGCCACATCGCCTTCGATCAGCTCGAGTTTGGGGTTATCCAACGGCAGATTGCTGCGTTTGCCGGTGGACAGGTCATCGAACACACGCACGGCATAACCCTTGGCAAGCAAGGCGTCGGCCAGGTGTGAACCAATGAACCCGGCACCACCGGTAATCAGAACAGGAGAGTCAGCCATGCCGATAGAACCGATCCAGTAAGGTCGGCAGGCCGGCGCGCCAGGCGCGTGGCTTGATGCCGAACGTGTGTAGAATTTTCTTGCAGGCCAGTACGGCATGCTGAGGCTCTTCGCCAGCATCAGGGCGGGCCGCATGGGCCTGGGCGGTAGGAGCCCCGACAGCCAGCGTGTGCAGGTTGGCCGCCTCTCCAAGGATAGCCTGCCCCAGCGCCAGCGGTGTGGTCGCTTCATTGCCAGCGTAGTGGTAGGTCCCCCACAGCGGTGCCGAGCAATCGAGTTGTTTGAGGACCGAAATGATGACCCGGGCCGCATCGTCGACCGGGGTCGGGTTACCGCGCCGATCGTCAGCCATCAGCAACTCTTCAGCTCTCTCGGCTTTGGCCAGGAAACGCCCAAGTACGCCTTCGGGGCTGTCGTCGAGCAGCCAGCCAAAACGCAGCAATATATGCTGGGGGCATGCCGCCCGCACGCTTTGTTCGATCCGCCACAGCGCCTGGCCGCGCAGCCCGAGGGGCACGGGCTCATCTTTTTCGCTGTAGGCAGTGGCACGCGAGCCATCAAAGACTCGGTAGCTGGAAGGTTGTAGCAGGATGATGTTGTGATGCTGACAAAGTTCGGCCAGACGCTCGACCGAACGTTCCTGAACCGCCAGGCGGGCGGGTGGCACACTGACTGCCTGGAACCAGTCAAAATAGTAAGCCAGGTTGACCAGTGCATCAGGTCGGGTGTCATCCAGCAATTGAGTGAGGCTGGCAGCATCCCAACCGTTTTCTGGAGGGCGCGGGGCAAGAAAACCGATATCTTCCTCCGCCCCAAGGCGAATCAGCGCTTGCCCAAGGGCATTTCCTCCGCCCAACAGCATAAGGCGCATTCGCATAGCGTCGCAGGTCCCGTCAGGTTGAAAGACAAAAAAGTCATTTTGCGGCTTCCGGCGGGCGAAGTCCAACGGGGGGTAAACAGGCGGGGCTAAAAGCTTCGCTGGCAAGCCAGCTCCCACAAGATGCACCCATTAAGGCATTGTGGGTGTGGGAGCAGGCTTGCCTGCGAATTAAACCCTATGCAATCAAGCAGCCTTGGGATTACGCACGTACTTGGCAATCACCCACGAGCACAGCAACAGTAATGGCACGATCGACAGCATGCCCATGTAGGAAATACCCGTCAGATCATTGATATACCCCACCATCACTGGCGCCACCATGCCGCTGAGCTGGCCAAGCGAGTTGATGGCCGCCGTGCCGCTGGCAATCGCGATCCCCGAGAAGGTCGATTGCGGGATGGTCCAGAAGATCGGAATGGCGATGAATGAGCCCGCCGTCGCGAGAATCAATGCCAGCATCATGAAGACCGGGCTCTGTGAAAACAGGCAAGCCAGCAGGTAACCCGCCGCTGCGGTCAGCATGCACAACAGTAGATACGACTTGCGGTTGCCGGACCGATCCGAGCGGCGCGTGAGGATGATCATGCCGATACAGGCAATCACGTACGGCAACGAACTCAGGAACCCCACATAAGTCAGGTCCTTGACCCCGGCCTGCTCGATCAGGTGCGGCATCCAGAAATTCAGGCCGTAGGCCGCAAGCTTGACGCAGAAGTAAATAAAGGCGAACAGCGCCACTTCGCGAGTGAATAGCACGCGCCACAACGAAGTATGTGCAGGTGGGACCTTCTTGCGGTCATGCGCAAGGTTCGCTTCCAGCAGCGCCTTTTCATCGCTGGACAACCACTTGGCCGACTGGATATCACGGTCCAGCTTCCACAACACCAGCAGCCCCAGCACCACACAAGGCAGGCCCGACAGCAGAAACAGCCAATGCCAGCCGGCCAGGCCCAGCACGCCATTCATTTTCGCCAGCACCAACCCGGCCGCCGGCGAGCCGATAGCACCGGCCAAGGGTACAGCGAGAAACCACAGGCCATTGATACGCGCCAGGTACTTTTTGGGAAACCAGCAGGCGAGGTAAAACAGGATTGCCGGACCAAACCCGGCCTCCATCACCCCCACCAGAAAGCGTAGGAAGTACAGGGTGTACTGGTTGTAGGCAAACATCAGCGCCGCTGTCGCCAACCCCCAGGAAATCATGATTCGGCAGATCCAGTTCGGTGCGCCGTACTTCTTCAAACCAATGGCGCTCGGGACCTCAAACAGTACATAACCGACAAAGAACATGCTGGCCGCCAGCCCGTAGGCGGCATCGCTCAGGCCCAGATCAGACTGCATTTGCGCCTTGGCAAAGCTGATATTGATACGGTCGAAATAGGAGAACAGAAAGCAGATAACCGCCAACGGCACGATGCGCCAGGCTACCCGTCGGTACAGCAGCAGTTCCTTGAGCTTCGCATCTTCCTGCTCGGCATCGGCAAGGCGTTCGGTGATAGCCACCATGGTGTTTCTCCAGTTCTTGTCATTGTTGGAGACGGTTGGCGCCTGGGCGCCTTCGGTTGTATCAGCGGTTTCGGGTGGCGCTCAATCCAACCTGACCAGCCGGTGTTTGTAGCGCTGTGCCCGCTCGACGTATTCGGTGGCGTTGACGTGCATCCGGCTGATGGCCGCTTCATCCAATTCGCGCAGCACTTTGGCCGGCGCGCCGACGATCAGCGAGTTGTCCGGGAAGACCTTGCCTTCCGTCACCACGGCACCGGCGCCCACCAAGCAGTTCTTACCGATCACCGCACCGTTGAGGATGACCGCCTGAATGCCAATCAAAGCCCCCTCGCCGATGCTGCAACCGTGCAACATGGCCTGGTGGCCAATGGTCACGTGGGCGCCGATGTGCAGCGGGTAGCCGGGGTCGGTGTGCAACACCGCGCCTTCCTGCACATTGCTGCCCGAGCCGATGTCGATCACTTCGTTATCACCGCGCAATACCGCCTGGGGCCAGACGCTGGTGTTCTCGCGCAGCACCACGTTGCCAATCACGGTGGCGTCGCTGGCGACAAAGGCACTGGCATGAATGTCGGGAGCGCTGTCGTCAATCTGGTAAATCGCCATGGGAATTCTCTCGTCAATCGTCGGTTCGGAACACGCCAGCCGCGCGCAGTTCTTCGATCTGTGCCTCGCTGTATCCCAGCCCTTGCATGACTTGACGGGTGTGCTCGCCAATGCGCGGGATCGAACGGCGCGGTTGCAGGCGGTCGCCGTCCAGCGACAGCGGCAGCAGCGGCATATCGGTGTAAGAGCCGTCTTCAAGCTCCAGCTGGGCCAGCCCGCCGCTCTGCTGCAGATGAGGGTCTTCGAACAGTTCTTCGGGTCGACGAATCGGTGCGAATGGAATGCCGTTGGCCTCCAGCTGCACCGCCAACGCCTGGGCGTCCATGTTGGCGAACACTTCGGCCAGGTGTGCCAACAAGCGCGGACGCTGCAGGACTCGGTCGTTATTGGTTGCAAGCGTCGGGTCCGCCATCAGGCCCGGCTGATCAAGCAGCCGGCACAAGGTGCTCCACTGCCCTTCGCCGGTCGCAGCCACAAACATCTGCTCTTTACCTGCGAACTCGAACACGTCGTAGATCGCCCAGGCACTGATGCGATTGGGCATGGGGGCAGCGGCTTCGCCGGTCACCACGTACTGCTGCATATGCTGGGCGGCCAGCAGCACGCAGTTCTCGTACAACGCGCTTTGCACTTCCTTGCCAACGCCTGTGTGATTGCGCTCGTTGAGCGCCGCCAGCACACCAATGGCACCGAACATTCCACCCATGATGTCGTTGACCGAGCTGCCGGCACGCAACGGCCGCCCCACCGGCCCGGTCATATAGGCAAGGCCGGCCATCATCTGCACCACCTCATCCAGCGCCAGGCGCTTGTCGTAGGGGCCACTCAAAAAACCCTTGTGGGAGGCATACACAAGCTTGGGATTACGCTGGCGCAGGCTGTCGTAGTCCAGGCCCAGCGCCTTCATGCGCCCAGGCTTGAAGTTCTCGATAAAGACATCGCTACTGTCGATCAACTCCAGTACGGCCGCGCGGCCTTGAGGGTCGTCCAGGTCGACGGCGATGCTTTGTTTGTTGCGGTTGAACGTGCGAAAGAAGCCTGCGCCGGCACCGAGCAGACGGCGGGTGCCATCACCGCGAACGGGCTCGACCTTGATGACCTCGGCACCCAGGTCGCCGAGGATCATGCCGCAAGTAGGGCCCATGACCATATGGGATATTTCGACGACGCGAATGCCGTCCAGAGGCAGTTTCGACATGCTGTGACTCCGGTTGATTCAGCGGGCAGAAGAGTAATTGAGCGGCAGGCCAGCACGGGCGATGTAGCCGTACAGCGGGTCATCGGGCAGCGATTGCTTGAGCACTTCGCGCACGGCGATCAGCTTTTCAAGGTCAATACCGGTCTGGTAACCCGAGCCCTGGAGCATGAACACCAGGTCTTCAGTGACCGCGTTGCCCGAGGCTCCCGGCGCAAATGGGCAGCCGCCCAAACCTGCTAGCGAGGCATCGAGCTCGCGAATGCCTTGCTGGGCCGCCACCAGGCTATTGGCCAGCGCCAGCCCTCGGGTATCGTGAAAGTGCGCGGCCTGCAGCTTTTCCCCGGCAATGGCGCGCACCGCCTGCAAGGTCTGGGCGACCTGGCCTGGGGTGGCGTAGCCGGTGGTGTCGGCCAAAGAAATAAAATCGCAGCCGGTTTCCAGCACCTGGCGGCTCAGCGCGCACAGGTCCGTCAGTGGCACATGCCCTTGACGTGTGCAGCCAAACGCCACTGACATGCCAGCAATCATTTTCACGTTGCTGTCGCGGCTTTGACTACGCAGCTCACACATGCGGGCGAATTCCTCGACCATCTGGATCGGCGTGCGACGCACGTTCGCCAGGCTGTGGGCGGAGCTGACCGAGATGGGTGCAACGATCCTGTGAGCGCCAGCAACCAAGGCGTTTTCAACACCGCGCAGGTTAGGCGCCAACACTGTGACAACCAGGTCAGGGAAGGTCAGGGCGTGGGCTACGACGGCTGCGGCATCGGCCATCTGCGGCAGCAGTTTGGCGGGGACGAAAGAAGCAACTTCCATATGTCGCACGCCGGCCGCGTAGGCCGCATCGATCCAGCGTTGCTTGTCGGCGGTGGGCATGATGCTGTGCAGGCTTTGCAAGCCGTCACGCAGGCCCACTTCATTGATGATTATTGTTGTCATGAGTGGCTCTCAGGCTGTGATGCGTGGGCTTAGCCTAGAGAGCCGCCTGTGAAGCGAAAAGACGTTATTCACGGCTGCATCCATCGTCAACGGAGATGGATGCACAAGTTCAACTGACGCAGGCTGGCACGGGTACACGCGCCAACAAATGATTGAGCAGGCGCCTGGCCGACAAAGACAGCGAATCGATGTCACGCACACAAATGACAAACTGCCCTTTGGCCCAATCATCGAGCAACGGAATGACTTTAAGCCCGAATAATTCGGTGTAGCGGCTGACGGCTTCCTGAGGAAAGATCACCAAGCCAAGCCCGGCCTGGACCAGTCGGTTGGCCGCATCGAACGACGACACGTAGCTGCGAAAACGCAATTCGCGGCCTTGCTCGCGCGCGGCTCGCTGCATGAATCCATTCAGCGTGGCGTAGGCCGAAAGCCCCAGATGCTCGTAATCCAGCGTCTCGGCGAAGCTGATGCACTCAAGCTCGGCCAAGGGATGCTTGTGGTTCACCACCACGGCCAACTGGTCAGTACGGTAAGGAATGAACTCCAGCTCGCCCACGGCCATCGACTGCCGGCAGATCCCCAGGTCCGCATTGCCTTCAGCCACACCACGCACGACATCAGGGCTGAAGCGCTCTTCGATATCGACCTGGATGTGTTCATTGGCCAACAGGAAATCAGACAAATCCTCCGGCAAAAACTCCATGATCGACGAGATATTGGCCAGGATCCGCACATGCCCCCGTGCCCCTTCGGCGTACTCACTCAGTTCGCCCTGCAGCCGCTCTATGTCGCGCATCAACAACCTGGCATGACGGAGCAAAGCCTGGCCTGCCGGAGTCGGCTCAACGCCGCGCTTGCTGCGAATCAGCAAGGGCGTACCGATGGCCGACTCGATATCGGCAATCCGTTTGCTGATGGCCGACGGCGCAATGAACTCCCGCTCACTGGCGCGAGTGATGGTGCCTTCTTCGCATACGGCGATGAAGTGACGAAGCGAAACCGGGTCTATCTGCCACATCAACTCCACCCCTCCAACCGCAATGTCGCGCGGACCAGCCGCTGCTCTTCCTGCTCGATATCCTTGAGGCTGTCGCGGATGCCATGGATATGACTGCGCGCTGCCCGCTCGGCCTGTTCGGGCAAACGCTCGATGACCGCGTGATACAGCTTGGAATGCTGGCGATCCAACTGCTTCATGCTCAGGGGCCGGTGATAGAGGTTATTGACCGAGGCGAACACGGTGCTGAGCATCAGGTCGGTCAGCGATTGCAAGGTATGCACCAGCACCGGATTGTGTGAAGCCTCGCAAATTGCCAGGTGGAAGGCATGATCCAGCCGGGCATGCTCCTGGGAGTCCAGCCCTTTGGGCGACTCATGGGCGGCGAGCATTTCTTCATAGCGCCGGCTGATCATCACAAAGTCCGCCTGGGTGCCGCGCAGGGCCGCCAGGCGCGCGGACTCGCCTTCGAGCAGCGCGCGCACTTCAAGCAAGTCATACAAGGTACGTGGCTGCGAACTGAACAGGTGCATCAGCGGGCTGGCGTCCGGGCGCCCCGAGAGCTGCGCCACGAACGAGCCACGGCCCTGGCTGGTGTCGATGATGCCGCGCCCACGCAGTATCCGCAGCCCCTCACGCAGCGCTGATCGGGATATCCCCAGTTTGTCGCACAAGCGCCGCTCCGAGGGCAGCGCCTGGCCGACCTTGAGCACGCCATCGACGATCAATTGCTCGATGCGTTCGGCCACCACATCGGCCAACTGCCGCCGTTCCTTACCCACTTCCAGAGCCATTCGCATCTCCTTTCAACTGGTAGGACCAGCTATGGATGAGCTGATCGCCTTCAGTGCTAGATCCTCCCCAGCATAGGTTTGCTCTGGGCTTGATGGAATAGCCAATGTCATGACCTTCGCAAAAACTGGTAGGACCAGTGAGTAGAACGTTGGACGCGGCACAAATTTCGGGCGGATGATCACTGAACAATAAAAGCATCGAGCCTGCCATGAACATTCTGTATGACGAGCGCGTCGACGGGGCGCTGCCACAGGTCGACAAAACGGCGGTACTGGCCCAGTTGCGTCAGGCTCTGCCGGACCTGGACATTCTGCACCTTGAGGAAGACCTCAAGCCTTACGAGTGCGACGGCCTCTCCGCCTACCGCACCACGCCCCTGCTGGTGGTATTGCCCGAGCGCATAGAACAGGTCCAGACCCTGCTCAAGCTTTGCCATGCACAGCGCATTCCCGTGGTTGCCCGAGGCGCCGGCACGGGCTTGTCGGGTGGCGCCTTACCATTGGAACAAGGCATTTTGCTGGTCATGGCGCGCTTCAACCGAATCCTTGAGGTGAACCCCGCCGGTCGTTTTGCCAGGGTCCAGCCCGGCGTGCGTAACCTGGCGATCTCCCAGGCTGCCGCGCCCTTCAACCTCTATTACGCCCCTGACCCTTCCTCGCAAATCGCCTGCTCCATCGGCGGCAACGTGGCTGAGAATGCCGGAGGTGTGCATTGCCTGAAGTACGGGCTGACGGTGCATAACCTGCTCAAGGTCGACATCTTGACGGTCGAAGGCGAAGCCATGTCCCTGGGCAGCGACGCGCTCGACAGCCCAGGCTTCGATCTGCTGGCGCTGTTTACAGGCTCCGAGGGCATGCTGGGGATCGTCACCGAAGTGACCGTCAAGCTGCTGCCCAAGCCGCAGGTGGCCAAGGTACTGCTGGCCAGTTTTGATTCGGTGGAAAAGGCCGGCCGCGCAGTCGGTGAGATCATTGCCGCCGGCATCATCCCAGGGGGCCTTGAGATGATGGACAACCTGGCCATCCGCGCCGCCGAGGACTTTATTCACGCAGGCTATCCGGTCGACGCCGAAGCGATCCTGCTGTGCGAGCTGGACGGCGTTGAGGCCGATGTCCAGGACGACTGCGAATGCGTGCGCGCGGTGCTCGAAAAAGCCGGCGCCACCGAAGTACGCCTGGCCCGAGACGAAGCCGAACGGGTGCGTTTCTGGGCCGGACGCAAGAATGCCTTCCCGGCCGTTGGCCGCTTGTCTCCCGACTATTACTGCATGGACGGCACCATTCCCCGGCGCGAACTGCCGGGGGTACTGCGCGGTATCAGTGAATTGTCGGCCGAGTACGGCCTGCGTGTGGCCAACGTGTTCCATGCCGGTGACGGCAACATGCACCCCTTGATCCTGTTCGATGCCAATCAGCCCGGTGAGCTGGAACGAGCGGAAGCACTGGGCGGCAAGATCCTCGAACTGTGCGTGGCGGTGGGCGGCAGCATCACCGGCGAGCATGGCGTGGGCCGCGAAAAGATCAATCAGATGTGCGCGCAATTCAGCCCTGATGAATTGACGTTGTTCCATGCCGTAAAGGCTGCTTTCGACCCCGCTGGCCTACTCAATCCCGGCAAAAACATCCCCACCCTGCACCGCTGCGCCGAGTTCGGTGCCATGCATGTGCACATGGGCAAATTGCCCTTCCCCGAACTGGAGCGCTTCTGATGAAATCGACCGATCGCGACAGCAGCGCCGAACTGCTGGACCAGGTCTGCGAGGCCATCGAACGGCACACGCCGTTGCGCATCCAGGGCAGTAACAGCAAGGCCTGGCTAGGGCGCCAGATTGAAGGGCAAGTGCTCGACACTCGCAACCACCGAGGCATCGTCAGCTACGATCCAACTGAACTGGTGGTGACCGCTCGGGCTGGTACGCCATTGGCCGAGCTGGAACAAGCCTTGGTTGAGAATGACCAGTTCCTCGCCTGCGAACCCCCACACAGAGGGCCGGGGGCGACCGTGGGCGGTATGGTCGCCGCGGGGCTGTCAGGCCCGCGACGCCCCTGGTCGGGCTCGGTGCGCGATTTTGTGCTGGGCACGCGGGTCATCACCGGCCACGGCAAGCATCTGCGTTTTGGCGGTGAAGTGATGAAAAACGTCGCCGGTTACGATGTGTCGCGCCTGCTCGCCGGCAGCTTGGGCTGCCTGGGCGTCTTGACCGAAGTCTCGCTCAAGGTGCTCCCACGCCCCCGCGCCAGCACCGGCCTGTGCCTGCAGATGAGTCGTGAATTGGCACTGGCCAAGCTCGCCGAATGGGGTCAGCAACCCGTACCCATCAGCGCCGCCTGCCATGACGGCGAGCGTCTGTACCTACGCCTTGAGGGTGGCGAAGGCTCGGTGAGCGCAGCCCGTGACCGAATAGGCGGCGAAGCCCTCGGTGCCGGATTTTGGCAAGACCTACGAGAACAACGCCTGTCCTTTTTCAAAGCATCAGACCCGCTGTGGCGCCTGTCGCTACCGCACAACACGCCCCTGCTGGAACTGCCAGGGCAGCAGTTGATCGACTGGGGCGGCGCTCAACGCTGGCTGGTCTCCAGTGCCGAACCTGCGCTGATCCGCGAACGCGCAGCCAGCGTGGGTGGACACGCCAGTTGCATGACGCCCTGCGATGACCCCTTCGCGCCATTGAGTGCCCCGCTGCTGCGTTACCACCAACAGCTCAAGGCCCAACTGGACCCGCACGGGATCTTCAACCCCGGGCGCCTGTACGCACACCTCTGAGGGCCACGCCATGCAAACACATCTGAGTGACCAGGCCCGCGCCCTGCCCCGTGGCGAAGAAGCCGAACGCATCCTGCGCTCTTGCGTGCATTGCGGCTTTTGCAATGCCACCTGCCCGACTTACCAACTGCTCGGCGATGAGCTTGATGGCCCTCGCGGGCGTATCTACCTGATCAAGCAAGTGCTCGAAGGCGCACAACCCAGCGCTCATACCCTGAAGCATCTGGACCGCTGCCTGACATGCCGCAACTGTGAAACCACTTGTCCGTCTGGGGTCCAGTACCACAACTTGCTGGATATCGGCCGCGAAGTGATCGAACAGCGCGTACCTCGCTCATGGGGCGAGCGCAGCCTGCGCGCTGGACTACGGGCAGTCGTGCCCCATGCGGGACTGTTCAAGGCATTGGTCAACAGTGGTGAATTACTCCGGCCTCTGCTACCCGACGCCCTGCGTGCCAAGCTGCCACGACAGATCCGTAAGGCTCGCCCGCGCCCCCAGACACAGCATCAACGACGTGTGCTGATGCTTGAAGGTTGCGTACAACCGGGCCTGTCGCCCAACACCAACGCCGCCGCGGCGCGCGTCCTCGATCGCTTGGGCATCAGCGTCGAGCCTGCTCGCGAAGCCGGGTGCTGCGGGGCTGTGGACTATCACTTGAATGCCCAACACACCGCCCTTGATCGCGCCCGCCGCAATATCGATGCCTGGTGGCCGTCTATCGAAGCCGGCGCGCAGGCCATCGTGCAAACCGCCAGCGGTTGCGGCGCGTTCATCAAGGATTACGGCCACCTGCTCGAAGGCGACCCCAACTATGCCTTGAAGGCCAAACGGGTCAGCGCACTGGCCAAGGACCTGGTCGAAGTGCTGCGCGACGCCCCCCTGGAAACGCTGGGCGTTCGCAGTGAACTGCGCCTGGCCTTCCATTGCCCCTGCACCTTGCAGCATGCCCAGAAGCTCGGGGGCGCCGTGGAGGACGTACTGACCCGATTGGGCTTTCATCTCACCGTCGTACCCGACTCGCACCTGTGCTGCGGCTCGGCTGGCACCTATTCGATCACCCAGCCGGCGCTGTCCCGCCAGCTGCGCGACAACAAGCTCAACGCCCTGGAAAGCGGCAAGCCGCACGTTATCGCCACCGCCAACATTGGCTGCCAGAGCCATCTCGACGGCGCCGGTCGCACCCCGGTACGCCACTGGATCGAGTTGGTGGATGAAGCCATGGCTGACCCTCTTTGAAACCTCATAACCCTGGAGTTGCCATGCACACCAAAGCCGTTCTCAGTCATCTCGACGTTGCCGCCATCTTGGCCACCGCCCGCGCCGAGGCCGAGCGCAATCACTGGGCCGTCAGCATTGCCGTGGTCGATGACGGCGGCCATCCCTTGGCCCTGGAGCGACTGGACGGCTGTGCGCCGATCAGTGCCTACATCGCCCTGGAAAAAGCCCGCACTGCCGCACTCGGACGACGTGAATCCAAGGGCTATGAAGAAATGGTCAACGGGGGGCGTACCGCCTTCTTGTCTGCACCGCTGCTGACCTGCCTGGAAGGCGGTGTACCGGTGCTGGTCAATGGCCAGGTCGTCGCTGCCGTTGGCGTTTCGGGCGTGAAACCCGATCAGGATGCGCAAATCGCCAAGGCCGGAATCACCGGCCTGGCCCTTTGAATTGAACACTGTCATCGAACTGGAGCTTGCCATGGGCAACCGTATTTCTCGCCAGCGCCTGCAGGTCGCTGAACATCTTGTACGTTTTATTGAAGACGAAGCATTGCCCGGTACTCATCTCGCACCGAATGCGTTCTGGAGCGCGTTCGACGCACTGGTCCACGACCTTGCACCGAAGAACCGCGCCTTGCTGGCCGAGCGCGACCGCCTGCAAGGGGCGCTCGATGACTGGCACCGCGCCAACCCAGGGCCGATTCGCGACATGGCCGCCTACAGGGCTTTTCTGGAACAGATCGGCTATCTGTTACCAGTGCCTGCGCAGGTGCAAGCAACCACCACGAATGTTGACCGTGAACTGGCCATCCAGGCGGGGCCGCAACTGGTGGTACCGATGTCCAACCCACGGTACGCGCTCAATGCCGCCAACGCTCGCTGGGGTTCACTGTATGACGCGCTCTATGGCACCGATGCCATTGCCCCAGAGGCGGGCACATCAAGCGGCCCTGGCTATAACCCTCAACGGGGGGCGAAGGTCATCGCCTTTGCACGCACCTTTCTGGACCGAGCTGCACCTTTGGCCGAAGGCTCCCATGCCGATGCCACCGCCTACCGTGTCGACGGTGGCCAATTACAGGTCTTGCTGGGCTCGCACGTTATCGGCCTGCGCAACCCCGATCAGTTTGTCGGCCATCGCGGTAATGGCGCATCACCAGAGGCCATAGTGCTGCGCAACCACGGCCTGCACTTTGAAGTCCAGATCGACCCCAACCACCCTATCGGCCAAACCGATGCGGCCGGGGTCAAAGACATACTGCTGGAAGCGGCACTGAGCACCATCCTCGACTGCGAAGATTCAGTCGCCGCCGTGGACGCCGATGACAAAGTCCAGGTGTATCGCAACTGGCTCGGCCTGATGAAGGGTGATCTGACCGAGCAAGTGCGCAAGGGCGACAAAACCTTCACCCGCCGCCTGAACCCGGACCGCAGCTACACAGCCGCCGACGGTTCCTCCCAGAGTCTGCCGGGCCGTTCACTGATGTTTGTCCGAAATGTCGGCCACCTGATGACCAACCCCGCCATTCTCGATAGCGATGGCCAGGAAATCCCCGAAGGCATCCTGGATGCCGTGGTGACCACCCTTGCCTCCTTGCACGACCTTGCGCAACGCCGTAACTCGCGTCAGGGCTCGATCTATATCGTCAAACCGAAAATGCATGGGCCGGCTGAAGTCGCGTTCGCCAACGAGCTGTTCGGCCGAGTCGAAGACCTGCTTCAACTGCCTCGAAACACATTGAAGATGGGCATCATGGATGAGGAGCGGCGCACCAGCGTCAACCTCAAGGCGTGCATCGCCGCCGCCTCGGCGCGAGTGGCCTTTATCAACACCGGCTTCCTCGACCGTACCGGTGATGAGATTCACAGCGCCATGGAGGCGGGTGCCATGCTGCGCAAGGGCGAGATGAAAGGTACGCCGTGGATCGCCGCCTATGAGCGCAACAACGTCCTGACCGGCCTGGCGTGCGGGCTACGCGGTAGAGCGCAAATCGGCAAAGGCATGTGGGCCATACCGGACCAGATGGCCGCCATGCTGGAACAGAAAATCGCCCACCCCAAGGCGGGCGCCAACACCGCTTGGGTGCCCTCACCCACTGCGGCCACCTTGCATGCGTTGCACTATCACCAGGTGGATGTGACGGCCGTGCAAATCGAACTTGAGCGTATCGACGTCGCCGCCGAGCGCGACACCCTGCTCAATGGATTGCTGACCATCCCGGTGGCCGAGTCACCGAACTGGAGCGCTTCGGACATCACCGAAGAGATCGAGAACAACGCCCAAGGCTTGCTGGGTTACGTGGTGCGCTGGGTCGAACAAGGCATCGGCTGCTCCAAGGTGCCGGACATCCACGACGTCGGCCTGATGGAAGACCGCGCCACCCTGCGCATTTCCAGCCAGCACCTGGCCAACTGGTTGCGCCATGGTGTGATCAGTCGCGATCAGATTATGGAAACCTTGGAGCGTATGGCTGCTGTGGTGGACAAGCAGAACGCTGGCGATCCGCTGTACAAGCCGATGGCGGCAGACTTTGACCAGTCGGTAGCCTTCCAGGCCGCGTGTGCGCTGGTGTTCCAGGGTTGCGAGCAGCCAAGTGGTTACACCGAACCGATTTTGCACCAGTTCCGATTGGCCTACAAATCAGCCTGACAGCGGCGATGCGATCTGTCTGCAGGAGCGCGGTGCTGCCAATCGCGAGCAAGCTCTGCTCCTACCCCCGAACGTTGGCGTGCGCGGGTAGGAGCAGGCTTTAGCCGCGATGGGCCGCGCAGCGGCCCCAGAGACCAGCGACATCTGCGATGCAAGCTTGCGAGGCTCCGTCGTTTTCATAATCGCAGGGGCCGCTTCGCAGCCCACGGAAAGCATGAGTCTTTAAACACTGATGAAATTGTTTGAAACCATGTTTGCAGGTTTGTTGTAGGACGCTTCTGATTCATACTCCGCGCCCCGCCAAGCGGTTGCGCCCTAACTTGCCCCACCCTACTCTTGGTCCGTCGTTGGCTTTCAACGACCGGATTTAGCAGTCCGAGGCATGTCGCAACGCTCCCATGTTTATGGCGGCTGTGCGTGGGGCATCTTCGGGTGCGCCGGGTTCCATGCCTCGGTCTGCTAACCCGCGTACAGCTGCCACCCCTCTCGTTTAGCAGCGAACGGTGTCAGCTCAACTTGCATGGGAGCTCCAAATGAAAAAGATCGTCCCTGATCCACCCGCCTTCGAACTGCTTGGCACCCTCACCGCCAGCACGAAATTCGGCGCCACCGATGTCAATTGCAACCACTTCTTCAACGTCAACGCTGGCATCTGCGGCGAGGACGCACTAATTCACGCCAGTCTCCTGCTCGACTGCGCTGAAGCCGCAGGCTGGGACACCGTGGACCACTTGACCAAGAACGACCGCAAGATGGTACTTGGCATGATTCAGAAAGTTGAAATGGGCAGGGCTTTGATTGATGCACTGCTCAAAGGGGTGGAAACAGCGCGCCAGCATGAGTCAATGCCGACGACTTCAGACATAAACAGCAGCCTTTAAAAAAGCAATGCTTGCGAGGGTGCGGCCCAGACCGCACCTTCACAAAAGGCTTAATGAAATTGTTTGCAACCATGTTTGCAGGTTTGTTGTAGGAAGCTTCTGATTCATACTCCGCGCCCCGCCAAGCGGTTGCGCTCTAACTTGCCCCTCCCTACTCTGGGTCCGTCGTTGGCTTTCAACGACCGGATGTCGCAGTCCGAGGCATAGCGCAACGCTCCCATGTTCAATGGCGGCTGTGCGTGGGGCACCTTCGGGTGCGCCGGTTTCCATGCCCCGGTCTGCGAACCCGCGTACAGCTGCCACCCATTCGTTTCGCAGCGAACGGTGCCAGCTCAACCGGTATGGAGCTGCACATGAAAAAGATCGTCCCTGATCCACCCGCCTTCAAACTGCTCGGCACACTCACCGCCAGCACCCCCTTCGGCGCCACCGACGCCAACTGCAATCCCTTCTTCAACGTCAACGCTGGCATCTGCGGCGAAGATGCGCTGATCCACGCAAGCCTTTTACTCGACTGCGCCGAAGCCGCCGGCTGGGATGCGATAGACCATCTAGACAAGAACGACCGCAAGATGGTGCTTGGGATGGTTCAGAAGATTGAAATGGGCCGGGCGTTGATTGATGCCTTGCTTAAAAGGGTGGAAATAGCGCGCCTGGATGAGTCAATGCCGACGACTTCAGACATAAACAGCAACCTTTAGAAAGCAAATCGTTCTGTTCGGTGGTGTACGCCGAGCCGTTATCGCTTAGCCATTGCACCAGCGCGGCGGACAGTTGCCCTAGTCCGCCCAAGGCCTTCCAATCTTCCGTTGTCTTCCAGTAAGCGAATTTTACTTCTCGATAGAACGATACAAACGTATCTTTGACATGGAAGGTTAAAAGACTGCCCGAACGTACTGGCCCAATGACTTCAGTTCGTCTTTCGCCAGATCGATGTCACGCTTTCCCGTCTTTTGACTGGTCTTCTTGAATACCTGAAAAAGAGAAGAGATCGTATGCGCTGCGCAAACTGCGGATTCGAGAATCCCTCTGGGGCCAGCTTCTGTGAAGCGTGCAGCGCTAGTCTCTCTCGCAACTGTCAGCGCTGTGGCCATAAGGCGAGCCTTTGCGCCAAATTCTGCAGTGAGTGCGGCGCACCGCTGACCGAGGCGCCTACTGCGCCAGTATCGAACCTCACTCCTGTTTCAGAGCCTTCTCCAGCGCCGATTCAATACACGCCCCACCACCTTGCCGAGCGCATCCGCGCTGAACAGGCCGCCATGGAAGCCCGGGGCGAGCCCGCCGGTGAGCGTAAGACCATCACGGCACTGTTTGCCGACATGGCCGGCTCCATGGCCTTGATCCACGATCTCGACCCGGAAGAGGCCCAGCGCCTGATAGAGCCCGTTATCGCGTTGATGATGGAAGCCGTCCATCATTACGAAGGCTACGTAGCCAAAACGTTGGGGGATGGCATCCTCGCGCTCTTCGGCGCCCCTATCGCCCATGAGGATCATTCGCAGCGGGCGCTCTATGCGGCACTGCGTATGCAGCAGGCGATACGTAAACATGGCGATCGTATTCGTCTGGAGAAAGGGATTCCGCTACAAATCCGCGTTGGCATCCATACCGGAGAAGTCGTGGTGCGTTCGATACGCATGGACAATTTGCACACCGATTACGATCCGGTCGGGAATACGATCCATATTGCATCCCGAATGGAGGGAATCGCCGCACCATCGTCAATCCTCGTGAGTGAGCCCACTTACAAACTGGCTGAGGGTTATTTCGAATTCAAGGCGCTGGGGGCCACTCAGATCAAAGGCATTCCCGAACCGCTAGTTGTGTACGAAGTGCAGGGTCTCGGCGCGCTACGCACACGCTTGCAGGTGGCGGCACATCGTGGGCTGGCCACGTTCGTCGGCCGACAACTCGAACTCGACCACCTACACCGGGCACACGAGAAATCCAAAACGGGCCACGGGCAACTCGTTGCCGTGGTCGGTGAGGCCGGAGTTGGGAAGTCGCGACTATTCCATGAGTTCAAGGAACGCTCCCGGCGCGGGTGTCTGGTATTGGAGACGTTCTCCGTCTCACACGGCAAGGCCTTTGCCTACTTTCCGCTCATCGAGCTTCTGAACAACTATTTTCAGATCACAGCCCAAGACGATGAGCGACGCTGCCAGGAAAAGGTGATGGGCAAGACCCTGATGCTCGATCGCAGCTTCGAGGATCTCGTTCCCTACCTGCTCTATCTATTAGGTATTGGAGAACACGGCTCGGCGCTTACGGAGATGGCTTCTCAGATTCGACGCGAACGCACCTTCGACGCGATCACTCAACTTCTGACGCGCGAGGCCCTCAATCAGCCGATTGAACTACTATTCGAGGATTTGCAATGGCTGGACTGCGAGACGGAAGCATTCCTCGCGTATTTCATCGAACGATTGGTGAGCACCCCAATCTTGCTCCTCGTGAACTACCGGCCCGAGTATCTGCCTGCTTGGACGGCGGAACACTGCATCCAACTGCGACTCGAACCGCTGGGCCCGTCTGAAGCACAGGGACTGCTTACGGCCCTACTTGCAAATGACCCCACCCTCATCCCTCTCAAACAGCTCATCTTGGAAAAGACAGATGGCAACCCTTTTTTCATTGAAGAGGTGATTCAAACGCTGGTCGAGGAAAAATTGCTGCTCGGTGAGCCTGGTAATTACCGGACCGAGCAAACTCCGGCTGAACTGCATATTCCTACTACCGTGCAGGGTGTGCTCGCCGCCCGTATTGACCGGCTACCCGTTGCGCAGAAGGAATTGCTACAGACCCTCGCCGTTATCGGCAAAGAGTTTCCGTTCAGTCTGATTCAGTGCATCTGCGTGGGACGGGTTGCTCGGACGGACGACGATTTGCGCGATCTTCTGGCCCGACTGGAGGCCGCTGAGTTCATTTACCAGTGGCCCGCGTTTCCAGAGGTGGAGTATTCGTTCAAGCATGCACTGACCCAAGAGGTCGCGGGCCACTCGCTACTTACAGAGCGGCGTAGCGTGCTGCACGAACGCACAGCGCAGGCCATCGAGGCGCTGTTCCCCACCCGTATTGCGGACTACTGCAGCGAACTGGCGCACCACTACCGACTGAGCGGCAATATCCCGAAGGCTGTGGAATACCTGCAACGTACGGGGCAACAGGCACTCCAGCATTCCGCCCAACTCGATGCGATGAGTCATCTCGACGCGGCGCTGGAATTGCTCAAGCTTTTACCCGAGACGCCCGCACGTGATCATCAAGAGCTGACATTATTACTCTCCCTGGGGCCCGCCTTGATGGCCGTGCGCGGCTATTGTGCGCACGAGGTAGCGGCCACTTACACTCGCGCACTGGCGCTTTGCACGCAACTAGGTGACGACTCGGTGCTTTTCCCTGCTTTGCTGGGACTACGAACTTACTACTCGTTGCGTGCTGACTACGCTACCGCCTACGAACTGGGTGAACGATTGCTCACTGTTGCGCAATCTGCACAGGATTCGGAATTGCTTGTGGATGCACATGCTGCATTGGGTTCGACATTGTTTTTCCAGGGAAATCCGCGCAATGCCCTGGAGCATCAGGAGCGGGCGCGTGCCCTCTACATCCCAGACCGTCATCGCCCACATCCCATTGCGTACGGTATGGATCCGGGCTACGGCCTGATATTTTCGTCCTGGAGTCTTTGGTACTTGGGTTTCCCAGATCAGGCAAGCAAGCGCAGCCGGGACATTCTTACTCTAGTCCAGAAGACTTCCCACCCATTTACCTTGGCCTTCACCCTGTCCGCTACGTCGATACTGGGACAGTTTCGGCACGATGTACAACTCGCCGAAGAGTGTGCAGATGCCGCCATCAATATTTCACTGGAGCGAGGGTTTCCGCTTTTTTTGGCATGGGGGAATATTCTTCAAGGCTGGGCTCGCGCTGAGCAAGGAAACGTTGACGAGGGAATCACTCAGCTAACTAATGCTATCGCGACTTACCAAGCAGCCGGAGCTGAGCTTGGATGCTCTTATTTTTTGGCTTTATTGGCCGCAGCTCATAAGCGCGCCGGGCATCGGCAGGCCGGATTGGATACCGTGACCGACGCCCTGTCTACGGTGAGCCGAACAGGCGAGCACTTTTACGAGGCAGAACTGTACCGGCTCAAAGGAGCTCTTACCCTTCAATGTCTGGACGAAGGCGAACAGGATTCCCCCCTGCGATGGGAAGCGCAAACCTGCTTTCAAAAGGCGATCACGATTGCTCGACAACAAGGCGCAAAGTCACTCGAGCTACGAGCCACAGTGAGCCTTGCTCAGCTTTGGGCAACACGAGACAAAGAGGTAGCCCAGCAAATGCTGGCAGACATTTACAGCTTTTTCACCGAAGGCTTCGACAGCGTTGATTTGCTACAAGCCAAGGCGCTGCTCGATGCATGGTCATCACGCGGAGAGTGAACGATCGATGACCCAATAGCGCTAAATGGAGTATTAGCGAGCGACGAGAAGAGGCATCGTACCAAGTTCCCGATTCGGCTCAGCACCGACGAGGAGATTAAGAATGACCATGCAGAACGATAAGCCTCGGGGCAGCGATGAGCGAAAGCCGATCACGCTAGCTTTACAGGGCGGCGGAATGCATGGTGCTTTCACTTGGGGGGTGCTTGATCGGCTACTTGAGGACGGCAGGCTTACCATTGAAGGGGTAAGTGCAACCAGTGCCGGCGCGATGAATGCCGCTGTACTGGCCTTTGGTATGCTGCAAGGTGGTGAGGCCGGTGCCCGCGAAGCGCTGCACGATTTTTGGTACGCCGTGGCGCAGTCCGCCAAACGTTATAACCCATTGCGCTGGATGCCATGGCTGAAAGGGACGCACAGCTTCGGTCTGGACTATTCACCCATGTATACGTTCGCGGACATGGCGCTTCGAATATTCTCGCCTTACCAGTTCAATAGCCGCAACTTGAGTCCATTGCGGAATGTGCTGGATAAACAGGTAGATTTTGCAGTCTTGCGAAGCCAATGCCCATTCCACCTCTATCTATGCGCGACCAATGTCGAGACGGGGAAAATACGCATTTTCACGGGCAAGGACCTCTGCGCCGAAGCGGTGCTTGCTTCGGCCTGTGTGCCGACCTTGTTCCAGGCGATCACAATCGATGGGCAGCACTATTGGGATGGCGGTTACATGGGCAACCCGGCCATTTTCCCGTTGATCTATCACTGCAATACGCGCGATGTGGTGATTGTCCACATCAACCCGCTCGTCCGCCCGGGAGTGCCCATTACAGCCGCCGACATCCTCAATCGCATCAGTGAAATCAGCTTCAATTCGTCGCTCATGCGCGAGATGCGCACGATCGCCTTTGTCACCGACCTCATACAGCAAGGCAAGATCGATCGCAATGAGATGAAGGAGATGCTTATCCACTCCATTAAGTCCGACGCGGCGATGTGCGCGCTCAGCGTGTCGAGCAAGTACAACGCGGACTGGGAATTCCTTTGCGGACTGCGCGACAACGGACGCCGCGAGGCCGAGGCGTGGCTCACGGATAACTACTCGAATATTGGTGAGCGGTCGAGTATCGACATTAGAAAGGAATTTCTTTGAGATCCTTGCACAACAACCACTCCCTGAAAAAGAGGGAGATATTAAGCAAAGATAACTCGCAAACAACCAACACACCTTCCCAAATCTAAAATTCAGACCCACATCAAGATAAAAAAGCCCCTGAACTAAATGACCAGGGGCTTTCTAAATACAGACTTACAAACTTGACTACCTAGAACGGAATATCGTCATCAAAGCTGTCGAAATCTGGAGCTGGCTGCGGCGCTTGCTGCTGCGGCGCTGGAGCCTGGCGCTGTTGTGGCGCTTGTTGCGGGCGCGGGGCGGATTGACGAGGCGCCTGCTGGTTGTAGTTGTTGCCACCCTGAGGCTGGGAGCCGTCCTGGTTCTGCGGACGGCCGCCAAGCAGCTGCATGGTGCCTTGCATGTCGACGATGATTTCAGTGGTGTAGCGCTTGATGCCGTCTTTTTCCCACTCGCGGGTCTGCAGCTTGCCTTCGATGTAAACCTGCGAACCCTTGCGCAGGTATTCGCCGGCGATTTCGGCGACCTTGCCGAACATCGAAACGCGGTGCCACTCGGTGCGCTCGACCTTCTGGCCGGTTTGCTTGTCAGTCCACTGCTCGCTGGTGGCCAGGCTGAGGTTGGTCACTGCGTTACCGTTAGGCAGGTAACGTACTTCAGGATCCTGACCGCAAGTGCCGACCAATATGACTTTGTTAACCCCACGGGCCATAACGTTCTCCTAGGCTTCGCACGTCTGGGAAGCCGGATTGACCAGGCGTTCCAGGGACGAGCGATCCAAAATTTCAGTATCCAATTTGATATAGATGGCGGCTTCATCTGCCACCACTACCGCATCTGTTACACCCGGCACGGCGCGTAGGCGCTCGGTCAGGCCTGCTTCCCGTATCGCTTCTGGCGATAAAGGCATACGCAGGCTAGTCACATACGGAGGTTCGCGCATAGTAACAGCTATGGCCAGCCATAGGGCGCAGAGCCCGGCGCAGCCGATGAACACCATGCTTAAGCCCCCGTGCTGGAACAGCCAGCCACCAAGGATTCCACCCAAGGCCGCCCCCAGGAACTGGCTGGTGGAGTACACGCCCATGGCCGTACCCTTTCCGCCTGCTGGCGACACTTTGCTGATCAAAGAAGGCAGCGAAGCTTCCAGCAGGTTGAACGCCGTGAAGAAAATCACTGTGCCGATCACCAACGCCTGCAAGCTGTCGCCGAACTTCCAGAAAAACAGCTCGCTCAGCATCAACACACTGACCGCGCCGAGTAGAACGCGCTTCATCTTGCGCTTCTTTTCACCATAGATGATGAACGGAATCATCCCGAAAAAAGATACCAGCAAGGCTGTCAGGTACACCCACCAGTGTTCCTCCTTCGGCAAATCGGCGCCGACCAATGCCAGCGGCAGGGCCACAAAGCTCGCCATCAGAATGGCGTGCAATACAAAAATGCCAACATCCAGCCGTAACAAGTCGGGATGACGCAGGGTGGCCCCCAACGCCTGCTTGGCGACGCCGGACTCGCGATGTTGCAACGGGCCGGCCGAGCGCGGTACCACAAAGGCCACCAGACCAATGCCCACCACGGCCATGGCAGCGGTTGCCAGAAATAACCCTGAAAGGCCAAACGCGCGGGTCAGCAACGGCCCGGTCACCATTGCCACCGCAAACGACAGGCCAATGCTCATGCCAATCATGGCCATGGCCTTGGTTCGATGCTGCTCGCGAGTCAGGTCAGACAGCAATGCCATGACTGCCGCGGAAATCGCACCAGCGCCTTGTAGGATACGTCCAGCAATCACGCCCCAGATCGAGTCGGCATTGGCAGCCAGCACACTGCCCAGGGCAAAGATGATCAGCCCCACGTAAATCACCGGACGCCGGCCGATACGATCGGAAATCATGCCAAACGGGATTTGCAGGAATGCCTGGGTCAGGCCGTAGGCGCCAATCGCCAGGCCGATCAGGGCTGGCGTGGCACCGGCCAGGTCCATGCCATAGGTGGCCAGGACCGGCAGCACCATGAACATGCCCAGCATACGAAAGGCGAACACCAGGGCCAGACCGCTTGCTGCGCGGGTCTCGCTACCACTCATGCGGTCGCTGTGGAGATCTTGCATGGAAAAACCTCATGTGAACCGGCGGCGATTCTACCAGTCCCATCGATTAACGGCATATACGTGACGCTTTGCCGCGTACTGGCATGCAGCCGTATACTCACGCGTTTATGCCCGCCAAGCGAGGCCGCAGTGGACAAGATCCTGATTCGTGGGGCGCGAACCCACAACCTGAAGAATATCGACCTCACCCTGCCCCGGGATAAATTAATTGTCATCACCGGGTTGTCGGGCTCCGGCAAGTCATCCCTGGCGTTTGACACCTTGTACGCCGAGGGCCAGCGCCGCTACGTCGAGTCATTGTCGGCCTATGCGCGCCAGTTCCTGTCGATTATGGAAAAGCCTGACGTCGATACGATCGAAGGTCTTTCGCCGGCGATCTCCATCGAGCAGAAATCGACCTCTCACAACCCGCGCTCGACCGTCGGCACCATTACCGAAATCTACGATTACCTGCGCTTGCTCTATGCGCGAGTCGGCACGCCTCGTTGCCCCGATCACGACATCCCACTGGAAGCCCAGACCGTCAGCCAGATGGTCGACCTGGTACTGGCGCAGCCAGAGGGCAGCAAGCTCATGCTGCTGGCGCCAGTGATCCGCGAGCGCAAGGGTGAGCACCTGGCGGTGTTCGATGAGCTGCGTGCCCAGGGCTTTGTGCGTGCCCGCATCAACGCCAAGCTGTATGAGCTCGATGAGCTGCCCAAGCTGGACAAACAAAAGAAGCACACCATCGAAGTGGTGGTCGATCGCTTCAAGGTGCGCAGCGATTTGCAGCAGCGGTTGGCCGAATCCTTCGAGACGGCCCTGAAGCTGGCCGATGGCATTGCCCTGGTGGCTGCCATGGACGATGAGCCATTGGAGGAGATGATTTTCTCGGCTCGATTCGCCTGCCCAATCTGCGGCCACGCCATCAGCGAGCTGGAACCCAAGCTGTTTTCGTTCAACAACCCCGCTGGCGCTTGCCCGACGTGCGATGGGCTGGGCGTCAAACAGTTCTTTGACATCAAGCGCCTGGTCAACGGCGAACTGACCCTGGCCGAAGGTGCGATTCGCGGCTGGGACCGGCGCAATGTCTATTATTTCCAGATGCTGGGCTCGCTGGCGGCTCACTACGACTTCAGCCTTGAGGTGCCCTTCAAAGACCTTCCCGCCGATCAGCAGAAAGTCATCCTCCATGGCAGCGGCAGCAAGAACGTTGACTTCAAATACCTGAACGACCGGGGCGATATCGTCAAACGCTCCCATCCGTTCGAAGGCATCGTACCCAACCTTGAGCGGCGCTACCGTGAAACAGAATCGGCTACCGTGCGCGAAGAACTGGCCAAATTCCTCAGCACCCAGCCTTGCCCAGACTGTCGAGGTACGCGCTTGCGGCGTGAGGCGCGTCACGTGTGGGTCGGGGAAAAAACCCTACCAGCAGTGACCGGCCTTCCGATTGGTGACGCATCCAACTATTTCGGCGGCCTCAAGCTGACCGGCCGACGGGGCGAAATCGCCGACAAAATCCTCAAGGAAATCTGCGAGCGTTTACAGTTTCTGGTGAACGTCGGGCTGGACTACCTGACCCTGGATCGCAGCGCCGATACCTTGTCGGGTGGCGAGGCTCAGCGGATCCGCCTGGCCAGTCAGATCGGTGCTGGCCTGGTCGGGGTGATGTACATCCTCGATGAGCCTTCTATCGGGCTGCACCAGCGTGACAATGACCGTCTCCTGGGCACTCTCAATCACCTGCGGGATATCGGCAACACCGTGATTGTGGTCGAGCACGACGAAGATGCCATTCGCATGGCGGACTATGTGGTGGACATCGGGCCGGGCGCAGGTGTACACGGCGGTCAGATTGTGGCCGAAGGCACACCTGCCGAGGTGATGGCGCACCCTGACTCGCTCACCGGCAAATACCTGTCTGGCCGGGTAAAAATCAACGTGCCGGCCCAGCGTACGCCACGCAACAAAAAGCTGTCGCTGTCGCTCAAGGGCGCTCGCGGCAATAACTTGCGCAACGTAGACCTTGAGATTCCTATCGGCCTGTTGACCTGCGTGACCGGCGTCTCTGGCTCTGGCAAATCGACGCTGATCAATAACACCCTGTACCCGCTCAGCGCCACGGCGCTCAATGGCGCCACCACCCTGGAAGCCGCTGCCCACGATAGCTGCGATGGCTTGCAGCACCTGGACAAAGTGGTGGACATCGACCAGAGCCCTATTGGCCGAACCCCGCGCTCGAACCCTGCAACATATACAGGGCTGTTCACTCCGATCCGTGAACTGTTCGCCGGCGTACCTGAGTCACGCTCACGTGGCTATGGGCCTGGACGTTTTTCGTTCAACGTCAAGGGTGGTCGCTGTGAAGCGTGCCAGGGCGATGGCCTGATCAAGGTCGAGATGCACTTTTTGCCGGATATCTACGTACCTTGCGATGTGTGCAAGAGTAAGCGCTATAACCGCGAGACGCTGGAGATCAAGTACAAGGGCAAGACCATCCACGAAGTACTGGAAATGACCATCGAAGAAGCTCGAGAGTTTTTCGATGCGGTACCCGCGCTGGCGCGCAAGCTGCAGACACTGATGGACGTAGGGCTTTCCTACATCAAGCTTGGGCAATCGGCTACCACCCTGTCGGGCGGTGAAGCACAGCGAGTGAAACTGTCACGCGAGCTGTCCAAGCGCGATACCGGTAAAACCCTGTATATCCTCGATGAGCCGACCACCGGCCTGCACTTCGCGGATATTCAGCAACTGCTGGATGTATTGCACCGTCTGCGCGACCACGGTAATACCGTGGTGGTCATCGAGCACAACCTTGATGTGATCAAGACGGCCGACTGGCTGGTGGACCTGGGCCCTGAAGGCGGATCAAAGGGCGGTGAAATCATCGCCTATGGAACGCCGGAAGAGGTGGCTGAGATGAAGCAGTCCTATACCGGCCATTACCTCAAGCCGCTGCTGATTCGCGATCGGGCGTAAGCCTTTTCTGGCCCCATAAAAAAACCTCTGTCATTGACGTGACAGAGGTTTTTTTAATGCTGCGAATCAGAACTGCGATTGCAGGTAATTTTGCAATCCAATGGACTTGATCAGACCTTTCTGCTTTTCCAGCCAGTAGGTGTGGTCTTCTTCAGTGTCAGCCAGTTGAACACGCAAAATTTCGCGGCTGACGTAGTCTTTGTGCAGCTCGCACAACTCGATGCCCTTGCACAGCGCAGCGCGCACTTTGTATTCCAGGCGCAGATCGCTGGCTAGCATCTCCGGCACGGTAGTACCGACATCCAGATCATCAGGGCGCATGCGCGGCGTGCCTTCGAGCATGAGGATACGACGCATCAAGGCATCGGCGTGTTGCGCCTCTTCTTCCATCTCGTGGTTGATGCGCTCATAGAGCTTGGTAAAGCCCCAGTCTTCGTACATACGCGAGTGAATGAAATATTGGTCACGCGCTGCCAGCTCGCCCGTGAGCAACGTGTTGAGATAATCGATGACGTCCGGGTGACCTTGCATCGCCCTGCTTCTCCCTGCTTGAAAGTTAATAGTTTGAACCAAGCTGGCTGGAAGGTCACTCGCCAATCGTTAATAAATGGGCAGATAAGTGAAGAAAAGCAGGCAAATGGTAGGCAATTGCATTGAAAAACCGCCCAAATGAGGGCGTTTCTTCTTATCACTTCGAGTTAGGCCAATTTCACGCCCAACGCATTGAGCAGCCCCACCATTTGCTCTGGGGCAGGCGTTTCTGGGTGTGGATGAAATCGGTCAATTTGAGCGGATCCCACAATGTCCCGACTGCCTTCCTCGGTATTGAGTGACTTGGATCAATAGATTTTTACTAAACGTTAAAAAACAAAAAACCGGGCACTAGGCCCGGTTTCTTGTACAGACTGTTCGTCTTACTCAGCAGCGTCTACAACACCACCGACAGGACGATCAACCAGCTCGACGTACGCCATAGGAGCGTTGTCGCCAGCGCGGAAGCCGCACTTCAGGATGCGCAGGTAGCCGCCCTGACGAGTGGCGTAACGCTTGCCCAGGTCGTTGAACAGCTTACCGACGATTTCTTTCGAACGAGTACGGTCGAAAGCCAGGCGACGGTTAGCTACGCTGTCTTGCTTGGCCAAAGTGATCAGCGGCTCGGCAACGCGGCGCAGTTCTTTAGCTTTTGGCAGAGTAGTTTTGATCAGCTCGTGCTCGAACAGCGACACCGCCATGTTCTGAAACATGGCCTTGCGGTGAGAGCTGGTACGGCTCAGGTGACGTCCACTTTTACGATGACGCATGGTTCATTCCTTACCAAACACTACGTTCGGTGATTACGACGATCAGGCAGTCGCCTTGTCGTCCTTCTTAAGACTTGCAGGCGGCCAGTTGTCGAGGCGCATGCCGAGGGACAGACCGCGGGAGGCCAGAACGTCCTTGATTTCAGTCAAGGATTTCTTGCCCAGGTTCGGAGTCTTCAACAGTTCTACTTCGGTACGCTGAATCAGGTCGCCGATGTAGTAAATGTTTTCCGCCTTAAGGCAGTTAGCCGAACGTACAGTCAGTTCCAGATCGTCAACCGGGCGAAGCAGGATCGGGTCGATCTCGTCTTCTTGCTCGATTACCACTGGTTCGCTGTCACCCTTGAGGTCGACGAACGCAGCCAACTGCTGTTGCAGAATGGTTGCAGCACGACGGATAGCCTCTTCAGGATCCAGAGTACCGTTGGTTTCCAGATCAATTACCAGCTTGTCCAGGTTGGTACGCTGTTCGACACGGGCGTTTTCCACCACGTATGCGATACGGCGAACCGGGCTGAACGAAGAGTCAAGCTGCAAGCGACCAATGCTGCGGCTTTCGTCTTCATCGCTCTGACGCGAATCGGCCGGCTCATAACCACGACCACGAGCTACGGTGAGCTTCATGTTCAAGGCGCCGTTAGACGCCAGGTTAGCGATTACGTGATCGGGGTTAACGATCTCGACATCATGATCCAGCTGAATATCGGCAGCGGTAACCACCCCCGAACCCTTCTTCGACAAGGTCAGCGTAACTTCGTCACGACCGTGCAGTTTGATAGCCAGGCCTTTCAGGTTCAACAGGATTTCAATGACATCTTCCTGTACACCTTCGATGGCGGAGTACTCGTGGAGTACGCCGTCAATCTCGGCCTCGACTACTGCACAGCCAGGCATGGAGGACAACAGGATGCGGCGCAGCGCGTTGCCCAGGGTATGGCCGAAACCACGCTCGAGAGGCTCAAGCGTAATTTTAGCGCGGGTTGGACTGACGACCTGCACATCAATGTGGCGGGGCGTCAGGAACTCATTTACCGAAATCTGCATGGATGCACCTATTTTCTAGCCCTTACTTGGAGTAGAGCTCGACAATCAGGCTTTCGTTGATGTCAGCAGACAGGTCGCCGCGAGCAGGAACGTTCTTGAAAACGCCCGACTTCTTCGCGGTGTCCACATCTACCCACTCAACGCGGCCACGCTGGGCGCACAGTTCAAGGGCTTGAACAATGCGCAGCTGGTTCTGCGATTTCTCGCGAACTGCGACCACGTCACCCGGACGAACTTGGTAGGACGGAACGTTTACAGTCTTGCCGTTTACGCTGATCGCTTTGTGCGAAACCAGCTGACGGGACTCGGCACGAGTAGCGCCGAAGCCCATACGATAAACGACGTTGTCCAGACGGCATTCGAGCAGCTGCAGCAGGTTCTCACCGGTAGCGCCTTTCTTGCCGGCTGCTTCCTTGTAGTAACCGCTGAACTGACGCTCGAGAACGCCATAAATACGACGGACCTTCTGCTTTTCACGCAGTTGGGTGCCGTAGTCGGACTGGCGGCCACGGCGCTGGCCGTGGATACCTGGGGCTGCTTCGATATTGCACTTCGATTCCAGAGCGCGAACGCCACTCTTCAGGAACAGGTCAGTGCCTTCACGACGAGCCAGTTTGCATTTTGGACCAATGTAACGAGCCATTATCTATCGTCTCCTGAATTACACGCGGCGCTTCTTCGGCGGACGGCACCCGTTATGCGGGATTGGCGTCACGTCGGTGATGCTGGCGATCTTATAGCCACAACCGTTCAAAGCACGAACAGCGGACTCACGACCTGGACCTGGACCCTTGACGTTAACGTCGAGGTTCTTCAGACCATATTCCAGCGCAGCCTGACCAGCACGCTCAGCAGCTACTTGAGCAGCGAACGGGGTGGACTTACGAGAACCGCGGAAACCCGAACCGCCGGAGGTAGCCCAGGACAGCGCGTTACCTTGACGATCGGTAATGGTCACGATGGTGTTGTTAAAAGACGCATGGATGTGGGCGATGCCATCAACCACTGTCTTTTTGACTTTTTTACGAGGACGAGCAGCAGGTTTTGCCATGTCTATATTCCTGTCGATTCGCTGGTGCGATTACTTGCGGATCGGCTTACGCGGACCTTTACGGGTACGCGCGTTGGTCTTGGTACGCTGACCGCGTACTGGCAGACCCCGACGATGACGCAGGCCGCGGTAGCAACCCAGGTCCATCAACCGCTTGATTTTCATGTTGATGTCGCGACGCAGATCACCTTCAGTGGTGAACTTCGCAACTTCGCTACGCAGCTGTTCAATCTGCTCGTCGCTCAGATCTTTGATCTTTGCGGCTGGGTTGACCCCAGTTTCTGCACAAATTTTCTGTGCAGTGGTGCGACCAACACCGTAGATGTAGGTCAGCGAGATAACAGTGTGCTTGTTATCTGGAATGTTAACGCCTGCAATACGGGCCATTCAGTGGGACTCCAATTGACAGCTACCTACGCCCCGGAAGCCAAGAAATAGGGCGCGAGATAATATCGCTGTAATAACAAATAATCAACCCAGCAGCGCACTAGCTGCTGGGCTTGAAGCGCAGATCACAATCAGCCTTGGCGCTGCTTATGACGTGGTTCCGCGCTGCAAATTACTCGAACGACACCTTCGCGGCGAATAATTTTGCAGTTGCGGCACAGCTTTTTCACCGATGCACGAACTTTCATCACCAACTCCTCGAACCTTAAGGGTCTCTCAGCGCAGCAAACCGCTGCCACCGTAGCCTTTCAGGTTGGCTTTCTTCATCAGGGATTCGTACTGGTGCGAAACGAGGTGCGATTGTACTTGGGACATGAAGTCCATCACAACCACTACCACAATCAGCAACGAGGTCCCGCCAAGGTAGAACGGAACGTTTGCTGCAACCACCAGGAACTGGGGCAGCAGGCACACGGCCGTCATATAAAGAGCACCGAACATGGTCAAGCGGGTCAGAACGCCATCAATGTAGCGCGCCGACTGCTCACCTGGACGGATGCCCGGAATAAAGGCACCGGACTTCTTCAGGTTTTCCGCTACGTCTTTCGGATTGAACATCAACGCCGTATAGAAGAAGCAGAAGAAAATAATCCCTGCACTAAACAGCAGAATATTCAACGGCTGACCAGGAGCGATCGACTGCGAGATGTCCTGCAACCAGCCCATACCTTCAGACTGACCGAACCAGGCACCCAACGAAGCCGGGAACAGCAAAATGCTGCTCGCGAAAATAGCAGGAATTACACCGGCCATATTCACTTTCAGCGGCAGGTGGCTCGTCTGCGCAGCGAAGACCTTACGACCCTGCTGACGCTTGGCATAGTGAACGGCGATACGACGCTGACCACGCTCGATGAACACCACAAAACCGATAATCGCTACTGCCAGCAAACCGATAGCGACCAAGGCGAAGATATTGATATCGCCCTGACGTGCAGACTCGAAAGACTGCCCAATCGCACTCGGAAGACCGGCGACGATACCTGCGAAGATCAACATCGAGATACCGTTGCCTACACCGCGCTCTGTGATCTGCTCACCCAGCCACATCATGAACATCGCGCCAGCCACAAAAGTGGAAACCGCAACGAAATGGAAGCCAAAATCAGCAGAAAAAGCAACGCCCTGACCGGCCAAGCCAATGGACATGCCAATAGCTTGAACCAGGGCCAGGACGACGGTGCCGTAGCGGGTGTACTGGCTAATCTTGCGACGGCCAGCTTCACCTTCCTTCTTCAACTGCTCCAGATGCGGGCTGACAGCGGTCATAAGCTGCATGATGATCGATGCCGAAATGTACGGCATGATCCCCAGTGCAAAAATACTCATCCGCTCCAGCGCGCCGCCGGAAAACATGTTGAACAAGCTAAGAATGGTCCCCTCATTCTGCCGAAACAGGTCCGCGAGCCGATCCGGGTTGATACCTGGAACTGGGATATGCGCACCGATCCGATAGACGATAATCGCCAGGAACAGGAAACGCAGACGAGCCCAGAGTTCGGACATCCCGCCCTTGCCTAGCGCTGAGAGAGCACCTTGCTTAGCCATTTATTCCTCGAACTTGCCGCCAGCTGCTTCGATAGCCGCACGCGCACCTTTGGTGGCTGCGATACCCTTGATGGTGACCGCGCGAGTAACCTCACCGGACAGCATGATTTTCACGCGCTGTACGTTTTGGTTGATCACGTTGGCATCCTTCAAGGATTGCACGGTGACGATGTCGCCTTCCACTTTAGCCAGTTCGGACAGACGCACTTCTGCGCGATCCATGGCTTTCAGCGAAACGAAGCCGAATTTCGGCAGACGACGATGCAGCGGCTGTTGACCGCCTTCAAAGCCTGGAGCGATGGTGCCACCGGAGCGGGAAGTCTGACCTTTGTGACCACGGCCACCAGTCTTACCCAAACCACTACCGATACCACGGCCCGGACGATGCTTTTCGCGACGGGAACCCGGCGCTGGACTCAGATCATTGAGTTTCATCGATTAACCCTCGACGCGCAGCATGTAGTAAGCCTTGTTGATCATCCCGCGATTCTCGGGAGTATCCAGGACTTCTACAGTGTGACCGATGCGGCGCAGACCCAGACCCTTAACGCACAATTTGTGGTTAGGGAGACGGCCGGCGGTGCTTTTGATCAGCGTTACTTTAACGGTAGCCATGATCAACGGATCTCCTCAACGCTCTTGCCGCGCTTAGCAGCAATGGACGACGGGGATTGCATGGTTTTCAGACCCTTGAAAGTGGCGTGTACCACGTTCACTGGGTTGGTCGAACCGTAGCATTTAGCCAGTACGTTCTGAACACCAGCAACTTCCAGCACTGCGCGCATTGCGCCGCCAGCGATGATACCGGTACCTTCAGAAGCAGGCTGCATGTAAACCTTGGAAGCGCCGTGGGCGGATTTCAGGGCGTACTGCAGGGTGGTACCGTTAAGGTCCACTTGAATCATGTTGCGACGAGCAGCTTCCATGGCTTTTTGAATCGCAGCAGGTACTTCGCGCGACTTGCCACGGCCGAAGCCAACACGACCTTTACCATCACCCACCACGGTCAACGCGGTGAAAGTGAAGATACGGCCGCCTTTAACGGTTTTAGCTACGCGGTTAACTTGAACCAGCTTCTCGATGTAGCCTTCGTCGCGCTTTTGGTCGTTATTTGACATAACTTAGAACTCCAGCCCAGCTTCACGAGCAGCATCAGCCAGCGCTTTAACGCGGCCGTGGTACTTGAAGCCAGAGCGGTCGAAAGCCACCTGCGAGACGCCAGCGGCTTTCGCACGCGTAGCGACCAGCTGGCCAACCTTAGTGGCCGCGTCGATGTTGCCAGTGGCACCATCACGCAGTTCTTTGTCCAAAGTCGAGGCGCTTGCCAGGACTTTGCTGCCGTCGGCCGAAATGACCTGGGCATAGATGTGCTGCGAGGAGCGGAACACGCAGAGACGCACGGCTTCGAGCTCGTGCATTTTCAGGCGTGCTTTGCGAGCGCGACGCAGTCGAGTAACTTTTTTGTCGGTCATTTGCTATGCCCTACTTCTTCTTGGCTTCTTTACGACGGACGACTTCGTCCGCGTAACGCACACCCTTACCTTTGTAAGGCTCTGGTGGACGGAAATCGCGGATTTCAGCGGCCACTTGACCCACCAGCTGCTTGTCGATGCCCTTGATCAGGATATCGGTCTGGCTAGGAGTCTCAGCGGTGATGCCTTCCGGCAGTTCGTAGTCCACTGGGTGCGAGAAGCCGAGAGCCAGGTTCAGCACTGTGCCTTTTGCTTGTGCCTTGTAACCAACACCGACCAGCTGGAGCTTGCGCTCGAAGCCTTGGCTTACGCCTTGGACCATGTTGTTTACCAACGCACGAGTGGTACCGGCCATTGCACGAGTCTGTTGATCGCCATTGCGAGCAGCAAAACGCAGCTCACCAGCTTCTTCAACGACTTCAACGGACGAGTGAACATTCAGTTCGAGAGTGCCCTTGGCACCCTTCACCGAAAGCTGTTGGCCGACGAATTTTACTTCGACACCAGCCGGCAGCTTAACGGGGTTCTTAGCGACGCGAGACATGCTTATCCCCCCTTAGAACACTGTGCAAAGAACTTCGCCGCCGACACCGGCAGCGCGCGCAGCACGATCCGTCATCACACCTTTGTTGGTGGAGACGATAGACACACCGAGACCGCCACGAACTTTTGGCAGATCATCGACGGACTTGTACTGACGCAGGCCTGGACGACTTACGCGTTTGACTTCTTCGATAACCGGACGGCCTTCGAAGTACTTCAGCTCGATGGAAAGGGAAGGCTTGGCCTCACCGCTTACCTGATAACCCGCGATGTAGCCTTCGTCCTTGAGGACCTTGGCTACAGCCACCTTCAGCGTGGAAGACGGCATGCTTACGACGGACTTTTCAGCCATCTGGGCATTACGGATTCGAGTTAGCATGTCCGCTAACGGGTCCTGCATACTCATGGGCTAGACGCTCCTGATACAAAAAAAATGAGCCTTGCGGCTACTACGTCGCCGAGACAATTCCGGGCAAAATACCCGGGCTCAGGCGAGCCGGTCATTCTAGACACACCCCATAAATGAATCAAGCCCCATAAGGGGCTCGATTCATAGACAAGGACACCGGTGGTCGGTTGATTACTCCCCCGCCACCGAGACCTGGGCTGTATTGCTTACCAGCTGGCTTTAACCAGACCTGGTACGTCACCACGCATTGCAGCTTCACGCAGCTTGTTACGGCCGAGGCCGAACTTGCGGTATACGCCGTGCGGACGACCAGTGATGCGGCAGCGGTTACGCATGCGCGAAGCGCTTGCGTCACGTGGCTGCTTCTGCAGAGCTACGGAAGCTTCCCAACGTGCTTCTGGACTTGCGTTCAGATCAACGATGATAGCTTTCAGCTCAGCACGCTTCTTGGCGTACTTGGCAACGGTGAGCTGACGCTTCAGCTCACGGTTTTTCATGCTCTTCTTGGCCATTTTCCTACTCCAATCAGTTGCGGAACGGGAATTTGAAAGCGCGCAGCAGTGCGCGACCTTCTTCATCCGTCCGTGCAGTGGTGGTCAGGGTAATGTCCAGACCGCGGAGAGCATCGATCTTGTCGTAATCAATTTCCGGGAAAATGATCTGCTCTTTCACGCCCATGCTGTAGTTGCCACGACCGTCGAAGGACTTGGCATTCAGGCCGCGGAAGTCGCGAACCCGAGGCAGGGAGATCGCCAGCAGGCGGTCCAGGAACTCGTACATACGATCGCGGCGCAGAGTAACTTTAACGCCGATCGGCCAGCCCTCACGGACTTTGAAGCCCGCGATGGATTTCCGTGCGAAAGTCACAACGGCTTTTTGACCGGTGATCTTTTCAATGTCAGCAACAGCGTGCTCGATGACTTTTTTGTCGCCGATCGCTTCGCCCAGACCCATGTTCAGGGTGATTTTGGTAACGCGCGGAACTTCCATCACGTTGGCCAGCTTAAGTTCTTCCTTAAGCTTGGGCGCAATTTCCTTCCGATAAATCTCTTTCAGTCGTGCCATGGTCTTCTACCTAGCAGTGTTCAAGCATCAACCGCTTTTTGGGTCGACTTGAAGACACGAATTTTCTTGCCTTCTTCTACTTTGAAACCAACGCGGTCAGCCTTGTTGGTTTCGCCGTTGAAAATGGCGACGTTGGAAGCGTGCAGTGGCGCTTCTTTCTCGACGATACCGCCCTGTACGCCCGACATAGGGTTAGGCTTGGTATGGCGCTTGACCAGGTTGATCCCACCAACGACCAGACGGTCGTCAGCGAGCACCTTCAGCACCTTACCGCGCTTACCTTTGTCTTTGCCGGCGATCACGATGATCTCGTCGTCACGACGAATCTTTTGCATGTCGGATCTCCTTACAGCACTTCTGGGGCAAGCGAGACGATCTTCATGAACTTCTCAGTACGAAGTTCACGAGTCACTGGCCCAAAGATACGGGTGCCGATCGGCTCTTGCTTGTTGTTCAAAAGAACAGCAGCGTTGCCATCAAAGCGGATAATGGAGCCGTCAGCGCGACGGACACCGTGGCGAGTGCGGACTACAACAGCAGTCATCACTTGACCTTTCTTCACCTTACCGCGAGGAATTGCTTCCTTGACGGTAACCTTGATGATGTCACCGATGCCGGCGTAACGACGGTGAGAACCGCCGAGCACCTTGATGCACATGACGCGACGAGCGCCGCTGTTATCGGCCACATCGAGCATGGATTGAGTCTGAATCATAAAATTTCTCCGACCCCTAGCCCTTAGACTTCAACAGCGCGTTCGAGAACTTCAACCAGTGCCCAGGACTTGGTCTTGGCCAGCGGACGGGTCTCGCAGATGGAGACCTTGTCGCCGATGCGGCACTGATTGGTTTCGTCGTGCGCGTGCAGCTTAGTCGAACGCTTAACGTATTTACCGTAGATCGGGTGCTTTACGCGACGCTCGATCAGTACGGTGATGGTCTTGTCCATCTTGTCGCTGACAACACGGCCAGTCAGCGTACGGACGGTTTTTTCGGCTTCAGCCATGATTACTTACCTGCCTGCTGATTGAGCACAGTTTTCACGCGAGCGATGTCACGCTTCACTTGCGAGAGCAGGTGAGACTGCCCCAACTGGCCAGTTGCCTTCTGCATGCGCAGATTGAACTGGTCGCGCAGCAAGCCGAGCAGTTGCTCGTTCAGTTGCTGTGCTGATTTCTCACGAAGTTCATTCGCTTTCATCACATCACCGTCCGCTTAACAAAGGAGGTGGCGAGAGGCAACTTTGCAGCTGCCAAGGCGAAAGCCTCACGCGCCAGCTCTTCAGAAACACCCTCGATCTCGTACAGGACTTTGCCTGGCTGGATCTGGGCAACCCAGTACTCAACGGAACCTTTACCTTTACCCATCCGCACTTCGAGAGGCTTCTTGGAAATCGGCTTGTCCGGGAATACACGGATCCAGATTTTACCGCCACGCTTTACGTGACGGGTCAGAGCACGACGCGCCGACTCAATCTGACGGGCGGTGAGACGACCGCGGGCAACAGCTTTCAAGGCGAATTCGCCGAAGCTGACTTTGCTACCGCGCAGTGCCAGACCACGGTTGTGGCCAGTCATCTGCTTGCGGAACTTCGTACGCTTTGGTTGCAACATTTGGCGTACCCCTTACTTAGCAGCTTTTTTACGAGGCGCTGGTGCTTGTGGTTTCAGTTCTTCTTGGCGACCACCAATAACTTCGCCTTTGAAGATCCAAACCTTCACACCGATCACACCGTAAGTGGTGTGAGCTTCGTAGGTGGCATAGTCGATATCGGCACGCAGGGTGTGCAGTGGCACACGACCTTCGCGATACCATTCAGTACGTGCAATTTCAGCACCGCCGAGACGACCGCTCACTTGGATTTTGATGCCTTTGGCACCAATGCGCATGGCGTTCTGTACTGCGCGCTTCATAGCGCGACGGAACATTACACGACGCTCCAGCTGCTGAGCTACGCTCTGGGCAACCAGCATACCGTCGAGTTCCGGCTTGCGGATCTCTTCGATATTGATGTGCACAGGCACACCCATTTGCTTGGTCAGGTCCTGACGCAGTTTCTCAACATCCTCACCTTTCTTCCCGATAACGATACCTGGACGAGCGGTGTGGATGGTGATGCGTGCAGTTTGAGCCGGACGATGGATATCGATACGGCTAACGGACGCGCTTTTTAGTTTGTCTTGGAGGTACTCACGCACATTCAGATCTGCGAGCAAATAGTCCGCATAAGTCCGACCGTCTGCGTACCAGACGGAGGTGTGCTCCTTGACGATTCCCAGGCGAATGCCAGTGGGATGTACTTTCTGACCCATCTGATCGACTCCGTTACTTGTCCGCAACCTTGACAGTGATATGGCAAGACCGCTTGACGATGCGATCAGCGCGGCCTTTGGCACGCGGCATGATACGCTTCAGCGAACGCCCTTCGTTGACGAAAACGGTGGAGACCTTCAGGTCATCAACGTCTGCGCCTTCGTTATGCTCGGCGTTGGCTACGGCCGACTCGAGGACTTTCTTCATGATTTCAGCGGCTTTCTTGCTGCTGAAGGCCAACAGGTTGAGCGCTTCGCCCACCTTCTTCCCGCGGATCTGGTCGGCGACCAAGCGGGCTTTCTGGGCGGATATGCGAGCGCCCGACAACTTAGCGGCTACTTCCATTTCCTTACCCCTTAACGCTTGGCTTTCTTGTCTGCCACGTGCCCGCGGTAGGTGCGGGTACCGGCAAACTCGCCCAGTTTATGGCCGACCATGTCTTCGTTCACGAGAACTGGGACGTGTTGGCGACCGTTATGTACCGCGATGGTCAGACCGACCATTTGTGGCAGGATCATGGAACGACGCGACCAGGTCTTAACTGGTTTGCGATCGTTCTTCTCCGCCGCCACTTCGATCTTCTTCAGTAGGTGAAGATCAATAAAAGGACCTTTTTTCAGAGAACGTGGCACTGTCGTATCCCTCTATTTACTTGCGACGACGGACGATCATTTTGTCGGTACGCTTATTACCACGAGTCTTCGCGCCCTTAGTCGGGAAGCCCCATGGCGATACCGGATGACGACCACCGGAGGTACGACCTTCACCACCACCATGCGGGTGGTCAACCGGGTTCATGGCAACACCACGAACGGTTGGGCGAACGCCACGCCAGCGTTTGGCACCAGCTTTACCCAGCGAACGCAGGCTGTGCTCGGAGTTCGAGACTTCACCCAGGGTCGCACGGCATTCAGCCAGGACTTTACGCATTTCACCAGAGCGCAGACGCAGGGTCACGTAGACACCTTCGCGAGCGATCAGCTGAGCCGAAGCACCAGCGGAACGAGCGATTTGTGCACCTTTGCCCGGCTTCAGTTCGATACCGTGAACGGTGCTACCCACTGGGATGTTGCGCAGCTGCAGGGAGTTGCCTGGCTTGATTGGAGCCAAGGCGCCTGCGATCAGCTGGTCGCCAGCACTCACGCCTTTAGGGGCGATGATGTAGCGGCGCTCGCCGTCTGCGTAGCACAGCAGTGCGATGTGAGCAGTACGGTTTGGATCGTATTCGATACGCTCGACGGTGGCAGCGATGCCATCTTTGTCGTTGCGACGGAAGTCGACCATACGGTAATGCTGCTTATGACCACCACCCACGTGACGTGTAGTGATACGGCCATTGTTGTTACGACCACCAGTCTTCGATTTTTTCTCGAGCAGCGGTGCGTGAGGAGCGCCTTTGTGCAGCTCCTGGTTGACCACCTTGACCACAAAACGGCGGCCAGGGGAAGTCGGTTTGCATTTAACGATTGCCATGATGCACCCCTTCCTTACTCAGCACTGCTGCTGAAATCGAGATCTTGGCCTGGTTGAAGGGAGATAACTGCCTTCTTCCAGTCATTACGCTTGCCCAGACCGCGAGCAGTGCGCTTGCTCTTACCCAGAACGTTCAGGGTAGTGACGCGCTCTACTTTCACGCTGAACAGGCTTTCGACGGCCTTCTTGATTTCCAGCTTGGTTGCGTCAGTAGCAACCTTGAAAACGAACTGGCCTTTCTTGTCAGCCAGAACCGTGGCCTTCTCGGAAACGTGCGGGCCAAGTAGAACTTTAAATACGCGTTCCTGGTTCATCCCAGCAGCTCCTCGAATTTCTTCACGGCCGACACAGTGATCAACACTTTGTCGTATGCGATCAGACTAACTGGATCGGAACCCTGTACGTCACGGACATCAACGTGCGGCAGGTTACGAGCAGCCAGGTACAGATTCTGATCAACAGCGTCAGACACGATCAGAACGTCGGTCAGACCCATGCCATTCAGCTTGTTCAGCAAGTCTTTGGTTTTTGGCGCTTCAACAGCGAAGTCCTGAACCACGACCAGACGATCAGTACGTACCAGTTCAGCAAGGATGGAACGCATTGCTGCGCGGTACATCTTCTTGTTGAGCTTTTGCGAGTGATCTTGTGGACGAGCTGCGAAAGTGGTACCGCCGCCACGCCAGATTGGGCTACGGATAGTACCAGCACGAGCACGGCCAGTACCTTTCTGACGCCATGGGCGCTTACCGCCACCAGATACGTCGGAACGGGTCTTTTGCTGCTTGCTACCTTGACGGCCGCCGGCCATGTAGGCCACGACTGCTTGGTGAACCAGCGTCTCGTTGAACTCGCCGCCGAAAGTCAGTTCGGAAACTTCGATCGCTTGAGCGTCATTTACATTTAATTGCATTTCAGCTTCCCCTTAACCGCGAGCCTTGGCTGCCGGACGCACAACCAGATCGCCGCCAGTAGCACCAGGAACGGCACCCTTGACGAGCAGCAGATTGCGTTCAACGTCGACGCGCACAACTTCCAAGGACTGAACGGTCACGCGCTCTGCGCCCATATGACCGGACATTTTTTTGCCCTTGAATACACGACCAGGAGTCTGGCACTGGCCGATAGAGCCAGGGACGCGGTGGGAAACGGAGTTACCGTGGGTGTTGTCTTGACCGCGGAAGTTCCAACGCTTGATGGTACCGGCAAAGCCTTTACCCTTGGACTGACCGGTAACATCTACCAGTTGGCCTGCAGCGAAGAGTTCTGCATTGATCAAGTCGCCAGCCTGGTACTCGCCTTCTTCAAGGCGGAATTCCCAGACACCGCGACCAGCGGCAACGCTCGCTTTAGCGAAGTGGCCTGCTTGAGCAGCAGTCACACGCGAAGCACGACGCTCACCTACAGTGACTTGCACTGCACGATAGCCATCGGTTTCTTCAGTTTTGAACTGGGTGACGCGATTCGGCTCGATCTCAATGACCGTGACCGGAATGGAGACACCTTCTTCGGTGAAAATACGGGTCATACCGCATTTACGACCGACTACACCAATAGTCATGTTGTAAACCTCATGAGTGTACGGGGCTTTCACCCGCTATGGCCGCCCATTTCAGAGCGTTACACGACTAAGACCCAAGTCTTAGCCGAGGCTGATCTGCACTTCCACACCGGCCGCAAGATCAAGCTTCATAAGAGCATCAACGGTTTTATCCGTTGGCTGGACGATGTCCAGAACGCGCTTATGAGTACGGATCTCGTACTGGTCACGCGCGTCTTTGTTGACGTGCGGGGAGACCAGAACGGTGAACCGCTCTTTACGGGTAGGCAGTGGAATTGGACCACGCACTTGAGCACCAGTACGTTTCGCGGTTTCCACGATTTCCTGGGTGGATTGGTCGATCAGGCGATGGTCAAAAGCCTTCAACCTGATACGGATTTGCTGATTTTGCATTGGATTTCAGACTCCAGGCTGCTATTCCCACCGGACGCACTACGCCCGTTAAAAGGAGGCGTGATTCTATAGACGCCCCTATTGGGTGTCAACCCAATAAAAAAAGCCCCCGCTGAGCGGGGGCTTTCTCAAAGCATCGAAGCTAACTCAAAAAGAGTTTACTCGATGATTTTAGCTACAACGCCAGCACCAACGGTACGGCCGCCTTCACGGATAGCGAAGCGCAGACCGTCTTCCATTGCGATGGTTTTGATCAGGGTAACAGTCATTTGAATGTTATCGCCTGGCATTACCATTTCAACGCCTTCTGGCAGCTCGCAGTTACCGGTCACGTCAGTAGTACGGAAGTAGAACTGTGGACGGTAGCCTTTGAAGAACGGAGTGTGACGACCGCCTTCTTCCTTGCTCAGAACGTAGACTTCTGCTGTGAACTTGGTGTGCGGCTTAACCGAACCTGGCTTGACCAGAACCTGGCCACGCTCAACGTCGTCACGCTTGGTGCCACGCAGCAGAACGCCGCAGTTCTCGCCTGCACGACCTTCGTCGAGCAGCTTGCGGAACATTTCAACACCGGTGCAGGTGGTGACGGTAGTGTCACGCAGACCAACGATTTCCAGTGGATCCTGAACGCGAACGATACCGCGCTCGATACGACCAGTCACAACAGTACCGCGACCAGAGATCGAGAATACGTCTTCGATTGGCATCAGGAACGGCTTGTCGGTCAGACGAACTGGCTCTGGGATGTAGGTATCCAGAGTTTCAACCAGTTTACGAACGGCAGTGGTGCCCATTTCGTTTTCGTCGTTGCCTTCCAGCGCCATACGAGCCGAACCGATGATGATCGGAGTGTCGTCGCCTGGGAAGTCGTAGGTCGACAGCAGGTCGCGAACTTCCATCTCAACCAGTTCCAGCAGCTCAGCGTCGTCTACCAGGTCAGCCTTGTTCAGGAAGACCACGATGTACGGAACGCCAACCTGACGGGACAGCAGGATGTGCTCACGGGTTTGTGGCATCGGACCATCAGCGGCCGAGCAAACCAGGATAGCGCCGTCCATCTGCGCAGCACCGGTGATCATGTTCTTCACGTAGTCAGCGTGACCTGGGCAGTCAACGTGAGCGTAGTGACGAATGGTCGAGTTGTACTCAACGTGCGCGGTGTTGATGGTGATACCGCGAGCTTTCTCTTCTGGAGCGCTGTCGATCTTGTCGAAGTCAACACGAGCCGAACCGAAAATCTCGGAGCAAACGCGAGTCAGAGCAGCAGTCAGAGTGGTTTTACCATGGTCAACGTGACCGATGGTGCCAACGTTGACGTGCGGTAGGGAACGATCAAATTTTTCTTTAGCCACGACAGTGAACCTCTTGCCTAAAGGGCTGGATTAGCCTTGTTTTTTAAGGAGAGCTTCGACGATATTCGACGGAGCTTCGGCGTATTTGGAGAATTCCATGGAGTAGCTCGCGCGACCCTGAGACATGGAACGAACGTCGGTCGCATAACCGAACATTTCACCCAGCGGTACTTCGGCACGGACAACCTTGCCGGATACTGAGTCTTCCATACCCTGGATCAGACCACGACGACGGTTCAGGTCACCCATCACGTCACCCATGTAGTCCTCTGGGGTTACTACTTCAACCTTCATGATCGGCTCAAGCACAACACCACCGCCCTTCTGGGCCAGTTGCTTGGTCGCCATGGAGGCTGCCACTTTAAACGCCATCTCGTTGGAGTCGACGTCGTGGTAGGAACCATCAAACACGGTTGCCTTCAGGCCGATCAGCGGATAGCCGGCAACAATGCCGTTCTTCATCTGCTCTTCGATACCCTTCTGGATCGCCGGGATGTATTCCTTCGGAACCACACCACCCACAACCTCGTTGGTGAACACCAGGCCTTCAGTGATGTTGCCTTGGGCGTCCACGTCTGGCGTCGCGAAGCGGATCCAGCAATGACCGAACTGACCGCGACCACCGGACTGACGAACGAACTTACCTTCGATTTCGCAGTTTTTGGTGATTTTTTCGCGGTAGGAAACCTGCGGCTTACCGATGTTGGCCTCGACGTTGAACTCGCGCTTCATGCGGTCAACGAGGATGTCCAGGTGCAACTCACCCATACCAGAAATGATGGTCTGGCCAGTTTCTTCATCGGTCTTGACACGGAACGACGGGTCTTCTTGAGCCAGCTTGCCCAAAGCGATACCCATCTTTTCCTGGTCTTGCTTGGTCTTCGGCTCTACAGCTACCGAGATCACAGGCTCCGGGAAGTCCATACGCTCCAGGATGATCGGTTTGTCGGCGTCGCACAGGGTGTCACCAGTGGTGACGTCCTTCATGCCGATCAGAGCAGCGATATCACCCGCCAGCACTTCACTGATCTCTTTACGATCGTTGGCGTGCATCTGAACCATACGACCAACGCGCTCTTTCTTGCCCTTGACCGAGTTGATCACGGAGGTGCCGGACTTCAGCATACCCGAGTAAACACGGACGAAGGTCAGAGTACCCACGAACGGGTCGGTGGCAATCTTGAACGCCAGAGCCGAGAACGGCTCGCTGTCGTCTGCATGACGCTCGTCGTAATCCGACTCAACCAGCTCGTCCTTGGGCTTCTCGATCAGATCCGGGTGAATACCCTTGATCGCAGGGATCTCGGTCGGAGCTGGCAGGTAATCGATAACAGCATCGAGAACCAGAGGAACGCCCTTGTTCTTGAAGGAAGAACCGCAGACGGCCGGAACGATCTCGCTGGCCAGGGTGCGCGCGCGCAGACCGGCTTTGATCTCTTCGACGGTCAGCTCTTCGCCTTCCAGATACTTGTTCATCAGCTCTTCGCTGGACTCGGCAGCCGCTTCAACCATGTTGGCGCGCCACTCTTGAGCCAGCTCCAGCATATCGGCAGGAATTTCTTCCTCGCGATAGGTGGTGCCTTTGTCGTCGTCGTTCCAGTAGATAGCCTTCATCTTGATCAGATCAACCTGACCCTGGAAGTTCTCTTCCGAACCGATGGCCAACTGAACAGGAACCGGGGTGTGACCCAGACGGTTCTTGATCTGAGCGACAACACGCAGGAAGTTCGCACCTGCACGGTCCATCTTGTTCACGTAGACAACACGTGGAACGCCGTACTTGTTGGCTTGACGCCATACGGTTTCGGACTGCGGCTCAACACCGGAAGTACCGCAGAACACAACGACCGCACCGTCGAGTACGCGCAGCGAGCGCTCTACTTCAATGGTGAAGTCAACGTGGCCCGGGGTATCGATGACGTTGACGTGATAGTTGTCGTACTGACCGCGCGAGCCTTTCCAGAAGGTACTTACAGCAGCAGAGGTGATGGTAATACCACGCTCCTGCTCCTGAACCATCCAGTCGGTGGTCGCTGCGCCGTCATGCACTTCACCCAGCTTATGGCTGAGACCTGTGTAGAACAGGATCCGCTCAGTAGTGGTGGTCTTGCCCGCGTCAACGTGGGCACAGATACCAATGTTACGGTAGCGGTTAATCGGAGTAATACGAGCCATAAAGCCCTCGCAAATTGAGTGACGCTAAAATTAGAAGCGGTAGTGCGAGAAAGCCTTGTTGGCTTCAGCCATACGGTGCACGTCTTCACGCTTCTTGACTGCAGCACCCTTGCCTTCGGCAGCGTCCAACAGTTCGCCAGCCAGGCGCAGAGCCATAGACTTCTCGCCGCGCTTGCGGGCGTAGTCTACCAACCAGCGCATTGCCAGCGCGTTACGACGGGACGGACGAACTTCGACCGGAACCTGGTAAGTAGCACCGCCTACACGGCGCGACTTAACTTCGACCAGCGGAGCGATGGCGTCGAGAGCTTTCTCGAAGATCTCCAGGGGATCGCTGTTCTTGCGTTCTTTAACCTTGTCCAGCGCACCGTAAACGATACGCTCGGCAACGGCCTTTTTGCCGCTTTCCATCACGTGGTTCATGAACTTGGCGAGAATTTGGCTTCCGTATTTCGGATCGTCCAGAATCTCACGCTTGGCTGCTACACGACGTCTTGGCATTGATAAGCCCTCAAACGGTCTTCAGGTTAGCCCGGGACAGTGCTCTGGAAGAGCGTGCCCGACCTTACTCTTATCGACTCAATAAAATAAATAACTGCAAATTGCTGCAAACGGCCGATTACTTCGGACGCTTGGTACCGTACTTCGAACGACCCTGGTTCCGGCCTTTAACGCCCGAAGTATCCAGAGAGCCGCGAACGGTGTGGTAACGAACACCTGGCAAGTCTTTTACACGACCGCCGCGGATCAGTACCACGCTGTGCTCTTGCAGGTTGTGGCCTTCACCGCCGATGTACGAGGAAACCTCGAAACCGTTGGTCAGACGCACACGGCATACTTTACGCAGTGCCGAGTTAGGTTTTTTCGGCGTGGTGGTGTACACACGGGTGCACACGCCACGACGTTGCGGGCAGTTCTGCAGCGCAGGAACGTCGGATTTCTCGACGATACGCTTACGCGGCTGACGTACCAGCTGGTTGATAGTTGCCATCTACTAGCTCCACTGTTGTCTTGCGACGCTATTGTCTTACAAGAAAAGCAAAATGGCAGGACGAAGTCCCACCAAATTTAGGGGTACAAGAGTCTAAAGAGGATCTTGTCCCCAGTCAAGGCAAGGCCCCGACCCGCCCTCCCCGGTCATCAGCAACAAAATATGTCGACAATGACCGGCAGAAGACTCGCCAGGGCCCTACTCTCAGTTACCGCTGGAGTTCAACGCCTCAGTCAGTGCGGCTTCCACCTCACTGGCGCTGACACGCAACGGTTTGTCTGCTTCACGGCGACGCTTACGCTCGCTGTGGTATGCCAGACCAGTACCGGCCGGGATCAGACGACCCACGACCACGTTCTCTTTCAGGCCGCGCAAGTAGTCACGCTTGCCGGTAACCGCCGCCTCGGTCAGAACTCGAGTGGTCTCCTGGAAGGAGGCCGCCGAGATGAACGATTCGGTGGACAACGACGCCTTGGTGATACCCAGCAGGACGCGAGTGTACTTGGAAATGAACTTGTCGTCCGCGCTCAGGCGCTCGTTCTCGACCAGTACATGCGTCAGTTCCATCTGGTCGCCCTTGATGAAACTGGAATCGCCCGACTCGGCAATCTCGACCTTACGCAGCATCTGACGCAGGATGGTCTCGATGTGCTTGTCGTTGATTTTCACGCCTTGCAGACGGTAAACGTCCTGAATCTCGTTGACGATGTACTTGGCCAGCGCACTAACACCCAGCAAACGCAGAATGTCGTGTGGATCGCTTGGGCCGTCGGAGATAACTTCGCCGCGGTTTACCTGTTCGCCTTCGAAGACGTTCAGGTGACGCCACTTCGGAATCAGCTCTTCGTACGGATCGCTGCCATCGTTCGGGGTGATAACCAGACGGCGCTTGCCTTTGGTCTCTTTACCGAACGCGATGGTGCCGCTGACTTCTGCCAGAATCGAGGCTTCTTTCGGACGACGCGCTTCGAACAAGTCGGCAACGCGCGGCAGACCACCGGTGATGTCACGGGTTTTCGACGTTTCTTGCGGAATACGCGCAATAACATCACCCACGCCGATCTGGGCACCGTCAGCCACACCGACCAAGGCGTTGGCTGGCAGGAAGTACTGAGCCGGTACGTCGGTACCAGGCAGCAGCAGGTCCTTGCCATCGACACCGACCATCTTGATCGCCGGGCGAATTTCTTTGCCCGCAGCCGGACGATCTTTCGCATCCAGAACTTCGATGTTGGTCAAACCAGTCAATTCGTCAGTCTGACGCTTGATGGTGATGCCTTCTTCCATGCCCACGAAGGTCACGGTACCTTTCATCTCGGTGACGATTGGGTGAGTGTGCGGATCCCACTTGGCCACGATGGCACCAGCGTCGACCTTGTCGCCTTCCTTCACCGAAATCACTGCACCGTAAGGCAGCTTGTAACGCTCACGCTCACGACCGAAGTCGTCGGCGATCGCCAACTCACCCGAACGCGAAACCGCAACCAGGTTGCCGTCAGCACGAATCACTTGCTTGAGGTTATGCAGGCGAACAGTACCGCCATTTTTAACCTGGACGCTGTCTGCAGCCGAGGTCCGGCTTGCCGCACCACCGATGTGGAACGTACGCATCGTCAGCTGGGTACCCGGCTCACCGATCGACTGTGCAGCGATAACGCCGACAGCTTCACCGATGTTCACCTGGTGACCGCGAGCCAGGTCGCGACCGTAGCACTTGGCGCAGATGCCGAAACGAGTTTCGCAGCTGATCGGCGAACGCACGATCACTTCGTCGATGCTGTTCAGCTCGATGAACTCAACCCACTTCTCGTCTACCAGCGTACCGGCAGGAACGATGACTTCGTCGCTACCAGGCTTGAAGACGTCGCGAGCGATCACACGACCCAGTACGCGCTCACCCAGCGGCTCTACAACGTCGCCGCCTTCGATGTGCGGAGTCATCAGCAGACCGTGCTCAGTGCCACAGTCGACTTCAGTCACGACCAGATCCTGGGCCACGTCTACCAGACGACGAGTCAGGTAACCGGAGTTAGCGGTTTTCAACGCGGTATCCGCAAGACCCTTACGAGCACCGTGAGTCGAGATGAAGTACTGCAGTACGCTCAGACCTTCACGGAAGTTCGCGGTGATCGGCGTCTCGATGATCGAGCCGTCCGGCTTGGCCATCAGACCACGCATACCGGCCAACTGACGAATCTGAGCTGCCGAACCCCGGGCACCGGAGTCAGCCATCATGTACATGGAGTTGAAGGACTCCTGATCGACTTCGTCGCCATTGCGGTCGATGACTTTCTCTTTCGAGAGGTTGGCCATCATCGCCTTGGAAACTTCGTCGTTCGCCTTGGACCAAAGGTCGATTACTTTGTTGTACTTCTCGCCCTGGGTTACCAGGCCGGACGCGTACTGGCTTTCGATCTCTTTCACTTCATCGGTAGCAGCACCGATGATGCGAGCTTTCTCATCCGGGATAACGAAGTCGTTAACACCGATGGAAACGCCGGAAATGGTCGAATAGGCAAAACCGGTGTACATCAACTGGTCAGCGAAGATAACAGTCTCTTTCAAACCAACCACGCGGTAGCACTGGTTGATCAGCTTGGAGATAGCCTTTTTCTTCATTGGCTGGTTGACGACGTCGTACGACAGGCCAGGTGGAACAACCTGGAACAACAGCGCACGGCCGACGGTGGTGTCGACGATACGGGTGTTCTTGACGCTGCCACCGTCACGATCATTGACGGTTTCGTTGATACGAACCTTGATCTTGGCATGCAGCGCGGCTTCGCCGGCGCGGAATACGCGGTCAACTTCCTGCAAGTCCGCAAAAATACGACCTTCGCCTTTGGCGTTGATCGCTTCACGCGTCATGTAGTACAGACCCAATACAACGTCCTGCGACGGAACGATGATTGGCTCACCGTTGGCTGGCGACAGAATGTTGTTGGTCGACATCATCAGCGCACGCGCTTCCAGCTGGGCTTCCAGCGTCAGCGGCACGTGAACGGCCATTTGGTCACCGTCGAAGTCGGCGTTGTACGCGGCACAGACCAGAGGGTGCAGCTGAATAGCCTTACCTTCGATCAGTACGGGTTCAAACGCCTGGATACCCAGACGGTGAAGAGTCGGTGCACGGTTGAGCAGTACGGGGTGTTCGCGAATCACTTCAGCGAGAACGTCCCACACTTCCGGCAGCTCGCGCTCGACCATTTTCTTGGCGGCCTTGATGGTGGTCGCCAGACCACGCATTTCCAGCTTGCCGAAAATGAACGGTTTGAATAGCTCCAACGCCATTTTCTTCGGCAGGCCGCATTGGTGCAGACGCAGGGTCGGACCTACGGTAATTACCGAACGACCGGAGTAGTCAACACGCTTACCGAGCAAGTTCTGACGGAAACGACCCTGCTTACCCTTGATCATGTCAGCCAGGGATTTCAGAGGGCGCTTGTTGGAACCGGTGATTGCGCGACCACGACGACCGTTGTCGAGCAAGGCGTCGACCGCTTCCTGCAGCATGCGCTTTTCGTTGCGCACGATGATGTCCGGCGCGGACAGATCGAGCAGGCGCTTGAGGCGGTTGTTACGGTTGATGACCCGACGATACAGATCGTTGAGGTCGGAGGTCGCGAAGCGACCACCATCCAGCGGTACCAATGGACGCAGGTCTGGCGGCAGCACCGGCAGAACAGTCAGGACCATCCACTCAGGCAGGTTACCCGAGCCCTGGAAGGCTTCCATCAGCTTCAGACGCTTGGACAGCTTCTTGATCTTGGTTTCCGAGTTGGTCTGCGGAATCTCTTCGCGCAGGCGACCGATCTCGTGCTCCAGGTCGATAGCGTGCAGCAGCTCGCGAACAGCCTCAGCACCCATGCGGGCGTCGAAGTCGTCACCGAACTCTTCCAGCGCTTCGAAATACTGCTCGTCATTGAGCAGCTGGCCTTTTTCCAGAGTGGTCATGCCCGGATCGATAACGACGTAGCTCTCGAAGTAGAGAACGCGTTCGATATCACGCAGGGTCATGTCCATCAGCAGGCCGATACGCGACGGCAGCGATTTCAGGAACCAGATGTGTGCAACTGGAGAGGCCAGTTCGATGTGAGCCATGCGCTCACGGCGGACCTTGGCCAGGGCGACTTCAACGCCGCACTTCTCACAGATGACGCCACGATGCTTCAGGCGCTTGTACTTACCGCACAGGCACTCGTAGTCTTTGACTGGGCCAAAGATCTTGGCGCAGAACAGACCGTCACGCTCAGGCTTGAACGTACGGTAGTTGATGGTTTCCGGCTTTTTTACTTCACCGAACGACCACGAACGGATCATCTCAGGCGATGCCAATCCGATACGGATGGCGTCGAACTCTTCGACTTGACCCTGGTTTTTCAGCAAATTCAGTAGGTCTTTCAAGGCCTTTCCTCCTGGCGGAGCAGGGAGCGGGCTTGTTCAGCCACGCTCCCGATTCGCGTCACGTGTTATTCGGTTTCCAGATCGATATCGATACCGAGCGAACGAATCTCTTTGATCAACACGTTGAAGGACTCGGGCATGCCCGGCTCCATACGGTGATCGCCGTCCACGATGTTTTTGTACATCTTGGTCCGACCGTTCACGTCGTCCGACTTCACTGTGAGCATTTCCTGCAGGGTGTATGCCGCGCCGTATGCTTCCAGCGCCCACACTTCCATCTCCCCGAAACGCTGACCACCGAACTGCGCCTTACCACCCAGCGGCTGCTGGGTAACCAGGCTATAAGAACCAGTGGAACGCGCGTGCATCTTGTCGTCCACCAAGTGGTTCAGCTTGAGCATGTACATGTAACCAACGGTCACTGGACGCTCGAACTTGTTACCGGTGCGGCCATCGAACAGCTGCATCTGGCCGCTTTCTGGCATGTCTGCCAGTTTCAGCATGGCCTTGATCTCGCTTTCCTTGGCGCCGTCGAAGACTGGAGTGGCCATTGGCACACCGCCTTTGAGGTTCTTCGCCAGATCCAGGATTTCCTGGTCGGTGAAGTCTTCAAGGCTTTCCTGACGACCACCGATCTCGTTGTAGATCTCGGTGAGGAACTTGCGCAGTTCGATAACCTTGCGCTGCTCTTCGAGCATGCGGTTGATCTTCTCGCCCAAGCCCTTGGCCGCGAGGCCCAGGTGGGTTTCAAGGATCTGACCAACGTTCATACGCGATGGTACACCCAACGGGTTAAGTACCACGTCCACCGGCGTACCATTGGCGTCGTGCGGCATGTCTTCAACCGGCATGATCACGGAGACCACACCTTTGTTACCGTGACGACCGGCCATCTTGTCGCCCGGCTGGATGCGGCGGCGGATTGCCAGGTAAACCTTGACGATTTTCAGCACGCCCGGAGCCAGGTCATCGCCTTGCTGCAGCTTGCGCTTCTTGTCTTCGAACTTGTCGTCCAGCAGACGGCGACGGTCAACAATGTACGCCTGAGCTTTTTCCAGCTGCTCGTTCAGAGCATCTTCAGCCATGCGCAGCTTGAACCACTGACCGTGTTCCAGACCATCCAGCACTTCGTTGGTGATCTCGGAGCCTTTTTTCAGGCCCACACCACCTTCGACGATTTGCCCCACCAGGGCAGAGCGCAGACGTTCGAAGGTTGCACCTTCGACGATACGGAACTCTTCGTTCAGATCCTTGCGGATCTCGTCCAGTTGCATCTTCTCGATCGACAGTGCGCGACTATCACGCTCAACACCGTCACGGGTGAAGACCTGTACGTCAATGACAGTACCCTTGGTGCCGGTCGGCACACGCAGGGAGGTGTCTTTCACGTCACTGGCTTTCTCACCAAAGATAGCGCGCAGCAGCTTCTCTTCTGGCGTCAGTTGAGTTTCGCCTTTTGGCGTCACTTTACCGACCAGAATGTCGCCAGCGCCTACTTCAGCACCCACATAAACGATACCGGCTTCGTCCAGCTTGTTCAGTGCAGCTTCACCCACGTTCGGGATGTCCGCAGTGATCTCTTCTGGCCCAAGCTTGGTGTCACGTGCCACACAGGTCAGTTCCTGAATGTGGATCGTGGTGAAGCGGTCTTCCTGAACAACACGCTCAGACAGGCAGATGGAGTCTTCGAAGTTGAAGCCGTTCCATGCCATGAACGCGATGCGCATGTTCTGCCCCAGCGCCAGTTCACCCATATCGGTGGACGGGCCGTCGGCCATGATGTCGCTACGCTGAACACGATCACCCTTGCGCACCAGCGGACGCTGGTTGATGCAGGTGTTCTGGTTCGAACGGGTGTATTTGGTCAGGTTGTAGATGTCGACACCGGCTTCGCCAGTTTCAACTTCATCATCAGCAACACGAACCACGATACGGCTGGCATCAACGGAGTCGATCACACCGCCACGACGAGCCACGACGCAAACGCCGGAGTCGCGAGCAACGTTGCGCTCCATGCCAGTACCTACCAGCGGCTTGTCGGCACGCAGAGTTGGGACCGCTTGACGCTGCATGTTCGAACCCATCAACGCACGGTTGGCGTCGTCGTGCTCGAGGAACGGAATCAGCGAGGCTGCGACCGAAACTACCTGCTTAGGCGAGACGTCCATCAAGGTGACGTCTTCTGGCGCCTTGACGGTGAATTCGTTCAGGTGACGAACAGCTACCAGCTCATCGATCAGCTGCTTCTTCTCGTTCATTGTGGCCGAAGCCTGTGCAATGACGTGATCCGCTTCTTCAATGGCCGACAGGAATACGATCTCGTCGGTGACCAGTGCATCTTTAACAACGCGGTACGGGCTCTCAAGGAAGCCGTACTGGTTGGTACGCGCATAGGCCGCCAGGGAGTTGATCAGACCGATGTTCGGACCTTCCGGCGTTTCGATTGGGCAAACACGACCGTAGTGAGTCGGGTGCACGTCACGAACTTCGAAGCCCGCGCGCTCACGAGTCAGACCACCAGGGCCGAGCGCAGAGACACGACGCTTGTGGGTGATCTCGGACAGCGGGTTGTTCTGGTCCATGAATTGAGACAGCTGGCTGGAGCCGAAGAACTCTTTGACCGCTGCAGCGACTGGCTTGGCGTTGATCAGGTCCTGAGGCATCAGGCCTTCACTTTCCGCCATCGACAGACGCTCTTTGACCGCACGCTCAACACGTACCAGACCAACGCGGAATTGGTTCTCAGCCATCTCACCAACGCAACGAACGCGACGGTTACCCAGGTGGTCGATGTCATCGACGATACCTTTGCCGTTACGGATATCGACCAGGGTCTTCAGAACCTCGACGATGTCTTCCTTGCTCAGCACGCCCGAACCTTCGATTTCGGTGCGACCGATACGACGGTTGAACTTCATCCGGCCGACCGCAGACAGGTCATAGCGCTCAGGGCTGAAGAACAGGTTGTTGAACAGGGTTTCGGCAGCATCCTTGGTTGGCGGCTCGCCAGGACGCATCATGCGATAGATCTCGACCAGCGCTTCCAGTTGGTTGCTGGTGGAGTCGATTTTCAGGGTATCCGAAATGAACGGACCGCAATCGATATCGTTGGTGTACAGGGTCTCGATACGAACAACCTGAGCCTTGGCAATCTTGATCAAGACTTCAGTGCTCAGCTCGGTATTGCACTCAGCCAGGATCTCACCCGTTGCCGGATGCACGATAGCCTTGGCGGTAGTACGACCCAGCACGTATTCCAGCGGGACATCCAGCTCTTTGACGCCGGCTTTTTCCAACTGGTTGATATGGCGCGCAGTGATACGACGGCCTTGCTCAACGATAACCTTGCCGGCGCCATCATGGATATCAATGACTGCGATTTCGCCGCGCAGGCGTTGAGGCACCAGTTCCAGGCTGAGGGTTTCGCCCTGTACGTGGAATACGTTGGTGGTGTAGAACGCATCGAGCACTTCTTCAGTGCTGTAACCCAGCGCACGCAAGAGCACGGAAGCCGGCAGCTTACGACGACGGTCGATACGGACAAATACGCAGTCTTTAGGGTCGAACTCAAAGTCCAACCACGAGCCGCGGTAAGGAATCACGCGAGCCGAGTACAGCAGTTTGCCCGAGCTGTGAGTCTTGCCACGGTCGTGGTCGAAGAACACACCTGGCGAACGGTGCAACTGGGAAACGATGACTCGCTCAGTACCGTTGATTACAAAGGTACCGTTTTCAGTCATCAATGGGATTTCTCCCATGTAGACTTCTTGCTCTTTAATGTCCTTGATCGCTTTGTTCGACGATTCTTTGTCGAAAATGATCAGGCGGACTTTTACCCGCAGAGGTACGGCGTAGGTCACGCCACGCAGGACACATTCTTTGACGTCGAATGCCGGTTCACCCAGACGATAGCCAACGTACTCCAGGGCAGCATTGCCGGAGTAGCTGATGATCGGGAAAACCGATTTGAAGGCCGCATGCAGGCCCACGTCGCGGAACTGATCTTTGGTCGCCCCCGCCTGCAAGAATTCACGATACGAATCCAGCTGGATGGCCAGGAGGTAAGGCACATCCATGACGTCCGGCAACTTGCTAAAGTCCTTGCGGATACGTTTTTTCTCAGTGTATGAGTAAGCCATCAGCGTTCCCCAGCTTGGTCACCTGCTTGTTTGGCTTCTCCCGACGGGAGTAGCCAGAAAATCTGCAAACCCATTGGCTTGCTCCACCTCATCGGGTGGGTACTGCTCTCGCTACAGGGGCCGACCTGGTCAGCCGCCTATAACGGAAAAAGGCCGGTGGCATGAGCCACCAGCCATCAGCCGTTTGCTTTACGCTCAGGCTGGAGACGCAAAGTCGATGCTTACTTGAGCTCGACTTTGGCGCCTGCTTCTTCCAGAGCTGCTTTGGCTTTGTCAGCTGCGTCTTTGGCAACAGCTTCCAGAACCACGCCAGGAGCGCCGTCAACAACAGCCTTGGCTTCTTTCAGGCCCAGACCGGTCAGCTCACGAACTGCCTTGATCACGTTAACTTTCTTCTCGCCAGCTTCGAGCAGCATGACGTTGAATTCAGTTTGTTCTTCAACAACGGCAGCGGCAGCAGCTGGGCCAGCAGAGGCAACAGCAGCGGTAACGCCGAAGGTTTCTTCCATCGCCTTGATCAGTTCAACAACTTCCAGAACGGTTTTCTGGCCGATTGCTTCGATGATTTGTTCGTTAGTCAGAGACATGACTTAAATCCTGTATTGGGGTGACAGCCTACGCAGCCATCAAATTAGACATATGATTTTGAAAGAATTTACGCAGCCTTAGGCAGCAGTAGCTTCTTTCTGGTCGCGAATGGCCGCCAGAGTACGAGCCAGCTTGCTGGTAGCGCCTTGGATCACGCTCATCAGCTTCGCAATAGCTTCGTCGCGAGTTGGCAGCGAAGCCAACACGTCGATCTCGTTTGCTGCGAGGTACTTGCCCTCAAACGCAGCTGCCTTGATCTCGAACTTGTCCTGACCCTTGGCGAACTCTTTGAAAATACGAGCAGCAGCGCCCGGATGATCCTTGGAGAATGCAATAAGGGTCGGGCCTTTGAACACGTCATTGAGGACCGAGTACTCGGTGCCTTCAACAGCGCGCTTGAGCAGGGTATTACGTACGACACGTACGTATACGCCAGCTTCGCGGGCCTCTTTACGGAGTCCGGTCATAGCGCTTACAGTCACACCACGGGCATCAGCCACGACAGCGGACAGAGCGCCTTTGGCAGCCTCGTTGACTTCAGCGACGATGGCCTTCTTGTCTTCGAGTTTAATTGCCACGGGTTTAACTCCTGCTTGTTACCGTTTCATCCCCCCGAAGGCGGATGTCGTTTTGGTGTCTGATTCGGTAAGGAACCGGGAGCACCATCTGCGTAGGCTTTAGGGTTTAAGGCTTTCGCCGCCTACGGTCTTGGATAGCCCCCGCCAGGCAGGGACCCCAATTTTTTCCAATTGGCGCAATCTCTTGCACCAATTATTGTCTTACGCGTTCAGCGAGCTCTGGTCGATGACCAGACCTGGGCCCATAGTGGTGCTCAGGGTAACGCGCTTGACGTAGATACCTTTCGAAGAAGCTGGCTTGATACGCTTCAGATCAGCGATCAGGGCTTCAACGTTTTCCTGCAGCTTGACAGCGTCGAAACCGACTTTGCCAACGGAGGTGTGGATGATACCGTTTTTGTCTGTACGGTAACGAACCTGACCAGCTTTGGCGTTTTTAACCGCGGTGGCTACGTCTGGAGTTACGGTACCGACTTTAGGGTTAGGCATCAGGCCGCGAGGACCCAGAACCTGACCCAACTGACCTACAACGCGCATTGCATCAGGCGATGCGATAACGACGTCATAGTTCAGGTCGCCGCCTTTCATTTCGGCAGCCAGATCATCCATACCAACGCGATCAGCGCCGGCAGCCAGAGCCGCTTCAGCAGCTGGACCCTGGGTGAAGACAGCTACACGTACAGTCTTGCCAGTACCGTGTGGCAGCACAGTTGCGCTACGAACGACCTGGTCAGATTTACGCGGGTCAACACCGAGGTTAACAGCAACGTCTACAGACTCGCTGAACTTGACAGTGGACAGCTCGGAGAGCAGAGCAGCCGCTTCTACGAAGTTGTAAGCCTTGCCAGCTTCAACTTTCGAAGCGATAGCCTTTTGGCGCTTGGTCAGCTTAGCCATTTACACACCCTCCACGTTGAGGCCCATGCTGCGAGCAGAACCGGCGATGGTACGCACGGCTGCATCCATGTCAGCGGCAGTCAGATCAGCATTTTTGGTTTTTGCGATCTCTTCCAGCTGAGCACGAGTCACAGTGCCAACTTTAACGGTGTTCGGACGTGCAGAACCGCTGGTCAGGCCAGCTGCTTTCTTCAGCAGAACCGAAGCAGGGGTGCTCTTGGTTTCAAAAGTGAAGCTACGGTCACTGTAAACAGTGATGATCACAGGAGTCGGCAGACCAGCTTCTTGACCCTGAGTACGGGCGTTGAAGGCCTTGCAGAATTCCATGATGTTCACACCGTGTTGACCCAGTGCTGGACCAACGGGTGGACTTGGGTTGGCCTGGCCGGCCTTTACTTGCAGCTTGATGTAAGCCTGAATCTTCTTAGCCATGAGCTACTCCAATATCGGGTACGAACGCCTGATGGCTCCCCGGTTACTTGCGTTTTATCCCAAGACGACAAAACCCCGCAGCACGAAGCTGCGGGGTATGGGATGCTCGCCCAGCTAGACCTTTTCGACCTGACTGAACTCAAGCTCTACCGGAGTAGAGCGACCGAAAATAAGCACGGCGACTTGGATCCGGCTCTTCTCGTAGTTAACCTCTTCGACAGTACCGTTGAAATCCGCGAACGGACCATCAGTAACGCGAACAACCTCACCCGGCTCGAACAATGTCTTCGGCTTCGGCTTGTCGCTACCGTCTGCAACGCGACGAAGGATAGCTTCTGCTTCCTTGTCGGTGATTGGTGCTGGCTTGTCGGCGGTTCCGCCGATGAAGCCCATCACCCGAGGAGTATCCTTGACCAAGTGCCAAGTACCCTCATTCATATCCATCTGAACCAGCACATATCCTGGGAAGAATTTACGCTCGCTTTTGCGCTTCTGGCCGTTACGCATCTCTACCACTTCTTCGGTAGGGACCAGAATTTCGCCAAAGCCATCTTCCATGCCAGCCAGCTTTACACGCTCGATCAGAGAGCGCATTACATGCTTCTCGTAACCCGAGTAAGCATGCACAACGTACCAACGCTTAGCCACGGGACACCCTTAGCCAACAATCAAGGAAACAAGCCAACCCAGCAGGGAATCAAGCCCCCACAGGAGCAACGCCATCACCAGCACGACCGCGACGACAATCAAGGTAGTCTGGGTGGTTTCCTGGCGAGTCGGCCAAACGACTTTACGGATCTCGGTGCGAGCTTCCTTCACCAGCGTAAAGAACGACTTGCCCTTTGCAGTTTGCAACGCCACGAAGGCAGCAACAGCCGCAATAACAAGAAGAGCCAATACGCGATACAGGATCGGGGAGGCGGAGTAGTACTGATTACCGACTACGCCGACAACCACCAACGCGACCACAAGCAGCCACTTGAGTAAATCAAAGCGAGAATCTTGGGCTTCAGCCTTGGGAGTCATCTAGGAGGATCCTGTGAAAAGAAAGCCAGACACACTGAGTGAATCTGGCAGGTCAGGAGGGAATCGAACCCCCAACCTACGGTTTTGGAGACCGTCGCTCTGCCAATTGAGCTACTGACCTAAAACTTGAATCAGGCCGACCATTATGCCGGCCCGAAGAAGGCATTACAACTATTTATTCAATAATCTTTGCAACGACACCAGCACCGACGGTACGACCGCCCTCACGGATAGCGAAGCGCAGACCGTCTTCCATTGCGATGGTCTTGATCAGGGTAACAGTCATTTGAATGTTATCGCCTGGCATTACCATTTCAACGCCTTCTGGCAGCTCGCAGTTACCGGTCACGTCAGTAGTACGGAAGTAGAACTGTGGACGGTAGCCTTTGAAGAACGGAGTGTGACGACCGCCTTCTTCCTTGCTCAGAACGTAGACTTCTGCAGTGAACTTGGTGTGCGGCTTAACCGAACCTGGCTTGACCAGAACCTGGCCACGCTCAACGTCGTCACGCTTGGTGCCACGCAGCAGAACGCCGCAGTTCTCGCCTGCACGACCTTCGTCGAGCAGCTTGCGGAACATTTCAACACCGGTGCAGGTGGTGACGGTAGTGTCACGCAGGCCAACAATTTCCAGTGGATCCTGAACGCGAACGATACCGCGCTCGATACGACCAGTCACAACAGTACCGCGACCAGAGATCGAGAATACGTCTTCGATTGGCATCAGGAACGGCTTGTCGGTCAGACGAACTGGCTCAGGGATGTAAGTATCCAGAGTTTCAACCAGCTTACGAACGGCAGTGGTGCCCATTTCGTTTTCGTCGTTGCCTTCCAGCGCCATACGAGCCGAACCGATGATGATCGGAGTGTCATCGCCTGGGAAGTCGTAGGTGCTCAGCAGGTCGCGAACTTCCATCTCAACCAGTTCCAGCAGCTCAGCGTCGTCTACCAGGTCAGCCTTGTTCAGGAAGACCACGATGTACGGAACGCCAACCTGACGGGACAGCAGGATGTGCTCACGGGTTTGCGGCATCGGACCATCAGCGGCCGAGCAAACCAGGATAGCGCCGTCCATCTGCGCAGCACCGGTGATCATGTTCTTCACATAATCAGCGTGACCTGGGCAGTCGACGTGAGCGTAGTGACGAATGGTCGAGTTGTACTCAACGTGCGCGGTGTTGATGGTGATACCGCGAGCTTTCTCTTCTGGGGCGCTGTCGATCTTGTCGAAGTCAACACGAGCCGAACCGAAAACCTCGGAACAAACGCGAGTCAGGGCAGCAGTCAGCGTGGTTTTACCATGGTCAACGTGACCGATGGTGCCAACGTTGACGTGCGGTAGGGAACGATCAAATTTTTCCTTAGCCATCAATAGCACTCCCCGCAGAAGAATTAAACAAACGTCACTAGCCATTAAAACAAAGGCAGATATTTTCATATCTGCCTTTATATATGGAGCTCTTGAGCGGATTTGAACCGCTGACCTCACCCTTACCAAGGGTGTGCTCTACCAACTGAGCTACAAGAGCGATACATCTTTGCAACAACAGCAAACTTGGAGCGGGTAGCGGGAATCGAACCCGCATCATCAGCTTGGAAGGCTGAGGTTCTACCACTAAACTATACCCGCGAGCTTGCAGCTCTCGCTAAATTGGTGGAGGGGGAAGGATTCGAACCTTCGAAGTCGTAGACGTCAGATTTACAGTCTGATCCCTTTGGCCGCTCGGGAACCCCTCCTAAGCGTGGGCGGCATTTTCAACTCTTGCCGCCTTCTTGTCAAGCGTTTTTTTCAATTAAATCTTGAACTTAGCTCGCTTAACAATCACTTCACAGTTTTCTGTCTTCGACATCTCACTGTGGAGCGGGCGCCATTCTATGCAAACTAATCGAAGGATGCAACACCCTCGCACAACATTATTTTATGTTTTAACTCCTTGAAATCCTGAGAAAGATTTCTGAGCGCCGGCTCATCCAGAAAATCCCGGCTAGCCGGGGAAACCCGAAGCCAAAAACCCGGCACACCTTCTATTTTCCCGACTGACTTTGCACTGACATCCAATGACAGCAAGCGCTGCCCCAAAGCGTCAATACGCTCTTGGGAGCCCAAGCCACCGATAAACAGGCACTCGACAGGCGGCACAGCGACAGCCTGGGATGCACCACCAGACTCGCTTAACAGATGGATTCCATGCTGCCCACCCTTGTGCAGCGACAACGGCATCACTTCTTTAGCTTTGGGGGGAGCCTCTTGCTGGTGCCAAATGTAATAAAAGGCATTCAGCACCACCAGCAGCAGAAACAGCCAACGCATAAACACCTCAAGAGAGCGGGCAAGCCATGGCAAGTCCGATAAACACTAGATCAGGCACAACCCGCACCCCTGGCATGATCCCTTGGGCAAGATCCGCGTCTCCTCCGGTAAGAAACAGCACGAAATCCTCCCCCCAGCGAGCACGAGCATGCTCTATCTGAGTCAGAACAAACCCGCGAACCATCAATGCACAGCCTCGCTCCACCGCCTCGACAGTAGTTCGCCCCGGATCAAGGCTACCGTGAGCTTTTTGCGCCGATGCATCGTCATAGCGGATACGACGCGTATGAGTCCTTAGCTGCCCCCTCATCAAAGGCATACCAGGGCAAATGAAGCCACCCAGGTGCTCTCCATCGGCAGCCACGAAGTCAGAGGTGACAGCTGTGCCAAAGTCGATGACCAAACAGGCTCCACCCGCCAGATGATAGGCGCCGAGTACCGCAAGCCAACGATCCAACCCCAAGCGCTCGTATTCTTCGTAGCCATTACGCACACCAGCCACTTCCTGAGCCGGTTTCGCACTCACGATTGGAATAGCGAATACTTCATTCAGCGCCTGCATCAGCCCGAGGGTTTCCTCCTCAGTCCGGACACTCACAAGCCGACAATGTGTCGGCCAAATGTCTTGCAGCCCCCTCAACGCACCTATCAGCGCCTGATCGGAGTCAACGATGCCACCAGCAACCACAGCTCTATCCTGGCTACCAATGATCCGCCACTTTATGAAGCTGTTCCCGCAGTCGAGCTCAAGAATCATCACGCAACCTCAAACTGAGCTCTCCACCACTGAAGTGCTTTTCAATATTGTCCACCAACAAACGTAAGGCGCCTTGCTGATCAACCCCCAGCACCACGCCATTGATATGTTGTGTGCCCGCGACCAGCGAAACCGGACGCCCTTGCCAGAGGTGGCAGCTCTCCCACTCAGGCTGAATGGCTGCAAATCCGAACGTACGATGTCTGTCCAGGTACGTCTGGAGGTTCGCATTCAATCGGCGGACTAATTCATTCCGATCGATAGCCTCGCCTGCCTCCAGCTGTATAGACGTCCACTCCTGATCAACTTCTTGCGCAGCTTTCATATTGGCATTGATACCAACACCCAACACCACATGGCACACATCAGCAGGATCACCCACCAGCTCCAGGAGAATGCCTGCAATTTTGCGACTGCCCACCAGAACATCGTTAGGCCACTTCAAGCCCGCCTCTGCGATACCAAGCTGCTGGAGAGTGCGCAGCACAGCCAACCCTACAACCAGGCTCAAGCCTTCCAGCTGACGCATACCGCCATCAATGCGCAATACCAAGCTGTAATACAAATTTTCAGCGAAGGGGCTGACCCACTTGCGTCCACGACGTCCGCGACCTGCCGTTTGACGCTCAGCCAACACCATGAAAGGTGCGAGCTCACCACGCTCAATAGCGCGAAGCGCTTCAGCATTAGTGGAGTCTATTGAATCGAACACAAATGCCGGCCACGCATTACCAGTAGTAGCAGCAGAAATCAGCCGCTCATCGAGCAGCACCAGAGGGGCTGCCAATTGGTAGCCTCGACCTCGCACTTTGTGAATGGTGATATTCAGCTCAGATTCAAGGTTCTGTAACTGCTTCCAGACGGCGCTACGACTGATACCTAGGGCAACACCCAGTGCCTGGCCGGAATGAAATCGACCATCCTTGAGGAGTTTCAACAACGTCAGCATGCCCGTCTCGCATCACAATGAGGGACGCATAATAGCCACGCCATGCGCTGTTGCATAGAAAACGCCGCGAGTTGCTTGCTCTGTTTTTTTTCGCGCGCAAAAACAAAACCCCTACCTGCGTACGCAGATAGGGGTTTCGGAATTTAATCTTGACGATGACCTACTCTCACATGGGGAAACCCCACACTACCATCGGCGATGCATCGTTTCACTGCTGAGTTCGGGATGGGATCAGGTGGTTCCAATGCTCTATGGTCGTCAAGAAATTCTGTAGCCAGCGCGTCAACCTTCGGTCGACGTTCCAGCGAATCGGGTATGTGATGGTTTGTGAGTTGCAAACTTTCGGTTCGTTTCGTCTTCACAACACCGCAATCTGCTGCTCAACCGAGCGAGTCAAATTGCTTGGGTGTTATATGGTCAAGCCTCACGGGCAATTAGTATTGGTTAGCTCAACGCCTCACAGCGCTTACACACCCAACCTATCAACGTCGTAGTCTTCGACGGCCCTTCAGGGAGCTCAAGGCTCCAGTGAGATCTCATCTTGAGGCAAGTTTCCCGCTTAGATGCTTTCAGCGGTTATCTCTTCCGAACATAGCTACCCGGCAATGCCACTGGCGTGACAACCGGAACACCAGAGGTTCGTCCACTCCGGTCCTCTCGTACTAGGAGCAGCCCCTCTCAAATCTCAAACGTCCACGGCAGATAGGGACCGAACTGTCTCACGACGTTCTAAACCCAGCTCGCGTACCACTTTAAATGGCGAACAGCCATACCCTTGGGACCGGCTTCAGCCCCAGGATGTGATGAGCCGACATCGAGGTGCCAAACACCGCCGTCGATATGAACTCTTGGGCGGTATCAGCCTGTTATCCCCGGAGTACCTTTTATCCGTTGAGCGATGGCCCTTCCATACAGAACCACCGGATCACTAAGACCTACTTTCGTACCTGCTCGACGTGTCTGTCTCGCAGTCAAGCGCGCTTTTGCCTTTATACTCTACGACCGATTTCCGACCGGTCTGAGCGCACCTTCGTACTCCTCCGTTACTCTTTAGGAGGAGACCGCCCCAGTCAAACTACCCACCATACACTGTCCTCGATCCGGATAACGGACCTGAGTTAGAACCTCAAAGTTGCCAGGGTGGTATTTCAAGGATGGCTCCACGCGAACTGGCGTCCACGCTTCAAAGCCTCCCACCTATCCTACACAAGCAAATTCAAAGTCCAGTGCAAAGCTATAGTAAAGGTTCACGGGGTCTTTCCGTCTAGCCGCGGATACACTGCATCTTCACAGCGATTTCAATTTCACTGAGTCTCGGGTGGAGACAGCGCCGCCATCGTTACGCCATTCGTGCAGGTCGGAACTTACCCGACAAGGAATTTCGCTACCTTAGGACCGTTATAGTTACGGCCGCCGTTTACCGGGGCTTCGATCAAGAGCTTCGCGTTAGCTAACCCCATCAATTAACCTTCCGGCACCGGGCAGGCGTCACACCCTATACGTCCACTTTCGTGTTTGCAGAGTGCTGTGTTTTTAATAAACAGTCGCAGCGGCCTGGTATCTTCGACCGGCATGAGCTTACGGAGCAAGTCCTTCACCCTCACCGGCGCACCTTCTCCCGAAGTTACGGTGCCATTTTGCCTAGTTCCTTCACCCGAGTTCTCTCAAGCGCCTTGGTATTCTCTACCCAACCACCTGTGTCGGTTTGGGGTACGGTTCCTGGTTACCTGAAGCTTAGAAGCTTTTCTTGGAAGCATGGCATCAACCACTTCGTCACCCAAAGGGTAACTCGTCATCAGCTCTCGGCCTTAGACTCCCGGATTTACCTAAGAGTCCAGCCTACCACCTTAAACTTGGACAACCAACGCCAAGCTGGCCTAGCCTTCTCCGTCCCTCCATCGCAATAACCAGAAGTACAGGAATATTAACCTGTTTTCCATCGACTACGCTTTTCAGCCTCGCCTTAGGGACCGACTAACCCTGCGTCGATTAACGTTGCGCAGGAAACCTTGGTCTTTCGGCGTGGGTGTTTTTCACACCCATTGTCGTTACTCATGTCAGCATTCGCACTTCTGATACCTCCAGCAAGCTTCTCAACTCACCTTCACAGGCTTACAGAACGCTCCTCTACCGCATCACCCAAAGGTGATACCCGTAGCTTCGGTACCTGGTTTGAGCCCCGTTACATCTTCCGCGCAGGCCGACTCGACTAGTGAGCTATTACGCTTTCTTTAAAGGGTGGCTGCTTCTAAGCCAACCTCCTAGCTGTCTAAGCCTTCCCACATCGTTTCCCACTTAACCAGGATTTTGGGACCTTAGCTGACGGTCTGGGTTGTTTCCCTTTTCACGACGGACGTTAGCACCCGCCGTGTGTCTCCCATGCTCGGCACTTGTAGGTATTCGGAGTTTGCATCGGTTTGGTAAGTCGGGATGACCCCCTAGCCGAAACAGTGCTCTACCCCCTACAGTGATACATGAGGCGCTACCTAAATAGCTTTCGAGGAGAACCAGCTATCTCCGAGCTTGATTAGCCTTTCACTCCGATCCACAGGTCATCCGCTAACTTTTCAACGGTAGTCGGTTCGGTCCTCCAGTTAGTGTTACCCAACCTTCAACCTGCCCATGGATAGATCGCCCGGTTTCGGGTCTATACCCAGCGACTAAACGCGCTATTAACACTCGCTTTCGCTACGCCTCCCCTATTCGGTTAAGCTCGCCACTGAATATAAGTCGCTGACCCATTATACAAAAGGTACGCAGTCACCCAACAAAGTGGGCTCCCACTGCTTGTACGCATACGGTTTCAGGATCTATTTCACTCCCCTCTCCGGGGTTCTTTTCGCCTTTCCCTCACGGTACTAGTTCACTATCGGTCAGTCAGTAGTATTTAGCCTTGGAGGATGGTCCCCCCATATTCAGACAAAGTTTCTCGTGCTCCGTCCTACTCGATTTCATGACCAAGAGATTTTCGCGTACAGGGCTATCACCCACTATGGCCGCACTTTCCAGAGCGTTCCGCTAATCTCAAAGCCACTTAAGGGCTGGTCCCCGTTCGCTCGCCACTACTAAGGGAATCTCGGTTGATTTCTTTTCCTCAGGGTACTTAGATGTTTCAGTTCCCCTGGTTCGCTTCATGCACCTATGTATTCAGTGCAGGATACCTAACTTATGTTAGGTGGGTTCCCCCATTCAGAGATCTCCGGATCAAAGTCTGTTTGCCGACTCCCCGAAGCTTATCGCAGGCTACCACGTCTTTCATCGCCTCTGACTGCCAAGGCATCCACCGTATGCGCTTCTTCACTTGACCATATAACCCCAAGCAATCTGGTTATACTGTGAAGACGACATTCGCCGAAAATTTGCAATTTACTCACAAATTTTACCTTAGCCTGAACAAACACCAGTGAAAGTGTCGTCCAGTCTATCTTTCTATCACATACCCAAATTTTTAAAGAACGATTCTGAAAAAGTTCAGAAATCAATATTCGATCCGAATATTCATTTCTAAGCTTTTACGATAGTGGCTATCTGTAATGGTGGAGCCAAGCGGGATCGAACCGCTGACCTCCTGCGTGCAAGGCAGGCGCTCTCCCAGCTGAGCTATGGCCCCGTATCGCTACAGGGTGCACCACGTAATTGGTGGGTCTGGGCAGATTCGAACTGCCGACCTCACCCTTATCAGGGGTGCGCTCTAACCAACTGAGCTACAGACCCAATCGTCTTCTTCAATGAATCAAGCAATTCGTGTGGGTGCTTATGAGCAGCTGATGTCTGTCGATTAAGGAGGTGATCCAGCCGCAGGTTCCCCTACGGCTACCTTGTTACGACTTCACCCCAGTCATGAATCACACCGTGGTAACCGTCCTCCCGAAGGTTAGACTAGCTACTTCTGGTGCAACCCACTCCCATGGTGTGACGGGCGGTGTGTACAAGGCCCGGGAACGTATTCACCGCGACATTCTGATTCGCGATTACTAGCGATTCCGACTTCACGCAGTCGAGTTGCAGACTGCGATCCGGACTACGATCGGTTTTGTGAGATTAGCTCCACCTCGCGGTTTGGCGACCCTCTGTACCGACCATTGTAGCACGTGTGTAGCCCAGGCCGTAAGGGCCATGATGACTTGACGTCATCCCCACCTTCCTCCGGTTTGTCACCGGCAGTCTCCTTAGAGTGCCCACCATGACGTGCTGGTAACTAAGGACAAGGGTTGCGCTCGTTACGGGACTTAACCCAACATCTCACGACACGAGCTGACGACAGCCATGCAGCACCTGTCTCAATGTTCCCGAAGGCACCAATCCATCTCTGGAAAGTTCATTGGATGTCAAGGCCTGGTAAGGTTCTTCGCGTTGCTTCGAATTAAACCACATGCTCCACCGCTTGTGCGGGCCCCCGTCAATTCATTTGAGTTTTAACCTTGCGGCCGTACTCCCCAGGCGGTCAACTTAATGCGTTAGCTGCGCCACTAAAATCTCAAGGATTCCAACGGCTAGTTGACATCGTTTACGGCGTGGACTACCAGGGTATCTAATCCTGTTTGCTCCCCACGCTTTCGCACCTCAGTGTCAGTATGAGCCCAGGTGGTCGCCTTCGCCACTGGTGTTCCTTCCTATATCTACGCATTTCACCGCTACACAGGAAATTCCACCACCCTCTGCCCTACTCTAGCTTGCCAGTTTTGGATGCAGTTCCCAGGTTGAGCCCGGGGATTTCACATCCAACTTAACAAACCACCTACGCGCGCTTTACGCCCAGTAATTCCGATTAACGCTTGCACCCTCTGTATTACCGCGGCTGCTGGCACAGAGTTAGCCGGTGCTTATTCTGTCGGTAACGTCAAGACAGCAAGGTATTCGCTTACTGCCCTTCCTCCCAACTTAAAGTGCTTTACAATCCGAAGACCTTCTTCACACACGCGGCATGGCTGGATCAGGCTTTCGCCCATTGTCCAATATTCCCCACTGCTGCCTCCCGTAGGAGTCTGGACCGTGTCTCAGTTCCAGTGTGACTGATCATCCTCTCAGACCAGTTACGGATCGTCGCCTTGGTGAGCCATTACCTCACCAACTAGCTAATCCGACCTAGGCTCATCTGATAGCGCAAGGCCCGAAGGTCCCCTGCTTTCTCCCGTAGGACGTATGCGGTATTAGCGTTCCTTTCGAAACGTTGTCCCCCACTATCAGGCAGATTCCTAGGTATTACTCACCCGTCCGCCGCTGATTCGAGTAGCAAGCTACTCTCCTCCGCTCGACTTGCATGTGTTAGGCCTGCCGCCAGCGTTCAATCTGAGCCATGATCAAACCCTTCAGTTCAATACTGCTTGGGTTTTGAGAAAACCCTAAACTTGGCTCAGCAATCTCAAAATGAACTATATGATTACTCGTATAGTCACTTGTGATGCTGATAATCTTTTTGACGATCAGTCTGATTTCACAAGCACCCACACGAATTGCTTGATTCAGTTGTTAAAGAGCGGTTGGTTAAGAGTCTTTCGTCTTAACCGAGGCGCGCATTCTACGCTTTCCTCTGTGTCTGTCAAGCGTTTATTTTGAAGTTCTTTAGGAGAAACCTGAACAACTTCAAACACTTGGCTCGCCTCGATCTCTCGTTAGCGGGAGGTGAATTCTACAGCGTTTAGAAGCGCTGTCAACCACCTTATTCACCGCTTTCGACCTTCAGACCGAAACACTTCCAACCTTGCTACTTTGGTTAACTCGTTGACTTACAAGGAGTTTTCCGTTTCGGCTACGCCGGAAGTGGGGCAAATTATAGAGAGATACAATTCGCCGTCAAGCAGTAATTGCGAACTTATTCAGCTTTCAGCGTTATGCGCGCAAAAGCCTTCTTTCCAGCCTGGCACACGTGCGTCGCGCCGAGCTCAAACACAAAGCCGCGATCAACCACCTCACCATCCACACGAACACCGCCAGCAGCCAGTAGATCACGCGCTGCCGCCGAGTTCTTGACCAAGCCTGCTTTATTAAGGACAGCCGAAACGGGCATCGCTTCAGCAGCCAACAACTCAACCTCCGGCAAATCCTCCGGCAGCTCGCCATCCTTCATACGATTACCCGCGCCGCGGTGAGCACTGGCAGCAGCCTCTTCGCCATGGAAGCGCGCAACAATCTCTTCAGCCAACTTGATCTTGATGTCACGAGGATTGGCGCCTGCCTCCACATCCGCCTTGAATGCGTCAATTTCATCCATCGAGCGGAAGCTCAACAGCTCGAAGTAACGCCACATTAATGGATCGGGAATGGAAACCAGCTTGCTATACATGACGCCCGGCGCTTCCTGGATACCGACATAGTTACCCAGCGACTTGGACATCTTCTTAACGCCATCCAGCCCTTCAAGCAGAGGCATGGTGACAATGTTCTGCGCCTCTTGGCCGTAGGCACGCTGCAACTCCCGCCCCATTAGTAGATTGAACTTCTGGTCGGTACCACCCAGCTCGACATCCGCACACAGCGCTACCGAGTCATAACCCTGCACAAGCGGATAGAGGAACTCATGGATAGCAATGGGCTGATTGGTTGTGTAGCGCTTATCGAAGTCATCGCGCTCAAGCATGCGAGCAACGGTGTACTGGGATGTCAGGCGAATGAAGTCCGCGGGCGTCAGCTTGTCCATCCAAGTGGAGTTGAATGCGACCTCCGTCTTGGCCGGATCCAAAATCTTGAACACCTGACTCTTGTACGTCTCGGCGTTTTCCAGGACCTGCTCACGCGTGAGCGGCGGACGCGTGGCGCTTTTGCCACTCGGATCACCGATCATGCCGGTGAAGTCACCAATCAGGAAAATGACCTGATGCCCCAGATCCTGAAACTGGCGCAGCTTATTAATAAGCACGGTATGACCAAGATGCAGATCCGGCGCCGTAGGATCGAAACCCGCCTTGATACGCAGCGGCTGCCCACGCTTGAGCTTCTCGACCAACTCCGACTCGACCAACACCTCTTCCGCTCCACGCTTGATTAGCGCTAGCTGCTCTTCAACCGACTTCATAACAAACCCGCAAGGCTCAGATTCAAAGGGGGACCAACATACAAGATCAGCCACCAAATACAAGTTTTTGCCCGACATGTGACCTCAAACCAGACTGACGACGTCTGCGAGCTTGCTTTGAGGACGATTTGGTTATATTTTATACAGTTATTTCATCTTCATCATGTCATTCATCTTTTCCACCTCATCATTTTCAAAGCCAAATCACTTATGACCGACGAACCGACTAAAGCGCCCCCGCTTTATCCGAAGAGCCACCTGTTGGCCGCCAGCGGCATCGCCGCCCTCCTCAGCCTTGCCTTGCTGGTATTCCCTTCCAGCGAAGTCGAAGCCAAGAAAACCACCCTGAATCTCGAGTTGGAGACTCCTGCCGAACAGCTCAAGCAGGACCAGCAAGAAGCCGCAGCGACTCCTATCCAGGAAGAATCCACCTCCTCCCCCTTCGCTCAAATCGACAACAGCGCTGTAGTTTCCGAAGAAACAGCCAAAATCGAGCCCTCACCGCTCCCTGCTCTCACCACGCCCGCCAAAAAGGAGCCTAGGCACAAGGAAGTTACGGTTGCACGTGGCGATACACTGTCCAAGCTGTTCGAAAAGGCTGGCCTTCCTGCCAGCACAGTCAAGGAAGTCCTTGGCAGCGGCAAGCAATCCAAGCAGTTCCGCCAGCTCAAACATGGCCAGGTGCTGCAGATAGAACTGGACCCCAACGGCCAGCTTGCCAGCCTGCACAGCAAAGTCAGCGACCTGGAGACCATTCGCCTTACCAAAAGCGATAAAGGCTTTACCTTCAGCCGCGAGATCAGCAAGCCAGCAGTGCGCACGGCCTACGTTCACGGGGTTATCAACAGCTCCCTGTCGCAATCAGCCCAACGCGCCGGGCTATCGCACAACCTGACAATGGATATGGCCAGCATCTTTGGCTATGACATCGACTTCGCTCAAGACATCCGCCAAGGCGACGATTTTGATGTGGTCTACGAGCAGAAAGTGGTCAACGGCAAAGTCGTCGGTACTGGCAATATTTTGTCCGCCCGATTTACCAACCGCGGTAAGTCCTACACTGCCGTGCGTTACACCAACAAGCAGGGCAACACCAGCTACTACACCGCCGATGGCAATAGCATGCGCAAGGCGTTCATCCGCACTCCAGTGGATTTTGCCCGTATCAGCTCGCGCTTCTCGATGGGACGCAAACACCCCATCCTGAACAAGATTCGCGCCCACAAAGGCGTCGATTACGCAGCGCCTCGCGGCACGCCCATCAAGGCGGCAGGCGACGGTAAAGTCTTGCTGGCCGGGCGTCGAGGTGGTTACGGCAACACTGTCATCATTCAACACGGCAACAGCTACAAAACGCTGTACGGTCACATGCAGGGCTTTGCCAAAGGCGTGAAGACTGGCGGCACTGTCAAACAAGGGCAGGTCATTGGCTATATCGGGACCACCGGCCTCTCAACCGGGCCACACTTGCACTATGAGTTCCAGGTCAATGGCATGCATGTCGACCCTCTGGGCCAGAAACTGCCCATGGCCGATCCGATTGCCAAAGCAGAACGCCAGCGTTTCAACCAGCAGAGTCAGCCCCTGATGGCCCGTATGGACCAGGAAAAGGCGACAATGCTGGCCTCGAGCAAGCGCTGATCCATGGCGCTTTATCTAGGCATCATGTCGGGCACCAGCCTGGACGGGCTGGACATTGCGCTGATTGAGCAACGCGACTCGCTCAAGTTGCTCGCGACCCTCTACCTGCCGATGCCGGCGGATCTGCGTAGCGAGTTGCTTGAGCTCTGCTCCCCAGGCCCTGATGAAATAGCCCGGGCCGCCACTGCGGAAAATCGCTGGGCTACGCTGGCGGCTGAAGGCGTCAAACAGCTGCTAGCTCAACACAAGCTTGAGCCTGGCAGTATTCGTGCAGTCGGCAGTCACGGCCAAACCATCCGCCATGAACCTGCCCGCGGCTTCACGGTTCAGATCGGTAACCCTGCATTGCTCGCCGAGCTTACGGGCATCACCGTGATTAGCGACTTTCGCCGTAGAGATGTCGCTGCAGGCGGGCAAGGCGCCCCCTTGGTCCCTGCCTTCCACGAGACGCTGTTCGGCGCTTCGACCGAACCCAGGGCGGTGTTGAACGTAGGCGGTTTCAGCAACCTGAGCCTGATGCAAGCCGGCAACCCGGTCCGAGGATTTGATTGCGGCCCGGGTAACGCTCTACTTGATGCCTGGATTCTTGACTGCAAGGCCCTGAGCTACGACAAGAATGGCGATTGGGCTGCTTCAGGTACCGTAATCCCTGAGCTGCTGAAGCGACTGCTCGCCGACCCTTTCTTTACTGCGACCGGCCCTAAAAGCACAGGGCGGGAAGTTTTCAATCTGCCTTGGCTCAAGCGTCACCTTTGCAGCGCCTATGCGCAGGCAGACGTGCAAGCTACCCTGCTCGAGCTCACCGCACAGACCATTACAGAATCGCTAAAGGCCGCCCAACCCCGCACCCAAGCCCTTTGGGTCTGCGGTGGTGGCGCTCACAACGGTGCGCTGATGCGCCGCCTTGCCCAGCTGTTACCCGCAACGCAGGTGGACAGCACTGCCGCTCGCGGCGTTGAACCTGACTGGGTTGAAGCCATGGCATTTGCCTGGCTTGCACATTGCTGCCTCGAAGGCATTCCTACCAACCGCCCAAGTGTGACCGGGGCGAGTGGTTTGAGAGTTCTGGGCGCTATCTACCCAGCCTGACCAGACAATGCAAAACGCCGCGCAAAGCGCGGCGTTGAGTGCATCGGTAAAACAAGACTCAGATCGAAAACGACGACCCGCAACCACAGGTTGTAGTCGCGTTCGGGTTCTTGATGACGAAGCGCGAACCTTCCAGACCTTCCTGGTAGTCCACTTCAGCACCGGCCAAGTACTGGAAACTCATTGGATCGACCACCAGGGACACGCCCTCGCGCTCGACGATGGTGTCGTCATCGGCCACATCTTCATCGAAGGTGAAACCATACTGAAAACCGGAGCAACCGCCACCCGTTACGAATACTCGTAACTTCAGGCGATCGTTACCTTCTTCATCGACCAGGCTCTTCACCTTGTGCGCAGCACCCTGCGTAAATTGCAAAGCCATGGGGGTGAAGGATTCGACGCTCATGCTGACTATCTCCCGGCGCTATGCCGCCATAATGCGTGATGACGCGCATTATCCGCTTCTGTGAGAAAAAGGGTCAACAATTGTGCAAAAGACATTCGGAACATTGCGTATCCGAAAACGAAAAGGCCCGCATCGCGGGCCTTTTCGGTGACAGGGATTAAGGCATCATGCCTGCGTGAGAAAGCCCCAGGCGCTCATCCAGGCCAAACAGGATGTTCAGGTTTTGAACGGCTTGGCCCGATGCGCCCTTGACCAGGTTGTCGATGACCGACAAGACCACGACCAGATCACCGCCCTGAGGCCGGTGAACAGCAATACGGCAGACGTTGGCACCGCGCACGCTGCGGGTTTCCGGATGGCTACCCGCCGGCATCACATCGACGAAAGGCTCATCGGCATAGCGCTTCTCGAACAGTGCCTGCAGGTCAACCGACTTATCCACAACGGTGGCGTACAGGGTCGAGTGAATGCCACGAATCATCGGCGTCAGGTGCGGTACAAACGTCAGGCCTACATCACCACCAGCAGCACGACGCAGACCTTGGGTGATTTCCGGCAGATGGCGGTGACCTTTCACCGCGTAGGCCTTCATGCTTTCGCCCGATTCGCAGAACAGCGAGCCCACACTGGCACCACGGCCAGCGCCACTGACGCCGGACTTGCAGTCCGCGATCAAGCGCGAAGCATCGGCAATACCGGCCTCAAGCAAAGGTAAAAAGCCCAGTTGCGTTGCGGTTGGGTAGCAACCCGGCACGGCAATCAGACGCGCCTGGCGAATTTGCTCACGATTGACTTCAGGCAAACCATAGACGGCGTCCTTGAGCAGCTCAGGCGCACCATGGGGTTGACCGTACCATTTGGCCCACTCTTCAGCGTCCTGCAAACGGAAGTCTGCCGACAGGTCGATCACCTTGGTGCCAGCGGCCAGCAGCTCACCGGCCAGGGAGTGCGCCACACCATGAGGGGTCGCGAAGAACACAACATCACAGGCGCCCAACGTTTTGATGTCAGGAACACTGAAAGCCAGGTTGTCGTAGTGACCGCGCAGGTTCGGGTACATCTCGGCAACCGGCAGTCCGGCTTCGGATCGCGAAGTGATAACAGCCACTTCTGCCTGTGGATGCTGTGCCAACAGACGCAGCAGCTCGACACCGGTGTATCCCGTGCCGCCGACGATACCGACCTTGACCATAAAACCGCCCCTTTCAACGAACCGACTGGAAAGTCACCGATGATAGGGGGCTCAAGGTCCTGTAACAACCGTTCAGGTGACGTGCGGGCACGCTAACCACTACTATCTCGATTCCGTGAACCTGGGGATAACCAAAAAATGCTGTTTTTATGGCTCAAAGCGTTTCATATCGTCGCCGTGGTGTGCTGGTTTGCCGGCCTGTTCTATTTACCACGCCTGTTCGTCTACCACGCAATGAGCGAAGACACCGCCAGCCGCGAACGCTTCACGATCATGGAGCGCAAACTGTATCGCGGCATCATGGGGCCTGCGATGATCGCCACCTTTATTCTGGGCATCGCACTGATCAGCCTCAATCCGGGTGGCTACATGAGTCAAGGCTGGATGCATGCCAAGTTGACATTGGTGATCCTGCTGACCGGCTACCATCACATGTGCGGCGCGCAGCTCAAGCGCTTTGCCCGCGGCGAAAACAAGCGCAGCCATACGTTCTATCGCTGGTTCAATGAAGTACCGGTGGTATTTCTGCTGGCAATTGTCATCCTGGCCGTGGTCAAACCGTTCTAATCTCATTCTTTTAGCCTACGAGATCAGCTCCCATGCCGCTGCCAAACCTGCTTGAACAACGCCTGCGCCTGCCGGTCGTGGCAGCGCCCATGTTCTTGATCTCCAACCCGCAGTTGGTCTTGGCCTGTTGCGCCAATGGCGTAGTGGGAAGTTTCCCCGCGCTCAATCAGCGAGAAAGCAGCGGCTTCAAGGCCTGGATAGAAGAGATCGAAACAGGTTTGGCAGCATTGGAGCGGCCCGCACCTTATGCGGTCAACCTCATCGTGCATAACAGTAATCCGAGGCTTCAGGCGGATCTTGCGATCTGTATCGACCACAAGGTTCCCATCGTCATCACCAGCCTGGGTGCGGTCAAAGAGCTGGTCGATGCCGTGCATGCCTACGGGGGGCTGGTATTTCATGACGTCACCACCAGACGACATGCAGAAAAAGCCGCCGAAGCCGGTGTCGACGGCCTGATTGCCGTGGCCGCAGGTGCAGGTGGGCATGCCGGTACCTGGAGCCCGTTTGCCCTTGTCAGTGAAATTCGCCAGTTCTTCGACAAGACTTTACTACTGGCAGGCTGCCTGAACCACGGCCATGAAATTCTGGCTGCACAGATGATGGGCGCCGACCTTGCTTACCTCGGAACACGCTTTATCGCCACTGGCGAAAGCCATGCACCCGACGATTACAAAGACATGCTGTTGGCTGCCAAGGCGGCCGATATCATTTACACACCCGCCGTTTCTGGCGTGCCCGCAAGCTTCATGCGCCAGAGCCTGGAACGGGCTGGTTTCGACCTGGCCGCGCTGAATAACACGGGCGCAAGCAGCAAACTCAAGCCGATCAACGATGAGGCCAAGGCCTGGAAAACTGTTTGGTCGGCAGGCCAAGGGGTGGGCGGTATCGATGACCTGCCTTCAACCCAAGCGCTTATCGCCCGACTGGATCGGGAATATCGCCAGGCTCAGCAGCAAGCCCTCAAAATGGCTCAAACCTGGCCCCATTGATGGCCTGCTTATAACGAAAGCAGCGAATCCCTCGCTCGCACTGTAGACTGTCCAAATGTAAATGCGTCCCTTCCCTGCTTCTTCGATGAATGCAGAGCGGTGGCGTTCGCACGGAGAACTGCATGACCCGTTACGCCCTGATCACTGGCGCCTCCAGCGGCCTGGGCCTGGCTATGGCCGAAGCCCTTGCTCGCCGAGGGCGCAGCCTTATTCTGGTTGCCCGCCAACGTGATCTGCTTGAAAGCATCGCCATCGAATTGTCCATGCGTTTCGGTGTGGAGGTCCTGATTCGGGCCCTTGATTTGAGCGAGCCCCTACGCTTGTCAGGCTTTCTGTTGGAGCTTGAAGAAGGCGAGAGGCAGATCGATTTGCTGGTCAACTGTGCCGCCCAGCGCTCCTACGGTCCTTTCCTGGCCAAGGAGTGGGGAGATGAGCAGGACCTGATCGAGGTAAACATTCTGGCACTTACTCGCTTGTGCCACGCCATCGGCAACGCCATGGCTGTACAAGGGGGTGGGCAGATTCTGAATGTCGCATCCATTGCCGCCTTTACTCCCGGCCCCTGGATGACCAGCTATGCCGCCAGCAAAGCGTATGTGCTGCATTTTTCCGAAGGCCTGCGCGAAGAGCTCAAGCAATGCGGGATCAAGGTCTCTGTTCTGTGTCCCGGCCCCACCCGCTCACCCCATCGCCGAATACCCAGGCTCGACAAGAGCAAGCGCTGCCTCAGTCCGGAAGAAGTTGCCTTGTTCACTGTTCGCGCTCTGGAAAAAAATCGTGCAATCATCACACCCGGACGACGTAATCGCTGGCTGGCCCTGGCTCCGCGATTCGGCTCGCGCTGGTTGGCACGCAAGATCGCTGCCCTGATCAACAAAGCCTACAGCCCGCGCTGAAGGGCTGGGCTAAGTCGGGCGAGCTGAGTACACTCAGGTCCGATTACCACCATGGAGTAACAGCTGTGGATACTCTGTTCACCAAGATCATCAACAGAGAAATACCCGCGAAAATCATCTACGAAGATGACCAGGTCCTGGCCTTCCACGATATCGCCCCGCAAGCCCCCGTGCATTTTCTGGTCGTTCCGAAAAAGCCGGTCCGCACCCTCAATGACCTGACGGAAGATGACAAGGCGCTTGCCGGTCATATCCTCTTTACCGCGCAGCGCTTGGCTAAAGAGTTGGGCTGTGACGAAGGTTTTCGCGTGGTGATGAATTGCAATGAATTGGGCGGTCAAACCGTCTACCACATTCATATGCATGTGCTAGGGCAGCGCCAGATGCATTGGCCACCGGGCTGATCAAGCACTCAACACACCGTTTGCCGCGTTAAACGGTGTGTTGATCCGCCGCAAGCTCTGCTCAGCCGATTGGGTTAAACTGGCAGCCGTGTTTTTTGCGGAGGTGCCCATGGCTACCGAACGTCACTACTCGCCGCTTGATCGCTTGTTGCTGCAAGCCGATGCCGCCATGCGAACGTTACTGCCTTTCAGCGGGCAGCCGTCCCGCCCGTCTCCGGCCATCATTGCCCCTGACTCCAAGCTCGATGACGTACAAGCCCGTCATGTTGCCGGCTTGATGCGCATCAACCACACCGGAGAAGTCTGTGCCCAGGCGCTGTATCAAGGCCAGGCCCTGACCGCCAAGTTGCCTCAGGTGCGCAAGGCCATGGAGCATGCCGCCGATGAAGAAGTCGACCATCTGGCCTGGTGCGAGCAACGCATTCGTCAGCTGGGCAGCCACCCCAGCGTGCTCAACCCGCTGTTCTACGGCATGTCGTTCGGTATCGGAGCCGTCGCTGGACTGATCAGCGACAAGGTAAGCCTTGGTTTTGTGGCCGCCACCGAGCATCAGGTCTGCAAACATCTGGATGAACATCTGGAACAGATCCCCACCGATGACGAAAAATCCCGGGCTATTCTTGAGCAGATGCGCACCGATGAGGCACAACACGCTGAATCGGCGCTGGATGCCGGGGGCATACGCTTTCCCGCCCCCATCAAGTTCGGCATGAGCCTGATGGCCAAAGTGATGACCAAGAGCACCTATCGAATCTGATTCAACCGGCATTGGGTCACACAGGATCGCCACAGGAAGTGAGGTCTGCCATGAGTGAACGTATCGACGCCCAGGATCTGGCTCGAGCTGTAAGCGCCGGAGTCCTGGCGCCTGGCCAGGACGTGGCGCTGCTTGAGTTTTTAAGGCAGTCGCCACAAGGGCGCGCCACCTTCCAGCTTTCGCATATCGCCTATTACTTCGGCGCCCTGCTGATCATGGCCGCAATGGGCTGGCTGATCACGCAAGCGTGGATGCGCGTCGGTGATATCGCCCTATTGTTAATCGCACTTTTATACACGGGCTTGTCAGGCGGGATTGGCATCGCGCTGCATAAGCGCGGGCAACTCATCCCTGGCGGCTTACTGGCTGCGGTTGCTGTGAGCCTTGTGCCCCTGGCGGTGTTTGCCATCGAGCGCCTGGTCGGGTGGTGGCCACTGGAGGATACCCAAGGCAACTATCGCGATTATTACCGCTACGTTCAGGGCGGCTGGCTGGCCATGGAAGCGGCCACCGTTATTGCCGGGCTGCTGATGCTGCGCGTTGTTCGCTTCCCTTTCATTGTGATGCCCATCGCCCTGGCGCTGTGGTTCATGTCCATGGACCTGACTGAATGGGTGTATGGCGAGACGTTCAATTGGGAAGACCGGCGCCTGATCTCGCTCTGGTTCGGACTTGGCCTGTTGATGGTTTTTGTCTGGATTGATGGCCGTACCCGCCACGACTACGCATTTTGGGGATATCTGGCCGGTTTGCTGGCGTTCTGGGGTGGGCTGAGCCTGATGGAAAGCGGCAGCGAGTGGGGGAAGGCGGCCTACTGCCTGGTCAACCTCGGCCTGATGGCCCTCGCGGTGTTGCTGCGCCGGCCGACATTCATGGTCTTTGGCGGTCTGGGAGTTGCGGGTTATCTGGGCTACCTGTCCTATGACGTGTTTGCTGACTCGCTGCTGTTCCCAGTGGTCGTGAGCGTGATCGGTGTCGCCGTCATTGGCCTGGGGCTGGTGTATCAGAAACATCGGAATCGCCTGAGCGATCACCTGCGCGCAAAGCTGCCGGCGCCACTGCTCAATTTTCTACCGGCTTTGAAGCGCTAAATGAAAAGGCCCTCTTTGTCGAGGGCCTTTGCATTCAACATCAGTTCAACCGAGCTCAACGATTTCATAGTCGTGGGTGATGTCCACCCCGGCACGCCCGAGCATGATCGACGCTGAACAGTACTTCTCTGCAGACAACTCGACAGCCCGCTTGACTTGGGCTTCCTTCAAACCGCGCCCCTTGACCACAAAGTGCAGATGAATCTTGGTGAATACTTTCGGATCTTCCTCGGCCCGTTCAGCTTCAAGGAACGCTTCGCAACTTTCCACAGCTTGGCGAGACTTTTTCAGAATGCTGACCACATCGAAGTTACTGCAGCCACCCAGGCCCAGCAGCAGCATTTCCATAGGGCGCACGCCCAGATTTCGGCCACCACTTTCCGGCGGGCCATCCATGACTACCACATGGCCGCTGCCCGACTCACCGAGAAACATGGCCTCACCCGCCCACTGGATACGCGCCTTCATCACCAGGACTCCACTGTAAAAAAGGTCGCCAGCTTAGCACAGCGGTCTCTTACGCCGGCGAATGAGAAACGGTTAAGTAAATGCGGATCCAATCGAACGCCTCTGATAAGCTGCGCCAATCTGCTGGCGTCAAGGCGCAGGTGAGTTGAATAAAAATTGTACGGAAGCGGTTTCACTTAATTGCGGGATAGCGCCATGGTCGTTCCAACCCTTGCACCCAAAATCAAAAATATCGACAAACTACTCGCTCATTGCCAGCGCCGTCGCTATGCGGCCAAGAGCAGCATTATTTGCGCCGGTGATCGCTCCGAGACACTGTCTTTCATTATCAAAGGCTCAGTCACCATCCTGATCGAAGATGACGACGGCCATGAAATGATCATTGCCTATCTCAATACCGGCGATTTTTTCGGTGAACTGGGTTTATTCGAGCCCGCAGGGCAAGAGCAAGAGCGCAGCGCCTGGGTTCGAGCCAAGACCGAGTGCGAGGTGGCTGAGATCACCTACGCCAAATTTCGTGAGTTGGCCGAGCAGGAACCCGAAATTCTGTATGCGCTGGGCAATCAGATGGCGCAGCGCTTGCGCAACACGACCCGCAAAGTGGGCGATCTGGCGTTCTTCGATGTCACGGGTAGAGTTGCCCGTTGCCTACTCGAATTGTGCAAGCAGCCCGATGCCATGACCCATCCCGATGGCATGCAGATCAAGATTACTCGTCAGGAGATCGGCCGAATCGTCGGTTGCTCACGGGAGATGGTCGGCCGCGTCCTCAAAGATCTGGAAGAACGCAGCCTGGTTCACGTCAAAGGCAAGACCATGGTGGTCTTCGGGACGCGTTAAGCGTCGGCGGGGATCGAGTCGAGCATTGATTGGTATTGCTGTTGCAGGCGTTCGATCAAGGGCGCCTGAGCAAATACCTCGTGCAGCGCGATATGGCTTTGAGCCCGGCAGCGCTGCTCCAGGTTGCAGATTTCATTGAATTGGTTAACTGCCGACACCATAGACTCGCGCTCGTTATCCAACAGCAAGGCACCGTGCACCAAGACAACCGGACGTTTGCCGCCCATGCCTTGTCGCCAGCGCTGGGCGGTACCGACCAACTTGCGACCATTGAGGTTGACGTTGTAGCGACCGTCGCAGAACGCACCCTCGATCTCGCCCACACCGGCTTCGCCTCCCCACTCGCGCAGCAACTCGCACAAGGGCTGGCAAAGTCGCTCGTAGGCGGCCTCAATACGACCGTGATCACCTTCGCGGCGCGGTGCAGCGTATACCAGCGCAAGGTTCAGCACCGCAGGAGATTGAGGCACCGGCTCACCGCCAGTTTCACGCAACAGCACCGGCCAGCCGGAAATAGCCAACTCGCCGCAGGCTTCTTCGAAATCCGCGAGTCGGCTCATCCGCCGAGGCATCACCAAAGCCCGATCCGTAGGCTTCCAGAACAGTAAACCATGGGACTGTGCCCCTGAACACACGGCAGCCAGCAAGTCCTGTTCGGCATGCAAGCCCGCTTCAACCGTCAATGCAGCAGGTTCAATCGTCATATCAGAAACCTTATCGGGTTTTGTAGGAGCTAGGCTTGCCTGCGATGGCCGTTACGCAATACATCAGATAAACCGCGGTGCGTTCATCGCGGCTAAAGCCGGCTCCTACAGCGATGGGTGTTGCGCAATCTACCAGGCAAACCGCGGTGCGTTCATCGAATCAGTCCAGAGTCGAGGCAGTGATGACCGGTGCGCGTTCCGGGAAAAACAAACGCTGCAGCTCCACGCCAGGATTCTCAGCACGCATGAAGACTTCGCCCACCAGGAACGAATACACCTCGCTGATTTCCATCAGCTCGACATCGGCGCGATTGAGAATACCGCTTTCGGTAATTACCAAACGGTCACGAGGCACCCGCGGCAGCAAGTCGAGCGTCGTTTCCAGGCTGACTTCAAAGGTGTGCAGGTTACGGTTGTTGATCCCTACCAATGGCGTGTCGAGGGTTTTCAGGGCACGTTCAAGCTCATTGCCATCATGCACTTCAACCAGCACATCCAGGCCAACACCTTTGGCGGCGCTCGCCAGCTCGGCCATTTTCACGTCATCCAGGGCGGAGACGATCAACAGCACGCAGTCGGCTCCCAAGGCACGGGCTTCAACGATCTGATAGGGGTCGATCATGAAATCCTTGCGGATCACCGGCAGTTTGCACGCCGAGCGAGCCTGCTGCAGATAGCTATCAGCGCCCTGGAAGTAATCGATATCGGTCAGCACCGACAGGCAGGTAGCGCCACCCATTTCGTAGCTCTTGGCGATGTCGGCGGGGACGAAGTCCTCGCGAATCACGCCTTTGCTTGGTGAAGCCTTCTTGATTTCAGCAATCACCGCCGGTTGCTTGCGCGCAGCCTGGTCAATCAGGGCCCGGGCAAAACCCCGCGCTGGGTCGGCAGCAGCAGCCAACCGCTCAAGTTCAGCCAGGCTTACCCGGCTGCGCCGCTCTGCCACTTCCTGAACCTTGCGGGCAAGAATATTCTCCAGAACCGTCGGTACTTTCATCCTTCATTCTCCACTTTGAACACCGCGGTAAAGGCACCCAACTCTTCGAGTTTTTCCCGGGCAAGGCCGGTATGCAGGGCGTCGTGGGCCAAGGCCACGCCTTCCTTGAGGCTCGATGCATGATCTGCCGCGTACAACGCAGCGCCCGCGTTGAGCACAATCATTTCCGCAGCCTTTTGGCCATTTTCAGTCTTGCGTTTCCCAAGAGCGTCGCGGATCAGTTCCAGCGATGCAGCCGGGCCGTCGACTACCAGCCCATAAAGGCTCTGGCTCTTAATACCCAGGTCTTCAGGCTGCACCCAGTATTCGGTGATCTGGCCATCTTTGAGTTCCGCCACATAAGTCGGAGCAGCCAGGCTGAATTCATCCAGGCCATCCTGGGAATGCACCACCAAAACGTGCTTGCTACCCAGACGCAGCAGTACTTCAGCCAATGGTCGGCACAGGGCCTGATTGAAGACACCTACGACCTGATGCCGAACTCCGGCCGGATTCGTAAGCGGGCCAAGCATATTGAACAGGGTACGCATGCCAAGGTCGCGGCGAGGGCCGGCGGCATGCTTCATCGCACCATGGTGGACCTGGGCGAACATAAAGCCGATGCCAACACTGTCGATGCAACGAGCCACTTGTACCGGGGTCAGGTTCAGATAAATGCCCGCGGCTTCCAGCAGGTCCGCGCTGCCGCTCTTGCCCGACACGGCCCGATTACCATGCTTGGCTACGGTGCAGCCCGCTGCCGAGACAACAAAAGCAGAAGCGGTGGATACGTTGAAAATATTAGCGCCGTCACCGCCGGTACCGACCACGTCGACGACGCCATCGAGGGTCTGCAGCTCGACCTTGTCCGCCAGTTCACGCATCACCGAGACCGCACCGACGATTTCGTCGATGCTTTCGCTCTTCATGCGCATGCCCATCATAAAGGCACCAATCTGTGCCTCCGTGCATTGGCCCGTCATGATTTCGCGCATGACATCGCGCATTTCATCGGTGCTCAGGTCCAACTGGCTGACAATACGGTTCAGCGCGCTCTTGATATCCATGATCGGTCCTTAGCGGCTGCCGCCGGTTTGCTTGAGGAAGTTGGCGAACAGCTCGTGGCCTTGCTCGGTCAGAATCGATTCAGGGTGAAATTGCACCCCTTCGATGTTCAGTGTCTTGTGGCGCAGGCCCATGATTTCATCGACCGAACCGTCTCCCAGGGCTGTCCAGGCGGTGACTTCCAGGCACTCAGGCAGCGTTTCGCGCTTGACCACCAACGAGTGATAACGGGTGACGGTCAGCGGATGATTGAGGCCGTCGAATACGCCTTGGTCTTCGTGGATGACCGGGCTGGTCTTACCGTGCATGGCCTGGCGGGCACGAACCACATCACCACCAAAGGCCTGGCCGATGGATTGATGCCCCAGGCAGACGCCCAGAATCGGCAGCTTGCCAGCAAAATGCTTGATCACTTCCAACGACACACCGGCTTCGGTCGGCGTGCAAGGGCCTGGTGAAACGACGATGCGCTCAGGGTTCAGCGCTTCGATCTGGGCGATGGTCATTTCATCATTGCGGATCACTTTGACGTCCGCGCCCAACTCGCCGAAATACTGGACGACGTTGTAGGTAAAAGAATCGTAATTGTCGATCATCAACAGCATGGTCTGCTCCTCAGGCGTCGGACGCGGGGGTTTGTTCAGCGAGCGCAACGGCGCGGAACATCGCGCGGCGTTTGTTCAGCGTCTCCTCCCACTCCAACAGCGGCACGGAATCGGCAACGATACCGCCCCCGGCCTGGACGTGCAGTTCACCGTCCTTGATCACCGCGGTACGAATGGCAATGGCCGTATCCATGTTGCCGTTCCAGGCCAGGTACCCGACCGCGCCGCCATAGACACCGCGCTTGACTGGCTCCAGTTCGTCGATGATTTCCATGGCGCGAATTTTCGGCGCCCCCGACAGCGTGCCGGCGGGCAGGATGGCGCGCAGGGCGTCCATGGCGCTCAAGCCTTGCTTGAGTTGGCCGGTGACGTTGGAAACGATGTGCATCACGTTCGAATAACGCTCGATGACCATCTGCTCAGTAACCTTGACCGTACCGATCTCCGAGACGCGCCCGGTGTCATTGCGGCCCAGGTCGATCAGCATCAGGTGCTCGGCGATTTCCTTGGCGTCCGACAGCAGGTCTTCTTCCAGTGCACGGTCGGCCTCTTCGGTTGCGCCGCGTGGACGGGTGCCCGCGATTGGGCGAACAGTGATCAGGTTATCCTCCACCCGCACCAGTACCTCCGGCGAGCTGCCCACCACATGGAAGTCGCCAAAGTTGAAGAAGTACATATAAGGTGTCGGATTGAAACAACGCAGCGCACGGTAAAGATCGATAGGTGCGGCCTTGAAGTCGATCGACATGCGCTGGGACGGTACGACCTGCATGCAATCGCCCGCCAGGATGTATTCCTTGATGGTATCGACAGCCTGCTCATAGTCGGACTGGGTGAAACTTGAACGGAACACTGGCTCGCCAGCGCCCTGGCGGGTCAGGTCCAGGCCGCGGCGCGGGGTGATTGGCTGGCGAAGTTTGTCCATCAGGCCATCGAGCTGGGCCAGGCCTTGCTCGTAAGCCTCGGCATTGGCCGGATCGACCAGTACGATCGCATGCATCTTGCCGGCAAGGTTGTCGAACACTACGACAGCGTCCGAAACCATCAACAGGATATCCGGTACGCCCAATGGGTCCGGGTTCGGGCATTTGCCCAGGCGCTTTTCAACGTAACGCACGCAGTCGTAGCCAAAATAGCCCACCAGGCCGCCGTCAAAACGTGGCATTCCTGGAATGGTTGGCACCTTGTAGCGATTCTTGAATGCTTCTACGAAGTCCAATGGGTCTTCGACATCATGACGTTCGACTTCATTACCGTCCTGGGTCACGACCACCTGATGATCATGAACGCGCATCACTGTGCGGCACGGCAGGCCAATAATCGAGTAACGCCCCCACTTCTCACCGCCTTGTACCGACTCCAGAAGGTAGGAGTTGGGTGCATCGGCCAGTTTCAAATAGATCGACAGCGGCGTGTCGAAGTCAGCCAGGGTTTCGTAGGCAAGGGGAATGCGGTTATAGCCGGCAGCGGCCAAACGCAGGAATTCTTCGCGGGTCATGATCAGCCTCGTGGCATGAGGTAAAAACGGTCAGGTGTGCAAACGCGCCGGGCAGGCCGGCCAGAAAGTAATCAGGCGCGCCAACGCCAGCGGGCCAGGGCCTTGATGACTTTCATCCAGAGTTTGCGGGTGACCACCACGATGGAATCTCTATGAGGGGGGGCTTTGTCGTCTGCCAACGTTATCCCAGTGGCTGCATCTAAGCAACCGGGGAGGAGTGCCCGCAGATCGTCTATCACTAACGCTGGCGACTCTTCGCTGATCGGGCGCCCATGATTGTAACCGTAGGTCAGCGCGACACAGGCCACACCGGCCGCCTTCGCCGCCTGCACATCATTGCGCGAGTCACCGACAAACAGCGCTTCGCGCGGCGCTACGCCGGCCATTTTCATCACAAACAGCAAGGCGGCTGGATCAGGCTTCTGTTGTGGGAGGGTGTCGCCACCGACAATCCAGCGGAAATAGCGGCCGAGCTTGAGCTGGTCGAGCAAAGGGGCGACAAAGCGCTCGGGCTTGTTGGTGATCAGGGCCATTTCGACGCCCTGCTTGTGCAACCATTTCAACGTGTCACGCACACCTGGATACACCTCGGTGAGGTCATGGCCTTGGGCGTAGGTGTCCATGAAAATCGCCAGCGCCTCATCCGTCTCGGCATCACCGACAGCGGCATGATCCAGGCTGTTGGCCAGCGCACGGCGCACCAGGACGCGCGCACCGTTGCCAATCCAGAGCCGCACCGCGTCGATGCCGACCGGTGCGCGGCCCAGGGCGAGCAGCATTTTCTCCACGGCGGCGGCAAGGTCGGGGACCGAGTCGACCAGCGTACCGTCCAGGTCGAACATCACCAGCCTTGGCAGGCTGCCCGGGAACAGCTGCTCGAAGCCACTCATGGACGAGCCAGCGCCAGTTCAGCGCGCATTTTCTCAATCACTTCGCGATAGTTGGGGGTGTTGAAAATCGCCGAACCGGCCACGAAGGTATCCGCGCCTGCTTCAGCGATCTCACGAATGTTGCCGACATTGACGCCGCCGTCGATTTCCAAGCGAATGTCACGGCCCGAGGCATCGATCAATGCACGCGCTTCGCGCAGTTTATCCAGCGTGTCGGGGATGAACTTCTGCCCGCCGAAGCCTGGGTTCACGCTCATCAGCAAGATCATGTCGACCTTGTCCATCACGTACTTGAGTACGTCCAGCGGTGTGGCGGGGTTGAACACCAGGCCAGCCTTGCAACCACCCTCGCGGATCAACTGCAGTGAGCGATCCACATGCAACGTGGCTTCGGGGTGAAACGTGATGTACGTGGCGCCGGCGTCGATGAAGTCACCGATGGTGCGATCGACCGGGGACACCATCAGGTGGGCATCGATCGGCGCGGTAATACCGTACTTGCGCAGTGCCGCACACACCATCGGGCCGATGGTCAGGTTAGGCACATAGTGGTTATCCATCACATCGAAGTGGACGATATCGGCGCCCGCGGCGAGGACATTGTCGACTTCTTCGCCCAGGCGAGCGAAGTCTGCGGACAGAATAGACGGGGCAATAGCGAAGGGCTGCATGGCGCACCTGTTTTTGAAGAATCACGATGGCGCGCATTGTACCTCAGCCAAAGCATTACGGGCCGTGGCCGTCGTCAGGATTGACGAAGGTCACGGCCCGTAATGCTTTGGCGAAAGCAATTTAATGCCTTATACCGCCTGGGTTCGCATCTTCTCGCTGCGACCGCGCAGCCATTCCAGTGTCAGCAGCAGTACCACCGAAAAGGCGATCAGCAGCGTCGCGGCAGCGGCAATGGTCGGGCTTAAGTTTTCGCGAATACCGCTGAACATCTGCCGCGGCAGCGTGGCTTGCTCGGGGCCTGCGAGAAACAGCGTCACCACCACTTCATCGAACGAGGTCGCAAAGGCGAACAAGGCCCCGGAAATCACTCCAGGCGCGATCAGCGGCAAAGTCACCCGGCGAAAAGCAGTCAGCGGCGAGGCACCCAGGCTTGCCGCAGCCCGCACCAGGTTGTGGTTGAATCCCTGCAATGTCGCCGACACAGTGATGATCACGAACGGAACACCGAGTACGGCATGTACCAATATTAGAGAAATGTAGCTGTTGCCCATCCCTAGCGGTGCAAAGAACAGGTAGCTGGCCACACCAATGATCACCACCGGCACCACCATGGGCGAGATCACCAACGCCATCACCAACGGCTTGCCAGGGAAATCGCCCCGCGTCAGCCCGATCGAGGCCAATGTGCCGAAGACCATGGCCAGTACCGTGGCGGCTGGCGCCACAATGATGCTGTTCTTCAGTGCCCGCATCCATTCGGCCGAACCGAAGAAGTCCTGGTACCAATGCAGCGAAAAACCTTGCAGCGGGTAGACCAGAAAGCTGCCGGAGTTGAACGACAACGGCACGATAACCAGTACCGGCAAAATCAGGAACAACAGCACCAACCCGCAAAGAATGCGCAAGGTGTAGAACCAGACCCGCTCCACGGGCGACATGTAAGGGCTCAACATTTCGACTCTCCTCAGCTCAGGCGCAGGCGGCTGGCACCGACCAACCAGCTATAGATCAGGTACAGGATCACGGTAGCGAGCAAGAGCAGCCCGCCCAGCGCCGTGGCCATACCCCAGTTGATGCTGGTGTTGGTGTAGAACGCGACGAAGTAGCTGACCATCTGATCATTAGGGCTGCCGAGCAGCGCCGGGGTGATGTAGTAACCAATGGCCAGGATGAACACCAACAGGCAACCAGCCCCTACACCTGCGTAGGTCTGCGGAAAGTACACGCGCCAGAAGCTCGCGAACGGATGGCAGCCCAGCGAAATGGCGGCACGCATGTAGGTGGGCGAGATCCCTTTCATCACGCTGTAGATCGGCAGAATCATGAATGGCAGCATGATGTGGACCATCGAGATGTAGACACCTACGCGGTTGAACACCAGTTCCAGCGGTTTATCGATAATGCCCAAGGCCATCAGCCCACTGTTGATCAAGCCTCCCGACTGAAGGAGCACGATCCAGGCGGCGACGCGTACCAGAATCGAGGTCCAGAACGGCAGCAGCACCAGAATCATCAGCAGGTTGCTTTGGCGCGCCGGAAGGTTTGCCAGCAGGTAGGCCAATGGATAGGCCAGCACCAGGCAGATAGCCGTGATGACCAGGCCCATCCAGAAAGTTCGAGCGAAAATATCCAGGTAGATCGCCTGGTCGGGTGTGGTCGGCGCCACCTCTCCCAGGTCATCGATTCGATGATCGACAGCGGCGAGCAGATAAAACGGCGTGACATTGCTGGTGTTGCGACGGATCGCTTGCCAGTAGGCCGGATCTCCCCAACGCTCGTCCAGGCTTTGCAGGGCTTCTTTATAAGAAGCCGGCTCGCTCTTGAAGGGTAAGGCTCGAGCAGTTTTTGCCAACAGGCTGCGATAGCCGGCCAGCTCCATGTTCAGGCGCTTGGACAGATCGCCAAGGCTTTGATTCTTGCGCGACTCGGCCAGGTCTTCACTGAGGGCTTTGTAAACTCCCTCGTCGGGCAGGCTCTTACCATCCCAGCTAGCAACAGCCTGGACAGTTCGCGGTAGCCCATTGACCACTTCCGGGTTGCCAACGCTTTTGTAGAGTAGTGCAACGATCGGCACCAGGAAGACCAACAGCAGAAACAGCACCAGCGGTGCGATCAGGGCCTGGGCTTTCCAGCGATTGACGCGTTCAGCCCGGGCCAGCCGCTGTTTCAGGTTGGGGCTGGCGTCCTGTTTCATAGGCACTGCGATGGCCATAGCGAACTCCGAAATCTTCTACGAGGGAAGCGTCACCCCATGGGCGACACTTCAGGTGATGACAAGCTTTGTAGGAGCCAGCCTTGGCTGCGATGGGTACACCGCGGTGGTCCGGCATTCCGGTAAACCCGGCTTCTACAGGTAGGAGCCGGGCTTGCCCGCGAGGCGTCAACCCTGACACACCGCGGTGGCCCTATCGCCGGCAAGCCGGGCTCCTACAGTTACTTGGCAGCCCAAGCGTTGAAACGTTGCTCCAGTTGCTCACTGTTGTCGGCCCAGAAGAGCACATCGATCTGCACCTGATTGGCGATGTTTTCCGGCGTGGTCGGCATGTCCTTGAGGATCGCCTTATCCAACAGCGGTACCGCCTGGGTGTTGGCCGGGCCGTAGGCGATGTTCTGCGAGTAGGTTTTCTGCTGCTCGGGCTGAACGGACCAGGCGAGGAACTTCTTCGCGGCCTCTACGTTTTTGGCGCCTTTGGGGATGGCCCATGAGTCGAAGTCGTAAATGCCGCCGTTCCAGACCACTTTCAGGTTGCTTTCTTTCTGTACGGCAGCGATTCGGCCGTTGTAGGCCGAGCTCATGACCACGTCGCCCGAAGCCAGATACTGTGGCGGCTGCGCGCCGGCTTCCCACCACTGAATGCTGGGTTTGAGTTCGTCGAGTTTCTTGAATGCGCGGTCCACGCCGTCTTTGGTGCCCAGGACTTGGTAGACGTCCTTAGGCGCTACGCCGTCGGCCATCAGAGCGAATTCGAGGGTGTATTTGGCGCCTTTGCGCAGGCCGCGCTTGCCGGGGAACTGCTTGGTGTCCCAGAAGTCAGCCCAACTCGTTGGCGCGCTTTTCAGTTTGTCGGCGTTGTAGGCCAGCACGGTGGACCATACGAAGAAACCCACACCGCAGGGCTGGATGGCGCCTTTGACGAAGTCCTCTGCTTTACCGACCAGGGCCGGATCGATCTCTTCGAACATGCCTTCATCGCAACCACGAGACAGCTCAGGCGACTCAACTTCAACCAGATCCCAATCTACGCTTTTGGTGTCGACCATGGCTTTGACCCTGGCCATCTCACCGTTGTACTCACCGGCAACGATCTTTCCATTTCCGGCTTGTTCCCAAGGCATATAGAACGCCTTGACCTGCGCCGCCTTGTTGGCACCACCGAAAGACACCACGGTCAGATCCGGGCCCGCCGCCATCGCCTGGGCTGCGCCCAGCATGCCCAGTGTCAGGGCAGTCAGTTTCAAGTGTTTGATCATTATTATTTTCTCCACAATACAAGGTTGGTGAAGCTGTCTTTCAGTTGACTTCCAGCGGGTCGAGCGCCCGTGCGTGCTCGACTTGCCAACCAAGCGGCACCACATCGCCCACGGCCAGCGCCGGGTCGAGTTCGGCGATGGGCTGTTTGACGAAGAAATCGGTTTTACCGCACACCTCCAGGCGCATCCGCACGTGATCACCCAGATAAATGAATTCGGCGACCCTTCCTGAGAAGCGGTTCACGCAGCTTTCGCTGTGGCCATTGAGGCGAACCCGCTCAGGGCGAATCGACAAGGTGACCGCTTCCCCTGGCTGGCCAACATTGACCGCCAACGCCTGGACCTTCTCGCCACGCGGCAATGCAATCACGCACTTGTCGCCGTCCTGGCTAAGCAACTGGCCGCTGATGCGGTTGTTTTCACCGATGAAGTTGGCAACGAAGGTGTTTTTGGGTTCTTCGTAGAGGGTGCGTGGGTCGGCAATCTGCTGGATTTCGCCCTGATGGAAGACCGCCACGCGGTCGGACATGGTCAACGCTTCGCCCTGGTCGTGGGTCACGTACACCACCGTCACGCCCAAGCGCTGGTGCAGGTGTTTGATCTCCATCTGCATGTGCTCGCGCAGTTGTTTGTCCAGCGCGCCCAGCGGCTCATCCATCAGCACCAGTTGCGGTTCGAACACCAGCGCTCGGGCCAACGCCACTCGCTGCTGCTGGCCACCGGACAACTGCGCGGGGTAGCGCTGGGCGAAGGCATCGAGCTGAACCATGCTCAGGACCTTCTTCACTCGCTCACTGACATCGGTCTTGCTCAAGCCGCGAACGCTGAGCGGAAAGGCCAGGTTTTCGGCAACGGTCATGTGGGGGAACAAGGCGTAGTTCTGGAACACCATGCCGATGTCGCGCTTGTGCGGCGGTACATGGTTGATGGACTTGCCGGCCAGTTTGATCTCGCCGGCGGTCGGGGTTTCGAACCCGGCCAGCATCATCAGGCTGGTGGTCTTGCCGGAACCGGAAGGCCCAAGCAAGGTGAGAAACTCGCCTTTGCGAATTTCCAGGTTAAGGTCTTTGACGATCAGGTTTTCGCCGTCGTAGCTTTTCTGCACGCCACGAAAGCTGACCAGCACCTCACCTGCCCCAGCGCTCGAATTCACCTCGCTCATACCCACACCTTTTTATTGGATGACTGCCGTGGACTAAGCCTAGTGAAGCTGGCAGCGGGCGCAAATCGGGGGGTGAGAGAGATTGATATCAGCGACTTGGAAGCACCGGGGTAGGGATTGCCCTACAGTGATGGCGTTTTTTGGATGAGGGCAGGTCGGGCCGCGAAGCCGCTCAGGGGCCGCTGCGCGGCCCAGTGCGACCAAGGTCATTCACACAGATGGGCAAGACAGGTCGTTTTTGGAACAGACCTAGACCAGCTTGTGCTCCATGGCGTACTTCACTAATTCGGCCAGCGAATTCACATTGAGTTTCTGCATCAAGCGAGCCTTGTGGGTACTGATGGTCTTGTTGCTCAGGGCCAGCTGTTGAGCGATATCATTGACGTTGGCGCCTTGGGCCAGGCGCTCGAATACCGAAAATTCGCGCTCTGAAAGCAGCGAGTGCAGCGGCCTGGCGTCGGTCAGACCGACCTCGAAGACCATCCGATCCGCCAAGTCCGGGTCAATATAACGTCCTCCATTAGCCACTCGTCGGATGGCTGTCAGCAATAGAGCAGGGTCGCTGTCTTTGGTTGCGTAGCCCGCTGCACCCATTTTCAAGGCGCGGGCCGCCATCTGGGCTTCATCGTGCATCGACAGCACCAAAATAGCCGGTGGGGTATTCAGTGCCCTGATTCTGGGGATGGCTTCCAGGCCGTTGACACCCGGCATCGAAATGTCCAGCAGCACCACCTCGCAGGGCGTTTGCCGCAAGGCCTCGAGTAGCTGCTCACCATTGGCGGCTTCGCCCACGACTTGCAGGTCCTTGGCCAGGCCGATCAGTTGCTTGATACCTTCCCGAACGATGGTGTGATCTTCTGCCACCAAAACACGAATCACTGCCGCTCTCCTGCATCAAAAGGTAGGCGCACGCTCAAGGTGGTGCCCTCCCCCGGTTCACTGTCCAGCGCCAGGCTGCCGCCCAGCATCAATACTCGCTCGCGCATGCCAACCAGGCCAAATGAAGTCGGCCGGCTGGCGGTTAGCTCGAAGCCGCAGCCATCATCGCTGATGGTCATCGACAAGTCCGGCCCCTCCAGCACCAGACTGATGTGCACAGTATGCGCTTGGGCATGGCGCATCACATTGGTCAGCGCCTCCTGGAGAATCCTGAACAGGCCGATAGCCTTGGCATCGCTCAACGCAGGCAAATGGTCCGGCACCTGCACCAGGCAAGGAATCTGCGTGCGCGCTTCAAAACGCCGCGTTTGCCATTCAATGGCCGAACCGATGCCAGCGTCCAGGATCGGTGGCCGCAAGGCAGTGGCCACGTCACGAATAAGCTGGAACAACTGAGCAATCAGGCGCTTCATGCTGTTGAGCCGATCATTCAAGCCTGGGTCCAGGTGGGCATACGCCAGTTCACACATGGATGTCTCCAGTTTGAGCACCGTTAACATCTGCCCCAGCTCATCATGCACTTCACGGGCGATGCGGGCTTTTTCTTCTTCGCGAACGCTCTCAAGGTGTGCCGACAGTTCTCGCAGCTGCTCCTGAGAACTGGCCAACGCATGCTCGATACGCTTGCTGTCGCTGATATCCCAGACAATGCCGTCCCAGACAACTCGCCCCTCGCCCAACCCACGGGTGATGGCCTTGATTTCGGCCCAGCGTTCCTCACCCTCGCGGGTCAGGATCCGGCCCTGCCACGACCAGTCACTGTCGGTATCCAGTGCGTGATCCTGGGTCCGGTGGTAATCGGCGCGATCGTCCGGGTGGACAAGGCTGCGTAACCCCATGTCGGGGTGGCGTAGCGTGGCGGGCGAGTAGCCAACCAACGCCTCGCTGCCTTCACTGATGTAGGCGAACTCAAGCTGTGCCCCGGGCCGCACACGTTCAAGGCGAAATACCATTCCGGGCACATTGGCGGCGATGCCCTGAAGTCGTGCCTCACTTTCCTGCAAGGCTGCCAACGCACGCCGGCGCTCGGTGACGTCGGTGAGAAACACCACCAGATACTCGGCATCCCGAAAGCGCAAGAAGCTCAGAGAGACATCGGCGGGTAACACGCTGCCATCGGCCCGCATGCAATTGGTTTCGAAGGTAGGCAAGACATCGTCACTTGAACGCGCCCGGCGCCACAGGTTCAACCAACGGTCCATGTGCAGGGTTGGGTCGAAATCGATCAAGGGCCGATTGACCACCGCCCCAGCCGAGTACCCGAGCATGGCTTCGGCGGCGCGGTTGGCATAGCGCACATGACTGTCCCAGTTGACCCAGAGGATGCCCACGGCGCTCTGGTCGATGGAGAATTGCGCCAAGCGCAGCGCCGCCTCACTGGCACGATAGTGTGCGAGGTCTTCCCGTGCGCCCAGCAAACGCTGCTCCAGAGCGCGTTTCTGGCGGCGTAGAAAAAACACCAGGGTAACGCTTACGAACAACAGGGCGCCGAACAACAGGCAGAGGTTCTGCCAGAACCGAGCGGAATCGGTCAGGCGGGGATATTTGGGCTGCAGCCAGCGCTCGTGGAGTTTCTCCAGGTCCTTGGCGGGGATTGCCAGCAAGGCTTGCTCGATGATATCGGCCAATTGTGGCCAATCCCGGCGCGAGCCAACGCGCAGCAATTGCGGCAAGCCAATATCACCCACCACCACCAGGTCGGAAAACTCGGACTCACGAGACAACCGGCTCAATTGCGCTTCATCGACCACGGCATAACGAGCCTGCTCGCTGAGCAGCAGTTGCAGCGCCTGACGCTCGATAGGCACGCCTTGCAGATTCAGGTTCGAGTAGGTGCTGCGAAGATAGTCGGCGACCGCGCTTGGCATGCGCACAGCCACCCGGTCACGGCTGTCGAGCGTTTCCAGATCGACCGCCCCGGCGCCGCTTCGAGGCCCGATCACCAGTTGTGGCACCCGCATGTAGGGATCGGAAAATAACCAACTGCGCAGGCTCGCTGGCGTCTGGATCAAGCCAGGCGCCATGTCGATCTCACCTTCGTGCAGGGCTTGCTCCAGGGAAGCCTGGTCAGCGAAGTTGCGCCAGGTCAGGTCCAGGCGCAAGAGCCGGGCAATCCATTCGATCAATTCGACATTGGGGCCCGACATCTGCTGCAGGCGCCGGTCAAACTGTGCGTACGGGGCTTGCAGCACCAAACCCACGCGCAGGCTGCGGTGCGCTTGCAACCATTGCTGCTGGGCGGCATTTAACCGAACCTCGGGGCTGGCAACGGGTTCCTCGGCCCAGCCCATCAAGGGAACGCACAACCAGCCGATAATCCACAGGCAGCACAAACGCATCGTCTTGTGTCTCATTAATGAAGATCATGGCCATGGCAGATCATGGCTGTCCCCGATAAATACCATTAGGCTGCCGGTATTGTTTCCGGCCCGGGTTTACCAATGCTGCACCTCTATCGCACGCCACTCATGGCAATGTGCCTTGCACTGATACTACCTTGTACCACCCAAGCCCTGGCCGCCGACAGCCCACAAACGGCGGCACCTGAACCGACGCCCGCAGAGCGCCAGCCACTGCTCGAGCGTAGTCAGGAAGCCGCCATCGCGCTGGAGCGGCAGTTGCCGCGCTCAGAGCAACAAACCCTGCAAGCCGGCAATGATGAGTTTCTCGCCCTCTACAAGCCTGCCAACAGTAGTAACCCGCACGGTGCAGTTGTGATCGTCCCAGGCGCTGGCGAAACCGCCGACTGGCCGCAGGCAATCGGCCCACTTCGGCGCAAGCTGCCAAATGCCGGGTGGCACAGCCTGAGCCTGACACTGCCAGATCTGCTCACCGAGGCAGCCCCATCGCATGACGCCGCCGTTGCGCCCATTGAAAAAAGTGCACCCGCAACGCCCGCAGACACCGTGACCCATGTCGAGCAGGCCACCGCTGCCGAAACCGATACGGCCGAAACCAGCCCGGCCCAGAGCGCGCCTGTAGACTGGGCCAATGAAGACGCCCAGCGGATCTTCGCACGAATCGATGCCGGCATCGCTTATGCCCAACAGCAGAAAGCCCGCGACATTGTCCTGCTAGGCCATGGCACCGGCGCCTACTGGAGTGCCCTGTACGTGCAACAGCGCCAGCCGGCCCTGGTGCAAAAACTGGTCATGGTCGCGGCAGTAACACCGCCGATTGCCAATCAGCGCCTGGATGAATTGGTGGCCAGCCTGAAAATTCCGATCGCCGATATCGTGTACGGCGGGGACCCACGAGTGGCCAAGGCCGCGCGGCAGCGCCTGCAAGCCAGCAAACGCCAGAAAGACAGCGGTTATCGACACATCTCGCTCAATGCACTGCCCGGCAACCCGGCAACCGAGCAAGAACAACTGGTTCGCCGGGTACGTGGCTGGATAACGCCAGCAGAGAACTGAGCCTGCCGTCAGAAGTCTCGCCGCTGGCGGACCAACGCATAGGCCTGATGCAACTCGCGGGTGCGCTCAGTCGCCTCGCGAACCTGAGCAGGGGTGACGCCGTTGCCGGTCAATTTATCGGGATGATGGCGACTCAACAGACGTCGATAAGCCCGCTTGATGTGCGCCGGCTCCGCGTTGGCCGCGACGCCCAACAGGCACAAGGCATCCTGATAGCTGTTGGCACGAGCAGCAGGCACCGTTCGCTGCGGCTCATAATCCAGCGACAATCCACGTATCCGGGCTTGCTCCCAGCCCAACCATCGACCCCAGAGCAGAATCAACTCGCGCTCTTCGCGGCTAGCCCGGCCATCGGCCCAGATCATCCGCCAGCAAGCCCGCAGCAGGCCTTCTGCAGTGTTGGGCTGACGATTGAGGCGCAACAGATGACCGCGCAAGCGATCACTGCCACTCTTGCCCCGATTGAACGCGTCGATGGCCCGCCGTTTTGTGTCTCCCTCCAGCCCCAGCCTGCGCATCTCCTGCTGAGCCTGCTGTATATGCCCGTCGACAACACGTCCCGAACTCTTGGCCAGTCGCCCCAACAAGACAAACAACACTTCATCATCGCCCAGCGCCGAACGGCCACTGAGCCGCTCGCGCAGGTCAGCCCAGTCCTGTACCCGAATGCGCCGATCCATGGCTTGCCCTAATAGGGCACCCAGCAGCGCACCCGGAATACTGGCGATCGCGAAACCGGCCCCTGCTCCAATCAGGGTAGTAGGCCAGAGCATTCAGCGTTGTCCGACAAGCAAATGTTCAACTTCGGCCAGTCGCTCGTGGGTGCCGACATCGACCCAGCGACCGCTGAAGTGTTCGCCCGTGACCTGCCCCTGCTCCATCGCCTTGCGCAACAAGGGTGCCAGCTTGAACGCACCTGGACTGCTGCCATCAAACAACGCAGGATTGAGCACAGCAATGCCGGTGTAGGTCATTTTTTGCTCATCCCCGCTGTCTCGAACCTGCCCGTCGACCAGCGAAAAGTCGCCCACCGGGTGATGCGCCGGGTTGTCGACCAACACCAGATGCGCCTGACCGGCCAGCGGCTTGCGAAGGGCTCGAAAATCATAGTCGGTCCAGACATCGCCATTGACGATTACAAACGGCTGATCGCCCAGCAATGGCAAGGCCTTGTAGATGCCGCCGCCGGTTTCCAGCGGCTCGCCTTCGGCTGAGTATCGGATACTCAAGCCGAACTGCGCACCGTCACCCAAGTGGTCTTCAATTTGCTGGCCAAGCCAGGCGTGATTGATCACGACGTCGCGAAAACCTGCGGCCGCCAGCGCGCGCAGGTGATACTCGATCAAGGGTACGCCAGCCACCGGCACCAATGGCTTGGGTGTGTGCAGGGTCAGGGGGCGCATGCGCTCGCCTTTGCCAGCGGCGAGGATCATGGCCTTCATGACGATGCCTCGCGGGTTTCTTCAAGGCTGGCAATCAATTCGCCCAACTCGGCCAGCTCCGGCCGGCGCGCGACCACTGTGGCGATATAAGCAAAGAAACGCGGCACATCGCCCAGGTAACGCGGCTTGCCATCACGATGGCAAATACGCGCAAAGATACCGATCACTTTCAAGTGACGCTGTACGCCCATCAGGTCGCTGGCACGACAAAAATCCTCGAATTGCGCCTGAACCGGGATATTCAAGGCACGGGCCTGGCTCCAGTAACGCTCAAGCCAGACCGCCACGCGCTCTTCGGGCCAGCTAAGAAACGCATCCTTGAACAGGCACGTAATGTCGTAGGTCACAGGGCCGTACACCGCGTCCTGGAAATCCAGGACACCGGGGTTGGGCGTACTGAGCATCAGGTTGCGCGGCATATAGTCACGATGTACCAGCACCTTGGGCTGGGCCAGGGCGCTGTCGATCAGCAAATCACTGACACGTTGCCAGCAAGCCTGCTGCCTGGCATCGAGCTCACGTCCCAGATGCTTGCGCACATACCACTCGGGGAACAATTCCAATTCCCGACGCAGCAAGGCAACGTCATAGCTGGGCAGCGGCGCCTGCATGGGCAATTGCTGGAAGGCCAGCAAGGCATCGATGGCATCGCTGAGCAGCGCATCGGCGTTCTCGGGATTGATCACATCCAGGTACGTCTGGTTGCCCAGATCGTTGAGCAGTAGAAATCCACGCTCCAGGTCCTGGGCGTGAATGACGGGTACATTGATACCGGCAGTGGCCAGTAAATGGGCAATGTCTACGAACGGCTTGCAGTTTTCCTGAGGCGGCGGCGCGTCCATGACGATAAAACTGCGGCCTTCTCCCTGCCAACGGAAGTATCGGCGAAAGCTTGCGTCGCTGCTGGCAGCGGTCAAGCTGGCCGCTGGAACCGGCCCCCAGCCCTCGGCCCGGAAGAGTCCAGCCAGTTGTTCATCAAGCCATGCGTTGAGTTGTTGCAGGCGTACATCGTGTTCAGGCATTGCAGGGTCTCCGACGGCGCTAGCCGTCAAGCGGGGCATGCTTTATTATCCAGCATCTTTATCAGACCATCGAGAGGCGTGCGGCCCCACACGCGGGCAGATGGCACGCAGGAAGCCCGGACAAATAAGATGGCATTGAATTCCCCCGCGTTTCGTAAAAAATTCCCGTTGCTGATCACTGGCAGTTTGCTAGCGATGCAACCCTTGGCCGTGCCATTCGTGGTCGCGGCGGAACAGTTTGACTGCCAAGTCTCTGCTTCCGGTGCCTGGGACTGCAAGCCCAAATCCAGCACTGCCGTATTGCCTCCTCGTCCCGTGCACAACGAAAGCGCCGCAAGCACCGCCAGCGAAACCGCTGAGCCGGGCAGTGAAACGGCCGTTGTTGCAGACCAAGGCCCTGCCCCGGTGCTGGTCACCCAAAGCAAAGGCCGCGCCTTGAAGTCGCGCAGCGCCGACTACAACCACCTGGACTGGGTCCCGCGGGACAAGCTCACCCCTGCCCAATTGGCCGAAACCGCTCCGTACTGCGCAGGCGCGTACGTCGAGCCGATCCGCCCGGGCATGGCCGATACCACACCGAAAGACGAAGCCCCGACCTTTATCGGTGCCAAGGCTTCGCGTTACGAGCAAGAGCAGCAGGTTGCCACCCTTGCCGGTGATGTCGTCATGCGCCAAGGCAGCATGCAGGTCGAGGCCGACGAGGCCAGCCTGCACCAGGCCGAAAACCGTGGCGAACTGAATGGCAACGTCAAGCTGCGCGACAACGGTGCGCTGGTCGTCGGCGATCATGCCGAAATCCAGCTCGACACCGGCGAAGCGAAGGTCGACAACGCCGAGTACGTGCTGCACAAGTCCAACACGCGCGGCAGCGCGCTGTACGCCAAGCGCTCTGAAAACGCCATCATCCGCCTCAAGGATGGTACGTACACCACGTGCGAACCAAACAGCAACGCCTGGCAGCTCAAGGGCAACAACATCACCTTGAACCCTGCCACCGGCTTCGGTACCGCGACCAACGCCACGCTGCGGGTCAAGGACATACCGATCTTCTACACCCCGTACATCTACTTCCCGATCGACGATCGTCGCCAGTCCGGTTTCCTGCCGCCGTCCATCGGCACCAGCAGCGACACCGGCTTTGCCTTGACCACGCCGTACTACTTCAACCTGGCGCCGAACTACGACGCCACGTTGTACCCGCAGTACATGGCCAAGCGCGGCCTGTTGATGGAAGGCGAGTTCCGCTACTTGACCCCGAGCAGCGAAGGCCAGTTCGGCGGCGCGTACCTGAACGACGAAGACGACGAGCGCAAGCTGCAGTCGGACTACGACAAGCAGCGCTGGATGCTCAACTGGCAGCACAAGGGCGGCCTGGATTCGCGCGTATTGACTGAAGTCGACTACACCGACATCAGCGACCCGTACTACTTCCAGGACCTGAAGACCGAACAGATCGGCATCGATACCAGCGACTACGTCAACCAGCAAGGTGCGGTCTCCTACCGCGGCGACTCCTACACCGCCCGGTTGAACGTGCAATCGCTCAAACTTGCCACGGTTTCGCAGATCACCCCGTACGACCGCCTGCCGCAGATCACTTTCAACGGTGCTCTGCCAGTGAATCCGGGCGGCCTGGACTTCAGCTACAACACCGAATTCGTGCGTTTCGACCGAGACCTGCGTACCGGCGACTACATCAACGATGAGGGCATTCCTGAAGTCCGCCTCGACAACAACGTGATCGGCCTGGCGCGCGCTAACGGCAACCGCACCAACCTCGAGCCGAAAGTCAGCTTGCCACTGGAATGGTCCTTCGGTTTCCTGAAGCCTTCGGTCAAGTACGTCTACACCAACTACGATCTTGATCTCGATCAACAGGGCCAAAACACCCTGCTGGCCGACGAGCAATTCAAAAGCTCTCAAAATCGTGGCCTCCCGGTGTACAGCATCGACAGCGGCCTGTACTTCGACCGCAGCACCCAGTGGTTTGGCACTGATTATCGCCAGACACTTGAGCCGCGCCTGTTCTACCTCTACGTACCGTATGAAGACCAGACCGATATCCCGATCTTCGACACCGCAGAGACGACCTTCAACTACGCGTCGCTGTTCCGCGACAACCGCTTCTATGGCACTGATCGCATCGGTGACGAGAACAAACTGTCGCTGGGCATCACCAACCGCTGGATTGAAGACAACGGCTTCGAACGTCAGCGTTTCAGCATCGGCCAAGCGGTGTACTTCCAGGATCGCAAGGTCCAGCTGCCTGGTATCGACTTCGCCACCCGCGACGATTCCCAGGCCAAAGTGTCGCCTTACGCCCTTGAATACGAATACCGTTTCAACCGCGACTGGCGCCTGAGCTCGGACTTCAACTGGGACCCGGACAGCCGCAGCACCCGTTCGGGCAGCGCGATGTTCCACTACCAGCCTGAAGACAACCCGAACAAGGTCGTCAACCTCGGTTACCGCTACCGTAACGACCTGGTCCGCTACGACTCCACGACCGGTAAATGGTCGGTGGGCGGTGGCGACTACGGCACGCCCGGTGATCCGAACTTCATCAAGGATTACTACAAGATCGAGCAACACGACTTTTCGGTCATCTGGCCGGTCGTACCGCAATGGAACGCGATTGCTCGCTGGCAGCATGACTACAACCGCAACCGTACACTGGAAGCCTTCGGTGGCTTCGAATATGACAGCTGCTGCTGGAAACTGCGCCTGATCAACCGTTACTGGGTCGACTATGACGAGTTCAGTCAATACGCGCCGCAGAACGAGAAAGGCGACCACGGCGTCTTCCTGCAAATCGTGCTCAAGGGCCTGGGTGGCATTACGGGCAACAAGGTCGAGGGCTTCCTCGACAAAGGCATTCAAGGTTATCGCACACGTGAAGATCAAGCTTACTGATTGTCTGCGCCCGCTGGTGTTGGGCGCGCTGTTGATGGGTTCCGCGGCACATGCCGCGGTGCAGTCCCTGGATAAGGTAGTGGCCATCGTCGATAACGACGTGGTCATGAAGAGCCAACTGGACCAGCGCGTCCATGAAGTTCAGCAAACCATCGCCAAGCGGGGCGCAAGCCAGCCACCGGCCGGAGTCCTGGAGCAGCAGGTACTGGAACGCCTGATCGTCGAGAACCTGCAATTGCAGATTGGCGAACGCTCAGGTATCCGCATTACCGACGAAGAGCTGAACCAGGCCATCGGCACCATTGCCCAGCGCAACAACATGACGGTGGCGCAGTTCCAAGCCGCCCTGGCCCGCGATGGCCTGTCGTACAACGATGCCCGCGATCAGGTCCGCCGTGAAATGATCATCAGCCGTGTCCGTCAGCGCCGGGTGGCCGAGCGCATCCAGGTCTCGGAGCAGGAAGTGAAGAACTTCCTCGCGTCCGACATGGGTAAAATGGCGCTGTCTGAAGAGTTCCGCCTGGCGAACATCCTGATCCCGACCCCGGAGAGCGCCAATTCCGACGCGATCCAGGCTGCCGCCAAGCAGGCCCAGGACGTCTACACCCAACTCAAGCAAGGCGCCGACTTCGCACAGATGGCGATCTCCCGCTCTGCCAGCGACAACGCACTGGAAGGCGGCGAAATGGGCTGGCGTAAAGCCGCCCAATTGCCGCCTCCTTTCGATCGCGAGCTGGCCTCGATGTCGGTGGGCAGTGTCATGCAGCCGGTTCGTACTCCCGGCGGCTTCATCATTCTGAAGCTGTTGGAAAAACGCGGTGCCGGTGCTCAGATGCGCGATGAAATCCATGTTCGCCACATCTTGATCAAGCCAAGCGAAATCCGTACCGAAGCAGAAACCAAGCTGTTGGCCGAACGTCTCTACGAGCGAATCCAGTCGGGTGAAGACTTTGCCACGCTGGCCAAAAGCTTCTCGGAAGACCCAGGCTCGGCACTCAACGGTGGCGACCTGAACTGGGTCGACCCGAACGCCCTGGTCCCAGAGTTCCGCGAAGTCATGGCCACCACGCGGCAAGGCGAACTGTCCAAACCGTTCAAGAGCCCTTATGGCTGGCACGTCCTGGAAGTCCTTGGCCGTCGCGCTACTGACAGCACCGACCAGGCACGCGAGCAGCAGGCCATGACGGTATTGCGTAACCGCAAATACGACGAAGAACTGCAAACCTGGCTCCGTCAGATCCGTGACGAGGCCTATGTGGAAATCAAGCCGTGACGTCCACGCGCTTTGCCCTGACACCCGGCGAACCCGCGGGCATCGGTCCTGACCTGTGCCTGCTGCTCGCCTCGCAATCCCAGCCTCATCCCCTGATTGCCATTACCAGCCGTGACCTGCTCGCCGAGCGGGCCACACAGCTGGGGGTGGCTGTCACCCTCCTGCCAGTCCTCCCCGACGCATTCCCCGACACACCCGCACCGGCGGGCAGCCTGTATGTCTGGGATACCCCTCTGGGTGCGCCGGTGGTCACGGGAACACTGGACACAGCCAATGCCGGCTTCGTCCTGGAAACCCTGACCCGCGCAGGCCTTGGCTGCCTGGACGGGCATTTTGCCGGGATGATCACCGCTCCCGTACACAAGGGCGTCATCAACGAAGGCGGCGTGGCGTTTTCCGGTCACACCGAATTCCTGGCGGAACTGACCCAAACAGAGCAAGTGGTGATGATGCTGGCCACAGGGGGCCTTCGAGTGGCCTTGGCAACCACCCACCTCCCCCTGCGAGAAGTCGCCGATGCCATCACTCCTGAGCTGCTGGAGCGAGTGACCCGCATCCTGCATGCGGATCTGAAACACAAGTTTGGCATTAGCCAACCGAGAATCCTGGTGTGTGGCCTTAATCCACATGCCGGCGAAGGCGGCCATCTGGGCCGCGAAGAAATCGACATCATTGAGCCGGCGCTGCAGCGCTTGCGCGGCGAAGGCATGGACCTTCGCGGCCCGCTGCCCGCCGACACCCTGTTTACCCCAAAATATCTGGAGCATTGCGACGCAGTGCTGGCGATGTACCACGACCAAGGTTTGCCTGTGCTCAAGTACAAAGGCTTTGGCGCCGCGGTCAATGTGACCCTGGGCCTGCCGATCATTCGTACTTCCGTCGACCACGGCACTGCCCTGGACCTGGCCGGCACCGGCCAGATCGACACCGGCAGCCTGCAGGTCGCGCTGGAAACCGCTTACCAGATGGCCGAGACCCGACTATGAACCAGCCGTACCAACACCGGGCGCGCAAGCGCTTCGGCCAGAACTTCCTGCACGACGCCGGCGTCATCGACCGTATCCTGCGCTCCATCCATGCCCGCCCAGGCGACCGTATGCTGGAAATCGGCCCAGGCCAAGGGGCACTGACCGAAGGCCTGCTGGGCAGCGGTGCGCAATTGGACGTCGTAGAGCTGGACAAGGACCTGGTGCCGATCCTGAACCAGCAGTTCGCTGGCAAAGACAACTTCCGTCTGCACCAGGGCGATGCCCTGAAATTCGATTTCAATACACTGGGCGCCGAGCCCGGCACGCTGCGAGTCGTGGGTAACCTGCCCTACAACATTTCGACCCCGCTGATCTTCCATTTGCTGAGCAACGCTCACCTGATCCGCGACATGCATTTCATGCTGCAAAAGGAAGTGGTCGAACGCCTGGCCGCAGGCCCTGGCGGCGGTGATTGGGGTCGCTTGTCGATCATGGTTCAGTACCACTGCCGGGTGGAGCATCTGTTCAACGTCGGGCCGGGCGCATTCAACCCGCCACCCAAAGTCGACTCGGCCATCGTTCGCCTGGTTCCCCATGAAGTATTGCCGCATCCGGCCAAGGATCATCGCCTGCTGGAGCGCATTGTTCGCGAGGCGTTCAACCAACGCCGCAAGACCCTGCGCAACACCCTCAAGGCCCTGCTCGACAGCAGCGCCATCGAGGCAGCCGGGGTAGATGGCAGCCTGCGTCCCGAACAACTGGACCTGGCAGCCTTCGTTCGCCTGGCCGACAAGCTCGCCGAACAACCTGCAGCCAACTGACGTATCGCGGGCCCGGGGCCGGCGAATGGCTTTGCGCTTTTCGCCCGTACCGAGCCCATCAACTAGACTGACCCCACCGCTCATTGACCCGCGCTCGCTTGAAAAAGGCCTCTTGAATGTCCGATCCCCGTTACCAGATCGACGTCAGCGTCGTCACCCGCTACCTGGCAGAACAATCGCAGCCCGAAGACAACCGCTTTGCCTTTGCCTACACCGTGACCGTGAAAAACAACGGTCTGCTCCCGGCCAAGCTGCTTTCGCGTCACTGGATCATCACCGACGGTGACGGCCATGTCGAAGAAGTGCGCGGCGCCGGGGTCGTCGGCCAGCAGCCACGGATCGAGGCTGGCAAGAGCCACACTTACAGCAGCGGGACAGTCATGACCACCCGGGTCGGCGCGATGCAGGGCAGCTACCAGATGGTGACGGACGACGGTATACAGTTCGACGCCATCATTGCCCCCTTCCGCCTCGCCGTACCCGGAGCGCTTCACTGATGGCGGCATACGCAGTCGGAGACCTACAGGGCTGCCTGCAACCGTTGAAGTGCCTGCTGGACCGCGTGCGATTCGATCCAGACAATGACCGGCTGTGGCTGGTGGGCGACTTGGTCAATCGCGGCCCCGAATCCCTTGAAACACTGCGTTTCCTGTACCGGATGCGCGATTCGCTGGTCTGCGTGCTCGGTAACCATGACCTGCATTTGCTGGCCGCCGGCCACAACATCGAACGCCTGAAAAAGAGCGACACCCTGCGCGAAATCCTGAACGCGCCGGATGCCCGTGAGCTGCTCGACTGGCTGCGTCAGCAAAAGCTCTTACATTACGATGAAAAGCGCCAGGCTGTTCTGGTGCATGCCGGCATACCGCCGCAGTGGAGCCTGAGCAAAGCCCAGCAGTTGGCGGCCGAGGTCGAAGAGGCGCTGCGCGATGACAACCGTCTCAAGCCCTACCTGGATGGCATGTACGGCAACGAGCCGAAAAAGTGGGACAAAGACCTCAAGGGTGTCACCCGCCTGCGAGTGATCACCAACTACTTCACTCGCATGCGCTTCTGCACGGCCGACGGCAAGCTTGATCTCAAGGGCAAGGAAGGCGCCGATACTGCCGCTCCCGGGTATGCCCCCTGGTTCCAGCACAAACAGCGCAAGACTCGTGGCCTGAAGATTATCTTCGGCCATTGGGCCGCCCTGGAAGGTCGCTGCGAAGAGCCCGGCATCTTCGCCCTGGACACCGGGTGCGTATGGGGCGGGTCCTTGACCTTGCTCAATGTCGATACCGGCGAACGACATGCCTGCGACTGCAGCGAAGGTGGTCATCTGGCACCTGCCCCCGTGCCTGGCACAACGCGCTAGAATGCCTCGTCAGCCCTAACAGGATCCCCGTTCATGACCGAATTCAAACGCATCCCTCCCGAGCAGGCCCAAGCCCTGCGCGAACAAGGTGCCGTCGTGGTCGATATTCGTGACCCACAGACCTACGCCAGCAAACACATCAGCGGCTCGTTTCACCTGGACAATCACTCGCTGCACGACTTCATTGCCAAGGCCGACCTGGACGCTCCGCTGGTAGTGGTCTGCTACCACGGAAACTCCAGCCAGAGCGCGGCCGCCTACTTGGTCAGCCAGGGCTTTTCGGACGTCTATAGCCTCGATGGCGGCTTCGAATTGTGGCGCACGACTTACCCTGCCGAAACGGTGGAAAGTAGCGCTGGATAAAAAATTTCATGTCGCCAAGCCCGCGTATCTCGCGGGCTGGCGCGTTCCTGACGAACGGTACGGGCGAAACTAGTGCCCAACTCTCCTTGACCTCTCAGATAACCAACTATCCTTAAGCCCAGGCCATCCAAAAAGGGGAGAGCCGGTACACCGGCGTGCGGGTCATCGGTAGGACTTTTAGGTGTTCTGGGGGGTTAACAGCATCCGGTTTTTTCCGGTTGTATGCCAGCATCAACTGCTGATCCGGCGTCGGCTCCACGTATCGAGCGAGGTGACGTCATGAGTATTTTTAGCCACTTCCAACAACGTTTCGAATCCACCCGCCAGGAAGAGCTATCGCTGCAGGAGTATCTGGAACTCTGCAAAAAGGATCGCAGCGCCTACGTCTCTGCGGCAGAACGCCTGCTAATCGCGATCGGCGAACCGGAGTTGCTCGACACGTCTACCAATTCCAGGTTGTCGCGCATCTTCTCCAACAAGGTCATCCGGCGCTATCCAGCGTTCGAGGATTTCCACGGCATGGAGGAATGCATCGACCAGATCGTTTCCTACTTCCGCCATGCTGCCCAAGGCCTGGAAGAGAAGAAGCAGATCCTCTACCTGCTGGGCCCGGTGGGCGGCGGTAAATCATCCCTGGCCGAGAAGCTCAAGCAACTGATGGAGAAGGTACCCTTCTATGCCATCAAGGGCTCTCCGGTCTTCGAATCGCCACTGGGGCTGTTCAACGCCAATGAAGATGGCGCAATCCTGGAAGAGGACTTCGGGATTCCGCAGCGCTACCTCAGCACCATCATGTCGCCTTGGGCCACCAAGCGCCTGGCCGAATTTGGTGGCGACATCAGCCAGTTCCGGGTGGTCAAACTCTACCCCTCGATCCTCAATCAGATTGCTGTGGCCAAAACCGAGCCAGGCGATGAAAACAACCAGGACATCTCCGCACTGGTCGGTAAGGTCGATATCCGCAAGCTCGAGGAGTTCCCACAGAACGACGCCGATGCCTATAGCTATTCGGGCGCACTCTGCCGGGCCAACCAGGGCCTGATGGAATTCGTCGAGATGTTCAAGGCCCCGATCAAAGTCCTGCACCCGTTGCTGACAGCCACTCAAGAAGGCAACTACAACAGTACCGAAGGCCTGGGCGCCATTCCCTTCACCGGGATACTGCTGGCCCACTCCAACGAATCGGAATGGCACAGCTTCCGTAACAACAAGAACAACGAGGCGTTCATCGACCGGATCTATATCGTCAAGGTGCCGTATTGCCTGCGCGTCAGCGACGAAGTGAAGATCTACGACAAGCTTCTGTTCAATAGCTCGCTGGCCAGGGCGCATTGCGCTCCCGACACCCTCAAGATGCTGGCACAGTTCACCGTGCTCTCGCGCCTGAAGGAGCCAGAGAACTCGAATATCTACTCCAAGATGCGCGTCTACGACGGCGAGAACCTCAAGGATACCGATCCAAAGGCCAAGTCGATTCAGGAATACCGCGACAGCGCAGGTGTCGATGAAGGCATGAACGGCCTCTCTACCCGGTTCGCGTTCAAGATCCTCTCCAAGGTCTTCAACTTCGACCCGCACGAGATCGCCGCCAACCCGGTTCACTTGCTCTATGTGCTGGAACAACAGATCGAACAAGAGCAGTTCCCGGCGGAAGTTCGCGAACGCTACCTGCGCTACCTGAAGGAGTACCTGGCACCGCGCTACATTGAGTTCATCGGCAAGGAAATCCAGACGGCCTACCTTGAGTCCTACAGCGAGTACGGCCAAAACATCTTCGACCGCTACGTGCTGTACGCAGATTTCTGGATCCAGGACCAGGAGTACCGCGACCCGGAAACCGGCGAAATCCTCAATCGCATCGCGCTCAACGAAGAACTGGAAAAAATCGAGAAGCCGGCAGGGATCAGCAACCCCAAAGACTTCCGCAACGAGATCGTCAACTTTGTGCTGCGAGCTCGCGCCAATAACAATGGCAAGAACCCAACTTGGCTCAGTTACGAGAAACTGCGGGTGGTCATCGAGAAGAAAATGTTCTCGAACACAGAAGATCTGCTGCCTGTCATCAGCTTCAACGCCAAAGCCAGCAAAGAGGACCAGCAAAAACACAACGACTTCGTCACTCGGATGGTGGAGCGCGGCTACACAGACAAGCAAGTCCGTCTCCTTTCGGAATGGTACCTGCGGGTCAGAAAATCCCAGTAATCCGCTACCGGAAGAACCGGTTGTCGTTAGCCCGGAGCCTGTGGCAGCAATTTCTGCTACACAGGCTCAAGGGAGGTGTTTGAAAAAAGCGGCGGCGAGGCTTTGGCGATGCACACATGATTCGAGGCGCCCTGGCTTGGGTGTCCCGGTCCATCCTGCCCAGCATCGGCCCGTTCGACCCTTTTTCAAGACAGCTTCTAAGGAGCAGTCATGAGCTATGTGATCGACCGACGTCTCAATGGCAAGAACAAGAGCACGGTGAACCGCCAGCGTTTTCTGCGGCGCTACCGTGATCACATCAAGAAAGCTGTTGAAGAAGCAGTAAGTCGCCGCTCCATCACCGATATGGAGCATGGCGAGCAGATCAGTATTCCCGGCCGCGATATCGACGAGCCGGTGCTTCACCATGGCCGCGGGGGCAAGCAAACCGTTGTGCACCCGGGCAACAAGGAATTCACCGCTGGCGAGCACATCGCCCGCCCCCCTGGCGGGGGTGGCGGCCGAGGCCCAGGCAAGGCCGGCAACTCTGGTGAAGGGATGGACGAATTCGTCTTCCAGATCACCCAGGAAGAATTTCTCGAATTCATGTTCGAGGACCTGGAGCTGCCCAACCTTGTCAAGCGCAACCTGACCGGCACTGACACCTACAAGACCGTTCGCGCCGGCATCAGCAACGAAGGCAACCCTTCGCGGATCAACATCATTCGAACACTGCGCTCGGCTCATGCCCGCCGCATTGCCCTGTCCGGCAGCAGCCGAGGCAAATTGCGCCTTGCGCAAGAAGAGCTTGCTCGCCTAAAACGCGAAGAACCCGACAACTTCGGCGATATCCAGGAAATTGAAGCGGAAATCGAACGGCTGCGGGCGCGTATTTACCGCGTGCCTTTCCTCGACACTTTTGACTTGAAGTACAACCTGCTGATCAAGCAGCCCAACCCCAGCTCCAAAGCGGTGATGTTTTGCCTGATGGACGTATCTGGGTCCATGACCCAGGCCACCAAAGACATCGCCAAGCGATTCTTCATCCTGTTGTACCTGTTCCTCAAGCGCAACTATGACCGCATCGAGGTGGTATTTATTCGCCACCACACCAGCGCGCGCGAGGTGGACGAAGAAGAGTTTTTCTATTCACGGGAAACCGGCGGCACCATTGTCTCCAGTGCCTTGAAGTTGATGCAGGAGATCATGGCCGCGCGCTACCCCACCCATGAATGGAATATTTATGCGGCGCAGGCCTCCGACGGCGACAACTGGAACGATGACTCACCCATTTGCCGCGAGATCCTGTCCAAGCAGATCATGCCGTTCGTCCAGTACTACACTTACGTCGAGATCACTCCGCGCGAACATCAGGCGCTATGGTTTGAGTATGAACGCATTGGCGAGGCCTTTGCCGAGACCTTCGCCCAACAGCAATTGGTAACGGCCGGTGATATCTATCCGGTCTTCCGTGAACTCTTCCAGCGTAGGTTAGCCACATGAACGCCCGAGAGCAGCACAAGCGCCAACCCATTTCCACGGGTTCGGAGTGGACCTTCGAGCTCATCCAGGCCTATGACAGGGAGATCAGCCGCCTCGCCGACCGCTATGCGCTAGACACCTATCCGAACCAGATAGAAGTCATTACTGCCGAACAGATGATGGACGCCTATGCGTCAGTCGGCATGCCCCTGGGCTACCATCACTGGTCTTATGGCAAGCACTTCCTGAGCACAGAAAAGTCCTACAGCCGCGGCCAGATGGGTCTGGCGTACGAAATCGTGATCAACTCAGACCCTTGCATTGCCTACCTGATGGAAGAAAACACCATCTGTATGCAAGCGCTGGTGGTTGCCCATGCCTGCTACGGGCACAACAGTTTCTTCAAAGGCAATTACCTGTTCCGCACCTGGACCGACGCCAGCTCGATCATCGATTACCTGGTGTTCGCCAAGCAGTACATTTCCCAATGCGAGGAGCGCCACGGGATTGATGCCGTGGAAGACTTACTCGACTCCTGCCATGCCCTCATGAACTACGGTGTAGACCGCTACAAGCGCCCCTATCCGATTTCTGCAGAAGAAGAGCGGCGTCGCCAGAAAGACCGCGAAGAGCACCTGCAAAAGCAAATCAACGACCTTTGGCGCACCATTCCCAAGAGCGCCGGCAAGGGCGGTGACCGCGATAACGCGCGGTTCCCGGCTGAGCCTCAGGAAAACATCCTCTATTTCATCGAGAAACATGCTCCGCTGCTCGAACCCTGGCAGCGGGAGATCGTGCGGATCGTTCGCAAGATCGCCCAGTACTTTTATCCACAACGCCAGACCCAGGTGATGAACGAAGGCTGGGCGACCTTCTGGCACTACACCCTGATGAACGACCTTTACGACGAAGGCCTGGTTACCGACGGCTTTATGATGGAGTTCCTCCAGTCGCACACCAGCGTTGTCTATCAACCAGGCTTCGACAGCCCCTACTACAGCGGCATCAACCCTTATACCCTTGGCTTTTCCATGTACCGGGACATTCGCCGGATATGCGAAGAGCCGACTGATGAAGATCGCCACTGGTTCCCGGAAATAGCCGGCAGCGACTGGTTATCGACGATAAAATTTGCGATGAGCAGCTTCAAGGACGAGAGTTTCATCCTGCAGTATCTGTCACCCAAGGTGATACGCGACCTCAAGCTGTTCAGCATCCTGGATGACGATCAGCGCGATGATCTGTTGGTGCCAGCCATCCATGATGAACCCGGGTATCGGATCATCCGCGAGACACTGGCAGCGCAATACAACCTGGGAAACCGCGAACCGAACATACAGATCTGGAGCATCGACCGTCGCGGCGACCGCTCGCTCACTCTGCGCCATCAACAACACGACCGCAAACCCCTGGGTGATTCAACCGACGAGGTCCTCAAGCACCTGCATCGCCTCTGGGGCTTCGATATCCACCTGGAAACCCTGCAGGGTGACCAAGTCATGAAGGTTCACCACGTCCCCCCAAAGGCTGAACACGGCGATGGCGACTATGGCCGCCTCGATCTCACCGTGGTCCATCTCTAAGCCATGGTCTGCCTCCGTTGACGGGTAACAGGTATCCTGTCCCGTCAACGGAGGTATTACATGCAGATCTATAAAGTCGGCGGCGCAGTCCGCGATCGACTACTCGGCCTACCTGTAACGGATATCGATCGGGTGGTGGTTGGCGCCACGGTCGAACAGATGCAGGCGCTGGGCTATCGTCCGGTGGGGGCAGATTTCCCGGTGTTTCTCCACCCGCAAACCGGCGAGGAATATGCACTGGCACGTACCGAGCGCAAAAGCGGGCGCGGCTACGGCGGCTTCGTCTTTCACGCCAGCCCCGATGTCACCCTTGAAGAAGATCTGATCCGTCGCGACCTGACCATCAATGCCATGGCCGAAGATGATGACGGGCGGATTACCGACCCCTATCACGGCCAAGAAGACCTCAAAGCCCGGCTTCTTCGCCATGTTTCACCGGCATTTGCCGAAGATCCACTACGGGTCTTGCGTGTCGCGCGCTTTGCTGCCCGCTATGCCGCGCTAGGCTTCACGATCGCCCCGCAAACCCTTGAGCTGATGCGCCAATTGAGCGAATCGGGCGAGCTGCAGTCACTGACAGCAGAGCGTAGCTGGAAGGAAATTTCCCGCGCCCTGATGGAAGACCATCCCGAGGTATTCGTACAGGTCCTGCGCGACTGCGGCGCCCTCAAGGAACTGATGCCAGAAGTCGATGCCTTGTTCGGAGTGCCTCAGCCCCCAGCCCACCATCCCGAGGTCGATACAGGGATTCATACCCTGGCAGTACTGCAACAAGCAGCCCGTCACGGATTGGCGCTGAGCGTGCGCTGGGCCTGCCTGACACATGATCTGGGTAAAGGCCTGACACCCAGCGACCAGTGGCCTCGCCACATCGCCCACGAGCAACGCGGCCTGAAACTGATCAAGGCCATCAACGAGCGCTTCAAGGTGCCAAGGGACTGCCAGGAATTGGCGTTATTGGTCGGTCAATATCACACCCATGGGCATCGAGCACTGGAACTGAAGGCGGCGACGCTGCTCGAACTGCTGCAAAGCTTCGACGTCTATCGACGCCCACAGCGTTTTGATGAATTCGTAGCAGCCTGCGAGATGGATGCACGGGGTAGAACCGGCTTTGAAGATCGAGATTATCCACAGGCTGCCTACCTGCGTGGCGCTGCCGAGGTAGCCCGGTCAGTGGGGGTGCAACCGCTGATTGAGCAGGGCCTGACCGGCAAGGACCTGGGCGAGGGCCTGAAGCTTGCGCGCCTGGAAGCGCTGCAAAGCTACAAAGACAAATCGTAATGGGGTAGGAGCCGGCTTTAGCCGCGATGAATGCACCGCGGTTTACCTGATATACAGCGGCGCGTTCATCGCAGCCAAGGCTGGCTCCTACACTTAAAGTTTTCCAGGCGTCAATTGCTGCCCACGCCACTCGAATGGGAACGGCGCCAGCACCTGATCAATCTCGGCCTCGACCCACAAATCGCTGAAAGACTTGCCCACACCCGGATGCAGCATTTGCGGCGCGATCAGCGACAATGGCCACAATACGAAAGCATTTTTCAGAATTTCGGCACGCGGCAACACCAACCCATCGAAGTTGCCCACCTGATCGGCATACAACAATACGTCGATATCCAGCGGCAGCCCCTTGCGTTCCGGGGCGTAGCGGCCGTTGTCGGCCTCGATGAACTTCAAGCGACGGTCCAGCTCCATCAGCGGTAGCGAAGTCAGCCCAGTCACCACCAGATTCAGGAAGGGCCCACTCTTGATTCCCACGGGTTGGCTTTCAAATACGGGAGAGCACTGCATGTCTTCCAGAAACCCGGCCAACGCATCAAGACCCGCACACAGGTGCGCGTCGCGCTCGATATTGCTGCCGAGCCCAAGATAAACCCTGGTCAGAGACATCCGCGCTCGATCTCCACGCCAACACCACCCTTGGCTGCCGGTATAGCGCCAGGCTTGGTCAGTTTCAGGCGCATCCAGGGAATCTGGAATTCGCTCATCAGGACCTCGGCCAGGCGCTCTGCAAACGTCTCCACCAACTCGAACTGAGCCTGATCGGCAAATGCCTGTATCCGGCTGGATACGCTGGCATAGTCGAGCGCCAGGGTCAGGTCATCGCCGGCAGCGGCCGGGCGATTGTCCCAGGCAAAACTCAGGTCCAGACGCAGGCATTGACGAATCCCGCGCTCCCAGTCGTAGGCACCGATCACGGTATCGACCTCAAGACCCTCGATAAACACTCTGTCCAAGCACTTCTCTCCGCAGCACGACAAGGGCGCATTGCGCCGTTAGAATCAGGGGCGTCCTTGCCCGGAATAGTTAGCATGTTTTGGTTACTGGCGATATCCGCCTACCTGCTCGGCTCGCTGTCCTTTGCCATCGTCCTCAGCCGCCTGACCGGTACTCCCGACCCACGCATGAGCGGCTCGGGGAATGCGGGTGCAACCAACATGTTGCGCCTGGCCGGAAAAAAACTGGCCATCCTTACCTTGCTCGGCGACCTGTGCAAGGGCTTGCTGCCTATCTTCGCGGCGGTCATGGCCGGGCTTTCGCTGCAACAGCAGGCCTGGATCGGCGTCTATGCAGTGCTCGGCCATCTGTTCCCGATCTATTTCCGCTTCCGCGGCGGCAAAGGCGTAGCCACCGCCGCAGGCGTACTGCTGGGGCTGTATCCTCCTGCCGCGCTGCTGGCCATCGGTGCCTGGCTGCTCACCTTCTACCTGACCCGGACCAGCTCCTTGGCAGCCCTGATCGCAACACCACTCACCCTGCCGCTGTTCGCTTGGCAAAAACCCGAGGCGCTGCTGGCGATGAGCATTCTGACCCTGCTCATCGTCTGGCGTCACCGCGGCAATCTACGCGACCTGTTTGCCGGGCGCGAACGGCATTTTTGAATCTGCCCCATGAGTCGCACTCATAGTGGCGGCAACTGCTCCATAGGCCAACGCGCCTGCACACTGATCGCCAGGCTTTCGTGCTGGCCGACCAGCAAACGCTGGCAACCGGCAAAAGCGATCATGGCGCCATTATCGGTACAGAACTCAGGACGGGCGTAGTACACGTTGCCCTTGAATTCACCGAGCATCTTCTCCAGCGATTCACGCAATGCCGTGTTGGCACTCACGCCACCAGCGATTACCAGGCGCTTGAGCCCGGTCTGCTTGAGGGCGCGCCGACACTTGATGGTCAGAGTCTCCACCACCGCCTGCTGGAACGCCAGAGAGATGTCGCAACGGGTCTGTTCGCCGTCGTCTCCAGCCGCCTTGCACTGCTGCCAGGTATTGAGGGCAAAGGTTTTCAGACCGCTGAAGCTCAAATCCAGGCCAGGGCGATCGGTCATCGGCCGAGGAAACACGAAGCGCCCCGGTACACCCTGAGTCGCCAGCCGGGCAATTTCCGGCCCACCCGGATAATTGAGGCCGATCAGCTTGGCCGTCTTGTCGAAGGCCTCACCGGCGGCATCGTCCAGGGTTTCGCCCAACAGCTGGTATTGGCCAATGCCATCGACCCGAACCAGCTGCGTATGGCCACCGGAAACCAACAAAGCGACGAACGGAAATTCTGGTGGTTGCGCTTCCAGCATCGGAGCCAACAAATGGCCTTCCATGTGGTGCACACCCAGCGCAGGAATGTCCCAGGCGAACGCCAATGCCTGGGCGCAGGAAGCCCCCACCAACAGGGCACCTACAAGGCCCGGGCCCGCGGTGTAGGCGATGGCATCGATTTCTGTGGCGGCACAGTCCGCCTGCGCCAATACCTGGCGGATCAAGGGCAGCATGCGCTTGACGTGATCGCGCGAGGCAAGCTCGGGAACGACGCCGCCATAGACACGGTGCAGGTCGATCTGGCTGAATAATGCATCAGCCAGCAGACCGCGCTCGCTGTCATATAAAGCGACGCCGGTTTCATCGCAGGATGTTTCCAATCCCAGTACTAACATGGGTCTACGCCTTGTCGAGGCTCAATTCGAAGGCGCGAATAATAGTCGTCGCGTACCGAGGCGACCAGCGGTTTTCGATCAGAGGCTTTGCATTCCTGCCGACTAGGGGTTAACATCCGCAACCCTTAAAACCGACGTACTCCAGCGCACATAATTGCCAAGAGACGTTGATCCCGGTAATGAATGAAGGTAGCTCTGGATGCCAGCCGTCAAAGTTAAAGAGAACGAACCCTTCGACGTAGCTCTGCGTCGTTTCAAGCGCTCCTGCGAAAAAGCCGGTGTTCTGGCTGAAGTTCGTAGCCGCGAATTTTACGAGAAGCCGACTTCTGAGCGTAAGCGCAAGGCAGCAGCCGCTGTCAAACGTCACGCCAAGAAGGTTCAGCGCGAACAGCGCCGCGCCGTTCGTCTGTATTAATTTACAGGCGTCTGTCGCAAGCTTCTGCCTTGCCCGGCCTAACAGCCGGGCTGCTGGCAGTTGCAGCTGAAGTTTCAACCTCATGCCTTCTGGCACGAGGATGTTCCGAATGCTTCGGCATTTCGAAACATACCTGCCCAAAGCGTCAGAACTGGCATCTTTGCCAGGTGCGCGTCGACACTGACGAGCCTTAACCGGCTACAGACGAGCACACCCCAACCTTCCCTCCGGAAGGCTCAGACAAGTCCATAGATTTTTTTCCTCATTCGACTTCAGCCAAGGCTGACCTCGGATGCGACGTCGTTGCTATCGCACAAGCGATACACTTGAATCCAATGCGTTGTCGGCCCCCACCGCACAGCGTTGTCGCCTGATGATGAGAGCACCATGGCAGGGCTGATTCCCCAAGGTTTTATCGACGACCTACTGAACCGCACCGACATCGTCGATGTGGTGACGTCCCGCGTCCAGATGAAAAAAGCCGGCAAGAACTACACCGCCTGCTGCCCGTTTCATAAAGAAAAAACGCCTTCTTTCAGCGTCAGCCCCGACAAGCAGTTCTATTACTGCTTCGGCTGCGGCGCGGGCGGTAACGCCCTGGGCTTTATCATGGACCACGACAACCTGGATTTCCCCCAGGCGGTCGAGGAACTGGCCAAGGCGGCTGGCATGGAGGTACCCCGCGAAGAGAGCGGGCGCAGCCACAAGCCACGCCAGCCCACCGATTCACCGCTCTACCCGCTGCTTGAGGCCGCCGCCGAGTTTTATCGCCAGGCACTGAAAAGCCACCCGACTCGCAAGTCAGCGGTCGAATACCTCAAGGGCCGCGGCCTGTCTGGGGAGATCGCGCGCGACTTCGGACTGGGCTTTGCACCGCCTGGCTGGGACAACCTGTTCAAGCACCTGAGCAGCGATACCCTGCAGCAAAAGGCGATGATCGATGCCGGCCTGCTGATCGAGAACGCTGAGTCCGGCAAGCGCTACGACCGCTTCCGTGACCGGGTCATGTTCCCGATTCGCGACAGTCGAGGTCGAGTGATCGCCTTTGGTGGACGTGTGCTGGGCGACGACAAACCCAAGTACCTGAACTCCCCGGAGACCCCGGTGTTTCACAAGGGCCAGGAACTTTACGGCCTGTTCGAAGCCCGCAAGTTCAACCGCAACCTTGATGAAATCATTGTGGTTGAGGGCTATATGGACGTCATCGCCCTGGCCCAGCAAGGTTTACGCAATGCGGTGGCAACGCTAGGTACCGCGACCAGTGAGGAGCACCTCAAGCGCCTGTTCCGGGTCGTGCCCAGCGTGCTGTTCTGTTTTGACGGCGACCAGGCTGGTCGTAATGCCGCCTGGCGCGCACTGGAGGCCACCCTGTCGAGCCTCCAGGACGGTCGCAAGGCAAGGTTTTTGTTTCTGCCCGAAGGCGAGGACCCAGATACCCTGGTTCGCGCCGAAGGCACCGATGCTTTCCGAGCCCGTATCAACCAGCATGCTCAGCCGCTGGCCGACTACTTCTTCCAGCAATTGACTGAAGAAGCTGACCCCCGCTCGCTGGAAGGCAAGGCCCATATGGCCACGCTGGCAGCACCGTTGATCGATAAAGTCCCGGGCGCCAACCTGCGGACTTTAATGCGCAACCGGCTGAAGGAAATAACGGGACTCAGCAATGAGGACATGAATCAGCTGGCGCATTCACCTCACAGTGAAGCCCCCCCAAGCTATGACCCGTCCATCGATTACAACGCAGTAGCGGATTTCACACCCGACTACAGCGACTACCACCATCAGGATGCTTATCAGCCTGCCCAGCAGGAATGGGCCCCCAAGGGTGGACAGAAAAAGTTTGAAGGCAAACCCTGGGACAAAAAGGGCAAGCCGTGGGATCGCAACGGTAAGCGCCAGGACTTCCAACCGCGCGCACCAAGGGTTCCCACCAGCGTAGAGCCGCCGACCCTGAGCGCTTTGCGCACCTTGTTGCATCACCCGCAACTGGCCGGCAAAGTCGAAGATGCCAGTCATTTTGCCGACGAAGAGCATGTCTACGCTCAGTTGTTGGTGGCACTGCTCGAAGCCCTGCAAAAGAATCCTGGGCTACGCTCATTACAGCTGATTGCGCGCTGGCACGGCACCGAACAAGGTCGATTGCTACGCGCACTGGCAGAAAAGGAATGGTTGATCGATGCCGACAACCTTGAACAACAGTTTTTCGACACTATAACTAGCTTGTCTGCTCGCCAACGCGAGCGAATCCTGGAACATCTGCTCAGGAAAGCACGTCAAAGTGAACTGAGTGCAGAGGAAAAAAATCAGCTGCGCGACCTTCTTAGCAGGAATGTTCCCGCACAAACCCCGACCTCAACTGGCGCGTGAGGTCCATGCTCGGGTATAATCCTCGGCTTGTTTTTTGCCCGCCAAGACCTTCAGTGGATAGGGTGTTATGTCCGGAAAAGCGCAACAGCAGTCTCGCCTCAAAGAGTTGATCGCCCGTGGTCGTGAGCAGGGTTACCTGACTTACGCGGAGGTCAACGACCACCTGCCGGAGGATATTTCAGATCCGGAACAGGTGGAAGACATCATCCGCATGATCAATGACATGGGGATCAACGTATTCGAGAGTGCTCCGGATGCGGATGCCCTTTTGTTGGCCGAAGCCGACACCGACGAAGCAGCCGCGGAAGAAGCGGCTGCAGCGTTGGCGGCCGTGGAGACCGACATCGGCCGCACGACCGACCCGGTACGCATGTATATGCGTGAAATGGGTACGGTGGAGTTGCTGACCCGCGAAGGCGAAATCGAAATCGCCAAGCGTATCGAGGAAGGCATCCGTGAAGTGATGGGCGCAATTGCGCACTTCCCCGGCACGGTCGAGCACATCCTCAGCGAATACGATCGCGTAACCAGCGAAGGCGGTCGGCTGTCCGACGTCCTGAGCGGTTACATTGATCCGGACGACGGCATTGCGCCGCCGGCCGAAGTACCACCGCCTGTTGATACCAAGGCGGCCGTTGCTGAAGAAAAAGACGACGAAGAAGAAGAAAGCGACAGCGACGACGAGGAAGAGGCTGAAAGTGGCCCGGACCCAGTCATCGCAGCGCAGCGCTTCGGCGCAGTCGCCGAGCAACTTGAAGCCACCGTCAAGGTCCTCAAGAAGCACGGTCGCGCCAGCAAGCAAGGCATCGCCGAGATGCTGCTGCTCGCTGAACTCTTCATGCCGATCAAGCTGGTACCCAAGCAGTTCGAAGGCCTGGTAGAGCGTGTTCGTAGCGCACTGGAGCGCCTGCGTGCTCAAGAACGCGCAATCATGCAGCTGTGCGTTCGCGATGCACGTATGCCACGGGCAGACTTTTTACGCCTGTTCCCAAGCAATGAAGTCGACGTGACCTGGAGCGGTGACCTCTCCAAGCGCAGCACCAAGTGGGCCGAAGCACTGGGCCGCCTGGATGCCGACATCGTTCGATGCCAGCAGAAGCTGATCGCGCTGCAAGATGAAACCGGTCTGACGATCGCCGAGATCAAGGACATCAACCGTCGCCTGTCGATCGGTGAGGCCAAGGCCCGCCGCGCGAAAAAGGAAATGGTTGAAGCGAACTTGCGTCTGGTGATCTCCATCGCCAAGAAGTACACCAACCGTGGCCTGCAATTCCTCGATCTGATCCAGGAAGGCAACATCGGCTTGATGAAAGCGGTGGACAAGTTCGAATACCGTCGCGGCTACAAGTTCTCGACCTACGCCACCTGGTGGATTCGTCAGGCGATCACCCGGTCCATCGCGGACCAGGCACGCACCATCCGTATTCCGGTGCACATGATCGAGACGATCAACAAGCTCAACCGTATTTCCCGCCAGATGCTGCAGGAAATGGGGCGTGAGCCGACGCCAGAAGAGTTGGGCGAGCGCATGGAAATGCCTGAGGACAAGATCCGCAAGGTATTGAAGATCGCTAAAGAGCCGATCTCCATGGAAACCCCGATCGGCGATGACGAAGATTCGCACCTGGGCGACTTCATCGAAGACTCGACCATGCAGTCGCCAATCGATGTCGCCACGGTTGAAAGCCTCAAGGAAGCCACGCGTGACGTGCTTTCTGGGCTGACTGCTCGTGAAGCCAAGGTCCTGCGGATGCGTTTCGGTATCGACATGAACACCGATCACACCCTCGAAGAGGTCGGCAAGCAGTTTGATGTAACCCGCGAGCGGATTCGTCAGATCGAAGCCAAGGCGCTGCGCAAGCTGCGCCACCCGACGAGAAGCGAGCACCTGCGCTCCTTCCTCGACGAGTGATACACCAGAACCCCCGGCCTTGCCGGGGGTTCTGCGTTTAGGGGCCTAACCGCCCTGCTCCCCTGCAAATAATAAGTCCAGCTACTCTCCCGACCCCGCACCAGCCCGTCTACACTCGAATCAATTTGTTGGAGCAATGAGGACGCCATGGCGAAGCTGCGGGCCCTTCTGTTGTTGTCTCTGCTTGCATGGACCGCAACCGCAAACGCCCTGTCCCTGACCGAAGAAGAGCACGCGTGGCTGGCGGCTCACCCCGAGTTGCGCCTAGGGGTGGATGCTTCTTGGCCGCCATTTGAGTACCGCGATGCACAGGGGCACTATCAGGGGCTCGCCGCCGACTACATTGCCTTGATCCGCGACCAACTGGGCATCAACCTCAAGCCAATCGAGCCCATCAGCTGGACAGCCGTGCTGGAGGAGGCCCGCGAGGGTCGCCTGGATTTACTGCCGGGGATCATGTCGACCCCTGAGCGCCAAAGCTACCTGTCGTTTACACGCCCGTACCTGGATTTCCCCATAGTGATCCTGGCGCACAAGGGGGGCCCTCAGCCCCGTGATCTTGACGACTTGTATGGGCTCAAAGTGGCTGTCGTAGAGAACTATGCCCCTCACGAACTGCTTCGCACCCAGCATCCAGACTTCAATCTGGTGGCACTGCCCAATGTCAGTTCCACCTTGCAAGCGCTGGCCACCAATAAGGTCGATGCGGTTGTGGGTGACCTCGCTTCCAGCGTCTGGAGCCTTCGACAGCTGAAGCTCGAAGGCCTGTATGTCAGTGGTGAAACGCCCTACCGCTACCAACTGGCAATGGCCGTACCGCAAGACGACAAGATTCTGGTCGGCATTCTCGACAAGGTGCTGGCGAACTTAAGCCCGGAGCAGGTCAGCAACATTCAAGAACGATGGGTAGGCAAAGTGCTGGACCACCGCACTTTCTGGTCCGACTTATTGTTCTACGGCCTCCCCGGGGTGATCCTGCTGGTCGTCTTTCTCGCTGGCGTCATTCGGATCAATCGCCGTCTTAGTTCAGAAATTTCCCGGCGCATTTCCCTGGAGCAGGAGCTGCGTAGCAGTGAGTATCACTATCGCGGGTTGATCGAAAGCCTTTCGGCCATCGCCTGGGAAGCCAACGTCAACGATTTCACTTACAGCTATGTGTCACCCCACGCTGAAGACCTGCTCGGCTATCCGGTAAGCCAGTGGCGCAAGCCTGGCTTCTGGCTCAGCATTTTGCACCCCGACGACTCGGCTTGGGCCCAGGCATTCTGCAATGCCGAAACCCAGTCAGGTCGCGATCACAGCCTCGACTATCGGGTTTTCACCGCAGACGGCCGCTGCCTGTGGGTGCGTGACATTGTCAGCCTGATCGAACATGGCCATAAGCCGATCATGCGAGGGTTGATGATCGACATCAGCGAGACCAAGAGAACCGAGGAAGCACTGCGCCTGTCGGAACAGAAGTTTGCTTCGGTGTTCCAGCAATGCCCCGACATTCTGTTGATCGCCAGGCTTTGCGACGGTTGCCTGCTGGAGGTCAATTCGGCTTTTGAGGAGCAGATAGGGCTTCGCGCTGTGGACGTCATCGGCAAAGCAGCCTCTGAACTGAACATCTGGGGTATCGATGGCATAGGCCCAAGCTTACTGCTGCGACTTCAAGCCGGCAGCATACGCAACCTGGAGATGCCCTTTCGTCGCAACAACGGCCAACTGTTCACCGGCCTCATCTCGGCCGAGCCGTTCAAGCTCGACACCACCCCCGCCTTGGTCGTGGTGGTACGGGACATATCGCAACTCAAGGAAACCCAACAGCAGCTGCAGACATCCGAGGAGAAGTTCGCCAAAGCCTTCCATGCCTCACCGGATGGCCTATTACTGTCGCGCCAAAGCGACGGTTTGCTCATCGAAGTCAACGAAGGTTTCACGCGTCTGAGTGGCTATGCCAGCAATATATCGATTGATCACTCGTCGCTAGACCTAGGCATATGGGTTGACCTGAACGAGCGCAAACGGCTGCTTGAGCTGCTAAACAAGGACGGTTTCGTTCGTGACTTCACCTGCCATATCCGCCGTGCAGATGGGCAAGTCCGGCTCTGTGAGCTGTCTGCTCGCCCCCTGCCGATTGGTGGCGAAGAGTGCATGCTGACCATCGCCCGCGATATTACCGAACGCCACCTCATGCAGGAAAAGCTGCAACTGGCCGCGACCGTGTTCGAGAGCACTGCCGAAGGCGTGCTGATTACCGACACGGCTCAGCGCATTACCGCCCTGAACCGTGCCTTCAGTGAGATCACCGGGTACAGCGAAGTGGAAGCCTTGGGCCAGACGCCTCGCCTACTGGCCTCCGGGCAACACGACAGCGCCTTCTTCGCGGCCTTATGGCACCAATTGAGTGCCGATGGCCACTGGCAGGGCGAAATCTGTAATCGGCGCAAGAACGGTGAGCTGTATCCCAGTTGGCTGACCATCAGTGCGGTGCGCAACAGCGAACGAAAGATCACCCACTTCGTCGCGGTGTTTGCCGACATCTCCAGCCTCAAGCGCGCCCAGGCCAAGCTCGACTACCAGGCCCACCACGACCCGCTGACCGGGCTGCCCAATCGAGCACTGTTTGAAACACGGCTACAAGCGGCGCTCAACAGCCAACAACAGTCCAATGGAAATGGCGCCGTCTTGTTCCTGGACCTGGACCGCTTCAAGCACATCAACGACAGCCTCGGCCACCCGGTCGGCGACCTGCTGCTCAAGGGCATCGCCCACCGCCTCAAGGAGCAGGTACGCGACATCGATACGGTTGCACGGCTGGGGGGCGACGAATTCATCATCCTGCTTCCGGGCCTTCAGCACGCCAGAGACGCCGAACATATCGCCAACAAACTGCTGGCCTGCTTCACCGCGCCTTTCCAGGCCGGCGAACACGAGTTCTTTACCAGTGCCAGTATTGGCACCAGCCTGTTCCCCCAGGACGGTATCGACGTCGCCAGCCTTATCAAGAATGCCGACGCCGCCATGTACCGCTCCAAGGCCAAGGGCCGCAACCGGGTCGAATCGTACACTCGAGATCTCACCGCCCAGGCCAGCCAGCGAGTGGCACTGGAACATGAACTGCGCCGTGCCATCGAACGTGAAGAACTGAGCTTGTGCTACCAGCCCAAATTCAGCCTCAAGACTCAGAGCCTTGTGGGCGCCGAAGCCCTGATTCGCTGGCATCACCCCAACTTCGGCGAGGTCGCACCCGAGCGTTTCATTCCGCTGGCCGAAGAAAACGGCATGATCCTGCAACTGGGTGAATGGGTGCTGGAACACGCCTGCACTCAAATGCGCGACTGGAACCGCTGCTACAAACCCTTTGGCCCCCTCTCGGTCAACCTGGCTGGCGCACAGCTTCGCCAACCGGATCTGGTCAATCGTATCGATGAGTTACTGCAGTCACTGCATCTGCGCCCAGACTCCCTGCAACTGGAGATCACTGAAAACTTCATCATGAGCCAAGCCGAAGAAGCCTTGGCCGTGCTGCATCAACTGAAGCGACTGGGCCTGCAGTTGGCCATCGACGACTTCGGCACCGGATATTCCTCTTTGAGCTACCTCAAGCGCCTGCCGCTGGACATCCTGAAAATCGACCAATCCTTCGTCCGCGGCCTACCCAACGACCCCCATGATGTCGCCATCGTCCGCGCAATCATCGCACTGGGCCGCAGCATGCAACTGACCGTCATCGCTGAAGGGGTGGAGACCCATGCGCAACAACAATTCTTGGCCGCAGAAGGCTGCGAACAGATCCAAGGCTACCTCGTCAGCCTGCCCCTACCGCCCAAAGAATTCGCTGCAACCTTCCTTCAGACAGCTCTTTCAGATTTTTCGGATAGCACTGTAGAGAAACCATCGTTATAATCCGCGACCTACTGAGGGCCTATAGCTCAGTTGGTTAGAGCAGGGGACTCATAATCCCTTGGTCGCAGGTTCGAGTCCTGCTGGGCCCACCATACTCAAAGCCGCGCACTGCGCGGCTTTCGTGTTTTTGGGTTGCCCCCTGTTTTTACAGTCCTACGCTCCAAGGGTACAAATTAGGTACAGTGCTGGTTCGCCAGCCGCCTAGGAGCACCCTCTCATGGCAACTCTCGTTAAAACTCCTTCCGGCACCTGGAAGGCTCTGATTCGCAAAACTGGCTGGCCAACCGTGGCTAAAACCTTCCGTACCAAGCGTGATGTGGAGGACTGATCTCGGCGTACCGAAGACGAAATGGTCAGAGGTGTGTACATCCAGCGCAGCGGCTCCGAGCGCATGACGCTTGAGGCTGCACTCAAGCGCTACCTGAGCGACATCACCCCCACCAAGAAGCCCAGTACCCAGCGCGGTGAAATCACCAAAGCCAAGAAGCTCATCGAGCACCTGGGCAAATACTCTCTCGCCGCCCTCTCCGCCGAAATCATCGCCGGCTACCGCGACAAGCGACTGAGCGAGCCCGGCCGCGATGGAAACATCAAGCAATAACACTGTGCGCCTTGAGCTGGCTCTGTTGAGCCACCTGTACACCGTCGCTATTCAGGAATGGGGATTGGGCCTGACGTTCAATCCAGTGCTGAACATTCGCAAGCCAAGCCCGGGAGACGGTCGCGACCGACGACTATCACCCGACGAAGAACGCCATTTGCTTGCGGCCGTGAATCGACACAGCAACCCTATGCTGGGTTGGATTGTGCGCATCGCCCTGGAAACGGGTATGCGCTCGTCTGAGATCTCATCCCTGCGTCGGTCTCAGGTAGATCTGGCAAAGCGCGTCATACGCCTCTCAGACACAAAGAACGACTCCTCCCGAACCGTTCCCTTGAGCAAGCGAGCCACAGAAGTATTCCAAGCTGCGATGAATAACCCGGTGCGTCCAATCGACTGCAATCTGGTGTTTTTTGGTGAGCCTGGAAAGGACGGGAAACGCAGGCCGTACACATTCACCAAAATCTGGGGACAGCTAAAGAAGACGCTCGATCTACCCGACTTCAGATTTCACGATCTGCGCCACGAAGCGGTGAGTCGGCTGGTCGAGGGCGGGTTATCTGATCAGGAGGTGTCGGCTATCAGTGGGCATAAATCGATGCAGATGCTTAAGCGTTATACACACCTGCGAGCCGAAGACCTCGTCACCAAGCTGGACAAAATAACGAGACCCAACACTGAAGTTTATTAGTTCAGGATGAGGGCATCCTGCCACGCCCCCTCACCTGCAAAGCTAGATGTCATCGAGACCTGACAACCACGCAGCACGAAGTCGAACACCTCAAAACCAGCGAAATTCTTATGAGCTTCAATCCCATAAGAGCTTTGTAAAGTAACTGTAGTACTTCCATTCACACTCATCGAAAGCCAAAATGCGCACCCCCGCAATTGCACCCAAGGACGCACATGCAAACGATCGTTGTTCGGTATCTGGAAACCGTTACGGGCAGCGGTGGTGCATTGGTGGAGACGGTGCTCGGTACTGAGACCTATGATGACATCAAAGAGGCGCTTATTCCCGGAGTCCCTCGAGCGAAACCGGGCCGCGATCCCCATCCAGTGTTCATCACGAAATGCTTCGTAGGAGTTAACAATCACCTGTGGAGATTGGAATCGGTATCAACCACGCAGGCGAATGCTCAGCAGCCAGCTATTTTCTCCGTTTTAATCAAAAGACATGACGTCTCAAAGGAAATATTTCTCTACCAGACCTTGAAATCAAACAAGGTGCTGACAGCACAGAAACTCCTAGGCCAGCAAGGAACGCTGGTTGAAGTGGATTACGGGTTCGTTCAGCAGACTGGTCGAATCAACGCACTGAGCAAAACGAATAAGCGATACATGGACACCCTGCTTGAGGCTGAAATGCATAAACGGCGACTTGCAGTGGTCGTAAAGGTGATTTCCGGAAACCTTATTCAGGTGGCTCCTGTTACATCCCAGGAAGTCAAGCCTAGCGACAAGACGGCGTTCAAGCTTGATCAAAGCACGCTCGACAAGATGCCGAGATATCAGAACAGCGGCAAAGATAGTTACGTTATCTGCAGTATGCTTGAGTGCATTTCTGTACAGAGAATTTTGCCGCCAGTCAGTTATTTCAAGAATGGTAGAGACTCAGGGCGTAACGTCAAATACGGTATTGCCCTCAGTCGTGCTGAAGAGAAAAAGCTGAAAAGCGCCTTGGTTCACGCCGTTGGAGCCTCTGATTACGTGCCCTACAACGATGTTCTGCAGGTTCAGCTTAAAGCTGACCATCTTCAGGTATCTGTCGAGTCATTGACGGCGGAGCTCGAAGCTCAAACGGAGCGGCTCAGTCAACTATCGGCAGTAGAGCGCTTGGCCAAAAGCTGGGCCGAAGCAATGGGACGCAATTATGAGGAGGAACTTGAGTTCCAGCGCGCCCTGGATGAGGAAAACAGGGCATGAGGATCACGACGAAGCTGTGTTTTGACAAGCTAATTAGGTTGACACAGCCGTCAACTGTCAATAGCATTGACGCACATGGCTTGGGAACCGAGAGCAGAACTCTACCTAAGCGACAGGGCTAATACCCTTTTCTGTGAAAGTAAAATGTACAAAGAACCGCCCATAAAAAGGCGGTTTTTTTGTGTCTGAAAATCGCTGATCTGAAGGCCAGCGACTATCGAGATGGGCTGGCTTCCCCCTAGCTGTGCGGCAGCAATCTCCCAGACACACCCTGGACTCTGCATAGTATCTGAGATCTCGTCTCTGTGTACGCGACAGGTAGATCTGGCAAACGCTTCGGACCTCTCTCAGACACCAGAACGACTCTTCCGAACCGTACTCGAGCACGCTTTTGTCACAGCAGATCGTGACACCGGAAAAATAGCTGGCTCAGTTGATTTCCGCCTCCTCCACTCCATCAGCATCGGCGCTAAGGCCATCGCGAAAGCGGCGCCAAACAATCCATTTGCAGCCTCAGCAAACACAGGAAGGTCAAACACCCCGTCGGCTAGCCTGGCAACCAAACCTAGTGTGCTGTCTTCGAAATAATTTATCCCTATGGTACGGCCTCAAGTGCCTCGCGAGCTCGTTGGATTTTGCTCAAAATCTCCTCGCCTTTCGCGTTCCAAACGTACCGGGTCGGCTGAGCATTTCTTAGTGCCATGAACGTTGTTATCGAGGATTCCAACTCGCGCACCGAGGCAAAGCTACCGTCTCGTAGATACACCGTGATGTCTCGGAAAAATCGTTCGACCATGTTCATCCAAGAGCTGGACGTCGGTGTGAAGTGCATATGGAAACGCGGGTGCTTCGCCAGCCAGGTTTTCACGGCGGCGTGCTTGTGCGTCGCATAGTTATCGACGATCAGGTGAAGCTGGAGATTCTTGGGGGTCTGCTTGTTGATCTTCTTGAGGAAGGACAACCACTCTTGATGACGGTGTTGACGTTCGATGCTGCTGATCAATTTTCCCTGCAGATAATCCAGCGCAGCGAATAATGTAACCGTGCCGTGGCGGGTGTAATCATGTGATTTCGTCTGGATGTGGCCGATGCCCAGAGGCAATCCAGGCTGCGTGCGTTCCAAGGCCTGCACCTGGCTTTTTTCGTCGCAACACAGCACCAATGCCTTGTCCGGCGGGGCCAGGTAAAGGCCGATAACATCCCAGAATTTCTGTTCGAACTGCGGATCGTTTGAGAGCTTGAAGGTGCGAGTCAGATGAGGCTTCAAGTCATTGGCAGCCCATAACTTATGGACCGTACTCGAAGAAATCCCGACCGCTCTCGCCATACTCCTGCAGCTCCATCGCGACTCGCCAATGCGAGGTTTCGTGACCTGCTCCAAGACGCGGCGGACAGTATCGGCAGGCAGCGACGACTTGCGTCCACGACCTGGTTTATCAATCAATCCGTCGAGCCGGAGCAACTGAAAGCGTTGGCACCAGTTGGTGACTGTCGGGAGAGAAAACCCAGTCAGTCGTGCAATCTCTTCCCGTGTTTCGCCCTGTGCTGCAAGCAGCACAATGCGTGCTCTACGACCTTCACGCTGGGGAATGGTGGCGGAGCGAACGCGCCGGTTCAGTTCGGCCTTTTCTTCGGAGCTAAGCGTAATGTCCAGTGCGCTCACCTGAAGCTCTCCAAGGGGGAAATGACACCTGAAGTGTAGGTGAAAAATTAGAAAAGCTATTTCGCAGACAGCACACTAGAGCCAAAAGGCTCCCTGGCCATCGGGCAAATCGGAGTGCTTCAAACCTCATATTATCCAGCATCAAAAGGTTGAGACGGACGTCAACACTCTCCGGCACCGGCACCGACACCGGCACCGCATCAACAAGCTCCCGCAGATCCAGGGTTCGATCAGCTTCTTTGATCGTTTCCTGTATTTTGTGCAGTCGACGCTGGTAAACGGCGTCTCTCACCAAGCCTTCAGGCGGAAGGGCCTTCAGTTGATGCCATCTGAAGGACTCCACACCATACTCCCGTAACAGTGCTACCGAGGTATAGGGTCGCTGGAGTACTTGCAGGTATCGCCCGTCTAACAGAGCTAACCACTCATCCTGCCGCCTTGCTGGCTCTATGAGCTGAATTCGTTTGGCAGCAGGATAATTCTGCTCATCAACCCAGGCAGCAATCGGTTTATTTCCATGCGTACGCATGAACGCAACACGATGCTTACCTTCATGCGCGGTCAATATGCCCAAGGGCTTGTACCAGGTGTAAAGAGCCTTGTTGGACCAGGTAAAGTTCGTCGAGTAGCTCTCAATCCTATCCGCGATCTCCTCTTCAGGGACGTGTTGAGGCTTCCCCTTGATGCTAGCCCCAAGGACATAGCGAGGATCAACAAGGGCTTTGAACCGCGCCGACTGGGATTCCTCCCAGTCGAGAAAAGGCACCACAATGCGTAGAAATGAATGCCCCCAAAAAGCGCAGGTACCACTACTGTCCATCCAGTCGTTTTGATACTCCTGCTCAAAATAATATCGGGAGCTCATATCCATCGAGAACTTAATGGAGCACAACGCCCGTGAGGCTCCCATCATCCGATCAGAGACCTCAAGGGACAGAACCTCTACCTTGTCAGCCATTTCACTCACTTGCACACTCCCTGCTGCAACCAGAATTAGACAAGGGAACAACAATGTCGCAAGACGACGAACTATTCCATGTGCAGTTGGGCAAGGACCATCCTAGGCTCTGTACGTAATTCGCGGAAACCGTGTCGAAGCCCTGCCAGCCCCGTTTTTTTTATAGAGTTCCCAGCCATCTATGGAAAGGAATCCTGTGATGGCAAAGCGATACGAAATCTCGGATGAAGCATGGGAGCTGATAGCGGATCTCTTTGTGGAACCACGTCGGCGAGGACGCCCGCGCCGTGATGACCGTCTCATGCTCAACTGTGTGCTTTGGGTTCTCTGTTCGGGCGCTGCGTGGCGCGATATGCCAGAGCATTTCGGACCCTGGTCAACGGTTTATCAGCGATTCCGAGACTGGAGAAATCAACGGGTCTTCGACCGGATGCTTCAGCGTTTGCACATCAAGTTGAACGAGAAGGGCTTGATAGACTTACAAACCTGGATGATCGACTCGACAGCGGTACGCGCAACCCGAGCTTCTTCAGGAGCCGGTAAACACATATTAGCCCGCCCACTGCGCATCGGCACACTGCGCGGCGATGAGCCCATGCAGGTTGTTTCCGGCCGAGTCGACCGCCCCACCGTACACTTTGAAGCGCCACCACGCACCGGGCTGGAAGAGCAGCTGGCCGACTTCCTTGACTGGTTCGAGACCAGCCGCAGCGATGCCAGCCTCGAACCATTGCTCCGCGCTGGGATTGCCCATTTCTGGTTTGTTACCCTGCCCCCCTTCAATGACGGTAACGGCCGCCTGACTCGCACCCTCACAGACCTGGCATTGGCCCAGGGCGAACAGCAGGCCATCCGCTTCTACGCCATGTCAGCGAGCATCCTCGACGACCGAGCCGGCTACTACCATATTCTGGAAGCCAGCCAGAAAGGCACCCTGGATATCACCGCCTGGCTGCAGTGGTTTCTCGGAACGCTACTCAAAAGCCTGGAACAGGCACTTGCCCGCATCGACAGATTGCTGGCCAAGGCGCGCTTCTGGCAGACGCACCGCAGCCAGGTCCTGTCTGCCGAACAAATCAAAGTGCTTAATCGGCTACTCGATGGCGGTGACCGCGGTTTTGAAGACGGTATAAGCGCCGCCCAATACCAGGCCGTGGCTAAGGTTTCAAAAGCCACTGCGACTCGCCATTTAGGTGACCTTCTTGAAAAAGGCTGCCTCGTTCGCCTGCCTGGTGGTGGTCGTAGCACCCGCTATCAGGCTAATTGCGTAGCGAATGAGCAGGCAGCGACTCATCCTAGACGCCCATAAGGCTCAAAAGGAAATGATAGAGCGCTCGCTCGCACAAACTTTCTGATCGGAGTAGAGATGGCAGCTACCTGTCACCCCCACCGCGATTAGCTTTTATTTCAAACTTTCAGCGCGTTTTTCAGCAGCGACTTAAACGCGAAACAGCGTCGCTTTCGAATCACGCCCACTCTCTCACTCATGGATATAACGACCTGGAGCAGGCTCCAGTTCACCATGACGTTTGCCCCCAGCCACTTTCGGGGCTGGTCGCTCTGCTCCGCCGCGCTCAGTGACCCAGTCAGCCCAATTTTTCCACCAGGTGCCGGATTGTTCGGTGGACTGCGCCAACCAGTCGTCTGCGTCCAGGACCGGAGCCGGGCCGGTAAAGTGACGTGCCTTGGGGTTGCTCGGTGGGTTGACCAGGCTGGCGATATGCCCCGCGTTGCTGAGCACGAAGGTGCGCGCGCCACCAAATAGCTGGGCCGACTGGTAGCAGGCTTTCCAGGGGGTCAAATGGTCCCCCTCTGCCGCCATGAAGTAGCTATCGCACTCGATAGCACCTGGCTCAAAGGGTGAGCCGAGCACCGTCAACGGCCCGTCGACCAGGGCGTTATGTCTGAAAACATCGAGGAACTGATCGTGCAACGCCGCTGGCATGCGAGTGCCGTCGGCATTCCAGGCCATCACATCAATTGCGGGTGGCGATTCCCCCATCAGGTAATTGTTGTGCCAGTAACTCCACACCAGGTCGTTAGGACGCAACCAGGCAAAAGCCCCAGCCATATCACTGGCACTCATCACGCCGGACTTGGCGGATCGCTGACGAGCCAATTTCAGCACGGGGGCCGGCGAAAACGCGCCGAGCTGCATGGGATGGTCAAAGTCCAATAGCATCACACCAAAGGACGCTGCGTTCACCGGGCACTTGCCCTGAGCCACACTGTGATTGAGGGCAGCGCTGAGAATGAGGCCACCGGCACAAAAGCCATGGGCGTTCACTTCGGCGCCATCGGTAATTTCCCGCACCACCTCCAGCGCTTCAAGTACGGCTGCGGCGTAGGTGTCGAGGTTCCATGTCCCTTGTTCAGGGGTTGGGTTGCGCCAACTGATCGTGAAGAAGTGCAAGCCACGGCTGACCGCGTATTCGATAAAACTACGTCCCGGCGCCATGTCGAGGAAGTAGTACTTGCCGATCATCGGTGGCACCAGCAGGACCGGACGCTCACACACCGTCTTGGTGACCGGGTGATACTCGATCAGCTCGAATACCTCACTTCGATACACCACCGATCCTTTGGTGACCGCCAGGTTCTCGCCGACTTTAAAGCGACTGGAGTCCACCTGAGTGGGCATGCCGCGATTATGTACCACGTCGTGGAGCCAGTTTTTAGTCCCTCGTACCAGGCTGGCTCCGCCCGAATCGAAGGCTTTTTGCAACGCCGCCGGATTGCCCAGCAAGCTATTGGTCGGTGCGGCGGCGCTGGTCCATAGGTCAAGAGCAAAGCGCAGTTGCTCCTTAGTACGCCAATCAGCTGTATCGAGTCGGTCGGGTAGACCATTGACGCTGCGTGACCAAGCCAGATAAGCCTGACCCAGTCGGCGGTAACCCTCATGTTCGCGCCAGGCCGGGTGGTTGAAACGTCTATCGGACTTCTCAGGTTCAATCTTTGAAGTGCCTAAGCCGACTGAAGCCAGCTGGGTCGTCAGTTCAGCACTGGCCGAGACGACTTGGGCGCTGTTCTTTGCCAGACGGGCTAATCGTGCGAAAAGCGATTCCTTTTGCGTTGCCTTGGCTTGAGCTTTTATAGGCATCGTTCCCAGAATGACCTGATTGCCCGTTCTTTTATTACTCATCACATCGGTTCCCTGTTTTGGACGAGCTTGGTTTTGAACACCTTAGAGTAGTCGTGTATTTGAAACATGGTCCGATTTGCCAAATTTTTTTTCGTCCCCGCCAGCAGCCTGATTCAAAATGGCTGGCGGCAGACGCAGCACCTGCGATTAAATCATCCGGCCCCAACCAGCCCCTGCCTGAGAAGCCCATGCCTGAACTGCGTCCCCCTACCCTCGACGACATCGACCGTCAACTTCTCGCCGCCCTGCAAATCAATGCCCGCGAAAGCGTGGCCATGCTGGCTCGTCAGTTAGGGATCGCCCGCACGACCGTCACCTCACGCCTGGCACGCCTGGAAAAAGCCAAAGTGATTACCGGTTACGGTGTGCGCTTGGGCCAGCGAGTGATTGATGGCGGCTTGCAAGCCTATGTCGGCATCACCGTTAAATCGCGCTCCGGCAAGGATGTGGTGCGCAAGTTGGGCACCATGGCGCAGGTCGAGCAGCTCTGCGCAGTCAGTGGCGAATTCGACTATGTCGCTTGGCTGCGCACCGACTCCCCCGACCAGCTGGACCAGTTGCTGGACCAGATCGGCAGCGTCGAGGGTGTGGAAAAGACTACAACTTCGATCATCCTGAGCAGCAAGATTGATCGTGGGCAGCCGGTTTGAGCGACACAATCCCAGGTAGGAGCCGGCTTTAGCCGCGATGAACGCACCGCGGTATATCAGGCAAACCGCGGTGCGCCCATCGCGGCTAAAGCCGGCTCCTGCCCCGTCACAATGCACACATCGCTCGTCATAACGATCACCAAACGCTCCATATGACGACACCTTGCCTCTTATTTACGTCTTCCGCCCTCCCTAAAATGGCCCTCAGTCGTTTCCTATACTCACGCTCTGCCCCCAGCGCCGAGCTCGACGAGGTCTGCCATGAACAAGAACAATCGCCACCCCGCCGACGGTAAGAAGCCCATCACCGTATACGGCCCGGATTTCCCTTTTGCCTTCGATGACTGGATCGAACACCCGGCCGGGATCGGCAGTATTCCGGCTGAGCGCCATGGCGAAGAAGTGGCGATTGTCGGGGCCGGCATCGCGGGCCTGGTGGCCGCCTATGAGCTGATGAAGCTAGGCCTCAAGCCTGTGGTTTACGAGGCGTCGAAGATGGGCGGGCGACTGCGATCGCAGGCGTTCGAAGGGACTGAAGGCATCATTGCCGAGTTGGGCGGCATGCGCTTTCCGGTGTCGTCTACGGCGTTCTATCACTACGTGGACAAGCTCGGGCTTGAGACCAAGCCCTTTCCCAACCCGCTGACCGGCGCGTCCGGTAGCACGGTGATCGATCTGGAAGGCCAGACCTACTACGCCGAAAAACTTGCCGACCTACCCAAGCTGTTCCAGGAGGTTGCCGATGCCTGGGCTGATGCCCTGGAGGATGGCGCCCGATTCGGCGAGATCCAACAAGCAATCCGCGACCGTGACGTACCTCGCCTCAAGGCGCTGTGGAACACCTTGGTGCCCCTGTGGGACGACCGCACGTTCTACGACTTTGTCGCAACCTCCAAGGCCTTTGCCAAGCTGAGTTTCTTGCACCGCGAAGTGTTCGGCCAAGTGGGCTTTGGCACCGGCGGCTGGGATTCGGACTTCCCCAACTCCATGCTGGAAATCTTTCGTGTGGTCATGACCAACTGTGACGACCACCAGCATCTGATTGTGGGTGGCGTAGAACAGGTCCCTCTGGGGATCTGGCGTCATGTGCCCGAGCGGTGCGCACACTGGCCAGAAGGCACCAGCCTGAGCAGCTTGCACCGGGGGGCGCCGCGTTCAGGGGTAAAGAGTATTGCCCGGGCACCCGACGGTCGCCTGGCCGTCACCGACAATTGGGGCGACACCCGCCAATATGCCGCGGTACTGACCACATGCCAGAGCTGGCTGCTGACCACTCAGATCGAATGCGAAGAGTCTTTATTCTCGCAAAAAATGTGGATGGCACTGGACCGCACCCGTTACATGCAATCGTCGAAAACTTTCGTGATGGTCGACCGACCGTTCTGGAAAGACAAAGACCCGCAAACCGGCCGTGATGTCATGAGCATGACCCTCACCGACCGCCTGACGCGCGGCACTTATCTGTTCGACAACGGCGACGACAAGCCGGGCGTGATCTGTCTGTCATATTCCTGGATGAGCGACGCCTTGAAAATGCTGCCGCACCCGGTGGAGAAGCGCGTCAAACTGGCGCTCGACGCACTGAAAAAGATCTACCCAAAGGTGGATATCGCCGGGCGCATTATCGGCGACCCGATCACAGTGTCCTGGGAAGCCGACCCGCATTTTCTCGGTGCTTTCAAAGGCGCGCTACCGGGGCACTACCGTTACAATCAACGCATGTATGCCCACTTCATGCAGGACCAGATGCCCGCCGAGCAGCGCGGCATCTTCATCGCTGGCGATGATGTGTCCTGGACGCCGGCCTGGGTCGAAGGCGCAGTCCAGACTTCGCTCAATGCGGTGTGGGGCATCATGAATCACTTTGGTGGCCACACTCATGCACACAACCCTGGCCCCGGCGATGTGTTCAAGGACATCGGCCCCATCGCCCTGCCGGACTGAGAGGAACAACCCATGCGCATCGCCTTGTTTCAATGTGCTCCACAACCGCTGCAGGAAACCGCCAACCTTGAACGCCTGCGGTTGCAGGCCCATGAGGCCGGTGCACGCGGTGCGAACCTGTTGGTCTGCCCAGAAATGTTCCTGAGCGGCTACAACATCGGTACCGAGGCTGTAGCGCGCCTGGCCCAGCCCCACGATGGCCCATCAGCACAGCAAGTTGCAGACATTGCTCGCAGTTGCGGTATCGCCATTGTCTATGGCTATCCGGAGCGTGGTGCTGATGGACGGATCTACAACAGCGTGCAATTGATCGACGCGCAGGGCCAGGCACAAGGCAACTATCGCAAGACCCATCTGTTTGGCGAACTGGACCGACAGATGTTCAGCGCGGGCGCTGGCGATTTTCCGATTATCGAACTCAACGGTTGGCGCTTGGGGCTTTTGATCTGCTACGACCTGGAGTTTCCCGAGAATACCCGGCGCCTGGCGCTGGCCGGCGCTGAGCTGATCCTGGTGCCAACCGCCAACATGAAGCCTTACGACTTCGTGGCCCAGGTCACGGTGCGCGCCCGCGCCCATGAAAACCAGTGCTATGTGGCCTACGCCAACTATTGCGACAACGAAGGCGAGATCCACTATTGCGGGCAAAGCAGCATTGCCGCGCCCGATGGCAGTGTGCTTGCGCAGGCGCAGGAGAGTAGCGAAATGCTGGTCGTCACCCTGGACCGAGAGATGATGACCCACACCCGCGCCCATACGCCTTACCTGCAGGATCGACGCCCGGAACTGTATGGCGACCTGAGCAAAGGCTGAAGCCTGTGACAAGGTTATCCGCTAGCATGACGGCTCTATGGACCACTCCCCTCAAGTCGTCATGCCCCAGTACCTGACCCTGGCCAATGGCCTGCGGGTCAGCCTGCACAGTGCCCCTCACCTCAAGCGTTGTGCGGCCGCCCTGCGGGTAGCCGCCGGCAGTCATGATGTGGACCGGCGCTGGCCCGGGCTTGCGCATTTCCTCGAGCACCTTTTCTTCCTGGGCAGCGATCGTTTTCCCGCAGCCGATGGGCTGATGCGCTATGTGCAGCGGCACGGCGGGCAGGTCAATGCCAGCACCCGAGAGCGCACCACCGATTACTTTTTCGAAGTACCTGTCGCCGCCTTTGCAGGTGGTCTGGAGCGCCTGTGCGACATGCTGGCCCACCCACGGCTGGCGCTGAGCGAGCAGTTGGGTGAGCGTGAAGTGCTTCACGCCGAATTTATCGCCTGGTCGCGGGATGCCGCCGCCCAACAGCAATACAGCCTATTGCAGCAACTTTCTGCGGTGCACCCGTTGCGCGGCTTTCATGCTGGCAATCGCTACAGCCTGCCGGTGCCTCGCCCCGACTTTCAACGTGCGTTAAAGCAATTTCACAGCACCTTCTACCAAGCCGGGCAAATGACCTTGAGCCTGGCTGGGCCGCAGTCCTTGCACGCGCTCGAAACACTGGCCCGGCAGTTCTCAACAATGTTTGTCGGTGGCGAACCCGTACAACAGCAACAGCCGCCGGCACTGCTCGGCGGCTTACAAGAGAGCAGGCTGTTGTTCGCATTAGAGGGATTGCCCGCGGGTGCTCTGCAAGCCATTGAGTTCCTTGGCACTTGGCTCACCGATGAACAACTGGGCGGGTTGGTCGCGCAACTGCGCCAGCAAACGGGCTTGCAGAGGTTGACCTGCAAACCGCTGTACCAGTTTGCCGGCCAGGCCCTGCTGCATATCGAACTGGAACCGGCCTCGCTCAAGACCAACTCGACCGCCATGGGCCTTGTGTACGACTGGCTGGTTTTTTTCCAGCACGCTGACTGGCAACCGCTGATCGACGAGTACACCTTGCTTCGTCAACGCCAACTGGCTACCAGCAACGCGCTGGCGATTGCACGGCATGATTGTGAGCACTATGACGAGCGCGAAGTCGTCAGTAACGCCCTGCCGGGTGTGCTGCGCCAGATGCTCGATCATCCTGTAGAACGTGTCGCTCCAGAAAAGCCCTGGCAACTCCCCGTCCCCAATCTTTTGCTCAGAACCTGCGTACAAGCATTGCCGTCCCTGCCCTGCCCTATGGGCTTGACGCTGAGCAGCGCTTTGCCCGCCAAAGGCGAGTGGGCAGCGGTGTACCTGCAATGGCGCCTCGCGTCACCGCTGCACAGCAACCATTTCAATGGGCTCAATCAGGGATTGCAGGGCCTCGCCCAACGCGCTCGGCAGGCGGGGGCCGAGTTGAACTTGAGTGCTTGTGGTCCGTTGTTGCAGCTCAGATGCAGGGGTATCGCCACTCCCATTGCCGAGGTGTTGCGTCAGGCGCTGACGCTGCTTGGACAACCGCTTAGCCAACACGATGGTGAAGACCTCAACGCGCCGCCACTCATGCCGCTTCGCGAGTTGATCCAGCGACTGCCCGAACAACTGCACAGCACCTGCAAAATCACCAGCACACCTGCGGGCAACCGCACTGTCCTGTGGATAACTGCACAATGGCAAGCCATGGCCACCGGTTTATCCACAAGCCAGAGCGTTGAACTCTTTCACGCGCTATCCAACACGCCAGGACAAGCGCAGGTCATCCGGCAGCCTTCACCGTCGCTATCCCCTGAACGTCATTGGCGCCAGCTATCACTGCCTGGCAGTGAGCAGGCCGTCTTGCTGTTCTATCCCTGCCCCGCCGCCCAGGAAGCCGTCTGGCGACTGTTGGCACACCTGCTTCAAGGCCCGTTCTACCAACGCCTGCGCGTGGAGTTGCAGTTGGGCTATGCAGTGTTCAGTGCCTTTCGCCAGCTACAGGGCCAGCAAGGGATTGTGTTGGGCGTCCAGTCTCCCAACGCCACGGCGAGTGAGATCGTCGACCAGATCCAGAACCTGCTCGACGAACAGGCAGTAGCGATCAGTACCTTGCCGCAGACAGAGCTGCACCATCAGATCCAGTCCCTGAGCGACCCATTCGATAACCGTGTGATGGACGACGCTGATATCGCCGAATGGGCGTGGCAGGCCCATTTGGGCGAGCGCTCGTCGGATAGTCTGCAAGACTTGCAGAACGCATTGCGGGCTATCGACTCCAATACCTTGAGCACTGCAGCGCACCACTTGGCACACGCTAAGTACGGCGTGACCTGCCTGACCAACGGTGAGACCAACAATGACAGTTGGCGGTTTGAACGCGGATCATTACCGCTGCTGTAACGTTTTTTCTTGGATAATCGGGCATATCCAACCCGAAAAATTGAGTAACATAACTAACCATCTACAGTGTGTAGTGACCTACTAAACCCCATCCTGAAGGAGAACGCCCATGTGGACCAAACCTGCTTACACTGATTTGCGTATCGGCTTTGAAGTGACCATGTACTTCGCCAGCCGCTGAATGCGGTTGCCGTACAACGCCTCGGTCAGCCGGGGCGTTTTCATTTTCAGGCGCCGCACGATGGAGCAGCCATGTACATCCAGATTTTAGGTTCGGCCGCCGGCGGCGGTTTCCCGCAGTGGAACTGCAACTGCGTCAACTGCAAGGGCTTTCGTGAAGGGACGCTTCGGGCCAAGGCGCGCACCCAATCCTCCATTGCCCTGTCCGATGATGGCGTGCATTGGGTGCTGTGCAATGCATCCCCGGACATACGCGCGCAACTGCAAGGCTTCGCCCCGATGCAGCCTGCACGGGCCCTGCGCGACACTGGCATCAATGCCATTGTCCTGCTCGACAGCCAGATCGACCACACCACCGGCCTGCTCAGCCTGCGCGAAGGTTGCCCGCATCAGGTCTGGTGCACTGACATGGTCCATCAGGACCTGAGCACCGGCTTTCCCTTGTTCAACATGCTCAGCCACTGGAACGGTGGTTTGATCTGGAACCGGATCGAGCTCGAAGGCAGCTTCGTCATCGACGCCTGCCCGAACCTGCGCTTCACCCCGTTCCCACTGCGCAGCGCCGCACCGCCCTACTCTCCGCACCGCTTCGACCCACACCCTGGCGACAACCTGGGCCTGATCGTCGAAGACCTGCGCACCGGCGGCAAGCTGTTCTACGCCCCGGGCCTGGGCCAGTTCGACGACGCCCTGCTGGAGAAGATGCATCAAGCCGATTGCCTGCTGGTCGACGGGACGCTGTGGAACGATGACGAGATGCAGCGCCGTGGCGTCGGCACGCGCACCGGTCGCGAGATGGGCCACCTGGCGCAAAACGGTCCGGGCGGCATGCTTGAAGTACTGGAGCAGTTCCCGCGCCAGCGCAAGGTGCTGATTCACATCAACAACACCAACCCGATCCTCGATGAAGACTCCGCTGAACGCGTAGAAGTCGAGCTCCGGGGCGTCGAAGTCGCTTTCGACGGCATGAGCATCGAGTTGTAGGAGCTGACATGAGCGACGCCACACCGCTATCCCCCGCCGAATTCGAGCAGGCCTTGCGCGCCAAGGGCGCCTATTACCACATCCATCACCCCTACCATGTGGCGATGTATGAAGGCCGTGCCACCCGTGAGCAGATCCAGGGCTGGGTCGCCAACCGTTTTTACTATCAGGTGAATATCCCGCTCAAGGACGCCGCGATCCTGGCCAATTGCCCTGATCGGGAAGTCCGCCGCGAGTGGATTCAGCGCCTGCTTGACCACGATGGCGCCCCCGGCGAGGAGGGCGGTATCGAGGCCTGGTTGCGACTCGGCCAGGCCGTGGGCCTTGACCCGGACCAACTGCGCTCCCAAGAACTGGTGCTGCCCGGCGTGCGCTTTGCCGTCGATGCCTATGTCAATTTCGCCCGCCGCGCCAGTTGGCAGGAAGCGGCCAGCAGCTCGTTGACCGAATTGTTCGCCCCGCAAATCCACCAGTCGCGACTCGACAGCTGGCCGCAGCACTATCCCTGGATCGACCCGGCAGGCTACGAGTATTTCCGTACTCGGCTCGGTCAGGCACGCCGCGATGTTGAACACGGCCTGACTATCACGCTGCAGCACTACACCTCCGCTGCGAGCCAGCAGCGCATGCTGGAAATTCTCCAGTTCAAATTGGACATACTGTGGAGCATGCTCGATGCCATGAGCATGGCCTACGAATTGAACCGCCCGCCCTATCACAGCGTCACCGACGAGCGGGTCTGGCACAAGGGGATTGCCCTATGAGCTTCGATCGACAACTGACACCGAAATGGCGCCAGGGCTACCGCTACCAGTACGAACCGGCGCAAAAAGGCCACGTGCTGCTCTACCCCGAGGGCATGATCAAACTCAACGAGAGCGCCGCCGCCATCGGCGGGCTCATCGATGGCCAACGCACCGTTGCGGCAATCATCAGCGAACTGGACCGCCAGTTCCCCGGTGTACCGGAGCTGGGCGATGACATCGAGCAGTTCATGGAGGTCGCCCGTGCCGAACACTGGATCGAACTTGCCTGAGCTGCCCGCCAAGCCCGAGGTCGGCCTGCCGCTGTGGCTGCTGGCCGAGCTGACCTACCGCTGCCCGCTGCAATGTCCCTATTGCTCGAATCCACTCGACTTTGCCGAACAAGGCAAGGAGCTGAGTACCGAGCAATGGTTCAAGGTGATGCGCGAAGCGCGGGAGATGGGGGCTGCGCAGTTGGGCTTTTCCGGTGGCGAGCCACTGGTGCGCCAGGACCTCGCTGAGTTGATTCGCGAAGGGCGCAGGCTTGGGTTTTACACCAACCTGATTACCTCCGGTATCGGCCTGACCGAACAGAAGATCAGCGACTTCAAGGACGCGGGCCTGGACCATATCCAGATCAGCTTCCAGGCCAGTGACGAGCAGGTCAACAACCTGCTCGCTGGCTCGAAAAAGGCTTTTGCGCAAAAGCTGGCCATGGCCAAGGCGGTCAAGGCCCATGGTTATCCCATGGTGCTGAACTTCGTGACCCACCGGCACAACATCGACAAGATCGACCGCATCATCGAGTTGTGCGTGGCCTTGGAAGCCGACTTTGTCGAGCTCGCCACCTGCCAGTTCTACGGTTGGGCACACTTGAACCGCGTCGGCCTGCTGCCGACCCGCGAACAACTGGTACGCGCCGAACGCATCACCAACGAATACCGGGAAAAACTCCAGGCGGCGGGAACCCCTTGCAAGCTGATCTTTGTGACGCCGGACTACTACGAAGAACGCCCCAAGGCCTGCATGAACGGCTGGGGCAGCATCTTCCTGACCGTGACTCCAGACGGCACTGCACTGCCCTGCCACGGTGCCCGACAGATGCCGGTCGCGTTTCCCAACGTTCGCGACCACAGCATGCAACACATCTGGTATGACTCTTTCGGTTTCAATCGCTTCCGTGGCTATGATTGGATGCCAGAGCCGTGCCGCTCCTGCGACGAGAAAGAAAAGGATTTCGGCGGCTGCCGCTGCCAGGCCTTCATGCTCACCGGGGATGCCAGCAACGCAGACCCTGTTTGCAGCAAGTCCGCGGACCACGGGGTTATCCTGCAAGCGCGGGAGGATGCCGAAACCGCGACCCGGACCATCGAACAACTGGCCTTTCGAAATGAACGTAATTCGCGACTCATCGCCAAATCTTGAACGCTTTACCGCCGAGCAGGCCGTCGCCGCCGGCACTGACTTTGCCGAGCTCAAGGTCGGTGCCCAAGGCCTGTTCTGGAATGAGTTTCGCCCCCAGGACGCTGCGTGCCGGATCTGGTGGTGGCGTCATGGACAAGCCCAATGCCTGACCCCTGAGGGTTTCAGCGCCCGCAGCCGTGTCTATGAATACGGTGGCGGCTCGTTTTGCCTGAGCGAACATGGGCTGGTTTTTGCCAATGAGTCCGATCAGCAGCTCTACACACAAACACTCGATGGCACCGCACCTGTCGCCCTGACCCAGGGCACACAACGCCATGGCGACCTGTATTGCTCAGGTGAGCAGGTCTTGGCGGTTGAAGAAACCCACACGGCGCAAGGCGTTGAACACCGGCTGATCCAGATTGCCCTGAACGACGGCAAGCGCCAGGTCCTGGCCGAAGGTGCAGACTTCTATGCATCGCCCACCCTGAGCGACAACGGCCAGCGTTTGGCCTGGATCGAATGGAGCCGGCCTGAGCAACCCTGGACCCGCACCCGCCTGATGTGCGCCGAGCGAGGCGCAAAGGGGTGGGAAGCCCCCCACTGCATCGCGGGCGATGGAGAACAGGCAGAGTCCTTGCAACAACCACGCTTCGATTCGCAGCACCGTCTATATGCCCTGTCGGACCGCAATGGGTTTTGGCAGCCGTGGGGCGAAGTTGCCAACGGTTGGGCGGCCTTGCCCGCCGTCGATGCCGATCATGCTGGCGCTCCTTGGCAATTGGGCGCCAGCACCTGGCTACCCGTCGAGGGTGATACCTATTTGGCGAGCTGGTTCGAAGAGGGTTTCAGCCGGCTTGGCCTGCACCACGCCGACAGCAGGGTTGAGGCGCTGGCAGAGGACTTCAATCGGTTTCGCAGCCTGGACCTGGATCAACAGCACATCTATGCCATTGCAGCGTCACCGATCCGCACCCCCGCAGTCATCGCCATTGACCGCCAGAGCGGCAAGGTCGAGATTCTGGCCGGTGGCATCATGCCCTTGCCCAGTGAACGTATCAGCCGTCCCCAGCCATTGTGCTACGCCAGCGGCGGCGGCCTGGCCCATGGCTTTTTCTACCCGGCCATGGACGACCAGGAACGACCGCCGCTGGTGGTGTTTATCCATGGCGGACCCACCTCTGCCTGCTACCCGGTGCTAGACCCCCGTATCCAGTACTGGACTCAACGCGGCTTCGCAGTGGCCGACCTCAACTATCGGGGTAGCACCTGTTATGGTCGCGCCTATCGCCAGGCCTTGTATTTACGCTGGGGAGAGGTGGATGTGGATGACGCCTGCGCCGTCGTGGCGCACCTGGCCGAGCGCGGCTTGATTGACCCGAACCAGGCCTTTATTCGCGGTGGCAGCGCCGGTGGCTACACCACCTTGTGCGCCCTGGCCTTGCGCGACGTATTTCGAGGCGGTGCCAGCCTGTTTGGGGTCAGCGACCCTCTGGCACTCACTCGCACTACCCACAAGTTCGAAGGCGATTACATGGACTGGCTGATCGGTGACCCTACGCTCGACGCTGATCGCTACCGCGCCCGCACACCCTTGCTGCACGCAGCCGACATCAAGGTGCCGGTGATTTTCTTCCAGGGTGAACTGGACGCCGTGGTAGTGCCGGAGCAAACCCGCTCGATGCTCAAGGCCCTGCAGGAAAACGGTATCCCGGCCGAGGGGCATTTCTACCCCACTGAACGCCATGGCTTTCGCACCGCTGCCAATCTTGCTCATGCACTGGAACAGGAATGGCAGTTTTACCGAAAGGTACTGAACTCAGACAGGTAGGGTAGGAGCAAAGCTTGCTTGCGATGGCCTCACCGCCTATTCCAGATAGACCGCGGCGATATCATCGCGAGCAAGCTCTGCTCCTACCCAGCGTGTGCACCGCCGACCGGGCTAGGAGCCAAGTTTACTTGCGATGAATGCACCGCGGTGTTTCAGCCAGACCGCGTCGCCAGCAAGTCGGAGCGCCGAACCCTGTAGTCCTACCGCTTGGCGATGATGTACACCGCATGGACGATACCGGGGATGTAGCCCAGCAAAGTCAGCAGAATGTTCAGCCAGAACGCCCCGGCGAATCCCACTTGCAGAAAAACGCCCAGGGGTGGCAGGAGGATGGCGATGATAATTCGAATCAGATCCATGAAGCGCTTCCTCTTTAGGTGACTATCTAAAGACTTTAGCTTCAAGGGAGCGTTCCTCGCCGGCAAAAAAAATGCAGCAAGAAGAGGTTCGGGCAATAAAACCCGGAAAAAAGAAAACCCCGCCGAAGCGGGGCTTTGCAGACTGTTTCCCTGACATCCATTTCGCCCGCCATCCTGGCAGGAATCCTACGTGTCCGTGTTCTATCTCTTGCGCTTCCAGCGCTACGTCCATGGAAGCTAGATTAACTGTGGATCCAATTTTACGGAAGACGCCAAACAGCAGCACGTCGTGTAAGCATTCACTTACACGACGTAGTCTTCAGAACTGATCGGCGTCCAGTAGGAACAAAGATTCACTGCCTGCCTTCACCGAAGCGGTCAAAGAGTGAATACGCGGCAACAGACGGGCGAAGTAAAAGCGAGCCGTGCCCAGTTTACTGGCGTAGAAATCGTCTTCTGCTTCTTTACCCAGGGCGGCCTTGGCCATCAGCGCCCACATATAGGCATAGGCGGTGTAGCCAAACACATGCAGGTACTCGACCGACGCTGCACCGATTTCATTGGGGTTGCCCTTGGCTCGGTCCAACACCCAGGACGTCAGGTCATCAAGGTTATCCACCGCTGCGTTCAGCGGTTTGACGAATTCGCCCAATGACGCATCAGCCGTGGCGGTGAAATGGCGGACCTCGTCGGCAAACAGCTTGTACAACGAACCACCGGTGCCCACCACCTTACGCCCCATCAAGTCCAGCGCCTGGATACCGTTGGTGCCTTCGTAGATCTGCGTGATGCGTACATCGCGCACCAGTTGCTCCTGGCCCCACTCGCGAATATATCCATGGCCACCGAAGATCTGCTGGCCATGGACCGTGGTTTCCAGGCCCACATCGGTCAGGAAGGCCTTGGCAATCGGGGTGAGTAACGCTACCAGGTCTTCACCACGCTTGCGGATTACAGGGTCTTCACTGAACTTGGCGGTATCCAGCTGTATCGCCACATAGGTCGAGAACGCCCGACTGCCTTCGTTGCAGGCCTTCATCGTCAGCAACATGCGGCGCACGTCAGGGTGAACGATGATCGGGTCAGCAATCTTATCCTTGGCCTGGGAGCCTGTGGGTGAGCGACTTTGCAGGCGATCACGCGCGTATTCGATGGCATTTTGGTAAGAGCGCTCAGCCGAAGCCAAGCCTTGAATACCCACCCCCAGGCGCTCGTAGTTCATCATGGTGAACATGGCTGCCAGGCCTTTGTTCGGTTCGCCGACGATATAGCCAACCGCTTCATCGAAGTTCATTACACAGGTGGCAGAGGCCTGAATACCCATCTTGTGCTCGATCGAACCGCAATGGACCGGGTTACGCTCACCCAGGCTGCCATCGGCGTTGACCAAAACCTTGGGAACCAAAAACAGCGAGATACCCTTGGGCCCGGACGGCGCATCGGGCAGCTTGGCAAGTACCAGGTGAATGATGTTTTCGGTCAGGTCGTGCTCGCCGCCAGTAATAAAGATTTTTGTACCGCTGACCTTGTAGCTGCCGTCGGCTTGCGGCTCGGCCTTGGTGCGGATGAGGCCCAGGTCGGTGCCCGCATGGGGCTCTGTCAGGCACATGGAACCGGCCCAGACGCCGGCATACATGTTTGGCAGGTAAGTTTGCTTGAGGGCTTCACTGGCGTGGGCGTTGATCGACAGGCACGCCCCGGCGGTCAACATCGGGTATAAGCCGAATGCCAAGCTCGATGAGTTGACCATTTCCTCGACCTGGGCCGACACCACCTTGGGCATCCCCATGCCCCCGTGCAGCGGGTCGCCACCCACGCCTACCCAGCCCCCTTGGGCGTAAGTCCGGTAGGCCTCACGAAAACCGGCCGGAGTGGTCACAACGCCAGCGCTCCAATGGCAGCCTTCTTCATCCCCACTGCGGCTCAGGGGAGCAACGCTTTTGCCAGTGACCTTGCCGGCCTCCTCCAGAATCGCCTCAACAGTTTCGGCGTCAACACTCTCGGCCAGCGCCGGCATCTGTGCCCACAGGCCAGAAACCTCGAACACTTCATTGAGAACGAAGCGCATATCGCGCAGCGGCGCTTTGTAGTCAGCCATGGCAACCTCTCCACATCAGCAAAGGGTCCCGCAGGACCTATCAGAGTAAAATTCGAGTCTATCCAAACAACCAAATAGATACATAGGGTCATCTAGTGACCAAGTAGACTAATTAGGTCACGCGCTTCACGCACCCGAAAAAAAACCGCCTGCCCCCTTCAAGGGTAGGCGGTTCCGGAGCAGGTGATCAGTAGCCCAGACCGAAGTCTTCTTCCTTCATGTCCATCAGGTTATTGGCGCCGGACAGCATGGTGGCAACGTGCGCTCGGGTGCGCGGCAAGATGCGCTGGAAGTAGAAGCGCGCGGTCTGCAGCTTAGCGGTATAGAACGCCTCTTCAGGGGTGCCTTCGGCAAGCTTCTGCGCGGCCAGGCGCGCCATGTCGGCCCAGAAGTAAGCCAGGCAGGCGTAACCGGAATACATCAGGTAGTCCACCGAAGCGGCACCGACTTCCTCACGATCCTTCATGGCGGCCATGCCCACTTTCAGGGTCAGCTCGCCCCACTCCTTGTTCAGTTGCGCCAGCGGCTGGACGAACTCTTGGACCGCCTCGACACCTTCGTTGGCCTGGCAGAACTTATGCACGATCTTGGTGAAGCCCTTGAGCGCTTCGCCCTGGGTCATCAGCACTTTACGACCGAGCAGATCCAGTGCCTGAATGCCGGTGGTGCCTTCGTACAGCATGGAAATACGGCTGTCGCGAACGTTTTGCTCCATGCCCCACTCAGCGATAAAGCCATGACCGCCATAAATCTGCACGCCGTGGTTGGCCGATTCAAAACCGACTTCGGTCATGAATGCCTTGGCAATCGGTGTCATGAATGCCAGCAGGGCATCCGCTTGCTTCTTCTGCTCTTCGTCCTGGCCATACTTGACGATGTCGACCTGTTTGGCAGTGAAGTAAACCATGGCGCGGTTGCCTTCAGCGAACGCCTTCATGGTCAGCAACATGCGACGCACATCCGGGTGGACGATGATCGGGTCAGCCGCTTTGTCGGGTGCCTTGGGGCCGGTCAACGAACGCATTTGCAGGCGATCGCGAGCGTATTTCAGGCCGCCCTGGAAGGCCACTTCGGCGTGTGCCAGGCCTTGCAGTGCAGTGCCCAGGCGAGCGGTGTTCATAAAGGTGAACATGCAGTTCAAGCCTTTGTTCGCCGGGCCGATCAGGTAACCGGTGGCTGCGTCAAAGTTCATCACGCAGGTGGCGTTACCGTGGATGCCCATCTTGTGCTCGAGGGAGCCACAGCTGACCGCATTGCGCTCACCGACACCGCCTTCAGCGTTCGGCAAGAACTTGGGCACGATAAACAGGGAAATACCTTTGGTGCCAGCCGGTGCATCGGGCAGGCGGGCCAACACGATGTGGACGATGTTGTCGGCCATGTCGTGTTCACCGGCCGAAATGAAGATCTTGGTGCCGGTGACTTTGTAGCTGCCGTCGGCCTGGGGTTCGGCCTTGGTGCGCAGCATGCCCAGGTCGGTACCGCAGTGTGGTTCGGTCAGGCACATGGTGCCGGTCCACTCGCCAGACACCAACTTGGTCAGGTAGGCCTCTTGCTGTTCGGGGGTGCCGTGCTCGGAGATGGTGTTCATCGCCCCGTGGGACAGGCCAGGGTACATGCCCCAGGACCAGTTCGACTCGCCGACCATTTCGCTGATCGCCAAGCCCAGTGACTCGGGCAAGCCCTGGCCGCCGTGATCAACGTCGTGGGCAAGGCTAGGCCAGCCGCCTTCGACAAATTGCTGGTAAGCCTCTTTGAAGCCGGCGGGAGTCTTAACGCCCGACTCGCTCCAGGTGCAGCCTTCCAGGTCACCGACGCGGTTCAGCGGGGCCAGTACCTGCTCACAAAACTTGGCGCCTTCCTCAAGGATGGCGTTGACCGTGTCCGGCGTAGCGTCCTGGCATGCGGGCAGGCTCTGATAGTGCGCTTCGTAGCCGAGCAGTTCGTCACGAACGAAGCGAATATCACGCAAGGGGGCCTTGTAATCAGGCATAGCGATAAACCTCTGCTGATGAATCCTGGATGGGATGACCACAAACCGATCGGCTCCGTCCTCGGACCCGATCAAACAGTTGTTTGAAACATACGTTTACGCCAATGCGATGTCAAGGCCACTGATCGCAGGCTTGTCCGCGAAAGGTATCGGCCACAGCGTCGCAGAGCCTCCAGTCATGGAGGCTCTAATAGAGAAAAAGCGTAGTCGAGCAGGGGGTGTAGGAGCAGAGCTTGCTCGCGATGGCATCGCTGCAATTCTCAGGAAGGCCGTGGGGACGCCATCGCGAGTAAACTCTGCTCCTACATTAGACCGTGGCGCATGCAATCATCAGGCACGCGGCGTGTTCATCGCGGTGGTCCGGCATTCCGTGGTCCGGCATTCCGGTAAACATGGATCGTGGCTTAATCCAGCAAATCCAACTGCAGGTGCTCGGCCACCGCTGCCGCAGACACTACCTTGAGTTTCGGCACCCGGCCCAGGCAAGGCGCTGGCAAACGCTCGGCCAAGGTGGCGAGGTTCTCTTCAAGCCGCGCGGTGCGGCTATCAATGATGTTGGCCACCCAACCGGCCAACTGCAAACCGTCACGGGCAATCGCTTCGGCGGTCAACAGCGCGTGGCTGATGCAACCCAGGCGCACGCCCACCACCAGAATCACAGGCAACTCCAGGGCAATGGCCAGGTCCGACAGGTTAGCTTCGCCCGACAAGGGGACCCGCCAGCCGCCAGCCCCTTCGATCAAGGTAAAGTCAGCACCTCGATCCAATACATCGCGCATCGGCGCCAGCAAACCATCCACACTCAATGTCACACCCGCCTCGCGAGCCGCCAAATGGGGTGCAATCGCGGGTTCAAAGGCAAACGGGTTGACCTGCTCGTAAGGAAGCACCACCGAACTTTCAGCCATCAACGCCAGCGCATCGGCATTGCGCAACCCCTTGGGGGTGGCCTCGCAACCAGAAGCCACCGGCTTGGCTGCCAGGGTACTGAGCCCATTCAAGCGCGCCGCTTGCAGCAGACCCGCCGCAATGGTGGTCTTGCCGACATCGGTATCGGTCCCTGCGATGAAGTAGGCCTGGCTCATTTCACTCCCCTTTTTTCTGCAACACGGCATAGACCACTTGGTAAGTCGCGGGCAGACCCTCGGGTTGCCGGAATCGCTCGTATGCCTGGATAAACCCCATCATACGCGCTCTGCCGGTCAAGCCACCCGGTCGTCCCGGGTTGAGGTTATGTGCGCCCAGCGCCTTGAGCTCATGGGTCAACCCACGCACGTCAGGGTAGTACAACACGTGGGGACGAGTGTGCAGTGTCACGACTTCAAGACCACTTTGCGCACACAGGCGCTGATAGTCCTCAAGGGTACGAAAGCGATTGACGTGCACCATGCCATCGACCGCCTGCCAGCTTTCACGCAACTCCTGAAGGGTGCCGACGCACAGGCTGGCGAAAGCCATCACGCCACCCGGCGCCAGCGTGCGCCGAGCTTCACGCAGCACCGAGGCGAAGTCGGCGCACCATTGCACGGCCAGGCTGGAAAAAATCAGATCGCAGCAATCAGCCTGCAATGGCAAACGCTCGGCATCGCCAGCCACATAGCCACTGGCACCGCCCTGAGGTCGCGCATGGCGGAGCATGCCTTCGGCGATGTCCAGCGCCACGCCTTGCGCCGAGGCATAACGCTCGGCCAGGGCTCGGCTGAAGTAACCCGTTCCGCTGCCCAGGTCGAGCCAGCGCCGTGGGGCCAGTGAGTCAGGCAAACAGCCCAGCAAATGGGTGCCGACCGCACGTTGCAGTTCGGCCACGCTGTCATAGCTGGCAGCAGCACGGGAAAAGGAAGCCGCGACCTGACGCTTGTCAGGCAGGTTGCCCGGCAGTGCCGGGTGAGAGAGATTAGTCATCGCCGGACTCGTGCAAGAAGGCCTGGATGGCCGCGGCCAATCCATGGGGGTCCTCCAGAATGAATGCGTGAGAAGCCTGTTCAATCAGGCCCACTTCAACATCGGGCAGCAAGGTGTACAGCTCGCCTGCGGCTTCTCCTGGAACCAGTTCGTCGAGGCCGGCAAACAGGTGAAATTGCGGGCCACTGAACGCCTGTAAAGCCCCCCGGGTGTCCAGTGTCGCCAGCAGTTCCAACCCATGCACCAAGCCTGCTGCCGGCGCTTGCGGCGCTGCCGTGGCCAGCAGCCGGGTCAAGCCGCGCACATCCGCGGCGCCCTGGGCGCAGAGCACGGCAAAGCGCTTGAGGGTTACCTGTGGATTTGCCCGGCAGCTTTCCAGAAACGCCGTGAAGGTCGCCTCGGGCATTGCCGTCGGCCAGTCCGCTCGCGCGACAAAGCAGGGGTTGCTGGCCAGCGTCACCAGCCCGCAGCAGCGCTCGCCGCGCCGCGCCGCCAGTTGCGAGGCCAGCATGCCGCCAAGCGACCAGCCCCCCAGCCAGACATTGTCGGGCAAGGTGGCGTCCAGCTCGTCGAGCCAGTCCTGGGGTTGCGTACTTTCAAGCTCGGGCAAGGGTTCGATTTCTACCCGCAGGTGCTCATCGAGCCCCCGCAAGGCCGCCGCCAGAGGCTCCAGCGGCGAGACACCCAGGCCCCAGCCTGGCAGCAACACCAGTCGGTCACGCATGGTTCGGCTCCAGTAGCGGGTAGCAATCGGCCAGTGCATTCAACAATAGCTGCACCTGGGCTTCGCTGTGGGCAGCACTGAGGGTGACCCGCAGGCGCGCACTGCCGGCCGGAACCGTCGGCGGGCGAATGGCGGTGACCAGCAGGCCGCGCTCGCGCAACATCTGCGAGAGCTGCAAGGCCCGCGCGCTGTCGCCGATCAAAATCGGTTGAATGGGGGTGAAGCTGTCCATCAGCTCAAGGCCAATGGACTGCGCGCCTTGGCGGAACTGGCGGATCAATGCGGCCAGGTGCTCACGGCGCCAATGTTCAGTACGCAACAGCTCAAGGCTTTTGAGCGTGGCGCAAGCCAGCGCCGGTGGCTGGCTGGTGGTGTAGATATAGGGCCGAGCGAACTGGATCAAACACTCGACCATCTCCTCGCTACCAGCCACAAAAGCGCCAGCGGTGCCAAAGGCCTTGCCCAGGGTGCCAACCAATACCGGCACGTCCTCCTGGCTCAACCCAAAGTGCTCGACGATACCCCCACCCTGGGCACCCAGTGCACCGAAGCCGTGGGCGTCATCGACCATCAACCAGGCGCCCTTCGCCCGCGCCACGCGGGCGAGGGATGGCAAGTCGGCCAGGTCGCCGTCCATGCTGAACACGCCATCGGTGACGACCAGCGTATTGCCAGTCGCCTTTTCCAGGCGGCTTGCCAGACTTTGCGCATCGTTGTGCAAGTAGCGGTTGAAGCGTGCGCCGCTGAGCAAGCCGGCATCGAGCAACGAGGCGTGATTGAGACGGTCTTCCAGCACCGTATCGCCCTGGCCTACCAGCGCTGTGACCGCGCCCAGGTTGGCCATGTAGCCGGTGGAGAACAGCAATGCGCGGGGGCGACCGGTCAGGTCGGCCAAGGCTTCTTCAAGCGCATGATGAGGACCGCTGTGGCCGATCACCAGATGAGAGGCGCCGCCGCCCACGCCCCAACGCTCGGCCCCGGCACGCCAGGCAGCAATCACATCGGGATGATTCGCCAGCCCCAGGTAGTCGTTATTGCAGAACGCCAATAGCGGCTGGCCATCGACCACCACTTCGGGGCCTTGTGGGCTTTCAAGCAAAGGGCGCTGGCGATACAGCGCGGCGGCACGACGTGCATCCAGTCGCGTTCCAAGATCGAAGGACATGCGTGCCTCGCGTTCAGGTCATCAGTCGCCGGGGCCGCAACGGGCCCCGGTGTTTCAGGCAGAGGCTGCGTCGTAGAACAACTCGCTGCTCTTCTGCTCGACCAGCGCTTGCTCGATGGCAGCCTGGTGTACTTCATCGGCGTGTTCTTCGCGAGCTTCTGGCTGGATACCCAGGCGCGCAAACAGTTGCATGTCCTTGTCCGCTTGCGGGTTAGCGGTGGTCAGCAGTTTTTCGCCGTAGAAAATTGAGTTGGCACCGGCCATGAATGCCAGGGCCTGCATCTGCTCGTTCATGGCTTCACGGCCAGCCGAGAGGCGAACATGCGATTGCGGCATCAGGATGCGCGCCACGGCGAGCATGCGGATAAAGTCGAATGGGTCGACCTCTTCGGCATTTTCCAGCGGGGTACCGGCCACCTTCACCAACATATTGATCGGTACCGATTCAGGGTGTTCTGGCAGGTTGGCCAACTGGATCAACAGGCCGGCCCGATCGTCCAGCGACTCGCCCATGCCGAGGATGCCGCCAGAGCAGATCTTCATGCCCGCATCACGCACGTAAGCCAGGGTCTGCAAGCGCTCGCCGTAGGTCCGGGTGGTGATGATCGAACCGTAGAACTCCGGCGAGGTGTCCAGGTTGTGGTTGTAGTAGTCCAGGCCTGCGTCGGCCAGCGCGGCGGTCTGATCCTGATCCAGCCGGCCCAGGGTCATGCAGGTTTCCAGGCCCATGGCCTTGACGCCCTTGACCATCTGCAGCACGTAAGGCATGTCTTTGGCCGAAGGGTGTTTCCAGGCCGCGCCCATGCAGAAGCGAGTCGAGCCGATGGCCTTGGCACGAGCGGCCTCTTCCAGGACCTTCTGTACTTCCATCAGCTTTTCTTTTTCAAGCCCGGTGTTGTAGTGACCGGACTGCGGACAATATTTGCAATCTTCAGGGCAAGCGCCGGTCTTGATCGACAGCAAGGTGGAAACCTGAACCCGATTTGGATCGAAGTGCGCGCGGTGCACGCTCTGCGCCTGGAACAGCAAGTCGTTGAAGGGCTGGACGAACAGTGCCTTGACCTCGGCCAGGGTCCAGTCGTGACGCAGGGTTGCAGTGGTGCTGGCGCTCATGGGCAATACCTTGATTATGCTTAGACTGGCGCCAGGGGTTTCAAACCCACAAGCGCAACACGGATTAAGCGGCATATTTAAGGAAGCGCAATGGACTGTCAACCACTACAAGGAAAGCAGGTTTACATCTGGTCAAATAACAACCAGACCTGTTTGCTCTGCGACGAAACCACTGATAACCCCTACCCGCTCTGCAGCGCCTGCGAGGACGAGTTGCCCTGGCTGGACGAACGCTGCCAGGTCTGCGCGCTGCCGTTGCCCGCGGCCGGACTGATCTGTGGGCAATGCAGCAAACACCCGCCTGCCTTCACTCAAGTGGAAGCGCCTTGGCATTACGGCTTTCCCGTCGACACCTTGATCACGCGCTTCAAACATCAGAGTCGTTGGCCGCTGGGGCGCTTGATGGCCGAGTTGCTGGGGCATTGGCTCGCCCACCGTTTCAGCGAAGACTTACCCAGACCGCAGCACCTGCTGCCCGTACCGATGTCCAGCCAGCGCTTGCGCCAGCGTGGTTTCAATCAGGCCGCCATGCTCGCCGACTGGCTTGGCGCCAGCCTGCACATTGACGTTGACCACCGGTCGCTGCTGCGCCCGCAAGACACCCAGGCCCAGCAGGAGCTGGACGCCAAGGCGCGCAAACGTAATTTGCGCAATGCCTTTGCGTTGGCAGAAACAACATCGGTGCGTGGCCAGCACCTGGCCCTGGTGGATGATGTCATGACCACCGGTGCAACCGCCCAGGCACTGGCCCACCTGCTGCAAGAAGCTGGCGCCGCACGCGTGGATGTCTACTGCCTGGCGCGCACACCCCGCCCCGGTCAGCCTTGACTTGGCGCGTAGGCAGGGGCAACGTCGAGCGTCAGTCTTTTATGGATTTCGCCTCATCCCATGTCCCTGCCCGCGCCCTTGACTCAACACATCGTTCGTCGTCCGCAGCGCATTGCGTTGCTGCAACACATTGCCGAACAAGGCTCGATCACCCGCGCCGCAAAAAGCGCGGGCATGAGCTACAAAGCGGCCTGGGATGCCATTGATGAACTGAACAACCTGGCCCATCAGCCGTTGGTCGAACGGGTGGTCGGGGGGCGCGGAGGCGGTGGGGCGAGGCTGTCAATCGAAGGCGAGCGGGTGCTGCGCTTGTATCAGCGCTTGCAGGCTTTGCAGGCGCAGGTTCTGGAAGCCGCCGAGGACAGCAGCGACCTTGATCTGCTCGGCCGCTTGATGATGCGCACCAGTGCCCGCAACCAGCTGCACGGCCGGGTCACCGCCATCCACGCTCATGGGCGCAACGATCAGGTCGTCCTTGCGCTGGCCGGCGGCATCACCCTGCAAGCGCAGATCACCCATGACAGCACCCTGCATCTTGAACTGCAAACCGGGACAGAAGTGGTGGCCCTGATCAAGGCCGGCTGGCTGGAGCTGTCGGCGGTCAACGAACCGTGCGCGACCGATCACAACCAGCTGGTCGGTCGTATTGATCAGATACTTGAAGATACCGAGGGGCCCAGCGAGGTGCGGATCACTCTGGGCAACGGCCAGACGTTGTGTGCCCTGTGTGAACCCCAGCGCCTCATTGAGCAAAAGCTGCAAACGGGTGGCGCGGTACAGGTACAGATCACGCCGTCCAATGTCTTGCTGGGAACCCCGCTTTAATGTGAGCGGGCTTGTGTAGGAGCACGGCTTGCCGGCGATAGCGTCCGATAGATCGCCATCGCCTGATACACCGCGGTGCGGCCCATCGCCGGCAAGCCGCGCTCCTACCCTGGTGAATGAGCAGTAGTCCGGCATTCCGGCTTGCCTGCGAATGCAGACCACCGCGAATGAATCCAACACCCCAACCTTCTGCGTTACCATGTGAGGCCACGCGGTAACCTGCCGCGCGCAGGAGTGAGCATGTCGCACCCGTTTGAAACATTGACACCTGACCTGGTTCTGGATGCCGTCGAAAGCATTGGCTTTCTCAGCGATGCCCGTGTGTTGGCGCTCAACAGCTATGAAAACCGTGTCTATCAGGTTGGCATCGAAGACGGCGAGCCGCTGATTGCCAAATTCTACCGCCCTGCCCGCTGGACCAACGAGGCCATACTTGAAGAGCACAGCTTTACCGCTGAGCTGGCCGATTGCGAGGTGCCCGTGGTCGCCCCCATGACGCACGACGGCGCCACCTTGTTCGAGCACCAGGGCTTTCGCTTCACGCTGTTTCCACGCCGGGGTGGCCGGGCGCCGGAGCCGGGCAACCTGGACCAGCTGTATCGCCTTGGCCAGTTGCTCGGACGCCTGCATGCAGTCGGCTCTACCCGCCCTTTCGAGCACCGAGAGGCGCTGGGCGTACAGAACTTCGGTCATGATTCGCTAACCACCTTGCTGGAAGGAAACTTCATCCCCCGCAGCTTGCTGCCGGCCTTTGAGTCAGTAGCGCGTGACCTGCTGCAGCGGGTCGAGGCGATCTACAAGGCAACGCCCTTCAAAGCCATTCGCATGCACGGCGACTGCCACCCCGGCAACATGATGTGCCGCGACGACGTGTTCCATATCGTCGACCTCGACGACTGCCGCATGGGCCCGGCCGTTCAGGACATCTGGATGATGCTCGCGGGCGAGCGCCACGAGCGCCTGGGCCAACTGTCGGAATTGATGGACGGCTACAACGAGTTCCACGATTTCGACCCGCGTGAGCTGGCGCTGATCGAACCGCTACGCGCCTTGCGCCTGTTGCACTACAGCGCCTGGCTGGCCCGCCGTTGGGATGACCCGGCGTTCCCACACAGCTTTCCGTGGTTTGGCAGCGAACGCTATTGGGGCGATCAGGTGCTGGCCCTGCGCGAGCAGCGGGCTGCACTGGATGAAGAACCGTTGAAATTATTCTGACCGGACAGACAATCCCTGCCCGGCCGCCCTACAATGGTTTTTTTTGTTAGCTGCCTAAGCAAGGATTCTTCATGCAAGCTGCCAACCCGCGCCGCGGGTATCTTTTAGGCATATCTGCCTACGTCATCTGGGGACTGTTCCCGCTCTACTTCAAAGCTATTCAATCAGTGCCCGCTATCGAGATCATCGTCCATCGGGTGCTCTGGTCAGCGCTGTTCGGCTCACTCTTGCTGGTGGCGTGGAAGCACCCCGGCTGGTGGCGAGAACTGCGCGACAACCCTCGCCGGCTAGCCGTCCTGGCCCTGAGCGGCACCCTGATCGCCAGTAACTGGCTGGTGTATGTGTGGGCAGTCAACAACGGCCATATGCTCGAAGCCAGCCTTGGTTACTACATCAACCCGCTGCTCAATGTGTTGCTCGGCATGCTATTGCTGCGCGAGCGCCTGCGTCGCCTGCAATGGATGGCGGTGGCACTGGCAACGATCGGGGTTATCCAGCAAGTCTGGCAAGTGGGCAGCCTGCCGTGGATATCACTGGTGCTGGCACTGACGTTCGGTTTCTACGGCCTGATTCGCAAGCAGGCGCCCGTGGCTGCCTTGCCGGGATTGGTGGTGGAAACCTGGTTGCTGGTGCCGTTGGCACTGGGTTGGATGTTGCTCAACCCAGCGGCCGAGAGCTCACAGGCTGCTTTCTACACACACACCGAAGCGCTCTGGCTCATTGCCGCAGGCCCGGTCACGCTGCTGCCCCTCTTGTGTTTCAACGCAGCCGCACGGCATCTGCCCTACACCACCCTGGGCTTTCTGCAATACGTAGGGCCGACGCTGGTGCTGTTGCAGGCTGTATTCCTGTACGGCGAACACCTGTCGTCCAGCACCTTGGTGACCTTCGCCTTTATCTGGGCGGGTCTGGCCGTTTATAGCCTGGATGCGTGGCTGAGCTTGCGCCGACGCCGCTGATCAAAAATCGCACAAACCGATGCAGGCCTCGGCGCCCGGGGCCTGCAGCACTCTCTCCAAAGGTTATCCACAGGTGCATCCCCGAATAATCGGGATAACTGCACTCAGTCTTCTACCCGCAACACCAACTCCACCATCAAGTCATCGGCGAGCGTTTCCAAACGCTGCTGAAGCAGCTCAACCGACAACGTCAGCGGCAAGGCCAGCACGGCCTCGGCATGAAACAACGGCTCGCTGCTCATGGGTGCCGGACGGACATCGGTGGTCAAACTCTCGATGTTCACACCCTGCTCGCTCAATAAACGAGTGATGTCGCGCACGATACCCGGGCGATCATTGCCGACCAGCTCCATGGCGATCGGCTTCCAGGTGCAGGACGACTCGATGCCGCTTTCGGAGACGGTCACGTGAATGCCCTTTTCCGACAGTCTCTGCAAGGCATCGAGCAATTCTTCGTGAGATTCGGCCGGCACCGCGACACGCATGATGCCGGCGAATTGACCGGCCATTCGCGACATCCGGCTTTCCAGCCAGTTGCCATTATGGTCGGCGATGCACCGGGCGATACGCTCTACCAAACCTGGCTTGTCTGGCGCCAAAACCGTCAAGACTAAATGTTCCACACACACATCCTCTGCATTCGGGTAATGACGCGGGCAAAGGCCCAACACGCCGGATTGGAGAAGTATAGGCAAGGCGCGGCAACCTGCCGCAGCAGCACTCAAGAACAAATCGTGTACTGTTTTAAGATTTATCTGGAACAATCTACCGTTTTTTTGAGAACATGCTGATCCCCAGCGTGACCGCATTCCCCATATCGGTCGCAGAGCGACGTATTTAGTCTGATTTTCACAACCGCAGCTCATAATGTAGTATGCCGCAGCGCGGACTACATAATGCTGGATAGATGTCTGCCAAGGCGCCTGTGAAGATACGGAAAGCCCTGCCGGCAAATGCCGACAAGCTTCGCCCAGCCGCCCTGCGGGGCATGTTCTGGTTCCGTATCCAGAGAAGCGCTAACAGGCTTAAATAGAAGAGCTGAATAGCTGAGCAGAGTGAGGCAAGCAATGACTGAACACGTTCAAGTCGGTGGCCTTCAGGTCGCCAAAGTCCTGTTCGACTTCGTGAACAACGAAGCCATTCCCGGAACCGGCATCACCGCCGAAGCCTTCTGGGTCGGCGCAGAAAAGATCATCAACGACCTCGCTGTGAAAAACAAAGCTCTACTGGCCAAGCGTGACCAGCTGCAGGCGCAGATCGACGCCTGGCACCAGGCTCGCCAGGGTCAGGCGCATGACGCTGCGGCTTACAAAGCCTTCCTGCTGGAAATCGGTTATCTGCTGCCAGAAGCCGCAGACTTCCAGGCATCGACGCAAAATGTCGACGAAGAAATCGCCCGCATGGCTGGCCCACAACTGGTTGTGCCAGTGATGAACGCCCGCTTTGCACTCAATGCCTCCAATGCCCGCTGGAGCTCGCTGTATGACGCGCTGTACGGCACCGATGCCATCGGTGAAGACGGCGGCGCAGAAAAGGGCAAGGGCTACAACCCGATCCGTGGCAACAAGGTCATCGCCTTCGCCCGTGCCTTCCTTGATGAAGCCGCGCCACTGGCCGCAGGCTCTCACGTCGACGCCACCGCTTATCGTATCGAAGCCGGCAAGCTGGTCGTCGCCCTCAAGGGCGGCAGCAACAGCGGCCTGCGCAACGACGCGCAACTGATCGGCTTCAACGGCGACGTCGCTGCGCCAACTTCGATCCTGCTGAAAAACAACGGCCTGCATTTCGAAATCCAGGTCGATGCCAGCACCCCGGTCGGCCAGACTGACGCTGCCGGTGTCAAAGACATCCTGATGGAAGCGGCACTGACCACCATCATGGACTGCGAAGACTCGGTCGCTGCCGTCGATGCCGACGACAAGGTCGTGGTCTACCGCAACTGGCTGGGCCTGATGAAGGGCGACCTGTCCGAAAGCGTGACCAAGGGCGACAAGACCTTCACCCGCACCATGAACGCGGACCGCGAATATTCGACGCCTCAAGGCGGCAAAGTCAGCCTGCACGGCCGCTCGCTGTTGTTCGTGCGTAACGTCGGCCACCTGATGACCATCGACGCCATCCTCGATGCCCAAGGCAATGAAGTGCCGGAAGGTATTCTCGACGGTCTGGTCACCTGCCTGTCCGCGGTGCATAACCTCAGCGGCAATACCTCGCGCAAGAACACCCGCACCGGCTCCGTCTACATCGTCAAACCGAAAATGCACGGCCCTGAAGAAGTCGCCTTTACCAGCGAGCTGTTCGGGCGCATCGAAGACGTGCTGGGCCTGGCCCGCAACACGCTCAAAGTCGGCATCATGGACGAAGAGCGACGCACCACCCTCAACCTCAAGGCCTGCATCCAGGCCGCCAGCGAGCGCGTGGTGTTTATCAACACCGGTTTCCTTGACCGTACGGGCGATGAAATCCATACCTCCATGGAAGCCGGCGCCGTGGTGCGCAAGGCCGACATGAAGGCGCAGAAGTGGATCGGCGCCTACGAGGACTCCAACGTTGATATCGGCCTGGCAACCGGCCTGCAAGGCCGCGCCCAGATCGGTAAAGGCATGTGGGCCATGCCGGACCTGATGGCCGCCATGCTGCAGCAGAAAATCGCTCACCCGCTGGCCGGTGCCAACACCGCCTGGGTACCGTCGCCGACTGCCGCGGCCCTGCACGTGCTGCACTACCACAAGGTCGATGTGTACGCTCGCCAAGCCGAGCTTGCTTCGCGCGCCAAGGCTTCGATCGACGACATCCTGACCATTCCGCTGGCAGCGAACACCAACTGGTCGGAAGAAGAAAAACGCAACGAACTGGACAACAACGCCCAAGGCATTCTGGGTTACGTGGTGCGTTGGATCGACCAGGGCGTGGGTTGCTCGAAAGTGCCGGACATCAACGATGTGGGCCTGATGGAAGACCGTGCAACCTTGCGGATTTCCAGCCAGTTGCTGGCCAACTGGCTGCGCCACGGCATCGTCAGCGAAGCCCAGGTTCTGGAAAGCCTCAAGCGCATGGCGCCGGTGGTTGACCGCCAGAATGCCAGTGACCCGCTGTACCGCCCAATGGCACCGGACTTCGACAGCAACATCGCCTTCCAGGCGGCGGTCGAACTGGTGGTTGAAGGCGCCAAGCAGCCCAATGGCTACACCGAGCCGGTGCTGCATCGCCGTCGCCGTGAGTTCAAGGCCAAGAACGGGCTGTAAAAACCATCGAAATCATTCGCGGCGGTCCGGCATTCCCCTGTAGGAGCCGGCTTTAGCCGCGATGAATGCACCGCGGTTTGCCTGATAGACCGCGGTGATGCGATCGCAGGTAAACCTTGCTCCTACAGCCGTAGGAGCAAGGTTTACCAGAATGCCGGACCACCGCGTGCCTATTTGCAGGCCCAAACCTCAGGCCTAGCTAATCCCCAGCTCCCGCCGCACCAGCTCGATCAACCGATCCATATCAATCGGCTTGAGCAGAAAATCCACCACGCTCAAATGCATCGCTTCAATGGCATCGCGCACTTCGGCGTCGCCCGAGGTGATGATGATCGGCAGTGCTGCACGTTCCGATTCGCGCACACGGCGAATCAGGTCCAGGCCATCCATGGCTTTCATCCGCAAATCAGTGATCATCAAGCCAATGCTGCGCTCGGTGGCCAACAATCCCAACGCCTGCCTGCCACTGTGGGCCTGCAAACATTGGATGCCGTGCAACTCGAGTATTTCCGCCAATAACTCACAGGCTTGCTCATCGTCTTCAACGACCAGCACTTTCAATGACTCTTGCGTCGGTGGGGCCTGATTGACCGCATTGAGGGCCGCGATTTCGGCATCGCTCAACAGTTTGTCGTTATCGGCCATGTCTTTCTCTTCATCAACGCCCCAAAAATCCCAATGTTTCAATCGGTTTTTACCGCCGATGAAAGCATCATCAAGCCCAGCGACCGCGCGGTCGAGCACTTTTACATTGCCAAACAGGACCGGCTTGGGGTAGGAGCCGGCTTTAGCCGCGATGAACGCACCGCGGTTTGCCTGATGCACCGCGGCGATGCGATCGCAGCCAAGGCTGGCTTCTACATGCCCTCATTCCGATAGGCGTCAATTGCACCTCGCTCCCGGCTCTGACAGAATCGCGAATAATTCTCGTTAGTTTAAACATTATTTTTCGGGGCCTTTCTTGTCGTCTGCTCAAAGCCCACAGCGTGAGATGGTCGGGGCGTTGTACCGTGACCATCGCAGCTGGCTGTTTGCCTGGCTGCGACGCAATATCGCCTGCCCCCAGCGTGCCGAGGACCTGAGCCAGGACACCTTCGTGCGCCTGCTGGGCCGAGACTCGATCAGCCCGCCGCATGAGCCGCGGGCTTTTTTGCTGACCATTGCCAAGGGCCTGCTGTTCGACCATTTTCGTCGCGCCGCGCTGGAACAGGCCTATCTGGCCGAATTGATGCAGACTCCCGCAGCCGAACAGCCCTCCCCGGAAGAACAACACCTGATCCTGGAAGACCTCAAGGCGATCGACCGCCTGCTCGGCAAACTATCAAGCAAGGCACGCGCCGCGTTTCTCTATAACCGCCTCGATGGCCTTGGCCACGCCGACATCGCCAAGCGCCTGGGCGTTTCCGTACCTCGCGTACGCCAGTACCTGGCCCAAGGCATGCGTCAGTGCTACATCGCCCTTTACGGGGAGCCCGCATGACGGCGCTGAGCAACGGCCCGGTGTCTTCTCGGGTGCTGGACGCGGCTATCGCCTGGCAACTGTGCCTGGACGGCGGCGATGCCAAAGCCTGGGACCGCGCCGAATTCGAACAGTGGCTGGCTGCCGATGAGGAACACGCCAGGGCCTGGGCGCAGTTGGGCATGCTCGACCGGCGTTTCAGTGCCGCGGCCGGCCCTGTGCGCCACGCCTTGCTGGAGTCGCGTGCCGGCATTCGCCAGCGTCTGCGCAGCATGGGCAGCGGGGTCGCCAGCGTGCTGTTGGTCGGTGGCATGACGCTTGTGATCGGCGATCAGTATTTCCCTGTCGGCTACTGGCTGGCCGATCAACGCACCGCCACCGGTGAGCAGCGTACCCTGCGATTGGACGACGGCACGCTGATCAGCCTCAACACCCACAGCGCCATCGATGTGCGCTTCGATGAGAAGCAACGCCTGATCGTGCTGCACGACGGTGAAATCTCCATCGAGACCGGCCACAAGGACAATCGCCCGTTTTTGGTCAATACGCCCGACGGCACCCTGCGCGCCCTGGGCACACGCTTTCTGGTGCGACGTGAAGACGACGGCACACGCCTGAGCGTGCTGCAGTCGGCCGTGGCTGCCCGCTCCCAGGAAAGCCATGAGGAACGCATCATCAAGGAAGGCGAACAGGTGCTCATGCGTGAGGACGGCCTGAGCGCAAGCCTTGCCCTCACCCCCGGCGCCGATGCCTGGACACGCGGAATGCTGGTGGTCGACAACGTACGCCTGGCCGACCTGGTCGAAGAACTGGGCCGCTATCGCAGCGGCCATCTGGGCGTCAGCCCGCAAGTGGCAGAACTGCGGATCACCGGCAGTTTCCCTCTGAACGACACCGACCTTGCACTCAAGTCGTTGCTGCCGACCCTGCCGGTGCAGATCGAGCAGCGCACGCCTTGGTGGGTCACGGTGATGGCGAAAAACGCACCTTAAACATTATTTTCGATTCAGCCCTATCACTTTTTCATTCTCGTGCGGCAAGGAGGCATTAAGCACCGTTTCTCTCAGGAGTTGCCGCATGCCCCGCGCCATCCAGTCCCTTCTGCGCCCAAGCCTTTTGGCCATGGCGATTGCCGTCGCTGCCCCCGTGGCCAGCGGCCCGCTGCTCGTCGCCGAACACGCCGGCAGCCGCAGCTACAATCTCCCCGCCGGCCCCTTGGCCAGCACCCTGAACCAAATCGCCAGCCAATCTGGCCTGGCGCTGGCGCTGAACCCCGCATTAGCTACGGGCAAGACTTCGGCACCCGTGCAAGGCCAATACGATGCTATCGGCGCCCTAAGCGCAGCCCTGCGGGGTACTGGGCTGCAATTGGAACAGAGTGCTGCCGGGACTTTTACCTTGGCGGCAGTACCGGAAGGGACTCTGGCCCTGCCAGAGACCAGCGTGAACGCCCACCAGGACTATGAAAGCGCCTGGGGTCCAACCACCGGCTATTTGGCCACCCGTACTGCCGCCGGCACCAAGACCGACACCCCGATCGTCGAAACGCCACGCTCGATCTCGGTCATTACTCGCGACCAAATGGCAGACCGCTCGGTCCTCAACCTCAACGATGCCCTGCGCTACACCGCTGGCGTGCAGAGCAGCGGCTATGGCGCTGACTCGCGCGCCGACTGGCTGCGCATACGCGGCTTCGAGCCGACCCAGTTCCTGGACGGCCTGCCGCTGCCCCGTGGCTCGTTTGCCAACCCCAAGGTCGAACCGTGGAACCTTGAACGCATCGCGGTGCTGCGTGGCCCTTCCTCCTCGGTCTACGGCCAGACGCCTCCGGGCGGCATGCTCGACATGGTCAGCCGTCGCCCGGATGCCGAGAGCAGCCACGAAATCGAAGCGCAGACCGGCAGCAACAACCACAAGCAGATCAACTTCGACAGCACCGGCAAGGTCGATGACGAAGGCCAGTTCTTGTATCGCGTCAGTGGCGTGGTGCGCGATAGCAGCACACCCACCGATCACGTCCCGGACAAGCGCTACAACATCGCCCCGAGCCTGACCTGGAACATCAATGAAGACACCCACCTGACCTTCATCTCCCAGTACACCCGAGACGATACCGGCATCACCGGCCAGTTCCTGCCGCTGCAGGGCACCAAGCTGGACTCAGCGGCGGGCAAGATTTCCCACCACAAGAACCTCGGTGACCCGGACTGGGAATTCTACGACCGCACCTACTACGCGCTGGGCTACGCCTTCGATCATCGCCTGAACGACGTCTGGCAGTTCCGCCAGAACCTGCGCTACACCAAGAACGACCTATCGTTCCAGGGCATCAACGTGGCGACCTTCAACACGGTCGAAGCCGATGGCACGGTCAACCGCGAAACTGGCATCGTCAACGAAGACATCAGCCAGTTCGCCGTGGACAACAATTTCCAGGCTGACTTCAACACCGGCAACCTGACCCACACCCTGTTGCTGGGCCTGGACCATCAGCGCTCCAACACCAACTACCAGTGGCTCTACGGTGTAAGCGGGGTGCCACCCACCAACGTGAACCGGCCGATCTACGGCCAGGACTTCTCCAACGTCTCGTACTTCTCCATGTACGACTACGGCCAGAAAACACGCCAGACCGGCCTCTACATTCAAGACCAGATTGCCTTGGACAACTGGCGCCTGACCGTGGGCGGGCGTGAAGACTGGATTCACACGTCCACCGTTTTCCACAACAACAATGACGCTACCAGCACCGAGCGCGACAAGGCCTTCAGTGGCAACCTGGGCTTGAGCTACGTGTTTGAGAACGGCATCACACCGTACATTTCCTACACCGAATCCTTCCAGCCAACCACCGGTGCCAGCGCTAAAGCCGACGCCTCGTTCAAGCCCACCGAAGGCCGGCAGTACGAAGCCGGTATCAAGTACCAGCCACTGGGCAGCGACACCCTGCTGACGGCAGCCGTCTATGACCTGCGTCAGATGAACGTCCAGGTCACCGAAGGCAACATCACCCGCCAAGTGGGTGAGCTTCAGGTCCGCGGCCTGGAGCTGGAAGCCACCGGCAACGTGACCGAAAACCTCAAGCTGGTGGGCTCCTACAGCTATACCGACACCGAGATCCGCAAGGGCGCGGCGGCCGAACAGGGCAACCGCATGGCACTGATTCCACGCAACCAGGCAACGCTATGGACCGACTACACCTGGCACGCCGGTGTACTGGACGGCTTCGGCGTGGGCGCGGGCGTGCGCTATGTGGGCGACACCTACGGCAACACCACCAATACCGACTTGGGCCATGTGGGCTCCTACACCGTGTATGACGCCTCGGTGCACTACGACCTGGGCCGCCTGAGCCAGGCCCTCAAGGGTGCCACGGTCGCGGTGGATGCCAAGAACCTGTTCAACAAAGACTACCTGGCCTCGTGCGACGGCTACTGGTGCTACTACGGCGACGAACGCAACGTCGTAGCCAGCGTGAACTACAAGTTCTAACCCCTGTAGGAGCCGGCCTTGGCCGCGATGAACACACCGCGGTGCATCAGGCAATCCGCGGTGCGTTCATCGCGGCCAAGGCCGGCTCCTACCATTAGGGCCACGGCGCCTTGGAGATTTATGAAAAGCCAAACCATCAGACGCTGGTCCTTTATCCACACCTGGACCAGCCTGATCTGCACAGTGTTCCTCCTGCTGCTGGCCCTCACCGGCCTGCCGCTGATTTTCCATCACGAGCTCGAACACCTGCTCGGCGATGCCCCTGAACTCAAGGAAATGCCCGCAAACACCCAGCATTTGGACCTCGCACAACTGGTACTCAAGGCCGAGGCCCACCGCCCCGGCGAAGTGGTGCAGTACCTGGGCTGGGACGAAGACGAAGCCAACGGTGTAGTAGCGATCATGGCCGCCACGGCGGGCGCCGACCCCAACACCTCGCACACCTTCATGCTCGATGCCCGCACCGGCGAAACCGTTGAAATGCCCTCGGCCAATGGCGGCTTCATGATGACCATGCTGCGTTTGCACGTAGACATGTTCGCGGGCCTGCCGGGCAAGCTGCTGCTGGCGTTCATGGGTTTGCTGTTCGTGGTCGCAATCATCTCCGGCGTGGTGCTGTATTCACCGTTCATGCGCAGGCTGGAGTTCGGCACCGTGCGCCAGGGCAAATCCACCCGCGTGCGCTGGCTCGATTTGCACAACCTGATTGGCGTCGTCACCTTGAGTTGGGCGCTGGTGGTGGGTGTGACCGGCGTGATCAGTGCCTGCGCCGACTTGATCATCGCGGCCTGGCGCAACGACAGCCTGGCGGCGATGGTCGCGCCTTATCGCGATGCACCGCCGTTGCTCGAACGGGCACCCGCCACGCGCCTGCTGGACATTGCCAACGAAGCGGCCCCCGGCATGACCGCCGACTTTATCGCCTTCCCCGGCACGCGCTTTTCCAGCGAGCACCACTACGCCGTGTTCATGAAAGGCAGCACTCATTTGACCGCGCACCTGCTCACGCCGGTGCTGATCGATGCCAGCAACCTGGAGGTCACCGCTATCGGTGAGCGGCCGTGGTACATGGACGCCATGGGCCTGTCGCAGCCCTTGCACTTTGGTGACTACGGCGGGCGACCGATGCAGATCCTCTGGGCGGTACTGGATGTGCTCACCATCATCGTGCTCGGCAGCGGGGTCTACCTGTGGTGGGTTCGGCGGCGTACAGCCACCGCTGGCGGCAAGGTGGAGGTGGCCCAATGAAGAAAAAACCGTCTCGCGTCTGGGCAACCTTCGGCCTGCCCACAGTCATCGCCTTGCTCGGTTTCAGCGGCCTGGTCATCGCCTTGCTGGGCGATGGCGGGTGGGATGTGATGGCCTGGATCGGCCTGGGTATTCCAGCGGTGCTGAGCCTTCGCGGCGTGTGCCGCTGAGAGTCCCAATAAATGCTGAGGGACAATCATTGACATGCGAATCAACTTTAGGAAATTTCACTCAAACATTTAGGACGTATCCCGCATACGAAACACGTCGATTCCACCAGCCTTGAGCGTCTTTCCTCTTTCGGCCAAGCCTGCATGGAGTCTCAGAATGAGCCAATTCCCCCTCAATGCGCTCGCCCCGTTCACCCTCTCTCTGCCAGCCGTACCCAATGACCTCAAAGTATTGGCATTCAAAGGCGATGAAGCGCTCAACACCCCTTATCGCTTCGACATAGAGTTGGTAAGCGAGCGACCTGACCTCGATCTGGAAAGCCTGCTTCATCAACCCGCTTTTCTGGCCTTCAACAGACTGGGCGCCGGTGTTCACGGCAGAATCTACAGCGTTGCTCAGGGTGTATCCAGCAAGCGTCTGACCCATTATCACTTGGTGTTGGTACCGCGCTTGGCCTACCTCGCTCATAGCCGTCAGTTGCGAATATTCCAGAACCAGAACGTGCAACAGATCATCACCCAGGTACTCAAAGGGCACGGTATTCTCAACGACAGTTTCCGCTTTGAACTGCGCCCTGCGAGTTACCCACCGCGTGAGTACTGCACCCAGTACGACGAAACCGACCTGCATTTCATCCAGCGTCTTTGTGCCGAAGAAGGGCTGAGTTATCACTTTCAGCACAGTGCCACCCAACATTTGCTGGTGTTTGGCGACGGTCAACCCGCATTTCCCAAAGTGCTGCCTACAACCTATCAACAAGATACCGGCATGGTTGCGCAGCAGCCGGTTATCAACCGGTTTTCCGTGCAAGTAGAAACCCGTACCTCACAGGTGACGCGCCGCGACTATGACTTCATGCAGCCACACGTGCAACTCAGTGCGCAGCAACTTAGCGATCCGTCTAAAGGCTGTCCTAAGCTAGAGGACTACGATTATCCCGGCCGTTTTCGCGATGATGCTACCGGTAAACAAGTGGCCCAACAGGCTCTGCAGCGCCATCAAAGCGACTACCGACTGGCGGAAGGTAAAAGCGATCAGCCGAGTTTGGTCAGCGGTCACTTTGTACCGCTCAGCGCACATCCGCGACAGGATTGGAACATTCTGTGGCTGCTCACAAGCATTCGCCATGAAGGGTACCAACCGCAGGTGCTGGAAGAGTCAATCACCAGCGATACCAGTAGGAACCCCGACGGTTTTCACCAGGGCTATCGCAACACGTTTACCGCAATACCCTGGAACGTGATCTATCGCCCTCCACTGTGTGATCACCGACATGCCATCAGAGGCAGCCAACTGGCGACCGTGGCCGGGCCAAATGATGAAGAAGTGTTCTGCGATAAGCTTGGACGTATAAAAGTGCAATTCCCCTGGCACCGTAAAGGGATGGCCGATGAACACAGCAGTTGCTGGTTGCGGGTCACATCGGGTTGGGCAGGTGACGGCTACGGCAGCTTTGCCATCCCTCGCGTCGGTATGGAAGTGGAGGTCTCATTCTTCGAGGGTGACCCTGACCGCCCCTACGTTTCAGCGTGTCTGTACAACGTGCAGAATCTGACGCCATACCCCTTGCCGGTTGCCAAAACCCAGACCGTCTTCAAATCTTGCAGCACACCCGGCGGACGTGGCTTCAATGAATTTCGTATCGAAGACCACAAGGGCGCCGAACAAGTCTTTGTACATGCCGAGCGTGATTGGGACCAGATCGTAAAACACAACCAAAGCCTTCATGTAGGTAACGAGCAATACACCGCGGTGAATGCGAACTGTTACACGGAACTAAAAGCCGAAGAACAGCACACGACCCACGGCAACCGCAAAGTCGTTGTCAATGCCGATGACCACTTGGATGTCAGCCTGGGTCGACATGTGAAAGCAGGTGTCGGCGTTTTTGTCGACGCGGGTCGTGAACTGCATTTCAAGGCTGGCGAGAAAGTCGTGATTGAAGCCGGTGTTGAGATATCTCTAAATATTAATGGAAACTTTCTCAAGCTTGACCCCAGTGGCGTCTGGTTGAACGGCCAACGGATCGGCCTCAACTCCGGTGGTTTTCCGGGCCAAGGAACGGGCGCCGTCCTCAAGTTGCCACTGGCGCTTAACGTCCCTTCTCTTACTGGATCTGGCTCCGACTTGCAGAGCAACATAGCGCCCTTGGGTGAGCAACCCCTCACCACTCACCACCTGCAAAGCACCTTTGCCCTTGATCAACTGACCGACGTCGCGCACCACTCAACGCCCACTGAATTTGTTTTGATGCTCGTGCCGATATTCGGTTTCGATATTCCCGCCCACACTTACCTAAAACTGCACAGCGCCTTACGCGAACAAGCAATCCGAAATCCAGAGCATCGTGTCATCAAGGTGGGTCACTACCCTGCCAGTTATGACAATGCCCGGCGCACGATTGATATCCACCACGCGGCCATTGACCCCGCCATAGAGCAACCCGATGCAGCGCGGCGGTTAATGGCCATTCTGCTGCATGAGTTCGGCCACCATATCGATAACGTATTGCGCCTGGATTTGGCCGATAAACATCCCGACGGGAGTTCCACGCTGGCACAGGATGGCTTGCTCGACGAGGGGGCTCGTTATGCCTACCACATCGCCTTCTTTGACATCGCCAACAGCAGCGAGACGGTCTATGCCCAGTACAGCGCCCCTCACTACAACGGAGCCTTGAAAGTCGATTACAGCGAGGCACAAGCCGCGATTCAACGCAGCCAAGGGCCGGATGCCCAACGACAGGAGCGCAAATTGGGCAGCCGCGAAGCCTTCGGGGCTGGGCGCGGTGAACATCACCAGCACAAGCCGCAGGCCTCCTTCGGTCATGAGTCAGTTGAAAATGTTCTGGAAAAGGTCGGTTTCAGTGCTGCGCAACGCAAAGCCATCTATTTCGGCAATTGGCTGCGTGACTACTCGCAGCTGCTCGACCCGAAAATTGTTCGTGCACCCGACGGGCCTAAAAATTTTCCGTCCAAACTGTCACGAGAGGTACTTACTGAACTCGTGGATCTGCTGGCACTCAAGGAGTTCCATAGCCTTCAGACGAACCCAAAAGGCCGAGATGCCTACACCGTGACGCCAGAAAAGCTGGGGGTCTATCGTCCGAGTGAACATATTGATAACCCCAAGAATCTGAAACCCGACCCACTGGACCCTCAAACGATTGATCCAGAATTTGAAGCTTGGGTTTTACCGGGAGATCCGTTACTCGAAGTCGATCCAAAGCGCTCGATGAAGCGCTATATAGAGACTTCTGAACAGTACATGAAGGGCAAGCTGAAAGCCGCAGCAGCCAAGGGGCTATCTCCTGCAGGTATGCTTTGGTTTGGGGAAGCATTGCATGTACTGGAAGATTATTTCGCCCATTCCAATTACGTGGAGTTGAGCCTACGTAAACTCGGCCATCACAAAGTCTTGCCTTGGACGGCCAAGGCTGACTGCATCCATGGCTGGCCAGTGGTGACAGGCATGTTCAGCTCTAGTGACGTGATTGCCAGCCTAGCCGAACCCTTGGCTCAGATGCTATTTCCGGTAAACCGTAGTGACTTTGAAGCGAGTGTTTCCGGCAAGCGCTCCGACTCGGAAGCCATGATGTTGATTTTGTTAAAGGATCACAGTGATCCGAAATGGCGCGATGGACTCAATCACTTTTTGGGACTTCGCGACGGCTGGGCCGCCATGCCGGGGCACCAGTATGTCGAGAAGTTTGGCTGGCTAGCAAGCACACCGTTACGTCTCTACATCAATGCCAACAACATGGCGTTCCAAGCGCTGTTACATCTGGTGGGCAACAGTGTGGACGACGCTCAGACCCTATTGAATGACAACCCCAACAACAGTAGCTCAACCGACCCCAGCCATTCACAACTGGCCAAGGACCACGACAACCACCCGTTCCACACCTTGGCCGCCAAACTGGCCGCCCATGCGGTCGAGCAGGTCGGTCACGCTATGCATAGCCGCTGGCAGGGCAATGCCGATAGCAATCCGGCAAAACTGGCAGGCCGTTTCTTCTGCCATCCCAACGACAGTCATTGGCAGGACACTATCGTCGCCAAATGGGCTAAAGCCAATCCCGATAAAATCCTTATAGGCGAGTCCTCGACCGACCTGGAACACTTGCACACCACCCACGTCAATCCTGCGCTGGAACGCATCAAACAAATGGGGGGCCAGGGCGAACAAGGTTGGAGCTATATACAAAAATACTATCTGGATTTCTTTGGAGAACGGAATCAAATCAAATGAAGTCCCCTTTAATCATGATTTTTTTCCTATCGACACTCATATCCCCCGTTTATGGTGATACCACTGCCGCACCGTCATTCAGGGGTTTTCTAGAGGGCGCGACTGACAAAATGGTTAATTACCTGGACGAAAGCGCGAACCGCCGCCGCCAGATCGATATTGAGCGAGCCCGTATTGTGAGTAAGGGCGCCCTACCGGAGATCATCATCCGCCGCAGCGGTGTAAACGATTTCGGACACCCCTACTTTTCAGATGGACTTTTTTTCAATGGAGAACGCATTAAGCTAAAAAATCCGATTTCACGCGCCATCGAGGTCTTCGGATCTGACTATCGGATAACAGAGGGGCGCTACATCTGGGATCAACTCGGCATCTCAGTGCTCTCGTGGACGCCGAATTACCGAAACACAGACTATCTATACATTGCAGAGGATGATGACTACGTCCTCAAACCTGAAGCGATACAAGAGGATTATATCAAAGTAATTTCCATCGAACTTAATCTAAGCCCATCGACGGTAAACGTGGAACCCATACATACGTTCAAAGGCTACCTTGAGTTAGATGGCGTTGGAATAGACACAAAAACCAAACTATGGGAGGTGGAAGCCCTCACAGACCGAAAAGGGATGTCCGGCGCAACTTTTTACATTATTTGCAGCGCAGAACGCGCCTCTTGTAAAGTTGATAACCTAGTGTGCTGTCTTCGAAATAATTTATCCCTATGGTACGGCCTCAAGTGCCTCGCGAGCTCGTTGGATTTTGCTCAAAATCTCCTCGCCTTTCGCGTTCCAAACGTACCGGGTCGGCTGAGCATTTCTTAGTGCCATGAACGTTGTTATCGAGGATTCCAACTCGCGCACCGAGGCAAAGCTACCGTCTCGTAGATACACCGTGATGTCTCGGAAAAATCGTTCGACCATGTTCATCCAAGAGCTGGACGTCGGTGTGAAGTGCATATGGAAACGCGGGTGCTTCGCCAGCCAGGTTTTCACGGCGGCGTGCTTGTGCGTCGCATAGTTATCGACGATCAGGTGAAGCTGGAGATTCTTGGGGGTCTGCTTGTTGATCTTCTTGAGGAAGGACAACCACTCTTGATGACGGTGTTGACGTTCGATGCTGCTGATCAATTTTCCCTGCAGATAATCCAGCGCAGCGAATAATGTAACCGTGCCGTGGCGGGTGTAATCATGTGATTTCGTCTGGATGTGGCCGATGCCCAGAGGCAATCCAGGCTGCGTGCGTTCCAAGGCCTGCACCTGGCTTTTTTCGTCGCAACACAGCACCAATGCCTTGTCCGGCGGGGCCAGGTAAAGGCCGATAACATCCCAGAATTTCTGTTCGAACTGCGGATCGTTTGAGAGCTTGAAGGTGCGAGTCAGATGAGGCTTCAAGTCATTGGCAGCCCATAACTTATGGACCGTACTCGAAGAAATCCCGACCGCTCTCGCCATACTCCTGCAGCTCCATCGCGACTCGCCAATGCGAGGTTTCGTGACCTGCTCCAAGACGCGGCGGACAGTATCGGCAGGCAGCGACGACTTGCGTCCACGACCTGGTTTATCAATCAATCCGTCGAGCCGGAGCAACTGAAAGCGTTGGCACCAGTTGGTGACTGTCGGGAGAGAAAACCCAGTCAGTCGTGCAATCTCTTCCCGTGTTTCGCCCTGTGCTGCAAGCAGCACAATGCGTGCTCTACGACCTTCACGCTGGGGAATGGTGGCGGAGCGAACGCGCCGGTTCAGTTCGGCCTTTTCTTCGGAGCTAAGCGTAATGTCCAGTGCGCTCACCTGAAGCTCTCCAAGGGGGAAATGACACCTGAAGTGTAGGTGAAAAATTAGAAAAGCTATTTCGCAGACAGCACACTAGGGGACGATCCCAGCGATGACATTACTTTTTTCACTGACAAAAACCATCGAAATGGAAAAATCTACGCAATAACTTTCTCTCTCTAATCGCTCAAGGCAGCTGAGCGCAAGGCTTCCACTTTCGCCTGACTGCAGGCTCTTTTTCAGGACTAAGCCCATGATACTTCCCCCTCCCCGCTCCACCCTTTTTATCTCCTGCCTCTTGGTAAGCTCGATGTGCTTGGCAGACGCCGAGTCGGCAACCGATAGTTCTCTTAAAGATTTAGCCAAATCGACGGTTTCTTCGGCTATCGCAGTGGGCAAAAACCTGTTGAGTGGCATCAGCGAGGGCGTCATTGAGGGTCGCGAATCAGCACAAGGGATCGATGGTGCCACGATTATTACTTCATCTGAGCAAATGAAAGGCCGTATCGATACCCAGGTTCTGACAGTCCAGCCCGGGGGCGACAACTTCGAAGTCATCCTCGGTTTCAAGAACAGCACCGACACACAATTGCGTTTGATCAATCTCAGGCAAGCGGGCGCATTGCTGGTAATGGATCAGGAGGGATTCGCCAACGGACTCACGTCCAGCCTGGAGAATCCAGATGAGGTCACGATTCCGCCAAAAGCGGCGGTGAGGCAAAAATTCACATTTGAGGGGCCCGTCAAAATTTCCAGCACTGTTCGAGTGTGGGGTCGAGATTATCAAGTCGTACATTAGCCACTGCCGTGAAATTGCACAGTGCTAGGAGACGAACCCAGCGATGACATCACTTTCTACACTGACAAAGACCATCGAAATGGAAAATCTACGCATTATCTTTTTCTCTCTAATCGCTCAAGACAGCAGGATGGCACGCCGATATTTGGATATTTGTTGGCGAACGTAGGAGAGTGGCGCGTGTCATGCAGAAAATGGCTGCTGCGAAGCAGCCTTACAGAGTTCGATAGGGTTGAAAAAGCGAAGAGGATTGATCAAATCTCGACGCGCGTCGTTTTTGAAAACTGCTGACGACTTTATAGCCGAAAAATATTCGGCTATTTCAAAGACCCCCTAACAAAACCAAGTTAATTCTTTAGGGCTCTGGAAATATGAAAAGTACTTTCATCCATATACAGAACCTCAACCTCCTCATTAAGCTCAGTGCCATCTGGACCGATGATCGAATAGTAATGCAGAAAGAACGTTTCAGCCATCACTGGCCACGCATTAGAAATCGAAAGCCATTTAGCGACACCGAAGACAATGACGCCACTACTGAAAATTGGCCCGGGATACAGTTGGATCATTTGAAAAAAAGTGGGGCCTGATAGTGTGCTGACCAAGATCCTCGATGGCCCGAAGACTATAGTCAAAGCACCCACCAAGCAAAGCCCCACACCAAGCACCATGAGGCTCCAGCTTAAAAGGTCATCCGTCCAATCCCTATTGCGCATGGAGGCTACATAGTAATCATAGTACTCAGTGAATCCTTCGACTACGTAATCCCCAGGCAGGGCGTCTACCATGACTTCCCACTCCTGTGCTTTGTCTTCATGTCCTTGCATCATAACCACTCGATAAAATTCAGGAGTAGAGACTAACCAAAGAAAGATCACGATAGTCGCATAGAGCATATGAAAAACAAAAAACCAGAATATTCCTACAGCGAAATACTATGAATCCTGAGCCTAGCGGGCATTGAAAACTTCTCGAAGTGCCTGTAGAAATTCATAGCCATTCAATACGTAATATTAGTATTGGCTGGAACTTCAATGTTCGCGCTTTGGGGAGTGGGGAATACATGGGGTGGCTGAAATAGCTACCCGGCGCTCCATCCCCTACTATGGTGTTCTCAACCAGCCCGAGGGAACACCATGTCCAGCCCGACCATGACGCTTTTCCACTCCCCCACCTCCCCCTTTGTGCGCAAGGTCATGGTGCTCTTGCATGAGACCGGCCAACTGAATCGGGTCGCCCTGGAAACCCTCCAAACGACCCCGATCAGCCCCAATGCCAGCTTGAGCGAAGGCAACCCTGCAGGAAAGCTCCCGGCCCTGCGACTGGCCGACGGCCAAGTGATCCACGACAGCCGAGTCATCCTCGACTACCTCGACCAGCAACACGTCGGCAACCCACTGATCCCCCGCGAAGGCAGCGCCCGCTGGCGGCGCCTGACCATTGCCTCGCTGGGTGATGCGATCCTCGATGCCGCGCTGCTGATCCGCTACGAAACCTTCCTGCGCCCCAGCGAAAAACACTGGGACCAGTGGCTGGACAGCCAGCAGGGAAAGATCGAGCGCGCCCTCGCTTACCTTGAGCAGGACGCCATTGCCGAACTGAGCTGCGCCTTCGACGTTGCCGCCATCAGCGTCGCCTGCGCCTTGGGCTACCTGGACTTTCGCATGCCGGAGCTGGGCTGGCGCAAGCGTCAGCCGCAGTTGGCGAAGTGGTATGCAGAAGTGAGTGAGCGGGACTCACTGAAGACGACTGAGCCGGCTTGACCTCAGCGGATCAGCACTCAGGCTTTCCGGCCGTAAACCGCCGAGCCGGGTTCACCGCCGCATCGAACTCACGCAGCGCCTTGGCACCGATCAGCAGCGGATAGTTGAAGCTGCTGCGGTCGGTGAGGTTGACCTCGACGGTGCGCTTGACCCCGCCCAGGCACAGCTCAAGATCGACCACCGGGCGCTTGGCCGCTTCGACGGCCTCGCCCTCTTCATCTTCATCGGAACGGCTCTTGATCTTGCTGATGCGCGCGATCTTGTGTTCGTACACCTTGCCATCCGAGTCCTTGGTGGCCAGGCGGAAACGCACCCAGTCTTCCCCATCACGGGTAAACCGTTCGATGTCCTTGGCCGACAGCGAGGCGGTCAGTGCACCGGTGTCCATCTTGGCCTTGAGGGTTTCGCCGATTTCCGGCAAGCCGATGTATTCATAACGACCATAGAGGGTTGGCTCGGCGGCGACCACTGGCAGCGCCAGCACAGACAGCAGTGCAAGAAGGGCTTTCACGTGAAATGACTTCCTCTGGATAAGAATGAGCACCCGACCTTAGACCCGGGAAGCAGGAATCGTTCGTCAAAAAGAAGCCCAGTGTATCGAAGCCTTGCGCCGCGAGCTCAACGCTTAACCGCCAAGGCCGGTGGCCACTTGGGTATCGGTGCCACCCACACCCCAGATATTGCCCAGGTTCTGCAACAGCGAACCGCCCACGCCCTGCTGGCCCAGGTATTGGAGAATCAGCGGGGCAAATTGGGCGACCATCCCGATTTGCATCCCCAGCGCATCAAAGGCCTTGTTCAGGTCATCCTTGCTCTCTACACCGCCGAGTGCCTGACTCAGGGCCGATTGCTCACCATCGCCCTTGCCCAGCAAAGCGCCAAGGCCAGTGAGGCCGCCCAGCGCGTTGTCACCCGACAACAGGTCCAGGCCCGGTACGGCCTTGCTCAATTGTGAATAGTCATCGCTGCTCAATTGATTCTTGGCCAGGCCCAACAAGGCCCCGGTACCGCCCACTGCTTGCTGCGGGGTGATCTTCAATTCGTTGCCCAGGGTATTGAGCAGATTGGCCGATGCCGGCACCGCGCTGACGGCCTCACCATTGCTGTTGCTGCCTTGCATGGCCGATACCGCGTTGGCCGCATCGCTCAGATTGAAGGCAAAGGCCGAGCTTGCGGTCAGCGCCATCAGGGATGCCAGGGCGAGGGGACGGGTAAATTTCATGGAATGACCTCGTAAGCCAGGAACGGCGAGAAACGACTTTTGGACTAGCAGAAGCGGGAAATGTTCCCCCCGTAGGAGCTAGGCTTGCCTGCGATGGGCCACCACCATACATCAGGTAAACCGCGCAGGGTTCATCGCGGGTAAACCCAGCTCCTACACAAGCCTGAGCCGCGCGCCGTCGGGGTAGGAGCCAGCGGTTCGGCGCTCCGACTTGCCTGCGATGCTGTTGATCTTGGCTATTGCGCGTCGCTCACAACTCCAATCTCACAGGCCATGGCGCGTTGCAACCAATGTGGGAGCGGCTCTAGCCGCGAATGCGCCGCGCGGGCGGCGCGCGATCTCAAGAACAAAGGAAAAACCAAGGCAGGCACCTCGTGTGGCTCATGCGATCTGTTGACAGGCACTCTGCGGGTTCACCCTGAGAATGAAGGGAGGAAGGTCGTATCAAGGCCTCCAGGCGCTTGCCTTGGGTTTTGTGCTGTTGCCCAAATCGAGCGCCGCCCGCGCGGCGCATCGCGACCAAGGGCTAGGCGCCCCCGTCGCTCCTACATTTGTTGCAACGTGCCATTTTCTGTGGGATCGGCGTTGTTAGCCCTTGGTGGTTCGGCTTTGGATCTTTTTGGGTTTCGGTGGGATTGCGCGTGGCTGACAACTCCACTATCACAGGCCATGGCACTTTGCAACAAATGTAGGAGCAGACCTTGGTCGCGATGCGCCGCGCGGGCGGCGCTCGATCTCAAATGCAAAGGAAAAACCAAGGCAGGCACTGTGTGGGGCTCATGCAATCTGTTGACAGGCACCCTACGGGTTCACCCAGAGAATGAAAGGGAGGAAGGTCGTATCAAGGCCTCCAGGCGCTTGCCTTGGGTTTTGTGCTGTTGCCCAAATCGAGCGCCGCCCGCGCGGCGCATCGCGACCAAGGTCTGCTCCTACATTTGTTGCAACGTGCCATTTTCTGTGGAATCGGCATTGTTAGCCCTTGGTGGTTCGGCTTTGGATCTTTTTGGGTTTCGGTGGGATTGCGCGTGGCTGACAACTCCACTCTCACGGCAACGCATAAGCAATCACATAATCCCCCCGATCCGGCGACTGCCGTGCGCCGCCGGCGCTGATCAAGATGTATTGCTTGCCGGTTTTCGGCGACACGTAAGTCATCGGCCCCGACTGGCTGCCCACCGGCAGGCGGGCTTTCCAGATTTCATTACCGTTGCGCGAGTCGAAGGCGCGCAGGTAGAAGTCCTGGGTGCCGGCGAAGAACAGCAGGCCCGACTGGGTCGACAATGAAGCGCCCAGTGTCGGCATGCCAATCGGGATCGGCAGGTGCATACGGATACCCAGCGGGCCGGTGTCCTGCACGGTGCCGACCGGAACCTGCCAGACGATTTTCTTGGTCGTAAGATCAATGGCCGACATGGTGCCGAACGGCGGCTTCTGGCACGGGATGCCGGCTGCCGACAGGAAGCGCTGGCGCATGGCGCCGAACGGGGTGCCTTCCTGAGGGACCACGCCCATCTCGATACCGCTGGCCCCTTTGGGGATGTCGGCACGGGGGATCATGTAGTTGGCCAGGCCCAGGCGCATGTCGTTGACGAACATGTAGTGCGTGGTCGGGTCAACCGAGACGCTGCCCCAGTTCATTCCCCCCAGAGAACCCGGGAACTGCAGCGATGGGTCCAGGCCCGGCGGGGTGTAGACGCCTTCGTGGCGCATGCCTTTGAACGAGATGCGGCACAGCAGTTGGTCAAAGGGCGTGGCGCCCCACATGTCCGACTCTTTGAGGGTCTGGTTGCCAATCGACGGCATTTCCACCGAGAACGGTTGGGTCGGCGAATAGCGTTCGCCTGGCACGTTGCCTTGGGGGACCGGCTGCTCTTCAACCTTGGCCAGCGGTACACCGGTCTCGCGGTTGAGCAGGAAGATTTCGCCCTGCTTGGTCACTTGCGCCAGCGCGGGTTGCACGCCGCCCTTGCCATCTGGGATGTCGTACAGCAGCGGTTGGGCTGGCAGGTCGAAGTCCCAAAGGTCGTGGTGGGTGGTCCGGAAGTGCCAGCGAACCTGGCCGGTCTTCGCGTCCACGGCCACCACCGAAGAGCTCCACTTGTCGTCGAACTCGGTACGCTGGCCGCCGAAGAAATCTGGCGTGGCGTTGCCGGTTGGCAGGTAGATCAGGCCCAGTTTTTCGTCGTAGGCCATCGCCGACCAAACGTTCGGGGTACCACGGGTGTAGGTTTCCCCGGCTGGCGGACGCTGGGTGATGTTCGGGTTGCCTGGATCCCAGGCCCACACCAATTCGCCGCTGTGGACATCATAGGCGCGGACCACGCCCGGCGGCTCGCCGGTGGAGTAGTTATCGGCGACGCGACCGCCAATCACCACGAGATTGCCTGCGACCAACGGTGTGGAAGTCTGCTGGTAGTAGCCAGGCTTGATTTCGCCCATGTCCACGCCAAGGTCTACCACACCGTTAGTGCCGAAATCGGCACACGGCTCGCCGGTTTCGGCGTTGATGGCGATCAGGCGAGCGTCGCCGGTTGGCAGGAACAGGCGCTTGCTGCAAGCAGCGGGAGCAGCAGGTTCAGCGGTCGAAGCGGCGACTGGCGCTGCGTTGGCGTCATCGAAGTAACCCAGGCCACGGCAACGCTGCCAGTTAGGCGCGCTGCCCTTGGGGTCGAACTTCCAGCGCTGTTCGCCGGTGTCGGCATCCAGGGCGAAAACTTTGCCATAGGCGGTGCAGGTGTAGACGGTGTTGCCGATCTGCAGCGGGGTGTTCTGGTCTTCGGCACCGGCGCCCGTGCTTTGCGGGATGTCGCCGGTGTGGAAGGTCCAGGCGACTTGCAGCTTGTCGATGTTGCTTTTGTTGATCTGGTCCAGCGCGGCGAAGCGATTGCCATGGGGGGTGTTACCCCAGTGCGCCCAGTCCTTCTGCTCGCTGCCCGGCATCACCTTAGTGATTTCAGGCTCGCTGGCGGCGCTGATCACGTGGGTCGGTTTGAACATGTAGCCCAGGGTGATCACCACGCCCACGGCCATGACTGCCGCCAGGCCATACGCACCGCGCCCGCTGTTGGCGCCAGAGGCACGCACCAGGGTCGGGTAGATCAGGGCAACCACCAGGCCGATCACGGCGAAGGTGAGCACGCGAGAAACCAGCGGCCAGTAATCCAGGCCCACGTCCCACAGCGCCCAAATGGCCGTAAGAATGAGCGCGATGCCATACAGCCAGGCACCGGCAGGCTTGTGACGCGCGATCATGATGCCGGACACCAGCATCGCCACGCCCATCAGCACGAAATACCAGCTGCCACCCAGCACCGCCAGGTAGGCACCACCGGCGCCCAGGGCCAGGCCCAGCAGCGCAATGATCGCCCCTAGCCCTCCCAGAATGGTTTTTTGGGTGCCCGTGGCACCGACCTGATTACTCATTCTCTTTCGTCCCGAATTTATCCAAGAAAAACAAACGCAGCCCGTGGCCTGATACCGAGCTTAGCCGGTGATCGCGGATACAAGTTACTAACTGGTTTGTACGTTTTGCAGCGAAAGATAGAAAGAAAAGGCAGGGGGCTGCGACAAATTGTCTGATTCAGGCGTAAGAAACAATCTTGCGGTGATGGTAACAACGTACCGATGTAGGAGCCGGGTTTACCCGCGATGAACGCACCGCCGTTTGCCTGAGCCACCGCGGTGCGTTCATCGCGGCTAAAGCCGGCTCCTACATCGATTCGATTCATCCAGATCTAACGATCAGGTCATCCGCCAGCGCAGCGCATCCAATACCTCTCCCCCATCCTGCAGCAACAGGTAGGCCACATCCGCGACCGCAGCGACATCACGGGTTTCCATGGCACTGGTATTGAGGCATGACAGGCTGATCATCAATTCCTTGGCGGTCTTGATACGAAGGTCGGTGTAGGCGAGAAGGTCTTGCAGGGAGGCGTCCGGGTTGATGAGCAGAACCGGGGTTTTGCCATCCAGCTCGAAGGAAGTATCTGTCATCGTGGGCTCCAAAAGTAATTGAAGCTGCCACGTTCGCTTGCACACGAGTTGGGTGGCAGCTGTACGCAGGTGTGCAAGACCAGGCTTAAGGAACCCCGGCAGACCCGAAGGTCTCCCACGCACAGCTGCCATAACGGTATCCAGCAAACGAGCGATCGCCAGCTGAGCAGTCATGGAACTGTTATTCCTTAAGTTCGGGCTTGCACGCCCGGCCGCTGATTTTGCAGCGACGGGGCGAACTATAGGGGAGTCGATTCCGGGGATGCAAGCAGGACCCGCAACCTGACAGTTCTGCTAGGTGTCAGCCGATGCTGAAAACGCGGAAAATAAGAGCTTTCTCATTTCGGAGTAAACCACATGGCTCTTTTTGCTACTGACAGGTCAAGCTCACCGCTTTATCTACGAGCGGAGACTATCGACCCGTTCGTCTATACGCCCTATGGTTTTCATCCTGACAGGACCGGGCGGCAAAGCCTGCTGGGTTTCAATGGCCAACCCTGTAACCTGGGTACAAGGCATTACCTTTTGGGTAACGGTTATCGATCATACAATCCGCTACTGATGAGATTTAACAGCCCTGATAAAACCAGCCCTTTCGGAAAAGGCGGCCTGAGTGCTTATGGTTATTGCGGTTCAGACCCCATCAACAACACAGACCCTTCTGGCCTCACGTTTAAATCAATCATTCCCAAAAGATTGATGAGTCAAACAACAGAGGGCAAGACAACTCGTAAAAACACATTCAACAATGCATTAATATCAGAGGACAACAACCCAGATATCATTAAACTACGAGAAAAGACAGCATTCGCAAAGTATGAAGAGCTGGAGTTAGACCAGCAAAAAATCGACTTTGAAATCTATGGCGACGCGCTTAGTTCAAATGAAATAGATGCGGCCATAAAAACTGTGCGCCGAATGGAGAAAGGCATGTCTCCCGAGGAGGACAAATACGTCAATAGACTTCTGCTACAAGACAGCATCATTGCCAAAAGCAATGCACAACTCACCGACCGTACTGCTGCCAAAAAAGTGAAGTCAATCAGATTTAGCGGAGAGGTACAGCGCTACCACTACCCACCCGAATAAAGTAGTCCATGCGTTTGTATTTGCCAGAAATCAAAATCAGGAACGTTTGCTCCTGATTTTTTTGAGCGTTAAGTGCCAGGCCGCATCCTATCTATTTTGCTAGTAGCCACTCATCCCATTAAGGAGGAAAACTAACAGTCCGGCAATTCAAGGATGAACCCGATGAAAACAATTAAAAGCCACACAGAATTACTGCGCACCAACTTGCAATCCTCTGTATTAAAACCCCCATTAAAGTCTAAAAGCTACACGCCCTATGGATACATTTCCACTCGCGAACGCCACGATAACTACTTGGGGTTTAGTGGTCAAAAAGAAGAAGCGTTGACCGGTCTTTATCTACTGGGCAATGGCCATCGCGCACTCAGTACCGTACTGATGCGTTTTCGAAGCCCTGACTCACTGAGCCCGTTCGACCAAGGGGGTATCAATGCGTATGGCTATTGCGCAGGCGATCCGATCAATCATATTGATCCCTCCGGGCAAAGCTTTATTGCTCTCTTGAAAGGCAATCCACTGACACGGCTATTTGAAGCAAGCGGGCACAGAAAAAGAGGCTCATCTCTCTACACATTTTTTAACGCCGATGATTATAAGAGCAACCTTTACTACTTTCCTCCTCGAAAGACCCATTTCTCATTCAAGGAAATAAGCGTGTTAAGCAAGCTGCACACCTACGAGCTGGACCTTGTGGATATCAAGAATCAATACCTGAAAAAGCCCAAGCACCGAAAACAAGAGGACATCCAAGAGACGTATGAAAAAATATTAAAACTAAGAACTGCCATGGGCATGAATGCAGCCCCCTAATAAAAACGCATTCACAAAGGGGCTGCAGACAGCTTTAATCAGGCTGCACTAAACGTCTTATGCGGATCAATCACAAACTTCTTCGGCACGCCCGCATCAAACTCGCCATACCCCTCCGGCGCCTGATCCAGGCTAATCACCTGCACGCCCACCACCTCGGCGATGTTGATGCGGTCCCACATGATGGCCTGCATCAGCGCGCGGTTGTATTTCATGACCGGGGTCTGGCCGGTGTGGAAGCTGTGGGATTTGGCCCAGCCCAGCCCAAAGCGGATGCTCAGGCTGCCGATCTTGGCGGCGGCATCGACCGCGCCTGGGTCTTCGGTGACGTACAGGCCGGGGATGCCGATTTTGCCCGCCACGCGGACCACGCCCATCAGGGAGTTGAGTACGGTGGCGGGTGCTTCGTGTTGGGCACCTGCATGGCCGTGGCCGCGGGCTTCGAAGCCGACGGCGTCGACGGCGCAGTCCACTTCAGGTTCGCCCAATAGGGCAGCGATCTGTTCGTGCAGCGGAGTGTCCTTGGACAGGTCGACGACTTCAAAGCCCTGGGCCTTGGCGTGAACCAACCGGACGGGGTTGACGTCACCGATGATGACCACTGCCGCGCCCAGCAGGCGGGCCGAGGCCGCGGCGGCCAAACCAACGGGGCCAGCGCCGGCGATGTACACCGAGCTGCCTGGGCCAACGCCTGCGGTCACGGCACCGTGGTAGCCGGTAGGCAAGATGTCGGAGAGGCAGGTCAGGTCGCGGATTTTCTCCATGGCCTTGTCGCGATCCGGCAGTTTCAGCAGGTTGAAATCGGCGTAGGGCACCAGCACGTATTCGGCCTGGCCACCGGTCCAGTCGCCCATGTCGACGTAGCCGTAGGCGCCACCGGCACGGGCCGGGTTGACGGTGAGGCAAACGCCGGTGTGTTGTTCCTTACAGCTGCGGCAACGGCCGCAAGCGACGTTGAACGGGACAGACACTAGTGTGCTGTCTTCGAAATAATTTATCCCTATGGTACGACCTCAAGTGCCTCGCGAGCTCGTTGGATTTTGCTCAAAATCTCCTCGCCTTTCGCGTTCCAAACGTACCGGGTCGGCTGAGCATTTCTTAGTGCCATGAACGTTGTTATCGAGGATTCCAACTCGCGCACCGAGGCAAAGCTACCGTCTCGTAGATACACCGTGATGTCTCGGAAAAATCGTTCGACCATGTTCATCCAAGAGCTGGACGTCGGTGTGAAGTGCATATGGAAACGCGGGTGCTTCGCCAGCCAGGTTTTCACGGCGGCGTGCTTGTGCGTCGCATAGTTATCGACGATCAGGTGAAGCTGGAGATTCTTGGGGGTCTGCTTGTTGATCTTCTTGAGGAAGGACAACCACTCTTGATGACGGTGTTGACGTTCGATGCTGCTGATCAATTTTCCCTGCAGATAATCCAGCGCAGCGAATAATGTAACCGTGCCGTGGCGGGTGTAATCATGTGATTTCGTCTGGATGTGGCCGATGCCCAGAGGCAACCCAGGCTGCGTGCGTTCCAAGGCCTGCACCTGGCTTTTTTCGTCGCAACACAGCACCAATGCCTTGTCCGGCGGGGCCAGGTAAAGGCCGATAACATCCCAGAATTTCTGTTCGAACTGCGGATCGTTTGAGAGCTTGAAGGTGCGAGTCAGATGAGGCTTCAAGTCATTGGCAGCCCATAACTTATGGACCGTACTCGAAGAAATCCCGACCGCTCTCGCCATACTCCTGCAGCTCCATCGCGACTCGCCAATGCGAGGTTTCGTGACCTGCTCCAAGACGCGGCGGACAGTATCGGCAGGCAGCGACGACTTGCGTCCACGACCTGGTTTATCAATCAATCCGTCGAGCCGGAGCAACTGAAAGCGTTGGCACCAGTTGGTGACTGTCGGGAGAGAAAACCCAGTCAGTCGTGCAATCTCTTCCCGCGTTTCGCCCTGTGCTGCAAGCAGCACAATGCGTGCTCTACGACCTTCACGCTGGGGAATGGTGGCGGAGCGAACGCGCCGGTTCAGTTCGGCCTTTTCTTCGGAGCTAAGCGTAATGTCCAGTGCGCTCACCTGAAGCTCTCCAAGGGGGAAATGACACCTGAAGTGTAGGTGAAAAATTAGAAAAGCTATTTCGCAGACAGCACACTAGGTCGCCGATCTTGAGGTTTTCGACGTCACTGCCTTTTTCGATCACTTCACCGGTGATCTCGTGGCCCAGCACCAGGCCGACTTGAGCGGTGGTGCGGCCGCGCACCATGTGTTGGTCCGAGCCACAGATGTTGGTGGAAATCACTTTGAGAATCACACCGTGCTCGATCTTCTTGCCACGCGGGTCCTGCATTTTCGGATAGTCAATGTTCCGCACCTCGACCTTGCCCGCGCCGAGATACACCACACCACGATTGCCAGACATGCTTTTACCTCGCTGAATTGTTGTTGTAGCGGTGTAAGGCGTTCGCCGAATCGGCGTAACGCCGGTTGCTCTGGAAGCTGGTTTTCTTGCGTTGATCCAAAATCCTGCAAATTTCGCTGTAGGAGCCGGCTTTAGCCGCGATGGGGCGCGCAGCGGCCCCCTACGTCGGGCCTGCTGCGCAGGCCATCGCGGCTAAAGGCTAGGCGCCCCCGCCGCTCCTACAACGGATTGAGCAATTCTTAGAGCACCACGGTGCGGTTGGCGTTGATGAACACGCGCCGTTCGATGTGGTAGCCCACGGCCCGGGCCAGGGTCAGGCATTCGATGTCGCGGCCCCGGGCGATCAGGTCTTCGGCGTAGTGGCTGTGGTCCACCGCTTCCACGCCTTGGGCGATGATCGGGCCTTCGTCCAGGTCGTTGTTGATGTAATGGGCTGTCGCACCCACCAGCTTCACGCCTTTGTTGTAGGCCTGGTGATAGGGCTTGGCGCCCTTGAAACCCGGCAGCAGCGAGTGGTGGATGTTGATTGCCCAGCCATCAAGCCGGCGGCACAGCTCCGGCGACAGCACTTGCATGTAGCGGGCAAGGATCACCAGCTCCGCCCCCTTCTCTTCGATCACCTGCAACACCTTGCGCTCCTGCGCCGGTTTGTCGTGTGGGTCGAGGGGGAAGTGGTAATAGGGAATCTCGTGCCAGCGCGCCAAAGGCTCCAGATCCGGGTGATTGGAAATCACCGCGACCACGTCCATCGACAACTGGCCGATGCGCTGGCGATACAGCAAGTCGTTCAGGCAATGATCGGCCTTGGAGACCATGATCACCACTTTCGGACGGTATTTGGGCGGCGTCAGTTCGAACAGCATGCCAAAGGCTTCGGCGCGCTCGGCCAGGCCTGCGCGGAAGCTGCGTTCATCAAATTCCTGGGGCTGGCGAAACTCCACGCGAATGAAGAAGCGCCCAGACACCCGATCATCGAACGAGTGGTGTTCGGTGACGTAGCAGCTGTGCTCGAACAGGTAGCGGGTCACCGCGTCGACGGTGCCAAGCACGCTGGGGCAGTCAGCGGTAAGAATCCAGGTATCCGGGGCACGGCTCATGGTGAAACTCCTTACAACTGTAGGAGCAGAGCTTGCTCGCGATGGCATCACCACGGTTTTCCATGTGACACCGTGGTGACGCCATCGCAGGCAAGCCTGGCTCCTACAGGGGTGGTGGGTGATTAGGCCTGGATGCTCAGGCCGTATTCTGCGGAGGCATCCTGCAGCCACAACCACCAGTAGTCCGCGAAGCTGCGGCGGATCAGCAGTTCCCAGGTTTCATCGCCGGTGCGGCGGATCACCAGTTGCGATTTGGCGAACACGGTGCCCACGGCCTTGCCGACCGGGAAGTTGTTAGGGTGCACGTCGTAGCTGGTGGACTTCATCAGCACGTCACGCACGTTCGGGCCGCTCAGTTCGAGCAGACTCTGGCCACCGCTGACGTTGACGATCTGGATGTGCAGGTCGCCCAGGGCAGCGCGCAGTTTCTGCTCGACCGCCACTTCCTGGCCGGCCGGCAGGATCAGCAGCCATTCATCCGGGCCGAGCCATTGCAGCGACATAGCTTTGTTGGCGACCACGGTCAGGGCCACCGGCAGCTCAAGGCCCAGGGCCTTGGAGACGCCTGCGGCGAAGGCTGGGTCCTTGCCATCACCGCGCAGGGTGAGGTGGCCGAGGAGTTTTTTCTCGCGCAGGGTGACGCCTGCGTTTTTGCGGCCTTTGCCGACGAGGCTGGCCAGGTCTGCGTGGTGCAGGGGGGACTCGGCTTTGGCGCCGTTGCTTGGGCGTTGTTCGTATACGTTGACTGCTGTCATGGGACACCTGTCTTGGGATTTGTGTCGTGGCCATCGCGAGCAAGCTCTGCTCCTACCTGTGGGAGCTGGCTTGCCAGCGAAGCTTTTGGCTTTTAGATGTTCTGGCGGTCGCCCTTGGGATCGAAGAACACCGACGAGCAGATTTCTGCCTCGATCATGGTGCCGTCTGCCAAGGGTGCGAAGACCCGCTCACCCATTCGCTTGAGACCGCCCTTGACCACTGCCAGTGCAAAGGAGTGGCCCATCGTCGAACTCATGTAGCTGGAGGTGACGTGGCCGACCATGTTCATCGGGATGGCCTGGCGAGTGTCGAACACCAGTTGCGCGCCTTCAGGCAAGACCTTGTTGGCTTCGACCGGCTTAAGGCCGACCAACTGCTTGCGGTTGTCGCGCACGCAGTCTTCGCGGTTCATGCCACGCCAGCCGATCCAGGAGAACGGTTTGGTACGGCCCACACACCAGCCCATGTTCAGGTCGTCCGGGGTCATCGAGCCGTCGGTGTCCTGGCCGACGATGATGAAGCCCTTCTCGGCCCGCAGCACGTGCATGGTTTCGGTGCCGTACGGGGTCAGGTTGTACTGCTTGCCGGCCTCGGCGATTTTCTCCAGTACGCCCATGGCGTAGTCGGCCTGCACGTTGACCTCATACGACAGCTCGCCGGTGAACGAGATACGGAACACACGGGCCGGCACACCGGCCACGTTGCCTTCCTTCCAGGTCATGAACGGGAAGGCGTCCTTGTCCAGGTCGATGTCGGTGACTTCGGCCAGCAGCTTGCGGCTGTTGGGACCGGACAACGTCAGGGTGGCCCAGTGGTCGGTGACCGAGGTGAAGTACACCTTAAGGTCCGGCCATTCGGTCTGCTGGTAGATCTCCAGCCATTGCAGTACACGGGCCGCGCCGCCGGTGGTGGTGGTCATGACGAAATGGTTGTCGGCCAGGCACGCCGTCACACCGTCGTCGAAGACCATGCCGTCTTCCTTGCACATCAGGCCGTAACGGGCCTTGCCCACATCCAGCTTGGTCCAGGCGTTGGTGTAGATGCGGTTGAGGAACTCGCGTGCATCCGGGCCCTGGATGTCGATCTTGCCCAGGGTCGAGGCATCGAGCAGGCCTACGCTATCGCGCACAGCCTTGCATTCACGGGCCACGGCGGCGTGCAGGTCTTCACCGGTTTTCGGGAAGTACCAAGGGCGCTTCCACTGGCCGACGTCTTCGAACTCGGCACCGTTTTTCACGTGCCAGGCATGCAGGGCGGTAAAGCGCACGGGCTCCATCAGGTGGCCGCAGTGGCGACCGGCGATTGCACCGAAGGTCACCGGCGTGTAGTTGGGGCGGAACATGGTGGTGCCCATCTCGGGGATGGTGATGCCCATGGATTTCGCCGCAATGGCCAGGCCATTGACGTTGCCCAGCTTGCCTTGGTCGGTACCGAAGCCCAGTGCGGTGTAGCGCTTGACGTGCTCGACCGATTCGAAGCCTTCACGGGTTGCCAACTCGATAGCGGCGGCGGTTACGTCGTTCTGCTGGTCGACGAACTGCTTGGGCGCCCGAGCAGTGTTCTTTTCGTGGGGCACCTGGAACAGCGCAACGGTCGGCTCTTCCTTACGCACTGTCGCCTTGGGTACTACACCCTCGACGGCCTTGAAACCGGCTTCGCTGGCAGCGCGAGCACCGCCTTCAAACCCATCGGCCAAGGCATCGGCCAGCGGATAAACGCCGTTGATACCGCCCACGCAAACGCGCTTTTGTGGTGCTTCGCCCGGTACGAAACCGAGGATGTCTTCACGCCAGATCGGCTTGCCGCCCAAGTGCGAAGCCAAGTGGACCACCGGGCTGTAGCCACCGGAGCTGCCCACCAGATCGCATTCCAGCCACTCGCCGGGGCTGGTGACTTTATGGGCGCGCACATCGATGGCGGCGACGCGGGCAGCCGTCACGTGTTTGCTGCCACGGGATTCGATCACGGCACTGGAGGTGAGGATGCGAATGCCCTTGGCGCGTGCTTCTTCAACCAAGGCGCCACGTGGGTTATGGCGTGCATCAGCCACGGCCACCACTTGCAGGCCGGCGTCATGGAAATCCAGCGCCACGCGGTAGGCGTAATCGTTGTTGGTCGACAGCACCAGCTTCTTGCCCGGCGCCACGCCGTAGCGGCGAACGTAGGTGGATACGGCGCCGGCCAGCATGTTGCCCGGCACGTCATTGTTGCCGTACACCAGCGGACGCTCGTGGCTGCCGGTGGCCAGCACCACACGCTTGGCACGCACGCGGTGCATGCGCTGGCGAACCTGGCCCAGCGGGGCGCGGTCGCCCAGGTGGTCGGTCAGGCGCTGGTGAATGGTCAGGAAGTTGTGGTCGTGGTAGCCATTCACGGTCGAGCGCGGCAGCAAGGTCACGTCGGAGTAGCCCTTGAGCTCTTCGATCACCTTGGCGACCCATTCGGCGGCAGGCTTGCCGTCCAGGGTTTCGCGACTGTCGAGCAGGCTGCCGCCGAACTCTTCCTGCTCGTCGGCCAGGATCACGCGGGCACCGCTGCGCGCCGCGGCCAGAGCCGCCGCCAGGCCAGCAGGGCCTGCGCCCACCACCAGCACGTCACAGTGCTGGTTCATGTAGTCGTAGGTGTCCGGGTCGTTTTCCAGCGGCGAACGGCCAAGGCCGGCAGCTTTGCGGATGTACTTCTCGTAAGTCATCCAGAACGACTGCGGGTACATGAACGTCTTGTAGTAGAAACCCGGCGGCATCAGCTTGCCGCCGACCTTGCCGAGAATCCCCATCACGTCATTGTTCACGTTCGGCCAGCCGTTGGTGCTGGTCGCCACCAGGCCCGCATACAGGGCCTGTTGAGTGGCGCGCACGTTCGGGACTTGAGTCGCTTCGGTCGCACCGATCTGCAGCACCGCGTTCGGCTCTTCCGCGCCGGCCGCGACGATGCCGCGAGGACGCGAATACTTGAAACTGCGGCCAATGATGTCGACGCCGTTGGCCAGCAGTGCGGCGGCCAGGGTGTCACCGGCATAGCCTTGATAACGCGCGCCGTTGAAGGTGAAATTCAAGACCTGGCTGCGGTCGATACGACCACCGTTGGACAGGCGATTGACTTGGCTCATACCTTTTCCCCCTGACCACTGACAACCACTTGCGGGCTTGTGCTCTTGCCTGTCACTTGTGGCTTGGCGCCAATCGGATAGGTTTCGAGAATTTCATAGGTAACGGTGTCACGGGTGGCGTTGAAGTACTGGCGGCAACCGGCGGCGTGAATCCACAGCTCGTGGTGCAGGCCACGGGGGTTATCGCGAAAGAACATGTACGTGCCCCACTCCTCGTCGGTGCAGGCACCGGGGTCCAGCGGGCGCGGGATGTGCGCCTGGCCTGAGGAATGGAACTCTTCTTCGGAGCGCAGCTCGCCGCAATGGGGACAGAAGATGTGCAACATGATGAATTTCTCCTGTTAGTGGGCGACAGCGGCAGCGCCGTGTTCGTCGATCAGGGCGCCGTTGTAGAAACGGTCGATGGAAAACGGTGCGGCCAGCGGGTGCATTTCGCCCTTGGCCAGGCTTGCAGCAAAGACGTTGCCCGAACCCGGTGTGGCCTTGAAGCCACCGGTGCCCCAACCGCAGTTGAAGAACATGTTCGCCACAGGCGTCTTGGAGATGATCGGGCAGGCGTCTGGCGTGGTGTCGACGATGCCGCCCCACTGGCGGTTCATGCGCACCCGCGACAGCACCGGGAACATTTCCACGATGGCCTGCAGGGTGTGCTCGATGACCGGGTACGAACCGCGCTGGCCGTAGCCGACCCAGCCGTCGATACCGGCACCGATCACCAGGTCGCCCTTGTCGGATTGGCTGATGTAGCCGTGTACGGCGTTGGACATGATCACGCTGTCGATAATCGGCTTGATCGGCTCGGACACCAGCGCTTGCAGCGGGTGCGATTCGATCGGCAGGCGAAAGCCCGCAAGCTTGGCCATGTGCCCGGAGTTACCGGCGGTGACCACGCCGACGCGCTTGGCGCCGATAAAGCCCTTGTTGGTTTCAACCCCGATCACTGCGCCGTTTTCCTTACGGAAACCGATCACTTCGGTTTGCTGGATCAGGTCCACACCCAAGGCATCGGCGGCACGGGCAAAGCCCCAGGCCACGGCGTCGTGACGGGCCACGCCGCCGCGCCGTTGCACGGTGGCGCCAAGGATCGGGTAGCGGGTGTTCTTGGAGCAGTCCAGGTACGGGATCTCGTCCATCACCTGCTGGGTATTGAGCAGTTCACCGTCCACACCGTTGAGGCGGTTGGCCGATACCCGGCGCTCGGAGTCACGCATGTCTTGCAGGGTGTGGCACAGGTTGTAGACGCCACGCTGGGAGAACATCACGTTGTAGTTGATGTCCTGGGACAGCCCTTCCCAGAGTTTCATGGCGTGTTCATACAGGTGCGCCGACTCGTCCCACAGGTAGTTGGAGCGCACGATGGTGGTGTTGCGGGCGGTGTTGCCGCCGCCCAGCCAACCCTTCTCGACCACGGCTACGTTGGTAATCCCGTGTACTTTGGCCAGGTAGTAGGCGGTCGCCAGACCGTGCCCGCCACCGCCGACGATGACCACGTCGTAAACCTTTTTAGGGGTCGGCGTGCGCCACATGCGCTGCCAGTTTTCGTGGTGGCTGAGCGAGTGTTTGAAGAGGCCGAAGCCAGAGTAGCGTTGCATAGTCATTACTCCTGAACCCACTCAGCGGTAAACAGGGAAGTCAGCGCACAAGGCGGCTACATTCTGGGCAACGTCCGCTTCGACATCGGCGTCGCCGAGGTTGTCGAGCACGTCGCAAATCCAGCCGGCCAGCGCAGTGCATTGAGCCACTTTGAAGCCACGGCTGGTGACAGCCGGGGTACCGATGCGCAGGCCCGAGGTCACGAAGGGCGATTGCGGGTCGTTCGGCACGGCGTTTTTGTTCACAGTGATATGCGCACGGCCCAGGGCCGCGTCAGCGTCTTTGCCGGTCAAGCCCTGACGGATCAGGCTGACCAGGAACAGGTGGTTATCAGTACCACCGGACACCACATCATAGCCGCGTTCGATAAACACGCCGGCCATGGCCTGGGCGTTGTCGATCACCTGCTGCTGGTAAGTCTTGAATCCAGGCTCCAGTGCTTCCTTGAAGCACACAGCCTTGGCGGCAATCACGTGCATCAAGGGGCCGCCCTGCCCGCCTGGGAATACCGCGGCGTTGAGTTTCTTTTCCAGCGTTTCGTTGGCACGCGCCAGGATCAAGCCGCCACGCGGACCGCGCAGGGTCTTGTGGGTGGTGGTGGTGACCACGTCGGCGTAGGGCAGCGGGTTCGGGTACAGGCCCGCCGCAACCAGCCCGGCCACGTGGGCCATGTCGACGAACAGGTAGGCACCGACCTTGTCGGCGATTTCACGAAAGCGTGGGAAGTCCAGGGTCTTGGAGTAGGCAGAGAAGCCCGCGATGATCATTTTCGGCTGGTGCTCGACCGCCAGGCGCTCGACTTCGTCGTAGTCGATCAGGCCGGTGTCGGTGTTGATGCCGTACTGCACAGCGTTGTACAGCTTGCCAGAGAAGCTCACCTTGGCGCCGTGGGTCAGGTGGCCGCCGTGGGCCAGGCTCATGCCCAGCACGGTGTCGCCGGCTTGCAGCAGCGCCAGGTAGACCGCTGCGTTGGCCTGGCTGCCCGAGTGCGGCTGCACGTTGGCGTAGTCGGCACCGAACAGCTGCTTGGCGCGGTCGATGGCCAGTTGCTCGACTTTATCCACATGCTCGCAGCCACCGTAGTAGCGCTTGCCCGGATACCCTTCGGCGTATTTGTTGGTCAGGCCGCTGCCCTGGGCCTGCATGACGCGCTTGGAGGTGTAGTTTTCCGAGGCGATCAGCTCGATGTGATCTTCCTGGCGCTGCTCTTCGGCGTTGATCGCAGCCAACAGTGCATCGTCGTAACCCTGGATCTGGTCTTGCTTGCTAAACATCGCATCTCTCCTGGCAGCGGATCAGTGGGCACCGACCGAACGGGTTGTGCCTCATTGGTTGCGATGGTATGGCCAGCAAAGCCGCTCGGAATGCCTACACGCGCCACACAAAGGTGCGATTACGACATGCCTGTAGCGACCTCGCTACACGCCAGGCAAATAGCCTGATAGGCGCGCCGTTAAAGCATGGTTTACAGTGCCCACCATCACCGATCACAGGACCACGGCCATGCCAGAACAAAGCCAGCAGTTTGCCAGCGACAACTATTCCGGGATCTGCCCCGAGGCCTGGGCCGCCATGGCTCAAGCCAACCACGGCCATGAACGCGCCTATGGCGACGACCAGTGGACGGTGCGTGCCGCGGACGCCTTCCGCGCCTTGTTCGAAACCAACTGCGAAGTGTTTTTTGCCTTCAACGGCACGGCGGCCAACTCACTGGCCTTGTCGTCCCTGTGCCAGAGTTACCACAGCGTGATCTGCTCAGAGACCGCCCACGTCGAAACCGACGAATGCGGCGCGCCAGAATTCTTCTCCAACGGCTCCAAACTGCTCACCGCCCGCACCGAAGCCGGCAAGCTGACCCCGGCTTCGATCCGCGAAATCGCCCTCAAGCGCCAGGACATCCACTACCCCAAGCCCCGCGTGGTGACCCTCACCCAAGCCACTGAGGTCGGCAGCGTCTACCGCCCCGAAGAGATCAAGGCGATCAGCGCCACCTGCAAGGAGTTGGGCCTGAACCTGCACATGGACGGCGCCCGCTTCGCCAACGCTTGCGCATTCCTCGGCTGCTCACCGGCCGACCTGACCTGGAAGGCCGGTGTCGATGTGCTGTGCTTTGGCGGCACCAAGAACGGCATGGCCGTGGGCGAGGCGATCCTGTTCTTCAACCGCGACCTGGCGGTGGATTTCGACTACCGCTGCAAACAGGCCGGGCAACTGGCGTCCAAGATGCGCTTTCTATCGGCGCCGTGGGTCGGGCTGCTGGAAAGCCAGGCCTGGCTCAAGCATGCCAACCACGCCAACCACTGCGCGCAGTTACTGAGTCAACTGGTCGCGGACATTCCTGGCGTTGAACTGATGTTCCCGGTGGAAGCCAACGGCGTGTTCCTGCAAATGTCGGAAGAGGCGCTAGAGGTGTTGCGCGTCAAGGGCTGGCGCTTCTACACCTTCATCGGCAGCGGCGGTGCGCGGTTTATGTGCTCGTGGGACACCGAAGAAGCCCGCGTGCGGGAATTGGCGGCGGACATCCGGGCGGCGATGGCGGGCTGATAGGTTGGCGGTGTAGCCATTCGCGGTGGTCCGGCACTCCGGCGAGCCCGCATTGGTTGCAACGTGCCATGGCCTGTGAGATTGGCGTTGCCAGCCACGCGCAATACCCAGAAGCCACCGAAACCAAAAAAAATCCAAAGCCGAACCACCAAGGCTAACAACGCCGATCCTGCAGGCCATGGCACGTTGCAACCAATGTGGGAGCCGGCTTTAGCCGGCGATGCGCCGCGCGGGCGGCGCGCGATTTGGGCAACAGCGCAAAATCCAAGGCAAGCGCCTGGAGGCCTTGATAAGGCCTTCCTCCCTTCATTCTCAGGGTGAAACCTCTAGTGTACTGTCCGCGAAATAATTTGTTGAGCGTTTCGACTACACTTCAGGCGTCATTCCTCCTTTGGAGAGTTTTCAGTGAGCGCTCTGGATATCACGCTTAGTCTCGAAGAAACAGCCGAGCTGAAACGGCGTGTTCGCTCTGCCACCATCCCTCAAAGAGAAGGCCGCCGAGCACGCATTATCTTGCTGGCGGCGCAGGGTGAAACCCGAGAAAACATCGCACGGCTAACCGGCTTTTCTTGCCCAACGATTACCGACTGGTGCAAGCGTTTTCAGGTATTGCGACTGGACGGACTCGTTGACAAGCCGGGACGCGGACGCAAATCGTCGTTGCCTGCCGAGACTGTCCGCCGCGTGTTGGAACAAGTCACTCAGCCCCGAATCGGTGAGCCTCGCTGGAGTTGTCGGAGCATGGCGCGGGCCGCGGGTATTTCCTCAAGCACCGTTCATAAATTATGGGCCGCCAATGATTTGAAGCCTCACCTGACCCGCACGTTCAAGCTGTCCAACGATCCGCGGTTCGAGGAAAAATTCTGGGATGTCATCGGCCTTTACCTGGCCCCGCCAGACAAGGCGTTAGTGCTGTGTTGCGATGAAAAAAGCCAGGTTCAGGCCCTGGAGCGAACGCAGCCCGGATTGCCTTTGGGCATCGGGCACATCCAGACAAAATCCCATGATTACACGCGCCACGGCACGGTTACGTTGTTCGCAGCGCTGGACTACATACAGGGCAAACTGATCAGCAGCATCGAGCGTCAACACCGTCATCAGGAATGGTTGGCTTTCCTCAAGAAAATCAATAAGCAGACCCCCAAGCACCTCCAGCTGCATCTGATCGTCGATAACTACGCGACGCACAAGCACGCCGCCGTGAAGGCCTGGCTGGCGAAGCATCCGCGCTTCCATATGCATTTCACACCGACCTCCAGTTCATGGATGAACATGGTTGAACGGTTTTTCAGAGACATCACGATGTATCTGCGCGACGGTAGCTTCGCCTCTGTGCGCGAACTGGAAAGTTCCATTACAACGTTCATGGCATTACGCAATGCCCAGCCGACCCGGTACGTTTGGAACGCAAAGGGAGAGGAGATTCTGAACAAAATCCAACGGGCGCGTGAGGTGCTTGAAGCGGCCCAATGTTAGTAAGTTAATTCGAAGACAGCACACTAGGGGCCTGTCAACAGATCGCATGAGCCCCACGAGGTGCCTGCCTTGGCTTTTTCTTTGTTCTTGAGATCGAGCGCCGCCCGCGCGGCGCATCGCCGGCTAAAGCCGGCTCCCACATTGGTTGCAACGTGCCATGGCCTGTGAGATTGGAGTTGCCAGCCACGCGCAATCTCCACCGAGCCCACAAAAATCAAAAGCCGAACCCCCAAGGCTAACAACGCCGATCCCGCAGGCCATGGCACGTTGCAACCAATGTGGGAGCCGGCTTTAGCCGGCGAATGCGCCGCGCGGGCGGCGCTCGATTTACGCAACAGCGCAAAACCCAAGGCAAGCGCCTGGAGGCCTTGATACGGCCTTCCGCCCGTCCATTCTCAAGGGAAACCTCTAGGGGCCTGTCAACAGATCCCATGAGCCCCACGAGGTGCCTGCCTTGGCTTTTTTCTTTGTTCTTGAGATCGAGCGCCGCCCGCGCGGCGCATCGCCGGCTAAAGCCGGCTCCCACATTGGTTGCAACGTGCCATGGCCTGTGAGAGTGGCGTTGCCAGCCACGCGCAAAAGCCACCGAAACCAAAAAAATCCAAAGCCGAACCACCAAGGCTAACAACGCCGATCCCACAGGCCATGGCACGTTGCAACCAATGTAGGAGCCGGCTTTAGCCGCGATGCGCCGCGCGGGCGGCGCTCGATTTACGCAACAGCGCAAAACCCAAGGCAAGCGCCTGGAGGCCTTGATACGGCCTTCCTCCCCTCATTCTCAGGGTGAACCCGCGCCGCTTGTCCGACCGATATACAGTCCAACCCCTTCAAGTTTTGGCGAATCAATCCTACATCAGAGGGGTAGCAATAACCTTGTTACTCGACTAAAAATTCACACGTCAACGGCAATTGTTAAAACGATAGAATAAGCGAGCCTCATTACCGAATCCCTGACGCTTGGAAGTATTCAGATACTTATCAGTATCACGGTTAATGCAACAATAGTGGTCACGGCCAGCAAGGTGGCTGATTTTATGCTACGCAGGCCAAACTATGGCTTAGTTCAACAGTGGTTGATGGGCAGCGTCTTGCTTGCCCTTTCAATGCAAATGCTTTTAAGCAACACGTAGGGCACACAAAAACCTGCCCACAGATTGCATTCAATCCGTGGGCACGCATTCGGCAGGGGCAGAAGCGCAAGCCTTGTGGCTCAGTTTTTCGCGATGGTCCGCGAAATGACGTCGACCGTGGCGTTGACTTGCTCTTGGTAACGGTCGAGATCCTTGCGATGTTGCTGTTGCAGTTCGATCTGCTTGGAACACAGGTTCAGCGCTGCCAGCACCAACAGTTTGTCACCGATCAGGCTCGGGTATTTACGCTTGGTTTCGGCCAGAGCGACCTTGAGCATCGAGGTGGCATCGAGCAGGGTTTGCTCTTCGCCTGCCGGGGCCTTGATCGAATAGTCGTTACCCAGAATCGAGACGACCTTGACCGATTCTGTCGCCGCCGTCATGCGCTTACGGTACCAGCACTTGCACGATCAACCAGCGCCTGGATGCGCGAAACGGTCGCCGACTGCTTCTCTTCCTGCTCCAGCAGGCTCAGTTGCAGGGTTTCGTTCTCGTCCTTGGCCTGAGCCAGCTCAGCGCTCAGTTGGGCGTTGGTGGAAGCCAGGGCGCTGTTTTTTTCTACCAGTTCGCTGACCAGTTGTTCCAATTGGCTGAGGGATGTTTCCAACATAATGATTTCTCGGCAGTTCCAGGGGGCGCTCACGATAAAGAAAACTGGGTCGGCTAGCCACTGATTCCGAGCCAGCAGACGCAGTTTTCATGAGTGCCGATTGACCCCGGTAATGGCGGTCGGTTCCCATTGTTCGTCAGTTACCTTACTGGATCCTTCAATATTCGATGCGTACATCGCTCTTCGGCACACTGCAGCACGAGAGGATATAGCCCTCAGCCACATCATCATCAGTAATCCCGCCGTTGTGGTCCATCTCCACCTCACCGCCCAGCTTCATCACCTTGCAAGTGCCGCAAATGCCCATGCCGCAGGCCTTGGGGATCATCAGACCCAGTTTGGCGGCGGCGGCATGCACGGTTTCGCCCGGGGCAATACGGATGCTCTTACCGGTGGCGGTGAACTCCACCTGATGCTGGTCGGCGATGTCGACCTCGGGTGCTTCTGCCGCTTGCTCGGCGTGCTCCAGGGCGTCAGCCTTGACCTCGGCCGGCGTCGCCCCAAACGACTCCTCATGGTAGCGGCTCATGTCGAAGCCGGCGTTTTCCAGCAGGCGCTTGACCGCTGTCATGTAGGGGGTCGGGCCGCAGCAGAAGATCTCGCGCTCCATGAAATCGGGCGCGATCAGTTCCATCAGGCGGTGGTTCAGATAACCGCGATACCCGGCCCACGGGTCACCATGGCCGTACTTCTCGCAAATAATATGCAGGTTGAAGTTCTCGATCCGCGAGGTCATGTGCTCCAATTCGCGGCGATAGATGATGTCCTTGGGCGAGCGCGCGCTGTGCACAAACACCATGTCGACGTTGCCGTTGGTGTCGTAGAACCAGCGGGCCATGGACATCACTGGCGTGATACCGACGCCGCCGCTCAAGTACAGCACCTTGTTGGCCGGGAAATCGATGGCGTTGAACAGGCCCACCGGGCCATGCACCGGCAGCTCATGGCCTTCTTGCAGGTTGTCGTGCAGCCAGTTCGACACCTTGCCGCCTGGCACCCGTTTGATCGTCACCGAAAAGCTGTACGGCACCGACGGCGAGCTTGAGATGGTGTATGAGCGCATGATCGGTACACCTTCGATCTCAAGCTCCAGGGTCACGAACTGGCCGGGCTTGAAAAAGAACATGATCGGCTGGTCAGCCATAAAGCAGAAGGTGCGCACATCCCAGGTTTCCTGGATCACTTTGACGCAACGCACGATGTGTCGGCCATTGGCCCAGGTCTGGGTGGTCACCGGATTCAGAAAGCTGTTCGACATGCTCATCTCCACGGCCGACTGCCGGCCTCATGCTGGCGATTCTGCTCAAGGTGCGCGACGATCACTTTCCTATTCGCGACATTGACGTGCTTATCGCGACCAGCCGCTTGGAATAAGGGCTTGCACGTCGGGAACTGATTCGACCATGTCGCCCATAGGTAAGGTTCTCGGCCCGCACAAACGCACACTTCATCGCAACTGAACCACTGTTTTTTTGCCTTGCGTTGCCCCAACCGATCAGCCACTTTTGCCGGCCACACTGCATGGCCATGAGGACCACAACGATGGACGTCACCGCAACCTTGAGCCTGGGCGATCCACTGGAACCTGCACGCAAGGCCACCGCCGAAATGCTGCAGAGCCGCGAGCGCACCTTCTCTCTGCCGCAGCCGTTCTACAGCGACGAGCGCCTGTTCCAGATCGACATGCAGGAAATTTTCCAGAAGGAATGGCTGATCGCTGGCATGACCTGCGAGATCCCGGCCAAAGGCAACTTCATCACCCTGCAGATCGGCAACAACCCGATCATCGTGATCCGTGGCGCCGAAGGCCAGGTGCATGCCTTCCACAACGTCTGCCGCCACCGGGGTTCGCGCCTGTGTACCTCGGACAAGGGCAAGGTCGCCAAGCTGGTCTGCCACTACCACCAGTGGACCTACGAGCTGGACGGTCGCCTGTTGTTCGCGGGCACCGAAATGGGTGCCGACTTCGACATGAAGCAGTACGGCTTGAAGCCCGTCCACGTGAAAACCTCAGGCGGCTACATCTTCATCAGCCTGGCCGAGAACCCACCCGCCATCGACGACTTCCTCTCCACGTTGAACCACTACATGGAGCCCTACGACATGGAGAACACCAAGGTGGCGGTGCAAACCACCTTGATGGAAAAGGCCAACTGGAAGCTGGTACTGGAAAACAACCGAGAGTGCTATCACTGCGGCGGCGCGCACCCTGAACTGTTGAAAACTTTGCTGGAGTGGGACGACGTCACCGACCCACGTGCCGACCAGGCCTTCAAGGACCATGTGGCCGCCTCTGCTGCCGCCTGGGACGCCGAGAAAATCCCGTATGCCCACGCCAGCTTCGGCCTGCGTAACCGCATTGTGCGCATGCCACTGCTCAAGGGCACCGTGTCCATGACTCTGGACGGCAAGCAGGGCTGCCAGAAGCTGATGGGCCGCATCAAGAACCCGGAACTGGGCTCGATGCGCATCCTGCACCTGCCGCACTCGTGGAACCACTGCATGGGCGATCACATCATCGTGTTTACCGTGTGGCCAATCAGCGCCCAGGAAACCATGGTCACCACCAAGTGGCTGGTCCACAAGGATGCGGTTGAAGGCGTGGATTACGACGTACAGCGCATGCGCCAGGTGTGGGACGCCACCAACGACCAGGATCGCCGGCTGGCGGAAGAGAACCAGCGCGGGATCAACTCCACGGCTTACCAGCCGGGGCCTTACTCCAAGACGTATGAGTTTGGCGTGGTGAACTTTATTGATTGGTACAGCGAGCGGATGTTGAACAACCTGGGGGCTGCGCCGGCGCCGTATTTAAAGGGCGTGGCGGCTCAGTAAAGTTCGCGGCGAACTTATCGCGGGCAAGCCCAGCTCCTACACCCCCACCCCATAATTACGGGGTGGCTTTTTGTAGGAGCGCGGCTTGCCGGCGATGCTTTTCATTTAGAGGGACGACCGAAATCTTTCAAACGCTGCTCATATCGATTGATCAGAGGCCTGCTAAAAACATGATAGCCGCGAATTGAATTAATTTTCGCATACGAATCCAGATACTGCTTATAGACCGGATTAAAAACTTCCGTTGAAAAATTAACATCACCGGGGTTATTCCATTGACTGATCGTCGTAAGAAATTTATCTCTTAATTCAAACGCCTGCAGCTCTTTATCCGATGCAGACTGAAAAAGGGCTTGAGACTTAGAATTGCTAACCGCTTGGGTAGGTGCCAGTTCACGTTTTAAACCATTCTCTATATTTTCTTTTCGCTCCGGTGATATCGACTTAAGCAGATTCTGCGCGCGCCTTTGCTCGGGAGTTACTACTATTTCTTTTGGCAAACTATTTTGTATTTTTTTATGAAGCGTCGGACTGACTGGCTTGATCGGTCCGGACGACCTATACACGACAGCTCCAGCCCGTCCCGAGGGATCCTTATAATTGATCGGATCACCCGCACAATATGCATACGCATTGATCCCGCCCTCCCCAAAAGGACTCCACGAATCACACGACTGAAACCGACCCAACACAGAATTAAAAACGCGATAACCTTTGCCCAGTATGTAATGCCCTGTCCCCTGCTCTACCCTCTCGCCGTTAAACCCAGCCCTTTCAAGGTCTTTCATCTTTTTTGGCCTTGAGCACCCGGTCCGTCGATACATGAGCACGCGCAGCTTTGCCCTCGAGCCATTCCTTGGGTTTATCTACTTTGGGGCCGCGTTTGCTTTTAGCGACCTGTCGGGGCTGGATATTCCTGGCCAGCGCCAACAGACGCTCCGCCAGAGTTTCTGAGGTCGTTTGGAGTGATAGGTAATCCGAGGGCAACGCGATCTGCATCCCCTCATAACTGCTGCGCACCTGCACCGCCAGGTGGAAGATCGAAGCTTCCCAGCCCTCGGGCTGCGTCTGGCGATGGGCCTGTTCAACACTGCGCTTAAGGACCGACAAAACGTTGTAGGCCAAGATCGCCGAGGCAAAACCGAGCAAGGCCGCTCGGGGGTTGCCCAGGCTTGCGATTTCACTGTCCAGCACCGATTCCAGGCGTTGGAACATCCCTTCGATACTCCAGCGACGACGGTACAAATCAGCGATCTGCTGAGCACTGATGCTGTCGGGCAAATTGCTCCAGAATAAGAGCGTGGAGTCACCCGACTCAGTGGGCGTTCGCAAGCTCAGTTCAATTCGCCGCCAGCAGCGTCCGCCTTTCAATTCGATGGTTTGTTCACGCACCGTTCCAGCCTCGACAGACACGGGTTCTTGCCAGTCGTTTTCCTGGATCAGGCGTGGATGGTGACTCTGCTGACGAATAATGAACGAGGCGCCCGACTCCTCGCAGGCTTCCATGACGGGGAGCGTGCAATAGAGCCGATCGGCCATCCACAGCTGTCCCGCCCTCGCACTCGCCAGCAACGGCAGTACGCTGACGCGTTCACTGGCGTAGGCATCTTCGCAGGGCTGAAGGTCAACGACCTGATCCAGGTCGGGGTCATAGACCACGACCGAAAAACCAGGCCGCGCGGCGCCTCGTTCACGCCGCAAAGCCCCCAGACGTTTTTCGGTAGAAGGCAGGTGGTTGCCGTCGACGATACGCAGTTGCCAGCCGGGCAAAATGGCTGAACAGCCCAACGCTTCTATGGTCGGGGTCAACCGCTCTGCGCTGCCGGTGACCAGGGCCCGCAGCAACGCGGGTTCTGTGCGGCTGACCTTGTCATAGAGCGCTGCCAAGGTAACCGGAAGGTCCTCCATCTGACGTGCAGCGGCATGCAGTGAAGGTCGTAAACCCAATGAAACAAGGGACATCAGCTCAACGATGGTCGAAAACAAAAGCTCACGCGGGTACTGGCGTTGGCGATGGTTTTCGAACACCTGATCGACCCACTCGGCCGGGATGGCCTGCTCCAACGCCAACTTGGCCATGACGCTGGCCGGTGCTTTTTTTTCAAACCGCGCTAAGACTTCTTCCCACATCGTTTCGTCATCCTGGACCGTAGATGGGAGAGAGTTTAAACGAAGACCTTGAAAGGGCTGGCCGTTAAACCCCATCGGTGTCATCGCACTGCCAGCCCCAGAACGATGGCCGTAGGCAAGGTAGTTAATGGTCTGTGGCGCACCGGCCTGCAGAACGTGCTGCACGGTTTGCGAATGGGTTGTAGTCAGCAGCCTGCTAAAGGATTGGACATTCATGGTCACGGCCTGGGGTGAGAGCGAATACGCTTAATTAAACCCTATCGCTGTTTTGAAACAACTAGCAGAACTGCTAGTGTGCTGTCTTCGAAATAATTTATCCCTATGGTACGGCCTCAAGTGCCTCGCGAGCTCGTTGGATTTTGCTCAAAATCTCCTCGCCTTTCGCGTTCCAAACGTACCGGGTCGGCTGAGCATTTCTTAGTGCCATGAACGTTGTTATCGAGGATTCCAACTCGCGCACCGAGGCAAAGCTACCGTCTCGTAGATACACCGTGATGTCTCGGAAAAATCGTTCGACCATGTTCATCCAAGAGCTGGACGTCGGTGTGAAGTGCATATGGAAACGCGGGTGCTTCGCCAGCCAGGTTTTCACGGCGGCGTGCTTGTGCGTCGCATAGTTATCGACGATCAGGTGAAGCTGGAGATTCTTGGGGGTCTGCTTGTTGATCTTCTTGAGGAAGGACAACCACTCTTGATGACGGTGTTGACGTTCGATGCTGCTGATCAATTTTCCCTGCAGATAATCCAGCGCAGCGAATAATGTAACCGTGCCGTGGCGGGTGTAATCATGTGATTTCGTCTGGATGTGGCCGATGCCCAGAGGCAATCCAGGCTGCGTGCGTTCCAAGGCCTGCACCTGGCTTTTTTCGTCGCAACACAGCACCAATGCCTTGTCCGGCGGGGCCAGGTAAAGGCCGATAACATCCCAGAATTTCTGTTCGAACTGCGGATCGTTTGAGAGCTTGAAGGTGCGAGTCAGATGAGGCTTCAAGTCATTGGCAGCCCATAACTTATGGACCGTACTCGAAGAAATCCCGACCGCTCTCGCCATACTCCTGCAGCTCCATCGCGACTCGCCAATGCGAGGTTTCGTGACCTGCTCCAAGACGCGGCGGACAGTATCGGCAGGCAGCGACGACTTGCGTCCACGACCTGGTTTATCAATCAATCCGTCGAGCCGGAGCAACTGAAAGCGTTGGCACCAGTTGGTGACTGTCGGGAGAGAAAACCCAGTCAGTCGTGCAATCTCTTCCCGCGTTTCGCCCTGTGCTGCAAGCAGCACAATGCGTGCTCTACGACCTTCACGCTGGGGAATGGTGGCGGAGCGAACGCGCCGGTTCAGTTCGGCCTTTTCTTCGGAGCTAAGCGTAATGTCCAGTGCGCTCACCTGAAGCTCTCCAAGGGGGAAATGACACCTGAAGTGTAGGTGAAAAATTAGAAAAGCTATTTCGCAGACAGCACACTAGGTATCTGCGGTGTTTGTTGGGGCGGCTTAGCAGCCCTCAGGTTGCTGACAAACCTCGGGGCAACCCGCCATTTCGTAGGAGCGGTCCCGGCCGCGATGGGCTGCAAAGCGGCCCCAGAGACCAGCGACATCTTGCGGGGCTCAGTCGTTTTCATAATCGCAGGGGCCGCTTCGCAGCCCATCGCGGCCGGGTCCGCTCCTACGCGCACTTCATATATCTTCAGATTACATTCGCGATTCCAACCAGTGGCCGGGGTTTGTCAGCAACCTGGGGACTGCTTTGCAGCCCATCGCGGGCGAGCCCGGCTCCTACGTTCCCCAACTGTTTGTGAGAGCCGGGCTTGCCCGCGGTGCTTTTCAGACCGGCGCCGATTTGTCCTGCTCGGCCTCTAGCCCATCCAGCAATCCATCCACCAGCCCCTTGGCCATCTCGAGCGAATGCACGGCCGACCACAGCATGGCCCGGCCTTCTTCGTTGCAATGGGTGATTGAATGTTGGGCGGTGGCCAAGGCGCATCTGAGGTAGAGCGAGGCGTGGGTCAGGGCGTCTTCGGCGGGGACATCAGCCAGTACGGCGAATAATGGACCGTGGGGGGCATCGCAGGTGCCGAAGGGGGTGTATTGGGTTTTGATCGAGGACAGCGGTGGATCAGGTAAGAGTTGCTTCATGGGAAAATCCTCGTGAAGTCGCACCCGTTTACTTCCACGTAATTGGGTGGCAACTGTGCGCGAGGTGGAAGACCGGTTACCCGAAAAAACCCGGCAGGACACAGAGGTCCTCCCGCGCACAGTCGCCATAAAATCGCAAGATGGCTTCATTCTAGGGTACCCAGGCTTCCACGCCCGATCGCTGAACATTCAGCGACCGAGAAAGACTATGGATCACGCTTCCCAGGGACAAGGTGATGGCTGGCGACAGGGTTCGTAGGGTATTTCCTAGAGCTCGTGAGTGACTACAGGAACATAGAAAGAGCATGGAAGATCTCAGCCATATTCATGTAGGAACATTCGCCAACTCAAAACTTTGGCATGAATGGCACTTCGCGATTCCGATAAAAGTTGTATACGTATTCAGCTCCACTTAGACGGGCAGCCCCTCGCCCATAAATTTCCAACATCCCCAAAGGGCCGTTCTGTTGAATCTGTCTACCCAGTCGGATAGCGAATGCTGCCGTCATCAGAAATGAGCCGGCCATTTGAAGGTCTGTGTTTCCGACTGCTCTTCCGCCTAGCGTAAAACCGCTACCCGAAACGGCTGCAAAGTTGGCGATCTGATCTATAACAGGCGGTGCCTCCTTCGCACCTGCTGCAAACAAGCCCCCCAAACCGGTCGACGTGGTGTTGAAGTTGGCTGAAACCTGACCCACTGTCTCAAGCACATCAGCTGCGGTAGGAACGCTTGAAGTGGCACGCGCACCAGGACTCGCGGGTGGACTATGGATGACCACCGCATCCAATGCAGCTTCAGGTTCCGTCGACGTTTTTCCCATCCTGAAAAAACTCTTTAGAAATCTCCCGCTAGGATCGACAAAATTGATCGGGTCGCCCTCACAGTATGCGTACGCATTCACACCCCCGCGATTAAACGGACTCAACCCATCCGCACTGTGAAAACGCATCAACACCGGGCTATACACCCGATGCCCGTTACCGAGCAAATACGCCCCACTTTCACGCTCTCTCAACTGTCCATTGAAGCCCATCTTCCCTTGCGCTGAACGCTGCCCACTACGCACACCATACGGCGTAAACACCACACGATTGAACGCTTCAAACAAAGGGCTCTGGTGGCGATCAACTGCCAGCAACAGTGAATGACCTTGAACGTTATGCATGGCGACGCCTCGAACTTGCTGGATCAAGCCCCAATCCTAGCAACCACGAAACGCCCCCGGTACTCACAGAACTGCTAGGTAGGCGCGCCCGTCAGCGCACCACCCCTTCTTCAATCAACAACTTCAAGATCGCCTCGGCCCCGGCCTGTGGGCTGACATCCTTAAGCACTTGCCCGCCGCCACCGCTGGCTTTGGCAGTCGCGGCTTTCATCCGATCCGCCCCGCTCTTGGCCTTGATCACTTTCAACCGTTTGGGGCGCGGTTTGGCCGGTAGCAGTTGCGCGCTTGTGGATAACTCGTCTTCGACAATCTCCACTTGCCGCGCCGCCAACACACCGCGTCGCGCTGGGCCAAAAGCGCTCTGGCGAGGCTTGGGTGCGGCGTTATCCACAGTGGCCAGAAACGGCAGGCGCACTTTCAGGCGACGCCGCTGACCACGGGGCAACGCTTGCAGCACATGAGCCACCCCGCCGTCGATGGATTCGACCTGAGCCAGGCCCACCACCAACGGCCAACCCAGTTGCTCGGCGAGCAAGAACGGCAACATGCCCGAGCCTTCGCCGGTCTCGGCCTGGCTGCCGGTCAACACCACTTGGGCACCCGCTTCGCGCAAGTACTCACCCAACACGCCCAAGGCGTCGGAGCCCGCCGGTTGCTCCAGCACATCCAGTTGCGCCAAACCCATGCCCAGGTAAGCACGCAAAGCCGGCTCCTGCGGGTCGCCCGCATGCAGCACTTGCAAGTTATCCCCCGCCAACTGCAAACCGAGCTCTACCGCACGGGCGTCCTGTTCGGCCCGCCGCGCACGGCCGGAGGTGGGGTGGGCGCCGATTGAAACCAGGCTGATGACTTTTGTGTTCATGCTGTGATCCTGCGTTAAGCGGCGTCGCGCTTGGCTTGGTTTCGGTAGCCTTCGATGGCGTCGATCAGGGCCTGCAGGATCGCGGCGCTTTCGCCGATCACCGACAGGTCAGCGCGTTTGATCATGTCGCAGCCGGGGTCCATGTTGATCGCCACGACCTTATCGCAGGCGCCGATGCCCTGCAGGTGCTGGATGGCGCCGGAGATACCGACGGCCACATACACGCGTGCCGTGACCCAGGTGCCGGTCGCGCCCACCTGCCGATCACGCGGCATGAAGCCGTCGTCCACGGCCACCCGCGAGGCGCCTTCGGTGGCGCCCAGTGCCGCCGCCGTGCGGTGGAACAAGGCCCAGTCCTTGACGCCGTTGCCACCGGAGAAAATGAACTCGGCCTCGGCCATCGCAATGGCTGCCGGGTCGACGGCCACAGCGCCCAGGTCTTCGATGCGCGACAAGCTGCGCACCACCTCTGTGGATAACTGAACCGGCACTGCTTCGTGGCGCGTTTCGCTGACCGGCTCCGCGCACTCGGCAGCGGCCAGGATCAGGCGCGGCGCTTGACGTTGCAGATCCTGCTGGCCCGCACCCGCACGGCCCATGCACTGGCCATCCTTGACTTGCCAAACCCGGGTAGCCGGACGCTCGCCCAGCGCGGCGGCGAAACGCCGGCCCAGCTCACCGCCACCGGTGCGGCTGTCGGGCAGCAACCAGTGGCGCGGGTTGAACTGGTTATCCACAGCCCGCAGGCCCTGGAGTCGTTGCTCCGGTGCATAACCGTCGAACTGCTCGCCTTCGATCACCAGCAAGCGATCCACGCCGGCGGTCGCAAACGCCAACTCCTTGTGCTCGCCAAAGACGATCGCCAACACCGCGCCATCGCTGCCCGCCAGCGCATGGGCAAGGCCCAGCAAGTCGCGGTCGTGGCTGCTCAGGCGGCCACCGACCATGTCCGGGGCCACGGCGATGTAGAACGCAGGCGACAACACCTGATGCAGTGGCAACTGCACTTCGGTCGCCGCCGTGCGCTTGGCAGTGCCGCCCTGTTGCTCGCCGCTGCGGTCGATTCGCTTGATGCCATTGGGGCCGATAAAGCCGACCGCATGGGGGTTCTTGCGCAGCACGCCGTTGGGGCCCATCCATTGGGTTTGCGCCGGTTGCATGGCCGCGTGCAGCGGATGCAGGCGGTTACGGGCGATCCACTCGGCGCGCGGATCGCGGCGGATAATGTCGCTCATCAATGCACCTCCGCAGGTGTACGTTTACTCGGCACCGACTTTGGGGCGGCAACGTCCTCGATCAGCACGTCGGCGACCAGCTCAGCGATGTCCTTGATAGCCGGGCGTGGTTCGACCACACCCTCAAGCATGGCGGTGCATTGCGGGCAGCCCACGGCCACAAGCTCTGCGCCCGTGCCTCGGATGTCGTCCATGCGCATATCAGGAATCCGCTGCTTGCCGGGAATGTCAGTGATCGGCGCACCGCCGCCACCGCCGCAGCAGCGCGAGCGGAAGCCCGAGCGTTCCATCTCCTTGACCTCGATACCCAACGCCCGCAGCACATCGCGCGGCGCTTCGTACTCGCCGTTGTAGCGGCCCAGGTAGCAGGGGTCGTGATAGGTCACGCTGCCACCCTTGTGCTGGCCGAGGTTGAGGCGCCCGGCGCCGATCAGCTCGGCAATGAAGGTGCTGTGGTGCTGCACGTGGTAGTGGCCGTCGAAGGCGCCGTACTCGTTTTTCAGCACATGGAAGCTGTGCGGATCACAGGTGACAATGCGCTTGAAGCTGTACTGCGCCAGGGTGTGGATGTTGCGCCGGGCCAGTTGCTGGAAGGTGGCTTCATCGCCCAGGCGTCGGGCCACATCACCGCTGTCACGCTCTTCCAGGCCCAGCACCGCGAAATCGACCTTGGCCGCTTTCAGGACTTTAACGAAGGCTCGCAGGGTGCGCTGGTTGCGCATGTCGAAGGCACCGTCGCCGACCCAGAACAGCGTGTCGACGGTTTTCTTGTCGGCCATCAGGTCCAGGTTCAGGTCCGCCGCCCAGTTCATCCGCCCGCCTGGGGCAAAGCCGCCTGGGTTGTCGGTGGCGATCAGGTTGTCCAGCACTTCGGCGCCCTTGTTGGGTGTGGCGCCTTTTTCCAATGTCAGGTGACGGCGCATGTCGACGATGGCATCGACGTGCTCGATCATCATCGGGCACTCCTCGACGCAGGCGCGGCAGGTGGTGCACGACCACAGGGTTTCGGCATCGACCAAGCCGTTGACGATGGGTTGATGCGGATTGCCGCTGTGCTCGCCGATGGGTTTGCCAGGGTACGGGCTGCCCGCGAACTTGGCATCGGTACCGCCCGCCAGGCCGACGACCATGTCTTGGATCAGTTTTTTCGGGTTCAACGGCTGGCCTGCGGCGAAAGCCGGGCACGCGGCTTCGCACTTGCCGCACTGCACGCAGGCATCGAAACCGAGCAGCTGGTTCCAGGTGAAATCCTTGGGTTTTTCCACGCCCAATGGCGCTTGCGGATCGTCCAGGTTCAGCGCCTTGAGGCCCGTTGAACGACCACCGCCAAAGCGCTCGGCGCGGCGGTGCCAGGCCAGGTGCAGGGCGCCGGCGAAGGCGTGCTTCATCGGCCCGCCCCAGGTCATGCCGAAGAACAATTCAGACACGCCCCAGAACACGCCGACGGCAAGCATCACCGCCATCACCCAGCCACCGAAATCGGCCGGCAAAATGCCCGCCACCGGCAGCGTCACCAGAAAGAAGCTCGCCGAGAACATCAGCAGGCTTTTCGGCAAGCGCATCCACGGCCCTTTGGACAACCGTGCAGGCGGGTTGCGACGGCGGTTGTAGACGAACAACGCGCCGACAAACATCAGCACCGTAGCGAACAGCAAGGCATAGCCGAGGATGCGGTTATGCAGGCCAAAGCCATGCACCAGAATCGCCAGCACCGCCGCCAGCACAAAGCCGCCTGCGGTGGCGACGTGGGTGTTGGCCATGTATTTATCGCGGGCGACCACATGGTGCAGGTCGACCATGTAGCGGCGCGGCATGGCCAGCAGGCCCTTGAGCAGCTCGACCTTGGCCGGCCGCCCCTGGCGCCACAGTGAAACCCGCCGCACCGCGCCGAGAGCCGCAAGGCCGATGGCTGCGAACAGCAGGATAGGAAGAAGAGTGTTCAACATGGTGTCGCTCCCAAAGACCTCGGGGCTTTGTAGGAGCAGGGTTTACCCGCGATGAGGGCGCTGCGGTATGTCTGATAGACCATGGCGCCTTCATCGCGGGTAAACCCTGCTCCTACACATGTGATGTGTAAGGGCACATCAGGGTTTGTGCATGACTGATCAGAAATCCTTGCACAGTCGCAAGGCGTCATAGATCGCCGCATGGGTATTGCGCTGCGCTACGCAATCGCCGATGCGAAACAGCAGGTAGCCATCGCCCGGCTGGCTCAGGCACGGCTGCGGCTGGATCGCGAACAACGCCTCGACGTCGATCTGGCCCTTGTTGCGCGAGCCTTCCTTGAGCGCGTAGTACAGCGCTTCGTCCGGCCGCACACCGTTCTCGATCACCACCTGGTCGACCACCCGCTCTTCCTTGGCGCCGGTGTATTCGTTCTCCAGCACCGCCACCAATTTGTCGCCTTCGCGGTAGACCTTTTCCAGCATCATGTCGCCGGTCATGATCACTTCCTTGGGGTACATGCTGCGGTAGTAGGTCGGGAACGACGTACCGCCGATGGCCACGCCCGGCTTGATGTCATCGGTGACGATCTCGACCTGGCTGCCCTTGTCGGCCAAATAGTCGGCCACCGACATACCGGTAAACTCGCAGATGGTGTCGTAGACCAGCACGTTCTTGCCGGGTGCTACCTTGCCGTCGAGCACATCCCAGCTGCTGACCGCCAGCCCTTCGGCCGCGCCCCAGTGCTCGTTCTGCTCAAGGTACGGGTGCCCGCCCACCGCCAGCACAATCACATCCGGGCGCAGGTCCATGATGGTTGCAACGTCCGCCGCCGTGCCCAGGCGCAGGTCGACTTTCAGGCGGGTCAGCTCCAGCTGATACCAACGGGTGATGCCGGCGATCTGGTCACGCTGTGGCGCCTTGGACGCCGTGGTGATCTGCCCGCCAATGGCGTCTTTCTTTTCGATCAGGGTGACGTCGTGGCCGCGTTCGGCCGCCACACGGGCCGCTTCCATCCCGGCCGGGCCGGCACCGATCACGACGACCTTGCGTTTGATTCCGGTGGTTTTCTCGATGATGTGCGGTACGCCCATGTATTCACGGGAGGTCGCGGCGTTCTGGATGCACAGCACATCCAGCCCCTGGTATTGCCGGTCGATGCAGTAGTTGGCACCGACGCATTGCTTGATCTGGTCGATCTGGCCCATCTTGATCTTGGCGATCAAGTGCGGGTCGGCGATGTGCGCACGGGTCATGCCGACCATGTCGACGTAGCCGCCTTCCAGAATCCTCGTGGCCTGGTTGGGGTCCTTGATGTTCTGCGCGTGCAGCACCGGAACCTTGACCACTTCCTTGATGCCGGCCGCCAGGTGCAGGAACGGCTCGGGCGGGTAGCTCATGTTGGGGATAACGTTGGCCAGGGTGTTGTGGGTGTCGCAACCCGAGCCGACCACGCCCAGGAAGTCGATCATGCCGGTGGCGTCGTAGTACTTGGCGATCTCCTTCATGTCCTCGTGGCTCAGGCCATCGGGGTGGAATTCGTCGCCGCAGATACGCATGCCCACGCAGAAGTCCGGGCCGACTTCGGCACGCACGGCCTTGAGTACTTCCAGGCCGAACTTCATGCGACCTTCAAAAGTGCCGCCCCATTCGTCGGTGCGCTTGTTGACCCTCGGGCTCCAGAACTGGTCGATCATGTGCTGGTGCACGGCCGACAGTTCGATACCGTCCAGGCCGCCGGCCTTGGCACGGCGGGCCGCTTGTGCGTAGTTGCCGATCACACGCCAGATCTCTTCCGGCTCGATGGTCTTGCAGGTGGCACGGTGCACCGGCTCACGCACGCCAGACGGCGACATCAGGGTTGGCCAGTTGAAGCCGTCCCAGCGCGAGCGCCGGCCCATGTGGGTAATCTGGATCATGATCTTGGCGCCATGCTTGTGCATGGCGTCGGCCAGGTTCTGGAAGTGCGGGATGATGCGGTCGGTGGCCAGGTTCACCGAAGCCCACCACTCCTGCGGGCTGTCGATGGCCACCACCGAGGAGCCACCGCAAATGGCCAGGCCGATCCCGCCCTTGGCTTTTTCTTCGTAGTACTTCACATAGCGGTCGGTGGTCATGCCGCCATCAGTGGCATAGACCTCAGCGTGCGCGGTGCTCAGTACTCGGTTGCGGATGGTCAGTTTGCCGATCTGGATCGGCTGGAACATTGCTTCGAAAGCCATGGCAGAATCCTCGACTTACAGCGGCTTGACGATGAACAGGCCGTCGTCGTGGCCTTCTTCCGAACCGCCGTAGACCTGCTCGGCAACGGTGCGGATCGAACTGCCACGGGCTGCCAGAATCTGGTCCATGGCACCGGCAAACCAACCGGTGAACATGTAGTCGACCTTGCGGCCAACCTTGCCGTACACATACACAAAGGCCGAGTGCTCGAGCTTGATGCTGGCGGTGCCTTTTTCCAGGTCGATGTCCTGGATCTTGAACAGGCCCCAGCCGCGCTGCGACAGGCGCTTCATGTAGTGTTCGAACACCGCCACGCCTTCCAGGCCATGGCATTCGGCTTCTTTTTCGCACCAGTGCCAAGCCGATTTATAGCCGGCCTTGTAGAGGATCTCGGCATAGGCGTCGGCGCCCAGCACTTCCTCGATGCCGATGTGGTTGTTGACGAAGAAATGCCGCGGTACGTAGAGCATTGGCAGGGCATCGGACGTCCAGACACCGGTCTCGCTGTCGACTTCGATAGGTAATTGCGGGGCGATCTTGGCCATGGAAACTTAACTCCAGAAACAGAAATGTTCGTGAAAGCAAAACCGGACTGCTTTGCTTTTTAATAAACAAGCCGTAGTGAGTGCCTCTGGAGCCGTAGCGAGCACGTCGAGAGCAAGGAAGGACCGGAGCGTAAAGCGAGACAGTACCGAGGTACGGCGAGCTTTACGCGAGGACCTGACGCAGCTATCGGCGAGCGCAGTAGGCTCCAGAGGTACTCACTCGCCCCAAACGTCTTTTAAGACGTTGACCCAGTTCTCGCCCATGATCTTGCGTACCACGCGCTCACTGTGGCCGCGCTTGAGCAGCGTTTCGGTGAGGTTGGGGAACTCGCCGACGGTACGGATACCCAGCGGGTTGATAATCTTGCCGAAGCTGGTCAGGCGCCGGGCATAGCCCTTGTCGTGGGTCAGGTATTCGAAGAAGTCCTGGCCATGGCCCTGGGTAAAGTCGGTACCGATACCGATGGCGTCTTCACCGACGATGTTCAGGGTGTATTCGATGGCTTCGGCGTAGTCGTCGATGGTCGAATCGATGCCCTTGGCCAAAAATGGCGCGAACATGGTCACGCCAACGAAACCGCCGTGGTCGGCAATGAACTTGAGTTCTTCATCGGACTTGTTGCGCGGGTGTTCCTTGAGCCCCGACGGCAGGCAGTGGGAGTAGCACACCGGCTTTTTCGATTCGAGGATGACTTCTTCGGAGGTCTTGGAACCGACATGGGACAGGTCGCACATGACGCCGACGCGGTTCATCTCGGCGACGATCTCGCGACCGAAACCCGACAGCCCACCATCACGCTCATAGCAACCGGTACCCACCAGGTTCTGGGTGTTGTAGCACATCTGCACAATGCCCACGCCGAGCTGCTTGAAGACGTCGACATAGCCGATCTGGTCTTCATAGGCATGGGCGTTCTGAAAGCCGAACAGGATGCCGGTCTTGCCCAGCTCCTTGGCCTTGCGGATGTCGGCGGTGGTGCGCACCGGGATCACCAGGTCGCTGTTTTCACGGATCAGTTTCTGGCTGGCGGCGATGTTGTTGACGGTGGCCTGGAAGCCTTCCCAGACCGACACGGTGCAGTTGGCTGCGGTCAAGCCGCCCTTGCGCATGTCTTCGAACAGTTCACGGTTCCACTTGGCAATGATCAGCCCGTCGATAACGATGCTGTCGGCGTGCAATTCGGCTGGGCTCATCAGGCTGTCCCCTTTGTCTTGACCTTGCGCCGAATCGTCTGCCGGCGCTTTGGGGCCAGCATATGCCTCGCAGCCTTTGGGCCCCGATGCAAAAACGACAGGGGAATTGCAGAAAGCGTCAACGGGTCAGTTATGTGTGGATCGCAAGGGCCTCATCGCCGCTGTAGGAGCCGGGTTTACCGGATTGCCGGACCACCGCGATGGCCTCACCGCGATATTTCCTGATACACCGCGGTGTGGCCATCGCAGCATAGGTATCTACACATCTTTTGGTGTACTGCATTTCGTAGCAGTGGACGAGTAGAACGAGGCCACGTCCGGCTGCGCAGCAGTCGTAAAACCTGGCACTTCAGTATTCAGATACACCGCGAGTACAGGCTTTGCGAGGACTACGTCCCCGGACCTGGCCTCGCTGAACTCGTCTACTACTACGAATGTAGCCGCTGACGAGGTACGAGGCTGCGATCGGCAGCGAAGCGGCCGTAAAACCTGAGACCGTAATCCATCAGGCACACCGAAGGGCCTGAATTTACGACGGCTTCGCCGCCGATCGCAGCCTCGTACCTCGGCAGCGGCTACAAGAGCCGCGCTGCCCCAGAATTGTGTAGATACCTATGGCCATCGCAGCCAAGGCTGGCTCCTACCCTAGAATTGTGGCCCTCCTTGCCCAACAGTGGAAAGCCACAGGCCCTTGAGCCAGAATCGTCGACATTGTTCGACCACTATCAGGACCGCATCGATGAAACTATGGGTTGGGTTGGCCTTTGCACTGCTGGCATTCGGTGCTCATGCCGAAGACGAAAGCACCCCGTGCGATAACGTCGAGACGGAGCAGCAAAATGCGGCGTGTGCGCTTTACAACAAAAACACGGCCGAGCGCGAATTGAACAGTGCCTACGCCGAGATGCTTGAGCGGGTAAAAGACCAATACGTCGACGAGCCGGCCAAGTTCGAGGCATTCAAGAGCAAAGTTGAAACGGCTCAACAACTGTGGCGCCAATTGCGCGACGCCGATTGCGCGGTAGAAACACTGCAGAATCCCAAAGGCAGCCAAGAGTTCAAAATGGTCGAAAACACCTGCCTGGCTCAACGCAGCGACGAGCGCTCGGAGTATTTGCAATCACTGCACAATAATTCGGACGCCCCTACGAACGAGGACGAGGGCGATTCCGCTGAGTGAAGCCGAACAGCAATTCATCTTTATTGGGCGGATCGCAAACAATGATATAGCGGTCTTCATCCATAAAGTTTTGATCCATGCGCAGCATGTTTTCCGCAATTTCGGGGGTGCTGGCGTCATAAGTGGCTTTGCGCAGCGGCTGGCGCGGTTCTTCGTGCTCGCGTTCATACGCGGCACACTGATACATGAGTGCCATGCCGGATTGCGAGACCGAAGATGTCATGACTGACAGCACTAGCAAGCAGCAACTTTTTGTCAGTGCCATTGGGCTTACCTTGCCGATAAATCGGTGGTTGTTCGTTACGCTAGTTCGCGAGCCCGATAGCGTCTACTGTCAGAACTGACAGGTGCACGATATCAGCCCACCGGGTAAGACTGGTGCTGTCCCACTCAATGTTCAGGTACTGCCGATGCGCACACTGGCCGCCGCTCCCGAATACGCCTTGTTCATTTTTATCGCCATCGTGGTATCGCTGGAGCTGGGCCGGTGGCTGGGCAAACGCCAACTGCGCATCGACCCCGACGGTGCCCGCACTGGCATCGGTGCCATCGAAGGCGCGGTGTTCGGCCTGCTGGCCCTGCTGATCGCCTTTACCTTCTCAGGCGCCGCCAGCCGCATGGACGTCCGTCGTGACCTGATTGTCCAGGAAGCCAACGCTATCGGAACCGCCTGGCTGCGCCTGGATTTGCTGGCAGCCAGCGATCAAGCCGTTATCCGCCCTCTGTTTCGCCAATACGTGGACGCCCGCCTGGCCTATTACCAAGACCTGCAAAATGACGAGGTGGCCACCCAGGAACATCAGCGGGCGATGACCGCTCAACAAGCCATCTGGACCGCCAGTGTCAATGCCGTGAAAAACCTGCCCAACCCCGCCCCCGGCCTGCAAACCCTGGCGGCACTCAATGACATGATCGACATCACCACCACCCGTGCAGTGGCACTCAAGACCCACCCACCGATATTGATCTACCTGATGCTGCTGGCGCTGACCTGGATCAGCGCCCTGCTGATCGGCTTCGGCATGGCCGGCGCCATACGCCGTAATTGGCTGCACAGCCTGGGCTATGCGCTGGTGATGGTCAGCGTGCTGTATGTGATCCTGGATTTCGAATACCCGCGGCGGGGCATTATTCGGGTGGATGCGTTTGATCAAATACTGGAACAGCAGCGCGACGTTATGGAGTGATGCGCCCGCGAACCTTGACGCACTTGCAGCAGAACGCCACTCTGGCGCCCATTATTCTCAATGAGCAATGGGCACCCGATGAAGATCTGCGGCGTTGAAATCAAAGGCAGCGAAGCCATTTTCGCACTGGCCACCCTCAGTGGAAAAACGCCCGAACACCTGGCCCTGACCACCAAGAAAATCGCCTTGGAAGACGACGACGAAACCGCCAACGTCAAGGCGTTCGCTACTGCACTCAAACAGTTTGTCCAGGACAACGGCATCGACCACATCGCCATCAAGAAGCGCGGCAAGAAAGGCGAGTTCGCCGGTGGCCCGACCACCTTCAAGATCGAAGGGGTCTTCCAGTTGCTGACGGACTGCGAGGTGCAACTGGTGTCCCCGCAAACCATCAGTGCCCAGAGCAAGAAACTTGAAGGTGACCTACCCGGCTCGCTGAACAAGTATCAGCACGAGGCGTTTAAAACGGCGTGCGCGGTGTTGTTGAAACGGGCGTGACCCTCACATTGGGCTAGCCAAAGGTTTGAACGAATGGCTGTGCGGATCGACGGATGGCCTCAACCACCAGCGGGGCATGCTCGCCTATTACAGCCTCTCGATGCAGCACGCGTTCAAGGGCCTGCAGTAAGTGCTGGATTCGCGCCTTGGGGTTATCGATATCACACGTGAGTGCAAATTCGAGAATGCCCAGTCGGGACGCAAACAGCGATTTGTTGCCCGCCAACGTCAGCGCCAGCGCCAGTGCGTCTTCAGGGATGTAAGCGGTGGTATTGGCTATGTCGTAGGCGGGTGCCAATCGCCCATCAGCGGCGGCAGGGTCGGTGTACAGGATGCCGAAGTTTTTTAGATGGGCATCACCATTGCCGACGATGCAGCTTAGAGCAACGATGTCGAAGAGCTGGCGCAAGGAATGGGCCACTTGTTCGGGCGCGCAATACACTCGGATGGCTTTTGCGATCAGCGCGTAACTTTTGCTGTATTTCTGATCCGAGGCCAACCCCATCAGCGAGGTCATGTCTTCGAATCCAATGGGGTTCGCCTGTTCATCGCGGTCGAACCGACGCATGACGAACAACTTCAAATTATCGGACAGGTAAAATTCGGGCACCGGCAAACCCGCTTCCTTGGCCACCGACATGCACAGGTATTCATTAATGGCCAAGCCTGGAAACTCATCTCGCCCGCTCTTGATAATCAGGTCGGATGTTTTGGAGGTGAATTTCTGTGGCGCACGTTCTGGCACTAGGACCTTGGGCTGAACACCAGAAATACCGGCGCGCAGAATGTAGCGATCAACCAGGTCGAGAAAAATATCCTGGGTACCATCCCAGCCCAGAATTTCTTCCAGCCGCTCACCTTGTTCAGTGGCCGAATTGTTCTTGAGCAGGTCGTCAAGTTGCTCACTGCTGACGAACACCCGACCAATGGGTGATGTACCGCCAGATAACGCCAACAGCAACATGGGATCAACATCAATCGTCTTCGCCAGCCGGTTACGCAGTTGCTCCAGCACGTAACCTTCGGGCAAATTCATTTGAAAAATCGGGTGCAATTCGCGCCGCCGGAACTCATCGGCGCGCAATGGCATCGCAAGGCTGATGGCGCTGCTCGCATCAACGGCAGGTGAATAGCGAAACAGGAAATCCGCCTCTGCCGTGCTCAGCAAATTGCCCGAAGCGCCCTGGGGCGTATACACCTTCAGCCAGTCGATACTCATTTGAACAAGTCCTCAAGCTCTTCCAGGGTTGGCATTCTGGCGGGCACCAATTGCAGCTCTGCCCCCAAAGCGCCGATGACTCGGGCGTAAGCCTGCATTGAGACGGTGAGGCTGCCTTTTTCGATCTCGATCACTTTCTGTCGTGTCACGCCACTGGCGCTGGCCAAGGCAGCTTGAGTCAAGCCACGGTTCTGTCGCATCCCCTTGACTTGCTGGCCGAGCTTTTGAGCGAGGTATTCATAGTCCATGTCACGCACACATAACATTTATTCACATATGTTGTGTATATGCGACATTCAGCGCGCTGTCAAAGCCTCACTTTTGGAAGCTGCACGGCGATCCTCCCGTGGGCACCGCGCAAATCGCGCCCTGTAACTGCGGGTGAAATACGACGGTGACTCGAACCCGCAGGCAATGCTCACCTCCAGCACACTCATGTCGGTCTGGCGCAGCAGCTGCCGGGCCTTGTCCAGGCGCAGGCGCAGGTAGAACGTACTCGGCGTGTCGTTCAAATGCAGGCGGAACAGCCGTTCCAGCTGGCGGCGGGTCACCTTGATGGTGTCAGCCAGTTGCAGCGTATTGAGCGGCGGCTCGATGTTTTTCTCCATCACGCCGATGACGTGCACCAGCTTCTTGTTGCTGATGCCATAGCGCGAAGCGATCTGCATGCGCTGGTGGTCCTGGCGAGGGCGGATGCGGCCGAGCACGAACTGTTCGGACACCTGGATCGCCAGCGCCGAACCATGGGCCTGGGAAATCAGGTCGAGCATCAAATCGATAGAGGCGGTGCCGCCCGCCGAGGTGATGCGCCGCCGGTCGATCTCAAACAGCTCCTGGGTGGCGTCCAGCTGGGGATACGACTCCTTGAACGCGCCCAAGGCTTCCCAGTGCAGGGTCAGTCGATAACCCTCGAGTAGACCAGCTTGAGCCAGCACAACGCTGCCGGTGTCGATGCCACCCAGCGTCATGCCCTCATGGTCGAGACGTCTCAGCCAGTGATGCAGCGCGGGGGTGAAGCTTGCCAGCGGGTCAAAGCCGGCTACCACCAGCAGTGTCGCGCCTGTGGGCAACACCTCCAGCGCCCCTTCGGCATTGACCGACATGCCATTGCTCGCCAACACGGCGCCACCGTCCACACTCAGCACGTGCCAACGGTACAGGCCTGGCTTGAATCGGTTGGCCACACGCAGGGGCTCGATGGCTGAGATAAAGCCCATCGAGGAAAATCCGGGCAACAACAGAAAGTAGAAATCCTGGGGCATGCGATGTGCTCAGGCAAAGGTCAACGAAGTTAATACCTCCTCAGGTCGCGACAGTGCAAGAGCCAGTCGCCACAGTGCGATTGGCACGAGAACTCGCCGCGTACTCTGGGCTCCACGGTGCACAGACGCCGCCCCCCATAACAATTAGAACTGCCGTCAGAGGAGCCATCATGAAAAGACTGATCAGCTGCTGTCTGCTGATGCTCACCGGTACCGCCCTACTCACCAACAGTGCCGTGGGCGCGGAACCTGCCGAGTGCAAGAACGTGCGCCTGGGCGTGGTCAACTGGACCGACGTGATGGCCACCAGCGCCATGGCCCAGGTGCTGCTAGACGGCCTGGGTTACCAGACCAAGCAGACCGCAGCGTCCCAGCAGATCATCTTCGCCGGTATTCGCGACCAGCGCCTGGACATGTTCCTGGGCTACTGGAACCCGCTGATGACCCAGACCATCACCCCTTTTGTCGAGCAACAGCAGGTCAAGGTGCTGGCCGAACCAAGCCTCAAGGATGCGCGAGCGACCCTGGCCGTGCCTAAGTACCTGGCCGACAAGGGCCTGAAATCCTTCGCCGACATCGCCAAATTCAAGAAAGAGCTGGGCGGCAAGATCTATGGCATCGAACCCGGCTCCGGCGCCAATACCCAGATCAAGGCCATGATCGCCAAAAACCAGTTTGGCCTGGGCGATTTCCAGCTGGTGGAGTCCAGTGAAGCGGGCATGTTGTCTGCGGTTGCGCGGGCAGTGAAACGCAATGAGGCGGTGGTGTTTTTCGGCTGGGCCCCACACCCGATGAACGTGAATTTCGAGCTGGCCTACCTGACCGGCAGTGACGACGCCTTGGGCCCGGATGAGGGCCGCGCCACGGTCTGGAGCGTCACCGCGCCCGACTACGCCAGCCGTTGCCCCAATGCCAACCGACTGCTGACCAACCTGACGTTCAGCGCCGAAGACGAGAGCCGGATGATGCAACCGCTGCTCGACCACAAGGATGCCCTGGAGGCGGCCCGCCAGTGGCTCAAGGACCACCCCCAAGACCAGAAGCGCTGGCTGGAAGGGGTGACCACCTTCGATGGCCGCCCGGCTGCCGAGAACCTGCCCCTTACAAATCGTTAAACATCCCACATGCCTGAAGGACTCTTCATGAACCACGACGTCATCATCACCTGCGCACTCACCGGTGCTGGCGACACCACGGGCAAAAGCCACCTGGTGCCCGTCACGCCGAAACAGATCGCTGCGGCCGCCGTCGAGGCTGCCAAAGCCGGCGCCACGGTGGTCCATTGCCACGTTCGCGACCCGCACACCGGCAAGTTCAGCCGCGACGTCGCGCTGTACCGTGAAGTGATGGAACGTATCCGCGAAGCGGACATCGACATCATCGTCAACCTCACCGCCGGCATGGGCGGCGACCTGGAGATCGGCCCGGGCGAAACCCCTACCGAGTTCGGCCCGGGCACCGACCTGGTCGGGCCGCTGACTCGCCTGGCCCACGTCGAAGAACTATTGCCGGAAATCTGCACCCTGGATTGCGGCACGCTCAACTTCGGCGACGGTGACACCATCTATGTCTCCACGCCAACCCAATTGCGGGCGGGTGCCAAGCGCATCACCGAACTGGGCGTGAAGGCTGAGCTTGAAATCTTCGACACCGGGCACCTGTGGTTTGCCAAACAGATGATCAAGGAAGGCCTGCTGCACGACCCACTGTTCCAGCTGTGCCTGGGCATCCCGTGGGGTGCGCCGGCCGACACCACCACCATGAAAGCCATGGTCGACAACCTGCCCGCTGGCGCCACTTGGGCCGGCTTCGGCATCGGCCGCATGCAAATGCCGATGGCCGCACAAGCGGTGCTACTGGGTGGCAACGTGCGGGTTGGTCTTGAAGACAACCTGTGGCTCGACAAGGGCGTGCTGGCCACCAACGGCCAACTGGTGGAACGCGCCTGCGAGATCCTCAGCCGCCTCGGTGCCCGCGTGCTTACGCCGGCCGAAGGCCGCGCCAAAATGAACCTGACCCGTCGCTGATCACACAAGGAACGCACATGAGCTTTATCACAGACATCAAGACATTCGCCGCCCTGGGCAGCGGCGTTATCGGCAGCGGTTGGGTGGCCCGCGCCCTGGCCCACGGCCTGGACGTCGTGGCCTGGGACCCGGCGCCCGGCGCTGAAGCCGCGCTGCGCAAACGCATCGCCAACGCCTGGCCTGCGCTTGAAAAACAAGGCCTGGCAGCCGGCGCCTCACAGGATCGGCTGCGCTTTGTCGCCACCATCGATGAGTGCGTGCGCGATGCCGATTTCATCCAGGAAAGCGCACCTGAGCGACTGGAGCTCAAGCTTGATCTGCATGCCAAAATCAGCGCGGCGGCCAAGCCCAATGCACTGATCGGTTCCAGCACCTCAGGCCTGTTGCCAAGCGAATTCTATGAGTCGTCCACCCACCCGGAACGCTGCGTGGTCGGGCACCCTTTCAACCCGGTCTATCTGCTGCCACTGGTAGAGGTGGTGGGCGGCAATCGCACGGCCCCCGAAGCCATTCAGGCGGCCATCAGCGTCTATGAGTCACTGGGCATGCGGCCCTTGCATGTGCGCAAGGAAGTCCCGGGCTTTATCGCTGATCGCCTGCTCGAAGCGCTCTGGCGCGAAGCCCTGCATCTGGTCAACGACGGTGTGGCGACCACCGGTGAAATCGACGACGCGATCCGCTTCGGGGCGGGCCTGCGCTGGTCGTTCATGGGCACCTTCCTGACCTACACCCTGGCGGGCGGCGATGCCGGCATGCGCCACTTCATGGCCCAGTTCGGCCCAGCGCTGCAGCTGCCCTGGACCTACCTGCCCGCCCCGGCCCTGACCGACAAGCTGATCGACGATGTGGTGGATGGCACGAGTGAGCAGCTGGGGTCACACAGCATCAGCGCGCTGGAACGCTATCGTGATGACTGCCTGCTGGCCGTGCTCGATGCGGTCAAGACCACCAAAGCCAAACACGGCATGACCTTCAGCGAATAAGCGGAGTAAGCGATGCCTGCGTTGCCAACCTTTGAGACTGAAATCCAGGCCGACTGGGTGGACTACAACGGGCATCTGCGCGATGCCTTTTACCTGCTGATCTTCAGCTACGCCACCGATGCGTTCATGGATCGCATCGGTCTGGACAGCGACAACCGCAATGCCAGCGGCCACTCGCTGTTCACCCTGGAATGCCACCTGAACTATCTGCATGAAGTGAAGCTGGGCACCACAGTGCAAGTGCGCACCCAAATTCTGGGCGTGGACCGCAAGCGCGTGCATCTGTACCACAGCCTGCATGTTCAGACGCTGGATGAACCAGTGGCGGCCAATGAGCAGATGTTGTTGCACGTGGACCTGGCGGGGCCGAAATCGGCACCGTTCAGTGAGTCGGTGGCGCAGCGGCTGAAGGAGATTCAGGCCGGGCAAGTGGACCTGCCCAAGCCTGAATATGTCGGGCGGGTGATGCACTTGTAGGAGCCGAGCTTGCTCGCGATGGTATCACCGCGGTCATTGAGAAAGACCGCGGTGATACCATCGCGGGTAAACCCGGCTCCTACAGGTGCGCGCGCCCCCAATTGCGCAAAGCCTGGGCTTACTGCTGCGCGACTTTCTCGGACTTGCCGTCATAGCGCTTGCGCCATTCGGCCAGGATGGCGTCACGGTTTTTCGAGGCCCAGCCGAAGTCGTTCTTGATCAGGCGCTGTTCGTAGTCCGCAGGCAGTTCGGTCTGCGGCTTGGCAATGCCCGGCTGGGCCAGTACCGCGAAGTTTTCCTTGTACAGCTCCATGGCTGCCGGGCTTGCGGAGAAGTCGGCCAGACGCTTGGCAGCGGCTTCATGCGGGCTGTTCTTGATGATCGCGGTGGCTTCGATCTCCCAGCCCAGGCCTTCCTTGGGCAACACGATATCCAATGGCGCGCCCTGGCGCTTGAGCTGAACGGCGGGGTACTCGAACGAGATACCAATCGGGAACTCACCCGCTGCAGCCAATTTGCAAGGCTTGGAGCCGGAGTGAACGTATTGGCCAATGTTCTGGTGCAGGCCGTCCATGTAGGCCCAACCCTGCTTCTCGCCAAAGGTCTGCAACCAGGCGCTGACGTCCAGAAAGCCGGTGCCGGAAGACGCCGGGTTCGGCATGACGATCTTGCCCTTGTACTCAGGCTTGGTCAGGTCCTGCCAGCTTACCGGCTTGGTCAGGCCCTGTTTTTCGGCTTCGATGGTGTTGAAGCAAATGGTCGCGGCCCACACGTCCATGCCCACCCAGGTCGGCGGGTTGGCTGCGTCGCGGTAGTTGCCACCGATCTTGTCCAGGTCCTTCGGCGCATAGCTTTGCAGCATGCCTTGCTGGTCGAGAATCGCCAGGCTCGACGCGGCCAGGCCCCAGACGGCGTCAGCTTGCGGGCGGTCTTTTTCAGCCAGCAGCTTGGCGGTGATGATACCGGTGGAGTCACGCACCCACTTGATCTCGATGTCCGGGTTGGCTTTTTCGAACGCCTGCTTGTAGGTCTTCAGTTGTTCGGCTTCCAGCGCCGTGTAGACGATCAGCTGGGTGTCGGCAGCCTGGGCCTGGACGCTCAAGGCAGTGAGGACAGCAGCGGCAAGAGCCAGTGGCTTGAACATGGTGCGGATCCTTTATCAATACAGTGAGAGAGGTGTTTATTGACCGGGCGCACTTTGGCGCCAGGCTTGTGATTGGCGCAGCAGGCCACGGGAAGCCCAAGCGAGCAGCAAGGAGACCGTGGCCGAGGTCAGCAGAATCAGGGTCGACATCGCTGCCGCACCGCCCACGTTGCCCGCGTCATCCATGTTCAGGACGGCCACGGCCGCCAGGATGGTGTCGGGGCTGTAGAGGAAGATGGCGGCCGATACGGTGGTCATCGCCGAGACGAACAGGTAGCGAATGATATCCAGCAAGGCCGGCAGGCAGATCGGCACAGTGACGCGCATGAAGTGCCGGTACAACGGCGCCTTGAGCGACAGCGCGGCGGCCTCGAACTCGCCGTCGAGCTGACGCAGGGCGGTGGTCGCGGTCATCTGCGCGGTGGTCAGGTAATGGCTGATGGTGCAGACCACCAGCAAGGCCATGGTTCCGTAGAACACATGCAGCGGGTTGCCGTTGAGGTTGAAGAAGAACACATAGCCCAGGCCCAGCACCAAGCCCGGCACGGCCATGGGTATAAAGCTGAGCATGCGCAGGATCAGGTTGAGGCTGCGTTGCCCGCCGGTTTTTTCCATCAGGTAGCTGCCGGTGAAGATCACCACACTGCCGATCAATGCCGTCGCCAAGGCCATGGTCAGGCTGTTGCGATAGGCCAGCCAACCACCGCCAGCGGTTTCGTCAAACTGGTAATGCTTGAACGACAGCGACAAGTTGTAAGGCCAGAACTTCACCAGCGAGGAGTAGACAGCCATGCCCACCACGGCCAGCAAGGCGGCGCACACCAGCACCACGAAGGCCAGGTAACAACCGTCACGCAGTCGCGACGGCACCGGCTTGAATACCTGGGCACGACCGCTCATGGAGTCCCCATGACGACGGCGCAGCCAGGCATCCACGCCAAAGCTCAACAGCGCCGGCAGCAGCAAGACCATACCGATCAAGGCGCCACGACCAAACTGTTGCTGGCCCACGACAGCCTTGTAGGCTTCCAGGGCGAGCACTTGATAATCGCCACCGACCACAACCGGCACACCGAAATCGGTAATGGTCAGGGTAAACACCAGGCAGAACGCGGCGAACACGGCTTGGCGAGTGGCAGGCCAAGTGATACTGCGGTAGGCGCGCCAGGAGCTTGCGCCCATGCTTGAAGCGGCATCGAACAACCGCGCATCGGCCAACGACAAGGCCGACAGCAGAATCATCAGGGCATGGGGAAAGGTATAGATCACCTCACCCAGCACGATGCCCCAAAAGCCATAGATGTTGTCGGACAGCAGCCCGCGCAGCAGGCCCTGGTTGCCGAACAGGTACACCAGTGCAATGCCGGGCAGCATCGAGGGTGCCAGCAACGGCAACAGCGAAATACCGCGCCACACGACCTTGCCCGGAATCAGCGTGCGCTGCAGGGCGTAGGCAAACAGGTAGGCAATCGGAACCACAATGGCCGCGACGCTCAGCGAGACTTTCAGACTATTGCCCAGCAACCAGTGGAAGTTGGCGCTGGTGAACAGCTCACGAGCCGCGACCAGCCCGCCCCCCTGCCCGTCCTGGGCACTGAAACCGCGCCAGAAGATCGCCATGAGCGGCATCAACACCGCCACGGTCAACAACACCAACAGCAGCCATTTGCCGCCGACCACGAACAAGCGGTCACCCAGGGCGACGCCGGCCTTGTCCTTCGTTTGCTTGTGCGACAGTGGCACGCTCATTTGCACGGCCATCTCAGGCAAACACCTGAAGGCTGCGGGGCGGCAAGGCTACCCAGATCGACTGCGAACCCAGGCGCGGCATCGACTCGGGTGCAACCTCGGCGGTCAATGCATGGCCTGGCAAATCATCGAGCTCGAAGCTCATGCGACAGCGGTTACCCAAGAAAGTGATTTCTTGTACCCGAGCGGCGAACAGGTTTTCTTCGTGGACAGGCGGATTGACACTGATGGCCTCCGGTCGGCAAAACAGGCGGCCGCGATCAGCACTGCCGGCATCCGGTGCCAGGCGCATATTCAAGGCTCCGACCTGGGCATGGCTTGCGCTGCTGCGCTGGAACGGCAGCCAGTTACCCTGGCCCACAAACTCGGCGACAAACGGCGTCGCGGGTTTGTCGTAGATCTCCTGCGGGGTCGCGTATTGCTCGACCTTGCCGTTGTTCATCACGGCAATGCGGTCAGCCATCAGCATGGCTTCGTCCTGATTGTGGGTCACCATCAAGGTGGTGATCCCCAACTGGCGCTGCAGCTGGCGCAATTCGGTACACAGATGCTCACGCACTCGGGCGTCGAGGGCCGACATCGGCTCGTCGAGCAGCAATAACGAAGGGGCCGGGGCCAACGCACGCGCCAGGGCTACCCGTTGCTGTTGGCCACCCGACAATTGGCCCGGGTATTTTTTCTCACTGCCGGTCAGGCCCACCAGTTCGAGCATCTGCGCGACGCGCTGACGGACTTCATCGCGACCGCTGCCAGTCAGGCCGTAGGCAATGTTGTCTTCCACGGTGAGGTTGGGGAACAGCGCGTAGGACTGGAACAGAATCCCGTAGTCACGGGCCTGTGGCGCCAAGTTGGAGATGTCCCTGTCGCCAATATAGAGCGTGCCACGGTCCTGTCGCTCAAGGCCGGCGATGCAACGCAGCAAGGTGGTCTTGCCGCACCCGGACGGTCCCAGCAGGCAAACCAACTCACCGGCGGCCACATCAAGGGAAACATCGTCCAGCGCGGTAAAGGCGCCAAAACGTTTGTGGATGCCGCGCACCTTCATCTGTGCGCCCGGGTTTGCAATCGCAGTGTTCATGGCAGGACCTCATCTAGCAGATGCAGGCCATCCTAGGGAGCGATTGCGAAGGGGATGTGGCAGTGAGGCAAAAGCTGCCGATAGTGGTATAGGCAAATTTGGGTTGGCCCTTGCGCCCGACTGCTTGCTGCTTGCTGCTTGCTGCTTGCTGCTTGCTGCTTGCTGCTTGCTGTAGGAGCCAGCCTTGGCTGCGATGGCCGCGCCGCGGTGTCTGCTATGAACCGAGGCGATGCCATCGCAGCCAAGGCTGGCTCCTACAGGGACAGGGCGCAGACCTCTTGCGCCACGCCGAGGAAAGCCGCCGGCAAGCGCGCCTGGCGACGCTCCTTGAGGCAATACAGGTACTCATGCATCACCGGCGCCCCTTCGAGTGCCAGCACTCGCAATTCCGGGTTATGCGGCACTTCATGGCGGGCAATGATGCTGATGCCGATGTTGCGCAGCACCGCTTCGCGGATCGACTCGCGGCTGCCAATCTCAAGTAAAGAGCCGACTGCAACCGAGGACGCTCGCAGCATCTCCTCGGTCAACAGACGAGTCGTCGAGCCCGATTCGCGCATCAGCAGGCAATGACCGGCCAATGCGTCAATGGGTACGGACTCAAGCTTGGCCAACGGATGATTGCGGTGGACAGCCACCACCAACGGATCCGAGCCCAACACCCGCCGTACCAGCCGTGCATCCTCGACCAATTGAGAAGACGCTGCCAGATCAACCCGAAAATCCTCGAGCATCTCCAGCACCTGTTGGGAATTACCGATTTCCACCGACACTTCGACTTGAGGCAGGCGCTCACGAAAGATCTTTACCAGATCGAGTATGTAGTAGGGCGCAGTCGCCGCGATGCGTAAAGCGCCCTGCCCCTGGCCGCTGTTGCGCAGGAAGAACTCGATATCGGACTCCTGCTGTAACAGTGCCTTGACCATCGGCAGCAATTTCGCCCCATCGTCGCTTAGTGTCAGGCGCCTTCCGCCGCGGTAGAACAACTCAACGGCGTATTGACTCTCCAGGTTGCGAATCTGGGTGGTCACCGTGGGCTGGCTCAACCCCAGTTTCTTGGCGGCCAAGGTAATGCTGCCCAACCGAGCCACCATGTAAAACGCCTTCAACTCGGCACTGAGCATCACATCCTCTGTTAACACGCTTGTTCAATGCACGACATCTTACGCAAGTCTCGCCACGTCGGCAGTGGTTGCCAAGTGCAGACCCTGTAGCCACTATAGGCTAGACACCCCAGGAGGTCTTCGTCATGAAAATCGGAGAACTGGCCAAGGCAACCGACTGCCAGGTCGAGACCATTCGCTACTACGAGCGGGAAAACCTGCTACCCGAACCCGCCCGCAGCGAAGGCAATTACCGCCTCTACACCCAGGCGCACGTCGAGCGCCTGACCTTCATCCGCAACTGCCGCACCCTGGACATGACGCTGGAGGAAATTCGCAGCCTACTTAGACTGCGCGACAGCCCCGCCGATGCCTGCGAAAGCGTCAATGTCCTGGTGGATGAGCATATCCACCACGTCAAGGCGCGTATCGATGGGCTGTTGGCGCTGCAGGAGCAGTTGGTGGAACTGCGCCAACGCTGCAACGCACCGAACCCGGTGGATCAGTGTGCAATCTTGCAGCAGTTGGAAGTCAGCGGTGGGGTGACGGCGCCAGAGGCGGAGCCTTCGCATGTGGGTAGAAGCCACGGGCATTGATACCCGTGGCGTGCTCAGGTTTCAGACCGCCATGGGCGCGGTCATGGGCGCATGGTGCTCGTAGCCTTCGAGGCTGAAGTCGCCTGGCTCGATCAATTCCAGCCACTCTGGCTGGTAGACGCCCGTCTTGGCGAACTCTGGCACCCGGTCGCTGATGACCAGCTTGGGCGCCGCCAGCGGCTCGCGCTTGAGCTGCTCGTTGAGCATGTCCAGATGGTTTTCGTAGACGTGCGCATCACCGATGAAATAGGTGAACCAGCGCGGCGTGTAGCCGGTCAGGCGCCCTACCAGAGACAGTAATGCAGCGCCTTCGGTCAGGTTGAACGGCGTGCCCAGCCCCAGGTCGTTGGAGCGAATGTAGAGAGTCAGGGAGATTTCCTTGGTCTCGACGTTCGGGTGGAACTGGTACAGCAGGTGGCACGGCGGCAGCGCCATTTCATCGAGTTGGGCGCAGTTCCAGCCGTGGAACAGAATGCGGCGGCTGCCCGGGTCGTTGATGATGGTGTCGACGCACTGGCGAATCTGGTCGATGGCCTTGTACAACACTACAAAGGCTTCGCCGTCTTCTTCGGCCTCAGCGATCTGCTGGTAACCCTGGCTGCGAGCCAGTTCGATGGCGGCCGGGTTGCTCAGCGGGATACGCTTGTAGGCCGGCCACTGGCGCCATTGCACGCCGTAGATCTCGCCCAAATCGTCGGTGCCCTGGCGGAATGGGTTGGCCAGCCACTGAGCGTTTTCGTTGGCATTCTGGTCCCACACCTTGCAGCCCAGCTCACGAAACTCGCCGGCGTTTTTCACGCCACGCAAAAAGCCGACCATCTCGCCAATGGCCGACTTGAAGGCCAGGCGGCGTGTGGTAATCGCTGGAAAGCCTTCCTGCAAATCGAAGCGCAGCATGGCGCCTGGAAAGCTGATGGTCCGAACACCGGTGCGGTTGCCCTGCAGGGTGCCGTTTTTGATCACATGAGCGACCAGATCAAGATATTGCTTCATGACTTACCTGTATCGAGGCGGGCAGGGCTTGTGGCCTTGCCCTGCTGAATTTAAAGCGCTGCGCCCTTGGTGGTCGGCGCGCGGTGGTAGGCCCACCAGATCAAGCCTAGCCCACCGAGTATCATCGGCACGCACAGGACCTGGCCCATGGTCAGCCAGCCGAAGGCCAGATAGCCCAATTGGGCGTCCGGCACACGGACGAACTCGACGATGAAGCGGAAGATCCCGTAGAACAGGGCAAACATGCCAGACACAGCCATGGTTGGCCGTGGCTTGCGTGAAAATGCCCAGAGAATCAGGAACAGTGCCACACCTTCCAGGGCAAATTGGTAAAGCTGCGACGGATGGCGCGGTAATTGCGCCGGATCGCTGAACGGCGGGAAGACCATCGCCCATGGCACATCAGTCGGCTTGCCCCAGAGCTCGGCGTTGATGAAGTTGCCGATCCGCCCAGCGCCCAGGCCAATCGGTACCAGCGGCGCAATAAAGTCCATCAGTTCAAAAAACGACTTGTTATTGCGCTTGCCGAACCACAAGGCCGCCAACATCACGCCGATAAAACCGCCGTGGAACGACATGCCGCCCTTCCAGACTTCAAAGATCAGCGTCGGGTTGGCCAGATAGGCGTGCAGGTCATAGAACAGCACATAGCCCAGGCGCCCGCCGACGATGACGCCCATGGCGCACCAGAATACAAGGTCCGAGAGTTTCTCACGGCTCCAGGTCGGATCGAAGCGGTGCAGTCTGGCCGAAGCCATTAACCAGGCACCGCCGATACCGACCAGGTACATCAAGCCGTACCAGTGAATTTTCAGCGGACCAATGGCCAAGGCCACAGGGTCGATCTGCGGGTAAGGCAGCATGGTGACTCCTTCTTTAGAGCAAAAAACTCAAGCCAACACAGAACAACAGTGCGGCGAACAGCCGTTTGAGCAAGCGCGGCGACAGTTTGTGCGCCAAGCGAGCACCGTAACGGGCGAAAAACATGCTGGTCAGGGCGATCCCCAGCAATGCCGGTAAATAGATGAATCCCAGGCTATGGGGTGGCAACAGCGGGTCATGCCAACCCAGCACCATGAAACTCAAGGCACTGGCCACGGCAATCGGAAAGCCGCACGCCGAGGACGTTGCTACCGCCTGCTGCATCGGCACACTGCGCCAGGTCAGGAAGGGCACGGTCAGCGACCCACCGCCAATGCCGAAAATGGCCGACGCCCAGCCAATCACACTGCCGGCTGCAGTCAGGCCGGCCTTGCCGGGCACTGTGTTACTGGCCTTGGGCTTGAGGTCCAGGGCCATCTGCACGGCCACGAACAGGGCGAACACGCCGATGATTTTTTGCAGGTGCGGGCCTTGGATCAAGGAGGCGGTTTTTGCCCCGACACCGGCACCGATCAGAATCCCCAAGGTCATCCAGACAAAAATCGGCCAGCGCACGGCACCGCGGCGATGGTGCTCGCGAATGGCATTGACCGAAGTGAAAATGATCGTGGCCAGCGATGTTCCGACCGCCAAGTGTGTCAGCACCGAAGCATCAAAGCCCTGTAGGGTGAAACTGAGCACCAGCACCGGCACGATGATGATCCCGCCGCCCACGCCAAATAGCCCGGCGAGCACCCCCGCACAAGCGCCCAGCACCAGATAGAGCAGAAATTCCATTGTTGCCCCCGAAATGAGTTCGGCATGGTAACGGAAGCCGGGGTCTTGGCTCTAGTGAAGACGATGGATAGCTTTCAGGAGTGTGGGTAGAGTGGGCTAAATCACTGGGATCGAGCCTATGTGTCTGATTGTGTTTGCCTGGCGCCCCGGCCATGCCCAGCCGCTTATCGTTGCGGCCAACCGCGACGAATTTTATGCCCGACCTACCCAGCCCTTGGCGGCTTGGGAGGAATATCCCGGGGTGTATGCCGGCCGAGACCTGGAGGCGGGTGGCACCTGGCTTGGCATTGGCCCGCAGGGGCGTTTCGCTGCGCTGACCAATATTCGTAATCCTAACCAGCCGCTGGGAAGGCGTTCGCGGGGTGAGTTGGTGGCCGGGTTCCTGACGGGCACGCAGTCCATTGATCAATATTTGAACGAAGTGGCCAGGCGATCGGACGATTACGCCGGGTTCAACCTGCTGGTCGGCACACACGATCAATTGGCGTACCTAAGCGCTATCGACCCGATTCCCAGATATCTGGCAGCGGGCGTCTATGGCGTCTCCAACGCGGACCTCGACACGCCCTGGCCCAAGCTGCTGAAGGCCCGCTCGGCCTTACAGGCGCACATCGATGCTCCCGACCCGCAGGCACTGCTGGCATTATTGAGTGACCCGCAACCGGCCGCCTTTGCCGAACTGCCGGATACCGGCGTGGGGCTGGCGACTGAATGCCTGCTGTCGAGTGTGTTCATCGCCAGCCCCAGCTACGGGACACGGGCCAGCACCGTGCTGATTGTCGGGGCCGATGGGTCCAGGCGAATGATAGAACGCAGTTTCGGGCCCTATGGAGGGCATCTGGGAGAAGTACAGCTCGACCTGATGTAGGAGCCAGCCTTGGCTGCGATGGCCATAGGTATCTACACAACTCTGGGGCAGCGCGGCTCTTGTAGCCGCTGCCGAGGTACGAGGCTGCGATCGGCGGCGAAGCCGTCGTAAATTCAGGCCCTTCGGTGTGCCTGATGGATTACGGTCTCAGGTTTTACGGCCGCTTCGCTGCCGATCGCAGCCTCGTACCTCGTCAGCGGCTACATTCGTAGCAGTACGCCAAAAAATGTGTAGATACCTATGCTGCGATGGCCTCACCGCGGTGTATCAGGTAAACCGCGGAGCGTTCATCGCGACTAAAGTCTGCTCCTACAGTTTCTTCGGGGAGGCTGGGGTGATCATTCGCGCCAGGCCCAGGTTTTTCAGCTCCAGCTGCAAGGTGCTGTGGATAACCTGCGGGTTGTCGATGGTCATGACCTGGCTGAGCATTTCCCTGGATTTACTCATGTTGATCTGGCGCAGCATCCACTTGACCTTTGGCAGGTTGGTGGCGTTCATCGACAAGCTGTCAAAACCCATCGCCATCAACAGCACAGCGGCGGCTGGATCGCCCGCCATCTCGCCGCAAATACTCACCGGCTTACCTTCGGCGTGAGCTTCAGTGACGACATGCTGCAAGGCCTGTAAAACCGCCGGGTGCATGTAGTCGTAAAGATCGGCGACCCGCGGGTTGTTGCGGTCTACCGCCAGCAGGTATTGGGTCAGGTCGTTGGAGCCGACCGAAAGGAAATCCACCTGCCGGGCCAGCTCACGGGTCTGGTACACCGCTGCCGGAATCTCGATCATCACTCCCACCGGCGGCATCGGCACGTCGGTGCCCTCGTCGCGCACTTCACCCCAGGCACGGTGGATCAGGTGCAGGGCTTCTTCCAGTTCATGGATACCGGAAATCATCGGCAGCAGGATACGCAGGTTGTTCAGGCCTTCGCTGGCCTTGAGCATGGCGCGGGTCTGGACCAGGAAGATTTCCGGGTGGTCGAGCGTGACCCGAATACCACGCCAGCCCAAAAACGGGTTGTCTTCCTTGATCGGGAAGTACGACAGCGCCTTGTCGCCGCCGATGTCCAGGCTGCGCATGGTCACCGGCAACGGATGGAAGGCGGTCAGTTGCTCGCGGTAAATCGCCAGCTGCTCCTTCTCGCTCGGAAAACGCTGCTGGATCATGAACGGCACTTCGGTTCGGTACAGGCCCACCCCTTCGGCGCCACGTTGCTGGGCGCGGGCCACATCGGCCAGCAGGCCAGTGTTGACCCACAGCGGCATGCGGTGGCCGTCGAGGGTTACGCACGGCAATTCGCGCAGCGCATCGAGGCCCTGGGACAGCTGGCGTTCTTCTTCCACCACCACCGCGAACTGCTTGCTGAGCACTTCACTGGGGTTGGTGTAGACCTCGCCGTGATAGCCGTCGACGATCATCCCAATGCCATCGACCTTCGAATATGGCAGGTCGACCAGGCCCATCACCGTCGGGATGCCCATGGCACGCGCCAGAATCGCGACGTGGGAGTTGCCTGAACCCAATACCGACACCAGGCCGACCAGCTTGCCCTCCGGCACCTCGCCCAGCATCGCCGGGGTCAGCTCTTCACTGACCAGAATGGAGTTGTCGGGGTAGACCAGGGTCTGATGACGAGCCTCTTGCAGATACGCCAGCAACCGTCGGCCCAGGTCCTTGACGTCCGATGCACGCTCGCGCAGGTAGGCGTCGTCCATCAATTCAAAGCGGTTGACGTGCTCGACCACCACCTGGCGCAAGGCGCCCTGGGCCCACTGGCCGGTCTTGATGACCTGCACCACTTCACCGCCCAGCGCGGCGTCTTCGAGCATCATCAGGTAGACATCGAACAAGGCCCGCTCTTCTGGCCGCAGCTGGGTCGCAAGCTTGGCCGACAGAGTGCGCATGTCGGCGCGCACACCTTCCAGGGCATTGTTGAAGAGTTTGAGTTCGGCCTGGATATCGGTGACGGTCTTGTCCGGCACCACATCCAGGTCGGCCGGTGGCAGCATCACCACCGCCGTGCCCACCGCGGCGCCCGGAGAGCCCGGTACACCGACAAACTTGGCTTCCTGGATGCCCTTGCCCTGGCGGCCCAGGCCGCGAATGGAGCCGGTCGCCTCGGCATGGGCGATAACCCCGGCCAACTGCGCGCTCATGGTCACCAGGAACGCTTCTTCGCCCTCGTCGAACTGGCGACGCTCCTTTTGCTGGATAACCAGAACCCCCACCACACGACGGTGGTGAATGATGGGGGCACCCAGGAAGGAGGCGAAGCGTTCTTCACCGGTCTCGGCGAAGTAGCGGTAGCGCGGGTGATCGGCGGCATTTTCCAGGTTCAGCGGTTCTTCACGCGTACCGACCAGACCGACCAGGCCCTCGTTAGGGGCCATGCTGACCTTGCCGATCGAGCGTTTGTTCAAACCCTCGGTGGCCATCAGCACAAAGCGGTTGGATTCTGGATCAAGCAAGTAGACCGAGCAGACCTGGCTGCCCATGGCCTCCTTGACGCGCATGACAATGATCCCCAACGCCGACTTGAGATCTTTGGCGGAGTTAACTTCCTGGACGATCTTGCGCAGCGTATTGAGCATGGCTCGGGGTCGAACTCCGTCGTCAGTCGCGCGCCAGCAGGCGCGGGGCAAGCTCTTTTAGTGCGCGGCGGTATACCTCGCGCTTGAATGTCACCACCTGGCCCAACGGATACCAATAGCTGACCCAACGCCAGCCATCGAATTCCGGTTTACCGGTCAAATCCATCCTCACCCGCTGCTCATTGGAAACCAGGCGCAGCAGGAACCACTTCTGTTTCTGGCCGATGCACAGCGGCTGGCTGTGCGTCCTGACCAGACGTTGGGGTAAACGATAACGCAACCAGCCACGGGTGCAGGCAAGAATTTCCACGTCCTGGCGTTCCAGCCCTACTTCTTCGTTCAGCTCGCGGTACAAGGCATCTTCTGGCGTCTCCTGAGGGTTGATACCTCCCTGGGGAAACTGCCAGGCATCCTGGTTGATACGCCGCGCCCATAGCACCTGACCGGCATCATTCGTCAGAATAATCCCGACATTGGGGCGGAAACCATCGGGGTCGATCACGGCAGCAACCTCGCAAACGCATGTCCCCGCATTGTTCCACAAAGCTTGGGAAGGCAGCAACGCACCGGCCTACCTTATGTGCACTGTTGTGAAAAGACCGTATTCTGTGGACCTTTTCTGAACTTCACGCGAGAGACTTCAATGCGCTTGGCTATATTCGACCTGGACAACACCCTGCTTGGCGGCGACAGCGACCACGCTTGGGGCGACTACCTGTGTGAACGCAAGATCCTTGACCCGGTTCAATACAAGAACCGCAACGATGAGTTCTACCAGGACTATCTGGCTGGCAAGCTGGACTTGAATGCCTACCTGGAGTTCACCCTGGAAATCCTGGCGAGGACCGAGATGGCCCAGCTCGACAAATGGCACGGTGATTTCATGCGTGACTGCATCGAGCCGATCATGCTGCCCAAGGCCCTGGCGCTGCTGGACAAGCACCGCGCCGCCGGCGACAAGCTGGTGATTATCACGGCCACCAACCGCTTCGTCACAGGCCCTATTGCCAAACGCTTGGGCGTTGAGACGCTACTGGCAACCGAATGCGAAATGGTAGACGGGCGCTACACCGGTCGCAGTACCGATATACCGTGCTTTCGTGAAGGCAAGGTGACGCGCCTGAACCGCTGGCTGGAAGAGACAGGATTGAACCTGGAAGACAGCTACTTCTATAGCGACTCGATGAATGACCTGCCGCTGCTCGAGCAAGTGGCTCACCCGATAGCGGTGGACCCGGACCCGAACCTGAAGGCTGAAGCCGAGCGTCGGGGCTGGAAAGTGATCTCGCTGCGGGGTTAAAACTGGCACTCTGGGTAGGAGCCGGCTTTAGCCGCGATGAACGCACCGCGGTTTGCCTGATGCACCGCGGTGCGTTCATCGCGGCTAAAGCCGGCTCCTACACTGGGATTCAAACCGGTTTGATCAGCATCAATACCAACACGGCGACAAACATCACCCCCGCCACCGCGGCCAGCCCCGCTGCCCAGCCCGCTCGCCCCAAGCGTCCTGGCAGCAACAGCCAGCACAGGCAACCGACCGTATAAAGCAATGCCCCGCCCAGCAGCCAGGTTTGCCCCAGCGACCAGCCGACCGTGTGCACCAGCCACCAGCCACTGAAAGGCAGGCTGAGCAAGCCCAGCCCCATCAGCAACCAGACAAACAACCACGGCCGCCGCGCAAGGCCCGTATAACCTTGCGCCCGCATCCGCCAGGCGCCAAACACCAAGGCTGCCGTGCAACCAAACACCACCAGGGTGCCCAAACCATGGGCCAGCTTGAGTGCCGTCAACGTTTCCATATCATCGCCCTGAAGCCCAACCGATCCACTGAGCGTAGCAGTGCCTGTCAGCCCAGGAACAGTTGGTAGGCCGGGTTGTCCGACTCATCCCAATAGGGGTAACCGATGGCTGCCAAGGCTTCGGGTACCAGATGCCGTTCGTCGTCTGGCACCTGCAGGCCGGCGACCACTCGACCATCCGCCGCACCGTGGTTGCGGTAGTGGAACATCGAGATATTCCAGCGCCCACCCAGCTTGTTCAGGAAGTTGAACAGCGCGCCCGGCCGCTCGGGGAACTCGAAACGCAGCACCAATTCGTCACTGACCCGCGCCGCACGGCCACCGACCATATGGCGGATATGCATCTTGGCCAGTTCGTTGTCGGTCAAATCCTGCACCGGAAACCCCTGGGCCGTCAGGCTGTCGAGCAGTGCGCTGCGCGGGTCGTTGTCGGGGTGGGTTTGCACGCCGACGAAGATATGAGCTTCGCCTTCATTGTGATAGCGGTAGTTGAATTCGGTGATCTGGCGCTTGCCAATGGCTTCGCAGAACGCCTTGAAGCTGCCCGGTTTCTCCGGGATGGTCACGGCAATGATCGCCTCACGGCCTTCGCCAAGCTCGGCACGCTCGGCCACATGGCGCAGACGGTCAAAATTGACATTGGCGCCCGAGTCGATGGCCACCAGGGTCTGGCCACTGATGTTGCGCGACTCCACATAGCGCTTGATCCCCGCAACACCCAAGGCGCCGGCTGGTTCGGTAATCGAGCGGGTATCGTCGTAAATATCCTTGATGGCCGCACAGATTTCATCCGTGCTGACGGTGATCACTTCATCCACATAGTGGCGGCAGATATCAAAGGTATGTTGACCGATCTGCGCAACCGCCACGCCATCGGCAAATAGGCCGACCTGGCCGAGTACCACGCGCTCGCCCGCAGCCATGGCCGCCTGCAGGCAATTGGAATCGTCCGGCTCGACGCCGATCACCTTGACCTCAGGGCGCAGGTATTTGACGTAGGCCGCGATCCCGGCAATCAGCCCGCCGCCGCCGACCGGGACAAAGATCGCATCGAGCCGGCCGGGGTGCTGGCGCAGGATCTCCATGGCCACGGTGCCTTGGCCGGCGATGGTGTCCGGGTCGTCATAAGGGTGGATATAAACGTAGCCCTTTTCATCCACCAGCTTGAGCGAGTAGGCCAGCGCCTCGGGAAACGTGTCGCCATGCAGCACGACTTTGCCGCCACGCGAACGCACACCCTCGACCTTGATTTCGGGGGTTGTCTTGGGCATCACGATAGTGGCCTTGATACCCAGCTCGCGGGCGGCCAGCGCCACACCCTGGGCATGGTTGCCGGCCGATGCCGTTACCACGCCACGCGCCAGTTCTTCGGGCTTCAGCTGCGCCATTTTGTTGTAGGCGCCGCGAATCTTGAACGAGAACACCGGCTGCAGGTCCTCACGCTTGAGCAGCACCTGATTGCCCAGACGCTTGGACAGCTGGCCAGCCGCTTGCAGCGGGGTTTCCACGGCAACATCGTAAACGCGCGAGGTAAGAATCTTTTTGACGTACTGTTCAAGCATCGGAAAGCATCACTGACGATCGAGGGCGGGAACCCCCGAGTCTACCCCGACGTTGCGTCGGACGACCACAGCAAAGCCAAGGTTTTACCCACACATGGGGCTATAATGCCGGCCTTTACGTTACTCCTTGCCCGCTTCGGAGCCCGCATGACCCAGGACCAACTCAAACAGGCTGTCGCCCAGGCCGCTGTCGATTTCATTCTGCCCAAGCTAGATGACAAGAGCATCGTTGGCGTGGGTACCGGTTCGACCGCCAACTGTTTTATTGATGCCCTGGCCCAGCATAAAGGCGCTTTCGATGGCGCGGTCGCCAGCTCCGAAGCCACTGCGGCACGCCTGAAGGGTCACGGTATCCCGGTGTACGAACTGAACACGGTCAGCGACCTTGAGTTCTACATCGACGGCGCCGACGAGAGCGACGAGCACCTGAACCTGATCAAAGGCGGTGGCGCAGCCCTGACCCGCGAGAAAATCGTCGCGGCCGTGGCCAAGACCTTTATCTGCATCGCCGACGGCAGCAAGTTGGTGCCGGTGCTGGGCGCTTTCCCGCTGCCAGTCGAAGTGATTCCCATGGCCCGCAGCCATGTTGCCCGCCAACTGGTGAAGCTGGGCGGCGACCCGGTCTACCGCGAAGGCGTTATCACCGACAACGGCAACATCATTCTCGATGTGTTCAACCTACAGATCACCAACCCGGTGGAGCTGGAAGCGCAGATCAATGCCATTGTCGGCGTGGTCACCAACGGTCTGTTCGCGGCGCGGCCGGCGGACCTGCTGTTGCTGGGCACGGCTGAAGGCGTGAAAACCCTGTAGGAGCCAGCCTTGGCTGCGATGGCCACACCGCGGTATATCTGGTGTACGGCGGTGATGCCATCGCGACGGTTCGGCGCTCCGACAAGCTCTGCTCCTACAGCGGTTTCTTGAAGACGTAGAACAGGTTCGGCTCGCTGACCAGGTAGATCGTCCCTTCGCCATCCATCGCGATCCCTTCGGCCTGCGGCACAGTGCGAGACAGGCCTTGTTTGCCCTTGCTCAACGACAGGCTGCTGATCGGCCGTCCATCCACATCAAGTTCCAGCAACAGCCGCGACTCTTCAGACAATGCCAGCAGGTGCCCAGTGCGCGCATCGAACTGCAAACTCGATAGATCCCGCACGAACAGGCCCTTGTCACGCTGGCTGTTTTGCACCACATGCACCGAATACGACTGATCTGTTGGCCCGTGCGGGAAGCCCTGGACCTCATAGATCAACATCGGGTCACGCTCCTTGGCGATAAACAGGCGTTTGCCGGCCACGTCATAGCCCAGCCCTTCGAAACCCTTGTTGCCGCCCGGACCAAACTGCAGAATCAGTTGCTCGGCATTCTGGGCATCGACGACCTGGGTATCGTCTGACAGATGTATCTTGATCAACCGCTGCCCGCGCTCATCGGCTATCACATAAAGGTTGGGCCCGATGTACTCGATCGCCTCCGGGTCGCCGAAACCGACCAGAGGCATGCGCCGCAGAATGCGACCCTCCAGCGACAGCTCGATCAGCTCGGACTGGGCATTGGTGAGGGTAAACAGCGTGCGTCGGTCAGGGTTGTAGGTCAGCGCTGAAAGATCATCCGCCACGCCTTCGACAGGCCTGGCCTCAATCACCACGCGGTAATCGTCAAGGCCGATGGCGTGTTCAAAAGGCTTCTGCCAGACCGTCCAGTTAAACCAGGCGCGCTCGAAAAAGCGGAAGTGTTGGCCGGCAAGCCCTGCCATCAGCAGGGCAGCGACGATAAACAAATAGAGGAAGCGACGCATTAAGGTAACTCAAAGAAGTTCGGCCGGCAGGTAAGCACATCAAACTGAAACCAGGCTTAACGGCGCTTGGGGACGAACCGATAGAACAGGTTGGGTTCGCTGACCATATAGATGTTACCGGCTTCATCCAAGGCCACGCCCTCGGCACGAGGAATGGTCTTGTCCAACCCGTTGAAACCCTGCAGCAACGTGATGAAGCTGACCTGTTCGCCGTTGTCATCCAGCTCCATCAGCAGGTGCGAATCAGCTGACAACACCAGCAAATGCCCGGTGCGCGGGTCAATCGCCAGAGCAGAGAGGTTGCGCATATCCAGGTCTTTGTTGGCCAGCTTGGCCTTGTTGCCCTGCAATGGCGCGCTACCGTCGCTTTTCCAAGTAAACAGTGCCGGTGGTCGCTCTTCGCCGAGGATCAGTTGCTGATGCTTGGGATCCCAGGCAATCCCTTCAAAGGCCTTGTTCTGATTGGCCGAAGGGCCCAGGTCGTATTGGGGAAAATCCTTGATATCCAGTGACTGGGTTGACGCATCCACAGTGACAATCGTCAGGCTGTGATTTCGCTCATCCGCAATCGCCAGGTGCTGGCCATCGAGTACGGCAACGCCTTCAGGGTTGGACCAACCTACCAGCGGCATTTTACGCAACACGTCGCCGTCCAGATTCAATTCAACCAGGAACGGGTTCTTGCCCATGACAGAAAACAGGGTTTTGGTCGTCGGGTTATAAGAAAGGTCCGACGCTTCATCGTCTTCCATACCCGGCAATACCTTGGCATTGATGTCGGCTCGATAGTCGGGAAGCCAGACGCTTTGCTGCCGCGCCACGCTGCTGACGAAGCGCTCCTTGACCCAGAATATCGCCCGATCATCCCAATGCATGGCCATCGACACGCCATAGCCGATGACGGCTAAAACGATCAGCCAGAAAGATGTGCGTCGGTGCAGGCCCTTACGGCCAGTGGAACTCATGGGAACGACCATCGATTACTTCTCTGATTTTTTCGAACAGTAACGCATTACCGGCAAGCCCGGTTGCTGAAAACACGCCTGCATTATGCGAATCGTTTGTGAAAAAAAAGAAAACGACGATCAGGCGACAGCGCTTTCCCAGCCTATGGCCGCCGCCACGGACGGCGGCCAGGGCATCAGAGTACGCGCGTTTCGAAACGGCTGGCGCCGGGCAGCTCCAATACCAGCTCATCGCCCTGCTCCAGCGGGCCGACACCGACGGGTGTCCCGGTCAGGATCACGTCACCGGCCTGCAAGGAAAACATCGCCGCCATGTGCTGGATCATCGGCACAATGGGATTGAGCATCTGGTTACTGCTGCCATCCTGACGAACCTCGCCATTGATGGTCAGACGAATGCCGATATCGGTAAAGTCAGGGAACGTGCTGGCCGGCACGAACGGCGTCAACACGCAGGCACCGTCGAAGGATTTGGACAATTCCCACGGCAAGCCCTTTTCCTTGAGCTTCGATTGCAGGTCACGCAGGGTCAGGTCCAACGCCGGCGCAAAACCGGAAATGGCGTCGACAACTTCCTCGACACTGGGCTTGGTAGACAAGGACTTGCCCAGCAATACCGCAATCTCAGCTTCGTAGTGCACCGCACCCCGGTCAAACGGCAGCGAAAACCCGCCTTCTGCTTCCACTACGCAACTGCCGGGCTTGATAAATAGCAATGGCTCGGTGGGTATCGGATTATTCAGCTCCTTGGCGTGTTCGGCATAGTTGCGGCCGATGCACACCACCTTACCCAACGGATAGTGAACGCGCGTTCCGTCGATATATTGGTGCTGGTAGCTCATTCCCCACTCCTGATGTTTGTTTGCCGTGATTCTGTGGCGTTACTCGATAGCAAAAATCTTGCCGGGGTTCATGATCCCATTTGGGTCAAATACCGCCTTGATCGCCTTCATATAGGCAATTTCTGCCAGGGACCTGCTGTATTCCAGATAATCGCGCTTGGTCATGCCCACGCCATGTTCGGCAGAGATCGAACCGTTGTATTTCTGTACGATCTCGAACACCCATTTATTAACGACCGCGCACTGTGAAAAGAACTCATCCTTGCTCAGGTTTTCGGGCTTGAGGATGTTCAAGTGCAGGTTGCCGTCGCCGATATGGCCATACCAGACGACTTCGAAGTCTGGATACTTTTCACCGACAATCGCATCAATATCCTTGAGGAAGCCCGGCACCTTGGACACGGTCACAGAGATGTCGTTTTTATACGGTGTCCAGTGAGCGATGGTTTCGGAGATGTATTCGCGCAACTTCCAGAGGTTTTGCAGCTGTTGCTCGCTCTGGCTCATGACGCCATCGACAACCCAGCCTTGCTCGATGCAGTGCTCGAAAGTGCCCAAGGCATCGTTGAGCACCTCTTCGGTCACCGCTTCGAATTCCAGCAGCACATAGAACGGGCACTGGGTCTCAAAGGGTGCGGGCACATCACCTCGGCCAAGGATCTTGGCCAATGCCTTGTCTGAAAAGAACTCGAATGCCGTCAGGTCCAGCTTGTTCTGGAAGGCGTGCAGCACCGGCATGATCGAGTCGAAATCCGGCGTGCCCAGCACCATGGCGGTGAGGTTGCGCGGCGCGCGGTCCAGGCGCATGGTCGCCTCGACCACAAAGCCCAGGGTGCCTTCAGCGCCGATAAACAACTGGCGCAAGTCGTAGCCCGTGGCGTTCTTGATCAAATCCTTGTTCAACTCAAGGATGTCGCCCTTGCCGGTCACGACCTTGAGGCCCGCGACCCAGTTGCGTGTCATCCCGTAGCGAATGACCTTGATGCCGCCGGCATTGGTGCCGATATTGCCGCCAATCTGGCTGGAGCCTGCCGAAGCGAAGTCCACGGGGTAATACAAGCCGTGCTCTTGCGCCAGATTCTGCAATTGCTCGGTGACCACACCCGGTTGGCAAACCACGGTGCGGTCCGTGACATTCACGTCCAGCACTTGGTTCATGTAGTCGAACGCCACCACCACTTCGCCGTTGGCGGCCACTGCGGCCGCCGACAGCCCGGTGCGTCCGCCGGAAGGCACGAGCGCGATGCGATGGCGGTTGGCCCAGTGCACGATGGCCTGGACTTGCTCGATGGACTTGGGGAAGACGATCGCCGTAGGGGCGGGAGGGTAGTGCTTGGTCCAGTCCTTGCCGTATGTATCCAGCGAGGCGGGATCGGTCAGCACCTTGCCGGGCTCGACAAGGGTCTTCAATTCATCAATCGGCGCAAGAACAGTCATCGACGGAACTCTCGAACAATTCATAGTCACCCTGAGCACACTTCACGTGCCAGGGATGGGCGGATCAAGGGGTACTCATGCTAGCATACGCCCCCGCTGATCGTGCTTCAGGCCGATTCTGCGCCAGCTCCATTTCCCTGCCATTTTTCTCCGGGACACAGGTTTACGCAGATGAGCAAGACTTCTCTCGATAAGAGCAAGATCAAGTTCCTTCTTCTCGAAGGCGTCCACCAATCCGCCGTGGACGTCCTCAAGGCCGCCGGCTATACCAGCATCGAGTACCACACCAAGGCGCTGCCGGAAGCCGAGCTTAAGGAAAAGATCGCCGACGCTCACTTCATCGGCATTCGCTCGCGCACTCAACTGACCGAAGAGGTTTTCGACTGCGCCAAGAAACTGGTCGCTGTCGGCTGTTTCTGCATCGGTACCAACCAGGTCAACCTGGACGCTGCACGCCAGCGCGGTATCGCGGTCTTCAACGCGCCGTACTCCAACACTCGCTCCGTTGCCGAGCTGGTACTGGCCGAGGCCATCCTGCTGCTGCGCGGCATTCCCGAGAAGAACGCTTCCTGCCACCGTGGTGGCTGGATCAAGAGCGCGGCCAATTCCTTCGAGATCCGCGGCAAGAAGCTGGGCATCATCGGTTACGGCTCCATCGGTACGCAGCTGTCGGTCCTGGCTGAAGGCCTGGGCATGCAGGTGTACTTCTACGACACCATCACCAAACTGCCACTGGGCAACGCCACCCAGGTCGGTAGCCTGACCGAATTGCTCGGCATGTCCGACATCGTCTCGCTGCATGTGCCTGAAACCGCGGCCACCCAGTGGATGATGGGCGAGAAGGAAATCCGCGCTATCAAGAAAGGCGGCATCCTGATCAACGCCGCTCGCGGCACTGTGGTCGAACTGGACGCCCTGGCTGACGCGATCAAGGACCAGCACCTGATCGGCGCTGCCATCGACGTATTCCCGGTCGAGCCGCGCTCCAACGATGACGAGTTCGAAAGCCCTCTGCGCGGCCTGGACAACGTCATCCTGACCCCACACATCGGCGGTTCCACTGCCGAAGCCCAGGCCAACATCGGCCTGGAAGTGGCCGAAAAACTGGTCAAGTACAGCGACAACGGCACTTCCGTGTCGTCGGTCAACTTCCCTGAAGTGGCCCTGCCGGCTCACCCAGGCAAACACCGCCTGCTGCACATCCACGAAAACATTCCGGGTGTACTCAGCGAAATCAACAAAGTGTTTGCCGAAAACGGTATCAACATCTCCGGTCAGTTCCTGCAGACCAACGAGAAAGTTGGCTACGTGGTGATCGACGTCGATGCCGAGTACTCGGACCTGGCGCAAGCCAAGCTGCAGCAGGTCAAGGGCACCATCCGTTCGCGCGTTCTGTTCTAAGTTCTAGAACGGGCTGAACCCATTCGCGGGCAAGCCCTGCTCCTACAACGGCTACATACGGCCTGTAATTACATGGACTCGCCCCAACCGAGGCGTCTATGCGCCACGGTGGCATCTATAAAGAAGCCAACGACAGCGAGGGCGAGCCCATGAAAAAGCATACGACCAACAATCACTCTTTGTCTTCAGCCGACCTAGCAACCTGTTCGACCGTCTCGGTAGATCTTGCCAAGAGGGTCTTCCAGGTGGCCGGGGAAAACGCCCTGGGCCAAGTGGTGTACGAGGACCGAATCAAATCGCGCGAAGCCTTCCAGGCGTTTCTTCGCCAACTGCCCATGAGCGTCATGGTGCTGATGGAAACAGGCCCAGGCGCTCAGGCATGGGCGCGGTTGCTGCAGGCCCAAGGCAACCCGGTGCGGATCCTGCCTGCGCAGCATGTGGCCGATCATCGCAGCGGGCCGAAGAATGATCGCAACGATGCACATGCGATCTTGCGGGCGGGTCGAGATAGTCGGATTGTCTCAGTGCCGGTCAAAAGTGCCGCGGCGCTGGCCATGCAGGCACTGCATCGCGCCCGCCAGGGCTATGTGCGGCGGCGCACGGCCATGGGTAATCAGATGCGTGGCTTGCTGCTCGAGCATGGCGTGGCCTTGGCGCAAGGTGAGGCGGCGATCAGCCGGGTGGTGCCGCGGATACTCGAGGATGCCACCCAGCCGCTGCCGGATCTGCTGCGCGAGCTGATTGCTGAGCTGCTCGGCGAATGGAGCCAGTTGGGCGAGCGCGTCAGCGTGTTGACCGGCCGACTGGAAACGGCCGCACAGCAGGATGAGACGGCGAAAAGGTTGATGACGGTGCGTGGCATCGGTCCGATCATCGCCACCGCGCTGCTGGCCAAGCAGGTCGAGCCTGAGCGCTTCGCCAACGCACGCCAGTTTGCCGCCTACTTTGGTTTGGTGCCCACTCAGCACAGCAGCGGACAGAAAATCCGGCTGGGCAAGATGAGCAAGCAGGGCGACGCCTACCTACGCAGCCTGGCGATCCAGGGCGCGCATGCGGTCTTGAGACAGGTGCGGCCTGATTCGGAACAACCCGATGACCGGCGCTTGCTGCGCTGGCTGTGTCGCTTGGGTCGCAAGGAAACGGCCGTCCGATTGGCCAACCGTACCCTACGCATCGTCTGGGTATTACTGAAAACCGAGCAGACCTATCGTCGCCACATGGGCAATGTCCAGGAGGCGACGATGAGTCACTGATCCACAGAGTTCTGCCACCGGGGCGTTAAAGCGCTCCAACCCTTGCTAAAGAACATTGACCCCAGGTCAGACCGTCGCGGATTGATGCCTGTGCTCCTACTGGCCCTTGAGGCCTTAACGTAATTGGCATACCGCGAGCTTATTGAATGTTGGCCAGAAGCCGATCAGGCTTCCTCGAGTAGGCCTTATACATAGATGCAGCCGGGTAGCAGTGTTCAAAAGCGGGTTGATAGTGGGGGCGAGTCCATACATAGGAGCAGGGCTTGCCCGCGATGCTTTTTGGGCCCCTGTTTACTCAACGTTGACCGTGATTTTCTTCGACTCGACGCTTGGCTTGAACGGCACATGGGATTTATCGCCCAGTACCAACTGCAGGGTATGTTTACCCGGCGTCAGGGTGATCTTGGCTTCCGTCTGAGCCTTGCCGAAGTGCAACACTTGCGGCCCTGCCGGCAATGGCTGGTTATTTTCCGGGATCATGTTGGTTGGCAGAACCGTATCGGCGGCCGGCTCCTTGTCCACATCGACCAGCAAATGGTGATGGCCGGTATTCGGGGTCACGTCACCCGCGGGCTTGAGCTCCATCCCTTCTACGCCAAACTTGACGGTAAAGGTCTTGTCTACCGTGGCGCCGTCCTTCGGCGATTCGATAAACACCTTTGCCCCCGCGGGCGCTGCTACGCTTTGCGGACCTTCGGCGACACTGTAGGCCGACATACCGAGCAACAACCCGGCGACCGCGACGCGCGAAATTAGACGGTTCATTCACTTCTCCTGTGATTTACTGCGTGAAATTAGGACGTTAATTAATTAGCGTAGTCGCAAAACAACTACGCAGAATAGTGGTCCTAGCTTGCGTTCGACCTCGGCACTGCCAAAAATCCGGGGGCGAACTCGATACTTTTCACATACCAAGAAAAAGAAGGGGCGCAGATGCGTTTAACCATAGGGATACTGCTAGCAGCCCTGATCAGCCCGGTGGCACAAGCCGAACTGATCGACGATATCAACGACCGGCACGAACTGCGAATTGCCGTAGAAGCCAACACGCCACCGTTCAACTTCAGGGAAGGTGAGAAGCTGACCGGCTTCGAGGTTGAATTGGGAGAAACGATCGCCAGGGAAATGGGTGTCTATCCGTCGTTTATCGTGACCGACCAGGCGGATTTGTTGGTGGGTGTCGAGAGCGGAAAATACGATATTGCCTTGAATCACCTCAGCGCCACGCCCGAGCTCAAGGAGCGCCTGGATTTCAGCTCACCTTATGGTCAAGCCAAGGCGAAGCCGGCAGAGGTTGGCCCCACCACGGCGCTGGTCATTCCGTTTGCCCCCCAGGCTCCAAGTGCCACGGCAGCAACCGGCAAACCCGTAAACCTGGCCATTCCTTTTCAGAAAAACAACCCGGCGTTCCAGAACTCGCTGAACAACGCCCTGAAACGAATCAAGGACGATGGCCGCCTGGAAGCACTTTCAAACAAATGGTTCGGCGCACAGGCCGAAAACACAGCGCCCTAAGGGAGTGCTGCCAGCGCGAGGGCAGCTTCAGGCAGTTCCAGTTCGCTGAATACCTGCACCCCATGACGGCGCAACAGCGCCGTGGTGACGCCCTCGCCGCTCACTTTGCGGGCACTGAAAGTACCGTCGTAGGTCAGGGTATTGCCGCATGACGGGCTGCCCGCCTTGAGAATCGCTATACCGATTCCATGGGTTTTCACCAGCTGCAAGGCCAATTCGGCGCCTGCCACAAAAGCTGCGGTGACATCACCACCATCACGGGTGATCACCCGATTGCGCCCATCGAGCACCGAACCACCCTGCCCGCCCGGTATCTCTGCCGCGGGCCTTGGAACCGGTAAACCACCCGCCACCTCCGGGCACAGCACGACCAGCCGGCCTTCCTGCTGCCAGGCCCGCAACTGATCGAACTGCCCACTGTCCCTGCCGTCGTAGCGCACCGGCTGCCCAAGCAGACAGGCACTGACCAGAATCTTGTGCATGTCAGAACGGCTCGTTGCCACGACGGCGGAACCAGCCCGTCAACGACAGCCGATCGCGATGGGCAGGCAAGACTTCATGGGGCATTTCGCCGGACAGGAACACCACCAGGCAACCACCGGTCGGCGGCACGTCATGCACGGCATCGCCCTTGAGGTACATGCGCAATTGACCACCGTCTTCGGGTTGCCAGCCCTCGTTGAGGTAGACCACTGCCGAGACCGAGCGCCGGTCGTCATCACGAAAACGGTCGACATGCCGACGGTAGAACGCGCCCGGCGGATACAGCGCGAAATGGCTTTCGAAATCCTCAAGCCCCATGAACAGGTCGCGATTAAGTGCTTCGCGCAGGCTGTCCATCAAGCCCAGATATTGGTCGCACGCCTCGGACTGGCCAGGGTCGAGCCAGAGGATATGGTCGCCACGGATGCCCTCACGGACCTCCTGGGCCGGGCCGCGGCCCACGGCGGCCGGGGCCAGTTCACCGGCTGAGGCACGCGCACAGCACTCACCCGCCAGCGCCTGGGTCAGGCCTTGGGGCAAGAAGATGTCTTGTTGGGACCAGCCATGAGCGGCCAGGTCATCAACAATACGCAACAACAGCGAATGATCAGGAGATAGGTGCATGGCGCGCATAGTATCCATACGCCGATGAAACCGACAGCGCCACCTGGCGGCGCCATATGACAGAGGATTCTCGACAAGCCCCGCCACCCCACGGACAATAGCGGCCTGCCGACAGGAGTCCTTCAATGCGCCGTCTGTTTTTCCTGCTGATGCTGTTCTGTTCCACGCCCACTTGGGCTGACAACCTCGACCAGTTGTACAAGGTCGCCGGTTGGCCGGAACAACGCGCGCATTTTAACGATGCCCTCACTGCCGCCCAGCAGCGCTATAGCAACAGCCTGCCGCCTGCGGTTTTCCAGGCACTGGTCAACAACAGCAACCAGCGCTTCGCGGCCAAGGCCATGGACAAGCGCGCCGAAGCCCATTTACGCCAGAACTTGCCGAACCCGAAGCCTGCCTTGGCATTCTTCCAATCGCCGCTGGGGCGCAAGATTGTTGCCGCTGAATTACTCGCCACCCGCCGCGATCAGTTGGCCAAGAACGCCCAAGGCCTGCCCCGGATGGAAGCCAGTGCTACCCGCTCCCTGCTGATCCGCCATCTGGCGCAAGCCTTGCCAGCCCGCGAAGCGGGAGCCGAAGTCAGTCTTGCGATTGCCGGTGTTGCGGCCGACAGTCTCAGCCAGATGATTCCCGGCCTGTTCGGTGGCGGCCAGGCCCAGGGGATGCTCGATGGCCAACGCCAGCGGCTGATGGAGCAGATTGGCGCCGACCTGGACAACACCTTGCTGTATGTCTACCGCAACCTGTCGGACCCTGAACTTGAAGAATTCGCCAACTTTGCCGAGTCCCCGGAAGGCAAGGCCTATTACAAAGCGGCCCTGGCCGCCATCCGCGCAGGCCTTGCGGTCGGCCAGCCGACCTCCAACCTCTGACCTGCGCTACCTTGGTCGCGATGGCATCACCGCGGTTTTTCACGTTATACCGTGGTGATGCCATCGCGACCAAGGTCGGCTCCTACAGGGCCCCTCAGGTTCTCGGTCAAAAAGCCAAAATAACGCTCCCGAATCGCGGGCAGCTCGTTGGCCAGATGATGACGAGCCTGCGGCAGCATCAGAATCCTGGGCTGGGCGAATTTGCGCTTGAGCATCTCAAGGTTATAGAGCCAATCCACCGTCATGTCGGCCTGGCCCTGAACGATCATCGGTGAACGAATGCTGCTTGGCGCCGCCTCGATCCTGCGCACCCACGCCAGCAATGCGCCGACCCAGACGGTGGGCAAGCGCCTGGGTTGCAGCGGGTCTGCCTGCAAAAACGGTAGAAAGGTCGGGTCGCTGGTGTTTTCGCTGAAGCGACGGGCGATGCCTTTGACAAAGGGCTTGAGCAAACAGTAGCTGAACTTGGACCACCCCCAGGCACGCGGGCGAACCAGCGGCGCCAACAACATCACCTCACCGCCAATGGGGCTGCCTGCGCCCTGATGCAGGATGTGATCAATGGCAATTGCCCCGCCCGTGCTTTGCCCGCACAGATGCCAGGGCGCTGGCAATGCCAGGCTGCGAGCCTCCTCGAACAGTGCATCGAGCACGCGTTGATAGTCACTGAAGTCATCAATGCTGGCCCGCTCACCGCTAGACAGGCCATGGCCGGGCAAATCGCAGGAGATGACCGCAAACCCCTGGTCCAGCGCCCAGTCGATCACATGTCGATACAGCCCCATATGATCGTAGAAGCCGTGCAGCAGAAACATCGTCGCCACGGGCGATTCGGGTGTCCACACCTGTGCGACCAGCTCAAATCCCACCGCCTGGAATCGCCCCAGCCCATTGGCAAACCGGGACTTGCGTTCGGGCAAGTCCAGACCATAGAAGCGCTGATAGGCCTTGGCCTGGGTCGAAAGCGGCTGTTTCTCGGCCAAGGACAACAGGCTGTCGCGCAGGGTGTCGGCTTGGAACATCGCAGGCATGGTTTTCCCAATCACGGCGCGGTGGAGTCAACTGCGATATTCATCTGTCCGGGCAAGCATGGCAAGCTAGGCGCCCACAATCGGAAACACCCTACATGGCTCGCGCTCACATAAAGCCTGTCCTGATCAGCGCCTGTGCCCTGCTCTGCGCCTATGCGCTCTGGACCGCCTATCAATGGTTCGAGGGCCGCTATATCCGCCCGTTTGCCGAGCAGACCGCGCTGTTTGCCGGCGACATCCTCAACCTGCCAAGCGAGCTTGCAGGCCCTGGCCCCATCCGCCTGGTACATTTCTGGGACTCGACCTGCCCCTGCAATGTCGGCAACCAGCAGCACTTGGCCGAGTTGGCCGAGCGATTCGGCCCTCAGGGTGTCGTGTTCTACTCCGTCCAGAAGCCCGATACCCAGGGCCGATTGCCCACTACTCTGCACACACTTGAACCACTGGCCAACCTGCCCGGTGCCGAGCGGATACCCGCCAGCCCCGCCGTCGCGATCTGGGACCGTAACGGCCGGCTGGCTTATTTCGGACCTTACAGCGCAGGAGCGACCTGCAATTCCAGCAACAGTTTTATCGAGCCCATCCTGAAGGCTTTGAGTGAAAATCGACCGGTCAACGCAACGCACACCCTGGCGGTAGGCTGTTATTGCCCCTGGACACCCGCCAAGGCCCACTGATCGATCACAAGAACAGGGAGTTCCCATGAAGCACAGCCTGACAGTCCTGGCCGTAGCCATTGCGGCAATTGCCGCCGGCGGCACCTGGTATGTGCACAGCAAGCAACCGCTGCGAAACGGCGAGGTGACGATGGCTTGGCTGCAGGCACCGGTGACGGTGCGCTACGACCCGCGTGGCGTACCGCATATTCGCGCCGAAAATGAAGCGGATCTCTATCGAGCGCTGGGTTATGTTCATGCCCAGGACCGATTGTTCCAGATGGAAACGATGCGCCGCCTGGCCCGTGGCGAGCTGGCCGAGGTGCTGGGTGCCAAGCTGGTAGACACCGACCGTCTATTTCGAAGTTTGCGCATACGCGAGAAGGCTCAGGCGATGGTGGCGCACCAGGACAAGCAATCCCCGGCCTGGAAGGCCCTGCAAGCCTATCTGCAGGGCGTGAACGCTTGGCAGGACACACATCCACGGCCCGTGGAGTTCGACATCCTGGGCATTGCCAAACGGCCCTTTACAGCCGAAGACACACTCAGCATCGCAGGCTACATGGCCTACAGCTTTGCCGCCGCCTTTCGTACCGAACCGCTGCTGACTTATGTACGTGATCAACTGGGGCCGGACTACCTGAAAGTCTTCGATCTTAAGTGGCACCCCGAAGGCGTACTGCAATCACCCCCTTCCTTGAGCGCCAACGACTGGCAACCCCTCAACCGCCTGGCCCGGCTCAGCCAGCAAGCCTTGATCGACAACGGCTTGCCGCAGTTCGAAGGCAGCAACGCCTGGGCGGTGAGCGGCAGCCGGACGCACAGCGGCAAACCCCTGCTGGCAGGCGATCCGCATATTCGCTTCTCGGTACCCTCGGTCTGGTATGAAGCCCAGCTGTCGGCGCCGGGCTTTGAGCTATACGGCTATCATCAGGCGCTCAATCCTTTTGCCTCATTGGGGCAAAACCGGCAGTTCGGCTGGAGCCTGACCATGTTCCAGAATGACGACATCGACCTGATCGCCGAGCAGCTCAACCCGGCCAACCCCGAACAGGTGCGAATCAATGGCCAATGGATCGACCTGACCCGCAGCGAGCAGCAGATCGCGGTCAAGGATGCAGCGCCTGTGACCATCACCCTGCGCCAGTCGCCCCACGGCCCGATCGTCAACGACGTGCTCGGCCCCAACGCCGGCAGCACACCGATTGCCATGTGGTGGTCGTTCCTGGAAACCGCGAACCCGATCCTCGATGGCTTCTATGCATTCAACCGTGCCGACACCCTGGACAAGGCCCGCAGCGCGGCCGAGAAAATCCAGTCGCCGGGGCTGAATCTGGTCTGGGCCAATGCCGCCGGCGACATCGGCTGGTGGGCTGCCGCGCAACTTCCGATTCGACCGCAAGGCGTCAACCCAGGGTTCATTCTCGACGGCAGCACCTTTGATGCGGACAAGCTCGGTTTCTATCCATTTAGCGCCAACCCGCAGGAAGAAAACCCGGCCCGGGGCTATATCGTCTCAGCCAATGCCCAACCGGTATCACCCACTGGCATGCCGATCCCCGGTTACTACAACTTGGCGGATCGCGGCCAACAGTTGAATCGGCAATTGAGCGATGCCTCGGTGCGATGGGATGTGCATAACAGCCAGGCCCTGCAGCTCGGCACTGCCACGGCCTACGGCCCGCGTACCCTCGCGCCACTGATCCCGGTGTTGCGCGAAGTGGTCAGCGATCCTGGCGAAAAGCAATGGGTCGAAGACCTCGCCGCCTGGCAGGGCGACTTCCCGCTGGAGTCCTTGAACGCAACGCTGTTCAGCCAGTTTCTGTACGAACTGAGCCGCGCAGCCATGCACGACGAGTTGGGGGATGCGATGTTTGAAACCCTGCTCTCCACCCGCGTGCTGGATGCTGCCCTGCCGCGCTTGGCCGCAGATCCGCAGTCGCCGTGGTGGGGCGAGCACGGCACGGCCAACCAGGGCAATCGCAGCGAAACCGTCAAGCGCGCCTGGCGCAACAGCATCGAGCACTTGAAGAAAACCCTGGGGCAGGACCCGAGCGACTGGCAATGGGGCAAGGCGCATACCCTCACCCACAACCATCCCCTTGGGCAACAGAAGCCATTGGATCGCCTGTTCAATGTCGGCCCGATGCCGGCACCGGGCGGCCACGAAGTGCCTAACAATCTGGCCTCCAAGATCGGCCCGGCGCCGTGGCCAGTGACCTACGGCCCCTCGACCCGTCGGCTGATCGACTTTGCCGAGCCCGGCAAGGCGCTGACCATCAACCCGGTGGGGCAAAGCGGCGTGCTGTTTGATCGGCATTATGCCGATCAAGCGCAGGCGTACATCAAGGGAGGTTATCAGCCGGTGCTGATGGATGAAGAGGATGTGGCCGAAGGATCCGTCAGTACCTTGAAGTTGGTGCCTGACGGGAATGGCGGACCACCGCGGTGAAAACCACGCGGTCCATCCGATGCACCGCGGTGTTGCCATCGTTGTAGGAGCTGGCTTTAGCCGCGATGGCATCACCGCGATGCTTCCTGAGAAACCGCAGCGATGCCATCGCGACTAAAGTCTGCTCCTACGCCAACGGGGATGCCGGGGCTGGCGCGCGGCGGGTGTCCGGCTGCTTCCAGGAGTCGGCAGCGCTTTCCTCGATGGCTTGCTGGATCGCACGGCGACGACGTTCTTCGGCCTGACGGCTGAAGTACCAGACCAGGAAGGTCACCAGCGACACCGCCAGCAGGATCAGGCTGGCCACCGCGTTGATCTCAGGCTTCACGCCCAGGCGCACCGCCGAGAACACTTCCATCGGCAAGGTGGTCGAACCCGGGCCGGACACGAAGCTGGCCAATACCAGGTCATCCAGCGACAGGGCAAAGGACATCATCCCGCCCGCCGCCAGCGACGGTGCAATCATCGGGATGGTGATCAGGAAGAACACCTTCCAAGGCCGTGCCCCCAAGTCCATCGCCGCCTCTTCAATCGACAGGTCCAGCTCACGCAAGCGTGCCGACACCACCACCGCCACGTAGGCGGCGCAGAACGTAGTGTGCGCGATCCAGATGGTGACGATGCCCCGCTCTTGCGGCCAGCCGATCATCTGCGCCATGGCCACGAACAGCAGCAACAGCGACAGGCCGGTGATCACCTCGGGCATCACCAGGGGCGCCGTCACCAGGCCACCGAACAGCGTGCGACCCTTGAAACGGGTCACGCGGGTGAGCACAAAGGCGGCCAACGTGCCCAGCGCCACCGCCGCCACCGCCGTATAGCAAGCGATTTCCAGCGAACGGACCACGGACCCCATCAACTGAGTGTTATCCAGCAGGCCCACATACCACTTCACCGACCAGCCGCCCCACACCGTCACAAGCTTTGAGGCGTTGAACGAGTAGATCACCAGAATCAGCATCGGCAGGTAGATGAACAGCAAGCCCAGCACCAGCATCAGGCTCGAAAAACTGAAACGCTTCATGCTCTGCCCTCGATCTCTTTGGCCTGACTGCGGTTGAACAACAGGATCGGCACGATCAGGATCGCCAGCATCACCACCGCCAGGGCAGACGCCACCGGCCAGTCACGGTTGTTGAAGAACTCTTGCCACAACACCTTGCCGATCATCAGGGTTTCCGGGCCGCCCAGCAGCTCAGGAATCACGAACTCACCCACCACCGGGATAAACACCAGCATGCAACCGGCGACGATACCGTTCTTGGCCAACGGCACGGTGATTTTCCAGAAACTGTTGAACGTACTGGACCCCAGGTCCGAAGCCGCTTCGAGCAAGCTCTGGTCATGCTTCACCAGGTTGGCGTACAGCGGCAGGATCATGAACGGCAGGTAGGAATAGACCACGCCGATGTACACCGCGAGGTTGGTATTGAGGATCTGCAGCGGCTGGTCAATCAAACCCAGCCACATCAAAAAAGCGTTGAGCAGGCCGTTGTTGCTGAGAATGCCCATCCAGGCATACACGCGGATCAGGATCGCCGTCCAGGTCGGCATCATGATCAGCAGCAACAGCACCGTTTGCATTTCCTTGCGCGCCTTGGAGATCGCATAGGCCATCGGAAAGCCGATGAACAAACACAATAAGGTGCTGACGAACGCCATCTTCAGCGAACCCAGATACGCCGAGATATACAGTTCATCCTCGGTGAGCAGGCCATAGTTGGCCAGGTTCAGAACCAGCTCGACCTTCTGTTCGACGTAGGTGTAGATCTCGGTGTACGGCGGAATCGCCACATCGGCTTCGGCAAAACTGATCTTCAAAACAATGAAGAACGGCAGCATGAAGAACAGGAACAGCCACAGAAACGGCACACCGATGACCAGGTGGCGGCCACCGGGCGTTATGCGCTGCAAAGCGCGCTTGAGTTTTCGGCTGTTCATGAACGCAATACCACGCCGCTGTCGCTCTCCCACCAGACGAACACCTGGTCATCCCAGGTCGGACGCGTGCCTCGACGCTCGGCATTGGCCACAAAGGACTGCACCAGCTTGCCGCAGGGCAGTTCGACGTAGATCACCGAATGGCCACCCAGATAGGCGATGTCTTGGACCTTGCCACGCGACCAGTTGTATTCGCTGTCTGGCTGCTCGGTGGTCACCAGCATTTTTTCCGGGCGAATGGCGTAGGTGATGCGCTTGTCCTGCACCGAGGTGCTGACGCCGTGGCCCACATAGATACTGCGCTCAAGCTCGGGGCTGGCGATCAGGGCATGGCCCTCGGCGTCTTCGATCACTTCACCGTCGAACAGGTTGACGTTACCAATGAATTCGCAGACCAGGCGGCTGGTCGGGGTTTCGTAGATGTCGATCGGGCTACCGATCTGGGCGATCCAGCCCAGGTGCATGATGGCGATGCGCTGGGCCATGGTCATGGCCTCCTCCTGGTCGTGAGTCACCATCACGCAGGTCACGCCGACCCGCTCGATGATTTCCACCAGCTCCAGTTGCATCTGCGAGCGCAGTTTCTTGTCCAATGCGCCCATGGGTTCGTCGAGCAGCAGCAGTTTTGGCCGTTTGGCCAGCGAACGAGCCAGGGCCACACGCTGGCGCTGGCCACCCGACAACTGGTGCGGCTTGCGCTTGGCGTACTGACTCATCTGCACCAGCTTGAGCATTTCGGCTACGCGGGCGTCGATCTCGGCCTTGGGGATCTTGTCCTGCTGCAGGCCGAAGGCGATGTTCTGCGCCACGGTCATGTGTGGGAACAGCGCATAGGACTGGAACATCATGTTGATCGGCCGCTCGTAGGGCGGCATATCAGTGATGTCCACGCCATCCAAAAAGATACGCCCCTCAGTCGGCCGTTCGAAACCGGCCAGCATGCGCAGCAAGGTGGATTTACCCGAACCGGAGCCCCCGAGCAGGGCGAAGATCTCGCCCTTGTTGATCTGCAGAGACACATCGTCAACGGCTATCGTCTCGTCGAACTTTTTCGTGACCCGGTCGATCTTGACCAGCACCTGCTTGGGTTGCTGGTCGCCCTCGAGGGCTTTTTTATAGGCGCCGGAGGCAACTGCCATTAACGAAACTCCCAACCTGGTTTACAGCCCGCACTCAAACACGGAGCGGGCCTTGGATAATTATTTGCCCGACTTGACCTTGGTCCAGCTGCGGGTCATGAGACGTTGCACCTTGGGGGGCAACTCGGAGTTGACGTACAGCTTGGCGACCACCTCTTGGGGTGGGTACACCGACTCATCGGTGCGCACGCTTTGGTCCATCAACTCCCCTGCCTTGGGGTTGGGGTTGGCGTAGCCAACGTAATCGCTGACCTGGGCGATGACCTCGGGCTTGAGCAGGTAGTTGATGAAGGCATGGGCTTCCTTGACGTTGGAGGCGTCCTTGGGGATCGCCAGCATGTCGAACCAGAGGTTGCCGCCTTCCTTGGGAATTGCATAGGCGATGTTCACGCCCTTGCCGGCTTCTTCAGCACGGGACCTGGCCTGGAAGATGTCACCCGAAAACCCGGCCGCCACGCAGATATCGCCATTGGCGAGGTCGGAGATGTATTTGGACGAATGGAAGTAGGTCACGTACGGGCGCACGGCCAACAACTTTTGCTCGGCCTTTTGGTAATCCTTGGGATCGGTGCTGTTGGGGTCCAGCCCCATGTAGTTCAACACGGCAGGGAGCATTTCATCAGCCGAGTCGAGGAAGGCGACGCCGCATTTGGAAAGCTTCTTGATGTTCTCGGGCTCAAACAATACCGCCCAGGAATCGATTTTCTCGACACCCAGTGCAGCTTTGACCTTCTCCACGTTATAGCCAATGCCGTTGGTGCCCCACAGGTAAGGCACGGCGTACTGGTTACCCGGATCGTTTTTGTCCAGGCGCTTGAGCAGTTCCGGGCCCAGGTTCGAATAGTTCGGCAGTTGCGACTTGTCGAGCTTCTGGAAGGCACCGGCCTTGATCTGCTTGCCCAGGAAGTGGTTGGAAGGCACCACCACGTCGTAGCCGGTACGGCCGGCCAGCAACTTGCCTTCCAGTGTTTCGTTGGAGTCGAAAACGTCGTACACAGGCTTTATGCCCGTGGCCTTTTGGAAGTCTGCCAGGGTGGTCTGCCCGATGTAATCGGACCAGTTATAAATATGCACAGTGGGCGCTGCTTGTACGTTGAGCGCCAGCGTCAGGCCTGCACCCGCCAACAGGGCCTTGCGAAACAAAGAAGTAGACAAGTGGAGGTCCTCTCAATAGTGCCCGTGTCGGCAGTTATCTCTGCCGGATCACAAAACCGGCGCGCAACTTACCTTCGATACACCCATCCAGCAAAAAAAATTTGCATCTTTGATTGCCCGTAAACACAGCCCGCCGCATGACGGGCCGTGTTCACGCAGATAAACCGGGCTTATTTACCCGATTTGATCTTGGTCCAGCTGCGCGTCAGGATCCGCTGGGTGGCGGCTGGCAAGTCGGAGATGGCGTACAACTTGGCCTTCACTGCATCGGACGGATAAATGCCTGGATCGTTCTTGATCGCGTCGTCCACGAACTGGGTCGCCTTGGCGTTACCGTTCGGGAACTGCACGGTGTTGGTGATTTCAGCCATGATTTCTGGCTTCATCAAGAAGTTCATCCACTTGTAGGCGCCTTCGACGTTCTCGGCGTCTTTAGGGATAGCGACCATGTCATAGAAGCTGCCTGCACCTTCCTTGGGGATGGCATAGGACACTTTGACTTTGCCGCCGGCTTCTGCCGCACGGGACTTGGCCTGCTGGACATCACCGGAGTAACCGACAGCAACGCAGATGTTGCCGTTGGCGAGGTCAGAGATGTATTTGGAGGAGTGGAAGTAGCCAATCGATGGGCGGATCTTGAGGAACAGGGCTTCGGCTTCAGCCAGCTGTTCCTTGTCCTGGGAGTCGGTCGGATAGCCCAGGTAGTGCAGCGCCACCGGGATCATTTCGGTAGGCGAATCCAGGAAGCTCACACCGCAGCTCTTGAGCTTGGCGATGTTTTCAGGCTTGAGCAGAGTGTCCCAGGAATCGATCTTGTCGACGCCCAGCGCAGCCTTGACCTTTTCTGGGTTGTAACCGATGCCGATGGTGCCCCACATATACGGGAAGGCGTGTTTGTTGTCTTTGTCGCTGGCATCGCCAACGGCCTTGAGCAGGTTCTTGTCCAGGTTGTCCCAGTTCGGCAACTTGGAGCGGTCCAGTTCCTGGTAGACGCCGGCCTTGATCTGCTTGGCCAGGAAGTTGTTCGACGGCACGACCACGTCGTAGCCGGACTTGCCCGCCAGCAACTTGGCTTCCAGGGTTTCGTTGCTGTCGAAGACGTCGTAGACCACCTTGATACCCGACTCTGCCTCGAACTTCTTCACGGTATCGGCTGCGATGTAGTCCGACCAGTTGTACACGTGCAGTACTTTATCGTCCGCCTGAACAGTGCCAGCCACCAGCCCCATCAAGGACATGGCCAAAAGCGTCTTGCCAAATTTCTTCATGCGTCATGCTCCAGTATTTTTTTTATCAACCTGCTGCCCGGCCCTCTCGCGAATGCTGGCCAACCGCAACAGTCGCTAGTCTGGCAAGATCCAAGGCGCTCTATCAACAACCAACACCCCGTAATTACATGGACTCGCCCCAACCGAGGCGTCTATGCGCCACGGTGGCATCTATAAAGAAGCCAACGACAGCGAGGGCGAGCCCATGAAAAAGCATACGACCAACAATCACTCTTTGTCTTCAGCCGACCTAGCAACCTGTTCGACCGTCTCGGTAGATCTTGCCAAGAGGGTCTTCCAGGTGGCCGGGGAAAACGCCCTGGGCCAAGTGGTGTACGAGGACCGAATCAAATCGCGCGAAGCCTTCCAGGCGTTTCTTCGCCAACTGCCCATGAGCGTCATGGTGCTGATGGAAACAGGCCCAGGCGCTCAGGCATGGGCGCGGTTGCTGCAGGCCCAAGGCAACCCGGTGCGGATCCTGCCTGCGCAGCATGTGGCCGATCATCGCAGCGGGCCGAAGAATGATCGCAACGATGCACATGCGATCTTGCGGGCGGGTCGAGATAGTCGGATTGTCTCAGTGCCGGTCAAAAGTGCCGCGGCGCTGGCCATGCAGGCACTGCATCGCGCCCGCCAGGGCTATGTGCGGCGGCGCACGGCCATGGGTAATCAGATGCGTGGCTTGCTGCTCGAGCATGGCGTGGCCTTGGCGCAAGGTGAGGCGGCGATCAGCCGGGTGGTGCCGCGGATACTCGAGGATGCCACCCAGCCGCTGCCGGATCTGCTGCGCGAGCTGATTGCTGAGCTGCTCGGCGAATGGAGCCAGTTGGGCGAGCGCGTCAGCGTGTTGACCGGCCGACTGGAAACGGCCGCACAGCAGGATGAGACGGCGAAAAGGTTGATGACGGTGCGTGGCATCGGTCCGATCATCGCCACCGCGCTGCTGGCCAAGCAGGTCGAGCCTGAGCGCTTCGCCAACGCACGCCAGTTTGCCGCCTACTTTGGTTTGGTGCCCACTCAGCACAGCAGCGGACAGAAAATCCGGCTGGGCAAGATGAGCAAGCAGGGCGACGCCTACCTACGCAGCCTGGCGATCCAGGGCGCGCATGCGGTCTTGAGACAGGTGCGGCCTGATTCGGAACAACCCGATGACCGGCGCTTGCTGCGCTGGCTGTGTCGCTTGGGTCGCAAGGAAACGGCCGTCCGATTGGCCAACCGTACCCTACGCATCGTCTGGGTATTACTGAAAACCGAGCAGACCTATCGTCGCCACATGGGCAATGTCCAGGAGGCGACGATGAGTCACTGATCCACAGAGTTCTGCCACCGGGGCGTTAAAGCGCTCCAACCCTTGCTAAAGAACATTGACCCCAGGTCAGACCGTCGCGGATTGATGCCTGTGCTCCTACTGGCCCTTGAGGCCTTAACGTAATTGGCATACCGCGAGCTTATTGAATGTTGGCCAGAAGCCGATCAGGCTTCCTCGAGTAGGCCTTATACATAGATGCAGCCGGGTAGCAGTGTTCAAAAGCGGGTTGATAGTGGGGGCGAGTCCATACATAGGAGCAGAGCTTGCTCGCGATGGCCTCGCCGCAATACACCAGGCAGACCGCAGCGTCTTTATCGCGACCAAGGTCTGCTCCTACCTTAGCACTTAGCCATTAAGTGCATTGAGCGTGAGGTCCAGGCATTTACGTGCTTTTGTTACCAGCTCATCGATCTCTTCATGGGTGATTACCAGCGACGGCGCAATGATCATCGTGTCGCCCACGGCGCGCATGATCAGGCCATTGTCGAAGCAGAACTGGCGGCAAATCATGCCGACGCCCTTGTCGGTATAACGAGTACGAGTGGCCTTGTCCTTGACCAGTTCAATCGCACCCAACAAGCCCAGGCCACGCACTTCGCCTACCAACGGATGATCGTTGAGTTCGCGCAGACGTTTCTGCAAGTACGGTGCCGTATCGGCTTTGACACGCTCGATTATTTTTTCGTCGCGCAGGATGCGGATGTTTTCCAAACCCACCGCCGCTGCAACCGGGTGGCCGGAATACGTGAAGCCGTGATTGAAGTCGCCGCCTTCATTCAGCACTTTGACGATTTCGTCACGAACGATCACGCCACCCATGGGGATATAGCCGCTGGTCAGGCCCTTGGCGATGGTCATCAGGTCGGGCTTGAGGTCGTAGTAATCGCTACCGAACCATTCACCGGTACGGCCAAAGCCGCAGATCACTTCGTCAGCGACAAACAGGATGTCGTACTTGGCGAGGATTTCCTTGACCTTCGGCCAGTAGGTGTCTGGCGGGATGATCACCCCGCCTGCACCCTGGATTGGCTCGGCAATAAAAGCGGCGACCTTGTCTTCGCCCACTTCGAGGATCTTTTTCTCCAACTGCTCGGCGGCCCAGACACCAAATTGGTCCGGGGTCATGTCGCCGCCTTCACCGAACCAGTAGGGCTGCGGGATGTGGACGATGCCTGGGATTGGCAGGTCGCCCTGTTCGTGCATGCCGACCATGCCCCCCAGGCTGGCGCCGGCCACGGTGGAGCCGTGGTAGCCGTTGATGCGGCCGATGAAGACTTTCTTCTCGCGCTGGCCCTTCAGTGCCCAATAATGGCGGACCATGCGCAACACGGTGTCGTTGCCTTCGGAGCCGGAGCCGGTGAAGAACACATGGCTCATGCCGGCCGGTGCCACGTCGGAAATCACTTTGGCCAGTTCCAGCGCCGGTGGGTGGGCGGTCTGGAAGAACAGGTTGTAGTAAGGCAGCTCGCGCATCTGCTTGCTTGCCGCCTCGGCCAGCTCGTCACGGCCGTAACCGACCGCCACGCACCACAGGCCGGCCATGCCGTCGAGGATCTTGTTGCCTTCACTGTCCCACAGGTGCACACCCTTGGCCTTGGTAATAATCCGCGGGCCTTTTTCCGTCAGTTGCTTGAAGTCGCTGAACGGGGCCAGGTGGTGATCACGGCTCAGGTCTTGCCATTCGCGGGTTTGCGGGTTTTTGACGCTCATGTGCTTCTCCGTTAACAAAGGGCCGCAGTGGGCTGCGGCCCCGTATCGATCAGACCGCGAACAGCAGGAACTCCCGTTCCCAGGAGCTGATCACGCGCTTGAAGTTTTCATGTTCGGCGCGCTTGGTGGCGACGTAGCCGACGATGAATTTTTTGCCCAGGTACTTTTCCAGGGCGCGGCAGTTTTCCATGCGCTCCAGGGCATCCTCGATGGTCAACGGCAGGCGCAGGTTGCGCCGCTCATAGCCACGACCCTGCACGGGGGCGCTGGGGGCGAGACCTTCGACCATGCCGATATAGCCGCACAGCAAACTGGCGGCGATGGCCAGGTACGGGTTGGCATCGGCGCCAGGCAGGCGGTTTTCGACCCGGCGGTTTTGCGGGCCGGCATCCGGTACGCGCAGGCCGACGGTGCGGTTCTCCTCGCCCCATTCGACATTGACCGGCGCCGAGGTGTCGGGCAAGAAACGGCGGAACGAGTTGACGTTGGGCGCGAACAGCGGCAGCAACTCGGGGATGTACTTCTGCAAGCCACCGACGTGGTGCAGAAACAGCTCGCTCATGGTCCCGTCTTCATTGGAGAAGATGTTCTTGCCGGTGTGCACGTCGACGATGCTCTGGTGCAGGTGCATCGCACTGCCCGGCTCGCCGGTCATGGGCTTGGCCATAAAGGTGGCGGCCACGTTGTGCTTGAGCGCAGCCTCGCGCATGGTGCGCTTGAACACCAGGATCTGGTCGGCCAGCGACAGCGCGTTACCGTGACGGAAGTTGATTTCCATCTGCGCGGTGCCGTCTTCGTGGATCAGCGTATCCAGGTCCAGGTTCTGCAGCTCACACCAGTCATAGACGTCTTCGAACAGCGGGTCGAACTCGTTGGCCGCCTCGATAGAGAACGACTGGCGACCGGTTTCCGGGCGGCCCGAACGGCCCACCGGTGGCTGCAACGGAAAGTCCGGGTCTTCGCAGCGCTTGGTCAGGTAAAACTCCATTTCCGGCGCCACGATCGGCTGCCAGCCGCGGTCGGAATAAAGTTTGAGAACTTTCTTGAGGACGTTGCGCGGCGACAGCTCGATCGGGTTGCCTTGCTTGTCGTAGGTATCGTGGATGACCTGCGCGGTCGGCTCGATAGCCCATGGCACGAGAAACACCGCGTTCTCGTCGGGCCGGCAGATCATGTCGATGTCTGCAGGGTCGAGCAGCTCGTAATAGATGTCATCCTCGACGTAGTCACCGGTGACCGTCTGCAGCAAGACGCTCTCGGGCAAGCGCATGCCCTTTTCGGCAATGAACTTGTTGGTCGGGGAGATCTTGCCGCGGGTGATTCCGGTGAGGTCTGCAATCAGGCATTCCACTTCGGTGATCTTGTGCTCTTTCAACCAATCGGTGAGCTGGTCGAGGCTGGTACTCATAAATACCTCAGGAGGTAAAACCCGACTCGTCAGGAGTCAGGCATTTTTTGACGCGGATGCGCCACGTTGTGATGCTCGTTGCTGGCAGGCCTGGCCAAAAGCCTGAAAGATCGCCAGGTAATGCGGGTTGTCGCACACGCGCCACTCAGGGTGCCACTGCACAGCCAAGGCAAAACCCGGGCCCTGTTCAACCGACACTGCCTCGATCAGGCCATCAGGCGCCAGCGCCTCTACTCTAAGGCCGGGAGCCAGGTATTCGATACCCTGACCATGGATGGAATTGACTTCGATCGTCGATGGCAAGCCCAACCCGGCCAATACGCCGCCTTTTTGCACCTGCATCGGGTGACTGGGGCCGTACTGGACTTCCACCGGCTCGTTTTGCGGCTCACGATGATCCATAAAGGTTCCGGTTTCATGAACCTTCTGGTGCAGGCTGCCGCCCAAGGCCACATTCATCTCCTGGAACCCCCGGCAAATGCCGAGCACCGGCACGCCCGCCGCAATGGCTGCACGCATCAGGGGTAAGGTAGTGGCGTCGCGATCAGGGTCATGGGCCGTGTCTTCGGCACTGGCTGGCCCGTTATAGTGAAAGGGTTCTATATTGGAAGGAGAGCCCGTGAAGAGCAGCCCATCCACGGCGTCAAGTATATCGGCCGGCTTGAGCAGGTCGCCCAGGGAAGGCAGGATCATCGGCAGGCCATGGGCCGCCTGAGCCACAGCGCGAACGTACTTGTCGCCACTGATATGGTAAGCATGCAGACCGATCTGCTTGGTGCAGGCGGTGACGCCGATTATCGGCAAGCCAGACATGTAACCCCCGGTATTATTGCTGTTCTGGGTTGCATTCGAGCTTAGCCTTGTTCATTTTTTTACACAACACTCCCGTAAAAAATAGAACACGGCCTGCTTTAGCCTGCGACTGGCTGTGGCTTCAACGAGGTTTGAGCGCCCTAAATTGCAACAAAAACGCCGTTGCAGCGCTTTTTTAGGGCAAAACAGGGCTCACTTGACTTCAGGATGGCTTTCGGATTGACTGAACCAGCAAGAGTCCATTGATTGATATTTTTAACAACAAAGGTGTTGCATCATGTCGGTACCCCCGCGTGCCGTTCAGCTTAACGAAGCGAACGCGTTCCTTAAGGAACATCCTGAGGTTCTGTACGTTGACCTTCTGATTGCAGATATGAATGGTGTGGTGCGCGGCAAGCGCATCGAACGCACCAGCCTCCACAAGGTTTATGAGAAAGGCATCAACCTGCCGGCCTCCCTCTTCGCCCTGGATATCAACGGCTCGACGGTGGAAAGCACCGGCCTTGGCCTGGATATCGGCGACGCCGATCGCATCTGCTATCCCATCCCGGACACCCTGTGCAACGAGCCCTGGCAAAAGCGCCCGACCGCGCAGCTGCTGATGACCATGCACGAGATAGAAGGCGAGCCGTTTTTCGCCGACCCGCGCGAAGTGCTGCGCCAGGTGGTGTCCAAGTTCGACGAGATGGGCCTGACCATCTGTGCTGCATTCGAGCTTGAGTTTTACCTGATCGACCAGGAAAACGTGAACGGCCGCCCACAGCCGCCGCGCTCACCGATTTCCGGCAAACGTCCGCATTCGACCCAGGTGTACCTGATCGATGACCTGGACGAATACGTCGACTGCCTGCAAGACATCCTCGAAGGCGCGAAAGAACAAGGCATCCCGGCCGACGCCATCGTCAAGGAAAGCGCCCCCGCGCAGTTCGAAGTGAACCTGCACCACGTCGCCGACCCGATGAAGGCCTGCGATTACGCGGTACTGCTCAAGCGACTGATCAAGAACATTGCCTACGACCATGAGATGGACACCACCTTCATGGCCAAGCCTTACCCAGGCCAGGCCGGCAATGGCCTGCACGTCCACATCTCGATTCTGGACCGTGACGGCAGGAACATCTTCACCAGCGAGGATCCCGAGCAGAACGCCGCGCTGCGACACGCGATCGGCGGTGTGCTCGAGACCCTACCGGCCTCGATGGCCTTCCTGTGCCCGAACGTCAACTCGTATCGCCGCTTCGGTGCCCAGTTCTACGTCCCTAACTCGCCCTGCTGGGGCCTGGACAACCGCACCGTCGCCCTGCGCGTGCCAACCGGCACGCCGGATGCGGTGCGCATCGAACACCGGGTAGCCGGTGCCGACGCCAACCCATACCTGCTGATGGCCGCTGTGTTGGCCGGCGTTCACCATGGCCTGACCAATAAAGTCGAGCCTAACGCTCCAGTGGAAGGCAACTCCTACGAGCAGAACGAGCAGAGCCTGCCGAACAACCTGCGCGATGCCCTGCGTGAGCTGGACGACAGTGAGGTCCTGGCCAAGTACATCGATCCGAAATACATCGATATCTTTGTCGCGTGCAAGGAAAGTGAGCTGGAAGAGTTTGAACACTCCATCTCCGACCTTGAGTACAACTGGTACCTGCATACCGTTTGATGGCCTGCAGCCGCTGCCTGTAGCCGCTGCCTGTAGCCGCTGCCTGTAGCCGCTGCCGCAGGCTGCGATGCGGTCCATCAGGGCCGCCACTGCGATTTTAAGATCGTGCGCCCGCTTCGCGGCCGATCGCAGCCTATCGGCAGCGGCTACAGTACAATGCCTCCCGACCCGCTCAGGAGACAGCCATGACGCGCACCGCCGCCCCCCGCAAACCACGTGCCCGCAGCCAGGCGCGGATCGATTCGATCCTCGATGTCGCCCGCACGCTGTTGGCCAGCGAAGGCGTCGCCAGCCTGTCGATCTACAGCGTGGCCGAACGCGCGCAGATCCCACCGTCCTCGGTCTACCATTTCTTTGCCAGTGTCCCGGCCCTGCTCGAAGCCCTCACCGCCGATATACACAGCGCCTTCCGGGCCTGCCTGCAAGCCCCCATTGATCCAGACAGCCTGAACACCTGGCACGACCTGTCGCGCCTGGTCGAACAGCGCATGCTGCACATCTACAACCAGGACGCCGCCGCCCGCCAGCTCATTCTGGCCCAGCACGGCCTGACCGAAGTCACCCAGGCCGATCGCCAGCACGATATCGAGCTGGGCGCGCTGATGCACACCGTGTTCGATCAACACTTCCAACTGCCTGCCATGCCTGATGACGTCGATGTGTTTGCCTTGGCGATGGAGCTCGGTGACCGAGTCTATGCTCGTTCAGTGCAATTGCACGACCAGATCACTCCGCGCATGGCAGAAGAAGGCATGCGTGTATTCGATGCTTACCTGGGGCTCTACTTGCCGCCTTTCCTGCCTAAGCGCCCCCGATGAAACGGCACCGTTTGTCACAACATTTTTCTTTGTTGATTGAACGTTCAATTAAAACAAAATAGACTGGCCTCGCCGAAGCGGTCGCTCGTCGATCACTTCCTGGCCCAAGGAGACTTGCAAGATGCCCAAGGTCGGTATGCAACCCATACGCCGCCAGCAGTTGATCGAAGCCACGTTGCTGGCCGTCGATCAGGTCGGAATGGGAGATGCCAGCATTGCCTTGATCGCCCGCCTGGCGGGAGTTTCAAACGGCATCATCAGTCACTACTTTCAGGACAAGAACGGCCTGATCGCAGCGACCATGCGCTACTTGATGAGCGTGCTGAACGAGAACGTCGCGGCCAATCGCCAGGCGCTGAAGGATGACAGCCCGCGGGCGCACCTTCAGGTGATCATCGAAGGCAACTTCGATGAGAGCCAGGTCAATGGCCCGGCAATGAAAACCTGGCTGGCCTTCTGGGCCGCCAGCATGCACCAGCCGTCTTTGCACAGGTTGCAGCGGATCAACGATCACCGCTTGTATTCCAACCTGTGTTGTCAGTTCCGCCGCGTGCTGCCGCAGGCTGAGGCCCGCACTGCAGCTCGCGGGTTGGCAGCGTTGATCGACGGTCTGTGGTTGCGCGGCGCGCTGTCGGGCGATGCGTTCGACACTGCGCAGGCACAGCAGATCGCTTACGAGTACATGGATCTACAACTGGCAAAGCAGGCGCCCCCTGCCCCGCCGACCGCATAGGCCGCAGGCGTGTCCTGAGCATCCCTGCGGTGGCGAATGCCCCACACACTGCACTTGCGAGGACACTATGGCCCGTTTCGAAACGCAAAAACTCTACATTGACGGTGGGTACGTGGATGCCAGCACCGGCACCACCTTCGAAGCCATCAACCCGGCCAACGGCGAAGTCCTCGCACGGGTGCAACGCGCCGGCCAGGACGATGTCGAGCGCGCCGTCGTCAGCGCCGAAAAGGGCCAGAAAGTCTGGGCCGCCATGACCGCCATGCAACGCTCGCGGATCCTGCGCCGCGCCGTGGACATCCTGCGCGAGCGCAACGATGAACTGGCGGCTTTGGAGACCCTGGACACCGGCAAGTCGTACTCCGAAACCCGCTATGTCGACATCGTCACCGGTGCCGATGTGCTGGAATACTACGCAGGCCTGGTGCCCACCATCGAAGGCGAACAGATCCCGCTGCGCGACACCTCGTTCGTCTACACCCGCCGCGAGCCCCTGGGTGTGACCGTCGGTATCGGCGCGTGGAACTACCCGATCCAGATCGCCCTGTGGAAATCCGCTCCGGCCCTGGCCGCTGGCAACGCGATGATCTTCAAGCCCAGCGAAGTCACCTCGTTGACCACCCTGAAACTGGCCGAGATCTACACCGAAGCCGGTCTGCCGGACGGTGTGTTCAATGTGCTGACCGGCAGCGGCCGTGAAGTCGGCAGCTGGCTGACCGAGCACCCACGCATCGAAAAAATCTCCTTCACCGGCGGCACCGATACCGGCAAGAAAGTCATGGCCAGCGCTTCGAGCTCCTCGCTCAAGGACGTCACCATGGAGCTGGGCGGCAAGTCGCCGCTGATCATTTGCGACGACGCGGACCTGGATAAAGCCGCCGACATCGCCATGATGGCCAACTTCTACAGCTCCGGCCAGGTGTGCACCAACGGCACTCGCGTGTTTGTGCCGGCTCATCTCAAGGCGGCCCTGGAAGCCAAGCTGGTCGAGCGTGTTGCGCGCATTCGCATTGGCAACCCGCAAGATGAAAACACCAACTTCGGCCCCCTGGTCAGCTTCGCCCACATGGAAAGCGTGTTGGGCTATATCGCCAAAGGCAAGGCAGAAGGCGCGCGCGTACTGTGTGGCGGCGAACGCCTGAGCGAGGGTGATTTCGCCAAGGGTGCATTCGTGGCACCGACCATCTTCACCAACTGCACCGATGAGATGACCATCGTGCGTGAAGAAATCTTCGGCCCAGTGATGAGCATCCTGAGCTACACGAGCGAAGAAGAAGTGATCCGCCGCGCCAACGACACCGAGTTCGGCCTGGCCGCCGGAATCGTCACCAACGACCTGACCCGCGCTCACCGCGTGATTCACCAACTTGAAGCCGGCATCTGCTGGATCAACGCCTGGGGCGAATCGGCGGCAGAAATGCCGGTCGGTGGCTACAAGCAATCCGGTGTCGGCCGCGAGAACGGCATCAGCTCGCTGGCACAGTACACCCGCATCAAATCGGTCCAGGTCGAGTTGGGCGCCTACCACTCGGTGTTCTGACGGACCTCATCGCGACCAAGGTCTGCTCCTACCGGTCGTGTAGGAGCAGGGCTTGTCGGAACGCCGAACCGCCGCGATTGCCCCCCCCCCCCGCCCTGACCCCATCCAAAGAGGGTGCATTCAATGTCCCAAGAATTCGATTACATCATCATCGGTGCCGGCTCTGCCGGTAACACCCTGGCGACCCGTCTGACTGAAGACGAAGGCGTCTCCGTTCTGCTGCTCGAAGCGGGCGGCCCTGACTACCGCTTTGACTTTCGCACACAGATGCCGGCCGCCCTGGCTTTCCCACTGCAAGGCCGGCGCTACAACTGGGCCTACGAAACCGACCCCGAGCCGCACATGGACAACCGTCGGATGGAGTGCGGGCGCGGCAAGGGCCTGGGCGGTTCGTCGTTGATCAACGGCATGTGCTACATCCGCGGCAATGCAATGGACTACGACGGCTGGGCGAAACTGCCAGGCCTGGAAAACTGGAGCTACCTGGACTGCCTGCCGTATTTCCGCAAGGCCGAAACCCGTGACATCGGCCCCAACGATTACCACGGCGGCGAAGGCCCGATCAGCGTAACCACGCCAAAGGCCGGCAACAATCCGCTGTTCCACGCCATGGTCAAAGCCGGTGTGCAGGCCGGCTACCCGCGTACCGAAGACCTGAACGGCTACCAGCAGGAAGGCTTCGGCCCGATGGACCGTACCGTCACCCAGAAAGGCCGTCGCGCCAGCACCGCGCGCGGTTACCTGGACCAGGCCAGGAAGCGCCCGACCCTGACCATCATCACCCACGCACTGACCGACAAGGTTCTGTTCGAAGGCAAGCGTGCCATCGGCGTACGTTACTTGGTGGGCGATGCCGAAGAACGTGTTGAAGCGCGTGCCCGCAAGGAAGTCCTGGTGTGCAGCGGCGCCATCGCCTCGCCGCAGATCCTGCAGCGCTCCGGCGTCGGCCCGGCCAAGCTGCTCGAAAGCCTGGACATCCCCGTAGTCCACGACCTGCCGGGCGTCGGTGAAAACCTGCAGGATCACTTGGAGCTTTACCTGCAATACGCCTGCACTCAGCCAGTCTCGCTGTACCCTTCGTTGCTGTGGTGGAACCAGCCGGCCATCGGCGCCGAATGGATGTTCAACGGCACCGGTATCGGCGCCAGCAACCAGTTCGAATCTGGTGGTTTTATTCGCAGCCGCCCGGAATTCGAATGGCCGAACATCCAGTACCACTTCCTGCCGGTGGCGATCAATTACAACGGCAGCAACGGCGTGAAGGAACACGGCTTCCAGGCGCACATGGGCTCCATGCGTTCGCCAAGCCGTGGCCGTATCCAGCTCAAATCCAAGGATCCGCGCCAGCACCCGAGCATTCTGTTCAACTACATGGCCACCGAGCAGGACTGGCAGGAATTTCGTGACGGCATCCGCCTGACCCGCGAAATCATGGCGCAACCGGCACTGGACGCTTACCGTGGCCGCGAGATCAGCCCTGGCCCCGGCGTGCAGACGGACGAGCAACTGGACACCTTCATCCGCGAACACGCCGAAACCGCGTTCCACCCGTCCTGCTCGTGCAAGATGGGCACCGACGAGATGGCGGTGGTCGATAGCGAAGGCCGCGTGCATGGTATTCAGGGCCTGCGTGTGGTCGATGCCTCGATCATGCCGATCATCACCACCGGCAACCTGAACGCGCCGACGATCATGATGGCCGAGAAAATCGCCGACAGGATTCGGGGTCGCCAGCCGTTGGCGCGCAGCACCGCCACGTACTACGTCGCTAATGGCGCGCCGGTCAAAGGCAAGCCACTGCGCGAAGTAGTGCAGGCCTGATACGTTTGGGGCCGTTGCACGGCCCCTTCCAATCCCCGGTTGCCGCTGCAGCATCCGGTGCGGCACCTTGCAGCACTAGCTGCTGGCGCTGCTGTAGGATTTCAGGGCAAACAGCCAGAACACCCTGGACAGGCACAGGAAGGCTATCGCAAACAGAATCCCCCCGAATACCTCCTGCCATCCGACCATGTCCATAGCCCCGCTAACCGGAACGTTGGAAATGAAATATACAGGGATGAGGAACGTCAGTACCGTGCGAATCGTCTGCGGAAAAGCTGATACCGGAAACCGTGCGATCTCCATGAGCGTGTAACTGATGATCCAAACATCACCGATCTTCACAAACCAGATAGATAAGGTGCAGGTGATCAGGAACACCGAGTAGAAAATCGCCACTCCCACCGTCATGAGACCAAGGAAGGCCGCCAGGTTGCCCACATTCAACGCATCTTCGCTATGCATGGCGTACACGACGACGGCAACACCAATCAGCACTCGGGGCAGTTCCCATAGACTGATCTTCGAACACGACACCAGAAACTGGCTATCAACCGGGCGCACCAGCAAGTAGTCCAGATCGCCGGTGCGCACCTTCTCCGACAACGCGTGAAGGCTGGGAAACAACCAAACTTCAAGCAAGCCCTCAAGAATCATGGCCACGCCGAACAGGGCCAGCACTTGGTGGAGGTTCCAGCCACCCACACTTCCGACTTCGGCGAACATGGCATCAAGAAAATAGAGCGCGAGGAGCATCCCGACCACCGTGTTCACCACATTGATGACGGCATTGGCGCGAAACTCCAGTTCCGCGAGCATCGAATGTCTGATTAAGGCCAGTAGAACTTTGAACGTTCTGATGCTCATATTCCGGCTCCAGAAAAGCGCTTCAGACCATGACGCCAAAGAACCCGTCTCAATGCGACCAGTACTAGAACCCAGATGAACTGAACCGCGAAACCGCGTAATAACTCTAGCCCGGTGACCTTGCCGATCAGCACCTTGACGGGAAAATCCAGTGCTGCGGAAAATGGCAACATTGTCACAATAGAGCGTGTCGCCTCGGGGAACAGGTCAACGGGGATGAGTGTCCCGCCCAGAACGGTATACATCGACCAGACCAGGGTATCTAGCGCAATGGAATTGGCCATCCAGAATGCGAGTAGGCCGACACAATAATAGATATGGAAAATGATGATCCAGGCAAGGACGAGCGCAATCAGGAAAAACGGTAGCTGCTTGGCGATGGACACCAGGTTGATGTCGAAAAGAGATGCGCCGATACAGAATACCGTCAATACGATCGGCGCGCGCACCAGCATCTGGCCCACATGGTCTGCCACATGGAACCAGAATGGTGGTATCGGCTTGAGCAATCGGCCCGATAAAGACCCTTGCCGTATCTCTTCGTTCAATACGAAGATGACCCAGACGGCTGTCAGTTGCCTGACCAAATAAATACCCAGGAAGTACGCCACGAAATCACTCGGTGCATACCCACCGATCACCTGATCTCGTGAAAGCTCCCGCCAGATCAACATCATGAATAACGGCGCGACGCCGCTGATGAGCCACACGAACAACTGTACCCGGTAGATCACGGTCACCAGCACGCTCGTTCGGATCAGGCGCCCGGCGATGCCCGGCAACGAAGTCAGGGCGACCATCAGGCGTGCTCACTTGGCAGCAACAACCTGGGGAACGCCTGCTCGAGGGTCGGGCTTTGTATTGAGATGTCCGTCACCGGGAAGCTCGCCAGTAGCTTTGCCACAGTCCTGGCCAAGTGCTCGTCAGGTATCGACAACTCGGCACCTTCGCTATCCAAGCTAAGCAAAGTGCCATAGGCGCGTAGGGATTCGCCACAGACTCTGGAGGAGAAACGCAGACAGATTCGCCGCTCGGAAACGTGTGTCTTCACCAACGCCTGTCGATCACCGTCAAACACCACCTGACCGCGATCCAGCACTATGACTCGGTTGGCAAGCGCCTCAATGTCCGCCATATAGTGAGAGGTCAGGATAATCGTCGCACCAAACTCCTTGTTGTAGTCGATAAGGAACTTACGAATGGCGGCCTGCATTTCCAGGTCCAAGCCGATGGTCGGCTCGTCGAGAAACAGGACGCTTGGGCGATGCAGCAATGACAGCATCAGCTCGCATTTCATCCGCTCGCCCAAGGACAGCTTTCTGACTGGACGGTGAACAATGTCGCGGGCCGACAGCAGCTCGCACAACTCGTCGATCCGACGCCTACACTCGGCAGACGGTATATCGTACAGGGCACCCTGTAGGTTGAAGGATTCGAGCGCTGGAAGATCCCAAGTCAGTTGTTGTTTCTGGCCCATGACCAGAGCGATCGATTTGAGGAACTCTGTTCGTCTCTTGAAGGGTTCATGCCCCAATACTGAGAGATGCCCACCGCTGGGCCGGATGATGCCCGAAAGCATCTTGAGGGTCGTGGTCTTGCCCGCGCCATTACCGCCGAGAAACCCGACCACTTCCCCCGCATCGATTGAAAAGGAGACATTCCTGACCGCCGGAATATACGCCTTCTCGCGACGAAAATATCGAAGCAGGCTGCGCGAATGGGCGTCACTGGCTCGGTACACTTCGTACACTTTGCTGACATCACACAGCACGATTGCTTTTGACATACCAATCCTTGATAACTCCCGCATTGCGCTCCAAGGCACTTACACGCCCATCGCCGTGGCGCGTTTGTCGCGTATGCCCCGAGTACAAAGTGTAAGGCCGTGCTCGTGCACCCCACCGCTTTTCACTTCCTGCCTCACTGTCTGCAAGCCCGCAGCTTTGAATGCAGCGAGATAGTCCTCCTGCGACCACCGCGTCAGCTTCACGCCCAGTTCTTGTGACCAGCCCTGCGATATGCGGCTTTCCTTGTAGTAGTCCACCATGACGATCAGTTCTCCGTCCGGCGCCAGCAAGCCCGCCGCTTTCTCAATGGCAGCTGCAATGTCCTCGAAGTAATAGAACACTTCCATGGAAAAGATCAGATCGAAGTGCATGCCCGCTGGCGGGCACCAACTCAGAAAGCTTTCGACGTCGACATCTACGTTAGACCGGTCACGCAATCTGGCGGCGCATAGGCGGGCCATTTCCTGGCTGAGCTCCACAGCACGGGAATATCCGGCAGCGTATTTTGATCTGGCCATGTACTCAAGGGCATAACCATTGCCTGGGCCGATCTCCAAGTATCGCCCTGTACAGGGTTCAAGAGCGGACAATACAGGTTCGACCCGAGCCCAATGTTCACGGGCCATGTCCGCTGCCCCATCCTCGATAGCCCATTCGTCGAAGAGCGTCTCGACATCCTGTTCGTGGTTCATCCAACACTCCTGTTTACAGGTGGGATCCATTCGTATCTTCCACCCAACAGTCGCATTGCGCGGTTCCCAGTGCAACGTCGGAAACATTCAGATCTGTGTGGGCCATCGCGCGCCAAGCCCGCGAAGCGCTTGGCCCCACCACGATCTAACCGGTTGCCCCTCCCCGCCCCACACGCCTAAGCTACAGCCTTTCCAGAAAATTCCGACACGCTGGTTGCCACCAGCCGCGAGGCGTTGCCCATGTTCGATTTTCACGCCCAGCTCAAGCAGCGCTTCGCCGCCTTGCACAGCTGCGCAGAATTCTTTTCGCTGCGTTATGTTCGCCAATCCAGCCAACACCTGTCGGTGCGCAAGAACGTCGCTGAGCCACCCAGCCTGAGTCGTGATGAAGGCGCGATGCTGACCGTGCGCCTCAATGGCGTGGAAACCTATGCCGCCACCGGCGATCTTTCCCAACGCGGCCTGCAGCAGGCTCTGGAACAAGCCGAGCAACTGGCTCGACGCATCGGCGCACAGGCTCTGCTCGATCTACGCGAGCAACCCGTGCCCACCGCATGCGCCGATTATTTCTCGCCTAATCTCGACCAACCGTTCCCCTCCCTGAGCGACTGCTATCAGTTGCTCGCCAGTGAATCGGCCAGCGTCCCCAAGGACGATCGTTTGGTGAACTGGCAGGTCAGCCTGGGCACCAGCACGGTCGAGCAGATCTACCTCAATAGCGCCGGTGCGGAAATTCGCCAGGCCCAGCGCTTCGTCTACCCCGGCATGAGCGTCACCGCCTACGATGGACAGGACAGCCAGACCCGCAGCCAGGGCCGTGACAACTTCGGTCAGCAAGGCGGCGATGAAGTCATCAGCCAATGCGGCATCATCGGCGCCGGAATCAAGGTCGCAGACCAGGCCCTGCAATTGCTGCTCGCCCCTAACACCCCCGAAGGCAAGCGCGACCTGCTGCTGATGCCAGACCAGATGATGCTGCAAATCCACGAGTCGATCGGCCACCCGCTGGAGCTGGATCGTATCCTGGGCGATGAGCGCAATTACGCTGGCACCAGCTTTGTGAAAACCGAAGATTTCGGCCGCCTGCAATATGGCTCGGCGCTGCTCAATGTGACCTTCGACCCGGACATCCCCGAAGAGCTCGCAAGCTACGGCCATGACGATGACGGCACACCAGCGAGCAAGCAGTTCCTGATTCGCAACGGCCTGTTGGAGCGCCCGCTCGGCGGCGCGCTGTCGCAGTTTCGCGCAGGCCTGGCCGGGGTTGCCAACAGCCGCGCCTGCGGCTGGAACCGGGCGCCTATCGACCGTATGGCCAACCTTAATATCGAGCCAGGGAGCAGCACCCTGAGCCAACTGATCGTCGGGATCGAGCACGGCATCCTGATGTCGACCAACCGTTCCTGGTCTATCGATGATGCCCGCAACAAGTTCCAGTTCGGCTGTGAATGGGGCCAACTGATCGAAAACGGCGAGCTCAAGGGTGTGGTCAAGAACCCTAACTACCGCGGTATTTCTGCGCAGTTCTGGCGCAACTTGAGCGGCGTCGGTGACGCCTCGACTGTCGCCGTGCTGGGCACACCCAACTGCGGCAAGGGCGAGCCGAACCAAGTGATCCGTGTTGGCCATGCCTCACCGGCCTGCGTGTTCAGCCAGATTGATGTCTTCGGGGGAGAAGGCTGATGAGCCATCCGGTCAACCGTATCGAAACCTTCCAGGCGCTGGTGGATGGACTGCGTGATGCCGTCCTTGCGCCCGAGCAATTCACTTTCAGCTACAACGCCGAAGACTCCACCTTCATTCGCTTCAACCACGCTCGCGTGCGCCAGGCCGGCCAAGTGTGTCAGGCGGTGGCAGTGCTCAAGTTGATCAACGATGGACGTCAGGGCGAGCTGCAACTGACGTTGAGCGGCGAGTTTGAAGTCGATCAGCAGCGCATCAGCGACGCGCTGGCACAACTGCGGCAAATCCTGCCGCTGGTGCCGGCCGACCCTTACCTGCAACTCAATACCGAGCCCTGGCAGCGCAGCAGCGTGCAAACGCCGCCACTGCCCGACAGTGCTGCAGTGGTCGAACGCATTGGCGCCATGGCAGGTGATACGGATTTCGTCGGCATTTACGCCGCAGGGCCTATCAGCCGAGGGTTCGCCAGCTCCTGCGGGGCTTTTGGCTGGCACCAGGCCAACAGCTTCAACCTGGACTGGAGCCTGTTTCACAGCAATGGCCAGGCCATCAAGGCCAACTATGCCGGCCAGGCATGGGACGACGAACGCTTCGAGCAACGCCTGTTGCAAACCCGCGAGCAATTGGCCTATCTGGGTCGCCCACCCAAAGCGCTGGCTCCTGGGCAGTACCGGGCTTACCTGGCCCCTGCCGCGCTGGACGAAATCATCGGCATGCTGGGCTGGGGCGGGTTTTCGGCCCAGTCCATCGCCAGCAAGAGCAGCCCACTGCAGCGTTTGTATGGGGGCGAGAACACCTTGAGCCCGATGGTCACCCTGGCCGAGCAGGTCACCGGTTCCCTGAGCCCGGCCTTCTCAAGCGAAGGTTTTGTGCGCGCCGACCTGACCCTGATCGATGCTGGCAAGGCCCGCGATCAACTGGTCAGTTCCCGCAGCGCCGTCGAGTACCAACTCCAAGGCAACGGTGCCGACGCTTATGAAAGCCCCAGCGCCCTGAGCATGGCCGCAGGCGACTTGCCATTGGCCGATGTGCTGCAACGATTGGGCACGGGGCTCTACATCAGCAACCTGTGGTACTTGAACTATTCGGATCAGTCGGCGGCACGCATGACCGGCATGACCCGCTTTGCCACCTTCTGGGTCGAGAACGGTGAAATTCAGGCACCGGTCAACACCATGCGCTTCGACGACAGCGTCTACAGTTTGTTGGGAACCTGTCTGGAAGCTTTGACGGCGGAGCGTGAGTTGATTCTATCGACCAGCACCTATAGTGAGCGCCAGACCGCTTCGACGCATTTGCCGGGGGCATTGCTGAGTCGGCTGACCTTGACCCTTTAACTGCGCCTCAATCTCCGCGGTGGTCCGGCATTCCGGTAAACCCGGCTCAGGCCTTTGTAGGAGCCAGGCTTGCCTGCGAGACGTCATACCTGACACACCGCGGCGGCCTCATCGCGGGTAAACCCGGCTCCTACAGGCGTCATACCTGACACCGCGGTGCCTTCATCGCCGGCAAGCCGCGCTCCTACCGACGGTGGAACAATGCCCAACCGCGCCCCGCTGGACCCGATCACCGCCCGCTGGATTCCCTGGGTGGTGGCCATCGCTTTCTTCATGCAGTCCCTGGACGGCACCATTCTCAACACCGCCTTGCCCGCCATGGCCCGTGACTTGGCCGAAGACCCGCTGCGCATGCAGTCGGTGATCGTCGCCTACATGCTGACCGTGGCCTTGCTGATTCCAGCGTCCGGCTGGATCGCCGACCGCTTCGGCACCAAACGGATTTTCTTCGGGGCGATTGTGCTGTTCAGTATCGGCTCATTGCTGTGCGCCCTGTCCAACAGCCTGAACATGCTGGTGGCGGCCCGGGTAATCCAGGGCCTGGGTGGCGCCCTGATGCTGCCGATCGGGCGGCTGGTGGTGTTGCGTGCCTACCCCCGCTCGGAACTGGTGCGGATCATGAGTTTCATCACCATACCTGGCCTGCTGGGGCCATTGCTGGGCCCAACCACCGGTGGCTGGCTGGTGGAATACCTGAGCTGGCACTGGATCTTCTTGCTCAACCTGCCGGTGGGCGTCCTCGGTTGCTACGCGGTGTGGAAGTTCATCCCCGACCTGCGCGGTACTGAGCGCACCCGCTTCGATGGCATCGGTTTTGTGTTGTTCGGTGCGGCAATGGTGTTGATCACCATCGCCATGGAAGGCCTGGGGGAGTTGCATTTGCCCCACCTGCGGGTGATGTTGCTGCTGTTCGCCGGCATGGCCTGCCTGGCGGCCTATTGGCTGCGGGCCGGCAGCGTGGAAGACCCATTGTTCGCCCCACGGCTGTTTCGCACCCGCAGCTTTGCCGTTGGCATACTCGGAAACCTGTTCGCTCGCCTGGGCAGCGGCGCCTTGCCGTTTCTGGTGCCGCTGTTGCTGCAGGTGGCGCTGGGCTATTCGCCGTCCCAGGCCGGCATGAGCATGATTCCGCTGGCGGCGGCGGCCATGGTCGCCAAGTCCATGGCCCGGCCGTTGATCGAGCGCTTTGGCTACCGCACCATCCTGACCGCCAACACCCTCTTGCTCGGCCTGCTTCTGGCCAGCCTGGGGCTGGTCGATCAGCAAACACCCTACGCCCTGTTGCTGTTTCAATTGGCCCTGCTGGGCGCAGTGAACTCGATGCAGTTCACAGCGATGAACACCGTGACCCTGATCGACCTGGATGACGCCAGCGCCAGCAGCGGCAACAGCCTGCTGTCGGTGGTAGCGCAGTTGTCATTGAGCCTGGGGGTCGCGTGCGCCGGTGCGCTGTTGGGCGGGTTCACGGGCGACGGTGCGGCCGAGGGCGTGGGCAACACCCTTGAGGCATTTCAACTGACCTTCCTGACCATCGGCATCATGGCGATGCTGGCCGCGGCGATCTTTGTTCAGCTGTCGCCGACAGACGGAAGGCGTGCTTCTCGTCTGGAACCCGAGATCGAGCCTTAGGGCTAAAGGCCATGAGGCTGGTACACTGCGCGACATTTTGTTTTGCAGGCCCGCCTCGTGACCACCATTGCCACCGAATTCAATACCTTGCCGCTGTCCGCCGCCATGCTGGCTAACCTGGACTCCCTCGGTTATGCCCAAATGACGCCGATTCAAGCGCAAAGCTTGCCGGTGATCATCAAGGGGATGGACCTGATCGCCCAGGCCAAGACCGGCAGTGGCAAGACGGCCGCCTTCGGCATCGGCCTGCTGAACCCGATCAACCCGCGCTACTTCGGTTGCCAGGCACTGGTGTTGTGCCCGACTCGAGAGCTGGCCGACCAGGTGGCCAAGGAAATCCGTCGCCTGGCCCGCGCCGAAGACAATATCAAGGTATTGACCCTGTGCGGCGGCGTGGCCCTGGGCCCGCAGATCGCTTCGCTGGAACACGGCGCGCACATCATCGTGGGCACCCCTGGCCGCGTGCAGCAGCACCTGCGCAAGGGCACCCTGGTGCTCGACGGGCTGAACACGCTGGTGCTGGACGAAGCCGACCGCATGCTCGACATGGGCTTCTACGACGCCATTGCTGACATCCTCGGGCAAACCCCAGAACGCCGCCAGACCCTGCTGTTTTCGGCGACCTATCCTGCCGGTATCAAGCAGCTGTCCTCGGCCTTCATGCGCAACCCGCAGCAGGTCAAGGTCGAAACCCTGCACGCCGACAGCCAGATCGAGCAGCACTTCTACGAGATCGACCCAGAGCAGCGCCTGAGCGCCGTGGTCAAGGCGTTGAACCATTTCCGCCCGCAGTCCTGCGTGGCCTTCTGCTTCACCAAGCAGCAGTGCCAGGAAGTGGTCGATCACCTGAGCTCCAAAGGCGTCTCGGCCGTGGCCCTGCACGGTGACCTGGAACAGCGCGACCGTGATCAGGTACTGGCCATGTTTGCCAACCGCAGCACCTCGGTGCTGGTGGCAACTGATGTCGCGGCCCGTGGCCTGGACATCGACTCGCTGGACATGGTCATCAACGTCGAGTTGGCGCGTGATTCAGAGATCCATATCCACCGTGTAGGCCGTACTGGCCGTGCCGGCGAAAAAGGCCTGGCGGTCAGCTTCGTGGCCCCGGCCGAAGGCCATCGCGCCCAAGCCATCGAAGTACAGCAGAAAGCCCCGCTGAACTGGCAGCCGCTGGACAACCTGATCACCAAGAACGGCACGCCGCTGTGGCCACCGATGGTCACCCTGTGCATCGGTGCTGGTCGCAAGGACAAAGTCCGCCCAGGCGACATCCTCGGTGCCCTGACCGGTGAAGCCGGCATTCCTGGCACCCAGGTCGGCAAGATCGCGATTTTCGACTTCCAGGCGTATGTGGCCGTTGAGCGCAGCATGGCCCAACAGGCCCTGCAACGCCTGAGCAATGGCAAGATCAAGGGTCGTTCGCTGCGGGTACGGATTATCTGATGCACTCCACCGACGTCATCATTATTGGGGCTGGCGCTGCTGGCCTGCTCTGCGCCTTCACGGCCGCCAATCGCGGCCGTCGGGTCATGCTGATCGACCACGCCAACAAGCCGGGCAAGAAAATCCTGATGTCCGGTGGTGGGCGCTGTAATTTCACCAATATGTACAGCGAGCCTGGCAACTTTCTCTCGCAGAATCCGCATTTTTGCAAATCAGCCCTGGCGCGTTACACCCAGTGGGATTTCATCGAAATGGTCGGCAAGCACGGCGTGCCGTATCACGAGAAGAAACTGGGCCAACTGTTCTGCGACAACAAGTCCAGCGACATCCTCGGCATGCTGCTCAGCGAATGTGAGCAAGCCCGGGTCGACCTGCGCATGGACACCTCGGTGCAACACATCGAAAAGCTGGAGCAGGGCTATCTGCTGCAAACCAGCGCTGGGCAGTTGCAGTGCAGCTCGCTGGTGGTCGCTACCGGCGGCCTGTCGATCCCGACCCTGGGTGCCACAGGCTTCGGCTATCAGATTGCTCGCCAATTCGGCCATAGCGTGTTGGCGACTCGCGCAGGGTTGGTGCCGTTCACCATCACCGACCAGCTCAAGGCGTTGTGCACCGAGCTTTCCGGCACCTCCGCCGATGCCTTGGTCAGCTGCAACGGCATCAGCTTTCGGGAAAACATCCTGTTCACCCATCGCGGCCTGAGCGGGCCGGCGATCCTGCAGATTTCTTCGTTTTGGGAGTCGGGCGACACGGTTGAAATCAACCTGCTGCCCGACCACGACGCGCTTACCTGGTTGCAACAGCAACAGGCCGAACGCCCCAATAGCGAGCTTAAGACTCTGCTGGGCGAGCTGTTCACCAAGAAAATGGCCACCTTGCTGGCGGACCAGTGGTTTGTGTCCAAACCCATGAAGCAGTACACCCCGGCCGAGCTTGCCGAGGTGGCGGACAAACTGTCGTGCTGGCAGGTCATCCCGGCCGGCACCGAAGGCTACCGCACCGCGGAAGTGACGCTGGGCGGCGTCGACACGCGCGAAGTGTCGTCCAAGACCATGGAATCGCTGAAAAACCCTGGTCTGTACTTCGTCGGTGAAGTGCTGGACGTCAGCGGCCACTTGGGAGGCTTCAACTTCCAGTGGGCCTGGGCGTCAGCGCACGCGGCAGCTCAGTTCGTCTAAATCCCTGTAGGAGCAGAGCTTGCTCGCGATGGCCGCGCCGCGGTCTGCCTGATCAACCGCGGTGCATTCATCGCCGGCAAGCCGTGCTCCTACAGGCATAGGGTGGTCCGGCATTGCGATTGAGGCCCAACGCCGTCTTGGCGCATTCACCATAACCCGCTAAATTCGAACCATCGCCCAGCAGGCCTGCATCCTTTCATGGCATCGACCTCGTTTCGTCAATCTTTGCGGCGCTTGTGGGCGCTGGATAAGTTCAGCTACAGCGTGCGGGTGTTCATCGCCCTGACCGGTGCCATGGCCCTGTGCTGGTTCCAGGACCAGATGACGCTGTTGATTCCCCTGTTCCTGGGCATCGTCGCCAGCGCCCTCGCTGAAACCGATGACAGTTGGCAGGGCCGCCTCAATGCCCTGGCGGTCACCCTGGTGTGTTTTACCGTCGCGGCCTTGTCCGTGGAGATGTTGTTCCCCTACCCCGTGATCTTTGTCTGCGCCCTGGCCCTGGCCAGCTTCGGCCTGACGATGCTGGGCGCCTTGGGTGAGCGATATGGCGCCATCGCTTCAGCCACCTTGATCCTGTCGGTCTACACCATGATCGGCGTCGATCAGCGCGGCGGCCAAGTCACCGACTTTTGGCATGAACCCTTGTTGCTGGTGGCAGGCGCGGCCTGGTACGGGCTGCTGTCGGTGCTCTGGCAGGCGATGTTTTCCAATCAGCCGGTGCAGCAGAGCCTGGCCCGGCTGTTTCGCGAGCTGGGTCGCTACCTCAAGTTCAAGGCCATGCTGTTCGAACCCATCCGCCAACTGGATGTGGAGGCCCGCCGCCTGGAGCTGGCGCGGCAAAACGGCCGGGTCGTGGCCGCACTCAATAACGCTAAAGAGATTATTCTGCACCGGGTGAGCAACGACCGCCCTGGCGCCAAGGTCAGTCGCTACCTGAAGCTGTACTTCCTGGCCCAGGACATCCACGAACGGGCCAGCTCCTCGCACTACCCCTACAACGCCCTGGCCGAGGCGTTTTTCCACAGCGATGTGCTGTTTCGCTGCCAGCGTCTGTTGCGCCAGCAAGGCATCCTCTGCCAAAAGCTCTCGGAGTCGATCCAACTGCGCCAACCCTTTGTCCGGGACGCCCACGTCGGTGAAGCACTGAACGATCTGCACGCTTCGCTCGAGCACTTGCGTATCCAAAGCAATCCGGCCTGGAAGGGGCTGCTGCGCTCGCTGCGAGCCCTGGCCGCCAACCTGGGCACCCTCGACCGACTGCTCGCCGATGCCAGCAATCCCGACGCGCTGGCGGAAGCTTCCGACAGCAGTCTGCTGGACCGCTCGCCACACAACCTGACCGATGTCTGGACGCGCCTGCGACAGCAACTGACACCCACCTCATTGCTGTTTCGCCATGCCCTGCGCCTGCCACTGGCCCTGGCGATCGGCTACGGCATGGTGCACCTGATTCACCCGACCCAGGGCTACTGGATCATGCTCACCACGCTGTTTGTCTGCCAGCCCAGCTATGGCGCCACGCGCCGTAAACTGGTGCAACGGATTTTCGGTACGGCCATCGGCCTGACCGTGGGCTGGGCGCTGTTCGACCTCTTCCCGCACACCACCATCCAGGCGTTGTTTGCCGTGGCTGCTGGCGTGGTGTTCTTCGTCAACCGCACCACTCGCTACACCCTGGCGACCGCCGCGATCACCCTGATGGTGCTGTTTTGCTTCAACCAGATCGGCGACGGCTACGGGCTGTTCCTGCCCCGCCTGATCGATACCTTGATCGGCAGCCTGATCGCAGGCCTGGCGGTATTCCTGTTCCTGCCCGACTGGCAAGGCCGCAAGCTCAACAAGGCGCTGGCCAACACCTTGAGCTGTAACAGCATCTACCTGCGCCAGATCATGCAGCAGTACGCCACGGGCAAAAGTGATGACCTGGCCTACCGCCTGGCCCGTCGCAACGCCCACAATGCTGACGCGGCGCTGTCGACCACGCTGTCCAACATGCTGATGGAGCCCGGCCATTTCCGTAAGGAAGCCGATGTGGGCTTTCGCTTCCTGGTGCTCTCGCACACTCTGCTCAGCTACCTTTCGGGCCTTGGCGCACACCGCGATGCCAGCCTGCCAGCACCGGTGCGCGAACAGCTGATCGAGGGTGCCGGCGAGCGTCTGGCCAACAGCATCGATGAGGTTGCCAGCAGCCTGGCCAACAAGCAGCCGGTCAGGGTCCAGAGTGATGAAGAGGAAGCATTGGCCACCGAGCTTGAGCAGATGCCTGAAGAGATCGACGAAAGCCAACGCCTGGTCCAGACTCAACTGGCGCTGATTTGCCGCCAACTCGGCCCGCTGCGCACCTTGGCAGCGCACTTGATCAAGGAGCCTGTGAGCTGAACCCGTCACGAGCCATAATCGCTTGACCCACATAGGCCCCATCAGGAAGACCCATGCCGATAACCTGGCTATGCAAACATCACACGGACCTTGGCAAAGAACAGCTCTACGCTGTGCTGCAACTGCGCACGCAGGTGTTCGTGGTCGAACAGAAATGCCCCTACCTTGAAGTCGATGGCCAGGACCTGGCGGGAGACACCTGCCATCTGATGGCCTGGAAAAACGACCGGCTGGTGGCCTATGTGCGCCTGCTCGACCCCGACTCCCAAGGCGGCGATGTGGTGATTGGACGCGTGGTCATCGCCGAGGACGTCCGCGGCCAGGGCCTTGGCCACGGGCTGATGGTGCAGGCATTGGAGCAGGCCCAGAAGCGCTGGCCGGGCGTGCCGATCTTCCTGTCAGCCCAGACGCACTTACAACGCTACTACGGCCGCTACGGATTCAAAGTGGCGGGCGAGGCGTATCTGGAAGACGGCATCCCCCACATCGGCATGCGCCGTGAAGCGGTTCAGGGGTAACCCAGCACCTGCTTGATCTGTACCAGATGGGTGGCGATCCACTGCTTGTCGATCGCCCCCCAGTCACGAATGCGGTAACTGCCCGCATGGTTGCGCAGCCCTTCCTGCTGTTCGAACTCACAGAGGATATCCAGGTCCGCCAGTGCGCCAATGGTGTCCTGGGCCGTACGCCGGGGCATACCTGTGTGCTCGGTGATGGCCGGCACGCTGGTCGCGGTCTGGCTGTCGATCAGCCAGGCCACGTAGAGGCGGCGATAGAAACTGCTCTTGGTCTTGCTGACTTCCATGGGGCATTCCTTGTCAATCGCTGGGCAGGTCGCGCCAGGTCAGGTAGACACGCAGGTCGAATTCCAGCTGGTGATAACCCGGCTGCATGTATTCGCAGAGTTGGTAGAACGCCTTGTTGTGATCGGCTTCTTTGAGGTGCGCGAGCTCGTGTACCACAATCATGCTCAGAAACTGTGGCGCGGCTTCCTTGAATAGCGAAGCGATGCGGATCTCTTTCTTGGCCTTGAGCTTGCCGCCTTGCACGCGCGATACCGCAGTGTGCAGACCGAGTGCGCGATGGGTAAGGTCCAGGCGGTTGTCGAACAACACTTTGTCCAGGTTCGGCGCATTGCGCAGGTGCTGCTGCTTGAGCGCCTGGACATAACTGTAGAGCGCCTTGTCGCTTTGTACCGCGTGGCGATCCGGGTAACGCTCGTGCAGGTAATCGCCCAGGCGCTTCTGGGCGATCAGGGAGCGAACCTGATCTTGCAAGGATTGTGGATAAGCTTGCAGGTACTTCAGCGCGGTCATGGCGAGAGTCGACTGGATAAAGCTGTCAGTCTACCCAACTTGGCGGTGGCGAACTATCGCAAGCCCCAGTCAAACCGCGAAGCAAATTCGCTGACGTCGTGCGCTGCCAGCGGGCGCGACACCCGTGGGCCCTGCACGTACTGGCAGCCATGGGCCCGCAACCATTGCACCTGAACGTTGTTGTCTACGCCTTCGGCAATCACCGTGATGCCATACTCGCGGCACAGCTCGATAATGCAGCGGGCCATGACGGCGTCCTCGGCAGAGTCGGGCAGCCGGGCAATCAATTGCCGGTCCAGCTTGACCACATCCAAGGGCAAGTCGCGCAGCAGGGTCAGGGAGCAGTTGCCCACGCCAAAATCATCCAGCGCCACCGTCACGCCCATCCCACGCAGACGCTGTATCTGCTTGTGAGCCTCTGGCTGGTTGTGCAGCAACGAGGTTTCACTGACCTCGATTTCCAGCTGCCAGGCCAGCAACTGATGATGGCTGATCACATCGCTCAATTGCTCGGCCAGGTTAGGCATGGCGAACTGTGCATTGCTCAGGCTCAGGCAGAGCTTCACGTCACTGGCAAACCGGCCCTGCCAGGCCTGCCGACACATGGCGCCCTGATCATAGATCCAACTGGCCAGGCGAGTGATCAACCGCGCCTCTTCAAGCAGTGGGATAAACAGCGAAGGCGCCACCTCGCCAACCGTCTGATGCTGCCAGCGCAACAGCGTCTCGAAGCCACGCAGGCAACCATTGCTCAGCGATACCTGCGGCACAAACTGCAAGTCGAAGTCTTTTTGTTCGATGGCGGTACGCAGGCTGGCCTCCAGCATCAACCGCGAGCGCGCACGCCCGTTCAAGTCCTGGTCATAAAAGCGGTACTGTTGACGCCCGGCCTGCTTGGCGGCGTACATCGCGGTGTCCGCCGCACGCAACAAGCCTTCCAGATTGGCGCCACATTCCGGGTAAGTGGCGATTCCGATGCTGACGCCCAGTATCACTTCTCGGCCGTCGATCTGCTGACAGATCGACATCCGTTCGATCAGCTTTTCCGCGACCTTGGCGGCGTGCTCAGGGTAATCGAGGTTCTCCAGCAAGGCCGTAAACTCATCACCGCCCAAGCGGCCAATGATGTCGTAGGGCCGCAAACAGTCCTTGAGTTGCTCGGCCACCCAACACAGCACCCGGTCACCGACATCGTGGCCCAATGAATCATTGATGCGCTTGAAGCCATCCAGGTCCAGATACAGCAACGCCTGGGTAGTACTCTGGCGATCATTGCGCACCAGCATACTTTCCACGGCCTGGTTGAACCCCCGCCGATTCAGCAAGCCGGTCAGCGGGTCGGTAACGGCCTGAAACTCCAGTTGTTCGTGAAGGTTTCGCACCACCGACATGTCCTGCACCGTGACCACCATGGCCCCCTGCTCAGCGGGCAAAGGCGCGCAGGAAAGCGACGCCGGTATTTGCTGGCCCGTGCTGGTGCGCAGTACAGCATCGTGCTGGCGCAAAATGCTGCGGTTAAGATATGCCCGGTAGAAATCCGACTCGCGCCAATCCGACACGGGCGGGGTGTGCAGGTAACTCAAGAGGTTGGTGCCTTGCAATGACTCATTCGGCATCCCCAGCAATCGAGAGATGGCCGGGTTGGCGAAGTTGATCCGGCCGTTCTCATCAACCACCAGAATGCCTTCGGCGGCGTTCTCCAACACCGAAGCGTTGAAGGCCCGCGCCACTTCAAGGTCTTGGGTCAAACGCTGCAGCGCCCGCCGGTTACGCTGATGCTCCAGCAACGCCTCGATCTTGGGCCGCAAAACCTGCGGGTCGAAAGGCTTGAACAGGTAGTCCACCGCACCACAGGCATAGCCGCGAAGCACGGCAGCGTGGGACTGCTCGTTGGCCGTGAGAAAAATGATTGGGGTCAGCCGCGTGCGCTGGCTGCCGCGCATCAGCCGAGCCACCTCAAAGCCGTCCATGCCGGGCATCTGCACATCGAGCAGGACCAGGTCCACTTCGTGTTCCAGCAATGTACCCAGGGCGTCCAACCCCGAAGCTGCGGTCAATACCTGCCAGTCATGACGCTCCAACAGGGCACGCATACTCAACAGGTTTTCGGGATAGTCATCGACTACCAATAAAACAGGACCTTGATCAGTCAGCTGTGGGTAAGCGCATTCCATGCTGCTTCTCATCTTTCTCGAGTATTGGTTTGAGAACTTGAACAGAAACTCTAGTCGGGAAAATTCGATTAGACGGCAAGGCACCTTGCCATCACCTGATAAACCTCGTTCTCCCCGACTAACGGTACTGCCCGCAACTCGCCAATCCATTGGCGTGCATTATTTAGCCATTAGGTTGGCGTCAACCTTTCGACGAAATGCCGTTAACAGTCGGCAAGCCAGCCGCTATAAAGAGCTCCCGAGACGGTCCGGGCCTTGGTGCCCTGGCCTGAAGTACGGCCCTCGCGGGCGCTTGACTGGAATCTGAAATGATCGATCTCGCCACCTGGAACCTCAGTGTTCCCACGGGCAATCCACCCGCCACCATCGACACCCCTCGTTTGGTAGAAGGCTTCAAGAACAAGTATTTCCATTCTGATACCGGCACCCTGTTTTTCTGGTCGCCGGTGACCGGCACCAAAACCGAAAACGCCATTTACCCGCGTACGGAGCTACGGGAAACCTACTCCAATGGCACCTTGCGCAACTGGACCTACGCCAGCGCCGACAACTTCCTGCGGGCGACACTGGCAGTCAATCAAGTGCCTTCCAGCGGCAAGATCGTGATCGGCCAGATCCACGCCTACAAAAGCACCCGGCCGCTGCTCAAGCTCGAGTATCAATACAAAACCACCACAAAGACCGGCAACATCGTCGCCAAGGTGCGAAACCGCCCGGATGATGAAGAAAGTCGAGTGATCGTCATCGCGCAAGGGATACCCCTGAACCAGGCATTCAAATACCTCATCCACTTGAGCCCGGGGGGCGCATTGGGTGTATCAGCCGCTAATGGTCATTGGGACAGCGCCATCAGCAAGACCTGGCGCGACAAGCTGTTGTACTTCAAGGCGGGGGTGTATACCCAGGACAATACCGGGTACACCAGCGAAGGCGGGATGGTGACGTTTTCGCAGCTGGACATCGACCACGACAAAATTTGAGATTAAAAAAACCCGCATTTCTGCGGGTTTTTTCGGGTCTTAGTTGACCTTGGCGTTCAGCTCGCCCTTGAGGTAACGCTGGTACATGCCTTCCAGGGAGATCGGCTTGATCTTGGAAGCGTTACCCGCAGTACCGAAGGCTTCGTAACGGGCGATGCAGACATCACGCATGGCGGTCACAGTGGCGCCGAAGAATTTGCGCGGGTCGAACTCGCTCGGGTTGGTGGCCATCAGGCGACGCATCGCACCGGTGGACGCCAGGCGCAGGTCGGTGTCGATGTTGACCTTGCGTACGCCGTACTTGATGCCTTCGACGATTTCTTCAACCGGTACGCCGTAGGTTTCTTTGATGTCGCCGCCGTACTGGTTGATGATCGCCAGCCACTCTTGCGGAACCGAGGAAGAACCGTGCATCACCAGGTGGGTGTTAGGGATGCGCTTGTGGATTTCCTTGATGCGGTCGATGGCCAGCACGTCACCGGTAGGTGGCTTGGTGAACTTGTAGGCGCCGTGGCTGGTGCCGATGGCGATGGCCAGGGCGTCGACCTGGGTCTTCTTGACGAAGTCAGCGGCTTCTTCTGGGTCGGTCAGCATCTGGCTGTGGTCCAGGATGCCTTCGGCGCCGATGCCGTCTTCTTCACCGGCCATGCCGGTTTCCAGCGAACCCAGGCAGCCCAGCTCGCCTTCAACCGAAACGCCGCAGGCGTGAGCCATGGCAACAGTCTGCTGAGTGACGCGCACGTTGTATTCGTAGTCGGTCGGGGTCTTGCCGTCTTCACCCAGCGAGCCGTCCATCATGACCGAGCTGAAGCCCAGCTGAATGGAGCGCTGGCAGACGTCAGGGCTGGTGCCGTGGTCCTGGTGCATGCACACCGGGATATGCGGGAATTCTTCAATGGCGGCCAGGATCAGGTGGCGCAGGAAAGGAGCACCTGCGTATTTGCGTGCACCGGCCGAAGCCTGGACGATCACCGGGGAGTCGGTCTTGTCAGCCGCTTCCATGATGGCGCGCATCTGCTCAAGGTTGTTGACGTTGAAAGCTGGAACGCCGTAGCCGAATTCAGCGGCGTGGTCCAGCATCTGGCGCATGCTAATGAGTGCCATTTTTTGTGTCTCTCCCAACGAAGGTCGTTAATTTGCAAGCCTGCCGCAGGGGCGGCCGCTATTCAAGTCGTGTAGACAGGCTACTGCCTGTCTGTGAATTTCTGTAGTGCGTTTGGCTCACGGACAACCGCGCGCTTTCTGCTGGTGGTCGGCGTCATATTTCTCAAGGTTTTCAGGCCCTGCACGCTTGTTGATGACCGGTGCGGTTTCCGCTTGCCAATCAGACTGGTAGCAGCCGCCTTGCGAGCGTGCTTCATCCTTCTGTGGAGCAGGCTGCGAGGATCCGCAGCCGCCCAGCAATCCGATGACGATTAACAGCGGCAATGCCTTGACCATCAGGACGCTCCCTTTGCCGTGTGCCGATCGATTCAGGCCTTGGCCCGTTGTTCCAGCACTTCGACCGCTGGCAGTACCTTGCCTTCGACAAACTCCAGGAACGCGCCACCACCGGTAGAAATGTAGGAGATGTCAGACGACACGCCATATTTGTCGATGGCCGCCAGGGTGTCACCACCGCCGGCAATGGAGAAGGCATCACTCTGGGCGATCGCTTTGGCCAGGGTTTTGGTGCCGTTGCCGAATTGGTCGAATTCGAACACGCCCACCGGGCCGTTCCACAGGATAGTCTTGGACGTCTTCAGCAGTTCTGCGAACTGCTCGGCAGTTTTCGGGCCGATGTCCAGGATCATGTCGTCATCGGCAACGTCGGCAATCGACTTGACGGTAGCCACAGCGCTTTCAGCAAATTCCTTGGCAACCACCACGTCAACTGGCAGCGGTACGTTGACCTTGGCAGCGATGGCCTTGGCGGTTTCAACCAGGTCCGGTTCGTACAGCGACTTGCCGACCTTGTAACCGGCTGCGGCCAGGAAGGTGTTGGCAATGCCGCCGCCCACGATCAGCAGGTCGCAGATCTGGCTCAGGCTGTTGAGCACGTCCAGTTTGGTCGAGACCTTGGAGCCGGCAACGATGGCAGCCATCGGCTTGGCCGGAGCGCCCAGGGCCTTGCCCAATGCGTCCAGTTCGGCAGCCAGCAGCGGGCCTGCGGCAGCTACTTTGGCGAACTTGGCCACGCCGTGGGTCGAGCCCTCGGCACGGTGGGCCGTACCGAAAGCGTCCATCACGAACACATCGCACAGCGCCGCGTATTGCTGGGCCAGCTCGTCGGCGTTCTTTTTCTCGCCCTTATTGAAGCGCACGTTCTCGAACAGAACGATGTCGCCGGCCTTGACGTCAACACCGCCCAGGTAATCGGCAACCAGTGGAACGTCACGACCCAAGGCCTTGCTCAGGTAGTCAGCCACAGGCTTGAGGCTGTTTTCGGCACTGAACTCGCCTTCGACAGGACGGCCCAGGTGCGAGCACACCATTACCGCCGCGCCTTTTTCCAGCGCCAGCTTGATGGTCGGCAGCGAAGCAAGGATACGCGCATCGCTGGTCACCACACCGTCCTTCACAGGAACGTTGAGGTCTTCGCGAATCAATACGCGCTTACCTTGCAGATCGAGGTCGGTCATCTTCAACACGGTCATAATGCAATCCTTCGGGGCCGTTACGGTTTTTGCAAGCTGGGTTGATGAATGACGTGCAGAAAGTGCTCTGCCACGTCGAGCATGCGATTGGCGAAACCCCATTCGTTGTCGAACCAGGCCAGCAGGTTCACCAGCCGTGGGCCGGAGACGCGGGTTTGACTGGCATCGACGATGGCCGAATGAGGGTCATGGTTAAAGTCACAACTGGCGTGCGGCAACTCAGTGTAGGCCAGCAGGCCTTTGAGCGGGCCGCTGGCTGCCGCTCCACGGAGCACCCGGTTGACCTCGGCCGCGTCGGTGTCACGAGCGGTCTGCAGGGTGATGTCCAGACACGAGACGTTCACGGTCGGCACACGTACCGCTTTGGCCTGAATTCGGCCAGCAAGTTCCGGGAGCAGGCGTTCGATGCCACGCGCCAGACCAGTGGACACCGGAATCACCGACTGGAAGGCCGAGCGCGTGCGGCGCAGGTCTTCGTGGTGATAGGCATCGATGACCGGCTGATCGTTCATGGCCGAGTGAATCGTGGTGATCGACACATACTCAAGGCCGAAGGCCTGATCGAGAATGCGCAGCAACGGCACGCCACAGTTGGTGGTACAGGAAGCGTTGGACACCAGCCGCTCCTGGCCGGTCAGGTCATCCTGGTTGATGCCGTAGACGATGGTGGCGTCCACGTCGGCCTCGCTGGCCATCGGCTGGGAGAACAGCACCCGCGGGGCACCGGCATCGAGGAAGCGCTGGCCCTCTTCGCGGGTGTTGTAGGCGCCGGAGCACTCCAGCACCAGGTCGATACCCAGGGAGGCCCAGTCGATGCCCTCGGGGGTGGCGCTGCGCAAGACTTTGATGCAGTCGCCATTGATAAGCAGGTTGTCACCCTCCATTCGCACCTCGCCGGGAAACCGGCCATGGGTGGAATCGAAGCGTGTCAAATATTCGAGACTGGCCTGATCGGCCAGATCGTTAAGCGCGACAATTTCAAACCCGGCCTTTTCCCCGCGTTCAACCAGTGCACGCAAGACACAACGGCCGATCCGGCCGTAGCCGTTCAGAGCAACTTTGTAGGGACGCGGTTGAGGCATGGGGTTCTCGATTACCGGGGTGAAATTCAGGATTTGGGGTGCCTGTGCGGGCCCTATCGCGGCGGTGCGGCGTTCCGACAAGCCCGGCTCCTACAGTAGGAGCCGGGCTTGCCCGCGATGAGGCCCGCCCAGACAACACAAGATCCAGACTTAGTCTTCCAGCAGTTCTTCAGCCTGACCCAGGATGTTTTCCAGGGTGAAACCGAACTCTTCGAACAGCGCCGAGGCAGGTGCCGATTCGCCGTAGGTGGTCATGCCGATCACGCGGCCTTCCAGGCCCACGTACTTGTACCAGTAGTCGGCGTGAGCGGCTTCGATGGCGATCCGCGCGCCCACTTGCAGAGGCAGTACTTCCTGCTTATAGCCAGCATCCTGGGCATCAAAGACGGTGGTGCAAGGCATGGAAACCACGCGCACCTTGCGGCCTTGCTCGGTCAGTTTGTCGAAGGCTTGCACGGCCAGGCCGACTTCGGAACCGGTGGCGATCAGGATCAGCTCAGGCTCGCCCGCGCAGTCCTTCAGCACATAACCACCGCGGCTGACGTTGGCGATCTGGCCAGCATCACGGTCCTGGTGCTGCAGGTTCTGACGCGAGAAGATCAGCGCCGAAGGGCCGTCCTTGCGCTCCAGCGCGTGCTTCCAGGACACGGCCGATTCGACCGCATCGCAAGGGCGCCAGGTGTCCAGGTTCGGCGTGGTACGCAGGCTGGTCAGTTGCTCGATCGGCTGGTGAGTCGGGCCGTCTTCGCCCAGGCCAATGGAGTCGTGGGTGTAGACGTGGATAACGCGCAGCTTCATCAGTGCCGACATGCGCACCGCGTTGCGAGCGTATTCCATGAACATCAGGAAAGTCGCGCCGTAAGGCACCAGGCCACCATGCAGGGCCACGCCGTTCATGATCGCGGTCATGCCGAACTCGCGAACGCCGTAGTACATGTAGTTGCCGTTGGCGTCTTCAGCGCTGACACCCTTGCAGCCTTTCCACAGGGTCAGGTTGGAACCGGCCAGGTCCGCCGAGCCGCCGAGGAATTCTGGCAGCAGCGGGCCGAAGGCGTTCAGGGTGTTCTGGCTGGCTTTACGGCTGGCGATGGTTTCGCCCTTGGCAGCCACTTCAGCGATGTAGGCATCGGCTTTTTCGGAGAAGTCGGCCGGCAGATCGCCGCTCAGGCGACGGACCAATTCATTGGCCAGCTCCGGGAAAGCAGCGGAGTAGGCCGCGAAACGCTGGTCCCACTCGGCTTCGGCGGCAGCACCGGATTCCTTGGCGTCCCACTCGGCATAGATGTCAGCCGGGACTTCGAACGGGCCATGGTTCCAGTCCAGCTCTTTGCGGACCAGGGCGATTTCGTCATTACCCAGCGGAGCGCCGTGGCAATCTTCCTTGCCCTGTTTGTTGGGCGAACCAAAACCAATGATGGTCTTGCAGCAGATCAGGGTCGGCTGCGCGCTCTTGCGGGCGGTTTCGATAGCGGTCTTGATTTCTTCCGGGTCGTGACCGTCGACATTGCGGATCACTTGCCAGTTGTAGGATTCAAAACGCTTAGGCGTGTCATCAGTGAACCAGCCTTCGACTTCACCGTCGATGGAGATGCCGTTGTCGTCATAGAAGGCGATCAACTTGCTCAGGCCCAGGGTGCCGGCCAGGGAAGCCACTTCGTGGGAGATCCCTTCCATCATGCAGCCATCACCCAGGAACACATAGGTGTGGTGGTCGACGATGTTGTGGCCTTCACGGTTGAACTGAGCACCCATGACCTTTTCGGCAAGGGCGAAGCCCACGGCGTTGGCCAGGCCCTGGCCCAGCGGGCCGGTGGTGGTTTCAACACCTGGGGTGTAGCCGAGTTCCGGGTGGCCTGGGGTGCGGCTGTGCAGCTGGCGGAAGCTCTTCAGATCGTCGATGGTGACGTCGTAGCCGGTCAGGTGCAGCAGCGAATAGATGAGCATCGAACCATGGCCATTGGACATCACGAAGCGGTCGCGGTCGGCGAATTTCGGGTTGCTCGGGTTGTGCTTCAAATAATCACGCCAAAGTACTTCGGCGATATCCGCCATGCCCATTGGGGCACCGGGATGGCCGCTGTTGGCTTTTTGCACGGCATCCATGCTGAGGGCACGAATGGCGTTGGCACGCTCACGACGGCTTGGCATCGCTGATCTCCTAGGGCTTAAAAGTAGTACGGCAGAAAAAAGACGCGCATTTTCGCCCACTCCGAGCCCTCGGGGCAATGACGGATAGTCGCAGGCGCACTATTTTCCTGCACCGATGGCCCGAATCACCAGAATGTCTGCGATTTGGACCGTGCCGCAGCAGATTCGGCTCCGCCCATCGCGCAATATCAAAAAGTTTTGATATTGCCCTTGCGAGCCAGCCGCCCCCTCACTAGACTGCCGCCCCATGAACCTGCGCGTACCCTCGATTGGCCACCCCTACAGCGATCAGCTGGCTGCCCTGTGCAAAGCCGGCGGCGACCCGCTGCGGCTCAAGGTGCTGCGGGTGTTGGCCAGCGATTCGTACGGTGTGCTGGAGTTGGCGCAGATATTTGCCATGGGCCAGTCCGGCATGAGCCATCACCTCAAGGTGTTGGCCCAGTCTGACCTTGTGGCGACGCGCCGCGAGGGCAATGCGATTTTCTATCGTCGCGCCCTGCCCAATACCGTCCAGCTGGGCGGCAAGCTGCATTGCGCACTGCTCGAAGAAGTCGACAGCCTCGACTTGCCCCTGGACGTGCTGGCGCGCATCAGCCAGGTCCAGCAGCAACGCGCTGCAACCAGCCAGGACTTCTTCGAGCGCGTCGAGGAAAAATTTCGCGCCCAGCAGGACTTGATCGCTGGGCTGCCGCAGTACCGTGAAAGCCTGCTGGCGCTGCTCGACAAACTGAGTTTTGGCCCCGATGCCTGCGCTCTGGAAGTCGGCCCCGGCGACGGCGGTTTCCTGCCGGAGCTGGCGCGCCGCTTCAGCCATGTCTGGGCGCTGGACAACAGCCCGGCCATGCTTGAGCTGGCCCGCCAGGTGTGCCAGCGCGAAACGTTGAACAATGTCACCCTGCAACTGGCCGATGCCTTGGGCGAGTTGCAACTGGAGGCCGATTGCGTGGTGCTGAACATGGTCTTGCACCATTTCAGCGCGCCGGATCAGGCTTTGCGCCAGCTGGCTAACCGGGTCAAGCCCGGGGGCAGCCTGCTGGTCACCGAATTGTGCAGCCACGACCAGAGCTGGGCCCGACAGGCCTGTGGAGATCTCTGGCTGGGGTTCGAACAGGAAGACTTGGCCCGTTGGGCCACCGCCGCCGGGCTGATTCCCGGTGACAGCCTCTATGTAGGCTTGCGTAACGGTTTCCAGATACAGGTTCGCCATTTCCGGCGAACGACTGGCGACACTCACCATCGGTAAATTTAGGAACCCGTCGAGATGAGCGAATATTCCCTTTTCACCTCCGAGTCCGTGTCCGAAGGGCATCCAGACAAAATCGCCGACCAGATTTCTGACGCGGTACTGGACGCTATCATCGCGCAAGACAAATTCGCCCGCGTCGCCTGCGAAACCCTGGTGAAAACCGGCGTCGCGATCATCGCTGGCGAAGTCACCACGTCGGCCTGGGTCGATCTGGAAGAAATCGTTCGTAAAGTCATCGTCGACATTGGCTATAACAGCTCCGAAGTCGGCTTCGACGGTGCCACGTGCGCGGTGATGAACATCATCGGCAAACAGTCGGTCGACATCGCCCAGGGCGTGGATCGCAGCAAGCCAGAAGACCAGGGCGCCGGCGACCAGGGCCTGATGTTCGGCTACGCCAGCAACGAAACCGACGTACTGATGCCTGCACCGATCTGCTTCTCGCACCGCCTGGTCGAGCGCCAGGCCGAAGCGCGCAAGTCCGGCCTGCTGCCGTGGCTGCGCCCGGACGCCAAGTCCCAAGTCACCTGCCGCTACGAAAACGGCCGCGTGGTGGGCATCGACGCTGTTGTGCTGTCGACCCAGCACAACCCGGAAGTCTCGCAAAAAGACCTGCGTGAAGCGGTCATGGAGCTGATCGTCAAGCACACCCTGCCTGCCGAACTGCTGCACAAAGACACCCAGTTCCACATCAACCCAACGGGCAACTTCATCATCGGTGGCCCGGTAGGCGACTGCGGCCTGACCGGTCGCAAGATCATCGTCGACACCTACGGTGGCATGGCCCGTCACGGCGGTGGCGCGTTCTCGGGTAAAGACCCGTCCAAGGTTGACCGTTCGGCCGCCTACGCCGGTCGCTACGTGGCCAAGAACATCGTTGCCGCGGGCCTCGCCGAGCGCTGCGAAATCCAGGTTTCCTACGCCATCGGAGTCGCCCAGCCGACGTCGATCTCGTTGAACACCTTCGGCACCGGCAAGCTGTCCGATGACAAGATCATCCAGCTGGTGCGCGAGCATTTCGACCTGCGCCCTTACGCGATCACCACCATGCTCGACCTGCTGCACCCGATGTACCAGGCGACCGCTGCCTACGGCCACTTCGGTCGTACCCCGGTCGAGATGACTGTCGGCGACGACACCTTCACCGCGTTCACCTGGGAACGTACCGACCGCGCCGAAGCCCTGCGCATCGCTGCTGGCCTGTAATCCTCTGTAAAAGCTTCACGGTCGGGCCGGATCACCGGCTTGACCGTGCATAGCACCCTCACCGAAACATCGCCTCATCAAGTTGCGCTGCAGCATCGCTCAGGTGTTCCTAGGCTACGGGTTCCCTCCCCGAGTAAGGACACTCGCCATGCCCAGTCCCTGGATAGGCTTGCTGCTTCTATGGGCCTTCAGCGCCCAAGCCGCCAACTGCCCGAACGCCCTGTCAACCGAGCAGGTTTCTCGGCACATCACCCAGCTCACTGAACGCCTGGAGCAGTGGGACGATCAATACCACCGCCTCGGTGTCTCGCAAGTCCCGGACGAGCTTTACGACCAAACCCGCGCTCGGCTCAACAAATGGCTACGCTGTTTCCCCGGCACCGGCCAGACACCTCCCGACCCGTTGAAAACAGCAGCCGGCCCAATCCCGCACCCCGTTGCCCACACCGGCCTTAAAAAGCTGGAAAACGCCAAGGCTGTCGAAGACTGGCTGCGCTATCGAAAGGAGGTCTGGATTCAGCCCAAGGTCGATGGTGTGGCCGTCACGGCTGTCTACCAGGCAGGTCGCCTGACGCAACTGATCAGCCGCGGCAATGGCCGTCATGGCCACGACTGGAGCCGGCACATCCCCCTGCTCTCGGGGCTCAACCGGCAGTTGCCCGAGCCTGTCGACCTGGTCATGCAGGGCGAGCTGTACCTGTCTCTGGAAGACCATATCCAGGCCAAGGCGGGCGGGATCAATGCCCGCAGCAAAGTTGCCGGGCTGATGGCACGCAAACAACTGACCACCACCGAAGGGGCGAACTTGGGTCTGTTCGTCTGGGACTGGCCCCAAGGCCCAGCGACGCAGCTGGAGCGCCTGAGCCGCTTGAGTGAGTTGGGTTTTGTCGAGCCGGTGCTCTACAGCGTCAAGGTCGACGATCTGTCCGAAGCCGCAAGGTGGCGCGACCGCTGGTATCGCTCGCCCCTGCCGTTTGCCACTGACGGTGTGGTGCTGCGTGAAAGCCGCCGCCCACCCGCCCAACGCTGGCGAGCCGCTGAGCCGTACTGGGCCGCGGCCTGGAAATACCCCTTCGCCCAGGCACAAGCTTACGTGCGCAAGGTGCAGTTCAATGTAGGACGCACTGGGCGTATCACACCCATGCTGAGCGTTACGCCTGTACAACTGGATGACCGCCAAGTCCGGCAGGTCAGCCTCGGCTCGCTCAAGCGTTGGCAACAACTGGATATTCGCCCTGGCGATCAGGTCAGCATCAGCCTGGCCGGTGCCACCATCCCGCGCCTGGACGCCGTGATCGAACGCCGCGAACCTCGACTCGAAGTCACCCCGCCTGCCCCCGGCACTTACCATGCCTTGAGTTGCTGGACACCAAGCGCTGGCTGCGAGAGCCAGTTTCTGGCCCGCCTGAACTGGTTGGGCGGCAAGCAGGGCCTGGCGATCCCCAACGTCGGGCCGGGTACTTGGCAAATCTTGATCGACAGCGGCCGCATCAATGGTCTGGCTGACTGGCTGATGCTCGATGCGCAAGACCTGATGCAAATCCCAGGCATCGCGCAAGCCACCCGCGAGTCACTGCTCGAAAGCTTTCGAAATACTCGGCAACAACCTTTCCAGCGCTGGCTCAAGGGGCTCGGCGTACCTGCACCGCATGATCCAGACCCGGACGCTTTATGGTCACAACTGGCCACGCGCACCTTGGCGCAGTGGCAAGCGCAGCCGGGTATCGGCGCCGGCCGCGCCGCGCAACGGGTGGCATTTTTCAACGACCCGAATGTCGTCGCGCTCAGTGAGCAATTACGCCAAGCGCAAATCCAGGGTTTCTAATTTTGCGTTATCCCGGCACCATCTCCACCAGAGATGCCGATCCAACAGGAGCGGCCTGAGTGAACAACCGCGAGCGCCACGCCCCTGTGCGTGGCCTGGTCAGTATGGAGCCACCATGACCCTGTTTTCCCGCCTTGCTTTGATTGCCGCCTGTGGGCTGCTGGCCACCCACCTGTCTGCCGCCGAAGAGCAACCGGGCCTGACCGGATGCGCAGCCAAGCGCCAGGCCATCAGCACGCAACTTGAGCAGGCGCGCGCCGCAGGCAACAGCGAGCAGGTGTCCGGCCTTGAGAAGGCCCTGAGCGAAGTCAGCGCCAACTGCACCGACGCGTCGCTGAAAAGGGAACGTGAAAACAAGGTGCTCGAAGCCCGCCACGAGGTCGGCAAACGTCAGGCCGACCTGGACAAAGCCATGAAAAAAGGCGACGCCGAGAAGATCAATACGCGCAAGGACAAGCTCGCCGAGTCGCGCAAGGAACTGCAACAGGCGCTGGACGAGCTGGACAAGTAAGTCGCCAACGCCCCCGACTCAATGGTCGCGAAATTCCTTGTGGCAGGCCTTGCAGCTGTCTTCGACTTTCTGCATGGGCGCCGCCAGGGCACCGGCCTTGAGCGGTTGCTGTCGGGTAGCAATCACCAAATCAGCGGTGGCGGACTCAAGCGACTGGGCAAGCGTTTGAAAGCGCGCCTGCTTTTGCCAGACCTCAGCCTTGGCGCTGGTGTGGTCCGCCTCCTTGACCGAAGGGAAGTGTTTCCACGGCTCACGCGACAACCTGTCGAGCTTGACCGCGCCGTCGGCAAATTGCTGCCCATCGAAGGCCAGCCGACCCCGCAGCATGCCACCCAGGTCTTCACTGGTCTTGAGCATTTGTTTGAAGATGGTTTTGCGCTGTCCCAGTGGCGAATGGGGGTCCACGCCGCCGCACGCGGTGAGGGCCAGACAAGCCAGTACAACGATGGTCACTCTTTTCAAGATCATGATGGCTTAAGGTTCAGGAATCGGCCGCCAGTATCCCTGCGTCACTCGAAAAGACCAATAGCCTTATTAATGATAGGGGTTGAACGCGGCAGTCGACCGCAACCCCGCAAGGAACTCACCCATGAATACCCCGCTGCGCCGCCTGCTCTGGGCCGCCCCGATCATCGCCTTGCTCGCCGGCTGCAATGGCAGCGAACAAAAACCTGCCACCCATGCCATCGCCACCTATAAACAAGGCACCTGGGAAGATCTACCCGCCGTCAGTGATAACGACCTGCTGGCCGGCTTCGGTTCCTGGCGCAGCGCTTGTACGCGCTTGAAAAACGACCCGACCTGGGGACCATCATGCGCAGCGGCAGCGGGTGTTGCACAAACACCGGTGGCCATTCGCGAATTTCTGAAGTCGCAACTGCAGGTCTACGGCCTGCAATCGGCGGATGGCAATGCCAATGGCTTGATCACCGGCTATTACGAGCCAGTGTACAAGGGCAGCCTCACCGCCACCCCCAAAGCCTCGGTGCCGGTCTACGGCGTACCGGACGATTTGGTTGTGGTCGCACTGGACAGCGTCTACCCCGAACTCAAGGGCAAGCGCCTGCGCGGGCGCCTGGAAGGCCGCGTACTCAAGCCCTACGACGATGCCGCTGCCATCAACAGCAAAGGCGCCAAGGCCCCCGTACTGGCCTGGCTGACCGACCCGATGGACCTGCAGTTCCTGCAAATCCAGGGTTCGGGCCGGATCCAGCTCGACAGTGGCCGGCAACTGCGTATCGGCTATGCCGACCAGAACGGCCACCCTTATCGGCCGATTGGTCGCTGGCTGGTCGAGCAGGGTCAGTTGAAGAAAGAAGAAGTGACCATGGGCAAGATTCACGACTGGGCGGCCGCCAACCCGAGCCGGGTCCCGGAACTGTTGGCCAGCAACCCGAGCTACGTTTTCTTCAGCACCCGCCCTGACAGCAACGAAGGCCCGCGGGGCTCCTTGAATGTGCCACTGACCGCCGGTTACAGCGTAGCGATCGACCGCAAGGTGATTCCGCTGGGCAGCCTTCTGTGGTTATCCACCACCCGCCCGGATGGCAGCAGCCTGGTTCGCCCGGTCGCCGCCCAAGACACCGGTGGCGCCATCACTGGCGAAGTGCGTGCAGATCTGTTCTGGGGCACTGGGCACGCCGCTGGCGAGCTGGCAGGAAACATGAAGCAGCAAGGGCAAATCTGGATGCTGTGGCCTAAGGGCGCGGCATTGCCGCAAGTGCCGCAGGTGGCCAATCCCTGAGGTTGGAGGGGTGGCGGCGTTGCCTTTGGGATTTTCAATTCCCGCAAAGCACTGAGGGGAGCCTAGGCTCCCCTCAAAGTTTGTCGCGTGCTCTTTATTTTTATTGAGGGGCGGCCTGTTGTTGTTTTTGTCGGCCGTGACCCTTTACCGCGTTCTTGGTGACCCCCATCCGGGGTCAAGAGCAAACGTATTTTTTTGATCGCTGATCTGCCTTCACCATCGCTGGTCCAACCGACTCGGGAGCTACCTTAGGGTAGTTTTGTTGTTCTCTGTCCGGCTGCGGGGCAAGCCCCTGGAGTGCAAAGCCTCTCCAAAAAAATCTGTTAGCTTCGTCTCTGTCGTGCTTGTTCTTGTTATGTCAGAGTCGTTTCATCTTGTTTTTATTGGGTTTGTCGCATTTATTGTTTTTGTTGTACAGAACCTATAGCAGGTCCCGTGCCAACTTTTAGAAACCCAATAAAAGCGGGGGGTTCAGCCAAAAGCCTCACGACCGAAGCCAAAAAACCCAAACGATTTGTTTCCGTGTTACCCGGTTTGCGAGGGAGAGGTGACAGCCTGCGGTAACAGAGGTGTGTAGGAGCAGACCTTGGTCGCGATGGCCACACCACGGTGTATCAGACAAACCGCGGCGCATTCATCGCAGCTAAAGCCGGCGCCTACCCTGACACCACAAACAAGCTGATGATCAGCCCCAGCCCCACAAACCACACCAGCGAACGCAGCATCGCCCAGTCCGCCAGATAGCAAATGATGTAAAGCAGGCGACTGGTGATAAACATCACCGCCAGCACGTCCAGGGTCACCTGTTCGGCGTTGCCGAGGATATCGGCAATGATCACCGCAGCGATAAACGCAGGCAGGATCTCGAAGCTGTTCAACTGCGCGGCATGGGCCCGCCTGGGGAACCCCTGGAGGCCTTCAAGAAAGGCGCGAGGGTCGTGGTTCTGGCGCAGGCCGAAGCCGGCACTGAGCTTGGCGGTCAGGGTGCAGACATAGGGCAGAAGCAGGGCAATCAGCACACACCAGAAGGCAACAGTCATTGGAAGCGTCCTTTTTCGATTGAAGAGTCAAAGCTTCATGATCAGCATGCCGATCAGTACCAGCCCACAGGCTAAGAGCCGTGGCCGGCCGAAAGGTTCTTTGAGGTAGCGCATCCCCATCAACACCACCAGAATCACGCTGACCTCACGCAAGGCTGCCGCCTCGGCGACTGAACCCAGCTGCATGGCCCACAACACCAGGGCGTAGCTGAGCAGCACACAAAACCCGACGCTGAGCCCCAGCCGCCACTGGGTTTGCCAGAACAGCACAAACGGCTTGCGCTTGGCCACCAAGGCCAGCAGCGGATAAGGCCAGGCACTGATCAACGTCAACCAGACCAAGTAATCCAAGGGTTGCGACCAAAGCCGGATCGCTTGCCCATCAAGCCAGGTGTAGCAACCGATACACAGGCCAATCAGCGCCACCACCGGCAGCATCGACCAGGGCAATCGATCGCCACCCCCACCCTGCCAAAGCAGGCAGAGCATGCCGAACGGGATCAATAAAATGCCGAGGATCTGTTGAGTGGTAAGCACCTCGCCTGCAAAGATCAGCGTCAAGGCCAGCACCACCAGCGGCGACAGCCCACGCATCAGCGGGTAGACCAGCCCCAGATCGCCTACCCGATAGGCCTGGATCAGCAAATAACGATAGAGCAATTCGAACGCTGCCGAGGCCAGCATCCAAGGCCAGATCTGCTGCGGCGGCACATCGACAAAGCCCACCATGGCCACCGCAAACAGCAGCGCGACCGAGTCCATGCTGGCGATCACCAGCAGGCGCTCGGCGCTGAATTTGATCAAGGTATTCCAGGTCGCATGCAAGAGCGCCGCGACCAACACAAGCCCGGTTGCTACCACGCCACAATCCTTATTGAATCTGCTCAAAGCCGTAAAGGGCTTCGAACTCTACCGATCTTTTTCTGTGCTGACTGCAACGCCGTGGCTCATAAAGGGTCAACGCCATCACGATTTCTGTGCCTTGGGCGTGTTGGCGGGGCATCAAACCCTTGCCCGACCCCTTCGGGCACTCATTTAGAACCTCACAGGAGCCCGGATGCTTGAGCTAGTCGCCGCCTTTATTTGCCTTACCACGCTGCTCACTTATGTGAACTACCGCTTTATCGGCCTGCCGCCCACTATCGGTGTCATGGTCACCGCACTGCTGTTCTCCCTCATCTTGCAATGCCTGAGCCTGCTCGGGTTCCCCGGCCTTGAAGATCGGGTGCAAAGCCTGATCGGCCAGATAGACTTCAACGATGTGCTGATGCATTGGATGCTGTCGTTCCTGCTATTTGCCGGCGCCTTGCACGTCAACCTTGCGGACCTGCGCAACTACCGTTGGCCCATCGGCCTGCTGGCGACCTTCGGTGTGCTGATCGCCACGGTGGTGATCGGGTATCTGGCGCAGTGGATCTTTGCCTTGTTCGGCTGGCACGTCAGCCTGTTGTATTGCCTGCTGTTCGGCGCCTTGATTTCCCCGACCGATCCGATTGCAGTGCTCGGCGTGCTGCGTACCGCCAACGCGTCCAAGCCGCTCAAGACCACCATCGTGGGTGAATCACTGTTCAATGACGGTACCGCCGTCGTGGTGTTTACCGTACTGCTGGGTATCGCGCAGTTGGGCGAAACCCCCACCGTTTCCGAGACCGCCATGCTGTTTGCCCGCGAAGCCGTCGGGGGTGCAGTGTTCGGTGGTGTGATCGGTTATCTGGTCTATCGGATGATCAAGAGCATCGAGCAGTACCAGATCGAGGTCATGCTGACGCTGGCACTGGTCATCGGAGGGTCGGCGATGGCTTACGAAATGCACGTTTCGGCACCGATCGCGATGGTGGTTGCCGGGCTGGTCATCGGCAACCTGGGCCGCAACCTGGCGATGAACGAGATGACTCGCCGCTATCTGGACGGCTTCTGGGAACTGCTCGACGACATGCTCAACGCCCTGTTGTTCGCCCTGATCGGCCTTGAGCTGTTGCTGTTGCCGTTCTCCTGGATGCATGTGGCCGCCGCCAGCCTGCTGGCCGTGGCAATCTTGCTGTCTCGGTGGTTGACGGTGGCACCGGCGATCATGCTGCTGCGTCGGCGGCGCAGCGTGCCGCGCGGCACCATCCGGGTACTGACCTGGGGTGGCTTGCGCGGCGGTGTGTCGGTGGCCCTGGCCCTGGCCCTGCCCCTTGGGCCAGAGCGTGACCTGCTGTTGAGCATCACTTATATCGTGGTGCTGTCTTCGATCCTGCTGCAGGGCTTGAGCATCGGCCGGCTAGTGCGGGGGGTTGCAGAGCCGGCTTGAAGTCAGCTCTCTGCGTCGAACTGATCCTCGATGTACTTGATTTCAGTTCGGCCATGGGCCGCTGGCAGACCATCCTCACCGAGATTGACGAAGACCATTTTGTCGACGGTGAGGATGCTCTTGCGGGTGATCTTGTTGCGTACTTCGCACATCAGGGTGATGGAGGTACGACCAAACTCGGTGGCGGTGATGCCCAGCTCGATGATGTCGCCCTGGCGCGAGGCACTGACAAAATTGATCTCCGATATGTATTTGGTCACTACCCGCTGGTTGCCTAGCTGGACGATGGCGTAGATGGCCGCTTCTTCGTCGATCCAGCGCAGCAGGCTGCCGCCGAACAGTGTGCCGTTGGGGTTAAGGTCTTCAGGCTTGACCCATTTGCGGGTATGAAAATTCATGTTCACTCCTGACCTTCTTTGCCATAGATGCCCTGAATAATGGCAGACGTTGGTCGATCGCTCCATTGGTCATCGACTATGGTCTCAATAGCGCTGCGCGGCTATAATCGCCACCGTTTCAAAACGGTCATCATCACTTGATACCGTTCCCGCCACCTGTCCGAGGGGCGCTGCAGCAGGTTCGACCTGTCAGGCTCGGATGGGGCGTTGTCCGCACAGGCTAACCTTGCGGGCCTTAAACGCACAACGGCGCCCATTCGCACACTACGAATGGAGGCTCTATATGAGCGCTGTAAACACGCCTGCAGGTTTTACCGATTACAAAGTCGCCGACATGTCCCTGGCTGCCTGGGGCCGTCGCGAAACCATCATTGCCGAATCGGAAATGCCTGCGCTGATGGGCCTGCGCCGTAAATACGCCGGTGAGCAACCGCTCAAGGGCGCGAAGATCCTTGGCTGCATCCACATGACCATTCAGACCGCCGTGCTGATCGAAACCCTGGTTGCCCTGGGTGCCGAAGTTCGCTGGTCGTCTTGCAACATTTTCTCCACCCAAGACCAGGCCGCTGCTGCCATCGCCGCTGCCGGCATCCCAGTATTCGCCTGGAAAGGCGAGACTGAAGAAGAGTACGAGTGGTGCATCGAGCAGACCATCCTCAAGGACGGTCAGCCATGGGACGCCAACATGGTGCTGGACGACGGCGGTGACCTGACCGAAATCCTGCACAAGAAATACCCGGCCATGCTGGAAAAAATCCACGGCGTGACCGAAGAGACCACCACCGGCGTGCACCGCCTGCTGGACATGCTGGCCAAAGGCGAGCTGAAAATCCCGGCCGTCAACGTCAACGACTCGGTCACCAAGAGCAAGAACGACAACAAGTACGGCTGCCGTCACAGCCTGAACGATGCCATCAAGCGTGGTACCGACCACCTGCTGTCCGGCAAGCAAGCGCTGGTGATCGGCTACGGTGACGTGGGCAAGGGCTCGGCCCAGTCCCTGCGCCAGGAAGGCATGATCGTCAAGGTCACCGAAGTTGACCCGATCTGCGCCATGCAAGCCTGCATGGACGGCTTCGAAGTGGTTTCGCCCTTCAAGGACGGTATCAACGACGGCACCGAAGCGAGCATCGATGCAGCCTTGCTGGGCAAGATCGACCTGATCGTGACCACGACCGGTAACGTCAACGTCTGCGACGCCAACATGCTCAAGGCCCTGAAAAAGCGTGCCGTGGTGTGCAACATTGGCCACTTCGACAACGAAATCGACACCGCTTTCATGCGCAAGAACTGGGCATGGGAAGAGGTCAAGCCGCAGGTGCACAAGATCCACCGTACCGGCGCTGGCGATTTCGATCCGCACAACGACGACTACCTGATCCTGCTGGCCGAAGGCCGTCTGGTGAACCTGGGTAACGCCACTGGCCACCCAAGCCGGATCATGGACGGCTCCTTCGCCAACCAGGTACTGGCGCAGATCCACCTGTTCGCCCAGAAGTACGCCGATTTGTCGGCTGCCGACAAGGCCGAGCGCTTGACCGTTGAAGTACTGCCCAAGAAGCTGGACGAAGAAGTGGCCCTGGAAATGGTCCGCGGCTTTGGCGGCGTAGTGACTCAGCTGACCCCGAAACAGGCCGAGTACATCGGCGTGACCGTGGAAGGCCCATTCAAGCCAAACGCCTACCGCTATTGATCGGCTGTCCCCAACTGCCGTAGGAGCAGAGTTTACTCGCGATGGCATCGCCGCGGTCTATCCAGATACCGCGGTGATGCCATCGCGGGTAAACCCGGCTCCTACAGGGTTTTTCAGACAGACCGCATCGATAACATTGCCGGCAAGCCGTGCTCCTACAGGATACGACCATGTCCCAAGAACGTCGCTACAGCTTCGAATTCTTCCCGACCAAGACCGACGCTGGCCACGAAAAACTGCTCGCCACTGCTCGTCAGCTGGCCAGCTACAATCCCGATTTCTTCTCCTGCACCTACGGTGCCGGTGGCTCGACCCGCGACCGCACGCTCAATACCGTGCTGCAGCTGGAAAGCGAAGTCAAAGTCCCAGCGGCTCCGCACCTGTCGTGCGTGGGTGACAGCAAGGATGACCTGCGTTCCCTGTTGGCCGAATACAAGGCGGCGGGTATCCGTCGAATCGTTGCCCTGCGTGGCGACCTGCCGTCGGGCATGGGGATAGCCAGTGGCGAGCTGCGCTATGCCAACGAACTGGTCAGCTTCATTCGTGAAGAGACCGGCGACCACTTCCATATCGAAGTTGCCGCCTACCCGGAAATGCACCCCCAGGCCCGCAACTTCGAAGACGATATCAACAACTTCGTCCGCAAGGCCCAGGCTGGCGCCAACAGCGCGATCACCCAGTACTTCTTCAACGCCGACAGTTATTTCTACTTTCTGGAACGCGTACAGAAGGCTGGCATCGACATTCCAGTGGTGCCGGGGATCATGCCGATCACCAACTACAGCAAGCTGGCGCGCTTCTCCGATGCCTGCGGTGCGGAAATCCCGCGCTGGATCCGCAAGCAACTGGAAGCCTACGGCGATGACGTGAAGAGCATCCAGGCGTTTGGCGAACAGGTCATCACCGACATGTGCGAGCAACTGCTGCAAGGCGGCGCACCAGGCCTGCACTTCTACACGCTGAACCAGGCGGATCCGAGCCTGGCGATCTGGAACAACCTCAAGCTGCCTCGCTGAACATGATTTTCGACTGTAGGAGCCGAGCTTGCTCGCGATGAACACGCTGCGGTATGCCTGATGTACCGCGGTGGGCCATCGCAGGCAAACCTAGCTCCTACAGGTTTTTTTGTGAGCCCGTTCCGAGAGATAAGGCGTGTATCTCACCCTTTACATTTGACCTCTGGTTTTTTACTTGCGGCTCGGCGTACTCTCAGGCGCATGTCTGTTCTTTTAAGTTTTCTGACAACGTTGCTCTTCGTGTGCCTGAGCGCTGCCGCCCAGGCCGAAAAGCTGCGCATTGTTACCGAGCCCTGGGCGCCTTATGTCTACCTTGAAGACGGCCAGCCCAAGGGTATCGATTACGAAGTGACCGCTCTGGTATTCAAGCGCTTGGGAATCGAAGTCGAATGGCAGTTCCTGCCCTGGCGACGTTGCCTGGCCATGCTCGAAACCGGCCAGGCAGACGGGGTACTGGATATTTTTCGCACCGATCAACGTGAAGAGCAGCTCTACTACCCCAGCGAACCGCTCTCGGAAGTGGAATTCGCCTTGTTCCAGTCCAACCGGCGCCCGCACCGCATCGACAGCATTGACGACCTGCGCGGGCTGACCGTCGGCACTTCAGCGGGCTACACCTACAGCCAGGCATTTCGCGAGGCCACGACCTTCAAGCGCGAACCTGCGCCCACCCAAGAAGCCAACTTCGGCAAACTGGAGCGCGGCAGAATCGATTTGCTGATCACCGACCGCCGCGTAGGCCGGCTGGCCATCAAGTCACTGGGGCTTGAAGGGCAGGTCAGCGAGCTGCCAATCGTCATGAGCCGGGAAAAACAATACCTGGCCGTGCGCCGCAATGTGGGCATGGACCTGCTGGCCCAGCGCTTTGCCGCCGAGCTCAAGCGCTTCAAGCGCGAGCCGGCCTATGCCACGCTCAATGCCCGTTACTTTGGTGGCGACGCTGGCCTGCCAGAATCCCAAGGCCCTGCTCTGGCCCCTCAGGCCGATAAATCCGGTCAAACCGTTGAGCAGCGGGAAAGCAGCGCGCGCTGATTGCTCTGTTATACTCCAGCCTTCCCGCCAGGCTTACGCCCGGACGCCCGGTCTTGCAAAAGGCATCCCGACCCACTGAAACGATGGCCTTAGCCCTTTCAGTCGCCTCGGTTGCGCATTGAAGACCCGGCTGGACCGGACGCGACAGCATACCCATGCGTTCGTCGCGCCAGGCACGATCATCCCATCGGGCAAAGCCCTAACTAGAACAGGATTTCCCATGTCCTTTGCTTCCCTCGGTCTTTCCGAGGCTCTAGTCCGCGCTATCGAGGCAGCGGGCTACACCCAGCCCACTCCAGTGCAACAGCGGGCGATTCCCGCCGTGTTGCAAGGTCGCGACTTGATGGTCGCGGCTCAGACAGGTACCGGCAAAACAGGCGGTTTCGCCCTGCCGATCCTGGAGCGTCTGTTCCCCAACGGCCATCCGGACAAATCCCAGCGTCACGGCCCGCGCCAACCACGCGTACTGGTCCTGACCCCCACTCGCGAACTGGCAGCCCAGGTCCATGACAGCTTCAAGGTCTATGCCCGCGACCTGAACTTCGTCAGTGCCTGCATTTTTGGCGGTGTCGGCATGAACCCTCAGGTGCAGGCCATGTCGCGTGGCGTCGATGTGCTGGTCGCCTGCCCAGGTCGTTTGCTGGACCTGGCCGGCCAGGGTAGCGTCGATCTGTCCCACGTCGAGATCCTGGTACTGGACGAAGCCGACCGCATGCTCGACATGGGCTTTATTCACGACGTGAAAAAAGTTCTCGCGCGCCTGCCAAGCAAGCGTCAAAACCTGCTGTTTTCGGCGACCTTCTCCAAAGACATCACGGACCTTGCCGACAAGCTGCTGCACAACCCAGAGCGTATCGAAGTCACTCCGCCGAACACCACGGTCGAGCGGATCGAGCAGCGCGTCTATCACCTGCAAGCCAGCCACAAGCGTGCCCTGCTGGCGCACTTGATCACGCAAGGTGCCTGGGAGCAGGTGCTGGTGTTCACCCGCACCAAGCACGGCGCCAACCGCCTGGCCGAGTACCTTGAAAAGCACGGCCTGACCGCCGCCGCCATTCACGGCAACAAGAGCCAGAACGCGCGCACCAAAGCGTTGGCCGACTTCAAGGCCAACAACGTGCGCATCATGGTTGCCACCGACATTGCTGCCCGTGGCCTGGACATCGACCAATTGCCTCATGTGGTCAACTTCGAGCTGCCTAACGTCGAAGAAGACTATGTACACCGCATTGGCCGTACTGGCCGTGCCGGTCGCAGTGGCGAGGCGATCTCGCTGGTGGCCCCGGACGAAGAGAAACTGCTCAAGAGCATCGAGCGTGTAACCCGGCAGAAAATCCAGGAAGGTGACTGGATGGGCTTCGACGCCTCGGCTGTCGAGGCAGAAAAGCCAGAGGTGCGTGAGCGCCCGGCCAATCCACGTAACAGCCGTACCCCTCGGGGTGATGGCGCCGCAGCCAATGCTGGCGGTCGCAAGGACAAAGGGAAAGACAAAGGCAAGGAGAAACCAGCCGCTGCCGCTCGCCCGGAGCGCCAGGGTCGAGAAAAAAAGCCTCGTCCAGCCCGCACCGCACAAGCCAGCCCCAACGCCACACCGCAAAACCGTGACCCAGAAGCGTTTCTGGACGACGAAGTCGACAACTTTGGCAACCGCGCTGACTACGTGAGCCCGTACCAGAACAAAGCTGGCCAGGGTAACCGCAACCGTCGCCCTGGCGCTCCAGCCCCGGCTGGCGGCGCTGCAGCCCCAAGTGCTCGCCCGCCGCAAGGTCGCGGCCCGCGCAAGGAAGGCTCCGGCGGTGGCGAAGGTGCCAAGCGCAGCGGCGCCAGCGATGGCGGCAAGCCTCGTCGCGAAGGCGGCGGTGGCGGTGCTGCTCGTAACCGTCGTCCGGCGCGTGATGACCAGCCGCGTCAGGAGCCAGCGGTTGCCAGCCCCCGTGATGGGCAGAAGCAGCCAAAGATCGTGCACAAGGAATCGAAAGTCGATCGGTTCCCGACGCCCGAGCAGCTGGATCAACTGCCAAGCCGCCCACGCGGTGAAAAACCAGCCTTGCTGACCCGCAATCGCTGATTTTTCATGGCACACAAAAACGCCGCCCTTCGGGGCGGCGTTTTTGTTGGTGCGTATCGCTTACTTGTTCTGGACGCCTTCGAACGAGATATCCAGCTCCAACTCTTGCGAAGGGCTCGGGGACTTGATACCGAAGTCGTTCAGGTTGATGGTCGAGGTGCCGTTGAAACCGGCACGGTGGCCGCCCCATGGATCCTTGCCTTCACCGTTGAAGATCGCCTTGACCACGATTGGCTTGGTGACGCCGTGCAGGGTCAGGTTGCCGCTCACGTCAGCTGTTTTTTCGCCGGTGGATTTGACCGAAGTCGAAACGAACTTGGCGGTAGGGAATTTGCCAGCTTCAAGGAATTTATCGCCCTTGAGGTGCTTGTCGCGTTCGGCGTGCTGGGTGGTCAAGCTGGCAATCTGGATTGTCACCTCAACCTTGCTGGCCTCAGGTTTCTTGGCATCAAAGCTGAATGTACCGTCGAAATCAGCAAAGGTACCCTTGATGAAGCTGAAGCCCAGGTGGTCGACGTTGAAGTTGAAGAATGCGTGATGATTCTCTTTGTCGATCGTGTAGTCAGCAGCCATGGCTTGGCCAGCCGACAGCAACGCCGTTCCGAGCGCCAGAGCGGCCAGAGTCTTTTTCAACATGCTTTGTATTCCTTGAGAGTTGAGGTTGAACATCAAGCTTTGCGGCCCAGCATTCGCGTCAGGGTCGCGTCATGGTCGATAAAGTGGTGTTTCAGCGCCGCCAGGCCATGCAGCACGGCAAAGACCACAAGGCCCCACGCCAGATACAGATGAATGTCGCCCGCTACATCGGCTTGATTCGGCAGGTTGCTGATCAGGGCAGGGACATCCACCAGCCCGAAGACCGGAATGGGATCGCCATCGGCGGTCGAGATCAGGTAGCCCGCGATCATCACGGCGAACAGCCCGACATAGAGCAACGCATGGCCAATTTTGGCAGCCAGGCGCGTCAATGGACCGTGGTTGGGAAGAGACGGCGGGGGTGGGCTGACAAAACGCCAGATCAAACGCAAGACCATGACCGCCAGCAGGATCAGGCCGATGCCCTTGTGCAAATCAGGCGCGGTTTGGCGCCACGAACTGTAGTAGTCGAGCCCGACCATCCACAAGCCGAGCCCGAACAGACCGAACACCACAAGCGCTATTCCCCAGTGCAGGACGATACTGACCAAGCCGTAGCGAGCGGTAGAGTTGCGCAGTTGCATGAGCGTCGTTCCCTGTGAGAGCTGTGTTCAAGACTAACTTTTTACTTATCGAAATAAAGCGGAAAATTTCGCTTTGAAATATCGAGAAATACGAACAGTAGTCTCAAACTCAGTCGTTAAGGAAACATTAACGAGAGACCGCGGCGCGTTCATCGCAGGCAAGCCTGGCTCCTACAGACCTGTGTAGGAGCCAGCCTTGGCTGCGATGGCCATAGGTATCTACACATCTTTTGGCGTACTGCATTTCGTAGCAGTGGACGAGTAGAACGAGGCCACGTCCGGCTGCGCAGCAGTCGTAAAACCTGGCACTTCAGTATTCAGATACACCGCGAGTACAGGCTTTGCGAGGACTACGTCCCCGGACCTGGCCTCGCTGAACTCGTCTACTGCTACGAATGTAGCCGCTGACGAGGTACGAGGCTGCGATCGGCAGCGAAGCGGCCGTAAAACCTGAGACCGTAATCCATCAGGCACACCGAAGGGCCTGAATTTACGACGGCTTCGCCGCCGATCGCAGCCTCGTACCTCGGCAGCGGCTACAAGAGCCGCGCTGCCCCAGAATTGTGTAGATACCTATGCTGCGATGGCCACACCGCGGTGTATCAGGCAAACCGCTGTAGTTTTATTGAGCGGTCGTAGCCTTCTTCTTCACAGGTTCTGCCTTGGCTACCGGCTTCTTGACTGGTTGCGTCTTGGCCGGCGCTTTTTTCACAGGCGCAGGCTTGGCTTGTACCTTGGCAGGAGCGGGAGCAGGAGCCGGTGCAACAACTGGGGCCGGAGTTGGCGCAACTTGAGCAGCCGTTGGCGTCACAGGCGCCACAATCGGCGCTTCGGCCTTGACCACAGGCTTGGCGTCATCACCGCCACCAAACAGGCGCGAGAAGAAGCCAGGCTTGCTGTCTTTGGCCGCAACCGCCGCCGCACCCACTGCTGCCGCCGCGGCAACCGGAGCCGCTGCCTTGGCCACGTCGAACGACTTGCCGGCCGCCAGGTCCTGGACTTGGCTGGCAGCGCGCTGACCACTGCGCAGCGCACCTTCCAGGGTGCCAGGGTACAGGGCGTCGGTGTGCTCACCGGCAAACGTCACGCGCTGGATCGGGCGCTCCCACAGGCGCCAGAACTTGCTGATCTGGCCTGGACCATACGCCAGGTACGATCCTCCGGTACCGGTGTCGGTGCTGTAGCGGCGAATTTCATAACCGGTGAAAGAACCACGGGCTTGTGGGTAGAAGGCATGCAAGCGAATCAGCACCTGGTCGACCATCTGCTTGTCGCCAAAGGCTTGCAACAGACGGGCGTTGTCACCGGACAGGTTGATCACAACGTTTGCGCCACCCTTGAGTACAGGTTCGATCCAGAGCATGCCCAGGCCTGCGTTGCTGTAGACCTCGCCAGACATCCGCGCGCGGCTTTCCCAGACCGGGGTCTTGAATTTCAGCATCAACTGGTCGCGCCAGCCGTAGTTGGTGCCCTTGATGGCGCCCATGTGCTGGGCATCGAGGGCCGGCGTCATCTGGATACGGCCCAGCGCGCGCAACGGCACCGCCAGCACCACATAGTCGGCCTGATAACCCACGGTGCCAACCTTGACGGTCACGCCGTCCTTGTCCTGGGTGATGCTCGAGACCGGCGAACTGGTCTTGATGGTCTTCAATTGCTTGACGAAGGCCTGGGCCAGCACCGGGCTGCCACCGGGCAGGCGAGCGGCGCGCAGGTCGCGGTCGTCAACGCCACGGTAAACACGGTTTTGCTGGGCGAAATAAAGCAGCGACAGGCGCGAGGGCTCATCGTAACGGGTACGAATCTGCTGGTTGATCAGCTGGCGAGCCGTCGGCGGCAATTGCAGCTTGTCCAGCCAGCTCGAGACGTTGATCTGGTCGAGGGCGAACAAGGTGCTGTTGGAAGCCGGGTTGAGCGGGTCGTCAATCGAGGCCGCCAGGTTGTCCAGGGTTTTCTCGTAGCGTTTGATCGCATCGCTGGTAGCGGGCTGCTTGGCTGCCAGATCGGCCACGGTGAAATGCTCGCCATCGATCAGGTAACTGTGCGTGCGCACAAACTCCGGCGCCGGCAAGGTGGTCAGCTTGAAGGTGTCCAGGTAGCGGTTGAGCACCGGCTGCGTCTTGCTGTTGCCGATCCACTCGCTGGTGGCCAGGCCAGAGCGCCCGCCCATCCCAGGCTTGGCTTCAAGCAGAGTGACCTGCCAGCCCTTGTTCTGCAGTTCATAGGCAGCCGTCAGGCCAGCCAGGCCACCACCGACGACGATCGCCGTCGGTGGCTTGTCCTTGGCCAGCGCCGACACGCTGAACAGTCCTATCATTACCAGCGCAGACGCGCGCAGCCATCCAGCAGACATTCAGCGAACTCCGGTTCAAAGGCAGAAATAAGGAAAACGTCCCACAGCAGGGACTGCCAAGAAGGATACGCCACGCCTGCAGGGCCTGCCAGTAAACGGGCTGCGATTTAAAAGATGGGTTGTCCGCTGGCGGCTCATTGCATAGGCTTGCCCGATTGTTTTCCGCGCACCTCGCACGCATTGGCGTCAGGAGAAAGAATATGGGCCTCAATCAACAGTGGATGCAACGCGACCTCGCCGTCCTGTGGCACCCCTGCACCCAGATGAAAGACCACGAACAACTGCCGCTGATCCCGATCAAGCGCGGCGAGGGCATCTGGCTGGAAGACTTCGAAGGCAAGCGTTACCTGGACGCCGTCAGCTCCTGGTGGGTGAACGTGTTCGGCCACGCCAACCCACGCATCAACCAGCGCATCAAGGATCAGGTGGACCAACTGGAGCATGTGATCCTGGCAGGTTTCAGCCACCAGCCGGTGATCGAGTTGTCCGAGCGCCTGGTAAAGATGACACCCGAGGGCCTGAACCGCTGCTTCTACGCCGATAACGGTTCGTCCTGCATCGAAGTGGCGCTGAAAATGAGCTTCCACTACTGGCTCAATCGCGGCCAGCCCGCCAAAAAGCGCTTCGTCACCCTGACCAACAGTTATCACGGCGAAACCATTGCAGCGATGTCGGTTGGCGATGTGCCGCTGTTTACCGAAACGTACAAGGCGCTGCTACTCGACACGATCAAAGTGCCAAGCCCGGATTGCTACCTGCGCCCGGAAGGCATGGGCTGGGAAGAGCACTCGCGCAATATGTTCGCGCATATGGAACAAACCCTGGCCGAACACCACGCGACCCTCGCGGCCGTCATCGTCGAGCCGCTGATCCAGGGCGCGGGCGGCATGCGCATGTATCACCCGGTGTACCTCAAGTTGCTGCGCGAAGCCTGTGATCGCTACGGCGTGCACCTGATCCACGATGAAATCGCCGTCGGCTTTGGTCGTACCGGTACGATGTTCGCCTGTGAACAGGCCGGCATCCGACCAGACTTCCTCTGCCTGTCCAAGGCGCTGACCGGTGGCTATCTGCCGTTGGCGGCTTGCCTGACGACCGATGACGTCTATAGCGCGTTCTACGATGACTATCCGACCCTGCGCGCCTTCCTGCATTCGCACAGCTACACCGGCAACCCGCTGGCGTGCGCGGCGGCCCTGGCCACCCTGGACATCTTCGAGCAAGACAACGTCATCGAGAACAACAAGGCCCTGGCGGCGCGCATGGCCAGTGCCACCGCACACCTGGTCGATCACCCGCACGTATCGGAAGTGCGCCAGACCGGCATGGTGCTGGCCATCGAGATGGTCAAGGACAAAGCCAGCAAGGCGGCCTACCCGTGGCAAGAGCGCCGTGGCCTGAAGGTGTTCGAGCATGCGCTGACCCGCGGTGCGCTGCTGCGGCCATTGGGCAGTGTGGTGTACTTCCTGCCGCCCTATGTGATCACGCCCGAGCAAATTGATTTTCTGGCTGAAGTCGCCAGCGAAGGCATTGACCTGGCCACCCGCAGTGGGCCGACGGTGCAGGTCCAGGCTGATTTCCACCCTGATTTTCGCGACCCAGGCTAAAAGCTTCGCTGAATATCTGACAATGTAGCGCTGCCCTGTAGCCGCTGCCGTTAGGCTGCGATGCGGCCCGTCAGGGGCGCCGTTTTGGATTTCAAGATCCTGCGCCCGCGTCGCGGTCGATCGCAGCCTAACGGCAGCGGCTACACATTTCTATTTTCCTTGAGTCAACCCATGAGACTGTCCCGCTTTTTCATTGATGCGCCCCTGAGCCTGGGCGACCACGAACTGCCCGAGGCCCAGGCCCATTACATCGGCCGAGTATTGCGTATGGCTGAAGGCGATAAAGTCCAGCTATTCGACGGCAGCGGCCAGGAGTTTCTCGGCCAACTGCTGGAGGTCGGTAAAAAGCGCGTGCGCGTGCAACTCGACGAACAGTTCGAAGGCCAGATGCCGTCGCGCCTGCACGTTCACCTGGGCCAGGGCCTGTCTCGCGGCGAGCGCATGGACTGGGCCATCCAGAAAGCCACGGAGCTGGGCGCCAACGAGATCACCCCGATCGTCAGCGAGCGCTGTGAAGTGCGGCTAAAGGATGAACGCGCCGACAAGCGCCTGGCCCACTGGCGGCAGGTGGCAATCAGCGCCTGCGAGCAATGCGGTCGCTCGCAAATACCGGTGATTCATCCGCCTCAACTGCTGGAAGAATGGCTTAAAGCCTGCGATAGCGAACTGAAGCTGGTCCTGCACCCCGTGGCCGAACCCCTGATCAGCCACGCAGCACCGACAAGCCTTGCGTTCCTGATCGGCCCCGAAGGCGGCTTGTCGGACGCTGAAGTCCAGCAGGCCAACCACGCAGGCTTCCACCCTGCTCGCCTCGGCCCACGGGTACTGCGCACCGAAACCGCACCGGTGGTGGCGCTGGCCGTCGCGCAACAACTGTGGGGCGACATCTAAAGCACGTAGGCGCAGATCGCCACAAAGTGCAGCAGGCTGCCGGCAATCACAAACAGATGCCAGATGCCGTGCCAGTGGCGAAAGCGGCTGTCATACGCAAAGAAGATGATGCCGACGGTGTAGAACACACCACCGGCGGCCAGCCAGGTGAACCCCGCCTGGCCCAACGCTGCCAGCAAGGGCTTGACCGCCACCAGCACGATCCAGCCCATCACCGCATAGATGATGATCGACAAGATCCGCGCTTCCGAGCGCGGTTTGATTTCCTGCAACATACCGATCACCGCCAGCCCCCAAACCACGCCAAACAAGCTCCAGCCCCAGGGCCCGCGCAGGGTCACCAGACAAAACGGTGTGTAGCTGCCAGCGATCAGCAGGTAGATCGACAGGTGATCAACCTTGCGCATGACCGTTTTCGCCCGCCCCCGGACGCTGTGGTAGACGGTTGAAACACTGTAGAGGGTCAGCAGGGTCAGCCCATAGATCGCCATGCTGACGATTTTCCACGGATCGCCCTGAAGGCTGGCGACGACCAGCAACCAGATAGCCCCGATACAGGCCAGAACGGCACCGACCAAGTGCGTCCAGGCGTTGAAACGTTCCCCGTGATACATGCCCTCACGTCCTCAAATCAGTTGCTCGTCCAGCAGCAACTGCTCCAGTGCGATCAGGTCCGGCACGCGCGGCACCTGCTCGCCCACTTGGACGGCTGCCAATTCCAGCGGTCCCAGTGGCACATCGACGTAGTTGAGCTGGTTGTCGATTTTGCAGGAGCGCGGAATGCCCTGGACCAGCAAGGCGATAAAACCGATGCCACTTTCACCCAGGGCATTGAGCACCACGATCCGCGCCCGCTCGCCAATATGGGTCGAACCGCCACTGGCCGCCTCGAAACTGACCAGGGGGATGCTCAGGTTGCGCCAGCTGATGCGCCCCAGGCTCCAAGCCGGCTCACCTTCAGCAGCCACACCTGACTGAAAGCCGATCAGTTCAGCCACCGCCACATTGGGCAGTAACAGGCTGCGGTCACCCAATGGCAACAATAGGCCGGTCAGGCTGTTGCGCCGTCCAGGCGCTGCACGGGGGGTATGCTCAAGCATGAGTCTTGCTCCATTGTGCAATGCTCTCCAGCAAGACCGACTCCTGATACGGCTTGCCCAGGTAGTCGTTGACACCGATGGCCATGGCCCGATCCCGGTGTTTTTGCCCTGCGCGTGATGTGATCATGATGATCGGCAAATGTTTCAAACGCGGGTCCTGACGTATTCGGGTGGCCACTTCAAAACCATCCATGCGCGGCATTTCGATGTCGAGCAGGACAATGTCCGGCAGATGCTCCTGCAACAACGCCATGGCATCGACGCCGTCCTTGGCCGTGAGTACGGTCATGCCGTTGCGTTCGAGCAGTCGCCCGGTCACTTTGCGCACCGTCACCGAGTCGTCCACGACCATCACCAGCAGCGGCCGGCCTTGCTGCGGCGCCACGCGGCCGACCGCGGGCAAGGGCTGGGCCTTCAGCGGCAGGGGCCGGCGTGCCTGGAGCAGGCGCAGTTGCGCATGCAGGTCCAGAATCAACACCACACGCCCGTCCCCCAGAATGGTTGCACCGGAGAGCCCCGGTACGGAGGCAAACTGCGGCCCCAGGCTCTTGACCACGATTTCCCGCGAGCCTGCCACCGCATCGACCTGCACGGCAAAGCGCTGGTCGTGGGAATGCATCAACATCACCGGCAGCGGCAGGCTTTGGCCCCGCAGCTTGGGCTGGAGACTGGTCTGTAGCAGCTCGCCCAGGTACAGCAAATCGTAACGTTGGCCGGCGTAGTGATAGGTGGGCGGGTCCAGCTGGTAAAAGGCTTCCAGCTCGTTGGGCAAGACGCGCACGATGCCTTCGATGCTGTTGATCGGGATCGCGTATTGCTCGTCGCCACCCTGCACCATCAGGGCCCGATTGACCGAGACCGTAAAGGGCAGGCGAATCAGGAAACGCGCCCCCTGCCCGGCCCGCGAGTCGATGACCATCTCGCCGCCCAGTTGCTTGACCTCTTCATGAACCACGTCCATGCCCAGGCCGCGCCCGGAAATCTGGGTGATTTTCTGCGCCGTGGAAAACCCGGGTTCAAGGATGAACTGCATCACCTCGTGGTCGCTCAGGTCTCGGGCCGGGTCCAGCAGCCCGCGCTTGATCGCCTTCTTGCGCACCGCCTCCAGCGGCACACCGGCGCCGTCGTCGGCCAGCTCGATAATGATCTCGCTGCCTTCATGCAGCAGATTCAGGGTAATACGCCCCTCGGCCGGCTTGCCCGCCGCCAGGCGCACCTCGCGCGGCTCCAGGCCATGGTCGACCGCGTTACGCAACATATGCTCAAGCGGCGCCACCATGCGTTCGAGCACGCTGCGGTCCATCTCGCCCTCAGCGTTGCCAACCACGAACTCCACCTGTTTATCGAGCTCGCTCGCCACCTGTCGCACCACGCGCTGCAAACGGGGCACCAGGCGTTCGAAGGGCACCATGCGCGTACGCATCAAGCCTTCTTGCAGGTCGGTATTGACCCGCGCCTGCTGCTGCAGCAGCGACTGGGCTTCGTGGTTGCGGGCGGACAGGGTTTCCTTGAGGTCCAGCAAGTCCGAAGCCGACTCGAACAAGGCCCGCGACAGTTGCTGTAATTGCGAGTGACGGTCCATTTCCAGCGGGTCGAACTCTTCGTAGCCGGCGCGCTCGCCGTCGACCTGCTGACGGCTGAGAATCCGCCCCTGGGTTTCGGTATCGAGCCGGCGCAATTGATCGCGCATGCGCTCGATGGTGGTTTCCATTTCGTTCAGGGCGATCTGCGCATCATTGACCTGTTGCTCGATGCGCCCGCGCAGGATCGAAGTCTCGCCCGCCAGATTGCCCAGGTCATCGAGCAATTCGGCAGCCACCTTGACCTGATCGGCCGGTGCCCGCTCCGGGGTCTGTGCGTTGCCTTGCGCCTCAGGCGCAGGTTCTGTGCGCGGTGCCTGCTCACTCTGGCCGTGCACAGGCTGGTTGAAGCCGCGAATACTGTCGATCAAGGCCGTGGCGGGTTTGACCGGCTGGCGCAAGCGCACCGCGTCGAGCATATGCGCCAGCCGATCGTGGCAGTTCTGCAGCAGGCTGAATAAAGGCGGGCCGGGTTGCAGCAAGCCTGCAGAGAGGTTTTCGTAGAGAAACTCAAGCTCATGGGCCAAGTCGCCAATGGCGGCAATCTGGACCATGCGCGCCCCTCCCTTGAGGGTATGCAGGTCACGCAGCAGGTTTTCCACTTCAAGGATATTGCGCGGCTCAGCTTGCCATCGGGCCAGGGCCGCGCCTGAGCTTTCCACGATGTCTAAACCTTCTTCAAGGAAGATATCCAACAGCTCGTTGTCGCTTTCGGTCTCTTGAAGCGGTAATGGAGCAGGCGCGGAAGGTGCCGCGCCACTGCCTTGGCGAAACGCCTGGATCGCTTCAATCAGGCCTTGGGGCTCACTGAGGCGCTGGCGATTGCGCAATTGGTCGAGCATCTGCGCCAGTCGCTCATGGCTTTTACGCAGCAATAGCGCAAGCTCCGGTGAGAAGCTATAGCGGCGGTCGAGCAAGCCTTCGTACACGTGCTCCAGCTCATGAGCCAGATCACCGAGCGGGGTGAGCCGGGCCAGCCGCGCACCGCCCTTGAGGGTATGCACGTCTCGCTGCAGCGATGACAGCGGGCCACCGTTGTCCGGCTCCTGCAGCCAGCGCTCAAGTGTTTCTGCTGCGCTGTCGAGAATGTCACTGGCCTCGTCCACAAACAGGCTGGCCAATTCCTCGTCAAGTTCACCCTTCTGGGCGGTGGCCGTCGACAGCTCGCGAATGCTCAACGACTGGTCGGCCTCACGGCGAATCAAACCGGTCGCCGCAGGGTCCAGCCCTTCGTCGAGCAAATCACGCAAGGCTTGAATCTGATCCGGGCGCGCATCGATCTGCTGGCCTGCGGCCAACTGATCAAGCATGTCGATCAAGGCTTCGTGGGCGTTTGTCACCGTGCTGAAGAAACGCTCGCTAACCGCCAGGCTGCTTTCCTCAACGGCGCCATACAGGTCGAGCAAGGCTTCGCACAGGTCATCGATTTGCTCCAGGTCCGCCAACTGCGCACCCTCGCCCAGGCGTGTCAGCTCATCCAGTAATGCCGACAACTCATGGCGCTCGGCCGGGTGTTGTTGCCAGCGCTGCAGCAGTGATTCGGCATCGAGCAGAATGTCCATGCCTTGGGCCATGAAGGTGGCGATCAGTTGCGAGTCACGCTGGGTTCGTCGGCTATTGGCAGCGTTCAGAGAAGCGTCCAGTCGCGCCGATACGACCTGGTCAACCTGCGCGATCAGCGCCCCCGCACCACTGATCGGCGCCAGGGGATGTTCGGCCAACTGTTGCAGGCCGCGACGCAGGAGCGTTTCGCCCGCCTGCAGCAGGTAAATTTCATCCAGGTCGAATTCCAACTGATGGGCTTTGAATTCCCGGGCCAGCCGGTCGAGTGCGGTCGCAAGCTGGGCCATCGGCATGACCCCGGCCATGGACGCGCTGCCCTTGAGGGTATGCAAGGCACGCTGCAGTTCATCGCTGACCGCCAGCGGCAATTGCTGCTCGGCACGCTCCAGAAAATGGTCGACGCTGGCCAGGTGAGTCAGTGCTTCGCTGCGAAAGATATCCAGCAACTGCGACTCGATGGCCTCACCCGCGGCATCGCTGTCGAACGCGGGCTCAGGCTCGGCCAGTACCCGGGCCAGCGCATGAACCACCTCGGGATCGTCCAGCACCTGCCTGTCCTGCAGCACTGACAGCTCGGTGGCACTGAGCACATCATCGAGCACCGGTACATCCTGAATGCCGCAAGGGTAGCCCAGCGCCGTCAGGCTCATGGCCGCCCGGTCGAGAAAGCGCTCGCCAGGCGATTGCGGGTCCTTGTTGAGCCGCTCGAGAAAATAATCGACAGCTGTCAAGGCTTCGGCCAGGTGATCGAGCTGTTCCCAGGCCGGTCGTACCTGAGCGGGCAGCAACTGTGCCTGAATGCACTCATTGCACGCTTGCAACAGGCCCGCCGCGCGCTCCAGGGGAATCATCGCCAGAGCACCGCGAATCTGCGTCAACAACTCTGGCAGTGGCCGCAGGCGCTGGGCATCCCAGCCGGCATCGATACAGTCGAGGATATAGTCCTTGACCTGTTGCAGACCGAAGCGGGCCTCCTTGATCACCAGTTGGTGGATCTGGCTCAAGTCTGTCGGGGCACCAAAATGGGGGTTCAGGCTTGCCGGCTCCGGCGGCCCGGCCATGCCGGCCAGGCTCGACTCGACATACAGCAGCGCCCCGGCGATGTCCATCAACACCGCGTCGCTCGGTATGCGCTGACCCTGTGCCAGGCTTTGCACCAGCGTCTGCTGGTTATTGATGACCTTGCGTGGCTGGCCGAAACCGAGCACCGCCAAAGTATCGGCAATGCGCCGCAAGGGAGGCAGCAACTGGCCAAGCTCATCAACGCGGGAACGGTCGCCATGAACGAACACGTCCAACCGCTCCTTGACCCGCACCAACTCATCACACACCGCCGTCAGTACCGAACGCAGGGCATCCCGGTCAGACCCGACCAGGCGATTGCGCTCCTGCTCGGCCAGGCTGCGCTCGCTGATCACATCGCCCAGTTCGTAGCGCTCACGCATCGCTTGCATCCTGGGCGAGGAGCCTTCGGCCTTGGCGATATAAAACAACAGGCTTTTCAGCAAACCATTGGGTGCCGGCTGATTGACGCCGACAACACCCTGCTCCACCAGACGCTTGAGCTCTTTGTCGGCTTCCTTGAACAGGCTGCGCAAGGCCGGGCTGTTGGCGATGATCCCGGTGCCCATGCCTTCGACCAGCGCACCCGCCACTTGCCACAGCGGGGCGAGCGGCGCGTTGTGCGACAGTTGTTCCAGGCGCTCGAAGACTTTGGCCAGATGAATAAGGTTGGTGGGCTCGTCTTGTTCTCGCAGCAGGCCTGCCATGGCGGCCTGCAGCGTCTGGCGCAAACCGCGCAGCTGGCTGGTGTAGTCAGCCAGGTCCAGCGCCGCCAGGGCATTGGCATCCAGTGCTGCTGGCAAGTGCACAGGCGGGTCGAACAGGCTGGTTTCGCTCAGCAGACGCTCGCCACGGGCGCTGCGCAGCTCATTGAGCAGCGGCAAAACGATCAATGGCAGATCGCGACGGGCCACATGCACCCGGTCCAGGTACAACGGCAGTTGTTCCACCGACGCCAACAGCCACCTGAGCGCCTCGACCGGCTCACTGACCCGTGACTGTTGCAGGGCCAGGGCCAGTTGTTCCATTTCTTCGGCCAGCAGTGCAGCGCCGTAGAACTCAACCATCTGCAAGCTGCCATGGACCTGGTGCAAGCCTTCCAGGCACGCCTCGAAGGCGGGGGCCGGAAGGGATTGGAGGTCCTGTCGGACCTGTGCCAGGGTGTCGGCGATTTCGCCTTTGACCCATGCCAAGGCCACATAATCGTGCCGATCGGCCATAACGACTCCAGTAGGGCTGACCCGGTTCAGGGGCGGCGACTCAGCGCGGCTCCTGCGAAGGTGGCAAGGTAAAACCTGATACCGAACGACGCATGTCGCTGGCCATTCGCGCCAGGTTGCCAATGCTTTCGGCCGTGGCCGTCGAGCCGGACGAGGTTTGCGACGTGATCTGCTGGATCACTGTCATGGTATGAGAGATCTGCCCGGCCGATGAGGTTTGTTGCTGTGCGGCGTCGGAGATGATCTGGATCAGTTCGGCCAGGTTCTGCGACACGCCTTCGATTTCTTCCAGCGCTACACCGGCATCCTGCGCCAAGCGTGCACCGCGCACCACTTCGGCGGTGGTCTGCTCCATGGAAATGACGGCCGCATTGGTGTCGGATTGAATGGCCCGCACCAGGGTTTCGATCTGCCGTGTCGCCGACGACGAGCGCTCGGCCAAGCGTTGGACTTCATCGGCAACCACGGCAAAGCCGCGTCCGGCTTCACCGGCCATGGACGCTTGAATGGCGGCATTGAGGGCCAGGATGTTGGTCTGCTCGGCAATATCGTCGATCAGGCTGACGATATCGCCGATTTCCTGGGACGACTCACCCAGGCGCTTGATGCGCTTGGCGGTGTCCTGGATTTGTTCGCGAATATTGTCCATGCCATGAATGGTGTTGTGCACCACTTCATTGCCCTTGTTGGCAATCGCCACCGAACGCTCGGCCACCTTGGCCGAGGTGTAGGCGTTGGCAGAGACCTGGTCGATGGACATGGCCATGTCGCTGATTGCCACCGAGGCCTCGCTGATCTGCTGGGCCTGGTGCTCGGAGGCGCGCTCCAATTGCCTGGCGGTGGCCTGGGTGTCTTGCACCGCCGTGGCCACGGCTTCGGCACTGACGTTGATGGTGCCGACCAGATCGCGCAGTTGATCGACTGAATAATTGATCGAGTCAGCGATGGTGCCGGTGAAGTCTTCAGTGACAGACGCATTGACCGTCAGGTCGCCGTCGGCCAGGTCTTCAATTTCATCCAGCAAGCGCATGATCGCGTGCTGGTTGCGCTCGTTCTTTTCGGCGGTTTCACGCAGTTGGCGATGGGTTTCACGCACCATCACCAGGCCAATCAGGATGATCGAGGCCAGGGCAACGAACCCCAGCACGTAACCGCCGACGTTATCCAACCAGCGACCACTGGCCAGGTGCTCGAAACCATTGGCCAAGTGCGAGGCTTCATCGAGCAACGTCTGCGACTGGTTGAAAATATTGCCGGCCGCGGACCGTACCTGGAACAACTCTGGCGAGGTCTCGAGAATTTCGTCCACGGAGCCTGAGACAAACTGGAACAGTTCGGCAATTTCCGCCAACCGGGCGCGGGCGTCCTGGTCCTGGACCTGAGTGATATGGATCGATGGGTTGCCGCCCAGCATGCCGTCGAGGACCTGGCCAAACCGGTTGGCGTCGCGGCCAAACACATCGGCCGCTTGCCCAGAGGTTTCGTCCCCGGACAACACCGTGTTGACCGAACCCAGAATCCGCTCCGCCAACAATGACTGGCGCTGGGCCACAGCGACCTGGCTGGCCGGTGCCCCGCGCTGCAACAGAATCTCGACCACCTTTTCGTATTCGACCTGCAACTGCGGCACGGTCTCGGCCAGCGTCGCCGCCACCTGATGCAATGAAAGCACTGTTTGCTCGCTGGCCAGAATCGCATCGGCGTTCTTGCGCAGGTCTTCCCAATCGCGCTGCACGGCCGCCATTTCATCGTCGACCGCAGGCGGCGCAGGTGGCAAGCCGGTGCTCTCGTCCCCTTTTTTCAGGTAACCCCAACGGCGCTCGAAGTCATTGCGCGCATCGGTCAACAGCTTGAACGCCTGCGCCTTGCCGGCCGCGGCCTCGGTGGCGTTCTTGGCGATGCGCTGGGACAAGACGCGCAGCTCACCGGCATGGCCGATGTACTGCTTGTCGTAATTGGATTGGGTACTGAGGTAGGCGAAGTTGGCGAACAACAGAATGATCGAGGTGATCAGGGCGATAAACAGCCCCGCGATTTGCGCGCTGCTGCGTGTGCCGAGCAACGAGGTCATTAGCTGTTTCATTGGACGCTTCCCGTCACCAATGGCCCGCGCCCTTCCTGCTGGCGCGCCACATCAAGAAATGCTCCCGCCTGGGCCAGGGCAAAGGGGCTGAATACACTCCAGACCTGCTCGCGCTGAAAGTGCCCCTGCACGAACGGCGCGACAGCGCCGGGTACCTCGGCCGGCAACGCCAGCTCCAGGCTGCCGAGGGCAAAGTGCTGCAAGCCTTGCACTTCATCGACCATCAGGCCTGCAAAAATTTCCTGGTGGTCCACCACCAACACGCGACGCTGACGGCGCAGGCCCGACAACTCACGGCCGAAAAATGCACAAAGGTCGATAATCGGCAACAGACGACCGCGCAAGCTGGACACCCCCATGACCCAGGGTTTGACGCCTGGGATGGTGCTCAAGCGGGGTTCGTGCAGAACTTCGGCTATTTCACCCATCGGCGCCACGTACCAATGCTCGGCGATGCGAAAACCGATGCCGCTCCAGTTTTGCAGACGGCTTTCCTGGGAGGGAAGGTCGGCCGCCAGAAGCCGACAGCGGCGGTCGATTTCCAGCAGCAACTCGAATGCGGTTTGCGACGCCTCCATAAATAATCCGGCCGTCAGCCTGCCAGGACTGAATCAAGGAGCTGGACCAGGTCACCTTCATCGAACGGTTTGATGAGAAAGTCCCTGGCGCCCTGGCGCTTGGCCCAGACCTTGTCGGATTCTTCACCCTTGGTGGTAATCACGATGACGGGAATGTGGCTGGTTTGCGGGTCCTTGGTCAATTGGCGAGTGGCCTGGAAACCATTGAGACCGGGCATCACGATGTCCATCAAGACCGCGTCGGGCTTTGCATGACGAGCCAGTGCGACACCGTCTGCGCCATTTTCAGCCGTCAGGACTTCATGACCGTGCTTTGTCAGCATCTGGGTCAATTTAAAGGTTTCGGTCTGCGAATCATCAACGATCAAGACTCGAGCCATGCTGTTCCCCACTCTCTAAAAGACGCCACGGGCCCGGCCCGCACGTCAGGGTGCGTATTGTTCTTCTGCGGCAAAACCCGGGACATGTGCCCGAATGGCGCTCAACAGTTCTTCTTTGCTGAAAGGCTTGGTTAAAAACTGATCGGAGCCAACGATGCGCCCCTTGGCCTTGTCGAACAGATCATCGCGCGATGACAGCATGATCACCGGCGTTGCCTTGAATGCCGGGTTATTCTTGATCATTGCGCACGTTTGGTAGCCATCCAGGCGCGGCATCATGATGTCGATAAAGATGATGCCAGGGTGATGGTCGGCCACCTTGGCCAGGGCGTCGAAGCCGTCAATGGCGGTGAGCACTTCGCAGCCAACGTCCTTCAACAGCATTTGAGCCGTGCGGCGAATGGTCTTCGAGTCATCGATCACCATGACTTTCAATGCCGGGGAATGCTGTTCCATGTTCACTCGATCATCATCTCGGGAGCCGGAGCCGGCCAGCGCTGAATATAGACATGCGCAAAGCCCGTGCCGAGTCTTTGTAACACACTCTTACAGTGCGTTCCATCAGCCACTGCCAGGCCACGGCCCAGTGCTTGCGACGCGTGTTTTTCCTTGACCGCAAAGCGTGCTGGCGCCACCCTGACGCCACTTGAATTCAGGCCAATGCGGCCTTGCTGCCAGAGGATAGCCCCCCATGAGCATTCGCCTCGGAATCGTCATGGACCCCATCGAGCGCATCTCCTATAAAAAGGATAGCTCGCTGGCCATGCTGCTTGCCGCCCAAGAGCGCGGCTGGTCGTTGTTCTACATGGAACAGCATGACCTCTACCAGAGTGAAGGTGTTGCCCGAGCGCGGATGCGCCCGCTGAAGGTCTTCGCCGACCCGCAGCGCTGGTTCGAACTCGACGCCGAAAGCGACGCCGCCCTGAGCGATCTGGACGTGATCCTGATGCGCAAGGATCCGCCCTTCGACATGGAGTTCGTGTATTCGACCTACCTGTTGGAGCAGGCCGAGCGCGACGGCGTGCTGGTGGTCAACAAGCCCCAGAGCCTGCGCGACTGCAACGAAAAACTGTTTGCCACGCAGTTCCCACACTTGACGCCAGCGACTGTCGTCAGCCGTCGCGCTGACATCCTGCGCGAGTTCGCCGATCAACACCACGATGTGATTTTCAAGCCGCTTGATGGCATGGGTGGCGCGTCGATCTTCCGCCACCGCCGTGACGACCCGAACCTTTCGGTGATTCTGGAAGCCCTGACCGCCCACGGCAGCCAGCAGATCATGGCCCAGGCCTACCTGCCGGCGATCAAGGACGGTGACAAGCGCATCCTGATGATCGATGGCGAACCCGTGCCTTACTGCCTGGCGCGCATTCCGGCCGCCGGCGAGACCCGTGGCAACCTGGCCGCCGGCGGTCGTGGCGAAGCTCGTCCCTTGACCGACAAAGATCGCTGGATCGCCGAACAGGTCGGCCCGACCCTGCGTGAAAAAGGCCTGCTGTTTGTTGGCCTGGATGTGATCGGAGAGCACCTGACCGAAATCAACGTCACCAGCCCGACCTGCATCCGCGAGATCGACAATGCCTTTGGCACCCAGATCGGCGCGCAACTGATGGACGCCATTGATCGCAAGCTCAAGGCCCGCTGACGCACAACACGGGGAAATACCGCGCAGTGCGTTATGATGCTCGCCCTTTTTACTTGGGGCGAGCGCACTGCCGGGTTCCTCCGTATTGCAGGCCTGCTGGATAATTGATGACCGTTTCTGCCGACATTCCTCCTGAACTTTCCCACTCTGGCGTACGCCCGGCGGACCGGCTCGGCTTCACCTTGTTTCTGGCCGCCTTGCTGCACCTGGCACTGATCCTGGGCCTGGGTTTCTCGTTCAGCACGCCGGAAACGATCAGCCGCAGCATGGAAATCACCCTGGCCACCTTCAAAAGTGAGGTCGCGCCGAAAAAAGCCGACTTTGCCGCCCAAGAAAACCAGCAAGGCAGCGGCACGCAAGACAAGAAAGCGGTGCCGAAAACCACCGAAGTGGCGCCCTTCCAGGACACCAAGATCAATAAAGTGACGCCACCTCCGGCCCCCAAGCCCGAGGTCAAGCCACAGCCACAGCCCCCCAAGGCGGCTGTCACCACCACCGCTCCCAAGCCGCAAAAGATCGAGACCCGGCCCAAACCGACCAAGCCCGAACCCAAGCCCCAGGCCGTCACCCCGGATTTCGACAGCTCGCAACTGTCCGACCAGATCGCAAGCCTGGAAGCCGAGCTGTCCAACGAACAGCAACTGTATGCCAAACGCCCGCGCATCTATCGCCTGAACGCCGCCTCGACCAGTCGCGACAAGGGCGCCTGGTACAAGGATGCATGGCGCAAGAAGGTCGAGCGTATCGGTAACCTGAACTACCCCGACGACGCCCGTCGCCAGCAAATCTACGGCAGCCTGCGCCTGCTGGTGTCGATCAACCGCGACGGCTCGCTGTATGAAGTGCAAGTGCTGCAATCTTCCGGCCAGCCACTGCTGGATCAGGCCGCGCAGCGCATCGTGCGCCTGGCGGCGCCATTTGCGCCGTTTACCGGAGATCTTGCCGACATCGACCGCCTGGAGATCATCCGCACCTGGCGCTTCGCCCGTGGCGACCGGCTGTCCAGCAACTGATATCCACCTGCCTCTGTAGGAGCACGGCTTGCCGGCGATGAGGGCCCCGCGGTTTGCCTGCTGGACCGCGGTGTGGCTATCGACTGTAGGAGCACGGCTTGCCGGCGATGAGCATAGGTATTTACACAATTCTGGGGCAGCGCGGCTCTTGTAGCCGCTGCCGAGGTACGAGGCTGCGATCGGCGGCGAAGCCGTCGTAAATTCAGGCCCTTCGGTGTGCCTGATGGATTACGGTCTCAGGTTTTACGGCCGCTTCGCTGCCGATCGCAGCCTCGTACCTCGTCAGCGGCTACATTCGTAGCAGTAGACGAGTTCAGCGAGGCCAGGTCCGGGGACGTAGTCCTCGCAAAGCCTGTACTCGCGGTGTATCTGAATACTGAAGTGCCAGGTTTTACGACTGCTGCGCAGCCGGACGTGGCCTCGTTCTACTCGTCCACTGCTACGAAATGCAGTACACCAAAAGATGTGTAGATACCTATGAGGCGATGAGGGCCCCGCGGTTTATCTGCTGGATTGCGGTGTGGCTATCGACTGTAGGAGCACGGCTTGCCGACGATGGGGCCTCATCGCGACCAAGGTCTGCTCCTACATCTAGAGTGGCGGCGGGCTTGTCAGGCTGCGTGGCCAAAGCCACACTAGTAGTCATGAAGAACGTCAGCCCGAGTTACCTCAAGCATCAATTCCTGATCGCCATGCCGCACATGGCCGATCCGCACTTTGCCCATACCTTGACCTATATCGTCGAGCACACCGAGCGTGGCGCCATGGGCCTGGTGGTCAATCGACCGCAAGAGCTGAACCTGGCCGACATCCTCGAGCAGCTGCGCCCGGAAGTCGATCCTCCGGCGCGCTGCCAGCGGGTGCCGATCTATATCGGTGGTCCGGTGCAGACTGATCGCGGCTTCGTGCTGCATCCCTCCGACCCGGACCACGTCTACCAGGCCACGATCGATCTGGGCGGGCTGTCGTTGTCCACCTCCCAGGACATCCTCTTTGCCATTGCCGATGACGTCGGCCCCAAGCAAAGCCTGATCACCCTCGGCTACGCCGGCTGGGAAGCCGGGCAACTGGAAGCAGAACTGGCCGATAACGTCTGGCTCAATTGCCCATTCGATGCCGAGATCATCTTTGGCACCGCCAGCGATCTGCGCCTGGGCGCTGCGGCCAAACTGCTGCACATCGACCTGAGCCTGCTCACCAACCAGGCGGGGCACGCTTGATGGCCGCTGTTCGCCTACTGCTGGGCTTTGATTACGGCAGCCGTCAGATCGGCGTCGCCGTCGGCCAGGTCATCACCGGCCAGGCCCGCGAGCTGTGTACCGTGAGGGCGCAGCAAGGCGTGCCGGACTGGAGCAAGATCGAAGCACTGGTCAAGGAGTGGAAGCCTGACGCCATGGTGGTTGGGCTGCCGCTGAACATGGACGGCACCCCCAGCGACATGAGCGCCAAGGCCGAGAAGTTTTCGCGCCAGCTCAATGGGCGATTCAACCTGCCCGTGCATACCCACGATGAACGCCTCACCACCTTCGAAGCCAAGGGCGAACGCATGGCCCGTGGCGGTCAGCGTGGAAGCTATCGCGACAACCCGGTGGATGCCATCGCCGCCGCCCTGCTGCTGCAAGGCTGGCTGGATGCCAATATCGGCCAACTGCAACCCTGATAACCGCTTTCAAGCCGGGCACGCTTGATGCCCGGCGCCTCGAGGAGCAAGCATGAGCCTACCCAACCCCGCCGAACTGATCGTTCGGATGGCCTCTGACCTCACGGCCCATCTGGCCCGTCGCAGCATCACCGAACCGCGCTACATTGGTATTCGCACCGGCGGCATCTGGGTTGCCCAGGCCTTGCTGGAGCAACTGGGCAACGACTCGCCGCTCGGCACCCTGGACGTCTCGTTCTATCGCGATGACTTCAGCCAGAACGGCCTGCACCCACAAGTGCGCCCTTCAGAGCTGCCCTTCGAGATCGAAGGCCAGCACCTGGTATTGGTCGATGATGTACTGATGAGCGGCCGCACCATTCGCGCCGCACTCAACGAATTGTTCGATTACGGCCGCCCGGCCAGCGTAACGTTGGTCTGCCTGCTGGACCTGGACGCTGCCGAATTGCCGATCCGGCCCAATGTGGTCGGCGCAACGCTGTCATTGCTGCCCACCGAACGGGTAAAATTGTCCGGCCCCGCACCGCTCACCCTTGAGCGCCAGGACCTCGCATCCGCTTCCGCCTTTTAAGAGTCCCTCGCGATGACGCCAACCGACGCCAAGCGCCCGCTGCAGCTCAATGATCAGGGCCAGCTGCGCCACTTCCTCTCGCTCGACGGTTTGCCCCGTGAGCTGCTCACCGAAATCCTCGATACCGCCGACTCGTTTCTCGAAGTCGGCGCCCGGGCGGTGAAAAAAGTCCCGTTGTTGCGCGGCAAGACCGTCTGCAACGTGTTCTTCGAGAACTCCACGCGCACCCGCACCACCTTCGAACTGGCGGCCCAACGGCTCTCAGCCGATGTGATCACGCTGAACGTCTCGACCTCGTCCACCAGCAAGGGCGAAACGCTGTTCGACACCCTGCGCAACCTTGAAGCCATGGCGGCTGACATGTTTGTGGTTCGCCACGGTGACTCCGGCGCCGCCCACTTCATCGCCGAGCATGTGTGCCCGGAAGTGGCGATCATCAACGGTGGCGACGGCCGCCATGCGCACCCGACCCAAGGCATGCTCGACATGCTGACCATTCGTCGGCACAAGGGCGGGTTTGAAAACCTGTCGGTGGCCATCGTCGGCGATATCCTGCACTCGCGCGTCGCCCGCTCGAACATGCTGGCGCTCAAGACCCTGGGTTGCCCGGATATTCGCGTGATCGCGCCGAAAACCCTGCTGCCGATCGGCATCGAGCAGTATGGCGTCAAGGTCTATACCGATCTGGAGCAAGGCCTGAAGGACGTCGATGTGGTGATCATGCTGCGCCTGCAGCGCGAACGCATGCAGGGCGGCCTGTTGCCGAGCGAAGGCGAGTTCTACCGCCTGTTCGGCCTGACCACCGCACGCCTGGCCGGCGCCAAGCCGGACGCCATCGTCATGCACCCGGGGCCGATCAACCGCGGGGTCGAAATCGAATCGGCGGTCGCCGATGGCGCCCACTCGGTCATCCTTAATCAAGTCACCTACGGCATCGCCGTGCGTATGGCCGTGCTGTCCATGGCCATGAGCGGCCAGACCGCGCAACGCCAATTCGAGCAGGAGAACGCCCAGTGAGTCTCAGCATTCTCGGCGCCCGCGTCATCGATCCGGCCAGCGGCCTGGACCAAGTCACCGACCTGCATATCAGCGAAGGTAAAGTCATCGCCATGGGCGCGGCGCCAGCCGGCTTCCAACCGACCCAGACGCTGGAGGCCGATGGCCTGGTGGCAGCACCTGGCCTGGTCGACCTGAGCGTGGCCCTGCGCGAACCGGGCTACAGCCGCAAGGGCAGCATCGCCAGTGAAACACGTGCGGCGGCTGCCGGTGGCGTCACCAGCCTGTGCTGCCCACCGCAAACCAAGCCTGTACTGGACACCTCGGCGGTGGCCGAGCTGATCCTGGACCGCGCCCGTGAGGCCGGCCACTGCAAGGTTTACCCGATTGGCGCCTTGAGCAAGGGCCTGGGCGGTGAGCAACTGGCCGAACTGGTCGCCCTGCGCGACACCGGTTGCGTCGCCTTCGGCAACGGCTTGAGCAGCTTTCGTAACAACCGCACCCTGTGCCGGGCACTGGAATACGCGGCCACCTTCGACCTGACGGTGATTTTCCACTCTCAGGATCATGATTTGGCCGAGGGCGGCCTGGCCCATGAAGGCCCGATGGCCAGCTTCCTGGGTTTGGCAGGCATTCCAGAAACCGCAGAAACGGTGGCATTGGCCCGGGACCTGCTGCTGGTCGAGCAAAGCGGCGTGCGCGCTCACTTCAGTCAGTTGACCAGTGCCCGCGGCGTGAAGTTGATCGAAGAGGCACAGGCCCGTGGCCTGAAAGTGACGGCGGATGTGGCGCTGTACCAGCTGATCCTGACCGATGAAGCACTGGTGGATTTTTCCAGCCTCTATCATGTCCAGCCACCACTGCGCACTCGCGCCGATCGCGACGCCTTGCGCGCTGCAGTCAAGTCCGGCGTGGTGCAGGCCATTTCCAGCCATCACCTGCCTCATGAGCGCGACGCCAAGCTGGCGCCATTCGGTGCAACCGAGCCTGGCATCAGCAGCGTCGAACTGCTATTGCCGCTGGCGCTGACGCTGGTAGAAGACGGTGTGTTTGACCTGCCAACCCTGCTGGCGCGCTTGAGCTGCGGCCCGGCCGCGGCCCTGCGTCTGCCTGCCGGGAAACTGCAAGTGGGCTCCCCTGCAGACCTGGTGCTGTTCGACCCCAAAGCGTCCACCGTGGCCGGTGAGCAGTGGCTGTCCAAGGGCGAGAACTGCCCGTTCATGGGCCACAGCCTGCCGGGCGTGGTGCGTTACACCTTGATGGACGGGCATATCAGCTACAGCCGCTGATATCGCCCTATCCGCCGCAGAGTGACTGACACCCTGCGGCGGCTGCATTCGCTGGCAAGCCAGCTCCCACAAGGTCAAGGCTTTTGATTCAATGTGGGAGCTGGCTTGCCGGTATGCCGGACCACAGCGAATGGCCTTCAGCCCTGCCGCGCGTTCTTCAGCGAAATCTGGTCATTCATGGTCCAGAAGTCATACAGCACCCCCATCAGGAACAAGCCTCCGGTCAGCAAGTAAATGATCCCGCTGATCCATTTGCCCTGGTACATACGGTGTACCCCGAATATCCCCAGAAACGTCAGCAGGATCCACGCCACGCTGTAGTCGGTGCTGCCCGCGTTAAAGCGCAGGTCCGCTTCGCGATCCATCGCCGGGATCAGGAACAGGTCGATCAACCAACCAATGCCCAGCAGCCCTAAGGTGAAGAACCACAGCGTGCCGGTGACCGGTTTGCCGTAATAAAAGCGGTGGGCTCCGGTAAAGCCAAGAATCCAGAGCAGATAGCCCATTACTTTGCTGTGAGTATCGTGGGTGTAAGCACCCTGTTGATAACCGTTCATATGAGTCCTCTACCGGCTGATACTGAAATTTTCTAAAGGAAAATGTGACTTCTTGATGGTAATCCGACGTGTGGTTTTTTTCGGGAACAAATCGCGCAAACGCTTGTCCTGTCTGGGTCTACCGCTGAAAAGGCGCTTGTTAGACGCATTTTGCTGACTTTTGGCCGCTTATTCCAATCGATGAACGGAACAAAAAATGAACAAAAAGCTGTTATAAAGTTGCGCATTCACCCACCAAGAGCCCTGCCTATGCGTCCTTTTTTCAAGACATGGCTGACTATTTGTCTGTTATTGCCACTGGCTGCTCACGCCACCAACCGTGAGCAACGTCTACCCGCTTATTCCGCCAAACACATTTCGGCACCCTACACCAAAAAGGGTTCCGCCACCGTCAAACACGGGCCTCAACGCAACACTGGGCGTACTGTCGTGGCCGTCGCGCCATCTGCGCAAAAAAGCAGCGACGTGCTCAGCCGCGCCGTCAACGTCCTCGGCACCCCTTACCGCTGGGGCGGCAGCAGCCCAAGCAAAGGTTTTGATTGCAGTGGCCTGGTCAAATACGCCTTCAACGACATCGATGAAGTCGATTTGCCTCGCACGTCCAGCGCCATGGCCAACGGTCACGGCCTGAAGGTCGATCGCAAGGACTTGAAACCTGGCGACCTGATCTTCTTCAACATCAAGAGCCGTCGGGTCAACCATGTTGCCATTTACCTGGGCAACGACCGTTTCATCCACGCGCCGCGCACCGGCAAGAACGTGACCATCGACACGCTGAACAAGCCCTACTGGCAGAAGCACTACGTAGTCGCCAAACGTGTACTCCCAGCTGAGCAGGACAAAACCCTGCGCCTGAGCCAACGCTGATTGTAGGAGCAAGGCTTGCCTGCGATGCAGGCGCCGCGGTTTGCCTGATATACCGCGGTGTACCAAGATGACCGCGGCGCGTTCATCGCGAGCAAGCTCTGCTCCTACAGGTTATCCGGCGCCTTGGCCTTCTCCTTGGCGCTGTCCCTCGCAATAACGCCCTTCTGCAACAAATCCTTCAAGCACATATCCAGCGTCTGCATCCCCAGTGCCCCACCGGTCTGGATCGCTGAATACATCTGCGCCACTTTGTCTTCGCGAATCAGGTTCCTGATCGCCGGCGTTCCCAGCATGATTTCGTGGGCTGCCACCCGTCCGCCGCCATTCTTCTTGAGTAGGGTCTGAGAGATGACCGCCTGCAATGATTCGGACAGCATCGAGCGCACCATCGACTTCTCCTGCGCCGGAAACACATCGATCACCCGGTCGATCGTCTTGGCGGCGGAGGTCGTGTGCAACGTGCCGAACACCAGGTGCCCGGTTTCAGCGGCGGTCAACGCCAGGCGGATGGTTTCCAGGTCTCGCATCTCGCCCACCAGGATCACGTCCGGATCTTCGCGCAGGGCCGATCGCAAGGCGTTGGAAAAACCCAGGGTATCGCGATGCACTTCACGCTGATTGATCAGGCACCGCTTGGACTCGTGGACGAACTCGATGGGGTCTTCGATGGTGAGGATGTGCAGGTGCCGAGTGCTGTTCAGATGATCGACCATTGCGGCCAGGGTCGTCGATTTGCCGGAGCCGGTCGGCCCGGTCACCAGTACTAGCCCTCGCGGCACTTCGGTAATCTTGCGAAACACTTCCCCCATACCTAGGCTCTCCATACTCTGGACCTTGGTGGGGATGGTCCGAAACACAGCGCCAGCACCCCGGTTCTGGTTGAAGGCGTTGACCCGAAAGCGCGCAATGCCGGGCACTTCAAAGGAGAAGTCGGTTTCCAGGTTCGCCTCGAATTCCGTGCGCTGCTTGTCGTTCATGATGTCGTAGATCAATTCATGGACCTGTGTGTGGTCCAGCGCCGGCAGGTTGATGCGGCGTACATCGCCATCGACTCGAATCATTGGCGGCAGGCCCGCCGACAGGTGCAGGTCCGAGGCGCCTTGCTTGGCGCTGAAGGCCAGCAGCTCGGTGATATCCATGAGACTCCCCAAATACAGACAAGCAGGTAGAATGCCGCAGACCCCAAAAGCCGCTGGCACAAAAGTAATGTCCACCATAGCAGACAACGTTTTGACGGTCCGTGCGCGGATCGACGCTGCCGCACAGGCCACCGGACGCGCCCCGGCGAGTATCGGCCTGCTGGCTGTAAGCAAGACCAAACCCGCTGCCGCCGTGCGCGAAGCCTTTGCTGCGGGGCTGCATGACTTTGGCGAAAACTATCTGCAAGAAGCCCTCGCCAAGCAGACAGAATTGACCGACCTGCCCTTGAGTTGGCACTTCATCGGCCCCATTCAGTCGAACAAGACGCGCGCAATCGCCGAAAATTTCGCCTGGGTACATTCCGTGGACCGCTTGAAAATTGCCCAACGCCTGTCCGAGCAGCGGCCGCCCGAGATGGCGCCGCTCAATATCTGCATCCAAGTCAATGTCAGTGGCGAAGCCAGCAAGTCGGGCTGCACGCCCGAGGACCTGCCAGCCCTGGCCCAGGCCATCGCGGCCCTGCCACGGCTGAAACTGCGTGGCTTGATGGCGATTCCCGAGCCGACTGAAGACCGTGCCGCACAAGATGCTGCCTTTTCTACCGTGCGCGCCTTGCAAGACAACCTGGCTCTTTCGCTCGACACACTTTCGATGGGCATGAGCCACGATCTGGAATCGGCGATCGCGCAAGGCGCGACGTGGGTACGGATCGGCACAGCCCTGTTTGGTGCCCGAGACTATGGCCAGCCATAGCCCCGGTGCCGTTCCCTTTCTTTATTAAGGATTTGTCATGAGCAAAACCCGTATTGCCTTTATCGGTGCCGGTAACATGGCCGCCAGCCTTATCGGCGGGCTGCTGGCCAAGGGCCTGGCCGCTTCGCAGATCCGCGCCAGCGATCCGGGCGCCGAACAGCGCGCCAAGGTCAGCGCCGAGCACGGTATCGAGCTATTCGAAAGTAACGCCCAGGCCGTCGAAGGCGCGGACGTGGTGGTGCTCGCCGTCAAGCCACAAGCCATGAAAGCCGTTTGCGAAGCCTTGAAGCCCAGCCTTAAGCCTGAACAATTGGTGGTTTCGATTGCCGCTGGCATCACCTGCGCCAGCATGAACAACTGGCTCGGCGCCCAGCCGATCGTGCGCTGCATGCCCAACACCCCGGCCTTGCTGCGCCAGGGCGTGAGCGGTCTGTATGCCACCGAACGGGTATCGGCTGAGCAGCGCCAGCAGGCTGAAGATCTGCTGTCTGCCGTGGGTATTGCCCTATGGCTTGAGCAAGAGCAGCAACTGGACGCCGTCACCGCGGTGTCCGGCAGCGGCCCGGCTTACTTCTTCCTGCTGATCGAAGCCATGACTGCTGCCGGCGAAAAGCTTGGCCTGCCGCGCGAAACCGCCGAGCGCCTGACCTTGCAAACCGCATTGGGCGCCGCGCACATGGCCGTCTCAAGCGATGTGGATGCCGCCGAACTGCGTCGTCGCGTGACCTCGCCTGCGGGCACCACGGAAGCGGCGATCAAGTCATTCCAGGCCGGTGGTTTCGAAGCATTGGTGGAAAAGGCGCTGGGCGCCGCTGCGCATCGTTCGGCCGAAATGGCCGAGCAACTGGGCAACTAAGGAGCTTGAGATGATTGGACTCAACACCGCTGCAATCTATGTACTGCAGACCCTGGGCAGCCTTTATCTGCTGATCATGGTCCTGCGCTTTGTGCTGCAATTGGTCCGGGCGGACTTCTACAATCCGCTCAGCCAGTTCGCCGTGCGAGCTACCCAGCCCCTGCTCAAGCCCGTGCGCCGAGTCATTCCAAGCCTGTTCGGCCTGGACATGTCCTCGTTGCTGCTGGCGATCGTCATCCAGCTGCTGGTCATGGGCCTGACCCTGCTGCTGGCCTACGGCACCACCGGCAACCCGCTGCAGTTGCTGATCTGGTCGATCATCGGGGTGACCGCGCTGTTCCTGAAGATCTTCTTCTTCGCCATGATCATCAGCGTGATCCTGTCCTGGGTCGCACCGCGCAGCCACAACCCGGGCGCGGAGCTGGTCAACCAGATCTGCGAACCGGCCCTGGCGCCGTTTCGCCGCATCCTGCCAAGCATGGGCGGCCTGGACATCTCGCCGATCCTGGCGTTCATAGTCCTCAAGCTGCTGGACATGCTGGTCATCAACAACCTGGCGGCCATGACTGGCATGCCGGAGATCCTGCGTTTGCTGATCTGATCTTTTCTGATTGGCTTTGGGATTGGGGGGAATTCATCGCGAGCAAGCTCTGCTCCTACCGGGAAAATGTAGGAGCGAGGCTTGCCCGCGATGCATTTAGGCTCTTCGCTTGCTGCTATCTACCGCGCTCTTTAGACTTACGCCTCATTTAAGCGAGAGCAGGGTCGATGTCCACTGTCTTTCCCCCCGATTCGGTTGGCCTGGTCACACCACAACTGGCGCATTTCAGCGAACCGCTGATGCTGGCCTGCGGTCGTTCGCTGGCCGCCTATGACCTGATTTACGAAACCTACGGCCAGTTGAACGCCAAGGCGAGCAACGCCGTGCTGATCTGCCATGCCCTGTCAGGCCATCACCATGCCGCCGGTTACCACAGTGAAACCGACCGCAAGCCCGGTTGGTGGGACAGTTGCATCGGCCCTGGCAAGCCGATCGACACCAACAAGTTCTTCGTCGTCAGCCTGAACAACCTGGGCGGCTGCAACGGCTCCACCGGCCCGAGCAGCATCAACCCGGCCACTGGCAAGCCGTTTGGCGCCGACTTCCCGGTGCTGACCGTGGAAGACTGGGTACACAGCCAGGCACGCCTGGCGGACCTTTTGGGCATCACCCAGTGGGCCGCTATCGTCGGTGGCAGCCTGGGCGGCATGCAGGCGCTGCAGTGGACCATCAGTTATCCCGACCGGGTGCGTCATTGCCTGGCCATTGCCTCGGCCCCCAAGTTGTCGGCGCAGAACATCGCGTTCAACGAAGTGGCGCGCCAGGCCATTCTTTCCGACCCGGAGTTCCATGGCGGTTATTTCCAGGAAAAGGGCGTGATCCCCAAGCGCGGGCTGATGCTGGCGCGCATGGTGGGGCACATCACCTACCTCTCCGATGACTCCATGGGCGAGAAATTCGGCCGCGGGCTCAAGAGCGAAAAGCTCAACTATGACTTCCACAGCGTGGAGTTCCAGGTCGAAAGCTACCTGCGCTATCAAGGCGAGGAGTTTTCCGGGCGTTTCGACGCCAATACCTACCTGTTGATGACCAAGGCCCTGGATTACTTCGACCCGGCCGCCAATCACGGCGATGACCTCGCCAAGACACTGGCCGGAGTCACGGCAGATTTCTGCGTGATGTCGTTCACCACCGACTGGCGCTTCTCGCCGGAGCGCTCGCGCGAGCTGGTGGATGCGTTGATGGCCGCCAAAAAGAACGTCTGCTACCTGGAAATCGACGCGCCGCAAGGCCATGACGCCTTCCTGATCCCGATCCCGCGCTACCTGCAGGGTTTCTCCAGCTACATGAACCGCATTGCACTCTGAGGAACCCATGAGAGCCGACCTGGAAATCATCCAAGACTGGATCCCCGCCGGCAGCCGGGTGCTCGACCTCGGTTGTGGCGACGGCGACCTGCTGGCCTGGCTGCGTGACCACAAACAGGTCACCGGCTACGGCCTTGAGATTGACCCGGACAACATTGCCGAGTGCGTCAGCAAGGGCGTCAACGTCATCGAGCAGGACCTGGACAAGGGCCTGGGCAACTTCGCCAGTAACAGCTTCGACGTCGTGGTCATGACCCAGGCGCTGCAGGCGGTCCACTACCCTGACCGGATCCTGGACGAAATGCTGCGCGTAGGCCGCCAGTGCATCATTACCTTCCCCAACTTCGGCCACTGGCGCTGCCGTTGGTACCTGGCCAGCAAGGGCCGCATGCCGGTTTCCGACTTCCTGCCGTACACTTGGTACAACACGCCGAACATTCACTTCTGCACCTTCGAAGACTTCGAAGCGCTCTGCAGCGAGCGTCGCGCCCAGGTCCTCAACCGCCTGGCGGTCGATCACGAACATCGGCATGGGTGGGCAAGCAAGCTATGGCCTAATCTTCTAGGTGAGATTGGTATCTACCGCGTCAGCAGCCCTGGCTTGCAAGGTCATCAGGTCGCTGTCTGAACCGCGCCCCTTCGAGGAGAACGATCATGCATCGCCTAGCCGTTTTGTTGCTCAGCCTGTGCCTGGCCCTGCCAGTATGGGCTGCCGACGCCGCCAAGCCGGAACGCAAGGAAGTCTTCGGTGACGTGACGGTCCACTACAGCGCCTTCAATTCCAGCATGCTGCAACCTGACGTGGCCGCTGCCACAGGTCTTGTACGCAGCAAGAGCCAGGGCGTACTGAACATTGCCGTGCTCAAGGCCAACCAGCCCAGCGCCGCCGCCGTGACCGGTACCGTCAAGGACCTCATCGGCCGCCAGGACACCCTGACATTCAAGCAGATCACCGAAAAGGGCGCGATCTACTACATCGCGCAGTACCCGGTTCGCCAGCAAGAAACCCTGACCTTCGACGTGAACGTAAAGGTCGGGGATACCTCCAACAAAGTCAGCTTCAACCAAGAAGTCTTCCCGGACGAGTGATGAATTTCCAGCAGATCGTATTGGCCAGCCACAACGCCGGCAAACTCAAAGAGCTTCAGGCCATGCTTGGCGACAGCGTCAAACTGCGCTCCATTGGCGAATTCAGCCAGGTAGAACCGGAAGAAACCGGCCTGTCGTTTGTCGAGAACGCCATTCTCAAGGCCCGTAACGCCGCGCGAATTTCCGGCTTGCCGGCGCTGGCCGACGACTCGGGCCTGGCGGTGGATTTTCTCGGCGGTGCTCCGGGCATCTACTCGGCGCGGTATGCCGATGGCAAAGGTGATGCGGCCAACAACGCCAAACTGCTGGAAGCCCTCCAGGATGTACCGCAGGATCAGCGCGGCGCGCAGTTCGTCTGCGTGCTGGCGCTGGTGCGACATGCCGATGACCCGCTGCCGATTCTGTGCGAAGGGCTCTGGCATGGCCGCATCCTCACCCAGGCCAGCGGTGAGCACGGCTTTGGCTACGACCCGTTGTTCTGGGTCCCGGAGCGTGACTGCTCCAGCGCCGAACTGACGCCTGTGGAGAAAAACCAGCTCAGCCACCGCGCCCGCGCCATCGCCTTGCTGCGCCAGCGCCTGGAACTGGCATGACCACTGACTCGCCCGCCCAGCCGCTGCACCTGAACGCGGAGGGCTTTAGCTCCGAGGCGCCTCGGGCTGCCCTGCCGAACTTGCCGCCGCTGTCGCTGTACATCCATATCCCTTGGTGCGTGCGCAAGTGCCCGTACTGCGACTTCAACTCCCACGCGGCAAGCCCGGTGCTGCCCGAAGAGGAGTACGTCGATGCGCTGCTCGAAGACCTGGACCAGGATCTGCACGCCGTCTACGGCCGTCCCCTGAGCTCGATCTTTTTCGGCGGCGGTACGCCCAGCCTGTTCAGCGCCAAAGCCTTGGGCCGGCTGCTTGAGGGTGTGGAACAACGCATTCCGTTTGTCAGCGATATCGAGATCACCCTGGAAGCCAATCCCGGGACCTTCGAGCAGGAAAAATTCGTTGCCTACCGCAAGCTGGGCATCAACCGCCTGTCGATCGGAATCCAGAGCTTCCAGCCGCAAAAGCTTGAAGCCTTGGGTCGCATCCACACGGGCGACGAAGCCCTTCGCGCTGCTGAAATGGCGCGCCGAGCCGGCTTTGACAACTTCAACCTGGACTTGATGCACGGCCTGCCCGACCAGTCGCTGGAAGACGCCCTGGACGATCTGCGCCAAGCCATCGCCCTGGCCCCCACGCACCTGTCCTGGTACCAGTTGACCCTGGAACCCAACACCGTGTTCTGGAACCAGCCGCCCCTGTTGCCTGAAGACGACATCCTCTGGGACATCCAGGAAGCCGGTCAGGCCTTGCTGGCCGAGCACGGCTACCACCAGTACGAAGTGTCGGCTTATGCCAAGCCCGGCAAGGCGGCGAGGCATAACCTCAACTACTGGAGCTTTGGCGACTTTATCGGCATCGGTGCGGGCGCCCATGGCAAGTTGAGCCACCCGGACGGGCGAATCGTCCGCACCTGGAAAACCCGCCTGCCCAAGGACTACCTGAACCCGGCCAAGGCCTATAAAGCCGGCGAAAAGCTGCTCCCCGTCGATGAGCTACCGTTCGAGTTCCTGATGAATGCCCTGCGCCTGACCGATGGCGTGGACGCTTCGCTGTTCAGTGAGCGCACGGGCCTGGACCTGTCGCAACTGGCCGATGCCCGTCGCGAGGCCGAACAAAAGGGCCTTTTACAGGTCGAAACCCCGCGTCTGGTCGCCACCGCGCGCGGCCAATTGTTCCTCAATGACCTGCTGCAGTATTTCCTGATTTAAGGATTCTGAATGGACTTGGTACTCGATCTGCTTGCAAACGTCTCGCGCTACAGCCGCAACCATCTATCGGAGATCGCCCTGGCGCTAGTGGGTTGCTTGCTGGTGCTATTTGGGGCGGATATCAAAGGCTGGCTGGAGCAACGCCTGGGAGGGCTGGCAGGCGCGCTGCGCGTGCCGTTCATGGCGCTGGTCTGCATGCTGGGCAGCGGTGCGGCACTGATCTATGCCACGCCGTGGATCGTGAAGGGCTTGAGCCAGTTCAACAACTACAGCCTGGCGCCAGTGTTGTTGGTGGTGCTGGTGTTGATCGGGGTGGTGGCGGATCGGCGCTGACCCCCTGATGCGCCGCGGTGTGGTCATCTGTAGGAGCAGAGTTTACTCGCGATGGCATCACCGCCGATGCAGATAGACCGCGGGGCGGCCATCGCCCGTAGGAGCAGAGCTTGCTCGCGATGGCATCACCGCCGATGCCAGATAGACCGCGGGGCGGCCATCGCAGCCAAGCAGGCTGTGTGAAAACTCCGACAAAAGTCGACCCACTCAAAAAACGACCTCCTGTAATCGCGTACACGCGACGATCGACTAGTCGGGAGGGGGTCAAGTACCCCCTAAATCAACCAAATTTTGAGTTTTCACACAGCCTGCAAGGCTGGCTCCTACAGCGAATAGATCCAACACCGTCTCGAATCAGTCGACCTTCTCGAACTTCAAATCCCAAACGCCGTGCCCCAACCGCTCGCCACGACGTTCGAACTTGGTGATCGGGCGCTCGGTCGGCCGCGGGACGCATTTGCCGTCTTCGGCCAGGTTGCGGTAACCCGGCGCCACGTCCATCACTTCCAGCATGTACTCGGCATAGGGCTCCCAGTCGGTCGCCATGTGCAGCACACCGCCAACCTTCAGCTTGCTGCGCACGAGCGCTGCGAACTCTACCTGGACGATGCGGCGCTTGTGGTGACGACTCTTGTGCCAAGGGTCCGGGAAGAACAGCAGCAGGCGGTCGAGGCTGTTGTCGGCCACGCACTTGTTCAGCACTTCGATTGCATCGCAATCGTAGACCCGTACGTTGCTGAGCTTCTGGGTCAGTACGCCGTTGAGCAACGCGCCCACACCTGGGCGATGCACTTCAACGCCGATAAAGTCCTGCTCAGGCGCTGCAGCCGCCATCTCCAGCAAGGAGTGGCCCATGCCGAAGCCGATTTCCAGAGTGCGCGGCGCAGAGCGGCCGAAGACCTGATCGAAATCGACCGGTGTGTCGCCCAGCTCCAGCACGAACAGCGGCCGGCCCTGGTCCAGGCCGCGTTGCTGGCCTTCGGTCATGCGCCCGGCGCGCATCACGAAACTCTTGATGCGGCGGTGCTGGCGCTCTTCGCCGTCGGCGGTGATCGGCGTTTCTTGCGATTCAGTCATCAGAGGCTCTTACTTGATCAGACCATCCAGCGGCGACGAGGCGCTGGCATAGAGTTTTTTCGGCATACGGCCGGCGAGGTAAGCCAGGCGGCCCGCTTCAATGGCGTGCTTCATGGCGCGCGCCATCAGGATCGGGTTCTGCGCATGGGCGATGGCCGAGTTCATCAGCACCGCTTCACAACCCAGTTCCATGGCGATGGTGGCATCGGAGGCAGTGCCCACGCCAGCATCGACCAGTACCGGAACCTTGGCTTCTTCAAGGATGATTTGCAGGTTGTACGGGTTGCAGATACCCAGCCCAGTGCCGATCAGGCCTGCCAGAGGCATGACCGCGACGCAGCCCATTTCAGCCAGCTGGCGCGCAATGATCGGGTCATCGCTGGTGTACACCATCACGTCGAAACCGTCCTTGACCAACACTTCGGCGGCCTTCAGGGTTTCGATGACATTGGGGAACAATGTCTTCTGGTCGGCCAGTACTTCCAGCTTCACCAGGTTATGACCGTCCAGCAGCTCACGGGCCAGGCGGCAAGTACGTACCGCTTCGACGGCATCGTAGCAGCCGGCAGTGTTCGGCAGGATGGTGTAGCGATCCGGTGGCAGCACGTCGAGCAGGTTTGGCTCGCCCGGATTCTGGCCGATGTTGGTGCGACGAACGGCAACAGTGACGATCTCGGCGCCCGAGGCTTCGATGGCCAGGCGGGTCTCTTCCAGGTCACGGTATTTGCCGGTGCCTACCAGCAGGCGCGACTCAAAGGTACGACCAGCCAGGGTGAAGGGCTTGTCACTGCGAACGTTGCTCATCGGGAATCCTCTTCTGGGTGCGGGGGCGGTGCAGGTAACTGGCGATAAGGAATCAACCGCCGCCAATGGCGTGGACGACTTCAACCTGGTCGCCTTCGCGCAGGGCGGTGGCGTCGTGCTGGCTGCGCGGCACGATGTCCTGGTTGAGTTCGACCGCGACTCGGCGCCCCGCCAGTTCCAGGCGGGTCAACAGGGCCGAGACGGTTTCGCCGTCGGGCAATGCGTAGGGTTCACCGTTCAACTGAATGTGCATGCGGACAGCAGCCATCGTCATTTTTAGGGGTCAGCATTCTAGCCCGATCGGCCGGTATGACCAAGGCGCATTCGTCTCCGTACTCAACTCAAGCGCCAGGCTGCCAACCCCAGGCACAACCAACCGCCGAGAAAGGCCAGGCCGCCGAAGGGCGTGATAATGCCCAGTTTGCTGAAACCGGTCAGAGTCAACACGTAGAGGCTACCGGAGAACAGCACAATGCCCAGCGCAAACAGACCACCGGCCCAGCCGACCAGGCGCCCCGAGAGCTGTGTGCTCAGCAAGGCCACCCCCAGCAAGGCCAGCGTGTGCACCAGCTGGTAAGTGACGCCGGTCTGGAAGATAGCCAGGTAATCGCTGCTCAAGCGGTTTTTCAGGCCATGGGCGGCAAACGCCCCGAGCCCCACCCCCGTGAACCCAAAAAAGGCGGCCAGCATCAGATACGCACGCAGCATGGGCAAACTCCAGTCAAAGTCATTCGAACGCGCAGGGCCTGTATAATGGCCCGCTCAATCGGTTCGGCCAAGCCATCTATGCTGCCTACAATTCTCCGTCGCCTCGCCCGGGTCTTCCTCTGGTTCGCCGCAGGCAGCGTTCTGCTGGTCTTGATCTTTCGCTGGGTACCACCCCCGGGCACTGCGCTGATGGTGGAGCGCAAGATCGAATCCTGGGTCGATGGCGAGCCAATCGACCTGCAGCGCTCATGGCGCAGCTGGGACGAGATCTCCGATGAGCTGAAAGTGGCAGTCATTGCCGGCGAGGATCAAAAATTCGCCGAACACTGGGGCTTTGACTTCAGCGCCATCCAGGCCGCCTTTGCCCACAATGAACGCGGCGGCAGCATTCGCGGCGCCAGCACCCTGAGCCAGCAAGTGTCCAAGAACCTGTTTCTGTGGTCGGGGCGCAGTTGGCTGCGCAAGGGGCTGGAGGCCTGGTTCACCGCGCTGATCGAGGTGTTCTGGCCCAAGCAACGGATCCTTGAGGTGTATCTGAACAGTGTCGAGTGGGACACCGGCGTGTTTGGCGCAGATGCGGCGGCGCAGCACCATTTTGGCGTCAGTGCCGGACGATTATCGCGCCAACAGGCAAGCCTGCTCGCGGCGGTATTGCCCAGCCCGCTGAACTGGAGCGCCAGCCACCCCAGCGCCTACGTCGCCCGGCGTGCCAGCTGGATCCGCAACCAGATGCGCCAACTGGGTGGCAGCGGGTATCTGGTACAGATGGACAGCGCGCGTAAATCGCCCTGGGGCCAATAACCCCCCACCAACCTCACCCCTGTAGCCGCTGCCATAGGCTGCGATCGCTGTAGCCGCTGCCGAAGGCTGCGATCGACCGCGAAGCGGGCGCAGGGCCTGAAGACCGCATTGGCGCCCCTGACGGGCCACATCGCAGCCTTCGGCAGCGGCTACAAAAAAACGCGGCGGTCTGGATGTCCAGACCGCCGCGTTTGGGTTTGACGCTAGAACAACGGATTAACCGTTGAAAACGTCATCCACGCTCTTGAGCGGGTAGTTCTTCGGGTACGGCAGGGTCGCAACACCGGTCTCGATAGCAGCCTTGGCGACGGCATCGGAGATCAGGGTGATCAGGCGGGCGTCCATTGGTTTCGGGATGATGTACTCACGACCGAATTCCAAGGAGTCGACACCGTAAGCGTCGCAGACTTCCTTAGGCACTGGCAGCTTGGCCAATTCACGCAGGGCGTTGGCAGCAGCAATTTTCATTTCTTCGTTGATGCGCTTGGCGCGAACGTCCAAGGCACCACGGAAAATGAACGGGAAGCCCAGTACGTTGTTGACCTGGTTCGGGTAGTCCGAACGGCCGGTGGCCATGATCACGTCGGAGCGAGTGGCGTGAGCCAGCTCTGGCGAGATCTCTGGGTCCGGGTTGGAGCAGGCGAATACGATCGGGTTGGCGGCCATGGTCAACAGGCCTTCAGGGCTCAACAGGTTCGGGCCGGACAGGCCAACGAATACGTCTGCACCTTGCAGGGCATCAGCCAGGGTGCGCTTGTCAGTCGCGTGAGCGAAGACGGCCTTGTATTGGTTCAGGTCGGAGCGGCCAGAGTGGATCACGCCAGTACGGTCAACCATGAAGATGTTTTCGATCCTGGCGCCCATGCTCACCAGCAACTTCATGCAGGAGATAGCGGCTGCACCAGCGCCCAGGCAGACGATCTTCGCCTCTCCCAGGGTTTTGCCAGCGATTTCCAGGGCGTTGATCATGCCGGCTGCGGTGACGATCGCGGTGCCGTGCTGGTCATCGTGGAACACCGGAATGTCGCACTGCTCGATCAGAGTGCGCTCAATCTCAAAGCACTCAGGCGCCTTGATGTCTTCCAGGTTGATGCCACCGAAGGTGATGGAGATACGACGGACGGTGTCGATGAAAGCTTGCGGGCTCTCGGATTCGACTTCGATGTCGAACACGTCGATACCGGCGAAACGCTTGAACAGAACGCCCTTGCCTTCCATCACTGGCTTGGAAGCCAGTGGGCCCAGGTCACCCAGGCCGAGAATCGCGGTGCCATCGGAGATGACCGCCACCAGGTTGCCCTTACCGGTGTATTTGTAAGCCAGTTCGGCATCACGGGCGATTTCACGCACAGGCTCGGCAACGCCCGGGCTGTAAGCCAGGGACAGGTCGCGGGCAGTCGCAGTAGGTTTGCTGAGCTCTACACTAAGCTTCCCAGGACGTGGCTGGGCATGGTACTCGAGCGCGGCGGTTTTCAAGTCTGACATTTGGGCGATTCCGCTATTTTCTGTTCTGACGGATCGCCGAGGATACGCAAGAAGCCCAAGGTCGACAAGACTGCCCGGTCACTAGTGTCAAGGCCTTTAACTTACGACTTTTTGCCGAGAGCCACGTCCGGCAAGGGTTTTACTGTTCACAATTGATATTAAAATTGTTCACAATTTTTATTGTCGTTGTATCAACATCGCCGGATCCGTCAGCGGCAGCATCCAGCGCACCTGTCCGCTCTTCAGGCTGCCGCGCCTTGTGCGATCAACAACCCAGCCGCGCGCCTCGACACGCTGCCCCTTTAGATTGTCCAGGCGCAACGCTGCGAACTGGTCAGTTAATTGCGGTGCAACCCGCAGCACCACCGAACTGTCCAGTTCGATCCAGATACCGCCACGATTGCGCTGTATATCGCTCACCTTGCCTGTAACCAGCGCAAAACCCGATTGCGACACGCGGGCAGCATCAATGATCTGCGGGTTGCGCCACAGGCCCGCGCCGGCCTTGCGTGCCGCCTGTTCAGCCTGTTGCTGGCAGCTGACCAGGTCGACATTGGGCGCCACGGCCACCAGATACCCCAAGCCGTCGGCCAGCAAGCTCGCTTCGAAATTATCGCCATTGCGTCCGAAGGCATGGGCCAGCGTACGGCCGTAATGATCCTTGGACTCGGCACCCGGCATCAGGCCGATCTGGCCCTTGCTGGTGTCCACCAACGCCTGAAGTCGCTGACGAGCGGCTTCTGCGAAGGGTTCGGTGGTGCGGCCCTTGCGGCCAATTTCAGGCGTGTTGACGCCGATAAGTCGCACACTGCGACCGTCGCGCAGGCGCAGGGTGTCGCCATCGACGACCTGTTTGACCTGCACCTGTTCAAGATTGCTGGGCATCGGGCAATAAGCTTGGGCAGGCGCCAGCCAAACGGCGCCCACAAAAAAGGCGCCCACGAGGGGCGCCTTTTTCAGCATTGCCAAACCCTGACGGGTTGGCTTCATGCTCAGGCCTTCTTGCCGAAAGCACCGAAACGGTCGGCGAACTTCTGAACACGGCCGCCGGTATCCAGAGTTTTTTGCTTGCCGGTGTAGAACGGGTGGCATTCGTTGCACACGTCGATCGGCAGAGCTTTACCGTGGGTAGATTTGGTCACGAACTTGTTACCGCAGCTGCAGGTAACGTCGATGGCAATGTAATGGGGATGAATATCGGCTTTCATGGTCATTTCCTCGACTGCGTGCCGCCACCCAACACCATTGTTGAATACCGCACGTAATTAGGCGGGGGATAATACCAGAGCGCAGCGCTGACGCAAGTTGTCGCTTGCACCGACCGTCGTCTGCTAGGCTCGCTGCGTCCTACTGCCTGCAGAGAAACTACGCGTGTCCGATGTCATCTTGCGCCTCGCCCTGCCCTCGCCGCTGAGACGCCTGTTTGACTACCGGGCGCCGCGCGGCATCACCAAAGCTATGTTGAGCCCGGGCATGCGCCTGCGGGTGCCATTTGGCCGCCGCGAAATGATTGGCGTGCTGGTTGAGATCGCCGACCACAGCGAGGTGCCGGCCGACAAACTCAAGCCCGCCCTTGAACTGCTTGACCCGGTTTCGCCGTTGCCACCGGCTTTGTTCAAGCTGTGCCTGTGGACGGCTCAGTATTACCAGCACAGCCTGGGCGACACCCTGAGCTGGGCGCTGCCGGTTCTGCTGCGCCAGGGCGAAGCGGCCGAGGCGCGCCAGGAGCGGTTCTGGCAGATCGCACCCGATGCCCGCCTGGACGACCCGCGCATCGCCCGCGCGCCGCGCCAGCGCGAAGCCCTTGCGACCCTTGGCCAGCACCCCCATGGCGTGGCGCACCCGGTACTGGGCAAGCTAGGCCTGAGCAAGGACAGCCTCGATCTGTTGCTGGCCAAGGGGCTGGTAACGGTCGAGGTTCGTCGGCATGCCCCCACTGGGCGTCATGAGCGCTGGCTCGCGCAACCGGAGCTGCCGCTCAACGACGAGCAGAAGGCCGCGTTCAACGCAGTGCGAGCAGGCTTTGGCAAGTTTCATGCGTTTCTGCTGGCAGGTGTCACCGGCAGTGGCAAGACCGAGGTTTACCTGCAACTGATCCGCGAGGCGCTGGAGGCGGGAAAACAAGCGCTGATCCTGATTCCTGAAATTAACCTGGGCCCCCAAACCCTGGCCCGCTTCGAGCAGCGCTTCAACGCCCGCATCGCCCTGCTGCACTCGGCGGTCAACGATCGCGAGCGCCTGGACGCCTGGGTGGCGGCCCGTGACGGTGAAGCCGACATTATTATCGGCACCCGCTCGGCGCTGTTCACTCCGATGAAAAACCCCGGCCTGATCATCATCGACGAAGAGCACGACGGCTCCTATAAACAGCAGGAAGGCCTGCGTTACCACGCCCGCGACCTGGCGCTGGTACGCGCGCATCAGGAAAACATCCCGATCCTGCTGGGCTCGGCCACCCCGTCTCTGGAAAGCCTGCACAACGCCTACACCGGTCGCTACGGCCTGCTGCGCCTGGAGCACCGCGCCGGAGGCGCCAAGCCGCCGCGTTTTTTGCGTCTGGATGTAAAAAGCAGGCCCCTGGACAGCGGCATCAGCGGCCCGATGCAACAAGCGATCGGCCAGACCCTGGCAGCCGGCCAGCAAGTGCTGGTGTTTCTCAATCGACGCGGTTTTGCCCCAACGTTGCTCTGCCACGATTGCGGCTGGCTGAGCGAATGCCCACGCTGCGATGCACGCATGACGGTACACCAGCGCTCCGGCGAACTGCGCTGCCACCACTGCGGCTATGACGAGCGAGTGCCACGCCAGTGCCCGCAATGCAACAAGGTGGACCTGCGCCCGGTCGGTGCCGGCACCGAGCGGGCAGAAGAACGCCTGAGCATTCTGTTCCCCGACTACCCGGTGCTGCGGGTGGATCGCGACAGCACTTCGCGCAAGGACGCGATGAATCAACTGTTCGCCACGATTCAACGCGGCCAGCCGTGCATTCTGGTCGGCACCCAGATGCTCGCTAAAGGCCACCATTTCCCAAGGGTGACGCTGGTATCTATTCTGGATGCGGACGGCGGGCTGTTTTCCGGCGACTTCCGTGCCAGCGAGCGCATGGCACAATTGATCGTGCAAGTGGCCGGGCGCGCTGGCCGCGCAGAGGAGCCGGGCAAAGTCATCATCCAGACCCACCTGGCCGACCACCCGCTGTTGGTGCAACTGACCGAACAGGGCTATTTCGCTTTCGCCGAACAAGCCTTGAGCGAGCGTCGTGCAGCCGGCCTGCCGCCCTTCGCCCACTTGGCCCTGCTGCGCGCCGAAGCGCACAAGCCTGGGCAAGCCGAGGGCTTTCTCGACGAAGCCTGCGGCGAAGCCGAACGCATCGTCGCAGAGCTTGGCTTGAGTGGCATCGAACTGCTGGGCCCGGTCCCGGCTCCAATGGAACGTCGGGCCGGGCGTTACCGGGCCCAACTGCTCTTGCAAGCCAATGCCCGCGCGCCGCTGCATCGGTTGATCAGCGCCTGGCTGCTGGTGCTGGAGCAGATGCCGGCCGGCCGGGCGGTGCGCTGGTCGCTGGATGTCGACCCCGTAGACCTCTATTAAGCTAAACACTTGGCCGGCGAATCGTCCCATCAGCCTTACCAAAGGTTGGCAAGTTCGTGCCAGAAACGGATAATGTTCAGTTTTTCCACCTGCGCACCTAAGCGCCACCGCGCTTGCGGTCGAAAGAGAATCCCATGAAAGACACCATTCGCCAGCTGATCCAGAACGCCCTGAACCAACTCGTCAATGAAGGCGTTTTGCCTGAAGGGCTGACGCCGGCGATCCAGGTGGAAAACGCCCGGGACAAGACCCACGGCGACTTCGCCAGCAATATCGCGATGATGTTGGCCAAACCTGCCGGCATGAAACCGCGTGACCTGGCCGACAAAATCATTGCCGCCCTGCCCGCTGATCCACAGATCAGCAAGGTCGAAATCGCAGGCCCAGGCTTTTTGAACTTCTTCCAAAACACCGACGCCTTGGCTGCCCGCCTGGACGCCGCCCTGGCCGACCCGCAGCTGGGCGTCGCCAAGGCCGGCCCGAAGCAGCGCGTGGTCATCGACCTGTCCGCGCCGAACCTGGCCAAGGAAATGCACGTTGGCCACCTGCGCTCGACCATCATCGGTGATGGCGTCGCTCGCGTGCTGGAGTTCCTGGGCGATGAGGTGATCCGCCAGAACCACGTGGGCGACTGGGGCACCCAGTTCGGCATGTTGCTCGCTTACCTGCAGGATAAGCCGGCCGCCAGCGACGAGCTGTCGGACCTGGAAAACTTCTACCGCGCCGCCAAGCAACGCTTTGATGAATCCGAAGAGTTTGCCGACCGCGCCCGTGGCCTGGTGGTCAAGCTGCAAGCCGAAGACCCTGAGTGCCTGGCACTGTGGAAGCGCTTCAACGAGATTTCCCTGTCGCACTGCCAGAAGATCTACGAGCGCCTCAACGTCAAGTTGACCCCGGCCGACGTCAAGGGCGAGAGCGCCTACAACCATGACCTGGCCAATGTCATCACTGATCTCAAGGCCCGCGGCCTGTTGGTCGAGAGTAACGGCGCCCAGTGCGTGTTCCTCGAAGAATTCAAGACCGCCGAGGGCACGCCCCTGCCGGTGATCGTGCAGAAGGCAGGTGGCGGCTATCTGTATGCCACTACCGACCTGGCTGCCATGCGCTACCGCAGCAATGTGCTCAAGGCCGACCGCGCCCTGTACTTCGTTGACCAACGCCAGGCCCTGCACTTCCAGCAAGTGTTTGAAGTGGCGCGTCGCGCAGGTTTCGTGACCAACGACATGCAGATGGAACACATGGGCTTCGGTACCATGAACGGCGCCGATGGCCGCCCGTTCAAGACCCGCGACGGTGGCACGGTCAAGCTGATCGACCTGCTCAACGAAGCCGAAGAACGCGCCTACACCCTGGTCAAGGAAAAGAACCCGCAACTGCCTGAGGCCGACCTGCGCAACATCGCCAAGGCAGTGGGCATTGGCGCAGTGAAATACGCCGACCTGTCCAAGCATCGCACCAGCGATTACAGCTTCAACTTTGACCTGATGCTGAACTTCGAAGGCAATACCGCGCCTTACCTGCTGTATGCCTACACCCGCGTGGCCGGTGTGTTCCGCAAGTTGGGCAAGGAGCTGCAAGACGTCGACGGCCAGATCCAGCTGTCGGCGCCACAGGAGCAGGAACTGGCGGCACGCCTGGCCCAGTTCGGTGAAGTGCTGAACAACGTCGCCGAAAAAGGCACCCCGCACATTCTCTGCACCTACTTGTACGATGTCGCCGGCCTGTTCTCCAGCTTCTACGAAAACTGCCCGATCCTGGCGGCCGAAACCCCGGAACAACAACAGAGCCGCCTGCGCCTGGCGGCCCTCACCGGCCGCACCCTCAAGCAAGGCCTGGAGCTGCTGGGTCTGGAAACCCTGGAGCGCATGTAAGTTGGCCGCCAAGAAAAAACCTGCACCCAAGCGTGGCGCCAGCCGTTATCAAACCCCGGCCAAAAAGCCGGTCCCGGGCTGGATGTGGATGGCGATCGGCCTTACCGTTGGCGCTTTTATCGTTTTTTTGATGAAGCTTGAGCCCGGCCGTGACGACATCAAACGGGTCAAGGCCGAAGATGCGAAGGCGGCGAAGATCGCCGAAGCCAACAAGACGCCACCCAGCCCCCAGCAACCGGTGAAGCCCAAGTACGACTTCTACACCTTGCTGCCGGAATCGGAAGTCATCGTGCCACCGGAAGCCGTACCGGAGAAAACCCCACCGGTCCCGGCCCAGGCCCCTGTGACTCCGGCCCAAGCCGCGAAGATCGATACCGCGCGTGCGGTCGCAGCCCTCAGCGGCCAGACCCCACCGCCTGCGCCCCCGGTGATCAAGCCGGCCGCAACCACGCAGTTCTTCCTGCAAGCGGGCTCGTTCCGCAAAGAGGCCGACGCGGACAAGGTGCGGGCGCAGATCATTTTGCTGGGGCAGTCGGTGCAGGTGGAATCCGGCACCGTCAAGGACGAGACCTGGTACCGCGTGCTGGTCGGGCCGTTCAGCAACCGTCAGCAGCTGACCACTGCGCAGAAACAACTGTCCGGCAGCGGCTTCAACAACCTGCTCCTGCAACAGCGCCAGACCCGCCAATAACCGGCGGCCGGGCCACCCGCGATGAACGCGCCGCGGTTTGCCCGATGGATTGCGGTGTGGCCATCGCAGCATAGGTATCTACACATCTTTTGGTGTACTGCTACGAATGTAGCCGCTGACGAGGTACGAGGCTGCGATCGGCAGCGAAGCGGCCGTAAAACCTGAGACCGTAATCCATCAGGCACACCGAAGGGCCTGAATTTACGACGGCTTCGCCGCCGATCGCAGCCTCGTACCTCGGCAGCGGCTACAAGAGCCGCGCTGCCCCAGAATTGTGTAGATACCTATGGCCATCGCAGTGGTCCGGCATTCCGGCAAGCCTGGCTCCTACCTGGCCGCACTGCGGTGTATTAGGCAATCAGCGCACCAAATGCAGGTACTGCATGTGCCGTTCGTACTGGTCGAGCACATCGTTGATGATCTGCTCTTTGCTGTAGCCGACCAGGTCATAGCCCTGGCTGCCTTCGCTCAAGTGCACTTCGGCACGGTAGTAGCGGCTGTTCTTCAGCTCGTGGCTGCCCGTGCCGCCTCGGGCGAAAGACGGCGTGAAGTAACCGCGCATCTGCACCTGATAGACAAACGGCCGCTCTTCGCCATGGCCGACTTCCAGCGTGACACTGTCGTGCCCCTCTTCGGCGGCGCTGACCTTCAGGCCCTTTTCTACAAATACCGCCGTCACCTCGGCAATGGCCGGTCGCACATGGCTGTCCATGAACCGGTACACCTCATCGCGTGAAGGAAAGTGCACCGCCTGGCTCAGCCGCTGGCGCCAACTGCTGCGCCGCGAGGTGGACACCGGCGCCAGGGAATACAGCTGGGCGATCTGGCGTTGCGACTCCAGATAGAAGGCCTTGTGCAGGCCCCACATCATTGCCAACAGGATCAGCGAGAACGGCAGTGACGTCAGCACCACCGCCGATTTGAGCGAGTCGATGCTACCGGCAAACAGCAAGCCAATGGTCACCAGCGCCGTCATCACACCCCAGAACACTCGCAGCCAGTTCGGCCCATCTTCATCTGGGCTACCGCCGCGCGCGGACAGGGTCGACAACACGACAGTGCCGGAATCGGCCGACGTCACGAAGAATACAAAGCTGATAAACACCGTGATAGCGATGACTGTTTTGCTGAAGGGATAGGTTTCCAGCAGCAGGTACAAGGTCATCGAGGGGTCATCCAGTGCCGATTGCCCCAATGCCGTCATGCCATGGCCAAGCACCTGCTCGATGGCGCTGTTGCCGAAGATCGACATCCACGCCAGGGTGAAGCCCAAGGGAATCAGCAGCACACCGAAGACGAATTCACGTATGGTGCGCCCCCGCGAAATACGCGCAATAAACAGACCCACGAACGGCGCCCAGGCGATCCACCAGGCCCAGTAGAAAATCGTCCAGTCCCCCAGCCAACTGCTCGATTCGTTGTAGGCATAGAGGTCGAAGCTCTTGGTGGGCAGTGCACCCAGGTAATCCCCAAGGTTCTGGATCAGCGTATTGAGCAAGTGCTGGGTGGGGCCGGCGAACAACACGAACAACAGCAACGCGCAGGCCAGCAGCATGTTGATGTCGGACATCACCCGCACGCCTTTATCGACGCCGGCAACGGCCACAATGATCGCCGCGCCCATCATCAACGTAATCAATGCCACCTGCACCCACTGGCTGTGAGACAGCCCAAACAGGTAATCCAGCCCGGCATTCAGGTGCAATACACCGAAACCCATGTCGGCGCCCAGGCCAAACACCGTGGCAATGATGCCGAAACCATCGACGGCATAGCCGATGGGGCCGTTGATGCGCTTGCCGATCAGCGGGTAGAGCGCCGAGCGCAATGCCAGCGGCAAATTGTGCCGGTATGCGAAATAGGCCAAGGCCATGCCGACAAAGGCAAACACACCCCAGCCATGCAGCCCCCAGTGCAGAAACAGCAGCTGCATGGCCTGGCGCGCGGCGGCCTCATTGCCCGCTTCGCCCTGAGGCGGCTGGAGCATATGGGTCAGGGGTTCGGACACACAGAAGAAAAACAGTGTGATGCTGATGCCTGCGGCGAACAGCATGCCAGCCCAGGATAGATAGCTGAACTCGGGCTCGTCGTGGTCGGCACCGAGCTTGATCTTGCCGTAGCCAGACAAGGCGGTGACCACCACGAAGACCAGATACAGCGTCATCGCCAGCATGTAATACCAGCCCACGGTGTTGGCGGCCCAGTTTTGCGCCGCCAACAACCACCGGCCGGCTTGCTCGGGCATCGCAATGACTATCAGGCTGAATATCAGGATAAAACTGGCGGCGAAGTAGAAAACCGGCGGGTTCATGCCGATCTTGGGGCTGGAGGCTGAAGGGGGTGCACTCATGCGCGGTGCACCTCGCGAGGTTGGTAAAGAGCTGAATAGAGCGGCTTCAGCAAAGGGTATCCTCCTGTTGACGCCGGCAGCGAACCACCGATTTAACTTGATTGAACGTTCAAGTTAAACACGAATGGCCGCTCAGGACCAATCCGGCCGGGCACCAGGAGGAGGTCAATGACCTCTCTTACTTCTGTGTTCCATCATCGTGTTGCAGGTTCGCTTGGGTCAGGTTGCTCTCCGGCGGCACACTGCGGGTCAACCAGACATTGCCGCCAATGGTCGAGCCTTTGCCGATGGTGATTCGCCCAAGAATAGTCGCGCCGGCATAGATCACCACATCGTCCTCGACGATCGGGTGGCGCGGCTGGCCCTTCTGCAATTGGCCGGATTCGTCGGCCGGGAAGCGCTTGGCGCCCAGGGTGACGGCCTGGTAGATCCGTACGCGCTCACCGATGATCGCGGTTTCACCGATCACCACACCCGTGCCGTGGTCGATAAAGAAACTCGGACCGATCTGCGCGCCGGGATGGATATCGATACCAGTGGCCGAATGCGCAAGCTCCGAGCTGATCCGCGCCAACAACGGCAGCCCGGCACGATAGAGATGATGCGCCAGGCGATGATGGATCACGGCCAGGATACCCGGGTAGCACAACAACACTTCGTCTACGCTGCGGGCTGCCGGGTCGCCGTGGTAAGCGGCCAGCACATCGGTGTCGAGCAAAATGCGCAGGCCCGGCAGGGCGGCAGCGAAATCCTGGACCATCCGCTCGGCCTTGGCGTCGACCTGGGCCTCATCGCATTTGCCTTTGCGCGCCACATAGCGCAACTCCAGCCGCGCTTGCCCGAACAGGGCATTGAGCGCCGAGTCGAGGGTGTGGCCAACGTAGAAATCCTCACTTTCCTCGCGCAGGTCCACCGGCCCCAGGCGCATGGGGAACAGTGCGCCGCACAGATGTTCCAGAATGCTGCGCATCGCTTCGCGCGAAGGCAACTCACGACCGCCTTGCTCACCGCTGCTGCGACCATTGGTTCGCCGCCACTCATCACGGGCGCTGCGCAATTGACCCACAATGGACTGCAACTGCCAACGCCCCTGCGCTTTTTCGCTCACGGTTCAACTCCTGACACTTGAGAGAGTGACGGCACATAAAGGGCCGCCTTATCGGCACCCACTCTACGGCAAAAAAACAACCTGAAAAAACACTCGATTCATTCGCCAGCCAGTCGGGCCGGCCTAACCGAGTATTTGCTGCCCTGGGATTGGCTGCCTATAGTCGAATCTTTTCCTGAAGCAAAATTCCCATGATCAAGCAAACACTCGCCCGCTTTAAACGCCTCGACTTGCTTGGCGCGCCGACGCCCCTGGAAAAACTCGAACGCTTGAGCACTTGGGCCCACCGGGACATCTACGTCAAGCGCGACGACCTGACCCCACTGGCCATGGGTGGCAACAAATTGCGCAAGCTGGAGTACCTGGCGGCCGACGCGCTGGCCCAAGGCGCCGATACGCTGATAACGGCAGGTGCGATTCAGTCCAACCATGTACGCCAGACCGCCGCGCTCGCCGCTCAACTGGGGCTTGGCTGCGTCGCCTTGCTGGAAAACCCCATCGCCACTACCCAGAGCAGTTACCTGAACAACGGCAATCGCCTGCTGCTTGAACTGTTTGGCGCCAGCGTCGAGCGGGTCGAAAACCTCGACAATGCCGATGACCAATTGCAGGCCTTGGCGGCGCGCCTGCAGGCAAACGGCAAAAAGCCCTATCTGGTGCCGATTGGCGGCTCCAATGCCCTTGGGGCGCTCGGGTATGTGCGTGCAGGCCTCGAGCTGGCCTCCCAGATCAAAGCCACGGGCCTGGACTTTGCAGCGGTGGTGCTGGCGTCAGGCAGTGCCGGCACCCACAGTGGCCTGGCCTTGGCCTTGAGCGAGCAGCTGCCGCAGCTGCCGGTGATCGGCGTGACCGTCTCGCGCACCGACGCCGACCAGCGGCCCAAAGTGCAGGATCTGGCCGAGCGCACCGCGCAACTGCTGGGCGTGCCATTGCCCGCTGCCTTTAAGGTTCGATTGTGGGATGAATATTTCGCCCCCCGGTATGGCGAGCCTAACGCTGGCACGCTGGCGGCGATCAAGTTGGTGGCCAGCCATGAAGGCCTGCTGCTGGACCCGGTCTACACCGGCAAGGCCATGGCGGGCTTGCTCGATGGCATCGGTAACCAACGCTTTGGCGAAGGCCCGCTAATCTTCCTGCATACCGGTGGAGCTCCAGCGTTGTTCGCATACCCCGAGGTCTGGAGCAAATAACCCATAAACACAAGAACGGGTCTGATCATGAATATTTCGGCATTCGGCAAGAAGTTCCTTTTCGCAAGCCTGGGCCTGGCACTCGGCAGCGGCCTTCTGGGGCAGGCCATGGCGGGCGAGCAATTGCAGCAGATCAAGGACAAGGGCGTGATCAATGTCGGGCTGGAAGGGACTTATCCACCCTTCAGCTTTGTCGATGCCGACGGCAAGCTGGCTGGCTTCGAGGTAGAGTTTTCCGAAGCCCTGGCCAAAGAACTGGGGGTGAAAGCCAAGCTGCAGCCCACCAAGTGGGATGGCATTCTTGCAGCGCTGGAATCCAAGCGCCTGGATGCGGTGATCAACCAAGTGACGATCTCTGAAGAACGTAAAAAGAAATACGACTTCTCCGAGCCCTATACCGTGTCAGGGATCCAGGCACTGACCCTGAAAAAGAATGAAGGCACCATCAAGACCGCCGCGGATCTGGCCGGCAAAAAAGTAGGCGTGGGCCTGGGTACCAACTACGAGCAATGGCTCAAGGACAACGTGCCCAAAGCCATCATCAAGACCTATGACGATGACCCGACCAAATATCAGGACCTGCGCGTAGGCCGTATCGACGCCATCCTGGTGGACCGCCTGGCCGCCCTGGAGCTGGTCAGCAAGGCCAAGGACACCGCCGTCTCCGGTGAAGCCTTCTCCCGCCAGGAAGCCGGTGTTGCCTTGCGCAAGGGTGAGCCAGAGCTGTTGGCCGCGATCAACCAGGCCATCGACAAGCTGCGCGCCGACGGCACGCTGAAAAAACTGTCGGAAAAGTACTTCAACGCTGACATCACTCAATGATCGAAGACAGCCTGCAGCTTGCGCTGGACTCCGCGCCCTTTCTGCTCAAGGGCGCGTACTACACCGTCATACTCAGCCTGGGCGGGATGTTCTTCGGATTGTTGCTGGGCTTTGGCCTGGCGCTGATGCGGTTGTCGAGCTTCAAGCTACTGAGCTGGACTGCCCGCATCTACGTGTCGTTTTTTCGCGGCACGCCGCTGTTGGTGCAATTGTTCGTGATCTATTACGGCCTGCCGCAACTGGGCCTGGAGCTGGACCCGCTGCCCGCCGCGTTGATCGGCTTTTCCCTGAACATGGGCGCTTATGCCTGTGAAATCCTGCGCGCAGCCATCAGCTCCATCGATCGCGGTCAATGGGAAGCGGCCGCCAGCATCGGCATGACACGTAGCCAGTCCCTGCGCCGGGCGATCCTGCCGCAGGCGGCGCGCACCGCTCTGCCGCCGCTGGGCAACAGTTTTATTTCCTTGGTCAAGGACACCGCCCTGGCGGCCACCATCCAGGTGCCCGAACTGTTCCGCCAGGCACAACTGATTACCGCCCGGACCTTCGAAATCTTCACCATGTACCTGGCTGCCGCGCTGATCTACTGGGTGTTGGCCAGCGTGCTTGCACACTTGCAGAACCGCCTGGAAGCGCGGGTCAACCGGCACGACCTGGAGCCTTGACGTCATGATCGTGGTTGAAAAACTCACCAAGCGATTCAATGGCCATAAGGTTCTGGACAGCATCGACCTGACCGTCCAGGCCGGTGAAGTGATCGCCATCATCGGCCCCAGCGGCTCGGGCAAGACCACCTTCCTGCGCTGCCTCAACCTGCTTGAAGTGCCAAACAGCGGCCGTATCCGCATAGGCGACATCGAGATCGACGGCAGCCGCCCCCTCAGCCAGCAGACCAGCCTGATCCGCAGGCTGCGCCAACAAGTCGGTTTCGTCTTCCAGAACTTCAACCTGTTTCCCCACCGCACGGCACTGGAAAACGTGATCGAAGGCCCGACCGTGGTCAAGAAAATCCCACGCGCCGAGGCGATCAATCTAGGCCGTGCATTGCTGGCCAAGGTCGGCCTGGCCGGTAAAGAAGACGCCTACCCCAGGCGCCTGTCAGGGGGGCAGCAACAGCGCGTGGCGATTGCCCGGGCGCTGGCGATGGAGCCAGAGGTGATCCTGTTCGACGAACCCACCTCCGCCCTTGACCCTGAACTGGTCGGCGAAGTGCTGGCAACCATTCGCAGCCTTGCCGAAGAAAACCGCACCATGATCATCGTCACCCATGAAATGGGCTTTGCCCGCGATGTGGCGAACCGCGTGGTGTTTTTCGACAAGGGCGTGATCGTCGAGCAAGGCGACGCGAAAGCACTGTTCGCCAACCCAAAAGAAGAACGCACCCGGCAGTTTTTGAGCAAGTTCCTTTCCGCCAAGTGATCCTGTGGGAGCTGGCTCGCCGGTATGCCGGACCACAGCGAATGCAGCCGCTGCGGGGTGTCTGACGCCCTGCGTTGTCTTATTCGCTGGCGAGCCAGCTCCCACAGGAAATGTGTCGTTCAATGCCTTAACAGACTGGCTCCTACATCGGGCTTGCCCGCGAATACGCCATAAGGTGATAGTGCCAAGACAGAACCTTGATGGGCAGACACGGCAATGACACTGCAACCCGACCAACTCAAACAGATCACCGATACCACGCTGGGTCATTACAACGATAGCGCCGAGTCCTTTCGCGAAGGCACCCGTGATCATGATGTGAGCCAGAATATCGCAGCCCTGCTAAGGCATTTGGGCGACGCAAAGCCGCTACAGATTCTTGACCTGGGTTGTGGCCCCGGCCGCGACCTGAAAACGTTCACAGCGCTAGGCCACACGGCGGTGGGCCTGGACGGGGCGGAGCGTTTTGTTGAGATGGCCCGCGCCGACAGCGGCTGCGAAGTCTGGCAACAGGACCTGCTGGCACTGAACCTGCCAAACGAACATTTTGATGGGATCTTCGCCAATGCCGTGCTGTTCCATGTGCCCAGCCAGGAACTGCCCCGCGTGCTGCGTGAACTGCATGCCACGTTAAAACCCGGTGGCGCGCTATTCAGCTCCAACCCGCGCGGGGACAATCAAGAAGGCTTCAGGGGTGAGCGCTACGGCGCCTGGCACGATTGGCAAAGCTGGCAAGCGCTGCTGCAAGACGCAGGCTTCGAGGAACTGGAGCATTTCTATCGCCCTACCGGGCTGCCGCGTGAACAGCAGCCCTGGCTGGCCAGTGTGTGGCGCAAACGCTAGACAGCATCCCTTGGCAGCATCAAGCCCAGCGGCAGCCGCACCCGGGCTTCCAGCCCGCCACCGGAGCGGTTGCGCAGCTCGACATTGCCACCGTGCATCGAAGCGATGCGCTTGACGATGGCCAAGCCCAGACCGGTGCCCTTGCCGCTGCGAGCCTTATCGCCCCGGGTGAATGGGTTGAAGATGGCTTCAAGCTCATCGGGGTCGATACCGGCGCCTCGGTCCAGCACACTCAGCACCACATAGGGCGCATTGGTATCACCTGACACGTAGGCCGCCACTTCAACACCGCTGCCGGCGTGGTACAGCGCATTGCCAATCAGGTTGTTGAGCAGCCGCTTGATCGAAATACGCCGCAAGGGGAACGGCGGGATCGGCTCCATGCACAAGCGCACGCGCTCCTCCTGCTGATTGAAGGGCATGACCACTTCCTGTATCAGGTCATTGAGGTCGACCTCTTCAATCGCCTCGTCACGACCATCGCGAATAAACGCCAAAAACTGATCGAGGATGGCGTCCATGTCTTCGATGTCGCGGACCATATCGTCCGTCAGTTCGTTGTCGCTGCTCATCAGCTCCAGTGACAGCCGCAAACGGGTCAGTGGCGTGCGCAAGTCATGGGACACACCCGCCAGCATCAGCTCCCGTTCACGTCCCGCCTGCTCGACGTCTTCAGCCATCTGGTTGAAGGCGCGGTATACCTCGGTCATTTCGCTCGGCGTATCGCTGACGGGCAAGCGCACGCTGCGCCCCTGCCCCAATTGCCGGGCAGCAAAAACCAGCCCTTTGAGTGGCTGGTTGAGTTGACGAACGAAGATCCAGGCCGACGCGGTGGAGAGCAAGCCGATCGCCAGAAACCAGCCCAGCACATTCCAGATTTGCTGGCCACGCAGCGGATGGGGATACAGCGGCACTTTCAGCCAGCCATCGCCCAGGCTGGGGGCGCGCACCCAAAGAGCCGGTGGCGCATGGATCCGCAAGCGAACTTCAGTGTCGTCTCCAAGCTCCGACTGCATCTGGCGCTGGTAGATATCACTATAAGGCCAGTGCTGCTCGCCTTCAGGGACCCCGGTACCGACCACCCGAATCAGCCCGGCCGCTTCGGCAACCTTGTCGCGATCATCTTCATCTGCCGCCCAATAGGCCCGCAACGTCAGGGCCACACCGTGGCTGTACTGGCGATCGACCAGCACGTCCTCGTTCATCAACAGATAGACCAGAGTCAAGGCCTTGGAGAACAGTACGACGATGAGCACAAGCCAAAGCGTGCGCGCGAAAAAGCTTTGCGGGAACCACAGGGGGGTTTTCATGAGCGACTACATACGTTGCAGGAACGAGCACGGCTCGCAAACATTGCGGAATGCGAAAGACCTGTTGTGCGGCATGCCACCCGGCAGCCCCTCAACAGGTCTCTCATTCCTACAAACCAACCATCATTACTTGGTGTTGCCGTCCGGCACAAACACATAACCCACGCCCCAGACGGTCTGGATATAGCGCGGCTTGGACGGATCGGGTTCGATCATGCGCCGCAGGCGGGAAATCTGTACATCGATGGAGCGCTCCAGTGCATCCCACTCGCGACCGCGGGCGAGGTTCATCAGCTTGTCGCGGGTCAGTGGCTCGCGAGCATGCATGACCAGCGCCTTGAGCACGGCGAACTCGCCGGTGGTCAGCATGTGCACTTCTTCGCCACGCTTGAGTTCGCGCGTAGCCAGGGACAACTCGTAATCACCGAAGGTAACGGTTTCGTCTTCGCTGCCGGGGGCGCCTGGCACCGGCGCGGCCTGACGACGCAGCACCGCCTTGACGCGGGCCACCAGCTCATCGGGGTTGAAGGGTTTGGCCAGGTAATCGTCGGCGCCCAGTTCCAGGCCCTTGATGCGGCTGAGCTCATCGCCCTTGGCGGTGAGCATGATGATCGGCACCTGGTTGTTCGCCGCGCGCAGGCGCTTGCAGGCCGACAGGCCGTCTTCGCCAGGTAGCATCAGGTCGAGGACGACCAGGTGGAAAACTTCGCGGGCCAGCAGGCGATCCATCTGCTCCGCGTTCGGTACCGCCCGTGCACGGTAGCCCTTGCTGGTGAAAAAACGCTCCAGCAGGCTGCTCAGGCCTGGGTCATCATCGACGATGAGGATTTTTTCGCCTTCGGCGTTTGCGGCAGTGCTACTCATGGCTTGCTCCTGTAATCACGGCACGCATTATGGACCAGGTGCCCACGGACGTGACCTGTGCATTGTTAGCAGATTTTTCCTCGTTCGCCAGCGCAAAGGGCAGGCCTGTGGCTTGCAGCTATCACACCAAAGTCAGGATCGCTGGTTATAATGCGGCGTTTTTACGTCAGGCCAGCCTGATCGGATTACTCGCCAGCCAGCGGCCGGCGGCACTGCATTCTCTATTTGTCAGGTGGTTTTATGGACAGCATCAACAGCCGCATCGCCGAGGAACTCGGTGTCCGCCCCCAGCAGGTCGAAGCGGCCGTGACCCTGCTTGATGAAGGCTCGACTGTGCCTTTTATCGCCCGTTACCGTAAAGAAGTCACCGGCAGCCTGGATGACACCCAGTTGCGTCATCTGGAAGAACGCCTGCGCTACCTGCGCGAGCTTGACGACCGGCGCGCCAGCATCCTTGCCAACATCGAAGAGCAAGGCAAGCTGACCCCTGAACTGGCCCGCGAAATCAAACTGGCCGACACCAAGACCCGGCTCGAAGACCTTTACCTGCCGTACAAGCAGAAACGCCGCACCAAGGGCCAGATCGCCCTGGAAGCCGGCCTTGGCGAGCTGGCCGACGGCCTGCTGGCCGATCCACAGCTGACGCCGGAAACGGAAGCTGCGCGCTTCGTCGATGCCGAAAAAGGCTTTGCCGATATCAAGGCCGTGCTCGAAGGCGCCAAATACATTCTGATGGAGCGCTTTGCCGAAGACGCCCGCCTGCTCGACAAGCTGCGCAGCTTCCTCAAGCAGGAAGCGACCCTGAGCGCACGAGTCATTGCTGGCAAGGAAGAAGCCGGCGCGAAGTTTCGCGATTACTTCGAGCACGATGAACCGGTCAAGAGCGTGCCGTCGCACCGCGCCCTGGCCATCTTCCGTGGTCGCAATGAGGGCATCCTGGGTTCGACCCTGAAGGTCGGCGAAGAACTGCCCGGTACAATGCACCCTTGCGAGATGATGATCGGCGAGCATTTCGACCTGAAGAACCAGAACCGCCCTGCCGACAAATGGCTGGGCGAAGTGGTGCGCTGGACCTGGAAGGTCAAGCTCTACACCCACCTTGAAACCGATCTGCTGGGCGAGCTGCGTGACAATGCAGAAAGCGAGGCGATCAACGTCTTCGCTCATAACTTGCACGACCTGCTGCTGGCCGCTCCGGCTGGTCCGCGTGCGACGCTGGGCCTGGACCCGGGCCTGCGTACCGGCTGCAAGGTTGCCGTGGTCGATGCCACCGGCAAATTGCTCGATACCGCCACCGTGTATCCGCACGTGCCGAAAAACCAGTGGGACCAGACCATCGCCGTGCTGGCTGCACTGTGCGCCAAGCACTCGGTCGACCTGATTGCCATCGGCAACGGCACCGCCAGCCGTGAAACCGACAAGCTGGCAGCCGAACTGATCAAGAAATACCCTGGTCTGAAGATGACCAAGGTGATGGTGTCCGAGGCTGGCGCGTCGGTGTACTCGGCCTCGGAACTGGCGGCCAAGGAGTTCCCGGACCTGGATGTGTCGATCCGCGGTGCGGTCTCCATCGCTCGTCGCCTGCAGGACCCACTGGCGGAGCTGGTGAAGATCGATCCGAAATCCATTGGTGTCGGTCAGTACCAGCATGACGTGTCGCAACTCAAGCTGGCCCGCGGCCTGGACGCTGTGGTCGAAGACTGCGTGAACGCCGTCGGGGTCGACGTCAACACGGCTTCGGTGGCCTTGCTGGCTCGCATCTCTGGCCTGAACGCCACGCTGGCCCAGAACATCGTCGCCCACCGTGACGCCAATGGTGCTTTCAAGACCCGTGCAGCACTGAAAAAAGTCAGCCGCCTGGGCGAGAAGACCTTCGAGCAAGCGGCCGGCTTCCTGCGTGTCATGAACGGTGACAACCCGCTGGACGCTTCGGCGGTTCACCCCGAAGCCTACCCGCTGGTGCAGCGTATTGCCGCCGAGACCGACCGCGACATCCGTTCGTTAGTCGGGGACAGCGCCTTCCTCAAGCGCCTTGACCCGAAAAAATACACCGACGAGACCTTCGGCCTGCCGACCGTGACCGACATCCTCCAGGAACTCGACAAGCCCGGCCGTGACCCACGCCCGGAGTTCAAGACTGCCGAGTTCCAGGAAGGCGTCGAGGACCTCAAGGACCTGCAACCGGGGATGATCCTCGAAGGCGTGGTGACCAACGTGACCAACTTCGGCGCTTTCGTCGATATTGGCGTGCATCAGGACGGGTTGGTGCACATCTCCGCGCTGTCGGAGAAGTTCATCAAGGACCCGCGTGAAGCGGTGAAGGCCGGTGATGTGGTCAAGGTCAAAGTCATGGAAGTGGATATCCCGCGCAAACGGGTCGGCCTGTCGATGCGCATGAGCGACACCCCTGGCGAAAAAGTCGATGGCGCTCGCGGCAGCCGCCCGGGCTCGGCACCGCGCCAGCACACGGCACCTGCCAAACCTAAGGAAACCGCAGCCCCGGTCAACAACGCCATGGCTTCGCTGTTCGCCAATGCCAAGACGCTGAAGAAACGTTAATGGATATTCCACAAGAGATCGTCCAAAGCGCCTACAGCAAACTGCTCGGTTGCCGCGTGCAACGCCTGGACGAGGGCGTGGCTGAAGTCGCCCTGGGGCTGGCGCCAGAACTGCGCAACCGCGGTGGCAACCTGCACGGCGGGGCGTTGTTCAGCCTGGTCGACATTGCCATGGGGCTGGCCTGCTCCAGCTCCCATGGCTTTGACCAGCAGAGCGTGACCATCGAATGCAAGATCAACTACCTGCGCGGTGTCAGCGAAGGCGATGTGTTGTGCATCGCCAGGGTCATCCATGCCGGACGCCGCACCCTGGTGGTTGAAGCCGACGTGCTTCAGGACGACAAACTGATCTCAAAAGCGCAAGGGACCTTCGCGGTCCTCTAGCCCCAAGCCTGGTTGTGCGGTAATTTCGGCTCCATGTGTGGGTTGCCGAAATTGCCGCCAGGCCTTGGCCCGCCTGGGCTTGCCCCGACTCCACCGACGACAGACACCAGGCGACAACGCCAGTTCCCTTTCTGCACCCTTGTAGACCATCAAATCTACCCCCATATTGGGGCGACTGATGCGTGAAGGAATCCATCTTGAGCGAACTTCTCAACCGCCGCCTGACCCTGCTTGGCGAGCGCGCCAACCTCTCTCTGCTCGAAAAGTGCTTGCACGGTATCGAGCGTGAATGCCTGCGCGTTACGGCCGATGCCCGTCTGGCGCAAACGCCGCACCCCGAGGCGCTGGGTGCTGCGCTGACTCATGAACAGATCACGACCGATTATTCGGAGTCGTTGCTGGAGTTCATCACCCCTGCCCTGACCGATCCTGCACAAACGCTGGACAGCCTGGACAAGATCCACCGCTTTGCCTACACCAAGCTTGGCGAAGAGTACCTGTGGAGCCCATCGATGCCGTGCGCCCTGCCGGCCGAAGAAGATATCCCCATCGCGTACTACGGCACCTCCAATATCGGCAAGCTCAAGTACGTGTACCGCCAGGGCCTGGCCCTGCGCTACGGCCGTACCATGCAGTGCATTGCCGGCATTCATTACAACTTCTCCCTGCCCGAACAACTTTGGCCGCTGCTCAAGCAGGCTGAAGGCGTAGCAGGCAGCGAGCGCGACTATCAGTCCGCCGCCTACATCGCCCTGATCCGCAATTTCCGTCGCTACAGCTGGCTGCTGATGTACCTGTTCGGCGCCTCGCCGGCACTGGACGCAGGCTTCCTGCGCGGTCGCCCGCACCAGCTGGAGCAATGGGATGCCGACACCCTGTACCTGCCGTACGCCACCAGCCTGCGCATGAGCGACCTGGGTTACCAGAGCAATGCCCAAGCAGGCCTGACGCCTTGCTACAACGACGTGACCAGCTACACCGACAGCCTGCGCCGCGCGGTCGCAACGCCCTATCCGCAGTATGTCGAGATTGGCACCCACAAGGATGGCGAATGGGTTCAGTTGAACACCAACATCCTGCAGATCGAAAACGAGTACTACTCCAACATCCGCCCCAAGCGCGTGACCTACTCTGGCGAGCGCCCGATCCAGGCGTTGATGTCTCGCGGCGTGCAGTACGTGGAGGCCCGCTGCCTGGACATCAACCCGTACCTGCCCACCGGCATCGACCTGCCCCAGGCGCGTTTTCTCGACGCTTTCCTGCTGTTCTGCGCGCTGGAAGAAAGCCCGCTGTTCCAGAGCAGCGAATGCGGCAATTGCTCCTCGAACTTCCTGACCGTGGTCAAGGAAGGCCGGCGCCCTGGCCTTGAGCTGCAACGCCACGGCCAGCCGGTAGAGCTGAAAGCCTGGGCCACCGAATTGCTGGAGAAGATCAAGCCCCTGGCCCGGTTGCTGGATTCGAGCCGGAATCTTGATGAGCACATCAAAGCCCTGGAGCAACAGCAGAAAAAGATCGAGGACGCCTCCCTGACCCCCTCTGCCCGCGTTCTGGCGAGCATGGCCGAGCACAAGGAAAGCTTCAGCCAGTTCTCGATGCGCCAGAGCGTGGCCCATGCCGAGTACTTCCGGGGCGCCCCCTTGAGCACCGAAGAACAAGCCAGGTTCGAAGCACAGGCGCGTACCTCACTTGAGCAACAAGCTGAGCTTGAGCTCAAGGAAGTGGGCGATTTCGATGTGTTTGTCGGGGCGTATCAGGCGAGCATCCTGGGGATCGGCAACTAAACCCCAAACCGCGTCGCCTTCATCGCAAGCAAGCTTGGCTCCTACAGGAGTGATGTAGGAGCAGACGGTTCGGCGCTCCGACTTGCTCGCGATGGCCACACCGCGGTTTGTCTGATGTACCGCGGTGTGTTCATCGCGAGCAAGCTCAGCTCCTACAGCAATGGCCACACCGCGAATGCTTACAGGGCTTTCTCGAAGATCTTCGAATTACGCTGGTAGTTGTACAGCGACGCCCGTGCCGCGGGCAGGCGCTCGACGCCGCTGGGGATAAAGCCGCGCTCGCGAAACCAGTGCGCGGTACGGGTGGTCAGCACGAACAGGGTTTTGAGGCCCATCTCCCGCGCACGCTCTTCAATACGCTCAAGCAATTCATCACCCCGCCCACCGTGCCGGTATTCCGGGTTCACGGCCAGGCACGCAAGCTCGCCGGTGTCTGAATCGGCAATCGGGTAAAGCGCTGCGCAGGCAATGATCATCCCTTCACGCTCGACCACACTGAACTGCTCGATCTCGCGCTCCAGCACCTCGCGGGAACGACGCACCAGAATGCCCTGCTCTTCCAGTGGGCTGATCAGGTCAAGCAAGCCGCCGACGTCTTCGATCGCCGCCTCACGGACTTTCTCGAATTGCTCCTGGGCCACCAGCGTACCGCCACCGCCACGGGTGAACAGTTCAGTGAGCAATGCGCCGTCTTCAACGTAACTGACGATATGGCTACGCGCCACGCCGCCGCGGCAAGCTTCGGCGGCGGCATCGAGCAATTCACCCTGATAATCGGTGCCCAGGCGCACCAAGTGTGCCGGCACTTGTTGTGGGCGCAATTCACGTACCAACCGCCCGTTTTCATCCAGCAAGCCCGGTTCGGCGCCAAACAGCAGCAGCTTGTCGGCACCCAGCTCGATGGCCGCACGGGTGGCGACGTCTTCGCAGGCCAGGTTGAAAATCTCGCCCGTTGGCGAATAACCCAGAGGCGATAGCAGCACGATGGAGCGCTCATCGAGCAGGCGGCTGATGCCCTTGCGGTCGACCCGGCGCACTTCACCGGTGTGGTGGTAGTCCACGCCTTCGAGCACACCAATCGGACGGGCGGTGACCAGGTTGCCCGAGGCCACGCGCAAACGCGAACCCTGCATGGGCGAGGACGCCATGTCCATCGACAGCCGCGACTCGATGGCAATGCGCAGTTGGCCTACGGCATCGATCACGCACTCAAGGGTGGCCGCATCGGTCACCCTCAAGCCACGGTGGTAATGCGGCGACAGACCACGAGCGGCCAGGCGGCTTTCGATCTGCGGGCGTGAGCCATGCACCAGTACCAGGCGCACACCCAGGCTGTGCAGCAGCACCAGGTCGTGGACGATATTGCCGAAATTAGAATGCTCCACCCCGTCGCCGGGCAGCATGACGACGAAGGTGCAGTCACGGTGGGCATTGATGTAAGGCGAAGCATGACGCAACCAGTTGACGTAATCGGGCATAACCAAAAGAGCCTGTAAAAATGGAACGGAACGTGAAGGCACACAGCGCTCGAAGGGTTATCGTCGGAACAGGCTTGGCGTCACGCGCTTTCTCCTTAGGGTGTTAGATGGCCTGGCTCAGCGGGCAATGACTGGACTCAGGCAATAATAGTGGATCAGTTCACGCAATAGACGCACCGTAGGCTCCAGACGTGACATTTCCAGGTATTCGCCCGGCTGATGGGCACACGCGATGTCGCCAGGGCCCAGCACCAGGGTTTCGCAACCCAGCCTTTGAAGATAAGGCGCTTCGGTGCCAAAGGCTACTGCTTCGGCCCGATGACCGGTAAGACGCTCGGCAACCCGCACCAGTTCTGCATCGGCGGGCTGCTCGAAGGGTGGCACAGACGCAAACAGCGGTGCATAGTCGATCTGGACCTGATGTTGCTCGGCCAAGGGCTGCAGTTTCTGCCGGATCGCCGCGCGCAAGGCCTCGGGGTCCATGCCAGGCAAAGGACGAAGGTCAAACTCCAGCGAGCATTGCCCACAGATACGGTTGGGGTTGTCGCCGCCATGGATGCAGCCAAAGTTGAGCGTGGGCTGCGGCACGCCAAACTGCGGGTTGTTGAACTCCTTTTGCCATTGTTGGCGCAGCAACTTGAGCTGGCTGATGGCGTCATGCATGGCCTCCAGCGCGCTATGACCCAGACTGGGGTCAGACGAATGGCCACTGCGCCCTAGAATATCGATGCGCTCCATCATCACGCCCTTGTGCAGGCGAATCGGCTTGAGCCCGGTCGGCTCGCCAATCACCGCCGCACGGCCCAGCGGCCGGCCCGCGTCTGCCAGGGCGCGGGCACCGGCCATCGAGCTTTCCTCGTCGCAAGTGGCCAGGATCAATAGCGGTTCACGAAAAGGCTGGTCGAGCAGCGGGCGCACCGCCTCGATGATCAGTGCAAAGAAGCCTTTCATGTCGCAACTGCCCAGACCCACCCAGCGCCCGTCCACTTCGGTCAACTTGAGCGGGTCGGTTTTCCACAGCTGCGGGTCGAAGGGCACCGTGTCGCTATGGCCGGCCAGCACCAGCCCGCCGGGGCCGCTGCCAAAACTGGCGAGCAAGTTGAATTTGCCGGGCGATACGGTCTGGATATCGCAGGCAAAGCCCAGATCTCCCAGCCAGCCGGCCAACAGGTCGATCACCGCTCGGTTGGACTGGTCCAGCGCAGGTTGGGTACAGCTTACCGACGGCGTGGCGATCAAGGCGGCGAACTGGTCTTTCATCGACGGCAACGGCATGCGAATTCTCCCTGGACGAACTTCATCATAGGGCCATCGGGCACCATCAATAAACCGTCGTGGCGTGACTGCTGTACACTGCGCAACCTACGTCACACCTCTCAGATGCTCTCGCTAGCCGAGCTTGGATTCTCCAGCATGCACAAAGAAACAGAAATCAAACTGCGCGTCAGCCGCGAAACCCTCGCCGCGCTGCGTGACCACCCATTGCTGAAGAAGCGCAACAAAAGCGGCTGGGAGCGCAGCGAGCTGTTCAACCAGTATTTCGACACCCCGGACCGTGAGCTGGCCGCCGCCAAGGTCGCCCTGCGCCTGCGTCGCGATGGCGACGCCATCATCCAGACCCTCAAGGCCCGTGGCAAAAGCGTTGCCGGCCTGTCCGAGCGCATCGAACACGAATGGCAGCTGCCCAAGGCCAAGCTGGATTTGAAGAAGCTGGACGGTGAATGCTGGCCAGAACAATTGGCTGACCTTGACAAAAAAACCATCAAGCCCGCCTTCACCACCGATTTCGTCCGCGAACGCGCTGAAATCGCCTGGGGTCGTGGCAAGGCCAAGGTCGTCATCGAAGCCGCACTGGATCTGGGTGAAGTAGTTGCCGGCAAACAACGCGAAGAAATCTGCGAGCTGGAGCTTGAGTTGCGCGAAGGTGACGCCGGCGCCCTGCTGGAGCTGGCCGCTGAATTGGCCGCCAGCCTGCCGCTGATGCCCTGCGATATCAGCAAGGCCGAGCGTGGCTATCGCCTGTTCGATGCCAGCAGCTATTCGCTGAGCCTGCCAAACCCGGAATTCAATGCCGAAATGCCGCTGGACGACGCGTTCAACGCATTGGCCTGGCACCTGCTTGCCAGCAGCCAGCGCCTGGCCGAGCAGTACCGCTTCAATGGCCACTGGCGCCTGCTGCAAAGCTGGGTCGATCAGTTGATCGAACTGCGCGCTGTACTGGGCAGCCTCGGTCAGGCGGCTCCACGCGCCACCACTCACGATCTGCGCGTGCGCCTGGACGCCTTGTTGGAAGACTGGCGCCCGCTGCTACAGGCCGGCCAGGAAGACGAAGACGTGCGCAAGGCCGCACCCGAGCAGTTTGCCGAAGAGTTGCTGGACACCCGCTGGGGCGAGTTTTCACTCAATGCCTCGCGTTGGCTGCTGGCCCGCGGCTGGACCGTCGAGCGCAACAAGCGTGGCGACCGCCAGGGCAACGCGCCGCTGGCCAGCTGGCTTGCACACTTCTTCCTTGAAGAATGCGCGGCCCTGCAACTGGCGCGCTACCAGCTGCAACCGGAAGACCTGGCCGAGCAACTGCCACGCATCGAGCGCCTGCAGGTGTGGCTGCATCACGCCCGCGACGTCGTCGAAGCGCCGGACCTGGATCGTCTCTATGGCGAGCTGAACAAACTGCAGCAGCTGGCCAACTTGTCGATCACCGACGAAGTCCTGCAAGCACGTGCCCAGCAAGCCCTGACCGTTAGCCAGAACCAGGGCTGGAAGCAACTGTTGCGCAAGTAAGTGCTATAGCAACACTGGCTAACGGATAGTGGTCTTGATCTGGTACGAGGCGTAGATTTCATCGCGAGCAAGTCGGAACGCCGAACCGTCGGCTCCTACCAGATCGATTCCGGGCATTCGACCGTTCGGTAATTATTGGCAACCTTTGCCTTTAGTATCAGCAACTCCCTCGGCAACCCTCGGTCTACTCTTGCTCTGTAGCCGCTGCCGACAGGCTGCGATCGCCGGCAAAGCGGGCGCAGGATCTTGAGATCCGCACTGGCGCCCCTGACGGGCCGCATCGCAGCCTTCGGCAGCGGCTACAGGTTTTGTAAGCAGTCTGTACCGTGAATGTTGTTCGAAGGAGTTCGCATGTCTCTCGTTGCCGCCCACCAGGACCGATGGCTGGACCTGAACGACCTGATGCGTGAATTGCTCGCCCAGGGTTTTATCAGTCAGGACGCTGCCGAGCAGGCCCTGACCAATCGCCAAAGCGCACGTAACAGCCAATTGCACCCTCTGGAGTTCATTGCCGCCCAGCATCTGGAGGACCAGAGCCGGCCCGGTAAAAAACTGAGCCTGGAAAACCTGACCCTGTGGCTGGCGCAGCAGGCCGGCCAACCGTACTTGCGGATCGACCCACTGAAGATCGACGTGGCGGCCATCACGCCATTGATGTCCTACGCCTTCGCGCAGCGCCACCGGATCCTGGCGATTGCCGTCGATCACGACGGCGTTACCGTGGCCAGCGCCCAACCTTATGTCCATGGCTGGGAAGCGGATTTGCGCCATGTGCTCAAGCTGCCGATCAAGCGCGTGGTCGCCAACCCTGCCGATATCCAGCGCTTCACCGTGGAGTTCTTTCGCCTGGCCAAGTCAGTCAGCGGCGCCAGCAGTGTCGAACACAAGGCTGGGCATCTGGGCAACTTCGAACAACTGCTGAACCTGGGCGCCAGCGACCAAGAGCCGGACGCCAACGATGCTCACATCGTCAATATCGTCGACTGGCTGTTCCAGTACGCCTTCCAGCAGCGGGCCAGCGATATCCACATAGAGCCGCGACGCGAGCAAGGCACCGTGCGCTTTCGCATCGACGGCGTGCTGCACAATGTCTATCAGTTCCCGCCTCAAGTCACCATGGCGATTGTCAGCCGCCTCAAGAGCCTGGGCCGCATGAACGTGGCCGAGAAGCGCAAGCCCCAGGACGGCCGGGTCAAAACCAAGACCCCGGATGGCGGTGAAGTCGAACTGCGTCTTTCCACCTTGCCAACTGCCTTCGGCGAAAAAATGGTCATGCGGATCTTCGACCCACAAGTGCTGCTCAAGGACTTCAATGAGCTGGGCTTCTGCGCCGAAGACCTGCGCCGCTGGCAAGACATGACCGGCCAGCCCAACGGCATCATTCTGGTGACGGGGCCGACCGGCTCGGGCAAAACCACCACGCTCTACACCACCTTGAAAAAACTGGCGACGCCCCAGGTCAACCTCTGCACCATCGAAGACCCGATCGAAATGGTCGAGCCAAGCTTCAATCAGATGCAGGTCCAGCACAACATCGACCTGACCTTTGCCAGCGGCGTGCGAGCGCTGATGCGCCAAGACCCGGACATCATCATGATCGGCGAAATTCGCGACCTGGAGACCGCCGAAATGGCCATCCAGGCAGCGTTGACCGGCCACTTGGTGCTCTCGACGCTGCACACCAACGATGCCCCCAGCGCCATCAGCCGCCTGTTGGAGCTGGGCATCCCGCACTACCTGATCCGCGCTACGGTACTGGGGGTCATGGCCCAGCGCCTGGTCCGCACCCTTTGCCCCCACTGCAAGGCGCCGCAAACGCCACCCGAGGCAGACTGGCAGGAGCTGACCCGGCCCTGGCAGGCACCGCCACCGCAAAACGCACAACGGGCCATCGGTTGCCTGGAGTGCCGGGACACCGGCTACCGAGGCCGCTCTGGCGTGTATGAAATCATGCAGCTGACCGATGGCCTCAAGGCCCTGATCAATGCCGATACCGACCTGATCGTGCTCAAGCGCCAGGCCTATATCGAAGGCATGCGCAGCTTGCGTCTTTCCGGCGCGCAGAAAGTCGCCGCAGGGCTGACGACCCTGGAGGAAGTCCTGCGGGTGACGCCAAGAAACGATATGACGGGTTGAAAAGGTTGAGTGAGGGCTACGGAACCGAAATCGGGATTTGACGATCAAAGTGCCCGTTCAAGTCCAGTGCGGAGCACTTTCATGCGGTACAAGTTTGCTGTAGCAGCCGTTGCGCTGCTGTCTCTCCCCGTCGGCTCGGCCATGGCCGACTCCTTCTGGCGCGGCGTCATTACTTCAGGCGCCACGACCGGCTCCAGTTACTTGACGTCCAAAGATCACAAGATGATCGTGGCGGCCCAGGATGACGCGAGCAGCTTCGTGGCCAGCGACGGCCAGATTCGTGGGCCTTACCTGGAGTCGGCCATGCGCAAGGCACGGGCTGATAACCCCGGTCTGCAGGCCAGCGACATGGACCTGGCCCATGCGATCCTGGCCAAGAACACCCTGCAATAAAAACACCCTGTAGGAGCAGACCTTGGTCGCGATGGCATCGCTGCGGTCTGTCTGGGAACCGCAGCGATGCCATCGCGACCGAGGTCTGCTCCTACAGTTACCGGTACTCGTCCACCGGCACACAGGCACAAAACAGATTCCGGTCCCCATACACGTTGTCTACCCGGTTCACAGCCGGCCAGTATTTGTGCATCCGCGTATGCGCGGTGGGCGTTACAGCATCGACGATCGTGTACGGCCTCTCCCAGATGCCCGTTATATCCGCCAGGGTATGCGGTGCTCTTTTCAGCGGGTTTTCCTCTGCCGGCCAATCACCGCTCTGCACGCGAGCAATTTCGGCCCGGATGGCCAGCATCGCTTCGATAAACCGGTCCAGCTCAGCCTTTGACTCACTCTCGGTCGGCTCCACCATCAAGGTCCCCGGTACGGGAAACGACATGGTCGGGGCATGGAAGCCGTAATCCATCAAGCGCTTGGCGACATCCTCCTCACTGATCCCGGTCTGCGCCTTCAACGGTCGCAAGTCGAGGATGCACTCATGCGCCACACGCTCATTGCGGCCGCGATACAACACCGGGAAGGCTCCAGCCAATTGCTGCGCCACGTAGTTGGCCGAGAGAATCGCCACTTCGCTGGCATCCGCCAGTTGCGGCCCCATCATGGCGATGTACATCCAGCTGATCGGCAGGATGCTGGCGCTGCCCCAAGGTGCGGCACTGACCGCGCCGTTATGGACATTGGGCCCGGTGAGCTCGATCACAGGATGGTTGGCCACGAACGGCGCCAGATGCGCACGCACCCCGATTGGTCCCATGCCTGGCCCGCCTCCACCATGGGGAATGCAAAAGGTTTTGTGCAAGTTCATGTGCGAGACGTCGGCGCCAATATCAGCTGGGCGCGCCAAGCCGACCTGGGCATTGAGGTTGGCGCCGTCCATGTAGACCTGGCCACCGTGGCTGTGGATAACCTCGCAAATTTCACCGATGCCTTCTTCGTACACCCCGTGGGTAGAGGGGTAAGTCGCCATCAGGCAAGACAGTGCTTTGCCGGCCGTTTGTGCCTTGGCCTTCAGGTCGCCCAGGTCGACGTTGCCGTGGTCGTCGCAGTCGACGATCACCACCTGCATGCCTGCCATCTGCGCAGAAGCCGGGTTGGTGCCGTGGGCGGAGGCGGGAATCAGGCAGATATTGCGCTGCCCCTGCTTGCGGCTCTCATGGTATTTGCGAATCGCCAGAAGCCCGGCGTATTCGCCCTGGGCCCCTGAGTTGGGCTGCATGCAGATGGCATCGAAACCCGTGATCGCGCACAGCCATTGCTCCAGCTCATCGATCATCGCCTTGTAGCCGGTGGCTTGCTCGACCGGCGCAAAAGGATGCATGTTGGCAAAGCCGGGCCAGGTAATGGGGATCATTTCGCTGGTGGCGTTGAGTTTCATGGTGCAAGAGCCCAGCGGGATCATCGACTGATTGAGCGCCAGGTCCTTGTTCTCCAGTTGCTTGAGGTAGCGCAGCATCTCGGTTTCGCTATGGTGCAGATTGAACACCGGGTGGGTCAGGATCTCGGATGCGCGCAACAAGGTGGCGGGAATGCCATCGGCCAGGGGCTGCGCGTCCAACGCCTGCACGTCCAGGCCATGATCAGCCCCCAGAAACACATCGAACAAGCGGGTGACCGTGGCCTCATCGCAGGTTTCATCCAGGCTGATGCCCAGTTGGCCACGGCCCAGAATACGCACGTTGATCTGCGCGGCCTTGGCCGACTCGAGGATTGCCGTTTGGCTGCCGCCGACTTCCAGGGTCAAGGTGTCGAAAAATTGTTGGTTGAGCCGCTGGATGCCTTTTTCCGCAAGCCCGGCCGCGAGAATGGCAGTCAGCCGATGGACTCTCTGGGCAATGCGCTTGAGCCCTTGAGGCCCGTGATAAACCGCGTAGAACGCTGCGATGTTGGCGAGCAACACCTGGGCGGTGCAGATGTTCGAATTGGCTTTCTCTCGGCGAATGTGTTGCTCACGGGTTTGCAGGGCCATGCGCAACGCCAGATTGCCACGCGCATCCTTGGACACTCCGATGATGCGGCCAGGGATGGCTCGCTTGAATTCATCCCGGCATGCGAAATACGCCGCATGAGGCCCGCCGTAACCCATCGGCACGCCAAAGCGCTGTGAGCTGCCGAAGACCACATCAGCGCCCATCTCGCCCGGTGGGGTCAGCAACACCAGGCTCAACAGGTCAGCCGCGACGCAAGCGATAGCCTGCTGGCGGTGCAACTGTTCGATCAAGGGTCGCAAATCGCGCACTTCGCCATGGGTGTCGGGGTACTGCAACAACGCACCGAACACTTGATGGTTGCCAAGATTTTCCGGCTCGTCGATGACGAGGTCGAAGCCAAAACCTTCAGCACGGGTTTGCACCACCGACAGGGTCTGCGGATGACAATGAGCGTCGACGAAAAACAGATTGCTGCGTGATTTCGCCACCCGTTTGGCCAAGGCCATGGCTTCGGCCGCGGCCGTCGCCTCATCGAGCAACGAAGCATTGGCGAGCGCAAGGCCGGTCAGGTCGATGGTCATCTGCTGGAAGTTGAGCAGTGCTTCCAGTCGACCTTGGGCTATTTCCGGCTGATAGGGGGTATAGGCGGTGTACCAGCCTGGGTTTTCCAGCACGTTGCGCAGGATCACCGTGGGTGTGAGCGTACCGTGATAACCCATGCCGATCAGGCTGGTCCAGACCTGGTTTTGCTGTTCATAGCCCCGCAGCTTGGCGAGGGCGGCTTGCTCATCGAGTGCCGGTGGCAGGTCCAGAGGGCGGTTCAGGCGGATGCCCGGTGGCACAGTCTGTTCGATCAACTCGACTCGGCGGGTCAAACCCAGGGCCGCGAGCATGACTTGCTGTTCGTCGGCATCCGGGCCCAGGTGGCGCCGCAGGAAGGCATTCGGGTCTTGCAGTTGGCTCAGTGACGGCAACTGGGACATAACGGCTCTCTCTCCAGAAACAAAAGCCTCGACGCATCGAGGCTTATTGAGTCTAGAAAGGGATTACCGTTTGTGCGGGAAAACTATTCGCCGATAGCCGCTTTGTAACCAGCAGCGTCCATCAATTTGTCCAACTCGCTGGCATCGCTTGGCTTCAATTTGAAGATCCAGGCGCCATAAGGGTCGCTGTTCAGCAACTCCGGTTCGCCAGACAACGCTTCGTTGACAGCAATAACTTCGCCACCGATAGGGGCATAGATGTCGGAAGCGGCTTTCACTGATTCGACCACACCAGCTTGATCGCCTTTGGCAAACACATTGCCCACTTCAGTCAGCTCGACGAACACCACATCGCCCAAAGCCTCCTGGGCGTGGTCGCTGATACCGACGGTCACGGTGCCATCGGTTTCCAGGCGCGCCCACTCGTGGCTTTCGGCAAAACGCAATTCGGCAGGGATATCGCTCATATTTTTGTCCTCAACAGGGTCAGCGGTAGGCCGCCAGAATAATTTAGATCAAGATCTTGCCATGACGCACGAACGTCGGCTTGACCACGCGAACCGGGTACCATTTGCCGCGAATTTCAACTTCAGCCCGGTCAGCCGTGGCAACAGGAACACGCGCCAGGGCAATGGACTTGCTCAGCGTAGGAGAGAAACTACCACTGGTGATCTCTCCTTCGCCAATTTCTGCAATACGGACCACCTGATGGGCCCGCAATACGCCGCGCTCTTCGAGCACCAGGCCGACCAGTTTCTGCCCAACACCCACAGATTTTTCCGCTTCAAGTGCGGCGCGGCCGATAAAGTCACGCTCCTTGGGTTTCCAGGCGATGGTCCAGGCCAGGTTGGAGACCAGCGGCGAATGGGCTTCGTCGATGTCCTGGCCATAGAGGTTCATGCCGGCTTCAAGCCGCAGGGTATCGCGTGCGCCCAGCCCGCTCGGGGCAATGCCGGCACCCACCAGGTCGTTGAAAAAAGCGGGAGCCTGGACGGCAGGCAGAACGATTTCAAGGCCGTCTTCGCCGGTGTATCCGGTGCGGGCGATAAACCAGTCGCCGTCGACACGGCCTTCAAAGGGCTTGAGGTGATCGATCAGGGCAGCCCGTGATTGTGTGACCAATTCGGCCACCTTTTTTCGGGCATGCGGGCCTTGAATCGCCAGCATGGCCAGTTCCGGACGCTCATGGATCTGAACGTCGAAGCCCGCTTGTTGGGTGGTGAGCCAAGCAAGATCCTTGTCGCGGGTCGCGGCGTTGACCACCAACCGATAACCGTCTTCGAGGCGGTAGACGATCATGTCGTCAATGATGCCGCCTTCAAGGCTGAGCATGGCGCTGTAGAGGGCGCTGCCAGTACCGGGCAGGCGCTCGACGTCGTTGGCGAGCAATCGTCGCAACCACGGCAGGGCTTGGGCACCGACAATATCGATGACCGTCATGTGCGAGACATCAAAAACGCCGCAATCCTTGCGCACCTGATGGTGCTCTTCGACTTGCGAGCCATAATGCAGGGGCATGTCCCAACCGCCAAAATCGACCATCTTCGCGCCGAGCGCGAGGTGCAGGTCATACAGAGGCGTACGCTGTCCCATGGGTTTCTCCTTCCGGGCTTGGCGAAGGTGCGGTTTACAGCAACATTAGCCCCAGGCCCTGAAAACAAAGGCCTGCGACCCTTCCAGCTACCGGGTCATTACAACCGGCCGCACCGAATGCCGCGCATTGTAGCCGCAAGGGGAAGGCGTGGCACCTATGCACTTGAGTGTCATCGCGTTTGACCGGCATGGCGGGCTGAACGTCGTATCAGCCCGATGACCGGCAACAACCCCACCAAAACCAGCGTCAGCGCCGGCAGAGACGCCCGCGACCACTCACCTTCACTGGTCATTTCAAACACCCGCACCGCCAACGTATCCCAGCCGAACGGGCGCATCAGCAAGGTGGCGGGCATCTCCTTGAGCACATCGACGAACACCAGCAAGGCCGCGCTCAAGGCACCGGGCACCAGCAAAGGTAGATACACTTTGAAAAACAAATGCGGACCACTGCTGCCCAGGCTGCGTGCAGCTTCCGGCAGCGACGGGCGAATACGCGACAGGCTGCTTTCCAGCGGGCCGTAGGCCACGGCGATGAAGCGCACCAGGTAGGCCAGCAGCAAGGCCGCCAAGCTCCCCAGCAGCATCGGTTTGGCCGCGCCCCCCAACCAGCCGGAAAGGGGAATGACCACTTCGCGGTCCAGATAGCTGAAAGCCAACATGATCGACACTGCCAACACCGATCCGGGCAAGGCATAGCCAAGATTGGCCAGGCCGACCCCTGCGTTGATGCCTTGAGTCGGGGCCAAGCGGCGAGCGAAGGCCAGCACTAACGCCACACTGACGGTAATCAGCGCCGCCATGGCCCCCAGGTACAAAGTGTGCAGGATCAGCCCGGCGTAGCGCTCATCCAGATCGAAGCGGCCCCGCTGCCAGAACCACACCAGCAGTTGCAGCACCGGGATGACAAAGGCACAGGCAAATACCAACAGGCACCACGCGCTGGCCGCAATCGCCTTGAGCCCCTGCAAGTGATACAAGGCTTCGCCCCGAGGCCGCTCGTTGGCGGCACGCAAGGCGCCTCGTGCGCGACGCTCGCCATAGAGCACCAGCATGACCGTCAACAGCAGCAGGCTGGCCAGTTGTGCGGCACTGGAGAGGCTGAAGAAGCCATACCAGGTCTTGTAGATGGCCGTGGTGAAGGTATCGAAATTGAACACCGATACCGCGCCGAAATCAGCCAGGGTTTCCATCAAGGCCAAGGCAATACCGGCGCCGATGGCCGGGCGCGCCATCGGCAGGGCAACTCGCCAGAATGCCTGCAGCGGTGACTGTCCCAATACCCGCGCAGCCTCCATCAAGCCCTTGCCCTGGGCCAGGAAGGCTGTGCGCGCCAGCAGGTAGACGTAGGGATAGAACACCAGCACCAACACCGTGATCACTCCCCCGGTAGACCGCACCCGGGGAAGACGCATCGGCCCGAACCACTCACGCAGCAAGGTTTGCACGGGCCCTGAGAAGTCCAGCAAGCCGACGAACACAAAGGCCAGCACATAAGCCGGAATCGCGAATGGCAGCATCAGGGCCCAATCGAGCCAGCGCCGGCCTGGGAATTCGCACAGGCTGGTGAGCCAGGCGAGGCTGACACCTAGCACGGTGACACCGACTCCGACACCCAGGATCAACGTCGCCGTGTTGCCGAGCAGGCGCGTCATCTGGGTGTCCCAGAGGTGGCTCCAGATTTGCTGGTCAATGGTCTGCCAGGACAGCAGTAATACGCTCAATGGCAGCATAACCAGAGAGGCGATGAGTAATACCGGGGGGTACCAGCGGCGCTGGGCGGGGTGGGCCACGAAGGGTTCGTCTCGAAAAAGCGGGTATCTTGGCGCAATGCGCGGGTGGGTTCTAGCGGCACTCTGTGGGAGCGGGCTTGCCCGCGAATATAGGCGACGCGCAATACCTGAAAAAATGCGGTGCTTTCATTCGCGGGCAAGCCCGCTCCCACATGAAGTTAATCCTTCGATCTCTTAAACCTGGCTCCGACATGAAGGCCAGATAATCAGGTCAGTTCCAGCCGGCGCGATCCATCAGGCGGATGGCTTCGGCCTGGCGCTTGCCGGCCAGTTCCACGGCGATGTCGTCAGCCTTGAAGGGCCCCCAGGCGGCGACTTCTTCCGAATACGCCACTTTCGGGTTGGCGGGGAATTCCTGGTTGATGTCCGCGAACAATTTCTGCGCCTTTGGGCCCGTCATCCACTCGACCAGTTTGGTCGCGGCTTCAGGGTGCGGGGCATGTTTGGTCAAGCCAATGCCGGAGAGGTTTACGTGTACGCCACGGTCACCCTGGTTGGGCCAGAACAGCTTCACTGGCAGGTCCGGCTTCTGCTTGTGCAAGCGGCCATAGTAGTAGGTGTTGACGATGCCCACGTCGCACTGGCCAGCATTGATGGCTTCCAGCACAGCTGTGTCGTCGGAGAACACGTCGGTGGAGAGATTGTTGACCCAGCCCTTGAGGATTTCCTCGGTTTTTACCGCCCCGTGAGTCTCGATCAGGGTGGCGGTCAGCGACTGGTTGTAGACCTTCTTGGCCGTACGCAGGCACAGGCGGCCTTCCCACTGTTTGTCTGCCAGGGCTTCGTAGGTGGTGAGCTCACCCGGCTTGACGCGGTCAGTGGCGTAGGCGATGGTCCGAGCGCGCAGGCTCAGGCCGGTCCACGCATGGGAGGACGCTCGATATTGAGGTGGGATGTTGGCATCGATGACCGGTGACTTGATGGGCTGCAGAATGCCCATTTGCTCGGCCTGCCAGAGGTTGCCGGCATCAACCGTGAGCAGCAGGTCGGCGCTGGTGTTTTCACCTTCAGCCTTGATCCGCTGCATCAGCGGGGCTTCCTTGTCGGTGATGAACTTGATCTTTACCCCGGTTTCCTTGGTGTAGGCGTCGAATACCGGTTTGATCAACTCGTCGATACGCGAGGAATACACCACCACTTCGTCAGCCGCCTGGGCAGTCGTGCCCAGCAGGGTGAGCGCCAGTGCCGCCAGGATGTGCTTGCGTGCCAACATAGGTGCAGTCCTCGATAGTCGATTGAAGGCGAAATGGTAGTGAATCGGATTTCGCTTCTCAATCGAACTCGGGGCCAAGCCGTTACCAGATGTTGCTTGACCTCACGGGCGCGCCAATTCTGGCAAGTCGCCACTCAAGCCCAATGCCTGACGAACGAACAAGGCCTTGGCGTGCGGCAAGTCTTCAACCCACTTAAGACCACTGTTGCGCAACCAGCGCAAGGGCAGCGGGTCTGCCTGGAATAATCGCTCGAAGCCTTCCATGGCCGCCATCAAGGCGAGGTTGTGAGGCATGCGGCGGCGCTCAAAGCGGCTCAGCACCTTCACGTCGGCCAGGCGTTCGCCGCGCTCGAAGGCGTGTTCCAACTCTTCGGCCAATACGGCAGCGTCCAGAAAGCCCAGGTTGACGCCCTGCCCGGCCAGCGGGTGAATGGTGTGGGCTGCATCGCCAATCAGCGCCAGGCCCTCCGAGACGTAGCGCTTGGCGTGGCGCTGGCGTAGCGGCACGCACACACGCGGGTCGGCGTGCAGCACGGTGCCCAGGCGCCCTTCGAAGGCACGCTCAAGGGCGGCGCAAAAGCTCGCATCGTCCAGGGCCATTGCCCGCTCAGCTTCAGCCGGGGTGGTAGACCAGACAATCGAACACCAATCCTGCCCCCCATCACGCATCAACGGCAGGAAGGCGAGCGGCCCGTCATCGGTGAAGCGCTGCCATGCCGTGCCCTGATGGGGCTCGGTGCATTGCACGCTGGTCACGATGGCATGATGCATATAGTCCCATTCGCGGGTCGGTGTGCCCGTCAGGCGACGCACCGCCGAGTTCGCCCCGTCGGCTGCAATCACCAGCGGCGCGCGCAAGGTACGGCCATCGGCCAGGGTCAGGAGCCAGTCATCGCCCGAACGGCGCATCTGTTCCAGCCGAGCATTGGCCAGCAGGCCGATCTCGCTGTCGAGCAAACGATCGAGCAAGGCATCCTGTATCACCCGGTTTTCGACGATATGCCCCAGCACGTCCGCATGCACGCTGGACGCCGAAAAGTGGATCTGGCCAGTACCGCTGCCATCCCATACATGCATCTGGCCATAGGGGCTGATACGCCGGTCGGCCATGCCATCCCAAACGCCAAGCCGCTCCAGTACCCGTTGGCTGGCCGCCGACAGAGCACTGACTCGCGGCTCAAAGGCAGCCTGGCCATCAAAGGGTTTGACCTGCAAGGGGCTGCCGTCGAGCAGCAGAATTTCCAGGCCGCTGTGCTGCAGTGCCAACGCCAGGGCGCTGCCGACCATGCCGGCACCGACAATCAACAGATCTGCACGCATGTCCATGCTTTAAGCCTGTGTCATTTGCGGCGCAAGCCGCCAGTAGAAAGGGGGGAAAACGAGCATGCTCAACCTTGCAGGTCCGGACGAGCGCCCAGGCCCATGGCCTGGCGAGCGAACCAGCGCTTGGCCGGTGGCAGCAGGTCCAACCCGAGCAGACCCAGGTTACGCCCAGCTGCCAGCAAGGGTTGCGATGAGCCGAACAGACGGGTGACCTGATCGGAAAAGCCGACGGTCAATGATTGATCCAGCCGCTGTCGCTCGCGATAAGCCTGAAGGATAGTGAAATCGCCAGGCGTGGTCGGGCTCTTGAGCAGCGCCTCGGCCAGCGATTGAACATCGCGCAGCGACAGGTTGAAACCCTGCCCGGCAATCGGGTGCAAGCTGTGCGCCGCGTTACCCAGCACCACCAGATGCGGGCGAACCTGCTCCTGGGCTTCGATTAATGCCAGCGGATAAAGATGGCGCACGCCCACCTGTTTCAAGATGCCCATGCGATATCCGAATACGCTCTGAAGCTCGGCCAGAAAGCTGCGCTCGTCTACATCGACCAGGCGCTTGGCATCCATCCCCGCACGGGTCCAGATCAGCGCACAGCGGTTTTCCGGGAGCGGCAGCAAGGCCATCGGACCGTCTTCGGTGAAGCGCTCGAACGCCTGGCCGCAATGGGACTCACTGGGGGTGATGTTGGCGATCAATGCGCTTTGGTCGTACGGGCGATGGGTGACCTGGATGCCCAATTGCTCACGCAGGCCGGAACGCCCACCATCGGCAAGCACAGCCAAATCGCAATCGAGGGTCGTCTCATCATTGAGCGAGAGCCTATAGCCATCCTCCAGGGGCAGCATGCCGGTCACTTCTGCCGGACAGCGCCAGCTCACCACCTCATGATCCAGTGCATGCCATAGGCATTGACCCAGCCAAGCGTTTTCGGCCACATAACCGAGCGCCGGCACACCCTCTTCCAGCGCCGTCAGGCGAGTGGCACCGAAACGGCCGCGGTCGGACACCTGGATCTGGCGAATCGGCTCGGCACGGCGGCTAATTTGCTGCCAGATACCCAATCGCTCGTAAATCTGCCGAGTGCCGAAGGACAGCGCCGAAGAGCGCGCATCGTAGCTCGGCTGCCAGTTATCGCCGGGCGCGAACGGCTCGATCAGCATGATGCTCCAGCCACGCGCCTTGGCGCCGGCTTGCAGGGTAAAGGCCAGGCTGGCGCCGACCAGGCCACCGCCGATGATCGCGATATTGACTCGATTCATGCCGCGCAAGCCTTGGCGGCGGCCATCAGGGCTTCGATCTCAGTCACGGTTTTCGGCACGCCGTGGGTCAGGATTTCACACCCGGACTTTGTCACCACCACGTCGTCTTCGATTCGCACCCCGATACCGCGCCATTTTTTACCGACGTTCTGGTTATCCGGAGAAATGTAGATACCCGGCTCGACAGTCAGCGTCATGCCAGGCTCCAGTACACGCCACTGGCCACCGACCTTGTATTCGCCGACATCGTGTACGTCCATGCCCAGCCAATGGCCGGCACGGTGCATATAGAACGCGCGGTAGGCCTCACTGGCAATCAGCTCGGGGACACTGCCTTGCAACAGCCCAAGCTCCACCAGGCCTTCGGTGATCACCTGCACCGTGACTTCGTGGGCCTGGTTCCAGTGCTTGTCTGGGCCAATGGCGGCAAAGGCGGCTTCCTGGGCCTTGAGCACCAGCTCATAGATGGCTTTCTGTTCAGGGGAAAAGCGGCCGCTGACCGGAAAAGTGCGGGTGATGTCGCTGGCATAGCAGTCAATCTCGCAGCCCGCGTCGATCAGTACCAGGTCACCGTCCTTGAGCACGGCGTCGTTCTCCTGGTAGTGCAGAATGCAGGCGTTGCGACCGGCTGCGACGATGGAGCCGTAGGCCGGCATCTTCGCTCCACTCTTGCGAAACTCGTAGTCCAGCTCCGCTTCCAGGCTGAACTCGTGCAGCCCCGCGCGGCACGCCTGCATGGCCCGCACATGGGCTCGCGAAGAAATCGCGGCGGCTTCGCGCATCACTTTGACTTCCGCCGCCGACTTGTACAGGCGCATGTCGTGCAGCAGATGGTCCAGCGCGACGAACTCCTTGGGGGGTTGCGCACCGAGCCGGGCCTTGGAGCGGATCACGTTGATCCAGTCCATCAGGTGGCGATCGAACTCGGGGTTGCTACCCATCGCCGAGTAGACCCGCTCACGGCCTTCGATCAGGCCGGGGAGAATGTCGTCGATGTCCGTGATGGGGAATGCATCATCGGCGCCGAAGTCTCGCACCGCCCCCTCTTGGCCAGCCCGCAGGCCTTCCCACAATTCGCGCTCGGGGTTGCGCTCGCGGCAGAACAACACATATTCACCGTGCTCGCGCCCCGGAATCAGGGCAATCACGGCTTCAGGCTCGGCAAACCCGCTCAGGTATTGAAAGTCGCTGTCCTGGCGATACACATGCTCGACGTCACGGTTTCGGATGGCCACCGCTGCAGCCGGCAGGATGGCAATGCTGTTGGGCACCATCTGTTCCATCAGTGCCTTGCGGCGACGGGCGTATTCCGATTTCGGGATGTGCATCATGCAGGCGCGGTCCTTGATCAGTGAAGGGAAGGTTTCGCGGCGGGCGCAGCCGGCTTGCCATGCTCGGTAAAGAGCAGCAGCGGCGCCACGCGCAAATATTCCATCACTTCCATATAGTCGGTTTCGCCGTCTTCGGATTCTTCGAGGGCGTCCTGGACCTGGGCGATTGAGGCAAAGTCTTGCAATACCTCCATCGCTTCAGTGCTCAGCGCAGCATCGCCAGCGGTCAGTCCGAAGCCGGTGAGGAAGCCCTGGCACCATTGGCCCATGGCTTCAGCACGCTCGGCCAGAGGGGCATCGTCGGTTGGCAGCAACAATACAACGGTCACATCGTCGCCGGTCAGTTCGCCTTTGACCATCTCTTGCAGGCCGATAAGAGCCTGGCGCACATTGTCCTGCGGCTCGGAGCCCAGCAGCTCGGCGGCATCGAGCAGCCAACTGTCGGCATCGAAGCCTGCGCCCGCGCAACTGCGACCGAGCAGAAAACCGTGCAGTTCGGCAGGAGAGATAGGGTGGCCGCTACTGTTGAGCAGGGTGGCGAATGCGTTATACGGGGAATTTTGGATAGACATGGGCAACTAGGCGCCAAGCGACGCAATGACTAGAATGAAGCCTTGTATCCTAGCACCGGCAGGCGCGCCAAGACTATGCACCCGGCCAATTCGCAGCCTTCGGCCGCAAGGATCGCCGTTCAGACGAATCGAGTAGGTACCAATGCAAGAGACCGAGATTCAAGCGCTGATGGGCCGACTCGAACAGCTGATCGATCGGGTCGAGCAACTAAAACGGCAGAACGGACTCCTAATAGCTCAGGAAAAATCCTGGCGCGAGGAGCGCGCACACCTGGTAGAAAAAAACGAAATCGCCCGGCGTAAGGTCGAATCGATGATTTCGCGGCTCAAGGCCCTGGAGCAAGACTCATGAGTTCAAGCAATAGCGTGACCGTGCACATTCTCGATAAAGAGTACTCGATCATCTGCCCTCAGGAAGAACGCAGCAACCTGATCAGCGCCGCCCGCTACCTGGACGGCAAGATGCGCGAGATCCGCAGCAGTGGCAAAGTCATCGGTGCCGATCGTATTGCAGTCATGGCAGCCTTGAACATTGCCCACGACCTGCTGCATAAGCCGGATGCCCCGGACGTTTCCACAGGGAGTACCACGCGCGAGCAGGTACGCGATCTACTCGAACGAGTGGATTTGGTGCTTTCCAGTGACACAGATTCGAACAAAAGCTGATCTTTCGGGTATACTCGCTGCCGCTCCCTGGAGTGCTTGCCAGTCGGTCATGTCCCTGAGCCGATACGCACAACCACGGGGGTTGCACGTTGGGGCAGGTGTGCATGTCCGCTTGACGGAAAGCCTTAACGCCCCCTGCAATCTCCACCTTGAACTTTCGGGTTCAAGGGCTACACCGACAGCGGTTCGTCGGGGAGTCTGAATTTTCCACCCCTGCCCTTTCTCGGGCCGGGTTTACGCAGGGGCTGCCCTGCGGGCGATGTTCGAGGTGGTCTGCATGACCGAATCCGTGCCGCTGACTCGCATGCAACTGCGCGGCTTGTTGCGCAACGCTCGTCGCGCCCTGACGCCCGCCGAGCAGCGCCAGGCCGCCCGTGGCCTCTACCGCCAATTGGCGCAACATCCCTTGTTCCGCCGCGCCCGCCACATTGCCCTGTACTTGCCCAACGATTGTGAAATCGACCCGCGCCTGCTGCTGCGCGAGGCTCAACGACGCGGCAAGATGACCTACCTACCGGTCTTGAATGCCTGGCCGCAAACCAAAATGGTTTTCCAGCGCATCGAGCACGGCGAAAAACTGCGCCCCAACCGCTTTCGCATCCCTGAACCTCATATCAATATCGCCCGACAACGACCGATCTGGGCGCTGGATCTGATCCTGCTACCGTTGGTGGGGTTTGATGAAGTGGGCGGGCGCCTGGGTATGGGGGGCGGCTTCTATGATCGCAGCCTGGCTTACCAGGCTCGCCGCAAAGCCTGGAAAAAACCGCTGTTGCTGGGGCTGGCGCACGAATGCCAAAAAGTCGAACGACTGGCTCAGGCCAGTTGGGACGTAGCGCTACAAGGGACGGTGTCAGACAAGGCCTGGTACCTGGCGGCACCTTTGCCCGGCGAAATGACGGGCGAAAAGGTTTAGCGTTGTTGCGGCTGCAGAATAGGCTGAAGGGTCTGCAAGGTGACTTCAGGGGCGTTATCGCTGCGATCCCACAAACTCTGCGCATAGCCCGTCGTCACGACGCCCAGGCCGAACAAAATCACCAGAACCCATAGTAAATCCGGTTTGCGTTTCATCGTTGCCCCCCTTCAGGCAAACAAAAGCACGATGTCAGCAGCGGTTTTTTATAGGCCGTGCAGCAGCGTCAAGCTTAAAATGGGCGCATTCTCCGACAACATCGGGCGTCACGCAAACCCTGCTGCCAACCGATTGTCGGTAAAACCCGAAATCATGAAACAGAGTGTTTCAAGCCTGCCGCAGGAGCGCCCGCACATGGCCTATTGGCTGATGAAATCCGAGCCCGACGAGCTGTCGATCACCGACCTGGCGCGCCTCAAAGAGACCCGCTGGGATGGGGTGCGTAACTACCAGGCGCGCAACTTCATTCGCAGCATGGCGGTCGGCGACGCGTTCTTTTTCTATCACTCAAGTTGCCCTGAGCCCGGCATCGCCGGCATTGCCCGTATCAGCGCCGCGGGTTATCCCGACCCGACCGCCCTGGACCCGGACAGCCACTATTTCGACCCAAAGGCCAACGCCGAGAAAAACCCTTGGACGGCGGTCGATGTCAGTCATGTCGAGACGTTCAAGAAAGTGCTCGGCCTGGGTTACCTCAAGCAGCAGGCTCTGCTGGCCGAGTTGCCCCTGGTGCAGAAGGGCAGCCGCCTGTCGGTCATGCCGGTAACCCCTGAGCAATGGGCAGCCATCCTCGCCCTGCGCTAACGTTGGCTACTGCACGATCAGGTTGTTGAACAGCAAATCCTCGACGATCGGCTTACCCGTTTCGTCGGTCAGCACCTGCTGGGTTTGCTTCAGGGCTTGTTGACGAAGATTTTCCTTGGCCTCGACGTTACCCAGCGACTCGACCGTCTGCTGGGAAAACAGGGCGACCAACTGGTTGCGAATCAGCGGCTCGTTGTACTTGACCGCCTTGGCGGCTTCATCCCCCGTGACGCGCAAGGCCACATCTGCCTTGTAGACCCGCAATTTGGCGCTGCCATCCAGGGCATAGTTGCCCACCAGGGGCGGGCTCAAGGAGATATAGGCGACTTTGGGCGCTGCCTCTTCAGCTTGCTCGGCCATGGCGGCCACTGGCATCACCAGGGCCAGCATCATCACAATCCACGCTTTCACAGCTCACTCCTCTTCAATTGGCGCCAGCATAACCATCAACGGACCCGCACCCAAGTGCGGCAAAGGCTATGGCCTGGTATCAGGCAGGGGCATGCTCGTTGACCCGACTCAAGGCCCTTCTACACTTATCGGCCATCCCGCCAAAAGGAATAGCCCCGATGAAAGCAGTGTTGTGCAAAGCCTACGGTCCGGCCGAAACGCTGGTCATCGAAGAGGTCCCGGACATTACGGCCAAGGGCAATGAGGTCTTGATGGAAGTGCATGCGGCCGGGGTCAATTTTCCCGATACGCTGATCATCGAAGGCAAGTACCAGTTCAAGCCGCCCTTCCCGTTCTCGCCAGGTGGCGAAGCGGCCGGTGTCGTGCGGGCGCTGGGCGATAACGTCAAAGACTTGAAGGTTGGCGACCGGGTCATGGCCCTGACCGGCTGGGGCAGTTTTGCCGAGCTTGTGGCAGTGCCCAGCTACAACGTCTTGCCTACCCCACCCAGCATGGACTTCCAGACGGCTGCGGCCTTCAGCATGACCTACGGCACCTCGATGCACGCGCTGACCCAGCGCGGCCAGCTCAAGGCCGGTGAAACCTTGCTGGTGCTGGGCGCTTCGGGGGGTGTCGGGCTTGCCGCCGTGGAAATCGGCAAGGCGCTCGGCGCTCGCGTCATCGCCGCCGCCAGTAGCGAGGAGAAACTGGCTGTTGCCAAGGCCGCCGGGGCAGACGAGCTGATCAACTACAACCAGAGCAACCTCAGGGACGAACTCAAGCGCCTGACCGGCGGCAACGGTGTAGACGTGATCTACGACCCGGTCGGCGGCGAGCTGTTCGACCCGGCCGTGCGCAGCCTGGCCTGGAATGGTCGGTTGCTGGTGGTGGGGTTTGCCAGCGGGCAGATCCCGCAGTTTGCCGTAAACCTGGCACTGCTCAAGGGAGCGTCGGTGGTGGGCGTGTTCTGGGGCTCGTTTGCCCAGCGCCAGCCGGCCGACAACGCGGCTAACTTCGAGCAGCTATTTGCCTGGTACGAACAAGGGAAGTTGAAGCCGCTGGTGTCGCAGACGTATCCGCTTGAGCAGGCGGGTAAAGCCATCGATGCACTAGGGCAGCGCCGGGCGGTGGGCAAGGTGGTAGTGCAAGTCCGCCTGTAGCCGCTGCCGTCAGGCTGCGATGCGGCCCGAAGGGGCGCCGGTCACGCGACCTCTGCGCCCGCTCCGCGGTCGATCGCAGCCTGACGGCAGCGGCTACAGGTGTATCAGGTGTATCAGGTAGCGGATCAGAACGCCGGCAGTACCGCGCCGCTGTATTTCTTGGCGATGAAGGCTTTGACTTCAGGGCTGGTCAGCGCTTTGGCCAGCTTCTGCATGGCGACGCTGTCCTTGTTGTCCGGGCGAGCTACCAGGAAGTTGACGTAAGGCGAGTCGCTGCCTTCGATCAGCAGTGCATCCTTGGATGGGTTCAGGCCCGCTTCCAGCGCGTAGTTGGTGTTGATCATGTCCAGATCGACTTGGTCCAGCACGCGCGGCAGCATGGCCGATTCCAGTTCCTTGAACTTGAAGTTGCGCGGGTTCTTGACGATATCTTTCGTGGTGGCCACGGCGTTTTTCGGGTCTTTCAGTTCGATCAAACCGGCTTTGTGCAACAGGATCAGTGCACGACCGCTGTTGCTGCCATCGTTGGGAATGGCGATGGTCGCGCCGTCCTTGAGCTCAGCCAGGGTTTTGACTTTTTTCGAGTAGCCACCAAAGGGCTCGACGTGTACACCGATGACGGTCACAAGGTGTGTGCCTTTACCTTCGTTGAAGCTATTGAGGTAAGGCAGGGTCTGGAAGTAGTTGGCGTCCAGGCGCTTCTGGTCGACCTGCACGTTAGGCTGTACGTAGTCGGTGAACACCTTGACTTCCAGGTCCACACCTTCCTTGGCCAGGGCCGGCTTGATCAGTTCAAGGATTTCAGCATGGGGAACCGGGGTCGCGGCGACGACCAGCTTTTCGCCTGCCTGGGCAAAACCTGCAACCGACAGCGCGGCAGCCAGAGCGGTGAACAACAGAGCCTTTTTCATGCACAGTCCTTAATCATTTCTACGCGCGTCGATGACGACAGCAAAAAGGGGGTGCCACCGTTCTTCGGGGGCGTGGGACGGACAATACCCACATTTCTTATTCCTTAACAATATCTTTTGCTTAGGTTCTTATTCCTTTTCAGCGAGCATCTGGCAACTGTAAGTGCTCGGGCAGGATCTCTTCACGACTGACCAACAGTGCGAAGTGAATGACGTTTTCAAGCTCTCGGGTATTGCCGGGCCAACGGTGTTGTTCGAGCAAGCGCAGGGCCGCGTCGCTGATCAGTGGCACAGGGAAGTTCAAGCGCTGGCTATAGAAGCCGAGGAAATATTCGGCCAAGGCGAGGATATCGCCGGTACGCTCGCGCAATGCGGGCAGTTCCAGATACCCCTCGCTCAGGTACCGGAAGAGGCGGTCATGAAACTTGCCGGCCGCTACCGCTTGCCCAAGGTCAATGCTGGAGGCGGCCACCAGCCGAACATCCACTGGGCTCGGTTGCTGGGCGCCGACACGGGTGACTTCATGGTTTTCCAGCGCCGCCAGCAATTTCACCTGGATAGGCAAAGGCAAGTCGGCGATTTCGTCCAGATACAGGGTGCCGCCATTGGCCGAGCCGAACCAGCCGGCGCGACTGCTGGCCGATCCGCTGAAGGCCGCCGCGGTATAGCCAAACAGTTCGGCATCCGCGTAGGTCGGGCTGATCGCTGCGCAGTTCACCGATACAAATAGCCCACCGCGATCGCTGGCCCGGTGAATGTGGCGTGCCAGCAACTCCTTGCCGGTGCCAGTCTCGCCGCGTATCAGAACGGGCAGGCCCGTGGGGGCGATCTGCTCCAGCTCCTCACGCAGTTGGCGCGAACGGGGGTCGACAAACACCAGCGCCTTGGCGCGGATGCTTAAAGGGCTTTTATCTGCCTCGGGAAAGGTCAGCAGTGGCTGGCCGAACGTATCGTGGGCACTCATGGCAACGCTCCCGCTCCGGCCGCTGTGGGCTTGAGCGTTTGTTCAAGAATGTGATCAGGCTCGGCGCCGCGAATGCTGCTCCAGCCGGTTCTGCAGACGATAGAGGTAGGCGAAGCCTTGCTCCCAGCGATGGTGCCCGGACTTGACGTTGATATGCCCGGCGCCGGCCAGAATCCCAGCTTCGGCGCCCCAGGCCCGCGCCATCTGCAAGGCGCGCGGGGCGCTGACAGCAGGGTCGTTGTCGGAACTGACGACCTGGCTTGGGAATGGCAGAAGCGTTCGTGGAATGGGAGCAAAATTACGCAGGGCTTCGGCACAGGTCGGCCGCTCGACGTCGGCGGGAGCCACCAGCAAGGCACCACGAACACGGCGCAGCAACTCAACCGGCGCATGGGCCGCCCAGTGAGCCACGGTGATGCACCCCAGGCTATGGGCAATGAGGATGACCGACGTGTCTTCGGCCGAAACCGCTGCCTGCAACGACGCGACCCAATCCTGGTGGTACGGTGTCAACCAGTCGGCCTGCTCGACCCTTGAACTGTTGGGCAGGCTGTTCTGCCAGTGGGTTTGCCAATGATCCTCTGGCGATCCTTGCCAGCCCGGCACAATCAGGTAGCGGATTGATTCATTGCGCATGGGGGTTATCTCCTGTGACTTGGACGGCAGTATAAGCAGCTGATATATATTCGTTAAGGAATAAGAGGCTATTTATTAATAACCAAAAATACATATAGATCTAAAAAAAGGGCTGCCCCCTGTCAGAGAGCAGCCTTGGAAATCCCGTGTTCGTTCAGCGCAGCCGTCACAATAAACTTCCCCTGTAACAGCAACATGACACAGATCAGAGTCGTGCCACTCAATGCGCTCAGCGCGGCTAGCCCTCGCCACGATGAAGACATTGATTGCCGTGAATAAGCAGCAGATTATTAAGGTTCATCGGCTGGCGTGTGATCGCCAGCCATGCGGCCATGAACCTACCTGTGGACAGGAAGCTTTTATCAGCATGAGCGAACCAACCACCCTCGCCAGCTGGATCCGCGCACTGTGCAAGCAGCTCGACTCCATGGGCCTGGACAGTGGCGCGCTGTGCCGGCAGGCGGGGCTCGATCCACAGTTGATGGACGACCCAAACGCCCGTTATCCAGTCTCGGGCACCGCTCGCTTGTGGCAACTGGCAGTACAGGTCAGTAGCGACCCGGCGATCGGCCTGCGCATGTCGCGCTTTGTCAGCCCCACCACTTTCCATGCACTGGGCTACGCGCTGGTGGCCAGCGGCAACCTGCGAGACGTATTCGAGCGAATCGTGCGGTATCACAAGGTGGTCAGCGACGTGGTGGAGCCTCAACTGACCCGTACTGAAGATCGCTACTGCCTTCGCCTGCACAGGCCATCGGACAACCCGTCACCGGCATTCGAAGCCATCGACGCCTTCGCCGCGATCTACGTGCGCACGTGTCGCAACCGTCTGGGCCGCGATTACGCCCCGCTGGCGGTGTACTTGCGACGACCGCCGCCTGCCGACCCGCATCAATGGCACAAGGTGTTCCGCTCGCCGGTACACTTCGCCGCTGACGAAGATCGCCTGGAGTTCAACCTGAAGGATTTCGACTGCCATCTGGACGAAGCGGACCCTCAACTGGCTAACCATAACGAATCCCTGCTGGATCAGACCCTCGGTCTATTGCAACCGCTGACCTGGGAGAGGCGGGTGCGCAATGCCATCGAAGCCAGCCTGCCAGAGGGCGCACCCAGCGCCGACGATATCGCCAGCAACCTGCATTTGAGCCTGCGTAGCCTGCAACGCCACCTGGCCGATGAAGGCTGCCGCTACGACAGCTTGCTGGACGAGTGCCGACAAAACCTGGCGCTACACTACCTGCGTGACCCCAACCTCTCACTGATTGAAATCGGTTATCGACTGGGCTTCGCCGATGCCAGCAGTTTTACGCGTGCCTTCAAGCGCTGGACCGGCTTGTCACCGGGCCAATATCGCGACACGTTGCGCTGAGCGGTTTACTCATCAGAGGCACAACAATGAAAAACCTGGTCGATCATCTCAGCCAGTACGCGGCCTATCACCGCGACCCGCGCAATATCGTCACTCACTTTATTGGCATTCCACTGATCGTGGTGGCCGTGACCGTCCTGCTCTCCCGTCCGGGCTTGTACCTGGCAGGTTGCTGGTTGTCACCGGCAGCGCTGGTGGCATTGGCCAGTGCCTGGTTTTACTTGCAGCTAGACCCGCGCCTGGGCGTGCTGATGGCCATGCTGCTGGGCTTTTGCCTGTGGGCCGGTGAACTCTTGGCGAACCAGAGCACCCTGGTCTGGCTCAGTGCCGGGCTTGGGCTGTTTGTGCTGGGGTGGGCGATCCAGTTTGTCGGCCATTACTACGAAGGCCGCAAGCCCGCGTTTGTCGACGATGTGATGGGGTTGATCGTCGGCCCGCTGTTTGTCGTCGCGGAGCTGGGCTTTATGTTGGGGATGCGCGAGGAGTTGAAGCGCGAAATCGAGCAGCGGGTGGGCCCGATCAGACCCACCCCTCCATAACCCCGCTCTAACGTGGGAGCTGGCTTGCCAGCGAAAAGCTTCACCGCGGTGTGTCAGACATACCGCGGTGAAGTTATTCGCTGGCAAGCCCACAGAATCACTCAAGAATGAGATTTGCCCATAACCATAGAATCTCCCACAAGAATCAAAAGCCGCCCTGAGGGATTCTCATCAACCATAGAATCTCCCACAGTGTCACCCACAGTTGCTTAGGGTGGTCCGGCAATCCGATTCAGAGTTTCTGCCAGACCTTGGGCTTGAAGAACAACGTCTCGCCGCGTGCCAGGCCGATCAGGCTATCGTGATCCTTCACCACTTCGGCTTCGATCAGATCGCTCTGCCCTTCCACCTTCAATGTCACCCGCGTGGTCGCGCCCAGCGGGCGGATGTCGCGCACTTCGGCGGCGTGGTGGTCTTCCAGCTCGTGGCGCGACAGCGACACTTCGTGAGGGCGGAACAGCACGAGGTGATCGTCGCTCAGGTGCAGCCGGTTGGAGTCACCCAGGAAGTGGTAAACGAAATCGCTGGCCGGGTTTTCGTACACCTCGCCCGGTGAGCCGATCTGCTCGATCACACCCTTGTTCATCACCACGATACGGTCGGCCACTTCCATGGCTTCTTCCTGGTCGTGAGTCACGAACACCGAGGTCAGGTTGATATCTTCGTGCAGCCGCGCCAGCCAGCGGCGCAACTCCTTGCGCACCTTGGCATCGAGGGCACCGAACGGCTCGTCGAGCAGCAATACCTTGGGCTCTACCGCCAGGGCGCGAGCCAGGGCGATACGCTGGCGCTGGCCACCGGACAACTGCTCGGGGTAGCGGTCGGACAGCCAGTCGAGCTGGACCATGTTCAGCAGTTCGTGGACCTTCTCGGCGATTTTGCTTTCGCTTGGGCGCTCGCCCTTGGGCTTCATGCGCAGGCCAAAGGCGACGTTGTCGAACACGCTCATATGGCGGAACAACGCATAGTGCTGGAACACAAAGCCGACGTTGCGGTCGCGTACATCGTGGCCGGAAACGTCTTCGCCATGGAAGACGATGCTGCCCTGGTCGGGCGTTTCAAGGCCCGCGATGATCCGCAACAGCGTGGTCTTGCCGCAACCGGAAGGGCCGAGCAAGGCCACCAGTTCACCGCTCTGGATATCCAGATTGATGCTGTTCAGGGCCTGGAAAGCGTTGAAGCGCTTGCTGACATTACGAACTTCGATCGACATGAATTATTCCTCCGCTGCGTTGTTGCGCAGACGGTTAATGCGGGACTCGCTCCACTGCTTGAGCAGCAGGATAAAGAGCGCCAGGATCAGCAACAGGCTCGCCACACTGAAGGCCGCGACGTGGTTGTATTCGTTGTAGAGAATCTCGACGTGCAGCGGCAAGGTATTGGTCACCCCGCGGATGTGCCCTGACACCACCGACACCGCACCAAATTCCCCCATGGCCCGGGCGGTGCAGAGCACCACGCCGTAGATCAGGCCCCACTTGATGTTCGGCACGGTCACATGCCAGAACATCTGCCAACCATTGGCACCCAACAGGCGCGCGGCTTCTTCTTCCTGGGTGCCCTGCTCTTGCATGAGCGGGATCAGTTCACGGGCCACGAACGGCACGGTGACGAAGATGGTCGCCAGCACGATACCCGGCAAGGCAAACACGATCTGGATGTCATGGTCCTGAAGCCATGGCCCGAAAAAGCCCTGGGCGCCGAACATCAATACGTAGACCAGGCCCGCGATCACCGGCGAAACGGAGAACGGCAGGTCGATCAACGTTACCAGGATGCTCTTGCCACGGAAGTTGTATTTGCTGACACACCAGGCCGCGCTGACACCGAACACCAAGTTCAGCGGTACCGAGATCAATACAGCGATCACGGTCAGTTTCAGTGCCGACAGGGCGTCGGGTTCGAAGATCGCCGTGAAGAATGCACCCAGGCCAAGCTTTAGGCCCTGGGAGACCACGATAAACAGCGGCAGCAGCAAGAACAGGGCGAAGATCAACCAGCCGAGGCCGATCAGGATACGCCGTGAAGTGGCACTACCGCGGCGAGCGGCATTGGCCGATGCGGCGGCCGAAATCGAAGTTGCGGACATGTTTGTGGCCTCCTTCAAGGGGTTTCGATGCGCCGCTGCAGCAGGTTGATCAGCAGCAACAGAATGAAGGAAACCACCAGCATCATCACGCCGATGGCCGTGGCGCCGGTGTAGTCGTATTGGTCGAGCTTGACCATGATCAGCAGCGGCAGGATTTCGGTTTTCATCGGCATGTTACCGGCGATGAAAATCACCGACCCGTACTCACCAACACCCCGGGCGAAGGCCAATGCAAAGCCCGTCAGCCAGGCCGGCAGCAAGGCGGGTGCGAGGATGTAGCGGAACACCTGCATGGGCTTGGCGCCCAGGCAGGCGGCGGCCTCTTCGACTTCACGAGGAATATCGGCCAATACCGGCTGCACCGTACGCACCACGAACGGCAGGGTGACGAAGGTCAGTGCCAGGGTAATGCCCAACGGGGTGTAGGCGATCTTGAAGCCAAGGTCCGTGGCGAACTGCCCAACCAGGCCGTTTGGCGCATACAGGGCGGTCAAGGCAATGCCGGCAACGGCCGTGGGCAAGGCGAACGGCAGGTCGATCATGGCATCGATGACCTTGCGCCCAGGGAAGGTATAGCGAACCAGCACCCAGGCCAGCAACGTGCCGATCACACCGTTGATGATGGCCGCGCAAAGAGCCGTGCCGAAACTCAGCTTCAGGGCGGCCAACACGCGCGGCGCACTGATGATGGTCCAGAACTGCTCCCAGGTGAGCTGGGCGGCATGCACGAACATGGCGGCCAACGGTATGAGCACAATCAGGCTGAGGTACACCAAGGTGTAGCCCAGCGTCAGCCCAAAGCCGGGTATGACGGGGGAGATACGACGCGACATAAAAGTCCTTGGTTGACGCACAAAAGCCCGAGAGAAGTCCCGGGCCCATGCTTGGCTACTAAACGGCGTTACTAAAAGCACCCTGACTCACGGCGCCGTATAGATCTGGTCGAACACCCCACCGTCGTTGAAAAACTTGGGCTGGGCAGTTTTCCAGCCGCCGAAGTCTTTGTCGATAGTGACCAGGTCCAGTTTGGGGAACTGTTTGCCATATTCGGCCGCTACTTTGCTATCACGCGGGCGGTAGAAGTTCTCGGCGGCGATTTTCTGGCCGGCCGGGCTGTACAGGTATTCGAGGTATTGCTTGGCAATCACTTGATTGCCCTTCTTCTCGGCATTCTTGTCGACCACGGCCACCGGTGGTTCGGCAAGAATCGACAGCGACGGCACGATGATCTCGAATTTGTCGCTGCCACCGTCTTCTTTCAGCGCCAGGAACGCTTCATTTTCCCAGGCCAGCAGTACGTCACCCTGACCGTTGTTGACGAAAGTAATGGTCGAGCCTCGGGCGCCGGTGTCCAGTACCGGAACGTGCTTGAACAGCTCTTTTACATACTCTTGGGCCTTGGCGTCGCTGCCACCGGTTTTCAGGCCGTAGGCCCAGGCGGCGAGGAAATTCCAGCGCGCGCCACCGGAGGTTTTCGGGTTTGGCGTGATAACCGATACGTCTTTCTTGATCAGGTCGCCCCAGTCCTTGATGCCCTTGGGGTTGCCCTTGCGCACCAGGAACACGATGGTCGAGGTGTAAGGCGTACTGGCCTCGGGCAAACGCGTCTGCCAGGTGGCCGGCAGGGACTTGCCCAGCTTGGCCACTTCATCGATGTCACCGGCCAGGGCCAGGGTCACCACGTCAGCGCGCAGCCCATCGATCACCGCACGGGCCTGCTTGCCCGACCCCCCGTGAGATTGCTGGATCTTCACCTTGTCGTCAGGGTGGCTCTGCTGCCAGTGCTTGATGAATTCGGCGTTGTACTGCTGATACAGCTCGCGGGTCGGATCATAGGACACGTTCAGCAGTTCGTAGTCCTTGGCGATGGCGGAACCTGCAAAAACAGCACTGGCGAGGGCTGCCAGGGCATAACGGCGGATGGACATGGTGAAGCTCCCGATTGGCTATTTTTCTAATATTTCTGGCGGCAGGCTTTGGCTTCAGCTGGGCTTGTTGCCCGGGTTTTGCAGGCGGAATTTTTCCTTGCGCTCGATCTGCACTACTTGGGCGTTGTGCACCGTGATCTCCACCGCACCGAAGCGCAGGTCGCGCAGTGCGGCCTGAATCTCGCGCAGGATGCTGGCTTCGTCCTGACCATCAATGCTACGCAGTGGTGTGCTCATGCTCGTGCTCCCTGAAGATGAGAAATGCTGTGGGCTTGGAGCTCATCTTAGAGACGTCTTTATATTCTTAAAAATACTGTTTAGGCATGTTTATATAACCTAATGGCCAGATATACCGCGGTGCGCCTATCGCGGCATAGGTATCTACACAACTCTGGGGCAGCGCGGCTCTTGTAGCCGCTGCCGAGGTACGAGGCTGCGATCGGCGGCGAAGCCGTCGTAAATTCAGGCCCTTCGGTGTGCCTGATGGATTATGGTCTCAGGTTTTACGGCCGCTTCGCTGCCGATCGCAGCCTCGTACCTCGTCAGCGGCTACATTCGTAGCAGTACGCCAAAAGATGTGTAGATACCTATGCCTATCGCGGTGGATTGGATGGGAAGACCAGTTCCTGCGCGGGCACCGGCCGGCCGAACCACCAGCCCTGCCCCGCATCGCACTGCTGCTCCAGCAGGAACTGCGCCTGTTCGGCCTGTTCGATACCTTCGGCATGCACTGTCATGCCCATGCTCTTGGCCAAGGCAATGATGACGCGAATGATGGCGATATCGTCCTCATCCTCTGGCAGGCCATTGACGAAACCCTGGTCGATCTTGAGCTTTTGGACAGGCAGGTGCTTGAGGCGCAAAAGGGAGGAATAGCCAGTGCCGAAATCGTCGATGGCCAATTGCAGGCCCAGTTCGCGCAGACGATGCATCTGCTCAAGCGCACTGTCAGGGTCGTCCATGACCGCGCTTTCGGTCACTTCCAGCTCCAAGCAAGCCGGGGCCAGGCCGGTGTCCTCGAGCACTTGCGCCACTTGGCGATAGAGATCGCGATGACCAAACAGTCGGCTGGAAACATTTACCGCGACGAAGTCCAGGGATTTGCCGCTGCGCTGCCAGGCAACCATCTGGGTGCACGCCTGGCGCATCACCCAGGCGTCGATCTCGGCAATCAAGCCCGAGCGCTCGGCAATGGGAATAAATTCTCCCGGAGGCACCATCCCTCTTTGCGGATGTTCCCAGCGCACCAATGCTTCAACACCGATCAGTCGGTTGCTGCGCAAATCATGTACTGGCTGATAGAACACCCGCAGCTCTTGCTGTTCCAGGGCGCGGCGTAGTTCAGCGGTGGTTTCTACCCGTTGCTGGGCATCAGTGGTGAGCTCTTCGGTGTACAAGGCATAGCCAGACCTGCCGCAGGACTTGGCCTTGTACAGCGCCGAATCAGCGTTGCGCAGCAGCTGATCAGCGTCCAGCGCATCACCGGGATACAGGCTGATGCCGATGCTGGCGCTCACAAACAAAGAATGACTGTCCAACATGAAGGGCTGCTTTAAGCCATCGAGCAAGGCTTGCGCCTGGCGTGCGGCAAGCCTCACGTGCGGGCAGTTTTCCAGCAGCACGGCAAATTCGTCACCCCCCAGGCGGGCCAGGGTCACGTCTTCGTCCAGCAAGCCGCGCAAGCGTTCGGCAACCGCCTTGAGCAACTGATCACCCAGGCTGTGGCCGAGGCTGTCGTTGATGCTTTGAAAGTGGTCCAGGTCCAATGCCAGTAAGGCGCAACCGCGCTTGTGAGCCTTGGCGGCGGCCAGCGCCTGGACGGTTCGATCATTGAACAGCAGGCGGTTGGGCAAGCCCGTCAACGGGTCGTAGTTAGCCAACCGCGCACGCTCTCGTTCCGAACGCTTGATCGCGCTGATATCGCTGAACACGGCAACGTAATGGCTGACCTGATCGCTGTCGTCCTTGATGGCGCTGATGGTCTGCCATTGTGGATAGATCTCGCCGTTCTTGCGCCGGTTCCAGATCTCGCCGCTCCATCGGCCCTGTTCAGTCAGGCAGGTGAACATGTGCTGGTAAAAGGCTTGGTCATGTCGGCCGGACTTGAACTTGCTGGGCGTCTGGCCCAGCACTTCCTCAATCCGATAACCGGTAATGTCCATGAACGCTCTGTTCACATGCACGATGCGACGCTCGGCATCGGTGACCAGTACGCCTTCCAGCGTGCTGTCGAACACAGCCGCTGCCGTGCGCAACTGCTGTCGATCTTCACGCCGGGTGCGAGCGCCCAACCCGATGAACTTCAGCAACCGGACGCGAGAAACGAAGATAAATACCGCCGTGGCGGCCACCCCGAGATAGCCACTGATCGCTTGCCACCGGGCACGCGCTGTCGAATCATCGAAAAGATTGTTCAATATTTGATCAGTAAGGAACAACCACAAGACGGCTGCCAGTACATATACCAGCGCTATGCGCAGAGCATCTCGAGATGAAGTCGACATGGGCGGTCGTGAATAGCCACTTCAAAAGAATTGGATTATAGAGGCAAGATGCCCACGTTTCCTGACTTGAGTCGCAGCAGCGGCTAGAAACATCCGGCGACTTTTATCTAAAAGGGTGACTGGTTTTCTGAACCGGCATGGGGATAATTGTCCTTCGCAGTTTTTCTCTATTTCCGAGGACCCAACCGCCTATGTGGTACAACGGTTTACTCGACCTGTCAGTTTGGCAACTGGTGGCAGTCGTTCTGTTGATGACTCACGTGACCATCGTCGGCGTCACGGTTTACCTGCATCGCTATTCCGCCCACCGCTCTCTGGAGCTGAACGCCGGGCTCAAGCATTTCTTCCGCTTCTGGCTGTGGCTGACCACGGCGCAGAACACCCGCGAATGGACGGCGGTACACCGCAAGCACCACGCCAAGTGCGAAACCGTCGATGACCCGCATAGCCCAGTGGTCAAGGGCCTGTCTACCGTTTTGCGCAAAGGTGCAGAGCTGTATCGCGCCGAAGCCGAAAACCCCGACACTTTGCGTATTTATGGCAAGAACTGCCCCGAAGACTGGATCGAGCGCAACCTTTACTCGCGCTTCCCGCTGGGCGGCGTTGCGCTGATGGCGGTGATCGACCTGGCGCTGTTCGGTGTGATCGGCATGACTGTCTGGGCGATCCAGATGATGTGGATTCCGTTCTGGGCCGCAGGGGTTGTCAACGGCCTGGGCCATGCGGTGGGCTATCGCAACTTCGAGTGCCGGGATGCGGCGACCAACCTGATGCCTTGGGGCATCATCATTGGAGGTGAGGAGCTGCACAACAATCACCACACCTACCCCAACTCGGCCAAGCTCTCGGTCAAGAAATGGGAGTTCGACATGGGCTGGGCCTGGATCAGAGTGTTCAGCTTTCTGCGCCTGGCCAAGGTTCAACGTGTGGCGCCCATTGCCCATCGGGTGGAAGGCAAACTGAACCTGGACATGGACACCGCCATGGCCATCCTGAACAACCGTTTCCAGATCATGGCCCAGTACCGCAAGCTGGTCATCGCGCCGTTGGTCACGCAGGAGTTGGCCAAGGTCGATCATTCGGTGCGCCACCAGTTCCGTCGCGCCAAACGCCTGCTTTCGCGTGAGCCCAGCCTGCTGAAAGAGCGCCATCACGCACGCATCCAGAGCATGCTGGAGCATAGTCAGGCACTGAAGGTGATCTACGAAAAACGCTTGGCGCTACAGCAGATATGGGCCCGCACCAGCTCCAATGGCCACGACATGCTCGCCGCCATCAAGGACTGGGTCCATGAAGCCGAGGCCAGTGGCATCCAGTCGCTGCGCGATTTCGCCGTCCAGTTGAAAACCTACTCCCTGCGCCCTGTCGCCGCCTGAAACCGTTGATCGGCGCGCCCTGCACTGCGGCGCGCCGGCCGGAACTTCGCCTCCATACTGGTTTCTGATGCCATAACGCCCCCTGAGGCGGGTTGGCGTGTGGCCGCTCGTTTTCGGGCGTCTTGCAGAGTGATTCAGCCAAGCCTTTCGAGCGTTGCGTATGGCCAACAAAAGCCCTTTTTCGTTTCCCCCCAATCAAATGCCTGATGCGGCGCAAACGCTGTTGGCTTTGTTGCATGCCCAAGGCGAAGTGGCGCGCCTGAGCGAACGCGAACAGTTATTCAGTTCCCTGCTGGTCAGTGTCAATGCGGTGTTATGGGCGTTCGATTGGGAATCGCGCAAGATGCTTTACGTCAGCCCCGCCTACGAGCGCATCTTTGGTCGCTCGGTTGGCCTGGTGCTGGCCGACTACAACGAGTGGCGCGACAGCATCTACCCGGACGACCTGGAATACGCCGAGCGCAGCCTGGCGCAGGTACTGACCCAGGGCGCAGTGGAAGACCGCGAATATCGCATTATCAGCGCCGAGGGTGAAATCCGCTGGCTCAGCGACAAATGCTTTATCAGCCAACAAAGTGAAGCGGGCAAGCGCACCATCGTGGTCGGTATCGCTGAAGACATCACCGAGAAAAAACAACTGGAAGGCGAACTGCAACGCCTGGCCACCACCGATGTGCTGACCCAGAGCAGCAACCGTCGGCATTTTTTCGAGTGCGCCCACCGGGAGTTTGAAAAGGCGCGCCTGGAAGGCTCACCCCTCTCATTCCTGCTGCTGGACATCGATGACTTTAAATTGATCAACGACCAGCATGGCCATCCTGAGGGTGACCAAGTGCTGCAGCGCCTGGCCGACAGCGGCAAGGCGGTGTTGCGTCGCGGGGACCTGTTCGGACGGATCGGTGGGGAAGAATTCGCTGCTGTGTTTCCGGGCTGCCCGCTGGAGATGGCGCAGCAAGTGGCCGAGCGCTTGCAGCGAGAAATCCAGCGCCTGAGCTTCGAGCACGAAGGCAAGCGCTACGGCATCACCGTCAGCCAGGGCCTGACCAGCAGGACCGACGAAGACGACGTGCTCGACGGCCTGTTTTCGCGAGCCGATGCCGCGATGTACCAGGCCAAGCGCCAGGGCAAGAACCAGATCGTTTTGGGGTAACAACCGCGGCGCCTGCTCCACTTGCAACCGCGGCGCCCTCATCGCCGGCAAGCCGGGCTCCTACAGGCAAACCGTAGTGCCAGAGCCACCTGTAGGAGCCAAGCTTGCTTGCGATGAAGACGACGCGATCCTCCTGATACACCCCAGCGTCCATTATCGCGACCAAGGTCTGCTCCTACGCGCGCAAGCGCTCCAGTTGTGGTCGGCTCATTTTCAGCAAGCGGGCCGACTTGCTGCCCTCGATGGCTTCCAGCCCAGCATCGGGCGCCAGGCGCGCCATCTGCGCGGCCAGGTTCATGGCCAGCTCATCGCGGGTATACACACCGCCCCCCAGTTGATACACGGCAGTGATCAACTCGCGCAGCTCAAGTGGCAAGCGCCAACGCGTACGCAAGGCCGAACCATAGGCAGCGCCGAATTCATCCAGGGCCTTGACGATTTGACCCTCATCCAGGGTGCCCCCCGCCAGCAGCCACTCCTGCAGGCAGCGCAATAGCGCCAGGTCTCCCAGGCAGTGCAACAGCCCCGCGCAATAGCAACGCTCCTGGTCGATGTCCAGTTGTCGGGCCAGGGTACGACCGTATTCGGCAGTGTGCAGCGACATTTTCCAATAGCGCTCGGCATGCTCCGCCAACTGTGGGTCACTGAGCTTGGCACTGCGCTTGAGCGCCAGGCCCAGCATCAGGTTCATGCTCTGGACGGTGCCCAAGGTCATCAATGCCTGCATCAGGGTCTGGACCCTGCTATCACGATGCTGGGCGGCGCTGTTGGCCGCCGCGATCAATACGGCCGTTATTTGCGGATCGGTGCGGATTTCTGCTTCCAGCACTTTCAGATTCAAGCCATGAGGATTCAAGCTGCGCTTGACCGCCAGTTGCACATCCGCCAACAGCGGACCACCATCGGTGGAGGCCCTTCGCGCCTCAAGAAACCTGTGCAGGGTCATGCCCGGCCGCAAGGGCGGGACTTCGCAAGCCACCGCCTGGCCCAGCGACCGCAGCAAGGCATTGAGCCGCTGCTTGAGCGTGTCCATATTCAAGGGTTTGGTCAGGTAGGCCGAGGGAGCGAATGGCAACATCTCACGAACACTGGCGCCATCGCTGCGGGCGCTGAGCAGCAGGAACGGCACCACCGGTTGCTGTCGACGCTGGCGAACCCTTCGCAGCAGCTCAAGACCATCCAGGCCTGGCAGTTCCCAGGTCGCGAGGATCACATCGGGTGATTGACCCAGCCCGCTCAGGGCTTGCAGGCCATCGGCACACAGGGTCAACTGCGCGTCGCAGCGCACACTGAGCACGGTCTGCGCCAGCAGATCGCGCATCCACGGGTCAGCCTCCGCAATCAGCACTTTGGGTGCGGCGCAAGGGTCAACGGTGGTCATACGGGTCTCCAAAGTAACGCTTGCCACCCTCTTGGGTGGTTTTTCCTGTACAGACATTACCGCTCGGCGGAAATTTTGGTACAAAAAAACCCGCCGAAGCGGGTTTTTTTGTCTAGCCGTTCACAGTTCAGGCCAGTTCAGCGAAGCACTCTTCGATGATTGCCAGGCCTTGGTCCAGTTGCTCGTCTGGAGCGGTCAGCGGAACCAGCACGCGCAGGACGTTGCCGTAGGTGCCGCAAGACAGCAGGATCAGGCCCTTGTCACGCGCCTTGGCCACTACCTGTGCAACAGCGCCAGCGTTAGGCTTGTGCGAGTCACCGTCGTCGAACAGCTCGACCGCGATCATCGAACCCAGGGCACGGACTTCGCCGATCACTGGGTACTTGCTCTGAATGTTCTTCAGGCCGCTGACCAGACGCTCGCCGACCGCAATGCTGCGCTCCAGCAGGTTTTCTTCTTCGAACACTTCCATTACGGCCAGGGCCGCGGCGCAAGCGATCGGGGAACCGGCATAGGTGCCGCCCAGGCCGCCTGGTGCGATGGCGTCCATGTATTCAGCCTTGCCGCACACGCCCGCTACCGGGAAACCACCGGCGATGGACTTGGCGAAGGTGGTCAGGTCTGGAGCAACGCCCATCTGTTCCATGGCGAAGAAAGTACCGGTACGGCCAGCGCCGGTCTGGACTTCGTCAGCGATCAGCAGGATGCCGTGCTTGTCGCACAGGGCACGCAGGCGAATCATGAACTCTTTCGGCGCGACGTAGAAACCACCTTCGCCCTGAACCGGCTCGATGATGATCGCAGCGATGTCTTTTGGCTCGGCGTCGTTCTTGAAGATGCGCTCGATGCTGGCGATCGAGTCATCGATGCTCACACCGTGCAGCTCGCAAGGGTACAGCGCGCGGAAGATACCGCCTGGCATCAGGCCCATGCCGGCCGAGTAAGGCACGACTTTACCGGTCAGGCCCAGGGTCATCATGGTGCGGCCGTGGTAAGCGCCGGTGAAGGCGATCACGCCTGCACGACCAGTGGCGGCACGGGCGATCTTGACGGCGTTTTCAACCGCTTCGGAACCGGTGGTGACCAGCAGGGTTTTCTTGGCGAAGTCGCCTGGAACACGTGCGTTGATTTTCTCGCACAGCTCGACATACGGCTCGTAGGCCAGCACCTGGAAGCAGGTGTGGGTCAGCTTGTGCAGTTGAGCTTCAACGGCAGCAATGATTTTCGGGTGCACGTGACCGGTGTTCAGTACGGCGATACCACCGGCGAAGTCGATGAACTCGCGGCCTTCAACGTCAGTCACGGTGGCGTTCTTCGCCGACTCGGCGAAGATTGGGTGGATCTGGCCCACACCACGTGGGACGGCGGCAACACGGCGTTGCATCAAAGATTCGTTGGTCTTGCTCATGTGTCATTTCCTCATTCGCCGCTCATCGGGCGGCGCGGTTCAAGGATCAGCGGCCGGGGCAACTGCAGCAGCATACGATGATCGACTGCTACAGCCTCCGAAACCGCGCGGGGTAAGGGCTTGCTGTAAAAAACCGGCAGGACGTCGCTTTCGCGTCCTGCCGGGGAGGTAAAGCCTTACCGTGCCGTCAGATGCTCAGGCACAGGTATTTGATTTCCAGGTAGTCTTCGATGCCGTACTTGGAGCCTTCACGGCCCAGGCCCGAAGCCTTGATGCCGCCAAACGGCGCGACTTCGTTGGAGATCAGACCGGTGTTGATACCCACCATGCCGTATTCCAACGCTTCGGCCACACGGAAGATGCGGCTGATGTCACGGGCATAGAAGTAAGACGCCAGACCGAACTCGGTGTCGTTCGACATCGCGATCACATCGTCTTCGTCCTTGAAGCGGAACAGCGGTGCCAGTGGGCCGAAAGTTTCTTCCTTGGCCACCGCAGCGTTACGCGGCACGTCGATCAGTACGGTCGGCTCGAAGAAGTTGCCTTCGATGCTCTTGCCACCGGTCAGCAGCTTGGCGCCTTTGCCCAGTGCGTCAGCGATGTGCTCTTGCACCTTGGCCACCGCTTTTTCGTCGATCAGCGGGCCGGTGGTGGTGCCTTCTTCCAGACCGTTACCGATCTTGAGTTTCAGCACCGCAGCCTTGAGCTTCTCGGCGAAGGCATCGTAGACACCGTCCTGCACGTAGATGCGGTTGGCACAAACGCAAGTCTGGCCGTTGTTGCGGTACTTGGAGATGATCGCGCCTTCGACGGCCTTATCCAGGTCTGCGTCGTCGAACACGATGAACGGAGCGTTGCCGCCCAGTTCCAGGGACACTTTCTTGATGTCCTTGGCGCATTCGGCCATCAACTGGCGACCGATTTCGGTGGAGCCGGTGAAGGACAGTTTGCGCACGATCGGGTTGCTGGTCAGCTCGCCGCCGATGTCGCCAGCGCTGCCAGTGACAACGCTCAGCACGCCTTTCGGAATACCGGCACGCTCAGCCAGCTCGACCAGGGCCAAGGCGGAGAACGGGGTTTGCGAAGCAGGCTTGAGGACCATGGTGCAGCCAGCGGCCAGGGCCGGGCCGGCTTTACGGGTGATCATCGCCGCCGGGAAGTTCCACGGGGTGATGGCCGCGGTGACGCCGATTGGCTGCTTGATGACGATCAGGCGCTTGTCTGGCTGGTGGCCAGGAATCGTGTCGCCGTAGACGCGCTTGGCTTCTTCAGCGAACCACTCGATGAAGGAGGCAGCGTAGACGATTTCGCCCTTGGCTTCGGCCAGCGGCTTGCCCTGCTCCAGGGTCATCAGGCGGGCCAGGTCGTCCTGGTTTTCGATCATCAATTCGAACCAGCGACGCAGCTTGCCCGCACGTTCCTTGGCGGTCAGTGCACGCCAGGCCGGCAGCGCCTTGTCGGCGGCCTCGATGGCACGGCGGGTTTCCGCGGCGCCCATCTTGGGAACGGTACCCAGAATCTCACCGGTAGCCGGGTTGGTCACCTTGATGGTCTGACCATTGTCAGCGTCCAGCCATACACCGTCGATATAGGCTTGCTGGCGCAACAATTGGGCATCTTTAAGCTGCATGTCGGCTTCCTTAACAGCGCCGTGTAGGCACGGAGCGAATTGTTGATTGTAAAAAAGGAGCCCCGAGGGCGGTCGAGCGTTTGAAATCTCAAACGAATCCTAGGATCAAAGGGGGTAAAGGACAATAGGCTGTTCAAAAAAAAGAACAAAAAGCCGCTCAGTGGAAGGATATTCAGATCAACGTTCTTGATAGACCGCCACCTGTGCGAAATCGACTACAGATTGTCGGCATGGACGACCGGCGCCGAGATGGGTATGATGGCGCCCGCATTGCACTCGTAGCTCAGCTGGATAGAGTACTGCCCTCCGAAGGCAGGGGTCGTGGGTTCGAATCCCGCCGAGTGCGCCATATAGATGTTTCTAGCCATCTCCTGATGCCTACGAAACGCACAACAAAGCCCGCCTCGTGCGGGCTTTGTTGTTTATGGTTGTCTCTGCTTGTTCCGGAAAAGAAGCTCTATCTAGCTCTTACCGAATAGCTTCAGAAAGGCTGTGTGTTTCGCCTGCCGCCACGTTTCAGTCAAGTCGCCGTTGAGCTCCAGCGCTTCGAAGATGCTTTTGACCTGCTCATTTGTTATTAACTTTGCTGTGAGCATTTTTTTGAGCAGCTCGTGGCCATGCCAGACAGCAATGCCGAAATCTTGAGACAACTTGTGCATACCGAGGTCATCCGTGACCACAATTGCGTCTCGAATTTGGCCGAATGCAAGGACTCTACAGTCTGTCGAAGAAGGAGGAGAGCGGCCAGCCGTAGTGTAGGCTGTAGGATTCATTAATACCCAACCACGCAGCACGCTTTGAGCAGCTTCTAGCTGGCCTTTCTCGTCAGCGCTCAGACGAACCTGCTTCGCAACCCGCTCCGCGGCAAGATCTTCACCGTCGAACCAAGGAAACTTGAATTTCAGCGCACCGCTGCGATGCACTTCCTCCTCAACATCTTTCAGAATGGTCAGGACATAGTTTTTCTGCCCAAACCCAACACCCAGCATTGGTCGTACACGCTTCGCTAGCCGCAGATACGCGTTGGTATCCAGCAATACGAGCGTGGACGCAACGCTCAACGCATCAGCTCGTCGTAAAGCGCGAACGCATCACTCAGTGATACATCCATGATTTGCTGAACATACGATGGGCCCGTCCCGTGCTCGCGAATCATGCGCTTCAGAGCCATGAAGAAGTCCGACCGAAACACATTCGACGCGGCGGCAATGTATTGCGCGGGCTTGGGAGGGGCTGGATCAAACAGGATCGTACTGACCAACTGCGGCGTGGAACTGTTGCGCACGGCGTGAATTGTCCTGTCGGGTACCCGCAAGGATGGCAGATGGTTTTGCGCCGCATATCCCTGCACCTGCTTGAACACCGTGTTCAGTGAAATTTGGTGATGCCTGGCATGCTGCTGAAGGACACTCACCTCCCCCGCTGCGCTAGGTGCTTGCACCGCCTCGGAATACGCTAGCTGCGCACACGCCTCAGGAAACAGCAGGGTGCCGGCAAAGGCATCCGCAAAATCCTCACCCTCGTCACTACCCGCAAGCTCAGGGGTGTAGACATGCGCCAACTCGTGGGCCATCCAAAACTTGAAGTCTTCCAGCTTGGTATCCAGGTTGACGAACACGAAGGTGACATCTGACGCCGGCAACAGAATGTGCAACGCATTCTTGTGCTGCTGCTTTTGCCCCCAAAGGACAGGCACCAGAACCGCCCCACACGCCTTGAACTCGGCGATCAGCGCTTCATAACCCAGTACGCTGCGCTCACCCAATCCCAATTTATTGCGTACCTGCGACGCATCGCTCTGCAAACGCGCGTAGCTAATGGACGGTAACGAAATTTTGGTGCGTAAGGTCGACAGCTTCGGCAGAAAATCGACCAAGGTCTTGAGCAAACCGCCGATTCCAATCGCTTTCAGAATATGTTCATCGGTGGTTTTGGTTCCCGCCTTCTTTCGAAATGCCACCACGGGCTGGTCCTGAGGCGGCTCCACCAACTGCGAAAATGAAAGCTGCAGCGTCGTGGCCAGCTTGAGCAACTTGTCAGGGCGAGGAAAATCCTTACCTTTAAACCAGTTAGTAACGGACTGCGCCGATACCCCAAGCTGATCCGCGAGGTCTTTTTGTGTCCAGCCACGCTGAACGAGGGCCGCCCGAAGCGACTCGATGTGTAGGGTATTTTGCATAACGGCCAATGTAGTGCCTCGCTCGGCCAAAATCAAGTTTGATCAAGTTTTGCTCTGCATTGCTCGCTTATCGGAACCTTACCGGGATCGGCTTCGCACCACTGCCTGCCATACGCAATAAACCATCAACACCCCACCGGCGATTTGCATCGCCCACGGCCCGCCCAAGCGCGCCGCGAGCAAGCCCGCCAACAACCCGCCAATGGCATCAAAGCCAAAGCGCGTCGACGTATAAATCGACACCACCCGGCCACGCAGCAGTTCGGGGGCCTCGCTTTGCAGGATGATGTTGGTGCCCACGTTGTTGACCGTGACGCCAAACCCCAACACAGCCATGGCCGCCAATGACAGCGCCAGGTGGGTGCTGAAGGCGAAGACCATCAACGCCAAGGCGCAGCCCACCCCCGCGAGGTAGATCAGCCGGTGCAGGTCGGCCACCGATTGGCGACCAGCGAGCATGATGGTGGAGGCCAGCGAGCCAAAGCCTGCTGCGCCCCACAGCCAGCCCAGGGTGCGGGCGTCGCCGGTGAAGATGTCGCGGGCGAAGACGGGCAGCAGCACGGCGTAGCTTGAGGCGGTGACGTTGACGATCAGCACACCGATCATCAGCGTGCGCACCGACGGCGTTTTAAGCGCGTAGTCGAGCCCTTCACGAAAGACGCTGCGCATGCTGCCCTTGGCTGTCAGGCCAACGCCCATGCGCACCGCCAACAGGCTGAAGATCAGCGCGCAGTACGACAGTGCATTCAAGGCAAAGCACACCGCCTCACCGGTCAGCCCCAGGATCAGTCCCGCCAGCGGCGGGCCAATGAAGCGCGAGCAGGTGAACAGCATGGCGTTGAGGGCCAGGGCGTTGGGTAAATCCTTGGGGTCGTCGACGAAGCGGCTGAGCAGCGACTGGCGAAGCGGGGTGTCTACCGCATTGAGAATGCCCAGCAGGGCCGACATGGCAATGATCAACCCAGCGTTGATATGGCCGCTCCAGGTCAGCAGCGCCAACACGGCGGCCTGCACACCGAGCAGCGTCTGGGTGCCGATCAACAGGCGGCGTTTGTCGTGACGGTCGATCCAGGCCCCGGCAATCGGGCCGACGATCAATTGCGGCAACAGCGAGGCAAAGGTGGTCAATCCCAGCAGCGCAGCAGAATCGGTCAACCGGTAGACCAGCCAGGACAGTGCCACCATCTGCACCCAAGTGCCTAGAGTCGAGATGGCGTGGCCGATGAAGTACAGGCGAAAGTTAGGGTGTTGCAAGGCCCGCAGCGAAGCGGGCCAACGCGGGGATGCAGTCGTCATGGGCCAGGGGCATGCCGTTCAGGAACAAGTAATTCACATGTTAACTGGTTCCCGAGCGGCCTCGCTTGAAAAATCAGAGCGCTTCCATTGCAGCGCTCTGGCGTTGCCCGCCGATGCGAATCACTGCCTCTCCGATCAACAATGCCAACGCCACCCCAATCAGGATTTGCCCGGTGTGCCCCCAACTGACCGGCTCGCCGGGTGTCACCACGAACAGCACGATCCCGGCCAGCACATGCAACCCGACAATCGCCGCCCACAAACAGGCCATGCGATTGCCCAAGGGCATGCGGAACGGGCGCGGTGTCGAGTCGGTCAGGCGCAGCTTGATAAAGGCCAGGCACATCAGCACATAGGGCATCATGAAAATCATCGCGAAGATCGACAGCAGCGTCCAGAACAGCTCTTCGGCACTGTGTGCCACCAGGCCGTAGACCACCATCAGCACCACGCTCACCAGCGAGGCCATCAGTGCCGAACCGATGGGCGTCTTGTGCCGTGGATGGACCACCCCAAACACGGCCGGGAACTCGCCACTGGCAGCCGCGGCCACCGCCGCGCGATTGGTGCCCATGCTCCAGGTGACCATGTTGGTGAACAGGGTAAAGAGTACGAAGCAGGCGATCATATTGGCGAACAACCCGCCCAGCCCGTCGTGGCCGTACATGGCAAACAGCGAGCCTGCGAAGATCTGGGTGACGTCGGTCTTGTCCGGTGGCACCGCCGCCAGCACGCCCAAGGTACCAAAGACGTTGAAGGCCGCAATGATCACCCCGGAAATCAAGACCGCACGCGGGATGTCGCGCTTGGGGTTGATCATTTCCGCTGCGCTACAGCAGGCCAGCTCGGTGCCCATGATGCCGTAGACCATGATCCCCAACGCCGCGATCTCATGGCCGGAGGTGGGCAAGATCGCGTCAAGGGTAAAGGGGTTGGCGAAGCCTTCACGCAGCCCGTAGCTGATGCCGCCAATCCCCAGGCCCGTTACTGCGATCAGCTTGAGAATGGCGCCGATGTTGGGCAGCCATTTGCCGATGCGCAGGGCCATCGCGTTGACCGCTGCCGTGAGCAGCGCCAGCACCACGCCGATGGCGATCTTGGCCCACAGGCTCAGCTCAGGGAAATAGAACGCGCTGAGCATGCCGGCAAACAGGATGTACACCGACGGCATCCACAAGGCGTTGTTGACCCAGTACATCCACGACACTCGAGCACCCCACTTGAAGCCAAAGGCAGTGCGGACCCAGTGGTAAACGCCGCCGTTGTCGGGGAAGGTGGTGCCCAGTTCCGAGGTCATCATGGCCATGGGGATGAACAGCACCACCAGAACGTAAGCCCACCAGAACAGGCTGGTGGAGCCCAACGAGGCAGCCAGGGCGATCTGGTCCATGAACAGCATCGCCGAAACGGTGTAGAGGGTGACATCGCGCAAGCGTAGAACTTTGTTTTTCTTGTTTGTGTCCATCAGGGGCTTTCCTCTGCGGTGAGCGGCGGGCCCGGAAACCCGGGCGCGCATCGCGAGAACGGGGTTTACCAGTGACCGGCCTGCTTCAAGTCCTCCAGGGTCTCAAGGATGCTTGCACGCAGGACATCGACAATAAAGTCCACTTGCTCGCGGGTGAGGATCAAGGGTGGCGACATCACATTCAAATGCACGATTGGGCGAACCAACAGGCCGCGCTTCTGCGCCCGCAGGTGGACCCACTCACCGATATTGATCGCTTCGGGAAACAGCTCACGCGTGTCTTTGTCGGCCACGAACTCGACACAGGCCATAAACCGGCGCCCACGCACATCGCCCACAATCGGTAGATCGGCCAGGGTTTGCAAGCGCTCCTCAAAGTAGCGCCCTACGTCGTCGGCATGCTTGAGCAAGCCTTCGCGCTCGATGATCTCGATGTTTTTCAACGCCGCAGCACAGGCCACCGGATGCCCCGAATAGGTAAAGCCATGGCTGAAGCAGCGGCCCTGCTCGGGCTCGGCGATCACCTGCCAGATGCGCTCGGAGAAGATGCAGGCGCCCAGCGGCTGGTAGCCGGAGGTCAGGCCTTTGGCGGTAGTGATGATGTCCGGCACTACACCGAACACGGCCTCTGAGGCGAAAAAATGGCCGAGCCGGCCAAAGGACGTCACCACTTCGTCGGCGATGTAGAGCACGTCGTGGCGCTGGCAGACTTCCCACATGCGCCGGTGGTAACCCTCGGGCGGCACGATCACGCCACCCGAGCCAAATATCGGCTCAGAGATAAAGGCCCCCACGGTCTCAGCGCCCAGTTCGACAATCTTGGCCTCGAACTCCTGCACCAGTGCATCCAGGAATGCCGCCTCAGTCATGCCCTTGGGAGCACGGTAGAAATAGGGGCAACTGAGGTGATGGATGCCGTCATGCAAAAAATCGAACTCGGGCGGACGATCCGCTTGCTTGCCGCCCAGCGACATACCCAGGTAGGTCGAGCCGTGATAGGCGTTGAAGCGGGTCAGGATATTTTTCTTGGCGCGTTTGCCCCGGCAGTTCTGGTAGTAGTGCACCAGCCGAATGGCGGTATCCACCGCGGTCGAGCCCCCGGTGGTCAGGAACACATGGTCAAGGTCCGCGGGTGCCAGTTCTGCCAGCTTTTTGCACAGCTCGATGGCGCGTGGATTGGCCATGTCGCAGAACGGGTTGGAGTACGCAAGCGCGCGGGTTTGTTCGGCAATGGCCTGGACCATTTCTTCGCGGCCCAGGCCGATATTGGTGCACCACATGCCGCCCACGGCATCCAGGTATCGGTTGCCGGCGGTGTCATAGATATAGACGCCCTCGCCTGCGGCAATGTTCAGCGAGCCGTTGACCCGGTGGTCGTCGAACACGTGGTAGCCGTGCATGTAATGGGCCTTGTCGGCAGCCACCAGGGCGGCATCATCAATCGGAGTGTCGAGTGCGTGCATGGTTGGGTTTTCCTCTCAGGACGTGCCTCGCAGCCTAAGAACTCGGGCCATGCTCCAGCAATAACCCATTTGGGGGTATGCCCTGTCGCCGGGCAAGGAGGCTGATATCCTCGTGCAACGAGCCGACGCCCAATGACGAGGTGATCCATGCACGGCGCTTCACTGATCTCCCTGCAACGCTGGAACCAGGCCATGGCCAATGCCCTGGTGCAGTGCCGTGGACCGGACTTTGCCAGCGCGCTGGTTGACGCCGTCGACAGCCTGGTGCCGATCGAGTCGGTGATGATCAGCCTGGAGCGCAAGGGCCTGGCGCCTACCTTGTTGTATGAGCGGGGTATCCCTTCCGAGTGTCGACAACAGGTGATTCGCCGTTATTTCTCTCGCGGCTATTTGCTCGACCCGTTTTGCCTGGCGGTGGACCAGGGCTTGGCCGAGGGCTTTTACTCCTTGGCAGAAATCGCCCCCGATGACTTTTTCAACAGCGAGTACTACAAGGCCTATTACCTGGGCGCAGGCTCCGAGGAGGACTGCTATTTCATTCTCGATGTGGGCGTGCAGGCCAAGATTTCCATCAGCCTGTTCAATGGCATCAGCACGACGCGCTTCAGTGAAAATCAACTGGCGACCTTGCGGGCCATCGACCCGCTGGTGCGCGAAATTGCCCATCAGCACTGGGACCAGCACATCCCGACAACCGACACTCCAGAGCCCGAACCCCTGCACCTCAACCCACGCCTGCCTGCGGCGTTCCAAAGCTTTGGCGCCCATGTACTGACTGAACGCGAACAGGATGTCTGCCACTTGCTGCTACGCGGCCACTCGGCCAAATCCAGTGCCCAGGTACTGGAAATATCACCGGAAACCGTGCGCATGCACCGCAAGAATCTCTACACCAAACTGCAGATCAGCTCCCAGGCGGAGCTGTTTGCCCAGTTCATCGACTGGCTAACCCGGGATGCCAGCGAACCTGCGGCGTGAACATGACGTTTTTCTATGCACTGCATGGCGTTTTCTCACTTGCTCTGCGAGCGTATGTCCACGATTCTTGTGAGACGACCCTCAGGAGAGTTGGCCCATGAAAACCGTGGCAGAGTTGCTGAAGCTGAAAGCCCAGAAAAACCAGGAAGTGCACACCATTGGCCCTGACCAGATGGTGGTCGAAGCCTTGAAGCTGATGGCGGAGAAAAACATTGGTGCCCTGCCAGTGGTCGAGAACGGAGCCGTGGTGGGGGTGGTAAGTGAGCGCGACTACGCACGAAGGGTGGTACTCAAGGGGTTGAGTTCGATCGGCACGCCGGTCAGCGCAATCATGAGCGCACCGGTGATCACCGTGAATGGCCGCAAGACGGTCGACGACTGCATGAACATCATGACCGACAGCCACCTGCGGCATTTGCCGGTGGTGGAGGATGGGAAATTGGTTGGTTTGCTGTCGATTGGTGACCTGGTCAAAGAATCGATTGCCGAGCAGGCGAGCCTGATTGAGCAGTTGCAGCAGTACATTCGCGGCGAGTAGGCGCCAGCCTTGGCTGCGATGAACACACCGCGGTGCATCAGGCAAACCGCGGTGCCTGCATCGCGGGTAAACCCGGCTCCTACATGCAATGCTGCGTCGCCGACAGGTAGGAGCCAGCCTTGGCTGCGATGGCCATAGGTATCTACACATCTTTTGGTGTACTGCATTTCGTAGCAGTGGACGAGTAGAACGAGGCCACGTCCGGCTGCGCAGCAGTCGTAAAACCTGGCACTTCAGTATTCAGATACACCGCGAGTACAGGCTTTGCGAGGACTACGTCCCCGGACCTGGCCTCGCTGAACTCGTCTACTGCTACGAATGTAGCCGCTGACGAGGTACGAGGCTGCGATCGGCAGCGAAGCGGCCGTAAAACCTGAGACCGTAATCCATCAGGCACACCGAAGGGCCTGAATTTACGACGGCTTCGCCGCCGATCGCAGCCTCGTACCTCGGCAGCGGCTACAAGAGCCGCGCTGCCCCTGAATTGTGTAGATACCTATGCTGCGATGGCCGCACCGCGGTGCATCAGACAAACCGGCCTTAGTGATACTCCTCCTCCAGCTCATCCAACTGATGATCAAAGGTGCGCAACCGCGCCGACCAGGTGTACACCAGCACTTCCAGATCCCGATTGATCACTGCCCCGCCCGTGGAGCCCGCTTGTGGGTCGCACAGGTCCAGTTGATAACGTTCCCGGGCCATGGCCACCGCAACGGTGGAGAGTTCCCGGGCGTTGTTCAGCCAGTGCCAGCCGCGGCTGTGAATTTCTTGATCGAGGGCCTCGCATTGCAATTTGAGCGCTTCGAGGCTTTTTTCCAGCGGTGTGCCGGTCAACTCACCCATGACCTCCTCAAAGGTGCGCCCCGGTTGCCAGTAACTGCCCCAGAAATAGCGGTCGAAGACCGTTTCAACGCGACGCAGGGCAACTTTGGTGTTCCAGATGGCGACCTGCGTTCGGCCTTGCGCCAGCTGTCGCTTTTTCACCTGTAACCCCTGATAGGACGCCCACGCCATCACGGCCAGTGACAGCGCCGCGATCAACGCCACCGCTTCGCCCAGAAAGGTCAAGGCCGCGTTGATCTGGTGGGTCTGCATGACCCCGTAGAAGTAGGTACCCGATAGCAGGGTCAGAGCTGTCACGGAGCACCAGAAGCCTAGTGCGTAGGGATCTTTCATCTCACCAACCCCCAGTTTCTTTTTTTGTTTGAGCATAGCAACGCTTGCGCTGAATACCCGGCAACTTCAACCCATTTTGCGCAACATCAGATTGAGCTGATCGACCACCTCGGCCCAATCGGCATCCTGGCTGATGCCCTCGCGTAAAAAGTCCGCCTGGGCAGGCGTCCAGAAAAAGGCATCGTGCAAGATCAAGTTGGCCTTGAGTGGCGAATGGCTGCTGACAAACGCCTCGATTCCCACCGGGTCCGCCGGCAGCCCCAGTTGTTCGAACAGCGACGGCAGGTTATGCGTTGGTGATTCCATGGCAAGCTCCTTGGGCCGGGCTGTTACCCGGCCTTGCAGGCAAATCATGAACTGAGTTCACGCACTTCAGCGTGTGGTATCAGCTTGCGGTATTGCTCCATGTCCATATGGATCAGGTAACTGTGGTTACCCGCTTCCAGGTAGACCTCTTTTTCGCGGGTCAGCAACGGGTCGATGAGCATGGACATCTCATAAGCCCCACCGAGCGCCGGAATCGCACCGCGCTCACAGTCAGCGAACCAGTGCGGCAGGTTGCTTTCCCGGGTCAAGTCCCAGGGCCGGTCCTTGGGCAGCTTGCTCATGTCCAGATGCCGGTTGGCGGGTAATACCGCCATCAGATAGTGGTTGTGCCGGTCATCGAGGATCACAGCCTTCGCCAATCGCTCTGCAGGCACCCCGGCGGTACGGGCCGACTCAAGGCTGGTTGCCGAATGCGGGTGAGCGACGATGTCGTAATTGCAATGCGCCTTGTTCAGGCTTTCCTGAACCGTTTTCGCCATACGCATGACACACCTCCAGGCCCTGCGGTCCCCGAATGCAAGGCTTCACGGGTTTTCCCCCTCAGCACTAGTTTAGGCACAGCCCTTGCGGTGCAAGGGTCGGCATCAATGACAGTTAACGCTATCCAGCGCCGTGCATAGTCGCAATTGAGCTAACCACGCAGACGAGGTCTCTGAAATGCCCCATCTACTACGCTTTAACTGATCAGTACCGTTGTTGAAATATGGAGGGTCCGATGAACAGTCGTGGCTGGCGCCACCTTTTTTGGCTGGGCTTACTGTTGCTGGAAATGGCAACGGGACCGGCAATGGCCGCAAACAACGTGGTGGTGTTGACAGTCAATGATGCCATTGGCCCTGCCAGTGCCGACTACCTGATCCGTGGCCTGAACCGGGCAAAGGCTGAAGAGGCGCAGTTGGTGGTGGTGCAAATCGACACCCCCGGCGGCCTGGACAGTTCGATGCGCGATATCATCAAGGCCATACTCGCAAGCCCCATCCCGGTCGCAAGCTTCGTCGCCCCCAGCGGTGCGCGGGCCGCCAGCGCTGGCACCTATATCCTCTACGCCAGCCACATTGCCGCCATGGCGCCCGGCACCAACCTGGGCGCCGCGACACCCGTGCAGATCGGAGGCATGCCAGGCACCCAACCCGAAACCAAAAAGCCTACCGAACAGGCCAACGACGATACCCTCAAGCGCAAGCAGATCAACGACGCCACGGCCTATATCCGTAGCTTGGCGGCGATGCGCGGGCGTAATGCCGACTGGGCAGAAAAAGCGGTGCGTGAATCGGTCAGCCTGCCTGCCGAGGAAGCGCTCAAGCTCAAGGTGGTCGACTACCTGGCTCGCGATGTGCCCGAGCTGCTCCGCCAGGTGGACGGCAAGACGCTGCAGGTGGCCGGGAAATTTTTGACCCTGCACACCGCCACCAGCCCCGTGATCACCCATGAACCGGATTGGCGCACGCGCTTGCTGGCGGTGATCACCAACCCCAGCGTGGCACTGATTCTGATCATGATCGGCGTCTATGGCCTGTTGTTCGAGTTCATGTACCCAGGCTCCGGGGTGGGCGGGGTATTGGGCGGTATCTGCTTGCTGTTGGGGCTCTACGCCCTGCAGTTGCTGCCGGTCAACTTTGCCGGGGTCGCGCTGATTTTGCTGGGTTTGGCCTTCATGGTCGCAGAAGCCTTCCTGCCCAGCTTTGGCGTCATCGGCTTCGGTGGCATCGTCGCCTTTGTGGTCGGCGCAGTCATTCTGGTGGACACCGATGCGCCAGGTTTTGGTGTCCCCCTGCCATTGATCATCAGCCTGGCGGTGGTGAGTGCGCTGCTGTTGATGCTGCTGGTGGCCATGGCCATCAGAGCCCGACGACGGGTACTGGTCAGCGGCGATGTCGGCCTGATCGACAGCCAGGCGACCATCATCAAACTCAAACCGGACGATCCCCGCGGCGGGTGGGTGCAGTTGCAAGGGGAGCAGTGGCAAGTGGTCTGCGCATCGCCGCTGAACCTCGGCCAACGGGTACAGGTGGTCGCTCGCAACGGCCTGTTGCTGGATGTCAGCGCGGTTGACGAGACGTCACCGCAAGGAGAGCCATGATGTTTATCCAACTGGGTTTCGGGACGCTGGTGGCGTTACTGCTGCTGTTGTTGCTGTCGGCCTTTCGCATCCTGCGCGAGTACGAACGCGGCGTGGTGTTTCAGCTTGGACGCTTCTGGCAGGTCAAGGGGCCGGGGTTGATCTTGCTGATCCCGGGCGTTCAGCAAATGGTGCGGGTGGACTTGCGCACGGTGGTGCTGGATATACCGCCTCAGGATGTGATCACTCGCGACAACGTCTCGGTGAAGGTCAATGCGGTGTTGTACTTCCGGGTGCTGGACCCGCAGAGGGCGATCATCCAGGTTGAAGACTTTCTCATGGCCACCAGTCAATTGGCGCAGACGACACTACGGGCGGTGCTGGGCAAGCATGAACTGGACGAACTGCTGGCCGAGCGCGAACGCTTGAACATGGACATCCAGCAAGTGCTCGATGCCCAGACCGACGCCTGGGGCATCAAGGTGGCGAACGTCGAGATCAAGCACGTGGACTTGAATGAGTCGATGATCCGCGCCATCGCCAAACAGGCCGAAGCCGAACGCGAAAGGCGGGCCAAGGTCATTCATGCCGAAGGCGAACTGCAGGCCTCTGAAAAGCTGATGCAGGCCGCCGAAATGCTCGGGCGCCAGAGTGGCGCGATGCAACTGCGCTACATGCAGACACTGGGCATGATCGCGGGCGACAAAACCTCGACGATCGTATTTCCCATGCCCATCGAGCTGCTCCAAGGGCTTGCCAACAAAAAAACCAGCCCGCCCCTGTAGGAGCCGGGTTTACCCGCGATGAAATCGCCGCGGATTACCTGCCAGACCGCGGTGATGCCATCGCGGGTAAACCCGGCTCCTACAGGGTCAGAGGCCACGGCCTGGCGGGTGGTCCGGGGTTGGGCGGGCGTTTTCCCAGCCGCCGCCCAGCGCCAGGAACAGGTTGATTTGCCCCACCGCTACCTGGGTATTGGCTGTCGCCAGCTGGGCCTCGACATCGGTGTAGGTACGGGTGGCCTGCAGGTCGGCCAGGATGGCCTCGACGCTTGGGTACAGATGTTCAAGCTGATCACGCAGGGCGCGCCAACGGGCCGGGTCTGCATCCTTGGCGCTTGCCTGCAGCCAGTCGTGAGCCGGCGGCACACCGTCGAAAAAACCCTTCACGAAGGCCACGACACCCCCGAACGCTGCCCGGCCTCCTCGAAGGCACGGACCACTCGCAGGGTTGCCTCAAGATCCTCAATCGAAATGCCCTGCAGGACTTCCTTACGCAGGCGGACCAACTCGCCCTCGATCGATCCGGCCAAGGCCCGACCGCTGTCAGTCAGGCTCAGCGACTTGGCGCGGGACGCTGACACCATGCCGGTGCTGACGCTCTGTTGCAGGGCTTCGGAATTCATGGGGAATATTCATAGCTTGCTAACTATCTATATTCTTCGATGGCACTCGCCCCCGTCAATAGGTAACAGATTGTGTCATTGGTGATTACGGACTCAGTGAGTCCGAACGCTTCATGTCCAGCGCCGACTGGCTACCTAGGGCAATGGCCTGATCGCGCCAGAACAGATAGGCCAGCACTTTGTCAGCCGCGTGAAAATGCAGCGCCAGTGCTTCTGCGGCTTGTACCACCCCCACCTGCGCCGCCAGCTCCAGCCAATGCTCGCCCGCCTTGCGATCTCGGGTTACCGATTGACCGTGCAACAACCGCAAGCCAATTTCGAAGCGACAACGGGCGTCACCCTCCTGAGCTCCCCGGTAAAACCAGCGATAGGCACGCCGTGGCTCGACCGGCCAGGGGTGGGCCTGGGAATCGGCACACACCTCTTCTTCATAGAGATCGCCCAAGACGGCAGCAGCCGATATCAGCCCACGCTCGAACGCTTGGGCATAACACTGGGCGGCCTGGGCGTAGTCCACCGTCCCACCCTTGCCGAAGTAATGTTGCTGGCCCAGGTTGAAGCACGCCACCGCATGCCCCTGCATGGCCGCCATGCGCAACAACTGCCGGGCCAGGTCCGGGTCGCCCTGCCAATACTTGCCATTGAGCCAGACCCAGCCCAAGTCATTGAAGGCATCAGCGTCACCCTTGAGCGCCTGTTTGCGAAGGTGTCGATAAACCGTCTGCGCACTGGGCTCTTCATCAAGCCAGACCGCCAACGGAAAGGGTTCGCCACTGATGCCGTGTTGAGACGGTAAGCCGATACCCGCGAACAGTCGCTGTTGATGGGTGGGCCGGTGCTCGGGCAAAAGCACCCGGGCTGGCAACACATGTTCAAGCAACGGATAGATATTCGAAACGCCAGGCATAGTCTTCCTCGTTGAGCAGCCTCCCCTGCTTTGAGTGCAAGACTAGACAAGGACGTTCGATTTGCCATCTGCCCTGTAGGAGCAGACCTTGGTCGCGATGGCATCGCTGCGGTTTTTCTGTGTAACGGCGGTGATGCCATCGCGACCAAGGTCTGCTCCTACAATTGATCCAGCACCCCCGAGGTAAGAGCCGGTGGTTCGGCGGTGGCCAGTGGGTACACCGACTGCCAACCGCCGCCCAGTGCGCGATACAAGTCGACCAGGGCCAACGACACTCCGGCAGCGCTTTCGATCAGTTGCTCCTGGCTTGCCAGCAAAGCGCTCTGCACGGTCAGCACGTTGACGAAATCGACCACGCCTTCCACATACTGGTGCTGCGCGGTTTGCAGGGCGATCTGGTTTTGGCGGACGGCTTCGGTCAGGTGGTCACGTCGCAACTGTCGGCTGTTGTACAAGGTCAGTACATTATCAATCTCGTGCCAGGCACCCAGCACCGTGCGTTGATAAGCCTGCGCCGCTTCCTGCTGCTGGGCTTCGCGCAGGGCCAGCGTACCGCGCAGGCGGCCACCGTCGAACAGCGGCAGACTGAACTGTGGTCCGATGCCGAACTGGCGCGAGCCCCAAGAGCCAAAATCGCTGAGCTGCAAGGCTTGCGAACCGAGGCTGCCCGAGAGGGTAATGCGTGGGTAAAAGTCGGCCTTGGCCACACCAATGCTGGCGGTCGCCTGGTGCAGTCGCGCCTGGGCCCTGCGGATATCAGGGCGCCGCTCGGCCAACTCCGAAGGCAGGCCTCGACTGACTTGAGCGGGTGGCTGTGGCAGCGGCGCTTCCTTCTGCAATCGAGCTTGCAAGGCGCGTGGTTGCTCACCGACCAACAAACTCAGGGCATTGATCAACTGGGCTTCGCGTTGTGCCAACGAGGGCAGGCGAGCTTCAATGCTGGCGACCTGCGCGCCTGCCTCGGCAACATCAAGGTTAGTCGCGACTCCATCATTGAAACGCAATTGCGTCAGCGACTGGCTGTGTCGAGCCACGTCCAGGTTCTGGCGCGTGATGGCTTCGGTGCTTTGCACGCCCCGCAATTGCAAATAGTCCTGGGCCGTTTCCGCCAGCAGGCTCAACAGCACTTCGCGGCGGTCGTTTTCAGCCACCTCCAGCGCAGCGTCAACCGCTTCGGTCTGGCGTTGCAGACGGCCCCAGAAGTCCAGCTCCCAGGAGGCCTGGAAACCACCGTCCAATAGGCTGAACGACTCGCGCCCGGCATTGCCCGAAGGATCATTCAGGCCTTTGGCTGAACGTCTTTGCCGACTGAAGCCACCGGTCGCCGACAGATCGGGAGCGTTATCGGCCGTCACCACCTGATACAGCGCCCGGCTTTGTTGCAATCGTGATGTTGCCAACTTCAAGTCGAGGTTGCTGGTGATCACCTGCTCGCTCAGCGCCGACAACTGCGGGTCGGCGAACACCTCCCACCAACGCTCGGTGAGTGCCTGATCCACCGGCCGGCTGGCGCCCTGTTTGCCCTCGGTGGCCAGCCATTGCTCGGGGCTCACTGCAATCGGCTTGTTGAAATCTGGCCCCAGGGTGCAGCCACTCAAGACAACGCCCGCCATCACCATCGCCAACGTTCTCATTGCAGCGAGACCTCTTCATGGACATCGCGCGTGGTGTTGATGTCGGCCTGTACCGACATGCCCACACGCAAGTGGCCGAGTAGCGGTTGATTGCCGTCCAGGCTGATGCGTACCGGAATGCGCTGGACCACTTTGGTGAAGTTGCCGGTGGCATTGTCCGGGCGCACCAAGGCAAAGGTCACACCGGTAGCCGGAGCAATACTTTCGACATGGCCGACCAAGACCGCGTCCGGGAAGGTATCGACCTTGATGCTCACAGGCTGACCGGCCCGCACATCGGTCAACTGGGTTTCCTGGAAGTTGGCGATCACATAGGCCTTGTCCAGTGGCACCACCGCCAGCAACTTGCTGCCTGGCGTGACGTAGGCGCCGACCCGCACTGCGCGCTCACCGACCATGCCATCGAACGGGGCATTAATACGTGTGTACGACAGCTGGTAATCAGCCAATGTCTGGCTCGCCCGGGCCTGCTCCAGGCTGCCGGCGGCGGCATCGCGTTGGGCGCTGAGTATCGCCACCTGCTGACGCGCAGCGGCCAGCGTTGCGCTGGCCTTGGCCAGGCGCGCAGTGGTCTGCTCGACGCGGGTGCGGGCTTGTTGGGCGTTTTGCACCGTGCCGGCGCCATTGCCGGCCAGGTGTTCGTAACGGGTCAGCTCACGCTTGGCAAAATCCAGCGCCGCCTGATCTTCGGCAAGGCCGGCCTGATGCTGGGCGATCACCGTCGACTGCTGCTCCAGGGTGTTCTGCGCGTCCTGCAGTCGCGCCTTGGCCACCAGCACATTGGCGTGGGCGGCGCTGGCCGCGGCGCGCAAATCCCGGTCATCGATCACGGCGAGCAATTGCCCGGCCTTGACCCGCTGGTTGTCTTCGACCAACACCTCACTGATAAAGCCGGCCACCTTGGGTGCGACCACGGTGAAGTCAGCAGCCACATAAGCATCATCGGTGCCCTGGCGCGTCCCGCCGACCAGTTTGGCGCCCATGACCGAAGCCAGTAGCGCGATGGACAGTGCGGCCAGTGCCGTATAGGTAACAGTGCGGGAGGGTTTCATGGGTTTTGTCTCGACAAAGGGGCGACTGGGGCTCGAGGCGGATACACACGCGTTGGCAGCCAGGGAATCAACAGCATCAAGGCCACGGCGATCCAGGCCATGACGTAATAGAGGTCGGCGCTGGTCAGCACCACGGCCTGGCGATGCAGGCGCTGGGCAAGCACTGCCGGGTCGCCGTCCAGCCACGGTGAGTTGCCCAGGCGATCAACCAGCAGGGTGGAATGAAAATGCAGGCGTGATGTGGTCAGCGCATCCAGCACAGCGCTGGCGACCACCGCTGCCATGCCCTTGACCGTGTTGAACCAGGCCGAGGCATAGGGGCCGTCGGTGGGGGCCAGGCTACCGGTGGCGAGCATCAGCAAGGGAATCACCGACATGGGCTGGCCAAAAATCTGCAAGAGCTGCAACGGATAAAAGTCGTTGCGAATCCACTGGGACGTCAACCCGGAGCCGGCCAGGCATGACAGCGCCAGCATGCCCAGCCCCGTTGCCAGCACCCAGCGGCAATCGACCCAGCGCAGGTTGCACAGCGCCGCCACCAGCGGCAGTGCCAGCAATTGCGGCACAGCCACCACCAGCATCATGGGGGCGGTCTGTATCGGGCGGTAACCCTGGACTTGGGCCAGGTATCCAGAGGGGATGACAACGGCGGCAGTGAGCACCACCAGCACGCCGCCCAGGGTCAACAAGGCATGGGTGAGATTGCGATTGGCCAACAGCCGCAGTTGGAAAAACGGCACTTGGGCAAACCATTCATTGATGAAAAATGCCACCAGCAATACCAGGCCACCGCCCAGCAACCAGCACACCAGCGGCGAGTGCAGCCAGTTCAGCCGATTGCCCTGCAACAAGCCGATGACCAACGCGCAGATGGCCGGGAAACCGAGCAGCAAGCCGAGCCAGTTGAACTGGCGAAAGCGCTCCAGCCGCAAGGGGTCCTGCGGCAAGCCCCAAGCCACTGCAGCCAACGCCAGCAGCCCAGGTGCCAGGATCTGCCAGAAGGTCCAGTGCCAGCCCAGGTTATCCGTCAGAAAGGCCGCCAGCGGCGTGCCCATGCCCGGGCCAAATGTCGCGGTCAGGGCATAACTGGCCAAGCCATAGAGTTTGATATTGGGCGGTAAAAATCGCAGTGCAGCGGTCATCAGCATTGGCGGCAGGCTGCCGGCCGCCAGCCCTTGCAGCGTGCGCAGCAGCAACAGGCTCGGCAGGTTCGGGGCCAGCGGGGTCAGCAGCCCCAACAGCATAAAGGCGCCAATCGCGCCCAAAGTAAAACGCCGTAACGAGAAGGTCACTGAACACCAGGGCGCAAAGGCCATGGCCGCCACGCTCGTGGCGCTGTAACAGGCAATCAGCCAGGTCCCTTCATCAAAGCCCAGCCGCAGGCCACCACGGATATCGGCCAGCGCCACCTTGCCGACCATCTCATTGAAGCCAGCCAGCAGCACCGCCAACAATACACCCACGAGTCCTACGCCAAGGCGCAGGCCGAGTGCTGCCGGCGCGGCGGGTTTGCTGACAGTGGCGGTGGGTGCGCTTGAGGCCGCAAGCGAACTCATGATCAAAGACTCCGGGGGATAAAAACCCAGCCAGTCTAAAATCCTTGATGCCTTACGAAAACTGACTTATCAGCAGCTACTCATTGCGCTTGACGCAGCTATCAGAGTGACAGCCCAGCAGCCCGTGAACGCTCGGCACAACACGCTTTAAAGGTCTGGCGCAACCAGCGGTGAGCTGGATCATTGTTCATACGTGGGTGCCACGCCTGGATGACCACCACCGACTCCAATGGCAGCGGCAAGGGGAAGGCGCGCAAATGCAGACCCTGCTGCTGCGCCCCCCACAGCGCCAGTTCCGGCAGGGGCAGGATCAGGTCGCAATCCTGCAGCGTAAACATGGCCGAATGGAAGTTGGGGGAAATCAATGCCACCCTTCGCTTCAAGCCCATGGCCGCAAGCGATGTGTCGATCGGCCCCCGTGCTCGACCGCGACGCGAGACACTGATGTGCGCGTATTGGCACAAGCTTTCGGCGCTCAAGTCCTGGGCAAAGATCGGGTGATCCTCGCGCGCCAAGCCCACGAAAGCGGTATTGAATAGCGTCTGATTGATGATTTCCGGCCCCAGGTGGCGCGTCGAACAAACGCGCAGATCAATCCGCCCCTCGCGCAAGGCCTCATCGTCGCTTTCACCTTCGGGCACAAAGCGCAGTTCGGCGTGGGGCGCGTCACGTTCCATGGCCGCGAGCAGCTTGCCGCCAAAGGCACCGACGAAGACGTCGTTGGCGCGCACGTTGAAACGTCGGGTGAGGCTTGCGAGGTCAACTTCCTGCTTTGAATGAAACAGTTGCCCGGCCTGTTCGACCAGTGCGCGAACTTGCTCCTGCAGGGCCAGTGCCTTGGGGGTAGGCACCAGGCCACGTCCGGCGCGCACCAGAATGGGGTCACCGACCGCTTCACGAATGCGCGTCAATGTCCGACTCATGGCTGCCGGGCTCAGGTGCATCCGGCGCGCAGCACCGACCACGCTGCCCTCGTTTAACAAGGCATCGAGGGCCACCAGAAGATTCAGATCGGGGAGCTGCATGGGGCACACTCATAAGGGAGGAAGGATTGATCGCTGTGCAATCCTCTCAACTCTTATCGATGGCGGCAATCCGCGTTGTGCTCTGCATCTGGGTTGAACCCGGTGTCGGGAATCCCCTATCAACCAGACGAAAGGTTGCGAAAAGATCATCCCATTGTCAGCGCCAATACGTAAAATCCGCCGCCGATAATTATAGGCAGGGTGTCAGGCCCATGCGCCATTTTTATGACGATATTTGCAGCTGCATACCGTTCATCTAAATAAAATTTGCATTTGCGCACAAAATATTGACACTATCACCATGACATCACACAGTGTTAATTATCCATGATCGAATAAGCCCTATTTGGGTTAGATCGAATCTGCCTAAGGAAAAGCTCTGACCTGTGTAGGCAGTTTCGATGATTAACGTGCGTACAAATCTTTAGCGCAGCGTTTCAGCCCAAATTTCAAATTTTCAAGTGACTAGCAAGTGAAGTGTCTGCTGCCTGCCCTTTCGGCTGCGCAGCGCTCCGCCTGCGCGGATGCAGTCCTTGTAGTTAGGCGCGCGCCCGACGACCCGTCAGCCCAGCGCGCCTAGGCATTAGGATCAGGTGGAGTAGTAGATCTTGAGTCATGTCACGTTGGCCATCCGGCAGTTGCAGGATGAACACATTCGTCTGCGAACCGCAGGCGTCTATTGGGTTGCGATAGACCAATCGGCCGATGCAACCCTTCTCGCCCGCCAGTTTCTATCGGCACTGCAGGAAGCACATTGCGCCGTCTTGACGTGCTGCGGCCAGGACCCTGCCACGGTTGTCGAGCCCATGACCAACACTGTCGGGCCCGGCACCCTGAGAATGTTCTCGGTACCCGATGAGGCTGCCATTTCAGCTGCCTTCAACGCCTTCGCCTCAGACCTGCTGCGGGTCAAGATTCGCCCGGGCAGCGTCTTGGTGCTGATGCTCGCTGCCAGCCACCTGAGTAGCCTGCCTGCGGCTCATTTGCAGCGCTGGGTGCAGGGCATGCGCCAGTGGCTCAATGACCGCGATTGTACGCTGCTGGTGTTGAGCCACGGCCAGGCCCCCCAGGTGCATGAACGCTTGCTGTCGCTCAATGAGGATCTCTCCGGCCTTGCCCAGCTTTATCGTCGCGATGGCGGAATTTGCTATCAACTGAATTTCTGGCGCAGCGCAATGGGCGTCTGCGCAGCCCAAGCCTTTGAGCTTGCGCTTGAAGAGGATGCGTTCTGCCTGAGCGTCTCTCAGCGCTGGAGCCCGCCGCCGACTCGTACCGATGACCAGCGCATCTACCTGACCCAGCGCTCGGTGCTGGAGGGCGCACCGCCGCTTTCGGAGCAATGGCGTCTGTTCGAGCACCGTGAGGATTTGCTGCAACAAGCAGGTCAGGCACGTGCTGCCACCGTGATCATTGCCTTGGACAGCAACCAGGAGGTCGAGATGCTGGCGCGCCGCCTGCACGATCTGCGTGAGCGTTGCGGTGTCGCCCTGAAGATCATCGTCCGGGAAATGGAGCCGTGCCTGCGCTACCGAGACGAACGCCTGCTGCTGTCCTGTGGCGCCAACCTGATCGTCCCGCTCAAGACTGCGCTTGCGCATTTCCTCAGCCTGGTAGACAGCACTCAAGGCCAGGTCTGGCGCCATCGCCAGGTCGCCAACGTGGAGATGGTGTTCGACCGCCTACGCCCGCCAGCCCAACGCGGCTTGCTGGAGCCACAGGCGTTCATTACTACTCTCGATCAAGTCTATGGCGGCGCTTCAGGAGAAGTGACCCATCAATTGCTGCGGTTTCGCCCTCGTGGTGACCTGGACATCGGCCAGTACCTGAATCAGATCACCTTGCGACGTTTCGGCGACGTCGCCTGTGTGCTGGGCGACTACTTCTATCTGTTTCTGTTCGCCTGCCGTGCCGATGGGCGAGAGCCTGCGCTGGGCAATATCTGCCGCTTGCCTTGGCGCGATATTTTCAGCGAGCTCAGCGAGTTGCCGACGGTGGATGAATTGCCTCGCCAGGCGTTTTTCGAAGCGCCGCGCCAGCCTGAGACTTTCCGGCTGGCCAGCGAGAAGGTTGCCGACGACCTGACCCAGGCCATCGATCGCACCGGTTACATCCCACACCGCATCAGCCTGCCTCTGTCGGAGCCCTGCCCATGATGTTCGAACAACTGCTGCAAGTCATCGCGGCCAGTTGCCTGCTGACCGTGGCGCTGATACTGCTATTGCGTGCCGTTGGCCAACGTCTTGAGCGCAGGTTCCAGCGACACCTGTCGCCCCGTTATCTGAAGCCCTGTGGCACGCGTCGTCGCGCGCCTGCACCGGCCGTGACGGGTGAGACCGATGAGCCAGTTTGAGAAACTCGACGCCGGGCTGCCAGTGCGGCAGAGCGCCTGGAGCTGGCCGGGCCTAGGGCGCTGGAACCTGTATTTCCTGATGAAATTCGCCTTGCTGTGGGGCGGCTACCTGAACCTGCAACTGCTGCCCAACCTGGTCTTCGCCGCTGCATTGCTGATTCCGCTGCGCCATCGCTACGTGGCCAACCTCAGAACACTGGTGGCGATCCCGGTCGGCGCGGCATTGCTTTACCAGGACACCTGGCTGCCACCGTTCAGCCGTCTGCTCGATCAACCCGGCGTATTGAACTTCACCCCTGACTACCTGCTGGAACTGGCAGGCCGGTTCGTTGACTGGAACCTGTGTGGCGTCCTGATGCTGATGGTGGTGGCGTACTTTTTCATCCATCAGTGGTTGCGGCTCACCACCTTTACGCTGGTCGCTTTCGCCTGGCTGGGTGCCAGTAGCCTGTTGGCCCTGCCAGGGCCGATGCAACAGCCATTGGTACAGTCCGCCGCAGCGACTCCCACGACTGCAGCAGGTGAGCCAGACAGCAAGACCCTGGACGCTTACCTGCAGAAGTTCTATGACACCGAGGCCGGCCGGCACGTCGAATTCAAGGCGGCGGATGCCACGTCCCAGCCCTTCGACCTGCTGTTGATCAATATCTGTTCGCTGGCCTGGGACGACCTTGATTCCGTGGGGCTGCGCGATAACCCGCTGCTGTCGCAGATGGACGTGGTGTTTGACAACTTCAACTCCGCGACCTCCTACAGCGGCCCGGCAGCGATTCGTCTTTTGCGCGCCAGCTGCGGCCAGCAGCCCCACACCAAGCTGTACGACATGGCGCCCGAGCAATGCCTGCTGATGGACGACCTGCGCAAACTGGGCTTCGAGAATGAGGTGATGCTCAACCACACCGGCCAGTTCGAAGGCTTTATCGATGAGGTGCGTGCCCAGGGCTCGCTGCCGCCACCTGCGGTCAGCACCCAGGGTTTGCAGCGTGCACTGGTGGCTTTCGACGGCTCGCCGATCTGGCGCGACCGCGACGTGCTGGATAAATGGTGGGCGCACCGCGAAGGCCAGGCCAGTGCTCGCGTAGCGCTGTTCTACAACTCCACCACACTGCATGACGGCAACCGTGCCCTGACCGCCGACGGCGGGACCCAACGTGCCGACTACAAGCCGCGCGCCCAGGCCCTGCTGGAAGATCTGAATACGTTCCTCAAGGCATTGGAAAAGAGTGGCCGTCGCGTGGCGGTGGTGATCGTGCCGGAGCATGGCGCGGCGCTGCACGGTGACCGTATGCAGATTTCCGGCATGCGTGAAATCCCAAGCGCCTCGATCACTCACGTACCGGTCGGAATCAAGCTGGTCGGCATGGGCAAGCGCTCAGGTCGCGAGCCGATCCATGTCGCTGAGCCGAGCAGCTACCTGGCGCTTTCGCAAATTATCTCGCGCCTGTACTCCGCCCCGCTTCCTCCTGACGGCCAGGGCCCGGACTGGCAAGCGTTGCTGACCAACCTGCCGCAGACACCGGTGGTCTCGGAAAATGCCGGAACCGTCGTCCTCGACTATGCCGGCAAGCCTTACATTCGAATCAAGGAGAAGGGCGCATGGCTACCTTACCCACAAAAACTCCAGTAAAAAACCAGGCGCTGTCGCGCACTGAACGCGCTGATGACATTGCCCGGCTCAAGGTTGAACTGAACCTGCCTCACCTGCAGTACATCGATATTTCGGCACAGATGGAACTGGCCCGCGCCATGCGTCGCTGGCCGTTGCTGGAGGCGTTCGACGCTCCCACGCTGGCGCCTTCGGAGCCTTGCGTATCTGTCGAGCAACCTGTGCAGCAAGCTCAAGTCGGGTCATTGAAGTGACAGCATTGAGTCTGCATGGCATCCGTGGCGGTGTAGGCACCAGCTCGTTGCTGGCGGCCGTCGGCTATGCCCTGCACACGCTCGGTGAGCGCGTGTTGATGATCGACATGTGCCCGGAGAATCTGCTGCGCCTGCATTTCAACAGGGACTTGAGCGACAAGATGGGCTGGGCGCGGGCCATGCTCGACGGCGAGAACTGGCATGACCAGGCCTGGAGCCTGGCGCCCACACTGCACTTGTTGCCCTATGGCAACCTGTCGGCGCGCGAGTCCATGCACATCGAACAAACGCTGATCGATGAGCCGCAGCTCTGGGCGCGTCGCCAGCTCAGCCTTTGTGCTCACTACGATTGGGTGGTGTTCGATTTGCCCCAACGCCTGCCGGGGCATACGTTGATCGGCCCTTGCCGGTTCCCGATCCGCATCGTCGAAGCCGATGCACCTTGCCACATTATGTTGCTACAAGACGATGGATGCGCTCCGCTGCTGGTCAACCGCTTCGACCCCGGCAGCCAGTTGCAGCGCGACCTGCTGCTGGTCTGGCGCAAGCATCTGGCTTCGCGCCTGCTGCCCTTTACCGTACACAACGACGAAGCCCTGCGCGAAGCCATGGCGTGCAAGCAGTCAGTGGGCCAATACGCACCCTCCAGTCTGTCTGCCCAGGATGCCTTGAGCCTGGCGACCTGGTGCCTGACCCACCGCAGGGAGGCGCAATGATCGCGCGCATTTTTCCTTACCGGCACCTGCGCCGTCACTACGACTGCTATCCGCCAACAGCCCTCTGGCTGTCGCTGTTGACCGCGCTGGCCTGGGTGTTCCTGCGGCTTGAGTCGCCGGCCTGGCAGCCGGTGCTGGAACAGCGCCAGCGTTGGTATCCGCACCTGGCCAACCGGGCGCCAAGCGCAGGCGACCCGATCCGTGTCGTGCTGCAAAGCCTGTGGTTGATGTTCACCCGCCCGCTGCCCGAACGCCGTCGCCGACCCACGCCACAATGGGTGCAGGACCTCGGCCAGTCCAATCTGCGCCTGTGGGGGCGCGTGGCGCTGTTTCTCAATGGGTTGCCGCAGCAGGCCCGCGACAGTGAAACCCTGCATGCCAGTAAACGCTGCTGGCAGACACTGAGCCCGCGCCAACAGTACTGGCTGAACTATATCTGTGCCGCGGTGGGCCTGATCCTGGTCGTGGTGTGCATTACCGAACCGTTCGGCTATGGCTCGCAACTGATGTTTGTGTTTTTGCTCTGGGCGGTGGCCATGGTGGTTCGTCGCGTTCCGGGGCGCTTCCCGACCTTGCTGCTGATCGTGCTGTCGATCATCGTTTCCTGCCGCTATCTGTGGTGGCGCTACACCTCGACGCTGAATTGGGACGCCCCGCTGGACCTGGCCTGCGGTGTCTTGCTGTTGATCGCAGAGACCTTTTCCTGGTTGGTATTGCTACTGGGGTATATCCAGACCTGCTGGCCCTTGCAGCGGATCCCGGCGCCATTACCCGCGGACACTCGGCTGTGGCCAACTGTCGATTTACTGATCCCGACCTACAACGAAGATTTGTCCATCGTACGTGGCACGGTCTACGCGGCCCTGGGCATCGACTGGCCCCACGACAAGCTGCGCATCTCGATTCTCGATGACGGCAAGCGCGAGGCGTTTCGTTTGTTCGCCGCCGAGGCCGGGGTCAACTACATCACTCGCTCAGACAATAAGCACGCCAAGGCTGGCAACCTGAACCAGGCCCTGCTCAAGCTCGATGGCGAGCTGGTCGCCATTTTCGACTGTGACCACGTGCCCGTGCGCTCCTTCTTGCAACTGACGGTGGGCTGGTTCCTGCGCGACCCAAAACTGGCACTCGTCCAGACGCCTCACCACTTTCTGTCACCCGACCCATTCGAGCGCAACCTGGGCACCTTCCGCCAGCGGCCGAACGAGGGCGAACTGTTCTATGGCCTGGTACAAGACGGCAACGACATGTGGAACGCCGCTTTCTTTTGCGGATCGTGTGCAGTTTTGCGCCGCAGCGCGATCGACGATATCGGTGGTTTTGCCGTCGAAACCGTGACCGAAGATGCCCATACCGCGCTGCGCCTGCACCGTCGCGGTTGGAACTCGGCCTATTTGCGCATTCCTCAAGCTGCGGGGCTTGCGACAGAGAGCCTGTCGGCGCATATCGGTCAGCGAATCCGCTGGGCGCGCGGCATGGCGCAGATCTTCCGCACCGACAACCCATTGCTGGGCAAGGGCCTGACGATTCTCCAGCGGATTTGCTACGCCAACGCCATGATGCATTTTTTGGCCGGCTTGCCACGTTTGGTGTTCCTGACCGCGCCGCTGGCGTTCTTGTTGATGCACGCCTACATCATTTATGCCCCGGCCTTGATGATCATGTTGTATGTGATTCCACACATGGTCCACGCCAGCCTGACCAACTCACGGATGCAAGGCGAACACCGCCTGACGTTCTGGGGCGAGGTGTATGAAACCGTACTGGCCTGGTATATCGCCCGCCCAACCACGGTTGCCCTGTTCAACCCCAAAAAAGGCAAGTTCAACGTGACCGCCAAGGGCGGCCTGATGGCCGAGGACCAGTTTGACTGGCGCATCGCCCAACCGTACCTGGTGCTCGCGCTGCTGAACGTCCTGGGCCTGGGCTTCGCGGTGTGGCGCCTGATCTACGGCCCGGCCAACGAAATCGGCACCATCCTGGTCAGTAGCCTGTGGGTGATCTACAACCTGCTGATTGTCGGTGCCGCGGTGGCCATCGCCGCCGAGGTTCGCCAGGTGCGCGAAACCCACCGCGTGCAGGCGCGCTTGCCGGTTGCCATCCGCCTGGAGAACGGCCATTTCTACCCGGGCATGCTGGTCGACTACTCCGACGGCGGTGCGGGTGTCGAACTTCAGGTGCCACTGTCGTTGCTGATGGGCAGCCGGGTTTCGTTGCTGATGCAGCGCGGTGAGCGTGAGTTCCTGTTCCCCTGCTTCGTCACCCGCAGCCACAAGCATTTTGTCGGCGTCAGCCTGCAAGACCTGCCAGCCGAGCAAAAAATCGACTACGTACAGTGCACCTTCGCCCGTGCCGATGCCTGGCTGAACTGGAACGAAGACTTTATCCAGGACCGCCCCCTGCGCAGCTTCATCGACGTGCTCAAGCTCGGCGCCATGGGTTACTACCGCCTGTACGAATACCTGCCCTCATGGACCCGCAAGCTGGCTGCTCCCTTCGTGCGTTTCTTCGCCTGGGTGATCAGCTACGTACCGCGCTTTGCGAAGGCTATCCCCCCACTATCTTCTGGTCCGGTGAGCGCATCATGAGCCGCTTTTTCCAATCATCCTTGTTGGCGGGCCTGGTGTTGCTGGCCGTTGGCTTTGCCCAGGCGCAAACCCTGAAGGCTCAGGCAATCGCTGCCACCGTTTCTGACCCCGAGCCTGCGGCCGTTATGCCGGCCATGCCAAGCTGGGAAGTGCAGCGCAGTTTCGAGCAGCTGGGACGGCCCGCCGATAGCCTGTTGCTGGGCACCCACAACACCGACCAGATCGAATTCACCCTGCGTCGCGACCGCATCGCCAGCGATGCAAAGCTGCAATTGGAGTACACGCCTTCGCCTGCGCTGATCCCTACGCTGTCGCACTTGCGGGTCTACCTTAACGACGTGTTGATGCAGGTGCTGGCGATCGAGAAAGACCAGTTGGGCAGGAAGGTCACCCAGCAGGTGGCGCTCGACCCGCGCTTGATCAGCGACTTCAACCGGGTTCGCCTGGAGTTCGTCGGGCACTACACCGATATCTGTGAAGAGCCCTCCAACAGCGCCTTGTGGGTCAACGTCAGCCGCGTCAGCACTATTTCGGTAACAGAACAGGCGCTCAGTACGGAAAACGATCTGGCTTGGTTTCCGCTGCCCTTTTTCGATGCCCGCGACTATCAAGCCCCGGTGTTGAACATGGTCTTCGCCGCCTCCCCGACGCTGGAGGAGCAGCGGGCGGCCGGCATCCTGGCGTCGTATTTCGGCAGCCAGGCGGGCTGGCGGGGCACTCGCTTCCCCGTAGCCTTCGATCAACTGCCAGCCGATACCGCCAAGGAAACAGCCCATTCTTCGGTTGTCTTCGCCACCAATGATCATCGCCCAGCTTTGCTGGCTGACCTGAATCAGTACCCTCCGGTGGATGCGCCGGTGATCCAGATCATCGACAACCCCGACAACCGCTACAGCAAAGTGCTGCTGGTGATGGGCCGCAACGAAGCCGACCTGATCACGGCGGTGAAGGCATTGGCGCTGGGCGGCGACTTGTTCCGTGGCGCTCGCGTGACCGTCGACAATGTCCAGCAGATCCTGCCGCGCAAACCTTACGACGCCCCGAACTGGATGCGCACAGACCGCCCGGTACGGTTCGCCGAGCTGGTCAAATACCCCGAGCAACTGCGTGTGAGCGGCATGCAGCCGCTGCCGATCTCATTGGATATCAACCTGCCACCGGATCTGTTTGTCTGGCGCAACCAGGGTATCCCGCTGCAAACCAAGTACCGCTATACCCCGCCAGCCGCGAGCCACGATGGTTCGCGGCTGAACATCAGCCTCAACAACCAGTTCATCACCAGCCTGCCGTTAATGGTCAACAGCAACAGTCGCCTGGATGAGCTGCGCTTGGCCGTGCTCTCCAGCGAGTCGGCCAACCTCAACGAGCGCCTGTCGGTTCCGGCCCTGATGATCGGTGACCGCAACACCCTGCGCTTTAACTTCAGCTTCGCCAGCACCGCCAGCAGCTCACAGCGTGATCGTTGCCAGTCGTCGCTGCCGGTCGATACCCAGGCTGTGATTGACGATCAGTCGAGTATCGATATGTCCGGCTATCACCACTACATTGCGATGCCAGACCTCAAGGCCTTCGCCCGTAGCGGTTTCCCCTACAGCCGCATGGCTGACCTGTCGGAAACTATGGTGCTGCTGGCGCCGCAACCGTCGGCCATTCATCTGAGTACTTATCTGGAAGCGGTGGCGGGTATTGCGGCGCGCTCGGGCCTGCCGGCCTTCGGCCTGCGTGTCAGTGATAAATGGGAAGACGCTGTCAACGTCGATGCCGATTTGCTGGTGCTTGGCGACTTCGCCCCAGATTTGCGTGATAACCCTGATTTGAACCTGCTGCTGGACCGCTCGCGTGATTGGCTGATGCATGCCAGCAACACCCAGCCCGGTCGCAGCGGCGTGCAGGAACGCCAGTACGGCGATGAGCGTAACCTGGCCGCCAACCGTGTCGAAGTGTCGGCCAAGGGCCCCATTGCCGCGATGGTCGGGATGAAGTCGCCTTACCATGAGCAGCGCAGCATCGTTGCGCTGCTCGCCACCCAGGATGCCGACTACCAGCTACTGCGCAAGACCCTCGGCGACAGCGGCAAGATGGAGGCCGTGGCAGGCTCGGTGGTGCTGATTCGCAACAGCGGCGTCAGCAGCCACATGGTTGGCGAACCCTACTACGTCGGCCATCTGCCATGGTGGCTGATGCTGTGGTTCAAGTTGTCGGATCACCCGATTTTGCTGGCCGTGATGGCGACCACTGGCGTTCTGTTGACCGCCTTTTTAGTCTGGCGTGTCTTGCAGTGGGCGGCCCGTCGCCGTCTGACTTATGAAGAGTAAGCGCGCCGCGATTGCCTGCGGCCTGGCCCTGGCTGCTGCATTCGCATCGCAGCCAGGGCAGGCCCAGAGCAACTGCACCTGGCCGGCCTGGGAACACTACAAGCAGGCAATGATCAGCGCGGACGGCCGTGTCATCGACAGCTCTTCCACGCAGCACATCAGCACCTCTGAAGGCCAGAGCTACGGGATGTTCTTCGCCCTGGTGGCCAATGATCGCAAAACCTTTGACCGCCTGCTGGACTGGACCGGCAACAACCTCGCAGGCGGTGACCTGAATCGCCAACTGCCCGCCTGGAAATGGGGCCAGTCCGAGCAGGGCCAGTGGCAGGTGCTCGACAGCAATAATGCCAGCGACGCCGACCTGTGGATCGCCTACAGCCTGCTTGAAGCCGCTCGCCTGTGGCAGCGTCCAGAACTGGAAACCCTGGGCCACAACCTGCTTTGGCGCAGCGCTGCCCAGACCCTGCACACACTGCCAGGGCTGGGGTTGATGTTGTTACCGGGAGACGTGGGTTTTCAATCTGCCGAAGGGGCACGCCTCAATCCTAGTTATCTGCCGCTACAACTGTTGGCGCGATTTGCCAAGGTGGCGCCGATCTGGGCGCAGCTTGCCGAGAACACCCAGCGCCTGCTCATCGAGGCCTCGCCCAAAGGCTATGCACCCGATTGGTCGAACTGGCAGTCCGACCAACGCTGGGCGCCGGATGCCAAAGGTGCCGACGGCAGTTATGACGCGATTCGTGTCTACCTGTGGCTCGGAATGCTGGCAAAGGACGCCCCCGGTCGCGGGCAAATGCTGGCGCACTTCAAGCCAATGATCGAAGCCACGACACGCCTGGGTTATGTGCCCGAGCATGTGGATACCCAGAGCGGAACGACCACCGGCAGTGGACCGGCCGGCTTTTCGGCCGCACTCCTGCCGCTGCTGGCCGCCCACGGAGAGACAGCCGCCACGGCCGCCCAACGTGCGCGCATCAAGCAGAACCCACCGCTTGCAGATGCTTATTACAACCAGTCGCTGCTGATGTTCGGCCAAGGCTGGGACGAACAACGTTACCGGTTCGATAAAAACGGGCGGCTGATGCCGCATTGGAAGGGTTCATGCAAAGGCTAGTCTTGCGTAAAACGTCGGTGAGATCACTCCTGGCCTGCGGTGCTCTGGTATCGAGCCTGTACGTGGCGACGACGGTATTGGCCGCGCAAGCCCCGGTGACTGCCCAGCAACAGTGGTTACTGCAACAGATGCGTGTCGGCGAAGCGATGTTTCGTGAAGACCTGGTCAACGACTCGCTGGCACGCCTTGAGTTGATCGCACCCGACCATCCACAGGTGTTGGTCGGCAAGATTCGCCAGGCGCTGCTGCACGCCGATCAGGCTCGCAATGAGCTGTGGATCGAGCAACTTCTGACCCGCCTGCGCCAACAGGCCCCAGGCTCACCGGCGCTGCGCCAGGGCCTGGCGCTGGTCAAGTTGCAAAGCCGCGAAGGGATCAAGGACTTGCAACAGGCTCGCCTGCTGGCGGCTGCTGGCCGGTTCGATGAGGCCACCGCCGCCTACGAGAAACTGTTTGGCCAAGAGCCCCCGGACCTTGCTTCGGCCGTCGAGTACTGGAATGTGCGAAGCCGCCTGCCCGGCCAGCGCCTACCCGCCATCAATGCCCTGACCCAACTGGATAAAAATTACCCAGGCAGTGCCAGCCTGCGCCAGTCGTTGGTTGGGCTGTTATTCGCCGAAGATCGCAACGACGAAGCGCTGGCCGTACTGCACACCTTGGCGGCTGATCCGCAGGCCAGCGTCAAGGCGGCCGAGCGCGAGTACAACTACCTGATTAAATTGCCGGTGAGCCCAGAATCGGCCAACGCCTGGGACGCATTTGTCCGTTACTACCCTTACTCACCACTGACTACTGATGCCGCCAAACAATTGGCCGAACAACGCCGTTTGCTGGCCGACCCCGCCTGGTTGGCCGGTGGCAAGGCCAAGGCACTGCTTGATAGCGACACAAACCCGGCGGGAGCCGAAACCCTCTTGCGCGGCTCGATCAAAGCCTACCCACAAGACCCCAGCCTTTATGGTGCGCTGGGCATTGCGCTGATGCGCCAAGGCAAACATGCAGCGGCCAACGAAGCCTTTACCCGCGCCTTGGAACTTGAGCAAGACACCTCCTACATCACCAAGTGGCGTGACCTGCAAATAGCGTCCCGCTACCGGATGTTGCTGCAAAAAGGCGATTCGGCACTGACTGCCAACAACCTGCCGGCCGCACGCCAGGCCTTCAATCAGGCCCGCTCCCTGCAGCCGGATAGCGCCGAGGCGCTGATTGGCCTGAGCGAGGTCGCCATGGCCGAGTCAGATGATATCGGCGCCGAAGCCCTGCTTTTGCAGGCACGTAAGCAAGACCCAAAAAACACCAGTGCCATGCGCGGGCTGATGCGTTTGTACCAGGCTCAATCCAGCGAAAGGGCCGAAGCCTTTCTCGACACACTCCCCAAGAGCAACCAGGCGGAATTCGCCAGCCTGCGCCAAAGCATTCTGCTTGAGCGCCTAAGCCTCAAGGCCGAAGAAGCCGCCCAACGCTCAGACTGGGCACAATGGGTTCCGTTGCTTAAACAAATACGCGTTCTGGACCCGGATAACCCTTGGTTGACCTACCGTTTGGCGACCGCTGAGCTGGCCTTGGGCAAACCCCGCGAAGCCGACGATGCGTTCCAACAACTGCTGGTGCGCCAAGGCCAGAACCCAGAGGCCCGCTATGCTCACGGCTTGTACTTGGCCCGCGAAAATCGTGACAGTGAAGTGCTGCGCAGCCTGGGCCAGATCCCCAAGGCCGGCTGGACTGACAATATGCGCGAGCTGGCCGCCCGGATCGAGCGTCGACAGCGACTGGCCCAAGCCGGGCAGTCGCGTGATGCCGGCCACGAGCCCGAGGCGATCGCTCTGTTACTGCGTGCCCCGACGGTCGATGACTTGGCGACGCTGGCTGATTGGGCATTCCAGCGTGAAGATTATTCGCAAGCGCAGAGCTACTATCGACAGGTGCTCGAACAGCGTCCCAACGACCCCGACGCGCAACTGGGCTTGATCGAAACCCTGATCGCCACCGGCCGCCAATCCCAGGCTCACCAAGCGCTGGCCAACCTCATGCCGCCCGCCAACGCGACGCCTAATTTTTACAGGCGCATGGCCAATGCCTGGGCATCGGTCGGTGAGCCGGACAAAGCCCAGGCTATCTACGCCACGCTCCTAAAGACGCCACAGACCGACCCGCTGATCTACCGTGATGCGGCGCGCCTGATGGCCAAGGAACAGCCGCAGCAGGCCCTGGATAACTATGCCCGCAGCATGGCGGCGGCAGGCCTGATCAGTGCGCAGCAGGCGAGCCCTCGCGACAACGTTGCGATCACCCAAGCCAGCCGAGCCAAAGACAGCGACGACTGGATGCTGCGCAGCCTGCGTGCCGATGTCGATGAGCTCTATAGCCAGCAGAATCCCACCGTGAACCTTTACCATGATTACGCTTGGCGCACGGACAACTCCTCATCCGATTTGACCTCGCAAACCACGATCCTGCGCATCGATACGCCCTTCTCGAACGGCCAGGGTTTTGTCCAAGCCGAACACGTCAATTTGCACGCCAGCGGCTCGCAAAACCCTCACGGCCAGGGTTTGGCCGTCGGCTGGAAAAACGAGCAATGGGCCATGGACCTTGGCCAGACACCACAAGGATTTGAGATCAGCAATTGGCTGGGCGGTGTCAGCTACAGCAGCGATTGGCAAAGCATCGGCTGGACCCTGACGGCCTCCCGCCGCCCCATGACCAACTCGGTGGTCTCTTATGCCGGCATGGTCGACCCGGACACAGGTATTCGTTGGGGCGGTGTCACCAGCAACGGCCTGACGTTGAGCCTGAGCCATGACGAAGGCGGAGTCGATGGGGTCTGGGCCAGCCTCGGCGCCCACTGGCTGCGCGGCACGAATGTGGTCGACAACCAGCGCCATTCGGCCATGGGCGGTTATTACTATCGCCTGCGAGACAGTGCCAACGAGCGCATGCGCACCGGTCTGACCCTGTTGTATTGGGGATACGACAAAGACCTGAGCGAGGACACCCTGGGCCAGGGGGGCTATTACAGCCCCCAACGGTATTACTCGGTCGGCGTGCCGCTGAGCTATTCCAGGCGCAATGCCGACTGGTCGGCAAGCCTGGACAGTTCTATTGGTTGGTCGTACTCGAAGACCGACTCCGGCTCCAGCAATGGCCCGGGCATCCGCTTGCAGGCCTTGGTAGAGCGCAGGCTGTCCGACCATCTGGTGTTGGGCTCAGGGATTACCTACCAGCACAGCGAGGACTACGCCCCTAGCCGGGCGCTGCTGTACCTGCGCTATACCTTCGATGAATGGCAGGGCAACTTGCCGATGCCTGTCGAACCCGTTTTACCCTACGCAGATATGCGCTAGCGCCAGTCATGATGATCGCCCTTAAACGTGGGCGCATCGCTGCGCTCGATGCACACCCAATGCCCATCCTGCTGTGCCTGGGCCTTGGACAAGGCTTCGTCGGCCAGCGCCAGCAGGGCCTGCGGTGCATCACCTGGGCTGAAGGGTGCCAGACCGATATAGGCGATGGGGATGGTATCGCTGACACCGCTCGCTTGCAGGTCGAGCAGGCTGCTTTCCAATGCCTGTGCCCATTGCAGCGCCTCTTCTCGCACTAGCTCCGGCGCCAGTACGGCAAACTCGTCGCCCCGACTGCGGGTGATCAGATGGCTGGTTTGTGGATAGTTAGCACAGGTGCGCAGCAATTGCTGGCCAACGGCCTGGATCAAGGCATCGGTACGTTGCCCACCCAAGCGTTGGTTCAGGCCTGCCAGGTCGTTGATTCGCAGCAGCAGCAAGAAGCCATCGCGCGCCTCGTCGTGATGACTGACGTGGGCATTGAGCTGCATCTCGAAATAGCGTCGATTGCCCAGTCCCGTCAACCCATCCAGGTCCAGTGGCTTGAGCTGGCGACGCAGCAACATTGCCCCCAACAGCGCACTCACCGCCCCGCATAACAGCAGCCAGCCGAGGCTGACAAGAGCGCTTTTCCACAGTTTGGCAACCGCGAACAGGGGATGGCTGACCACCTCCACCCGGGCAGCCTGTTGCCAGCCGCGGCTGACAATCGCATCGCCCCCAGCCGGTCGCAGGTTGATCAATTTGACGAACCAGGCGGGCACGCCGCTGGCATCCGGCTCTGCGCTGCGCTCGACCAGGACGGTTTCGGTGGCCAGGTCCACCACGCGAATACTGGCGTAATACCCACTGTCAAAGATTGAACTGACCATCAGCTCGACCATGGCCGGGTCGTCAATATTGGGAGTCAGCGACAATGCCAAAGCTGTCGCGGCGTCTTGGGCATGGGACTGCAACTGGTTGACGTATTGGCGGCGCGAGCTTTCCAGGCTGACCATGAAGCTGCCACTGAAGGCGACCACCAGAAACAGGCAGATGGCGACGAGCAGTTGCTTGAATAGCGACATGGGCACTCCTCAGTATCGGGCTCAGCGGGGCGCAAGGCCAGCAGCAGGCCAACGAGCAGAACCGCCAACCCCAGGCACTGCAAAGTGGCCGAAACTCCAGTGGTCGTCCTCACTTTATTTCGAAGAATTCTTGGTACACGATGGTGTCAGGTCCCCGCGATCAAGGCATGCAATCCCTGATATCCAGATAAACTCCTGGCGCGTTTGACAATGACAATAGCAATCACTAGTGTAATTCGGATCTTGGATCCAATTTACGCCTACTGCAGGTGAAAATGACTCAAAAATCCAGACACTTGAGCAGCATCCTGGACAGCGAGCAGGTGCCCGCGCATCTGGCTCGAACCGTGATCGAGGAGAGGCTGCGCACAGCGATTCTCGATGGCCGCTTGCCCAGCGGCATGGCCTTGCGCCAACAAGAGCTGGCCACACTGTTCGGCGTCAGTCGGATGCCGGTTCGCGAAGCCCTGCGGCAGTTGGAAGCCCAGTCATTGCTCAAGGTGGTCGCACACAAGGGTGCGGTGGTTGCAGCCCTGATCGGAGAAGATGCGGTAGACACTTACGCGCTTCGCCTGATGCTCGAATCCGAGGCCCTGCGCCAGTCGATTCCACGTCTTGAGCCCGAAGACATCGCTCAGGCCCGACACTACATCGATCTGCTGGAAAACCAGACCGATCATGCCGAGATGGGCAGGCTTAACAAGCTGTTTCACATGTCGCTGTATGCCAAGGCGACCAACAAGAAACTGTTGCGCTTCATCGAGATCGAGCTGAACGAGGAGGAGCGTTTCCTGCGTTTCCACCTGTCATCCATGGGGCTAGGGAAATTGACCCAGGATGACCACCGCGCCTTGGCTGATGCGGCAAGCGACAAGGCCGTGGACATTGCGGTCAGCATACTGGAGCGGCACTTGAACAAAGCATTGCAGGCGATGAAGAACTATCTGAACAGACGTTCTGATGTTTGAACCGACGACCCGGCGGGCGAATGAATCGGCCTAAGGGTAGTGAACCGACTTGGGTGTATTGTCCCAGGCGAAGGAATGGCAGTGCACGCGCAAAACAACAAGTGGCTGATGGTGGTCAACTCGGGGCAGCCGATCAAGATCCGGCTGATCTGTTTCCCCTATGCCGGTGGTGATCCAGAGCAGTTTCGCAGCTGGTCGGCGGAGCTGAGCGACCACATCGAACTGGTTACCGTGCGACTTCCAGGCCATGGCTCACGCTTGGACGAAACGCCCTACGACGAGTGGGCGCCGTTGGTAGAAGACACCTTTGCCCAGCTCAGCGGTTATCTCAAGGAGCCCCACGCCTTGTTTGGCCACAGCTTTGGTGGTCGGTTGGCGTATGAAATCGCCAAGCTGGCCGAGCGACGATATGTGGGCCAAACCCGCCACCTTTTCGTTTCTGGCTGCCGCAGCCCGGACTGCCAGCAAGCACGGCCCTTCCTGCATGAACTACCACAGCCGGCCTTCGACCAGGCCCTGCTGTCCCAAGGCATTGCCCCACCCGAATCCTTACGCAATAACGAACGGCGACAGCAATTCGAACCGGCCATTCGCAGCGACCTGAAACTCGCTGAGCTCTGGTTCCACCAGATTGGCGAAAGCCTGAACGTTCCGGTCACGGCGCTCTACGGCAGCGACGACCCACTTGATTCGGTCGCCAGCATGATGAACTGGCGCGAATTCACCCGGCGTGAATTCGAGTTGATCGAGGTCCGCGGCGATCATTTCTTCGTGACCTCCCAGCGTAAACGCCTACTGAAAATCATCAACACTCACCTGGGATTGCTCAGCGAGTAATCCTCCTCTGGGGCTGTTTCGCGGCCCTCCCCCATGGCAGCGCGCCGATTTTGAGCACACTCTTGTCTTGCGTCGAACTGACGAAGGAGATCGGAGCGGGCCAGGACGGATCAATGCGTCGGCCATACAAGTTAACTATTCGAAACTTCCCCATCATCAAGTGCCCGGAGTGAGGCATTCACTCATCACTATATTTATTCTGACCGCTGTTGGCCGGAAGGGGCACTTACACGCCAATAAAACTTTATTTTAAAGTTTTAACGCACTCTATTTTTTGCCGAAAAGTTCAAACTAAAAACATTCAACAAAATAACTTGCGCATCACTTCGGCTGTGCTTTAACTTTTTACTCACCGGCAGCGCCCACCTCTTCAGGGCGCACCTATACAGCCGAAAAGCAGGACACAACCGATTTAATCCCTAAACACGGGGGGCACTTTCACGCCTTCAAACTTCAAACTTACTGATGACCTCATTCATTCAAGGAACGATCATGGACTCTTTGAAAGCGCAACTTGAACACCATAAACATGCCCTCGCCCATCACCCGATTTTTTCTGAAATCGATTCGCTCTCGGTACTTCGGTTTTTTATGCAAACGCATGTTTTTGCCGTCTGGGACTTCATGTCGCTGACCAAGCGCCTGCAACAGGAGTTGACCTGTACACGTTTGCCCTGGCTACCACCGCGCGACCCTCAGGCCGCGCGGTTGATCAATGAAATCGTGTTGGGCGAGGAGTCCGATGACCGTCGCCCGCACGGTCACTACAGCCATTTCGAGCTGTACCTGGATGCCATGCGTGAAGTCGGGGCGCGCACCACCGCGATCGAGCAGTTCGTCGCCCTGCAACGGGCTGGGGAGCCCTATTCCAATGCATTGCGCCAGGTCGCCGCTGGCGCGGCCGCCAGTCGCTTTGTCGAACATACCCTGCATATCGCCCTGAACGGGGCCGCTCATGAGGTGGCCGCAGCGTTTCTACATGGTCGGGAAAGCGTTATCCCGACCATGTTCCAGCGCATCCTTCACGACTGGCAAATCAGCGAAGACCAGGCGCCAACCTTTCACTACTACCTGCAACGCCATATCGAAGTCGACAGCGAGGACCACGGGCCGGCCGCCGAGCGCTTGCTCGCGCGCCTGGTGGAAGGGGATGAGCAGCGCCAGCGTCAGGTGTATGAAGCTGCCATCGCGGCAGTGCAAAGCCGCATTGCACTATGGGATGGACTGCGGGTTTCCATGCGTATGGCTGAAACTGAGGTGAGCGCATGAACGCCACCGACTATCAGTCTTTCGCCGACGCCTGGGAGGCACGGGCGACCATTCGCACCCGCCCCAGGCGCCTGCTGGAGAACGACGACAAGCTGATCTACCCCTTGAGCCGCCAGCCCTTGGTGCTAAGCGCAACGTTCCAGCGTGAATGCCCCGAACAGCGTGACTTCGCCCTGGTGCAGAGCTTGTACAAGTTCATCAACGACGTTGTGATTTTTGAAACGGAAATCGTTGATCGCACCGCCCGCAGTATCGCCAAGGACCGCTTTGCCATTCGCTACCCCTTTGCCTGCCGGTACGACGCGATGACCGTAGTGGTGGACGAGGACTACCACGCGCTGGTGGCGCTGGACTTCATGCAGCAGACCCGCGAACTGACGGGCATTGAACCCATTGAGCTACCGGGTGAGATCGAGCTGAGCCGCGCCATACCCGCGGCTATGGCCGTGGTTCCCAGCCCATTGCGCAGCGCCGTGGAGCTGATCTGTGTCGCCATCGCAGAAAACACCCTGACCAACGATGTTGCCGCCTTCGCCCGTGACGATACGGTCAAGGCCTCGGTCAAGGGCCTGATGGCCGACCACTTGCTGGACGAAGGTCGGCATTCAACGTTCTGGGCGCGGCTGGTGCGCATTTACTGGCAAGGCGCACCCGAGGTGGATCGACAGCTCATTGCCCAGGCGCTGCCAATTTTCATTGGCCAGTACCTGACCAACGACCTCCAGAAAGACTTCGACCTGCGCCTGATCGCTCACCTGGATATCGCGCCGCACATTCGCGATGCCCTGGCCGAGGAGGTGCAAGCGATGGCATTCCCCATCAATCGCCAGCACCCGCTGCTAGGCAACATCCTGCGGTTTTTTCGCAGCAGCTCGATGCTCGATTCTCCCTGCGTGCAACACGCCCTGGCCGACTACCTGCCCTGATAGAAGGAGACTGTCATGAGACGCCTAAACCTATTACTGATTGGCCGCAGCACTGCGCTGGCCGATATCGGCCGGGAGCTTGCGCAGCACGGCCATCATGTTCATTACTGCGTCACGGAAAGCGCGACACTGGATCTGCATCTGCTCATTGAAGATGGCAGCCTCGATCTGCCAGACGTTCCCGCGTGTGAACATCTGGGGGTGCGGGTTGCCAGCAGCCCGGTCGAGTATGACCTGCCCAGCCTGGAGTTGTTGTGCTGGCACGGTAACGCCAAGGCTCAGCGCCTGATCGTCTGCCAACCGCTGGCAGCCGAACCTTCAGGCAACGGCCAGGCACTCCGGCAGCGAGCCGTCCAGGCGCTGGTCGAGTGCATTGCACTGCAAGTCAGCCGCCTTTCCCGTAACCCTGCTCATTTCAGCGAGACGCCCGTGGCGGGACCGATGCAACTGGCGACCCAACAAGGTCTACAGGCACTGGATGGGCTCGCCTACGAGCACCTGTTCAATCAGACCCTCGACAGTGCGCTGGCCCAGCAAGCGTGCACGCCACTGATCGAACAGTTGGACCAAAGCCTGATGCGATTTGCCCAGCGACCGGCACTGTCGATGAGCGAGCGCAGCTGGAGTTATGCCGAGCTTCACAGCAAGGCCCTCATGATTCAGGCCTCTCTCCTCGATCAATTACCCTCAGAGGCGGCCGGTCTGGTGGTGGGCGTTTGCCTGGAGAAGTCCTTTGAGCTGTATGCCGCGATTCTGGCCGTCGTGGGCTGCGGCGCCATCTACCTGCCACTGGACCCTACCCACCCGGGCGAACGGCTGCGCACTATCCTGGACGATGCAAAAGCCTGTGTCGTACTGCATGACGGGGTCTCGGGGCTTGAGGGCGTGCAGGCGCGCGCCATTGATTTGCGCTCACTCGACACAATACTGATAGCCCCTGCCCCCCTGATGCGCCGCTCACCCACTGCTGATGAGCCCTGCGTTGCGATCTACACCTCCGGCACCACCGGCCGGCCCAAGGGCGTGCTGTTGAGCCAGCGTAACCTGAGCCACTTCCAGGCCTGGTATGGCGCGCATGTGCGACTTACTGCAGACCATCGAGTGCTGCAATTCTCGACCATCGGTTTCGATGCCTCGTTGCTGGATATTTTCCCGACGTTGATCAGAGGTGCCGAACTGGTCATACCCACCGAGGACCAGCGCACAGACCCAAGGCAATTGGTTGAGCTGCTCAAGACACGTCGCGTGACCCATGCCTTCCTGCCGCCGGCGCTGCTGAGCATCCTGCCCGCAGATCAGCCGCTGGAGCTTGAACATTTGATCACCGGGGGTGATGTCTGCGAACCGGCGGTTATCGCTCGCCTGGGTGATACCTGCCAGTTGCATAACATCTATGGCCCGACCGAAACCACGGTGTTGGCCACTACCTGCTTGTTCAAGCCGGGTGAAAACAATCGCCACATCGGCCGGCCGATCACCAATTGCCGTGTCTTAATTCTCGATCAGAAGCTGCAACCGGTGGCGCAGCACACCACCGCAGAGGTTTATATCGCCGGTGCCGGCGTAGGCCTTGGCTACCTGAACAATCCCACACTGTCAGCTGAACGATTCCTGACGCTGGAACTGCCCAGTGGCGAAACCTTGCGGGCCTACCGTACCGGCGATCTGGCTCGATGGACAGACACCGGTATCGAGTTCTGCGGGCGCCGTGATCATCAGGTCAAGGTTCGTGGTTTTCGGGTAGAACCCGAAGAGATCGAACACACCCTGCGCGCCAGCGAGCTGTTCGCACAAGTGGCGGTGGTGATCGATCCCAACAAGCGCATCCTGGCGTTTGCGGCGGGCCCGCGCGAGGCAGCCTCGCTGGCGATGCTGGGGGAGTATGCGCGGCAACAGCTGCCGTCTTACATGCAGCCCTCGGTGCTGCGTGAACTGCCGGCCATGCCGTTTACGCTCAATGGCAAGGTCGACCGCCAAGCCTTGCTGAAACTGCCAGTACCCCAGCGCCCGATCACGCCTGTTCGTGCGCCAGCCAATGCCTGTGAACGGCGTTTACGAGCGCTGTGGGCTGAGCTTCTGGAGCTGGCCGAGGATGAATTGAGCACCGACGAGAGCTTCTTCAATCTGGGCGGTCACTCGATTCTACTGTCGCGCCTGCTGCTGGAAATACGCGAGCGCTTTAACTGCGGCATCCCTATCAACCGGTTTATCGAAGCCCCGACCCTGCAACGGCTGGCGAGCCTGATTGAAGGCGAGCCGGACCAAAGCCCGGTTTGCCCGCAGGCTCTGGAAGACGCCTACAGAGCGCTGGACCTAAAGGTCTTGCCCGCCAACCAGTCAGGGGATACCAACCGCATTATCGTGACCGGTGCCAACAGCTTTGTTGGGGTTCATCTGGTCCAGGCCCTGTTAGCCCAAGGCGCCAGCGAAGTGGCATGCCTGGTGCGAGCAACCGCCACGCAGACCGCCGAACAGCGATTCGCCCAGGCCTTGCACGAAAACCGCCTGGAGCACCTGGACTTGCGTCGAGTCAGCGTTATCACAGCCGACATCTCCAAGCCGTCACTGGGCCTGAGCGATGCGCAATACGAACGCCTGGACCGGGAGTTCGGCGTTCTGATTCACAATGCCGCGCACGTCAATCATGTGCTGGATTACGCAGCCCTGGCGGCAGACAACGTCGAGCCGGTCTTCGAATGCCTGCGCCTGTGTGAAGGGCGGAGCAAGAAGATTTTCAATTTCATCTCCACGCTTTCCGCCTCCAGTGCAACCCGCAGCGATGGCAGTGTGCTGGAGCAGCCACCGGCCGATACGCCGCCGATCTACATCCGCAATGGCTACAACCTTTCCAAATGGGTCGCCGAGCGAATCGTGCAACGGGCACGCGAGCAAGGGGTGTGGGCCAATCTCTACCGCCCGGGCAACATCACCTTCAACAGCGCCAGCGGCGTGTGCCAACCCCACAAGAACCGCTTGATGCTGATGCTCAAGGGCTCGCTGCAGCTGGGGCAAGTGCCAGCGCTCGACTTGAATTTCGACTTGATGCCCGTGGACTTTCTTGCGCGCTTCATCGCCTTCCACAGCCCCCGCTATCAACCCCGACAAGCCATCTTCAATCTGCATAACCCCGAGCCTTTGAGCTGGGAGAACTACCTGGCTTCATTCCGCGAACAGGGCCATGCCTTCGAGCTGGTCAGCATTGAACATTGGCAACGCCAACTGCAGAGCGTTGACGATCAGAACGCCCTGTTTGGCGTACTCGGCTTCTACCTCGACGGCTTCGAGGAAGACATCGGCGACATCTCCAAAATCGACCATGACAACGCCCTGGCCGGGGTGCTGCGCATGGGCGAGCACTACCCGTGCAAAAGCCCGGCGTTGCTGCGCAAAGGCTGCCAGTACCTCAAGGACATCCAGTTCATCTGACCCACCCACCGAAGGAACACGCCATGAAAACGCTGAAACCCGACACCCTGATCCACAACCCTGAAGGCTGCACCGTTGTCGCCTCGGTCGACATTGCGGCCGAGGCGCAACGCGTCTGGTCGATTGTCGGCAACTTTGCCGGCTTCCCGGTTTTTATCCCAGCGCTGGCCCATATCGAGATGACCGGCGAAGGCGTCCGCTCGGTGCGCAAAAAGCTGTTCAAGGACGGTAATGTGGTCATCGAGCAGCTCAACTCTCGAGACGATCAGGCGCTGCAGATGACTTGGAGCCTGATCCATACCAGCCTGAACATCGGCAATTTGTGGGCCGCCATGCAGGTACAAGCCATCGATGACGGACATGCGCGGGCGGTCTGGACTATCCAGGCCGAACCGCTTGAGGGCGGCGCCGAGGCAATGCCGGCCTTCAGCGCATTCCTGCAAGGTTTTGCCGATGATGCGATGAACAATGTGAAGCATTTACTGAGCTGATAGGACTGCGGCTACACCCCAGACACGCGGGGTGTAGCCGTTCTGACAGCTGGGAGTTGCAAATATTTCAGGGCATCGGCAACAATGAGACTAATTATCATTCATGACGTCACTTGCAGCGCGTATCCATGCCCTCTCCAGAGTTCGCCGTGCACTCGCTTTACAGTCATCACCACAGCTGGCTAAACGCCTGGTTGCGCAGCAAGCTGGGCAATGCCGCCGACGCCGCGGACCTGGCCCAGGACACCTTCGTGCGCTTGTTGCAACGTCGCGAAACCCTTGAGCTGTCTGCGCCACGCGCCTTCTTGCGCACCATCGCGCGCGGCCTGGTTATCGATCATTGGCGGCGAGAAGAACTGCATCGCGCTTATTTGCAGGCACTCGCTCACCTGCCAGCCAATGAAGTGCCCTCCCCGGAAACCCGCGAGCTGCTCCTGGAGTTGCTGGAACGCATTGCGCATATGCTCGATGGGCTCAAGCCCAAAGTTCGTCGTGCCTTCCTGTTGGCCCAGTGCGAGGGTCTCAGCCATCGGGAAATCGCCGAGCACATGGGCATCTCCCTGCGTTCGGTAGAACGCCACGTGGCGGATGCCCTCTACCATTGTTACCTGCTGCGATATGAAACCGATGAATAGCAGCGACCCACAGCCTCAGGTGGTCAAACAGGCCATCCACTGGATGCTGCGCCTGCGAAACAATGGTGAAAGCCCCAAGCTCGCTCACCAGTGCGAGGTTTGGCGTGCCGCTCATCAAGACCATGAAATGGCCTGGCAGCGGGTGCAGACGCTCAATCAAGAACTGAACGCCAATTTGCGGGCCGTACCGGGCGCCAGTGTCGCCTTTGAGACGCTCGAAAACAGCGCCCAGCGCTTGGGTCGCAGGCAAGCACTGAAAATGCTTGGCGGCGTATTGATGGTTGGATCTGCCGCCTGGCTGGGCAAAGGTCTGGAAGTGCTGGCCCCTTGGACTTCCGACTTCGCGACCACGACCGGCGAGCGACGTAGCGTCCAACTGCCAGACGGTTCGCGCCTTGAACTGAATACTCGCAGCGCAGCCAACCTTGCCTTCACGGCCAAGCAGCGACTGATCGAGCTCAAGCACGGCGAAATCATGGTCACTTGCGCGCCGGATGCCCACGCCCATGTAGGTCGTCCTCTGTTAATCCGCAGCCAACATGCGCTGCTCGAGGGCATCGAAGGACGTTTCGTGGTTCGCCAGGAGCCAGACTGCACACGCGTCAGTGTCAGCCAGGGGCGCGTGGCACTTCACTTGCCAAGCGGGCCGCGAATGATCGAGGCGGGGCAGGCATTACAAGTGGCCGGAACACGCGTTACGCCTGTGCTGCAGCAACATATGGAAGCCGGCGCCTGGGCTGAAGGCCTGATCGTGACGCGCAATATGCGCCTGAAGGACTTTCTTGAAGAGCTGGGGCGCTATCGCAACGGCTATTTGAGCTGTGCCGAGGACATTGCTGATCTCCATTTGTCAGGCGTCTACCGCCTGGATGACCCCGAGAAACTGCTAAACATCCTGCCCCACACGTTGCCGGTGAAATTGGTCTACCGCACCCGCTGGTGGGTGCGCCTGGAACGCACTACCGCTTGACCGAAATGATCCAACTATTTTTGGCGGGTTTTCCTGGCGAGTCCGGCTAAGACCGTAAGCAAGCCCTGCTGCCCTTACTGTCTTGATGGAAATCACCATGCATTTGTTTTCGAGCCTGGCTACACCCTCTGATCAGAATGATTGTCATCCTGTCTTAGATTACGCTTCAAAAAACCTTCTGGGCAAAGCCATCAGGGCCGCGCTGCTTTCGACTGTAATCGTCGGAGCATTCCCTACTGTGGCGTCCGCACAGACCGAAAGCGTCAGCAGCAGCCGCCAATACAACATCACCCCAGGGCCTCTGGACCAGGTATTGAATCAATTTGCCCGCCAGGCTGGCATCACGCTTTCGATGACACCTGAAATGACCCGAGACCGCCAATCGCCGGGCTTGCAGGGTAGCTATTCTGCCGATGCCGGCCTCAACCGCCTGCTGAGCGGCTCGGGCCTTGAAGCGGTGAGTCAGGATGGCAACAGCTACGCATTGCGCCCATTGCCCGAGGATGCCGCATTGGCCCTGCCGAGCACTGAGGTGCGCGGCTTTGCGCTGGGCAATGCCCTGGGCAGCATGGAGGGCTATAACGCAACCCACAGCCAGATCGCGACCAAAACCAGTACACCGATACTGGAAACCTCTCAGTCGGTGTCCGTAGTAACCCGTCAACAAATGGATGACCAAGGTTCGCAAACAGTCGCCCAAGCCATGCGCTACACCCCTGGGGTGCTAACCAATCCGTATGGCGCGACCCATCGCTACGACTACGTGGCCATGCGCGGCTTCAACGACGGCTCTGTGGATAACATCTACCTTGACGGCCTGAAGGTCATGGGCGATAGCGGCACCTACAGCACCATGCAGGTCGATCCGTATTTCCTGGAGCGCGTCGATATCCTCAAGGGGCCTTCCTCGGTGCTCTACGGCCGCAGCAACCCGGGCGGCCTGGTGGCGCTGACCAGCAAGAAGCCGCTCTATGAGGCCTACCATCAAGTTCAAGCCACGGTAGGCACCCAAGGCCAGAAAGGCATGGGCTTTGACTTCAGTGGCCCGGTAGACGACGACAAGCGCATTGCCTATCGCCTGACAGGTTTGGCGGATCAGTCCGACACACAATTCGACCATAACGAAGAAAAACGCTACGCGATCGCCCCTACCGTCAGTATCGACTTCAGCGAAGACACGTCCCTGACGCTGCAAGCCTATCTGCAGCACGATCCAGAAGGCGGCTATCACGCAGGCGTGCCGGCCGATGGCGCCTTGCACCCGCGCAATGGCCAGCGAATTTCTGACCATTTCTTCGAAGGCGAACCGGATGTCGATGGGTTCAGCCGGGATCAACAATCCTTTGGCTACCAGTTCGAGCACCGCTTCAATGATGTTTTCACGGCGCGTCAGAACTTCCGCTATCTGGATTCGAAGGTCGACATCGATCAGGTCTATGCCTATGACTGGACTACACCGACCAGCAACGAACTTAATCGCTACTTCACCGGCGGCAAGGAACGGCTGCACGCCTTCATCGTCGATAACATGCTGCAGGCCGAATTCTTCACCGGCGCGACTAAACACACGATGCTGCTGGGCGCCGACTATCAACGTCGCAAGGCTGTTGTGGACTGGGAATCAGGCGGCCTGGAGCCGATCAATGCTTTTGAACCGGTCTATGGCAACTCGACCATCAGCTATTACGACCCGGTCAGCTACCTGCGACGCCTGGAACAGACCGGCGTCTACCTGCAAGACCTGATCGAGATGGATAAATGGCGCTTCTCATTGGGCCTGCGCCAGGATTGGGTGAAGACATCCGATGAAAACCGCTTGGCCGAATTTGGCCGACCTGAGGGTACCGAGATCAGCGATGACCGCACCAAGCTGACCGGTCGTGCTGGCGTGCTCTACCTGTTCGACAACGGTATAGCCCCGTATGCCAGTTACTCGGAGTCGTTCAATCCCAACTCCTTTGCTGATGCGAGTGGAAATCCACTGGCGCCAACCGAGGGCACTCAGTGGGAAACCGGTATCAAATATCAGCCTCCGGGCACCGATAACCTGTTCACGGCATCGTTGTTCCGTATCGACCAAGAAAACCTGGCCTCGAAACTGCCACAGGAAAACTTCTATCGTCCGATCGGCGCGGTCCGCTCCCAAGGCCTGGAGTTGGAAGCGCATGTCCAGGTCAATGACAATCTGAAGCTGCTGGGCAGCTACACCTTCACCGACATCGAGTATTCCAAATCGATGACCAGCACCCTCGACGCTACGCTCGACAACAAAGGCAATTCGCCAACCCAGGCACCTAAACAGATGGCATCGCTGTGGGCTGATTACAACTTCAGGCAGGGAGCGCTGGATGGGCTGCGATTGGGCGGCGGCGTGCGCTATGTCGGCTATAGCTGGGCTGATGCCGAGAACACCATGAAGGTCCCCGCCTACACGCAGGTGGATGCGTCTGTGGGCTACGACCTGGGGAAAGTCGGACTCAAGGGCGTCGATGTACGGGTCAACGCCAACAACCTTACCAACGAAACCTACATTGCCTCCTGTGCCAGCCTGAGCTTCTGCTACATGGGTGAGGAGCGCAATGTCGCTGCGACCGTCAGCTATCAGTTCTGATTGAAACTGCTGTGACGGCAAAGCCAGTCTGCTGACCTTCAGCGGCTGGCTTTGTTGTTTCTGGCTTGTGGAGTTGAATCATGCGTCAGCTATATGTGTTAGTGCATCGATATATCGGCTTGGCCACCGCTTTGTTTCTGGCGTTGGCGGGGCTTACCGGCAGCGTCCTGGCTTTCCAGCATGAACTGGATGAATGGCTCAATCCTGAGTTCTATAAGGCTCCCGCTGCGGGCGAGGTGCTCCAACCTGGAGTGCTTGTGGATAACCTTCAGCGCGAACATCCACGCTTGCAAGTCTGGTACATGGAGTATCCCGATGAAGCCGGGCACTCGGCCCTGCTGGCCGCGGTTCCACGCAAGGACCCTGCGACGGGCTTGCCTTTCGCCGAAAAGAACCAAGTGTTCTATCTGGATCCGGTCAGTGGCAGCACGCTGGGCCACCGCAATTGGGGTGATTGCTGCTTTTCGCGAGAGAATTTTGTCCCGTTCATGCTCGAGTTTCATCACAACCTCGCCCTTCCCGGTAACTGGGGGCTGTGGCTGATGGGCGGGGTGGCCATTCTCTGGGTGCTGGACTGCTTTATCGCGGTGCTGTTGACGCTGCCACGAGGTCGCCCGTTCTGGAATAAATGGGCCAAGGCCTGGAAGATCAAAGGCGGTCACGCATACCGGGTCAACATGGACGTCCATAGGGCCGGTGGCCTGTGGCTCTGGTTACTGCTGGTGCCCATTGCGGTCAGCAGTGTCGCGATGAATTTGCCGAGCCAGGTGTTCAAACCGGTAGTCTCGCTGTTCTCGCCTGTTGAGCCTAGCGTCTACGAAGCACGTGGACGAATGCCCACTTCAGAGCTGGGCGAAACTCGATTGAGTTATCAACAGGCGTACGAACTGGCCAAGGCAGAAGGACAGCGCCTGGGGCTTCATGCCGCAATCGGGGAGCTCTACTACAGCTTCGAGTACAACTTCTACGGAGCGGGCTTCGGACAGCATGATACGGACGCTCAGGGAAAATCCTGGCTGTATTTCCATGGCACCGATGGGCATCTGTTGGGTGAAGAGATTGCAGGCCAGGGAACGCTCGGTGAACGCTTCTACCGCCTGCAACTGCCCATACACGGAGGACGCATACTCGGCGATATTGGGCAGTACATCATTGCGATACTTGGGCTTGTGATCGCGGTGCTGTCGATTACCGGCGTGTATATCTGGTGGCGCAAGTTGTTAGCGCGCCGCAGCAGCCCTTTACGCAGCGCTTGAAGCTTCTGGAGACCCAGAAAGACAAAACCCCTGTCTGCGCAAGCAGACAGGGGTTTTGGAATTCAATCTTGACGATGACCTACTCTCACATGGGGAAACCCCACACTACCATCGGCGATGCATCGTTTCACTGCTGAGTTCGGGATGGGATCAGGTGGTTCCAATGCTCTATGGTCGTCAAGAAACTCGGTTGCCGATCCGTCACTTGGTGACGTGCCAGCGAAAATGTTGGAGCTTCTACTTAAAGACAAAACCCCTACCTGCGTACGCAGATAGGGGTTTCGGAATTTAATCTTGACGATGACCTACTCTCACATGGGGAAACCCCACACTACCATCGGCGATGCATCGTTTCACTGCTGAGTTCGGGATGGGATCAGGTGGTTCCAATGCTCTATGGTCGTCAAGAAATTCTGTAGCCAGCGCGTCGACCTTCGGTCAACGTTCCAGCGAATCGGGTATGTGATGGTTTGTGAGTTGCAAACTTTCGGTTCGTTTCGTCTTCACAACACCGCAATCTGCTGCTCAACCGAGCGAGTCAAATTGCTTGGGTGTTATATGGTCAAGCCTCACGGGCAATTAGTATTGGTTAGCTCAACGCCTCACAGCGCTTACACACCCAACCTATCAACGTCGTAGTCTTCGACGGCCCTTCAGGGAGCTCAAGGCTCCAGTGAGATCTCATCTTGAGGCAAGTTTCCCGCTTAGATGCTTTCAGCGGTTATCTCTTCCGAACATAGCTACCCGGCAATGCCACTGGCGTGACAACCGGAACACCAGAGGTTCGTCCACTCCGGTCCTCTCGTACTAGGAGCAGCCCCTCTCAAATCTCAAACGTCCACGGCAGATAGGGACCGAACTGTCTCACGACGTTCTAAACCCAGCTCGCGTACCACTTTAAATGGCGAACAGCCATACCCTTGGGACCGGCTTCAGCCCCAGGATGTGATGAGCCGACATCGAGGTGCCAAACACCGCCGTCGATATGAACTCTTGGGCGGTATCAGCCTGTTATCCCCGGAGTACCTTTTATCCGTTGAGCGATGGCCCTTCCATACAGAACCACCGGATCACTAAGACCTACTTTCGTACCTGCTCGACGTGTCTGTCTCGCAGTCAAGCGCGCTTTTGCCTTTATACTCTACGACCGATTTCCGACCGGTCTGAGCGCACCTTCGTACTCCTCCGTTACTCTTTAGGAGGAGACCGCCCCAGTCAAACTACCCACCATACACTGTCCTCGATCCGGATAACGGACCTGAGTTAGAACCTCAAAGTTGCCAGGGTGGTATTTCAAGGATGGCTCCACGCGAACTGGCGTCCACGCTTCAAAGCCTCCCACCTATCCTACACAAGCAAATTCAAAGTCCAGTGCAAAGCTATAGTAAAGGTTCACGGGGTCTTTCCGTCTAGCCGCGGATACACTGCATCTTCACAGCGATTTCAATTTCACTGAGTCTCGGGTGGAGACAGCGCCGCCATCGTTACGCCATTCGTGCAGGTCGGAACTTACCCGACAAGGAATTTCGCTACCTTAGGACCGTTATAGTTACGGCCGCCGTTTACCGGGGCTTCGATCAAGAGCTTCGCGTTAGCTAACCCCATCAATTAACCTTCCGGCACCGGGCAGGCGTCACACCCTATACGTCCACTTTCGTGTTTGCAGAGTGCTGTGTTTTTAATAAACAGTCGCAGCGGCCTGGTATCTTCGACCGGCATGAGCTTACGGAGCAAGTCCTTCACCCTCACCGGCGCACCTTCTCCCGAAGTTACGGTGCCATTTTGCCTAGTTCCTTCACCCGAGTTCTCTCAAGCGCCTTGGTATTCTCTACCCAACCACCTGTGTCGGTTTGGGGTACGGTTCCTGGTTACCTGAAGCTTAGAAGCTTTTCTTGGAAGCATGGCATCAACCACTTCGTCACCCAAAGGGTAACTCGTCATCAGCTCTCGGCCTTAGACTCCCGGATTTACCTAAGAGTCCAGCCTACCACCTTAAACTTGGACAACCAACGCCAAGCTGGCCTAGCCTTCTCCGTCCCTCCATCGCAATAACCAGAAGTACAGGAATATTAACCTGTTTTCCATCGACTACGCTTTTCAGCCTCGCCTTAGGGACCGACTAACCCTGCGTCGATTAACGTTGCGCAGGAAACCTTGGTCTTTCGGCGTGGGTGTTTTTCACACCCATTGTCGTTACTCATGTCAGCATTCGCACTTCTGATACCTCCAGCAAGCTTCTCAACTCACCTTCACAGGCTTACAGAACGCTCCTCTACCGCATCACCCAAAGGTGATACCCGTAGCTTCGGTACCTGGTTTGAGCCCCGTTACATCTTCCGCGCAGGCCGACTCGACTAGTGAGCTATTACGCTTTCTTTAAAGGGTGGCTGCTTCTAAGCCAACCTCCTAGCTGTCTAAGCCTTCCCACATCGTTTCCCACTTAACCAGGATTTTGGGACCTTAGCTGACGGTCTGGGTTGTTTCCCTTTTCACGACGGACGTTAGCACCCGCCGTGTGTCTCCCATGCTCGGCACTTGTAGGTATTCGGAGTTTGCATCGGTTTGGTAAGTCGGGATGACCCCCTAGCCGAAACAGTGCTCTACCCCCTACAGTGATACATGAGGCGCTACCTAAATAGCTTTCGAGGAGAACCAGCTATCTCCGAGCTTGATTAGCCTTTCACTCCGATCCACAGGTCATCCGCTAACTTTTCAACGGTAGTCGGTTCGGTCCTCCAGTTAGTGTTACCCAACCTTCAACCTGCCCATGGATAGATCGCCCGGTTTCGGGTCTATACCCAGCGACTAAACGCGCTATTAACACTCGCTTTCGCTACGCCTCCCCTATTCGGTTAAGCTCGCCACTGAATATAAGTCGCTGACCCATTATACAAAAGGTACGCAGTCACAGAACAAAGTCTGCTCCCACTGCTTGTACGCATACGGTTTCAGGATCTATTTCACTCCCCTCTCCGGGGTTCTTTTCGCCTTTCCCTCACGGTACTAGTTCACTATCGGTCAGTCAGTAGTATTTAGCCTTGGAGGATGGTCCCCCCATATTCAGACAAAGTTTCTCGTGCTCCGTCCTACTCGATTTCATGACCAAGAGATTTTCGCGTACAGGGCTATCACCCACTATGGCCGCACTTTCCAGAGCGTTCCGCTAATCTCAAAGCCACTTAAGGGCTGGTCCCCGTTCGCTCGCCACTACTAAGGGAATCTCGGTTGATTTCTTTTCCTCAGGGTACTTAGATGTTTCAGTTCCCCTGGTTCGCCTCATGCACCTATGTATTCAGTGCAGGATACCTAACTTATGCTAGGTGGGTTCCCCCATTCAGAGATCTCCGGATCAAAGTCTGTTTGCCGACTCCCCGAAGCTTATCGCAGGCTACCACGTCTTTCATCGCCTCTGACTGCCAAGGCATCCACCGTATGCGCTTCTTCACTTGACCATATAACCCCAAGCAATCTGGTTATACTGTGAAGACGACATTCGCCGAAAATTTGCAATATCACTCACAAATTTTACCTTAGCCTGAACAAACACCAGTGAAAGTGTCGTCCAGTCTATCTTTCTATCACATACCCAAATTTTTAAAGAACGATTCTGAAAAAGTTCAGAAATCAATATTCGAGGCGAATATTCATTTCTAAGCTTTGACATGGTAACAAAGGGGGTGGTGGAGCCAAGCGGGATCGAACCGCTGACCTCCTGCGTGCAAGGCAGGCGCTCTCCCAGCTGAGCTATGGCCCCAACAAGAAACTGGTGGGTCTGGGCAGATTCGAACTGCCGACCTCACCCTTATCAGGGGTGCGCTCTAACCAACTGAGCTACAGACCCAGTTAAGAGCTGTTACCGATATCGTCTTCTTCAATGAATCAAGCAATTCGTGTGGGTGCTTATGAGCAGCTGATGTCTGTCGATTAAGGAGGTGATCCAGCCGCAGGTTCCCCTACGGCTACCTTGTTACGACTTCACCCCAGTCATGAATCACACCGTGGTAACCGTCCTCCCGAAGGTTAGACTAGCTACTTCTGGTGCAACCCACTCCCATGGTGTGACGGGCGGTGTGTACAAGGCCCGGGAACGTATTCACCGCGACATTCTGATTCGCGATTACTAGCGATTCCGACTTCACGCAGTCGAGTTGCAGACTGCGATCCGGACTACGATCGGTTTTGTGAGATTAGCTCCACCTCGCGGTTTGGCGACCCTCTGTACCGACCATTGTAGCACGTGTGTAGCCCAGGCCGTAAGGGCCATGATGACTTGACGTCATCCCCACCTTCCTCCGGTTTGTCACCGGCAGTCTCCTTAGAGTGCCCACCATGACGTGCTGGTAACTAAGGACAAGGGTTGCGCTCGTTACGGGACTTAACCCAACATCTCACGACACGAGCTGACGACAGCCATGCAGCACCTGTCTCAATGTTCCCGAAGGCACCAATCTATCTCTAGAAAGTTCATTGGATGTCAAGGCCTGGTAAGGTTCTTCGCGTTGCTTCGAATTAAACCACATGCTCCACCGCTTGTGCGGGCCCCCGTCAATTCATTTGAGTTTTAACCTTGCGGCCGTACTCCCCAGGCGGTCAACTTAATGCGTTAGCTGCGCCACTAAAATCTCAAGGATTCCAACGGCTAGTTGACATCGTTTACGGCGTGGACTACCAGGGTATCTAATCCTGTTTGCTCCCCACGCTTTCGCACCTCAGTGTCAGTATGAGCCCAGGTGGTCGCCTTCGCCACTGGTGTTCCTTCCTATATCTACGCATTTCACCGCTACACAGGAAATTCCACCACCCTCTGCCCTACTCTAGCTTGCCAGTTTTGGATGCAGTTCCCAGGTTGAGCCCGGGGATTTCACATCCAACTTAACAAACCACCTACGCGCGCTTTACGCCCAGTAATTCCGATTAACGCTTGCACCCTCTGTATTACCGCGGCTGCTGGCACAGAGTTAGCCGGTGCTTATTCTGTCGGTAACGTCAAAACAGCAAGGTATTCGCTTACTGCCCTTCCTCCCAACTTAAAGTGCTTTACAATCCGAAGACCTTCTTCACACACGCGGCATGGCTGGATCAGGCTTTCGCCCATTGTCCAATATTCCCCACTGCTGCCTCCCGTAGGAGTCTGGACCGTGTCTCAGTTCCAGTGTGACTGATCATCCTCTCAGACCAGTTACGGATCGTCGCCTTGGTGAGCCATTACCTCACCAACTAGCTAATCCGACCTAGGCTCATCTGATAGCGCAAGGCCCGAAGGTCCCCTGCTTTCTCCCGTAGGACGTATGCGGTATTAGCGTTCCTTTCGAAACGTTGTCCCCCACTATCAGGCAGATTCCTAGGTATTACTCACCCGTCCGCCGCTGATTCGAGTAGCAAGCTACTCTCCTCCGCTCGACTTGCATGTGTTAGGCCTGCCGCCAGCGTTCAATCTGAGCCATGATCAAACTCTTCAGTTCAATACTGCTTGGGTTTTGAGAAAACCCTAAACTTGGCTCAGCAATCTCAAAATGAACTATATGATTACTCGTATAGTCACTTGTGATGCTGATAATCTTTTTGACGATCAGTCTGATTTCACAAGCACCCACACGAATTGCTTGATTCAGTTGTTAAAGAGCAGTTGGCTGAGAGTCTTTCGTCTCAACCGAGGCGCGCATTCTACGCTTTCCTCTGTGTCTGTCAAGCGTTTATTTTGAAGTTCTTTAGGAGAAACCTGAACAACTTCAACCACTTGGCTCGCTTCGATCTCTCGTTGCGGGAGGCGAATTCTACAGCGTTTCAACACGCTGTCAACACCTCAAATCAGACTTCGCTAACACCAGGCGCAAGGCCTGAAAACGTGCAGCGTATACTTATAGGACAAAACCCCTACCTGCGTACGCAGATAGGGGGTTCGGAATTTAATCTTGACGATGACCTACTCTCACATGGGGAAACCCCACACTACCATCGGCGATGCATCGTTTCACTGCTGAGTTCGGGATGGGATCAGGTGGTTCCAATGCTCTATGGTCGTCAAGAAATTCTGTAGCCAGCGCGTCAACCTTCGGTCGACGTTCCAGCGAATCGGGCATGTGATGGTTTGTGAGTTGCAAACTTTCGGTTCGTTTCGTCTTCACAACACCGCAATCTGCTGCTCAACCGAGCGAGTCAAATTGCTTGGGTGTTATATGGTCAAGCCTCACGGGCAATTAGTATTGGTTAGCTCAACGCCTCACAGCGCTTACACACCCAACCTATCAACGTCGTAGTCTTCGACGGCCCTTCAGGGAGCTCAAGGCTCCAGTGAGATCTCATCTTGAGGCAAGTTTCCCGCTTAGATGCTTTCAGCGGTTATCTCTTCCGAACATAGCTACCCGGCAATGCCACTGGCGTGACAACCGGAACACCAGAGGTTCGTCCACTCCGGTCCTCTCGTACTAGGAGCAGCCCCTCTCAAATCTCAAACGTCCACGGCAGATAGGGACCGAACTGTCTCACGACGTTCTAAACCCAGCTCGCGTACCACTTTAAATGGCGAACAGCCATACCCTTGGGACCGGCTTCAGCCCCAGGATGTGATGAGCCGACATCGAGGTGCCAAACACCGCCGTCGATATGAACTCTTGGGCGGTATCAGCCTGTTATCCCCGGAGTACCTTTTATCCGTTGAGCGATGGCCCTTCCATACAGAACCACCGGATCACTAAGACCTACTTTCGTACCTGCTCGACGTGTCTGTCTCGCAGTCAAGCGCGCTTTTGCCTTTATACTCTACGACCGATTTCCGACCGGTCTGAGCGCACCTTCGTACTCCTCCGTTACTCTTTAGGAGGAGACCGCCCCAGTCAAACTACCCACCATACACTGTCCTCGATCCGGATAACGGACCTGAGTTAGAACCTCAAAGTTGCCAGGGTGGTATTTCAAGGATGGCTCCACGCGAACTGGCGTCCACGCTTCAAAGCCTCCCACCTATCCTACACAAGCAAATTCAAAGTCCAGTGCAAAGCTATAGTAAAGGTTCACGGGGTCTTTCCGTCTAGCCGCGGATACACTGCATCTTCACAGCGATTTCAATTTCACTGAGTCTCGGGTGGAGACAGCGCCGCCATCGTTACGCCATTCGTGCAGGTCGGAACTTACCCGACAAGGAATTTCGCTACCTTAGGACCGTTATAGTTACGGCCGCCGTTTACCGGGGCTTCGATCAAGAGCTTCGCGTTAGCTAACCCCATCAATTAACCTTCCGGCACCGGGCAGGCGTCACACCCTATACGTCCACTTTCGTGTTTGCAGAGTGCTGTGTTTTTAATAAACAGTCGCAGCGGCCTGGTATCTTCGACCGGCATGAGCTTACGGAGCAAGTCCTTCACCCTCACCGGCGCACCTTCTCCCGAAGTTACGGTGCCATTTTGCCTAGTTCCTTCACCCGAGTTCTCTCAAGCGCCTTGGTATTCTCTACCCAACCACCTGTGTCGGTTTGGGGTACGGTTCCTGGTTACCTGAAGCTTAGAAGCTTTTCTTGGAAGCATGGCATCAACCACTTCGTCACCCAAAGGGTAACTCGTCATCAGCTCTCGGCCTTAGACTCCCGGATTTACCTAAGAGTCCAGCCTACCACCTTAAACTTGGACAACCAACGCCAAGCTGGCCTAGCCTTCTCCGTCCCTCCATCGCAATAACCAGAAGTACAGGAATATTAACCTGTTTTCCATCGACTACGCTTTTCAGCCTCGCCTTAGGGACCGACTAACCCTGCGTCGATTAACGTTGCGCAGGAAACCTTGGTCTTTCGGCGTGGGTGTTTTTCACACCCATTGTCGTTACTCATGTCAGCATTCGCACTTCTGATACCTCCAGCAAGCTTCTCAACTCACCTTCACAGGCTTACAGAACGCTCCTCTACCGCATCATCCAAAGGATGATACCCGTAGCTTCGGTACCTGGTTTGAGCCCCGTTACATCTTCCGCGCAGGCCGACTCGACTAGTGAGCTATTACGCTTTCTTTAAAGGGTGGCTGCTTCTAAGCCAACCTCCTAGCTGTCTAAGCCTTCCCACATCGTTTCCCACTTAACCAGGATTTTGGGACCTTAGCTGACGGTCTGGGTTGTTTCCCTTTTCACGACGGACGTTAGCACCCGCCGTGTGTCTCCCATGCTCGGCACTTGTAGGTATTCGGAGTTTGCATCGGTTTGGTAAGTCGGGATGACCCCCTAGCCGAAACAGTGCTCTACCCCCTACAGTGATACATGAGGCGCTACCTAAATAGCTTTCGAGGAGAACCAGCTATCTCCGAGCTTGATTAGCCTTTCACTCCGATCCACAGGTCATCCGCTAACTTTTCAACGGTAGTCGGTTCGGTCCTCCAGTTAGTGTTACCCAACCTTCAACCTGCCCATGGATAGATCGCCCGGTTTCGGGTCTATACCCAGCGACTAAACGCGCTATTAACACTCGCTTTCGCTACGCCTCCCCTATTCGGTTAAGCTCGCCACTGAATATAAGTCGCTGACCCATTATACAAAAGGTACGCAGTCACAGAACAAAGTCTGCTCCCACTGCTTGTACGCATACGGTTTCAGGATCTATTTCACTCCCCTCTCCGGGGTTCTTTTCGCCTTTCCCTCACGGTACTAGTTCACTATCGGTCAGTCAGTAGTATTTAGCCTTGGAGGATGGTCCCCCCATATTCAGACAAAGTTTCTCGTGCTCCGTCCTACTCGATTTCATGACCAAGAGATTTTCGCGTACAGGGCTATCACCCACTATGGCCGCACTTTCCAGAGCGTTCCGCTAATCTCAAAGCCACTTAAGGGCTGGTCCCCGTTCGCTCGCCACTACTAAGGGAATCTCGGTTGATTTCTTTTCCTCAGGGTACTTAGATGTTTCAGTTCCCCTGGTTCGCTTCATGCACCTATGTATTCAGTGCAGGATACCTAACTTATGTTAGGTGGGTTCCCCCATTCAGAGATCTCCGGATCAAAGTCTGTTTGCCGACTCCCCGAAGCTTATCGCAGGCTACCACGTCTTTCATCGCCTCTGACTGCCAAGGCATCCACCGTATGCGCTTCTTCACTTGACCATATAACCCCAAGCAATCTGGTTATACTGTGAAGACGACATTCGCCGAAAATTTGCAATATCACTCACAAATTTTACCTTAGCCTGAACAAGCACCAGTGAAAGTGCTGTCCAGTCTATCTTTCTATCACATACCCAAATTTTTAAAGAACGATTCTGAAAAAGTTCAGAAATCAATATTCGAAGCGAATATTCATTTCTAAGCTTTTACGATAGTGGCTATCTGTAATGGTGGAGCCAAGCGGGATCGAACCGCTGACCTCCTGCGTGCAAGGCAGGCGCTCTCCCAGCTGAGCTATGGCCCCGTATCGCTACAGGGTGCACCACGTAATTGGTGGGTCTGGGCAGATTCGAACTGCCGACCTCACCCTTATCAGGGGTGCGCTCTAACCAACTGAGCTACAGACCCAATCGTCTTCTTCAATGAATCAAGCAATTCGTGTGGGTGCTTATGAGCAGCTGATGTCTGTCGATTAAGGAGGTGATCCAGCCGCAGGTTCCCCTACGGCTACCTTGTTACGACTTCACCCCAGTCATGAATCACACCGTGGTAACCGTCCTCCCGAAGGTTAGACTAGCTACTTCTGGTGCAACCCACTCCCATGGTGTGACGGGCGGTGTGTACAAGGCCCGGGAACGTATTCACCGCGACATTCTGATTCGCGATTACTAGCGATTCCGACTTCACGCAGTCGAGTTGCAGACTGCGATCCGGACTACGATCGGTTTTGTGAGATTAGCTCCACCTCGCGGTTTGGCGACCCTCTGTACCGACCATTGTAGCACGTGTGTAGCCCAGGCCGTAAGGGCCATGATGACTTGACGTCATCCCCACCTTCCTCCGGTTTGTCACCGGCAGTCTCCTTAGAGTGCCCACCATGACGTGCTGGTAACTAAGGACAAGGGTTGCGCTCGTTACGGGACTTAACCCAACATCTCACGACACGAGCTGACGACAGCCATGCAGCACCTGTCTCAATGTTCCCGAAGGCACCAATCCATCTCTGGAAAGTTCATTGGATGTCAAGGCCTGGTAAGGTTCTTCGCGTTGCTTCGAATTAAACCACATGCTCCACCGCTTGTGCGGGCCCCCGTCAATTCATTTGAGTTTTAACCTTGCGGCCGTACTCCCCAGGCGGTCAACTTAATGCGTTAGCTGCGCCACTAAAATCTCAAGGATTCCAACGGCTAGTTGACATCGTTTACGGCGTGGACTACCAGGGTATCTAATCCTGTTTGCTCCCCACGCTTTCGCACCTCAGTGTCAGTATGAGCCCAGGTGGTCGCCTTCGCCACTGGTGTTCCTTCCTATATCTACGCATTTCACCGCTACACAGGAAATTCCACCACCCTCTGCCCTACTCTAGCTTGCCAGTTTTGGATGCAGTTCCCAGGTTGAGCCCGGGGATTTCACATCCAACTTAACAAACCACCTACGCGCGCTTTACGCCCAGTAATTCCGATTAACGCTTGCACCCTCTGTATTACCGCGGCTGCTGGCACAGAGTTAGCCGGTGCTTATTCTGTCGGTAACGTCAAGACAGCAAGGTATTCGCTTACTGCCCTTCCTCCCAACTTAAAGTGCTTTACAATCCGAAGACCTTCTTCACACACGCGGCATGGCTGGATCAGGCTTTCGCCCATTGTCCAATATTCCCCACTGCTGCCTCCCGTAGGAGTCTGGACCGTGTCTCAGTTCCAGTGTGACTGATCATCCTCTCAGACCAGTTACGGATCGTCGCCTTGGTGAGCCATTACCTCACCAACTAGCTAATCCGACCTAGGCTCATCTGATAGCGCAAGGCCCGAAGGTCCCCTGCTTTCTCCCGTAGGACGTATGCGGTATTAGCGTTCCTTTCGAAACGTTGTCCCCCACTATCAGGCAGATTCCTAGGTATTACTCACCCGTCCGCCGCTGATTCGAGTAGCAAGCTACTCTCCTCCGCTCGACTTGCATGTGTTAGGCCTGCCGCCAGCGTTCAATCTGAGCCATGATCAAACTCTTCAGTTCAATACTGCTTGGGTTTTGAGAAAACCCTAAACTTGGCTCAGCAATCTCAAAATGAACTATATGATTACTCGTATAGTCACTTGTGATGCTGATAATCTTTTTGACGATCAGTCTGATTTCACAAGCACCCACACGAATTGCTTGATTCAGTTGTTAAAGAGCGGTTGGCTGAGAGTCTTTCGCCTCAACCGAGGCGCGCATTCTACGCTTTCCTCTGTGTCTGTCAAGCGTTTATTTTGAAGTTCTTTAGGAGAAACCTGAACAACTTCAACCACTTGGCTCGCTTCGATCTCTCGTTAGCGGGAGGTGAATTCTACAGCGTTTAGAAGCGCTGTCAACCACCTTATTCACCGCTTTCGACCTTCAGACCGAAAACACTTCCAAGCTTGCTACTCTGGCCAACTCACTGATTTACAAGGAGTTTTCCGTTTCGACTGCGCCGGAAGAGGGGCGAATTATAGAGAGTTGTAACAACACGTCAAGGGCTATCTTCAACAATACTGAATCAGCCCTTAAACGCTCAAAAAACAACCAATTGATGCAGTAGCTATATATAGAGAGAGAAGCTCACAACACTCCTCGCTCGCGAAGGGCCGATATATCCGCCTCTCCCAGCGAAAGCACTTCACTCAAGACCTGCTCGGTATGTTCACCCAGCAAAGGAGGAGCATTACGATACTCCACAGGTGTTTCCGAAAGCCTGATAGGGCTTGCCACCTGCGCTACCATCCCAGCCAATGGATGTGGCATCTCGATCGCCAATCCTCGCGCCTTGACCTGGGGATCCTCGAACATCTGGGCAAGGTCATTGATAGGCCCGCACGGTACGCCAGCCTGCTCCAGCAATGACACCCACTGCGCAGTCGTCTTGAAGACCGTTGCCTGGCGTATCAGCGGTATCAAGTCCGCACGATGGGCCACCCGCAGCTTATTAGTAGCGAAACGCGGGTCATCCGCCCACTGCGGATTGCCCGCCACTTCCGCAAATTTACGGAACTGGCTGTCGTTACCCACAGTAAGAATGAAATCGCCATCTGCCGTCGGAAAATCCTGATACGGCACGATATTCGGATGAGCATTCCCTAATCGCTTAGGAGGCACACCGGTAGTGAGGTAATTCATGGCCTGGTTAGCCAGGCAGGCCACCTGGACATCCAGCAACGCCATATCAATGTACTGGCCGCCACCCTGCTGATCACGATGGGCAAGTGCAGCCAGAATGGCGACAGTGGAATACAGACCCGTCAGAATGTCCGTCAGCGCCACGCCAACCTTGACCGGCCCCGCACCCTCATCACCTTCAGGCCGACCGGTGAAGCTCATCAGCCCGCCGAGCCCCTGGATCATAAAGTCATATCCAGCACGCTTGGCATAAGGCCCGGTTTGACCGAAGCCTGTGATCGAGCAATAGATCAATTCTGGATTGATCGCCTTCAGGCTTGAATAGTCCAAGCCATAGGCAGCCAGACCTCCAACCTTGAAGTTTTCAATCACAATATCGGACTTGGCCGCTAACTCACGGACCAGTCGCTGACCTTCAGGCTGGGTGAAGTCGATGGTGACCGAGCGCTTGTTGCGGTTGGCAGACAAGTAATAAGCAGCCTCGGTCGTATTCTCACCGAAGGCGTCCTTCAAAAAGGGCGGACCCCAGGCGCGCGTATCGTCTCCACTGCCCGGCCGCTCGACCTTGATGACTTCCGCCCCCAGGTCCGCCAGGATCTGACCGGACCAAGGCCCGGCCAGTACTCGCGATAAATCCAGTACACGTAGATGCGATAGCGCGCCCATGACAGGCTCCTTATTAATAGAAGGCCTGAATGCCAGTCTGAGCGCGGCCCAGGATCAGAGCGTGCACGTCGTGTGTACCCTCGTAGGTATTGACCACTTCCAGGTTGACCAGGTGGCGGGCGACGCCAAATTCATCGGAAATACCGTTGCCACCCAGCATGTCTCGCGCCATCCGTGCGATATCCAGCGATTTACCGCAAGAGTTACGCTTCATGAGGGAAGTGATTTCCACCGCCGCGGTTCCTTCATCCTTCATCCGCCCCAGACGCAGGCAACCCTGAAGCGCCAAGGTGATCTCAGTCTGCATGTCTGCCAGTTTTTTCTGGATCAGTTGATTGGCTGCCAATGGACGGCCGAACTGCTGGCGATCCAGGGTGTATTGACGCGCGGTGTGCCAGCAAGACTCCGCAGCACCGAGCGCACCCCATGCAATCCCGTAACGCGCAGAGTTAAGGCAGGTGAACGGCCCTTTCAAGCCGCGCACATCCGGGAAGATGTTCTCTTCAGGGACGAACACGTTGTCCATCACGATCTCACCGGTGATCGACGCACGCAGGCCAACCTTGCCATGAATCGCAGGAGCGCTCAGACCCTGCCAGCCTTTCTCCAGAACAAAGCCACGAATATCGCCTGCATCATCTTTAGCCCACACCACGAATACATCAGCGATCGGGCTGTTGGTGATCCACATTTTGCTGCCCGACAGGCGATAACCACCGTCCACCTTCTTGGCACGGGTAATCAGCGAACCCGGATCGGAACCATGGTCGGGTTCAGTCAGGCCGAAGCAACCAATCCATTCACCGCTGGCAAGCTTGGGCAGATACTTCTGCTTTTGCGCTTCAGTGCCGAACTCATTGATCGGCACCATGACCAGTGACGATTGCACACTCATCATCGAGCGATAGCCGGAGTCGATACGCTCAACTTCACGGGCAATCAGGCCATAGCACACGTAGCTCAGGCCGCTGCCGCCGTACTGTTCGGGAATGGTCGCGCCCAGCAATCCAGTTTCACCCATCTCGCGGAAGATCGCAGGATCAGTGCGCTCGTGACGAAAGGCTTCCAGCACTCGTGGCGCCAACTTGTCCTGGGCGAATTGCTCGGCGCTGTTGCGCACCATGCGCTCTTCATCGGTGAGCTGCTGATCCAGCAGCAGCGGGTCGATCCAGTTGAAGCTTGCTTTACCGGCCATGAGTTAAAACCTCTGGAGTTGAGTCAATGTTGTCGTGCATTGATCCTAGGCCTGTCCTCGCAACAGGACAAACGAGGATTTCGCATACCGTTGTGCTAATTTCTCACTTCGTGATCGTCATGCCGCCTGATTCCAATAACAATTAGTGAGGTTGCCGTACATGCGTCGCAAAATCCCAAGCACAGCAGCATTGGTCTGCTTCGAGGCCGCTGCCCGCCACGAAAGCTTTACCAAGGCAGCGCAAGAGCTTGACCTCACTCAAGGGGCCGTCTGTCGGCAAATTGCCGGACTGGAGGCGTTTCTTAATGTTGAGCTGTTTCGTCGCTCAAGACGAGGCGTGAAGCTGACCGAAGCAGGGCTGTCCTACAGCAGGCAGGTCAGCACTCAACTGGACGCCGTGGAACGGGATACCCTGTCAGTCATGCGCCAGCAGGGCGCCAATGCCATCGAACTGGCAGTAGTGCCAACCTTTGGAACACAGTGGTTGCTGCCTCGCCTGAAAGAATTTCAAAAGCTTCACCCAGAAGTCACTGTCAATCTCACCAACCGCACCCGGCCTTTTCTGTTTGCCGATACCAACTTCGACGCCGCTATCTATTTTGGTGACGCGGACTGGCCCGGCGCGCAAGCACATCGGCTGATGGGGGAGAATACGGTGCCAGTGTGCAGCCCTGGGCTGCTGGCTGGGCAGGGCACTGTCAGCGCGCAGTACATTGCCAGCCTGCCGTTGCTTCAACAGACCACACGCCCTTATGCCTGGAGACAATGGTTCAACACGTTGGACATGAATATCCCAAGCGATATGACAGGCCCACGCTATGAACTGTTTTCTATGCTGGCCCAAGCTGCATCGCACGAAATGGGCATTGCATTGATCCCCCCATTTTTGATCCAGCGCGAGCTGAGGGAAGGGCGGCTGATCATCGCGAATCCCCATACGTTGTCCAGTATCAAGGCCTATTATTTGATGATCCCGGACCGCAAGGCCGAATCTGCCTCTTTGCGCGCTTTTCGCGACTGGCTTGTCGACGAAGCCCACCGATATGCCCGGGAATACAGCAAAAACCAAAGCTGACCCCGTAGTCAAATAATCAATGCACCTACAGATATCACTAAATGGCGCATTTATGAAAACTGTATTGCAATCTCAAAATACCCCTACAAGCCTTGTGGTACGCGGCCTACGCGACAAAACACGTGAAATGGCGAGCCATTCAGCTGTCTGATCTAAAAAAACTTTCAAAAACAGTGAATACGCTGAAAAGCCCGACACTACTGGGCTCAAGCCTGGGTATTGCGGCAATCGGTCACAGGGTGACTTGTAGTTAAACCAGCGTCACCCTTCATAACTTGTTGAAAGCGATGCAGGATCGCCTGCAAAATGCGTCGCCACCCTTGTTTCAGGCGGGGACGTGCAGATCAGAATGCCCCAGACGCACCCATAAGGTGAGCTGGCTTATAACAACGAAGCGTGCTGGTTTACTCAAAAAGATCACGGAGAATTGACGTGCACATTGGTGTTCCTCTCGAAACGCAGACGGGCGAAACACGGGTCGCTGCAACCCCGGAAACCATCAAGAAATTGATTGGCCAGGGTCATCAGGTCACGGTCCAGAGCGGCGCCGGCATTAACGCCAGCGTTCCTGACAGTGCCTTTCAAGCCGCAGGCGCAACCATTGGCAGCGCAAGCGACGCCTTTGGCGCGCAGCTGGTATTGAAGGTTGTCGCACCCACCGACAGCGAGCTGACCCAGATCAAGAACGGCACCGTTCTGGTCGGCATGCTCAACCCGTTTAATAACGAGACCATTGCCAAGATGGCCGAATGCGGCATTACCGCTTTCGCTCTCGAAGCGGCGCCGCGCACCTCTCGGGCCCAAAGCCTGGACGTGCTGTCCTCGCAAGCCAACATTGCCGGCTACAAGGCCGTGCTGCTGGCCGCGCACCACTACCCACGCTTCATGCCCATGCTGATGACCGCTGCCGGTACCGTAAAGGCCGCGCGTGTACTGATCCTGGGTGCCGGTGTGGCAGGGCTGCAAGCCATCGCCACGGCCAAGCGCCTGGGTGCGGTGATCGAGGCCTCGGATGTGCGCCCGGCAGTGAAGGAACAGATTGAATCGCTCGGTGCGAAGTTCCTCGATGTGCCGTACGAAACCGATGAAGAGCGTGAATGCGCCGTCGGCGTCGGCGGTTATGCCCGCCCGATGCCAGCCAGCTGGATGCAGCGTCAGGCCCAGGCTGTGCACGAGCGCGCCAAGCAGGCCGATATCGTCATCACCACCGCTTTGATCCCCGGTCGCAAGGCGCCGACGCTGCTCAGCGCCGAAACCGTTGCGCAAATGAAGCCTGGCTCCGTGGTCATCGACCTGGCAGCCGCGCAAGGCGGCAACTGCCCGTTGACCGTGGCGGATCAGGTCGTGGTCAAACACGGTGTGACCATCGTCGGCCCGACCAACCTGCCGGCTCAGGTGGGTGCAGACGCCTCGGCGCTGTACGCCCGCAACCTGCTGGACTTCATGAAGCTACTCTTCGATAAGGAAGGGCAGTTGGTGATCAACCTCGAAGACGACATCGTCGCCGCGTGCCTGATGTGCCGCGACGGCCAAATCGTGCGCAAAAACGGCTGAGGATAAAAACAATGGAAGACATGCTGATTTCCCACGGTATCTACAACCTGATCATCTTTGTGCTGGCGATCTATGTCGGCTATCACGTGGTCTGGAACGTGACACCCGCGCTGCACACCCCGCTGATGGCCGTGACCAACGCCATCTCGGCCATTGTCATCGTCGGCGCCATGCTCGCCGCCGCCCTGACCGTGACCCCGCTGGGCAAGATCATGGGCACCCTGGCTGTGGCCCTGGCCGCGGTGAATGTGTTCGGTGGCTTCCTGGTCACCCGTCGCATGCTGGAAATGTTCAAGAAGAAAGCGGCGAAAGCTCCGGCCGCCAAGGCCCCAGCAGTCAAGGCTGAGGTGCAGCAAGCATGAGCATGAACCTGGTTACATCCCTGTATTTGATCGCCTCGGTCTGCTTCATCCAGGCGCTCAAGGGCTTGTCGCACCCGACCACGTCGCGTCGCGGCAACTTTTTCGGCATGCTCGGTATGGGCCTGGCGATCCTGACCACCGTCGGCTTGATCTACAAGTTGGGCGCTGAGTTGGCCCAGGATGGCATCGTCTACGTGATCGTCGGTCTGTTGGTTGGCGGTACCGCCGGTTCGATCATGGCCAAACGGGTCGAAATGACCAAGATGCCTGAACTGGTCGCCTTCATGCACAGCATGATCGGCCTGGCTGCGGTGTTCATCGCCGTGGCTGCTGTGGTCGAGCCGCAATCGCTGGGCATCGTGCAGAACCTCGGCGATGCGATCCCGGCGGGTAACCGCCTGGAGCTGTTCCTGGGTGCGGCCATCGGTGCGATCACCTTCTCGGGCTCGGTCATTGCCTTCGGCAAGCTGGCAGGCAAGTACAAGTTCCGCCTGTTCCAGGGCGCTCCGGTACAATTCTCCGGCCAGCACAAGCTGAACCTGATCATTGGCCTGGCAACGCTCGGCCTGGGCATTACCTTCATGCTGACCGGTGACTACACCGCCTTCGGTGTGATGCTGGCCCTGGCGTTCGTATTGGGTGTGCTGATCATCATCCCGATCGGCGGTGCCGACATGCCGGTCGTGGTGTCGATGCTCAACAGCTACTCGGGCTGGGCGGCGGCCGGTATCGGCTTCTCGCTGAACAACTCGATGCTGATCATCGCGGGCTCCCTGGTGGGTTCGTCCGGCGCCATCCTCTCGTACATCATGTGCAAGGCGATGAACCGTTCGTTCTTCAACGTACTGCTCGGCGGTTTCGGTGGCGCTACCGATGCTGGCGGCCCGGCTGGCTCGCAAGAGGCTCGTCCGGTGAAATCCGGTTCGGCTGACGACGCAACCTTCCTGCTGACCAACGCCGACACCGTGATCATCGTTCCGGGCTACGGCCTGGCCGTTGCTCGCGCACAGCACGCACTGAAGGAGTTGACCGAGAAGCTGACCCATCGCGGCGTGACTGTGAAGTACGCGATCCACCCGGTTGCCGGGCGTATGCCTGGACACATGAACGTACTGCTGGCCGAAGCCGAAGTACCGTACGACCAGGTGTTCGAGATGGAAGACATCAACTCCGAGTTTGGCCAGGCCGACGTGGTGCTGGTGCTCGGCGCCAACGACGTGGTCAACCCCGCTGCCAAGAACGATCCGAAGTCGCCGATCGCCGGCATGCCGATCCTCGAGGCCTACAAAGCCAAGACCATCATCGTCAACAAGCGCTCCATGGCCAGCGGCTACGCAGGCCTGGACAACGAGCTGTTCTACCTGGACAAAACCATGATGGTGTTTGGTGACGCGAAGAAGGTCATCGAAGATATGGTTAAAGCCGTCGAGTAAAGCTACTCACTGGCTGTAAGAAAACCCCGGCGCGAAAGTGACCGGGGTTTTTCTTTGCCTGTTTCATACGACAAAAGGGCCTGAATCAGGGCTTCGCATTCGACCTTGGTCGTGGGACGAAAAGTGTGCAAATCAATAGACTGCGCATCTAGCTTCGTTGCCCGAGATAAATATCCATGTACCGTGATCGTATTCGTTTGCCCTCTCTGCAAAGCAAGGTAATGAGTGCGGCAGACGCCGCAGCCCTGATTCAGGACGGCATGACTGTCGGCATGAGCGGTTTCACCCGTGCCGGTGAAGCCAAGGCCGTGCCCCATGCACTGGCCGAACGTGCCAAGCTGTCGCCCCTGAAAATCAGCCTCATGACTGGCGCGAGCCTGGGCAATGACCTGGACAAGCAACTGACCGAAGCTGGCGTGCTGGCCCGCCGAATGCCATTCCAGGTCGATAGCACACTGCGCAAGGCCATCAACGATGGCTCGGTCATGTTCATCGATCAGCACCTTTCCGAAACCGTGGAGCAGTTGCGCAACCAGCAGCTCAAACTGCCCGATATCGCCGTCATTGAGGCAGTGGCCATCACCGAGGAAGGCCACATCGTGCCGACCACTTCGGTCGGCAACTCGGCCAGCTTCGCGATTTTTGCCAAACAGGTGATCGTCGAGATCAACATGGCTCACAATGCCAACCTGGAAGGCCTGCACGACATCTATATCCCCACCTACCGTCCAACCCGTACGCCGATTCCGCTGGTGAAGGCCGATGACCGCATCGGTAGCAGCGCCATTGCGATCGACCCCGCCAAGATCGTTGCCGTGGTCGTCACCGAACAGCCCGACTCACCGTCCACTGTGCTGCCACCGGACGGCGAAACCCAGGCAATTGCCGATCACTTGATTGCTTTTTTGAAGCAGGAAGTGGACGCCGGGCGCATGACCAACAAGCTTGGGCCGCTGCAGGCCGGTATCGGCAGCATCGCCAATGCCGTGATGTGCGGGCTGATCGACTCGCCCTTCGAAGACCTGACCATGTATTCCGAAGTGCTGCAGGATTCGACGTTCGACCTGATTGACGCCGGCAAGCTGAGCTTTGCCTCGGGCAGCTCGATTACCTTGTCGACTCGCCGCAATGCCGACGTGTTCGGCAATCTGGAGCGCTACAAGGACAAACTCGTCCTGCGCCCGCAGGAAATTTCCAATCACCCGGAAGTGGTCCGACGCCTGGGCATCATTGGCATCAATACCGCGCTTGAGTTCGATATCTACGGCAACGTCAACTCTACCCACGTCTGTGGCACACGAATGATGAACGGAATTGGTGGCTCGGGTGACTTCGCCCGTAACGCCCACTTGGCCATCTTCGTGACCAAGTCCATTGCCAAGGGTGGGGCGATTTCAAGCGTTGTGCCGATGGTCAGCCATGTGGACCATACCGAGCATGACGTGGACATCCTGGTCACCGAACAGGGCCTGGCCGATTTGCGTGGCCTGGCGCCCCGTGAAAGAGCCCGGGTGATTATCGACAACTGTGTGCACCCGGACTTCCGCGAACCGCTCAACCAGTATTTCGAAGATGCTTGCGCCAAAGGTGGCCATACACCTCACGTGCTCCGTGAGGCACTCGCCTGGCACCTGAACCTGGAAGACACGGGTCGCATGCTCGCCGTGTGATTGAAAGCGCCGAACCCATACAGATGAAGGTGTTCGGCGCTCAACCACTTTTATGTCAAAAACTGTACTACTGTACCGCTATTTTCCCCCCGATTTGTCGCAGCACACCCTCGCACCTTTGAACTTTTGCCCCAATTAAGTGCATGCCGATACAGTTGTGCTCAAAATGAGTCACACAGTGCCGTTTAACAGTTAACTGAATGCGCACAATACTGTTTAACTGTATCTGGAGACACTTGCTGCAGAGGAGGATCATGGGCACCAGTTAAACCACTACCTGATCCCGCCAAAAGCGGAAGGACGTCAACCATGGAACGTACACTCAGTTCCGACCTGCAATTCCAGAACAGCTCTGAATCCACCCAGTCTTCGATGCCACTGCGCGTACTCGCTAACCTGATGTTGTGGCAGCGCCGCATCTCCAGCCGCCATCAATTGGCTCGACTGGATGCCCGCCTGCTGGCCGACGCCGGTATCAGCGAAGCACAACGTCACGAAGAGCTGAGCAAGCCTTTCTGGCGTTAAGTGCAGGGCAGGCCGGTTCACACCTGATGTGACCGCCACCTTGAATTCACAAAACCCGTCGCAGGTGACTGCTGACGGGTTTTGTTGTTTCAGGGGGGCAAAATACCGATACAGATACAGTTAAAAATTTACCTATTTTCAATAGGTACAGCTCTTATCCCGTAGTGCGATCCCGGCTGACGGGGTAGGCTAAAGCGACAGCCCATGGCTTAAGTAGCGCAATTGGCTGAGCGTACGTCTGATCTTCAGAAACACCGCGACCCCACGTATAGAAGGAGATTGATCATGTCCCGTCCACGTCTGCTTGGCGCTGCCGTGCTATTGGCGCTGGCCTCTACTGCCAATGCCTCCAGTTTCGTCGTGACGACCGACGCTGTCGTACGCGCCGTTGCCGCTTCCACCGACGCCACCTCCGACCTGTCTTCGTCGTTGCGCGACGACAAAATCGTTCGAGCTGCCCGTGACGACGCTGCCAGCTTCGTGGCCAGCAACGGTGATATCCGTGGGGTAGAACTGGAAAGCGCCTTTGCCTATATTCGCCAGCAGTTGCCAACCCTCGCGGCTACCGACGCGCAACTGGCCCAAGCCATTCTGGCCATCTGAATTGTGTCGCCGCCCAACCTGCGCTGGCCCCGTGCCGGCGCAGTGAGTTAGCCTCGCCATCCCTATCCTGCGCCGCGGACAGCCAAAACTTGATGCCAGCGATCTTGAACTGGCACAGGCAATTCTCGTCCAATGATTACATCTGTTTCTGGAGAGTGTTCCATGCGTAACTCGCTGATAGCCGCCGCTCTTGGCCTGGCACTCTGTGCCGGTGTGGCCCAGGCTCAAACCCTCGTGGCCACCAGCAATATCATCGTGCGGGCCATCGACCGCACAATTGACTTCACCTCCGACACCACCACCTCCATTCGTGACTCCAAAGTGATCGTTGAAGCCCGCGATGACGCTGCCAGTTTTGTCGCAAGCCACGGCGAGATTCGGGGCGCACAACTGGAAGCCGCTTTCGCCACCCTGCGCGACCGCGTTCCAGAGGCCAAAGACGCCAGCGATCAGACCCTCGCTGAAGCCATTCTCGCGCTGTGAAGCGACTTGGCGCCTGCCTGCTGACCTGTGTGCTGGCACTGCTGGCTTTCCCGGCAGCCGCCAGCCTGCGGCTGGTTCTCAACACTCACGGCCTGACCCCTGATCAGCAGCAGGCCAGCCAAGCACTGCTTGATGAGGCGCAGCAAAAGCTTCCCCCTCGATTTATCGAACAGCTGGATCGACGCATTGATGTCAGCTGGACCGACACCATGCCCGCCGAGGCATACGGCCAGGCGTCGCTGGTCTCAAGCCTTGATCTCAACGCCAGGTTGCTCCCAGGTCTCGTCGACGGCACTGCAGCCACGCAGAAAACCGGCCGCCCCCATGGCACCGTTCGCGAAGAGCTACTGGCAACGGTGCTTCATGAACTGACGCACCTCTATGACCGTGCCCGCCTGTGGCCGCAAGACGAACGCACGCTGATCCTGCAATGCCAACGCCAGTCTGACAGCCTGGGAAAAGTCGGCTTGCCTGACCGCTGCCGGGGCCAATCCGGCCGACGCTTTACCCTTAGCGATGACCCTCGCCTGCTGGATCTGGCCGGTTGGCCCCAGTATGTGGGCCGCCGTGGCCAACGCGAGCAACACAACCGTCAGGTCGCCCGCAGCCCCGATATCTATGAAGTCAGCAGCCCCAAGGAATTTGTGGCGGTCAACATGGAGTACTTCCTGTTAGACCCAAGCTATGCCTGCCGCCGCCCAGCGCTGTACGACTGGTATAAAAGCCACTTCGACTGGGCCCCAAGCCAGCCGCCAGCCTGCGAGAAAGCCTTGCCGTTCCTGAATGCCGGCAGTGACTTCGCCAAGCAACCGCTGGGTACGATTGACCCCGAACGGGTGTACGCCGTCGATTACCTGCTGGCTGAGGCCAACCAAAACTGGGTCAGTCGCTGGGGCCACAGTATGCTGCGCCTGGTGATCTGTGCCCCCGGCCGTCCACGCGGGCCCGACTGCCGCCTGGACCTTGATCAACACCTGGTGCTTTCCTACCGCGCTTTCGTCAACGATGTGCAGCTCTCCAGCTGGGATGGCCTGACCGGTGTCTACCCCTCACGGCTGTTTATCCTGCCGTTGTCGCAGGTGATCGACGAATACACCAAGACAGAGCTGCGCAGCCTGGCGTCTGTGCCTCTCAAACTCAGCCGCACTGAAATCGAGGCCCTGGTACGCCAGGCCGCCGAAATGCACTGGAGTTACGACGGTAATTATTACTTCCTGTCAAACAACTGCGCGGTAGAAACCCTGAAGTTGATGCGCAGCGGCACCGACAATCCGCAACTCACAGGCACCGACAGCATTATCCCCAATGGTCTGCTGGACGTGCTCAATGGCCGTGGTCTGGCGGATCTCAGTGTCTTGGACGACCCACGAGAAGCGCTGCGCCTGGGCTATCGATTCGACTCCTATCGAGAGCGTTACCAGGCCATGTTCGCCGTTCTCAAGCAGCATTTACCGATCAAGCAGGATACGGTCGAGCAATGGCTTGAACAGCCCGCCGACCAGCGCCGCCAGTGGATTCCCCAGGCTGACCTGCGCACCAGCGCTGCACTTTTGCTATTGGAGCAGGCCGGATTTCGCCGCCAATTGGTGCTGGCCCAGGATGAAGTCAAGCAGCGCTACCTGAGCGGCCGCGCCCAGCAGAACGGGAGCATGGACCGGGCCAATGGCACCTTGCAGCAGATTCTTGCCAACAGCGGCTTCTTGAGCCGACCCGCGGAGCTTTTGGGCAGTGATGGCTATGGCTTGCCACAGTCCAGCGAATGGCATCGGCTGGAAACCGAAAGCCGCCAGCGCCAAAAGCAATTGCAGCGTTTGAGCGGCGACCTGGACAAAGAGGTGAGGGCGCTGCTTGAGCCGGAGCGCGCTTCCGAAATTGCGGCCACCGAAGCCAATATCAAGCAAGTCGGCGGGCGTCTGCGGGCATTGCACAAAGCCTCCGGTGGGCTGGAGCTGCCCTAGGGCGTCTCTCCAGGCTCGCTGGGCAGGTGCTCATCCAGATGCAACCAGGGCAGGCGGGTGGTCGTCCAGATATGCCGCTCGGGCACTGCGAGTTCCGGTTGATCGAGGGTCGCTACGGTCACGTCGATCGTCTGGGGGCTCAAGTCAGTGATGAATACCAACTGAGCCCCGCATCCTGGGCAGAAGTACCGTGTGCAGTGCTCGGATGAGCGGTACTGCCTGGCAATGCCTCGCACCCATTGAAACCGCTGTGCGCGGACGGTGATCCACGTGGTCACGGGCGCTCCACTCACCCGTCTGCAGATCGTGCAGTGGCAATGGGCAATATCCTCCAGCGGCCCGGTGAAGCGGTAGCGTAGGGCGCCACAATGACAGCCGCCTTCATGTGTGGACGACATGAGCACCTCCATCTGAAATGTCTTCTAGGTCGCTTTACACTTTCCTACACCTCTCGTCGCCTTTCAGACAGCGAAAGCTGGCTGAAAGCTTACGCCATTAGCATCGCCACACCGCCGGCATAAGACCGGCCGGCCACGACCCTGCCAACTTGCCGCAGCGTCGGGCCCAGTCGACAACAACAATGGTGATACTGATGTCCTTCAATTCCCGCCTTCGCGCCACACCTCCGCCCGTATTCCTTGCGCCGCCTGTTCCGCGCTGATCCGCCCGGACTGACTTTCCCCCGTCGCGCCACGCCTGGAGTATTCCTATGCTGACTTTCCTTGGCTTTGCCATGGTCATCACCTTCATGTACCTGATCATGACCAAGCGCCTGTCGGCGTTGATCGCGCTCATTCTGGTACCGATCATTTTCGCCCTGTTCGGCGGTTTTTCCGCCAAGATCGGCCCCATGATGCTCGAAGGCATCAGCAAACTGGCGCCTACCGGCGTCATGCTGATGTTCGCCATCCTCTACTTTGCCCTGATGATCGACTCTGGCCTGTTCGACCCGGCCGTGCGCAAGATCCTCAAGATGGTCAAGGGCGACCCGCTGAAAGTATCGGTCGGTACTGCGGTGCTGGCACTGGTGGTCTCCATGGACGGTGACGGTGCCACCACCTACATGATCTGCGTGGCGGCCATGCTGCCGCTTTACAGTCGCCTGGGCATGAGCCCACGAATCATGGCTGGCCTGATCATTCTGGCCGGTGGGGTCATGAACATGACCCCGTGGGGCGGCCCGACTGCGCGGGCGGCCAGCGCCCTGCATGTGGACCCCTCGGATATTTTCGTGCCCATGATCCCGGCCATGCTCGCAGGCGTCGCCGCCATCCTTGCCATCGCCTACATGTACGGCAAGCGGGAACGAGCACGCCTGGGTGAACTGCACCTGCCAGGTGATGAAGTGGACCACAGCGAAATCACCGTTTCCCAATACCCGGATGCCCGACGTCCAAAACTGCTGTGGTTCAACGGCATCCTGACCCTGGTCCTGATGATTGCCCTGATCGCTGGCCTGCTGCCGTTGCCGGTGTTGTTCATGATTGCTTTCAGCATCGCCATGATCGTCAACTATCCGTGTCTGCAACAGCAGAAGGATCGGGTTGCCGCCCACGCAGGTAGCGTACTGGCCGTGGTCGGCCTGATCTTCGCTGCCGGGATCTTCACTGGCATCCTGTCGGGTACCGGTATGGTCGACGCCATGTCCAAGAGCCTGCTGGCGGTGATCCCTGAGGCGATGGGGCCGTACATGGCGGTGATCACCGCGATCGTCAGCATGCCGTTCACCTTTTTCATGTCCAACGATGCCTTCTACTACGGTGTTCTGCCGGTATTGGCCGAGGCGGCCAGTCACTACGGCGTCACCTCCGTGGAAATGGCCCGCGCCTCGATCATTGGCCAACCTGTTCACCTGCTCAGCCCATTGGTCCCTTCAACCTACCTGCTGGTGGCCCTGGCCGGCATCGATTTTGGTGACCACCAGCGCTTTACCTTGAAGTGGGCAGTACTGGTTTGCCTGTGCATAATGGTAGCTGCGCTGCTGATGGGAATTTTTCCACTGTTCAGCAGCCTATAACTCTGACACTCATCAACACCTCCAGCGCGTCACCGCTCGAGCTGCTCCGGCAGGCTCGAGCATGATGCGTTGACCAACGCTTGAAGGAATACACATGGAATGGCTGACCAACCCGGAAATCTGGGTTGCCTTTTTTACTCTGACGGCTCTTGAGATCGTTCTCGGTATCGACAACATCATCATGATCTCGATCCTGGTCAGCCGCATGCCCAAGCATATGCAGCAACGGACCCGGATTTTCGGCCTGGCCCTGGCCATGGTGACGCGGATCCTGCTGCTGCTCTCGATCACCTGGGTGATGCGCCTGACCGCCGACCTGTTCGAAGTTTTCGGCCAGGGCATTTCCGGTCGCGACCTGATCCTGTTCTTCGGTGGCCTGTTCCTGCTCTGGAAAAGCTCCCAGGAGATGTACCACGGTCTGGAAGGTGAAGACGAAAGCTCGGATGAGCCAAGCGGTAAGGGTGGCAGCTTCATCTACACCATCATTCAGATCGCGATCATCGATATCGTGTTCTCGCTGGACTCTGTGATCACCGCTGTCGGCATGGTTTCCCATGTCCCCGTGATGGTCGCGGCCATCGTCGTCGCCGTGCTGGTGATGATGCTCTGCGCTGCCACCATCAGCGAGTTCATCGACAAGCATCCATCGTTGAAGATGCTGGCACTGGCATTCCTGCTGGTGGTCGGTATCGTCTTGATCGCCGAATCCTTCGACATGCATATCCCTAAAGGCTACGTGTACTTCGCCATGGCGTTCTCGCTGGCTGTCGAAGCCATCAATATCCGCATGCGCACCATGATCTCCCGCAAGAAAAAGCTGTCCGATCCTGTGAAGCTTCGCAAGGACTTCCCGGGTCAGTAAGACCAGGGCCGGAAAAAAAGGTTCTTCACGGATTGCCGGGAAAAGCGCATTTGATCTTCAAGAAGAAAAATGCGCTGTCCCGGTAGCCGTAAGCCATTCGCTTGATGACCTTGATCCGATTGTTGATCCCCTCTAGTTGGCCTGTGTGCATTGGCCATCGAACTCTGCTCAAAATGCCTCGCCAGTAACCGCTCAGCCTTTTCGCGAACTGGATCAACGAAGGAATGCCGCTCTGCTTGGCATGCCCCATCCATTGTTTCCACGCCCTACGCCATTCCCACGCTGTTTCGCTCGACCATAGCGCTTTGAGCTCAGCCTTCATGATATAGACCGTCATCAGCGACTGATTGGCATCCAATAAATCCTGCAGATGTACCTGCTGCTCTTGGCTCTTCAGATTTTCGGGGTTGCGCAGCAAGAGCCAGCGGGCCTGCTTGACCACCTTTCTCGCCGGTTTGTCATGGCGCAGTCGGTTAGCCTCGTCGACTCGTACCCTGTCGATGACTTCACGACCGTATTTGGCGATGACATGAAACAGGTCGTAGACCACTCGCGCATTGCGGCAGTGATGTTTCACTTCCAGATCGAAGGCCGTATTCATATCCATGGCGACCGCTTCGATTTGTGAACACCGCTCTGGCCCCAGATCCTCGAAAAACGAGCGTATAGCTATCCGGCTGCGCCCTTCACCCACCCACAAAACGCGACGCGTATCGGCATCCAAGATCACGCTGGCGTAGCGATGCCCCTTGAACAAGGCGAACTCATCCATCACCAAGCGCTTGGGCTCGGCCTCGGGTAGTTCATGCAATGTTTGCTCAAGCGCGCGACGCTCCAGGACGCGCACTGTTTCCCAGTGCAGGCCAAAGAGTTGAGCGACATGGAGCGTTGCCATCTGGCGACAGGCTTTGATGACCGCTTGGCAAAGCCTTGCGCTAAGCCTGGCGTACCGATCAAGCCAACTGACCGACTCCATCCGAGTCCCGCAGTCCAGGCAACGCAGGCGTCTAAAAACAGCGGTAAGCGTGACAGGGTGGCCAAGAATTGGCAGATCCCGAATGGATCGCTCTGACTGGTCGTGGACAGCAAGGCAGGGCTTGAGGCAGCCGCTGCAAAGAGGAATCTGATTAGGTCGAGGGGTTAGGTTGATCTGGAGAGAGCCGCCAACGACTTGGGCGGAAGCCACAGAAAATCCATCCCAAAAAGGCAGGATCGTATTAATATCTGGCATGAGAACGGCGGTTTGGTTGATGGGTTTGCTCGCACGAACATCATCGGTCAAATCGCCGTTCTTTTTTGTCTATTTCCCAGGATTCCGTGAAGAACCGAAAAAAAGGGGCAGTGAATGCCCCTTTTTTTCGCCTGCGTTTTCATCAACCTTCATCAGACGTGGCTATCAACTTTGTAACCGGCTATGCGATGCTGGCGATCAGGCCATTGGCCAACTAAAGCTTAACGTGAGCACTGGAAAAAACGACTGCGAGACCGCCGCTCACGGCGTCATGAACTTGCCCCGCTGGGGTACCTTAACCAGGGGGCCTTTTTTATGCTGACCCTGCTCAATCTGCTCTCTGCCGTCGCCCTATTGATCTGGGGCACGCACATCGTGCGTACTGGCATCCTGCGAGTCTATGGCTCGAACCTGCGCCGCATGCTCGGCCAGAACATGGCACGTCGACCCTTGGCGTTCGTGGCCGGCATTCTGGTGACCGCCATGGTGCAAAGCAGCAACGCCACGGCCATGCTGGTGACCTCGTTCGTCGGCCAGGGCCTGATGGCGCTGACGCCGGCGTTGGCAATCATGCTCGGGGCCGACGTGGGTACGGCGCTGATGGCGCGGGTGCTGACCTTCGACCTGTCCTGGCTGTCACCGCTGTTGATTTTTCTTGGGGTGATTTTCTTCCTGTCACGCAAGCAGACGCCGGTCGGGCAGATGGGCCGAGTGGGGATCGGCCTGGGCCTGATCATCCTGGCGCTGCAACTGATCGTCGAAGCCGCCACCCCGATTACTCATGCCCAAGGGGTGAAGGTGCTGTTCGCCTCGCTCACCGGCGATATTTTGCTCGATGCCCTGGTGGGCGCGCTGTTTGCCCTAGTGTCTTACTCAAGCCTCGCCGCCGTACTCCTGACCGCAACCTTGGCGGGCGCGGAAGTGATCAGCTTGCCGGTGGCCATCGGCCTGGTGATCGGCGCCAATATCGGCAGCGGTTTGTTGGCATTTCTCAGCACCAGCATGCAGAACGCTGCGGGCCGCCAGGTGGCGCTGGGGAGCCTGTTGTACAAACTGATCGGGCTGCTGTTGATTATCCCGGTACTCGACCCACTGGTTGCCTGGATGGACAGCCTGACCTTCAGCCCGCAGGAAATGGTGATTGGCTTCCATCTGCTCTATAACACGCTGCGCTGCCTGGTGCTGCTGGTGTCTGTAAGCCCCATGGCCCGACTGTGTGCCTGGCTGCTGCCGGAGCGCCCAGAGACCAATGGCATCGCCCGGCCGCGTCACCTCGACCAGACTGCCCTGGCTACGCCCAGCCTGGCCTTGGCCAACGCCGTGCGAGAAACCCTGCGCTTGGGCGACCTGGTCGACAGCATGCTGGCGGCCATGCTGAACGTCCTGCGTGGCACCCAAACTGCACTGACCCAGGAAATGCGCCGGCACAGCGACGATGTCGAGGCGCTCTACAACGCCATCAAGCTGTACCTGGCGCAAATGCCAAGGGAAGATTTGAGCGAGCAAGACAGCCAGCGCTGGGCCGAAATCATTGAGCTAACCATCAACCTGAAGCTGGCCAGCGACGTGATTGAACGCATGCTGCGCAAAGTCCAACAACAGAAAACGTCCCAGCGCCGGGAGTTTTCTGACGTCGGCCTGGAAGAGCTGACCGGCCTGCACAGTCAGTTACTGGCCAACTTGCGCCTGGGTCTTTCGGTATTTCTCAGTGCCGACCCGGAAAGCGCTCGCCAACTGCTGCGGGAAAAACGAAAGTTTCGCGCTCAGGAACGGCGCCTGGCCCACGCTCATGTCAGCCGCCTGCAACGTAAAGTGGTGCAAAGTATCGAGACCAGCTCACTGCACCTGGAGCTGATTGCTGACATGAAACGCTTGAACTCGCTGTTCTGCAGCAGTGCCTACGTTGTCCTGGGCTCGGCCGATACCGGCGCATTGGCGGTCGATGGCGTGCCTGACGATGCCCGCTCGGAATGAAGGCACCACTCAATGATGTACTCGCTCAGTACTTTAAGATTCATGCCAGGAAGCTTGTCATGCGTTGCCTGATGTTCGTCTGTCTGTTGTTTGGCTGTACCGGTACCTTTGCCTTGGACCGCTTTCAAGTCGAAGGCTACCTGCTCTCCAATGGCATGCAAGTGCTACTCAAGCCCGGCTACGAGCGCACTCATGTCTCCATTCGATTGGTGGTAGGCGTGGGCTTCGATGATTTTGGCTGCGAGCGCCAAGAGTTACCGCACCTGCTTGAACACTTGTTGTTTAGCGGCATCGACGACGGCGACGAGGGCGGCCTTGAAGAGCGCATGCAAGCGCTGGGCGGGGAATGGAACGCCTATACCAGCAGCGCCGACACGACCTTTGTCATTGATGCGCCGGCGCGCAACCAACGTAAGGTCCTGGACCTCTTGTTGAAAGTCATCTCCCAGACCCGCATCGACGAGAACGCCCTGGCCTTGTCCAAGCGCATCGTGGAACGCGAGGATGGCGGCCACTATAGCCAGATGCAACGGCTTCTGGATCGCCAGGATCTGGGCCACGGGGCCAGCGATCAATTAGCGATTGAGCTTGGGCTCAAATGCGCCGAGCGCGCCTCGGTCGACAACCTGAGCCTTGATGAAGTAGAGGACGTGCGCCAGCACTGGTATGCCCCAAACAACATGACCCTGATCATTGTCGGAGGCCTGGACAAACTCTTGCCGGCCTTTCTGGAACGGACCTACGGTGCTCTTGAGTCCGTCGAACCCAGCGATCACCAGCCTCTGGCCAGCGCCCGACATCCTGCTGATGAACGCCGCGAACTCGACAACGGCTGGGTCGGTAACAGTGCAAAACTGCACTGGCTGTTTATCGAACCCACCCTGGAACAAGGGCAGGAGCAAACCCCGGACCTGCTGCAAAATTACCTCGACTGGGCGCTCTACAGCGAACTGCGGCTCAAGCACAGCCTGTCCTATGGCCCTTCAAGCCGCCGAGAAGTGTTTGGCGACAGCGGCCTGCTCAGCCTGAACGCCGACCTGGACCGTGCCGATATTGACGAGGCGGAGCAGACCCTTCGCGCACTGATAGAACACTTGCGCAGAAACGGCCTGGACCCGGCCACTTTCGAACGCCTCAAGCAACTCGCCATCGACCGCCAGGCCTGGGCAACCCAAGGCAACAGCGCATTGGCGGATTATTACTGGAGTGCCCTGAGCGACTTTGAGAATGGCCGCTTCAGCAACCCGGCCAAGCAAATCAAGGCGATCAGCCTGGAGGACGCCAACCAGGCCATGCGCGCACTGTTTGCCACACCCGGCTACCTGCGTATCGAGCGGCCGTTGCTCAGTTTCAACGACCTCTACGGGGTCATTGCGTTAGCCGCGGCGTTGCTGGTGGGCGGCGGCTTGATCTGGCGCAAGAGACGGCAAAAGGCCATATCGGGGAACGCGCATTGAATAGGCTAAGACGCTATCCTGTCGGGGTTTTCCTACGACCTCTGTGAATCGCCACAATGCCTATCTATATCCAGCGCTTGATCGGGCTGTTCAAGCGCTATCCAGGCGTCATTGCCCTGGCTGGTTTTATCTCCGGTATCGCCAGTTTTGTGCTGGTCGATCGCCAGGAAAGCCTGGCCAGTTGGATCGCCATCGTGATGCTGGTGAGCTGGCTGTGGTTGATGCTCGAAAACAGCCTCACTCAGCTGTTCGAAAAAGCCTTCAAGCGCGAAGTGCCGCCTGCGGTCTTGCGCTACGCGACGCAGATGATCCATCAGGAAAGCCTGTTCTTCGTCTTGCCATTTTTTTACATCACCACTACCTGGAACAGCGGCCAACTGATCTTTACCGGCCTGCTGACCCTGGCGGGGCTGGTCTCGATCATCGACCCGCTCTACTACAAGTGGGTCGCTCCGAGACGCTGGCTGTTCCTGGCCTTGCACACCTTGACGCTGTTTGCCGCGATGCTGACCGCACTGCCCATCATCCTGCACCTGACCACGGCCGAGAGCTTCAAACTGGCCCTGGGAGTGGCCATGCTGCTGTCGTTTCCAAGCCTTGCCAGCAGCTTCCCCATCTCCTCCTGGCGTCGTGGGCTGATGTTGGTAGTGGTGACCCTGGCAGTGGGGGCTAGCGGCTGGCTGCTACGCTCCTGGGTGCCGCCAGCAACGCTCTGGATGACCGATGTGGCAGTGACCACGGAACTTCAAAACCGCACCCCCGGCGAGAGCCTCGAGGAAGTCACCGCCGACCAGGTGCGCAACATCGGCCTGTATGCCTACACGGCAATCAACGCCCCCCGTGGGCTCGATGAGCGGATCTACCATGTCTGGCAATTCAACGGCAAAGAAGTCGACCGTATTGCCCTGGACATTCATGGGGGGCGCAAAGACGGTTATCGCGCCTGGACGCACAAACAGAACTTCCCCGGTAACCCGGTCGGTCGCTGGCAAGTGCGAGTATTGACCGAAGACGGGCAATTGATCGGCGTACTGCGATTTCGCGTGACCGATGCAGCGTCGTCCCAAGCGCCTGCTAGCTAAGCTGCAGGGGCTTCAGCCAAAGAACCAGTAACACACCAGGATCGCGGCGATCACCCCGGCCAGATCCGCCAGCAGCGCGCAGCCCACCGCATGGCGGGCGCGCTGGATACCTACCGCACCGAAGTACACGGCCAGGACATAGAAGGTGGTTTCAGTGCTGCCCTGGATGGTCGCCGCCACCAGCGCCGGGAAGCTATCGACACCTTTGGCCTGCATGGTTTCGATCAACATCGCCCGGGCGGCGCTGCCGGAGAAAGGTTTGACCAGCGCAGTGGGCAGCGCATCGACAAAACGCGTGTCCCAGCCCGCCCATTCGACCAGATGCCGAATGCCGTCCAACCCCAGGTCCAGCGCCCCAGAAGCACGCAATACGCCAACAGCACACAGCATGGCCACTAGATAAGGCAGAAGGCTCTTGGCAACGTCGAATCCCTCCTTGGCCCCCTCGACGAAGCTTTCGTAGACCTTGACCTTCTTCAGCGCTCCTAGCACCACAAACAGCATGATCAGCCCAAACAGGGTGAGGTTGCCGAGCAGCGACGACAGGCTGGCCAATGCCGTGGCCGACAGTCCCGCCAGCAAGGCCATGAAGCCGCCCAACAGCAGGGCACCAGGGATCAGGTAGGCGAGCACTACCGGGTCCCATAGCCTCAGACGCTGCATCAGCGCCACCGAGAGCAGGCCGACCAGGGTTGAGGCGCTGGTCGCCAAGAGGATCGGCAGGAACACCAGCGTCGGGTCCAGGGCGCCTTGCTGGGCGCGATACATGAAGATACTGACCGGCAGCAAGGTCAGCGAAGACGCATTGAGCACCAGGAACAGGATCTGAGCGTTGCTGGCCGTGGTGCTGCTGGGGTTCAGCTCCTGCAGGGCCCGCATCGCCTTGAGGCCAATGGGCGTGGCGGCGTTGTCCAGCCCCAGGCCATTGGCGGCAAAGTTCAGGGTGATCAAGCCCAGTGCTGGATGGCCGGCAGGCACTTCCGGCATGAGGCGACGAAACAGGGGGCCCAGCACTTTAGCCAGCCAGTCGACGATACCGGCCTTTTCGGCAATTTTGAGAAAGCCCAGCCACAGGGTCAGGGTGCCAAACAGCAGGATCATCACATCCACCGATAGCTTCGCCATGGCGAAAATGCTTTCCACCATTGCCGCGAAGATTCCAGCGTTCCCACCCACCAGCCACTGTGTCAGTGCCGACACTGCCGCTACCACGAAAAAGCCGAGCCACAGGCCGTTGAGCATCAGTTGTCCCCCTACAAGTTGCTGCGAATGATAGCGGTGTGCGACGCCCCGGCGCCAGAAACAACAAAACCCCGCCTGGGCGGGGTTTCAAACTGCGGACAATCACTTACTTGTAGGAGCAGAGCTTGCTCGCGATGGCATCGCTACGGTTTTTCAGGAAGACCGCAGCGATGCTATCGCAGCCAAGGCTGGCTCCTACACGACAGTGTTGCCGGCCGGGACTGCTTCCTTGGTGCGCCAGTGTGGCAGCGAGTTCCAGTAGCGCTGACCCTTGGCATCGTCGTACATGCCTTCCCAGCGAGCGATGACCAGCACTGCCAGGGCGTTGCCGATAACGTTCAGGGCGGTACGCGCCATGTCCATCACACGGTCGACACCGGCGATAAACGCCAGGCCTTCCAGCGGAATACCAACGCTGCCCAGGGTTGCCAGCAGTACCACGAAGGAAACACCCGGTACGCCCGCGATACCTTTGGAAGTGACCATCAGGGTCAGGACCAGCATCAGTTGCTGACCGATCGAAAGGTCGATGCCGTACAGCTGGGCAATGAAGATCGCCGCGATGCTCTGATACAGCGTCGAACCGTCGAGGTTGAAGGAGTAACCGGTCGGCACCACAAAGCTGCAGATCGCTTTCGGAGCGCCATAGGCTTCCATCTTCTCGATCACACGTGGCAACACGGTTTCGGAGCTGGCAGTGGAGTAGGCCAGTACCAGCTCATCCTTGAAGATGCGAATCAGCTTGATCACCGAGAAACCGAACAGCTTGGCGATCAGGCCCAGGATCACGAGAGCAAAGAAGGCGATAGCGAAGTAAACCAGGACGACCAGTTTGGCCAGCGGCAGCAGCGAGGCGAAACCGAAGTTGGCAACCGTCACCGCGATCAAGGCAAACACACCGATTGGCGCATAGTTCATGATCATGTGAGTGACCTTGAACATGGCTTCCGATACGCTCTGGAAAGTGCGCACCAGCGGGTCGCGGATCTCGGCCTGCAGGCTCGAAAGACCCAGGCCGAACAGCACCGAGAAGAAGATGATCGGCAGCATCTCGCCACGCATCAAAGCGGCAAAGATGTTTGAGGGGATCAGGTTGAGGATGGTTTCAACGAACGCATGTTCATGTTGCACCTCAGCCGCTGTCTGCTGGTATTTGGAGATATCGACAGTGCCCAGAGTGCTCATGTCGATGCCGGCACCCGGATGCACGACGTTGGCCAGAACCAGGCCGACCAGGATCGCAATGGTGGTCACGATCTCGAAGTAGATAATGGTTTTAAGGCCGATACTGCCCAGCTTTTTCGCATCCCCAACGCCTGCGATACCGACGATCAATGAGGAGATAACGATCGGGATAACGATCATCTTGATCAAGCGGATGAAGATGTCACCGGCAGGCTGCAAAATGTTACTGATCCACCATGCCTTTTCTGCACTGAAATGGTTCAGCAAAGCACCGATCGCGATACCAAGAACGAGACCGATGAGGATCTGCCAGGCGAGGCTGAGTTTTGCCTTCTTCATGTCATTACCCTTTCTTCAAGTGGCCATGCGCATTCACCGGGCACCCGCGTTGCAGAGCTGTCATAAGTCTGTTTCGCGGCTTTTTTGTGACTGTGAATCGCGCTGAAATCAGGTCTTCGCCAGTCGACACCGAGGGAGTCTGACCGCGAAAAAAGGCGCAACTATTCCGATGCAGCCCGCCCTCGTCTAATGCCGTAAACGACTACCCTATGCCGAATCGGCATGGGCTTTGAGGGTAAAAACGGGCGTTGGAACGGATTGCAGAAAGGGCGTTCGGAATTCCGAAAGTGACCAAAGCGCCATATTTAGGCCGATTTAGAGGTATCCGCCTGGATGCAAAAAGCCATTGTTCGACAATCCGAATGGCTCAAACGAGGGGTTGAGCCGAGAGGCAGGGGATGAAAAAAATATCGATATACGGTCATCCCTGTGAGCTATAAGCGCTCGGACAGTGAAACAGACGACCGAAGAAGTGGAATTTATCCTACGGAAAACTGGCCGGAAGTCCGGTCTTGTCATCGGCAGTAACGTTTGGCTAGACACGCGGACTTCCGTCGCAGCTTTGCCTGACCCGGCCCTCATCGGAGGCACTCCCTGTACCCCTAGGTCACTCCGGTCCTGTAACAACCAAAGCGTCCCGACCCCATGGTCATGCTCCCGCCCTCCTCAGGCGGGAGCAGCAGATAGAAGCCGAATTCGGAAAAAGGTTCAGCTTCCAGGTGAGAATTATGCTCATTACACATTGACCCTCTTCAGCCTCGCCCGCGACGGCCCATGAAGAAAGAAACCACGAACAGCACCAGGAATATAATGAAGAGAATCTTCGCAATACCCGCTGCGGTGCCGGCGATACCACCGAAGCCCAGTACGGCTGCAACAATGGCAATGATCAGGAAGGTAACTGCCCAACTTAACATGGTGACTCTCCTCTACAAGGGGGTAGGAGCTGGGTTTACCCGCGATAGGAGCACCACGGTTTGCCTGATGCACCGCGGTGTGCCCATCGCAGCCAAGGCTGGCTCCTACCTTTTTTAAGGGCTATTGCACGCCTTGACGGCTTAAAACACCCAGCGTTGACCAGGGCGTTGCTCTCGCGTCTGGCTACGATCCAATACCGAAGCCCGCGTACCCTGATGCTGAGCAGCAAAAGCCTTGACGGGGCTGTACTGGCTGGCGACGGCAGTGCGTTGTTCAATCGGCAGCATTCGATGGTTCAACTGCCAAGACTGATACTGCTGACCGGCGATCAGGGTCAGTATCAGCCCCAAACTCGCCAATAGTCCTTGCCGTACCTGCAGGGGGGTGATCGACCATCGAGCGATTGATTGGCAATTCATTCTGTGTGTCCTCCCCGCGGTGATTGTTGGCTTTCATGTAAGAGATATTGCAGCCTGCGTGCCAGCCTTCAACTCCAATAAATACGCTATAAATCACTGACTTAACTGTTTGATAGTCACCCTGTTGCGAGCATCTTGCACGATAGTCTCCCTACCTTCGGGCTTTTTGCACGACTACCGAGTCGCCTTGCCAGCGACTTTCAACAAATCTGCATCCACACCTTTCACGCCCCGTACATTGCGGGCGATCTCGATGGCGAGGGCTTTCTCTTCATCACTCATCACCACGCCACCGAGGGTGACCAGGCCCGCCTTGGAGTCGACTTTGATCGTCAGCCCGTCCAGATTGCGGCTATATAAAAGGCTCGCCTTGACCTTGGAGGTAATCCAGGCATCGCTGAGTTCTTCACCGGCTTGGGTAGCAGCCGATTGAGTTCTTGATGCCATCGAGTCGGCTCCACTGATGCTGATCAAGTTGTTGACCTCGTAGACGCCTTGGGTATTGCGTGCCAGGTTGCCAGCCAACTCCTTGGCCTCTGGGCTCGGAGCCCGTCCCCTGAGAGTAACGACACCCTCACGCGTCTGAACCTCGATATCCAGCGCCTCGGTCCGGGCATTCCATAAAAGTTTTGATTTGATCGTCGCCGTCAGTGTTGCGTCATTGAACTGCTGGGCAAACTTTCTAGGGGCTGGAGGCTGGTCAGCCAGGTCTGCGTTGACTGTCAGTCGGTTGTCGACCTTTTGGATACCTCGAGTCTGCAGGGCAATCTGCTCTGCCAGGTCGCGCTCTACAGGGCTTTCCACTTTCCCCTCCAGAATCGCCACGCCGTTCTCGACATCGATACTGATGTTGTAACCACTCAAGTGACGATTCAGCGCCAGTGACGCCCAGATCGAGCCCTCCTGGCGTGCCTCTTCCAATTGGCTGGGCAAGTCACCCTGAGCGGCCTGGACGGCCAGAGGCATCCAGATGAGAAAAGAGGCCGTCGCAGTGACGGCGATCAGTGATTTAAGCGAATGCATGGCCAGTCTCCTGTGCTCCTTAAAAACTCAAGGAACCTCGCAAGCACCGTGCCGATCCTTAAGAAAATGACTATTCGCTTAAAGTTCAGATAGATAGGCGCGGGCAGTACAGATAGCTACCCTGCAGGGCCGCGAATCAACCAGAATTGACCATGCAACTTGCCCGATTTCTACGGGACTAACCAAGACCATTGATAAAGGAGCGAGAGAAATGGAGTCAGCCCAGGAACATCAAGGCCGCATTCTGCTGGTGGACGATGAGTCCGCTATCCTCCGCACCTTCCGTTACTGCCTGGAGGACGAAGGCTACAGCGTGGCCACCGCCAGCAGTGCAGCCCAGGCGGATGCACTGATGCAGCGCCAAGTGTTCGACCTGTGTTTCCTTGACCTGCGCCTGGGCGAAGACAACGGCCTGGATGTGCTAGCGCAGATGCGTATTCAGGCACCTTGGATGCGCGTGGTGATCGTCACGGCTCATTCGGCCGTGGACACCGCCGTCGATGCCATCCAGGCGGGCGCTGCCGACTATCTCGTCAAACCTTGCAGCCCTGACCAATTGCGCCTGGCCACTGCCAAGCAATTGGAAGTCCGCCAGCTTTCCGCACGCCTGGAAGCGCTTGAAGGCGAAGTGCGCAAACCCAAGGATGGCCTGGACTCACACAGCCCGGCCATGATGGTCGTACTGGAGACGGCTCGCCAGGTCGCCAATACCGACGCCAACATTCTGATCCTGGGAGAGTCAGGCACGGGCAAGGGTGAACTTGCACGCGCCATTCATGGTTGGAGCAAGCGATCGAGAAAAGCCTGCGTCACCATCAACTGCCCATCGCTGAGCACTGAACTGATGGAGAGTGAACTGTTCGGTCATAGCCGAGGTGCATTCACCGGTGCCAGCGAAAGCACACTGGGCCGAGTCAACCAGGCCGATGGCGGCACCCTGTTCCTCGATGAGATCGGTGACTTCCCGCTGACGCTGCAGCCCAAGCTGCTGCGCTTCATTCAAGACAAGGAATACGAGCGGGTGGGCGACCCCGTCACCCGCCGCGCCGATGTGCGCATCCTGGCGGCTACCAACCTGATTCTGGAAGACATGGTTCGCGAGGGGCGATTTCGCGAAGACCTGCTTTATCGCCTGAATGTCATCACCTTGCACCTGCCACCCCTGCGTGAGCGCAGCGAAGACATCCTGACCCTGGCCGAACGCTTCCTGGCCCACTTCGTCAAAGAGTACGCCCGCCCGGCACGCGTCTTCACCGAGTCGGCACGCGCTGCATTGCTGAACTATCGTTGGCCAGGGAACATCCGCGAGCTGCGTAACGTGATTGAACGCGCCAGCATCATCTGCCCTCGGGAGCGAGTCGAAGTGAGCCACCTCGGGATGGCCGAACAACCGGCCAACAATGCTCCACGCATCGGCGCGGCGCTGAGCCTGGACGAACTGGAGAAAGCCCATATCGGTGCCATCCTGGCCACCAGCGACACGCTTGACCAAGCAGCCAAGACCTTGGGCATCGATGCCTCGACGCTCTACCGCAAACGCAAACAGTACAACCTATGAAATGGTCGATGAAGCTGCGCACGCGGCTTTTTCTGAGTATATCGGCGCTGATCACGGTGGCTTTGCTGGGGGTCGTGGTAGGTCTGGTCAGTGTGGTCCAGATGCACCGTTACCAGGACACGATGATTCGTAATAGCTTCATCAACCTGGACCTTGGGATCAAGCTGCGCCAGAACCTGGGCGAGCAGCTGATGATCATGCTCGACGACTCTCCAGACCTCGACAGATTGCAGAGCACCCAAGCGGATTTCACCCAGATCCTTGAGCAAGGTATCGAGCACGACCTGCGGGCCGGCAGCCATGATTTTGTTCAAGTCAGCGACAACTATGCCTCGTTCCTCAAGGCCTATGCCGATACGGGCACTGTCACCGACAGTTTCGGCAATGACCCAAGGTTGACCGAAGCCTTCAATGCGGTACGCAGCAGCCTGGTGGACGCGCAAAAGCAGACGGTCGAGGAAGTCAGCACTTACCAGCAAGCGTCCAAGCACCGGGCACTCTTGGTGTCGATCTTGCTAGGGCTGGTCGGGCTGGCGGTACTGTTGATTGGAGTGGCCACGGCGCACGGCATTGCCCGACGTTTTGGGCGCCCCATCGAGGCCTTGGCCAGGGCCGCCGACCAAATCGGCCAGGGCGATTTCGACCTGCAGTTGCCACAATCCTCGGCCGCGGAAATCAACCAGTTGACGCACCGCTTCGACAGCATGGCCCAGGCCCTGCGCAAGCACCAGGCGACCAATGTGGATGAACTGCTGGCGGGCCAGCAGCGCTTGCAGGCGGTACTCGACAGCATTGACGACGGCCTGTTGATGATTGATCGCCAAGGCCGCCTCGAACACCTCAACCCTGTTGCCCAGCGCCAACTGGGATGGGAAGACGACCGCGTCGGTATGAGCCTTGAGCAGGCTTTACAGCAGCCTGGACTGGATGACCAACTTCACCTGGTGCTACGTGGCGGCAGTCTTGAACGTGTGCCTGACGACTTGAGCTTCGAGATCGAAGGTGAAGCACGCTTGCTGTCCTACAGCTTGACGCCCGTCAGCCACACTGAAGGGCACATTCTCGGGGCGGTCATGGTGCTGCACGATGTCACCGAACAAAGGGCCTTCGAGCGAGTACGCAGTGAGTTTGTCCTACGCGCGTCCCACGAATTACGCACGCCGGTCACAGGTATGCACATGGCCTTTGGCTTGCTGCGAGAAAGGCTGCACTTTTCCACTGAGTCCCGCGAGCAAGACCTGATCGAGACCATAGACGAAGAAATGCAGCGCCTGGTGCAACTGATCAATGACCTGCTGAATTTCTCCCGCTATCAGAATGGTCTGCAAAAGCTCACGCTTGCCCCGTGCTCGATCGATGAGTTGCTCAGTCGTACTCAAGAGCGCTTCAATGAGCAGTTGGCGCACAAGCACATCGAGTTGCTGATCGATTTGGAAACACCACTGCCACACGTTCAAGCGGACCAGACACAACTGGAGCGGGTCATGGACAACCTCCTGGACAACGCCATCCGGCACACCCCACAGGCCGGCAAGATCCGCCTGCAAGCACGCCGACACGCTGAACGGGTGATTATCAGTGTCGAAGACAATGGCGAAGGCATTGCCTATGGCCAGCAAGGGCGGATATTCGAACCCTTCGTACAAGTGGGCCGTAAAAAGGGCGGCGCGGGCCTGGGCCTGGCGCTGTGCAAGGAGATCGTCCAACTGCATGGCGGGCGCATGGGTGTTTATTCCCGTCCAGGACAAGGTACCCAGTTCTACATGGCATTACCGATCTGAGTCGCGCCTGTTTTACGCCTCATCGTCGAAGCGACGCGCGCCCATCCGCCGCCCGCGTGTCAACAGCTCGGTGAACTGCCTTGCATTGAGCGCGTGGGCGAACAACCAGCCCTGGCCGTAGTTAACACCCTCGCTGTTGAGCAACATGGCCTGGGCTTCATACTCGATACCTTCGGCGATGACTCGAAGTTCAAGAGCATGGGCCATGCGAATAATATGGGGCGCCACCCCGCTGCTGGCCGCATCATGGCCGAGAGCATCAATAAACGCCTTGTCGATTTTCAGGCAATCCACCGGCAACGTCTGCAAGTAGGCCAGGCTGCAATAACCCGTTCCAAAATCGTCGATCAGTACCTTGTGGCCCACATCACGCAGCGCTTGCAAGTTGTCCCGCGCGACCACCACGTCAATCAAGCCGCGCTCGGTGACCTCAAAGGCAATCTGACTGGCAGACACATGGTGAATGGCCAGAAGCCGCGCCGTGACTCCGCCAATTCGGGGTGCCATGACATCACAGGCTGCCAGGTTCACTGAAATATAGAGCTGCGGGTTGGCACGTAGCACATGACCCAATTGCTCCAGCAGCTGCTGAATCACAAAGTCTGTGATCTCGCGTATTTGCCCCGTGTTTTCTGCCAATGGAATAAAGAGGTCAGGGCTGGTCAGGGTGCCATCCGGCCGACGCCAGCGCACCAAGGCCTCCGCCCCCACGCAGAGGCGACTATTGAGTTCGAAAATGGGCTGGTACAACACCTGCAATTCACCTCGGCGCAGCGCCCCCTGCAGCTCACCGCCCAGCGAGCGACGCTGGCTGATCAGCTGCAGCACCAACCAGCCGATGCACCAGGCCAGCAGTAGACTGCCAGGGAACAACAACCACAGCATGGTATTCATGCGTAACTGAGTACTGGGCCGCGGCGTCATCAATACCAGTTGATAGTCCGGCGAGTTGGTCGGCATTCGGTAGATCAATTGATCGGACAATACCAACAACGCCTGCGAGGACTTCGGCGGCCAATTCTGGGTGGGCGGCCAGATCTGCGGCGCCCCCAGCACCGGGATGGCTCGGGTTCCTTTGTCCAGCACCACCAACAGGCTGCCGTTAGGGGGCAGGTCGACCACATCCGACAAATGCCCCCGAGAAGTCGAAACCCGAAACTTGCCTCGCCCCAGCATCAGCGCTGCGAGGTTGTCATTGGGTTGGGTCGTGGTGTTCAGCCAGTAGCTATAGGTGGGGCCCTGAATGTCCGGCAGGCGTAACGGATCGATGACTTCTTCTCCGAAACGGCTGGAGCAGGAGTGAACACCGTCGACATAAGAGGCTTCGTAGACAAACCGATACTGGAAAGCCACCTGTTGCAGGATTGAAACCAACTCTGGGTCACAGCCGCGCAGCGGCTGGGCTGCGAGCAAATCGACGCCTTCGCGCAATTGACCGAAGATCTGCTCCAGGCGCTCCAGAAACCGCTCACCCTGAGCGTACATCTGCTCACTTTCGCCCTGCTGCAACTGATGCATCGCCAAGCCCAGGCTTGCCAGCAATAACAAGATGGCGCTGCCTGCAGCCGCCAGCGTCGCCAATAACCAAGGGCGATAAAGAAGTCTGCGGATGAACGACAGGGCAGAAGACATGAACAATATCCATTCGAATACTCAGAGGTATAGCAATGGACTGCACTTTCAGCCTGCCCGTTGGGCGGAGTTCTTTCAGCGCATGCTGTTCAAGACCTGCAGGATAGCCGCCGTCTGGGCATCCGGTTGGCCGTCGAAGCGCTCAGGGCGAAAGTGCATCTGGAAAGCTGCGATGACGTGATGGGTGGTGACATCGAACTCACCCGATTGGGGGAGGGAATAACCAAACCGCGCCAACTGCTGTTGATACCAGGCGGCACTGGGTGGATTTACGTCGAAACGCATTTTTTGCCGGGCCACGGCCTGGGCATTGGGCCAGATCCCGATCCCTTCCTGCGCCAGTCGTTTCCAGGGGAACAATGGCCCCGGGTCGAGTTTGCGCAATGCTGCGATATCACTGTGACCGACGATATTACGGGGCTCGATGGCATTGCGCTTGATGATGTCCTTGAGCAATACCACAAGAGATTGGTATTGAGCCTCGGAGTAGGGGTACCAGAGGCGACCATTAGGCGTGTCGTCATAACCACGGTTGACGATCTCGATACCGATCGAGCTCGAATTAAGCCAGGTCCTGCCTTGCCATTCACTCTCCCCGGCGTGCCAGGCGCGGCGGCTCTCATCGATCAGTTGGTAGATGGTGGCCGGCCCGTCGCCGATCAAATAGTGACTGCTGACTTCGCCTTTGGTCAAAAGCTCCAGGGAACGGTCCAGCGAGGCACTGGTGTAATGCAATACGACAAATTGAATTCGGCCATCCTGGTTTTTCGATAGATGGCTACGGTCGATACGTGGGCCGCTGGCGCATCCTGCCAGCAGCACGAGCATGAGAGAGGTGAGCAATAGCTTCATAGGGCAATGAGACGCGGCTGTGTGGGCAGTAATGCAATAGCATAACGGAGCCCTCGGCAAGCCGGTGGATTAAACCGAAGCTAAAGGTTTCCCGGTAGACCTGCTGCGCTTATAAGCCGTCAGGCTCGTTCCAGCCGATTGCGCCCGGCATCCTTGGCGCGATACAGCGCCTGATCCGCCCGCTGGAAAGCCACTTCGCTGCGCTCGCCGGGCCGCAAGCCGGTGATTCCAATAGAGACGGTAACGGTGACCGGCTCTCCCTTGAAGTGAAACGGGCAGGCCTGGACCGCACCACGCAGGCGCTCCATTTGGCGAAGCCCATCCATCATCTTGGTCATTGGCATCAGCAAGACAAACTCTTCGCCACCATAACGGGCTATGAAATCTGAAGGACGCAACCGCTTGCGCAGTTCGTTGGCGACGATCTTCAAGACCTTATCGCCGGCCAGATGCCCATAACTGTCGTTAACCTGCTTGAAGTGGTCCAGATCCAGGATCGCCAGCAACAGGCTTGAATCGTTCTGTTGCGCCTGAGTCAATTCCTGCTCCAGTCGCTCGCTCCAGGCGGCGCGGTTGGCAAGACCGGTCAAGGGGTCGAGCAATGCCTTCTGACGCTGCTCTTCCAGATGCTCACGGTAGCCATGAGCTTCCTGTTCCATGTGCGCAACACGCTCTGCCAGGCCCTGAAGCCTGACTGCCACTTCCTGCTCCCGCAGGTCACGTTGCTGCTGATGCTCGTCCAGGGTTCCGAGCAGATGCTCGAGGCGGTTTTCCAGGACATGCTTGAGGCTGTCCAGGTCGGCGGCGTCCTGGACGCTGGTCTGCAAGCCGTCGACCTGTTCGCGCAATTGGTTGTTCAGCTCTCGGGCGACCGAGCTGTTATCGGCGTGCCCTTCGCTGGCTTCCTGCAGGTAGCTCTGGAAGGACTCCAGGCGCTCATTGAGCTGCTTGAGATAAACCTGGAATTCCTGCTGGCCGTTGTCGTTGATGGCTAACATCAGGACAGCAAGGTCATCGAGGATGGGTAACAACTCGTACCAATTCAAGCCGTTTTCGAGCCTGGCACACATGGATTGCGCCTGCGGCTTGTAGTTCTCTGGCAGGTTCAGCTCAGTGAGCAGGCCCAGAAGCGTCTGTTCGATGTGCGCGGCCACCGAACTGTAGGAAGGCTCTACGGTATCAGGCAAAGAATAGGGCCCGTCATCAAGCACAGGCTTCTCCACAAAGCCTTCAGACACATCATCAGTACTGATCGGAGGGGACTCAATCGGCTGAGGGTCGTCTAGTGTGGTTGCAGATGCCGGCGAATGGGGCGGTGCCTGCGGTGTGTCTGAATCCACCACGGAGGGTTTGTACGCCGCATTGGGGGCGGCGAACTGCAATCCACCTGACTGCTCTGCCGGGCCTGCCGACAGTAGGGGTTCCAGTGATGGGTCACGGCCACCAAACAGCCGTTGCAGCAGCCCGGGCCGAGCTGTTTGTTCAGGGTTGGCCAACGAGGCCAGGGCTTGGCCTTGCAAACCGCTGAGCTCCCCCAGCAGCAAGGGGATCTCGCGAGACTTACCGGCCCGCGACTCCACCTGACGGGAAAATTTCTTTAACGGACGGCTGATATCGCTTGGAAGCGGCAGCGACTGCAGCTGCGAAACCAGCGTCGCCAGCGCACTGGCTACCTGGGCCACACGCGTTTTGCGGCGTTGCTCCGAATCCAGGACCGTCTTTTCCAGGCGGGGGATCAAACCAGAGAGGGCGGCATCCATGTTGTCGGTGCGCACAATTTCGCGCATTTCCTTCATGCACTGGTCGACAGCCCTGTCACTGCCTTCGGCCGCCAGGGTGCTACGCACAAGGCCACGGCGCAGCAGATCGAGACGTGCCTCCCAGCGGCGCTCGAGCTTTTCCTGATTCTCGATGCTCTGCAGGTACTTTTCTTTCCAGCGCTGGGCGTCTTCGGTCATGCCTTGGGTCTGTGAGAGGGCGTGCTCAAGGCGGGAAACGCATCGGCCGCGAAGGAATCGGGTAAGCGAATCTCTACCGCGACCGGTAGGTGATCGGAAATGGGCTGGGAAAGCACCTGAAAACGTTCAAGTGTCAGGCCAGGGCTGAGCAAGATGTGATCTAGGCAACGTTGCGGGCGCCAGCTGGGGAAGGTTGCTTCCATCTGGGGGGCCAGCAGGCCCAGGTCACGTAAGGGCGAATGCTGCAACAGATCGCTGGCATGGGTGTTCATGTCTCCCATCAGCACCTGATGACGGTAGCCGCCAATCAGTTCGCGAATATACGCCAGTTGCAGGGAACGAGTACGCGCACCCAAGGCCAGGTGCATCATCACCACCACCAACGCGTCCTCACCCTCGCCAAAGCGCACCAGAATCGCGCCACGACCGGCAGGGCCAGGCAGCGGGTGATCTTCGATGAGATGGGGTTTGAGCCGACTGAGAACGCCGTTGCTATGCTGGGCCAGACGTCCCAGATTGCGATTGAGTTGCTGGTACCAATAAGGGAATGCGCCCAGATGGGCCAGATGCTCGACCTGGTTGACGTAGCCGGAGCGCAGGCTGCCGCCATCGGCCTCCTGCAAGGCGACCAGGTCGAAGTCACTCAACAGCTGGCCAATCTTCTGCAGGTTGGTCGCCCGGCCCGTATGCGGCAGCAAGTGCTGCCAGCTGCGGGTCAGGTAATGACGATAGCGCTCGGTACTGATACCCACCTGGATATTGAAGCTGAGCAGACGCAGCCGGCCGTCTTGCGGCAGCCCGCTTGTCTGCACATGAGCTTCGTTGACCTGCGGATCATGCTGGCCAACGAGGCGTTCGCTTCTGAAGCGCAGCAAGGACATGTGCGCCGCTTACTGGGCGGCGCGCTCCTTGGCAATGAGCTGGTCGGCAACGTTCAGCGTGGCCTCGGGGCCACCGGAGGTGCCGAGATCGAAGCGGTATTTACCATTGACGATCATGGTTGGAACACCGGTCACCTCGTATTTTTTCGCAAGATCCTTGGCTTTTGCTATTTGCCCCTTGATGGCGAACGAGTCAAAGGTGGCCAGGAACTTGTCCTTGTCTACGCCTTGGGTCGCGAGGAAGTCAGCCATCTCCTGCTTGTCGGTCAGCTTCTTGTGCTCTTTCTGGATGGCTTCGAATACGGCCTTGTGAACCTTATGTTCGACACCCATGGCTTCAAGGGTCAGGAACATTTGACCGTGGGCATCCCATGGGCCGCCAAACATGGCCGGGAGACGGACGAAGTTCACATCCTTTGGCAGTTTCTCCGCCCATGGATTGATGGTCGGTTCGAACGCGTAGCAGTGCGGGCAGCCGTACCAGAACAGCTCGACCACTTCGATCTTGCCAGGTTGCGCCACTGGCACCGGGTTGGTCAGCTCGATATAGGTTTTACCCGCCTCCAGAGGCACATCCGCTGCCTGTGCGCTCACACCGAACACGCTGGCAGCCACGAGAGCGGCGCTGAGAATCAGTTTACGCATGCTTTACTCCTGAGCATAAAAGGGTCGCCTTGTGCGACTGGCCTTGTGACCTGCCAACACCAGGTTGAGTTCGCTAGTGTAACGGCAGCGGCCATAAAAAAGGGTGGCCTGGGCCACCCTTTTTCTGCCCAACTGAGGAGGCTGGAAGGGGAAATTATTTCCGCACGTGTAGAGACTTCACGGCGCCCTTTCAAACCCTCAATGCAAGCCTTGGACGTAGCTACCCAGCGCCTCGATATCCTTGTTGCTCAGCTTGGCGGCGATGCTGCGCATGATCATCGAGTCGCCGTCGTTGGTACGGGTGCCTTCGCGAAAGTCTGTCAGCTGCTTGGCGACGTATTGCGCATGCTGACCACCCAGGTGGGGGAAGCCTGCGGCGGCGTTGCCGGTACCGTTGGGTGCGTGGCAACCGGTGCACGAAGGCATGCCTTCAGGCAGCTTGCCGCCGCGAAACAGCGCTTCACCCTTGGCCACCAGTTTTGGGTCGGCGGCGCCGACGCTGCCTTTCTGGCTGGCAAAGTAGGCGGCCAGATCGTCAAGATCCTGATCACTCAGATTATTTAACAACCCGGTCATTTCCAGCACCTGGCGCTTGCCCGACTTGATATCGCGCAACTGCTTGCTCAGGTAGCGCTCGCCTTGCCCGGCAAGTTTTGGAAAGTTTGGCGCCATGCTATTGCCGTCCGGCCCATGACAAGCGCCACAAACAGCCGCTTTGGCCTGGCCTGCGGCAACATCACCCGCGGCATGGGCCATCCCAGTAACGCCCAAGGTCAACAGCAGACTCACGATTATTTTATTCATCAGCTCATCCAACTACGGCTAAGGGTGAAAGATTTATGTCTCGGGACTATTGGCTCATCCAATGGATGACAGCTCGGTAATCCTCGGCATTGCAGTCCATGCACAATCCACGCGGCGGCATTGCCTTGAAACCCTGGGTAACATGCTGCACCAGCGTTTGCGTGCCCTTGTCCAATCTTGGTGCCCAGGCGCTGATATCACCTTTTTCGGGCGCCGTAGGCAGTTGTCCGGCATGACAGGCCCCGCAGGCCCGGTCGAAAACGGCTTGCGGATCTTGTGCAGCCTGAGCGCTGTAAAACGGCAACATGACACCGGCAACTAGTAGCCAGATCGTCATAAAACGGCCTTTTCGGGGCAGGGGGCGCACTGCGTTCTACTGCGCAATCGAGGTCTGACACCCCCCCGTGAGCTTTCTCCTACGCTGGGACAAAACGCACACAAAATCTGAGGCATTATATACTCCAGTTATTGAAACGGAAACGACACCGCTTACCGTGCCTCTTGGCAACGCCCCCAACCGGAACTCACATGCAACTCAAAAACCCGATCCTCGGTTTGTGCCAACAAGCCACTTTCTCCATCAGCGCAGCCAAAGTTGACCAGTGTCCACCGGACCAGGGTTACGAAGTGGCTTTCGCCGGGCGCTCCAACGCGGGTAAATCCAGCGCGCTGAACACCCTGACTCACGCAAGCCTGGCCCGCACCTCGAAAACGCCGGGGCGCACTCAACTGCTCAATTTCTTCAGTCTGGACGACGATCGCCGTCTGGTCGACCTGCCGGGCTATGGATATGCAAAAGTGCCGATCCCGCTCAAGCAACACTGGCAGCGCCACCTGGAGGCCTACCTGGGCAGCCGCGAGAGTTTGAAAGGGGTGATCCTGCTGATGGATATCCGCCACCCGATGACCGACTTCGACAGGATGATGCTCGACTGGTCGGTGGCAAGCCACATGCCGATGCATATACTGTTGACCAAGGCCGACAAGCTGACTTACGGCGCGGCCAAGAATGCCCTGCTCAAGGTGCAGTCGGAAATTCGCAAGGGTTGGGGTGACGCAGTCAGCATCCAGTTGTTCTCGGCGCCCAAGCGCATGGGCCTGGAAGAAGCCTACGTAGTGCTGGCTCGCTGGACAGAATTGCCTGACAAGGTCGTGGAATAAGGCCTTGGGTCAAATTGCAGGCAAAAAAAACCCCGGACTTCGTATGGGGAGGGGGAAGTTCGGGGTTTAAGGTTCTAGACCGCTAGGGCGGGGTCCAGATATCTGCCAACACTTAACACAACAAAAGGAGCATCGAAGGGGCTTCACCACCCATTCAGTTACTCTGAGTCGAAGTTCACGGGATTAGTTCCCGAGAAATTTGAAAACTGTTTGCGATAAGCCTGCAAACTTTCGGCGCTAACGGCTATATGCCGCTGCCGCTCCGGCCGGACCACTGCTGTGTGTTCATCGCGGCTAAAGCCGGCTCCTACCTGGAGGCATTACAGCCGTCAGGTAGGAGCAGAGCTTGCTCGCGATTAGCACCGACGCGGTCGTTCAGACAGACCGTGGTGCCTTCATCGCCGGCAAGTCGGAGCGCCGAACCGCGCGCTCCTACAAGGGGCTTAGGCCGTGAATCAGTGGGCTTCATCCCAGTTCGCGCCCACACCGACTTCCACCAGCAATGGCACATCCAGCGTTGCCGCATTGCTCATATGCAAGCGTATTTGCTCGCTGACGTGTTCGATCAAATCCTCCCGAACCTCCAGGACCAGTTCGTCGTGCACCTGCAAGATCACTTTTGCATCCAGACCCGACGTTTGCAACCAGCCATCGACTGTCACCATGGCGCGCTTGACGATATCTGCCGCTGTGCCTTGCATCGGCGCGTTGATGGCCGTGCGCTCGGCACCTTTGCGCAGTGCGGGGTTTTTCGCGTTGATGTCCGGCAAGTACAGGCGACGACCGAACAGGGTCTCGACGAAACCTTGCTCCGCGGCTTGGGCGCGGGTGCGCTCCATATAACCCAACACGCCCGGATAGCGGGCGAAATAGCGGTCGATATAGTCCTGTGACTGCTTGCGGTCGACACCGATCTGCTTGGCCAGGCCAAAGGCGCTCATCCCGTAGATCAATCCGAAGTTGATCGCCTTGGCGCTGCGTCGCTGATCGGTGGTGACATCCTCCAGGGCAACGCCAAAAACTTCGGCGGCGGTGGCCCGGTGAACGTCCAGGTTATTGCGAAAGGCATGCAACAGGCCTTCATCCTTGGCCAAATGGGCCATGATGCGCAATTCAATCTGCGAATAGTCCGCAGCCAACAGCTTGTAGCCCGACGGCGCCACGAACGCCTGGCGAATACGCCGGCCTTCAGCGGTGCGAATCGGGATGTTCTGCAGGTTCGGATCGCTGGAGGACAAACGACCAGTCGCCGCCACGGCCTGATGATAAGAGGTATGAATACGACCCGTGCGCGGGTTGATCTGCTCTGGCAAGCGGTCGGTGTAGGTACTCTTGAGCTTGCTCAGGGAGCGGTACTGCATCAGCACCTTGGGCAGCGGGTAATCCAGATCGGCCAATTCGGCCAGCACGGCTTCGGCCGTGGAGGCCTGGCCCTTGGCGGTCTTGTTGAGGATCGGCATGCCGAGCTTTTCGTACAGGATCACGCCCAATTGCTTGGGTGAGCCAAGATTGAACTCTTCTCCCGCAATCTCGAACGCCTCACGCTCAAGTGCTACCAGCTTGTTGCCCAATTCAACACTCTGGATTCCCAACAGGCTGGCATCGACCAATGCTCCCTGACGTTCGATTTTGGCCAGCACCGGCACCAAAGGCATTTCGATATCGGTCAGTACCGTCAGCACACTCGGCGTCTTGGCTAAGCGCTCTTGCAAGGCGTAATGCAGACGCAGCGTGATATCGGCATCTTCGGCAGCGTAAGGGCCAGCCTGCTCCAACGGGATTTGATCGAAGGTCAGCTGCTTGGCGCCCTTGCCGGCGATGTCCTGGAAGCTGATGGTCGTGTGCTCCAGGTACTTCAGGGCGAGGCTGTCCATGTCATGGCGAGTGGCCGTGGAGTCGAGCACGTAAGACGCCAGCATCGTGTCATAGGCCACGCCTTGCAGATGAATGCCATTGGCCAGATCACCGCCAATCGCGCAATTTTCCAGGATGTTCATATCGTACTTGGCGTTTTGACCCACTTTCAGCTTGTTCGGGTCTTCCAGCAGCGGCTTGAGCGCCAGCAACACGGAGTCACGGTCCAGTTGCTCAGGGGCACCCATGTAGGAATGCGTCAACGGTACATAGGCCGCCTCATAAGGCTGCACGGCGAACGACACGCCGACCAGTTGGGCCTGCTGGGCATCCAGGCCAGTGGTTTCGGTGTCAAAGGCAAACAACGGCGCTGCCTTGAGCTTTTCCAGCCAGGCGTCAAAGCGCGCCTGATCCAGAATGGTCTCATAGTTGAGGATCGTTTCGACTGGGGCCGCCGGGGCTTCTTGCGCTTGCCCGGTACGACGGGCTTCGCGCTGCAGCTCATCGACCCAGCTCTTGAACTCAAGCTCAGAGTAGAGGGCTAACAGAGCATCACGGTCTGGCTCGCCACAAACCAGTGCATCCACTTCCACGTCCAGCGGTACATCAATCTTGATGGTGGCCAGTTCATAGGACAGGAACGCTGCGTCACGATGCTCTTCAAGCTTGGCTGGCAACGTCTTGGCACCGCGGATCGCAAACGTCGGCACCTTATCCAGGTTCTCGTACAGCTCTTTCAAGCCGCCTTCGACGCCCAACAACAAGCCCACGGCGGTTTTTTCGCCGACACCCGGAACACCTGGAATGTTGTCGACTTTGTCGCCCATCAGCGCCAAAAAGTCGATGATATGCTCCGGACCGACACCAAACTTCTCTTTTACGCCAGCAACATCCATCACACTACCGGTCATGGTGTTGACCAGCGTAATGTGACCATCGACCAACTGGGCCATGTCTTTGTCACCGGTAGAAATAATCACCGGCCGACCGGCGGCAGCGCTGCTACGTGCCAGAGTGCCAATCACGTCGTCCGCTTCGACGCCTTCCACGCACAGCAGCGGATAGCCCAGCGCACGCACGCTCTGGTGCAAGGGTTCGATCTGCACGCGCAGGTCATCGGGCATGCTGGGGCGATTGGCCTTGTATTCGGCGTACATTTCATCACGGAACGTACCCCCCTTGGCGTCGAAGACGACCGCGAACAGGCTGTCTGGATACTGCTTGCGCAGGCTCTTGAGCATGTTCAGCACGCCTTTGACCGCACCGGTCGGCAGGCCCTTGGAGGTAGTCAATGGCGGTAGCGCATGAAAGGCGCGATACAGGTAGGAAGAACCGTCCACCAGGACGAGGGGTGCTTGGCTCATGAGCAGAATCAACCTTTTCGACGGGTCCGGCGCTAGAATGACCGGATCATTGACGACAAAGGGACAAGGTTATCATGCGTACACTCAATCGCCTGTTACTGGCAGGTTTGATCGCAACCTGCCCGGTCGTGGCGCTGGCAGCAGAGGACGCGCCATCGGCCGACCCGGATGTCACCATTCGCACGGAAGGCGACAAAACGATCCAGGAATACCGCCAGAACGGGTTTCTTTATGCCATCAAGATCACCCCGAAGCATGGCAAACCCTATTTTCTGGTGCGTGCAGACGGTACCGATGCGAACTTTATCCGCTCCGATCAACCCGACATGCTGATTCCGTCGTGGAAGATCTTCGAGTGGTAAGGTCGCCTCTTTTTATCAACCGGGTACTTCGCTGAAGAAGTGCCATTATGGGCAATTTTTGATCATGTCAGTCTTCACCCCCCTGACCCGGCCTGAGCTGGAAACCTTCCTAGCCCCTTACGGCCTCGGCCGCCTGCGTGATTTTCAGGGGATTGCTGCCGGAACCGAAAACAGCAACTTCTTCATCAGCCTGGAGCAGGGCGAGTTTGTCCTGACCCTGGTCGAGCGCGGGCCTGTCCAGGACCTGCCGTTCTTCATTGAACTGCTCGATGTGCTGCACGACGCCAACTTGCCCGTGCCCTATGCGCTGCGTACTACCGACGGTGTGGCCTTGCGCGAACTGGCGGGCAAGCCTGCACTGCTGCAACCGCGCCTGCCGGGCAAGCACATCAGAGAGCCCAACGCTCAGCACTGCGTGCAAGTGGGCGAATTGCTCGCTCACCTGCATCTGGCCACCCAGCCAAACGTGTTGGAGCGCAAAACCGATCGTGGCCTGGACTGGATGCTGGAGGCTGGCGCAGAGCTGATGCCGCGCCTTACGAGCGAACAACGCGGTTTGCTCAAAGCTGCGCTTGATGAGATCGACCAGGCCAAGGCGCAGATTCTTACCCTGCCGCGAGCTAACTTGCACGCCGACCTGTTCCGAGACAACGTGCTGTTCGAAGGCACGCACCTAACCGGCCTGATTGACTTCTACAACGCCTGCTCAGGGCCGATGCTGTATGACCTGGCCATTACCCTCAATGACTGGTGCTGCGATGAAAAAGGCGTGGTCGAGCACAGCCGTGCCCGTGCGCTACTGGGCGCCTACGCGGCGCTGAGGCCTTTCACGGCCGCTGAAGCCCAGTTGTGGCCAATCATGTTGCGCGTGGCGTGTGTGCGGTTCTGGTTGTCGCGGTTGATTGCAGCGCAGGCGTTTGCTGGGCTTGATGTGTTGATCCACGACCCGAGCGAATTCGAAGTGCGCCTGGCAGCGCGGCAGCAGATCGATATCCCGCTGCCTTTCGCTCTCTGAGCTGTACGATGCCACCGCGCGGTCTTCATCGCGGTGGCCCGGCATCCGGTAAACCCTCCCCATGCCCCGCCGCCGTCGGGTAGGAGCCCGGCTTGCCGGCGATGGGCGCTGCGCAGTACATCAGGTAAACCGCGGCGCCCTCATCGCGGGTAAACCCGGCTCCTACAACAGCTGTTCCAGGCAACCTGCCAAGGTGTTGCCCAGGTTTTCCAGCATCTGCGCGTAGCCCTTGCCGTCCACCGGCGCGGTGGCCCCCAGCGCATCCAGTTCCGCGAGTTTCACCGGCAACCCTGCGGTCAGGGTTTCGGCCAAGCGTGGCCGCACGGGTGGCTCACTGAAGACGCAAGTCTTGCCGATCTGCTGCAGGCGCGCTCTCATGGCAGCGACATGCTGGGCGCCGGGCTGAACTTCCGCCGCTACGCTGAACACGCCCGTGTGCTTGAGGCCGTAAGCTTCTTCGAAATAGTCGAAGGCTTCATGAAAGACAAAGTAGGGTTTGCCCGATACGCCTGCAAGGCGTGATTTGAGGCGTTGGTCCAGCGCGTCCATCGATAGCTTGAACGCCACCAGGTTGGCCTGGTAGCGCGCCGCGTTGGCCGGATCTGCCTCGCTCAAGTCTGCCGCCATGCGTGTGGCGATCACCCGGGCATTGAACGTCGACAGCCACAGGTGGGCGTCCAGGCTGCCAGGGCGGTGATCGTGGTCATGATCGGACCCTTGATCCTCGTCATGCTCATCATGCTCATCATGGGAATGGCTGTCTTCGCCAAAGTGACGCAAATGCAGGCCTGGCAAGTCCTGCAAGGCAACACTTGGCTTGCTGCGGTTTTGCAGCACACGGGGCATGAAGCCTTCCATGTCCGGGCCAATCCAGTACAGCAACTCGACATCAGCGACCCGCCGCACATCCGATGGACGCAGGGCGTAGTGATGCGGGGAGGCGCCCGGTGGCAACAGGACCTGGGGGCTGCCGATGCCCTCTTGCACGGCCGCCGCGATCAACTGCACAGGCTTTATGCTGGTCAGTACGCGAACCTCGGCCTGCGCGGGGCTGAACACCGCCAGGCTTGCAAAAAAAACGACAAACAGAGCAAAAAGTCGGGACACGGGGAACACTCAAGGGCGGCTGGAACGGGTAACATAATAACGTCTCTCACAGAAATCGTCGCCGCCCATGCCTATTACCCCGCTGGCCAACCGTCCCCACGACCACTCACATTGCGTCCACAGCGCCTTGTCCGAGGCTGATGCGCTGTGCGCTCGCCAAGGCCTGCGCCTGACTGCATTGCGCCGTCGCGTGCTGGAGCTGGTCTGGCAAAGCCACAAGCCGCTGGGCGCCTACGACATCCTGGCCGTACTCAGCGAACAGGACGGCCGTCGTGCGGCACCACCTACGGTTTATCGGGCCCTGGATTTTTTACTGGAAAACAGCCTGGTTCACCGCATTGCCTCGCTCAACGCTTTTATCGGCTGTAGCCATCCCGAACATGCGCATCAAGGTCAGTTTCTGATCTGTCGCGAGTGTCATGTGGCCATTGAGCTTGAGCAAAAAACCATCAGCGACGCGATCATCACCAGCGCCAAATCGGTGGGCTTCAATGTGGAAGCGCAAACCGTCGAAGTGGTCGGGCTGTGCTCGCAGTGCCGGGGGGCGTAATGAGCACTGCGCTGATTCGTCTGGAAAAAGTGGCGGTCACCATCGCCGGGCAGAGCGTGCTGGATAACATCCAGCTGAGCGTCGATCCCGGTCAGATCGTCACCCTGATCGGCCCTAATGGGGCCGGCAAAACCACCTTGGTACGGGCAGTACTCGGGTTGCTCAAACCCACCAGCGGAAGCGTCTGGCGCAAGCCTAAGCTGCGCATTGGCTACATGCCGCAGAAACTGCACGTGGACCCTACATTGCCCTTGTCGGTTTTACGTTTTCTTCGCCTGGTCCCCGGTGTGGACCGAGCCCGCGCATTGGCAGCGCTCAAGGAAGTGGGCGCCGAACAGGTGATCGACAGCCCGATCCAGACTGTTTCCGGCGGCGAAATGCAACGTGTGCTGCTGGCTCGCGCGTTGTTGCGCGAGCCGGAACTGCTGGTGCTCGATGAGCCGGTGCAAGGTGTCGACGTCGCCGGTCAGTCCGAGCTCTACAGCTTGATCACACGCCTGCGCGATCGGCATCAGTGCGGTGTGCTGATGGTCTCCCACGACCTGCATCTGGTGATGAGCACGACCGATCAGGTCGTTTGCCTGAATCGCCATGTGTGCTGCTCCGGCCACCCGGAACAGGTCAGTGGCGACCCGGCCTTTGTCGAATTATTCGGCAACAACGCGCCCAGCCTTGCGATCTACCACCACCATCATGACCACGCCCACGACCTGCACGGTTCGGTGGTCCTCACCCCTGTTAGCGGACATGTACACGGAGACCACTGCAAGCATGGCTGATTTTCTGTTCTACGCCCTGCTTGCAGGTTTGGCGCTGGCCGTCGTGGCTGGCCCTCTTGGGTCCTTCGTGGTCTGGCGGCGCATGGCCTATTTCGGCGACACCTTGTCCCATGCCGCCCTGCTGGGCGTAGCCCTGGGCTTTTTGCTGGATGTGAGCCCGGCGATCGCCGTCACGGTCGGCTGCCTGCTGCTGGCCATCCTGCTGGTGACGCTGCAACAACGCCAACCCCTGGCCTCTGACACGCTGCTGGGGATTCTCGCCCCCAGTACCTTGTCGCTGGGCCTGGTCGTGCTCAGTTTCATGCACGATGTGCGCATTGACCTGATGGGCTATCTGTTTGGCGATCTGTTGGCCATCAGCCCGACCGATCTTGGCTGGATTCTTGGCGGTAGCGCCGCAGTGCTGCTGTTGCTGGTTGCGCTGTGGCGGCCATTGCTGGCCATTACCGTGCATGAAGAACTGGCGACAGTGGAGGGCTTACCGGTGTCTGCCCTGCGCATGACGTTGATGCTGTTGATTGCAGTCGTCATTGCCGTGGCCATGAAGATCGTCGGGGTGCTGCTGATCACCTCGTTGTTGATCATTCCGGCCGCCGCCGCCCAACGCCATGCCCGCTCCCCCGAGCAAATGGCCTTGGGCGCAAGCCTGCTGGGCGTGTTGGCGGTCTGTAGCGGCCTGGCTTTGTCCTGGTTCAAGGACACCCCGGCCGGGCCCTCCATCGTGGTCTCGGCGGCGGTGCTATTCTTGTTGAGTTTCGCGCTGCCCAAGCGTTGACGTGCAGCAGGGTGGTTACACCCTGCGACATCAAAATCCGGCGACATGCGCGAACAGTATTTTCGAGCCAAAGGACTGGGTGTAGACTTGCTCGTTTTTTGCACAAAAAGAGAGTTGCAGGAATGAAGCCGTTCGCCTCACGTTATCTGCTCCTTGCCGCGTTTTCGTTTTTGTTGGCCGCTTGCCAGAGCAAGCCTGCCGACACCGTTGCCGTGCCTGCCGAGCCCGATGGCTACCAGCAGTTGGAACAAAGCATCACCAGCAACGAACTGGCCACCGCAGAAGATCAACTCGCCGCCCTGCAGGCCAAGGCACCGGATGATGCGCGCCTGGTCCAGTATCAGCGTCAGTTGGCGGAGGCCTACCTGCAGCGCAGCCAGATCGTCCTGCAAAAAGGCGACGTGAATGCTGCAGCCACTGCCCTGGCTCGCGCCCGTGCGTTGATGCCAACGGCGCCCGCACTCACCGGTGGCGTGAACGGCGCCATCGCCAAGGCCCGCAGGGCAGAGCTTGAGAAAATCGAAGCAGCGCTCAAGGAAGCGGCCAAGCCCAAACCCAAGGTCATTGACCCGACGGCGCCGAGCACGGTAGTGGCGTTCAAAATCAACGATATGGCTCAGCTTCGCCGCCAACTGGACGACATCGCTGACGATGTGGTGAATTACAACTGCACAGTCGTCTTCCAGGTTCCGCGCACAGAAGACTACCCGTGGCTTTCCACGCTGCTCACCAAGCGGGTCACCCACCGCGACGCCCATTTCGACTTGCAGCAAACTCGCGAAATCCACCGCAAGTTGCCTGCCCAGATCGTCCTGATTCCCGCCAAGCCTTGATCTTCTGAACGCTTCGCTGGTCTGGCTTTGGGGTAGGAGCTAGCCTTGGCTGCGATGGGGCACACTGCGGTTTTCCTGATGCACCGCAGTGTGCCCCATCGCAGCCAAGCAGGCTGTGTGAAAACTCAAAATTTGGTTGATTTAGGGGGTACTTGACCCCCTCTCGACTAGTCGATCGTCGCGTGTACGCGATTACAGGAGGTCGTTTTTTGAGTGGGTCGACTTTTGTCGGAGTTTTCACACAGCCTGCAAGGCTGGCTCCTACCCTGGGATTGTGCCGCGAATAGCTTCACCGCGTATCAAGCTGGAATCGCCTTCGCAGCCGCCTCCCTATCTCAAACCCGGTGCTTGGATGCCGGTAGCTGACCGCTGATCGCGTTATTTCGCATTGATTGGACCCATTCGAAATAAATGCTAAGAACCTCTATACGAACAGGCTAAAATGCGCCCCCGGCTAACCGCTGACCCCATTCATGCGCCCCACAAGGTTCGCTAAGTGATCGAGTTTCAAAATGTCCACAAGACCTACCGCGTCGCCGGTAGGGATATCCCCGCGCTGCACGCCACGGACCTTACCGTCGAGAACGGCCAGGTCTTCGGCCTGATCGGTCACTCCGGTGCCGGTAAAAGTACCCTGCTGCGCCTGATCAATCGTCTGGAAGCCCCCAGCGGCGGCAAAATCATCGTCGATGGCGAAGACGTCACTGCTTTTGACGCCAACCAGCTACGACGCTTCCGCCAGCAGGTCGGGATGATTTTCCAGCACTTCAACTTGCTGGCCTCCAAGACCGTGGCTGACAACGTTGCGCTGCCACTGACTCTGGCCGGCGAACTGTCGCGCAGCGAAATAGACCGCCGCGTTGCCGAACTGCTGGCACGGGTCGGCTTGTCTGACCATGCAAAGAAATACCCGGCGCAATTGTCCGGTGGCCAGAAGCAGCGCGTTGGCATCGCCCGCGCCTTGTCCACCCGGCCAAAGATTCTGCTCTGTGATGAAGCCACCAGCGCACTGGACCCGCAAACCACCGCCTCGGTGCTGCAATTGCTGGCCGAGATCAACCGCGAGCTGAAGCTGACCATCGTGCTGATTACCCACGAGATGGACGTCATCCGCAGGGTCTGTGACCAGGTGGCCGTGATGGACGCTGGCAAGATCGTCGAGCAAGGCCCGGTCGCCGATGTGTTCCTGCATCCACAGCACCCGACCACCAAGCGTTTCGTCCAGGAGGACGAGCAGATCGACGAAAGCGAACAGCGTGACGACTTCGCCCATGTGCCAGGGCGCATCGTGCGCCTGACCTTCCAGGGCGAGGCCACCTACGCGCCACTGCTGGGCACCGTTGCCCGTGAAACCGGGGTGGACTACAGCATCCTGGCGGGCCGGATCGATCGCATCAAAGAAACCCCTTACGGCCAACTGACCCTGGCAATCACCGGCGGCGACATGGACGCAGCCTTCGCCCGCTTCGAGCAAGCGGACGTGCATATGGAGGTCCTGCGCTGATGGACACCTTGAGTTTCTTTGCCAACGTCGACTGGAGTGAAATCTGGCTGGCGACGGTCGATACGCTGCTGATGCTGGGTGGCTCGCTGCTGTTCACCGTATTGCTGGGCCTGCCACTGGGTGTGCTGCTGTTTCTGTGCGGCCCGCGCCAACTGTTCGAGCAAAAAGGCGTCTATGCCTTGTTGTCGCTGCTGGTCAATATCCTGCGCTCGCTGCCGTTCATTATCCTGCTGATCGTGATGATCCCGTTCACGGTGCTGATCACCGGCACGTCGCTGGGCGTTGCCGGGGCCATTCCGCCGCTGGTCGTCGGCACCACGCCGTTCTTTGCCCGCCTGGTCGAAACTGCCTTGCGCGAGGTTGATCGCGGCATCATCGAAGCGACGCAGGCCATGGGCGCCACCACGCGCCAGATCATCATGAATGCATTGCTGCCAGAAGCCCGCCCCGGCATTTTTGCCGCCATCACCGTCACCGCCATCACGCTGGTGTCCTATACCGCAATGGCCGGTGTGGTCGGCGCAGGCGGCCTGGGTGACTTGGCCATTCGCTTTGGCTACCAGCGCTTTCAGACCGACGTCATGGTGGTCACCGTGGTGCTGATGCTGATCCTGGTGCAAATTCTGCAAAGCGTCGGCGACAGGCTGGTCGTGCATTTTTCTCGTAAATAAACGCAAGGGTCGGCCATGCCGGCACCGGGGGCCGAGTGGCCCTCACAAGGAGTGATGAATGAAAAAACTGTTCGCAGCATTCGCCGCCGTCGCGGCCTTTTCGGCCCATGCAGCCGATACCCTGACCGTGGCCGCAACCGCCGTGCCGCACGCCCAGATCCTTGAGTTCGTCAAACCGACGCTGGCCAAGGAAGGGGTAGACCTGAAGGTCAAGGTCTTCACCGACTACATCCAGCCCAACGTGCAAGTCGCCGAGAAGCGCCTGGACGCCAACTTCTTCCAGCACCAGCCGTACCTGGATGAGTTCAACAAGGGCAAGGGCACTAATCTGGTCAGCGTGACCGGTGTGCACCTGGAGCCACTGGGCGCCTATTCCAGCAAATTCAAGCAGCTGGACGAGCTACCCAGCGGCGCCAATGTAGTTATCCCCAACGACGCCACCAACGGCGGTCGTGCCTTGCTGCTGCTGCAGAAGGCCGGTCTGATCAAGCTCAAGGACGCGGGCAACATCCTGTCCACGCCCAAGGACATCGCCGAGAACCCGAAAAAGCTGAAGATTCGTGAGCTGGAAGCCGCCACCCTCCCGCGCGTGCTGACCCAGGTCGACCTGGCACTGATCAACACCAACTACGCGCTGGAAGCCAAGCTTGACCCAGCCAAGGATGCCTTGATCATCGAAGGCAGCGATTCGCCTTACGTCAACATCCTGGTGGCTCGCCCGGACAACAAAGACTCGGCAGCCATGCAGAAGCTGGTTGGCGCGCTGCATAGCCCAGAAGTGAAGCAGTTCATCCTCGAGAAGTACAAAGGCGCCGTCGTCCCAGCGTTCTGATGCAACAGGCAAACCGCGGTGCGTTCATCGCGGCTAAAGCCGGCTCCTACACAGTGTTGTAGGAGCCAGGCTTGCCTGCGATAGCCATTGCACGATTTAACAGACAGAACGCGTCGGCGTTCAATCGTGTTTTACCAGCCCCGGTAACTGCGCAATCAGCTTCTGATTGTTGAACGGCGCCCGAATAAACCCGCGTTGCGTACCGTCCGGCCCCAGCAGGGCCAGGTTGCCGCTGTGGTCGACCGTGTAGTTCGGCTTGCTGGTATCGGCCGGAATAAACGGAATGCTCACGCCATTGGCCAGCTTTTCAGTCGCCTCGAGCGAGCCGGTCAACCCTTTGAAATCCTTGTCGAAATACCCCAGGTACTGCTTGAGCTGCTGGGGGGTGTCGCGGTTCGGATCGACACTGACCAGCACCACTTGCAACCTGTCGGCAGCCTCTTTAGGCAACTCACTCTTGATTTGGCGCAACTGCGCCAGAGTCGTCGGGCAGATGTCCGGGCAGAAGGTGTAGCCGAAGAACAGCAGCGACCACTTGCCTTTCATTTCATTGACCGCCACTGGCTGGCCTTGCTCGTCGGTCATTTCGACACTGGGGACGGTGCGGTGCTGGGGCAACAGGATGATGCCTGCATCGATCAGGGCGGTGGTATCGACCTGACCCTTGTTGGTGAGCACCTTATTGACGGTAAGGCCGAGGATCAAGGCGACCAGGGCCACAAGAATAAAGACGGTTTTCTGAGTTCGAGTCATAGATTCAACAGTAAGTAGTGGTCTACGAGCAGCGCGATGAATAACAGCAGCAGGTAATAAATCGAATACTTGAAGGTCTTCATCGCCGCGTGCGGTCGGGTGCCACGGTACAACACCCAGGCCCATTGCAGGAAGCGCAGGCCCAGCAGCAGCGCACAGCCCAGGTACAGCAGGCCACTCATGTGGATCACGAACGGCAACAGGCTCACCGCAAACAGGGCCGCGCAATACAACAGGATATGCACCTTGGTGTAGTGCTCTCCATGCGTCACCGGCAGCATGGGGATATCGGCCTTGGCGTATTCTTCTTTGCGGTGGATGGCCAGCGCCCAGAAGTGTGGGGGCGTCCAGGCAAAGATGATCAGCACCAGAAGCAGGGGTTCGGCACTCACATGCCCGGTGACCGCGACCCAGCCCAACAGCGGCGGTGCTGCGCCAGCCAGCCCGCCGATCACGATGTTCTGCGGTGTCGCGCGCTTGAGAAAGCCTGTGTAGATCACGGCGTAGCCCAGCAGCGACGCCAGCGTCAGCCAGGCCGTCATCGGGTTGGTGAACACCAGCAGCATGCCCTGGCCCAGCAGTGCCAACATCAACGCAAACGTGAGGGCCGCCAACGGCGAGACCCTGCCCTCGGCCAAGGGGCGTTTATGGGTACGCGCCATGACCGCATCGATGCGCCGATCGACCACATGGTTAACGGCCGCCGCCGCGCCCGCGCAACAGGCTATTCCCAGGTTACCGAACAGCAGCACCGTCCACGGCACCCCCGCCCGAGTGGCCAGGAACATGCCAACCAGCGAGGTGATCAGCATCAATACCACCACCTTCGGCTTGGTCAGCTCCAGGTAATCACGCCAACTCGCTTGGCTGCCGTGCTCTTGCGTCAACGACGCCATGGAAATGCTCCTGTGTCAGATCCGCCCCGGGCCGATAAAAGCCGGGGAAGGTCGCCAGTGAATGAATGCCCGGCGGGTAGCAGGCACTGCCACACTGCGGGTTCGGTAATTGACCAGCACCAGCGTCAGTAGCAGCCCGGCGCCGCCCGCGTTATGGGCAACTGCCACGGCCAGAGGCAGGTGAAACAGTACGTTACTGACACCCAGGCTGATTTGAACGCCAAGCGCCAGCACCACCAGCGCGGCGAGGCGCGGCATCCCGGTACTGCGCAGTTGCCAGGCCAGCGTCAGCAATACCAAGGTCACCAGCAGCGCACCGATTCGATGGGTCAGGTGAATCGCTGTACGCGCATCGCTGTCCAGTTGCCCGCCCAGGTAATTGGGGCCGATGTGCTGAGTGAGATGAAAGCCATTGGCAAAGTCGGTCGCAGGCCACCACTGGCCGTGGCAAGTCGGTAGATCGACGCAGGCCACGGCGGCGTAGTTGGAGCTGACCCAGCCCCCGAGCGCGATTTGCCCGATCACCAGCAGCAGGCCCAAGGCGGCCCAGCGCCTCAGTTGCAGGGGCACATTCGCCAAGGGCTGCAGCGCGCCCGACAAGCGCAGGCTGAGCAGGAACAACAGGCTCAAGGTGGCAAAACCGCCCAGCAGATGCGCGGTGACCACTTGGGGCCAGAGCTTGAGCGTGACCGTCCACATGCCAAAGGCAGCCTGGGCAAAGACCACACCCAATAACAAAAGCGGCAGTTTGATCGGCTGGCCGTCGCGGCCATGGCGACGCCAGGCAGCGACGGCCAGTGCTCCAATAACCAGCGCCAGGGTGCCGGCGAAATAGCGATGGACCATTTCGTTGCGGCCCTTGTGCGTTTCGACCGGCGTATCGGGGAAGTGCCGCTCGGCATGGGCCAGTTGCGCTTCAGTCTTGGGCACGCTGATGAAGCCATAGCAACCCGGCCAGTCCGGGCAACCCAGGCCTGCGTGAGTCAGGCGGGTGTAGGCACCCAAGAGTACGACCACCATTGCGAGCACGGTGGCAAACACAGCAAGACGATATCCTGGCCTGGCCATGAGCATGTCCTACCCAATGTTGGAGAGTTTCAGCAGGAGGCGCAGATCATTGAGCAAGTCCTTGCCATTGACCCGGGCGTCGTAGCGCAACACCAGATTGCCGTGCGGATCGATGATCCACAGTGCAGGCTCGGCCTTGCCTGTGGTCGTTTGTGAATAGCGCGACAAGTCCAGCGGGTAGCGTTGCAGTTGTGGATATTCACGCGACAGGCGTGCCTGATAGTCCTGCGTCAGTGCTTGCCCGGCGGCCAGCGCATGGCTGGCCCTGGAGGCGTCGCGGCCCAGGCCGATCTGGATTTGCCGCGCCAGGTAAACCAGTTGCTGGCAATCGGCCGAGCAGTCGGCAGGCGAGGTGACCAGCAGTTGCCAGCGCTGTTCATCGGCTTGAACACCCAGGTCGGCACGGCTCTGGCCATTGCCGATCATCTCGCCGTGATAACTGCGACTGTCAGGCACCCAGAACTGCAGTTTGTACATGCCGGTGGCCAGGATCATCGGCCCCAACACCACCAGCAGAATCAGGATCAACTGCAAGCGTCCGCGCCCACGCCCTACAGGCGCTTTGGTTTCAGACATGCCCTGCGGATTCATGGCGGCTCCCATGCTGCTTCTCCTTATTGTTATGCCATCCGAAATAGAGGTAGAGACCACTCAGGGCCAACGCCAGGGCAAACCACTGCACAGCGTAGCCCATGTGTTTTTCCGGGCCCATCGCAACCACCGGCCAGTCCACCCGATAAGCTGCCGGGCCAGGCTCCAGGCGTATCTCATGGGCGAAACCTTCGCGGCCCAATTGCGACCACAACACGCCTGGCTGCACAGCGGTCAACAGGCGCGGCCAGCGGTTGTCAGCGGCGTCTGCATGTAGTTGAAAGGTCGCCCCCGGCGCGACGTACACCCACGCATCCAGGCTTTGCATAGCATTGGGGGTCATGAATACGGGCGCGCTGCGACGATCCGGCCAGGGCAGCCAACCACGGTTGACCCACAACCACAGCCCGCTGGCCTGGTCGAAAAACGGTTGCAGCAGCTCGACTCCCGCGTGCCCATCACGAATGCGGTTATCCAGCAAAACGCTGTGCTGCGGATCGAACCTGCCGTAGAGGTGAATCCTTCGGAACGCAGGGTCAGCCACTTGATGCAACTGCGAGGCGGCCGTGGGCGCCTCGGTGCGACGCTGCTCATAACTGGCCAGCAACTCGCGCTTCTGGTCGGCACGCCCCCACTGCCACACGCCCAGGCCGATCAGCATGGGCAGCAGCAGGCCGACCACCACGGTGGGCACGATACCGGGCCGAAACGGCTTCATGGCTGCCAACTGCCTGTCGCTATACTTAAGATCATCGCGTACCTCCCGGGAGTTCCACCATGCTAAAAGTCGCGATCGTCCTGATGTTGCTGGCGACCATTGTCAGCCTGTTCAGCGGCCTGTTCTTTCTGGTCAAGGACGAAGGTCACTCGAGCCGTCTGGTCAAGGCTCTGACGGTACGGGTCAGTCTGGCCGCCATCACCCTGGCCCTGGTGACCTGGGGCTTCTACAGCGGCCAATTGGTGTCCCATGCACCTTGGTAAAACCCTCAAAGCACGTAGACAAAAATAAACAGGCCGACCCAGACCACATCCACAAAGTGCCAATACCAGCTGGCTGCCTCAAAGCCGAAATGCTTGTCGGCATCAAAATGGCCCCGCAGGATTCGAATCAGCATGACCGTCAGAATGATGGTGCCCATGGTCACGTGCGCGCCGTGGAAACCTGTGAGCATAAAGAAGGTTGCACCGTACACACCCGAGCCCAGTGTCAGCCCAAGTTCCGTATAAGCCTCGTGGTACTCGAACGCCTGCAGGCACAGAAAGACTGCGCCCAGGGCGATGGTCAGCGCCAGCCAGAACTTGAGCGGGCCGCGATGGTTTTTCCTCAAGGCATGGTGGGCAATGGTCACCGTGACGCTGGAGCTGACCAGCAAGATGGTATTTATCAGCGGCAGATGCCAGGGGTCGATTATGTCCTTTGGCGGCGGGAACGCCTTGGGGTCCGGGGTGTTCAGCAGTGGCCAGGCAAACTCGAAATTGGGCCAGAGCATATGCGTCACACCCTTGGCACCTTCCCCACCCAGCCATGGCCCCGCCAAGGTACGCACATAAAAAAGCGCGCCGAAGAAGGCGATAAAGAACATCACCTCCGAGAAAATGAACCACGACATGCCCCAGCGAAACGAGCGATCCAACTGCGCGCTGTAGAGCCCGGCGCGGCTTTCCTTGATCACCGCACCGAACCAGCCGAACAACATATAGGCCAGGCACACAGCCCCGACAAAAAAGATCAGCGGGCCATGGGAGTCCGGCCGCCCGGCCTTCATATCGTTGAACCAGATGCCCAGGCCGAGAACCGTGATGAACATGCCAATGGTGGCAATGATCGGCCACTTGCTCTGCGCCGGGACGTAGTAGCGCTCGTGAATTGCCATTTAATTGTTCTCCTTATCGGGCGCGCGGCGCGTCCTGTCCATCCACATGGGCAATGGGCGGTTGGCGAGCGGTGATGTCGAACAGCGTGTAAGCAAGCGTCAGGTGTTTCACATCGGTTGGCAGGTCGCGGTCAACGATGAACCGCACGGGCATCTCGATACGCTCCCCCGGTTGTAGCACCTGTTGGCTGAAGCAAAAGCATTCGGTCTTGTGGAAATACGCCGCCGCTTCTGCTGGCGAAATACTCGGAATAGCCTGGGCGGTCATCGGCTTGTCCGTCGGGTTGTGCGCCACAAACAGCATCTCGTTGACCGCCCCCGGGTGAACCTCAAGTTCATCCGCCTTGGAGTAAAAATCCCAGACCATGTCGATGGCATTGGTTGACAGAAACTGCACCCGAACCTGGCGCGAAGGGTCGACCACTTGCGTGCCGGCATACTGCCCACCCGTCTTGCCATTGATGCCGAATGCCTTGCACATCACGTCATAGATCGGCACCAGTGCGAAGCCAAAGGCGAACATGATCACTACCAGCATCAGCAGACGCGTGACCAGTCGCTTGATCGCATAGCCGTCGCTCATGGGCCTGACCTCCTTTGACAGGGTTGGTTATTTCACTTCCGGTGGCGTCACGAAGGTGTGGTACGGCGCCGGCGAAGGCACGCTCCACTCCAGCCCTTCGGCTCCCTCCCAAGCTTTGGCCGCCGCAGGCACACCGCCGCGGATGGTCTTGATGACAATAAAGAGGAAGAAGATCTGCGTGACCCCGAAGGTAAAGGCGCCAATCGACGACACCATGTTGAAGTCGGCGAACTGCAGGTTGTAGTCCGGCACCCGCCGCGGCATCCCGGCCAGCCCCACAAAGTGCATGGGAAAGAAGGCCATGTTCATGCCAATGAATGACAGCCAGAAATGCAGCTTGCCCAGGGTTTCGTCATACATATAGCCGGTCCACTTCGGCAGCCAGTAATAGGCCGATGCGAAGATCCCGAAGATCGCACCCGGCACCAATACATAGTGGAAATGGGCAACCACGAAATAGGTGTCGTGATACTGGAAGTCAGCCGGTGCAATGGCCAGCATCAGGCCGGAGAATCCGCCGATGGTGAACAGGATCACAAAGGCCACGGCAAACAGCATCGGCGTTTCGAAGGTCAGTGAGCCTTGCCACATGGTGCTGACCCAGTTGAACACCTTCACCCCGGTCGGCACCGCGATCAGCAAGGTCGCATACATGAAGAACAGCTCACCCACCACCGGAATGCCGACGACAAACATGTGGTGTGCCCAGACGATGAACGACAGGAACGCGATACTGGCCGTGGCGTAAACCATCGAGGTGTAGCCAAACAGCGGTTTGCGCGAGAACGCCGGGATAATTGCACTGACCGCGCCGAAGGCCGGCAGGATCATGATGTAGACCTCGGGGTGCCCGAAAAACCAGAACACATGCTGGAACAGAACCGGGTCACCGCCACCGGCGGCACTGAAGAAGCTGGTGCCGAAGTGGATGTCCATCAGCATCATGGTCACGCAACCGGCCAGCACTGGCATCACCGCGATCAGCAGGAAGGCGGTGATCAGCCAGGTCCAGACGAACAGCGGCATTTTCATCAGGGTCATGCCGGGAGCGCGCAAGTTGAGGACGGTCGCGATCACGTTGATCGCGCCCATGATCGAGCTGATCCCCATCAGGTGAATGGCAAAGATAAAGAAGGTGACGCTTTCCGGCGCATAGGTGGTGGAGAGCGGAGCGTAGAAGGTCCAGCCGAAGTTCGGCCCGCCACCGGGCATGAACAGGGTCGAGACCAGCAGCAGGAACGCGGCCGGCAGCAACCAGAAACTGAAGTTGTTCATCCGTGGCAGCGCCATGTCTGGCGCACCGATCATCAACGGGATCATCCAGTTGGCCAGGCCCACGAACGCCGGCATGACCGCGCCGAACACCATCACCAGACCGTGCATGGTGGTCATCTGGTTGAAGAACTCCGGCTCCACGATTTGCAGGCCGGGCTGGAACAGCTCGGCGCGAATCACCATGGCAAAGGAGCCGCCGAGCAGGAACGCCAGGAAGCTGAACCACAGGTACAACGTGCCGATGTCCTTGTGGTTGGTGGTCAGCACCCAGCGCATCAGGCCCTTGGCTGGGCCGTGAGCATGCTCGTCATGGCCGGCATGCCCATGGTCGTCAATGACTGCACTCATGTCCTGTCTCCTGAACTTGCGACCACGTAAGAAAGGCCCGTTCATTTGCTTTCTGCCTGCTTGATTGCCAATACATCTTTTGGCGTGACCATGTCGCCCTTGTTGTTGCCCCAGGCGTTGCGTTCATAGGTTACGACAGCGGCCAGGTCGACTTCCGAGAGCTGTTTGCCAAAGGCCGCCATCGCAGTACCAGCCTTGCCGTGGAACACCACATTGAGGTGATCCTCTATAGGCCCAGTGGCGATTTTCGAGCCCTTGAGGGCGGGGAACATGGGTGGCAGGCCCTGGCCTTCAGCCTGGTGACAGGCCACGCAGGCGGTGTGGTAGACCTTGTCGCCGCGCTCGACCAACTCTTGCAGTGTCCATTCCTTGCTGGTCAGCTCCTTGAGCTGCGCGGCCTCGGCCTTGCGCTCCCCAAGCCAGGTGTCGAAGTCCGCCTTGGACTTGACCTCGACCACGATCGGCATGAAACCGTGGTCCTTGCCGCACAGCTCGGTGCACTGGCCGCGATATAGGCCGGGCTTCTCGATACGGGTCCAGGCTTCGTTGACAAACCCTGGGATCGCATCGCGCTTGACGGCAAACGCGGGCACCCACCAGGAGTGGATCACGTCGGCAGCGGTGACCAGAAAGCGCACCTTGGCGCCCACCGGCAATACCAGCGGGTTGTCCACCTCGAGCAAATAATGCTCATCCTTGGGGGCTTTGTTGTGGATCTGGTCGGCGGGCGTGGCCAGGTTGCTGAAGTACTCGACGTCCTGGCCCAGGTATTTGTAGTGCCACTTCCATTGGTAGCCGGTCACCTGGACATCCAGGTCCGACTCGCTGGTATCGTAGATGTCGATAAGCGTCTTGGTCGCGGGAATGGCCATGGCCACCAGGATCAACAAGGGCACGATGGTCCAGAGGATTTCCACCGTGGTGCTTTCGTGAAAGGTCGCGGCCTCCTGACCGGTGGAGCGACGATGGACGATCATTGACCAGAACATGACACCGAAGACCACGACACCGATCACCACACAGATCCAGAAGATCGTCATGTGCAGATCGAAGACCGCGTTACTGACATCAGTCGCCCCCGGCGCCATATTCACGGTCCAGGCGGCGTGCGCCGGACTGAATATCGACCACAGCAGGAGGCCCATCCAGACATGTGGATGTCGCATCATTGCGGGTTCCCCTTATCGTTCTTTTTATCCCGGAGGCGTACACCTGCGGCAAAGGGAGCGGCGGTCAAGACAACGAACTTTGGCTACCGAGCCCCTACTGCCATGCAGTCGGGCCTCATCAGTAACTCTTTCCAACCCGAGTATAGACAGCGACCTGCGCCTCGCAACGCAATCGCAAAATTCTGCTGGCACGCTCCAAGCCTTGCGCTTGAGCCCCCGGTTCGCGTGGCCTTGCGATCAATGATGGCTTTTAGATATAACCGCCGCACATAAGTATTAATTAATTATTACAAAAGCGTCTTAGCAAAATCGAAAAGCGAGCTACCTTATGTTTTCCGTTGTCATTGCTTAATCCCTTGGAGTATTCATGAATATCGCCGCTTTGCGCGATCAGATAGACCGTGCCCGACACCATGAAAAACAAACCGGCCAACTCAAGAGCCGGCTCAAAGATCAGCTCCCTCATTTGCACCCGGCCATTCAATTGCCCAAAGAAGATCCACACGAAGCCCTGATCGGTTTCGTGACGGCTTATATCGAACAAGTCCCGGAACTGCTGGAAGCCGCAAACGAAGTGGCCCAGCAGGCCGGTATCGAGTCGCAGGTCAAGCCACTGCTGAAGATCGCCGAAGCCTACTTCATCAGCCCGCCGCCGATGATCAATGGCCATGTCGGCCTCGACTGCCTGCTGGACGAAGCTTATCTCGCGCACCGTTTGGTCGAAGAGGTGAACGACATCTACATCAAGCATTTCAATCAGCCGCTGATTCCGTTCGACACCACCGTGGCCAACGTGATTGCCCATCGCCTGATCGGTGAGGCGTTCGCCAATCAACTGGATGAGGTTGCCCATCATTCGGTCGACGAGTTGCTGGATGATAAGAACTTCGCTCTGGAGTCGGTGGAAGCCTACCGCGACAAGCTCACCAGCCCCGACACTGGAAATGCCTGGAAACGCTGGCCGTGTCTGTCACGTCAGTTGGGCGTTGGGCTGAAACTTTCCTGACAAACGCATCCCTTGGTGCGTCTAGCCAGAGGAAAGCGTACCTGCTGTGCACAAACGACTGTGTTCAATACGCTTTGAGGGCAAATCAGGCCCTCAAAGGAGTTGAGCATGAGCATCAAATGGAACCGTATTTACACCGACCTGCTACGTGGTAGCCAGTCTACTCTGTGGGGTAACTGGGCTTTGAATGGCCACATCCAGCCTGGCGCGGTTGGGATGGTCGATGCGAGCAGCGGGAATTTCACGCCGGTGAATCAAATGCTGCCCGGTGCAAAGACCAGCGCTGTCCATCAGGACCGGAAGTGGAAGCTCAGCTCGGAGCACGTGGTGCGTCGCGAATTGAAAAGCTCATTCGCAGGCACGCTGACCGACCCCACCACAGGGCTTGAAATCAAGCCAGATGCCGAGATCGAGTGGGCATTCAACAAGAAGGAGTCGATCATTTCCGAGTTCGCCATCAGCGGCGAAGAACGCCTCGGCGACCTGACCGAAATCCAGCGCCAGTACGCTTGGCTCTATGAGCAGGCACAACACATGGGGATGGCCAGCGACGGTGCCATCTCTCAAGGCTTTGGTGTCGTTACCCATGTGATTTACGCGAGCAGCGGCATCAATGCCGGCTCCAAGGTGAACGGGGCAAAGTTCTCCATGATTGGTCGGGCCAGCGCATTGAGCACCCTGCTGGGTGAAAAAAACGCCAACATCAAGGCCGATACCAACTTCTTGTTGAGTCGTGAACAGTCCTCCGTCGAAACCCACACCTTGCCCGCCGAAAGCGGCATGCCCGCTATTCGGCCAATGCCAGTGGCCTACGGCTTCGCCTCCTTTGCTGGACGGTTGCTGATCCCACACTGGGTGGCGAAACTGGGTGCCTTGAAGCTGCATATCGACAGCAAAGCCACCTCGATGACCACCTATTCAACGAAAGTCAGGGTCAGTTACAACACACCCGGTGGTCGCGTCGAAAGAGTGGCCACCGTCGTCGGGGGCAGCAGTGCCAGCTTCAACGATATTCCACTGCATGCAACGCAACTGCGGGTGGAGGCCGAGTTCATCAACATCGGCGACAACCAGATCAGCGTGCGAGAGTGGAATTCGCCGCTGGCACAATGGACCGGTGGCAATCGCACCATCCATCTCAAGGGCACCTGGCCGGGCACGCCTCAGATGAGTGTGGTGGAAGAAGACTGACCGGCGCAGGGCGTCGCAGGACCGGTCGAAAAATCGTACCTGGGACGCCCTTCAGCATCGGTTCAATTGTTAAAAACGCCCTTTGGGCGTCGCATTGGGGATTGGATGAATACCATCCAAGGGCAGGAAGCAGTCCTGCTCGAGATCGTAAGCCCGGATTTCACTGGTTTCGATGCTGTAGACCCAGCCGTGAATGAACAGCTGGCCGCTGGCCATACGCGAAGCCACCGAGGGGTGGGTGCGCAGGTGCTGCAGTTGGGCGATGACGTTTTCTTCGGTCAGCACTTGCATGCTTTCCTGTTCGGTGGCGCAATTGCAGTTTTCTTCCACCATGATCTTGGCCACTTCGGCATGACGCAGCCAGGCTTTGACGGTCGGCATTTTTTCCAGGCTTTCGGGGTTAAGCACCGCGCGCATGGCACCGCAGTCCGAATGGCCACAGACGATGATGTGTTGCACACCCAAGGCCAGGGTCGCGTATTCGATGGCCGTCGAAACACCACCGTTATTTTGCCCGTAAGGCGGCACCACGTTGCCGACGTTGCGCGTGACAAACAGATCGCCAGGCGAACTATTGGTAATCAGCTCAGGGACGATGCGCGAGTCTGCACAGGTGATGAACATCGCCCGAGGGGTCTGGGCGGTGGCGAGCTTTTTGAACAGTTCTTCCTGTTGCGGGAAGACTTCTTTATGGAAGTGCAAAAAGCCGTCAACGATGTGTTTAAGGGCGACGTCTGCGCTCTCGGCCTCAGGGGCCGTGGCAGTCGGAGAGGGGTCCTTATCCGGCATGGTTCATTCTCTTTGACGGTTTGAATTATGTTTTCCATCTTACCGGGTTAATGGTTCCTACGGCGCATGACGTTAGAATGACATTAGCGAGAATAGTGACCAATGAGTCATATGCGACCGAATCCAACGGCTTAAAACTGAACGGGAAGGCTCTAGGACAGGGTTTCGACCATCAGACTGGAATCAAAACGCTATAAAAAAACTTCACCCCACACCACCTTTTGTCGCGTTCACAATAACGACATCTGCCCACCCGGCGGGCAAAACGCGCTGCAATCCAAGTCATAGCCTTCACGGCGATTGAGCCCCAGACGTTTGATCGCCTTACCAAAGCGCTGCGCCAGCAAGTCGGCAAACACGCCTTCACCTCGCATTCGTACACCAAAGCGGCTGTCGTAAAGTTCACCTCCAAGGCTTTGCCGAACCAGGCTCAAGACATGCTTGGCGCGCTGCGGGTAATGGGTGTGAAGCCACTCCCCGAACAATGGGGCGACTTCCAATGGCAAGCGCAGCAGCATGTAGGAGCAGAGCTTGCTCGCGATGGCTGCCGTAAGTGTCAACCCATTTCAGGGCGAGACAGTTTAGTAAATTCCAATCCAAGAATTAGAAAAGTAGTCTTTTACCGTCTTTACCCCCATGACACCTTACACGGCAAGAAAAAGGACACTAGGAGAACACACCCTTCGTTGCTAGCCCTGCTGGTGGCCCGTGCGGCCTGCTCTGCAGCGAATGGAACGAGAACCGGACGTCTCTCGCCTGGGAAGGCCAAGTTGATCCCGGTTTCTCGAGTGATTTGCAATCACCCTTGAACAGTAGGAGATAACAATAATGATCAAAACTCTGAAATTCGCAGCTCTGGCAACGGGGCTGGTCACTGCCAGCCACGGCCTCGCGGCCGACCTCACCATCGTCTCCTTCGGTGGCGCTAACAAGGAGGCCCAGGTAAAGGCCTTCTACCAGCCCTGGCAGCAGGCCAGTGGCAGCAAGATCATTTCCGGCGAGTACAACGGCGAAATGGCCAAGGTCAAAGCCATGGTCGACACCCGCAGCGTCTCTTGGGATGCGGTGGAGGTGGAGTCCGCCGAGCTTGCCCGTGGCTGCGATGAAGGCATGTTCGAGACGCTGGACCCGGCCCAGATCGGCCTCGATACCAAGGACTTCGTCCCCGGCGCCATCCAGCCGTGCGGCATAGGTTTCCTCGTCTACTCGACGGTACTGGCCTATAACGCCAAAAAATTGAAGGAAGCGCCCACCGGCTGGAAGGACTTCTGGGATGTCGAGAGATTCCCGGGCAAGCGCGGCCTGCGCAAACTGGCCAAGTCGACCCTGGAGTTCGCCCTGATCGCCGATGGGGTAGAGCCCGGGGAGCTCTACTCGGTGCTGGCCACCAAGGCCGGTCAGGACCGCGCCTTCGCCAAGCTGGACCAGATCAAGCCGTACATCCAGTGGTGGGAGGCCGGCGCCCAGCCGCCTCAGTACCTCGCGGCAGGGGACGTGGTGATGAGCTCGGTCTATAACGGCCGTCTCTCGGCCGAGCAGAAGAAAAGATATGACCTGGAAATCGTCTGGTCAGGCGGTCTCTATGAGTTCGACTCCTGGGCCATCCCGCGAGGCGCCTCACGGCAGGAAAAGACCCGCGAGTTCATTGCTTTCTCGCTCGATCCCGTGCAACAGAAGAGCTTCTCCGAGCACATCGACTACGGCGCCGCCAACCTGCGTGCCATGAACCTGCTCGATAAGGCCCGCATCAGCGAACTACCCACCGCGCCGGCGAACCTCGCCCAGCAAGTGCCGGTGGATGCCCTCTTCTGGGCGGACCATGGCGAACAACTGGAACAACGCTTCAACGCCTGGGCCTCGCGCTAACTACCTGAACGGCCAGCCATGGGGTGTACACCCCATGGCTGTCAGCCGCTGCCGAGGCACGGGCCAAAGTTGGCGTGTCTCAAAATGCATTGTTTAGTCCTGAAGTAGGTTTACACCTACCCGATAACTGTAGCGGCTCGCGTTTGAAAACAGCCGGGCTCGCAATCAACGCGATTTCCAGCTCAGATTAACTGCGACTAACAACGCACTCGGGCTCACATTCGCTGCGAGCGAGCTTGCATTCCATGGCTATGGGCTCACGCTTTCTGCAACTGAACATCACTTCCTCAAGCAGTCCAACAAACCAGGGGTTGTTGGGGTCATGCCGAGATAAGAGGAAAACTCACTCATTTGGTCTGCATCTACTTATCGGAATTGAAAATTCCAGAGGCGCCCGCAGCTTGCGTACTGACCGTTTACGCAGCACCAAGTATCGATGGTTGACCCACCTGGGTGAAAGCTTATCGCCCCTCATACACCGCGATTATCGACCAGTAGTCACTGCAAACCAACGCTGCTGCCTAGATCGAAGCTCGCGGTGCATCGTGCGTTTGGACATCCGCAAAAAACAGCATCCAAGCTACTTGGAAATCGCTTCTCGTTGCAATTTGGCTAACCGCTTTGGACGCTCGTTGATTACCTGATGACGGCGATGGTCCGTCATTTTTTTCCAGCCACGAATTTCCTCTAAGGTGCGCAAGCAACCTACGCAAAGGGTAGTTTTGCCATCGAACTTACAGACTTCGGTGCAAGGGGATTTGAGAGCCATTGCTCAGACCGCCTACCAAGATCGCACCGGTCATCGCCAGTGAGCGCGTTTTTACGCACTCTCGGCCGATACAGTTAGGGAGACGCTGAACAAATCACCGATTCATACCGAGCCCCATTTTCAAACCGGTTTTTTCGCCCTACCGGTCTTATTCCACGTTTCTGGGGCCGATTTCAGGCCCCATTTTGCTAATTAGCGGGCCAACCCCGCCTTTCAGACGGATTTATCCCGCCATGCGCTGGAAATACCGCTTGGCCAGCATCAGATTGGCCAACCCGAACAGACTAAACAACTGCGCGGTGTTCTTTTCCAGCCCGCGGTAACGCACCTTGCGATGATTGAAGCGCACTTTGATCACTTGGAACGGATGCTCTACCTTGGCACGCAGTTGCGCCTTGGCGTATTCGATCTTGCGCTTGGCCCTGTACAGCACGCTGTCTTTGCCGTGATGCTGGTAGCTGCTTGGCCGTGCTGCAATCGACCAGATAACGTCCCGTTCAGCATGCTCCGCTCGCTTGTCCGCACCGGTGTATCCAGCATCTCCCGAGACATAGGTTTCGGCACCGTGTAGCAGCTTGTCGACCTGGGTGACATCGGCCACGTTGGCCGCCGTCCCCACCAGGCTGTGCACCAGCCCCGACGTGGCGTCGACGCCAACGTGGGCCTTCATCCCAAAGTGCCACTGATTGCCTTTTTTGGCCTGATGCATCTCAGGGTCGCGCTTGCCTTCTCGGTTCTTGACCGAGGGCGGTGCGGCGATCAGGGTGGCATCGACAATGGTGCCTTCCTTGAGCAACAGACCACGATTGGCCAGATGCTGGTTGATCGTTTCAAACAGCACCCGTGTCAGCTGATGGGTTTCCAGCAAGCGGCGAAAACGCAGCAAGGTAGTGGCGTCCGGTGCCGACTCGCGGCCCAGGTCAATGCCCATAAATCCACGAATGGCCTGGCTGTCGTAAACAGCATCTTCGGTACCTTCATCGGAGAAACCGAAACACTGCTGCACGACATACATGCGCAGCATGCGCGACAACCCAATCGCGGGGCGCCCGCGCCTGCCTGTGGTGTCGCCGTAAAACGGCGCCACCTGCGCCTCCAATTGCGCCCAGGGCACCAACTGCTCGATATCAGTCAGGAAACGATCGCGGCGAGTTCGCTTTTTCTTGCCGGCGTATTCGAGTTCGGAGAAGGTCTTCTGCATGTCGGGTAACGAGGCTCACGAAGAGGATGGCTGGCTGAAGGTGTGCAGTGTGCCAAGGGTCGGGGGCGGTTGGCTATTTATGCAGCGTCTCCTTAGTAAACCGAATGGCAGAGCATCTGCCCAGGTCCTGGCGATATCGTGTTACGCACTCTGACGCACAATCTCTGCCGTGACCTCACGCACTATCCGCAGGACAAGCCCCACCGCCTCAGCCTGCGGATCTACCGGATAAACCACATAGGCAGGCAACAGAAAATCTGGGGCGCCAGGGTGCCGGTGCAGTCGTCCTGCGGTCAGCTCATTCTTGACCAGTCGCAGTGGGAAATACCCGGAGCCGCCGTAGGCCAGAATGTGGTTCAGGCCCAGCCAGCCGATATTGGCGCTCAACCCTGGGCCTAGGAAGTCGGGGAAGGCTGCACTGTGCTTGCTGGCGAATTCCGGGCCCCAGTCGATATACACATAGTTCTCACCAGGTGGGTTGGGGGTGTCGTCGCTGGTGGTCACGTAGACCAGTCGCTCTTCGAGCAGCGGTTCAACCACCAGCCCCGGCCGGCTTTGCGGCGTATACATCACACCGATGTTGGTGCGCCCCTCGACCAGCCCCTGTATGAGTTCATCTTCGAAGGCCATCTCGGCCCGTATTGCGATGTCTGGTACCGCACTGCGGATTCGCGGCAGGCAGACAAACAGCAGGTTCTCCCAGAGCCCGAAACGTCCGCCGATGGTCACGGAAGCCCGAAAGCCCATGGCCACGCCTATGTCGTGGCGGGCACGCTCCACGGTACGCACGAGCGTGGTCGCGTAGGGTTGAAAGGAGCGACCAGCGGGGGTCAGAGCCGTGCCGGCCTTATTGCGCACGAATAGGCTGCAGCCAAGTTGCTCCTCCAGTGCGGCGATTCTGGCACTGACGGTTGATTGCGTGACGAACAGCCGCGACGCGGCATTGCGGAAGTTTCCCGCGGCGATGACCGTCAGAAACGTTCGGGCAAGTTCAGTATCCATGAGCTGTTATCCGTCCAGTCGGTCGTCAGGTAGAAGCATCATCTGCCCATGCAGCGTCTCTTGCGACGTCGATAACAGCCCCACCGCTTGACCAACCAACTGCCAGAAACGTTGGAGGCGTTCTGGGCTTTTGTCGAGCGTCTTGCGGTGCCAGCGCTGGAGCTCAGTTTACTGGTTGGCTCGCGGCAAGACCTGTGGTGAGGTACGGAGCCGGGCGTGGCAGCCGTCTTGAGCTAGGGAAGACCCTATACGAGCGTTTAGTCAGCGCGACCGTCAGCCGCCAAATGAATCGATGTTACCGATACTATCTGCCATTATTTATCGTTATTCAAATGCATGAAGACGGCGTAACGTCGGGAGTGACATCCCGAATAACCCCCTGCCGAGGTGGTCAAAATGCATCTGTTGGGCTCAGAGGATCGACAATCACTACGCAGTATCGCGTTTGTGCTGATGAGCCTCCTGTTGGTCGTTGGCCTATTGCTCGTTGTCGCGGAGGCTGCCGGCTGACAAGGGGTTATGCCGAGATAAGGGGCAAACTCACTCATTTGGCCTGCAATTACTTGTCGGGATTGAAAATTCCTAAGACAACGCGATAGGCGTGCGCAGATTGTCAGAGGCGGACAGCCATTTAGGAGGGCTTGAGGTGGATTGCACGCAAGCCTTTATAGAACAACCGCTTGCGAAGAAAATGACCTGATTTTCCTTTATCTCGGCATAACCCCTTCCTCACACAAAGGAGGATCAAGCCATGCGAACCAACGACCTCATCCCTTCCCTGATCTTTAAGCTCAACGAAAACCAGCTCGCAATCGCCGAGGCCGTCGAGGAGCTCTCCAATTGGATTGAGCAGATACATGGGCCGGCCGATGGATCTATCAAAATACGTAATTCTCTAACCAAGCTCGACGACAACCTGGAGTTCATCACGCGCGGGGTTGCTGAACTGATGAACGATTGAGGTGGCCTGGCCTCGCTTCAGAAGAAGCTCGCGTTACTCGATGAGTTGTTTTTTCTGCATTCCGCCCTAGCAAGGACGGCGATCGCCAGTGTCGACGCTGATCGATCGACCAAGATCTACTTGCGGACTCTATTTCATTTCAAGCTGAAGCAGCTCGTATCAGTTCTTTCGCAGGACGACCCGACCTTTTCGGGGCGGTGCAAGCAGCACACAGACTCCTATACATCCTTTCTTGAAAGCGGAGGTGATGCTATTGGTCTCACGTCAATCTTTCTCTCTCAACTGTATCGAGATCCATCCAAGGGGTTAAACCTGACCGAAAGCATGAGTCTTCTGCCAATACTCTTGGCCACCCAGAAGCTAATCAATGACGTGGCCGCCTCAATGAATGTGGTGCCGTCATCACGATGAACGGCTGCTACCCGAGTCAGCTTAGCGTACGATTTTCTCCGAGTTCTGCGGGCTCCCCTGCGAGCGTTGTGCGGCAAAACGATTGTGTAGGTTGCTGGCAGTGCCGCGACCACGGATGGGCGGGGGCAGGTGCATGACGGGCTCCAGATACTGTATTTACATACAGTATCTGGGTGGCCCTACAATTTCCAGCCCCGTCAGTCGTTCGGCTTTTTCAGCTTCGGATTGGGAAAAAACTGCACCGTCTGCACTTTTACGCTTTCTGGCTTTTTCACGGCTACGTTGACCCGGGTCCCCAATTCCTTCGGAATCGACAGACCTTGCTCATTGAGCGTATCGCTGTAGTCACAGGCCACGCACTCTCGATGGGGGACGCCATCCACGCTCCACATCTTGAGCTTGTCGGGCTCGCTGCACGCCGGGCAGACGGCCCCGGCGATAAAGCGCTTTTTCGTTATCACGGGCGCATCACTCATGCTGCCGTATCCTCACTCAAACCACTGTGACGCAAGAGTGCGTCAATTGACGGCTCACGTCCGCGAAAATCGACGAACAGCAACATCGGCTCCTGGGAGCCACCACGGGCCAGGATGGCTTCACGGAAGGCCCGACCCGTTTCGGCGTTAAGCACGCCTTCTTCCTCGAAGCGCGAGAAGGCATCGGCCGACAATACTTCAGCCCACTTGTAGCTGTAGTAACCAGCTGCGTAGCCACCGGCAAAGATGTGCGCAAAGCTGTTGGGGAAGCGGTTATAGGCTGGCGGGCGCATCACCGACACTTCATCGCGAACACCTTCCAGCACTTCCAGGACGCTGCGGCCATCACCGTGGCTGGCATGCATCTCGAAATCGAACAGCGAAAACTCCAGCTGGCGCACCATCATCAGGCCAGACTGGAAGTTTTTCGCTGCGAGCATTTTTTCCAGCAGGTCCTGAGGCAATGGCTCACCGGATTCATAGTGACCGGAAATCAGCGCCAGGCCTTCAGGCTCCCAGCACCAGTTCTCCATGAACTGGCTTGGCAACTCGACCGCATCCCACGCCACGCCGTTGATACCGGAAACGCCAGCATGCTCGATGCGGGTCAACAGATGGTGCAGGCCATGGCCAAACTCGTGGAACAGCGTGGTCACTTCATCGTGCGTCAGCAGGGCAGGCTTGCCAGCCACCGCTGGGGTGAAGTTGCAGACCAGGTTGGCCACCGGGTTTTGCAACGAGCCTTCGTCGGTGCGGCGACGGTCGCGCGCACCGTCCATCCAGGCTCCGCCACGCTTGTTGGCGCGGGCATACAGGTCGAAGAAGAAGCGCCCGACATGCTGGCCGTTTTCGGTGATTTCAAACAGGCGGACATCGGGGTGCCACGTGTCGAAGCCCTTTTGCTCGGCGATTTCGATGCCGTACAAGCGTTGCACAATGGCAAACAGGCCGCTGAGTACCTTGTCGATCGGGAAGTAGGCGCGCAGGGTTTCCTGGGAAACGCTATAGCGCTGCTCACGCAGTTTTTCACCAAAGAACCCGCTGTCCCAACTCTGCAAGTCCGGGCAGCCCTGCTCAGCGGCGTAGGCCTTGAGCTGAGCCAGGTCCTGCACGGCGAACGGCTTGCTGCGCTTGGCCAGATCGCGCAGAAAATTCAATACCTGATCGCTGGACTCGGCCATTTTGGTGGCCAGGCTCAGCTCGGCGAAATTCGCATAGCCCAGCAGTGTGGCCAGCTCCTGGCGCAAGTCGAGGATTTCGCACATCACCGGGCTATTGTCGAATTGGCCAGCGTTGGGGCCTTGGTCGGAGGCGCGGGTGCAATAGGCTGCGTAGACTTCTTCACGCAGGGCACGGTCTTGCGCGTAGGTCATGACCGCATAGTAACTTGGGAATTCCAGGCTGATCAGCCAGCCTTCCAGGCCCTTGGCCTGCGCCGCGGCGGCCATTTGTGCCTTGGCCGAATCGGTCAGGCCAGCCAAAGTGGCCTCGTCAGTGACGTGCTTGGTCCAGGCCTGGGTTGCATCGAGCAATTGGTTGGAGAAGCGGCTGCCCAGTTCAGACAGCTTGCTCTGCACCTCGGCATAGCGCTTTTGCTGATCTTGTGGCAAGTCGATGCCGGACAGGCGGAAGTCGCGCAGGGCGTGTTCGAGAATGGTTTTTTGCGCCACATCGAAGCCGGCCGCTTCAGGGCTGTTGATCAGCGCCTCATAGGCCTGGAACAGCTCACGGTTCTGGCCAAGCTCGGTGGAGTAGGCGCTGAGCGCTGGCAGGCAGGCTTCATAGGCGTCGCGCAGTTCTGCGCTGTTACACACCGCATTCAGGTGGCTGACCGGGCTCCAGGCAGCGCCGAGGCGGTCATTAAGCTCGTCCATCGCCAGCACCAGACCGGCCCAGGTCGGCTGCTGGCCCTGGCACTTGAGAATATCGGCAATCGCAACACGGTTGTCGGCCAGGATCTGTTCAATCGCCGGCTGCACATGCTCGGCACGGATCGCCGAGAAAGGAGGCAGGTCATAAGACTGCAGTAGCGGGTTGGTCGCACTCACGGTTAAACACCTTGGCTGAAGAAACACCAGCCCATCTTAATTACAATCGGGGCTGACCGCAGCAATCAGACCCACTATCAATGTCAGAGAAGGAATCGATCATGGCCATTCGCACCTTTGAGCAACACACACCGCGCCTGGGTGAGCGGGCCTTTGTCGACCGCTCGGCGGTGGTCATCGGCGACGTCGAGATCGGTGCCGATAGTTCGGTCTGGCCACTGACCGTCATTCGTGGCGACATGCACCGCATCCGCATCGGCGAGCGCACCAGCGTGCAGGACGCCAGCGTGCTGCACATCACCCACGCCGGCCCGTTCAACCCTGAGGGTTTCCCGCTGCTGATCGGCGATGACGTGACCATTGGCCACAAGGTGATGCTTCACGGCTGTACCCTGGGCAATCGAATCCTGGTGGGCATGGGCAGCACTATCATGGATGGCGCCGTGGTCGAGGACGAAGTGATTATCGGCGCCGGTAGCCTGGTACCGCCGGGCAAGCGCCTGCAGAGTGGCTTTCTGTATGTCGGAAGCCCCGTCAAGCAAGCCCGGGCCCTCACCGAGAAGGAGCGTGCCTTCTTCCCGTACAGCGCTGCCAACTACGTCAAGCTCAAGGACCGTCACCTGAGCGAAGGCTACGACCGTGCCGAATAAGTTATCCACCGCTCGCCTTTTGGAATCACCATGCATTATCAAAATATTCTGTTCGACCTCGACGGCACCCTGACTGACCCGCGCGAAGGCATCACCCGTTCGATCCAGTACGCACTGAGCAAATTGGGTATCGAGGAGCCCGACCTGACCAAGCTTGAGCACTTCATCGGCCCGCCCTTGTTGCAGGCGTTCATGCAGTTCTACGGCTTTGACGAGGCCAAGGCGTGGGAGGCGGTGAACCATTATCGCGAGCGCTTCAAGGTCACCGGCCTTTATGAAAACGAAGTGTTCGAAGGGGTTATCGAGCTGCTCGAAACCTTGGAGCAGCAGGGCCGCCACCTATACATTGCGACCTCCAAACCCTGGGAATTCGCTCGAGAAATCGCCCGTCATTTCGATTTTGCCAAGCACTTCAAGGTGATCTACGGCAGCGAGCTGGACGGTACCCGCACCAACAAGGTCGAACTGCTCCAACACCTGCTCGCCGAAGAAGGCCTGGACCCTTCGACCACGCTGATGATCGGTGATCGTAAACATGACCTGATCGGTGCCCAGCGCAATGGCCTGGACGTGGTTGCAGTGGGTTATGGCTTCGGCAGCTTTGAAGAGCTGACGGCCGAGCAACCCACCTACCACTTCGACACCCTGGCCCAGTTGCACCAGGCATTCTTGCCTCGGGGGTAGATTCAGGCCGCGTAGGAGCAGGGTTTACCCGCGATGAAATCACCGCGATGCACCAGACAAGCCATCAGTACCCGTGTGCGCTGATCCGGCGGCAGTCGGCCCCAGCGCTCCACGGCCTGGTAAAACGCAGACCAGTCGCCATTCACTTGCCTGAACAGCGCGGCGAAGGCCGGTACCCATTGATCGTAGAGCCCAAAGGGCAGCAGCTTGGCGTTGTTGAGCGGTGAATAGACCCACGCATCGAAACGACCTACACCGCCCCACTCAGTATCCCGCAGCACGCGATAATCATGGCGCAGGCGCTCGAATTCGGCGCGTTTGGCGGCACGCATCGCATCGCTGGACAGCGGTTGGGCATACACGACTTGCAGGCGCTTGCGAGTGTCCAGCACTAGCGCCACAAATTGGTCGCGCTGGCGCGAAGTGTCTTTACTCAAGGGCGGCAACCCTCGAACAGCACGCCATTGACGCGTACCTTCCTGCTCCACGAAGGTGGCGAATGACTCGTTGAAGGCGGTGTCATCCTTCACGTAGAAGCGCTGGTGCGCCAATTCATGAAAAATCAGGGTTGCCAGGCGCTCATCTCCCCAATTGAGCATCGAGCTGATGATCGGGTCGTCGAACCAGCCCAGCGTCGAATAAGCCTCGACGCCACCGATGTACACGTCCATGCCGGCCTGCTTCTGCAAGGCAGCCGCCCCTCGCGCCCCGCTCTGGCTGTAATAGCCGCGATAGGCCACGCAGCCGGCTATCGGAAAGCAATGGGTGTTGGGCTCCAGGGAGAATTCGGGGGTGGCGAACACATTCCACACCACATAAGGACGACCGATATCGGCATACAGGCGGTAACTGCGATTGTCGGGAAGCTTCAAGTGGCTGCTGGCAAAGGCTCTGGCCTGCAGGGAGCGGGTCAAATGCTCGCGCAGGCGGGCATCTCGTGCGGGATCTTCGATGACCTGCGCGACAGGCACGCGGGCCTTCAACAGATCCCATTGGCCCCCGGCCAACTGACTATAGTAACGAAGGTCGGCACAACCGTTCAGCAGCAAAGCCAGCAACAGCGGAACCAATCGGTGTAAATAGCGGCCGAGTGACCTAAGGTTTGAGCACACCCAAAAAAATAGTCGAATCATCGCGTCGTTCAGATCCCGCTCAAATTTCACACCCGATTCAAGACTATCTTGCTTGCCAGGAGTATTGCCATGCGTGCGATGTTGATTGTCTGTGGTGTTGTTGCCTTGAGCGGTTGCGCAGGCTTGCCCAACCCCGACCCGAATCAGGCCTGGGTGGATCTTGAACCCGACCCAGACACCACCTTGCACGCCCTGGAAGTGGATGATCGGGCCTGGGTCGATACGCGTTATTTCGAAGTGCAGCCCGGCAGCCACGAGCTGACCGTGCGTTATCAGTTCCCGGTTCAACCCACCAATATCGGCCCTGTCAGTGAACCGCTGTGGCGCGACTGCCAACTGAACGTGAAGTACAAGGATTTCAATGCCGGCCAGCGCTATCAGCTGGAAACCGGCGCCATCGGCTTCAGGCCCTGGGCCAAGCTCTATGACGAACAGCGCAAGGTGGTAGGCCAGGGCAAACCGGCTGGCTGCCAGCGCGCCTGATCGGCCCAGTGGCGTTATGCTAGGGGTCTGATGATGCGCGACGGAGGTGCGTATGCGCCAGCTCCTGATCCTGCCTGCACTGAGCCTGCTCAGTGCTTGCGCCAGCCCCTTGCCGCCAGTTGACCCGCAGAAAGCCTGGGTCGATATGTTCACCTATACCGGCAAGCTGGTGATGGCCGAGCGCCTCGACAAGCAGCGCCTCAGGGACGGGCGCTACTTTCAGGTCACACCCGGTTCACATGAGCTGGTCGTGCGTTTTGACTTCGATGTCTACGGCGGCGCGTTCAACAATGACCCTATCGAGCGCACCTGCTATCTGACCGTTCGCTACGACAACTTTGAGGCCGGTCAACGCTATCGCCTGGAAGGTCGCGAGATCGCCATGCAGCCCAGTGCCCGACTCTACAATGCAGCCGGCCAGATCATCGCTGAAGATCGCGCCACCACCTGCCTGTGAATCAGCGATCGTTTTTCTGATAGATGATCTTCTTGGTGCCACCGTCACAGCTGCCCACGACCATGTTCTGGTCGCGGACTTCGCTGTTGGGGACGATTTCCAGCGTGTAGGACGTGACGCCCCGCACCTGGATCTTGGCTTCGATTTCAGCCTTGAGTTCTTCACAGGGCTTGGGCGCTGCGATTGCCTGAGTGGCGAGCAGGGAAGCGAGCAAGGCGAGTGCGATGCGGGTCATGGTGGGAGTCCTCAGTGCGGCAAAAAGCCAGCCGACACCCTATTCGACCCTGATGCACCGGGACAAGTTCGCGCTGCAGCGGCACATCGCCGCTGCACGGGCGTTCAGCCGACCAGCGTGGCGTCCAGGCTAATGCTGGCGCCTTTCAACACCTTGGAAACCGGGCAGCCAGCCTTGGCCTTTTCGGCCAATTCCTTGAACTGTGCCTCGCTGGCGCCCGGCACCTTGGCCTTGAGGATCAGATGCACCGCCGTGATGGCAAAACCATCCGGTTGTTTGTCCAGCGTCACTTCGGCAATGGTGTCAATGCGATCGGCAGTCAAGCCTGCCTCACCCAGTATCATCGACAGTGCCATCGAGAAACAGCCGGCATGCGCCGCGCCGATCAGCTCTTCCGGGTTGGTGCCGGGTTGCCCTTCGAAACGGGTGTTAAAGCCATAGGGATTATTTTTCAAAGCGCCGCTTTCAGTCGAAAGTTGACCTTTGCCATCCTTCAATCCGCCTTGCCAGACGGCTGATGCTGTCTTTTTCATAATGCCTCCATAGGGTCTCAACGCGACGGGTTCGCGTGCTGCCTAAGGTTCAGAGGCTTGGGGCACGAGCAAGTTCAGAGCAATCGTCTATGGCCCATTGAATCTCGCGCATTTGCCCATACAGAGGTAGGAAGGGCAGGTTGGGGCAGGTAGCTTTTTTAGCTTGCGCGCCTGCGAAAAATTGCCCAGGAGACTTATCCGGCTGATGAAAACGCTCGCTGATATCAAGATATCCACACTCGACCTGGTTCCGGTACGTGAAGACAAAGGCCCTGCCCAAGCCTTGCGCAATTCGCTGGACCTGGCCCAACACGTCGAGAAATTCGGCTACAACCGCTTCTGGGTGGCCGAACACCACAACATGGACGGTATCGCCAGCTCAGCCACCTCAGTACTGCTGGGTTACCTGGCCAGCGGCACCTCCAGCATCAAGCTGGGATCGGGCGGCGTGATGCTGCCCAACCATGCTCCGCTGGTCATCGCTGAACAGTTCGGCACCCTCGCCAGCCTTTATCCGGGCCGTATCGAACTGGGCTTGGGCCGCGCACCGGGCTCTGACCAGATGACCGCTCGCGCCTTGCGCCGTGAGCGCTCCGGCAGCGCCGACGACTTCCCCGATGATGTGATCGAGCTGATGAATTACCTCGGCCCACGCACGCCCGATCAAAAAGTGATCGCCGTGCCAGGGCATGGCACTAATGTGCCCATCTGGTTGCTAGGCTCAAGCCTGTTCAGCGCCCAATTGGCCGGTCAACTGGGCTTGCCCTACGCCTTCGCCTCGCATTTTGCACCGCGCTACCTGCATGAGGCGATTCGCGTCTATCGCAACCACTTCCAGCCATCGGCCGTACTCGACAAGCCATATGTGATGTTGGGGGTACCTGTGGTTGCAGCCGATACCGACGAGCAAGCCGATTACCTGGCGACTTCGGTCTATCAACGGATTCTGGCGCTGATGCGTGGCCAGAGCCTGATGCAGCGGCCACCGGTCAAGAGCATGGAAGGCTTGTGGTTGAATCATGAGAAGGAAGCGGTGGGCAGTTTCCTGGGGCTGGCCATGGTCGGTGGCCCAGCCAAGATCCGCGCCAAACTTGAGGTGTTGATCGAGCAGACTCAGGCGGATGAGTTGATCTTTACCTGTGACTTGTACGAGCACGCCGATCGATTACGGTCTTATGAGTTGTTGGCCAAGACTGTTTTGGGTTAGTCAGGCTGGCCTCATCGCGAGCAAGCTCTGCTCCTACAACCGCGGTGTTTCATTCGCGGCTGTAGGAGCCGAGCTTGCTCGCGATACAGGCAACGCGGTCCTTAACCGCCGCGCTTATACACAATCTCTTTGCTACCTCCTTCACAAGTTCCAACCACTTTCCCACCCGCAGCACTTCCCTTGTCAACGATCTCCAGCGAATAACCGCTCACGCCCTTGGCGTCCAGTTTCGCCGCGATTTCAGCCTTGAGCTCTTCGCAGGGTTTACCCGCTGCGAACACAGACCCTGCGAGCATCAACAAACCTGCTGCCAATAAAACCTGCTTCATCGGTCACTTTCCCTGGTTTGATTTAACAAAAAGGCTTTGCTTCAACTGTCAGCTGTCAGCTGTCAGCGATGCGAAAGCCCACCTTCAACGTCACCTGGAAATGCGCTGCCTTGCCGTTGCGGATGTGTCCGCGGGTGTCCACGACTTCGAACCATTCCAGGTGTTTGATGCTCTTTTCAGCCTCAGCCAGCGCATTGTTGATCGCATCTTCAATGCTGGTTGGGGACGAGCCGACGAGTTCAACCTTCTTGTACGTGTGATGGTCAGTCATGGTGCTCTCCTTGAGGTAGTGGCTATTGAGCCTAGCAGCGATCTCGCCGTTTTATCTGAGTGGGCGATTGACCGGTAAAAGTTCAGATCGACTGCACTTTCACCCTTGGCCGTAGTCCGAACCTAGACAGTCACTCACCCCTGCAGGAGAGCCACCATGGCCAACACGTCGTTACGTAAAGCCTCGTTGCAAAGCATGGAAGCGGAGATCGAAAGTCTGCTCAAATCGCTGGAAAGCCTGAAGGAAGACGCTTCTGGAGAGTCGCTGAAAACCCTCAAATCGCTCAAGACCAACGCTGAAAACGCGCTCAAGCATTCGCGTCATCTGCTCAGCGATGTGTACGAAGATGTCAAAGTGAAAACCCGCGAAACCGGTCTTGCCACCCGGGACTATGCCAAGGACCACCCTTGGACTACAGCGGGGGTTGCCGTCGGTGCGCTGGGACTGTTGGCTGCGTACTTGTTGTGCAGCCGGTCGGAATAAATCAATTCGCCTGACGCAGTAGCTCAGCCTTGAGCCACTGCGCCAGCTGCTCGGCGCGCCCGTCAGCGCCTCGCTTGGGCACCCACAGCGCCAGTACCGCTTCGGTATCGCAAAACCCCCATGGCGCCGCCAGCCGACCTGCGCGTACATCGTCCGCCACCAAGGGCTGCGGAGCGATGGCAACCCCCAGCCCAGCCACTGCCGCCTCCAGCAAATAATACAAATGCTCGAAATCCTGGCCGTAACTCAAGGCCTGCGCATCGATGCCGTTCTGCCGGGCCCAGATTGGCCAGGCCTGCGGACGTGAGGTGGTGTGCAATAAGCTCTCGGCCAACAACGCCTGGGCAGGGGCCTGCTGCAAGGCTGCAAAACGAGTGAAGTGCGGACTGAGTACGGGCCCGATCCGTTCCCGAGCCAGAACATGCACCTGCATGTCCGCAGGCCATGGCGGCTCGGCGAAGACCAGCAAGGCATCCAGCCCGGGCCTGCGCGGGTCCAAGTCACCTTCACCGGCCGATAAATGCAGGCGCAGGTCGGGCAGGTCGGCTTTCAGGCGGCCCAGGCGAGGAATGAACCAACGCGCCAATAGGCTCCCGGAGCAGCCGAGTACGAAGGGTGCATCGGCACTGCCTTGGCTGAGTTCGGCACACACCTCACGCAAGCGCTCGAAGGCCTCGCTGCTGGCATCGCGCAGACGAAGGCCTGCATCTGTGAGTTTAAGGCCGCGTCCTTCCTTGACGAACAAGGCCACTCCCAGGTGCTCTTCCAGTACCTTCAACTGCCGGCTGACGGCGCCATGGGTCACATGCAGCTGCTCGGCCGCCTGACTGACGCTGTTCAAGCGGGCCGTTGCTTCAAAAGCACGCAAGGCATTGAGGGGAGGCAGGTCGCGGCTCATGGATAGTTGAGTTTTCCTGACAGGTTGCGGCGATCTTATCGGTTTTCAGATGCCGATGTCGTGGGTAAAGTAGGCCCATTGTCAGCCCATTCCTTTTGCCTGGAGCGTCCCATGACCCAGACCAACTTTCGCAGTGGCCCCGATGCCAACGGCCTGTTTGGCGCATTCGGCGGCCGCTACGTGGCCGAAACCCTGATGCCGCTGGTGCTTGACCTGGCCCGCGAATACGAAGCCGCCAAGGCCGACCCAGAATTTCTCGAGCAACTGGCCTACTTCCAGCGCGACTACATTGGCCGCCCGAACCCACTGTACTTCGCTGAACGCCTGACCGAACACTGCGGCGGCGCGAAGATTTTCTTCAAGCGTGAAGAACTGAACCACACCGGCGCGCACAAGGTGAACAACTGCATCGGCCAGGTGCTGTTGGCCAAGCGCATGGGCAAAAAACGCCTGATCGCTGAAACCGGCGCTGGCATGCACGGCGTCGCCACCGCCACCGTGGCCGCGCGTTTCGGCCTGCCTTGCGTGATCTACATGGGCGCGACCGACATTGATCGCCAGCAGGCAAACGTGTTCCGCATGAAGCTGTTGGGCGCTGAAATCGTGCCGGTCACTGCCGGTACCGGCACCCTGAAAGACGCCATGAACGAAGCGCTGCGCGACTGGGTCACCAATGTCGACGACACCTTCTACCTGATCGGCACCGTTGCCGGCCCGCACCCGTATCCGGCCATGGTTCGTGACTTCCAGTCGATCATCGGCAAAGAAACCCGCGAGCAGTTGCAGGAAAAAGAAGGGCGCCTGCCCGACAGCCTGGTGGCCTGCGTGGGCGGTGGCTCGAACGCCATGGGCCTGTTCCACCCGTTCCTGGATGACGCCAGCGTGCAGATCATCGGCGTTGAAGCCGGTGGCCACGGTGTTCACACCGACAAGCACGCCGCCAGCCTGAACGGCGGTGTACCTGGCGTGTTGCACGGCAACCGCACTTACCTGCTGCAAGATGAAGACGGCCAGATCACCGACGCCCATTCGATCTCGGCAGGCCTGGACTACCCCGGTATTGGCCCAGAGCACGCCTTTCTGCACGAAGTGAAGCGCGTCGAGTACGTCAGCATCACCGACGACGAAGCCCTGGCGGCGTTCCACACCACCTGCCGCCTGGAAGGCATCATCCCTGCGCTGGAAACGTCCCACGCCCTGGCCGAAGCGATCAAGCGTGCGCCGAACCTGCCCAAGGATCACCTGATGGTGGTGTGCCTTTCCGGCCGGGGTGACAAAGACATGCAAACCGTAATGAGCCATATGGCCGCCGCTGAACAACAGGAGAAGCAGGCATGAGCCGTCTTGAACAACGTTTCGCTGAGCTCAAGGCCGAAGGCCGTGCTGCCCTGGTGACCTTCGTCACCGCTGGCGACCCAGGTTATGACGCCTCCCTGGCTATCCTCAAGGGCCTGCCCGCTGCGGGTGCCGATGTGATCGAGCTGGGCATGCCCTTCACCGATCCAATGGCCGATGGCGTAGCCATTCAACTGGCCACCCTGCGTGCGCTGGCGGCTGGGCAAACCCTGCTCAAAACCTTGCAGATGGTGCGCGAGTTCCGTGTGGATAACACCACTACGCCCATCGTGCTGATGGGCTACTACAACCCGATTCATCGCTTTGGTGTAGACGCTTTCGTGGCCCAGGCCAAGGAAGCCGGTGTCGATGGTTTGATCATCGTCGACCTGCCCCCTGAGCATGATAGCGAGCTGGCCACCCCGGCCCAGGCTGCCGGCATCGACTTTATCCGCCTGACCACCCCAACCACCGACGACGTGCGTCTGCCGCGCGTATTGGAACGCAGCTCCGGCTTCGTCTACTACGTTTCGGTCGCGGGCGTGACCGGTGCAGGCTCTGCTACCACCGAGCACGTCAGCGGTGCGATCGAACGCCTGCGCCGCCACACCGATCTGCCGATCAGCGTCGGCTTCGGTATTCGTACCCCCGAGCAGGCTGCAGCCATTGCTCGGCTGGCCGATGGCGTGGTGGTGGGTTCGGCCCTGGTCGAAAAGATTGCCCACGCGGCTAGCGATGATCTGGCGGTAGACGATGTGCTGCAGCTATGCTCGGCACTGGCCCAGGGCGTGCGTAACGCCCGCTGAATTCACGCTAAACCTAATGTGGGAGCAGGCTTGCCGGAGTGCCGGACAACTGCGAATGAAAACACCGCGGTTTTCCAGACATTGCGCGTTATCGTTCATTCGCTGTGGTCCGGCATTCCGGCAAAGCCAGCTCCCACATCAATCAAAAGCCCATAGAATTTATGGTGTCATTCGCAGGTTAACCGCCAAATATTGAAAGATCCAACGGCCGCACCGCGCCCATCCAGATCGCATGATCGCGGTGATCGGCCAGCTCATCGCCTGTCAACGGGTGCATGAAAATCACCAGCCCATTGCGATTCAACGCAAGCCACGGCAACACCACACCGACCAGCTCCGGCGCAAAGGCCAACTGGCAGCTCCAGTCCGGGTGCGGCCCTACCGGCTTCTGATGCACCCGCCCCATCTGTACATCAAACAGCCGTGCAGCTTCCTCACAGAGTGCCCTGGCCTGATCGATGGTGGTGGCGTCAAAATACACGTGGGCGTGATAGCCCTTGATTCTTTGCACGTTTGTCCCCGAACCCTTGTTGCAGCCCTGAGGTCAAATCCAAGGCCTTCTGAACACAAGGAGCCCCGCCATGAAGAATGCCGAAACTCCAGTCGTTAAACTGCTGATTTTTGGCGCTGCAAGCAGCCTGGGTGCCGCGTTGATGGCCGAGTTCCTGCAGCGCCAGCACGAGGTGATCGTGATTCTTGATGACCTCAACGCCTTTGCCCCACGACCGGGCCTGCATGCCAAGACCGGTGGCCTGGCTAATGCCGAACAGGTGCTGCAAAGCGTCGCCGGCAGTTCGGCCGTGCTGTGCCTGTTGGGCGCTGTAGCACCCAATGACCGAAGCGCGCAGGTACACATCACACAGGCGCTGGTTGATGGCTTGCAACGGGCCAATATACGCCGCCTGATGCTGATCGGCGATTTTGCCGTGCTTGATTCGGCCAGCCCCGAGCAAAGCGAACAATTGGAAAAAGTCGAGCATATCGTAGACTTGCTACAACGCAGCCACTTGCAGTGGACACTAGTCAATGCACCACACAGCGTGGCAGGCCTGACCATCGAGCATTTTCACTCGATCAGCGACAGTCTCGAACCCGGCGTGAAAGCGTCTGTACGAACCCTGTCCAGGGTGGCAGCCGGGATTGCCGATGAACTCTCGCTCAACCTGCACTTGGGCGAACATATCAATTTCGTCACCTAAGCTTCTCTGGGCACTGGACGGCGTGCACGCCAAGCTGTGAAGGCATTGGTCTTCACAGCGACGGACATATCCGCATAATGGACGCCCCGTTTCCGATGACTGAGATCGCCATGCGCTGGCCCGCACGCCTTTCACTGTTGCCCTTCCTGGCCTGGCTGACCCGGCAAAACCGCGCAAGCGTGGGCCGCGATGCCCTGGTGGGCCTGAGCGGGGCAATCCTGGCGTTGCCACAGTCCATCGCCTATGCATTGATTGCCGGGCTGCCCCCGGAATACGGCCTGTACGCCGCCATCGTTCCGGTGATGATCGCTTGCCTGTGGGGCTCCTCCTGGCATCTGATCTGCGGCCCGACAGCCGCCATTTCCATTGTCTTGTATGCCAGTGTCAGCCCGCTCGCGCTACCGGCCAGCAGCGACTACATCACCCTGATCCTGCTACTGACGTTTATCGCCGGCGTATTCCAGTGGCTGCTGGGGATGCTGCGCTTTGGCGCCTTGGTGAACTTCGTTTCACACTCGGTGGTGCTCGGGTTTACCCTCGGCGCCGCTATCGTGATTGCCCTGGGTCAGCTACCGAGCCTGTTCGGACTCGATTTGCCCAGCCAGGCAACCGCCCTGAAAACGCTGCTGGCGTTAGCCGAACATGTGGGCGAGGTCGATCAGCCGTCGGTGCTATTAGGCCTGGGCACGCTGGCCTCGGGGCTGATCCTCAAGGCACTCGTGCCTCGTTGGCCAACGCTATTGATTACCCTCATTCTGGCCAGTCTGTTGGTCTGGCTGTGGCCTTCGATGTTCGGGCATGTGGAACGGGTGCAGTCCTTCGTCGGCCGGCTGCCGCCGTTCAGTCCACTACCGCTGGATCTTGAACTGATATTGCGGCTGCTGCCGACTGCCGTGGCCGTGGGCATGTTGGGGCTGGTCACCAGCCTTTCGATCGCGCGCTCGCTTTCATCCCGCTCCCAGCAATTGATCGATGCCAATCAGGAGATCCGTGCCCAAGGCTTGTCGAACATGGTGGGCGCGCTGTTCTCTGGCTATCTGTCGTCGGGCTCGTTCACCCGCTCGGGGCTCAGTTACGAGGCCGGAGCTTGCTCGCCGCTGGCCGGGGTGTTTTCCGCTGCCTGGGTCGCCTTGTTTGCCGTGACGGGGGCGTCGTTGATTGCCCACATTCCGATCCCGGCCATGGCCGGCGGCATTCTGCTGATTTGCTGGGGGCTGGTGGACCATCGAGCGATCCGGGCGCTGCTGCGAGTCAGCCATTCAGAGTTTCTGGTCATGGCGCTGACCTGTGTGGCGACCTTGCTGCTGGAGCTGCAAACGGCCATTTACGCAGGGGTGCTCGCTTCACTGTTTTTCTATCTCAAGCGCACGTCGAGGCCGCGCGTGCACCAGTGGATAGACGGTGACGAGGAGATACTTCGGGTTGGCGGCTCGATCTTCTTTGGCGCCAACCATTACCTTCAAGTACGCCTGCAACGCACTTCAGGGCAACGGGTAGTGATCGACGCCCAGCACATCAACTTCATCGACTACTCAGGCGTTGAGATGCTGCATCAGGAAGCCCGGCGACTGAGCCGCCAGGACCGCAGCCTGACCCTGCGCCGAGCGCGGCCCCATGTGATCGAGGAGTTGTGCAAACTGGAAGGGGCGCAGCACTGCCCCATCCTGTTCGAGGACTGACCCGGCTCAGGCCAGCTGGCGACGCAGTTCAGCCAGCACAGGCGCGGTGTCCGGTCGCACGCCGCGCCACAGCTCGAAAGCCACGGCAGCTTGCTCGGCCAGCATGCCCAAGCCATCGATAACCTGTGCCGCGCCGTGCTCACTGGCCCAACGGCAGAATGGCGTCGGCTCCTTGCCGTACATCATGTCGTAGCACACCGTGTGGCCCGGTTGGATCAGGCTACTGGAGATGGGTACACGTTTCCCGGCAAGGCTTGCCGAGGTGGCATTGACGATCAGGTCTACCGACTCCTCCAACCAACCGAAGCCACTGGCCGAAACCGGCCCCAGGTAAGCGAACTGATGCGCCAGCGCCTCGGCTTTTTCTACCGTGCGGTTGGCGATCACCAGCGAGGCAGGGTTTTCCTTGAGTATTGGCTCCAACGCGCCGCGCACGGCGCCGCCAGCACCCAGCAGCAGAATGCGCTTGCCGGTCAGGCTGAACCCGGCGTTCACCGTCAGGTCACGGACCAACCCGGCACCATCGGTGTTGTCGCCCAGCAGGCGACCATCAGCCAGCTTGCTCAAGGTGTTCACGGCACCGGCGCGCTGGGCGCGGGGCGTCAATTCATCACAGAGCCGAAAGGCCTCTTCCTTGAACGGAACCGTCACATTGGCGCCACGGCCTTGCTGGAAAAACGCGCGGGCACATCCGCTGAAGTCGTCCAACGGCGCCAGCAATGTCTCGTACACCAGTTGCTGGCCGGTCTGCTCGGCAAACAGGCGGTGGATCAAGGGCGATTTGCTGTGGCCAATCGGGTTTCCGAAAACAACGTAGCGGTCCATTCAAGCGAATTCCTGAGGTAGGTTCTAGTTATCCACAGCGAGTCTGTCAGGCTTTGCTGTCAGCTTCACCCAGCCAATCCCGGTCTTGCAGGAAGTAGTCCGTCAGGCGGGCTTCTTCACTGCCAGGCTCGGCTTTCCAGTCATAGCCCCAACGCACTTGAGGAGGCAATGACATCAGGATCGACTCGGTCCGACCGCCTGATTGCAGGCCAAACAAGGTGCCGCGGTCATAGACCAGGTTGAACTCCACATACCGGCCTCGGCGATAGGCCTGGAACTCGCGCTGTTGTTCGGTGTAGGCCATGGCCTTGCGGCGCTGGACGATCGGTAGATAAGCCTCAAGGAAGGCATCGCCGATGGCGCGCATGAACGCAAAGCTGGTATCGAAATCCCATTCATTCAGGTCATCGAAGAACAGGCCGCCAATGCCACGGGGTTCGTTGCGGTGCTTGATGTGGAAATAGCGATCGCACCAGGCTTTGTAGCGCGGGTAGACATCGGCGCCGAAGGGCTCGCAAGCCTTGGCCGCCACCCGGTGCCAATGCTGGCAATCTTCTTCGTTGGCGTAGTAAGGGGTCAGGTCGAAACCGCCACCGAACCACCAGACCGCTTCTTCACCTTCTTTCTCGGCAATGAAAAAACGCACATTGGCGTGGGAAGTCGGCACATGAGGATTGTGCGGGTGAATCACCAGAGACACACCCAGGGCCTCAAAGCCACGCCCGGCCAGTTCAGGACGATGCGCACTGGCCGAAGGCGGCAGGCCGCTGCCGAAGACGTGAGAGAAATTGACGCCGCCTTTTTCGATGACCTGGCCATTCTCCAGCACCCGGGTGCGTCCACCACCACCCGCTGGGCGGGTCCAGGCATCCTCGACAAAGCCGCTGCCGCCGTCTTCGGTTTCCAGGGCGTGGCATATCCGGTCTTGCAGGTCGAGCAGGTAGGCTTTCACGGCCTCGGTGCGGGTAGTCATCAGATCACCTTGAAACGGGCAAAGGCCGGCAGGGCAGGGGCCGGCGATAAAGTCGGCGCGTAGCATACCACCGGCTCAGGTGATGCCGCAGTTGACGGCGGTCAAGCAAAAGCGTCCGATAAGCCCTTTGACGGATCTACACAGGAGAATGCAGATGGCCAAGCGTATCCAATTCAAGGCTCATGGCGGCCCGGAAGTACTTGAGTACATTGACTTCACGCCGGCTGAGCCTGGCCCGCAGCAGGTTCGCGTGCGCAACAAGGCCATTGGCCTGAACTTCATCGACACCTATTTTCGCAGCGGCCTGTATTCGCCACCGGCGCTGCCGTCGGGGCTGGGCACCGAGGGCGCAGGCGTGGTCGAGGCAGTGGGCAGCGAGGTCACTCGCCTGAAGGTCGGTGATCGGGTTGCCTATGGCACCGGGCCGCTGGGTGCGTACAGCGAAGTGCATGTGTTGCCGCAAGCCAATCTGGTCAAGTTGCCGGATGCAATCAGCTTCGAGCAGGCCGCAGCTATTATGCTCAAAGGCATGACCGTGCAATATTTGCTGCGCCAGACCTACAAGGTCCAGGCCGGCGACTTCATCTTGTTCCACGCCGCTGCCGGTGGGGTTGGCTCACTGGCGTGCCAATGGGCCAATGCCCTGGGCGCCAAACTGATCGGCACCGTCAGCTCCGCCGAGAAGGCTGAACGCGCCAAGGCACTGGGCGCGTGGGCAACTATCGATTACAGCCACGAAGATGTCGCCAAGCGTGTTCTTGAGCTGACCGACGGGAAAAAATGCCCTGTGGTGTACGACGGGGTCGGCAAGGACACCTGGCTGACTTCGCTGGATTGCGTGGCGCCCCGAGGCTTGGTGGTGAGCTTCGGCAATGCGTCGGGCGCGGTTACCGGCGTGGATCTGGGCATCCTGGCGCAGAAGGGATCGCTGTACGTGACGCGCCCAACGCTTTTCGGCTATGCCAACACAGCCGAGAGCACCCAGGCCATGGCTGATGAGCTGTTCGAGATGATCATCAGCGGCAAGGTCACTGTGGATATCTGCCAGCGTTACCCGCTGAGTGAAGCGGCCAAGGCGCAAACAGAGCTGTCGGCGCGGCGCACCGTGGGGTCGACGGTACTTTTGCCGGACTGATCAAGAGCCTGATGTACCGCGTTGGCCGCATCGCAGCCGAGGCTGGCTCCTACCTTCCGGTGTAGGAGCCAGGCTTGCCTGCGATGCGGCCAACGCGGTTTACCGGGTGTACCAAGGCCGAAGGGTCAAGCCGGGCGCACGATATCCCCTGTTGCCAAGTCCCGAATCACGCTCGGGTTCTTGCGCCCGCCCAATGCACCACCCAGGACTAGATCAAGCTGCCCCCGGAAATACTGCTCGACCCGCAACCTTGTGCGGGCAGCCGGGCGGCCTTGAGGGTTGGCTGACGTCGAAATCAGTGGCCCGACCAAGGCGCACAATTCACGCACCACGGGATGATCACTGACCCGTAAGGCCACAGTGTCATGCACTCCGGTCACCCATTCGGGCAACAGGTTCTGATGCGGCACCAGCCAGGTATTGGGCCCAGGCCAAGTGCTGGCCATGCGATCCATCCAGGTTTGCGGAAAGTCTTCGAACAGAAAGTCGAACTGGCGAATATTGTCGGCAATCAAGATCAGCCCTTTATCCACAGAGCGAGACTTGATCGCCAACAGACGGTCCACCGCCAATTCGTTCCACGGGTCACAACCCAAGCCCCAGACCGCCTCGGTTGGGTAGGCAATCACCGCTCCCGCTCGAATCTCGCGCGCGGCTTGTTGCACACGCCAACTGCTTACCATTGCTCACACTCCGCATATAAGGCTTATGCGCAGTTTACTCAGCTAACCCGGCCAAACCAACGTCCGGCCTCGTTGACGACCCGGCCATCCAATTCCAACTCAGTCAAAGCCGCCAGCACCTTGGGCAACGGCCAGCCGCTGGATTGCGCCAATGCCTCGCTGTTCTGCGGCGCAGCCAACAGTAATGCCAGCAAAGGGTGCTCAGGTGGGTGGGCGCTTGCGGCAGGGCTACTGATGGGTGGCACGACCTGCCAGCCACGCAAGGTTTCAAAGATCTGCTCTATGGTTTCAACCAGCAAGGCTCCCTCCCGAATCAACTGGTGGCAACCCTTGGCCCCTGGATGGTGAATGGAGCCTGGAATGGCATAAACCTCGCGCCCCTGCTCGGCGGCCAACTTGGCGGTGATCAGCGATCCACTGGCAAGGCTAGCCTCAACCACCAGCACACCCAGCGACAAGCCGCTGATGATTCGATTGCGTCGTGGGAAATTCGCGGGCTGAGGGCCGGCATCCAGTGGAAACTCGGAAACCACCGCACTGCCTTGCGCGGCCATTGCGGCAGCAAGCGCGCGATGGCGCTGTGGATAAAGTTTTTGCAAGCCTGTGCCCAGCACACCCACCGTCAGCCCACCGACGTCCAGCGCCGCTTGATGGGCGGCGCCATCAACGCCCAACGCCAAGCCGCTGGTGATGACAAAACCAGCTTGGGCCAGGCTGCGGGAAAAGGCGCCAGCGGTGTCCAGACCTGGCCTGGATGCTCGTCGGCTACCGACGATGGCCAACTGGGGTTTTTCCAGAATGGCAGGGTTGCCCGCAACAAAAAGCAACGGTGGCGCATCCACGAGTTCTGCCAGCAAGGCGGGGTAGCCTGGGTCGTCCCACATCAGCAAATGCTGGTCGCGGCCCTCTAGCCAGGCCAATGCTGCTGCGGCGCCATCGCGCACTTCGATGCTTCGGCGTGCCTCGGCAGCGGTATTTGGTAGACCAAGCGAACGCCAGGCAGACGCCGGCGCGCTGAGTGCCTTCGAGGCACTACCGAAGGCGGCGATGAGGTTATGGAAGCGACGCGGCCCGACATCCGGCAAGCGATGCAGGCGCAACCGCGCTTCCAGTTCCGAGGGTGAAAGCGCGGTCGATTCAAAGAGTGGCATAAGATCATCCTTGATCCTGGGCCCCTCGACAGGGATTGAAGAAGCTGTGGATAACTCTGTTGATAAGGCTTTGGGAACTTATCTGTGCCGCTCAGGGATTCCTCACTCTATCCATCACCGTCAAGGAGTGGTTGGCATTGAGCACTAAACCATAGCTGAGCTTTTCGTAAGTGCGGAACACCATCACCAACCCAGAGCGTTCGTCGGGAATTTTCACATCCTCGCCGGTGATGCGGTCACGCACCGTTTCGCCTTTCTTGTAGATCGCCAACACGTTGCCAGCGCTCAGCCCGTCACGCTGGCCCTTGTTCAGGGTGACCACGTCGTACTTGCCGACCTGTGTAACACCTCGTGGCACATCCAGAATCACACCGTCCACCGGCTCAGCCGGACTGCTGGGCATGAAGGTCGAGGTGATGGCCCGCTCTTCATTGCTGAACAGCCGGTCACCCAGGCGCACTTCCTGGGTTGAACGCAGCAAGTTCAACGTGGCCACATCACCTTCCTCGGCCACCAACTCGACCCCGCCGATATCATCGGCGTTAATGCCCAGCACCTCTTTGCTGACCGGGTCGGTGTAGGTCTTACCCTGGCGGAAGATGCCGTAGAGGCTTTGACCGGGCTCGAATTTGCCGCGGGCAAAAATCCGGTCTCCGCTACCGCTGAGCACACGCTGGGTGTCACCGGCAACGATATAAGGCGCTTTCTGAAACTGTGCCGGGTCATCGACGATCCGGTTTGAAAGCAGGAAGGCGTTGATCGACTCCAACGAAATGCTCGGGATCGCCTCTGCCGTCGGCGTGCTGCGAACCCGCGGCGACAACTTGATGGTGCCCCGCGATGCACCGCGGTCCAGCACGATGCGTGGCTGGCCATCGACGTAGACCAGCGACAGCGTGTCGCCGGGGTAAATCAGATTGGGGTCGGCAATCTGCGGGTTGGCGTGCCAAACCTGTGGCCACAACCAGGGCTCACGCAGAAACTTGCCAGATATGTCCCAAAGTGTGTCGCCCTGGACCACCGTGTAGCGCTGTGGATAACCGTCCCGAAGCTGGACCTGGGCCTGTGCGATACCTGCCGAAGCCAAGAACAGCAGGGCGAGTAGTGATTTCCTCATGCCATGAATCCCTTTATCATGTGCGTTCACGCGAAACGCCCGAAGCCTGTTGGCTGATTCCCTGGGAGAGCGTTTTGCAGGTTTGCCGTGTTGGGCATCGCCGACGGCAACTCCTTTGACTTTACCTCACAGTGCAGCAAATACGCATATGGCTATCTTGAACATCCTCGAATTCCCGGACTCGCGTCTGCGTACCATCGCCAAACCCGTGGCCGAGGTGGACGACAGCATTCTCCAGCTGATCGACGACATGTTTGAAACCATGTACGAAGCGCCCGGCATCGGGTTGGCTGCCACTCAAGTCAACGTTCACAAACGTGTCGTGGTCATGGACTTGAGTGAAGACCGTAGCGAGCCTCTGGTGTTCATCAACCCGGAATTCGAATCGCTGACCGATCATATGGACCAATACCAGGAAGGTTGCTTGTCGGTTCCAGGTTTCTACGAAAACGTCGACCGTCCGCAAAAGGTCAAGGTCAAGGCGCTGGGCCGCGATGGCCAACCCTTCGAAATGATCGCCGAAGGCCTGCTGGCCGTGTGCATTCAACACGAATGCGATCACCTCAACGGCAAGCTGTTCGTCGACTACCTGTCTACGCTCAAACGCGACCGAATCAAGAAAAAGCTGGAAAAAGCACACCGCCAGCAAGCTTGATTCCCTCTTCCCAAAGGCTTGCTCTGGCAAGCCTTTTTCTTTTCAAGCGAGAACTCCATGCGCATTGTCTTCGCGGGCACCCCCGAGTTTGCCGCCGAACACCTCAAAGCCCTGCTCGACAGCCCCTACGAGGTTGTCGCGGTCTACACACAACCTGATCGTCCTGCCGGTCGCGGGCAAAAACTGATGCCAAGCCCGGTCAAACAACTGGCCGTTGAAAAAGGTATCCCGGTATTTCAGCCCCCCACCCTGCGCAACGCCGAGGCCCAGGCCGAACTTGTGACGCTGGCGCCTGACTTGATGGTCGTGGTGGCCTACGGCCTGATCCTGCCGCAGGTGGTGCTGGATATTCCTCGCCTGGGTTGCATCAACAGCCACGCCTCGCTGCTGCCACGCTGGCGCGGCGCGGCGCCGATCCAGCGGGCTGTTGAAGCAGGCGATACCGAGAGCGGTGTGACCGTGATGCGCATGGAAGCGGGCCTTGATACCGGCCCGATGCTGCTCAAGGTCAGCACCCCGATCAGCGCCAGCGACACGGGCGGCAGCCTGCATGACCGCCTGGCTGAACTGGGCCCGCCCGCTGTGATCGAGGCCATCGCAGGCCTTGCTGCCGGGACGTTGGTAGGGGAAGTTCAGGACGATAACCTGGCCACCTATGCCCACAAGCTGAACAAGGACGAGGCACGGATCGACTGGTCGCGCCCGGCGGTGGAGCTGGAGCGCCTGGTTCGCGCGTTTTATCCCTGGCCGATCTGCCACAGTACACTTAACGGAGAGGCCTTGAAGGTACTGCAAGCCTCAATGGCCGAAGGGCAGGGCACACCTGGACAGATTCTTGATGCCAGCAAGGATGGCCTGACCGTTGCCTGCGGTGAACACGCCTTGCGTCTGACTCGCCTGCAGTTGCCCGGTGGCAAGCCGCTGGGCTTCAGTGACCTGTTCAACAGCCGCCGCGACAAGTTCGCCGTCGGTACGGTGCTGGGCCAATGAACCCTCGTCTCGCCGCCGCTCGGGCGCTGACAGCCGTATTGACCGGCAAGGCTTCGCTCAACAGCTCGTTACCCGTGCAATTGGACAAGGTTGAGGGCCGCGACCGCGGCCTGACCCAGGACCTGGCCTTTGGCACGGCGCGCTGGCAGCCGCGGTTGTCGGCACTGGCCGAACGCCTGCTGCAAAAGCCGTTCAAGAGCGCCGATGCCGAGGTCGAGGCCTTGTTGCTGGTCGGCCTGTATCAACTGCTCTACACCCGCATACCAGCTCACGCAGCCATCGGCGAAACCGTTGGCTGCGCCGACAAACTGAAAAAGCCTTGGGCCAAGGCCTTGCTCAATGCCGTCCTGCGCCGCGCTCAACGCGAAAGCACCGAGCTCTTGGCTGAGTTGGAACGCGACCCGGTGGTGCGCACGGCTCACCCGCGCTGGCTTCAGAAGTCCCTCAAGGCTTTCTGGCCAGAGCATTGGGAGGCCATCTGCGCCGCCAACAATGCCCACCCGCCGATGATCCTGCGCGTCAATCGTCGTCATCACCCACGTGAAGATTACCTGGCCTTGCTTGAGCAGGCCGGTATTGCCGCCAGTGCCTGTCGTTTCAGCCGGGACGGCATTGTGCTCGCCGAGGCCTGCGACGTGCGCCAGCTGCCAGGTTTTGCCGAAGGCTGGATCAGCGTACAGGACGAAGCCGCGCAACTGGCCGCGGATCTGCTCGACCTGGCCCCCGGCCAACGCGTGCTGGACGCCTGTTGCGCCCCCGGCGGCAAGACCTGCCATGTGCTAGAAGTAGAACCGGGCCTGGCTGGCGTCGTCGCTATCGATCTGGAAGCCAAGCGTCTGGTGCGTGTTCGCGAGAACCTCGATCGCCTTAAGCTCGATGCGCAATTGATCGCCGCTGACGCTCGCGACACCGCCGCGTGGTGGGATGGCAAGACCTTCCAGCGCATACTGCTTGATGCGCCCTGCTCGGCGACCGGCGTTATTCGTCGCCACCCGGACATCAAGCTGGCGCGCAAGGCCGACGACATTCCAGCCTTGGCCAGCCTGCAGGGCGAATTGCTCGATGCCTTGTGGCCAACCCTGGAAGTCGGCGGCATCCTGCTCTACGCCACCTGCTCCACGCTGCCCACTGAAAATACCGAAGTCATCGACGCCTTTTTGGCCCGTACCCCTGGCGCCCTAGAACTGGATATCGCCACCGAGGCCGGCCTCAAGCAACCTCATGGTCGCCAGTTGCTGGTACAGGAAGGTGGGCACGACGGGTTCTATTACGCCAAACTGATCAAGATCGCCGCCATACGCGGACAATAAGAATAGGGAGTAGTGGATGAAAATCATCATCCTCGGCGCAGGACAGGTCGGCGGCAGTTTGGCGGAACACCTGGCCAGCGAAGCCAATGACATCACCGTGGTCGATACCGATGGCGACCGCCTGCGAGACCTGGGTGACCGCCTGGATATCCGCACCGTGCAAGGTCGGGGCTCGTTTCCCACGGTACTGCGCCAAGCCGGGGCCGACGACGCCGACATGCTGGTGGCCGTGACCAACAGTGACGAGACCAACATGGTGGCCTGCCAGGTCGCCCATACCCTGTTCCACACCCCGACCAAGATTGCCCGGGTGCGCGAATCGGCGTACCTGACCCGCGCCGGGCTGTTCGACAACGAGGCCATTCCGGTCGACGTGTTGATCAGCCCCGAGCAAGTGGTGACCAACTACATCAAGCGCCTGATCGAGCACCCCGGCGCGCTGCAGGTCATTGACTTTGCCGACGGCAAGGCTCAGCTGGTGGCGGTCAAGGCCTACTATGGCGGCCCGCTGGTCGGCCAGGCGCTACGCCAGATTCGTCACCACATGCCCAACGTGGACACCCGGGTCGCCGCGATTTTCCGCCGCGATCGGCCCATCCTGCCCCAGGGCGATACCGTGATCGAAGCTGATGACGAAGTATTCTTCATCGCTGCCAAGGCCAACATTCGTGCGGTGATGGGCGAGTTGCGCCGGCTGGATGAAACCAACAAGCGTGTGGTCATCGCAGGAGGTGGGCAGATCGGTGAGCGCTTGGCCGAGGCCATCGAAAGCCGCTATCAGGTCAAGATCATCGAGATGAACCCGGCGCGCTGCCGACACCTTTCCGACACGCTGGACAGCACAGTGGTCCTACAGGGCAGTGCCTCGGATCGTGACCTGATGCTGGAAGAGAACATTGCCGAGGCCGATATCTTCCTGGCCCTGACCAACGACGACGAAGCCAACATTATGTCGTCGCTGCTGGCCAAGCGCCTGGGGGCACGCAAGGTAATGACCATCATCAACAACCCCGCCTATGTCGACCTGGTGCAAGGGGGTGATATCGACATTGCCATCAGCCCGCAGCTGGCGACCATCGGCACGCTGCTGGCGCATGTACGCCGAGGCGATATCGTCAGCGTGCACTCCCTGCGTCGTGGCGCGGCCGAGGCCATCGAGGCGATTGCCCATGGCGACTCGAAATCGAGCAAGGTGATCGGCCGGGCCATCGAGAATATCGACCTTCCACCCGGCACGACGATCGGTGCGATCATTCGGGATGAAGAAGTGTTGATCGCCCACGATGACACCGTGATCGAAGCCGGCGACCATGTGATCCTTTTCGTTGTGGATAAAAAATACATTCGCGACGTAGAGAAGCTGTTCCATGTCGGCCTGAGCTTTTTCTAACGCGCGAGGGGAGGCTAAATGCTCGAATCACTGGAGAAGATGCTGGCCAAGGGTGTGGATAACGCCCTGCTGCGTTTTGGCTTGGGCAAGGGTTACCTGGACCTTGGCGAGAATGCCAAGGCGGTCGAGCATCTCGAACGCTGCGTAGCCTTTGACCCCAAGTACTCGGCGGCCTGGAAACTACTGGGCAAGGCCAACCTGGCATTGGGCGATCGCGCCGCGGCGCGCCAAGCTTGGGAGCAGGGCCTGGAGGCCGCTCGGGGACATGGCGACAAGCAGGCCGAAAAAGAAATGACGGTGTTCCTGAAAAAACTCGACAAATTGTAGGAGCCGGGTTTACCGGAATGCCGGACCACCGCGATGAACGCACCGCGGTTTGCCTGATACACCGCGGCGATCCCATCGCAGCCAAGGCTGGCTCCTACACGAGCCTGTAGGAGCCGGGTTGTACCGGAATGCCGGACCACCGCGATGAACGCACCGCGGTTTGCCTGATGCAACGCGGTCCTGTAGGAGCCAGGCTTGCCTGCGATGGCCGCGCCGCGGTAATCAGTCAGGATCGTGTCGCCTGCATCGCAGGCAAGCCTGGCTCCTACAATGTGCCCGGGTCAGTACCAGCGCGCCTCGCCCGCCGGGCGCTTCTTGAAGCGCTTCATGCTCCACATGTACTGGCTCGGATAGGCCCGTACGTACTTCTCGATCACCTGGCTCATGGCCGCGACACTGGTTTCGGTGTCGGTGCTGTACATGGCTTCAGGCGCCGCTTCCAGGATCACCTTGAACCCCGAACCATCCGGCAGGCGCAGGGCATGCAGGAACACGCCAACCGCCTTGCCACCGGCCAGCATGTTGGGCACAAACTTGCTGGTCAGTGCCTGAGTGGCAAAGAAGGGCACGAAGATACCCGCCGATTCAGCCGGCTCCGGATCGGCTGGAATCCCTACCTGGCCGCCCTTGCGCACTTCCTTGATGATGCTCAGGATGCCTTCCTTGGTGGAAGCCGCCACCCGGTTGCCCAGTTGCACGCGCTGTTCGCGCAGCAGGTCGTCAACAGCCTTGAGCTTGGGGGGGCGATAGAAAATGATCGGGTTGCACTGGTTGCAATAGAAGTGATTGAGCACTTCCCAGTTGCCCAGGTGGCTGGTGATGCCGACCACGCCCTTTCCAGAAGCCAGTGCCTCCTTGAGGACCTCCAGGCCTTCGACTTCACGGACCAGATCCAGCGAACGCTGCGCCGGCCAGATCCAGGCACAGGCGCTTTCGGTCAGCGATTTGCCGATGTCCATCAGTGTGCGCCCGACCAGTTGTTCGCGGGCAGCAGGGTCCATCTCGGGGAAGCACTTGGCAAGGTTGACCCGCACCACTTCGCGGGAGCTGTTGGGCAGCTTCCACATCATCCAGCCAATGGCTGAACCCACACGTTGCACGGCGCGCCACGGTAATAGGGCAAATAACCGCAAAGCACCTACCATCAAGGCGCCCTTGAACTTATCCACAGGTCACTCCTATGTTTGCAAGCTGGGCATTGTAACCGTCAGCGCACCAGCGTGGCGTAGCGATCGCAATCGGTAGTGTGGTCCATGACCATCCCCGAAGCCTGCATAAAGGCATAGCAGATGGTCGGACCGACGAAGGTGAACCCCGCCTTTTTCAAGGCTTTGCTCATGGCTTGCGCTTCAAGTGTCTGCGCTGGCACCTCGCCACGCTGGCTGAAATGATTGATTTTCGGCACGCCACCGACGAATGACCACAACAGCTCGACCGGGTTGTCCTGGGCCAGCCAGGCCTTGGCATTGGTGCGTGCTGCCTTGAGCTTGAGGCGATTGCGAATAATGCCTGGGTCAAGCATGCGTTCTTCAATTTCCTCATCGGTCATCACGGCCAGCCGCTTGGGGTCGAAACCGAACATGACCTTGCGGTAATGCTCACGCTTTTTCAGCACCGTGATCCAGGAAAGTCCGGCCTGGAAGCCTTCCAGCAGCAGCAACTCGAACAGCCTTGCGCCATCGTGCAGGGGCACGCCCCACTCCTGGTCGTGATAAGCCTGGTACAGCGAATCGTCGTTACACCAAAAGCAGCGAGGCATAAAGCTCCAAGGGTAGAGGCGCGTGCGAATCGGGTTATACTCCCGCTCTTTATATTCGCAGCCCTAGAAACAGGTGAATTTCGTGAGCCAGCCTACGCCAGCCGTGCGTACCTTCCAAGACTTGATCCTCGCCCTGCAACAGTACTGGGCCGAGCAAGGTTGTGTGGTACTTCAGCCCTACGATATGGAAGTAGGCGCCGGCACTTTTCATACCGGCACTTTTCTGCGCGCCATCGGCCCGGAAAACTGGAACGCCGCTTATGTGCAGCCCAGCCGTCGTCCGGCTGACGGCCGCTACGGCGAAAACCCCAACCGTCTGCAGCACTACTACCAGTTCCAGGTCGTGCTCAAGCCGAACCCTGCGAACTTCCAGGAGTTGTACCTGGGCTCGCTCAAGCACATCGGCCTGGACCCACTGGTCCACGACATCCGCTTTGTTGAAGACAACTGGGAATCGCCGACCCTGGGCGCCTGGGGCCTGGGCTGGGAAATCTGGCTCAATGGCATGGAAGTCACCCAATTCACCTACTTCCAGCAAGTGGGCGGCATTGAGTGCTACCCGGTAACGGGCGAAATCACCTATGGCCTGGAGCGCCTGGCCATGTATCTGCAGGGTGTGGACTCGGTCTACGACCTGGTCTGGACCGATGGCCCGTTCGGCAAAGTGACCTACGGCGATGTGTTCCACCAAAACGAAGTGGAGCAGTCGACCTACAACTTCGAACACGCCAACGTCGAGAAGCTGTTCGAACTGTTCGATTTCTATGAAAGCGAAGCCAATCGCCTGATCGAGCTGGAGCTGCCGCTGCCGACCTATGAAATGGTCCTCAAGGCCTCGCACACCTTCAACCTGCTCGATGCCCGTCGCGCCATCTCGGTGACCGAGCGCCAGCGTTACATCCTGCGCGTGCGGACCCTGGCCCGCGCCGTTGCCCAAAGCTATCTGAACGCTCGCGCCAAGCTGGGCTTCCCGATGGCGTCCCCTGACCTGCGTGATGAAGTGTTGGCTAAGCTGGAGGCTGCACAATGAGTGCTCAAGATTTCCTGGTTGAACTGGGCACCGAAGAACTGCCACCCAAGGCTCTCAGCACACTGGGCGACGCCTTCCTGTCAGGTATCGAAAAAGGCCTGCAGGCAGCCGGCCTGAACTACAGCGCCAAACGCGTATTCGCCGCGCCGCGCCGCCTGGCCGTGCTGATCAGCCAACTCGACAGCCAGCAGCCTGACCGCAGCATCAATCTGGACGGCCCTCCACGCCAGGCGGCCTTCGATGCCGAGGGCAACCCGACTCAAGCAGCCCTGGGCTTTGCCAAAAAATGTGGTGTCGACCTGGCTGAAATAGACCAGAGCGGCCCTAAGCTGCGGTTCTCCCAGCGCATTGTCGGCAAACCGACTGCAAGCCTGCTGCCGACTATCGTCGAAGACTCGCTCAACGATCTGCCAATTCCCAAGCGCATGCGCTGGGGGGCTCGCAAGGAAGAGTTCGTACGTCCGACCCAATGGTTGGTCATGCTGCTGGGCGACCAGGTTATCGATTGCACAATCCTGGCCCAGAAAGCTGGTCGTGATTCGCGCGGCCACCGCTTCCATCATCCTGAAAGCGTGCGCATCAGCTCGCCCGCCACTTATCAGGAAGACCTGCGCAAAGCCTATGTATTGGCCGACTTCAGCGAGCGTCGCGAGCTGATCGGCAAGCGCACCGCCGAACTTGCCATGCAACAGGAAGGCACCGCCATCGTGCCGCCAAGCCTGCTGGACGAAGTGACCGCGCTGGTCGAATGGCCAGTGCCGCTGGTGTGCTCGTTCGAGGAGCGTTTCCTGGAAGTGCCGCAAGAAGCCCTGATCACCACCATGCAGGACAACCAGAAGTATTTCTGCCTGCTGGATGTGGATGGCAAATTGCTGCCGCGCTTTATCACGGTGGCCAACGTCGAGAGCAAAGACCCTTCGCAGATCATCCTGGGTAACGAGAAAGTCGTTCGCCCACGCCTGACAGACGCCGAGTTCTTCTTCAAGCAAGACAAGAAGCAAAAGCTCGAAAGCTTCAACCTGCGCCTGCAGAACGTCGTGTTCCAGGCCCAGTTGGGCAGCGTCTACGACAAGGCCGAGCGCGTGTCGAAACTGGCCGCCTTCATTGCCCAGCGCATTGGCGGCGATGCCCAGCGTGCTGCCCGCGCAGGCCTGCTGTCCAAGTGCGACCTGGCCACCGAGATGGTCGGCGAGTTCCCTGAAATGCAAGGCGTTGCCGGCTACTACTACGCCCTCAACGATGGCGAGCCTGAAGATGTGGCACTGGCTCTGAACGAGCAGTACATGCCGCGTGGTGCTGGCGCTGAACTGCCATCGACCCTGACCGGTGCGGCCGTGGCGATCGCTGACAAGCTCGACACCCTGGTCGGCATCTTCGGTATCGGCATGCTGCCAACCGGTAGCAAGGACCCGTACGCACTGCGTCGCGCCGCCCTGGGGATCCTGCGTATCCTGATCGAGAAGAAACTCGACCTGGACCTGGCGCCTGCCGTGGCCTTTGCTGTTAACCAATTTGGCGACAAGATCAAGCCAGCTGGCCTGGCTGACCAGGTGATGGAATTCGTGTTCGATCGCCTGCGTGCCCGCTATGAAGATGAAGGCATCGACATGGCGACTTACCTGTCGGTTCGTGCCCTGCAACCGGGTTCGGCGCTGGATTTCGACCAACGCGTGCAAGCGGTCCAAGCGTTCCGCCAACTGCCAGAAGCCGCAGCACTGGCCGCCGTGAACAAGCGCGTATCGAACCTGCTGAGCAAGGTCGAAGGCACCATCGCCACCACCGTCGAACCGAAGTACTTCGACAACGCCAACGAATTCTCCCTGTACTCGGCGATTCAACAAGCCGACCACGCGGTTCAGCCAATGGCGGCTGCGCGTCAGTACAGTGAATCGCTGGCACGCCTGGCCGCATTGCGCGAGCCAGTCGATGCGTTCTTCGAAGCGGTGATGGTCAATGCCGAGGATGCCAACGTACGTGCCAACCGCTATGCCTTGTTGGCACGTCTGCGCGGCCTGTTCTTGGGCGTTGCCGACATCTCGCTGCTGGGGTAAGCCTTGAAACTGCTGATACTCGATCGTGACGGGGTGATCAACCAAGACTCCGACGCTTACATCAAGTCGGTGGATGAATGGATCCCCATCCCAGGCTCGATCGACGCCATCGCGCAGTTGAGCAAGGCCGGCTGGACGGTAGCCGTAGCTACCAACCAGTCCGGTATTGCTCGCGGTTACTACGAGCTTGCCACCCTGGAAGCCATGCACACCCGCTTGCGGGCGCTGGTGGCTGAACAGGGTGGCGAGGTCGGGCTGATCGTCTATTGCCCACACGGCCCGGACCAAGGCTGTGATTGCCGCAAGCCGAAACCCGGCATGCTCAGGACCATCGCTGCCCATTACGGCGTGGATCTGGCCGGTTTATGGTTTGTCGGCGATAGTATGGGTGACTTGGAAGCCGCGATAGCCGTCGATTCACAGCCTGTTCTGGTGAAAACCGGAAAAGGCGGCAAGACGCTCGGCAAGACTTTGCCGGCCAATACCCTGATTTTCGAGGATCTGGCCGCTGTCGCCAGAGCCCTTATCCACACATAAGGCGCTCGATTTCTGACCCGTGCCGGCCTGTGATCTGTTTCGCATGGCCGGTCATCCGTCGTTATTCGTGCGCTCCACGCAGGCGGGCGAGCCCGCAATGGTAAATGTCACTATGTCGACCTTGCAGGCCATCAGGATCTTTGTCTTTTACCTGCTGCTGGGCACCAGTGCTTTTCTGTGGTGTACCCTGAGCTTTTTTGTGGCGCCGTTTTTGTCCTTCCGCGCCCGCTATCGATTCATCAACGTGTTCTGGTGCCATTTTGCACTGGTGCTGGTTCGGGTGTTTCTCAATATCCGAGTCAAAGTCACCGGTGCCGAGCATGTGCCTGAGCGCCCCTGTGTGATCCTTTCCAACCACCAGAGCACTTGGGAAACCTTTTTCCTGTCGGCCAACTTTCAGCCGTTGAGCCAAGTCCTCAAGCGCGAATTGCTCTATGTACCGTTTTTCGGTTGGGCCATGGCCATGCTCAAGCCTATCGCGATCAATCGGGACAACCCGAAGGCCGCACTCAAGCAGGTCGCAGCCAAGGGCGATGAGCTGCTCAAAGACAAGGTATGGGTACTGATCTTCCCAGAGGGTACTCGTGTACCCTTTGGCCAGATCGGTAAATTTACCCGCAGCGGCGCTGCCCTGGCGGTCAACGCCGACCTGCCGATCCTGCCGATTGCCCATAACGCCGGCAAGTACTGGCCAAAAGAAGGCTGGGCTAAAAAACCCGGCACCATCGAGGTCATGATAGGCGCTCCCATGTACCCACAGGGAACAGGTCCACGCGCCATTGCCGAGCTCAATGACCGCTTCGCTGCCTGGAACGAGCAGGCTCAGCGTGACATGGGATCCTTGCCTCAAGCACCTCAAGCCGAACAGCAAGTGGTGGCCTGACGTTCTGTGGATAACTTGTGTACAGTATTTTTACAATTGAAAAATAAATGCCGTAACTAGCTAATTTTATTAGCTATTTTTCATCATGAAGCTCTCATGACAACCGTGCATAAGTTTTTTGGCACTAACAGAAACCGGCCTAATAGCCGGTTTCTTTTTGCCTGTCTGTGCAGAAAAGCGGATTACTGTCGGCGCAATCCTAGCGCGCCACGCCCACAAAAAAAGCCAATCCGAAGGATGGCCTTTTTAGTCAGCTGATGAGCTGCATATTGAAGATCAGCTCGCTCGCGTTATTGCAGGATCAAGCCCTGGTACTTGGCAAGTTTCATTGACCACAAAACCTGTCATGCCATAGGGAACAAGCGCTGTGTTCAGCTTTTGCTGCAACCTTGCAGCTAGGCGAGCGTAATCGGGGAGGCCCCACGTCAGAATAAGGACAATAACGAGCGATTCATTGCTATGAGAGGGGGCAATGAACGGAAGCAACTCGGCGCTCCGAAGTCTTTGAGCCACAACAGCGCTGGTCAGTGTATCCCGGAATTTTTGCATCACCTCATCGATGATGAACAGCTTCTTTCGTTGAGCTTTGACTGAACCTGCAAAGTTCTGGGTATTAATCCAGGTCCTTGTCTGATCTACTTCGGCTGGATCAGCAGGAGAAATCCTAGGAGTACTCTCTACCTCATGCCCATCGCAGTCTTTTATTTCTATCCACCAATGGCAATTTTGTTTGCAGGCCAGAACATCCATTGCCTTAAGCCCGCTGATCCCGCTTCTCATCTGATTGGTATACCAAGCTGTGTCGTCATATTTGATTGCCTGCCAGCCAGCCCCAAATGAAAAAGTCAGCCCTCCTTCTACGATATCAACCATTGGCGATGCTTAGCTCACGGTCATACTGAGCAAGCTCTTCATCAAGGGCCACAAGGTTCGTCAGCTCCTTCAAGGACTCGACCTCTTCAACAAAAACTCCCTCTGAAGCGTCTTCACGTTGCAGCCCCCAAAAACGAAGGGGGTAGGGGTCCTGGAGTGCCAACAGATCTAGTTCTTTCAGTAAAAAGAAGCTGTGCGTGGCAATGAAAACCTGCACCCCTTGTTTCGCAAGCGTATGGATGACTGTAGCAACCAATCGAATCAAGCGTGGATTGAGGTTGGCCTCAGGTTCATCCCAAAATAGATATCCTTTATCGAGCACCGACCCTGTTGCGATCAGGCGGGCGAGCATTGCCAGTTTCCTTAGCCCCTCGGCTACTAAAGGCATCTCCATAGTGCCGCTGCCGGGAACTTTCAGATAGAAACGCCCGTTAGTATCTAAAACGACCTTCCCGCCCATAGCCTGTTCAATGGGCTCCAGCAGCTCGCTTGCGCGCCTTTCTCTAGGGCCTTTCAATGTAGGGGCACCTAAATGAATACACGTATCACGCCACGTTTCTTCGAACTCTAGATAGTGCCCCTCATACACTGAAACAAAACCAGGAAAAATCGTGAGTAGCTCCCTAGTAGGGATATACAGCGGGCTTTGCTTATCCCATCTGGATGGCAGCTTCTCGATTTGAACATCGGTTTTAGCACTGGTAGCAAAGCTAATCGTGGTGTCGAAAGCCGCTTCATCGAATGAAAGCGAAATCTCACAGCGATCTCGACCTTGTTTTCGTCTAGCTAGCCGACCAACTGACTCAGGCCTGAAGACCCCCGTCAACTTTTCGGCATAGGCCTTTTGTAAGTACGTTTTGGTAGGATCAACTGAGATTGGCTTTTTGGCAGCTTCAGCAGCAGTCGCAATGAGTGCATACACAGCTTTCAACAGATGCGTCTTCCCCATTCCATTTTCGCCAACGATGGTGTTCAGACCCGAACAGCAATTTAGGTCCAAGTCACGAAAAACTGTGAAGTTTTTGAGGCTGATTTTTTTCAGCATAAGAGAGGCAATTCCTCATGCGGAGATTTCATAGACATTCCCTTTCCAGAAATAGTATCACTCATGATTAACACCCATAACAAAAACCCCAGCCTTTAAGGCTGGGGTTTTGCTTAATCGGCGACACTTAATATGCCCATCGACACTACATCAGAAGTCCAGGTTCGACACCGCCAAGGCGTTGCTTTCGATGAACTCGCGACGCGGCTCAACCGCATCACCCATCAGGGTGTTGAAGATCTGATCGGCAGCGATCGCATCTTCAATGGTGACTTTCAGCATGCGACGCACGCTTGGGTCCATCGTGGTTTCCCACAGCTGATCCGGGTTCATCTCACCCAGACCTTTGTATCGCTGGATGGTGTGGCGCTTGGTACTTTCAGCCATCAGCCATTCAAGTGCTTCCTTGAACTCGGTCACTGGCTTCTTGCGTTCGCCGCGTTGCACGTAGGCACCTTCTTCCAGCAGCGACGTCAGTTGAGCGCCCAAGGCAGTCACTGTCTTGTAGTCGTTGCTGCCGAAGAAGTCGCGGTTGAAGGTCACGTAGTTGGCCAAGCCATGGGAAGTGATTTCCACCTCTGGCAACCACACATTACGCTCACGGTCTTCACGCAGGCTGGCTTTGTAGATCAGGCCCGACTTCTCGGTGACGCGCAGACGCTCGTCGAACTTGGCCAGCCAAGCTTGCATGCCAGCGTGATCCGACAACTGCTCCAGAGAAATGGCAGGCAGGTAGATGAAGTGCTCAGTCAGCTCCTGAGGATACAGGCGCGACAGACGCTTGAGCGTTTTCATGACCATGCGGAATTCGTTAACCAGACGCTCCAGCGCTTCACCAGAAATGCCCGGTGCCGATTCGCCAAGGTGCAGCGTTGCGTCTTCAAGAGCCGATTGGGTCATGTACTCTTCCATGGCCTCATCGTCTTTGATGTACTGCTCTTGCTTGCCTTTCTTGACCTTGTACAACGGCGGCTGAGCAATGTAGATGTAGCCACGCTCAACCAGCTCTGGCAGCTGACGGAAGAAGAAGGTCAGCAACAGGGTACGGATGTGCGAACCGTCAACGTCAGCATCAGTCATGATGATGATGTTGTGATAGCGCAGCTTCTCGATGTTGTATTCATCACGCCCGATCCCGCAACCCAATGCGGTGATCAAGGTGCCGACTTCCTGCGACGAGATCATCTTGTCGAAACGTGCTTTTTCGACGTTGAGGATTTTGCCCTTGAGCGGCAGGATAGCCTGGGTCTTGCGGTTACGGCCCTGCTTGGCAGAACCGCCCGCGGAGTCACCTTCCACCAGGTACAGTTCGGAAAGGGCAGGGTCCTTCTCTTGGCAGTCGGCCAGTTTGCCTGGCAAACCAGCGATATCGAGTGCGCCTTTGCGACGAGTCATTTCCCGGGCTTTACGGGCAGCCTCACGCGCACGGGCAGCGTCGATCATCTTGCCGACGACAGCTTTAGCCTCGTTCGGGTTTTCCAGCAGGAAGTCAGAGAAGTATTTGCCCATCTCTTGTTCTACTGCAGTCTTCACCTCAGAAGAAACCAACTTGTCTTTGGTCTGCGAACTGAACTTGGGATCCGGCACCTTGACCGAGATAATCGCCGTCAAGCCTTCACGAGCATCATCACCCGTGGTGGAAACCTTGTTCTTCTTCGCCAGACCTTCCTGCTCGATGTAGTTGTTCAGGTTACGCGTCAGTGCTGAGCGGAAGCCCACCAAGTGCGTACCACCATCGCGCTGAGGAATGTTGTTGGTGAAGCACAACAGGTTTTCGTTAAAGCTGTCGTTCCACTGCAAGGCGATCTCAACGCCGATACCATCTTCGCGCTGGATGTTGAAGTGGAAAACCTGGTTCACCGGCGTTTTGTTGGTGTTCAGGTATTCAACGAATGCGCGCAAACCACCTTCATAGCGGAAGATCTCTTCCTTGCCGGAGCGCTCATCCTTCAGGACGATGCCTACACCCGAGTTCAGGAAAGACAGTTCACGAATACGCTTGGCCAAGATGTCCCAGCTGAAATGAATATTCTTGAAGGTTTCTGCAGAGGGCTTGAAGTGGATCTGGGTGCCCGTGGATTCGCTCTCACCCACGATTTGCATCGGTGCCTGGGGAACGCCATGAACGTAAGTCTGCTCCCAGATTTTCCCACTGCGACGTACAGTCAGTACGAGAGTCTCGGACAGTGCGTTCACAACGGAAACACCCACGCCGTGGAGACCACCAGAAACCTTATAGGAATTGTCGTCGAATTTACCACCGGCGTGCAGAACGGTCATGATGACCTCTGCTGCGGAAACGCCTTCTTCTTTGTGGACGTCGACTGGAATGCCACGACCGTTATCGCGAACGGTGATGGATTCGTCAGGATGGATGATGACGGTAATGTCATCGCAGTGACCGGCCAAGGCTTCGTCGATCGAGTTATCGACCACCTCGAACACCATGTGGTGCAGACCGCTACCATCATCGGTGTCGCCAATGTACATACCGGGACGCTTGCGTACGGCATCCAGCCCTTTCAGCACTTTAATGCTGGAGGAATCGTACGTTTGATTTTCGCTCATGCCTTCACTCCCGATGGTCGTGGGTCTGGGTGATACGGCCCTGTTCCACGTGGAACAGAGCAACCGGCGTTTCCGTGCGCCAGCATTCACTCAACAATTCGTGATCTACACAGGTGATAAATACCTGGCAGTGTAATTCTTCAAGCAAGCGGCAAAGTGCAGCTCGGTGGTGTTCGTCCAATTCAGACGGCAAGTCATCCACCAGATAAATGCACTGCCCGCGCCTCGCTTGGCTAACCAAATGCCCTTGGGCAATACGCAAGGCACACACCACAAGTTTTTGCTGCCCTCGAGAGAGAATCTCTGCAGCATTGTGGCTATTCAATCGAAGACGGAGATCGGCGCGCTGTGGACCTGCCTGGGTATGCCCCATTTGCTGGTCCCGCTGCAGAGAAGAGGCGAGCACTTCACTGAGGTCGCGATCCTTGTCCCACCCTCGGTAATAGCTGAGGGTCAAACCCTCCAACTCGAGCAACTCACTCAGGGTTTGTTCAAAGACAGGCTTCAAGGCTTTGATATAAGCCCGGCGATACTCATCGATTTCGGCACTTGCCAGGCAAAGTTCCCGATCCCATGCCGCTTGCGAAGCAGGGTCAAGTGTACCATGCCGCAGCCATGAGTTCCGCTGCCGCAAAGCCTTCTGCAAACGCTGCCAAGTAGACATAAAGCGGGGTTCCACGTGGAACACCCCCCAATCAAGGAACTGCCTTCTGATTTTTGGAGCCCCCTCGAGCAATCTGAAACTGTCGGGGTTAATCAATTGCAGCGGCAATATCTCAGCCAGTTGAGCGGCGCTGCGGGCGTTCTGACCGTCGATACGAATGGTGAAATCACCATGACGGTCGCGGGAGATTCCAAGATTGCTGTGCCCACCTTCATTCAACTCAACTTGCCCAAACACGGTACAAGCGGCTTGCTCATACTGGATGACAGGCACCAGACGGGCACTGCGGAATGATCGCGCCAGACCAAGCAGATGGATAGCTTCCAATACGCTAGTCTTGCCGCTGCCATTTGCGCCGTGAAGGATATTGATTCGAGGGGAGGGGGAGAAGGTCACCGGGTGCAGGTTACGCACCGCGGTGACAGAGACGCGACTCAGAGACATTGGATTGCTGAGCGATTACAAACGCATAGGCATAACGACGTAGGCCGAATCATCGTTATCAGACTCTTGCACCAGCGCACTGCTGTTGGAGTCGGACAAGATCAGGCGAACCTGTTCGGTCGTCATTACGCCCAGCACGTCGAGCAAATAGCTGACGTTGAAACCGATTTCCAGCGATCCGCCGTTGTATTCAACGCCGACTTCTTCTTCCGCCTCTTCCTGCTCAGGGTTGTTCGCCTGGATCTTGAGCTGACCGTTGGCCAGTTGCAGGCGAATCCCGCGGTACTTCTCATTGGAAAGAATCGCGGTGCGGCTGAAGGCCTCGCGAAGCGCTTGGCGATCACCCAGTACCAGCTTGTCACCGCCTTTAGGCAGTACGCGCTCGTAATCAGGAAACTTTCCGTCCACAAGCTTGGAGGTAAACGTGAATTCACCCGTGGATGCTCGAATGTGATGCTGGCCAAGCACGATGCTCACAGTGCCATCAGGCTCTGTCAGTAGACGCGCCAACTCCAGAATACCTTTGCGCGGCACGATCACCTGGTGGCGGTCAGTCTGGCTGATCTCAGCCTTCATCGAGCACATCGCCAAGCGGTGGCCGTCGGTTGCTACCGCTCGCATGATGCCCGGCGAAACTTCAAGCAACATGCCGTTGAGGTAGTACCGAACGTCCTGCTGAGCCATTGCAAAGCTGGTGCGCTCGATCAAGCGGCGCAGTCGGCTCTGCTCCAGATTACAGGTCAAAGAACCTGGGCCTTCCTCAACTGTTGGGAAATCGTTGGCAGGCAACGTCGACAGGGTGAAGCGGCTACGGCCAGCCTTGACGACCAGCTTCTGCTCATCAAGCTTGATGTCGATCAACGCATCGCTCGGCAGGCTTTTGCAGATATCCATCAGCTTGCGCGCCGGCACGGTGATTTCGCCGGGTTCTGCGGGTTCTTCCAGTTGAACACGGCCCACCAGCTCGACCTCAAGGTCGGTACCGGTCAGCGACAATTGTTGGCCTTGCACCACGAGCAAGACATTGGAGAGTACCGGCAAGGTCTGGCGGCGCTCAACGACGCCTGCGACCAGTTGCAGGGGTTTCAACAGGGCTTCGCGTTGAATGGTGAAATGCATGGTCTAGTCCCTTGCCTTAATAAGCTGCGCTGACATTAATCACGTTGTAAGCGTGCGCAGCAGGTTCTTGTAGTCCTCGCGGATATCCGCGTCGGATTCCTTGAGCTCGTTGATCTTGCGGCACGCATGGAGAACGGTCGTATGATCTCGACCGCCAAACACATCACCGATTTCCGGCAGGCTGTGGTTGGTCAACTCTTTCGACAAGGCCATGGCAACCTGACGAGGGCGTGCTACCGAGCGCGAGCGGCGCTTGGACAACAAATCGGAGATTTTGATCTTGTAGTACTCAGCGACAGTGCGCTGAATGTTATCCACACTGACCAGTTTGTCTTGCAGCGCCAGCAAGTCCTTGAGCGATTCACGGATCAGCTCGATGGTGATATCGCGCCCCATGAAGTGCGAATGGGCGATAACCCGCTTAAGCGCGCCCTCCAGTTCACGGACGTTGGAGCGAATCCGTTGGGCAATGAAGAACGCAGCATCATGTGGAAGGTCGACCTTCGCCTGGTCCGCTTTCTTCATCAGAATCGCAACGCGAGTCTCAAGTTCCGGTGGCTCGACGGCTACCGTCAAGCCCCAGCCGAAGCGTGACTTCAGACGCTCTTCGAGCCCTTCAATCTCCTTGGGGTAGCGGTCACTGGTCAAAATGACTTGCTGACCGCCCTCAAGCAGCGCGTTGAAGGTATGGAAAAACTCCTCTTGGGAGCGTTCCTTGCGCGCGAAGAACTGAATATCGTCGATCAACAAGGCATCGACCGAACGATAGAAGCGCTTGAATTCGTTGATGGCGTTCAATTGCAGCGCCTTGACCATGTCGGCAACGAAACGCTCCGAATGTAGGTACACCACCTTGGCATTCGGATTCTTCTTGAGCAGGTGGTTACCCACAGCATGCATCAAGTGCGTCTTACCCAAGCCTACGCCACCATAAAGGAACAGCGGGTTGTAACCATGCTTGGGGTTGTCGGCAACCTGCCAGGCGGCAGCACGGGCCAACTGGTTGGACTTACCTTCGACGAAGTTCTCAAACGTAAAGGTGCGGTTCAGATAGCTGGTGTGCTTGAGCGCACCTTCGACCTGGACGGTGCGTTGCTCCGAACGGCTAGGTGCCTGGGTAGCGGCTGCACCTGCCATAGGGTCGAAGCTGTCGCGCGAAGGCTCTTGATCGACTTCGGCATTGGCGCTGGAGGCGGGTACCGGGGCGGTCACAGCGGGCTCTGGGGTCGGTGCAGGTACGACCGCCTGGGCCTGAGACGCTGCGACAGCTGCTGCCAGGGGCGCATTGGGCGCCGCTCGCGGAGCAGAACTGCGTCGGCTACCTATTAATAAGGAAAGCGCAGGCGTCATGCCGTTGCCTTGCTCGCCTAACAGCTCGAGCAATCGCCCCATGTATTTTTCGTTGACCCAGTCGAGAACAAAACGGTTGGGTGCATAGATACGCAACTCGTCGCCTTCGGCTTCGACCTGTAGCGGACGGATCCAGGTGTTGAATTGCTGGGCAGGCAGTTCATCGCGCAGAAGCTCTACGCACTGCTGCCAAAGTTCCACTGACAC